>NZ_JACIEN010000019.1 GCF_014196925.1 Chelatococcus caeni | reverse complement strand
ACGGCGAGCCCCGCGTCCTCCAGCTCGGCCGGCGACCAGCAGCGCTCAACGTCCAGCGTGTTGTGGCGGGCCTCGTCGAGCCAGCCGTCCCAGCGTTCCCACGCTCCGTTCTTCAAGATCGCAAGCGCCATCGCATCAGCTCCAATCCGTCAGCACGCGGCCGTGTCCGCCCTGGCCGGATTGTTCCCAGCCATCGGAGATCGGTGCGCCGCCTGTGCCGACCACAACCGTCAGGGTTTCTCCGGGCACCGGCGCCCCCGGCGCTCCGGCCGTGAATGTGACATCCGAATAGCCGCCCGCACCGCCGCCGCCACCGGCCGCGGCGCCATAGCCCACGACGCCACCTGATCCGCCGCCCGGATAGCCGCCATTGGCCGACCACACGCCCTGGCCGGAGGTGCCCGGCGTGCCCGCGCCACCGCTAGGAGCATGGCCACCGTGGCCGCCGGTATAGGCATAGCCGGCGGTGCCGGCGCCGCCGTTCGCAGTCGTGCCCGTGCCGCCGGTGCCGCCCGCGCCGTAGCCGCCGGCATAGCGCCGCCCACCTTGGCCGCCGCCGGCGGAGACGGCGCCGCACGACGACGGGCCACCGTTGGCGCCGTCGTAGCTCGTGCCCGCCCAGGTCGCGCTGCCGGATCCGCCCGCGCCCCAAACGCGGACGCGCAGGGTGTTGTAGGGCGGGACCACCCATTGAGAGGTGCCCGGCGACGTGAACGCCGCAGAGCCCGGCACGACGCTGCCGCCGACGAGGAGGGCATTGGCGAGACCGGGGAGCATCACACCAGCCCCGCAATGCTGGAGCCGATCACGAACCCGCTGTGCAGCACCTGATAGGCGATGACGTTGGTGCGGCTGGCGGCCGTGTTGATGCTCGGGGCATTCCCGTTGGCAAAACGCCATGCCGAGCCGAACGCCACCGTTCTGCCACCCGTCGTGTCCTGCTGAAGGACGATCAGGCCGGTCTGTCCTGCCTTGGCATTGCTGGGATTGCCGATCGTGATGTTGCCGGCGACGACATTGTGGAAGTTGAGGCCGGCGCCGAAGTTGGGCGCGTAGGTGCCCGCCGCGAGGGTCGAGCCCGC
>NZ_JACIEN010000018.1 GCF_014196925.1 Chelatococcus caeni | reverse complement strand
TTCGCGGCGATATTTGCGGCGAGGCTGAATGCGGCGCGTGTAGCGCCGATATTGGCGATGCCCTTTGCGGCGATGTCGTAGGCGGTGCCGTGGGCGGGGGTGAGGATGGGGACGGGGAAGCCGGCGAGCATGGTGACGCCGCGGTCGAAGCCCATGAGCTTCATGGCGATCTGGCCCTGGTCGTGGTACATGGTCAGCACCGCGTCGAAGGCGCCGGCTTTGGCGCGCAGGAAGACGGTGTCGGAGGGAAACGGCCCGTCGGCGGCGATGCCGCGGGCCTTGGCCTCGGCGATGGCCGGCGCGATCACCTCGATCTCCTCGCGGCCGAAGTTGCCGCCGTCGCCGGCATGCGGGTTGAGCCCCGCCACCGCGATGCGCGGGCGGGCAAAGCCCGCCTGGCGCATGGCGCCGTCGGCGAGGGCGAGGGCGTCGCGCACGGCTTCGCGGGTGATCAGTCCGGCGACGTCCTTGAGCGGCACGTGCGAGGTGACGCGGGCGTTCCACAGGCCCTCGAGGATGTTGAACTCGCTCGCCGGACCCTCGGCCCCGACCTCCTCGGTGAGGAAGGTGATCTCGTCCTCGTAGGAGGGATGGGCGAGGCGCATGGCCGCCTTGTTGAAGGGGGTGAAGGCGACCGCCTGGGCATGGCCGGCCATGGCGTATTTGAGGGCGGCGCGGAAATTGGCGACGGCGAAGGCGCCGCCTGCGCGGCTGACCTCGCCCGGGCGGATGGTGGCCGGGTCGAGATGGCCGAGGTCGACGAAGATGGGCCGGGTCTCGCCGGCCGCGGCCTCGGCCGGATCGGTGACGACGGCGATCTTAAGGGACACGCCGGCGATCGCCGCGCCGGCGGCGAGGACGCGCCGGTCGCCGAAGACGACGAGGCGGGCGGCGGCGCGCAGGTCGTCGAGGTGGAGGGCCCTGGCCATGAGCTCCGGGCTGATGCCGGCGGGATCGCCCATGGCGAGAGCGACCGTTGGGGCAATCGTTGGGGCGAGGGTCGGCTGGGGAGGGGAATTGAGCGGCCTTTGCGCCACGACGCGGACCTCCTGGAGATGGGTTGAGGGGAGGCTAGAGGGGCGCGGTCCTGTCGTCAAGTATGCTGTATACAGAATGCCATCATACGGCGTTCAATTGACCGCCGCCCCCGCCGCAGGCATCATGAGCCTTGACGCGCAAGGGATTCGCCAAGGGATTCGACAAGGAATTGCCAAGGAACTGCCAAGGGATCCGCCGGGAGATCCCGGCGGGTTCGCCAGGGGGTAGCAGAGGGATAGCAAAGGAGTTCGCGCAAGGATCGGGCGCCGGGCCTTCGCCCGCTGGCCGGTGGTCCAGGACGATCCCGAGCCGATCCCCAAGGTGATCCCAAGGCAATCCAGGGCGATCCGATCCCGAGCCGACCATGAGGCCGAGACCACAGGTGAGCATGACAGACGAGACCATCGCCCCGTCGGCGGACAGGCCGGAGGCAGGCCCCGAGGAGGCCCGCCCCATCGCCCGGCGCACGCTGCACGACGAGGTCGTCACCCGCATCCGCGACATGATCACCGAGGGCCAGCTGGCGCCGGGCGCACGGGTGCACGAGGGCCAGCTCGGCGCGGCGCTGGGCATCTCGCGCACGCCCCTGCGCGAGGCGCTGAAGTTCCTGGCGCGCGAAGGGCTGATCGAGCTGGTGCCGAGCCGCGGCGCCATCGTGCGCCGCTTCTCGCCGAAGGACGTCTACGACATGCTGAGCGTGCTGGCGACGCTGGAGGCGGAGGCCGGGCGCCTCGCCTGCGCCAACGCCAGCGACGCCGACATCGCCGCGGTCGCCGGCCTGCACGCGCGCATGATGGCCTTCTACGCGAGCCGCAACCGGCTCGAGTACTTCAAGCTCAACCAGGCCATCCACACGGCCATCGTGCGCCTGTCGGGCAATGCGGTGCTCGCCGACATCCACGAGACGCTGCAGTCGCGCCTCAAGCGCATCCGCTTCCTCGGCAACCAGGAGCCGCCCAAGTGGGACGAGGCCGTCGCCGAGCACGAGGAGATGATCACGGCCCTCACCGCCCGCGACCCCGACCGCCTCGCCAAAATCCTCGCAAACCACATGCGAAACAGCTGGGAACGCGTCAGGCAGACGCTCCCGTAGGG
>NZ_JACIEN010000017.1 GCF_014196925.1 Chelatococcus caeni | reverse complement strand
GCGCTGGCGGACGAGCCGGACACGGCGCCGGACGAGGCCGGCCACGACCTCGCCCATCCGGCCTATGTCATCTACACCTCGGGCTCAACCGGACGACCCAAGGGCGTCGTCGTCACCCATGTCGGCATCGCCAGCCTCGCCCTCGGGCAGATCGAGCGCTTCGGCGTCGGGCCCACATCCCGCGTCCTGCAATTCGCCTCCTTCAGCTTCGATGCGGCGGTGTCCGAGGTCGCCATGGCGCTCGTGGCCGGCGGCACCCTGGTGCTGATGCCGCCGGAGGGGTTCCAGTCGCCCGAGCAGCTCGCTGCGCTCCTCGCCGGTCATGGCGTGACGCATGTCACGCTGCCGCCGGCGGTGCTGTCGGTCCTGCCGGTCGAGGCGGTGCCGCCGGACTGCACCGTCATCACCGCGGGCGAGCACTGCCCGGCCGAGGTGATGGCGCGCTGGGCCGATGCCCGCACCATGATCAACGCCTACGGCCCTACCGAGACGACCGTCTGCGCCACCATGAGCGGGCGGCTGACGGCGGGCGGGACGCCGCCGATCGGCTCGCCGATCTGGAACAGCCGCGTCTATGTGCTGGATTCGGCGCTGCGGCCGGTCGGTTCCGGTGTCGCCGGGGAGCTCTATGTCGGCGGCCTCAGCCTCGCCCGCGGCTATCGCGGCCGGCCGGACCTGACGGCCGAGCGCTTCGTCGCCGACCCCTTCGGCCCACCGGGAGCGCGCATGTACCGCACCGGCGATATCGTGCGCCGGCGCGCCGATGGCGAGCTCGTCTTCGTCGGCCGGGCGGACCAGCAGGTCAAGATCCGCGGCCATCGCATCGAGCCGGGCGAGATCGAGGCCGTGCTCAATGGCCATGTCGCCGTCGCCCGGGCGGTGGTCATCGCACGCGAGGACCGGCCGGGCGACCGCCGGCTCGTCGCCTATTGCGTTGCCCGGGCCGCGGCTGTCATCGACGGCGAGGCGCTGCGGGCCCATGCCGCGGCGCAGCTTCCGGCGCATATGCTGCCGGCGGCCTTCGTCATGCTGGACAGCCTGCCGCTGACGCCGAACGGCAAGCTCGACCGGCGCGCGC
Organism: Chelatococcus caeni; assembly: GCF_014196925.1. Taxonomy (GTDB): domain Bacteria; phylum Pseudomonadota; class Alphaproteobacteria; order Rhizobiales; family Beijerinckiaceae; genus Chelatococcus_A; species Chelatococcus_A caeni. The sequence goes on along the minus strand of NZ_JACIEN010000017.1, from coordinate 1,912 downwards.
TGCCGGCGCCGCAGCTCGCGCCCGTCGGCACCACGCCCCCGCGCAACGACCGCGAGGCCTTGCTGTGCCGGCTCTTCGCCGAGGTGCTCGGGCTCGACACGGTCGGCATCGACGACGGCTTCTTCGCCCTCGGCGGCGACAGCATCCTGTCGATCCAGCTCGTCGGCCGGGCCCGGCGGGAGGGGCTCGGGCTGATGCCGCGCGACGTCTTCGAGCGGCGCACTCCGGCGGGGCTGGCGGAAGCCGCCATTGATCTTGGCGCCGAGGAGGCCGCGCCGGAGCCCGGCGAGGGACCGGTGCCCCTGACGCCGATCGTCGCCTGGCTGCGCGAGAAGGGCGGCCCGATCGGCGCGTTCAACCAGGCCATGCTGCTCGAGGTGCCGCCCGCCATCGAGGAGGCCGCCCTCGCCGGCGCGCTGCAGGCGATGATCGATCACCACGACATGCTGCGCCTCAGGCTGCTGCCGGGCTGGACGCCGGCCGTCTCGCCGGCCGGCAGCGTCGTTGCGGCGGAATGCCTGCGTCGGGTCTGCGCCCGCGATGCCGATGGCGCGGCGCTCGAAGCCCTCGTCGCCGAGGAACGGGCGGCGGCGGAGCGGCGCCTGTCACCGGAGGACGGGGCGATGATCGCGGCGGTCTGGTTCGATCGCGGCCGGGCGCCGGGCCGGCTTCTCCTCGTCCTGCATCATCTCGTCGTCGACGGGGTCTCCTGGCGCATCCTCGTCGAGGACCTCGGCAGCGCCTTCACAGCGCTGGAGGCGGGCGAGCCGGTGGCCCTGCCGGCGGTCGCCACCTCGTTCCGCCGTTGGGCCGCGCATCTCGTCGAGGCGGCGCACCAGCCGCAGCGGCTGGCGGAACGGGATCTGTGGCGCGGCATGCTGGCGGATCCCGGGGCGCGGCTCGCCCTGCCGCCGCTCGATCCCGCGCGCGACACTGCCGGTTCGGCCGGGGTGCGGCGATGCATCCTCGGGCCGGAGGTGACGGCGCCGCTGCTGACGCGGCTGCCGGCGCTCTTCCACGGCGGCGTCAACGACGTGCTGCTGACCGCCTTCGCGCTTGCCGTCGCCGACTGGCGCGAGCGCCACGGCCTCGGCCGCGGCGAGGCGGTGCTCGTCGACCTCGAGGGCCATGGCCGCGAGGCGGCGGCGGGTATGGACCTCAGCCGCACGGTCGGCTGGTTTACCAGCCTCTTTCCGGTGCGGCTCGACCCGGGCGCCATCGACCGGCGCGCGGCGCTCGCCGGCGGCGAGGCGCTGGGGCTTGCCCTCAAGCGCATCAAGGAGCAGTTGCGGGTGCTGCCTGACAACGGCCTCGGCTACGGCCTCCTGCGCTATCTCAACGCGGAGGCGGGGCAGGCGCTTGCGGTTCAACCGGCGCCCCAGATGTCGTTCAACTATCTCGGCCGCTTCCCGGCGGCGCGCGGCGGTGCGTGGATGCCGGCGCCGGAAGGCGAGGGGCTCGCCGGCGGCGCCGACGCGGCCATGCCGCTCGCCCATGCCGTTTCGCTCGATGCGCAGGTGATCGACGGGGAGGACGGCCCGCGCCTCGTCGCCGACTGGACCTTCGCCCCGGCGCTGGTGACGCCGCAGGTGGTCGAGGAACTGGCCGAGGACTGGTTCGCCGCCTTGTCGGCCCTCGTCCGCCATGCCGCGCTGCCAGGCGCCGGCGGCCGCACACCGTCCGACGTCCTGCTGGGCGGGCTGTCGCAGGCGGAGGTGTCGGTCCTGGAGCGGGAGGTGTCGGGGCTTGCGGACGTTTGGCCGCTGACGCCGCTGCAGGAGGGGCTGCTGTTCCACGCGCTCTACGACGGGGCGGGGCCGGACGTCTATACGGTGCAGCTGGTGCTGGAGCTGGAGGGACGGCTCGAGGCGGCGGCCTTGAAGAAGGCGGCGGAGCGGCTGGTGGAGCGGCA
>NZ_JACIEN010000016.1:2500-3652 GCF_014196925.1 Chelatococcus caeni | reverse complement strand
AAGCCCTCACGGGTCCTCCTTCACAGGCTTACGGAACGCTCCGCTACCGCTCGTCATAAGACGAACCCAAAGCTTCGGCGCGTGGCTTGAGCCCCGTTACATTTTCGGCGCAAGAACCCTTATTTAGACCAGTGAGCTGTTACGCTTTCTTTAAAGGATGGCTGCTTCTAAGCCAACCTCCTGGTTGTTTTGGGATTCTCACATCCTTTCCCACTTAGCCACGACTTAGGGGCCTTAGCTGTTGGTCAGGGTTGTTTCCCTCTCCACGATCGACGTTAGCACCGACCGTGTGTCTCCCGCGCAGTACTTCCCGGTATTCGGAGTTTGGTTAGGTTTGGTAATCCGGTGAGGACCCCTAGCCCATCCAGTGCTCTACCCCCGGGAGTATTCACGCGAGGCACTACCTAAATAGTTTTCGCGGAGAACCAGCTATTTCCGAGTTTGATTGGCCTTTCACCCCTAGCCACAAGTCATCCGAGACTTTTTCAACAGGCACCGGTTCGGTCCTCCAGTGCGTGTTACCGCACCTTCAACCTGCTCATGGCTAGATCACCCGGTTTCGGGTCTAAAGCAACGAACTGAACGCCCTGTTCAGACTCGCTTTCGCTGCGCCTACACCTATCGGCTTAAGCTTGCTCGTTACTTTAAGTCGCTGACCCATTATACAAAAGGTACGCGGTCACCCAGGACGAACCTTGGGCTCCCACTGTTTGTAGGCATCCGGTTTCAGGAACTGTTTCACTCCCCTCGTCGGGGTGCTTTTCACCTTTCCCTCACGGTACTTGTTCGCTATCGGTCGCTGAGGAGTACTTAGGCTTGGAGGGTGGTCCCCCCATGTTCAGACAGGATTTCACGTGTCCCGCCCTACTCGAGTCTCCATCACATCAACACCCGTACGGGGCTGTCACCCGCTCAGGCCCGACTTTCCAGACGGTTCCGGTTAGACATGATGAAGCACTGGCCTGGTCCGCGTTCGCTCGCCACTACTAACGGAGTCTCGTTGATGTCCTTTCCTCCGGGTACTTAGATGTTTCAGTTCCCCGGGTTCGCTTCTAATCCCTATGTATTCAGGACTAGATACCTTCATCTGACAATTCGTAGCCCAAAACCGCCAGCCCCTTTCGGAACCAACGCCCTTGGAATACGAATTGT
>NZ_JACIEN010000015.1 GCF_014196925.1 Chelatococcus caeni | reverse complement strand
GCATCGACGTGTCCGAGGCCATGATCCACGTCGCCATGGGAAGCCTGCTGCTGCGCAGGATCAGCCACTGACACCATTCTCAAACGGACTCTTAGCCCATCGCGCGGAGCCATAGGTCTCGACATTCTTCTGTTCGCGGGCGCGCCAGATCGACATGCCGATGGCGACGGCAATGGCGATGAAGCCGCCGGATGCTGCGATAATGCCGCCTCTGGCGAAGACGTTCGGCGCGTAGACGTCGAAGAAGTACCACCACCAGAAGATCGCCGGCGGATAATAGATCGGGGCGCCGGCGAGTACGAACCAGGGCGTGCCGAGCTGCGCCTGATAGCCGAGCTGCCAGGCCACATACTGCGTCGCGCCCCACGTCGTGACGAGGACGATCAGGAAGACGGTGAGGATCTGGCCCCAGAGTATTTTGGTGGCGGACATGGGTGTGCTTCCGGGCAAATACCCGGCAGATCGAGCCTCGAAACCGCCATGACAAGAGCGAGAATAGAACTGTCGAATAAACGGATAGCATAGCGTGCATATCGGAAAAGCTGGTGCGTTCGCGATGTAGCATAGGGCCGAGAAAGATGTTGGGATTGCGCAGTTTTGGTTGGTGGCGGTTCTCAGTCTCCACGGGGCTGTGCGCGGAGTTCCGAGTCATCCTGATCCTTGTTAGGGTGAAAGCATGAAGCTCGCTGGCTGATCGGGAATGGAACGGCCCATGGGTGAAGGCCTCCAAAAGGGGGACTGGGAGCGCTTCCGTGCCTTGGGGAGCGTGCCGGAGGGGATTCGGGAAGTCGTGCTCGGATCATGGATCCGGTCGCGCAGTGATGGAGGGCTGTATTCGCTTCAGCAGGCGCCATCCTTGGCTCTGGATGAACTGAACCGGCGCCGGTCGAGGAACTGGCGCCTGCGCCGAGCGGCAGAGAGCGCGGTGCGACAGGCGGGCGACATGCTTGAGGATGCCGGCGCCATGCTCCTGCTTTGCGATGGCGGCGGCGTCATTCTCGAGGCGGCGGGCGACGCGCGCATCCGGTCGCGCGGCGAGGAGAACCATCTCCATCCCGGCGGACTGTGGGCGGAAACTGCGATCGGCACCAATGCGATCGGCACGGCGCTGCATCTGGGCGCGCCTGTCACCATCGGCAGCGTCGAGCATTTCTGCGAGGCGATCCAGCGTTGGTCCTGTGCGGCGGCGCCCGTGCGAGATCCGGTGGACGGGCGGGTTCTAGGCGTTGTGGATGTCTCGGCCCCGTCCGATGAACACATGCGGCAGGGCGCGGCGCTCGCCGTCGGTCTCGCGCTGCAGATCGAGGAGACGCTGCGTGGAACGATGTTGCAGGAGCGCGAGCGGCTCATCAGACGGCTGCTCGATGCGGCAGGGTCCCTTGACCGCGACAGGATCCTGGTTGACCGCCACGGCCGCAGGATCTGGGCTTCGCACGACAGCAGGTGGATCGATGCAAGGCTCGTCTCGGTCGCCGATCTGCTGGATGAGGCGAGCCTCCATGAGGATGCCCGCGTGCTTGCCGAACGGATCCGCGAGGGCCTGCCCGACGCCGACGTGGAGGTGATCTCGGAGGAGGGCGAAGTGCAGGGGTTGATTATTTCTTTCGCGGATCGCCGAGGGGGACAGCGCCATACCGAGCGAGAGCGGTCTGACAGCGGGGAAACGCTGCGCGATCGCGAACGGGCCCATGTTCTCGACACGGTCGCCGAATGCGACGGCAATCTGAGCGAGACGGCGCGGCGTCTCGGGATTTCACGCTCGACGCTCTATCTCAAGCTCGAGCAATATGGCGTCTCGCGTCGGCGCTGAATCAGGCTCCACGATTCAGGGATGAATTCGTTCGTCTTCGGCGCGCGTCTGCCAGGCCCGCCTGTCCGAAAATCGGACAGGCGGGGTCGACGTGGCCCGGGGTAAAGACATCGGACAATCAGCGCCCAAGGAGGAAACGAGAATGAAAGCGCTCGTCTATCAAGGACCCGGCAAGAAAGACTGGGTCGAAAAGGCAAAACCTGGCATTGAAAAACCCACCGACGTGATCGTGCGGGTGACCAAGACCACGATTTGCGGCACCGATCTTCATATCCTGAAGGGGGATGTGCCCGCGGTGACCGAAGGCCGGACGCTGGGCCATGAAGGTGTCGGCGTGGTTGAGGAAGTCGGCGGAGCCGTGCGCAACTTCAAGAAGGGCGACGCGGTTCTGATTTCCTGCGTCACCTCCTGCGGGACCTGCCCGAACTGCAAGCGCCAGCTTTACGCGCATTGCTCGGACGGGGGCTGGATCCTCGGCCATAAGATCGATGGCACCCAGGCGGAATATGTCCGCATCCCCTATGGCGACAATTCGCTCTACCCCATCCCGGAGGGCGCTGACGAAGAGGCGCTGGTGATGCTATCGGACATTATGCCGACCGGGCTTGAGATCGGCGTCCAGGCCGGTCGGGTGAAGCCGGGCGACACCATCGCGATAATCGGCGCCGGCCCGGTGGGCATGTCGGTGCTGCTGACCTCGCAGTTCTACTCGCCCGGCCGCATCATCATGATCGACATGGACCCGGCGCGGCTGGAACTGGCCAAACAGTTCGGCGCCACTGATCTGGTCCAGGTCGGAACGGAAGACGCTGTTACGCGCGTTTTGGAGATCACCGGCGGAGCAGGCGTCGACGTCGCCATCGAGGCGGTCGGCATTCCGGCGACCTTCGATATCTGCCAGAAGATCGTCTCGGCCGGCGGCAACATCGCCAACGTCGGCGTTCACGGCAAACCCGTCCAGCTTCATATCGAAGAACTCTGGATCAGGAACATCAACATCTCGATGGGGCTGGTATGCACCAACACCACGCCCATGCTGCTGAAGACCTTGGGATCCGGTAAGGTCAATCCAGGCAAGCTGGTGACCCATCGCTTCCCGCTGGATGAGATTCTGAACGCCTATGACGTCTTTGCGAATGCCGCACGCGAAAAGGCGATGAAGGTAATCCTCCAGGCCTGAGGCGCTATTTTCTTCAGCTTTGTGGATGAACACCCCGTCTGGACGATCTGGCGGGGTGTTCTTGCATCCTCAGGGACATTCGGGTCGCGCCGATCGCCTCGCTATTTCCGGGTTGCGATCCCCGCTGCAAAGATGCCGAGCAGGGTCAACAGGGCGATGCCGAGGCTGACATAGCGCGCCGCATCGGCGACCGAGTCCCCGCCCGCCGCCATCAACGTGCCGGCGACAGCCGAGGTGATGGAGAAGGCGATGAGTTGGGTGGTGGTGATCGCCGCCGCCGCCTTGCCGCCTTCGGCCGGATCGGTCGTGCTGCTCATGGCGGCCACGCCGAGCAGCGGCCAGGCGAGGCCGATGCCGATGCCCGCGAGCGCGAGAACCGCAGTCCAGATCGCCACCGTGGTCAGGCTGGCGTTTTCCGTCTGCAACAGGCCATAGGCGATGAGGCCTGCCGTCAGAAGCAACGGCCCGAGGCGTATGGCGCGTCGGCGGCCGCTCTCGGAGGAAACCGAGACGACGAACAATTGTGCGATGACCCAAGCGAGCGACAGCACCGCGCCGAGCAGGCCGGCGATCAACGGGCTGAGGCCGGCGAGCTGTTGGCCGAAGAGCGGAATGAAGTTCTCGACCATGACTCCGGCGCTGAGTGCGGCGACGGTCAGATAGACCCATTTCAGGGCGTTGCCGCGCCGATAGGTGATGCGCGGAAGAATGGTGTTGTGCGAGCGTCGCTCCACCACGACAAAGAGCCAAAGCAGCACGAAACCGATGCCGATCGTCGCCAGGGTTGGCCAGCCGATAGGCGCGATGGCGCTGAGGCTGATGGCGATGGTCGCCAGAACCAGCGGGATGAGCGAGGCGACGGGCACGGGCGAGCGATGCCCTGAACCGGCTGTCCCGGCGAAGGAACGCTGCGCGACGATGGCGAAGATCAGTGAAACGAGGGCGAGCCCGGCATAGGACCAGCGCCAGAGGCCGAGTTCGGCGAACAGGCCGCCGAGCGCCGGACCGAAGAGCGTACCCAAGCCCCACATGGCCGACACGACGCCGGTTGCCCGCGCCCAATGCCGTTCGGGAAGGGCTGAGCGGATCACGGCGTAGCCGAGCCCTGCCAGCAGGCCGCCGCCGAGGCCCTGTACCACCCGGCCGACGATCAGCAGTTCCATTGTCGGGCTGGCGGCATTGGCCGCCGCGCCGAGCGCGAAGACGACGAAGGCCGCCACATAGGCAAGCGCCGGTCCCTTCCAGTCGAGGATACGGCTGACGAACAGGGAGGCCACGATGGCCGAGATGACGAAGCCTGTCGTCACCCACGCATAATATTGCTGCCCGCCGATATCGGCGACGATGGAGGGCATGAGCGCTGCGGTGAAATAGAGGTTCATCGCGTAGAGCAGCACGCCGCTCGCCATGACGAGGACGATGGCGAGATGCCTTCCTGACAGGAGGTCGGACCATCTGTCGGCATAGGCTACAGGCGTGTTGGTTGGCTCGGCCGTGCCGACCGGCGAAGATCTATCGTTCATGGAAGTGAACTCCGGGGAGGAAGAATTCAGGCGTTGGCGCGTCGCACGAACAGGGACAGGCCGAGCACCGTCAGCGAGACGAGGAGCACGACGCTCGGAGCGGTCGAATGGTCATAGTCCGCATTGACCAGCGTCGTGAGGACGGCCGCGGCCATCACCATCGCGCCTAGCCCGGCACCAACAGGTCTCGTGATCGCGCGGAGCAGAAGCAGCGCGGCAGCCAGCTCAAGGGCGGCGGTGACGTAATGGAACCAGCCGGGATAGCCCCAGGCCGCATAGGCGGCCGCGTTTTCTTCCGAAAGGAATGTGTTGCCGTATGCGCCAAAGAGGAAGAAGGCCGCCAGCAACCACGCCAGGGTGGCGGTCAGGATTGGAAGTGTCTTGTTCATGGAGCCCCGCAAAATCGATAACGGCCGGCCGTATCCAACTGGACGCGGTGGCCATTCCATCATAGTTTGAGTGATCATTCTAATAATGATCGCGGCGTGGTCAAGCTATAATAGAGCGATCATACTATCTCTATGGAGCCCCCATGGTCCGCAAGGTCGTCCCCGAACAGCATGAGAGCAAACGGCAGGAAATCCTGGCCGCCGCCCATCGCTGCTTCCTGCGCAATGGACTGCAAGGCGCGTCGATCTCGATGATCTGCAAGGAAGCGGGCATGAGCCCAGGCCACCTCTATCACTACTTTCCCAGCAAGGAGGCGATCGTCGAGCAGATGGCCGACGACTACCTGGTGCAGCTCCACGGGCACTTTGGTCGCCATACGAAGGACGAGCCAACGGCAACGGTCCTGCTGTCCGAGCTCTGGAGCATGAGCGGCTGGGATGATCTCGCCCACTGTCGCATCCTGTTTGAGTTGCTGGCCGAGGCCGGACGCAATGAGAAGATCCACGCCATCTTGCAGGCCAACACCGACGGCATCCGTCAGCTTCTCGCCGACACGCTCAAGGCGGGCCAGGCGCGCGGCGAGGTCGATCCGGGTCTCGACCCCAGGCACGCGAGCGCTGTGCTGGTCGCCGTGCTCGACGCCGCTCCCATGCTGCCGCTGATGACGTCCGACGTCGACTTTGACGAAAGCCGCAAGTTGATCACGATGATGATCGATCGGTTCCTGCGACCGCAGCCGCTTTGATTACGCAAGCGCTACGATTTCGCAGCCGGCAGGACAAAGCTCTAGCATTCGGTCGTAAGGATTAGAGCCCGAGCCCGCGCTGGCGGCCCAGGCTCCATTCGATTCCGCCGTTTCCCTTGGCGACGCCGGCGATGTGCTGGCCGAGCTTCTTCTCGAGCGGTGGCGTCCAGGGCACGAGCTGGAAGCCGAGACCATTGTCGATCATGGCGAAGCGGCCTGAGGTCAGCGTGACGCGCTGGCGGTAGAGGCCAGCGACATGCTCGCCGGTCTGAGCCTTCTGGAACGGCAAACCTGTTTCCGCCTGAAGCTTGGCGCCGACGGCATCGATCTCGCGCTGGCGCAGGGTGTTAAGGAGATTGCGCTGCAGGATGATACGCTGGCCCTGACGTCGCGCGAGGCCTTCCTCGGCCAGATGCTCGGCACGGGCCTTCATGGCGTCGCGGACCTCGGCGCCGAAGCCGCCCGCCGACATCGGCATCGGCTCGCGCTCGACCAGGCGGTGATCGAGCCAGGTCGCGCCCGGCGCGGTGATCTGCCGATTGAGATCGAAGTCGGACCGGTTGGCGAGCATGAGCGTCGGGCGCTTGTCGTCCTCACCGCCAAAGCGGCGCACCTCCACGATGCCGCCGATCGGCGGGGAGTGTTTGAAGGCTTCGATGCCGCGGAAGCGGACGTGATGGGCGCGGCCGTCCGTGCCGTCGATCACCGCGTAGGCTTCGCCGGTCAGCTCGTCATGCAGGCCGCGATCGACCAGGCGGCCGATGATGGGAGAGCCCGCGCCGCCGCCGTCGATCACATAGTCGCTGAAGCCGCGATCCTGCCCGCGTTCGGTGAAGGCGCGGTGCATGGTCTTGATGATGTCGCCGCGCATGCCGAGATCGCGCAAGGTGCGTTCGGCCTGGAGCCCGACGGTCCATTCGCCGGGAGAGCCCTGGTCGGCAAGCCCCATCTTTTCGAGATGCTGGAGGCGGCCAATCATCAGGCGGCGCAGCGAGGGATCGGACTTGCCGGTGGCTTCGGGGCGCAGGTCGATGAAGCCGGTCTCGTCGGCGGCGATGCGGATCTCGACATCGAGCCGCGTCCAGCGTTCGGCCGTGACCTCCTTCTCCAGCGCATTGCGGATCTCGTGTTCGGGCTTGGGGCCGAGCTCGAGCGAGACCAGATCTTCGGCGCGCGAGCGCAGGCCGCGGCTGATATAGTCGCGCGAGATGACCAGATCGGCGCCAGTCTCATCGACCCCACGCACGAGAAGATGGACGTGGGGATTGTCGGTGTTCCAGTGATCGACGGCGACCCAGTCGAGCCTGGTGCCGAGATCCGATTCCATCTGGCTGACGAGATCGCGGGTGAATTCGCGCAGGTCGGTCATCTCGCCGGCATCCTCGGGCGAGACGATGAAGCGAAAGTGGTGCCGGTCATCCTTGCAGCGATCGGAGAAGGCGAGATCGTCGGCGCGCTCGTTGGTCGCGTCGAACATCACGCCCTTCTCTCCATCCCGGCTGACGCCCTCGCGCTTCAGGTATGAGAGATGGGCCGAGAGCGGGGCAGAGCGGAACGACTTGCCTTGGTGGCGCACGACACGCGCCTTGACGACGACGCGGCGCGAGGCGCTGAAGATGCGCGAGCGGCTGAACCTGACACGGCCCCTGCCGAAGGTCGAGTGACCACGGCGGGGGGCGCGTTTGGCGCGCACCTCGCCTGAGCTGTGCCCCGCCTTCTTCGCGGCCCGCAGCACCTGGTTGATAAAGCTCTTGGGCTTGGGGGCGCGGGTCGATCTGATGCGTCCCGGACGGATACGAAACTCGCTGTCGCCTTCGCTCATGAGCAGGCCCTTAGAGGCAGGCAATCCCGGCACAGTGCCGGAAATAGCGTTGAAAACGTGACATAAATCAGAAAAAGCGGCACGCGACCCGACCGACCGGCACGCCAAAAGCCAAGCCATGTCAATGGCTTGTGCGAATTTGGCGAGGCCCTTTTATCTCGCCGTCCTGCTGTCGTTGCTCTCCGCTCCTCCCTCCTTCCCGCACAGCCTTCTCCAGACCACGCCACGCTGCGCCATGCTGCGAATTCCCTCATGACCGGTCCCCTTCTCCGGCACGGGCGACGAAGAGGCTGCCGGACTGCAGTGAAATGGTGGTTTGGTCGTGCAACGAAGGCGCAGCCGAAGTATCGCCGGACTGCACATCGTATGTCGGCTGACCGGCCTGCAGACGATGCGCGGATGGCGTCACGAAGAGCGGCGATCGGCGCCAGGCATGCGGATCGGCGGCAGCGACGGCGACATTTCCTGGCTGGCCGGGCGTCACGTTTCCAGCGCCTATCAGCGGCGCGAGTGTAGCGACATAGGCGCGGGTTTCGGCAGGCAGGGGGCGGCCCGCGAGATATTCCTCGTAGCGCCTGGGACCGGCATTGTAGGCGGCGAGGAAGCCCGGTGAACCGAAGAGATCGTACATCTCACGCAGGTAGGCCGTGCCCGCGAGAATGTTGTCGCGCGGGTCGAAAGGATCGCTGCCGAGGCGATGGCGGATGCGCAGTTCGGCCCAGGTATCGGGCATGACCTGCATCAGGCCCATCGCGCCCGCCGATGACACAGCATGCACGTCGTCGGCGCTTTCGACGCGACGCACCGCCCTGATCCAGCGCTCGGGAATGCCGAAACGCTGCGAGGCTTCCGTCACATAGGCGGCATGGGGATCGCGCGATGGCTGCTCAGCCGATGGCGCGCTCTGCGCAAGAACGGCGGGCGGCGGCGCGGCGGCCAAGGTCAGGCCGGAAAGGAGAAGGAGGAGGATGCGCCGGGCAGCGCGAGGCCGCCCGGGTGACATCGGTGATGCGGGGCTCAAACGAACGATCCGCATGACCTATTTCCGTTCGCCGCGCTTTTGCGGGCGGCTCCAGTGCAGCGACCATGACGTCGCGTCCGCGCCGTTCTGGAACAGGCGGGCGCGGACCGGCTGGGGGAAGCTGGGGTCATCGATCGTCAGCGACAGATATTCACCGGCCTTCTCGCTGGACTCCGTCCAGGCCACACCGATCTCCGGTCCATTGTCATCCGGGCCGAGATGGATGCGATAGTTCGGCGCATTCTCGACCTCGGACGGTTCGACCGGAACGATGCTGATTTCGCACTGGATTGCGATGGTATGGATGCGGCCGATGAAGCCGGTTTTCTCACGGGTGAATTCGCCAATCTGCGGCATGACTAGTTCCTTTCAACGTGCGGTGGGATGAAGATCGGCGAGCAGCGCGCCCGCCGTAGGCAGGGCGTTCACCGCGTCGCCGCCCGCCATTCGAAGCGGCCTTCGCCCTTCTCGTCGATCCACAAGGGGACCGCGCGGCCGATGACCGAACCGGCTGGGACCGGGCCGAAATAGCGCCCGTCGAGACTGTCAGGGACGTCCCAGTTCATCAGGAAGATTTCGCCCTCGGCGATCACCCGGCAGCCCTGCCAATCGGGCAGCGGGCGGCCGAGGCGGTCGTGCTCGAGCGCTGCTCCCATCTCCACGCTGTCGACTGTGATGAGGACACCGACGCGGCAGACGGTCTGTCCTGGAAGACCCAGTACGCGCTTCAGGAGCGGCGTATCGGGCGGCAGATATCGGCCATTGGCGAGGAAACTGGCGATCGGTTCGGGCGCATCGACCGCGACCAGATCGGTGACCTCCAGACGTCCTGCCGGTTCAACGAAGTAGAAGCCGATCGGCGCGCTGGCCGAGGCGTTCCAGATGAGTTTGATCGGCGCATCGATCCAGGTCGAAACCGCGACGGCGCTGGTCGCTACGAAGGTCGCCATCGCCCATCCGATGCGGGTCATGGCCCGATCCTCCGGCGCTTGAGCCACGCCTGATGCTGCTCGCGCGTGTAGCTGCGCGGCTCGTGTCCGGCCGTCAGCCGATTGTGAACGTGTCGCCAGTAGTCGGGCGCTGCGTCGGCCGGATCGAGCGTCAGCGCTTCGATGGCGTCGACCAGTTGCAGCACCCGGTCGGCCTTCGGCCAGCTCTCGATCTTGAGCAGGATGTCGCCGCCGGGGCGCACGAAAGGCAGCGTTTGATAGGCTTCGCCGGGCTCGACTGCGCGCACGATGTCGATGCGCGAGATGATCGTGCCGAAGTCGTTGGAGGCCCAGCGGACGAAGGCAAAGATCGTGTTCGGCCGGAAGGAAAGGACACGGCAACGACGGTCGAGGATCGTTTCGTAGGTGGGCTGGCCGAACCTGATCCAGTATTCGATCTTCTTCTCCACCCATGTGAGCTCGACATGGGTGAGACGGTCGGATGGTGCGGGCGACGGCATCGGGCCGCCGCGCATGCGGGGTGCCGCGATGCCTGTCATGACGGGTCTCCTGGTGATTTTGGGAATTCGCGCGCGAGCAGCTCGCGCAGCATGTCGGCGACGGTGACGCCGCGTTGGAAGGCGGCGATCTTGATGCGGCCGCGCAGGTCCGGCGTGACGTCGATGGTCAGCCGGGCGGTGAAGCCGGAGCCGGATGGTGGCGCGGATGAAGAGGCCGACGGGAGCCGATCGGCGGCCTTGATCCAGTCGTCGGGATCTGTCGGGCGGGCGGCGAAGCCGCGCTTGTGCGGCGGCTTCATCATGACCTGTCTCCCGTGGCGAGCGGCAGAAGCGCGGCGATGCGGTCGGCGGCTTTGCGCGCCATCACCGGGTCGAGCTCGCAGCCGAGATAGCGGCGGCCGGAGAAGCGGCAGGCTTCGCCGGCCGCGCCCGATCCGGCGAACCAGTCACCGACCAGGCCGCCTTCCGGGCAACTCGTGCGGATGAGGATTTCGATCAGACCGGACGGCTTTTCGGTCGGATGGATGGCGCGGCCATGGGCGTTGCGGGCATGGATGACCGAACGCATCAGGCGTGGCCCGCCATCCTCGCTGACATAGTGGCCGGCATCGATATGGCCGGTATGAGGGGGTCGCTTCTTGCGGCGCACAGTGCGCGCTGTGGCGTCCGGCGTCGTCTGCACGACGTTGTAGACCGCGCTCCATCGCGCATCGCTGCGATAGAACTGGGCGACGAGTTCATGGACGCGCTTGAAGCGATCGGCGTGAAAGCCGGAGCCGTTCTGCTTCTCCCAGACGATCTCTTGGGCGTATTTCCAGCCGGCGTCATCGAACGCCGCGGCGGTCGCCATGAAGCAGCGCAGCGAGCCGAATACCCACATTGAGCCGGACGGCCGCAATGCCCCCCGAGCGAGCGGAAGCCAGCCCTCGACACGGCGATCCCAGGCGAGCGACGTGTCGCCATAGGGCGGATCGGCGAAGATCATGTCGAACGGCCCATGCGCCGGCATGAGGACGCGGCAGTCACCGGTCAGGATGGAATGTGCGGGAAGCTTCATGGCGCCAGCCTCCCCACTTTCGCGGCGAAGGCAGCAATCTCGCGGGCAGCCATACTGTCGTGCTCGGCCTCGAACACGAGGCGGCCCGACTGCGCCAGGTCGGCGAAGGCGGCACGCTGGCCGATGGTCGCCGAGAGCAACGGCGGATCGTGGTCGGCGAGCGTCTCGGCCGTCTCGCGGGTGATGACGGTGCGGGCGCCGCAGCGGTTCAGCACGAACCGGGCGATGAGCTCAGGCCGATAGATGCGCGCCTCGGTGAGCAGCGCCAGCATCTCGGCTGACGCCCAGCCATCGAGCGGTGACGGCTGCACCGGGATTAGCACGAGGTCGGCTGCAAGCAGCGCCGAGCGCATGAGGCCGGCCACACGTGGCGGGCCGTCGATGACGACATGATCGGCATCACGGGCGAGTTCGGGCGCTTCGCGATGCAGGGTATCGCGTGCCAGGCCGACCACGCCGAACAGGCGCGGCAGGCCCTCGCGGCTGCGCTGCTGCGACCAGTCCAGAGCCGAGCCTTGCGGGTCCGCGTCGATCAGGATGACGCGCTTGCCTTCAGCCGCCCATTGGCCGGCGAGGTGCAGGGCCAGCGTCGTCTTGCCGACGCCTCCCTTCTGGTTGAGGAGCGCGACGATCATTGCGCGCCTCCCGGGTCATCGCCGAAAGACGGTCGCTGGACGTCCGAAGATGAAGTGGAGCCGTTTACGGATTTACGGAAAGACGTAAGACGTGTATCATTACTTTCAGATGATGATTTGCGGTCCCTTTCGGACCTTCCGGCGATGTTTTCCACATCGCGCGCGCGCTCTTCAACGTTAGACTCTTTGTTAGACTCTAAGTTAGGGGCGCGACTATGTCTTTTCTTTCCAGAGCTTAGAGACCGTTTGAGAAAGGGCTTCCCCTGTGGGTCGGTTCGTGATTCACACTATGGATGTGGACACGAGCGACGCGAGGCCGGATGGCCGCGATC
>NZ_JACIEN010000014.1 GCF_014196925.1 Chelatococcus caeni | reverse complement strand
CTCATCGAGCGGGCGATGTCGTCGGCGAGCGAGATGACGCGCGAGGACTTGGTGCCGGGCGCCGGTTCCAGCTCGTAGAGCGTCACGACGGGGCCGGGATGCACGTTGATGATCTCGCCCTTGACGCCGAAGTCCTCCAGCGTGCTCTCCAGGAGTGCCGCGTTCTGCTCGAGCGCTTCGGGCGAGATCACGGCGCCGTTGTTCTTCTTCGGCTCGGCGAGGAGGGCGAGCGGCGGCAGCTGGTAGTCCTCGCCGTCGTCGAGGAAGGAGGGCTGCGCCTCCCGCGCCAGGCGCTTGCCGGGCTTGGGCGCCGCCGGCGGCGGCACCACCCGCGACACGGCCGGCCCCGCCGTCCGGGGCGCATAGGCCTCGTCCTCGTCGGCAAAAGGCGCCTCGGCGGGATCGTAGCCGCCGAAATCCGCCGCGCCGTCGAAGGCGTCGTGGGCCGCGGGGGCCTGTTCGAAGCGCGGCTCGCGCCGGGATGCGGCGCGCGGTGCGGCGGAGGGGGCCTGCGGCGCGGCTTGAAAGCCGGCGTGGACCTGCGCCGGACGCCGTGCGGCGAGGCGGCGGGCGATGGCCGATTTCAATGTCATGAAGCCGTGCACGAGGGCGCCGAGCGACACGATGCCCCAGCCGGGCTCGTCCGCGCCGTCATCCTCGAAATCATCCGCATGCGCCCGGCGCGAGGAGCGGCGTGGTGCGAGCTCCTCGTCATCGTCGTCATCCGCCGTCTCGGGGAAGCCGAAGCCGCAGGCGGCCGTCAGCGCGAGGATGGCGATGCCGGCATAGACGAGCGTGATGATGGCGGCGCCGGGGCCGCTGGTCAGGCCGAGGGTGCTGCGCAGCCCGAAGAGCAGCCCGTCGCCGACGACGCCCCCGAGGCCGCTCGGCAGCGGCCAGGAGGTGGTGGCCGGCATGGCGCTGGCGACGGCGGCCGCCGCGGCCGTGCCGGCGAGCCACAGCCCGATGCGCAGCGCCAGCCGCTCGAGGCGCCGCCGCCCCATGAGCTGCAGGCCCCAGATCACCACCGGCACGACGAAGACGATGGCGCCCATGCCGAGGATCTGCATGCCGAGATCGGCGATGACGGCGCCGAGCGGACCGAGAAGGTTCTTCACCGGCCCGTTGGTGGCGTGGGTGAGGCTCGGGTCCTCGACCGACCAGGTGGCGAGGGCGAGGCCGAAGGCGAGCGCCAGCGCCACGAGCCCGAGCCCGCTCATCTCCGCCGCGCGACGGGCAAAGAAGCGGCGCATGGCGTCCGACAGTTCGTCGGCTTGCGACAGGGAGTGGCGGCTCGTTCGCATGGCGGCAACCGGGCTGGGATGAGACGGCTCCCGGCCGCCCGGCTGGGCCGGGACGACCGATGCCTTACCCTAGCCGGCCGCGAGTTAAACCCCCGTTAACCTTGTGCGGCGGCCGCGATGGCAGGGGACAAGGAAAAGGCCGCGCCCTTGCGGGGCGCGGCCTTCTGGTTCTCGGGCGTCAGGGGCGGGTCAGCTGCGCATGCCGCTG
The DNA here is from genome assembly GCF_014196925.1 of Chelatococcus caeni. Lineage (GTDB taxonomy): Bacteria > Pseudomonadota > Alphaproteobacteria > Rhizobiales > Beijerinckiaceae > Chelatococcus_A > Chelatococcus_A caeni. The sequence continues at coordinate 18,986 of NZ_JACIEN010000014.1, read as the reverse complement.
CCGCTGAACTCCGGATAGGCCTCGACGCCGATCTCGGCCTTGTCGAGGCCAAGCGCCTCTTCCTCGGCGCTGACGCGAATGCCCATGGTCGCCTTGAGGATGAACCAGACGACGAGGCTGACGCCGAAGGTGAACACGCCATAGGCGAGGATGCCGATGATCTGCGTGCCGAAGCTCGTCTCGCCGTTGGTCAGCGGCACGGCGAGCGTGCCCCAGATGCCGGCGAGGAGATGCACCGGGATCGCGCCGACGACGTCGTCGATCTTCAGCTTGTCGAGCATCGGCACCGCGAAGACGACGATGACGCCGCCGATGGCGCCGATGATGATCGCCGTCACGGGGCCAGGCGTCAGCGGCTCGGCCGTGATCGAGACGAGGCCGGCGAGGGCGCCGTTGAGCGCCATCGTGATGTCGACCTTCTTGTAGATCACCTGCGTCAGCAGGATGGCGGCGACGACACCGCCGCAGGCGGCGAGATTCGTGTTGGCGAAGATGCGCGAGATGTCCGAGACGTCGGAGTTGGTGCCCATGGCGAGCTGCGAGGCGCCGTTGAAGCCGAACCAGCCGAGCCAGAGGATGAAGGTGCCGAGCGTGGCGAGCGGCATGGACGAGCCCGGCAGCGGGTGGACCGCGCCGTCAGGCCCGTACTTGCCCCGGCGCGCGCCGAGCACGAGCGCGCCCGCGAGCGCCGCCCAGCCGCCGACCGAGTGGACGATGGTCGAGCCCGCGAAATCCGAGAAGCCCATGGCATCGAGCCAGCCCTGGCCCCACTTCCACGATCCCGTGATGGGATACATGAAGCCCGTCAGGATGACGGTGAAGAGCAGGAAGGGCCACAGCTTGATGCGCTCGGCGAGCGTGCCGGAGACGATCGAGGCGGCAGTGGCGACGAACACCATCTGGAAGAACCAGTCGGAGGCGACGGCATAGTCGCCCTCGTTGGCGGTGCCGGAGGCCGGCCAGCCGTAGACACCGAAGGAGCCGAAGAAGCCGCCGTCGACGTTGGTGTACATGAGGTTGTAGCCGACGAGGAGGTACATGATGCCGGCGATGGAATAGAGCGCCACGTTCTTCAGGCACTGCATGGAGACGTTCTTCGTCCGCACGAGGCCGGCCTCGAGCATGGCGAAGCCCGCGGCCATCCACATGACGAGAAAGCCGCCCATCAGGAACAGCAGCGTGTTGAAGATGAAGGCGGTGTCCTTGGCGGAGGCGAACTCTGCGGCTGCAGCGGGCGCCTCGGTCGCCGCCTCGGGGGCGGCGGTCTGGGCCAGCGCCGGCAGCGCAAGGACAAGGGAAAGGGCGAGGGCGCCGGCTCCGACCCCTGCATAGCGCTTGAACGTCATCGTTCGAACTCCTGGATTGCGGGGCTCAGAGGGCATCGCCGTCGGTCTCGCCGGTGCGGATGCGCACGGCCTTCTCGATGCTGTAGACGAAGATCTTGCCGTCGCCGATCTGGCCGGTGCGGGCGGTGTCGGCGATGGTGTCGACGACCTTGCCGGCAAGGTCGGCGGGCACGGCCACCTCGATCTTCAGCTTGGGCAGGAAGCTCACCGCATATTCGGCGCCGCGGTAGATCTCGGTATGCCCCTTCTGCCGGCCGTAGCCCTTCACCTCCGTCACGGTGAGGCCGTGCACGCCGATGGCGGTCAGCGCATCGCGCACCTCCTCCAGCTTGAACGGCTTTATGATCGCCATCACGATTTTCATGTCCCGTTTCCCCTTGACCCCGAGCAGGCCCGGCGTACGGGCCCCGTGAAGTACCGGGAGGGACGAAACAAGCCGCGTGCCAACCCGCGGATTCGGGCTGCCGCCGTCCTCAGGAGGGCGCGAATCGGCCTGCCTGCACTTTAGGCAGGCGCAATGCGGCAGATAACTGCCTAAAAATTAGGCAAATCGCCTCAGGCGAGGTCGTCCCGCGGGCGGATCAGCCCCTCCTGGGCCACAGAGGCGACGAGCTCGCCATGGCGCGAGAAGATGAGCCCGCGCGAGAAGCCGCGGGCGTCGCCGGCCGAGGGGCTGTCCTGCGAATAGAGCAGCCATTCGTCCGCCCGGAAGGGGCGATGGAACCACAGGGCATGGTCGAGGCTCGCGGCCTGGATGGTGCGCTCGAACACTGTTCGCCCGTGCGCGACGAGGCTGGTGTCGAGCAGCGTCATGTCGGACGCATAGGCGAGGACGCACTGGTGGATGGCCGGATCGTCCGGCAGCCGGCCCGTGGCGCGGATCCACACGTTGAAGCGCGGCTCCATCGGCTCGCGCGACATGTAGCGGCGGAACTCCACGGGCTTCAATTCGATCGGCCGGTCGCGCTCGAAATAGGCCCTGACCGGGTCCGGCATCAGCGGCAGCACGCGCGCCTTGATCTCCTCGTCGCTCGGCAGGTCCTCCGGCCCCGGCACGTCCGGCATGGGCACCTGGTGGACGAGGCCGGGCTCGTGCACATGGAACGAGGCGGACATGGAGAAGATGGCCTGCCCGTGCTGGATGGCGACCACGCGCCGCGTCGTGAAGCTGCGCCCGTCGCGGATGCGGTCCACCTCGTAGATGATCGGCACCTTCGGGTCGCCCGGCAGCAGGAAATAGGCGTGCAGGGAGTGGACGTTGCGCTGCGGCTCGACCGTGCGCGTGGCCGCCACCAGCGCCTGGCCGATGACCTGCCCGCCGAAGACGCGCTGCCACCCCACCTGCGGGCTGCGACCACGAAACAGGTTGTGTTCCAGCACCTCGAGATCGAGTATTTCGAGCAGATCGGAGATGGCGTGCTTCATGGTCCGTCCCGGGGCAGGTGCATCAGCACCTGCGATGATACAAAGCCCCGCGCGCGGGGGTTGAATGCATGAGGCCCTTGCCGGGCCTGTTCGTCAAGATCGTCGGAGAGAAGGCATGGCCGCAGCGAAAGGCACCGGACGCAAGGGCAGCGCAGGGCGGCGTGCGGGCACGCGCGCGATCCCGCCGTCCCGGCGCGTCGTCATCGCCGGTGGCGGGCTTGCCGGCCTTGCGCTCGCCCTGTCGCTCGCCAGGGGCGGCGCCGGCGGGCTCGACATCACCGTCTGCGACCCGGCGCTCGCGCGCCCGGCGCCCGGCGGCGATGCGTCCCGCGCCTCGGCCATCGCCGCGGGCGCGCGGCGCATGCTCGAGACCCTGGGCGTCTGGAGCGTCGTGGCGGAGCGCGCGGAGCCGATCCTCGACATGGTCATCACCGACAGCCGCCTCGCCGACCCGGTGCGCCCCTCGATCCTGAGCTTCGCGGGCGAGGTGGCGCCCGGCGAGCCCTTCGCGCACATGGTCGAGAACGACGACCTCGTCAACGCCCTCGCCGCCGCCTGCCGCGAAGCGGGGGTCACGCTCGCCGCCGAAGGCATTGCCCGCTTCGTGGCCGGGCCGGAGCGCGTCTTGGTCACGACCGCCTCCGGCGCCGTCATCGAGGCCGGCCTCCTGGTGGCGGCGGACGGCGCCCGCTCGCGCCTGCGCGACATGGCCGACATCGGCTGGGTCGGCCGCAGCTACGACCAGGTCGGCATCGTCGCCACCATCGGCCACGAGCGCCCGCACGAAGGGCGCGCCATCGAGCATTTCCTGCCCTCGGGCCCCTTCGCCATCCTGCCGCTTGCGACGCGGGACGACCGGCACCGCTCCTCCATCGTCTGGACGGAGCGCGCCGACGCGGCCGACTACCTGCTGCAATTGCCGGACGAGGACCTGCGCGAGGAGGTGGAGCGCCGCTTCGGCCTCGAGCTCGGCGAGATTGCGCTGTTGTCGCCCGCGCGCGCCTTCCCGCTGTCGATCGGCATCGCCCGGCGCTTCGTCGCCGGGCGCTTCGCCCTCGTCGGCGACGCCGCCCACGTCGTCCACCCGATCGCCGGCCAGGGCCTCAACATCGGCCTGCGCGACGTCGCCGTGCTGGCGGAGACGATCATCGACGCCTGCCGCCTCGGCCGCGACGTCGCCGACGAGGAGGCGCTCCTCGCCTATGAGCGCGCCCGGCGGTTCGACACGGTGACCATGGGCCTCGCGACGGACGGCCTCAACCGCCTGTTCTCGAACGACCTTCTGCCCGTGCGCCTCATGCGCGACCTCGGCCTCGGCCTCGTCGAGCGGATGCCGGCCGCCAAGCGCTTCTTCATCCGCGAGGCGGCGGGGCTGACCGGCGCCGTGCCGCGGCTGATGCGCGGCGAGGCGCTGTGAGGGGTTGCGTCCGTCGTAGTGCCTGACGGCCCGATCGCTCTGCCCGCCGGCGAAGAGGGCGCCGCCGCTCGCGCCAGTTTACCAGTTTACCTTCCCGCGACGGCCCTCCCGTCGTCATGGCCGGGCTTGTCCCGGCCATCCACGCCCGTGGGGCCACCATAGGCTTTCCGGGAGATGCCCGCGACGGGCGCGGGCATGGCGGTTATGAGGCCGTCTAGTCCAGCGGCCGCGCCTCTTCCGGCAGCATGATCGGGATGCCGTCGCGGATCGGATAGGCGAGCTTGGCCTGCCGGCTGATCAGCTCCTGCCGTGCCGCGTCATATTCCAACGTCGTCTTGGTCAGCGGGCAGACGAGGATCTCGAGCAGCTTCGGATCGACGCCGCTCGACATGCGTGTCGGGCTCTGCCCCTCGTTGTTCCGGCCTTCGCTCATCGTTTCGCCTCGTCTCGACGCCTGTCACAGCCGAGCGAATCGCATGCGGCGCGGCTTATTGCAACGTCGTTTCGGATCCGCCGGCGATGCGTGCGAGCTCGATCTCGGTGATGGCGACCAGCGTCTCCGCCCGCGCCTTGAGATCGGGCGCCTCGAGAAGGGCCTGCTTCTCCTTGGCGCCGAAGGGGCTCATCATCGACAGGGCGTTGACGAGCGCCTCGTTCGGCGCTTCCTCGATGCTCTTCCAGTCGATCTTGAGGTCGTTGGCGGCGGCGAAGTCCCGGAGCGTGCGGATGAGCGCGTTGCGGTCCACCGCCTCCTCCCCGGCGCGGGGCGTGAAGTCGACGGCGAAGGGGTCGTAGTCGACGCGCGCCTGGCGGTAGGGCGTCATGACCGTGAGCTCCTCGCGCACGCGGAAGCGCGCGATGCCGCTCAGCGTGATGAGGTAGCGCCCGTCGCCGGTCTCGGCCAGTTGGGTGATGCGCCCGGCACAGCCCACCGCATAGAGCCGCGGCGTGCTCGTCTGCGCCGCTTCCTCGGCGTCGGGCTGGATCATGCCGATGATGCGCCTGCCGGCCAGCGCATCGTCGACCATGGCGAGGTAGCGCGGCTCGAAGATGTTGAGCGGCAGCTGCCCGCGCGGCAGGAGCAGCACGCTCGAGAGTGGGAAGAGCGGGATGACGGCCGGCATCTCGGCCGGGCTGCGGTAGGTCGGGTTCATCACCATGCCGTCGTCTCCCGCCGGGCTGCTGGCTCCCCTGTCAGGCGAACAGGAGCGAGGACAGCCGTCTGCGTCCCGCAATCGTCATCTCGTCCATCGGCCCCCAGGCGTCGAAGAGCTGCACGAGCTGCCGGCGGGCGCCGTCGTCGTTCCAGTTGCGGTCGCGCCGCACGATCTCGAGCAGATGGTCGAGCGCCGCCTCGCGCCGGCCGCGGGCGTTGAGCGCGAGCGCGAGGTCGAACCGTGCCTGGTGGTCGCGCGGGTCCGCCTCGACGCGCGCCTCGAGCTCGGCGAGGTCGCCGAGCTCGGCCGACTGCTCGGCGAGCTCGATGGCGGCGCGGCCGGCGGCGATCGCCGGGTCGTTCGCCTTGTCCGCCGGCGCCATGGCGAGGAAGCGCTTCGCCCCCTCGATGTCGCCGAAGGTGACGTGCAGCTTGGCGAGCGCGCCGATGGCGGCCGTGTTGGTCGGCTCCTGCGTCAGCACCGCGGCATAGATCTCGGTCGCGCCGGTCGCATCGCCGGCCTCGAGCATCGCCGCGGCCTCCTCGAGCATCACGTCCGTCGCCGCCGGGCCGACGGGGCCGACGAGGCGCTCGATGAAGCCCTTCACCTGGCTCTCGGGCAGGGCGCCCATGAAGCCGTCGACCGGCTGGCCGCGCTGGAAGGCGATGACGGCGGGAATCGACTGGATGCCGAGCTGGCCGGGAATCTGCGGGTGCTCGTCGATGTTGAGCTTGACGAGCTTGACCTTGCCCTTGGCTGCCGCGACCACCTTCTCGAGAACGGGGGTGAGCTGCTTGCACGGGCCGCACCACGGTGCCCAGAAATCCACCAGCACGGGCTGGCGCGCGGATTCGGCGATGACGTCCTGCCGGAAGTCGGCGGTCGTCGTGTCCTTGATGGTGCCGGCATCGGCCACGGCGGGCTGTTCGTTCAACATTCAAACCTCTGTTTGTGACGAATGCGGATCGGGCCTTCCTGCCCGCGGCATGTTCAAGATGGGGCGGCGATGCGCGTCTGGCAATCGTCCGGGCGCATCTCGCCCGCCGGCCCGGGGCGCGATGCCGGCACGACGAGCGGCTCGTGGCCCGTGGCGCGCAGGAAGGCGAGAAGGTCGTCGCGGCCGATGGTGCTCGTCATCGTGTTGACGAGCGGGTGGAAGTTGAGGCGCTCGTTCTCCAGCATGGCGGCGTCGAGCACGATGGTGACGGCGCCGTCCCGGTCGTTGAAGGCGCCGAAGGGCGTGACCGAACCGGGCTCGACGCCGAGGTGCTCCTTCAGGAGCTCGGCGCTGGCGAAGGAGAACTTGCCGCTCGCGCCCACCGCGGCCGGCAGCGCCTTGAGGTCGATCGCGGCGTCCTCGAGCGCGACGACGAGGAAGAGCTGCCCCCTCCTGTCCTTGAGAAAGAGGTTCTTCGTGTGCCCCCCGGGAATGAGGCCGCGCAGCGCCTGCGACTCGGCGACCGTGAACAGCGGGGGATGCGTCGTCGTCGCCGCCGTGATGCCGAGGCCGGCGAGAAAGGCGAAAAGATCGTCGGGGGTGGCAGCCATGTCCCGGTTGTACCCACCGGCCCGGCATGCGGCAAGGCGGGAGGGCCGGGGCGGCCGACCGGTTCGCCTCACGTCCGAGGCGGCCGGGGACTCACCGGGCACGGTCGGGTCGTGCGGGCCGGCGAGAGGGTTGGGGCGCAAGTCATCCACAGGCGGGATGGCGCCGGGCGCGGCATTTTGTCGAGCACGCCCAATTTGCCCCTTGCATTGTCCTCCGGATTGCGGCATGTAGCCGACCTCGACGGTGCTGATCGCCGCCGGACATGGATGCGGGTGTAGCTCAGGGGTAGAGCACAACCTTGCCAAGGTTGGGGTCGAGGGTTCGAATCCCTTCGCCCGCTCCAGTTTTCTTCAAGAAAGTCAAATGCTTAAAGAGCGCCCTTGGGGCGCTTTTTGCTTACACGGCCTGTGCGACCGCTATGTGTAAGCAGTATGTAAGCACGAGAATGGGCGTTTTCGGATATGGCAGCGTAGTTTTGGCGCCCACCACGCCTTCTCGGCAAGACGATCCGCTGTCTGCAGGACACGACCACTGGCTCCTTCGATCGAAGAAGGCACGATCTGCTCATCGAATCGCAGATGCCTGCTACACTTGGGCTGGCGGTTCCAGAGTGCGGAATCATTGCCGATCGCTTGGAGGCCGTCCTGTCCAAGGCGACCGACGTTGCCGAAGCCAGCTGGTAGCGATGGTTGCGGGAGGGCGCAACCATCTTTACTTGCGGTCCCACGAAGGCCGCCCCATGAGGCCAACCGACGTGCCCGAAATTGCCAAGCAGATAAAGGTCATCGGGGCCTCCGGCGGCCGATTGTACGCGCTGTTCCGGGTAGCAGCGTAGATGCTCTGGCGGGCAACGTTCAAGCGTGTTGCGCACCGGAATTGGTCCGGTCCTTGAGACGACATTGGAAGCCAACCCCTCCGACGACGAAAGCCGTGGCGAGGTAGGCGGCGAGGACCGCGTGGACGGGCCGTATAGAAGGCCTGGGTCGAAGGAGGTTGCCCAGTTTGGTCCGGGTCGGAACCGGCCGTTCTCGGGTTTCGAAGCCGGTCGCGTCGCCGCCTTTTTTATCTATTCAACTAACCATGTAACTGTGTAATCGTATTGCGTCAGGCGGCGCGCCATACGACAAACACGTAAGTGACGCTTTCGAGACCACGGCTTCGATGAACGACGTATCGATCCGCATACCTCCCCCGACCCTGCGTATGGGCGACGCCGCTCCTGATTTCGAGGCCCGTTCCACCCAAGGTCCGATCCGGCTTTCCGACTACAAGGGCCGGTGGCTGGTGTTCTTTGCGCACCCGGCGGACTTCACGCCGGTCTGCACCACAGAGTTCGTGGCGCTCGCCAAAGCGCACGATCGTTTCGCTGCGCTCGATTGCGCACTTCTCGGTCTGTCGGTCGACAGCCTCTATGCGCATCTCGCCTGGGCCCGCTCCATACGTGAGCTCTTTTCGGTGGAAATCCCGTTTCCGGTGATCGAGGACCCGTCCATGCTCGTCGGTCGCACCTACGGTATGATCGACGAGACGGCGGAGAACAGCGCGGGAGTTCGGGCGAGTTACTTCATCGACCCGGAGGGCGTCATCCGGGCGATCACGCACTATCCGCTGACCATCGGACGTTCGGTCGACGAGATGCTGCGGATGGTGGCGGCGCTGCAGGCCACCCATTCCGGCGAGAAGCTTGCTCCGGCTGATTGGCAGCCGGGGCAGCCGCTTCTCCTGCCGGCCGATGAAAAGGCGCAGCACGAATCCGACTGGTTCTGCCGGAGAGATGGATGAAGGCGCTATGGCAGTCCCGGGCGCAAGCCGAGGCCGCGGCCGACAAGCTGCGCAAGTTCGCGCAATCGCAACGGTTGATGATCCTGTCCCTTCTCCTCGAAGGGGAAAAGTCGGTGACGGAAATGGACGCGGCAACCGGCATCGGGCAGCCAGCGCTCAGCCAGCAGCTCGCCGAGCTCCGCAAGGCTGAGCTGGTCACGACGCGTCGTCAGGCCAAGCAGGTCTATTACAGCCTTGCCGGCGAACCCGTTGTTTTGTGCGTGCGCAGCATCGAGGCGGTATTCGGCGCCGGCAATCCTGAACAAATGCTTCTCAAGATGACGCGGCCGGAAGCGAGTCAGAAACGAGAGCATGTGATCGAGGGCGCCGCCAACTTCGCGCGACTGCGTTGACGGATCATCGATCCTTGACCGGCTCTTAAGCTTGCGGGCTCACCTGCTCGTCCTGGGTACGTCGGCTGGCGATCTTCGCGAAGATTGGAACCGAGTATCTCGCATCTTGTCGGTGACGAAGCTCTATTCGCAGGCCGCCCACGAAGCGGCACTCTAACCGCGCCTAACCAACGGCTCGTCGCAGAGTTCTGCGGACTGGGGCGCCGCTTTTGCCGGCACGGCGGACGTTCCTGATAGTTCTAAGCGCAAGCTGTTGAACGCGACCGACGACGAACTCGCGAGCATGGCGAGCGCCGCCAGGGAAGGAGACAGCGTGCCTGCAATTGCCAACGGAACGGCCAACAGGTTGTAGACGATGGCGAGGCCCAGGTTTTGTCGGGTGATTGATACCGTGCGACGGGCAAGCGCGATCGCAGACACGAGCTGATCGATGCCGCCTTTGACGATGACCACGTCCGCGGTTCGCGCAGCGGCGCTATGGGCACCGGCAACGGAAATGCCGCAATCGGCGGCGGCGAGCGCCGGAGCGTCGTTAACGCCATCCCCGACGAAGAGAACAGGAGCGGTTGCGGCTTTCACGAGCTCGACCTTGTCTGCCGGCGTGCAGCCGTAACGGACGCGGGGCGCGGGAATACCGAGAGCCTTCGCGACCCGCAACGTCGGACCGCCGCCGTCTCCGGACGCAATCCACATGTCGATACCCATCTCCCGGAACCGGTCGACGGTCCCGCGCGCTTGGCCGGTGGGAGCATCGGCGAGGCCGAGGGAGCCGATGACGACATCGTCGAGGCTCACGGCAAGCGAGGTCATGCCGTCGTCGCGATCGATTCCATAGACGCTGATGCAACGACCGTCGCGATCCCTTGCCTCGGCGCTGCGTTCCCGCCGCGTCCCGCCCGCGCCTTCTTCACGGCCGTGTCGTGCGACGATCGCCCGCGCCAGAGGATGATCGATCCCGGTTTCGGCAATTGCAGCAAGCCGCAGCACATCGTCTTTGCTCCAGCCCTTGGCAGCAGCGACCTCAACCACTGAGGGGAGGCCTGTGGTCAGAGTACCCGTCTTGTCGAAGATGGCTGTTGCCGGCTGGGCGAGCGATTCAAAAGCGACAGGATCCCGGAGCCGCAGGCCGAGTCTCGCCGCGATGCCGGCCGCGCGCGCCTGTGCAAGCGGCGCGGCGATCGACAAAGCGCACGGGCAGGCTGCGGCAAGCACCGTCAGCCCCCTCAGAATGGCGTCTGCTCCCGCGACCCCTGCGAGCGGCAGCGTGACCGCAGTGAGCAGCGCCAATCCCGGGATTCCCCAGCTCAGCACGCCGGCGAGACGGTCGGCGCGTGAGGCGAGCGTGCCGCGCCGGGCAAGCTCCAGCATGATCGCGCCGCCCATACGATCAAGGTCGCGATCTCCATGGGCACGGTCGACCGAAACGATGAGGCGCCTTTCGAGATTGATCGCGCCCGCCTCGACGCGTTGCCCGGCGCCGACCGGAAGCGGATGGCTTTCACCTGTCAGGACCGCGCGGTTGATGAGGCTCCGGCCCTCCTGGATGATCCCGTCGACACTGATCGCCGCGCCGGCGTCGATGACGACCCGATCGCCGATCTCGACCTCACTGCATGGGACAACTTTGTTCCCCGAAGCGGTGCGTCTTACGGCCGTCTCCACGGAAGCCTCTTCGAGAGCCTTCAACGCATCGATTGCGCTGCGCCTGGTGATCAGATCGACGAGACGCCCGAGAAGGAGAAGCGTGATCAGCATTGTCGCGGTGTCGAAATAGACATGCGATGATCCGGACGCGAGTGACACCAGAGAGAGAGCAAATGCGCCGCCGGCGCCCAAGGCGATCAGCAGATCCATGGTGGGCGTACGCAGTCGGACTGATCGGAAGGCCATCCAGAAGATGCCAGCTCCCGCCCAGAGCAGGACCGGCAGCGCCAGGACGCCGGAGGCGAGCGCGATCCACCAGGCGACTGTCGCATCGATGTCGGAGACGTAGAGTACGACGGCGAGCGCCATCGACCACATCCCTGCCATCACGGCGACGGCAAGGCGAAGGCTCAGCCGGCGAATATCTCCAGAAAGCATTGCCGATAGTTCGTCGGGCTGATGCCGGTCGACCAGGGCATACCCGGCGCTCGAGACGACGGACGCGATCTTGGCGATCGATGTCCTCGCCTCGTCCCAATCGACCAGCATGGATGCGGTCAGATGGTGGACGCCGACGCTGTTGACGCCTTCGAGTTGGCTGAGACGCTTTTCCAGCCCGCGCGCGCAGCCGCCGCATGCCATGCCCTCGACCGCGACGAGCCGGCGCATGGCGGTCAGTCCACGGCGCCGACCGGCCGCACCGGATCGGGGGTGCCGACGCCCAGAAGCACGCCGTTGACGACCTGTCCGTAATAGATCTCATCGCCATCGTGGTAGAGTCGGCGCGTTTCCTCGATCGTGCGCCCCTGCTGTCTCGCATCCTTCGGACGCTCGAAGCTGTTGATATAGGCGGCGACGTCCCACGCCTCCTGATCGGTCAGCCGGCCGGGCTGGGACAATGGCATGTTGTGCTTGATGAAGGCCGCAGCCGTGTCGATGCGGGCCATGCCGGCACCCCAATTGTAGGAATTCGGACCCCAGAGCGGCGGAAAGACATAGCGATCGTTGATGTCCATCTGGCCCTGACCCTCGGCACCGTGGCAGACGGCGCAGTTGGCCGCGAACACTTGGGCGCCGCGCTCGGGAGAGTAGCCGAGCTCGGTCCTGGCCACTCTGCCAAATCCGGCGCCGCTCATCAGCTCGTTGTTGGGGGCGCCGCTGGCAAGCCAGTAGAAGTAGCTTTGAAGATCGCGATAGATGTCATCGCCATGCGGCGGAGGCCCACCGGCAACCGAGTGTTGGGCGTTCATGGAGAAGGTGAAGCACCCTTGCACGCGATCTTCCATCGTGTTGATCTGGTTGTTCTTCGACCGGTAGCGGGGATACTGGCCCCAGGCAGCCCACATCGGGGCGGAGAATGGCTGGCGGCCGGCGCCGAGATGGCAGTTCGAACAGGACAGGCCGTTGCCCACATATTGGGATGCATTGGTCGAGGTGTTCATGAAGATCGCCTGCCCCCGACGGATGGCGGCGCCGAACTCGTCGTCGGGAATCTGGTCGTCGGCCGGAGGCTGGAAGAAGCCAGCCGTGGCAGGCCCGGCGACTTGCTGCGACGTTTGTCGTCCTGGGATGATGCCGCTTTCGTAGGCGAGCGCTCCCAGGGCGGCGGCGATGATGCCAGCGCCGGCTGCGTGGATCCACCATCGTGCAATCCGCCCTCTCTGAGGATCGGCTGGTTTGGCGGCAAGGCTCTCCGCAGGCTCTGTCATGGATGTTCTCCGATTTCCGCGATCTGGGTGTCGTCTCCTGCTGGCACTGGAGGGAGGGAGGCGAGGTAGTCGGCCACGGCCCTTCGATCGGCGTCGCTGAGTTCGCGTGAGATCCGCCCCATCAGATCGAGCGGAGAATTGTTGCGACGGCCCCCGGCCCATGCCGCAAGCTGGCTCGCGGTGTAGGCGGCATGCTGGGCGGCGATCGGCGGGAATTCGGGTGCGACGCCGAAGCCGGAGGGCCCATGACAGGAGAAGCAGGCCGGGACGTTGCGGCTCCAGTCGCCATGAAGCGCGAGAGCCTCGCCGCGCGCGAGGCTCCCGCCGAGATCGGGCCGGGCGTTCGATGGCACGCGTAGCGCGGCGTAATAGTCGCCGAGCTGGCGCTTTTCCTCATCGGACAGCGAGGCCACGATCAACCGCATGGATTCGTTGAGGCGACGGCCCGCCGCGAAGTCGCCGAGCTGCTTGACGATGTAATCGGCGGAAAGGCCGGCGAGGCGCGGGGTATTCTCCTTGCCCTGGCCGAGATCGCCGTGACAGCTTGCGCAAGCCCATTGCTCGCCGCGGCCGGTGAAGACCAGCGCGGACACTTCCGGGGTGAGCGACACGGCGGTCGCAGGGACGAAGGCCGGCTGATGGCCCAGATCGAGGTCGGTGGACGACGCAATCTCGGCCCCGCCCTTGAAGCTGCCGCTGCCGGCGACACGATCGCGCAGCATGGCCACATCCGGAGCGTTGAGACTGTCGGACGACGTGCCGAAGCGACGTGCGACATAGGTTGCGAGCTCGCCGATTTCGACATCCGCGAGCACACTGGAGAAGCTCGGCATGTGCCCGTTGAAGACATGGTCGCCAACACGGATCGGTCCATCAATGCCGCGCAGCAGGATCGTTGCGACAAGCTCCGGCCCGTGAGCGACGAAGGCAGAGCCGGCAAGCGGAGGGATGGCGCCGCGCACGCCCAAGCCGTCCGGCTGATGACATGTCGAGCACCGGGCGAGGAAGAGCGGCGCGCCGGGTTCAGTCGCCACGCCGGTTTCCGTATGGCTTCGAGCGACGCGCTCCGCCTGAGCGCCAACAACGTCCTCTCGCGTCTCGAACAGCGTGGCAACGCCCCAGAGACCGAGTCCGACGGCGAACGCGATCAGCGGCCATGGCATCTTGCCGTGCAGTTCGTAGGGCTCGAAGGTTTCGTCGATGCGAGAAGAGCGCTCCGCTTCCTGCTTTTTGTCAGCGGTCATGGCGTGCCCTCCGGACGGCGGTAGCCATCGTCGCGAATGGCGTCGGCGGGCGCCGGATAGGTACGGTCGAGGGACAGCAGGTAGGCGGTGAGATCAAGCGCGTCCTGCTTGGCGACGATAACGCCTGCTTCGGGCCCAAAGCCGGAAGGCATGGAGACGACAACGTCGCCGGGATCGGGGGCACCCTTGACCTCGAAGAGGAAAGGATAGGCCGGCATGATGCTCCAGTCGAAGATGGCGCGCGGCTGATAGAGATGGGCCAGGTGCCAGTCCCGTGACGGCAGTCTTGCGCCGACGTTCAGGAGATCGGGTCCGGTGCGCATTGTCCCGAGCTGATGGGGCGCATCGTAGGTGTAATCCGCGGCAATGGCCGGACGTCCCCAGCCCCGTGCGCCGTCGGGCGCCTGGTCGGGCGATCGCGGTTGCTGGCTGTGACAGTAGACGCAGCCGAGCGACACGTAGACCTGGCGGCCGCGCAATTGCTGCTCGGTATAGGGCTCCAGACCAGGCGGAGCGTCGTGACGGCCGATCTGGATGCCCGGCGCGATGACAAGCAGCAAGGTTGCGAAAGCCAGGATGCCGAGCGCGATGATCGAAAGGGGAAGATAGCGGTTCATTCGGCGGGCACCACGCGTGCGGCCGCCGATGCCCGGCGCGGAATGAGGATGGCGGCGACATTGACGGCGAAGAGGATGTGGCCAAGCGTCATAAGGCTGCCGCCGAGACTGCGCGCCTCGAGATAAGGGATCGTGAGGATGACGCTGTCAGAGAACGGGCGTGTCGCATCGAGCATGGCGAGGCCCTGCAGCACGCCGCCGATCGAAAGCCCGAAGAAGTAGATCGCGAAGCCGACGACGATCAGCCAGAAATGCGCGTTGATCAGAGCCGGCCACAGGAAGGCCCGGCCGGTCATGCGCGGCAGCATGTGATAGGCCGCGCCGAACATGACGATCGTCACGAAGGCGTAGGCTCCGAGATGGGCGTGCCCGACCGTATAGTGCGTGAAATGCGTGACCGTGTTGACCGAGCGCAGCGCCTCGATCGAACCCTGGAACGAGGCCAGCGTATACATGACGGCGCCGAAGGATATGAAACGCAACGGCAGCGATTCTTTCAGGGCCCAGAGATTGCGGGCGACCGTGACATGCTGGTTGATGGCCACCGCGATCACCGGGATGAACATCATCACCGAATGAACGATGGAGAGCGTCACGACCCAGGTCGGCACCGGTCCGCCGATCAGATGATGGATGCCCACCTGGCTGTAGAAGAGTGCGAGGCCCCAGAATCCAAGCAGTGAGACGGAATAGGAATAGATCGGTTTGCCGATGATTTTCGGAATGAAGTAGTAGGCTGTTCCCACGCCGAGCGGCGTCAGCCAGAGGCCCAGCACATTGTGAGCGAACCACCAGTTCACCGTGGCCTCTTCGACGCCCGAATGGATGGGCAGGTTTGCAATGACGAAGAGACAGGGGAACCAGAGGATTCCCGCGAGGAAGTACCAGCCGCTCACATAGATGTGGTGGACCTCCCGGGCGAGCGTCGTCTTCACCAGCGGGATGACGAAGAAGACGCCGGCCAGCGCCAGCAGCATGTCGAGCTGCCAGGGAATTTCCAGCCACTCCTCGCCATCCGTCCAGCCGTTGGCGATCGCGACGGCTCCCAGCGCCACGGCGATGTTCCAGAGGACCGCTCCGATGATCGGCATCCGGGGCGCGCGCAGCGGCGTGTGGAAGATGCGCGGCAAAATCCAGATCATCGCGGCGATGCCGGCCTGCGACAGCCACCCGTAGATGACAAGGTTGAGGTGTAGCGTGCGGACGCGGCCGAAGGTGAGCGGTGCGTAGGCGGAAAGCCAGTCCGGCCAATGCAGCTTCAGCGAGGCGATGAGGCCGAAGGCCGAACCGACGAGCAGCCATAGGGTGGCCGCGACGAGAAGGACGGCCGCCGGCCTCATGGAGATGTGGTCGATGCCGGTGGTGACGGTGTCGAAGTAATGTCGCCTGGCGGGTGATTGCTCGGCGTCGGGGCTGTCGAGGTGGTTCTCGTCGCCCGCGGCGAAGATCACCTTGGCGTCTTGCTGGTCGAGCTTGATCTGCTTGTTGCTGATCGCCCAGATCAGGAACGCGAGCGCGAGCAGCGACACGGCGAAGCTCAACGCCAACAACAGTCCCATCGTCACCATGCGCTAACCCCTCCCCCTTTGCGGCCTGGCTCTTGCGGCAGGCGCATGGGGTCAGCGCTCGGAAACCAAGCTTAAGGCAACCTTAAGAAACCAGGTTCAGCCTTGAAAAAGACATGTTCTAATAACGCGCGTCCTTCGGCTTGTTGCCTGTGGGCCAGTCGTGCACTTTTCCGGCGAAATCGGGACGGGGCATGTGGGTGAAGTATTCCGAAACATCGACGGCATCCTGATCGGAGAGGACGCCGCCCGTTCCGAGCGGTGGTATCAGGTTCATGGCCGGCGGCATCGCATATTTGACGAACTGCGCCGCCTTGTAAGTTCTCGCCATGCCGGCGCCGATATTGAACGATTCGTCACCCCAGAGCGGCGGGAAGATATAGTTGCCGGACTGGTCTTTCATGCCCTGCCCATTGGCGCCATGGCATGAGGCGCACTGGGCGGCGTAGATCGCCTGGCCTCTCTCGGGATCCGGTATCAGGGTGTCGTCGATCGGCCCGGCGTTGCGGACCGCAACCCTGGCGCCTTTGGCCACGTCCTGCCGCAACCAGTCCATATAGGCGACCATTGCCTGCATTTCGGAGCTGTCCTCTGCGAGAGGCTTGCCGTTCATCGATCGCTGGAAGCAGCCGTTGATGCGCGTGACGAGATCGACCGCGCGCCCGGCGCGGGGCATGACGGCGGGATAGAAATTGCTTGTATTGATGTAGGTGTTGGCGTCGGAGAGCTTGCCTTGAGCCATGTGGCAGGAGTTGCAGTTGAGCCCGTTGCCGACATTGATGGGAAGCAGGCGCGCGGTTTCGTTCAGCAGCCGCTTGCCAAGCATGATGGCAACCGCATTCGGCTCTTGCGCGATCGAACTGTCCGGCGGAATGCGATAGTCGCCGATGCGGGCGCCGGTAGCGTCCAGGATCGCGATTGCGTCGTTAACCGGGGCATCCAGCGTGCGCTGGTGCGTTAGCGCAAATATGCCGGCCGCTGCGGTGATCGCCACGATCGCGATCCCGGTCAAGATGAGGGAGCGGTTGGTCATTCTTGTTCTCCCGGTACGTAGTGCTTCGGCTTTCGCGCGATCTCATGACGCATGCGCGAGATGTCGGCCTCGGTGATCTCGCTGCCGTGATTGCCCCAGCCATTGCGGATGAAGTTCAGCATCGCCGCGACCTCGCGGTTCGTCAGGTGAGCGAAGCCGGGCATGGTGAAGGCCATGGTGTCATGCGGGGTGCGGGGCATGCGCCCGCCGGCAAGCGTCACCTGGATGAGGGAGCTTGGATCATCGGCAAAGACCATCGAGTTTCCGGCGAGCGCCGGATAGATGCGCGGCGCGCCCTTGCCGTCCATCCGGTGGCAGGTCGCGCAGTGCTCGACGTAGGACATGGCGCCGGGGGCGCTGAAATCGCCGGCCTTGAGGGCCGCGGTGGTGAGATCCTCCTTCGGCTGCCATGTCGGGCTGCGTCCGTCGCGGGCGTTCAGCGATTTGAGGTAGGTGGCGATCGCCGTCAGGTCGTCGGCCGCAAGATACTGGGTGGAATGCTCAACGACATCGGACATCGAGCCGAAGGCCGCCGTCTTGGCATTGCGGCCAGTCTTCAGGAAATCGACGATCTCATCGACCGTCCAGGTCGACAGGCCAGTGTCTTCATCGCGAAGGTTCTTGGCGTACCAGCCCTCCAGGACGGAGCCCGACAGAAATCGGCTGTTCGGGCCATCGGCGAGGGCCGTTTCCTGAAACGCGATGCCGCGTGGCGTATGGCAGGCGCCGCAATGGGCGAGGCCCTCGACAAGATAGGCGCCGCGCACGAGCTGCGGATCGGTGGTCGTCGCGGCAAAGTCGCGGGGCTGGGCGAATATGAGCTGCCACCAGGCAAGCGGCCAGCGCATGCTGAGCGGCCAAGGCATGGTGGTCGGCTGGTTGTCCTGCCGGACCCCTTCGACGCTCGACATGAAGTAGGCGTAGAGCGCCTTGATGTCCTCGTCCTTGACGACAGCATAGGAGACGTAGGGCATGGCGGGGTAGAGGTGCGTGCCGTCGGGCCGGATGCCTTTTCGTACGGCCCGCTCGAAGTCGCCGTAGCTGTAGCCGCCGATACCCGTTTGAGCATCGGGCGTGATGTTGGTCGAATATATCGTGCCCATCGGCGTCTGCATGCCGAGGCCGCCGGCGAAGGGTTTGCCGCCAGGGGCGGTGTGGCAAGCGATGCAGTCGCCTGCGCGCGCGAGATACGCGCCCTGGCGGATCAGGGCGGCATCGGTGACGTCGACATGCGCCTCGGCCTTCGGCTTGAACCAATAGGGGGTGGAAATCGCGAAGGCATAGGAGATTCCAAGTCCGCAGATCGCGAATAGCGCCAGCTTGATGAACAGTTTCACGATCCGCCCCATTACTTTCAGTAATTATGTAAGTATCATGAGCGACCCAACGCACGCGTTGATCTCAATCAAGCTCCCGCATGTCTTGAAACCGGTATCGATGTCAGGCGAACGGGCGCAGGCGCCGGACGAGGTCACTCGCTCGAAAGGCTCCGACGGATCGCGTGCCTGAGAATTCACGTCCGCTCGCAGTCTGCACGACGAAGAGCGTTGGGGGCCCGTCGGCGCGCAGGTATCGAAGGAGCTCGCGGCTGGACTGGCCCATTCTGGTCACGTCGACCTTGATCAGCGCAATTCGCTCCATGGCTCGCCGGACGCCGGGGTCCGGGAGGATCTTCTGATCAATGGTCTTGCAGAAGGCGCACCATTCCGCGCCAATGTCGACGAGCGCGGTCCGGTAGCGCGGAGCGAGGCGTGCAAGACCGCCTCGGTATTGGTCGAGGTTGGTGACGGTCAGGACCGCGGCCCCGGCAGGAACGGCAAGGCTGGTAGCGGCCGCGACGCTGAGAGCTCCGATCAGGAGCTGACGCCGCGTTGCGACGATCGCGGACCGGGACGGACGATGACCGCAGGCACCCGCGCCCTGATGGTTCCGGTGAATGTCTGCCAGCTTCCAGGTCGAAATCAGCATCTGTGGCTCTCCGTTGTTCGAGGCAACGGTGAGTTCCCGTCTTAGAGTCCGTTTGAGAATGGTGTCAGTGGCTGATCCTGCGCAGCAGCAGGCTTCCCATGGCGACGTGGATCATGGCCTCGGACACGTCGATGCGCT
>NZ_JACIEN010000013.1 GCF_014196925.1 Chelatococcus caeni | reverse complement strand
GCGCAGAGGCGGATATTGTTCCTTTCAGCGCCGTCTGGTCTCCTGCAAATGACAATCCGAGCCTGCAGCGCCTGATCAGCTTTGCACGCGAACTGGCCAAGCAAACCCGCGCAGACCGGTAGTCGAGGCTCTATGACGCGCCGCATTGCCGAGACATTGCCAAATCACAGCTCTTCTTCTGAGAAGATCTACCAAACCCGGCGACCGTCGACACAGCGCAATCATGCCGAGGGGATAGGCGGCATGATGGCGTGGCTGGACGACGGGGTCGCAGTGACTCGACCACCATGCCTCGCTCTATCCCGACAGCATCCGCCATCTGATCTACTACAACGGTTCCTATGGTGGTCCCGGGGGCGGATGGCGACTGTAGGCGGAGTTCGGCGCTCACCTATCACCATCGGGGGCAGGCATAGGCATGGTTATCCGCACGTCGGAGAATACGCGCTTGTGCGCCCCGGTCGCGAGATGCCTTTTAATTTCGGTGCCGACAGCCGACAAATACAAGACTAAGAACTTCGTCGACACGGTCGTCTACCGTGGTGCCGATGCGGTCAGCGGCTGGGTGTTCTCCGGCTACATGCTGCGCCAGCATCGCCGAACCGAGATGAAAATGGCCACGCTTGATTGCCTGAGAGTGGGTCAGCACGGATGCGGCGGGGATGGCGAAGGTGTTCGATCTGAATGGGCCGTCGCTGCTGCTTGCCCCACCCCATGGCGTCTTCGACACGAACGCCGATCGTGCAACTATGGAGCGGTAGGTTGGCGCGGTCGAGAAGAGCCCTGAATTCGCCTTGGTAGAGACCGTTCAACTCACTCCGCTCGCCTCGACCGTGAGCACCTCGATCCCGGCCTCGAGGGCGAGACCGACCGGGCACTTTTGCGCTATTTTGATGAGGGCGTCGCGCTGCTCGTCGGTGAGCGGACCGACGAGCACGATGCGTCGTTCCATGGCGTGCGGCCTGGTATCTGAAGAGACGCCCGTGGCGCGCACGTGCTGGACGGATACCTGGACGTTTTCAAGCGGCCAGTTCTTTCTGCTCGCGTACATGCGGATGGTCATGGCCGTGCAGGCGCCAAGACCGGCCATGACGAACTCGAAGGGATCAGGGCCGGTGTCCTCGCCACCAAGCGCCTGCGGCTCGTCCGCGCCGAGGACATGGTGACCGATGCTGACGAACTGACCGTAGGGGCCGTGACCACTCTCCTCTATATGAACGATATTGCGATCGGTTGTGACAGACATATGCGGCTACACTCGCTCGTTGAACATCTCAATTGAATCGGCGCCGTTCGGCCATTGACGGGGCAAGCAAGCGCTTCAGCCTCCGAGGTTGCTTTTCGTGATGAGCTCGCCCGGTGAGAGACCGATGCTCGCTTCGGCGCGATGCTTCTCGCGCGTCGGCCCATTTCTTCGGCCGCATCCGTCCTTGCGGGCTTCCGCCCCGTCGAGGCCGCTCTTGTCGCCGGAGGCAACAATGTCGGGACGTCCCTTTGGGGAACGTCCCGAAGCTGATTGTCAGGCGACGGACTTCATGGAGAAGTACCAGTCTGTCGTCTCGAGGCCGTCCTTCATGCGGCTCTCGCAGGCCTCGACGGTCTTCGGTGCACCGACCAGAACCTTCTCGCCGGGCTGCCAGGCCTCCGGGGTGGCGACGGAATGGGCATCGCTGGTGCGGAGCGCTTTCACGAGGCGGAGGATCTCCGCGACGCTGCGGCCGTTGGTCATCGGGTAGTAGACCATGGCCCTCAGGATGCCATTGGGATCGATGATGAAGGTCGCGCGCACGGCGGAGGTGTCGGAGGCGCCCGGATGGATCATGCCGTAGGCCCTGGCGACCGTCATCGACAGATCCTCGATGATCGGGAACGGGATATCGACCTCGAACTTCTCCTTGATGTTCCTGACCCAGGCTAGATGCGAGAAGATGCTGTCGATGGAGAGACCGAGCAATTCGCAATCGAGCGCCTTGAACGCGTTGGCAGCCTTGGCGAAGCCGATGAACTCGGTGGTGCACACAGGCGTGAAATCGGCCGGGTGGGAGAACAGCACGAGCCAGCGCCCTTTATAGTCCGCAAGCGAGCGCTCGCCATGCGTCGTGTTGGCCTTGAAGGCTGGCGCCGGTTCGTTGATGCGGGGCATGGCCGCGGAGCCGGTTGGCTCGGTCGATGCGTACGACGAAGTGGCGGCGCTTGGCGCCGGGCTCTCGCTGGCCGTCGGCGTCGGCTGGGGTCTGGTATCGGAGCAGCTCATAGGGTTGTCCTTTTCGTTGTGGTTGAGCGGGGTGCGGGGTGATTCTGCTGCGGATATCCGGCAGTCAGAGAGCGTCGATGGGAACCTTGAGGAAGCGCTTGCCGCTGGCATCGGGCGCAGGCAGTTCGCCGGCCTTCATGTTCACCTGGATCGACGGAATGATGAGCTTGGGCATGGCGAGGGTCGCGTCGCGGGCCGTCCGCATGGCGACGAACTCGTCTTCGCTGATGCCGTCGCGCGCGTGCTTGTTGTGCGCGCGCTCCTCACCGACCGTGGTTTCCCATCGGATTTCCCGCCGGCCGTCGGCACCATAGTCGTGGCACATGAACAGGCGCATCTCAGGAGGAAGGGCGAGCACCTTCTTGATGGAGCGATAGAGTTCGTGTGCATCCCCACCCGGGAAATCGGCGCGAGCCGTTCCGCTGTCGGGCATGAACAGGGTGTCGCCCACGAAGGCGGCATTGCCGACGACATGGGTCATGCATGCGGGCGTGTGGCCGGGCGTGTGCATGGCGAACGCATTCATCGTCCCGATCGTGTAGGTGTCGCCGTCCTGGAACAGCCGGTCGAACTGGCTGCCGTCCCGCTGAAACTCGGTGCCTTCGTTGAAGATCTTGCCGAAGGTGTCCTGGACGATGGTGATGCGGTCGCCGATGCCCAGCTTGCCGCCGAGCTTCGCCTGGATGTAGGGCGCGGCCGAAAGATGGTCGGCGTGGACGTGCGTCTCGATCAGCCACTCGACGGTCAATCCATTCCTGGTGACGAAGTCGATTATCTCATCGGCGGACTCGTAGGCGATCCGGCCGGCGGCGTAGTCGATGTCCATCACCGAATCGACAATGGCGCACGCCTTGGAGGCCGGGTCCTTGACGACGTAGCTGATGGTGTTGGTCGCCTCGTCGAAAAACGGCGTTACGTCTGGACTGACCGAGAGATCGACTGGATAGGAAGCTGGCTTCGGGCCCATCAGATGATCCTCCTTCGAATATTGCTCTGCGCCTCATATACGATATTGCGTAAGTTCGTAGAAATGAATTATTCTGGCTTCAGTTATCGAAGGAAACGATTGCCGGTGAAGCCGCTCCCGAATCTGAGGCAGCTGCGCTATCTCGTCGCCCTGGCGGATCACAGCCATTTCGGACGGGCGGCGGATGCATGCGGGGTGACCCAGTCGACGCTCAGCGTTGGCATCAGGGAACTCGAAGCCGTGCTCGGCGTCACGCTGGCCGAGCGCACGAAGCGGACCGTCTTCATCACACCGGCCGGTCTCCAGATCGCCGAGCGGGCGCGCCATCTTCTCCAGGAGGCCGAGGCGCTCATCGAGATGGGTGCGAGGGCAGCCCTGCCTTTGACCGGTCAGCTCGCCCTCGGGGTGATCCCGACGATCGGGCCGTTTCTTCTTCCGAGGCTCCTGCCCTACATCAGCGGGCGATATCCGGAGCTGAGGCTGGTGCTGCGGGAGGACAAGACGGGGGCTCTGCTCGAGCGGCTGGCGGCGGGCCGGCTCGATCTGCTGCTCATGGCCTTCCCCTATGACGTGGGCGGCTTCGAGACGATGGCCCTGTTCAAGGATCCCTACTGGTTCGCCTGCAGCCCTCAGCATTCGCTCGCCGATGCGCAATGTCTGAGCGAGGATAACCTCAACGGCGAGCCGCTTCTGCTCCTGGAGAAGGATCAGTGCCTTCACAGCCATGCATTGCCGTTCCTGGAGGCGGCTCCCCGACGGATGCAGACGACCTTTTCGGCGACCAGCCTGCACACGCTGGTCGCTATGGTCGCCGAGGGGATGGGAGCGACCCTGCTTCCCGAAAGCGCGCTGTCCGCGGGCATTCTCAAAGGCAGCCCGGTGGTGACGCGGCCGCTGTCGGACCAGGCCAATGCCCGGGAGATCGGCCTGTGCTGGCGCAGGCAATCGATGCGCGGCGAGGAGTTTCGTGCCCTGGGACGGCTCATCCAGACCTGGGCCAAAGGCCAGCAGGGGTGAAGCGAGGCCGCCACGCGGCATGGCATCCGCCCTTGGCATGCGCCGCTGAACCATCGTCGCTGCGGCATGGCAAAGCGACTGCCGCCGCTGGAAGACGCCAAGACGCCACCGAAAGGTGACGTCCCGGGGCTCACCGGTCCGGGCGGGCGTGTCCGGCCGCGGGCAGCGGCTGCGTCGGCTTCTTCGCCGTGTCGTCCATGAGCTCGTACCACATCGCATTGAGGACGGCGAACGCCGCCGCCAGCGGCAGGCCGAGAAGCCAGGCGAAATACCACATTGCAACTATCCTTTCCGTCAATAGGCGTGACCGTTTCCTTCGCGGATGCCCTTCTCGTCCACCTTGCCCCACAGGACGCGATAGACCCACGCGGTATAGGCGACGATGATCGGCACGAAGACGACGGTCACGACCAGCATGATGAAGAGCGTGAGATGGCTCGAGGAGGCATCCCAGACCGTCAGGCTCGACCGGGGGTCGAGGGAGGACGGAAGGATGAACGGGAACATCGACAATCCCACCGTCGAGATGATGCCGAGGATGGAGATCGAGGTGGAGAGCAGTGCCGGGATTTCCCGGCGCGCGCGCATGAAGGCGTAGCCCCCCGCCGCGCCGAGGAAGCCGAGCGCGGGAGCGATCGTCATCCACGCATGCGCGCCATAGTTCTCAAACCAGACGCCTGGCGCCTGCTCGACGGTTTTGCGCAGCGGGTTGGACGCACCGGTCGTGGTGACTTCGCTGGCGATCCGATAGCCGTCGATGCCGAGCCAGAGCCAGACGCCGCCGAGCGCGAACAGGGCGATCGTCACGATGGCGGCGATGCTTCCCCAGCGTCGCGCGCGCTCGGCGACGGGACCCTCGCTTTTCAGGATGAGCCAGGCCGCCCCATGCATGACGAGCATGGCGACCGAGACAAGCCCGGCCAGCAATCCGAACGGATTGAGCAGTTCGAACAGCGTCGTGCCCTCATAATAGATGCGCAGATCGTCGCCGAAACGGAACGGCACGCCCTGCAGCACATTGCCGACTGCCACGCCCATGACGAGCGCCGGCACGAAACCGCCTATGAAGAGGGCCCAGTCCCAGGCCGAGCGCCAGGCCGCGCTGTCGCGCTTGGAACGGTATTTGAAACCGACCGGGCGCAGGATCAGCGCGAAGAGGATGGCGAACATGGCCAGGTAGAAGCCGGAGAAGGACACCGCATAGAGCGGCGGCCAGGCGGCGAAGATGGCGCCGCCGCCGAGGATCAGCCAGACCTGGTTGCCTTCCCAGACCGGCCCGACCGCGTTGATGACGACGCGCCGCTCCACATCACTCCTGGCGACGAAGGGCAGCAGCGTGGCGGTACCAAGGTCGAAGCCGTCCATCACGGCGAAACCGATCAGGAGCACGCCGAGCAGCAGCCACCAGACGACGCGGAGCATTTCGTAGTCGATGAATTGATGCAGGATCATGATGTTCACTCCGCGGCGACAAGGGACGGGGAAACGAGTTCGGCCTCGGCCTCGTCGTCGGGCTCGGGTCCCTTGCGGATCGCCCGGATCATCAGGGCCATCTCGATGACGAACAGGACCGTGTAGATCAGCACGAAGCCGGCGATGGTGACGAGCAGCGTCGCGGCCCCGAGATTCGAGACCGCGGCGGCGGTGGGAAGCACACCTTCGATGATCCAGGGCTGGCGACCGAACTCGGCGACGACCCATCCGAGCTCGGCTGCGATCCACGGCAGCGGGATGGAAAAGACCGCGAGACGCAGCAGCAGGGGATAGCGGTCGAGCCTGCGTCTTGCCGAGAGATAGAAGAACAGGGCCATCAAAGCGATGAAGAAGAAGCCCAGCCCGACCATGATGCGGAACGACCAGAACAGGGACGGCACGTGCGGCACCGTATCCCATGCCGCCTGCGCGATCTGCGCGTCGCTCGCCTGGCGCGGATCGTCGACGTACCGCTTGAGCAGCAAGGCGTAGCCGAGATGCTGGCCGTTGTCCTCGAAGGCCGCGCGAACGTCCGCAGCGACGGCGTTCGGGCCTCCGGCTTCCCGAATCTGCTGGAGCGCGTCGAAGGCGGCGATTCCCCGGCGGATGCGGCTTTCGGCATGGACCACGAGCTCCTCGATGCCCGGGATTTCGGTCGTGAGAGAGCGCGTTCCGATCAGGCCCATGACCCAGGGAATCTTGACTGCGTAATGGGTCTCGCGGGATTGCTGATCGGGCAAGCCGAGGAGCGTGAAGGCGGCGGGAGCCGGTTCGGTTTCCCACATGCCCTCGATGGCCGCGAGCTTCATCTTCTGGTGCTCGGTCG
The DNA here is from genome assembly GCF_014196925.1 of Chelatococcus caeni. Classification (GTDB taxonomy): domain Bacteria; phylum Pseudomonadota; class Alphaproteobacteria; order Rhizobiales; family Beijerinckiaceae; genus Chelatococcus_A; species Chelatococcus_A caeni. Next base: position 36,431 of record NZ_JACIEN010000013.1, on the reverse strand, counting down.
ACAGATAACCGCTTTCGTCACCGAGCACGACGACGGACAGGGCAGCCGCAAGGCCGAAGGAGGCAGCAACCGTCATAGAGCGTTTCGCGAGTTCCGCATGACGGCCCTTGAGCGCGTACCAGGCCGAAACGCCGAGCACGAACACCGCGGCGGTGACATAGCCTGCCGAGACCGTATGGACGAACTTCGCCTGCGCCACCGGGTTGAGCAGCACGGCATAGAAGTCGCTAACCTCCATGCGCATTGTTTCGGGATTGAAGACGGAGCCGGCCGGGTTCTGCATCCAGCCGTTGGCGACGAGGATCCACAGCGCCGAAAGGTTGGAGCCGAGCGCCACCGCCCAGGTCGCCACGAGATGACCGACCTTGGAGAGCTTGTCCCAGCCGAAGAAGAACAGGCCGACGAAGGTCGCCTCGAGGAAGAAGGCCATCAGACCCTCGATCGCCAGCGGCGCGCCGAAGATGTCCCCGACATAGTGGCTGTAGTAGCTCCAGTTCATGCCGAACTGGAATTCCATGACGATGCCGGTGGCGACGCCGAGGACGAAGTTGATGCCGAACAACGTGCCCCAGAATTTCGTCATCTGTCGCCAGATCGGCCGGCCGGTCATGACATAGACCGTCTCCATGATGGCCAGCAGCACGGAGAGGCCGAGCGTCAGCGGCACGAACAGGAAGTGGTAGAGCGCGGTTATGGCGAATTGCAGCCGCGAAAGATCAACAATATCGAGTTCCATTGACTTGGTCCGGCTTCGTCCGGCCTCCTTGTCATTACGGCGTCACGCCAGAGGTAGCGCCTGATTGCGGTTGAGCGCCGTCAGTCGGGTCGCAGCGCGGCGAGTGCGGCCACGAAGCCGGGCTCGCCACGCCCGATGACGGCGGTGATGGTTCCCTTGTTCAGGATGACCAGTCGGTCGGCGTTTTCGGCCTCGCGCCGGATATGCGTCGCCACGACGATCGTGCGGCCTGCGGCGCGCGCCATGATGCGCGCCAGCACGTCGCGCGCCGTCGCCCCATCGAGACCTTCCGTCGGCTCGTCGAGCAGCCAGAGCGGCGTGTCACGAAGGAGGAGACGGGCGAGTGCGAGCCGGCGCGCCTGTCCTCCGGAAAGGCCGTACCCTCCTTCCCCGAGGCGCGTGTCCAGACCGTGCGCCATGGCGTCGACATCGCGGCGCAGCCCGGCGGCGTCCAGCGCCTCCCAAAGACGGCGGTCGTCGGCTTGTGGGTCGGCAAGGCGCAGATTGTCGCGTAGGCAATCCTGGAACAGTTCGGTCCGCTGGGTGAAGAGCGTGGCGGAGCGGCATGCGACCTGCCCCGTCTCGGCGCCGATCTCGCCCGCGATGAGGGCAAGCAGCGTCGACTTGCCGGCTCCGCTCGGGCCGATCACGGCGACACGCTCGCCAGCCCGTATTGAAAGCGAGATCGCATGGAGGATCGGGGCTCTCGCGCCGGAATGCCTGACGGTGACATCGGCAAGGCACGCGGCGATACCCGGTGGCGGCGGTGCGATACCGGGTGCCGGCGCCGCCGCCTCCAGACGCGGTGCGATCCGCCGTACCGCAAGCAGCGTGCGGCCGAGTTCGACGGATCCGCGCCGCAGCGCCGCAAAGGGATCGAGCGCGGCCAGGGCTATGAGGAGAGCGAGGGCGGCGACCGGCGCGGCGAACATGCCTTGTCCGGCCAGAAGCCCCATGGCCACGAGGACGGCCGACAGGAGAAGCGCGCCGGCAGCGCCGAAGGCGATGCTGGTCATCGTTTCGATGCGGTTCAGTGCGTCGTCACTGTCCGACAGGTAGCGGTCTACGGCGCCGAGCTCGCCTTGGCGATCGGCGAGCTGCCCGGCCATGATCCATTCGGTCTGGCCGGCGATGAGGTCGATGACCCGCGAGCGCAGGATCTCCAGGGCATAGGCCCTGCGCCGGGCCGGCCGCCTCGCAGCCACCGCCGCTGCGATCGGGATGCCCGTCCCGACGACAACCAGAAAGATGGCGGTCACCGCGCCGAGCACGGGATGCACCAGCGCCAGGGCGACACCACTCGTCAGCGCCACGGCGAGCGCGGCGGCGATCGGGACGGCGACCCGCAGATAGAGCGAGTCGAGCGAGTCGATGTCGAGCGTGAGGCGGAAGAGAAGACGGGCGGGACGCTTGGCGAGTTCGCCCGCCACCCCTGCTCTTGCCCATCCCCGGAACAGGCGCTCGCGCAGTTCGGCGAGAACGCCGAGCGTGGCGTCATGCGTGGTCAACCGCTCGCCGTAGCGGGCGGCCGTGCGCGCCAGCGCCAGGAAGCGGATGCCCGCGGACGGCGCAAACACGTCGAAGGCGAGCGCGGTCGCAACGGACAGACCCGCGATGGCTGTCGCGGTGATGAACCAGCCGGAAAGGCCGAGGAGCGCCACGCCGGAAAGCGCCGTCGCCGCCGAAAGCAACAGTCCGGAGAGCAGCATGGGGCGGTTGCCGGTGAGGAACAGCCGCGCGACCGGAAGTAACTGGCGTGCACGAGCGATCATGCGGCGTCCTCCAGCGGCGAAGGCGCCAGGCGCACGATCCGGTCCATGCGCGCCGCGAGCACCGGATCATGGGTGGCCACGATCAGCGTGCGGCCACGGGCAAGCGCAATCAACGCATCGGCGATCGCCGCTGCGGTCCTGGTGTCGAGATGGGCGGTGGGCTCGTCGACGAGGACCAGCCCAGTCTGCGGGGCCACGGCCACGCGCGCGAGCGCCAGGCGGGAAGCCTCGCCGCCCGAAAGCCCGACCCCGTTCTCGCCGACCGGAACGGCCCCTCTCCTGGCCGCAACCTCTTCGAGACCGACGCTTTGCAGCGCGCTCTGGATGGCTGCCCTGCCGACGTCGGACCGACCGAGGGAGACATTGCCGGCGAGCGTGCCGGCGAAGACATGCGGTGTCTGGCCGATCCAGGCAATGCGGCGGCGCAATAGCGAGGCATTGCGGTCCGTCAGCGTCTCTCCAGCGATGACGATGCGCCCGCTTTCGGGAAGGGAGAGACCGGCAAGCAGCGCAAGCAGTGTCGATTTTCCCGTTCCGCTGGGCCCGAGCAGTGCGACATGTTCTCCCGCCGCGACCGTGAGCCCGAAACCATCGAAGACCGGCGCGCGCTGTCCGGCATGACGGAAACGGAGGTTCTCGACGCGCACCGAAAGCGGCGCCAGCGAGGATGGCTTGTCCGCCGACGCCCCGTCAGCGGCGCCGGGAAGCCGTTCGCCTTTCTGGGCGAGGCGCTGCAGGGCTTCGAGCGCGGCCTCGCCGGCAGCGCGGTCATGCCAGACGGCGGAGAGGTCGCGCAAGGGCTCGAAGAAGGCGGGCGCCAGCAGCAGGATGAACAGGCCTTCGCTCAGCGAAAGCTTGCTGCCCCATGCGCCGAAGGGAAGCTGGCCGAGAAGATGGAAACCGACATAGACGGCGACCATGGCGACGCCGAGCGCGGCGAAGAGCTCGAGCACGGCCGAAGACAGAAAGGCGATGCGCAGCACCGCCATGGTGCGGGTGCGCAGGCTCTCGGCGTCGGTTCTCAGCCGATTGGCCGTCAGATCGACGGCATCGAGCGAACGGATCGTCGCCAGGCCGCGCAGCCTGTCGAGCAGAAAGGCATTCATGCCGCCCAATTCGACAAGCTGCGCCTCGGAGGCTGCTTTGGCGCGCCATCCGATGAGCGCCATGAAGATCGGGATCAGCGGCGCGGCGATGAGGAGGACGAGAGCGGCCACCCATGACCAGACGAAGACGCAGCCAAGGATCGCAAGGGGAACGATGCTCGCCCGCAGGCGCGCCGGCTGGAAACGCGCAAGATAGGGAACGATCGCCTCGGCCTGCTCGCCGAGCGTGCTTGCGGCCAGCCCGGATCCCGGGCGCCCGGCATCGAGCGGCGAGCGCGCGGCCAGCGTCGCGAGCGCGTCGCGACGATGATGGGACAGGAGCGCCCGCGCCTGGCGATAGGCGACCCGGCCGCCGAGCGCGTCGACCACGGCCCTGACGATGCCGAGCGCCAGAACGCCTCCCGCATTGATGAGCACGGCGTCGATGTCGCCACCGGCGGCAATGTCGCCGACCGACAGGCTGATGAGCGCGGCCTGCGGTATCCAGAGCAGCGAGGCGGCGACCTGAAGCGCCGGTCCCAAAAGCGTCCGCGCAGACCGTTTCGGTCTGTCGTCCGAGAGACCCTCATCAGCAAGAGACGTCGATCCGGTGCGGGCACTGGCGGAGGGGCAGGACGCCGCCGGCGGCGTTCCCGAACCCGATCGCATGTTGATGGTGCCCGCCCCGATCACGATCACGTCTCCCCGGAGCGCGGCTTCTTGCGGCCGATGGAGACGATCTTGTCCTTGGTCTCCAGAAGCTTCGTCACTTTGGAACCGAGGCTCAGAAGCGTTGCGAGGCGGTCGGTTTCTAGCCGCTTGACATCGTCGTACCAATTGGTCAGACGCTCGATCAGGCCGTGCATCTCGGCCATGCGCTGCTGCGCGAAGCGCTCATTCTCGTTGCCCGGCTGCTGCATGAGGATTTCGCGCAGGACCGAGAGCGTCGGGTCGATCTCGCGCTTTTTCCGCTCCTCGGCGAGGGTGCGAAGAATCTGCCAGACGTCGTCCGGCGTGGTGAAGAAGTCGCGTCGATCGTCGGGCAGGTGCTTGAGCACGACGAGGTCCCACCCCTGCAACTCGCGCAGGCTCATCGACACGTTGGAGCGCGAAATGCCGAGCGCCTCGACGATCTGGTCGGCACAGAGCGGTTCGGGCGAGACATAGAGAAGCGCATAGATCTGGCCGACGGTGCGGTTGATGCCCCAGCGGCTGCCCATTTCGCCGAAATGCAGCACGAAGGCCTGGACGAGTGGCGGAAGGTTCATACTCGCGTATCCTGAAGTTTCAAAAATTTCTGAAACTCCTATACGCGCGATGACGTACCTACGCAAGTGCGAAGATACACTTGTTCGTCGTGAACCGCGGACAGTGCGCCTGATCGACGCCCTCAATGACGGTGATGCGAATTATTCGTTTCTACGCATTTGCGCAGTATCGTATATTTTGAGGCAAAGTCCGTCTGCATCATGGTTGTTGGAATGGCGTTCCTGCCGAGGAAATACGAAAATCTGGCCTTCGCGCTGCTGCTCTCCGGGATACAGACCTTCATCATCTCGGGGATATCCACGGCGCTCGCGGTCGGCTGGTCGGCCGAGCTCGTCTCCTTCTGGGTGCGGGCCTATTTCTCGTCCTGGGTGATCGCCTTCCCGAGCGTGCTGGTGGTCGCGCCGCTCGTGCGCAGGATTCTGAAGAAGATCATGCTGGAGCCCGTACGATAGCGATTGACCGGGATCAAAGTGGTTTGCCAAGCAACAGCGAATATTCAAAAGGCATCGTGGAAAGGAAATTGTCATGGGACGTGTTGAAGGAAAGGTCGCCATCGTCACGGGTGCGGCTCAGGGTATCGGCAGGGCGACGGTCGAGTTGCTGGCGCGCGAGGGGGCGAAGGTGTCGATCACCGACATCAAGGATGCGGAAGGAGAGCAGGTGGCCAAGGGCATCCGCGATGCCGGCGGCGACGCCTTGTTTGTTCACCATGACGTGACGGATGAAAGCGCGTGGGAAGCGGCGGTGGAGGCGACGATCAATCGCTTTGGTCGCGTCGACATCGTCGTCAACAATGCCGGCATCGCCAAATCCTGCCCGCCCGACGAGCAGACCTATGAAGACTGGCGCAAGCTGATGAGCATCAACCTCGACGGTGTCTATCTGGGGACGAAGCACGCGATACTCGCGATGAAGCGGAATGATCCCCGCCCAGGCGGCTCGATCATCAATCTCTCCTCGATCCTCGGGCTCGTCGGCGATCCGCTGCTCGGCGTCTATAATGCCTCGAAGGGCGGTGTCCGGCTCTACACCAAGTCTGTGGCTCTCTACTGCGCCAAGGAGAAGCTCAATATCCGCGTGAACTCGGTCCACCCGGGCTACATTTGGACGCCGCTGGTGGACACTTTGGTAAGTGAGGATGGGGAGGCGGACGAGGGACGCAAGGCGCTCGACGCGCTGCACCCGATCGGCCACGTAGGCGAGCCGAACGACATCGCCTATGGAATCCTCTACCTCGCATCCGACGAGTCGAAGTTCGTGACGGGCTCGGAACTTGTGATTGACGGCGGCTATACGGCCCAGTGAGAAAGACAGGCCCGGATGCGCGCTGCCACTGGGATGGAGGATACGCGCAGGAATGATGACGCCAGGCAATCGAAGCATTGCCGGTAGCGCGAAGCGGGTCAGCCAGTGCGGCTGGCCCGCGAGAACGACAAGCAGCTGTTGCCTGGGGCGGCCAGGACCGACGGCGACAAGCGGGGGAAACACGCATGCATCAGGATCGGGTACGCCGTTCCGACCTTCGGGATCTGGTGGTCAGCGCGGAGGAAGCCGCGCGCCTGATCAAGGACGGCATGACGGTCGGCATGAGCGGCTTCACCCGCGCCGGCGAGGCCAAGGCGGTGCCGATGGCGCTCGCCGAGCGCGCGCGAACCGAGCCGCTGAAGATCACCCTGATCACCGGTGCGTCACTCGGCAACGACCTCGACAAGACGCTGGCGGAGGCTCATGTTCTCGCCCGCCGCCTGCCGTTCCAGTCGGACCCTGCATTGCGCAAGGCGATCAACAACGGCGAGGTGATGTTTATCGACCAGCACCTGTCGGAGACCGTCGAGCTGCTGCGCAGCCGCCAGATGGGCCCGGTCGACATCGCGGTGATCGAAGCTGTGGCCATTACCGAAGAGGGCGGCATCGTGCCGACGACGTCGGTCGGCAACTCGGCGAGCTTCGCCATTCTCGCCGAGAAGGTCATCGTCGAGATCAACCTCTCCCAGCCCGCCGCGCTCGAAGGTCTCCACGACATCTACATCCCCACGCACAGGCCTGCCCGCGAGCCGATTCCGATCGTCGCGCCGCAAAGCCGGATCGGACTGCCCTTCATTCCCGTCGACCCGGGAAAGATCGCGGCCATCGTCATCACGACGAAGCTCGACAGTTCCTCGAGCGTGCTGCCGCCCGACGCTGAGACGCGCGCGATCGCCGGGCACCTGACGGAGTTCTTCCTGCACGAGGTGAAGAAGGGCCGGCTCACAGAGCGCCTGCAACCGTTGCAGGCCGGCATCGGCACCATTGCGAATGCGGTGCTGCACGGGCTGATCGACACGCCCTTCCACAATCTCACCATGTATTCCGAGGTGCTGCAGGATTCGACCTTCGATCTGTTCGATGCCGGCAAGCTCGATTTCGCCTCCGGCTCGTCCATCACGCTCTCGGCGGCGAAATACCAGGTCGTGCTGCCGGAATTGCCCCGGTACAAGCAGCGGCTGATCCTGCGGCCGCAGGAAATCAGCAATCATCCGGAAGTCGTGCGCCGGCTCGGCATTATCGGCATCAACACCGCGCTGGAGTTCGACATCTACGGCAACATCAATTCGACCCATGTCGGCGGCACGCATATGATGAACGGCATTGGCGGCTCCGGCGATTTCGCGCGCAACGCCTACCTGTCGGTGTTCGTCACCAAGTCGACGGCCAAGGATGGTTTCGTGTCGAGCGTGGTGCCGATGGTGAGTCATGTCGATCACACCGAACATGATGTCGACCTGGTGGTAACCGAGATCGGTCTTGCAGATCTGCGGGGGCTGGCGCCACGCGAACGCGCCCGTTTGATCATTGCGAACTGCGCACATCCGGCCTATCGCGACGCACTCTCCGACTATTATCGACGCGCGCTTGCCCGCGGCGGCCACACTCCGCATGTCATCGAGGAAGCGCTCTCCTGGCACGCGAAACTGCGCGAGTGCGGCAGCATGCAATCCGAACCGGCCTCCGTCAGCGCGCAAAGCCTGGCCGGGTGAACGGACCGGATCATCGGCCGGCGTGGCTCTGGCGATCGTCGGATATCGAGACCGCCGCCTGCGTGCCAGGGTGAGTTCGAAGGTTGCGGGCCGCAGATCGCGTCTGACGAGGGGCAGGCTGCGCGCGCTTGCCGCCGAACACGCGAAGGAGAAACTGCATTTCGATGGATATGGCGCAGCGATCGCATGCCCTGCCGGCGGAGGAGGTGGTCTCCGCGCTCGGCTCGTACCCTTCCGGCCTGTCGGCGCAGGAGGCTGCGCAGCGCCTTCGGAAGCATGGGCCGAATGCCCTCCCGCCGCCGACCGGGCGCCATCCCGTCTTTCGTTTCCTGGCCCAGTTCAACAGCGCGCTGATCTATTTCTTGCTCGCGGGCGCGGGCGCGGCCTGGGCCCTCGGACACTTCGTCGATGCCGGCGTCATCGTCGCCGTGGTGCTGATCAACGCCATCGTGGGCTTCGTTCAGGAGGGCAAGGCCGAGGACGCGCTTGCCGCGATCCGCAAGATGATCTCGCCGCGGGCGCATGTCCTGCGGGCCGGGCGGCGCCAGAGTGTGCCCGCCGCCGAGCTCGTGCCGGGCGACGTCGTGCTGCTGGAGGCCGGCGACCGCGTGCCGGCGGACCTGCGGCTTCTGCGCGCACGGGGTCTGCTCCTTGAAGAGGCGGCCCTGACCGGCGAATCCGTCGCCAGCGCCAAGGCCGAAGGGCCCGCGCCGGCCGACGCGGAGCTGGGCGACCGCACCTCCATGGCTTATTCGGAGCGATGGTGGCGGCCGGACAGGGCACCGGGGTGGTGATCGCCACCGGCGCCGCCACACAGATCGGCAAGATCAGCACCCTGGTCGGCAGCGTCGAGGAGCTGGCCACGCCGCTGCTGCGGCAGATCAACCGTTTCGGCCGCCGCTTCACCTTCATCGCCATCGCGGCGGCGCTGCTTTTGTTCCGGTTCGCGGTCGAGGTGCGCGGCTTCGTCTGGCAAGAGGCGCTGATTGCGGTCGTCGCCCTCGCCGTCGGCGTGGTGCCGGAGGGGTTGCCCGCCGTCATCACGATCACGCTCGCCATCGGCGTGCGGCGGATGCCCGTTGTGCTGGAAGACCGACAAGAGCAAATGCCCCGCCGGCCAAAAGGAAATCTCGTCTTTTCATTGTCGTAGTCCTCCCCCGTTGGATAAGTGGTCTATTGGCCGCTATGGGTCGGCGGCGCACTGGCGACGCGCCATGCGGCTGCCATCCCGCCTGAGAGGCGGGCAATCTCGGTTCCGTGCGCAGACCATCACGCGGCACGGGCCGCGCCAGGGTGCTATAACGTCAACCAGCACCGGCACGTGACTGCGCTGGGCATGTCCGTCGAATGCATCGCCGTCGCAGCGCGCGGCCGGGTTCGGGATAAAGCCGCGGAGCGAGTGAGGGTCACGGATTTGCGCTACGGATCGCACTTATGGCCTCGAACTGGCTGAGGAAGACCCTGCCGGTCAGGTGGTCAAGGAAGTCGGCCCGCTTCAGCCGGTCCATTACCGGGCCTTTCACTTCGGTCAGATGGAAGGTGACATCGGCGTCCCTGAGTCGGTGGTTGATCTCCTCCAGGCTTTCCAGCGCGCTGGCGTCGATGGCGTTGACGGCGGAACACATCAGCACGACGTGGCGGACGTCCGGCCTTTGCGCAACGAGTTCGGCAATACGATCCTCGAGATAGCGGCTGTTGGCGAAATAAAGGCTTTCGTCGACGCGGATCGACAGTATCTGCGGATCGGTCAGAACCTGGTGTCGCTCGACGTTGCGAAAGTGCTCGGTGCCCGGCACCTGGCCGATGATCGCCATATGCGGTTTGCTGGTGCGGTAGAGGTGGAGAAACAGCGAGAGTGCCACGCCGGCGACGACACCCGGCTCCACCCCCCAGAGCAGCGTGACGATGATCGTCGCGGCCATGGCGGAGAAGTCGGCCTTCGAATAGTGGAAGACATGGCGGATCGCCTTGAAGTCGACGAGCGACAGCACCGCGACGATGATGGTTGCGGCCAGCGTCGCCTGCGGCAGGCTGGTGAGCAGCGGGGTGAGGAAGAGTGTGGCGAAGGCGATGCCGACAGCCGTGAAGACGCCGGCCGCAGGGGTCTCGGCGCCGGCATCGAAATTGACGACGGAGCGGGCGAAGCCGCCGGTCACCGGATAGCCGGATGAGAGGCCGGCGGCGATGTTGGCCGCGCCGAGCCCGATCAGTTCCTGGTCCGGGACGATCCTCTGCCGGCGCTTCGAGGCGAGCGTCTGGGCAACGGAGACGGATTCGACGAAGCCGATGATGCTGATCAGAAAGGCCGGCGCGGCAAGCGTCATGATCAGCTCGAAAGAAACCTGGGGGAAGCCGAGTGCCGGCAGGCCCTGCGGGATCGAACCGACAAGCGGCACGCCCTTCGCGGCGAGGTCGAGGGCGACGGCGAGAAGGATGGTGACGGCTACGGCAAGGATCGGCGCCGTCTTGGTCGCAAGGTCGGCTGCGCGCTTCGCGACGCCGATGCCGATCAGCAGAGGTTTGAGGCGGGTGCGCGCGAAGTAGAGAAAGGCCAGTGCGCCGACGCCGACGGCGACGGTGTAGGGATTGATCTCAGCGGCCAGCCCGGCAAGCGCGATGATCATCTCGAGGAGCGTGTCGCCGCCGGCCGCAACACCAAGGATGTGTTTCAGCTGACTGGCAGCGATCAGGATGCCGGAGGCGGTGATGAAGCCGGAAATCACCGGATGGCTGAGGAAGTTGGCGAGGAAGCCGAGCCGCAACAGCCCCATCAGCACGAGCATGACGCCCGACAACAGCGCCAGCACGATCGCCGCCGTAAGGTAGTCGGCCGTCCCCTGTACGGCGATCTGGCCAACGGCAGAGGCCGTCATCAGGGAAACGACTGCTACCGGGCCGACTGCGAGCGTGCGGCTGGTGCCGAACAGCGCATAGGCCACGAGCGGCAGGATCGAGGCATAGAGGCCGACTTCGGGCGGCAGGCCGGCGAGCATTGCATAAGCCAACGACTGCGGGATCAACATGATCGTCACGATGATCGCGGCAACAACATCACTGGTGAGTGTCGCGCGGTCGTAGGCCCGTGCCCAGTCGAGGATCGGGAGGTAGCGCTGGAGCCTGATGGCTGGAAGACGCATTGTTCCTGTTGCTTTCCCCTGCTCAGGCGATGCGCGATTGCATCCGCGTGGTAACCGAACGACGGATGAAGCGTGCCAGCACGATGCCCGCGAGCATCGAGCCGACGAAAATCACGGCGCTCATCTCTCCAAGACCGAGAGCCGGAACGGCACCGCCCGGACAGAAGCCGGTGATGCCCCAGCCGATGCCGAACACGGCCGAGCCGGCAACAAGCGGAAGATCGAGCTTGCGTGCCGTCGGCAGATGGAACGTCTTGTCGAAGAGCGGCGCCGGGCGCTTGAGGATGAAACTGTAGCCCATGGCGGTGACCACGAGCGCGCCGCCCATCACGAAGGCCAGCGACGGGTCCCAGGTTCCGGCGAAGTCGAAGAAGTTGAGCACCTTGGCGGGATTGATCATGCCGGAAATGGCGATGCCGGCGCCGAGAATGAGCCCGGCAATCAGGGCGGAAAGGATTCGGGCCATCAGAAGCCTCCGAGAAGGTGACGGACAACGAAGACGGTGAGCGCCGTCGAAGCCATGAAGATCAGGGTGGCGGCGATCGAGCGCGGCGAGAGGCGTGCAAGCCCGCAGACGCCATGGCCCGACGTGCAGCCTCCGGCAAAATGGACGCCGATGCCGACGATGAGACCGCCGATGATGAGCCAGGGCGTAGGAACCGGGCTTTCGAACGGCACGGCCGAAGCCCCGGCTACGATGATGATCAAGGCGGGAGCCACGATCGCCCCTGCGATGAAAGCAGCGCGCCATGCCCAGTCGTTCGACAAGGGCGGAAGGAGCCCGGAGAGAATGCCGGTCATGCCGGCGATGCGGCCGTGAAAGGCCATAAGGAGGATGGCGGCAAGGCCGATCATAGCGCCCCCGAGAAGGGAGGCGAGTGGTGTGAACTCGGTCATCGATCAGTCTCGTGGTTGTGGGTTGGTCGTGCCGGTTTGGCAGAACAACCGATGCATGGTGTGGATGAAGGCCGCGACGCGGGCGTCGGCGAGCCGATAGAAGACATGCTTGCCCTCCTTGCGGCCGGCGATCAGTCCTGCCTCGCGAAGACCGGCGAGCTGCTGCGAGAGGCCCGGCTGGCGGATGCCAAGCAGATCCTCGAGCTCGCGCACGGAGCGCTCGCCCTCCACGAGAGCGCAACAGACCAGCAGGCGGTCCGGATTGGACAGCTTCTTCAGGAAGGCCGATGCCTCATCGACATTGGCCTTCAGATCGGCGGCTTCGCAGGAGAGCTTTTCGATCACCGGTTCAGTCCCAGGATGCGCCTGTCAACAGATCGAGCGGGATCTTGAGATAGCGCCGGCCGTTCGCTTCCGGTTCGGGCAGACGGCCACCCCTGGTGTTGATCTGCAGCGAATGCAGGATCAGCTTCGGCATGGGCAGAGTTCTGTCGCGGGCCTCGCGCGCGGCGACGAACTCCTCTTCCGTCTTGTACTTGGCCATGTGGATGTTCTTCGCCTTCTGCTCGGCGACCGTCGACTCCCACAGCGGTTCCCGGCCGCCGGGCTGATAGTCATGACCGGTGAAGATGCGGGTCTCGTCGGGAAGCGCCAGAATGTCCTGGATCGACTTCCACAGCACCTTGGCGCTGCCGCCGGGAAAGTCGGCGCGCGCCGTTCCGCTGTCGGGCATGAACAACGTGTCATGGACGAAGGCGGCATCGCCGATGACATAGGTGATCGAGGCGAGCGTATGGCCGGGCGAGAACATCACCTTGGCATCGATATTGCCGACCCGGAAGGTGTCTCCGTCGGCAAAGAGCCGGTCCCACTGGGAGCCGTCGGCCGGGAAATCCGGCCAGTTGTAGAAGTCCTTCCACAGCTTCTGGACCTCGATGACCTTCTCGCCGATGGCGGTCTGTGCGCCTGTCTTCTGTTTCAGGTAGGCGGCAGCCGAGAAATGATCGGCATGCGGATGGGTGTCGAGGATCCACTCAACCTCGTAACCGTTGTCCCGCACGAATTCGAGGATGCGGTCGGCATTCGTCGAGGCCGTCTGGCCTGACTTCTCGTCGAAGTCATAGACGGTATCGACGATCGCGCATTTCTTCGTCTCGGGATCGGCGACGACATATTGGATCGACCACGTGCGACGGTCGAAAAAGCCGGTCACTTCCGGTTTCTGGGCCATAAAGAGCTACCTTTCTGAAGGTTCGTCTGCTGAAAATGGATTTGCGGTGCTAGTGGCCATGGGCTCCCAGCCAGGCAACGGCTCCTGACAGATCGAAGCCGCGTTCCCGCCCGAAGGGGATGACGTCGTCTTTCGCCATGCGGCCGTCGAGAACCTCGCCGATGGACCAGAGTGTCAAGGAACGGGTGCCGGACCGGCAGAAGGCGAGAACTTGGCCGCCGCTATCGGCGAGCGCACGCTGAAACGCCCGCACGGCATCTTCGCTGATCTCGGCGGCGCGCACGGGAATATGCGTACTGGAGAGTCCGGCCTGCGCGGCGGCCTCGGCAATTTCGCTGGCACGCGGCTGGCCGAAATCCTCGCCATCCGGCCGATTGTTGATCAGGGCCCGAAAGCCCGACCCGGCAGCTGCGCTGACATCGCTGGTGCTGAGCTGTTCGCAGATCGACAGCCGGTCGTTGATGCGGACAGGCTTCATTGCCGCCCCCCTTTGAGAGGGCACGTGTTGAAGCCGAAGAGCGGATAGAGCGGGCAAGTCGAGAACAGGCCCGTCAGCAGCGGAACGAGCCCGATCAGCCCCCACCAGCGTGCGTTGCCGTCAAGCAGAAAGATGAGCGACAGCAGCGCCAGACCGACGATGATCCTGAGGATGCGATCGATGCCTCCGACATTTTTGGTCATGGTTCATTCCTCTCGTTTGAAGGTCGCGCACCGATTGTTGCGCAACAACGATTGCAAAAAACTGCAACTATTAGCGTGCAGAAGTTCAACAACGGCTCGGCCTCCATTCCCGATCAGTCCTGCGTGACTTTCCTGCGCCCGGAAGCGCGATTTCCCGCAGAAGGGCCGTCGGCGAGCGTGGCCGTTCCCTTTGCTGCCCGCGGCTCGCAAAAGGACTTGTAGAGCACACTCAGGACGCTGCGGGCCGGCTCGCTCTCGATCCGATACCAGATGGTCTGGCCGTCCCGTCGGCCTGCAATCAGTCGATCACGGCGGAGCAAAGCCAGGTGCTGAGACACGGTCGAGTCACGAATGCCGAGGAACTCCGCGAGTTGCCCGACTGATTTTTCGCTCTCGATGAGTTGGCACAGGATCAGGAGGCGGTGCCGGTTAGCGAGCGCCTTCAGCAATTCGCTGGCATCGTCAGCGGCGGTCTGCATGGATTCGAGATCGATTTTCATTGCTGCGAACCTACGATAATTTGAAGGTATCGGTCAACAGGAAAATCGGCATGCGCGGTGAAGTACACGACCGGCTTTGCCCGGGAGAGCTATCCCATCGTGAATGCCCGACCGTACCGTTGGCTGCCGGCATTGCGCGACGGTAACAAGATTACAGCCGGACTCCACGGACTGGAAGTGCGATGAGGCATGCAGCCTGCGGTTCTTCTACGACTGATCCTATCGATGCCAAGGCACACCGTTGTAGTGATCAGTTCCTATGTTCATGGCCTCCGCTTGGCCGCCGATTACCGCACAAGTTGACAAAGAATCTCCTTAGATATCTGGGTTCTAGGCGGTTGAGCGAGGGGACAGGCTCTCGCGTGTCCTACCACGTGGAATCGCCGTACCGTAGAATCGCTGATCATATGTTGAAGGCCCGTCTTTCCATTGACGGAAGATCCGCAAAACTACGAGGTTGCGCGCGCGTAGTAGGTGACGTCCCTAGACGTGGTGTAGCTGAGTAGCACGGTGGTCATCGGCGCTTTCCGGTAGGGTCTGGTTGTCGAAGCCAAGTCCTCACTGGAAGGAACACCGATGACCGACGACATGATGAACCTGCGTGCGCTCGTGGAGAAGAGCGCGGATGCCGATCTGCTGCGCGAGATGATCGGCTTTGCCGCCGAGAAGCTGATGGAGATGGAGGTGGGCGCCGCAACCGGTGCCGCCTGGGGCGAGAAGTCGCCACTGCGAACCGCCCAGCGCAACGGCTATCGCGACCGGGACTGGGAGACGCGGGCCGGCACCGTCGAGCTGCGCATCCCGAAGCTGAGGAAGGGATCCTACTTCCCAGGCTTCCTGGAGCCGCGCCGCATGGCCGAGAAGGCGCTGACGGCGGTGATCCAGGAAGCCTATGTCCAGGGCATCTCGACGCGCTCGGTCGACGACCTGGTCAAGGCCATGGGCATGAGCGGCATCTCGAAGAGCCAGGTCAGCCGGCTGTGCGAGGAGATCGACGGCAAGGTGAAGGCCTTCCTCGAACGGCCGATCGAAGGCGACTGGCCGTATCTGTGGATCGACGCGACCTACCTCAAGGTGCGCCGTGGCGGCCGCATCGTCTCGGTCGCGGTGATCATCGCGGTCGGCGTCAACAGCGACGGCCGGCGCGAGGTGCTGGGCATGGAGGTCGGCACGTCAGAGGCCGAGCCGATCTGGACCGAGTTCCTGCGCAAGCTCACCCGCCGCGGCCTGCGCGGCGTGAAGCTGGTCGTGTCCGACGCCCATGAAGGCCTCAAGGCCGCCGTCACCAAGGTTCTCTCGGCGACCTGGCAGCGCTGCCGCGTCCACTTCATGAGGAACGTGCTGGCCCATGCCGGCAAGAGCGGTCGTCGCGTCGTCTCCGCCTTCATCGCCACCGCCTTCGCGCAGGAGACACCGGAGGCCGCCAGCGCCCAGTGGCGGGCCGTCGCCGACCAGATCCGGCCGAAGGTGCCAAAGCTCGCTGCCATCCTTGATGACGCCGAGCCCGACGTGCTCGCCTACATGACCTTCCCGAAGGAGCACCGGGCGAAGCTGCATTCGACGAACCCCATCGAGCGTCTCAACGGCGAGATCAAGCGGCGCACCGACGTGGTCGGCATCTTCCCCAACGACGACGCCATCGTTCGCCTCGTCGGCGCCATCATGCTCGAACAGAACGACGAGTGGGCCGTCCAGCGCGCCCGCTACATGACACTGGAAAGCGTCGGCCAGTTGAGCGATGATCCCCTCATCAGCCTGCCAGCCGTGGCGCGCTGATCAACCCGGCCAAGCCGGAAAGCGCGGCCACCAATGCCGCCAGCTACACCACGCGGTGGAACACCATCGCGTAGTACGCTGGCGGCGTTCCAGCGTGTCGCGAGAACGCGACGCTGAACGTGCTTGCCGAGCTATAACCCACGCGTTCGGCCACTTGGGTTACGCTGAGTCTTTCCCGCCTCAGCAGGTCCTTCGCCAGGGCCATGCGCCAGCCCAGGAGGTATTCCATCGGCGCAACGCCGACTTCGCGCCGGAACCGGTCGAAAAATGTCGAGCGTGAAAGCGCGGCCGCCTTCGCGAGATTCATGACTGACCAACTCTTGCCCGGGCGTTCGTGCATCTCCCGCGGCGCGACGGCAAGCCGATCGTCGCAAAGTCCGCGCAGCAGGCCAGGTACCGAAGCCGGTCCCGTGGTTGATCGCAAGGCCTCGATCAGCAAAACCTCCAGCAAGCGGGCCAATACAACCTCGCGACCGGGCACCGCAGCGCCCGCGACCGGGCCGAGGTACGTATCGTTTGGCGCGGCGGCGTAACGACTAAGCCGAGCGCCGCGAGCATCGTTGCTCGCTCCCCAAACAGCCTGGTCAGCCGATCTGCAAGTCGAACGACGCCCGTGTTTTGGCCCTGATCTCGTCCAGCGCAACGCCGTCGGCAAGCTCAATCAACGTCATGGGCTGCGCCCCTTCGCGCGCCAGACGAAACACGCCAAGATCGGTAATGACGAGATCGACGACGCGCTGTCCGGTTAGCGGCAGGGTACAGGATTTCAGGAGTTTCGGCTCACCTCGCGCCGCGTGCTCCATCACCACCACGACACGTTTCACCCCGGCCACGAGGTCCATGGCCCCGCCCATGCCTTTCACCATCTTGCCGGGAATCATCCAGTTGGCGATGTCGCCGCATTCTGACACCTGCATCGCGCCGAGGATCGACAGGTCGATATGGCCGCCGCGGATCATGGCAAAGCTGTCAGCGGACGAGAAATAGCTGGTCTTCGGCAGCTCGGTGATGGTCTGCTTGCCGGCGTTGATAAGGTCGGAGTCCTCCTCGCCCTCATACGGGAACGGCCCCATGCCGAGCATGCCGTTCTCGCTCTGCAGGGTGACGTCGACCCCATTGGGAATATAGTTGGCCACCAGCGTCGGAATGCCTATGCCCAGATTGACGTAGAAGCCGTCGCGGATTTCGCGTGCTGCGCGGGCCGCCATCTGCTCTCGCGTCCAGGCCATGTCAGGCGTCTTCCGTCTGGCGTACCGGGCGCACCGTGCGCTGCTCGATGCGCTTTTCAGGGTTCGGCACTTGCACGATGCGCTGCACATAAATGCCGGGCGTATGGACATGGTCGGGATCGATCTCACCCGCTTCAACCAGATGCTCGACCTCCGCCACGGTGACGCGGGCGGCCGTCGCCATCACCGGATTGAAGTTACGGGCCGTCTTGCGGAACACCAGATTGCCTTCGGTGTCGGCCTTGTACGCATGGACGATGGCGAGGTCCGCGAACAGGCCGGTCTCCATCACATGGTCGATCCCGCCGAAGGCGCGTACCTCCTTGCCTTCAGCCACGAGCGTGCCAACGCCGGTGCGGGTGAAGAAGGCGGGAATGCCCGCCCCGCCGGCGCGAATGCGCTCGGCAAGCGTGCCTTGCGGATTGAATTCAAGCTCAAGATCGCCTGCAAGATACTGCTCGGCGAACAGCTTGTTCTCGCCGACATAAGAGGAGATCATCTTCCTGATCTGACGCGTCTCCAGCAGGATGCCGAGGCCGTAGCCGTCGACGCCGGCATTGTTGGAAACGACGGTGAGGTCGCGCACGCCGGAAGCGCGGATCGCCTCGATGAGAGTCATGGGAATGCCGCAAAGGCCGAAGCCGCCAGACATGATCGTCATGCCGTCGGTCAGGATGTCCGCGAGTGCTTCGACCGCGTTTTGAAAGACCTTTCTCATCGAGCGTTCCAATCGAAACTTGACCGGGAGGGGACCCTTGAAGAGCCGCCACATAGAATTGTTCGGAAGGTATGCTGCCAGTTACGGCGTGATTGCCACCTTCAGGACGCCCCGCTGCGCCGTTGTGAGAACCGCACCCGCAAAGGCAGGCATGGCTCCAGCCGGAGGGCATGATCGCGCCAGATTTGTTGCAGCGGGCACGGCACGTGAAAGCCGTGCCCGCTGTAGTGGATGAGGCGGCTGCTATACGGCCTCTACTCGCTCAGGGAGTGCCAGCCCGAGCCATTCCTGGTAGAAAGTGTCGATGTCCGGCTCGAAATCGTGGATCACTGGATACCAGGGCGTCGGCGCCTCGACGTCGAGCAAGTCGCCCGATTTCGGGCAGTAATATTCGCGGATGACCTGCCAGGTGCTGGTGGGGGCCATCAGCTTCGGATAGAGTTCCTCCATCTCTTCCGGTGTCTCGCGCACCCGCATCACCGCGTGCAGCTTCCAGTTCTCACGCCAGTCACAGAACTCATGCCCCGCATGGCTCTTGACGACCCAGCGTTTGTCGCTCGGGCGCTGCACGATGTAGAGCTTGGGGCCGAGTGGCAGGACGATCCTGTCGTCCCACGGCACCTGCTCCTGCAGGATCTCCAGATACATCTGGAAGCGCTCCCGATCCTTTGGGGTGGAGAGCATGGTGTGCAGCGTGTCGCGGTCGATCTTGCCGTGGACGAGGTCCTTGATCTTCGCTTTTGTGTAAGCCATTTCCGTTCCTCCCTGGGAGCATCGAACCGAAAAGTGCGTGCGGTTTTGGGATTGCTTCGATGCTCGATCAAAATCTCAGAGCGTCCTTGGTGCGTCCGGCCGGACGCACGGCGCTCCAGGTGGGTGCTGGGCGCCCCTTGCGGAGCGCCAGCAGCGCATCATTCCTCGACGAACTGGACAGTCTTGACGTCCGGCAGTTCGGACAGGTCCATGGAGTATTCCCGGCCGTAAGACGGGATCGGCAGGTCGGCCTCCAGAAGCTGCCAGTCGACCGGCAGATCCCAGAACTCGCGGAATCCTTCCTCCCAGCGCGGCCCCAGCTTGAAAGAGGCGGCATACATCTGCTGGACATGCACGCCCGCGTCCTTGGCCAGGATGCGCTCGCGCTCTTTCGCCATCCACGCCTTGGTGGGCACGGCTTTGGCCAGACGCTCCTTGCGGATTTCGGCGCGTCTCGCCTCGGTACGGGCCTCGTCCATACCCAGCAGCCCGTCGGCCGACTTCACCAGCACCACGCCGTAGACGCTGTCGGCGAAGCGTTCGAGCAGATAGCCGCCGTTGACGTCATCGGCCACCTTCTGCGGCTCGCGGTCGAGCGGGTCGCCGAAGCCGGGGCCGCCACGCATGTAGTTGAGGTAGAGGTCGTAGTCCTTGAACATCTCCTCGGTGGTAATGGCCTGCTTGTCGCGTTTGATCTTCGCTTCCGGCAGCAGTGCATCCCAGACCGGGTTCTCCGGATCGGCATCGCCACCATGCGGGATGGCTCCACCCTCCTCGATGATCTTCTTCAGGCCAGTATCATGCGCGGCGAAGCGGTAGCCGGAGGCAGCAGGATAACCGCCCATCAGGCCCCAGTCGGAGCTGATGTGGCCATTGCCCATGAAGAACATGGTCCAGTCCTTGGCGTTCCAAACCATGCGCAGAGACTGGAAGCCGCAGCCGCCGCGATACTTGCCGGCACCGCCTGACGACGCCTTGATCTCGCGGCCGAGATAGATGAGTGGCTCGGCCAGTTCCCAAATCTCCATGTCGCCCATGTCGCCTTCCGGGTTCCAGATCGCGGCGGCGTGGCTGATGCCGTCGCCGATGGCAGAGGCGCCAACGCCATTGGCCGCGCATTCGAACGAGTTGACGGCATGGATCTCGTCATACTGGTTGAAGCCGCCACCCTGCAGCCAGTTCGAGGTGTTGGCGTTGCCGGCATTGACCTCTTCCAGATAGCCGCGCCCGAAATAGGCACGGCTCAGGCCCCGCCACAGCGAGGTCCACGACGAAACGAGGAAGTGCCAGCTATAGGCGAAGGCCACGCGCCGGTCGTCCGGGTTCATCCAGGTGCCTTTGGGCAGCCGGAACTCGGTGCCGTAGGCCGCGCCGTCATTGATCATCTCGGTCGGGATCAGTGTCTGGGTCATCATTACCCAGATCCCCGAGGTGAAGGAGACGGCATGGGCGTTATAGGTGTGCCAGCCCCACCGGCTCGATCCCTCGAAGTCGAGACGCCATGTGCCGTCCGGACGGATGGTCATCTCGGAGGGCGTGTGCATGATCGTGTCGACCTTGGCGAAGTCGGACGGCACGCGCACGTCCTCATGCGCGTAGGGCACGTCGACGAAGCCCACCTGACGGTACTTGCCGGGGATGGTCATCGCCTTGATGCGGTTCTGCAGGCCGACACGGCCATGCTCCACCGCCTCGTAGGCAAACTTCCAGAAGGCTTCGATGCCCTCGTCGGCAACCACCTCCTCGACCAGCTTGCGGATCATGTGACAGCCCGCGACACGGGTACGTTCATCCAGCATCCAGTAGCGCGTGGTGCGCACCATGCGCTGCGATTCGTGCAACCAGTCGCGGAACAGCGTGTCGTTTTCGCCGATCTTGCGGCAGGTCACAGAATAGCCGTCGCCGAAGCGCTGCACCTGGCCTGTGCACATGGAGCCGGGACCGACCGCGCCGGTGTCGATGACGTGGGTGACGCCGCCGACCCAGCCGATCAGCTCGCCCTCGTGGAAGATCGGCACGATGGTATGAATGTCGCAGGGGTGCACATTACCGATGAGCGAGTCGTTGTTGCAGAAGATGTCCCGGTCCTTGATGCCTGGATTCTCCTCCCAGCCGTTCTCGATCATGTATTTGATCGCCGCGCCCATGGTGCCGACATGGATGATGATGCCGGTGGAGGTGAGGATTGCATCGCCCGCCGCGTTGTAGAGGGTGAAGCACAGCTCGCCCTCCTGCTCCACGATCGGACTCGCCGCGATCTTCTTGGCCGTCTCGCGGGCATCGACGACGCCGGCGCGAAGTCGTGAGAACAGCTTGTTATAGAGGATCGGGTTGGACTTCTGCAGCGCTCTTTCCTTGAGGCCTGCGTAATGTCCGGTGGACTTGGTCTTCGCCAGCACCTCGTCGCGATGTTGCTTGAGGGTCTGGCCGCCGCGCACGATGCCGCGGATCTTGGTCTGGATGTTCATGTGGGTTCTCCTCCCTTCAGGCCGTTACACTTCCTTGAGATGGAACAGCCGGTGGCCGTCGAGCCAGGTCTCGAAGCCGCCGGGCACGACGAAGGTCGTGGCGTCGGATTCGATGATGGCGGGGCCGGCGATGCGGTTGCCGGGCCGCAGCGTCTCCATCTGGTAGATCTGCGCGTCGACCCATTTGCCCTTGCGGTAGAACTTGCGCGTTCCGAGCTTTGCGCTCTCGGGTGGCGTCGACTCACCCTCGGGTTCCTTCGGGATCCTGGGGCGCGGGATCGGCACGGTGCCGCGCATGATCGCGCCGGTGACCGAATAGCCGAGCTCCGGCGAGCGGGCCGAAGCGGCATAGACGCGGCCATAAGTGTCGTTGAAGGCATCAACCAGTGCGTCCCAATCATCGGGCGTGGAAGCGCTCTTGATCGGGCTTTCGATCTCGAGGTCGTTGAGCTGGCCGCGATACTGCATGCGGTAGCCCGGCTGGAGCTGCACCTGGTCACGCGAGTAGCCGTTGAGTTCGAACTCCTCCAGCACGCGCTCCGTCAGCTCGGCCCATGCCTCGTTGAGCACCCGCGCCTCTGCCGCCTTGGCCTTGTCGGAAGCATCCTCGGCGATGTTGATGTCGAGCGATTTGTCGTAACGGTATTCAAAATCCGCCGCCGCGCAGCCGAAGGCCGAGAAGCCCGCCGCCCATGCCGGCACGATGACGTCCTCAAAGCCCAGACCTTCGGTGTAGCCATAGGTGTGGACCGGACCCGCGCCGCCATAGGAAAAGCAGGTGAAGGAGGTGGGCGAATAACCCTTGCCCGAGATCATGGAGCGCAGATAGTCGCGCAGATCGCTGTCCAGCAGTTCGATCACGCCGGCGGCCGCTTCTTCGACCGACAGGCCGAGCGGATCGGCGATCTGCTCTTTCATCGCGTTCCAGGCGCGCTCGCGGTCGAGCTTGACCTGTCCGCCGAGGAAGTTGTCGGGGTTGAGATAGCCGAGAATGACATGACAGTCGGAAATCGTCACCGTTTCAATGCCGGATTCGGCCCAACACACGCCCACGCGATACCCGGCGCTGTCCGGTCCGAGCTTGATCGCCTTGGTGTAAGGGTCGAGGCGGATGAAGGAGCCGGCGCCTGCGCCAACAGAGTCCATCGCCACCAGCGGCAGCGATAGAACCAGACGCGCCATGTCGGGATCGTTGCGGATGGTGAGCTCGCCCTGCGTGATCAGTGCCACGTCGAAGGAGGTGCCGCCGATATCGGAGCAGGCGATGTTCTTGTAGCCCAGCACCTCTCCCAGATATTTGGCGCCGATGACGCCCCCGATCGGACCGGAGACGATGGTGCGGGCAAGCTCCTTGGCTTTCCACGAGATGGTACCGCCGTGGGTGGCCATGACGCGGAAGTCGAACTTGGAGCCGTTCTCTTTGAAGGCGCTCCCGATCTTGCGCAACGTCTCGCGCGAAGGCTCGGCCGCGAAAGCCTCGAGGATGGTAGTGTTGGTGCGGTGGGTTTCCTTGCGCACCGGATAGTAGTCGGTCGAGGCGAAGACCGGGATCTTCTTGCCCCATTTCTCGATTTCCTCCTGCACGATGTCCCGCACCCGGCGCTCATGGGCAGGGTTGCGGTAGCTGTGCAGCAACGAGATGACGATGCCCTCCACGTCCTGATCGATCAGGTCTCGCGCGGCTTTCCGAGCGGTGTCCTCGCGCAGTGGGATGACCACCTTGCCGAACATATCGACGCGCTCCATCACGCCGCGCGTGAGGTGGCGGGGAACCAGCGGCTCGTCGTAATAGTGGGTATTAAGGTGGATGCGGTCCTCATAGGCGAAGCCCAGATACGCCTGGATCGCCCGCCCCATGCGATGGAAATCCTCCATGCCGGCATTGACGATGAGGCCGGTGCGCAGGCCTTTGCGCTGTACCACGCGGTTGAGCATCGCCGTGCCGGAATAGACGCCGGTTTGGATGGTCGAGAGCGCCTCCTGCAGATTGAGACCCCATTGGCCCAGACCGTCACGCGAGCTTTCGATCAGCCCGAGTGCTTCGTTTTCAGGTGTCGATTGCGCCTTGCCAACGACGAACTCGCCATTGGAATCGACGAAGAACGTGTCGGTCATGGTGCCGCCGGCATCGATCCCGAGCACCTGCACCGTTCGTTTGGTTTGTTTGTCCAACTGCATTCTGATTCCTCCCTTCATGGCCAGACCCGCAAGATCGGGATTGGCCGCAGGGGAAAATGTGGATTCAGAAATGCACCATCGGACGTCCGATTTTCGGACGCCCTGACGGACATGTTGCGGACGCGAAGATCAGGACTTGCGCGTGCGAGCGATGCCGTAGCTGTCGAGCTTGAGATAGAGCGTGGAGCGGGCGATACCCAGCCGGCGCGCGGCTTCGGTGAGATTTCCGTCCGCAAACTCGATTGCTTCGAGGATCTCGGCTTTTTCAGAACCGCGCAGCGTATGCTCTTCCCTGCGCTCGGACCGGCGACGCATTTCGGCCGGCAGGTTCTTCTCGTCGATCAGGCCGCTCGGCGACAGCGCATCGAGCATCGCAACCAGATTGGACATCTCAAGCAGATTCCCCGGCCAGTGGTAGGCCTCCAGCAGGCTGAGTGCGCCGGAAGTGAAGCGCAGTTCGCGCTTGCCCGTAGTGCGTGCGTGGCGCTCGGCCACCATACGCAGCGAGGGGATGATTTCCTGTCGGCGCATGCGCAAAGGCGGTATGATCAGCCGTGCGCCGGCCAGCCGATAGTAGAGATCCCCGCGGAACCTGCCACCCTGCATGGCGTCGTAAAGTGGCGTGGATGACAGGGACAACAGCTTGATGCCGTTGCACGCGCGGGCGCTGACCTGTTCCAGCAGGCTGAGCAGCAGCTTTTGGGCCTCTGGCGGCAAGGATCCCGGCCGGTCGAGGCATAGCGCGCCGCCGCTTTCCGCAAGCTGCTCCAGCATGGCGGAACGCCGGGTCTCGCGTGCAAGATCCTCGCGCAGCGCTCGTGTGGTGAGCGTCGAGCAGTCGAGCATCTCGAAGCTGCCGGGCGGCCGGGCGGCGGCGCGGTGAATCGCCTGCGCAAGGAAGGTCTTGCCGGTTCCGGTTTCTCCTTCGATGAGGATCGGGATATGCGTTCCGGCGAGTCGCCGGGCCTGCCTGCACAGCTCGAATGTCACCGCGCCGATGCGGCCGATCTTGTCGAGCTCGGCTCCATGGCTGACCGGCACGGGTCGCCTGCGCGGCAGCGAAAGCATGACGCCGATAGCGTCCTCGCCCTCGGCGATGACTTCCAGATCGGCGCCTGGAAGGGAGCCCGACAGCGCTTCGGCGATATCCTCCGGCGCTTGCCCCATCAGATTGGGAATGCAGGCGCGCAGGAAGTTGAGCGCTTCGTTGCCGTCGTACAAACGGCGGAAATCCTCGCTGGCAAAGACTTCGCGCGCCGAGCGATCGAGCACCAGCACGGGGTCGGAGCCAAGCCGGCGCCGGCGCATTTGCAGCCGCTCCATCAGCTTTTCTCGCTCCATCGCGTGGTGCCGACCGAGATCGGCCTCGATCTGCAGCGCCAGCGTGGCCGAAAGCGCTGCCGCATTCGCCTGTTCAACGTCGTTCGGCCAGGATATATCGACAATGCCGAGCAGTCTGCCGTCGGCGGGATCGGTGATCGGCGTGGCGGCACAGTTCCAGCGGTGGATTTCCTCGCAATAGTGCTCGACGCTGTTCACCTGTATCGGCCGGCGTAGATGGATGGCGGTGCCAATGGCATTGGTGCCAATCGAGGACTCGCTCCAGCGCCCGCCGACATGCAGATGATTCTCGCGGCCCCTTGCCTGCGTGACCTCGTCGCCGGCGACATCGAGCACGACGCCGCTATTGCTGCACAGAAGCAGCATGTTGCCGGTGTGGTTCAGAAGATATCCGGCCTTCTGAAGCGCGGCGCGCGCGCCAAGGCGCAACCGGCGGGCTTCCTGGCGATGGGCCACGAGTTCGCTTTCGCCGAGCTTCGGCGCGCTCTTGAGACTGGTGATGCCGCTGCTGGCACTGCGCTGCCAGCTTTGCAGCACAGGCTCGCGGACGCTGAGAGGAACACGCCCGATGGCCATGTACTCTTCCCAGTCCCGCTTCGTAATGCTGGCTACCATCTGTTCCTCCCGAGCAAATGGCGACGGCGGTATCATAGGGTAGCATTGGGCGGGATGTAAGTGCGTATTCTGGCCCTCATGCGACCATGGTCAAATAGAGCTGGCAGGGATCGAACGCTCTGTAAGAGGGACCAGGCTGAGGTCACGGATGGTCACCCCCCTCCAAGCCTCGACGACCGGCGTTATTCCTTTGCCCATGGCGACCATATGCATCAAGGTCTCCTGATGCACATCGTGATATTCAACCATCGGATAGGTGCTGTAGTCACAGATTCTCCGCACGATGTAGTCACGGATTTCCGGTCCGGGACCAAATCGGGATACGATGAACACTTCATCGACCAACTGCGACCAATCGAGCTTCTCGAGCCGGGACAATGGATGGGACCGAGGCAGGGCGATATGGACCCGCTCTCGCCAGAGCTCCACCGTATTGCACCCCTTCACCTCGCCGTTGCCCGTAAAAAATCCCACGTCGAGCTGATGGGCGCGAATGGTGCGAATATGGTCCTGACGCCCGCCATCACGAATATCGAGCCGGACTCCAGCGTGCGCAGCCTCGTATCTACATAGGAGCTCCCGCAGAAATCCTCCGGCGAGCGTCGTGATCACCCCGACCCGCAGCCTGCCGGTCTCCACACGCCCCGCAGCTTCCGCGCACTGGATGGCCTGCCAGATCTGTCGAATCGCCGGGACCGCTTGCTCAATGAACTGCCGGCCTGCTTCGGTCAGCCGAGTGCCAAACTGGCCACGCTCGAACAGTCCGACACCTGTTCGATTCTCGAAATCTCGTATAGCTTTGCTGACACTAGACGGTTCCACACCCAGAAGATCCGCCGCGCCCCGAATGCTCGTGCTCTCTGCGGCGGCCAAGACATATCTTATTTGCCTGAAGTCAAAGTCTTTGGCCTTGCCAAAATGATCTGACGACGTCGCTTCTCGCGGATGCTTTCCTTTCGACATTCCGCCCCTTCCGGACATTTCCTACACGCGGGCGAGCTGACCTTTCGTCGTTAGAATCGGCCGCACAAGCAATGCGCCATTTGCCCTTACAGTCCTCTTCTCGGGCTGGGTGCCGCAGGTCCGGGCCGTGGCGTAGGCTGTAGTCAGAAGCTGTACCTTCTACTACGAGCAGCTGATTGCTCTGTTCTCGGCGCGATCGGGATCGGCGCGGGGCGCTCGCGACAGCATGGCTTTGCTGAATTGCAGCTCCGCGCGAAGACCGCCCTCGGAACGGTTCCCGAGACTGACATTCCCGCCGAGGCGCTTCGCCGCCAGCTCGGCAATCGCGAGCCCGAGACCGCTTCCCATCGCTGTCTTGTTGCGGCCGCGGTAGAACCTTTCGCAAACCTTGGGCAACTCGTCTTCGGGGATTCCGGGGCCGTTGTCTTCAATGGTCACCGCGACGGCGTCGCCATCGATCCTCACTCCGCAACGGACGACGCCGTCGTTGCGGGAATGCAGCACGGCATTTTCCATGAGGTTGCGCACCGCCAGCATGAACAGCGACGCGTCGAGCTGAAGATAGATATCGTTCAGCTTGGCGTCGATCTCGATCGGCACCGCGTCCGAGTAGTGTTGGCGGATGTCGTCGACGAGCTGGCCGACCAGCTTGCCCAGGTTGACGCGACGACCGTCGGCATCGGCTTCGCCCCGCTCGGCATTCGTCAGGTCGGTGAGCTGACGCATCAGCCGAGAGGTCCGGTCCACTCCGACCACAATCTGGCGCAGCGCGTTGCGCCGAATGTCGGGATCGTCGCTACCCAGCGCGACCTGCGCCTGGGTTTTGAGTCCCGCAACCGGCGTGCGCAGTTCATGCGCCGCGAAAGCCGTGAAGTCGCGCTCGCGCTCGCGGGCCGCATGGACGCGTCCGAACAGCCCGTTGAGCGAGCGGATGACGGGCTTGATCTCGGAGGGCGTGTCCACGTCCGGCAGCGCGCTCAGATCGGACGCCGGACGTGTCTCCAACGCATGAGCCATCTTGTTGAGAGGCCCGAGGCCTTTCCTGACGCTCAGCCATATCAGCCCGGCCAGGATCGGCAGGATCAGCAGTGCCGGAAGGGCCAGGCCCCGGATGACATCGGCGACCAGCCGGTCGCGAACGCGCATATTGTCCCCGACGAGAACGCGCATGCCCAGATCGGCGTTGACCACGGCATAGACGCGCCAGGTCTCTCCATCGATGAGCGTCTCCGAAAAGCCATCCTTGGCATCGGATAGGGGAGTCGCCGGCGCTGCGTCCGAACGGCCGACCAGGGTCCCGTCCAGCGCCCAGATCTGACACGAAAGCTGGCGATCGTAGGAGGCATGCATGGTTGGCTCGATGGCCGGAATCTGCGCTGCGCGCATCGGATCGATCTCCTGGCTGGTGATCAGCGAGCTCACCATGCGCGCCGCCTCGATCAGCCGGGCGTCGAGAACCCGCTCCACCTCAGCGCGGGTGCTGAGATAGATCCAGGCGATAGCCGACATCCACACCACGCCGGTGGTGATCATCAGGATCAGGAAGAGCCGGCTCCGGATCGACGTCACGCGGTCGCCTCCGCCAGCTTGTAGCCGACGCCGCGCACCGTCTCGATGACGCCCGGGCCGAGCTTCTGCCTCAGATTGTGGATGTGCACTTCGATCGTGTTGCTTTCGATATCCTCTTGCCAGCCATAGAGCCGGTCCTCGAGCTGCGACTTCGACAGGATTTGGCCGGGCCGATCCATCAGCGCATGCAGGATGGAGAACTCGCGGCGCGAAAGACGAACCGCCTCACCGCTCTTTGAGACCGCCATCGTCGCGGGATCGAGGCGCAGATCGCGCCAGATGCGGCAGGCGGACGTGCCGCCGTTGCCGCGTCGCGTCAGCGCCCTCAGCCGGGCGGCTACCTCGTTCAGATCGAAGGGCTTCCCCAGATAGTCGTCCGCGCCGGCGTCGAGGCCGGCGATCCGGTCGGGCACGCTGTCCCGCGCCGTCAGAAGAAGGACCGGCGTTCCAACCTGCCGCCCTCGCAATTCGTCCAGTACGCCGAGCCCCGAGCCGTCAGGGAGCATCAGGTCGAGAACGACCGCGTCAAAGGCCGAGATTCTTAGTGCAGCCGAGGCATCGGCGCAGGTGGAGACTGCGTCGACCGTGAAGCCGGCCAGGCCCAGCCCGACCTGCAGGCCGTTCAGCAGCACCGCGTCATCTTCGACGACCAAAACCCTCATGACAACTTTACTCAGCTTCCGTCAGAACAGTCGCAATCGGGTGCCGACCTTAAGCCAGCCTTAAGGTGGCAGGCGTGGATCCCGGCTCCAGGCGGTATGCCGCCTGTCCCTCTCACGATCGAAAGGAGATTCCGTATGCCAGCTCTCACGCGTCGCGGCGCCATGGTCGCCATGGGAGGCGCGGCTCTCGCAGTGCCTCTCATGCAACGCTCCGCCCTCGCGCAACACGCCGACGTTTCGAAGGAAATGATTCTCAATGACCCCGCGGCCCCGGTTTCCGGAGACCCCCGCGGCGACCTGACGATCGTGGCCTTCCTCGACTACAACTGCCCCTACTGCAAGAAGTCCGCGCCCGACCTTGCTCGCGTCGTGAAGGAAGACGGCAAGATCCGCCTCGTCTACAAGGATTGGCCGGTGATCCGGCCGACCTCGATCGATGGCGCGACCATGGCGCTCGCCGCCAAATATCAGGGCAAATACGAGGTTGCGCACCACGCGCTGATGGGCATTCCCGGGGTCGGCGTCCCAAGGGAGAAAATGCGCGAAGGTCTGGAGGCCGCGGGCATCGACATGCGCCGCCTCGACGCGGACATGACAGCCAAGGCAGCTGAAATCGACGCCATCATCAAGCGCAACATGGCGCAGGCCGATGCCATCGGTTTCTCGGGCACGCCAGCCTACCTCATTGGGCCCTTCCAGACTTCGACCCTGGACTATCAAGGCTTCAAACTGGCTGTGGCGGACGCGCGAAAGCGGCAGGCAGAGGGACAGTGAGACGAACACGTGCTCACCACCCCCGCTCGCGATGTTTGCTGTCGATCCTGCTGCCTTTGATCTTGCCGATCGCGACGGTCAGCGGGCACGAGCCATAGCCGTCATAGGCCTTCGGAAACGACTTGCCATCGCAGGCGGACAGGAGGTTGGCCACCACGGAAGACTGAAGCCGCACGGCTGCAGCCGTCTGGGCATTTGCCGTCGAGACCGCATCCCTGCCCGGCTGGTACGAATGCGTCTCCGAGGGCTCCGCGACGGCGATGTCGAGATCACGCCTCGGTCGCTTGAACTCGCAACGGCTATACCGGCGGCTCCTCCACCGACGATGATGATGTGGTGCTTGAGCTGCAGCGCCTTCGGCTCCTGCGGATGCACGGCAGCTTCCATTGAATTTTCCCATTTTCAGATCGTTACTTCTGATTTTATGTAACTGTGTAATCCATGTCGACAATAGTCAAGCAGGCATCCCATGGAGCTCATTCCGGTCACAGAGAAGTTTTCCGTCGCGGGGCAACTTCAGCCCGACGATTTCGCTAAGTTGCGTCGCCTCGGGTTCAGGAGCGTCATCAACAATCGTCCCGACGGCGAGGACCCGTCACAGCCGGGAACCGATGTGGAAGAAGCGGCGGCCAAGGCGGCCGGTCTCGACTACGTGTTCATCCCCGTCACCAGCACCTTGATGACGGCGGACGATGCTCGCCGTTTCGCCGAAGCCATCGTCGCGTCGGACGGCCCCGTCCTGGCGCATTGCCATTCCGGCGCGCGTTCCTTCTACATGTGGGTGCTGGCCGGCGACGCGGACGTTCCGGGATTCAAGAATGACAAGTTCGTCGCCACGGCGAGCGGGACCGCACCGGACCACGCCCAAGTCCGGATCGCTGTGAGTCGAGGTCCAGCCAAACCAACGATGTAGGGTTTCTTCGATCCTCGCACTTGAGGCCGTCCGGTGCGTCGCCGGCGATCCGGCGATCAGATCATGCGCCATCATCGATCCGGTCCTCGCCTGCGCCGAGAAGCCCGGAGCTGCCAGGACCGAACACGCCGACGGGATCCTCGCCAATTCGTCGAGCAGGTCCTGATGGTTGAATGTATTTTCGACACCCAACCCCGCACGGCGTCCACCTGCGGAGGCCGCCGTCTCTCCTAATGCTGTCTTAAGCTGGCAGGGAGAGGACGCCAACGTTCTGAGTTTTGCACGCGACGGTCTCAATGGGCATGATCGAATTGAAGAAGCTTCTGCTCGCTGCCGCTTTCGCAGCGAGCCTCGCAGGCTGCAATGACGACAGCGGCACGGCCTCGGCAGATGCTGGCCGTGAGGGGGAGGCGGTCTTGCAGGCTCTCGAGGAACGGGGCCTGGCCGTCCACGGTCCTCTCGATGTCCCGGGAGGATTGAGCGCATTCGCCGCGAGCTCGGGCACGCAGCCGGTGGCCATCTATGTCATGCCGGACTCCAACTACGCGCTGATCGGCGCGCTGATCGATGCGCGCGGCAGTTCCGTCGCTGACGCCGAGTTAAATCGGGTGGCGAGCGAACCGATCGAGCGCGAGGCTTGGGCAGCGCTCGAGGCCGCGGCCTGGGTTCAGGACGGAAACCCCAATGCGGAGCGCGTCGTCTATGTGTTCACCGATGCGAACTGCCCGTACTGTAACCAGCTATGGCGCTCGGCGCGTCCATGGGTGGAGGCCGGCAAGATCCAGCTACGTCATATCATGGTCGGCGTGATCCGCGCCGATTCTGCCGGGAAGGCGGCCGCGATCCTGGAAGCATCCGATCAGCAGGCCGCGCTCACTCAGAATGAACTGAACCATGCCAGCGGCGGCATCGCCCCTCTTGCGACCATATCCGCCGACACCAACGCCAAACTCAACAGCAATGTCGAGTTGATGAGGCGGCTGGGCTTCAGCGGCACGCCGGGGCTCGTTTCCAGAGGCAGCGACGGTTCCCTCAACGTGCAGGCCGGCGCCCCCCGGGGAACCGCCCTCGAGACCGTGTTCGGGCCGCTTTAGGCCGTATCGGTCGCCGTCGTGCGGCGTCAGCAGACCGCGCACCTCTTAAGCCTGCCTTAAGCTGCCGATCAGACCTCTCCCGCCCGTGTCACATGAAGC
Organism: Chelatococcus caeni; assembly: GCF_014196925.1. GTDB lineage: Bacteria > Pseudomonadota > Alphaproteobacteria > Rhizobiales > Beijerinckiaceae > Chelatococcus_A > Chelatococcus_A caeni. Next base: position 4,954 of record NZ_JACIEN010000013.1, on the reverse strand, counting down.
GGGAGCATGCCGTTGCCTTCGAGAACTATCTGGTCCGTCCTTGTCGCGGTGCTGATGATTGCGATTGCCGCGATATCCACGCCGGCATCTGCGCAGGTGACGTCCACGGGAGGGATGCCGCTCCCCGTCGATCAGGCGTTCCAGCTCTCTGCGACGCGCGAAGGCGACGAGGGCGTCCGGCTGCAATGGACGATCGCGTCAGGCTACTACCTCTATCATGATAAATTCGGCGTCACGCAGGGCGCGTCCGACCTCGCGATGCCCGAACTCCAGGGCAACGGTCAAAGCAAAGACGATCCGACATTCGGCCCATCCACCGTCTTCCATGACCACGTCGCCGCCGTGGTTCCTCTCGGAGCCTCGGCATCCGGCCCGCTCGAAGTCCACTATCAGGGATGTCAGGACAACGGCATCTGCTACCCGCCGATCGTCCGACATGTCGATGTCACGACGCTCGCCGTGACCGATCCGCAGCAACGCGCACCGGCAACCCAGGCTCATGAATGGACAGCTCCCATTTCGGGGGCGCCGGCGCTGGCGAGCGGCGTCACCATCGCGGCGGATAATGGCGGCTTGATCGGCTCGCTGCTCAAAGACGGCGGCGTCGCGATGGTGCTGGCAAGCTTCCTGATGTTCGGCGTGCTGCTCGCCTTCACCCCTTGCGTGTTCCCGATGTACCCGATCCTCGCCGGAGCGATCGCGCGTCAGGGCGACTCGGTCACAGCGGTCAGGGGGTTCAACCTGTCGCTCGCCTATGTCTTGGCCATGGCGACCGCCTTCGGGCTCCTCGGCGTGGTCGCCGCCTGGTCGGGCCAGAACCTGCAGATGGCGCTTCAGTCTCCGCTCGCCATCGGCGCCGTCTCGATCCTGTTCGTCATCCTCGCCCTGTCCATGTTTGGCCTGTTCGAATTGCAGCTGCCATCGGCCTGGGTGAACGCCATCGGCCGTATCGGACAGGGTGATCGCGGGTCGCTGGCCTCGGCCGCACTGCTTGGCTTCACCTCCGCGCTGATCGTCGGACCGTGCGTCACCGCACCGCTCGCCGGTGCGCTGATCTATATCGCGCAGACCGGCGACGTGGCGCTTGGCGCCGCATCGCTCTTCGCGCTCGGCCTCGGCAAGGGCATTCCGCTGATTGCCTTCGGCACGCTCGGTCCGAAAGCCTTGCCCAAGGCCGGGGCGTGGATGACCTCGGTGCGCCAGGCGTTCGGCTTCGTGTTCGTGGCCACCGCGATCTGGATGGTCTCGCGCCTCATCCCCGCCGAGGCCGCTCTTGCGCTCTGGGCCCTCTTTGCCATTGGTCTTGCGGTGTGGCTCGGAGCCTTCGATTCGCTCGGGCCCGACGCACCAGGGCGACGCCGGACCGCCAAGGCCGCCGGCATCGCCGCAGCCCTCTACGGCATCGTGCTCGCGGTCGGCGCCGCCAGCGGGGCCAATGACCCTTTCCGTCCCCTGAGCAACCTCACCGCGAACACGAGGGGCGGCGCCGGTTCTGCGCAAGCGCTGGCTTTCCGAAACGCGGCGACCCCGGCCGAGCTGCGAACCGGGCTTGCCGCAGGCAACGGCAAGCCCAGCCTCCTCTATGTCACGGCCGACTGGTGCATCACCTGCGCGGTCATCGATCGCAGCATTCTTTCCGATCCCGCCGTCCAGTCCACGCTCGCCCGCTTCAATCTCATCAAGCTCGACGTCAGCGCCAACACGCCCGACCAGCGCCAGATCATGCAGAGCCTTCAGGTCGTCGGTCCACCGACGATGATCTTCGTCGGTCCCGAGGGACAGGAGGCAACGGGAACCCGCCTCGTCGGCGACGTGACCAAGGCGACCTTGTGGGCCTCGGTCGAGCGTACGGGCCTGGTCCAATGAACGCCATCAGCATCGGCCCGTTCGTCTTCGCCGCGGCGCAGTTCGCGGCCATTCTCGGCATTTTCGCCTTCACGATCACAACGTCGATCCTGGCACGCCGCGTCGACCCGCTGATCGGCCGCTGGTCGACATGGGCGTTGATCGGCGGCCTGATCGCGGCGCGGCTCGGGCATGTCGGCCTGCATTGGCAAAGCTTCATCGCAGAGCCGTGGCGAGTGATCGCATTCTGGCAAGGCGGCTTCGAGCCGGTCGCCGGTCTGATCGGCGTCGCCATCATCAGCGCTTTCTTCATTCGTTCCCTCAAGACCGGTGCGGCAGCCGCAGGCGCGCTTGGCCTCAGCCTTGTCGTCTGGATCGGCGTCACGCAACTCACCCAGGCGACTCTCGGCCAGCCTGCGCCGACCGTCGCCCTGCAACAGATCGACGGCCCGCCGCTTGCCGTTAGCGACGTCGCCGGCAAGCCGGCCGTTATCAATCTCTGGGCGAGCTGGTGCCCGCCCTGCCGCAGGGAAATGCCATTGCTTGCCGAGATCGCCGCAAGCAGGGACGACGTCGCCTTCCTCTTCGTCAATCAGGGCGAAGGCTCGGACACGATCCGCTCCTATCTCGCATCCGAGAATCTCAAGCTCGATCGCGTACTGCTCGATCAGTCGATGCAGATCCCGCGGCACTACGGGACGATGGGGCTTCCCATCACCCTTTTCCTCAGAGCCGACGGAACCCTCGCGTCCATGCATATGGGCGAAATCTCCCGGGAAGCCCTTAACGCCAATATCGAGAAAATGACGGGTCCGACATGACGCCGGTGGTTCCGATGCAAATCGCGGCCGGTCCGCTGCCCTTCACCCCCAAAGTTGAACCATCCGCCTTCCTCGATCCGGGCGCGGCCAACGATGCGTAACGACCAATGATTTCGTCTAGGAAAAGCGGCGCGTTCTTCACCCTGCTGGTCAGCCTCGTTGTGGCCGGTTGCACCACGACGACATCCACATCTGTCACCCAGGCGCGCGATCGCTCACAACCCGCCGCTGGGATCGAGGCTTCCAGGGTCGATCCGAAGAACCGGCGACAACAGGTGGACTATCGCACGCCGCATGCCCCGGGAACGATCATCGTCGATACGACAAATCGCTTCATCTATCTGGTGCAGGAAAACGGAAAGGCGATGCGTTACGGGGTCGGCGTCGGTCGCGAAGGACTCGCGTTCACAGGCACGGCCAATATTGGTCTCAAGCGCGAATGGCCGCGCTGGACGCCGACACCCAACATGATCGCTCGCGAGCCCGAACGATATGCGCGCTGGGCCGCCGGGATGGAGGGCGGACCGAACAATCCTCTCGGCGCGCGGGCGCTCTACCTTTACAAGGACGGTAAGGACACGCTGTTTCGCATCCACGGCACCAATGAGCCGCACACCATCGGCCATGCCGTCTCGTCCGGCTGCATCCGCATGTTGAATCAGGACGTCATCGACCTCTATCGTCGCGTCCCGGCAGGATCGAAAGTCGTTGTGCTGTAGCCGCGTTGGCATAGTCAATCATTTGGAACGGACGCCTCCCATTCCAACGATCCGGAGGCCTTCAAAGCAATGGGGTTTCGTAAAATGGAGATCAATTGGGACAGCAGATTCGAACGTGAGGACTATCTCTTCGGGACCGAGCCAAACGCTTTTCTTGCCTCGCAGGCCTTCCGGCTGCAACCTGGAATGAAGGCGCTTGCGGTCGCCGACGGAGAGGGGCGCAACGGCGTCTGGCTCGCCGAGCGCGGGCTCGACGTCGTTTCGTTCGATGCCTCAACGGTCGCGCTTGCAAAGGCGCGGGACCTCGCCCGCCGACGCGACGTGACCTTGCAGACCGTGCATTCCGATCTTGCCAAGTGGGAGTGGGAACCCGAAACCTACGACGTCGTCGCCGCGATCTTCGTGCAGTTCGCACCGCCCGATTTGCGCAAGACGATGTTTGAAGGCTTCCACACATGCCTGAAGCCTGGCGGAATTCTGATCATGCAGGGATATCGCGTCGAACAGCTTCGCTACGGCACCGGTGGCCCGCCGCACGCCGATCATCTCTACACGAAGGATATGCTGATCCGGTCATTCGGGCATTGGGAAATCCGATACCTTCAGGAGCATGACAGCGTGATCGAGGAAGGAGCCGGGCATTCCGGCATATCGGCCCTGATCGATCTCGTTGCCGAAAAGGCAAGACATGATGTCCTGCCGCTCCCCTCATTGAAGGCCGCGTAGACGGATTGCATAGCGATGTCGTAGCTCGTGACGTCATCGCGCATCGGGCGCCACCTAGCCAACCGCCAGATACGACATCATTGGGTCGGGGATGACGACGATCGGGCTGCCATCGCGAACCTCGTCATGGAGATGGATGACATCCTGATTGAGCAGCCGGATGCAGCCGGACGAGACGGCATGGCCGATCGAAAAGGCCTCAGGCGTGCCGTGCAGCCGATAGAGCGTGTCGCGCCCGCCTTCATGAATGTAAAGCGCGCGCGAGCCAAGCGGGTTGTTGAGTCCGGGGTCCATTCCGCCATTTGCGATGCTGTACGGCTCCAGCTCGGGCTGGCGGGCGACCATGCTGTCGGGCGGCGTCCAACGCGGCCATTTGCGCTTATAGGCGACGATCGCGCGCCCCGACCATGCAAAGCCTTCGCGGCCGACGCCGATGCCATAACGCGTCGCGCGGCCCTCCGGCTTCACATGGTAGAGGTACTTGCCAGGCGTATCGACGATCAGCGTTCCTGGCCCCTCCTCTGTCGGATAGTCGACCTCCGTCCGCCAGAAGCGGCGATCGACCTGGGAGACGTCGACCTCGGGAATGGGGAACGGCTCGTTCGGCATCGCCGTATACATCAGCGGAACCGCGGGTTCCGGCTCGACCTTGACAACTGGCGCCATCATCGGGACCGGCTGGCGTGTCGATACGCAGCCCGCCAGTGTAAAGGCGCTGGCGCCGACCAGAAATGCGCGCCGTGCCAGCGGCCTGGAAAGTGTCGTTTTACTCAATTGTCTCTCAGCCTTCCGAATCATTCCGGTTCAGAACGCTCAAACGTCAGGGCCACCTTAAGCCTGCCT
>NZ_JACIEN010000012.1 GCF_014196925.1 Chelatococcus caeni | reverse complement strand
AGCGCATCGACGTGTCCGAGGCCATGATCCACGTCGCCATGGGAAGCCTGCTGCTGCGCAGGATCAGCCACTGACACCATTCTCAAACGGACTCTCACGCGTGCTGAAGCTCGACGAGACGGAGCGCCGGCACCTCTTCCTGCTGGCCCACCAGCGCCCGCCCGTCCTTTCCGGCCGGCCGTGGTGCATTTTGCCGCCCCTGGCCCGGCGGCTGCTCGACGACCTGACGCGGCGGCCGGCCTATGTGCTCAACCTGCGCTGGGACGTGGTCGGCTGGAATGCCGCGGCCGAGCGCCTGTTCGAATTCGAGGCGCGAGACCCGGCCGAGCGCAACATGTTGTGGATGCTCTTCGCCGACGACCGCCTGCACGGCCGCATCCTGGAGTGGCAGGAGCAGGCGCCGCAGATCCTCGCGAGCTTCCGGCGCGACCTTGCCCAGGCCCCTGAAGACGAGGACATGGTGTCACTTGTCGAGACCCTGGAGGGGATTTCTCCGCAGTTCCGCGATCTCTGGACCCGCCACGATGTCCACGGCCGCTGCGAGGGGCGGCGCAGTTTCCTGGTCGACGGCATCGGGCCGGTGACCTTCGAGCATGCCACTTTCACCATCGATCAGGAGAGACACCTTCGTCTCGTCTTCTACGCGGCCGTTGAAGGACACGCGGCAAGCACCGCATTCGAGGCTTCGATGGCCGTCGATCAGGCCCTCAGGCCGAGCCCCTGCTGACGGCGGGTCCGAGACGGCGGCGTCGCCAGCCAGCCCGGCGCCCGTTGCGGAGAACCGCGATGGCCACGAAAGCCGCACGCGTCCGGCATGGCTCGAAGAGGGCCAGCCGAAAAGGAAAGGAAAAGCGTGGGCGGGTCTCGCCATGGGGCTCGCCAGGCGGTTCTCGTTCCCAACGCTGCGCATGCCAAAGCTCATCAAAAGCAGCGCTTCCGGAGGCGTCGAGATCTCATCTGCAGCGCGTCCAGCATTGCGGACACGCGCCGCAGCCCTCCGGGCTTGCGCTCCATCCGCTGTGCCTCTCGACCGGGCACCTACAGAGTGGATGTGGGCGGGATCGAGCACCTGGCAGAAATAGGCATCCCTTTGTCATTCCTGACAGGCAGGACCGTTGCTACCGTAGCGCCCGATCGCTTCAGCATCGACCGTTGCCGCAGATCAGGAGTGACAATGGACAACTCGTCATCATCCAGGCCGCCTGGCACACCGGTGACGGGATGGCGGTCTATCCAATGGTGGCCCGCATTGCTTGGGCTGGCCTTTGCGACCTTTCTTGCAATCGACCTCTTCAGCGGCGCAGAGCACGGCACGGACTTCGCTGCCGTCGTTGCCGCCTCCGGTCTTGTCTACCTGGCGGCGGCCTCGCTCGAAGTTCCGTGGATCTCCTGGCCGGTGTTCCTGCTGTCGGTGGCGGTCATCACCGTCGCAAGGCTCGGCCTGGTTCCCCTCGAGGCGACGTGGCTCATGCTGATGGTCGCCGGTTTCTTCGCCGCCTACGGGGTAATTCGGGCCTTGAGACGCCCTAATCACGACCTGCCGCTGCAAGCGACCGCCATGGTTGCCTTTGGCGGATCAGCCGTCCTGGCCCTCTTCGTCAATCCCGCCCTCGGAGCGCTATTGGTCGCCGCGGGACTGTTCGCCCATGCCGGTTGGGACGCCTATCACCACGTGAACAACAAGGTTGTGGTGCGCTCGATGGCGGAGTTCTGCTTCGTTCTCGACGGCGTGCTGGCCACCGCCATGGTCGTCGCAACGCTTCGAAGCGTATAACACCAACCCGCCGGTCAGGCCGTACTGTGGACCTCGGCGGGCGTGACCGCCGGGATCGACATGGCACTGGCGATGGTGGCGCGTGACCGCGACACGACAATCGCTAGCTGATGTCATGGTCCTCCAGCCTCCAATGCGATGCTTTCGGGTTGAAGGGTTCGTGCGGACGCGTCTCAGCTGCTCCCGCTGCAGCAACCATGTCCGTCACTGTTCGCTTCCGGATGGTCAGCCCCCAGATCGTCGGAATGACCCGCTTCCAAGCGCCGCCATTGAGAGATCGGCCGGCCGTCGCGACGAAACGGATGGTTGGTTTCGCCCCAGTACTGGGGCCAACCGGCGGGCGAGTCTTCAAAATCCTCCTGCCGTCCGTAAACAGTCAGGTCGAGCAGGCGGTAACTGTTGTCCATCGCCTCGACACCGCGACGGGTCGTCCAGTAGGTCTCGAAGATGTCCGATCCCTGCCGGAGGTAGCAGATGAGGTACATCAAGCCCTGCTGGCGCCCGGCGAGGAGTGTTCCGAGCGATGCATCCGGTACCGAGTACCAAGGCATCTCCCAACCCATGAACGCGCGATAGCGGACGCTCTCCTCATGAGAGCCCTGGCAGAACGTGGCGTAGGTAGCGTCGCGCGAATGGATATGGGAAAGCTCACGAACCTGGGTGGTGAAGAAGGTGCAGCCCTCGCATTGCTCCGGCGCGGGCCGGCCGTCGAACCACATGTAATAGTAGGCGACGAGCATTCGGCGGCCTTCGAAGGCATCCAACAGCGTCACCGGTCCGTTTTCGCCAATGAGCGGAACGGTGCCATCAACCTTCACCATCGGGAGCCGCCGACGGGCGGCCGCGATGGCGTCGCCTTCTCTCGTGTGGGCCTTTTCGCGCACGCGCAACGCGTCCACTTCGACCTGAAACGTGGCGCGATCAACAATCTTGGGAGCCCCGAGCTCGCCTTTCATTGACTCCACCATCGCTCTCTCCGTTTTTCTGCCCCTGCTGCGGCGGGCGCCTGCACCGTCGGCACGCGGACCACAAGCTTCCGCTGGCGGGACGCTAAAAAACGCATGAGATTCTAGCGTCCCGCCACTTGGCAAGAACGACAAATCTGTCCGGATTTCTGCCAATAGCGGGCTCAGCGCACGTCGGCATGCCGTTAGCCGCCGGGAAGGGCGAAGGGGCAGAGCCTTATCGGGAAACGCGTTCGGCCGCGTGGTGCCTTGTTGGTGTCTTCTCGACAAAAGACAAAGGCGGCGACCAGCGGTCGCGCTTACAAACCTTTGATGTTCGAGAGAAACTGGAGCGGGCGAAGGGATTCGAACCCTCGACCCCAACCTTGGCAAGATTGAGAAACTCTTGCGCCACAATATCCAGAAATGCGAAAATGCGCTACAAATCATATCGTTAGGCTGACCGCCATTCGCCACAACTCGCCACGATAGACCTAAATTTCCGCCTGCACTGCTTACATATTGCTTACATGGGTGCTATGATTAAGCCGTGTAAGCAGAACGATCAAGCGAGGAAGCGACGTGGCCAAGCTGACGAAGAAGGCCGTGGAGGCGCTGGAAGCACCAGCTACTGGGCAAGCATTCTTGTGGGATGGAGAGCTCAAGGGCTTTGGCGTCCGCGTGACCAAGGCCGGAGTCAAGACCTTCATCATCCAATACCGAAACGCTGAAGGAAAAAGCCGCCGTATCAATATCGGCCGTTTCGGCATCATGACCGTCGAGAACGCACGCGACGAAGCCAAGATCAAGCTAGGCGCTGTCGCTGCTGGCGAGGACCCCGCCGACACCGATGACGATCCCCACCATCAGGTCACGGTTTCCGATCTCTGCGATTGGTATCTCACGGAGGCCAGGGCTGGCCGCATCCTCGGCCGCCGCAACCGCCCGATCAAGAAGTCGACGCTTGCCATGGACAAGAGCCGTATCGAAACGCACATCAAGCCGCTGTTGGGCAAGCGCCTCGCCCATACCCTGAAGGTGGCCGACATCGAGGGGATGCAGTCCGATATCGTGGCTGGCAAGACGGCAAAGCCTCGAGGTAAGGGCCGAGGCGGCGTCACGACCGGCGGCCCCGGCGTTGCGTCTCGCGCTGTCGGAACCCTCCAGAGCATCCTTGGTCATGCCGCCCGGCTTGACAAGCTTGAGAGCCATCCCAGCCGCGGAGCGCGAAAGCTGGCCGGCAAGAAGAAGCAGCGCCGCCTGAGTGTTGCCGAGATTAAGCTGCTGGGCACAGCGATGCGGCACGCAGAGCGCAACGGCGAAAACCCGGTGGCGCTTGCCATCGTCCGGTTCCTGGCTCTCACGGGTTTCCGCATCTCCGAGGGCCAGGGCCTGCAACGGCCTTGGCTTCATGCGGACGCAGGTTATGTGGCGTTCCCCGACACCAAGGGAGACGCGCAGATCCGCGCGATCGGCCCCTCCGCCGCGAAGATTGCCGCCAGCCAGCCAATTCGAGGCAACAGCCCCTATGTCTTCCCATCCGACATCAGCGAGGGGCATTTCACGGCGGCTAAGGCCTGCCTCTTCAGGCTCTGCGCCAGCGTGGGGATCAAGGGGGTGACGCCCCACACGCTGCGCCACACATTCGGAAGCGTCGCCGGCGATTTGGGCTTCTCGGAGCTGACTATCCGCGCGCTTCTTGGCCATGCCGCTCAGAGCGTTACACAGGGCTACGTCCATATCGATGAGGCACTGAAGCTCGCGGTAACCCGAACCTGTGAAGAGATCGCCACTTTGCTCGACGCCAAGGAGGAGGCCGCACCGACCGCCCGAAACGATAGAGCAGCCGCTTAGTCGACATCCCAAACTACAGAAGGTTTGACGGAATAGCTTGCAAGCTATACGACGTTGGAGGCAAGTTTCATGCTGCCTTCGAAGGCGAGCTTCTCGGCTACGCTCCGCAGTGCGCTTCGCATTGATCACGGCCAGGTTGCTTGTCGACTGCGATCCACAGCGAGGGCGGTCTCGCGCCGATAGGCTCACGGTTCGAAACACGCCAACATGAGGGAGTTGCCCGCCTGCGGCAGGTGCGCCCTAGCCAACTCGCAGGCTCGCTACCGGTGAGGAGGTCAGTGACTGCCGGAACGAAGCACGCCGTGAACCCGCCAAAGCCGCTCAAGCGTCAGGTTATCGGCGCTGTGAACGGCGGAACCCAGCGAGATGCACACGGCCTGGCCGTTGAGACCTATATTCTCGAAGATGCGCGCGCCCGTTTCGATCCGTTGGCCGAGGCGCTTCAGATACCCGTAGCTCTCACCGCCGCTCCGAGCCGTTACGGCAACGATTCGCCCTTCCAGCGCCGTTAGCTTCGCGGGCGTGAGATCATCAACAGCCTCAAGCAGCACCGTGTCCCCATTCCGTATGACAGGATATGCGCTGTCCTCAACGATACTGGCCACCGCCAGCTTGCGGGAAAGTATGTCGCTGGCGCGCGCAGCAACTGCCTCGTCGCGCCCGGGAAGGTTTTGCGCATCGTAGAGCACGCCGACGATCGGCATGACGCGAGTTTCTGCCGTGGGGACGAGCAAGGCCGGCGGCACACGTTCTGTCCCGGAGCGATCCGCGGCAAGGATCGTTCGTGAAAGGTCCTTCTTGTCCCTATGAAACCGGCGCGCATAGATCTTGCTCCCATGAAGCGCAATGACCGGCTCGCCTTCCGTTGCATCGCGATCGAGCGAGACGATGACAACCTGCCCGGCCAGTGCAACCGAACCCAGCGTGGGACCGCGGATGACATACAGGGCAACGGCGCCGAGCGAGCCAAGGGACAGATATTCCTGGTCGCCGGTGACCGCGAGAATGTCAGCGGCGCTGCGCGCGGCCAAGGTGCCAAGCATCGGCAGGGGCGTGTCCGGCAGAACCATTGCCTCGGGCGCTGACGGTGCATCCGCCTGCACCAGATCGCGCTCCTCATGAGTGAGTCGTCCGAGAAAGCGCGCGTATGAGGCCGTGCAACTCCTCAGGAGGCTGTGCACACTCTCATAGACTTCATTCACGTCGGCAGCATCCTGCGGCGTGATCATGGACGGCTGATGATGTGCCTTGTTGATGATCTTGTAAAAAAGCGCGCTGTCTCGAAGCGCTTGGTGCGTGAGCAGCTTTTCAAACGGCGGTTCCTCGAAAGGCCGTTCTCCAGCATTCCTTGCGTGGCGTAGCTGGCCGAGCAGATCGCCAAGGGTCGGGGAGTGCATGACCAGGGGGTCAGTTGCGAGCAGGTTCCACAGCCTGTTTTCGATGTCGACCCGTACACATTTCACGAACTCCTGCGCCTTGGCAGAGTCGTTTTCGTCTTCGATCCAGCGATCCCGCCTTTCCCTGATTTCCTCGATAGCGGGGCTGAGCGATGCTGTAAGCCTGGATGACGACACAGGGTCGAGCCGCAGCGCCGTCCAAGTCGGCGCATCTTCGGCGCGGGAAGGGAGCTTGTCCTGCACCGACGCAACAAAGCGAATATCGTTCGACGCAATCAGCGGCCGCATCCCATGCGACGGCATCTTCGGCACTGTGGCTGCAAAGTTCTCGCTGTTAATTGGATCGAAATGAGTCTGGGGATCGTCGAGCAGAATGCAGCTTAGCCCGCCTGACTGAGTCCGCACGTGTTCCCACAGACCGAAAAGGAAAGCCCAAACGCACGCCCTCAAAAGCGAAGCGTTCATCACCTGATGCGCAGGCACGCGCATATCGCCCAGCCCGGCGCGAAGTCCAAACCCTCCATCTTCGCCTGGCTCAAACCCTCCATAATCCGGACCGCCGCGATAGTGCGGCCGGTAGATATTGCCCAGCCAGGTGCCGGTGTCGCGATCAAGCGTATTGATGAGCCCCGAAACCCGTTCATAGACCAGTGCCGGAAACTCAAGAAAAGGTTCCACCGCATCCGCCGCCCGTTCCAGCAACTTCAGCCGTTTCTCCTCGGCTTCCCACGCCTGTCGCACCCGCTCGAGCTCATCAAGCTGACGTATGAGCGAAAGGATTGGGGATGCGTTTTGAACGCCGCGCCGGATCGCTTCAATCTGATCGCGTAGCGAGCGTTCCTGCGGCTTTGCCTGTTCCCGTTCGGCAGGTATTTGGTCTTCGGCGGATTGCGGGGCGCCGACATAGCGCACCATCAACTGCTTCAAGACATCGCCCGCTGCCGCCCGGTGTGCGCGCAACATCAAAGCGTGGACGATGGCGGCAAGCCGCTTTTGCAGCGTACTGCCTGCAAAAAGCTCGGGAAGTTTGCTGTTCGCCGGCTGCGGCGCATCCGGCAACGGGTTCTCCCTTGCCGCTATCTCCCAGACCGCCTGAGCATTCCTCTGAAGCGGCTCCAGGCGGCCGGAGAAAGCCCTGTGTGCAAGTAGCTCGTCAACATAGCCCTTGCGAACAATGGCCAGCAGGGTATCCGGCAATGCCTTGTCAGCGAAACCCCGCAGGCTTTCGGGCAGAGCGTGCAGCAAGGAGGCCGCCTCGTCACGTTCCCATTCCGAGGCGGTCTTCGCGATATCGCTGTCAGCTTCGCGGCACTTCTCCAGCGCCGCCTTCACCGACATATCAAGCAACGCGTCGGGAGGAACCTCGTCAAGGTCCGTTCCGCAAACCGGGCAGTTCACCACATCACTGTCAGGGTGAGCGTTCTTATGCCAGTCGGCCACGCGCGCATACAGGCGCCAGCGTGTCGCCTGACGCTCATCCTCCAGCCGGGTCGCAAGCGCTCGCGCTCGCGCGAGAATATCCTCCACCGCCTTTAGCGCGTCAGATGCCTCTTCTTCGGAGATTTCTGAAAGGGAGAGGATCGTTCCAATCGAGGGCAGCTCCCGCAAAGCGCCACCCTTCAAACGTTCGGCAGCCGCATCAAGGGCGCCGGTCATGGCGTCGGCATCCTGCTTTGAGGTCAGTTCCACACGGCGGCCCAGGATGGTTTCCATCGTGGACATCATTTCGCTCTGCAGTTCCTGCAAAGCTTTGCGCGCGGCAGCGATGGAGGAGGCGCAGCCCGCCTTGTTCTCGCCTTCTCCTTCTTCCTCCCCCGGCATCAGAATCCTGGGCGGCGTTCCAAGATCGGAACGTTCCTCCCAGTTCTCGACAAGCGTTTGAAGACGGCTCGCAAAATCGCTTGTCTTCTGATCGCGGGCCTCTTCCGTCGTGCGTTTCTCGGCATTCCGCAGGCGTCCGACGAGCCGCGTTGAACGGTGCCCGAGCTCTTCAAGCGGCTTTAGTCCGGTTAGCTGCGAAACGGCCTGCGTGAAGTCGGTCTTCTCATCGAAGCGCATATGTGCAGCAACGCCTGGCATCAACGTGCCTACCTCAAGCGCCAGCGCCGGGATACCGAGCGCGTCCAGCCCTTCTACGGGAGCCGTCAGCTTCTTGCCCGACACTTGCACCCTTCGCGTCACGCTGCGGATTTCAGCCGTGTCTTCGCGTTTAAACGTCAACCTTACCCAGGTATCGAGCTTCGGCTGATCGGCGAGCTTTTCAAGATTTTCGGCAGAAGGGATAGGAACAATCGGCGGAATGGCTATTTCAGGCCGGTTATCACCCTCGCCAATTGCTTCGCTGTCCGCGGTCCATTCGACCGCCATGGGTTCGTGCACCTCATGCGGCATATGCTGCGACCGCAGCGCCTTGCCCGTCAGGCACCAGATCACCGCGCTCAACAATGCGGTCTTACCGGCACCGTTGAACCCGCTGACAAGCGTAATTTCCCTATTGATATCGAGAACGAAGTCATCCGGGTCTTCGCCGTTCGGACCCAGGTGGCGGTGGAGTCCGCCGAACCGATGCGCCTCAACACGTTCCAGATGCCAGATCGGCCGGGCGCCCGCCGAACGCGAGGTCCTGGCCGTCGCGGCCGGCAGCTCCGCTTCGAGCGCCGTAAGGAGCCCTTCGACTTCCTTTGCCTGAACGGTGCGATTCCGCGGCCACAGATCGCGATTGCGCCCATAGAACGCAAACGCTTTACGCTTGTCGTCTGTATCGAGCCGGAAGGCATCTTCATTCGCACGGTGAACCGGCACGCCCGCCGTCAGTAGCCTGACAACTTCATCCAGGCTGTAATCTTCAAGACGTATCGGTTCAGGCTGGTCGTTCATTGCGTTAGCCAATCATCATGGAGCTCATTTTTCTGAATCTCCCCCGGTTGCCAGACTATCCGGATTCTCGGTGAGAACAAAGCAGCAACTTTCAAAGGTTCAGCTTGTTACCCGATCGGGAAAATCATGTCCTTCGGCGGTGCGTAGAGCAGTGACCTCATAATCCGCCCCTTGAAGCCGGTGCGCCTGCGGATCTCGTCCTTCACCTTGTTCACGTCAGAGAGCGGCAGGCGCGGGTCGATCATAATTTGGTCGATCAGTGCGTGCGGATCGACCGAGTAGGCATAGATGTCCTGCTTTCCCTTATTCTTCTCCAGATAGAGAAGCCGTACCTCACGCTCGTGGATGAAGGCGTTGCGCTTGACCAGTAGCGTTTCGGCCAGCGCGCGGACGTGCAGGCCACCGCGGAACACCTTGTTGCCGAATTCCACCAGCTTCCTGTCGCCCATGTACTGGACCTTGCCGATGAAAGCTTGCTTATGCGCCCAGTCGCCAAGCGGGGCCTGCAATCCGGTGAGGAGGTTGCGGATCGTGGTGCGCACCCGCACGCCGGTCTTGTCGGGCGAATAGATACGCCAGATAGCATCGGAGCTGGTCTGCCGCGTCCAGCATTGCCCGTAGAAGTCGTTGTTGAATGCGAACTTCGCGATCGTGCCATCAGCAAGCCGCGCGGGGGCGTTCAGGATGAAATTCTCGAACGGGTCATCCCATTTCGAGGGCCGGACCAGCACGTTCTGCTTGTTTGCGAACAGTTCGTAAAACCGCCCGAGCGGCATCACGCGGTAGATATAGCCGTCAAACTCGGTGGCTTGTAGATTGATATAGTTCTTCGTATTCATCGCCCCCTCCCAGCGTTCTAATTTGCCGTGTATGTATTCGGCCGTAAAGCTGCGAGTGCCCCGGCGCCCCTGCCGGCTAGTTGATCTTCGGTGATGAGCGGTTTGGCCACGATCGCCTCCATTCAATCTCGACCTCCGGTCGAGAGCGAGAACGCCCACCCGGTGCAAACCCGGGTCGGGCTCTACAGTGGCAAGTGCGGGGCTGATTTGATCACGCGGCGGCCGTCAGAGTTCCGATGCTTATCGGTGCGAAGAGGGATGGATGGAGGGGGTGGCAAAGGTGGTGGCGAGTTCCTCCGGCTCGGATATTCAAGTGCATCACGATGCGCTCGGCAGTTATCTGCAGGAGCCGGCAATAGACTCAAACGAAGCTCGCCTGAAACGTCATCGCCGTCAGTGAGACGTGAGCATCCAATGGCGGATATAGCTCGAACGCCTTCGGCTCGCGCGAGAAGTTCTAGAGCCGGAACAAGCACCATTCGGCGCGCTTCTCCTCGGCAACCGCCAGTTCGTTGCGCGTGACGTGAAAGGGTGTGCGTTCCCAACCGTTCGTCGTCTTGACCTCGATCAATCGAGACCGCCCGTCTGCCGAGAAGCTTGCGATGTCGTAACCCGCACCGTCTCCATCTTCCTGCGACACCCATCGTATCTTGCGTGCTAGATCGTTTCGGCCCGCGTTGGTCAGCGAGGCATGTTCATGAGCCAAGACACGTTCTTCTCCCGCTCGACCGAGCGCGCGATTGCGCTCGTCCCTACCCGCGACATCGAACTTTCGGGCAATGTGTAGCGTCTGCTCCAGTTCCTGCGGCGGCGGCTGAATTCGAAAGCGTGGGTGGCGGCCCGACCCAGAGCGGTGATGTCTCGCGTAGCCCGGAGTCTTCGCGTGCGGAGGGCCTTCTGGCAAACCAACCCGGATTCTGCGCCAGCCAACGCACTACTGCATCGATCAGAGACGTCTGGAAGTGGAAGGCCGGCCGGTAGCCAGGAATCCAATCCTCGCCAAGCCCCTTGAGCACTGCACTGATGTTCTGGTGCTTGAACTCGATCGACTTTCGGGAGCGGTCGATCCGCTCTTGTAGTCGTCGGTTACATTCGGCCTTGCTATAGGACCGGCCGGCGACGTCGTCAGCGAGCATTGCGAAGTAATCCGCGACGATCAAATCGTTCTCTTCATCTGTCCAGGGCTCGTTTGCATCACATCAGACTAGAGGTGAGAAGCTACTGAGTCATCTACTGTTTCCATCGTACACTGAATTTGTCGTCGCAACCTCGCGCGTCGCCGTATTCTAATTTGCTAAATTCTTTTTATGCAAAGATCGTCCGATGAGTTTCCAACGCGAAAGCTTACGATGATGGCCGCCAATAGCGAATTGCCGGCACCTCTGCACCGATGGCGTTGAGAGCAAGTGAAAGGTTTTGATGCGTCCAATCCAGTTTCTTGTCGGCGGTCATCAAGCCCTCGTAATATGTACCATATACTGCGAAGCTCAAATCGATGAGATCGTTTCTTGCGCGGTCGAGCCGTTTCGGAGTTTGATTCCCGTTCTTGACCCACCAGAGCAGGTAAATGACGATCGCAAGCGAGTAGCGGTAGAGATAGGCTTGCGTTCTGAGTTCTTCGGGCGCCGGGCAGGTGGAATCCTGGTCACCCCCCGATAGCGTCTCCCATATCTGATCAGCGGCTCCGAAGATCGACGAGAACATCTCCGGCGTGTATCGCGTATTCCTCCTGATGATGCGAAGGTGCTGAGGCGTAAACATTTGCTCGGCCATCTCCGGCAACGAAACCAATATGTCGTGGGCACCTTCGAGCATTCCGGAAAGCGCATTTACAGCGCCGGACCAAAGTCGTTCTAACTGAGCGCGAACCCCGGGCTCGTCTCGGTCCGGCCCGTCCAAAATGGCGACCATTCCTCGAATCTGATGCGCCACGTCGGAGCGCTGCATTGAGGAGGTCATATTCGGGGTTCGAGGATCGATTTCCACGATTTCCTTTCCCGGTTTCAAGACGATGACCTGTTCCGGGAAGTCACCGATGACGGACATCCCAGCCACAATCGCTTCGATCGATTCCTGCTTGTACAGCTCGAACCAAACGAAGTCCGGTAGAACGGCAAAATTCGCGGCTGATGCATTGAGAAACAGCCTGAGATCCTCCGACTGCAGCATGCTGCTATCGATGACCAGGCGCCGCATTAGCTTCATCATCGCCGATGTCCCGAAGGACCGTGAGTTCGCTCGCGCTCGTCGGCGGCAGTGCCGACATCAACTTTGCCACGAGCGTGTCGGTCGACCTGGCCTCACATTCCCAAATGGTGAGTACCCGCCAACCCATCACTCGGAGCGCCGCTTCGTTTTCGCTATCACGCATGACGTTTCGCTCGAACTTCGCCGCCCAGAACTCGGCTCGCGTCCTGGGCGTCGTCGCCTTCTTGCAACCCGGATGCCGGTGCCAAAAGCAGCCATGCACGAAGATGGCCAAGTTGTGCTTCGGCAGCACGATGTCCGGCGAGCCCGGCAGGTCACGGCGCTGGACGCGAAAGCGATAACCAGATGCATGCAGGAGGCGCCGCACGGTCATTTCCGGTCCGGTATTCTTCTGCCGGACGGCACGCATGATGCGACTCCTGATCGGGTCTACTTCCAAGATCAGTCTCTCTCAAACGGTGTGAAGCGATCGATCACCATGAATCCCTCCTGAGATTCGCCGATCCCGTCGTCCTGCCCGAACGTCGCGGCAGCCGCAGACCGACCTCCGATCGATTTTCGTTTGGCCAACCGCTCCACGACCCGCAGCCTCAACTTAATAGTAGTTCTTTGAAACTGATGTCTTCTTGGACTCGTCGCCAGCGCTTATAGAATTGATTTCCATGGCTATCACTATCTCATATCCAGTCGCCGGTTACGATCCTCAGTCCGAATTGAAGGTCCACGCCGCACTAAAGGCGCTTTCGGACGACTGGCACATCATACATTCCGTGGCGTGGCTCGGCCCGCGAGGCAACCGGCTTGCCGATGGAGAGGCTGATTTCGTGCTCCTCCATCGATCCTTTGGCATCGTAGTATTGGAGGTGAAGGGCGGCGGTGTCGATCTCCGGAATGGCCGCTGGGTTTCCGAAGACCGTCATGGTCGAGTGAACGATATCAAAAACCCTTTCGAGCAGGCGACCACGTCGAAAGTGAACCTGCACAAGTGGCTGAGAGGCCGTTTGGGCCTATATGTCCCGACTTGCCACGCCGTCGTGTTTCCCGACATCACCTACTCGCTCGAACTCGGGCCCGCCGCACCGACCGAAATCGTCATCGACGGTCGAGGACTGTCGGATGTTCACATCTCCCTCGCACGCGTTCTCGACCATTGGCAACAGAAGGCGAGCTTGTCCGCGGCCGACACGACCAGAATCGTCGACGCGCTCGCTCCGACCGTTACAGTCAGACGGACGTTGGCCGATGCCGCTCACGACGCCGACGCCGGACTCCTGCAATTGACCCAAGGTCAGGTTCGGGCCTTCGCGATGACCCGAAGGACCCCCAGAGCGGTCGTGTTCGGAGGCGCCGGCACCGGGAAGACGGTATTGGCTTGCGAAAAAGCGCGTCAGCTCAGAGACGAAGGCAATAGCGTCCTGCTGACGTGTTTCAACGAACTGCTGGCACGCCGACTGGCTGCCGATCCCTCGCTCCACGACATAAGAACCGCGACCTTTCACTCCCTTTGCATGACAGCCGCTAAATCGTCAGGAGTGCCGATACCGAGAATGCCGGATTCGAACTGGTGGACAGGCGACGCGCCATTGGTACTTCTTGAAGCCATGGAGAGGAATGGTCTGACCTTCGACGCCATCGTGGTCGATGAGGGGCAGGACTTTGCCGGGAGTTGGATCGAGGTACTGGAGGCGCTTTGTAGTGCCGGTCCCGACGCGCCCTTTTATGTATTCGCTGATGAACATCAGCGCCTTTGGGACCGGGACTGGGTGCCGGATGCGCAACGTTTCAGACTCGATCTCACCACCAATTGTCGAAACGCACGACCTATATCGGAACGCGTGGCGGTAATCGCCGGCTTTGATGTCGACGACTTATGTATCGATGGACCACCGGCCAAATGGTCGGACCTAACCAGGGTGCCGGATGCGCCTCGTCTCGTGCAGCGTATCGTCGAAAAGCTGCTCGCAGAAGGGTTCGAAAAGCGCGACATCGTCGTTTTGTGCGAGACTGCGAGCCTCGTGGGAAGGCTCAGGGAGATGGCCGTCGCCGACTCTGGATTTTGCCCCTACGGTGGCTCCGGAGTGGTGGCCGAAACTATAGGCCGATTCAAGGGCCTGGA
Source organism: Chelatococcus caeni (assembly GCF_014196925.1). Lineage (GTDB taxonomy): Bacteria > Pseudomonadota > Alphaproteobacteria > Rhizobiales > Beijerinckiaceae > Chelatococcus_A > Chelatococcus_A caeni. The sequence continues at coordinate 46,138 of NZ_JACIEN010000012.1, read as the reverse complement.
GGCCCTTGCCGTGGTCCTCGCCCTTGACGGGGATACGCCCGAGCCGCCCGACCGAAATGCATATGTCGGCTTCAGCCGTGCTCGGGCCTACTTGAACGTCCTTGGTTCGCCCTCCCGAAAGGCTTCCGTAGGATGGAGGTGACGCTCGTCAGCTGCGCATTCGAAAGTAGCCATCCGTATCGAACAGCACCTTCCGATCGAGTCGCGTATTGAATAGCCGACACGACGGTTCGCCCAGATGAAGGCATACGGCACAGGCTGCCCCGTGCCTCGATTCCCAACAACCTGGATCCAATGCACATCGCGATTCGTCCAACACCACGCGATCCAAGACCGTGTGCAGATCGTGCTCGAACATGGCCTGTAAGCCCCCGAGGACGAAGTCGCCCCTAGGAACGGCGTATGTCACGACAGCCAAAGCCAAGGGGAATAGGAGCTCGGAAATGGATTCCCTATCGATACCTGCATAGTAGGAGGTCTGTCGGACCATTCGGTGCGAAAAGCTGTGAACGAGGGTCGTGATGTCGGACAGGACCGCCGAGTTTTCAGGATCATTTCCCACCGCGCCGAGGATTCCCTCGTAGGCATCTCGTATGTTGTCCTTCACCTCGATTCCGTGTCCTCGTTCCCGTAGCCAATACGAGACCCGGACCGGATCCAGCCGAGTAATAAGCGCTTCCGTGGTGGCGAGGTCCCCATAAACCACGACTGTACCGTCTCGTTCGGTGAACGCCCGAAGTCGTGACGCTCCCGGCTCGTGATCGCCCCGCGTGTAACCGAATTGACCGTTCAGGATCGGAAAGCGCTCCACCAGATCGATTCTCTGCACTCCCGCGCGTTTCAAGGCATGGTCGTACTGGCCGTCATAAAGCGCCTGCCTCTTCCCCGTGGCGGTCCTCTTCAGATCTCCGATGGTCTTCCTCGTCTCTGACATCGCAAGGGCGATCGCGGAAGCGTCATACTCTGCGGCATCGTTAACCTCGGGCGAGATACGGAGCTCCCGCGGCTTGTCGTCTGCCACCCCAGCGGCCGCAAGCGCGGCGTCGATCTGTTCCGGAGTCAATCCTTGCTCTGCCAGAGTTCTTCGAAGCGCCGCAGACTTCGCGCCAGCAACTCCATCGACCCAAGGCGATGCCATTCCTTCCGCTACCCACGCCAGTGCGGCCGGCCCACCCCCCGCGGCGTGTAGTCGCCGCCTCTGAGTGCGTGACGGGGGATTCACGATCACGACGCTCCTCGGGACATAGACGGAAGCGCTGCGGTGAACCGTGAATTCCATCCTCTCGCCATTCCGGCCCGATTGGCCACAAGTGCAGTTGGTATAGAGGAAGTTCGATCGCAAAGTTCGATTGCATTCAGGGCACGAGAGCTCGATTTCTCGCAGACTGGTCGTCCCGGGCAAGCGCATCCTCACATCGTCATGAGCCGGACAACGCGGATAGCTGGGCTCCCGTATGTCCCCGCAAGCGTCGTGAAACAATACGAAAGGGAGTTGCCCGTGCGGCCCGATCGCACCGCATTTGCAACGTGCCCGGGGGCTATCCAACAGTCGTGAGCAGTTCTTGCACCGCCAGGTCTTCGGGAACGGCTCCAACCAAGCTCCGAGTTCCCGATCGAGCGATCGCACCTGTACATTCGCACCCGCTCTCAAGCTGGCCACGAGTCGCCCATCGCGACCGCTCGCTTCCCAAGGGGCGGCAAGCCGGATCAATTCTGCTGACAATGCCTCTGCATCGACCTCGTGAACAGGCTTGTACTTCCAACTTTTGACTTTCCAAACGCCGCCTCTGACATCGACAGTCTGCTGCGGGAGATGACCGTAAAGGATTTGCGATGCGCTTCTGGTTTCCTTCATCTCGGGTCCTCTCCGCGAATCTCGACTTGCTCCTCAACGTCGCGAAGAGACAGCATGGGGCCACCTTTCGGCCCCATGGAATTCGACCATTCGTTGGCGTGCGCTGGATCGCCGAGATTCGCAGCGAGACGTTCGTACCACCATCGCACGTCTTGGGAGAGATCGGCCGTCATTTCATCGGTGTAGCCGAGCATCCCGGCGATCGTGGCACTCTCGTTCTCGCAGAAGTCAGGGTGTGCATCCAGATAATCGCGCAAGACTTTCGCCTTCGCTATGCTGCGGCCCGCCCGGGGCTCGTGAAGCAGCAGGATCCGCGCGAAGGCCAGACCCGGCAAAGTTCGCTCCAGCACCCGTCTGCTATGCCCGGTGATCGGTATAGGTTCGACGAAACGATCACCCTGAGCCACGTACTGCGGGAACGCTTTGAAGACGCTGGCGTCGCGCTCCCTGGCAATTCGGTGCACGACAAAGGCGAGGGCAGGCCACCTGCGCCCCACACGTGCCGTCGCCTGGATGAACTCGGCCGTAGTGTGCGGTAACCCAAGCATCACCATCACGTTTAGTCGGTCGATGTCCACGCCATGCGACATCATCGAGGATGCCGCGACCACGTGAAGTCGGTTGGCGAACTCGGCGTCAGGGCGTTCGAGCTTTTCGAGGACTTCCGATACGTCCGAGAAAAGGGTCCGCCCGGTCATCGAGGTTACGTTGGGCGCCGGCTTAGGGATAGCCTCCCACTGTGTCTCAGACGAACGGACAACAGCGTCGAGGTCGCGCAGCGTGTTCCCGTACACGACGTTCGTGCCGTATATGTCGACTAGGAAGTCGGCGAGCGACGGATCGACACCGATCTTCTCTGCGACGCCGCGCGGATCTCGCAGCCATTCGCGGATTGCTGACTGCAGCGAGATCATCATGCGGTCGACTGCGAACTCGACGGTCTGCCCGCGTGGCGAAACAGCAAGGTAGGAGCGCATTCGCTTGTCCGTCTCCCGGGACCAGAAGCCTTCTCCTATCTGGGGCTCTGGATACGGAAACACACGTGCTTTTTTGCCGTATAGGACTTCGCTCTGTCTTTCGTAACCGCTCAGCGTGGCGGACGAAGCCAGTATTTTGGGCCGCGTTCCCGAAAGGTGTCGCTGCAAGTGGTCATAGAGCGCCTCGTAATGCGCGTCGACAGCTCCGAGGCTGTCACGCAGAAGATGCAACTCGTCCTGCAGTCTGAACGACACCCCATAGAGAGACGGGTCCATCGGGAGGCCTTTAGGTGACCCTTTGCAATCCGGCACTAGGCATCCATTCGGACGACTCCATCGGGTCGCATAAGTGTGGCCATGCTCGGGCTCGGAACAGTATCCCATAGGTGGGCCGATGATCCCACGCATGTTGGCCTGTAGTGCGATGCCCGCCGCCTTGTCGAGCGTGCCGACGATCACCGTCGGGAGATAACGCCATACTTCGAAATCGACGACCCAGATCGGAAGTGGCTGCGCAATATCCCACTCGCAGTCGGAGTTCGTGCAGCGGTGCTCCAGCCGCCAATATCGCCGATTGAAACGCATCTCTATGCTGTCTGTGCGGCAGAACGGGCACACCTTGAGCATGCGAAGACGATCTGGCATCGAATCGTCCTCGTAGTCCCATTGGCCGCGCCGATCGCGATTTCTCTCGCGTTTGATCTCGTTGGGGGTGGCTCCACTGCCAACGAGAAAACCGAGGCCAAACGGGTCCCCCTCGATTGCCTCCTTGCGGCGGACCATCTCTGCCGCGGCCAGGGCATTGGCGAAACGCTGCGTCTGTTGGAGCGAAAGCAATCGGAGTGGGAATCTCGACCACGCCGTCACCCCCGTGGTCTTGCCACGAAAGCGATCCAGGAAAGCGGCTGTCAGGATGAGACCGAGATAGGTCTCCGTCTTGCCGCCTCCGGTCGTGAACCAGACGATATCGACGATGTCGGCACCCTCGTTTCGGCAAGCGTCCAGGTTCGCGTAAAGAAAACCGATCTGAAACGGCCGCCACGATGTGTATTTGAAGCCACCCTTGCCGTCTCGTGCGGAGATGAGCATAGATGCGTTCATCAGACGAAATGCGCGGCAAAGATCCTGGTCTTCCTCGAGGCGCGCGACACCGGCAGCTATTCGCTCGACTTCTTCGAGAAAACCCTGCCTCTCCCGCCTCGCTTCGCGTTCCATCTCCTCCGACCAGTCGGCATGTCTCGATCGTATACGCTCCATGTCCCATGCGTCGTCTCCCCAAGCCCGGAGCGCTTCGACGAGTTCGCGACCAGGCGCGACCGGATCGTCTGCAAGCCTTTCGAAGGAAAAGAAATCTTCCGACTGGCCAGGAGCGTTCCAGAATTGAGGGCGTGGCTTGTCGTGGCGCGGAAGATCGACGGTGGTGAAAACCGATCCCTCGACGGAAACCCCGCAGTTGATGCCCCACGCGGGGACATGCCGATCATAGCGAAAGCTGTCGGGTAGCGCTTCGAGAATGAACTCCCGGGTCGGCAGACCGGAAACCTCAAGTTCGCACTGAAACAGCCGCCCTCTGGCGAAAGCGTTCTTCTGTTCCTGATTTGGCTTCGAGCAATTGACGAGGGTGACGGTCAATCCCGGCAAACCATCCCGACTTGTATCCACCTCGATTTCAATGGCGGCGGCGAGGCCGGAGTCCGGAAAGCGGCTATCGAGCTCGCGTTGGATGGATGTCGTAAATCGATTTGTAGACCCATGATTGAGAAGGATACTGACGCTTTCAGTGCAGTCGATCGGATCGGACTTGATCCACCTATCGCCCTCCTTCCGCCAGACCGCGAACGAAGCACGGAGGTCGAACGACACCATGTCTCCAAATTCTGCGTCGAGGCCCAGCCGCATGCCGACGGCGCATGGCTCCAGTCTCTCTGCCCGTTCCCCAAGCTTGGATTCGGCGATTTCCTCTTCGGGGGCGAGGCGCCCGAGCCAGAACAATCCACACGGATCCACTTCCAGCGCCGACTTTTTTGCTCCCGTAGCATCCGCTACGACGAAATCGGCCAGCCAGTCGACAAAACGTTCGGCGGCCTGGTAGCGGTCGGTGATCGCCGTGTGCGGCAATTTCAATCTCCTTCGAAGGTCTTGTGCAGGCCGATCTTGCGAGCGCGTCCGCGCAAGATCCTGAGCGCCTTGCTTTCGAGCTGTCGTATGCGTTCCCGCGTCACACCATACTGTTGACCAATCTGCTCGAGCGTCTCGGCGGGTCCGTCAATTCCGAATCGCCGGCGGACGATATCGATGAGCCGCTCGTTTCCAATGCCGTCTACCAGCTCTCCGAGAACCTCCGCGAGGTCGCTGGCGATCGCAACCTCTTCCGGAGTCGGAGCTTCGTCGTTGATAAATTCGCGCAGCGGCGTGGAGGACTCGTCGTCGATAGGCACGTCGTACGAGATCACCTTTTGCTCGGAGAGCTGCGCAATCCTCGCTGTGAAGGCTTCATCCCAGCCGAGCGATTCCGCAATCTTCGGGATGTCTGCAGCGCTGTAGCCCGTGGATAGCCCCAGGGATCGCCTCGTGCGTCGGTATTTCGATATCTGTCCGCGCATATGGACGGGGAGGCGTATCGTCGAACCCACATCGTCGATGCCGCGCGAGATCGCCTGCCTTATCCACCATACAGCGTATGTCGAGAACCTGGTGCCCCAGTCCGGGTCGAACTTGTCACATGCCCTCATCAGTCCCATCAAGCCGAACTGAACGAGATCCTCTGGATCCATTCGATATCGGAACCTTCGGTCGTAGGCCATCTTGGCGACCAAGCGAATGTTGGAGGTCACGAGCTTCGCCTTCGCCTGCTCGGCCCGCGCGAGGACACGCTGCCCGATAGGCGAAAACCGATCCGCATCCGGCAACCGCAAACCGTCTTGGATGGCATACCCGAGCTCTCGCTCCTCAGCTTCATTGAGCAAAGGATACTTCCGTGCGAGACCCAGTAGCTGCTCTAGCGCCGTCCCCGCACGCGGTGACGGAATTCCCTCGAAGGTTACCTCACTGACTGCCGAATCTTCGACTATCCTTATGCTGTCGGCCGTCAACGCCCTTTCGATTGCTATCGCTTCGTCGGGCGTGATGCCGCGTCGAAGATAGGTGGCGTCGATTTCGCTGCGCTTGAGTTCGCCGTCCTGACGATAGGCGTCATCGCCCAAGTCCTCGAGTGTGCGACCTACCAGGCGGTCACGCTTATCGTCAGCTGTTTCCGACAATGTTCTTTTCGCGAATGTGCCGCACGATCGACTTCCCGATCACTTCCCCCAGCAATGGTGGTACGGCGTTACCGATCATTCGGCCGACGGATTTCATGGAAACCGCCGAGCCTGGCTCAATGAATTCATATGTCCGGGGGAAGGTTTGAAGAATCGCCGCTTCGCGGAGACTGATGGCACGATGTTGCTCCGGATGACCGAATCTGCCGTTTCCGAATCCGAAGCACTGCCCCGTCATTGTGGGAGCCGGTTTGCCCCACTCCATTCGCCCATAGACGGCCGGGTACGTTTTCCCGCTTTCCCGAACGTGACACGGTGCGCGAAGCTCATCTGGCCAGTCTCGCCAAGTTCCGCCGGGTTTCGAGGCAAGCATCCGCTTCATGTTCGTCGGAGACAGCCGGCTCGTACGATGAAGCGGATCCCCTGTATCGGTTTCACCGGCACCGAGCGGGGGCATGTCTCCGATCACGTCGCGCACCGCGGTCCACTGTTCTGGGTGTTTGTGGGTGGGTGGCAGAATGTCGATTTCACCGTGCCGCGATGCAAGTAACACAAGACGGCGACGTTGCTGCGGTGCGCCATACTCGCGACAGTCCACGATCCAATGTTTGACACGAAAGCCCGCCTCCTCGAGCTCGTCAACGAAAGACTTGAACCGGTCGGTAACTGCCAGAGGCGTTACGTTTTCCATCGATACGATGTCTGGCAGCACCGACCGTGCGAGTTCACCGAAACGATCCAATAGCGCCCATTTGTCTCGATGATTTCCTCTCGGCCCTTGCGTGTAGGTGGAGAACGGCTGGCAGGGTGCACAGCCGGCTAGCACTCGAACCTTCGCCCCATCGAGAGCGGTGGCAGCATCGGCGGCGGTGTAATCTAAGGCGCTCTTATGGACGAACCGGGAGCCGTTGTTGACCTCGTAAGCGTACCGGCACGCACCATCTATATCGACGCCTTCGACCACGGTGATCCCGGCACGCTGCAGACCATATGTCAGCCCACCGGCCCCGCAAAAAAGATCGACCGCCATCACGTCGTCGCTCCCGGTCACGGGAAAGATCGAGTGGTCCTGCACAGAATTGGCGTTGCCCCGGGCGACTTCTCGTTCGGGTGCCGATTTTTTGACCGATACAGAGTTCAAAGTACCTGACATGGCAAATTCTTGATAGATTCTTGCTTGAAACTCAATTCCCGCGAGCGACTTGACAGTATTGATCCACCCTTATCCCGCCCGTTGGTCCTTCTCGCGGCACCGTTCGGGCAACACTTCTGGCTACCATAAGATTCCAAACCTTTCCTTCATGGCGGGGGTCTTCGCCCACGGCTCACCGGGGAGCCGATCGACCAGTGCCGTGAACACGAGCCGAAACGATTCCGCCGTCGATGCTTCGGTCAGCGTCTCCACCTGAGCCGCCGGTAGCAGAGGCCGCATGTCGAGCAGAAAGCGCGGGTTCGCCAGCTTGGCGAACATGCGTTGCTGGGCCTCGGCGCGGGAGATCGCCTGGCCGGCAAGGGCGAGATAGCGACCGAACATCTCGACGATGCGATCGATGGCGAGATCCTCGAAGACTTCGAGAGCATGGGCAATGTCGTAAAGATCGCGTCCCTTGTCCCGCTGCAGCAACGCCCGCAGCTTGGTCGCCAGCATCTCCTCGCGGGAGAATGTCGGAATGGCGGCCTCGCCGGAGAACCAGGGATTGGTGACCTCGAGCGATAACGCCGCCGGCGCATCGAACACCTCGATCTCGCGGGTGTTGATCTCGATCTTCAGACGGATCGGCACGCCGCTGCCGTCCTCGGCCTCGACCCGGAAGCGAAACTTCGGCGCGACGGGGCTCTGGTCGAACCGCGCCTGCCCGAGCCATGGCTCCAGAAGTGCGCGCAGTCGGTCGAGGATCGGACCGATCGGACCGCCGGAGGTGCGGACCAGATCGATGTCCTCCGAATAGCGCAGCGGCGCCGGAAAATGCAGCTTGTTAAGCGCCGTTCCGCCTCGGAACCGCAATGCGTCGCGCAGCATGTCGTCGGAGAAGATGTCGACGAGGGCGCGGCTGATGATGAGGTCCTGCTCGACCTGGCGCTGATCCGCCCACGGAACGACATTGCCCCAGGCGACGATGTTCTGGGCCGGGATCATTCGTCGAGCTCCGGCACGCGCCGCACGATCACACGCCAGCGGGAATCGCGTTCCTGTGGTTCGGGCGCGAAGTCCGGATCCCGTGCCTCCTGCCGGTCGAGTTCGGCCCAGGGAACAGCCCCTCGTTCCTGCAGCGCCTCCAGCATCGGCGTCGTCAGGGCCTCGCGGCCGAGGCGATCCAGAAGATGTCCGAGGCGTTGCACGACCGGCCGCTCAAAGGTTGCCGACAGGGTGGCGAGTTGCTGGGGATCGATCTTCTCCGCGAGGTCGGAGAGCACCGTGGCGACATTGTCGATGCCGCCGGACGCCTTCGGATAGCGCAGCAGATCGAGAGCCGTCAGAGCTGCTGACGAGATATTCATTGTACCGGTATCGGTCTTGCGGCCCTCAATCCCTGCGGTCACCGCTTCCATGTCCTTGCGGAAATAGAAGACGATCAGGTTGCGGCCGGCACGGATCTTCGGAAGGCGCTTGGCCGAAACGACCTGGAACTCCATGACCGCCTGGTGCGTCGCGCCATGCAATTCTGCGGCCTTGAGAAGCCCGACATAGTAGGCCTGACGCTCATAACGCATGAGCGCGTCGATGTACCAGGCCGGCGGTGGCGCTCCCCAGGATGCAAACTGCGGCGGGACGACGACATAAAACCCTTGCCGCGGGTTCAGCAGGGCCTTGCGACGCTGCAAGCGCTCGGCGGCATCCAGGAACGCGCCGCGCCCGACGCCGAGCGCCGCCTCGGCTTCCTCGGCGGTGAAAACCGTCCGGCCCGCGGAGAGCAGGCCGCTGACATAGCTCGACAGGGCGGATCGCTGATCGTGAACCATGCTCTCTTATCCGCTTTTAGCGCGGATATTTCAACACGGATTGTAACAGAGCCGCGATTCACCTCAAAAAATCCGCACTATCAGCGGATATTTTGACATGATTTATCCAGGGTGAACTGGCCTCGGTTGCCTTGAGAACTCTCGCCTTGTCCCCAATGCTTGGCTGACCGAATCAGGCATGGCGTCGCCCTTCGGGCCGGGCTCTCGGCTGGCGCTGAAGCCCCGCTTGCGCGGTCTTCACCCTGCGGGCGTCGATCCCTGACGCGTCGTGGTGCTGCTGCGGTCGGTGGATGTCGGGAAGGCGGCTTTGCGCCTTCACGGTTCTGCGCCCTTGCGGGCCTCCGGCCCGGCGAGAGTCAGAGTGCGGACGGGGGTTTGCCGTGACGGGTTGAGGTCGAGAGAGAGGCTCTCGGCGCCCGTCGCGGAGAACCGCGATGTCCAGATATGACCGCACCCCACGCGCCGGCCCGGACCGGACGAACCTGTACGATGAAATCACCAACAAGATCATCGCCGAGCTGGAAGCCGGCCGCGTGCCCTGGGTGCAGCCCTGGGGCACGTCTGCGGCGAAAGCCCCGCTCGGCCTGCCGAAGAATGCCAGCACGGGCCGAAGCTACAGCGGCATCAACATCCTTCTCCTCTGGGGCGCCGTCGTCCAGCACGGCTTCCCCGGCCAGGGCTGGCTCACTTTCCGGCAGGCCCTTTCCCTTGGCGGCAATGTGCGCAAGGGCGAGCGCGGCACCACCGTCGTCTATGCCGACCGCTTCGTTCCCGAGGACGAGAAGAAGCGCGCCACCGAGACTGGAGAAGAGGCGCAGGCCGTTCCGTTCCTCAAACGGTTCACCGTGTTCAACACGGCGCAATGCGAGGGGCTGCCCGACGATATCGCCGTCACCATCCCGCCGCCACCCGGCCTGATCGAGCCGAAGGTCGAGGCGCTCATCAAGGCGACCGGCATCGACTTCCGCATCGGCGGCGACAAGGCGTTCTACGTTCCCGCCCACGACTATGTGGTCGTGCCGCCGCCGCAAGCCTACTACGAGCCGATCAACTGGCATCGGACCGCACTGCACGAAATCGGTCACGCCAGCGGTCATCACAGCCGGCTCAACCGCGATCTTTCCGGATCCGTCGGCTCGAAGAAATACGCCTTCGAAGAAATGATCGCTGAACAGATTTCGGCTTTCTGCTGCGCTTCGCTCGGCATCGTCCCGACCGTGCGCCATGCAGATTACATCGGCTCCTGGCTCGACGTCATGCGCGAGGATTCCCGCGCCATCGTCCGTGCCGCCTCGCAGGCCAGCAAAGCGGCGGACTGGATCCTGTCCTTCCTTCCGGATGCTGACAGCCCCGCCGTCGATGCCGAGATCATCGACAGGAGGGCAGCGGCATGATCCTCCTGACACCCGAACTGCGCGTTCGCCTGCTCGCCAATGGCCGTCAGCGCGACGTCGACCATGTGCCGGTCGTGAAATTCTACAATCCGTTCGGCGAAGGCGTCTGGCTCGCGACCGAGCTGGATCCGGACGGCGACATCATGTTCGGCCTCGCCGATATCGGCTATCCGGAGCTTGGCAGCTTCTCGCTGGAGGAAATGGAGTCCATCCGGTTGCCCTTCGGCATGGGGATCGAGCGGGACCTGCTCTTTACCGGGGATTTCCCGATCTCGGTCTGGGCTGACGCGGCAAGAGAGGCTGGCAGCATACGTGCGGCCGAGCGCATTCTTTACGCCCGCGCCCGCGGCGCCGCGTCCAACCTCACTCCCCCTGATACGGAAACCCGGAAAGCCTGATTTCCGGCTCTCCGGCTTGCGATCCTGCGCCGCTCTCTCCGAGGCAGAGGGCGGCGCGTCTCGCCGTGACGCGGTGAAAGTCCCGGCACCCGGCCGGCTGCCCGTCGGGGAATCCGAACATGACGCGACATCACAGAAAACTCACCATCGAGCCGCAGCCTCTCCGGTTCTCGGCCCAGGAGCAGGCCGTCGTCTACGAGGCCCGCCAGATCCTGCTGCGCCACCTCAACCAGAACCCGGTCCTGTCCTCCTGGCAGGCGGTTCTTGACTATTGTGCCATCACCATCCGTGGAGAGGTAGAGCGCTTCCATGTCCTCTATCTCGACCGAAAGAACCGGCTCATCTCGGACGAATGCCTCGCCATCGGCACGGTCGATCATGTCCCGGTCTATCCCCGGGAAGTGCTGCGGCGGAGCCTGGCGCTCAACGCGACCGCGCTGATCATCGTGCACAATCATCCGGCCGGCGATCCCGAACCCTCGGCCGCCGACCTCGCTATGACGAAGGAAATCCAGAAGGGCTGCAAGGTTCTGGGCGTAACGCTGCATGACCACATCATCGTCGGTATCGGCCGGGAGGTCAGTCTGCGCGCCCGAGGCGAAATCTGATTGCTTGTCGGACAGCCTGACGGGCTCGGCTTCTCCGCACGCGGTTTCCCGGTGGCTTCCAGTCACAGGAAGCCGACCGCGCTGCCCGCAGAGTCAGAGGAGGGAAGGTGTTTTCGCGACGGGTCGGAAGCGGAGAGAGAGGCTCTCGGCGCCCGTCGCGGAGACTACCCTGATGGCTACTGCCGCTCAGAAACTCACCCTGTCGCCCTCGCGCGACATTCCCTTCAACAAGCTCGTTCTCAGCCAGTCGAATGTCCGGCGCGTCAAGGCCGGCGTTTCAGTCGAGGAACTGGCTGAGGACATCGCCCGCCGCGGCACGCTCCTCCAGAGCCTCAATGTCCGCCCCGTGCTCGATGCCGACGGCAACGAGACCGGCATGTACGAAGTGCCGGCCGGCGGCCGCCGCTATCAGGCCCTGGCGATCCTCGTGAAGCAGAAGCGTCTCGCGAAGACCGCGCCGGTGCCCTGCGTCGTTCGCGATCCCTCGACGCAGATCCTCGCCGAGGACGACAGCCTGGCCGAAAACACCCAGCGCGTGGCTCTGCATCCCCTCGACCAGTTCCGCGCCTTCCTCGACATGCGCAACAAGGGCATGACCGAAGAGGAGATCGCGGCCGCCTTCTTTACCACGGTTCAGGTCGTCAGGCAGCGGCTTCGCCTCGCCACCGTCTCTCCCGTGCTGCTCGACGTCTATGCCGAGGACGGCATGACGCTGGAGATGCTGATGGCCTTCACCGTCAATCCCGACCATGCCCGTCAGGAACAGGTCTGGGAGAGCATCCGCAATTCCTGGCAGAAGGAGCCGTGGCAGATCCGGCGCATGCTGACCGAAACCACCGTCCCGGCGTCCGACAAGCGCGCCCGCTTCATCGGCCTCGAAGCCTATGAGGCGGCGGGCGGCGCGATTCTGCGCGATCTCTTCTCCCACGACAATGACGGCTGGCTGCAGGACGTCTCCCTGCTCGACCGCCTGGTTGACGAGAAGCTGAAGGTGATGGCCGACGAGATTGCCGACCAGGGCTGGAAGTGGATCGACGCTTCGGTCGAACTCCCCTACGGCCATGCCAGCGGCCTGCGCAAGCTGACCGGCACGGCGCAGGACCTCACCGAAGACGAACGGGCGGCCCGCGAGGCTCTCCGCAATGAGTATGACGATCTCGAATCGGAATATGCGGAGGCCGACGATCTGCCCGAAGAGGTGGATCAGCGTCTCGCCGAGATCGAGGCCGCCCTCGACGCCTTCGAGAACCGCCCCGTCAGCTTCGATCCGGACGAGATCGCCCGCGCCGGCGTTTTCCTCAGTATCGACCGGGACGGCCAACTCGTCGTCGATCGCGGCTATGTCCGTCCCGAGGACGAGCCCGAAGCCGCCGTCGAGGGCGACGACTCCGGGACCGGTGACGAGGCCGACATCGACCGCGTTGACGCCGATGTCGATCCTTCGGCTCGGCGCGCCGCAATCACCATCGGCAGCCAGCCGACGGACACGGATGACGACGAAGGCGACGTCATCAAGCCGCTGCCGGAACGCCTGGTGACGGAGCTGACGGCCGAGCGGACACTTGCGCTGCGCGACAGGCTGGCGAACAACCCGTCCGTCGCGTTCCTGGCCGTGCTGCACAAGTTCTGCCGGGACGTCTTCTCCCGCTACACCTCCTACAGCCCGGCCATGGAAGTCTCGGTGCGCAACACCGGCTTCTCCCTGCAAGCGCCGGGCCTGAAGGACACCCCGGCGGCGCAGGCCATCGAGGAGCGCCACAAGGCATGGGAGGCGCGCATGCCGATCGACGAGGCCTCCCTCTGGGATTGGCTGATCTCTCTCGAAGGCACCGAGCAGGCGGCGCTCTTTGCGCATTGCGCGGCTTTCGGGGTCAACGCCCTTTACGAGAAGGCCGATCGCTACGGCGGCGGCACCGTCACCGTGCACGGCATCCAGCAGCGTCTTGCCGAGGCCGATCGTCTCGCACGCGCTGTCGAACTCGACATGGTGGAAGCAGGCTGGAGGCCGACGGTCGAGAACTATCTCGGCCGCGTCACCAAGCCTCGCATCCTCGAAGCCGTGCGCGAGGGGGCGGGCGAGCGCGCGGCCGAGCTGATCGACCATCTCAAGAAGGGCGACATGGCCAGGGAGGCCGAACGCCTGCTGGCCGATACCGGCTGGCTTCCCGAGCCGCTGCGCCTGGTCGCGGAAGAGCCAGCGGAGCTTTCGGCCGAGCACGACGACGGTGAGGCATTGCCAGACTTCCTCGCTGGCGACGACGAGCACGATGCGACTGACGGCACCGACGAGCCGGCGGTTCTCGTCGCCGCTGAGTGACACGCATCTGCGGGGCGGCTCCGGTCGCCCCGTCTTTTTCCTCACTTTCCACTCGCTAGGCCCGGCATTCCGCTGGGCTGGTTTCGTTTCAGGAGACCAACAATGTCCGCTTCCCTTGTCCTCGACATAGCTCCGCTCGGCTCGCTGATTGCCTATGCCGACGGAGAGCCCAAGCCACCCGCCCGCTTCACGAAGAAGCTGGCAGCCTGGGAACGTCGCAACGGTGTCGGCCGTCTCGTGCGCAAGGAGCCCGCGCGCGAGCGCCCGACCTACACAACCCCGCCATGCTTCACCCTGCATGAAGGCAATTTCGGTCAGGGCGGCATCATCCTCGTTACGGTCATGCGCACCTATGGCATCGACAGCGACCTGACCTTCCGGGTCGTCGAGCGCCCGAGGGTCGGTCAGGTCCGCGTCGTGCAGGATGTCGGCGACAACGTCGAACTGCTGCATCTGGCGGAGAGTCGTGAAGCTGCCGAACTCTGGCTGGCGAAGACCGGATACAGCCGTGCCCGGCTTGAGGACGTCACGGCCGATGAGGTCGGTGCCGATGTCGTCGAGGGCCGCGCTGCCGCCTGACCGTCGCTCAATCCCGTCTACCTGGCCCGCCGTCGAACGACCGCGGGCCATTTTCGTTTTCAGGAGAAACCCATGGCCATTCCCGATTACGCCCGCACCAACTTCAACACCCTGCTGCGCGCGGCGGGCGACGGCAATCTCGCACTCATGAAGTGCCTGGATGCCGTCACCCGCGAGCCGCGCTATGTCCTGTGCGCCGTGGGGCGCGCGGACGACGGCGATTACGTCATGACGCCGTTCGGCCATCTTGCAGACGGCGATCCCTATGACGCCTACCTGCCGCCCGACCCTGACGATCCAACCGGCTTTCTGCCGAACAGCGAAGGCGGGGGCGCAGCATGATGACGGTGGAGGAGATATTCGCCGAGGACCGCCGCAATCCTCCCCCGGAGCGCTCGCTTCCGTGGGCGGAAACCCGTGGTGGCGTCACCGTCGTTGTGGAGCCGAAGCCGCATTGGGCCGGCGACATGCGGGCTTTTCGGCTCGATGCCCGTGAATACTGCCACTATGCCGACTGGAGTGCGAACGGCGGCCGGGCGCGGTTCTACGGCCATATCGATACCTGCGGCGGCGATCTGCTTCTGAAGGCTCGCGTTATGGTCGCCCGAGAGATCGCGGACCGGCTTTGGGGCTGATCCGTTTCGGCCCGTTTGGCTATGTCAGGCCCTATCGTGCTGAGTACAGCCGTTAATCCTGCCAGAGGTCGCGTTCCAGTTTGCATGGGCCGCCATCGTTTGTCCGGGCGCGGGACGGCTTCCGCGGCCTGCAACACCGATCTGATAAGACCGGCCTGGGGGAGGCTGGCAGCGAAGGCGCTGGCACCTGCGACGGGTGCCGGCTTCCAGTCAGATGCAAAGCACCACCCCCGCTTCCATTCGCGAACCTTGGTCCGAACCGTCTCTTCGTCAATCAACCCCGGAGGGGTCGGCTTACGCGAGCGTGCCGCCCTCGCGGATTCGGACGAGCCGAACGCGCGAGGGTGATTGCAGATCCGGTCAGACACTTCGGGCGCCTGTCGCGCGGGAGATGGTCCCCCGCCTCCAAAGACAGGAGCCGGAACAATGTCCTATGCAGATGCCACCGCTTTCGCCGCCAGCCTCGCCGAAACCCTGATGGTCTCGATCGTCGTGTTCCAGGCCGGGGACGGAACCCACGGCGTTTGCCCCGCCGGCGAATTCGACGGCGATGAGGACATGGTCGAATTTGAGATCGATCCCTGGCAGTGAGGCGCATGCGCCTCACATCAACGGCCCAAAGCAACCTGCGCCCGGGCCTTGGGCACAGCCGCGCCGGCGCGGGGTGCGATCCCAATCAGCCGGATTTGCTGCCGCGACATGCGCTCACGTTGCCATCGATGCCCGGGCGAACGCGCCCGGCGTCACGCCCAAATGGCGTCGGAACGATCAAATGGCTCCGATCGAAGAAACCGACTCTCACGCCGGATTAAAGAGCGAGAGGACGGTTGCGAGGGCCATGACGGGTTGGTTGCCGGAGAGAGAGGCTCCCGGCGCCCGTCACGGAGCGTCAGCCGATGGCCCTTGCACATCAAACCACCTTCGCCCCAATCGGAAAAATTCTTGCCGAACGGGTGCTTCCCAGACTTGAGCACACGCAGAAGCGCCCCTTGCGTGTCGCCTGCCTCGGCACGGTCAGCTATGACGGCGCCACCGAAGCAGATTGCGTCGACCGCAGCATCCCGATCGGTGAAGCCTCATCGCCGCAGGATGCCATGGCCGTTGCCGCAATGCGGGTCTCGCACGGTGACATCCGGGTCACACCGGACAATACGCTACGCTTCAGGCCACGGCTGATCGTTATTCAAGACAGCGGGTTTGGCCTCGTCATCGCCGGCGAAATCCGCGCCGGCATAATCCTCTGGCAGCAGCCTGTCGCCAGCAAGGCCGAAGCTACACTCGTTGTCGTCGAAGCCAGCCACCTGCGCGGCAGGGCCTTCGCCGCCGCCGGCCACGGAGATCACCCAGCGGCCCGCGATTTCCGCTTCCAGGCTACCCTACTCGAAGCGAGGCTGGTCGATCCCCGCTGGCGCGAGACTGCCTGCGAGCTGCTGCGGCTCCCGCAGGCCGCGTGATTTCCCCTCCCACGATCACCATTCATCCCGGCCTCCTGCCGGGCATTCACCTACGGAGTCTCCCATGCCGAAATTTGTCGTCAGCAAAGGCCATGACGCCTTTGTCTACTACGAAACCATCGTCGAGGGCGAATGGCTAGCCACCCGCTACGTGCAGGAATTCGATGACTACGAAATCGACGAGCATAACGGCGTTCGTCCGCTCGAAGATGGCGAGACCGTCGAGGCGTTTCTGTTCATCAGCGTCACCTCTCAGGAGCGCGATGCCCTGCTGGCGGGCCTTCGCCTCCTTCAACTCGCACTCGCCGGCGAACACATCGACCCGCAGCTGAGAAGCATCCTCACCAATGACGGTGCTCACGCCGGCCTCGATCTCACCCAGATCGACGCCCTGTGCGAACGCACCAACATCTAGGAGGCGCCCGATGTATGCCACTTATCTGCGCCTCGATGTCCTCGTGTGGGACAGCGATCGCACGGTGATCCGCGCGGCACGCCGAAAGCTGGCTCAATCGGCCCAGCGCGATCCGGCCGTGCGGGATGCGCGCAAGCGCTTCTATCGCAAGATGCTTCGCGACCATGCCGATGCCCAGCAGCTGGTGGTGCATTGTCGCCTCTGACCCACCCGCACCGCAATTCCCGATCCCCGCCCCGGCCTCGCGCCGGGCTTTCTCGTTTCAGGAGCCTGTCATGGCCGACTATTTCACGCACTTCTCCTGCCTGCTCAACGTCCGCACGCCCAAAAACGCAGCGCGCGCGCTCGAGCTCTACAATCGCATGCAGGAGGAAGGCGCCTCAGAAGATCCGCCATCCGAAAGCTTCCTCGTGTCGATCCAGCCCGAATATGGCGGCACACAGCTCTGGATGCGTGATGACGTCACCGGCGATCCCGAACGCCTGATCCAGTTCGTCAAGCTTTGCGCCAAGGAGTTCAGGCTGACAGGCCGCTGGGGCTTTCAGTACGCCAACACCTGCTCGAAACCCTGCATCAACGCCTTTGGTGGCGGCGCGCATGTGCTCGACCTTGCAACCGGTGAGACGGTCGCCTGGACCTATACCGACGGTTGGCTCGCCGAGGTTCTGGACGGAGGCGATCCCGATGCCTGAGGTAATCGAAACAGGACCGCCTTGAAGGACAGTGCAAGAGCGTGCGCGACCAGCATGTTGAAAGGTGCTCGCGTCTTTTCCCCTCCAATGCGCACGAACGGCTCCAGCAACATGCCAAACAATTGTGCGGACAAGCCCTGTTACTTCTCACCTGGGCACGAACAGGATATATCAGCCCCGAGGAAGACAAGGCCGCCTTGTTCCAGTGGTACAAGGATCGGCAGAGCGCTTCCGCCGAAGACTGATCCACGAGCAGCCACAATTCATGCCATTGTGAGCAGGCGCCGCTCGACTGCATCGAGCAACTGAACTGGTCGCGAAACTACCGCCTTCACGAACCGGGGCGCGGCCGACTTCGGACCAGCAGCACCATCGTCACCATCAGCAAGATGGCACCGGCTATGGCGGACGGCCCGAGTGTCTCGCCAAACAGAGCGAAGGCGAGCGTCGTCGCCGTGAGCGGCTCGGCCAGCGCAATGATGCTGGCAGGCGTGGCCTGCGTCGCCTTCATCCCGCGGAAATAGAGCACATAGGCCAAGCCTGTCGGAACCAGGCCCATATAGAGAAGTGCGGCCCAGACCTGTCCTGTCCAAACGCCCGGCGTCATCCCGGCCGCAATGGCGAGCGGCAGCAGCATCACCGCACCCGCGCCGAATCCTGTGACGATGATCTTTCCGGGATCGTGTCGACCGGCAAGGCTTCGGCTCAGCAGCACGAAGCCGGAATAGGAGAGCGCGGAGCCACATGCCCATAAGATGCCCGCCGGATCGGCGTCTTCGGCTGGCGGCGTGCCGATCAGCAGAATGGTGCCGATCAGGCCAAGCCCCAGCGCGGTGACAACCGTGCGGGATACCTTCTCGCGTAACAGGATGATCGCCAGAATGCCGACGATCACAGGCGCCGAGCAAATGGTGATAAGGGTTGCCAGGGCAACGCCGACATCGGCGACGGCCTGGAAATAACACGCCTGATAGGCCGCCATGGTGAGCCCGATTCCGGCGATGCGCAGGCGGTCGCTGCCGTCGAAGCGGAAGGTCTCCGGACCGAGCCGCCACCAGCACCAGAGACCCAGTAGCGGGACGGCCAGCGCGAGGCGGAAGAAGCCGACGACCAGCGGCGGGATGTCCTCGATCCCGTAGAGCAGCCGCGAAGCGATGCCGACTGTCCCCCATAGAACGGCCGCGGCAAGCACCAAAGCCGGGCCGGAAACGGGCGACGGATGAGAGCGCACTCCGCTCGGCTGTCCGCCGGCAGCAGTCACGCTTCCCGCACGCTCTCGTGGCCGCTCGCCCTGGCCGCCTTGACGAACTTCCGGTCGAAGGTCGCGAAGCCCGAGCAATGCGTGGATTTGCCGAGATGCAGCGCGTCCGCGAAGTCCATGCCTTTCTCGGCCAGATCGAGCGCGGTTGCGACGACGGCTCCATCCTCGATCGTTACCGTGGGGAGTCCTGCGAACGCGCGCAATGCGCGTGCGACGTCCGCCGGCCGGTAGGCATAGGTGCTGCGCAACACCCATTCCGTTTCAAGGATGACCGTGGCCGCAACGAAGATGGGTTCGCCATCGATGAGTGCGCGTGCGCGTGGGGATTGCTTCGGATGATCGCCGGTCAGGTAGCGGACGATCAGGTTCGTATCAACCGCGAGCATGCCGGCGCCTGGCCTCGGCGAGCACGCCAGCATCCATCTCTTCGAGGCTCTTCGGCTTGCCTTTGTGAGGCAGCACGCCAAAGACGTCTTCAGGCCGCGTCTCCGCGAAGGCTGGCGCAGGCTTCAACAGCACGCCCTCGGCCGTCTCCTCGACGGTCAGCCGTGTTCCCGCCTGCCATTCCCGCCGCTGGCGAATGGCGCTCGGCAGAATGACCTGTCCCTTGGTGGAAACCGTGGTGATGAGCTTCTCTGCGTTGGCCATAGGCCCGAACCTTTCAGATGTAAGACAAACGTAAGATACTCCTTGCTGGCCTCCGGTTCAAGCGGCGCGGACTCCGACGCCGTTCCTAGAGCCAGAGGAAGGCCGGGACGGGTTTGAGCCTGTGCGGTCGAGAGAGAGCGCTGCGCGGGCTCGATCCCGTTCTGCTCTCCCGAGGTCTTCTTCATGAACATGATTTCTCCATTCGCCGCGGCTTCGGCCGCCGCGCTGCTTCCGCTCGCCTCCGACGCTGACACATCCGCTCCCGTCTTCGCGGCGGCGGGCCTGTTGCTCCCCCATCTTGAACGCGGCCAGCGCATCGACGCCGCCACGCTGCGCGCCGCGATGGAAAGCGCCTTCGGCGCATCCGACGCCACCGGCGCTTGGGACTGGAAAACGGCATACGAGGCCTGCGAGGCCGCAACCGTCCTCTTCCTGCGCAAGTACGGAACGGCGCTTTTCCGTAAAGCCGCGTCTCCGGCTGCTCGCCTTTCCGCTTTGACGAAAATCGCCAGCCTCCTTCCGACGCACACGCGCCGCTCCGAGGAAGCTCAGACCTTCCAGCAATTCTCCACCCCGATCCCGCTCGGCCTGGTCGCGGCAAATGCCGCCGCCATCACACCGGCCGACCGTGTGCTGGAGCCTTCGGCCGGCACCGGCCTGCTCGCCATCCTCGCCGAGATCGCCGGCGCCACCCTCATGCTCAACGAGCTCGGCGAGATGCGCGGCGGTCTTCTCTCTTCTCTCTTTCCGGCCGTTTCCGTCACGCGCTTCGACGCCGCCCAGATCGACGATCATCTCGATCCGGCCGTGGCGCCAAGCGTGGTGCTGATGAATCCGCCATTCTCCGTCATGGCCAATGTCGAGGGTCGCGTCGCGGATGCCGCCTTCCGCCATGTGGCCTCGGCGCTCGCGCGTCTCGCTCCCGGCGGACGGCTTGTGACGATCACCGGCGCCGGCTTCGCGCCCGACAATCCGGCCTGGGCTTCCGCTTTCGCCCGTCTGCAGGAGCGCGGCCGCATCGTCTTCTCGGCGGCAATCGACGGCTCGGTCTATGCCAAGCACGGCACGACCATCGACACGCGCCTGACCGTCATCGACAAGCTGCCCGCCGACGACCCGTCATCTTTTCCAGCTTCCCCCGGCGTCGCCTCCGACACCGCCACGCTGATGGGCTGGTTGGACGAGCTCCTGCCGGCACGGCCTCCGGTCGCTCCGTCCGTTGTCGTTCCTGTACCGGCCGTGTCTACGCCCCGCAGTGTACGCGGCTATCTGAACCGTGCTGCCAAAGCCGCTCCAGCCGCGCCGATGGCGGAGCCCGAGGGTCTGCCGCTTGCCTATGAGACCGTCGACTGGCAGGACGGCGAAGCAGGCCGGCTCTCCGATGCCATCTATGAGGAATACGGACTTCAAGCGATCCGTATCGCCGGCTCTCAGGCGCACCCGACCAAGCTCGTGCAGTCGGCGGCCATGGCCAGCGTCGCGCCGCCGAAGCCGAGCTACCGCCCGCGGCTCCCTGCCAATGTCCATGAGCTGCTCTCCGACGCCCAGCTTGAGACCGTGGTTTATGCCGGCGAGGCCCATTCCAACTATCTCGCCGGGTCCTGGACCATCGACGACACCTTCGATGTCGTCACCGCCGCGCGCGAGGATGCGAAGAACGCCGTCCGCTTCCGCCGCGGTTTCATGATCGGTGACGGCACCGGCGTCGGCAAGGGCCGTCAGTCCGCCGCGATCATTCTCGACAACTGGCTCCAGGGCCGCCGCAGGGCGGTGTGGATTTCGAAGTCGGACAAGCTTCTGGAGGACGCGCAGCGCGACTGGTCGGCGCTCGGCATGGAGCGATTGCTGGTCACGCCGCTGTCGCGCTTCCCGCAAGGCAAGCAAATCTCGCTGGCGGAAGGCGTCCTATTTACAACCTACGCCACGCTACGCTCCGACGATCGCGGAGAGAGGGTTTCGCGCGTCAAGCAGATCGTCGAATGGTTGGGCTCCGACTTCGATGGAGTGATCATTTTCGACGAGGCGCATTCGATGCAGAACGCCGGTGGCGGCAAGGGAGAACGCGGTGACATCGCCGCCTCGCAGCAGGGCCGTGCGGGCCTACGGCTCCAGCACGCACTTCCGAACGCGCGCGTCGTCTATGTCTCGGCGACCGGCGCCACCACGGTTCACAATCTCGCCTATGCCCAGCGGCTCGGGCTGTGGGGCGGCGAGGATTTTCCGTTCTCGACGCGCGCCGAGTTCGTCGAGGCGATCGAAGCTGGCGGTGTCGCCGCCATGGAGGTGCTGGCACGCGACCTGCGTGCGCTCGGCCTCTATACCGCCCGCTCGCTCTCCTTCGATGGCGTCGAATATGAGCTGGTCGAGCACACGCTGACGCCGGAGCAGACCCGCATCTACGACGCCTATGCCGGGGCCTTCGCGGTCATCCATAACAATCTCGACGCGGCCATGGAGGCGGCCAACATCACCGGTACCGAGGGCACGCTGAACAGGCAGGCGAAGTCGGCAGCCCGCTCGGCCTTCGAGAGCGCCAAGCAGCGTTTCTTCGGCCATCTGCTGACGTCGATGAAGACGCCGACCCTGATCCGGTCGATCAAGCACGATCTGGAGGAAGGCTATGCCGGCGTCATCCAGATCGTCTCCACCGGCGAAGCGCTGATGGAGCGACGGCTCGCCGAGCTTCCGACCGAGGAGTGGAACGACGTCCGCGTCGACATCACGCCGAGGGAATATGTCCTTGACTACCTTGCCCATTCCTTCCCGGTGCAGCTCTACGAGCCCTTCACCGACAGCGAGGGCAATCTATCGTCGCGTCCGGTCTATCGTGATGGCCAGCCCGTCGAAAGTCGTGAGGCGGTCGCCCGGCGCAACGCGCTGATCGAGAAGCTCGCCAGCCTGCCACCCGTGCCGGGCGCGCTCGACCAGATCGTCCAGCATTTCGGGATTGATACCGTCGCCGAGGTCACCGGCCGATCGCGCCGGATCATCCGAAAAACGAGCCCGGGCGGTGTCGATCGACTCGTGGTCGAGAACCGTGCGGCGGCCGCCAATCTCGCCGAGACGCAGGCCTTCATGGATGATCAGAAGCGCATCCTGATCTTCTCGGACGCCGGCGGGACCGGCCGCAGCTACCACGCCGAATTGTCAGCGCGGAATACGCGGCTGCGCGTCCATTATCTGCTCGAACCCGGCTGGAAAGCGGATGCCGCCATTCAGGGGCTCGGCCGAACGCACCGGACGAACCAGGCGCAGCCGCCCTTGTTCCGGCCGATCGCGACCGACGTGAAGGCCGAAAAGCGCTTCTTCTCGACCATCGCCCGCCGCCTGGACACGCTGGGCGCGATCACGCGCGGCCAGCGCCAGACCGGCGGCCAGGGTCTCTTCCGGCCCGAGGACAATCTGGAGTCGCACTATGCCCGCGATGCGCTGCGCCAGCTCTATCTGCTGCTGGTGCGCGGCAAGGTCGAGGGCTGCTCGCTCGACCGTTTCGAAGCCGCCACCGGCCTGAAGCTGATGGATTCCACCGGCATCAAGGACGATCTGCCGCCGATCACGACCTTCCTCAATCGACTGCTCGCACTCACCATCGAGCTTCAGGGCATCCTCTTCACCGCTTTCGAGCAATTGCTCAATGCGAAGATCGAGGGCGCTATCGCGTCTGGAACCTATGATGTCGGACTGGAGACGCTGACGGCGGAGCGGTTCACGGTGACCGACCGTCAGACCATCTACACGCATCCGGGCACCGGCGCGCAGACGCAGCTCCTCACCATCACACAGCGCGAGCGCAACCATCCGGTCACGCTCACTGCCGCTCTGGATCACCTCGGCGATCCCCGCGCGAAGCTCCTGATCAACGAGCGATCCGGGCGCGCAGCCGTCCAGATCCCGACCACCAGCGTCATGCTCGACGATGGCGAGGTCGAACGCCGCGTTCGTCTGCTCCGTCCGATGGAGGCGCACAATGTCCCGGTCCGGATGATGGGCGAGACCCATTGGATCGAAGCGGGCAATGATGTCTTCGCCGAGGCCTGGAATGCCGAGGTCGCGGAGGTGCCGGAATTCTCCGACTCGACCATCCATATCGTCACCGGCCTGCTGCTGCCGATCTGGAAGCGGCTGCCCAACGAATCCACCCGCGTCTATCGGCTCCAAACCGATGAAGGCGAGCGGATCATCGGTCGCAAGGTCTCGCCGGCCTGGGCCGCCAATGCAACCGCGACCGGAACGACTTCGCTCGCGCCGGACGATGCGTTCATGGCACTGATGGATGGCCGCACGATCCTCGACCTCGCCGAGGGTCTGCAGCTTCGCCGCAGCCGCGTCATGGGCGCCAACCGGATCGAGCTCACCGGCTTCGACGACACCATGCGCGAGCGTCTCACCGCCTATGGCCTCTTCCACGAGATCATCTCCTGGAAGCTGCGCATGTTCGTTCCGGTCGCTGACAACGGACCGGTTGTCCTCGCCAGGCTGCTCGACCGCTATCCGGTCGAGCGCGTCGGCGAACGGGAGGCCGCGTAATGGTGCGTCACGATGCCTCGGACCTCGCGATCCGTCTCGGCCGGCAGGCCGAGGCGGTGTGCCGCTATTACCTGTCCTCGGGCAACCGTGCCGGTCGCTACTGGGTAGTGGGCGATGTCCGCAACGCGCCCGGCCGCTCCATGTTCGTCCGTCTTACCGGCCCGGAAACCGGCAAAGGCGCGGCCGGTAAGTTCACCGATGCCGCAACCGGCGAACATGGCGACCTGCTCGACGTCATCCGCGAGACGCTGGGCCTGGTAGACTTCAAGGACGTGGCCGAAGAAGCACGGCGTTTCCTCTCTCTCCCGCATCCCGAACCGCAGGAAAGACCACGGAACGCTCATATCCATCCCGCAGCATCTGGGTCGCCGGAAGCGTCGCGGCGGCTTTTCGCCATGTCGCAGCCGATCAGCGGCACACTTGCAGAAACGTATTTCCGCAATCGCGGCATTACGGCTTTGCACGGAACCGGAAGTCTGCGCTTCCATCCGCGCTGCTATTATCGGCCTGACGAGCATTCGCCCACTGAGACCTGGCCGGCGATCGTCGCTGCCGTCACCGATCTTGCCGGGCGACAGACCGGCGCGCATCGCACCTGGCTCAACCCGGACGGCTTGGACAAGGCGCCTGTCGAGACACCGCGGCGGGCGATGGGCGATCTTCTCGGCCATGCGGTCCGTTTCGGGATCACCGGTGAGGTGCTCGCCGCCGGCGAAGGGATCGAGACCGTGCTATCACCCCGCATGGTCTTGCCCCATATGCCGATGCTGGCAGCACTCTCGGCCGCACACCTCGCCGCCATCCTGTTCCCGACGTCGCTGCGGAGGCTCTATGTCCTCAGAGATCGCGACCCGGCGGGGGACGTTGCGAGAGACAGCCTGATCGCCAGAGCTGAAAGCGTCGGCATCGAAGCCGTTGGATTGTCGCCAATGCGTGGGGACTTCAACCAGGATCTGCGCGAAGCCGGCGCCGATGCCTTGCGGGCGGCCTTGAAGGACCAGCTTCTTCCTGAGGATGTCGCCCGGTTCATGGAGGGCTGAGGGAGATCGGCAGGAGAAGACGCGCGCCGACCGTCCATCTTCACCTGCCGTCTTCGGACATCGGTGCGATTCCTGCCTGTCGTGGAGGCAGCGCCCACGGCCTTCTCGAGAGGGCGATCGGCCCACAAACGCGCCGGTCAGGCAATGGCCGCGTCCGGCTAATTTCCGCCGGCGAGGACGAGCCTCGCCTTTGCATCGCGAAGCAAATTAGCCGGACACGGCCATCAAGACCCTCGCGCGAGCGCGAGGACTGCCAGCCCGTCCCGCCCGTGGGCTTTCGACGCCTGCGAAGGCCGCGATGGGCGCGGCTTCAAACGAAGGAAGCACCCGATGTTGCACGAAGACGAAGATGCAGGTTTCGAACCGGTCCACACCTCTTCCCCCACCGATCATGTCCTCACCGAACTCCAGCTCTATGGCTGGCGCCCGTTTCAGGACGAAGCCGATCCGAGGCCGCTTCCCGAAGGCAATGCCGTCGCCGGCGCGGTCGCCGACATCTTCGATGCCCTGATCGTCACGCTGTGCGACACCCGCCTCGAACCCGACCTCGACGAATTGCTCTGGTCGACCGTCAATCTCTTCCACCGCGCCGCCAACCGGGTAGAACGCGAGCTCGACGACAACGAGCAGGCACAGCGCCGCCTTCAACGAGAACAGGATGGCAGCGAGGTGAAGTCCGTCGATCTGGAGCGCGTAACGGCAGAGGGCCAGACCCTGATCGAGCGGCGCAACAGCATGGAGCTCTTCCGCGATGTCGCCGCCGAGCAGTTCGAGCGCCACACCGGCACGCCCTGGCGTCCGCGCTCCGGCTCGATGGTCAACCATCGCAATCTGACCGCCGCGATGATCGACAGCCGCGACTTCCTTGCCGCAAAGCGCCGGGCGGAAACCGAGGTGATGCTGCCGGCCGGTCCCAAGGTCGCCGTCACCGGTGGGCTCGACTTCAACGATCACCGGCTGATCTGGGCGAGGCTCGATCAGGTCCATGCCAAGCACCCCGACATGGTGCTTCTGCACGGCGGTTCGCCCAAGGGCGCCGAACTGATTGCCGCGAAATGGGCGGATAACCGCAAGGTGCCGCAGGTCGCCTTCAAGCCCGACTGGACCAAGCACGGCAAGGCCGCGCCCTTCAAGCGCAACGACCAGATGCTGGAGGTCCTGCCGATCGGCGTCCTCGTCTTCCCCGGCACCGGGATCCAGGAGAACCTCGCGGACAAAGCCCGCAAGCTCGGCATCCCAGTGATGAAATTCGACGGCGGCGCTTAGAGCGCCGCCGCTCGGCGGTAGTTTAAGCCGCC
The DNA here is from genome assembly GCF_014196925.1 of Chelatococcus caeni. Lineage (GTDB taxonomy): Bacteria > Pseudomonadota > Alphaproteobacteria > Rhizobiales > Beijerinckiaceae > Chelatococcus_A > Chelatococcus_A caeni. The sequence goes on along the minus strand of NZ_JACIEN010000012.1, from coordinate 19,819 downwards.
GATACTTGACGGCGTAGGTCCCTCAGCCCAAGAATATCGTCTTGCAGAACCGGTTCGAAGCATAGTCGCAGGCGGAGCGATTCATCGGGCAGCCTGTCGTGATCTTTCCATTGATCATGTGGAGGTTCCCATGACGCTCATCCTGCTCGCCATCTCCCTCTCGATTGCGCTCTGCGTAATCGCTTTCAATTTCGCAACCTACGCTTTGCCCGTGATGGTCGGGATTGCGGCCTTCCAGCACGTCTACGCGACCGATGCCGGTTTCGTCATGTCGGGCTTGGCTGCCATCGGAGCCGCATTGCTCTCCGTCGGCCTGGTCATCGCCATTCTCGGCTTTGCCAAGAACCCGTTTCTGCGTCTCATTGCGCTTGCCGCCTTCGCCATACCAGCCTTCATCGCCGGCTATGCTCTTTTCCATGGCGTCGCCAAAAACGCCATCGACTCCGCCATCCTTCTCAACATGCTGTGTGGTACCAGCGGGCTGATCGTCGGCGTGGCGGCGATGGCCAATCTCAACGCCCTCGGCACGGTCGTCCTTTCGCGCTGACCCAACTGGATAGCTGATCCAGGTGGCCGGCACACAGACGCCAACGGTGCCAGGACACAGACGGGCAGCATCGTCGGCCAGCCCACGCTTTCGCCGCTTGTGAACCGCACACTCGGATTCCCTTGTCTGTTTCACAGGAATGACGACCCTCGCGACAGGTCCCAGCCGAGCTCTTGGTCAATCGGCAGCAATCGACCGTCTTGGAATAGGTGGTAACCGAGGCGGCTGGCGATCCCTCATACTTCACGGGCAAGCTGCCCCGATGCTCCGGCCGTTTAGGGATGCCGGTTCTCTTCAACCGGTGCCACCCGATAGCCCTTCGCGCTGAAGGCTCGGCCACGGACGAGTGATGGCCGCGAAGGGGACAGGCCGCGTGATGAATGTGGTGCTGCCGCCAGGGTAGTGGGGGGCGGATCCTTCGCAGTCCGTGTTGCGGATGAAGAGGAAGGTTCTGCTGGCTGTCCCCGTTCCAGTGGCTTCTTCTGAAGGACCAATCCCTCCTCCTGACTGATCCCCTAAGCCCGTTCGGTTTCTGACCGCAACCCGCGCGGCTCCGGACCGTGTTGGCGCTGAAGCGCCTGCCCGCTCCACTCCGGGCCTTACGGGTCAAGCTGACGCTCCGGCGTCAGTGCAGGCATCTCCCGACGGTCTTGGCCGGGCATCATCGGAGGGACGGTCCTTCCGAATGAAGCAACGGAGAACTACCATGCAGAACATCGTCATCCTCGCTGGCAACATCGGCCAGGACCCGGAAACCCGCACCACCCAAGGCGGCACCAGCATCACCCACTTCACGCTGGCCACCTCGCGCCCCCGCTACTCGGAAGGCCGTGTCGTCCGCGACGAGAATGGCTACCGGGTGCAGGACACCGAATGGCACCGCATCACCTGCTTCAACGGCCTCGGCAAGACGGTCCAGGAGCACTGCGAGAAGGGCATGAAGGTCCTGATCCGCGGCCGCATCCACTACACCAAGTGGACCGATCAGCAGGGCGTTGACCGCTACGGCTGCGAGATCATCGCCGAGACGGTCGACTTCCTCAGCCGGGCGAAGCAGACCCAGAACGACGACGGCAAGGTCATTGACGACGACGAAATTCCGTTCTGAGCGGGCGTCGAAGGCCCGGCGGCAACAGCCGCCGGGCAATCCTCATGGTCGCGGCTAGTGATCGGCACTAACGCAAGAGATTTCGGTGATCGCCCGCGTTTCCTCGTCGTAGGCCAAATTCATCCGATCCCGACCGAGATCCGACATCACGGCGCAGGTCAGCCTCACGATCCAGAAGATCGAGAAGAGCAGCACCACGCGCATAGCGGGCGCCAGCGACAGGCCGACGATGCGCGCCCTGTTGCGCTGATGGGACGGCAGCTTGTCCGCCAGCATCGCGATGAAGACCAGGTTGTTGATGCCGAGAACGACTTCGAGAACGATGAGGGTGACAAGGCCGATCCAGATACTTGAATCTGCCGTCGGCGCGATCATCGTGCGCGGGGCTCGCTTGGCGTGCGACCGAATCAGTCGGGGTTCATTTTCTTGCTGACAGGGCCTCAAACGCCGATTCTGGGTCGCTTTCCCAATCAACTCCGACTATAATAGATGGGGTATTCGAGCGCTCCTGCACAGCAACTTCGAGCCTGGTTGAAACATTTAGGAGTTTCACCGGCACCATGCGGAGCTAATCATCTAGTCGCCATAAAACCCCAATGTCAGATAGCCGGTGAGCGTGAAAGGGGCACGCGCTCATGTTCCTTCATCGGTCTTCGGTCGTCCGCCTGAACGTTTTAGTGATAGCGGTAGAAAACAATCTATCTCGTCAGCACTGAACGTCATGTCTTCCATTTTCTGAAGACGCTTCTGAGCCTCAACGTAGGCTTTGCCATCCGTTTGTGGCGCAGATTGATAGAGTGCGGCGAGCATAGTCTGCAACTCGTCACGACGCTCAACGGCCGCCTGCCGGTCAAGAGCCGGCAGATCCGTGAGGAGCGAAAGGTAACACTCGCGGACGTTCCACAGTTTCGCCGCGGCATCGCGGTGTTTCTGCGCGGTCGCGCCCAAATCGAAGTTCTTGAGGTAGGTTGTCACGAAGAGCGTCAGGAATGACACCAGAACCGTTGCGACCTCGAGCCACGTCTCATTCGTTACAACTACACCAACAGCGCCCGTGCTCGTCGCTGCGGTGAGGACGATCTGTCCAACCTTAAACCGATTGAGTTTTTTAGCGCAGTTGTCGGCCATCCTCTCGTGCGTCTTGTGAGTATAGACCACCCGACCGAAGCACTCGCGGATTTGATCCTCAAGGGTGATGTCATAGTCAAGCTGCATGGTCGCCTACTTCAGCGCTCTGTGCGCTAATGGGAACGAGGATGTCATCTCGCGCGACGACAACACCATTCAGGACCGCATAGCATTCCACAAGGTGGTTTCCCCGGAAGTCGGTGCTTTCACGCTGTTCCCAATTGCCATCGTCACGGATAATTTGGCCGCGGATCATGTCGCGCCGCTCAGCCTCGTCTCCTCGATTCAACACTTTCCAATAGATGTCGACGTCATCGGGGAGATCGGCGCCGTCCGCGACGAAGAATCGAAGTTTTTTCTTGCGCAGAAGGATGCCGTGCCGCTCGAGAAGGTCGAGCAAGCGTGTGGCCCGGAAGCCGTTCTGTGTAACCTCGCAGTCGATCCGCATCTCGTACCGGACATCCAACGGAAACCGATCCTCAACAAATTCCTCGGTGTTACGAAACGCTGCTTTGGCGAGCGTGGCTTCTGTTTCCGACTTGGATGCGGGAGCGGGATAGCCATTGCCGAACACGTCACGCCACTTCTGGCGCTCATTCGCCTGGCCGCTCGCCTCGATAGCCTTCAGGCAGAGTTCGTGGGCCTTCTTTGCCTTCCGCTCGAACCTCTTCTTTACCCGTACGCGCTGTCGGCTGCCGAGGGCGGCGTATTCCGACTGTTTGGGTTGGTCAGCCAGGAACTTGAAGAAATCTCGACACATATAATCGTAGTAGAGGTAACTTTTCTCGTCGTACTCATCGGTCGATTCAAGAAAGTTGTAGGCGAGTGTATCAATCAGAAGGCCGCCCATAGCCACGCCGTGCTTGTTCTTCCAAGCGCGAGCCATCTTACACAAGCGCCGGAGATTCCGATTCTTCCGCTCATTAGCCGCCCGCATCTCATCGAGTTCGGCTTGGGGCTTTGTGATCTTCCATGATCCTCCGTTCGCGGTGTCGGGATATTTGTAGCTTCCATCCGCCTCCCGAAAAGCGGGCATAACCTCAATATGGAAATCCTTATAGAGGACCCGCACAACTAGCCGATCGACCTTCACCGTTGTCGATGGATAGCGCGCCTTGATCGCATCCTTGGTGTCGCGAAGGAGCTCGTACTGTCCGCCATCCTTGTAGGTATCCCACTCAGAGGCCGGGACAATGTAGATCATGTCCAGATCGGAAATGCCCTTGATCGCCGTCCAGCGACCATAGGAGCCGACCTGAAGGCTGTTGGCAGTTTTCGACTCGGTATCTCGAAATTGCTTGTTCAGCGCGGAGGTGATCTCGCCATAGCGAAGCGAGATGGTTGCTGAGTTATCTACTTTGATGTTCTCGAGGAAAGTCCTGAAGTCGTCCGCGATGCCCACTTTGCCCCCTATCGGCTCTAGGGATGATGCACGCCGTAGTTTCCGAATCGACGAGCTGATGTTCCTATTTTGTGCTCTTGCTACCGTATCCGTCAAACCACGCAACATGATCTGCCAACAGAAAAAATGCTGAAGGCTTCGTAGCGATCAAGTTCACAATGGTAGTTTTCGTGCGAAGACCCCGCGTTGCGATGCTCTCTCGCAAAGAACGACTGAAATAGTCGTAGTTTACAAAGCCCACGAATTTTTGGCTAAGAGAAGTACCGGTCCTTGATTCTGGAGGGATTCGGTATGACCGAAAATCACTACATTGGCCTGGATGTCTCGGCGCGCACCGTGAATCTGTGCGTGGTAGATCATAGCGGCCAGGTTGTTCACGAAGCAAAGCTTACTTCCGAGCCGGAGGAAATTGCACAGCACATTCTGGCACTGCCCTTTATCGTTTATCGCGTTGGCCTGGAGGCTGGAATGCTATCGCAGCACATCTTCGGCACGCTCGCCGAAGCAGGCCTTCCTGTTATCTGCGTTGAAACCCGGCATATGAAAGCCGCCTTGGCGGCGCAGATGAACAAAACCGACCGTCACGATGCGCGAGGTATCGCGCAGATGATGCGGGTCGGGCTGTTCAAGGAAGTTCATGTCAAAACGCCGACCAGTCGGCGTCTGCGCGCAATCCTCACTGCCCGGCAGTTGCTGCGTAACAAACTCCAGGATGTCGAGAATGAAATTCGCGGGCCGAGAACGATAGAGATGATCACTACATTTTCGCTATGGCCCTCTCCGGGTGATAATTTCCATGAAGGAATCACGGTGATCTGAACGCCGCTTGACGGCCACGCCGAGGGATATGTCGCGGGTTTCGGGAATTTTGCAACGACGCGACAGAGGGATGACCCAGCTGAATGAAATTCAACGTATCGCATCGGCCGCGAGATTATTTATCGAACCAGTATGGCACCGCTGGCATCAATCGGGAGGTCGCACCGTGCATCCCCCGTCCAGACATATTTGCGGTAGAACCAGCTTGTTTCTACGGGATGTGCTGAGACATGAGGGGCATCCTGCCGAATGGATGAGCGGAACGCCATATGCCGGAAAAAGCGGGGCACCTGATGCAGCGTGCGGATTTTACTCTGGAGCGCAATGGGAAGGCCACGCCTGGGTCGTTTCCGGAAATATCATAGTTGACATAACGGCCGATCAATTCGGCTGGGATCCTATCGTCATCACATCGATTTCCGACACACGCTATGTTGGGTCCGTAGATTTGGCGGACCCCGCTGCCATAAAGGCACGTCATGAAACCATAGCGGCACTATGGCCTGAGTGGATAGGCTTCCGGTCGAACTTCGATCCGTCGCACAAATTCTATATATCGCGACAAAATAGGGATCACTGATTTTTAGGGAAAAATCTGTCGCAAAAGTCTCGTGCGAAAGTCTGACTTGCGCGGCTGACTTTTGCGACACATCACGGCAAGCTCCGCGGGACGAAGCTACCGCTTGCGATAGGAAGGCAAGCCCCTGCGATGGGACATGCCTTTGGCTGTTATGCTGCCGATGAGAAATCCAGATTGGTCGGCTTCATGAACAGCTTGCCACCGCCGGCCGTTACCGGCCAACCAGCCTGCGCCTCGCCAAACGTCAAGTTTTTCACGCACATGCTGCCGTAGCCGTTCAGGAGCAGACCATAATGGATGCTTGCCGCGCTATCGGGAACGTCGAGGACGATGCGACGGGTTGTCCAGTCGTTCGTGCCGCGCAAGGAACCTTCACCGACACGATCCAACATGTTGTCGAACCGGAGAACCTGCCCAAGAGACTGATCGACACGCATCCATATCGATGCCGCATCCGCATCATCGGTGCTGATCATAGCAGAAAGAGCCAGCTTTCGCTCCCGATAGGGTTCGGCGGTTATGCTCTGCATCATCACGCCGAAGCTATCTGATGGCAGGACGATGCCATCCGCGCGACCAGCACGGCAGGCTATCTTCGCGACACCGGGCGCTTCGGTGTCCATGCCAATCCGGTAGATTGAGCGGTCCGTATGTCGTGCAAGCTTCCAGCCTTCCGGCAGCGCGAGGTGATCCATCGACGCGCGATTCGCTGTCGCGGCAATCCGTGCTGAAAGCTGGTTCCAGTCCTTTAATCCGAACTGTTGCGCCACAAGTTCAAGGCATTCGCTGTGCGAGCGCTCTATTCCATTATGTGCAAGTGATTGTCGGAGATTTTTCGCCAGTATCTTGGCGTCCATGAAGCTGTGCATGCTCTGTTTCCTTAAAGGCGGAAACGCTTTCGCGCGCCGGTGCTCGCGTTGCCGACAATCCGCCCAAAGGGTCAGAGGTCATGCTATGCTGTGAGTGCATTCACCATTCCGACTTCGGATGCGAGCGGCAGGCTGCACCAGCCTCTCTGACAGCTTATCAACGGCGATGAATGACAGCAATGGGTTCAAACCGACTGTTGCGAAAGTTAGGATAATTGCGACGCCTCCGTACTCGGGAGATGATCGAGCGGGAGAGGTGCTTGGGATTTGACGGTCTGGATCGCAAAATTGCTGCGTATGTCGTTCACGCCCGGTAACTTGAGCAGCGTGCCGAGCAGGAAGCGTTCATAGGCCGCCAGATCGGGAACGACGACCTGCAACAGAAAGTCGGCCTCTCCCGATACCAGATGGCAGGACACGACCTCCCGCAAGGCGCGAACCGCTTCCCTGAACGCCGCTGCCGGCTCGTCATGGTGGCGCTCGACCTTGACGCTCACGAAAACGGTCAGACCAAGCCCCAAGCCCGCGCGATCGAGGCTCGCATGATAGCCGCCGATCACGCCGGACTGTTCCAGAATCCGCACACGCCGCAGGCATGGCGAAGGCGATAGCCCGGCGACCTCCGCGAGCTGCACGTTAGTCAGGCGGGCGTCCCGCTGCAAGGCGGCGAGGATACGGCGGTCGATGGCATCCAGCTTCAATTTTGGCATCCTTTAGCATCTTTAGCGAGAAGATTAGCATAACTCGCCAATATGTTCCTGCATCTCAGCACAACTTGCAAGGACATGCCCTCGATATTCACGGTAGCCTGAACCGAAACATTATCATCGGGGGGCGGGCTCATGGCCGATTTAGGATTGTTCATCGGGGCACTGGTCGTCGTCTATCTGGTGCCGGGGCCGGATATGGTTCTGATCCTGCAAACCGGCGCGACGGGGGGGCGTGGGCCGGCTATCGCTACAGCGGCGGGTCTGGCGCTCGCGCGAGCGGCGCACGTAACTCTGGCGGCGCTCGGACTTGCGGCCTTGCTCACCACAAGCCCGATGACATTCGAGGTCGTGCGCTTCGCCGGTGCGACCTATCTCATATGGCTCGGAATCCAAATCCTGCGTGCCCGGTCACTCCTGCCCGAAGCGACGGCAACGCAGACGCCAAGCCGGGCGCACTCCTGTGGATCGTGCTTCTATCAGGGGCTACTGACGAATATCCTCAACCCCAAGGCGCTGCTGTTTTGCTCTGTGCTGTTGCCGCAGTTCGTCCACGCCGGCCCAGAAAGTATGGCGGGGCAATTCCTGCTGTTGGGGGTGATCCTTGTTAGCGTGGGGCTGGCCTTCGATCTCGTGTATGCGAGCGCTGGTTTCGTTCTCGGCCGATGGATCGCCCGTCGTCCGCTGGTGCAGACGCTTCAACGATGGGTGTTCGCGACGATGTTGATCGGTTTCGGGCTTCGACTGGCCCTTTCGCCACGTCCCTTCTGACTCCTGTGTCCCGATATTAGGATTTGTGCGACTTACCAACTTCCTGCGAGGGCCGCGCCTGCCAGAAGAGCGCCAGTCAGGATATTCGACAGGAACAAGCGGTAATTCAGCTCCGGCCTTTTGAGGTCAACACGCCATGCCTGCCAAGCCAGATGGGCCGCGACAATGACCATGCCAACCGCGTAGAGCATCGACATATCTAGCAGCCAGCCCCCAACCGCCCACGAAACGACGGCGAGGGCATAGAACAGGCCAATGCAGGCTTTCCCGTTTCGGCCGAACAATATCGCGGTCGACTTCAAGCCCAAGCGGGTATCGTCCGCCACATCGACATAGGCGTAAACCGTGTCATAGCCGATCTGCCACGCTATTGCGCCGATCCACATAGCGACGGCCCCGGCCGGGATCGTTCCCGAAACCTCCGCCCATGCCATCAACATTCCCCAATTGAACGCCGCGCCCAAGACGGCTTGCGGCCAATGCGTGAAGCGTTTGCAAAGGGGGTAGATGAACACGAGCGGCAACACGCATATCGCTACGAGGCGCGTGAAGGGGGTCAGGAAAAACAGCAACAACGCAGCTAGGGCGAGTTCTGCGGCAAGAAACACTATTGCGCTGTGGAGCCGGAGTTGACCACTCGCCAGCGGGCGAAAGCGGGTCCGCTCCACATGCCCGTCAAACTTGCGATCCGCGATATCATTGACTGTCGAGCCGGCGCTTCGCATCAGGAACGCACCGAGACAGAACACCACCAGAAGCCAGATTTCAGGGAGCCCGTGGGCCGCCTGTATAAGAGCAGCCAAGCAGGGGAAAAGTGTAAGCCAAATGCCTACTGGCCGATCAATCCGGGCAAGTCTCGCATAGGGACGCCAAGAGATAGGCAATCGACGATCGACCCAATCTCCAAGGCGGATATCGCTCAAATCTGGACGGCTCGAAGTGGTCATCTGTATATCTCAATTATTGTCGCGAAAATCCCGAAACCCGCGACACAGTTTTCGGCCAAAACCTATGAAGTAGCAAGCATTTGCGCGGCGTTGCCGCGCAATGGCGGGCAGCGCTGCGATTGTGGTGTCTTCGCGCCGCCCGCCATCGGTCACGCCCGATCCTGATGCGATCGAATTCTGTCGTGTGCGCCTGCTGGCTGTCCCTCTGCGAACGCCTCCTTCCCCTTTCCGGCCCACAGTTCTCGCGCCCGTTCAGCATCTTCGCTCCTGAGCTTTTCGGCCATCCAGAGTAGTGCGCCGTAGGTCATGGCGCGGTCGTCGCCGGTCAATTCGACGATGCCCGACTTGACGACAAGACCGCCGAGCTCGATGAGGTGCCGCGTTCTCTTGCGGCGCTCGACCTGCCAGTTACGCATGTCATGCCGCGCCTGTGCCGCCTGATGCCGATTGCGGGCTGCCCGGTTGCGTTTGAGCGCTGCCAGTGTCGCGGTCAGTTGCCGTCGCTGATCGCCGCGATTTGCTGCGAAAGAACGCCGCCCCGCGCTTGGCCCATGCCTCTTTCCTTCCGGCATCGGTTGTTTCCGCTAAGACGATCAGCGCGCCAGCCAGTTCATCGACGGTGAGCGTATCGGCTCCGGTGGCGATGACCAGTTCGCCGAGTTGCTGCACCTTGCGCGTTTTCAGTTCCTTGGCCTTGTCTTCCAGCGCCTTCAATTCCGCGTCGTAGTCCCGTGGCTTGCGCATCATCATCTCCATAAGCTGTTGATGTGGCGATGATAGTTGTACAGGCGGCCGAACGCAGTATTGTTGCCGGGACGGTCTGGCACGGCCCGGTCCATCCCGAGATTTTTTCGAAGGAGGGCGCGCTTATACGTCGTTCCGACGTGCGCTTGACCGTGGCAATGCTTGATCGCGATGGCGATCTATCATCTTCACGTCAAGGTCATTGGCCGCAAGGCCGGAAGCAGTGCGGTGGCGTCCGCCGCCTACCGTTCGGCCTCGCGGCTGCGCGACGAGCGCATCGACCGCGTGCAGGACTTTTCCGCCAAGCGCGGCGTCGTCCATTCCGAGGTCATGCTGCCGGATGGCGCGCCCGAGCATCTTGGCGACCGCGAACGGCTCTGGAACGATGTGGAGGCGTTCGAGGTCAGAAAGGACGCCCAGCTTGCCCGCGAGGTCGAGTTCGCCATTCCACGCGAGATGACGCAGGCGCAGGGCATCGAGCTTGCCCGCGACTTCGCACAGGCGGAATTTGTCGATCAGGGCATGATCGCCGACCTGAATGTGCATTGGGACATCGGCGAGGACGGGATGCCCAAACCCCATGCTCATGTCATGCTCACCATGCGCGAAGTCGATGAGGATGGTTTCGGCCCGAAAGTCCGGGAGTGGAACCGCACGGAGATGGTCGAACGGTGGCGAGAACGCTGGGCAGAGCATGTCAACGAGCGGCTGGCCGAACTCGACATCGACGCCCGCATTGACCATCGCAGCCTTGAGGCGCAGGGCATCGGGCTGGAGCCGCAAAGCCAGATCGGCGCACCCGCGCAGCGGATCGAGGGTGAAGGCGTCGAAGCGGCAGACCGTGTCGAGATGCACCGCGAGATCGCGCGCAACAATGGCGACCGGGTCATCACCGATCCTTCCGTGGCGCTGGACGCGATCACACATCAGCAATCGACGTTCACGCGCCGGGACATGGCGAAGTTCGCACACCGGCACAGCGACGGCATCGACCAGTTCAACGAGGTCATCGGTGCGATGCGCAATTCGCCCGATCTGGTCGAGCTTGGGCAGGACGGACGCGGCGAGGACCGTTTCACCACCCGCGACATGATCGACGCCGAACAGCGTTTGCATCGTGCGGCGGAATTGATGGCCGAGAAGGAATTGCACGAGGTCAGCGACCGTGACAGAGAGGCCGCACTCGCCCGCGCGGAAGAACGCGGCCTTGTTCTTTCCGGCGAGCAGGCCCACGCGCTGGCACATGTGACGGACGGGCGCGATCTTGGCGTTGTCGTCGGCTATGCCGGCACGGGAAAGAGCGCCATGCTTGGCGTGGCCCGCGAGGCATGGGAAGCGGCGGGCTTTGAGGTTCGCGGCGTTGCCCTGTCCGGCATCGCTGCCGAGAATCTGGAAGGCGGATCGGGCATATCCTCGCGCACCATCGCCAGCATGGAACACGGCTGGGGACAGGGCCGCGACATGCTCACCAGCCGCGACGTGCTTGTCATCGACGAGGCGGGCATGGTCGGCACGCGGCAGATGGAGCGCGTTCTGTCCCATGCCGCCGAGGCTGGCGCAAAGGTTGTTCTGGTCGGCGATCCGCAGCAGTTGCAATCCATCGAGGCGGGCGCGGCGTTCCGGTCTATCCACGACCGTCATGGTGGCGTGGAAATCCATGAGGTGCGACGCCAGCGCGAGGACTGGCAGCGTGACGCGACCCGTGATCTGGCGACAGGAAGAACCGGCAATGCGATCAGCGCCTATGACCGTCACGGCATGGTGCATTCCGCCGAAACGCGCGAGCAGGCGCGCGGCGATCTGATCGACCGCTGGGACCGCGACCGGCAGGCATCGCCAGACAACAGCCGCATCATCCTCACCCACACCAACGCCGAGGTCCGCGAACTCAACGAGGCGGCCCGTGACCGGATGCGGGCGGCGGGTGATCTGGGCGAGGACGTGCGCGTGACCGTCGAGCGCGGCGACCGGAATTTTGCCAGCGGGGATCGCGTCATGTTCCTGCAAAACGAGCGCGGTCTTGGTGTGAAGAACGGCACATTGGGGACCATTGAGCAGGTCAGCGCGCAGAGCATGACCGTGCAGACAGACGATGGCCGCTCTATCGCGTTCGACCTGAAAGACTACGACCGGATCGACCACGGCTATGCCGCGACCATCCATAAGGCGCAGGGCATGACGGTGGATCGGACGCATGTGCTGGCGACACCGGGCGTGGACACCCATGGCAGCTATGTTTCCCTGTCGCGCCATCGCGACGGCACGGACCTGCATTATGGTCGCGACGACTTCGCCAGTCAGGACAAACTCGTCAACATCCTGTCGCGTGACAGGTCGAAGGACATGGCGACGGATTACGACCCGGCGCAGGATTATGCCGAACGGCGCGGCATCACCTTCCGCGCCCGTGTCGCACAGATCATGCGCAGGCTGATGCCGGAACGGATGCGCGATGCTGTCAATGACATGCTCGACCGTCTGCACCAGCATGACAACGCCGCGCCTGGTCGCGAGGCCGTGCAGCACCCGGAAAGGGAAAGCGCCGGGAAGACAGGACCGGAACGGCAGGCCGGGGAAGACCCGGAGACCGCGTTGCGCCGTGCCCGTGGCCGGGCCTTTGTCCGTCATGCCCGTGCCGTGGACACGATCTTCGGGGCGCAGGCGCGAGACATGGCCGCCACACCCGAACAAGTGCAGGAACTGCACGAAGCCCGTGCCGGATTTGACGATGTGCGTCCTCACGGTTCCCGCGATGCCGAGGCGGTCTATAAACGGAATCCCGACTTTGCCGCCGATGTCGCCTCTGGCGATCCTGATCGCGCCGCGCCTGCAAGGCGCGCTCTGCAACTGGAAACCGAGATGCGCCAAAATCCCGAACTGCGCGCCGACCGCTTCGTGGAGCGGTTCCGGGACCTCAAGCAGACTGGCGACCGCCAGTATGCGGCAGGCAACTATTCCGGCTACAAGGCCGCGCGAGCAGAGATGGGCAACATGGCAAAAAGCCTTGAGCGCGATGCGCAGATGGAATCCCTGCTCGAAGGTCGCAAGAAGCAACTCGGCATCGACATGGATTTCGACTCAGGCATGAGGCTGGGGCGGCAACTTTCCCTCAGTCATGGCCTTGGCAGAGGCCGGGGCATCGGATTGTAGAGCGAAGAACTTTCCTATTTGCCGCCGTTTCTACGCCATAGCCCTACGCTGCCTAAATATCAGTTGCACAACGATAAATCACTGTTCTGTCTGGTCTCTGCAATAGCCAGAAACACCCAGCAGGAGGCAGCGCAGCCATGCGTCAACCAGACCGTATCGTCCGTTTGAAGACCGTTCTCGCCCGCACCGGGCTGTCCCGGTCCACCATCTATCGCAAGATCGCCGAAGGCACCTTTCCAGCCCAGATCAAGATCAGCACCAATGGCGCGGGCTGGAAGGAATCCGACATCAATCGCTGGGTCGCCAACCCTGCCGGATGGCGGCAGCGCTCGTTCAACGAATTTGATTTCCTCGATGACTTCTGACCGCAGCGGCGACCACAAGCCGGTGACGGCATCCCGTTCCCGGCGCACCGAACGACCGCCTACGGCGTCGGAGCAGCTTGAGGAATTACTGGGCTATCCGTGGCCGTTCCCCGGCAGGCCGCCCAAACATGACCTCAGCACATGGACCGTAACCGACGACTGGCCCGATCCCGTTCCGGTCACGGAAGCCGAAATCGAGGTGTTCGAACGATGGTTCAGCGATCTCTTCGATGAAATGTTCGGCCCCGACACCGGATCGCCCGACACAGGGCCTGAGATTGATCTTGAAAACGGTACTACAAAATGATACTGGATACTCCATGAAAAAGCGTCACAGAGCCACGCTGGAACTGATCTTCGCCCGCCCGGTCAACGGCTCGATCCGCTGGGCCGATATAGAGGCGCTGTTTGTAGCCCTCGGGGCGGAGGTCAGCGAGCGGGAAGGTTCGCGCGTCGGCGTGTTCCTGTTCGGCGAAGTGCGCGTCTTTCATCGCCCGCATCCCTCACCGGATACGGACAAAGGTGCGGTTGCCAGCATCCGAAAATGGCTGGACGAACACGGAGTAAAGCCATGAACAATGTCGTCGAAATCAATGGCGAGAAGGCGGTTATCGCTTTCGATCCCGAGATTCAGATGCTGCGCGGCGAGTTTGTAGGCCTCAATGGCGGGGCCGACTTCTATGCCGAAAGCGTCCACGATCTGATCGAGGAAGGCCGCAAGTCGCTGGCCGTTTATCTCGAAATGTGCCGGGAGAAGGGTATCGAGCCGCGCCGGAAGTTCTCCGGCAAGTTTAATGTCCGCCTCACGCCTGACGACCATGCCGCCGCAGTCATTGCCGCAGCAGCATCGGGCAAGAGCCTGAATGAATGGATCGTCAGGACCATCAGGGAGGCCGCAGAGTAGCGGCCCCATTCGGGACACAACCGGCTTTGAAAGGAAACAGATTATGACCGCTTCTACCGTGCCGCTACGCGCCGCCCTCTATCTGCGTGTTTCGACGGCGCGGCAGGCCGAGCATGACGTTTCCATTCCCGACCAGAAGCGGCAGGGCGAAGCCTATTGCGAGTCACGCGGCCTGCAACTGGTCGAAACCTTTATTGAACCCGGCGCATCGGCGACCAATGACCGCCGCCCCGAGTTCCAGCGCATGATCGAGGCCGGAACGTCGAAACCCGCGCCCTTCGACGTTGTGGTGGTCCATTCGTTCAGCCGGTTCTTCCGCGATCACTTCGAGCTTGAGTTCTATGTCCGCAAGTTGGCGAAGAACGGTGTGAAGCTGGTTTCGATCACTCAGGAAATGGGGGACGACCCCATGCATGTCATGATGCGGCAGATCATGGCGCTGTTCGATGAATATCAGTCCAAGGAAAACGCCAAGCACGTCATGCGCGCCTTGAAGGAGAACGCGCGGCAAGGCTTCTGGAACGGCTCGCTACCTCCTATCGGCTATCGCACCGTCGCCGCCGAACAGCGCGGGGCTAAGACCAAGAAGAAGCTGGAGATTGACCCGCTGCACGCCGATACGGTGCGGCTGATCTATCGCCTTGCCTTGGAGGGCGACGGCACCACCGGCCAGATGGGCGTCAAGAACATCGTCTCCTATCTCAACAGCCGCCGCATCTTCACCCGCGATGGCGGGCGTTGGGGCATCGGGCAGGTGCACCGCATCCTGACCCGTCGCACCTATATGGGCGAGCATGAGTTCAACAAGCGCTCCAAAACCAAGGAATTGAAGCCGGTCAGCGAGATCGTGACGGTTCCGGTCCCCCCCATTATCGACAAAGATACGTTCGAGGCGGTTCAGAAGCTGCTCAAGGCTCGTAATCCCAAGGTCATGCCCGCCCGCGTCATCAGCGGCCCAACCATGCTGACCGGCCTGATCCATTGCGCCAAGTGCGGCGGGGCCATGACCATCCGCACCGGCAAGGGCGGGCGCTATCGCTACTACGCCTGCTCGATGAAGGCGCGGCAGGGGCCGACCGCCTGCGAAGGCATGGCCGTGCCGATGGAAAAGTTGGACGATCTTGTCGTCAATCACCTTGAGAAACAGCTTCTCCAGCCCGAGCGGCTGGAAACCGTGCTTGCCGCTGCGCTCGACCGCAGGGAAGAACACGCTGAGCGCCGCCGCGAGCATATCGCCGAGTTGAACAAACGCTCAGCCGAATCGGAATTGCGCCTCAAACGGCTTTATGACGCCATCGAGGCAGGTGTTGCCGATCTGGACGACCCGGCGCTGAAAGATCGTATCGACGGCCTCAAGGCCATCCGCGATCAGGCCAAAGCTGATGCCGAGCGTGCGCAGGCCATGCTCCAGAACACAGGACAGAAGGCGGTGACGCCGCAGATGCTGCGCAAGTTCGCCACAACCGCCCGTGAGCGTATTAGACTGGAAAGCGGCGGCTATCGTCGCGACCACCTTCGCGCGCTCGCGCAGCGCGTCGAGGTCGCGGAGGGCGAGGTTCGCATCATGGGATCGAAGTCCCGGCTGCTACAGACGCTTGTGGCGGGAAGTTGCGTAAATTCAGTGCCCACTCAGGGACTGAAGTGGCGGGCTGATCCGCGACTTCGGCTATCATCTGGGTAAGGTCACGGCTCGCGATTTCGAGCCGCGCGTGCGCGAGTTGACCGCTGACACGGATCTGCACGTCGTCACGGATACGCTTCTGGCGGCGAGGCGTGGATTGCGGGAGCAGTTTGGCAGATTGGATGATCTGCTGGTCAAATTGGCGCGACAGGATGAATTGACCCGACGGTTCATGACTGTGCCAGGTGTGGGGCCTCTCGTCGCGCTGACCTTCCGGGCCACGGTGGATGTTCCCACGCGCTTTATGCGATCTCGGACCGTCGGTGCCCATTTTGGCCTGACGCCGCGCAAGCAGCAATCTGGTGAGGTCGATCGAAGCGGCAGAATCTCCCGGTGGGGCGACGCCATGATGCGCAGCCTGCTCTACGAGGGCGCACAAGTGCTGCTGACTCGTGTGAAGAGATGGTCGGCGTTGAAGGCTTGGGCAATGCAGGTGGCGCGACGGCGCGGTCACAAGAAGGCGATCATCGCCTTAGCGCGGAAAATCGCCGTGATCCTGCATCGCATGTGGATCGACGGAACAGAGTTCGAATGGGGAGAACGGCGACAGCCTGCCTC
This sequence comes from Chelatococcus caeni, assembly GCF_014196925.1. Lineage (GTDB taxonomy): Bacteria > Pseudomonadota > Alphaproteobacteria > Rhizobiales > Beijerinckiaceae > Chelatococcus_A > Chelatococcus_A caeni. Next base: position 3,539 of record NZ_JACIEN010000012.1, on the reverse strand, counting down.
CCTATGACACGAGTTCGGCCGGGGATCACCTGACCGAAGCATCTCCCCGCGAGGGGACGGGGAACGGCGAGTGCGCAAATACGACTTGACCGCCAAGGTCTGCCAAGGCGATGTCGCATAATAGATTGTCCCGCCGGCTTCCTCTGATCCCATCCTGTGGCGGTCGAGTGCCGACCACGAAGAGAAGCATGATCCTCGCGGGAGTGCTCATCAAGTCTCGTCGTCGGGTGCAACCAGTTCGACATGACTGACCTCGAGGGCTTGGGCGAGTTCGTAGAGCGTGATCACGGTCGGATTCCTCCGACCGCGTTCAAGACTGCTGAGGTACTGTTGGCTGAAACCGGAACGAGCTTCGACCTCTTCCTGCGTCAGGCCCTTCTCCCGACGCAGGCGGGCGAAGTTCCGGCCGACCAGTTTGCGCATGTCCATGCGCAAAGCGATGGCAATTTACACACTTTAAGTTTATCAACTATAGTATGTAATTGACGATTGGAGGACTGATGAGGCTCGTGCGCTCGGCACGGACCGAATAGAGAAGCCGTAGTTCTGGCGTGACGGTTGGTGCCGGTGGGAGGTGATCATGCATGATCACCGCCCGACAAACACGGGCCGCGCGCGCATTGCTTGGGTGGACACAGGAGATGCTCGCGGACAAGGCCAAGGTTTCGCTGACCGCGCTCAAACGCATGGAGTCGGCAAGCGGCCTTCGTGTGTATGAAAGCACCAGTGATCAAGTGCGCAGAGCCTTGGAAACCGAAGGCATCGCCTTCATCAATTCGGGTCGGAACGAAGGGGTGATGATCGTCGATGCGCAAGAATCCGCTGAACGCAAATAGTTTCACTCAGCCGGACGGACGCACTGCCGCCCCATTGTCACCTTCGGCCTGTAGATATGGTTAAGGAAGCCTAGTCCGATCAAAGGATGCTACGTGCTTTTTACTGACGATGATTGATTACCTCGACGAAGCCCCCACGAGCCTGGCGCTCACCGAGTATGACCGCCAGCATATCAAACTCTACGCCCGCTTGCTCGACGCGGAGGCCGACGGCGCCGACTGGCAGGAAGCCGTGCAGGTTCTTTTCAGGATCTGTCCGATCGCGGAACCCGAGCGTGCCCGCCGCGTCCATGACAGCCATCTGGCGCGCGCTCACTGGATGACCGAACACGGCTACCGGCAGCTCAGGCGCGAGCGCCCGCACTGAACGCCTCCGTTGTTCTGCAAGCAACAGGCGTTGCCACTCGCATCCTTCCAAAGCAATTGAATTCGCGGAATCAATTCGCTCTTAACGCGCATTCGCTGCACAGGAAGGATCATCATGACGCCAGATACGAGAGAATGGCGCTCATCAATTCCATATGACTATTGGGACGACGCCGATATAGACGCGCTTGCCTGGGAATGCCTGCGCCGCAATCCAAAATACCAGCGGGACTATGCAAATATCGCTAAGACTCCCGTGAGAGGGGACAACGAAACCGAAGCGATCGGCAATCGCTGGGGCCTGCGATTTCCCCGCCCGCCCAAGCCTAAGCGCCCTTGAGCAACCCGTCTTCTGGACCCCGGAAACCGACACAAGCGTGCTGCATATCGGTCCCGCACCAGAACTGGTTCAGATCGGCCCGCTCGTTCTCGGAGATATTGACATGGAATTCCAGCAAACCGCGTTCGAAGGTCTGCATTTGTCGGCTTTCACCGAGAGCGGCCGCCTCCATTTGATCGCGCTGAACAAACTCAGGCCTGACCAGCCGATTGCCGCCATCATACCGCTCGATGCTCATAGCCTCGATCGGATCCAGGCCCTGACGCGCCTGTGGCGCAGTCTCCATGGCCTCTCTGTTCCGCGGGATATGCGCATGACAGCCCAACAACGCCGCCGCCTCAAGAACATGCTACGCGCCGTCGACGCGCGCATGCACAATGCCGACTACCGCGAGATCGCCGAAGCCATCTTCGGCGTCGAGCGCGTCGCCAGCGACCCCTGGAAGACCTCCCCGCTGCGCGACGCCGTGCTCGATCTCGTCAAGGACGGCTTCGCCATGATCGAAGGCGGCTATCGCAAGCTGCTTCGCCACCGCCGCCGCAAATAGCCGGCACTACGATCACGGGTGTGCGTTTTTAGCACCCTTAAGTTCGCACTCCCCCCTCGCAATTCTTCTTCGCCAACGTGGCCTTCGTCCCGCCGCTAAGCGCCAGCGGCTCCAGCGAACGCCACGGAGGCCCCCATGACCACCAATCTCGCGACCCTGCCGCCGCGCTTCCTGCGCACCAAGGAAGCGGCCGAATTCCTCAGCCTGTCGGCACGCACCCTCGAAAAGCACCGCACGTACGGCACCGGGCCGGCCTATCGCAAACTCGGCGGCCGCGTCGTCTACGCCATCGACGATCTCGAAGCCTGGGCCGAGCGCGGCGTCGTCACCTCGACCTCCGATCCGCGCGGCCGCGTCCTGCCCGCAAAGCGGCATGAGCCCGTACCGGCCCATGCCGGCCGTCACGCCCGCTGATCCTTGCGGTTTCCTCAATGACGGCGCGGCATCGCCCATCTCAGGAGCGAGGGCAGCTTGATCTGTTCCATGCGCTCCCGGGCGATTTCGCGCCCCGCGACGCGCAGGATCTCATGGCCTATCCGTTCTTCTCCCTCTCCAAGAGCCACCGCACGGCCCCGATCGATTTCGTGGCGGGCGACGTCACCATCCGCGTCGAGGCGGTGCCCGATCACGGCATGGCCACGATCTGGGACGCAGATATCCTGATCTGGGCAGCAAGCCAGATCGTCGAGGCGCGCGACAAGGGTCTGCGCACCTCGCGCCTGATGGCCGCCACGCCCTATGAGATCCTCAACTTCATCGGCCGCGGCGTGTCGCTGCGCGACTATCAGCGCCTGAAGGCAGCGCTCGACCGGCTCCAGTCGACCACCGTCGCCACCTCGCTCCGCCAGCCGGCCGAGCGCCGCCGTCACCGCTTCTCCTGGATCAATGAATGGCAGGAGCGCACCGATCGATACGGCAAGCCCGCCGGGATCGAGCTGATCGTGCCGGACTGGTTCTATCGTGCCGTCCTCGACGATGCGCTCGTGCTCACCATCGACCGGGCCTATTTCGACCTGACAGGTGGGCTCGATCGCTGGCTCTACCGCCTAGTGCGCAAGCACGGCGGCAGGCAGCGCCATGGCTGGCGTTTCGACTTCCGGCATCTGCACCAGAAATCCGGCAGCCTATCGCCATTCAAGCGCTTCGCCTTCGAGCTGCGCAGCATCATCCAGCGCCAACCCTTGCCGGGCTACACGCTGTTTCTGGAGGTCGAAGTCGGCGGCCGCCTGCTGCTCGCTTTTGAGCCGTCCGGCGCCTGTGCAAAACCTGTGGATGGCCTCGTGCTATCGGGAACCCGGGATATCGTGCTATCAGGAACCGGAGGCTCGTGCTATCGGGAACCCAAACAGGGTCTAAGAGTCCGTTTGAGAATGGTGTCAGTGGCTGATCCTGCGCAGCAGCAGGCTTCCCATGGCGACGTGGATCATGGCCTCGGACACGTCGATGCGCT
>NZ_JACIEN010000011.1 GCF_014196925.1 Chelatococcus caeni | reverse complement strand
GCCCTCACCGCCCGCGACCCCGACCGCCTCGCCAAAATCCTCGCAAACCACATGCGAAACAGCTGGGAACGCGTCAGGCAGACGCTCCCGTAGGGCCTCAGGCGGCGATCAGCGCTTCCCCGTCGTGGCGCGCGATGGTGACGTCGACGACATCGCCGACGGTGAGGCCAGACGGCAGGCGCACCAGCGCGAAGCCCTCCGTATGGCCGACGTCGCCCCGCTCGACGAGGACGCTCTGGCGGGTGCCGACCTGGGTCGCGAGAAACCGCCGGCGGGCCTCTTCGCCGACGGCGCGCAGGCGTCCGGCGCGCTCCTTCACCACCTCGCGCGGCAGTTGCGGCATGCGCGCCGCCGGCGTGCCGGGCCGCGGCGAGAAGGGGAAGACATGGAGGTGCGTCAGCCCGCATTCGCCGACGATGGCGAGCGAGCGCTCGAACATCTCCTCGGTCTCGGTCGGAAAGCCGGCGATGATGTCGGCGCCGAAGACGATGTCGGGCCGTGCCCGCCGCACGCTTTCGCAGAAGCGGATGGCGTCCTCGCGCAGGTGCCGGCGCTTCATGCGCTTCAGGATTATGTCGTCGCCGGCCTGCAGTGACAGGTGCAGATGCGGCATCAGCCGCCGCTCGCCGGCGATGGCGGCGAGCAGTTCCTCGTCCGCCTCGACGGAATCGATCGACGACAGGCGCAGCCGCGGCAGGTCCGGCACGTGCTTGAGGATCTGGCCGACGAGCCGGCCGAGCGGCGGCGCACCGGGCAGGTCGCGGCCATAGGCCGTGAGATCGACGCCGGTCAGCACCACTTCGCGATAGCCGTTGCCGACGAGGCGCCTGACGGCCTCGACCACCGCGCCCATCGGCACCGAGCGGGAGTTGCCGCGCCCAAAGGGGATGATGCAGAAGGTGCAGCGGTGATCGCAGCCGTTCTGTACCTGCAGGAAGGCGCGTGCGTGGCCGTCGAAGCCGTCCACGAGATGCGTCGCCGTCTCGCGCACGGCCATGATGTCGCCGACCGCGGCCTTCTCGCCCTCGGCGAGCCCGCGCCAGCTCGGCGCTTCGAGTTTCTCGGCATTGCCGAGGACCTTCGCGACCTCGGGCATCGTCGCGAAGCTCGCCGGGTCGACCTGTGCCGCGCAGCCGGTGACGACGACCGTCACGTCCGGCCGCTCGCGCTTCAGACGGCGGATGGTCTGGCGCGCCTGGCGCACCGCCTCGCCTGTGACGGCGCAGGTGTTGACGACGACGAGCGCGTCGTGCCCCGCCGCCTCGGCATGGCGCTTGATGACCTGCGACTCGACGATGTTGAGCCGGCAGCCGAAGGTGACGACCTCGACGCCCATCAGGCCGTTTCCGCAAAGAGCTCCGCGGCGAACCGGCCTTCGTGCTCCAGCTCGACCGGCCCCGTCATCATGACGTGGCCGTCGCTCTCGCGCCAGTCGATGAGGAGGTCGCCGCCCGGCAGCGTGACACGCACCTTGCGTCCGGTGAGGCCCTTGCGTGCGGCGGCGACGGCGACGGCGCAGGCGGCCGAGCCGCAGGCGCGCGTCAGGCCGGCGCCGCGCTCCCACACCTTGACGACCACGTGCTCCGGGCTCTTCACCGCGGCGAGTGAGATGTTCGCCTTCTCGGGGAAGATCGGATGGTTCTCGAGGAGCGGCCCGAGGCGGGCGAGGTCGTGGGCCTCGACGTCTTCCACCCAGAAGATGGCGTGCGGGTTGCCCATGCTGACCACCGAGGGCGAGTGCAGCGCCGGCGCGTCGATGGGGCCGATCTGCAGTTCGATGGCGCGCGTGTCGCGGAACTCCTCGGCGAGCGGGATCTCGTCCCACCTCAGGCGCGGCGCGCCCATGTCGATGGTGAAGAGCCACTCGCCCTCGCGCCGGCAGGCGAGCAGCCCGGCCTCGGTCTCTAGCAGGAGCTCGTCGCGCGCCCCGTCCCGCGTCAGCGCCCAGGCGACGCAGCGCGTGCCGTTGCCGCAGGAGGCGGAGAGTGAGCCATCCACGTTGTAGATCAGCATGAAGGCGTCGGTGCCGGGCGTGCGCGGGTCGTTGAGCACCATCAGCTGGTCGAAATGCGAGGCGGGATCGGCCGCGATGGCGCGCGCCTCGGCGGGCGTGACGACGTGCCGCTCCCCGCGCAGGTCGAGCACGACGATCTCGTTGCCGAGGCCGTTCATCTTGAGAAAGGGGTGTCCGATCAGCGCGTTCATCGTGTCGTCCGGCGGCCGGGCCGCGAAATTCCTCCGGTATATGGGCCATGTCGCGCAAAAGCGCGAGTCCCTTCCGCAACGGCGCGTCTCGCGGCCTCGCCCAAAGCCGCCTATGGTCGGGGAGACTGGGGAGGGCGATTCGCGGGTTCGCGCGAACGGTTGGGTGCGGCAGATGACGACGGCTTCGTGGCCCTTGATCGGTGCGGCTCGCGGCAGGATCTTCGCCGCCGCTTGCGCTCTCGTCCTCCTGTTCGCGGGACCGGCGGCGGCTGCGCCGGCGCCGGCTGATGCCCCGGCTATGGGCGCTGCTCCGGCCGCTCCCGCCGAAGTCCCTCCGCCGGCGGACGCTCCGCCCCCGCCGCCGGGCCTGTCGACACCCGCGCAGCCGACGCTCGTGCCGCCGCCGGCCAATGCAGGCGATGTCGACGAGGTGACGCTGCCGGAGAAGCCGGGCGCCATCGCGGGCGGCCGGGCGCAATGGGACGATGCCGTCAAGACCCTCAAGGAGACGTTCGGCAAGCTGCGCATCTTCCTCGACGGTGCCGGCGTCAAGATCGCGGGCCGCCCCGTGGTGCTCTTCCTCGAAACGGACGACACCGGGTTCCGCTACGACGCGCTGCTACCGGTCGAGGCGGCCCCGGCTGCGGGCGCAGCCCCGCCGGAAGGCATCCGCTTCGGCACGACGCCTTCGGGCAAGGCCCTGCGCTTCGTGCACAAGGGCCCTTACGACGAGATCGATTCCACCTACGAGGCGATCACCGCCTATCTCGATGCCAAGGCCATCACGGTCCGCGACATGTTCATCGAGGAATATGCGACGGACCTGACGAGCGGCGACGATGCCGGCCTCGAGGTCTATATCTACGTCCAGCCGGCCGAAGCGGGCGCGCCTCCGCCCGCCGCCCCTCCCGGCAGCGCGCCGCCCCCGGCCTCCGCGCCCCCGGCGGCTACGCCGGCAGAGCCCGGCTTGGACGCTCCGAAGACACCTGAAGCGGGAGGGCCGCAATGAGCGAGATCGCGGTCAAGCGCGTCTACGACCCTCCGGAAGAGGGGGACGGCAAGCGCATCCTGGTGGACAGGTTATGGCCGCGCGGCGTCGCCAAGGAGACGGCGCCGTGGGATCTGTGGCTGAAGGAGGTCGCGCCCTCGCCGGACCTGCGCAAGTGGTTCGGCCACGAACCGGCGAAGTGGGAGGAATTCCAGGCCCGCTACCGCGCGGAACTCGATGCGGCGCAGGGCGATGCCAAGGCGGGCCTTGCCATGCTGCGGGCCGAGGCGGCCAAGGGCAAGATCACCCTGCTGTCGGCTGCCCGCAGCCGTGAACAAAACAGCGCGGTGCTGCTGCAGGCGTTTCTGCTGGGACGGCAGGAATAGGCACGGACAGCTCATCCCAGCCCCATCATAGGCCCACGCGGACGCTGAAGCTCCTCCCTCCCCCCACGAAGTGGCGGGGAGGGTTGGGTTGGGGGGCGGTGCAGCAGGCAGGTAGTTTGCAAGTCATGGCTGGGGTCCCGTTGCCCTTGCGGAGCCGCCCCCCACCCCTAACCCCTCCCCGCCGCAAGCGGGGGGAGGGGAACAGCGCGGCTCGTATGTGGCCTCTCGATCTTTATCTCTGCAGCGTCTCTGCAGCGGGCGAGACGGCGGCGCTCATTCCCTTTTCCTTGACTCGCAAGGCCTGCCGCAGCATAAGGACGCGGTCAAAGCCCGAACGGTCCGTTCGCGAGCCGCCGCCCAGCCCGTGAGGCTGGAGGTCAACACCCGACAGCGCGTTGCGCCCTCGGGTGCGTTTCGCTTTGGGCCCTCGGGTCACGGGAAGACATGATGCGACGCGCTGAGGCGGACATTGCGGAACGGATCGGGGCGGCCCATGTCGGGCGCAGTGCCTCGTCCTGCCCGCGTGCCGGCAGGACCCCATCGGAGGACCGCTAGACGATGTTCGAAAGCCTGTCCGACAAGCTGTCCGGCATTCTCGGCTCCCTGACGCGCCGCGGCGCGCTGACCGAGAACGACGTCAACGAGGCCCTGCGCGAGGTGCGCCGCGCGCTGCTCGAGGCGGATGTCGCCCTCGAGGTGGTGCGCTCCTTCACCGATACGGTGCGCAGCCGCGCCGTCGGCGCCGAGGTCATCAAGTCGGTCTCGCCGGGCCAGATGGTCGTCAAGATCGTCCACGACGCCCTCGTCGAGATGCTCGGCAAGGAGGCCGAGGGGATCGACCTCAACGCCCCCGCGCCCGTCGGCATCCTCATGGTCGGCCTGCAGGGCTCGGGCAAGACGACGACGACGGCCAAGATCGCCCGGCGCCTCTCCGACAGGATGAAGCGCCGCGTGCTCATGGCCTCGCTAGACACGCGCCGCCCGGCGGCCATGGAGCAGCTCGCCGTGCTCGGCAAGCAGGTGGGCGTCGACACGCTGCCCATCGTCGCCGGCCAGTCGGCGGTGCAGATCGCCCGTCGCGCCATGGAGGCGGCCCGCCTCGGCGGCTACGACGTCGTCATGCTCGACACCGCCGGCCGCGTTACGGTCGACGAGGCGCTGATGGCGGAGGCGGCCGAGGTGCGTGCCGCGACTGCGCCGCACGAGGTGCTGCTCGTCGCCGACAGCCTCACCGGCCAGGATGCGGTCAATACCGCTAAGGCCTTCGACGGGCGCCTCGGCGTCACCGGCATCGTGCTGACCCGGATGGACGGCGATGGCCGTGGCGGCGCCGCGCTCTCCATGCGCGCCGTTACCGGCAAGCCTATCAAGCTCGTCGGCACAGGCGAGAAGGTCGATGCGCTCGAAGAGTTCCACCCCGAGCGCGTCGCCAACCGCATCCTCGGCATGGGCGACATCGTCTCCCTCGTCGAGAAGGCGGCCGAGACCATCGACGCCGAGAAGGCCAAGCGCATCGCCGACAAGATGCGCAAGGGCGCCTTCGACCTCGACGACCTGCGCGAGCAGCTCGGCCAGATGGAGAAGATCGGCGGCATGAAGGGCGTGCTCGGCATGCTGCCGGGCATCGGCAAGATGAAGGCCCAGCTCGAGAACGCCAATCTCGACGACAAGGTCATCCGCCGCCAGCGCGCCATCATCGATTCCATGACGCCGAAGGAGCGGCGCAACCCTGACATCCTCAAGGCCAGCCGCAAGAAGCGCATTGCCGCCGGCTCCGGCACCAAGGTCGAGGACGTCAACAAGCTGCTGAAGATGCACCGCCAGATGGCCGACGTCATGAAGATGATGGGCAAGGGGGGACGCGGCGGCATGGGCGGGGCGCTCGGCAAGATGTTCGGCCTCGGGGGCGGCATGCCGCAGCCGACGCCGGAGATGCTGGAGCAGCTCAAGGGGCAATTGCCCGGCGGCCTGCCCGAGACCATGCCCGGTGGCGCCGGCGGCCTGCCGCCGCTGCCGCCCGGCGGTTTCGGGGCGCCGAAGCTGCCCGGCCTGCCGGGGCTCGGCGGCAAGGGGCCGGGAGCGCCCGGTCTTCCCGGCTTCCCCTTCGGCAAGAAGAAGTGAGCCTTTGAAGAGATCAACCCGCTGCGCGTGCGGCGGCTGATATCGGCTCCGGCGGACCTCTGGGTGCCGCCGGGCTGGACCAACTGAAAGTGGAAAGGAAGAACCTATGTCTCTCAAGATCCGCCTGACGCGCGGCGGCGCCAAGAAGCGCCCCTACTACCGCATCGTCGTCGCCGACTCGCGCTCCCCGCGTGACGGCCGCTTCATCGAGAAGATCGGCACCTACGATCCGATGAAGGCCAAGGACGATCCGGCCCGCGTCGCGCTCGACATCGAGAAGGCCAAGGCCTGGATCGCCAAGGGCGCCCAGCCGACCGACCGCGTGCTGCGCTTCCTCGACAACGCCGGCGTCCTGAAGCGCCCGGCCCGCAACAACCCGCAGAAGGCCCAGCCGGGCAAGAAGGCGCAGGAGCGCGCCGCCGAGCGTGCCGCCGCGGCCGAGGCCGCTGCCGCGCCGGCTGAAGCCGCCGAGGCGTGAGCCGCCGCTCCTCAAGGGCGACCGGGCCGTCGTCCGCCGCTCCCGCTTCGTCGGGCGCGGCGCGGCGGCTCGTGCTCGTCGGCGAGTTCGGCCGCGCGCAGGGGCTCAGGGGCGAGGTGCGGCTCAAGTCCTACACGGCCGAGCCGGCGGCCATCGCCCGCTTCACGACCCTGCAGAGCGAGGACGGCAGCCGCCGCTTCGGCATCGAGGCGGCGCGGCCCGTCGCCGGCGCGGCCGACATGCTCGTCGTGCGCGTCGCCGGCATCACCGACCGCACGGCGGCCGAGGCGTTGACGCGCCTGCGCCTTTACGTCCCGCGCGAGAGCCTCGATGCCGAGACGCTCGAGGAGGACGAATACCTGCAGGCCGATCTCATCGGCCTTGCCGTCCACAATCCGGCCGGCACCGTGCTCGGCCGCATCGTCGCCCTGCACGATTTCGGGGCCGGCGACGTCATGGAGGTCGCCCCGGCGGAGGGCGGCCCCACCGTGATGTGGCCGTTCACCAAGGCCTTCGTGCCGGAGGTGGACATCGCCGGCGGCCGCGTGGTCGTGGCGGCGGAGAGCCTCGCTGCGAGGGACGAGGACGACGAGGGCGAGGGCTGACCCATGTGGCAGGCCACCGTCCTCACCCTCTATCCGCAGATGTTCCCGGGCCCGCTCGGCGAGAGCCTTTCGGGCGAGGGGCTGGCGCGCGGCCTGTGGCATCTCGACACCCATGACATCCGTCCCCACGGCCTCGGCCGCCACCGGGCGGTGGACGACACGCCCGCCGGCGGCGGCGCCGGCATGGTGCTGCGCGCCGACGTGCTCGCTGCCGCCATCGACGCCGCCGCGCCGGCGGACGATCCGCGGCCGCGCCTCCTCATGAGCCCCCGCGGCCGCCCGCTCGACCAGGCGCGCGTGCGCGCCCTTGCCGCCGGCCCCGGCGCAGTCGTCGTCTGCGGCCGCTTCGAGGGCGTGGACGAGCGCGTCATCGAGGGACGCGGGCTCGAGGAGGTGTCGATCGGCGATTACGTGCTCTCCGGCGGCGAGATCGCTGCCATGGTGCTGATGGACGCCTGCGTGCGCCTCCTGCCCGGTGTCATGGGCAAGGAGGCCTCGGGCGAGGAGGAGAGCTTCGAGGGCGGCCTGCTCGAATATCCCCATTACACGCGCCCGCGCGAATGGGAGGGGCGCGCCATTCCCGACGTGCTGCTGTCCGGCAATCACGCCGCCATCGCCCGCTGGCGGCGCGAGGAAGCGGAGCGGCTGACGCGTGCGCGCCGACCGGACCTGTGGCAGCGGCGGAAGACCTAAAGAAGCCGCGCCTACTTCTTGCCGTTGCCGGCGAAGGCCGCCGTCACGCCGAGGCCGATGTAGAGGCCGCCGCTGACATAGCGCTCAAGCCTGAGGAAGCCGCGGCTGCGCTTCAGCCAGTTGCCCGCCGTGCCGGCCGCGAGCGCGTAGAGGCCGTCGGTCACGAGGCCGAGCGCCGTGAAGATGAAGCCCAGGAAGGCGATCTGCATCGCCACGTGGCCGCGGCCCACCTCCACGAACTGCGGCAGGAAGGCGAGGAAGAACAGCGCCGTCTTCGGATTGAGCAGGTTGACGATGAAGCCGTCGCGGAAGAGCCGCGCATGGCTGTGGCGGGGTAGGGCCACATCGACCGAGGTGATTTCGGCAGGGCCGAAGAGCTTCCGGAGGCCGAGCCAGATGAGATAGGCCGCGCCCGCATATTTGACGATGCTGAAGGCGAGCGCCGAGGAGGCGAGCACCGCGGACAGGCCAACGGCCGCGGCAAAGACATGCACCAGCGTCGCCGCATGGATGCCGGCGATGGAGACGAAGCCGGCAAGCCGCCCCTGCTCGATCGAGCGGGCGAAGATGAAGAGCACGGCCGGGCCGGGGATCAGCAGCAGGAGCAGGGCGGCGCTGACGAACAGGCCGAGATTGGCGGCGCCGGGGATGACGATGTCCATTCCGCACGTCCTCGTGAAGGATTTTCGTCATCAAGCCCGCGGCGGGGCGAAGCTGTCAATCGGGTTTTGTGGGTTTCAGATGGTGTGCCAGGGCCCCTCACCCTGACCCTCTCCCCGCTTGCGGGAAGAGGGAACATCGCGCGCTTCAAGGCGACCTTGAGCCGAGGACGGCAGCCTCTGCCGGGAGCCTCCCTCTCCCTGCCTGTGGGGAAGAGGGGTGGAGTGAGGGGCTAAGAAGAACGCGGGTAAACAAGATCGGGCAGGCGGCCAGGATCACCCCTGCTCACAATGCCGGCGATAAGCGGGCATGACGGCTGGGAAGCGCATCCCGCCGTCATGGCCGGGCTTGTCCCGGCCATCCACGTCCCGCAACCGGGTGCCCCCGCACAGCGTGGATCTACCAGGGCCTCAGCCCTTGGCGCCCTTGGCGCGGTCGATGCCTTCCTGGATGAGGCGGCGGGCTTCCTCGGCGTCCCCCCAGCGCACCACCTTCACCCACTTGCCGGGCTCGAGGTCCTTGTAGTGCTCGAAGAAGTGCTCGATCTGCTTGAGCGTGATCTCGGGCAGGTCCGTGTAGCTCTCGCAGCGGTCGTAGCGCTTGGTGAGCTTGTGCGAGGGCACGGCGATGATCTTCTCGTCCTGGCCCGCCTCGTCCTCCATGATGAGGACGCCGACCGGGCGGCACGACATCACGGCGCCGGGAATGATGGCGCGCGTGTTGGCGATGAGCACGTCGCAGGGGTCGCCGTCGTCGGAGAGCGTGTGGGGAATGAAGCCGTAGTTCCCCGGGTAGCGCATGGCGGTGTAGAGGAAGCGGTCGACGACCAGCGTGCCGGCCTCCTTGTCGAGCTCGTACTTGATCGGCTCGCCGCCGATCGGCACCTCGATGACGACATTGACGTCGTGGGGCGGATTCTTGCCGATCGCAATCGCGTCGAGACGCATCGGTATGTCACTCCTGAGGGCAGAATGGTGCGCCGCACCCTTGCGGCCGCCCCTCTAGTAAGCGCCCGAGCCCGGCTTCGCAAGCCGGGCGTGCTCGTGCGAGGACGTGTCAGCAGGAACGAGGATCAGGCGAAGGTGTAGGCCACCTTGGCGCAGGGCCGCCCACCGAAGAGGGCCTTGGCCTCCGCCGCGACGCGCCCGCCGAGGCGCTCGTAGAAGCGGCAGGCACGCTCGTTGTCGCTGAGCGCCCAGACGACGAGGCCGCGGCGGCCCTCCGCCGCCAGCTCCTGCCGGGCCGCGGCGAACAGGCGTGTGCCGAGGCCGATGCCCTGCATCACGGGGTCGATATAGAGCTCGTCGATCTCGCCGCCCTGCGGCAGGTTGAGGCTGCGCGTCGGCCCGTAGATGGCATAGCCCGCCAGCTTGCCGCCGAAATCGACGACGCTGATGCGGCGCGGCCGCGTCACCGCATTGCGCCACCAGCGCGGCCCGCGGCGGGCAACCATCTGCTCGAGGACGACGCCGGGCAGGACGCCCCGGTAAGCTTCCTTCCAGGCCGCATCATGCACGGCCGCCAGTTCCACCGCATCGGTGGGGCGTGCCGGTCGCAGGCTGATGACGAGCTCGCTCATGACAACCAAAATACGCGCGCTTCGCCCCCCCTTACAAGGCCCACACGCCTTGTTGAACAGGCTTTGTGTATCTACATCGGTGAGATTGCAGGCCTCGACCGGGGCTGCTATGCCCCCGCGGGATGTAAAGCCTGCGCGCCCAAGGCAGGCCCATGGCGGGCAGGGCCGCAGGCCGCGTGCATGTGTCGAGAGGACGCTTGATCAACCGTTTCCGAAAGCCGGAGGAGCGCTATCGGCGCCGCATGGCGCGCATCGCCCGCTGGGACCGGCCCGTCGCCGACGGGCTCGACCGCTGGCGCGCCTGGGTCAACATGGTCTTCGTCGACCACGGCATCTTCCGCCTCGCCTATCTCAACAGCCATCGCGTGACCGAGCGCTTCTGGCGCGCCGCCCAGCCGGCGCCGCACCAGATCCGGGCGGCAGCGCGGGCCGGCGTGCGCACCATCGTCAATCTGCGCGGCGGGCGCGAATACGGCTCCTGGCCGCTCGAGCGCGAGGCCTGCGAACAGCTCGGCATCCGGCTCACCGATTTCGTCGTGCGCTCACGCGGCGCGCCCGACCGTGCCACGATTCTCGCGGCCAAGGACTTCTTCGAGACGCTGGACTATCCGGTGCTGGTGCATTGCAAGTCGGGCGCCGACCGGGCCGGCTTCATGGCGGCGCTCTACCTCATCATCCACGAGAAGCGGCCGGTGGCGGAGGCGATGCGGCAGCTCTCGCTGCGCTTCGGCCATTTCCGCTTCGCCAAGACCGGCATTCTCGACGCTTTCTTCGAGACCTACCGGCGCGAGGGCGAGCCCAGGGGGCAGGATTTCCTGACCTGGGTTGCCGAGAGCTACGATCCCGAGCGGCTGGAGCGCGAGTTCAAGCCCGGCTTCTTCTCCGACATCGTCGTCGACCGCATCATGCGGCGCGAGTGAGATAACCTGGGCTATTTGGCCGCCTGCACGGGCGTGACGTCGTCGGCGAGCTGCAGGCGGTAGAGCTTGGCATAGATGCCGTCGCGGGCGACGAGCTCGTCGTGCCGCCCGGTCTCGGCGACGCGCCCCCCGTCCATCACCACGATGAGATCGGCGTCGCGCACCGTCGACAGGCGATGGGCGATGACGATGGTGGTGCGCCCGCGCATGAGCCGGGCGAGCGCCTCCTGCACGGCCTTCTCCGACTCGGTGTCGAGCGCGCTCGTCGCTTCGTCGAGGAGGAGGATGGGCGCATCCTTCAGGATGGCGCGGGCAAGGGCGATGCGCTGACGCTCGCCGCCCGACAAACGCGCGCCGGCGCTGCCGACGCGCGTCTCGTAGCCTTCCGGCAGCCGGGCGATGAAGTCGTGCGCGGCCGCCGCCTTCGCCGCCGCCTCGATGGCCGCGTCGTCGGCGCCGGGGCGGCCGAAGGCGATGTTGGCGCGCACGGTGTCGTCGAACAGCACCACCTCCTGGCTGACGACGGCGATGTTGGTGCGCAGGCTGGCGAGCGTCGCCGCGCGCACGTCCATGCCGTCGATGGTGACGCGCCCCTGCGTGACGTCATAGAGGCGCGGCACCAGCGACATCAGGGTCGACTTGCCCGAGCCGGAGCGGCCGACGAGGGCTGTCGTGCGGCCGGCCGGCAGGGCAAGGTCGACGCCCTCGAGCGCCGGCACGTCCGAGCGGTAGTGGAAGTGCACGTTCTCGAAACGCACGAGGCCGGAGGAGACGGCGAGCGGCCGGGCGCCGGGCCGGTCGAGGATGGTCGGCTTCTCGTCCATCACCGCGAAATAGCGCTTCAGCGCCGCCATGGCCTCTTGGACGATGGCGTTGAGATTGCCGATGGCGCGGATGGGTTGCGCCGCCATCAGCAAGGCGGCGACAAAGCCGGTGAAGTCGCCGACCGTGCTCTCGCCGCGCATGATGCGCCAGCCGATCAGCACCAGCACCCCCGCCACGGCGACGCCGCCGCCGATCTCGAGCAGCGGGTCGAGCTTGGCGCGGGCGTTGGCCGCCTTCATCTTGAGCGCGCGCACGGTTTCGAAGGCGTCCGCCGCGCGCTGCTTCAGATAGCCCTCGAGCGAGAAGACCTTGGCGACGCGCACGCCGGCGAGGCTCTCCGAGACGTGGCTCGCCATGGCGCCGATCTCTTCCTGCGTCGAGGTGGCGACGCGGCGCAGCTTGCGGCCGATGCGCGAGATCGGCAGCGAGGCGAAGGGCGCGACCACGGCGGCGGCGAGCGTCAGCCACGGGTCGATCCACAGCATGGAGATGACGAGGGCGATCACCATGCCGAGGTCGCTGAGGAAGACGGTGAAGACGCGCGTCAGCGCCTCCTTGATGAAGGCGAAGTCGGTGGTGAAGCGCTGGGTCAGTGCCGCCGGGCTCTCGCGCCCGAGCTGGGCGATGTCGGCATCGATGAGATGGGCATAGAGCGCGCTCTGCATGTCGGCCTCGACGCGCGTCACCACCTTGTTGGTGAGCACCGCGCGCGCCCACAACGCGCCGCCGCGGATCGCCGTCAGCACGATGACGAGGATGGGCCCGAAGAGAAGGGCCTCCTCGTTCTTCTGCTCGAAGGCGTTGAAGGCCTCCTTGATGAGCAGCGGATAGGCCCCGGTCGCCGCCGAGACGACAGCGATGAGGAGGAGGACGAGCGCGAGCGTTCCCCAGTGCGGCCGCACCCATTCGCACCACAGGCGCATGAGGGTGGGCAGGGTGTCTCTCGTCACGAGGGGTGGGCGCTTGCGCATGGGCTGGCTCATGGCCTGAGCCGCTAGCACGGGGCGCAGCCCCGCACAACGGGTGGCAGACCGGTCAGGCCGTCGCGGGCCGGGGACCGAGGAACCTGAGGCAGGTGAGCGCCCAGGCGATGCCGGCGCTCCAGCCCGCCAGCACGTCCGAGGGCCAGTGCACGCCGAGGAAGACCCGGCTGAGCCCGACCACGACGATCATGGTGACCGCCGCGGCAAGCACGAAGCGGCGCGCCGCGGGGCTTGACTGGCCGGCCGCCGCCAGCGCCCCGATGACGAGGAAGAGCGTCGCCGTCAGCATGGCATGCGCGCTGGGGAAGCTCGGTGTGTAGACCGTCACCTCGTGATTGACGAGGTCCGGCCTGGCCCGGGCGATGACGTGCTTGAGGGCGGTGTTGAGGATGACGCCGCCGACGAAGGCGACGGCGATCACCCCCGCCTCCCGGCGGGCCCCGTCCGCGATGCAGTAGGCGATGGCGGTGAGGGCGAGGAGCACCAGCACCGTGATGCTGCCGAGCGCCGTCGCATCGCGCGCCGCGACGATGAGCCACCACGGCCCGACGGGATTGCCCTCGCCATCGCGCAGGGCGAGCAGGATGCTGCGGTCGAAGGCCCCGACTGTCCCGGCGCCGAGGCTCACGGCGAGCAGGACGAAGGGCAGGGCGGCAAGGCAGATCGCGGGCCAGCCCGCCCGCCACGGAAGAGCACCGGATGCGTGCGTGTACGCCATGGGAACGCCGGCCACCGTCTATCCCGCCAGTTTGGCGGCAACCGGGCCGAAGGCTGATACCACCTGCTCGTAGACGCCCCGTTTGAAGGGGATGACGAGGTCGGGCAGCCGCTCCAGGCGCTCCCAGCGCCAGCTGTCGAACTCGGCCTTGTGGCCGCCGCCGGGATTGGCGACGTTGATCTCGCTTTCGTCCCCGTCGAAGCGGAAGGCGAACCAGCGCTGCTTCTGGCCGCGGTAGCGGCCCTTCCAGGCTTTGCCCATGAAGGCGCCGGGCAGGTCGTAGGTGAACCAGTCGGGTGCCTCGGCCATAAGCGAGATCGAGCGGATGTTGGTCTCCTCGTAGAGCTCGCGCATGGCCGCCTCCTGCGGCGCTTCACCGTCGTCGATCCCGCCCTGGGGCATCTGCCAGGCATGGTCGGGGCTCACCTTCTCGGTGTTGCCGTTGACCGGCCGCCGGCCGATGAAGACGAGACCCTGCGCATTGAACAGCGTGATGCCGACGCAGGGGCGATAGGGCAGATGTTCGAAACCCGACATGCTCAGCCTTTGGGATTTGCGATGAGGGAGGTCGCCGGCACGAGGAGGACGCCACGGCGCTCGAGGCTCGCCGTCCAGCGCGCCAGCTGGCGCAGGAGGGAAGGAGATCCCTCGGCGAGGATGATGGCCCGGCCGTTGCGCTGCGCCAGCCGCTCGGCACGCGCGAAGGCCTGCTCGACCGCCTCGGCCGCCATCGTCTGCGTCAGCGTGACGTCAGCTCCGCCTGCCGAGGCCAGCATGAGGAGGCCGCGCTGCTCGGCTTCGTGCGCGAGCGGGCCGAGCCGGTCCGCACCGGCCGCGGTGAGGATGCCGGCATAGCCGGCAAAGCGCGCCATAGCGGCGGTCAGCTCGGCGCCCGGGATCTCCGCGGGAAGCGACAGGAGCACTTCGTGCCCGTTCTGCCGCGCGGCGGCTGCGGCCTCCGGCAGCGCGGTGCCGGAGGCGACGAGTGCCAGCGTCACGTCGGCGGGCAGCGTCTCGATGGCCTGCTGGGTCGTCGCCGCGGAAAGCCCGAGCCCGTCGACCACGACGGCGATGCGGGCCGGCGCCATGGCGGCATGCGGGGGTGCCGGCCGCGCATAGACCTCGGCCGCCCGGCTGCCGTCGTCGCCGATGCGCGGCAAGGGGCCGGCCGGTGTCTCGACGGTGACGCGCGGATCGGGCGCAGGCGCAAGGCCGGGCTCGCTGCCGTCGGGCACGGTAATGATGATGGCGCCGGGCACGTTGCCGGCCGGCCGGACGACGGCGACGCCGGCGTTCTGCTCGACCTCGGACGCCGCGGTGCGGTTGCCGGCGGGCGGGCCGGGATCGCTCGGCGTCGGCTCGGCTGCCTCCCGCGGCGCCACGTGGGCCGGTGCGGCGGGCGCTGTCGCAACCGGCGTCTCGGCGGGGCGGAAGGGAGAGCGCGAGATCAGCGTCTCAGTCAGGAAATGCCCGCCGAACAGCAGGACGGCGGCAATCGCGACACCCCAGACGAGGCCGAAGCGCAGCAGGCGATCCCGGCCCGATGGTGCCGGTGGACGGCCGCCGTCGCATCCGAGCGGCTTGTCGAGATCCTTCAGCGTGGCCTGGGGCAAGATCGGCGTCTCCGACCGGGAGGTCCCGCGCGGGGCCTTCGACAGGGCTACGAATCAGACGGCCCACACCGCATTCTTTCAAGAATACGGGTGGGCCGTCGAGATGGCGCGGCCGGCAGGGCCGCGTCTGTCAGTTCGGGACGGCGGACTTCTCGGCGGTGGTCGCCGCGTCCTTGCGCGCACCCTTCAGCAGCTCGAGCGCCGCCTTGAGCTGCGTATCCTTCTCCGGGTCGGTCGGGACATAGGCCGACGAGCCGGAGGCTTCCTCCTCGCCGTTCTTCAGGTGGCCGCGCAGGCCCGCCTCGCCCTTGGTCTCGTCCTTGCCCTTGAGATCATCGGGCACGTCCTGCAGCACCTCGCGGTCCGGCTCGATGCCCTTGGCCTGGATCGAGCGGCCGGACGGCGTGTAGTAGCGCGCCGTGGTCAGGCGCAGGGCGCCGTTGCCGCCGAGCGGGATGATGGTCTGCACGGAGCCCTTGCCGAAGGACCGGGTGCCGAGCACCGTCGCACGCTTGTGGTCCTGCAGCGCGCCCGCGACGATCTCCGATGCCGAGGCCGAGCCGCCGTTGATGAGCACGACCACGGGCTTGCCCTTGGTCAGGTCGCCGGCCTTGGCGTTGAAGCGTTGCGTCTCATCGCTGTTGCGGCCGCGGGTGGAGACGATCTCGCCCCGGTCGAGGAAGGCGTCGGAGACGAGGATGGCCTGGTCGAGCAGGCCGCCCGGGTTGTTGCGCAGGTCGAGCACGTAGCCCTTGAGCTTGTCCCCCGGCAGATCCGTCGCGATCTTCTCGACGGCGGTCTTGAGGTTGTCGAAGGTCTGCTCGTTGAACTGCGTGACCCGGATGTAGCCGATGTCGTCCTCGGTCCGCGAGCGGACGGCGCGGATGCGGATGGTGTCGCGCGTCAGCGAGACCTCCACCGGGTCGTTCTGTCCCTTGCGCCGGATGGTCAGCTTCACGCTGGTGTTGACCGGGCCGCGCATCTTGTCGACGGCCTGGTTGAGGGTGAGGCCCTGCACCTGCTCGCCGTCGATATGCGTGATGAGGTCGTTGGCGAGGACGCCAGCCCGCGCGGCCGGCGTTTCGTCGATGGGGCTGACGACCTTCACGAGGCCGTCCTCCATCGTCACCTCGATGCCGAGGCCGCCGAACTCGCCGCGCGTCTGCACCTGCATGTCGCGGTAGCTCTTGGCGTCCATGTAGCTCGAGTGAGGATCGAGCGACGTCAGCATGCCGTTGATGGCCGACTCGACGAGCTTCGATTCGTCCGGCACGTCGACATAGTCGCCGCGGATCTTCTCGAACACGTCGCCGAACAGGTTGAGCTGGCGGTAGGTTTCGGCCGAAGCCGCCACCGCGCGGGTCGTCGTGAACAGGGGCGACTGGGTGACGACGACCGCCGCACCCGCCCCCATGAGGGCGCCCACCATCAGAAGAGAAATCTTACGCATCATCCGCGAACCTTTTCGCCCTGCGATTTCGCCCACCAGGGACCTGGGTCGATCGACCCGCCATCTTTCCGGAATTCCACGTAGAGCACGGGACCGTTCGTACCGGCAAATGCCGTCGAGAGTGGAGTCGCCGTCTCGCCCATGGCGGCGACCGGCTCTCCGGCGAGCACGAACTGTCCGAGCGCCACGGTGATCCGCTCCATGCCCGCCAGCAAGATATAGTACCCGCCGCCGGCGTTGATGATCAAGAGTTGGCCGAAGGATCGGAACGGGCCGGCAAATGCCACCCAGCCGTCCGAGGGGGCAGACACGACGGCGCCGTTGCGCGTCGCGATCGACATGCCCTTCGTGGTGCCGCCGAAGCCGTCCGGCGCGCCGAAACGGCGCAATGTGCTGCCGTTGACCGGCATCGGCAGCAGTCCTCTGGCTTCTGCGAAGGGAATTTTGGGTGCAAGACGCGCCGGATCGCCAAAGGGCGCGGCGGCGAGACGCTCCCGCATTTCCCGCGCCTGGGCCTCCGCGGCCTGCCTTGCTTCCTCGGCTGCACGCTGGGCGGCGGCGATCTCGCTCTCCATTTTTTGAATGAGATCGCCCAACGATTGCGCCCGCGCGGCGAGCTCGCTGGTCTTCCGGCTCTCGTCGGCCTCGGTTCGCTCCGCCTTCGCGAGGTCCTCCTGCCGGGCGGCGACGAGCGCGGCGAGGCGCTCGCGCTCGCCGGCGAGGGTGGCGAGGTCGCGCACCAGTGCCTCGCGGTCGCTGGCGATCGCGTCCTTCAGCCGCACGAGTTCGCCGAGATCGGTGGCGAGCGCCTCCGTCTCACCGCGCAGCTCGGGCAGGACGGCACCGAGAAGGATGGAGGAGCGCACCGCCTCGAGCATGTCGTCCGGGCTCGCCAGCACCGCCGGCGGCGGCCGGCGCCCCATGCGCTGCAGCGCCGCCAGCACCTCGACGATGACCTCGCGGCGGTTCTCCAGCGACTTGCGGATCGCCGATTCGCTGGCATTGAGCGTGGCGAGCCGCTGCTCGATGGCGCTCGCGCGCGCTTCCGCCGCCTGGGTGCGCTCGGTCGTCTCGATCAGCGCGGCGTTGAGCTTGGCGCGGTCGGCGCGCAGCGCCTCCACTTCCTCACGGATCCGGTTGCGTGCTTCCTCGCTCAGGCGCAGCTGTTCCTGCAGCTTTTCAAGCTCCTGCTCCCGCACCGTCCGCTGCTCTTCGGTCTGCGCGGCCCGATCGAGCGCGCGCTGCGCCTCAGGCGGGATCTGCGGCGCCTGTGCAGAAGGCTGCTGCGTGCCTTGCTGCGCGCCCTGCGGCGCATCTTGCGCGAGGAGCGGCGCCGCGAGGCCCGGCAGCAGCGCCAGCGCAGCCGCGATTCGGGCCGCACCTGATGCTGTCCGGCTCAGTCGTCTCGATGGGCGCAGCGGCATCCTTCCTCCGGCAGCCGGTCATTCACGATGATAGGGATGACCGGCAAGGATGGTCATAGCGCGGTAGAGCTGTTCTGCAACAAGCACGCGTACCAACTGGTGCGGCAGGGTCATGGCGCCGAAGGAGAGGACGAGGCGCGCCCGCTCCCGCACCTCGGGCGCGAGGCCGTCAGCGCCCCCGATCACGAAGGCGAGAGACGCCGCGCCCTCGTCGCGCCAGCCGGCGAGCGTCCGCGCGAAACCCTGGCTGTCGAGGGTCTTGCCGCGCTCGTCGAAGGCGACGGCCATGCTGTCGCCGATGCGCTGCAGCAGCGCAACGCCTTCCTCCCGGCGCCGGTCCTCCTCGCGGCGGGCGCGGCTTTCCGGCACTTCGGCCACGTCGAGCGCAGAAAAGCCGAGCGCACGCGCGCCCGCTGCGATGCGCTCCTGGTAGCGCTCGATCAGCGCCCGCTCCGGCCCGGCCTTCAGACGGCCGACGGCCGCGATCGCGAGACGCATGGGACGCTCAGCCGGCGATACGCTCGTGCGGCCGGTCGGCGCCCCACATCTTCTCGAGGTTGTAGAAGCCGCGCACCTCGGGCCTGAACACGTGAACGATCAGATCGCCGGCGTCGATCAGCACCCAGTCGCAAGCCGGCACGCCCTCGACCCGCAAGGGGCCGGTGCCTGCCGCCTTCAGGGCCTCCTGCAGCCTGTCGGCGATGGCGCCGACATGGCGATGCGAGCGGCCGGAGGTGATGATCATCGTATCGGCGATCGAGGTTTTGCCGGCGAGGTCGATTTCGACCGTCTCCTCGGCTTTCATTTCCTCGAGACAATGACGGGCGAGCGCCACGAGGTCGCCGTCGTGCCTTTCCGCGGCAGTTGGGGCCGATGAGCCGACCGCCGGGGGAGGGGAAGTATGTTCCGCCTCACCATGGGGCATGAGATTCAGTGCCTGATCCTCTTCAATGAATGGCGCAAACCGGGCGCCACGTTTCTTAAGATAATCGTCATTGGCTCGCGCTTCAACGCCGCTGCGCAGCCGCCGGCCCGGTGCGGCCCGTCTGCGCGCGCAAGAAGGTCGAGGACAGCGGCGAGCGCGGCCCGTGCAGGAAGACCCAGGCGGGGGGCTCGCGCTGCATAAGCGCGGCCGCCCTGTGCTCGGGCAGGCGGAAGGGCGCGAGCGCCATCGCCGCCCGCGCGCGGCAGGCCTTCAGCGTCGCGCCCGGCCGGTCCACCACTGCGATGGGGACGAGCGCCGCGATGTCGCGCCAGTGCTGCCAGCGATGGAAGCCGGCGAGATTGTCCGCCCCCATCAGCCAGACGAAGCGGGTGCCGGGGCAGCGGCGCACCAGATAGGCAAGGGTGTCGTAGGTGTAGCGCGTGCCGATGCCCGCCTCGAAGCCGGTGACATCGATGCGCGGGTGGTCGGCGATGCGGCGCGCCGCCGCGATGCGCTCGGCGAGCGGCGGCAGGGCGGCGTTGTCCTTCAGCGGATTGCCGGGCGTGACGATCCACCACACCCGGTCGAGGCCGAGCCGCTTGAGCGCCGTCAGGCTCGCCAGCCGGTGTCCTGCATGCGGCGGGTTGAACGTGCCGCCGAAGAGGCCGATGCGCATGCCCGGCCCGTGACGGGGCAGCGGGGGCGGCCCGGCGAAGCGCTGGTCGGGCATCAAGGCCGGGTCTGTCCGCTGCCGTGCACGCGATAGTTGAAGGAGGTCAGCTGCTCGACGCCGACGGGGCCGCGGGCATGCATGCGCCCGGTGGCGATGCCGATCTCGGCGCCGAAGCCGAATTCGCCGCCGTCGGCGAATTGCGTCGAGGCATTGTGCATGACGATGGCGGAATCGACCTCGGCGAGGAAGCGCGCGGCAGCCGCCGCATCCTCGGTGAGGATCGATTCCGTGTGATGCGAGCCATAGGTGTCGATATGGGCCATGGCGTCGTCGAGCCCGTCCACCACGCGCACGGCGATGATGGCGTCGAGATATTCCGTGCGCCAGTCCTCCTCGCTCGCGGGCGTGACGCGCGCATCGACCGCCTGCGTCGCCGCGTCGCCCCGCACGGCGCAGCCGGCGTCGAGGAGCATGGTGACGAGGGGCGCGAGATGCGTCGCCGCGCAGGCGCGGTCGACGAGCAGCGTCTCGGCCGCCCCGCAGATGCCGGTGCGCCGCATCTTGGCATTGAGCACGATGGTCTTCGCCATGGCGAGGTCGGCCGCGGCATGGACATAGACGTGGCAGATGCCGTCGAGATGGGCGAAGACCGGCACGCGCGCCTCGGCCTGCACGCGCGCGACGAGGCTCTTGCCGCCGCGCGGCACGATAACGTCGATATTGCCGCCGAGGCCGCCGAGCATGAGGCCCACGGCCTCGCGCTCGCGCGTCGGCACGAGCTGCACGGCCTCCGCCGGCAGGCCGGCCGCGGCGATGCCGCGGGCCATGGCGGCGGCGATGGCCGAGGCCGAGCGGAAGCTGTCGGAGCCGGTGCGCAGGATCGCGGCATTGCCCGCCTTGAGGCACAGCGCCCCGGCATCGGCGGTCACATTCGGCCGGCTCTCGAAGATGACGCCGACGACGCCGAGGGGCGTCGCCACACGCTCGATGACGAGGCCGTTCGGCCGCGTGAAGGTGGCGAGCGTGCGCCCGACCGGGTCGGGCAGGGCGGCCACGGCCTCCACCGCCGCGGCGATGGCCTCGACACGGCCTTCGTCCAGGGCGAGCCTGTCGATGTAGGAGGCCGCCTGGCCGTTGCGGCGCGCCTCCGCCACGTCCTCGGCATTGGCGGCGAGGATCGCGGCCTTGTCGGCGCGCAGGGCCGCTGCGGCCTCGTTGAGGGCGCGGGTCTTCGTCTCCTCTGGGGCGATGGCGAGGGCACGGGCCGCTATGCGCGCCCGGCGTCCGATGTCGTGCATGAGTGCGGCGATATCGTCGCTGCCGCTGATCACCTTGAGGCTCTCGCTCATCGTCCCCATTCCCGTTCGCCGGCCATCATAGCGGCCGGCCGTCGGCCAAACACCCGAAACCTGCGCCCCTCATTCCCTCCCTCTTGCGGAGGAGGGCAGGGCGCAGCTTTCGTCCATCTCATCCGCCCGCCAGCGTCATGTCGTCCCGGTGCACCATCTCGGCCCGGCCCGGATGGCCGAGGATCTGTTCGATGTCGCGCGAGGCGCGCCCGGCGATGCGCTGGGCGTCCTCCACGTCATAGGCCACGAGCCCGCGGCCGATCTCGCCGCCGGCCTCGTCGCGGATGATGACGGCATCGCCGCGCGCGAAATGGCCCTCGACGCGCCGGACGCCGGCCGGCAGCAGGCTGGCGCCGGAGCGCAGTGCCCGCGCCGCACCTTCGTCGACGACGAGCGCGCCCTTGGCCTCCAGCGTGCCGGCAATCCACTTCTTGCGCGCCGTGACCGGGTTCGACGGCGTCAGGAACCAGGTGCAGCGCGCGCCCTCGGCGATGGCGCGCAGCGGGTTCTTCACCCGTCCGTCGGCGATCACCATGTGCGTGCCGCCGGCGGTGGCGATCTTGCCCGCCTCGACCTTGGTGCGCATGCCGCCGCGCGACAGTTCCGAGGCGGCGCCACCGGCCATCGCCTCGATGTCGCGCGTGATGCGCGCGACGACCGGGATGAGCTTCGCGTCGGGGTCGCTCCCCGGCGGGGCGGTATAGAGCCCGTCGATGTCCGAGAGGAGCACGAGCAGGTCGGCGCCGGCCATGGTGGCGACGCGCGCGGCCAGCCGGTCGTTGTCGCCGTAGCGGATCTCGCTCGTCGCCACGGTGTCGTTCTCGTTGATGACGGGCACGGCCCGCATCTCGAGGAGCCGCGCCGTCGTGGCGCGGGCGTTGAGATAGCGCCGCCGCTCCTCGGTGTCGGCGAGGGTGACGAGGATCTGCCCGGCGGTGATGCCGTGATGGGCGAGCACCTCGGCCCAGGTGCGCGACAGGGCGATCTGGCCCACGGCCGCCGCCGCCTGGCTTTCCTCGAGCTTCAGCGGGCCCGACGGCAGGCCGAGCACCGTGCGCCCGAGCGCGATGGCACCCGAGGAGACGACGAGCACGTCGGCGCCGCGCCCGTGCAGTTCGGCGATGTCCTCGGCAAGCGCCGCGAGCCAGGCGTGCTTCAGCCGCCCGCGCGCCCTGTCGACGAGGAGGGACGAACCCACCTTGACCACGACGCGGCGGAACCTGTCGATCGTCGGGACGGCGGCCGCCGTGGCGGCCTCGGCGGTGGTGCTCAGGGATGCCAAGAGCTCTCTCCCTCGCCGGCCCCTTCCCTGTTTGTCGCCGCCTCGCGGCCGTCGTCCTTCTCCTCGTCGCGCGCGGCGTCGATCTCGGCGAGCAGCGCCCGCAGCGCCGTCTCCACCCCTTCGCCCGAGGCGGCGGAGAGCACGAGCGGCGTGCGGCCCGCCGCGCGCTTGAGGCGGGCGAGCTGCTGCTTGCGCGTCTCGGGATCAAGCGCGTCCGCCTTCGACAGCACTACGATCTCCGGCTTCTCGGCCAGGCCGTGGCCATAGGCCTCGAGCTCCCGGCGCACGACCTTGTAGGCCTTGCCGGCGTGCTCGCTGGTGCCCTCGACGAGGTGCAGCAGCACGCGGCAGCGCTCGACATGGCCGAGGAAGCGGTCACCGAGGCCGTGGCCTTCGTGCGCCCCCTCGATGAGGCCGGGAATGTCGGCGAGCACGAATTCGCGCGCGTCGACGCGCACGACGCCGAGCCCCGGGTGGAGGGTGGTGAAGGGGTAGTCGGCGATCTTCGGCTTCGCCGCGCTTACCGTGGCAAGGAAGGTCGACTTGCCGGCGTTCGGCAGGCCGACGAGCCCGGCATCGGCGATGAGCTTCAGCCTCAGCCAGATCCACATCTCGGCGCCTTCCTGGCCCGGATTGGCCCGGCGCGGCGCCTGGTTGGTGGAGGTCTTGAAATAGGCGTTGCCGAAGCCGCCGTTGCCGCCGCGCGCCAGCACGACGCGCTGGCCGATCTCGGTGAGGTCAGCGATCAGCGTCTCGTTGTCCTCGGCGAAGATCTGCGTGCCCTGCGGCACCTTCAGCACCACGTCGGTGCCCTTGGCGCCGGTGCGGTTCTTGCCCATGCCGTGCACGCCGGGCCGGGCCTTGAAATGCTGCTGGTAGCGGTAGTCGATGAGCGTGTTGAGCCCTTCGACGCATTCGACGATAACGTCGCCGCCGCGCCCGCCGTCACCCCCGTCCGGGCCGCCGAACTCGATGAATTTCTCGCGGCGGAAGGAGACGCACCCCGCGCCCCCGTCGCCCGAGCGGACGTAGATCTTGGCCTGGTCGAGAAATTTCATGGCACCACACGGCTCCCGCATCCATGGCGGGGAGCGGTTTTCCTACAGGAGACGAACGCCCGCGGCAACGCATGCGCGTCGCCGCGGGCAGGCATCGATGGGTGAAGCCGCGTCTTTCGCGCTCACGCCGCCATCTGCTGACCGGTCCAGCGGGCCCGGCCGAGGATGGTGTCGTAGTGCGGCAGCATCCGGCCGTGCGCCCTGGCGGGCATCAGCCCTTCGCCGACGACGACGAAGCCGAGCTTCTGCTGCACCTTGAGCGAGGCCTCGTTGCCGGCGAACAGGCCGGAGGAGATGTGCACCGCCCGGCTGTCGGCGAAATAGGCGTCCACCACGGCGCCCGCCGCTTCCGGCATCAGGCCCTGGCCCCAATGCTCCTCCCCCAGCCAGTAGCCGAGGTTCATGGCGCCGTTGCGCGGGGCGATGCCGACGAGCCCGATCGGCTCGTCCGCCTTCGTCACCGTGTAGAGCGCGGCGCGGCCGGCGGCCCGGTCCTCGGCGCTCTTTTCGATGTGGGCGGCGATGTCGTCCGCAGACACCGGCCATGGCACCTGCGACAGCCAGCGCACGACCGGCCAGGTCATCTGCCGGTGCAGGGCCGGCACGTCTTCGCGGCGCGGGACCCGCAGGGACAGGCGTTCGGTACTGAGCGTATCCGGCATCATGGCTCTCCTCCGGACAGGGCGGGGGAAGGTTCTGCACCTGACACGAGGCAGGCTGCATCAGCTGTGCGCTCGCGCACAGCAAGGCCGACGAAAAGCGGGTTGGTCCAGCCCTTGAGGCTCTCCCAGATGCGCCGCTCGAGCCTGAGGTGGTCGACCGGGAACACGCCGCCGCGCGCGGGGAACGGCAGCAGGCCCGCCCCGTCGGCGTGGAAGCCGCACTTCTCGAGGACCCGCCGCGAGGCCGGGTTGACGACGCGCACGCTCGCGACGATGGCGCGTGCCTCGCTGTGCGTGAAGGCCGTGTCGACGAGCGCCCTGACCGCCTCCGTGGCGAAGCCGCAGCCCCAGAAGGGCGTGCCCAGCCAGTAGCCGATTTCCGGCTCGCCGGCAGCCGACCGGCGCAGGCTGATGGCGCCCATCAGCTCGCATCTCCTGCCGCGCGGCGCGAGGGCGAGCGTCAGCGCCTTGCCGTCGGCATTGGCGCGACGGGCCTCGTAGATGAAGCCTTCGGCCGTGCCGGGCGGATAGGGATGGGGGATTTGCGCCGTCATCTCCGCGACGGCTTTGTCACCCGCGAGGCGCTCGACAGCTCGGGCGTCGGCGAGACGCGGCCAGCGCAGCTCGAGCCGGGCGGTCTCGATCACGAAGGCGTCGTCGATGATCTCGCGGGTAAACATAGTCTCGCTCCGATCCTTGTGGCCCGTGCCGCCTCCCGCGGCCGGTGCCAGAAACGACGAAGGGGAGATGGCATCCCATCTCCCCTGTCGCATGGATCGGAAGCATTCATCTGGAGCTTCGATCCGCCGGTTCGTGGGATGCCGGCGGTAGCTCCTTCGTCTCAGCTGCCGCCGTTTACTCTGCCGCCTCGATGGCGGGTACAACCGACACGTAAGCTCGGCCGAGTTTCGTGCCGAAAGCCACGCGACCTTCCGTGAGCGCAAAGAGGGTATGGTCCTTGCCCATGCCGACGTTCACGCCCGGGTGGACGCGCGTGCCGCGTTGGCGCACGATGATGTTGCCGGCAACGACGGACTGACCGCCGAACTTCTTCACGCCGAGACGGCGGCCGTCGGAATCGCGGCCGTTACGCGAAGAGCCGCCTGCCTTTTTGTGTGCCATGTTCGTTACTCCCGAATACTGTCAGAGGGTGGCAGCGTTGCCGCGCCGCGCCTCAGAGATCCTCACCCGACTTCAGCTCGGCCTGATCGACCTTGGCGCGCGGGGGCTTGCCGGCGAGGAGCTCCTTCGCCTGCTCGATCCACTCGTCGCGCGCGATGCGGCCGCGCAGGTTGAGCTCTTCGTCGTACTTCGCGACGTCCGCCTCGCTCCAGGCGGCGATCTGCTCCCAGGAGGTGACGCCGGCGGCGCGCAGCTTCTTCTCGATCGTCGGGCCGACGCCCGCGATCAGCGAGAGGTTGCTGCTGTCGCGCGCCTCGGCGGCGGCCGGGGCAGCGGTTTCCTTGGCGGCCTTCGCCGGCTTGGCGGCGGCCTTCTTGCCCGACGGCTTGGCGCCGCCGGTCAGAATCTCGGTGATGCGCACGACCGACAGGTCGTGCCGGTAGCCGCGCTTGCGCTTCGAATTCTGGCGGCGACGCTTCTTGAAGGCGATGACCTTGGGGCCGCGCGCCTGCTCGACGAGCTCGCCCGCGACGAGGGCACCGGCAACCGACGGCGCACCCACTTCCACCTTGTCACCGTCGACGAGCATCAGCACACTGTCGAAGGTCACGACATCGCCCGCCTCGGCGACGAGCCTGTCGATCTTGATCACGTCGTTGGCGGCAACCTTGTACTGCTTGCCGCCGGTCTTGATGACTGCGAACATCTTTTGTCCTCGTGTTCGTCTCCCGGCTCTCGGCGGAAAACCGCCCGGCCGGCTTCTTGTCAGCCTGTTCCGGCTTGTTACGCACGCCCCGTCACGACCGCCGCCGCTTCGTCGTGCGAAGGGCGACACCGAAAGAGAGGCGCGCGACTCGAAAAAGCGCGGACCTGCCGCGCCAGAGCGTTTCGATACATGCCAGGGCCGCATCTGTCAACGAAAACGGCCGCCCGGCGGCATATTTTCGGGGCGGGGCGGAGCGCTTCAGAACAGCTTGCGGTAGACGAGGAACCCGGAGCGTTCCGCGATCCTGTCGTAGAGTTGCATCGCGGTCGTGTTCGTCTCGTGGGTCTGCCAATAGACGCGCGGCGCGCCGGCCTGGCGGGCGCACTCATAGACACTCGCGATGAGGGCGCGGC
This sequence comes from Chelatococcus caeni, assembly GCF_014196925.1. Classification (GTDB taxonomy): domain Bacteria; phylum Pseudomonadota; class Alphaproteobacteria; order Rhizobiales; family Beijerinckiaceae; genus Chelatococcus_A; species Chelatococcus_A caeni. Next base: position 36,856 of record NZ_JACIEN010000011.1, on the reverse strand, counting down.
CCACCCCCTTGCCGCGCGCCGCCGCATCCGTGAACAGGTCCTGCAGATAGCAGCTCGGCGCGATCGCCGTCGTGCTGCGATGGAAGAGATAATGGGCGAGCCCGAGGAGCCGCCCGCCGTCTTCGGCGACGATGGCGTGCACCGGCTCATAGGCATCGAAGAAGCGCATCCACGTGGTGCGCGTGACCTCGGGCGCGAGGGCGGTCTCGCCGGAACGTCCGTAGAAGGCGTTGTAACCGTCCCACAGGGGACGCCACCGGTCGTAATCGTCCGCCGTGACGGGGCGGATGCGGATGGAATCGGGCACGGGAAGAAACCCTCGATGGTCGGGCGGTCACCATGCCGCGGGCGCCGGCTCCTGTCACGAATTCCGGCGCCGCCGGCCTAAAACGGGCCGCAGGGATCTTTATTCACAGGGACGGCTTGATCTTCGCCCGGTTGCGCGTATATGAACGGCCCGCCATCAAGGAGAGGTGGCAGAGTGGTTGAATGCACCGCACTCGAAATGCGGCATAGGCGCAAGTCTATCGGGGGTTCGAATCCCTCCCTCTCCGCCATTGCACATTGATTTTATTTAGTTTTTTCGAATTTTGAGAAAGCTACTAACGATCTACTACAGCAAATCGGGCGGTAGGATCGGGGCTTTTTGCCCACACTTGGCGGCTCACGCAGCCGGTGCGATCACGCGGGCGTGAACGACGGGAATGGCTCGCAAGGGGCGCATGAAGCCTGTATCCTTCGCCGAAAGTGCGGGCTGAACAAGATAGCGGGCTTAACGACACGCGATGAACCCTACGCAAAATTTGGACAGCCCTACGGATCGTGTCAAAGCTCTATCGGTCGCCGAACTTCTGGTCCTTCATGCGCAGATTGGCGAGGAACTACGCGACAGGGGCGTTGTGCGCAGCGCCAATAATCCGACTGGCGACCTTGCCGAATATCTGTTTTGCCACGCCTTCGGATGGCAGCAAGCGCCAAACTCCGAACGTGGATACGATGCAACCGGGGCGGATGGCACGCGGTATCAAATCAAGGGACGGCGCATTCATCGGCGCAACAAGTCCCGCCAGCTTTCCGCGATTCGTGACATAAACGGCGGACACTTCGACGTGCTGGCGGGCGTTCTTTTCGATGACGACTTCAACGTGATGAAGGCGGCGTTGATCCCGATTGCATTCGTGATCGAACGATCCACCTTCATAGCTCATACCAACAGCAACAAGTTCATGCTGCGGGATGACGTTTGGAACGCCCCCGGCGTCCGTGACGTAACTGCCGAAATTGCAGCGGCCATGCCTTAACAATCATCCGACCTGAAAATGCGGGGAACGCCCCTTCGGCGTATTCGAGCATAAAAAGCCCGCCAGCTTTGCGGGCTGGCGGGCAAGGAACGGCGTGCCCGATCATGGGCAGGAACGACACGCCGCTATCGGCCGGGCGAGGCAGTGCCAACCACAACGCCCCGGCCAATCTCAAATCATTCCTTCCATCCCAAACGGTGCGCCGGAACTGTTCGCCCGTGGTTGTGTGTGGGCATGGTGCCGGGAAGGCCATTCGCTTCGTCAATGCGGCGGGAAACTTCGTCGGGTTCCTCGCGGAACAAGCGTTCGCTTCCATCCTTGAACGTGACGAAGCTGCCGCCTTCCGTGGCGCGATCAACAAAGCGGATGCGGGCAGCATTCACGGTAACGCTGTTGCCGTCTTCGTCGGTCAGTGTGATTGGGGGCATCATGCGGCCCCCAATTCGACGCGACTGTTGGCTTGGTCCGCAATCGCGGGCGTGTAGAACGCGGCGTTGATTTCGCGAGTGGTCTTGTCGTAGCGCGAGGCGACGGCTTCGATTTCGACGCCTTCGTTCACCAAGGCAAAGGCTTCGGGAACGAAGTGTTCGGTCATATCAAGCCGCAGTTTGGCTTGAAGGTCTGGCGCAAGCCCGGTCAAATAGTGCGGGCTATGATAGATGACCGACGCAAGTATCTGGTCTTCCTTCGCCAGCGACAGCACCTTGCCCAATCCGGTTTCGGATTTGACTTGCTCGCGAAGCCAAGTGCGGACTTCGCTTTCAATATGGCTATAGCCGGGCTGCGGTGCGAAGAAGTGATCCGCCTTCGCCTGCCCATCGCTTTGCAGGATCGCAGCGCGGGCTTTCAGGGCTTCGGCCGTGTCGCCGATAGCTTTGATGGTCCGTTGCGCCAGTTCCTTCGCCGCAGCGTGCTTCGCGACTTCGGTTCGGGTTGCGTCCTTCGCAAGAGCAACGACGCTTTCGGCATTGGCGCGAACCCGAACATGCAGCGACGTGAGTTCGTGCGCTACGGAGGGGAACCGCTTCGGATCGCCAAAGCGCGCCTTCAATCCGGCTTCGACGCGAAGCATGGTCAGCGTATTTGCGGCCTTTTCGGAGTTCACAAGGTATTGGCTCACGGCAGCGCCCTTTCTTTCTCTCTGGCTTCGCTCACAAGTTTGATTTGCTGTTCGCGCAACGCTTCTTCCCATTGCGCATCCTCGCCCCAAGTCGGAACGATCATCACGCCTACGCCGCTTGGTATCTTCGACAACATTCGGCCGGACAGTTGGTCAACGAACACGACGCGGTTCGCCGTCGTTGCCTTCGCCGTCCTGTCTTCAAGCTTCTTCAAGCGGAATGCGAGCATTCGGGTCATATCCGCCCTTCCAATGCTTCAAGCCGCTTTTCGAGTTCGCCGCCTTCAATGAGACGGCCGATAAGCATGAGGATGTTCGCCAATCGCGCGGCGTCCTGAACGTCCAACGTTTCGGAGCGAGCCATGCGATAGAGCTTCGCCATTTCTCTACGAACATCGGCAATGGTATCGAGCTTCGCACGCACGCGACGTTCGCCGGGGGGAGCGTCGTTTTCTTCGACAGTTGTGATGCTTGCGCGTGCCATTGAGTGCCAAAATCAGCCAATTAAACCGTGTTTATTGACCGATAAGACTGCACAAGAACTTCCGTCAATCGCCAATTTTAAGCAAAGACAAATATAGATTCATGTAGATCGAAGTATTTTTCTTGCGGTATGCGAAACATGATCTTGAGCGCGGAAGCGGCCGTTATGCCCACACTTCGGCGTGGCTTGACGAACCGTTAGCTGACGGCAAAACTTGCGGGAAAGTTCGATGGGGCGACGACGGATGGATGCAATCCTTGAATATTTGAAAACGAATCCCGCAGTTACAGCCGCAATAATCGCGTTTATTGGCGTGATCGTCAGCGCCTTCGTTGCAAACATGGTGTCGAAGCGATCAACGTTCATAACGGCCGTGACGGCTGAACGCTCAAAATGGATCGACAAACTTCGCAGCAACATCGCTGATTTACTTGGCGTTTGTGGAGCAATACACATGGCAATGCCCGACATAAAGAGCGACAAGGCTTTGGAGAGGCGTCAAACTGCGGATCGGCTCATTGCCCTTATCACCTTGCAGTTAAATCCGAACGACAAGAGCGGCATCGACCAGAACTTGATAAAGCTTCTTCCAGAGCTAGTGAAAAGTTCGGAGAAAGACGACAATAGCTATCGCGTGTTCGAAGAACGCTTCGTCCGCCACGCCCAATTTCTTCTGAAAGAGGAATGGGAAAAGGTGAAGTCCGAAGCGAAGGGCACAACGTTGGCTTGGCTCACGGGTTCGGGCTGTAAGCGGTGGAAGCGTGCGAAGGCATATCAAGAATTTTGTTCGGCGGAGAAGCAGTCCGCCAACTTAAACTGATTTCACTATGAAAATTCGCTCAAAGTCCGATCTACTAACTTCCTACTTCCATTGTGCGCTACGGTGCGAGAATTCGCTGAATCCTTCGAAGCACTCGAATACTTTGCTTGTCAGGCGATAGACGAATGAAGACATAGGGCCGTAGAGCCTCTAGGAAGGCCGTAGAAGCCCCTTCCGCCTCGTCGGGTAGTCCGGCCTATCCCGCAGCGGCCTTGCCCCGTGGCGGGCTGGATTTCAGGGCGTGGCGGGGCTGTTGCTGCGGGCACCGGCCTTCAAGGCGATTGCGAGCGGCGAAGGCGTGACCGTGGCGCGAGGCGACAGCGTGATTTGCGGCTCCCATGTGTCCGGCGGCAAGATCGCAAGTCCGACGCGATACAGCGCCATGACTTCGCGATGCTTGTGGAAGCTGCGGCCATAGGCTTCGCTATCCGCTTGCTTGACGTATTCGAGTTCATCAAGGAATCGGCCGAAAGTCCGCATCGGATGTTCAACGATTTGCACGGCCGGTTCGGCAAGGTCCGTGTAGTAGCTCGCAGGGAACAGTTCGTTCCGTTCTTCGCGAAGGCGATGAAGCACGATCCGGCGAAGCGATCCCATGTCGTGCATGAAGGCTTCGACAATCCCATTCTCATAGGCTTCGGGATGCGTATGCGTGCGATACATGCCGTGATATTCGAGCCGGTCTTTGACAGCACGACGCAAGCCCGCCTCCACAATGCCCACATGGGTAGCCTCTAGCCGAAGGTCGCGGGATACGGCGATGATCGAATTCGCAACGCGCCAAAGAAACAACGCCGTTTTGTCGTTGCCAAATCCCGACAATAATGCGTCTTCAAGTTTCGTCGTCATCTTTACGAAGTCGTTCTTCCAATCCTTGTTCATTGGTTCGTTCCTTTGCTGCAATCACAACTACGTCGTTGGCGAGCGGGACATTTCTATTTTTCAAATCGCCGTCGTTTCGTGCAGCGGGACATAGGGTATATATCGTAGATATATATAACCCCTATATGTCCCGTTACTGCACCGGGACATGTCCCGGTTTTGTCCCGTATGTCCCGCCCCCTGAAAACAGCCCTTCGGCCGTTGTTTCGTTGCCAACTGCGGCGGGGTTCGTGAATGTTTCGCAGACCTTATTAAGCTCGCCTTCGACCGATATACGTCTTGCGTTGGCAAGATCATTTCGCACACGCTGAAAGGCTTTCTTCCTCGCATCTTGGCTATCTGCGGGCATAGTCCGATAGAAGGCTTCCCGCCAATGGTCCGTGTGAACGCCGATTAGCTTGCCCGAAAAATCGCGCTGGCCGTGATCCTTCGCGGCCTGCCAAAAAGCGTCCATGCCGCGTTGCTGACTACGGGGCAGCGGTTTCATCTGGATTGTGGGCAACGAATTGTCGGGAACGGCGACACAAGACGTAATCGCATCGCCGTCTTCGTCTTCGCCAATTTCAACGACGCTCAAGCGGAAGCGGTGTTCGTCGCCGTCTACGCCGTCCCTGGCTTTGTCGGTCTTCCAAGTTCGAACTTCGTTGTCACGTTCGACCAAGATACCGGCGTCCAACGCGGCGAACAGGCTCGAATGACCGCGAAGCCCTTTCGCGCCGTCCTTGCCAGTATGGGCAACAAGAACAACAAGACCGCCGATCAACCGTTGAAGCATCTTCGCGCCTTCGATTACTGCGCCCATGTCCTTGCCGCTGTTTTCGTCAATGTCCGGCGCGGCGCGGTTCAGCGTGTCGATAAAGACGACGCAACCCTTCGGGCACATGGCGGCAAGGTCCGTCACGTTCTGCGCATCGGTTAAACGGAAGGGTTGCAGCAAGAAGCCCAATCCATTCGGCATTGCGCGGCCGTTGTGGCGCTGCCATGCCTCTACGCGACCACGGTAGCCGTCTTCGCCTTCAAGTCCGATATAGAGAACGTCGGCGTGCTTCGTAGCGTGGTCGAAGACCGGCGAACCTTCGGCGATAGCTGCGGCAAAGGCCAACGACAAAAACGACTTACCCGAACCCGAAGGGCCGTAGATCGCGGCAACACCTTCGGCGGGCAACACGCTCTTGATGCGCCAGCGCAACGGGGGCCGGACTTGCACGGCTGCGGCGGACAGCACGACGAAGGGTTGTTTCTTGGCGGCTTCGGCAGCTAGATCGTCTAGCAGGGCTTGCAGGGTATCCGGGTCATGCCGCGCCCGATCCCATTCCCTTTCCGCCTTGATCCGTCCATAGGGCTTCGCCCATTCAAGATATGCTTTGCGGTAGCCTTCGGGGCCGCGCTTGAGCGACCGCGCGACCGCTCGCACTGCATGTTCGTTGTCCGGTTTGATATGTGCGAGAACTTCCACCAACCGCGCTTGCCGTTTTTCGTCCGGCGACGGCCCTTCAAACCCAAAATCCGGCGCTGGCATCACTCCCGAATTGGCCGAAAAATTTGTCATTCACCTTGCGCCCCGTGAGTATATTGTTAGTAGGTTTCATTCGGCCGTGAAATTCGTTGAATATTCAACTTGGTACGGCGGATGATACGTCCGCCTTGACCCTTCAAACGCGACGTTGGCGGGCAGCAACGAGTTCGGCGACAAGCACTTTAATTTGGTCGGGCGTCTTACCGGCGATACGGGCGTTGATGACGGCCGTAACTTCGTCCATCGGCCAAGCGGCGAACTTCGCGCCAAGCTTCACCGGGCGAGGGAAAAGACCATCGGCCATGTGGGCATAGAGCGTCGGCCGCTTGGCACCGTAGGCGGACAACACGTCGGGAAGGCGAATGAGTGTAGACATGAATAGACCCCTTAGCGTCTTGATGATGCTAGGAGGCTAAGGCCGCGCGCCGTGCAAAAACTAATGGAATTCTTGCACCCCTTATCAGGCTATTTGCCTTCGAAATCTCGCGGCCGAACGCGGATGTTTCCCACATGCTTGTGAGCTTCTTTAAGTTCGCCGCGAGCGTCTTGAATGCGGGATTTGGCCGTGTTCTTCGCTACGCCGTAAGCTTCGGCAATTGCGGATCGAAGTCCGGTTTCTTCTTCCTTGTCGCCGTGAACTACGACGGCCAATGCAACGTCGCCCTTGTGAATTGGCTTCCGTGGCGCGCCTGTCACGACGCCCAATCCAAGACCTTCTTTAAGGGCGTTTACCTGTTCGCCCCGTTCAGCCTTCGCCACTCTTTCAAACGCTACGGCAAGATACGTCGCCAGCTTCGCCGGAAGGGCTTCGCCACGGCGCAGATATTCCGCCGCAACCGCTAGAAGCTTGGGGGCGGCTTCCGGGTCTATCCCGGCAGTATCAAGAAGGCGTTGAAGGTCGGCCATCAAACCGCCTCGCGAAACGCGATGACATTGTTCGGACGCTCGCCCCGGCAAGCCGCGCCCCATGCCACCATAAGAGCGCGACGGCGCTCAAGCATGTCACTACGACGATAGGCGCGTTCGACTTCGCTGCCCACAGTATGCGCGAGCGCGATTTCGGCCATGTCGCGGGCAACGCCCGTTTCCGCCGCCCAATCGCGGAAGGTGCTGCGCAGGCCGTGCGGGACCGCAGGACGGCCGGAACGCGGGTCAACCCATCCCTTGCGGTCCTGCGCCGTTTCGGCTTCCTGCATCCGCCGCATGACGGCCGACAGCGACATATCAGACAGCGCGCCGCCCCGCGCGGCCGGGAACACATAGGGGCTTCCTTCAACCCGTGGCAGCGCCTTCAACAGCGCCAAGGCGTCGGGCGTCAGCGGAACGCGATGTTCGCGCTTGGCCTTCATCCGATTGGCCGGGATGGTCCACAATCCCGATTCCATGTCGAATTCGTCCCAAGTCGCGCCGCGAACTTCGCCCGACCGTGACGCGCACAAGGTCAAGAATTCGAGCGCCCGCGCCGACATGCCTTCGCGCTTGCGCAGTTCGGCGAACCATCCGGGTAAGTCCGACAAGGACAGCGCCGGTTGATTGTCCTTCGCAGCAACGGCGCTTGGCTTCGGCAACAGTTCCTTCAAATTGCCCGTCCAACGGGCCGGGTTATCGCCAGTGCGAAAGCCTGCGACCGTTGCCCAAGATAAGACAGCTTCGATACGGCCGCGAAGGCGCGAAGCGGTTTCGGTCTTTTCGGCCCAAATCGGTTCCAAGACGCGAAGCACGTCCGGCATGGCAATGTGGGCAACGTTCATCTTGCCCAAGACAGGCGCGGCATAGGTATCAAGCGTGCTTCGCCATTGCTTGCGGTGCTTTTCGTTCCTGAACTCGCCGTCCTTCTTGGCGAGATATTTATCAATGGCGTCGTTGAACGAGATCGTATTCGCGGCGTCGATAGCGGCTTTCAATCGGGCGGCGTTTCGTTCCTCGATAGGGTCTTTGCCTTCGGCTACGACCTTGCGCAAATCGGCAGCTTTCGCCCTTGCTTCGGCCAAGCTCAAGGTATGGATCGGCCCAATGCCCATGCCGCGTGTCCGGCCGTTGAGCGTGAACTTGAAAACCCATGATTTCGTGCTGTCGAACCGGCTGACTTGGAGATACAGCCCGCCGCCGTCGCTGTAATGCCCCGGTTCCGTTTTGGTTCTGACTTCGGCCGCTGAAAGCCGATGGATACCCCTTGCCATGCCTTGCCCCTACTCACGTTCTACTAACAAAAATTGGCAGAATGTGAGAGACAAATCAAGAGTCGTACAGAAAAATTATGCTCCTAAGTCATTGAGATAGAAGGGCTATGATAGACACTCTTGGAATGATGGAGACAAGGCGATGGCGGCCTCCCTCTCCGCCACTTCAGTCCCTGAGTGGGCACTGAGTTTACGCCGTTTTTTCCGATAAGCGCCTGTAGCAGCCGGGACTTCGATCCCATAATACGAACCTCGCCGTCCGCGACCTCGACCCGCTGCGCCAGTGCGCGAAGATGGTCGCGGCGGTAACCACCGCCTTCGAGGCGGAGGCGCTGGCGAGCGGCTTTGGCGAAGGTGCGGACCATTTGCGTCGTGATGGCCTTGGCGCCGGAGTTGTCGAGCATGGCCTGGGCGCGCTCGGCGTCGGCCTTCGCTTGGTCCCTGATAGCCTTGAGACCCTCGATCCGATCCTTGAGCGCCGGATCGTCGATGTCGGCCACGCCCGCCTCGATGGCGTCGTAGAGGCGTTTCAGGCGCAGTTCCGATTCGGCAGCGCGCTTGTTCAATTCGGCGATATGCTCGCGGCGGCGCTCGGATTGCTCTTGCCTGCGGTCAAGCACACTGGCGAGGATGGTTTCAAGCCGCTCGGGCTGGAGAAGCTCACCTTCAAGATGGCTGGCGACAAGATCGTCCAACTTGTCCATAGGCACGGCCATGCCCTCACAGGCGGTCGGACCCTGCCGGGCTTTCATCGAGCAAGCATAGTAGCGGTAACGCCCGCCCTTGCCGGTACGGATGGTCATGGCCCCGCCGCACTTGGCGCAATGGATCAGGCCGGTCAGCATGGTCGGGCCGCTAATGACGGCGGATGGCATGACCTTGGGGTTGCGGGCCTTGAGCAATGCCTGCACCGCGTCGAACGTCTCGCGGTCGATGATCGGCGGGACCGGAACCGTCACGATCTCGCTGACGGGTTTCAGCTCCTTGGTCTTGCTGCGCTTGTTGAACTCATGCTCGCCCATATAGGTGCGGCGCGTCAGGATGCGATGAACCTGCCCGATGCCCCAGCGCCCGCCGTCGCGGGTGAAGATGCGGCGGCTGTTGAGATAGGAGACGATGTTCTTGACGCCCATCTGGCCGGTCGTGCCGTCGCCTTCCAGCGCCAGGCGATAGATCAGCCGCACCGTGTCGGCGTGGAGCGGGTCGATTTCCAACTTCTTCTTGGTCTTGGCTCCGCGCTGCTCGGCCGCGACGACACGGTATCCGATAGGAGGAAGCGAGCCGTTCCAGAAGCCTTGGCGGGCGTTCTCCTTCAAGGCCCGCATGACGTGCTTGGCGTTTTCCTTGGACTGGTATTCGTCAAACAGCGCCATGATCTGCCGCATCATCTGATGCACCGGATCGTCACCGATCTCCTGCGTGATCGACAGCAGCTTGACGCCGTTCTTCGCCAGCTTCCTGACGTAGAACTCCATATCAAAGGCGTCGCGGAAGAAGCGGCTGAACGAGTGGACGATCACCACGTCGAACGGCGCGGGCTTGGACGTGCCCGCCTCGATCATGCGCTGGAACTCTGGCCGGCGGTCGTTGGTCGCCGAAGCGCCCGGCTCCACGTAGGTTTCGACAAGCTGATAGCCGCGTGAGGCGCAATAGGCTTCGCCCTGCCGCTTCTGGTCAGGGATCGAGACATCATGCTCGGCCTGTCGCGCCGTCGAGACGCGCAGGTAGAGGGCGGCGCGCAGGGGGATTGTGGAAGCGGTCATGCCTGGTCTCCTTCGGCAGCCACCTCGTCAGGCAACAACACGGCGACACCGAATGGCAGGAAATGCTTCGTGTTGCGGGTCACGATGACGAGTTCATGCGCCGCGGCGATGCCGGCGATCACGGCATCGGCCATGCCGGGGTCGTGACCGGCCGCAAGCGCCTTCGCTTCCAGCCGCCCGCCGATTGCGGCGGCCTGCGCGTCGAAGCCAATGATCTTGTCATCGTATGTGGATACAAGGCCACTGAGCCATGCTTTCAGGCTCGCGGCCTTCGCCGTTGCCCCCTTGTGATCAAGGAGCGCGATTCCCTTCTCGATCTCATGAATGGAGACAACCGACAGGAATAACCGGCCGTCGCCGTCCATGCGATCCAGCCAGGTGAGGAAGTCAGCGGATGCTTCCGACTTCGACGGCGCCAGCATGGAGACGACGTTGGTGTCGAGAAGAAAACCGCTCAAAGCTCGACATCCCGCGATGGCTTGCGGTTGCGCGTGAATTCTCCGCCTGGGAACGTCCTGAGATAGCTGACAAGGCCCGCCCGTTTGCGTTCGAGCGCCTTGCGCGCGATCTCCGCCGCCTCGACCGAAACCAAAGCCGCGACGGGTTTGCCATGACGGGTGATGGTCACGATCTCTCCTTTGACAGCCTCATCAACAAGGCTGGAAAATCCAGCCTTGGCGTCTCTGAGGTTGATGGTCAGCATGTTGCGCCCTCCATATGTAGCCATATGTGACTACATGTAATCTATTGAAGGGCGGATTTCAACGCCGATTTCAAATCTCCGAGGTGTCAGCCCTCGGGGCCGAACAGGTCATCGAACAGGTCTCCGAACCATTGCTCGAACACCTCGATCTCGGCCTCTGTGACCGGAACGGGATGGGGCCAGTCGTCGGTGACGGTCCAGTTGGACAGGTCATGTTTGGGCGGTCTGCCGGGGAACGGCCACGGATAGCCCAACAGCGTCTCAAGCTGCTCCGTTGCCGTGGGCGGCCTGACGCGCCGGGAGCGGGACCGCGCGCCGCGATCAGACGCCATCGAGGTCGCGCCCGCTTCCGGGCCGCCACGCTACGGGATTGGCGACCCATCGGTTAATGTCGGATTCCTTCCAGCCCGCGCCGTTGACGCTGATCTTGATCTGGGGCGGGAACGTGCCCTCGGCGATCTTGCGATAGATGGTGGACCGGGATAGGCCGGTCCGGGCGAGGACGGTTTTCAGGCGGACGATACGGTCTGATGCGAGCATGGCTGCGCTGCCTCCTGCTGGCTATTTCTGACGATTGCAGAGACCAGACAGAGGGGCGATTTGTTGTTGTGCAATAGATATTTGGGCTTCGTAGTAGTGTGGCGAAGAGACGGCGAAAAATAGGATGGTTCTACAGTCCGAGACCCCGCCCCCGACCAAGCCCGAAAGTGAGGGTGAGGTCGCGACCGACGCCCATCCCCGAATCGAATGAGATGCCGAGTTCCCGCTTGCGGCCCGCCAGAAGGGATTCCATCTGCGGGTCGCGTTCGAGGCTGTGGGCCATGTTCCCCATCTCCGCCCGCGCGGCCCTGTGACCGGCATAGTCGCCCGCCGCATACCGTTCGTCGCTGGCCCTGTGGAGATTTTGCCAGCGTTCCACGAAACGGTCGGCGCGCAGGCTGGGATCGGTGCGCAACTCGGTTTCCAGTTGCAGGGCGCGGATTGCGCGCCGGGCATCGCCGGATGCCGCCTCCGCCGCAAGCTCCGGGTTTTTCTTGTAGGCGGCTTCGGCGTCGTGCGAGCCGTAGGGGCGCACCTCCTCGAACCGCTGGCGCGCCTCCTGCAATTCCCTGATCTGATCGGGGCTGGCTTTGCCGGCTTGATCCTGCGCCGCGAAGATCGCATCCACGGCGCGCGCATGACGGACGAGCGCCCGGCCACGGGCGCGGCGCAACGCCGCCTCCGGGTCTTCCTCCACCTTCCTTTCCGGCCCCTGTCCGCCCTCGGCGGGCAGGCGCAGCCCGTCGAAGATGCCGCGCACCTTTTCCGGCACGACCTTGCGCACGATCTCGAAGACGCGGGCGCGGAAGGTGATCCCGCGCCGCTCGGCATAGTCGCGGGCAGGTTCGTAATCGCTCGCCATGTCCTTGGCCCGGTCGCGCGACAGGGTGCGGGCAAGCCGGTCCTGGCTGGCGAAGTCGTCGCGCCCATAGTGCAACTCCATGCCGTCGCGATGCCGCGACAGGGCAACATAGCTGCCGTGGGCGTCGAGGCCCGGCGTCGCCAGAACATGGGTGCGGTCCACGGTCATGCCCTGCGCCTTGTGGATGGTCGCGGCATAGCCGTGGTCGATGCGGTCGTAATCCTTAAGGTCAAACGAGATGCTGCGCCCGTCGTCGGTGCGCACGGACATGGATCGTTCGTTGACCTGCTCGACGGTCCCGAGCGTGCCGTTCTTCACGCCAAGGCCGCGCTCGTTTTGCAGGAACATGACGCGATCCCCGTTGGCGAAGCTGCGCGCGCCGCGTTCGACCGTCAGGCGCACGTCATCGCCCAAATCGCCGGCTTCCCGCATCCGCTCGCGCGCGGCCTCGTTGAGCGCGCGCACCTCGTCGTTGGTGTGGGTGAGGATGATGCGGCTCTTGTCGGGCGACGCCTGCCGGTCGCGGTCCCAGCGGTCGATCAAATCGTCGCGCGCCTGCTCGCGTGTCGGGGCGGCGTGAACCATGCCATGTGTGTCATAGGCATGGATCGCGTCGCCCGTCCGGCCGGTCGCCAGGTCGCGTGTGGCGTCGCGCTGCCAGTTCTCCCGCTGGCGGCGCACCTCGCCGATCTCCGCGCCGCCGTGGCGTTCGTGAATGGAGCGGAACGCCGCGCCCGCCTCGATGGATTGCAACTGCTGCGGATCGCCGACCAGCACGACCTTGGCGCCGGCCTCGGCGGCATGGGACAGCACGCGCTCCAACTGGCGCGTGCCGACCATCCCCGCCTCGTCGATGACAAGCACATCGCGGAAAGTGAGCATGTCGCGGCCCTGTCCCCAGCCATGCTCCATGCTGGCGATGGTGCGTGACGTTATGCCCGATCCGCTCTCCAGGTTCTCGGCGGCGATGCCGGACAGCGCCACGCCCCGGACCTCGTAGCCCGCCGCCTCCCAAGCCTCGCGCGCCACGCCGAGCATCGCGCTCTTCCCCGTCCCGGCATAGCCGACGACGACGCCCAGACCGCGCCCGTCCGTGACGTGCGCCAGCGCGTCAGCCTGCTCGCCGGACAGGACAAGGCCGCGCGCTTCCGCGCGCGCCAACGCGGTTTCGCGATTCCTGTCATTCACCTCATGGCGCTCCCGCTCGGCCATCATCTCGGCGGCGCGGTGCAGGTGCCGTTCGGCCTCGATCATGTCGCGGGTGGTGAACCGATCTTCGCCGCGTCCGTCCTTGCCGAGTTCGACCAGATCGGGCGCGTTGCGCATCGCGGCCATCACTTCGTTGAACTGGTCGATCCCGTCGCTGTGCCGGTGCGCGAACATCGCCATGTCGCGCCGCGTGAAGGTCGATTGCTGGTGCGTGATCGCGTCCAGCGCGGCGGAAGGATCGGCGATGATCCGCGCGCCGTTCTCGCGGGCAATGCGGCGATGATCCTGGGCGCGGTCGGCATCAAGTCCGGCGGCTTCCATGCGCTGCGCGGTCGCGCCGATCTGGCTTTGCGGCTCCAGCCCGATGCCCTGCACCTCAAGGCTGCGGTGGTCGATCCGCGCGTCTATGTCGAGTTCCGCCAGCCGCTCGTTGACGTGATCGGCCCAGCGTTCGCGCCAACGCTCGACCAGCTCCGTGCGGTTCCAGTCCCGCACCTTCGGGCCAAAACCGTTTTCGTCCACCGAGCGCATGGTGAGCATGACATGGGCGTGGGGCTTGGGCTGGCCGTCCGCGCCCACATCCCAATGCACATTGAGGTCGGCAATCATGCCCCGATCCACAAACTCGGACTGCACGAAGTCGTGGGCCAGTTCGATGCCCTGGGCCTGTGTCATCTCGCGCGGAAGGGCGAACTCCACCTCGCGGCAAAGCTGGGCGTCCTTCCTCTTCTCGAACGCCTCGACATCATTCCATAGCCGCTCGCGGTCGGACCATGCCTCCGGCGCGTTCTCCGGCAACATGACCTCGGAATGGACGACGCCCGGCTTGTTGGAGAAATCGTGGTCACGGTCCAGCCGGTCATCGCGCAGCCGCGAGGCCGAGCGATAGGCGGCGGCAGCGACCGCGCTGCGGCCCGCCGCACGTCCGATGACCTGAACGGAGAAATGGTAGATCGCCATGGCGACCAACCAGATACTGCCCTCAAGCGCACGTCGGAACGACGTATAAGCGCGCCCTCGAAACTATTTTCTCGGGACTGCTCGTGCCGTTCCAGACCGTCTCGGCAACATTACTGCATCACGCGCACCGCTCAATTACGCTTCCTTCATCACCACAGATGGAGGACATGATGCGCAAGCCACGGGATTTCGACACAGAACTGAAATCGCTCGGAGACAAGGCGCGAGACCTGAAAGCCCGCAAGGTGCAGCAGCTTGGCGAGTTGGTCATCTCGACCGGCGCCGACGCCCTCAACGCCGACGAACTCGCGGGCGCGCTGATCGTGCTGGCCGAAACCAAGGATGCCGGAAAGAGGGAGGCATGGGCCAAGCGCGGGGCCGCATTCTTTCAGGGCCGGACGCGGCGATCTGCGCCATCGACTGACCGCAACAGTGGCGGCGCTGCGACGCAATCGGGCGGCGTGCAACCGTCATCGGGCGGCGCAGGCACGTCATGACATGCGCACCTGGCAGGTCGAACGCCGCAAGCGCACGCGGCATCTGATCGAACTCGGCGGCCTCGTCGTCAAAGCTGGGATCGTGGACCTCACCGGCGACGACCGCGCCTTGATCTACGGTGCGCTGCTCTGGATGGCCGACAAGCTCAAAAACGAGCAGGGTGAACACGCACGGGCGCTCTGGACCGCGAAAGGGAAGCAGGCATTCGAGGCGGAACGGGCGACAGATACCCCCACCATTTCATAGGAAACTCCGCAGGATCGGGCTGCCCGCCATCGCGCGGCTTGCCGCAAAGACGGTTCATGCGTTGAGACCGTAGTCCGTTGAGGCGAGGTCGCTCGCCCTACACTGCGCCTTCGAGGGACTGCTCGGAGAGGCCCGAGTGGATCCTCACCGCAGGAGGACGAGTCATGGAGCATTGTAGCGAGGATATTCGTCGGCATCGGTGTATCGGTGTATCGAACTTGCGGAACGCCATAGCCGTGGCGGCTGGCGAGGTTCGCTTCGTGGGGGAGGTGGACGCCTCCGAGGACCGAACCATCAAGAAGCCACCGTCCAGCGGTTCTACTATGATGATCACCGCCAGCTACAAAACGATCCAATCGACTTCATCGCCGCATATAACTTCGCCCGAAGGCTCAAGACGCTCAAAGGCCTCACACCCTACGAATACATCTATAAGCTCTGGAAATCCGAACCAAGACGCTTCAGACTCGACCCGATCCATCAAATGCCGGGAAAACACCTAGTGCCCAAGGCGACGATCCAGGCGCTCAGCTTTCTCGCAGTCGTCATTGCGGTGACGGCGGCCTTCGTCTGGCTTCTGCTTCCCTATTATGGCGCCGTTCTCTGGGCTGTCATCCTGGCGATCCTGTTCAATCCGCTGCACAGGAGACTTGAGACCTGGCTGGGCGGGCACCGGAATCTTGCGGCGGCGGTCAGCGTCCTGGCCTGCATCTGCATCGTCGTCATTCCCGGTGCAGCGATACTGGCCTCCTTGGCCCAGGAGGCGGCCAGCCTTTACAATAGAATCAACACGCGCCAATTCGATCTCCCAACGTTACTTGGGCAAATCCAAAGCGCGCTTCCGCCCTTTGTCGAGAGAGCGCTCTCCACATTAAACCTGGGCGACTTCGTAGAAATCCGGGCCAGGCTGACTTCCTTTTTTATGCAGTTAAGCCAGGATGTCGCCACGCGAGCGTTCAGCATCGGGCAGAACACGGCGCAGTTCTTCGTCAGCCTCGGAGTAATGCTCTACCTGCTCTTTTTCCTGTTTCGCGACGGAAGGCAATTGGCGGGCATGATGCGGAACGCGAGCCCGCTCAGTGGCCGCTACACGGATCACATTTTCGGAAAATTCACGTCCGTTGTAACAGCGACGGTCAAGGGCAACGTCATCATAGCGGCGATCCAGGGCGGGATTGGCGGGATTGCATTCTGGATGCTTGGCATTGAGGCGGCGCTCCTGTGGGGAGTGCTCATGGCCTTCCTGTCGCTCCTTCCTGCAATCGGCGCTGCGCTCGTATGGACCCCCGCAGCCATATATTATCTGGTCACGGCCAACTATTTGAAAGGCGCGATCCTTTTGGCGGTCGGGGTGCTGGTTATCAGCACGATCGACAATCTCCTGCGGCCGGTCTTGGTCGGAAGAGGAACGCGCCTGCCGGACTATGTCGTTCTCATATCGACGGTTGGCGGCCTTTCGTTGATCGGCATGAATGGCTTCGTCATCGGTCCCCTGATCGCGGCGTTGTTTGTTGCCGTCTGGTCGCTGTTCACCGAGGAGCAGCTGCATTCCTGAATCCGACGTGCCAATGGATATGAAGGATGCAATCCTTCTGGAAATTGCCAGGGAACTGGCCACGCCCGGCAACGGCCTCGCGTTCTTCGTCCCCGTCGCGACTGTAGCCGGCTTTGTCCATCTCGTCGAAGAGCACCTTCGTGATTGAAGCGGTATGGCCGGCTTGGCATAGATCGCGGCGCCAAGAGAAGTCCCGTATTGCAATCCATCGCGGATGCGTATCGTTGCGGCATGCCCGTCACATCCGCCGACCCGATCATCGATGAGCCGTACCGGCAGACTGCCGAAGAGGTCGTCGCCGCCTTGAAGACGCAGCCGCAGTCCGGCCTCAGCTTGACAGAGGCGGCGCGGCGCCTGGAGCACTATGGCCGCAACGAGCTGGACGCGGTGCCTCCGCGTCCGCAGTGGCTGAAGTTCCTCGACCAGTTCACCGACGTGCTGGTGCTTCTGCTGCTCGCCGCGGCGATGATCTCCGCCGTGATCTGGCTGCAGGAGCGCGACACGACGCTGCCCTACGAAGCGCTGGCGATCTTCGCCATCGTGATTCTCAACGCTCTGATGGGCTATATCCAGGAAGCCCGGGCGGAACGGGCCGCTGCGGCCCTGCGGCAGATGTCCGCCACCCATTCGAGCGTCATCCGCGACGGCGACAGGCGGAGCATTCCGGCGGCGGAACTCGTGCCCGGAGACATCGTTTTCATTGCGGAAGGCGACACCATTCCCGCCGATGCGCGGCTGATCGAATCCACCTCCCTGCAGACGGTGGAGGCCGCGCTCACCGGCGAGAGCCTGCCGGTTTCGAAGCACGTCGCGCCCATCACCGGCACGCCGGAGCTCGGCGACCAGCACAATATGGTCTTCAGTGGGACCACGGCGGTCTACGGACATGGCCGCGCCGTCGTTACCGCAACCAGAATGCGGACCGCCATGGGGCGTATCGCCGGTATGCTGGAAAAGGCCCCGGACGAGATCACGCCGCTGCAGCGGGAGCTCGACCGCGTCGGCAAGGCATTGGCGGTCACCGTTGTCCTTATCGCACTCGTGATGATCGGCACCATCTTCCTTGTCAGCGATATCAGCGGCTTCTCCGAAATATTCGACGTGCTGATTCTCGGCGTCGCCCTCGCCGTCGCCGCGGTGCCGGAAGGGCTGCCGGCGGTGGTGACCGCCGTGCTGTCGCTCGGCATGCAGCGCATGGCGAAGAACAAGGCCATCATTCGCCGCCTCGCCGCGGTGGAAACGCTTGGCTCGGCGACCATCATCGCCTCCGACAAGACCGGCACGCTGACCCGGAACGAGATGACGGTGCGCCGGGTCGTAACGGCGAGCGGCAGCGCGAACCTGTCCGGGACCGGATATGCGCCGCACGGCGACATACAGCTCATTGGGCCGCAATCGCCCGGCGAGCCCTTGCAGTTGGAGCTTACGCGCGCGCTGACGGCGGCTGAGCGGGCCAATAACGCGGTGCTGCAGGAGCGCGACGGCAATTGGTCCATTCAAGGGGACCCGACGGAGGGCGCCCTGATCGTTGCGGCGCGCAAGGCCGGCCTGCTTGCCGAGGCCCTCGATGCACGCTTCGCAAGGGTCGGCGAGGTGCCGTTTTCCTCCGAACGCAAATTGATGAGCACGGTCCACACCGATGCCGAGCGGCCCGAGCGTCTGATCATGGTGACCAAGGGCGCGCCGGATATTCTGCTCGCGCATTGCGCCGATGAACTTGTCGGCCGGGACGCCGTCGTGCTCACCGATGCGCGCCGGGCCGAGATCATGGCGAGCAACGACGCGCTCGCCCAGGAGGCGCTGCGCACGCTTGGCGTTGCCTTCCGCCTGCTGCCGGCCGACCATTCCGACCGTGACGCCTTCGAGGAGGATGTGGAGCACGATCTCGTCTTCATCGGCCTGATCGGCATGATCGACCCGCCGCGCCAGGAAGCGCGCGAGGCGGTCGCGCGGGCGCAGGCCGCGGGCATCCGCTCCATCATGATCACCGGCGATCATCCCGTGACCGCGGGGATCATCGCCGCCGAGCTTGGCATCACCTCGGGAGGTCGCGCCGTCACCGGCGCAGAGCTCGCGGCCATGACCGAGGCGGAACTGGACCGAGCCGTTCAGGAGGTCTGCGTTTATGCGCGCGTCAATCCCGAGCACAAGCTGCGGATCGTCAAAGCGCTGCAGCGCGCGGGGGAGACGGTGGCCATGACGGGCGACGGCGTCAACGATGCCCCCGCGCTTAAGGCCGCCGATATCGGCGTGGCCATGGGGATCACCGGCACCGACGTTTCCAAGGAAGCGGCCGACATGGTGTTGGCGGACGACAATTTCGCCACCATCGTCGCCGCCGTTGCGGAGGGGCGGGCGATCTTCTCCAACATCAGGAAGTTTCTGCACTACCTGCTGTCGTCGAATATCGGCGAGGTCATGACGATGTTCTTCGGCATTCTCCTCGCCGACGTGATCGGGCTGACCGGCGCCGCGACCGGCGGCGTCGTGCTCCCGCTATTGGCGACGCAGATCCTGTGGATCAACCTCGTCACCGACGGCGCGCCGGCGCTGGCGCTCGGCGTCGACCCCGCGGATGAGGATGTGATGCGCCGGCCGCCGCGCCCGCGCGGCGAAGGCGTAATCACGGGGCAGATGTGGGGCGGCATTTTCCTGATCGGCATGATCATGGCGGTCGGCACGCTGTTCGTGCTCGACGCCGCGCTGCCGGGAGGAATGATCGAAGGCTCGGGCACGCTGGCCTATGGCCAGACCATGGCCTTCACGACGCTGGTGCTGTTCCAGCTCTTCAACATCTTCAATGCGCGCTCTGACGATCGCAGCGCATTCCATGGCCTCTTCACCAACCGCTGGCTCTGGGGTGCGGTCGCGCTTTCGCTGCTGCTGCACGCTTTCGTGGTTTACACGCCCTTCCTGCAGGAAGCGTTCTCGACCGTCAGCTTGAGCGCCGGAGACTGGCTGTTCTGCGTGGCGGTGTCGAGTTCGGCGCTGTGGCCGCGCGAGTTGAGCAAAGTCGTGGTGCGCGGGATCGGTAAGGAGTAAGCGTTGCCCTGCGGCCCTTCTTGTGTGGGCGCGTTGAGGGCTGAGAGGAGTGCCGTCGCGGAGGCGAAACGACGATGGCGAGAGAAGTGGCTGGCACTGGTGCCAGAATCGGTGCTGGTACCGTAGCGTCGGAGCGGCCGGAGATTGTCACGCGCGGCGAGCGGCGTCGGAGCTTCAGCGCGGAGGAGAAGGTCCGGCTGGTGGCGGAGACGGTCCAGCCTGGCGAGACGGTGACGGCGGTGTCGCGTCGTCACGGCATCTGTACCAGCCTGCTGCATCGCTGGCGGCGGACGGCACGCGGCGAGGTGCCGAGCCGACGCGCTGCGAGGGCGTAGCTGCTGCCGGTGCGCGTGGTGGCACCGGATGCGGCGCCAGCGCCGTCCACGTCACCACCCTTGGCTGACCGTCGCACACCCACCCCGATCGAGGTGGTGCTGCGAGCTGCGCAAAGGATATACGCCAGTCGTCAAACATTGCGATTTCGTTCGCGGCGACGGCGTAGGCGTGAGCGATAGCGCTCACAAACAGGAGCGTCCGCCGCCGGGGAGCGAACGCACTGATGCAGACATTTATCTGGTTGGTTCAGTCGATGTGATGCTACGAACGCCGTCGAATATCTTTGTGCCGTCGTTCCACAGGCGCGATACTGACTGCTGTGCAAATGCCGCGTTCAGCTTCAATGCTTCCGCGGGATCAGTGCACTGAGAGAGCTGCTTCAGATAGGCGGCTTGATCCTGCAGCCTGTCTGCGGCTAGGCCCAGAACCTTCCCCCATCCGTCGGCGTAAATCTTTGCCGGCGCGTCGCTCCAGAGTTTTACCCAGTCTGTATTGCCCAGAGACGCGAATAGGGGATTGGATGCGGCCGTTTGGCTTTTCGGCGGTGTCGTTTCGGTCGCCATGACGAGGTAATCCTTTCAAGAAAAGTGGTTGACACCATTATTCTATTATCAAGGCGCCGGTCGTCATTGATTTATCGCAACGCGCGTTGACCAAAAATATGATATCGTGGTGTAGTTTAAAAACGCAACCGAAATCTAAATCTGGAGTTCCTCATGGCCCGATCCACCGCCCGTGCCGCAGCAGCCACGCGCGAGCAGATCCTCGAGGCGGCGATCCTGCGGTTCGCGCGGCAGTCCTATGAAGACACGTCCCTCAGGGCCATCGCGGCCGATGTCGGTGTCGATGTCGCCCATGTGCACCGCTCCTTCGGCTCGAAGGAACTGCTCTTCGCCGAGGCTGTCCGGGCAACGAGACGCCCGGAACGTTTCCTTGGGACCTCGCCGGGTCTTCTTGCCACCAAACTCTCAACCGAGCTCCTCTCGCATAAGGCACTACGCCACGACGACGAGGTCGGGGCGTTCGATATCGTCATGCGCTCGCTGAGCAGCCGTGAAGCCTCCAGGATCCTGCACGACAGCGCTCTGACCGATTTCATCGAGCCAATTTCAAAGATGACCTATCCGTCCTCCGCACGGCGCGCCGCGATGATCGCCGCCGTGCTCCTGGGGATCGGTGTCCTCAGGGAGGTCCTCACGGTCGAGCCGCTGCTCGATACCGAGGATGGTGAGGTCCAGCAGCTCACCGTCCAACTGCTCAAGGTTCTGATCGGCGCCCGTCCCTATGATGTGGCCGCGCGCGCGGCCGAGGGAGACGACCGATGACAGCAGCAGCCTCCGCCCCCAAGCCTTTGACGGCGGTCGCCGCGAGCGGCGAAGAGAGCGTCGGCAGCGAGGGGTTTCGCGCTATCGACCGCATGAGCGACGTGGTCGTCGCCCAGGTCACGGCCGGCTTTTCCCCGGCCTCCCTCGCGCTCGCCTTTTTCGACTGGTCAATTCATCTGGCGGCGGCCCCGGGCAAGCGCGCTGAGCTCGTCAACAAGGCGGAGCGCAAGACAAGCCGCCTTCTGGGCTACCTCGCCGCGGCCAGCACCCATTCCGATACGCCGCCGTGCATCGAGCCGCTGCCAGGGGATTATCGGTTTGCGGCGGAGGGCTGGAAGAAGCAGCCCTACGCCGCCTTCGCCCAGGCGTTCCTGCTCAATCAGCAATGGTGGCATAACGTGACCCACGAGGTGCCCGGCGTCACACCGCACCACGAGCACGTCGTCTCCTTCGTCACCCGCCAGCTACTCGACATGTTCTCACCCTCGAACCATCCGCTCACCAATCCTGAGGTTGTCGCCAAGGCGTTCGAAACCGGCGGTGCGAATTTCATCCAGGGCTGGCGCAACTTCGTCGAGGACGCCACCCGCACGGCCACCAACCAGCCGCCGGTTGGAACCGACGGCTTCATTCCCGGCAAGGATGTTGCCGTCACGCCCGGCAAGGTCGTCTACCGCAACCACCTGATCGAGTTGATCCAGTACGCCCCGACGACCGACAAAGTCCGGGCGGAGCCAGTCCTGATCGTCCCGGCCTGGATCATGAAGTACTACATCCTCGATCTATCCCCGGGGAATTCGCTGGTCCGCTACTTGGTGGAGAATGGCCACACCGTCTTCTGCGTCTCCTGGCGCAATCCGGACGCCGCCGACCGCGACCTCACCATGGACGACTACAGGCGCATGGGCGTCATGGCCGCCCTCGACGCCGTCAACGCCATCGTTCCCGATCGGAAGATCCACGCCACCGGTTACTGCCTCGGCGGGACGTTGCTGACGATCGCCGCCGCCGCCATGGGACGGGCGGGCGACGACCGGCTCGCCTCGGTGACTCTGCTCGCTGCCCAGATCGATTTCACCGAGCCCGGCGAACTCGCGCTTTTCATCGACCACAGCCAGATGCATTTCCTCAACAGCATGATGTGGAACAGGGGCTATCTGTCCGCCGATCAGATGGCCGGGGCCTTCCAGCTCTTGCGCACCAACGACCTCATCTGGTCGCGTCACGTGCGCGAGTATCTGATGGGTGAGCGTGCGCCCATGATCGATCTCATGGCTTGGAACGCGGATTCCACCCGCATGCCCTATCGGATGCATTCCGAATACCTGCGCCGCCTCTATCTCGACAACGAGCTGGTAGCCGGCCGCTTCATGGTCGACGGCCGTCCCGCTGTTCCCCAGAACATCCGTGCGCCCATGTTCGTCGTGGGCACCGAGCACGACCATGTCGCGCCGTGGCGGTCTGTCTATAAGGTCCACCAGCTCACCGACACCGACGTCACCTTCGTCCTGACGAGCGGCGGCCACAATGCCGGCATCGTCAGCGAGCCCGGCCATCCCCGGCGGCGCTTCCGTGTCGCCACGAAGCGCGTCGCCGACTTCGATCTCGGTCCAGAGGAATGGCTGCTCGCGGCGGAGCGGAAGGACGGCTCCTGGTGGATTGAATGGACGCGGTGGCTCGGCGCCCACTCTTCTCCGGAAACCGTGCCGCCTCCCAGCATGGGCGCTTCAGACGAGGGCTATCCGGCGCTCGAGGACGCGCCGGGCAGTTACGTCTTGCCGGCGATGAGGGTGTGATGACCCAGGATTTCCTCACCAATCACACCCTCGATGCGCTGCAGCCTGGGGATGCAGCGTCTCCGGTGCGCGCCGCCGAATGCAACGACGTCGACCGGTTCGAGGCGGTATCGGGAGATGTGATGTGAAGCGGGTGCTGGGCTGCCGATTCCCGGCGATCGGAAGTGAGCATCCAATATACGGGCAACTGTGGGAGGATTTGAGATTGACCTATACGGGGGCGCCTTCCAGTGCCGCATAAGAAGTACCCTGCGGAAGAGGAACAAGCCCCACGCTCGGGTCGCCCTCCGGCGCACATCGGTGGTCTCGCATCGCAAAACGACTTACCGCCCGGCCCAAGCATCGGTATCGACCATATGGTGATCGATGGAAAGCCAGTAAGCATACGAGAGCAGGGCGTGATCGAAAAGCCATTTGGCCGCCTTCTGCATTTCGAGGCGGATCTGACCGGACGAAGGCCTCCGATACTCGTCGTCGCGCCTCTCTCGGGCATGAGGGCGGAAATCCTCTACGACATGATCCTTGGAATGCTGCCCCGCCACGACGTCTATTGTCTTGCCTGGAAAGACGCTGCCGACGTTTCCGCCCGAGACGGTCCGTTCGGCCTCGAAGACAACATCACCTATGTCGTCGAGATGATCCGGTATCTCGGCGGCGCGACCCATGTGATCGGACTTTGCCAGTCCGCCCTGCCGGCGCTGGCGGCGGCGGCGATCCTCGCGGAGGACCCGGTGCGGCCCGCGACGCTGACGCTGCTGGGCGGCAAGCTCGACACGCGCATCAGCCCGACCCGCATCGATCTTCTGACACGCGGTCTGCCTCTGGCATGGTTCAAGAATTATGTCATCGCTACTGTCCCCGCCTCCCGGCGAGGGCATGGCCGACGCGTCTATACGGGAAGCACTGAGTTGATGATGCTTTCGACCTACCTCTTCCGTCATTGCGCGAGTGGTGGCGAGCTTCTCGCCAAGTTTCTTCACGACGACGGCAGCGATGCCTTGGGCCATCCGTTCTTCAGGCTTTTCTTCTCGATTGACGATGTGCCGGCGGAATTCTTCCTGGATACGGTTGCCCGGGTGTTCCACCAGGCCGCCCTGGCAGAAGGCCGGTTGGCGTGGCGGGGCACGAAGATCGCTCCTGAACGCATCACGAAGACCGCGCTACTGACCATCGAAGGCGGGATGGACGACATTTCGGGACCGGGTCAAACGCAGATCGCCCATGATCTCTGTGCGGGGATACCCTCCGAACGGCGCGGCCATTTGCTCTGCACGCACGCGGGCCATGTCGGGCTGTTCTTCGGCTGCCGCTGGCGAAAGGAGGTTCTTCCGCATATTAGCCGCTTCATTCGGGAGAATGGAAATTGAGTCCGTTGGCCACGCACGTGCTGCACGAGATTTCAGACCCGCCGCCACGGGAAGGATATGCTTTCCGGGCCAGGAAGGTCGCCCCGGCACGTGTTCCGTTCCGGCGCGACTCGGCAATGTTGAAGGGCTCAAATTATGATGCCGGGGTTCGAGCCGGAGCAAGGGGTGTCGACGGACACTGCGGTGTCCGTCGACAACTTGCATCCCCCGCCGCGACATATCGATTTCCTGCTGGTCGGAGGTGGCGTCGCCAGCGCCGTCGCGGCCGAGACGTTGCGGGCGGAAGGGGCTGCCGGCTCGATTCTGATCCTGTCGCAGGAGGATCTGCCGCCATACCACCGGCCGCCCCTGTCCAAGCGGATGCTACTCGACGACGGCGCCGGGCAGCAGATCTTCGTTCACCCCGAAAGCTTCTATCGCGAAAAGGCGATCGATCTGCAACTCAACGCCCGGGTGGCATCCGTCGATCCGGAAAGCCACACGATAACGACCGCAATGGGCGAGCGGATCCACTATGGCCAGCTCCTGATCGCGACCGGCGCGACACCGAAGCCTCTTCTCATCCCAGGCGCAGATCTCGCCGGAATCCATGTCCTGCGGCAGAGAGCCGACGCCGAGATGGTTCGTCGGGCCGCCGCCCAAGCCAGGCGTGCCGTGGTGCTCGGGGGCAGCTTTCTTGGTATGGAAATCGCCATGTCGCTGGTCGAACTCGGCCTCGATGTCACCATCATCGAATTCAGTGACCGGGTGCTTCCACATCTCGAATCCGCGGACGTCTCCGCCTACTTCCAGCGATATGTCGAAAATCGTGGAGTCTCGGTGCTGCTGAACGACACGGCGGTTGCGCTCCGTGGCCAGGACCGCGTTCAGGAACTCGAGACGAAATCCGGGCAGCGGATACCCTGCGAGCTCGTGGTCGTCAGCATCGGCGTCGTGCCGGCCACCGCGTTTTTGCATGACAGCAACATCGCCCTAGAGGAGGGACGCGTCGTGGTGGACGCGCTGCTTAGGACGAGCGCGCCGGATGTCTTCGCGGCCGGCGATGTCACCACGTTCTATGACCCGGTCTTCGCGCGGCACCGCCACATCGAACATTGGGACAATGCGGTGAAGCAGGGACGTCTTGCCGCTAGGAACATGGTGGGACGCCGGCTGCCCTATGACGAGGTTTCCTATTTCTTCTGCGAGATCGGCGATATTGGCTTCAACATGCTCGGCTGGCCCACGGAGGCGGAGGAACGGATCGGTCGCGGCGCGATCGAAACCCGATCCTTCGCGCTGTTTTATCTTAAGGGCGACGTGCCGCGTGCGCTGTTCTCGATAGGCAGGCCCGTCGATGAAACCCGGCTCGCCGAAGGCCTGATCCGCCATCGGGTGAATGTACGCGCGATCAAGGACCGGCTCAGTGATCCGGCCTTTCCCCTGGAGCATATTCCTGCGGGGACGGCACTGGTCCTTCAGGGCGGAGGTGCTCTCGGCGCCTTCGAGTGCGGTGTCGTCAAGGCCCTCGAAGAGGAGGAGATTTTCCCGGACATCGTCGCCGGCGTTTCGATCGGCGCGTTCAACGGCGCGATCATCGCCAGCAACCCGCGTCATGCGACGCCGGCGCTTGAAGCATTCTGGGCCGAATTGGCCGTCGCGACCGTGGAGCTGCCATTCGCCTGCGGTGAGCGAGCGGCGGCAGCGTTACAGGTCCTGACATTCGGGGTGCCGCGGTTCTTTCGACCCCGCTGGATGCAGCCGTTCAGCTCGCTCACCGAATTCCCAGTAAACTGGACAAGCTATTACGACACCGCGCCGGTGAAGGAGCTTCTTGCGAAGTACGTGGATTTCGCGGCGCTCAAGACGAGCCCGGTACGCTTGCTCATCAGCGCTGTCAATGTCACCACGGCGGAGCTCGAAGTCTTCGACAGCTATGTCGACGATCTCACCCCCGAGCATGTCCTGGCGAGCGGCAGCCTGCCGCCGGGGTTCCCCTGGACGGTCGTCGACGGCAATGCCTATTGGGACGGTGGCATCGTCAGCAACTCACCGCTTGATCTTCTCGTCGACCGCTGCGGTCCGGACGGCAAGCGGGTTTTCATCGTCGATCTGTTCTCGGGCAGAAGTCCGCTTCCGACCAACATGATGGAGGTGCTGCTCCGGCGCGACGAGATCGTCTATTCCGAACGGACAAGAAGCGACCTGCGTCATCGCGAAACGATCGGCGCCTATCGCAAGCTCATCGATCATCTTCTCACCCATCTCGATCCGGCGGAAACCGCCAGGATCAAACATTTGCCGGCATATGTTCAGCTCATGGGCGATGGTGCTGCGACGACCGTCACGCGGTTCGTGCGGCAAGGACAAGACCGGGAACCTGCTTCTCTCGACTATGATTTCTCGTACAAGTCCATTCAGGCGCATCAAGCGGAAGGTTACGCGGCAGCCAGGAAGGTAATTTGCGGTGGCTCACCTTGAGGGAACTCGGACGGGCTTCAACGGCTGATGCAGGGCACCTCGACCAAAGCCTTTTCTCGCGCTTCCATCAGAGAGTATACCTTGCGGGGTGGGCCTCCCGTCGCCTTTCGATCAGCCCCTCGCGCCAAAGGCGATCGAGCGCCGGATAGATGGCCCCGAAGCTTGCCTCGGTGAAGTAGCTGAGCGGCCCTTCCGCAGCGCGTTTGCGGATCTCGTAACCTGTCGCCTCTCCAAAGGACAGGATGGCCAAAACATAGCGTCTTGACGTTCATGTCATCAAAAAAGACGGCACTCTGCCGGCCATTCATTCGCGCCGGCAATTCCCGGGGCAACTCGCCCCAACCCGGTCTGCGCAAGCGGCAGCTTGCCGGCTCCGGCAGGGCACATTGGCACACTCCAACGGGCAACCGATCCAGCTCCCGGAAAACCGCGACGCGGCGGCGGGCGGCCCATCTCCGCGCCACTCTTGCGCGCTCTTCGCCGCTGCCGCGTGGACCTTTGGACGCTGCTGGTTTTGATCTTGTTCCGATTATCGCGCGGGCCTCGTGCCCGCGACGGCCACCAGCAGGCTGCATGGCGCATGAGCGAGCAGCGAAGCGCCGACGGAGCCGCGCCACCACCGGGCCAGCGCACTCTGTTCGCGGTGACCGACCACGATCAGATCCGCGCCGACTTCGTGCGCCATTCGGCCGATCTCCTCGGCGGGGTTGCCCGTGCCGAGGCGTGTTTGGACGGACAGGCCCGCCCGCCGCAGTTCTTCCGCGCCCGCCGCCAGCACGCGGCGCACCTCCTGATATTCACGCTCCGGCAAGTCTGAGGGTGCCGCCGCTTCAGCGAGCGCGACACCCAGCTCATGGGCGACGACGGCGAAGAGATAGACACGAGCCTGGCAAAGCGAGGCCAGCTCGGCCCCCTGATCCAGCGCCTCATGGCCTTGCTGGCTGCCGTCATAGGCCAGGAGGATCGTCCGGTACATCGTGGTTCTCCTTCAATGAGCGCCGTAAATGCCTTTCCCGGGCCAGACTGCGACAGAGCTTTGTCTCTATCTCTGGACATTCGATAGATAGCTACCTATTGCTATAACAAAAGAACCATTCAGGCAATGAAATGAAGCTGCCTCTCAACGATCAGGAACGATTCGGCCTCCACCTCGGGCTGGTCGCCCGGCTGTGGCGCGCCGAGATCGACCGGCGGCTGGCCGCCTTCGGCCTCACCGAATCCCGCTGGTTGACACTGCTGCATCTTTCTCGGCTGGCCGAAGCGGCAACCCAGCGTGAATTGGCTGAGGCGGTCGGGGTGCGGGGGCCGACCCTGGTGCGCACGCTGGACCGGCTTGAAGCCGAGGGGCTGATCGAGCGCCGGACAGAAGCCGCCGACCGCCGCACCAAATCGGTTCACCTGCGCGCGGAGGCCATTCCCGTTCT
Source organism: Chelatococcus caeni (assembly GCF_014196925.1). Lineage (GTDB taxonomy): Bacteria > Pseudomonadota > Alphaproteobacteria > Rhizobiales > Beijerinckiaceae > Chelatococcus_A > Chelatococcus_A caeni. Next base: position 8,467 of record NZ_JACIEN010000011.1, on the reverse strand, counting down.
GGAACGCATCGAAACGACCGCGGCGGCAGTGCGTGCGGAAATCTTCTCCGACATATCCCATGCCGAGGTGACGACCTGTTTGAGGGTCTTCGAGAAGATCGCCGGCAAGCTGGGTGGCGCGGAAACGACGATGCAGCTTACGCACCAAATCCCGATGGACAGGTGAGCCGTGGACCAGCTTGTGAGCCGCCTGGAGCGCCAGAGCGACGATCCGGAAACCGATCTGCGCATAGCCCCCGACAAGGAGACGGAGGCTGCGTCAGAGGCGGTTTCACCGCCTGGCCGCGCCCGGCCATGGCGACTATATGGCGCGATCCTGGCGGGGCTGATCGTTCTCGGGACCGGTGGCTGGTGGCTGTATCAGCAGTTCACCCACGTCTTCGTCACGGATGCCCGCGTTGCAGCCGACATCGTTGCCGTGAGCAGCCGGGTTCCCGGCTGGGTCACCGCCGTTGAGGTCATTGCGGGCGATTCCGTTCGCAAAGGCGACATACTGGTCCGGATCGACGACCGGGAAAGCCGCCTGCTCGTTCAGGAACTTGATGCGCAACTCATGGGAATCGCCCGCCGCCGGGAGGAAATCGAAGCCCGCATCGTACTCACCGGCCGTCAGACCGAAAGTCGTATTACCGCCAAACAGGCAGCGGTAAGGGCTGCGGAGGCCGCGTTGGCAGCAGCGACGGCACAACGCGATCTTGCCAGACAGGACAATGATCGGGCTGAGAAGCTGGCGCCGAGCGGCGCCATCACCCGCGCGCGCCTGGACCAGACGCGGGCGGCGCTGGAGACTGCAAAACAACAGGTGTTGAGCGCCCAGGCGGACCTGGAGAACGCCCGCGCTGCCGTTGCCGAGGCCGAAGCCGCACGCGAGGAGCTCACGGTGCTCCAACGCCAGTTGGCCGAGCTCGGTCCGGAAGAACAGCGGCTGCGCGCGCAACGGCAGCGCGCGGCGCTCGATCTCGAAGACCGCACCATCGTCATGCCGTTCGACGGCGTTGTGGACCAGACCTTCGTGGATGAGGGCGAATACGTCACCCCCGGCCAGCGCCTGCTGATGGTGCATGATCCCGAGCGCATACGCGTCGAGGCGAACGTCAAGGAGACCGACATCCGCTTCTTCCAGCCCGGAAAGACCGTGACAATCACCGTCGATGCCCTGCCGGCGCAGCGCTTCGAGGGTAAAGTCACCCGCGTCGGGCAGGCTGCGACCAGCGAGTTCGCGCTGCTGCCCAACCCAAATCCGAGCGGCAACTTCACCAAGATCACCCAACGCCTGCCTGTTCGCATCGCCGTTAAGCAGGCGGGCGGCGCACTCAAGCCGGGCATGATGGTGGAGCTGGAGGCCAGGACCGGTGACTAGCGCGCCGCACCCGGACAGCATCGAGGGGCTGTTCGCCCGCTTCGGCCCCGCCTATCGCTGGCTGGTGACGGCGACGGTCATGATGGGTACGATCGCCACCATCCTGACCGCGACGATCGTCAATGTAGCCCTGCCCGACATCATGGGCGCCTTCGGCATGGGCCAGGACAAGGCGCAGCTCCTGTCTACAGGCTTCCTTGCCGCGATGACCGGAACCATGCTGCTCAACGCCTGGATGGTCGAGACGCTCGGCCAGCGCGCGACCTTCATGCTGGCGGTGGTGGTCTTCATCGTCGCCTCCGTCATGGGCGGGCTGGCCCCTGCGGAAGGCATGCTGATCCTGGCCCGCGTCCTCCAAGGCGGCGCGGCCGGCATCCTTCAGCCGCTCGCCATGCAGGTGATCTTCCAGGTCTTCCCGCCGGAAAAACGCGGCTCGGCCATGGGCATCTACGGCATCGGCGTGGTGCTGGCCCCGGCGCTCGGCCCCACGCTGGGCGGCATCATGGTCGATAGCTTCAGTTGGCGGTATGTGTTTTTCATGGCCGTGCCGTTCTGTCTCATCGGCCTGTTCCTTGCCACCCTCTTCATGCCGGGACGGACAACTTCGGGATCGCCGCGCAAATTCGACTGGATCGGCTTCGGACTGATGACCGTGTTCCTCGTGACCTTGCTCAACGGCCTGTCAAACGGGCAACGTGACGGATGGTTCTCCGATTCCATCCTGCGCGACTTCGCCGTCGCCTTTATCTCGGGCATCGGCTTCATCGTCTGGGAACTGCACACGCCCGCGCCCATGCTCAATCTCAAGCTCTTCACGAACCGGGTCTATGCGGGCGCGTCCGTGGTGGCCTTCATCTTCGGGGCGGGAATCTACGGTTCGACCTTCTTGATTCCGCTGTTCGCGCAGACGATCCAGGGCTATACGCCGACCCGCTCCGGCCTGCTGCTGATGCCGGCGGGGCTCATCCTGGCGCTCGTCTTCCCGATAGCCGGGCGTCTCACCGACAAGACGCCGGCCTATGTCACGGTCATGTTCGGCTTGGTGGTCTTCGCGCTGTCGTCGTTCCTGATGACCGGCGTCGATACCGATACGCCCTTCTGGCTGTTTGCCTGGTGGATCATGCTGGGCCGGATCGGGCTCGGCTTCATCATGCCGAGTCTGAACGCCGGCGCCCTCAAGGCGCTGCCGATGACGCTGCTCGGCCAGGGCTCCGGGGCGATCAACTTCGTGCGCCAACTCGGCGGCGCCTTCGGCGTCAACCTGCTTTCAATTGCCCTGGAACGACGCTCGCAGCTTTACGTCGACAGCTTCACGGCGGCGCAGCACGCGGGCAACAGCGCGACGACCGGCTTGTTGCGCGATGTGACCGGCTTGCTCGCGCAGGCCGGCGTGCCGGAAGCGATACGCCAGGCCGGGGCGATGAACTATCTCGGCCGCATGATCTACACCCAGGGCAATATGCTGGGATATCGCGACAGCTTCTTTATCGTCGGCGCGATCTTCCTGGCCGCGCTTCTTCCGACGCTGATGATGCGCCGGAGGTCCAAGCCTCCGGCGCTACAGGCAAGTGACGCCATGCGTCACCCGCCATCGTCGCAGAACGCGATCCAGCAGGGTCGGTGACGCACGTCATAGTGCTATGGCGTAAACGTAGTGATCATCGCTATCGGGCGTGGCCCGCCAGATCGCCGCTTGCTCGCGCGGCGTGAAATCCGGGTCGGTGGCTCCACAGCCGCCGTGTTGTCGCTCAGACAACCGTACATGGTTCGGCCAGTCCGCTTTCCCTGAGCGGCGCCGGACGGCGCGCTTTTCGTGCGCCGGCTCCTCCATCCTGGAATGCCTCGGACCCGCGTTCGCTCAGCCCCGAGGGCGGGACGTGTTCAGCGCCACGGCCGCGCGCACGAGGGCTTTCAGAGCCTCCTCGTCGATCGCCTGACCCTCGCGGAAATCGATGGCGCGACGGGTATTGCCGTCGAGGCTGGCGTTGAAGAGGCTCGCCGGGTCGTCGAGCGCGGCTCCCCTCGCGAAGGTCATCTTGACGACGCTCTTGTAGGTCTCGCCGGTGCAGATCATGCCGTCGTGATACCAGACGGGGACGCCGCGCCATTTCCAGTCCTCGGTCACGTCGGGGTCGGCCTGCCTGATCAGGGCGCGGAGCCGGGAGAGCGTGTCGCCCCGCCAGTCACCGAGTTCCCTGATCCTCTCGTCGATGAGCTGGGAAGGGGACTTTTCATCCCCGGGTTGTCCTGTCGCCATGGCAGTCCTTCTTGTTCCGCGCTCTTTCGGGCGCTCCGGCGGGCGCCGGTCGGGACCTCACACCAATCCCCTTGCGGGTTCAAGAGGGGCAGCGGTCCGAGCGGGGGCTCCGTACGCCATGCGCCGGCCGGCAAATACTTAGGTATTGACCTAAGTTTTTCATCGTCCTATGAATGCCGCGTCGGCAGCGGCCGTTTGACGGTCGCGGCACCATTCCAGAGAGGGACATGACGCTACAGGAAGCCGGCCCCATGCCTCCCGCGGCCCAGGTGGACGGGATCTTCCGGGCCCTGTCCGATCCCACGCGGCGGCATGTGCTCGAACGGTTGAGCAGGAGCCCGGCCTCGGTCAGCGAGCTGGCGCAGCCCTACAAGATGGCGCTGCCGTCCTTTCTCGAGCATCTGCGGGTGCTCGAGGGCTGCGGCCTCGTCAGCTCGCGCAAGCAGGGGCGCGTGCGCACCTATCAGCTCGCTCCCGACCGTCTCAAGCTCGCCGAGGACTGGCTCGGCCGGCAGCGCACCATGTGGGAACGCCGGCTCGACCGGCTCGACAGCTATCTCATGGCGATGAAAGAGGAGGAAACCGAATGACATCACCTTTGGCGAGCAACCTGGCCAAGCCCGATCCCGAGCGGGATCTCGTCATCGAGCGCGAGATCGACGTGCCGGTCGCACTCGTTTGGAAGGCGTGGACCACGCCGGCGCACCTGCGCCAGTGGTTCGTCCCCAAGCCGTGGACCATCACCGCCTGCGAGATGGACCTCAGGCCCGGCGGCATCTTCAGCACCGTCATGCGCTCGCCGGAGGGGCAGGAGTTTCCCAACCTCGGCTGCTATCTCGACGTGGTGCCCGAGGAGCGCCTCATCTTCACCGACACGCTCCTGCCGGGCTTCCGGCCGTCGCCGAACCCGTTCTTCACGGCCGCGTTGCTGCTGGCGTCGAACGGCTCGGGCACGCGCTACACCGCCATCGCCCTCCATGGGGATGCCGAGGGACGCAAGAAGCACGAGCAAATGGGCTTCTACGACGGCTGGAACACGGTGGTCGACCAGATGGTCGACTTCATCAAGCGCCAGTAGGCCGGCCCCAGGCCCTCTGGCGGCCCTGCCCGGGCAGGCCCGCCGGCAGGGCCTCACGGGTCAGTGGGCGACGCCGCTCTCCGTCATGTGCAGCCGGGAGAAATGAGCGTGCCCGTCGTCGATCGCAAGCGGCACCGGCCCTTTCGTCCATGACGAGCCGCGGCCGACCTCACACACGTCATATTCGAAGCCCTGTGGCAGGTTGATGCGGGCGCGGTGTTCCTCGCCGGTGACCGGGTTGAGGATCGGATCGCCCCGCGACTCGACCCAGCCCGGGACGTTGACGCGGGCGGTGCGCGCGTCCGGGTCGATCTCGAAATCGATCGTGGTGAAGACCGGGTCGTGCACCTTGGCAAAGGTGGTCGAGAAGACCTGGAAGAAGGTGGCGCCCGGCTCGGTGTCGAGGCCGCTCATGATGCGCAGGAGCGCATCGCGCTGCTCAGGGGACGCACGCTCGTCGACGATCGGCACCACCTCGCCGCCGCCCTCGTGGATCGCCCCCGGCCATGACACGATCATGCCGATCCCGAGGCCGTCGAGCCGCGTCTCGCCATGGTGCCCCTCCTCGATGTCGACGAAGCCGACCGCATGGCAATTGCCGTGCGTGGGCCGCGCGTTGAACTGGCAGGGACAGCCGTAGTTGCAGTTGCACTGGATGAATTCGCGACCCTTGATGGTCCACTTCGTATCCGGCATGGCGTCCTCCCCATGGCTCGTCCCCGTGCACGCGGCTCGGATTGGGTCGCGATCGCAGGGCAATGCAGGTTACGCAAAGATGTCCGGACAATCTTAACTATAGCAGGAACGACCAGGCAGCAGAAGGCGCGGGGCGTTTCGCGTCCGCCCGATCAGCCGCGCTTCTCGGCCGGAGCCGTGAAGTGACGCAGGAAGTCGAGCGGGAAGGGGAAGACGATGGTGGAGTTGCGCTCGTCGGCGATGTCGTGCAGCGTCGTCAGATAGCGCAGCTGCATGGCCTCCGGCACGGTCGCCAGCATCGTCGCCGCCTCGACGAGCTTCTCGGCCGCCTGCTGCTCCGCCTCGGCGCTGATGATGCGGGCGCGGCGGTTTCGTTCCGCCTCGGCCTGGCGGGCGATGGCGCGCACCATGCTCTCGTCGATGTCGACGTGCTTGATCTCGACATTGGCCACCTTGATGCCCCAGGCGTCCGTCTGGCTGTCGAGGATTTCCTGGATGTCCTCGTTGAGCTTGTCGCGCTCGGCCAGCATCTCGTCGAGCTCGTGCTTGCCGAGGACGGAGCGCAGGGTCGTCTGCGCCAGCTGGCTGGTGGCCATGAGGAAATTCTCGACGGCGAGCACGGCCTTGTCCGCATCGACGACGCGGAAATAGATGACGGCGTTGACCTTCACCGACACGTTGTCGCGCGAGATGACGTCCTGGCTCGGCACGTCATGAACGATGGTGCGCAGGTCGACGCGCACGAGCTGCTGCACGAAGGGCACGAGCAGGATGAGGCCAGGCCCCCTGACGCCGGAGAAGCGGCCGAGCGTGAAGACCACCGCGCGCTCGTACTCGCGCATGATGTGGACCGCCAGCGACAGCAGGAAGCCGATGAGCAGGACGGCGACGAGATAGGGGGCGTAGTCGAACATGGTCATCTTCCTCGGTTCTCGGGCGCCGTCTCCGCTGCCGGTTCGACGACCAGGGTGAGCCGCTCGCGGGCGACGACCCGCACGCGCTGGCGCGGGGCGAGCACGACGTCGGCCCGGGCCGCCCAGCGCTCGCCCTGGACGTGCACCTGGCCGTGGCCGTCGCTCCAGGCCAGCACCTCTCCGGTCATGCCGATGAGGCCGGTATCGCCCGTCGCGACCCGGCGCCGGTGGGCGCGCACGGCTGCGGTCGCGGCGATGATCAGCGTTCCGGCGCTGACGGTGGCGGCCGCCATGACGATGGGCCAGGAAAGGGCGAAGCCCGGCACGTCCCTGTCGAAGACGAGGAGGGAGCCGAGGACGAAGGCGATGATGCCCCCTATGCCGAGGATGCCGAAGGAGGGCAGGAAGGCCTCCGCCGTCATCAGTGCCACCCCGAGCAGGATGAGGCCGACGCCGGCATAGTTGACCGGCAGCAGGTTGAGCGCGAAGGCCGCGATGAGGAGGCAAATGGCGCCGATGACGCCGGGCACGATGGCGCCCGGGCTCAGGAACTCGAAGACGATGCCGTAGATGCCGATGAGCAGCAGGACATAGGCAATGCTCGGATGGGTGATGGTGGCGAGGAGGCGCGTGCGCCAGTCGGGCTCGATGACCACCGGCCTCAGCCCCGCCGTGTCGAGCCGGTGCTCCGTGCTGCCGATGCGCACCGTGCGCCCGTCCGCCTGGGCGAGGAGGTCGGAGAGGTCGTTCGCGACGATGTCGACGACGCTGCGGGCGAGGGCCTGTCGCGCCGGCAGGCTGGCCGCCTGGCGCACGGCCTCCTCGGCCCAGTCGGCATTGCGGCCGCGCAGCTCTGCAAGCCCGCGGATGAAGGCGACGGCGTCGTTCACGGCCTTGGCCGTCATGGCGTCGGCCGGCGCGCTGGGCTGCTTGTCCTGCCCGGCGTCGTCCTTGTCCCGGTCGAGCGGCTGGCGCCCGCCGCCGAGTTGCACCGGTGTCGCCGCACCGAGATTGGTGCCGGGCGCCATCGCGGCGATGTGGCTGGCATAGAGGATGTAGGTGCCGGCGCTGGCGGCGCGGGCGCCGCTCGGGCTCACATAGGTGGCGATGGCGATGGGCGAGGCGATGATGTCGCGGATGATCTCGCGCATGGCGCTGTCGAGGCCGCCCGGCGTGTCCATGCGCAGGATGACGAGCCCGGCCTCGCGGCGCGTCGCTTCGGCAAGGCTGCGGCGCAGGTATTCGACCGTCGCCGGGCCGATGGCGCCCTCGATGTCGAGCACGATCGCCTCGCGCGATCCGGCCGCCTCCCGGGGCGTTTCGACGGTCTGGGCTGTGGCCGTAAAGGCGCAAAGGCCGAGGATGCCGGCCAGGAGAACGGCGAGGAAGCCGTTGGACGGAGGGCGATTGGGCAGCGGGCGCGTGCAATCCATCGGAGCGTGACGATCTGGCGCCCCGCATTATGGCCTGCCGGCCGGCATTTGTCTGCCCTCGGCCATATAGTCGGCGGTGGGCGGCAGGGTGAGGCGTCGAGGCACGACGCCTCCTCTCGTCCTCGCCGGGCTTCTCGTCGCAAGTCCGGCTCGCCCGACTTGCGGCATTTCTCAAGAGACGCGATGCGCGTGCGGCGTTGTTGTTGCCACCCGGGCCTTTGACCTTGCACAACTTTCCAGGTCGTGGATGCCCGCGACGAGCGCGGGCATGACGAGGGGGAGCCGGTGGGCTCCAACGGCCTCACGCTTTCGCGCCGCGACGGGACAGCCGTGGGCCGAGCGCGGGCATGACGGCAGGAAGGGCTGGCCGGAAGCTCAGTACTCCGCTTCGTCGCCCTCGCCATAGGTGTCGCGGCGGTCGCCGTCGATCAGGATCTCGCGTTTTCCGGCGTGGTTTGCGGGTCCGACGATGCCCTCGTTCTCCATGCGCTCCATGAGGGAGGCGGCGCGGTTGTAGCCGATCTGCAGGCGGCGCTGGATGTAGGAGGTCGAGGCCTTCTTGTCGCGCAGCACGATGGCCACCGCCTGGTCGTAGAGGTCTCCCCCCGGCGCGCCGAACGACGTGTTGTCGAAGACGGCGCCGTCGGCCTCCGGTGCCGCGCCCTCCTCGTCGGCGGTGACGGCGTCGAGATATTGCGGCCGCCCCTGCGCCTTCAGGTGCGCCACCAC
>NZ_JACIEN010000010.1 GCF_014196925.1 Chelatococcus caeni | reverse complement strand
ACCAGAACACCCCGAAAGGCACTCCAGTCAGCCAGGCCGCAAAAATACCGCCGCCTACGCTTCTCTTCCTCTCTCTACAATGTCAAAGAGCGATGCATCCAGTGATGCCGCCGCAACCTCAGGAGCACAAGCATCCATCCCGACCGTGGCCGGGTGGATGAACCCGTCTTTCAGAGGAAGCGGTTGGCGCCGCTCGCCGTCAGCGGCAGCGCCGTTGTGGGGCTTATATAGGTCGGGTCGATTTCCCCTGTCAACACGGCCCATGAATTTTTTTTGACGGCCGCCACCCGCCCCCTGGGGATAAGTCGCCACACGCCTTGCCTGCCCTCGCCTCGCCGGCCCGCCGCACTTCGACCATACTGTCTGCGCAAACAGGCGACGCAGCTGCCTCTTGCAACAGCGGCGCTTTGCAGGTTCCGGTTGATTTGCCGGTTCGTCACCGGCAAAAGACGGACTGCAGGTTGAACGCAGACGCGTTCGCCGGCCGGCGGCAAGAAGCTTCTGGTGCCAGGGGACGAACACGAGAGCATGAAGATCGACCACATGCCCGAGGGCAGCGGAGCCTTCCTGTCGCCTACGGCCGCCGCCCAGCCGCGGACGCCCGTACGCGTCGAAGGTGCGCGACGCGAGCGCCCGATCGTGCTGGTCGACCTCGGCCACGAGCCGCCCATCGACCCCGAGGGCCAGACCTCGCCGCACGGCGACCGCCGCAGCTTCAGCCTGCGCTGGCTCGCCGCCAGCATCCTCACCGGTGTCAGCGGCGCCGCCCTCCTCGGCGCAGCCATCTATATAACGCTGCAGGGCGACACCATCTTCGCGCAGTTGCCCGAGCGGGCACGCGAGATCGTCCGCGGGACCGACGAGAGCCCCGCGGGCGAAAGCCGGATCGTCAAGGGCGACAAGCTCGTGCGCACCGAGCTCTTCGTCGCCGCCAAGCAGACCATCAAGGCGCCGATGACCATGCGGGTGGGCGACCGCGAGGTGATCAAGGTCAGGCCCTTCCTGCGCCTTGCCACCAATCTGTCGCAGACGGCAGGCGTCTATGCCTCCGATGTCCCGCCCTTCAACCCGCTCAAGCTCTATGCCGAGGGAGAGGAGGCGCCCGAGCGCCTCGCCGAGGTGGAGCCGGCCCCCTCCGACGCCGACGCGGACGTCTCCTTCGTGCGCCGGGATCTCGACGACATCGGCATCGACACCGATGCGCCGGGCCTGAGCGACGAGGAGGCCCTCGCGCAGCTGGCCGAGGAGCAGCGCCTGACCGTCAGCGTCCGCAGCGAGCCGTCGCTGACCGCACCGGCCCAGCTGATGCTGTCGCGCACCCTGCGCCACGTGGCGCTGGCGAGTCCCGCCCTTGCCTATGCCAATCCGATCGACGCCCCGTTCAAGGAGCTCGACATCCGCGTCGTGCCCGAGAACGTCACGATCGTCGAAAGGCAGAGCGCGGGCGATGGCTCCGCCGCGACCGACGAGAAGATCATCGCCGTGCGGAAGGGCGACAAGCTGGCCGACATCCTCGCCGCGGAGGGCGCCGACCAGGAGCAGGTGGCGGCCATTCTCGCCGCGCTCGGGAGCGAAGTGGTCAAGGCCCTGCGCGAAGGCCAGAACGTGCGCCTGCTCCTTGCGCCGAATGCCGACGGCAGCGGCCCGCGCCGCATCGTGCGTGTCATGATCCTCGATTCCCAGTCGATCGCCGCGATCGCCGCCCTCGACGACAGGGGCCGCTTCGTCCCGGTGTCGCTGCCGCAGGAGGAGTTCGCCACCGCCTCGGCCGAGACGGGCGAGGAGACCGACGAGGAAGGCGAGGACGATACCGGCGGGCGCGGTGCGCGCGGCGCCCGTCTCTACGAGAGCCTCTACGAGACGGCACAGAAGAACGGCATCGCGCGCTCCGTGGTGCAGGACCTCATCCGCATCTTCGCCTATGACGTCGATTTCCAGCGCCGCGTCGGATCGAGCGACTCGATCGAGCTGTTCATGGCCGACGACGACGGCACGGCCGGCGGGGATGTCCTGTTTGCCGCACTCACGGTCGGCGGCGAGCGGCGGGCGGTCTACCGCTACCAGTCGCCGCAGGACAACGCGATCGACTATTTCGACCAGGACGGACGCTCGCTGAAGAAGTTCCTGCTGCGCAAGCCGATCACCGACGGCATCATGCGCTCGGGCTTCGGTTCCCGGCGCCACCCGATCCTCGGCTATTCCAAGATGCACACGGGCGTCGACTGGGCGAACCGCTCCGGTACGCCCATCCTCGCCGCCGGCGATGGCGTCGTGATCAAGGCCGGCTGGAGCTCCGGCTATGGCCGGCGCATCGAGATCCAGCACGCCAACGGCTATGTCACCACCTATTCGCACCAGTCGGGCTTCGCCCGCGGCATCCAGGAAGGCAGCCGGGTGCGCCAGGGCCAGGTCATCGGCTATGTCGGCAACACGGGCCTGTCGACCGGGGCGCACCTGCACTACGAGGTGCTGGTCAACGGCCACTTCGTCAATCCGATGAAGATCAAGGTGCCGCGCGGCCGCGAGCTGGAGGGCACGGCGCTCGCCGAGTTCCGCCGCCAGCGCGACCAGATCCGCGAGCTGCGCGGCCGGGCCGAGACGGGCGTGCAGATGGCCGAGGGCGGCTGAGCCGCTCCGGCGCCCGCATGGCAGCCCTGCGCCTGCGCGCCTAGCCCGTCCGGCGCCCCCGCTCCAAGGTCGCGCAGCTTCTCCGACCGGTCAGGCCATGCTCTCCGTCTTCCTGCTCGTCTTGCCGATCTTCGGGCTCATCGCCGTCGGCTTCCTCGCCCGCTTCATCGGCCTGCTCAACGACCGCACCGGCGAAGGCCTGTCGGATTTCGTCTATGCCCTCGCCATTCCCTGCCTGATCTTCCGCACCCTGGCGAAGGCCACCCTGCCGGAGGTGCAGCCCTGGGGCTACTGGCTCGCCTATTTCGGCGGCGTCGCCGTCGTGTGGGTGCTCGCCACCGTCATCGCGCGCCGCCTGTTCGGCGTCACGGAGACGGAGGGGGCCGTCGCCGGCTTCTCGGCGGCGCAGTCGAACACCGTGCTCGTCGGCATCCCGCTCATCCTCGAGGCCTATGGCGACGAGGGCGCCGTTCCGCTCTTCCTGCTGATCGCCATCCACCTGCCCATCATGATGACGATCGCCACCATCCTCGTCGAAGGGCGCGGCACTTCGCCGCTGACCATCGCGCGGCGGCTGATCACCCATCCCATCGTCATCGCGGTCATCCTCGGCTCGCTGGCGAGGCTCCTACCGGGCGGGCTGCCCGACGTCGCCTGGGCCCTCATCAACCCCATCGCCGAGGCGGCCGTGCCCTGCGCGCTCATCGCCATGGGCGTCGCGCTGCGGCGCTACGGCTTCGGCGAAGGCATCGGCCTCGCGAGCACGATCACGGTGCTCAAGCTCCTGGTGCACCCTTTCATCGTTTATGTGCTGGCGCTGCACGTCTTCCAGATTCCGCCGACCTGGGCGGGCGTCGCCGTGCTGTTCGCCGCCTCGCCCTCCGGCATCAACGCCTATCTCCTCGCCGAGCGCTATCGCTGCGGCATTGCCATCGCCTCCGGCTCCATCGCCATGTCGACGGGCTTCGCGCTGGCGAGCACGATCCTGTGGCTCACGGTGCTCGGCGCCGGCTAAAGCCCGGTTTTCAGAGCTCAGAGAGGGAAGCCGAGGCGCTGCCTGATCTCGTCCGCGCCCACCCCTGCCGCCCTGAGATCGCGCAGGGCCGGCGAGCCGCGGCTCTTGGCGAGCTTGAGGCCGGCCTCGTCGACAACGAGGTCGTGGTGGTGGTAGCGCGGCGCCGGCAGGCCGAGCAGCGCCTGCAGGAGGCGGTGCACATCGGTCGCCGCCTCGAGGTCGCGTCCGCGCACGACATGCGTCACGCCCTGCAGCGCGTCGTCGACGACCACCGACAGGTGATAGCTTGTCGGCACCTCCTTGCGCGCGAGCACCACGTCGCCCCAGCGCGCGGGATCGGCGGAGACGACCCGCTCGCCACCGTCGGGATCGAAGGCGACGAAGGTCAGGTCGCGACCGGATGCTGCAAGGCGGCCCAGGGCCCCCGCCATGTCGAGCCGCAGGGCGTGCGGTTCGCCGGCGGCGAGACGGCGGGCGACCTCACCGGCCTGCAGCCGCCGGGCGAGGCCGGGATAGAGCGGCGCCCCATCGGGATCGCGCGGCCAGGGCCGGCCCTCGGTGCGCTCCCGTTCGGCAATGGCCGTCCGGATCTCCTGGCGGCTGGCGAAACACGGATAGACGAGGCCCATCTCGCGCAGCTTCGCCAGCGCCGCCCCGTAGTCGTCCATGTGATCCGACTGGCGGCGCACCGGCTCCTCCCATGCAAGGCCGAGCCAGGCGAGGTCCTCGTAGATGGCCTGCTCGAACTCCGGGCGGCAGCGCGTCGGGTCGATGTCCTCGATGCGCAGCAGCAGGCGCCCGCCCAGCCGGCGGGCGAGCGCCGCGTTGAGCAGCGCCGAATAGGCGTGCCCGAGGTGGAGGAAGCCATTGGGGCTCGGCGCAAAGCGCAAAACGGGTGTCGTCTTCGCCCCCACTGCCGCATGCGTCATGATGAAACGACCACGATTCGAATCATGCCGAGGTTATCCGATGCCGCGCATCATCGACGGCGAGACGGCGCTCGACCATGCCCTCACCGGCCTCATCGCCGCCGACCCGCTGATCGGCGAGCTGGTCGAGGCCGGCGCGCGGCCGCCGCTGCGCCTGCGCGATCCGGGCTTTGCCGGGCTCGCCGGCATCATCGTCGCCCAGCAGGTGTCCGTCGCCAGCGCCAATGCCATCTGGGCGCGGGTCACGGCGCGCTTCGACCCGCTCGAGTCCCTCGCCTTCCTCGCTGCAAGCGATGCGGATCTGCGCGCCTGCGGGCTCTCGCTCCCGAAGATGCGCGGCCTGCGCGCCGTCGCCCTCGCCATCGCCGAAGGGCATCTGCCGATCGAGGCGCTCGGCGCGATGGCGCCGGACGAGGCCATCGCCACGCTCACGGCGGTGAAGGGCATCGGCCCGTGGACCGCGGAGATCTACCTCCTCTTCTGCCTCGGTCATCCCGACATCTTCCCGGCCGGCGACCTCGCCTTGCAGGAGGCCGCGCGCCTTGCGCTCGCGCTCGACGAGCGCCCGCGCGAGAAGGCGCTGCGCGCCATCGCCGAGGAACGCTGGCAACCCTTCCGCGGTGTCGCCGCACGGGTGCTGTGGGCCTATTACCGCATCGCGCGCCAGGGCCGCGAGGGTGCGCCGGTGCTCGGCGCCGACGCTACGTGAGCCGACGCGAATCGCTCGACCGTGCCGGCACGATTCGCTAATCAGCGGGAAATGCCACCACGAGCCGCACGGGACGACGACATGGACCAGCGAACGATAGATGGGCCGCGCCTTGCCGCGCGATCGGGCACCGCGCGCCAGCTCGTCGTCTTCCTGCACGGCTACGGCGCGGACGGCAACGACCTCATCGACATCGGCCGCCAGTGGCAGCGCTGGCTGCCGGACGCGGCCTTCGTCTCCCCGCACGCGCCGGAGCCCTGCGGCATGTCGCCCATGGGGCGGCAGTGGTTTCCCCTCACCTTCCGCGATCCGGACGAGCGCTGGCGCGGCGTCAATCATGCCGGGCCCGGCCTCGACGCCTTCCTCGATGCCGAGCTGGCGCGGCACAGGCTGAGCGAGGACCAGCTCGCCCTCGTCGGCTTCAGCCAGGGCACCATGATGGCATTGCACGTGGGCCTCAGGCGGCGCAAAGCGCCGGCCGCGATCGTCGGCTATTCCGGCATGCTGGTGGGGCCGAGCGGCGCGGCGCCCGAGGAAATGCGGGAGGAGATCCGCGCCCGGCCGCCGGTGCTGCTGGTGCACGGCGATGCCGACGAGGTCATCCCGGTCGAGGCGCTGTTCTTTTCGTCGCAGGCCCTGTCGAGCCTCGAGGTACCGGCCGAGTGGCATCTGTCGCCCGGCATCGGGCACGGCATCGACGGCGAGGGGCTGCGCCAGGGCGGCCTGTTCCTCGCGCGCGCCTTCGGCCTGCCCTACCCGGCCTGATCAGCGCCCGACAGCCGCGAGCGCCGCCTGCGCGCCCTGGCGCAGGAAGACCGTGTCGCTGCCGATGGCGGAGACGACGATGCCCTTGCGCGCGAAGGCCGCCGCGCGCTCCGGCGAGCCCGCATAGGCCCAGACCGCCTTGCCGGCCGCCTTGGCGCGGGCAAGCACGTGGTCGATCGCTTCGTCGACGGCCGCCGATTCCGGCTCGAGCTCACGCCCGCCGCTGAGGGCAATCGACAGGTCGGACGGGCCGATGAAGACGGCATCGATGCCCTCGACCGCGAGGATGTCGTCGAGCGCGTCGAGCGCCGCCCGCGTCTCGATCATCGCCACCGCGCCGGTGAGACCGTTGGCGCGGGCGAGATAGTCCTTCGGCGCCAGACCCGACAGCGCGAGCGCCGCATGCGGCCCCCAGCTGCGCTCGCCGAGCGGCGGGAACTTGGCGAAGGCCGCAAAGGCCCGCGCATCGGCGGCGGAATTCACCATCGGCGCGATGACGGCGGCGGCGCCGGCGTCGAGCATGCGCGAGGTCGCCTGGAAATCGCCGACGGGGATGCGCACGACCGCCGGCTTGCCGGCGCCGGCGACGAGCTGGATGCCGCGGATGGCGGCGTCGATGTCGACGGCGCCGTGCTGCATGTCCAGCGTGACGAGGTCGAAGGCCTCACGGGCGAGCACGGCGGCGACCGCCGGTTCCCGGCTGCCGACCCAGGCGGAGAACAGCGGCTCGCCGGCAGCGAGCCGGCTGGCGAAATCCCCATGGATCGACATGGCGTCCCCCCACAAGTCGGCAGCAGCGGCGGCCTTACTGGCCTTTGACTTCCTCGATGGCCTGGGCCATCAGCTCGGTCATGGTGCGACGGATCTGGTGGTCGGACTGGCCGACGCCGGCGGCGTCGAAATCGGCCCGCACCTTGCGGAAGACATCGTCGTCGCCCGCTTCCTCGAAATCGGCGAGAACAACGCTCTTGGCATAGGCCTCGGCGTCCGGCCCGGACTTGCCGAGCTGCTGCGCCGCCCAGAGCCCGAGCAGCTTGTTGCGCCGGGCCGTCGCCTTGAAGCGCAGCTCCTCGTCGTGCGCAAACTTCTTCTCGAAGGCCTCTTCGCGCTTGTCGAAGGTCGTCATCGGGCTCAACTCTCCCTCATGCGGTCGCTCAGGCGGCGATATAGATGGCACGACGCTGAAGCGCCAGCCCAAATCGGGCTCAAATCGCGCCTCCTCCACTTTCCTTCCATCAGACACCGGACGGTGCTCGCTTGCAACGCATGCGGCAACGCCCCACATGAAGGTGAGTGATGGCCCATGGCGCGTCCGCAACGCGGGCGCAGTCGTTGTGCTTCAGTGCGCAATCGGCTAGGTTGCGCCTCGCGGGCGAGGGCTATGTCCGCAAGCACAAAGAGCCTCGAACCGGTCCCCGCCCGCTTCGAGCCGCGGACCTTTTGTATGGAGCCACGGCACCCCCGATGGACTTTCTCAAAACACGGTATACGCCGATGAACCGTCGCCGTCGTATCTACGAGGGCAAGGCAAAGGTGCTCTACGAGGGCCCCGAGCCGGGCACGCTCATTCAACACTTCAAGGATGATGCGACCGCATTCAACGCCAAGAAGCACGAGATTATCGACGGCAAGGGCGTTCTGAACAACCGCATCTCGGAATACATCTTCCAGAACCTCAACGACATCGGCGTGCCGACGCACTTCATCCGTCGGTTGAACATGCGCGAGCAGCTGATCCGCGAGGTCGAGATCATCCCGCTCGAGGTGGTGGTGCGCAACGTCGCCGCGGGCTCGCTGTCGCAGCGCCTCGGCATCGAGGAAGGCACGCAGCTGCCGCGCTCGATCATCGAGTTCTACTACAAGAACGATGCGCTCAATGACCCGATGGTCTCGGAAGAGCACATCACCGCCTTCGGCTGGGCGACGCCGCAGGAGATCGACGACATCATGGCGCTCGCCATCCGTGTCAACGACTTCCTCTCCGGCCTCTTCCTCGGCGTCGGCATCCGCCTCGTCGACTTCAAGATGGAGACGGGCCGCATGTGGGAAGGCGACATGATGCGCATCGTCGTCGCCGACGAGATCTCGCCCGACTCCTGCCGCCTGTGGGACATCAAGTCGAACGACAAGATGGACAAGGACCGCTTCCGCAAGGACATGGGCGGCCTGATCGAGGCCTATTCGGAAGTCGCCCGCCGTCTCGGCATCCTTACCGAGAACGAGCGGCCCGGCCACGGCGGCCCGCGTCTGGTGCAGTGACGCGCTAGAAGTTGCCGCAAGGCGCGATTTTGATTAAGCGGGGGCCGTTGGCCCCCGTTTCCATTTCCCCGTGCCGGAGACCTGAACCATGAAAGCCCGCGTGACCGTGACCCTCAAGCAAGGCGTGCTCGACCCGCAGGGCAAGGCCATCGAAGGCGGCCTCAAGTCCCTCGGCATCGAGGGCATCGGCACGGTGCGCCAGGGCAAGGTCTTCGACATCGAGGTGGAGAGCGCGGACAAGGCGAAGGCCGAGAGCGTGCTGCGCGACGCCTGCGAGCGCCTGCTCGCCAACACCGTCATCGAGAACTACCGCATCGAGCTCGCGGAGTAAGCGGCGATGAAAGCGGCCGTCATCACCTTCCCCGGCTCCAACCGCGACGGCGACGTGGCGCGCGCCTTGAGACAGGCCGGCGCCACGGTCGTCTCCGCCTGGCACGCCGACCACGACCTGCCGGCGGGCACCGATCTTGCCGTGCTGCCGGGCGGCTTCTCCTACGGCGACTATCTGCGCTGCGGCGCGATCGCCAGCCGGGCGCCGATCATGGACGCGGTCCGTGCGCATGCGGGGCGCGGCGGGCTCGTGCTCGGCATCTGCAACGGCTTCCAGATCCTGTGCGAATCCGGCCTCCTGCCGGGCGTGCTGATGCGCAACGCCGACCTGCACTTCATCTGCCGGCGCCAGCACCTCAAGGTGGCGCGCGCGGACACGGCCTTCACCAACCGCTACCATGTCGGCCAGGTCATCGACGTCTGCATCGCCCATGGCGAGGGCAACTACGTCTGCGACGAGGAGACGCTGCACGAGCTGGAATCGGAGGGGCGCGTCGCCTTCCGCTATTGCGACGCGGCGGGCAACGTCTCGCGCGCGGCGAACCCCAACGGCTCGCTCAACGACATCGCCGGCGTGTTCTCGGAGGATCTCAACGTCCTCGGCATGATGCCGCACCCCGAGAACCTCATCGACGACCTCGTCGGCGGTGTGGACGGGCGCGGCCTGTTCGAAAGCCTCGCCGCCGCGTGACCCGCGGCGGCCGCGGCCCGGGTTACATCGCCCAGGCTTACATTGCCCAGGACACGCGCGTCGCAGCCGTGACCGGCATGGTCTCGTAGCGGAAGAGGCCCAGCACGCCCGTCTCGACACGGCCCGCGGCCGAGACGGTGAGGGTGCGCGTCGCCAGATCCTTCTCGACCGTGACCTGTTCCACCCAGGTCACGCCGAGGCCGTAGAAATTCGCCCTGAAGATCTGGCCGGCCCGGCGCTCCAGGGCCAGTTGGTCGAGCTCCCCCGCCTCGTGGACCAATTGCCGGGCCGTGGCGTCGAGGACGCTCTGCATGTCGAAGCGCACGTTGGCGGCGCGGGCATATTCGGCCACGAGCCCGCAGGGCGCGAGCAGGAGCACGGGCCACAGGATGCGCGCCGCTGCAAGCAGCGTGTCGGCGCGCTTGCGCAGACCATCCGAAAAGCTTCCAATCCATCCCATGGCCATTCGATCCGCTCCCCACGCACTACTGTTGGTGAACGGATCGCGAATTCCGTGCCGCTGCCGCTGTGCCAAAATGGTGCGCCGGAGGCGGCCGCGGACCTTTTCGCCGTCGCGGCGATTGCCTCGGCGGGGCTGAAAGGCTATGGCCGGGCGAGCGCTTTTCGACCGAGCCCAAGCGGAAACCGAGATGATCCCGAACGAGCCAAAGATCACGCCCGAACTCGTCGCCGAGCACGGCCTGAAGCCCGACGAATACGAGCGTTTCGTGGCCCTCATCGGCCGCGAGCCGACGATCACCGAGCTCGGCATCGTCTCGGCGATGTGGAACGAGCACTGCTCCTACAAGTCCTCACGCCTGCACCTGAAGACGCTGCCGACCAAGGCGCCGTGGGTCATCCAGGGCCCGGGCGAGAACGCCGGCGTCATCGACATCGGCGACGGGCTCGCCTGCGTCTTCAAGATGGAGAGCCACAACCACCCGTCCTACATCGAGCCCTACCAGGGCGCGACGACAGGTGTGGGCGGCATCCTGCGCGACGTCTTCACCATGGGCGCGCGGCCTGTCGCCGCGCTCAACGCCCTGCGCTTCGGCTCTCCCGACCACCCGAAGACCCACCATCTCGTCGCCGGCGTCGTGGCCGGCATCGGCGGCTACGGCAATTCCTTCGGCGTGCCGACCGTCGGCGGCTCGGTGGGCTTCCACTCGCGCTACGACGGCAACATCCTCGTCAATGCCATGGCGGTCGGCATCGCCAAGGCGGACGAGATCTTCTACGCCAAGGCGACCGGCGTCGGTAACCCGATCGTCTATCTCGGCTCGAAGACGGGCCGTGACGGCATCCACGGCGCCACCATGGCCTCGGCCGAGTTCGACGAGAATTCCGAGGAGAAGCGCCCGACCGTGCAGGTCGGCGATCCCTTCGCCGAAAAGCTGCTGCTCGAGGCCTGCCTCGAGCTGATGGCCTCGGGCTCCGTCATCGCCATCCAGGACATGGGCGCGGCCGGCCTCACCTGCTCGGCCGTCGAGATGGGCGCCAAGGGCGACCTCGGCATCGAGCTCGACCTCGACGCCGTGCCCTGCCGCGAGGAAGGCATGAGCGCCTACGAGATGATGCTGTCGGAGAGCCAGGAGCGCATGCTCATGGTGCTCGACCCCGACAAGCACGACATCGCCGAGGCCATCTTCCGCAAGTGGGGGCTCGATTTCGCCGTCATCGGCAAGACGACGGACACCCTGCGCTTCGTCGTCAGGCACAAGGGCGAGGTGATGGCCGACCTGCCGATCAAGGAGCTCGGCGACGAGGCGCCGCTCTATGACCGTCCGCATATCCAGAACGCCTTCGAGCCCGTGCTGCCGCCCGAGACGGTGGCGGCTCCGATGGCGAACGGCGAGGCGCTCGTCAAGCTCGTCGGCACGCCGGACCTCTCGTCCAAGCGCTGGGTGTGGGAGCAGTACGACCACCTCATCCTTGGCAACACGGTGCAGACGCCGGGCGGCGACGCCGCCATCGTGCGCGTCGGCGACGGGCCGAAGGGCCTCGCCATGACGACGGACGTGACGCCGCGCTATTGCGAGGCGGATCCTGTCGAGGGCGGCAAGCAGGCGGTGGCGGAAGCCTGGCGCAACATCACGGCGGTCGGCGGCCTGCCGCTCGCCGTCACCGACAACCTCAATTTCGGCAACCCGGAGAAGCCGGACGTGATGGGCCAGTTCGTCGGCTGCATCCGCGGCATCGGCGAGGCCTGCCGGGCGCTCGACTTCCCGGTCGTCTCCGGCAACGTCTCGCTCTACAACGAGACGCAGGGGCGCTCCATCCTGCCCACGCCGACCATCGGCGGTGTCGGCCTCCTCGACGACGTCAGGGTGCATGCCACCGTCGCCTTCAAGGGCGTGGGCGAGACCCTCATCCTCATCGGCGAGACGAAGGGCTGGCTCGGCCAGTCGCTCTACCTGCGCGACATCTGCGGGCGCGAAGCGGGCGCGCCGCCGCCGGTCGACCTCGCCGTCGAGAAGCGGAACGGCGATTTCGTACGCCACCTCATCCGCGCCGGACGCGTCAGGACCGTGCACGACTGCTCCGACGGCGGCCTCGCGGTGGCGCTCGCCGAGATGGCGATGGCGAGCGGCATCGGCTGCACGGTGGATACCGTGCCGGAGGGCCTCTCCGCCCACGCCTTCCTCTTCGGAGAGGACCAGGCGCGCTACGTCCTCGCCGTGCCGGCGCACGAGGCCGAGGCGGTCCTCGCCAGGGCGGCGGAGGCCGGCGTGCCGGCCCTGCCCGTCGGCCTCACCGGCGGCGAGGCGTTGACCCTGCCGGGCGAGGCGCCCATATCTCTGGAACGCCTCAAAACGGCGCATGAATCATGGCTGCCGGACTACATGGCGGGTCAAATCGCCTGAACTGGCACGGCGGGACAAGGGAAGGGGCTGCGGCAATGGCAATGGACGCGCACGAGATCGAAGAGCTGATCAAGGCGCATCTTCCCGATGCGACGGTGGAGATTCGCGATCTCGCCGGCGATGGTGACCACTACGCCGCGACGGTGATCTCGCCGTCGTTCAAGGGCAAGAGCCGCGTGCAGCAGCACCAGATGGTCTATGCCGCGCTGCAAGGCCGCATGGGCGGGGCGCTCCACGCCCTTGCATTGACGACGGCCGCACCCGACAATTGATGCCGAACCGCGGGTCGACGGACGAGCCCCGCGAACAGGGAAAGATCATGAGCAACGCCCACGCTTTCATCGACAACGAGGTCAAGACCAACGACGTCGTGCTCTTCATGAAGGGCACCCCGCAGTTCCCCATGTGCGGGTTCTCCGGCCAGGTCGTGCAGATCCTCGATTACCTCGGCGTGCCCTACAAGGGCGTCAACGTGCTCGAGGACGACGGCATCCGCCAGGGCATCAAGGACTATTCCAGCTGGCCGACGATCCCGCAGCTCTACGTGAAGGGCGAGTTCGTCGGCGGCTGCGACATCGTGCGCGAGATGTTCCAGTCGGGCGAGCTGCAGGGCCACTTCAGCGACAAGGGCATCGCGGTGCGCGTGCCCGAGAAGGGCTGACGCGCGGCATAGCGAAACGCAACGGGGCACGTCGCACAGCGGCGTGCCCTTTTTCATGTGCCTTTTCCCTGGCTACGACGCGACGGAGGTGCACATGCCGAAAAGTGCAGCGCTTCCTGCGGCCCTTCTGCTGGCCTTGGCCGCCGCGCCGGGAAGCCTCGCCCGGGACAAGGGCGAGAGCCCCTTCGCCGCGGCCGATGCGCCGCCGGCGAAACCGGCCGCTTGCCACGAGATCCGCGACCTCATCCGCGACGCGCCCGATCCGGAGGAGACGGCCCGCATCGACTTCGGAGCCGTCGGGCCGCTGTCGCTCGTCGAGCATGACGGGGCGCTGGCCTATCTCGGCATCTGCACGGAGCCGGACGTCCGGGTGCTCTGCGTCACCTATTCCACCAACGGCATGCAGCCGGGCGAGGTCGTCGCCGTGACGGGCGGCTACCAGCGGGCGGACGAGGACCTCGTCATCCTCGATCCCTGCCTCGCGGCACGCCCCGGCGAAGGCGGCTAGCGGCCGAGCGCTGCCTTGATCAAGGCCACCGCGTCGTCCGAATGCCACTCGGCCGGGCCGGCGAGTTCGGCAACGGCACAGCCCTCCGGCCCGACGACGAGCGTCGTCGGCATGCCGAAGGCCTTGCCGGCGGACTTGAGCTCCTGGAAGATCTTCGCTTCCGGGTCCCGATAATGGGCGAGGCGCGTGATGCCGGCGTCCTTCAGCCAGGCCTGCGGCTTCTCAGGGTCGCGCGTGTCGATATTGACGGCGACGACCTCGAAATCGGCGCCGCCGAGGTCGGCCTCGAGGGCGTCGAGCGCCGGCATCTCCTGGCGGCACGGCGCGCACCAGGTGGCCCAGAGATTGAGAAGGACGGTGCGGCCCTTGAAATCGGCCAGCGTCAGGCGCTTGCCGTCCGGCCCGTCGAAGGCGAGTGCCGGCAGGGCCTGCGGGGTCGACGGCACCTTCACGGCCGCCACTTCGCCCTTGGCGAGCGGGCGCAGCCGGTCGAGCGTCGCCTGCGCCATCTCGCACTGGGCGGCTGCAGCGTCGTTGCCGCCGACGAGCCGGCCCGTCGTGAGGGCAAGCCCCACCCCGAGGACCGCGGCCCCGAGGACGGCTACGACGAACAGCGGCCGGCGGATGAGCGGCGTGGTCTCGGCCATGGGTCTGTCACCTCTCCTCAATCACCTCATGGGCGCATTAGTGCGCGCCGGCGGCGAAATCCAGACCGTCGCCGCTCACGAAGACGTGGCCGATGGGCGCAGGTGGCGGATCGCGCCTTCGGCCGCGCGACAGTACCATCGCCGGCGTTTGGGGCTCGCGCTTCGCGATCCTTCCGCTATAGTGCGCGCCGTTTTCCCGGAGAATGCCTTCGTGCCGTCACCGCTGCCCACCGTCCGTTCCCTTGCCGTCGTCCTCGCCGTCGCGCTTGCGCTTGCCGCCTGCGGCCGACGCGGCGCGCTCGAACTGCCGCCGGACCCGAACGCCCCGGCGCAGGAGGAGAAGACCTCGACCGGCGGTGCGAGCCTGACGCCCTCACCCGTCGGCACGCCGAGGAAACAGCCGGTCGCGCAGCCGCGTCCCAACGAGCCCTTCTTCCTCGACGCCATCCTTTGAAAGAGCGGCCGCTTCGGCGGCCCGTCCGGCCATGCACCACTTCTCCTACCGTGACGACGTTCTCCATGCCGAGGACGTCGACCTCACCCGTCTCGCCGCCGAGGTCGGGACGCCGTTCTACTGCTATTCCACCGAGACGCTGAGCCGGCACTACCGCGTCTTCGCGGAGGCTTTCGCCGGCGAGAAGGCACTCGTCTGCTACGCCGTGAAGGCCAATTCGAATCAGGCGGTGCTCAGGACGCTCGCCGATCTCGGCGCCGGCATGGACATCGTTTCGGCCGGCGAACTCGCCCGCGCGCTCGCGGCCGGCGTGCCGGCGCACAAGATCGTCTTCTCCGGCGTCGCGAAGACGAAGGAGGAGATGGCGACGGCGCTCGACGCCGGCATCCTGTGCTTCAACCTCGAATCGGAGCCGGAGCTCGAGGCCCTGTCCGAAGTGGCGCAGTCGCGCGGCCAGGTCGCGCCCATCTCGGTGCGCGTCAATCCGGACGTCGACGCGAAGACCCACGCCAAGATCTCGACCGGCAAGTCCGAGAACAAGTTCGGCATCCCGATCTCCCGCGCACGGGAAGTCTATGCCCATGCCGCCGCCCTGCCCGGCATCGCCGTGCGCGGGGTGGACATGCATATCGGCAGCCAGATCACAGATCTTGCCCCGTTCGACAACGCAGCAGCCCTGCTCGCCGAGCTGGCGCGCGACCTGATGGCGGCGGGCCACAAGCTGCACCACATCGACTTCGGCGGCGGCCTCGGCATTCCCTATCGCCACGACGATCCGCCGCCGCCGGATCCGAAGGCCTATGCCGAGGTCATCACCCGCCACACCAGGGGCCTCGGCCTCGAGCTCGTCTTCGAGATCGGCCGCATGATCGCCGGCAACGCCGGCATCCTCGTGACGCGCGTGGTCTACGTGAAGCACGGCGAGGGCAAGACCTTCGTCATCGTCGACGCCGGCATGAACGACCTCATCCGGCCGACCCTCTACGAGGCGCACCACGACATCATCCCGGTGGTGCAGGCCCCAGATGCGGGACAGATCAAGGCCGACGTCGTCGGGCCGGTGTGCGAGAGCGGCGACTACCTCGCCCTCGGGCGCCGGATGCCGGAGGTGAAGGCGGGCGACCTCATCGCCGTCATGACGGCGGGGGCCTACGGGGCGGTGCAGGCCACCACCTACAATACCCGCCCGCTGGTGCCGGAGGTGCTGGTGCGGGGTGGCGATGCCGCCGTCGTGCGGCCGCGCCCGAGCGTCGCGGAGATGATCGCCCTCGACCGAATCCCCGGCTGGCTCAACCACAAATCGGCGTGAGACGGGGTTCTCGTCGCGCCCGGGCATGTTAACCTTCGTGCCGGTGGGGGCATTGTGCCGGAGACGGCGCGTGGAGAACCCGCATGAGCGAAAGCCCGGCACGAGTGCCCGCACGTGCACGGCCCATGATCGATGAACGGCTCCGCGCGCTGACGACGCGCGCCCGGCTGGTCCTGTGGTGGGAAGCGCTGTGGCCCGCCCTGTGGTGGCCGCTCGGCACCGTCATCGTCTTCCTCATCCTGTCGCTCCTCGGCCTCTGGGACATGCTGCCCACGGGCGCGCGGCCCTACGGGGTCGGCCTTGCCGCCCTGGTGCTGCTTGCCTCGCTCGTCCCGCTCTTGCGCATCTCCCCGCCGACGCGGCAGCGCGCGCTCGCCCGCATCGACCGCGATTCGCCGGCGCCGCACCGGCCCGCCGCAGCGCTCGCCGACAGCCTCGCCGGCACGCCGAGCGACCCCGGCACCCTCGCCCTGTGGGACGCGCACCGGCAGCGCGCCGCTGCGGCGATCGATTCGATGCGCGTCGCGCCGCCGCGCCCGGGCATGGCGGCGCGCGACCCCTTCGCCGTGCGCGGCAGCCTCATCGTCGTGCTCGCGGCGGCGCTCATCGCCGCAGGCTCGGACGTCGTGCCGCGCCTGACGACCGCCTTCGACTGGCAGACGCCGCAGGGTACCGGCCCGGCCTTCCGCATCGACGGCTGGATCGACCCGCCGCACTACACGCGCCTGCCGCCGCTGTTGCTCGACCTGCGCGGCGGCGACGTGCGCCAGGCCAAGGCGCCCGTCGGCAGCACGGTCGTGGTGCGGGCGGCCGGCAGTGCCGACCTTTCCGTCTCCGCCGGCCGTGGCCTGGCGAGCGTCGAGAAGCCGGCCGGGGGCGCACCCGCCGGGCTCACCGAGCATCGCTTCACGGTAAAGGCGGACGACGAACTCGTGGTCTCGTCGCAGGCGGGCACCAGCCGGGTGGTCATCGAGGCGACGCCGGACATGGTGCCGACGGTCGCCTTCTCCGGCGAGCCGCAGAACAATTCGCGCGGCAGCATCACCCTCACCTACCGCATGCGCGACGACTACGGCATCGACACCGCCGAGGCGCTCGTCGCGCCGCTCGGACGCGAGGGCGCACGTACGCTGGTGCCGCCGCCGCGCATCCCGCTCGCCCTGCCGATCGACCCGGCGGCGGACGAGGACACGCGCACCACGAACGATCTGTCCGCGAGCCCCTGGGCCGGCGCCACCGTGGCCATGACGCTGGTCGCCCGCGACCACGCGGGCCAGGAAGGACGCAGCGAGACGAAGACCGTCGTGCTACCGCAGCGGCCCTTCACCAAGCCGCTCGCCAAGGCGCTCGTCGAGCAGCGCCGCAACCTCGTGCTCGCGCCGGACGAGCGCAACCGGGTGCAGACGGCGCTCGATGCATTGCTCATCGCCCCGGAAGACTTCACGCCGGAGCTCGGGATCTATGTCGGCCTCGGCCTCGCCTCCACGCGCCTTGCTGCCGCCAAGAGCGACGAAGAGCTCCTCGACGTCGCCGAACTGCTGTGGGCAATGGCGCTGCAGATCGAGGACGGCGGCATGTCGCAGGCCGAGCGCGATCTTCGCGCCGCCCAAGAGGCGCTGCGCCAGGCGCTGGAGCGCGGGGCGGACGAGGAGGAGATCAGGCGCCTGACGGACGAACTGCGCCAGGCGATGAACAACTTCCTGCGCGAATTCGCCCAGCGCATGCAGCAGAATCCCGGACAGACCAACCAGGCGCGGCCGGACGCCAATGCGCGCACCGTGACGCCGCAGGACCTCGACAACCTCCTCAACCGGCTCGAGGAACTGGCCCGGCAGGGCGCCACGGCGGACGCGCAGCGCCTGCTCGACGAACTGCGCAATATCCTGGAGAACCTGCAGACCGCGCGGCCCAACCAGGGCGGCGACCAGTTCTCGCAGGAAATGAACCGCTCCCTCAACGAGCTCGACGAGATGATGCGCGACCAGCGCAACCTGCGCGACGACACCTATCGCCAGAGCGCGCCGTGGTCGCAGCAGAACAGGGGCGGACAGCGCCAGCGCGGCCAGCAGGGTCAGCGAGGCGAGAATCAGGGCCAGCAGGCGCAGCCGGGACAGGACGGCCAGCAGGGCGAGGACGGCCAGGGGCTCACCGACCGGCAGCAGGCGTTGCGCGAGCGGCTCGAGGAGTTGCGGCGCCGGATGCGCGACTTCGGCCTTGAGGACGAGCCCGGCTTCGGCGAGGCCGAGGAGGCGATGCGCGAGGCCGAAGGCCAGCTCGGCCAGGGGCAGAGCGGCGATGCCGTCGATGCCCAGGGACGGGCGCTCGATGCCCTGCAGCGCGGCGCGCAGGGCCTCGCCCAGCAGATGCAGGGCAACGGCCAGCCGCAGCAGGCCGACGGCTCCGACGGGCCGCCCCAGCAGGGCGCGACAGGCCCCGGCGGGCCGCGCAACGAGGATCCCCTCGGCCGGCCGACGCGCAATCGCGACTGGTCCGACGGCCGCGTGCGCATTCCGGGCGCGGACGAATCAGCGGCGGTGCGGGCACGGCGCATTCTCGACGAACTGCGCCGGCGGCTCGGCGATCCGACGCGGCCGGGCGAGGAAATCGACTATCTGGAGCGCCTCCTGCGTCGCAATTGACCGACGAAGGCCGATCCCGGACGCAGCGGCGAGACGATCGGTCGCTGCGCCTTGCCGCGCGGGCGGGGTTGGAGGCGGCGCAAGGGAGCTCTAAAGCACAGACATGACCGCCAATACACTCGTCTCCGTGGCCGTCGGCATCGTCGCCGTGGTCCTCGTCCTCGGGCTCTTCAACATGCTGCGCGGGGGCAGCCCCGAGCGCTCGCAGCGCCTGATGCGCCTGCGGGTGCTGCTGCAGTTTCTCGCCATCATCATCATCATGCTCGTCGTGTGGATGCGCGGCTTCTGACGGCGACCGCAGCAGATCTGCAACACTGGCGTAAGACTTTGCTAACCATGTCCGGTTCAGGGTTGCCCGGCGATCAGCTCCGCTTTATGCCATTTCATCACGATCAGGCATGCCTCTGAGCGGGAGGGGTGCTGGTTCGCTCCTCGCTGGCAGGCTCCGTCCCGGGTCGCCTGTCATTTCTGGCATTCGCGACGTTGGTGCCGATGATCCTGCTCCGCTCCATTCGGGCTGCTCTTCTCCTGCCGGCCGTGTTCCTCTGGGGCCTTCCGGCGCAGGCCGCCGATCTCCTCGAGCCGCCCGCCCCGGCCATCTACCAGGCTCCGGATACGTCCCACAGCCTGTCGAGCTTCGTCTCGCAGCTGCGGCTCGGCGTGCTCGCGCACGACCCGGGCGGCAAGGAGGACGGCTCGGTCGACATCATGGGCGAGATCGTCTTTGCCAAGCCCTGGTCGAATCCCGATCCGCTCATCGACATGCTGCTGCCCGCCTTCAACGCCGGCGTCAGCGTCAACACCGGCGGCAAGACGAGCTATGTCTTCGCCGGCCTCAACTGGCATGCCGACATCACGGACGCGCTGTTCATCGAACTCGATTTCGGCGGCGCCGTGCACAACGGCAAGGTGGGCGACGTGGTGCCGGACGGGCGCGACGCCCTCGGCTGCCGGTTCCTGTTCCGCGAGGCGGCGTCCATCGGCTATCGCTTCGACGCCAACTGGAGCGTGCTGGCCACCGTGGAGCATCTTTCCAACGGCGGGCTGTGCGACGACAATCGCGGCCTCACCAATGTCGGTGCGAAGCTGAGCTACCATTTCTGAGGGGCCATGGTCCGCCTCAACCGCATCTATACCCGCACCGGTGACGACGGCACCACGGGCCTCGCCACGGGCGCGCGGCGGCCGAAGTACGACCTCAGGGTCGAGGCCTACGGCACGGTGGACGAGGCGAACGCCTGCATCGGGCTCGCGCGGCTGCACACGGGCGCGGATGCCGAGCTCGATGCCATGCTCGCGCGCATCCAGAACGACCTGTTCGATCTCGGGGCCGATCTCTCGACGCCGGACGACGGCAAGCCGCTGCCCTACGAGCCGCTGCGCATCCTCGACGCGCAGGTGGCGCGGCTCGAAGGTGAGATCGACCAGCTGAACGCGCATCTGTCGCCGCTGCGCTCCTTCGTCCTGCCCGGCGGCAGCCCAGCGGCGGCGGCGCTGCACCTTGCCCGCACCGTCTGCCGGCGGGCCGAGCGCCAGGCGACCGCGCTCGCCGCGCGCGCGGACGAGCCGGTGACGCCGGCGGTCGTCAAATATCTCAACCGCCTGTCGGATTTCCTCTTCGTCGCCGCACGCTACGCCAACGACAAGGGCGCGGCGGACGTGCTATGGATACCCGGGCAGAACCGCTGAGCGTACCGGGAGCGGCGCTGCCGCCGATCGTCCCCGGGCCGGAGCGCTCCACATGTTTGTGCCGCTGCACGATGGCGTGCCGATGCGCAATCTCAGGGCGCCTTACGCCACCTATGCGCTCCTCGTCATCTGCATTCTCGGCTACCTGCTGATTCTCGCCGATCCTGACATCCTGCCGGCGGACTGGGCCATCGCCGGGCTCGGCGTCATTCCGGGCGTGCTCTTCGGCGCCCTTTCCCTGCCGGAGGGGCTGCCGCTCGTGCCGGAGCCGGCGACGCTGCTGACGAGCCTCTTCCTGCACGTCTCCTTCCTGCACCTCGCCGGCAACATGCTGTTCCTCTGGGTCTTCGGCGACAATGTCGAGGACGCGATGGGGCACGCCCGCTTCATCCTGTTCTTCCTCCTGTGCGGCACCGCGGCGGGCCTAGCGCATGCCTTCGCCGTCCCCGGCTCGGAACGGCCGCTCGTCGGCGCCTCGGGCGCGGTCTCGGGCGTCGTCGCGGCCTATCTCATCCTGCATCCGCGCGTCCGGCTGTGGGGCCTCTTCTTCGCGCGCATCCCGCTTCGGCTGCGGGCCTACTGGGCCATCGGCGTGTGGTTTGCCTTCCAGCTCTTCCAGGCCCTCACCGCGTCGGACGATTCGGTCGGCTGGTACGCGCATATCGGCGGCTTTGCGATGGGGGCCGTGCTGGTCGTCATGTTGCGCCGCCGCGACCAGCCGCTGCTCGGCATCGCCGACGGGCCGCGCGAGACCGGAGACGCCTAGCCGCTCGTCGGCGTTGACAAGCCCGAACGGCGCTCGTTACGGTCCCCCGCCACGCAAGTTGCCTGTTGATGCGGCAGGCGGTCGCGCAGCTTTGCTGCACCGCCACATGACGGCAGGGCGTCCCATGTCGGTCCTCGGTCGAAAGGACTCAAGTCGATGAAGATCCTGGTGCCCGTGAAGCGGGTCGTAGACTACAACGTCAAGATCCGCGTCAAGGCGGACGGCTCGGGTGTCGAGCTCGCCAATGTGAAGATGTCGATGAACCCCTTCGACGAGATCGCCGTCGAGGAGGCCATCCGCCTCAAGGAGGCGGGCAAGGCGAGCGAGATCGTCGTCGTGTCGATCGGCCCGCAGCAGGCGGCCGAGACCATCCGCACCGGCCTTGCCATGGGCGCCGACCGCGGCATCCTCGTCAAGACCGACGTCGCCACCGAGCCGCTCGGCGTCGCCAAGGTGCTGAAGAAGGTCATCGAGCAGGAAGCGCCCGGCCTCGTCATCATGGGCAAGCAGGCGATCGACGACGACGCCAACCAGACGGGCCAGATGCTCGCCGCCCTCCTCGGCTGGTCGCAGGGCACCTTCGCCTCCAAGGTCGTGATCGGCGACGGCTCCGTGGACGTGACGCGCGAGATCGACGGCGGCCTGCAGACGCTGACGCTGAAGCTGCCGGCCATCGTGACGACGGACCTGCGCCTCAACGAGCCGCGCTACGCTTCGCTGCCGAACATCATGAAGGCGAAGAAGAAGCCGATCGACGAGACGAGCCCCGAGACGCTCGGCGTCGACGTGTCGCCGCGCCTCAAGGTGCTGAAGACGGCGGAGCCGCCCGTGCGCCAGGCCGGCGTCAAGGTGGGCTCGGTCGCCGAGCTCGTGCAGAAACTCAAGGACGAGGCGGGAGTTCTCTAAGATGACGACGCTGCTTCTCGCCAAGCACGACAACAAGACCCTCAACGACGCCACCGCCAAGGCGCTCACCGCGGCCAAGGCGCTCGGCGGGCCGGTGCACGTCCTCGTCGCCGGCGCCGGCTGCGGCGCCGTGGCCGAGGCTGCCGCCAAGCTCGAGGGCGTCGAGAAGGTGCTTCTCGCCGATGCGCCGCTCTACGAGCACCGCCTCGCCGAGCCGCTCGCCGACCTCATCGTGTCGCTCGCGGGCGGCTATGACGCCCTCGTCGCGCCCGGCACGACGACGGGCAAGAACGTCATGCCCCGCGTCGCGGCCCTCCTCGACGTCATGCAGGTGTCGGAGATCACCAAGGTCGTCTCGCCGAACACGTTCGAGCGGCCGATCTATGCCGGCAACGCCATCCAGACGGTCGAGACGAGCGAGGCCAAGAAGGTCATCACCGTGCGCACCGCCGCCTTCCAGGCCGCCGGCCAGGGCGGCTCGGCGCCGGTCGAGCAGGTCGCCGCCGGGCAGGATCCGGCCCTCTCCTCGTTCAAGGGCGAGGAACTGTCGAAGTCCGACCGTCCCGAGCTCGCCTCCGCCAAGATCATCATCTCCGGCGGGCGCGCCCTCGGCTCGGCCGAGAACTTCACCAAGGTGATCGAGCCCATCGCCGACAAGCTGGGCGCCGCCATGGGCGCCTCGCGCGCGGCGGTCGACGCCGGCTACGCGCCGAACGACTGGCAGGTGGGCCAGACCGGCAAGGTGGTGGCGCCGGAACTCTACATCGCCGTCGGCATCTCGGGGGCTATCCAGCACCTCGCCGGCATGAAGGATTCCAAGGTCATCGTCGCCATCAACAAGGACGAGGAAGCGCCCATCTTCCAGGTGGCGGATTACGGCCTCGTCGCCGACCTCTTCACCGCCCTGCCCGAACTCGGCGAGGAGCTCGCGAAGATCGGCCGCTGACGCGCGCGCCACGGCAACCGCCGCGAGCGGTTTCCGTGGCGTTCGCCCCGGAGAGTGATTAAAACAGAGCGCGGGACAGCCCCCGGCTGCCGCGCTTGACGGCTTTGGAGAGCCGCCACGCGCGCCGGCCGGCGAAAGTCGGCAGGTATCGACAGGGATGGATTGGACTTCATGTCTCAGCGGATCCGGACAGTAGGCATCATCGGCGCAGGGCAGATGGGCAACGGCATCGCCCATGTCTGCGCGCTCGCCGGTTACGACGTCGCGCTCAACGACTTGAGCGAGGAGCGCATCAACGCCGGGCTTGCGACCATCAACGGCAATCTCTCCCGCCAGGAATCGAAAGGCCAGATCACCGAGGCCGAGAAGCAGAAGGCGCTGGCGCACATCACGCCGGCCCTCACCTACGAGGCCCTCGCCCGCTGCGACATCGTCATCGAGGCGGCGACGGAGAACGAGGAGACGAAGCGCAAGATCTTCGAGGCGCTCTGTCCCGCCCTGCCGCCTGAAACCATCATCGGCACCAACACCTCATCCATCTCCATCACCCGCCTCGCCTCCACGACCGACCGGCCGGAGCGCTTCATCGGCATTCATTTCATGAATCCCGTGCCGGTGATGCAGCTCGTCGAGATCATCCGCGGCATCGCCACCGAGGACCCGACCTTCGAGGCCACGAAGGCGTTCGTCGCCAATCTCGGCAAGACGGCCACGCTGGCCGAGGATTTCCCGGCCTTCATCGTCAACCGCATCCTTTTGCCGATGATCAACGAGGCGATCTACACCCTCTACGAGGGCGTGGGTTCGGTCGAATCGATCGACACCGCCATGCGCCTCGGCGCCAATCATCCGATGGGGCCGCTGCAGCTCGCCGACTTCATCGGCCTCGACACCTGCCTGTCGATCATGCAGGTGCTCTACGACGGCCTGGCCGATTCGAAGTACCGCCCCTGCCCGCTCCTCGTGAAATATGTCGAGGCCGGCTGGCTCGGCCGCAAGACGAAGCGCGGCTTCTACGACTATCGGGGCGAACACCCGGTTCCGACCCGCTGAGGGTGGCCCGCCAAGGCGCGGCTGCGGCAATGACGCAGCCCCTTGCCTCCATCTTGGCGCTTCACAAGCCCGTCACACGGTTTATAGACTATCTCTGCTGACGGATTCGCACGTCACGTGCGAGGTCCCCAACCAGCGGAGGCCCCCGTGACGGTGCACGTGCCTCAATCGACGGTGTCGCCGGATGCCTGTCCGGCCCTAGTGCTCAACGCCGATTACAGGCCGTTGAGCTACTACCCGCTTTCGCTCTGGGGCTGGCAGGACACCATCAAGGCGGTCTTCCTCGAGCGGGTCAACATCCTCTCGCACTACGACCGAACGGTCCGAAGTCCGAGCTTCGAGATGCGCCTGCCCTCGGTCGTCTGCCTCAAGACCTACGTCAAACCGTCACGACAACCCGCCTTCACCCGGTTCAACGTTTTCCTGCGCGATCGTTTCACCTGCCAATATTGCGGCTCCCGCGAAGACCTCACATTCGACCATCTCATTCCCCGGTCGAAGGGCGGGCAGACCACCTGGGACAACGTCGTCACCGCCTGTTCCCCGTGCAACCTGCAGAAGAGCGACCGCCTGCCCGAGGATGTCGGGATGTGGCCCGGCCAGCTGCCCTACGCCCCGAGCGTGCAGGACCTGCACCACAACGGCCGCCAGTTCCCGCCCAACTACCTGCACGACAGCTGGCTAGACTATCTCTACTGGGATACCGAACTCGAGCCCTGATCAGCCGCGCGTCAGCGCCGCCTTCGCGCCGAGCGCCGCCACGGCCGCAATGGCCAGCGAGATCAGCACGTTCCAGCCCGCCAGCGACAGCCCCAGAAAGCGCCAGGCCGCCTCCGTGCAGCTGACGACGCGCACGCCCTGCAGGCTCTGCAGGAAGTCGCCGACCGCCTCGGGGCTCGCCCCGCCCGTGCCGGCGCAGTCGCTCGGCCCGAGCCACCAGCCCCATTCGACGCCCGCGTGATAGGCGCCGAGGCCCGCGCTGACGAGGAAGACGACGGCGAGCAGCAGCAGGCCGACGCCGCTCGCCCGCTCCAGTGCCGGCCGGGGCGGCAGCAGGGCGAGGCCGAGGGCGATGGGCATCGCCACATAATAGGGATTGCGCTGCATGAGGCAGAGCGGGCACGGCCGCAGGCCGAAGCCGTGCTCGAAGACGAGCGCGCCGCCGATGGTCGCGGCCGCGGCGAGGAGGACGGCGAGCGCGACGCGCCGCGGGCTCGCCAGAAACTCGGCCAGTGCGTTCATCCGCCTCGTCCTCCGTCGGCGCCGTCCCGGACGCCTTGTCCTTCCATGTGGCGCAGATGGCCACAGGTCACATCGGGTTGCATCTCACGATCGGCTGAAGCCACCGGCGTCAGAAGAGAAGGACCGCGGCGGCGAAGCCGCCGACGATGCCCACGATGACGATGGACGCCACCAGCGTCAGGTGCTCGTCGAGCAGGCGCCGGATGGGGCCGCCGAAGCGGTGCATCACCCCGGCGACGAGGTAGAAGCGGGCGCCGCGCGTCACGATGGACAGGAGCATGAACCAGAAGAGGTCGTAGCCGGCAAAACCCGAGGTGATGGTGACGAGCTTGTAGGGGATCGGTGTGAGCCCCTTCAGCAGGATGACCCAGTGCCCGTATTCCGCATAGGCGCTGCGGAAGGTCTCCACCTTGTCGCCGTAGCCGTAGAGCTGGATGAGCCACAGCCCGAGCGAATCGTACAGCAAGGCCCCGATCGCATAGCCGAGGAGGCCGCCGGCGACCGAGGTGACCGTGCAGACCATGGCGTAGAACCAGGCCCGGTCCGGCCGCGCCAGCGCCATCGGCACCAAGACGACGTCGGGCGGCACGGGAAAGAACGAGCTCTCCGAAAAGGAAACCGCGCCGAGGGCCCAGGTGGCGCGGGGCCGGCCGGCGAGTGAGAGCGTCCAGTCGTAGAGGCGTCGGAACATCGGCTTCGCTTACCGGGCGGGCGGGCGCTTGTCCATCGGCCAACGAGCCGCACCGGCACAAAGCCTCGCACATCGATATGTCGTGGCAATCCTTTCTAATGCATTGACCGGCGTTGCGCCGCCGCTATGATCCGCCGCGCCCCGGCTCACGCCGGCGGAAATGTGCGGGCGTGGCGGAATTGGTAGACGCAGCGGACTCAAAATCCGCCGGAGCAATCCTTGTCGGTTCGAGTCCGACCGCCCGCACCAGCTTTCCCTTTCACGCTTTCAGACGCCGTCGAGCCCGCCGCCCGCTGCGGCGGGGCGCCGCGTCGGACGCTACTCCTTCCGGTAGAGGATCATCCCGCCGTGATGGAGGACGCCGTCGATGAACTCGCCGTCGGCGGTGAAGCCGGTATCGTCCCAATAGTCGATGTGGTTGCCGCGCACCTCGTAGCGGCCCTGATAGGCGCTCTCGCGGGCGCCGCGCGCCTCGTCATAGCGGCCGTTCGGCAGCAGGTTGTGGCGAATGTGGCCGTCGGCGGTGACCCACATGCCGACGTAAGGGTGGCTCTCGGCCGGCGGGGCCACCGGCTGCTCCGGTTGCGGGGTCATCTGGGCAAGGCCTTTCTGGGCTGGGAGGAGTGCCGCGCCTGCGAGCAGCGCGGCGGCGAAAAGCGTCAGGCGATGGTTCATGGCATCACTCCTCGGGGCTGCGGCCGGAAGCGGCGCGCTCGGCGAACAGCTCCGCCAGGGCCCGGGAGGCGGCGATCGCCCGGGGAAAGCCGGCCGGCACGGTCACCATGTAGATGATCTCCTTCAGCTCTTCCTCGGAGACGCCGATGTTGAGCGCGTAGCCGGCATGGACCTTCATGAAGCCAGGCTCACCCATGGCGGCGAAGGCTGCGACGGCGGCGAGCTGGCGCGTGCGGTTGTCGAGGCCGGGCCGGGACCAGACATCGCCCAGCGCATAGCCCTCCGTCGCTTCGGCGAGGAACGGGAACTCCCGCCGCATGCCCTCCAGCACGGCCTGCGGGGCACCGTTGTTCAGGCCCCTGACGACGGCATCGCCGCGCCGCAGGCGCTCCTGCGTCGTCTCGGCAACCGCAGCCCCCGGGGCCGCGGCGAGCAGGAACGCCGCGGCGGCCGGCCCATACGTCGAACGTGCAGCAAAGGTCATTCTCGCCTCCCTCACCTGGTCGCCGTCGGGCGGACGACGATCTCGTTGACGTCGACATCGTCCGGCTGCTCGATGGCGTAGCGGACGGCCCGGCCGATGGCGTCGGGCTTGAGGGCGATGGCGCGATAGGTCTTCATCGCCTCGGCCGCCACGGGGTCGGTGATCGAATCGGCGAGTTCGCTCTCGACCACGCCCGGATGGATGCAGGTGACGCGGATGCTGTCGTGCTCCTGCCTGAGGCCGTCCGAGATGGCCCGCACGGCATATTTCGTGGCACAATAGACGGCGGCCGTGGGCGAGACGGCGAGCGCGCCGATGGAGGCGATGTTGATGATGTGGCCGGAGCCGCGGCCGGTCATCTCGGGCAGCACGGCGGCGATGCCGTAGAGCACGCCCTTGATGTTGACGTCGACCATGCGGTCCCACTCGTCGACCTTCAGCGAAGCCATCAGCGAGAGCGGCATGACGCCGGCGTTGTTGACGATGACGTCGACGCGGCCGAAGGTCTCGCGCGCGGCCTCGGCAAAGGCGGCGACATCGGCGCGGTCGGTGACGTCGAGGCGGCGCACCATCGCCGCCCCGCCCGTCGACCGGATCTCTTCGGCGAGGGCCTCCATCCGGTCGGTGCGGCGGGCGCCCAGCGCGACCTTGGCGCCGGCAGCGCCGAGCTCCCGGGCAATGGCGGCACCGATGCCGCTCGATGCGCCGGTGATGAGGACGACCTTGTCGAGGGACATGCAAATCTCCCGTTTCCGTTGGTGTTCGGCCGCCATGCGGCGGTTGCCACCAAGGTAGGACTGCCCCATTGTTGCGATAACATGCTCATTCGTTGCCATTGCGGAAAGAAATTCTAACCAATGCAGCCGGACCTCAATGCCCTCGCCGTCTTCGTACTCGTGGCGGAGGAGCGCAGTTTTCGGGCTGCGGCGGACCGCCTGGGCGTCACCCGCTCGGCGGTCAGCCAGACCATCCGGCGGCTCGAGGAGACGCTCGGCATCGCCCTCGTGCAGCGCACGACGCGCAGCGTCAGCCTGACGGAGGCGGGCGAGCGCCTCCATGCGCAGGTGGCCCCGGCGATCGCCGACATGCGCACCGCCGTCGAGGCGACCGGGAACCTGCGGGCGGGGCCGCGCGGCCAGTTGCGGCTCGCCGTCTCCTCGATCGCGGAGCGCTTCCTGTCCGGGCCCTTCCTGGCGCGCTTCGCCGAGGACAATCCCGAGATCCAGCTCGACATCACGGTGACGGACGAGGAGTTCGACATCGTCGCCGAGGGCTACGACGCCGGTGTCAGGCTGGGCGAGGTGATCGAGCAGGACATGATCGCCGTGTCGATCGCCGGGGACGAGCGGCAGCTCGCGGTCTGCGCGCCGGCCTATCGCGACCGCTTCGGCCTGCCGTCGCATCCGGCCGCGCTCGCCCGCCACCGCTGCATCGGCTGGCGCCCGGCCCCGCGGGTCGTGCCCTACCGGTGGGAGTTCGCCGAGGACGGCAAGGAGTTCAGCGTCGCCGTCGCGCCGGAGATCACGACGAACGACATGGCGCTGATGATCAAGCTCGCCCTTGCCGGCGCCGGGATCACCTTCGGCATGGAAGAGAGCTTTCGTCCCTTCATCGAGCGGGGCGAGCTCGTTCCTCTCCTGGAAGATTTCTGCCCGCGCTTCGCCGGCTTCTACCTGTACTACCCGAGCCGCCGCAACGTCGCCCCGAAGCTGCGCGCGCTCATCGAGCACGTGCAGCGCTTCCGGTGAGCGGCCATCAGCGCAGGGGCAGCACGTGGGTGTGCTTGACCTGCTCCAGCGCGAAGCTCGACTCGATGGAGGCGACCCCGTCGAGGCGCGTCAGCTTCTCCTTGAGGAAGCGCTCGTAGGCCGGCAGGTCGGCGCAGACCACGCGCATCAGGTAATCGCGCTGGCCGGTCATGAGGTAGCATTCCATCACCTCGGGCCAGCGGGAGACGGTGGCGGCGAAGCGGTCGAGCTCCTCCTCGCGCTGGCGCTCGAGCTTGATGGAGATGAAGACGCTGACCCGCAGGTCGACGGCTGCCTGGTCGACCACCGCGACATAGCCCCGGATGACGCCGGCCTCCTCGAGCAGGCGCACGCGGCGCAGGCAGGGCGAGGTGGTGAGGCCGACCCGCTCCGCCAGCGCCTGGATGGTCGTGCGCCCGTCCGCCTGCAGGGCGGCGAGGATGCGCCGGTCGATGTCGTCGAGGACGACGTGGCGTTTTTTCATCGCAGGAGCCAGATCTTCTCTCTATAATTGCCATGATTTGAACGTGCGCTGGCAAATTTGGCAAGTTATGCCACGTTGCGCGCCCTAGGCTAACCCTGTCGCGGCCGCCGCCGCCCAGAACGACAGAGGGACTGCCATGACGGACGAGCGCCTCGCCCATCTCTCCGCGCTGGAGAAGAAGGTGCTGTGGCTGGCGACGTGGACCATCCACAACGCCAACCACCTGCGGGACAACGAGGACGGGCTCAAGATCGGCGGGCACCAGGCCTCCTCCGCCTCGCTCGCCACCATCATGACGGCGCTCTACTTCTCGGCCTTGAGGCCGCAAGACCGGGTGGCGGTGAAGCCGCACGCGAGCCCCATCTTCCACGCCATCCAGTATCTCCTCGGCCACCAGAGCAAGGAGAAGCTCGCCGATTTCCGCGCCTACAAGGGCGCGCAGTCCTACCCCTCGCGCACCAAGGACATCGACGACGTCGACTTCTCCACGGGCTCGGTCGGGCTCGGCGTGGCGCAGACGCTGTTCGCCTCGCTGGTGCAGGACTACGTCAAGGCGCACGGCTGGGCGAAGGACTGGCCGGAGGGGCGCATGGTCGCCCTCATCGGCGACGCCGAGATGGACGAGGGCAACATCTTCGAGGCCTTGCTCGAGGGCTGGAAACAGGGCCTCCGCAACTGCTGGTGGATCATCGACTACAACCGCCAGAGCCTCGATGCCGTCATCCGCGAGGGGCTGTTCTCGCGTTTCGAGGCGCTATTCTCGGCCTTCGGCTGGGAGGTGGTGACGCTGAAATACGGCTCGCTGCTGGAGGAGGCCTTTCGCGAGAAGGGCGGCGAGGCGCTGCGGCGCTGGATCGACACCTGCCCCAACCAGCTCTATTCGGCGCTGACCTTCCAGGGCGGCGCGGCCTGGCGCAAGCGCCTCCTCGACGACATCGGCGACCAGGGGCCGGTCACCGCGCTCATCGAGCGGCGCAGCGACGAGGCGCTGGCACGGCTGATGACGAACCTCGCCGGCCATGACCTGCCCTCGCTCATCGCGGCCTTCGAGGCGGCGAAGGCGCACGACAAGCCGGTCGTCTTCATCGCCTATACGATCAAGGGCTTCGGCCTGCCGCTCGCCGGGCACAAGGACAACCATTCCGGGCTGATGACGCCGGCCCAGATGGAGGGCTTCCGCAAGGCGATGAACATCCGCCCGGGGCACGAGTGGGACCACTTCGAGGGCCTCGGCGTCGATGCGCGCAAGCTGCAGGCCTTCCTCGACGCCGTGCCGTTCAACGCCCGCGGGGCGCGGCGGCTCACCGCTCCGCGCGTGCCCGTGCCGGCGGAGCTGCCAGCGCCGAAGCAGGCGGAGATATCGACCCAGCAGGGCTTCGGCCTCGTGCTCAACGAGCTCGCCCGCTCGGACACGGCGCTCGCCGAGCGCATCGTCACCACCTCCCCGGACGTGACCGTGTCGACCAATCTCGGGCCGTGGGTCAACCGGCGCGGGCTCTTCGCGCGCGAGGCGATGGCCGACACCTTCCGGCAGGAGCGCATTCCCTCGACCTTCAACTGGGACTTCTCGCCCAAGGGCCAGCACATGGAGCTCGGCATCGCCGAGATGAACCTGTTCATCATGCTCTCGGCGCTCGGCCTGTCGCACAGCCTGTTCGGCGAGCGGCTCCTGCCCGTCGGCACGCTCTACGACCCCTTCATCGCCCGCGGGCTCGATGCGCTGAACTATGCCTGCTACCAGGATGCGCGCTTCCTGCTCACGGCGACGCCCGCGGGCATCACGCTGGCGCCGGAAGGCGGGGCGCACCAGTCGATCGCGACGCCGCTCATCGGCATGGCGCAGGACGGGCTCGCGGCCTTCGAGCCCGCCTTCGTCGACGAGCTTTCCGTCATCATGCGCTTTGCCTTCGACTACATGCAGCGCAGCGGCGAAGCCGCGGACGAGGACGGCAGCGCCGCCCGCTCATGGCTGCGCGACGAGACCGGCGGCTCAGTCTACCTGCGCCTGTCAACGCGGCCTCTCGCCCAGCCGCAGCGCACGATGAGCGCGGATCTTGCCCGCGACATCATCGACGGGGCCTACTGGCTGCGCGAGCCGGGGCCGAATGCGGAGATCGTCGTCGCCTATGCCGGCGCCATCGCGCCGGAAGCCATCGCCGCGGTGGGCCTGATGGCGGAGGACCGGCGCGACGTCGGCCTGCTCGCCGTCACCTCGGCCGACCGGCTCAATGCCGGCTGGACGGCGGCCAGCCGGGCCCGGGAGCGCGGCCTCGTGCACGCGCGGAGCCATGTCGAGCGGCTGTTCGAGAAGCTGCCGCCGCATTGCGGCATCGTCAGCGTGCTTGACGGCCACCCGGCGACGCTCGCCTGGCTGGGCGCCGTCGGCGGCCATCGCACCCGCTCGCTCGGGGTGGAGCATTTCGGCCAGACGGGCAGCCTCGCCGATCTCTACCGGCACTACGGCATCGACACGCAGGCCATCGTCGCGGCCGCCGAGACGCTGGCACCCGGCCGGCCGATCCGGCACCTCAGGGCGCTCGGCTGAAACGAAAGAACCCGGAGGTCGGCGCGACCTCCGGGTTCTCGAATCTCGAATATTGCCGACGGTGGATCGGCCTTCCAGCCGCGCGCGGGATCAGTAGCCGCGGCCGTTGCCCAGCACGTCACCGCCGAAGCGATCGTCACGCGGCAGCGGCGTTTGCATCAACTGATCCTCGACATATTTCGGCGTGCCGGACGGGATGTCTCCATCCACGCCCGAGCGTGACAGATTGCAGGCGGCGAGCGTGAGGGCAAAGCCCGTAGCAGCAAGCGCCACAACGAAGCGCGGCATGGAACCTCCTTGAGTCTTAGGTGGCGCCATTCGACATGAGCGACCTGCCGGGCGCAAGCAAGAAGAGGCAGGCCGCACAACTTCGCCACAGCCATAAGGCTTTGCTGCAACACTTCAGAAGCCGACCTGATCGCCGCCCTTGAGGTCGAGGATCTGGCGCGCCTCGTCCGGCGTCGCGATCTCGAGGCCGAGGCCCTCGACGATCTGGCGGGCAAGGCGCACCTGTTCGGCGTTCGATTCAGCGAGCCTGCCGGGCCCGGCCCAGAGGGAATCCTCGAGCCCCACGCGCACGTTGCCGCCCATGGCGGCGGCCATCGCTGCGATCGGCAACTGGTTGCGTCCGGCGCCGAGCACGGACCACTGGTACTTGTCGCCGAAGAGCCTGTCAGCCGTGCGCTTCATGTGCTGCACGTCCTCCGGATGGGCGCCGATGCCGCCGAGGAGACCAAAGACCGTCTGCACGAAGAGCGGCGGCTTGACGAGGCCGGCGTCGAGGAAATGCGCCAGGTTGTAGAGATGGGCCGTGTCGTAGCACTCGAACTCGAAGCGTGTGCCGGCATCCGACAGCGTGCGCAGCACGTATTCGATGTCCTGGAAGGTATTGCGGAAGACGATGTCCTTGTTGCCGAGGTGCTTCTCCTCCCACTCGTGCCTGAAGTCCTTGAAGCGGTTCAGCATGCCGAAGAGGCCGAAGTTCATGGAGCCCATGTTGAGCGAGGCGACTTCGGGCTTCCACGTCGCGGCGGGCTTCACGCGCTCCTGGACGGTCATGTAGGGCGCGCCGCCGGTCGTGAGGTTCACGACGCAGTCGGAGCGCTGCTTGATGATCTTGAGGAAGGGCTCGAAGGCCTCGGCCGACTGGTCGGGCTGGCCGGTTTCAGGGTTGCGGGCGTGCAGGTGGACGATGGCCGCCCCCGCCTCGGCGGCGCCGATGGCGGCGTCCGCGATCTCCTCCGGCGTCACCGGCAAGGCGGGCGACATGGAGGGCGTGTGGATGGCGCCGGTGACGGCGCAGGTGATGATGACTTTACGGGCCATGATGGACACTCCGACTGGTCGGGAAAAAGGATCAGGGGTCACCGGGCTGGCTCTTCTTGTGGGCGGCGAGCGCGGCGAGGCGCCGGTTGCGCCATTCGCTGCGCGCGGCGATGCGGGACGGATCACCCGAGCCGTGCCAGGCGGCGAGGACCTTCTCGACGTTCTCCGGGTCGTAGACCTCCGGGCGGGCCGGGTCGGCCGCGAGGCGCTTGTAGAAGCCGGTGTAGCGTGCGCAGTAATCGGCCATGCCGCCGGGAGCATTCAATTCGATGGTCTCGAACGGGCCGATGAAGGACCAGCGCAGGCCGAGCCCATCCTTCACCGTGTGGTCGAGGTCCTGCGGCGAGACATAGCCCTCCTCGACCAGGCGGAAGGCCTCGGCCAGCAGCGCGCCCTGAAGGCGGTTGAGGATGAAGCCGTCGATCTCGTTCCTGACCGTGACCGGCACCTGGCCGACGGCCTCGTAGATGGCGCGGGCACGTTCCATCGTCTCGGACGCCGTCCAGGGCGCGCCGCACAATTCCACCACCGGCACGAGATGCGGCGGATTGACGGGATGGGCGACGAGGCAGCGCGCCCGGCCGGGCAGATCCTCGGTGAAGAGCGAGGCGACGATGGCCGAGGTCGAGGAGGCGAGCATGGCATCGGGCCGCGCCAGCCGGTCGAGATCGGCATAGATGGCGCGCTTGGCTTCCACCTTCTCCGGCCCGTTCTCCTGCACGATGTCCGCCTCGCCCACCGCTTCGGCAAGGGAGGCGGCGACGTGCGCCCGGGCGGCGACGGCTGCCACATCGTCGACGAGCCCGTGGCGGGCAAGTTCCTCGCATTCACGGGCAATGAGCGCCGGCGCCTCGGCGAGGGTCGGCCGATGCGGATCCCACAGGCGCACGTCCCAGCCGGCACGAGCAAAGACGATGGCCCAGGCCCGGCCGATGAGGCCTGCTCCCACGATGGCGGCGGTCGGCATGTGTCAGGTTCTCCCAGCTCAATTCTCAAGCAGCGCGAGCGGCTG
Organism: Chelatococcus caeni; assembly: GCF_014196925.1. Classification (GTDB taxonomy): domain Bacteria; phylum Pseudomonadota; class Alphaproteobacteria; order Rhizobiales; family Beijerinckiaceae; genus Chelatococcus_A; species Chelatococcus_A caeni. The sequence continues at coordinate 33,877 of NZ_JACIEN010000010.1, read as the reverse complement.
GCCCCCTCCCCCTTGTGGGGAGGGGCAGGGGTGGGGTCCTGCCGAAAGGACATCGCATCCTTCATACGCCCCCCCCTCCCTACCCTCCCCCACAAGGGGGGAGGGATAGCCTGCCCCTCGGCACCGCTGCCTCCTCATAACCACAGCACCTTGCGGCGCAGGTCGAGATCCTCGCGCAGCGCCTTCGACGGGCCGGCGTGGATGACCTCGCCGCGCTCCAGCGCCACCGTCTGGTCGGACAGGGCGAGCGCGAGATCGAGGTGATGGTCGACGATGATGATGGCGACCTCCTTGCGCAGGCGATCGAAGCTCTCGAAGAGCTGCTCGACCACCGCCGGGGCGAGGCCCTCGAAGGGCTCGTCGAGCAGGAGCACGCGCACGTCGCCCGACAGTGCCCGCGCCACGGCAACCATCTGCTGCTCGCCGCCGGAGAGGTAGTCCGCCGGCGTGTCGAGCCGCTCGCGGATGCGCGGGAAATAGTCGTAGATGCGCTCGAGATCCCAGTGGATGCCGTTGCCGGTGCGGCGCTTGAGGCGGCCGAGCTCCAGGTTCTCTGCCACCGTCATGCCGGCGAAGAGCCCCCGCCCCTGCGGCACATAGCCGATGCCGAGGCGCGCCACCTCCGCCGAGGGGCGGCCGAGGAGTTCCTCGCCCGCGAGGCTGATGGAGCCGCGCGCAGCCGGGGCGATGCCGACGAGGGACTTCAGCAGCGTCGACTTGCCGGCGCCGTTGCGGCCGAGCAGCGCCACGATCTCGTTCTCGTGCACGGTGAAGCCGACGCCGTTCAGAATATGGCTCTTGCCATAATAGGTGTGGACGTCGCGGAGCGTCAGGATCGGCTCAGGGCGCGCCGCCGTCTCGCGGGGCCTGGCCGCGACATGGGCGGCGCCGGAGCCGATATAGACCTCCTGCACCCTCGGGCTCGAACGCGCGTCCTCCACCGTGCCGTCGAGCAGCAAGCGCCCGTCGTTCATCACCGTCACATGGTCGGCGAGCTTGAAGACGCGGTCGATGTCGTGCTCGACGAGCAGCACCGGCACGTCCGCCGAAAGCCGCTTGATGATGTTGCCGATGCGCTCGCGCTCGGCCGCGGCGAGGCCGGCGAGCGGCTCGTCGAGGAGCAGCATGCGCGGGCGCGTCGCGAGCGCCAGCCCCATGTCGAGCAGGCGCTGGCCACCGTAGGAGAGCGAGCCGGCCTCGGCGCGCTCGATGCCGGCGACGCCGAGATAGCGCACGACCTCGGTCGTCTCGCCGTTGATCTCGGCGATGGCGCGCGCCTCCCGGAAGACGTTGAAGCGCTCGTGGTGGCGCGCCTGAACCGCGAGGCGGATGTTCTCCTCGACGCTGAGCGCCGGGAAGAGATTGGTGATCTGGAACGAGCGGCCGATGCCGGCTCGGCAGATGGCCTCCGGCGCCATGCCGGCGATGGAGCGGCCGGCGAGCGTGATCGTGCCTTCATCCGGCACGTACATGCCGGACAGGAGGTTGAAGGCCGTCGTCTTGCCGGCGCCGTTGGGGCCGATGAGCGCGTGCAGGGTGCGGTCCTCGACGGCGATGTCGAAGCCCTGGACGGCCTTGATGCCGCCGAAGTGCTTGACGACGCCGCGCGCCTCGAGCAGCGCGCTGTTGAAATGCTCGGCCGGCTTCAGGAACTCCGGCAGCGGCAGGTTCTCCACCTTGCGCGCCGCCATCGCCGCGGCCTCCTCCGTCTTCTTGCGGAACGGCACGAGAAGGCGCTCGCCGATACCGACGAGGCCGGTGGGCGAGAAGACGATGAAGGCGACGAAGAGAAGGCCGAACCAGAACAGCCAGTTCTCGGTGTAGATCGACAGGAATTCACGGAAGAGGATGAAGAACAGAGCCCCAAGCGCCGGCCCGAGGAAGCTGCGCATGCCGCCGATGACGACCATGGCGAGCAATTCGCCGGAGAAGGCCACCGAGATCGGCTCGGCCGAGGTCATGCGGTTCTTGTAGAGCAGCAGCATGCCGGCAAGGCCGGTGATGACGGCCGAAGCGACGAAGGCGATGAGCTTGTAGCGGTTCGTCGCATAGCCGAGGAAGCGTGCGCGCTGCTCGTTCTCGCGGATGGCGACGAGGACGGTGCCGACGGGCGAGTTGTGGAAGCGCCACAGCAGCACGACGACGAGGAAGCCGACGGCCGCGACGAACCAGTACCAGGCGGTGGAGCTCTCGAAATCGATGCCGAACCATTGCGGGCGCGTGATGCCGCCGAGGCCGTTCTCGCCGCCGGTCACCTCCGTCCAGCGGAAGGCGACGACATGCAGCATGGCGGCGAGCGCCAGGGTCATCAGCGAGAAATAGACGCCGCGCCGGCGCAGGATGAGATAGCCGAAGACCGTCGAGACGATGAGGACGGCGCCGAGGCCGAGGAGGACGGGCGCCACGAACGAGCCCGGGAAGAGCTCGCGCTGGGCAATGCCGGCGACATAGGCCGCCATGCCGAACCAGGCGCCATGGCCGAAGGAGATGAGCCCGGTGTGGCCGGCGAGGATGTTGAGCGCCATGCAGGCGATGGCGAAGATGACGACCTCGGCCGCCGAGGTCATGGTGAGGCCGAGCGCGAGCAGCACGGACGGCAGGACGATGAGCCCGACGGCCGCGATGGCGAGCGAGGAATATTTCTGCATTGTGCTGCGCCTCACTCGAAGCGGGTGATGCGCTCGCCGAACAGGCCGCGCGGCCTGAACAGGAGGACGAGGAACATGAGGAGGTAGATGGCGGCCGTGGAGCCGGCGGAATAGCCGACCGCCACCATCAGTCCCTTGACGAGGCCGACGAGCACCGCCGCGACGACGACGCCCCAGAAGGAGCCGAGGCCGCCGATGACGACGACGACGAAGGCCGGCGTGATGATCTCCGCGCCCATGGCGGGATGGACGGAATAGATCGGCGCGAGCAGCACGCCGGCAAGGCCCGCAAGGCCGATGCCGAGCGCGGCCACGGCCGACATGTAGGGCTGCAGCGAGATGCCGAGCGCGCCGACCATGTCCGGGTTCTGCACGCCGGCCCGCACCACGCGGCCGAAGGCGGTCTTCTGCAGGAGGAACCAGAGCCCGGCGATACAGGCCACCGCGACAACGAGCAGCATCGAGCGGTAGTAGGAATAGATGAAGTCGCCGATGAACACCTGCCCGCGCAGGGCCGGCGGGATGGAATAGGACAAGGGCGGCGCGCCGAAGATCATGCGCAGCGCCTGCTCCGCGACCATGGCGAGGCCGAAGGTGAGCAGGAGTGAATAGATCGGATCCGTGCGGTAGAAGCGCGTGAACAGGACGCGCTCGATGAGGACGCCGAGCAGCGCCACCGCAACCGGCGAGACGACGAAGGAGCCGCCGAAGCCGATATAGGGCGACAGGACGATCGTGAGATAGGCACCGATGGCATAGAAGGCGCCGTGCGCCAGGTTGACGATGCCGCCGAGCGAGAAGATCAGCGACAGGCCGAGCGCGATGAGAAGGTAGTACACACCGTCGAGCAGGCCGTTGAGCACCTGCTGCAGGAAGAGCGTGAAGGTCACGAGGTCATGCTCCGGCGGTCGTTAACGGCTGGGCGGCGGGGCGTGCCATACCCTGAACTCTCTATCGGCATTGGCGTCCCGGCGGCCTGATCCTCCCCCTTAGGGGGAGGTGGCGCCGCGAAGCAGCAACGGAGAGGGCCACCGGCGGACACCGCAAGCGATATCCCGGCCATAACCCCACCCGTCTCGGTCCTTCGGACCGATCCACCCTCCCCCAAAGGGAAGGGATCATCGCGCCACCACGTTTAACCAGCCCACGGCGAGGCGGTTGCGCTCCTCCTCACGCCGGGAAGGTGCAGGCATTCTCCTCGCGCGTCGCGGCGATGGCGTCGAGCGGCTCGTCGGGGCCAGGGACAGGCCCGGACGAGGTGAAGATGTCCCACTGGTTCTCAACCTTGTCCGCCGGCAGGGCTGTCACGGCATACATCTCGTGCATGAGCTGGTGGTCGAAATCGCGGAAATAGCCCTCGCGCGTCTTCAGCACGTCGAACTTGGCGCCCTTCTCCCAATGTTCGACGAGCTGCAGCGATTCCGTCGATTTCAGCTCGTTCATCGACTGGGCGATGATCTTGAGCGCGATGTAGTCGCCCCAGGCCTGGTTCTCCGGCGGCTTGCCGTATTTCTTGACGAAGCCTTCGGTGAAGGCCTTCGAGCCGGGCGTCTCGAGGAGATGGTGCCAGACCACCGGCCAGGTGCCGACGAAATTGCCCTTGCCGGCCGCCCAGGCGAGCGCCGTATCGAAGCCGAAGCCGCCGATCGGGAAGGTGAGGCCGAACTCGGCATATTGCTTGAGGAAGTTGGTGATCTGCGCGCCGGCGAGGTTCAGCACCACGAGGTCGGGGCTCGCCGAGCGGATCTTGATGAGATAGGCGGAGAAGTCGGTCGCGTCCGTCGGCACGAGGTCGTCGCCCGCGAACTCGCCGCCGTTCGCCTCCATGAAGCGCTTGGCGACCGAGAGCAGGTCGTGGCCGAAGGCATAGTCGGCGGTGAGCGAATACCACTTCTTGCCCTTGACCAGCCCCTCCTGCATGAACGAGCGGCCGACCGATTTCACATACATGGAATTCTGCGATTCCACATGGAACATGAAGCGCTTGCAGTCCTTGCCGCGCAATGCGTCCGAATTGCCGCCGGTGTTGACGAAGAGCGTCTTCGTGCGCTGGGCGACCTGGGCGATGGTGAGGCAGGAGGCCGAGGAGATCTCGCCCACGATGCAGGTCACCTTGTCGCGCTCCACCATGCGCTCGGCCTTGGTCGAGGCCGTCTGGGGATTGACCGAATCCTCCTTCAGGATCTCGACCTTGCGGCCGAGGATGCCGCCCGCGGCGTTGATCTCCTCCACCGCCAGATCGGCCGCCATGACCGCATATTCACCGAGCGGCCCGAGGAAGCCCGTGCGCGGGGTGAGGTGGCCGAAGCGGATGACGTCGGACTGGGCACGCACGATGGCCGGCATGCCGAGCCCGGCGACGAGCGCGGTGCCGGCCGCCCCCTTCAGCAGACCGCGACGGGACAGATGATCCTTGACTGTCATGACCTCCCCCTTGGGCTTTGGCCGCTTCCTGCGGCGTGGTTTTCCATCCCCCGATCAACCTGCCGCCCGATGCGCTCACCCGGTGGCCGATCGATCGTCTCCAATCACTTGGGCCTGAAGCCCCGCAGGCGTCGCATCTCTGAGCGGATGCGTTCGGCGCTTGCCGTGATCTGTGATCACAGTTAGATTTTCCCATGTCTCGGCTGATGTCGAGTCTTTTTTGAGGTTACCCTTGCCGCTCGCCCCCGCCCTCAACGAGATCGCGCCGCTTGCCCGCCAGACCCTGGGCGACCGGACCTATGCGCAACTGAGCGAGCTTCTCGTCTCCGGCCGCCTCGCGCCGGGCGACAAGCTCTCGCTGCGCGGCGCGGCCGAGGCGCTCGGCGTCTCGATGATGCCGGTGCGCGAGGCGGTGAGCCGTCTCGTGGCGGACGGGGCGCTCGAAGTGGCGCCCAACCGGGCCGTGCGCGTGCCGATCATGACGACCGAGCAATTCCGCGACCTGGCGCGCGTGCGCATCGAGATCGAGGGCTATGCCACCGAGCAGGCGGCGCTGCTGCGCGACGACGAGGACCTGGCCGCCATCGGCCGCTGCGAGGAGGCCTTCCGGCTGGAGAGCCATGCCGAGAAGCCCGACGCGCCACTGTCGGTCGAGCTCAACAAGAACCTGCATTTCGCGATCTACGGGGCGGCGCGCTCGCCGATCCTCGTCGAGATCATCCGCGGGCTGTGGCTCAAGGTCGGGCCGATCCTCAACCTCGACCTCAGGGCCAATCCGGACCGGCTGACGAGCGGCGGGGCCCGGGAGCGGCACGCCGCGGCGCTCGCCGCCATCATCGCGAAGGACGGCGCGGCGGCCCGCGCCGCCATCGCCGAGGACATCCGCAACGCGGCGGACTTCATCATCTCCCGCGGGCAGCTCGCGGACTGACGAACCAAAGGGACGGAACGGAGAGGGCAATGGATCTCGACATCAAGGGCCTGCGTGTACTCGTGACAGCGGGCGCGAACGGCATCGGCCTCGAAATCGCCCGCGCCTTCGTGCGCGAGGGAGCCCGCGTGCATGTGTGCGACGTCGACACGGTGGCGCTCGACGCGCTCGCCGGGAGCGATCCGGCCCTGACGCGCTCCACCTGCGACGTGGCGGACCGGGCCTCGGTCGCACGGCTGTTCGAGGAGGCCCTCGCCGCGCTCGGAGGGCTCGACGTGCTCGTCAACAACGCCGGCATCGCCGGGCCGACAGGCAAGGTCGACGAGATCAACCCGGAGGACTGGGACCGCTGCGTCGCCGTGTGCCTCACCGGCCAGTTCAACTGCGCGCGCCTCGCCGTGCCGCACCTCAGGAAGAGCGGCAACGCCTCCATCGTCAATCTCGCCTCGGTGGCGGGACGCCTCGGCTTCGCGCTGCGCTCGCCCTACGCCGCCGCGAAATGGGGCGTCATCGGCTTCACCAAGTCGCTCGCCATCGAGCTCGGGGGGGACCGCATCCGCGTCAACGCCATCCTGCCCGGCCTCGTCGCCGGCGACCGGCAGCGGCGCGTGCTGGAGGCCAAGGCCCAGCAGCGCGGCCTGAGCTTCAAGGAGATGGAGGAGCGCGCCTTCTCCTTCACCTCGATCAAGGATTACGTCACCCCACAGCAGATCGCCGACCAGATCGTCTTCCTCGCGAGCCCGCGCGGACGCACCATTTCCGGCCAGGCCATCTCGATCTGCGGCGATACCCAGATGCTGAGCTGATCGCGGCCCGCTCCACTTCGGCGCTTCGTCTGCCGCCGCATTGTGCAGCTGCGAAATGAGCTGACGCCTTTTCGGGCGCCTCCGGCATTGTCCAGGCCGGGCAGGCGCACGGAAACCCGGCTCTTTCCGGCCGCGTCGCAGTTGGCACGGTTGATGCTTTTTCTTTCGGCGAAGACCCGGAGGGGGGTCTGACAAGCGCCACAACGGGCGCAGCCTTCAGCCGCCGCCGGCCGGATCCGACGCATCCGGCCGGCGGCTTTTTATCGATCACGGCGGATGGTGCGCCGCAAAAGCGCAAGGATGACCCGCGGCGGCGCTCCGGGGGAGAATGCCATTCCCCCGAGCGGGGCGGACGGGCGCCACAAAGCAATCCCTTTGCGCCGATCGACGACTAGTCTTGCCGCATGAGAACCCATCCTGCCGACGAACTTCCGTCCGCCCTCGCGGCGGGCATCTGCAGCCGCGCCTGGCTCAACGAGGCGATTGCCCGCATCGAGGCGGATTTCAACCGCTCGGCCGACACGCATCTGGTGCGGCTCGACCTGCCCAGGGCGCCCGGCATCACGCTCTACCTGAAGGATGAATCGAGCCATCCCACCGGCAGCCTCAAGCACCGGCTCGCCCGCTCGCTCATCCTCTACGGCCTGTGCAACGGCCGCATCGGCCCCGCGACGACGCTGGTCGAGGCCTCGAGCGGCTCGACCGCGGTGTCGGAAGCCTATTTCGCCCGGCTGCTCGGCCTGCGCTTCATCGCCGTGATGCCGCGCTCGACCTCGCCGGAGAAGGTGGCGGCCATCGCCTTCCATGGCGGCGAGAGCCATTTCGTCGACGATCCGAAGGCCGTCTACGAGACGGCCCGCCGCCTCGCAGAGGAAACCGGCGGCCACTATCTCGACCAGTTCACCTATGCGGAGCGGGCGACGGACTGGCGCGGCAACAACAACATCGCCGAATCCATCTTCACGCAGATGCGCCTCGAGCCGGCGCCCATCCCGGCCTGGCTCGTGTGCGGGGCCGGCACCGGCGGCACCTCGGCGACGCTCGGGCGCTACATCCGCTACCAGAAGCACGCGACGCGCCTGTGCGTGGCGGATCCCGAGGGCTCCATCTTCCACCGCCATTATGCTGACCGCAGCCTCAGGGAGCTCGAGCGCTGCGACTGCATCATCGAGGGCATCGGCCGGCCGCGCGCCGAGCCGTCCTTCGTGCCCGAGGTGGTGGACCGGATGATCGCCGTGCCGGATGCGGCGAGCATCGCAGCCATGCAGGTGACGAGCGAACTCCTCGGCCGGCGCGTCGGTGGCTCCACCGGCACCAACATGTGGGCCGTCGCCACCATCGTCAGCGAAATGATGACCGCCGGCCGCAGCGGCTCCGTCGTCACGTTGCTGTGCGACGCGGGCGAGCGCTACAGCTCCACCTACTACGACCCGGCCTGGCTCGCCGAGCGCCGGATCGACACCGCGCCCTGGCGCGAGAAGATGCTGCGCTTCCTCGACGGCTGCGGCCTCGCGCTGACCCAACCCTGCTGACGGGGCTCCCGTACCCCTGTGGGGGTGAGGGTCGTGACGCAGGCGCACTGCGGCCCGCCAAGCTGCCCCCCCTCCCTGTCCTCCCCCGCAAGGGGGGAGGGAAAGGGCGGCGTACCTTCTCGGCGTCACGCCCTCCGGAAGAACGCAAGTAGCCTCAGGGCGTTGAGCGTGACGAGCACGGTCGCGCCGGTATCGGCGAGGAGGGCCATCCACAGGCCCGTCGCGCCGACGACCGTGGTGACGAGGAAGAGCGCCTTGAGCCCGAGGGCGACGGCGATGTTCTGGCGCACGTTGGTCATGGTCGCGCGCGAAAGGCGCAGCAGCACCGGCACGTCGCGCACCCGGTCGTGCAGCAGGGCCGCATCGGCGGCTTCGAGCGCCACATCGGTGCCGCCGCCCATGGCAATGCCGACATGGGCCCGCGCCAGCGCCGGCGCATCGTTGATGCCGTCGCCGACCATGGCGATGCGCCGCCGGGCGGCGAGCTCGCCGATGGCCGCGGCCTTGTCCGCCGGCAACATGCCGCCCCTTGCCTCGACACCCAGCGCGCCGGCGATGGCCGCCGCTGTGCGCGGATTGTCGCCGCTCAGCATGAGGCTGCCGACGCCGAGCGCGCCGAGTTCCGCGACCGCCTCGGCCGCATCGGCCCGGGGCTCGTCGCGCAGGGCGAGCAGCCCGGCCGCCTCGGCACCGGCGACGATGACGACGACCGTCTTGCCCTCGCCTTCCAGCCGCGCGATCGACGCGCGCAAGGCGTCGTCGGGCGACGCCCTTTCGGCGGCGAAGGGCGGCGCGCCGATGAAGACGCGTGTGCCGTCGACCGTTCCTTCCATGCCCCTGCCGGGCAGGGCGCGCACATCCGAGGCCGCTGGTGGCTGGACGCCGTCCCTTTCGGCACGCGCCGCGACGGCTGCGGCGAGCGGGTGGCTGGAATGGCTCTCGACCGCGGCGGCGAGGGCGAGGAGGCCGGCGGCGTCACGGCTGCCGACGGGCACGATGTCGGTGACGACCGGGCGGCCGACGGTCAGCGTGCCCGTCTTGTCGAAGGCCACCGTATCGATGCCCGCCAGCCGCTCGATGACGGCGCCGCCCTTGACGAGCAGGCCATTGCGCGCTGCCGAGGACAACGACGAGGCCATGGCCGCGGGTACGGAGATGACGAGCGCGCAGGGGCAGCCGATGAGCAGCAGCGTCAGGCCGCGGTAGATCCACGTCATCCAGTCCCCGCCGGCGACGAGCGGCGGCGCCACCGCCACCGCGGCGGCGAGCGCCACGATGAGCGGCATGTACCAGCGGGCGAAATCGTCGATGAAGCGGGCGGTGGGCGCCTTGGCGTCCTGCGCCTCCTCGACGAGGCGCACGATGCGCGCGATGAGGTTGTCGGCGGCGCCCGCCTCCACCGTCACGCGCAGGGCCGCCTCGGCGTTGATGGCACCGGCGAAGACCTTGTCCCCCGGTCCCTTGGCGACGGGCACGGATTCGCCCGTGATCGGCGCCTCGTCGAGGCTCGAGCGCCCCTCGAGGACGACGCCATCGGCGGGCACCCTGTCGCCGGGGCGCACCACGACGACGTCGCCGATGGCGAGGGCCTCGGCCGGCACGCCTTCGAGCCGGCCACCGGTCTCGCGCAGGGCCGTCTGCGGGACAAGGGCGGCAAGGGCACGGATGCCGGAGCGGGCCTTCTCGGCCGCCACGCCCTCCAGCACCTCGCCGACGGAGAAGAGGAAGACGACGATGGCCGCCTCCTCCACCGCGCCGATGACGAGCGCGCCGATGACGGCAACCGTCATCAGCATGTCGATGGTCATGGGCGCGCCGGCCACGGCCTTGCGCAGCGCGGTCCGGGCGATGGGCGCGGCGGCGACGAGGCTCGCCACGATGAAGGCGGCATCGGCGAGGCGCGCATCGGCCAGGCTGACGCCGTAGGCAACGAGGAGGAGAAGCCCGGCCGCAATGGCGATGCGGCCCTTGCCGGTCGCCCACCAGGACGGTGACGCGGCCCGGCGGGGCTCGGCCGGCGTCGCTGCGCCCGGCGTCGCCGGTGACGCGAGGCGCGCGGCGCGATAGCCGAGGCGGCCGAGCAGCGCTTCGATCTCGCCGGTGCTCGTGCCGTTGCCCAGGTCCAGCGAGACGGTCTCGCGGGCGAGCGAAACGGAGACGCCCGAGACACCCGGCAGCCGCGACAGCGCCTTGTCGATGGTCGCGACGCAGCTCGCGCAGTCCATCCCCTCGACGCGCCAGGTGAAGGCCGCCGGCGAGGCCCCGCCGGAGGGGGCCCCGTGGTCGTGCTCGCCATGAGCGTGGTGATGGCCGCAGCAGCCGCCTGCTTCTTGCGGAAGATGCGCAGTGGAATGGGTGCCGGTGTGCATGAACCTGCCCGTCCGTTTCTGGTCAGGCAGGCACCATAATTCCTGTAGCGACTACAGGGTCAAACGGCATCCGGCGCTTTTCGATCGCAGGGCGCGCATGGCCGCCCTGCGGTCCGCTCAGACCACCAGCTTGCGGTAGAGGTGCCACGTGGCGTGGCCCAGCACCGGCAGGACGACGGCGAGGCCGACGAAGAGCGGCAGCGCGCCGGCGAGCAGGCTGATCGCGACCACGAGACCCCAGACGAGGATGGGGATCGGGTTGACAAGGGCCGCCTTGATCGAGGTCGCCACCGCCACGGCCGCGCCCACGTCCCGGTCGACCAGCATGGGGAAGGAGACGGCGCTGAGGAGCAGCACGACGAGGGCGAAGCCGAGCCCGACGATATTGCCGATCACGATGAGGCGCAGCCCCTCGGGCGTGCCGAGGATAGTGGCGAAGAACTCGTTCATGGGCTTTGGCGCATCGATGCCGAAGATCGACTGGTAGATGGCATGGGCGGTGGTGACCCAGACGAAGAAGATCGCCATCAGCGCCACCGCCAGCGCGCCGATTGCCCAGATGGAGGGCGAGCGCAGCACGTCGAAGGCGTGCTTCCACGAGGTGTCGAGGCCCTGCTCGCGCCGCTTGCTCATCTCATAGAGGCCGATGGCGGCGAAGGGACCGATCAGCGCGAAGCCGGTGATGAGCGGATAGACCAGCGGCATCAGGTTGTTGTCGTAGGTCGCCCGCCCGAGCAGCAGCCCCATCACGGGATAGATGATGATGAGGAAAGGCAGGTGGCTCGGCATTTCCCGGAAGTCCTCGAGCCCGCGTGCGAGCGCCTGCCAGAGGTCACCGACCGTGATCTTGCGAACCGCGGGAACGTGGACGTCGTCGTTGGGCCCGGAAATGACATGGAAGACCATGGCTCTGCCTCCGCAAACCGTGGCGGTCGCGAGGCCCGAGATGGCGCTGCCCCCTTCTGCGCTGGTCACGTCGAGCTGCGACCTGCTGACGCAGCATAATCCCTTGCGGGCCTCCGTGTCATCCCACGGCAGAACCGGCTGCGAAGGGATCGCGGCCGCAGGCTGCGGAGATGGCCTCGCGGACCAGCCCGCGCAGGGCCGCCGCCGTCTTTTCCGCGCGGCGTGGCAGGGGGCGCCCATCGAGCGCCGCCGCCTGCATGACGAGGCGCAGGCTGTTGGTGGCGAGAACGGCATCGGCCTCGAAGAGGTCCTCCGGCGCGAGCGGGGCTTCGCGCGCTGCAAGTCCCGCTTTCGCCGCCTGCGCGAGGAGGAAGGCCCGCAGCGTGCCGGGCAGCACGCCGTCACGGACGGGCGGGGTCAGGAGCCCGCTTCCCTGGATGATGAAGAGATTGGCCATGCTCGTCGCGGCCACGCGCGCCCCCGTGTTGAGGACAAGGGCATCGTCGGCGCCCCGGGCCGCGGCCTCCTCCAGCGCCAGCACGTTGTCGAGATAGGCGAGCGTCTTCATCCGCGACAGCGGCGAGGTCTCGTTGCGGCGGATGCCGACGGTGGCGAGCGCGATCTCGGTGAAGGCCATCGACGGCTGCCACGGCGCCATGGTGACGAGGAGGTTCGGCGCCGCATCGGCGGGAATGCGCAGCCCGCGGGCACCGGGGCCGCGCGTCACGGCAAGGCGCAGCGCACAATCGCCGGCGGCGGCTTCGGCCAGCAGCATGGCAACCGCGCGGACAAACGCTTCGCGCTCCACTGGCAGGCGAAGCTCGGCCGCGGCAGAACAGAGCCGGTCGAGGTGCGCGTCGAGCATGAAGGGGCGGCCGGAGACGACGAGGATGGTCTCGAACAGGCCGTCGCCAAGCGTCAGGCCGCGGTCGCGCAGGTCGAGCGCGGCCGTGGTGCCTTCATGGATCTCGCCGTTCAGGACGAACATATGCCCTCCCCGTTGGCGGCGAACCGCTCGGCGGCGGCGAGAAAATTGGCGAGCAGCGCCTTGCCCTGCGGCGTCAGCACGGATTCGGGATGGAACTGGATGCCGTAGGTCGGATGCGCGCGGTGCGCGAGCGCCATGATCTCGCCTTCGGGCGAGCGGGCCGTCACGCACAACGGCCCGGCTTCATCGTCGAGCGTGACGATCAGGGAATGGTAGCGCCCGACGGCGAGCGGCTGCGGCAGGCCGGCGAAGAGCCCCTCCCCTTCGTGCAGCGCCGGCGCCGCACGCCCGTGCATCGGCACCCGGGCGCGCACCACCTGCCCGCCGAAGACCTCGCCGATGCACTGGTGGCCGAGGCAGATGCCGAGGAGCGGCACCCGCCCGGAAAAGGTGCGCACGACCTCGCAGGAGACGCCGGCCTCCGTGGGCGTGCACGGCCCCGGCGAGAGGACGATCGCGGCGGGACGCATGGCGGCCAGCCCTTCGACATCCACCGCATCGTTGCGCACGACCGTCACCTCGCGGCCGAGCTCGCGCAGGTAGCGCGCGATGTTGAAGACGAAGGAATCGTAATTGTCGATGACGACGATCATGGCTCACGCCGCCTCGCCTGCTGCCAAACCGGCGAAGGCCTCGAAGATACGACGGGCCTTCACCATCGTCTCTTCATATTCCGCCGGCGGGTCGGAGAGCATGGTGATGCCGCCGCCCGCCTGCACCACGGCCCTGCCGCCGGCGAGCGTCACCGTGCGGATGGCGATGTTGAGGTCCATGTCGCCGGAAAAGCCGATGAAGCCGATGGCCCCGCAGAAGACGCCGCGGGCGTGGCGCTCGAGCTCGGCGATGATCTCCATGGCGCGGATCTTCGGCGCACCGGAGATGGACCCGCCCGGAAAGGTCGCGGCGATGAGATCGACGGCATCGCGCCCGGCCTCGAGCTCGCCCGTCACGGTCGAGACGAGGTGATGCACGTTGGCATAGCTCTCCAGCGCACACAGCGCCGGCTCCAGCACGCTGCCCGGCCGGCAGACGCGCGAGAGGTCGTTGCGCAGAAGATCGACGATCATCAGGTTCTCGGCCCGGTCCTTCTCGGAAGCGGCGAGCGCCGCCGCGAGGGCGGCATCCTCCTGCGGGTCGGCGCTGCGCGGTGCGGTGCCCTTGATCGGCCGCGTCTCGACGTGGCCTCGGTCGAGCCGCAGAAACCGTTCCGGCGACGAGGAGGCGACCTTGATCTCGTCGTAGTCGAGCCAGGCGCCGAACGGCGCCGCATTGACCGAGCGCAGGCGCCGGTAGAAGGCCCAGCCGTCGAAGCCCGGCGGCAGAGGGGCCTCGAAGCGCTGGGCGAGGCAAGCCTGGAAGATGTCGCCCGCCAGGATGTAGTCGACGGTGCGACGCACGAGGGCGAGATAATCGTCACGCGGGAAGTCCGCGACCCAGGCATCGGAGGCGATCGCCGGATTGCCGCGCATTGGCGGTGCCGGCTGCCGCAGCCGGTCGAGAAAGGCCTCCGCCCGCTGCCCGGCGCGCCGCTCACGCAAGGCGGGGTCGGTCTCGGGCCAGCCGGTGGAGACGAGGAAGGCGCGGGGGGCGGCGAGGTCGAAGGCAAGGACGACGTCGTAGAAGGGCAGCACCGCCTCGGGCACCGCGCCAGCCCCGGCCGCCGGCGGGGGCAGCCTCTCGAAGGCGCGCGCGAGATCGTAGGCGAGGAAGCCGGCCGCCCCGCCCTGGAAGGGCGGCAGGTCCGCCAGCCTGTCCTGCCGGAAAGCGGCAAGGCGCGCCTTCAGCGCCGGGACGAAAGGCTCGCCGAGACGCTCCCCATCCCAGAAGCAGCGCCCGTCGCGCACCGAGAAGATGCCGAACGGATCGGCGGCCACATAGGCGTAACGGCCGAGGCCGCCGTCGCGGGCACTGTCGAGGAAGGTCAGGTGCCCGAGCGGCGCGAGGCGCGCCGCCGCGTCCACAGGATCAAGGCCGTCGAGAACACGTATCTGCATGGGCCCTGCCCGACGTCCCCCAGCCTGGTTCCTGAGCCGGCATTTATGATCGCGCGCCGGCGGTCCGCAAGCCCCGGCTGTCGGAGAACGGGCGTGGATGCCTGCGACGAGCGCACGGCTGCCCGGTCGAGGTTCGACCGCTTGGCTTCAACGCGTCGATCTCGCGTGTGAAACGGGTGCCGTCACTTTGGGGCGTGGACAGGACACACGGCGCTGACATGGTCTTCCGGCCGTCTCCGCCGTCATGCCCGCGCTTGTCGCGGGCATCCATGCCACCCACGCCTGCGCGCCGCCGGAAGGCGTGGATGGCCGCGACAAGCGCGGCCATGACGGGCGGGGAGGTTGTGGCCCCTTTCCGTTTTCATCCGCGCCAGCCGGACGGCCGTGTAGGCGCGGGCATGGCGGTGGGACCTGCACTCCCCCGGCAGCATCGGTCGCCGCTCCCGCAAGAAATCGTGATCTCGCCCCGGCGGCGTGCTACCAGTCTGGAATCGCACCAGAAAAGCGATCCGGCCTGCGACCCGGACGGCGGAGAGCGACAGGGAATGAGCGACGACGAAGCGGTGATGGCGAGGCCCCGCGGCAAGGGCCGGGCAAGTGTCGGCAAGGGCCGCCCGCTCGACGAGGCCGCGCTCGGCGAGGTGCGCGCCATCATCACGGAGACGCCGCTCCAGCGCGACCGACTGATCGAATATCTGCATCTCCTGCAGGACCGTTTCGGCGCGCTGCGCCCGCGCCACCTCCATGCGCTCGCCGCGGCCATGGGCCTCGCCCAGGCCGAGGTCTTCGAGGTCGCGAGCTTCTACCACCATTTCGATGTCATCGCCGACGATGCGCCGGACCTGCCGCCGGTCACCGTCCGCGTCTGCGACAGCGTCTCCTGCATGCTGGCCGGCGCCGAGGACCTCGTCGCGGCACTCGCCGACACGGTCGATCCGCAAGAAGTGCGCGTCGTGCGCGCGCCCTGCATCGGCCGCTGCGCCACGGCGCCTGCGGCGCAGGTGGGACAGCGGGCGGTCGATCACGCCACGGTCGCGACGGTCGCCGCGCTCGCGGCCGAAGGTGCGACCGACGCGAAGGTGCCGGAGTACGAGACGCTGAGCGCCTGTCTCGAGGCTGGCGGCTACCGCGCCTTCGTCTCCTGCCAGAGCGGGGCGAAAAGCCGCGAGGAGACGATCGCCGCGCTGTCGGACGCCGGCCTGCGCGGGCTCGGTGGCGCGGGCTTCCCGGCCGGGCGCAAATGGGCGGCCGTGGCGGCGCAGCCGGCTCCACGGCTCATGACGGTGAACGCCGACGAGGGCGAGCCCGGCACCTTCAAGGACCGCTGGTGGCTGGAGCGCACGCCGCACCGCATGCTGGAGGGCATGCTGATCGCCGCCTGGGCGGTGGGCGTGGAGCGCATCTACATCTACCTGCGCGACGAATATCCGGCCGTGCGCAAGATCCTGAAGCGCGAGATCGCGGCGCTCGAAGGCGCGGGGCTCGTCGCCCCCGGCTTCATCGTGCTGAGGCGCGGCGCCGGCGCCTATATCTGCGGCGAAGAATCGGCGATGATCGAGTCGATCGAAGGCAAGCGCGGCCTGCCGCGCCACCGGCCGCCCTATATCGCCGAGGTCGGCCTCTTCGGCCGCCCGACGCTCAACCACAATGTCGAGACGCTCGCCTGGATCCCCGACATCCTGTCGCGCGGCGCCGACTGGTTCACGGCCGAGGGTCGGCGGGGGCACAAGGGTCTGCGCTCCTTCTCCGTCTCCGGCCGCGTGCGCGAGCCGGGCGTCAAGGTCGCGCCGGCGGGCATCACGGCGCGCGAATTGATCGACGAGTTCTGCGGCGGCATGGCCGAGGGACACGCTTTCGCCGCCTATCTGCCCGGCGGCGCCTCCGGCGGCATCCTGCCCGCCGCCCTCGCCGACGTGCCGCTCGACTTCGGCTCGCTCGACCCGCACGGCGCCTTCGTCGGCAGCCATGCCGTCGTCGTGCTCTCCGACAGGGACGACCTCAGGGCCGTCGCGCTCAACCTCATGCGCTTCTTCCGTGCCGAGAGCTGCGGCCAGTGCACGCCCTGTCGCGCCGGCGCCGACAAGATGGTGCGCCTCATCGAAGCCGGCGAGTGGGATCGCGACCTGATGGAGGACCTCTCCGCCGCGATGCGTGACGCTTCCATCTGCGGCCTCGGCCAGGCGGCGCCCAATCCGGTGCGCTCGATCCTCGCCTTCTTCAACGGCACGGCGGCGGGAGCGGCACGATGAGCGAGACAAAGGCCCCCATCCGCTTCACGCTCGACGGGCGCGAGATCACGGCCCTGCCCGGCGAAACCGTGTGGCAGGCGGCAAGGCGCGCCGGCACCGACATTCCCCACCTCTGCCACCTGCCCGAGCCGGGCTACCGGCCGGACGGCAACTGCCGCGCCTGCATGGTGGAGATCGAGGGGGAGCGCGTGCTCGCCGCCTCCTGCATCCGCAAGCCGACGCCGGGCATGGTGGTGCACTCGGCCTCGCACCGGGCCGAGAAGGCCCGCGCGATGGTCTTCGAGCTGCTCCTCGCCGACCTGCCGGCGCGCGAGGCGGCGCCCGATCCGGATGCCCCGTTCTGGCAATGGGCGGAGCGCGTCGGCGTCACGGCGAGCCGCTTCGCGAACGGGCGCGCGGTCTCCCCCGTCCAAGTTGCCGAGATCGTAGCCCACGAGAACAGCGGCGCCGATCCCTCCCCTCCAGGGGAGGGTGGATCGGTCCGAAGGACCGAGACGGGTGGGGTCGAGGCCGGGAACGGCAGTTCCGGCGCCAACCGCATACCCCCTCCGTCGCCGCATCCGCGGCGCCACCTCCCCCATGCGGGGGAGGATCAGGCCCTTCCGCTGCGGGCGGGGGACGGCTCGGCGCTGCCCAACCACGCCCTTCTCGCCCAGCCCCTGCACGATGCGAGCCACGCGGCCATCGCCGTCAATCTGGATGCCTGCATCGCCTGCGGCCTGTGCGCGCGGGCCTGCCGCGAGGTGCAGGTCAACGATGTCATCGGCATGGCCTTCCGCGGGCTCGACGCGCGCCCGGTCTTCGACATCGCCGAGCCGATGGGCACCTCCACCTGCGTCGCCTGCGGGGAATGCGTGCAGGCCTGCCCAACGGGCGCGCTCTTCGAGAAATCGCTGATGGACGCGGCGGCACAGCAGCGCACGGTGGTGGCGGACCGGCATGTCGACAGCGTCTGCCCGTGGTGCGGCGTCGGCTGCCTGACGCGCGTCGCCGTGAAGGACGACACCATCGTGCAGGTGGACGGGCGCAACGGCCCGGCCAACGAGAACCGCCTGTGCGTCAAGGGCCGCTTCGGCCACGACTACATCCGCCATCCGCACCGGCTCACGGTGCCGCTGGTGCGGCGCGAGGATGCGCCGAAGCGCGGCGACATCGTCGTCGATCCCGCCAACCCGTGGGCGGTCTTCCGCGAGGCGACGTGGGAGGAGGCGCTCGACCGCGCGGCCGGCGGGCTGAAGCGCATTCTCGATGCGCACGGGCCGGGCGCGCTCGCGGGCTTCGGCTCGGCCAAGGGCTCCAACGAGGAGGCCTATCTCTTCCAGAAGCTGGTGCGGCAGGGCTTCGGCACCAACAACGTCGACCATTGCACGCGGCTGTGCCACGCCTCCTCCGTCGCGGCGCTGATGGAGGGCGTCGGTTCCGCCGCCGTCTCGGCGCCGTTCAATGCGGCGCTGGAGGCCGACTGCATCCTCGTCATCGGCGCGCGGCCGGCGCAGAACCACCCTGTCGCCGCCACCTATTTCAAGCAGGCGGCGAAGGGCGGAGCGACGCTGATCGTCGCCGACCCGCGCGGGCAGGACCTGATGCGCCACGCGACGCATGCCCTGCGCTTCAAGCCGGGCACCGACGTCGCGCTGCTCAACGCCATGCTCAACGTCATCATCGACGAAAAGCTCTACGACGAGCAGTACATCCAGGGCCATGTGGACGGCTTCGCGGCGCTCAGGGAGAAGGTCGCCGCCTTCACGCCCGAGGCGATGGAGCCGGTCTGCGGCATCCCGGCCGAGACCATCCGCACCGTGGCGCGCACCTATGCGCGCGCCGAGCGCTCCATCATCTTCTGGGGCATGGGCGTGTCGCAGCACGTGCACGGCACCGACAATTCACGCTGCCTCATCGCGCTCGCCCTCATCACCGGCCAGATCGGGCGACCGGGCACGGGCCTCCATCCGCTGCGCGGGCAGAACAACGTGCAGGGTGCCTCCGACGCCGGGCTCATTCCCATGGTCTTGCCCGACTACCAGAGCGTGGCGGATGGCGACATCCGGGCCCGCTTCGAGGACCTGTGGAGCCGACCGCTCGATCCGGTGCGCGGGCTCACCGTCGTCGAGATCATCGACGCGATCCACGAGGGCAGCATCCGGGCCATGTACATCATGGGTGAGAACCCGGCGATGTCGGACCCGGACCAGATCCACGCGCGTGAAGCGCTGGCCAGGCTCGAGCACCTCGTGGTGCAGGACATCTTTCTCACGGAGACCGCCTGGCACGCCGACGTCGTGCTGCCGGCCTCCGCCCACGCCGAAAAGCTCGGCACCTACACCAATACCAACCGGCAGGTGCAGCTCGGCCGGCCGGCCGTGCCGCTGCCGGGCAAGGCGCGGCAGGACGTCGCGCTCATCATCGAGATCGCCAACCGCCTCGGCCTCGGCTGGACCTATGCCGATGTCGGCGAGGTCTACGAAGAGATGCGCTCGGTGATGCCGTCGCTCGCCCATATCTCGTGGGAGCGCGTCGAGCGCGAAGGCTCGGTGACCTATCCGGCGCCGGCCGACGATGCGCCGGGGACGGAGATCCTCTTCGCGCAGGGCTATCCGACGAAGGACGGGCGGGCGCGGCTGGTACCGGCGGACCTGTCCCCGCCCGACGAACTTCCGGATGCCGAGTTCCCCCTCGTACTGACGACGGGGCGGCTCCTCGAGCACTGGCACACCGGCTCCATGTCCCGCCGCTCGAGCGTGCTCGACGCCATCGAGCCGGAGGCGATGGTCGCCATGCATCCAGGCGAGATCGGCCGACGCGGCCTCACAGCCGGCGAGATGGTGCGCGTCGAGACCCGGCGCGGCACGATCACCCTGCGCCTGATGGCCGACCGGCAGGTCGCGGAAGGCATGATCTTCATTCCCTTCTGCTACGGCGAAGCACCGGCGAAC
The DNA here is from genome assembly GCF_014196925.1 of Chelatococcus caeni. Taxonomy (GTDB): domain Bacteria; phylum Pseudomonadota; class Alphaproteobacteria; order Rhizobiales; family Beijerinckiaceae; genus Chelatococcus_A; species Chelatococcus_A caeni. Next base: position 14,097 of record NZ_JACIEN010000010.1, on the reverse strand, counting down.
GTGCTCACCAACCCGCAGCTCGACCCCTTCGGCAAGATTCCCGAGTTCAAGTTCTGCGCCGCGCGCATCACGCCTGCAGGCTGATGACATGCGTCACCTGCGGCTGCGGCATGGCGCCGCCGGCAGGCTCGAACCTGCCGGCGACAATCTCGTTGTTATTGCAGGGACAAGGCCCCTCTATTTAATTTAGAATGATTAAAAACTTAAATGACTATGCCAAAGCGCCCGATATTCGGCGTTTGACTTGGCGAAACATGTTCTAGTATGGAGCTTCCATCGGCCGATATCGGCGAAATTGAGTGTTTCCGGAATTGCATCGGAGGTAGCGTCATGGCGGATCAGCAGCGGATGTTCGGTGATCGCGGCGCGGCCGGCGACATCAACCTGCGCGCCATGCTCGACCGCGCCCCGCGTTCGCCCATGGCGGGCTGCGCCTTCCACGACATGCGCGAGCGCCTGCGCAAGGTCGGCCTGCGGCCCACGCGCCAGCGCCTGATGCTCGGCTGGCTGCTCTTCGCCAAGGGCCACCGCCACGTCTCCGCCGAGATGCTCTACGAGGAGGCGACCCGCGCCAAGGCGGCCGTGTCGCTCGCCACGGTCTACAACACGCTGCACCAGTTCACGGAAGCGGGGCTCCTCAAGCAGCTCGCCCTGGACGGCACCAAGAGCTATTTCGACACCAACGTCACCGATCATCACCATTACTTCATCGAGGACGAGCAGGTGCTGGTCGACATCCCGCCCGGCGAGCTCGACGTGCGGGTGGTGCCGAACGTGCCCGCGCATTTCGAGCTGCGCGACGTCGAGGTGATCGTGCGCGTGCGCCGGCGCGACCGCCTGGCCCTGGCGCGCACCAGCGGCGAAGCCTGAGCGCGATTGACGCCTCCCGCGTGATGGATTGAACTGCAAGGCATCTTGCGAAGAGATGCCTTGGGTCAACCGTCATGAACAGCAGCGATCTCGCCTTCTTCCTCGCCGCGGCCCGGCATGGCGGCATCGGGCGCGCCGCGGCGGCGCTCAACACGGTCCAGTCCAACGTCACGGCCCGCATCCGCGCCCTCGAGGCGGAGATCGGCGAGGCGCTGTTTACGCGGCACAGCCGCGGCGTGCGCCTGACACCGGCCGGCGAGCGCCTCATGCCCTATGCCCTGCGCGTCGGCCAGCTGCTCGCGGAAGCGCGCGAGGCGGTGCGCGACGACGGCACCGACCCTTCCGGCGCGCTGCGCATCGGCTCGCTGGAGACCACGGCGGCGCTGCGCCTCCCGTCCATCCTTGCCGCCTTCGCCCGCGCCTGCCCGCGGGTCGACCTGCATGTGGAGACCGGGACCAGCGAGGCCCTGATCGGCAAGGTGCTCGACGGCGACCTCGCCGCCGCCTTCGTCGTCGGGCCGGTGGCCCATGCGGCGCTCGTGGCGGAGCCGATGGTGGAGGAGGAACTCGTCCTCGTCACCGCCCCCTGGCAGGGGCCGCCCCGCTGGCTGTCGCCCTCTCCCGACGCCACGCCAGCGGCCGAACAGGCAAAGCTCATCGTCTTTCGCACCGGCTGCAGCTATCGACGGCGCTTCGAGGCGCTCATCGCCACGGCCGGCGTCGTCGAGGTCCGCCATCTCGAGTTCGGCACGCTCGACGGCATCATCGGCTGCGTCGCGGCCGGGGTCGGCATCAGCCTGCTGCCCCGCGCCGTGGTGGAGCCGGCCCGCGCCGCGGGGCGGATTGCGACGCACGCCCTGCCCGCCGGCAGCGCCCGCGCCGTGACCGTGCTGGTGCGGCGGCGCGACGCCCATGTGCCCGCCGGGCTCGTGCGCCTCACCGACTGCGCGCGAAGCGCCATGTCCCCGGCCAGCCGCGATGCGGCGTGAGCGGGCAATGGACCACGCAGCAGTTGATGCCAATTCGGGCCGAGCTTCAGCACATCCTGCCGGAGAGGTGGCATAGCCGCGGAGGGCATGCGCCGGCCCACGCCTCTAACCTTCGTCAATCGTCAACCGGAGCTCGCACCGGCGGGCAGAAAGCGGAGTGCCCCATGAAACTGACCGACTTCAAGGTGCTGACCTTCGATTGCTACGGCACGCTGATCGACTGGGAGAGCGGCATCCACACGGCGCTGCAGCCACTCGTCGAGAAGGGCGGGCGCGCCCGCGCACGCGACGAGGTGCTGGAGACCTTCGCACGGCACGAGAGCAGCCAGCAGGCCGAGACGCCCGACATGCTCTATTCCGACCTTCTCACCCGCGTGCATCGGCGGATCGCGGACGAATGGGGCATCGCTGCGAGCGCCGAGGATGACCGGCGCTTCGGCCTTTCCGTCGGCGACTGGCCGGCCTTCCCGGATTCGGCCTCGGCCCTCCAGTACCTGCAGAAGTTCTACAAGCTCGTCATCCTCTCCAACGTCGATCACGCCAGCTTCGCGCGCAGCAACGAGAAGCTCGGCGTCACCTTCGACGCCGTCTATACGGCTGAGGACATCGGCTCCTACAAGCCGAACCCGCGCAACTTCGCCTATATGCTGGAACAGCTCGCCGGCCTCGGCTACGGCAAGGCGGACATCCTGCACACGGCCCAGAGCCTCTTCCACGACCATGTGCCGGCCAAGACCGTCGGCCTCGCCTCAGCCTGGATCGACCGGCGGCGCAACGAGGGCGGCTGGGGCGCGACGATGCCGCCGGACGGCGACGCCCGCTACGATTTCCATTTCGCCAGCATGGCCGAAATGGCAAAGGCCCATCAGGACGCCCTGCGCGGCTGAGCCCCGCGCTTTTCCCGGAGACCACGAGCCGATGACCGGCGCCCCGAAGCTCGACCGCATCGACCTCAACATCCTCGTTGAGCTGCAGAAGAACGGACGCATGACCAATGTGGCGCTGGCCGAGGCGGTCGGGCTGTCGCCGAGCCCGTGCCTGCAGCGGGTGAAGCGGCTCGAGGCGGCACGCTACATCGCCGCCTACGGCGCCACGATCAATCTCGCCAAGCTCGGCCAGACGGTCATGGTCTTCACGGAGATGACGCTGCACGACCACCGGCGGGAGGATTTCGTGCGCTTCGAATCCTTCATCCGCACGGTCGACGAGGTGATGGAATGTCACCTCGTCAGCGGCGGCTACGACTATCTCGTCCGGTTCATCACCCGCGGCGTGCTGCACTACCAGGAGGTGATGGACCGGATCATCGAGCGCAACGTCGGCATCGCCAACTACTTCAGCTACATCGTGCTGAAGTCGCCCTTCGTGCGCACGGAATATCCCCTCACCACCCTCTTCCGCGAGGAGGACTGACGGCAGCAGGGACGGCTCCCCGCCCGTCTCATCCCGCCAGCTGGTAGACCTGCGCGGCATTGCCGCCGAAGACCCGCGACCGTCCGTACTCGCCGAGCGGCGCGAGCAGCTCCTCGGCGGTGAGCACCACGCGCGCGTAATCGGCGGCGAGCAGGCAGACCGGCCAGTCGGAGCCGAAGATGAGGCGCTCGGAGCCGAAGAGGGCGATGGCGCGCGCGACATAGGGCGCCAGGTCCTGCGGCGTCCAGCGGTCCCAATCCGCCTCCGTCACGAGGCCGGAGACCTTGCACCAGACGTTGGGGCGCGCCGCCAGTTCGGCCATCAGCGCGCTCCAGGGCTCCATCGCGCCCTCGGCGATGCGCGGCTTGGCCATGTGGTCGAGCACGAAGCGCACGTTCGGGTTGGCGTCCACGCAGCGGAGCGCGGCGGGCAGTTCGCGCTCGCGCACCAGAAGGTCATAGGCGAGACCCTCGTGGCCGACCGCGGCGATGCCCGCGATCACATCCGGCCGGGCGAGCCAGTCCGCGTCGTCCTCGTCGTGCGCCTGGTGGCGGATGCCCTTGAGAAAGGCGCCGCCCGGAGCCCGGCGCAGCTGCCCGACGGCGCCCGCGACGTCCGGCCCCGTCAGGTCGACCCAGCCGACGACGCCGGCGATGAAGGCGTTGTCCTGCGCCTGGGCGAGGAACCTGCGCGTCTCCTCCATGTCGGAGCGCGTCTGGACGAGGACCGTCCGCGTGATGCCGGCGGCGGCGATGAGCGGGGCCATGTCCTGCGGACCGAACGGCCGGCGGATGGGGGCGAGCGCGTCCGGCGCCATCCAGGGATAGTCCGCTTCCTGCGGATTCCAGAAGTGATGGTGGGCGTCGATGCGTCCGCTCATGGTCCTCTCGCTGGCTCCGGGGCTGGCGCTGCGGGGTTGTCGCACCGCGCCGGCCCGGGGGCAAGGCGGTTAGCCGGCGCCCCGCTGCTCGATCGTATGTTCGGGCGCCCCGGCGTAGAGCGCGGCCTTCTGCGACTGCACCTGGCGCTGGTAGCGCTCGAACTGGGCGAGCACGTCGATGATGACCTGCTCCCGCGTCATGCCCATGATGTCATAGCCGCGGCTGCCGTCACTGAAGAAAGTGCGGGCCTCGTGGCGCTCGTCCGCCTGCGCCGCGTCGAGGGCTGAAAAGACGGGAAGGCGCTGCGACATCCGGCTCACCCCGTAGACGAAGTCGCGCACGTCCTCGGCCGGCACGACAAGGCTCACGCAACCCTCCCCGTCGCGCTCGACCCGCGCCTCGAGGTCGCGCCCGCGCATCTCCTCGGCCACGGCCTCGAAGGCCGGCACCGCGACCGTCTCGACGAAAGTGGCGACCTCCGCGCGGCCCGGCACGTTGAGGAGAAGGCCGAGCCGCTTCTGCCACGAGAGGCCCGCCGCAGGATAGGAGGCCGCCGGACGCTGGTATGCGGCCCGCCGCGCGAGATCCGCGTTCATGCCGCGGAACAGGCCCCAGCAGAGGATGAGCATGATGACGGAGAAGGGCAGCGCGCTGGCGATGGTCGCCGTCTGCAACGCCGAAAGGCCGCCCGCCAGAAGGAGGACGATGGCGACGATGCCCTCCATGGCGCACCAGAAGACACGCTGGATGGCGGGCGTGTCGGTCGCGCCGCCGGCGGCGATCGTGTCGACGACAAGCGAGCCCGAATCCGAGGAGGTGACGAAGAAGACCGACACCAGCGCCACCGCGATGGTCGACGTCACCACGCTGAGCGGCAGATAGTCGAGGAACCGGAACAGGGCCACCGAGACGTCCGCGGCAACCGCATCGGCCAGCGCGCCGTTGGCCACCGTGGTGTCGATGATCATGGCCGAATTGCCGAAGACCGTGAGCCACAGGAAGGTGAAGCCCACCGGCACGAAGAGGACGGCGGTGACGAACTCGCGCACCGTGCGCCCGCGCGAGATGCGGGCGATGAACATGCCGACGAAGGGCGACCAGGAGATCCACCAGGCCCAGTAGAACAGCGTCCAGGCGTCGATCCACGGCCGCGGCTCATAGGCGTAGATGTTGAAGGTCTTGAGCAGGAAGCGGTCGAGATAGAGCCCGATGTTCTGCACGAAATCGCGCATCAGCTGGGCCGTGGGCCCGATGAAGAGCACGAAGAACATCAGGAGGACGGCGAGCGTGAGGTTGAGCTCGCTCAGCCGGCGCACGCCCCTGTCGAGCCCGGTGACGACCGACAGCGTGGCGACGGCGGTGATGCAGACGATGAGCACCACCTGCACCGTCTCGTTCACCGGCAGGCCGACGAGATAGCCGAGCCCGGCGTTGATCTGCAGCACGCCGAAGCCGAGCGACGTCGCGATGCCGAACACCGTGCCGGTGATGGCGAAGATGTCGACGATATGGCCGATGGGTCCCGTGATGCGCTCCTTGAGCAGGGGATAGAGGCCCGAGCGCAGGGTCAGCGGCAGGTTGTAGCGGTAGCTGAAATAGGCCAGCGACAGCCCGACGACGGCATAGATGGCCCAGGCGTGGATGCCCCAGTGGAAGAAGGTGATGAGCATCGCCTCGCGCTGGGCGGCAATGGTGCGCGGCTCGGCCTCCGGCGGCGCCGAGAAGTGCATCATCGGCTCGCCGACGGCGAAGAACATGAGGCCGATGCCCATGCCCGCCGCAAAGAGCATGGAGACCCAGGTCAGATAGGGGAAATCCGGCTCGGCCTCGTCGGGCCCCAGCTTGAGCATGCCGTACCGGCTGAAGCCCAGGATGAGGATGCAGGCGAGGAAGATGGCCACGGACAGGATGTAGAACCAGCCGAAGGTGCCGAGCACCGCGCTCTGCAGGAGCTTGAAGAAGGCTTCGGCGGCTGTCGGCGCCGCGGCACCGAGCACGACGAAGGCGAGAATGATGGCGGCGGCGCCGAAAAACACGGGTGGATTGATGTTGAATGTCGATGCGCGACCGTTTCCGGCCTGCGGCTCTTGTTCAGCCATGGCAATCCCCTCTCCTCCCGCGCGAGCAGTGCAAAGGCACTACACAACGTCAACGCGCATGCGTAGCCGCTGAACTATGCTACACGCGCACGTCATTTTTTGGGAGAAAAGCGGATACTTGTGCGTAACGGTGTAGAAACGACCCGACGCCTCGTGTCAGGCCGTCAGAACGAGGCGGCCGAGGCGTTCGATGCTCGCTTCGAGGGCGTAGGGGCGCGCGCAGTGGAGAAGGCCAACAAGGCTGCCGGTGGTGACGATCTGGCCTGCACGCAGCCCGCCCAGTGCGTCGCACTGGGCGTTCGCCCAGGCGAGCAGCGGCGCAAGGGGATCCCTCGCCGGATGACCACCGGTCGCGTCGTGGATGACGGTACCGTCGCGCGACACACGGCAGTGCAGGTCCGGTAGCCCGTCGAGCGATGCGAGCGGCACGGGCTCGCCCGCCACGAAGCCGCCGTTGCCGAGATTGTCGGCCAGGAAGGCCGGAAACGGCGCGGTCGCCCCCTCGGCGAGGCGGCTCGCAACGATCTCGATGCCGATGAGCACACCACCCACCGCCGAGATGACCTCGTCGCGCACATACCCTCCGGCCCGGGGCGGCAGGTCACGACAGAGCCGGAAGGCGATCTCGACCTCGATGGCATCGGGACCACTGCCGCCGGTCAGGCGGTGGCCCGGCGGGAGGAGCGGGCCGAGCAACGGCGCAGCCACGGGCGTGCCATCCGCGAGGGCCACCTTCCAGCCGGCAATCTCCGCACCCTGACGGTGGGCGACGAGCGCCTGCACGGCATAGCCCTCGGCCGCATCGCGCGGCAGGTCTTGTGCCACGCAGGCGGCGGGCACGGCGCGCCGGCGGGCATCGAGAAGCGCCTCGGCAAAGGTGGCGAGGCGTGGGATCTCCGGCGGCATCGGCGTCCTCAATAGGTGGCGCGGCCGCCGGAGATGTCGAAGACGCCGCCGGTGGAGAAGGAGCAATCGTCGGATGACAGCCACAGCACCAGCCGGGCGATCTCCTCGACGGCGACGAAGCGGTGCATCGGAATGCGGGCGAGGATCTCGGCCCGCCGTTCGCTCGTCAGCTCCTTCGCCATGCTGGTCTCGGCGGCGGCGGGCGTGATGCAGGTGACGCTGATCGCTTCCTCGGCCGTCTCCTTGGCGACGCTCTTCGTCAAGGCGATGAGCCCCGCCTTGGAGGCGCTGTAGGCGCCGGCGCGCGGCATGCCCTCCTTGCCCTGGATGGAGGCGACATTGACCACATGGCCGCGCATCGGCCGCGCGGCCTGGCCGCGCATCAGCGCGACCACCGCACGCATCACGAGATAGGCCCCGACGAGGTTGACCTCCAGGACGCGGCGGAAATCGTCTGGGTCCGTCTCCCACACCGGCTTCACCTCGCCGAGTATGCCGGCGTTGTTGACGAGGATGTCGATGCGGCCCCACTGCGCGTGGCACTGCCGCGCCGCCTCGTCCACCGCCCCGGCATCGGTGATGTCGACCACGCGGCGATCCGGCTTGCCGCCGAGCTCCGCCGCGGCCGCTGCGAGCGCCGCCGCGTCGCGATCCCACAGGCTGACGCGCGCGCCCGAGGCGATGAGGGCCGAGGCGACGGCCCGGCCGATGCCGCCGGCCCCGCCGGTGACGATGGCCGTGCGGCCGGCAAGGTCGTAACGGATCATGCGCCCTCTCCCGCGAGCGGACGCTGGCACACCGCCTGCAGCCGGTAGAGCCCGAGTTGCGGCGTCCCGACCACGCCAGGCGCGAGCAGCTGATTAAGAGTCAGCTGGTCCTGGCAGAAGGCGGCGAAGGGCGCCTCGTCGCCCCAGCCCTCGACCACCACGATCCAGCGCGGGATGCGGTTGGGCTCGGCGCGCGCCTTGCGCTCGGCATTCTCGACGGCGCTCGCCTCGGCATCGGCGACGAGCAGGTGCACACCGGCGATACCCGGCTGTGCGGCAAGGCCCGGCAGGAGCCGGTCGCGCATCGAGGCGAGATGGGCCTCGGCCGATGCATCCTCCACGTCATAGCGGACGGTGGCCGCGAGGCCGCCCTCGCCGCGGCCGAGGCTGACGGCAACGCGGCAGATGGAGCGGGCGACCGAGCGGAAGTGCTTCACCGCCTTCAGCGTCCACGGCGTCGGCGCGTTGAGGCGGGCCGCGTAGTCCGGGCCGGTCACGGTCGCGTGGTCGCGCGCCTCGTAGAGGTTGAAGAATTCAAGGTCGGCCGCGCTGGCGACGTAGCGGCGCCCGCGCAGGAAGCCCGGGATGGCGACGCGCTCGGGCATGTGCTCGATGCCGTGCCAGGCATAGAACTCCTCCCGCCCCTCGGGCGCGATGTCGTGCCAGATGGCGACTGCCCCCCGTCCAGCAAGGCCCATCGTCTCTTCCTCCCGTCGGCTCGCCCCCGCGCCATGGAGCGCTCGGCATGCCCGCCGCGCCGCGGATTGACTTGCCGCGCCGGCTGCCGCTATAGCTAGCAGACAACAAAACTGGAACGCAATTCCAAATTGGTTTATCGTTCCACCCAAAGGGAAACGGACCCGGGACCCGCATGACCGTCGCTGCCGTCGATCGCTGCCTCAGCCTCATCGAGGCTCTTGCCGGAGAGCCGGAGCCGATCGAGCTCGGCGTGCTCGCGGAGCGCATCGGCATGCCCAAGAGCGCGACGCACCGCATGCTGACCACCCTCGTGGAGCGGGGCTATGTCGCGCAGGATCCGGCAACGCAGGGCTACGGCCTGACGCTGCACCTCTCCATCCTCGCCTTCCGCAATCTCGATGCGCGTGGCCTGCCGGATGTCGGCCAGGTGGTGCTCGACCGGCTGGCGCGGCGCACAGGCGAATATTGCCGCCTGTCCGTCGTCGAGGGCGAGCGCCTCGTCTGGGTGGCGCGGGCGCAAGGCGCGACCGCCGGGCTGCGCTACGAGCCGGACATGGGCCAGGAGGTCGTGCTGCACACGACGGCGACCGGCAAGGCCTGGCTCGCCACCTTGCCCGAGAGCGAGGCGCTGCGCATCGTCTGCGCCCGCGGCTTCGAGACCGGAACGGCGCTCGGCCCGCGGCGCCTGAGAACCGTCGACGAATTGCGCCGCCATCTCGACGAGACACGGGGGCGCGGCTATGCGCTCGCCGTCGAGGAGGGCGAGCCCGGCACCGTGGCCCTCGCGGTCGCCTTCCGGGCGGACGAGGACCCGACGGCGCCGGCCGCCGGCACGCTTTCCGTCGCCGGCCCGCTCGTGCGCCTCGGCGCGGACCGGCACGAGGCGATCGCCGCCGCGCTCTTCGAGGCCGCGCGCGAGATGGCGCAGCTGTGGCCGCTGCGCAAGCGCCAGCCGCGCCGGCTGGCCGCCGTCGCGCCGGCCGACGAGCGCAACATCCCACCGCATCAGCTGAGGGCCGGATGATGGTCGCCGACACGCAACATGCCGCCCTGCCCGCCGCGCAAGGTCCCGGCCTTGCGGCGCGTGCCCGCGGCTGGCTCGCCGCCGCGGCCTGGCCGCTCGCGAGCTTCGCCGTCCTGCTCCTCCTCTGGGAGTGGGCAGTGCCGGTGCTGGAGATCCCGGAATATATCCTGCCGGTGCCATCGGCCTTCCTCGCCAAGCTCGTCGAGGCGCATGCGCTCATCTTCGAGCACACGCTCGTGACGGCAAAGGAGATCCTCCTCGGCTTCCTGATGGCGACGGTGATCTCGATCCCGCTCGGCTTCCTCATCGTCTCGGTGCGGCTGCTCGAGAAGGCGGTCTATCCGATCATCGTCTTCTTCCAGCTGGTGCCGAAGATCGCCATCGCGCCGCTCTTCGTCGTCTGGTTCGGCTTCGGGTTGTTTCCGAAGGTGCTGCTCACCTTCCTGCTCTGTTTCTTCCCGACGCTGGTCGCCAGCATGAGCGGCTTCCGCGCCCTCGACGAGCGGGTGCTCTATCTCACGAAGTCCATGGGCGCGAGCGGCTGGCAGACCTTCCGCTACGTGCGCGTGCCGGCGGCGCTGAGCTACATCTTCTCCGGGCTCAAAGTGTCGATCGTCTTCGCGGCCACGGGGGCCATCGTCGGCGAGTTCGTCGGCGCCAATGCCGGGCTTGGCTATCTCCTGCTGCGCGGCACGAGCTTCCTCGACATGCCGCTCATCTTCGCCTGCCTCGTTGCGCTCAGCGTCATCGGCATCCTCTTCAGCTACGCCGTCGAGATGCTGGAGGGCCTGCTGATGCCCTGGCAGCGCAAGGGCTGAGACGCCGGGCCGGGAGGCCCGCTCACCAACCGCCCGCACGAGACGGGCGGGGACACAACACGATCGAAAGGAGGACAGGATGAGGAAGGCAATGCTGATCGCCGCAGCCGCCGCGCTGGCGCTGGGCATGGGGCAAACCGGGGCCGGGGCGCAGGAGAAGCTCACCCCGATGAAGCTGACGCTCAACTTCCTGGCGGCGGGGCCGAATGCCGGCTTCATGTATGCCAAGAAGCTCGGGCTCTACGAGAAGGCGGGCATCGACCTCACCATCGAGGAGGGCAAGGGCTCCGGCACCACTGCGCAGCAGGTGGCGACAGGGCAGACCGACGTCGGCTTCGCCGACGCGCCGGCCGCCATGCAGCTGCGCACCAAGGGCGCGCCGGTGAAGATCGTCGCCCCCATCCTGCAGACCAACGGCTTCGCCATCATCTCGCTGAAGGAAATGGGCATCAACACGCCGCAGGACCTGATCGGCAAGACCCTCGCCGTCCAGCCCGGCACGGCGCAGACGACGCTGCTCGAGGCCATCCTCGCCGCCAACAACATCGACAAGACGAAGGTCAATATCGTCAACATCGATCCCGGCGCCTTCGTCGGCGCCGTGCTCGAGAAGAAGGTGGACGCCATCCTCGGCGGGGCCGACTACCAGTCCATCCAGATGCGCGACCGCGGCTTCGAGGTGACGGACCTCTTCTACCGCGACGTCGGCGTGCCCACCGTCGGCCTGTCGATCATCGCCCGCGACGATCGCATCGAGAAGGATGCCGACCTCTACAAGAAGTTCGTGGCCGCGAGCCTCGCCGGCTGGGCCGCAGCGCGCAAGAACCCGGACGAGGCGGCCGCGGCGGTGCTCGAGCAGTTCCCGTCGGTGACGAAGGAGCAGATCGGCAAGCAGTTCGACGTCGTCTTCAAGCTGATGTGCGCCCCCGGCGCCAAGCACCTCGGCGAGGTGCCGGAAAAGAACTGGGAGACGACCTACACGCTGCTGACGACCTATCTCGGCCTGCCCAAGGACAAGCCGATCACCGACTACTACACCACAACCCTCCTGCCGGCCGACGCCCCGGCCTGCGAGTGACGGTCCCGGACCCGCGGCAGGTGAAGACGATGAATGCCCCGATCGCCGACAGGACAAAAGCCGCCGACGCCGCCTCCATCGAGGGGAGGAACGTCGTCAAGACCTTCGGCGGCTTCACGGCCGTCGATGATGTCTCCTTCGCCATCGGCAAGGGGGAGTTCGTCAGCCTCATCGGCCCCTCCGGCTGCGGCAAGAGCACCCTGATGCTCATCGCAGCCGGGCTGCAGCCCCTGTCGACGGGTGCGGTCGTCGTCAACGGCGCGCCCCTCGACAGGCCGCTGACGGACATCGGCATCGTCTTCCAGGACCACCTGCTGCTCGACTTCCGCACCGCGCTCGACAACGTGTTGCTGCAGGCCGAGATCCGCGGCCTGCCGATGGAGCCGGCGCGGGCGCGGGCGATGGAGCTGTTCGAGAAGCTCGGTATCGCCCATGCCGCCGATCGCTATCCCAAGCAGCTCTCCGGCGGCATGCGGCAGCGCGTGTCGATCGCCCGCGCGCTGATCCACGATCCTTCGGTGCTGATGATGGACGAGCCTTTCGGGGCGCTCGACGCCATCACCCGCACGCAGATCCGCCACGACCTCGAACTGTTGTGGATGGAGACGGGCAAGACGGTGCTCTTCATCACCCACAGCCTCGAGGAAGCCATCGGGCTGTCCGACCGGGTGCTCGTCATGTCACCCTCGCCGGGCCGCATCGTCGACGAGATCAAGGTGGAGCTGCCACGCCCGCGCCCGGCCCATCTCGGCGACTATCCGAGCTTCAACATCTACGCCGACCGCATCCACGCCCTGTTCCGCCAGTTCGGCGTCATCAAGTACTGACGGGGCTCCCGCGCCGCACTGCAAGCGATGGCGCAGCGCCTGCCACCCGGTGTTTTAGCGGCCGTTAACCGTGATCCGGGTAGGAATCGACCTGACAGAGTCACCAGAAGAATCTGCAGGCGTCGATGCGTAAACGGGAACTGCCTTCACGAAACAGCGAAACGGACGCCGCAGATGTCCTGCCCAACCCGCTCAGGGCCGCAGGCCGGCTGAGGCGCAACCGCCTGCCGGAGGAACCGGCGACGACGGCGCCCAAGCTGACGCCGCACCCGGCGACGATCGTGCTGCCGACCCACGTGCGCTATGCGCGCACGCCCGACAAGCTGCGCCAGATGGAAGCGGCCCTCGCGGCGGAAGCGGCGATCGCCGCCGAACCGGCGCCAGGCGCGCCAAAGGCCGGCACGACACGGGTCAAGTTCGGCCGCACGCCGGACCACCTCATCCAGCAGGTGTGGAAAGGCATCCTGCCGACCGTGCCGCCGCAGGAGGATGTGCCGGCCGATGCGCCGGTCGCCCCTGAGGCACCGTCGGCCGAAGGTCATGCGCCCGCGACGTCGTTCAGCCAGGAGCAGATCGCGGCCGAGGCGCCATCCGCCGAGCCCATGGAGCTGACCGAGGGCGAGGACGTCCCCTTCGTCGCCATTTCCGATCACGCCTTCTTCGAGTTCGACTGCAGCCCCGCCGTGCTTCCGGCGACGCCGGCCGGCCTGGAGGTCTCTGTCGAACAGGAGGTCGTAACACCGCCTGCGACTTACGCACCGGAGGCGTATGCGGCCGAAGATTATGAGCCTGAGACCCATCAAGCCGGGGCCGATGAACCGGAGTCCGAGGAGCAGGCAGCCCCGGCCGCCGTATCTGCGGATACGGTCGAGGCGTGGTGGAGCCACGCCTATAGCGTGAACCTGCGGCTCGTCGGCAGCACCGGGATCGAGCAGGCCTTCACGGCGGCCCCCACGCAGGCCCGGGAGCCTGCCGTCGAGGAAAGCCTTCCCGAAGAGCCGGCACTCCAGGTTGCCGCCGCCTCCGAGCCACGCGATCCGGAGCCGCGCACTCCTGAGGCGCCGAAGGCCAATGCCATCGCCGTCCCGCCAGGCAACGACAACAGGGTGGCGAGGCGGGAGGTGGCGCGCCCGCCCGTCGCGGCACCGAAGCCGGCCGCAGCGACCGCGCCGGTGCCCGCGCGCCAGCCCGCTCCTCCGCCTGCCGCGGAGGCCTTCGAACTCCCGCCCATGACGCTGCTTGCCGAACCTCCGGTCTCGACCGGCACGGGTGATGCGCCCGAGTTCATCGAGCAGAACGCGGCACTCCTGGAGAGCACGCTGGAAGACTTCGGCGTCAAGGGCGAGATCATCAATGCCCACCCGGGCCCCGTCGTGACGCTCTACGAGCTGGAACCGGCGCCCGGCACCAAGTCCTCGCGCGTCATCTCGCTCGCCGACGACATCGCCCGCTCGATGAGCGCCGTCTCGGCCCGCGTCGCCGTCGTGCCCGGCCGCAACGCCATCGGCATCGAGCTGCCCAACGCCAGGCGCGAGACCGTCTACCTGCGCGAGCTCCTCGCCTCCCAGGACTTCGAGCAGACGCGGCTCAAGCTCGCCCTGTGCCTCGGCAAGACCATCGGCGGCGAGCCCGTCATCGCCGAGCTCGCCCGCATGCCGCACCTGCTCGTCGCCGGCACCACCGGCTCGGGCAAGTCCGTCGCCATCAACACCATGATCCTGTCGCT
>NZ_JACIEN010000009.1 GCF_014196925.1 Chelatococcus caeni | reverse complement strand
GATCGCGGCCATCCGGCCTCGCGTCGCTCGTGTCCACATCCATAGTGTGAATCACGAACCGACCCACAGGGGAAGCCCTTTCTCAAACGGTCTCTCACGGGCGAGCAGCAGGAACTCGCCAACCACATCTACGAGCAGGTCATCCGCATCTTCGAGGCCTGCAACTTCCAGGACCTCACCGGCCAGCGCATCGGCAAGGTGGTCGGCACGCTCAAGTTCATCGAGGAGCGGGTCACCAGCATGATGGAGATCTGGGGCGGGCCGGACAGCCTCTCGAGCCTTGCCGAGGTCGAGGTGGAGGAAGAGGAGGAGAAGGGCGACGAAGCCCTGCTCAACGGGCCGCCGCTCGCCGGCGACGTGGACGTCGTGTCGCAGGACGACGTCGATTCCCTCTTCCGCTGAAGAGCATTCCTACTCCCATTTCCCTTCCGTCAGTGGACAGTCGGCAGGCGGCGGCATGAACGGCCGCCCGGCACCGGCTGTCCACTGACGGCGCTTATGGCCCGGCATTGACTCTCGCATCCTCCTGAGTCGTTATAGAACGAAACAGGAACAAGAGTCATGAGCGCGGTGCAGGAGACATTGCAGGCGCTGCGGCGGAGCATTGCCGCGATCGAACCGGCGGCTTCCGAAGCGGGCCGGCGCTTCACATGCGGGGCGCCGGCCGTGGACGGGCTGCTGGGCGGCGGTTTTCTCCGGGCCGCGGTGCACGAGATCTTCGCGCGCGAGGACGCGGATGCCGGCGCCGCTGCCGGCTTTGCCGCCGCCCTTGCAGCGCGGGCCGCGGCGGATGGCCGCCGCGTGGTCTGGGTGCGGCAGGGTTTTTCCGTGGCGGAAACCGGCGCGCTTCACGCACCGGGCCTTGCCGCCCTCGGGCTCGACCCGCGCCTGCTCGTCGTGGTGACGGGGCCCGATGCCACCTGCGTGCTGCAGGCGGGGGCGGAGGCCATGCGCTGCCCGGCGCTCGGCGCCGTCGTCATCGAGCCGTGGGGCGACCCGAAATCCCTCGACCTGACGGCGAGCCGCCGCCTTGCGCTCGCAGCCGAGCAATCCGGTGTTCCCGCGCTTCTGCTGCGCATCGCGGCGACGCCCCGGCCGAGCGCGGCGGCGACACGCTGGTCGGCCGCCGCCGCCCCGTCCCGGCCGCTGGCCGCCAACGCCCCCGGCCATCCCGCCTTCGACATCACCTTGCTGCGCCATCGCGCCGGCCTTGAGGGCCGCCGCTGGCGCCTGGAGTGGCACCGTGAGCACCGTCTCTTCCGCGAGCCCGCGCCGCTATCTCGCCCTGTGGTTTCCCTTCCTGCCGGCCGACCGGCAGCGCCGGACCTCGCCCCCCTCGCCCGCACAGGCTGAGGCGCCGCTCGTCCTCGTCGAGAAGGTCTCGAGCGCGCTGCGCCTTGCCGCCGTCGACCGGCAGGGGTTCTTGCTCGGCCTCACCCCCGGCCTCACCCTGGCTGATGCGCGCGCCCGCATTCCCCATCTCGTCGCGGTGGACATGGACCGCGCGGCCGATGCCGCCCTGCTCGCCCGCCTCGCCGACTGGTGCGACCGCTATACGCCGCTCGTCGCCGTCGAGGAGCCCGACGGCCTCGTGCTCGACATCACCGGCTGCGTCCATCTCTTCGCCGGCGAGGCCGGCCTGCGCCGGACGGTGATGCAGGGCCTCGCCCGCGGTGGACTGACCGTGCGGGGCAGCGTCGCCGGCACGCCCCAGGCGGCAGCGGCGCTCGCCCGCTTCGGCCGCAAGGCGCTCGGGCGGCACGACATCGTCCCGCCCGGCGAGGAGGAGATGGCGGTGCGGCCGCTGCCGGCGGCCGCGCTCGGCGTCTCGCCGGAAGTACTGCTCGCCCTCACCCGGGCGGGGCTGAAGACCGTGGGCGACCTGGCGGAGCGCCCGGGGGCGCCGCTTGCCGCCCGCTTCGGCGCGGACCTGCCGATCCGTCTCGCGCGTATCCTGGGCCAGGAGGACATCGGCATCTCGCCGCGCCGGCCGCTGCCGCCCTGCCTCGTCGAGCGGCGCTTCGCCGAGCCCGTGGCCCGCGAGGAGGACATCGACGCCGCCCTCGCCGGGCTCGCCCACCGCGCCGGCCGCATCCTCGCGGAGCGCGGCGAGGGCGGACGGCGCTTCGAGGCCGCCTTCTTCCGCGCCGACGGGCGGGTCACGCGCCTTGCGGTCGCCACCGGCCGGCCGACGCGCGACGCGGCCGTCATCATGCGCCTGTTCCGGGAGCGGCTCGCGGCGCTCGCCGATCCCCTCGACCCCGGCTTCGGCTTCGACCTGCTGCGCCTTGCCGTCACGGCCTGCGAGCCGCTCGGCGAGAGCCAGGTGAGCCTCGACGGGCGAATGGTCGAGGACGAGGAGGTCGCCGCCCTCGTCGACCGGCTCGGTGCCCGCTTCGGCGCCGCGGCCGTC
This sequence comes from Chelatococcus caeni, assembly GCF_014196925.1. Taxonomy (GTDB): domain Bacteria; phylum Pseudomonadota; class Alphaproteobacteria; order Rhizobiales; family Beijerinckiaceae; genus Chelatococcus_A; species Chelatococcus_A caeni. The sequence goes on along the minus strand of NZ_JACIEN010000009.1, from coordinate 121,590 downwards.
CTCCGCCCGGCCTTCGTCGACACGCACATTCCCGAAAGGGCCGTGCGCATGGTGCCGGCGGCCCGCCTCGACGACGGCGGGACGGCGCCACCTTGCGGCTGGCCCGTCGAGCGGCCGGCCGATCCTCCGGCGCGGCCGGTCCATCTCTTCGATCCGCCACAGCCCATCGAGGCGCTTGCCGAGGTGCCGGACGGGCCGCCGCTGCGCTTCCGCTGGCGACGCGTGCTGCACGAGATCGCCCGCGCCGAGGGGCCGGAGCGGATCGCGCCCGAATGGTGGCGCGACGAGGCGGGCGAGGAGCCGACGCGCGACTACTACCGCGTCGAGGATGCGACGGGGCGGCGCTTCTGGGTGTTCCGCCAGGGCCTCTTCGGCGAGGCGCCCGCCCCGCGCTGGTTCCTGCACGGGATCTTCGCATGAGCACGCGCGCCCCAATGCCGGCGGCAGCCTATGCCGAGCTTGCCGTCACCACCAATTTCTCCTTCCTGCGCGGCGGCTCCAAGGCCGAGGACCTCGTCAAGCAGGCGCTCCTCCTCGGCCTTGCCGGCATCGGTATCGCCGACCGCAACACGGTCGCCGGCGTGGTGCGGGCCCATTCGGCGCTCGAGCAGATCAGGTCGTTTTTGGCAGAGAAGGGGGAGACGCTGCCGCCCTTCAAGCTCGTCGTCGGTGCCCGCCTCGTCTTCGCCGACGACACGCCCGACATCCTCGCCTATCCGGTGAACCGCACCGGCTGGGGGCGCCTGTGCCGCCTCCTCACCCTGGGCAAGCTGAAGGCGGACAAGGGCGAGTGCATCCTCACCCGCGCCGACCTCGTGGCCGATGCGCGCGACCTCCTGCTCCTCGTCATGCCCGGCCGGCCCGAGGGCATGTCCCTCGACATCCTCCGCGAACTGAAGGAGGCCGCCCCGGGCGCCACCTGGCTCGCTGCCGCCATGGCCTATGGCGGCAGCGACCGGCGCGACCTCGCCGGGCTGAAGGAGATCGCGGCACGGGTGGACCTGCCGCTCCTCGCCGTCAACGACGTGCTCTATCACGAGCCCGCCCAGCGCCCGCTGCAGGACGTGCTGACCTGCATCCGCGAGGGCGTCACCATCCACACGGCCGGGCGCCTCCTGGCCGCCAATGCCGAGCGGCACCTGAAGCCCCCGCAGGAGATGGCGCGGCTCTTCCGCGATGCGCCGGAGGCGATCGGCGAAACGCTGCAGGTCCTCGACCGCATCAGCTTTTCGCTCTCCGAGCTGGAATACGACTATCCGGAGGAGCCGGTGCCGCCCGGCAGGACGCCGCAGGGCTGGCTCGAGGAGCTGACCTGGCGCTGCGCCGCCTTGCGTTATCCGGAGGGGATATCGAAGAAGGTGGAGAAGCTCCTGCGGGAGGAGCTCGCCCTCATCGCCGAGCTCGATTATGCGCGCTACTTCCTCACCATCCGCGACATCGTGCGCTATGCGGAGGACCACGGCATCCTCTGCCAGGGGCGTGGCTCGGCCGCCAATTCCGCCGTCTGCTACGTGCTCGGTATCACCGCCGTCGACCCGGAGGATAACGACCTCCTCTTCGCCCGCTTCATTTCCAGCGAGCGGCGCGAGCCACCGGACATCGACGTCGACTTCGAGCACGAGCGGCGCGAGGAGGTGATCCAGCACATCTACGAACGCTACGGCCGCGACCATGCCGGCATCGCCGCCACCGTCATCAGCTACCGCCCGCGCAGCGCCATCCGCGAGGTGGGCAAGGCGCTCGGCCTGACGGAGGACGTGACCGCGCGCCTCGCCGGCACGGTCTGGGGCAGTTGGGGCTCGCCGATCGCCGACAAGCACATCCGCGAGGCCGGGCTCGACCCGAAGAACCCGGTGATCCGCCGCGCCGTCGACCTCGCGAAGCAACTCCTCGGCTTCCCCCGCCACCTCTCCCAGCATGTCGGCGGCTTCGTGCTGATGCGCAGCCGCCTCGACGAGACGGTGCCCATCGGCAATGCCGCCATGGACGAGCGCACCTTCATCGAGTGGGACAAGGACGACATCGACGCCGTCCGCCTCATGAAGGTCGACGTGCTCGGCCTCGGCATGCTCACCTGCATCCGCAAGGCCTTCGATCTCCTGCGCAGCCACTGCGGCCTCGACCTCGATCTCGCCGCCGTGCCGAGGGAGGATCCCGCCGTCTACGACATGCTCTGCAAGGGCGATTCCATCGGCGTCTTCCAGGTGGAGAGCCGGGCGCAGATCAACATGCTGCCGCGCCTCAAGCCGAGGGAGTTCTACGACCTCGTCATCCAGGTCGCCATCGTCCGGCCGGGACCCATCCAGGGCGACATGGTGCATCCCTACCTGCGCCGGCGGAACGATGAGGAGAAGGTCGACTATCCCGCACCTCGGCCGCCGCACGATCCGAATGAACTGCGCAATGTCCTCAAGCGCACTCTCGGCGTGCCCCTCTTTCAGGAGCAGGCGATGAAGATCGCCATGGTAGCGGCGGATTTCACCCCCGAGCAGGCGAACGGCCTGCGCCGCGCCATGGCCACCTTCCGCCACGTCGGCACCATCCACACCTTCGAGAAGAAGATGGTGGAGGGCATGGTGGCGCGCGGCTACGAGCGCGCCTTCGCCGAGCGCTGCTTCAACCAGATCAAGGGCTTCGGCGAGTACGGCTTTCCCGAGAGCCACGCCGCCTCCTTCGCCAAGCTCGTCTACATCTCGGCCTGGATCAAATGCCACCACCCGGCCGTCTTCGCCTGCGCTTTGCTCAATTCCCAGCCCATGGGCTTCTATGCCCCGGCGCAGATCGTGCGCGATGCGCGCGAGCACGGCGTTAAGGTGCGCGCCGTCGACATCAACGCGAGCGCCCACGACAACACGCTCGAAAAACGGCCGGACGGCACGCTCGCCCTGCGCCTGGGCTTTCGCCAGGTGGACGGCTTCAGCACGGACTGGTCGCAGGCGCTCCTGGCCGCGCGCGGCACCGGCTACGACAGCGTCGAGGCCCTGTGGAAGCGCGCCCGCCTGCCGCAGCGCGCCCTGAAGATCCTCGCCGATGCCGATGCCTTCCGCTCCATCGGGCTCGACCGGCGCGAGGCCCTGTGGGCCGTGCGCCGCCTGCCCGACGACGCGCCCCTGCCCCTCTTCGCCGCCGCCGCGGCGCGCGAATTGGCGGACGAAACCGACGCCGCCCTGCCGGCCATGCCGCTGTCGGAACATGTGGTGGCCGATTACCAGATGCTGCGCCTCTCGCTGAAGGCCCATCCCATGGCCTTCCTGCGTGAGGGCTTCCGGCGCGAGGGCGTCAGGACCACGGCCGAGGTCGCGGCCCTGCCGGACGGCGCCTTCGCCAGGGTCGCCGGCGTCGTGCTGGTGCGCCAGCGCCCCGGCAAGGGCAACGCCATCTTCATGACGCTGGAGGACGAGACGGGCATCACCAATGTCGTCCTGTGGGTGCGGCGCTTCGAGCGCTTCCGCCGGCAGGTCATGAGCGCACGCCTCGCCCTCGTCGCCGGGCGGGTGCAGAAGAGCCCGGAGGGCGTCGTCCACCTCATGGCCGAGGCGGTCGACGACCGCTCGCAGGACCTCGCCGCGCTGTCGCAGGCGCACGAGGCGCGCACGACGCTGTCACGCGCCGACGTATTCGCCCATCCGCAACATCCGCGCTCCGCGGGCCATCCGCGCAACGTGCGCATCCTGCCCAAGTCGCGCGATTTTCATTGAGCGCCGCGGAGGGACGGTGGCAGCTCCCTATCCTGGCGGCAGCGCTATCCCCATGTGAATGAGCGGTATTGATCCCTCCCCTCGTGGGGAGGGTGGATCGCGCCGAAGGCGCGAGACGGGTGGGGTCAAGACCGGGTACGGCGCTCTTGACGTCAAACCCATGGCCCCTCCGTCGCCGCCATCGAACTCGGGCTTGCCCGAGTTCGACATTTGGAAACCGAAGTCGGGCGAGCCCGACTTCGCGGCGCCACCTCCCCCATGCGGGGGAGGATCGAGGCCTCGATACCCATCGCGATAGCCCCTGCCGCCTGCGGGGAGAAGGTTCCGCCCGGCGGGCGCACAGACGCGCAGCAAACGGGCATTCTGCTGCCCAAAAAATCATCAGCCCGTTTGTCGATCAGGCCCTGCCCGCAGGCTGTGCCCCGCCCGGCGAGGCTGGCACGGGGCTTGCTGCCCTCCCTCCCGCAACAATCATCCGGGGGTGGAGCAACGACAATGCGAAATCGTTTCCAGAAGATACTCGCAACGCTCGCGACGGCGGCGACAATCGCGCTGCCGGCGGCAGGCGCGAGCGCTCAGGACGTCATCAAGGTCGGCATCCTGCATTCGCTCTCGGGCACCATGGCCATCAGCGAGACGACGCTGAAGGACGTGATGCTGATGCTCATCGAGGAGCAGAACAAGAAGGGCGGCCTCCTCGGCAAGAAGCTCGAGGCCGTCGTCGTCGACCCGGCCTCGAACTGGCCGCTGTTCGCCGAGAAGGCGCGCGAGCTCATCACCAAGGACAAGGTGGCCGCCACCTTCGGCTGCTGGACCTCCGTGTCGCGCAAGTCCGTCCTGCCGGTCTTCGAGGAGCTGAACGGCATCCTCTTCTACCCCGTCCAGTACGAGGGCGAGGAATCCTCCCGCAACATCTTCTACACGGGCGCCGCCCCCAACCAGCAGGCTATCCCCGCCGTCGACTACCTGATGGAGAACGAGGGCGTCGAGCGCTGGGTGCTGGAGGGCACCGACTACGTCTATCCGCGCACGACCAACAAGATCCTCGAGGCCTATCTCAAGGCCAAGGGCGTCAAGGACGAGGACATCTCCGTCAACTACACGCCCTTCGGCCATTCCGACTGGCAGACCCGCGTCGCCGACATCAAGAAGTTCGGCTCGGGCGGCAAGAAGACGGCGGTCGTCTCCACCATCAACGGCGACGCCAACGTGCCCTTCTACAAGGAGCTCGCCAACCAGGGCATCAAGGCCACCGACATTCCGGTCGTCGCCTTCTCCGTGGGCGAGGAGGAGCTCGCCGGCATCGACACCAAGCCGCTCGTCGGCCATCTCGCCGCCTGGAACTACTTCCAGTCCGTCGACACGGCCGAGAACAACGATTTCATCGCCAAGTGGAAGGCCTTCACCAAGAACGACAAGCGCGTCACCAACGACCCGATGGAGGCGCATGTCATCGGCTTCAACATGTGGGTGAAGGCGGTGGAGAAGGCCGGCTCCACCGATCCCGACGCCGTCATCGACGCGCTCATCGGCGTCTCGGTGCCCAACCTCTCGGGCGGCTATTCCACGATGATGCCGAACCACCACATCACCAAGCCCGTGCTCATCGGCGAGATCCAGGAGGACGGCCAGTTCTCCGTCGTCTCGCAGACACCGGGCCTCGTCGTCGGCGACGAGTGGTCGGACTATCTCGACGGCTCGAAGGACCTCATCGCCGATTGGCGCGCCCCGCTCTCCTGCGGCAACTTCAACGCCAAGACCGGCAAGTGCGGCGGCCAGGGTCCGGTCGCCCAGTAACCCGCCCTGCACCTCAGGCCGGCGGAGCCCACGCCGCCGGCCCTCTCCCGAAAGAAGCGCGATGCCACGCCTCCTCTGCCTCCTCCTTGCGCTCGCCTGCGGCCTTCTCGCCGCGCCGGTCCGCGCAGCGCCGGCCGATGCGGGGGAGGCGCTCACCCTCATCGCCAGCGGCCGCTTTCCCGATATCGAGAAGGGCGTCGATCTCCTCGCCCGTTCGGGCGATGCCCGCACGCAAGCCATCATCGAGGCGCTGCGCGACGGCCGCCTCGCGGTTGCCGCCGACAAGCGCGTGGTCATCGAGGGCGCGAACGGCGGCTGGTCGGACGCGGCGACGGGGGAAGCCCTCGCCGAAGCGCCTCCGTCGCCCAAGGCCGTGCGCCTCAACAACCGCATCCGCCGCGCCGTCGAGGCCGCTCTCGGCGCCCTGACATTGATGGCGCCCGACGCCGCCGCCCGCCGCCAGGCGGCCGAAGCGGTCTTCCGCTCGCGCGATGCCACCGCCCTCGCAACCCTCGACGAGGCCATCGCCCGCGAGGAGGTCGCCGGCATCCGGCGGCTGATGGGCGAGGCCCGCGCCGCCATCCTGCTCGGCGATGCCGGAGCCTCGGACCTTCAGAAGATCGAGGCCGTCGACATCCTCGCCACACGGGCCGACCAGGATGCGCTCGCGCTCCTGCGCGCCGCCGCCGCGCAGGGATCGCCGACGGTGCGCGAGGCCGCGGAAGGCGCCATCACCGCCGTCGAGCGGCGGCTTGCCGTGCTGTCGATGCTGCAGAATGTCTGGTACGGCCTGTCGCTCGGCTCCGTGCTGCTGCTCGCCGCCATCGGCCTCGCCATCACCTTCGGCGTCATGGGCATCATCAACATGGCCCACGGCGAGATGGTGATGATCGGCGCCTACACCACCTTCGTCATCCAGGAGCTGGCGCGCACCCACGCCCCCGGGCTGTTCGACTGGACGCTGCCGGTCGCCATCCCCATGGCCTTCCTCGTCGCCGCGCTCGTCGGCGCGGCGATCGAGCGCGGCATCATCCGCCATCTCTACGGCCGCCCGCTGGAGACGCTGCTCGCCACCTGGGGCGTCAGCCTCATCCTGCAGCAGGCCGTGCGCTCGCTCTTCGGGCCGTCGAACCGCGAGGTCGGCGCCCCCTCCTACATGGCCGGCGCCTTCGACCTCGGCGGCCTCACCATCACCTACGGCCGGCTGTGGATCGTCGTCTTCAGCCTCGCCGTCTTCGCCGCCCTCATCGTCGCGCTGAAGGCCACCTCCTTCGGCCTCAAGATCCGCGCCGTGACGCAGAACCGGCGCATGGCCGCCTCCATGGGCATCCGCACGCCATGGGTCGACACCATGGCCTTCGCGCTGGGCTCCGGCATCGCCGGGGTGGCCGGCGTGGCCCTGTCGCAGATCGACAACGTCTCGCCCAACCTCGGCCAGAGCTACATCGTCGACAGCTTCATGGTCGTCGTCTTCGGCGGCGTCGGCAACCTGTGGGGCACGCTCGTCTCGGCGCTGACCCTCGGCATCGCCAACAAGTTCCTGGAGCCCTTCGCCGGCGCCGTGCTCGGCAAGATCCTGCTCCTCGTCTTCCTCATCCTCTTCATCCAGAAGCGACCGCGCGGGCTCTTCGCCCTCAAGGGACGGGCGGTGGAAGCATGACGCGACGCCCCATCCTCCTTGCGATGCTCGACGGCAAGGGCGCCATCTTCCTTGGCGTCCTCGCCGCCCTCGCCGTCCTCGTGCCGCTGTCGAACCTCTTCTTGCCGGAGACATCGCCGCTGCACGTGCCGACCTATGCGGTCTCGCTCCTCGGCAAGTACCTCTCCTATGCGCTGCTCGCCCTGGCGCTCGACCTCGTCTGGGGCTACTGCGGCATCCTCTCGCTCGGCCACGGCGCCTTCTTCGCCCTCGGCGGCTATGCCATGGGCATGTACCTGATGCGCCAGATCGGCCCGCGCGGCGTCTACGGCCACCCCGTGCTGCCGGACTTCATGGTCTTCCTCAACTGGCAGGAACTGCCCTGGTACTGGTCGGGCTTCGACATCTTCCCCTTCGCGGCGCTGATGGTGCTCGCCGTGCCGGGGCTGCTGGCCTTCGTCTTCGGCTGGCTCGCCTTTCGCTCCCGCGTCACGGGCGTCTATCTCTCCATCATCACCCAGGCGATGACCTTCGCCCTGATGCTCGCCTTCTTCCGCAACGACATGGGGCTCGGCGGCAACAACGGCCTCACCGACTTCAAGGACATCCTCGGCTTTTCCGTCCAGGCGCAGGGCACGCGCCTTGCACTGTTCGTCGCGACGGTGATCGCGCTCGCCCTCGGCTATGGCGTGGCGCGCTACATGGTCACCTCCACCTACGGCAAGGTGCTCGTCGCCATTCGCGACGCTGAATCCCGCACGCGCTTTCTCGGCTACCGCGTGGAGCACTACAAGCTCGTCGCCTTCACCGTCTCGGCCATGATGGCGGGCGTCGCCGGCGCGCTCTACGTGCCGCAGGTCGGCATCATCAACCCGAGCGAGTTCTCGCCGGCCAATTCCATCGAGGCGGTGGTGTGGGTCGCCGTCGGCGGCCGCGGCACGCTCGTCGGTGCGGCCCTCGGCGCCGTCGTCGTCAACATGGCAAAGTCCTGGCTGACCGGCGCCCTGCCGGAGCTGTGGCTCTTCGCCCTCGGCGCGCTCTTCATCGTCGTCACGCTCTACCTGCCGAAGGGCATCGTCGGCACGCTCGCCGAGTGGCGGGAGAAGCGGCAGGCGACGGCCACGGCAAAGCCCGCCGGGATCGCGGCCGAGGCGGCGGAGTGAAGCCGATGACCAGCCCCACCCTCACCAACACCGTGCTCTATCTCGACGGCGTCTCCGTCACCTTCGACGGCTTCCGCGCCATCAACAATCTCTCGCTCGCCATCGCCCCGGGCGAGATGCGCGCCATCATCGGCCCCAACGGCGCCGGCAAGACGACGATGATGGACATCATCACCGGCAAGACGCGGCCCGACGAGGGCGAGGTCTTCTTCGGCGGCATGATCGACCTCACCATGCTCGACGAGGCCGAGATCGCGACACTCGGCATCGGGCGCAAGTTCCAGAAGCCGACGGTGTTCGAGAGCCACACGGTGGCCGACAACATCCGCCTGGCGCTCGCCGGCGCGCGCTCGCCCTTCTCGGCCCTCTTCGGCGCCCGCAACCGCATCGCCGGGGAGCGCATCGACGCCATTCTGTCGACCGTGCGCCTCACCGAGCATCGCGGGCGCCTCGCGGCCGATCTCTCGCACGGCCAGAAGCAGTGGCTCGAGATCGGCATGCTGCTGGCGCAGGATCCGAAGCTCCTGCTCGTCGACGAGCCCGTCGCCGGCATGACCGACGCCGAGACCGCCGAGACGGCACATCTCCTCAAGGAGATCGCCCGCGAGCATTCGGTCGTCGTCGTCGAGCACGACATGGCCTTCGTCCGCGACCTCGGCTGCAAGGTCACCGTCCTGCACGAGGGCTCCGTGCTGGCCGAAGGCTCCATCGACGCGGTCTCGGCCAACGAGCGCGTCATCGAAGTTTATCTCGGACGGTAGAATGCCATGCTGAGCGTCGATTCCATCGATCTGCACTACGGCGCAGCCCAGGCGCTGCGCCGGGTCTCGCTCGAGGCCGCGCCCGGCAAGGTGACCTGCGTGCTCGGCCGCAACGGCGTCGGCAAGACCTCGCTGATGCGCGCCATCGTCGGCCGGCAGCCGATCTCGGCCGGTCGCATCAGCCTCGACGGCGCGGACATCTCGCGGCTCGAGCCCTATGATCGTGCCCGCCGCGGCATCGCCTTCGTGCCGCAGGGCCGCGAGATCTTCCCGCTGCTCAGCGTGCGCGAGAACCTGGAGACCGGCTTTGCGCCCCTGAAGCGCGGCGAGCGCCACGTGCCGGACGAGATCTTCGCGCTCTTCCCCGTGCTCAAGGACATGCTCGGCCGGCGCGGCGGCGACCTCTCCGGCGGCCAGCAGCAGCAGCTCGCCATCGCGCGCGCGCTCGTCACCCGGCCGAAGGTGCTGGTGCTCGACGAGCCGACGGAGGGTATCCAGCCCTCCATCATCAAGGACATCGGCCGCGCCATCGACTATCTTCGCGGCAAGGGGGAGATGGCGATCGTGCTCGTCGAGCAGTTCTTCGAATTCGCCCGCGACCTGTGCGACAGCTTCGCGGTCATGGAGCGCGGCCAGATCGTCCTTGCCGGAACGCGCGACACCATGGTGGAGGACGATGTCCGCCAGCGCCTTGCGGTCTGATATGCGATCCGACCTGGGCCACGCCGGCGCGGCTCCGGCCGCATCCGCCCCCAGCATGCCCGCTTTCGTGCGTGCGCAAGGCGGCGTGCGCGTCGCCTTCGGGACGGCGGGCGGACGCACCCAGCCGCTGACCGTCGCCGAGAGCGGCGGCTACCGCATCCGCTTCCCGCGCAACGCCGAGATCTGCGAAGGCGCCCTCATCAACACCGGCGGCGGCATGGCGGGCGGCGACCACATGCGCGTCGACATCGCCCTCGCCCCGGGCGCGCAAGCCCTCGTCACCAGCCAGGCGGCGGAGAAACTCTACCGGGCCGAGGACGCTCCCACCCGCATCGACATCGCGCTCAGGCTCGGCGCGGGCAGCGATCTTGCCTGGCTGCCGCAGGAGATGATCCTCTTCGACCGGGCGCGGCTCGTGCGCCGGCTCGACGTCGAGATGGCGCCGGACGCCTCGCTCACCCTCGCCGAGAGCCTCGTCTTCGGCCGCACCGCCATGGGCGAGGCGGTTACCGAAGGGCGTCTCGACGACCGCTGGTCGATCCGCCGGGACGGCCGGCTCGTCTTCGCGGAGGCGGTCAGGCTCGACGGCAGTATCGCCGCGTGGCTCGCGCGTCCGGCCATCGGCGGTGGAGCACGCGCGCTCGCCACGATCCTCCACGTCGCCCCCGACGCCGAGGCGCGGCTCGACGCCATGCGCGCGGCCCTCGCCGGCGCGACGAGCGAATGCGGCGCGAGCGCCTGGAACGGCCTGCTCGTCGCCCGGCTGATGGGACCCGACCCGGCGGCCCTGCGCGCCGACATCGTGCGCACGATCGAAACTTTCCGCGGCCGCAGCGTGCCGCGCTATTGGTAGCTGGAGGAGACGCGATGAACCTCACCCCGCGTGAGAAGGACAAGCTCCTGATCGCCATGGCGGCCATGGTCGCCCGCCGGCGCCTGGAGCGCGGCGTCAAGCTGAACTACCCGGAGGCCATCGCCCTCATCACCGATTTCGTCGTCGAGGGCGCGCGCGACGGCCGCTCGGTCGCCGAGCTGATGGAGGCGGGCGCGCACGTGCTCACCCCGGAACAGGTGATGGACGGCGTCGCCGAGATGATCCCCGACATGCAGGTGGAGGCGACCTTCCCCGACGGCACCAAGCTCGTCACCGTGCATCATCCCATCCGCGGCGCGACCGGCGCGCTCCAGCCCGGCGAGACGCTGGCCGCGCCGGGCGAACTCGTCCTCAACGAAGGCCGCGAGACGGTGACGCTCACCGTCGCCAATACCGGCGACCGGCCGATCCAGGTCGGTTCGCACTACCACTTCTACGAGACGAACCCGTCGTTGTCCTTCGACCGTGACAAGGCCCGCGGCATGCGCCTCGACATCCCCGCCGGTACCGCCATGCGCTTCGAGCCCGGCCAGACGCGCGAGGTCACGCTCGTCGCGCTCACCGGCGAGCGCAAGGTCTATGGCTTCCGCCAGCAGGTGATGGGCAGACTGTAAGGCGTACCGTTAAAATGCTATACTCCTTCGAATTTGTAAGGAGATATCCAATATGCCGCACATAGGCGCCTCTACGGTTACCAGCAAAGGGCAGATAACCCTTCCTGCCTCCCTGCGCGACAAGTTCGGCATCAGGTCCGGCGACCTCGTCGAGTTCTTCGAAGGCTACGACGGCACGATCAGGATGCGCATCAGGGCCAAGAGCGCCGCGGCGCTCGCCGGCATGCTGGCCCATCTGAAGCCCGATCCTCGTTTCGGGTCTGACGATGAGGCCATTGCCGCGGAAACGGCTGCGCGTGACGAAAGGTCGAAGCGCTCCGCTTCGGATGAAGCCCCGTGATCGGGCTCGACACGAACGTCCTGCTGCGGGCGTTGACCAACGACGACCCGGCGCAATCGCCGAAAGCGGTGCGGCTGCTCGAGACATTGAGCGCCGAGGCGCCGGGCTTCGTCAACAGTGTCGTCCTTGTCGAGCTCGTCTGGAACCTGCAGCGGCGCTACCGGGCGAGCCGCACCGACGTGATCATGGCCATCGAGGCGCTGCTGGAAAGCCCCGGCTATGTCATCGCGGACCGCGATGCCGTCATCGACGGCCTCGAAATCATGAAAGCGGAGCAACTCGACTTCGCCGACGCTCTGATCGCCGCCCTGAACACGCGCGCAGGCTGCGACGGCACCCTGACCTTCGACGGAAAGGCGAGCCGAAGCCGGCTCTTCCGTTCCGTCTAGCTAGAAAGGACGCCCATGCCCTTCCCCTTCTCCCGCGCGGCTTACGCGGACATGTTCGGCCCGACCACGGGCGACAAGGTGCGCCTCGCCGACACCGAGCTCTTTATCGAGGTGGAGCGCGACTTCACTACCTATGGCGAGGAGGTGAAGTTCGGCGGCGGCAAGGTGATCCGCGACGGCATGGGCCAGAGCCAGGCGACACGCGCGCAGGGGGCGGTCGACACCGTCATCACCAATGCGCTCATCGTCGACCACTGGGGCATCGTGAAGGCCGACGTCGGCCTCAAGGGCGGGCGCATCGCGGCGATCGGCAAGGCCGGCAACCCGGACATCCAGCCGAATGTCACCATCATCATCGGCCCGGGTACCGAGGTCATCGCCGGTGAGGGCAAGATCCTCACGGCAGGCGGCTTCGATGCGCACATCCACTTCATCTGCCCGCAGCAGGTGGAAGATGCCCTGATGTCCGGCATCACCACCATGCTCGGCGGCGGCACGGGCCCGGCGACGGGCACCAATGCGACCACCTGCACCCCCGGCCCCTGGCACATCGAGCAGATGATCCGCGCCGCCGACGCGCTGCCGGTGAACCTCGCCTTCGCCGGCAAGGGCAATGCGGCACTGCCGGGCGCGCTGATCGAGCAGATCGAGGCCGGCGCCTGCGCCATGAAGCTGCACGAGGACTGGGGCACGACGCCCGCGGCCATCGACTGCTGCCTCTCCGTCGCCGACGACTATGACGTGCAGGTGATGATCCACACCGACACGCTCAACGAGTCGGGCTTCGTCGAGGACACCATCGCCGCCTTCAAGGGCCGCACCATCCATGCCTTCCACACGGAGGGCGCCGGCGGCGGCCACGCGCCGGACATCATCAAGGTGGCGGGCCTGCCGAACGTGCTGCCCTCCTCCACCAACCCGACGCGGCCCTTCACGGTGAACACCCTCGACGAGCATCTCGACATGCTCATGGTGTGCCATCACCTCGACCCGTCGATCCCGGAGGACCTCGCCTTCGCCGAGAGCCGCATCCGCAAGGAAACGATCGCGGCCGAGGACATCCTGCACGACATCGGCGCCCTCTCGATGATGTCGTCCGACAGCCAGGCCATGGGCCGTGTCGGCGAGGTCATCACCCGCACCTGGCAGACGGCGCACAAGATGAAGGTGCAGCGCGGCCATCTGCCCGGCGAGAGCGGCAACGACAATCAGCGGGTCAAGCGCTACATCGCCAAATACACCATCAACCCGGCCATCGCCCACGGGGTCTCGACCCATATCGGCTCGGTCGAGGTCGGCAAGCTCGCCGACCTCGTGCTGTGGTCGCCGGCCTTCTTCGGCGTGAAGCCGGACCTCATCGTCAAGGGCGGCACCATCGCGGCCGCCGCCATGGGCGACCCCAACGCCTCCATCCCGACGCCGCAGCCGGTGCACTACCGACACATGTTCGGCGCCTTCGGCAAGGCTCTGACGGAGACGAGCGTCACCTTCGTCTCCAAGGCCGCCCTCGACCGCGGCATCGATCACAGGTTGGGCGTCGAGAAGAAGCTGCTGCCCGTCGACAACACCCGCTCCGGCATCTCCAAGGCCTCGCTCATCCACAATGGCGCGACGCCGGATATCCATGTCGATCCGGAGACCTATGCCGTGACGGCCGACGGGGAACTGCTGGTCTGCGAGCCGGCCAAGGTGCTGCCCATAGCGCAGCGGTATTTCCTGTTCTGATGCAGATACATCCGACATCGGGCAGGTTAGTAGCACAAACGCCGTTTCCTGCTACTAACGCGGGCACATCGCCCGACTGAACTGGAGAACATCATGCTCCGTGCCGCTTCCGTCGTCCGCCGCCCGGCCGTCAAGGCCGAGCGCGTCGTCGACACCGTTACCCTCGTCCACGATGACCGCCACCGCCGCCGCGTGACCCTGACCGCCGACGGCGGCCTCTCCTTCCTGCTCGACCTCGACAAGGCGACCGTGCTCGACGACGGCGACGCCCTGAAGCTCGAGGACGGGCGGCTCGTCGCCGTGCGCGCCGCGCCGGAAAAGCTCATCGAGATCCGCGCCGAGAGCCCGCTGAGGCTGCTCAAGGTCGCCTGGCATATCGGCAACCGCCACACGCCGGCCGAGATCGCGGCTGACGCCATCTATATCGCCGACGACCATGTGCTCGCCGAGATGGTGCGCGGGCTCGGCTGCGCCGTCGCCAGGGTGGAACGCCCCTTCCGCCCCGAGCGCGGCGCCTACGATCACGGCGGGCACGATCACGGGCATGGTCACAGCCACGGGCCTGATCATTCCCATGGGCACGACCACGCGCATCACCATGAGCATGGCGCCTGCGGTTGCGGCCACGATCATCACGACCATGACCATCACGAGCATGGCCACCACCATCACGATCACGGGCATGACCACAGGTGAGGCGGCGCCCGCCGGCGCCTCGCCCATGCTGACCCTGATGACGTGGCTGTCGCCGGCCTTCCCGGTCGGCGCCTTCGCCTACAGCCACGGGCTCGAATGGGCGGCCGAGACCGGCGATATCCGGGATGCGGCGAGCCTCGAGAACTGGCTCGCCGACATCCTCGCCCACGGCGCCGGCCGCAACGACGCCATCCTGCTCGCCGCGTCCCACCGGGCCGTGACGGCCGGCGACCGCACCGCACTCGCCGGCGTGGCGGAGCTGGCGCTCGCCCTCGCGACGAGCCGCGAGCGGCTGCTGGAGACCGTCACCCAGGGCAATGCCTTCGTGCTCACGGCCCACAGGACATGGCCGACGCCTGCCTTCGACCTGCTGAAGGACGCATGGCAGGGCGACGTCGCCTATCCCGTCGCGCTCGGCGTCGCAGCGGCGGGCCACGGCTTGCCGCTCGCCATGACGCTCGAAGCCTTCCTCGCCGCCTTCACGGCCAATCTCATCTCCGCCGCCGTGCGCCTCGGGGTCGTCGGCCAGACCGACGGGCAGGCGGTGACGGCAGCGCTCGTGCCGCTCTGCCGGCAGGTGGCCGGCGAGGCCGAGGCGGCGGGCCTCGACGATCTCGGCGGCGCCGCCTTCCGCTCCGACCTCGCCTCGCTCAGGCACGAGACGCAATATACCCGCCTGTTCCGCTCGTGAACGGGCCGAGCCTCAAGGAGACGAACCCATGCCCTCCCCCAACGGTCCCCTGCGCGTCGGCATCGGCGGCCCCGTCGGCTCCGGCAAGACGGCGCTGATGGAGGCGCTGTGCAAGCGCCTCGCCGGTACCTACGACCTCTGCGCCATCACCAATGACATCTACACGAAGGAGGACGCCGAGATCCTGACGCGCACCGGCGCCCTGCCGGCCGAGCGCATCATGGGCGTGGAGACCGGCGGCTGTCCGCACACGGCCATCCGCGAGGACGCCTCCATCAATCTCGCCGCCGTCGACGAGATGATGCGCCGCTTCCCCGGGCTCGACCTCGTGCTCATCGAATCCGGCGGCGACAATCTCGCCGCCACCTTCTCGCCCGAGCTCGCCGACATCACCATCTACGTCATCGACGTCTCGGGCGGCGAGAAGATCCCGCGCAAGGGCGGGCCCGGCATCACGCGCTCGGACCTCCTCGTCATCAACAAGATCGACCTTGCACCCCATGTCGGCGCGAGCCTCGCCGTGATGGAGCACGACACCAGGCTCATGCGTCCGTCGCGGCCTTACGTCTTCACCAACATCCGCAGCGGGGAAGGCGTCGAGACGGTGGCGCGCTTCATCGAGCAGGCCGGCGGGCTGAAATCGGCTGCGTGAATGGCCCGACATTTGCGTGATGCGGCAGCAACAGCGCAACCAACGAGGCCAGCATCCATGCCGACCAGAACCGCCCGCCTTGCCGCCCTCGGCGTCCTCGCCCTCGCCGCATCCCCGGCGCTCGCCCACACCGGGGCGGGCGCTGCCGCGAGCTTCATGGACGGTTTCCTCCATCCGCTCGGTGGCCTCGACCATGTCCTCGCCATGGTCGCCGTCGGCCTGTGGGCCGGCGTCTCGGGCGGCCGCGCGGTCTGGTCCTATCCCCTCGCCTTCCTCTCCTTCATGGTCGTCGGCGGCCTCTTCGGCATCGCCGATGTCGGCCTGCCCGCTGTCGAGACCGGCATCGCCCTGTCCGTCGTGGTGCTCGGGGCGGCGCTCGCTTTCGGCCTGAAGCTGCCGGCGGCCGCGGGCGCCGCACTTGTGGCGGCCTTCGCCGTCTTCCACGGCCATGCGCACGGGGCCGAGATGGCGGCCGGCGCCGATGCGGCTGGCTATGCCGTGGGCTTCGTCGCCGCCACGGCCCTGCTGCACGGCATCGGCATCGGGCTCTCCCCCCGCGCCGTGCCGCGCCTGCCGCTCATGGCGACGCGCGCGGCCGGCGGCGCGATCGCGCTCGCCGGCATCGGTCTGCTCGTTCTCTAGGCAGAATGCCCGATCGGGCGGCAGCGCGTCACGCGACCGGCCGCCCCTCCACCGGATAGGCCGGGTCGACATATTGCGAAATGGCCGTCGTGCCGGGCCGCACCACGGCATCGACGGCCGCTTCGTCGTCCGCGTCGAGGGAAAGATCGAGCGCGGCGAGATAGGCCTGCCACTGCTCCATGGTGCGCGGCCCGGCGATGACGCCGGTCATCAGCGGATTGGCCAGCACCCACGCGCCGGCGAAGGCGCCCATGTCATGGCCGCGCCGGTCGCAATGGGCCTTGAGCCGCGCGGCGGCTTCGAGATTGGCGGGGTGGAACTCCGTCTCGCCCATGCGCTTGTCGCCGCTCGCGGCCCGGCTGCCCTCGGGGGCGGCGGCGCCGGGCGCATACTTGCCCGTCAGCACGCCGCGCGCCAGCGGGCTGTAGGCGACCGTGCCGATGCCCAGCGCCGCGCAGGCCGGCAGCAGCTCGACCTCCGCCGGGCGATAGAGCGCATGGTAGTAGAGCTGGCACACCACCGGCCGGTCGATGCCGATCTCGTCGCACAGCGCCGCGATGCGCGCCACGCGCCAGGCCCGGTGGTTGGAAACGCCGAAATAGCGCACCTTGCCGGCCCGGATGAGGTCGGCCATGGCGCGCACGGTCTCCTCGAGCGGCGTCTCGTTGTCTTCCTTGTGCAGGTACTGGATGTCGATGGCCTCGACGCCGAGGCGCCGCAGCGAATCCTCCGTCGCCTGCATGATCCAGCGGCGGGAAAGGCCGCGCCGGTTGGGCCCCTCGCCCATCGGATTGGCGAGCTTCGTCGCCAGCACCCAGTCGAAGCGCTGCGCCCGGATGGCGCGGCCGACGATCTCCTCCGAGCGGCCGTCATTATAGGCGTCCGCCGTATCGATGAAATTGACGCCCGCCTCGCGCGCATGGGCGATGATGCGGCCCGCCTCGGCCTCATCGGTGCGCCCGCCGAACATCATGGTGCCGAGCACGAGGCGCGACACCGTCAGGCCCGAGCGGCCGAGCCGCCGCATGGGCATCGTCTGCGTCATGGGATCATCCCGCAAGCTGTGGGGCCTGAGGGCCCAGAAAGAGGGCGCGATGAGACCATGAAAGCCCGGGGCGGACAACCCGGCAGGGCGTTGCACTATCGCGTTGCTTCGGCCTGGTGCGGATTGAACAGCCGGCCCCGTTCCGCCCACAGCACCACGGCGAGGCAGGCAAGGCCGAGGCCGAGATAGCCGCCGCACAGGGGAATGACCGTGCCGTCGAAGGTGCGGCTGATGAGGGCGCCCGTGATCGCGCTCGCGACCGTGGAATAGAAGCCGATGAAGGACGAGGCGGTGCCGGCGATGTCGCCGAGCTCGTCCATCGCCATGGCGTTGAAATTGGGCATCGTCAGGCTGAAGAGGAAATGGCTGACGGCCAGCAGGCCGACGAAGACGGACAGCGGCGGCAGCCCGCCCGCGGCAAGGGCGATGACGAGCAGCAGCCCCGTCGTCACGCAGAAGCCGCAGAGCGCGGCATGGGACATGCGGCGCATGCCGAAACGGCCGACGAGCCGCGAATTGAGGTAGGACGCCACGCCCTGCATGATACCGAGCAGCCCGAAGACGAGCGGAAAGCCGACCGGGCCGAGGCGGTAGCCGTCGGTCTCGAAGACCTGCGCGGCAAGCCCGATGTAGATCATGATGCAGCCCTGCATCAGCATGATCGCGCTCGCGTAGCCGAAGGACAGGCGTGAGGCGAGGATGCGGCGCACGTCGACGAGGATCGGCCTGACCGCCGCCGGCTTGCGATAGGCCGGGTTGAGGCTCTCCGGCATGCGCAGCGCGAACCAGGTGAAGACGAGGACGGCCATGGCGAACATGGCGACGACGATCATGTGCCACTCGCTCGCCGCGAGGATGGCGCTGCCGACGGCCGGCGCGATGATCGGCACCGTGATGAACAGCATCATGACGAGCGACATGACGCGGGCCATCTCGCGGCCGGAATAGCGGTCGCGCACCAGGGTGACGACGAGCACGCGCGCCGCCGCCGCTCCCGTGCCCTGCACGAAGCGCGCCACGAGCAGCATGTGGAAGCCGTCGGCCATCAATGCGAGCCCCGTGCCGGCGACATAGATGGCAAGACCCGCCATCAGCGTCGGCCGGCGGCCCACGACGTCCGCCACCGGGCCGAAGAACAGCTGCATGATGCCGAAGCCCGCCATATAGGCATAGACGACGAGCTGCAGGTCGTTGCCGTCGACGACGCCGAACTCCTGCTGGATAGGGCCGAAGGCCGGCAGGATGCTGTCGATCGAGAAGGCGGCAAGGCTCATCAGCAGCGCGACGAGCGCCACGAACTCGAAGAACGGCGGGTAGGCCGGCGCGAAACGTTCGCCGCCGGTCTGGGGCTGGGTCGACAGGTCGGCTCGCATGACAGATCCGTCGCATCCCTGCGGCAGGCAGGGGCGGCAATTCTCAAGATGATGACCGTTCTACCCGGGAGCGACCCGCGCCGGCAAGGAAGGACGAGACCTAGCTGCGGGAAAAGACATGCACGAGGGGCATGCCGCCCGTCTTGATGCCGTCAAAGAGACGCATATGGCGCATGGGGCCGGCCGCAGTCACAGCCGTCGGTCTATGCGGAAGCGTGTCCATACCGAAAAACGCTCCGGCTCCACCCTCCCCGTCATGCCCGCGCTTGTCGCGGGCATCCACGCCGTAACGCCGGCACCAAGCTGAAAGGCTTGGATGGCAACAGCAACGCGCGCGTTGCGTCTCTTTGAAGTGACGCAAGTCGGGCAGGCCCGACTTGCTTTGGACAAGCCCGGCCAAGACGGGGAACCGTTGCGCTCCGCAGCCCTGCGCTTCGCACCACGCAAACGGATACCCACCGGTCGCGGACAGCGATCACTCGATCCACGGCGGACGCGGGATGGCGAGATGCGCCTGGCGCAGGGCTTTCGACCAGCGCTCGCGCAGGTCGCGGAAATAGGGCTCGTCGGGCGCGATGCGATAGGAGACGGCGGCCTTCAATTCGTCGCGCCGGCAGGCGGCCACGTCGACGGGCAGGCCCACGCTCAGGTTGGAGCGCAGGGTCGAATCCATCGAGATGAGCGCGAGCTTCAGCGCGTCGAGCAGCTCGACTTCGTAGGAGATCGAGCGGTCGAGGATGGGCTTGCCGTATTTGTGCTCGCCGATCTGGAAATAGGGCGTGTCCTGCGTCGCCTCGATGAAGTTGCCGGCGGCGTAGACCTGGAAGAGGCGCAGCCTGCGATCCTTGATCTGGCCGCCGATGAGGAAGGTCACGTCGAAGGACATGCTCTGCTGCTGCAGGGCCTCGCCGTAGGTGCCGTAGACCCTGCGGATCGCCTCGCCGACGAGCCCGGCCGCCTCGAACATGCTCTCGACGTCCATCAGCGTCTTGCGCATGCCCGCCTCGGTCTCGATGCCCTCGGTGAGCAGGGTCATGACCGATTGGGAGATCGACAGGTTGCCGGCGGTGGCGAGCATGATCACGCGCTCGCCGGGCTCTTCCAGCACGGTGAGCTTGCGGAAGGTGGCGATGTTGTCGAGCCCGGCATTGGTGCGGGTGTCGCCCAGCATCACGAGCCCCTCGCGCACCAGGATGCCGACACAATAGGTCATGGCTGCGCCCGCCTTTCCCGCAATATCCCTCGCCGCCGGCTTTCGGGCGGCGACGTTGCGATAGAACGAAGCCGCGCCCCGAGGCAAGCCCGCGTCTGCACTCAGCTCTGGATCTGGCGCCGGGCGTGCTCCACGCGCACGCTGACGTCGAGGCTCTCCTGCCCGCCGCCGTAGCGGCTGCCGAGGATCGGCGCGGCCCCGTGGTAGTCGAGCGCGGCGGCGAGCCGCACATAGGCATCCGTCGGCGAAAGGCCGTGCGCGGGGTCGAAGCCGACCCAGCCGAGCCCGCCGACATGGGCCTCCGCCCAGGCGTGCCCCGCCTCCTGCACGACGAGCCCGTCGTCGCGCAGCAGGTAGCCGGACACGTAGCGCGCCGGCACGCCGAGGAAGCGCGCGGCGCTGATGAAGATATGGGCGAAGTCCTGGCAGACGCCGTGGCCGAGGGCGAGCGCCGCGCCCGCCTTCGTCGCCGTGGTCGTCGCCTCGGTGTCGAAGCCCATGCGGGCGTGGATCGTGCCCGACAGATCGTGCAGCCCGGCGATGGGATCCCGCCTCATCGCCTCGCGCACCTCGCCGGCAAGCGCGAGGATCGCATCGTCCGGCTCGGTGAGCGCCGTCGTGCGCAGGAAGAGGCCGGGCGGGAAGCGCTCCACCGTGCCGCGCACGACGCCAGCACTGTCCTGCGTCTCCACCTCCCCGTCGACCGTCACCGAGAAGGACTGGATCGGCCCCTCCAGCGTGAAGGCATGGGTGATGTTGCCGAGCGCGTCCTCCCCCGCCTTCAGCCGGCACTGGGCGTCGACATCGATGCGCCAGTGGCGCACGTGCTGGCCCTCGTGGCTGCGCGGCGTCAGGCGCAGGAGCTGGATCGCCGATTTGGCGGGCGGGGAATAGTCGTAGCGGGTGGTGTGCGACACGCGGATGCGCATGGGCCGGCTCAGCTCAGGTATTGCTCGGCGATGGCTGCGCCGAGCTCGTTGTTCTGGACGAGGAAGCCCTCGACGAATTCATGCAGGCCCGACTGGAAGATCGTCTCGATGGAGGTGTTGCTGAGACGCATGTGGACGCTGCGCGCGATGCGCTGGCTGTTGCCCTGCCAGCCGTAGGCGGTGGAAAGCTCGTCGAGGTAGCCGCTGATGCTGCGATAGCAGGCGGCGAGCGAGCGCGGCATGTCCTCCTTGAGGATGAGAAGGTCCGCCACGAGCCATGGCTTGACGCTGTCGCGGTAGACCCAGCGGTAGCTCGTCAGCGCCGAGACGGAGCGCAGGATGGAGGCCCACTGGTAATAGTCGAGCCCGCCGCCGACGCGGGCGTGGTCCGGCAGCAGCACATGATACTTCACGTCGAGGATGCGGGCGGTGTTGTCGGCGCGTTCAGTGCACAGGCCGAGGCAGGTGAACCAGAAGGCGTCGGTGCGCAGCATGGTGCGATGGGCCGAGCCGTCGAAGCGCAGGGCCGCCTCCTTGGCGAAGGCGAGGAAGCGCGGCAGGTCGGCGAGCGAGACGCCGCGGTCGACCCAGCCCTGCATGGTCAGGTAGCTGTCGTTGATCGCCTCCCACATCTCGATGGTCAGCGCCGTGCGCTCGGCGCGGGCATTGGCGCGGGCGATCTCGAGGCAGCGCCGGATGCTGGAGGGGTTCTCCGGCGAGACGGCGAGGAAGTGGACGACCGCCTCGGGCGTCACCTTCTCGTGGGCAGCGGCGAAGGCATCGGTGCAGCCCGCCGTGGCGAGCGCCGAATCCCACTCGCTCGTCAGCCCGCCGTAGGCGGTCGGCAGCGAGGAGAGGCGATAGGCGGCATCGAGGATGCGCGCCACGCTGTCGGCCCGCTCCATGTAGCGCGCCATCCAGAAGAGATTGTCGGCCGTGCGGGAGAGCAGCGTCATCGGTCACTCGCCATCATTCGCCCAGGATCCAGGTGTCCTTCGTGCCGCCGCCCTGGCTCGAATTGACGACGAGCGAGCCTTCGACGAGCGCCACCCGCGTCAGCCCGCCGGGGACGATGCGCACCTTGTCGGCACCGGTCAGCACGAAGGGGCGCAGGTCGACGTGGCGCGGGGCGATGCCGGAGCCGACGAAGGTCGGGCAGGTGGAGAGCGCCAGCGTCGGCTGGGCGATGAAGTTGTCGGGCCGGCGCTTGAGCTTCTCGGCGAAGAGTCGCCGCGTCGCCGCATCCGCCGCCGGGCCGACGAGCATGCCGTAGCCGCCCGAGCCGTTGACCTCCTTGACGACGAGGTCCCCGAGATGATCGAGGACATAGGCGAGCGCCTCCGGCTCGCGGCAGCGCCAGGTCGGCACGTTCTGCAGGATCGGTTCTTCGCCGAGATAGAAACGCACGATCTCCGGCATGTAGCTGTAGATCGCCTTGTCGTCGGCGACGCCCGTGCCGACCGCGTTGGCGAGGCTGACGTTGCCGGCCCGATAGGCGAGCATCAGCCCCGGCACGCCGAGGACGGAATCCGGCCGGAAGACGAGCGGATCGAGGAAGTCGTCGTCGATGCGGCTGTAGATGACGTCGACCCGCTTCGGTCCCTGCGTGGTGCGCATGAAGACCATCTCGTCGCGCACGAAGAGATCGCGGCCCTCAACCAGCTCGACGCCCAGCTTGTCGGCGAGGAAGGAGTGCTCGTAATAGGCGCTGTTGTAGGGCCCCGGCGTCAGCAGCACCACGCACGGCTCCTCACCGCGCCGCGGCGTGATGGAGTGGAGCGTCGCGAGCAGTTCGTCCGGATACCCGTCGACCGGCGCGATGCTCTGGCGGGCGAATAATTCCGGGAAGAGCCGGATCATCGCCTCCCGGTTCTCGAGCATGTAGGAGACGCCGGAGGGCGTGCGCGCATTGTCCTCGAGTACGTAGAACGTATCGGCGTCGACGCGCACGACGTCGATGCCCGCGATCGCAACGTAGATGTCGCCGACGAGGCGCAGCTGCGCCATTTCGGGCCGGAAGTAGGGATTGCAGAGGATGAGCTCTTCGGGGACGACACCCGCGCGCACGATCTCGCGATTGCCGTAGACGTCCTTCAGGAAGGCGTTGAGCGCCTTCACCCGCTGCTCGAGCCCGAGCGAGAGCTTGCGCCATTCCTCGCCCGCGATGACGCGGGGGATGATGTCGAAGGGGATGAGCCGCTCCTGCGCCGCCTGCTCGCCGTAGACGGCGAAGGTGATGCCGATGCGGCGGAACAGGAGCTCCGCCTCCTTGCGCCGCTGGTCGAGGAGGTCCGAAGGGGCGTCGTCGAGCCACCGCTTCAGCGCCGCATAGCAGGGCCTGCACCCTTCCCCGAAGCCGCCCATCTCGTCGAAGGCTCTCGGCTTCATGTGTCCTCCCGCAGCAACTCACCTGGTGGAGCCTATCAAATTGTGTGCCACTTCACCCGAAGAAAGCCGATGCGCGGCGGCAACCGCCACATAGCCGCCCAATAGATGGGCAGACTGGTCATGGATTGGCCGGAAGCGTGCCCTCTCGGGAGCCATTCCGCCGGGCCAGCGGGACCTGAGGCAATCTATTGTCGGCGGGCATCAAGATTCTATGATTGATTGATTCGTTAAATGCACGCGGGTCTTCACATGCTGCCATACCCGATCGCAGGGGATGAGGAGGCCCGCCTACATTCCCTCGAGGTGCTGGGCATCGTCGGCACCCCCACCGGGCCGGATTTCGATGCCGTGGTACGGCTGGCTGCATCCTTCTTCAGTTGCCCGATCAGCGTGATCTCCTTCCTCGAGAAGGACAGGCAGTGGTTCAAGGCCCGGCACGGGCTCGACATCGAGGAGACGCCGCGGCGCTACGCCTTCTGCAACTATGCCCTCGTCGAGAACGGCGTCTTCGTCATCAAGGACACGCACGCAGACCCGCGCTTCCACGACAACCCGTTCGTCCAGGGGCCGCCCCATGCGCGCTTCTATGCCGGCTGCCCGCTGCGCAGCGACAGCGGCCACCAGCTCGGCACATTGTGCCTGCTCGACACGAAGCCGAGAAGCTTCGGCGTGGACGAGGCCCGTATCCTGACCGAATTCGGACAGGTGGTGGAGGGGCTGATCCGCGCCCACGCCAATGCGGTCAAGCTCGCTCTTTCGGAGGCGAACGCCCGGCGCCAGAGCGAGGCGCTCGCCCGCCGGAACAGGCTGCTCGCGCAGACGGAGCACCTCGCCTCCATCGGCGGGTGGGAGTATGACGCCGCGACCGGCGAGGTGATCTGGTCGGACGAAGTCTATCGCCTGCACGGCCTCGAGGTCGGCAGCCGTCTCGACATCGACGAGGTGGTAGGGCGGTATGGTCCGGAGGCCGGCGCCGCCATGCGCCGCCAGCTGGAGCTCACCGCGACGACGGGCAGCCCCTATTCCTTCGAGGCCGACCTCGTCACCGGCTCCGGCGAGCGGCGCACCGTGCGCGCCATCGGCGAGCGCCTGGTGGGCGGCGACGATGGCCACGTCCGTGTCGTCGGCGTCGTCCAGGACGTGACCCGCGAGATCGAAGCCACCCAGGCCCTGTGGCGGGCGGCCCACCTCGACGGCCTGACCGGCGTCGCCAACCGCGCCGCCTTCAAGACCCATCTCGAGGCGGTGGTGGACAGGGCGGCCTCCGGCGGCGGGCGCGTCTCGCTCCTGCTGCTCGACCTCGACGGCTTCAAGGAGATCAACGACACCTGCGGACACCACGTCGGCGACCGGGTGCTGATCGCGGTCGCCGAGCGGCTCGGGCAGCTCTGCAGGGGCCGGGACATGTTCCTCGCCCGCCTCGGCGGCGACGAATTCGCCGTCATCTTCGACGAGAACGGCCAGGCGAGCGGAGCCGAACGGATGGCCGCCCGCATCGTCGCCGCGGTCCGCAAGCCCATTCGCATCGGCAACGACCGTCACTACGTGACGACGACCGTCGGCCTTGCCGCCTATCCCGATGACGCCGCCACGGCAGACGGGCTGCTGAAATGCGCGGACGTTGCCCTCTACACCGCCAAGCGGCGCGAGCGTGGCGCGGTCGGCACCTACGCGCCGGAGGTCGCATCGCTGTTCGACGAGCGGCGCCTCGCCATCGAGACGGTGCGCAAGGCCCTCGCCAGCAACCGGCTGCTGCCGTTCTACCAGCCCATCGTGAAGCTGCGGAACGGCCAGCTCACCGGCTACGAGGCGCTCGTGCGCATCCGCGGGCGCGACGGCGTGCTCATGTCGCCGCAGGCCTTTTCCCACGCCTTCGCCGACCAGGACAGCGCGCGGCGCATCGGCGAGCGCGTTCTCAGCCTGGTGACCACCCATCTCGCCGAGCTGCGTGCGGAAGGTTTCGAGGGGCCGATCGTCATCGGCGTCAATGCGAGCGCGGCGGAGTTCGCCGGCGGTGATTTCGCCGAGCGCTTCCTGCACCAGCTGCGCGAGCACGACATCCCGCCCTCCTGGATCAAGCTCGAAGTCACCGAGACGGTGCTGATGGGCGAGCAGGCACGCAACGTGCGCCTCGCGGTCGAGGAATTGAGCGATGCCGGCGTGCCGATCGCGCTCGACGATTTCGGCACGGGCTATTCGTCCCTGACGCACCTTCGGGATTTCCCGATCGACTGCATTAAGATCGACCGCTCGTTCGTGGCCGGTATCGGCCGGGAGGCGGAAAGCCCCGCCATCATCCGCGCGCTCATCGAGCTCGCGCACAATCTCGGCCTGACGGTCATTGCGGAGGGTGTGGAGACGGACGTGCAGCTCGAGTTCCTGCGCGCCATCGGCTGCGATGCGGCGCAGGGCTTCCGCTTCAGCAAGGCCGGGCCGTTCGACATGCTGCGCTCGCAGCTGC
Source organism: Chelatococcus caeni (assembly GCF_014196925.1). Classification (GTDB taxonomy): domain Bacteria; phylum Pseudomonadota; class Alphaproteobacteria; order Rhizobiales; family Beijerinckiaceae; genus Chelatococcus_A; species Chelatococcus_A caeni. Next base: position 95,798 of record NZ_JACIEN010000009.1, on the reverse strand, counting down.
GCAAGCAGGATCAACTCGCCCTGCAATATCCTGCACGCCTGCGCTGACGAGGGGCCGGCACGGCCCGGCTACGGTTCGTTCCGTCCCTTGCTCATACGCAGGTAGTGCTCGGCATATTGATAGAAACGTTCGGCTTCGATGCGGTGTCCGCTGCGCTCTTCGCCGCGGGCAAGCGCGAGATAGCGCTCGTAGGCGCGGCGCGCCTCGGTGCCGGTCGGCTGCCGGCCCGCTTGACGCGGGCGGACAGCCTGAGGTTGGTGTTGGTTCATGGTCATGACCGTGAAGCCGGCCTCGCCGGCTCCGGTTGCATTCGCACCCGGCTCAGCCGAGCACGTCGGCGACGATGGCGCGCAGTTCGCCGCGCGACAGGCCGCAGGGTTCGGGATGCCAGATCGGCTCCTGTGCCCGGCGCAGCATCGCCACGCCCGGCCGATGGGATGTCCCGGGCCGCTGAGCCTGCCCCGAGGCCGCGACATGCGGCACCGGGCGCACCCGAACGGCCACGCTCTTCAAGTTTTTCATTGTACTCACGATATCTCTGCCGCGGTCACGCCACGGCAATGTCCTTCTTGTTCTGGGTAAACGGGCATCGGGGGTGCGGTTCAGACGCAGCCCCAAGATCAGTTATCCTCCCGGCCCTTCCGCGCATCCCGCGCATCAGGGTCCTGCCCGAGATCCGGATATGGGAGCGCAATGCGGCGCTTTCAAGTCGCCGCAACCGTCGCGTGTCACTGGAGCCGGCTGACGAGCACCTTGTCGATGCGCCGGCCGTCGAGGTCAACCACCTCGTATTTCCACGGGCCGAGCTCGAAACACTCGCCTACGTCCGGCAGATGGTTGAGCCTGTTGAGCACGAGGCCGGCCACCGTCTCGAAATCGCCGTCCCGCTCGACCGGCACGCCGATCTTGTCCGCGAACTCGTCGATCGGCATCCAGCCCGAGACGAGGAAGGAGCCGTCCTCGCGCACCACGTAGGGCGCCTCCTCCTCGCCCTCCTCCTGGAAGGCGCCGGTGATGGCCTCCAGCACGTCCGCCGAGGTGATGATGCCTTCGAAATGGCCGTACTCGTCATAGACGAGCGCCATGTGCACGGTCGACGCGCGCATCGCCTGCAGGACATCGAGGGCGCGCGCATTGTCGGCGACGATCGGGACCTCCTGGATGAGGCTGCGGATGTCGGGCGCGTCGGTGGCGAGGAGCGGGACGAGATCCTTCACGGCCACGATGCCGACGATGGCGTCGGGCTCTTCGTCGCGCACCGGCAGGCGCGAGCGGCGCGTCATCCGCACCTGCGCCCTGATCGTCTCGATGTCGTCGGACAGATCGAGCAGCTCCACGTCGCGCCGCGGCGTCATCAGCGCCTTGGCCGCACGATCGGCGAAGCGCATCACGCCGGCGATCATGTCGCGCTCCTCGCTTTCGAGCACGCCCGCCTGCTCCGCCTCGGCGATGACGCTCTTCAATTCCTCCTCGGTCACCTTCTCCTTCGGCCGGCCACGCTGGCCGAGGAGACGCAGGACGAGGCCACCCGACGTGTCGAGCAGCCACACGAGCGGCGCGGCGAGACGCGACAGCAGCGCCATGGCCGGCGCCACGCGCACGGCGATCCGCTCCGGATGGCGCAGGGCGATCTGCTTGGGCACGAGCTCGCCGACGATGAGCGAGAGATAGGTGATCGCGACGACGACCACGCCGACGCCAACCGCATCCGCCGCCCCGCGCGACCAGCCGAAGTCCTCGAGGACGTTCGCCAGCCGCACGCCGAGCGTCGCGCCCGAGAAAGCGCCCGACAGGATGCCGACGAGCGTGATACCGATCTGGACCGTCGACAGGAAGCGTCCCGGCGTCTGGGCGAGGGCGAGCGCCACGCCCGCCGCCGTCGCCCCCTGGTCGTGGAGAACGCGCAGCCGCGCCGGACGCGCCGAGACGATGGCGAGCTCCGACATGGCCAGCAGGCCGTTGAGGACCGTCAGCGCAAGAACGAGGGCAAGCTCGAGTAACAAGAAAAAACTCCTTGCTGCCCGCACGCAACCGTTGGCGGCGACTTCCTTTCATATGTGGACCGCAGCCGCTGCTCGCGCCAGCCCGTTTCTGCATCCATGCGGCACGGCCATCGATACGATTGTAAAGATCGATTTACATCTGTATAACCGAGTCGCATTCGGAACGGGCGACCAACGGGGCGACCATATGGGCAAGGCTCTTTTCCTCCACGGCGCGCACGATGCACGGGTCGCCCCCTTCAACCTGCGCGAGGGGCAGCCGGGCGAGGCGCTGCTCGAGGTGGCGGCCGTCGGCCTGTGCGGCAGCGACCTGCACTATTACAAGGACGGCGGCATCGGCTCGGCCAAGATCCTCGCGCCTTTCGTCCCGGGTCACGAATTTGCCGGCTATCTTGCCGAGGATCTGCCGGCACGCGGCCTTGCCCGCGGCGACCTCGTCGCCGTCGACCCCAACCACGCCTGCGGCCACTGCGACCATTGCCGCTCGGGCCATCCTAACCTGTGCCCCAACGTCGAGTTCATCGGCGCCCCACCCTTCAACGGCGCCATGACCGAGCGCATCTGGGTGCCGGAAGACCTGATCGTGCCGCTCGCCCATCGCTTCACGCCCGAAGAGGCGGTGATGCTGGAGCCGCTCGGCGTCGCCATCCATGCGGTAGACCTCGCCAAGCCGCGGCTTCTGGAGCGGGTGGCGCTCGTCGGCTGCGGCCCCATCGGCCTTCTCATCCTGCAGGTGCTCAAGGCGGCGGGCGCTGGGGAGATTCTCGCCGTCGACCCGCAGGCGCACCGCCGCGACCTCGCCACGAAGCTCGGCGCGACGCGCACGGGCGCCTCGGTCGCCGAGATCCGCGACTGGACGAAGGGCGAGGGCTGCCCGCTCGTGGTGGAAGCCACCAATGCGCCCGAAGGCTTCCGCGATGCCGTGCTCGCCGCCCGCATCGGCGGGCGCGTCGTCCTCGTCGGCATCCCGGACGGGGACACCTACACGCTGCCGGCCGCCGAGGCGCGCCGGCGCGGCCTCAAGATCAAGTTCGCCCGGCGGATGGGGGAGGTCTATCCGCGGGCCATCGAACTCGTCGCGACCGGCAAGGTCGACGTGAACGCGCTGGTCAGCCACCGCTTCACGCTGGACGAGGCGCCGGAGGCCTTCCGCCTGCACGCTGAGGACGCCCCCGGCATGGTCAAGAGCATCATTATTCCGAACGACAATAATCAGGGGAGACGCTCATGAGACTGTTCACGCATGCAGCGGTCGGTGCGCTCGCGCTCGCCGCCGCGGCCGTCTGCGCGCCGGCCGAGGCGCAGGACTGGTCGCTCGAGAAGGCGGCCGAGCCGCTCAAGGGTGCGGAGATCAACGTGGTCTTTCTCGACCGCCCCGGCTATCGCGCCATCATCCAGCTGCTGCCGGAGTTCGAGAAGAAGACGGGCATCAAGGTCAATTACGAGATCGTGCCCTACGAGAGCTCGCGCGAGAAGCAGGTCCTCAACTTCAGCTCCAACGGCGACCTCACCATCGCGCTCGTCGACCTCGTCTGGATCGGCGAATTCGCCGAGAACGGCTGGATCGTGCCGGTAGAGAAATTCACCAGCGATCCCGCGGTCACCGATCCCAAGCTCAACCTCGACGGCTTCTTTCCGCTGCTGCTCGACGCCTTCGGCTCCTGGGGCGGCAAGGTCTATGGCCTGCCCTTCGACAACTATTCGGGCCTCCTCTTCTACAACCAGTGCATGCTGAAGGAGGCCGGCTTCGACAAGCCGCCGGAAACCTGGCAGGAGCTCTACGAGACCTACGCGCCGAAGCTCACCGACAAGGCGAAGAACCAGTTCGCCTTCGCACTGCAGTCGCGCCGCGGCGAGACGCAGTCCGCCGACAGCTTCATGCGCGTGCTGTGGCCCTTCGGCGGCTCGCTGCTCGACAAGGAATTCAAGTCGAACCTCCTGAGCGAGGAGAGCCAGGCCGGCCTCAAGTTCCGCCAGGACCTGATGCAGTACATGCCGCCGGGCATCGTCTCCTATGACCATGCCGAGGCGGTCAATGCCCTCGCCCAGGGCCAAGTCGCCATGATCACCGAATGGTCGGCCTTCTATTCGACGCTCATCGATCCGGCGACGTCGAAGATCGTCGACTGCCTCGCCGTCGCGCCCGAGCCTTCCGGCCCCGCCGGCCGCCTGCCGGCCCTCGGCGGCTTCTCGCTCGCCGTCGCCGCCCAGGCGCCGGAGAAGGAGCAGAAGGCCTCGTGGCTCTTCATCCAGTGGGCGACCTCGGAGGACATCGCCCGCGCCTATGTGGAGGCCGGCGGCGTCTCCGGCCGCAAGAGCATCTACGAGGATGCCGACATCAAGGCGAAGTACAAGTTCGTCGAGCCGATGGTCGCCTCCTGGCAGAAGGGCGTGCCGGAGTTCCGTCCGCGCTTCCCCGCCTGGCCGGCCATCTCCGAGATCGTTGCCGAGTGGGGCACCAAGATGATGCTCGGCGAGGTGTCCACCGAGCAGGGCGCCAAGGAGATCGGCACCCGCATGGAGGACATCCTCGCCAAGGAAGGCTACTACGACGGCAAGAAGGCGCTGCTGCAGTAACGAGACGCTCCGGCCGGCCCGGGCGAGCCCCGTGCCGGCCGGCATCGTTCCAGTTCGTGACAGCATCGGCGGAGCCTCTTCCATGCCCTCGCTCTATCAACGCGCGCTCGACGAGCTCGGCGCCGTCTTTGCCCGCATCGACGAACAGGCCGTCGATGCCGCGGTCGAGCGCATCGCCGCGGCAAGACGCATCGCCCTCTACGGCGTCGGCCGGGAAGGCCTGCAGATCAAGGGCTTCGCCATGCGCCTCTTCCACCTCGGCCGCGCGGCCGCGGTGGTGGGCGACATGACGACGCCGCCGCTCGCAGAAGGCGATCTGCTCATCGTCTCGGCCGGGCCGGGCGCATTCTCGACGGTTCTCGCGCTCATGGGCGAAGCGCGGAAGGCGGGCGCCGCCTGCCTCCTCGTCACCGCGCAGCCGGGCGGCGAGGCGGCGAAACAGGCCGACACGGTCCTGGCCATCCCCGCCCAGACCATGGCCGATGACAGGGGGCCCGCCTCCTCCGTCCTGCCCATGGGCTCGCTCTACGAGGGCGCGCAGTACATCCTCTTCGAGGTGATGATCCTCAAGCTCAAGGATAAGCTCGGCGTGAGCGCCGAGGCCATGCGCGCCAACCACACCAATCTGGAATAGGGACGGGATGAGCGTCGAGGGACAGGCACTGGCACAGGAAGCGGCCCGGGCAAGGCCCGCCCGCAGGCGCCGGCTCGAGCACGGCCGCTGGACGCCGCTCTTCTTCCTCGCCCCGGCTGTGGTGACGCTGCTCGCGATCGGCCTCTACCCGATGCTGTTCGCGCTCGTCACCTCCTTCCGCCGCTACAATCTCACCCGGGCGCGCGAGGGCTTCCCCTTCGTCGGCTTCGAGAACTACGGGCGCGTGCTGAGCGACCAGACCTTCTGGGACACGCTCCTGCTGACGGGCCGGTTCTTCCTGACCGTCATGCCGATCCAGGTGGCGCTCGGCCTCCTCATCGCCCTGATGCTGCACCGGCCGGGCTGGGGCTTCATGCGCTCGCTCGCGCGCGTCTCGCTCGTCGTGCCGCTCGCCACCACCTATGCCGTCGTCGGCCTCCTCGGCAACCTCATCTTCAACCGCAACTTCGGCGTCGCCAACCAGTTCCTGTCCTGGTTCGGCTTCGCGCCCTTCGACTGGCTCGGCAACCCGAGCGGGGCCTTCGCCGCCATCGTCATCATGGACGTGTGGCAGTGGACGCCGTTCTGCGCCCTCATCTTCCTGTCGGGGCTCTCCATGGTGCCGGTCGACATCGAGGAGGCGGCGCGGCTGGAAACGAAGAGCCATTGGGCGCTCCTGCGCCACGTGCAGCTGCCCTATCTCCTGCCCGGCCTCACGGCCATGCTCATCCTGCGCTCGGCGGACGTGCTGAAGCTCTTCGACATGATCTTCACCATGACGCGCGGCGGGCCGGGCACGGCGACCGAGCTCATCTCCATCTACATCCAGCGCGTCGGCTTCCGCGTGTTCGACCTCGGCGCAGCCTCCGCCCAGGCGATCCTGCTGCTCCTGTTCACGATCCTTCTGAGCCGGCTCTACATCCGCATCTTCTACCGGGAGATCCAGTGATGGTGTCCCGCCCCGCGGCACGCTTTGCGCATCTTGCCGGCCTCGTGCTGGTCTTCGCCTTCGCGATGTTCCCGTTCTACTGGATGGTCTCGTCCAGCTTCAAGGACCAGGCGGACCTGCTCGCCTCGCCGCCCATGTGGCTGTTCGAGCCGACCATCAAGCACTACGCCGAGATCTGGGCTGACCAGAAGGTGACAGCGGCCATCGTCAACTCGCTCATCGTCGCCGTCTCGACGACGGCGCTCGCCGTCCTCCTCGGCACGCCGGCGGCCTATGCGCTGGCCCGCTTCGAGTTCCGCGGCAAGTCCGACCTGTGGTTCTGGTTCATCTCCAACCGCATGATCAGCCCGATCGTGCTCGCCCTGCCGGTCTATCTCCTCGCCCAGTCGCTCGGCCTGCTCGACACGCACCTCGTCCTCATCCTCATCTATCTCACCTTCAACCTGCCGATCGTGGTGTGGATCTGCACGGACCAGTTCCGCTCGATCCCGCCCGAGCTGGAGCAGGCGGCGCGGCTCGAGGGGGCGAAGCAGTTCGACGTCTTCTGGCGCATCTACCTGCCGCTCGGCCTGCCGGGCGTCGCGGTGTCGGCCATCTTCAGCTTCATCTTCTCGTGGAACGAGCTGCTCTATGCGCTGGTGCTCACCCGCCGCAACGTGCAGACGGCGCCGGTGGCGGCGACGAGCTTCATGTCCGGCTACGAGCTGCCCTGGGGCAAGATCATGGCGACCGGCACGGTCATCGTCCTGCCGGTCACCATCTTCGCCCTCATCGTCTCGCGCCACATGATCCGCGGCCTCACCATGGGCGCGACCAAATAGGGAGGCGGCGATGGCGCTCGGCATCAATCTCTCCTTCTGCGTCAAGCGCTGGGTGACGCCCGCGCTCTGGGCCCGCCTCGTGCGCGAGGACCTCGGCCTCGGCCTCGTGCAGCTCTCGTTCGACCTCGTCGATCCGCTGTGGCCGGACGAGGTGCTGGACAAGGCGGCCACGGACCTGCGCCAGGCCTGCGCCGAGCACGGCATCACCATGCACAGCGGCTTCATCGGCCTCGCCCACTACACCTTCAACCAGCTGCTCCACCCCGAGCCCGGCGTGCGCGATGCGGCCGAGTACTGGCTCACCCGCGCCTATGCCTTCTGCGGCAAGGCCGGCATCCGCGCCGCGGGCGGCCCCCTCGGCGCCATCGCCGCCCGGCCCGACGCCGTGGAAGCGAAGGAGATTCCGGCCGCTGACTATGTCGACCTCACCGCCCGCCTGAAACGCCTTGCCGAGAAGGCGCAGAGCCAAGGCCTCACCGAGCTCTACATCGAGCCGACGCCGCTCCGGCGCGAATGGCCGTGGACGCCCGCGCAGGCGCGGCGCCTATCCGACGACCTCGCCGGCTCCGCCGTCCCCTGGCGCTACTGCCTCGACTGGGGCCACGCCATCCTCTCGCCGCCCTACGCGCCCGAGGAGGCGCGCGTCGAACCGTGGCTCGAGGCGATCGGCCGCGAGACCGGCGCCATCCACATCCAGCAGAGCGACGGCCGCCTCGACCGCCACTGGGACTTCACCGAGCGCGGCATCGTCGATCCGGAGGCTATCGCGGCGACGCTCGCACGTTTCGGGCTTGCCGACCGGCCCGTCTTCCTCGAAGTCTTCTACCCGTTCGAGGAGACCGATGCCGCGGTGCTCGACCGGGTCCGCCGCTCGGTCGCGGTGCTCGCGCCGGTGCTCGGTGGGGAATGACGCGATGAACGATCCCGTTGCGGGCACCACCATGACCGACCCGCCGCGCGCCGCCCAGCGCAGCGCCGGCGACGAGGTCGCGGCCCGCGTGGTCTGGTACTACTACGTCGGCAATCTGACCCAGCAGGAGATCGGCGACCGGCTCGGCCTCACGCGCCTGCGCGTCAACAAGATCATCGGCCAGGCGCGGGTGGACGGCTCGGTGCGCATCGAGGTGCGCCTGCCGCTCGCCTCCTGCGTCGCCTTGGAAGAGGAACTCGCCGCCCGCTACGGCCTCGCCGAGGTGGCGGTGGTGCCGGCCGTGCCCGGCTACGAGGATCAGCAGCGCGTCATCGGCGAGGCCGCCGGCGCCATGCTGAGCCGCCTGATGGGGGACGGCCAGTCGATTGGCATCGGCTGGGGGCGCACGTTGAGCGCCAGCGTCGCAACGCTCGGGCCGCGGCGCCTGCCCGCGAGCCGCGTCGTGTCGCTCATGGGCGGGCTCACGCGCGGGTCCGGCACCAACACTTTCGAGGTGGCGACGCGCCTCGCCGAGGCCATCGGCGGCGAATGCCACTATCTCGCTGCACCCATCTATTGCCCGAGCGAGCACAGCCGCAACGACCTCCTCACCCACTACGGCCTCGCCGACGTGATGCGCCGGGCGCGCGCCGTCGACGTCGCCCTCGTCTCCTGCGGCGACGTCTCGAGCCATTCGCTGCTCGCCACCACCCAGACCGTGCGCCAGCACCAGGAGGCGCTCGAGGCCGCCGGCACCATCGGCGACCTGCTCGGCACCTTCCTCGACGCGCGCGGGCGGCCCATCGCCCACCGCCTCAACCAGTGCGTCATGGCCCTCTCGCCCCAGGAGTTGAAGGCCGTCTCGCGCTCCATCCTCGCCTCGGGCGGGCTCAACAAGGCGCCGGTCGTGCACGCCATCCTGTCGGGCGGCTACGTCAACCGCCTCGTCACCGACGAGGACTGCGCCCGCGCCATCCTCGCCATGCCGCTGGAGAAGGCGTCATGACGTCGCCCCCGCCGAAGCTGCTTCTCGCCGTCGACGTCGGCACCCTGTCGGCCCGCGCCGGCCTGTTCGACCTCGCCGGCCACCTCCTCGCCACCGCCGCACGGGAATTCCCCCTGCTGCGGCCGGCGGAGCATCACGCCGTCTATCGCATGGACGACATCTGGGCGGCGGTCGAGGAGGCGATCCGGGCCTGCCTTGCTGCTGCCGGCGCGGATGCGGCCGGGCGCGTCGCCGCTCTCGCCTTCGATGCCACCTCCTCCCTCGCGCTCTCGTACGAAGGGCCGCCGCCGCTCGCCGGCGAGGCGGACGTGTTCTGCTGGATGGACCACCGCGGCGAGGCGGAAGCCGAGGAGATCGGCGCAAGCGGCGACCGGCTCCTCGCCTATACCGGCAGCTCCATGTCGCCGGAGATGCACACGCCGAAGCTCGCCTGGCTGGCGCGGCGCGACCCGCAGGCCTTCGCCCGCGTCACCGGCGCGCGAGACCTGTGCGACGAGCTCGCCCGCCGGGCCACCGGCGAGGACCATCACTCGCTCTGCGGCCTCGCCTGCAAATGGGCCTACCTGCCGGCTGATGCCGAGCCCTGGCGGCACGAACTCCTCGCGCGCCTGGGCCTCGGCCGCCTGCCGCAGCTCGGCGCGCTCGCGGCCCCGCCGCTGCCTGTCGGCCACCGGCACGGCCGGGTGACGGAGGCCGTCGCCGCGCGGCTCGGCCTGCCCGCGGGCATCCCCGTCGCCGTCGGCCTCATCGACGCCGAGGCCGGCACGCTCGGCGTCCTCGGCCGCGGCTTTGCCGGCAACATGAACCGCACGGTGGCGCTCATCGGCGGCACCTCCACCTGCTACATGGCCTTCGCGCCCGACGAGCGCCGCATATCCGGCGTGTGGGGCCCGTTCAGGGACGCGATCTTCCCCGGCTACTGGATGCACGAGGCCGGCCAGTCGCTCGCCGGCGCGGCGCTCGACGCCGTGCTCGCCCACCATCCCGGCGGGCCGCGGCGCGCCTCGGCCGACGAGCATGCGGCCGCGGTCCGCGACATCCTCGCCCTTCTCGAAGCGGAGGGGCCGGCCTTCGCCGCGCGCCGGCATCTCGTGCCCGACTTCCTCGGCAACCGCGCGCCGCTCGGCGACGGCAGCGTGCGCGCCATCCTCGTCGGCGTCGGCGAGGACATGAGCCGACGCGCCTTCCTCGAAACCTACTACGCCACGGCCCGCGCGCTCGCCCTGCAGGCCCGGCATATCATCGAGCACCTCAACGCCCACGGCTATGCGCTCGATCGCGTCGCCCTCTCCGGCGGACACCTGCGCAACCCGCTCATGGTGCGGCTGTATCGTGACGCGCTCGGCGATGCCGCGCTCGTCCTCAGCGACAGCGCCGAGCCGGTGCTGCTCGGCACGGCCATGGTCGCCGCCGTCGGCGCCGGCCTGCAGCCGGATCTCTTCGCCGCGCTCGACGCCATGGCCCCGGCGCAGGAGAGCCTTGCCCCGGACCCGCGCTGGCGCGCCGCGCACGAGGCCGCCTACGGCGTCTATCTGAAGCTGTTCGCCTTCCGCAACGACATCGAGCGGGAGGCGAAGGCTCTTGCCGCCTCCGGCCAGGACAGATGAAAGGAGCCCGCCCGACATGAGCTTTCTCAAGCTCGAGAAGATCGTGAAGCGCTTCGGCGACGCGACGGTCATCGACCATGTCGACATCACCGCCGAGCGCGGCGAGTTCGTCGTCTTCGTCGGCCCCTCCGGCTGCGGCAAGTCCACCCTGCTGCGCATGGTGGCCGGCCTCGAGGAGGTGAGCGAGGGCGACATCTACCTCGACGGCGCCAACGTGACCGACACGGAGCCGGCATCGCGGCAGGTCTCCATGGTCTTCCAGTCCTACGCGCTCTTCCCGCACATGAGCGTGCACGACAACATCTCCTTCGGCCTCCGAATGGCGAAGACCCCGCGGGAGGAGATCGACCGCCGCGTCGCCGAGGCCGCGCGCATCCTGCAGATCGAGAATCTGCTGCAGCGCAAGCCGCGCCAGCTCTCCGGCGGCCAGCGCCAGCGCGTCGCCATCGGCCGCGCCATCGTGCGCAACCCGAAGCTCTTCCTCTTCGACGAACCGCTGTCGAACCTCGATGCCGAGCTGCGCAGCCAGATGCGCGTCGAGATCGCGCGCCTGCACCGCGACCTCGGCGTCACCATGGTCTACGTCACCCACGACCAGGTGGAGGCGATGACGCTCGCCGACCGCATCGTCGTGCTGCGCGCCGGCAAGGTGGAGCAGATCGGCTCGCCCGCCGACCTCTACGAGCGCCCCGACAACATCTTCGTGGCCGGCTTCATCGGCTCGCCGAAGATGAACTTCCTCAAGGCCTCCGTCGCGGCGGTAAACGGCGGCGCCGTCACCGTGCGCCACCCGGCCCTCGCCGACGACCTCACCTTGCCCACGCGCCATGCGCCGACGGTCCAGCCGGGCGAGGACGTGGTGCTCGGCCTCAGGCCGGAGCACCTTTCCGTCGGCGACGGCGGGGCCGCGCGCCTCGCCCTCCGGGGTGAGTTCGCCGAGAGCCTCGGCGCCACCTCGCAGCTCTATGCGCAGACCGGCAACGGCGAGACGCTGATCCTGCAGGTGCCGGGCCGCCGCTCCCTCGCGGCGGGCGAGGACATCCGCGCGGGCTTCGATCCCGCCCAGGCCTATCTCTTCGACGGCGCCGGCCGCGCCATCTGATCGGAGATCTCCATGCCGACCTATCTCGGGCTCGATATCGGCACCTCCTCGGTCAAGGCGCTGCTGCTCGACGAGCGCCAGGCGACCGTCGCCGAGGCCACCGTGCCGGTCGGCATCTCGCGGCCCCATCCGCTGTGGTCGGAGCAGGACCCGGAAGAATGGTGGCAGGCGACGCTCACCGCCACCGCCAGAGTACGGGACGCCGCGCCCGAGGCATGGCAGGGCCTCGCCGGCATCGGCCTCTCGGGCCAGATGCACGGCGCCGTGCTCGTCGATGGCGAGGGACGTGTGCTGCGCCCGGCCATCATCTGGAACGACGGGCGCTGCGCCGCCGAGTGCCGGGAGTTGCAGGAGAAGGTGCCGGACTTCACTCGCCGCGCCGCCAACATCGCCATGCCCGGCTTCACGGCGCCCAAGCTCCTGTGGGTGCGCCGGCACGAGCCGGATGTCTTCACGGCGACGCGCAAGGTGCTGCTGCCGAAGGACTACATCCGCTTCCGCCTCACCGGCGGCTATGTCTCGGAAATGTCGGACGCCGCCGGCACGCTGTGGCTCGACGTCGACGCCCGCCGCTGGGACGACGTGCTCATCGAAGCCTGCGGCCTCACGCGCACCCACATGCCCGATCTCGTCGAGGGCTCGGAGCTGTCCGGCCACCTGTCGGCCGACACGGGGGCGCTCCTCGGCCTTGCCGGCCGGCGCGTGCCGGTGGCCGGCGGCGGCGGCGACAACGCCGCCTCGGCCGTCGGCATCGGCGCGACGCGCGCCGGCGAGGGCTTCCTCTCCCTCGGCACCTCCGGCGTGCTCTTCGCCGTCACGGACCGGCTGACCGCCCTGCCCGAACGCACGCTGCACGCCTTCTGCCACGCCCTGCCCGGCCGCTGGCACGGCATGGCCGTGACCCTCGCCGCCGCCTCGGCGCTCACCTGGGTCGCGACCCTCGTGGGCCGCGGCGGCGACATCGCGGGCCTGCTCGCCGATGTGGAGCTCTTTGCGGAGAGCGAGCGCAACCGCATCCACGCGCCCCTGTTTCTTCCCTACATCACCGGCGAGCGCACGCCGCACAACGACGCCGACGCGACCGGGCTCTTCGCCGGCCTGCGGGCCGAGCACGGACCGGAGGCGCTCACCTATGCCGTGCTCGAAGGCGTCTCCTTCGGCCTTGCCGACGACCTCGACGTGCTCAACGAAGCCGGCGCCCGGCTGGATAGCTGCATGCTCGTCGGCGGCGGCTCGCGCAGCCGCTTCTGGGGGCATATGCTGGCGGACATCCTCGGCCTCCCGCTCGACCTGCCGGCGGGGGCCGAGGCGGGCGCGGCGCTCGGCGCGGCGCGGCTCGGCATGCTCGCAGCGGGGGCCGGCAGCGAGGCGGAGATCTGCCGCAAGCCGCCGCTGCGCGAGCGTTTCTCGCCGCGCGGACCCGACGGCTATGCCGAGCGGCTCGCGCGTTTCCGCAAACTCTATCACGCGGAAAAGGCGACGCGCGGCACGCCCGCCTGAGCCATAAAGGCGGCATTCGCCATTGTGATCGCTGCCGGCGAGCGTATATCGATGCGCACAGGTTTCTCGCAGGCAGGGCATCTCATGACCACGCACCAGCGCACCATCGTCGCATCGATCGACCCCGTGAAGCTCGACCGGCTGGCGGAGGTCGCCGTCAGGGTCGGCCTGCAGCTGCGCGAGGGGCAGGATCTGTTCCTCACCGCGCCGGTCGCCGCCCTGCCGCTGGTGCGGCGCATCGCCGAGCACGCCTACAAGGCCGGCGCCGGCCTCGTCACGCCCATCCTGTCCGACGAGGAATTGACCCTCGCCCGCTACCGCTTCGCCAAGGACGCGAGCTTCGACCGCGCCCCGGTCTGGCTCTACGAGGGCGTCGCCAAGGCCTTCTCTGCCGACACGGCCCGCCTCGCCATCGTCGGCGACAACCCCATGCTGCTCGCCGGCCAGGATCCGGCCAAGGTCTCCCGCGCCAACAAGGCCAATTCGCTCGCCTACCAGCCGGCGCTGGAGAAGATCGCCGGCTTCGACATCAACTGGAACATCATCGCCTACCCGACCGCCTCCTGGGCGAAGCAGGTCTTCCCGGGCGACGAGGAGGACGTCGCGGTCGCGCGCCTCGCCGAGGCCATCTTCGCCGCCTCGCGCGTCGATGGCGAGGACCCCGTCGGCGCCTGGGAGGCGCACAATGCGGCGCTCAGGCTGCGCACGACCTGGCTCAACGGCGAGCGCTTCGCGGCGCTGCACTTCACCGGGCCGGGCACCGACCTCACGGTAGGCCTCGCCGACGGCCACGAGTGGCACGGCGGCGCCTCCACGGCAAAGAACGGCATCACCTGCAACCCGAACATCCCCACCGAGGAGGTGTTCACGACCCCGCACGCCCTGCGCGTCGAGGGCCGCGTCGTCAGCACCAAGCCCCTCTCCTACCAGGGCACGCTCATCGACGAGATCGCCGTGCGCTTCGAGGGCGGGCGCATCGTCGAGGCCAAGGCGAGCCGCGGCGAGGAGGTGTTGGGCAAGGTGCTCGACACCGACGAGGGCGCGCGCCGCCTCGGCGAGGTGGCGCTGGTGCCGCATTCCTCGCCCATCTCGAAGAGCGGGCTCCTCTTCTACAACACCCTCTTCGACGAGAACGCCGCCTGCCACATCGCGCTCGGCCAGTGCTATGCCAAGTGCTTCGAGGGCGGCGGCGCGCTGAGCCCGGACGAGATCGCCGCCCGCGGCGGCAACAAGAGCCTCATCCACATCGACTGGATGATCGGCTCGAACGAGATCGACATCGACGGCATCAAGCCGGACGGCACGCGCGTCCCCGTCTTCCGCAAGGGCGAGTGGGCTTAAAGGAGCGCGCCCACGCCGTCACCGGCGGCGTAGCAGCACCGAGAAGCGCACGCCCCCGCCGAGCGCCGCCGGCTGGCCGAGGCCGATGGTGCCGGCGCCGTGCAGGTCGATGGCGTCGAGGTGCAGCGGCCGCTCCGGCTCGCCGTCGAAGGCGATGAAGCTGCCGTTGGTGCTGTGGTCGGTCAGCACCCACCGGTCGCGCCGGAGCCCGAGGGTGGCATGCCGGCGCGACACCCGGTCATGGGCGACGACGAGGTCGTTGCCCGCGTCCCGCCCGAGGGTCACTTCGCGCTCCCCTTCGAACATGCGCTCGCTGCCGCCGCAGCTGAGCTGCAGCATTGGCCGCAGGACGGTGCGGGGCGAACGGGACAGCACGTCGACCGCCGTCAACCCGCCGCTCTCCTGCCAGACCACCTCGACGATGCGCGTCGCCTCGCTCTTCCCCTTGACGGGAAAGCGCGTCAGCTCCCGCGTCACCGCCCGCTGCGTCGGCGGGAGGAGCCCCGTGATGTCGCCGCTGGTGATGATCTGCCCGGCGCGGGCGATCTGCACCATGCGCGCCGCGACATTGACGGTGTTGCCGAAATAATCGGCCCCGGTGCGGATGGCCGGCCCGTAGTGAAAGCCGATGCGCAGCGCGAGCCGCGTCGCACCTTCGGGCCCCGCCTGGGTTTCCATGCAGCGCTGCATGGCGAGCGCCGCATCGAACATCGCCGCGGGATCGGGAAAGGCCGCCATCAGCTCGTCGCCGATGGTCTTGACGACGGCGCCGCCGTGGGCCGTGACGACGCCCGTGGCGGTGCGCAGGCACCCCTCGATGGCGGAGAGCGCGGCGCGGTCCCCCAGCACCTCGTAGAGCTGCGTGCTGCCGGAGATGTCGCCGAACAGGATGCCGATCTCGCAGGACTGGCCGGCCATCGTCGCCACCATCCCCTTGTCGCCCGGGCCCATCGCCAAGCCCATGTCGCCTGTCGGTTGTAGCGGCCTTTGGCGCGCGACGGAAGCAGGCTGCGCGTGCGCGCCGACACCCGTCGGCGCCCCTCCTGTGCTATGAATAGGAAGAAGAAGAAGCGGGACACCGCCGCCTTTTACAGAGAGACGGATTCGCCGATCAGCTTGGTTCAACCTGATCGGATTCGGCTCCAGGGCGAGACGGCAGACATGGACGAAGCCCTGCGGCAGTTCCGGGCAGCATTCCCGGAGAGCGCCTGTCTCGACACCATCATGGCGCTGCGCTTCGGCGGCACCGCCATCGACTGTCCGGCCTGCGGCAAGAACGGCAGCTTCGCGCGCGACGTGAAGCACCGCGCCTTCGCCTGCCGCGCCTGCGGGCACGCCCTCTACCCCTGCGTCGGCACGCCCCTCGAGCCGCTGCGCATTGCACTGTCGGACTGGTTCTTCGCCGTGAAGCTCGGCACCGGCCGCGACGGCGGCCCCTCGGCGCGCGCGCTGCAGCGGCGGCTCGGCTGCCCGCCCGGAACCGCACGGCACATGCATGAGGCCTTGGAGCGCCTCGCGGCTGCCGACGCCGCCGGCCCCCTCGCCGGATGGTACGCGGCCATCTCCCGGCGCGTGGGAGACGGCGGCGCGGCAGGAGCCGCGCCGACTGCCGATCCCTCCGCGCCGGTCGTCCCGGAAGCCGCTGCGCCCGCGCGGGCGCGCCTTCGTGGCCATCATCTCGTTGCCGCGGCGAGCGGCCTCATCGTCGTGGCGGCCATCGGCACCGCCGTGCTTGCCCTGCGGCAGGAAACCGCCACAGTGCCGTCCGACAGTGTGCCGGCACTGGTCGCGGCGCCGACTCCGCCCTCGATCCTGCTCTCCGCCGTCGAGGACGATCTCGCCGCCGCCCAGCAGGCGGTCGACTTCATCGAGAAGGAGGAGCCGAGCGTCGTGCCGCAGGAGCGGGCCGACCCCATCGCCACCTCCCCCGGCAACGCCAACCAGATCCTGACCTTCGGCCCCATCAAGATCCGGCGCCACCTCGTCGAGACGATCGTGCGCGCCGCCCGCGTGGTCGGGGCCGATCCCTCGCTGCTCATGGCCGTCGCCGACAAGGAATCGAGCTTCGCCACCGAGGTGAAGGCCAAGACCTCTTCGGCGACCGGCCTCTACCAGTTCATCGAGAGCACCTGGCTCGGCGTGGTGAAGGACTTCGGCGCCAAACATGGCCTCGCCAACGAGGCGGCGCTCATCCAGCGCGTCGACCGGCGCCATGTCGTCACCGACCCCGGCGAGCGCGCCCGCATCCTCGACCTGCGCCGCGAGCCCTATCTCTCGGCACTGCTCGCCGCCGAGATGCTGAAGCGAGACACGCTGCGCATCCAGCGCCGCATCGGTCGGCCGCTGACCGGCGGCGAGGTCTATCTCGTCCACTTCCTCGGGCCGGGCGGGGCCGAGCTCTTCATCGATGCCATGGAAGGCGCGCCCGACCGGGTGGCGGCGGAGCTCCTGCCGAAGCCCGCGGAGGCGAACCGGCCGATCTTCTACGACAAGGCCGGCGGCACCCTCTCCCTCGCCGAGGTGCACAAGAAGTTCGAGGCCATGATCTCGGTGCGCCTCGCCCGCTACCGCGAGGTCAAGCGCATCCAGGCGGCCGTGGAGCAGGCGCCCGGCAAACGCGTCGATTGAGGCCTATTCCTCCAGCCTGAAGTACTTCGCCGCGACGCCCACCTTCTGGCCCGTCCGGTCGATCTCGGCGAAGAGGAGCGGGAAGAGCGTTGCCGCATTCAAGGTCTTGCCGCCGGCGAGCGTCGCAAGCGGCGTCGGGCTTGCGAGCGCCAGGACGACCTGCGGCCGGGCGCCGGTGCCGCTGGTGCGCTCGACGCGCAGGTTGAAGGACAGCGCCTCTGCGTCCTTCTTCAGGAAGCTCGCCAGGTTGTGCACATAGCCGTCGTCGGAGACGAGCAGCACCGTGACCTCGCGGCCGTCCGTACCGGCGACCGTGCCGCTCAGAGTCTCGCCGCTGCGCAGGCTGAAGGCGGCGATGTCGAGCCGCGGCGGCTCCCCTCGCAGTGGTCCCATCTGGCGCAGGAAGGCGACGAGCGGGCATTGCGCCCCCGTCACCTGCCGAAGGCTGATCTGCGCCTCGAAGCCGTTGACCTGCCGGAAGGCCTCGTCGAACGCCACGAAAGGCTGCGTCGCGGCGCCATAGCCCTCCACCTGCGCGGCATTGGCGCTGACCTCCACGGGATTGAGGAAGAAGCAGTCCCCGCCGCTGTATTCGTCGATGTAGCGCGTGATCTCGGCGATGCGCGGCACCGGCCCGGCCGGCGCGGGCGCCGTCACGGCAGGCGTCGTGGGAACGAGCTCCGGCTGTGCCGGCCGCGCGGCGACATCGGTCCTGCTCTGCGACGGGGCCGGAAGCAGCGGTGGCGGATCGGCGCTGCCGGCCTCGGGCCGTGCCTCCCCTGGCTGTGCCGGGGGCGGAGCCGGCGCTGGGGCTGAAGCAGGCGCTTCCTGAGGCGTGCTGTCCACCTCCGTTGCAGAAGGCTCTGGTGCGGCAGGGGGCGGAGATTGCTCTGGCGCCAGGGTGGGAGGCGCAACAGTCTCGGCCGGCGGGGCGGCCTGCGGCACCGGCCGTGTCGCAGTTTCCTGCTGCGTCGGCGCGCCGTTGTCCGGCACAAGGGCCGGCGGTTCGCCCTGCGTCGCGCGTTCCTCCACGGCCGGTGGGCGCGATGCCGGCGTCAGCACCGGGGCTTCGACCCTGCGCTCGCCGGGCTGCGGACCAAGCAGCGATTGCAGCAGCGGCATGCCTGCGATCCCGGCCGCAACCGCGACGGCCGCCGCGCCGGCGAGCCCGGCAAGAACCAGCGGCCGGCGCCCGGCAGGGGCCTTCTCCGCCGGCGGCTGCCAGGCGGCGACCTCGGCCATGGAGGCCGGCCGGTCCTCCGGCCGTGGCTGCAGCATGCGCGTGATGAGCGGCCGCATGCGCGCATCGATGCCCGCAAGATCCGGCACGGCGCGGCGCTTCTCCACGATCTCGCTCTGGCTGCCGCCCATGTCGAGCGGCCGGCCGAGGAGCGCCTCCGCCAGCACGAGCCCGAGGCTGTAGATGTCGGACTTCGGCCCGACGTCCCCACCGTGGAGGCCGAGCTGCTCGGGCGAGACATAGTTGTACTTGCCGGCGAAGCCGCTACCGATCACCGTCGCCTCGCCGAGCTTGGTCGAGCGGGCGATGCCGAAGTCGATGATCTTGGCGCGCCCCACGTTGCCGCCGGGCAGGATGACGTTGTCGGGCGAGAGGTCGCGGTGGATGATGCCGAGCTCGTGCGCGGCGGCGAGGCCGGCGGCGACGCGGCGGCGCAGCAGGTCGACCTCGGCAAAGCCGAGCGGCCCCGCCTTCACGCGCTCCGACAGCGCCTGCCCGTCGACGAATTCCATCGCGAGATAGGTGAGGTCGAGCGCCGGGTCGCGCGAGAACACGAAATAGCGCACGATGGCCTCGTGATAGAGCTCGTGCAGCGCCGAGGCCTCCTTCCGGAAGAGCGCGATGGCCGCCTCGTTCTCGGCAAGGTCCGGCCGGATCGTCTTGATGGCGACCGCATCGCCCGTTTGGATGGCATGGCCCTTGTAGACCTCGCCCATACCGCCGACCGCGACGAGCCGCTCGATCTCGTAGATGTCGTTGAGGCGCGTGCCCGCGGCGATGCGCTGGCGGGCCGGCGCGATGCGCGTCTTCTCGTCCATGGCTAGCCTCCCGCCCGCGGCCCGGGCATGCAGCGCACCGCCACCACGGTGACGTTGTCGCTCGCCCCGCGCTCCAGCGTCAGCGCGACGAGGTCGTCGCAGGCCGCCTGCGACGGCGCGCCGGCGACATGGGCGAGGATCTCCTCGTCCGCGACATGGGCGGTGAGCCCGTCGCTGCACAGGACGAAGATGTCCCCCGGCTCGACCCGGCCCTGGTGGATCTCGAGCTCCGGCTCGTCGCTGACGCCGATGGCGCGGGTGATCACGTTGCGCCGCGGCCAGACGCGCGCCTCGTCCGCGGTGAGGAGCCCCATGTCCACCATCTCCTGTGCCTCGCTGTGATCGCGCGTGAGCTGCGCGATGGCGCCGTCGCGCACGAGGTAGATGCGGCTGTCGCCCGACCAGACGCAGGCATGATCGCCGTCGAAGACGAGCAGCGCCGCGAGCGTGGTGCCGAGAACACCGCCACGCGCGCGGCCCATCTCCCGGAGCTGCCGGTTGGCGCGCAGCACCCGGTCCTCGAGGCGGGCGAGGAGGTCGGGCGCCGAGGCCGGCGCGCCGATGGTTTCGAGCATGGTGACGAGGGCGGCGCTGGCGATTTCGCCGCCTTCATAGCCGCCCATGCCGTCGGCCACGGCCCACAGGCCGGCCTGCGGCCGGGCGAGGAAACGGTCCTCGTTGAGACTGCGCACCTTGCCGGCATGGGTGGCGGCCCCGGTTTCGAACCTTGCGGCCATCTGGTGCATGGGCAGCGGCTCCGTCACGCAACGGCTCGGTCGAAGGCGCCCGTCAGCATGCCGGCGAAGAGATGCGGGTCCGGCAGGCGCCGGGCCACCAGCAGCATGGGGGAAAAGCCGGCTCCGCCCGCCGTCCACCACATGCTGGTGGCCGCATAGGCGCGAGCATAATCCTCGACACGGATGGCAGCCAGCGTCTCGGGCAGGGTGGCGAGCGGCGCCCTGATCGCCACGCTGCCGTCGGCAAGGCGCATCATGCCCTCCGGCGGCGGCATCGCCAAGTGCGCGACAGGCGGCGGCAGGCTGGCGAGCGCGGCGAGCAGGCCCTCGTAGGTGGCGCCCTCGGCGAGCGCCGAGAGCAGGAGCTCCTCGGCCCCAGCGAACCATCCATCCTGCGGGTCGAGCTCGGGCGGGGGAAAGGCCTCGCCCGCCTCCGCCACGGCGAAGAGGCTGAGCGGGAAATAGCGGCCGATCCCGTCCACGGACGGCATGAAGACGCCGGCGACGGTCGCGCCGCAGAGGTCGGCGCCGAGCCAGAAGCGCCACAGCGGCGCCTTCAGGAACACCTCCTGCCAGCCCGCGCCGAGCCTGAGGCGGCTGGTCGATAGCCCGCCCTCCATCCACTTCTCCCACAGGCCGATGAGGTCGCGCGGCAGCCCGGTGGCGACGAAGTCCCGCTTGGCCGGCAGCTTGCCGAAGAGGCCGAGGCGCATGTCACAGCCCCGTCGGGCAGCGGAACTCCCGGAGCGCCGGGAGCACGAGCGGGTTGAGCAGCGAGCCGACGTTGAACTGGTAGGACACCTCGCGGCCGCCGACGAGGAAGCTCGCGACGATGCTGTCGCCGCGCCGCAGGACGGAGCCCGCATCGAGCAGCCGGAAGAGGGACCACGTGCCCTGCCGCTCCAGCCGTGCCCCCTCACTGAAGAAGCCGCCGCCGAGGGTGATCGACGTGCGGCCGATGCCGCCGCCCGGCCAGTTGACGTTGGTCGGCGTGTTGACGCCCTGCTGGCTCGCGACAACCGTGCCGTTGATCTCCAGCTGGGCGCTTTGCGCATCGCCGCTGAGCGTCAGCGGCGTCACCGCCATGGTGAAGGAGGGCATGTTGCCGCCGGTGGGGAAGAAGGCGTCGCGCACCTGCGCCGCACGCTGGAATTCCCGCAGCGTCGCCGCCGAGAGCGACTGCGCCACCCGGTTGTCGCCCCGCCAGGTCCATTGCGCGCCCGACTGGTCGGCATAGGGGGCGAGGTTCTGGCTGAAGAAGCGGTCCATGATGCCGCCGGCGGCGAAGAGGCGCGCGAAATCGGCAAGCGGCACCTCGCGCCCGCTGCCGCGCACGAAGGGATAGCGGTTGGTGACGATCTGCTGGCACACGCGCGTCACCTGGTCGGCGAGCGCCTGCTGCAGATTGACCACCGAGGCGCCGGCCGCATCGCCCTCGAAGTCGCCAGCCGCCGAGCGGATCATCTGGTCGAACGGCGCGGGGAAGCGCGAGGCCGTGGCCCGGAGCACCGCGATCTGCGGCACGAGGGCGTTGTTGGCCTGCGTCGCCTGGGCCGGGTTGATGGCCGAGACGGCGAGGTTCTGGTTGATCTCGCTGAGGCTCTGCAGCAGCTGGTCGACGGGCCGGCGGCCGAGGTCGCCATCGACGAGCACGTGGAACTGCTTGAACAGCGCCTCAATATTGGCCCCCGGCGCCTGCCCGTCGGCGGAGATGGGGGCTGAGCCGGCCGGCCCCCCGGTCACGAGTTGGCCGACGCCGGCCTGCCCGGCGATGGAGCCGACGCGCCCGGCCGTGGAGCCGACGCGGCCGACTGCACCGCCGAGCTGCGAAGCGGCCCGCGCCGCCGCATCGATGGCCGCCGCGGCCGCCTTGCCGTTGCTGGCGCTTTCGGCGGGCGGCGCCGGGCGCTCGCGCGTCAGCCTGGTCTCGTCGCGGATCGATTCCAGCAGCTGCTTGATGGGCGAGGTCGCGGCCGAGGCCGCGCTCAGCGCGACATATTGCGGCTTGTCGGCCGTCAGCGGGCGCAGCTTCAGGCGCAGCAGCGCCTGCTGCCAGGCGGCGACGAAATCGCGCGTGTAGAGGCGCAGGATGTCCTGGAAGAGCGTCTGGTATTGCGTCGCCACTGCCGCCTGCTGGCCGGCGGGACCAAGCACCCAGCGCTCGCGCTCGACCTGCGCGCCGATGTCCGGCAGGCGGGCGATGAAGGCCTCGTGGAAGCCGTCGTAGGTGTAGAAATAGGGCACGCGGATGCTTTCGAGGTCCTCGCCGCCCGTGCCCTCGAAGACGAGGGCGGTGTCCGCCCCGCCGCGGAAGGCGACCACCCAGTCCTTGTGGCTCTGGCCGCGCGCCTGCGACTTCAGCAGCTCGTAGGCCCGCTCGGAGAGGCTCATGCGCGCCAGCGTCCGCTGCGCGTCCTCGATGAGCGCGTTGTTGAGCCCGATCGTCGCCTCGCCCGTCTCGAGCTCCAGCATGGCGAGGAGGTGCTCCTCCAGCGCCTCGCGGCCGCGTGCGTTGGCAGCGCCGGGAAAGAGATTGTCCGCCCAGTCGCGCCGCATCCAGGCGAGCACGAAATCAGCGTCCGTCGGCGCCTGGCCGCCGATCATCAGATAGACCTTGAGCGCCTCGTAGAGGAAGCTCGGATTGTTGAGATTGGCCTCGAGCTGCTCCTCGAGGCGGAAGATGAGGCGCGAGCGCAGCATGCGCTCGAGCGCCACGTGATAGGCGGTCTCGGAAGCCGACTGCAGGCGCTCCCGCTGGCTGAGGCCGAAGGTGGCGGCAAGCGGCGTCGCCTCCTCCCGCTGGGCGTAGCCGGCCGGCATGTAGCGCAGCTTGTGCAGGAGCGGCAGGATCTTGCCGAAGTCGCGCTCCATCACCGTCGTCTCGCGCAGCACGGGCGCGGCGATCTCGCGATATTCGGCAACCGCATTGCCGGAGAAGGCGATGAGGTCCCGGTTCTTGCTGTAGCTCAGCCACCACAGGGCCCCGGCGGCGATGACGGCGGCGGCGATCACGCCGAAGGCGGCCGCCCGCAGCACCCGCGCGCGCCGCACGGCGGCACGGTTCGTCGACACCCAGCCGGCTTCGCCCAGCATCACCTTGCGGAAGAGATCCGTCAGGAAATAGCTCTTGCCGAGGCCCGAATAGGCCGCGCCCGCCGCGGCCTCGGCGCCGAAGTTCCTGGCGAGCGTGCCGATGAGCTGGTCGATCGGCGTGCCCTGCTGCGTGCCGGAGGTGAAGTAGAAGCCGCGCAGCGTCGCATTGACGTGATAGCGCGTCGGCTCGAAGACGCGGTCGAGGAAGTCGACCACCACCCGCTTCAGCGTCGCCATCTGGCTCGGGAAGCTGAAGAGGGCGACCCGCGCCTGGGGCGTCGGCTCCTCGTGCAACCGGTCCGGCAGCAGCTCGTTGAGCCGGGCGATCAGCGCGTCATATTCCCCCGGCACGTCCGCGATCATGTTGCGCGTCCTGTCGCCGGTCTGGAACGTATGGCCGAAGACCATGCGGCGCTGGCTTTCCGTGAAACTGCCGAAGAATTCCCGGAAGCCGGCGACGAGATCCGTCTTGGTGAGGAGCGCATAGACGGGAAAATCAACGCCGAGGCGCTGGTTGAGCTCCATCAGCCGCTTGCGGATCGCGGCCGCATGGGCGGCGATCTCCTCGCCGCTCGCGGTCAGGAGATCCTCGACGCTGATGGCGACGAGGACGCCGTTGATCGGCTGCTTCGGCCGGTTCTCCTTGAGGAGATCGAGGAAGGCGAGCCAGCTCTCGCGATCCCCTTTGGCGTCGCTGTCCTGCGTCGTGTAGCGGCCGGCGGTGTCGATCAGCACCGCATCTTCGGTGAACCACCAGTCGCAGTAGCGCGTGCCGCCGACGCCGGCGACCGCCTGCGGCGTGCCACCGCGCGCGAGGGGAAACTTGAGGCCGGAATTGATCAGCGCGGTCGTCTTGCCGGCCCCGGGCGGGCCGATGATGAGGTACCACGGCAGGTCGTAGAGATAGTCGCCGCTGCCGCCCTTCGACTGGCGCAGGGTGGCGAGCGCATCCTTCATCCCCTCCTTGAGGGCGGCGGCATCGCTCTCCTCGGCCACCTCGGCGGCGATCCCCTCCTCCAGCTCGCGGCTCGCCTTGCGGCGCCGGTAGAAGCGCCAGGCAAGGAGCCCTGCGACGGTGAGCACGACGATGCCGATGAGCGCGGCACGCACCCATGCCTCTTCCAGCGGCCGCATCTCGCCAAAGGCGAGAAGCGGCCCCGCCAGCCACACCAGCAGGCCGAAGGCCACGAGCCCGGCGAGCGTCGCGCCGAGCGCGAGCGCACCCGCCAGCGTCAGGCGGCCTCTGCTTGTCCCTCTGGCTTCAGTTGCGGGCATGGCACGTCAACTGCTCCGCTCGATGAGGATCTCGACGCGACGGTTCTTGGCGCGCCCGTCTGCCGTGGCATTGGAGGCGATGGGCTGGTCGGCCCCCTTGCCCTCGGTGGCGACGCGGCCCGGGTTGGTGAGCTGCACCTTGATGAGGTCGGCGACCGCCTTCGCCCGCTCCTGCGACAGTACGAAATTGGACGGGAAGCGAACGGTGCGGATCGGCACACTGTCGGTGTGGCCGACGATCTTGACCGTTCCCGGCTCCTTCTCCACCGCCGCCGCGATGCGCGCCAGAAGCGGCTTGAACTCGTTGCGCACCACCGCCTGCCCCGGCGCGAACAGCGGCAGGTCGGAGATGCGGATGAGAACCTTGTTGCCGCTCTCCTGGACGAGGATCTTCTCGCCCTTGAGGTCCTGCTGCAGGCGGCTCGCCTGGGCCGAGGGCGGCGGAGGCGGCGGCGCCGAGAAGACACGGCGCTGGATGCCGATCTCGGAGGTCGGGTGGACGGCGATGAGCGACGCCGCGACGGCTTCGGAATCGTTGCCGAGCAGGCTGCGCAGGAGGAGGAAGAGGCCGAGCAGGACGACCCCGGCAAGCGAGGCGACGGCCCACACCGGCACCCGGAGGCGAGCCGCCTCCACCGGAACGGCTTGGCCCTGCCAGCGCGGCGACAGCTCCTCGTTCGCCCGCTTCACCCGGCGCAGCGTCTCGTAGAGGCCGCGCTCGATCTGCTGCAGCGCCGCCGCCCCGCCGGCCGAGGTGCGGTGCACGCCCTGGAAGCCGAGGGCAAGGCAGGCGTGCATGAGCTCGAGAAGGGCGTAGTTGACGCTCGGATCGGCCCTCGCCCGCTCCAATTCGTCGAAGAAGCGCACGCCCCCGACGCGCTCGCCGAAGAAGCGGCTCAGCATGCTGTACTGCGTCCACACATGCCGATCCTCGCCGGGAATGTTCTGGACGATGTCGTCGGCGGTGGCCGCAAGCACGTATTTGGCGACGCGCGTCTCTTCCGCGGGAAGGCCTGCTGCGCGCACGTCGCGCTCGAATTCCTCAATGCTGTCGGCCACCTGCTCCATCAGCTGGGCGAAGGGCGCCCTGAGCGTGCCGACACGCAATTCGCCGAGAAGGAGAAGAAGCGGCCCGGCGGCCCGCATGAGGGGATTGTCGTTCGGGGTGAGAAGTTCCTCGCGCCGCAGCACCAGCGCCCGGGCCCGCCCCTCCTGCCGCTCCCCGCCCGCGGCCTGCGGCGGGACGGCGGAGACCCACTCGTCGCCTGCCCCCTCCCCGGGCTGTGAACTCGCCGCCGGCAGCGGAGGCATGGCAGGGGCGGCGGGCGGAGGCGTGGCTGGCGGAGGCGTGGCGCTCGGAGGCGGCGCCGCCGGGCCGCGCCCGGCCGGCCGCGGCCGGATGATGGTGCGCTCGCTGCGCCCGAAGGGATCGCGCGGGCCGTTGTCGTCGCCGCTCATCGCCGCCCCTCCAGCACCGCCCAGAGTTCGAGCTCGAGGCCCGGCCAGTCACCGGAGAAATGCATGCCGATGGAGGTCGCCGTGCTGAACTCCGGCCACAGCGGCGAGGTGCGGTCGAGATAGAAATAGACGTGATCGGTGATCGCCCGGATCTGCGGCGGCGGCGTCGGCAGGTGGATGAGCGGCACACCCGGCAGGTGGGCATGCACGATCTCGTTCATCTTGGTGTTGGGCCCGACCTTGAAGAGATGCGGGAACTGGTTCTGGATCTCCGTCAGCGGTCGCTGTGCCGCCACTTCCAGCACGAGCGTCGCGTTGCGGAACAGCGCCCGGTCGCGGATGGTCGAGGTGAAGGCGTTGTGCGCCCGCTCGACGATCTCGAGGCGGATGGCGCGGCGGCCGATCTGGGCGCTGAGGAAGTCCTGGATGTCGCGGATGACCGGCGCGAAGACCGGCTCGAGGTCGTCGTGGTCATAGGCCGGGTAGTCGCGCGCCCTCCGCTCGGCCGTGACGAAGGTGGCGAGCTCGCCGGCGATGCGCAGCAGTTCCTCGTAGAGCCGCTCGGGATGCACGTAGCGCGAGCGGCGGAAGTGCTTGAGCACCGGGATGTGCCGGTTGAGCAGCTGCAGGATGAGATAGTCGGCGCTCTGCAGGCCGCCGCCTGCCGTCGGGTCGGCGGCATAGCGGGCGAGTTCCTCGAGCTTGTTGTCCATCCAGCCGATGACGCGGTCGATCCAGCCGTCGACGACCGGATGGGCGCTGCACGTCAGCACCGGCGGCGCGAATTTCTCGTCGAGGATGACGGCCCGGTCGCGCACTTCGAGGATGCGCGCGACGGCGAGGTTGACGAAGCCCGGCTTCGGCGTCCGGCGCAGCTCGTAGGCGAGGCGCGGATAGGCGACGTCGATCTCCTCCTCGACCCTGAGCGGCGAGGTGGAATCGATCATGAGGGCGCTCGCCGAGACGAAGCGGCTCGCGCTGTCGGCCTCGCCGTCCTCGACCTCGCGCGTGTTCGGCGCACCGACCGGCAGCGACAGCCACACCACCTGCTTGGCCGCATCCTCCGGCACGTCGAGCGGCGCGGGCAAGGGGCTGTTGTCGGGCACGCTGAAGGGGGTGCCGTCCGGCATCACGCCGCTGGCCCGGCGCAGGCCGAACTTGCTCTGCTGCGCGAGGTCCCGGTCGATTTCGAGCGCGGAGAAGCCCCAGGGATAGGGCGTGATATGGCGGAGGCGGCTCTCGACCAGATTTTCGAGGTAACGATCACTCTGCTGCAGGTGATGCGGCCTCAGGAAGAGACCTTCCGACCAAACGACCTTGCTATACCAGGACATTTGCTTTCCCGCCGGTCTCGCCAAAAAAGTATAGACTGCACCCGCCCCGCCGTCACCTGCCGCCTGCAGGTTGTCGCGGGAGCCGTCCAAAGTCGTCGCGCAAGCAGTGCGCTTGATCGCACGATGGCGCCGGCGCAAGATGACCGGCGTGCGGGCGCGCACGGGGTATGAAGCCCGTCTGCCGAGGAAGGCCGGATGCCGAAGGGTTTTGCCGCGCGGGTCACGGATCCTGTCGTCCATCCCCTGCCGGGCCTGCTGACGCCCGGGCCGGGCAGCCCCACTGTCTTCATCGGCGGCCTGCCGGCCTGGCGCGGCGTCACCGCTGCCGCGGCGGCTGCCATCCAGTCGGCCAAGACGGCCTCGGAGACGACCATCCGCGCGGCCGAGGCGGCGACGATCGCCGCCGCGGGCACGCCGGGCGCCCCCGCGGCCAAGGCCGCGGAGGAAGCGGCCAAGGCGGCCGCTGCCACGGCGATGGGCTCCACCATCACCGCGGCGGCCGGCGGTGCGGACATCCATCTATGCACGACACCGCTCCCGATCCCGCCGCACGGGCCGGGCGTCGTCGTCGACGGCTCGACGACGGTGCTCATCAACGATCTTGCCGCCTGCCGCATGGGCGACACCATCGTCGAGGCGGTGGGCCCGCCCAACAAGATCGCCATGGGCCTGCCGACCGTCATCATCGGCCCGTAGCGCGTGCCCCGGCGCACGGCGGGGCCGCGCGAACGAACGATGATGAGCGCAAGGGCCGTTGCGAGGAAGGAGCGCCGATGGCCACGCGCAGGGTTCCCGATCGCGAAGCCGCCAAGGCGGCGCGGTTCACGCACCAGATCGTCGAGCATTTCAGGAGCGATCCGCAGCTCGCGAAATCCCATGCCGAGACGCGTAACGGCCATGTCGTGAAGGTGCTGTGCTGGCTCGCCCTCCTGCGCGATGCGCAGAACCGGTCGCTGCCCCTGCCGCCGCGCCCGCGCGTCACCTGCGAGGAAGCGCAGTGGCAGCATTTCCGGGAGAGCCACCCGCGCCAGGCGGCGCACATGCTGCCGGGCCAGATCATGGTCGACGGACGCTATCCGTGGCTCTACCTTAAGGACGCCGCCCATGCGCGCGACCTGCAGCTGCTCTTCGCCGAGGTGCGCGCCCTGCCCGCCAATTTCAACAAGGCCGACAGCGCCGCCGAGGGCAAGGGCCTGACCGAGGCGTTCCGCGCCGCCGGCGAATACGTGCTGCACGGCCGTGGCCCGCTGCGGCAGGACATCACCGCGGCCTATCGCACGCTGTGGGTTCCCGGTGCCCGCGCCGCCTATGCGGCCGCAGAGGAGCAGAAGCGGTCGCGCCCCTCGGTGCCCTCGCCGGTCTACGATCTCGAGCGCAACATCGTGAATCTCGACGAGATCGAGGAAGCCGGCCAGTCGCAATGGGACGTGCACGACCAGATCCGCATCCTCATGCGCTATGGGGCGAGTCTCGACGAGGCGCCGCCGGAGCTGCGGCCGCACAAGATGGACGAGATCCTCGGCCGGCCCTGACTGCAGGCCCATGAAGGGACGCGCTTCAGCCGCCCCGGCCGCCCTTGTCGTAGCACTCGGCGAAATAGATCATGAAGGCATCGACGAGGCCGTGCTCGTGCGGCGCCGTCTTCGCCTGCCAGCGCGCCACATAGGCGTCCCACAGGCGCGCCTTGCGCGAGCCGATGAGGCCGCCGATCCCCGCGTCCCCGGTCGCCTCGTCGATGGCCTCGGGGGCAAGGTCCTCCATCAGCATGCGCAGCGCGTGCTGCATGGCCGAATAGGTCTTCACCTGGTGGATCTTGAGATCGCGAAAGCTCTGCGCCAGCGTCTGCCGGGCATCGAGATAGCCGCTCGCCGGCGGGCCGAACATCAGGCGCAGCGCATCCTCCACCGTCGGCGAGAACTTGAGCGGATTGTTGTCGACGGCCTGGATCGTCGTCTGGCTGGCGCTGCGGGCAAGGCGCTTGCCCTCGGCGCGGGCGGCGAGCAACTGCTTGAGATCGTCGGCGACGAGGCGCATGAGCACGCCGAGATGCTCCGCGAATTCGCCCACGTCACGGCCGGCAAGCGCCTCCTCGGGCAGGCCGGCGCCGCGCGCGAAGCGGGCGAGGAAATCGGCGCCTTGCGCGGCAGGAAACGGCACTGCTGGCGGCGGTCCCTGCTCTGCCGCACGCGCAGGCTCCTGTGCGGGGGGCGGCGCGGACGACGGCTCCCGCGGCTCGCTCCACGGATTGGCGGCTGCAGCCGCCGGCGGCCGGCGCGGCGTCGGGACGGGCGGCACGGGCGCCACGGCCGGTGGCTGCGGCACGGGACCCGCCGCCCAGGACAGGTCCTCGCCGGCAGGGGCGCCGCTAGGGGCAGGAGCCGGCCCTGCCGCACCCGCGCCACCCTCTGCGGCGACATCGGGCGTTTCGACCGCCCAGTCGAGGAAATCCGGCCGCACGGGACGCAACTCGCGCGCCGGCTGGAAGTCGCGCCGCGGCGCGGGCGGGGCGGCATCGGGCGCGCTGCTCCAGAACTCGGTCGCGCGGGCAGACGGTCCGGGGGCTTCCTCCGCCGGCAGCGACGCCGGCTCGGTCGCATCGAGCGCGACCGCGATGATGTAGTCGCCGATCTCGATGCGATCGCCGTGGCGCAGCCGGTGCGGCGACTGCATGCGCTGCCCCGAGCCGTTGAGATAGGTGCCGTTGGTCGACACGTCGGTCAGCCAGTAGGCGCCGTCGTGATAGCGCACCTCGCAATGCTTGCCGGAGACGGTGCGGGTCGGGTCCGGCAGGGTCCAGTCGAGGTGCTGGTCGCGGCCGATGTCGAGCCCGCGGGGGCCGGAGACGGAGACGCTGAGCGGGCCGCCGTCGGGCAGGCTGGCCATGTTCTCGATCGTGAGCGTCAGGGCCATCGCCGGGCTCGCCCTCCTCGCATCGGCGCCGCGCACGTCGCATCGCTTGCCGATCCTAGACCAATTTGCGCGCCGGTTGTATCGGCTCAGCGCCTCTCGCCGTCCGGCGTCAGCAGCGACAGCCCGGTTTCGAGGCAGGCCGCGATCTGACCGCCGCGCTCGTGCGCATCCACATGCGCCAGTGCCGTAAGGACGGCCGTCTGCGCCGCCTTGGCGGTGAGGTGGGGCGGGCACGGCACCGTGTGTCCCTCCACCAGGCTGCCGCCGGACCAGGCGGCAGCCAGCGCCGCCCAGGTGGCCGGGCGGCCGTGGTCGCCGGTCGAGCCGAGGGCGAGCGCTGCGCGGCGCCGCCCATCCTCCGGCTCGCGCACCCAGTCCTCGGCGGCGGCGAGCGCTGCCGCATCCTCGCCGGCCGGCTGCGGCACGAGCGCCCGGACGCACCGGCACGCCCACCAGACGGCCTCGCGCCGCGGCAGCAGATAGGCGCAGAAGGTGATCGCCTCCTCCGGCGTCTCGCCCGCCGCGAGGCGCCTAGCAAAGGTGAGCGGCGGCTCTTCCGTGGGAGGCGCGGCGATGTCCTCCCCCGCCTCCGGAAAGGCCTCGAACAAGCTTTTCGCCGTGGGAAAGCGCACCCGCTGCATGGCCGGCCTCAGTTGATCTGGACGATGCCACCCTTGATGACGACGGTCGCGTCGCCCTTCACGCTGGTCTTCGTGCTCTTCACCGTCACGGTCGGCGACTTGATGGTCACCCCCGTCGGATCCATCGTGATCGTGCTCATGCCGACCTTGAAGCGGATCTTCAGCTTGGCCGTGACGTAGAGGCACCCCTGGTCGATGTCGAGGTGATCGTCGCCCTTCTTCAGGATGGTCTTGCGTGCGAAATCGCCGGTCGGCTTCTTGAGATCCTGGCCGATCTCCCGCGTCTCCTGGTGCCGGATTACGGAGGCGAGGTCCTTCTGCGCGTGCAGCGTGACGACCTCCTCGCCCTTCTTGTCCTCGAACTTCAGCTCGTTGTAGCCCCCGCCGCCCTTCGTGGAGTTGGACTTCAGGCCCGAGACGGTCTTGTTCGCCGGCAACTCATAAGGCAGGTCGTGCTCGTCGTTATAGACGGTGCCGACGACGAGCGGCTGGTCCGGGTCGCCCTCGAGGAAGGCGACGACGACCTCCTGGCCGATGCGCGGGATGACCTGCCCGCCCCAGCCCTTGCCCGACCACATCTGAGCGACGCGCACGCGGCGCGACGTCGTCTTGTCGTCCCTGTCCCAGTGGAACTGGACATAGATGCAGCCGTACTTGTCGACGTCGATCTCCTCGCCCTCCTCCCGGTTCTCGCCGACGACCTTGGCCGTCTGCAGCCCCGTGATGACCGGCCGCGGCGTCACCAGCGGCGCGCGGAAGCGGCGCTCGGTCGGCAGGAATTCGTAGGAGCCGCTGTAGATCTCGTCCTCGCCCGAGCCGGCCTGCGAGCGGTAGGCCTCGGTCGAGAAGCCGTGCCGGGCGCTGGTCACGAGATAATCGCCCTTGTAGCTCTCGCCGGGCACCTCGCCGACGCGCACCAGCGCCCCGGGATAGAGGCTCACGGCGTCGCCGCCGGCATGGCGCCTGTCGTCCTGCGCCTGCGCTGCCTGCACGCGGATCTCGGCGAAGCGCTCGCCGTCCTTCCGGTCGGTGTAGCGGCCGGGATAGTCGTAGAACTCGTAGGCCTTGGCCTTGGCGGCCCCCTCCTCCTTCGAGCGCTTCAGGTCGGCGCCAGACTTCGTGTAGTCGTAATCGTTGAGCTCGACGCGCCCGGTCCGCAGGCGCCGTTCGCTGAGCCAGTGGGTGATGTGCTCGCACTGGCGCTGGTCCTGCGTCCCGCGCGGCAGAAAGGGAAAGGCGCCGTCGGCGGGCGCTCCGCCACGCGCCGCCGAGGGGCGCTGTTCATCGTGCGCCGAGCGGGAATCCGCCAGCACCAGCGTGTGCCCGTCTGACGAATGCTTGAAGTAATAATAGATCCCGTGCTCCTCCATCAGGCGTTGCACGAAATCGAGGTCGCTCTCCCGGTATTGGACGCAATAATCCATCAGCTGGTAGTCGTCGGACAGGCGCAGCTCGTAGCGGGCGCCCTTCTCCTTGTCGAGAACGTCGCAGATGATCTCGGGAGCGCGCTTTTTGTGGAAGATCCTGCAGGTCGCCTTCTGCGACAGAAGCCAAAGCCAGGGCCTGAGGACGAAGCGGTAGACCTGCTCCTGCTCGCGCACGTCGAGGCGCTGGCATTCGGCCGCAATGCCGCTGAAATGCCGCTCGCTGCCGTCACGCAGCTTGAAGCTGACGGAGCATTTCTCGCCCAGGAGCGGTTCGAGATTGGCACTTCGCTGGCTACTCACAGCATCTATTCTGTATTCGAACAGTTCGCTCAGCCCCTCGCGAGCATCGAAGCGAGTTAAGACGAATGCATCGTCGCCTAACGGGGTCTTGAAGGAAGCAATACGCCGTGCCTGACTGATATCGGTGCTCATGGATCAGCCTTCGACGCGTGTTGTGGCACACTTACGGAACTTGACAGTATAGGAAAATAGGGGCATCGTCGAGCAATCAAAGACCAGGTGTGCTCCCATGCGCAACAAGGTCCCTGCAGTATTCGCCCTTGCGTTGCTTGTTCCCCTCTGTCAAACGGCAACGGCGCAAACGGCCTACAACGCCAACGACATCATCCAGCACTTCGCGCCGCAATCAGGGCTCGGCGCGACCCGCGGCCTGTGCATCGGCACCGAGGCCGAGTGCAAGTCCGCCCCGGCCAAGCCGGTGGTGGAGCCCTTCGATCTCGTCGTCACCTTCGACTACAACTCCGACGTCCTGACGCGCGAGGCGCGCCGCAATCTCGACGAGTTCGCCAAGGCGCTCGCCGACCAGCGGCTCGCCACCGCCACCTTCCTCGTCGAGGGGCATACGGACGCGACCGGCAGCGAGGCGTACAACCTCGGCCTGTCGGAGCGGCGCGCGAGCTCCGTGGTGCGCTATCTCACCGGGAAGGGCATCGACGTCTCGCGGTTGACGGCGAGGGGCTACGGCAAGATGCGGCCACGCACCGCCAATCCCTTCGACGCTGCCAACAGGCGCGTCGAGACGCGCCTGGAGATCCGCTAGACGCGGTCTCCGGCATACCGGCGGCCCCTCGCAAGGAACGTCACCCGCCGATGCCGGAGATCGACTTCGCCGCCCTCACCACCCCCGTCTCGCAGGATGAGCCCTGCGGGCCGGACCTTGAGCTCGCGGGCGACGCCGACTACATGCACTTCGTCGCCCGCGTCGAGGGCCTGCTGCCGGCCTCCTTCCTCAGCCATGACGCCGAGGGGCGGCTCGTGCCCTTCGACAGGACGAGCATCGACATCCCGGCGGAGGTCGCCGGGCTCGGCGGCCTGCTCGCGAGCACGCGCGACCTGCGCCTTCTCGTGCTGCTCGCCAAGCTCCTCGTCCTCAATCGCGATCTCGGCCGCTTCTCCGGCTGTCTCTCCGCCATCGCAGCCCTCCTGGCCGAGCGCTGGGGCGACGTCCATCCCGCCGGGGAAGACGGTGACTTCACGATGCGCTGCGCGGCGCTGCAGACCCTCGACGACATGCCGACGGTGGTCATGCCGCTCCAGCACGTGCCGATCGCCCACAGCCGGCGCTTCGGCGCCGTCAGCTATCGCGGCCATCTCGTCGCGAGCGGCGCCGCCGAGCCGCGCGAGGGCGAGGACGCGCCCGGCGCCGCCGCGATCGAGGCCGCCTTCAGCGAGACGCCGCTGCCCGATCTCGTCGCGACCCGCGATGCCCTTGCCACCCTGCGGGCGGCACTCGCGGGCATCCGCCTCGCGACGCTCGAGAATGCGGGGGCGGCGGAGGCGGTGAGCTTCGAGCGGCTGTCGCCTCTGGCAGACGCCATGTTCAAGCTTCTCGACGAGGCCGTGGCCCGGCGGGATCCCGATGCGCGGTCGGCCCCGCCCGCCGAGCCGCACGATTCCATGCCCTCCGATGGCATGCTCTCCGAAACATCGCGGCCGGCCGCGTCCCCCCGCCCGGCGGCCGGGACCATCACCTCGCCGCAGGCCGCCGCAGCCGCCCTCGCGGCCGCCGCCGCCTATTTCCGCCGCGCGGAGCCGTCGAACCCGGCTATCCTCCTCGTCGGCCTCGCCCAGGAACTGATCGGCAAGTCCTTCGCCGAGGTGGTGCGCATCCTGATGCCGGACCTCGCCGACCGGGCAGCCTTCAACATCGGCAGCCACCAGGTCTTCGAGCTGCCGCTGGAGCGCCTCGCCGGCCTCGTGCCCGACGGCGGGAATCCGCAGGAGGACGTGCCGCCGCAGGAGCGGGACGACGAGGACCGCGGAGACGACGCGGAGGGGGCGCAAGTCGTTGCGTTTCCCGGAACATCCTCTCCTGTGAACGACGCCGGCGGGCCGCGGCCGCACCCGGCGGCAACGAGCCGGCGCGAGGCGCTCACGCTCATCGAGGCGGTCGGCGCCTACTACCGCACCGCCGAGCCGTCGAGCCCCATTCCGCTCCTGACGGATCGCGCGTGCGGGCTCGCACAGCGCGATTTCCTCGGTCTGCTAAAAGATGTACTATCGGATCAGCTAAGGTCATCCGATACCGAAGACTGAGGTCGTGCTTGTGAAAACGACGTCGCTCTTCTTGGTTCGTCGAATTGCCCGCGGGCAATCCGAGTAGTTGCGCCCTGACGGACGCGCTGACGCGCAGGAGGGGATATCCGATGGCTGCAGACTCCGGACAGAAGTTCATTCGTCGCAACCGCGCGCCACGCGTGCACATCTCCTACGAGGATCCCTACGACGCCGAGCGGCAGATCGAGCTGCCCTTCGTCATGGGCGTCATGGCGGATCTCTCCGGCAACGACGCCGGGGTGGAAAAGCCCGACGTCGCGGACAGGAACTTCCTCGACGTCGACATGGACAATTTCGACCAGCGCATGGCGGCGATCGAGCCGGGCGTGTCCTTCAAGGTCACCAACAGGCTCGGCACCGAGGAGGGCGAGAAGCTCTCCGTCAACCTGCGCTTCCGCAAGATGGAAGACTTCGGCCCCGCCGCCGTCGCGCGGCAGGTGCCGGCGCTCGCCAGGCTCCTCGAAGCGCGCGAGCAGCTCGCCAACCTCCTGCGCTACATGGACGGGAAGGTCGCGGCGAGCGATCAGATCAAGGCCCTTCTGGCCGATCCGCAGCTGATGCTCGCCCTCAAGGAGCGGCTCGCCGAGCCGCCCGGAAGCGAGGCAGCAAAGAGCGAAGCGCAAGAGTAAGGCGAGGGTGCCATGGCCACAGCAGCTGGACCCGAACGGCAGGCGAACGAAGCCGTCGTACAGACGCGCGATGCCGATGAATTCGCTTCGATCCTCAAGCAGAACTTCAAGCCACGCACCGAGCGGGCGGCGACGGAAGTCGAGAATGCCGTCGCGACGCTCGTGCAGCAGGCCCTCGCCGATACCAGCGTGATCCAGGAGGACGTGCTCGACACCATCGAGAGCATGATCGCGCGCATCGACGAGAAGCTGACGGCGCAGATGAACGAGATCCTGCATGCGCCGGAATTCCAGCAGATCGAGAGCGCCTGGCGCGGCCTCAACTATCTCGTCTTCAACTCCGAGACGGATTCGTCCCTGAAGATCAGGGTGATGAACATCTCGAAGAACGAGATCTACCGCAACCTGCGCCTCTTCCCCGGCGCCCGCTGGGACCAGAGCCCGCTGTTCAAGAAGGTGTACGAGCACGAGTTCGGCCAGCTCGGCGGCGAGCCATACGGCTGCCTCATCGGCGACTATCACTTCAGCCACACGCCGACGGACGTGCAGCTGCTGCGCGATCTCAGCAAGATCGCGGGGGCGGCCCATACGCCCTTCTTCACGGGCGCCGATCCGACGCTGCTCGGCATGGACGCCTGGACGGAGCTCGCCAACCCGCGCGATCTCGGCAAGATCTTCGACACGCCGGACTATGCGGCCTGGAAGTCGCTGCGCGATTCCCCCGATGCGCGCTATGTCGGGCTCTGCCTGCCGCGCGTTCTGTCGCGCCTGCCCTACGGCGCCAAGTCCGAGCCGGTCGAGGAATTCGCCTTCGAGGAGGAGACGGACGGGCACAAGGGCGAGAAATACGCTTGGATGAACGCCGCCTATGCCATGGCGGTCAACATCAACCGCGCCTACAAGGAATTCGGCTGGTGCACGCGCATCCGCGGCGTCCAGTCGGGCGGCGAGGTCATCAACCTGCCCACCCACACCTTCCCGACGGACGACGGCGGGGTCGACCTCAAATGCCCGACGGAGATCGCCATCTCCGACCGGCGCGAGGCCGAACTCGCCAAGGCGGGCCTCATTCCGCTCATCCACCGCAAGAACACCGACAAGGCGGCCTTCATCGGCGCCCAGTCGCTCTACAAGCCGAAGACCTATTTCGGGCCCAACGGGGTGGAGGCCACGGCCTCCGACAACCTCTCGGCCCGCCTGCCCTACATGTTCGCCGTCTCGCGCTTCGCGCACTACCTGAAGTGCATGGTGCGCGACAAGATCGGTTCCATGAAGGAGAAGGACCAGCTCAAGAAGTGGCTGCAGGACTGGATCTTCGAGTATGTGGATGGTGATCCGCTCAACTCGACGGAGGAGACGAAAGCGCGGCGACCGCTGGCCGATGCGCGGATCGACATCTTCGAGAACGAGGAAAACCCAGGTTATTACTCGGCGAAATTCTATCTCAGGCCGCACTACCAGCTCGAGGGCATGGACGTCGGCCTGAGCCTGGTGTCGCGCCTGCCGGCGCCGACGAACCAGTGAGGACCGACGCCGCAGAAGGGCCGCCCGACGCCATCCGATGACGATGGACGTGGCAATTCGGCTCCAGTGTCCAAGGTCGAGTTCAGGCCAGAGGCAATCATTGGAGAACTACCATGGCAACGGCTGACTACTTCCTCAAGTTGGAAGGTGTGAAGGGCGAGTCGCAGGACGAGAAGCACAAGGATGAAATCGACATCCTGTCCTTCTCCTGGGGCGCCAGCCAGTCAGGTGCCGGCCACTACGGCGGCGGCTCCGGCGCGGGCAAGGTGCAGTTCCAGGACCTGCACGTCACCATGCGGGTGAACAACGCCAGCCCGACGCTCTATCTCAAATGCGCCGAGGGCAAGCACATCCCGAAGGGAAAGCTGACGATCCGCAAGGCGGGCGGCAAGCAGGAGCCGTATCTCACCTACGAGCTCGAGGACATCCTGATCTCGTCGATCAACAGCTCCGGGCATGACGGCGGCGGTTCCGACATCGTGCCCACCGAGCAGATGTCGCTGAACTTCGCCAAGATCAAGATGGTCTACAAGCCGCAGACGCGCGAGGGCAACCTCGGCGGCCCGGTCGAGTTCGGCTGGGACGTGAAGAAGGGCGTCAAGGCCTAACCGGCCAGGGCCGCGGCGCCGCCCCACGTGGCGCCGCGGCCGCATCGAGGCGACGGAGGCCGGACGGCCATGGGGAGTACGACTACCAAGGATAGGCTGCGCCCGCCGCTCATGTACGCTTTCCGCGAGGCGCATGCGGCCCGTGATGCACGCAAGAAGCTCGACTTGAGGGACGAGGCGGGCGAGCGCATCATCGCCGGCCGGCGCGCCGCTCCTCGCCTCGCCATCACCGAACCCAGGCTCAAGCAGGAAGTGATCCGCGACCTCGAGCTGCTCCTCAACACGGTCGATCTCGCCTCCTCGCTGCCCCTCGGCACCGCCGAGCAGGTGCGCCGCTCGATCCTCAACTACGGCCGGCCGGACCTCGTGCACCGTTCCATCGACGAGTTCTCCGTCGGCGGCATCGGAACGGAGATCGCCGAGGCGCTCGCCCGCTTCGAGCCGCGCCTTGCGCGCGAAGCCCTCGCCGTCGTGCGCGACGACAGCGTCGATGCCGCAGCGTTGCGGGTGCGCTTCCTCATCAGGGCCGAGCTCGATTGCGAGCCCCTCGCTATCCCCGTCGAATTCGTCGCCGATGTCGAGCTCGACACCGGCAAGGTGGTCGTCGCCCGCCGCTGAGGCTGCGACAGGACGACCGGAAAGGAACCGGCCGCCGATGAACAGGGAATTCCTCGATCTCTACAATCGCGAGCTGCAGCTCCTCAACGAGCATGCGCGCGAATTCGCCGAGGAATATCCCGGCATCGCCGAGCGCCTCGGCGGGCTCGTCGCCGAGCGCATGGACCCCATGGTCGCCGGCCTCCTCGAAGGCGCGGCCTTCCTCGCCGCCCGCGTACAGCTGAAGCTCAAGCACGAGTTCCCGGAATTCACCAACAACCTCATCGAACAGCTCGTCCCGAACTATCTCGCCCCGACGCCCTCGGCGATGCTGGCGAAGATCGTGCCGCCCTATTCCGACCCTGCCCTGCGCGACGGCAGCCGCATTCGCCGCGGCGCCAGCCTTGACGCAACCTATCGCGAGCGCGACCGGCGCGTGACCTGCCGCTACCGGCTCGCCGCCGACGTGACGCTGTGGCCCTTCGACGTGGCGGCGGCCGAATACATCGCCAATCCCGCGAGCCTCCAGGCGCTCGGCGCCGCCATCGGGCCCGACGTGGCGGCGGGCCTGCGGCTCACCCTCACCCACCGCCTCGCCGCGCGGCGGGACGACGAGCCGGCCGACAAGGATGCCAGGGAGCCCACGGGATGGTTCGCCGGCTGCCGCACGACGGATCTTCCGGTCCACATCCTCGGCGCCGAGGCCGATGCGATCGCGCTCTACGAGCAGCTCTTCGCCCACTGCAACGGGGTCTATTTCCGCTATCTCGACACCTATGGAGATCCCGTCGTCATCCCGATGCCGGCCGACATCATCGAGGCGGTCGGCTTCGGCGAGGACGAGGCGCTCCTGCCGCAGGACAAGCGCATCTTCCGCGGCTTCGAGCTGCTGCGCGAATATTTCCTCTTCCCCCGCAAGTTCCTCGGTTTCCGGCTGAAGCGGCTCGCCGAGGTGCTGCCGCAGGTCAAGGCCAAGTCGCTCGACATCCTCTTCGCCTTCGACGAGGCGCACGCGCGCCTTCCGGCGGCGGTGGAGCCCGGGATGTTCGCCCTCTATGCGGTGCCGGCGATCAACCTGTTCGAGAAGACGACGGAGCGTATTCCCGTCCGGCCGAACCAGCACGAATATCACGTCGTGCCGGACCGGAGCCGCAACCTCGACTACGAGCCGCACCGCATCCTCGAGGTGCACGCCCATTACACCGGCGGGCGCGAGAAGGTGCCCGTGCGGCCGCTCTATTCCGCCGCGGCGGCGGGTCATCCCGGCGGGCCGTTCTACACCGTCCGCCGCCTGCCGCGCCGCCGCTCCGCCGAGGAGCGGCGCTGGGGCGCCGCCTCGGATTACACGGGCACCGACGTCTTCATCGCGCTCACCCAGCCGGCAGACATGGAGGACGGGGAGGCGATCGCCGAGCTCAGCGTGCGGGCCCTGTGCTCCAACCGCCACCTGCCGGAGCATCTGCCCATCGGGGAAGGCGGGGCGGACTTCCGGCTCATCGACAACGTGGCACTCGACGTCTTCTGCATCGCCGGGCCGACGCCGCCGCGCGAGCCCGTCGTCTCCCACCGGCAGAGCCGCGGGGAGAGCGCCTCCACCGGCACGGTCGCCTGGCGGCTCATAGACATGCTCAGCCTCAACCACCTCGGCCTCGTCCGCCACGGCGCCGGCCAGAATGCCGAGGCGCTGCGCGAGATCCTGTCGCTCTTCGCGGATCTCTCCGACAGCGCCACAGAGCGCAAGCTGCGCGGCATCCGCTCGCTGAGCAGCCGGCCGGTTGTGCGGCGGCTGCGCGAGCGCGCCGGCACCGGTGCCGCACGCGGCCTCGAGATCACGGTCACCCTCGACGAGAAGGCCTTCGAAGGCAGCGGCGCCTTCCTGCTCGGCACGGTGCTCGACCGCTTCTTCGCCGAATATGTCACGCTCAACCATTTCACCGAGACGGTGATCCGCTCGACCGAGCGCGGCGAGATCCTGCGCGGCCCGCCGCGCGCCGGATCGAGGAGGCTGCTGTGACCGCCGGGGGCCCGCCGTGAACGAGGATGCGCGCATCGCCATGGCCGACGCCGCCGAACTGCCGGCTGCGGAAGACACCGGCGCGACACCGGACCGCTTCCTCGACGCTCTTCGGCGCGAGCCCTGGCGCTTCGACTTCTTCACGGTCCTGCGGCATCTCGAGCGCAGCCATCCCGGGCGCCCGCGCATCGGCGACAGCGCCACCCGCCGCGACGACTACGTCGCGCTCGGCGAGGATCCCTACCTCGACTTCCCCGCCTCGACGCTCGCCCGCGCGGACCGCGACAGCCGCGAGCGCGTGCGGCTCTTCGTGAAGTTCCTCGGCCTGCTCGGCCCGCAGGGCGCCCTGCCGCTCGCCACCACCGAGGAGGCCCACGCCTGGCACCTGGCGCATGACGACGCCTTTCCGCGCTTCCTCGACATCTTCAACCACCGCTTCCTGCAGCTCTTCTTCCGCGCCTGGGCCGACGCACGGCCCGTCGCACAGCACGACCGGCCCGATCTCGACCGTTTCGGCGCCTATATCGGCGCGGCCGTCGGCATCGCCTCCCCGCACATGCGCGGGCGCGACACGGTGCCGGATGCCGAGAAGCTCGCCTTCGCCGGGCTCCTTGCGCCCCAGGCGCGCTCGGCTTCGCGGCTGCGCAGCTTCCTCGCCGGCCTCTTCGGCACCGAGGTGGAGATCGAGGAGTTCGTCGGCTCGCGCCTCGTCTTCCAGAAGGACGAGCGCACCCATCTCGGCCGGCAGCACTGCGGCCTCGGTGTGGACGCATTGCTCGGCGCCAGCGTCTTCAGCGTGGAGGACAAGTTCCGCATCCGCCTGTTCACGGCGAGCCTCGCCGACTACCGCCGCTTCCTGCCGAGCGGGGACCGCTCGGCCATGCTGGCGGATGCGGTGTTCCACGTCCTCGGCGAAGAACTCGACTGGGACGTGGAACTCGCCCTGCCCGCCGGCCGCGTCGAGCCGGTACGCCTCGGCCGCTCCGGCGAGCTCGGCTGGACGAGCTGGATGGCCCCGAACTGGGCCGCGACGGACGAAACAATGCGGCGGGATGCGCGCTTCCACCCCGCCGAGCGTCTGCGGCGCGCACGCGAAACCAACGCCCGATAGCAAAGGGGGCGATCCATGGCCGACATCTCGCTCGAAGCAGTCACCGGCAAGCTGAACCGCATCGGATACGAGACCTTCATCCAGGCGCTGCGCCACGCCAAGGGCGCCGGCAATCGCCATGTCGAGCTGGCGCACTGGCTGTTCCACATCCTGCAGCACGACGCGGCCGACATCACCCTGACCGTCGACCATTTCGGCCTCGACCGCGGTCGGCTGCTCGCCGACATCGGCCATGTCGTCGAGGGCTTCGCCAAGAACGAAACCGAGATGCCGGGCGTCTCCAACGCCGTCATCGATGCGCTCGACCGCGGCTGGCACTACGCTACCCTCTTCTTCGGCGAGACGCAGATCCGCACGGGCCATATCCTCGTCGGCGCGCTGAAGTCGCTCGAACTGCGCCGCGCCCTGACGAGCGCCTCGCGCGAGTTCGGCAAGATCCCGGTCGATCAGCTGGCGAGCGAATATCGCGCCATCTGGGCCGGCTCCGAGGAGGAGAACCTGCGCCCGCTCGACGGGGCGGGCCTCAGGGCCGCCGGCACGCCGGGGGCGGAAGCCGTGGCGGGGCAGGCCGGCACCACGGCGCTCGACCGCTTCTCGCACGACCTCACGGCGAAGGCGCGCTCGGGGGAGATGGACCCGATCGTCGGCCGCGACGAGGAGATCCGCCAGATCGTCGACGTGCTCATGCGCCGGCGCCAGAACAACCCGATCCTCACCGGCGAGGCCGGCGTCGGCAAGACGGCGGTGGTCGAGGGCTTCGCCCAGCGCATCGCCGCCGACGACGTGCCGCCGCCCTTGCGCGGCGTGCGCCTGTGCGCCCTCGACATCGGCCTGATGCAGGCCGGCGCCTCCATGAAGGGGGAGTTCGAGCAGCGCCTGCGCTCGGTCATCGACGAGGTGCAGAGTTCACCGCAGCCCATCATCCTCTTCATCGACGAGGCGCACACCCTCATCGGCGCCGGTGGCGCGGCCGGCACGGGCGATGCCGCCAATCTGCTGAAGCCCGCCTTGGCTCGCGGCACGCTGCGCACCATCGCGGCCACGACCTGGGCGGAGTATCGGCAATACTTCGAAAAGGACCCGGCGCTGACCCGCCGTTTCCAGCCGATCCAGATCGACGAGCCCGACGTTCAGCGCTGCTGCGACATGCTGCGCGGCATCCTCGCCCCCATGGAGAAGCACCACGGCGTGCGCATCTCGGACGCGGCCATCGTCGCCGCCGTCGAGCTGTCGCATCGCTACATCCCCGCCCGGCAATTGCCGGACAAGGCCGTGAGCCTGCTCGACACGGCCTCGGCCCGCGTCGCCATCAGCCAGAACGCGACGCCCGCGACGATCGAGGACACGCGCGTCGCCATCGCGGCGCGGGAGAAGGAGAAGGCAGGCCTCATCACCGAGCGCGACCTCGGCACCGCCGACGAGGCGCGTATTGGCGCAATCGATACCGAGATCGGCGCGCTCACCGAAAAGCTCGCCCGCCTCGAGGAGGAATGGCAGGCGGAACAGGCGATCGTCGCCGAAATCCGCGCCCTGCGCGACAAGCTCGCCGCGCCGAAGGGGGAGGGGGAAACGGAGGTTGAGACAGAGACCGATGCCGAGGCGACGCGCATCGCGCTTCGGGAGAAATTTGCCGCGCTCGATGCCATGGAAGCCGAGGCGCGCAAGATCTACGCCCATGTCGACGAGGCGGCCGTCGCCTCCGTCGTCTCGGACTGGACGGGCATACCCGTCGGCCGCATGGTGCGCGACGAGATCGAGACCGTGCTGGCGCTGCCGGATATCCTCAACCGGCGCGTCATCGGCCAGTCGCACGGGCTCGAGATCATCGCCAAGCGCATCGAGACCAACCGCGCGCGGCTCGACAATCCGAACAAGCCCATCGGCGTCTTCATGCTCTGCGGACCCTCCGGCGTCGGCAAGACGGAGACGGCGCTGGCGCTCGCCGAGGCGCTCTACGGCGGCGAGCAGAACGTCATCACCATCAACATGTCCGAGTTCCAGGAGGCGCACACGGTCTCGACCCTTAAAGGCGCGCCGCCCGGCTATGTCGGCTACGGCGAGGGCGGGCGGCTGACGGAGGCCGTGCGGCGCAAGCCCTACAGCGTCATCCTGCTCGACGAGGTGGAAAAGGCCCACCCGGACGTGCACGAGATCTTCTTCCAGGTCTTCGACAAGGGCCAGATGGAGGACGGCACGGGCCGGCGCATCGACTTCCGCAACACGCTCATCCTCCTCACCTCCAATGTCGGCACGGAGGTGATCATGGAACTCGGCCAGGACCCGGGCTATGCCGGCAATCCGGAAGCCCTTGCCGCCGCCCTCAGACCGGAGCTGCTGCGCGTCTTCCCGGCGGCGCTGCTCGGCCGCATCGTCACCATTCCCTACCTGCCGCTGTCGCAGGAGGTGCTCGCCGGCATCGTGCGCCTGCAGCTCGGCCGCATCGCGAGGCGCATCGACGAGGCCCACGGCGCCGCCTTCGTCTATGACGATCAGGTGGTGGACCATATCGTCGCTTTGTGCCGCGACCCGGAATCCGGCGGGCGCATGATCGACAACGTCATCACCAACACGCTGCTGCCCGCCCTCTCGCGCGAGTTCCTGAAGCGCTCCCTTGGCAAGGGAGAGGTCGAAGAGGCCCGGGTCTTCATCGAGGATGGCGCCTTCGCCTATGCCTGGCGCTGATGAACGAGCAAAAGAAAGCCCCTCCACCATGGGAAGCGGAGGGGCGAAAGTCGTGTCTTCTGGTCGAGACAGGCGTAGAATGCCTGAGGAAGAGACCGGCAGCGGTGCGCAACAGCACGAAGAGGGCTGATGGCACGGAAGCCGGCGGGAACGGTCGGCGGGCCGGCATGTGCGCCGCCTCACGGCAGCTGGCGAAAGACCCGCCTAACGTCGGACTGCACCGGCAGGCAGGCGCGGCAGCCTGCGCGGCGAAATCGCCCGGAAGAGACGAGGCCGACAGCCTGCCGCCTGTGAAGAGATGCCCGGTGCGCGCGCGAGACGCCGTCTCGCAGGCTGAGGAGGGTATTTCCATGACCAGTCCAGCCGTGGCTCCCCGGCCGATGCGGCCGGGCCATCTCATGAACTGGCTTGCCGCCGCCGTCGTTGCAGTCATCCTCGCCCCATGGCCAGCGGAAGCCGCCAAGCGCGTCGCTCTGGTCGTCGGCAACGCGT
This sequence comes from Chelatococcus caeni, assembly GCF_014196925.1. Lineage (GTDB taxonomy): Bacteria > Pseudomonadota > Alphaproteobacteria > Rhizobiales > Beijerinckiaceae > Chelatococcus_A > Chelatococcus_A caeni. Next base: position 51,553 of record NZ_JACIEN010000009.1, on the reverse strand, counting down.
CCTACGAGGCGATCCCCGCGCTGCCGAACCCGATGCGGGACGCGGCGGCGACACGCGATGCACTGACGGAGGCGGGCTTCGACGTCGTCCATCTCGCCGATGCCACCCTGCCCGCCTTCCAGGCGACGCTCGATGCCTTCGCCAAGAAGGTCGAGGCGGCGGGCGAGGATGCGGCGGCCGTCGTCTTCTATGCCGGCCACGCCGTCCAGCTCACCGGCACGAACTACCTCTTGCCGATCGACGTCAAGCCCCGCACCGATGCCGACGTACCGGGCCAGTCGGTCTCGCTCACCGACATCCTGAAGCGCCTCGACGCCACGAAGGCGCGCACCAAGATCGTCATCCTCGATTCCTGCCGCGACAATCCCTTCGTCAACCCGACCGGGGCGCGCGGCCTCGCGCTGACGCTCCTCGACGGTGCCGATGCCGGCCCGCCAGGCGAGACCGGCTTGGCGCGCATCGAATCGAAGGGCGGCACCCTCGTCGCCTTCTCGACCTCCCCGGGGGCGACGGCGGCCGACGGCACCGGCGAGCACAGCCCCTTCGCGGCCGCCTTCCTCAAGCTGGTGCGCGAGCCGGGCCTGCCGGTGGAGCAGCTGTTCCGCCAGGTGCGCCTCGCCGTCTACGAAACGACGGGAGGTCAGCAGACTCCGTGGGAGACTTCGTCGCTGACGACGCAGTTCAGCTTCTTCGAGGGTGCGCTGCAGACGGCGGCGGACACGGTCGAGACCACCGGCTCAACGGGGGCCGCCCAGGTCACGACCGCCGCCCTCGGCGGACGCACGGCGGCGGAAGCCTTCCGTAGCGCCCTCTACTGGGACACGCCGGACGCCTACCGCCTGTTCCTCGCCGCCCATCCCGACGACCTGCTGGCGCTGCGCGTGCACCGCATCCTGACGCTGCGGCAGGAGGAGATGGCCTGGGCCGAGGCCGTGCGCGACGGCACCAAGGACGCCTTCGCCCTTTATCTGCGCCTGTTCCCCGGCTCCTCGCACGCCGAGGCGGCCATGCGGCTCGCCGCCACCGCGCCGGAACGCGCAAGGCTGCAGCTGGCGGCCGTATGTCCCGCGCCGGCACCCGCGCTCAAGCCCACGAAGACCAAGACGACGCCCGCGCCGGCACCGAAGAAGACGCAGAAGGCCACGACCAAGCCGCGCCGCGCGCCGGTCGACGACTACGCCGAGCCCGTATGGGTCGAGCGGCCCGTGCGCAGCTATGACCCCGGCCCGGCCATCGCGGTCGACATCATCGGCGGCGCCATCCTCGGCGGCATGAGCCGGCCACGCCCCCCGCGCATGCGCGGTGATGGCGGCGGCTATCGCCCGATGCCGCAGCGCCAGCCCATGCCGACCTCGCCGAGTTACGGGTATCGGTAGGATCAGGTGACGCCTGGCCCGGCTGTGAGGGCCCGGCGTCAGCAGCCGGCAACGGCTTGTCAGGCGGGCTGGAGAGCGCCCGCCCGTCCCTCGAGGCCGTCATGCCCGCGCTCGTCGCGGGCATCCCGCCGTGGAAGCAGTACGCAGGGTCAAAGGCGTGGATGGCCGGGGCAAGCCCGGCCAGGACGTGTTGCACTTAGCTGGCCTTTGCTTCTGCTCGCGGTCGAATTACGGGCTGCAGCATTCAGCCACCCCAGCCGCCGCCGGCGTCGCCATCACCGCTACCGCCGCCGGTGCCTCCGCCACCTGCGCCGCCACCTCCCGATCCGGCGCCTCCCGATCCGCCCCCCACGCCCCCGCCGCCTGCGCCGCTCCCGCTGTCACCATAGCCTCCGCCGCTATCGCCACTGTTGCCGGAATCGCCCGGCGTGAAATAGCTGGGGCCGGTCGTTGTGGTGGGACGGGCCGTGCGTGTCCGCGAGGTCGTTCCACGCGGTGCCGCCGTCGTCGTGCGGGAGGTGCGGGGCTCCATCGCCGTGTCATAGGGGCGTGGCTGCGTCATGCATCCCTGAAGGGAGGTTGCGCCGAGCAGCAACAACGCCGCCACAGCGACGCTCGTCGTGGCACCGTGGGACATCTGCGTCTTCCTTTCCGTCAGAAGAGATCGACCCGGGGATTGCGTTGCTGCCAGGCGTCGCGGGCGAGTGCGACGAGGGTGTCGTCGAGCGCGCCGCCACCTGCGTCGAAGCTGCGCCCGAGCTGACGGGCGAATTCGCGGGCGGCGGCCGTCTTGGCCTCGGCGGGAAGCTGCGTGAGGCGCTCCCGCGCCGCCGTATTGCCGTTGGTGCGGTCGAGCGCCACGGCGAGGGCGAAGAACTGCGCGGCGATCTGTTGGTTGCGGGGCGTCGACCGGCTGAGAACGAGCTCGCCCCGGGCCGACGCGCCCCAGGTGTCGCCACGCTCGGCGGCCTGCTCGAACCAGCGCGCCGCCGCCGCCGCATCCCGCTTCACGAAGATGCCGTCGCGGTACATGCGGCCGATGTTGTAGGGCGCGGCCGGGTGCCCGTCCTTGGCGGCGGCCGTGAAGAAATCATAGGCCCGCTTCGGATCCCTCGGCACGCCGGTGCCGCCGAGATAGGCAAGGCCGAGATTGTTGAAGGAATAGATGTCCTTGCGCGCCGCCCCGGCACGGTAGAACGCGACGCCCCGGCCCTCGTCCGGCGACATGTTGCGGCCGTAGAGGAAGATGGCGCCCAACTCGTTCATGGCATAGGTGTGGCCCATCTCGGCCGCCCTGAGCAGCATCGCAAGGCCACCCGGCACATCCTGCGGCAGGCCGCGGCCGTAGAAGAGCGCCCGGCCGTAATTGTAGACGCTGTAGGGGTCTCCCAGGTCGGCGCCCCGCTTGTAGTAGTCGTTCGCCTTGGCGCGATCCATCGGCCGGCCGGCATTGACCGTGTACAGATACCCGAGCTGGTAGAGCGCGCGCACATGGCCGCGCGCCGCGCTCTCCTCAAAGCTCGCCCAGGCGGCGTCGAGCTCGCGGCTCGCCAATTGGGCGCGGCCGAGCTGGTAGAGGAAGCGCGTCACCTGGGGATAGTCGCGGCGCGCCTCGTTGCAGGCGGCAAGCGCCTTCGGCCCGTCGACCTCGTTGGGCAGGACGCCGGCCGTGACACCGGCAAGGTCGAGCGGCTCTCCGGCCAGCACATCGCAGGCATGCAGCACCGGCTCGACGGCGACCTTCGCCGCCAGGGGCGCGCGCGCCGCCGCCGTCGGCAGGCCGAGCGTCAGCGAAAAGGCCTGGGCCTGCGTGCCGATCTGCGGCTCGTAGGCGAGGCGGGCGAGGCTCGAAGCGCCGATGCGTGCCCCGGCGAGCACCGTCTTGCCGTCGAGCCGCAACACGCCCTTCGGCGGGATGGCATCGACCGAGACGATGGGCTCGCCCGCACCGGTCGGCGCCTCGAAAGCGGGAAAGCCGAGCGGTACAGGGCCGACACCGATGGGCACGCGCGCCTTGTGCGCGGCGAGGCGCTTGGCGAAGCGCTCCATCACGGCGCCGTCGTCGGCCTCGGCGGAGCGGGTCGGCCCGGTCTTCGTATCGCGCACTCCTGCCTGCGCGACGGTCGCTTCCGTCACGGTGAGCGCAACGAGCCCGCGGCTCGACTGCTCGAAGCGGTTGGACACCGTGTAGCCGAGAATGCCGACGAAGCCGGGCGCTGCCCCCTCGCTGCGGTAGGCGATCCGCCCGAGGGCGGAGGACGGATAGGGCTCGGCGACGGCGACGGGCGCGCCGTCGAGCAGGATCTGGCCCTGCTCCGGCAGAAGGTCGAAGGAGACCTTGAGGTCCGCCTCCTGGTAGGTCTGCGGCTCGGGGATGCCGACGCGGATCGTGCTGCCGGCCGCGAGCTGCACGTGCTGCATCGGCGCGACCACCGGCGCCACGTCGCGCGAGATGAAATAGAACGCGTCGGTCAGCGAGGAATTCTCCCACGGCACCTGCCGGCCGCCGGTCGCCTTGATGACGTCGCGGCGCACGTCCGTGAGGAGCGAGCGGATTTCCTGGTTGGGCGTCAGGGCGCGGGAGGTGAAGGCACGCGTGAAGGGGCTGAGCGGCCCTTCGCCATCGTAGGAGACATTGCCCGGCTCGGTCGAGAACGAGATGAGGGTGCCGATGCCGGGCCGGATGTCGGCAAGGCCCTGGCGCTGCTCGACCGGCTGCAGCTTCTCCGCCACCCAATAGCGCTCGGCCCGGAAGGGATTGTTGCGGCAGGCGTCCAGAAAGACGATCTGCGTCTTCGCCGTGCGCCGCATCTGGTCGAGGATCGCCTCGAGATCGACGGTCTGGATCTCCACGTCGTAGGCCGTGGACAAGGTGGCGTCCGTCGGCACCACATAGTTCCGGCCAGACAACTGCACCGCGTGGCCCGAATAGTAGAAGAGCCCGACATCCGCCCCGTTGAGCGAACGGAAGAAACGCTTGATGCTCTCCTCCAGCGCCAGCCGGTCCTGGTCGATGCCGGCAATGACGTCGAAGCCCGCCCGTCGCAGCGTCGTCGTCACCTCCTCGACCTCGTTGGCCGGGTTCTGGAGGGATGGCAGGGCGGCGTAACGCGCATTGCCGATGACGAGCGCGACGCGGCGCGTGTCGGCCTGTGCCGGGAATGAGAGGGTGCCGGCGGCGAGGACGAGAGCGCACAGACATGCGCTGAGGAACGTCGCAAGGGCGCCCCGCCCGGAGCGACGAGGGCGATACGACAATCGGCAGAAAGGCAACGAGAGAATGCTTGCGATCACCGCAGCCCCCTTCTCATCGTGCGCCAATTCTACTCGCACGGGGTGAAGGAGGAAAGCGTGTTACCGCACCGACAGGCGCGCCGGTCAGCCTCCGCCGCGGCTTTCCTGCCTCTCCTGCCGCTGGTGCCAGGTCGCATAGAGGTCCGGACGCCCGTCGAGGCGGATGGGATCATGGCCGATGGTCATCGACTGCTCGGCGAAGGGCCTCGCAAGATCGGCATAGATCGCCGCCGTCGACAGACCGTAAGGCGCGGCATCCTCGTTCGAATAGGCGTAGACGACCGCGCCGACGCCGGACAGGCGCATGGCGGCGAGGCACATCGGGCAGGGATGGCCGCTGGCATAGACGGTGCAGCCCTGAAGATTGGCCGAGCCGAGCCGGCGCCCCGCCGCCCTGAGGGCGAGCAATTCCGCATGGGCCGTCGGATCATGCGTCGCCACCACCTCGTTGACGCCGGTCGCGATGACCTCGCCGTCCCTGACGACGACGGCGCCGAAGGGCCGCCCGCCCTTGGCGACATTGGCATAGGCGAGCTCGATCGCCTCGCAGAGGAACCGCTCCCGGGCCGTCATGGCTTTCTCCCTTCGGCTCCTGCTGCGACGAGGATCCGCTCGATCTCGGCGTAGTCGCGGCTCAGCGCATGCGCGCGGGGCGTCACGCCGTCCCGGTCTGCGAGATCGACCCTGGCGCCGGCGTCAACCAGAAGCTGGACGATCTGCTGATGACACTGGCCGCCGTCGCCGAGGATGATGGCCTCGAGCAGCGTGCGCACGGTCTCCACATGGCCACGCTCGGCCGCGGGGATGAGCGCCGTGCCACCGTATCGGTTGGTGCTCCTGAGGTCGGCACCATGCGCGAGCGTGATGCGCAGGATCTCGAGGTGGCCGCGCGCGCCCGCATAGAGATAGGGGCTGTCCTCGATGTCGTCCTTGGCATTGACGTCGGCGCCCGCCTCGATCAGCGCCTGCGCGGCCGCGATGTGGTTGGCATGGGTCGCCACCAGCAGCGCGGTGCGGCCGTTGCGATCACGCGCATCGACGGCAGCCCCCTGCGACAGGAGCCCGCGGATTGCGGCGACGTTCCCCTCGGCCGCCGCCGCATGCAGTGGAAACTCGCTCACCGATTGTCCCATGGCCGGCATCAGCTGGAGGGCCATGGCCATGAGGCCGGCGACGGAAATGACGGCAACCCTACGCACGGTCCCCCCACTTTCGGCAGGCAGGCCATGCATCCCGGCCAGCCTGCCGGCATCATAGCCGCCATGACCTGGTAAGCTCAAACGGTAGCGCGCCGGTTTTCACGGCTGCGACGGACCGGCCTCCGCCAGCCGCGGCACCACGCGGAAGCGCAGGGCAAAGGCCTCTTCGGGCGCCGGCGCGGAGCCGTCGAGCAGGCGGGACGCCCCGAGCCAGTCGCTCCATGCGGTTGACGGCTGCGGCATCGCTGGCAAGGGCAGGTCGAAGAACTGCTCCGGCGCGACGCGCAGGAAGACGCCGATCTGCCGGCGGGCAGCCGCGTTGTGGATCTCCACGCGCGCGGCAAGAAGGGCCCGGCCGTCGTCGCCGCTTCCCGCCTGCGCGGTGATGTCGCCGCGCCGCCAGGTCTCGCCGCCGTAGAGGATGACGAAGGGCAGTTCTCCCCGTTCTGCCATGGTGGCGACGAGCGCCACCGGCACGCGGATGTCGAGCAGGAGATCGAGCGGGGCCCTGAGCGGCGGCTCGCGACGGTCCGAGAGCCAGGCAAGGCCGCCCAACGCCGTGATGAGCGCACCGGCCACCACGACAGCGCGGACGAGCGTCCACCACCCGCCTCCGCCCGCCCACAGGCGCCCGACGAGAATGCCGATAATGAGGCCGGCCACGAGCGCGACGAGGGCGCAGAAGACCACGAAATAGCCGAAGGTTCCCTCGAAGGCGGGAATGCGCAGCCACTCCCCGGCCGCATGGGCGACGAGAAAGCCGTAGAATGCGGCGAAGATCGCCGTCGCGAGGCCGATGGCGAGCGAAACGGGCCAGTTCACGGGTCGCCATCCGGCATGAGGCAGCCGCCTACTTCAGGAGTATGACGGTGCGATCATAGGCGCCGGCGAAGCCTGCCAGGGAAAGGGACAGGTTTGTCTCCTCCCCGCCGTCGGTCGTTGCCTTGACGCGCAGCGCCTTGCCGCCCCTGAGCGCCTTGACGGTGGCGGCGTCGAAATCGACCTCGATCAGGCAGCCGGCCGGCAGGCAGGTGCGGAAACGCTGCTGTGGGCCGGCCGGCCCCTCGTCGAGCTGGTAGGCGGCCCCCTTGTCGAGCAGGAGCCCGAAGGGCAGCACGAGGGTGCCCCTGGCGCCGCCGCCCGCCGGCCTCAGCTCGACGGCGAGCACGCGCTGGCGCGTTTGCGCATGGAACTGCTCCTGCGACAAGGCGCAGACCCGTGTCTTCTTCCCGCCCCCGGTCTTCACGGCACAGGTGACGAGCCAGTCGCCATGCGCCTCGCGCAGGGAAGTGGCGCCGCCGGGCAGCGCCGCCTCCTGGGCTGCGGCGCCGGCAAAGCCGGTCGACACTGCGGCGAACATCATGGCCGCGATCCCAAGACGCAACGACATGGACAGGTTCCGGCAACGTGGAAGGACGGGCGACTGCCCAGCGGATGGCATCAGAATTTCACGCTGATGTTCGCCTTCAGGCTCTGGTCGCTGGCCCCCGAGCCGAACTGGCCGCCATAGGCGAGGCCGAGCGTGGCGTTGGCGGCGAGCGCGACATCGAGGCCGGCGTCGAGCACGAGGGCATTGCGGGCGATCGGCACGCCGGCGACGGTGAAGGGATTCCCGCCGGCGAGGAAGAACAGCCGCGAGGTGGGCACGTCGCCGAAGGCATGGCGGTAGCCGATCGTGCCGCGCAGCGTGGCGTCCCGTCCGCCGAGACTGACGGACGTCTCCGCCCGCACGCCGAGGGTCGCGAAGGTGGCCGCGCTCGTGCGCCCGTTCGCCGCCAACGCGGCAGCCCCGCCCCTTTCGGCGAAGCTGTCCGTATGCAGGTTCACGTAGGCGAGGCCCGCGAAGGGCTCGAACCGGACCGCACCGGCGGCGATGCCGTAGCCGAGCTCGCCGAATGCCTGGACCGTGCGCGCGTCATAGGAGGCGGAGAGATTGTCCGCGAAGCCGGTGAAGAGAACCTGCCGCCTGACGTCGATGTCGTGCCAGCCGAGGGCCGCGCCCGCCCGCAGCGCCAGCGCGCCCCATTGGCCGCCGCCATAGGCGCCGAGGGTATAGGTATCGGCTGAGCCGGATGACATGCGGCCGTCGACGTCGAAGCTCATCCGGCTGTAGCCGCCCATCACGCCGAGGCGGATGTTGTCCGCAACCTCTGCGTCCCCACCGAGGAAGAAGCCGCCGATGCTGCGCTCGAGCTTGTCGGCATTGCCGTCGCCATCCCAGGAGCCCCACGCGCCGAAGCCCTGGCCCCACAGGGCGAAGGTCTCCGCCAGCGGCCGCTCCGCCACGGCGCCAGCGCCCGCATTGCCGAAGGCGCTGCGCAGCCGGCCGATCGCCGCCTCGCGCGCAAAGCGGCTGTCCTCAATCAGCGCCGTGCGTGCCGACGCGTGGATCTCGCCCGAGAGCGCGTCAAAGGCGGCGCGGGCAACGGTTCCATCGGTCAGCTGAAGGATCGCGTCATAGGCGGCGTTGCCGGCGCCGAGGCTGTCCGCCGCGCCCGCGGCCGCCTGCTGATTGGGGGTCCAGGCCGCGCTGGTGAAGGCGTTCTTCGCCAGAGAGATATAGACGTTGTTCGCGTCCTGGAAGAGCGTCGGCGTGACGAAGAGCGAGCCGCCGTTGAACACGGCCGTGTCGAAAGCGCCATTGAGGGTGTTCGCCGTCAGGATCGTGTAGGTCGTGCCGAACGCATAATCGGGAAAGGGCACGACATTGACCGTGCCGCCGTTGAGGGTGGCCGTGCCGGTCGCAACGATGAGGTCGCTGTTGCCGGCTCCATCGACCTCCACCTCGTAGATGGAGCCCGGGTTGAAGGTGATGTCCGCGACGGTGAGCGTGCCGATGGAATTGCCCGGCGCGACGGTGCCGCCGGCGTTGATGATCGCAGCGCCGAGCATGCCGGAACCGCCGAGCACCCCTCCCGTCACCAGCACGTCGCCGCCGAGCAGGTTGTTCACGTAGAGGCGTCCGCCGGTGACGTTGACGACGCCGGTGAAGCCCGAGGAATCGGCTGCGAGCTTGGTGACGCCGGCGACGTGATTGACCGTGCCATTGCCGTTCAGCGAGGGGATGAACGTGTAGTCGAGTTCCGTGTGATTGAAGTTGACGACACCGGTCCCGGCGCCGAAGTCGAGGCCGCCGAACTGCAGGGTCCCAGCACCGGCTGCCTGCTCACCGAGGCCCGCGCCGATGTTGAGTGTTCCCGTCGACCCCGCCATCTGCGCCAGATGCAGGCTGACGTTGCCGAAGATCGAATCCTCCATCAGCACCGCACCGTCCGCGAGCGTCAGCATCCCCGTGCCGGCGCGTCCCAGGGTCACCTCTCCGAAATAACGCCAGATCGTGTTGGCGCCCCGAAGCGTGACCGTGCCGGTCGAGTCGATGTCCTCGCCGAGGATCGACGTCGCACCGGTCAGCAGGCCACCGCCGTTGACCACGGTCACCGTGCCTGCGCCCTTGGCGCCCACCGTCAGGGTGCTGGCGAGCACACCGGCGCTGCTGCCGGAGATGAGGACAGTCCCGACCCCGTCCGTCTCGAAACCAACCCGCATGTCCATGCTTGCGAAGGACCCGCCGTCCGTGACCACGAGCCGGCCCTCGCCTTCGCGGCCGACGACCGTGCCGACACCATCGGTGAAGGAGGAGCCGCTGCCGGTGACGACGACGGTCCCAACCCCGTCTGCCTGACCGCCGATCGTCAGATGCGTGCTTGCGAAGGATCCGCCGTCGGCAACCACGAACCGGCCCTCGCCTAGCCGGCCGACGACCGTGCCGACGCTGTCGATGATGGACGAGCCGCCGCCGGTGACGACGACTTCGCCCCGCGAGCCCACCTCCCCGGCGACCGTCAGACCCGCGGCATTCACGGCGCCGCCGTCCGCGACCGCGAGTGCCCCCTCGCCGAACTGGCCGACGACAAGCCCGCCGGATACCGTGAGCGCGGAGCCGGTGCCCGTGACGACGGCGAGCCCCTTCGATCCAACATCGCTGCCGACCTCGGCCCCACCCGTCGCGCTGACTTTGCCGCCGTTCGAAACGCGCAGTTCGCCAATACCACTGGCCCCGACCGACAGCCCCGCATTCTCCCAGCGCGAGCCGGCACCGTCGACGATGACGGCGCCGTCGCCCCCCGCATAGCCGATGAAACCTTCGCCATTGGCGACGACGCTGCCGCTCCGGATGGCAAGGGTCCCCGTGCCTTCGTCGCCGATGAACAAGTTTCCGGTGAGATTCCACTGGCCGCCGTTCGTGAGCGTGACGGCGCCGGAGCCGCCGAGGAGATAACCGATGCTTGCCTCGCCGCTGGTGACGACGCCACCGTCGGCAATGTTCAGCACGCCCGTGCCGGCGCCGCCGACATGGAGGAAGGACGTGTTCGTCCAGCTGGAGCCGGCCCCGGACACGGTCACGCTGCCGCTGCTCCCGGCCTCCCAGCCGATGTGCCCCTCCGCATTGCTCAGGGCGCCGCCGGCCGAGATGTTGACCGTGCCCGTCCCGAACCCGCCGATGGTGAGATCGCCGTTATTGTCCCAGCTGGAGCCCGCACCGTCGATGGTAACGGTTCCGAAGCCGCCGATACCGTTGCCAACATGGCTTTCTCCCATGCTCGTCACCACGCCGCCATTGGAAATGGTGAGCGTGCCGGTGCCAAGGACGCCGACAGTGACGTGGGATGTTGCGGTCCAGGTGGAACTGGCGCCATCGACGGTGACGCTTCCCTTCGCATCAGCGCTGATACCCAGCGCAGCGCCGCCGCCGCTCGTGACGGCGCCGCCGTTCGTCACCGTCAGCCCGCCGGTGCCGCCAAACCCAACATATAGATCGCCGACGGAAGTCAACGTGCTGCCAGCGCCGTCGACCGTCGCGAACCCGGCGGAGCCGGCACCCCACCCCAAGCCGAAAGCTCCGGCGGACACCGTCCCACCGGTGAAGATGTTCAAAACGCCCACGCCCCCTTGGCCGACCATTAAGTTGCCCGTACTCGCCCAGGACGCCCCTGTGCCGACTGCAGCAGTGCCGACGCCAAAAGCATGATAGCCAAGAAGGGCGTTGTTGTTCGTGACGGTCGCCCCGTCCTGGATATTGAGCGTGCCGGTGCCCAGGAAGCCGACGTTCATATTGCCGTTCAGCGTCCAGGCGGAGCCTGCGCCGAAAACGGAAACCGAACCGGAGTTATTGAGGCCAATCTCGGCACCCGCGCTCGCGAGCGTGCCGGCGTTGAAAATCTGCAACGCCGCTCCGTCAACGGTGCTGCCCACCACCACCACCCGCCCCTGCTCATTCGTTCCGTTGATCGCAGGTGCCGGCCCTGTATTGTTGATGATGACGTCGACCCCCGCCGTCGGCACCGTGTTGGTGTCCCAGTTCCCCGCCGTCGCCCAGTCGTTCGAGACGGCACCCGTCCAGTCCGCCGCGGCGGCGAGGCCCGGCAGCATCGTCATGGCGAGCGTCAGCGCGGATGTCGACGAGAGCCGTTTGCGGGCAATGGGAGCGATGCCCCCGTTTGGACAGGAACCGTTGTTGCCTCTGGCGTTGCGAGAAACCATCGCGCCCTCTTGCTGCGAATTATTGTTTGATGATCCGGCAGACCTGCCCATCCAGCCCGGAAGGTAGCGATGCCCCGGCGCCTGTCCCGGCGTTGCGCGACACGGAAATAGGCGTGAGGCGAACTGCGAACGGATCGGTGGGAATCGTTGCACGAAGGCAACATCCCGGCCCTCGGACCGGGCGGCCCTAGCGCCTGAACAGCCGCTCCTCGTGAGCGAGCGCGACGTTGACGCCGTCGAGGCGCTCCACCGACACCGGCTCGGCATCGAGGGTGATAACCGCCAGCCGCGTGTGGCCCGCGATCAGGTCTGGCGGCACGAATTCGCAGGAAATACTGCGCTGCGTGCCGGCGTCGAAGGTCAGGACGACCACCGGGGGCTCGCCCCTCTCCCGCATGTTCACGAGGCGAGGGGAGCCGGCGCCTGGCACGAGCTGCGCGAGCGCATAGCGGCAATAGGCCTCCCGCACCTCGCCCACCGCGGCACGGAAGGGATCGAGGCCAAGCCCGCTCCCGGCCGGTGCCTCCCCTCTCAGCAGCGTCACGATGCCGATGGCGGCAGCGGCGCTGAACACCACCCCTGTCGCGATCGCCGCAAGGAGGGGAATGGAAGGTTTCATGAGTGTCTTCTGCACCGCGGCACCTCGGCTGATTTCGCTGTCCTGCCGTACTTGGCCGAAGAGGATTTCAGGCCCATGTCCCTCGCGTTTCGCGTGCGGAAACAGGGCGGAAACCGGAAAGCGGCAAGGAATGGGAAACGACCGGAGAGACGTGGATGAAAGGACTTCTCGGTCTTGGCCTGTTCGGTCTGCCGCTCAGCGCCTCGCCGGCGTCGGCGGCAGACCTCTGCGATCCTCCCCCTGAACGGCTCGTCGGGCATGGCGCCGCCGTAGTTGTGCTGAGCGGCCCGGAATGCCTGCCGCGCGACGGTATCGTCTGGCGGCAGATCCATGTCCGCGCCTCGTCGGGCGAGCTCGTCGCGCCTGCCGGGGCCGAGGCGGGCGACGCCGCCCGCTATGGGCTGGAAGAGGACCGGGCCGTGGGCTTCTCGCCCGACGGACGCTTTCTGACGCTCTTCCGCATCGCCAACCACGGCCGCGGGCCGTGGTCACGCGTCTTCCTGGACGCGGCACGGGGCGAATGGACAATTTTCGTGACCAGCGACGGCACCCGCCACGCCTCGACGGACACCTTTGTGCAATGGGCAGGGGACGAGCCGCATACAGCCCTGCTGGTGCAGGACGTCAGGGCCTACCCGGCAGTCGGACAGGGAGACGAGCCACGATGAGCGCAATGCGACCGTTCCTGCCGTGCAACGGCTTCTTCGCCATCGCAGCCGGAACCTCCTTTCTCGCCCTCGAAGCCCTCGGCGCCCTCGCCCCGCATCTCGGTGCCGATCCGTCGCCTGCGCTGCGCACCGCGGCCGTCGCCGCCTTCGGCCTCGGCATGCTCGTCCTCGCCTACAGCCTCATGCCGCTGATGGTGCGGGGCTTCGTCGCCCTCGCCATCCGGGCGGGCATCCTCGCCCCGGCCACGAGCCTCGTGAACCGGGCCGTGACGGACCGCATCGTCGTCGGCATCTGGTGCCTGTGGACCCTCGGGCTCGCTATCGCCCTCCCGGCCATCGTCAGCGATCTTGCCTGAGGCGGTTCTCCCGCGCCTCGCGCGGCGTGACGCCGAAGGTGCGGCGGAAGGCGCGGTTGAAGGTGGTGATGTCGTTGAAGCCGCATTCGAGCGCAACCGACAGGATGCGCCGGCCCGCCTGTCGCGGATCCGTCAGCGTCAGCCACGCCTGGGCGAGCCGTTCCCGGCGCACGAAATCCGAGAAGCTGTCCCCCGAGCGCTCGAACAGTCGCTGGACGTAGCGCGGCGTGATGCCGTGCAGCTGCGCGATGCGCTCCAGGCTGAGCCCCGGCAGCAGGAGATTGCTGCGAATGCTGCGCTTGATCGCCTCGAACCGCGCCTCGGCGAGACGCTCCGGGTCGCTCGCGCCGCCCGCCTCGCGGCCGGGGTCGATGATCGAAGCCATCAGCTCGAGGAGGTGGGCAGCAGCCTTCTCCCTCAGTTCCGGCGTCGCGGAGCCACTCGTGGCGACGAGCGAGGCATAGCCGAAGACGAGGTCGAGCCCGGCGGTCCCCGGCGCAAAATGCATGTGGGGCGCCTCCCCCAGATGCGGGAGCAGCATCGCCATCCGCGCACGCGGGACGAGGATGCAGGCCGTCTTATCCGGGCCGTTGTTGAGATAGCGATAGGCCCGCGCCTTGGACAGGAGGAGGGCGCCTCCCGGCTGCACGGCGAACGCATCCTGCCCCACCTCCACCTGCAGCCCAGCAGTGGTCACCGCGAAGAACAGGTCGTCGCAGCCGTCCTCGAGCAGCGGCTTGGTGCGGACGCCCGCGAATGCCGAACCATCGCAGGCCGCCCAGGTGGCCCAGGAGAGATTCGCGATCCGCGCATCGAAATACGTCGGGCCGCCCGTGTCCTGGGCGATGACGTCGAGGCGCATCAGCTCCCGGCCGTAGAACTCGCGCAGGGCCGCCGCCTTGTCCGGCCCTGTGATGTCGCGCGACGACAGCTTCAGCAATGGCGCCTGTGACGTGTCCGCGGCACCCGCATCTTCCCTTACAGACAATGCCCACCCCCCCATTTGAAGAACACTGCCTGAGAGTGAGCCCGCCACATTTCCCGCAGACGATCAAGCTGAAACACCGCCGAAACGTTGCTGAAATCAGCGGCAGATAAGTGTATCGACAGTTGTTCCGCTTCTGCAGCCTGGGACGAGCGAGGGATGCCGGACCCCGACAAGCCTTTGCCCCTCGACATCAACGAAATCGCACCCGAAACCGTCGGCGGGGACCTGAGCCTCATCGCCGAGGGGCACCGGGCGCTGTTTTCCGCTCTGTTTCAGGGCATTCCCGGCCGTGCCGTCCTGGTCGACACGCAAGGGCATTATCGCCTTGTGAACCAGGAGTTCCTGGACTTCGTCGGCCGCAGCGAAGCCGAGGTGATCGGGGCCCACGTCTCCGATATCCTCGATCCGGACGTCTATGCCTCCTATGCGCCGGTGATCCCGCGCCTCCTCGCCGGGGAGCCCCTGCGCTGGGAGGGCTGGGCCGACTACGGCTCCCTCGGCCGGCGCTACGTGCAGGAAAGCGTGACGCCGTACCGCCCGATGCCCGAAGGGCCCGTCGAGGGCTTCCTCGCCATCGCGCGCGATCTGACTGACCTCAAGCTGCGCGAGCAGGAGCTTGCCGGCCGCATTGCCGCCCACGAAGCGGCCGAGGCCCGCCACGCCGCCATCGTCCGCTCCGCCCTCGACGGCATCGTGGTGATGGACGCGAACGGAACGGTCGTCGACTTCAACCCGGCCGCACAGGCCATCTTCGGCTATGGGCGCGGCGAGGCGATCGGCCGCCCCGTGGCCGACCTCATCGTCCCGCCGGAATACCGCGCGGCCCACAGGGCGGGCCTTGCCGCCTACCTGGCGACGGGCGACGCCCGCGTGCTGGGGCGCAGGCTGGAGCTGTCGGCAATGCTCGCCGGTGGCGAGCGCATCCCGGTCGAGCTGGCGGTCACCGACATCAGCGACGGCGAGGAACGGATCTTCGCCGCCCATGTCCGCGACCTCAGGGCGGCGAAGGCCGCCGAGGAGGAGATCCAGCGCCAGCGCGGCGCCCTTCACCAGAAGGAGAAGCTCGCCGCTCTCGGCTCGCTGCTGGCCGGTGTCGCCCATGAGCTGAACAACCCGCTCTCCATCGTCACCGGCCAGACGCTGATGCTGCGCGACCAGGCCATCCGGATCGGCGACGAGCGGCTGATCGAGCGCTGCGACCGCATCGGCGCCGCCGCCGACCGCTGCGCCAGGATCGTACGCAGCTTTCTCGCCATGGCCCGCCAGCGCGAGGCGGAGCGTCGCCCGGCGGATCTTGCCGCAGTGATCGACGAGGCCGTCGAGCTGCTGGCCTATAATCTGCGCGCCGCGGGCGTCACCGTGGACAGGGACATGCCTGCACGCCTGCCGCTCCTGATGCTCGATGCCGGGCAGATCCACCAGGTGCTGCTCAATCTCATCGTCAATGCCCAGCATGCGCTCGAGGAGAAGGACGGCGACAGGCGCATCCGCATATCGGCCGTTCCGGAGACGGGAACGGTGCGGCTCACGGTGGCCGACAATGGCCCGGGCGTGCCGCAGGCGATCGCGTCACGCATCTTCGACCCGTTCTTCACCACGAAGCCGCAGGGATCGGGCACCGGCATCGGCCTCGCGGTCTCGCGCGGTCTCATCGAGGCCCATGGCGGGACGCTGGAGCTCGAGCGGCCCGCCGGCGGCGGCGCGGCTTTCACCCTGCGCTTGCCGGTCAAGGCTACGGGACCCGGGCCCGCCGCAGCGGAGGACCGCCCCGCGCCCCACGCGGCCGGAGGCGGGCAGGTGCTGATCGTGGACGACGAGACGGAGATAGCCGCGCTCCTCGGCGAGATCGTCGAGGCCCTCGGCTATACGCCGGTGCTCGCCCATTCCGGCCGCGAGGCCAAGGCCGTGCTTGCGCATGGGGCCGAGCGCTTCAGTGCCATCCTGTGCGACATCCGCATGCCAGACGGGGACGGCCCCAATCTGTACGACTGGCTGCTCGAACATTGCCCGGCCCTCGGGCAGCGCATCGGCTTCATCACCGGCGACGCGCTCGGGCCAAGCGCCGGGCGCTTCCTCGCCCGCTCCGGCAGCCCGGTTCTCGAAAAGCCGTTCGTGCCGGCCGACATCCGCGTGTTTCTGGCCGATCTCACCGCCTGAAACACTGACGTACGACGGCGGAAACACGCCTCCTCCAGGATGCTGGCATTCAATTGTGCCTTGCGGGATGCATCCATGAACGACGAAACCATCCATCTGCTGGAAACGAGCTTCGCCGAAGTCGCCGCCATCAGGGAACCGGCGGCCGCCCTCTTCTATGAGCGCCTCTTCGCCAACGACCCGTCGCTGCGCAGCCTCTTCGGCGGGGCCGACATGAAGGCCCAGGGGCAGAAGCTCATGGCGGCGCTCGGCTTCGTCGTCGGCGGCCTGCGCAAGCCGGCAACGGTCGTCCCGACGCTGGAGAGCCTCGCGATCCGCCATCTCGACTACGGCGTCAGGGACAGCCACTATACGACCGTCGGCACCGCGCTCATCGAGACGCTCGCCCTGAGCTTCGGCGCCCGCTTCACGCCGGAGCTGCGGAAAGCCTGGACCGAGGCCTACGACCTCGTCAGCACCATCATGCGCGAAGCAGCCGTGCGGTCGCGAGCGCCCGCCGTCGCCTGACCGACCGGGCCCGGTGTCGGCAGACGGCACGCCCGGCGTCGCTGCCCTCGCATCAGCCGGTGGAGACCGTGTCCCTCACCGGCTGCCGCCCGGCGAGAACATGTAGCCCACGCCGCGCACCGTCTTGATGACCTTGGGATTGGCCGGGTCCGCCTCGACCTTGCGTCGCAGCCGCGTCACGCGCACGTCGATGCTGCGGTCGAACGGCTCGTTGTCGCGATGGTGGGCGAGATCGAGCAGCCGGTCGCGCGTCAGCACCCGGTTCGGGTTTTTCAGGAAGACGTGCATCAGGTCGAATTCCATCGCCGTCAACATCTCGCGCGCTCCGTCGGCGCGTACGAGGCAATGGGCGTCGAGGTCGAGCAGGACCGTCCCGAACCGCACCAGGGACGCCTGCGCGCCGGCCGGCTCCGGCAAGCCGCCCCCGGCAGAACCATGGCGGCGCAGCACCGCGCGGATGCGGGCCTTCAGTTCGCGCAGGTCGAAGGGCTTGGTGACGTAGTCGTCCGCCCCCAGCTCGAGCCCGACCACCCGGTCGACGATATCGCCGGCCGCGGTCAGCATGATGATCGGGATCTGCGTCGTGGCGCGCACCCGCCGGGCGATGGAGAACCCGTCCTCCCCCGGCATGTTGACGTCGACGAGCAGGAGGTCCGCCGCCGCCTCGCCGAGCAACTGGTCGAGCCCGCGGCCATCGCCGGCGGCGCGCACGGCGAAGCCCTGGGAGGCGAGAAATTCGGACACGGTCTCGCGCACCCCGGCTTCGTCGTCCACGACGATGATCCGATACCCTTGAGGGGCCTCTGAAAGAACCTGTGTCGTCATGCCTTCCGTCGGCCTCCGGGAAATGGAACGTTTCCTGATAAGCGTCGAAGCGGCGACCGTCTGTGCAGGAGACGACAGGATTCTGGGCGCCAGACGAACATGGGCGCCGTCGCCTCAGTTGCAGAGCGTCACCTGATTGGAACATGTGCCGCGCCACCAGCCGCGCTGGAAATCGCGGGCCGTGGTCAGCGCCCAGTTGGCAGAGCACGCATGCAGGCGCATGAGCGTGCCGTCACCGTCGAGATGGCCGTCGTGCCCTCGCGCGCCCTCTGCGGGCTGATAATCGGCCGCATCGACGTGCGGATATTGCAGGAGGCGGGGAACAGGCATCTGCGTATTGGCATAGCCTGCGTGGACTTCCGTCGCGCGCAGCCAGCCGACACCCCCATAGGTCGGCGGATGGTTCGGCGGCAACGGCTCGCCATAGGCCGCACCGGGCGGGGTCGCGTTCTCGATCCGGAACCAACCGTCGACATAGCCCGTGATGTCGAACTCCGCCCGCAGCCCCTCGATGCCGGCAGCCTCCGACAGGCCTTGCCAGACGGGCGGCCCCAGACGGCCCACGATGCCGGCCCCGTCATCGGGCGCGCCGCGCACGGGCGTGCCGGTGCCGGCGTCCGATGCCGCCCATCCCCGGATCTGGCAGGGCACGACGCCCGGCTCGGCCTCGGCCCGTGCATAGAGCCGCTGAAGGATGCCGGCGTGATGATCCTCGTTCCCGGTCCGCAAGCGGTCTTCCGGCGAACGCGCGTGGAGGCTCGCGGAGACGATGACATCGGCCTCGCCCTCCCGCTTCAGCGTAACCTCGAGCACCTGGCCCGCATCGAAGGCGTTGCCCGGCGTCGCCGGATGATCCGCACCGGCCGGGAAGACGGCGATGAAGACCTTCCGACCGTCATCCACGACGCGGTAGATCCGCCCGGGAACCCAGCCGTCGGGGATGCTGGCGGCAGCCTCGGCGAACCAGCCGGGCGGCCCCGCCTCGGCCGCCGCCGGGAGGGCCGGCACAACGAAAGCGAGCAGAAGGGGAGTTGCCGTGCGCATGAAGGCCCCTCACTCGGACACCGGCACGACCCGCAGCGGGCTCGCATAGGGCTCGACCCGCAGGCTGGCGTGGTTGAGGATGCTGATGCGCCGCAGCGGCGCCTGCTCGAGCTCGCCGTCCGGGCCCTTGCGCACGGCGAACTGCCAGAGGGTCAGTTCGCCCCGCGCGGCAAGCGCGCGACCGACGGCGGATACGTCCCGCCCCTGGACGTCGTCCATATCCCGGTCGGTGACGCCGACGACGATCTCATCCTTCACCGTGACGATCCTGAACAGCGTGACGGCATCCTCGGCCTGGACGGGGACGGCAAGCGACATGAGAAAAGCTCCTGTGAAAAGGCTGCGGAGAGCCTGTCTGGTGATGGACATGGTGTGCTCCTGCTGAGGTGGTCGAGGCCTTGGGATTGGCTGCTTCAGGCGCATGTCATCCATCCGAGCGAGCCCCCGAGAGCTCGCGCACGAGGAACGCGACCGCATCGGCATCCGCGATGCGGCGGAAGCCGATGTTGCCGTCCGCGTCCACGAAGCGGTCGCGCCGGTGATTGCCGGCCCTGCGCGACAGGAAGAGCGTGGCGGTGCCGCAGCTCTCCGGCACGATCCATGGCCTGAGCCCGTGACAGAGATCGATCGACGTGAAGGCCGACAGGCCGAAGCCGTCGATGACGAAGAGCGCCCGGCGCTGCGTGAGCGCATAGAACGTCCGCCCGGCGATGAGGGCAGCCGGTACCGCGCAGACCGTCAGCGCCGTGAAGACGAGGAACGGCATCGCGGCGATGCCGCCGGACTGCGCCAAGGGATAGGTGACGAGGGCGGCGGGCAGCGTGACCACCCACATCCTCGCATAAGCCCGGAAGCTGGCGCACGTGCTGCTGCGCCCGGCCCAGATGAGGCTCTCATGACGCCGCAGGTGGCGAGCGAACCGCTCGGCATGCGCGGCGACGGGTGAATGCTTGCTCATTCCCCCTCAATGACAGCTCCGCGTTTCCGCTCTCGTTCAGCTCTGTTTCGTCCCGGCCATGATCCGGCACCGACGAAACAATTCCCGATATCGGCGTGAAACCGAGCCCCCCGATCGTGCAGTGGCGCTGCCCCGCAGGCCGCGTGCTGACAGTGCATCGAGCACCTCGAACCCAGGGTACCGCCGTCCATGCGCTTCCCCGTTCTCTCCTTCGCGCTCTGCCTCGGCCTGTCGGCTCAGCCGGCCCTGGCGCAGGTCTTCGAAACTCACGGCGACTGGATGCTCGCCTGCAGCAACCTGAACGCCTGCACCGTCCTCGGAGCCACACGCCCGCAGCGGGACCGGGCCGTCTTCCTGCGGATTTCGCGGGAGGCAGGGCCGGACGCGCCGGTCGTCCTGTCGGTCGGCGGGCTGCTCGACGACAATGACCCGGATGAACGGCCGGTCGGTCTGGCTTTCGAAGGGCAGACGCCCGGCCTGCCGGGACCACTCGCCGTGTCCCAGGATGACGACGCGAGCGGTCACGCGACTCTTCCGGCGCAGGACCACGGGCATGTTCTGGCGGGACTGCGCAAGGCCGACCGGGTGCTCTTGACCATCCCGACCGCACCGGATGCGCCCGCGACCTTCGTCGTGGATCTTGAAGGCGCCATGAAGGCCCTGTCCGGCATGGACCGGATCCAGCGCCGCGACGGCACCGTCACCGCCCTCGCGTCGCCTGGCGGCCGGCCGGCGAGTGCGGTTCCCGAGGCGCCAGCCGTGCCCGAGATCATCGCCGCACGAACGCCGGCGGATGCGCCGCCCGCGGCGCTGCCGGAAGTCCTTCGTGATCACCTCTGCGAGGACGCGCGCCAGGCCGGGCTAGGCGTTCCCGGCGTGAACCTGAAGGCTTTGGTCGATTTCGCCGAGCGGCTCACGCCCGATCTCAACCTGTGGGGTCTGCGCTGCTCGGAAGGCGCCTACAATTTCGGCAACACGCTCCTCGTCGGCCGGGACGACGGCCCTGTCGAGCAGATCGAGCTGGAAGTCCCTACCCCCCTCGAAGAGCGGCTCAACGGCGCGGAGCTCGTCAACGGCTTCTTCTCGCCGGCCGACATGACGCTGACCGGCTACACGAAGAGCCGCGGCATGGGTGATTGCGGATCCCTCGCGCGCTGGGTCTGGGACGGCAAGCGCTTCCGTCTCGTTCACCTGAAGGCGATGCCGAGCTGCCGGGGCATCCTGTCCGAGGATTGGCCGAGCCTCTGGCAGGCGCAGGTCCGCTGACGCGGACTTGTTCCCGCCTTGGATCACGCCGATCCCGCTTGACCCATGCGGAAGGACCGGGCGAGCACGAGGCCGCCGGCGAGCAAGATGGCGACGGCCTGCGGGAAGACCAGCGTGACGAGGAAGGTCGCAAAGGACAGCCTGAGGGCCAGGACCATGGCCGAAAGCGCCATCGCGGTGAGCACAAGGGCCGTTCTCCCTATCCCGAGAGGCCGCCGTGGCCGGCCTGCGCCCTGCCGTTCGGGCCCGCTCCCGTCGCGCTGGCGCAGGAGCGTAAAGGTGAGGACGGCGACGAAGGGTCCGAGCGGCAGGATGAGGAACTGGATCACGGCCGCGAACCGCAGCGCCCGGGCGGCCCAGCGGTGGCCGAGGAGAACCCCGGCCCCGCCGAGAAGGCTGGGGCCTGCGTAGAGACCGAGGACGGGCAGATAGACGTAGGTGATGATCGGGGTGACGAGGCCCGGATGATCCCATTGCCCGGCCCGCAGCGCCGCAGTGAGCGGCACTGCCACCTCAAGGGCGGCAAGGCCGCCGATGATGAGATGAACGCCCGCGAGAAGGTTGCGCGCGCTTGTGTCCGTGTCCTGTTGCCCGCTTTTCATCTGTGCCACCCGGTTCCGGCGGCGACCTCGTGTCGCCGCGATCGGGGCACCCTCGTCGACCCGCGTTTCGCCCGTATTTCCGGTGGGTTGCCGGACGCGCCAGCCCCACGCCGCAGGTGGCGCTAACGCTGCGCCGCGTCGGCGAGGATGAGGTCCGCAGCCTTCTCGGCGATCATGAAGACCGCCGCCTGGGTGTTGGCGGAGACGATGGTCGGCATGATGGAAGCATCGACGACGCGCAGCCCCTCAAGCCCGCGCACCCTGAGGCGCGGATCGACGACCGCCTTCTCGTCCGCACCCATGCGGCAGGTGCCACAGGCGTGATAGATGGTCTGGCCGTTGCTGCGCGCGAATTCGAGCCAGTCGTCATAGCTGCGGCAGTCGGGGCCCGGGCTCATCTCGTGGGCGCGGAAGGCGTCCATGGCCGGCTGCTCGACGATGCGGCGCGCGATGCGCATGCCCTCCACCATGCAGTCGCGGTCTTCCTGCGTGGCGAGGAAATTCGGCCGGATCACGGGCGGGGCGAGCGGATCCGGCGAACGGGCGTGGATGCTGCCGCGCGATTCCGGCCGCAGCTGCGTGACGCCGATGGTCATGCCCGGCTCGCGGTCGAGCTTGCGCTCGGCGGCATTGGCATAGCTCGCGTGCATGAAGAAATACTGGATGTCCGGCCCCGCAAGCTCCGGCCGCGTCCTGACGAAGCCGTGCGCAAGGCCGGTGCCGAGCGTCAGGATGCCCTTTCGCGTCAGGAAATATTGCGCGACGGCAAGCGCGAGGCGGTAGCCGCGCGTCGCCTCGTTAAGCGTCACCTTCTGCTTCACGCGCCAGTTCATGCGCGTGCAGAAGTGGTCCATGTAGTTCGCGCCGACCCCGGCGAGCGCGTGCCGCACCGGCAGGCCGAGCGCGGCGAGCACCGCCGGATCGCCGACGCCCGAGAGCTCGAGCAGCTGCGGCGTCTGCATGGCGCCCGCGGCGAGGATGACCTCGCCGCGCGCCTTGACGCTGACGTCGCGGCCGCCGCTGCGATAGGTGACGCCCGCGGCGCGGCGGCCGTCGAAATCGACGCGCAGGACATGCGCATGGGTGCGAACGGCCAGGTTCGGCCGGCCGCGGGCCGGGCGCAGATAGGCATCGGCCGCACTGACCCGCCGGCCGTTCCGCTGGTTGACCTGGTAATAGCCGAAGCCCTCCTGGTCGCGGCCGTTGTAATCGCTGTTGCGTGGAAAGCCGGCTTCGCCCGCCGCCTTGATGAAGGCCTCGGCCAACACCGGCCGCTCGGCCACCGTCGTGACGGCGAGCGGCCCATCGCGGCCGCGGGTCTCGTCCCCCGCACCGTCGAAGGCCTCCAGCCTGCGGAAATAGGGCAGGACGTCGTCGAAGCCCCAGCCGGTGCAGCCCATCTGCGCCCAGGTGTCGTAGTCCTGCGGCTGGCCGCGCACGTAGATCATGCCGTTGATGAGCGTCGAGCCGCCGAGCCCCTTGCCGCGCGGGATGGCGATGGAGCGGCCCTTGACGCTGTCCTCGGGTTCGGTGGCGAAGCGCCAGTTGTAGACGTCATTGACGAGCAGCTTGCTGAACCCGGCCGGGATCGGGATCCAGAAGCCGCTGTCACGCCCGCCGGCCTCGAGGAGGAGCACGCTGTGCCGCCCCCCGGCACTCAGCCGATCGGCGAGGACGCAGCCGGCATTGCCGCCGCCCACGATGATGAAATCGAAGGTCTCCATGCTGTCCGTGCTCATCGCTTCACCGGCCGGCGCATACCTGTCCTGCCCGCCGTCACGCCAGCGCCTCCAGCGCCGCCGCATCGAGCGGCCTGCCCTTCTCGGCCATCGTCCGCGCAAGGCCTGCGGCGATCTCGGCCGGCCCGGCGAAGGCGGCGCGCTCCAGCACCTTGGAGATGGTCGGCGAGGCTTCGCGCCCGTGTACCCGCTGCACCGGCTGATCCAGCCAGTCGAGATAGCGGCGCTGGATCTCGTCGGCGAGCATGCCGCCGTAGGACGTGCCGCGCGCACCCTGCTCGACGATGAGGACATTGTGCGTGCGGCGGATGCTGTCGCCGATCGTCTCCCAGTCGAGGCTCAAGCGGTCGAGCGTGCGCAGGTCGATGACCTCCGCGTCGAGGCCGAGCGCGTCCACCGTCTCCAGCGTGCGGTGAACCATGGCGGAATAGGTGAGGACGGTCATCTCGGTGCCGTGCCGCACGATCCGTGCCCGGCCGAAGGGGACGAGATAGTCGAGATCGTCCGCCGGCACCTCGCCCGTCATCTGGTAGAGATCGACGTGCTCGATGACGAGGACCGGGTCGCGGCAGGCGAGCGCCGCGTTCATCAGCCCCACGTAGTCGAAGGGCGTCGCCGGCGCCACGATGCGCCAGCCGGGCGCGGTGGCGAAGACGCCGGCGGGATCGAGCGAATGCTGGGACCCGTAGCCGGTGCCCATCGCGATCTTGGTGCGCAGGACGAGCGGCACGTCGGTGTCGTCCCCGAACATGTGGCGCGCCTTGCCGATCTGGTTGAACACCTGGTCGGCCGCGACCCACATGAAGTCGGGATACATGAACTCGACGATCGGCCGGTAGCGCCCATCGATGGCGAGCCCGCCGGCAAGGCCGGTGAAGGCGCCCTCGCTGATCGGCGTGCCGAGCACGCGGCCGGGATGGGCATCGGCGAGGCCACGCGTCGCCCCGTTTGTGCCGCCCTTGAGGCGATGCACGTCCTCGCCCATGAGGACGAGCGAGGGATCGGTGGCGAAGCGGCGGTTGAGCAGGTCCGCGATGGCATCGACGAAGCGGCGCTCGGCCATGGCGAGGCCACGCGCCTCCTCCTCGCTGCGACGCCCGGGCGGATGGGCCGGCAGGGGCGCGCGGATGCCGACGTCGACGAAGGCCTTGTCCGGCCACAGGCCGGGGCGGATGCGCCGGCGGTTGGCCTCGGGCTCGACGAGGCGCCCGGCGATGTCCCGCATCAGCGCCTCGCAACGGTCCCTGAGATCGGCAACGGCCGCTTCGTCGATGAGCTTGCGGCGGATCATCTCGTCGGCGGTGCGCTTGAGTGGATCGCGCGCGCGCCACGCCGCCTCCTCCTCCTTCGGCCGATAGCCGAAGGCCGAGCCCGGGAAGGGGCCGTTCTGGTGGAAATAGCGGTAGACCTCGACCTCGATGAGCGCCGGGCCGCGTCCCGCGCGCAGCAGCGCCGCCGCCTCCTCGGTGGCGAGATGAACGGCGAGCGGGTCCATGCCGTCGACGCGCCAGGCGGGAATGCCGAAGCCCGGCGCGCGGGCGGAGAGGCGCGCCTCGCGCGTCACCTCGTCGACGCGGGTGGCGACGGCATAGAAATTGTTCTCGACGAAGAAGAGGAGCGGCAACGACCAGGCGGCGGCGAGATTCATGGTCTCCAGCGTCGCGCCGATGTTCATGGCCCCGTCGCCGAAGCAGGTGACCGCGATGTCTCCGGTGCCGGCGAGCTTGTGGGCCATGGCGGCGCCGGCCGCCAGCGGCACCCCGCCCCCGACGATGGCATTGGTGCCGAGCGCCCCGGCCTCGGCCCAGCGCAGGTGCATCGAGCCCCCGCGCCCGTGGCCGAAGCCGGGTTCGAGCCCGAGGATTTCCGCGAGCGTACGGTAGAGAACCCCGTCGACCGCGTCGGGGAAGGCGCCTGTCGGATCGAGCCCCGGCGCCGCATAGGCGAGCGCCTTGGCGAGGAACTGGTGATGCCCGCGATGCGAGCCGTTGATCTGGTCACTCGGCCGCAGGCCGACGATGGAGCCGACCGCCCCGCCTTCCTGGCCGATGGAGGAATGCGCCGGCCCGTGCACCAGCCCTTCGCCCGCGAGCACCAGCACCTCCTCCTCGAAGGCGCGAATGAGATGCATCTGCGCCAGCATCTTCCCGAGGAGAGCCGGATCGGCCGCATCCCAGTCCTCCGGGCCGGTGGCGAGCGCCGTCCAGGGCGCTGCTGCGGACAATGTCGTGCGGGTGACCACGGACGGCTCCTAAAGCTTGTCGGCGATGGGCTCGGCGCGCGGAAGAGAGCGCAGAGCGTCCCCTCCCCCCGCGAAGTGGCGGAGAGGGGCGAGGGGTGGGGGGCTGGCGTGCGCGGCTGCGATGCGATCCCTTGCCCCCGCTGAGATCCTCGGGCTCGCCGGCATGCGGCACCGCCCCCCACCCCGGCCCTCCCCACCGCAAAGCGGGGAGAGGGGGATGGCGGCGCTCCGCCGTTGAGGGCGGCACTCCACCGGTGCCCCGGCTGTGGGCTTTGTCTGCATCATGGCAGCCCCTAGATGTACCCGTAGGCGGTCCAGCCGCCGTCGGCGCCTGCGACCTGGCCGGTGATGGCGGAGGCTTCGTCCGATGCCAGGAAGGCGGCGAGTTGGGCGATCTCGTCCGGGCGGATGAGGCGGCCGATGGGCGTACGACCCTCCATGGCCGCGGGGTCGAGCCGGCCGCGCGCGATCAGCTCCTCCAGGAAGGGCGTGCGTACGTAGCCCGGGGCGATGGCGTTGACTCGCACGCCGTGGCGCGCCCACTCGATGGCGAGCGCCTTGGCCATCATGGCGACGCCCGCCTTCGACACGCAGTAGCCGAGGCGCTCGGGCGCCGCGACCACGCCATACATGGAGGAGACAAGAAGGATGACGCCGCGCCCGCGCGGCACCATGCGCCGGCCCGCCTCGTGCGCCGTGACGAAGACGCCGTCGAGATTGACGCTCATCACCCGCCGCCAGCCGGCGAGGTCGAGCTCCAGCGTCGGGCCGTTCTGCGACACGCCCGCATTGGCGATGACGATGTCGAGCGGACCGAACGCCTGCTCGACCGCATCATAGGCCCGCGCCACGGCGTCCGGATCCTCGACGCTGGCCGTGTGGAGCGCGACGCCCGCGGGCAGGGCCCCGGCCACCTCCGCATCGCGGTCGAGCACCGCCACGCGCGCGCCGCGCGCCGCAAGCAGCCGCACCATGGCGAGCCCGATGCCGGAGCCGCCGCCGGTGACGAGCGCGACGCGGCCGGCAAGATCCTGCGAACGATCCGTGCTCATGCGCGCATCCCCAGGAAATCGGCCATCAGGTCGAGCTGGCATTCGAGCATCGGCTTGCCGGGATGGACGCGGCAGCCGCGCGCCCGGGCCGCGGCCATGAGCGCCGTCTCCGCCGGCTGCATGATGACCTCCGCCACCGTCTGGCCGCTCGTCAGCCCCGTAGCATCGACCGGCAGCGGATCCCCCTCGCGCAACCCCAGCGAGGTCGCGTTCACGACGAGGTCGTAGCCGCCGACGCCGCCCGGCTCCGTCGTGACGGGCAGCGCGGGGAAGGCCTTGCTGAGGCGTGCGGCCAGATCATCGGATTTCGCCTTGGTGCGGTTGGCAATGGCGAGGCGCTTCACGCCCGCCTCGGCGAGCGCGAAGGCGATGGCATTCGCCGCGCCGCCGGCACCGGCGAGGAGAACGCCCATCCCCTTCGGATCGATGCCCTCGCGCTTGAGCCCGGCGACGAAGCCCTTACCGTCGAGCATGTCGGCGACGAGCCGGCCATCCTGTTCGCGACGCACGCAATTGGCGGCCCCGACGCGCCGGGCGGTCTCGGAGGCTTCGTCGCACAGCGCGACGATCGCAGTCTTGTGCGGCACGGTGACGATGAAGCCGCCTAAGTTGCGCACATGCCGCACGGCGCTGACCACCGCGGCGAGCTCACCGGCGCCGACATGCATCGGCACCATGACGCCGTCGACACCGCGCGCCGCCATCATGGGGTTGAGCGCCTGCGGCGTCTTCACGTGGTGGATCGGGTCGGCAAGGATGCCCCAGACCCGGGTGGTTCCGGTGATGTTCATCTTGGGTTCCCGCGGCTGTCAGATGCCGAGATAGGCAGTCTTGATGTGCGGATCGGCGAGCAGCCCGGCGCCCGTGTTCTCGATGGCGATGCGGCCGTTCTCGATGACATAGGCGCGATGGGCGATCTTGAGCGCGTGGAACGCCTTCTGCTCGACGAGGAGCACGGTGGTGCCCATCTCGCAGATGCGGTCGACGATGCCGAACATCTGCTGCACGATGATCGGCGCGAGGCCGAGGGACGGCTCGTCCAGCATCAGCAGCTTGGGATTGGCCATCAGCCCGCGGGCGATGGCGACCATCTGCTGCTCGCCGCCCGACAGGGAGCCGGCGAGCTGGTCGAGCCGCTCGCCGATGCGGGGGAAGAGGTCGAGCACCTCGGCGAAGCGCCTGTCCGCTCCGGCCCGCGCGGCGGGATGGTAGGCGCCCATGAGCACGTTGTCGCGCACGCTCATCACCGGGAAGAGCTGGCGCGCCTCCGGCACCTGGACGAGGCCGCGGCCCACGATGTCGGCCGGCGCCATGCCGGCGATGTCGGTGCCGTCGAACGTGATGCGGCCGGCGCTCGGCTTCACGAGCCCCGAGATGGCGCGCAGCAGCGTCGTCTTGCCCGCGCCGTTGGCGCCGATGATGGTGACGACCTCGCCGCGCCCAACCTCGATCGACACATCCTGAAGGATGACGGTGCGCCCGTAGCCGGCGGTGATGTTAGAGACCTTGAGCATCGACGAAGTCCTCTCCGAGATAGGCCTCGATGACGCGGCGGTTGCGTACCACCTCCTGGGGATCGCCCTCCGCGATGACCTTGCCGGAATCGATGACGACGATGCGGTCCGACAGGCTCATGATGGCCTGCATGTTGTGCTCGATGGCGATGACCGTGACGCCCGTGTCCCGGATGGTGCGGATGAGCTCCACCATCTTCTGGGTGTCGGTCTGGTTCTGGCCCGCCATGACCTCGTCGAGCAGCAGGATCGACGGCTCGGTGGCGAGGGTGCGGGCAACCTCGAGGCGCTTCAGGTCGCCGATGGGCAGGTTGCGCGCCTCGACATCCTTCACGTGGAGGAGGCCGACGAGCCGCGCGATGCGCAGGGCCGCGGCGCGTGCGTCGTCCACCGACGTGTGGCGCATGAAGGCGCCGATCATGATGTTCTCGATCACCGTCAGCTTGCCGAAGGGCTGCACGATCTGGAACGTGCGGCCGACGCCGAGGCGGGCATATTCGTCCGCCCGCGCCGGCGTCACCGGCCGGCCTTCGGCATCATAGATGACCACCGTGCCGGACGTCGGCTTCAGGAAGCCGGAGATCTGGTTGAACACCGTCGTCTTGCCGGCGCCGTTCGGCCCGATGACGCCGAGGATCTCGCCGCGCCGGAGCGTGATCGACACATGGTCGGTCGCCGTGAGACCGCCGAACTTCATGACGAGGTCACGCGTCTCCAGCACCGGCTCGCCGGGCGTGCCCTCCATGCGGCGCAGGGCCGGCGCCTCCCGGTCCGGCGGCACGCGCCGGCCCGGCAGCCTGTCGATGAGGGCCGTGACGCGCGGCCCGAAGGTGCCGGCGAGGCCCCCCGGCAGCGTCAGCGTGATGAGCACGAGCACGACGCCGTAGACGAAACCGTGCAGGCCGTTGGCGGAAGCGCCGAGCCAGCCGCGCGCGAGCTCCGCGATCGGCACGACGAGGACGGTGCCGAGGAGCGGCCCCGCCACCGTGCCGAGCCCGCCGATGAGCGCGAACATGGCGATCGACACGGAATTCGCCAGCGAGAACATCGTCTCCGGCTCGAGGAAGGTGAGATACATGGCGTGGAAGGAGCCGAAGAGGCTCGTCAGCGCCGCCGAGATCATCACGGCCTTGAGCTTGACGCCCGTGTTGGAGATGCCGGCCGCCGAGGCGGCCTCCTCGCGCTCGCGCACGGCGGTGAGGTAGTAGCCGAGGCGCGAGGAGCGGATGGCGTAGGAGATGGCGAGCGTCAGGAGCAGCAGGCCGAAGGCGATGTAGAGATAGTTGATCTTGTCCTGGAAGATCATCCACGTCCAGCCGAGCTTCAGCGGCACGATGAGCCCCGCCGAGCCGCCGGTGAAGCCGTGGAAATGGATGGCGAGCAGGCGCACGACCTCCAAAAAGGCGATGGTCGCGAGCGCGAAGAATGGCCCGCGCAGACGAAAGCACGGATAGCCGATGAAGACCGAGACGGCGACGGACACGACGGCGCCCACCCACATGCCGAGCCACGGCGTCAGCCCGAAGTGCTGGATGAGCAGCGCCGTCGTATAGGCGCCGATGCCGTAGAACACCATGTGGCCGAGCGACAGTTGCCCGGCATAGCCGCCGACGATGTTCCAGGCCGTCGACAGGCCGGCGAAGACGCAGATCGTGACGAAGACGTGCACGATGAAGGGCGAATCGACGACGATCGGAATGACGAGGATGAGCGACAGGGCCGCGAGCGACGTGTAGACGCGCGGGTTGCCGAGCCAGGCCATGAGCGCGGCGAGACGGCCGGCGGGGGGAGCTTCGCTCAACGAGACTCTCACGGTCATGGGCTCACTCCGTGCCGCGGCCGAAGCCGAACAGGCCGGTCGGCTTGAAGATGAGGATGAGGATGAAGATCGCGAAATAGACGACCTCCTTGAGGTCGGGCGCGATGTAGTAGCCGGACAGGCTGTCGACGATGCCGATGATCATGGCGCCGAGAAAGGCGCCGTACATGCTGCGCATGCCGCCGAGCACGACGACGACGAAGGCGGTGAGCACGAAATAGGTGCCGATGGTCGGCGTCACCGGGAAGAGCGGCGAGATGAGCGCGCTCGCAAGGCCGACGCAGGCGGCCCCGAGGCCGAAGGCGATGACGTAGATGCGGTCGACGCGGACGCCCATGAGCTGAGCCGCGTTGCGGTTCTGGGCCGTGGCGCGGATGGCGCGGCCGAGCGGCGTCCTCTGCATGAAGAGATGCAGGCCGGCGACGAGCACGAGCGCGCTCACGAGCATCACCACCTGGGCATAGAGCACGGTGTAGCCGCCGATCGACAGCGGCTGGCGCACGCCGGGCGCCTGCACCGAATAGAGATCGGCGCCGAAGACGAGGAGCGCCAGATTGATCAGCGCGGTGGAGAGGCCGACCGTGGCGAAGATCTGGATGTGCTCGTCGGCCCCGAGAAGCGGCTGGATGATGAAGCGCTGCACCAGCGCCCCGACGGCGAACAGCATGAGCACCATCGGCACCGCCGAGACATAGGGGTGCAGGCCGAGATGCAGCGACAGAAGATAGACCGCATACATCCCGACCATCAGGAATTCGCCGTGCGCGAAGTTGACGACCCTGACGATGCCGAAGATCAGCGTCAGCCCGACGCTGATGATGGCGTACATGCTGCCGAGCATGATGCCGTTGAGGATGAGCTGGACAAGCACGTCCATCGCGAGGCCTCCCGACCGCGAAACATTGTTCTTCGTTGCTGACCGGGGCGCGGCGAGCGCGCCCCGGCTTGGGCGGGCGCGCTACTCGGCTCCGATGCCGGTCTTCATCTCGGCAACCGCGGCATCGGCCGGGAAGACCGTGAGGAGCTCGCCGCCCTGCCACTGCATCAGGAAGGGCGTGGCGCGCTCGTTCTGGCCGGCCTCGTTGAACTTGGCGCCCCAGCCGGTCGCCGTCGTGCCCTCGGCGACGTCAACCGCCATCACCGCCTCGCGGATGGCCGGGGCGGTCAAGTCCTTGGCGGAGGCCATGGCGTCGAGCAGCACCTTGGCGCCCATGTAGTTGGCGAGGCTGTGGCCGGAGCGCGGCGCCGTGCCGTACTTCGCCTCGTACTTCTTCACGAATTCCCCGATGCCGGGAGCGGCCTTGGGATTGGTGCGGTATTGGGTGAAGTCGACGTTGAGCGCTCCTTCCATGTTCTCGGGGCCCACCGCCTGCATGGTGTCGCGCAGGGAATAGCCGCCGCCCGCGCCCATCACGGCCTTGGGCTTGAAGCCCTGCTCCTTCATCTGGCGGAAGAAGAGCACCGTGTCGTTCTGGTAGGAGGTCTGCAGCACGACGTCGGCCCCGGCCGACTTGAGGCGCAGGATGACCGGCGTCAGGTCCACCGACTTCGCCGAATAGGGCAGCGTCTCGACGAGGTTGAGCCCCACCTCCTTGGCGCGCGCCTGCTGGTAGCCGGCGACCGTCTGGCCATAGAGCGAATCCTCGTGGATGATCGCCACCTTGAGGCTC
Organism: Chelatococcus caeni; assembly: GCF_014196925.1. Taxonomy (GTDB): domain Bacteria; phylum Pseudomonadota; class Alphaproteobacteria; order Rhizobiales; family Beijerinckiaceae; genus Chelatococcus_A; species Chelatococcus_A caeni. The sequence goes on along the minus strand of NZ_JACIEN010000009.1, from coordinate 20,117 downwards.
TTGGCGTCGGTGCCGAGCGCCGGCGCCACCGCCTCGGCCACCGCATCGACCATGCGGTTGGCGAAGATGCGCGCCGTCGGATTGGTGCGGTAGACGTTCTTGAAGCCGCGCTCGGTGATCGGATCGGAAATGGCGCCGAGCTCGAAGTAAGGCACGCCGGCAAGTTCGGCGACCTGGGTCGCGGCAAGCGACAGCGACGAGGAATAGGTGCCGAAGATCACCGACACCTTGTCGACGGAGGCGAGGCGCCGCGCCTCGCCCACCGCCTGGTTGGGATCGACGGCGTCGCCCCGCACCATCTCGATCTTGCGGCCGTTGAGGCCGCCGGCGGCGTTGCGCTCCTCGATGGCGAGCTCGAGGCCGCGGAAGCTCTCGTCGCCGAGCAGGGCAAGGCCGCCGGAGAACGGATAGAGCGCGCCGATCCTGACGGCATCCTGAGCGAAAGACGGCGCTGCGGACAGCGCCAGGCCGGCGGCCAGCGCCGCCTTGATAAGAACCTTCATCGTTTCCTCCTTCTACCCCGCGGCGGCGCCGCGCGGGCAGCCCCATGGCAGGCGGCCTCTTGGCAGTCCCTGGGCCGGCGGCCGGTCTTATTGTTCCCGGTCCGGCGCGGATAATGAAGATAACCAAGTTGCCTGACAAGTGGCAAATTGCTACGAACGACGATGATGATTAGATGCGACGGTGGCCCGCTCCCGGGCCGGCCAAGTTGCACAGCCGGAGGAAAGTCCATGACCGTTCCCGCTTCCATGCGGCAGGCCCGTTTCGACGGTGCCGGCGGCCCCGAGGTGATCCGCGTCGAAACCGCGCCCGTCCCGACACCCGGCCCCGGACAGGTGCTCATCGAAGTGGCGGCGGCCGGCGTCAACCGGCCGGACTGCCTGCAGCGGGCCGGCAACTATCCCCCGCCCCCCGGCGCGACCGACATCCCGGGGCTCGAGGTCGCCGGCACCGTCGTCGCCGTCGGCGAAGGTGTGACGAGCCCGCGGCCGGGCGAGAAGGTCTGCGCCCTCGTCATCAGTGGCGGCTATGCGGAATATTGCGTGGCCGACGCCCCGCTGTGCCTGCCCGTGCCGGCGCCGCTCTCCCTGACCGAGGCGGCCGGCCTGCCGGAGACCTATTTCACGGTCTACGACAACCTCTTCACCCGCGGGCGGCTCCGGGAGGGCGAGACGCTGCTCGTCCACGGCGGCTCGAGCGGCATCGGCTCCACCGCGATCCAGCTCGCCAAGGCTTTCGGCGCCACCGTCTACGCCACCGCCGGATCGCAGGAGAAATGCGACTTCTGCCTCGGTCTCGGCGCCGATGCCGCCATCAACTACCGCGACAAGGATTTCGTCGCCGGGGTCAAGGCGCTCACCGGCGGGCGCGGCGTCGACGTGGTGCTCGACATGGTCGGCGGCCCCTATATCGCGCGCAACCTCAGCGTCCTCGCCGTCGAGGGCCGGCTGGTGCAGATCGCCTTCCTGCAGACGAGCAAGGTCGAGCTCGACCTGATGCCGCTGATGCTGAAGCGCCAGACCATCACCGGATCGACGCTGCGCGCCCGCTCCGTCGCGCTCAAGAAGGCGATCGCCGACGAACTGCGCGAGAAGATCTGGCCGCTTCTCGAAGCGGGCAGGGTGCGCCCCATCGTGCACGCCACCTTCCCGCTTGCCGAGACGCGCGCCGCGCACGAGCTGATGGAATCGAGCGCCCATCAGGGCAAGATCATGCTGGAGATGCGCCGTGACTGACGCGAGCTCCCATGCCGGCCGGGTGGCGCTGGTGACGGGCGCCGGGCGCGGTATCGGCCGCGCCATCGCCGATGCGCATGCAGCCGCCGGCGCCGGCGTCATCTACCTCGACCACGACAGGGCGCTCGCAGAGGAAGCGGCCGGGGCCGCAATGGCCCGGGGCTGGCGCGCCGTCGCCGTGGCGGCGGACGTCGCGGACGAGGCGTCGGTCGCGGCGGCCGTCAGGCACGGCACCGAGACGCTCGGCCCCGTCACGCTGCTCGTCAACAACGCCGGCATCTCGCCGAAATCGGGCAGCGCCGGCGGCAAGGCCTTCGTCTGGGAGATGCAGGCGGCCGAATGGCGCCGCGTGCTCGACGTGAACCTGACGGGCGCCTTCCTAGTGACGCGCGCGGTCGTGCCGCAGATGCGCGAGGCCGGTTACGGGCGCATCGTCAGCATCTCCTCCGTCGCCGGCCGCACCTATTGCGACATCGTCGGCGTGCATTATGCGGCGACCAAGGCGGCCCTCATCGGTTTCACCAAGCATCTGGCCGGCGAGCTCGGCCCCGCGGGCATCACGGTCAATGCCGTCGCCCCGGGCCGCATCGACACTCCCCTCATGCGCGGCACGGCCGCGGAAGCAAACGAAGCCGTGCGGCTGGCAACGCCGCTGCAAAGGCTCGGCACACCCGACGAGGTCGCCGGGATGTGCCTCTTCCTGACCTCCGACAAGGCCGCCTTCGTGACCGGCCAGGTCTGCGACGTCGCCGGCGGATGGCTGATGACATGAGCGCGCCCGCAATCCACTTCTCGCAGAAGACCCTGCTGCTGACCGGCGCCAATGGCGCCATCGGCCGCGCCGTCGCCCGCCTCTTCCATGCGCTCGGCGCCAACTGCGCCCTGACCGATCTCGATGTCGAAGGTCTCGCGGCCTTCGCAGGCGAACTCGACCCCGCCGGCGCCCGCACCATCGTGCTGCGCCAGGACGCGGCGTCGCAGGCGGATGCCGATGCGGCGGCCCGGCGCACGGCCGAGCGCTTCGGCCGCATCGATCATGTCGTCACCTCCGCCGGCATCTACCGGGAGCGGCTCGTGAAGGACATGAACGAGGAGCATTGGCGCCGCTCGCTCGCCGTCAATCTCGACGGCGTGTTCTACACCTGCCGGGCCGTCGAGCCGCATCTCGCTGAGGGCGGCGCCATCGTCAACATCGCCTCCATGGCCGGCCACCGCGGCAGCCTCGCGCATGCGGATTATGCCGCCGCCAAGGGCGGCGTGCTCACCTTCTCCCGCTCGCTCGCGCGGGAGCTTGCGCCGCGCGTCAGGGTCAACGCCGTCTCGCCCGGGCTCATCGAAGGGCCGATGGTGCAGCATCTGATGGAGGCGCGGGGCCCGGCGCTCCTTGCTGAGACGCCGCTCAAGCGCCTCGGGACGCCGGACGAGGTAGCCCGCGTCGTCGCCTTTCTTTGCTCGGACTGGGCCTCCTTCGTCACCGGCGAGACTGTGCACGTCAACGGCGGGCTGTACATTGCGAGCTGACGGCGGCACAGGGGCGGGAAAGGCCAGTCGATGCCTGGAATGATGCGATGACCCAGTCCCACGATTTTCTCGACCGAGCCCCCTCGCTCGCCGACACGCTGGCGCACAAGCTCCGCCAGGAGATCGCCGCCGGACGCATGCGGCCGGGCGAACGCCTGCCGACCGAGCAGCAGATCTCGGAACGTTACGGTGTCAGCCGGCCGACGGTGCGCGAGGCCATCGGCCGGTTGAAGCACGACGGCCTCGTCGTCACGCGCCAGGGCGCCGGCGCCTTCATCGCCGAGCCCGGCGCGCTCGCCGTCTTCCGTCTCGATGTCGAGGACTTCACCAACCGCGACGAGATCCGCAACATCGTCGAATTGCTCATGGCCGTCGAGGCGACCGCGACGGAGCTAGCCGCCCAGCGCCGCGGCGAGGAGGACCTCGCCGCCATCCAGGCGCAGCTCGACGCCATGCAGGCGGCGATCGACCGCGGCGAGCCCGGCGTCGACGAGGACATGGCCTTCCATCGCGCCATCGTCGACGCGACCGGCAATCCCTTCTTCCGCGACCTGTCCGACTTCCTCGACAGGCGCGTGCGCCACTTCATCCGCACCGCCCGCGCCAACACGGCGCGCATGGGCGGCCTGACCCAGGCAGTCCAGGCCGAGCACCAGGCGATCTTCGACATGATCGCCAAGGCCGACCCGGCCGGCGCGCGGCGCGCGGCGGAAACCCACCTGCGCAATGCCGCCGAGCGCCTGTCGCTCTATTTCGCGAAATAGCGGCACGGATCGGCGTCCCGCGCCCGCGCCACACCCCGGGAACCATTCGGCCTTCGTGACGTTACCCACGGACGTAACGGAGGCTGCGAGTGTCCGGCGGGCGCGTCCCTGAGCGATACCCCCTGATATCCTCGACTGGCGACGGCAGGTCCGACCCGCCGGAAGTGGCGGTTGCGCGCATGGCCATCCGCCCTCCGCGCGTCGAGCCGCGGTTCACGCGGGCGCACGCCGCCTCACCACCGGACCCTGCTGTTGGACGCCCGCGCCAGGCCTGGGGTCGCGGCCGCCCGGCAACCTGACGAGGAGGGAGATTGCCATGAGAATGATCGGAGCTATCGCCGCAGCATTGGCCTTCACGGCCGGCGGGGCCCTCGCTCAGGAACCCGCGACCGCGACGGCGAATTTCGTCGATGCCAAGGGCGAGGCGAACGGCAACGCCCGCTTGACCGCCGTTCCCAGCGGCGGCGTCCTGATCGCCATCGAGATCACGGGCCTGCCTGCCGGCCAGCGGGTCGCCTTCCACGTGCACGAGACGGGCAGCTGCGACCACACCACCGGCCATGATTCCGCCGGCGGCCATTTCAACCCGACCTCGAAGGAACACGGCTACAAGGTGGCGGGCGGGCCCCATGCCGGCGACATGCCGAACCAGTACGTCGGCAGCGACGGAACGCTGCGGGCCGATGTCTTCAATCCCGCCGTCACTCTGGACAAGGGCGAGGCCGGCATCGTCGGGCGCGCGCTCATGATCCACGCCGAGCCCGACGACTACGAGAGCCAGCCCTCCGGCAATGCCGGCAACAGGATCGCCTGCGCCGTCATCGAATAGCCGGCCGTGACACGGCCGCTCGAACGCCGAGGCCCATGATGGACGAGATCTACTGCGGTCCCGCGCCGACGCCAGCGACCCTGCCGGCGAGCTGGAATATCGACGCGCCCGCGGCCGTCCTGTGCCTTCTCCTCATCGCGCTCTATGCCATGCGGGGCGAGCGCGACCGGCGCGCCGCCTTCGCGCTGGCGGTGCTGCTCGTCGCCGCGCTGTTCATGTCGCCGCTCTGCGCCCTGACGGCGGCGCTGTTTTCGGCCCGCGCTGTCCACCACGTGCTGCTCGTGGCCGTGGCGGCGCCCCTGCTCGCCGCGAGCTTCCCCACCCGCCGCAGCGGCGGCCGGCCAAGGGGCCTCGCGCTCCTCGTCGCCCTTCACGGCCTCGTGTTCTGGGCCTGGCACGCGCCGGCACTCTATGACGCCGCCATCCGCTCGCCGGTGCTCTACTGGCTGATGCAGCTGAGCCTGCTCGGCACGGGCGTCCTCCTGTGGCGGGCGGTGCTGTGCGATACCCGCACCGGCGCCGCGCTCCTCGCGCTGCTCGCGACGGTGGTGCAGATGGGCTTCCTCGGCGCGCTGCTCACCTTCGCCCGGGAACCGCTTTACCAGGCCCATTTCCTGACGACGGCGGCCTACGGCCTCGACCCGCGGCAGGACCAGCAGCTCGCGGGCCTCGTCATGTGGGTGCCGGCGGCGCTGCCCTATCTCGCCGCCGCGCTCTACCTGGCATTCGTGCGGCTCGGTGCCGGCACGGCGGAGCCGCGGGCGGGATGATCTGGCTCAAGCTCGTGCATATCGCCGCCATCGCGCTGTGGAGCGGCGCCCTCATCAGCCTGCCGGCCCTCTACGTCCAGCGCGCGCATGTCGACAGCACGGCTTCCCTCCACCGCCTGCAGGCGCTCGTGCGCTTTCTCTACGTCAACGTGCTGTCGCCCGCCGCCTTCCTCGCCATCGCCTCCGGGACCGCCCTCATCTTCCTGCGCGAGACCTTCGAGCCCTGGTTTTCGGTGAAGCTCGCCCTCGTCGGGGCGATGACCGTCATCCACGTCATGACCGGCCAGGTCATCCTCCGCCTCTTCGACGAGGAGGAGATCTACCCCCTCTGGCGCTTCACGGCGACGACGCTGCTCACGTTGGTCGTGGTGACGTCGATCCTGACCGTCGTGCTGGGAAAGCCGGATCTGCCGGCCCTGCTGCCGGACGCGTTCGGCGAGCCGGGGGCGCTGCGCCGCCTGCTTCCGTGGGTTCAGTCCTTGTCCGAAATCATGAGGCCGATGCCGTGATCGAAGACAAGCTTGCCGCCGTGCCAGCCGGCCATCCCCGTGAGAACCATGGCAAGGGCCGAAACGAGCAGCCCGTGCGGCAGCACCTCGATGTCGCCGGAAAGACGCAGGCCCCAATTCAGGCCCATGACGGCGATGAGGCTCATGGCGGCCACCGCATGGCTCCAGCTCGCCACGCGCACCCGGATGCCGGGCACGAGCAGCAGTTCGGCGGTGCCGACGAGGCCCGCGCCGATGCCGGCGGCGAAGGCGCCGCCCGAGGACCACAGGCCCGCCCGCACCCAGAACGGATCCCCGCTCCACCAGTAGAAGACATCGCAGCCCAGCGTCACGACGACGAGCGCGATGGGGAAATGCACGGTCATGGCATGGATGGGATGGCCGGCCACCGCGACGGTGGAACTCGTGTCCTTCCCCGCGACCTCCTCCATGACCGGATTGGGCGCCTCGCTCTTGTCGTTCATCGCATTCCTCGACCGATCTCGAACAACGTCGGCCCACATCCATGGTTCCACCGCGCCGCCGCCGTTGCCGCGGCCCTTCCCGCCGCCGGCTGCAGCCGCGCCTACTCGACGCTCGCCCCCGCGGGCCCCGCGGCCGAGGCCATCGCGCTCATCTGGTGGATCATGCTCGCCGGCGCGACCGTCATCTTCCTCGCGACGTCGCTGGCGCTGGCGGGCGCCTTCATCCCCTCCGTCCGTCCTCTCCTGACGCCGAAGCGGCTCATCCTGTGGGGCGGGCTCGTCGTTCCCTCGCTCGGGCTCGCCGCGCTGGTCGCGGGCGCCTTCGCGCTCGGCGAGCGCCTGCTGCCGCGCCAGGGCGCCGAGACCCTGCGCATCGAGGTCGTCGCGCGCCAGTTCGCGTGGGAATTCCGCTATCCCGGTACGCCAGTGGCGACGCGGGACGTGCTGCACATCCCGGTCGGGCGTGACATCGATTTCGCCGTGACCAGCGAGGACGTCATCCATTCCTTCTGGATCCCGCGGCTCGGAGGCAAGATCGACGCCATCCCGGGGCATGAGAACATCGTGCGGCTGCGGGCTGACGCGCCGGGCACCTATGGCGGCATCTGCGCCGAATATTGCGGCGAGGGCCATGCGCCGATGCGCTTCACCGTCATCGCCCACGCGCCGGAGGACTACGAGGCGGCGCTGACCTCGGAGGCCGCGCGATGACGACGGCTCCGCACCAATCGCGCGAGGCCCCGCCGGCCGCGCCTCCCTCCGCCCTCCGCCTGCACCGGGAACTGTCGGCGATCTGGGGCACGCCGCCCGGCTGGGGACGGCTCTCGGCGGTCAACCACACCATTCTCGGCAAGCGCTTCATCATCGCCGCCTTCGCCTTCTTCGTCATCGGCGGCCTGCTCGCCATGCTGATCCGCGTGCAGCTCGCCACCTCGGGCAGCGCCTTCGTCGGGCCGGAGATCTACGGCCAGATCTTCACCATGCACGGCACGGTCATGATGTTCCTGTTCGCGATCCCGATGTTCGAGGGCTTCGCGATCTACCTGCTGCCCAAGCTGCTCGGCGCGCGCGACATGGCCTTCCCGCGCCTCACCGCCTACGGCTTCTGGTGCTACGTGCTCGGCGGCTCGATCCTCGTCGGCGCCATGCTCACCGGCGTCGCGCCGGCGAGCGGCTGGTTCATGTACACGCCGCTCTCCTCCTCCGCCTATACGCCCGGCATCAGCGCCGACGTCTGGCTGCTCGGCATCACCTTCGTCGAGATCTCGGCACTCGCCGCGGCGGTCGAGATCATCGTCACGGTGCTAAAGCTGCGCGCGCCCGGCATGTCCCTCGACCGCATGCCGATCATGGCGTGGTACCTGCTGATCGTCGCCTTCATGATGCTCTTCGGCTTCCCGCCGCTGATCCTCGGCTCGATCCTCCTCGAGCTCGAGCGCGCCGCGGACCTGCCCTTCTTCGACCCGACGCGGGGCGGCGATCCCCTGCTCTGGCAGCACCTGTTCTGGCTCTTCGCTCATCCCGAGGTCTACATCATCTTCCTGCCGGCGGCCGGGGCGATATCGACCATCCTCCCGACCTTCGCCCGCCATGAGCTCGTCGGCTACCGCATCATCGTCGTGGCCGTGATCGCGGTGGCTTTCCTCTCGTTCGGGCTGTGGGTGCACCACATGTTCACGGTCGGGATCCCGCATCTGGCGCTCGCCTTCTTCTCCGCCGCCAGCGGCCTCGTGGCGATCCCTACCGCCGTGCAGATCTTCGCCTGGATAGCCACCCTGGCCCAGGGACGCCTGCGCTGGGACGTGCCGATGCTCTATCTCGCCGGCTTCTTCGTCATCTTCGTCATCGGCGGGCTGACCGGCGTCATGGTCGCCATGGTGCCCTTCAATCTCCAGGCCCACGACACGCACTTCATCGTCGCGCACCTGCACTATGTGCTCATCGGCGGCTTCGTCTTCCCGATGATGGCGGCCACCTATTACTGGCTGCCGCACTTCACGGGCCGCCTCGCCGACCACCGCCTGTCCGTCCCGGCGTTCTGGCTGATCTTCGGCGGCTTCAACCTCACCTTCTTCCTGATGCATCTGACGGGCCTCCTCGGCATGCCGCGGCGCGTCGCGACCTATGCCGCCGAGGCCGGCTGGGACTGGCTGAACCTCCTGTCCTCCGTCGGCGGCTTCTTGATGACGGTCGGCTTCGCCCTCTTCGCCGCCGACGTTCTCGTGCAGATCCGCTTCGGCAAGGGCTTCCGCCGCAATCCCCACCAGGCCCGCACCCTCGAATGGGCGATGCCCACGCCGCCCCCGCCCTATGCCTTCGCCTCCCTGCCGGACATCACCGACCGGGCCGACAGGCTGGAGCCGGGCGGCCTCGGCAACCGGCTGGCCCGGGGCGAGGGCTATCTCGGCTTCGCCCGCAACCGCTGGCTCGAGACGCTTGGCGTCGACATGGTGTCCGGCAGGCCCGAGCAGCTGATCGTACTGCCGGGACCGACACGCCTGCCCCTCTGGAGCGGTCTCGCCACCTGCGCCTTCGTGCTCTGCCTGCTGTTCAAGCTCTACCTCCTGTCGCTCCTGCCACTCATCGCGGTGGTGTGGCTCTTTCTCGGCTGGACGGCCGCCGCCGCCGCGAAGGCGGACCTCGGCCCGCTGCCGGTCGGCCGCGGAAGGGAGCTGCCGCCACACTGGGAGGCCGAACGCCCGCCGTCATGGTGGGCGATGATCTTCACGCTGGCCGGCGACGGGACGCTCTTCCTCTCCCTCGTCTTCGGCGCGCTCTTCCTCTGGCTCGTGGCGCCGGGCTGGCCGCCGGGGGAGGTCGTCCTGCCCGCACCGGTGCCCGTCGCGGGCTGCGTCGCTGTCTCTGTGCTGGCCGCCATCGCGGGCCGGAAGGCCGTCGCGGTCCTGAGAGCGGGTGGTTCGCCCGCCCTCTGGCTCGGCCTCGGCGCATTGATGCATGCGGCCACCGTCGCGCTCCTCGCCGCGCTGGCCGCGACCGTGCCCGGCCCGACGACGCACAGCCTCCATGCCGTGACCTTCACCCTTCTCTTTTATGCCGGGCTGCATGCCGGCATCGGCCTCGTCTATGCGGGCTATTGCCTCTGGCGCCAGGGCGGCGGCTATCTCTCGCGCCGGCGCAGCCTCGACCTGCGGATCGCGGCGCTGTGGCACGACTACACGGCCGTCTCCACCATCGTCGCGCTGGCCGTCATCGTTGCGCTGCCGCTTCTGGCCGTCGTCCCGGAGACGCGGCCATGATCGATGCAACGTCCCGCCGCACGGTCCTGCTCCTGTCGCTCGCCGCGGGCTTCGGCCTGTGGGCAGTCGCCTTCGTGGTGCTCTATGCGATGCTCTCCGTCGGCTGCGCCTTCGGCTGGGACAGGGGAAGCCTCGTGCTCGGCCTGTCGCTGCAGCGCCTGCAGCTTCTTTTGCTGCTCGGGATCTTCCTCGCGCTGCATGTCGCCCTCGTCGTGGGGCTGAAGGCGCGGCAATCTCGCGCCGACGCTGCGACGGACCGGTTTCTCCGTTCGGCCGCCCGCCTCGCGGCCATCGCCGCTCTGGCCGCGAGTGTGTTCACCTATTTCGGCGCCGTCGTCCTGACCACCTGCAATCCGTGACGGCCGGGCCGCCTCAGGCGTCGGCGCCCGCGTTCGGCCCATCCGCCGGCTTGCGGAACACCCGCAGGACATGGCCGTAGACGAGGCGCGGCAGATATTCGGACGCGACGAGCTCCAGCCCCTCGCCGGCCGCCCAGCGTTCCACCGCCTCCGGCGACACCTGGCGCACGAGCTCATGGGAGAAGATGAGGTCGTCGATGGTGTGGGCAAGCCGCCGGCCGCCCGGCTCGTCCGTCATGTCCTTGTAGATGAACACCCCGCCCGGCGCGGTCCGCCGGGCGGCCGCCGCGACGACCTTCTGCCGCTCGGCCTCCGGCACATGGTGCAGCACGTCGACCATGACGACGACGTCGAATGGCGCGTCGACGACGCCGTCGATCGTCTCGATATGGTCGAAGCGCAGGCGCTCGCCGCCGGCGAGGCGGCCTGCCGCGCCGCGCGCGAAGGAAAGCGCCGGCGCCGAGACGTCGCAGCCGACCCCCTCGGCGATTCGCTCGATCGCCACGAGAAGCGCCAGCAGCGCCCCGGTGCCGCAGCCGACGTCGAGCACCCGCGCGCCCTGCGGCACGAAGGGCACGATCCGGTCGTAGGGGCAGACATAGGGCCGCGCCGCGCTCAGGAGGCGCAGCGGCTTCGGCGCGTCCTCGTAGAGGTCGTAGAAGAAGCCGCGCAGGTCCGCCGGCGTGCATGCGGTATCGGGAGACGGAAGGCGCACTTCGGGACCTCCGGGTCCATCTTTCGCGATCGGGTGATGTACGACGCCGCCGGATGACGGTCTTTCGCCGGCGAAACGGAGCACTTGCTTGCCCCGCATCCGGACGAGGCGGCAAGATGCCCGAAATCCCGGCGAGTCGATACAGGAAATACGATTTAGACTTGCGCGCCACGCCTGATCTTGCAAGTTTCAGCCAGCATTCGCGAATGGTGTGGGCTTCGCCCCGAAGATCAGGATTGATGCAAGCCGTGCCCGTGCTCATGCAGACAGGGAGTGTTCGTCGTGAGCCGGCCCCGCCGGGCGCCCGGAGGCGCTCGCTCCGCGGCGGGGCGCGCCGATGACCCTCGCCGATGCAAGGCCTGCGGCGGCACGCAAGCGGCGCGACTTTCGCCTGAAGCGCGGCGACAAGATCATCGCCTTTACGCTCTTCTTCGGCCTCCTGGCGCTGCTGCTGTGGCCGTTCACCTTCTTCATCATCCGCCCGGGCGAGGTCGGCGTCCTCTTCCGCGTGCTGACCACCGGCACCGAGACGACCTTCGTCTATCGCGAAGGTCTCGGCATCAAATGGCCCTGGAACACCATCTACCGCTACGAGGTGCGTACCCAGGCGCAGGAAGAGCGCGTCCACGGCCTGGCCCATGACGGCCTCAGCATCAACATCGACGTCACGGTGCTCTTCCGTCCCCAGGCGGAAAAGGCCGGCGTCCTCCACCAGCAGGTCGGGCCCGACTACGTCGAGCGGCTCGTCAAGCCGCTGACCATCGAGGCCGTGCGCGCCGTGATCGGCAAGTTCGGCCCGCACGACCTCTACCGCATCGAGGTCAGCAAGCTCGAGCGGGACATCCTCCTGGAACTGCAGGATTCGCCGGTCGATCTCATCACCTACCAGGGCGTCGTCATCCGCAACATCGACCTGCCCGATACGCTGAACACCGCGATCACGAACAAGCTGACGCAGGAGCAGAACGCCCAGGCCTACGAATACATCATCGATCAGGAGAAGAAGGAGGCCGAGCGCAAGCGCATCGAGGCCGTCGGCATCCAGACCTTCTACTCGATCGTGGCCGACGCGCTCTCGCCGCAGCTTCTGACCTGGCGGGGCATCGAGGCGACGGTGCAGATCGCCCGCTCCAACAACAGCAAGGTGGTCATCGTCGGCGGCGGCAAGGATCAGCTGCCGCTCATCCTCGGCAGCGACATCGCCACCCAGCCGAACATGCCGGCGCCGCCGGCCGTCGATCCCGAGACCCACCGCCTGCCGTCCTTCGACGGCCTGCCGCCCCTGTTCCCGATCCGGCCGGGTTCGCCCGGCTCGACCTCCGAGGCGCCTGCGCCGCGTGACGGATCGCGCGAGACCTCGCAGACGGCAGGACCATCCGACAGCGATGCAACCGGGACCGGCACGACGCGCCCCGAACCGGCATCGACGCGTGTACCGCCTCGGCAGCCCCAGGGCACCCGCGACGGCAGTTGAACCGAAGAGCCGCCGGAGCGCCGGCACACGGACGAAAGACGAGGAGGCAGTCATGAATTCTGTCAACGACGCAGGCCAGAAGGTGCATCTCGTCGAAGAGACCGACGGGCAGGTGGAGACCGGCGCGGTCAGTCCGGAAGAGCGGCTGAAGCGGGCCGAGAAGATCATCAAGGACCACGTCCTCGTGGGTGCCGCCTCCGGCCTCGTGCCGGGCCCCGGCATCGACATGGTCCTCGCCTTCGGCACGCAGCTCAACCTGGTGCGGCGCCTGTCGCAGCTCTATGGCGTGCCCTTCCGCGAGAATGCGGCGAAGTCGACCATCACCGCGCTCTTCGGCAGCCTCGGCGCCGTCGGTGCGGGCGCGATCGCCGCGATGAGCTTCGTGAAGGCGATCCCCGTCCTCGGCACCGCCGTCGGCGTCGCCGGCACCAGCGTCTCGATCGGCGCCTTCACCTATGCCATCGGCAAGGTGTTCCAGCAGCATTTCGAATCGAACGGCACCTTCCTTGACCTCGATCCCGGCGCCTACCGCGCCTATTTCCGCGAGATGATGAAGCGCGGCAAGAAGGTAGCCGAGGAAGAGGCCGAGGACATCGAGGAGGTCGTCGTCGTCAAGAAGCGGCCGGCCAAGGCCGCCAAGCCGGCGACGGTGGAAGCGGGGGCGTAATGGTCGCCATCCCGATCGCCATCTATGCGCTGCTGTGCCTGCTCGTGGCTTTCCGCGGGCGGCACACGCAGCTCGGCTTCCTCGGCACGCTGATCGCCAGCGTGTTCCTGACACCCATTCTCGTGTTCCTGGCGCTGGTGCTGCTCTCTCCGCACCCGAGTGATGTGGCGCGGCAGTAAGGTCGCGCTACGGTCAGACGCGCATGCGCCACAGATGCACCCGCGCCGGAGCGCCGTCGGCGGCAAGGGCCGCATAGGCCGGCGGCGCCGACAAGTCGGTGAGCCACCACCCCGGCTGCCCGGTCGCGCCGGCGTCGAAGAGCGGCCGGAACGTCGCCCCCTCGGGCGCCGTGCCGACGGCGAAGGTGTCGAGCGGCGCGTGCAGTCCGACGCCCATGGCCTTGGTCAGTGCCTCCTTGCGCGTCCAGCAGCGCAGGAAGGCATCCTGCTTTGCGGCCGGGTCGCGTTCGGCGACGATGGCGCGCCATTCACGTGCATGGAAATGCTGTCGGGCGATGTCGTCGATATCGTCCATGGCGCGTGCCACCTCGATGTCGATGCCGACACGCATGCCGGCTGCGACGGCGACCAGCGCCATGTCGGCGCTGCGCGAGGCATTGAAATCGAGGCCCTGGCCAAGCGCCCCTCCCCGATGGGCAAGGCACGGACGCCTGATGCCGGTTTCGCCGAAGGCGATGTCACCGGGCGCGCAGCCGAGGTAGCGCGCAAGCACGAGGCGCCGCAGGGTCCGTGCACGGCTGAAACGCTCGGCATCGCGGATAAAGCGGTAGCTCGCGGCCTTCGCCTGCTCGTCGGGGCCTAGCACCCTCTCCGCCCAGTCGCCCTCGTCGAGAGCCGCGCTCCAGACGTGCACCTCGCCGTCCCCGGGCCAGGGCGGCGCGCCCGGCCCGATCGGCCAATGGCGCGGAGCGCCGGCATCAGGGGTGGAGCGGGGGACCATCATCGGCGTCGGCAAGGGCGCGTTGCGGCGCATCGACCCGCACGATGCGCCCCTCCTCCATCCACACCAGCTTGTCGGCGAGATGGAAGTAGCGGTCGTCATGCGTGATGGCGATGACCGTGCGCCCCTCGGCCTTGAGGCGCGGCAGCAGCGCCTCGTAGTAGCTGCGCCGGAAATCCGGATCCTGGTCGGCCGCCCATTCGTCGAAGACGCAGACCGGCCGCTCCTCGAGCAGGGCGACGATCATCGCAAGGCGCTTGCGCTGCCCCGTCGACAGGTCGGTGGTGCTGAAGCGCCCGTTGCGGAAGGCGACCTTGTCGGCCAGCTGCATGTCCTTGAGCAGGGCGTGCACGCGGGCCGGGTCGATGTCGTCGATGCCATAGAGCCGGTCGAACAGGTGGAAATCGGTGAAGATGACCGAGAACAGGCTGCGATAGGCCTCGACATTGCCATTCGCGACCGCCGCCCCGTCCCAGAGGAGGACGCCGTCGCTCGGCTCGTAGAGCCGCGTCATCAGCTTGACGAAGGTCGACTTGCCGCTGCCGTTGCCGCCGACGATGAAGACGAGCTCGCCGGCGTCGATGTCGAGGTCGCAGGGGCCGACCGAGAAGCCGCGCTCGCCGTCCCGCGCGTCGTAGCGATAGGCGAGCCGGCGCATGGTGAGGCCGCTGCCGAGCGAGGCCGGCTCCGTGATCACCGGCTTCTCCGCCTCCTTGACGCGCCGGGCGAACTCCTCGTCGAGCGCCTCGAGGCTCTCGACCGCGAGGTTGGCGCGGGAGACCATGGGCAGGGTGCGCACGATGCTGGTGATGGCGCCGCTCGAGAAGACGATGACGGTGATGATCTTGCCGGGCACCGAGAGGTCGGTGACATAGTGCGGGATGGCGAAGACCATCGCCCCCATCAGGGCATAGAAGAAGACGTCGCTGATCGACTGGCCGTGGTTGAAGCGCCTGCCGGAGCGGATGCGCAGGTCTTCCACCAGTTCCGAGCGGGCGACGATGTAGTTGGCGTAGAGGTCCTCGCTGCGGCTCGAGTTGAGCTTCACCTCCTTGAAGCCGCCGAGGAGGTGCTCGAAGCTCTTGTGGAAGGCCGCTTCGCCTGCGCTGGCGCGTCGCCACAGGTTCTCCGCGTCGGCATAGCTGCGCCGGTAGAAATAGACGGCGCCGGCGAGGAACACCATCGTCACGGCGAAGGCCGTCGGCGACAGATAGCCGATGTAGATGGCCGAGACGATGAGCTGCATCGTGAAATAGATGAGCCCGACGACGGCCGGCGCCGTCTCCTCCACGGTCTGCAGGTCATGGCCGACGGCATTGCGGATGCGGACGATGCCGATGTTCTCGAAGGCGGAGAGATTGAGGCTGCGCACCTGGTCGGCGATGTGGATGCGCATGCGGCTGAGATAGCCGGCGACGATTGCCGTCATGGCGTTGAGCGCCCTGTTCATGGTGAACAGGACGACGGCGCAGCCGAGGACGAAGAAGGCGAGGAGCTGCCACTGCAGGCCCTCCGACTGCTCGTAGTCCGTCACCGTGCTGACGACCGCGATGACGAGCGCCATGGCGATGCCCGGCACGAGCGAGATGATGAGGAGCTGAAGGCGACCCTCGCCCGCCTCTTCGTAGAGAAGCCTGAAGAATTTCATGAATCAGCCGCAGCCCCGAGCCTGTTGGCGCAATGGATCACGTCTCTTCGGCCGCGATCAAGCTGCGCGGGCGCATGTCGGTCCAGTGGGCCGACACATAATCGAGGCATTCCTGGCGGGCGGCCGGCCCGTGCACCGTCTGCCAGCCCGCGGGCACGTCCGCGAAGGACGGCCAGAGCGAATGCTGGCCCTCGTCGTTGACGAGCACCAGGAAGACGCCGTCCTCATCGTCGAAGGGATTGGCCATGCGCTCACTCCTCTCACTTCCGCTCAGGCCAGCCACGTCTCGGTGAGCCAGCCGTTCTCGTCATAGTCGCCGAGGCACTGGTCGACCAGCGACAGCATGGCCGCCATGGATCCGTCGGCCCGCGCCAGCGCCGGCAGCTGCAGCTTGATCTCCTCGTGGTTGCCGGCGTAGTTGCGCTCGTAGAGCTCGTGCCGGCCGGCGAATTCCGAGCCGACCGCATCCCACATCAGCTTCATGATCTTGATGCGCTCCTTGTAGCCGATGCCGTTGGAGCCACGCACGAAGCGCGCGAGATAGGGGTCGATCTCCGGGTTCTGGAAGTCTCTGGCCGACGACGGCAGATAGATCAGCGCCGAGGCGACGATCTTGTGCACGATCTCCTTCACCCGGCCATAGGCGTCGGGCGCCAGGGCGCGATAGGCCTGCGCGGCCGTGAGCCCCGGCAGCACGGCGCCGCCGGTCCAGGCCTGCGGCTTCAGCGCCATGGCATCCGACAGGGACCAGAAGAGGTGCCGCAGCGCGATCACCTCCCCGAGCAGCACCTGGTTGCCTCGGAACTCATCGCCGCTCGTCGCGTGCAGGGCCTTGGTCAGGAGGCCGGTAAGGAAGTCGAGCTTCACGGCAAAGCGCGTGCAGCCGTGAAAGCAGGTGCCGTGCAGATAGCCGGAATCGAGCGTGAAATTGACCGGATGGTGCGCCGGGCCGTGCACCAGCACGTTCTCCCAGGGCACGAAGACATTGTCGAGCACGAGGATGGCGTCGTTCTCGTCGAAGCGCGAGGCGAGCGGCGAGTCATAGGGCGTCGAGGCGACATGCGCCGCATATTCGTAGGAGTTGCGGCAGAAGAGCTTGAGGCCCGGTGCGTTCATGGCGGTGAAGAACATCACGGCCATGCTCGGGTCGCTCTTGGCCACGGTCGCGTGATGGCTGAGGAAGTTGAAATGGGTGAGGGCGGCCGAGGTGGCGACCACCTTGGCGCCGGAGACGTAGAGCCCGGCATCCGTCTCGCGCTCGACGCGCACATAGACGTCGCGCGCCTCGCTCGCCGGCTTTGCCCGGTCGATCGGCGGATTGGCGAGGGCGTGGTTCATGAACAGCGTCGTGTTCTGCGCCCGCGCATACCACTTCAACGCATTGTCCGCGAAAGGCCCGTAATAGTCGGCATTGACGCCGAGCGTGTTGATGATCGAGGCCTTATAGTCGGGCGTGCGGCCCATCCAGCCGTAGCAGAGCCGCGCCCAGCCGGCGATGGCGCGCTGCTGGGCGACGAGGTCCTCCCCCGAGCAGGCGGCGCGGAAATAGCGATGCGTGAAGCCCTCGCCCGCGTCCGTCGCCACGGTGAGCTCGCCCCTGCCCTCGCGCTCGTCCGCGTGCAGCGCGTCATAGAGCCGGGCGAGCGAGCGCACGGAATTGCGGAAGGCGGGATGGGTCGTCACGTCGGCGACGCGCTCGCCGTTGATGTACACCGAGCGGTCGTCGCGCAGGCTGGCGATGTATTCGGCGCCGGTGAACGGGCGCCCGCCCCTGGCGACGCTGTCTTCCGGCTGCATGGTCCTCGCGTTCACTGCACGTCCTCCGTCATTCGTCTGCCCGCGCGCTACGAAGGGCGGCGGCGATGATCGCGCCGATCTCGGCCAGCGGCCCCGGAACGGTCATGGAATTGTGGTCGCAGGCGATGTCGTGGGAAACGACGCGCCCGGCGACATGGAGCGCCCAGGCCTCGGCCGTCGGCGCATCCGGCTCCCGCCCGAGCGTTGCCGCGACATGCAGGATGTCGCCGGCGAAGCGCTGCGGCCGGAAGGCACCGGCCAGGCGGGCGTTGTTGTTGGCGACGGCGAGCATGCGCTCGAAATCCTCCGGGCGCAGCGTCGCAAGGGGATTCTGCGTGCGGGCGAGGAAGGCGCGCACCGCCTCCCAGCCCTCCGTGCCGTCCTCTTCGCCTTCCGGCGGACGATAGCCGATGAGGTCGAGCAGCGCGGCCCGGGCGCTGTCCCGGTCCATCCGCAGCGGTGCGCGCCAGTCGGCGAGCGGATAGCTGTCGAGAACGGCGAGCAGCGCCACCGTCTCGCCCGCCTGCTCCAGCGCCGTCGCCAGGGCCTGCGCGACGAGCCCGCCGAAGGACCAGCCGAGCAGGCGATAGGGGCCGCGCGGCTGCACCGCCCGGATCTGGCCGAGATAGTCGCGCGCCATCGCCTCAACGGTCGCCGGCAGGGCCTCGCCGGCGCGGAAGCCGCGGGCCTGCAGGCCGTAGAGCGGCACATCCGGCCCCAGCTGCCGGGCAAGGCCCGCATAGGACCAGGACAGGCCGTAGCCGGGATGGATGCAGAAGAGCGGCGGCTCGCTGCCGCGCGGCTGCAACGGCAGCAGCACGTCGAGCATGCCGCCGGCGGCAGCGGCCGGCGCGCCGAGAAGGTCGGCCACGGTCGGCCGCTCGAAGAGGTCGCGCAGCGTGAGCTCGATCCCCGCTTCCTGCCTGATGCGATTGACTAGCCGCGTCGCCAGCAGCGAATGCCCGCCGAGGGCGAAGAAGCCGTCGTCGATGCCCACGGCCTCGAGGCCGAGCACTTCGGCGAAGAGACGGCACAGCAAGGCCTCGCGGTCGTTGCGCGGGGGCGTGGTGCCGACGGGCGCGAGCTGCGGCGCCGGCAGCGCGCGCCGGTCGAGCTTGCCGTTCGGCGTCAGCGGCAGGCTGTCCAGCATGACGAAGGCCGCCGGCAGCATATGCGCCGGAAGCTGCGCCGCGGCATGGGCCCGCAGCGCCTCGCCGTCGATGGCCGTCCCCGCCCGGGCGACGCAATAGGCGACGAGCCGGCGGTTGCCCGGCCTGTCCTCACGCGCGATGACCACGGCCCGCGCGACGGCGGCATGGGTGTTGAGCACGGCCTCGATCTCGCCCGGCTCGATGCGATGGCCGCGAATCTTCACCTGCTGGTCCGCCCGGCCGACGAAGACGAGCTCGCCATCGGCGCGCCGGCGCACGATGTCGCCGGGGCGGTACATGCGCGCTCCCGGCGGCCCGAAGGGGTCGGCGACGAAGCGCTCGGCCGTCAGGTCCGGCCGGCCGCGATAGCCGCGGGCGAGGCCGAAGCCGCCGATATAAAGCTCCCCGGCGACACCGGGCCCGACGGGCCGCAGCGCCGGGTCGAGCACATGCAGCGTCGTGTTCCAGATCGGCGCGCCGATCGGCGGCGGGCGCGTGTCGCCGCGCCTGACCGTGCCGGCCGTCGACCAGATGGTCGTTTCCGTCGGCCCGTAGAGATTGACGACCTCGGATCCCGTCGCCAGCAGCGCCTCGGCGAGGTCGCCGTCGAGCGCTTCGCCGCCGACGAGGATCCTGACCGGCGGCAGCTCGCCCGCATCGACGAGCGCCCGCCACAGGGAGGGCGTCGCCTGCACCATCGTGGCGCGCTCGGTCACGATGAGCCGGCGCAGGGCTTCCGGATCGCGTGCCTCCTCCGGCCGCGGCAGGATGACCGTGCCGCCGCGAAGGAGCGGGCCGAACAGTTCCAGCACGGCGATGTCGAAGCCAAGCGTCGTGACGCTGACGAGCCGGTCCGTCGCGGCGAAGCCGAGCCGGTCCTGCATCCCGGCGAGGAAATTGGCGAGCCCGGCCCTCGTGACGACGACGCCCTTTGGCCGTCCGGTTGAGCCCGAGGTGTAGATGACATAGGCCGGATGGGCGAGGTCGTGGCCGGCCTCGTCCGGCGCCGTGTCCGGCTCGTCCGCCAGCGCCGCGATGATCTCCGGCGCATCGAGACAGATCACCTCCCGCCCGGCGAGCACCTCGCCGAGCGCCGCCGCCGTCGCGCGGAGCGTCACCACCGGCGCCGGGCCCGCATCCGCCAGCATGTCCGCCAGCCGCCCCCGCGGATAGTCCGGATCGAGCGGCAGATACGCCCCGCCCGCCTTCATCACGCCGAGGAGCGCCACTACCATCGCCGCGCCCCGCGGCAGCGCCAGCGCCACCAGCCCCTCCGGCCGAACGCCGCGCCCGCGCAGATGATGCGCCAGCCGGTTCGCCCGCTCTTCGAGCTCCCGGTAGCTCAGGCGCTCCTCGCCCGCGATCAGCGCCGTCGCCTCCGGCCGCCGCCGCGCCGCCTCGGCGATCAGCTGCGGCAGGCTGCGCGCCGGCACCGGCCGGGCCGTGTCTTCCACCCGCCCGAGCACCGCCGCCCGCTCCTCCGCCGGCAGCACCGG
>NZ_JACIEN010000008.1:246021-250749 GCF_014196925.1 Chelatococcus caeni | reverse complement strand
AGCGCATCGACGTGTCCGAGGCCATGATCCACGTCGCCATGGGAAGCCTGCTGCTGCGCAGGATCAGCCACTGACACCATTCTCAAACGGACTCTGAGCTGCTCCATCAGCACGCCGGTGGCGTCGTTGATGGCCTCGGCCGAGGAGAGGATCGTCTCCGTGGCGCTCTCGGTGTCGGAGACGACGGCGTCGAGCTCGTCCGTCACGCGGCTCTTCTGCTCGCCGCGCAGGCCCTTGGCATGCAGCGTCGCAAGCTCCAGCTTCGTCTTCTGGATGCTGCGCTGGATGGCGTCGACGTCCTGCCAGAAGGCGCCGCCTTCCGAGATCTGGCCGATTCGCTCGTCGCGGCTGTTGATGGCTTCGACCAGGGTGCGCAGCTCGGCGAGCTGCTGCGTGATCTGCTCGAGCTGCACCGACACCGCCGGGCTCCCCATGAGTGTGTCGCCGAAACCGGTCTCGACCATGGATTCGATGCGAAACGGCCGATGGCCCGCAGTCATCGGCACCTCCCTTTTTAAGGATTGGTCAATTCAGGCCGTTACTATACGTGCTCGGCTTCAACCAAGGCAAACGGTCCGGCTTCCGTCATGCAAGCTTCGTGCAAGTTTTCTGCAAGAGTCTCCGCGCAGCGAAATGCGCCCCTGTCAACAAAGTGCAAAGCGGTGGAGTGAACTATGGCGCTTGATCTTTCGATGCCGATCCTCGTGGTCGACGATTATAAGACCATGGTTCGCATCATCCGCAACCTATTGAAGCAGCTCGGCTTTCAGGATGTCGACGAGGCAGCCGACGGCACCGAGGCCTTCGCCAAGATGAAGGAGCGCGACTATGGCCTCGTCATCAGTGACTGGAACATGGAGCCGATGACGGGCTACGAGCTCCTGAAGCAGGTTCGCGCTGACGAGAAGCTCGCTAACACGCCTTTCATCATGGTCACCGCCGAGGCGAAGTCCGAGAACGTCGTCGCCGCCAAGAAGGCCGGCGTCAACAACTACATCATCAAGCCGTTCAACGCGCAGACGCTGAAGGGCAAGATCGAAGCGGTCTTTGCCGAGCAGTAGTCCGCTCGGCATCTGCTGGAATAGGACTATGGCGCACGCCCCGCCGGAAACGGGGCGTGCCGCTTTGTATTTGAAACGTGTAGATCCGTCGGCCTCTGCTGGTGCATGCGACTTGATCGGCGCTCGTCGATCCGGCTTGTCGCCCCCTGTGGAAGCTTTTAATATCAAGCACTTATAGATAGGCGCCGCTCGACTTCGAGCAGGCGTCCTTAATGATTGGGGGGCGGAAGTTGCGTCGTCCTGCGGCGTCTCGTTCCTGCCCGGCCTTCTGCGGGAGGCCGGAATGATTTCCGAGAAAAGCATCGCTCAGCGCCTCAGGGCGGCACGGCGCCGCGCCGGCTTTGCCAGCGCGGCTGTGGCGGCACGGACCTTCGGCTGGAGCGAGGTGACCTATCGGGCCCATGAGAACGGCCTGCGCGGCATCCGGGCAACCGTCGCCGAGCATTACGCGGCGCATCTCAACGTCAGCCTCGCCTGGCTGCTGACGGGCGAGGGCCGGCAACCCCGGCGGCATCATCTCGACATCGCCGGGGAAGTCGGCGACGACGGCAATGTCCGTCGCCGGCTAAGGGCCGGGCCGCCGCGGCCGGTCTTCAGCGTCGAGACGCCCGTCGCCATGTCGCCACAGGCCATAGGCTTCCGCATCGTGGGGACCGCGCTGCAGCCGCGCTACGATCCTGGCGACATCGTCGTCTGCGACCGGGCGGGGGATCCTCTCTCGAGCCTCGTCGGCCGCGAGGCCGTGGTGATCACCAGCCAGGGCCGCGGTTACCTGCGCATCGTGCGCAGGGTCATGCGCGCCGGGCTCGCCGATCTGCAGAGTGTTGACGGGCGCGTGACGCGCGCCGTCCCCGTCGCCTGGAGCGCGGCTGTCACATCGGTGGTGCGCGCCCGCCGCGGGTGACCATCGACGGGCGGTGGCGCCGCCTGTCGGGGCACGGCCGCATGCGCCGTTGCTAAAGCTCCTCGGGCGAGCCGCGGAGACATCCTCAAGCGGGTCCTTTCCGCCGCGCGCCGGCACGCATCTGCGGTTGCGGGCTTGAAGGCCAATGCATTCGGGCAATCGAGTCCCGATGAGGCGGCGTGTTCCAGGCGCTTTTCGCGCGCTGGTAGCGAAGAGCCGTCGTTAAAATTTTAACGATAATTGTAACGAAGCGATGCAAAAATGACTCAGTGGAGCACATGCATTCCAAATCGATACAAAACGTATTGACCCTTAACGGGCGATTAATAATTCTTGGATTGCTGATTCGCTGTTTACGCGGCCGCTTCAAGTGTCGCGAATGGGGCTTCAGGGTCGTTGGCGCTGTTGGTGTTCCGCCGTCGATGAACGAGCCGCCGCTTCATGTGGCGGCATCTTCCATGCCCAGGCTTGTCCGGGCATTGCCTGTCGCTTTTGGCGATGATGCGCGGGGCGGAAGTGCGTACCCTCTCTCGCGAAGAGGGAATACGGAACGGGCAACAACAAGAAATAAATACGTATCTATTATATAAATGTAATAACCAAACGATATATGTCGCCTTATCTAAGTAAATCAGTGGTGCGTACCTGGCTATGATTGGCCGGGCGTGACGTGATGACTGATTTTTCGAACGGGCTGGGGGGTCAGGCTGTGTATATCGTTGTTGACGAAAGGCAACTTGTCACATCGGGCTATGTGGCAAGCTTCGGACGCGAAGGCGTGCCGTCCATGGGCTTCTACTCGGGCGAGTTCCGGGAATGGCTCGAGACGGCATCGACGGTGGATCTCAATGCGGTGCAGGGGTTCGTGCTCGGCGACTTCGCCGACCGCTCGAGCTATCCCGAGCTCATCCGCAACCACAGCCGCGCGCCGATCATCGCGCTGAGCGAGACGCGCTCGCTGGAGCAGACGCTCGAACTCTTCACCGCCGGCATCGACGACGTGGTCCGAAAGCCGGTCCATGTCCGCGAGATCCTGGCGCGGGCCGAGGCCGTGTGGCGGCGCGTGAACACCGCCGAGGAAAAGACCACGATCGGCCGGCTCAAGGTCTTCTATGACGGCCGCGATCCGGAGATCGACGGCGAGCCGGTGACGCTGCCGCGCCGCGAGCGTCACATCCTGCAATATCTGGTGCGGGCCCGCGGCCGGCGCGTCAGCAAGATGCAGCTCTTCAACGCCATCTACGGCATCTACAACGAGGCCGTGGAAGAGAGCGTGGTCGAAGGCCACGTCAGCAAGCTGCGCAAGAAACTGCGCGAGCGGCTCGGCTACGATCCGATCGAGGCCAAGCGCTACATGGGTTACATGTTCGTCGACCGCGGCTGACACGCCGCACGTCCCTTATCCCCTTGAAAGCGCTTCCCGCGCCAGCCGGCGCGGGGAGCGTTTTTATTTTGGGCGTGCACGCATGGCAACAAACCGGTAATATTTGCAAGCTAAGGTGGAAAACATAGCGGATTGAGGCGGTCCTAGCTTGCGCCTCGAAGGCATGATGCCGCTCCGCTATGCCGGTTCAAATCCGGCATGTCCCTTTCAAACAATCCACATCTCAATGTGAAGGGACGAAAGCATGTCCAGCTTGCTGACCAATTCCTCGGCGATGACTGCTCTGCAGACGCTGACGGCCACCAACAAGAACATGACCGCGACGCAGACCCGCATCTCGACGGGCCTGCGCGTGTCCAGCGCTTCGGACAACGCCGCCTACTGGTCGATCGCCACCACCATGAAGTCCGACAACGCCGCTCTCTCGGCCGTGAAGGACGCCATCGGTCTCGGCGCCGCGACCATCGACACGATGTACACCGCGCTCGACACGACGAAGGAAATCGTCACCGAGATCAAGAAGAAGCTCGTCGCTGCCCGTGACGCCGGTGTCGACCGCGCCAAGGTGCAGACCGAGATCTCGGACCTGCAGAAGCAGCTCAAGAGCTCGGCCTCGTCGGCCGTGTTCAACGGCGAAAACTGGCTCGACGTCGACTCGAGCGCTGCCGACTACAACGCGACCCGCGCTGTCGTCGCTTCGTTCTCGCGTGCCGGTGGTGCGGTCTCGATCGACAAGATCGACATCGACATCTCCAAGATGCACCTGTTCGATGCGAACGGCGACGTCGGCATCTTCGACAAGGACCGCAGCGCCGACTTCTCGGCGGGTGGCAACGTCACCGGCACGTCGGTCTACGACTTCGACATCTCCGGCGTGACGAACGAGGCCAACGACCTCGCCGACCTCGAGGGTCTGACCGGGGCTGTCGACGCCGCGCTGCAGGAGCTGACGGACGCTGCGTCCTACCTCGGCTCGATCAAGAACCGCGTCGACATCCAGAACGACTTCGTCAACGCGCTGTCGGACGCCATCACGCGCGGCATCGGCCAGCTGGTCGACGCCAACATGGAAGAAGAGTCCACCAAGCTGCAGGCGCTGCAGGTGCAGCAGCAGCTCGGCATCCAGGCGCTCTCGATCGCCAACTCCTCGACGCAGAACATCCTGTCGCTCTTCCGCTAAGACGACGGTAAGCTGCACCGTGAAGGGGCCGCGCTTCGCAAGAAGCGCGGCCTTTTTCTATGAGGATGCTTCCATAAGTATCCGCCACGGCTGCGCGGCGGTTCGATTGACGGATGCCGGAGCGGGGGTTGCGAAGCGCAGCACTTCCCCATCGTCATGCCCGCGCTTGCCGCGGGCATCCACGCCCTGGAACCTCGAG
>NZ_JACIEN010000008.1:0-245923 GCF_014196925.1 Chelatococcus caeni | reverse complement strand
AGCAACGTTGGAGGGCGTGGATGGCCGGGACAAGCCCGGCCAAGACGAATAGGCAGGGTGTGCTGCACTCCCAGCCAAGATACCTGAACGGCGGTTTCCGGCGTCATGCCCGCGCTTGCCGCGGGCATCCACGCCCTGGAACCTCGAGCAACGTTGGAGGGCGTGGATGGCCGGGACAAGCCCGGCCAAGACGAATAGGCAGGGTGTGCTGCACTCCCAGCCAAGATACCTGAACGGCGGTTCCCGGCGTCATGCCCGCGCTCGTCGCGGGCATCCACGCCTTGAACCGTCGGGCAACGTTGGGGGGCGTGGATGGCCGGGACAAGCCCGGCCATGACGACATATAGCTGGCTCAGTGCTGTCATAGGCTGGATGTTTGTATGTAGGGTGGCAGGGATGATCGGCTCCCTGTGTCCCGCAGTGCCGGCACCCGCCACCACGCAAGCCTCGCACAAGCTTGCCCTTCTAATCTCGGCTCACCTATAGCGGATTGAGGCTGCGCTGTGCCGCGGCGCCCCTCAAAGGCATGAAGCCGCTTCGCTATGCCGGTGTGAGCCCGGCATGTCCCTTTGAAACAATCCACATCCTACTGTGAAGGGACGAAAGCCATGTCCAGCTTGCTGACCAATGCCTCGGCGATGACTGCCCTGCAGACGCTGACGGCCACCAACAAGAACCTCGCCGGCACGCAGAACCGCATCTCGACGGGCCTGCGCGTGTCGACGGCGTCGGACAACGCCGCCTACTGGTCGATCGCCACCACCATGAAGTCCGACAACGCCGCCCTCTCGGCCGTGAAGGACGCCATCGGTCTCGGCGCCGCGACCATCGACACGATGTACACCGCGCTCGACACGACGAAGGAAATCGTCACCGAGATCAAGAAGAAGCTCGTCGCTGCCCGTGACGCCGGTGTCGACCGCGCCAAGGTGCAGACCGAGATCTCGGACCTGCAGAACCAGCTCAAGGCCTCTGCCTCGTCGGCGGTGTTCAACGGCGAAAACTGGCTCGACGTCGACTCGAGCGCTGCCGACTACAACAACATCCGCGCCGTTGTCGCCTCGTTCTCGCGCGCCGGTGGTGTCGTGACGATCGACAAGATCGACATCGACATCTCCAAGATGCACCTGTTCGATGCGAACGGTAACCTCGGCATCTTCGACCTCGACCGCAGCGCCGGCTTCTCGGCGGGCGGCAACATCACCGGCACGTCGGTCTCCGACTTCGACATCTCCGGCGTGACGAACGAGGCCAACGACCTCGCCGACCTCGAAGGTCTGACCCAGGCTGTCGACGATGCCCTGCAGGAGCTGACGGACGCTGCGTCCTACCTCGGCTCGATCAAGAACCGCGTCGACATCCAGAACGACTTCGTCAACGCGCTGTCGGACGCCATCACGCGCGGCATCGGCCAGCTGGTCGACGCCAACATGGAAGAGGAATCCACCAAGCTGCAGGCGCTGCAGGTGCAGCAGCAGCTCGGCATTCAGGCGCTCTCGATCGCCAACTCCTCCATGCAGAACGTCCTGTCGCTCTTCCGCGGCTAATACTGACGCTTTGCCGAATGCGAAAGGCCGCGCCCGCCGGGCGCGGCCTTTTTCTTTGCAACCTCCGGACAAGGTTCGCGGGGGAGACTGCGGCACCACAATGCGGCGTTGTGCGCTGCAGCGTCGCGGTGGGATGCGGGGCATTCGCCTCTCGCCCAAAGCCGCAGCGGTCCGCGCGGCAAGGGCGACAAGAGCACTTTTGGCAGGAGCAAGAAGCAGTTCATGACCTCTCGTGCACAGGCCGAACAGCTCTGGGCCAACATCCGGGAACTGGGGACGCGGCGTCTGATCGCGCTCGGCTTCATCGGCCTTGCCGTCTTCCTCGTCGTCGGCCTCGGCGCCTATTATCTCAGCCGGCCGCAGCAGGAGCCGCTCTACACGGGCCTGACGCGCGAGGACGTGTCGCGCATGGGCGCCGTCCTCAAGGACGCCGGCATCCCCTTCGACGTCAGCGCCGACGGCACGTCGGTGCTCGTCAACTACGGCAACACGGCCCGCGCGCGCATGCTGCTCGCCGAGAAGGGCCTGCCGCAGAGCGCCAACTCCGGCTATGAGCTGTTCAACGACCTCGGTTCGCTCGGCCTCACCTCCTTCATGCAGGAGGTGACGCGCGTGCGCGCGCTCGAGGGGGAACTGGCGCGCACCATCCAGACGATGAGCGGCATCAAGGCCGCGCGCGTGCACATCGTGCTGCCGGACCGCGGCTCCTTCCGGCGCGAGGAGCAGCCCGCCTCCGCCTCCGTCGTCATCCGCACGGAGACGGCCGACAGCGTCACGCCGGCGCGCGCCATCCGCCACCTCGTCGCAGCCGCCATTCCGGGCATGCAGATCGACAGGGTGACGGTGCTCAACACCGACGGCACGCTGGTGCTTGCCGGCGACGACGCGGCCAGCGCCGCGACGGGGCGGATGGCCAATCTCGAGCGCACCGTCAGCCTCGAGATCCAGGACAACATCCGCAAGACCCTCGTTCCCTATCTCGGCCTCAGCAATTTCGAGGTCAGCGTCGCCGCCCGCCTCAACACGGACCGCACGCGCACCAACGAGACGATCTACGATCCCGAGTCGCGGGTGGAGCGGTCGATCCGCACCATCCGCGAGACCGAGGTCTCGCAGAACAGCAACAACCAGAACCCGGCGACCGTGCAGCAGAACCTGCCCAACGAGCAGGTGCAGGCCAACGGCGGCGAGGTGTCGAGCGAGGACAACCAGCGGCGCGAGGAGGTCACGAACTACGAGATCTCCAGCAAGACCGTGGAGACCGTGCGGGACGGCTACCGCGTCGAGCGGCTGTCGATCGCGGTGCTGGTCAACCGCGAGCGCCTCGCGTCCCTCGCCGGCGAGGGGGCGAACGACGCGGCCGTCGACCAGCAGATCCGCGAGATCGAGCAGCTGGTCGCATCGGCGGCGGGGACGGTCACGGACCGGGGCGACCAGGTCAAGGTGTCGTCCGTCAGCTTCATCGCCGATTCGCGCAATCTCGAGCCTGTCCCGCCCATCGGCATCGGCGAGCTCCTGGTGCGCCAGTCCGGCAACTTCATCAATGCCGCGACCATTCTCGTCGTCGCGCTGCTCGTCATCTGGTTCGGCCTGAGGCCGGCCGTCACCGCCATCCTCGCCCGCCCGCCGGCCGAGGAGACGCAGGTGGCCGCAGCGGCAGGCGACCCGGCCCTGCCGCCGGGGGCGGAGGTGCCGCAGCTCGCCGGCCCGGCCGAAGGCGCAAATCTCATCGAGGAGCTGACCATCCGCATGAACCAGTCGCCGCAGCGGCGCCTGGAGCAGATGGTCGAGTTCAGTGAGGAACAGGCGGCGGCCATCCTCAAGCAGTGGCTGTATCAGGAGGATGCCGCCTGATGCCGCGACCGCCCCTGGTCAGCTTTCTCATCGATTTCGACGCGGAGGAGCGCCGGCTGCCACAGCCGGCGCCCCGGCGTGCCGGGCCTCCGCCCTTCGTGCAGCCGCCGACGCGTGACACGGAGGTCATGATCGCCCAGGCGCTCGACAAGGGACGCAACGAAGGCTGGGCCGCCGCCGAGGCCGCCTGGGAGGACAAGCTGCGCGTGGAGCGCGAGCAGTTCCAGGAGCAGCTGGCCGCCGCGCGGGCGGAATGGGCGCGAACGGAGGGGGAGGCCCTTGCCGGGACGATCCATACCGCCTTCGACGCCATGCAGTCGCGGCTTTCCGCCGCCCTTGCGCGGACGCTGACGCCGTTCCTGGAGCAGGCCCAGCGCCAGCGCTCGCTCGCCGCGCTCGCCGATGCCGTGCGCACGCTGGCAGAGACGACGCGCCACGAGCTGATCGAGATCAGCGCGTCGGACGACCTCGCCGCGGCACTCGGCAGCCACCTCGGCGATCTCGCGGCCTCCGTCCGCTTCGTGGCCGGGTCCGGGCCGGACGTGCGTGTCGTCGCCGACGACACGGTCATCGAAACGCGGCTCGCCGACTGGGCGGCCGAGCTTGCGACAGCCGTTGGGCAGGACGCGTCATGAACGACAAGACCCCTTCCGAAATCATCCTCGTCCGGCGCCAGCTCGACGAAGAGGAAGCCCACCACGGCGGCGTGTGGAAGATCGCCCATGCCGACTTCATGACGGCGATGATGGCCTTCTTCCTCGTCATGTGGCTGATCAACGTGACCGACCAGACGACGCGCAGCGAGGTTGCGAAATACTTCAACCCGCTCAAGCTCGCCGACAGCGTCACGGACCGGAAGGGGCTGCGCGACCCGACGGTCGGCCACCCCTCGGGCGAGCCCGACAACCAGGGCCAGCCGCTCAACGTGCAGCCCGGCCAGGGGCCGGGCGCGGGCAACAACGACGGCCGCCAGGCCCGGGAGCAGGGGCAGAGCGCCGGGGAGGGCACGGCCAACCGCAGCGCGCAGGCACCCCAGGCCAAGTACAAGGACAGCGCCCTCTTCCAGGACCCCTACGCCATCCTGGCGCAGCTCGCGTCCGAGGCGGCCGCGACCAATGATCCGAAGCCGGTGCCGACGAGCGTCGACCTTGTCATGGGCGAGACGGCGGAGATCGGCATCACCGGCGGGGAGGCCCATCGCGATCCCTTCGATCCGACCTACTGGCGAACGGTGCCGCTCGGGCCGGCGCGCGAGGAAACCCCTGGTGAGCCGCGCACCGTGAACGAGACGCCGAAAGCGGCCAAGCCGGACGCGCTGGCGCGCGATGCGGCGGGTGTCCCGGCCGCGACGAGCGAGAGCGCGGCCGGTGAAAAGGCCGCTGCGGTTGCCGAGGCCGGCGACGAACTGGCGGCCCTTCGGCAGGAGCTGCAGGCGGCCTTCTCCGGCGAGGGGGCGGCCGTGCCCCATCTGCAGATCGAGAAGTCGGGCGAGGGCACGCTGATCAGCCTCACCGACGAGGCCAATTTCAGCATGTTCGCCATCGGCTCGGCCGAGCCGCAGCCGCAGGTGGTCCGCATCATGCAACGCATCGCCGAGACGCTGTCGAAGCGTCCGGGCAAGGTCGTCGTGCGCGGGCATACCGATGGCCGCCCCTTCCGCTCGGCGGATTACGACAACTGGCGCCTGTCGACGGCGCGCGCGCACATGGCCGTCTACATGCTGGTGCGTGGCGGGTTGTCGGACAGCCGGGTCGAGCGGGTGGAGGGTCACGCGGACCGTCTTCTCAAGGTTCCCGATGATCCGAATGCGGCGGAGAACCGGCGCATCGAGATCCTCCTCAAGGAGGAGAGCCCGTGAGGGCGCTGGCCGCAACCGTTCTTGCCGGCTTCATCGCGCTTGCCGTGGTCGTACCGGCCGTGGGCGAGGAGGTGGAGGCGCAGCCGTACGAGCTCGTGCGTACGCTGCAGCGCATGCAGGATCAGATCGCGGCAGGCTCGACGGCGGCTCATACGGGTCAGCGTGCGCTGCTCAAGCTGATCGAGGAGCGTTTCATGGCGGCGCCGGCCACGGTCTGGCAGGAGCCGCGGAACGCGCGCGCCGCCGTCGTCTACCTGCTGAGCGGCGGCCAGCCGAGCGTCATCCGTCATCTCCTCGGCTTCGAGCTGCGGCCCAATGTGGACGAGCGGCTGCTCCTCGGCGCGCTCGCCTATGTCGAGGGGCGGGAGGACGAGGCGCGCAGCCTGCTCCAGCCGGTGGCGCCGCGTGGCCTGGCGCCGGGGCTCGGCGGGCAGATCGCCCTCGTCAAGGCGGCGCTGCTCGTGCGCGACAAGCCGGCCGAGGCCATGGAGATGCTGGCCGTCGCCCGTCTGCTGATGCCGGGGACGCTGGTGGAGGAGGCGGCCATGCGCCGCGAGATCTTCGTCGCCAGCCAACTCGGCGACCTCGATCGTTTCGAGATGCTGGCGGAGCGCTACATGCGCCGCTACCGGCATTCGGTCTATGCCGGCAATTTCCAGCAGCGCTTCGCCGCGGCCCTGACGCGCCTCGACTTCACGAAGGATCGGGAACGGTTCGGCCGTCTCGACGGGATGCTCTCGAGCCTCGACCCCGCGACCCGGCGCGACCTCTACCTGCTCGTTTCGCGCGCATCGGTCTACGAGGGCCGCATCGAGGCGGCGATCCATACGGCCCAGCAGGCGCTGGCACTCTCGCCTCCCGGCGAGGAGCCGGCCGAGCGGGCGCGCCTCTACCAGGCCGCGGCGATGATCGTGACGGAAGCCGGCTATGACGAAGCGCGCGCGGAGCTGCGTCGCATCGACCGGACGCGCCTGTCGGCGGCCGACGTCGAGCTGCTCGACATCGCGCAGGGGCTGGCCCGGCATATCCGGCAGTGGCCGGCCGCCCTGCCGGAGGCGGCGGAGCCCGACGAGCCGATCGCACCAGCGCCGCAGGCGAAAGCCGATCCGAAGGCGAAGCCCGGGCAGGCCCGCATCGGCGAGAGGGCCGCGCCGGCGGCCGGCGCTGCGGCGCCCGGACCGGCGCCGAGAGGGCGGCCCGCTTCGGCTCCGGCACCGCAACGCACGGCATCGCCTCCCGCCGGTCCTCGACCGGCGGTGCAGGCGGAGGAGCCGGCACGACCGGCGCCCGTTCCAACATCCGTCGTACAGCAGCCGACGCCTACGATCACACGGGCGCAGGAGCTCATAGGGGCGGTTGACGCCCTGCTCGAGGGAGTCCAGGGAGGCAAAGAATGACGATGCTCGATCCGTCTTTCCTGCGCATGCCGGCCCAGCGCGACGTGGCGGCCGACGGCGCCAAGGGCGAGGCGCACGGCAAGCAGGATGGAGATGCGTTCCGCGCCCTCCTCGAGAAGGTGCAGGGCGCGGGAGCGCGCGGCCCGGCGGCGCGGGAGGATGGCCGCGCCGAGGCCATGCCCGCGCGAACGCTGCGAGCGCTGGTGGAGCGGCTCGGGGAAGCGGCGGGCGCCGCCGACGACGCGGCTTCCCCCGATCCGCGCCCGGCCGAAGGCGACGGTGCCGATGTGCCGCCGGACGGTGCAGAAGGAAAGGCGGGCGACGGCGCCGAGGCGGCCGCACGGCAGGCCCGCTCAGTCGCCGAGGGAGCGGCCCTGCAGGCGGCGGAACGGGCCCCGGCGAAACAGGCCGGCGCGGAGCCCGAGGGTGCGGCGGGCGTCGAGCCGGAGGCCGACGTCGACGAGCGCTCCGCCACGGCGAAGCAGCTTGCCGACACCAAGCAGGGCTTCGGCGTCGATATCGCGCCACAGCCCAAGGAGCGCCCCCTGCCGAAGATGACGGTGGTCGGGCGCGAGACACATTTCGAGCCCGTCGGCACGGTGAAGCCGCAGGCAGGCGAGGGCGAGCCGGTCGAGGAGGCGCTGCCGCGGCTGAAGGGGCGCGTCGAAAGCTCGCCGCCGGCCAGCCTGCGCGAGGGCCGGCGCCAGGCCGTGCCGGTGGCTGAAACCGCTTCGCTGCGCGCCGCGAAGATCGAGGTGCAGAACACCGGAACCGGGGCCGGGCAAGGGGAGGGGCTGCCGGCTCCCACCCTGCAGCGGCTCGGCGAGCGGCTCGCCGGCGAGGTCCGCAGCCTGTCGTCCAGCAATGCGCAATCCGGTGCGGCGACGGCGGCGGCGCATCAGGCCCAGCCGGGACAGCAGGCGGCTGGGCCGGTCCGGGTCCTGCACATCCAGCTGCATCCGGCCGATCTCGGCAGCGTGAGCGTGCGCATGCGGCTCGTCGGCGACGGCATCGAGGTGCACATGCGTGCCAGCGACGCGCGCACCGTGCAGATGCTGCAGAACGACAGCGAGGCGCTGACCAACGTTCTGCGCGCGGCTGGATACCGGCCCGAGGTGATGACGCTCCAGATCAGCTCGGCCGATGCCGGCTCGGGCCAGTCGCTGCAGGGCGGCGGCCAGCAGTCGGCGGCCGGCCAGCAGGCGTTCCATGGCGAGGCTTCCGGTGGCGGGCGCGGTGCGTCCTCGTCGCAGGGCGAGGAGCAGGCCCGCGGGTCACGGCGTGAGGGAGAAGGCGATGGCCATGCGGGCCGGGCTTCTGATCGCGATAGCGGCGGCGGCATCTATCTCTAGCAGCGCCGGCGCGGGGGCTTCCGCCAGCGGCGGCTCCGTCTGCGAAGGCGAGATCACCCGGGCCGCCGCCAAGTACGGGGTGCCGGTCGGCGTGCTCTATGCCGTCGGCTTGACGGAAACCGGCCGGCGCGGCTCCATGCAGCCCTATGCCATGAACATCCACGGCACGGCCTATTTCGCGCCGGACGCGCGGGCGGCCGTGCGCCGCTTCCACGAAGCGCGCCGTGACGGCATCAAGCTGATCGACCTCGGCTGCATGCAGATCAACCATCACTACCACAGCGATCGCTTCCCCTCGCTCGAAAGCATGCTCGATCCACGTCGCAACGTGGAATATGCGGCCCGCTTCCTCAAGGAGCTGAAAGAGCGCGAGGGAACCTGGACGATGGCGGTGGCGCGCTATCACGCGGGGCCGAACAACGACGCGGCGCAGAAGCGCTACGTCTGCCGTGTCATCGCCAACCTCGTCGCCGTCGGCTTCGGCGCGTGGACGCCGAACGCCCGCAGCTTCTGCGGCTGAGCCTCGGGGAAGACCCCAGACAGCTTCGTGCAAGGTTAACGACCTATAAACGCCTCGGCATTCGACAGTAGGAGGCGTTCTGTTGGACCCTGTCTATCTTTTCAAGGTCGCGGCCCGCCAAGCCGACTGGCTTTCGGTCCGGCAGTCGACGGTTTCGGGCAACATCTCCAACGTCAACACCCCCGGCTACAAGGCGCGGGACGTCGTGCCCTTCGACGAGGTCATGGACAAGACGCGCCTGACGCTCGCCGCCACCAACGCGCGGCACATCAGCATCGACGAGGCGGGCGCCAAGACGACGAAGGTCGGCAAGGGCGACAGCTGGGAGGTCGTGCACTCGGGCAACAGCGTCAGCGTCGAGCAGGAGATGCTCAAGGCTTCCGAGATCAACCGCGGCTATTCGCTGAACACGAACATCGTGCGGTCCTTCCACCGCATGTACCTGATGAGCGTGAAGGGATCCTGATGATCGACCCGCTACAGGCTTCCGCCCGCCTTTCCGCCGCGGGGCTCGAGGCCCAGTCGGTGCGCCTGCGCATCGTCTCCGAGAACATCGCCAACGCGCAGTCGACCGGCTCGGCTGCCGGGGCCGACCCCTACGCGCGCAAGACCGTCACCTTCAAGGGCGAGCTCGACCGTGCCCTCGGCGCCGCGACCGTCAAGGTCGACCGGGTCGGCAAGGACAAGGCGCCGTTCCGCGTCCAGTACGAGCCGGGCAACCCGGCCGCCGATGCGGACGGCTACGTCAAATATCCCAACGTCAACATGCTGATCGAAATGGCCGACATGCGCGAGGCCAATCGCTCGTACGAGGCGAACCTGCAGATGATCAAGCAGGCGCGCTCGATGATCTCCATGACGATCGACCTGCTGAGAAGCTCCTCATGATTGACCAGATCTCGTCCCTGACGTCGAACCTCGGCGGCACGCAATCGATCTCCCAGGCGCGGCTCTCGGCGATGCAGGCGGTGAACGCCGCCGCGACCGTGCGCCAGACGACGAACTTCAGCGAGATCCTGGCCCAGGTCGCCGGCCAGGCGGTGGAGACCATGCGCACCGGCGAGGCGACGGCTCTCTCCGGCATCCAGGGCCAGGCCTCGGTCCAGCAGGTCGTGCAGGCCGTGATGTCGGCCGAACAGACGCTGCAGACGGCCATCGCGATCCGCGACAAGGTCGTCTCGGCGTACCAGGAAATCAGCCGGATGGCGATCTGAGGAGGATCCGATGAGAGCACTCGCCATCGCGGCGACGGGCATGAACGCCCAGCAGACCAATGTTGAGGTCATCGCCAACAACATCGCCAACATCAACACGACGGCCTACAAGCGGGCGCGCGCCGAATTCGCCGACCTGCTCTACCAGGTCGAGCGGATGCAGGGCATTCCGAACGTCGCCGATACGGCGCCGATCCCGGAAGGGGCGACGCTCGGCCTCGGCGTGCGGGCGGCGGCCATCCGCTACGTGCACCGGCAGGGGCCGCTGACCCAGACGACGAACGAGTTCGACCTCGCCATCAACGGCCGCGGCTGGTTCCAGGTCACGGGGCCGGATGGCGAACTGCTCTACACGCGGGCCGGCTCCTTCAACAAGAATGCCGACAGGCAGCTCGTCACCATCGAGGGCTACCTCGTCCAGCCGAACATCGTGGTGCCGGAAAACACCATCGAGGTCTCGGTCAACGCCACCGGCCAGGTCTTCGCCAAGGTGGCGGGCGAGGACGCGCCGCAGGAGCTCGGCCAGCTCGTCATGGCGAATTTCGCCAATGACGCGGGCCTCGAGCCGCTCGGCGACAACCTCTACCGCGAGACGACCGCCTCGGGCGACGCCGTCCTCGGCGTCGCCGGCGATCCGGGCTACGGCAGGATCCTGCAGGGCTATCTCGAGGCCTCCAACGTCGATCCGGTCAAGGAGATCACCGAGCTCATCAGCGCCCAGCGCGCCTACGAGATGAACTCGAAGGTCATCCAGGCCGCGGACGAGATGGCGGCCACCGTCTCCAAGGGCATCCGTTGATCGGGCTCCTGAAAACCATGGCAACCGGCACGGCATCGCGCATGTTCGGCCAGACCAGGCTCCTGGCCGGCCTCGCCGCCGTGCTGGCGGCGTTCGCGCCGGCCCTTGCGCTGGCCGACATGCTGCCGGTGCCGGCGGCGACCATCCGCCCGGGCGACGTCATCACCGAGAGCATGCTGACCGAACGGGCCTTCCCGCCCGGCTACACGGCGCGCTTCGCCACGGTGGAGGACGCCCGGCAGGTGATCGGCAAGAGCGCCCGGCGCGTGCTCCTGCCAGGCAACCCGATCCCCTACAACGCGGTGAGCGAGCCCGAGATCGTCAAGCGCGGCGTTGCCGCGCGTCTCGTCTTCGAGGCGGAGGGGCTCGTCATCACCGCGCTCGCGACGCCCCTGCAGTCGGCAGGCGCCGGCGAGTTCATTCGCGTGCGCAACGTCGACAGCGGGCTCATCGTCTCGGGCATCGTGCAGCCGGACGGGTCGATCCGGGTGGGCATGCCATGAAGCGGCTCGTGCTCGCCATCGCGGCCTGTCTCGCCGGTGCGCTGACCCTTGCCGGGCCGGCGCCGGCCGCGACGCGCATCAAGGACATCGCCAGCATCCAGGGCGTGCGCGACAATCAGCTCATCGGCTACGGCCTCGTCATGGGCCTGTCCGGCACGGGCGACACCTTGCGCAACTCGCCCTTCACCGAGCAGTCGCTGCAGTCGATGCTCGACTACATGGGCGTCAACGTGCGCGGCAGCAACCTGCGCACGCGCAACGTCGCGGCGGTGATGGTGACGGCCAACATCCCGGCTTTCGCCGGTGTCGGCTCGCGCATCGACGTCACCGTGTCCTCCATGGGCGATGCGACGTCGCTGCGCGGCGGCACGCTGCTCGTGACGCCGCTGACGGGTGGCGACGCCCAGGTCTATGCCGTCGCCCAGGGGCCGATCGCCGTGTCCGGCTTCTCCGCCCAGGGCGAGGCGGAGACGCTGACCCAGGGCGTGCCGACGGCCGGGCGCATCCCGAACGGCGCGCTCGTCGAGCGGACGGTGCCCGGCGGGCTGCGCGACATCGGGCGGCTCGTGCTCGAGCTGCACAATCCGGATTTCCGGACGGCGGCGAGCATCGCCGACGCGATCAACGCCTATTCCATGCGCCGCTTCGGCCGCCGTGTCGCCGGCGAGCGCGATTTCCGCAGTGTCGTCCTGGAGCGGCCGGCCAACATCAACCCGGCGCGCTTCATCGCCGAGATCGGCGAGCTGCGGGTGGCGCCGGATACGCCGGCGCGCGTCGTCATCGACCAGCGCACGGGGACCGTCGTCATCGGGGCCGACGTGCAGATCTCGACCGTCGCCGTCACCCACGGCAACCTGACGGTCCGGGTCACGGAAACGCCCATGGTCTCGCAGCCGGAGCCGTTCGCGGAGGGGGCGACGGTGGTCGTGCCGCGCACCGAGATCCAGGCGCGCGAGCAGACGGGACGCGTCGGCATCATCGAGGGCTCCAACCTGCAGACGCTGGTGCGCGGCCTCAACCAGGTCGGCCTGAAGCCGAGCGACATCATCTCCATCCTGCAGGCCATCAAGACGTCGGGCGCCCTGCAGGCCGACCTCGTCGTGCAGTGAGGCCCGCGTGCGGCGCGAAGGGACAGGCGGAAAGAGGATGCGGGAAGACATGGTCAACCCGTGCGGCAGGGCAGAAAGGTCGCTGATCATGCGCATGTTCGCCACGATCACCGTTGCGGTTGCGATTGCCGGCTTCGGCGGTGCAGCCGCGGCCCAGGATGCGGTGCAGACGGCGCGTGCCCAGGCCGAGGCAGCCCGTGCCAATCCCTATTGCGCCAATGTGGCGGACGCGGCGGCGGACGCCCGCTTCGCCTGGCAGATGCAGACGCTCTCCTCGCTCGAGAAGGACATCGAGCAGCGCATCGTCCAGCTGGAGAAGAAGCGCGCCGAATACGAGGAATGGCTGCGCCGGCGCAACGAATTCCTGAAGCAGGCGGACGAGGGGCTCGTCGCCATCTTCAGCCGCATGCGGCCGGACGCCGCCGCCCAGCAACTCGCCAGCCTCAAGGACGAAAAGGCGGCCGCCATCATCGCCAGGCTCAACCCGCGCATCTCCAGCGCCATCCTGAACGAGATGGAGCCGGGGCGTGCCGCCCAGCTCACGGGCACGCTCATCGACAGCGCACCGCGCGAGCGGGCGGCGGAGAAATCGTGATGAAGACGACCGTTTGCGGCACTTTCGCCGTTCTCCTCGCGCTCTTCGCCGGCGGCTGCGCCGTCAAGGTGGACGAGATCGGGCGCGAGCCCAATATGACGCCGGTGGGCTACGGCCTCAACGTGCAGCGCGAGCCGCTGCCGACGACGGCCTATGCCGCCTACAAGCGGCCGGGCAGCTATCATTCGCTGTGGTCCGGCCGCACGCGCGACCTCTTCGCCGACCCGCGCGCGCGCCAGGTCGGCGATGTCATCACCGTCACCATCCTGATGGACGACAAGGCCCAGTTCGACAACGAGAGCGACCGCTCGCGCAACTCGAACGTCAACTTCGGCCTCGACCTCGGCTACGGCAACAGCACCACGAGCGACTCGATCTTCGGCAACCTCGCCATCAATTCGCGCTCGAACACCAAGGGCAAGGGCCAGATCGACCGCTCCGAGAAGCTGCGGCTCACGGTGGCCGCGGTGGTGACGGAGGTGCTGCCGAACGGCAACCTGCTCATCAGCGGCTCGCAGGAGGTGCGCGTCAACTACGAGCTGCGCGTCCTCAACATCGCCGGCATCGTGCGGCCGTCCGACATCTCGCGTCACAACACCATCGCCTACGACAAGATCGCCGAGGCGCGGGTCGCCTATGGCGGGCGCGGGCGCAGCATGGAGGTGCAGCAGCCGGCGCTGGGGCACCAGATCTACGATCTCATCGTGCCGTTCTGACGCGGCAGGCAGGCGAGAGGCAGGCACATGGCGCGGGCGCCGTTGATGAAGAAGCGGAAGAAGGAGGGGGGCGGCGGCGAGCGCTGGTTCCCCGCGCTCGTCATGCTGACGCTGATCGCGCTCGGCGTCGGCAGCCTGTCGGGCATCCACCTCGCCAATACCGTCAAGCGCCTCGCCAATGCGGAGAAGGAAGCGGCGCAGAGCGCGTCGCGGCCCCTCAAATATTCCGGCAACACCGTCATCAAGACGCTCGAGCCGGTGGTGGCGAACCTCTCCGAGCCGGCCGACGTGTGGGTGCGCCTCGAGACCTCCATCATCTTCGACAACGGCACCATCGAGAATCCGGACGTCATGAGCGGCGAGATCCGCCAGGACATGATGGCCTATGTGAAGACGCTGACACTGGCCCAGATCGAGGGGCCGAGCGGTCTGCAGCATCTGCGCGAAGACCTCAACGAGCGGGCCCGGGTGCGCGCCGACGGGCGCGTGCGCGAGCTGCTCATCGAGACGATGATCGTGCAGTGAAGGGTACCCGGTCCATGAAGTTGCGTTGTCGACCGCTCCTCGCCGCAGGGCTCGCCCTGCCGATCGTCGCCCTGATGGCGGGTGCCGCCTTCGCCCAGGCCAACAACCAGCTGCCGGACCTCGGCCAGCTCCTGCCGGGCGGCGAGGGCGCGATGACCGGCCGCATCGTGCAGATGATCGTGCTGCTCACGGTGCTGTCGCTGGCGCCGGGGCTGCTCATCATGGTGACGAGCTTCACCCGCTTCGTCATCGCCCTGTCGTTCCTGCGCTCGGGCCTCGGCCTGCAGAGCACGCCGGCGAATATCGTGATGATCTCGCTCGCGCTGTTCATGACCTTCTACGTCATGGCGCCGACCTTCGACAAAGCCTGGGAGGACGGCCTCAAGCCCCTCACCGAGAACCAGATCTCGCACGAGGAGGCCTACCAGAAGGTCTCGGCGCCCTTCCGCGAGTTCATGCTGCGTCACGTGCGCGAGAAGGACCTGCAGCTCTTCGACGACCTCGCCGCCGGCTCCTTCGCGCCGCGCGCCGAGGGCGAGGCGATCGACCTGCGCATCGTCATCCCGGCCTTCATGATCTCGGAGCTGCGCCGCGGCTTCGAGATGGGCTTCCTCATCCTCCTGCCCTTCCTCGTCATCGACATGATCGTCGCGACGCTCGTCATGTCCATGGGCATGATGATGATGCCGCCGACGGTGATCGCCCTGCCGTTCAAGGTGCTGTTCTTCATCCTCATCGACGGCTGGAACATGCTTATCGGCGGGCTGGTGCGGTCCTTCTTCTGACAAACACGCGCCTGTCGTGCTCGTAAAACCAAGTCTGCTAATTGGACGTTGCAGGATCCGGATAGTAGCCTATGCTTACTAAGAAGGCTTCCTCGGAGGCCTTCATACCTTATGTTATCAGCATCATTTGAGGGACATATGTCAGACGAGCAGGACATCGAAGCTCAAACTGATCTTCAGAATGATACTGCAATTGAGGATGAACCCGAAGAGGACATTCCGCTCTTTGACAATGGTGTGCCTCCGCGCGACCGAAAACTTCAGACGAACCCGTTTGACTTTATTGTGAGCTCGATAAACTCTCAGATAAATGATGGTTCTATCGTTCTTCAGGATCAGTTTCAGCGCAGGCGTGTTTGGAACGATATTAAGTCGAGTCGGTTGATCGAATCGCTGATATTAAATGTGCCAATTCCAGTCTGCTATTTTGCGGAGATCGAGGATGGGGCGTATGCTGTTGTTGACGGCCAGCAGCGTTTAACAGCTATTTTTAGGTTTATTGATAATCAGTTCCCGCTCCGCGGACTCAAGGTTCGCCCGGATCTCAATCAAAAACGCTTCCATCAGTTGCCTCCGGCGGATCAGAGATTAATTCGATCCAGGACCATCAGATGCATAGTTATATTAAAGGAGTCGCATCCAGACATTCGATTTGACGTGTTCGAGCGCCTGAACACTGCCACGGTGAGCCTGAATCGTCAGGAGCTAAGAAACTCAACGTATCGTGGCGCCTTGAATGATGCTGTAATAGATCTGTGTAATAATCCCGTATTTCTCCGAATTAGAAAGGCGGATACGCCCGACAAGAGAATGCGGGATGCTGAGTTGATTCTTCGTTTTCTTGCATTTCATTTTGGCGCTGAGGAATTTCGCGGTCGATTTACTCGTCATTTGGATAATTATCTTGACAGCGGGCGGACATTTGATGGAATTTTGATTCAATCCCATCGCCTGGCTTTTGAGCAGACCATTCAGAAGGTGTTTGATGTATTCGGTGACGAGGCCTTCCGGCGGATTGATCCTAAGGGGCAGCCGGAAAATCAAGTTAATAGTGCCATATTCGATGCATTAATGCTTTCGTTCGCAAGAATAGATTCATCTCTTTTGTTGAAGAGCCAAGCTGTGATCCGCGAAGCGTATCGGGTTGTATGCAACGATCCGGAGTTTATTGATGCCATCAGCCGAGCGACACGTGATACAGCGCGTCTCAACATGAGGCTTGCGAAATGGGCTGCGGCTCTTAACGACCGCGGCATTGAGTGTCCCGTAATTTCATTCGGAAAGCCCGCACATGCAAGCCCCCTCTCTGGTGCGGTTGAATAGCCGATTAAGCGAGATCAGCTGTCTTGTGGGAATTTGCAGATCCCGGCGTGCACGGGGAGCTCGAAACTTTCCGAAAGAAGAACCTGCGTTGCTCAGGGGTGCTCTGGTTTTATTATCGAGTCATATGGAAGGGTATTTCGAGGACCTCGTTGAGGACATTGTAGATGCAATTGATCCTGGGATTGAAAACCCTAGATCTATGCCGGAGGAAATTCGGATTCGGCAAGTGCTGGGAGAACCCACACGTTGGTCGACACAGGACCATGGACGGCGCTGGCAACTCGTTCGGGCTGCGGCTGAATCGCCTCTTTTCGACGACAGTGCGATACATGTCTCAGGTCAACTTGATCCAGGGCTCCATACCGACAAATTTGGTAATCCTGGTACATCGGAAATAAGAGAGTTATTTAAGACGGTTGGTGTAGCGAATTGTTGGGACGAATTCCACGCTGTCGAGCCTAGAATTACATATAAGAATGAAATTGACGCGATTGTGTCGAGACGAAACCAGATCGCTCATGGGGATATGAATGCAATTGTCACAGATCTAGATATCGAGGGATACATTAGAAATTTTCAGCATACGGCAGAAGTGTTCTCCTGCATTGCTAGGAGTCATGTCACTAAATACTTGCCTAGCTTTTCCTGGTAGAAATCCGGACAAAGTTCCAATCTAGCCACTGGAATATCGTTTCCTAAGATCGAAGCACTATAGCACCTCGGCTGACATGCGCATCTCCCAGATTTGATCGGCCGGTCGTTGACCGGCTGCCGTGCCCTCCCTACCGTTTGCGGCCATCGCAACCGGTGGGAGGGGAGTGCACCATGGGCCCGCAGCCGTCTGCCGGATCCTTCGCGCGTATCCTGATGGTGCGCGTCCTCATCGCATCGATGCTCGCCCTCCCGGTCCTGTCCGGCGCCGCAGCCCATCACGGCTGGTCATGGGCGGATGCGGACCAGATCGAGCTCAAGGGCACAATCCGCGACATCTATATCGGCCCGCCGCACCCGACGCTCGACGTGGAGACGGCCTCCGACGGCGTGTGGCGCGTCGAGCTCGGCAATCCGCGCCAGACGGAGCGGGCGGGCTTCGTCGAAGGCTCGGCCAAGGTCGGCGACGAGATCGTCGCCATCGGCAACCGCTCGCAGGACGCTAGCGAGAAGCGGATGAAGGCCGTGCGGATCACCGTCGGCGGCAAGACCTACGACATCTATCCCGAACGCATCAAAACCAATTGAGCGACCTCTTCAACGAGGCGCTGCAGGCACTCGCCGCCTGGCCGGGCGCGGCGCTGCTGCGGCGCTCGAGCCTCGCCTATCTCCTCGTCAACGCGGCGCATATCGTCTCGATCGGGCTCATCATCGGCGCCATCGTGCCGCTCGACCTGCGGCTGCTCGGCCTCTTCCGGCGCCATCCGCTCGCGGTGCTGGCGCCCTTCCTCGCGCGTATCGCTGCGGCCGGCGTCGTGCTCGCCGTGCTGACGGGCGGGCTCCTGTTCTCGGTGCGGCCGGCGGAATATGTCGCGAACCCGGCCTTCCTGACGAAGCTCGGCCTCGTCGCCTTCGGCGTCGCCAACGCGCTGCTGCTGCGCCGCCGGAGCTCCTGGCAGGCGGCCGCGGCGGGCGGGCCGGTTCATGCCGGCGTGCGGCTCCCGGCGGCGCTGTCGCTCGTCACCTGGATGGGGGCCGTCGTGGCGGGGCGGTGGATCGGGTTTCTGTGAACGAGCCTGGCGGCTTACTTCAGCAGGGGGCGGTCCATGCTGTGCGGGCGCGGTTGGGCGCCGCTGCCGCCTTCGCGGGTGTAGACGTAGTAGAGCACCTGCGCGACGGCCTTGAAGAACTCGGGCGGGATCATGCGGTCGACTTCCGCGGCGTCGTAGAGGGCGCGGGCGAGCGGCTTGTCCTCGATGATCGGGATGTCGTGCTGGGTCGCGATCTCGCGGATCCTGAGGGCGATGAGGTCCTGGCCCTTGGCGACGACGAGGGGCGCGCCCCCTTCCTCGCGCACGTAGCGCAGGGCGACGGCGAAATGGGTCGGGTTGGTGATGACCACGGTCGCCATCGGCACCGAGGCCATCATGCGCTTGCGCGACTGGTCGAGCGCCATGGAGCGCATGCGCGACTTGATGAGCGGATCACCCTCGGCCTGCTTGAACTCGTCCTTCACCTCCTGGCGCGTCATGCGCAGCTCGCGGTGCCAGCGCAGGCGTGCCCACACGAGATCGGCGGCGACGAGCAGGATGGTGGCGACGCAGACGGCCGAGACGAGCCGGAGAGCTATGGTCAGCAGTGTTTCCGGCAGGAGGCTCGGATCGGTGAACATGGCATTTATCGCCCGTGATTGCTCCGAGCCCAGCAGGATGAGGCAGGCCAGGCCGACGACTGTGAA
The DNA here is from genome assembly GCF_014196925.1 of Chelatococcus caeni. Classification (GTDB taxonomy): domain Bacteria; phylum Pseudomonadota; class Alphaproteobacteria; order Rhizobiales; family Beijerinckiaceae; genus Chelatococcus_A; species Chelatococcus_A caeni. The sequence continues at coordinate 227,437 of NZ_JACIEN010000008.1, read as the reverse complement.
CTTGAACAAGGATTTGAAAAATTCAACAAATCCTTGCTTGCCGAAGATGCGTTTGAAGCCGGCCTTCGGCGAGATGCGCTGCCATTTGGGCTGGATGCGCTCGCCAACGACGCGCGGGGCGTTCTGGAAAAGGGACGCGCAGGTGCCCGCGATGGCGATGACGACGATGATGGGCAGAACGAACTGGCCCGCGTCCCAGACGACGGCCTGCATCAGAACGGATGCGTCATGGCCGGTCGCCAGAGAGAACCCGCCGGGCGTGTCGACGAGGCGCGTCAGCCGGTCGCTGAGCCGTGCCCCGTTGTCCCGCGTCAGGAAGGAGAAGGCGATCAGGATCGCGCCGAGCGAGGCGAAGATCGACGTCTCGCGCGAATAGGGCACATTGCCCTTGTCGAGCGCGTCGCGGACCTTCTTCTCGGTCGGCTCTTCGGTCTTGCTGTCCTGATCGGGCTGCTCGGCCATGGCGCGCGCCTGGCGGCACCCTCACTCGCTCCGCCGGCCGGAACCGTCCGGCCGTGCTCCCCCGCCCGCGGCGCCCGCGTGGCCGGCTCAGCGAATGAAGGCGTCGTCGTCTCCTTCGGGGTTGAGGTCGATCTCGCCCCGCCCGGCGAGCTCGAGCGCCAGGTCCGTGATGGAGCGCCGCGCTTCGAGAACGTCGCGCTGGGCAGCCGGCTCGCGGCCGTTGAGCTCGTGCTCCACCATGCGGCGCACGCGCGAGGCGAGCGCGGACAGGATGATCTCCCGGAAGGACTGGTCCGTGCCCTTGAGCGCCAGCACGATCCTGTCGTTGGGGATCTGGTCGAACAGCAGCGTGCGCGCCGCCGGCGTGAGGTTGACGATGTCGTCGAAGGTGAACAGCAGGCCCTTGAGGATCTCCGCCGACTTCGGCCGCGTGGCGCTGAGCGAGTTCAGCACGTCCTCCATATGGTCGCGCTCCATCTTGTTGATGATGTCGGCCATCTTGGCGTGCGTGTCCGCGCCCGCGTTGCGCGAGAAGTTCAGCATGAAATCTTCGTGGATGGTGCGCTCGATGATGCGCATCGTCTCGTCGACGATGGGCTTGAAGGTCAGCATGCGGCGCATGATGTCGTTGCGCATGTCCTGCGGCAGCTGGCCCATGGCCTTGGCTGCGCAGGCGGGCTTGACCTTGGAGAGGATGAGCGCCGCCGTCTGCGGGTGTTCCTTGAGGAGGTAGCTCGCGAGCACGTTCTCGGAGACGTTCGAGATGCGGTCCCAGATCGAGCGGTTGGAGTTGCCCATCAGGCCCGACATGATCTCGGCGATCTGCTCGGGCGGCAGGACGCCCTGCAGCAGTTTCTCCACCTCGCTCGCCGTGCCGAAGAGGTTCTTGCCGGTGGCGAACTGAGCGGCGAATTCCTCGACCAGGGCCTCGATCTGCGGCGCGGGAATGGGGCCGAGCTCGGCCGCCGTGCGCGTGATCTCCTTGATCTCCTCGGACGTGAAATGCGTGAGCAGCCGGCCGGCGGTCGGCTTCTCCATGGCGAGCAGCAGCGCCGCCACCTTCTCGATGCCGCGCGTCAGCGTCCCGCGCGGCACGATCGGTTGCGGTGCCGCCTTCGAGGGGATTGCCGTCGCCGCCATCAGCTGCCGAGCTCGGATCCGGGCGGGCCGACGATCTCGGTCAGCGACACGCCGAAGCGGGAATTGTCGTCTTCGACCACGACCACCTCGCCGCGGGCGATGACACGGCCGTTGACGACGACGTCGACCGGCTCGCCGACGCGGTGGTCGAGCGGCACGATGGCGCCGCGGCCGAGCTTCATGAGGTTCGCGACCGGCATCGTCGCCGAGCCGAGGACCACCTGCATGACGACCGGGATGCGCAGGATGGTGTCGAGGTTGCGCGGGCCGCCGAGCGGCTCGTCCTTGCCCGTCGCCTTGCGCGGCTCGGTGCCCTGGGCGAACAGGGCCTCGTCGTGGGAGGCGGGCTCGCCGAGCCCGTCAAAGTCGTCGTCCGACTTCTGGTTCATTCGATCACTTCCTCGTCTCGAGCCGTTTCAGGGCGTCACGCCGTCGTGTCGTCGCCGACGAGCCGCAGGGCGACGCGCCCGCTGCCGGCCTGGTGCTGGGCGGCCTTCTCCAGGCTCGCCAGGGTGTCGCGCGCCGTGGCGATGCCTGCGTCGAGGCTGGCGAGCGTCTTGCGGGCATCGTCGATGCGCAGGGCGAGCTCGACGAGCGTCTTCTGGCCGTCGGCGGTGAAGCTGCCCATGGAATTGCCGGCAGCCTTCAGCGCGTCCGCCGTCTCGTCGAGCGTGCGCTTGTAGTCGTAGTGGTTGCGGTCGAAATGACGCAGCTTGAGGTACGTCGCCAGCACGCAGACGCTCGTCAGGGCGAGCGCGGCGAGAAGGACGTAGTCAACGAGAGAGGACGTCATCGATAAACTCCTGCTCCTGATCGATGTAATCCTCCACGCGCAGCATGTAGGACCCGTCGGATTGACCGAGGCGGCACCAGAAGAGCGGCTGGTCGTTGCCTTCGAGCTTGACCCGGCTGCGCGGCGTCGCCTGCAGTTCGATGACCTGCCCGATCTTGAGATCGGCGATGTCGCCGAGCGCCATCTCCCGCTCCTCGAGCACGGCCCGGAGCTTGACCTCGGTGCGGCTCACCTCGCTGCGGATCTGCTCCGTCCAGCGCGGATCGCGCGTGGAATTGTCGCCGGAGAGCACGCGCGCCAGCGTCTGGCGCATGGGGTTCAGGGCCGACTGCGGGATGATGACGAACATCTCGCCGCCGCGGTTGAGGGCCTGCAGCAGGAACTTGGAGACGACGGCGAGGTTGTTGCGCCGGCCGATCACCGCGAAGTCCATGCGCGTCTCGAGGCGCTCGAATTTGAAGCGCGCGTCCGACACCATCGAGAACGAGGCCTGCAGCGCCTTGCCCACCTGCTCGAAGATGGCCATGGAGATGCGCATCTCGATATTGGTGAAGCCGCGCTCGTCGTCGACGGGCGGCTCCGTGCCGTCGGCCCCGAGCAGCACCTCGACCATGGTGAAGACGAAGTCGCGGTCGAAGCCGACGAGGATCTCGCTGTCCCACTCAGGCACGTTGAACACGCCGGCGACGGCGTTCGCCTCGTAGATCTCGAGGATGTCGCTGACGCGGCCGCTCTCGATGGTCGAGAGCGAGAAATAGGACGGCGAGGCCGAGAGGTGACGCAGGTTGTCGGCGCAGTATGTGGCCATGCGATCGAAGATCACATGCAGCATCGGCAGCCGGTCGAGCGACAGGCCCGCCGCGTCGAGAAGCCTGTCGCGAATGTCGTTGCTGACGGCCTGGCTCATGCTGTTGTCCATGGATCAGGCAGCCTCCGCGGCGGGCGCATCGTTGCGGCCGATGACGGTCTCGTTCTCCACCTCGTCGATGGTCGGCCGCTCGGGCGCGGAGATGGCCTTGCGGCCGTGCTCCAGGGCGATCTGCGGCAGGGCGCCGTTCATGTAGGCGAGCAGCGTCTGCTTGACGATGACGTAGATGCGGGCCTGCTTCTCGCGCGTCAGCTTGATCTTCTGCGCGAGCGGCGTGAGCACGGCATAGGACGTGAAGATGCCGATGAAGGTGCCGATGAGCGCGGCGCCGATGAGGCCGCCGAGGATGGCGGGCGACTGGTCGATAGCGCCCATGGCTTTGACGATGCCGAGCACCGCCGCCACGATGCCGAGCGCGGGCAGCGCCTCGGACACCACGGTGAGCGAATTGTAGGGCTTGAGCTTGTGCCGGCGCATGGTGACGAGCTCCTCGTCCATGAGGGACTCGATCTCGTGCGGACGGGCGTTGCCGATGATGAGCAGGCGCACGTAGTCGCAGACGAAGTTCGTCAGCTCCTGGTTCTTCAGCACGCGCGGGAAATTGTTGAAGATCGGCGAGTTGTGCGGATCGTCGATGTGCGCCTCGACCTCGTTGCGGGCCTTGCTGCGCAGCTCGCGAAGCAGGTTGAAGAGGAGGCCCAGGATGGCGAGATAGTCGTCGCGCTTGGGCACGTCGCCGACGATCGCTTCCTTGATCGCCTTGCCGGTGTCCTTCACGGTGGACATGGGGTTGGCGATGATGAAGATGCCGAGCGCGATGCCGCCGATGATGACGAATTCGAACGGCTGCCAGATGACGGACACCTTGCCGCCGAGCGCCATGAAACCGCCGAGCATCGAGCCGATGGCGATGATCAGGCCGATGAAGAAACTCAAGTCCGATCTCCTCCGCTTGCCGGCGTGGTGATTGCCAGTCCTCCCGCTGGGCGGTGATGGCCGTTTTCTATCGCGCGAGGCTTGCGCGGGGCTGAAAGGGCGTGGGGCAGGGACAGGTCAGGCTCGGGCAAGCTAGCGGGTCCAACCTCCTCGCAGGAGGCTGCCGCCATGATGTCGACCCTCGTCAGCTATCAGATGCTCACCAAGGACCTGTCGCGCTCGCTGGAGCGTACGGCGTCGGCGCCGCTGGTCTCGCGTGACAGCAAATATTATCTGGAGAACATCCAGAACGTGAAGTCGATCGACGACTTCCTCGGCGATCATCGGCTCTATTCGTTCGCCATGAAGGCTTTCGGCCTGGAAGACATGATCTATGCCAAGGCCTATATGCGCAAGGTGCTGACGGAAGGCGTGGACGACAGCAAGAGCTTCGCCAACAGGCTGGCCGACAAGCGCTTCGTTGAATTCACCAAGACCTTCAACTTCGCGCGCTACGGCGCGACGACGACGGTCTTCTCCTCGACCCGCGAGGGCACCGTCGAGCGCTACGTCCGCCAGCAGCTCGAGGAGGATGCGGGGGCGCAGAACGAGGGCGTCCGCCTCGCGCTCTACTTCGCGCGCAAGGCGCCGGAGCTGAAGTCCGTTTACGGCATCCTGGCCGACAGGGCGCTGCTCGCAGTGGTCCAGACCGCGCTCGGCATTCCTCAAGAGGCGGCGGCGGCCGACATCGAGGTCCAGGCCAAGATGATCGAGGCCAAGATCAACTTCGAGGATTTCAAGGATCCCGAGAAGCTCGACAAGTTCCTGCAGCGGTATGCGGCGGTCTACGACGCCGTCAATACGCCGCTCACCGTCTCGGCACCGGTGCTCACGCTGTTCGGCAACAGCGGGCAGACGGCGGGGATGGGGGTCGACCTGCTCATGAGCCTGCAGAAGATCAAGACGGGACTGTAAGATGCAAGCTGCGCTCTATGTCGGGCTTTCGGCGCAGGTCGCGCTGGAGCGTCGGCTGAACACCATCGCCCAGAACGTTGCCAACATGTCGACGGCCGGCTACCGAGCCGACGAGGTGAAGTTCGAGACCGTCCTGTCGCGCACGGCGCGGGACTCCGTCGCCTTCGCCACGAGCGGCGAGAACTTCATCTCCCGCCGGGCCGGCGGCATCACCAAGACGGACAATCCGCTCGATCTCGCCATCGACGGGGAGGCGTGGTTCGCCATCACGACGCCGGCCGGCATCGTGCACAGCCGCGACGGGCGCCTGCAGATAGGCAACGACGGCATGCTGCGGACCGTGACCGGCTATCCGGTGCTCGATGTCGCCGGCGCGCCGATCATGATCGAGGCCGATGCCGGCCCGCCGACCATTGGCCGCGACGGCACGCTGAGCCAGAACGGGCAGCAGATCGGCGCGATCGGCCTCTTCACCATCGCGCCGGGCGCCGATCTCGAGCGCTTCGAGGCGTCGGGCATTATCGCGCGGACGGGCGTCGCGCCGGTCCAGGATTTCGTCGCTCATGGCGTCGTGCAGGGCTATGTCGAGGAATCGAACGTCAATCCCATCATGGAGATGACGAAGCTCATCGCCGTCTCGCGCGCCTTCGACAATGCCTCGACGGCGGTGAATGACGGCGAATCCTCGCTGCGCGAGGCGATCCGCAGCCTCGGCCCGTCGACCTGAGCCGGCCATGGACACGCTCGAGCGACTGGCCGCCGTCGTCACGGCCGGGGCACAGGAACTGCCGAGCGTGCGCATTGGCGGCGTGGTGCGGGAGGTAACGCCCACCTACTACCGCGTCGCCGGTCTCTCCCGCTTTCTCAAGCTCGGCGATCGCGTCGCATTGTGTGCTAACGGGCGCGAGCACGCCGGCGAAGTCGTGCGCATCGACGACGGCGGCGCGACCGTGAAGCCGTTCGACGGTTATGTCGATATCGGCATCGGCGCGCGCGCCTATCGCCTCGGCACCATGGCCCTGCGCCCGCACGAGAGCTGGAAGGGGCGCGTGATCAACGCCCTCGGCAAGGCGGTGGACGGGCTCGGGCCGCTCGGCGCCGGCGAGCGCGCCATGCCGGCCGATGCGCCGCCGCCCTCGGCGATGACGCGCGGGCGCGTGACGAAGCCGCTGCGCACCGGGGTGCGCGTCATCGACCTCTTCCTGCCCATCTGCGAGGGCCAGCGCATCGGCATCTTCGCCGGTTCCGGCGTCGGCAAGTCGACGCTCCTGTCCATGCTGGCCCGTGCCAGCGGCTTCGATACGGTGGTCGTCGCCCTCGTCGGCGAGCGCGGCCGCGAGGTGCGCGAGTTCCTGGAGGGTCCGCTCGCCGCGAGCCGGGAGCGGGCGATCACCGTCGTCTCGACGGGTGACGAGAGCCCGATGATGCGGCGCCTCGCGCCGCGCACGGCGCTCAGCATCGCCGAATATTTCCGCGATCGGGGCGAATCCGTCCTGCTCATCGTCGATTCCGTCACCCGCTTCGCCCATGCGGCGCGCGACGTCGCGCTCTCGGCCGGCGAGCCTGCCGTCGCGCGCGGCTATGCGCCGAGCGTCTTCAGCGACCTGCCGAAGCTCCTGGAGCGGGCAGGCCCGGGCGAGGAGGGCAGCGGTACCATCACGGGCGTCTTCTCCGTGCTCGTCGACGGCGACGACCACAACGACCCGGTGGCCGACAACATCCGCGGCACGCTCGACGGCCACATCGTGCTCGACCGCGCGATCGCCGACCAGGGCCGCTATCCGGCGGTCAACGTGCTCGCCTCCATCTCGCGCCTCGCCGACCAGATCTGGTCGGGGGACCAGAAGGAGCTGGCGCTGCGCCTCAAGGGCATGATCGCCCGCTTCGAGGACACGCGCGACCTGCGCCTGATGGGCGGCTACCAGACCGGTTCGGATGCGGCACTCGACCAGGCGGTGACCCTGGTGCCGCGCATCTACGACGCCCTGCGGCAGGACCCCGGCATGCCGCCGAGCGTCGACGCATTCGGCGAGCTTGCGCAGGTTCTGCGCCAGTAGCGCCGGACGGCTGCCGGCAAGCGGCAGCTTCACGCAAGCTTTTGCCCGTTTACTGGGGGCAACCACGGATAGCGAGGATAGGGTCCCATGAGCCTTTATGGTGTGCTGCGCACCGGCGTGTCCGGCATGAATGCCCAGTCGAACAAGCTTGGCACCGTTGCCGACAACATCGCCAACGCCAACACGGTCGGCTACAAGCGCGCCTCGGCGGAGTTCTCCTCGCTCGTGCTCTCCTCGGGCAAGGGCAGCTACAACTCGGGCAGCGTCGTCACCAACATCCGCTATTCCATCAGCCAGCAGGGGCCGCTGGTCTTCACGACGTCCTCTGCCGACCTTGCGGTGCAAGGCAACGGCTTCTTCGTGGTGTCGGACGAAGGCGGCACGCCCTATCTGACGCGCGCCGGCAGCTTCGTGCCCGATAGCGAGGGCAATCTCGTCAACACCGCCGGCTACTACCTGATGGGCTACCCGCTAACGAACGGCAACCCGAACGTCACGCTCAACAGCCTCGACGGTCTCGAGCGGGTCAATCTCGCCAACCTCGCCATGTCGGCCAACCCGACGACGCAGGGTTCGCTCGGCGGCAACCTTCCCATCGCCGCGGCATTGGGCGACACGTTCCAGTCCTCGCTCATCGTCTACGACAACGTCGGCAACAAGGTGCAGTTCAACGTCACCTTCGAGAAGATGACCGATTTCGATCCGCTCGCGCCGGCCAACCAGCAGTGGCAGGTCACCATCGACGGCGTCGAGCCCGCGGGCTGGACGGCCGGGCCGTTCGCGCTCGAGTTCGACACCTCCGGCCAGATCGTCGCCGGCGCGGCGCTGACGCCGATCAACATTCCCAACGGCCAGGCGATGACGCTCGACCTCTCGGGCATGCAGCAGCTCGCCTCCGAGTATGCGCCGCTCGACCCGATCGTGAACGGCAACGCGCCGAGCCAGGTCGACAAGGTGGAGTTCGGCAAGGACGGCACGGTCTACGCCGTCTACGAGGACGGCACGCGCATCGCCACCTACCGCATCCCGCTCGCCAACGTGCCGAGCCCGGACAAGCTGACGCCCGAGGCCGGCAACGTCTATTCGGCCAGCATCGAGTCCGGCAACGTGCAGGTCGGCTTCCCCGGCCAGGCGGGGCTCGGCTCCATCCTCTCCGGCGCGCTCGAGCAATCCAACGTCGACATGGGCGAGGAGCTGACGGCCATGATCGAGGCCCAGCGCAACTACACCGCCAATTCCAAGGTGTTCCAGACGGGTTCCGAGCTGCTCGACGTTCTCATGAACCTCAAGCGCTGACGGGACGTCCTACACAGCCTTGCCGGAGCCCTCGTCATGAGCCTTTCCGTCGCCCTCAACACGGCCCGCTCGTCCCTGCTGACGACCTCGACGCAGATCGCCGTGTCGGGAGCCAATACCAGCGGGGCGCTCGATCCGAGCTACTCGCGCAAGATCGCGATGTCCGTCACGGCCGGCGACGGCAGCGTGCGCATCGTCTCCATCGGCCGGGCGGCCGACACCTCCCTCTACTACCGCATGCTCGACGCCACCTCGCGCACGGCGGCGAGCCAGGCGCGGCTCGAGGGGCTCGACAAGCTGCACCAGACGGTGGGCGACACGGAAGATGCGCGCTCGCCCGCCGCTCGCCTCGGCAAGCTGCTCGACGCGCTCAACCAATATGCCAACGCGCCGCAGGACAAGGTCCTGGCAGGCCAGGTGCTGAGCCAGGCGAGCGGGCTCGTCACGACGCTGAACGAGGCGGCCAAGACCGTCACCACGACCCGCCAGGAGGCGGATGCCGAGATCGCCAAGTCGGTCTCGCGCGTCAACGACCTCCTGTCGCAGTTCGAGGAGCTCAACCGGGCGGTGGTGAAAGGCACGGCGACCGGCGCCGACGTCACCGACCTGCTCGACAAGCGCGACATGGTGCTCGCCCAGATCTCGGAGGAGATCGGGGTCAACGTCGTCACGCGCGAAAACAACGACATGGTGCTCTACACGGACGGCGGCGTGACGCTGTTCGAGACGAGCGCCCGCAAGGTCGAGTTCACGCCGACGCTGGTCTATGGCGCGACGACGGTTGGCAACCAGGTCGTCATCGACGGCGTGCCGGTCACCGGCAACACCACGATGCCGCTGCGCTCGGGCCGCATCGTCGGGCTGATGGAAGTGCGCGACGTGACGACCGTCGCCTACCAAAACCAGCTCGACGAGATCGCTCGCGCCGTCATCGACATCTTCGACACCGGCACGGCGGCGGGCGGGCTCTTCACCCAGGTCGGTCTGCCCGCGGGCGGCGGACTGCGCCCGGGCCTTGCGGCCGACATCCGCATCAACGCGGCCTACGACCCCGACCAGGGCGGCTCGCTCGACGAGTTGCGCGACGGCGACACCAACCCGACCGGAGAAGCGAGCTATTCGGCGCGTCTCTTCGAGCTCATCGACCGGTTCAATGCGACGCGTGGCTTCGACCCGGCCGCCGGCATCCAGACGAGCGGCTCGCTGGTCGATTTCTCCTCCTCCTCGGTCGGCTGGCTGGAGGCCCGGCGCTCGAGCGCGCAGACCGACGCCGCCTACCAGGAAACGGTGCTGGCCCGCGCCTCCGATGCGCTGTCGACCGCGACGGGCGTCAATCTCGACGACGAGCTCGCGCTGCAGCTCCAGCTCGAGCGCTCCTATTCGGCAGCCTCGCGTCTCATCGCGGTGATCGACGAGATGCTGCGCTCGCTCCTCGAGGCGGTGAGGTAAGCGCCATGAAGACGACGTTCATCTCCACTTATTCGCTGCTCAACTCGCCGCGCTCGTCGCTCGTGCGTATGCAGGCGGATGCGGCGCGCCACAACCAGGAGATCGCCACCGGCCGCCATGCCGATGTCGGCCTCACCCTCGGCGGCAGGACGAGCCAGGCCGTGTCGCTGCGGGCCGAGTACGACAACCTGACGGCGATGATCGACGCCAACAGCCGCACCAAGACGCGGCTCGACGTGACGGTCGAGGCGCTCGGCAACATCCGCGCCATGGCCGACGAGTTCCAGGCCGAGCTCCTGTCGGTGCCGCATGCGCAGCGCGGCAGCGAGGTGATCCGCAATGCGGCGCGTGACAAGCTCGCCGCGCTGATCGGGAGCCTGAACTCGGCCGTCGACGGCCAGTTCCTCTTCGGCGGCACCAACAGCGGCGTCACGCCGGTCAACAACTATGCCGCCGGCTCGGCCAACAAGGCCGCCCTCGATGCGGCCTTCCTCGCCGAATTCGGCATGACGCAGGACGACCCGGCCGTCGCCAACATCCCGGCGGCGGACATGGCGACGTTCCTCGACAACGCCTTCTCCGATCTCTTCTTCGACGACGCCCAGTGGGCGGACTGGTCCAACGCCTCCGACAACGCCCAGCGCAGCCGCATCTCGCAGAGCGAGACGCTCACCTCCTCCGTCTCGGCCAACGACGCGGCCCTGCGCCAGCTCGCCGCCGCCTACACGATGGTCTTCGACCTCGGCAGCGACAAGCTCAACACTGAAGCGCTGCAGGTGGTGATCGACAAGGCGACGGAGCTGATGGGCGGCGCCATCGCGCAGATCATCGACATCGAGGCGCAGATGGGCGTGGCCCAGAACCGGATCGAGACCGCCAACACCAACATGGAGGCGCAGAAGAAGATCCTCGCCACCCGTGTCGGGAAGCTGGAGGATGTCGATCCGGCCGAGGCGAAGGTGCGGCTCGACGCGATCCTGACGCAGATCGAGATGTCCTATTCCCTGACGGTTCGCCTGCAGAGCCTCAGCCTGCTCAGATATCTGTAACCCTGTTAGTGAGGCGGACGGATGTATCGGCATTCCTATGCGGAAATCCTCGACGACGCGGCTTCGGAGGGCAGGGCGCGCGAGCGCATGGCCTTCGATCACGCCATCGAGCTGATGCAGGCGGCCGAAGCGAAGGGCGCCGATTCGCGCGAGGCCGTGGAGGCGATCTATTTCCTCAACCGGTTGTGGAACCTCCTCATCGAGGATCTGGCGAGCGAAGAAAACGGACTGCCGCAGGAGCTGCGCGCGAGCCTCATCTCCATCGGCCTGTGGGTTCTGCGCGAAGCGCAGCGCCTCCGGCAGGAGATGGCCGGCAGCTTCTCCGCCCTGATCGAGGTCAACTCCGCCATTCGGAACGGTCTTGCATGAAGCGTTCGATGCAACTGTCGCTGCGTGCCGGCGAGCGTATCTACATCAACGGCGCGGTGCTGAGGGTCGATCGCAAGGTCGCGATCGAGCTGCTCAACGACGCGACCTTCCTCATGGAGAACCACGTCCTGCAGATCGAGGACGCGACGACGCCGCTGAAGCGCCTCTACTTCGTGCTGCAGACGATGCTGATGGATCCGGCCACGGCGCAGGAAACGCTGAAGCTGTTCCGCCAGCTCTTCGATCTCGTCCCCTGCAGCTACAGCCAGGCGCCTGAAGCGCCCTTTCTCGAGACGCTCGAGAAGGTGCGAGGGCTTGCGGAAGAGGGGCGCCCCTTCGAGGCCATGCGCGTCCTGCGCGGTCTCTACTGCGACGAGCTGCCGCTCCTCGACGAGCACGAGCGGGAGGCCGAGGCGCCGCTCCTGCGCAAGCAGGCCGGCTAGGCGCAGGGCCAGACACCCGGGAGAAGACCCATGACCGTACCCTCGGTATCCAACGTGACGAACAACACGCCGACCAATCAGTCGGCGGGCACGTCGAAGACCTCGGTCGATTACGACACCTTCCTCAAGCTCCTCGTCGCCCAGCTGAAGAACCAGGATCCGACGGAGCCGATGGATTCGACGCAGTACATGGCGCAGCTCGCCACCTTCTCGCAGGTGGAGCAGAGCGTGATGATGAACAAGAAGCTCGATTCCCTCCTCGTCGCCAGCTCCCTGCAGCAGATCGACGGGATCATCGGGCGCACGCTGACGACGGCGGACGAGAGCATCTCCGGCACGGTCAAGTCGGTCTGGATCTACGACGAGGGTGCCGTCGCGGAGCTCGAGGACGGCACGCGCGTGCTGCTCGGCCCGGGCGTCAACATCAGCTGAGCCGATGAACGAGGCTGATGCGCTCGACATCGTCCAGATGGCCATCTGGACGATCATCATCGGGGCGGGGCCGGCCGTCGCCGCGGCGATGCTCGTCGGCGTCGGCATCGCGCTCATGCAGGCGCTCACCCAGGTCCAGGAGATGACGCTGACCTTCATTCCGAAGATCCTCGCCATCTTCGTGGTCATCGCGCTCACCGGCTCGTTCACCGGGGCGCAGATCTTCGCCTTTACCGAACAGGTCTACGGCCGCATCACCACTGGCTTCTGAGGCGGCGGGCCGACGCGGCAAACGAGGGAACAGGCGATGTCGGACGTGACGGCGGGGCAGGCGGCGGCAGGCGGGCGCAGGGGGCTCGATGTCGGCTTCGCCATCGGCATCATCGCCATCCTCACCATCCTCTTCCTGCCGGTTCCGACGTTCCTCATCGACATGGGCCTGGCCCTGTCGATCGCCTTTTCCGTGCTCATCCTCATGGTGGCCTTGTGGATCCACAAGCCGCTCGAATTTTCCGCCTTTCCGCAGGTGCTGCTCATCGCCACGATGCTGCGCCTCGCCCTGTCCATCGCCACGACGCGCCTCATCCTCGCCCACGGCGACCAGGGCGTCACGGCCGCCGGCTACATCATCAACGGCTTCTCGCAGTTCGTGATGAGCGGTGACTTCGTCATCGGCATCGTCGTCTTCCTCATCCTCATCACCGTCAACTTCCTCGTCATCACCAAGGGTGCGACGCGTATCGCGGAGGTGGGCGCCCGCTTCACCCTCGACGCCATCCCCGGCAAGCAGATGGCCATCGACGCTGACCTGTCGGCCGGCACCATCGACGAGAAGGAAGCGCAGCGGCGCCGGCGCGAGCTCGAGGAGGAGAGCGCCTTCTTCGGCTCCATGGACGGTGCCTCGAAGTTCGTGCGCGGCGAGGCGGTGGCGAGCCTCATCATCACCGCGGTCAACATCTTCGGCGGCATCATCATCGGCGTCACGCGACACAACATGTCGCTGGCCCAGGCCGCCGACGTCTTCACCAAGCTGTCCGTCGGCGACGGCCTCGTCTCGCAGATCCCGGCGCTCATCGTCTCGCTGGCCGCCGGCCTCCTCGTCTCCAAGGGCGGCACGCGCGGCTCGGCCGAGCAGGCGGTGCTCGGCCAGCTCGGCACCTATCCCAAGGCGCTGTTCGTGGCGGCCGGCCTCATGTTCACGATGGCCGTCGTGCCGGGCCTGCCGTTCCTGCCCTTCGTCGCGCTCGGCGGCCTCATGGCTTTCGTCGGCTACGCCATCCCCCGCCGCATCGCCGAGCGGGAGGCTGCCGCCGCCGCCAAGGTCAAGGAAAAGGAAGAGCAGACCAAGCGCGAGGCGCAGGATTCGGTCAAGGAATCGCTCAAGACGGCCGAGATCGAACTGTGCCTCGGCAAGCAGCTGTCGATGAAGCTGCTCAATGCCCACGGCGAGCTTGCCCACCGGGTCGGCAAGATGCGGCGCAAGTTCGCGCAGCAGTACGGCTTCGTGGTGCCTGACATCAAGCTGACCGACACGTTGTCGCTGCCCGGCAAGACCTACCAGGTCAAGATCCACGGCACCGTCGTCGCTACCCAGGAGATGCGGATCGGCGAGATGCTCGTCGTCACCGGCGACGGCCCGCAGCCGGACGTGCCTGGCGAACTGACGCGGGAGCCAGCCTTCGGCATCAAGGCCATGTGGGTGGCGGAAACCTATTCGAACGAAGTGCGCCGGCAGGGCTTCACCACCGTCGACAACGTCTCGGTGCTGCTGACGCACCTCAGCGAGATCATCCGCAACAACCTCTCGCAGCTCCTGTCCTACAAGGACATGCGCGGGCTGCTCGATCGGCTCGACCCCGAGTACAAGCGCCTGATCGACGACATCTGCCCGGCGCAGATCTCCTATTCCGGCCTGCAGGCGGTGCTGAAGCTGCTCCTCGCCGAGGGCGTCTCCATCCGCAACCTGCACCTCATCCTCGAGGCCATCGCCGAGATCGTGCCGCATGCGCGCCGGTCCGAGCAGGTCGCCGAGCACGTGCGCATGCGCATCGCCCCGCAGATCTGCGGCGACCTCGCGGAGAACGGCGTGCTCAGCGTGCTGCGCCTCGGCAACCGCTGGGACCTTGCCTTCCACCAGAGTCTCAAGCGCGACGCCCGCGGCGACGTCGTCGAGTTCGACATCGACCCGCGCCTCGTCGAGCAGTTCGGCAACGAGGCCTCGCAGGTCATCCGCCGGCACCTCAACGAGGGCGCCACCTTCGTCCTCGTCACCGCGCCCGACGCCCGGCCCTACGTGCGCATGATCGTCGAGCGGCTGTTCCCGACCCTGCCGGTGCTGTCGCACGTCGAGATCGCGCGGGGCATCGAGATCAAGTCGCTCGGAACCATCTCGTGAGCGCTCAGCTTTCGCAGTCGCTCCTCGCCGTCTTCCTGATCTTCTGCCGCATCGGCGGCTGCCTCATCGTCGCGCCCGGCTTTTCGAGCGCACGCGTGCCGACGCGCGTGCGCCTGTTCATCGCGCTCACCGTCTCGCTCGCGCTGACGCCGCTGCTGCTGGGGCCGGTCGGCGCGCGGGTGGGAGATGCGGCTCCGGCCGACATGCTGCGCCTGATCGCTTTCGAGACCTTCACCGGCTTCGTCATCGGCTTCATGGCGCGCCTGTTCTTCATGGCGCTCGAGACGCTGGCCGTCGCCATCGCCATGGCCATCGGCATCGGCGGCATGCTCGGCACGCCGGTCGATGACGGCGAGAGCCTGCCGTCGCTCGCGACGCTGATCACCCTGACGGCGGTCGCGCTCGTCTTCTTCGCCGATCTGCACTGGGAGCTGCTGCGCGGCCTCGTCGCGTCCTACCAGCGGCTGCCGCCGGGCGAGACCTTCGGCACGCGCCTGGCGCTGACGGAGGTCGTCGACAAGCTGACGGACGCCTTCCTCATCGCCTTGCGCATCAGCAGCCCCTTCATCATCTATTCGCTCGTCATCAACTTCGCCATCGGCGTCGCCAACAAACTGACGCCGCAATTGCCGATCTACTTCATCATGATGCCGCTCGTGATCGGGCTCGGACTGTTGATCTTCTACCTTCTCTTCCGTGAATACATGACCCTCTTCATGCTCGGCTTCGCCGAGTGGCTCCGGAACGGATAGCCCATGGACGCCCGCCGCAGACTGGACAAGATGCGCCGCCTCATGGACGTGCAGGAGCGGCTTTGCCGCATGGCGGAGGCGAAGCTCGTCGAAATCGAGCGCCAGCAGGCCGAGCTCTCCCGCGCGCAGACGGACATCCTGGCGAGCCTCAACGAAGGCGAGCCGCTGCACGGCCTGTTCGTGGAAACGATGGCCCGTCATCTCCACCGGCTCGCGGGCCACGCCGGGGAGCTGGAGGCGGCGCGGCAGACGCAGGCGCAGCAGGTGCTGCAGGAGGCGATGAAGCTCAAGCGCGTTGAGCGGCACGCGGCCAAGGTGGCGCGCTCCTCCCGTGAGGAGGAGGACAAGCGCAGCCTCGCGGAGATCCTCGACGCCCTGCAGGCGCGCGCGACGCAAGCCTGACATAAGCCAGCGCGGGCAAATTACCCCACGGCGCACAGACTCTATCCGCTCTGCGCCGTGAAAAGGGTAAGCCATGGCCATTCAGCCGCCGTCGGATATCGTGCTCGAGGTGACGCGCGCCGTCGAGCCGTCACGCTATCAGGCCGCGCTCCAGCGCCTGCAGAGCATGCCGGCGAGCGCCGCCGGCGTCGATTTCGCCGATACCTTCGACGCCGTCCGCCCGCCGGTGCTCGGCTCGACGCACGACGTGGAGGGCGCCCTGACGGCGATGCGCAGCCGCGCCGCCTCGGTGCGCAAGAGCGACGGCGACCCTTATCGGAAATTCGAGGCCTTCGTTCTCCAGAATTTCATCGAGGCCATGCTGCCGGAGAACGGCGAGGTCGTCTTCGGCACCGGGACGGCCGGCAAGATCTGGAAGTCGATGCTCGCGGAGAAGATGGGCGAGCAGGTGGCGGCGTCGGGCGGCATCGGCATCGCCGACATGCTGCGCACGGCCACCGAGCGGTCCCAGCAGGCGAAGCAGCAGTTTGCGCACAACGACGGCGAGGGTGCCGCCGGTCCCCTTCCGGCAGCCGGAACAGGTGAGGAGAACAGAGCATGACGTTCGATGATGTGAACGGGTCCGAGGCCGGCGAGGGACTCGACGCTGCCGAGCGCCGCGGCGAGGCGAGCATCCTTCCCCCCGCCGGGCCGCGGGTGTCCGCCACGGGAACGGCCCTGCTGCGGGCCATGGAACGGCTGGAGTTCGTCGTCGACGTCGAGACCCGTGCACTCGAGACGCACCACGACATCGATCTCGACGAGACCAACCGGCGCAAGAGCCAGATCCTGCTCGAGCTGAGCCGGCTCATGAAGGTGGTCGACCAGGAGCCGATGGAGCGGCAGGTCATCGACCGCATGAGCGGCGTGCGCCAGAAGCTCGCCCGCAACCACGCGGTGCTCGAGCTCAACCTGCGCGCCATGAACGAGGTGGCCGAGATCGTCGCCGCCTCGATCCGCGCCGAGGATTCTGACGGCACCTACAACCCCGCCGGCCATCTCCAGGGTTCCGCCCGATGATGCGTCTGCTGCTGACCGGGTTCTGGGTGGCCGCCATCGCCCTGATGTCGAGCTACGCGACCGCCTACTGGGTCGCGGGCGGCAATCCGCTCGGCACGCAGCAGACCTATCTCGAAGGCCTTGAGTACAAGAAGCTGGCGCCGATGAACGTGCCCGTCATCCTCGATGGCGAGCTCCAGGGCTACATCGTCACCCAGCTCATCTTCACGGCGGATGCGGGCACGCTGCGCGAGATGTCGGTGCCGCCCGATCCCTTCCTGATCGACGAGGCTTTCCGCCGTATCTACGCGGAGGATCGCATCGATTTCCGGAACCTCTCGCGGCAGAACCTGGCCGAACTGCTGCAGGTGATCAAGGACCGGACCAACGAGAGGATCGGTAGTCCGATCGTTCGCGACGTTCTCATCGAAGAAATCAACTACATCAAGAAAGACGAGATGAGGCCGTAGGGCGAAGCCTCATGTCGAGCGTGCAATGAGTACGTTCTTCCAGAACGGGAAAGCGGGGCACATGAAGATCTCCGGCAAGATATACGCGATTGTCGCAATCATGGGTGGCGTGGCGGTGATGGTCGCGGCGATGGCGATCCATGCGCTCCGGCAATACGACGATCAAAGCACTCTGCTCAACCAGACCGCTCAGCGTGCCTATTACGCGGAGCATCTGAACCGCCTCATCACGGCGGTCGTCATGGACTCGCGCGGCATCTACATGTCGGAGACGAGCGATTCCGCGGTGCAGTTCGCCGACGGCATCCGCAAGCACCTCGAGGAGATCGAGAAGACGCTGGCGGACTGGCGCCATCTCGTGCCGCCGGACCGGCTCGGCAGCTTCGAGGAGATGGCCGCGCGCGCGGCGGAGTTCCGCACGTTCCGGCTCGAGACGGCGCGGCTCGGCGTCGATGTCTCGCCCTCGGCGGCGAACGAGCAGGGCAACAACGAGACCAACCGCCGCAACCGCAAGGAATTCCAGGCATCGCTCGACCAGCAGGTCGACGGCATCCTCGGCCAGCTCGACCGGGTCCGCGGCAACATGCGCGACTTCCAGTCACGCATGATGGGCCTCGTCGTCGGCACCGCGGCCATCGGCCTCCTGCTCGGCGCCGGCCTCGCCGCCTGGATCGGCACCTTCCTCCTCAGCCGGCCGCTGCGCCGTGTCACGGGCGTGCTGCAGCAGATGGCCGCCGGCGAGTACGATGTCGAGATCGAGACGCGCCGCTCGCGCGACGAAGTGGGAGCGATCTGGGGCGCCACAGAGCATTTCCGCGAGGCGCTTCTCGAGGGCGAGCGGCTGAAGGCCGAGCAGGCCGAAGCCGATGCGCGCGCCGAAGAGCGCAAGCGCGCGATGCTGAACGAGCTTGCGGACGCCTTCGAGGCGCAGGTCATGGGCGTCGTGCGGTCGGTCTCGGCGGCGGCGGCCCAGCTCGAGCAGAATGCGGCGGCGATGAACGCCGCGGCCGAGGAGACGAACCACAAGTCGCTCGCGGTCTCCTCGGCGTCGGACCAGGCGACCAACAACGTGCACACGGTCGCCTCGGCCGCCGAGCAGCTCTCCGCATCCATTCGCGAGATCGGCCACCAGGTCACGAACGCCGCCGCCATCGCCAGCGAAGGCGCGCAGCAGGCGGGCTCCACCGTCTCGGTGGTGCGCGGCCTCGACGACAGCGCCCAGCGCATCGGCGAGGTCATCCGCCTCATCAACGACGTGGCGGCGCAGACGAACCTCCTTGCCCTCAACGCCACCATCGAGGCGGCGCGTGCGGGCGAGGCGGGGCGGGGCTTCGCGGTCGTCGCCATGGAGGTGAAGAACCTTGCGGCCCAGACGGCCAAGGCGACCGAGGAGATCTCGGCCCAGATCGGCGCGGTCCAGGGTGCGACCGGCGACGTCGTGCGGGCCATCGAGGGCATCTCCGAGACGATCGCGCGCATCGACGAGATCTCGGCGACGATCGCCTCCTCCGTCGAGGAGCAGGGCGCGGCGACGGGCGAGATCGCCCGCAACGTCCAGCAGGCGGCGCAGGGCACGCAGGAAGTCTCGGCGCATATCTCGGGCGTGACGCACGCCGCGGCCGACACCGGGCGCGTGTCGTCGGAGATCGTCAGCGCGGCGAGCGAGCTGACGGACCAGGCCGGGCGGCTGCGCGAGGAAGTGGACCGCTTCATCGCGCGGGTGCGAGCGGCCTGATCGGTACGGGTTGAGAGGCCGGAGCGGGGCTCCGGTCGGGCTGAACGGGAAGGGGGCGGATGCGCGGGCCGAGATGGCCGGCATCCCTCCGGCGCCGGGCGGGCAGGCCGCACGGCGGGCTTTGGGGAGTTGGGCGCATGGACGATCTGCTTCGGGAGTTTCTGACCGAGACGAACGAGAACATCGACGTCGTTGACGTCGAACTCGTGAAGTTCGAGCGGGACCCCAACAACGCTCAGGTTCTCGACAACATCTTTCGCCTCGTCCACACCATCAAGGGGACGTGCGGCTTCCTCGGCCTGCCGCGCCTCGGTGCGCTGGCTCATGCCGCGGAAACCCTCATGGGCAAGTTCCGCGAGGGGGCGCCGGTCACGACGGAGGCGGTCGGGCTCATCCTGCGCACCATCGACCGGGTGAAGGAACTGCTCGTCGAGCTCGAGAACAACGTCGGTCAGGAGCCGGTCGGCACCGACGACGATCTCATCGCCCCGCTCGAGGCACTGGCCTTCGGGCCGCCGGCTCCGCCGGAGCCTGCGCCAGCTCCCCAGCGCAAGGTCTCCGTCGGCACGCTGAGCGACCAGGTGCTGGAGCGCGAGCTGCTGCCGGGGGAGGATTCGCTCGACGAGATCGAGCGCGCCTTCCGCGAGGCGGAGGCTGAAGTGCCGCGGCCGAAGCCCGTCACCAAGCCCGCAGCCAAGGCTCCGCCGGCGCCCGAGGTCGAGACCAAGACCGAGGCGAAGCCCGCTCCCAAGGCCGAGGCCAAGGCGCCCGTCGCCGAGGGCGACGAGCAGGGCGGCTCCGGCAAGGGCTCGGTCTCCTCGCAGTCGCTGCGGGTCAATGTCGACACGCTCGAAAAGCTGATGACAATGGTCTCGGAACTGGTGCTGACGCGCAACCAGCTCATGGAGATCGCCCGCCGCCAGGGCGACACCGAGTTCAAGGTGCCGCTGCAGCGCCTGTCCAACGTCACGGCCGAGCTGCAGGAAGGCGTCATGAAGACGCGCATGCAGCCCATCGGCAACGCCTGGCAGAAGCTGCCGCGCATCGTGCGCGACCTCGCCCAGGAACTCGGCAAGCAGATCGACCTCGAGATGGTCGGCGCCGAGACCGAGCTCGACCGGCAGATCCTCGACCTGATCAAGGATCCGCTGACGCACATGGTGCGCAATTCGGCGGACCACGGCCTCGAGACGTCGGAAGGCCGCCGCGCCGCCGGCAAGCCGGAGCGCGGCAAGATCCGCCTCTCCGCCTATCACGAGGGCGGACACATCATCATCGAGATCGCGGACGACGGGCGCGGGCTCGACGTGGCGCGCATCCGCGCCAAGGCGCTGGAGAACGGCCTCGCCACCGAGGCCGAGCTCGAGAAGATGAGCGAGGCGCAGATCCACAAGTTCATCTTCCACGCCGGCTTCTCGACCGCCGCCAAGATCACGAGCGTGTCGGGCCGCGGCGTCGGCATGGACGTGGTGCGCAACAATATCGAGATCATCGGCGGCACCATCGACGTGCGCTCCGTGCTCGGGCGCGGCACCACCTTCGTCATCAAGATCCCGCTGACGCTCGCCATCGTCTCGGCGCTCATCGTCGAGGCGGCGGGCGACCGCTTCGCCATCCCGCAGCTGGCGGTGATGGAGCTGGTGCGGGTGCATCACAAGTCCGGCCACCGTATCGAGCGCATCAAGAACACGCCGGTGCTCCGGCTGCGCAACAAGCTCCTGCCGGTCATCCCGCTCGCCGAGCTGCTCGGCACGGCCGAGCCGGAGGGCGGAGCGTCCGGCGTGGAGCAGGGCGAGCAGGGCTTCATCGTCGTCATGCAGGTCGGCAACCAGACCTTCGGCATCGTGGTGGACGCGGTCTTCCACACCGAGGAAATCGTGGTGAAGCCGATGTCGACGCTGCTCAGGCACCTGTCGATGTTCTCGGGCAACACGATCCTCGGTGACGGCAGCGTCATCATGATCATCGACCCGAACGGCATCGCGCAGGCGGTGGCGCATTCGGCGACGCTCGGCTCGGGCGAGGTGGCCGGCATCGACGCCGAGCGTGCCGCCGGCAAGGGAAACACGGTGGCGTTGCTGCTCTTCCGCGCCGGCGGGGCCGAGCCGAAGGCGGTGCCGCTGTCGCTCGTCACCCGCCTCGAGGAGCTGCCGGTCGAGAAGATCGAGCGCGCGACGGGGCGGCAGGTCGTGCAGTACCGCGGCTCGCTCATGCCGCTCGTGCCCGTCAACGAGCGCATCGAGCAGCGCGAGGGCGGCACGCAGCCGGTGCTCGTATTCTCGGATTCCGGCCGCTCCGTCGGCCTCATGGTCGACGAGATCATCGACATCGTCGAGGAGCAGTTCGAGGTCACCCTCGCCTCGGAGATGCCCGGCATCCTCGGGTCGGGCGTGGTGCGCGGCCAGACGACCGAGATCATCGACATCGCCCATTACCTGCCGATGGGCTTCAAGGACTGGTTCCATCGCCGCGGCGCGATGCAGGGCGCGCCGGAGCGGCGCAGCCTGCTGCTCGTCGACGACAGCGCCTTCTTCCGCAACATGCTCGGCCCGGCCCTCAAGGCTGCCGGCTATGACGTGACGCTGAGCGACTCGGCGGTCGCCGCCCTGCAGCTCTTCGAGCGGGGCGCCATGTTCGACGTCGTCGTCACCGACATCGAGATGCCGCACATGGACGGCTTCGAGTTCGCCGGCCACCTGCGCCGCGACCCGCGCATGGAGGGGCTGCCGATCATCGCGCTCTCCGGCCTGTGCACGCCCGAGGCGATCGAGCGCGGCCGTTCCGTCGGCTTCTCCGACTACATCGCCAAGTTCGACAAGCCCGGCCTCCTCGAGGCGCTCAAGGAGTTCGCCGGGATCCAGCAGGAGGTGGCCGCATGACCAAGCCGATCGAGGCGGCGGGCAAGCCCGCCGACACCATCCAGTACGTCACCGTGCGCATCGCCGGGCAGCTCTTCGGCCTGCCCATCCTCTCCGTGCACGACGTCTTCATGCCCGAGCGCACGACGCGCGTGCCGCGGGCGCCGCGCGCCGTGGAGGGCGTGCTCAACCTGCGCGGGCGCATCGTGACGACGATCAACATGCGCCGGCTGCTCGATTTTCCCGACGCGACCGACACCCTGCAGCCGATGGCCGTGGGCATCGACTACAAGGGTGAGTCCTATGGACTCATCATCGACACGGTCGGCGAGGTGCTGGCGCTCGACAGCTCGACGCGCGAGCCCAACCCCATGAATCTCGATCCGCGCTGGGCGCAGGTGGCCGACGGCATCCACCGGCTGGACAGCGAGCTGATGGTCATTCTCGACGTCGAGCGCGTCCTGTCCCTGCGGCAGGGGGCGATGGCGGCCTGAGCCGCAGCAGTCGGAGCCGATGAGTATAGAGGCGGCTGATGAAAACGTGTCTGGTGGTCGACGATTCCCCCTTCATCCGGAAGGTGGCGCGCAAGATCCTCGAGGAACTGTCCTTCGAGGTGAGCGAGGCGGGCAACGGGCAGGAGGCGCTCGACCATTGCATCGTGACGATGCCGGACGCGATCCTGCTCGACTGGAACATGCCGGTGGTCGACGGGCCGCAGTTCCTCGAGGCGGTGCGCGCCCTTGAGGGCGGCACCAGGCCCAAGATCGTGTTCTGCACGACGGAGAACCATCCCGGCCATATCGCGCGGGCGCTCATCGCAGGGGCGGACGAGTACATCATGAAGCCCTTCGATCGGGAGATCCTGGCCTACAAGTTCCAGGAGGTCGGCCTCATCGATGCGGAGGCCGAGGCTCTCGCCGATGCCGGAAAGCCGCTCGCATGACGGGTGTCACGGGAGCCGCCACGGCGGGTGATCAGATCCGGGTCATGATCGTCGACGATTCGGCGATCGTGCGCGGGCTCGTGTCGCGCTGGCTGGAGGAAGAGCAGGATTTCGTCGTCGTCGCCACCCACCGGCACGGCCGCCTCGCCGCGCAGGACATGACGCAGTCGCGGCCGGACGTGGTGATCCTCGACATCGAGATGCCGGAGATGGACGGGCTCACGGCCCTGCCGCTCCTCCTCAAGGCCAAGCCCGACACCGTCGTGCTCGTCGCCTCGACGCTGTCGCAGCGGGGCGCGGAGACGAGCCTCAGGGCGCTGGCGCTCGGCGCTGCCGACTATGTGCCGAAGCCGGACCCGACGGGCCGGCTCGCCACCTCGGCCGACTTCCGCCGCGAGCTCGTGGAGAAGGTGCGCCATCTCGGCCAGCGGCTGCGCACCCGCTCGGCGGCGGGCCTGCGCCTGCCGCTCGGCGCCCCCGCCGTCAAGCCGGCCACCCCGGCGCCGGCACCTGCGGCGCCGGCTTTCCAGCCGCGGCCGCAGCCGCCGCGGGGAACGGAGAAGCTCAGGGCCTACACGGGTATTCCCGCGCGGGTCCTGTGCATCGGCAGCTCCACCGGCGGACCGCAGGCGCTGATGCAGTTCCTGCAAGGGGCAGGGCAGGCACTCGCGCGGCTGCCGGTCCTCATCGTCCAGCACATGCCGCCGACCTTCACGACCATCCTCGCCCAGCACCTCGGCCGCACGGCCAACCGCGAGGCGGCGGAGGGCGTCGACGGCGAGCCGCTGGCGGCGGGGCGCATCTATGTGGCGCCCGGCGGCCGGCACATGCTGGTCGAGAAGGTGGGCGAGAAGCCCGTCATCCGCCTGTCGGACGCGCCGCCCGTGCATTTCTGCCGGCCGGCCGTCGACCCGATGTTCGAGTCCGTCGCGCGGGTCTTCGGCTCGGCGGCGCTCGGGGTCATCCTGACCGGCATGGGCAGCGACGGCGCCAAGGGCGCGCTCGCCATCGCCGATGCGGGTGGCAACGTCATCGCGCAGAACGAGGCGACGAGCGTCGTGTGGGGCATGCCGGGCGCGGCGATCGCCGCCGGGGCCTGCGCGGGCGTGTTGCCGATCGAGGACATCGGTCCCAGGGTCAGCCAGCTGATCGTCGGAGGTAGAGCATGATTGCGGCCGGCGATTACGAATTCCTGCAGCACTTCCTCAAGCAGCGCTCGGGCCTCAACCTGTCGCAGGAGAAGCAGTATCTCATCGAGAGCCGCCTTGCGCCCGTGGCGCGCAAGGTGGGGCTCGTCGGCGTCGAGCAGCTCGTGACGCGCCTGCGCGCCGCTCCTTCGGGCGCGGTGGCGGATGCCGTCGTCGAGGCGATGACGACGAACGAATCCTCCTTCTTCCGCGACAAGACGCCGTTCGAGACCTTCGTCTCCTTCGTGGTGCCGAACCTCATCGACCGGCGCGGCTCGCGGCGCATCCGCGTCTGGTGCGCCGCCGCATCGACGGGGCAGGAGCCCTATTCCCTGGCGATGACGCTGAAGGAGAACGCGCATCTCCTGCCGGGCGTCACGGTCGAGATCCTGGCGACGGACCTTGCCGGCCACGTGCTGGAGCGGGCGCAGGCGGGGCTCTATTCGGCCTTCGAGGTGCAGCGCGGGCTGCCCATCCAGTACCTGCTCAAGTACTTCGAGCAGAAGGGCGACCAGTGGCAGATCCGCCCGGAGATCCGGGCGATGGTGCAGTTCCGGCAGTTCAATCTGCTGCAGTCCTTCGCCGGGCTCGGCACGTTCGACATCATCTTCTGCCGCAACGTGCTCATCTACTTCGACATCCCGACGAAGGCGGACGTGCTTTCGCGCATGGCGAAGGTGCTCGCGCCCGACGGCTACCTGGTTCTCGGCGCAGCCGAGACGGTGATGGGCATCTCCGATGCCTTCCGGTCCGCCTCGGGGCGGCCCGGGCTTTATGTGGCCAACCGGCTGGCGGAGGCCACGGCATGATGGCCGCCGCCCTGCCGCCCCTTTCCCCCTTTCCGTTCCCGCTCACCGCCGCGACTTGCCGCGGCGCGCGGGACGAGTTCGCGTGGTAGGAATGATGTCCGAAGCGGTTCTTTCCCTGAACGAGCGCCTGGCCTTCTACAAGATCGACGCTGCGGTGCGCGGTGACCTCGAGACCGCCTGGGGTCTCATCGCGCCCCACATGCCGCGCATCATCAGCGACTTCTACCGGCATCTCGCCAAATTCCCGATGACGGCGCGGCTCGTCGACAAGCGGCAGGACCGGCTCGCCAAGCTGCAAGCCGAGCACTGGCGCCGGCTCTTCACCTCGGGCTTCGATGAAAGCTATCTCACGAGCGTGCGGGCCGTGGCCGTGGCCCATGTGCGCGTCGGCGTCGAGCCCGACTGGTACATCGGCGGCTACAGCGTCATCCTCGCCGAGCTGACGACCGTGCTCGCGCAGGAGACGCGGCTGCGTTCGGGCCGGCTGGCGCGGCTCGCTAGCGCCGTCGGCAGCGCGGTGATGTTCGACATGGGCATCGCGGTCTCCGTCTATCACGAGACCTTGCTGACCGCAGGCGAGGAGCGCCGTACGCGGCTGACCGGCGAGATCGGCATCTTCGATCAGACCTTCTCGCAGAGCCTTTCGGCGCTCAACCAGGCGGCGCACGTCATGCGCGGCGCGTCCGAGCAGCTCGGCGCGGCGACCGGCCGCACGAGCGAGCAGGCCGACAGCATGACGATGACCGCCGAGGAAATGGCGGAGCGGGCGGCCCGCGGTGCGGCTGCGGCAGGCACGATGGCGAGGTCCATCGAGACCGTCGAAGGCTATGCCCAGCGCGCCTACGAGATCGCCGGCAAGGCCGCGGAACAGGCCAAGGCGGCCGACGCCGGCGTGCGCGGCCTCGCCGAGGTCACCGAGCGCATCGGCTCCATCGTCGAGCTCATCGGCGGCATCGCCCGGCAGACGAACCTTCTCGCCCTCAACGCCACCATCGAGGCGGCGCGCGCAGGCGAGGCCGGGCTCGGCTTCGCCGTGGTGGCGCGCGAGGTCAAGACGCTGTCGACGCAGACCGCCAAGGCCACCCAGGAGATTTCCGACCAGATCGCGGCCATCCAGCAGGCGACGCGGGCCACCGTCGGTGATCTCGACGGCATCGGCACCGTCATCCGCGAGGTCGTGCAGTCGGCCGAGGCGATTGCCGCGGCCGTCGAGAACCAGGCTGCGGCGACCCATTCGATCCTCACCGCGGTCGAGGAGATGTCGCAGGATGCGCAGGGCGTGGCGGAGGCCGTGGCGACCGTGCGTGCCGCCGCGCAGGACATCGGCGGCATCGTCACCACCGTGCAGACGCTCGCGTCCTCGCTCGACGAGCAGGCGGCGCACATGAACGGCGACGTGCGCCAGTTCTTCGACCGTGTGGCGGCGGCGTGAGCGGCGACGACGAACAATCGGGAAAGAAGAAGGGGGCGCGGCGCGTGCGGCCAGGTCTCGATGCCCTCTTGCAACCCGGTCTGGCGAAGGCGCCGGACCGGGTGAAGCCGTTTCAGCCGCCGCGCTTGCCCGGCCCCCTCAAGAAGCGGGCGCAGCCGCCGAAGGCCGCGCCCGTGCCGCCGCCCGCAGGCCCCGCCCGCGCGCCCGGCTCCGCGCAGGAGACGGGCGGGCGCGAGCTGCTGCCGGTCGTCGCCCAGTACGGCGCGGATTCGGCCGCCCGCGGCGACGGCCAGGGGCATGTGGTGGAGGCGCGCAACCGCCGGGCGCGGGTGCAGTTCTCCTTCGGCGGCGTGCCGGCGGGCCAGTGGTGCGAACTGGCGTTCGCCCTCACCTGGGCGGATGACGAGAAGGCCGGCAGGGTGCCGGACGCCGTCCGCCTCGGCTTCGACTTCCAGACGGGCGACGGCGTCAGCCTCGACCTTCCGGCCGTCGCCGGGTTGATGCGGGGAAGGATCGACCCCTTCTCGATCGACGTCGCCGGACCCGCCGCGCCTGGCCGCAAGGTCTCGCAGGTGCGCGTGGCCTTCCAGCTGCCGGCCCATGCCGAGCGCGTGGAACTGACGGTACGCAGCTGGCGCAACACGGCGCCGTTCGAGATCGCGACGCCCCGCCTGCGGCCGTTGCCGCAGCCGCCCGCAGAGGCCGCGGCGCCGCCGGGACCCCAGCTCCTCGACGCGGAGCCGCAATGGGAGAGCTGGGGTGTCGTGCCGGGCGGCGGGCTGACGGTGCGCGGCCAGCTGCTCTGCGCAACGCCCGCGCCGGACATGGCCTTTGCGCGCATCGTCTACCGCGATGCCAAGGGCCGGGCCTTGCCGCGTCCCTATGAGGGCACGCTCGAGGCCGAGGGCATCGGCGCCTTCGTCATGCTGCCGACGGACCGGCGCGCGCGTCGCTTCACGCTGCGCCTTGCCCCGCCGGCCGGCGCCCGCTCGGTCGATATCGGCTTCCAGGCGCGGGGCCGGGCGGATATCCGGCGCATCCTCCCTTACGAAGTTTCGCCCGACGATGGACTTGCGGACGGGACCGAAGACGACCCGCTGGGGCTGCTTGGCCGCCTGGCCGAGCGGTTCGGCATCGCCGAACGCGACGCCCGCGGGCTGCTCGCGTCTTTCGTCGACGAAGCGGCGCTCGCCGCGGCGCCGTTCGTCCAGGCCGATCTCGCCGGCTGGCTCGCCGGCGGCATGGGCAGCGTGGCCGACGGGCGCCTTCGCCTTGCCGGGCACGAGGACTGGTCGCTGCCGGAGATCATCGACTGGCAGGAAGACCCGTTTGGCTGCGGTCTGTGGCGCGCCCGCTATCACGCTCTCGGCTGGCTCGTCTCGCTGACGGAGGGCGGCGAGCGCAAGAGCCTCGCCCAGGCGGTCGCCCTCGCACTGTCGTGGCAGGCGGCTGCCCCGCGGGCGGACGTCGACGACGAGGATCGGTTCGGCCCGCGTACGGTGGCGATCCGGGTCGAGGTGTTGCTGCAGCTCCTCGCGCAGTCGCTCGCGGCCGGCCTGCCGGTCGGCAAGAGCGCGGGGCTGGTCGCCGAGATCGTGCGGCATGCCCGGTTCCTCGCCGAGGCGCTCGGCGACAATCTCATCGGCGAGGCGCGCGAGCGGCTGCATGCGGCGGCCGGGCTCGCGGTCGTCGCCGCGGCGCTGCCGCGCCTGCCGCTCGCGGCCCTGTGGCGCTCCATGGCGCTCAACCACATCGAGTGGTCGGCGGCGCAGCTCTTCGCCGAGACGGCGATGCCGAGCGAGGGCTCGTCGCATCTGCATTTCGAGGCGCTCGCGGTCGGCCTGGCGCTGCAGGGCGTCCTTGCCGTCCTGCCGGGCACGGAGGGCCTGCGCCGGCGCATGGCGCTGCCGCTCGGCCGGGCCATCGCGACGAGCGTGGCGCTGACCGACCCCGACGGCTGCCTCGCGCCCTTCGGGGAGACGACGGGCGGTGCGGAGCATCTGCCCATCCTGCGGGATCTCATCGCCCGTTGCGGGCGGGACGTGATGGCCGAACCGGCGGTGGCCGAGATGCTGGCCGCCCGTGCCTCGGCGCCGCTTGTGCTCGACCGGCAGGCAGGGCTCGTCACGGCGCGCCACAGGGACGGGCGGGACTGGGCCTATTTCGCCACCCGCTTCGGTGCCAGCAGTGCCCGTGGACACGATGACTGCGGCTCCTTCGTCTATGCCGCCAGAGGCATCCGCTGGATCACCGATCCCGGCGGCATCGCCGTCAGGGGCGATGGCGGGGCGGGCAGCCACTTCCGCACGGGCGCCGCCCACAACATCCTTCGGCCGGTCGATGCGGAGAGCGTTGCCGGCTGCGGCTGGCTCGCGGCGGATGTCGCCCTCGAGGGGGCGAGCGCCTTTCTCGTCGACAGCAATGTCCACGGGACGTCCCATCATCACCGGCGCCTCTTCCTGCTGCTCGACGATCTCTCCGGCATCGCGGTGTTCGACCGGCTGGCGAGCGTCGAGCCCGGTGCCGATCTCGCGGCCGAGGGCTTCCTGCATCTCGGGCCTGGCGTCGCCGGGGTGCTCGTCGCCGCCAATCTCGGCCTTGCCCTCGCCGGCAACAGCCGGCTGCAGATCGTGGCGCAGGCGCGGGCAGGCGTGCTGAACGGCCTGTCCTTCATCTGTGGCCAGGAGGCCGGGACGGGGGGCGAGCAGGGCTTCCTGTCGGGAGCCTGCGGCGAGAAAGAACCGGCGAACGTTCTTCGTTATTCGGTCGCGGGGAAGGGCGACGTCACCGCCGGCGTGCTGATCGCCATGGATGACACCGCCCGCCGCCGGCTGGCCGAGGGCCTCGGCGATCCCCGCCTGACGATGCAATTCGAGATGCCTTTTGGGGGCATGGCATGAAACTGACGCGCGAATTCACCGCCCCGATCGGGGCGACGGGCGGGATGCGGTCGCCGGCTGCCTCGCAGGCGCTCTGCCGCCGTGCGGGGCCGCTCCTCGGCCTCCTCGTCCTCGCCGGCTGCTCATCGGGCGACTTCAACAGCTGTGAGCGCTATTACACCAGCCCTTGGAACCCGCCGGCGCGGTGCTACCGGGCGGCGCCGCCATCCGTGGAGGTCGAGGCCGTCGTCGTGGCCCCGGCCGTGGGCATGCGCCCGCGGGGCGTGGTCGTGCGCGAGGCGCCGATGCCGCCCCTGCCGGCGCAGCCCTTGCCGGCGAAACCGGCGGGCCCCCCTCCGCCCCTGGGCGGGGCGACGGCTCCCGGCCCGCTGCCGGCGCCGAAGGTGGTCAAGGGCTACACGCCGCCCCAGGCTGGACATGCGAAGCCGGTGCCGCAGCGGTCCCAGGTCTCCGGCCGCTGGCGCATGACGGAAGCGGGCGGCAAGGCCTGCGAGCTCGTGCTGACCAATGCCGGCCTCCTCGACCAGTACCGCGCCTCGACGAGCGGCTGCGCGAGCGAGGCGCTGCGCAGCATCAACGGCTGGGACCTGAAGGGACCGGACGTGGTGCTCTATGCACGCGGCGCGATCATTGCGCGCCTTGCCGAGGATCGCGGCGGCTATCGCGGCGTCGTCCTCAGTTCCGGGGCCGGCCTCGCGCTGGCGCGCTGAGGCCGTCCTCCAGCTTCGCACAAGGCTGGCGGCCTAAGCTGAACATGGTGTTGGTGGGAGAACTGCGTTCTTCGGTCCTGCGCGGGTCTCCGCGGCCGGTCTGACCGGGGAAGCGCCGGCGGCTCATTCGCTCAGCGGACACCGCCGAGTTGCGTCTATTCCGAAATGCGACCGAGGAGGTCCTCCGGCCGACGGAGGGCCCCATCGGCGAGGCAACGCCGCGCACCGGCAAGGGTGGGCGGCACCAAACGAAGGGCGACCGGCTGGCAAGAGCCGGTCTGCGAATGCGGGGTGGCTGGCATGGAAACTGCCAAGGTTCGAAACGGATTGGGTCGCTTTCTCGGAAAGATCGGCCTCAGGACGATCGGCGCGCGGCTGGCGGCGGTCGTCGCGCTCTTTGCGGTCAGCACGGCTGCGATCGTGGCCATCCTTGCATCCATGCAGGCCACCTCGATCCGCGATGCCCGCGTGGACATGCTGCAGTCGGTGACGGGTGTCGTCATCAAGGCCATCGACCAGCAGTTCCAGGAAACGGCGAAGGGCCTCATCGGCGAAGGCTGGGCGCAGCAGCGCGCCCGGGCCGTGGTCCGCGCCATGCGCTACAACGGCGACGAATATTTCTTCGTCATCGATGACGAGGGCAATTCCATCGTCAACGGCGGCCAGCCGGCGATGGAGGGCAAGAACATCATGGACGCCAAGGACGCCAAAGGCGTGGCGTACGTGAAGGAAATGATCGCCATCAGCAAGGACAAGGGCTCCGGCTACGTCTCCTACGACTACCCGCGGGCGGGCGAGGACATGTCGCAGGCGGTGCCCAAGCTCGCCTATGTCGAGCGCTTCGGTCCCTGGGGCTGGACCGTCGGCACCGGCGTCTACACCGACGACGTGACGGCGCGCATCCAGCACGCCGCGCTCGTCGCGGCTGCGGTCGGCTTCGCCTTCTTCCTCGTCATCGGCGGCTTCGCCTTCGTCTTCGCCCGCAACCTGACGCGCCGCATGCGCAACCTGCGCGACGTGATGCTGCGCCTCGCCGACGGTGACAGCAACGTCGTCGTGCCGCCGGTCGTCGGCCGTGATGAGATCGACGAGATGACGGGTGCGGTCGAGGTCTTCCGCGAGAACGCCATCGAGCGCGAGCGCCTTGCCGCGGAGCAGGAAGCCGAGCAGCTCGCCAAGGAAGAGCGGGCGCGCAACGTCGAGGCGCTGGTGAACAAGTTCGAGGCCGAGGCGATGGGCGTGGCCCGTGCCGTCGCCGCCGCAGCCTCGCAGCTGCAGCAGAATGCCGGCGCCATGAACTCCGCCGCCGAGGAGACCAGCCGTCAGTCGACGACGGTCGCCGCGGCCGCGGAGCAGGCGACGAGCAACGTCAACACGGTCGCTTCGGCCGCCGAGCAGCTCACGGCCTCCATCCGCGAGATCGGGCAGCAGGTGACGACGGCCGCCCGTGTCGCGAGCGCCGCCAACGGCCAGACGAAGTCCGCGGCGGACGTGGTGCGCGGCCTCGCCTCCAGCGCCCAGCGCATCGGCGAGGTGGTGAGCCTCATCACCGACATCGCCTCGCAGACGAGCCTGCTCGCCCTCAACGCCACCATCGAGGCGGCGCGGGCCGGCGAGGCGGGCCGCGGCTTCGCCGTCGTCGCCACCGAGGTCAAGAACCTCGCGGAGCAGACGGCCAAGGCGACCGACGACATCTCGGCCCAGATCGCCGCGGTGCAGAACGCCACCAACGACGTGGTCGGGGCCATCGACAGCATCACCGAGACGATCCGCCAGATCGACGAGGTGTCGACGACGATCGCCTCGGCGGTGGACCAGCAGGGCGCGACGACCAACGAGATCGCCCGCAACGTCTCGCAGGCGGCGCAGGGCACGCAGGAGGTGTCGTCGAACATCACCGGCGTCAGCCGTGCGGCGGCCGAGACGGGCGTCGTCTCCAGCCAGATCGTCGAGGCGGCCAATGACCTCGTGCGCCAGTCCGATGCACTGCGCCAGCAGGTCGACGGCTTCATCCGGCAGGTGAAGGCAGCGTGACGAAGGCGACCTGAGCCGTCCCTCGGAGGGTTCAACGATCATCCGCCGCGCGACGAGCGCGGCGGATTTTTTGTTCGCAAGCGAGCGAGAGGCACGGAGTAAGGGGCCGGCCGATCCCGCGACTAGGCCTCCTCGCGCCTGAAGCCCTCGCTCGCCACCATCAGCTCGCGCGTATAGGGCGTCTCGATGCGCCGGGCGGCGAGGTCGGCGGAGGTCAGGAGCTCCACCGGCCTGCCGTGCTGCATCACCAGCAGGCGCTCGCACATGTGCGTGACGACGGCGAGGTCGTGGCTGACGAGGACATAGGTGAGCCCGCGCTCGCGGCGGATCTCCTCGAGGAGGTTGAGCACCTCGGCCTGCACCGAGGCGTCGAGCGCCGAGGTCGGCTCGTCGAGCAGCAGGATCGTCGGCTCGAGGATGAGCGCGCGGGCGATGGCGACGCGCTGGCGCTGGCCGCCCGACAGCTGGTGCGGATAGCGGAAGCGGAAGCCCTTGCCGAGACCCACCTCGTCGAGCGCCTTCAGGATGCGCCGCTCGGAATCGCCGATGCCGTGCACGGCGAGCGGCTCGGCGAGCGCCCGGTCGATGGTGTGGCGCGGATGCAGCGAGCCGTAGGGATCTTGGAAGACCATCTGCACCCGGCGGTAGAAGGCCTTGCTGCGCGCATGGCCGATCGTCTCACCGCTGACGGAGATGGCGCCCTCGGTGACCGGTGCAAGGCCGGCGACGGCGCGGAGGACGGTGGATTTTCCCGAACCGGATTCCCCGACGAGGCCGAAGGATTCGCCCTCGGCGACCGAAAAGCCCACGCCGTCCACGGCGCGGAAATCGTCGAACTCGACCGCTAGGCCCTTGATCGCGAGCGCCTCCGTCATGCCGCCCACTCCGGCTTGCGGTCGAGCACCGGCAGGGGATGGCGGCTCTGCCCGAGCTTCGGCAGGCAGTTCAGCAGGCCCTGGGTATAGGGATGCTGCGACTGGTGCAGCCTGTCGGCGGCGATCTCCTCCACCACGCGGCCGGCATACATGACGAGCACACGGTCGCAGAAGGAGGAGACGAGCCTGAGGTCGTGCGAGACGAAGATGAGGCCCATGCCGCGCTCGGCGACGAGCTTGTCGAGGATGGAGAGCACCTGGAGCTGCACGGTCACGTCGAGGGCCGAGGTCGGCTCGTCGGCGATGAGCATGTCCGGCTCGGCGACGAGCATCATGGCGATCATGGCGCGCTGGCCCATGCCGCCCGAGACCTCGTGCGGATAGAGGTTGAAGACGCGCTCGGGATCGCGGATCTGCACCGCCTCCAGCATGGCGAGCGTGCGCCGGCGCGCCTCGGCGCCCGAGCCGCGGCCGTGGGCGGCGAGGGTTTCCATGATCTGCTCGCCGATGCGCATCACCGGGTTGAGCGAGAACTTGGGATCCTGCAGCACCATGGCGATGCGCTTGCCACGCAGCGTCCGGCGTTCCTTCTCGCTCGCGGCGAGCAGGTCGGTGCCGTCGAAGACGAGGCGGTCGGCGGTGACGGTCGCATGCGGCGGGGTGAGGCCGAGGATGGCGCGGCCGGTCTGCGACTTGCCCGAGCCCGATTCGCCGACGATGCCGAGCCGCTCGCGCCCGAGGGTGAAGGAGACGCCGCGCACGGCCTCCACCACGCCCGAGCGCGTGGGAAAGCTGACGCGCAGGTTTTCGACGTCGAGGAGCGCGCTCATTGGCCGGCCGCCTTCGGGTCGAGCGCGTCGCGCAGGCCGTCGCCCAGGAGATTGAAGCCGAGGCTGACGACGAAGATGGCCACGCCCGGCGCTGCAGCGACCCACCACTGGTCGAGCACGAAGCGCCGGCCCGAGGCGATCATGGCGCCCCATTCGGGCGAGGGCGGCTGGGCGCCGAGGCCGAGGAAGCCGAGGCCGGCCGCCGTCAGGATGATGCCGGCCATGTCGAGCGTCACGCGCACGATCACCGAGGACACGCACAGCGGCATGATGTGGCGGGCGATGATGCGGGCGGGCGAGGCGCCCATCAGCCGCACAGCGCTGATGTAGTCCGCATGGCGCAGCGTCAGCGTCTCGGCGCGGGCCATGCGTGCGTAGGGCGGCCAGGAGGTGATGGCGATGGCGATGACGGCATTGACGATGCCGGGGCCGAGCGCCGCGACGAAGGCGAGTGCCAGCACGAGGCGCGGGAAGGCGAGGAAGATGTCGGTGATGCGCATCAGCACGGCATCGATCCAGCCGCCCGCATAGCCCGCGACCGTGCCGATGAGGAGGCCGACGGGCGCGGCGATGACCGCCACCAGGATGACGACGAAGAGGGTGATGCGCGAGCCGTGCACCAGGCGGGCGAAGATGTCGCGCCCCTGGTCGTCGGTGCCGAACCAGTGCGCGGCGCTCGGCGGCAGCAGGCGCGCCGTGCGCAGGTCACCGTCGGTCACGGCCGAATAGGGCGCGATCACGTCGGCGAAGGCGGCGACGAGGAGCAGGGCCAGGATGATGAAGAGGCCGGCCATGGCGAGGCGGTTGTCGGCAAAGCGCGACCAGGCGGCATAGGCGCGGCCGAGGCGGGCCTGCCGGCGCGAGGCCGGCCGCTCGCTCGTCAGCCATGCGCGCCAGGTTTGAGCGTCGTTCGTCATCTTGCGCGGGTCCGCTATCGGGCTCGGGTTCTGGGGTCGAGGACGCGGTAGAGCAGGTCGGACAACAGGTTGAGGCCGATGAAGACCGAGCCGACGACGATGGTACCGCCGAGGACGGCGTTCATGTCCGCGTTCTGCAGCGAATCGGTGATGTAGAGGCCGAGGCCCGGCCAGGAGAACACGGTCTCCGTCAGCACCGAGCCTTCGAGCAGGTTGGCGTAGGACAGGGCGATGACCGTGACGAGCGGCACCAGCGCGTTGCGTAGCGCATGGCGCCAGATGATCGTGCGCTCCGACAGGCCCTTGGCCCTTGCCGCCACGACATATTCCTGGCCGAGCTCCGTCAGCATGAAGGAGCGCGTCATACGGCTGATGTAGGCCATCGAGAAATAGCCGAGCAGCGACGCCGGCAGGATGAGATGGCCGAAGACGTTGCGGAACGCCTCCCACTCGCCCTGCATGGCCGTGTCGAGCAGCAGGATGCCCGTGACGGGCGTGACGGTGTATTCGTAGACGACGTCGATGCGGCCCGGGCCTTCCACCCAGCCGAGGCGGGCATAGAAGACGAGCAGTGCCATCAGCCCCAGCCAGAAGATCGGCACCGAATAGCCGACGAGGCCGATGACGCGCACGACCTGGTCGAGGAAGCTGCCGCGCCGCACCGCGGCGAGGACGCCGAGCGGCACGCCGAGGAAGGCGCCGATGAGCGTGCCCAGCGTGGCGAGCTCCAGCGTCGCGGGGAAGACGCGGCGGATGTCGGTCATCACCGGGTTCGAGGTCAGCACGGAGATGCCGAAATCGCCCGTCAGCGCCTTGCCGACATAGATGACGAACTGCTGGTAGAGCGGCAGGTTGAGGCCGAGTTCCTCGCGCACACGCTCGACGACATGCGAGGGCGCCCGATCGCCGACGATGGCGAGCACCGGATCGACGGGAATGACGCGGCCGATGAAGAAAGTGACGGCGAGGAGGCCGAGATAGGTCAGCGCGACGACGACGAGAAAGCGCGCGATGGCCATGGCCGTGGAACGCAGGCGGGCGCGTCTGCGCCCGCCTGCTGTGGCGGAACCCGCGAGTGCCATGCGGGCCTCAGTTCTTGGAAACCCTGAAGACGTAGGTCGAGTCGGAGGTGGAGCCGAGGACGAAACCTTCGACGTTCTTCCGCACGCCTGCGGTCTCGACCATCTGGTAGATGATGACGAAGGGGCTCGTCTTCAGCAGGTCGCGCTGCAGCTCGGTGTACATCTCCACGCGCTTGGCCGGGTCACGCTCGAGCACCGCGGCATCGGCCTTCTTGGTCAATTCCGGAATGTCCCAGGCGTTGCGCCAGGCGAGCGGCTTGGAGGCCGCGTTGTCGGAATTGTCCGGGTTGCGCGCGAAGGTGTCGGCGTTGGTGTGGGGGTCCCAATAGTCGGCGCCCCACTGGCCGATGTAGAGGTCGTGGTTGCGGGCGCGGTACTTGGTCAGCGTCTGCTTGCCGTCGCCGGGGATGATCTCGAGCTTGATGCCGGCCTGGGCGAAGGTGCGCTGGACGGCCTCGGCGATGCCAGCGACCGGCTGCGTCTGGCGCACGTCCATGGTGATCGAGAAGCCGTCCTTGAGCCCGGCCTTCTCCAGCAGCTCCTTGGCCTTGGCGACGTCGAGCTTGTAGGGCTTCTCGTCGATGGCCCCGAGCAGGCCCATGGGCAGGAAGGTCTGGTGGACGGTGCCGATGCCCTTGATCAGCGTCTCGCCGATGGCGTCGTAATCGACCAGCCACTTCATCGCCTCGCGTACCTCGGGCTTGGCGAGGGTCGGGTTCTTCTGGTTGAGGCTGATGTAGTAGATCGTGCCCTTGGGCCGGTTGGTGATGGCGACGTCGGCATTCTTCTCGACCGCCGCAAGATCTTCCGGGCTGAGGTTGCGGGCGATGTCGACGTCGCCCTTCTCGAGCAGGAGGCGCTGGGTCGCGCTTTCCTTCACGTGGCGGTAGATGACGCGCGGCAGCTTGGCCTTCTCGCCGTAGTAATTGTCGTTGCGCTCGAGCGCCAGGATCTCGTTGGCGCGCCAGTCGCGGATCTTCATCGGGCCGGAGCCGGCATAGTTCGTCTTCAGCCAGGCGTAGCCGAGGTCGCCGTCCTTCTCGTGCTCGAGGACGAGCTTCTTGTCGATGATGGCGGCGACGTTGGCGGTGAGGCAGTTGAGCACGAAGGTCGGTGCATAGGCCTGGTCGGTCTCGATCACGACGGTGAGGTCGTCGATCTTCTTCACCTTCTCCTCGACATTGTCCTTCGACAGGCCGAACTGGGTGAGGATGAAGGCCGGCGACAGGTCGAGCTTGACCGCGCGCTGCAGCGAGAAGGCGACGTCGTCGGCCGTCAGCGGATTGCCGGAGGCGAACTTGAGGCCGGGCTTCAGCTTGAAGGTATAGGTCTTGCCGTCTTCAGAGACCGTCCAGCTTTCGGCGAGGTCGCCGTAGAGCTTGGAGGGATCGGCCACGTCGAAGCGCACCAGCCGGTCATAGGTGTTGCCCATGATCTCGCCGGCGCTGATCTCGAAGGATTCGGCGGGGTCGAGGGTGATGATGTCGTCGATGGCCCAGGCGAGGACGAGCGTGTCCTTCGGGGTCGCGGCAAGGACGACGGGGCTCGTGGTGGCGATGAGGACGGCCGCGGTGGCGCCCAGGAGGCCACGGCGGGTGAGGCCGCGGGCGACGAGGTTCTTCACGGCGGTCATGGGCGTGCGGATGGGCATTCGGGTCATGGACATGGATTGTTCCCCCATTTTGCGCCATACGAGGGCATGACGAGGGGCGGGCGTCAAGAGCGCGCGGTGGGCAATCCCGGGTGGAGAAAGGGCACGAGCTGCCCATGCTGGAGGCAGTCCCTAAGAGGCATGCCCGCGAGGCTGTGCAAAGGCGGCGCCAGCGGCTATGAAGCGCTGTCCGCTGCTGCGGCAGGCGGGCAAGTGGACGGGCCAGGTATATGACCATTCTCGTCACCGGCACGGCCGGCTTCATCGGATACCACACCGCCGAGGCGCTGCTGGCGCGCGGCGAATCCGTGGTCGGCCTCGACATCGTGAACGACTATTACGACCCGGCCCTGAAGGAGGCGCGGCTCGCGCGCCTTGCCGGCCGCGCCGGCTTCGTCGAGGCGCGGGTCGACATCGCCGACCGGCCGGGGCTCGAGGCGGTCTTCGCCCGCTATCGGCCACGCGGGGTCATCCACCTCGCGGCGCAGGCGGGGGTGCGCTATTCGGTCGAGAACCCGCATGCCTATGCCGGCAGCAATCTCGTCGGCTTCCTCAACATCCTCGAATGCTCCCGGCAGGGGCGCGTCGAGCATCTGGTCTACGCCTCGACGAGCTCCGTCTATGGCGCCAACGCCGCCCTGCCGTTTTCGGAGCAGCACGGCGTCGGCCATCCGATGAGCCTCTATGCCGCCACCAAGCGGGCCAACGAGGTGATGGCGCATTCCTATGCGCATCTCTACGGCCTGCCGTGCACGGGGCTGCGCTTCTTCACGGTCTACGGCCCGTGGGGGCGGCCGGACATGGCGCTGTTCAAGTTCACGCGCGCCATCCTCTCGGGCGAGGCCATCGACGTTTACAACAACGGCGACATGCGCCGCGACTTCACCTATGTCGACGACATCGTCACGGGCGTGGTGCGCGTGTTCGACCGGCCGGCGCGGCCCGATCCCGGTTGGGACCCCGCATCGGAGCATCCTGATCCCGGCATGAGCGGCATCGCCCCCTTCCGCATCTACAACATCGGCCGCGGCAGCCCCGTGCCGCTGATGGAGTTCATCCGCGTTCTCGAGGACAAGCTCGGGCGTCGGGCGGTCTGCAACATGCTGCCGATGCAGCCTGGTGACGTTGCCGCCACCTTCGCCGACACGAGCGCCCTTGCACGCGATACCGGCTATGCGCCCTCGACCTCGGTCGAGACCGGCGTCGGCCGCTTCGTCGACTGGTACCGGGAGTATTATGGTGTCTGACAGGCCGGACCGGGTCATTTCGGTCGTCGGCCTCGGCTATGTCGGCCTGCCGGTGGCCTGCGCCTTTGCCGCGGGCGGCTATCGCGTCATCGCCTTCGACATCGACGCGGGCCGGATCGCCGAGCTCAAGGACGGCGTCGACCGGACGGGCGAGGTCGAGCCGCAGGAACTGGCGGCGCCGTCGCTCCATCTGACGGGCGATGCCGAGGCGCTGCGCGAGGCGGACTTCCACATCGTCACCGTGCCGACGCCGATCACGGGTGAGCGCCTGCCCGACCTCAGGCCGCTTCTTGCCGCCTCGCGCACCGTGGGGCGCGTGCTGAAGCGGGGCGACATCGTCGTCTACGAATCGACCGTCTATCCCGGCGCGACCGAGGAGGACTGCGTGCCGGTGCTGGAGGCCGAGAGCGGCCTTATCTTCGGGCGCGACTTCACGGTCGGCTATTCGCCGGAGCGCATCAACCCGGGCGACCGTGCCCACCGCTTCACCACCATCACCAAGGTCGTCTCCGGCTCGGACCCGGCGACGCGCGCGACGGTGGCCGCGGTCTACGGCGCGGTGGTGCGGGCCGGCGTCCACGAGGCGCCGTCGATCAAGGTGGCGGAGGCGGCGAAGGTCATCGAGAACACGCAGCGCGACCTCAACATCGCGCTGATGAATGAACTCGCCCTCATCTTCGACCGGGTGGGCATCGCCACCAGCGACGTGCTCGACGCGGCGGCGACGAAGTGGAACTTCCAGCGCTTCTCGCCGGGCCTCGTCGGCGGCCATTGCATCGGGGTCGATCCCTACTACCTCACCGCCAAGGCCGAGGCGCTCGGCTACCACCCGCAGATGATCCTCGCCGGGCGGCGCATCAACGACGCGATGGGCCATTTCGTCGGCGAGAAGCTGGTGAAGCTGCTTCTGGCGCGCGGGCGCGACCTGCGCACGGCGCGCGTCGCCATCCTCGGCCTCACCTTCAAGGAGAACGTGCCGGACCTGCGCAACAGCCGCGTGCCGGACATCATCGCCGAGCTCGGCGAATACGGCATCCGCCCGCTGGTGCACGACGCCCTGGCGGAAGCACGCGAGGCCGAGCGCGCCTACGGCGTCGCCCTCGCCGACTGGGGGGCCCTCGACGCGCTCGACGCGGCGGTGCTCGCCGTCCCGCACGGCGCCTATCTCGCGGATGAGGGTGCTCGCATCGCATCGATGCTGGCGCCGGGCGCCGTCGTGATCGACGTGCGCTCGGCAATCAAGCCCGGGTGCCTGCCGGCGGATGTCCTGCACTGGCGTCTGTGAGGAGGAGCGCAGCCTTCGTCCCACGCTCCCGTCATACTTCAAGCCCTATTGCCCTTTCCGTCGCGGGGCGGCAAGAACGACGCCGGCTGATGCCAGAATTCGGGGGGCGGGGATGAAGTGGGCAGCAATCGCGCTGGCGCTCGCGGCAAGCGTCGTGGTCGCCGGATGCAAGACGACGGAAGAGGCCAACAAGGCGCTCAGGGGCAAGTGGATCGGGCAGACGGCCGACGCATTCTTCATCGAGAATGGTCCGCCGGTCTCGAGCTATGAACTCGACGGCGGCGGGGTGATCTACACCTGGCGCGGCGGCGAGACGAGCTATGTGCGGCCGGCCCGGGTGCAGACGCAGGGGGCGACCCAGCCGCTCAACCGCTCCCAGCGCACGGTGACGACCGTTTCCAATCCGGCGCCGGGCACCACGGTCACGCGCACGAGGACCACGTCGACCTCCTTCGGCGCCGCGGTGCCGACGTCCGTGATCGTCGAGCCGGCGCGACGCGTCGACCTGTTCTGCGAGGCGCAGATCGCGACCGATGCGCAGGGCGTCATCACCTCAGTGCGCATCAACAAGGATACGGAAGGGGCGGGCCTGTCCTTCTCGCGCTGCGCCGAGCTGTTCGGCGACGAATAGGCGCGTGGCGACGCCGTGGCGCAGGTCGGCCTGGCCGGCGCGCCGCTAGAACGTCCGGCGGAAGAGGAGACACGGGCCGATGGTGACGATCGAAGCCGTCTTCGCCGGCAAGGCGGTGCCCTATGCGCGCGAGGGCACCCTGAGCGCCATCGACAAGCGGCGTCTCGACGCGCCGGTCGAGATCCGCGCGGAGGGGCTCGCCGGCGACGAGCAGGGCGACCGCAAGAACCACGGCGGGCCGGACAAGGCGGTGCACCATTATCCGGCCGAGCATTACGACGCCTGGGCGGGGGAGGGCATCGACCTGTCGTCGTTCCTGCCCGGCCGGGCGGCCTTCGGCGAGAATCTCCGCACGCGGGGGCTCGTCGAGGCGGACGTGTGCATCGACGATATCTTCCGCGTTGGCACGGCGCTCGTTCAGGTCTCGCAGGCCCGGCAACCCTGCTGGAAACTGAACCACCGCTTCGGCCGCAAGGACATGGCGCGTCGCGTGCAGGAGAGCGGTCGCACCGGCTGGTACTACCGGGTGCTGGAGCCGGGGATGGTCGCGTCGGGCGACCGGATGGTCCTCCTCGAGCGGCCGCAGCCGCAATGGCCGCTGTCGCGCGTGCTCCACGTCCTCTATGTCGACATGCTCGACCGCGAGGCGCTGGCGGAGCTGGCGCGCCTGCCGCATCTGCCGGCCTCGTGGAAGGCGCTGGCCGCCCGGCGGCTGGAGCGCGGGGCGGTGGAGGACTGGTCGCGGCGGCTCGGCGAGGGCTGATCAGGCCGGTACCAGCCCCGGCGCCGGCATGGCGAGCTCGATGCTGCGCTCGCTGGCGCAGGTGGTGTCGAGGGGCCGCGCGGCGAGCTGGCGCACATAGGCGCGGGTCAGGCGCTCGCGCAGCGGATTGAGCGACCCCACCGGCTCGTCGTCGGCAAAGCGGCAGCTCAGCACGAGCCCGCTCTCCCGGCGCACGGCGGTCAGCTCGACAGCGCGATGCGTGCGGCGCGCCTCGTCGAGATAGGCCGGCAGCAGCGCCGCAAGGTAGAGCCCGATGCCGATGGCGCGGTCGAGGTCGACCGTGACGTCGCGGGCGGCGACTTCGATCCGCACCTGTTCGGCCGGCAGGGCCGCCGAACGGCGCAGGCCGTCGACGATGTCGTCCAGCAGCTCGGCGAGCGGGGCATCGGTGATGTCGCCGAGCGCGTAGCAGACGCGATAGGCCACGGCCATGGCCTGCACGTGGTCCTCGATGAAGCGGATGTCGTCGCGCCGCTCCGCGGGCAGCGCCTGCTTGTGCAGGCTGAGCAGGCTGACGATGACCTGGAAGTTGTTCTTGACCCGGTGATGCAGCTCGCGCAGCAGCTGCGACTTCTCCTCGGCCACCGTCTCCAGCGCCTCGGCGTGCTGGGCGATGTTCTCGGCCATGTTGTCGAAGGCCTCGCCGAGCTCCGCGAGCTCGCTCGGCGCATGCACGAGCCGCACGGCGCGGACCGAGAAGCGGCCGCTGCCGTAGACCCTCGTCAGGCGCTTGAGATAGTGCAGCCAGCGCAGCACCAGCCGGTCGACGGCGAAGACGATGCCGATCGTCGCGCCCACCAGCATGATGACGGGCGGCATGATGGCCCCCCACAGCTGGCGCTGCTCATTGCTGAAGAAGGCGGCCGAGGGATAGCCGGTGACGACCGTGATCCCCGTCCTCGACGAGCGGGTGGCGAAATAGCGGTAGCTTTCTCCACCGCGGCTTTCGTCCATGAAGACGTGCGATCCGCTGCCGAACTGCTGGGTGGTGATGCCGCCCTTGGGCAGCCAGTCGGCCGGGATGTTCTCGGTCCGGTATTCGGCGACGCGCCGGTCGGACGGGGAGAATACGACCGAGCCGTGCTCCTGCGACACCCGGGCCGAACGCAGGGCGATTTCCAGGATGATGTGCGAAACGGAGAAGATCGCGATGGCATCGCGGTCGCTGCCGGCGGCGATCGCACTCGCGAGCAGCACCGGGCCGCCCGTGACGGGACTGTCGAGAACGGCGGTGAGCCCCTGCGCGAGCTGGGCGGACAGCCGCTCCCGGGTCGTCGCGCTGGCGCGGGCGACGAGGGCATCGCGATCGAAGCCGTAGGCGCAGCGCAACGTATCGCCGGCAAAGACGGCCACCGCCGTCAGCTCCGGGTAGGAGCCGAGGACCGGTGCCGCGGCGGCGCTGCAGCTGTCGGGCGCGCCGCCGGCCTTGGCCAGATGGGATTCGAGTTCCGCCGCCGCGAGCTGCGCCTCGCGCAGTACCTCGTCGATCTGCGCGGCGACATAGGCATTGGCCTGGGTGGCGGCATCGATCCGCTCCTGGCGCAGCTGCCGGTTCTGCGCCACCGTCCAGCCGAGGGCGATGAGGGCCGCCGGCAGCAGGACGAGCGCCAGGGCCGCGACGAGGCGGCCGCGCAGGCTGCGGCTGAGGCCACTCACGCCCTCCATCGCCTGGACCTGGCGGTCTTCGTTCGGGCTGCCGGTGCCGGTATTCCGGAGGATGGTCATGGCGCGCCGATCAGCTGATCGATGCGGCGCGGCTGCCATGGACCGGGTCCATTCGCGGCCTCACGGACAGGGATGGCAAGCGCTCATGCCGCCCTGCTTCCATCATTGGGGAGACCGCCAGCACGTCGATCGATCCTCATTGCTTTTCCCCACCCTCGTCCGGTTCGTCGGGGGCGGAGGCGGTCCCGCCAATTCTGGCGTCCAGCTCCGTAAGCAGCTTCATGAAACGGTCGGGCACCTCTTGCTGCAGGATGTCGTCGTAGACGGCACGCAGCTGCTGGCCGATCTGGGCCTGGATGTCCTTGCCGACAGTCCGTCCCCCGCCTGCCGCCCTATCCGCGGACGGGGGGCGACCGGCCGTGGTGTCCTTCTGCCGTTGGGTGACGCCACCCTTTGCGCCCTTGTCTGCGCCCATATGCCTGCTCGTGTTCCGTCTGCCATTGCCCCGCTACATCGATAATGGGCGGAATTTTAAATTGTTCCTGACCTACCGGAACTTTTTTCGATGGACTTCGTTTGCTCATGATGGTGCTGTCGCCGCGTGAGTGGCGGGTCGGCCCCCACCGCGATGGCGGTGTGCAGACGACGACAACGAAACAGAGGTTGTTCATGTCCCTCGCTCAAGCGATTGCTCCCCATCTGCCCTATCTGCGCCGCTTCGCGCGCGTGCTCGCGGGTAGCCAGAGCGGAGGCGATGCCTATGCCGTCGCGACATTGGAGGCGATCCTTGCCGATCCGGCGGCGCTCGACCGGCAGATCGACCTGCGCGTTGCGCT
The DNA here is from genome assembly GCF_014196925.1 of Chelatococcus caeni. GTDB lineage: Bacteria > Pseudomonadota > Alphaproteobacteria > Rhizobiales > Beijerinckiaceae > Chelatococcus_A > Chelatococcus_A caeni. The sequence goes on along the minus strand of NZ_JACIEN010000008.1, from coordinate 183,721 downwards.
GTATCGCGTGTTTCTGCGGGTGTGGCAGTCCATCCAGCTCAATGCGGAGGCGCCCCCAGCCATCGACACCGAGCCGCAGGATGAAGGTTTCACACGGCTCGAGCAGCTGACGCCGCGTCCGCGCGTCGCCTTCCTTCTCGCCGCGGTCGAAGGATTCTCGACCGCGCACGTCGCCCAGGCCCTCGACTGCAGCGAGGACGAGGCGGCGGCGCTTCTCGCCGAGGCCGGCCAGGAGCTCTCCGAGCAGCTGGCGACCGACATCCTCATCATCGAGGACGAGCCCATCATCGCCATGGACCTCGAGGCGCTGGTCGAAAGCCTCGGCCACCGTGTCATCGACGTCGCCCGGACCCACAGCGAGGCCCTCGAGGTCGTGAAGCGGCAGCGTCCGGGACTGGTGCTCGCCGATATCCAGCTCGCCGACGGCTCGTCCGGCCTCGATGCGGTCAACGACATCCTCGCCGAGGCGGAGATGCCGGTGATCTTCATCACGGCCTATCCGGAGCGGCTGCTGACCGGGGCGCGGCCCGAGCCGACCTTCCTGGTCACCAAGCCGTTCAGCCCGGATGCCGTGAAGGCGGTGATCAGCCAGGCGCTGTTCTTCGACCGCCGGTCGCATCAGGCAGGTCCCGTCGCGGCGGCAAGCTGAGCGCGTCGTCCGCCGGCGCCCGAGCTTGTGAAGCGCGGGCCCGGCGGCGATCCCGCCCTGCCATGCCTAATCTTTCCGTTTCGATCGTCCGGGGCGCTCCAGCAGGCGCCCCGAGACGAACCCGGCTATGAGTGCGGCAAGCATCAATTGCTTGCCGTCCAGAGACCGGGCAAGCTCGCGCCCCACGTTCAGAGCGGAGGCTTCGAGCGCTTCCTGCCGCGACAGGCCGGCGGCAGTGGCTGGGTGGGCAGCGACGTCGCGGGGCCGATACCGACCGGCGCGCGCGCCCAGAAGAAGCAGGATGGCCACGAGCACGAAGGTCCCGGCGATGATCGACGGGGCCGCAATCGGCCCATACAGGTCTTCCAGCCACCGGTGAGCGGCGATCGCGGCGAAGACCAGCCCGATGCCGAGGGACAAGGCCGCCAGCAGGCACAGGACGATGCTGCGCACGATGCGCGCGGCTCCTTCTTGCACCTGCCGGCGCGCAGCGCTGGTGACGAGCGAGAGAAGCCCGCCCATCAGCGCCGGCTCATCATGCCGAGGATGAGGCCTATGCCGCCGGCGATCAGCACTGCCGTGAGCGGGTTGCGTTCGATGCCGTGCTCGATTTCGGAGCCGACGGAACGCACCCGGCGCTCGGCATCGGCAGCGGCGTCGCGCGTTGCCCGGGCGATTTCCTCGGCCGTGGCCGTGAAGCGGTCCATCGTCTCGCCGGCTGCCGTGCGCACCCGCTCGCCGGTTTCCTCGAGCTCGCGCTGCAGGAGGTTGGAGACGGCCTCGGTCAGACGACCGATGTCGCCCCTGAGGGTGTCGATCTCCCGGCGCAGCTCAATCGCCTCAGCGGACCCGCCATCGGTCTTGGTGGCCATCCTCTCCTCCTCGCTTTCAGTGGGTTCAACGCTCTTTCAGTGCCGGCTCAGCCAGGTGTCGATCTCGCGTTCAGCCTGGTCCTTGGCATAACCGTAGCGCTCCTGGAGACGGCCGACGAGTTCGGTCCGCTTGCCCTCGATGACGTCGAGGTCGTCATCGGTGAGCTTGCCCCACTGCTGCTGGGCCATGCCCTTGAATTTCTTCCAGTTACCTTCGACCTGATCCCAGTTCATCTCCACCTCCGTTTGCAAGGAATGTCCGACAGGCCGCAGCGCCGTGCGGCTTTGCCCGGAAAGAACGCCCCTGCGACATCGATGGTTCCGTCGGTCCCCGTTGGGAACTTCTCGTCCGGCACGACGTTGATGGATGATTGAACACAGGACGGTATGATGATTGTGGCAGCGTTTACGGAGACCTCGGTATGACCATGACGAGCGACGGAAGAGCCGGAGACGGCCATAACCGACGCCGTGATGCTGCCCTGGGCGGCAGCCGGGCAGCCCTTCGGATGCGCGATGGAGACGGCGGATCCGTCATGGCTGAAAACAAGAACGATGCGGTGGTTGTGTCGCACGCGGCTGTTGCTGCGCCGTTGCCCGAGCACCTGACGCGGTGCCTCAGGGCGATGTACGACGACGTTCTCGACGAGCCGGTGCCGGACCGTTTCCGTCAGCTCCTCGAAGCGCTCGATCGTCAGCAGGGAGCCGCCGATGCAGCCGACTGAGAAGACCAAGCAGGATCTGCTCAAGGCGATACCCAGCCTGCGCGCCTTCGCGATGTCGCTCACCGGCAATCCGGACCGCGCGGACGACCTCGTGCAGGAGGCCCTCATCCGGGCCTGGGCCAATCTCGGTTCCTTCACCGAGGGCACCAACATGGTCGCCTGGCTCTATACGATCCTGCGCAACGCCTTCTATTCGGAGTATCGCAAGCGAAGCCGCGAGGTCGAGGATGTCGACGGCCGGGCGGCCGCAGCCCAGGCGATGCCGCCCTCGCAGCTCGACCACATGAACATGTGCGACTTCCGCGCCGCCCTGATGACCCTGCCGGCCGACCAGCGCGAGGCGCTCGTGCTCGTCGGGGCGGCCGGCATGTCCTACGAGGAGGCGGCGGAGATCTGCGGCTGTGCGCTCGGCACGATCAAGAGCCGCATCAACCGTGCGCGCACGCGCCTTGCCCAGGTCCTCTCCGTGGAGAACGGCGCCGATTTCAGCGCCGATCCCGAATGGCAGGCGGTGATGGACCAGCCGGTTCCCACGGCGCGGGCGGGCTGACCGCTCAGCGGGCTTCGCCCGCGAAGGTCGCCTTCAGGGCCTTGCCGAGGCGGCGGGTGTCGCCGTCGAACAGCCGATCGGCGGCGCGTGAGATCCTCTTCTCCAGCCGCCGCTGCTCCTTGCCGATGAGGCTGCCGAGGGTGGCGAGTTCCGCCCCATCGACAAGGCCGGCACCCGCAATGGCCCGGCGGGCGTCGTGCAGGTCGTGGTGGCGCCCGAGGAGGTCGCGCAGGTCCTGCATGCGCTTGCGGCGCGTCTCCATGAGACGGCCCGCGGCTGTGAGGAAGCCGAGATGGTAGCGGTGGCGCACCACCCAGCGGCGCGCGGCATGCAGTTCGTCCGCATCGCGGCTGGAAAGGCCCTTGGCGAGGCGCCGCCGCGCCCGGCGCACCGTGTGCTTCGCGCCCTTGAGGAGCTGGCGCCAGCTATCGGGCACGGGCCAGTCGCCGACGCCTTCGCCAAGGCCGTGCAGCGCTTCCGCCACCTGCGCGACGCGCTGGTGGCTCAGGACCTCGCCCTCGGCAGCGGAGGCACATTCGTCGGCCCACCGGCACAGGCGGGCGAGCAGGGCGCTCGCCTTCTCCGGAGCATGATGGGCCAGCGCGCCGAGGGTTTCGGCGAGGACGCGCGCCTCCCGGGCGCCCGCGAGCAGGGTCGCGCTGTCGCGCAACTGCGCATCGACCTCGCACAGCCGTTCGCATTCGGGATCGGCGAGACGCAGCAGCGCCCGGAGCGCCTTGATGCCCTTGCGCGTCTCATGCGCGGCGGTCGCCGGCATGGCGTCGAAGGCGGCGAGCGCGCGGGACATGTCGGCGAGGAGGGCCCGCGCGAGGTGTCGCACGGCCTCGTCTGCCGGCAGCGAGGGGTCGAGCGCGTGTTCCGCGATGGTCGGCGGGCGTGCATCCATGGCGCTATTCGCGGCATTGCCCCGCCTCCTGTCAACGGTGCGCTGCCCGACCGGCGCCCAATACCGCCGTGGAGCACGTCACGGGGCGGCTTTCAAATCTGCAGCTTCCTGATCTAATCTCGTCACAGTGCCGTCATGGGCGGCAGCGGGCGCGTGCCCGCATCTCGGGAGGCAATCGATCATGCAGAAACTGTTCTCGCGCCGCGATGTCGCGCGGCTCGGTCTGGGGCTGGGCGCCGTTGCGCTCATGGGGCGCGAAGCCTTCGCGCAGGGGCCGGCCTTCTTCCGCATCGGCACCGGCGGCACGGCGGGCACCTACTATCCCGTCGGCGGCCTCATCGCCAACGCGGTCTCCAACCCGCCCAACCTCATTGTGACGGCGCAGGCGGCCAACGGCTCCGTCGCCAATGTCAACGGCATCGCCTCAGGCGCCATCGAATCCGGCTTCAGCCAGGCGGACGTCGCCTACTGGGCCTATACGGGCACGGGCCTGTTCGAGGGCAAGGGCAAGGTCGACGTGCTGCGGCTCATCGCCAATCTCTATCCAGAGAGCATCCACCTCGTCGTCTCCAAGGCCGCCAACATCAAGTCGGTCGCCGACCTCAAGGGCAAGCGCGTGTCGCTCGACGAGCCGGGCTCGGGCACCCTCGTCGACGCCAAGATCATCCTCGGCGGCTGGGGCCTGACCGAAAAGGATGTCGCGGCGGACTACCTGAAGCCGAACCAGGCGGCCGAGAAGATGCGCGACGGCGGCATGGACGCCTTCTTCTTCGTCGGCGGCTATCCGACGAGCGCCATTGCCGAACTCGCGGCGACCAGCTCCGCCGGCATCGACATCGTGCCGATCGACGGCGAGGGCGCGGCCAAGATCATGAGCGAATACAAGTTCTTCGCCGCCGACGAGATCCCCGCCGACACCTACAAGGGCGTCGGCGCCGTCAAGACGCTCGCCGTCGGTGCCCAGTGGGTGACGTCCTCCAACGTGTCGGACGATGTCGTCTACGAGGTCGTCAAGGGGCTGTGGAGCGACAAGACCCGCCAGGCGCTCGATGCCGGCCATGCCAAGGGCAAGCTCATCCGCAAGGAGACGGCGCTCGCCGGCGCGGGCATTCCGGTCCATTCGGGTGCCGAGAAGTTCTACAAGGAAGCCGGCCTCTTGAAGTAAGAGCCTGGAGAGGCAGTAGGCAATCGGCCGTCGGCAGTCGGGATCCCGGCCGCCGAGGCGCGATTGCCTGCTGCCAAGCCTTTTGGGGCAGTCAGCCCCGACGACTGCCGACTGCCCATTGCCCATTGCCGTGTCCCTGACAATGACCAATGCAAACCTTCACACGGTGACCGAGAGCCGGTCGCTCGAGGAGAAGTTCGATCCGGAGATGCGCTTCCGCCCCCTCCAGCCGGGTGTGGCGTGGCTGGTCGCGGGGCTGCTCTTCGCGCTGTCGGCATTCCATTACTACACGGCCGGTTTCGGTCTCCTGCGCGAGACGACGCATCGCGGCATCCACATGGCCTTCGTCGTCGGCCTCATCTTTCTCGTCTTTGCCGCCCGCAAGGTCGACCAGGAGAGGCTCGCGCCATCGCGATGGTGGCGTCCCGGCGGCATCCCGCTCTTCGACTGGGCCTTCGCCGTCGCCGCCGTCGCCGCCAGCCTCTACGTGCCTTGGATCTTCAGCGAACTCGCCTTCCGCGTCGGCAACCCGACGCCGACCGACGTCCTCATGGGCACGCTGATGATCGTCACGCTCATCGAGGCGACCCGGCGCGGTGTCGGTTGGCCGCTGCCGATCATCGCGACCGGCCTCATGGCCTATGCCTATTTCGGCCCCTCCATGCCGGGCATCTTCCAGCATCCGGGCGCCTCCTGGTCCAACATCGTCAACCACCTCTACCTGACGAGCCAGGGCATCTACGGCATCCCCCTCGGCGTGGTGGCGACCTATGTCTTCCACTACGTGCTGTTCGGGGTGCTCGCGACGCGCATCGGCCTCGGCAAGCTGTTCATCGATCTTGCGTCCTGCGTCGCCGGGCGCTTCGCCGGCGGGCCGGCGAAGATCTCGATCTTCGGCTCCGCCCTCTTCGGCATGATCTCCGGCTCGTCCATCGCCAATACGGTGACGGTGGGCTCGCTCACCATTCCGGCCATGATCCGGCTCGGCTATCCGCGCCATTTCGCGGCGGCGGTGGAATCGACCGCCTCGACCGGTGGGCAGATCACGCCGCCGATCATGGGGGCTGCGGCCTTCCTCATGGTCGAGTTCCTCGGCATCGCCTACACCAGCGTCATCCTCGCCGCCGCCGTGCCGGCCTTCATGCATTTCTACGGCGTCTTCGCGCAGGTGCATTTCGAGGCGAAGAAGAGCGGCCTGCGCGGCCTGACCGCGGCCGAGCTGCCCAATCCGCTCAAGGTGCTGCGCGAGGGCTGGCAGACGCTGATGCCGCTCGCGGCGCTGCTCACCATCCTCTTTTCGGGCTACACGCCTTATCTCGCCGCCTTCTGGGGCATCACCGCCTGCATGGTCGTCGGCCTCGCACGCGTGCCGGCGATCACCGTCGGCTATTTCGCGGCGCTGGCGGTGGCGGTGGCCTTCGGCGTCGTCACGCAGCTCTGGTTCTCGGTGCCGATGGTGCTCTTCGCCATCGGGCTCGGCGTCGCCGGCTGGCTGCGCGACGACCGGCACAAGGCGCTCGTCATCGACGTCGCCGACGGTTTCGTGGTCGGCGCCAAATATGCCATTTCGGTCGGCGCCGCGGCGGCGACCGTCGGCATCATCATCGGCATCGTCACGCTGACGGGCGTCGGCTTCAAGATCTCCTACATCGTCACGAGCCTTGCGGCGGAGATCGGCCAGGCGGTGCTGTCCGTCGTGCCGGGCGGGCTCCTGACCGACAAGGGCCTGACGCTCTTCTTTACGCTCGTGCTGACCGCCATCGTCTGCATCCTGCTCGGCTGCGGCGTGCCGACGACGGCCAACTACATCATCATGGTGACGGTGGCGGCGCCGACGCTCGCGCTCTTCGCCATCGAGCCCGTGGTCGCGCACTTCTTCGTCTTCTACTACGGGGTGCTGGCGGATGTGACGCCGCCCGTCGCGCTGGCGGCCTATGCGGGTGCCAGCATGGCGGGGGCCGATCCGTTCCGCACGGGCAACACGGCCTTCCGCCTCGCGCTCGGCAAGGTGCTGGTGCCCTTCGTCTTCGTCTACGGCCCGGCGATGCTCATCGTCACCCAGGGCTTCAACTGGCCGGATTTCCTGACGACGACGGCGGGCTGCCTCATCGGCATCACGCTGCTCTCGGCGGCCTTCGCCGGCTTTGGCCTTGCCCCGCTCGCCGGCTGGGAGCGGTGGCTCATCGGCATCGCGGCGCTGCCCACCGTGGCGCCGGGGCTGACGAGCTCGCTCGCCGGCGTCGCCCTCGCGAGCCCGGTCGTCCTGCGCCAGCTCCTCGCCATGCGGCGCGCGGCGGCGCCCGGCCTCGGCTGAGGCCAGGCGAGGTCAGGCCTTGACGTAGACCCAGGCCTCGCGGCCGGATGCGAGGCGCACGAGGATGCGCCGGTAGTCCGCCACCTCGTAGGCGTCGGCGGCCGCAAGCTCGGCCTCGGTGATGGCGAAGACCTTGCCGGGGACTCGGTCGGCCGGGTCACCGGTGGGCGCGACGATGGGGTGGAAGCGGCTGCCGCTGGTGCGGACGACCTCCGGATCGGTGATCTCGACGAAGGATTGCCGGTATCCCGGCATGGCATCGTCGCTGCCGTCGAGCAGCCGGCCGAAGGAGGCGAGCTGCACGTTCTCCTGCTGCAGGGTGCCGTAGGAGAACAGGAGAACGGTGCGGCTGTCGCTCATCGGGTCGCCCTTCAGTCGAAAAATCGCGGGGCCGATACGTTAGCGCCTCGCGCCCCGCCGGCCAGTGGGTGTCGCCGCGGCAGGCTGCGACATCGTCGCGCGGGTCCCTGCGGCGCATCTCGCCCTTCGCCGCGGAACGAAGGTGGCCGCGCTTCGTTCGAAGACTGTCCCCGACAACGAAAGGGAGAAGACAGATGCAGGATATTTCCGGCAAGCGCGTCGCAATTCTCGCAACGAACGGCTTCGAGCAGTCGGAACTCGAGGTGCCGCGCGACAAGCTGCGCCAGGCGGGTGCCGAGGTTCACGTGATTTCGCTTGAGGCCGGCGAGATCAAGGGGTGGGACAAGAGCGACTGGGGCCGCCCGGTGCCGGTCGACAAGACCCTCGAGGAGGTCCGGCCGCAGGACTACGACGCGCTGGTGCTGCCCGGCGGGCAGATCAACCCCGACCTGCTGCGCGTCGAAACGAAGGCGCTCGCCTTCATCAAGAGCTTCTGGACGGACAAGAAGGTGATCGGCGCCATCTGCCATGCGCCGTGGCTGCTGATCGAGGCCGGCATCATCCGCGACCGCCGCGTCACGTCCTACAAGTCCATCAAGAGCGACATGATCAACGCCGGCGGCAAGTGGGAGGACAGCGAAGTGGTCACGGACCAGGGCCTCGTCACCAGCCGCAATCCCGGCGACCTCGACGCCTTCTGCGGCAAGCTCGCCGAGGAGATCCGCGAGGGCCGGCACGAGCGTCGGGCCGCGTAACCGCCGCGATCAACGGCCGCAGGTTGGGAAGGCGTCCCTCAGGGGCGCCTTTTCCGTTCTGGAGCGGATAACGTGCCGCCGCTACCATCCCGGAAGCGTCCATCAGCTTGACAGGGGCCCGGTCCCGATTCATAGGAGAATGAATGTTCATTCTCATCGGGTGAGTGTTGCGTAGCGACCTATGGGAGCGTCCGGCCGAGGGCGAGGGGAGCGCCGACAGGCGCTCGCGTATCCTCGATGCGGCCGAGAGGTGTTTCGTCCGCAGCGGCTTTCATCGCACGACGATGCAGGACGTTGCCGCCGAGGCAGGCATGAGTGCGGGCAATCTCTACCGGTACTTCCGCTCGAAGGGCGCGATCGTCGCGGGCCTGACGGAGCGGGACCGGGCGGAGATGGCCTCCGACCTGTCCGTCATCGGTGCGGGGGACGATTTCATCGCCGCCTTCCGTGAACTGGGGCGCAAGCACTTCGAGGACGAGCCGCGCGAAAGGGCGGTCCTGTGCCTCGAGATCTGGGCGGAGGCGACCCGCAACCGCGAGGTGGCCGCGACGGCACAGGAGTTCGAGCGTGATCTCATCGCGCGCCTGACCGACCTGATCGCCGCCGCGCAGGCGAATGGCTCGGTCTCGCCGCTCAGCGAGGCGCGCGACATCGCGGTGCTGATCGCAACGCTCGCCGATGGGCTGTTCGTACGCCGGGCGCTCCTGCCGGATTTTGATGCCGATCGGGAGGTCCGTCATGTTCTCACAATCCTTGGCGCCTTGTTGAAGGGACACATTTGTCTGTCACAAGGCGGTTGCGGCGCGGAGGCGTCCTCATGAAGGCCAGTCGAGTTCTTGCCGTCGTCATTCTGATCGGCGCCGTCGCGTGGATCGGATCGGGCGTGTTCGGCCGCGACGGCGAGCAGACCGCGGCGCTCGCGCCGCAGGCCGAGACGCAGGCGCAGGCCCTGTTCCGCGTTGCCGTGCTGCCGGCGACGGTGGAGGACCACGCACGCCGCGTCGTCCTGTCCGGCCGCACCGAGGCGGACCGGCGCGTCAACGTGTCGGCCCGTGCCGACGGCACCATCGAGCAGCTCAACGTGCGGCGCGGCGCGCGGGTCAAGACCGGCGACGTCCTCGCCGTCATCTCCGACGAGGCGCGCGAGGCGCAGGTCGCGCAGGCCAAGGCCAAGCTGGAGCAGCGGCGCGTCGAGCTCACGGCGCGCCTCACCCTTATCGAGCAGGGCAACCTCGCTCCGCTGCAGAAGCCGCAGCTCGAGGCGGAGCTGCGCGCGGCCGAGGCCGCGCTCGCCCAGGCCGAGACCGAGCTCAGCAAGAACCAGGTGCGCGCGCCGATCGACGGCATCGTCATCGAGGTGCCGGTCGAGGCCGGCCAGCCGCTGCAGGTCGGCGCCAAGGTGGCCGAGATCATCAGCCTCGATCCCATGCTCGCCGTGGTCGAGATCGCCGAGCGGCAGCTCGGCGGCATCACCGTCGGCGACACGGCGAAGGTCAAGACGGTGAACGGCGTCGAGGCTGCGGGGCGGGTGCGCTTCATCTCCGCGGCGGCGAGCCAGCAGACCCGGACTTATCGCGTCGACATCGAGCTCGCCAATGCCGACGGGCAGCTGCCCGACGGGGTGACCTGTGAGGTGGTGCTGGAGCTCGCGCCCCAGCCGGCCGCGCATGTGCCGCGCTCGGCATTGACCTTCTCCGCCGAGGGGCGGCTCGGCGTCCGGGTCGTCGGCACGGGCGACGAGGTGGCCTTCGTGCCCGTCACGATCATCGAGGACGGGCTCGAGAAGGTGTGGCTCGGCGGCCTCCAGACCGGCCAGCGCGTCATCGTGCAGGGGCAGGATTTCGTCAAGGAAGGCCAGCGCGTGACGCCCGTCGAGGCGCCGGCGGCGGTGGTCAGCAAGGGCTGAGGCCCACGCGGCTCCCCGCATCCGGCCCGCCGGCGGGCGGTTCGGGAGCCCTCATGCAGCTTCAACGGCGGAACGGCGCGAGCGGCCGTTCCGCCTGCAACGTTCGGGGACCGGGCCCATGGCCAATCCTGTCGATTACGCCATTTCCCATGCCAGGCTGACGCTTGCGACGCTCGCGTTCCTGCTCATCGCCGGCTTTTCCGCCTATCTCTCGATCCCGAAGGAGGCGGAGCCGGACGTCAAGGTCCCGATCATCTACGTCAGCGTGACCCAGCGCGGCATCAGCCCGCAGGACGCGGAGCGGCTCATCCTGCGGCCCATCGAGACGCAGCTCAAGTCGGTGTCGCACGTCAAGGAGATGCGGGCGGCCTCCTATGAGGGCGGCGGCTACGTGCTGGTCGAGTTCGAGGCGGGCTTCGATTCCAACGCGGCGCTCGCCGACGTGCGCGCCAAGGTGGACGACGCCAAGAGCGACCTGCCGCGCGAGGCGGACGAGCCGAAGGTGCAGGAGGTCAATCTCTCGCTCTTCCCGGTGCTCGTGGTGGCGCTCGGCGGCAATGTGCCGGAGCGGACGCTGCTGCAGCTCGCGCGCCAGGCCGAGACGGCGATCGAGCAGCTGCCGGGCGTGCTCTCGGCCGACCTGCGCGGCGCGCGGGACGAGGTGGTGGAGATCATCGCCGAGCCGATGCTGATGAAGAGCTACGGCATCTCGCTCGACACGCTGGTGCAGTCGTTTTCCGCCGGCAACAGCCTCGTCGCCGCGGGCGCCATCGAGAGCGCCTCGGGGCGCTTCGCGGTGAAGGTGCCCTCGCTCATCGAGCGGCCGGAGGACGTGCTGAAATTCCCGGTGGCGGCGACGCCGTCCGCCGTCGTCACGCTCGGCGACGTCGCCGAGGTGCGGCCGACCTTCAAGGACCCGACCTCGATCACGCGCATCAACGGCAAGCCGGCGATGACGCTCGAGATCGTCAAGCGCACCGGCGCCAACCTCATCGAGACGGTGGATGCCGTCAAGCAGACGATGGCCGATCTGCAGAAGACCTGGCCGTCGACCGTGGAGGTGGCGTTCACGCAGGACAAGTCGAAAGACATCCGCACGATGCTGCACGAGCTGCAGAACAGCGTCATCACGGCCGTTCTGCTCGTCGTCGTCATCATGCTTTTCGTGCTCGGCGGCCGTGCGTCGATCTTCATCGGCATCGCCATTCCGGCCTCGTTCCTCGCCGGCATCCTCGGCCTGCAGCTCGCCGGACTGACGGTCAACATTGTCGTCCTGTTCTCGCTCATCCTCGCCGTCGGCATGCTGGTCGATGATGCCATCATCGTCTCGGAATTCGCCGAGCGGCGCATGGCGGAGGGCATGCCAGCGAAGGCGGCCTATTCGCTCGCCGCCAAGCGCATGGCGGGGCCGGTGATCGCGGCCACGGCGACGCGCGTCGCCGCCTTCTCGCCGCTGATGTTCTGGCCCGGCATCGTCGGCGAGTTCATGAAGTTCCTGCCGCTGACGCTGATCGCCACGCTCTCGGCCTCGCTGGCGGTTGCCCTGTTCTTCACCCCGACCCTCGGCGCCATCATGGGCCGGGCCACCGAGATCAAGGACGAGCGCGCGGCCGACCGGGGCGTCTACATGCGCACCGTGCGCCTGGCCCTCAAGCACCCGCTCGCCACGCTCGGGCTCGCGGTGCTGCTGCTCGTCGGCGTGATCCAGGCCTACGGGCGCTTCGGCCACGGCGTCGAGTTCTTCCCCGAGGTGGAGCCGGACTATGCGCTCGTGCAGGTGCGCGCGCGCGGCAATCTCTCCATCGCCGAGAAGGACGGGCTCGTGCGCCGGGTGGAGGAAACGCTGCTCGGCATGAAGGAGCTGGAGACCGTCTATGCGCGCGCCGGCGAAGGCCAGCGCGGCTCCGACGAGGTGACCGAGGATACCGTCGGCACCATCCAGTTCGAATTCGTCGACTGGCGCGAGCGGCGTCCGGCCTCCACCATCATGGAGGAGATCCGCCAGAAGACGGCGGGCCTCCCAGGCGTGATCATCGAGGTGACGAAGCCGGCGGCCGGCCCGCCGACGGGCAAGCCGATCACCCTGCAGATCACCTCGCTCGATCCCGAGAAGCTGTTCCCGACGGCCGTGCGCGTCGGCGACCTGCTCCGCTCGATGCCCAATACGCGCGACGTCGACGACGGGCTGCCGCTGCCGGGCATCGACTGGCGGCTCGACGTCGACAAGGCCGAGGCGGCCAAGTACGGCGCCAATCCCTCGTCCGTCGGCACCGCGGTGCAGCTCGTCACCAACGGCGTGAAGATCGCGGAATACAGGCCCGACAACACCGACAAGTCGGTCGACATCCTCGTGCGCTTCCCCGGCGACCGGCGCAGCATCGACCAGCTCGACGACCTCAGGATGAACACGCCGTCGGGCTATGTCCCGATCGGCAATTTCGTCACACGCACGCCGGACCAGAAGGTCGGCCTCATCAACCGCGTCAATGCCCAGCGCGTCGTGACGGTGACGGCCAACGTCGCCGAGGGCGTGCAGACCGCGCAGGTCCAGCAGGCGGTGATGGAGGCGCTCGCCAAGGAGAACTTCGGCGACGGCATCTCCTTCAAGATGAAGGGCGAAGACGAGGAGCGCGAGAAGGCCGGCGCCTTCCTGATGAAGGCCTTCGGCGCGGCGATGTTCCTGATCTTCGCCATCCTGCTGGCGCAGTTCAACAAGTTCACCAGCGTCCTGCTGGTGCTGACGGCGGTCATCCTGTCGACCATCGGCGTGCTCGTCGGCCTCATGATCATGGGCCAGGCCTTCGGCGTGGTGATGACCGGCATCGGCGTCATCGCCAATGCGGGCGTCATCGTGAACAACAACATCGTGCTGATCGACACCTACGACAGGCTGAGGCGCGAAGGCTGGACCGCCTATGACGCCATCATCGAGACCTGTCGCGAGCGTGCCCGGCCGGTGGTGCTGACGGCGGTGACGGCGGTGCTCGGCGTCGCGGCCATCGCCTTCGGGGTCAATATCGACTTCGTGACGCGCGACGTCTTCGTCGGAGCGCCGTCGACCCAGTGGTGGATTCACCTGTCGACGGCCATCGTCTTCGGCCTCGGCTTCGCGACGATCCTGACGCTCATCGTCACGCCGGCCGCGCTGATGGCGATCGCCAATCTCGCCGCGTGGCGCGACGCACGCCGCGCCCGCCGGCGCGAGCGGAAGGCGGGTGGAGCCGGCGGCGGCTCCGCGGCGGGCGCGACGCCGGCGGAGTAGCCGAGACAGAGCGGGGCCGGCCGGGCAGGGTGATTGCCGACAGGACCCCTCTCGTGTCGACGGTCTTGAGTCACAGCGTCATGCCCGCGCTCGTCGCGGGCATCCACGCCTTGGGAGGTCGTGCAGCTTCAAGAGCGTGGATGGCCGGAACAAGCCCGGCCATGACGCTGGAAGCGTGGTTTTCGATATTATTCCGCCGCGTCCGGCACCTTCAGCACGCCGCGGCGGATCTGGTCTTCCTCGATGGATTCGAAGAGGGCGCGGAAGTTGCCCTCGCCGAAGCCCTCGTCGCCCTTGCGCTCGATGAACTCGAAGAAGATCGGCCCGAGCACCGTGCCGGAGAAGATCTGCAGGAGCACGCGCGTCATGGTGCCGCCGCGCGCGCCGACCTTCACGGCGCCCTCGCCGTCGATGAGGATGCCGTCCTTCTTCAGCCGCTCCACGTCCTCGCCGTGGCCGGGCACGCGCGCGTCCACCTTCTCGTAATAGGTCGGTGGCGGAGCGGGCATGAAGGGCAGGCCGTTTGCCTTGAGGCGCTCGACGCTCTCGTAGATGTCACGGCAGCCGCAGGCGATGTGCTGGATGCCCTCGCCCTTGTAATCCTTGAGATATTCCTCGATCTGGCTCTTGTCGTCGACGGATTCGTTGATCGGGATGCGGATCTTGCCGCAGGGGCTGGTGATGGCGCGGCTGATGAGGCCGGTCAGCTTGCCCTCGATGTTGAAGAAGCGGATCTCCTTGAAGTTGAACAGCTTCTCGTAGAAGCCGGCCCACACGTCCATGCGCCCGCGTTGCACGTTGTGGGTGAGATGGTCAATGTAATAGAGCCCGACGCCTTCGGGCTTCTTTTCGGCGCCCGGCAACGGCTCGAAATCGGCCATCCAGTCGTCGCCCTCGTTGGAGACGAAATAGATGACCGAGCCGCCGATGCCCTCGATCGCCGGCGCATCGACGGCGAGCGGCCCGCGGTCCTCGCGCACGGGCCTGGCGTCGAGCGAGAGCGCGCGCTTGCGCGCGAAGGCGGGATCGACCATGCGCCAGCCCATGCCGACCGCGCAGGGGCCGTGCTCGGCGGCGAAGGCCGCGGCATAGCTCGCCGGCTCGTCATTGGCGAGGTAGCAGACGTCGCCCTGGCGCCACAGCGTCACGGCACGGCTCTTGTGCCGGGCGACGGGGGCAAAGCCCATCTTGGCGAAGAGGTCTGCGAGCTTCTCGGGCTCGGGATGGGCGAATTCGACGAAGGCGAAGCCGTCGGTGCCCATGGGATTGGAAGCATCGATGACGGCCGGCTCGGCATCGTGCGGGAAGGGACCCATGCTGTTCTCTCCTCTCTGGTGATGTAGGACAGAATGACGCATGATCGGTGCAAGGTGCTTGCAAAGGGCGGCATTCTTGCCGGTATGGATGCCGGTTTCGTGCATGAAATGGGGATTGGATGCAGGAAGCGATCACGCTCGACGGGTTCGACTGGCGCCTCCTTCACGCGCTGCAGGAGGATGCCTCGCTGACCAATGCGGGGCTTGCCGAGCGCGTCGGCCTGTCGGCCTCGCAGGTGTCGCGGCGGCGCCAGAAGCTGGAGGAGGCCGGGATCATCCGCGGCTACCGGGTCGATCTCGACGGGCGCAGGCTCGGCCTCGGCGTCACGGTCTTCGTCCATGTGACGCTCAACACCCATTCGCGCGACAATGCCCGGCGCTTCCGGGATCTCGTGCGCCGCACGCCGAGCGTGCTCGAGGGCCACGCCCTGACCGGCGAGGCCGACTATCTCCTCAAGCTCGCCGTCGCGGATCTCGGCGAACTGTCGCTCGTCATCAACGATGTCCTCCTGCCGGACCCGAGCGTTGCCCGGGTGCGTTCGGAAATCGTGCTCGAGACGTTGAAGGAGGCGGCCGGACTGCCGCTGCCCGGCCTGCCCGCCTGAGGTGGGGCGGAAGGCCGGCCGGTGCGATTTGCGGCCGGGCGAAGCAGGGCTCCATCTGGCAATAGCCGCCCGGCGATCCTACCTGCCGGAAGGAGAGGGCGGCGAGCAGCGCCCGCAACAGGGAGAGAGGGATGTTCGACGCCAAGAAGCTTCTCGACGCGCTCGTCGGTTCGGCCGCCGCCGGCGGCGGCAACGGCAAACAGGGGGAGGCCGGCCTCGGCAACATGCTGAACGACGTGCTCGGGCAGTTCACCGGCGGTGCAGGCGCGGCCGGACGCCCCGGAGCACCGGGGGCGGGCGGCAACATCGCCGAGAAGGCGATGGGCTATCTCAACACGCCGCAGGGCAACATGGCGGCGAGCGCCGTCATCGGCGGCCTCGCGGGCCTGCTGATGGGCTCGAAATCCGGCCGCAAGCTCGCCGGATCGGCCGCGAAGGTCGGTGGTCTCGCCCTGATCGGCGGCCTCGCCTATACCGCCTACCGCAACTGGAAGGCCGGGCAGCAGCCGGCCGCCTCGGCCGGTGCGCAACCCGGCGGAGTGCAGATGCTGCCGCCGCCGTCGCAGTCGCCCTTCAGCGTCGAGGGCGCCTCGCAGGACACGGCGCTGGTGCTGCTGAGGGCGATGATCGCCGCGGCGGCCGCGGACGGGCACGTCGATACGGTCGAGCGCGGCCGCATCATCGGCGGGCTGAAGCAGGCGGGCTTCGACATCGAGGCGACGCAGTTCCTCGACAACGAATTCGCCAATCCCGCCCCGATCACGACGCTCGCTGCCGCCGCGCGGACGCCGGAACTGGCGAGCGAGATCTACACGGCGGCGCGCCTCGCGATCGAGCCGGACACCTTCGAGGAAAAGACGTTCCTGACCCAGCTCGGCGACGCGCTCGGCCTCGACAAGGCGCTCATCGCCCATATCGACGCCGCGGCGACGGCGGCGAAGGCGTAAGCCGCAGGCAGAACATGGGGCGCCGACAAGACTGTCCGGCGCTGTCCGGCGCTCTCCGCCGTCATCCCCGCGCTTGTCGCGGGGATGACGGCGTGACGCTCGCGCAGGGGTGAAAGGCGGGGATGGCCGGGACAAGCCCGGCCATGACGAACGGGGAGGTTGTGCCACGCTCTTCCCGCTTCCTTTGCGCAGCCGTCTCCACCGTCATGCCCGCGCTTGTCGCGGGCATCCACGCCGTCCGTGCTCGCGCAAGGCTGAAAGGCGTGGATGGTCGGGACGAGCCCGGCCATGACGGGCGGGGAGGCTACGCTCTGCCGTTGAGCGAGGCAGGCTCGTCACGCCGCCTTGCGCGAGGCGAGGAAGGCGCCCATGCGGTCGAGCGCCTTCAGGATGTTTTCGGTCGAGTTGGCATAGGACAGGCGGATGAAGCCCTCGCCATGGACGCCGAAGTCCGGCCCGCCGATGACGGCGACGCCCGCCTCCTCGAGGAGGGCCGAGGCGAGCGCCTTCGCCTTCCAGCCCGTGCGCGAGACGTTCGGGAAGGCGTAGAACGCGCCCTTCGGCGTGGCGCAGGAGACGTCCGGCAGCTTGTTGAGACCCTCGACGACGACCTTTCGCCGCCGGTCGAACTCGGCCACCATCTCGCTGACGCAGTCCTGCGGGCCGGTGAGGGCGGCGAGCCCCGCCCATTGCGCGGCGGCATTGACGCAGGAATAGGAATTGACCGCGAGCTTGCGCGCCGCTTCGTAGAGCGGCTTCGGCCAGAGCGAGAAGCCCATGCGCCAACCGGTCATGGCATAGGTCTTCGACCAGCCGTCGAGCAGGATCAGGCGGTCGCGGATCTCGGGATAGGCGAGCAGCGACACGTGCTCCTCGCCGTCGTAGGTCATCTGGCCGTAGATCTCGTCCGACATCACGGCGACGTCCGGGTGGGCGGCAAGGCCGGCGACGAGGCGGTCGATCTCGGCCTTGGGCGTGACGCCGCCGGTCGGGTTGGCGGGGGAGTTGAGGATGAGGAGGCGCGTCCGCGGCGTGATCAGCGACAGGGTCTCCTCGGCGGAGAAGGCAAAGCCGTTCTCCTCGCGGATCGGCACCGGAACGGGCGTCGCCCCGGTGAACTCGATCATCGAGCGGTAGATGGGAAAGCCGGGATCGGGATAGAGGATCTCGGCCCCCGGCTCGCCGAACATGAGGATCGCCATGAACATGGTGACCTTGCCGCCGGGCACGATCAGCACCTCGTCGGGCGAGACGGAGACGCCGAGGCGGCGGTGAATGTCGGCGGCGACGCCCTCGCGCAGCGGCAGGATGCCGGTGGCCGGCGTATAGCCGTGGTGGCCGTCGCGCAGGGCCTTGACGGCCGCCTCGACGATGTGGGGCGGGGTCGGGAAATCCGGCTGGCCGATGCCGAGGTTGATGATGTCGCGCCCCTCGGCGGCGAGCGCGGTGGCGCGGGCCAGCACGGCGAAGGCGTTTTCCTCTCCGATGCGCCCGAAGGCGTCGACGATCCTGAGCATTCTCACTCCCTAGATCTTCAGTTGATGTCCTGGTTCTTCATCGGCTTGCCGAGGGCGCAGTCGCGGTTGGCGCCCGTGCCCGGGGCGTTCTCGAAAGTGCATCGGCGCTCCGGCTGCGGTCCGCAGACCTTCGCGAGGTCGCGAAAGCCGACGCAGCGGCCGTCGGGGCCGCGGTAGCCGGGGCCGCCCTTGCAGCCGCAACCGCGGCACGCCGGCCGCTCGGGACAGGCCGCGAGGACCGGACCGGCGCAGGCCAGCACGGCAACGGCGAGCGCCGCCGCGAACAGCCGCATGGTTCGGCCGCCACACCCCTTCCGATCGCTCCCCACCCCTCGCGTCCCCCGCCTGTTGCCAGCGTGAGGCAACGGAGCCCTGCCTCCAACGCATCAGTTCAGCGATTGATTTTCCGCTGCATTTAGGGCGATGCTGGCAGGGAAATCAAACGGCTAAATCGTTTTTATAGCGCCTTGCAGAAGGCGTGGGACGGGAAGGACAACGCCACATGACTGCGCATAACCGGGACAAATCGCAGCTGCGCTCGCGCCTGTGGTTCGACAATCCCGACAATCCGGGCATGACGGCGCTCTATCTCGAGCGCTACCTCAACTACGGCCTGACGCGCGAGGAGCTGCAGTCGGGCAAGCCGATCATCGGCATCGCCCAGACGGGCTCGGACCTCTCACCCTGCAACCGCCACCATCTCGACCTGGCGCAGAGGGTGCGCGAGGGCATCCGCGCCGCCGGCGGCGTGGTGATGGAATTCCCCGTCCATCCCATCCAGGAGACGGGCAAGCGCCCGACCGCCTCGCTCGACCGCAACCTTGCCTATCTCGGCCTCGTCGAGGTGCTCTACGGCTATCCGCTCGACGGCGTGGTGCTGACGACGGGCTGCGACAAGACGACGCCGGCCTGCATCATGGCCGCGGCGACGGTGAACATTCCGGCCATCGTGCTCTCCGGCGGGCCGATGCTCAACGGCTGGTTCCGCGGCGAGCGCACGGGCTCCGGCACCGTGGTGTGGAAGGCGCGCGAGCTGCTCGCCGAGGGCAAGATCGACTACGAGAAGTTCATCGAGCTCGTCGCCTCCTCGGCGCCGTCCGTCGGTCACTGCAACACCATGGGCACGGCCTCGACCATGAACTCGCTGGCCGAGGCGCTCGGCATGAGCCTGCCCGGCTGCGCCGCCATCCCCGCGCCCTATCGCGAACGCGGGCAGATCGCCTATGACACCGGCAAGCGCATCGTCGAGATGGTGTGGGAGGACCTGAAGCCTTCCGACATCCTGACGCGCGAAGCCTTCGAGAACGCGATCGTGGTCAATTCGGCCATCGGCGGCTCGACCAACGCGCCGATCCACATCAACGCCATCGCCAAGCACATCGGCGTGCCGCTGAGCGTGGAGGACTGGGAGACGGTGGGGCACAAGGTGCCGCTGATCGTCGACCTGCAGCCGGCCGGCAAATATCTCGGAGAGGAATATCACCGCGCCGGCGGCGTGCCGGCGGTGGTCAACGAATTGATGCAGCACGGCCTCATCCGCGAGGGCGCGCTCACGGTGAACGGCAGGACCATCGGCGAGAACTGCCGTGGGCGCGAGGCGGAGGACCGCGACGTCATCCGCAGCTTCGACAACGCGCTGATGCAGGATGCCGGCTTCATCGTGCTGAAGGGCAACCTGTTCGATTCGGCGATCATGAAGACGAGCGTGATCTCGAAGGAGTTCCGCGACCGCTACCTGTCGAATCCGAGCGACCCCGACGCCTTCGAAGGGCGGGCCATCGTCTTCGACGGGCCGGAGGATTACCACAAGCGCATCGACGATCCGGCCCTCGGCATCGACGAGCATTGCATGCTCTTCATGCGCGGCGCCGGGCCCATCGGCTATCCGGGGGCGGCGGAGGTCGTCAACATGCAGGCGCCGGACTATCTCCTCAAGAAGGGCATCACCTCGCTGCCCTGCATCGGCGACGGGCGCCAGTCCGGCACGTCGGGCTCCCCGTCGATCCTCAACGCCTCGCCCGAGGCGGCGGCTGGTGGCGGCCTGGCGCTGCTCAGGACCGATGACCGGGTGCGAATCGACCTGCGCAAGGGCACGGCCGATATCCTCATCTCCACCGAAGAGCTCGCCGCCCGCCGGGCCGAGCTGGAGAAGAACGGCGGCTACCCCTATCCCGCCAGCCAGACGCCCTGGCAGGAGATCCAGCGTGCCATGGTCGATCAGCTCTCCGAGGGCATGGTGCTGAAGCCGGCGGTGAAATATCAAAAGGTCTCCCAGACCTTCGGGGTGCCGCGCGACAACCATTGACGTGGTTCACACGGCTCGCCCTTCCCGACGGAGAGACCAGTGAGCTCCATCCACGACCGCCGTCACGCATTCCGCCGGCTGCACGAGGCCGGCGGGGCCTTCGTCATGCCGAACCCGTGGGATGTGGGCACCGCCCGCTTCCTGCAGAGCCTCGGCTTCAAGGCGCTCGCCACGACGAGCGCCGGCGTCGCCTTCTCGCAGGGCTTCCCGGACACCGACTGGGCCGTCCCGCGCGATGCGATGCTGGCGCATATCCGCGAGATCGTCGAAGCCGTGGACGTGCCGGTGAACGCCGATTTCGAATCGGGCTATGCGCACGAGCCGGGCGACGTCGCCAAGAACGTGCGGCTGTGCGCCGAGACCGGCGTCGCGGGCCTCTCCATCGAGGATGCGACGGGGGAGTCGTCGCGCCCGCTCTATGACCTCAGCCTCGCGAAGGAGCGGATCGCGGCGGCGCGTGCCGCCATCGACGAGGCCGGCAAGGGCGTCGTGCTGACGGCGCGGGCGGAATGCTGGCTCGTCGGCCACGCGGCGCCGCTCGACGAATCCATCCGCCGGCTCGTCGCCTATGCCGAGGCCGGGGCCGACTGCCTCTATGCGCCCGGCTGCCGGACGCCCGAGGAGATCCGCGCCATCGTCGAAGCCGTGGCGCCCAAGCCCGTCAACGTGCTCATTCCCGCCGGCACGACCATGGGCGTCGACGAATTTTCGGCCCTCGGCGTCAAGCGCCTCAGTGGCGGCTCGGCCTTGTGCCGGGTTGCCTGGGGCGCCTTCATGCAGGCGGCGCGCGATGTGGTGACGACCGGGCGCTTCGATGCGCTCGCGCAGGCCGTGCCCTTCGACGAGATCAATGGCTTCTTTCGCGACGACCTTGCGCACGGGCGGAGGCCGACGCGATGAACGATCCGGTCATCGGCCCGGCGCGCGGCCTGCCGCCGCGGCGGGAGCACGAGGGGCGCACGGTCGTTCTCGCGCCGCTCGATGCGCGACTGCATGCGGCCGACCTGTGGGCGGCCGTCGCGGGGCACGACAGTCTCTGGGACTACATGGCCTACGGCCCCTTCGCCGATGCGGAGGCCTTCGGCCTCTGGCTCGAGGGGCGGGCGGAGCTGAGCGACCCGTTCTATTTCACCGTGATCGACCGCGGCACGGGCCGGGCCGTGGGCCTCGTGACGCTGATGGAGATCCGCCCCGCCCACGGAGTCGTCGAGGTCGGGAACATCGTCTTCTCACCGGCGCTGCAGCGTACCTGCGCGGCGACGGAGGCGATCTATCTCCTTGCGAGGCATGTCTTCGACGATCTCGGCTACCGCCGCTTCGAGTGGAAGTGCAACGCGGCCAATGCCGCCTCGCGCCGGGCAGCCGAGCGCTTCGGCTTCACCTTCGAGGGCATCTTCCGCCAGCACATGATCGTCAAGGGGAAGAACCGCGATACCGCCTGGTTCGCCATGCTCGACAGCGAGTGGCCGGCGCGCAAGGCGGCCTTCGAGAGCTGGCTGGCGCCCGACAATTTCGACGCGGCGGGGCGCCAGCGCGTCCCGCTCGCCGCTTTTCAGAAGAAACCTCAAGCGACAATCTAGGGAGTAACGCAAGTGGCTGGACGCCTATCGGGCAAGACATGTGTCGTGACGGCGGCAGGGCAGGGCATCGGCCGGGCCTGTGCCGAGGCCTTCCTGCGCGAGGGGGCCAAGGTCGTCGCGACCGATCTCGACGAGGCCAAGCTCGCCGGCCTTGCGGGCGCGCGCTGCAGCAAGCTCGACGTGCGCTCGACCGCCGCCGTCGAGGCGCTGGCGCGCGACGTCGGCCCGGTGGACGTGCTGCTCAACGCGGCCGGCTATGTCCACCACGGCTCGGTGCTGGAGTGCTCGGAGGAGGACTGGGACTTCTCCTTCGACCTCAACGTGAAGTCGATGCACCGCACGGTGCGCGCCTTCCTGCCCGGCATGCTGGAGAAGGGCGCCGGCTCCATCGTCAACATCGCCTCGGGTGCCTCCTCCGTGCGCGGCATCCCCAACCGCTACGTCTATGGTGCCAGCAAGGCTGCCGTCGTCGGCCTCACCAAGGCGCTGGCGGCCGACTTCATCCGCAAGGGCGTGCGCGCCAACGCCATTTGCCCCGGCACCATCGAATCGCCCTCGCTCGACGAGCGCATCGCCACCCTGGCGCGCGAGACCGGCCAGAGCGTGGAAGCCGTCCGCCAGGCCTTCATCGACCGCCAGCCGATGGGCCGGCTCGGCAAGCCGGAAGAGATCGCCGCGCTCGCGGTCTATCTCGCCTCCGACGAATCGGCCTTCACGACGGGCCAGATCCATCTCGCCGACGGCGGCTTCGCGCTCTGAACGACGATTGGTCTAACGGGGCGAGCGCATCCCGTTCCCTCCCCCCTTGCGGGGGAGGGTAGGGAGGGGGGTGGTGCAGCATGCAGGGCTTCATGGCTCTTGCGTCGCGACCCCACCCCAACCCCTCCCCGCAAGGGGGAGGGGCTCCGTCCCCACCGCAATGCAAAGGAACTCTAGGTCATGCATATCCTCATCATCGGCGCGGCGGGCATGGTCGGCCGAAAGCTCACGGAACGGCTGGTCCGGGACGGTGCGCTCGGCGGCAAGACGATCACGCGCGCCACGCTGCACGACATCGTGGAGCCGCTCGCCCCGGCCGGCGCGCCTTTCGCCGTGAAGACGCTCGCCTCCGATTTCTCTGAGCCGGGCGAAGCCGAGAAGCTGGTGGCGGAGCGGCCGGACGTGATCTTCCATCTCGCGGCCATCGTCTCCGGCGAGGCCGAGGCGGATTTCGACAAGGGCTACCGCATCAATCTCGACGGCACGCGCTATCTCTTCGACGCGGTGCGCGTGATCGAGGGCTATGTGCCGCGCCTCGTCTTCACCTCCTCGATCGCGGTGTTCGGCGCGCCCTTCCCCGACGCGATCGGCGACGAGTTCTTCACCACGCCGCTGACGAGCTACGGCGCGCAGAAGGCGATCGGCGAGCTTCTCCTCGCTGATTACACCCGCCGCGGCTTCTTCGACGGCATCGGCATCCGCCTGCCGACGATCTGCGTCAGGCCGGGCAAGCCGAACAAGGCGGCGTCCGGCTTCTTCTCCAACATCATCCGCGAGCCGCTGTCCGGCATCGAGGCGGTGCTGCCCGTGGGCGAGGATGTGCGCCACTGGCACGCGAGCCCGCGTTCGGCCGTCGGCTTCCTCATCCACGCCGCGACCATCGACGGCGAGACGGTGGGGCCGCGCCGCACCCTCACCATGCCTGGTCTTTCGGTGACCGTGGGCGAGCAGCTCGAGGCGCTGCGCCGCGTCGCCGGCGACAAGGCGGTGGCGCTGGTCAGGCGCGAGCCGGATCCGGTCATCGTGAAGATCGTCGCCGGCTGGCCGCGCAATTTCGACGCGAGCCGCGCCCTCTCCCTCGGCTTCAAGGCGGAGACGTCCTTCGACGACATCATCCGCGTGCACATCGAGGACGAGCTCGGCGGCAAGCTGGGCGTGTGACGCGAAGGAGCGCTCAAGCCGGCATTCCTGCGATGCGGTCATGCCCGCGCTTGTCGCGGGCATCCCCCGTTGAGCAACAGCAAAGGCGTGGATGGCCGGGACAGGCCCGGCCATGACGTGGGGAGGCGGTAGCACTTCATCTGAACCGAACAGCCGTGGGGCATCAAGCGCCCGTGGCGGGCGAGGAAGGTCTGATCCGAACGCCCCCGGTCACGCCTTCCCCCACGAAGCGGCGGGGAGGGGCGGGGGCGGTGCCGCAGGCAGGCGGTCGCCGATTGAAAGTTGGGAGAGAGCGTTGCTGGTCGGGGATTGCCGGCATGCTCGTGACGAGCGTCGGCGCCCCCCACCCCTAGCCCCTCCCCGCCGCAAGCGGGGGGAGGGGGACAGGGCCCTCTGGCGGCTGCGCTGCTTGATGAGTTCAGCTGCGCGTCAGTTCCGCGGCCAGGGCGTCTCGGCGACCGGCGTCTTCGGGCCCTTGCCCTCGAACCAGGACACGAGGTTGTCGACGACGAGCTGGCCCATGGCGTTGCGGGTGTAGACCGAGGCGGAGCCGACGTGGGGCAGCAGCACCACGTGATCCATGGCGATGAGCTCGGCCGGCACGCGCGGCTCGTCCTCGAAGACGTCGAGGCCGGCGGAGAGGATCTTGCGGTCGCGCAAGGCGGCGACCAGCGCCTTCTCGTCGACGACGGTGCCGCGGCCGACATTGATGAGGATGCCGTCCGGGCCGAGCGCCTCCAGCACCTCGGCATTGACGATGTGATGCGTCGCCGTCCCGCCCGGCGCGACCACCATCAGCACGTCGACGTCGCGTGCCATGGCGACGAGGTTGTCGTAATAGCGGTAGGGCACGTCCGCCTGGCGGCTGCGGCCGTGATAGGCGATGTCGAGGCCGAAGGCGGCGCAGCGCTCGGCGATGGCCTTGCCGATGCGGCCGAGGCCGAGAATGCCGACCTTGCGCTCGCGCAGCGTGGCGGTGAGCGGGTAGGGCTTCTCCAGCCACTTGCCGGCGCGCAGATAGCGGTCCACCTGTGGGATCTGGCGCACGGTGGCGAGCAGCAGGCCGAGCGCGAGGTCCGCCACCTCGCCCGTGAGCACGTCCGGCGTGTTGGTGACGATGATGCCGCGCTCGGCCGCCGCCTTCACGTCGATGCCGTCATAGCCGACCCCGAAATTGGCGATGATCTCGAGCGCCGGCAGCTTCTCGATCAGCGCCCGGTCGGCCTTGCCGGCGCCGCCGGCCGCGACGCCGCGGATGCGCGGGCCCACCTCGCGGAAGAAGACCGCCTCGTCCGCGACCTCGGCGAGCTTGTGCAGGGTGAAATGCTTCGTCAGCCCGTCCTCGATGAGAGGCATGATGGGGCGGACGAGGAGAATCTCGGGCTTGCTCACGAGCGCGTTTCCCTGGCTGTCGTTCGGTTTCGTCGGGCTTAAGCGTTTAAACGATTGAATTCAAGTTGAGACGCAGCTAGCGTTAGGTCAACAAGGATGTCGCCTTCGCGCGGCAGACCAAAAAAGCCGGATACCGGCGACGGGGAAACGGCCTTCACGGGCTCAGGGGAGGGG
Source organism: Chelatococcus caeni (assembly GCF_014196925.1). GTDB lineage: Bacteria > Pseudomonadota > Alphaproteobacteria > Rhizobiales > Beijerinckiaceae > Chelatococcus_A > Chelatococcus_A caeni. The sequence goes on along the minus strand of NZ_JACIEN010000008.1, from coordinate 158,500 downwards.
ACGGCGTGCACAACCGGCGGCGCGGCATCTCAGCTTTTCGCGATGGACTGGTTTTCGTCTTGCGCAGCGGTTGCGTTTGACGAACGATCTCGCGTGTCCCGCTGCCTTCCGGGGAGGGCGTCGGGAAGAGTGGTGATGCGGCCGGCGGCGCCGCTTGAACAGGGACGGTCGACTTAAATGGCATCGGTTGAAATTCGAGACGTGCGCAAGGCGTTTGGCGCGACCCAGGTCATCCACGGCGTGTCCATCGACATCGTGGACGGCGAGTTCGTGATTCTCGTCGGCCCTTCCGGATGCGGCAAGTCGACCCTGCTGCGCATGGTGGCCGGCCTCGAGAACGTCACCGGCGGCGAGATCCGCATCGGCGAGCGCGTCGTCAACGACGTGCCGCCGAAGGAGCGGGACATCGCCATGGTGTTCCAGAACTACGCGCTCTATCCGCACATGACGGTGGCGGACAACATGGCCTTCTCGCTCAAGCTGCGCAGCGCGCCCAAGAGCGAGATCGAGGAGCGCGTCAAGAAGGCGGCCGACATCCTCGGCCTCGGCCATCTGCTCGAACGCTACCCCCGCCAGCTCTCGGGCGGCCAGCGCCAGCGCGTCGCCATGGGCCGGGCCATCGTGCGCAACCCGCAGGTCTTCCTGTTCGACGAGCCGCTGTCGAACCTCGATGCCAAGCTGCGCGTGCAGATGCGCACGGAGATCAAGGAGCTGCACCAGCGCCTCAAGACGACGACGGTCTACGTGACGCACGACCAGATCGAGGCCATGACCATGGCCGACAAGATCGTCGTCATGCATGACGGCATCGTCGAGCAGATGGGCGCGCCGCTCGAGCTCTACGACAGGCCGGCCAACATGTTCGTCGCCGGCTTCATCGGCTCGCCGGCCATGAACTTCGTCAAGGGCAACATCACGGTCAACGGCAAGGCGGTGTTCAAGACCGAGGGCGGTCTCGAGCTGCCGCTCGCCACGGCGCCGGCGGGAGCCGACGGGCGCCCCGCCGTCTACGGCATCCGGCCGGAGCACTTCGTGATCGATGCGGCGAACGGCATCCCGGCCGAGGTCGTGGTCGTCGAGCCGACGGGGTCGGAGACCCAGGTCTTCGCCAAGCTCGGCGGGCAGGACATCGTCGGCGTCTTCCGCGAGCGCGTCACCGTCGGCCCGGGCGACACCATCCCGCTCACGCCCAATCCCGCGCTCGTCCACCTGTTTGACGCGCAGACGGGTCAGCGCCTGTGAGGCTTCGGCCGCGGCCCTTCCGGCCGCGGCTGTATGGCGGTGTCGTCACAAAGAATGGCCAAGGGACGGCCGCACCGCGCCATGAGTTGCGTCCCATCATATCGGAGGATTGCCCATGACCGTTTCGAGACGCGATCTGCTGCTCGGCAGTGCCGGCCTTGCTGCCGGCGCGGCCGGCATGTCCATGCTCGGCTCCGTGCCGGCCCGTGCCCAGTCAGCCATGAAGTTCACGCCCGAGCAGGGCGCCTCGCTGCGCGTGCTGCGCTGGTCGCCCTTCGTCAAGGGCGATGAGGACGCTTGGCTCGCCAATACCAAGAAGTTCACGGAAGCCACCGGCGTCGAGGTGCGCATCGACAAGGAGAGCTGGGAAGACATCCGGCCGAAGGCGGCGGTCGCGGCCAATGTCGGCTCCGGGCCGGACGTCATGTGGGTGTGGTTCGACGACGCGCACCAGTATCCCGACAAGCTCCTCGACGTGACCGACCTCGCCAACGACCTCGGCTCGCGCTACGGCGGCTGGTATGCCGGCCCCGAGGGCTATGCCAAACGCGAAGGGCGGTTCATCGGCCTGCCGCTCGCGACCATCGGCAACGCCCTGTGCTACCGCGAGAGCTGGGTGAAGGAGGCCGGCTTCAGCGAATTCCCGAAGGATACCGCAGGCTTCCTCGAACTCTGCAAAGCGCTGAAGGCCAAGGGCCACCCGGCCGGCTTCCCGCACGGCAAGGCCGTCGGCGACGGCAATAACTACGCCCACTGGCTGCTGTGGAGCCATGGCGGCAAGATGGTCGACGAGAGCGGCAAGGTCGTTATCAACAGCCCGGAGACGATCGAGGCGCTGAAATATGCACGCGAGCTCTACCAGACCTTCATCCCGGGCACGGAAAGCTGGCTCGACGTCAACAACAACCGCGCCTTCCTGGCGGGCGAGGTGTCGGTGACGGCCAACGGCGTGTCGCTCTACTATGCGGCCAAGAACGATCCGAAGCTGGCGGAGATGGCGGCCGACATCAGGACGACCAACCTGCCCATCGGCCCGGTCGGCCAGACCGTCGAGCTGCACCAGACGACGACGGCGGTGATCTTCAAATATTCGAAGTTCCCGCAGGCGGCGCAGGCCTACCTGCAGTTCATGTTCGAGGCCGACCAGATGAACAACTGGATCCAGGGCTCGAGCGCGTACTGCTGCCAGACGCTGAAGGCCTTCGCGAACAACCCCATCTGGACGTCGGATCCGGTGCATGCGCCCTATGCCAAGGCCTCCGACACGCTGCGCCCCAACGGCTATGCCGGCCCGCTCGGCTACGCTTCGGCGGCGGTGATGGCGGACTACGTGCTCGTCGACATGTTCGCCGAAGCCGCCACCGGCCAGCGCACGCCGGAGGATGCGGCCAAGCGCGCCGAGCAGCGCGCCAACCGCTACTACCGCGTCTGATCGACCAGGAGGCGGCGGCGACGCCGCCGCCTCTTCAAGGCCACTGCGGCTCGTCAGGTCCGGCAGCGGGGTGGTCTCATTCACTGTGAAACCGGAGAGCGGCGTATGTCCGTCAGTGCCGATTCGATCCCGGCCGCCCCGTCATCGCGCTGGAGCCTGTCGCGGCTCGCGCACGATCACAACGTTCTCGGCCTCCTGTTCCTGTTGCCGGCGGCGGCGTTCCTGCTGGTCTTCCTCACCTATCCGCTCGGCCTCGGCGTCTGGCTGGGGTTCACCGACACGCGCATCGGCCGCTCGGGCGTCTTCATCGGGCTCGAGAATTACCAGCTCCTGTGGGAAGACCACATCTTCTGGCTGTCGGTGTTCAACACCATCCTCTACACCACCGTCGCCTCGGCGCTGAAATTCGGGCTCGGCCTGTGGCTCGCCCTGCTCCTCAACGAGCGCCTCCCGTTCAAGGCCTTCTTCCGCGCCATCGTGCTGCTGCCCTGGGTCGTGCCGACGGTGCTGTCGGCGATCGCCTTCTGGTGGATCTACGACGCGCAGTTCTCGATCATCTCCTGGGCGCTGATCGAAATCGGGCTGATCGATTCCAACATCAACTTCCTCGGCGACGCGACGAATGCGCGGGCCTCGGTGATCGCGGCCAATGTCTGGCGCGGCATCCCCTTCGTCGCCATCTCGCTGCTCGCCGGCCTGCAGACCATCCCGCCCTCGCTGCACGAGGCGGCGACGCTGGACGGGGCCTCGTCGTGGCAGCGCTTCCGCCACATCACGCTGCCCATGCTGACGCCGATCATCGCCGTCGTGATGACCTTTTCGGTGCTGTTCACCTTCACCGACTTCCAGCTCATCTACGTGCTGACGCGTGGCGGACCGCTCAATGCGACGCATCTCATGGCGACGCTCAGCTTCCAGCGCGCCATTCCCGGCGGGCAGCTCGGCGAGGGCGCGGCCATCGCGGTCGCCATGATCCCCTTCCTGCTCGCCGCCATCCTGTTCAGCTACTTCGGCCTGCAACGCCGCCGCTGGCAGCAGGGCGGGGCCGATTGAGGAGACACCGATGAGCGCTTCCACCCAAACGGCGCCCGTTCGCGAGCCCCTCGTCGGCGACGAGGGCGGGATGGGCTATCTCGAGCGCCTGCCGCGGCGGCTCGTGACCGTCTACCTGCCCCTTCTCGTCTTTCTCTTCGTCCTGCTGTTCCCGTTCTACTGGATGGCGATCACCTCCATCAAACCGAACGCGCAGCTGACGGACTATCACAACTACAGCCCCTTCTGGGTGGTCGACCCGACGCTCGACCACATCCGCTATCTCTTGTTCGAGACCTCCTATCCGGGCTGGCTCGTGAACACGATGGTCGTTGCGGTGGCGGCGACCTTCGTGTCGCTCGTCACCTCGGTGTTCGCGGCCTATGCCATCGAGCGGCTGCGCTTCACGGGCTCGCGCTTCGTCGGCCTCGCCATCTTCCTCGCCTATCTGGTGCCGCCGTCGATCCTGTTCATCCCGCTGGCGCTGATGGTGTTCAACTTCGGCATCTACGACAGCAAGCTCGCGCTCATCTTCACCTATCCGACCTTCCTCGTGCCGTTCTGCACGTGGCTGCTGATGGGCTATTTCCGCTCCATCCCCTACGAGCTCGAGGAATGCGCGCTGATCGACGGCGCCTCGCGCTGGCAGATCCTCGTCAAGGTGCTGCTGCCGCTGTCGGTGCCGGGGCTGATCTCGGCCGGCATCTTCGCCTTCACGCTCTCGTGGAACGAGTTCATCTATGCGCTCACCTTCATCGCCTCGTCGGAGAACAAGACGGTGCCGGTCGGCGTGCTGACGGAGCTGGTGCGCTCGGACGTCTATGAATGGGGGTCGCTGATGGCCGGGGCGCTCATCGGCTCCCTGCCGGTGGTCATCCTCTATTCCTTCTTCGTCGAGCACTACGTCTCGTCGATGACCGGCGCGGTGAAGGAATAGGGCTCGCTGGTCTGCCGGCTGGTCTGTTCGTCATGCCCGCGCTCGTCGCGGGCATCCACGCCCTCACAAGCATGAGCGACGTCAAAGGCGTGGATGGCCGGGACGAGCCCGGCCATGACGAGGGGGCGTGCGCCAGGCCATTGCAGACGACACGTCGCTCAACCCGGACGGGGCGCGCGTTGTGCGGGCGCAGCGATCAAGGGATGACTGAGCCTGCGGTCCGCCGTCCGCCCCTTGTCACCGCAGCGGGCAGGTCGAGTTGCGCACGACGAGGCGCGGCTCGAGGAGGACGCGGCGCACCTCCGCCTGCGGCGAGGCGATGCGGCGGATGAGCAGCTCGGCGGCGCTCTGGCCCATCTCGAGCTGGCGGTTGTGGACCGTCGTCAGGGCCGGATACCATTGCGCCGCCTCGGCGACGTCGTCGCAGCCGACGACCGAGAAGTCGACCCCGGCCTCGCGCCCGGCATGGCGCAGGCCGAGCATCGCGCCGAAGGCGACGAGGTCGTTGAAGCAGACGGCGGCCGTGGGCGGCTCGTCGAGCTCGAGCAGGCTCTGCACGCTGCGGAAGCCGAGTTCGCGCGTGCCGAAGCCCTCGACGACGAGGGCGGGATCGAAGCGGATGCCGTGGCGGGCGAGGGTGTTGCGATAGCCGGTCCTGCGGTTGTGCCCGGTCGAGATCAGCTCGTTGCCGCCGAGGAGCGCGATGCGCCGGTGGCCGAGGGCGAGCAGGTGCTCGACCGCCAGCTCCATGCCGCGCGCATCGTCGGAGCCGGCGAAGTCGAGGTGGGCGTCCGGCACCTCGCGCGACACCTGCACGACGGGAATGCCGGCCGAGGTCAGGATGCGCAGGTTGGCGACCGTGGTGCCGCCGGCGGGGCAGATGATCATGCCGTCCGGCCGGTATTCCCGAAGCGTCGCGAAGACCTTGTTCTGCTTCTCCAGGCTCTCGGCATAGGTGCCGAGCAGGATGGTGAGGCCGTTGCGGCTCGCCGTGTCCTCGATGGTGCTGAGCAGCTCGGTGAAATAGGGGTTGGTGATGTCGTGGAAGGCGACCGCGATGATGTTGGTGCGGGCGGTGCGCAGGCTGGCGGCGCTGCGGTTGTAGATGTAGCCCAGCTCACGGGCGAGTTCCTGCACCCGCTGCTTGGTGCTCTCGGCCACGACGGCGCTGTCGCGCAGGGCGAGCGAGACGGTGGCCGTGGAGAGGGAGAGCTTGTCGGCGATGACCTGCAGGGTTACGCGGCCGCGTTCCTGGCCTTCTGTCATCAAGCCATCGACGGTCATGGTCTGCGCTTCCCCCTCGTCCGCCCCGCTTCGGCGGGGCCTTTGCTTGTCCCGCAAGGACGCATTTTCAATCGAATTAAGTCAAGGGGCCATTTGAGGAATCGACTTTTTGCGTCGTGGCACGCGAGCAAAGACCGGCCTCAGCCCGCAGCCTGGCTCGGCGGAGCCTTCCGCACGCGCTCGCGGTAGAGCAGATAGAGGCCGGACATGACGACGATGCCGGCGCCGGCGAGCGTCCATCCATCCGGCACGTCGCCGAAGACGATGAGGCCGAGCGCGATCATCCACACGATCTGCGTATAGATGAAGGGGGCGAGAATCGGGGCCGGGGCGCGCCGGTGCGCGAGAATCAGCATCCAGTGCCCGAGGGCGCCGAAGGCGCCGACGGCGAACATGATGAGCCAGACCATCGCCGAGGCGGGCGCCGACCAGACGAAGGGAATGATCGGCGTCGTCAGCGCCACCCCGGCGAAGCCGGAATAGACCATCGTCGTCTCGGACGAATCATGGGCGGCGAGGACGCGCGTGGCGATGCTGTAGAGGGCATAGCAAAAGGCGCCGGCGACGGAGAGCAGCGCGGCCGGATGCAGCCCGCCGATGCCCGGCCGCGTGACGACGAGGACGCCGATGAAGCCGACGCCGATGGCGGCGAGGCGTCGCGGCCCCGCCCATTCGCCGAGGAGCGGGCCGGCAATGAGCGCGACGATGAGCGGTGTCGAGAAGAGGATCGACATCGTCTCGACGAGCTGCAGATAGCGCAGGGCGAAGAAGTTGAGGATCGTCGACAGGAAGAGCAGCAGCGAGCGCGCCACCTGCAGCGCGAGCCGGTTCGTCTTGAGAACGCCGGGATGCGTGGCGGGGTTGATGAGCGCCGTGACGAAGATGATGCTGCCGATATAGCGTACCCACACCGTCTGGATCGGATCCATGTAGCGGTTGAGCCACTTGGCGCTGGTGTCGAGGCAGGCGAAGCACAGGAGGGCCCCGCACATCAGGGCGATCGCGACGAGCCGGTCCTTGCGCGCCTTCTCATCCGCCGCTTCGAGCGAGGCCTGCGACGTCATCCTGCCGATTTCAACCGTTTTGAACGAGCCATGCCCGACGCTAGACGAGGTGCGGGCGAAGAGCGAGTCGTCCCCCCGCAAGGCTCCCCTGCGCCTTGTGCGGTGCTGTGATGATGCGGGCACTCAGCCGACGGAGGCGATCGCGGGCGCGTCCTCGATGTCGTCGGCGTCCGGGTCCTCGTCGAGGCTCTCGCCCTCGTCGGACGTGCTGCCGGCGAGGTTCTTGGCAGCCTTGCGCAGGAGCTTGCGCAGGCGCTTGCGGTCCTTGTTGTCGAAGCCCTGCAGCAGTTCGTCCTCCACCTCGTTCCAGAGGTTGTCGATCGAGGCGGCGCGGCGGGCGCCTTCCTCGGTCAGCCTGACGACGACGATGCGGGCGTCGCCCGGCTCGGTGGCGCGCTGGACGAGCCCCTGGGCCGCAAGGCGGGCGATGGTCTTGGAGGCGGTGGGCGGCTTGACGCGCAGGAGGCCGGCGAGCTCACCCATGGTCAGCGTCTTGCCGCCGACGAGGGCCTGGAGCACCTGCTCCTGGCCCGGGAACAGGCCGAGGCCGTTGAGCCGCTCGCCGACGCGCGTGCGGTGGAGGCGGGCCGCGTGGACAAGTGCCCACCCGACACTCTTGGCGACCGGGTGCTTCATTGCGGGCCTCGAACAGTTTCGCTCATCGAAGGGCTTGCCTTGCCGTCGAAATAATGACCGGCAGGCCGTGACACTTCAATGACGGCCTGAGCCTATCGTCGGTCAGACACGGCCGAGGACGCGCGAAACCCTGGCGAGAAAGCGCCGGCGCTCGTCCGCCGTCACGGTGTCCATGCCGTGCAGGCCGAGCCAGAGGCGCTTGCACCTGAGGCCGCACAGGGCGCCGATGCCGGTCAGCAGCATGCGCCGGCCTGGCATGCCCATGAACCACCACCACCAGCGCGGGCTGCCGAGAGTGGAGACGACGGCGAGAAAGCGGATGTGGCCCATGGTGCCGAGGGTCGTCTTGCCGCGCTCAGGCATGCGGAAGGTGGCGTGCGGCACGAAGACGCGATCGAGCCAGCCCTTCAGCATCGCCGGCGGCCCGTACCACCAGGTGGGGTGGACGAAGACGAGGCCCTCCGCCCAGCGCAGCAGGGCGAGATGGCCGGCGACCGGCTCCTCGTTGGTGCCGGGCGTATGATAGCCGCGGCGCTCGTCCGCGCTCATCACCGGGTCGAAGCCTTCGGCGTAGAGGTCGAGCAGGCGCACGTCGTGGCCCCGGCCCGACAGGGTGGCGAGGGCGGTGTCGCGCACCGCCGCGGTGAAGCTCTCCGCGCAGGGATGGCAGTAGACGAGGAGGATGCGCATCGCTGCCGCCCGGCGTCAGGCGGCGCGGTCGGCGAGGCCCGGGAAGAGGTAGGTCTTGCCCGCCGTGTAGTCGTAGTCCGGGTTCTCCCAGGCGATCATCTTGCCGGGGTTGAGGAGGCCCCGCGGGTCGGCCTCGCGCTTGAAGGCGAGCTGCACGGCATCGGTCTGCTTCATGCCGCCTTCCTCCAGCGTGTAGCGATGCGGATTGAACACCGGCACGCCCATGTCCTCGTGGATGCGGATGATCTCGTCGAGGCGCTCCTCGCTGGTGAAGCGCACGAGCGGCAGGCCGAAGCAGGTGATCTTGCCGTCGAAGCGGACGAATTCGAGATGGGCCGTCACCTCGTCGCCGAAGCGCTCGTGGGCCTTCTCGACGAGGCCGAGCTGGTTCGGGAAGGGATAGAGCGTCTGCAGATAGGTGATGCTCGGGTCGATGCGCAGGGCGCGCAGCGTCGTGTGGTTCCAGGCGAGCTCGAAGGCGGGCGGCAGGCCGCGCAGCTCCTCGGGGCTCATCACGTCCTGGCGGAAGAGCACCTCCGCCCCGGCGAAGCGGCGGGTGAAGGCGAGGGTGGCGTCGAGCGCGTGCTCCGCCACCATGACGACGGCGATGTGCTTCTCGCGCGGCAGGAACTTCTGGTGGCGCAGGAAGACGTCGTGCGGCACCGGCGCGGCGATGACGGCGAGCTCCTTCAGGAGGAGCCCGTCCTGCTCGCCGAGGGCATTGGCATAAGCCGCGGCCCCCGCCAGCGTGTCGAAGCCGACGATGAGGTCAACCCAGGTGTAGGCCGGCGCCAGCGGCACGGAGACCTCCGTGATGATGCCGTTGGTGCCGTAGGCATGGGCCACCTTGTGCAGGTCGTCGCCCGTGAGCGTCAGGATGCGCGGGCTCGCCTCCATGGTCGCGACCTTGAGCGAGAGGACGTTGCCGGCATCGCGCAGGCCACCCCAGCGGATGGAGCCGACGCCGCCCGAGCCGCCGGCGATGAAGCCGCCGAGAGAGGCGGTGGCATAGGTGGACGGGAAGAGGCGCAGCTCCTGCCCGGAATGGGGGCGGGTCTGCCGGTCGATCTTGGCGAGCATGGCGCCGGGCTCGGCCACGAGGCGCCCGGAGCTGATCTCCTTGACCTTGTCCATGCCCGACATGTCGAGGACGATACCGCCGGAGAGCGGCATGGCCTGGCCGTAGTTGCCGGTACCGGTGCCGCGCGGCGTGACCGGGATGCCGAGCTCGTAGGCGGCGGCGAGCACGCGCAGCACCTCGCTCTCGCTCGCGGGCGAGACGAGGATGTCGCCGGTGACGTTCTCGAGCTGGCGCTTGAGGGTCGGCGAATACCAGAAGAAGTCGCGGCTCTTCTGGCGCACGAGGGCCGGGTTGTCCTCGGTCTTGATGCCCTCGATGCGGCTCTTCAGCCCCTCGATGTCGTAGCGGTGGGTCATCGGTCCTGTCCCTCTCGTTGCGCTGCGACCAGCCGGTCGAGTTCGCGATAGTCCGGCAAGGCCTCGTCGATGGCCCGGCCGGCGACGACGACCACGCGGTCCGCCTGCGGCCGTGCCAGAAGTTCCGTCCAGCTGCGCGCCCGCGTCACGACAAGGTCGGCCGTGCCACCCTCGGCGAGCCGGCCCGCGTCGGCGAGGCGCATCACGTCGCCCGGCGTCGTCGTCACCGCCGCGATCCAGTCGTCGCCATTGTGGTCGAGATGGGCGATGCGCGTCGCTTCGCGGAAGACCTCGACCATGTCGAGGTCGCCATAGGCGTAGAAGGGATCGCGCGTGTTGTCGCTCGCCACCATCACCGGCACTCCGGCGGCCTTCAGCTCGTGCAGGGGCGCGACGCCGCGCCAGCGTGGCGTGCGTCCCGGGCGGCGATCCTGGAGGTACATGTTGCACATCGGCAGCGAGACCACGGCAATGCCGGCTTCGCCCAGCTTGTCGATAACGCGCGCGGCATCGGTTTCGTTCTGCAGGGCGAGCGAGCAGCAATGGCCGGCGAGGATGCGGCCCTTGAAGCGGTGGCGCAGGGCGGCGTCGGCGATGCGCTCGAGGCTGCGCGCCTCGGGGGCGTCGCTCTCGTCGACGTGGAAGTCGAGGTCGAGGCCGTTGGCCGCGGCGGCCATGAAGATGCGGTCGAGGGCAAGGTCGAGCGCCGCATCGGGTGCCGCCCCGAGGAAGGTGACGCCGCCGAGGACGCCGCCATGACGGGCGACGGTGGCGACAATGTCGCGGAACTGCGGCTCGTCGCCGGTGACGATGTCGCAGGTGAAGAGTGCGGTCGCCTGCAGGGTGATGCGCCCCTTCCACGCCTCGCGCATCTCGGCGAAGACCGGCCAGGAGATGGCGGTCTGCGGCCCGAGCGAATCGAGATGCGTGCGCACGGCGCCCGTGCCGTGGGCGAGGGCGCAGCGCAGGGCGAAGTCCATGCGGGCGGCGACGTCCTCGGCGCTCCAGAAGGCGATGCGATCCCGCCCGGCGCTGTCGAGCGCGCCCATGAAGCTGCCGTCGGGGTTCGGCGTGCGCGGCCAGATGTGACCCTTGTCGAGATGGGTGTGCACGTCGACGAGGCGCGGCAGGACGATGCCGCCGTCGAGGTCGACCCGCGCCGGTGCGGGCGCCGTCTCCTCGCCGCCGGCAGGAGCGATCCGCGTGATGCGGCCGTCGGCTACGTGGATGTCGCAGCGCACGAGCCCCTCGACGGCGCTGCGTACGGCCGCCGCGGGCAGCACCGCCGCCGGCACCGTGGCGTCGGCGAGCACGAAAGCCGGAGCGTCGGGGAGCGGAAGGAAGCCGCGGCTCACCTCAGGCCTCCCGCTTGCGGGCGCTCTCGTGCCAGCGGTGCAGCAGGAGATGACTGAGGGCCGTGAAGAGGAGGAAGATGAGGATGCCCGCCACCGAGATCAGGAAGAGCGCGGCGAACATGCGCGGGATATTGAGCCGGTAGCCCGATTCGATGATGCGGAAGGCAAGGCCCGAGCCCTGGCCCGCCGTGCCGGCGGCGATCTCGGCGACGATGGCGCCGATCAGCGCCAGCCCGCCGCCGATGCGCAGCCCGCCGAGGAAATAGGGCAGGGCGGCCGGCAGGCGCAGGTAGACGAGCTGCTTGAAGCGCGAGGCGCCGTAGAGGTCGAAGAGGTCGCGCAGGTTGTGATCCGCCGAGGCGAGCCCGAGCGCGGTGTTCGACAGGATGGGGAAGAAGGCGACGAGGAAGGCGCAGACGAGCACGGCGGTGCCCGGCTCGAGATAGATGAGCAGCAGCGGCGCGATGGCGACGATCGGCGTCACCTGCAGGATCACCGCGAAGGGGAAGAAGGACAGTTCGATCCAGCGCGACTGGGCGAAGAGGATGGCGAGCAGGACGCCCCCGACGACGGCGGCGAACAGCGCGAGAAAGGTGATGCGCAGCGTCACGAGCAGCGAGCCGAACAGCACCGGCCAGTCCTTGACGAGCGTCGCCGCGATCTGCGACGGCGCCGGCAGGATGTAGGGCGGGATCTCGTTGAGGTGCACCACCGCCTCCCAGCCGGCGACGGCGAGGAGGAGGATCGCGACCGGCAGGAGGATGGCGGCGAGGCGCGCCGCATTCATGCGCGAGGGGCCGGAGGTTGCGGGCGTATCGTCTGTCGAGGCGCTCATCGTGGCCCTGCTAGAGATGGTCGTCGGGCGCCATGGCGCCGTGCAGGGCGGCCGAGGCCTCGCGGCACAGTTCGGCATAGCGCGGCGTGGCGCGGAAGCTCTCGCTGCGCGGCATCGGCGCGTCGACGTCGATCGTCGAGACGACGCGGCCCGGGCGCGCCGCCATCACCACGATGCGGCTCGACATGTAGACGCTCTCGTAGACTGAATGGGTGACGAAGACGACCGTGCAGCCGAGCTCGGCCTTGAGGCGCAGGAGGTCGTCGTTGAGCTTGAAGCGGGTGATCTCGTCGAGCGCCGCGAAGGGCTCGTCCATCAGGAGGATGGAGGGCTTCGTCGCCAGCGCGCGGGCGATGGAGACGCGCATCTTCATGCCGCCGGACAATTCGCGCGGATAGGCGCCGGCAAAGCTCGCGAGACCGACGAGCGCGAGGCTGTCGCGGATCACCGCATCCGCCTTCGCCCGGGAAACGCCCTTGAGGCGCAGGGGCAGCCAGACGTTGTCGGCCACCGTCGCCCAGGGCATGAGCGTCGGCTCCTGAAAGACGAAGCCGATGTCGCCGCGGTGCTCGCCGGGATCGTGGCGGGCGATGGAGACCTCGCCGCGCGTCGCCCGGCCGAGGCCGGCCATCAGCCGCAGCGCCGTCGACTTGCCGCAGCCCGATGGCCCGAGCAGCGACAGGAACTCGCCCGGGAAGACGTCGAGATCGAGGTTCTCGAGCGCCACCGTGCCGTTGGAGAACGTCTTGCCGACCCCGCTGAGGGACACGACCGGTTCCCGGTCCGCGAGGGTCGGCGACAGCGAAGCGAGCGTCATTGGGTCTCGAGCGTCGTTGGATCTCATGCCGCCGGGCGGCATGCCGCGCATTCGTCTCGGCGTCGATTGCGTCAGTGCTTGCACTCCCCGCCCCGGCGCGTCAACCGCCCGGGGCGAGCCGTTGCCGGTTTCCCGGCCGCATCCTGTTCCCGTCGGTTCAGGTCCCGATCAATTCTTGGGCTTGAGGTCGAGGCCAACGCCCTTGTTCACGAACTGAAGGGTGTAGCTCTTCTTGTAGTCGAGGTCCGCCGGCACGACGCCGGCCTTCACCATCTTGTCGAAGAAGTCCTTCATGCGCTCATCGGTCATCGCGCCGATGCCCTTCTCGGCCGCGTCGCCCGAATCGACGATGCCGTATTCCTTCATCTTGGCGATGGAATAGGCGATCTGCTCGTCGGTCATCTCCGGGTTGTCGCGCTTGATGGCCTCGTTGGCCTTGGCGTTGTCGCCGTAGAGGTAATTGTACCAGCCGATGGCCGAGGCATCGACGAAGCGCTGCACGAGATCGGGGTTCTTCTCGACGAGGTCGCGGCGCGTCTCGACGGTCGTCGCATAGGTCGAGAAGCCGTAGTCGGCGAGCAGGAAGACGTTGGGCTTGAAGCCGGCCTCGCGCTCGACGGCGAGCGGCTCGGAGGTGAGGTAGCCCTGCTGGCCCGCCTTCTTGTCCGCGATGAAGGGGGCGGCGTTGTAGTTGTAGGGGCGGACCTGGCTCTCGTTGAAGCCGTACTGGGTCACCATCCACTGGTAGAAGGAGGCGAGGCCCTCCTTGGAGATCAGCAGCGTGGCGCCCTTGAGGTCCTCCCACTTGTCCATACCGGGGTGGGAGATGATGACCTGCGGGTCCTTCTGGAAATGGGCGGCGACGATGAGGGTCGGGATGTTCTCCTGGACGGCCGAGAAGGCCTGGATCATGTTGCCGCCCATGTAGAAGTCGAGCTTGCCGACCGGCAGCAGCATGCGGTTGTTGGACTGCGGCCCGCCGGGGACGATCTCGACGTCGAGGCCGTATTTCTCGTAGGTGCCGTCGACGAGGGCCTGGTAGTAGCCGCCGTGCTCGGCCTGGGCGACCCAGTTGGTGCCGAAGCGTACCTTGTCGAGCGCCTCTGCGCCGCCCGTTGCCGCGAGCATGGCCAAGGCCGTCACACCTGCCGCCAGTGCCTTTGAACCGATCATGCGCTGCCTCCCTCTTGCGCAGCCTTCCAGCGAAGATGCCTGTTGTGCGATGCCAGCGCGCCGGTTGGCAAGGTTCAACGGCGATCCGGGCACGGCGCTGGCAAGACCCGTGCCGGACGGCGAGGCGGCGGTCCCGCCCGGCGCATGGCGCCCTTCCCATTCGGGCGTTGCCGTGATGCGGCGCGTCCGCGATGGTGTGGCAAGTCTCCGAGCAACGGACGGACAAGAATGAACAAGGCCCTTAGCCCGGCGGGTGTCCGCCCGCCCTTCGCCCGCTACAGCCATGCCGTCGAGGTGCAGGCCGGCAGCCGCATGCTGTTCGCTTCCGGCCAGCTCGGCATCAGCGTCAACGACGAGGTGCCGGACGATGCCGGCGCCCAGGCCGAGCTGTGCTTCCGCGCCATCGGCGCGATCCTGGCCGAGGCGGATATGGATTTCGGCGACATCGTGCGCATCAGCGCCTATGTCACCGACAGGGCCTTCATGAAGGCCTATATGGAGGTGCGCGACCGATTCGTGCGCGAGCCGCCGCCGGCCTCAACGCTGATGATCGTCTCCGGCTTCACGCGCGAGGAGTTCAAGGTGGAGGTGGAGATCATCGCCGCCGCCAAGGGCTGACGCCGGGCTGACATTCCGCAAGCCGAGGACCTGCCGCCATGTTCCCCTCCCGCTACTGGATCGACCTGACGAGCGACGATTTCCGCCGGCTGCCCATGGGCGAGGCGATCGCCGTGCTGCCGGTCGCTGCTGTCGAGCAGCACGGCCCGCACCTGCCGGTCGGCGTCGATACCCATATCATGCAGGGCTATCTCGACGCGGTGGCGCGGCGGCTGCCCGACGATCTGCCTGTGCTCTTCCTGCCGGTGCAGGCGGTCGGCAAGTCGAACGAGCATCTCGCCTATCCGGGCACGCTCACTTTATCGGCCGAGACGGCGATGCGGGCCTGGACGGAGATCGGTCAGAGCATCGCCCGGGCCGGCTGCCGCAAGCTCGTCATTGTCAACTCGCACGGCGGCAACGTCGCCATCATCGACATCGTGGGCCGCGAGCTGCGCGTTGCCCACGACATGCTGGTGGTCTCGGCCTCCTGGCACCGTTTCGGCTATCCCGACCTCTTCGCCGCGCGCGAACTGAGGCACGGCATCCATGCGGGCGAGGTGGAGACCTCGCTGATGCTCGCCTTCCGGCCCGATACCGTGCGCATGGACAAGGCCGAGAACTTCGAGCCGCGCTCGCTCGCCATGGAGCAGCGCTATCGCCACATCGGCATCGGGACGGCGACGTCCTTCGGCTGGATGAGCCAGGACCTGCACGAGGCCGGCGCCATGGGCGACGCCGCGAGCGCCAGCCGCGAGAAGGGCGAGGCCTGCGCCATCCACGGCGCCGAGGCCTTCATCGCCATGCTGCGCGAAGTGGCGGACTGCCCGCCGCCGCAGCCGTGGCGGGACGGGAAGACCGGTCTGGCTTGAGCGCGGACAGAGACGAGGGAGCAGCCTGTCCTCCTCCTCCCACGAAGTGGCGGGGAGGGGCTAGGGGTGGGCGGCGGTGCCGCCTGCAGGCGGCAGCCCGTCATTCTCCGGCCATCGTCCCGACCTTGGCAGCACCGACGATAGGTGACCAGCCAGCGGCACTGCCCCCAACCCCGGCCCTCCCCTTCGCAAGGGGGGAGGGGGATAGTGCACCCGGCTCACGCTCGTTGGTTCCCAGAGCGCCCGAAAAAGTCCCTTACTGGCTCGACCAGGGATAGATCCAGGTCTCGGTCAGCGCCTTGTCGCCGGCGCGCAGGAAGGCGCGCACGTCGCCCGTCTGGCCTTCCGGCACCTCGATGTCGATGGAGGCGCGGAAGCCGCCGATGGCCGGGTTCGGCAGCACGAAGGCGCGCGTGACCTGGCCGGCCGAGAGGCTGGCGTCGACCTGCACCAGCTGCGGATCGCCGAGATAATAGGGCAGGTCGTCGCCGTTGAAGTCGACGAGATAGCGCCGCGCCCCCGCGGGCACCGGCTCGTTCGAGCCGTGGGCCTTCGGCACCGTGACGAAGGTGTTGAGCACCTTGCCGCCGGTGTGCATCTCCGTCTCCCGGTCGAGGGCGGTGATGCGGTAGCCGAAGGTCAGTTCCTGCCCGCGATCCGGCGCCTGCTGGGGGATCCATGCGGCGACGATGTTGTCGTTCGTCTCGTCGCCGGTGGGCAGCTCGATGAGCTCCACATGGCCGTCGCCCCAGTCGCCGCGCGGCTCGATCCAGTAGCTGGGACGCGTCTGGTAGTGGAGGTCGAGATCCTGGTAGTGCGAGAAATGCCTGTCGCGCTGCATCAGGCCGAAGCCGCGCGGGTTCTTCTCGACGAAAGCCGCGATGGAGGGCCGCGTGGGATTGCGCAGCGGTCGCCAGATCCACTCGCCCGAGCCGGAATGGATGAGCAGGCCGTCCGAATCATGCAGCTCCGGCCGGTAGCCCGTG
Source organism: Chelatococcus caeni (assembly GCF_014196925.1). Lineage (GTDB taxonomy): Bacteria > Pseudomonadota > Alphaproteobacteria > Rhizobiales > Beijerinckiaceae > Chelatococcus_A > Chelatococcus_A caeni. The sequence continues at coordinate 142,111 of NZ_JACIEN010000008.1, read as the reverse complement.
TCGAGGTGGCGGTCGTTCTCGCCCGAGAAGAACATCGAGGTCAGCGGCGCGATGCCGAGCTTCGGGATGCTGGTGCGCGGGAACAGCGTCGCCGTCACGTCGAGGACGCTTTGCGCCGAGGGATAGAGGTGGAACTGGAAGGCGCCGGCGATCGAGGGGCTGTCGAGCAGGGCGTAGATCGTGGCGCGTTCGGCATCGGCCTCCGGGTTCTCGACCCAGAACTCGCGGAAGACGGGAAATTCCTCGGGCTCCCCGCCCGCGTTGATCGCGAGCCCGCGTGCCGAAAGCCCGTAGTGCTGGTTGCGGCCGAGGAAGCGGAAATAGCTCGCGCCGAGGAACGAGATGACCTCGTCGAGCACCTTCGGGTTGTTGAGCGGATAGTGCAGGCGAAAGCCCGCGAAGCCCGTGTTCACCGGCAGCGGCTTGTCGAGCTTGGTGCGGCCGTAGTCGAACATCTGGGCGGAGAAGGGCACCGGCGTCGGCACGCCTTCGCGGATGACGTTGATCGTCACCGGCTGGCGGAAGAGGAAGCCGGGGTGGAAAAGCTGCATGCGGAAGGGCCCGCCGCTCTGGGCGAGCAGGGCCTTGTCCGGCCGGAAGCGGATGTCGCGGTAGGCATCGAAGTCGAGCTTGGCCAGCACGTCGGCCACGGCGCTCGCCGGCCGCTCGTAGGGCAGGGAGCCGAGATCGCGCGCGCGGCGAACGACATCCTCGAAGCCGAAGGGCGGGCGGGTCTGCGGGCCGCGGGCGGAGGGGTCGACCTGCTGGGCGAGGGCGGCCCGCGGCATCAGGGAGGCGGCGGCGGTGGCCGTGGCGGCGATCTTGAGAAGGGTGCGGCGGTCCATCGTCATCTGCTGCGCTTTTCTGGTCCTCGTCCCGTGGGAACAACGACGCCGGAACGATGCCATTCCGACCTTTAAGATCCCATCAATCCGCCCATGCGGCAGCATCAAGGCGGGGCTGCGCTGAGGGCACGAAATTTTTCGACATTTTTGCACGCTTCGGGTCTTGAGAGAGGCGGGCAACGATACTATTAAACGCATGCCCAATTTCGCACGTGCCTGTGGTCGCGTGCCAGTCGGTGGGCATCCGGACAAGAGGCCGGACAGCCGCCCGAAGCGCCAGCGCTTCGAACACTTGACTGGCAGCCGGAGGCGAAACCGGCGCACTCCGCTCTCCGCGGGGGACGCGGCTTAAAGCAACGACGGAACGGGCTTTTTTGGTCTCTACCGACCCTCCAAAGGTCGGCTCGGGCTACCGAAGAGGCTTGTCCATCATTGCCAGGCGTGCGGAAGGCATTCCTTCCAAAGCGTAGGCAGCACGTTCGGGTGTGAAACCCCTCGTCGTCGTCACGTCTCCACAGCGTGGCGGCGCAGGCTATCGCATCCGTGTCATGCCGGGCGGTTTCGCCCCCTGTTGAGCTTTGGGAGCAGGTCGATGACCGAGCGCATCCGCGAATTTCTGCGCAACCGACGAGAGGATGGTCCCTGCCTCGTGGTGGACCTCGACGTCGTGCGCGACAACTACCTCGATTTTGCGCGCGCGCTGCCGGACACGCGCGTGTTCTATGCCGTCAAGGCCAACCCCTCGCCGGAGGTGCTGACGCTGCTCGCCGGCCTCGGCTCGTGCTTCGATACGGCGTCCGTCGCCGAGATCGAGATGGCCATGGCCGCCGGCGCGACGCCGGACCGCATCTCCTTCGGCAACACCATCAAGAAGGAGCGCGACATCGCGCGCGCCTTCGCGCTCGGTGTGCGCCTCTATGCCGTGGACTGCACGGACGAGGTGGAGAAGGTCGCCCGCGCCGCCCCCGGTGCCAGGGTCTTCTGCCGCATCCTGTGCGACGGCGCGGGTGCGGAATGGCCGCTGTCGCGCAAGTTCGGCTGCGAGCCCTCGCTCGCCGTCGACGTGCTGGAGCACGCCCACCGCCTCGGCCTCGAGGCCTATGGCGTGTCCTTCCACGTCGGGTCGCAGCAGGGCAACACCGAGGCCTGGGACCAGGCGCTCGCCTCGGCGGCCGGCATCTTCCGCGAGTGCGCGGAGCGTGGCATCAGCCTGTCGATGGTCAACCTCGGCGGCGGCTTCCCGACGCGCTACCTCAGGGACGTGCCGGCGGTCGAGGCCTATGGCTCGTCGATCTTCCAGGCGCTGTGCCGCCACTTCGGCAACGCGATCCCGGAGACGATCATCGAGCCGGGCCGCGGCATGGTCGGCAATGCCGGCATCATCGAGGCCGAGGTCGTGCTCATCTCGAAGAAGAGCGCGAGCGACGAGGTGCGCTGGGTCTATCTCGACATCGGCAAGTTCGGCGGCCTCGCCGAGACGATGGACGAGGCGATCCGCTACCCCATCCGCACGCCGCGCGACGGCGATGCGGTGGAGCCTTGCGTGCTCGCCGGGCCGACGTGCGATTCCGCCGACGTGCTCTACGAGAAGGTGCCCTATCCGTTGCCGGTCAGCCTGTCGATCGGCGACAAGGTGCTGATCGAGGGCACGGGCGCCTATACGACGACCTATTCGGCGGTCGCGTTCAACGGCTTCCCGCCGCTGAAGGCCTATCACATCTGAGCCGCGGCCCGTCTGGGTCCCGGCTCCGCCATCGTCGGGAGCCGGGCGGCCGGCTCCCCTTCCTCACGAAGCAACGCAGGTTGCACGGAACGTCCCGCCCGCGGGACGGGGAAGGCATTGCCATGATCATCGGGAAAGAAGAGCCGCGCGACATCGCGGCACGCGAGGCGCTGCTCGACGAGGCCTTCGGGGCGGCGCGTTTCACGAAGACGTCGGAGCGCCTGCGCGAAGGGCGCCTGCCGGCCGAGGGGCTCGCCTTTGCCGCGCGCGAGGGCGGGCGGCTCGTCGGCACCCTGCGCCTGTGGCACGTCACGGCCGGTCCGTCACGGCCGGCGCTCATGCTCGGCCCGCTCGCGGTGGCGGCGGACATGCGCTCGGCCGGCGTCGGCGGCGCGCTGATGCGCCGCGCCATCGCCGATGCGGCCGATCTCGGCCACGGCGCCATCCTGCTCGTGGGCGATGCGCCCTATTATGCGCGCTTCGGGTTCTCGGCGGCGCAGACGGGCGGCCTGTGGCTGCCCGGCCCCTTCGCGCGCGAGCGCTTCCTCGGGCTCGAACTCGCCCCCGGCGTGCTGGCCGGGGCGCGCGGCCTCGTCTCACCGACCGGGCTTCCTGCGGCCCTGCCCGACCTCGGCCAGCTCGTCGCCGCGGCGCACGAAGCCGGCAAGGGATACGCCCGGGCGGCCTGATTCCTGCTTTTCCGATTGACTGCGCCGCACGGACACGCATTCGTGCGGTCGCAGCCGTTTTGTCCGTCCCGCCCGCGGGACATCACCCGCCAGCCCAGGAGAGTGAAGAGATGACCGACTGGCCCGTGCATGCCCGCTTCGACGGCCCCATCGTCATGATCGGCTTCGGTTCCATCGGCAAGGGCACCCTGCCGTTGATCGAACGCCACATCGCCCATGACCGCTCGAAATTCGTGGTCATCGATCCCGATGCCAAGAACCGCGGCGTGCTCGACGAGCGCGGCATCCGCTTCATCAACGAGGCGATCACGCGCGAGAACTTCGACCATCTCCTCAAGCCGCTGCTGACGGCCGGGCCGGGACCAGGTTTCCTCGTCAACCTGTCGGTCGAGGTGTCGTCGACCGAGATGATGCGCCTCGCGCGCGAGTGCGACGCCTTCTACGTCGACACCGTGGCCGAGCCCTGGGCCGGCTTCTACACGGACCCGCGCCTCACGGTCTCGCAGCGCTCCAACTACGCCCTGCGCGAGTCGGTGCTCGACATGAAGAGTGCGCTCGGCCCGGGCCGCACGGCCGTGAACTGCTGCGGCGCCAATCCCGGCATGGTGTCCTGGCTGGTCAAGCAGGCGCTCCTCAACCTCGCCGCCGACCTCGGCCTCGACGAGCCCGAGCCGGCGAGCCGGGAGGAATGGGCGCAGCTGATGATGAAGGCCGGCGTCAAGGGCATCCATGTCGCCGAGCGCGACACCCAGCGCGCGAAGAAGCCCAAGGAACGCGGCACCTTCGTCAACACCTGGTCGGTCGACGGCTTCATCGCCGAGGGCCTGCAGCCGGCCGAGCTCGGCTGGGGCACGCACGAGAAGACGCTGCCGCCCGAGGGACGCGGCCACGATTTCGGCTGCGGCGCCGGCATCTATCTCATGCGCCCCGGCGCGGGCACGCGCGTGCGCTCATGGACGCCCACGGCCGAGGCCCAGCACGGCTGGCTCATCACCCACAACGAGGCGATCTCCATCGCCGATTACTTCACCGCCCGCGAGGGCGGGAAGGTGGTCTATCGCCCGACCTGCCACTACGCCTATCACCCCTGCGACGACGCCGTGCTGTCGCTGCACGAGATGGCGGGCGGCCAGTGGAAGATCCAGGACGTGTGGCACATCCTCGACGAGGAGGAGATCGTCGACGGCATCGACGAACTGGGCGTGCTGCTCTACGGCCATGCGCGCAACGCCTATTGGTACGGCTCGCAGCTCTCCGTCGAGGAGACGCGGCGCCTCGCGCCCTACCAGAACGCGACCGGCCTGCAGGTGACCTCGGCCGTGCTCGCCGGCATGGTCTGGGCGCTCGAGAACCCGGACCGCGGCGTGGTCGAGGCCGACGAGATGGACTTCCGCCGCTGCCTCGAGGTGCAGCGGCCCTATCTCGGCCCGGTCGTCGGCCGCTATACGGACTGGACGCCGCTCCAGGACCGGGGCGTCCTCTTCCCTGAGGACGTCGACCACGACGATCCCTGGCAGTTCAAGAACGTCATCGTGCGCTGAGGCGGGGCCGACAGGCCCTCGTTTCCGCTTCGACAGCAGCAAGCGCCGTCGCGGTTGACGCGGCGGCGCGGGCGTGGACAGACTGTCGGCAACAGTGCGATCCGCGCGGCCCGCAGGGTGCCGGTCCGGCTACCCCGAGGTCGTCCGGCGTCTGTCGCCAGCGTTGCCTTATCCGCGTAGCCTTGCCCGCGTAGCCTTGCCCGAGTTGTCGCGCCCATGCCCTTCTTCGACGACATCTATGCAGCCAAGCTGCGCGGCAATCTCGGCCTCGCCGATGCCGAATCAGTGATCGACCTGCGCGGCGTGGCCCGCCAGCGGGCGCTCGCGTCCATCAAGGAGATGCTGGAGCGCAGCCGCTTCGCCGCGGGAAAATCCGTCGCCGTGCTCATCGACCCGGCCTCGCCGACGAGCGGAGAGACCCTGTTCCAGCCCGTCGGCCGCCTTCTGCTCGAGGCGCGGCGCAAGGGCTGGGTCGAGCGGCTCACGCCGCTTCCGGCTCGCGACGGCGCCGGTTTCTACGTCGCGCTTTCGGGCCGGCCCGACAACGGCGATTGAACGCCGTCAGCCGGCGTCCTCCGGCAGGCCCGCGCCGGCGATGGGCAGGGTCTCGTGGCGGTTGCGGAAACCCGCGATCAGCGGCCGCGCCTCGGCGATGGCGGCCTTGACCGCCGGCAGGTCGAGCGAAGCGGCGTGGCTGTCCCTGTCCTTCCACACCTCCGTCACCCACAGGGCGTCGGCATCCTCCATGTCATAGGCGACGACATAGCTGATGCAGCCCGGCATGTCGGCCGTGCCCTCGACGAGGATGGCCGCCAGCCTGTCGCGCGCGCCGGGCGTGGCGATGATCTGGCCGAGCAGTCCGTACATGGCGTCGCCTCCCCCGAGAATGCCGGTGTGACGTCAGGTTAGGGCGGGCGGAGGGGGCTGGCAATCGAGGGGCGGCGCCTGTGCGTGCGCCGCCCCTCCGGTCAGTTTCAGAACCGGTATTCCATGACGACCTCGCCCCCGATGACAGCGCCGGTGCACCGGAAACCGAAGCTCTCGTAGATCCGGCGCGCCCGCTCGTTCTCGGGATGCACGCCCAGGACGACGCAGGGGCAGTCGGGCAGCCGCGAGAGCTGCTCGACGATTTGCCCCAGGGCAGCCCGCCCATATCCCTTGCCCTGGAACCGAGCATCGATCATCAGGCGATAGATCCAGTAGTTCCCGTCGTCCTCATCGCGTGCATACATGGCGAACCCGACGGGCTCACCTGCCGCGGTTATGATGAGCGGCACGCAGGCACCATTGTCTTCTGCTTCCTCAAGCGATTCCGCGTTGCTCGCGATATACGCCGCCTGGTGCGGATGGGGCCGCAACGACAAGATCGAGCGATAGTCCTCACGCTTCGGTGGTCTGACAGTAACGGCGGCGCGCACTTCGGCAGCCCGCTGCTCGATGTCTTTCATGAACAATTCCGGAGTTGTTCGCGCGATCGCCACCCTTTGCCCGGAGTGGGATCGGCCGACGTGGCAATGCACACCGTTCTTCTCAAGCCCGCGGGGGCCGAGCAGAACCGGTGACTGGTGAACTGGCTCAGAAGGGATCGGGCGCGACCGGGCCTAACGCCTGTCGCTCTGACCGATGCCAGCGAGCGCGCTTGGGGCAGAAGTCCTGGACATGAGCGCGCCTCCCTGGTTCGCATTGCACGTCGCAGGGGGCTAGCCGATTGGGCGATGGCTTGCAAGCATGGGCCCTGTTGCGGCCCGATCCGATCACATTCCCGGTTTGGACGCCGTGCGGGCTGCGCGACAGGGGAATTGCTTGGCAGTCAAAATCATTCCGCCGCTGAATTACTGAGGACACAATGATTATCATCACGCATGAGTTGTTTCTGCGCACCGAAGAGGGCGAGAAGACCATCGGAATTTCCGTCCACAAGCCGGTGGCAGCGGGGCCCTCATGGTCATGTCGCTATGAAATCGATTGGCCTGAAGGCAAGCAGGATCGGAAGGCCGTGGGGTTCGACGCCTTGCAAGCTCTTGTTCTGGCGCTGCAAATGATCGGAGCCGACATATACACGAGCGCTTACCACCGTGAAGGACGCTTGCGAGCGTATGAGAAGGAGCGCGGCTACGGCTTCCCGGTCCCGTCGTCGCTGCGCGATATGCTCGTCGGCGCCGATGCCGTCGCGTTTTAGCGGATTAGGTGCGCGCTTGCGACGAGGAGGCGGATCATCGGCGGCGGCTGGCCAAACCGTTTGGGCGGTCGCCCTCGCTCTGCGCCGCATCCGTTTGTTCAAGCGTACGAGGAGCTTTTGCCTCCTGCTCGCTCGTCCGCTTGAGTCGACTGAGCATGGACGCGGCATAGGCCGCATAAGGGCCGATCCAGCGCTCATGGATTGCGTGGATCGGCAGGGCATCAAGGTGGTTCCAACGCTCGCGCCCGCGCCGCTCGACCACCACGACGCCCGCGTCCTCCAGCACCTTCAGATGCTGCATCACCGTGCATCGGTCGAGTTCCGGCACGAGGTCGCACAGCATACCTGTCGTGCGAGGGCCGGCCTTGAGCGCATCGAGAATGCGCCTGCGTGAGCGATGGGCCAGCGCCTTGAACAGTCGGTCGTCTTCGTCGTCGGTTGACATGTTATATTTTTATAACATATTTCTGCTGGAAGCAGCAAGGGAGACCTGGCCATGGACCCGAAGTTCACGATCACGGGCCGCATCGCAAAACCCGTCGCAGAGGTCTTCGAAGCGGTCGTCAACCCGGATCACCTCACCGAATACTTCACGACGGGAGGCGCAAAGGGGCGGCTCGAAGCAGGCGCGGTGGTTACATGGGACTTTCACGACTTTCCCGGGGCGTTTCCCGTCCACGTGGTGGAAGTCGAGAAAGACAGGCGCATCGTCCTTCGATGGGACGGCGTGGAGAAGGCAGTCCCAACGGATGCCTCCGGCGCTCGCAGGACGACCGTCACCATGACGTTCGAGCCGACCGACGACGGTCGCACGCTCGTCCGGATTTCCGAACACGGCTGGCTGGAGACGCCGGAAGGGCTTTCAGCCTCGTATGGCAATTGCGAGGGCTGGACGGGAATGCTCTGCGCCATGAAGGCCTGGCTCGAACACGGCATCAAGCTTCGTGAGGGGTTCTACAAGTAGCGGGGCAGGCGGCCAGCGGCTTTGCGGGCCGAATGGCAATACATGGCGGCGCTCTGCCATCCGCATCCGACGGGGGGGAATTTCTTGGCGGCGTCCGAAAGCAGTCATTCGCCTGTGGTTAGAAGCCTTTAGCCAACGGGAAAACGCTATACCGAAACTGAGCAAAGGCCTGCCAGGAAGGCACGATGATAAATATCCGCCCAGTCAAGTCTGCAGACATTGAAGCGCTGTATGCTGTATCTCTCCTCACTGGTTTTGAGGGACGAGATGCTTCACATCTCTATGATGACCCAAAGATGATGGGTCACATCTACGCCGCGCCTTACGCAGTGCTTGAGCCTCAGCTTGCGCTAGTTATCGAGGACTCCCAAGGTATCGCAGGTTTCGCTGTTGGAGTAATCGACACAAAAGAGTGGGAAGATCGTCTGGAAAGAGAATGGTGGCCGCAACTTCGGCTGCGCTATGCCGATCCACCTGAAGCGTCACGGGACGTGTGGACGCCGGACGAGCGGCGGGCATCCATGATCCACCACCCGACGCGAACGCCAGCAGGCGTGGTTGGCAAGTATCCGGCCCATCTTCACCTGAAGATTTCGCCCCGTATTCAAGGGGGTGGGTTTGGCTCAAAGCTGTTCGATAAATGGCGAAGCATTGCGGTGCAGCAAGGTGCCAAAGGTATTCATGTCGGGGTCAATCGCGCGAATACGCGAGCGATCCGCTTCTGGGGAAGGCTTGGCTTTGGGGAGCTGACCATCGAGGGGGCAGCAAAAGCGCGAACGGTTTGGATGGGCAACAGCACAAGCTAGCGCCCGCTATGGGCTCTCCTTAGCCGTTTATCGCGCCGAAAGCGCATGCCGAAGGCTTTGCCCAACCCGGCGAAGCGCGCAGCGCGAAGTAGGATGGGGGCCGAGAACGAAGAAGCAGAGAACTATGTCTACATCATTAACGTGCTAGGGAGCTCCTTAATACCTCCTTAGCAATGTCGGCATGGGTGAGGAAACTGTTGTCGTCCGACAGTCTGAGCTATGGAGAGCCTCTGAGCGCCCGATCAAAGGCAACGTGCGGCTCGCTTCCTCTATCTGGAGCGCCTCTCGTTTGGCGGCAAGGTGGCCGGTCGGGTGTTCGGCATCGACACCCAGGCGCCGGGCCGTTTCGACGTGCGCAAGCTGGGGCCACTCTTGGAGGCGGCACATGAACGCCTCGCTGGTGTCTGGATCGAGTGCCTGCCGTGGCGGCAGTTTATCGAGCGCTGGGACCGTCCGGGCACGTTGTTCTATCTCGACCCGCCGTACTGGGGCACCGAGCACTACTACGGCCGGGAGCTGTTCGGGCGCGACGAGTTCTCCGAGATGGCAGCCGTTTTGAGGGGCCTTCAAGGCCGCTTCATCCTCACGCTGAACGACGTGCCCGACGTCCGGGAACTATTCTCATGGGCACGGATCGAGACGGCCGAATTGACCTACACGGCAGGCGGGAATGGCGCGGCCAAATCCGTGCGCGAGGTGATCATCCGAGGGCCGTCTTGAGGGCGCGGCGCGCGCTCGCATGTGATGTTGCGCAGAGTCGCACGCGATTTTGCGCGCTACAGTCGAGCATCGGGCAACAGCGTCGAATTGACGGTTCGCCATACCACCTAGCGGTGTGCTGCAATCAGCGGTAATGGCGGAGAGAGAGGGATTCGAACCCTCGATACGGTTGCCCGTATACACGCGTTCCAGGCGTGCGCCTTCAACCACTCGGCCACCTCTCCGGGTCCGGATGCGCGCCCGTTGGTCGGTTAGCCGACATGGGGCGCGTTCGGATGGGGCGCGTTATATAGCCCGTCGGGCGGCGAGCGCAAGGCGTTCCGGCGGCAATTCACCGATGCCGTCGATTTGATTGCATGGAATGCCGCGCCCGGTGATAGATGGAACGGAAACGGGCGGTCGGAGCAGGCGCGGCGGCATCGGCTGTCACTGCCGTCTCGGGGCCGTTCCGCCCATTCCGGCTGGCGGTGTGGTGCCGCGGCCGTCTTGTCGAAGCGTTCACGGGTGCAAGATGCGGTTCGTCCTGCGGGTTGTCGGTTTTCTGGTGATCGTCGCCGGCTTCGTGTCCTTCGTCATCGACAGCACGCGCGGCATCGCCAACGGGCATTTCGATTTCACCCCACTCGGGGCGACGCTCTTTGCCCTGTTGCCGCACAGCTTCCCGCTCATCGAACCGGCGGTGGCGCGGCATATTCATCCCTTCCTCTGGGATCCGGTGCTGCTCACCCTCTTCACGACGCCGACCTGGGTCGTGGCGCTCGTCATCGGCGTCCTCGCCATGTGGATCGGCCGGCGCAAGCCCGAGCCCATCGGCTTTGCCACCGACCGCTGAGGCGCGTCACGAAAGCTTGAGCGTCCCCGGCCTCGTGATGGTGGTTGCCCCTTCCTACATGATGGGGTGCCTGTTTCGAGCAGTCCGACGGCCGTTGCGGCGTCGCTGCACGGGCGTATCGTGCCCGACCGGCCTGGTGGCAGGTGTATAATACGATGTTAAATGTGAAAATCGTAAATTAACAAAATAATTGAGTTCATAAGCGTCCGCGGTATGGTGCTGCGGGCGCGGCGGATGAAGGCCACGCCGGGGCGACTGCGGGGCATTCATGGTCTCCGATTTTCTTCTTCTCGCGCTCGTCGGCTTCTGCGCGCAGCTGGTCGACGGGGCGCTCGGCATGGCCTTCGGCCTCATCTCGACATCGGCCCTGCTGGCGCTGGGCGTGCCGCCGGCCCATGCGAGCGCGGCCGTGCATACGGCGGAGCTGGCGACGACGGCCGTGTCCGGCGTGTCCCACCTGGCGCACGGCAACATCGACAGGCGCCTGCTCGTGCGCCTCGCGCTCGCCGGCGCGGCGGGGGGCAGCCTCGGCGCCTTCGTCCTGTCCAATGTCGAGGGCAGCGCCATCCGTCCCTTCGTCGCGGCCTATCTCCTCGTCATGGGCGGGCTCATCCTCCTGCGCGTCGCACGCTCGGCGCGTAGGACCGACATTTCGCCGGCGGGCGCCGCGCCGCTCGGCCTCGTCGGCGGCTTCCTCGACGCCATCGGCGGAGGCGGCTGGGGGCCGATGGTCACCTCGACGCTGATCGGCTCCGGCCATGCGCCGCGCAAGGTCATCGGCTCGGTCAACGCGTCGGAGTTCTTCGTCACGGCGGCCATCTCGGCGACGTTCTTCGGCCAGCTCGGCGCCACGCACCTGTGGAACGTCGCCGGCCTCATCGTCGGCGGCGTGCTGGCGGCGCCGCTCGCCGGCTACCTCGTCAAGCGCATCCGGCCGGAGCCGTTGATGATCGCGGTCGGGCTCGTCATCTCGCTGCTGGCGCTGCGCGAGCTCGCCATCGCCTTCAAGGTGTTCTGAGCACCGTTCCTATTGCGCCACGAGGACCGATCGGCAGGCTGCCGGCAGGTCGTCCAGGGTCAGGGGCGGGGCGGGGCGCGTGGGCTTCGGATGGCGTGCCTCGTCGGAGAACCACCAGGCGAGCTCCTTGCCGCAGCCGTCGTCCTTCGGCGGCGGCGCCTGCGGGCGACAATCCGCCTCGCCAGGCGGGCAGGCAAGGCGGATGTGGAAATGGTAGTTGTGGCCGTATGTCGGCCGCACCGTCGCGAGCCATGCCCTGTCCCGCCCGGCCTCGCGGCACAGGGCCTTCTTGATGGCGGGGTTGACGAAGACGCGCTCCACCGCCGGCTCCTTCGCGACGGCGCGGATGAGCGCGGTGTGCGCCTTCGTCCAGGCCGTGGGGTCGACGTCGTTCCAGTCGCCGGCGACGACATTGGTGGCGGAGATCTCGTCGCGCTCGGCGAGCGACAGGCGCCGCGACGGCATCGGCGTCAGCCACACGTCGGCATCGAGGCCGACCTGGTGGGAGGCGTGGCCGGTCAGCATCGGGCCGCCGCGCGGTTGCGAGATGTCGCCGACGAGCAGGCCCGGCCAGCCGTTGATCTCCGGCACGCGCGCCGAGAGGCGCTCGAGGAAGGCGATGAGGGCCGGGTGCCCCCAGTTGCGGTTGCGCGAAGTGCGCATCACCTGCCATGTCTCGCCGTCGACCGGCAGGGCGCTGGCGCCGGCGAGGCAGCCGCGCGAATAGAAGCCGATGGCGCGGGCGGCAAGGGGGGCGGCGCTCGTCTGCGTGCCGAAGAAGCGCTTGGCGGCATCCTCGGGCAGGGATTTCAACGCGGCCGCACGCCGAGCCGCCTCCTGGCGCGCGTTTTCCTGCGCATGGACGGGCATCACCCAGGCGGGCGCCAGCGCAAGGACGGCGAGGAGGATGACGAACGGCAGGCGGGCAGGGTGCATGGTGACGATCCCGGTTGCGAATCACCTCGATTGAGTATGACCAGAATGGCCCGGAATGCGGCCGCGATGCGCCTCGAGGGCGCCGCGGGCGCGAGGGTGAACGGAAGGAAGGATGCCGCCATGGCTTGGTCGCCGCAACAGGACGAGGCGCTCGCCGCCGTCGCCGCCTGGCTGCGCCGCAAGGACACGCAGGTGTTCCGCCTGTTCGGCTATGCCGGCACGGGCAAGACGACGCTGGCGCGCCACCTCGCCGAGGGGGTAGACGGCGGGGTCATCTTCGGCGCCTTCACGGGCAAGGCGGCCTCCGTGCTGAGGGCCAAGGGCTGCCCCGGCGCGGCGACCCTGCACAGCCTCATCTACCGCACGCGCGAGACCGAGGGTGAAAGCCCGACCTTCGTCCTCAACCGCGACAGCCCGGCCGCCAAGGCGGCGCTCATCGTCATCGACGAGTGCTCGATGGTGGACGAGGATCTGGGCAAGGACCTCCTGTCCTTCGGCACGCCGGTGCTGGTGCTGGGCGACCCGGCGCAGCTGCCGCCGGTCAAGGGCGGGGGCTTCTTCACCGAGGCGGAGCCCGACGTGATGCTGACGGAGGTGCACCGGCAGGCGCGTGACAACCCCATCATCCGCATGTCGATGGCGGTGCGCGAGGGCGAGGGGCTGTCGCACGGCACCTATGGCGAGAGCCGCATCATCGGCAAGCGCGACATCGATGCCGAGGCCGTCATGCGCGCCGACCAGGTGCTCGTCGGCCTCAACCGCACGCGCCGGGCCTACAACAACCGCATCCGCAACCTCATGGGCTTTCGCGACGCCATGCCGGCGGCGGGCGAGAAGCTCGTCTGCCTGCGCAACAACAAGCAGAAGGGCCTGCTCAACGGCGGCACCTGGCTGATCAAGGAATTCGCGACCTCGCGCTCGAAGAAGGCGGTGGTGACGATGCGCGTGCAGTCCGAGGAAGATGCGCGCAACGTCGTCAAGGTGTCCGTGCCGCAGGAGTTCTTCGACGGGCGGGAGGAGGAGCTGACGCCGCAGATGCGGCGCGAGTTCGAGGAGTTCACCTACGGCTATGCGCTGACCGTGCACAAGGCGCAGGGCTCGCAGTGGGACGACATCGTGCTCTTCGACGAATCCTTCGCCTTCCGCGAGCACCGCAGCCGCTGGCTCTACACCGGCATCACCCGCGCCGCCGAGCGCCTGACGCTGGTGATGTGAGCCCCTACTACAGCGGCCAGACGATCAGCAGCATCGGCACCGAGACGGCGAGCACCACGACCTCGAGCGGCAGGCCCATGCGCCAGTAGTCCGAGAAGCGGAAGCCGCCCGGGCCCATGATGAGCGTGTTGTTCTTGTGCCCGATGGGCGTGAGGAAGGCGCAGGAGGCGGCGATAGCGACACCCATCAGGAAGGTGTCGGGATTGACGTCGAGCTCACGCGCAAGCCCGATGGCGACGGGCCCGGTGATGACCATGGTGGCGACGTTGTTGAGGACGTCCGACAGCGTCATGGTCGCCACCATGATGGCGACGAGCGCGACGACGGGCGAATAGTCGCTCGTCAGGGTGACGATGCCTTCGGCGATGAGCGCGGTGCCGCCCACCTCCTCGAAGGCCGCGCCGATGGGCAGGAGGAAGGCCAGCATGACGACGATCGGCCATTCGATCTGCAGGTAGAACTCGCGCGCCGGCACGATGCCGAGCGCCGCATAGGCAGCGACCGCCATGGCGATGGCGATGGTGAAGGAGACGACGCCGAGGGAGGCGGCCGCGATGGCGGCGGCGAACAGGCCGATGGTGATCGCCACCCTGCCCGGCGAGGTGCCGGCGACGCTCGCGCGGCTGAGCGGGATGACGCCGAGCAGGTCGAGCGTCGCGCTGTCGGTGCCGCGGCCGGTCAGGAGAAGCACGTCCCCGGCTGCGATGTAATTGTCGTGCACACCCCTGCGGGTGAGGGTGCCCGCGCGGGCGATGCCGAGCAGCGTGACGCCGAAGCGGGGCCTGAGGCGCATCGCGCCGGCCGAGCGGCCGACGAGCAGCGAATCGGCCCGCACCACCGCCTCCACCACCTCCGGTCCCTTGTCGCGCTGCTCCTCCTCCTCGCCCTCGGATTTCCTGTCTTCCTTCCTGCCGCTGCGCTGTCCGGTTCTTCCGGCGGGCTGGTCGGCCTTCCCCTCGGCGCTCCCGTCCTGTTCGCCCGGCTGCTGCATGTCGAGCGCCTTGATGAAGGCGGCGATGGCGTCGCTCGAGCCCTTGAGGCGCAGCTTGTCGCCGGCCGCAATGGCCGGCATGCGCGTGCGCGGCAGCTTGCGCCCCTCGCGCACGAGGCCGAGCACGATGACGTCGGCGGTGCGGGCTTCCTCGTCGATGTCCGCCGCATGGCGGTCGATGGCGGCGGAACCTTCCGGCACGCTCACCTCCGCCTCGAAGGAGGACGGCTTCGTCGCGGCGGCCTGGTCGGCGCGGCGCGGCACGAGGCGCCAGCCGACGAGCGCCACGAAGGCGAGGCCGGCGATGGCGACCGCGCCGCCGACGGGAGCGAAGTCGAACATGCCGTAGGGACTGCCGAGCAGGCGCTCGCGGATGCCGGAGGCGATGATGTTCGGCGGCGTGCCGATCAGCGTCACCATGCCGCCGAGGATGGTGGCGAAGGCGAGCGGCATCAGCGTGACGCCGGGCGGGCGACCTGCCTTGCGCGCCGCCTCGACGTCGATGGGCATCAGAAGGGCCAGCGCGGCGACATTGTTGATGATCGCCGAGAGCGCCGCCCCGATGCCGCCGGTCATGGCGATATGCCGGCTCGTGGGGCGGTGGTCGCTGACGAGCCGCCGCGTGACGAGCGTCAGCGCGCCGGAGTTCTCGAAGGCGCGCGAGACGATGAGCACGAGCGCGACGATGACGACCGCGGGATCGGCAAAGCCGGAAAAGGCCTTCTCCTGCGGCACCAGGCCGAGCATCACCGCCACCAGCAGTCCGCTCGCCGCCACCAGATCGTAGCGCAGGCGCCCCCACAGCAGCATGGACAGGATGGCGCCGAACAGGGCAAAGAGCAGGATCTGGTCGAGGGTCATCGAGGCTCCCTGGGTCTTGCTGATCTCGGACCATGGCAGAACGGGCGCCGTGCGACAAAGGTTCGGCCGGCGCTCCCGACGACGCGAGCGGCATGGAGATGGCAGGGATGGATGCGAAGCCGGTCTGGGCCATCGGCCTGATGACGGGGACCGCCCTCGACGGGCAGATCGACATCGCGGCGGTGCGCACAGACGGCGAGCGGATCGATGCGCTCGGGCCCTATGCGCTGTCGCCCTATCCCGCTGCGGTGCAGGCCCTGCTGCCGCAGGCGGTCGCGGCGGCGCGGGCGTGGAACTTCACCGGGCCCGAGCCGGCGATCTTCGCCGAGGCGGAGGCGGCGCTGACGCGCGCGCAGGCCGAGGCGGTGAGGGCCTTCATGGGCCTGCATGGCCTCGCTGCGGCGGATGTGGCGGCGGTCGGCTTCCATGGCCAGACCATGCTGCATCGGGCGCCGCAGCCGGGACGGCCGGGGGACACGCGCCAGCTCGGGGATGGCGCCCTGATGGCGGGGATCGTCGGCGTGCCCGTCGTCTTCGACTTCCGCACCGCCGACGTGCGGGCCGGCGGGCAGGGGGCGCCGCTCGCGGCGAGCTATCACGCCGCCCTGCTGCGGCGCGCGGGCCTCGGGCCGGAAGCGGCGGTGCTCAACCTCGGCGGCGTGGCGAATGTCACCTGGTGCGGCGGCGGGGATGAGCTCGTCGCCTTCGACACCGGTCCGGCCAACGGCCCGCTCAACGACTGGATGACAGAGCACGGCGCCGGCGCGATGGATGTCGACGGCGCGGCCGCACGGCGCGGCCGGGTGGACGAGACGCGGCTCGCGCGGCTTCTCGACCATCCCTATCTCGCCGCGCCCTACCCGAAGTCGCTCGACCGCTACGATTTCACGGCCGCGATGGCGGAAGGCCTGACGCTGGACGACGGGGCGGCGACGCTGACCGCCTTCACCGCCGCGGCGGTCGGGCGCGGGCTCGACCTCCTGCCGCGCCGGCCGGACAGGCTCGTGCTGTGCGGCGGCGGGCGCCGCAACCCCGCCCTCGTTTCGGCCATCGCCGAACGGGCGGGCGTCACGGCTGTGATGGCGGAGGATGCGGGCTGGCGCGGCGATGCGGTGGAGGCGGAGTGCTTCGCCTTCCTCGCCGTGCGGCGCCTCCGGGGGCTGCCGATCAGCTTCCCGACGACGACGGGCGTGCCGCAGTCGATGGCGGGCGGGCAGGTGGCGATGCCGTAAGGGGCCTTGGTGGATCGGCTACCGCGTCCCCTCCCCGCAAGGGGAGGGGGGCAGCGAGCGTCGTTCCTGGATCTTGGGAAAACCGCCTATTCTGCCGCGATCGGCAGCGGCAGCGTGCCCTGCACCTCCTCGGCCGCCTCTTCCTCCTCGGCCCCGCCGCGCTCGGCGAGATGCTTGCGGAACCACAGGGCGTAGAGCGCGGGCAGGAAGAGCAGGGTGAGGAAGGTGGCGACGAACAGCCCGCCCTTGATGGTGATGGCCATCGGCCCCCAGAAGGCGGAGCGGGACAGCGGGATCATGGCGAGGATGGCGGCAAGCGCCGTCAGGATCACCGGCCGGGCCCGGCGCACCGTCGCTTCGACGATGGCCTCGCGGCGCGCGAGGCCGCCGGCGACGTCGGTCTCGATCTGATCCACCAGGATCACCGTGTTGCGCATGATCATGCCGGCGAGCGCGATGAGGCCGAGCAGCGCCACGAAGCCGAAGGGCCTGTCGAAGACGTTGAGGGCGAGCGAGGCGCCGACGATGCCGAGCGGGGCGGTGAGGAAGACGAGGATCAGCCGCGAGAAGCTCTGCAGCTGGATCATGAGGATCGTCAGCATGACGATCACCATGATCGGGAAGAGCGCGAAGATCGAGGCGTTGCCCTTCTGCGATTCCTCGATGGCGCCGCCGATCTCGAGGCGGTAGCCGGGCTCGAGCTTGTCGCGGATGTCCTTGAGGGCGGGCCAGATCTGGTTGGTCACGTCCGGCGCCTGCATGCCGTCGACGATGTCGGCCCGGGCGGTGATCGCCATGTCGCGGTTGCGCCGCCACAGGATCGGCTCCTCGTGGCCGTAGTCGATGCGCGCCACCTGGGCGAGCGGCACCGCGATGCCGCCGCGCGTGGTGATGGTGAGGTCGGGCAGGCGCGCGAGGTCGAGGCGCTCCTCGGCGACCGCGCGGGCCAGCACCTGGACGCGTTCCGTGCCGTCTCGCACCACCGTCACCGGCGCGCCGGAGATGAGTGTCTGCAGCGACTGGGCGATGTCGGAGACGTTGAGGCCGAGCGCCCGGGCCCGCTCCTGGTCGACGGAGAGGGAGATCGACGGCGTCTTCTCGTTCCAGTCGAGGTGCGGATCGACGACGTTCGGATTGGCGCGCATGACGTCGCGCACCTCGTAGGCGAGGCGGCGCACGGCGTCGGGATCCGGGCCGACGATGCGGAACTGGACGGGGAAGCCGACCGGCGGGCCGAAGTTGAAGCGGTCGACGCGCACCCGCGCCTCCGACAGGGCGCCTCCCGAAAGGGCCTTCTCGATGCGCGCCTTGATGCGCTCGCGCTCCTCGACGCCCTTCGCCACGATGACGATCTCGGCGAAGGCCTCGTTCGGCAGCTGCGGGTTGAGGCCGAGCCAGAAGCGCGGCGAACCCTGCCCGATATAGGTCGTGTAGGTCGCGACGTCGTCGTCGCCCGCGAGCAGGCGCTCAGCCTCCTTCGCCGTCGCCTCGGTGACGCCGATGGCGGTGCCCTCGGGCAGGCGCATCTGGAAGAACAGCTCGGGCCGCTCGGAGAGCGGGAAGAACTGCTGCTGCACCCGGCCGAAGCCGACGATGGAGCCTGCGAAGATGAGGACCGTCGCGATGATGGTGAGCCCGCGCCAGCGCACGCAGAAGCGCACGAGGGCGCGGAAGCGCTCGTAAAGCGGTGTGTGGTAGATGGCGTTCGGGTCGTCGTGGATGCCGTGGCCGTGCTTCTTCGCCATCTTGGCCGCGAAGTCGGGCAGGAGCTTCATGCCGAGATAGGGCGTGAAGATCACGGCGACGAACCAGGACGCGACGAGCGCGATGGCGACGACCCAGAAGATGCCGCCCGCATATTCGCCGACCGAGGAATTGGCGAAGCCGATGGGCAGGAAGCCGGCCGCCGTCACCAGGGTGCCGGTGAGCATGGGAAAGGCGGTGGAGGTCCAGGCGAAGGAGGCGGCCTTCACCCGGTCCCAGCCCTGCTCCATCTTCACCACCATCATCTCGATGGCGATGATGGCGTCGTCGACGAGCAGGCCGAGCGCGATGATAAGGGCGCCGAGCGTGATGCGGTGCAGGTCGAGCCCGATCGCGTACATCGCGATGAAGACGAAGGCGAGCACCAGCGGCACCGACAGGGCGACGACGATGCCCGTGCGCCAGCCGAGCTACAGGAAGCTGACGAGCAGCACGATGCCGAGGGCTTCGGCGAAGACCTTGACGAACTCGCCGACGGCGCCGTCGACGACATGCGGCTGGTCGGCGATGCGCTCGATGTCGACGCCCTGCGGCAACGCCGCGGTGAAACGCGCCATCGCCTCGTCGAGATCCTCCCCGAGCTTCAGGATGTTGCCGCCCTTGGCCATGACGACGCCGACGCCGAGGGCCGGCTCGCCGCGCTGGCGCACCAGGTAGTCGGACGGGTCCTCGAAGCCGCGCGTGACATTGGCGATGTCGCCAAGGCGGAAGGTGCGGCCGTTCGCCTCGACAGGCGTCTCGGCCACGGCCTGCGCCCCGTCGAGCGCGCCGGTGACGCGCAGCGGAATGCGCTGGGCGCCGGTCTCGACCGTGCCGGCCGGCGTCACCGCGTTCTGCCGCTGCAGCGAATCGAACAACACCTGCGGCGACAGGCCGAGGGTCGCGAGGCGCGCGTGGCTGAACTCGACGAAGATCTTCTCGTCCTGCACGCCGTAAAGATTGACCTTGGTGACGTTCGGCACCTTGAGCAGGTGCTGGCGCATCGCCTCGGCCACCCGCTTCATCTGGGCGTAGTCGAGGCCCGCACCGGTGATCATGTAGAGCACCGAATCGACGTCGCCGTATTCGTCGTTGACGTTGGGGCCGATGAGGCTGTCCGGCAGCTCGCTCCTGAGATCGGTCAGCTTCTTGCGCAGCTGATAGAACAGCTCCGGCACCTCGCGCGCCGGCGTGTTGTCCCGGAACGTCACCTGCATCGCCGTGAAGGACGGCTTGGTATAGGTCTGCACCTTGTCGAAATAGGGCAGCTCCTGCAGCTTCTTCTCGATGCGGTCGGCGACCTGCGCCTGCATCTCGGTGGCGGTGGCACCGGGCCAGATGGCGGTGACGACGGCGACCTTGATGGTGAAGGACGGGTCCTCTGCCCGGCCGAGGCGCAGGTAGGAGATCGTGCCGCCGACGGCGAGCGCGAGGATGAAGAAGAGCACGAGCGCCTGATGCGTCACCGCCCAGTGCGAAAGGTTGAAGCGCTGCATGGTGGTGACTCTCGGCAGTAACTCTTGAGGTCGTGGCCTTCGGCGGCGCGGCGGGTCAGTAGGCGAGGGCCTCGACGACGCGGACCTTCTGCGCGGGGTCGAGCTTCTGCACGCCGAGCGCCACGATCTCGTCGCCCTCGGCGACGCCGTCCGTTACCAGCACCTCGCGGGCGTCGTAGCGGACGACCGTCACCGGCTTCAGGCCGACGGCGCCGGTCGCGCGGTCGACCACCCAGAGCGCCGGGCCGGACCCCTGGTTGAACAGAGCCGAGAGCGGCAGGCGGGCCGCCTTCTCGCCGGTGCCGCCCTTGACGGCGAGCGTCGCGCTCATGCCGAGCGCCACCTCGTCGCCGGCGTCGGGCATGGCGAAGCGGGCGAGATAGGTGCGCGTCGTCGGGTCTGCCGCCGGCGAGAGCTCGCGCAGGCGCGCCGCATAGCGCCGGTCGCGGTCCGACCAGAGCGCGACGGAGGCCTCGCCCTGGCGCACGCGCGAGAGCAGCGCCTCCGGCACGGCGACGACGGCTTCCTTCTCGCCGAGCTCAGCGATGCGGACGGCGGTCTGGCCGGCGGCCACCACCTGGCCGGGCTCGACGAGGGTCGCGGTCACGACGCCGTCGGTGTCGGCGGTCAGCGTGGCATAGGAGAGATTGTTGCGGGTGAGCTCCACGGAACGCTCGGCGCGGGCGAGGCGCGAGCGGGCCTCGGCGGCGGCGGCCTTCTGGCGGTCGAAGGCGGCTTCGGAGGCCCAGCCGCGGCGGCGCAGCTCGGTGCTGCGGTTCTCCTCGGCCTCGGCCTGGGAGAGGGCCGTGCGGGCGGCGTTGAGCTCGGCCTCCGCCTGTTCCGCCTGCAGGCGCAGGTCGGTCTCGTCGAGCTCGGCGAGCGGCGTGCCCTTCGCCACCGTGTCGCCGACCTGGACAAGCCGGCGGGCGACCTTGCCGGTCACGCGGAAGCCGATATCGCTCTCGACCCGCGGCCGGATGCTGGCGACGAAGGTCCGCTCGGGAACGATCTCCTCGAAGTGCACCTTGGCGACGAGCACCGGCCGGTCCGGCTTCGCCTCCTGCTCCGCCACGCTGTCCGTGCAGGCCGCGAGGCCGAGGGAGAGGAGAGCGGCGGCGACGAGCGCCGGCATGCGGGGGAGGCGGCCGCCGGCCGGCTGCGGCGAGAAGTGGTGCATCGGTCCTGGGCTCCATGGGGTGACCGGCCCGGGGGCGGAACCCGTGGATCGGGGGGCACCGAGAGCGGACCACGCGCCACGCCCCCGGACCGGCTGCAGCAAAGGTAGATGATGGCTGATGAATGTCAATTTTCGTCACTAGGCACCCCACAAATCGCACGATCGGGATGTGCGCTGGCGCACATCATTGAAGGGCGGTCGGCAGCGGGCAGTGGGCAGTCGGGCGTCGCGCCGTTCTTCGCCAATGACGTGCCGCGCCGAGCTGTGGCATATCTCGGCTGTCGACCGACTGCCGATTGCCTACTGCCACCGCCCGTCACGAGGAAAACGATGAATTCAGTGCTGGCCGGATTGCCGACGACGGTCTTCGAGGTGATGTCGCGCCTGGCGCGCGAGACCGGGGCCATCAATCTCGGCCAGGGCTTTCCGGACGATCCGGGACCGGCGGACGTGCGCGCCAGGGCGGCGGATGCCGTGGTGAACGGCTGGAACCAGTATCCGCCGATGCTCGGCCTTCCGGAGCTGCGCCAGGCCGTCGCCGACCACTACCAGCATCATCAGGGCCTAGCCCTCGATGCCGAGAGCGAGGTGATGATCACCTCCGGCGCCACCGAGGCGATCGCCGGCGCGCTCCTCGCCCTCATCGAGCCGGGCGACGAGGTCGTCCTCTTCCAGCCGATGTACGACGCCTATCTGCCGCTGGTGCGCCGGGCCGGCGGCGTGCCGCGCTTCGTCACCTTGAAGCCGCCCCACTGGCGGCTGAGCGAGGAGGCGCTTGCCGCAGCCTTTTCGGAGCGCACGAAGGTCGTCCTCTTCAACAATCCGCTCAATCCCTCCGCCGTCGTCTACGGCCGCGAGGACCTCGAGCTGCTGGCCCGCTTCTGCGAGCACTTCGATGCCATCGCCATCTGCGACGAGGTGTGGGAGCACCTCGTCTTCGACGGGCGCCGGCACCTGCCGCTGATGACCCTGCCCGGCATGCGCAAGCGCTGCGTCAAGATCGGCTCCGCCGGCAAGATCTTCTCGCTGACCGGCTGGAAGGTCGGCTTCGTCTCGGCGGCGCCCGATATCCTCAAGGTGCTCGCCAAGGCGCACCAGTTCCTCACCTTCACGACGCCGCCCAACCTGCAAAGCGCGGTCGCCTACGGCCTTGCCAAGGACGACGCCTATTTCGAGGGGATGCGGCGCGATTTCGCGCGCAGCCGCGACCGCTTCACCGAGGGGCTGAGGAGCCTCGGGCTCGCCGTGCTGCCGAGCGAGGGCACCTATTTCGTCAACATCGACATCGCCCCCCTCGGGGAGGAGGACGACGTCGCCTTCTGCAAGCGGCTCGTCGCCGAAAGGGGCGTCGCCGCGATCCCGGTCAGCGCCTTCTATCACGAGAATCCGGTGCGAAACGTGGTGCGCTTCTGCTTCGCCAAGAAGGACGCGACGCTCGACGGCGCGCTCGAGCGTCTCGCCGGTCTCGGCCGTTGAGAAAATGCCCGTAACCGCTTAGCCTTCACGGGGACGCTCGCCGTGAGCGTCCGCTTTCCATCTCGCCTTGGGAGACTGCCCGGAAATGGTCCGCGCTCTCGTTGCCTCACTCGTTGCCGCGCCGCTTCTTGCGCTCGCCGTGCCGGCGGCCGCGCAGGAGAAGACCGTCCACGTCTACAACTGGTCGGATTATGTCGATCCGAAGATGCTCGAGGACTTCACCAAGGAGACCGGCATCAAGGTCGTCTACGACACCTACGACAACAACGAGATCGTCGAGACGAAGCTGCTCGCCGGCAAGTCCGGCTACGACATCGTCGTGCCGTCGGGGCCCTTCCTGCAGCGGCTGATCAATGCGGGTATCTTCGCCAAGCTCGGCAAGGCGAAGATTCCCAACCTGCAGAACGCCTGGCCCGAGGTGGCGGAGCGGCTCCAGGTCTTCGACCCCGGCAATGCGCATGCCGTCAACTACATGTGGGGTACGACGGGCATCGGCATCAATGTCGATAAGGTCAAGGAGCGGCTCGGCGACATCCCGCTCAACACGTGGGACATCGTGCTGAAGCCCGAGCTCTCGGCCAAACTCAAGGACTGCGGCATCCACATGCTCGATGCGCCGGAGGACATCTTCCCGGGCGTGCTGAGCTATCTCGGCCTCAATCCCGATTCCAAGGACGCCAAGGACTTCCAGAAGGCCGCCGATCTCCTCGTCAAGGTGCGCGGCAACATCCAGAAGTTCCATTCGTCCGAATACATCAACGGGCTCGCCAACGGCGACATCTGCGTGGCCGTCGGCTATTCCGGCGACATCCTGCAGGCCAAGGCCCGTGCGGAGGAAGCCAAGAACAACGTCGACGTCGCCTACATCATCCCCAAGGAGGGAGCGCTGATGTGGTTCGACTCGATGGCCATCCCGGCCGATGCGCCGCATCCGGACGAGGCGCACGCCTTCATCAACTTCATGATGAAGCCGGAGGTCGCCGCGGCGAACAGCAACTTCGTCGCCTATGCCAACGGCAACATCGCCTCGAAGGAGCATCTCGACGAGGAGATCCGCAACGATCCCGGCATCTATCCCGATGACGAGACGATGAAGCGCCTCTTCACCAACACGGCCTATGACGAGCGCGCCCAGCGCACGCTGACCCGGCTGTGGACGCGGGTGAAGACGGGCCGGTAAGCGGAACCGGACCGCAGCGGATCACAGGGCGGCATGCCGGGCATGCCGCCCTTTTTCGTTGCCGGCGCCCGACGGGGATTGTCGAAGGCGCCCTTGTGGGTGTCTCATATCCCCACCGCCGCCGCCGGGGCGACGACGCGCCAAGGGGACATTGAGAGGCCCCGCGCGAGGGGAGGCGAACCATGCGCGACATCTACTGGGAGTGGCTTCACGCGCCGGGGCAGGAGCATCTGCGCCTGATCGAGAAGCCGGAGGCGATCCTCGCCGAGGGCGTCGTGGCCGGCACGCTGGAGAGCGGCACCTTCCGCATGCACTACCTCGTGACCTGCGATCGCGCGTGGCGCTTCCGCCATGCCGAGGTGCAGCTGGAACAGGGGCCGGTGCGGCGGGAGCTCCACCTCGGCCGCGAGCCGGACGGGCACTGGCACGCCGACGGCGTCGAGCGGCTCGATCTCAGATCGTGCACGGAGATCGACCTGATGGGTTCGCCCTTCACCAATACGCTGCCCATCCGCAATCTCGGGCTCGCGCCCGACGAGGCGCGGGAGATCCGCGTCGCCTATATCCGCGTGCCGGACCTCGCGGTGACGCCGGAAGCCCAGGTCTACACACGGCTCGACCGGGGCGAGCCGCCGCGGCGCTTCCGCTACCACGGTGTCGCGACCGGGTTCACGGCGGACCTCACCGTCGACGAGGCGGGCCTCGTCGTCGACTATCCGGGCATCTGGCGCCGGCGCGGGTGATCCGGATCCTGGCTTCGGAATGGCGTGCTTTTGAAGCGGAAAGCATATTTCCGCGCAGTACATTGCCATGAGCTGGCAAGTATGAATGCGTGATTCAGGAATTGTCGAGCAACATAGAAGCTATACGTTTTGCGGCATTTTCAATCATTGTTTGGATTTTGATGATGGATATTCCCGGATCCGGTCAGTCGTGCGGCGTCCCCCGCTCCGACGCGCTCCCGAATGCCGACAAGTGGCGCTCCTCGATGGAGCGGAGCGGGTCGCGCGCGGAGCCTTTTGCGAGAGAGACCTTGGTGGCGCAGGTTGCCGCCCTCGGGCATGACGCCTGGCGCGCCGAGCGCCGCCGCGCCGACGGCGGCTATGAACCGCGCGTCAAGGAGGTGAAGGACGAGGCGTGGATGGCGCGCTCCGGCCGGACCACGATCGACATCGCAAACACCGACTATCGCGATCTGCCGAGCGACTGGCAGGCTGAGAACAAGGCCTCGGCGGAAGTCGCCGTCGATTGCGTCCTCAAGGCGTTCGGGCAGGGCGGTGCGCTCGACGGCGCCTTCGTCGAAAGAGCGGCCGAGGTGGTCCATGACGCCTGGCTCGCGCGCAATGGAGCATGGGCGCCGGAGGAGCAGAAGCTGCCTTATCCGCAACTGACGGAAGCGGAAAAGGACAAGGATCGCTTCTGGATCCGCAATGCGGTCGCCCTGGTTGCGAATCCGGCGCAGAACCGCACAGCCTGACGAGCGCAGCCGCTGGATGGGCGCAGAGCGGTGGAGCGAGGTTTGGCCGAAGCTCGCTCCACCCGGCGCGGGAATCGGCGTCTCCCGGACGGCGATGCCGCCGGCCGGCTCAGCCGAGGTTGAGCTCCTTGAAGAAGTCGTTGCCCTTGTCGTCGACGACGATGAAGGCGGGGAAATCCTCGACCTCGATGCGCCAGATGGCTTCCATGCCCAGCTCGGGATATTCCACGACCTCGACCTTCTTGATGCAGTCCTGCGCCAGGCGGGCGGCGGGGCCACCGATGGAGCCGAGATAGAAGCCGCCGTGCTTCTGGCAGGCTTCACGTACCTGCGCCGAGCGGTTGCCCTTGGCGAGCATCACCATGGAACCGCCGGCGGCCTGGAACTGGTCGACATAGGCGTCCATGCGCCCGGCGGTGGTCGGGCCGAAGGAGCCGGAGGCGTAGCCTTCCGGCGTCTTGGCCGGGCCGGCGTAGTAGATGGGGTGGTTCCTGAAATAGTCGGGCATCGGCTCGCCGCGCTCCAGCCGCTCGCGCAGCTTGGCGTGGGCGAGGTCGCGCGCCACGATCATCGGCCCGGTCAGCGACAGGCGGGTGCGGATGGGATGGCGCGACAGCGTGGCGAGGATCTCGGACATCGGTCGCGTCAGGTCGATCCTGACCACCTCGCCGCCGAGCGCGGCCGCGTCGACCTCCGGCAGGTACTGTGCGGGGTTCGTCTCGAGCTGCTCGAGGAAGACGCCGTCGCGCGTGATCTTGCCTTTGGCCTGCCGGTCGGCCGAGCAGGAGACGCCGAGGCCGATGGGGAGCGAGGCGCCGTGGCGCGGCAGGCGGATGACGCGCACGTCGTGGCAGAAGTACTTGCCGCCGAACTGGGCGCCGACGCCGAGCTTCTGCGTCATCCTGTGGATCTCGGCCTCCATCTCGAGGTCGCGGAAGGCGTGGCCCGCTTCCGAGCCCTCGGTCGGCAGGTCGTCGAGATAGCGCGTGGAGGCGAGCTTCACCGTCTTCAGGTTGAGCTCGGCGCTGGTGCCGCCGATGACGATGGCGAGATGATAGGGCGGGCAGGCGGCGGTGCCGAGGGTGAGGATCTTCTCCTTCAGGAAGGCGAGAAGCCTGTCCCGCGTCAGCAGCGAGGGCGTGCCCTGGTAGAGGAAGGTCTTGTTGGCCGAGCCGCCGCCCTTGGCGACGAAGAGGAACTTGTAGGCATCCTCGCCCTCGGCATAGAGATCGATCTGCGCCGGCAGGTTGTTGCGCGTGTTCTTCTCCTCGAACATGGAGAGCGGCGCGAGCTGGGAATAGCGCAGGTTGCGCTTGAGATAGGCGTCGCGGATGCCCCCGGCGAGGGCGGCCTCGTCGTCGCCGTCCGTCCAGATGCGCCGGCCCTTCTTGCCCATGACGATGGCCGTGCCCGTGTCCTGGCACATGGGCAGGATGCCGCCCGCCGCGATGTTCGCGTTCTTGAGGAGGTCGTAGGCGACGAACTTGTCGTTCGCCGTCGCCTCGGGGTCGTCGAGGATGGTCTTCAACTGCGCGAGATGGCCGGGGCGCAGCAGGTGGTTGATGTCGCCGAAGGCGGCCTCGGCCAGCTGGCGCAGGGCCTCGGGCTCCACGACGATCATCTCGCGGCCGGCGAAGGTCTCGACCCGCACGCCGTCGCTCGTGATCTTGCGGTAGGGGGTGCTGTCGGCGGCGAGGGGGAAGAGCGGCGTGTAGGCGGCGTCGGCGGACATCGGGGTTCCTCATCTGGCGAGGGGAGGGGCACGGCCGTGGACCCTGCGGCCCGAGCGTGCTTCTAATGGCTCTCTCGCATCATTCCAAGGCGTGGAAGATGCGAATGCGTCCCCCCGTCGCACGGGGGGCCATCGGCAGGACAAGGAACGCTCAGGAAACCGATGTTCGCCTATCCTCTTCTCGTCGCCGACATCGGCGGCACCAATGCGCGCTTTGCGGTGGTGATGGAGCCCGGCGGGCCGCTCAGGCCCCTCGCGCAGCTGCACACCGGGTCCTATGCCAGCCTCGTCGCCGCGGCGGAGGCGGCCCTCGGACGGGCGGGCGACCTCTTTCCCCGCTCCGCCATCCTGTGCGCCGCGGGCCCCTGCGACGGCCGGCGCATCAAGCTGACCAACGCGTCCTGGATCATCGACGGGCCTGAGATCGCCGATGCCCTGTCGCTCGACCAGGGGCTGCTGCTGAACGATTTCGAGGCGCAGGCGCTCGCCTTGCCTGCCCTGCCGGAGCACGGCCTGCGCGACCTGACCGCCGGCCTCGCGGCGCACGGGCCGACGCGGGTCGTGCTCGGGCCTGGCACCGGGCTCGGCGTCGCCGGCCTGACGGAGGCGGCCGGGCGCTTCATCCCGCTGCCGAGCGAAGGCGGGCATGTGGATTTCGCGCCGATGGATGCGGCCGAGGCTGCGATCTGGGCGGCGCTCGAGCGGGTGGAGGGACGCCACACGGCCGAATCGATCCTCTCCGGACCCGGCCTTGTCCGGCTGCACCGGGCGCGGCTCGCCGTTGCGGGCGGCGAGGGATCGACGGACGAGGCGCCGCAGATCGTGGAGCGGGCGCTCGCCGGCCAGGACGGAGAGTGCCGAGAAACGGTGGCGCTCTTCCTGCAGCTCGTCGCGCGCTTTGCCGGCGACATGGCGCTGACCTTCGGCGCGGCGGGCGGCGTCTATCTCGCCGGCGGCATCCTGCCCCGGCTCGCCCCGCTGATCGATTCCAAAGCCTTCGTGGCCGCCTTTGCCGACAAGCCGCCGGTCGCGGCCTTCGTGCAGGCCATTCCCGTGCGGCTCGTCACGACGCCGGATGCCGTGCTCTACGGGCTCGCTGCCATCGGCCGCGCGCCTGAGCGCTATGCGATGGAATGGGACAGACGGCTGTGGCGGCCGTGAAAAGAGCTATTCGCTCGGCTGGTGGGCGACGGTCGGCGCCTGGGTGAGGATGGCGAAGAGCGCCGCGGGGTCGCGCGTCGCGCGAATGCGTTCCAGCACGTCCGGCTCGCGCAGGATGCGGGCGACGCGCGCGAGCGCCTTGAGGTGGTCCGCACCCGCCGATTCGGGCGCGAGCAGCAGGAAGACGAGGTCGACCGGCTGGCCGTCGAGGGCCTCGAAGTCGATCGGCCGTTCGAGCCGCGCGAAGAGGCCGAACAGCCGGTCGATCCTGGCCGGCTTGCCATGCGGAATGGCAATGCCGTCGCCGATGCCGGTGGAGCCGAGGCGCTCGCGCTGGAGCAGCGTTTCGAAGATGTCCCGCTCGTCGAGCCCGGTCAGCTCGGCCGCATGTGCGGACAGCTCCTGAAGGGCCTGTTTCTTGCCATTGACTTTGAGCGCCGGCAGGACGGCCTCAGGCGAAAGCAAATCGGTCAGAGCCATATCTCAACACACAGGTGCGCGGCCATCGGGCTGGAACAGGTCCGGCCCGCCGGCACACGTCAGGCCTTGTCAGCGGTGCCGTCAGCCGGGGGATCGACCCAGCCGATGGTCCCATCGTGGCGCCGGTATACGACGTTCAGGCGTCCACTGCCAGCGTGTCGAAACACAACGACCGGCGCACCGGTCAGATCGAGCTCGACCACCGCGTCGCTGACGGACAGCACATGCAGCTGCTTGGTCGATTCCGCCACGATGACCGGGTGGAAGTCAGGGCCGCTCTCGTCCTCCTCATCGCCCGGGGCCTCGAGGACATAGGCAGACATGTCCTGCGGGGTGCCGTTGGCCACGCCATTGGCCGCCTGACGGTCCTTGAGGCGGCGCTTGTAGCGCCGCAGCCGCTTCTCGATGCGCTCGGCGGTCTGGTCGAAGCTCAGATAGGCGTCATGCGCCATGCCGGAGGCCTCGAGCGTGATGCCCGAGGCGAGATGAAGCACGCATTCGGTCCTGAAACCCGTCCCCTCCTTGGCGACCGTCACATGGCCCGCGTGCCCGCCCTCGAAATATTTCGAGATGACACTGGCCACGCGCTCCTCCACCTGGCCGCGCAATGCCTCGCCGATGTCGATGTTCTTGCCCGAAACCCGCAGCGTCATTGTTCTCTCCCTTTCTGGCGACCTTTTACGGTGCCACCTCGAGGGGCCCCTTTCGGCAGGTTGTCACAGTATGTCGTAGAAAGAGCGCCGGCCCAAGTCAACGCGGCCAGCCGCCACGCCGGCTTTCATTGAGTGCCGCGACCTTGGGCGCGCTTCTGCCTGCGACGCTCGACGGAGGAGGGAATGCGCAGGGATTCCCGATATTTGGCCACGGTGCGGCGGGCGATGTCGATCCCCGCGCCCTGAAGCTTCTGGACGATGGCGTCGTCGGAGA
Source organism: Chelatococcus caeni (assembly GCF_014196925.1). Lineage (GTDB taxonomy): Bacteria > Pseudomonadota > Alphaproteobacteria > Rhizobiales > Beijerinckiaceae > Chelatococcus_A > Chelatococcus_A caeni. Next base: position 112,710 of record NZ_JACIEN010000008.1, on the reverse strand, counting down.
GGACGTCGTCCGCCGGCTCGGCGTCGATCATTTGTTTGATACGGTGGCGCACCGCCTCGGCGGCATGCGCCTCGCCCCCGGGCGTGCCGGAAATGGCGGCGGAGAAGAAATATTTCATCTCGAAGACGCCACGCCGCGTGCCGATGGACTTGTTCGACGTCACGCGCGAGACCGTCGATTCGTGCATGCCGATGGCGTCCGCCACGGCCTTCAGGTTCAGCGGTCGCAGATGCTCGATGCCGTGGGCGAAAAAACCGTCCTGCTGGCGCACGATCTCGCTGGTGACCTTGAGGATGGTGCGCGCCCGCTGCTCGAGGCTGCGGGTCAGCCAGTTGGCCGTCTGCAGGCAATCGGCGATGAAGGTCTTGTCCGCCTCGCTGCGGGCGTCGCGCGAGACGCGGGCATGATAGGTCTGGTTGACGAGCACGCGCGGCAGCGCCGCCTCGTTGAGTTCGATCAGCCAGCTGCCGTCGGCCGCCTCGCGCACGAAGACGTCCGGCACCAGCGTCTGCGCCACGCCGCCGCCGAAGGCGCGGCCGGGCTTCGGGTCGAGCCGGCGCAGCTCGGCGAGCATGTCTGTGAGGTCCTCGTCGTCCACCCCGCACAGCCGCTTGAGAGCGGCGACATCGCGCCGGGCGACCAGCGGCAGGTGGGCGACGAGCGCCTGCATCGCCGGATCGAACCGGTCCTGCTCCTTCAGCTGGATGGCGAGGCATTCGGCGAGGCTGCGCGCGGCGATGCCGGAGGGCTCGAAGGTCTGGACGAGGGCGAGCACCTCCTCGACGCGCTCGTTCGTGGTGCCGAGCCGCGCGGCGATGGCCGCCGTGTCCTCGGCGAGATAGCCGGTCTCGTCGACGGCATCGATGAGATGGCGGCCGATGAGCCGCTCCGCGGGGTCGCTGGTCGCGACGAGCAACTGTGCCTCGAGGTGGTCGTGCAGCGACAGGTCGGCGGCGAGCGTCGCCTCGAGGCTCGGTCCCTCGTCGTCGTCGAAGGAGCCGTGCCCGCTGCCGCTCCAGAGGGAGGACGAGACCGGCAGCTGGTCCTCGGCCGCGCGGGCCTCGCGGGCCTTCGCCCCGCCTTCGTCCTGGAAGACGTTGTCGAGGCGCGTGCCGAGGCCTGCCTCGATCGTGTCGCGCGAGACGGCGAGCTCGTCCTTGAACCACTGGCGCTCGTCGTCGACGCCGGCCGGCTCGGCGGCGGGCTCCGCCATCTCGGCCGGGCGCTCGCCGTCGGCGCCGTCGGCCCGTTCGAGCAACGGGTTGCGCTCGAGCTCCGCCTCCACATAGGAGACGAGCTCGTTGTGCGAGAACTGAAGCAGCTTGATCGCCTGCAGCAGCTGCGGCGTCATCACCAGGCTCTGGCCCTGGCGCAGCTCCAGTCGGTGCATCAAAGCCATGTTGCCGCCGCCGTCCCCAAACTCCGCGCGCCTTCGGCACGCTTCTTGCTTGGATCACGGTTTTAGCGAGTGTCGCACCCTGCGTCAAAGGGACGGTGCGCCCGGCACGGCCTTCAGAGGTGAAAATCCTCGCCAAGGTAAAGACGGCGCACGTCCGCATTGGCGACGATCTCGTCCGGCCGGCCTTCCGTCAGCACGCGGCCGGAGTGGATGATGTAGGCCCGGTCGATGAGGCCGAGCGTCTCGCGCACGTTGTGGTCGGTGATGAGCACGCCGATGCCGCGGCTGGTGAGGTGCCGCACGAGGTTCTGGATGTCGCCCACCGCGATCGGGTCGATGCCGGCGAAGGGCTCATCGAGCAGCATGAAGGACGGCTGGCCGGCGAGGGCGCGCGCGATCTCGCAGCGCCGCCGCTCGCCGCCCGACAAAGCGATCGACGGCGACTTGCGCAGCCGGGTGATGTTGAATTCCTCGAGCAGCGCGTCGAGCTCGCGCTCACGCTCGCGCTTGTCCCGGATGACGACCTCCAGCACCGCCCGGATGTTGTCCTCGACGGACAGGCCGCGGAAGATCGAGGCCTCCTGCGGCAGATAGCCGATGCCGAGGCGCGCGCGCCGGTACATGGGCAGGTGGGTGATGTCGTGCCCGTCGAGGGTGATGGTGCCTCGGTCGGAGGCGACGAGGCCCGTGATCATGTAGAAGATCGTGGTCTTGCCGGCGCCGTTGGGGCCGAGCAGGCCCACGGCCTCGCCGTTGCGCACGTTGAGCGCCGCATCCTGCACCACGGTACGCCCGCGATAGCTCTTCTGCAGGCCGCGCACGGAGAGAATGCCGGGGCCGCCATAGGCACCGTCCTCGCCCTCGTGCGAGCCGGCCGCATAGAGGGGGGCGAAATCGTCGGGGGCCTGGGGGCCGCCGAAGGGGGGCACGCCACCGGCAAACGGCTCGGCGGTCTCCAGCCCTTCCGGGCGGTGCGCGGCGCCGGCATGGCGCTTCAGGGAGAATTTCACGTCTGTGGTCCGTCCTCGGTCGACGAGCGGTGCGGCCTCAGCGGGGGCGCGCCGGCTTCTGCGGCTCGTTGCCGCCCGGCACGAACACGCCCTGCACGCGCCCGCCCGGCTTCGACTCGCACCGCGCGATGCTGGTGTTGAGGTCGTAGACGATGTGGTCGCACTGCTGCACGTTCTGGCCCTGGCTGAGCGCCACCTTGCCGGTCAGGAACACGCGGTTGGCCTGGCGGTCGAAGGTGGCGTTGTCGCCGGTCGCGGTCTGGTCCTTCGAGACCACCGTCACGGGCCCGGCGCATTCGAGCTTCTTGATGTTGTTTTCCGCCGGGGTGCCTCCGGCCTGCGCATCCGCCGGCTGGCCGGCGGCGGCCTGGTTGCCGCCGGTCTGACCGCCGCCCTGGGTGGCGCTCTGGTCGTAATGGACGACGAGCTGCGAGCAGCGCATGGTCGTGTCGCCCTGCACGGCGACCACGTTGCCCGAGAAGACGGCGCGCTGCTCCTTGTCGAAGATCTCGAGCCGGTCGGCGTCGATCTTGATCGGGTCCTTGCTGTTGCCGAGGCCGCCGAAGGGCGACGCGCTCTCCTGCTGGGCGAAGGCCGGGGCCGCCATCAGCGCAAGGGCAAGGAGGGCATAGGGCTGAAGCCTGATGGTCATGGACGGTCTTCTCGGTTGGATCCGGTCTCGGCGCCGCCGGTCGTCGGCGGGTTGGCTGCTTCGGGCTGGCGGGCAGCCTTGGCCTCGATCGTCGCCTGCACCCGTCCGGCGAAGGTGATGTGCTGCCCGTTGTCGGTGACGTCAAGCGTGTCGGCGGTAATGGTCGCGCCGGTGATGGCGACCTCGACCGGCTGCTTCGAGGTGACGGTGCCTGCCTTGAAGTCGACGGAGGCCGACTTGAGGCGTGCATCGTAGCCGCGCTCCGTCGTCACCCGCACGTTGCCGTCGAGCTCGAGCTGCTCGTTCTGGGAATCATAGAGGCCGCTGTCGGCGCTCAGATGCGCGCGTCCCTGATCCTTCAGCGTGACGTGGCCGTCGATGGTGGCGAGCTCGATGAGGTTGGGCTTGCGCGTGTCCTGGGTGGCGGCCGAGGCGGTGAGCTCGTAGGGCTGGGTGCCCTCGCGGAAGCCGCGCAGCTTGGGCGCGCTCATGGTGATCTTGGTGCCGGACAGGCTGACGGGGCCGAGCGACAGGCCGCCGATCGCTCCGAGCGGCGCGAGCAGGCTGATGCCGACGATGGTAAGGACGGCGAGAAGCGCGCCGACCGGGATCGCGCGCCGCAGGAAGCGCACCCGGCCCGAATGGCGCAGGGCCGCGCCATAGGCATCGCCCTCGCGCGCAACGCGGTGGCCGGTCCTGTTAGACGACACCCCGACGGACATGGGACAGGTTCTCACCCTCGCATGGCGAACGCGCAGCTGGGCGGATCATTCCAGCCCCGATAAGGCGCGCGATCGACGGCAATATCAAAACGCAAGATACCTCGGCATGCACGGCAATGCACGCCGAGGCAAGCCTCATGTAGTGATGCCGAGGCGCAAGGTCAAAGCTTTGTGCCAACCGGCTCACGAATGGGCGAAAATGTCGACTTCCGGCCAGCCCGCAAGATCGAGCCGCGCCCGCGTCGGCAGGAAGGCGAAGCACTGGCGCGCGAGCTCCGTGCGACCCTCGCGGGCGAGCAGCGCCTCGAGCTTGTCCCTCAATGCGTGGAGATGCAGCACGTCCGAGGCCGCATAGGCGAGCTGGGCCTCGCTCAAAGTCGGGGCGCCCCAGTCGGACGACTGCTGCTGCTTCGAGATCTCGACGCTGAGGAGCTCCCGCAGCACGTCCTTGAGGCCGTGGCGGTCGGTGTAGGTGCGGGTGAGACGCGAGGCGATCTTGGTGCAGAACACCGGGCCGGGCATGACGCCGAGATAATGCTCGATGACGGCGAGGTCGAAGCGGGCGTAGTGGAAGATCTTCAAGACCTTCTCGTCCGCGAGGAGGCGCGCGAGATTGTCCGGCCGCGGCCCGTCGGGGCGGATCTGGACGAGGTCCGCCGTGCCGTCGCCGCGCGACAGCTGCACGAGGCACAGCCGGTCGCGCTGGGGCACGAGGCCGAGGGTTTCGGTGTCGACGGCCACGGCGTCGCCGAAGTCGGCGTCGGCCGGCAGGTCACCGATGTGCAGGCGGATCGTCATGTCGCAGCGTCCTTCTTTCGCCCCGGGCTACCACCGCGCCTGCGGCAGGGCAAGGGGCCGGGAGAACGATGGCGACGGTCAGGGCGGCGGCAGTTCGGCCGCGGTGCCCCGCCTGTGGCCGGAGTTTTGCGGCACGATGAGGGTGCCGGTCGCCTCGGCCGTGTCGGAGAGCGAGCCGCCGAGGCGCTCGACGTGCGTGCCGTAGTTGCCGCGCGAGGTCTCGTCGAGGACCGAGACGGGTGCGCTGATGACGAGGCCGGCGGCGGTGCCGACCGTGCTCGCCGCACCCGCGGTCAGCTGGATGATGCGGTCGCCGAGCCCGACGCGCTGGTCCGTCATCGTCTGGCCGGCGACGAGGCGCTGGCCGATGATCTGCACGACCTCCGGGCTCTCGGCGAACTTGCCGTGGTTGAGCCGGTCGCCCGTCTGCAGCTTGGTGAGGTCGATGACGGTGATGCCGTCGCGTGGCAGGTCGGTGTGGTAGGGCTCCATCTCGGGGTCGATGGCGCCGAGCCGGGCCGAGCTGCCCCAGATCCGGCGCGAGACGGCGAGCGCCCGGTCGTCCTGCGAAACGAACAGGGTGACGTTGGGGCGCGGCGCCCGGATGGCGGCGAGCTGGGTGCGGAAGACGTCGACGTCCACGTCGGGGGCCGCCAGCATGACGTTGCGGATCTTCGGGGCCACGCGGCCGTTGCGGATGGCCATCTGGCGCAGCGCCTCCAGCGTCACCCAGTTGCCCATGGAATGGGCGAGCACCGAGATCTCGCCGACCGCCGGATCACGGGCGAGCGCGGTCAGCAGGGTTTCCAGCGCGTCGCGGGAATAGGTGCTGCTCTCGCGGTCGTAGCCGTAGGCGAGAATGCTGGCGCGCGACGGCCAGGTGAACAGCACCGGCACCACGGGCGAGCCCGAATCGTGGACGATCTGGGCGAAGCGGAAGACCGCGTCCTCGAAGCGGTTGTTGAAGCCGTGGATGAACACGAGCACGCGGCGCTTGGGCGTGCGCGCCACCGCCTTGTGGAACCAGTCGAGCGCCGCCTGGCGATCGAGCCTGTCGGCCCGTAGCGTGACGAAGTCGGTCGCGGGATTGCCAGGCACGCGGCTCGGCCATTGCACCTCGCCGGCGGTGCGGGCGCTGTCCGGCGGGATCGAGACGGTGATATTGGCGAAGGCCGGCTCGCGGCCACGCTCGCCCGTGAACATATCGACCGGGGTCTCGCCCGGGCTGCGGGTCGTGGCGACGATCATGTCGACGGTCGCGGTGCCCGGCGCCCGCTCGGCGACCGGCAACAGCACGCCCTTGGGCGGGCCGGCGCAGGCGGCGAGGCTCGCGCAGAGGAGAATGCCGGCCAGCGGGCTCAGCCATGACGCGCGCAAACCGCCAATGATCATTGCAAGACCGCTCCCCAACCCGCTGGCCCGGCATCGGCCGGCGCCGCAGCTTTGCCCGGCAGGGGCGGGAATGGCAAGGGACAGGGAGGAAATGGCCGATCGGCTCAGGCCTGCGGGGCTGTGGCTGCGGCGCCAAGGTCTTCGTCGGTCACCTCGGCGGCTGCCTTGGCGATCTTGAGCGCCCGGGTCCTGCGGCCGGGCTCCATGACGAGGACGACGGTCTCGAGGCCGGGGCAGGCGGGATCGGCGCAGACGATCTCGTTCACGGCGACGGTCGCCTCGTCGGAGAGGCAGAGCACGATGCGGGCCCGCTCCTTCAGGGCGGCGAGCGCGGCCTTGGCCCCGTCGTCGCCGTCCTTCCTGCCGAAGAGGCCGAAGCGCAGCGCCATGGCCGCTGCTCAGGGCAACGTGAGGATGCCGGCCGCCCCCGCGGCCGTGCCGAAGGCGAGGCGCTTGCCCTTGGCGTCCCAGGCGAGGGCCGTCACCGCCGCATCCTCCTGCGCTTCCACGCTCGCGCGGCGCACCAGCAGCTCCGTCGCGTCGGTGAGGCGGATGAGGAGGATGCAGCCGTCCTCGTAGCCGGCGGCGACGACGAGCGCGCCGGGGTGGAAGGCGACGCGCGAGACCTTGGCGTGGCGCACGCCGCATTCCCGCGGCGCGCGGCCCATCGGGCCGTCCTTGTCGAAGGGCCAGACGATGATGGCATCGGCGCCGGAGGTGGCGAGCCAATTGCCGTCGTGCGACCAGGAGAAGGAGCGCGTCTTGGCCGGATAGCCGGTCATGCGCATGTCGCGCCGGTCGGAGAGGCGCCAGCCGTGCAGGGCGTTCTCCTGCATGGAGGTGACGACGAAGCGGGCGTCCGGCGACCAGGTGACGCCGAGGTGCGAGCCCTTCCATTCGAGCTTTTCGGGCTCCGCGTCGGTGTTCGGGAACCAGAGGCTGACGGCATTGTAATGGGCGATGGCGAGGCGGTAGCCCTTCGGCGCGAACGCAAGGCCCTGGGCTGTCGATGGTGCCTCGAAATGGCGCAGGCGGCCCTTGCCGTCACGCGCCGTGACGCGCTTGCCGGCGCTCCAGGCGAGGGTGCCGTCGCGACCGGCGACGATGGCGTCGATCCAGCGGCCCTTCTCGTCGCCGATCTCCTCCACCGTGCCGTCGCCGGCGACGGCGACGATGCGGCCGTCGTCACCGCCGGTCACGAGCCGCCGGCCGTCGCTCGTCGCGACGAGCGCGGCCCCGTCCGGATGGGCCGCGACGCGTTTCTGGTCGTCGCCGGCGACGAGCAGCGCCGCGCCGTCGGCCAGTGCGAATGCGGTGGTGCCGCCGAGCCAGGCGAGGGCGGTGACATGCGCGCCGGCAGCGAGATCGGCGACATGGTCGGTGAGGGAGGAGATCGTCGGAGCGGCCATGGGATCTTTATGATCGAGCGTCGGTCGGAGACTCCCCTCCCCCTTGCGGGGAGGGGGTAGGGGTGGGGGTCGCGACGCAAGAGCACGACCGCCTGCGTGCTGCTCCACCCCCTTCCCTACCCTCCCCCACAAGAGGGGAGGGGACAAGAGGAGTCGTTCGGCAAGCCGGGGGAGCGAGCAATGGCCCGCCGCGTCACGCCGTACAGGCCAGGAAGCCCTCGCGGATCGCCTCCTTGTCGAGGTTGCGGCCGATGAAGACGATCTTCGACCGGCGCTCCTCGCCGGGCTTCCACTCGCGCTGCAGGTCCCCGTCGAGGATCATGTGCACGCCCTGGAAGACGAAGCGGCGCGGCTCGTCGCGGAAGGCGAGGATGCCCTTGGAACGCAGGATGTTCGGGCCTTCGCGCTGCACGAGGTCGTTGACCCACGGCAGGAACTTGTCGGGATCGACCTCGCCGTCGATGGTCAGCGCCACCGACTGCATGTCCTCGTCGTGATAGTGCTTCAGCCCGCCGTGATGGTGGTGGTGATCATGGTCGCAGTCCGGGCCGCAGGCATGGTCGTGGTCATGATCGTGGTGGTGATGGTGGTGGCCGTCGTCCTCGAGGAAGGCGGGCTCGAGTTCGAGAACGCGCTCAAGGTCGAAGGCGTTGCGGCCGAGCACCTGCGAGATGTCGACGGAGGCGCGCTCCGTCTTGTGGATCATCGCATAGGGGTTGATGGCGCGGATGCGGCCTTCCACCTCGGCGAGTTCCTCGGGCGAGACGAGGTCGATCTTGTTGAGGATGATGACGTCGGCGAAGGCGATCTGGTTCTTCGCTTCCGGCGCGTCCTTCAGCCGGTCGGTCAGCCACTTGGCGTCGGCGACGGTGACGACGGCGTCGAGCTTCGTCTTGTCGGAGACGTCCTGGTCCATGAAGAAGGTCTGGGCCACGGGCGCCGGGTCGGCGAGGCCGGTCGTCTCGACGATGATGGCGTCGAACTTGCCCTTGCGCTTCATCAGCCCGTCGAGGATGCGGATGAGGTCGCCGCGCACGGTGCAGCAGATGCAGCCGTTGTTCATCTCGAACACTTCCTCGTCCGCGCCGACGACGAGGTCGTTGTCGATGCCGACTTCGCCGAATTCATTGACGATGACGGCGAAGCGCTGGCCGTGCGGCTCCGTGAGGATGCGGTTGAGAAGCGTCGTCTTGCCGGCGCCGAGATAGCCGGTGAGGACGGTGACGGGAATCTTGTCGGCCATAGATGGGCTCCAAGGAACGCCGGGCGCAGCCCGATCCTGACGGACCCTGCCGCACGGGCGTGATCAGACCTCGCGAAAGGCGGTGCCCCGGATGCGGGGCTTTCCACCCCCTCCTAGCACCGCCGCCGGGCCGCCGTCGACCGTCACCGGGCGAGGGCGGCGTTCAGCGCCTTTATATTGTGCTGCATCATGGCGATGTAAGTCCCCGCCGCGCCGTTTTCATCCGACAGGGCATCCGAATAGAGGCGGCCGCCGATCTTGGCGCCGGTCTCCTTGGCGATGCGCTCGACGAGGCGCGGATCGGTGACGTTCTCGAGGAAGACGGCGGGGATCTTGTCGCGCTTGATCTGGCGGATGATGCGGCCGACGTCACGGGCCGAGGCTTCCGCATCGGTCGAGACGCCCTGGGGGGCGATGAAGGTGAGGCCGTAGGCCCTCGCGAAATAACCGAAGGCGTCGTGCGAGGTGATGACCTTGCGGCGGTTGCGCGGGATGGCCTCGACCGCCGCCTTGACCTCGGCCTCGAGCGCATCGAGCCTGGCGAGATAGGCCTCGGCATTGGCGGCATAGGCCTCCTTGCCCGCCGGATCGGCGGCGGCGAGCCCGTCGCGGATCGCCGCGACATAGAGCTTCGCATTGGCCACATCCTGCCAGGCGTGCGGGTCGAGCCCGCCATGCTCGTGGGCGTGCTTCTCGTCGTGTTCGTCGGCGTGGCCGTGTCCGTGGGCGTGGCCATGCGCGTGGCCATGACCGTGGCCGTCGTCCTCCATCTCCAGCGGCTTCACCTCGGCCGCGGCCTCGACGACCGTGGCCTTGGTGCCGGAGGCCTGAACCAAGCGGTCGATCCAGCCTTCGAACTTGAGGCCGTTGACGAAGATGACCTTGGCCTCGGCGAGGTTGCGGGCGTCGGCGGGCGAAGGGGAATAGACATGCGCATCGCCGTTGGGCCCGACGAGGACGGTGAGGTCGATGCGCTCGCCGCCGACCTCGCGCACGAGATCGCCCAGGATGGAGAAGGTGGCGACGACCTTCGTCTTCGAGGGCGCCTCGGCCTGCTGCGCGAAGGCAGCAGGAGCGAGCGGCAGCGCCAAGAAAGCGGCGGCGGTAAGTGCTGATATAACGTTGCGTCTGGTGCGCATGGTTGATCCTCCAGAGCCCGCCGCGGGGCGGCGGTGATTTTCAGGCTTCGAGATGTCGTCCCGGCACGAGGCGCCACAGGAGGCCGTCGACGGGGCCGACGAAGAGCGAGGCGATATAGGCGCCGCCCGCGACGAGGATGATGGACGGGCCGGCCGGCAGGCCGGTGTGGTAGGACAGGATGAGCCCGGCCGCGCCGGACAGCATGCCGACGAGCGTGGAGACGCCGATCATCACGGTGATGTCGCCGCTCCAGAAGCGGGCGCTCGCGGCCGGCAGCATCATCATGCCGACGGCGAGCAGGGTGCCGAGGGCGTGAAAGCCGCCGACGAGATTGATCACGACGAGCGCGAGGAAGGCGAGATGCGCGACGGCTCCCGCGCGGCTCACCGAGCGCAGGAAACCTGGATCGACGCATTCCAGCACCAGCGGCCGGTAGAGGACCGCCAGGGCGGCGAGGGTCACGGTGGCGATGCCGGCGACGAGCAGGAGCGTCGCATCGTCGAGCGCGAGCACCGTGCCGAAGAGGACGTGCAGCAGGTCGACATTGGAGCCGCGCAGCGAGACGAGCGTCACGCCGAGTGCGAGCGAGATGAGGTAGAAGGCGGCGAGGGCCGCGTCCTCCTTCAGCGCCGTCGTGCGCGCGACGAGGCCCGCGGCGAGCGCCACCGCGAAGCCGGCGGCGAGCCCGCCGATGGTCATCGCCGGCAGCGACAGGCCGTAGAGGAGGAAGCCGACGGCGGCACCGGGCAGGATGGCATGGGCCATCGCGTCGCCCGTCAGGCTCATGCGGCGCAGCATCAGGAAGACGCCGACCGGGCCGCCCGACAAGGCAAGGGCGGCGGCCCCGACGAGGGCCCGGCGCATGAAATCGAATTCCACGAAGGGGTCGATGAGAAGGTCGTAGAGCATCGCCGCTCAGGCCGCGTCGCGTGCGCAGATCGGCGCATGCGTGTCGAAGGCCTCGACGAGGTGGCGGGCCCGCAGCAGGTTCTCGGCCGTCAGCACCTCGTCCGTCTCGCCCCAGGCCACCGGCTCGCGCGCCAGCAGGAGCGTGCGCGGGAAGGCCTGGCGCACCATCTCCATGTCGTGCAGCACGGCGACGACCGTGCGCCCCTCGTCGTGCCAGCGGCGCACGAGGGCGAGAAGGTCCGCCGTGGTGCGGGCGTCGATGGCGGTGAAGGGCTCGTCGAGCAGGATGATGTCGGCATCCTGCAGCAGGAGGCGGGCAAAGAGCGCCCGCTGCATCTGCCCGCCGGAGAGCGTGCCGATGGTGCGCTTCTCGAAGCCGGTGAGGCCGACGGCGGCGAGCGCCTCCTCGATCCGCACCCGGTCCTTGCGGCCGATGCCGCCGAACAGGCCGGCGCGGCTCCACAGCCCGACGCAGACGAGGTCGTAGACGGTGATGGGGAAGCTGCGGTCGATGTCGGCCGCCTGCGGCAGATAGGCGATGCGGGCCTTGGCCCCGCGCGGCGTGCCGAGCGACAGGCGGATATGGCCGGACAACGGCGGCAGCGCCCCCACGATGCCCTTGAGCAGGGTGGACTTGCCGGCGCCGTTCGGCCCGACGACAGCCGTCAGGCTGCCGCTCGCCAAGGCGCCGTCGAGATGGTGCACGGCCGGATGCCGGTCGTAGCCGAGCGTCAGGTTCTCGAAGCGGATGGCGTCGCTTGTGCGCGCGGCATCGGTCATGGGCTCAATCCAGCACGGACAGGACGGCGATCCACAGCAGCACGAGCACCGCACCCGCGCCGGCAAGGCGCGTCAGCGCCGACATGCGCAGCAGCGACATGGTCGGCTGCGCCGCTTCGGCATGGTGATGGTGGTGGCGATGCGCGTGCGAATGCGTCATGACCATTGAATTAGATGTTCTACTATAACATTGCAAGCATGCGGGGCCGCGTCAGGGCGCCGCTGGGGAATGTTCCGGGGACATCATGGTTCGGCGCCCTCGGCGCGTTTCAAGCGCTGGATGCCGGCTCGCATTCCGCTCACGCTCCATGCGTCCGGCAAACGAGGCTGCGCTCGTCCGGCACGCGCTCCAGCCCCCCACACACCCTCGTGCCCCGGACGCACCGCAGCATGAAATGATGCGGTGCTGAGCCGGGGCCTATTCACACGGTGCCTTCGGCCGATCATGCGCTGGATCCCGGCTCGCATTCCGCTTCGCTCGATGCGTCCGGGAAACGGGGTTGTGCGGGGGGCCCCGCTGCCGCTCAGAACGGGTGGTACTGGTAGAGCCAGGTCTCGGTCAGCACCTGGTCGCCGAGCTTCAGGAAGCAGCGCATCTCGACCGGCTCGGTGCCCTCGACGGTGAGGTCGAACTGCACGCGCCAGTGGCCGGGCACGTCGTTGGGCAGGGCCTCGGCGAGGATGTAGGAGAAGCTGCCGCGCGAGGCCCAGAGCACGGGCTCGGGCTCCTCGCCGAAGGGAATGGTCGCGAGCGGCGGGCCGCGGAACTCGAGCATGAACTTGCGCACGCCCGCCGGGCGCGGCTGGCCCGGCTGGCCGCCGTTGCCGAGGCGCGTGGCGACGCAGCGGCCGAGGGTCGTCGGAAAGGGCTCGTCGGCGAGCCAGTGCAGGCGGTAGGAGAGGTCGTGGCGCGTGCCCGCCTTCGCAGGCTCGCGCGGCACCCACATGGCGACGATGTTGTCGTGGATCTCGTCGTCCGTCGGGATCTCGATGAGCTCGACGGCGCCCTTGCCCCAGTCGCCCTTCGGCTCCACCCACAGGCTCGGCCGCCGGTCGTAGAAGACGCCGTCGAGATAGTGGTCGAAGGCGCGGTCGCGCTGCAGGAGGCCGAAGCCGCGCGGGTTCTCGTCCTGGAAGGCGGAGGCGATGGTGCGCGGCGGATTGTTGAGCGGCCGCCAGATGTGCTCGCCGGCCCCGGTCCACAGGGCAAGGCCGTCGGAATCGTGGATCTCCGGGCGCCAGTCGACGGCCGTCGGCTTCACGGTCTCCGAGTACCAGTACATCGACGTCAGGGGCGCCAGGCCGAAGCGGGTGACGTCGCTGCGCAGGAAGAGCGTGCTGTCGATATCCATCAGCACGCCCTCGCCGCGCTGCATGACGAAGCGGTAGGCGCCGGAGATGCTCGGCCCGTCCAGCAGGCAGCAGACCGTGACCGTGTCGCTGCCGTCCGCCGGCGTGTCGAAATAGACGTGGGTGAAGGCGGGAAATTCCTCCGGCTTGCCGGCGACGGCCACCTCGAGCGCGATGCCGCGCGCCGACAGGCCGTACTGGTAGAGGGCGCCGATGGCGCGGAAGTAGGAGGCACCGAGGAAGGCGACCCAGTCGTTGCCGCGCCAGTCGCGCTTCGGATCGGTGCCGAAGCGGCTTTCCTGGAAGCGGAAGCCCGCGAAGCCCGATCCGGCCGGCAGTTCATGCGCCGGACTGTCCGCCGGCATGTCGAAATAGCGCTCGTCGTAGACGATCTCGCGCGCCTTGCCGTTGGCGACGACATGCATGCGCACCGGGCTCTGGAAGTAGCGGCCGAGGTGGAAGAAGGTGACGGGGAACTGGCCGGGCCCATCGGCGAAGAGCGCATAGTCGGGCTTGAAGCGGATCTTGCCGTGGGCGTCGTAGTCGATGCGCTCGAGGATGTCGGACGGCGGCGCCGGCGGGGCCTTGTAGGGGCGCTTGGCCATTGCTTCGGCCCGCGCCACGAGCGCGTCGAAGGAGAACGGTGCCTCGTTGCCGAACTTCAGGCCCTGGGCCGCGAGCGCGGCTGGGGCAAATCCCGTTGCCGCAAGGCCGGCGGTGGCGGCAGCGGAAGCAAGAAGCGTACGTCTGTCGATCATGCGTCGGGCGCTCGTTGTGGCGTCGTGGGTCGGGCTCTCAGGCCATGTGGTGCCGCGGTGCCGCCTTGTCATCCCCGCAAGGCGGCAACGGCATGATTGGGTTATCGCGGGGAAGATGGCGGGGGAATGGCGAAAACCGTGCGCTTCCGGCGCTGAAGACTTGAGCTTGCTGCCGTCGCCATGGATAACTCTGAACCCGATGGTGGCGCGGCCTCGCGAGGCCGCGTCCGCTCAACGCATTCCGGGAGGAGGGAAGATGCGTCGCTTCATGAAGACGATGACTGCAGGAGCTGCGGCACTCACGGCTGTGCTGATGGCTTCGAGCCTGCCGGCCCGCTCGGCCGAGTTCATCAACGTGCTCACCGGCGGCACCTCGGGCGTGTACTATCCGCTCGGCGTCGCCCTGTCGAAGATCTATGCGGAGAAGATCCCGGACACCCGGCCGTCGGTGCAGGCGACCAAGGCCTCGGTCGAGAACCTCAACCTGCTGCAGCAGGGCAAGGGCGAAATCGCCTTCGCGCTCGGTGACAGCGTCAAGCTGGCCTGGGAAGGCGATACGGAAGCCGGCTTCAAGGGCAAGCTCGACAAGCTGCGCGGCATCACCGCGATCTATCCCAACTACATCCAGATCGTCGCGTCCAAGGAATCGGGCATCAAGACCCTGGCCGACCTCAAGGGCAAGCGCCTGTCGGTCGGCGCGCCGAAGTCGGGCACCGAGCTCAACGCCCGCGCCATCCTGGAGGCGGCCGGCCTCGGCTACAACGATCTCGGCAAGGTGGAGTACCTGCCCTTCGCCGAATCGGTCGAGCTGATGAAGAACCGCCAGCTCGACGCCACGCTGCAGTCGGCCGGCCTCGGCGTCGCCTCGATCCGCGACCTCGCCGCCTCGGTCGACATCACGGTCGTGGAGATCCCGGCCGACGTGGTCGAGAAGGTCGGCGCGCCCTACATCGCCGGCACGATCCCGGCGGGCACCTACAACGGCCAGGCGGGCGACGTGCCGACCGCTGCGGTCGTCAACTTCCTCGTCACCCGCGAGGATGTCTCCGACGATCTCGCCTATGCGATGACGAAGACGATCTACGAGAACCTCGACCAGCTCGCGGCGGCCCACAGCGCGGCCAAGGCGATCAAGATCGAGGACGCCCTCGGCGGCATGCCGGTGCCGCTCCACCCGGGCGCAGAGCGCTTCTTCAAGGAAAAGGGCGTGTCCCAATAAGCCGTTCGACGGACGGCACGGTGGAAAAGCGGGCCCTGCGCCCGCTTTTTTCATGGCTTGTTTCGTGCTCCCCCACGCTGCGGCGATATTCGTTCGCGGCATCGGGCCCTTGCAAATTCGGCATGGGTGGTGTTGAGACGGCGCACGAAAACCGGCAGGCGCGGGCCGTGTCGGGAAGAAGGGTACTGGCGCTCTCCCACGGCCGCGGCACGCGCCGCGAACAGGGGCGGGTGCTTCGCTTCGGGAGTAGACAATGGCAGAAACGGCCGGCCGTGAGGCTGCAGCGACGGTGAACGCCGAACACGGGATGCCCGAGGGGTTCGGCGCCGGTGCGACGGCCCGGATCCTCTTCTGGATCGCCGTCGCGTTCTCCTTCTTCCAGATCGTCACGGCCTTCGGCATCCCGCTCGACCGCGATTTCCTGCCGGGCGTCGACCTCATCGTCGTCACCGGCGCCGTCTTCGCCCTGTGGGCCGTGAAGATCGCGGTCGATGCCGCGCGCGGCCGCCCGGTCGCCGAGGCGCTCTATGCCTTCGTGCCGCTCGCCCTGACGATGGTGCTGCTGTCGCGATTCGGCGGCGGCGTGCCGAGCCAGATCGTGCGCACCATCCACGTCGGCTTTCTCTGCCTCGTCGCCGGCGGCCTCCTCGCCATGCACCGCTCGCAGACGCCGTGGGGCCGCGCGATCGCCTGGGCGCTCGGCATCGGCGGCTTCCTCGTCGGGCTCTACCACTGGGTCTTCTATTTCGACCTCGTGGTGCGCGCGGGCGAGCTCATCCCGTCGGATTTCGTCGTCGGCATCGCCGCCATCGTCATCCTGTTCGTCCTCGTCTGGCGCGTGATGGGGCCGGCCCTGCCGATCGTGGCGGGGATCTTCCTCGCCTACTGCCTCTTTGGAAACTACCTGCCGGCGCCCTTCGACCATCGCGGCTACACGCTCGAGCAGGTCGTCGAGCACATGTCCTTCGGCACCGAGGGGCTCTATGCGGTGCCGACGGCCGTGTCGGCGACCTACATCTTCCTGTTCATCCTGTTCGGCTCCTTCCTGGAGCGGGCGGGGATGATTCAGCTCTTCACGGACGTGGCGATGGGGCTCTTCGGCGGCGCCCGCGGCGGTCCGGCCAAGGTGTCCGTCTTCTCCTCGGCGCTGATGGGGACCATCTCCGGCTCGGGGGTCGCCAATGTCGTCTCGACGGGGCAGTTCACCATCCCGCTCATGAAGCGCTTCGGCTACCGGTCCGCCTTCGCCGGCGGCGTCGAGGCGACGGCCTCGATGGGCGGGCAGATCATGCCGCCGGTCATGGGCGCGGTCGCCTTCATCATGGCCGAGACCATCGGCGTGCCCTATGCCGAGGTGGTGCAGGCCGCCGTCGTGCCCGCCGTCCTCTATTTCGCCTCGGCCTTCTGGGCCGTGCATCTGGAGGCCGGACGCTGCGGGCTCACCGGCATGCCGAAGGCGGAGCTGCCCAACGCCTTCAAGGCCTTCACCTCGAAGTGGTACCTGGTGCTGCCGCTGGCGGTGCTCGTCTACCTCCTCTTCGCCGGCTATACGCCTCTCTTCTCGGGCTCGGTCGGGCTTGCCCTCACGGTGGTGCTGATCCTCGGGGCGGCCGTCGCGGCCGGTCTCGTGCACGAGGTGGTGCGCGTCGTGTTCTGGGTCGGCCTCGGTCTTCTCGCCGCGACTTTCCTGATCTGGGGCGTCCTCGTCATCCTCGGCCTCGTCGCCGTCCTCGTGGTCGCCAGCCTCTTCGTGCGCGGCGGCGTCGAGACGCTGGCGGCGTGCCGCGACGCGCTCGCCGAGGGTGCCCGCCAGGCGCTGCCCGTGGGCCTCGCCTGCGCCGTCGTCGGCATCGTCATCGGCACGATGACGCTGACGGGCATCGGCACCATCTTCGGCAACTGGGTCGTGTCCATTGGCAAGGGCTCGCTCGCGCTGTCGCTGGTGCTGACGATGTTCGTGAGCCTGCTGCTCGGCATGGGCATCCCGACCATCCCGAACTACATCATCACCTCGTCGCTGGCGGCGCCGGCGCTGCTCGAGCTCGGCGTGCCGCTGATCGTCAGCCACATGTTCGTGTTCTACTTCGGCATCATGGCGGACCTGACGCCGCCGGTGGCGCTCGCCGCCTTCGCGGCGGCTCCCATCGCCAAGGACAACGGCTTCCGCATCGGCTTCCAGGCGCTGCGCATCGCGCTGCCCGGCTTCGTCATCCCCTACATGGCGGTCTACGATCCGGCGCTGATGCTGCAGCCGGTGGCGGGCCTCTCGGGCGCCGCCTACTGGCTCGACGTCAGCTACATGATCTTCAAGACCGGCCTCGCCATCGGCCTGTGGGGCATCGCCTCCATCGGCTACCTCTGGTTGCCGCTGCAGACATGGGAGCGCGTCGTCGCGACCATCGCCGCGCTGTCGCTCTTCGCGGCCTTGTCGATGACCGACGAGATCGGCTTCGCGCTCGCGGCCGTGGTGCTCGGCTGGCACTGGTGGCGCACGCGCCGCGGGGCACGGCCGGCCTCGGCCGCGTGAGCGGCCTGTGCCTCGCGGCGGCGGGGCTCGTCGTGCATCTCGGCACGGCCGCCCTGACGCTCGGCTGGACCCATTCGGTGGAAAAAACCGTGTGGGAGGAGGACTGGCGGCTGACGGAGCAGGGCCTCGTCATCGCGGAAGCGCGCGTCAAGGGTTCCGGCGCGGGCATGGACCCGGCGCCGGACGCCCGGCTGATCGATGGCTTCTGGCGCTGGACACCGTCGCTGCCGCCGCAGGACACGGTCGTCATGCGGCGCTCGCAGGCGGTGGCGGACTGGTATCTCTGCGTGGAAGGGGCGTGCAGGCCGCTCGAGCGGCTCGTGCCGCAGGCAGCCGATCCGGTGACGCTGCGGGCGTGCGACCGGCCCTGATCAGGCCATGATCAAGCCTTGTGGCCGCCGGCCCCGTGGGCACCCTCGGCTCGCGCGGCCTGGCGCATGAAGCCGACCATCGCCCACAGGCCGACGAGGGCGAAGAGGCCCATCAGCACATAGCCGACGGTCTGGCCGAGCTCGAAGATGCCGGCAATGGCCCAGCCGGCCGCGATGGCGACGGCGAACACCTCGGTGCCGACGAGCACGGCCACGCTGATGAGCGTGACGAGGGTGCGGGAGGTGCGGGCCTTCTGCGCTTCAGCCACTTCTGTCTTCCCCGTGCCGCGCGGCGGCTTCATGGTGACGTCACGGTCTTGGCACTACAGCATGGCGGCGGCGAAAGGCAAGAGGCCTCGGCTTTCGGCCTCGTCGCGGCGGCTGGCGAAAGAGCCCCGGCCGCTCTATGGCTTAACGGTGCACTCGCTCGCACGCCCGGCCGAATCGCCAAGCTCCCCGCAACCATTCCCGAAACGAGTGGTGAGATGTCATCCAACGGTTCGCGTTACGCCATCTATTTCGCGCCCCATTCCGACGATCCGCTGTGGCGTTTCGGCTCCGGCATCCTCGGCTATGACGGGGCGACGGGCGAGGAGGTGCCGCAGATCGTCCCGCGCGGCCTCGATGCGGAGGCCTTCCACAGGCTGACGGAGGAGCCGCGGCGCTATGCCTTCCACGCCACGCTGAAGGCGCCGTTCCGCCTGGCCGAGGGCCAGGCCGAGAGCGACCTCATCGCGGCTCTCGTCGACTTCGCCGAGGCGCGGCCGGCTTTCACCCTGCCGCGCCTCATCCTGACGGCCATCGGCCGGCGGCCGGCGGAAGGGGCGTTCCTCGCGCTCGTCGAGGCCCGGCCATCCGCGGAGCTCGCGCAGCTGGAGCGGGCGCTCGTCCCCGCCTTCGAGCCTTTCCGCGCACCAGCGAACGGCGACGAGATCGCCAAGCGCCGGCCGGAGACGCTCTCCGAACGCCAGCGGCAGCATCTCGAGACCTACGGCTACCCTTATGTGCTCGAGGAATTCCGCTTCCACATGACGCTGACCGGGCGCGTGCCGCGCGAGGACGTGGCGCGCACCGAGGCGGCGCTCGCCCTCGCCTATGCGGAGCACGTGCCGCCGGCGGACGTCCTCGTCGATGCGCTCGCCCTCTGCCGGCAGGACGGGGCGGGCGAGCGCTTCCGCATCGTCGGCCGCGCCGCCCTCGGCGCTTAGAGCCGGATCCGATCGGGTTGAATTAAGCCGATCAGTCCGGGCTCTAGCCGTAGAGCGCCCGCGGCAGGGCCGTCGCGAGCGCGGGGAACAGCCATAGGATGGCGAGCACGGCGAGCTGGATGGCGACGAAGGGCGCGACGCCCCTGTAGATGTCGGCGGTGCGCACCTCCGGCGGGGCGACGCCGCGCAGGTAGAACAGCGTCGGCCCGAAGGGCGGGGTGAGGAACGAGGTCTGCAGGTTCACCGCCATCATCACGCCGAGCCAGACGGGATCGATGCCCTCCATCTGCAGCAGCGCGGGGGCGACGATCGGCACGACGACGAAGACGATCTCGAGAAAGTCGAGGAAGAAGCCGAGGAAGAACATCACGGCCATGACGAGGAGCACCGCTCCCGCCGGGCCGCCCGGCATGGCCGAGAGGGCATCCTTGACGAGGTCCTCGCCGCCGAGGCCGCGGAAGACGAGGCTGAACAGCGTCGCGCCGATGAGGATGGCGAAGATCATCGCCGTCACGTCCGTCGTGCCGCGGGCGATGGTCTTGAGGAGCCCGTCCGTCGCAAGCCGCCAGAGGGCGTGGAGGAGGCCCGCCGCGACGAGCGCGCACAGCGCCGCCGCGATGAGGATGCCGGCGGACTGCCCCGCCGTCACGACCTCGCGCCCGAGGCGCAGGTCGACGAAGGCGGTGAGGACGAGGAGAGCGAGCAGCGCGGCGGCGGTGGAGCGCGCGACGAGGGCGCTCCTGCGCCCGCGTCGGTCGGCGGCGATGAGGATGGCGCCGACCGCGCCGACGGCCGCCGCCTCCGTCGGCGTCGCGACGCCGCCGAGGATCGAGCCGAGCACGGCGACGATGAGCGCCACCGTCGGCACGACCGCGCGCACGACGGTTGCGACCGGCGAGGGGCCGAGGTCGCGCGCCTCGGGCGGCAGGGCCGGCGCAAGCGCGGGCCGCAGCCAGGCGACGAGCACCTGATAGAGCACGTAGAGCAGGACGAGCAGCAGGCCGGGAACGACCGCGCCGGCGAAGAGGTCGCCGACCGACACGGTCTCGGGTGCGAAGTTGCCGAGCGCGAGCTGGGCGCTCTGGTAGGCCGTGCCGAGCTGGTCGCCGAGCACGACGAGCACGATGGACGGCGGGATGATCTGGCCGAGCGTGCCGGCGGCCGCGACGGAGCCCGCCGCCAGCGAGCGGGAATAGCCGTGGCGCAGCATCGGCGGCAGGGCCATCAGCCCCATGGTGACGACGGTGGCGCCGACGACGCCGGTCGTCGCGGCAAGAAGCGCGCCGACGAGGAAGATCGAGAGGCCGAGCCCGCCGCGCACGGCGCCGAACAGGCGGGCGCAGGTGTCGATCAGCTCCTCTGCGACGCGCGAGCGCTCCAGCACCACGCCCATCAGCACGAAGAGCGGGATGGCGACCAGCACGTCGTTGGTCATGATGCCGTAGATGCGCTGGGGAAATGCCTGCAGGAAGGCATAGGGTATCGCCCCGGTCATCAGGCCGATGGCGAAGAAGACGAGCGCGCAGCCCGCGAGCGCGAAGGCGACGGGAAAACCGGTGAGGAGCAGCGCGAAGGCGCTGCCGAACATGGCAAGGCCGAGGATGTCGTGGAGCACGCTCAACGCTCCCTGCCGGTTGTGAGCGCGGCGAGCGCCTTGAGCGCCATGGCGATGCCCTCAACGGCGAGAAGCACGGCAAAGGCGGGGATCAGGGTCTTGAGCAGGTAGACGAACGGCAGGCCGCTCGTCTCGCGCGAGCCTTCGAGGATGGCCCAGGAGCGCGTGACATAGGGCAGGGCGACGTCGAAGGTCAGCAGCGCCAGCGGTACGACGAAGAGGAGCGCCCCGAGCAGGTCGACGAGCGCCCGCGAGCGGGGGCCGAGCCGGCTGTAGACGACATCGACGCGCACGTGCCCGTCCCGCGCCAGCACAGCGCCCGAGGCCAGCATGAAGGTGGCGGCATGCAGGTAGATGACGCTCTCCTGCAGGGCGATGAAGCCGATGCCGAAGACATAGCGCATGAGCACGACGGCGAATTCGACGACCACCATCAGGATGGCGCACCAGGATACGATGTTGCCGATGGCGAGGACCGGCACCTCGAGCGCGGCGGCGAGGCGTGCGGGCAGTGGGCGTTCGGGCTGGGCGTTCGGCACGGGAACTCTCGTGCGGCAGGGAGCGGGACTTGAAAGCGAGGGACGTGCAGGCGAGGGACTAGGGGGGAAGCGGCCGCGGGTCAATCACCAACACGGGGGAAAGGCGGCGCGTGGGAAGGGGAGGCAGGACCGGAACGGGCTCGCTCCCCCGGCGAGCGGGCGCTATGATCGCCGCCGATCCTGCCCTTCGGTGCGAGGCGCCATGCACGAGCATTCCCACGGCCATCACCACGATGATCACGACCACGATCACGAGGGCAGCGAGCTCTCGCCCATGGCGCTGCGCGTCAGGGCGCTGGAATCGATTTTGGTCGAGAAGGGCTATGTCGATCCCGCCGCGCTCGACGTGCTGATCGAGACCTATGAGACGAAGATCGGCCCGCGCAACGGCGCGCGGGTGGTGGCCAAGGCCTGGGCGGACGAGGAGTACCGTGCCTGGCTGCGCACGGATGCGACGGCGGCGATCCATTCGCTCGGCTTCACCGGCCGCCAGGGCGAGCACATGGTCGCCGTCGAGAACACGGCGGAGGAGCACAACCTCGTCGTCTGCACGCTGTGCTCCTGCTATCCGTGGCCGGTGCTGGGCCTGCCGCCGGTCTGGTACAAGTCGGCGCCCTACCGCTCGCGCGCGGTCATCGACCCGCGCGGCGTGCTCGCCGATTTCGGCGTCACGTTGCCCGCGGCCACGCGCATCCGCGTGTGGGATTCGACGGCCGAGACGCGCTATCTGGTCATCCCCATGCGCCCGGCCGGCACGGAGGGCTGGGACGAGGAGGCGCTGGCGCGGCTCGTGACACGCGATTCGATGATCGGCACGGGCCTTGCCCGCACGCTTGAGGAGTTGCGGCCATGAACGGCGCGCAGGACCTCGGCGGCATGATGGGCTTCGGCCCCGTGGAGCCGGAGCCGGAGGACGTGCGCTTCCACGCTCCTTGGGAGAAGCGGGCGCTCGCCGTCACCCTCGCCGCCGGCGCCATGGGCGCGTGGAACATCGATGCGAGCCGGCATGCGCGCGAGACGCTGAACCCGGCCGACTACCTGTCGTCGAGCTACTACGAGATCTGGATCAAGGGGCTGGAGAAGCTGCTGCTCGCCCGCGGGCTGGTGACGGCGGAAGAGCTGGCGGCCGGCCGGGCGCTGGCGCCGGGCGATCCCGGCCAGCGCGTGCTGAAGGCCGCGGACGTGCCCGCCGTGCTCGCCCGGGGCACGCAGTACGACCGGCCGCCCGAGGCGACCGCCCGCTTCGCGGTGGGCGAGCGGGTGCGCACGAAGGTGATGCACCCCGCCGGCCACACGCGCCTGCCGCGCTATGCCCGCGGCAAGGTCGGCACCATCGCGCGCGTCAACGGCGTCTTCGTCTTTCCCGACACGCACGCGCACGGCAAGGGCGAGTGTCCGCAGTGGCTCTACACCGTCGCCTTCTCGGGCGCGGAGCTGTGGGGCGCGGACGGCGATGCGACGCTCACCGTCTCGATCGACGCCTGGGAGAGCTATCTCGAAGGAGCGGCGGCATGAGCGCTGCGGATGCACTGCTCGATGCCGTCTGCGGCATCACGCCGGTGGCGCGGGACGCGGACGGGCCCGTCTTCCGCGAGCCGTGGGAGGCCGAGGCCTTCGCCATGGCGGTGGCGCTCAACGAGGCCGGGCTCTTCACCTGGAGCGAATGGGCCGAGGCGTTGTCGCAGGAGATCCGCCGCGCGCAGGCGGCGGGTGATCCCGACCTCGGCGACAGCTATTACCACCATTGGCTCGCGGCGCTGGAGAGGCTCGTCGCCGAGAAAGGCGTCGCCGCGCCCGAGGCGCTTGCCGAGCGCTGCGCCGCCTGGGACAGGGCCGCACGGGCGACGCCGCACGGACGGCCCATCCTGCTCGAAAACGATCCGCTGGCCCCGGCGTGAGGCCGTTCAGCTCGGCGCGGCGCCGGCCCACAGGCCGGCGAGGAGGGCAAGGCCGAGCACGAGGACGAAGGCTCCGGCAAGGACCTCGAGCCCCCCGACGATGCGCGCGCCCGTGAGGCCGCGCCCGCCTGCGAGCCGCAGCGCGAGTGCCTTGGCGAAGACGGCGAGGGCCGCGAGCGCCCCGGTCGTCAGGGCCGTGCCGAGCGCCATGGCGAGCGTCGCGGCGACGCCGGCGGCGAAGAGGCCCTGCGACAGGGCGAAGACGAGGACGATGAGCGCCCCCGAACAGGGGCGGATGCCGGCGGCGATGGCGATGCCCGCCATCTCGCGCCAGTCGCGCATCCGGTCGAGCGCCTCCGGCGGGGGGATGTGCACGTGGCCGCAGTCGTCGTCGCAGGATGCGGCGCCGGCCTGCGGCAGGCCGATGGCGACGAAGCGGCCCGCCTTGCGCCACAGCACGGCGGCCCCCATCAGCGCGACCGCGGCGAAGCTCGCGAGTTCCACGAGGCGCGCGGTTTCGTTGATGGAACGCGCGGTGGCGTTGAGCGCGAGGGCGAGCACGGCGATGAGCGCGATGGCGACCAGCGCCTGCACGAGGGCGGCGGCGAAGCTGAGGCCGACGCCCCGCTTCAGCGAGCGGCCGCTGGCCACGATGTAGCCGGAGATGACGCCCTTGCCGTGGCCCGGACCGGCGGCATGGAAGACGCCATAGGCGAAGCCGATGGCGACGAGGCTCCAGAAGGCGGCGCCATCCTGTTTCATCGCCTGCACGGCGGCGGTGAGCTGGCGGTAGTACTGGCTCTGGACGGCGAGGATAAAGGCGCCGAAACCCGTCGGTTCGGGGGCGGCCTCGCGCAGGCCGGTGCCGAAGGGGTTGCGCGCCGGCGGCGCAGGTGTCGCGCTCCCCTGCAGGAGGTGGGCGATGAGCGCGAGCACGCCCGCGACCACCGCCACAGCGACGATCGCCACGACGAGCCGGCGCGCCACGAGGCGCGGCCCTGCCGTCGCTCCTGCCAGGCCGAGGCTCGTCACGGGCAGGCCACGAGCACGCGGTTGGCGAAATCGGCCCCGAAGGTCGAGTTCGCGCTGAGGTTCTCGAAGAAGCTCTCCGACAATTCCTGCATCTTGGCCGGATCCGGCGTCTTCGGGCGGGTGACGTTGGTCTTGCAGCCGCTCGGGCCGCCGGCGAGCCGCACGGCGTCATCGCCCTCCGCCATGGCGAAGGAGACGAAATAGGTCGGGTCGTAGACCTCGAGCGACAGCAGCTTGTCGGCGCGCGCGGGCTTCGCCGTGGGCAGCGTGAAGGTGAGCGTCAGGGCGCCGTTGTCGTAGGTAAGGCCGTAGTCCCTGGGGTCGGCGAAGGCGACCTTGGCGCCGTTCGCCTTGGCGACCGTGAAGTAGTCGTACTCGTTGAGGGATTCGACGTTGACCTCGGCGAGTTCCTTGAGCTCGTCGGGCGAGATCTTGCCGTCTCCGTCCTTGTCGAGGCCCTGCACGGCGAAGGCCGAATAGGCCGCGTCGAAGGTCCAGACGTGGCGCACGCCGGTCATCTCCCCCTTGCCGTCATAGAGCACCTCGCTGCGCGCCGTCACCCAGACATGCGGATGGGCGGCGGCGGGTGCTGCGGCGAGCACCGTGATGAGGGCCGCTGCGATCGCGGCGGCAGGGCGTTTGATCATCGGGGTCATGTCGCCGTCATTTCATCCGAGCGAGCGCAAAGCGTTCCGTCGAGCCTCGGTCGACAGGGTTAACCATTGCTTGCGATCTTGCACGCAGGTGCGAGAGCATCGCTTCCGTTTCTATCACATGTCGGTGCGAGTGGGGCGAAATGGAGGCGCCGGTGAGTTGGGAAGCGCCTCCAACTGGAACCATTCTCATCTCGTTGACGCGGATTCGGAATTATGTCAGCATTACTGACATATCGACATGGCCAAGACCGGGAAACAATCCGGCGGCAAGCGCGTCCGAGGGGGCGCCAGGAGGAGGATCGGCATGGGCCAGCCCGCCATTCCGCTTAGGGACGTGTCGCTCGACGACAAGTACGACCTGACGAAGAGCAGCGTCTTCATCACCGGCACGCAGGCGATCGTACGCCTCATGCTGATGCAGCGGGAGCGTGACCGGCGGATGGGCCTCCATACCGCCGGTTTTGTTTCCGGCTATCGCGGCTCGCCGCTCGGTGGCCTCGACCAGCAGTTCGAGCGCGCCAGGCGCCATCTCGACCCGGCGGGAATCGTCTTCCAGCCCGGCCTCAACGAGGATCTCGCCGCGACCGCCGTCTGGGGCACGCAGCAGGCCGAGATGCGCGGCGAGGGCAAATACGACGGCGTCTTCTCGCTGTGGTACGGCAAGGGCCCGGGCGTCGACCGCTCGGGCGACGTCTTCCGTCATGCCAATATGGCCGGCACGTCGAAGCATGGCGGCGTCGTCGCCATCATGGGTGACGACCACACGGCCGAATCCTCCACCGTGGCGCACCAGACGGAGTTCAACTTCGTCGACATGATGGTGCCGATCCTCAACCCGGCCGGCGTGCAGGAGCTGATCGACTACGGCCTCTACGGCTATGCGCTCAGCCGCTTCGCCGGCACCTGGGTGGCCCTCAAGGGCATGAAGGACACGGTGGAATCGACCGCCATCGTCGACGGCTCGCTGGACCGGCTCGACATCGTCCTGCCGGAAGACTTCGTTCTGCCGCCGGGCGGGCTCAACATCCGGCCCTTCGACAACATCCTCCAGCAGGAGGAGCGGCTGCACGAGTTCAAGCGCGAGGCCGTGCTCGCCTTCGTGCGCGCCAACAGGCTCAACCGCATCATCACCTCGGGTGGGCGCAACCCGAAGATCGGCATCGTCACCGTCGGCAAGAGCTATCTCGACGTGCGCCAGGCGCTCGAGGACCTCGGCATCGACGAGGTCCGCGCCAACGACCTCGGCATCCGCCTCTACAAGATCGCCTGCCCGTGGCCGCTCGGCCGCGCCGACCTGCTCGACTTCGCCCGCGGCCTCGACATGGTGATCGTGGTCGAGGAGAAGCGCTCGCTCATCGAGGTGCAGCTGCGCGAGGAGCTCTACGGCACGGCCGACCAGCCGATCTGCGTCGGCAAGAAGGACGAGGAGGGCAACTGGCTCTTCCCGGTCAAGGGCGCGCTCGACCCCAACGACATCGCCATCGCGGTCGGCGAGCGCGTTTTGCGCTACCACCCGAGCGAGGAACTCGCGGCGCGCGTCGCCCGCATCAAGGAGTTCCAGCGCGCCCTCAAGGAGGCGCCGGAGATCGCCAACCGCCTGCCGCACTACTGCTCCGGCTGCCCGCACAACAGCTCGACGGTAGTGCCGGAAGGCATGCGCGCCTATGCCGGCATCGGCTGCCACTACATGGTGCAGTGGATGGACCGGCGCACCGACGGCTTCACCCAGATGGGCGGCGAGGGCGCCAACTGGATCGGCGAGGCGCCGTTCTCCAAGCGCGGCCACGTGTTCCAGAACCTCGGCGACGGCACCTACAACCATTCGGGCATCCTCGCCCTGCGCTGGGCCATCGCGACGAAGACCAACATCACCTACAAGATCCTGTTCAACGACGCCGTCGCCATGACCGGCGGCCAGCACCACGAGGGCAGCCTCACGGTGGACATGATCGCCCGGCAGGTGCGCGCCGAAGGCGTCGAGCGCATCGCCCTCGTCTCGGACGAGCCGCACAAATATCCGGCGACCATCGCGTGGCCGGCGGGCATCACCTTCCACCACCGCGACGATCTCGAGGCCGTGCAGCGCGAGCTCGCCGAGATCCCCGGCGTCACCGCGCTCATCTACGACCAGACCTGCGCGGCCGAGAAGCGCCGGCGGCGCAAGAAGGGCGAGTTCCCGGATCCCGACAAGCGCGTCATCATCAACGAGCTCGTCTGCGAGGGCTGCGGCGACTGCGGCGTCAAATCGAACTGCGTCTCGGTGCAACCGCTGGAGACCGAGTTCGGCCGCAAGCGCCTCATCGACCAGTCGAACTGCAACAAGGATTTTTCCTGCGTCAACGGCTTCTGCCCCTCCTTCGTCACCGTGCATGGCGCGCAGCTGAAGAAACCGGCTCCGGCCAAGGTGAAGGAGAGCGCGGATGACTGGGGGATGCTGCCCGAGCCGGAGCTGCCGGACTTCAACGGCCGGCCGTGGAACATCATCGTCACCGGTGTCGGTGGCACGGGCGTCGTCACGATCGGCGCCATCCTCGGCATGGCGGCGCATCTCGAAGGCAAGGCCTGCGGCATGATCGACATGGCGGGCCTCGCCCAGAAGGGCGGCGCCGTCTTCAGCCACGTCCGGCTGGCCGAGAAGCCCGAAGACATCCACGCCATCCGCGTCTTCGCCGGCGAGGCGGACCTCATCCTCGGCTGCGACCTCGTCGTCACCGGCATGAAGAAGGTGCTCGCCGCCATCCGGCAAGACGGCACCACCGTCGTCGTCAACACGGCCGAGGTGCATCCGGGCGAGTTCACCCGCAACGCCGACTACCACCTGCCGAGCGAGCGCATCAAGCGGGCCATCGCGGCCGCTGCCGGCGAGGGCGTCGCCTTCGTCGACGCGACCGGCATCGCCAACGCCATCCTCGGCAACGCCATCGCGGCCAACATGTTCATGCTCGGCTTCGCCTACCAGCGCGGCAAGGTGCCGGTCTCGGCCGCGGCGCTGGAGAAGGCCATCGCGCTCAACGGCCAGGCGGTCGGGCTCAACAAGGCGGCCTTCCTGTGGGGCCGGCGTGCGGCGCTGGAGCCGGCGCGCATCGAGCAGCTCGTGGCGCCGACGCGCGAGGCGACGCCAGCCCGGCACATCTCGCAGACGCTCGACGAGATGGTGGAGCGGCGCGTCGACTTCCTCACCGCCTACCAGAACAGCGCCTATGCGGCGCGCTACGCGGCGCTCGTCGAGCGCGTGCGCGAGCGCGAGACGGCGGTGAAGCCCGGCGCGACGGCGCTGGCGACGGCGGTGGCGCGCTATCTCTTCAAGCTCATGGCCTACAAGGACGAGTACGAGGTGGCGCGGCTCTATACCGACGGCAGTTTCGAGAAGCAGGTGAGGGCGACCTTCTCCGGCGAGAACCTGCGCTACGAATTCCACCTCGCGCCGCCGATCCTCGGGCGCAAGGATGCCAAGGGCAACCCGAAGAAGACGAGCTTCGGCCCGCGGATGCTGCCCGTGTTCCGCCTGCTCGCGAGGCTCAAGGTGCTGCGCGGCACGGCGCTCGATGTCTTCGGCTATACCGCCGAGCGGCGCACGGAGCGGCAGCTGATCAAGGGTTACGAGGCGCTCGTCGCGGAGCTCACGCAGGGTCTCACGCAGGAGAACCACGCGCTCGCCGTCGCCCTCGCCTCGATCCCCGAGAAGATCCGCGGCTTCGGCCACGTCAAGCTGCGCCATCTCGAGGCGGCGAAGAAGGAGGAGGCCGAGCTCATCGAGCGCTGGCGCGCCGGCGAGCCGCCGCTCGCCATGGCGGCGGAATAGGCCGCGCTCACCGGTGCAGGCCGAGCCCCTTGAGGGCGCGGTCGACATCATTGCGCGGCCCGTGCACGGAAAAGCCCGCAAGATCGAGCTCCGGGCTCGGCACGGCGGCGACGGCGGCGCGGTTTGCCGCGTCGTGGCCCGTCGCGAACAGCTGCTCGGTGAAGACGGCGAGGCCGAGGCTACGCGACCAGGCCCGCTCGTAAGCGGCCTTGAGCGCAGCGCCGTCCGCGGCGGTCAGCACGACCACGGGCTGGCCGAACATCGACCAGTATTGCCGGCCCGAGCCGTCCCGATAGGGCTCCCCGATGGTGCCGGGCCTGCCGGCGGCGATGCCGCTCGCGAGGAAGGCGACCATGTTGAGCTTCTGCCAGACGGCGAGATCCTCGCGCACGGCAATGGCGATCTTGGTGTCGAACTTCATGTGATCCCGGCTCTCCTGCCTCTTCGTTGGGCTGTCGTGTCCAGGATCGTTTCCGGTTGCGCCCCGCGTCTTGTACGCTGGTGCGGCGAGGAGAGATGGTCTTGCAACAGGCAACTGCCGACGACTGGTTCCGAACACGGCGCGACGACACGCGCGGCGCCGAGGCGCTGCAGGCCGGCCTCAGCCGGCACGCCTACGGCCGGCACGCGCATGCGACCTATGCGGTCGGCTTCACGGAGCGGGGATCGCAGAGCTTCTGGTGCCGCGGCGCCCGGCACCGGACGCAGCCGGGCTCCGTCATCCTGTTCAGCCCCTTCGACCTGCATGACGGCCATGCGACGACCGACGCGGGCGTTGTCTACCGCATGCTCTATCTGGCGCCGGAGCCGTTATCGGCCGCGCTCGCCGAGCTCGGCCCCAGGCACGAGATCGGCTTCCGGGATGTGGTGGCGGAGGATCCGCCGCTTGCCGCCGCGCTTTTCGCCTATGCGCACGAGCTCGACGCTGGGGATGATCCCTTCGCGGCGGGGGAGCGCTACCTCGGGCTCGCCGCCACGCTCATGCGTCACGCCGGGCGGCGCGGCCGGGCGGAGGATGCAGGCCATGGAGCCATCGCCGGGCTCGCCGCGCGCATGCGGGAGGAGATGGCGGAGCGGCTGACGATCGAGGCGCTGGCCGAGGGAGAAGGGCTCGGGCGCTTTCAGCTCATCCGTGCCTTCCGGCGCCGCTTCGGCCTGCCGCCGAGCGAATATCTGCGCGCCATCCGCCTGGAGGCGGCCAAGGGCGCGCTCGCCCGCGGCATCCCGCCCGCCGAAGCGGCGGCGGAGGCTGGCTTCACGGACCAGGCCCACCTTACCCGGCTCTTCAAGCGCGCCTACGGTTTGACCCCGGCGGCCTATGCGCGGCAGGCCGGTGTGCCGCGCCTGCCGCGGCGCACCTGACCGTTGCGGTCTTGCGTCACTTGATCAGGGCGAGCGCTTCTTTGAAGCGCGGGTGCTCGCAATCCTGCAGCCATTCGAAGACGACCATCTCGCTCGTAACGATCTCGACGCCGTGGCGGGCGAGCCGGTCGAGGGCGGCGGCCTTGCTCGCCGGCTGGCGCGAGCCGATGGCGTCGGCCACGACGATGGGGGCGAAGCCGTTCATCTTGAGGCCGAAGGCCGTCTGCATGACGCAGACGTGCGCCTCCCAGCCGGCGATGAGCACGGTGTCGCGGTTCTCGTCGAGGGCATCCTGCAGTTCGCTCTGGCGCGAGGCGTCGAAGGCCGTCTTGGCGATGACGAGCTCCGGCAGGTCGCGCAGGGCTTCGATCGTCGGGCCGAGCCCCTGCGGGTTCTGCTCGCTGGCGATGACGGGCACGTCGAAGAGCCGGGCGGCGAGCGCGAGGCGCCGCGCCGCAGCGACCGTCTCCATGGCGCCTGAAATGGCGGGGGCGAGGCGGCCCTGAAAGTCGACGAGGAGAAGGCAGGAGCGTTCGGCTTCGATGATCATCGCAGGATGGTTCCCCCAAGGTTCACCCGGTTTCTGCCGCCAAGGTTCCATTCCCGACGAGGCTGGACAAGAGGACGAAAGAAGGGAGACGCAAGGCCGAGCCCCCGGGCGGCGCACGATGCTTCGCTTGGCCGGCAAGCCTCTCTATAGTGTGCCGGCGACGCGGCCACGGACAGTGTCTTGATCACGACCGAGCATCTTCTTTCCATTGCGCGCTGGGCGCATGATCTTTCCCCGGCCGAACGGGAGCGGGCGGCGAGGGGCATCGTCGAGCGCAGCTTTGCGCAGGGAGAGTATATCTGCCATCAGGGGGACCGCTTCGACAGCTGGTCCGGCGTCGTCAGCGGCCTCGTCAAGGTCAGCACGGTGTCCGACACGGGCAAGGCCGTCACCTTCACCGGCATGCCGGCGGGCGGATGGTTCGGCGAAGGCACCCTGCTCAAGGACGAGCAGCGCAAGTACGACCTCGTCGCCATCCGTGCGACGCGCCTTGCGCTGATGAACCGGGCGACCTTCCTCTGGCTGTTCGACAACAGCGTCGCCTTCAACCGCTTCCTCGTCCATCAGCTCAACGAGCGGCTCGGCCAGTTCATCGCCGTGCTCGGCTATGACCGCATGCTCGACGCGCAGGCGCGGCTCGCGCGCGGCCTCGCCTGGATGTTCAACCCGGTGCTCTATCCGAGCGTCGGCAGCTATCTCGACATCAGCCAGGAGGAGCTCGGGCTGCTCTCCGGCCTGTCGCGCCAGATGACCAACAAGTGCCTCCGGGCGCTCGAGGACGAGGGCCTCCTGAAGATCGAGCACAGCGGCGTGCGCATCATCGACCTGCGCCGGCTGGCCCGCTACGGCGAATGAGGCCGGATGCGAATCGCCGCACGATTTCTGCGGATCGCTCCCAGGTGATATTCGTTTTTCCGCACGGAATGCTGCGACGCCAAACAGGTCCCGCATGACGGCGGAACGGGACGAAATGGACAAAAAAGGCGGGGAAAACGGTCGGCACAAGCCGGCATCCCAGCCAACACGGGCCTGACTTGTCTGTCAAGCGGATGCTTGCGGAGATGCGGCCCTCCGCGCACTATTCGAGCATCAACGAGAGCCGGCAAAACCCGGCCTGTAGGGAAACGCCATGGCCGATGGGGCCGAAGGGAGGAACGTGCCGTGACAGCGGTCGATTCCGTGCGGGCGGACACTTTCGCCAAGCTTCTGGCGCACAACGCGGCGGTGCGCGGCGACCGGCCGGCCTTCCGCCACAAGGATCTCGGCATCTGGCAGACGTGGACGTGGGCCGAGGTGTACGAAAACGTGCGCTGCCTCGCCGTGGGGCTCGAGCGGCTCGGCCTCAAGCACGGCGAGGCCATCGCCATCGTCGGCGCCAACCGGCCGAAGCTCTACTGGACGGTGATGGCAGCCCAGATGCTCGGGGCGGTGCCCGTGCCCGTCTATGCCGACGCCGTGGCGGACGAACTCGCCTATGTCCTCGCCCACGCCGAGGTGAAGTTCGCGGCGGTGCAGGACCAGGAGCAGGTCGACAAGATCCTCTCCGTCTCCGAGCGCCTGCCCCTGCTGCGGCACATGATCTACGACGAGCCGCGCGGCCTGCGCGACTACGACCATACGCGTCTCCACCCGATGGCCGAGGTTATCGCGGAGGGCGAGGAGGCGCTGAAGGATCCTGCGGTCTCGTCATGGCTCGACGGCATCATGGCCGCCGGCAAGGGCTCGGACGTATCCATCATCCTTTACACCTCGGGCACCACAGGCCGTTCCAAGGGGGTCGTGCTGACCGCCGAGCGCTGCATCGCCGCGGCGCGCGACACGGTGACCTTCGACAAGCTGGACGAGAAGGACGAGGTGCTCGCCTACCTGCCGCTCGCCTGGGTCGGCGACCATTACCTCAACTATGCCCAGGGGCTCGTCGCCGGCTTCTGCATGGCCTGCCCGGAATCGGCCGAGACGGCGATGCAGGACCTCAAGGAGATCGGCCCGACCTTCTATTTCGCGCCGCCGCGCGTCTTCGAGCAGATCCTGACCCGCGTCATGATCCGCATGGAGGATGCGGGCGGGCTGAAGCGGCGCATGTTTCATTACTTCATCGGCGTCGCGAAGCGCTATGGCGAGAAGATCCTCAACGGCGAAGACGTGCCGCTCGGCGGGCGATTGCTCTACGGGCTCGGGCGGCTCCTCGTCTACGAACCGCTGAAGAACGTGCTCGGCTTCTCGCGCATTCGCGTCGCCTATACGGCGGGCGAGGCGATCGGGCCGGACCTCTTCTCCTTCTACCGTTCGCTCGGCCTCAACCTGAAGCAGCTCTACGGCCAGACGGAGGCCTTCCTCTACGTCACGGCCCAGCCTGACGGCGCCATCAAGCCGGACACGGTCGGCCCGCCGATGCCCAATGTCGAAATCCGCCTCTCCGAGAGCGGGGAGGTGCTGTTCCGCTCGCCGGGCATGTTCACCGGCTATTTCAGGGATGAGGAGAAGACCAGCGAGGTGCTGACCGAGGACGGCTTCATCAAGACGGGCGATGCCGGCTTCTTCGACCCCGCCGGCCACCTCAAGATCATCGACCGCGCCAAGGACGTCGGCAAGCTCAACGACGGCTCGCTCTTCCCGCCCAAGTACATCGAGAACAAGCTGAAGTTCTTCCCCAACGTGAAGGAGGCCGTCGCCTTCGGCCACGAGCGCGACTACGTCTCCTGCTTCATCAACATCGACCTCACCGCCGTCGGCAACTGGGCCGAGCGCAACAACGTGGTCTACGGCTCCTACCAGGAGCTCGCCGGCCATCCGCTCGTCTACGACATGCTCGAGAAGAACGTCGACGAGGTGAACCGCTCCCTCGCCGCCGAGCCGATGATGGCCGGTGCGCAGATCCGCCGCTTCCTCATCCTGCACAAGGAGCTCGATGCGGACGACGGCGAGCTCACGCGCACGCAGAAGGTCAGGCGCGGCTTCATCGCCGAGCGCTACGCGCCGCTCATCACGGCGCTCTACGACGGCTCGCGCGAGGCCGACATCACGACCGAAGTGACCTTCGAGGACGGCCGCAAGGGCACGATTTCGGCGCGCGTCAAGATCCGCGACATGCGGATCTATCCCGCCGCGGTGAAGGAGAAGGCCGCATGAGGGCGCCCGACATGGATGCCGGTGTCACGGCCGGCGACGTCCTGCTCGCCGTCGAGAACGTTTCCCTGCGCTTCGGCGGGGTCAAGGCCATCACGGATGTCTCCTTCGACATCCGCAAGGGCGAGATCCGCGCCATCATCGGCCCGAACGGCGCGGGCAAGACGTCGATGCTCAACGTCATCAACGGTTTCTACCACCCGCAGGACGGGCGCATCACCTTCAAGGGCAGGACGCGCTCGAAGATGCGCCCCTATGTGGCGGCGAGCCAGGGCATCGCGCGCACCTTCCAGAACGTCGCGCTCTTCAAGGGCATGACGACGCTCGACAACATCATGGCCGGGCGCACGCTGAAGATGAGGCGCGGCTTCTTCTGGCAGATGCTGCGGCACGGGCCGGCGATGGCCGAGGAGATCGAGCACCGCAAGGTGGTGGAGGAGATCATCGATTTCCTCGAGATCGAGGCCATCCGCAAGGTGCCGGTGGGGCGGCTGCCCTACGGCCTGCAGAAGCGCGTCGAGCTCGGCCGGGCGCTCGCCATGGAGCCGGAGCTGCTGCTGCTCGACGAGCCGATGGCGGGCATGAACCTCGAGGAGAAGGAGGACATGTGCCGCTTCATCCTCGACGTCAACAGCCAGTTCGGCACCACCATCGCGCTCATCGAGCACGACATGGGCGTCGTCATGGACCTGTCGGACCGCGTCGTCGTGCTCGAATACGGCCGCAAGATCGCGGACGGCGTGCCCGACGAGGTCAAGAGCAACCAGGCCGTCATCGACGCCTATCTCGGCGTGCCGCACTGAGGGCGTATTGATGGACATCCTGTACAACATCTTCATCGACCCCTTCGTGCAGATGGGCTCGGCGCCGGACCTTCTCGTGCAGACGCTGTGGGAGGGGCTCGTCTCGGGCGTGCTCTATGCGCTGATCGCGCTCGGCTTCGTGCTCATCTTCAAGGCTTCGGGCGTCTTCAACTTCGCCCAGGGCATCATGGTGGTGTTCGCGGCGCTGACCCTCGTCGGGCTCTACGAGGCCGGCGTGCCGGCCATCCTCGCGCTCATCCTGACCATCGGCGTGATGTTCGTGCTCGCCGTCGGCGTCGAGCGCATCGTGCTGCGCCCGCTCGTCAACCAGCCCGACATCATCCTCTTCATGGCGACCTTCGGGCTCACCTATTTCCTCATCGGCTTCGGCGAGCTCGTCTTCGGCGGCAACCCGAAGGTGATGATCACCGACCAGCTCTACCTGCCGCGCGGCTCCGTCGAGTTCGAGATGCTCGGCGGCTTCGTCAGCCTGCAGAAGATCGACATCACGGCGGCGGTCATCGCCTCGGTCATGGTGGCCTCGCTCGCCGTCTTCTTCCAGAAGACGCGCATCGGGCGGGCGCTCAGGGCGGTCGCCGACAGCCACAAGGCGGCGCTGTCGGTCGGCATCTCGCTCAACCAGATCTGGATCATCGTCTGGTTCACCGCCGGCATCGTGGCGCTCGCCACCGGCATCATGTGGGGCGCGCGCTCGGAGGTGTCCTTCGCGCTGCAGATCATCGCGCTGAAAGCCCTGCCGGTGCTGATCCTCGGCGGCTTCACCTCGGTGCCCGGCGCCATCGTCGGCGGGCTCATCATCGGCGTCGGCGAGAAGCTCGGCGAGTTCTACTGGGGGCCTCTGGTCGGCAGCGGCATCGAGAGCTGGCTCGCCTATGTCATCGCCCTCGGCTTCCTGCTGTTCCGGCCGCAGGGCCTGTTCGGCGAGAAGATCATCGAGCGGATTTGAGGAGGCGGCATCCGTGTTCTACCGCGAAGCAGGCCAGTTCAAGACGAACTATGCCGCAGACATGGCGGTCTTCCCGATCCTGCAGGACAAGATCGGCATCGCCCTCATCCTCACGCTCGCCCTCGTGGTCATCCCGCTCGCGGGCAACGCCTTCTTCCTGTCGGTGGTGATGATCCCGTTCCTCATCTTCGCGCTGGCGTCGATCGGGCTCAACCTCCTGACCGGCTACACCGGGCTCCTGTCGCTGGGCACGGCCGGCTTCATGGGCGTGGGGGCGTTCGCCTGCTACAAGCTGACGACGATCTTCCCCGGCGTGAACATCATCGTCTGGATCCTCACCTCGGGCCTGTTCGCCGCGGCCGTCGGCGTGTTCTTCGGCCTGCCGTCGCTGCGGATCAAGGGCTTCTACCTCGCGGTGGCGACGCTTGCCGCGCAATTCTTCCTGCAGTGGTGCTTCATCCGCATCCCGTGGCTCTACAACTACAACGTCTCGGGCGCGATCGAGGTGCCGACGCGGACCCTCTTCGGCATCCCGGTGACGGGCCCCAATGCCTCGCCCGAGATGCGCTACTACGTCGTCCTCGGCATCGTCATCCTGCTGACGTGGGTCGCCTCGAACCTCGTCCACGGCCGCATCGGCCGCTCGTGGATGGCGGTGCGCGACATGGACATCGCCGCCGAGCTCATGGGCATCAAGCTTTTGCCGACGAAGCTGCTCGCCTTCGCCGTCTCGTCCTTCTACTGCGGCGTCGCCGGCGCGCTGATGGTCTTCCTCTGGTACGGCGGCGCCGAGCCCGAGGTCTTCTCCATCAACCAGTCCTTCCTGATCCTCTTCATGGTGATCATCGGCGGGCTCGGCAGCCTCACCGGCTCCTTCTTCGGCGCGGCGCTCATCTACATCCTGCCCATCGTGCTGCGCGGGGCGCCCTCACTCGTCGGCCTCAACATCGGGGCCGCCACGGTCGAGCACCTGACGTTCATGATCGTCGGCGCGCTCATCATCTTCTTCCTGATCGTCGAGCCGCACGGACTGGCGCGGCTCTGGCAGACGGGCAAGCAGAAGCTCAGGGTCTGGCCCTTCCCCTACTAGCGCGGCAGGACCGGGAACGAGCCGGACAAACGGACGGGCGCCGCGTCGCAGGCGGGGCGCTTCAACGGGAGGAAACGAAACATGGTGCGCAAGCTTTCCACCATCCTGGCGACCGCGGTCGTGGCATCGGCGGCCTTCGCCGTGCCGGCCAAGGCGCAGGATTCGGTCTATGTGCCGCTGTTCACCTACCGCACCGGCCCCTTCTCGGGGTCGGGCATCCCGATCGCCAACGGCATGCGCGACTATCTCACCATGCTCAACGAGCGTGATGGGGGCATCGGCGGCGCCAAGCTCATCCTCGAGGAGTGCGAGACGGGCTACGACACCAAGAAGGGCGTCGAGTGCTACGAGGCGGTGAAGGGCAAGAACCCGGTGATGATCAACCCGTGGTCGACGGGCATCACCCTGCCGCTCATCCCGCGCGCGGCCGTCGACAAGATCCCGATCCTGTCCATGGCCTATGGCCTCTCGGCCTCGGCGGACGGCGACACCTTCCCGTGGATCTTCAACCCGCCGAACACCTACTGGGATGGTCTGTCGATGATCATCAAGTACATCGGCGAGCAGGAGGGCGGCCTCGACAAGCTCAAGGGCAAGAAGATCGGCTACGTCTATCTCGACGCGGGCTTCGGCCGCGAGCCCCTGCCGCTCTTCGACCAGCTGTCGCGCGACCTCGGCTTCGAGCTCAAGCTCTATCCCGTGCCGGCCGACAGCATGCAGAACCAGTCCTCGCAGTGGCTGAGCGTGCGGCGCGACCGGCCCGACTACATGGTGATGTACGGCTGGGGCGCCCTCAACCCGACCGCCGTGAAGGAAGCGGCGAAGATCAACTTCCCCATGGAGAAGTTCATCTCCATCTGGTGGCCGGGCGATGACGACCTGCGCTCGGCGGGCGCCGGCGGCAAGGGCTTCAAGACCCTCAACTGGCACGCGGTGGGCACGGACTTCCCGGCCCTGCAGGACATCCAGAAGCTCGTCGTCGACAAGGGCCTCAGCCAGGCGCAGAAGAACACCTTGGGCGAGGTGCTCTACAACCGCGGCGTCTACAACTCGATGCTGATCGCCGAGGGCATCCGCAACGCCCAGCAGATCACCGGCAAGAAGGTGGTGACGGGCGAGGACGTGCGCCGCGGCCTCGAGACGCTCGACCTCAACGAGGCCCGCCTGAAGGAGCTCGGGCTCGAGGGCTTCGCCGGCCCGATCAAGCTCACCTGCACGGACCACAACGGCCATCGCCCGGCCTTCATGCAGCAGTGGGACGGGGAGAAGTGGGTGAAGATCTCCGAGCCCATCGAGCCGATGGCCGACCGCGTCAAGCCGCTGCTCGAGGCCGCCGCGAAGGACTATGCCGAGAAGAGCACCGGCTGGCCGAAGCGCACGGAGCCCTGCGACAAGCAGTCCTGACGGAACGTCCGCAGCCTCGTCCCTCTCCCCTCGCGGGGGGAGGGGCAGGGGGCAGGACGAAACGTGACCTTCACCGTCCGCCCCCAACCGCTCCCGGAGGGCCAGGGGGGAACGAGGGAACCAGCATGAGCACCGCAGCCGCGCCCGCCGCCGAGGCGGCGACAGAGACGATCCTCTCGGTGAACAACATCGAGGTGATCTACGACCACGTCATCCTGGTGCTGAAGGGCGTGTCGCTCACCGTGCCGCGCGGCGGCATCGTCGCGCTGCTCGGCGCCAACGGGGCGGGCAAGACGACGACGCTGAAGGCCGTCTCCAACCTGCTGCGCGCCGAGCGCGGCGAGGTGACGAAGGGCTCGATCGAGTTCGATGGCGAGCGCGTCGACCGGATGACGCCGAACGAGCTGGTGCGGCGCGGCTGCATTCAGGTGATGGAGGGGCGCCACTGCTTCGGTCACCTCACCATCGAGGAGAACCTCCTGACCGGCGCCTTCACGCGGCGCGACGGAGGGGCGGCCATCCGGCGCGACATGGAGATGGTCTACGACTATTTCCCGCGCCTCAGGCAGCGCAAGAGCTCGATGTCGGGCTACACCTCCGGCGGCGAGCAGCAGATGTGCGCCATCGGCCGCGCCCTCATGTCCCGGCCGAAGATGATCCTCCTCGACGAGCCGTCGATGGGCCTGGCGCCGCAGGTGGTGGAGGAGATCTTCGAGATCGTGAAGGACCTCAACGCCCGGGAGGGCGTGTCCTTCCTGCTCGCCGAGCAGAACACCAACATCGCCCTGCGCTATGCCACCTACGGCTATATCATGGAGACGGGGCGCATCGTGATGGACGGCGACGCCGCCTCGCTGCGCGAGAACGAGGACGTCAAGGAGTTCTACCTCGGCATCGGCGAGGGCGAGCGCAAGTCCTTCCGCGAGGTGAAGAGCTACAAGCGCCGCAAGCGCTGGCTGATGTAGGAGCGAAGGATGGACGTGGTCGACACGGGGCGGATGGCGGCTTTCGCGCTGATCGCGCTCGGCATGGTGCTGACGCCGGGGCCGAACATGATCTATCTCGTGTCGCGCTCGATCACGCAGGGCTGGCGCGCCGGCGCCGTCTCGCTCGTCGGGGTGGCGGCAGGCTTCGTCTTCTACATGGTTGCGGCGGCCGTGGGGCTGACGGCGCTCGCGCTCGCGGTGCCCTTCCTCTACGAGGCCATCAAGTGGGCGGGGGCCGCCTATCTCCTCTATCTCGCCTGGCAGGCGGTGAAGCCCGGCGGCGCGACGCCCTTCGAGGCGCGGAACCTCGCGCCCGACAGGCCGGTCCGCCTCTTCGCCATGGGCTTCCTGACGAACCTGCTCAACCCGAAGATCGCGGTGCTCTACCTGTCGCTGCTGCCGCAGTTCGTCGATCCCGGAAAAGGCGACGTGCTGCTGCAGAACATTCTCCTCGGCTCGATCCAGATCGGCGTGAGCGTCAGCGTCAACATGCTCATCGTCGTATTCGCCGGCGCCATCGCCGCCTTCCTTGCCCGCCGGCCGCTGTGGCTCAGGGTGCAGCGCTACCTGATGGGACTGGTGCTCGCCGGGCTCGCCGTGCGGCTTGCGACCGACCGTCGCTGAGAGGACCGATGAAGGAATTCTACGACCATCGCGAAACGCGCGACCCCGCCGCGCGGGAGGCGGAGCTTCTCGCCCATCTGCCGACGCTCGTCGCCAAGGCGATGCAGGCGCCCGGCTGGGCCCAGCATCTGTCCGGCATCCAGCCGCTCGACATCACGAGCCGCGAGGCGCTGGCGAACCTGCCGGTGCTGCGCAAGTCCGACCTGCCGGCCCTGCAGAGCGCGGCGCCGCCCTTCGGCGGCTATGTCGGCGACGCTCCCGGCAGCTTCAGCCGGCTCTTCGCCTCGCCCGGGCCGATCTTCGAGCCGGAAGGGGCGCAGGCCGACCCGTGGCGCTCGGCGCGCGCGCTCCATGCCGCCGGGTTTCGCAGCGGCGACGTGGTGCTCAATACCTTCTCCTATCACCTCACGCCGGGCGGCTTCATCCTCGATTCCGGCGCGCGGGCGCTCGGCTGCGCGGTCATCCCGGCCGGGCCCGGCAATACCGAGCAGCAGCTGCAGGTCATCGCCGCCTATCGCCCCACCGGCTATACCGGCACGCCGGATTTCCTGAAGATCCTCCTCGAGGCGGCCGATGCGGCGGGGCTCGACACCTCCTCCTTCCGCCGGGCGGTGGTCTCGGGCGCTGCCTTCCCGCCGTCGCTGCAGAGGGCTTTCGCCGAGCGCGGCATCGACGGCTACCAGCTCTATGCGGTCGCGGAGTGCGGCGCCATCGCCTACGAGACGCCGGCCCGCGAGGGCCTCATCGTCAACGAGGACCTCATCGTCGAGATCGTGCGGCCGGGCACGGGCGATCCGGTGGCGGAAGGGGAGGTGGGCGAGGTGGTCGTCACCTCGCTCGACCCGCACCATCCGATCCTGCGCCTCGCCCTCGGCGACCTGTCCGCGATCATGCCCGGGACGAGCCCCTGCGGGCGCACCGGCCTGCGCATCAGGGGCTGGCTCGGGCGTGCCGACCAGACGACGAAGGTCAAGGGCATGTTCGTGCGGCCCGAGCAGGTGGCCGAGATCGGCCGCCGCCATCCGGAGCTCGGCAAGCTGCGCCTCGTCGTCACGCGCGAGGACGAGATGGACGTGATGACGCTGCAGGCCGAGACGGCCAATGCCGATCTCGTCGACGCGGCGGCCGTGGGCGAGACGCTGCAGGCCGTCGCCAAGCTGAAGGGCGGCGTCTCCCTCGTCTCGCCCGGCGCCCTGCCCAACGACGGCAAGGTCATAGCCGACGAACGCAAGTATGATTGAGAGGCAACGGCAGTCGGGAATAGGCAGGCGGCAGCGGGCGCCTACCGGATTGATTGCGCCTCCCTTGCAAAGGCGTTGGGTGAGGGATCCGAGCAGTCTTGATCCTCCCCCGCACGGGGGAGGTGGCGCTGCGAAGCAGCGACGGAGGGGGCACGCGGTCAACATAGACACGTCGTTCCCGTCCTCGACCCCACCCGTCTCGGTCCTTCGGACCGATCCACCCTCCCCTAGAGGGGAGGGATCCATCCATCGCGCTGGGGCGGCTGGTCCTAACTTCTGAGGCCGAAGGACGTCTCCCGGCCGCACCTACTGCATCACGATGCGGCCTTCGGGCTTGATGTCGATCGTGCCGAGCTTGCGGGCGTAGACCATCACGTCGTTCGCCATCAGCTTGCCGGCGACGTCGAGGTCGCCGCCCTTGACGCCGCTCGCCAGCATCGAATAGCCGTCGCCGCCCTTCAGCAGGAAGTCGTTGGTAGCGACCGTATAGGTCTTGTCGTCCTCGATGGGCGCGTCGCCGACCGTCACCGCGACGACGCGGCTGCCGGCGGGGCGCTTGGGGTCGACCGTCACGGTCAGCCCCGACACCTGCGGGAAGCGGCCGGCGCGCTGCTCCATCTGCGAGAAGCCGTTCTCCAGCGCCGCCTTCACCTGCTTGCCGGTGAGGCTGGTGACGACGGTGCGGTTGCCGAAGGGCATCTCGGTGAGGATGTCGCGGCGGGTCAGTTCGTGGCCGGCCGGATATTGCTTGTTGCCGCGGATGCCGCCGCCGTTGGTGATGGCGATGGTGGCGCCCGTCGCCTCGCGCATCGCATCCGCGATGAAATCGCCGATGGCGGTTTCGTGCGAGCGGACGCTCGCGGTGCGGCTGTCGAGCGGGGCGGCGAGCGTGGCGACGGCGATGTCGAGCTCCTTCGACAAGTCCGCCTCGTAGCGCGCAACGACCGCGAGCACCTCCGGATCGGGGTCGACGGCGCGGGAATCGTTGACGCGGAAGGTCGGCGTCCACGTCACCTTGCGGGCGCTGCCCTCGCCGCTCACGGAGGCGGTGAAGTCGATGGCGGTGACGTAATTGCCCTCCTCGTTCGATTCCACCATCACCGTCTTGCCGTCGAAGCCGATGGCAAGGTCGTGGTCGTGGCCGGTGAGCAGCACGTCGACGAGGCGCGAGCGCACGATCTCGTAGTCCATCGCCCGGTCCGTATGCGTGACCGCGACGACGAGGTCGGCGCCTTCCTCGCGCAGCTTCTTCGCCTCCTTGCGCAATGTCTCCATCACCGGCAGGAAGGCGAGGTCGCCTGGATCCGACATCTGCGGCACGTTCTCGAGGATGAGGCCGACGACGCCCACCTTGACGCCGCCGAGCTCGAAGACGGCGCTGTCCTGGTGGCCGGGCAGGGGATTGCCGGCGGCATCGCGCATGTTGGCCGCAAAGAAGGGGAACTCGGCCTCGCGCTGGCGGGCGAAATAATCCTCCTTGCCGAAGTCGAACTCGTGGTTGCCGGGCACGAAGACGTCCGGCTTGATCATGTTGGTCAGCGCCACGATGTGGGCGCCGTGGTCGAAGCCGGACATCAACGAAGGCGAGAAGCAGTCGCCGGCATGGCAGAAGAGCATGGGCACGCCGCGCGCCCGCTCGGCCTTGACGATCGCGGCAAGGCGCGGGAAGCCGCCGCGCCCCTTGTCCTCGTTCATCTTGTAGATGTCATTGACGAGCAGCAGGGTGAAGCTCGCCGGCGGCGGGGCGGCTTCGGCGCCGGTGGTCAGCGTGGCGGCGGCGAGGCCGGCGGTCACGCCGAGGCGCAGGGTCTGGCGACGGGAGATGGGGCTCATGGGGGGCTCCGACCGGTGGCACCTTGCGAGGAGAATGGCGCGGGCGCGCGAAAGCATGATGTCGGGCTGTGGAGCGGCCGGCAAGCGTCTCGACACGGCGGAGGCGCCCGTCTGCGGCGATCGGTCCGCCGGTGGCGGTTGCGCGTATACTGGACAGGCGGCGAAAGGCGTCTACATGAGGCCTGTCGCGCCTGTGCGAGCAACGAATGGAGAGCGATCCGGTGTCTTCGAGCGAAGCGGCATCCCGCGCTGTGCGCCTTCCTGCCGACCATCCGCCCGTCGCGGCGGGGCGCATCGGCGTGCTGCTGCTCAATCTCGGCACGCCCGACGCCACCGACTACTGGTCGATGCGCCGCTACCTCAAGGAGTTCCTCTCCGACCGGCGCGTCATCGAGACCCCGCGCATCCTGTGGTGGCCACTGCTCAACGGCATCATCCTGACGACGCGCCCCGGCCGCAAGGGCAAGGACTACGAGACGATCTGGAACAAGGAGCGCAACGAGTCGCCCCTGAAGACGATCACGCGTTCGCAGGCGGAGAAGCTCACGCAGAAGCTCGCCACCATGCCGGGCGGAAGTGAAGGTCGCTTCGTCGTCGACTGGGCCATGCGCTACGGCAATCCGAGCGTCAAGGAGCGCCTCGAGGCGCTGCAGCGCGAGGGCTGCGACCGCATCCTCCTGGTGCCGCTCTATCCGCAATATGCCGCCGCGACCACCGCCACCGCCTGCGACAAGGCCTTCGAGGCGCTGATGCAGATGCGCTGGCAGCCGACCATCCGCGTCTCGCCGCCCTATCACGACGATCCCGTCTATATCGGAGCGGTGGTCGAGAGCCTGAAGGCCGAGCTCGCCAAGCTCACCTTCGAGCCCGAGGTCATCATCGCCTCCTTCCACGGCGTGCCCAAGGACTACCTCCTCAAGGGCGATCCCTATCACTGCCAGTGCCAGAAGACGGCGCGGCTGATGCGCGAGGCGCTCGGCCTGCCGCCGGAGCGCTTCATCCTCACCTTCCAGTCGCGCTTCGGCCGGGCCGAATGGCTGCAGCCCTATACGGACATGACCGTGAAGGGCCTCGCCGAAAAGGGCGTGAAGCGCCTCGCCGTGGTCATGCCGGGCTTTTCGGCGGACTGCCTCGAGACGCTCGAGGAGATCGCCGGCGAAAACGCCGAGATCTTCCACGAGCATGGCGGCGAGCACTTCGCCGCCATTCCCTGCCTCAACGATTCGCCGGAGGGCATGCGCGTCATCGAGCATATCGTGACGCGCGAGCTCCAGGGGTGGGTCTGATCGCTCGCCCGGGCCGTCCCGGCGAGCGAGAGCCCGCTGCGGATTACGCGACCCTCTGTGCGACCGGTGCCGGTGCTTTCGCGGTCGCCGGCATGTGATATGTAGCCTCGCCGCGAGGCGCCATGCGGGGGGCGCGGTTCAGGGGGGCATCATGTTCGGCTTCGATATCTTCGTCATCGTCCTCGTCGGTCTCGTCATCCTGACGATCGCGCTCGGGGTGCGCACGGTGCCGCAGGGCTATGCCTATACGGTCGAGCGCTTCGGCCGCTACTCGCGCTCGCTCGGCCCCGGGCTCGGGCTCATCGTGCCCTATGTCGAATCCATCGGGCACAAGGTGAACATGATGGAGCAGGTGCTCGACGTGCCGAGCCAGGAGGCCATCACCAAGGACAATGCCGGCGTGAAGATCGATGCCGTCGCCTTCTTCCAGGTGCTCGACGCCCCGCGGGCTTCCTACGAGGTGTCGGACCTGTCGCAGGCGCTGCTGACATTGACGATGACCAATATCCGCACCGTCGTCGGCTCCATGGACCTCGACCAGCTGCTGTCGCACCGCGACGAGATCAACGAGAAGCTCCTGCGCGTCATGGATGCGGCCGCCTCGCCCTGGGGCGTCAAGGTGACCCGCATCGAGATCAAGGACATCCTGCCGCCCGCCGACCTCGCCGATGCCATGGCCCGGCAGATGAAGGCCGAGCGCGAGAAGCGGGCCAGCATCCTCGAGGCCGAAGGCGAGCGCCAGGCGCAGATCCTGCGCGCGGAGGGCGAGAAGCAGGCGCAGATCCTCGCCGCCGAGGGCCGCAAGGAGGCCGCCTTCCGCGACGCGGAGGGGCGCGAGCGCCTCGCCGAGGCCGAGGCGAAGGCGACCTCGCTCGTCAGCGAGGCTATCGCCCAGGGCGACCTCGCGGCGGCGAACTTCCTCGTCGCCGAGAAATATGTCGACGCGCTCAAGAGCCT
Source organism: Chelatococcus caeni (assembly GCF_014196925.1). GTDB lineage: Bacteria > Pseudomonadota > Alphaproteobacteria > Rhizobiales > Beijerinckiaceae > Chelatococcus_A > Chelatococcus_A caeni. The sequence continues at coordinate 68,052 of NZ_JACIEN010000008.1, read as the reverse complement.
CGCCGCGGCGCCCAACCAGAAGGTCGTGGTCGTGCCCATCGAGGCGGCGGGCGTCGTCGGCACGCTGGCCGGCCTCGGCGAGATCACCAAGACCGTCTTCGGCGAGGGCGGCTCCGGCACCGCCGTGGCGCGCCAGCTGCAGGCCTCGCGCCGCGGCAGCGTGCCCCCGAGCGGCGGGCCCGGCACTGCCGCCCCGGTCTGACGGGAGGCTCACGTGATCCGCGAGGCGATCATCGCCCTCGGCCCCTGGGCCTGGATCGTGCTGGGGCTGGTGCTCGTGGCGCTCGAACTCGCAGCGCCTGGCGTCTTCCTCATCTGGCTCGGCCTCGCCGCCATCGCGACAGGCCTGATCGATGCCCTGTTCGACCTCTCGTGGCAGGCGAGCGCCATCGTCTTCGCGCTGCTCTCCGTGGCGAGCGTCGTCGTGGGGCGGCTCGTCACCCGGCGCCGCGACGAGGGGTCGGCCGACCAGCCCTTCCTCAACCGGCGCGGTGCGGCGCTCGTCGGCCGCAGCTTCACGCTCGATGTTCCGATCACGGGTGGCGAGGGTCGGGTGCGGGTCGACGATACCGTCTGGCGCGCCGTCGGGCCCGACTGCCCGGCGGGCACGCGGGTGACGGTCACGGGGCTCGACGGCGCCAATCTCGTCGTCGCGCCACATGAGGACGGCGACGCCTGAGGCGCCGCCGTCACCCGCTTACTGCTGCAGGCAGATGCGGCCGTGGCGCGCACGGCCGGCGAGCTGGCGGAAGTCCCGGCCGGACATGTGGACGATCGTCTCGTGGTCGCCCGCTTCGAAATAGATGTCCGACAGGTCGGCCAGCATCTCGTCGACGATCATCGGCATGCCGTAGGCGGCGCCGAGCGGGGGAACCGCGCCGCGGGCGCAGTCCGGGAAGAGCCGCTCGATCTCGGCCTCGCGGGCAAGCTCGACCTCCTCGTCGAGCATCTCGCTGACGGCGCGCAGGCTGAGGTGCCGCGAGGCGGGCAGGACGGCCAGCATGTAGCCGGCCTTGTCCTTCAGCACGACCGCCTTGGCGATCATGTCGGCCGGCACGTCGCAGACTTTCGCCGTGCGCATCGAGGTGGCGGTGGGTTCGTGGCGCATGAGGTCATAGGCGACGCCGCTGCGCGACAGGTAGTGTTCTAGTCGTGGTGCGGTGGACATGACGCGTTCTCCCTTCGCGGGCGGGCCTTTCGCCCCGCTCGGGACCGACGCGTTATCCGTCACGGCCTTTCCGGACCCGTGACGATCCTGCTTCTCGCCGCGCCGCCCGACGGGCGGCCCCCCGGCTCCTGGCGGGGATCATATCGTCTGGTGCCGTGCGCGCAAAGCACGATCGGCGGGCAGGCGGGACGGGCCGGCCGGCTGTCAGGCGGCGCCGGCGCGCAGGAGATCGAGCACGTGGATGATGCCGACGGCGCGCCCGTCCTCGGCCACCACGAGGGCGCCGACCTTCGTCCGCTCCACCACCTCCAGCGCCTCGCCGACCAGCGTGTCGGGCGTGACGGCCTTGGGCGTGGGGTTCATCACCTCCTCGACGCGCTGGGCGAGGAGCGAGGGGTTCATGTGCCGGCGCAGGTCGCCGTCGGTGACGATGCCGGCGAGCCGGCCGTCGTCCTCGCTCACCAGCACGCAGCCGAAGCCCTTGGCGCTCGTCTCGACGATCGCCTCAGCCATCGACGTGCCGCGGCCGACGAGCGGCAGGCGCTCGCCGGTATGCATGATGTCGCGCACGAACTTCAGCTGGGCGCCGAGCTTGCCCCCCGGGTGGTAGACGCGGAAGTCCTGCGCCGAGAAGCCGCGGCTCTCGAGCAGGGCGATGGCGAGCGCATCGCCGAGGGCGAGCTGCATGGTCGTCGAGGTGGTGGGTGCGAGCCCGTTGGGGCAGGCCTCGCTCGCCTTGGGCAGGGCAAGGCACACGTCGGCCTCGCGGCCGAGCGTCGACTGCGCGCTCGATGTGAAGGCGATCAGCGGCACGCGGAAGCGCTTGGCATAGCCGATGATGTCGGACAGTTCCGTCGTCTCGCCCGACCAGGAGAGGGCGAGGATGGCGTCGTCCGCCTGGATCATGCCGAGGTCGCCATGGCTCGCCTCGCCGGGGTGGACGTAATAGGCCGGCGTGCCCGTCGAGGCCATGGTGGCGGCGATCTTGCGGCCGATGTGGCCGGACTTGCCCATGCCGGTCACGATGACACGGCCGCGGGCACCGGCGATCGCCTCGACCGCCGCCTCGAAGGGGGCGGCGAGATCGCCCCCGATGGCCTCGATCAGGGCCGCGAGCCCTGCCCGCTCGCTCGACAGCGTGCGCAGGGCCGAGGCCACGGCCGTGTCGGTCCTGCGCTGCGTCGTGCCGGGGTCGCGGGCGGCAAGGCTGCTCATGGTGTTCTTCCTGCTCTCGTCTTGCTCCTAGCGCCGGGCGCTCGGATTTCTCGTGGCGGTCTTAGCACGGTGAGTGGCGGCAGGCGACGTCGGCGCCGAAGCTTACCGGGCGTTAACCATGCCGCTTTAGCCTCCATTAACCACGCTGGCCATCCGCCGGAAAGAACCGTCACGGCGGCTGAGCCGCATCGCCTTTGCAGGAAAGCGACCACTTGCGCCAGGGCCCCTCCATTCCTTCTCGCCGGTGCGGCGGTGCGCCGCTGGCAACGTGCCTCGCCGCGGGCGCGATCATGCTCGCGGGGCCGGCCGCGCACGGCCAGGATGGTTCGTCGTTTTTCACGCTGCGCGGCACCGTGCAGCCCGATCGGGCCGGCGCCGGTGGGGGGCGGGTGTCGCTGCCAGGCGTGCTCGAAACGTCCGCCGGGGACGGGTCGCAGACGCCGCCGCCTTCGCCCGTCCATCGTCCGGTGCAGGCCCCCACCTCATTGGAGCAGAGCCCGCTGCGTCCGTCGCAGGTGCCGGTCGCGCGCCTGCCCGCGCCGCTCGACGCGCCGTCCGCGCCCCCGCGGCCAGGCGAGTTGGAGGAGGAAGATCCGTGGGCGCCGCTCGGCCTGCGCCTCGGCACGCTGACGGTCTTTCCGTCGATCGAGATCGACGGCGGCTACGACAGCAACCCCCGGCGCGAGAGCGGGAACGTGAAGGGAGCGACCACCGTCGTCACGCGCGGCGGTGTGGCCCTGCGGTCCGACTGGTCGCGCCATGAGCTCACGGGTCATCTGCGAGGTTCCTACTGGGCCTTCCCCACCCTCGAGAAGGCGGACCGGCCGGAGGCGGACGGGCGCCTCAACCTGCGCCTCGATGCCACGCGGGATACAACCATCAATGTCGAGGGGCGGGCGTCGCTGACGACGCAGCGGTCGGACAACCCCAACCTGCCGGGCGGCGTCGTCAACCAGCCGACGATCATCTCCTATGGCGCTTCACTGGGCGGCGCGCACCGCTTCAACCGGCTGACGCTCGGGGCAACCGGCGTCGTCGAGCGCAACGTCTATGGCGACGCCGAGTTCGCCGACGGCAGCCGCCTCGACCAGAGCTACCGCAACTACAACGAATATGGATTGCGGCTGCGGGCGAGCTACGAGGTGCACCCCGGCTTCATCCCCTTCGTCGAGGGGCTGATCGACCGCCGGCAGTACGACGAGCGGATCAATGCCGGCGGTTACGAGCGTTCGTCCAACGGGCTCGGGGCGCGCGTCGGCTCCACCTTCGAGCTCACGCGGCTCGTCACCGGCGAGGCGGCGATCGGGCATCAGGTGCGCAAGTACGACGATCCGCGCCTCGCGGACCTGCGCGGGCCCATCGGCGAAGTATCGCTGATCTGGCGGCCGACGGCGCTGACCACCGTCCGGCTGACGGGGGCGAGCAGCCTCGGCGAGACGACGATCGCCGGATCGAACGGCGTCGTGAACCGCAGCGCGACGCTCGCACTCGAACACGCCCTGCGCCGCAACCTCGTCTTCACGGCCTCGGCGACCCTCAGCGACAGCGACTACAAGGGCGTCGACCTCAACGAGAAGGGCTTTACCGGCCGTATCGGGATCGACTGGAAGCTGACGCGCTCGCTCGCGGTGCGCGCGGGCTTCACCCACGAGCGGCTCGACAGCACGGCGCCGGGAGACGACTACACCGCCAACATCTTCCTCGTCGGGTTGCGCCTGCAGCGGTGAGCTTCGCCGGGGGGGCGGGGTGCCGCCGCCTGCGGCGGCTGTCGACGGCCGGCCATACCAAGGGCTCCACGATCTGCCGCCGTCATGGTCAAGCGCATTGACCGCCCGCCCGTTCGCGCAGCGCGAAAGTGCGAGCGAGAAGCGCGTGCCTCTCCACCGTCACGGCCGGGCATGTCCCCGCCATCCCCGCCTTTCACCCCTGCGCGAGCGTCACGGCGTGGGTGCCCGCGACGAGCGCGGGCATGACGGCCGAGACAAGTTCGCAAATGGAATGGGGCGGGTAGCACAACCTCTCCGCCCGTCATGGCCGGGCTTGTCCCGGCCATCCACGCCTTTCAACCCCGCACGAGCTTCATGGCGTGGGTGCCCGCGACAAGCGCGGGCATGACGCTGGCGACAGGGGCTTCGCTCACCGTTTGGCGAGCAGCGCCTCGAGATCGCGGCGGTAGTCGGCGCCGAGCTCGGGGTTCGAGAGCGCATAGGCGGCGTTGGCGGCGAGGAAGCCGAGCTTGGAGCCGCAGTCGTAGATGTCGCCGTCGAAGCGCGTGGCGAAGAACGGCTGCGACTTCGACAAGGTGATCATGGCGTCGGTCAGCTGGATCTCGCCGCCGGCGCCGCGCTCCTGCCGCGCGAGCAGGTCGAAGATCTCCGGCTGCAGGATGTAGCGTCCCGAGATGGCGAGGTTGGAGGGGGCGGTGCCCTTGGCCGGCTTCTCGATCATCTGCGTGATCGGATAGACCTTGCCGTTGCCGATCGCCTCGCCGACGCCGGTGATGCCGTACTGGTGCGTCTGGTCGGCCGGCACCTCGTAGACGGCGATCATGTTGCCGCCCGTGGCGTGGGCCTCGTAGGCCTCGATCATCTCGGCGAGGCAGGGCCGCACGCCGAGGTGCAGCATGTCCGGCAGCAGGAGGGCGAAGGGCTCGTCGCCGACGATGTCGCGCGCGCACCAGACGGCGTGGCCGAGGCCGAGCGGCCCCTGCTGGCGGGTGAAGCTGGTCTGCCCGGGGCCCGGCAGGTCACGGCGCAGCTGCTCGAGTTCCCTGGTCTTGCCACGCGTCTCGAGCGTGCGCTCCAGCTCGAACTGGCTGTCGAAATGGTCCTCGATGACGCCCTTGTTGCGGCCCGTCACGAAGACGCAATGCTCGATGCCGGCGGCACGTGCTTCGTCCACCACGTGCTGGATGACCGGCCTGTCGACGACCGTCAGCATCTCCTTCGGCATCGCCTTCGTGGCGGGCAGAAAGCGGGTGCCGAGGCCTGCGACGGGAAATACGGCCTTTCGGATAGGCTTCTTCATGGAACCCCAGGGGCTGGAGGGCACAACAAGAAACACGGCCCGGCGCCCTCTCTTGCCATGGCCGTGCCCGCACGAGATGTTCGCCGATATTGACCGGCGAACGTGTCAATCGCGTAAAGCGATTGACGAATGAACGCAGCCGGTCTGTCAATAGTTCCACGGAGCCGGAGGGCCTGCGCCAGCGGGACGGCCTGGCGCAGGAAAGGGATGGGGGCATGAGCGTCCTGGTGACCGGCGGAGCCGGCTATATCGGCAGCCATATGGTTCTCGAGCTCGTGGAGGCGGGGGAGCGTGTCGTCGTGCTCGACGACCTCTCGACCGGCTTTGACGAGGCCGTGCCGCGCGAAGCCGTGCTGGTGCGCGGCGATGCGGGCGATCAGGACCTCGTCGCAAGGCTGATCGGCGAATATGGCATCGATGCGATCGCGCATTTCGCGGCCAAGATCGTGGTGCCCGAATCGGTGGCCGACCCGCTCGGCTATTACCTCGCCAATACGGGGAAGACCCGCAACCTCATCGAGGCGAGCGTGCGGGCCGGCGTGCGGCACATGATCTTTTCCTCGACCGCGGCGGTCTACGGCGACGTCACCGCCAACCCCGTGTCGGAAGACCTCACCCCGGCGCCGGTCTCGCCCTATGGCCGCTCCAAGCTGGTCAGCGAATGGATGCTGGCCGACACGGCCGTGGCGCACGACCTCAACCACGTCATCCTGCGTTATTTTAACGTCGCGGGCGCGGATCCCGCGGGCCGGATCGGGCAATCCACCCCGCGGGCGACCCACCTCATCAAGGTCGCGTGCCAGACCGCCCTCGGCCAGCACCCGGTGCTGGAGGTCTTCGGCACCGATTATCCGACGCCGGACGGGTCGTGCGTGCGCGACTTCATCCAGGTGTCGGACCTTGCCCGCGCCCATGTGGCGGCCCTGGCGCACCTCAGGGCGGGTGGCGGCTGCCTGACGCTCAACTGCGGCTACGGCAAGGGTTTTTCGGTGCTCGAGGTGGTGGCGGCGGTCAAGCGCGTGTCGGGCGTCGATTTCCCGGTGAAGCTCTCGCCACGCCGCGCGGGCGATCCGGCAGCGATCGTGGCGGATGCCTCGCGCATCCGCGCCCTGCTCGACTGGCAGCCCCGCTACGACGATCTCGACGTGATCGTCTCCCAGGCCCTTGCCTGGGAGAAGCGGCTCGCCCAGCAATCGGCGGCTTGAAGCCGTTCCGTCAACGATTTTGCAACCATATCGCGCGAGCTAGTGGAGTTGAGTGCGTATGCGTGGCGGCTTCGGCCGCGGTTCGAAACGGGGATCCGACATGCGGCATGGCAGCAGGGACGGTGAGACGAGCCTCGCGACAGGGAACGGCAGGAGGCGGGCGCTGCTTGCCACGCTCGCCGTCAGCCTCGTCCTCGGCTCCTGCGCCTCGGCGGACGTGATGTCCGTCGGCAGCATCACGCCCTATGCGCCGACCGAGCAGCGGGTCACCCCCGCGGCGCCGCGGACCCCGGCCAAGTTCTCGCGCGGCGAGGGGGCGCCATCCCCGTCCTTCCGCGCCTTCGTCTCCGCCCTGTGGCCGGAGGCCCAGGCCCGCGGGGTCTCTCGCTCCGTCTACGACGCGGCCTTCTCCGGCGTCACGCAGGACGAGAAGATCATCGCGCTCACGAAGAAGCAGGCCGAGTTCGTCAAGCCGGTGTGGGAATATCTCGCCTCGGCCGTGTCGCAGAACCGGCTCGAGCGCGGCACGCCCATGACGCGCCAGTGGGCCTCCACCCTCGACACCATCGAGCGCACCTATGGCGTCGACCGCAAGGTCGTCATGGGCGTCTGGGGCATGGAGACGAATTTCGGCGGCTTCACCGGCTCGCACTACGTCGTGCGCGCCCTCGCGACGCTGGCCGAAGCGAAGTATCGCGGCGACTATTTCCGCAACGAGCTGCTGACGGCGCTCGTCATCCTGCAGCAGGGGCACGTCAGCCCCGACCGCATGGAGGGGTCGTGGGCCGGCGCCATGGGCCAGACGCAGTTCATGCCGTCGAGCTTCATGCGCTACGCGGTCGACTTCACGGGCGACGGGCGCCGCGACATCTGGACCTCGGTGCCGGATGCGCTCGCCTCCACCGCCAACTATCTCAAGCAGCACGGCTGGCAGCCGGGCCTGCCGTGGGGCTTCGAGGTCAAGGTGCCGTCGGGCTTCCGCTACGGCCGGGACAAGAAGTCCTTGGCCGCCTGGGCGTCGGAAGGCGTGCGCCGGGTCGACGGGCGGCCGCTCTCCGGAGCTGGCGAGGCGCGCCTCTTCCTGCCGGCGGGCGCGCGCGGGCCTGTCTTCCTGGTGACGGCGAACTTCGACGTCATCAAGCGCTACAACAATTCCGACGCCTATGCCCTCGGTGTCGCCCACCTCGGCGACAGGCTCTATGGCGGCGCGCCGATCCAGACGCCGTGGCCCACCGACCAGGCGCCGCTCGCCAAGCACGAGCGGGAGGAGGTGCAGCGGCATCTCGCCAGCCGCGGCTACGACATCGGCGACGTCGACGGGCGCATCGGCTCCCAGACGCGCGACGCGATCTTCGCCTTCCAGGAAAGCCGCGGCCTTATCGCCGACGGCCATGCCGACAACCGGCTGTTGGCGCAACTGCGCCAGACGCGATAGCATGAATCCGGCCCCGGCTGCGGCCGGGGCGGGAAACGGGCGATGCCGGGACGCAGCCTCATCGTTGCCATTCTCGTTGCGGCGGGATGCATCTTCGCCGCGGCGGTCGCGCACGCCCAGCAGGATCCGCTGACGCGCTTCCTCAATAACATCTTCCAGCCGAAGCCGCCGCCGCAGATGGAGCAGGTGCCGCGGCGGTCGTCCCGGCCCGCAGCCGCCCGGCCGCGCCAGACGGTGCCGCGGGCGGTGCCCGAGCAGCGCGGCGTCGCCGAGCGCACGCCGCGCGTCGAGGTCGACACCTATGTCGTCGTGATGGGCGATTCCCTCGCCGAGCTCCTGACGGAAGGGCTCGCCGAAACGCTGGCCGAAGCCGCCGACGTCGCGATCTATTCGCGCGCCAAGGGCGACACGGGGCTCGTGCGCAGCGACTTCTACGACTGGCCCAAGGCGGTGCAGGAGCTCGTCGCCAATCCCGAGCGGGTGTCGATCGGCGTGATGATGATCGGCGCCAACGACCGGCAGGCCTTCCGCACCCCGGCGGGGGAGGTGGAGCACGGCACGGCCGAATGGCGAACGCTCTATACGATGCGCGTCGACGAGATCATCCGCACCTTCGGCGAGAAGCGGATACCGCTCGTATGGGTAGGCCTGCCGCCGATGAAGGGCGAGCGGCTGTCGGCCGACATGCTGGCCCTCAACGCCATCTTCCGCGAGCGCGTGACGGCGGCCGGCGGCCAGTATGTCGACATCTGGGAGGCCTTCCTCGACGCCGACGGACGCTTCTCGGCCTTCGGGCCCGATGTGAACGGCCAGAACGCGCGCCTGCGCACCAATGACGGCGTGCATTTCACCAAGGCGGGCGCGCGCAAGGCGGCGCATTTCGCGGCGCTCGTGCTGCGCCGGCTGATCGATGCGCACGGCGGCATCCAGCAGGCGCTGCTGCCGCTGCACGACGGCGTGCCCGGCCTCGACATGCGCGACCCCATCGAACGCATGATCGATGCCTCCATCCCGAGCCTGCCCGAGCCGAACGGCCTCATCTCCGTGTCGAGCAAGCCCGTGGCGGGGCCCATCCTGCCGCTCACGGCGCCGGACGCGGCGCCCGGCGGCATCCTCGTCTCGGCGCCGGCGGGTGCGGGCCAGGTTGACCAGCTCGCCGAGCGGGTGTTCATCCTCGGCGACGTGCCGCAGCCGAAACAGGGCCGGGTCGACGATTTTTCCTGGCCGCGGCGGCCGTAAGGGGGCTGATCAGGTCAACGGTTCCGATTGCAGAACCGTCATGCCCGCGCTTGTCGCGGGCATCCACGCCCTGAAAAGTCGAATGACCTCAAAGGCGTGGATGGCGACAGCAACGCGCATGCGCGTTGCGTCTCTTCAAAGTGCTGCAAGTCGGACAAGCCCGACTTGCAATGACAAGCCCGGCCATGACGGGGGAGAATGTCGCTCACGAAAGCCGGCTATCCGGCCCCATGCGCTGCTTTCCCTCGGGCGGGATCCTGCGGGCCGGAGCCCGCAGCACCCGAGCGGAAAGAATTCTCAGCGCGGCAGGACGGACGAGCCCGTCAGATATTCGTCGATGGCGCGGGCGGCCTGGCGGCCTTCACGGATGGCCCACACGACGAGGGACTGGCCGCGGCGCATGTCGCCGGCGGAAAAGACCTTCTCGTTCGACGTGCGATAGTCGCTCTCGCTGGCGGCGACATTGCCGCGCCTGTCGAGTGTCACGCCCGCCTGTTCGACCATGCCCTCAAAGACCGGGCTGGCGAAGCCGATGGCGATGAAGACGAGATCGGCCCTGAGGACGAATTCGGTGCCGGGAACCGGCACGCGCTTCTCGTCCACGCGGGCGCAGCGCACGCCGATGACGCGGCCCTTCTTGCCCTCGAGGCCGAGCGTCGCGACCTGGAACTCGCGCTCGGCGCCCTCCGCCTGGCTCGAGGAGGTGCGCATCTTCGTCGGCCAGTACGGCCAGACGGTGAGCTTGTCCTCCATCTCGGGGGGCTTGGGGCGGATGTCGAGCTGGGTCACCGAGAGGGCGCCCTGGCGGAAGGAGGTGCCGACACAGTCGGAGGCCGTGTCGCCGCCGCCGATGACGACGACGTGCTTGCCGCCGGCGAGGATGGGATCGGAATCGAGGAAGTTCTCGCGGCCGTTGCGGCGGTTCTGCTGCACCAGGAAGGGCATGGCGTAATGCACGCCCTCGAGCTCCATGCCCGGCAGCTGGGGATCGCGCGGGCGCTCGGCGCCGCCGCACATCAGCACGGCGTCGTAGGCCTTCGCCAGCTCCTCGAACGGCTTGTCGACGCCGATGTTGACGCCGTAGTGGAAGACGACGCCCTCGGCCTCCATCTGCGCCACGCGCCGGTCGATGTGATGCTTCTCCATCTTGAAGTCCGGGATGCCGTAGCGCAGCAGGCCGCCGGCACGCGGCTCGCGCTCGTAGACGTGCACCTCGTGGCCGACGCGGGCGAGCTGCTGGGCGGCGGCGAGGCCGGCCGGGCCCGAGCCGACGACGGCGACGGACTTGCCGGTGAGGCGCGCCGGCGGCTCGGGGCGGATCCAGCCCATCTCCCAGGCCTTGTCGGCGATCGCCTGCTCGATGGTCTTGATGGTGACGGGCACGTTCTCGAGGTTGAGCGTGCACGCCTCCTCGCAGGGCGCGGGGCAGATGCGGCCGGTGAACTCGGGGAAGTTGTTGGTCGAGTGGAGGTTGCGCGAGGCCTCCTCCCAGTCGTCGTTGTAGACGAGGTCGTTCCAGTCCGGGATCTGGTTGTGGACGGGGCAGCCCGTCGGCCCGTGGCAGAAAGGAATGCCGCAGTCCATGCAGCGGGCGGCCTGCTTCTGCAGGTCCTTGTCGTCCAGCGGCAGCGTGAACTCACGGAAATGCCGCACGCGGTCGCCGGCGAGCTGGTACTTCTGCTCCTGCCGGTCGAATTCGAGAAAGCCGGTTACCTTGCCCATCGTCTCGTCATCCAGTCGTTGCGCCGCCGACCCACCTCCCCCTTGCGGGGGGAGGTCGGCCGCGTAGCGGCCGGGAGGGGGTTCCTGCCCGGACCGCGGCCTCCCCACCCCGGCGCCCTGGGCGCCGACCCGTCCCCCGAAGGAGAGGGTGGACCGCGGTCCCATGTCCTTATTCCGCCGCCTGCAACGTGCGCAGACGCTCCATCTCGCGCAGGGCGCGCCGGTACTCGACCGGCATCACCTTGACGAATTTGGTGCGGTAGCCCGCCCAATCGTCGAGGATGGCCTTGGCGCGGGCCGAGCCCGTGTAGCGCAGGTGGTTGGCGATGAGCTGCATCAGCCGCTCCTCGTCGTGGCCCGACATGTCGGCGAGCACGTCGATGCGGCCCTTGTGCTCGAGGTCGCCGCCGTGGTGGTGCAGGCGCTCCATGAGCTCCTCCTCCTCCTCGACGGGTTCGAGGTCGACCATGGACAGGTTGCACCGCTTGGTGAAGGTGCCGTCCTCGTCGAGCACATAGGCGATGCCGCCGGACATGCCGGCCGCGAAGTTGCGACCCGTCGGGCCGATGACGACGACGACGCCGCCGGTCATGTATTCGCAGCCGTGGTCGCCCGTGCCCTCGACGACGGCGATGGCGCCCGAGTTGCGCACCGCGAAGCGCTCGCCGGCGACGCCGCGGAAGTAGCACTCGCCGGCGATGGCGCCGTAGAGCACCGTGTTGCCGACGATGATCGAGCGCTCGGGCACCGCCTTCGTCTCCGCCGGCGGCTGGACGATGATCTTGCCGCCGGAGAGGCCCTTGCCGACATAGTCGTTGGCCTCGCCCGTCAGGTGCAGCGTGACGCCAGCGGCGAGGAAGGCGCCGAAGCTCTGGCCGGCCGTGCCCTTGAGGTTCACCGTGATGGTGTCCTCCGGCAGGCCCTCGTGGCCATGCAGCTTGGCGATCTCGCCCGACAGCATGGCACCCGTCGTGCGGTCGACGTTGCGGATCGTCTCCTCGATGACGACCGGCGTGCCCTCGTCGATGGCTTCCCGCGCCTGCGCGATGAGCCTGAGGTCGAGCACGTCGTCGATCGGGTGCTTCTGGCGCTCGCTGTGGAAGACGGCGACGTCGGGGCCGACCTCGGGCCGGTGGAACAGGCGCGTGAAGTCGAGGCCCTTGGCCTTCCAGTGGTCGATGGCCTCCTTCTTGTCGAGGAGGTCGGTGCGGCCGATCATCTCCTCGATCCTGCGGAAGCCCATCTCGGCCATCAGCTCGCGCACTTCCTCGGCGACGAAGAAGACGTAGTTGACGACATGCTCCGGCAGGCCCTTGAAGCGCTTGCGCAGGACGGGGTCCTGCGTCGCCACGCCGACGGGGCAGGTGTTGAGGTGGCACTTCCTCATCATGATGCAGCCGGCGGCGATGAGCGGCGCCGTCGAGAAGCCGAACTCGTCCGCCCCGAGCAGCGCGCCGATGACGACGTCGCGCCCCGTCCGCAGGCCGCCGTCGACCTGCAGGCGCACGCGGCCGCGCAGGCGGTTGAGGACGAGCGTCTGCTGCGTCTCGGCGAGGCCCATCTCCCACGGGCTGCCGGCATGCTTGATAGAGGTCAGCGGCGAGGCGCCGGTGCCGCCCTCGAAGCCCGAGATGGTGATGTGGTCGGCCCGCGCCTTGGCGACGCCGGCGGCGACCGTGCCGACGCCGACCTCGGAGACGAGCTTGACCGACACATCGGCCGCCGGGTTGACGTTCTTCAGGTCGAAGATGAGCTGGGCGAGATCCTCGATCGAGTAGATGTCGTGGTGCGGCGGCGGCGAGATGAGGCCGACGCCCGGCGTCGAGTGGCGCAGCCGGGAGATGACGGCATCGACCTTGTGGCCGGGCAGCTGGCCGCCCTCGCCGGGCTTGGCGCCCTGGGCCACCTTGATCTGCATCATGTCCGAATTGACGAGATATTCGGTGGTGACGCCGAAGCGGCCCGATGCGATCTGCTTGATGGCCGAGCGCTTGGAGCGCCCGTCCGCCAGCGGCCGGAAGCGCGCGGCATCCTCGCCGCCCTCGCCGGTGTTGGACTTGGCGCCGATGGCGTTCATCGCCAAGGCCAGGGTCTCGTGCGCCTCCTTGGAGATGGCGCCGAGCGACATGGCGCCCGTCGAGAAGCGCCTGACGATCTCAGCCGCGGGCTCCACCTCCTCGAGCGGCACCGGCTGGGCGCCGCGCTCGGCGGCCGTCCGGATGCGGAAGAGGCCGCGCACGGTGCTGAAGCGGTTCTCCTGCTCGTTCACGAGGCGCGCGAACTCGCGGTAGCGATCCTGCGCATTGAGGCGCACCGCGTGCTGCAGCGTCGCCACCGTGTCCGGGTTCCAGACGTGGTCCTCGCCGCGCAGGCGGTAGGCATAGTCGCCGCCGACCTCGAGGGAATTGCGCAGCACCGGCACGTCCCCGAAGGCGTCGCGGTGGCGGCGCACCGTCTCCTCGGCGATCTCGGCAAGGCCGATGCCCTCGATGGTGGTGGCCGTGCCGAAGAAGAACTTCGCGACGAAGTCGCTCTTCAAGCCGACCGCGTCGAAGATCTGCGCGCCGCAATAGGACTGGTAGGTGGAGATGCCCATCTTCGACATGACCTTGAGCAGGCCCTTGTCGATGGACTTGATGTAGCGCTTGATGATCTCCTCGTCGTCGACCTCCTCGGGGAAGTCGAGCGCCTCGTGCATCGCCGCCAGCGTGTCGAAGGCGAGGTAGGGGTTGATCGCCTCGGCGCCATAGCCGGCGAGCAGGGCGAAATGGTGCACCTCGCGCGGCTCGCCGGATTCGAGGACGAGACCGACCGAGGTCCTCAGCCCCTTGCGGATGAGGTGGTGGTGCACCGCCGCCGTCGCGAGCAGGGCGGGGATGGCGATACGGTCCGGCCCCAGCATGCGGTCGGAGAGGATGATGATGTTGTAGCGGCCGTGAACGGCCGCCTCAGCGCGCTCGCACAGCCGCTCCAGCGCACCGGGCAGGCCCTCCGCGCCCTGGCCGGCGGGATAGGTGATGTCCAGCGTCTTGGTGTCGAACTGGTCCTCGCTGTGGCCGATGCAGCGGATCTTTTCGAGATCCTCGTTGGTCAGGATCGGCTGGCGCACCTCGAGACGCTTGCGGCGCGAGGTGCCCTCGAGGTCGAGGATGTTCGGCCGCGGCCCGATGAAGGAGACGAGGCTCATGACGAGCTCCTCGCGGATCGGATCGATCGGCGGGTTCGTCACCTGGGCGAAGTTCTGCTTGAAATAGGTGTAGAGCAGCTTCGGCTTGTCCGACAAAGCCGAGATCGGCGTGTCGGTGCCCATGGAGCCAACGGCCTCCTGGCCGGTGACGGCCATGGGCTGCATGAGGAGCTTGAGGTCCTCCTGGGTGTAGCCGTAGGCCTGCTGGCGGTCGAGCAGGCTCACGTCCGTGCGCGATTCACGCGCCTGGACCGGCGGCAGCTCCTCCAGCACGATCTGGGTGCGCTTCAGCCACTCCTTGTAAGGGTGGCGGCGGCTCAGTTCGCTCTTGATCTCCTCGTCGGAGACGATGCGGCCCTCTTCGAGGTCGATGAGCAGCATCTTGCCCGGCTGCAGGCGCCACTTCTCGACGATCTTCTCCTCGGGGATGGGCAGCACGCCCATCTCGGAAGCGCCGACGACGAGCCCGTCCTCGGTGACGAGGTAGCGCGCGGGGCGCAGGCCGTTGCGGTCGAGCGTCGCGCCGATCTGGCGCCCGTCCGTGAAGACGATGGCGGCCGGGCCGTCCCACGGCTCCATCAGCGCGGCATGGTACTCGTAGAAGGCGCGCCGCTCCTCGTCCATGAGCGGATTGCCGGCCCAGGCCTCGGGCACCAGCATCATCATGGCGTGGGCGAGCGAATAGCCGCCCTGGGTGAGGAACTCGAGCGCGTTGTCGAAGCAGGCCGTGTCCGACTGGCCCTCGTAGGAGATGGGCCAGAGCTTGGAGATGTCGTTGCCGAAGATCTCGGAATCGACCGAGGCCTGCCGCGCCGCCATCCAGTTGACGTTGCCGCGCAGGGTGTTGATCTCGCCGTTGTGCGCCACCATGCGGTAGGGGTGGGCCAACGACCAGGTGGGGAAGGTGTTGGTCGCGAAGCGCTGGTGCACGAGGGCGAGCGCGCTCTCGAAGCGCGGGTCGCGCAGGTCGGCGTAATAGTCGCCGAGCTGGTCGGCGAGCAGCATGCCCTTGTAGACGAGCGTGCGCGTCGACAGGCTCACCGGGTAGTAGCCGGCGGTGCGCGGGTCGTTGAGGTCGTAGATGGCGTTGGAGACGACCTTGCGCAGGATGAAGAGGTGCCGCTCGAAATCGTCCTGCGTCGTCACGCCCTCGCCGCGGCCGATGAAGACCTGCACGTGCCGCGGCTCGGTGGGCTTCACGCTCTCGCCGAGCACGGAGGGATCGACCGGCACGTCGCGCCAGCCAAGGAGCACCTGGCCCTCCTCGGCGGTGACGCGCTCCAGCGTCTCCTTGACGATGGCGAAGCCTTCCGCGTCGCGCGGCATGAAGAGATGGCCCACGGCATAGTCGCCGGCCGGCGGCAGGGCGATGCCGAGCTTCTCGCATTCCTCGCGCAGGAAGCGGTCCGGCACCTGCACCAGCATGCCGCAGCCGTCGCCCGCCTTCGGGTCGGCGCCGACGGCGCCGCGGTGGTCGAGGTTCTTCAGGATGGCAAGGCCATTGGCGACGATGTCGTGGCTCTTGTCGTTCTTCATGTGGGCGATGAAGCCGACGCCGCAGGCGTCACGCTCGCGCGCAGGGTCGTAGAGGCCTTGCGCGGGCGGCAGACCGGGGTCCGCAGCGCGCGTTTTCTGAAGCAGCGCCGGGTTGGAGACCAGCTTTTGCTCGTTCGTCGCGCTCATGTTCTGCCCCATCGTTGCCGCCGCGGCGGCGTGTCCACGTCGTTCGTCTCTCGCGGGGTCACCGGTCCGTGCCGGCGGCCTGTCGCCGCCCGCCCGTACGCACCCTCTTGTTGGTCTTGGAGGTCCGGTCGCGCTGTTTCCGTTGCGCCCGCACCTCGCGGGCGTCTCGCGGCATAAAGCCGGGGCGCGCCCGCTAAGCCCGCGTCGTGCGGGCGGCAGGTTTCGTATCGCGTTTGGCGGCCGTCAGACGTGCCATAACCAAGACCTGCCTTGCCTTGCTCGCGGAAGGCCCGACCGGATGCCGGGCTCGGGTGATCATCGGAATGGGACAGTAAGGCTGTCCTAAACCGGGCGGACCTTGCCAGATTTTTTCTAAGGTGACAAGCGGGTATTTGCGAGTCGTTTGATCGAAACTTATACGCAGGCCCCAGCCTGGATTGCGTTCGTGACGAATTGACGGAGGCACGCGTAATTTAATTGCGCGCCGGTCGCGGCTGAGCCGTTGCCGTCCGGCAGCAGGGGAGCCAGAGCGTGCTGCCGGAAAGGCGCCGCCATGACCCCTGTGCGCTTCACGCGGGCAGAACCATGCTCTAGCTTCCGCTGGCGACCGGAGTGCGGAGGCAGGATTGAATTTCGCAAGCGACAATGTGGCGGGTGCGAGCCCGCGGGTGATGGAGGCGCTCGTCGCCGCCAATGCCGGCAGCCAGCGCGCCTACGGGGCGGACGAGCATACGGCGCGCGTCGAGGCGCGGCTGAAGGAGATCTTCGAGCGCGACCTTTCGGTCTTCCTCGTCGCCACGGGCACGGCAGCCAACGCGCTGGCGCTCGCCACCCTCTGCCCGCCCTGGGGTGCGGTGCTGTGCCACGCCGAGGCGCATGTGGCCGAGGACGAATGCGGCGCGCCGGAGTTCTTCACGGGCGGGGCCAAGCTCGTCGGCTTTCCCGGGCGGCTCGGCAAGCTCACGGCGGAGGAGATCGCGGCGCATCTCGCCGCGCCGACCGGGCGGCCGCCGCATCAGGTCATTCCCTCGGCCCTCTCGCTGACCCAGGCGAGCGAGGCCGGCACCGTCTATACGCTGGACGAGATCGCGACGCTCGCGGACATCGCCCGCCGGCACGGTCTCGGCGTGCATATGGACGGCGCGCGCTTCGCCAATGCGCTCGTGCGCCTCGGCGTGAGCCCTGCCGACATGACATGGCGCGCGGGCGTCGACGTCCTCTCCTTCGGCGCCACCAAGAACGGCTGCCTTGCGGCGGAGGCCGTGATCGTCTTCGACCGCGACAAGGCGGCGCACATGGCGCAGCGTCGCAAGCGCGGCGGCCACCTCCTCTCCAAGGGCCGCCTGCTCGGCGCCCAGCTCGACGCCTATCTCGCCGACGGCCACTGGCTCGACCTCGCGGCCCGGGCCAATGCGGCGGCAGACCGGCTCGCCGCGGGCCTCGCGCGTCTCGGCTGCCGCATCGCTCTGCCGGTCGAGGCCAACGAGATCTTCGTCTTCCTGCCGCAAGCGATGGACGAGGAGCTGCGGGCGGCGGGCGCGCTCTACCACCCGTGGGTGACGTCGAGCCTGCCGGAGGGCGTTGCGGCCGGGGAGGGGGAGGTGCTGGTGCGCCTCGTCACCGCCTTCGATACCGCGGAGGCGGCCGTCGACCGCTTCCTCGCCATCGCCGGCGGACAGGCGGCGGCCTGACCTGCCGTTGCCGCGGCGGCGCCCAACGCCCGCCCCAATGCCGGTGCACAGACGAGGGTGACGAATGGCAATGAACGAGGCAGATGACGTGCTTGCTCCTGTTGCCGGACCGCGCCGCGCCCGGCGCGCTGCCGGGCTTCTCACGGCGCTCGCGGCGCTCACCCTGGCGTCGGGCGTCGCCCTCGCCCAGGGCTACTACGCGCCCGAGGTCTATGATGAGCCACTGAGCCCGCGCGAGGTGGTGCGCTCGGTGCGCTCGGAAGGTTTTGCGCAGATCTCCCGTCCGCGCCTGACGCGCGGTTTCTACGTCGTCGAGGGCACGGACGTGAACGGCTGGCGCATGCGCCTCTTCGTCGACGCCTATTCGGGTGCGATCGTCAATGCGCGCCCGCTGCGGTCGACGATCATGGCCGAGGAGCCGTACCGGCCCTATTCGCCCGACAGGTTCGGCGGCGAGATCGGCGTCGAGATCGATACCGGGCGCGGCACCACGATCTACGCGCCGGTGCCGCTCCGGCAACGCCAGCCGAGCATGGCGGCGCTGCCGCCGCCGCGTCCGAGCGACCAGGAACTCGGGCTGCGCGCACCGCTACCGCCGTCGCGCGGGGACGTGAGGCTGCCCGAGACCTCCGGGCAGGCGGATGCGGCTGGCGAGGCTGAGGAGAGACCGAGCGTCGTCCTCGCGCCGCCCGAGGTGCCGCCCGTGCCGCCGGCAGGCGATGTCATCGGCAATGACGGCGATGAGATCGGCGGGCCGGCCTCGGGCGAGGAGATCCTGCCGAGCGCGCCGTTCTGATACAGCGGCCGGTCGGACCCATCGCGGGCTCGATCCCGAAAACAAAAGGCGCCGGAACGTCCGGCGCCTCGTCTTTTCTGGAGCGTTCCATGGCCTCGGCACGCGAGGCCATGGCCTGCCGCGTCAGGCGGCTTCCTTGGCGCGATCCGCCACCTTGGCGTCGATGGCGATGTTCGTCGGCTTCGTCGCGATGGGGATGGTGCGGGGCTTCATCGCCTCCGGCACCTCGCGGACGAGGTCGACGTGCAGGAGACCGTTCTCCAGCGCGGCGCCTGTCACCTGAACGTGGTCGGCGAGCTGGAAGCGGCGCTCGAAAGCCCGGGCCGCGATGCCCTGGTAGAGCATTTCGGGCCTCTGGGCACCTTCGGCGACCTTCTTCTCGCCGCGGATCGTCAGGGTGTTGTTCTTCGTCTCGATGGCGAGATCATCGCTGGCGAAACCGGCGACGGCTACCGTGATGCGATACGCATCTTCGCCGGTTCGCTCGATGTTGTAGGGCGGATAGCTCGGGGAGCTGTCGACGCCGGCAACCTGATCGAGCATCGAGAACAGACGGTCGAAGCCGACCGTCGAGCGGTAGAGGGGGGACAGATCGAATTGACGCATGGCACATCCTCCATTTGAAGCGATATGCGGACAATGCCCGCCTGAAACGGCCAGGCATCCCACCGTGCAGCCGTCAGTGGCCTGCACGCCAGAGAGTTGGTGGCGCCCGGCCGGTCTTTCAAGACCTGTGGCGACGGGGCGGGTGCAGCGGCTATAACCGGCAGCGAGAGGCCGCAAACGGGCGGTGGGAGGGGGCGATGGAACTCGTCGCGACAGAGCTGAACCCGGTGCCGAGCCAGCCGGTGATCACGCCGGTGACCACCGCGGACGGCATCGTGCTGCGCGCCGTGCGCTGGCGGGCGACGGCGCGCCGGACGCGTGGCACGGTCTTGCTCGTGCAGGGCCGGGCGGAGTTCATCGAGAAATATTTCGAGACGGTGGCGGACCTGCGCCGCCGCGGCTTTGCGGTCGTCGCCTTCGACTGGCGCGGGCAGGGCGGCTCGCAGCGCGACCTCGCCAACCCGCGCAAGGGCCACGTCGACGACTTCTCGCTCTATGAGCGCGACCTTGCGGCCATCCTCGATCAGGTCATCCTGCCGCGCTGCCCGCCGCCCTATTTCCTGCTCGCCCATTCCATGGGCGGGACGATCCTCCTGCACGCGCTGAGGGGGAAGAAGACGCCCTTCGCCCGCCTCGTCGCGGCCGCGCCGATGATCGACATCGCCATGGTGCCCTGGCCGCGCGCCGCGCGCCTCCTGTCCGAGATGCTCGATGCCTGCGGCTTCGGGGCGAGCTACGTCCCCGGTGGCGGCGCCACGTCGATCTCCACGAAGCCCTTCGCGGGCAACCGGCTGACGTCGGACCCGGTGCGCTATGCGCGCAATGCCGAGGTGGCCGCCCGGGCCCCCGAGCTTGCCATCGGCGATCCGACCGTGGCGTGGCTCGACGCCGCCTATCGCGCCATGGGCGCCTTCGCCGATCCGAATTTCGCGCTCGAGATCAGGACGCCGGTGCTCGTCGTCGCGGCCGGGGCCGATCCGGTGGTCTCGACACCGGCGACCGAGCGTTTCGCCGCCCGCCTCAAGACGGGCCGCGCCATCGTGATTCCCGGTGCCCGGCACGAGATCCTGATGGAGCGCGACGGCATCCGCGACCAGTTCTGGGCCGCCTTCGACGCCTTCGTGCCCGGCTCGGAAGGGGCGCTGCCGGATCAGGCCGAGAGCAGCTTGAGCGCGGCTTCGTGAATCCGCGGGTCGCCCGCGGCGACGACCGTGCCGCCCGCTGCCGGTGAATCGCCCTGCCAGTTGGTGACGACGCCGCCGGCCCCCTCGATGATCGGCACCAGGGCGACGATGTCGTAGGGCTTCAGCCCGGCCTCGATGACGAGGTCGATGTGGCCGGCCGCGACCATGCAATAGGCGTAGCAGTCATAGCCGTAGCGCACGAGGCGCGTCTCCCGCTCGACCCGCTCGTAGCGCGGGCGCTCGTCCGCATCGAAGAGAGAGGGGGAGGTGGTCGAGAGGGTCGCCTCGGCCAGGCTCGCGCAGCGCCGCGTCTTGAGCGTACGCGCACCCATGGGGCCCTTGTAGCCGGCACTCCTGCCGCCACCGTAGAAGCGCTCGCCCGTGAAGGGCTGGTGCATGAGGCCGTAGACGGGCGCGCTGCGGTGGGTGAGGCCGATGAGCGTGCCCCACAGTGGCAGGCCCGAGATGAAGGCGCGCGTGCCGTCGATGGGATCGAGCACCCACACGTAGTCGGCATCCGTGCGCTCGTCGCCGAACTCCTCGCCGCAGATGCCGTGCTGGGGAAACTGCCGGCGGATGAGCTGGCGCATGGCGGCCTCGGCCGCGCGGTCCGCCTCCGTCACCGGGTCGAACCTGTCGCCGAGCGCCTTGTTCTCGGCCATCAGGGCGGTGCGGAAGAAGGGCAGGATGGCGCGCCCGGACACGGTTGCGAGCTCGTCCATGAAGGCGCTGAAGTCGACCGCTGCCATTCCCATCCCCTCCGCCAGCCGTGCACGAGCCTCGCACCTCACGCGGGCAGGGCTGCGTTGCAGAGGGGTCTTATCGCGGGCGGGGCCGTTTAGAAAGAGAGGAACGAACGACAGGCCATGCGCCCGGTGGAGCGCGAGGCGGGAGGAGCGGGCATGAAGGATGGTCAGATCCCGGCGGATGCCGGCACGACGCCGGTGGGAAGCCAGGCGGTGCTGCTCATCGCGGTGCTCGCGGGCATCTACAGCGTCAGCCAGTTCCTGCGCAACTCGATCGGCGTCATCGCACCGAATCTCGCCGCGGACCTTTCGCTCTCCGCCACCGATCTCGGGCTTCTTTCCAGCGGCTTCTTCCTGACCTTCGCGGCGGCGCAGATCCCGGTCGGCATCTCCATCGACCGCTACGGGCCGCGCCGCGTCATGCTGGTGTGCTCCCTGATCGCGGTGGCCGGCGTCCTGCTCTTCGCGCTGGCGCGGGACGCGACAATGCTGGTCGGCGCGCGGCTTCTCCTCGGCATCGGCTGCTCCAGCTTCTTCATGGCGCCGCTCGCCATCTATGCCCGCCTCTTCCCGCCCGAGCGCTTCGCCTTCCTCACCGGCATCCAGCTCAGCATCGGCAATTTCGGCACGCTCGCCGCCACCGCCCCGCTCGCCTTCGCCGCCGAATCGATCGGCTGGCGGGCCAGCTTTCTGGTCGTCGCGGCCTTTGCGACGGCCGCGGGCCTCGCGGTCTTCCTCGGCGTGCGCGGTCCCGCCGTCACCGCATGGGCCGGCCGCGAATCGTGGCGCATGGCGCTCGCCGGCGTGCGCGAGGCGGTGCGCGTGCGCTCGTTCTGGCCGCTCTTCCTGATGCACGCGACCGGCTATGCGGCCTTCGGCACCGTCATCGGCCTGTGGGCGGGGCCGTTCCTGAGCGACGTGTACGGCTTCGACCTCGAGCGGCGCGGTGTCGCGCTCTTCGCGGCCTCGGCGACGCAGATCGCCGCCCTCTTCCTCTGGGGAGCGGCTGACCGGCTCTTCCGCGGGTACAAACCCCCGGTCGTGCTTGGCGCCTCTGCAACCATCGCATGCCTCGCCTACGCTGCCCTCATGCCTCTCGGCCCGGTCTCGGTGGTCGTCTGGCTAGTCGTCTTCGGGGCGGCCGTGGCCTACACGCCGCCGGTCATGGCGCACGGGAAATCTCTTTTTCCTCAAAATCTTATAGGTCGCGGCATCACGCTGATGAACATCGGCACCATGGGCGGCGTCTTCGTGATGCAGACGGTGACGGGGCGGCTCATGGACCTCTTCGGCCGTGGCCCCCTCGGGCACTATCCACAAGAGGCCTACAAGGCTGTCTTTTCCTTGCTGGCCCTTGCAATTGCGGCCGCACTCATTACCTACGTCCTCGCACACGACCCCCACCCCGGCCGGGATCGCGATCCCGGGGGCACAAAAAAATAGGTCAATCACCCTTGCTTTTTGTGCGGTGCGGTGGCATGTTGTTGCAGTGCGGTACGGCGATGTTCCGTCGCGGTGCCGCTGCCCTCCTTGGGCGTTTCCTCCCTAGACTTGGGCCGCGCACGCAAGTGTGCGGCCTTTTTTCTTGCCTGGCGCCGGACTGACGGGGCTGACGGCGAGCGCCGGCTATTCGGCAGCCAGGCGCCGCTCGGTGAGATCCGCGCCGGCCGTCTCGGCGATGAGGGAGAAGACCTCGGTGATGTCGCTCGCGAGGCGGGCGAAACCCTCCGTGCGCTGCATCGTCCGCTCGTCCATGTAGAGGCTGCGGTTGATCTCTACCTGCAGGGCATGCCGGCCGGCCGCGGGCTCGCCGTAGTGCTCGGTGATGAAGCCGCCGGCATAGGGGCGGTTGCGGGCCACGCGATAGCCGAGGCGCTCGAAGGACTGCGCGACCCTGTCGCTGGTCGCCGCGGCGCAGCTCGTGCCGAATCGATCGCCGATGACGATGTCGGCGCGCGAGTTCTCGTCCCGCGTCACGCTTGAGGAGGGCATCGAATGGCAGTCGACGAGCAGGACCGAGCCGAACCGGCGCTGGGTGCGCATCACGATCTGCCTGAGGGCGCGGTGGTAGGGCTTGTAAAGCCATTCGATGCGGCGCATGGCCTCGGCCACGGGGAGCTTGCCGGGATAGATCTCCTGCCCGTCGCCCACGATGCGCGGGATGGTGCCGAGCCCGCCCGCGACGCGCAGCGAGCGCGTGTTGGCATAGGGCGGCAGCCGGCCGTCGAACATGCGCGGGTCGAGCTCGTAGGGCTCGCGGTTCACGTCGAGATAGGCGCGGGGAAAGCGGGCGACGAGCATCGGCGCGCCGAGAGCGCCCATGCCGGCGAAGAGCGCGTCCACATAGGCATCCTCCGAACGGCGCAGGGCGAGCGGATCGAGACGGGCGCCGTCGACGAAGCTCTGCGGGTAGACGGCGCCGGCGTGGGGCGCATTGAAGACGAGCGGCACCGTTTGATCGGACGGTTCGACGACCGTGAAGGGGACTGCGAGTTCCGGCTCGATCGGAGACGACATCGGGGACCATGACGCTGATACGGGGACGACGGCGCCCGCGGGCAGGGCCGTCTCGAACGGCGATTGTGGCCGATTTGCCGGCGCGTCGTCCATCGCCGCGTCGCCTGGCGCCCGTGCGATCCGTGCCGCGCCGTACGTCATGCGTGGTTTTTCACGCCTTTTTTACGAGGAGCGTGGCTAGACGGTAGGGCACGGCGTCGGCAGCTCGGACGGAGCATTGTCCGGCGACGGACGTGCCACTAACCTCTCGGCCGGGCAGCGCGGCACGGCAGATCCGAGCCCGCAGCCCGCCCGATCACTTTCGACGCGTGCGCCATGAGCAAGATCCTTCTCGCCGAAGACGACAACGACATGCGGCGCTTCCTCGTCAAGGCCCTGCAGAACGCGGGCTACGAGGTGGTGTCCTTTGACAACGGGCTGTCGGCCTACAATCGCCTGCGGGAGGAGCCGTTCGAACTGCTGCTCACCGACATCGTCATGCCGGAGATGGACGGCATCGAGCTGGCGCGGCGCGCCACCGAGCTCGACCCCGACATCAAGGTGATGTTCATCACCGGTTTCGCGGCGGTCGCGCTCAACCCCGATTCGCAGGCGCCGAAGGACGCCAAGGTGCTGTCCAAGCCCTTCCACCTGCGCGAACTGGTGTCGGAAGTGGAAAAGTTGCTCGCCGCCTGAGTATTTTTCGCGGACGGCTTGCGCACCCCGCCACAAGCCGCTATATCCGCGGCCCACATGAGGACGTCGCGAAAGCGTCGTCCGAAGGGCGCGTAGCTCAGCGGGAGAGCACTACGTTGACATCGTAGGGGTCACAGGTTCGATCCCTGTCGCGCCCACCATTTTTTTGAGGACGGCCGAGGTTCGCTGGAGCCGCGCCGTACGGAGATCGGACGATGAAGATCCGCAATTCGCTCAAGTCTCTGCGCGAGCGCCACCGCGACAACCAGCTGGTCCGTCGCAAGGGCCGCGTGTACATCATCAACAAGACGCAGAAGCGCTTCAAGGCGCGCCAGGGCTGACGCCCGGGCCAAGCGTCCGGCCGCTTCGGCGGTCTTGCATGAAAAACGGAGAGCCCGGCGATGACGCCGGGCTTTTGGCGTTGGCGCGACGGGCCGCAGCTCACGGCGACGTGTCCGCGAGGGGCCTTGCCCCCGGGGCGCGGCGCGCTAGGCTCATTCTCATGACACGCGCAATCCGCCCGCTTGTGCTTCTTTCGATGGGGATGGCCCTTGCCGTTCCGCCGTGGAGCGGCGTTGCGGCCCAGTCGCAGGGCTCCGAGCGGCGGGAGGCGCCGAAGAGCGCAGAGCGGCCTGTATCGCCCGAGGCGCGGCGTGCGGCGCAGCTCGACCAGCTGTTCGAGCGGCTCGGCAACAGCGGTGACGCGGCCGAGGCGGCGGGTATCGCCCGCCTCATCGAGCGCCAGTGGCTGCGCTCCGGCTCCGATACGGCCGACCTCCTGATGAGCCGGGCGCTCGTCGCCGCGCGCTCGGGCAACCCGCCGCTGGCGATCGAGCTGCTCGACCGGGTCGTCGTCATCGAGGCGGGCTGGGCCGAGGCCTGGGCGAAGCGCGCGACGCTCTTCGGCATGCTGGGGGATCGCCGGCAGGCCATTCTCGACCTCCAGCAGGCTATCGCCCGCGAGCCGCGCCACTACGAGGCCTGGACGGCCCTCGGCCGGCTTTTCGAGGTGGACGAGGAGAAGGTGCTCGCCCTGCGCGCCTATCGTCAGGCGCTGGCCGTCCACCCGCACCTGGAGGCGGTGAAGGCCGCCGTGGAGCGGCTGGCGCCCGACGTCGACGGCCGGGACATCTGACACGCACCAGAGGGCGCCAGGCGCCCACGGGCGCGCGTGGCGCCCGTGTCAGCCCGTTTGAGCCGGATCTGCTGCCAGCCTGGTGTCAGGCCTTGCGCGACGTATTGCCGTGGCCGAGCGCGCCCCCTTCCGGGGCGACGAAGGCGACGCGCACCATGTTCGTCGCGCCCGGCGTGCCGAAGGGCACGCCCGCCACGATGATGACGCGCTGACCGGTCTCGGCATAGCCCGCATCGCGGCTGATGTCGCAGGCGCGGTCGGCCATGTCGTCGATGTCGCGGGCATCCTCGGTCACGATGGGATGCACGCCCCAGACGAGGGCGAGGCGCCGTCCCGCATCGGCGTTCGGGGTCAGGGCGAGCAGCGGCGTCTGCGGGCGCTCGCGCGCGATGCGCAGGCCCGTGGCGCCGGAGGAGGTCCAGGCGACGATGGCCTTGAGGTCCAGCGTCTCGGCTATCGAGCGCGCGGCGGAGGCGATGGCGTCCGCGCCCGTCGCCTCGGGCTCGGCGCGCTGGGCATTGATGATGGCGCGGTAGTTGCTGTCGCGCTCGATCTCCTCGGCGATGCGGTTCATCGTCGCCACCGCCTCGACCGGATACTCGCCCGCCGCGCTCTCGGCCGACAGCATGATGGCGTCCGCACCCTCGAAGACGGCAGTGCCGACGTCCGACACCTCCGCGCGCGTCGGGACCGGCGAGGTGATCATCGATTCGAGCATCTGCGTCGCCACGACGACGGGCTTGCCCCAGCGGCGGGCGCTGCGGGTGATGAGCTTCTGGATGCCGGGCACCTTCTCGAGCGGCATCTCGACGCCGAGGTCACCGCGGGCGACCATGAGCGCATCGGAGACCTCGATGATCTCGTCGAGGCGGGCGACCGCCTGGGGCTTCTCAATCTTTGCCATGACGAGCGCCCGCCCGCGCGCGACCTTGCGCACCTCGGCGATGTCCTCCGGCCGCTGCACGAAGGACAGAGCGATCCAGTCGACGCCGATGTTGACGGCCGCCTCGAGATCGGTGCGGTCCTTCTCCGTCATGGCGGAGACCGGGATCGTCGTGTCGGGCAGGCTGACGCCCTTGCGGTTGGAGATCTTGCCCCCCACCACGACGCGCGTGGTGGCCTTGCCCTTGCCGACGCTCTCCACCTCGAGCCGGATCTTGCCGTCGTCGATGATGATGGCATGGCCGGGCTCGAGCGCCGCGAGGATCTCGGGGTGCGGCAGGTGCACGCGCTTGGCCGTGCCGGGCTTGGGGTCGGAATCGAGGACGAAGCGCTCGCCCGCCGACAGCATCGCGGCATCCTTGGCGAAGGTGCCGATGCGCAGCTTCGGGCCCTGCAGGTCGACCAGGATGCCGATGGGCCGGCCCGCGCGCTGCTCGACGCCGCGGATGGCGGCGACGCGCTCGGCGAGGCCATCCTTCGAGGTGTGGCTCATGTTGATGCGGAAGACGTCCGCCCCGGCTTCGTGCAGCCGGGCGATCATGGCCGGGTCGTTGGACGCGGGTCCGAGGGTGGCCAGGATCTTTACGCGCCGCATCCGTCTCATCTACGCACCTCGGCTGCTCTGTTGCTGTCCGTGAGCTGGACGGTCCAGCTCTTCTGCTGGCCCGTGTCGACCTCGAAGAACCCGGTCCGCTCGTAGCCCCGGGCGAGGCAATTATCGATGCCGCGAATGGAGAACTCGCGGTCGCGCGTGCACAGGAAGGAGCGGCCGCCCCATTCCCCGCCGCCGGAATAGTCGAGTGCGTAGATGTAGTAGAAACGCCCGGCGAGCGGCCCCTTGAGCAGCGTCTCGCACTTGCGCTCGTCGATGTTCCACCAGCCTTCGGTCATCCAGCCCTGCGGATCGCGATAGCCGAGCGCGACGCCGACGCGCGCCCCTGTCATGTTGCAGATGCGCAGGTCCGCCCGGGCGGGCGACACGGCCCCGACGGCGAGTGCGAGCGGCGCCAGCGCGAGGACGCTGAGGGCGAGCTTTCGCAGCCGGGGCAGAGAATGCGAGCGATCGGTTTTCATCGGCAAATCGAGCATCTAATCGATACAGGTCTTGAGCGTCGCGGCATGGAATGTCAACGCGCTCCTCGTCGTCCGCACCGGCGCATCCTAGCGGTCGTCGACGAGGATCACGCGACAATCGTTGACGTTGGTGCGTGTGGGACCGGGCAGGAGAAGGTCGCCGAGGGCTTCGAAGAAGCGCGTCGAGTCGTTGTCGGCCAGAGATGCGGCGGGATCGAGGCCAAGGCCGCGTGCACGCGCGATAGTCGTCTCGTCGACGATGGCGCCTGCCGGGTCGCTGGCGGCGCCGCCGCCGCCGTCCGTGCCGTCGGTGTCGCCGGCGAGGGCGGAGATGCCCGCCGCGCCGTCGAGGGCGAGGGCGAGCGCCAAAGCGTATTCCTGGTTGGGGCCGCCGCGTCCCTTGCCCTTCAGCGTCACCGTCAGTTCCCCGCCGGAGATGATGGCGGCCCGGCGTCCGGCCTCGCGCAGGGCGAGCGCCTGCCGCGCATGGTCGGCCGCGACCTCGCGCGCCTCGCCCTCGAGGTCGGCGCCGAGGACGATCGGCTCATAACCGGCGTCTCGCGCGGTGCGCGCCGCGAGTGCGATCGAGTCGGCCGGGCGGGCGATGATCTCGAAGCGGCTGTGGGCGAAGGCCGGGTCGCCGGCCTTGGGCGATTCGTTGGCCGGATCGTCGAGCAACGCCTCGGCCGAGGCGGTGAGGGGAACGCCCCGGCGCGCGGCGATGGCGCGCGCCTCGGCGAGCGTCGTCGGGTCCGGCACCGTCGGGCCGGAGGCGATCGTCGAGGGGTCGTCGCGCGGCACGTCGGAAATGGCGAGGGTCAGGATCGTCGCCGGGGCGGCGCAGCGGGCGAGGCGCCCACCCTTGATGCGCGACAGGTGCTTGCGCACGGCGTTGATCTCGTCGATCGAGGCGCCGGAGCGCAGCAGCGCGCGCGTGATGCCCTGCTTCTCCGCCAGCGTCAGGTTGCCGGCCGGCGCGATCCAGTTGGCGGAGCCGCCACCGGACAGAAGCACGAGCACGAGGTCTTCCTTATGCGCCCCCGCGGCGAGGGCGAGCGCCCGCTCCGTGGCGGCAAGGCCGGCGGCGTCCGGCACGGGGTGCCCGGCCTCGACGATCTCGATCCATTGCGTGGGCTGGCCGTAGCCGTGCCGCGTCACGGCGATGCCGGTCATGCGCTCGCGCGGGAGGCGGTATTCGCTCTCGTAGAATTCCTCGGCGACGACCGTCATCGATGCGGCGGCCTTGCCGGCCGCGAGCAGGATGATGCGCCCGCTGGCCGGCGGGGGAGGCAGGTGCTGCGGCAGGCAGAGGCGCGGATGGGCGGCTGCGACGGCAGCCTCGAAGACCGCCTCCAGCACGGCGCGGCGCGCGCCGACGGGGCCCGACAGATGCGCCGCGTTCAGGTCCGCCATGCCTTCGTCGCCCAAGCCCTCGGCCATGTCGTTCTCCCTCGTTCCTCCCGGCGCCCGGCCCTAGTGCGGCACAGGCGATTGTCGTTCCACTGCGGTGCGCGGGGCTTTCGGCCGCGCGAGCCAGATGCCGAACAGGATGAGCAGTCCGCCTGCGGTTTGCACCAGCGTCAAGGCCTCGCCCGCGATCAGCCAGCCGCAGGCCGCGGCGAAGACCGCTTCCAGGAAGATGACGAGGGAGGAGAAGGTGGCCGGCAGGTGCCCGAGGGCAAAGGCGAGCAGCCCCTGGCCGCCGGCGTGGCTGAACCAGGCGAGCGCGACGAGAACGGCAAGGCCCCAGCCGCTTCGCGGCAGGATGTGCGGCTCCATGACGAGGGCCACGACGAGCAGGATGGCGGCGGTGATGAGGCTCGATTCGAAGGTGACGCGGGCGGCCCCGGTCGTCTTGCGCGCATGTTCGACGGCGAGGAAGTAGAAACCGAAGAAGACGGCCGTGGCGATGCCGAAGCCGTCGCCCACAAGCCGCTGCGGCGCGATGTCGAGGCTCTGGCCGATGAGGGCCGCCCCGCCCGCGAGGCAGAAGGCGAGGCCGACGAGAACCGGCCCGGCGACCCGGCGGCGCAGCACGAGCCAGCTCGCCAGCACGACGAAGAGCGGCGCCGTCGTCGCGAAGAAGGTGGCGTTGGCGATCGTCGTGTTCATGATGGCGAGATGCCAGAAGAACAGGTCGCCGGCGAAGAACAGGCCCGCGAGCACGGTGCCGCGGCCGAAGGGGCGTGACGGCGCGGCCCTGCGGCCGCGCTCCTCCGCCTGCATCCAGACCCAGAGGATGGGCAAGGCGAGCGCCACGCGCCAGAAGGCGCTGGCGAAGGGCCCGACGTCGGCAAGCCGCACGAGGACGGGTGACACGCCCATGGCGAGCGCCGCGGCGAAGAGCGCGCCGAGCGCGAGCGGCGAGGGCGAATGCGTGGCCTTGGAGGGCGAGGTGACGCTCAAGGGGGCACCGGCGGTCGGCAGCGGGAGGTCGCGGTCCCGACCCTCCTATGGCAAGTTGCGGCTTTCGTCACCATTGTTCCTCGCGACGGCCGGACCGGCGAGGAAGGAGAGCGGCAATGCAGCAGATCGACGCCCATACGATGACCGAACTCGAGGCTGCGGTCTTCCGCAGGCTCGTGAAGCACCTGCGCGAGCGCACCGACGTGCAGAACATCGACCTCATGAACCTCGCCGGCTTCTGCCGCAACTGCCTGTCCAACTGGCTCGAGGAAGCGGCCGCCGAGCGTTCGCTGACGCTCGACCGGGCGAATGCGCGCGAGCATGTCTACGGCATGCCCTACGAGGACTGGAAGGAGCGCTACCAGAAGGAGGCGACGCCGGAGCAGAAGGCAGCCTTCACCAAAGCGGGCCATGGCCACGGCTGATCCGGCCTTGACACCGGGATAGCGGGGACATGCGGCAGGCGAGCGCCCCCGCCCTCTTCCAATCCGCGCCGGAGCCACTAGTCTGCGCGGCTCGCGCGCGGGCGGCCGGAGGTCGCCCGTTTCCAATCAGTGAGACGGAAGAGACATATGGTCAACGACGTTGCCGACAGTGGCGTTGCCGCCGAGGAATTGAAGCAGTTCATCGAGCGCATCGAGCGGCTCGAGGAGGAGAAGGCGGCCATCGCGGGCGACATCAAGGAGGTCTATGGCGAAGCCAAGGGACGCGGCTTCGACACCAAGGCGATCCGCAGGCTCGTCAGCATGCGCAAGAAGCCGCCGGAGGAGCGCCAGGAAGAAGAGGCGATCCTCGAGCTCTACATGCAGGCGCTCGGCATGTGAGGCGCCGCGAGGCTGCCGCACCGGCCCAACAAAAAGCCCCGGTCCTGCCGGGGCTTTTTGTTGTCCGGGTTCGCGCCGCTGCGCCTCAGGGTTGCGGGGCCTCCGGACCGTCGGTCCGAAGCGGCAGCGCGAGCGTGAAGGCCGCTGCCGCGAGCCGGCCTGCCGGTACGGGTGCCGGGGAGGTGTCGGCGGCCGCGTGGGCCATCGCGATGCGAGAGGAGGGAGTCGGCGGCTCGACGGGATCGCCGCCGAAGAGCGGGCGCAGGACGCGGGGCACGGCCGCCGCGGCGACAGGACGGCGCACCTGGGGCGCGGGCCTCGCCTCCTCGGCGACGGCCGGCGAGACGGCGGCGGTGAGGCCGGGCCGGATGGGCGGGACCGGCACGTCGGCCGCGGCATAGGCCATCGGCACGAGGCCGGCGACGCGGGTCGCGGGCGGACGGGTGGCCGCTGCCGCGGCGAGGGCCGCGAGGGCGCCGCTCTCGTCGGACGAGGCGCGCGTGCCGATCTCCTGCGAGCCGAGGCCGGCGGCGGCGAAGCTGACCGGCCGGCTGGGCGGCACGGGAACATTCGCGACGACGGCCGTCGCGGCGATGGCGTTGACGGAGGCGATGGCATCCTCGGGCCGACGCGGCGGCACGGGCGCCAGGGCGAGGGCGACGGGCGCCTCGGCGGCCGGAGCGGCTGCAGGGGCGATGTCGTCCGGCCGGGCCTGGGGCAGAGGCGCCGTTGCCGGGGCCGCTGCTGCTGGAACCTGGGCGACCTGCGGCTGCGCCTGAGGCGCGACGGCCGCCACCGCGGTGGGACGGGGCGCCTGCGGCTGCGCTGCCGGCGCGCTGCCGCCGCGCCGGTCGCGCAGGAAGAAGGACACGTTGCTGTTGTCGGCGACCGCCGCATCGCCGCCCGAGGGAGCGGCGCCGGAGGAGGCGACCCGCGTGCGCGTGTTGCCGTTCGGCTTGGCGAAATCCTCGTCCTCCTCCTCCTCGAGGCCGAAGAGGGAAGCCCAGAAGCTCTTGCGCGAGCCGCTCGGCTGGGCCGATTCGGCTTCGGCATAGGCCGTGTAGGAGCCGGCGACGGCATCGCCGCGCGACATGATCTCGGCGCGGGCGAGCTCATAGCCCGCCATCGGCTTGCCGTCGGCGGGAATGTGCACGGTCTTGCCGTCGGGGAAGAGGCGCGAGAGCTGGTCGCGCGTCATGCGCGGCCACGAGCGCACGCTGCCGACGTCGAGATGCACGAAGGGGTTGAAGGCCGTCGGATAATAGCCGACGCCGCCGCGCTGCAGCCGCATCGCGATGGCGCGCACCTGGGCCATGTTGGCGTCGGGCAGGTAGAAGTCCATCGCCTTGCCGCGCATGTGCTGGCTCTGCTTGGCGACCGCGCTGGAGCGGCGGCGCAGCATGGCGTTGGTCTCCGGCGCGCGGTAGCCTGAGACGACATGGAGCGGCTGGCGCGAGCCCACCTCGCGGTGCACGGCCCAGGCCACGTCGAACAGCTTGGGGTCCATGGCGATGGGCTCGTCCCGGCGCCAGTCGCGCAGGATCCAGTTGAGCTTCTCCAGCGCCTCGCGGTCATAGACCCCGTTGCGCTTGAAGGTAACGGTCACGCTTTCCTTGGTATGGGTCTGGTACAGGCTGATCGCCCGCGTGTCGCCATTGGCGACCGCATCCTGGAGACTGCGGGTCCCGGCGACGACCGCGGCACAGGCGATCAGGATCTTGCACGCGGCACGCGAACAAGGCCCTACCCGGGACAACGCTTGCCTGAAGCGTGTCGAATACAAAGCCAACTCATCCGTTGCTGAGACGGCCTGGAACGCGGCCGTCAGTCAAACGATGAACGAACTCTTACCGCAAAGCCTTAACGCAAGGTTAGCGCCGGGGCCGGCTGCGGACAAGAACCGGTTAAGGCGAGACGATGGCAAAATAATGCCGATCGCTCGCTCCTGCCGCCACGTTCAGTGCAAATCGCGGAGCGCGGCCGCGACACGCTGGTCGTGGCTATAGATATCCGGGTAGCGGACGAGCTTGCCTTCGTCGGTGACGACGAGGGTGAAATAGGTGAGATGGATGGGGATAAGTTCGGGGAGACGCACGAGGCGCTCGCTCTTGCCGATCAGCTTCTTCATCCGCGACTGCGGCCAGGCTTCGCCGAGGACGATCTCGGCGAAGGTGAAGGGATCGTCCACCCGCACGCAGCCGTGGCTGAAGGCGCGCTCGCCGCGCTTGAAGAGGGAGCGACTGGGCGTGTCGTGCAGGTAGACGGCGTGCTGGTTGGGGAACATGAACTTGATGTGGCCGAGCGCGTTGCGCTCCCCGGGCGGCTGGCGAATCGAAATGCTGTTGCCGCGCCGAATCACCTCGTAGCCGCGGCGCGCCGCATAGTCCGGGTCCTGGGCCATGCGCGGCAGGAACTCGTTGCGCAGGATCGACGGCGGCACGTTCCAGTAGGGATTGACGACGACGTGCCGCATCACGTCCGAGAAGACGGGCGTCGGCGTCTCCGGCTTGCCGACGATGACGCGCGCCTCGTGGATCACCTCGCCGCGGTCGAGGACGCGGACCATGTAGGCGGGGATGTTGACGGAGATGTGCCGGTCGCCGAGGTCGGCCGGCAGCCAGCGCCAGCGCTCCATGTTGGCGAGGATGTCGGCCTCGAGGCGGCCGCTCGTCGTCACGCCGCCGCCGAGCGCCGCCAGCGTCTGCGCGCCCAGGATGCCATCGGCGGCGAGCCCGTGCTCGCGCTGGAAGTCGGCGACGGCGGCCGCCACTTTCTCGTCATAGGTGTGGTCGCCGTCCGGCGTCACGTCGAGGCCGAAGCGGGCGCGGATGAGCGGCACGCGCTCGTCCTGCATGCCGAGCCGCAGCGCCGGGCCCTTGGGCACGCGCACCATGGGCGTCTGCGCCGGCCGCTCGGAGCGCACCTCCGCGAGCTTGCGCTTCAGCGCCGCATATTGCGCGTGCTGCGGGTTGTAGGCCGCGAGCGCGGCACCGGGATCCGCGGCGGCGCCGAGGCGCTCCAGCACGTCGCCCGCCTCGGGCAGTTCGCGCGTCGGCGTCAGCAGCTTCGACAGCTTCGTGGGCTCGATGCGCCCGCCGCGCGCATCGCGCGCATAGAGGACGACGGCCGCGGTGAGCTTCAGGTCGGCATCGGCGAGCGCCTTGCCACGGTTGTCGCCCTCGAGGCCATCGACCTGCGGCAGCGGATAATCGGCAGGGTCGAGCCCGTCGGCCGCCGCGCCCTGAAGCACCGCCATGACCTTGCGGGCCGCCGGCGTGAAGGCGCCGTTCGCGATCCACAGGGGATTGAAGCCGCGCGCCTCGTAGAAGGCGCGGACCGCCCTGCGCTGCTCCTCGCCGAGGCGCGGCAGCGCCCAGTCGCGCGCATCGAGGATGCGGCCGGCCAGGGCGACGGAGGGCTCGTCCGCGGTGATCGACACCGCGATGTCCGGGAGATCGGGCGGGGCGAGCAGATCGGGCGGGGCTAGCGCGTCCGCGCGTGCGGGCGAGGGCGTTGCAGGCCGAGGCGCCTCGGGCTCCGTTGGGGCGATGTCCGTCACGTCGACCGCCGCAGCGGGCGGGGTGGGCAGGACGAGGCTCTCGGACTGCGCCGGCAAAGCCGGCTCGGCCGCTGCGCGGCCCGCGATGGTGGCGGTCAGAAGACCGGTGCCAACGGCGACGATGCACGCTGCAGCGCTTGCCCGCATGAGTGCCCCCTTTCCCGCCGGTCCGGCCGCCGTGTCGGCCGGACCGGCTGTCTTGTAAACGATTCGCATGGTGAGAGGTTCGGCACCGTGTGCTGTCATACCTGCCGTCTTCATTCGATGGTTCCGTCCGCGTCCCCATCCGCGGCCTCGGCGAGGCCGAGTTCCTTGAGCTTGCGGTAGAGCGTCGAGCGGCCGATGCCGAGCTTGCGCGACACCTCGGACATGTGGCTGCGATAGTGGCTGAGGGCGAAGCGGATGGCGTCGGCCTCGATGTCGGCGAGCGGGCGTACGTCGCCGATGTCGTCGAGGAGGCGCAGGCTGCCCGGATCGCGGACCTCGACATGGACGATCTCGCGCGCCGGGGCAGGGGCGGGCGCCGGCCCCACGGGGGCGGGCGGGATGTCGACCGCATAGCCGTCGACCTGGCTCGCGATCTGCGGGAACTCCGCCACCGTCAGCTCGGGCCCGTCGGCGAGGACGACGGCGCGGAAGATCGCATTCTCGAGCTGGCGCACGTTGCCCGGCCAGTCGTAACGGGTGATGAGCGCCATGGCCTCTGGCGCGATGGCGCGCACGCGCTTGCCCTCCTCGGCGGCGAAGCGGGCGAGGAAGCCGAGGGCAAGCTCCGGGATGTCCTCGCGCCGCGCGCGCAGCGGCGGCAGGGTCATCGGGAAGACGTTGAGGCGGTAGTAGAGATCCTCGCGGAAGCGGCCCTGCTTGACGAGGTCGAGCAGGCTGCGGTTCGTCGCCGAGATCAGGCGGATGTCGACCTTGACCGGCCGGCGCCCGCCGACCGGATCGACCTCGCCCTCCTGGATGGCGCGCAGGAGCTTGACCTGCGCGTCGAGCGGCAGTTCGCCGATCTCGTCGAGGAAGAGCGTGCCCCCGCTCGCCTCGACGAACTTGCCGGCATGTTTTTCCGTGGCGCCGGTGAAGGCACCTTTCTCGTGGCCGAACAGGGTCGATTCCACGAGGTTCTCGGGAATGGCGCCGCAGTTGACGGTGACGAAGGGCTTGCCCTTGCGCTCGCCCGAGCCCTGGATGGCGCGGGCCAGCACCTCCTTGCCGACGCCCGATTCGCCCTCGATGAGCACCGGGATGCCCGAGCGCGCCGCGCGCTCGGCGAGGTGCAACGCCCGCCGCATGGCCTCGCTGCGCGTGGCGATGTCGCGGATGGAGAGGGCGCCCTCGACGCGCCGCTTCATGCGGCGGATCTCGTCCTCCAGCGCATCCGTGCGCAGGGCGTTGGCGATGGAGACCTGCAGGCGCTCCGCCCCCACCGGCTTGACGACGAAGTCCGCCGCCCCCGCCCGCATGGCCGAGACGACGGTTTCGATGGAGCCGTGCGCGGTCTGCACGATGACGGGCAGCGCGATGCCTTTCTCGCGCATCGCCGAGAGCACGCCCATGCCGTCGAGATCGGGCATGACGAGGTCGAGCAGCACGAGATCGACGGGCGGCTGGCCGCCGGTCATCCGCGTGAGCGCCTCCTCGCCCGAGCTCGCGATGAGCGGCTCATAGCCGAAGCGCCGCACCATGCCCTCGACGAGGCGGCGTTGCACCGGGTCGTCGTCCACGATCAGGATCGTCGTCATCTCGCTCAATCGCCCGGCTGTGTTCCGTTTCGGGGCGATGCTGGGCGAGAACGGTAAAGCTCTTGTTAACGCAGCCGCGCGCGGCCGCCGGATCTTGCATCGCGTCGCGGCGTTGATCATCGCGGTTCAAAGCCCGATGATCGGCCCGAAACGGAATCGTCCCGCGGCCGGCAAGGGCATGCGGGGCAGCGGACAACGACAGGAAGACGATGACGAACAGCAGCACGGGCGCGCAGGCGCGGGACGGCAACACGCTCGGCGGCCTGCCGGAATGGGACCTGTCGCATCTCTATCCGGGCATGGATTCGCAGGCCTTCGCCGACGATCTCACGCAGGCGGAGGAGGAGTGCAAGGCCTTCGCCGCCGCCTATCGGGGCAAGCTCGCCGCGATGGCGGCGGCGCCGGATGCGAGCGAGCAGCTCGCGGCGGTGGTCGCCCGCTACGAGAAGCTGGAGGATCTTCTCGGCCGGCTCATGTCCTACGCCGGGCTCGTCTATTCGGGCGACACGACGGACCCGAAGCGCGGCAAGTTCTACGGCGACACGCAGGAGCGCCTGACGGCGGCGAGCTCGGATCTCCTGTTCTTCACGCTCGAGCTCAACCGCATCGACGACAAGGTCCTGGCGGCTGCGGCGTCGCGGGCGCCACTCGCCCACTGGCGTCCGTGGCTCGAGGACATCGCCAAGGACAAGCCCTTCCAGCTCGACGACAGGATCGAGCAGCTCTTCCACGAGAAGTCGGTCACCGGCCGGGCAGCCTGGAACCGGCTCTTCGACGAGACCATCGCCTCGCTGCGCTTCACCGTCGACGGCGAGGAACTGACGCTGGAGCCGACCCTCAACAAGCTGCAGGAGCCGCAGGAAGAGGTGCGCCGGGCCGGCGCCGAGGCGCTGGCGCAGGTCTTCCGCGCCAATCTGCGCACCTTCACCCTCGTCACCAACACGCTCGCCAAGGACAAGGAGATCTCGGACCGCTGGCGCAGCTTCGAGGACGTGGCCGATTCACGCCACCTCGCCAACCGCGTCGAGCGCGAGGTGGTGGAGGCGCTGGTCAAGGCCGTGCACGAGGCCTATCCGCGCCTGTCGCACCGCTATTACGCGCTCAAGGCGCGCTGGTTCGGCAAGGACAAGCTGGCGCACTGGGACCGCAACGCGCCGCTGCCCAAGGTGGAGATGCGCACCATCGGCTGGGAGGAGGCGCGCGACACCGTGCTCGGCGCCTATGGCGAGTTCTCGCCGCAGATGGCGGACATCGCGCGCCGCTTCTTCGACGAGCGCTGGATCGACGCGCCGGTGCGGCCGGGCAAGGCGCCGGGCGCCTTCGCGCATCCGACCGTGCCCTCCGCGCACCCCTATGTGCTGCTCAACTATCTCGGCAAGCCGCGCGACGTGATGACGCTCGCCCACGAGCTCGGCCACGGCGTGCACCAGGTGCTCGCCGCGCCGAACGGCGCGCTCATGGCGCCGACGCCGCTGACGCTGGCCGAGACGGCCTCGGTCTTCGGCGAGATGCTGACCTTCCGCCGCCTCCTCGACGCCACGAGCGACAAGCGCCAGCGCAAGGCCATGCTCGCCGCGAAGGTGGAGGACATGATCAATACCGTGGTGCGGCAGATCGCCTTCTACACCTTCGAGCGGCTCGTCCACACCGAGCGGCGGGCCGGCGAGCTCACCTCGGAGCGGTTGTGCGAATTGTGGCTGAAGGTGCAGACCGAGAGCCTCGGCCCGAGCGTCGACCTGCGCCCGGGGTACGAGGTGTTCTGGGCCTACATCCCCCACTTCATCCATTCGCCGTTCTACGTCTACGCCTATGCCTTCGGCGACTGCCTGGTGAACTCGCTCTACGGCGTCTACGAGGGTGCCCGCGAGGGCTTCGCCGAGCGCTATCTCGCCATGCTCGCGGCCGGCGGCACCAAGCACCATTCGGAGCTGCTCGCCCCCTTCGGCCTCGACGCGCGCGACCCGGCCTTCTGGCAGATCGGCCTCGGCATGGTCGACCGGCTGATCACGGAACTCGAGGGGCTGGAGGATTGAGGGGGCGCTCGTGGCAGTCGCAATCCGGTCTCTTCGACACCAGATAGGGGCAGTTGGAGAAAACGCCCCATGAGCGATCCCGAAGGCAACCGGTTCTCGGCGCGTGCGGCCCGCTATGCGCGAGTCGGCGCCAATGTGGGCGGCATCGCCGCGCGGATGGTGGGCACGCGGGTGCTCGGGCGGGATGCGGACCGCTCGCGCTATGCGGCGGAGCTGACGGGGGTGCTCGGCGGCCTCAAGGGGCCGCTCATGAAGGTGGCGCAACTGCTCGCCACCATCCCGGACGCGCTGCCGCCGGAATATGCGGCGGAACTGCAGAAGCTGCAGTCGCAGGCCCCGCCCATGGGGGCGGCCTTCGTGCGCCGGCGCATGATGGCCGAGCTCGGGCCCGACTGGGCCGGGCGGTTCGGCGCCTTCGACCTGCAGCCGGCGGCGGCCGCGTCCCTCGGCCAGGTGCATCGGGCGCGCTCGCACGACGGGGCGCCGCTCGCCTGCAAGCTTCAATATCCGGACATGCAGTCGGCCGTCGAGGCGGACCTCAGCCAGCTCGGCATGCTGCTCGCCGTGCAGCGGCGGCTGAGCCCGGAGATCGACACGGCCGAGATCCAGGAGGAGATCGGCGCACGCCTGCGTGAGGAGCTCGACTACCGGCGCGAGGCGCGCCATGCCGCGCTCTACGCCCACATGCTCGCCGACGTGCCGGAGGTGCGGGTGCCGGGCGTGTGGGCGGAACTGTCGACGCTCCGGCTGCTCACGCTCGACTGGCTCGAGGGGCGGCCGATCCTCGACTACAAGCAGGCGCCGCTTGAGACCCGCAATCGCCTAGCCACGGCCATGTTCAAGGCCTGGTGGCATCCGTTCTCGCATTTTGGCGTCATCCACGGCGATCCGCACCTCGGCAACTACACGGTCTTTGATGATGCGGCAGGCCACGCCGCCGGCATCAACCTGCTCGACTACGGCTGCATCCGCATCTTCCCGGCCCGCTTCGTCGGTGGGGTGGTGGACCTCTACCAGGGCCTGCGCGACGACGAGCCGGACCGGGTCGTCGCGGCCTACGAGACCTGGGGCTTCCGCGGCCTGCGCAAGGACCTCATCGAGGTGCTCAACCTGTGGGCGCGCTTCATCTACGGCCCCCTGCTGGACGACCGGGTGCGCACGATCGCCGACGGCGTGGCGCCCGGCGAATACGGCCGGCGCGAGGCCTGGCGCGTCAAGCAGGCGCTGCGCGAGAAGGGGCCGGTGCGCGTGCCGCGCGAATTCGTCTTCATGGACCGGGCGGCCATCGGCCTCGGGGCGGTCTTCCTGCATCTCGGGGCCGAGCTGAATTTCCATCGCCTGTTCGAGGCGGAGATCGACCGTTTCAGCCTCGATACGGTCGCGGCGGCGCAGGGCAGGGCCCTGTCCACGGCCGGTCTTTCCGCGCCGGCGTGAAGAATCGCTCTTGCGCGTCGATTAAAACGGTTTAATAGCAGAGCCCGCCAAATGAACGAGGCCACGCTGTCGCGGCCCGCGTTGCATGCGGCGACACCTTGCGGTAAAGCCGGACGACGCCGGATCATACCGAGGATTACCATGGCAGAGCACAAGCACGCCGTTCCCGCCGGGGGGCACCCGGACATGGATTATCCCGCCCACGAGCGCACCTACGCAGCGTTCATCACCTTCTCGAAATGGGCCACCATCGCGGTCGTGCTCGTCTTCGTCTTCTTGGCGATCTTCCTGCTCTGACAGCGGGCCCGGCCGGGCCCCGCGGTTTTCATCACGATCGGCCCCTGCCCTGGCGGGATGGCCTTGTTCCCGGGGGGAAACAATGCGCATCGCGATTGCGAAGGAGACGGCTCATCTCGAAAGCCGCGTGGCCGCGTCGCCGGAGACGGTGAAGAAGTTCACGGCACTCGGGGCGACCGTCGCGGTCGAGGCCGGAGCAGGGCTCACCTCCGGCATCACGGACGCGGACTACGAGGCCGCCGGGGCGACCATCGCCAAGACGGCGGCGGAGGCCGTGAAGGGCGCCGACATCGTGCTCGCCGTCAGGCGGCCGGAGCCTCAGGCGCTGAAGGGCGTCGGCAAGGGTGCGCTCGTCATCGCCATCATGGACCCCTACGGCAACGAGGCCGCCGTGAAGGGCCTCGCCGAGACCGGCGTCGCCGCCTTCTCGATGGAGCTGATGCCCCGCATCACCCGCGCGCAGGTGATGGACGTCCTGTCCTCGCAGGCGAACCTCGCCGGCTATCGCGCCGTGGTCGACGCGGCGGCGGAATACGGCCGCGCCTTCCCGATGATGATGACGGCGGCGGGCACCGTCCCGGC
This sequence comes from Chelatococcus caeni, assembly GCF_014196925.1. Lineage (GTDB taxonomy): Bacteria > Pseudomonadota > Alphaproteobacteria > Rhizobiales > Beijerinckiaceae > Chelatococcus_A > Chelatococcus_A caeni. The sequence continues at coordinate 27,928 of NZ_JACIEN010000008.1, read as the reverse complement.
CGCACGCGTCTTCGTCATGGGCGCCGGCGTCGCGGGCCTGCAGGCCATCGCCACCGCCCGGCGCCTCGGCGCCGTCGTCACGGCGACCGACGTGCGCCCGGCGGCGAAGGAGCAGGTGGAATCGCTCGGCGCCAAGTTCATCGCCGTCGAGGACGAGGAATTCAAGCAGGCGGAGACGGCCGGCGGCTACGCCAAGGAGATGTCGGACGCCTACAAGCAGAAGCAGGCGGAGCTCGTCGCCTCGCATATCGCCAAGCAGGATGTAGTCATCACCACCGCCCTCATTCCGGGCCGGCCGGCGCCGAAGCTCGTGAGCAAGGCGATGGTCGAATCGATGAAGCCGGGCTCGGTCGTCGTCGACCTCGCGGTGGAGCGCGGCGGCAACTGCGAGCTGGCGAAGCCCGGCGAGGTCGCGGTGCACAACGGCGTCAAGATCGTCGGCCACCTCAACGTGCCGGGGCGGCTCGCGGCCACGGCCTCCAGCCTCTACGCCAAGAACCTCTACGCCTTCGTCGAGACGCTCGTCAGCAAGGAGACGAAGGCCGTTGCCGTGAACTGGGACGACGAACTCGTCAAGGCAACCTGCCTGACGCGCGACGGCGCCGTCGTCCATCCGGCCTTCCAGCCGCAGGGTTAAGACAGTCCGACAGGCCCCGTCCGGGGCGAGGATCAGCAGGGGGAAGCGAGCCATGGCCAACCTGACGCCGGAACAGGCGCTCGAACAGGCCCGTGCGGCGGCCGACGTCGCCAGACAAGCGGCCGAAGCCGCACAGAGCTATGCCGATCAGGCGGCCGCGGCGCTGGGTGCCGCCGCCCATGCCGCGACGGGCGGCGCCGTCGACCCGACGGTGTTCCGCCTCGCCATCTTCGTGCTCGCGGTCTTCGTCGGCTACTACGTGGTCTGGTCGGTGACGCCGGCCCTGCACACGCCGCTGATGTCGGTGACCAACGCCATCTCCTCCGTCATCGTCGTCGGCGCGCTGCTCGCCGTCGGCGTCGAGACGGCGCCGGTGCTCGGCGACGGGCCGGTGTGGGCGCGGATCTTCGGCTTCATCGCCCTCGTCTTCGCCTCCGTGAACATCTTCGGCGGCTTCCTCGTCACGCAGCGCATGCTGTCCATGTACAAGAAGAAGGGCTGAGCGAATGTCGGCCAATCTCTCGACCCTTCTCTACCTCGCCGCGGGCGTCCTCTTCATCCTCGCGCTGCGCGGCCTGTCGCATCCGGTGACGTCGCGGCAGGGCAACCTCTACGGCATGATCGGCATGGGCCTTGCCATCGTGACGACGCTGGTGGGCCATCCGCCGGCGGGCGGGCTCGCGTGGCTGCTCGTCATCGTCGGCATCGCCATCGGCGGCGGCACGGGTGCGGTCATCGCCAAGCGCGTGCCGATGACGGCGATGCCGCAGCTGGTCGCGGCCTTCCACTCGCTGGTTGGCATGGCGGCGGTGCTGGTGGCGGCGGCCGCGCTCTATGCGCCGCAGGCCTTCGACATCGGCCAGGTCGGCACCATTCACGGTGGCAGCCTCGTCGAGATGGCGCTCGGCGTCGCCATCGGCGCCATCACCTTCACCGGCTCGGTCATCGCCTTCCTCAAGCTCGACGGGCGCATGAGCGGCAAGCCGATCATGCTGCCGAGCCGGCACGCCATCAACATCGCGCTCGCCGTGGCGCTCGTGGTGCTGATCGTCCTCTTCGTGCTGACGGAGAGCCGCCTCGTCTTCTGGCTGATCACGCTCGTCAGCTTCGCGCTCGGCGTGCTGCTCATCATCCCGATCGGCGGCGCCGACATGCCCGTCGTCGTGTCGATGCTCAACTCCTATTCGGGCTGGGCGGCGGCCGGCATCGGCTTCACCCTGGGCAACCTCGCGCTCATCATCACGGGCGCGCTGGTCGGCTCCTCGGGTGCCATCCTGTCCTACATCATGTGCAAGGGGATGAACCGCTCGTTCATCTCGGTCATCCTCGGCGGCTTCGGCGGCGAGAGCGCGACGGCGGCAGCCGGCGAGACCGAGGCGCGGCCCATCAAGCAGGGCTCGGCCGACGACGCCGCCTTCCTCATGAAGAACGCGAGCAAGGTCATCATCGTGCCGGGCTACGGCATGGCGGTGGCGCAGGCCCAGCACGCGCTGCGCGAGATGGCCGACAAGCTCAAGCACGAGGGCGTCGAGGTCAAATACGCCATCCACCCCGTGGCGGGCCGCATGCCGGGCCACATGAACGTGCTGCTCGCCGAGGCCAACGTGCCCTACGACGAGGTGTTCGAGCTCGAGGACATCAACTCCGAGTTCGCGCAGGCGGATGTCGCCTTCGTCATCGGCGCCAACGACGTGACGAACCCGGCGGCCAAGACCGACCCGGCCTCGCCAATCTTCGGCATGCCGATCCTCGACGTCGAGAGGGCGAAGACCGTGCTCTTCGTCAAGCGCGGCATGGGCTCGGGCTATGCCGGCGTCGAGAACGAGCTGTTCTTCAAGGACAACACGATGATGCTCTTCGCCGACGCCAAGAAGATGGTCGAGGAGATCGTCAAGGCGCTCGACTGACCGGCTCCGGCAGCAAACATCGGAAGGGCCGCCGCAAGGCGGCCTTTTTCTTGGGCGCGCCTCACGAGGCCGTGGCTGGCGGCTGCGGGCCCGCTCGTGATATGGCGCAGACATGATCAAGGTCGCGCTCAACGCCACTGCGCTGTTCGCCGTCGTCTACGGGCTGATGGTGGCGGGGCTCGTCGTCTTCCAGCGCGACCTGCTGTTTCCCGCCGACGCCGCGCCGATCGACGGCAGCGTGGCGGCCATCCCGGGGCTCGAGCAGGTGCAGCTCGAGACGAGCGACGGCGAGAGCCTGAATGCCTGGGTGGTGCCGCCGGCGCCGAACAGGGCGGTGCTCGTCTTCTTCCACGGCAATGCGGGCAATCTCGCGCTCGCCTTCCGCGTCAGCCGCTTCCGGCAGCTGGTCGCGGACGGTACCGGCCTCGTTGCCGTCAGCTACAGGGGCTATGGCGGGTCGACCGGCCGGCCGAGCGAGGCGGGCCTGCACCGTGACGGCGCGGCGGCCTATGCCTATGCCGCCGAGCGTTTCGGTACGGAACGGCTCTTCGCCTATGGCGAATCGCTCGGCACGGGCGTTGCCGTGCGCCTTGCGGCCGAGCAGCGGCTGGCCGGGGTCATCCTCGAGGCGCCCTACCTGTCGACGGCCAAGGTGGCCTCAGGCATCTATCCGTTCGTGCCGGTGTCGCTGCTCATGAACGACCAGTTCCGCAGCGACGAGATCGTGGGCCGCATCGGCGTGCCGATGCTCATCCTGCACGGCATGCGCGACGGTGTCATCCCCTTCGCCCATGGCGAAGCGCTGTTCGGCCTTGCCGTGACGGCGCGCCGCTTCGTCCGCTTTGTCGACGGTGGCCATGTCGATCTCTTCGACCATGGCGCGGTGCCGCACATCCAGCGCTTCATCGCCGATACCCTCGCAGGGAGGGTCGCCGGCACGGATGTTCTGACCGTTCCGGCGCAGCAGGAGGCCGGCCGGCGGTAGGGGGATCAGCGGAACAGCGCGAGGCCGCCGCCAACGCGGGACATGCCCTCGCGCGCCACCTGGTTGCTGCTGTCGATGGACAGCGCCCGCTGGTACGACTCGGTCGCCTGCGCGCGGTCGCCCTGGCGCTCGAAAGCGACGCCGCGCCACGCCCAGGCCACCGCATTGCGGTTGTCGGCGTTGAGGGCGGCGTTGAAGTCCTCGATCGCCTCCTGGTACTTGCCCACGGCGACGAGGCTCTGGCCGCGCGCGGCATAGGGCGCGCCGGCGAAGGGGTTGCGGTCGATGGCCGAGCGGAAGTCGGCGATGGCGAGCTCGTTCTGCCCCTGGCGCTGGTGCACGAGGCCGCGGGCATGATAGGCCTCGGCCGATTCGGGGTTGAGCTGGATGACCCTGGAGAGATCGGCCAGCGCCTGGTTGAAGTCGCCCTTGACGCGCAGCAGATTGGCGCGGCCGAGATAGGCGGGGCCGTAATTGGGGTCGGCCTGGATGGCACGGTTGAAGTCGGCCAGTGCCTGATCGTCCCGGCCGGTCTGGCGCAGCGACAGCGCCCGGTTGGTGTAGGCCGCGGCGAAATTCGGATCGAGCTTGATCGCCTGGTTGAAGTCGCTCATCGCGTCGCTGTAGCGGCCGGAGCGCGCATAGGCCGCACCGCGGGCGTTATAGGCCTGGGGATCGTTCGGGTTGGCCCGGATCACCTCCGACAGCGAGGCGAGGTTGGTCTTGCTCGCGTCCGTATTGTCCTGCACGAACTCCGCCACGCCGCGCGAGCCGCCGACGCCGCCCACCGTCTCGCAGCCGGCCAGGGCCAGTGCCACCGCAAGCGGCAGCAGGCCGCGGCCGAGCGTCGTCGCCGACAGGATGGCGCCAGAGGCCGACTTCCCCCGTTCGTTCACGTCAATCCTCCACCCCGAACATGTTGATCGTTTGTTGCGTGCCGGTTCTGGGACACAAGTGAGGCAGGAGCGTGAACGCCCCGGCGCGGCCGGGACCTCGCTGGCGCTCCCCGAGAGGCGGGACGGCGGGCACATGCAAACAAAGCGCCCATCCGCGAGGAGGGCGCTTGCGCTGCCGGGGCCCGGACCCCGTGATGATACGCCAATGCCGCGATGCCGGAGGCGAGAGGCGCCCCCGCTGCGGCGGCCCCTCAGCGGGTCGGCTTCGGCTTGCTCGGCAGCAGGCCTTCGCGCTGCAGGCGCTTGCGCATGAGCTTGCGGGCGCGGCGGACGGCCTCGGCCTTCTCGCGGGCGCGCTTCTCCGACGGCTTCTCGTAGTGGCCGCGGAGCTTCATTTCCCGGAAGATGCCTTCGCGCTGCATCTTCTTCTTCAGCGCACGGAGCGCCTGATCAACGTTGTTGTCGCGAACGAGAACCTGCACGCGTCGTCTTCCCGCTTTTGAATTCGTGGTGAGTGGCGAAACGCCGTAATGGCGCGAACGGCGCGCCACAACCGTGGCAGGGTGGATAACAGATCGGATGGCGCCTGTCCACAGGTCCGGCGCCGGAAACCGGTCTACACCTCAGGTTTTGACGCGGGTGACGTGGCCCATCTTGCGACCGGGCCGGGCGGTCGCCTTGCCGTAGAGGTGCAGATGCGCGCCCTCCTCGGCGAGGAGCTCCGGCCAGGCGGCCATGTCATCGCCGATGAGGTTGGTCATCTCCACCGGCCCGACGAGCGCGACCGAGCCGAGAGGCCAGCCGCAGACGGCGCGGATATGCTGCTCGAACTGCGAGGTCTTGGCGCCCTCGATCGTCCAGTGGCCGGAATTGTGCACGCGCGGTGCGATCTCGTTGACGAGAAGGCGCGGGGGCTCGCCGTCCGTCTCGACGACGAACATCTCGACGCACAGCGTGCCGACATAGTCGAGCGCCGTGGCGATGCGCCCCGCGATGGCGCGCGCCTCGTCGCACAGGTCCGCGGGCAGGGTGCCGGGCACGCGCGTGATGGCGAGGATGTGGTCGCGGTGCTCGTTCTCGCACAGGTCGTAAGCGGCGACGGTGCCGTCGAGGCCACGCGTCGCCACCACGGACACTTCGCGCGAGAAGGGCACGAAGCCTTCGAGAATCGCCGGCACGTGGCCGATGGCGCCGAGCGCGGCCGCCGGGTCGTCGCCCGTCCTGATGATGACCTGGCCCTTGCCGTCGTAGCCGAAGCGGCGCGTCTTGAGCACGGCCGGCCGGCCGAGGGCGGCGAGGGCGGCGCGCAGGTCCGTCTCGTCGGAGACGGCGCGGAAAGGGGCGGTGGCGATGCCGAGGTTGCTGACGAAGGTCTTCTCCTCGAGCCGGTCCTGGGCCACGGCGAGGGCCCGCGCGCCCGGCCGCAGCGGCACGTGCGATTCGAGGATGTGGGCCGTATCGGCAGGGACGTTCTCGAATTCGTAGGTGACGACGTCGACGCTCGCCGCAAAGCCGACCAGCGCCCCCTCGTCGGCGTAGGGGGCGACGGTGTGGCGGGCCGCCACCTCGAAGGCGGGGCTGTCGGGATCGGGCGCGTAGATATGGGCCTTGAGGCCATAGCGGGCGGCGGCGAGCGCCAGCATGCGGCCGAGCTGGCCGCCGCCGAGGATGCCGATGGTGGAGCCGGGGGCGAGCATCGCGTCAGTCATCCTGCGGCCGCTCGGCCACGGCCGCGCTCTGGGCGGCGCGCCAGTCGTCGAGGCGCGCGGCGAGCGCCGTGTCGGAGAGGGCGAGCACCGCCGCGGCGAGAAGGGCGGCGTTGACGGCGCCGGCCCGACCGATGGCGAGCGTGCCGACGGGAATGCCGGCCGGCATCTGCACGATCGACAGGAGGCTGTCCTGGCCCGACAGGGCCTTCGACTGCACGGGCACGCCGAAGACCGGCAGCGGGGTGAGCGAGGCGACCATGCCCGGCAGGTGGGCCGCGCCGCCGGCCCCGGCGATGATCACCTTGAAGCCCTCGTCGCGCGCGCCCCTGGCGAAGGCGAAGAGCCGCTCGGGCGTGCGGTGGGCGGAAACGATGCGCGCATCGTAGGCGATGTCGAGCGCGGCCAGCGTCTCCGCCGCGTGGCGCATGGTCTCCCAGTCCGACTGGCTGCCCATGACGATGGCGACCGGCGTGTGCGTCGTCATTGATGATCCTGCGAAAAAGCCTTCCGCGCGGGGCATACAGTAACAGGCGGGCAGTGGGCAATCGGCAATCGGCTCCGCTCTCGCGTCTCACCGACGCTGCATGCGTCCGGCAAATGCGACGGGGTATGGTCGCGGCGTGCCTCCGCCAACCCTGCGCACGCTCGTGCCCCGGACGCACCGCAGCACGAAATGATGCGGTGCTGAGCCGGGGTCTATTCACATGGCGCCTTCGGCAGATTCTTGCGCTGGGTCCCGGATCGCATTCCGCTCTCGCTGCATGCGTCCGGGACACGAGGTTGCTTCCGGTTGCGGCGAGGTGATGCCCGCGCGACTGCCGACTGCCGACTGCCGACTGTCGCTACGCAATGATGTCCGGCGTCAGCCTGTCTTCGAGAAAGGTGATGCGGTCCTTGAGGATGAGCTTGCGCTTCTTCAGCCGCTGGATCTGCAACTGGTCGGCGGGGCCGACGGATTCGATCGCCGCGATCGCCGCATCGAGGTCGCGGTGCTCCTCGCGCAGGCGATTGAGTTCGCCCAACAGTTGCTGGCGCTCGTCTTCGTCGTCGATATCAATGGTCATCATGGCGCTGCCCGGGGGCATCGGCCCGGTGAATGACGGGAGCGCGAAGTATGCGGCGCGGCCGCACGCTCGGCAAGCCGAGCCCGTGCAAAAAGGGTGGCTTGCCCACTGCTCGCCGCGGGTGCGCCGCTGATGGCGGAATCTGCTTCGACTCCGCCACAATGCTGTGTCACAGTTCTGTCGTCGGAGTGATCCGAAGGAGGAAAGCGATGTCTTTGAACGCCCATCTGGCCGAGCTCGCAAAGCGGCACGAAGCGCTTGAGCGGGAGATCCAAACGGTGCAGGCCAGCCCCTCGGCTGACGAGCTCAAGATCGCGGAACTCAAGCGCAAGAAGCTGCAGTTGAAGGACGAGATGGAGCGCTTGCGTCATACGACGATATCGCAATCGATACATTGACAGATCTGCCGGCTGAACCGGCACGACGGCCACCCTGAGGGTGGCCGTTTTCATATGGGCCGGCGGCTTCCTCAGACCTCGCGGGCCATCTCGCGCAGGCGGAACTTCTGGATCTTGCCCGTCGAGGTCTTCGGCAGCTCGGTAAAGACCACGTAGCGCGGGCATTTGAAGGCGGCGAGCCGGCTGCGGCAGAAGGCGATCAGCTCCTCGGGCGTCGCCTCCGCCCCGGGCTTCAGCTCGACGAAGGCGCAGGGCGTCTCGCCCCATTTCTCGTCCGGCTTGGCGACGACCGCGGCGGCCTGCACCGCCGGGTGCTTGTAGAGCGCGTCCTCGACCTCGATGGAGGAGATGTTCTCGCCGCCGGAGATGATGATGTCCTTCGAGCGGTCCTTGAGCTGGATGTAGCCGTCGGGGTGCTTGACGCCGAGGTCGCCGGAGTGGAACCAGCCGCCGGCGAAGGCCGTGTCGGTGGCGGCCTTGTTCTTGAGATAGCCCTTCATCACCACGTTGCCGCGGAACATGACCTCGCCGAGCGTCTCACCGTCGGCCGGCACGGGGGCGAGCGTCTCGGGATCGCGCACGTCGAGGGCCTCGAGGACGAGGTAACGCACGCCCTGGCGCGCCTTCTTCGTCGCATAGTCGCCCATCGGCAGGTCGTCCCAGGCGCTGTTCCAGTCGTTGACGACGGCAGGGCCATAGGTCTCGGTGAGGCCGTAGAGGTGGGTCACGTCGAAGCCGGCGTCCTTCATGGCGGCGAGCACCGCCTCGGGCGGCGGCGCGGCGGCGGTGAAGAAGGAGACTTTCTGGGGAAAATCGCGCTTGTCCGCGTCGGGCGAATTGAGCAGCGTCGCCATGACGATGGGCGCGCCGCACAGATGCGTGACGCCGTGCTCGGCGAGCGCGGCATACATCGCGCCGGCGCGCACCTGGCGCAGGCACACATGCGTGCCGGCGACCACCGAGATGGACCACGGAAAGCACCAGCCGTTGCAGTGGAACATCGGCAGCGTCCACAGATAGACGGGATGCTTGCCCATGCCGCAGGTGACGACGTTGCCCATGGCGAGCAGGTAGGCGCCGCGGTGGTGGTAGACGACGCCCTTGGGGTCGCCGGTCGTGCCCGAGGTGTAGTTGAGCGAGATCGCGTCCCACTCGTCGCCCGGCATCTGCCAGGCGTGTTCGGGGTCGCCGCCGGCGAGGAAGGTCTCATAGTCGGCACTGCCGAGGAGCTCGCCGGGGCCGTCGTATTCGGGATCGTCGTAGTCGATGACGAGCGGCTTCGTCCTGGCGAGGGCGAGGGCCTCGCGGACGGTCTTCGAGAACTCACGGTCGGTGATCAGCACCTTGGTCTCGGCATGGTCGAGCGTAAAGGCGATGATGGCCGCGTCGAGCCGGGTGTTGAGCGTGTTGAGCACCGCGCCGGCCATGGGCACACCGTAGTGGCATTCGAGCATCGCCGGCGTGTTCGACAGCATCACCGAGACCGTATCGCCACGGCCGACGCCATGGGCGGCGAGCGCCGAGGCGAGGCGCCGGGCGCGGGCATAGAAGTCGCGATAATTGCGGCGCAGGCTGCCGTGGATGATGGCCGTGCGCTCGGGAAAGACGCTCGCCGCCCGTTCGAGGAAGGTCAGCGGCGTCAGCGGCTGGAAATTGGCCGGGTTGCGATCGAGGTCGAGGTCGTAGGCTGAGGCCGTCATCTTTCCAGTCCACTTCGGAACTTGCGATGTGGCAGCCTAGCCGGCCAGGTCGCAGGCGATCAATCAGCCAAAGGGAGAGGCGCCTCGTCGGCCTAGGGCGCGACCGGCGCGGGCAGGGGCAGGCCCTTGGCGGCCATCACGGTGCGGGCCCGGTCGGGATAGTCGGTGATGAGCCCGTCGACGCCCCAGTCGATCAGGCGCGCCATGTCATCGGTCTCGTTCACCGTCCAGGGCACCACCGCCAGCTCCATCTCCTGGGCTTCCTCGACGAGCGGCTGCGTGAGGTTGCGGAAATTGGGCGACCAGGTGGTGCAGCCGGCCTCCGTGACGAGGGCGGGCACCGAATCGAAATCGTCGACATCGAGGCCGCCGAGCCAAGGCGAGCCGCCGTCCTTGCCGCGCTGGAGCGTGTCGAAATTGCCCTCGCTCGTCAGGCACACGCGCGGGATGTCGGGCGAGACCTCCTTCAAGGCCATGAGGGTGCGCCAGTCGAAGGACTGGACCGTGGCGCGCTCGCCGAGCCCGGCCTTGTCGATGGCCTTCGCCAGCGCCGTGGCGAAGGCGCGCGGCTCGGGCGTGCCGGCATCCGGCGCCGGGCTCGACTTGGTCTCGATGTTGAAGCGCACGTCCTTCGCGCCGAGGCGTTCGGCGAGGGCGAAGACATCCTCGAGCGTCGGTATGCGCGTGCCGTCGACCGGCGTCTGCTCCGGGAAGGACTTGGCGGTGCGGCTGTCCGGCCTGGTGCGGCCGACGTCGAAGCTCCGCAGTTCCTCGAGCGTCATGGCGGTCAGCGCCTTGCCCGGCCCGGCCAGGAAGGTGCCGTCGGGCCCGCGCGTGATGTCGGGATTGAGCTTGGGATCGTGCGAGACGACGAGCACGCCGTCGCTCGTCATGCCGATGTCGAGCTCGAGCGTCGCGACCCCGGTGCGCAGGGCCTTCTCGAAGGCGGGAAGGGTGTTCTCGGGCGAGAGCCCGCGCGCGCCGCGGTGGCCCTGCAGGTCGAAGGCTGCCGCGCTCGCGCCGGCAAGAAGGAGGGCAAGGCAGGCCACGCCGGTGCGAAGGATGGTGAAACGTGCGAACGGCGGCATGGCTTTTCCTGTCGAGCTCTCGTCCCGGGCGGGACGGGAAGAATCAGATGAGTGCAATAAACCCATCATATGTCAGTTTGAGGCCGACGAGCACGAGCAGGGCATAGATGAGGCGATAGAAGGCGGTCGGGTCGACGCGCCGCACCAGCCAAACGCCAGCCATGGTCGAACCGACGGCGACGGGCATGAGCACGAGCGAGGTTGTGAGGTTCTCGTGCGTGAACTGGCCGAGCCAGACATAAGGCGCCACCTTCATCAGATTGACGGTGGCGAAGAACCACGTGGTGGTACCCACGAGCACGTCGCGCGAGAGCCTGAGCGGCAGCACGTAGACCTGGAACGGCGGCCCGCCGGCATGGCTGATGAAGCTGGTGAAGCCGGATACGCTGCCCCACAAGAGCCCCCAGGCGATGCCGCCCGGCCGCTCGCCCGCCGCCTGCTTGGCGAGGTTGAGCCACCAGTTGAGGGCGAAGACGAGGGCGATGAGGCCGACAGCGAGCCGCACCGCCGCCTCGGAGACCGCCGCGGCCGTGAAGGTCGCAAGGACGATGCCGGCAAGCGCGCCCGCGAGGGTGATGGCGAGCAGGCGTTTGTTCACGTGCCGGCGGAAGGCATAGATGCCGACCGCGTCCTGCACGATGAGGATGGGCAGCATGATGGCGGCGGCCTGCACCGGCGGCACGAACAGCGCCATCAGCGGAATGCCCAGGATGGCGAGCCCGACGAAGCCGCCCTTGGAGAGGCCGATGATGACGACCGCGGGGATGGCGGCGAGATAGAAGAGGGGATCGGTGATCATTCGGGCTGGGCTCGGCAGGCATCTCTTGGTAGTCAGGCCCGCCGAAAGTCTCAAGGCGGCCGGCCGCCGGGCTGCTATGCTCACAGGGCCGGACATGCTTTCGGGCATGTTGCAAGGCGCCGCCGCCGGTCGCACCATCTGTCCGCCGGGGCATGCCCCGGCCAAGCGGGAGGACAGCCAGCATGATCGCCGCGCCCAAGGCATCTGCAGCACGCAGCCGATACGGGGAGGTCTACGAGGCCTGGCGCACGGACCCGCTCGCCTTCTGGGCGCAGGCGGCCAAGGCCATCGACTGGATGCGCCCGCCGACGCAGATCTTCGATGGCTCCCTCGGCGTCTACGGCCGCTGGTTCCCGGGGGCGACCTGCAACACCTGTTTCAATGCTGTCGACCGGCATGTCGACGCCGGGCGCGGCTCCCAGCCGGCCATCATCTACGACAGCCCGGTCACGGGGGCGAAGCGCATCATCTCCTACAACGGCCTTCTGTCGGAGGTGCGCGTGCTCGCGGCGGTGCTGCGCGACCTCGGGGTCGGCAAGGGCGACCGCGTCGTCATCTACATGCCGATGGTGCCGGAGGCGGTGGTCGGCATGCTCGCCTGCGCCCGCATCGGCGCCATCCATTCCGTCGTCTTCGGCGGCTTCGCCGCACGGGAGCTGGCACAGCGCATCGCCGACGCCGAGCCGAAGGTCATCCTGTCCGCCTCCTGCGGGGTCGAGCCGACCCGGGTCGTGCCCTACAAGCCGCTGCTCGACGAGGCGATCGAGCTCTCGCCGGCGAAGCCCGAGGCCTGCCTCATCCTGCAGCGCGCCCAGGAAGAGGCGAGCCTCGTCAAGGGCCGCGACCTCGACTGGGCGGAGACGGTGAGCAAGGCCCGCGCGGCCGGCAAGGACGCGGACTGCACGCCGGTGGAGGCCACCGACCCGCTCTACATCCTCTATACCTCGGGCACGACGGGAAAGCCCAAGGGCGTGGTGCGCGACAACGGCGGGCACATGGTGGCGCTCGCCTGGTCCATGCAGAACCTCTATGGCGTGGCGCCGGGCGAGGTGTTCTGGGCGGCCTCCGACATCGGCTGGGTCGTCGGCCACAGCTACATCGTCTACGGACCGCTGCTCACGGGCTGCACCACCATCCTCTACGAGGGCAAGCCCGTCGGCACGCCCGACGCCGGCGCCTACTGGCGCGTCATCGCCGAGCATGGCGTCACCACGCTGTTCACCGCGCCGACGGCCTTCCGCGCCATCCGCAAGGAGGATCCGCAGGGTGCGCTGATCGACAATGTCGACATGACGGCCTTCCGCGCCCTGTTCCTCGCCGGCGAGCGGGCCGACCCCGACACCGTGCAATGGGCGGAACGGGTGCTCAACGTGCCGGTGATCGACCACTGGTGGCAGACGGAGACCGGCTGGGCCATCGCCGGCAACCCGCTCGGCCTCGGTGCGCTGCCGGTCAAGCACGGCTCGCCGACGGTGCCGATGCCGGGCTACGACGTGCACATCCTCGACGAGGCGGGCAAGGACCAGCCGCAGGGCACCATGGGCGAGATCGCGGTGAAGCTGCCGCTGCCACCCGGCTGCCTGCCCACCCTGTGGCAGGCCGACGAGCGCTTCCGGGAGAGTTACCTCGATGCCTTCCCCGGCTTCTACAAGACCTCGGACGCCGGCTACGTCGACGAGGACGGCTATCTCTTCGTCATGGGGCGGACGGACGATATCATCAATGTCGCCGGCCATCGCCTGTCGACCGGCGGCATGGAAGAGGTGATCGCCGCCCATCCCGACGTTGCCGAATGCGCCGTCGTGGGCGCGAGCGACCCGGTGAAGGGGGAGGTGCCCGTCGGCTTCGTCGTGCTGAAGAGCGGTGTCGATCGCGCGCCCGCAGAGATCGAGGCCGAGATCGTCGCCCGCGTGCGCGAGGAGATCGGCCCCGTCGCCGCCTTCAAGCTCGCCCTCGTCGTCGCGCGCCTGCCCAAGACGCGCTCGGGCAAGATCCTGCGCGGCACCATGAAGAAGATCGCCGACGGCGACGCATGGTCCGTGCCCGCGACGATCGACGATCCGGCGGCGCTCGACGAGATCGCCGCCGTGCTCGCCCGCCGTCCGGGCGGATCGGCTGCCTCATAAGAAAAACCCCGCGGATGGTGCCGCGGGGTCCAATCGGTCGGAAGCGCCGTTCCCGGCGGCTTCTCAGAGCTCTTCGTCCTCCTCGTCGTCCGGGCGCTTGAGCTGCTTGAGCTTGGCGAAGACGGAATCGACGTCGAGCTTTTCCTCTTCCTCCCGGCGCGGGCGCGAGGTGTCGCCGAAGGGCTGCACCTCCTCCTCGGGCGCGGTGGTGACTTCGGCCGGCAGCAGCGTCTGGTCGCTCTCGGGCGCCACCTGCGGACGGTCCTTGGCGGCGCGGGCCACCTCGAAGTCGAGATCGATCTGCGAGCACAGGCCGAGCGTGACCGGGTCCATCGGCGTCAGATGCGCCGCATTCCAATGGGTGCGGTCGCGGATCTGCTGGATGGTCGTCTTGGTCGTGCCGACGAGACGCATGATCTGCGCGTCCTTCAGCTCGGGGTGATTGCGCAGCAGCCAGAGGATCGCATTCGGCCGGTCCTGGCGGCGCGAGACGGGCGTATAGCGCGGGCCCTTCTTGCGCTTGACCTCCGGCAGCTTGACCTTGGGCGGGGCGAGCTTGAGGCGGTAGGCGGGATTGGCCTCGGCCCGGGCGATCTCCTCGCGGGTGAGCTGGCCGTTCACCGTCGGATCGAGCCCCTTGATGCCGGCCGCGACCTCCCCGTCGGCGATGCCCTTCACCTCGAGCGGGTGCAGCTTGCAGAAGTCGGCGATCTGATCGAACGTCAGCGCCGTGTTTTCGACGAGCCAGACGGCGGTCGCCTTGGGCATCAGCGGTCCGGTGGACATGGTCGGCTCCTTAAGACATTTCGGCGGGCGCCTGGCGCCCCGGCCTGGCGGACACGGTTTCCCTGCGCTCCGACCCGGCGGGGCCGAAGCAATCATCGATCGTCGATGACGGGGACTGGCCGCTATATAAGCGCGTCGCGCCGATCTGGCAAATGATCGCAGAGGATCGCGGCGACGTCTTGTCGGGGCCCGCCTCTTCCCGCATTCAGCCGCCGCAGGCGGCCGCCCGCTTGAGGAGGAAAGCCCTCTCGCGCTCGTTGCGGGTGAGGGCGGCCGCCTCCTCGAACGCCTGCCTCGCCTCGGCGAGGCGGCCGGAGCGGAAGAGGAAATCGCCCCGGGCCGCCGGCAGCGGCGCGTAGTTGCGCAGGGCGTCGCGATCGATCGCCGCGAGAAGCGCAAGGCCGGCCTCGGGGCCGAAGGCCATGGAATGCGCGATGGCACGGTTGAGGTCGACCACCGGCGAGGGCATGACCTCGCGCAGGGTGTCGTAGAGCGCGGCGATCCGCGCCCAGTCCGTCTCCTCGGCCCGCCGCGCCCGCGCGTGGCAGGCGGCGAGGGCGGCCTGCAGGGCATAGGGTCCGCGAGCCCCGCCCAGGGCCTCGGCGCGCGCGAGGGCGGCAAGGCCGCGGCGGATGAGGAGCTGGTCCCAGCGGGCGCGGTTCTGCTCTGTCAGGGGCAGGAGCATGCCGTCCGGCCCCAGGCGCGCGGCGAGGCGGGAGGCCTGCAGCTCCATCAGCGCCAGGAGGCCGAAGACCTCCGGCTCCTCGGGCATCAGGCCGGCCAGGATGCGGCCGAGGCGCTGGGCCTCCATGCACAGCGCAGGGCGAGTCAGGTCCGCGCCGGCCGTGGCGGCGTAGCCTTCGTTGAAGATGAGGTAGATGACCTCCAGCACCGACGCGAGGCGCTCCGCCCGCTCCCCGCCGCGCGGCACCTCGTAGCTCAGCCCGGCCTCGCGCAAGGTCTTCTTGGCCCGGACGATGCGCTGGGCGATGGTCGGCTCGCCCGCGAGGAAGGCGCGCGCGATCTCGTCCGTCGTCAGGCCGCCGATGAGGCGCAGCGTCAGTGCCGCGCGCGCATCCGGCGAGAGGACCGGGTGGCATGCCGTGAAGATGAGGCTCAGCACCTCGTCGCCGACATCGTCGTCGAGCGCCGCCTCGAGCGCGGCCACATGACTCTCGCTTTCCTCGGCGAGATCGCGGCCGATCTCGGCGTGCTTGCGCGTGAGCATCGCGGCGCGCCGCAGCCGGTCGATGGCCCGGCGCCTGGCCGTGGCCGTCAGCCACGCGCCGGGGTTCTGCGGCACACCCGTTCTCGGCCATTCGCAGAGGGCGGCAAGGAGCGCGTCCTGCGCCAGCTCCTCGGCGAGGTCGACGTCCCGCACCATGCGGGCGAGGCCGCCGACCAGCCGCGCGCGTTCGATCCGGAAGACCGTCTCGATCGCGCGGTGGGTGTCGCTTGCCGCCATGCCTTCCGCTTAGGCGAGAAACAGGCGGCAAGGCAAGCATGGCGACGAGGGGATGCCTCAGCGTTCCGGCAGCCTCTCGCGCAGACGGTTGAGCCGCTCCCCGAATTCGGGGGCGAGCTCCTCGCCGAAATCGGTGGCATCGACCACCGGGCGGATCTCGATCTCGCTCGGCCCGGGCATAGGATTGGGGCAGCGCTTCACCCAGGCGACCGCCTCGTCCATGTCCTTGACCTCCCAGAGCCAGAAGCCGGCGACCAGTTCGCGCGTCTCGGCGAAAGGGCCGTCGATGATGGAGCGGTTGGGGCCGTCGAAGGCCACGCGCTTGCCGGCGGACGAAGGCTTCAGCCCGTCGCCGGTCAGCAGCACGCCGGCGCTGATCAGCTCCTCGTTGTACTTGCCCATGGCCTCGAGCAGCTCGGCCGAGGGGATGGCGCCGGCTTCGCTGTCCTTGGTCGCCTTGACCATGACCATCACACGCATCGTCTCGTCTCCTTGTCTTCCGGAGAGGCCCCGATGGCCTTCCTGCCCCTACGACGAGCGAGCATCGCCGGGATCGACATGGCACGCGAAATTTTTTCGACCGAGGCACGGTGGAGGGCCGACAGCGGGTCACCGTCGCCCGGGCGGGTGACAATCCCGGCCGCCTCGCCGTAAACTGAGGGGTCCGCAACTGGCGACGGGAGGGAGGACATGCAGGACATCTTCGGCGACGAGCCGCGCAAGGGTCCCCTCGGCAAGAGTCCCCTCGCTCACGAGATCGGGCAGGATCTGTCGGCGCTGTCGCTCGACGAGCTCGAGGACAGGATCACGCTGCTCAAGGCGGAGATTGCCCGGCTCGAGGGGATGAGAGAGGCGAAGCAGGCTTCACGGCAGGCGGCGAACGCCTTCTTCCGCTGATCCATTCTGGATGATGGATCAGCCTGTGCCGTAGCGGGACGCGAGCGCCCTTGCCGGCCCGCAACAGCTTAACGGAGCGTTAAGGTTTCCGATTTATAACGGAAGCCATCCAGTCTTCTGGATGCCGAGTGGCTCCTGTCCACTCTGTTTGACGCCTCCCTGTTATCACTTCGGGCCGCCCCTCGGGCGGCTCTTTTTTGATGCCCGCGCGGCGGGGGCAGGGCGCCTGAAGCGCCAAGGAAAGCTGATCGACGCCAGGGGCTTGATCGCCATTGCCGCCGCCACGGGGCAGCGGGGCCGACGCCGCGGCCGGCCCGGCATGCATGCTCTTAAATTCTGCCGCTTTCTCTCCATCGGCAGTTTCGTTAACCTATTGCTGAGGTGATTGGCGGCAAACTTGCAACGTGTCTCCCGCAACGAGTGCAACGTTCCATTTCGGAGCAGCATGGTGGCGGAACCGAGGGAGGCGCGAGGACCCATGAGCGAACAGAGCAAGCTCCGCAGCGAGCACAACGACGATACGGCCCCCATTCCCTTCGGGCGCAGCTTCGTGGCCTCCGAGGCTTTCCGGCTGCTGTTCCGCGAGGGGATGGACCTGATCGAGGAATCGGCGGCCTATCTCGACGGGCCGGGCCGCGAGGAAAGCCGCCAGTTGCAGAGGCAGGCGGCGCTCGCCTATGCCGCCGAGAGCATGCGGCTGACGACGCGCCTCATGCAGGTCGCGTCCTGGCTGCTGCTGCAGCGCGCCGTGGCGGAAGGGGAGCTGACGCCCGAGCAGGCGATGCAGGAAAAGCACAAGGTCAAGCTGACCTGGCAGAACACGCCGACGTCGGACGACCTCGTCTCGCTCCTGCCCGAGCGCATGCGCGAGCTCATCGACCATTCGCTGCGCCTGCAGGAGCGCGTGCTGCACCTCGATGCGCTCTTGAGCGGGGAAAGCCTGCTCGCCTCGTCGACGAGCCCGGTCGCCCTGCAGCTCGGGCGCCTGCAGTCGGCCTTCTCCCGGCACTGACCGCAACAGCCTCCCCTCGACAAGCAAAAGCCCCGGCGACAACGCCGGGGCTTTGCATTTGGGGAGAGAGGCAGAAGGCTCCGCCCCGCCCTTACTTCTTGCCGAAGCTGAGGCCGGCGAAACGGTTGTTGAAGCGCGAGACGCGGCCGCCGCGGTCGAGCAGCTGCTGCGAGCCGCCGGTCCAGGCCGGATGGGTGCGCGGATCGATGTCGAGGTTCAGCACGTCGCCTTCCTTGCCGTAGGTCGAGCGCGTGACATATTCCGTGCCGTCGGTCATCACGACCTTGATGAAGTGGTAATCGGGATGCGTATCGCTTTTCATGGCGGTGTCCTTGTCCAACACTGCGCCGCACGTCTCACGCCGGCAGCAGCGCATCATGACGACGACGGATATTCCTGAAGATCGCGACCCTATAGCGCAGCGCCAAGGCGGATACAAGCAGGGCAGAAAGGCCAAAATCGCCGCGGGCGATCCGGCGAGGAGGAAAGGACGGGACGATGGCAGCGGGCAGGGGCCGCACGCGTATGGAAGGCGAAGCCGCGGACGGGGCGGCGGGCGGAAGGGGCGAACGCGCGCCGATGGCGGCGCTGAAGCCGCTGGTGCCCTTCGCGCTCGCCTACCGGGGCCGCATCGCGGCGGCCCTCGTGGCGCTCGTCGTTGCCGCGGGCGCGACGCTTGCGCTGCCGCTGGCGGTGCGGCGAGTGATCGACGGCGGCTTCTCCGACCCCGACAGCGGCATGATCAATGCCTATTTCGGCATGCTCGTCATCGTCGTCGCCGTGCTCGCCGTTGCGAGCGCGGCCCGCTACTACCTCGTGACGACCCTCGGCGAGCGGGTGGTGGCGGACCTGCGCACGGCCGTCTTCCGCCATCTCCTGCGGCTCGATCCCGGCTTCTACGACAGCGCGCGCAGCGGCGACCTCGCCTCGCGCCTCGCCGCCGACACGACGCAGATCAAGGCCGCCTTCGGGGCGAGCGCCTCGATCGCGCTGCGCAACCTCTTCCTCTTCATCGGCGCGGCGACGATGATGGTGGTGACGAGCCCGCGCCTGTCGGCCCTCGTCCTTGCCGCCATCCCGGTCATTGTCCTGCCGCTCGTCGCCTCGGGGCGCAGCGTGCGCCGACGCTCGCGCGCCGCGCAGGACAGGCTGGCGGACGCCTCGGCCTTCGCCACAGAGGCGGTCGGCGCCATCCGCACCATGCAGGCCTTCGGCGTCGAGACGGCGACCGCCGGGCGCTACAAGGCGGCCGCCGAGGACGCCTTCGAGGCTGCGCGCGCCTCCATCCGCGCCCGCGCCTATCTCACCGCCGTCGCGCTCTTCCTCATCGCGGCAAGCGTCGTCGCGGTGCTCTGGTACGGCGCGCAGGACGTGCTCGGCGGGCGCATGAGCGCCGGGCGGCTGTCGCAGTTCGTGCTCTATGCGGTCTTCGCCGCCGGCGCGCTCGGCGAGCTCAGCCAGGTCTGGGGCGAGGTGTCCCAGGCGGCGGGTGCGGCCGGCCGCCTGTCGGAGCTGCTCGCCACGCGTGCGAGTGTCGCCTCGCCCGCCTCGCCGGTCGCCCTGCCGCAGCCGCCGCGCGGCACGGTGGCCTTCGAGAACGTCTCCTTCGCCTATCCGAGCCGGCCGGAGCGCTCGTCGCTGCATGCGCTCGACTTCTCGGTCGCGGCGGGCGAGCGCGTCGCCATCGTCGGGCCGTCGGGCGCCGGCAAGACCACCGTGTTCCAGCTCATCCTGCGCTTCTACGATTGCCAGGGCGGCACCGTTCTGGTCGACGGCGTCGACGTGCGCCGTGCCGATCTTGCGGCGCTGCGCAGCCGCATCGCCTATGTGCAGCAGGAGGCGGTGATCTTCGGCGCGAGCGTCGCCGACAACATCCGCTACGGCCGCCCCGATGCGTCCATGGAAGAGGTGCGCCGCGCGGCGGAATTCGCCGCCGCCGATACTTTCATCGCGGCCCTGCCGCAGGGCTACGACACCATGCTCGGCGAGCGCGGCGTCACGCTCTCGGGCGGCCAGCGCCAGCGCCTCGCCATCGCCCGCGCCGTCCTGAAGGACGCGCCGATCCTCCTGCTCGACGAGGCGACCTCGGCGCTCGACGCCGAGAGCGAGCGGCTCGTGCAGGCGGCGCTCGACCGGCTGATGCAGGGCCGCACCACGATCGTCGTCGCCCACCGCCTGGCGACCGTTCAGTCCGCCGACCGCATCCTCGTCATGGACGAGGGGCGCATCGTGGAGGAGGGCACGCACGCGACGCTCGCGGCGCGCGGCGGTCTCTACGCCAAGCTCGCCCGCCTGCAGTTCGGCGACGTGCCGGCCGAGGTGCTCGCGGCGAAGTAGATTTTTGGAGCGGAGAGGGGCGATCTCTTCTCCCTCCCCCCACGAAGTGGCGGGGAGGGTCGGGGTGGGGGGTGGTTCAGCAGGCAGGCGGCAGCGAATTCGGGGACGAGGGTAACGGATGCGCCGCTCAGGCGGCGCCGCCCCCCACCCCTAGCCCCTCCCCGCCGCAAGCGGGGGGAGGGGGACGGGTTGCTCCGGGCCCTCCAGTCCCTCCTATGAAGCGCGCCACTTGAATTTGCAGAGCGGGACACTTGAATTTGCACCACTCGAAGCGGCCTCTGAGACCTCTCTCAGGGGCCGCAAAGACCCTCTCAGGTGGATCAACGTTCGGCGCGCTCACCATCGATGATCCTCTCGTCCGCCGCCATGCTGACGAGCGTTCGGTGGAGCGAGCCCAGCAGCACGACCCAGACGCCGACATATGCCCACCACGGCAGATCGGGGAGGAACCAATAGACCCCTCCGGTCGCAACGGCAGCGATCCCTCCAGCGATCAATGCCAGCCTCTCAGTCGCCTTCAGATTGGTGCGCATTGCCAGCCTCCCATGCATCGGCCGGCACCGTAGCGGAAGCGCGTCAGCTCGTCACTCCTCGCCGTCGTCACCCTCGCCCTCGCCGCCTTCCTTCTTCTTGCCCTTGCCGGCTTCCAAGCTGGTGACGTAGCCGCCGCCGTCGAGCCGGTGCTCGGCCCGCTCTATGGTCCAGGCGCCGGCGATGCCGTCGCGGAAGCCGACCATGTCCACCTGCATCTCGGCCGCGATATCGGTGCGGCCGGGCATCTCGACGGAGAGCGAGCCTTCTGCCCGGTCAAGCTCTCGCGAGCGTGCCTCGGCCGCGCGCACGGCCTCCTCTTCGCTCGGGTAGGTGTGCGGGAGGCGCATGCGAGGGCCTTCGCCGTTCTCGACCAGGACGGAGCGTCGCTCGGCCCCATCCCGGTCGTACCACTCGGCCTCGACGCCACCATGGTCGGGCCGGTCGGCCTTCGAGACGCGGACGTGCGTCACGTCGCCCGGCCGCAGCACGAGCCGCTCCAGCGTCTGTCCGGAACCTGACCGCCCCGCGCCCTTGTGCGCGACCACGAGCCGGCCGTTGGCGGGCTTTGCGACCGCATCGTGCCGGCGGGCGAGCCGGGTCGCGAAGTGCAGATCGCTTTCCTCGGTCTGGGCGACGTAGCGGACCGCGCGCTTCGCCAGCTCGGGATCGATCGCGGCTTCCAATCCGTGCTCGGATGCGAGCTTCTCGAAGATGGCGCCGAGGGTCGTGCCCTCGAAGTGCCGCGTCTTCTGCTCCTTGAACGACGCACGAAGGTCGGCCGCTCGGCCGTGGACGCCGATCTCCCACGGCGGCCCCTCGATCGTCACCTCGTCGACCGTGAAGCGGCCCATGAGGCTGAGGCCCGTCTCCCGATAGCCCATGAGGATGGTGAGCGACGCGCCCTTTCGCGGCAGCGCCACGACGTTGTCCCTGTCGTCGACGGTGATCTCCACCGCATCGCTGTCGAGCCCGTCTTCGTCGGTGACCGTGAGGCTCAGCAGGCGGTCGTTGAAGGCCTCGGTCACGTTGCGGCCATCGGCGAAGATCTGGAACGCCGGCGTCATGTCAGTCCCACAGCTTGACGGGCGACCGCGGCATCTGGACCTGCGGCTCCGGCACGTCGATCGCAGTGCCGAGCGGCAGCACCGGCCCGAGGTCTGCGAGCCCCGGATTGGTGTCAAGGATCCGCTCGACGAGGCCGGGCTCCGATCCGCGTTCGCGCCAAGCGGTGAGGTCCACCGTGTCCTGGTCAAAGCTGCGCAGTTTGGTCATCCGAGGAGCCCTCCGAGCCCGGTGCCGTCCTCGCCGTAGCGGCCGAGCGTGATCTCAACCTCGACCTTGCGCGGCGTGCCGTCGGCCGTCAGGAAAGAGCCGGTGTCCGTGATCTCGCTGATGTACCAGCGGCCGAGAACACGGCCGGTGCCGGACACCATCATCATGACGCTGCCCGCCTCGGCGGCCTCGCCCATGGCGTCGACTTGCGCGAGCCCGCCGGTCAGCTCGGGATAAATCGTCGCGTTGATGGTGATCTCGCTCTCGGCGGTATGCACGAACTGGCTGGCAGGGCGGCGGCCGATCCTACCTTGCGACACCCACTCGCCGCCGCAGCGGCGCGCCAGCTCCTCATAGGCGTGGCGCGTGACCCTGAAGCGAAACGGGCCGAGGCCCAAGAGAACGCGATCGTACATTATGGCTGCCCAAGGAAGGTTGATCCGGCGGCACCGCCGTCATGGAGGCCGCTCAGACCGCGCCGGGTGCCGCGCTCGACCCCACCGGCCGCTGCCCGGCCGATCTCCGCTGCCGTCGAGGGCGACGATGCCTGGATGCTCACGTGGTTGGTGACGCTCACCGGCATGTGCTGATTGAGGGTCCGGCTTTGGTCGATCTCGTTGACCACATCGGAGAGCATGCGCGGCGCGGGCACCGCCTGAGAGCCCGAGGGTGGCGATGCCGCCGGCTTTTGCCAGCCCATCGTGTTGCGCACCCAATCGGGCACCATGGCTGACCAGTCGATGGTGAGTGCGCTGCGGATCTCGCTCCCGAGATTGGCGATCCATGCCTTGATGTCCCGAGCGACCGACTTCATGCCCTCCCAGAGGGACATGAGAATGGAGCGGCCGATTTCGGTCAGGTCGATCGCAGCGAAGGTCGCCTTGATGTCCTCGATGACCTCACCGATCGAGCGGGCGACCTCGCCTTTCCACTCCTGCACGCGATCGTTCGACCGGCGGAACCAGCGGCCGATGGCCGTCTCGTTCTCCATCCAGCTGTTGAGGCGATCGGCGGCTTCCCAGTTCTCGTTGATCAGCGCCAGGCGCTCCTCGCGCGTGCGCTTCAGATCGTCGAGGATCATGGAGCCGATGGCGAGCGCTCCGCCGGCGATCAGAACACCGCGCAGGCTGAGCCTTTGAAGGACACCGCGTAAGCCTTCTGCAGCTCGGGAGGATCGGAGGAAATAGCCGGCCAGCGGGGCGAGGTTCTGCGCTGACTTGGCGCCGATCCACAGCAGGCCCTGCGCAATACGGAATACGCCCTCCACCAACTTGAACGCTGCCGGCACGAACAGAAGGCCCAGCGCCAGAAGTCCCGCTCGCCCAAGGCCGCCGACCGCGTCCGTTGTTGAGCGTACCGCCTCCGCAATGCCCCGCACGTCGGCGATCGCCTGATTGAGGTCGAACCGGCCGAGCATCTCGCCGAAGGCGCGGACGAAGTCGACGATGCCGGTCGACACCAGCTCTCGATTGGCGGCGATCCAGTCGCGCAACTCGATGAGCATGGGTGTCAGGACCGGCAGTGCCTTCGAGGCGATCGCATCGCGCAGGCCGATGATCGTCGTGGTGACGTCGCTCAGCGCATCGTTGAACGCCTCGGCCTCGGCGCCGGCCTCGTCGCCCAAGACGCCCATGAGGCGGCGCGCCTCTGCGCTCATGTCCGCCAGCCCGTCCTTGCCGAGTTCGGCGATGCGGGTCATGACGAGGCCAGATCGCCCGAAAGCCGCCTGGGCGAGAGCCGCCCGCCGGGCCGGATCCTCGATCTTGGAGAGTGCATCGATCATGAGATCGAAGGCCGCCTCCGGCCCCTTGCTCTTCCTCAGCTGGCCCAGCAGCTTCGGGTTGGCCCGCTTGAGGAAAGAGACGAGCGAACCCCGGCCGGTGCGCAACTCGCCCATGCGCCTGTTGAGACCGTCGATCGACGTCTCGAGTTCTGATGCGGAGACGCCTTGCCGTCCCGCGACGAAGTTCAGCTCGCGCAGGCGCTGGATGGTGAAGCCGGTCTGCCGCGCCAGCTTGGCCTGCTCGTCGATCACGTCGGCATAAGCTCGGCCCATGGCCACGAGGCCGCCGAACGACAGGCCGCCGGCCGCCGCCAAGCGAGTGGCTGTGCGCACGCCGAGGCGCGCGGCCGTAGTCGCATGCCGGCCGGCGAGCGCGACGCCGTCATACATGTGCCGGAGCCCCAAGCCGATGCGCCGGCCGGCGGCTTCATAGACAGGGATGGAGGAGAGGAAGCGGCGGCGCGTCTGGATGATCGCGCGGCCGAGGCCGAATTGCTGGCGCGTCAGGCCGCGGGTCGATTTGGTCGCCGCGTCCGTGGCCTTGCGGACTTCCTTGGTGGTCTTCTCAACGCCGGCCAGCGAGGCCTTGGCCTTTTTCGCCGGGGCGCTGAGCTTGTCGACGAGCTTGAGGATGACATCGATATCGAGCGCCATCGTGTCACCTCAGACCTGCCTTGGCCAATGCTTCGAACCGGCGCAGTGCCCGGCCGTGCCACGCGCGGATCTCGTCGATGCCGCGGTTCTCCAGCTCGGCCGGTGACCAATGGAGGATGACCGCGACGTCCGCGATCAGTTCCTCGACTTGCTCCGCGCCAGCTTCTCGAAAGGGGCGAAGGCTTCGTTGACCCGCGCCATCAGCTCGGCGCTGTCTTCGGGGCTGAGCTTGTCGACCTCGGCGACGTTCATTCCCGCCAGATCGGCGATCGAAAGGGAGATCGCCTCGATCTCGTCGCCCTCCTGCATGCGCTTGGAGAGCAGCTTGAAGTCCTTGAACGTTGCGTCGCGGAAGGTGACGTGGGTCGTCGTCTTGCCGCCCGCCTCGATGCTCCTCTTCAGGGTGTAGGGCCACTCCATCTTGCTCTCCTTCAGGCCATGCCCAGGGCGCGGCGCATGGCGACGTTCTGGTCGACGCCGTTGATGACGCGGATGCCATTGAGGACGTCGACCTCGATCAGGGGCACGTCCGCGATCGTGAGCTTCACGTAGGTGAGCCGCATGGCGTAGGTGAGCTTGGCCAGCTCGCCGGGCTTCCAGTCGCCGAAGTCCAGCTCCTTGATGGAGCCTCGCGTGTGGATCTCGGCCGCGCGATCGGTGCCCGTCTCGCCGACGAGGAACCCTTTGTGCGTGAACGCCTTGGTCTGTCCCGGCGCGAGGCCCCACAGGCCAATGACGCGCGGGTCCGCATCGGCCAGCTCGACCGAGGCTTCGAGCTTCTCGTAGCCGAGGGCGACCTCCACCGGGCCGTCCATGCCGCCGCCGCGGTGCTCTTCGACCACCTCGGTGAACTTCGGCAGGGTGATGCTGGCGACCGCGCCGTGCAGCCCGTAGCCGTCGGCAAAGGTCGAGCAGTTGCGCAGGATGTAGTCGAGAGCCATGGAGCCTCCTCACACCACGCGTCACGCGGCGAGCGCGCGCACGATCTCCTCGACCGCGTCGGTGTAGTAGTCGGGATTGCGGTGGATGCGGAACGTCAGCCGCTCGATCGGCGCCACCGGCTCGATGTCGAAGTCGAGCGTCAGCTTGCCGGAGACGAGATTGCCCGCCGGATTGAAGTCCGGATTGAGCCAGCACCGCCCGCCGACGATCGCGCCCTCGGTCTTGAGGAGCCGCAGGTAGGCGTTGACGCTCTCCACCAGCTCCCGCACGAGCTGGGGCGAGAACGGCCGATCGAGCGCCCAGGTATAGGAGGCCTCGACCTCGTCGCGGATGACGTCGATGATCCGCCGCACCGACAGGAAGGCCGTGAGCGGATCGTTCGAGCAACTCCGCAGGCCGAAGAAGCGGAACCCATCGTTGCGGATGATGGTCGTGACGCCGTTCTCGTTGAGCCAGTTGTGCTCCGAGTTCCGGTCCGACAGGTTGGCCGCGATCGGCCGGCCGGCGCCGACGATGCCGTTGATGACCTGATTGGAGAACGGCCACCAGAAGCCGCGGTCGTTGTCCATCTTCGCCTGCAGCCCGGCCGCATAGGCCGCTCCAGGGCGGGAGACGTTGGTGGCTTCCTCGCCGTCGAAGACGAGCACGCCGGGGTCGAGCACCTGCAGGCGGTCGGAGCCGAAATCCCGACGATAGGCGATCGCGGCCTGGTTGGTGGTGTTCGGACCGTCGACGAACACCACGGCCCGCAACCGATCGGCCACGCCGGCGAGCGCGGCCGTCACGGGGTTGGCGGTCGTGCCGATGACGGCGGTGGCCGCCGCCCCGGCCGCCTCCGCGCCGCCGCCGACGAAGGTGATCGTGGGCGGCGCAGAATAACCGATGCCGGGGCTCGTCACGATGACGCTGGACACCGCTCCGTTCTGGACCGTCGCGATGGCACTCGCGCCGGTGCCGTCGCCATCGATGACGACGGAGGGCGCCTCCGTGTACCCGGTGCCGCCCTCGTTGACGTCGATGGTGGCGACGCCCGTCGCCGGCCGGACGCTGGTGAAGCCGGGCGCGATCAGGATCTTCGGCTTGAGGCCGGTGAGGCTCTGTGCACTGAGCAGCGCGTGGACGCCTGTCTTGGCGACGGGGTCGCCCATGACGTTCGCGAGCGTCTCGCTGGCGTTCGCGCCCTCGTTCACGCGCACCACGACGACGAAGGCGCCGATCGAGGCGTAGATGGCCCGCATGGCGTCCGACAGCGTGCCGGCGGCACCGAGGGAGGCCGCGAGCATCGTGTTGCCGGGGATCGCCACGGGCTTGTTGAGGGGAAACAGGATCGGATCGGCGTTCGGCGCCGTGCCGACCAGACCGATGACCGAGGTGCGAACGCGCCGGACGGGGCGGATGCCGTCCGACACCTCGATCGTCTCGACGCCGTGCAGATATTCAGTGGTCATGCTGGCCTCCTCGGGCTAGCATTAGGAGCCAGCACCGAGGAGATCGCCCCGGAAGAGCTTCAGGGCAGCGACGCGGAAGAGGCCTCTCAGACCCCTCTGATGATCAGTTCACGGACCGCTTTTGCGGAGCCGTTGCCGCCGGCCGTGTAGGTCAGGTCGACCGGCTCGATCGATGCCCAGGAGAAGAGGTCGCGTACCTCCGGGACGTCGTTGATGGTCAGGATGAACCGGCCCCGCAGCGCCCGCAAGACCTCGGCCATCTGGGCGAACTCGTCCCGGCTGAACAACTCCCGGCCGTAGTAGTGCTCGGTGCCCCAATAGGGAGGATCGAGCACGAAGAGCGTCTCGGGGCGGTCCCACCGCTTTACGAACTCGGCCCACGGCAGGCACTCGATCCAGACGCCGGCGAGCCGCTCGTGCGCGGCCTCCAGCAGCGGACCGAGCTTGCGCACATCGAAGCGCGCCGGGCCGCGCGTGTCGATGCCGAAACTGCGACCGGCGACCTTCCCGCCGAAGCTCAAGCGCTGGAGATAGAGGAACCGGGCCGCCCTCTCCAGGTCGGTGAGGCTGTCCGCCTCCTGGGCGAGGAGCCGTTCGAATTCGGCCCGGCTCGTGATCTGCCAGCGCAGCATGTCCATGAAGGCGACGAAGTGCCTCTGCAGGATCCTGAAGAACACGGCCACGTCCCGGTTGAGGTCGTTGATGGCTTCGGCCTTGGGGATCGAGTGGCGCTTGAAGAAGAGCCCGCCCATGCCGACGAACGGCTCGCAATAGGTGTTGTGCGGGACGGTCGCGATGATGTCCGCCAGCTGCTTGGCGAGCTGGCGCTTGCCTCCGATGTAGCCGCTTGCGGGGCGGATCGGCCGCACCCGGTGCAATTCGCTATGCATGTTGCCTGTCGTTGGAGAATCAGCGCCCATTCCGGGGCGGCCTTGCGGCCGTCGTGACGGGCGGCGTGGTTCAGCTCTCGTCGGGCGGCTTACCTGCCAGGGACTGGCCGCCGGAGCCCTCGGGCTCCCCTGTCACGTCACGTCGATGAAACGTGGATCTACATAAGCGCCGCCTCGCGAAACGCCTGATCGATATCAGCTGGCGTCATTTCGAAGGCCGGCCCGATGAGATCGAACAGGGGATGCGAGCGCTGATAAGTGCTCGCATCTTCATATTCGATCAGCGCCTGCGAACGCTCCGGCTCGTCGAGTGTTGCAATGGCCGCCCGGATCGCTGCGTCGTCGTGCCCGGCGCTCAGCATCCAGAGGCGCAGCTGCCGGCGGGTGATGTCGGCGATGGGAGCGTCTTCGAGGGCGTAGCTCTCGCGCGGCACTCCGTCGTCGTCGACCAGGACGGGCTCGCCAGTCGCGACCTTGCCGGGCGGGATCAGCGCCGGCTGGATGACGGCGAGCCCCGCGTCCTCCAGCTCGGCCGGCGACCAGCAGCGCTCAACGTCCAGCGTGTTGTGGCGGGCCTCGTCGAGCCAGCCGTCCCAGCG
>NZ_JACIEN010000007.1 GCF_014196925.1 Chelatococcus caeni | reverse complement strand
CTCTCAAAGGCAGCAAGGCCCCTGGAGGCCGCGCCCAAAAATTGACGCGGGGTGGAGCAGCCCGGTAGCTCGTCAGGCTCATAACCTGAAGGTCGCAGGTTCAAATCCTGCCCCCGCAACCAACGATACCCACAAAACCCGCCGCTCCAACGGCGGGTTTTGTCGTTGCACCCAGCCCCCCATCACCCTTCACCATCGTCCCATTCAAGGACCGTGCCGAGCGGGCCCGATGGGTTTTGGCGGCGAGATTGAGGAAGAGGTCATTCATCCTACCCTGAGGCCAACATGCATCTCCTTGATCTCGCCAGAGCGGCAGAGGCATTGTCCTAGAAGGTCGCCTTGACGCCAGCGTAGAAGCCGCGCCCGTCGCCGGGCAGGAAGGCGGCCTGGTCGGAACGCGCCTGATCGACGATCAGCGTCGAGGAGGCATAGGTCTTGTCGAAGAGGTTGGTGATCTCGCCGAAGACCGTGAAATGGTCGTCGATCCTGTATTCCGAGCGCAGGTCGACGACCACATAGGGATCGGCGAGCAGGGTGTTCATGTTGTCGACCAGCGTCTTCACCGGAGACCACCGGACCGCCGCCTGGATCGTCCAGTTGTCGAGCAGCCAGTACTGGATCATGGCGTTGACGAGATGGGGTGGCGCACCCGCGAGGCGGTTGTTGCCCCTGACCGGATCGTCGTCGAAGCGGAAGTCCTGGTAGGTATAGGCGAGGCGCAGGGCGAGCCGGTCCAGAAGCTGCGCGCCGAGCCCCAGCTCGATTCCGAAATGCCGCGTCCGGTCGGCATTCATCGCCCCGAGCGACGCCCCCGTCTCGTCGCGCAAGCTGAGGAGTTCGTTCTCGACGGCGGAATAATAGGCGACGGCGTCCCAGTTGAGCTTGCCGAAGCGCCCGCGCCAGCCGGCCTCCACGGTTGTCGCGGTCTGCGGCTTGAGGGCCGGTGTGCTGAAGGCCGCGGCGGCCAGCATCGGATTGGCCGGATTGGGACGGCCGGGGCTGCTGTTCGGCGTGCCGTTGACCGTCGCCAGCAGGTCGTCATGGGTCGGCGGCTCGAAGCTGCGGCTGATGGCGGCGAAGAAGGTCTGGCCGTCGTCGGTGCGATAGCTCAGCGCCAGGCTCGGGCTCCAGCCGCTGTAGGAGCGCGTGTAGCTGGTGCTCGTCGTCGCCACCGCGCCGCCGGGCAGTAGCATGGTCGGTCGCGCGGGGTTGTAGGCGATCGTCGGGCGGGTCGGCCGGTCGTACCGGTCGTCGTTGTCACGCGTGGCATAGGCGTAGGAGATTGCGGGCGACAGCGTCACCGCGTCCGACAAGGGCAGGTTGAGGCCGGCGTGCAGCGACAGGGTCGAGGCGTCGAGACGGCTGTCGCCGAACTGCGCGCCGGTCGCTCCCGACTGGTTGATGTAGTTCTCCCGGTCCGCCGAACCGACGGCATATTGCGCCGTCGCCTCGAACAGCGGCAGGAGCGCCATCTCGTCCGGCTTGTAGGCGTAGCGGACAACGCCCGTGAAGTCGCCGCCGTGCGTCACCCGCACGCCCGATGAGATCGGAAAGCGGAAGGTGTCGTCCGTATAGGTGAAGCCGGCGGCGAGGTCGAAGACCTGGGCGCCGAAGGTCGCCGTCGTGCGCGATCCGATGAGGAACTGGCTGGCCTCGCGCCGCGGTCTGTCGCGCACCACGTTCGGCCCGGGATTGATCGCCCCGGCCGAGGTGACGGTGGGGCCGGTGGAAACCTGCCTCGGGTCGGCCTTCATCGCATCCTTCGTCAGGGGACCCGGCACGTCGAAGCCGAGGTTGGCGTAGCCGGCAAAGAAGCGGGTGGTGACATTGTCCGACAGCGCGACGCCGACATTGCCGCCGACGCTGACCCGTTCGGAGCTGTTGTAGGTGCGGAAGCCGTCGCGCCGGCCGATGTCGAGCTGGAACACGCCGTCCAGCCGGTCTGTGGCGAAGCCCGCCTGTCCGGAGAGGCCGAGTTGTCCGAAGCTTCCCCCGCTCGTCGCGAAGCGCATCCCGGGAGCGTCGATGCCGGTCGGCGAGACGAAGTTGAGCGCCCCGCCGAGCACCGTCGCCCCGAGCCGGTTGGCGAGATAGCCGCGGTAGACCTCGATGGACCGGACCTGCTGCGGATTGGCGAAGCCGACGATGTAGGACCCGTCCGCCCGGTTGATCGGCAGGCCATTCTGCAGGACGAGGATGCCCCGCTCGACCGGGTTCTGCTGCAGCCCGGAGCCGCGGACCTGGACGCGGGGCTGGTCGTTGCCGCCGAAGAAGTTCTGGATGACGACGCCGGGCACGCTCTCCAGAGCCTTGGATAGCGTGAGGTTGCCGGAGGCGAGCATGTCCTGCGACGTCACCAGCGCCGCGCCGCCCGGCAGCGCCCCGAGCCGCTCGGCGGCCGAGGACTTTTCGGCCGTCACCTCGATGGTTTCGAGGACCACGGTGCCGGGCGTCGCCGACTGGGCGAGGCAGGCCTCGCCGGCCATCACGAGAAACAGGACGGGCGCGAGGCCCGCCGCTTCGGGCCATCGCGGCAATTCAATACGCCCGGCGGCGTTCTTCTTTGCCCGCTTCGTCCCATATCTGCCGTTTGCTGCAAAAGCTGGTGCGTACATTGGCATCGCTCTAAAAGAAATATTTTATATATTTCTTTTTTCATCGCAGATCGGGCTTGTCAATGTGAGGGCCGGAAGGCTGTTGGCCGCCCAGGCGGCCGCGATGCCCCGCAGCGTGACGCTGCGGGCCGGCGGATTGCTTCGGAGGGGATGCTCCCGGCGCGTTACCGGGGAATGGCCGCCGGAGCTGGCGGGGGCCGGATCACCTGCGCCCGGCGTCCGCGAGGGCGGCGATGACGGCGTCCGTGGTGCGCTGCACGTGCGTGCGGATGGTGTCGACCGCGCGGGCCGTATCGCGTTCGAGTGCCGAATCGAGCAGGGCGCGATGCTCGAGGTGGATGTCGCGCGTCAGCACCGTGCGCACCCGCGACAGGCGGCGATAGCGCTCGTGGTGCTTGAACATCATCGCCCTCAGGCGCAGCAGCCAGGCCGAGGGGCAGGCGGAGACGAGGGCCTCGTGGAAGGCGTGGTTCAGCCGCTCCCATTCCGCGAGGTGGTCGACGCCCTGGTTGGCGCTCAATTCCAGCCGCTCAAGTCGGTGGTAGGTGGTGATGACGCGCTCCTCCCAGGCGCGGTCGCCGGCGGGGATCGATTCCGACAGCGCCTCGGCTTCCAGCATCTTGCGGAGATTGCCGATCTCGCGCGCGTCCTCCACCGACATCTCGGCCACGACGAAGCCGCGCTGGCCGAAGAGCGTCACGAGATGGTCGCCCGACAGGCGCGCCAGCGCCTCGCGCAGGGGACCGGCGCCGATGCCGTAGCGGTCGCGCAGCATCTCGATCTTCAGCTTCAGGCCCGGTCTCAGCTCGCCCGAGACGATGTCCTCACGGATGAGGCGGTAGGCCTTTTCCGCGTTCGTCTTGTCGACGAGTTCATCCGGGGAGGGGGCTACGACATTCATTCATGCCTCGGTCGCTGGCGACGCTTCGCCAGGGTGACGATAAGCGCGTCTCGCAAAAATATCAATTTTCAAATTGACATGGCAAAAATATCGATATTTTTTTCTGGCAGGGAGGAAAATCGATGCAAGAGACATCGACCCGCGACGCCCGGGCCATGGCACCGGCGCTCGCGCCCGGAAGGATCGTTGCGTGCGCGCCTGCGCTGGGGCGGCTGAGCCGCGCCCTGGCACGGATCGAGGCAGCCGTTGCCGGACTTGCCGTCTTCGTCGTCTTTTCGCTGCTGATGGCCAATGTCGTGTCGCGCAGCTTCGGCCGACCCCTGATCTGGACGGACGAGCTCGCCGTGAACTGCATGGTCTGGGCGGCCTTCATCGGCGCCTCCGTCGGGCTCGCGCACCGGCAGCACATCGCCGTCATGCTCCTGCCCGACATGCTGCCCGGACGCGTCGGGCGCGCGATGGCCATCGCCGTCGACCTTTCCCTTCTCCTCTTCCTCGGCGTGCTCGCCGTCGTGCTGTGGCGCTGGTTCGATCCGGTCGGCCTCCTGAAGGCCGAGACGCTGGAGGCGTTCAGCGCCGACACGTTCAACTTCATCTATCAGGAGCCGACGGTGACGCTCGGCGTAAGCAAGTTCTGGTTCTGGCTGGTCCTGCCCGTCTTCTGCCTGACGGCGATGCTGCACGTCGTCGCGGGCCTTGCCGCGCATGTCGCGGAACGCGGGGAGGCGCACCCGTGATCGTCGGCCTGTCCTTCGTCGGCTTCCTCGCGCTTGGCGTGCCGATCGCCTTCACGCTCGCGGGCGTCGCGCTCATCTACATCTTCGCCTCGGGCAACGGCATCCTCCTGCAGTCCTACGGCCAGCAGCTCTACGGCGGGCTCGAGAACTACGGGCTGCTGGCGTTGCCGCTCTTCATCCTTCTCGGCGAGTTCATGAATGCCGGCGGCATCGGCCGGCGGCTGATGGCCTTGGCGCTCGCCTTCCTCGGCTCGGTCCGCGGCGGGCTCGCCTATGTCAACCTCATCGCCAACATGATGATGGCGGCCATCCTCGGCTCCACCGTGGCGCAGATCACCATCATGTCGCGCCTCGCGGTGCCCGAGATGGAGCGGGCCGGCTATCCGCGCGACGTCTCGGTGGCGATCACCGCGGCCGGCGGCCTATTGGCGCCGGTCATCCCGCCGTCGATGCTCTTCATCATCTTCGGCGTCGTGGCGCAGATCCCGATCGGCGACCTGTTCATCGCCGGCATCGTGCCGGGCCTTCTCATCTTCGCCGCCTTCATCCTCGTCATCGCCTGGCTCGGCCGCCGCCACGGCTTCCCCGCCAACGAGGCGATGACATTGACCCAGCGCGTCCGCGCGGTGGCCGATGCCCTGCCGGCCGCGCTCATCCCGCTCATCATCATCGGCTCGATCCTCGGCGGCTTCGCGACGCCGACGGAATCGGCCGCCGTCGCCAGCCTGGCCGCCATTCTCGTCGGGCTCTTCGTCTATCGCGAGATGACGCTGGCGGACATCCTGCCGGCCTTCACCAATGCGGCGCGGGGATCGGCCATCGTGCTCTTCCTCATCGCGGCGGCGCAGGTCTTCAGCTGGGTCATCACCTTCGAGAACCTGCCCGCGCTCGTCGCCGCGGCCATGCAGGCGATGACGGAATCGCCCATCGTCTTCCTGCTGCTGCTCAATCTCCTGCTGCTCTGCCTCGGCATGATCACGGATCCGATCCCGGCGATCATCCTCATTGTGCCGGTGCTGCTGCCGGTGGCGACCGGCGTCTACGGCATCGACCCCTTCCACTTCGGCGTCGTGCTCTGCCTCAACCTGACGCTCGGCCTGCTGACGCCGCCGGTCGGCACCGGCCTCTTCACGGCCGCCCTCATGGGCAATGTGCGGGCGGAGCGGTTGTCGCTCCTGCTCATCCCCTTCTTCCTCGCGACGGCGGCCGTCCTGTTGCTCATCGTCTTCTTCCCGGTGCTGTCGACCGGGCTCAAGGGGCTCCTGTGATGGCGCGGGTCTGGATCCTCGGCGGCGGGCTCATCGGCTGCGGATGGGCGGCGGCCTTCGCCGGCGCTGGCCATATCGTGACGGTGGTCGATCCCGATGCGGCGGCCGGCGGGCGGCTCGACGCCACCTGGGAAGTGGCGAAGCCGGTGATGGCGCGGCTCGGCACGCTTGCCGATGACGTGGTGCCGCCGCGCCTGTGCGGGCGGGTGGAGGATTGCGGCCCGGCGCCCGAGCTCGTGCAGGAGGCGTTGCCGGAGCGGCTCGACCTCAAGCGCGCCGCCCTCGCAGCCCTCGAGCCCCACCTCGACCCCGGGACGCTCATCGCGTCGAGCTCCTCCGGCCTGTCGCCGGATGCCATGCAGGCGGGCCTCGCCCATCCCGGGCGGCTCTTCATCGCCCATCCCTGCAACCCGCCCTATCTCATGCCGGTCGTCGAATTGTGCGGCGGCGCGGCGACCGCCGAGGCGGTGCTGGCGCGTGCCGACGCCTTCTATGCCGCGATGGGTAAGACCGTGCTGCGCATGACGCGGCCTGTGCCGGGCCATCTCGTCAACCGCCTGCAGGCGGCGCTGTGGCGCGAGGCCGTGCATCTGGCGGGCGAGGGTGTCGCCAGCCTCGCCGATATCGAGCGGGCGGTGACGCTGGGCCTCGCGCCGCGCTGGTGCATCGTCGGCCCGTCCACCGTCTTCCACCTCGCCGGCGCCGAGGGCGGCATGGCACGGTTCCTCGAGGCGCTGGGGCCGGAATTCGAGCGCTGGTGGGCGAGCCTCGGCACGCCCGCGCTCGACGAAAAAATGCGCCGGGCCCTGGTCGACGGCATGAACGAGGCCGATCCGCGTCCGGTCGGCGCCATCGCCGCCGTGCGCGATGCGCGGCTGCCCGAACTTCTGGCGTTCCTCGCGCAAGCGGGGGCGCCGGCACGTGAACGAGACATATCGGGAGGACATGAACAATGAAGGGCTTCAAGCTTCTGACTGCGACCGCGACCCTTGCTGCCGGGCTCATTGCCGGCTCGGCGCAGGCGCAGCAATATCGCATCGGCCTCATCACGCCGCCGCCGCACCAATGGTCGAAATCGGCCGAGGTCATCGCCAAGCGCCTCGACGAGGGCTCGAACGGGCGCATCAAGCTGCTCGTTTTCCCCTCCGGCCAGCTCGGCAACGAGGCGCAGATGCTGCAGCAGCTGCAGACCGGGGCGCTCGACTTCGCCTTCCTCACGGTCGGGGAATTGACCAACCGCGACCCGAACTACGGCATCTTCCTCGCGCCCTATCTCGTCAAGGACGCCGCCGGCGCCCGCCGCCTGCTCAAGGGCAAGGTGGCGCAGAAGCTCAGCGACGAGGTCACGAAATTCGGCCTCAAGGGCCTCGGCTGGGGCATGGCCGGCATGCGGCAGATCGTGATGGCCGGCAAGGTCGAGAGCGCGGCCGACATCGCCGGCAAGAAGATCCGCACCGTGCCGCTCAAGCAGGAGCTCGACTTCTGGACCAAGCTCGGCGCCGCCCCGACGCCGATGCCGCTGCCGGCGCTCTATGACGCCTTCGCCAACCGGCAGGTCGACGGTATGCAGATCGACTTCGAAGGCACCTGGAACTCGAAATACTACGACCACGCCGGCACGATCATCGAATCCAACCACATGATGTTTCCGATGATCGCCGTCGCCTCCGGGCGCAAGTGGCAGGCGATCCCCGCTGAGGACCAGGTGCTGATCGAGAAGGTCATGTCCGAGGAGATCGACAACATCGTCGCCGCCTATGCGAAGATCGATGCGGACTATCTTGCCCAGCTCAAGACGACGAAGGTGCCGGTGATCAAGGTGGATCGCGCCTTCTTCGGCAAGGCGGTGGATGCCTGGTACGCCGAGTGGAGCGAGCAGACGCCGCTGCTCGGCGCGCTGGAGGCCGACGTCGCTGCCCAGTGACGTGCATGAGGCGCGCGGCGTGCTGATGGCCGCCGCGCGCAGGAGGAAACGATGACGCTCGCTTACCGTGACTTGCGCTACATCCGCGTCGACGTCGACGATCTCGACGCCGCATCGGGTTTTGCCGCGGAGATCTTCGGCCTGCAGCCCGCCGACCGCAGCGATCGGCACGCCCGCTTCCGCTCCGACGCCCGCAACTATGCGCTGTGCTATTCGACGGCGGGGGACGGCGGGGCCGTCGCCCTGACGGTGGCGCGGAGCGAGGACCTCGACATTGCCGCGGAGCGGCTCAAGTCCTACGAACCGCGCCGCCTCACGGGCGAGGAGGCGGCCGAACGCCAGGTCAAGGCGGGGCTCGCCGTCATGGCGCCCAACGGGGTGACGGTCGAGCTCGTCTGGCGACCGCTCACCTCCGGCTGGCGTTACCACGGCCCGCGCGACGCCGGCATCACGGGCTTTCAGGCCGTGCAGCTCGCCTGCACCGACATCTCCGCCAACGAGGCCTTCTGGACGCGCGGCATCGGCGCCGAGGTGTCGGACTGGGCGGGGGACGCGGTCTTCCTGCGCATCGACGACGCCCATCACAGGATCGCGCTCTATCCCTCGCGCCGTGACGGGCTGCTCGGCGCCACCTGGGCCGTCGAGGG
Source organism: Chelatococcus caeni (assembly GCF_014196925.1). Classification (GTDB taxonomy): domain Bacteria; phylum Pseudomonadota; class Alphaproteobacteria; order Rhizobiales; family Beijerinckiaceae; genus Chelatococcus_A; species Chelatococcus_A caeni. The sequence goes on along the minus strand of NZ_JACIEN010000007.1, from coordinate 252,757 downwards.
CATCAACAATGTCATGCAGGACTGGTACTTCCTGCAGGGCCGGCAGATGCCGATCGTCCACGGGCCCGGCCGCCAGCCGACTTCCGGCGCCATCTTCGTCACGACCCGGGGCCCCGGCGACATCCTCTACAGCTATGCCGCCGAAACCGAGGAAGGGCCGCAGATCGCGGCCCGCGGCCCGCGCCAGTTCGCCGACGGCGCGCTCTCGCACTGCGCCTGGGGCTCTCCCTGCGCGGTCCGCGAGTTCATGGGAGGAGACGCGGAATGATCGAGCTCAAGGACGTCGTCTATTGCCGCCTCGGTACGCGCGACCTCGCCGGCGCCGAATGGTTCGCCGTCAACATCCTCGGCCTCGAGGTGTCGGAGCGCCGCCGCGGCGCCACCTATTTCAAGTCGGACGCGCGCGAGCACACCCTGTGCTACTTCGAGGGCGATCCGGCCGACCAGGTCACCGCCTTCGAGATCGGTTCCTCCGACGACCTGCAGCGCGCTGCCGCGACGCTGGAGCGCCTGGGCCATGCCGTGCATTACGGCTCGCCGGCGGAGTGCGACGCACGCCACGTGCGCGAGTTCATCCGCTTCAGCGATCCGACCGGCAACGGCATCGAATTCGTCGTGCGCCCCGCCGTCTCCGGCCGGCGCTATCACGGCACCCGCGATGCCGGCATCACCGGCTTCTCGCACGTCGGCCTCTGCACCACGGATCCCGAGCGGGACGAGGCCTTCTGGACGCAGGTGTGCAACGCCCGCGTCTCGGACCGCATCGGCGATGCGCCCCTGATGCGGCTCGGCACCATCCACCATTCCATCGCGCTCTTCCCGTTCCACAGGGCCGGCATCCAGCACATCAACCACCAGGTGGAGAGCGCCGACGACATCCAGCGCTCCTTCACGCACGTGCGCGAGAACCAGGTGAACATCACCTTCGGGCCGGGCCGGCATCCGACGTCCTCCGCCCAGTTCCTCTACTTCACGGGTCCTGAGGGCATGACCTTCGAATATTCGACGGGCGTGTGCGAGATCCACGACGAGCCGCTCTGGCGCGACCGTCAGTTCCATTTCGAGCCCAAGGGCTTCTGCCACTGGGGCGCCAAGCCCAACATCGCGGCCTTCAAGGACAAATGAGCGACGATCTCTCACGCACCGTGCGCATCGCGGCGCGCGCGCTCGCCCGCGCCGGGCTGGTGCACGCTTATGGCCATTGCTCGGCGCGCAGCGACGCCGGCCACTTCCTCGTCTGCCCGTCGCGGCCCATGGGCCAGGTGCGTCCGGGCGAGGCCTGCACCCTCGTGCCCGTGGAAGGGCCGCTGCCTGACGGCGTCCTCGGCGAGGTGCGGCTGCACCAGCGCATCTATGCCACGCGCCCCGGCGCGGGCGGGGTCGTGCGCTTCATGTCGCCGTCGATGATGGCGCTTGCCGCCCTCGGGCGCGTGCCGGCGATGCGGCACGGCTTCGGCACCTATTTCGCGCCGCGCGTCGGCTTCTGGGACGACATCCAGCTGGTGCGCGACGATGCGAAGGCGCGCGGCGTGATCGAGGCCATGGGCGACAGCGCCGGCGTCATGATGCGCGGCAACGGCGCCGTGGTGGCGGGCGCGAGCCTCGAGGAGGCGGTCGTGCTCGCCTGGTATTTGGAAGACATGTGCCGCATCGAGCTTGCGGCGCTGGCGAGCGGCCTTGCCGCGAGCGCGCCCGTCATCGGGGTGGAGGCGGCGGCCGAACGCGCGACGCGCGCGGGACGGATCTTCGAGCGGATGTGGGACTACCTGACCGAGGGCGACCCCGAGTTGCCGCCGGCGTGAAAGGACGACACGTGACCAAGTTTCTCAATTTCATCGACGGCGCCTTCGTCGCCGGCAGCGGCGAGGCGTTCGAGAACCGCTTTCCGACCACCGGCGAGGTGATCGGCGAGGTGTCGGCGGCGGGCAAGGCCGAGGTCGATGCTGCCGTGGGCGCCGCCCGCGCTGCCCTCGCCGGCCCGTGGGGGCGGATGTCGGTTGCCGAGCGTGTCGGCCTCCTGCGCAAGCTCGCCGACGGCATCAATGCCCGTTTCGACGAATTCCTCGCCGCCGAGATCCGCGACACCGGCAAGCCGCACTCCATCGCGAGCCATATCGACATTCCCCGCGGCGCGGCGAACTTCAACGTCTTCGCCGACCAGATCCTGACCGCCTCGACCGAGACTTTCGAGATGGCGACGCCGGACGGGGCCGGAGCGCTCAACTATGCCTTGCGCGTGCCGCGCGGCGTCATCGCCGTCATCTGCCCGTGGAACCTGCCGCTGCTGCTGATGACGTGGAAGGTCGCCCCGGCGCTCGCCTGCGGCAACACCGTGGTGGTGAAGCCCTCCGAGGAGACGCCGGCGACGGCGACGCTGCTCGGCGAGGTGATGAACGCGGTGGGCATTCCGCGCGGCGTCTACAACGTGGTCCACGGCCAGGGGCCGGGCGCGGCGGGCGAGTTCCTCACCACACATCCGGACGTCGACGGCATCACCTTCACCGGCGAGACGCGCACGGGCGAGGCCATCATGCGCGCCGCGGCGGCCGGCGTGCGGCCGGTCTCGCTCGAACTCGGCGGCAAGAACGCCGGCATCATCTTCGACGACGCCGATCTCGAGGCGACGCTCGAAGGCATCGGGCGGGCGTGCTTTGCCAATACCGGCCAGGTCTGCCTCGGCACCGAGCGGCTCTACGTGCAGCGCGGCATCTTCGACCGCCTCGTCGAGGGCCTCGCCGCGAAGGCGCGCAGCTACCGCTTCGGCGATCCCTTCGACCCGGCGACGACGATGGGTCCGCTCATCAGCGCCGAGCATCGCGAGAAGGTGCTGTCCTATTACGCCAAGGCCCGCGCCGACGGCGCCACGCTGCTGGCCGGCGGCGGCGTGCCGGAGCTGCAGGGCTTCGAGGGCGGCTACTGGGTGGAGCCGACGGTGTGGACCGGCCTGCCCGAGACCTCGCCGGTGGTGAGCGAGGAGATCTTCGGCCCCTGCACGCATGTCACGCCCTTCGACAGCGAGGAGGAGGCGCTCATGCTCGCCAACGACAGCCCCTATGGCCTCGCCACCTCGATCTGGACCACCAACCTCAGCCGCGCCCACCGCGTCGCCCGCGGCATCGAGGTCGGCATCGTCTGGGTCAACTGCTGGTTCCTGCGCGACCTGCGCACGCCCTTCGGTGGCGCCAAGGCCTCCGGCATCGGCCGCGAGGGCGGGCTGCACTCGCTCGAATTCTACACCGAACTGCGCAACGTCTGCGTCAAGCTCTAAGGACCGCTCATGCTGACCGAACAAGAACGCGCCCAGGCCGTCGCGGGGCTGCTCGAAAGCCATCGCACCAAGAAGCAGGGCAAGCGTCCCTCCGAGATGTTCCCGCACATCGAGATCGCCGACAGCTACGCGATCTCCTCGGCCGTCGCGGAGGCGCGGGTGAAGGCTGGCGCGAAGATCATCGGCCACAAGATCGGCCTGACCTCGAAGGCGATGCAGGCCTCCTCGAAGATCGACGAGCCGGACTACGGCTACATGTTCGACGACCTCGTCCTCGCCGACGGCGCCAAGGTGCGTTTCGAGGACTTCTGCGTGCCGCGCGTCGAGCCCGAGCTCACCTTCATCCTCAAGGAGCCGCTGAAGGGGCCGAACGTGGGGCTCGTCGACGTGATGCGCGCCACCGAATGGGTGGTGCCGTCGATCGAGATCATCGACGCGCGCGTCGAGGAGCCGCGCCGCATCTTCGACACGGTCGCCGACAACGGTGCCGCCGCGGGGCTCATCCTGGGCGGCCGGCCCGTGCGACCGGAGGATGTCGACCTGCGCTGGGTCGGCGCCATCTTCTACCGCAATTCCGAGATCGAGGAGACGGGGCTGGCAGCCGGCGTGCTCGGCCACCCGGCCATGGCGGTCGCCTGGCTCGCCAACAAGCTCGCGCCCTTCGACGTGACGCTGGAGCCCGGCCACATGCTGCTGTCGGGCAGCTTCACCCGCCCGGTCTGGGCCAAGAAGGGCGACACCCTGCATGCCGATTTCGGGCCGCTCGGCTCGGTCGCCGTCCAGTTCGTGTGAGGCACCCATGCAGGCGCCGAAGAACACCTTCAAAAGCCGGCTTCTCGCCGGCGAGATGCTGCACGGCCTGTGGATGTCGCTGGCGAGCCCGGTCGCGGCCGAGGCCCTGTCGCTCGTCGGCTTCGACTGGCTGCTGTTCGACACCGAACATGCGCCGGTCGATATTGCCGGCGTGCAGCCCCTGCTGCAGGCCGCGGCGGTCGGCACGGCCGCGCCCGTCGTGCGGCCGGCCTGGAACGACAAGGTGCTGATCAAGCGCCTGCTCGACATCGGCGCGCAGACCCTGCTCGTGCCCTTCGTCGAGACGGCCGGAGAGGCGCAGGCGGCGGTCGCCGCGACGCGCTATCCGCCCGAGGGCATCCGCGGCGTCGCCGGCTCCACCCGTGCGAGCCGCTTCGGCCTCACGGGGGATTATTTCGAGGTCGCCAACCGCGAGATCTGCGTGCTCGTGCAGATCGAGACCGGGGCGGCCCTCGGCCGGCTCGAAGAGATCGCCGCCGTCCCGGGCGTCGACGGCATCTTCATCGGCCCGTCGGACCTTGCCGCCTCGCTCGGCCATCTCGGCCGGCCCGGCCATCCGGAGGTGCAGGAGGCGCTGCGCACGGCGGCCGAGCGCCTCGCCCGCATCGGCAAGCCGGCCGGCATCCTTGCGACCAAGGCCGAGGACGCCATCCGCTACGCCGAATGGGGCTATCGCTTCGTCGCCGGCGGCGTCGACCTCGGCCTCATGCTCGGCGCGGCGGCGGCGCTCAGGCGACAGGTGAGCGAGGCCGCGGCCGCTCGCGCCTGATCGCTGAAGGCGGTCGGCTGTGCACAACGCATGGCCGGCCGGCTGGAGAGCGTGACCAAGGAAGCGCTGTCATCAATCTGTTGCGGATCGGCTTCAACAAGGGCGCAGCCGTTTTCGAGCCTGCCATCCTTGCCGAGAAGCCGATGACGCGATTCCTCGCCCTGCGGGTCGGGCGTGCCCTCCTCACCCTGTTCCTGTGCGTGTCCGGCGTCTTCATCGCGCTGCGCGCTGCCGGCGATCCCGCCGACATCATGCTGTCGATGGACACGCCGCCCGACGTGCGCGAGTACTATCGCGACCTGTGGGGCCTCAACCAGCCGCTGTGGGAGCAATATCTTCGCTATCTTTTCAGCGTCGTGCGTGGCGACTTCGGCCTCTCCTTCGCCGATGAGCGGCCGGCCTTCACCGCCGTGGTCGAGGCGCTGCCCAAGACCGCGCTGCTCGGTTTTTCGGCGCTGTTCCTCGCCCTCGTCATCGGTCTGCCGCTCGGCATCCTCGCGGCCATCCGCCACAACAGCGTCATCGACCGGCTGGCGATGGCCTCCGCCGTCTTCGGCTATGCCATTCCCGTCTTCTTCCTCGGCATCCTCCTCATCCTGCTCTTCGCGCTGAAGCTCAGGGTGCTGCCCTCGGCCGGCTCCGACAGCCTCGTTCACCTCATCTTGCCGACGGTGACGCTCGGCCTGCCGCTGGCGGGGCGGCTCGCGCGTTTCGCCCGCACGGCGACGCTCGAGGTCTTGGGCAAGCCCTTCATCCGGGCGGCGCGCGGGCGCGGCGTGCTGCCGCTCGCGGTGATCCTGCGCCACGCCCTGCCCAACGCCTCGGTGCCGCTGCTGATGTTCCTCGGCATCGAGATCGGCAACATCCTCGCGGGGGCGGCCGTCACCGAGACGATCTTCGCCTGGCCGGGCCTTGGCCGCCTCGTCGTCGATGCGGTGGCGACGCGCGACCTGCCGGTGGTGCAGGCCTGCATCGTCACCGTCACCCTCATCATGGTCGTCTCCAACCTCCTGGTCGACGTGCTGCACATCCTCATCGACCCGCGGCTCGGCGGCTTCCGCGGCGCGCAGGGGGCGCACGCCTGATGAGCGCGCTCGAGCCCGCCAGCCGTCTCGCCGCACCGGCCCCGCGGCGCCGCGCCAGCTTTCCCATGTCGCCGCTCGTGGCGCTGTCGGCGGGCTTTCTCGTCCTCGTCGTCTTCGTCGCCATCTTCGCCGACTGGCTGGCGCCGGTTCACTACACGACGCAGAACCTCCTCGCCCGCATGCGCCCGCCGATGAGCGAGGCCGGCGACATGCTGCACGTGCTGGGCACGGACCATCTCGGCCGCGACATCCTCAGCCGGCTCATCTACGCCACGCGCAGCTCCATCCTCATCGCCGTGATGGGCACGCTCATCGGCGCCGTCTTCGGCACCCTGCTCGGCTTCCTTGCCGCCCGGTTCCGCGGCCTTATCGACCAGGCCATCATGATGCTGGTCGATGCCCAGGCGGCCGTGCCGGCGCTCATCCTCGCGCTGACGCTGCTCGCCTTCTTCGGCAACAACATCGTCCTCTTCATCGTCCTCGTCAGCCTCGACGGATGGGAGAAGTACACGCGCCTCGCGCGCGGGCTCGTCGTCTCGGAACAGGCGAGCGACTACATCAATGCGGTGGAGGCCCTCGGCGCGCGCTCGGCGCGCGTCATCTTCCGCCATCTCCTGCCCAATATCGTCGCTTCGCTCGTCGTGCAGGCGACGCTGAACTTTCCCGCCACCATCCTGCTCGAGACCTCCCTGTCCTTCCTCGGCCTCGGGGTGCAGCCGCCGGGGACGTCGCTCGGGCTCATGCTGGGCGAGGGGCGGCGCTATCTGCTCAACGCCTGGTGGATCGCGGTCTTCCCCGGCGTCGCCATCTTCCTGACAACGCTGTCCATGAGCCTCTTCGGCGACTGGCTGCGCGACAGGCTCGACCCCACCCTGAGGCGGAGATAGCGCGTGGCCTTTCCCTGGCGCTCCCCCGGCTCCCGCCCGCTCGTCATCGCCCATCGCGGCGGCGCGGCGCTCGCGGGCGAGAACACGGCGGCGGCCTTCGCAGCCGCTGTGGCGGCCGGTGCCGATGCGGTGGAGACGGACGTGCGTGTCACGGCCGACGGCGCCTTGGTCTGCGTGCACGATGCCGATCTCCTGCGCCTTGCCGGCGACCCGCGATCCGTCGCGGCGCTCGATCTCGCCACCCTGCGTGCCGTCCTGCCCGGCCTGCTCACGCTGGCCGAAGCGATCGCGGCCTCGGCGCCGCTGGGGCTGCTGCTCGACGTCAAGCTGAAGGACGCGCGCGTCCTGCCGGGGATCCTCGGTGCCGTCGACACGCAGGACGCCGGCGGGCGGGTGCTGCTTGGTCTGCGCGACACGGCTCTCATCGTGGCTGCCCGCGCCCTGACGGACCTGCCCGTTCTCGCCTTCGCCGCCGATCCGGACGGCGCCGCCGCTGCCCGCGGCGTGGGGGCGGACTGGTTCAGGCTCTGGCAGGGCGATCTGTCGGGCGAACGCGTGGCGGCCGTGCGCGCCGCCGGGCTCCGGCTCGCCGTGATGGTAGGCCAGCCGCGCGCCGAGCCCCTGCCGGGCTATCCGCCCTTTCCCGTGGGCCATGTCGATGGCGACGGCCTCGCCCGCATCGCGCAATGCGCGCCCGACGCCGTGCTCCTCGACGATCCGCGGCTCCTGAAAGTGGGCACGCCGTCCACAGCCCGTCACGCGCCTGTCGTCTCACCGGGTTAGGGCCCATCGCGTCCTTCCGCCGTCCGTTTTGTCCGCGATCGCGTCCGCGCACGGCCACCTTAGGGAGTAGCCCATGGTCTCCATCACCCGTCGCCGCCTGCTCGAAGGAGCGGTTGCGGCCCCCTTGCTCGTCAAGGCCTCCTTCGCTCTCGCCGCCCCGGAGCAGCGCCCGTCCTTCACGGTGGCCGTTGCCGATCTGCCGGCCACGCTCGAGCCGGCGCGCGAGCTCTCCAACGTCGGCACGCGCGTCACCTATTCCATCTTCGATACGCTCATCCGCCGCGACTTCCTCGGCTCGCCCGACGGCGGCGGCTCGGAACTCAAGCCACATCTGGCGACGAAGTGGGAGCGCGTGTCGCCGTCCGAGCTCGTCGTCACGCTGCGCCAGGGCGTGAAGTTCCACAACGGGGACGAGCTGACGTCCGAGGACGTGGCCTACACCTTCCGCGAGGGGCGCCTGTGGGGCGACAAGGCGGAGATTCCCGGCGGCCGGCCCTATTTCGGCGTCCTCGCCTCCGTCGAGCCCGTCGACCGCTACACGGTCCGCTTCCGCACGCGCGTGCCGGACGTGCTGCTGGAGCAGCGGCTCGCCTCCTGGTGCGCGTGGATCGTCAACAAGCGCGCCTATGAGGAGCTGGGCTTCCAGGGCTATTCCCGCCAGCCGGTGGCCACCGGCCCCTATCGGGTCGTCTCGCACAACGCCGCGGACGAGACGGTGCTCGACGCCTTCGACGATTATTTCATGGGCCGGCCGACAGCGCGCCGTGTCGTCTTCAAGCGCGTGCCCGAGCTCGCGGCACGCGTCGCCGGCCTCGTCGCCGGCGACTACGACCTCATCACCAACGTGCCGCCCGACCAGGTCGATGTGGTCGGCAGCTATGACGACATCGACGTGCGCACCGTGGTGCTCGCCAACGTCCATGTCCTCGCCTTCAGCGCCAAGGACAAGCTGCTCGCCGACAAGCGCATCCGCCAGGCGCTGGCCTGCGCCATCGACCGGCAGCACCTCGTCGACACGCTCTGGCAGGGCATGGCCAAGGTGCCGGCGAGCCACAACTTCCCCGAATACGGGCAGATGTTCGTCGAGGGCCGCGCGCTGCCCTACGATCCCGAGAAGGCGAAGGCCCTCCTCGCGGAGGCGGGCTACAAGGGCGAGCCTGTGGTCTACCGCACGCAGGCCAACTACTACACCAATGCCCTCGAGGCGGCGCAGATCCTGATCGAGCAGTGGAAGGCCGTGGGCATCAACGCCTCGCTGCAGGTCGTCGAGAATTCCACCCAGATGCGCGGCGAAGGCGCACAGATCTTCAACTGGTCCAACTCCACCCGCCTGCCCGACCCGCTGGGCGCCATCTGGGTGGCGTGGGGGCCGGACGGCGAGATCCAGACGGCCGGTCACTGGCAATCGGCCGAGGCGTTCAACAGGCTGGGCCGCGCCCTCGAGGCCGAGGTGGACCCCGCCGAGCGCAAGGCGCTGTTCACGCAGATGCTCGACACCTGGGAGGACGAGGCGCCGGCCACGATCCTCTACCAGCCGAGCGAATCCTACGCGATCAAGAAGTCCATCGCCTGGCAGCCGACCACCTTCTATTTCATGGACCTGAGGCCGGACAACCTGTCCTTCGGCAAGGTCTGAGCAGGCCGCGCAAAAAGGCAGCGTACAAGATGAAAGCGCCCTCCCGGATCCGGGAGGGCGCTTTTCCAGCATGTGACTTCAAGGTGTGTGCTGATCCTCCCCGTAACGGGGAGTGGCGCCGCGAAGCGGCGACGGAGGGGGCCACGCGGTCGGCGTCAGGAGCGCCGTACCCGGTCTTGACCCCGCCCGTCTCGCGCCTTCGGCGCGATCCACCCTGCCCTCAAGGGGGGGGATCAAGCTGGAGCCTGCGCCGATTTGAATCCATCTTGCCAGTGCGGCGCGGCGTCGCCGGCGCGATCAGTGCCCGCCGCTCAGGATGAAGCGCCGGCCGTCCTCCACCACCACGTCGACATGCTGGGAGAAGGCGCCGCTGCCCGTGGCGTGGCGCGCCGTTACGGCTTCCTGCCGCGCGGGGCGGGCGAGGTTGCGGCCCTGCATCGTCTCAGCCTTGGGCAGGCCCAGCAGCCCGAGAACGGTCGGCGCGATGTCGATGATGCCGGCCGGCCCCGTCGTGACCTCCGCGCCGAGCCCGGGGGCGGCGACGATGAGCAGGCTGTTGAGCTCGTGCCGGTTCAGCCCGCCGTGCATGCCGCCGCCGAGCGGCACGTCGCCCGGCGTCATGATGCCGAGCCCGGTGAGGCCATGGGCATCGGTGCCGAGATCGGAGGCGAGGGCGAACATGAGGTCCGGGCTGCGTGCATGGGCGTTGTTGACGAGCCCGAGCGAGAGCGTGCCGGGGATCTCGCCCTCCACCTCGTTGCGCGGCTTCGAGAAGACATGGCTGACAGCCGGCTGCTCCATCAGCCAGGCGGCGATGCGCGCGAGGGCCGCGGGATCGGCGTCCTTCAGGCGGATCTCGCCGCTGCGCCCGCCGGTGACGACGAAGGCGGCTTCGTCGAGCTCGTCCTTGAGGCCGAGCGCGAAGCCGGCGGCGGCGGCCTCGTCGAAGAGCGGATGGGCGACATTGGCGGAGATCTGGCCGTGGTCAGAGGCGGCGATCACGGCGATGCGCTCGCCGTCCGGCTGCGCCTCCACCCAGTCGAGGATGACGCCGAAGGCCCTGTCCGCCTCGGCCACGGCGGCCTTGGCCTCCGGCGAGCCGATGCCCTTGTAGTGGAAGGTGGTGTCGGGCTCGTTGAACCAGACGAGCGCCACGTCGGGGCGCAGCTGCGGCAGCACGTGTTCGGCCATGACCCGGCCGGCGTGCCGACATTCGGCGAGCCGCGGCAGGGCGCGCTCCGGCAGCGGGCCGAGGTGGGCGACGACCTCCTCGACGGCTTCGGGCGTCTGCGTGCCGGCAGGGCCGAGCATCGAGAATGTCCAGTGGCCGTTGGCGCGGGCGCGCGGATTGATGAAATGCGTCGAGCCGGGCGATCCTGTGTGCACCACCGCCAGGCGCCGGCCGGCACGGGCGAGCACGTCGCCGAGCGTGTCGACGCCGACGAGGCGCCCACCGTGGTGCGCCTCCACGCGCCGGATGTGCTCGCTCTCGCCCGTGTTGAACACGCGCTCCGGCATGGCCTCGGCATGGTAGAACATGTTGCCGACCACGCCGTGTACCGTCGGCGGTGCGCCGGTCGCGATCGAGGTGGTGGCGACGCGCGTGACGGAGGGGAAGATGCTGCGCGCCTCGCGGAACCAGGTGCCGCGGGCGGCGAGCCGCATGATGTTGGGCGTGAGCTCGGGTGTCACGAGGTCGGGCCGCAGCCCGTCGAATACCGCCACGATCACCCGGTCCGCGGCCGCCGTCTCCTGCGCCAGATTCTGCGCCATGTCACATGCTCCTGATGAAAAAAGGGGCCGCCGCTCAGGCGGCAGCCGAAACGGAATCGGCCGCCGGCACCAGATGGCACGCCGCAAGGCGCCCGTCCGGCGTCGGCCGCAGGGCCGGGGCTTCGCTGCGGCAGCGGCTGACGGCGCGCGGGCAGCGGGGATGGAAGGGGCAGCCCGCCGGCCGGTCGACCGGGTTCGGCGGGTCGCCCGCGAGCACGATGCGCTCGCGCGTATGCCGACCGAGGCTCGGCACGGCCGAGACGAGCGCCTGCGTGTAGGGATGGGCCGGCGTGTGGAACAGCGCCTCCGGCGGGCCCTGCTCGACGATGCGGCCGAGATACATCACGGCGACCTCGTCGGCGATCTGGCGCACCACCTTGAGGTCGTGGCTGATGAAGAGATAGGCCATGCCGAAGCGGATCTGCAGGTCGTGCAGCAGGTTGATGACCTGCGCCGCCACCGAGACGTCGAGTGCCGAAATCGGCTCGTCGCAGACGACGAGCTTCGGCTCTAGCACGAGCGCGCGGGCGAGCACGACGCGCTGGCGCTGGCCGCCCGACAATTCGTGCGGATAGCGCGCGAAATGGTCCTCGCGCAGGCCGACCGCCTCGAAGAGGGCGAGGGCGCGCTCACGGGCCGCCTTGCCGCGCGCCAGGCGGTGGATGAGGAGCGGCTCCATCACCTGCTCGCCGACGGTGAGACGCCGGTCGAGCGCCGCGAGCGGGTCCTGATGCACCATCTGCATGGTGCGGCGCATCGCCCGCCAGCGGCCGTCGCGCGTCGCCGTCACCGGCAGGCCGTCGAACAGCACCTCGCCGCCGGAGGCCGGCGTCAGGCCGAGGACGAGCTTGGCGGTCGTCGACTTGCCGCAGCCGGATTCGCCGACGATGCCGAGGGTGCGACCGGCCGCCAGCGAGAAGCTGACCCCGTCGACGGCATGAAGGATGCAGCGCTCGCCGCCGGTGCCCGGTACGGCATAATGCCGGCTGAGGTCGCGGACCGTCAGGAGGGCGCTCATGCGGGGGCTCCCGCGAGGGCAGGGGCGTCGGCCGGCGTGGTGCGGAAGCCGCGTTGGTCGAGCGCGAGGCAGGCCGCCTCGTGCCGGTCGTCGATCGGCGCAAGCTCCGGCACGCGCGTGCCGCAGATCGCCGTCGCGCGCACGCAGCGCGGGGCAAAGGCGCAGCCGGGCGGCATGGCCTCCGGTGCCGGCACCGTGCCCGGGACGGGGGCGAGGCGCACGCGCGGCCCCTCCAGCGTCGGCAGCGCCGCCATGAGCCCGCGCGTATAGGGGTGGCGCGGCGCGGCGAGCAGCCGCCGCGCCGGGGCGGTCTCGACGATGCGGCCGGCATACATCACGGCGATGCGGTCGCACAGCTCGGCGACGACGCCGAGATCGTGGCTGATGAGGATAAGGCCCATGCCGCTGTCGCGGCGGATGTCGCGGATGAGGTCGAGGATCTGCGCCTGGATGGTGGCGTCGAGGGCCGTCGTCGGCTCGTCCGCCACCAGCAACTCGGGCTCGCCGGCGAGCGCGATGGCGATCATGACGCGCTGGTTCATGCCGCCGGACAATTCGTGCGGATATTGCCGCAGCCGGCGGCGCCCATCGGCGATGCCGACCCGGTCGAGCAGGCGCAGCGCCTCCGCGCGCGCCGCCTCCCCCCGAAGGCCGCGATGCAGCGCCAGCGCTTCGCCGATCTGCGCGCCGATGGTCAGCACCGGGTTGAGCGAGCTCGTCGGGTCCTGGAAGATGAGCCCGATGCGTCCGCCGCGCACGCGCGCGATCTCGCGCTCGCTCATCGTTGTCAGGTCGCGGCCGGCGAGCAGCACGCGCCCGGAGGTCACGACGCCGTGGCCGAGGAGCCGGAGCGCCGCGAGCCACGTCACGCTCTTGCCGCAGCCCGATTCCCCGACGATGCCGAGAGCCTCCCCCCGTGCCAGCGAGAGGTCGATGCCGTGGACGACAGGCACCGCCCGATCCCGCGCCGCGAAGGCGACGGTAAAGGCATCGAGCGCGAGCAGCGGCTCGTGCGGAGCGGCGACGGAGCCCGGGACCGGATGGGCCGAACTCCTCACGGAGGAGGAAGCGGGAGTCATGACGGTCGGACTAGACACGCCGTCGATGACCGCCCGATGACGATCGCCGCTGTCCGGGGATCGGCCCCGGGCCCCGCGCATGACCCCTCATACAGACCTGGGCGGATCCATCAGGCCGGCAGGACCTTGAGCGCGACGACCCCTCCCACAATCACGAGCATTGCGGCGGCGCGCGCGGCGCTGAGCGTCTCACCGAACAGGAGCAGGCCGCAGACGACCGAGCCAACGGCTCCAATGCCAGTCCAAACGGCGTAGGCCGTGCCGAGTGGCAGCGTCTTCAAAGCTTGAGTGAGCAGCGCAAGAAATACGACCAGAGCAACAATTGAGATGAGCGTCCAAGAGGTGCGGGTGTACCCGTTCGATAATTTTGTGGTGGCAGCCCAGACGACGTCTGCCAGACCGGATAATGTCAGATATATCCAAGCAATCGATGTCGACGACATTTCAACGCTCCCGGCGATCAAGGGGATCACGACCGCATTCCGTTCGATCCTGTGTCAGATGAGTTTGATGAGCGCGACGCCGCAGAGCAGCAGCACGACACCGGCCAGGCGCAAGACTGAAACCGGTCTCTGCGGGAGGCGGAACCAGCCGTAGCGGTCGACGAACACACTCGCGATCTGCTGACCCGCTACTGTGAACCCGACCGCCGCCGCCGCGCCGATCACCGGGATCGCCGTGAACACCGTGGTGACGTAGGTCGCTCCTGCGAACCCGCCGAGCCAACCCCACCAGGGCATGGCTTGCATGCCGCCGATATTGGGGCGGGGCGCCTTCAGCCACGCGAGCGTCACCAACAGCACTGCCGCCATTGCGAGCGTAGCGACGAAGAATGACACGGCGCCAACAGCAAACGATGCACCGCCGAGGTCCTGGCGCAGCAGCGCATTGACGGCGCCTTGGGCCGGAAGCACTGCGCCGGCGAAAAGCGCCAGGACAATCCAGCCAAGCTTGTCGGCCTTGAGGTTGTCCGTTCCGCCCGTCTGACCGAAAACGATCATCGCCGCGCCAAGGAGCACGACAGCAGTGCCGATCGCTGCTCCGGCCTGAAGTCCCGTCCGGGTCACGCCGAGGAGGCCGAAGCTATCGATGGCGAGCGAAGCGAGCATCTGCCCGGCGATAAAGAGCCCTACAGAGACGACGGCACCGAGACGGGGAAAGAGAACAATGGTCGAGACGACGTAGATGGCCGAGGCAGCGCCGCCGACGAGATGCCACCACTCGGCCTGCGGCAGGGCGACGAGCGCAGCGAGCGTCCCCGTCAGCAGGGCGACGAGAGCCAGAAGGCCCGTGCCAACCGAGAGCTGGAGTGTGGTCGCAGCAAACGGCGACCCAACCGCTTTCGAGAGTTGCGCGTTGGCACCGGCCTGAACGGCGAGCAAACCGCCCGAGATGAGGGCCAATGGGACGAACAGGGCCTCCATGTCAGAGCCTTCCTGATGACGTTGAGAATGGAGATCAGGCGACAGCGCTCTCGTGACGCAGCAGTCGCGGCACGAGAAGGCCGCGCTGGACGGCCGGGCGTGCACCGACTGCGCTGTACCAGCGGGCGAGGTTCGGCGTTAGTTCGAGCGCGAGGCCGAGCTTGTTCAGGCCGGCGTGAATCCATGGCCAGGTCATCACATCGGCGATGCCGTACGCTTCACCCGCGATGTGGGATTGGCGCTTCAGCTGCCCGTCGAGCACACGGAAGATGCGATTTGCCTCCGCTGCGAAACGGTCAATGACGTAGGGAATCCTCTCAGGCGCGAAGATCTTGTAGTTCCAGAGCTGCCCCAATGTCGGCCCGACGTGCGCGGCCTGGAACAAGGTCCAGCTCAATACCTGGATGCGCTCGGCATCCGAACCGGGCAAGAGGACGCCGGATCGCTCGGCGAGGTAGTGCAGGATCGCGCCCGACTCGAAGACGGTGCGGTCCCTGTCCGGGTCGACGATGACTGGAATCTTGTTGTTGGGGTTGAGGGCCAGGAACTCCGGCGCTGTCTGCTTCCCGTTCTCGATGTCTACGATATGAACATCGTATGGGAGACCGATCTCCTCGAGCATGATCGAGGCCTTGTGACCGTTCGGCGTCTGATAGGTATAGAGTTGGAGCGGGGTCATTACGCTTGTCTCCAGGGCCGGGCTTGCCGGGTTGCCCCGATGGAGACGGTGCTGCCTCCGGATCGAGCGGCATTCTTGGCTTCGCCCATGGCTTTTCGCGTGCCAGTGATCGACACCAAGCTAGCGTGAGCGCCTGCGCAAGGCTCATTGGCATTTTGCCAGCGCCGCTTGCGTGACTGCAAGCGGCGCCGGTGTTATCGTCGTCGGCATGGATGATTGGAACGAGCTCCGGCTGGTGCTTGCCGTCCAGCGCGCCGGCAGCCTCACGGCGGCGGCGGTCACGCTCGGGATCGATCACTCCACGGCGTTCCGTCGCCTGAAGGCGCTGGAGGAGCGGCTTGGGGTGCGGCTATTCGAGCGGCTGCCCGGCGGCGCCTACAGAGCGACGGAGGCCGGCTCGCGCATGGCGGCCGGCGCGGAACGCATGGAGGACGAGGCGCTGGCGCTCGATCGCGACATATCGGGCCGCGATCATCGCCTGTCCGGTCGTCTCAGGGTGACTTCGTCCGAAACGATTGCCTATAGCCAGCTGACAACGCTTCTTGCTGCGTTCCGGCAGGTCCACCCCGGCATTGTCGTGGAACTGGCGATCGACAACCGCGTGCTCAGCCTGTCGCGTCGTGAAGCCGACATTGCCCTGCGTCCCATACGCCCGAAGGAAGGAGACCTTTGGGGGCGCAAGCTATCGGCTGTCGCTTGGGCGCTCTATGCGGCTCCGGCCTATCTCGGAGCAAATGGCGGCCCGCTGTCAAACGTCGACGGTGTGGATCGCCACGCCCTGATTGGTTGGGAGGAGACGACGTCGGGTATAGGGGCTGCCGACTGGCTGTTACGTGCGGGGCCACCCGAGGCGTTCGTCTATCGAACGAACAGTCTGGTCAACCAGCTCGTCGCGGCGAGGGCCGGCATCGGGGTAGCGCTGCTGCCCTGCTATCTTGGCGACGGCGAACCTGGCGTGACGAGGGCGCTGCCCGAGCCAATCCGCGAACTCGAAGGTGAGCTCTGGATCGTGACTCATGCGGACCTCAAAGGGACGGCGCGCGTGAGGGCCTTTTTCGATGTCGTCGGCGACGGGCTGGCGCGTCAGCGGGAGCTGTTTGAGGGTGGCTCCGTGTGGGAGGATCAGACTGACCTCGCCTGCGATGTCGAGCAGCCAGGCGCAGCGCGAATTCTGGATCGGCCAGCATAGGTTACGATCAAGGAACTGCGCGCTCGCTGCGACGGGTTGAAGCCCGGCCTCCATGATCCGGGGGCCGAGCGCGAGCGAGCCGGCGCTGCAGCGATGCGATCCGACCATCGGGTCGCTGTGGAGGCTGGTCGGTTCGCTGTCGAGCATTGTCGTCACAGTCCCTGCGGGTCGGCCGGAACAGAATCTCGTCGGGCGAGTCCATCGCGAACCGCTCTTGCGCGCGAAGCCCCGGCCGCCATTCCCGGCGTTGGGCCAGCGATCGCCAATGCGGCGCGTCAATGCGACGATCCGCAGGCAACGTCACGGCGCGGCCTGTGCATTTTCGGATAACGGCTAACCCGGGGTGTCCTTTACACCCGTGGGTCAAGCAAAGCCGGCCATCATCATCGCCACGACCGCTGCAGCCATCATGGTCGTGGTGAGCCATCCAAGCCACTTCAGGATGCCGGCGACGGCGAATGGCCCGAGTATGTCCCTGCGCGACGCCAGATACATCATGATCCCCATGACCGGAACGGCCACGATGCCATTGATCACCGCGGTCCAGACGAGTGCCTTCATCGGGTTGACAGGGGTGGCGTTCAGTATGGCACCGACGATCGTGGCGATCACTATCGCGCCGTAGAAGGCCTTCGCATTCTTGGGCTTGTGGGTTAGCCCCGTTCGCCAATGCAGCGCTTCTCCGAGGGCGTAGGCTGCCGAGCCCGCCAGAACCGGCACTGCAAGCAGGCCCGTGCCGACGATGCCCAAGGCGAACAGAGTTGATGCAAAGGAGCCGGCGAGGGGCCGCAGTGCTTCGGCCGCCTGGGCCGAAGTTTCGACGTCGGTGATGCCGTTCGGCCGCAGCGTCGACGCCGCGGTCAGGATGATCGCCAATCCGACGATGTTGCTGGCCGCCATTCCGCCCATCGTATCGAAGCGAATACGTTCAAGGGCTGCCGGGCCTTGGCCCGGGGTCTGCTTCAGTGGCGCGCGATGTGGCGTCTCGCTCACATCTTCCGCCTCCTCGGACGCCTGCCAGAAGAACAGATAGGGACTTATCGTCGTGCCGAAGACCGCGACGATCATCATCAGATAATCCCGGCTCCAGGCCACTGTCGGCACGAGGATCCGGTATGCCGCCTCGCGCCACGGAACGTCGACGGCGAACAGGGTGACGATGTAGGCCAGCAGCGCCAGCGTCATCCACCTCAGGACCGCAACGTAGTGGCGATAGCTGGTCCAGACAGGCACCGCGGCGCATATGGTGGCGAACACGAACAGATAAAGGAGCGCAGGCCCGCCGAACACCAGCCTCGTCGCATCGGCCATCGCGCCGAGGTTGGCGCCGATGTTGACCGTGTTCGCGGCCAGCAGGAGCGACACGATGCACAGCAGCAGCCATTTGGGGCAGTGTCTGCGCAGGTTGCCCGCAATCCCGTGGCCCGTGGTCCGGCCAATTCTGGCGCTGATCAGCTGGATGGAGACCATGAGCGGCCATGTCAGGAACATGGTCCAGCCGAGCGCCAACCCGAACTGCGCGCCGGCCTGGCTGTAGGTGGCTATCCCGCTCGGATCGTCGTCGGACGCGCCCGTGATCAGGCCTGGGCCAAGGAATCGAAGAAGTCGCGACTGCGCCTGCGGCGGGATGACATCAGCGGCGGGTTCTGACCTTTCCAACGGCTGTTTTCTCCAGCCATGCACAGCGGGGTGAAACGTGCCGCATCGCAGAAAAGTTCCGCTGCATGGGCTGCATCGCCGGGAGTGCTGGAGGCCCCGGTTTTCCGCTTGATCTCTGACATGCGAAGGCGTATGTGCCCAGGCGTCCGCGGCGGTTCGGCCGGCGGGCGCATCCGACAATCGAGAGAACCATGGACGACTATTCTAGTCGTGGCGTCCGTCACCGGGCGCCATTGCAGAAAGATTGGATCGCTCCCGGCATGGGCCGGGTGAGCGGCGGCGTCCGCGCCTGAGGGCGGCCCCGTTCACCTCCTCCCCCGCCGTGAGGGGTCGAAGGAGGTGAACCATGAAGAACGTCATCTTCCTCCCGCATGTCGACCGGCTTCCGCCGGATCGCGCGCGTTCGGCGGCCGTGAAGCCGCGTCCCGAGCGCCTCCAGGGCGGCGCGCCGCTGGGCACTGACCGCGCGCCTGCCTGCCAGTGGTTCACTGACATGACGACGGCTGAGCTGCGCTGCCGCTGGTCCGCGGACAACGGCGGCGCCGAAACCGACGGCGGCAGTCTTGCGCCTCGTGCCCGGCTGCAGGCCCGTCCTGTCAGCAGGCCAAGTCCCATCGACGGCTGCCTTCGGGCCGCCTGACGTTCTCGAGGAGACCAGACATGGACGATCGACCTAGGCCAAGGGCCACGCGGCGTTCGCGCTTCGTGGCCACCCCGCTTCGCTTCACCCCGACAATCTGCCGACGCCAGGCCCCGCATCTCCCGTGATGGGCGGTCCTCCGTCGGCGCCGACCGACCGACGGAGTTGACAACCATGACCGTTGCCATCGTGAACGCGGCTCTCCGCGACTATCTCGCCCAGAACGATCTTTCCTCGATCGAGGCGGCGCTCGCCGGCCAGCATGCCGCCGATATCGTCGCCTACATGGGGGATCTCGACCCCGCCGAGATCGCCAGGATCCTGCTCCTGCTGCCGGATCGCCGCGAGGCGGAAGTCTTCGGCTATTTCGATTCGGCGACCCAGGTCGCCATCGCCGGCGAGCTCTCCCGGGGCGACCTCGCGCGGCTCGTCACCGCCATGTCGCACGACGAGCGGGCGGACCTGTTCAACAGGCTGACGCCGGAGCAGCAGCAGGCGCTCCTGCCCGGCATCGCGCATGCCGAGCGCGAGGACATCCGCCGGCTCGCCTCCTATCCGGAAGGCACGGCCGGCTCGATCATGACCTCGGACTACGCGACGCTCGCGCCGGACCTCACCGCCCGGCAGGCGATCGAGCGGCTGCGCCGCGAGGCGCCGGACCGGGAGACGATCTACGAAGCCTATGTGGTGAACGAGGCGCGTCAGCTCGTCGGTGTCATCTCCCTGCGCGACCTCCTGCTCGCCAAGGACGAGGCCCGCATTGCCGACATCATGCGCAAGGGGGCCGTCTTCGCGCGCGTCGAGGACAGGCGCGAGGACGTGGCGCGCAAGATCGCCGACTATGACCTTCTGGCGCTGCCGATCGTCAACGGCGGCGAGGCCCTCGTAGGCATCGTCACCGTCGACGACGCCATGGATGTCGCGGAGCTGGAGCGCGGCCGGCGCGTGCTGCAGTTCGGCGGCAACGTGGCCGTGGGCGGCGGCCCCGACCTCGACCTGCGGTCCTCTTCCTTCCTCGAGATGTTCAAGGTGCGGGCCTTCTGGCTGATCATGCTGACGGTCTTCGGTGTCGTCACCAGCACCTTCGTGGCGGCGCAGGAGGCCATCCTCGATCGGGTCATCATCCTCGCGGCCTTCATCGCGCCCATCGTCGACATGGGCGGCAACACCGGCAGCCAGTCCGCCACCCTCGTCATCCGGGCCATGGCGATCGGGGAGGTGAAGCTGCGCTGGCGCGACGTCTGGTTCGTGATCCGGCGGGAGATTCCGGTCGCGCTGATGCTGGGCCTCGTCATCTCCATGCTCGAGGCGGTGCTTGCCTTCTTCAGCAAGGGCGTCGGCGGCGACATTCTGATGGTCGTCGGCCTGTCCATGGCGATCTGCACCGTGCTCGGCGGTGTCATCGGCGCGCTGCTGCCGTTCGCCGCGCGTCGCATCGGCACCGACCCGGCGACGCTGTCCTCGCCGCTCATCACCTCGATCATGGATCTCCTCGGCGTCTTCATCTACTTCGGCCTGGCTTATGCCTTCCTCGGACATCTGCTGACCGAGGGATAAGACCGACGGCGGCCGAACGGGTTGCGCATCACCTTGGCGGCGGCATGGCTGCGATGGCGCTCCCTCGCGCCCTGCGGGGGCGAGGGAGCGAGCTATCGTGAACGGCGCCGCGGAGCGATACGCTCTGGTCTGGCGAAAGTCCGTCCACTAACCTGAGGGTTCTGGGCTGCAGGGGGGCCGGCATCGAGCACGCCAAAGCGGGGGAGTTGCAGTCATGAGGCTCTCGTTGACCGCGCTGCTGGTCGCATTCCTGATAGGCTCGCCTCTCTCGGCCGTGCCTGCACGCTCGGCCGATGTCGATCTTGCGCTCGTCCTGGCCGTCGATACGTCCTCGAGCGTCAACGAGGAGCGCTATCAGCTCCAGATGCGCGGCTTCGCCGAGGCCTTCCGGAACAGCGACGTCATCGGTGCGATAGAGCAGGGTCCGCACGGCGCGATTGCCGTCACCCTCGTCCAATGGGCGAGTTATGGAGATTATCGGCAGGTCGTCGGCTGGACCGTCATCCGGGACCGGGTGTCGGCAAGCCGGTTCGCGACAGCGGCCCTGGAGACCGGCCGCTCCCTCAGTGGCTCCACCTCCCTGAGCGGTGCCATCGATGCTTCGGTGCAATTTCTTCAGTCGAGTGGCCATGCAGCGAGCCGGAAGGTCATCGACATTTCGGGCGACGGCTCGAACAACAGCGGCCGCCCGCCGGCGGAGGCGCGCGACGAGGCCCTCGCAGCGGGCATCACGATCAACGGCCTGCCGATATTGACCGAGGAGCCGACGCTCGACAGGTATTTCCGCGACAATGTCATCGGCGGTCCCGGTGCCTTCCTGGTCGTGGCCGACGATTTCAGGGCCTTTTCTGCTGCAATCCTGTACAAGCTGAAAAGAGAGATTGCAGGAAGCCATTACGATATCCGGCACTTGACGATGCTGCCGCCCTACGACGTCTCATTCGACTGAATTCGGCGCCCGCAAAGGCGGGAAGAGCAAGGACCAGCCAGCACATGGCGTCTCCTGGTCACCTTGTCCGGCAATGGTATCGGGCCTGCCGCAGATCGCGGCTGCGGCCCGGGCCGGGGAGGATGGCAGCGAACGGCGATCTCGCGGCTTTGGATGAGCGACAGGAAGCACGGCCGCTCGTCTTTTCCAGTGGCGGTGACAATGGCAGCCGTGAACGCCGACGTATGGGGCACGAGCAATCCCTCGGCTCGTCGTTGGGTATCAGCCGGCCACCCCCTTCACTGCCCAAGCTCTCGCTTTGAGTGGAATTGCTCCACCCTCTCCGCGGGGGAGACTGTCGTATAGCTTTTCTCTCAACCTCTCCCGGGCGTGGGCGCCGAGACTGGAGCAATAGCCCGGTGCAGGCCCGGCCCCCAGCGTAAACGGGTGCCAGTAGTCCTCAAAATCCTTGAACAGCGTCGGCACCTCGATCTGGATGCAGTCCACCGAGGTCAGGCCGGTTGATTTGGCCAGGTTCGCCAGTCCATCGGCCGTGCAGAAAGGAAATCGCCGGTCTTCGGTCAGGTCCCTGGCATGCGGGTCGAGTGCCGCCGCGGCCGTCCAGAAGGCGCGCATGAACTCGACGCCACCGCCTGGATAGTCCCAGACATAAAACGCCACCGTCCCACGGCTGCGCGCCACCCGCTGCATCTCGGCTAGCGCTTTTCCTTTGTCGGGAACGAAATTGAGCACCAGCCCGGACACGATCATGTCCTTGCTGCCGGTATCCACCGGCAGAGCCTGAGCATCGCCCACCTCGAACGTTGCGCGCCCATCGGCGGTACTCGCACGGGCTCTCTTGAGGAAGCCCTCGGACGGGTCGATCAAGATCAGGCTCTTGGGATCGCAGCGATCGAGAATGGCGATCGAAAGCGCTCCGGTCCCGCAGCCGACATCGAGCCAATCCAACTGATCGGCAGCGTCGAGCCAATCGAGAAAGCGCGGCGCAATCTGCCGACTCCAGCGACCCATATACAGGTCGTAGTTGTCACCGGCCTGCCATGCGTCGTGACGGGATGCCTCGGACATCGGCCTGTTTCCTGCGACACAGCCGTAGCGCATTATACGCCGTCCCCGGCAAAGGCTGCTAGTCCATCAAGACTTGCCGCTCGTGCGACCACGGATGCGGCGGCTCGCAGGGGATTGAAACCAGCCGTAGAGCGCCGGGGGTCCCCGGGCGGCTTCGGTGACATTGACGTTATCGGCGATCTCGCTCTGTCGCATCCACGGCGATTGCCGCCACCCCCTCGTCCCGCTGAGAAGTCGGCCGTGCCGGCCAGACGGGAAACAGGCGATGCGTGTGATAGGGTCACAGAGATCCGGCGAGGACGGCGAAGACGACCCGCCCCTGTGGCGCGCATGGGAGGTCCATGATGACCATAACAATCACGGCCTTCGAACGCTCGCCGGATGGCGGAAAGGGGCTCGCGCGCGACCTGAGGGTACGCTGGGCGCTCGAGGAGGTCGGCCAACCCTATGACGTTCGCCCAGTCTCCTTTGTCGCCATGAAGACGCCGGCCTATCGTACCCTCCAGCCCTTCGGCCAGATTCCCGCCTATACCGAAGGCGACCTCGTCCTCTTCGAATCCGGCGCGATCGTCCTCCACATCGCCGAGCATCATGAAGGCCTCCTGCCCCGCGACGCAAACGGCCGTGCCCGCGCTATCACCTGGATGTTCGCCGCGGTCGGCACCATCGAGCCGCCCATCCTCGAACTGGTAACGGCCAAGCTCATCGAGGGCCGCGAGCCCTGGACGGCGCAACGGATGCCGCTCGTGGAAGCTCGCATCCACACCCGACTGCAGGAGCTCTCCAACCACCTTGGCGATGGCGATTGGCTCGATGGCGCCTTCAGTGCGGGCGATCTGATGATGGTGCACGTGCTGCAGCGGCTGAAGCCATCGGGCATTCTCGATCAGCACCCAAGCCTTGCGGCCTATGTCGCCCGCGGAGAAGCGCGGCCCGCTTACCAGCGAGCCTTCGCTGCGCAGCTGGCAATCAATGCGCTGCCGTAAGGGGGAGGATCGCGCGCCGTGCGATCCGGTCTCTTCGCGCCGAGGGCGATCGGCCGCGTAAGGCTCGTGTCCCTGGTGCCTTGCGGGTGAAGCAGCAGCGTGACCGCAGGCATCACATTGTGGGTGAGGCCGATTACCCCATTCCTGCTATGCCGGCGATCTGCTCCGTGAGGAACCGGATGAGCAGCCTGACGCGAGCGACGTCCGCGCGCCCGGGAACGATCAGCATGCTCAGCGGGACGGACGGCAGGGAATAGCCGGGCAGGACCGCCTCGAGCTGACCCTCGGCCAGGAGATCCTCGACCAGCCAGCGATGCGCGGGTGCAATGCCGCGTCCGGCGGCAAGCGCGCTTCGTGCGGCAAGCCCGTGGTCGACGCGGAAACGGCCGCCGAAGGGCACCGCATGCCGTTCTCCATCCGGCCCCTGCAGGACGAGCGTATCGCTTCCCGCGATGTTCATCATCCTGATGCCCTCGTGGCCGATGAGATCCTGCGGGACCGTCGGCCTGCCGCGTGCCGCGAGATAGCCCGGCGCCGCCACCAGCAGGCGCTGCGACCGGCCGAGCGGCTTGAGCTTCATGGAACTGTCGCTGAGCGGGCCGAGACGCAGCGCGATGTCGACGCCCTCCCGGACGAGATCGATGCGTTCATCGGTCAGGCCGAGGTCGATGTCGATGTCGGGATAGAGATCCTGAAAGGCGAAGATCATCCGGCTGACGTGCAGGACCCCGAAGGCGGCGGTGCAGGAGACCCGGATCGTGCCGGACGGCGCGCCGCGCGCACCCCGCGCTTCATTGCCGGCCTGCTCCACGAGGCGCAGGATCTGCAGGCAGTTGGCATAGTAGCGGCTGCCTTCCTCCGTCAGCGCGACGCGCCGCGTGGTCCTGCTGAGCAAGGGCACTCCCACGGAGGTCTCCAGCTCCCGCAGGTGCCGGGAGACCGTCGACTGGCCCATTCCGAGTTCGCGTCCCACCGCCGACAGGCTGCCCCGCTCGGCGACGCGGACGAAGGTGCGCATGCGTTCAAGGGTGACGTCGGATCTATCCATTGTCCGGCATAATCTTATCCATTGCCGACACCTACTGGATTATTCCGGCCTTGGCTAGCGTGGGGATCAGTGCCAACGGAGGATCCCTGACCCATGAAGGTTCTGATTGTCTACGCCCACCCTGAACCGCGCTCGCTGAACGGCGCGCTCCGTGAGATCGCCGTCAAGGAGCTGATGGCCCAGGGTCACGAGGTGCAAGTCTCGGACCTCTATGCCGATGGCTGGAAGTCGCAGGTCGACCGAGCCGATTTTCCATCGCTGGCGCGGGACGAACGCCTCATTACGGTTGCCGCGTCGAAAAAGGCCTTCGAGGCCGGCACCCTCACCAGCGACGTCAAGGCCGAGATCGAGAAGCTTCTTTGGGCCGATGCCCTCATCCTCCAGTTTCCCCTGTGGTGGTTCACCATGCCGGCGATCCTCAAGGGCTGGGTCGATCGCGTGTTCGCCTACGGCTTCGCCTATGGTGTCGGCGAGCACAGCGACAGGCGATGGGGCGACCGCTACGGTGAGGGCACGCTGGCAGGCAAACGCGCGATGTTGATCGTGACCGCCGGCGGCTGGGAGGAGCACTACGCCGCCCGCGGGGTCAACGGCCCGATCGACGACCTCCTGTTCCCCATCAACCACGGAATCCTCTATTACCCAGGTTACGACGTCCTCCCGCCGTTCGTCGTCTACAGGGCCGACGGTTTCGATGAGAGCAGGCTCGGGCCTGTGGCCGAGCACCTGCGCAAGAGGATGCGGACGCTTTTTACGACCCGGCCCATACCCTACCGGCAGCAGAATGCCGGCGACTATCTGATCCCGAGCATGCAGCTCCGCCCGGGACTGGGCGATCCGGGCGCAACCGGCTTCGGGCTTCATGTGGACAATGAAGGCGGTGTCAACGAACGGTGAGACGCCGCCGGTCGGGGGCCGGAAGCGAAACGGCAGGGTCTGGAGCCCAAGCGCCGAGGAATGAGCCGGTCCGGTTACGCTTCAGAAGTGCGCCCGTGCGCGCCTGCCGCGCGGATGGTCATGAGCGGCACCAGGCGCGCCCTTGAGCCTCGCGCAGGCAAGCCCATCACACTAGAGATCTGCCACGTCAAAGACAGCCACCACCCAGTCGAGGAACACCCGAACACGGGGCGACAGCTGGCGATTCTGCGGATAATAGGCCGCGAGCGGCAGAGGCGGCGGCGGCTGATCCGGCAGGACCTCCACGAGGGCGCCCCGCGCCAGATCTTCCCGGAAACGATAGCGGGGCGCCTGGATCAGCCCGTACCCCATCCTTGCGAGATGGTGCGCCGTCTCCGCCTCGTTGGCGGTGACGCGGCAGGGGAGCGTCACCTCCCTGACGCCTTCGGTGGTCTGGAACTCCATCGGCATCACACGGCCGGTGCGCGACGACACGAAGCCGATCATCTGGTGTCCGTCGAGATCATCGACCGAAGCGGGCACCCCGTGACGTTCGAGATAGAGAGGACTGGCGCAGGTCTGCTCGGGAATATCGGGGAGCCTGCGCATGATGAGGCCGCTGTCATCCGGTTCGCCCGCCCGGATGACGCAATCCACCCCCTCGCGCACCAGATCGACCAGCCTGTCGCCCTGGCCGATCTGCAGCCTGATCTGTGGGTACGCCTCCAGAAACTCGGGCAGGCGCGGCAGCAGGAAAGCCCGGGTCAGCGTGCCGTGCGCATCGATGCGGAGCACCCCGGAGGGTTCGCCGCCGCGCAAGGCACCCTCCGCCTCGTCGACATCGGCGAGGATCGACAGGCACCGCCGGTAATAGGCGTCGCCATCCGGCGTGGGCGCCACATGCCGGGTGGTGCGTTCCAGCAGCCGGCTGCCGAGGTTCCGCTCGAGCCGCCGGATCGCCTCGGTTGCCGTGGACCGCGGAATGCCCAGATCCGCCGCCGCGGCCGTGAAGCTGCGACGGTCGATGACGCGTACGAAAAGCCGCATTGCATCGAGACGGTCCATGATTGTTCGGGATAGGCGAATTTCATTGCCCGCGAAAGAGTGATTATCCCAACGTGAAGTCTCCCTACCTCCTTGCCGAGCAACGGAGGTCGAGACATGAGACTGAAGGACAAGAGAGCGATCGTGACCGGCGCCGGCAAGGGCATCGGCGCTGCAATCGCGCGGCGGCTGGCCGGGGAGGGCTGTGCTGTCGCGGTGAACTATGCGCGCGACGAGGCTGCTGCCCGTCAGGTCGTGCAGGACATCGAACAGGCGGGCGGCAAGGCGGTGGCGGTGCAGGCTGACGTCGGCGATCCGGCCGGCATGCCCGCGCTGTTCGAGGCGGCCGAAGCCGCGTTCGGCCCGGTCGACATCCTGGTCAACAATGCGGGCATGATGCGGCTGTCAGCGGTCGCCGACGCGACGGACGCGGATTTCGACGACCATTGCGCGATCAATCTCGGCGGCACGTTCCGCGGCATGCGCGAAGGCGCCAGGCGGCTGCGCGACGGCGGGCGGATCATCAGCCTGTCCTCGAGCGTCGTGGGCTTCTACCAGCCCGGATACGGATTGTATGCCGCGACGAAGGCCGGGATCGAGGCGCTGACGCATGTGCTCGCCAAGGAGCTGGGCCCGCGTGGCATCACCGTGAACGCGATCGCGCCCGGTCCCGTCGAGACCGGGTTCTTCCTGCGCGGCAAGTCCGAGGAGCTCGTTGCCAGCATCACGCGGATGATCCCGCTCGGCCGCCTCGGCCGTCCCGACGACATTGCCGACGCCGTCGCTTTCCTGGCCGGGCCGGACAGCGGCTGGATCAACGGCCAAACCATCCGCGCCAATGGCGGCGCGGTCTGATCCCAACCCTCAAATCCAAGGAGCCCACCCATGCCTTTCGCCAACTACAAGCTGCCTGAGGCCTCGCTTTCGACGGCGCAGAAGGAAGACCTGATCCACAAGACGACGCAACTCCTGGTCGACTACTTCGGAGAGGTCGTGCGTCCGAACACGATGGTCCTGATCGAGGAAGTGCCCGATGGCGGGTACGGACGGGCGGACGAGGTCTTCATCATGCCGGAAGAGTACCGGGCCAAGGACTGACGCCCGGCCCGATAGGGAACTGCTGAACACGGGAGACGTGTGATGGAGACGGAAAAAGCAGCGGGTGCAGACAGGCGCGATCTGCTGAAGCTGACCGCCCTCGTTGGACTGGCCGGAATGGTGCCGGTCCCTGCAAGCGCCCAAGAACAGGCCGCCTTGCCACCGCCCGCGCGACCCCTGCCGACTGTTGATACGCGTTTTCCGGCCGAGATGGCGCCGGGTGTCTTTCTTGTGCCCGACAAGCGCATCCCGCTCGTTCCGAATATCGGGATCGTCGTCGGCACGGAAAGCGTGCTGGTGATCGATTGCGGCCTTGGTATCGAGAGCGCCGAGAACGTCCTGCGCCTGGCGCGAGAACTCGCACCGGGACGCCGGATCATCCTGACGGTGACCCATGCCCATCCGGAACACGCCTTCGGTGCCCAGGTGTTCAGGCGCGACGCACGCATCTACTACAACAGCGCGCAACGAGACTATCTGCAGCGCTCGGGTCAGATCCTGCTGGAGGGCTTCAGAGCCCGCATTCTGCCGGAAGGGCATAAGCACCTGCTGGACGGGATCGAACTGACGCCGCCGGACGAGACCTATGACACTGCCGAGTCCGTGATCGATCTCGGCGGCCGTGAGGTCCGGCTACGGACCTGGGGCACCGCCCATTCTCCGGGGGATCAGATCGTCTTCCTGCCTCAGGAGCGCATCCTGTTCGCTGGAGACCTCCTCGAAGAGCGGATGTTTCCGATCGTCCCGTTCTTTCCGCCCATGATAGATGCCGGCGACATGGACATTGCCAGGTGGGAAACCGCCCTCAATGACATGATGCGGCTGCAGCCGCGCCTCATTGTGCCGGGGCACGGAAATCTCGCCGGCATCGAGCTTCCGGAGGCTGTGCTCGGCTATTTCCGGACGATGCGTGAAATGCTCGCCGAGGCTGGTCCGCGGACCGCCAATCTCCCGTCGCTCCTTCGCGCCCGCTATGCAACCTGGGAGAATCCGGAGTTCATTTCGCCAGCACTCCGATACTTTCAGCAGAGGACGTAGGTCTGCCGGGCGCCGACGGCCGGGCCCGACGAATGCGAGGCCCGGCGGGGCATTGCCGTTTCCACCGGCCATCCGTGAGGCCGTCAGGCGCTGGCGCCACCCGCCTTGATGAAGTCCAGAAAGGCACGAAGCGGCGGGGGGACGAGGCGGCGGCCGGAGTAATATAAGAAAGGTCCGGAAAAGGGCTGCCACCAGTCCTGCAGCACGGGTTCGAGCGCGCCGTTGTCGAAGTGCGGACGCAGCCAGTCCTCGAAAAGCGCAATGATCCCGACGCCGGCGATGGCCGTGTCGACGGCAAGATCGACACCGGCGCCGACGCTCACCACCAGCGGGCCCTGCGGTTCGACGCGCACCACCTCGCCCGCGCGCTCGAACTCCCAGGGGCTGGTCATCGCGCCGCTGGGGAAGCGCCCGAGCAGGCAGGCGTGACCAAGCAGGTCGCGCGGGTGTTCCGGGCGGCCGTGCCGGTCGAGGTAGGCCGGCGCCGCGGCGGTGGCGTAGCGCTGGACGCGCGGCCCGATAGGCACCGCGATCATGTCCTGTTCCAGCCGCTCCTCGTAACGGATGCCCGCATCGCAGCCAGAGGCCAGCACATCGACGAAGCTCTCCTCGACGATGATCTCCAGCCGTATGTCGGGATAGGCGGCCATGAAGTCGGGGAGGATCGCCGGCAGCACGAGTCGGGCCGCGACGACCGGCACGTTGAGGCGCAGCGTGCCCGCCGGCCGGTCGCGAAACCCGTTCACCACGTCGAGCGCGGCCTTTACCTCGCCCAGCGCAGGCGCCAGGCGCTCGATCAGCCGCGCGCCTGCTTCGGTCGGGGCGACGCTGCGGGTGGTGCGGTGGAGCAGGCGAACGCCCAGTTGTGTCTCGAGGCGGCGCACCGCTTCGCTCAGGCTCGATGCGCCCATGCCGCTGGCGCGGGCCGCGCCGCGGAAGCCGCCGGCGCGCACCACGGCCAGGAAGGCGTTCAGATCGCCCAGGTCAGCTCGCATTGTTCGCTCTTCCGCACAGCTCGTGCCGATAATGCTGGATTATCCGTGCAGTCGGCAACGACTAAATGGGAACCGGACATGGAGGCCGACATGCAGACCATCGACCAGGCAGGAACTTTCAAGCTGGGGACCCGCACCGTGAAGCGGCTCGGCTACGGCGCGATGCAACTCGCCGGGCCGGGCGTGTTCGGGCCGCCCAGGGACCGCGATGCAGCCCTCGCGGTGTTGCGCGAGGTCGTGTCGCTCGGCGTCAACCATATCGATACGAGCGACTTCTACGGACCGCAGGTCACCAACCAGCTGATCCGTGAAGCGCTATCTCCCTATCCGGTCGATCTGACGATCGTCACCAAGATCGGCGCGCGCCGAGGCGATGACGGGTCGTGGCTCCCTGCCTTCCGCGCGGACGAACTCGCGCGGGCTGTCGAGGACAACCTGCGCAACCTCGGGCTCGAGGTGATCGAGGTGGTGAATCTGCGGGTGATGATCGATCCCCATGGCCCTGCGGAGGGAGCGATCGCAGCGGAGATCAAGGTCCTCGCCGATCTCCAGCGCCAAGGGCTGGTTCGCCACATCGGCATCAGCAACGTCACCAAGGCGCAGGTGGAGGAGGCGCGGAGCATCGCCGACATCGTCTGCGTGCAGAACCATTACAACCTCGCGCATCGCGGGGACGACGCGCTGGTCAACGCCCTGGCGGAGGATGGGATCGCCTATGTGCCCTTCTTCCCGCTGGGCGGCTTCAGCCCCCTGCAGTCGGCGACCCTCTCCGACGTCGCGGCCCGGCTGCGGGCCACGCCCATGCAGGTGGCGCTCGCCTGGTTGCTGCAGCGCTCGCCCAACATCCTGCTGATCCCCGGTACGTCCTCGGTTGCGCATCTGCGCGAGAACATCGCGGCCGCATTGCTGGTCCTGCCGGAGGATGCCATCGCCGAGCTCGACGGGATCGCGACGGCCGAAGCCCGGGCGTAGCCCTATTCCTCAGAGCAGCGAAGCGCCAATCCGCACGGCCGAAGTGTCGGGGCGCCTGTTCGCCGGCCACGCAATGAGCATTATCTGTAGACGACCGGTCTAATCGATGCTACGTTGGCGTCATGGACACTTCACCTGCCATCGAAGCCCGCGACGTGCGTGAGAGCATCCTTGCCCATGGTCAGCGCATCATGGCCGGCAAGGGCTTTTCCGCTGTCGGGATCAACGAGATATTGACCGCTTCGGCCGTTCCGAAAGGATCATTCTATCACTACTTCGGCTCGAAGGATGCCTTCGGTGAAGCCTTGCTCGAGCGCTACTTCGAGGACTATCTGGCTGACCTCGACGCCACGATGAGCGCGCCGGGCCTAACCATGGCGGAGCGCCTGATGAACTACTGGAAGGCTTGGCAGGACACCCAGTCGTTCGACGACTGCCAGGGCAAGTGTCTGGCGGTGAAGCTGGGTGCGGAAGTGGCCGATCTGTCCGAAGCCATGCGCTTGGCGCTCAAGCGGGGAACCTCGGGCATTACCGATCGCCTGGCGCGCGCCATCGAGGCCGGCGTGGCGGAAGGTTCGCTGTCCGTCGACGGTACCCCCGCTGCTGTCGCGCAAACTCTGTATCAGCTGTGGCTGGGGGCTAGCGTGATGGTGAAGATCGCCCGCAACACC
This sequence comes from Chelatococcus caeni, assembly GCF_014196925.1. GTDB lineage: Bacteria > Pseudomonadota > Alphaproteobacteria > Rhizobiales > Beijerinckiaceae > Chelatococcus_A > Chelatococcus_A caeni. Next base: position 221,732 of record NZ_JACIEN010000007.1, on the reverse strand, counting down.
AAGCCTTTCGAGATCGCCATGACGAGCACGCGCCAGATGCTGCATCTTTCCCCCTGACCGGAAGAAAGGGGCCTCGCACTTCCAGGCGAAGTGCGACCTTTACGTCCACTCCATAGACGACCGGTCTAATATATAGCTGTCAACCTGGAGAACGTCACCATGAAAGTCCTGATCGTCTTGACCTCGCACGATCAACTCGGCGACACCGGTCGCAAGACCGGCTTCTGGCTCGAAGAACTGGCCGCTCCCTATTACGCCCTCAAGGACGCCGGGGCGGAGATCGTGCTGGCCTCGCCCAAGGGCGGGCAGCCGCCGCTCGATCCCAAGAGCAACGAGCCGGCGTTTCAAACCGACGAAACCCGCCGCTTCGCGGCGGACCCGCAGGCAAACGCGCAGCTGGCGGCGACCGTGCGCCTGGACAGCGTGTCGCAGGCCGATTTCGACACGGTGTTCTACCCCGGTGGTCACGGCCCGTTGTGGGATCTGGCCGAAGACAAGCATTCGGTCGCGCTGATCGAATCCTTTATCACCGCTGGCAAGCCGGTCGCGCTCGTCTGCCATGCGCCGGGCGTGCTGCGTCACGCCAAGACACCGGAAGGCCGCCCGCTGGTCGAAGGCAAGCAGGTCACGGGTTTCAGCAACACCGAGGAAGCAGCCGTCGAATTGACCGATGTGGTGCCGTTCCTGGTCGAGGACGAGCTGGAGGCCAAGGGCGGCATCTACACCAAAGGGCCGGACTGGGCACCTCACGTTGTGAGCGACGGCTTGCTGATCACCGGCCAGAATCCGGCATCGTCGACCCCCACGGCGGAGCGGCTCCTCTCGCAGCTGCGCGCGGGCAAGTAGTCACAAGAGCGCCGACGGGGTGAGCGAGGATGCCGATTGGGCTTGCCCACCAATCGCACCGGCGAGCATGGAGCGCGCGCTTCTGCCGATCGCTCACACCCAAATGCCCGGGCCCTGGCGCGAAAGCTCCGCGCCTCTGCAACGGCCAGAAAGACGGAGAAGCTGGTCGGGCCGGCGGCCATTGGTTAGCTAACCTTACCAGACTGGTCATGATTGAACAGGTTGTCCGCTCCATTGGCGACCTCTACGTTCGGGCCCGCACAATTTGGAGAAGGCAATGACCGGGACGATTGCGAGCCGTTGGGGCGTCCAGGCCAGATAATCTCTGCGCCTTGGACGTGGTGGCATCGCCGGAGCAGCAGATCGGCTCAACCGCGTGGGCGATCCCGATCCCGTATTCTCGGTCCCGGCCCGTCGAACGGTCAGCGACGAGCAACTCATCTTCGACGGGGCTTCATGGCTCGCCGCATTGACGCAAAGGGGACCAACATGCGTATCGGTCTATTCTCGATCATCGCGGCCGCAACTGTGGCGCTTGCATCGCCAACGGTGGCGCAGGCGCAATCGGGGACGGCCGCCCGGTGTTCAATCTCGGGCGCAACTTCGGTCCCAGAGCTCCACAAGGAATGGATCCTTGTCGGGTGGGACAAGCCGGTCGCCGGCCAATCCTGGGATTTTCGCGAGAAGCTCGGCAAGTACTACGACTGGGAAGCCAATGATGTCGTGCTCTATGACGACATGTCTCCGGATTTCCGGATTGCTCGCTCGCCGGAGGAATACCGCGCGTTGTGGGAACCGTCGTTCCGGGCACTGCGCCGGGCCCACCACCTCGTCCTGAACGGCCCGGAAGCGATTGTCGGCGATGAGCTGTCGACGTCGACGCTGGAATTCGCGGCGCGCCTCGAGCCAGTCGAGGGCCAGCCGATCATCTCGGTTCGCGCGCGTTCGACGCTCGTATGGCGGTGCACCGACGACGGGTGGAAGATCGTGCGCGAACACAACAGCACGCGCCGCATCACGCCTGAGGAATCCCGCCAGCTCTTCCGTTTCTGATGCGGGCGATTATCGATCACCTGGCAAAGGCGTTCTCCGACCGCGCCCCGTGGGCGCTGTGACCATCAGCTGAAGCTCCCTTGCTGAAGAAGCACCTCCACCGGATGCTGCAGCTGTCGTCCCGTTAGTCGTTCCACCTGGGAACGGCATGAGAACATGGCTTTCTCCGCTTGGCTTTACGGTTCTTTATACCGCGACTGCGGACTCGTGGAATGGCCGGGTATGGATTGTTGCCGCTGCGCTTTATCTGGCTTGCCTGCCTGCTTGTGTCGCCCCGTCAGGGCGCGGCAGCTCTCTTAGGCAGTCGGCGACGGAGCCGCGCATTCCGGTCACTGCGAGGCTGCGATCACCGCCCCGCCAGCGTTGCCAGAGTATCCACGATTGCGCGGGGCTGTGCCGGCTTTTGAATGATCTTTGGGGCATGCCAGGCCGCCAGGCGAGGGTCCGTCGCCACCTGACCGGTGTAGAAGCAAAAGGGCGTGCCATTGGCTGTCAGCCGATGGGCAAGTTCCGCCACCGTGCCGTCGGATACGCCGAAATCCAGGATGGCGACGTCGACGCGCGTGGTGTCCAGGGTCGACAGGGCCTCGCCGACGGATCGACAAAGGCCAACGACTTCCGCCCCCGCATCCACGATCACAGCCTCGAGGTCCATGAGGATGAAGGTATCATCCTCCACCACGAGGACCCGCACCCCCGCCAACGGACGGCTTTGGCTGTGCCCTGTCGGTCTCTCCATCGCGGGTCGCCTCGTGGAGCGCAACTTCGATCGTGCAAACGAAGCCGTCCGGGCGATACTCGCGCTTGACTCGGGCATTCGGGATACCGCGCTCGATAAGGCTTGTCCCGAAGCCGATTCTCTCAGGAGCCGCGACGACAGGTCCGTTCCTCTCTTCCCACAACACCCGAAGACGTTTGGAGTTCCCCTCCAGGACGGTCCAGCTTACGTGAACTTTGCCTTCCGGCACGGAAAGCGCCCCATATTTCACCGCATTGGTAGCGAGTTCGTGCAAGACGAGACCGAATGGGGTCGCAAGATCAGCTCCCAGCATGACCGGCTCGCCCTCGAGCGTCAGCCGTCCGGGGTTGTCCGACACGTGGGCGGCAAGCTGGCTTTCCGCCAGCGCCCGGAAGTCCGCGCCGAGCCATTCCGACTGCACGAGCAGGCCGTGGGCGCCCGCCAGAGCCTCGAGCCGGCCGCTGAACCGCTTCACGAACTCCTCCTGCGAGGGGGCGGCACGCAGCGTCTGTTGCGCGATCGACTGAACGACGGCGAGGGCATTCTTCACCCGATGCGTGAGTTCCCTGAGCAGGAGCTGCTGGCGGCGCTCCCATTCCTTGCGCTCGGTGATATCGCGCGTGCTTTCCAGCACGAGCCGCCGGCCCTGCAGCGATTCCAGTTCGATATGGCTCTCGACGATGATCTCCCGCCCCGTCTTGCTCGTATGCCTTACTTCGCCGGTCCAGGAGCCTTTTTCCGCCAGTTCCTTTCGCAGGGCCTCGAATGAGGAGCCCGGCACGACGGTCTTCAGCAGCCGTTCCTTGCGTTTTCCAATCGCCTCGTCGCGTGTGTAGCCGTAAAGTTCCTCACTGCCCCGGTTCCAGTCGACGATCCCGCCGTCAAAGTCCCAGACCATGATCGGCGCGCGGGACAGCTCGACAAGGGCCTTCTGCTGGCGCAGCTCCTGCCCGCTTGCCCGCAGCGCCTCTTCCACATGCCGCCTGTCGGTCACGTCCACGAACGTGATCACCACCCCGTCGATCTTGTCGTCGACGGTCCGGTACGGCCGCAGGCGGACATCGTACCAGCGCCCGAGCCGGCTGTGGATTTCCCGGCGTATCGGGGCGAGGTCGGCCAGGACAGCGCGCGCATCCCGCACCAGATCGTCGTATTCGAGCTGGTGCGCGAAATCGGTGATAGGGCGTCCCTCGTCGTTCGGCGTGACACTGAAGAGTTCCGTCACCTGCTCGGTGAAACGCTTGATCCGCAGCGTGGAATCGAGAAACAGCGTGCCGAAGTCCGTGGCCGCCATCAGATTCTGCAGATCGCTGTGCGCCCGGGAGATCGCCTCCAGCTTGAGCTTGAGCTCGCTGTTCACCGTCTGCAGCTCTTCGTTGATCGACTGCAGCTCTTCCTTGCTGGTCTCCAGCTCCTCGGAGGTCGACCGGTACTCCTCGTTGATCGACTGCAGTTCCTCGTTGGCCGCGCGCAGCTCCTCGTTGGCCGCTTCCGATTCCTCGCGCACGGTCCTGAGCCGGGCCTGCGTCAGTTCCAGCTCCTCGGTGAGGCTGCGCACCGTATCGTCGTTTGTCTGGTCGCTGGAGCCGGCAGCGGAACCGTCGCCGGCGGACTCTCCTTCGATGAACATGACCAGCGCCGTTCTCACCTCACGCTCGTTGCCGCCCGCGATCGGATGGACGTGGAGGATCACGCGGTGAACCGCGCCATTGAAACGGACCGGGATCGGCAGGCTGAGGGTCGACTGCTGCTGATCGAAGGCGCGGTGGAGCGCCGAACGCAGCTCGAAGCGGAGCTCCGGCCGCACCAGGTCCACCACGTCGCTGTTCACCGGCCCGCCCGAGGGCTGGACGAACCGGCCCGCATGCTCGGACAGATGGACCGCCTTGTGGTACTCGTCGACCAGCATGCTGGGCGGGGCAAGTCTCTCGATGGCGCGCCTGTGGGCCACAGCATCACTGAGCGCCGCGCCGGGGCCCGGGCTGCGCACCGCGGGCAAACCGTGTTCGCGCAGCGCATAGTTGCCGAGCAGGCGCGGGAGAAGGCGTGGCCGCTCTCCCCGCACGGACGAAGACTGGTAGATGCGCGCATTCCGGTCGACGATGCGGAACAGGCCCGGAGGATTGTCGGCGGATTCCGAAGAGCCGAGCAGCAGGAACCCGCCCGGATTGAGGGCGTAGTGAAGCGTGGTGCAGACCTGCTCCTGAAGCTCGCGGTCGAGATAGATGAGCAGGTTGCGGCACGATATGAGGTCGACGCGCGAGAACGGCGGGTCCTTCAGCAGGTCGTGACTGGCGAACAGCACCATGTCGCGGACTTCCTGCCGCACCCTGTAACCCTCTTTCTCCCGCGTGAAAAAGCGCCGCAAGCGCTCCTCGTTGATATCCGCCTCGATGGCGGAGGGATACTGGCTTTCGCGGGCGAGGTTCAGGGCGCGTGCGTCCATGTCGGAAGCGAAGACCTGAACCGGAAGCCGCTCCTCGTGGCGTGCCGACTCCTCCAACAGAAGCATGGCAATCGAGTAGGCCTCTTCGCCGGTCGCACAGCCGGGCACCCAGATACGGATCGTCTCGTTTGCCTGCTTTGCACCGAAGAGTTGCGGAAGAACCTGGTCTTTCAGCGCATCGAAGGCCTCGCGGTCGCGGAAGAAGGTCGTGACCGAGATCAGCAGGTCGCTGAGCAGCGCCTGGGGCTCGTCCTCGTTGTCGCGAAGATATTCGTAGTATCCCCGCATATCGTCGGTCCTGGTGACCTGTATGCGGCGCGCGATCCGGCGGAGCACGGTCGAGCGCTTGTACTTCGAGAAATCGTGCCCGGTGCGGACCCGCAGATGAGCGAGCACCCGCCGGAGCAAATCCTCGTCGACATGGCCGCGATCGGCCAGATCACCGGCCTTCCTGTTGCGGATGAGATCGCCCAGCCTTCCGGCGAGTTCGCGCACCGGCAGCACCACGTCGGCGATGCCGGTTGCGATCGCGCTGCGCGGCATGGACGGATATTCCGCCTCGTGGGGATCCTGCACGAGGATGATCCCGCCAGCCTCCTTGACCTTGCGCACGCCGACCGCCCCGTCCGATCCCGCGCCCGAGAGAATGACGGCAAAGCCGTCGCCATGCTCCCCGAGCGACCGGAAGAACAGGTCTATCGGTGCGCGGTGGTTGCGTGGCTCGGCGAATGTGGCGGCCGTCACCTGATGGTCGCTGAGCTCAAGACGCCGGTCCGGCGGGATGACGTAGACACGATCCGCCTGCAGCCTTTCCGATTCTTTCACCTGCACCACCGGCATTTGCGTCCGCGTGGCGAGGATTGCCGCGAGTTCGCTTTGCGCCCGTGGATCCAGATGGATGATGACCACGAAGGCCGCGCCGGTGGTTTCCGGCAACGCCTCGAAGAGCTCCTGCAATGCCGGGATACCGCCTGCCGATGCGCCGATGCCGACGATCACCGGGCTGTTTTCCTGTTCTTCCATAACGTTCACGGCGGCTCCCCAACGTTGTCGGCACGGCTCGGCGATGAGGCTCGTTAAGCTCAATTCATCCAATGCCGGGTGAGTTGCAATCCGCCAAGCCCGCGAAGCAGCCTTATCATAGGCCTATTTTGCCGGGGAGATTACTGGGAACGTTCCGGCGCGCGCGCGCTTTGGCTCAGAGGCGGCGGCAAAGCGCGGAGCGCAAGATGCCTAATCGGGATATCGTGGCCATCGGCACGTCGGCCGGCGGGGTCGAGGCGCTCCTGTATCTTGCCGAGCGGCTGCCGCCAGACCTTCCGGCGTCCATCCTCGTGACGATCCATCTGCCCAGTCATCGCCAGTCGGTACTGGATGAGCTGCTTTCGCGCGCGGGACCGCTACCGGCGAAATTCGCGACCGACGCGGAGCCCCTCAGGAACGGCCATATCTTCATCGCGCCACCCGACCGCCATCTGCTGGTCGAGAACGACAGGCTGCTGCTCGGCGTCGGGCCGCGGGAGAACAACACGCGGCCGGCTCTCGATCCCATGTTGCGCTCGGTCGCCGTCTGCTGCGGATCGCGGTCGGTCGGGGTCGTGCTCACCGGAACGCTCGGCGATGGCGCATCGGGTCTTTGGGCCGTCAGCCGGTGTGGCGGCGTGAGCATCGTGCAGCATCCCGACGACGCGGCCTTTCCCGATATGCCGGAAAATGCCCTGCGCATGATCGAGCCCGACCACGTCGCCAGGCTGAAGGACATGGCGGAGCTCATCGAAAGCATCGTCCATCAGCCGGCGGGCGGTCAGGTCAGGATTCCCCAAGAGATCAAGCTCGAGGTCGAGATAGCCAAGGGGGGACGCGCCAACATGGACAACATGGACCGTATCGGCCGGCGATCCCTGCTGGCCTGCCCCGACTGCCACGGCGTGATGTGGGAGATCGACGAGGGCGGGCTCACGCGGTATCGCTGTCATGTCGGCCATACCTATACCGCCGAACTGATGGACATCGCCGTCGACGAGAACCTGCATCGCGCGCTCGCAAGTGCGCTGCGTGCGCTGGAGGAGAAGGTGGTCCTGGCACGCAAGCTCCAGAAGCAGGCGGCCGAGCACGGCCATCATCTCATGCAGAATATCTGGACCGAGCGTATCCGCGACTATGAACACGAGCTCACGGTCGTTCGTGACGCGGTCCGACGGATGGAGGAGGTCGCAAGGGGGCCGGGATAGCCGGGGGGCCCGCCGCCCTGCCGCTCCTGCACCGTGCACAGGCTCGGGAAGAGCTTGCCCCGGTCATCCGATCGCAGGACATCATCGGCGTTAATGGCGACTGGAACCGGGACCGCCTAGCTGATCTGGCGGGCGGGATGCTGCAGCCGAGGAGCGGGGGAGGTCTCCGGGCCGGAGCTCGTGCGTCTCAGAGCCGGGCAAGCCAGGTGGCGAGCGGCGGGAACAGGATGATCAAGACGAGCGTGAACAGCATCGCGGCGAGGAAGGGCATGGCCCCGCGGAAGATCTCGCCGACCTTGAGGTCGGCATCCCCCATCGCCGACTTGATCGTGTAGACGGAGAGCCCGAACGGTGGTGTCAGAAGCCCCATCTCGACCGCGAGCACCGTGATGACGCCGAACCAGATGGGATCGAGCCCGATGGCCTTCGCGACGGGAACCGCGATCGGCAGGAGGATCAGCATGATCGATATCGAATCGATCAGGCAGCCGAGCAGCAGCACGAGCACGATATAGGCGACGAGAAATCCGTAAGGGCCGACCGGGCCTTCGAGAAAGAACGCCGCGAGCGCCTGGGGCATGCCGGAAAGCGCGAGCATGCGGGAGAAGAAGCTCGCCGCCAGGATGAGGAAGAGGACCGAGACGGTGATCTGCCCGGTCTCCACCAGCAGGTTCCAGAAAGAGCGGCGGTCGAGTGACTTGCGCAGCACGGCGATGACGAGTGCGCCGAAGGCGCCGGCGGCGCCCGCTTCGGTCGGGTTGAAGAAGCCGCCGTAAAGGCCGCCGAGAACGAGGCCGATCAGGAGCGCGATCGGAATGACCTTGCGCGCCAGGGCTCCGGCACCAACGGCCTCATGGGCCGCCGTGTCCGCGCCGCCCGAGAACACGAACGGCCTGCGGGTATGGGCCAGCAGCAGGATCGTCGCCGTGAAGGCCAGCGCCAGGACGATGCCGGGGCCGACGCCTGCCAGGAACATGCGCCCGACGGATTCCTCCGCCAGCACCGCATAGACGATGAAGAGCAGCGACGGCGGGATCAGCATGCCCAGCACGGACGAGCCGGCGACCACGCCCGTGGCGAAGGCGCGCGTATAGCCGTGCCGTCTCATCTCCGGCACCGCCACGCGTGCGAAGACCGTTGCCGAGGCGATGGAAATGCCGGTGATCGCGGCAAAGACGGCATTGGCGAACACGGTCGCCACGCCGAGCCCGGCCGTCAGGCGGCGCAGGAGGCGCTGGAAGACGTCGAAGGTGTCGCGGCCGACGCCGGAGGTGGTGACGAGCAATCCCATCAGGACGAACAAAGGCACGACGGCGAAGAGATATTCCTCGAGTGAATCGTTCGCCACCTGCCCGAGCATCCGCATCGCCACCACGTCGTTGCGGATGAGGCCGACACCGATGAAGGAGACGAGGAGCATGCCCACGCCGATGGGCATGCCCACGGCGATCAGCACGACGAGCGCGCCGATGGCCAGCGAGCCGATTTCAGCCGGGCTCATGGGTGTCGATCCTTCCCGTGACGGCATCGAGCAGATGCCTGAGCGCCGCCGACGCGAACGCGAGCGCGGCAACCGCCATGCCGATCATGATGAGCGCCCGGAAGGGCCAGGTCGGCAATGTGCCGAGGCCCGGGGTGCCGATGAAATCGCCGGATGCGACGTCCTTCGCCAGGATGCCGGCGGTGGCCCAGGCGATCATGCCCATCATCGCCGCGCCCGTGAGGGCGAAGGCCGCCTTCAGGGCCGCCGCCGCTCGCGGTGCGTGACGCGACAGAACCAGCATGACGACCTCCACCTGCGGCAGCCGATCGGCCCGGATGGCCGAGGCGAGCTGCAGGGCCACGATCAGGACGACGAGAAGCGCGCCGATTTCCGACACCAGCGGCAGGGACGCGCCGAAGACGTTCCTGAACACGATGTCGGCGCAGATGATGACCATCAGGATGCCGATGAGGCAGGTCGCCAGCGCCGCAAGGCCATCGACGACGAAGGCCCAGCAGCGCCGCAGCCAATCCGGACGGGCCGCCGACGCCGGCGCGCTCATGCTGGAGGACGAGGCTTTCATGTCGCGGCCTAGAGGCCTTCGTCCCAGTTGCGGGACGGCTCGACGCCCCGGGCGCGCAGCGCGCCCATGTATTCCTTGACGAAGGCCTTGGCGGGAACGCCCTGACCCTCGAGCTTGGCAGCCCACTCCGCCGCCAGGTTGGGCAGCATGTCGACCCATTTCTGGCGCTCCTCGGCCGGCATCGGAATGATCGTCACCGGAGGGGACTGCCGGGCGCCGAGCTCCACCATCTTGTTCAACGCGTCCTCGTGGAGCCGCACCATGTCCTCGCCATGGCTGACCGTGTAGTACTTGCCGGCCTCGATCATGGCGTTGCGGACCTCGTCGGGCAGGCGATCCCAGCTGTCCTTGTTGATGGCGATGGCACCGGAGAACGCGGCGGCCGCATCGAAGCGGCTGATATAGGGCGCGACCTCGTAGAGCTTGATCGGCAGGGCGCCGAGCGCCAGCGTCAGGACGCCGTCGGAGACGCCGGTCTGGATGTCCGTGTAGAAGGTGGTCAGCGCGCCGTCGACGGCATTCGCCCCCGTGCCGCGCAGCCAGTTGCCCAGCACGCCCGGCGCGGACAGCTTCATGCCGCGGATGTCGCCGATGCCGGTGAGGGGCTTCTTCGTATAGATGTCATAGAGGTCGGTCGCCGTCAGGCCGAGCACCTTCAGATTGTGGTTCTCCCACTCCTTGCGGAAGGCCTCGTTGCTTTCGAGCAGCGTCTCCATCACCTCGAGCAGGACCGGCACGTTCGTGACGGTGAAGGGCGTGTTCGTCGACACCTGGCTCAGCGGCAGTTGCGCCGGCTCGAGGAAGGAGAACACCCAGCCGATGTCCGTCACCCCTTCCTCCACCGAGGACAGGGTCGCATTGGCCTTGTAGAGCTGGCCGCCGAAGGCCTCGTTCCAGCGGATCTTGTACTTGCCGCCCTTGGCCAGGATCTCGTCGGTCCTTGCCATGAAGTGCGTCTTGATCATTCCCACCCAGGGAACGACCGTCGGATGGCTCGAGGCGATGGTGAGGGATATGGTCTCCTGCGCCATTGCCGCGGCGGGCAAGGCGAGGAATGCGGCCAAGATCGGGCCCAAGAGCTTTTTCATGTTTTCCTCCCCTGGAAGCGACTAGGAAATGCTGAATTTCCCCTTCGAGAAGTCGAGCCGGACGGTCAGCGATCCCTCGTTGACCATCCAGGGCCTGACCGTGAAGCTGCGGGCGCCCGCCTTGTGCATCGGGTCTTCTGCCGCGATAGCGGCCGCCTCCTGACGCGAGGCGGCACGGATGATGACGAGGCCTTCGCCCCTCCAGCTCTGCTCGTCATCGGTCCAGATCGGCCCGGCGGCGAACATGATGCCCTTCCGCTCCAGCTCGACCTGGAAGGCGAGGTGGGCCTCCATATGCGCGAAGACCGTCGCGAGGCCGTTCGTCGGCGTGGTGGCGATGGCGTAGAGCTGCTTTTGCAGCATCCCCCTGCTGGCCTCCATCACGTCGGCGACAGGGACCGAATCCGGGCCGGCTGCATCGCTCACGTCTCTTCCTCCGGGTTGCAGCACCGCGTCAGCCGGCCCTTCTGCGGGCGATCTCGGCGCGGATCTCCGGGCCGTGCTCGTCGAGCATCGGCGGCGGCAGGACGTCGAGTTCCGGCGTGCCGTCGAAGTTGTACGGGGCGCGCACGGTGGTGAAGGTGCCCATCTGCTGGTGCTCGGCCGAGACCTTGATGTGCAGGTGCACCGCCTGCGGGTCCTCGAGCGCCTCGTCGGCATCATAGGCCGGCGCGTAGGGCACTTCGGCCTCCTCCAGCAGGCGGCACCACTCTGCGCGCGGCCTCGCCTTGAAGACGGGGGTGAAATGCTCGATCAGCTCGTCCTGGTGGCGGATGCGGGCGAGCCGCTCGCAGAAGCGCGGATCCTCCTGCAGCTGCTCCTGCCCCGTCGCCTTGAGCAGCCCCTCCCAGAACTTGGTCGGCGACGAGAGATGGAAGGCGATCCATTTCCCGTCCGCGCATTCGAATGTGTAGGACTGCGACACCACGGGGCGTGACAGCGGTCCCATGACCTCGCCGACGGAGAAATAATGCGTGAAGCTGTCGAGGTTGAAATGCGCCATGGCCTCCAGCATGGAGATGTCGACGCGCCGGCCCTTGCCGGTCTTCGTGCGTTCCAGCAGGGCGGCGACGACGGCCATGGCGGCATATTGGCCGGTCACCGCGTCGGCGATCGCCGGTCCGATGACGCGCGGCTTCACCGGCGGGGTGAGCAGGCGCAGATAGCCGCTCGCGGCCTGCGCGACGCTGTCGTAGACCGGCCGGTCGCGAGCCGGCCCGGACGTGCCGAAGCCGGAGATCGCGCAATAGATGAGCGACGGCTTGATCTTGCGCAGGTCCTGCTCGCCGACGCCGAGCTTCTCGGCGACGCCGGGGCGGAAGTTCTGGATGAACACGTCGGCGGTGGCGACGAGCTCGCGCAGCACTTCGAGATCGCCGGGCGCCTGCGTATCGAGGGCGATCGACCGCTTGTTGCGGTTGTAGGTCTGGAAGTGCGGCGAATAGAGCCCGCCCTTGAAGGCTCGGAAGGGATCGCCCGTTCCCGGCCGCTCCACCTTGATGACATCGGCGCCGAGGTCTGCGAGATGCATGCCGGCCGCCGGCCCGGTGATATAGGTGCCGAGCTCGACGACGCGCACGTCCTTGAGGATCTTGACCATCCCTGCCGTCACCCCTTCTTGCTGTCGCGGCGCGGCATGGCGCCGTCGTAGCCGATGGCGAGGTCGGCCTTGTGCGACATGATGAAACCGATCGGCCGCTGCGATTCCTCATAGAGATGGGCCGAGAGCCCGGCGGTGCGCGCCAGGAGCGGCACGGCTTTCAGCGCCTCGACGGGCCAGCCGGCATCGAGGATCGTCGCCGGGATGGCCCCTGAGACGTTGACGGGCAGCGGCCGCCCGTAGATGTCCGGCGCATGCCGGGCGAGAAGGCGGAGTGCCTGGCAGTACGGCCCGGAAACGCCGAGCTCGTCGGCAATGGCGAGCAGGCGGTCGGCACGCGGGTCGCCGGCGCTGTGCTGGGGGTGGCCGAGGCCGGGCACCTTCTCCCGCCGGGCCTTCAACTCTCCAAGGCTGGCGATCGCCGCAGCCTCGATCTCCGTCCCGTCGGCCTGCGCCCTGGCGATGACGGCGGCAAGAAAACGCCCGGCCGCCTCGGAGCTTCCCGCCACGACGCTGCCCATGCCGAGGAGGCCGGCGGCCATCGCGCCCTGCCAGGCCTCGGGCCCGGCGGCGAGCGTCATCCGTGCCGCCTGCACCGAGGGCACCAGCCCGTGCTCGGCGATGGCGACAAGGCAGGCGTCCATCATTTTTGCCTGGGCGCGGGTCGGACGCCGGCCCAGCACCAGCAGCCAGAAATAGTCCGTGAAACCGACCTTTCCGATCAGGTCCGCGCACAGATCCTCGCCGCGGACGGTGATCGTTTCCGCATCCGAGGTGGCGATCGCCGTCAGGGCGTTGTCCTGTTTGCCGATCCGCATGCCGCCTCTTTTTCGCTATACGAAATGTTTTTCGCTTGTCGAAATAATGCGGAGCGATTACCGTCCCGTCAAGATAAAAGACCGGCACAGGGTCTTGGGACCGTCGGCCGGTCGGTTGGAGCGGAGGGAAACGTGCGCGATATCAATCAGTTCACGATCACGCAGGCGGTGAAGGAATCCTTCCGGACCGAGCCCGGCAGCCGTTTCGAGGCCTTGCTGCACGGTCTGCTCGATCACCTCCACGACTATACGCGCGAGATGAACCTCACCCATGAGGAATGGATCGGAGTGCTCAACTTCCTCTACGACTGCGGGCGTATCTCGACGCCGGAGCGGCACGAGTTCATCCTGCTCTCCGACGTGCTCGGCTTTTCCGCCCTGGTGGACATGATCAACACGCGCGGCGGCGCCACCGAGGGCTCCAACCTCGGGCCCTTCTATCTCGACAACGCGCCGCGGATGGCGCTCGGCGCCGATCTCGGCAAGGACCGCCAGGGCGCCAAGGTGCTCGTATATGGCAAGGTGACGGACATCCTGCACAAGCCGCTGCCGGGGGCGATCGTCGACACGTGGCAGGCCGATTCCTCCGGCACCTATCCCATCCAGGAACAGGAGCACGGGCAGGACAAGTACGACCTGCGCGGCGTCTTCACCACCGACGATCAGGGCCGCTACTACTACACGACGGTGTTGCCGAAGCCCTATACCGTCCCCTATGACGGCCCGGTGGGCAGGCTGCTGCGCGCCGGCAACCGTCACGCCTGGCGCGCGGCCCATCTGCACTACATCGTGCGTGCGCCCGGCATGCGCGCCATCACCACAGAGGTCTTCTTCGAGAATACCGAATATCTCGATGCGGACGCGGTCTTCGGCGTGCGCCGGTCGCTGGTGGCGAAGGTCCGGCCGGCGAGGGAGGTCGAGGCCCTGGGCTTCACGCTTGACGCAAAGCCGGATGCGATCATCGAATTTGATTTCGTGCTCGCACCGGAAGGTTGATGGGGATGTCATTGTCGCCCGACACCGACGCCAGGGAGGACCGGCCGTCCGAATTCGTGGAGGCGCTCGCCAAGGGGCTGGCCATTCTCGAAACCTTCGACGAGAACCACCCGGACATGACGCTGAGCGAGGTTGCCAAGCGGGTCGGCCTGTCGCCGGCCGCGGCGCGCCGCAGCCTCCTCACGCTCAAGGCGCTCGGCTACGTCGGCCAGGAGGGCAAGCGCTTCCACCTGCGCCCGAAGATCATGGCGCTGGGCTCCTCCTTCTACTTCTCGGCACGCATCGAGGAGGTCCTGCTGCCGGACCTGCGCTCGCTCGTCGAGCGGTTCGGCGACGCGTCGTCGGTCGCCACGCTGGACGGCCATTCCGTCATCTATGTCGCGCATCACTCGCGCCAGCGGGCGCGCCGCGCCGCTGCGGTCGCCGGCGCCGTCTATCCGGCCTTCGCGACCTCCATGGGCCGGGTACTGGTTGCCGCCAAGCCGGACGACGAGCTCGCCGACTGGCTCGACCGGCTGGAGCCCGTGCCGCTCACCTCCAAGACCTGCCTCGACAAGGCGCGCCTGCGTGACGAGCTGATGCAGGTGCGTGCCAACGGCTATGCCACGACGGTGGACCAGCTCGACTACGGCATCACCGCCCTCGCCGTTGCGGTGCGGGACACCGAAGGCAATACGATCGCCGCGCTGAACACGTCAGGCTACACCGGCCTCGTCACCCCCGAACAGCTGGTGGCGGAGCGGCTGCCGGAGCTGAGGGCCACCGCTTCTCACATCGCGAGCCAGCTCAGCCGCTATCCCGTGCTGGCGACCATGCTGCGCAGCTGATCCGGCGAGCGGCCGGCCATCTCAGGAGGCGAGCCGGCCCGCGAAGGCGCCGAAGAACTGTTCGGCCAGCTTGCGCGAGGTCGCCTGGACGAGCCTGCTGCCGAGCGCCGCGAGCTTGCCGCCGATCTCCGCCTTGGCGTCGTAGGTCAGGAGCGTCCCGGCGCCGTCGACGGTCAGGCGCATGTCGGAGCTGCCCTTGGCGAAGCCCGCGATGCCGCCGTTACCCTGGCCGACGATGCGGCAGCCGTTCGGCGCGTCGATGTCGTGCAGCTCGACCGTGCCGGCGAAGGTCGCGGAGACGGGGCCGATCTTGAGCTGGACCTTGGCGGCGAAGGTGGTCGGCGAGGTCTGCTCCAGCTCCTTGCAGCCGGGAATGCAGGCCTTCAGCGTCTCGACATCGAAGAGCGCATGCCAGACAGCCTCGCGCGGCGCCGCGATGCGGTGTTCGCCGGTGATGTCCATGGTGGTCTCCCCGCCGCTCAGACGGCGCAATAGCGTTCCTGGATGGCCTTGTCGGCGAGCAGCGCGGCGGCGCTGCTGCGATGGACAACCTCGCCCTGGTCGATGATGACGGCGCGGTCGGCGAGCTTGAGCGCCCATTCGACGTTCTGCTCGACGAGCAGCAGCGTCGTGCCCTCGTCGCGCAGGCGGCGGAACAGCACGCCCATTTCCTCGACGAGGATGGGCATGATGCCTTCCGACGGCTCGTCGAGCAGGATCATCCTGGGCCGGGCGATCATGGCGCGCGCGATGGCCAGCATCTGCTGCTCGCCGCCCGACATGGTCACGCCCTGCTGGTCGAGCCGCTCCTTCAGCCGCGGAAAGCTCCTGGCGATCTCGTCGATCGCCTGCCGCTCGTCGATCGTGCCGTCGCTCGCGACGAGCCCGAGCTGCAGGTTCTCGCGCACCGTGAGCCCCGGCACGATGCGCCGCTCCTCCGGCACGTAGGCGAGGCCGAGGCCGAAGCGGGCATGGGCGGGCAGCGGCAGGAGCTCGGTGTCCGCGAAGCGCACGGAGCCGGTCGCCTTCGGCATCAGCCCCATGACGGCGCGGATCGTCGAGGTCTTGCCGGCGCCGTTGCGGCCGACGAGCGCGACGATCTCGCCGGGCTCGACGGTGAGCGAGATGCCGTGCAGCACATGGCTCGCCCCATACCAGGCGTTCAGCCCCTCGATCTCAAGCATAGCCATCGTTCTGCCCCAGATAGACGCGCCGGACCTCCGGGTCGGACTGGATCTGCTGCGGGTTGCCGTCGGCGATGAGCCGGCCGTGATGCAGCACCAGGATGCGATCGCTCAGCCCCAGGATCATCTTCATCTTGTGCTCGACGAGCAGGATGGTGCGCTCGGCCGCGAGCTTCTCGATCAGCGCGATCATCTCCTTCGTCTCCTCAGGGCCCATGCCGGCCGTGGGCTCGTCGAGGAGAAGGAGTTCCGGGTCGGCGACGAGCGCGATCGCGATCTCCAGCGCCCGCTGCTGGCCATGGGCGAGGAACTTGGCCGTGGCGCTGCCGCGATGGGTGAGCCCGACCGCGGCGAGCGCCGCCGCGGCCTTGTCGTCGAGCTCGGTCAGCGCCGCCCGGTCGCGCCAGATGTCATAGCGCGAGCGGAAGGCCTGCGCGGCGACGCGGACGTTCTCGTGGACGGAGAGTTCGGGAAAGATGTTGGTGATCTGGTAGGACCGGGCGATGCCCAGATGCGCGAAGCGGTGCTGGGGCGTGCCCGCGAGATCCCGGCCTTTGAAGCGCATCGTGCCGGTCGAGGGCGGCAGGACGCCGGAGAGCACGTTGAAGAACGTGCTCTTGCCGGCACCGTTCGGGCCGATGACGGCGGTAACCTTGTTGGACGCGAAGCTGGCGGTGACGCCCTCGAGGGCGACAAAGCCGCCGAAGCGCCGGCCGATGTTCTCGACGGCAAGCAGGGGTGCGCTCATCGGCCAGCCCTCCAGGCCATGAGCGTGCCCCAGATGCCCTTGGGCAGGAACAGCACGAAGAGGATGAAGACCGAGCCGACCACGATCTGCCAGTGCGGGGTCCACAGCGACACCACGTCTTCCATGAGCAGGAAGGCGAAGGCCCCGACGAAGGGGCCGAAGAAGCTGCCGGCGCCGCCGAGCAGCGTCATCATCACGATCATGCCCGAGGTGTGGTAGTGCAGAATGTCGAGCGGCACGATGGCGAGATGCAGCGCGAACAGCGTGCCCGCCAGCGCGCAGATCAGCCCCGACAGCGTGAAGGAGATGAGCTTCGTCCGCTCGACGTCGTAGCCGCAGGCGCGGGCGCGGGTCTCGTTCTCGCGAATCGCCTCGATCACCGAGCCAAAGGGCGAGTTGAGGATGCGCGAAACGAACCACAGGGCCGCCGCGGCGAAGACCATGATGACGTAGTACTTCTTGACGGGGTCGAGGAAGTCGACCGTCCAGCCGAAGAGATTGAGCTCGCTGACGGTGAAGCCCCGCAGCCCGTTCTCGCCGCCGGTCCAGGACGAGGCCTGCAGGGCGATGTAGTAGACGAGCTGCGAGAGCGCGAGCGTCACCATCGAGAAATAGATGCCGCGCGTGCGGATGGACAGAAGGCCGATGACGAAGGCGAGCGCGCCGCCGGCGGCCACGCCGAGCGCCAGCGCCGCGAACCACGGAACGTCGAACCGGCCGATGGCGATGCCGGTGACATAGGCGCCCGTGCCGAAGAAGGCGGCATGGCCGAAGGACAATAGCCCCGTATAGCCAAACAGCAGATTGTAGCCGACTGCCACCAGGCCGTAGACCAGCACGTTCACCGCGAGCGCCTCGGACGGCAGGATCCAGGGCAGTAGGCACAATGCCAGGATCGAGAGCGGCACGCGCCGGGCGGCCAGGCGCGCCCTCAGGGGGCGAGGGCCGGCGTCGAGGGATTGGGCGGAGAGGGTCATCGGGTTCTCCTCAGGCGCGGCCCGGCTTGCCGAACAGGCCTTGCGGACGCACCAGCAGCACGAGCGCCATCAGGGCGAACATCACGATGGTCGCCATCTCGGGTGCGAAGAGCGCGGTCATGCTGATGGCGACGCCGACGAGCAGCCCGGCGACCACCGCCCCGACGAGCGAGCCCATGCCGCCGATCACGGTGACGACGAAGGCCTCCGCCAGCACGAGCGAGCCCATCTCGGGATTGACGTTGCGCATCGGCGCGGCGAGCACGCCGCCGAGCGCCGTGAGGCCCACGCCCAGCCCGAAGACGAGCAGCCAGACCCCGGCGATGTCGACGCCGAGCACGCGCATGATCAGCGGATCGCGCGCGCCGGCGCGCACGATGAGGCCGAACCGCGTCTTTTCTAGGCACAGCCAGACGAGGATGAGCACGGCGGCGACGACGCCGACCACGAAGAGGCGATAGATCGGGAAGAAGCCGATGCCGAGATCGGCGACGCCCGCAAGCTCGGGCGGCGTCGGGAAGGGGATGCCGTCGCTGCCGAAGGCGATGCGCACCGCCTCGACGAGTACATAGCCGAGCCCGAAGGTCAGCAGCAGCGGATCGTCGACCGAGCGGCGGTAGAGCGGGCGGATCAGGACCCGCTCGATCGCCATCCCGAAGAGCCCGATGGCGACCGGGGCCACCAGCAGCCCCCACCAGAAGCTGCCGGTCAGCGAGGCCACCCACAGGCCGGCATAGGCACCGACCATGAACAATGCACCGTGGGCGAAGTTCACCACGCCCAGCATGCCGAAGATGATCGACAGGCCGAGCGCGACCATGATCAGAATGGCGCCGAGCGCAACGCCCGAGAAGAGCTGCATGGCGATGAGTTCGGCGTCCATCGCAAGGCCTCCGTGAGAGGGGTCCGGTGCGCGATCAGGCCGGCAGGCCCAGTTCGGAGCAACTGCGCAGGATCGATTCCGAAGCCGGCTCGGTCGCGACCACCCGGAAGAAATCGGCCTCGCTGCCCATGTCGGCCTTCTTCTTCGATTCCAGCACGAGAACCGACTGCACCGACTGGTGGTCGCATTTGCGGTAATGCTGCGGCCCCTTGGCGATGTCGTACTGCAGCTCCTCGAGCGCGGCGATGACCTTGTCCGTATCCGTGCCGCCGGCCTTCTCCATGGCGAGCAGCAGCGAATAGACGCCGGTGAAGCCATAGGCGCCGTAGTCGGTGGGGACGGCGCCGCCGTTGGCGGCCCGGAAGGCATCGTTGAACGCCTTGGCGGAGGGGATGGCCTCTTCCAGCCCCCAGTAGTAATTGGCGCCGCCGATGACGCCCTCGAAGGCCTCGGGGCCGATGGCGAGGCGCTGGTTGTGCAGCAGCACCGGCACCACGATCTGCATCTGCTGCTTCATGCCGAAATCGACCGCCTGCTTGATGGCATTGGCCTGGTCGCGGCCGAAGTTGCAGATGCACAGGATGTCCGGCCGCATGGAGCGCAGGCGCGGCATGAAGGTGGAATAATCGGCCGCGCCGAAGGGGTGCAGGATCTCGCCCACGCCGGTCGCGCCGAGCGCGGCTTCCGCGCGCTTGAAGCCGCGCAGCATCTCGTGGCCATAGGCATAGTCGGCGACGAGATAGGCGACCTTGGTCCCCTGCTTGAACGTGTGCTTGGCGACGGCGGCCGTCGTCATGTGCGGGTTGAGTGCCTCGTGGAAGGTGAAACGGCTGAAGTCCTTGACCTCGTTGATGGTGTCGGACTGGCTGATGGAGACGTAGATCACGCCGCGGGCGCGTGTGACCTCGTTGACCGCGAGCTGGACGGCGCTCGACAGCGCGCCGACGACCGCGTGGACCTTGTCCTTCTCGATGAGCTCGAGCGTCCGCGTCGCTGCCTCGCCGGCATTGAGCTTGTCGTCGCGCACCAGGAGCTCGACCTTGCGCCCGGCGATGCCGCCCTTGTCGTTGACGAGCTTGACCGCCAGTTCCGCGCTCTTGACCTGATCCTTGGCCTCGGCGGCGAAGGGCCCGGTCAAAGGCGTCGGAAAGCCGATGCGGATGGTCTCTCCCTGCGCCCGGGCGACCCAGGGCATGGCGAGGAGCGCCGTGCCGGCCGACAGGCCCGCGAGCACGTCGCGACGGGAGGCTCCTGATTTCCCCTGCTTGCTGCTCATCATCTCGTCTCCTCCATCCTCTGTCTTCTTGTCGTTGTTCATATGCGGCCGAGCGCCTTGAGCAGGCGCGCGGGTGTCATCGGGATCTGTGCGATCGAGGTGCCGAAGGGCGCCAGCGCGTCGTTGACGGCATTGAGGGCGGCGGCGGAGGCCGCGGCGGTGCCGGCCTCGCCGCAGCCCTTGGCGCCGAGAACGGTATCGGCCGTCGGCGTCTCGACATGGCCGATCTCGATGTCGGGCATCTCGCAGGCCATCGGAACGAGGTAATCGGCGAGCGAGCCGTTGGTGAGCTGGCCGCCGTCGTTGTAGAGGCACTCTTCGAAGAAGGCGGCGCCGAGCCCCTGGACGACACCGCCGCGCATCTGCTCGTCGACGAGGAGCGGGTTGATGATGCGCCCGCAGTCCTCGACCACCCAGTGCTTCAGGATCTTGACGAAACCCGTCTCGACGTCGAGCTCGACGTGGCAGCCCTGGATGCCGTTGGTAAAGGCGAAGGGATAGCCCTGCGGCGCGTAGTGATGGGCGACGGAGAGCTGGGCGCTCGCGTCCGGCGGCAGGGTATCGGAGCGGAAATAGGCGATGCGGGCGATCTCGGCGAGGCTGATGCGCTCGGCGCCGGTCACGGCATCGACGACGATGCCGTCTTGCAGCGTCAGGGCCTCCGGCTTCGCCTGCAGGATCGTCGCCGCGAGCGCGAGGATGTTTGCCCGCAGGCGGCGGGCCGCCTGCAGCGCCGTCTCGCCGCCGATGCCGGCGCCGCGGCAGGCCCAGGTGGCGCCGCCGTGCGGCGTCACCTCGGTGTCGCCGGTCACGACCTGAACCCGCTCGCAGGGGATGCCGAGCTGGTCGGCCACGATCTGGCCGATGATCGTCTCGGTGCCCTGGCCCTGCTCGGTGACGGAGATGAGGCAGCGCACCTCGCCCGAGGGGGTCACCTTCACGATCGCCCCGTCCTGGGCCGAGATGCGTGCGCCGCCGATGCCGTAGAAGGCCGGGCTCGGATTGGAGATCTCAACGAAGGTCGCGATGCCGATGCCGCGGTGGATGCCACGCGCGCGCAGCGTCGCTTGCTCGTCGCGCAGCCGCTCGTAGCCCATCATGGTCTTGAGCCGGGCGAGGCACTGCTGGTGCGACAGGGCCTCGAACCTGAAGCCCGTCGGCGACTCGCACGGATAGGCGTCGTCGGGAATGAGGTTGCGCTCGCGGATCGCCGCGGGATCGAGGCCGACCTTCGCCGCCGCCATATCGAGCAGCCGCTCGGTCACGGCGCAGGCGATCGGGTGGCCGACGGCGCGGTACTGGCTCGTCTGCACCTTGTTCTGGAAAACGACGGACAGTTCCGCGCGGTAATTGCGCATGCGGTAGGGCGCGCCGATCAGCCGGATGACCTGGTTGCCCTCGACGGCGCTGGTGCGCGGATAGGTCGAGAAGGGGCCGATGGCGGTCACGTCCTCGACGTCCATGGCGAGGATGGTGCCCGCGTCGTCGAGCGCCATGCGTGCGCGCACCCGGTGATCGCGGGCGTGGATGTCGGACACGAAGGATTCGACGCGGTCGGCGACGAACTTGACGGGGCGGCCGGTCAGCATGCTGAGGCCCACCACCGCCATGTCCTCGTGGTAGACGTGCAGCTTCATGCCGAAGGAACCGCCGATATCCGGCGCGATCACGCGCACGCGCGCCTCCGGGATGCCGTAGTGGCGCGAATAGAGGTCCTGGAACTGGTAGGGCGTCTGCGTCGCGTGATGAACCGTGAGGCGCCCCTCGCTGCAGTCGTAGTCGGCGACGATGGCACGCGGCTCCAGCGTCACGGCGGTGTGCCGCCCGAAATGGAATTCCTCCTCCACCACATGGGCCGCGTCCGCGAAGATCGTGTCGATCCCGCCGGTATCGAGCCGGCTGTGGAAGCACAGGTTGTTCTCGAGGCCGGCGGCGGCGCGGTCGGCGCCGGGTGCGCGTGCCAGATCGATATCGACGACTGCCGGCAGCTCCTCGAATTCGATGACGATGGCCTCGACCGCATCCTCCGCCTCGGCGCGGCTGTCGGCGACCACCGCGACGACGGCCTGGCCCGCCCACAGCACCTCCTCGAGCGGCAGGGGCAGCTGCGGCACCGACGTCATCCCCTTGAAATGATCGAGGGTGCCCGTCCACGGCTTGCAGAGCTTGGCGAGATCGGCCCCGGTTGCGACGAGCCGCACCCCCGGCATGGCGCGCGCCGCGTCAACGTCGATCGCGACGATCCGCGCATGGGCATAGGGGCTGCGGAGGAAGGCCGCGTGCAGCATGCGCGGCAGGACGAGGTCGGTGACGTAGCGCCCGCGCCCCGCCAGCAGGCGCTTGGCGTTCGGCCGCGAGACCGAGCGGCCGATGTAGGAGTTCGGCCGGTCGAGGGCGCTGAGGGGCCTGTTCATGCCGGCTCCTCCGCGAAGGGGAGGGCGGCCTCGCCGGCGGCGCGACGGCGGGCCACCGTCTCGATGGCGTCGACGATCGCCTCGTAGCCGGTGCAGCGGCAGTAGTTGCCGGAGAGCGCGTCGCGGATCTCCTCGCGGCTCGGCATCGCCTTGCGTGCGAGCAGACCCTCGGCCGAGATCAGCATGCCCGGCGTGCAGAAGCCGCACTGCAGCGCGTTGCGCTCATGGAAGGCGCGCTGCAGATCGGCGAGTGCCGCGCTCCCGGTCAGCCCCTCGACCGTCTCGACCCGCGTGCCGTCCGCCTGCACAGCAAACATCAGGCAGGCATGGGCGGGCAGCCCGTCGAGCATGACGAGGCAGGCGCCGCAGACGCCCATCTCGCAACCGGTATGGGTGCCGGTGAGCTCGAGGTCGCGGCGCAGGAAATCGGCGAGGGTCTCGCGCGGCTCGACGAGGCGGGTGAGTGTTTCGCCGTTCACCGTCAGCGTGATGGCAACAGGCATGCTCACGGACCCTCCGCGATACGGCCGAGCAGGCGGCCGATGAGAACGCGCGCCAGATGCAGCCGCATGGCCGCCGGCACCTGTTCGTCGTCGGGCGGATCCAGATCCTGCGACAGGGCCGCCTGGGCGAGCCGGATCGCCTCGCCGTCGAGACGCCGGCCGGTGAGGGCCGCCTCCGCAGCAAGCGCGCGGATCGGTGTCGGTCCGACCGAGAAGAAGGCGATGCGGGCGCTTTCGACCTCGCGCGCGGGCGCCGTCAGCATGACGCCGCAACCGACAAGGGCATAATCCCCGCGCCGGCGGGCGATTTCGTCGAACGCGCAGCGATGCTGCGGGCCCGCTGCGGGAACGTGCAGCGCCACGAGGAGTTCGCCGGGTTCGAGCGCGGTCTGGTAGAGATCCTGGAAGAATTCGTCGGCCGGCACGCGCCGGGTGCCCTGCAGGCCGGCAATCTCCATTTCCGCTCCCATCGCCAGCATCATCGCCGGGAATTCGGAAGCCGGATCGGCCAGGGCGACACTGCCGCCGAGCGTGCCGCGGTTGCGGATGGCGGGATGGGCGACATGGGGAGCCGCCAGGGCGAGCAGCGGCGCGTGGGCGGCGATGAGCGGGTGGTCGTGCGCCTCGGCATGGCGCGTCAGCGCGCCGAGCCGCAGCCAGCCGTCGCGCAGGTCGATGCCGCGCAGGTCGGGGATATGGGCGATGTCGATCAGCCGCTCGGGTGCCTGCAGACGCAGGGCGAGCGCCGGCACGAGGCTCTGCCCGCCGGCGATGTAGCTCGCGTCCCCTCCGGCTTCCGCAAAGGCGGCGAGCGCTTCCGCGACCGTGGTCGGGCGGATGTAATCGAAGGCTCGGGCCTTTCAAGGCGCCGAACTCCCCTGGGTGCGTTTCCGTTCCAGATTTGTGACCATCTGGTCTCAAAATAAGGGCACGGGCGGCGAGGCGCGTCAAGCGAAAATAACCAAATGGTCACAAATTTGCCCCACCAGCACATCGCGCTATAGTCGCCGGGGCATGACGAGGACGAGAATGACGACGACGGACGTTGCGGTGGAGAAGCGCCCGCGGCGGCGCAACATGCGGGCGCCGGAGCGCGAGCAGGCGATCCTCAACGAGGCGATCCGCTTCTTCGCCGAGCACGGCTTCGAGGGCCAGACCCGCGAGCTCGCCAAGCGCATGGGCATCACGCATTCGGCGATCTATCGGCATTTTCCGAGCAAGGAGGCGCTGATCGAGCGCGTCTACGAGCAGGTCTACCTCAACCGCTGGCAGGCATCCTGGGGGCCGCTGATCAAGGACCGGTCACGGCCGCTGGAAGCCCGCCTCATGCAGTTCTACGAGGAATACGCGGCCCGGGTCTTCGACTATGACTGGGTCCGGATCTTCGTCTTTTCGGGACTGCGCCCCTTCGACATCACCAGCCGCTATCTCGACATCGTGCGTCGCGAGATCATCGAGCCGGCCTGTGTCGAGCTGCGTCACGAGCTCGGCCTGCCGGGCCCGGTGGAGCGTCCCGTCGAGGAGCGCGAGACGGAGATGTTCTGGGGGCTCCACGGCCGCATCTTCTACATCGCGATCCGGCGCTACGTGTACCAGACGCCGACGCCCGACCGTCTGGACGACGTCATCCGCGACGCGGTACGGGGGTTTTTCGTCGGTGCCCGGGCGCTGGTCCTGGAAGTGGTCGGCGATTGACCGGAGCCGATCCCGTCACGCGCCTTCCACGCCTTGCGGCCCTCGCCACCGGCGGATAATCCTGCCGCGCGGCCAGTGTTGCGGCGCGGCAGGTGAAGAGCGATCGGCATGACTTCGGTGAACTTGCAGATGGTGCCCGAGCTACCGCGCGCCTGGGCGGCGGATCTTTCCGGCTACGCGTGCCGCCCGCAGACGATCGGCTGCTCCGAGGCCGCGGTCTTCCGGCTCGAGGCGAAGGGCCGCCCGACCCTGTTCGTGAAGGCGGAGCCGGTCGGCCCCCTTTGCGAACTGCCGGATGAGATCGCACGGCTGCGCTGGCTCGCCGAGCAGGACGTCGCCTGCCCGCGCGTCCTCGCCGAGGCTGAGGAGGCGCAGCGCCGCTGGGTTCTCATGAGCGCCGTGGACGGTCGCGACCTTGCCTCGTCGCCCGATCTCGCGCCCGAGCGGATCGTGGCGATCGTGGCCGAGGCCCTGCGCGGCCTGCACGCACTCGATGCGCATGCCTGCCCCTTCGATCACCGGCTCGAGGGCCGCATCGCGCTCGCCCGGGCGCGCATGGAGGCCGGGCTCGTGGACGAGGCGGATTTCGACGAGGAACGCCTCGGCCGCAGCGCGGCCGATCTCTTCGAGGACCTGCTTGCCGGCCGCCTCGACGGGGAAGACCTCGTCGTCACGCATGGCGATGCCTGCCTGCCCAACCTCCTCGCGCAAGCCGGACGTTTCACCGGCTTCGTCGACTGCGGCAGGCTCGGCGTGGCGGACCGCCACCAGGATCTGGCGTTGGCGAGCTGGAGCATCCGCCATAATCTCGGCGACGACTGGGTCGAGCCCTTCCTGCGATGCTACGGCGGCGCCGTCGATCCCGACCGTCTCGCCTTCTACCGCCTGCTCGACGAATTCTTCTGAAGGCGCCGCGTCGCTGCAGCCGGTAGGGGCTATCAGGCCAGCAGCCGCGCGAGCGCCGTATTGAGCGGCGCAGCGGCGGCGCCCTCGCGCTCGAGTTCCCGGCTGCGCTGGTCCGCCTGCAGGTCCGCGGCCGGTACGCCGGGCAGGGTGCCCTCGCGCGCCAGTGCCTCGCGCAGGCTGCTCCACACGGCCGCATTCGCCACGAAGGGGCCGGAGACGATCACCCGCCGCGGAAACAGAACCCGGCAGAGATTGCCGAGCGAGACGACCATCGCCTCGAAGGCCCGCTCGAAGCACGGCACGCCGAAGAGCCGCGCATCGCGCAGGCGCAGCCCGGCCAGATGCTCGTCCGTGGGCACCTCGAGCCCGGCTTCGCGCAGGCCTTCGCCGCAGGCCCACAGCCCTGCCACCGTCTCGAGGCAGCCGATACCGCCGCACCGGCAGGGCCTCGCCTCGCCGCCCATCCGCCAATGGCCGATCTCGCCGAAGCGGCCTGCCGCGCCGTTGACCGGCACGCCGGCGACGGCATAGGCCGCGCCGATGCCCCAGCCCCAGTGGACGAGCAGCGTGCCGCCGGACGTGTCCTGCGCATGTGCCAGCCGGGCGGAGAGCTCGACGTCGAGATTGCGCGCGACCGAGACGGGCAGGCCGCGCGGGCCGACCGCCGCCGCGGCGTCGAAATCGCGCAGCGCCGGCCAGCGGGAAGAGAACAGCCAGCGGCGCGCCTCGGCGTCGAGGACGCCGGACAGGGAAAAGCTGATCCCGGCGAGCTCGGTCGCCGTCGGCGCGGCGAGGGTGACCTCGTCGAGGAGCGCGCCGAGGACGCCCGCCATGTCCGCATTGTCCGCCTGCGGAGGCACGTGGCGGCTGACGCGCGCCAGCTCCTGCCCCGCGAGGTTGACGCAACTCGCCGCGATCGACTGGCTCTCGACCTGGTAGACGACGGCCGCCAGCCGATGCGGATTGGCGATGAGCACGCCCGACGGCCGCCCCCGCCCGCCGGACGGCCGGTGGCTCTCGACCACGAGCCCGCTCGCCACGAGATGCCCGACATGGTCGGACACGGATGTCGAGCGCAGGTGCAGGGCGTCCGACAGCTCCCGGCGCGCGCTCGCCCGCCCGGCCATCAGCGTGGCGAGCACGCGCCAGCGCTCGGCGGCATGGGCGGTCGGGAGGGGCGGGCGCAGCAGCGGAGAAGGGCCGCTCATCGGAAGAGACTCGGCAATCCAAGGGAGAGGGCCGGAACGTAGGTGACGAGCATCAGAACGGCAATCATCACCACGTAGAAGGGCACGAGGACGCGCGTCGTGCGCTCGATGCTGGTCGGTGCGATGGAGCAGCCGACGATCAGCGAGGTGCCGACGGGTGGCGTGCACAGGCCGATGCCGAGGTTGATCAGGAGGACGACGCCGAAGTGGATGGGGTCGACGCCGATGCTCTTCGCGATCGGCAGGAGGATCGGCGTCAGGATGAGGATCAGCACGCCCATGTCCATCAGCATGCCGAGCACGATGAGGAGGGCGTTGATCGCGAGGAGCACCACCCACGGCTCGCGCGAGACCATGAAGATCGCCTCAGCCAGCAGCGCCGGCACCTTCAGGTAGGACAGCAGGAAGCCGAAGGCCGACGACGTCATGATGATGGCGATCACCATGGCGAGCGTGCCGAGCGATTCCCTGAGGACGCGCAGGATCGCGGTGCGGTCCATGGTCTTGTAGACGAAGACGGTGACGAGGAGGGCGTAGACCACCGCGACGGCGGCCGATTCCGTCGCGGTGAAGATGCCGGCCACGATGCCGCCGACGATGATCACCATGGTGAAGAGGCCGATCGAGGCGTCGATCGCGGTCTTCAGCCCCTCTCGCCACCCGTAGCGCGTGCCCGCCGGATGGTTCTGGCGCACGGCCAGCACATAGGCGAGCACCATGAGGGCGAGGCCGAGGAGGACGCCCGGCAGGTAGCCGGCGAGGAAGAGCTGGCCGATCGGCAGCCCGCCCGCGGCGAGCGCGTAGTAGATCATGTTCTGGCTGGGCGGGATCAGGACACCCTGCACGGACGAGGTGACGGTGACCGCCACGGCATATTCCGGCTTGTAGCCGCGCTTGACCATCGCCGGGATGAGGAAGGAGCCGATGGAGGCGACATCGGCCACCGACGAGCCGGAGATGCCGCCGAAGAGCGTGCTGGCGAAGATGTTGACCTGGGCGAGCCCGCCGCGGATGCGCCCGACGATGATGTCGGCGAAGCGCACGAGCCGCTCCGAGATGCCCCCTTCGGACATGATCTGCCCGGCGAGGATGAAGAATGGCACGGCGAGGAAGGTGAAGCTGTAGAGCCCGTTCACCATCCGCTGCGCGACGAGCAGGCTCGGCACGCCGAGATACCAGGCGGTGGCCAGCGACGAGAGGCCGAGCGCGAAGGCGATGGGCACGCGCAGCGCCATGAGCCCGAGGAAGCCGCCGAGCAGGATGATGATGCCGATCGTGTTGCTACTCATGCCCGGGCAGTTCCTGTTCGGCCAGCTCCGGCCGCCGCGGGGCGACGCGCCCCGCGGCGAGGTTGAACAGCCCGTTGACGCTCATGAGTGCGCCGCCGACGAGCACAGGGTAATAGAGCCAGGCGCGTGACAGCCCCGTCGCCGGCATCACCTGCACGCCGGCGAGGCGGATGAGGGCGAAGCTCTGCCACAGGAGGACGAGCGAGAAGAGTACAAGGAGCGCCTCGGCGAGAAAGTCGACGCTGCGGGCGAGGGGCAGCGGCAGCCGGTCGCGCAATGTGGTGATGGCGATATGGCCGTGGCGGCGGATGCCGATGGCGATCGCGATCATCCCGAACCACACCAGCATCAGGAGCGCGACTTCCTCCGACCAGCTCGTCGGGCTGTTGAAGAGAAAGCGCAGCACGACCTGCAGCGCCGTGACGGCGATGATGCCGACGAGAAGGAGATGGCAGACCATCTCCATCAGCCTGTCGACCGCGTCGAGAAGCCAGTCGATCTTGTGCATCACCGCCGCCGCTCCCCCGTCGACTGTCAGTCGACCGCCTGGATGCGCGCGATGAACGGCTTGAGCGCCGGGAACTCGTCGTAGATCGGCTCCACGGCCTTGCGGAAGGGCTCGTTGTCGACGGAGACGATGGTGACGCCGGCGGCCTCGACCTTCTTCTTGGCTTCCTCATTGGCCGCGAACATGGCCTTGCGCTCGAACTTCGCCGCCTCGTCCGCCGCCTCGACGATCGCCTTGCGGTGCTCTTCGGAGAGGGAATCGAACTTCTGCTTGTTCATGACGAGGATGGCCGGCGGGCTGAGATGCCCGTCCTCGATGAGATTGGGCGCCGCCTCGTAGTGCGAGGAGGTGACGTAGCTCACATAATCGTTCTCGGCGCCGTCGATGACGCCGGTCTGCAGGGCGGAGAAGACCTCGCCGTAGTTCATCGGCGTCGGCGTCGCGCCGAGGAGCTCCACCATGCGCGTCGAGATGCGGGCCGGCTGCACGCGGATCTTCAGGCCCTTGAGGTCCTCGAGGCTTTTGACCGGCTTGCCGGCGCGCGTGTAGAAGTTGCGCGTGCCCGCCTCCATGTAGGGAAAGCCGACAAGCCCCACTTTCTCGAGGTCGGCCGTGACCTCCTTGCCCACCTCGCCATCGAGCACCTTGTACTTGTGCTCCGCGTCGCGGAAGACGTAGGGCAGCGTGAAGACGCCCATGGAGGGACTGACATTGGCGAGCACGACGGAATTGACGCGGGCGAGGTCGATGATGCCGGCCTGGGTCTGCTCGATCGTCTCCGGCTCCTGGCCGAGCTGCGCGCCCGCATAGACCTCCACCTTCACGCCGCCCTTCGTCTTCTCGTCGACGAGCTTGGCGAATTCGCGCATGGCGATGGTGACGGGGTTGTCGTCCGGCTGGTTCTCGGCGAGCCGCAGGACGACCTCGGCCTGGGCGGCGCCGGCGGCCAATAGCGCCGCAGCGGCGATGACGGTTGCAAGCGAAGCACGCTTCATTGGTTCCTCCTCCACGATTGTATCCCCTAGCGTGCGGTTCCCCTCGGCCACCGTCAATCTGTTTTTGAACGTATCGTGACAAAAATTATTCTGGCTCGGCAGGCGCCATTCGGGCTACCGTTTGTGACGGCATTGAATTTTATGATCATCGATCGTTCGAAAGGATGCGGCATGGACATCTCGGTCTTCCCGGACAAGGCGAGCCTCGGCCGCGAGGCGGCGCGCATCGGCGGGGACGCCATCGCGGCGGCCGTCGCCGAGAAGGGCAGGGCGACCATCATCGTCGCCACGGGGGCGAGCCAGTTCGAGATGCTGGAGGTGCTGACGGCGCGGCGCGACATCGACTGGTCGCGCGTCACCGCCTTCCATCTCGACGAATATGTCGGGCTGCCGACAACGCATCCCGCGAGTTTCCGCCGCTATCTCGAGGAGCGTTTCGTCAAGCCGCTCGGTGGGGCCGTTACCTTCGTGCCGGTGAACGGTGATGCGGCGGATGCCGCGGCCGAGACGCGGCGCCTCGGCGATCTCATCCGCAGTGAGACGGTCGACGTGTGCTTTGCCGGCATCGGCGAGAACTGCCATCTCGCCTTCAACGACCCGCCGGCGGATTTCGACACGGAGGAGCCCTACATTGTCGTGACGCTCGACGAGGCCTGCCGCCGGCAGCAGCTCGGCGAGGGCTGGTTCCCGACCTTCGAGGATGTGCCGCAGCAAGCCATCTCGATGAGCATCCGGCAGATCATGAAATCGCGGCTGCTCGTCGTCTCGGTGCCGGACGCACGCAAGGCCGAAGCGGTGCACCACGCGGTCGAGGGGCCGGTGAGCCCGCAATATCCAGCCTCGATCCTGCAGCAGCACCCGGCCTGCCGGCTTTTCCTCGATGAAGCCTCGGCCGCCGGGCTGAAGGGGCGCCCGAGGAAGTGACATGAGCAACCTCACCGAGCGCGCACCGGAGCCGCTGCGGCTCGACGACGGCCTCGAGGTGCGGGACTATCCGGCCGATGCGCGCTGGCGTGCCGGCGAAGGCCGGCCGGCGCCGGAAGGCTCGCACTTTCCGGCCTGCGGCACGCCGGGCCTCGTCGATCTCCAGGTCAACGGCTTCGCCGGCGTCGACTTCAACGACGCCGCGCTGACCGCCGAGGCGCTCGACCATGCCCTCTCTGCCATGCTGAGGACGGGCGTCACCAGCCTTCTGCCGACGATCATCACCGCGACGCGCGAGGAGCTGCTCGCGCGCTTTGTTGCGCTCGATAAAGCCGTTGCCGGAAGCCGCCTCGGGCGGTGGATGGTGCCGGGCTACCATCTCGAGGGGCCGTTCCTGAACCCCGCCGACGGCTATGCGGGCTGCCATCCGCCCGCGGCGATGAGGGGAGCCGACATGGCTCTCGTCGACGAGATCGAGCGGCATCTCGCGCGGCCGATCCTCATGGTGACGCTGGCGCCGGAGGTGGAGAACGCGGACGCCTTCATCGCGGCTGCGGTGGCGCGCGGCAAGTGCGTCGCGGCCGGCCACAGCCGCGCCGACGAGGACAGCCTGGCCCGCGCGGTTGCAGCCGGCCTCAGCCTCTCCACCCATCTCGGCAACGGCCTGCCTCAGCAATTGCCGAAGCTTGCCAATCCCCTCTTCGCGCAGCTCGCCGAGGACAGGCTGACCGCGACCTTCATCGCCGACGGCATCCATGTGCCGCCGCAGGCGCTCAAGGTGATGATCCGCGCCAAGGGGCTCGACCGGTCCATCCTCGTCACCGATGCGGTCGCAGCCGCCGCCGCGGCACCGGGCCTGCACCGTTTCGCGGGCATGGACATCGAGCTTGCGGAAGACGGCACGGTGCGCAACCCGGGCAGCCGCTACCTGGCCGGCTCCTCGCTCTGCCTCGATGCCGCCGTGCGCAATATCGTCGCCTTCGGCGCCGCGACGCCGCGCGAGGCGCTCAGGCTCGCCTGCGCCAACCCCAGGCGCGTCCTGGCGCCTGCCCTTGCGGCGCATGGCGCCGCTCTCGCCGCCTCGCACCTGCGCTGGGGCCCGGAGCTTCGCCTGCACTCGGCAGCCGTCGGCCCCTTCGAGATCCGGCTCGACTGAGCGGCTGGGCGGCCGGGGTCCCAATCTCGTCCGAAGGTCGTACAATCGGCTTGATCCTGCGCAAGGCGGCGCTGTGCGCCACCCCCTTACCCTTCCTGCGCATCGACAAAGGGAGCGCCAAGAAGGGGAGCGCCATGTACAAGAACATTCTCATTCCGACGGATGGTTCGCTCTTGTCGGCTGCGGCCGTGGAGCAGGCGATGGCCTTCGCGCGCGACGCCGGGGCCAAGGTGACGTTGCTGACTGTTGTCGAGCCGTTCCATCTCCTGACGACGGATGCCGAGCAGCTCACGGACACACGGGCGGAATACGAGGCTCACGCACGCCGCCGCGCCGCCGGCTTTCTTTCCTCCGCGAGCAATGTCGCGCGGGTGAACGGTGTACCCTACGAGACGGTGCAGGTGGTAGACGAGGAGCCCTACCGCGCCATCATCGATACCGCCAAGGAACGCGGCTGCGACCTCATCGCCATGGGCTCGCATGGGCGCGGCGGCGTGGCCGCCGTCGTGCTGGGCAGCGTCACGCAGAAGGTGCTCACCCACTCGACGATCCCCGTCCTCGTCTATCGTTGAGCGGGCAGCGACGGAACAAGGCCGCCCCTGCGGATGCCGGGGCGGCCTTTTCTTGCGTGGCATCGGCCTAATGGGCCATCAGCATCGGCACCGGGCAGTGCGTCAGGAAATCGCGCGTCGCCCCGCCCAGCATCCACTCGCGCAGACGCGAATGCCCGTAGGCGCCGAGGACGGCGAGATCGGCGCCGCTCTTCTCGATCTCGTTGAGGAGCGCGCGGGACACCTCGCGCCATTCCGGCAGATGCCGCAGGTCGACCCTGACGCCGTGCCGGTCGAGATGGCGGGCGATGTCGGCGCCGGGCTCCTCGCGGTCCTCCTCGGGCGGGCCCTCGGTGTCGACGGTGGCGACGACGACCTGCTTCGCCAGCCTGAGCAGGGGCATCGCCTCGGCCACCGCGTGGGCAACTTCGCGCGTATCGTTCCAGGCGACGAGCACGGTCCCCAGTGGACGGGCGGAGACGTTCGGCGGCACGAGGTAGACCCCGCGGCCGGAGCCGAACAGGGCCGCCTCCACCACCTCAGGCCAGCGGGATGACTCGTCGGCGCCGTAGGGGCGCAGGGTGACGAAGAGATCGCAGGCGCGCGCCTGCCGCGCGACGGCGCTCCAGACGGCATCGGCGAAAAGATCGAACCGGCGCAGCTCGGTGGGGGCCGCGAGCGCGTCGAGGCGCTGCGCCAGGCGCGTGGCATGGGCGTCGCCTGCCGCCTCGGCCTGCAGCCGGTTTTCCTCGAGGATGCTGGCCACGGCGAGGCCGTCGGCCGCGGGAATGACGGGCGTCGGCACGACGTTCGTGAAAAGGCCGGTCACATGGGCATCGAAGTGCCCGGCGATGGCTTCGGCATGGATGATGCGTGTCTCGTCTTGAGCACTGCCGTCGAGATGCACGAGAATGTCGCGGATCATGGTGAGGCTCCCTGTCGCCTGTCGACGGAGCATCGTGGAACCGCAGCGGCGGCCGCGCCTTGAGGTCGCTCAAAGGCGACCTGCCCGCGGCAGATCCTAGAAGGCGAAGGACTGCTGCGCCGGCTCCGGCGCAAGGTCGATCCCTTCCAGCGCCAGCATGCGCAGCTTGGCCGTAGTGCCGCCGGGGGCGGAGAAGCCGCCGAGCCGGCCGCCGGCCGCCAGCACCCGGTGGCACGGGATGATCAGCGGCACCGGGTTCTCCGCCATGGCCCGGCCGACGTCGCGCGCCGCCTCCGGACCGGCGCCGACCTCGCGCGCGAGCG
The DNA here is from genome assembly GCF_014196925.1 of Chelatococcus caeni. Taxonomy (GTDB): domain Bacteria; phylum Pseudomonadota; class Alphaproteobacteria; order Rhizobiales; family Beijerinckiaceae; genus Chelatococcus_A; species Chelatococcus_A caeni. Next base: position 188,557 of record NZ_JACIEN010000007.1, on the reverse strand, counting down.
TGCCGTAGGTCGTCGTATGCCCCCAGCCGACGCGCCGGGCCGCGGCATAGATCTCCCTGGCGAAGGCATCACGGCCGGAAAGGTCGAGCATGCAGGCCGAGAAATCCGTCTCGCGGCCGGCGAAATAGGCTCTTGCCGCCGCGATCGTCTCGGCGACGGGCGGAGGCGGCGTGCCTGGGATCGCGTCCGGAAGGCGCCGTTTCAGCAGGCGCTCGGTGCCGGCGGCGTCCGTGGTCGGCAGCTGGAAGCGCACGATGCCGCTCTCGCTCCACGCGATGCCGCAGAAGCCGATGTCCGTCTCGAAGATGGCGTAGTGATGCATCGTCCGGCCCGTTGCTGTTCGGGGCCGGACGAGCATAGCCGGCGACGCCGTCCGGGTAAATTCTCGCCCGCCGTTGTCGCGGGGGCGTGAACGCCCTCTACATCACCGCGACGGCGCTGTTGCTGAGGTCGGTGACGAGCATGTGCCCCGGCGCGTGCGAGATCGAGAACGGCGGGCGGGCATGTTCGATGACGGACTGGGGCGTCACGCCGCAGGCCCAGAACACCGGGATCTCGCCGGGTCGGATCTCGACGGGATCGCCATAGTCCGGCTTGCCGATATCGGCGATGCCGATCGCGGCCGGATCGCCGAGATGCACCGGCGCCCCGTGCACGGCCGGAAAGCGCGACGTCACCTGCACGGCCCGGATGGCCTGGGCGGCGGTCAGGGGCCGCATGGAGACGACCATCGGCCCGCCGAACGGGCCGGCCTCAACGGTCGGCACGTTGGTCCGGTACATCGGCACGTTGGTGCCCTGCTCGATGTGGCGCACCGGCAGGCCGTCGGCGAGCATGGCATCCTCGAAGGAGAAGGAGCAGCCGATGAGGAAGGCGACGAGGTCGTCGCGCCACAGGTCGCGGATGTCCGTCGGCTCGTCGACGAGCTCGCCGTCGCGCCAGACGCGGTAGCGCGGCACGTCCGTGCGGATATCGACGTCGCGCCCGAGCGTCGGCAGCATCGGATCGCCGGGCTCGGACACGGCGACGAGCGGGCAGGGCTTGGGATTGCGCTGGCAGAAGCGCAGGAAATCGTGCGCCAGCGCCCCGGGCAGGATGGCGAGATTCGCCTGGACGCGCCCCGGCGCGAGATTGGCCGTATGCCCCGTCAGCTCGCCCGCACGGGCGGCAAGGCGCACCGCATGGGGATCCGTGCGGTCGAAGTCTGGTGACATGGATGATGTCCCTCTTGCACTTGGCCGGGCCGCTCCTGGCCGGGCGGCTCACGCGACTTCCGGCAGAACCTCGATGTCGTAGCCGTGGCTGAGCGAGCGGCCGCTGTGCGGGTCGAAGAGCTCCATGGCGAAGGACGCAGCCGGGCGGATGCCCCCGTTCGCGCCGACGGTGCCGCAAAGCATCGCCGTGCCCTCCGGCAGCATGGCTGCGCCGCCGGTGAAGCCCGCGACGAGGTCGAGCGGCGGCTGCAGCGCGGCGAGCCGGCCCTCCTGGTAGACGACGCGCGTGCCGTTCTCGACGATGTGCGAGCGGATGACGAGCTCGTCCCAGTGGCCGGCGACCTCGGCGAAGCGCCAGGCCTGCCGCGCCACCGGCTTGGCGCAGACCTGCTTCGACAGGGCGACGCTGACGGTCTCGAGCTTGCGGTCGGTGTGGTCGGAGGAGAGGCTGACGAAGAGTTCGCCGCCGGCCTGGAAGAGGAAGACCTCGACCTCGCCCGAGCTCTCGCCGCCCACCACCTGGATGCGCGGCGCCTGGGTCAGCAGGCTGTCAGATACGCGGTAGTAGAGCGGCACCGTGCTCGGCCGCGGCACGCCGATGGCGGCGAGCTCCTCGATGTGGTGCTCGATCGCGTGGCGATCGCGCCCGGCCCAGCCGGCGATGATGAGCGACGCAATGTCGATGTCGAGGGCACCGGCGCCCGTGGCGCCGGCGATGTCGAAGGCAAGTCTCATGATGGTCCTTCAGCGGTAGGAAGCTTGGTCGCTCACCCGAACAGGCCCGGCAGCCACAGGGCGAGCGCCGGGAAGAAGGCGAGCAGCGCGAGCATGAAGAACATGGCGAGGACGAAGGGCAGCGTGCCCACGATGACCGCGTCCATGGATCCGGCCTTGCGCAGGCTCTGCACGACGAAGAGGTTGAGCCCTACGGGCGGGGTGATCAGCGCCGCCTCGACCAGCACGATGATGACGACGCCGAGCCAGATCGGGTCGTAGCCGATGCCGATCATGATCGGCGCGATGATCGGGATCGTCGTGATCATCATGGAGAGCGTCTCCATGAAACAGCCGAGCACGAGATAGAAGACGACGATGATCAGCAGCATCCAGCCGGGCGACAGGCCGAGGCCGCTGATCGAGCCGGTGATGGCATCGGTGAGGCCGGTCGCCGACATGATGAAGTTGAGGAAGCCGGCCGCGATCACGATCAGCATGATCATGGCCGTCGATTTCATGGCGCCCTCGACGGCGCCGCGCAGCATCGTCCATGTCAGGCGGCCGAAGCAGGCGGCGAGGATGAGGGCGCCGAGCACCCCGAGCGCCGCCGCTTCCGTCGGCGTCGCGAGCCCGGCATAGATCGAGCCGACGACGAGCAGGAAGATGCCGAGCGGCGGGGCAAGATGCACGAGGCCGCGGAAGCGCTCGCCCCACGAGGCGCGGACCTGGTGGCCGCTCCAGCCGGGCCGCGCCAGGCAGCCGCCGGCGATGACGGCCATGAACAGGCTGGCCATGAGCAGGCCCGGGATGATGCCGGCGAGATAGAGCTTCGGCACCGAGGAATTGGTCAGGACGCCGTAGATGACGAGGTTGATCGACGGCGGGATGAGAATGCCGAGCGTGCCGCCGGCCGCGATGCTGCCGAGAAAGAGCGGCTCGTTGTAGCCGTAGCGGCGGATCTGCGGGATGGCGACGGTGCCGACCGTGGCGGCCGTTGCGACGCTCGAGCCGGAGGTGGCGGAAAAGAGCGTCGAGGCGCCGATATTGGCATGCATCAGCCCGCCGGGCAGCCACGACAGCCACAGGCTCATGGCCGCATACATGCGTTCTGCGAAGCCGGCTCGGAGCAGCACTTCGCCGAGGAGGATGAAGAGCGGGATGGCGACGAGCAGGAATTCGTTGTTCGTGCCCCAGGCGAGCTCGCCCATGGCGCGCGTCAGCGGCAGCATGGAATAGAGCGGGTCGAGGATGAGCCCGAGCACGCCGAGCGCCGCCCCGACGGGGATGGAGAGTCCGATGAGGACGAAGAGAAGGACGAGCGCGGTCGCGATCATGCCGCGGCCTCCTTGACGAGGCGTTCGCCGGCCGCCGCCTCTTCCGCCGCCTCTTCCTTCGCCGAGCGCACGCCCGCGATGGTCTTGACGGTGTCGATGTCACCGGTGACGAGCGCAATCGAGGCGCGCAGCAGCATCAGCGCGAGGACGAGGCACATCCAGGCGAGCCCTGCGAGCCACAGCCCCTGCGGGATGTAGAGCGGCGTGCCCAGCGGCGTGTTGGCGGTCGAGCTCTCGGCCCAGGAGGTGGCGACGACGTCGTAGGCGTAGAAGGTCAGCATGGCCATGAAGACGCCGAGCGCGACGATGGAGATCCAGTCGAGCACCGCCGACAGGCGCACCGGCAGGTGCTGGTAGATCACGTCGACGCGGACATTGGCCCGCTGCAGCGTGGCGAAGGCGAGCGACCAGGACGTGCTGATGGCGAAGGCATAGCTCGACAGTTCGTCGGCGCCGCCCGTGCTGAAGCCGAAGAACTTGCGCGCGATGACGTCGAAGGAGATCAGCAGCACGCTGCCGATGGTGAGGGCGCCGCCCGCCCAGACGGCGAGAAGCGACAGGCGTTCCGCGCCGCGCGTCAGGCCGGCGAGGGAAAGACGATGCAGGGACATGGGCTCCACCTCGTCGGGATCGGGGGCGCCGCCGCTGCGGCGCCTCGGGTGAGTGCGCCGCGCGGGGCGGCGCACCATTCCCTTACTTCGAGACGGAGATGTTGAGCACCTTGCCGACGGTGTCGTTGAAATCCTTCACGCAATCGGCCGAGCAGCGCGCCGCCCACTTCGGCAGCACCATCTCGCCCAGCACGCCGCGCAGCTGCTGGCGGTCCGCGTCGCTCGGCGTCACCAGCTTCATCTTGCCCTTGACCGGCAGGGTGCAGGCATCCGAGCCCGTGTTGCAGGCATAGCCCAGCTCCGTCTGCTCGGCGGCGGCCTTCCAGATGTCGTCGACGAGCGTCTTGACGTTCGTCTCGATGAAGGCCTGCACCTTGGGGTCGAGCTTGTTCCAGGCCGCCTGGTTGACGGCGTGGATCTGCTGGTTCCAGTTGATGGGCAGGGCATAGAGGTGCGTGGACACCTCGTACCACTTGGCCGAATAGCCCGAGAGCGAGCCGGTGATGGCGCAGTCGACCACCTTGTTCTGAAGGGCCGGCACCACCTCGCCGAAGGCCATCGTCACGCTCGTGCCGCCGAAGGCCTCGACGAACTCGGCCTGGGTGCGGCTCGAGGTGCGCACCTTCTTGCCGTTGAGGTCGGACAGCTTGTTGATCTCGGCGTTGCAGAACAGCACCTGCGCCGGATAGGTCGAGATGCCGAGCAGCTTCACCTTGGCGCCATCGCCGTAGAACTTGGCGTAGACCGGCGTAAAGGCCTCGGTGACGGCGCGTGCCGTCGTCACGTCCGGGGCGAGGCCGGCGAGGTCGATGGCCTCGTTGATGGCGTTGTCGCTGGCGAAATAGGAGAGGGTGGCGGTGCCGAACTCGACGACGCCCTGGGACATGAGGCGCAGCAGTTCCGGCCCCTTCAGCCCCATCTCGTTGAAGCCCTTGATCTCGGCCGTGATCTGGCCGTTCGACAGCTCCGGCACCTTCTGGGTCCAGAACGGCTTCTCGTAGTCGTTGTAGGCGGTGAGGTTGCTGAGGCCGCCGACGATCTTGAGGTTCGTCTTCGGCAGGTCCTGGGCGAGCGCGGCCGATCCGGCGAGCGCGGCGACGGCAACGGCGGCACGAAGAAGGTGTTTCACGGTGTCAGTCCCCTGGCTGGTCTTGTGGCGGCTTTTCCGCCGGGCCGGCCGCAGCCGGCGCCCCGCCCGCATTGCAGCTCGGGATTGATTTTCATGTCCAATCGTATGTTCGAATGGGGGGTATAAATTCAATTCAACTCTCTGTCTCCGGACCGCTCGTCACGCCGCTGTCGGCCTGGGCAGCAACCTCCTGCGCCATCACGGCGATCACGCGGGCGGCGTGGCTCTCCGGGCCGTTGATCCAGGTGGCGGTGAAGCTCAGGTCCGGCAGCGGATCGGCCTCGACATCAATAATCTTCAAGTCTCCGCCAGCGAGCTCCTTGCCGAGGAACACCGGGGCGATCACGGCCGTGCCGATGCCGTCGAGCGCCATGCGCACCACCATGGAGAGGGAGGCGCTGCCGTAGAGCCGCGCCTTCACGCCGGCGCGGGCCAGCATGTCGCGCAGCACCAGATAGGGCCGGCTGTTGGAGGGATAGGTGATGATCGGCCGGTCCGACAGGCGCCTCAGCGTGATCGGCCCGTCGCCGAGCTTCAGCCGCGGGCTCGCCACCCAGGCGAGCGGGTTGGTGCACAGGTGGATGTTCTCCACCCGCTCCTCCAGCACCGGGCCCATGAGGAAGGCGAGGTCGATCTGCCGTGACATGAGGTGCGAGCGCAGCACCATGGAGCTGTCCACCTCGATCTCGAGCGCCAGCGCCGGATAGGCGGCGTGCACCTTCTCGATGAGGCGCGACAGCCAGGTCTGCACGATGGTCTCGGCGACGCCGATGCGCACGGTGCCGCTCATCACGTTCTGGTCCTGGGCGGCGCGCACCATGTCGCCGCGGAGCTGGATCATGCGCTCGGCATGGGAGAGCAGCTCCTGCCCCTTGGCGGTGAGCGTCACGCCGCGCGCGTCCCGCTCGAACAGGCGCACCCCCAGCGCCTCCTCGAGCGAGGCGATGCGGTGCGACACGGCCGGCTGGGTCGTGCCGAGCTTTTCGGAGGCCGCGCGCAGGCTGCCGAGCGCCGCCGCCCAGAAGAAGGTCTCGATGTTCCTGAGATCGATCATCGCCGGCCCGTCCCTCGAACTCCACCTCCCCGCGTCTTAGCGCATCGGGAGGTCGTGCGGGGCAATTTCGATCAGTCGCCGCTCCGGGCCTTGCAATCGGCCCTGCCGCTTCCCATGTGCCGTGCCGCGGGCCGGGCCCCTCTGGCGATGCCGATGCATCGTGATGTCGGACCGTATCGGGTGAACCCGATGCAGGGTCCGGATTTCTGCGTTTGTCCAATCAGGGCTTTGCACCGGGTTTCCCCTCCGGACAGAGAGGAAACCGATGGACGTTCTCACCAGCCTTTTTCTTGGCCATCCGCTGTGGATGTGGCTCGGCTTCATGGGCCTCGTCATGGCGCTCCTGGCGCTCGACCTCGGCGTGCTGCATCGCGGCTCGCGCGAGATCGGCGTTCGCGAGAGCCTCGCGCTCTCCGCCTTCTACATCGTGCTCGGCCTCGGCTTCGGCGGCTTCGTGTGGTGGCAGCTCGGCGCCCAGTCGGGCGTCGAATATGTCACCGGCTTCGTGGTCGAGAAGAGCCTCGCGATGGACAACATCTTCGTCATCGCGATGATCTTCGGCTTCTTCGCCATCCCCCGGCGCTACCAGCACCGCGTGCTGTTCTGGGGCATCCTCGGCGTCATCGTGCTGCGCGCCATCATGATCGGCTTCGGCGCCGCCCTCGTCGCGCAATACGAATGGGTGCTCTATCTCTTCGCCGCCTTCCTCGTCATCACCGGGCTCAAGATGCTGTGGTGGGGCGACAAGGAGACGGACCTCGCGCAAAACCCGCTGCTCAGGCTGATCAAGCGCCGCTTCCGGGTGACGCGGCGCCTGCACGGCGAGCGCTTCTTCGTGCGCCGAAGCAGCGGCAACGGCCGCAGCTTCCTGTTCCTGACGCCGCTGTTCCTGGCGCTCGTCTTCATCGAGATCGCCGACGTCATCTTCGCGGTCGACTCGGTGCCGGCCATCTTCGCCATCACGACCGATCCCTACATCGTCTACACGTCGAACATCTTCGCCATCCTCGGCCTGCGCGCGCTCTATTTCGCGCTCGCCGCCGTGCTGCACCGCTTTGCCTATCTCAAGCAGGCGCTGGCGGTCCTGCTCGTCTTCATCGGCTCGAAGGTGTTCGTCGCCGATCTCCTCGGCTGGACGAAGTTCCCGGCCGAATGGTCGCTCGCCGTGACCTTCGCCATCCTCGGCGCCGGCATCGGCTGGTCCTTGTGGAAGACGCGGGACGAAGAGGACGCGGGGGAGGGGCAGAAGCTGATGTCGCACTGAACGCCCCGCCCTTGCACGTCCTGCCCTTGCACGCAGCGCCCGCCACTGTTACCGCCATGGGACGGACAGCCGGCGCGGCGCTGCACCGCGCGTGGGCGGCTGTGACTAGAACGGCGGGGTCAGGCATGCGCGATTTCTTCAGGCCGGGACGTGGACCGACACTCGCGGGCGAGGCCGCCATCGCCACGTCCCATCCGCTCGCGACCGCGGCCGGGCTCGATATCCTCGCCTCCGGCGGCAATGCGGTCGATGCCGCCATCGCGGCGGTTGCCGTGCAATGCGTGGTCGAGCCGCACATGACCGGCATCGGCGGCGACTGCTTCGTGCTCTATGCCCCGGCCGGCGGCGAGGTCCTCGCCCTCAACGGCAGCGGCCGCGCCTCGGCGGCGGCGAGCGTGGGACGCCTCAAGGACCTCGGTGTCTCCGCCATCGAGCGCACGAGCCCCCATGCTGTCACCGTGCCCGGCGCCATCGCCGCCTGGACGAAGCTGCACCGCGACCACGGCCGCCTGCCGATGGAGCGGGTCTTCGCCCGCGCCATCGCCTATGCCGATAACGGTTATCCGGTCACCGCGCGCGTCGCCCTCGACTGGGCGGAGGAGGTGCCGCTTCTGGCGCGCGATGCCGGCGCCAAGGCCGTCTACCTGCCCGGCGGACGCGCGCCGACCGAGGGCGAGCGGCACGCCCAGCCGCTGCTCGGCCAGCGCCTCCGCGAGATCGCCCGCGACGGCGCGCCGGCCTTCTATCTCGGCCGCACGGCCGAGAGCCTGGTGCGCTTCCTCAACGGCCTCGGCGGCCTGCACACGCTCGAGGATTTCGCCGATGCGGTCGACGGCGCCGATTACGTGACGCCGATCGCCACCAGCTATCACGGCTATGACGTCTACGAATGCCCGCCCAACGGCCAGGGCCTCGCCGCGCTCATGATGCTCAACGTGCTCGCCGGCTTCGACCTGTCGGAGAAGCTGCCGCTCGCCGAGCGCGTGCACCTCCATGCCGAGGCGACCAAGCTCGCCTACCATCACCGCGATGCGCTCATCGCCGATCCCGCGCATCTGCCCTATCCGGTCGAGCAACTGCTCTCGGACGAGGTGGCGCAGGCGCTGCGCGGTCGCATCGACATGGGGCAGGCCGGCGCGCCGGCGCTCTGGCACGAGCCGGAGCACCGGGACACGATCTATCTCTGCGCGGTGGACCGCGACGGCAACGCCATCTCCTTCATCAATTCGATCTTCCACGCCTTCGGCTCGACGCGGCTCGACCCGGAGACGGGTATCGTGCTGCACAGCCGCGGCGCGTCCTTCAACCTCGTCGAGGGCCATCCCAATGCCATCGGCCCGCGCAAGCGGCCCATGCACACCATCATTCCCGGCCTCATGCGCCGCGGCGGGCGCACCGTCGCGCCCTTCGGCGTGATGGGCGGGCACTATCAGGCAGCCGGCCACGCGGCCTTCCTCTCCGGCGTGCTCGACCGCGGCCTCGACGTGCAGGCGGCGCTCGATGCGCCGCGCAGCTTCGCCTTCAACGGCGTGCTGGAGGTGGAGCCGACCCTCGGCGAGAGCGTCATTGCCGCGCTCGCCGCCAGGGGCCACACGATCAAGCCGCGCACCTCGCCCTTGGGCGGCGGGCAGGCCATCTGGATCGACCATGCCCGCGGCGTGCTGCACGCCGGCTCCGACCAGCGCAAGGACGGCTGCGCCCTCGGCTTCTGAGCTTGCGGGCGCTGCGCGGCGCGCCCTATAAGGTGTGCGCGAGGCAGAGGCGGCACATATGACGACCCTGACGCGCGCCGAACTTGCGCGCACCATCGACCATACGATCCTGCGGGCGGATGCGACGCGCGCCGATGTGGCCGCGGTCTGCCGCGAGGCGCGCGAGCACGGCTTCTTCTCCGTCTGCGTCAATCCGGTCCATGTGCCGGATGTCGCCGCGGCGCTCGCCGGCAGCGACGTCGCCACCTGCGCCGTCGTCGGCTTCCCGCTCGGGGCGACGCCCTCCCTGCTCAAGGCGGCCGAGGCGCGCTGGGTCGTCGCTGCGGGCGCGCGCGAGGTCGACATGGTCATCGACGTCGGCGCCCTGAAGGAGGGGCGGGAGGGCGACGTCAGCGCCGATATCGCCGCCGTCCGCGAGGCGTGCGGCCCCGCGCTGCTCAAGGTCATCATCGAGACCTGCCTCCTCTCCGACGCTGAGAAGGAGGTGGCCTGCCGCCTCGCGGTCGCCGCCGGCGCCGATTTCGTCAAGACCTCGACCGGCTTCGGCAAGGCCGGCGCGACAGTGGAAGATGTCGCGCTCATGCGCCGGATCGTCGGGCCGGACATCGGCGTCAAGGCCTCGGGCGGCGTCCGCACGCGCGAGGACGCCCTGCGCATGCTCGCCGCCGGCGCCTCGCGCATCGGCGCGAGCGCCAGCGTCGCCATCCTGACCGGCTGACGCCATCACACGCCATATCCATCCAGGGACAGAAGAACGGCATGGCTCATCAGACTTTGACCGACATCGCGGCTGACCTTGCGTCGGGCCGGACGGATTCCGTGCGCCTCGTCGAGGAGGCGCTCGACAAGGCCCGCGCGGCCCCCGCCGTCTTCATCACCCTCATGGCCGACGAGGCGCTGGCCGAGGCCCGCGCCGCCGCCGCGCGCCGGCGCAACGGCCAGGCGCTCGGCCCGCTCGACGGCATCCCGATCGCCTGGAAGGACCTCTTCGACATCGCCGGCACGCGGACGACCGCGGGCTCGCGTACGCGCGACGATGCGCCGCCCGCGCGCGAGGACGCGCCGGTGGTCGCGGCATCGCGGCGCGTGGGCCTCATCCCGCTCGGCAAGACCAATCTCAGCGAGTTTGCCTTTTCCGGCCTCGGCCCGAACCCGCATTTCGGCACGCCGACGCCGGACTTCCCGGGGGTGGCCCCCCGCGTGCCCGGCGGCTCGTCCTCCGGCTCGGCGGTCGCCGTTCAGCGCGGCATCGTTCCCGTCGGCATCGGCACGGACACGGCCGGCTCGGTGCGCGTGCCGGCGGCCCTCAACGGCCTCGTCGGCTTCAAGGCCTCGGGCGAGCGCTATGACATGGCCGGCGTCTTCCCGCTGGCGAAGAGCCTCGACAGCCTCGGCCCGATCGCACGCACCGTCGCCGATTGCGCGACCATCGACGCCGTCATGCGGGGCGCCGGGCGGCCCGTCGAAGCCGCCTCCGCCGCACCGGAGATTGTCGTCGATCCGGCCGTGCTGGAGGAAGACGGGCTCGAGGATGCCGTACGCGCCAATTTCGAGGCCGTGCTCGCCCGCCTCGAAGCGTCTGGCGCCCGCGTGCGCCGCGTGCCGGTGGCCGCCTGGCGCGAGGCACGGGGCGCTATCGCCGAGATCGGCTGGCTCGGCGCGGTGGAGGCGCGCGCCTGGCATCTGGAGGCCATCAGCGGCCCGAAGCGCGACCTCATCGATGCGCGCGTCGTGAAGCGGCTCGACGGCGCGGCGGCGATCACGGCAGAGGCCGCCGAGCGCCTGCGTGGCCTCCGGGCCACGCTCACGCGCTCCATCGCCGATGAGCTTGACGGCGCGCTGTTCGCGCTCCCGACGGTCAAGCATGTGGCGCCGGAGCTTGCGCTGCTCGAAGCGGATCCCGAGCTGTTCGCCCGCATCAATCTCGCCACGCTCACGCTGACCATGGCCGGCAGCTTCCTCGACATGCCGGGCCTCGCCATGCCCTCTGGCACGGATGCCGAGGGCCTGCCGACTTCGGCCCTGTTCTCGCGCCCCTCCGGCGACGACGACGCCATCCTCGCGGCGGGCCTCTGGATCGAGCGCAGCCTGGGCGGACGCTAGAGGGGCGGATCCAATCAGGTTGGATCATCGACCTGATCGGATCCTTCCCCGCTGGAAGAAAGCCTTGCGACCTGTCGGCTTGAAAGCGCATTGAGCGGCAGGGCTTCGGCCGCGACTGGTCCCCTGTCCGATATCGTCGGGGACGAGCGCCAATCCCCGATTGCAGGAACGCCGAAGCTGGGCTAGGTTGCGCCCGCTTCGGCTCAGCACCCGTAGCTCAGCTGGATAGAGCGCTGCCCTCCGAAGGCAGAGGTCACACGTTCGAATCGTGTCGGGTGCGCCACTTTTGTTGGACGGCACATGAGCTTGGACTCCGTCAAAGATTGTCGGACTCCACTGCCGTCAACCGATGTGCCTTCTAGTTCAGCGGTGCCGGCGGAGGTCGCGCGCGGGATTCTCCACGTGTAGGTGTTGTAGGTCTTTGGGGCCGACAGGGACTGTCCGATTCTGGGGATCGCCAAGCAGCAGGCTGCCGTTCTGCGTCCGACCCCATTCACGCCGTTGCCAAGCCTCCGGCGCCTCCTCCGAAGCGGTCATTCTGACGGCCTGGACCGGAGATCACCTCCCTTGCCGGCTTTGGTCTGTTGTATCAGCCGCGATCGGCAGATCGGGCGATCTCTTGCCGCAATTGGTCGACCTTCGCTCCGGCCCACTGCCGGGCGTCGTCGCCGAATATGAGTCGCGAGGGTGTCTCGCCCTGCGAAGCAAGCGCCACGATCCGCGCGGCGAGCAGCTTCGGATCGCCCGGCTGGTTTCCGTTGGCCCCGTCCACGAACGCACGATACTGCGCGATCGCCTCAGCATAGTCCGGGATGTCAATGCTGCCGAAGCTCGCCGACTTCCGGTCCATGAAATCGGTGCGCAGCATCCCCGGCTCGACAAGGAGCGAGCGGACGCCTAACGGTGCCAACTCCTGCGCGAAGCCCTCCATCCATCCCTCGACCGCGAACTTCGATGCCGAGTAGACCGCGCCCCCGCTGTTGGAAACCAGCCCGCTGACAGACGAGATGGTGACGATGAGGCCCGAGCGACGCTCACGCATGTGCGGGGCAACCGCGCGCGCGACGTTCATCGTACCGAACAGGTTAACGTCGAACTGGCGCCGCACCGCGGCATCGGTGAAGGTCTCGAAGAAGCCCAGTTCGGCATAGCCGGCATTGTTGACCAGCACGTCGATCGCACCGAACCGCTCGATCGTTTCGACGGCGACCGCGTTCGCGGCTTCGGCGTCCGTGATATCAAGCGCGAGGGCGTGCAGACGATCGTGTTCGCCCTCGAAGGCATCGCGTACTGCACCAATGGACCGCGCCGTTGCCATGACCGTTTCGCCAGCATCCAGCGCCGCGCGGGTGATCTCACGTCCAAGCCCCCGGCTTGCGCCCGTCACCAGCCAAATCTTGCTCATAGCCTGCTCCTTTGCTTCTTCCGGTGTCACAGGCTATTTAGACAAGCTAATTGATAGGAATTACCGGCTAATAAATAATAGGCCCCAGTAGCAGGATTTATCAATGCGCCCGGATCAATTCGGCGACCTCGCAGTCTTTGCGGCGATTGCGTCCGACCGCAGCTTCACGCTGGCCGCAAAGCGGCTGGGCGTCACGCAGTCGGCATTGAGCCAGACCATGAAGCGACTGGAGGGCCAGCTGGGTTTTCGCCTGCTCTCCCGCACGACGCGCAGCGTCGCCCCGACCGCTGCGGGCGAGCGACTGCTCGCCACCCTGTCGCCGGCACTGGCCGGACTGGACGATGAGATCGAGGCGTTGTCCCAAGCACGCGGGGCAGCGATCGGCACCGTCCGGATCACGACGGGCAAACACGCCGCGGATACAGTGCTGTGGCCGATGCTCCCATCCTTCATACGCCGCCACCCCGGTATCGAAGTGGAGGTTTGCGTGGAGGACGGGCTGAGTGACGTCGTGGCGGACCGCTACGATGCGGGCATTCGGCTCGGCGAGCGATTGGAAAAGGACATGATCGCGCTGGCGGTCGGGCCTCCGCTTCGCGTCGCGGTGGTGGCCGCTCCCGGCTATCTGAACGGCCATCCGGCACCGATGGAGCCCGCCGACCTCACGGCGCATCGCTGTATCGCCTACCGCGACGCGCAGGGCAACCTGTCCCCCTGGTCCTTCGAGCGCAACGGCCGTGCGGTGACGGTCGCGCCAGGCCGCGGCCCGGTGTTCAATGACGCCGACCTGCTGGTTGCTGCCGCCCTCGAAGGGTTCGGCATCCTCTACATCCTGGAGGACCTGGTGGTAGCGCCGATCGCCGATGGCCGTCTCGTCCGCCTGCTGGAGCCGTGGTGTGAGCCGTTCCCCGGCTACCACCTCTACTACCCCGATCGGAAGGGTACAGCAGCCTTCGACCTGTTCAAAATCGCGCTGCGAGATAGCAGGGTTGCATAAAGGATCGACAGCGTTCGCGCCGGTTGCGCCGGGCTTCAGAGGCGTTCTTCAGCGTTGGAGCCAGTGAAGCCGCTGTCTGCACGCTGCGCTAGTATAAGTTGCTGGTTCAGTCCGAGCGGGTGTCTTTGGAGGCGTCGAGCGCTCTGTCGAATCATCAGCTTTCCGGCAAAGCCCGCTAAGCCGCCTTCGCTACGTGTTCTCTCTTTTTCACGATCATTGCGACCTCATCGATGTGATGGGTTCCCCATTCGCACAGCGGCGCAAGTACCTGGGCCAAGCTTCGCCCAAAGTCGGTCAATTCGTACTCTACGTGCGGCGGCACCTTCTGGAAATCGATGCGGCGAATAACGCCATCGTCCGTCAGTTCCTTCAGATGCTGGATCAGCATTTTTTCGCTCACATTGGTGACGAGCCTGCGGAGTTGGCCGGTGCGCTTGGAACCGCTGGCGAGATGATAAACGATAAGCGGCTTCCACTTACCGCCAAGGATGGCCAGAACCGCTTCCAAGCCACATCGGAATTTCGTCTCGGTCATTGTGATCTCCTGATTCTTATACTTACAAAATAGTCAGTACTGGAACCAAAGTCTGCCCTGTCTTAACTGGATTGGACGATGTCGACGCGCAAGGCGTTCGATGATCACCGAGCCAACGCAGCGGGCTGCAGGTTTCCAGGAGGCCTCCATGAAGTTCGGATTTATCGGGGCGGGTGTGGTTGCGCAGACGATTGCGCGCCACATACTGCCATTTGGCCACGAAGTCCTGATCAGCAACAGCCGCGGGCCCGCCACTCTCGCTATGGTCGTCCGAAATTTGGGTCGGGGTGCGTCCGCGGGGACCCCGCAACAAGCCGCCGAGCAGGACGTTGTCGTGCTGAGCGTCGAGTGGCACATGTCCCGGACGCTCTCGCATCAGTCCCGGACTGGTCCGGCCGTACCCTGATCGACGCCACAAACCGGATCAACCGCGACAATCCGAGCGATCTTGGCGACCTCTCGGGCCGCACGTCGAGCGAGATCGTTGCCGATCAGGCGGTGGGCGCCAAGGTGGTCAAGGCGTTCAACACAGTCCCCATGCAGTGGATCGATGACACATCGCCCGAAAAAGCCAGAACCGTCCTCTTCATCTCGGGGGACGATGCTGGTGCGAAGAAAGCGCTGAGCGAAGTGCTGGAACAGGTCGGCTTCGCCGCTGTCGATCTCGGGACACTCGCGATCGGTGGCAGGCAGCAGCAGGTCGGTGGTCCCTTGGCGGGTCTCAACCTCACCCTGGTCGATCGGTTCGTGCTGTGAGAGCGCTTGCTTACGAGAAGGCCCACACTCTCGGTGCCTATGGGATCGAGGAGATGGAAGTCGCCGAACCGAAGCTGCGTGATGCTGATCTGCTGGTCGACATCCGAGCGGTCGGGGTCAATCCCGGCGAGGCTTTGATCAGGAGTGTGCGCAGCGCCGGGGCAGACGGGCGCGTTATTCTGGGCTGGGAATTCGCCGGAGTAGTGCTCCAGGTCGGTTCAAAGGCAAAGGGTTTCGCCGTCGGGACTCGGCTCGACGGACTGACCGCCGAGAACATGAAGACCGCACATGAACAACTCGAGAGCAGACGTACGATCGGAAAGATCGTGATCGCCGCCTGACAGAGCCAGCTCGTCCCCAATCAATTCAGAGCTTGGCGCAACTGCGCTGCGCCACCCCCCATGAACCGAACGGAAAATCCATGACCAAAATCCTCGTCACCGGCGCTACCGGCAACATCGGCCGCATGACCCTCAACCATCTTCTGAACCGGGTGCCCGCCAATGACATTGTCGGTCTCGCGCGCGATCCGGCCAAAGCGGCAGATCTTACCGCCAAGGGAATTGAGATTCGCCAAGGCGACTACTTCGATTACGAGGGGTTGGTCCGCGCGTTTACGGGAATCGACAAGGTCATGCTCGTGTCTGCCACCGCCTTTACCGATCGCAATACCCAGCACGAGAATGTCATCAATGCGGCAAGGCAGGCCGGCGTCAGGCACATCGTCTACATGCCGGTCATCCACAAGACAGGCTCCGCCTTCAGCTTGCCGCAGGTCACCGAAGAAGATCTCTTCGTCGAAGAAAGATTGAAGACCTCTGGCCTCATTTATACGCTCGTCCGTCATCCTCCATTCCTTGAGAATGTCCCGTCCTATGTCGGTGGGAATGCTTTGGAGAAAGGTGTTCGGACGCCGGCCGGTGCGGGCAGGGCAGGATATGCCTGCCGTGACGATCTGGCAGAGGCGCATGCCGTCGTGCTGAGCGAAGACGGTCATGAGAACAAGACTTACTCGCTGTACGGCGACCCGTCTGTGTCTTTCCCTGACGTTGCGCAGATCCTGTCCGAAATCAGCGGCAGACCGGTGCCGTTCAATGCGGTCTCGGATCAGGAGTACATCGCCAACCTAATGGCAGCGGGCTTGCCCGAGCCGGCCGCCGGCTTTGTGCTGCTTTGGGTCCATGGCGTCAACGCTGGCGAGTGGGACGGTCAGACCGGGGATCTGGAAAAACTCCTTGGTCGCAAGCCGACAACGCCGGCTGAGTTCCTGCGCGCCAGCTATGCCGCCCGCCAACTCGAAACCGAAACCTAGTCCGGGAGAGAGCTATCGGATGATTGATATCGAGATTGGCGGGAGGGTCCAACCATTGTGCCTTCCCGCCGCGAAGAGCAATCACCTGTGATCCCCTGGCATCTACCTTAATTGCCCTAAAGCTGGAGACAGAAGAGGCTCAATCGAATGGCCGGATCCAAAATTTGACAATGAAGCTTCTAGCTGACTCATCTTTCCAAACGAGCAGGTTCAGTAATGACATCAAGCATCATCGACCAAGTCGCTTTGGCTCTGTTTGCCAGCGATGGAATGAAGATCGCCTCTCCCGGCACCACCATTCAGCAATCCTGGGACAGGACGCCAGAAAAACACGTCGTTTACCGGGAGCGGGCGCTGATTTTCCTCAAGGTCATGGGCGAACAGATGTCGGGCCTTGCCGATGCCGAAGTCGCAAAACTCGAGGAGCGAGAACGGCAGTGACCTGCCGCTTTCCAACCAGCTTTCTGATCCTGTTCGCCCGACGCATGCGGGTGAAGGTCGCCTGACGGACAGCCCTTCTAGCGCATGGACAGTGGCGAACAGGTCGCAAGCACGTTTCGCCGGCGTTTGGCGCTCGCCTCCAGACATGTCGCGATGTTCGATGTCGGTTTCGGCTTCCAACTCGTGCCCTGGACGCCGCCGATCGTGAAACGTCTCCCGGGCGCCGCACGAGGTGATGGTGGTGACGACTGGATCTTAGGCGGCAAGCGGGGCTCGGCGCCGAACACAGTAAACCGAGATCTGCCAGCAGGTGAGCAAACGGCAGCTCCGAGCCTTCCGCGACATTCACGGGGAGTCGGGGCGAAAGCTATAGTTATTCTTATCGCGCCGTGAGCCTTCGTCGCAGCTGGAGAATGCCTGGCGGCGGATGTTGTCATTGGCAGGAGCACATGCGCTGACGCCACTGCCACATTTGCCGACATCATCGCGGGTGGCACCGGCCTCGAACGAGATAACCCTCTGACTGCACCGAAACGGAGAAAGGAAAAGAGATGAAAGTCGTCAGATTTGAACCAGCCGATGCCGTATTCGAACGCTCGCCCGGACAGGACGCCGACATCTTTGCCTCGAACTTGGCGGATCAACGGCAAGGGGGCCCGGTTACGGTCGGGTATGGACGGTACGGCCCCGACCAAGTCTTGGAGACCACAATCGTCGTCGATGACGTAATGGTGGTCCTGGAAGGAAGGGTGTCGGTTGAAGCCGACGGTGAGACCCTGACTGCGGGTCCCGGCGAAATTATCTATATGCCGAAGGGGAACGCCGTGATCATTCGCTCCCACGCAGAAGGCGCGCTGACAGCCTATGTCACGTATCCTCACTGGTCCGAAGCGGAATAGCATATCGCGGAACAAAGACGGCGGCCTCACCCCCTCAAAGAGGGGTCCGATGCCTTGGGCCGCCCCGCGTGAACACTTCGCCGATCGGAATGCGGTCTGGCCGAAGGCGCAGCGAAGAGCGGACGAGATCGCAGAGCGTCGCCACGCCGTGCTTGGTCCGCTTGGCGATCAGGTTCGGCGCGGCGCATTGCAGTTCGCGGGTGTCCTCGATCAGCACCACGCGGTCGGAGGTCTTCGCGACCTCAGCGAGCAGCGCGTTGGTCAGCGTCGTCTTGCCGGTCGAGGTGCCGCCTGCAACGAGGATGTTGCGGCGATCGGCGACGGCTCGGCGCAGGATCTCCGCCTGCTCGACTGTCATGGTGCCGGCGGCGACATAGTCCTGCAGCGTGAAGACCGCGACGGCGGGCTTGCGGATGGCGAAGGCCGGCGCCGCCGCCACGGGCGGCAGCAGGCCCTCGAAGCGCTCTCCCGTTTCCGGCAGCTCGGCCGAGACACGCGGGTTGCCTGCATGGACCTAGGCGCCGACGTGGTGGGCGACCAAGCGCACGATGCGCTCGCCATCGGCCGCCGCTCGCCCGTGTCGGACAAGCCTTCCGAGAGCCGGTCGACCCAGAGACGACCGTCGGGGTTGAGCATCACCTCGACTACGCTGGCGTCTCCAAGGAAACCGGCGATGGCAGGGCCGAGTGCGGTCCGCAGCATGCGGGCCCCGCGAAGTATCGCCTCGGACCGGCAGAAGGTGCCCAACGTCGAACTCGGCGTGCACGAACTCCATCCAAGCACCCAGATCGCGCAATTGCTGGAAGGCCGGATCCAGATCGGCACCGAGGTCGTGTTCCGTCGGGACAGCGAACATCCCGCCGTGAGCAAATTCCTGGAGACGGTCCGCGAGGATCTGGCGTGATGCGGCGGATCAAGGACCGTGAGATGTTCTCGTAATGAGGAGGAGGCCCAAGAGCTAGAAACATCGGCCGTGCCGTTATGAGACTGCATGTCCGATCGTCGCCTTTGGATTTGCTGTGAGACCAGAGGCGTGCTTCCTCAAGCTTAAACCCGGCTTCACGTCAATCCCATCGAAGTCTCGAGAATGAGCTAGCTGGAGAGAGCGGCGACCATTCTCGGCAAAGCAATCTTTTTCCACCGCATCTGAGTTCTGGCACGAGATCCCGAGGCGATGCGCTCGCCGGCGGGACCAATCGTGGGTGCGACGCGCTGAAAACGACTGAAACAACGTCATCCAGCCAATACGTTCGCATGCTACCTCCGACCCGGCCGAAGAAGAAGCGGCCGGAACGGGGCAGGGCGATGGTGTCAACGCAGATCACGATACGAGATGTCGCGGCGCGCGCCGGATGCTCGATCGCGACCGTGAGCCGGGTCGTCACCGGCAACGGCCCCGTCAGCGAGGAAATGCGCAGGCGGGTGGTCGAAGCCGCATTGATGGTCGGCTTTCCACTTGCCCGCGCCTTTCCCGAGACTCGCCCCGTCATCAGCATTCTGGTTCCCAGCCTGACCAATCCGGTGTTCGCCGCGGCGGTCGCAGGGATCGAACGGCGCGCAAGGGCGGCCGGGATGTTCACCATACTCGGCCAGTCCAACTACGACCCCGCGCAGGAAGAAGACATCGTCACCACGCTGATCGGCGAGCGCCCTGTCGGGATGATCATGACGGTTTGCGATCCGGCCTCCAGCGTGGCGCTCCAGCGCGTCCGCAAGGCGGGGCTGCCCGTGGTGACTGTCTACAACGAAGACACACCGGAGGGCGTCGCGGCAGTCATGGTCGATAATCGCGGCGCGATGCGTCATGCGACCGAAGACCTGATTGTGCTCGGCCATCGCCGCATCCTCTTTCTCGCCGGGAAGTTCATCTCGTCTGATCGCTCGGCCCGCCGCTACGAAGGCTATCGGGATGCGATGACGGCCGCCCGGCTCACGGCGGCCCCGGCGATCGAGGTCGATTTCATCGACGCGACGAGGGACATCGACCTCACCGAGGTTCTCGTCGAGTACAAGCCAACGGCAATCATGGCCTCCAACGATCTGCTGGCGTTCACGGTGATCGCGTCCCTGCGCCGCGCGGGGCTGAGTGTTCCCGAGGACGTCTCCGTCACCGGCTTCGACGGAATCGACTTCGCACGCCTGATCTCACCCAGGCTCCACACGATCGGGCAGCCGTCCCAGGTGATGGGAGCGCTGGCCGCCTCGCTGCTGCTGGACATCGCTGCGGGGCACAAAGCCCCCCAGCGCTTGTGCCCGGACGTCGTTTCCCTTCCGGGGGAAACGATCGCCCCGCCCCGGCGGGGCGACCTCCGCCTGCCTTGAACCTCACCGAATAGAGAAAGCGACGACAATGAAGACGACTGTTCTTTCCCTTGGCCTCGGTCTGGCGGCCGCTGCCAGCATTTTCGCCTTGGCTCCTGTCCAGGCGCAGGCGCAGGCGCAGGACGCCATCTGTTACAATTGTCCGCCCGAATGGGCGAACTGGGGCGAGATGCTGAAAAACATCAAGGCCGACCTCGACATCGACATTCCGGGCGACAACAAGAATTCGGGTCAGGCAGTCGCCCAGATCATCGCCGAGAAAGCGAGCCCGGTCGCCGACATCGCCTATCTGGGCGTCAATGCGGGCATTTCGGCCGCCGCGCAGGGCCTGGTGGAGGCCTGGAAGCCGCAGCGCTTCGACGAGATCCCCGAAGGGCTCAAGGATCCCGAGGGTCGCTGGTGGGCCGTGCATCAGGGCACGCTCGGCCTCTTCGTCAATGTCGACGCCCTCGGCAACGCGCCTGTCCCGGCCTGCTGGGCTGACCTGAAGAAGCCGGAATACAACGGCCTCGTCGGCTATCTCGATCCGACCTCGGCGGCGGTCGGCTACGCGTCGGCCGTTGCCATCAACACTGCGCTGGGCGGCTCGTTCGACGATTTCACGCCCGCGATCGGCTTCCTCAAGGAACTCGCCGGAAACGGAGCGATCGTCACCAAGCAGACCTCCTATGCGCGCACCGTGTCCGGTGAGATCCCGATCCTGATGGACTACGACTTCAACGCCTATCGGGCAAAATACACCGAATCCGGCAAGTTCGAGTTCGTCCTGCCCTGCGAAGGCTCCATCACCTTTCCCTATGTCATGACGCTCGTGAAGAACGCCCCGCGTGCCGAAACCGGGAAGAAAGTGCTCGACTACCTGCTCTCGGACAAGGGCCAGTTGTTCTGGACGACGGCCTATCTGCGTCCGGTCCTCCCGGTCGAAATGCCGGCGGACATTGCGAACCGGTTCCTGCCGGCAAGCGAGTATCAGCGCGCCAAAGCCATCGACTGGGACCAGGCCCAGGCTGCGCAGGCAGCGTTCTCGGAACGTTACCTGTCGGAAGTGCGCTGACGGGCGACCCCCTCCCGGGAAGGGCTGGTCCCTTCCCGGCAGGATTTTCTCATCGATTTTCGCCGGAGGCTTCGTTGAACAGCAGGCGCTTTGATTTTTTCCTGATTCTGCCTCTCGCGATTTTCACGCTGGCCTTTCTCATTCTGCCCGTGGCTCGGCTGATCGCTGAGGCCGGCAGCGGGCCGCAAGGTCTCGCCGGGTTCTTGGTCATCCTGACCGAGGCCCGCTTTCGCAACAGCCTGATCGTGACCCTTCTGCTTGCAATCGTCACAACCGTCGCGACGCTGGCAGTGGCAACGATCGCCGCCCAGACGCTTGCCAACAGGCGATTCACCGGCCGTGGGTTGCTCCTGTCAATGCTGACATTCCCGCTGGCCTTTCCAGGCGTGGTGGTCGGCTTCATGATCATTCTGTTTGGCGGCCGCCTCGGACTTGTAGGCAGCGTCACCAAAAGCCTGGTCGGCACGAACGTGGTCTTCGCCTATTCGCTGTTCGGGTTGTTCCTCGGCTACCTCTACTTCTCTGTGCCGCGTGTTCTATTGACCATCCTCGCGGCGGCAGAGAAGCTCGATCCCTCGCTGGTCGAGGCCGCCCGCTCGCTGGGCGCCAGCCCCTTCGCCATACAGCGCGACGTCGTGCTGCCGGCGCTGTTCCCGGCCATGTACACCGGCGGGGCGCTGTGCTTCGCCACGGCAATGGGCGCCTTCGGCACCGCTTTCACGCTTGCCACCAACATCGACGTGGTGCCGCTGCTGATCTACACCGAGTTCACGCTCGCCACCAATGCCAGCATGGCCGCCGCGATCTCCATCGCGCTCGGCCTGATCACCTGGGCCGCGCTGGCCATTGCCCGCAACCGCGCCATGCGCGACGTGAAGGGGGGCTGAGATGCGCCGCCAGTGGACCTCGACCGCCGGCATCGTCATCACGGCCTTGCTCTCCCTGTTCCTCGTCGTTCCCGTGCTGCTTTCCGTCTATGCGGGCCTGGCCGTCAACTATGCCCGCGGGCCCTCCGCCGGATTTACCCTCGACTGGGTAGGCCAGGTCTGGGGGCTCTATGCCGATACCGTTTGGCGCAGCCTTGTCGTCGCGCTGCTGACGCTGGTGGTGACGCTGCTGATTGGCGTTCCCGGCGCCTACGCGCTGGTGCGCAAGGGCGGCCGTTTCGCGCGTGCCGTCGAAGAGATCGTGACGCTTCCGGTCGCCGTGCCCGGCCTTGCGCTCGCGCTGGCGCTTATCCTGAGCTACGGCGGCGCGGGCGCCTTCCGGCAATCGACGCTGTTCGTCGTGGTCGGCCACGTCCTCTTCACCCTGCCTTTTATGATGCGCTCGGTCATCGCCGTGCTCGAGACGATAGACTGGCGCACGCTCGACGAAGGCGCGGCAAGTCTCGGTGCTCCGGCCTGGCGACGCTTCATCGACGTGATCCTGCCGAACGTGCGGCCGGGCATCGTCGCGGGGGCGCTGACGGTCGTGACGCTCTCCATCGGCGAATTCAATCTCACCTGGATGATGCACACGCCGATGACCAAAACCCTGCCTGTGGGCCTGGCCGATGCCTATGCCTCGATGCGGCTCGAGATAGCCTCGGCCTACACCATCGTCTTCCTGGTCATGGTCATCCCGCTGCTGATCGGCGTCCAGCTGGTCGCCGACTTCACCGAAAAACGGACCGCATCATGAACACTCACGCCCCTATGGTGACCACTCGAAGCGGCGCGTCCATTGCGACGCGTCGGCTCAGCAAGAGTTTCAACGGAACGACGGTTCTGCACCCTACCGACCTGGAAATCCCCGCCGGCCAGATCCTGGTCCTGCTGGGTCCGTCCGGCTGCGGCAAGACCACGCTCCTGCGCCTGATCGCCGGACTGGAACAGCCCGACGGACCGGACATGATCCGCTTCGACGGTGAGGATGTCAGCGGCGTGCCGATCGAGAAGCGCAACGTCGGCATGGTCTTCCAATCTTATGCGCTGTTTCCGAATATGACCGTCGCCGAGAACGTCGGCTACGGTCTGAAGGTGCGCAAAGTGGAGCGTGCGCAGCGCGAGGCCGAGACCCGTCGCCTCTTGGCTCTGGTTGGCCTGGAGGAATACGCCGATCGCCGCATCTCGGCGGTCTCCGGCGGCCAGCGCCAGCGCACTGCGCTGGCTCGGGCCCTGGCGATCAAACCCCGTGTCTTGCTCCTCGATGAGCCGCTGGCCGCGCTCGATGCGGTGCTGCGCGAGCGGTTGCGCGTTGAGATCGGTCTTCTGCTGCGCGAGTTCGGGATTACTGCCGTTTATGTCACCCACGATCAGGCAGAGGCCATGGCGATCGGTGACCGCATCGCCGTCATGGAGAAAGGCCGCATCGCGCAGATCGACGTGCCGAAGGAGATCTACCATCGGCCGGCAAATGATTTCGTTGCCGACTTCGTCGGAACGATGAACCGGATCGCCGGGCGCGTGGAAAATGGGCTGCTCAACATCCACGGCGGCGAAACCATGGCGAGGCTGAATGTCGGCGGCCCGGATCGTGCGACCACGCTCTGCTTCCGGCCAGAGGCCGCGCGGCTGGCTTCCGCAAACGGAGCCATCAGCGCCCGTGTTGCCGCGACGACCTTCTTCGGCGCGACGCAACGGCTGGTCGCCGAGGTTTCGTCCGAATGCCGGCTGCAGCTCGATTTGCCGTCGAATGTTTCCGTCACACCGGGCCAGATCCTCGCTTTCGAGATCGACCCTGCTGCCATTATCGAATTCCAAACCGAGGCCTGAATGCTTATCGCCCAGATCTCTGACCTGCACATCCGGCCCAAGGGTCAGCTCGCCTATGGTGTTTCCGAAACCAACCTCTTTGCCGAGCACGCCATCCACGCCTTGCTTCGGCTGGACCCAAAGCCGGATTGCCTCCTGGTCACCGGCGACCTCACCGACTGTGGGTTGGACGAAGAATACGCCATCGTCGCGGAACTCCTGGGCCGCATGCCATGCCCGGTCTATGCGGTGCCGGGCAATCACGACCGGCGCGAGTCCTTCCGGCGGGCTTTCGCGCAAGGAGGCTATCTCCCCGTAAGCGGCCCCCTGAATTTTGCTGTCTGGTGCGGCCCGATCCACGTCATCGGCCTCGACAGTCTGGTTGCCGGATCGAGCCACGGCGCCCTTCGATCCGAAACGATCAGGTTCCTCGAAGAGACCCTGGCTGGATCTCCCGATGCACCCACCCTCATCATGCTGCATCATCCGCCTTTTGACACCGGCATTGCGCATATGGACGCGGCACGGCTGCTGGAAGGGTCTGAGCAGCTGGAAAGGATTGTTGCCGCCAACCGCCAGGTGCGGCGTATCCTGTGCGGGCACGTCCATCGCTCCGTCCAGCACATCTTCGGCGGCACGCTGTGCCAGATCGCGCCTTCGGTCGGGCATCAGGTGGCCCTGGATCTGCGGCCGGAGGGTCCGTCCTGTTTCGTGCTGGAGACCCCGGAGTTCCTCCTGCATCGCTTCGCACAGGGTGACGTTGTCACCCACACGGCGAATGTGAACAGGGCACCTGGCCCATTTCCGTTCATTCTGCCTGCCGATTACCCAGGACAAAGCCGGGAACGGTCGGCGTTTGCGTTGAGCTCGGACGCGTAGCGAATAGCGTCCGGTTCTACTTCATGAACAATGACCCGGATGGCACGCGGCGTTGAGGTGATCGCCTCGGCAACCTCTGTGATCGGGCTTGACGCTTCGATCCAGAACATCGTCCCTGTGGCTGCGCGGAATGTTCTCAGCATCGCTGATGAGGAATCGGGTCTACCCAACCTTGCGAAGAGCTGATCATGCAGATGCTTTAGGTCAGCTATTTGTGGGATCGTGATTCGATCTCCTTCTACGGTGACCGTGAATCACAGCTCAAGCGGAATTAATAAGTCCTGAGACCAGTCAAATGAGATCTCGAATATGTTCTTACTCATAGCACGTCGGCGGGATTTGCCGTGGTCGGTGCTATCATCGACGAATACCTCGGCTTCTCCGCCGGTCTCGGGCATCTCATCGCCCAGGCGGAGGGGAATTTTCGACACAGTCGAGGTTTTCGGCGGAATTCTCGTCCTCGCCGTCTTCGTGCTCCTGATCGACAGCATCCTCGACATGGTCGAGAAGCGCTTGATCAAGCGGCCAAACGTGGCGGAAAAGCCGGCGTGACGGGGAGGGGCCGCGCCAACGAACGCGCCACCCCACATGGGCGCTAGGCCGAATCCAGATTCAGCGCAGGACAGTCGTAACCCATGGCGAAGGGGCGGAAGTGCTTGAGCTTGTTGAAGCAGCGGATGCGGTTGCGCTGCGTGTGATGGTCTCGTCGTGCGGGATCGGGAGCTTGCGGGAGCGGGTCGAGGGGATTACAGCCTGAGCCTCCATCTCGGCGATTGTCCAGCGGACGTCCGGCGGACGTCCTCGTCGACGTCATGCAGCGCGGTTTCGGCAAGCCTGGACAGAAAGCGATCAACACGCTCTTGCGCGATCAAAAAATATCGCTACGAATCCGAGCGTGAAAATTTCTGATCATCCGCCGGTCGCGCCGGCAAGGTGAACGACCTGCGATGGCCACGGCTTTCGACGAACCCTCCATAGCGCAGCGCATTTCCCGCGCCGTTCTGTCGCCGTCGCATCGCCAGATCGCCAATTACGTCCTCGACCATCCGCTGCGCGTCGCGGCCATGCCCATCGATGAACTGGCGTCGATCGTCGGCGTGTCGGTCGCCACCGCCAACCGCTTCGCCCGCGCTCTCGGCTTCGACGGCTATGCGCAGTTCCGCACCGCGCTGGTGCTCGGCTTCGAGACGGCGCTGGCGCCGGTGGAGAAGCTGCGCGGAAAGCCGGAGCAGCCGGCGAGCGCCGCCGACATCCTGGCCGCGACCCTTGCAGAGACGGCGCACAACATCGACCGGACGCGGCAGGGCCTGGATACGGAGGCCTGCACGCGCGCCGTCGCCGCCATTCTCGGCGCCCGGCGCGTCTTCATCCTCGGCCTTGGCAGCAGCGTCTGGCTCGCCGGCCTTCTCCTGCGCAAGCTCGAACTCTTCTGCGACCGGGTGCAACTGCTCGCCAGCATGGAGGGTTCTTCGCACGCGGCCCGCATTCTCCACCGGGCAAAGCCCGGCGATCTCGTCATCACCATCGCCTTCCCGCGCTATCTGTCGGACACCTTGCTGCTGACGCGGCGCGCCCGGGAGGCGGGCGCCGACGTGCTGGCCCTCACCGAGAGCCCCAGCTCGCCGCTCGCCTCGCTCGCCACGGTCGCGCTTTTCGCCCATGGCGACAGCCAGTTCTTCGCCAATTGCGAGGCGAGCTCACTGGCTCTGATCGAGGCCTTGAGCAGCGCCGTCGCCCACGCCTCCGGCCGATCCGTGGAGGCGGCGGCCGAACTGGCAGAGGCCGTGCTGCCCTGGCTGCACGGCAACCATGCGGGGGCGCTGAGGCCATCAAGCGCGTGGGACAGGCAGGCGCCGTCTCCTCCCACGCCCCGGCGGGGCCAGAAGCCACGCCAGGGCCGCTGACCGTGCGCGACCACCCCCTTGCCATCTTCGCCAGCCCGGCCTTCGCCGGCCACCCAACTTCGTGAGCGAGCTCACCTTGCCATGACGTCCTCCGCGACCCTGATCGCTCCCGCGCCGGCCCCGACGCTTCACCTTTCGGACGACCGGGTCCTCGCCGTCGATGGCCTGTCGGTGAGCTTCTCGACCTCCGAGCGGACGGTCTCGGCCGTGCGCGATGTCTCCTTCCACGTCGACCGCGGCGAGACGCTCGCCATCGTCGGCGAGTCCGGCTCGGGCAAGTCGGTGACCTCGCTCGCCATGATGCGCCTCGTCGAGCACGGCGGCGGGCGCATCGATGCCGGGCGCATGCTCTTCCGCCGCCGCTCCGGCGCGGTGCTCGACCTCGCGACGGCCGGGCCGAGGACGATGCGCGCCATCCGCGGCGCCGACATCGCCATGATCTTCCAGGAGCCGATGACCTCGCTCAACCCGGTCTTCACCGCCGGGGAGCAGATCGCTGAATCGATCCGCGTGCACCAGGGCAAGGGCATGGCGGAGGCCCGCGCCGAGGCGCTGCGCATGCTCGACCTCGTGCGCATCCCGGAAGCGCGCAGCGTGCTCGACCGCTACCCGCACCAGCTCTCGGGCGGCATGCGCCAGCGCGTCATGATCGCCATGGCGCTGTCCTGCAAGCCTTCCCTCCTCATTGCCGACGAGCCGACCACGGCCCTCGACGTCACCATCCAGGCGCAGATTCTGCAGCTCATCCGTGCGCTGCAGGACGAGATGCAGATGGGCGTCGTGTTCATCACCCATGACATGGGCGTGGTCGCCGAGGTCGCCGACCGCGTGCTCGTCATGTGCCGTGGCGAGAAGGTGGAGGAGGGCGCCTCCGCCGGGCTGTTCGCCACACCGCAGCACTCCTATACGCGCGCGCTCCTCTCCGCCGTGCCGAGGCTCGGCGCCATGGCCGGCACCGACCTGCCGCGCGAGTTCGCGCTTTTGCGCATGGATGGCGAGGCGCCGGTCAAGGAGGCGGCCCCGCAGGCGACGGTGAAGCCGGATGCGGCGCCGATCCTGCGCGTCAAGGATCTCGTCACCCGCTTCGACATCCGCGGCGGACTCTTCAACCGCGTCACGCGCCGCGTGCACGCGGTGGAGAAGGCGAGCTTCGATCTCTATCCCGGCGAGACCCTGTCGCTCGTCGGCGAGTCGGGCTGCGGCAAGTCCACCACCGGCCGTTCGCTGCTGCGCCTGGTCGAGAGCCAGAGCGGCGCCATCGAGTTCGACGGCCGCAACATCCGCGAACTGCCGCCGAGCGCCTTCCGCGACTTGCGGCGCAACATCCAGTTCATCTTCCAGGATCCCTTCGCCTCGCTCGATCCGCGGCTCACCGTTGGCTATTCCATCATGGAGCCGCTCCTGGTGCACGGCGTCGCGAAAGGGGAGGCGGCGCGCCAGCGCGTGCACTGGCTGCTCGAGCGGGTCGGCCTCACGCCGGCCCATGCCCAGCGCTATCCGCACGAGTTCTCCGGCGGCCAGCGCCAGCGCATCGCCATCGCCCGCGCGCTCGCGCTCAACCCCAAGGTGGTCATCGCCGACGAGTCGGTCTCGGCCCTCGACGTGTCGATCCAGGCGCAGATCGTCAACCTGCTGCTCGAACTGCAGCGCGAGCTCGGCATGGCCTATCTGTTCATCTCGCACGACATGGCCGTCGTCGAGCGCGTCAGCCACCGCGTGGCGGTGATGTATCTCGGCCAGATCGTCGAGATCGGCCCGCGCCGCGCCATCTTCGAGAACCCGCAACATCCCTATACGCGCAAGCTGATGGCCGCGGTCCCCGTCGCCGATCCGGCGCGCCGGCACCTGCGCCGCGAGCTGGTGACGGACGAATTGCCGAGCCCTGTGCGCGCGTTGGGCGACGAGCCGACGGTCGAGCCCCTTGTCGAGGTCGGCCCCGGCCATTTCGTCGCCCGTCACCCGATCGGCGCCTTCGGCCGATGACTGCCCCTCTTGATCGCTTCACTGCAACGGGAGCCGTTCCAATGAAAAGTTCACTTCCACGAGGTTTGACAATCGCTTCCGGCCTTCTGGCCCTCATGCTCGGCACCGCGCCGGCGCTCGCCGCCAAGGATGTCGTGCTCGCCATCGGCGGTCAGCCGGAGACGCTCGACCCCTACAACACCAACACGACGCTGACGACCGCCGTCACCAAGTCGTTCTACCAGGGCCTGTTCGAGTTCGATAAGGACCTCAAGGTGCGGCCGGTGCTGGCCGAGAGCTACACCGTCTCGGATGACGGTCTCGTCTACACCTTCAAGCTGCGCGAGGGCGTCAAGTTCCACGACGGCACCGACTTCAACGCCGAAGCCGTCAAGGTGTCGTTCGAGCGGGTGCTCAATCCCGAAAACAAGCTCGCCCGCTACAACCAGTTCAACCGCATCGACAAGGTCGAGGTCGTCTCGCCCTACGTCGTCAAGATCACGCTGAAGGACGCCTTCGGGCCCTTCATCAACTCGCTGGCCCACGCTTCGGCCGCGATCATCTCGCCGGCGGCCCTTGCCAAATACGGCAACAAGGACATCGCCTTTAACCCTGTCGGCACGGGTCCCTTCGTCTTCGAGGACTGGAAGCAGACCGACTACGTCAAGGTGAAGAAGTTCGACGGCTATTGGAAGAAGGACTTCCCCAAGGTCGATTCCATCACCTGGAAGCCGGTGCTGGAGAACAATACCCGCGCCGCCATGCTGCAGACGGGCGAGGCCGACTTTGCCTTCCCGCTGCCCTATGAGCAGACGGCGGCCCTGCAGGCGAGCGACAAGCTCAACGTGACGATCAGCCCGTCGATCATCGAGCGCTACGTCAGCTTCAACACGCTGCAGAAGCCCTTCGACGACATCCGCGTGCGCCAGGCGATCAACTACGCCATCAACAAGGAAGCGCTCGCCAAGGTCGCCTTCAACGGCTTCGCCTCGCCGGCCGAAGGCATCGTGCCGGAGGGCGTGCTCTACGCCCACAAGATGCAGCCCTGGCCCTATGACCCGGCCAAGGCGCGCGAGCTGCTCAAGGAAGCCGGCTATCCGAACGGTTTCGAGTCGATCCTCTGGAGCGCCTACACCACCACGACGGCGCAGAAGGCCATCCAGTTCCTGCAGCAGCAGCTGGCGCAGGTCGGCATCAAGGTGCAGATCCAGGCGCTCGAGCCTGGCCAGCGCACCGAGTGGGTGCAGTCCGCGCCCGATCCGAAGACGGCCAAGGTGCGCATGTACTACGCCGGCTGGTCGTCCTCGACGGGTGAGGCCGACTGGGCGCTGAGGCCGCTGCTGTCGACCGAGGCCTGGCCGCCGAAGCTCAACAACACCGCCTACTACAGCAACGAGGAAGTGGACGCCTATATCGCCAAGGCCCTGCGCTCGGTGAAGGACGAGG
Source organism: Chelatococcus caeni (assembly GCF_014196925.1). Lineage (GTDB taxonomy): Bacteria > Pseudomonadota > Alphaproteobacteria > Rhizobiales > Beijerinckiaceae > Chelatococcus_A > Chelatococcus_A caeni. The sequence continues at coordinate 158,772 of NZ_JACIEN010000007.1, read as the reverse complement.
AGAAGGCGGAGCTCTACAAGAAGGCGCAGGAGCAGATCTTCAAGGACGCGCCGTGGGCGCCGCTGGTGACGGAGAAGAACCTCTACGCCACCTCCAAGCGTCTCTCCGGCGTCTACGTCATGCCCGACGGCAACATCGAGGCGAGCGAGATCGCCGTTTCGGAGTAAAGGGTAGCCCCCTCCCCGCGCAAGTCGGGTTTACCCGACTTGCGCAAGAATAATTCGGATCTCGGGCAAGCCCGAGATCCGTTGCGGCGAGAGGGAGCGCCGCCCGCCCGCAACACTTCTCGTCCCTTGTCCACCCAGGCCGATCCGGAACCATGCTGCACTATTTCCTCAAACGGCTGTTGGGGCTCCTCCCCACACTCCTGATCGTCTCGGTGCTCGTGTTCTTCTTCGTGCACATGCTGCCGGGCGACCCGGCGCGGCTCGTGGCCGGGCAGGATGCGGACGAGCAGACGCTCGCCCTCGTGCGCAGCGAACTCGGCCTCGACAAGCCGCTGCCGCAGCAGTTCGTCACCTATTTCACCCATATCTTCGAGGGCGACTTCGGCCGCTCCATCCGCACGCGCCGGCCGGTCTCGACCGAAATCGCCGAGCGCTTCATGCCGACGCTGTTGTTGACGCTCACCAGCATGGTCTGGGCCGTCATCTTCGGCATGACGATCGGCATTGCCTCGGCCGTCTATCGCAACCGCTGGCCGGACCGGCTCGGCATGACATTGGCGGTCTCCGGCATCTCCTTCCCCGCTTTCGCGCTCGGCATGCTGCTCATGCAGATCTTTTCCGTCGGGCTCGGCTGGCTGCCCACCGTCGGCGCCGACAGCTGGAAGCACTACATCCTGCCGTCGCTGACGCTCGGCGCGGCGGTCGCGGCCGTCATGGCGCGCTTCACGCGCGCCTCCTTCGTCGACGTGCTGCATGAGGATTTCGTCCGCACCGCCCGGGCCAAGGGCCTCAACGAGCGCATCGTCATCCTGAAGCATTGCCTGCGCAACGCGCTCATCCCCGTCGTGACCATGATGGGCCTGCAGTTCGGCTTCCTGCTCGGCGGCTCCATCGTCGTCGAGGCGGTGTTCAACTGGCCGGGCGTCGGCCGCCTCCTCGTCGATGCCGTGGCGCAGCGCGACTATCCGGTGATCCAGGCGCTGGTGCTGATGTTCTCGCTCGAATTCATCCTCATCAATCTCGTCGTGGATCTGCTTTACGGCGTCATTAACCCCACCATCCGCTACAGTTGAGCCGGCCATGACCGATACCGCGACCGAGCTCGTCTCCCCCGCTTCCGCCACAACGGGCGAGGCCGTGCGCACGCCCCTGAGGGAGTTCTGGCGCCGCTTCCGCCGCCAGCCGGTGGCGCTCGCGGCGCTCACCTTCGTGGCGCTGCTCACGCTGCTGGCCGTGCTGGCGCCGTGGATCGTGCCGTTCGACCCGGAGAACTACTTCGACTACGACCAGCTCAATGCCGGCCCGTCGTGGTCGCACTGGCTCGGCGTCGACCCGCTCGGGCGCGACATCTTCAGCCGCATCCTGATGGGCGCGCGCATCTCGCTCGCCACCGGCCTTGCCTCGGTGGCGCTCGGCGGGCTCGTCGGCACGACGCTCGGCCTCCTCGCCGGCTATTACGAGGGCTGGTGGGACCGCATCGTCATGCGCATCTGCGACGTGCTCTTCGCCTTCCCCGGTATTCTTCTCGCCCTCGGCATCGTTGCCATTCTCGGCGGCTCGCTGTTCAACGTGGTCGTCGCCGTCTCCGTCTTCTCCGTGCCGGCCTTTGCCCGCCTCGTGCGCGGCAATACGCTGGTCCTGAAGCGCATGACCTATGTGGAGGCGGTGAAGAGCATCGGCGCTTCCGACTGGACCATCCTCGTGCGCCACATCCTGCCGGGCACCGTCTCGTCCATCGTGGTCTATTTCACGATGCGCCTCGGCACCTCGATCATCACGGCCGCGAGCCTCTCCTTCCTCGGTCTCGGCGCCCAGCCGCCGACGCCGGAATGGGGCGCGATGCTCAATGACGCGCGCGCCGACATGGTCAACGCGCCGCATGTGGCGCTCTTCCCGAGCCTTGCCATCTTCTTCACGGTGCTCGCCTTCAACCTGCTCGGCGACGGGCTGCGCGACGCGCTCGACCCGAAGATCGACCGCAAATGAGCATCATGTCCGTCCGGGATACCACCCCGCCGCATGTCGGCACGCTCACAGCCGGCCCGCGCAACGCGATCACCGACGTTGCCGGCGTCAGCGTCGGCCATGCGACGCTCGCCGACGGTCCCGTGCAGACCGGCGTCACGGTCGTGCGCCCGCACGCGGGGGACTTCTACCGCGACCGGGTGCCGGCGGCGGTAAGCGTGATCAACGGCTTCGGCAAGAGCATCGGCCTCGTGCAGGTGGAGGAGCTCGGCGTCATCGAGACGCCAATCGCGCTCACCAACACCTTCTCGGTCGCCGCCGTGGCCGAGGCGCAGATCCACCAGACGATCGCGGCCAATCCGCAATGCGGGCGGCGCCTGCCGACGGTCAATCCGCTCGTCTTCGAGTGCAACGACGGCTACCTCAACGACATCCAGGCCATGGCGGTCGGCGAGCCGCATTACCGCGACGCCTGCGCCGCCGCCGGCCCGGATGTGGCGGAAGGGGCGGTCGGCGCCGGGCGCGGCATGGCGAGCTTCGGCGTCAAGGGCGGCATCGGCACGGCCTCGCGCCGCGCCGAGGTGGCGAAGGGCCGCGTTTTCACCGTCGGCGCGCTGGTGTTGGCGAATTTCGGCCGGGCGGCGCAGCTCACCCTCGCCGGCCGTGCCATCGGACCCGTGCTCGCCGAGCGGCTCGCCGCCGTGAGGGAAGACGCCGCCGGAGGGGAGGGCGAGGCACAGGAGAAAGGCTCGATCATCCTCCTCATCGCCACGGACGCGCCGCTCGACACGCGCCAGCTCGGCCGCCTCTCGTTGCGCAGCGCCGCCGGGCTCGCCCGCACCGGCTCCGTCTTCGGCCACGGCAGCGGCGACATCGCGCTCGCCTTCTCCACCGCCTATACGCTGCCGCAGGATGCGGCTCGCCCCATGCCGGCCATCGCCATGCTGCACGATGCGCTCATCGATCCGCTGTTCCAGGCCGTTGCCGACAGTGCCGAGCAGGCCATCATCCATGCGCTGTGGCGGGCGGAGACGGTCACCGGCCGTGATGGCCACCGGCGGCAGGCGTTGCTCGAGCTGATGCCCGATCTTCCCTCCCTCCTTTCGGAGCGCACCGCATGAAGGTTCTCATCTCCGTCGACATCGAGGGCGTTGCCGGCGTCTACCACCCCGAGCAGACGCGCGCCGGCAACGGCGAATACGAGCGGGCTCGCCTGTTGATGGCGGAAGAGGCGAATGCGGCTGTCGCCGGGGCCTTCGAGGCCGGCGCGAGCGAAGTCATCGTCAACGATTCCCACGGCGGTTTCCGCAACATGCCGGCCGAGCGGCTCGACGCGCGCGCCCGGGTCGTGCAGGGCAAGCCGCGCTATCTCAGCATGGTGGCGGGCGTCGAGGAGGGGGTGAATGCCGTCTGCCTCGTCGGCTATCACTCGCGGGCCCACGGCCGCGGCATCCTCGCCCACACCATCAACAGCTTCGCCTTCGCCCGCATCGCATTCAACGGGCTGGAACTCGGCGAGGCCGGCATCTACGGCGCGCTTGCCGGCGAATATGGCGCGCCCGTCGTCATGGCGAGCGGCGATGACGTGTTCATCGGCGAGAACCGCGAGCTGTTCCCGCACACCGTCTTCGTCGAGACCAAGCGCGCCACCGGCTGCAACAGCGGCATCAGCCTCTCGCCGGAGCGGGCGCGCGAGGCGATCCGCACCGGCGTGAAGGAGGCGCTCGCCCGCCCGCCAGCGCCGCCGTTCCGTCTGCCCGGCCCCATCAAGACGCACATCCGCACGCAGACGCCGGCGCTTGCCGATCTCTTCTGTCAGTGGCCGACGCTGAGCCGCCTTTCCGGCGACGAGATCGGCTTCGAGGCGCCAACCGTCGAGGCGGCGGTGCGTATCGTCAATTCGCTTTCGGCGATGTCGACCATGCTGCGCTGACGCGCCGCATTCCCCTTGCAAGGACGCAGATCTTCCCTTTCCGCTCCACGCCCGCCAACAGATCGGACATTCCAGCCATGGCAGAGACTTCCGCGCCGCGCATTGTCTACGTCAACGGGGCCTTCCTCCCCATCGAGACCGCTTCCATCCCGGTGATGGACCGCGGCTTCCTTTTCGGCGACGGCATCTATGAGGTGACGGCGGTCCTCGATGGGCACCTGATCGACAACGAGCCGCATCTGGCGCGGCTCGAGCGCTCGCTCGGCGAGATCGACATTCCCAATCCGCATTCGCGCGAGGCGTGGACGGAGATCCAGCAGGCGCTCGTCGCCCGCAACAATCTCTCGGAGGGCCTCATCTATCTCGAGGTCACGCGCGGCGTTGCCGAGCGTGACTTCCTCTCTCCCGCCGGCCTCACGCCGACGGTGGTGATGTTCACCCAGGCAAAGTCCGTGCGCACCAGTGCAGCGCTGGCGAAGGGTGCCGCCGTCATCACCGTGCCCGACCTGCGCTGGGCCCGGCGCGACATCAAGTCGACCTCTCTCCTTGCCCAGGTGCTCGCCAAGCGCGCGGCGGCTGCCGCAGGCGTGAACGAGGCCTGGATGGTCGAGGGCGGGACGGTCACGGAGGGCGCCTCCTCTACCGCCTTCATCGTCACCAAGGCCGGTGAGATCGTCTCGCGCCCCCTGTCCCACGCCGTGCTGCCGGGTGTGACCCGCCGCGCCGTGCTGCGTCTCGTCGCAGAAAAGGGCCTGACCTTCGTCGAACGTCCCTTCACCGTGGAGGAGGCGCTCGCGGCTGAGGAGGCGTTCTTCACCAGCGCTTCCAGCCTCGTCATGCCGGTCACGTCCATCGACGGCCGGCCGATCGGCGGCGGCAGCCCGGGGCCGCTCACCCGCGAGCTGCGCCAGCTCTACATCGAGGCCGCGCTCGAGGGCCGGTGACCGGCCCCGCTCTCGCCCGGCCTCAAGGCCGGGCGAATTCTTCCGTCACCTCGAACACCTCTGCGTGGGACGCGACATGGAAGCGTCCCTCCGCCGTCACCCAGCCACGGAACATGCCGTCTGTGTTGTAGGGTGCCGTGACGGAGCCATCGGCCGCGACCGCGACGAGGCCGGCGCCGATGCCGTAGGGCGCGAGGTCCTCGTGGATGACCTTGGCCGCCGCAGCCGTGAGGCTTTCGCCGAGATAGGCCATGCGGCTCGCCACCTCGTGGCCGACCGCGTGGCGGATGAAATACTCCCCCTTGCCCGTGCCCGAGACGGCGCAGATGCCGTCGCGCGCATAGGTGCCGGCGCCGATGATGGGTGAATCGCCGACGCGCCCGACGGGCTTGTTGGTATAGCCGCCGGTCGAGGTCGCTGCGGCGAGGCGGCCAGCGCCGTCGCATGCCACCGCGCCGACCGTGCCGTGCTTCTCCGCCTCGCTCGCCAGTTGCGCCGTACCGGCCGCGGCGCGGGCCTTCATCCGGGCGAGCGCCTCGAGGCGCCGCTCGGTGGTGAAATACGAGGGATCGACGACGGCGAGGCCGGCCTCGCGCGCAAAGGCGTCGGCCGCTCCGCCGGCCAGCATCACGGCCTCGCCGCTCTCCATGACGGCGCGTGCGGCCTTCACCGGGTTGCGGATGCGCCTGGCGGCCGCCACCGCCCCCGCGGCCAGCGTGCTGCCGTCCATGACGGCGGCGTCGAGCTCATGCTCGCCCGCAGCGTTGAGCGCCGCGCCATGACCGGCATTGAAGTGGGGTGAATCCTCCATCACCACCACCGCGGCCTCGACCGCATCGAGCGCGCTGCCGCCGCCCGCCAGGACCGCCCAGCCCGCCTGCAACGACCGTGCAAGATCGGCGCGGGCGGCGACCCATTCCTGCTCGCTCAGGTCGAGCTTCGCCATGACACCACAGCCGCCGTGGATGGCAAGCGCGATCGGCCTCATCAGTGACCTCGTTGTTGGATGAATTTTCGGCAAGGGCCGGCAGCGGGCGCCAGCCGCGATTCGTCCCGCGACAATACTACTTCGGGCGCGGATGTTCATGACCGTCTGCGCGCGCAGAAGTGCCGACGCCCGAAGGCGTTGATCCTCATCGCCCGCGTTCCTGCGACGGCCGGCAGTTGATGCTTCAGGGAACAAAAGGTCCGTGCAGCCCGTTGGTTTCGGGCTGCATGGAGGTTGGAGGACGATATGGCTGATCTCATGAGCAGCGTGCCCCGGCCCATGCGGTTGGCGCGAAGGGCCTGGCTGGCGACTGCACGAATGGTGGCCGCTTACAGCATATTTGCACTGGCCTTCGGCTTTGCGCTTGCGATCATCCTCGGCGTCGTTCGCTGAAAGATAGCGAGGGCGGTCGCGGTTGCCTTGGGCTCACGAGCACGTCTGCGGCTCGCGCCCCGGGCCTCACCCCGCTATTGACCCGGCGCGCGGGCAAAGGCGTGCGGCAGTGCGGGATTGAGCCAGTGCATGCCAACGACATCACCTCTGTCGTCGCGCTCAAAGCGGATCCGGGTGAAGGGCGCATCGCCGGTCATGGCGATGATCGGTTCATAGACTCCCTCGGGTGACAGCCGCGCTGAAAAGACGTTCGGATCGTCCTTGCTGGCGTCGAGCTGGACGATCGCCTGCGTGGCTTCGAGCGTCATCCGGAGCTTGCCTTCGGCGATCGCCACCGACGCAGTACCCAGGACCGGCGAGACGTAGCGGCCTGCGAGGGTATTCGCATTGGCGGGCAACGGCCCCGTGGCAGATGACGCAGCGTCCTGCCGCTCCCGCTCCCGGCTCTCCCGCGCCGCCGCGGCAGCGAGCGCAATGTGGTCGACCTGCGGGTTGTCGAGAACACGGTCGTAGAACCACTGGGCAACGGCATCCGCCATCGCCGGGCTGCCGAGGTTGGTCAGGATGACGATGCCGGTCTTCGCATCCGGCAGGAAGCCGACATGGGCGCCAAACCCCGTGGTTCCGCCGTTGTGCCAGATCACGCGGCCGCGCGGCGTGGCGGCCACGGCCCAGCCCACGGCGTAGCTCGTGCGGTCGTTCATCGCGACGCGCGGCGTCCAGATCACGTCGAGATTGGCCTGCGAGACCAGAGCCTTGTCCCCGAAATGTCCGCGCCCGAGCTGCAGGCGAAGCCACTGCGCCATGTCAGGCACGTTGGAGTTGAAGGCGCCGGCCGGGCCGAGCGCATAAGGGAAGGACACATGGAAGGGGATCGCGATCGGGCGTTCGTCGGGCCTATGGCCCGTCGCGTGGTCCGCGGCCTGCATGATGGCTTCCGGGCTGGCCGTCGTCGACGTCATGCCGAGCGGGTCGAGCAGCGTCCGCTTGACCGACGCGAACCATGACGCCGCGGCGTCGACCTTTGCCACTACTTCGCCGCCGACCACGTGCGGGATGTTCAGATAGCGAAAATCCGAGCGGAAGATGCCTGTCTGCGGCGCAACGCGCAGGGATCGGATCAACGTCTTCGTGTCATAGCCGAGAAGCGCCAAGCTATCGTTGACGTAAGACGTGAGGCCGGAGCGCTGTGCCGCCAGGTCGAGAATACGAAAGTCGCGCGAGACCCAGGGGTCGGCGAGCTGGAAATCGGGCATGTGATCGGTGACGGGGTCGGTCCACTTCAGCTTGCCGGCATCCACCGCCTGGGCGAGCGATGTAGCGAGGAAGGCCTTGGTCGTCGAGCCGATCTGGAAAATGGTGCCGGGCGTGACAGCATCGCTCGTGCCGATCGTCTTGACGCCAAAACCCTTGCTGTAGATCAGCTTGTCGTCGAAGACGATGCCGATGGCGAGCCCGGGGACCGAGAGCGCCTCCATCCCGGCGGCAACCTGCTTCTCGAGCTCCGGCACGAGCGCGTGCAGCTTGTCGGCGGTGACTTCGGCTCGGGACGGATGAACGGCAGCGAGCGTGGCGAACGCGGCGGCGATCAGACCGCCGCAAGGTTTCGCGATGCTTCGCTTTCCCGGAATACGCGCAAGAATACGCGCTCGTGCGGCCTGTGACAGGATCATTGCAGCTCCCCAGCGCAATCGTGTTTCTGCAGCCTCAGGATGAATGTATCCGACGCTTGGCGCTTGGCGTCCAGCAGCAGAATTGCTCCCCGATCGATGGGCTGGGGGGTTCGAACGTTGCAATGTTCAGCCATGGCTGGCGGGCCGCTCTGGATCCGTCCCGGTGCGCGTGGTCACGGAGCCGTTTCCGCGGCAACTCACATCTCTTGCGGCGCAGCTGCTTTGAGCTTGTGGCCGACTTCGACGATGGCGTCCAGCGCTGGCACCAGTTGCTGGCCGAGCGGTGTAAGGGCGTATTCCACCGAAGGTGGCTTCGTTGGCTGGATGGTGCGCGTGATGACACGGCGGCTTTCCAGCTCACGCAGCCGCTGCGACAGCACCTTGGCGGAAATCGGCGGGATGTCGAGGCGCAGTTCGTTGAAGCGCCGCGGACCCGCGCGCAGGTGCCAGATCACGTTCGGTGCCCAGGCTCCGGCGATGATCGCCATGCATTCGGTCAAAGCACAGGTCTGCGGCGGCGGCGCACTTCGGTTCTTGCGGACTTTGAGGCTCATGCTCTCGACCGGTTACTGCAGGGAAACTCGTTTATTTAGTAACCAGCGGAAACTTGGTTGGCAAGGGTAACTACGCTGAATAGTGTCCGGCGATCCCCGCAACCAAGGAGGCTTTCATGCGGCTCTATTTCAAACCCGGCGCCTGTTCATTGTCGTCGCGGATCGCGCTGACCGAGATCGGCCTGGCCTACGATGCCTTGAGGGTCGACACCGAAGCCGGCCTGACGGAAACCGGTGCCGATTATCGTGCCGTCAATCCCAAGGGCTATGTGCCGGCTCTCGAACTGGACGACGGCACCATCCTGACCGAGAACCCCGCGATCCTTCAGTTCCTTGCCGACACCCATCCCCAGGCAGGTCTCGCGCCCGCCTACGGCACCCTGGAGCGGGCCCGACTGCAGGAATGGCTCAACTTCACCTCTTCCGAGCTGCACAAGGCATTCGGCCCCTATTTCCGGGGGCACCCGCTCGAGGAGGCGGAAAAGGAGCCGGTCCGACTACGCCTGGCCCGGCGTATGGGAGATGTGGAGCACGGCCTTGCCGATGGCAGGGAGTTCATCCTGGGTGACAGCTTCACCGTGGCGGACGCCTATCTGTTCGTCGTCCTGAACTGGTCGGGCTTCATCGGGTTTGATCTCGCCCGCTGGCCACATGCGGCGGCCTATGTGGCGCGCATCGCGGCCCGGCCCTCTGTCCGCGATGCCATGCGTCAGGAAGGACTTATCGCTGACGAGGTCGTGGCATGACCCAGGCCTTGAACGACATCTGCGCAGTCCTTCAGGACTATTTCGACGCACTCTATTTCTGCGACGTCGACAAGCTTCAGAGCGCCTTTCATCCTAGGGCGATCTACGCCACCGCTGACGAGACGCCGCTGCTCTATCGCACGATGGAAGACTATGTGCCTATCGTCGCCGCGCGCCAGTCGCCCGCCTCCCGCAACGAAGTGCGGGGCGATCATATCGACGCCATCGATCTGGCCGGCGAAAATACCGCGTTCGCCCGTGTGCGCTGCTCGATAGGCCAGCGCGATTTCGTCGATTTCCTCACCTTGGTGCGCACGGACGGCCGATGGCGGATCATCGCCAAGGTCTTTCAGATCATCGAACGCCAGCCATAGGAAGCGAGCGACATGCCGTATGTGAACATCAAGATCACGCGCGAAGGCGCAACGCCGGAACAGAAGGCCGAGCTCGTCAAGGGCGTGACCGACCTTCTGATGAACGTGTTGGACAAGGACCCGGCAACCACCTTCGTCGTCATCGAGGAGGTCGCGCTGGAAGATTGGGGAGTCGGTGGTCTTCCCGTCGCGGAATACCGGAAAACGCTCGCCGCGACCCCGGGCCCTCGGCCTCGATAAGCACGGCCATTCCGCGGTCACCCATGAGGGTGTAATCGCCGACGGAAAGGGGAGTCATGGATCCGAGGCGTGACTCAGCCTGATGCGGTGGCCGCCCGGCGGTACGGTTCGATCGTCACGCGCTGCCTTCGGCGGTTCTGATCAGCGGAAGTCCGCTCTCCTCATCCTTCACCCGATGCAGGTGGACGGGGGTCTCGGTGATCACCACTTCCAGGGTGGGCCTAACCTCGGCGCGCGCGAGATGCCCCGCGACGGCGGTACCGTCCCTCTTGCCCAGCACCGCGTGGATGTGGAGGACGGGCGAACGCTCGCTGTCGAGCGCAATGTTGCCGACCATGGCCGCCACCTCGCTCTGCTCCTCGACCGGGATCGGCAGGTATTCCTTCGTCTCCCATTCGAAGAAGGAGAGTTCAGCGCTTCTGAAGGCACCAAGTGCCGTCAGCTGTGCCGCTGAGAGTTTTTCAGCCTCTGCCAGACCCCGCAGGCTCTGCATCACCTCCTCGCCGGTTTTCAAGACGGCGAGGATGGTGCGCAAACCGGCCTGTTCATTAAGCAAGCGCGTCTGCATGTCTTTTCCCTTCCATGTGCTTCACCGGGGACGCGTGGCGGCATGGGTCCTGTAACGGGCCTCATCCCGTTTGGTTCCGCGCCAGGCGATCGAGGGTGTCCGATGACCGATGGCTGCGCACGAAGTGCCGAATGCTGCGATATCGCCTGGACGGATGCGGCGACTGATCGCCGATATGGCCGCGGAACTGCGCGCGCTGATGAGCGGGCCAAGCAGCTCAACCGCCGCTTGCCGCTCCCGGACCTTGTTCCTTGAGATCCGGCGGCATAACTTGAATGGTCGACTTGGAGCGCGTTCCGCCAGGTCCTGGCTCGCTTCGACGGCCGCGATCTTACGCCCCCTCAAGGCTCCGCCTGGGCCTGCGAACGACTCTCACTTTCCCGCTGTTTCCGCCGCCGCAGAAAAAGCGGTCGCCGCCGTCGGATTCCAGCCCTGAAACGCCGGTCCCCGGGGGCATGTCCAGCCGCTCGAGCACTTCACCCGTCTCGGGATCGATGCGGCGGACCTCGCTCTGGCTGTCTTCCCATGTGCCGTGCCAAAGCTCGCCGTCGACCCATGTGACGCCGGTGACAAATCGATCGGACTCGATCGTGCGCAGCACTTTTCCTGTCTCGGGATCCACCTGATGGATCTTGCGGCCGCGATGCTGCCCGACCCAGAGCGAGCCCTCTGCCCAGGCAAGACCCGAATCCCCGCCATTGCCGGGCGCCGGTATCGTGGCGATCACCTCGCCGGTCTTGGGATCGATCTTGCGGATCACGGCATCGGCAATCTGGAACAGGTGCTCGCCGTCGAAGGCGGTCCCGGCATCGGCCGCGATGTCGAGCGATCGTGAGACTTCTCCGCTTTCGGGATCAAGAGCATTCAGCCTGTCGCCGGTGGCGAACCAGACCTGATGGCCATCGAAGCTGACGCCGGCGACGTCATCGATATCGGGAAAGGGCCCATATTCCCGGATGATTTCGGCTGCCGAATGTCTCATGGGCCGATCCTAACCGGAAATTCCCGCGACGGGGAGCAACAAGCTTGTCGGGAATCCCGGCACGCGCGACGCGATCCAGCGGCAGGCCCGCCCGCGCCCGAAGGCCTCGACCTTGTTGTCCTGGGCAAGTTCTTCGAGCGCCCGCTGCACCGTACGCGGGCTCACGCCGAGCGCCAGCGCCAAAGCGGAGCTGGACCAGGCTTCGCCGTCGCCGAGCAAGGCGAGCACTTCGGCATGGTTGCCTTCGACGGGCGGCGCCAGCACGGCAACATCACCTGCCGCGTGAGGCTGCAGGACAAACCCTTGTTTGGTCGCGCTCAGGGCCGCCAGAGGCTTGATCGCCTCACGCAGCCGGGCGATTTCGACACGCAGCCGCGCACGCTGTGTCTCGTCGGCATGCCGCGCCCGGAACACACGTTCGAGAAGCGTTTCGCGCGGTACAACCTCCGGCCACCTCTCCGCAAGAGCGCGGACGAGGGCGAGCAGCACCGGGCGGGTAGCCAGCGGAAGGACCATCGTGCCTGCACGCACGACATTTCGGCAGGCGTCCACAAGCAGCGCATCCGAGGCCAATAGCGTTTCGACCTCGTCGAGATGGAGCAACCGCGCTCCGTCTCGCGTGATGCAACGCGCGGCCGGCGCCTCGAAGGTTCGCGCCGCCTGGTCGACCTCGGCCGCGAGCGCGGGAATGCGTGCGATGTCCGCTGCCCGCCGGGCCCGTTCCAGGGCGGCTCTTGCCGGCCCTGTCCTGATGCGCCGGATGGCTATGCCCGCCATCACCAGTTCGCGCCCGACGCGCGACGCGCGCGGCAGAATGTCGACGTCGACCTCGCCGAGCACCTCTTCGGCCTCATCGAGGCGGCCGATCAGGAGAAGGCGCCGGGCTTCGAGATAGCCGGCGTGCGCGGCGTTCGTTCGGTCACCCGACGCTGCGAGCACCGCCCGCGCTGCATCGAGCGTTTGCAGGGGCCGGCCCAGATCACGCGATACGAGCGCGATTTCGGCTTCGGCGACGATGCAACGCGCGCGGGCCACGGGCTCTTTCGGGCCGAAGGTACGGCCCGCGCGCCGCAGGAGTTCCCTGGCGCGCGTGAGGTCGCCGAGCTGCGCCATCGCGATGCCGCGTAGCGCCAGCGCCGGAGGATCATCGCGCAATGCGACCCTCTTCAACGCGGCGAGCGCGTCGCCGGCCGAGAGGGCGCGTGCCGCGGCCGTGATCAGCGAGTCCATCGAAATCCCGTCACACTTGTAACTCTCACCCGGCCCTTCGCCCGCGATAGCGTCTTCCTATCGCAACCGTCGGAAACGGCGAATTCGACGAGAGGGCCGGAAATGATGATGTTTGCAGCAACAGGGAAGATTGTTCCACGGCCCGGGCGGGCGGTCGATATCGCCGGCCGGCTCGGGCTCGCGGCTGCCCCGACCTTCGCGCTGATGGCCTCGATGTCCGCCATCGGCTCGCCGGGCATGGCGATGTGCTCCGCCGCCTCGGCCTTTGTGGCGATCAACGACATGGCGCTGATGTACCTGCTGATGAGCGTCTTTCACCTGTCGCCGTGGCTGAAGCTCCTTTGCGCCCGTTCGCAACGCTCCGGCACCCCCGTCACCCAAACCGAAGGAGACTGACAATGCAACACGCCGTTGTTTCACGCGAAGACTGGCTGACCGCCCGCCGGGACCTCCTGAAAGCGGAGAAGGAACTCACGCGTCTTCGCGACAAGGTCGCCCGACAGCGGCTCGCCCTGCCGTGGATGCGCATCGACAAGGAATACGTGTTCGACACGCCGGATGGCCCGCGCACGCTGGCCGATCTCTTTGACGGCCGGTCGCAGCTTCTGGTGCAGCATTTCATGTTCGCGCCGGGGTGGAAGGAAGGCTGCCCGAGCTGCTCCTTCATGGCCGACCACACTGACGGCATGAACGTGCATCTGGCAAATCACGACGTCACCATGATCGCCGTCTCGCGCGCGCCGCTGGCCGACATCGAGCGCTATCGCAGGCGCATGGGCTGGCAGTTCAAATGGGTGTCGTCCTTCGGCAACGACTTCAACTACGATTTCCGCGTCAGTTTCACACCCGAGGAGGTCGCCACCGGCCATATCGACTACAACTTCGGCGAATGGCGGGAAACTGGCGAGGAATGGCCCGGCGTCACTGCCTTCTACAAGAATGAGGCGGGTGAGGTCTTCCGCACCTACTCCACCTATGGGCGCGGCGTCGAGGTGATGATGGGCACCTATAATATGCTCGACCTCGCTCCGAAGGGCCGCAATGAAGTCGCGGGAATGGACTGGGTGCGCCGGCACGATCGCTACGCGTAGCCGTCCTGGAGAGCAGTGGCCGATGACAGGCTAGCAAGGGAGAAATGAGGTGATTGCCGGGCCCCACCAGGACCCGGCAATCGCGATTTCTGGTGCTTGAGGCAGACGGCGGCCCTCATACCCCCGACGATCCGCCGCGGACCACGTCCTCAGTCTGCCTGCGAGAACGCAAATGCTCCGCGCGCGTCGATCCATATCAGCTCATTTTCCGCGGCTTTCGTTCCGCCCGGGTTGTGGACCACGGTCCCGCAAAACCTCACGCCCTCTGACCAGACGTAACAAACCGCATCGTCGTCGATCTCGACCTTGCCGTTGATGATCGTGCCCCAGTCGCCGGACAATGTGGCGATGCCTTCCGCCGTGATCGACGCGGCACGTTCCTCGCCGGTCGCGAGCGAGCGTCCGTGCAATCTGTGACCGAGGAAAAGGTCGCGCACTGCAGCGGGCGGCAGCCTGTTCTTGGCGAGTTCGTCCAGAGACTTCGGCACACCGGCCAGAGCCAGGCCCTCTTTGAGGCGCTCGCGATCCCCGAAGGCGGTGTAGTCGAAGCTGACCGCTGTGGCGATGGTGACTGGAACGCCGCCGCGCCTCAGCCTGATATCGTTGAAACGAGACAGCGCAGACCTTGCGTCCTGTCCGCGGCCGAGATGCGCATAAGCGGCCGCCAGCAGCAGCAGGCACTCCGCATCGGGGCTATATTCGACGACGCGCTCCAGAGACGTCGCGGCTCCCGCGAAATCGTCCAGGCTGAACTGCACCAGCCCAAGCACGAACCAGAAATAGGGCGGAGAATGAGGGTCGAGCCGCATGGCCGTCCGCATATGCGGAACCGCGTCGCGCGGTCGACCGGCCGACGTCAGTATCAACGACATGACCGCATAGTTCCAAGGCTCTCCCGGGTCGAGTGCAATTGCTTGCTGGATTTCCTCGAGCGCCCGCGCGTGCTTCCAGTTCATCTGCAGCAGGGTTGCCGCCACCTGATGCGCCAGAGCCGTTGGGCGCTTCTGCGCCTCCAGAAGGTACCGCCTGGCGCGAGCCAGGGATTCGCTGGCCGGAATGCCCAGTCTGTAGCTCCAGAGCGCATTGGCGGCCTGTGCGTAGACGAGCGCGAGCGCGGCGTATGCACGCCCATAGTCGGGGTCCAACTCGATCGCCCGCTCGAAGTAGGGAACTGCCGCCGCATAACCCTCGGGGGTCGTCCGCCTGTAGTGGTTCCAGCCCTGCAGGAATGCGTCGTATGCCTCAGGCACGCCGGTTTCCGCCCGATGCAAGGTGGTGCGTTCGGCGTCGGTCAGCCGCAGCGACAAGACGCTGACGACGGCGCGGGTCACCTTGTCCTGCAAGGCAAAGATATCGGCGACGGGAGCGCTATATCGCTCGGCCCACTGCTGACCGCCGGTCGCAGCATCGACAAGGTGGACGTTGACGCGAACCTGGTCGCCCGCGCGCTGAATGCTGCCCTGCAGCACATAGCGCACGCCGAGCTCCTGCGCGACGTCCCGAATTTCGACCGGCTTGTCCTTGTACGCAAAGGTCGAGTTGCGGGCGATGACGAACAGACCAGAGACCCGGGACAAGTCCGTGATCAGGTCGTCGACAATTCCGTCGCTGAAATAGTCGTCGGTCCGGTCCAGGGTCAGGTTCGTGAACGGAAGGACGGCGATTGAGGGCTTGTCGGGCAGTGGCAAGCGCGGCTCGAAATCCTGGCTCCACGGGCGAAGCCAGCCCGCCGTGCCGGCCACCATAAAAAGCATGGCCAAGGCCATTGCCGCAGCGGTCGCTCGCCATTGCCACCGCCGCGGAATGGTGCTGGCCGGGGCGATCGTATGTCGGGCGACAGCCGGCTCGGTCGGCATACGGTCCATGGGCGCGGGCCCGGCAATCGCAGCGGCTATTTGCGCGCCCGGTGAAGCGGAGAGGTCCGGCTCAATATCCGCCGGCCGAGCAGGCGTGCTCGCAACCTCGCCTTCCTCAACCGCAAGCGGACCGGCGAACCGATAGCCGACCCTCGGGAAGGTCGCGATCCATTCCTCACCAAGCCGCTTCCGCAGTGCGGCGATCTGGACCGTGAGGTTGCTCTCCTCCACGCAGCTATTCGGCCATGCCGCGTCCATCAAGGCGGACTTGGTCACCACCTGCCCACGCGCTTCAGCGAGAGCCCGGAGCAGCGCCAGCGGTTTCCTTCCCAGGGAAACGGGAACGCCGCGCTCCAGCAGAACACCGCGCCCTGTATCGAGCAGAAAGGGACCGAACGAGAAGCGCTGAGACGCCATAGGCCATCATACCGCTTTCGGGAAAACTTCGGGATCATTTCGGAGGGATTTCAGGACGGGCCATGGCGGATGGCGGACCTTTGTCGACGGTCGGGCGGACGACGACAGCCGTCCGAATCCGTTCCTAACAACGCATGAGGTTGGCCATGATGAAGGAAGCATTCGCGACCATCGTAGCCGCCGGCATCACGGTCATGTCCAGTTCCGCGATGGCCGATGCGTCAAAGGGCGCTCCGATATACATCGGCGCCCGATCGACGGCACCCGAGCAGGAAACGTTCGGCTATCTAGTGAGACCCGGGGACACCCGCCGGCTGGCTTTCATTGGCCCCGCTCGCCATATCGATCGCGTCACAGGCGACCCCGAGAAGGACACGATCGCTTACACGCCCGTGCTCGAAGTGCTGGCGTCATTCTGTGTCGAGCGCGAGTAATCGGGGCCCGGCCAGAACGAATGGCTTGCCTAGCGCATGATCGCCAGGGCCATCGACAGAAAGGCGAGCGTGGCGAGGCAGGCACGTGCGACATGCGACCATTCCCAGATGTCGCGCATCTGCCGCCAGTCTGCATCGGGCGAGGCGAAGAGTCCGAAGAACAGCTTGCCCGCGCCGACAAGCTGCGTGTCCTTCAGCCAGGCATTGTTCACAGGGTGGGTAACGGCCCAGTAGACGGCGTGAGCTGCCAGCAGGAAACCGAGCGCTGCAGCGATCCACCAGAAGCGCTCGGTGGCGGCCGGCGTCAGGAAGAGCAGGACGGCGAGGGCAAGCATGCCCCCGAACTCGCCGATCAGACCGCCGATCGTAAATCCGGGATAGTAGATCGCCTGGACCGCGCGATAGGTGGGCTCGTCCAGGCGGGTTTTTCCAGGGAATTCGAGTGCATGAGCCAGGGCGAGGCCCATTGTCACCGCCACCAGGAGAAGCGCCAGCAGGGAGAAGGCAGACATGGCACCAGAACCGCTTTTCAGGGACCTCGACATGCAGTCTCGCAAGCCATTCTGCTATCGGAGCTGGCACGACAGCCGCTGCTTCAAGCACCCTAGCGAGCGAGCTGGCTGGCAATAATGACAAAAACACAGAGAATTCTGCCAAGTTCCGCGCAAATGAGGCGGCGGAAGGATTCTACGACTATCCTGATTGCGATCGCAGTCCTCTCCCGCGCGGATCATTCGGACGAATTACGCTGCTGGTCGATGCTGCCGATCCCATGCGCCGGCCGGTTCGGGCGAGGGAGGCGACCCTCGATGGCCGGGCGACGCCGCGACGAACGGCTTCGAGGGACTGGTCAGGAACGGTCGAGATCTTCCATGGACCGTTCCCGCTGTCCTTCGTCTGGCTGCCGGCTTTCCGCGAGGCGAAGCAAGGAGATGAGAGATGAGCAAACTCGTGACCTGTCTGTGGTTCGACTATGGCGAAGCACTCAAGGCGGCGGAATTCTACGCGGCTACTTTTCCTGACAGCCGCGTCGGTCGCGTCAATGCGGCGGCGGCCGATTATCCCGGCGGCCGCGAAGGCAATGAGCTGACCGTCGAGTTCACGGTGCTGGGGCGGCCGTTCCTGGGCCTGAACGGCGGCCCGAATTTCAAGGCAAACGAAGCCATCAGCTTCATGGTCCTGACCGAGGATCAGGAAGAAACCGATCGCTACTGGAACACGATCGTCGGGAATGGCGGCGCCGAGAGCGCCTGCGGCTGGTGCAGAGACCGGTGGGGCTTCTCCTGGCAGATCACGCCGAAGCGGCTGATGGAGCTGACCACGAGCTCGGACCGGGCCAAGGCCAAGCGCGCGATGGAAGCGATGATGACGATGCGGAAGATCGACATCGCCGCCCTCGAAGCCGCTGTGGGAGAAGCGACGTAGCACGGGGTGTCAGGTCATTTGCGCGCCGATCGTTCCCGGCGAGCGGCTCGTCGATAGCGCCGGCCGCCGGCTTGATCTGCCGGGGCGTCAGAACCTGTAGCCGATGACGGCCGAAACGGAAGGCTGCAGCTTCTTTTCCACGATCGGGCTGTCGGCGGCGTCGCCGGCCAAAATCCCAAGCCCTGTCTGGCCGCGCACGAGCCAATGTTCGTCCAGGAGATAGGTCGCGGATGCCGAGACATTGATGCGCTTGAGGCCGGCCTTGGCCTTGTACTCGGGCAGGCCGGAAGCTGCCGCCTGCATGGCATTGACGCCGAAATAGGCCTCCATGTGCTTGTCATTTGCCACGATCGCCTCGGCTTTGGCGCCAAGGATGAGCTTTTCGGTCACAGGGGCCGAATAGCCGATCCCCAATGTGCCGATAAGGCTTTCGCTGCCGTCGATCGTCTGATCGACTGTGGCATAGAACTCGAGCGGCCCCCACTTGTAGGCCGCCTTGAGCCCGACCGTGGCGGCAAAGTCGATGTCGCCCAGGCCTCGGAGCCGGGCATAATCATCGGCATCTCTGCCCGACTCGTAGCCGACCTTTCCGGACAGCGAGAAGCCGCTGTGCCTGACGGGTGTGACGGTGACTCCCTTGGGATCAATCTGGAGCCATTCGCCATAGGTCAGAAGGACGAGAGGAACGGGGCCGATCTCGAAATCACCGCTGCCTTCATATTCAGGTTCATACTCGCCGCCGCCCCCGATGATCAGGCTCCATTTCCGGCTGGTCTGCTTCTGGACGGGGCGTTGGTTGAACCGTTCCTGGTCGAAGACCGGTTCCGGTGCCCGTCCCGGAAGATCGGCGGCCGTTGCGCCGGCCGCCATCCCCATGACCCCTGCCGCAAGGCCGAATGCACGAGACGACAGGCGCCAATTGTTCCGAACGATCAAGGACATGGGTGCTCCAAAGCGAGATGCCGTGCCGCACGGGTTCCACCGGCGGCGACACGCGACATCACTTTTCACGGGGCACCCGCTCCAAGCGTGTCTTTATGTTTCGCTTTGTTGCGAAGGAGAAATCGGAGGCCGAGCCCAGCGGGTCGCAAGGCGTGCTCTGCCGTTCCGCGTGCTTCAGTCAGGCGGCCCACGCATTCATGAGGTCAGCGGCCGGCCTCGAAATAAAACTTAACAACCATCCTCGCTCGGGCGCGAACCCGTCGTGCTATAAAGCCCGAGCTTTTCCGAAGAAGCGGGCAGCCGACGAAGGGGTCGTGAGATTGCGTGTGCCTCCCGGCCTGAGGACCATCCATGGGCAGATCACGGCTCTCGCCATACTCGCTCTGCTGATCATCGTCGCCCTGGCGGGGCCCATGCTCGAGCGCTGGGTTCGGAATGACGACAGGGAGCTGGATATTGAACAGGTCGCTGAACATATCCAGGCCATAAGCGGGCTTTTGGCGGTCGCGGCACCAGACGAAAGAGACGTCATCCTTGGCGCCGCCCGGCGGGCGGGTTGGGAAACGACGCTGCAGCCTTTGTCTCTCAGCCAGGAATTCACGACGTCGTCGCCTCGGGAGGCCATCCGGGATCGGGCCATCGAATGGCTGTTTCCTCCCCATAGTTCGATCTCCCCGCTGGGGGGCTGGAGAACCTTTCTGAACGGAAATCGCGTCGTGGCGATGCAGGTGGACGATGCAACGATGCTGGTTGCGCCCATTTCGTCCGACCCGTTTCTGACGAGCGACTTCATCGGACGCGGATCATATTACCTGGTCGCGCTGGTCACCCTGATCTTCCTTTTCTCCGCCTTTGCCGTCTGGGCGATTATGCTGCCGCTCCGGCGGATATCCCTGGCAGCCATGAATGCCGATATCTCGCAGGACGGAGAGGTGTTCGAAGAGCGCGGCAGCATCGAGATCGTGGCGTTGGCCAAGGCTCTGAACAGCATGCGCAAGCGGATCGCCATCATGGTCGAATCCCGAACCCGCATGTTGCGTGGCATCAGCCACGACTTGCGGACGCCGCTGACGCGATTACGCCTCAAGGCTGAACGCTTGCCGGCGGACGCCGCTCGGGACGCAATGCTCTCCGATATCAGCCATATCGACCGGCTGCTGGGGGAAAGCCTCGATTATCTGCGCGACACTTATCGGAAAGAGGATGTCGAGCGGACGGACATCGCCAGCACCCTGCAGACGATCTGTAGTGAATTTGCCGACGTCGGCTTCGATGTCACCTATCGGGGGGCGAAAAGGCTGGTCGTGGACTGCAAGCCGCTCGCAATCACGCGTGCCGTTACGAACCTCTGCGACAATGCGACCAAGTTCGCGAATACGGTCAAGGTCGAACTGGGAACGCATGCCGGAAAGGTCATCATCGATGTCGTCGATGATGGCCCGGGTATCCCCGAAGCGGACCGGAGGCGTGTGCTGGAACCGTTCTTCAAGGGCGATGCCGCCCGCAATGATGCGAACAGCGGCTTCGGGCTGGGGCTTTCGATCGTCGCCGAGATCGTGCAGGCCCATGGGGGCGAACTGGAGCTTCGCGACCGCCAGCCCAACGGTCTTGTCGTCAGACTGATGCTGCCCACGCGTTAGGGCGTGGACCGTGCACCAGGTCCGCGAGCCGCCAGTCGCCGCTCACGCTTCTTCGACCGCCGCCGTGAACATATAGCCACCAAGCCTGACCGTCTGCAGCAGCGCTGGCGCTCTGGCGTTGATCTCGATCTTCTGTCGAAGACGGCTGATATGGACGTCGATACTGCGTTCGATCGGTCCGGCGAGGCCCGAATGCGTCAGCGAGAGAAGTTCCTCGCGCGTGATGACGCGGCCCGGGTTCCGGCAAAAGGCCAGCAGGAGGTCGAATTCCGTGGTCGTCAACGCGACGCGGGCATTGCTGGGGTCGTGAAGCTGGCGGCGCATGGGATCGAGTTGCCAGCCGTCAAACCGCAGCCTTCGTTGGCTGGTATTCTTGACCAGCCCATAGGACGCACGCCGCAACAGGCTGCGCACACGCGCGACGACCTCCCTGGGGCTGAACGGCTTCGTGACGTAATCGTCAGCGCCGACCTCAAGTCCCACAATCCTGTCGACCTCCTCGCCAAGCGCCGTCAACAGGATGATCGGGGTGGTCTTCTCGGCGCGAATTTTCCTGCAGATGTTCAGCCCATCCTCTCCCGGCAGCATGACATCAAGGATGATGAGATCAAATGAACCGTTGCGCAGGAGCGATTGCATCACCCGGCCATCTTCGGCAACGGTCGGGATCATGCCGTTGTCCTGCATGGTCAGGGCGAGCAGGTTTGCGATTTCAGGATCATCTTCAACGATCAGGATCTGCGCGTTGTCCATAGCCGGGTGCATGAAGCCTCTTGCCCTGTCCCATATGATGCACGCATCGACCAGAGTGCGCGTGTTTCGGTATATTAAGATTTGTTGCAGCGTTGCAGAACGCCCCGTGCCTCCAGGATGAGGCGGTTGAGGTTCTGCGCCCGATGGCTTGCCAGCCGGCAGCGACAGCTGGCGAATGGGATCGGCCGCAATACAATTTAATAAAAGGACATGCCCTCGCAGGGCGGCAAAGTGACACGATGCGCCATGACGGTGGTCGGGTTTGGCGCGACGTGAAGATCCTGAGTTGCGTTGATTCCTTTCCGTTCCGTGCCTGAGTTAGCTGTCCGGATCGGGGAAATGATGAGCGCAAAAGCTGTCAATATACTTGTTCGTGTTTGTGTCTGTGCTCTTCTCATGCCCGCGATATCGCCGGCACAAGATGTTGGCGGGAACCTCGCAACGGGCGGGACGCTTCCAACCGGCCCGACAGCGGGCGATATGGACCTGTCGCCGTTCTATCGATGGGCTGCGGCATTCCCCGCCAAGCCCGGCGCGATGCTGCGTGAGGAAGCGGTGGCGAGCCAGCCGGAGATGACTTCAGCCAAGGAGGCGTTCCGTATCCTCTATGCTTCGAGCGATGCGCGCTGGCATTCCGGACGCATCCCGGTCAGCGGCATGCTCTATCTTCCCGACGGTGCTGCTCCGAAGGGAGGCTGGCCGCTCGTCGCCTGGGGGCATGGCACGCTGGGCATAGCCGACATATGCGCCCCGTCGTGGACGGGCTTCAAGCCGCGGGATGCTTCGTACATCAATCGCTGGCTCGAGGCGGGCTTTGCAGTCGTCGCGACCGATTATCAAGGTCTCGGAGGGCCCGGCCCTCATCCCTATCTGCATTGGGGGGCAGAAGCCCGTTCCCTGCTGGACGCGGTCCGTGCAGCGCTTGGGGCGAAGCCAGGCCTGATCGCGAATGAGGTGCTGGTCGCTGGGCACTCGCAAGGATCCGGTGCTGCCCTGGGTGCTGCGACGATCTGGCGTGACTATGCGCCCGAACTCAACATCCTGGGGGCCGTCGCAACCGCGCTCAACACCACTTTTCCGGAAGGCCCTGTGTCGCTTCCGGTCCGCAACTCCAGCAACATGTTCCTGAGCCTCGTGGCCGGTGGTCTTCATGACGACGGGCCGCGGATCGACGACATCGTAAGTCCTGCGGGAAAACAACTCCTCGATATGGCGCGGCGCGGTTGCAGCAGGCAGATGGGGGAACTCGCTCGCGAACTGAAGGTTCGGTCCCTGGCCGAGACCCTCTCCATCTCGCAGGAGGAATTGGACGATCTGCGTATTCCTGTCACCGATATGCCGATGGGATCGTTGAGCGTCCCGCTGTTCATCGGGACGGGATTGGCCGACACCACGCTCCCTCCGCATCGGCAGTATGCCGCGGTCTTGGCCCTATGCGCGTCCCGGAATATCGTCGCCTGGCATCGCTACGAAGGTTTGACGCACGATGGTGTCCTGCATGGATCGTTTGCGGACGCGCTTGCCTTCGCGCGCACCGTGATCGAAGGCGGGGAGGCGAAGTCTCAGTGCCACGATGTCGTCCCGCCCGGACCTCCCGGTGATGCCAGGCCGGGGGCGATCTTCAATTCGGACTGACGCGGGACCGCGACGCTACAGGCCGGCGTCGACTGGTTCGGGCCGGAGCGGGCCTCATGGTAGCCCGAACCGCTCCGATCGACGTGACCGCAGCGCGCTCGTTCCGATGACCGTCGCCATCATGACCCTCTTCGTCCTGATGGTCGCGCTGCTCATCAAATTTGCCTGAGGTCGTCGGCGGAGCGGAAACCACGACGTCCATTTCGGAGTTGTTCATCCATGGGCTGAGCTGGAGAAAGCCATGCTGAACGACCTGCGTACCCGGCCCAAACCTGTGACGACCCGGGCCCAGTCCGAGGCCCGGGAGAATGCCTTCAGGCGTTTTTTGTTCGACACTCACCCGGCCTACCATGAGTGGCGCGAGAAGCGCGATGCTGCGAGCTTCGAGTTCCAGATTGAGGCTGAGAGGAAGTTCCCGAACCCAGCGTCCGCCGACAAAGCGGAAAAGGAACACCTGCGCCTTCTGCGGGCTTGGGTGCGTCGGAATCCGAACCCTCTCTATCAGGAGGAAATCGAGCGCTTAAGGGAGGAGTTCGACCGAGCCTACCGGCCGACCAGGTGGGATGCCATTGGATGAACGCTGCTCCTTTCCAAAGGGCGGCCTTCGCCCTGCGCATCCCGAAGGGTGCGCAACTGCCTTGTTACGGCACGACCTCACCCAGAAAGTCGCGCTCGTCTTCGTCGACAGCCGCGCGCCAAAGACCGCCGATCATCGCATAGGAGGTGGCTCGCAACGCTCGCCCGCGCCCGGCGAAGCAGGGCGTTGTCAGGCCGGCAGCCCGTTCTGCTTCCGCAGGCTTTTGTCGAATGCGGCCTCGGGGACGAAGCGGCGCAGGAAGCTGACCTGGCGCGCCATTTTTCCCGCCGCGTAGCGCCGCCTCGGAACGGCAGCGGTCGCGGCTTCCAGGACTGTTCCGGCGACGATTTCGGGTGCATCGCCTGCTGCGATCGCTTTCCGCATGATCACATCCATGCCGGCGCGCGCGGAAGAGTAGACATCGAGCAACTGATCCGGCCGGACGAGATTGTCGTCGAACGACGTACGGGTATAGGCCGGCTCGACCAGCACGACGCGGATGCCGAACGGGCGCAGTTCGTGGTCGAGCGATTCGGAATAGCCTTCGACGGCATGCTTGGTCGCTGCATAGAGCGCGGAATAGGGCGCTGGAATGAAGCCGAGCACCGAGCTCACATTGACGATCCGGCCCTTTTGCTGGCGCCGCATGGCCGGCAGCACCGCGCGGGTCACGCGCAGGACGCCGAAGACGTTCACGTCGAACAGTGCCTGAGCCTGGGCAAGCGAGGATTCCTCCGCGCCGCCGACGAGGCCGATGCCGGCATTGTTGACGACGAGGTCGATGCGTCCGGCCCTGGCCAGCACCTCATCGACCAGCGTCGTAACGGACGCGTCGTCCGTCACGTCGCAGGTCAGCATGGTGATGCCGTCGGAGCGTTCGGTAGCCGCGCGACGGCTGGTTCCGAACACGCGATAGCCGGCATTCCGCAGGGCCTTGGCCGTGGCGAGTCCGATGCCGGAGGACGCGCCCGTCACCAGGGCGACGCCGGGATTGGTCTTGTCCATGGAAGTCACGTCTTTCCTAGTTGGCGAATGTGATGGATCGCTTGCCGCTCGTCCCTGGCCTGCCCGTTGCCGGCTTTTGATGGGTCCGAAAGCGGAACGAGGTTTCAGTGTTGCGCGCTTCGGGCGCTCGCGCCGCCTTCCGTCCAGCGCCGGAACAGTGCGCTGGCGTTGACGCCGCCGAAGCCGAAGCCGTTGGCGATCGCGTAGTCCATCGCCAAGGGCCGGGCCGCGTTCGCGACGAAGTCGATCCCGTCGCCGGCCGGATCGGGCGCCTCCAGATTGAGCGTCGGCGGCGTCATCTGATCCCTGAGCGCCAGGACCGCGAAGATGGCGCCGAGCCCGCCGGCGGCGCCGAGCAGATGTCCGGTCGCCGACTTGGTGGCGCTGACGGCGATGGCGGAATCCATGCCGAAAACCCGCTTGATCGCCGCGATTTCCCCGAGATCGCCGACCTGCGTCGAGGTCGCATGCGCATTGAGGTGGCGTATCGCGCGCGGCGAGATCCCGGCCTGGGCAATCGCGATCTCCATGGCCCGGCGCGCACCGTCGCCGTCCTCCGGGCCGGAGGTGACGTGGTGCGCATCCGCCGTCGTGCCGTAGCCGACGAGCTCGGCGAGCGGCCTCGCGCCGCGCCCCAGCGCGTGGCCCAGTTCCTCGATGACGAGGATGCCGGCGCCTTCCCCCATGACGAAGCCGTCCCGTGCCATGTCGAAGGGGCGTGAAGCCTCTGCCGGCTCGTCATTGAAGCTGGTGGACAGGGAACGCGCCGCGGCGAAGCCGCCGAGGCTGACGGTGTTCATGCAGGCTTCGGTGCCACCGCAGACGGCGATATCGGCTTCGTTGGCACGGATGAGCCGGGCGGCGTCGCCGATCGCCTGGATGCCGGCGGCGCAGGCCGTCACCGGCGCCCCGAGCGGCCCCTTGAGGCCGTGGCGGATCGAGATATGACCGGCCGCGAGATTCACGAGGAAGGAGGGGATCGTGAAGGGCGACAGGCGGCGAACACCGCGCTGGTCGACCGTGCGCACCGCCTCGGTGATGGCGGGAAAGCCGCCGATGCCCGAAGCGATGATCGTCGCCGTGCGCAGGCGCTCCGCCTCCGAGGTTGGCGCCCACCCTGCCTGGGTGAGTGCCTCCTGGGCAGCGGCGAGCCCGAAGAGGATGAACCGGTCGACCTTGCGCTGGTCCTTCGGCGCCATGACGGCATCCGGATCGAAGCCGGCGTCAGGGTCTTCCTCCAGGGTGGGCACGACGCCGCCGACCTTCGCCGGCAGGTCTCCCACCACCTCGTCCGGAAGCCTGCGGATGCCGGAGCGCCCGGCCAGGAGGCGCGTCCAGGAGGTTTCGACATCGGCGGCAAGCGGCGTGACCGCACCGATGCCTGTGACAACAATCCGTCGCATCTATTGTCCTATCGATCCGGGTGTATGGGCGGCGTCACGTTGATGCGTCTCATGCCTGCACCTCCGCTTTCGGCTGACGCATGGCGACGGGGAGAAAGGCAAGAATGGCGAGCGCCGAACCCGTCGTGAGGATGACGGCGAGGGACACAGTCGGCTGAAGAGGCAGAATGCTGGCGACCGCCGCGCCGACGGCGGCGCAGCCCATCTGCAGGAAGCCGAGCAGCGCGGACGCGAGCCCGGCCTGCCTTCCGAAAGGATGGAGCGCGATGGCGGTGCCGAGCGGATTGATCAATCCCATGCCGAGCAGATAGAGCGCGATGGCCGCGGTGAAGGGGATGAAGGCCGGCGCGGCGGCGAATGTGAGCAGAAGGAGGCTGCCGGCCAGCGCGATGAAGAGGCCGACCATGCCGATGGTGCGCTGGCCCCAGCGATGGGCGAGGCGTGGCGCGAGAAAACCTGCCGCGAAGACGATCAGCACCGTGGTCGCGAAGTTCAATCCGAGCTGAAAGGCCGTGAGGCCGAGCTCGCTCATCAGGATGGCGGGCGCCGCTGCGAAGAAGGTGTAAAGCCCCCCGATGACAAGGCTCACCGAGAGGGCGGGAAGGACAAAGCGCGGATCGGCCGCCAGGCGGCCATAGGCGGATGCCACCGCCGAAGCCGCCAGGGATGTCCTGCGGTCGGCCGGATGGGTCTCGCCGGCACTCGTCGCATAGTGGAGCGCCAACACCATGCCGAACGCCGCAACGACGAGGAAGGTGAACCGCCAGCCGAGCAGGCCGTCGAGCGCGCTGCCGATGAGCGGCGAGAAGCCCGGCGCGGCCGCCATCGCGATCATGGTCAGCGCCAGAGCCCGCGCCAGCGCCTCGCCGTCGAAGAGGTCGCGTGCGATGGCGCGCGACAGGACGGAGGCGGCGCAGGCCCCGAGCGCCTGGATGACGCGGCCGAGGACCAGCAAGGGCAGGCTGTCGGCGAAGGCGCAAACGACACTGCCCGCGGTGAAGACGGCAAGGCCGCCAAGCACCAGCCATCTGCGGCCGAAACGGTCGGAGAGCGGTCCGACCAGAAGCTGCCCGAACGCGAAGGCGACGAAGAAGCTGCTCAACGTCAGGCCGAGTTCCTGGGAAGAAACGCCAAGGCTGGCGCCAATCCGTGGAAAGGCGGGCAGGATGATGTTGGTGGCAAGTGCGCCGAGCGCGGCCAGCCCGGCGAGGAGGAAGAGGATCTTTCCCGTCAGCCGGCGCTCCGAAGGCGCGCCGCTCGTGATGGGAATCGCGGAGGCAGGCGCGGCCGCGTCGCGCACCTGCGCCGGGGAGACGATCGTCATTGGAGCGGCCTTTCCCGGTTGTCTCCGGCGGACAGCCCCGGCTGCACGCTTTCGGCGGCCGCTTGCAGGAACTGCTTCGACAGCTGCTCGTCGTTGACCGCCCGCGAGAGGACGAGCGCACCGACCATCGTCGAGAGAATGGCCATCGCCTTGCCGGCGGGCTCGCCGCCGCCGGCATCACCGATCCAGCTGCCGAGCAATGCGAGATATTCCCTGATCCCGGCTTCGAACGACGCCTTCACGTCGGCGCCCTGCCGGGCCGCATCCGCACCGAGCGCGACGATCGGGCAACCGTCCATCCTTTCCGCGCGATGCTCCATGCTGAGGTAGAACGCGATCACCGCGCCAAGCGGGTCCTGCGGATTGGCCGCGGCAGCGGCTGACCACCGGCTGAAGGCGCTCTCCAGTGCTCGCCGGGACGCCTGCGCCACGAGGTCGTCCTTCGACGCGAACTGCTTGTAGAACGCGCCCTGGGTCAGCCCGGCGCCTTCCATCAGGTCCTTGAGGCCGATGCCGTCGAAGCCGTGTTCCCGAAAGAGCCGGCTGGCGACATCGATCACGGTTTGCCGGTTCTTCTCCGCCTGAATGCGACTTACCCGCATTGCCGACCTCCGTAATTAGATTGTGTTTAACATCCATATCTGATATAGAGTGTGAACGCAATCTAATTTGACGAGGCCACGGCCATGAGAAAGAAGCCCGCCATTGTGCTGGGAGGTGCCCTGATCGCCGGGGTTGGGGCGGCCGCTTTCGCCGCGCTTTCCCTGCGCACGCAGGAAGCCGCGGCCGTGAGCGACCCGAGGCTGGAGCCGCCGATCGTCAGGCTGGCGACGGCCGCCCGGGTGAGCGGGGCCGAACGCGGCTTCACCGGCATCATCGGGGCGCGGGTCGAGAGCAACCTCGGTTTCCGCGTCCCCGGCAAGATCGTGGAACGGCTCGTGAATGTCGGCGAGCAGGTCAAGGCCGGCCAGCCGCTGATGCGGATCGACGAGACCGACCTCCGCCTGGCGCTCACGGCGAAGCGCAACGCCGTTGTTGCGGCGCGCGCAGCCGTCGTTCAGGCCGAAGCGGACGAGCGGCGATACGCCAAGCTCGTGAGCGACGGATGGTCCTCCCGGCAGCGCTACGAGCAGGCGAAGGCCGCCTCCGATACGGCCGCGGCGCAGCTCGCCGCCGCTGAAGCCGATGCGCGGGTCGCGGAGAACGAGGCGATCTATTCCCTGCTGGTGGCGGACGTGGATGGTACGGTGGTCGAAACGCTCGGCGAGCCGGGACAGGTCGTCTCCGCCGGCCAGGCCGTGGTCCGGCTTGCCCAGGCGGGGCCCCGCGAAGCGGTGGTTGCGCTGCCCGAGACGATCCGGCCGGCGATCGGCTCGACGGCCGAGGCCAGCGTGTACGGGGGTGATGGACGCCGCCATGCGGCGCATCTGCGGCAGCTGTCGGATTCCGCCGATGCCCAGACCCGCACCTACGAGGCCCGCTATGTGCTCGACGGCGAGGCGGCGCAGGCGCCGCTCGGCGCGACGGTGACCATCCGGCTGGTGAGCGAAGCGAGCCAACCGGAGGTGGAGGTGCCGGTCGCGGCCGTCCTGGACAACGGCCAGAGAACTGGCGTGTGGGTGTTCGACGGCGCGACCTCGAGCGTGGTCTTTCGGCCCGTAAGGCTGGTGCGCGTGACCAGCGAGACCGCCGTGATCTCCGGACTGGACTCGGGGGATTCGGTCGTTTCGCTCGGCGCCCACCTCCTGCAGGAGGGCGCGCGCGTGCGGACCGCTTCTGACATCAGGGGCAAGTGATGAGCCTCAACCTTTCCGCGATCGCCGTCCGCGAACGCGCCGTCACCCTCTTCTCGATCCTCCTTCTGGTGGCCGCCGGCGCCTACGCCTTCCTCATGCTCGGCCGGGCGGAGGACCCGAACTTCACCATCAAGACCCTGACGGTCACGACGGCGTGGCCGGGCGCGACGGCGCGCGAGATGCAGGACCTCGTCGCCGAGCCGCTGGAGAAGCGGCTGCAGGAGCTCACCTGGTATGACCGGGTCGAGACGACCACGCGGCCGGGCTACGCCTATATGACGGTCACGCTGAAGGACAGCACGCCGCCCTCGGCCGTGCAGGAGGAGTTCTATCAGGCCCGCAAGAAGCTCGCGGACGAGGCCCGCAACCTGCCGTCCGGCGTCTACGGCCCCTTCGTCAACGACGAATATTCGGACGTCAGCTTCGCCCTCTATGCGCTCAAGGCCAAGGGCATGCCGATGCGCGAACTGGTGCGGCAGGCCGAGGTGATCCGCCAGGACCTGCTGCACGTGCCCGGCGTCAAGAAGATCAACATTCTCGGCGAGCGCCCCGAACAGATCTTCGTCGAGTTCTCCCATGCCAGGCTGGCCACGCTCGGCGTGTCGGCGCAGGACATCGTCGCCGCCCTGCAGCGGCAGAACACCGTCACCCCGGCCGGCTCGATCGACACGCGCGGGCCGCGCGTCTTCATCCGGGTCGACGGCGCCTACGACAGCGTCCAGGCGATCGCCGACACGCCGATCGTCGCGGCGGGGCGGACGCTGAAGCTCTCCGACATCGCCGAGGTTCGCCGCGGCTATGAAGATCCTCCGACCTACCTCATCAGGCGCCAGGGCGAGCCCACCATCATGCTCGCGGCGGTGATGCAGGAGGGCTGGGACGGCCTTGCGCTGGGCAAGGCGCTGGAGGACAGGACGGCGGCCATCGCGCAGACGCTGCCGCTCGGCATGACGCTCGACAAGGTCACCGACCAGGCCGTCAACATCACCTCGGCGGTCGACGAATTCATGATGAAGTTCGCGATGGCGCTCGGCGTCGTGCTGCTGATCGCCCTGGTTAGCATGGGGTGGCGCGTCGGCATCGTGGTGGCGGCCGCCGTGCCCCTGACGCTCGCCGTCGTCTTCCTCATCATGCTGGAGACCGGCCGGTTCTTCGACCGCATCACGCTCGGCGCCCTCATCCTGGCGCTCGGCCTGCTCGTGGACGACGCCATCATCGCCATCGAAGTGATGGTGGTGAAGATGGAAGAGGGCATGGACCGCATCAGGGCGGCGGCCTATGCGTGGAGCCACACCGCGGCGCCGATGCTGTCGGGAACGCTCGTGACGATCGCCGGCTTCCTGCCGGTCGGCTTCGCGCGCTCGACGGCCGGCGAATATGCCGGCAACATCTTCTGGGTCGTCGGTTTCGCGCTCATCGTCTCCTGGATCGTCGCGGTGGTCTTCACGCCCTATCTCGGCGTCAAGATGCTGCCCGCGATCAAGCCGGTCGAGGGCGGCCACCACGCGATCTACGACACGCCGAACTATCGGCGCCTGCGGCGGCTCATCGCCTTCGCCGTGCGCCACAAGTTCGTGACCTGCGCCATCGTCGGCATCGCCTTCGCGCTGTCCGGCGTCGACATGGGCGCCGTCAAGCAGCAGTTCTTCCCGACGTCCGACCGGCCCGAGGTGCTGGTGGAGGTCCGCCTGCCGGAAGGCTCCAGCATCGAGACGACGACCGCCACGGTCGAGAGGCTCGAACATTGGCTGGAGAGCCAGCCCGAGGCCAGGATCGTCACGAGCTATGTCGGCCAGGGCGCACCGCGCTTCTTCTTCGCCATGGCGCCGGAGCTGCCCGATCCCGCCTTCGCCAAGATCGTCGTGCTGACCCCGGACGCCGAGGCGCGCGAGGCGTTGAAGCACCGGCTCCGGGCGGCGGTGGCGGAGGGGCTCGCCCCCGAGGCCTATGTCCGCGTCACGCAGCTCGTGTTCGGCCCCTATACGCCATTCCCGGTCGAGTTCCGCGTCATGGGCCCCGATCCGGCGCAGCTCTACAGCATCTCCGAGAAGGCCCTCGAGATCATGCGGGGCGTTTCGGACGTGCGGCAGGCCAACCGTGACTGGGGCAATCGCACACCCATGCTGCGCTTCGTCCCGGATCAGGACCGGCTGAACCTCATCGGCCTCTCGCCGGCGGAGGTGGGCCAGCAGCTGCAGTTCCTCCTCACCGGCGTCGCCGTCACGCAGGTTCGCGAGGACATCCGCAACGTCCCCGTCGTGGCGCGCAGCGCCGGCGGCGAGCGGCTGGATCCGACGCGCCTGGCGGATTTCTCCTTGATGAGCCGGAGCGGACGCTCGATTCCGCTCGACCAGATCGGCCATTCGGAAATCCGTGTGGAAGAGCCGATCCTGAAGCGTCGCGACCGCACGCCCGTCATCACGATCCGCTCGGACATCAACGAGGCGACGCAGCCGCCGGAGGTCTCCAAAGAGGTCATGACGGCGCTCCAGCCGCTGATCGCCTCGCTGCCGGCGGGCTATCGCATCGAGACGGGCGGATCGATCGAGGAGGCCGGCAAGGCCAACGCCGCGCTGGGCAAGGTCTTCCCGGCCATGATTGCCGCCACGCTCATCGTCATCATGCTGCAGGTGCGGTCCTTCTCGACGATGACCATGGTCATGCTGACGGCGCCGCTCGGCGTTGTCGGCGTCGTGCCGGCCCTCATCATCTTCAACCAGCCCTTCGGCTTCAACGCCATCCTGGGGCTGATCGGCCTCGCCGGCATCCTGATGCGCAACACGCTGATTCTGACCGAGCAGATCAAGGAGAACCGCGCGGCCGGCCTCGACGATTATCACGCCGTCATCGAGGCCACCGTGCAGCGCACGCGGCCCGTGATCCTGACCGCGCTTGCCGCCGTGCTCGCTTTCATCCCGCTCACGCACTCCGTCTTCTGGGGCTCCATGGCCTACACGCTGATCGGCGGCACGGCGGTCGGCACGGTGCTGATCCTGCTCTTCCTTCCTGCGCTCTACGCCGCATGGTTCCGCATCAAGCCGACCGCGGACGAGAGCCATGAGGTTTCGATCGGGGAACCGGAACTGCAAGCGGCGATGGCTGCGGAGTAGAGCCCTACCTGCGGAGGCGTCACCCTCCGCGGGGGCCCCGCGGACGTTGGGGAAGTCCGTGGTTCTTGGCGGGCATCGTCCGACTGGTCGCCGGCGACCTCACCGAGAAGCGTGCGATCCAGGTGCTAGCGACGCTCGCGGGCGCGATCCTGCTGGCCAGCGCACGGGGCGATCCGGCCATCTTCGATCGCGCCACCGCCGATCTCGGCTGAAGCAGCTATGCAATCGAACGACACGGCGAAGGCACCAGGTGCCTGGCCGGCTATGCGGCTATAGGGCAACAGGCAGGCGGGGCCCGAAGACGCCGCCTGCCTGTTGCTGCCGCCCGGTCTGCCGATCACCGCACGGCGCGTCCGGCGCTCTGCGCGGCCTGGTCGATGACGCCGGAGACCACCTCCGGCTGCGTCATGAAGACCGCATGGCTGGCCGCGACTTCCGTGATCGTCGCGCCGATCCGCTTGGCCATCCCGAACAGCATCTTCTGGTCGAAGGCCTTGTCCTCGGTGGCGATGACCGCCCAGCTCGGCTTGGTCCTCCAGGCCGCATGCTCGAGGCGGGTGCCGAAGGCCGACATGTTGATCGGCACCTGCGAGTCCCGCATGAACGCGGCATCGGCATCGCTGACGTCATGAGCGAAGCCGGCCTGGAATGTCTCAAGGTTCAAGAAGCCGAAGCCGTCCGCCTGCGTGTCGATGACGAACTCGGGCGGGGTCGTGAACCCGTCGTACTGCTGCGCCGTCGTCTCGCCGGCGTCGGGCGCCAGCGCGGAGACATAGACGAGGCCGGCCACCTTCGGGTGGACGCCTGCTTCGGTGATGACGGTGCCGCCCCACGAGTGCCCGACGAGGATGGTGGGGCCGGCCTGGCGATCGAGAGCCCGCTTGGTCGCGGCAACATCGTCGGCAAGCGAGGTCAGCGGGTTTTGCACGATGGTGACGCGGTATCCACGCTTGCTCAGTTCGTCATAGACCCCACGCCAGCCGGAGCCGTCGGCAAAGGCACCATGCACCAGGACGACGTTTCTGACCGCTTGGTCCGCAGGAAGCTCGGAAGAATGCGCGACAGTGGCGGCGGCAATGCCAGCGCTGAGGGCCGTCGCGGCCAGGAGGGTTTGCGTCATCGTGCTCATCGGTCTCTCCATATCTGGTGCGCGACAATTGTTATCGCGATAATTATCATTAGCGCGGCGAGTGCCGACTGTCCAGCATAATTTTTATCGCGATATTCATTTTCGTGCGCCGGGCCGCTATATGGATTACGGAAGGAGGCCGCCATGAGCCGGAAAACAACCGACCCTCTGCCGCTGGACGATCAGCTCTGTTACGCCATCTATTCGGCGGGGATCGCCATTCAGCGCGTCTACAAGCCGCTGCTCGACGCGTTGGGGCTGACCTACCCGCAATATCTCGTGCTCAATGTGCTGTGGCGCGAGGACGGGCAGACGGTGGGCGGCATCGCCGAGAAGCTGGCGCTGGAATCGAGTACTCTGACACCCTTGCTCAAGCGGCTGGAAGCCGCCGGCCTCGTGCGCCGCACGCGAAATCCCGACAATGAACGGCAGGTGGTGGTCGCCTTGACCGACGAGGGTCGTGCGCTCCGGTCCCGGGCCGGCTGCCTGGGCGATGCGCTGCTTTCGGCCTCGGGGCAAAGTCCGGCAGACCTGGGCGAGCTCAATCAGGATGTCCGGGCGCTTCGCGACGCGATCTATGGTCACATCGGCGGCTGGAATGTTCCGGCCTGACCGCCGGCATCGGACGAGCTTTCCGGCAGCGGACGTTGGCCCGCTACCGGGCACCCTCAATGGCATGGGCGCGCGAAACGCCGCGGCGAACACCGGAGGCGCTGGCGAGACGCCGTGCTGGGTCGAAGCAGGAGATCGGCGGCGGTCTGTGCTGCGATCCGCAGCAGGGACTGGGGCTACTCTTCCTTCCGGGCCAGCATCTGCATGCCGCGCTTGGTCAGGCTGCCGTCCTTGCGCATTGCGGTCTTCAGGCTGGTTAGCGCTACATCGTTTTCCTGCGCAAATGCATCGCGTGACTGTCCGGCCGCGACGGCGGCCTGAGCCTGCCGGAGGATCTCGGGGGTGGCGCCCTTGAGGTGCCCGCCTTTCACGCCGCCGGCCACCAGCTGTTCGCCAAGGACGGTCAGCGTGCTGTCGGAGTGAATGCAATGCCGCAGGCTGTTCAGCGAGATGTTATTCGCTTGCGCGAACTCCGCCAGCGTCTGGCCTGTCGCAATGGCGGCCTGGGCCTGTCGGAGGATCTCGGCGTTCACCCCCCGGAGTTGTCCGCCCTGCACGCCGCCAGCCAGCAGCTGCGTGCCATAGAGAGTTGGTGTCCCGTTGGTGCGCACGGAATGCCGCAGACTATGAAGGGATACGTTATTGGCTCGCGCAAACGCGTCCAGCGATTGCCCGGCCGCGACCGCAGCCTGGGCCTGCCTGACCACCTCCGCGGTGACCGGCTGAAGCTGGACTCTCGGCTGCCGCTGCTGGAGGTAGTTCGAGGTGAGGCTGCCATCGGCATGCAGGACCAGCTGCAAGCTGCTGAGAGAGACATTGTTCGCCAGCGCGAATGCGCTCAACGACTGCCCCGCCGCGATGGCGGCTTGGGCCTGCCGCACCGTCTCCGGCGTGACGCTCTGAACCTGCCCGCCCTGCACGCCGCCGGCCAGCAGCTGCGTTCCATAAACCGTCAGGCTACCGTCGACATAGATGGAATGCCGCAACGAGTTTATGGACACACTGTTTATTTCCGCGAACTCGCCCAGTGACTGTCCGGCGGCAACGGCCGCCTGGGCCTGCCTCACGATCTCGGCCGTGACGCCGCGGAGCTGTCCGCCCTGCACGCTGCCGGCCCGCAGCTGCGCGCCGCGCAGGGTCAGGCTGCCGTTGGCGCGAACGTAGGTCTGCAAGGTCGCCAGATTGACCCCGGCGCCGTCTGCGAACTGCGCCAGGGTCATTCGTCCCGGCCCGCTCCCGACCCAGTCCTGCGCGAGGCGCAGCATCTCGGCCGTGACGCGTGGTGCGGCCTGATGGCTGGTGCCGGGCATGGCATCCTGCAGTCCGAGAGCGGCAACGGCCGCCATTCCCCCAGCCGCGGACCCCGACGGGCCCGCTTGCGACTGTGCTTCGTCACCGAGCGCGGCAAAGAACTCGTCCACGCCCTCAATCACCGGCAGATCCGCTGTGGGCCGTGCGCTGCCCTCCGCGCGCCCAGCCTGCGTCGGCGCTGAAGCCGGAGACATCCCACCGGCACGCGCGAAGGAACGAAATGCCTGCTCATCGGCGTGCCGGGCCGGGGATGCGGGCGGCGCCGGGCTGACGGATCGACTGTCCATAAACAACTCCCGAAGTATTGGAGAAGACGTTAAGTTCTTATCTGGCAAATTTTTCAGCGGCCATCGCGTGGTAATCGAATTCTGTATGTCTGAAACAGCAACATACTGAGAGCGTGCATCAGGCACCTGCAGGCGGCCTGTTGTTCGGCGTATTCTTAAGAATGGCTGGGTGCCGGCGTTCTTTAGGCGCCAGATTCTCAGCGTGCTCCACAAGTATCATATATTTCGAACATGGGTTCTACGCGGTGAACTTTGAAACTCGCACGGGCGCGCCTTGTTTGCTCCGTGTTTCGGGAGTTGTTTATGGACAGTCGTTCGATCAGTCCCTCGCCGCCGGGGCCGCCGGGCCATGGCGCCGACGGGCAGGTATTTCGCTCTTTCGCGCGCGCCGCAGAATTGTCCACTGTCCTGCAGCCACCGGCCGAGCGGGCGGAGGGCAGTGCATGGCCCAGCGCTGATCTGCCCGTGATCGAGGGCGTGGACGAGTTCTTTGCCGCGCTCGCGGATGAGGGATCGAAGCCGCAGGTGGGGCGGATCGCTGATGGGGGACGGCCCGTCGCGGCCGCTCTCGGGCTGCAGGATGCCATGCCCGGTCCCAGTCGTCAGGCGGCGGCGCGTGTCACGGCCGAGATGCTGCGGCTCGCGCAGGACTGGGTTGGAAGCTGGCCGGGACGAATGACCCTGGCGCAGTTTGCAGACGGCGCCGGCGTTCCCTTGACGACCTTGCAAACCTACGTACATGCCGATGGCAGCCTGACCCTGCGGGGCGAGGAACTGCGCGCCGGCGGCGTGCAGGGCGGACAGCTCCGCGGCGTCACGGCCGAGATCGTCAGGCAGGCTCAGGCCGCCATTGCGGCCGGTCGGACACTGGGAGAATTCGCGCAGGCGAACGATGTGTCCGTCAGCAGCTTGCGGAACTTTGTATACGCGAACGGCAGTCTGTCCGTGTTCGGCGCACAGCTCCTGGCGGGCGGCGTGCACGGTGGGCAGGTCCAGGGCGTCACGTCCGACACGGTGAGGCAGGCCCAGGCCGCGGTCGCGAGCGGCCAGTCGCTGAGTGCGTTCGCGCTGGCGAACAATGTTTCCTTGAACGGCTTGCGGTCGGCCCTTCATGCCGATGGCACGCCGGTTGCGGGGCGCGTGCAGCCACCCGGCCTCAGGCTTCAGCCGGCGAACGCGGAGGTCGTCAGGCGAGCCCAGACGGCCGTCTCGACGGGGCAATCACTCGAGGCGTTTGCGCAGGCGAACAATGTCTCCTTGCGCAGCCTGCGGCATTTCGTTCGCAGCGGCGGCGCTCTGACCTTGGCGGGCACGCAGCTGCTGGCAGGCGGCGTGCAGGGCGGACAGCTCAGAGGAGCCAATGCCGAGAACATCAGGCGGGCCCAGGATGCTATCGCCGCCGGACAGACGCTCGAAGCATTCGCGGGGGAGAACGGCGTCTCCCTGAACAGCCTGCGCCATTGCATTCACGCCGACGGTACGCTCACGGTGCTCGGGGCGCAGGTTGTGGCTGGCGGGGTGCGGAGCGGGCACCTCAAGGGCGCCACCGCTGAGGTCGTCCGGCAGGCTCAGGCTGCGATCGCAGCCGGGCAGACACTGGCCGAATTTGCGCAGGCGAACGATGTGGCTCTGAGCAGCTTGAAGAGTGTCCTGCGCAACGACGGCACTTTGACGAAAAGAGGCACGCGGCTGCTGGCCCGCCGTGAGGGCCAGCCATGAGGGCCAGCCATGACCTGATGAGGCGAGGGGCAATCCGTCCCCGCGCCGCCGCAGGCCTCGTCCCGCTGGGAGCTCTTCGTGGTCTTCATGCGTCCATCCCGGCGGCGCTTCCAGGGTGCAACAATGCCAGCCTTCGTGACCCGTATCGTATGAAGAACTCATTTAAGCGGCCATGTGCCATCAATTTTACTGTAATAAGCGAGAGTAAGTCATAAAAATGCTTTCGACATCTCTTTTCGGTGCTCCGGCAAGCGCCTCGACGACTATTGCTCACCAGCCGCCATTCCCGCTGAAGAAGCCGGGGGCGAATTTGTTCTCACCCGCCTACGATCCTCATGATCCAAAGGCGGCAGCCAGGATCGCCAAGGAGATCCGGCAGGCCAACAAGTTCATGCACGAGATGTTTCCCGAGATGCGCTCCGACCCGGACGTTGCGGGTGATGCTGCGCCACGTCGGGAGAGGGCCGCGGACGGCGCCCCCAGCCATCGGGGGCACCACCGCAAGAAGTATCATGTTTCCCGCAAGGCCGACGATGCTCCCGGCAGCCTGCCGTCACGGGACGCCGGGCTCGGCGATCCGATCTTTCGAATCGATGCCAACGGCAAGCCCCGCCAGGTCGGATGGCGCGCCCCTGACGGTACGGTGACGAAGACTGGGCCGGAGCTCGATGGGCCGAAGGGAGCCGGGCACAACGATTCGGCCGGCGCGGTCCAGCCTCAGGGCAAGCCGGACGGTCGTCCCGTCTCCCGGACAGCGGCCGACGGCAGGATCAGCCAGGCGGGTTGGCGCGACCTGAGGCAGGCCGAGGCGATCAAGCGACAGCTGGACCATCCCGAGCCGAGGCAGTTCATCGGGCCAAAGGACAGTATTTTCCTCGTGCATCCCAACGTCGCCAAGGCGTTCGGCGGTCAAATCGGCGATCCGTCGATCCAAAGCAAGATCATAGACGCTATCCAGAAGAAGGGGATCGAATCCGTCGCCAACGACTTCGGAACATTTGCGCCCAACGTTCCGATGAGTTGGGACTTCAAGTTCGATTTTAATGGCCGCGCGCCGACAGGGGTGAAAGAGTTTGCTCGGGCGGATATGCGTCTCTTCAGGGATGAGCTAGCCTGGTATATCCATCGAAATAACGAGAACGCAAGCAAACGCCCCTTGGTTATCGACTCGGCAACGACATATATACTTGTCTCAGATGTCGAGCATGGCGTTATCGGTCAGGCGATACCCGGCGCGGCTTATATGATCATTTCCTTCAATCACCTTGATGATGGTGTCTTGAAGCATGAGTTCGGCCATAAGTTCGATCTGATGCACGATGATGAGCACGATGGAGATGGAGCAGGTGTCATGTATCCCTCCGTCCGCAGACATCAGAACACCAACTATACGGACAAGAACAAGGACGACATGGTCGGCCCGCTGACAAGGGCAATAGGCTACGATCCGAAAACGGGAAACGCCCTGCCGGGCAAGTAGTCGTCGTAAAGGCGCCCGTAGAGGCCTGGCTCCCGGACGATGGTGTCCGTCACGAAGCGGGGCATCGTCGGCGGACGGGCGCCATCTGCCCAGCCTGAGCCAAGGGGTGAGAGCGCATCGCCCCGCAGATGCCCGAGCCGGTCGACAGGACCGGTTCGGACGTCACGTGTTGCGCGTTGCTCCATGCGGTGACCCCGGGAGTTGTCGGCGCCTCACGCCATCCACACCCGCGAGCGCAGCAATTCGTCGGCGGCCCTGCGCCGCCGCTCGACGGCGGGCGGCTCGGCAAGCACGACCATTCCGATCCCGCCGAGGATCCTGAACTCGGCCGGGAGGCCCTCGGCGCCCAGTGCGGCCACCGCAATGTCGATCTCGCTGCTCGCGCCGGTCCGCACGGCATCTGCGATCCTCGCCGAGAGGGCGGCGCGCAGGTGCGCCGGCAGGCCCCGCCGAGCATGGTGAAACGCGCCGTTGATAAAGGCCATTGCCGCGAAGGCGCGGCGCTCGCTGGTATTCATGGTCATGCTCCGAGAAGGAGCGGACTAGAACATAACGGGAACAGAATGGCGAGTCTTTTTTCCACCCGCGTGGTGGTTCCGCGCCACCGCCGAAATCGGGGAACCGCCATCCCTCAGCCTTTGCCGGCAGCCGCCGCGAATGCCGCAAGCTCCTGCCCATACCGAAGCGGCTCCTCATAAAACGGGCTGTGGCCGCTTTCGGAGAAAAGCGAGAGCCGGCTGTTCGGGTGAACAGACTTGATTCGCTCCGACATCGCGACCCGCACCAGCCGGTCGTGGACGCCGTGCGTCAGGAGGATCGGGCCGGCATAGGCCTTGAAGACGGGCTCGAGATCGGTTGTCCGCGTCTTGACGAAGCCCTCGTTCACGGCGCGGGCCGTCATGCCGTTGACGACCAGCATGCGCTGCATCTGCGCCTCGCTCGGCGGCTGGTGGAAGCAGGCGGCCAGGAAGTCGGCCGTGGCCGCGGTCCGTTCGGCCAGGTCGTGCGAGGTGGTGGTGCGTGTAAACGTCGCCGCCTCCTCGGTGAGGAGATCCGGCGACAGCCTGGTGACGGCATCGACCAGATTGATGCCGGCAATGCCGGAGCCGCCATATTTGCGCAGATAGGCGCCGGCCACGAAGCCGCCGAGCGACCAGCCCACCAGCACCGGCCGGCGGAGCCTGGCGCCGGCAATCACGGCGGCAATGTCGTCCGCCCATCGATCCGCATCGGAATAGGCGTCGAGGGTGTTCGGCTTGTCGGAATCGCCGTGGCCGCGCAGATCGAAACCGACCAGGCGGAAGCCCCCCAGCGCCGGGTCTGCGAACTGCTTCTCCCAGCTCAGCCGGCTCTGGCGCAGGCCGTGGATGAAGAGGATCTCCGGCGCCTGCACGTCTCCCTGCGCCTCGCCCGCCAGCATCGTGCCGTCCGCCGAGCGGACGACGAATGGCTCGCGCGCTGCCCGGGGTCTGTCCGGAGCGGATTTCGCTTTGTCGGCGGAGACCGCCTGTGCTCGGGAAGCCGTATAGGCGCCCTCGGCCGCCAGGGCGGCGAGGCCAACGGCGCCGGCGAGGAACGTGCGTCTTGTTCGGTCCATGGTTTGCCTCCTTGTTGTTTAGTGATCGCTATTCATCATTGCTTGACTCCGCCTGTCAAGGATTGTTTAGTGGGCGCTATGGAACGGGAGGCGAAATCACGTGGCGGCCGGCCCTGGAGCTTCGACCGGGAGAAGGCGGTCGAGACGGCCATGCGGCTGTTCTGGCGGCACGGTTACGAGGGGGTGTCGGTCGGCGACCTCACGAAGGCGATCGGGATCGCGCCCCCAAGCCTCTACGCAGCCTTCGGCAGCAAGGCCGGGCTCTATGGAGAGGTGCTCGACCGCTACGAGGAGAACTTCGGCTCGTTCGATGTCGCTTCGGTGCGTTCGGCCGCCTCGCTGGCGGAGGCGGTGCGGGCGCTGATGCAAGGGGCGGTGGAGGCTGTGACGCACCCCGACCGCGAGCGCGGATGCATGATCTCCAGCGGCATGGCCGCGTGTCATCCGGGGCACGCTCCACTCGCGCGCGATGCGGCCGCCCGGCGCAACGTCATGCGCGAGCGGATTGCTGA
Organism: Chelatococcus caeni; assembly: GCF_014196925.1. GTDB lineage: Bacteria > Pseudomonadota > Alphaproteobacteria > Rhizobiales > Beijerinckiaceae > Chelatococcus_A > Chelatococcus_A caeni. Next base: position 117,960 of record NZ_JACIEN010000007.1, on the reverse strand, counting down.
GGCACTGCAGCCGTTTGCCGGTCCAGGCGTTGTGGATCGCCTGGCACGCCATCTGGCGGCCGTCCTGCAGGGCATTTCGATTCAGGCGCGGGACGGCGCGACGCCGGCGGAGTTGCAGGAGATTGTCGAGGACGTCGTCTCGGGCGTTGCGGCACGGTTTCCTGAAGGGGTGGGGTAGTCCGGCAGCCCGGCAGCTCTTAACGGGTGATCGGTTAGTCTAGCGGCGTGACACCGTGGCAGGCCTGCCGGTCAGCCGATCCACCCCGCCGGACTGCCCGAGCCGCCTGCTGCCTCATGGCCGTGAGGTGCGTCGCGCATGTTGGCGCAGGCCATGGGCTGCGCGCAGGCATGCCCCGCCGACGACGGGCATCGAGGCGACATGAAGGATGACCGCGCCGATCCGGCGGCGGTGCGGCCCGAGATGGGGCAGAAGTTCCCGCAAGCCCGCCCGGGCGAGCGCGGCCGCTTCCCGGTTGCCGGCCCGCTCGGCCATGGCCCAGCGGGCGAGGAGGGTGCGGCAGAAGCGCGGGGCGATCAGGTCCCGGGACGGGAAGCGGCCTTCCTGCGGGCGGTCGGGAAAGCCGGCAAGAAGCTTTCGCGCATAGATCATCAGCGATCGCTCCATGCGGATCGAGCGCGAGGCCGCCGCCGCATGGCTGCGGCGCAGGACGGTGGGCTCCTCGACATGGAGGCTGTGGAAGCCGGCGCACAGGAGGCGCAGGAACAGGTCGTCGTCCTCATAGCCGCTGAGGCGCTCGTCGAAGCCGCCGACAGCGAGAAAGGCGTGGCGGGCGACGAGCGCCGCCGACGGGAGCACGAACATGTCCTGCGCCAGGCATTCATCGACGCTTTGTTTCGGATGCCGCCCCGGCCGGTGACGCAGCAGGGACGGCGCGAGGAGGCGCCCGGCCGCATCGACGACGCTGACGTCGCAATAGGCCCAGCCGGTCTGGGCCGGGCCGTTGTCCGCCGCCGCCCGGAGATTGGCGAGATGCTGCGGGTGCCACACGTCATCCTGGTCGAGGAAGGCGATCCAGTCGCTGCACGCTTCGGCGACGCCGAGATTGCGGGCCGCCGACTGCCCGCCGTTCGCCTTCTGCAGGATCTTCAGCGGCAGCCGCCCGGCAAAGCGCCGGGCCCGGTCCGGGCCGTCGTCGGTCGAACCGTCGTCGACGACGATGACCTCCTGCGGCGGTGCGCTTTGCGCGCAGACGCCCGCCAGGGCCTCTTCGATATGCGCCGCGCCGTTGAAGAGGGGGATGACGACGGCCACGGAGGGGCTATGCGCAGTGCTCGGCATTGTTCCAGCTGACCCGACCGCGGATGCATCCGGAACAGGAATAAGCCAATCGCCCCGGCTGTCCATCGCCAGGCGGGATGGCTGGCTGTCGCGCCGCTTGCAATCGGTGCGAGCAGCCGGCAAATGCCTGTTGCAGCTGGTACGGAAGCAGCTTGGCGTTGCGAACGTGCGCCGTTCCGGTGCGGGTTGGGCGATGTCGCAGCTTGCCTGCCGCAGTGGCGGGGCGTACCCCGGCCGGAGGTGACGAGGGTACGGATGCGGTGATTCGGCCGGGCGGCCTCAATCTGCCTGCTCATCCGATGTGAATCGCGGAGCGGAGCTTGCTGCAATTTCCTCCACCATCCGGCCGCTGGCACATCATCGACCGGCTGCGCCGTGCGGCCAAGGCGCTCCCTTTCGCCATCAAGGCTAAGCGCCGGCTCGACGCCGCCGTCGCGCGCCGCTGGGGAGCGGACGCCCGCTATGCCGCATGGGCAGCGCGCCACAGCCCGGGGCCGCAGGAGTGGGCGCGCATGGCGGCCGAGATCGCCGCCATGGCCGAGCCGCCGCTCATCTCGGTGGTGATGCCGGTCTACGAGACGGACCCGCGCTGGCTCGGCGCCGCCATCCGGTCGATCCAGGCCCAGGTCTATCCCCATTGGGAACTGTGCCTGTCCGACGATGCCTCGACGCGCGCCGACGTGCGCGCCATGCTCGCCGAAGCCGCGGCCGCGGACGGGCGCATCAAGGTGCATGTCCGCCCCGAGCGAGGCCACATCAGCGCCAATACCAATTCCGCACTCGCCCTGGCGAGCGGCGAATTCATCGCGCTCGTCGATGCCGACGACGAACTGCCCCCGGACGCGCTCTACTGGATTGCGCGCGAGATCCTGGCCCATCCGGACGTCGACATGATCTTCTCCGACGAGGACAAGATCGATGCCAAGGGCCGACGCTTCGGCCCCTATTTCAAGGGCGACTGGAGCCCGGCGCTGATGCTCGGCCAGAACGCCTTCTCGCATCTCGGCGTCTTCCGTCGCGCGCTCGTCGCGGCCGCGGGCGGGCTGCGCGAGGGCTTCGAGGGCGCGCAGGACCACGACCTCGCCCTGCGCTGTGCCGAGCTGACCGAGCCGGCGCGCATTCGCCACGTGCCGCGCGTGCTCTACCACTGGCGCGCCCTGCCGCAGTCGACGGCGACGGCGCCGGAGGTCAAGCCCTATGCCTGGCAGGCCGGGCGCCGGGCGATCCTCGAGCACCTCGCTCGGCGGGGCATCACGGCCGAGGTCGAGCCCGGCGTCGGCGGCTTCTACCAGGTGCGTTATGCCCGGCCGGAGGAATGGCCGCTCGTCTCCATCATCGTGCCGAGCCGCCTCGGCGCGGTCGCCCGCCGCTCGCTTGAGGCGCTGCTCGCCGGCTCCACCTATCCCCGCTTCGAGGTGCTGCTCGCCGTCGGGGCGGGCGATGCCGCCCGCCCCGAGGCTGCCGCCCATCTTGCCGCCCTGGGCGGGGACGAGCGGGTGCGTGTCGTCGCCTACGAGCGCACGCCCTTCAACTATTCCTGGGTCAACAATCACGCCGCGCGAGAGGCGCGGGGAGACTATCTCTGCTTCCTCAACGATGACGTGACGCCGATCACGCCCGGCTGGCTGGAGGAGATGGTGCTGCGCGCCCGGCTGCCCGGAGTAGGGGCGGTGGGGGCGATGCTCTATTACCCCGACGACACCATCCAGCACGCCGGCGTCATCCTCGGCATCGGCGGCGTGGCGGATCACGCCCACCGGCACGTGCGGCGCGGCAGCCCGGGCTATTTCGGCCGGGCGGCGCTCGACCAGGACCTGTCCTGTGTCACTGCGGCGGCGATGGTGATGCCGCGGCGCCTCTTTGAGGCGCTCGGCGGCTTCGATGAGGCGCTGCCCTGCGCCTTCAACGACGTCGACCTGTGCCTGCGCATCCGCCGGGCGGGCCAGCGTATCCTGTGGACGCCGCAGGCCGAGCTCTACCACCACGAGTCGCTGACCTTCGGCCCGCACGATTCACCCGAGCGCACCGAGCAGTTCCGCAAGGATGTCGCGGAGATGCGTCGCCGCTGGGCGGCGGAACTCGACGCCGATCCGTTCTACAACCCCAACCTGTCGCGCGACATCCGCCGGCAGTGGCAGGTGGCGGGCTGATCCGGTCTCGCTGCCGGAAGCGCGCTCTCAGGAGCGGTCCTGCGCGAAGGCGGCCAATTCGGCGCGCAGCCGCGCGACCTCGGCTTCGTGGTCCTTTTCGCGCTCGCTCCGGCCCTGGGCGGCGAAGGCGTCGGCGCAGCCGCGGCCAAGCCGGGCGAAGGCCTCCCGCACCGCCTGGCGTGCGGCGGGATGCGTGTCGGCCTCGAACAGCTGGCGCAGCAGGTCCTTCTGCTGCGCGCCAAAGCCGATCACGCCGAGCCCGTGGCCGTGCACGAATTCGAAGGCCGGATAATGCGCCCTGAGCTCCTCGAACAGCCGGAAGACGCCGAAGCCACGCTCGCGCACGTTGGTGTCGTGGAAGATCACCACGGCCTCATCGGTGAGCTTGCCGCGCCAGCTTGCGAAATCATGGCTCACGGCCTCGAAGGTGTGCAGCCCGTCGATATGCAGGAGGTCGATGGAACTGTCGGAAAAATGGCCGAGCGCCTCGTCGAAGGTGGAGCGGACGAGGCGCGAGAAGCCCGAATAATGTGCCTCGTTATGAGCCCACACCGCCGCATGGACATCCTCGCCGTAGAAGCCCGCATGCTCGTCGCCGACCCACGTGTCGATCGCATAGCAGTGCGTATCGAGGCAAAGGCGCTCCACCGCCTGGCAGAAAGCGAAATAGGAAGTGCCGTAATGTGCGCCGAGCTCGACGAAGACGCGCGGCCGGTGCGCCTCCACGAGCCAGAAGGCGAAGGGCAGATGTTCCAGCCAGGCCGACGTCGCAAGATAGGCCGGGCGCCAGAACATCGAGCGCAGCATCAGCGACCGCAGCACGTCGGGCGACTCAGCGGGAACCGCCTGGCTGGCCGGGGAGGGCGGGATCGTCTCGTTCACGCCCGTATCGTGGATCGATCGTCCCTCCCGAGCAAGGGAGCGCTTCGCGTCCCGCGAGGCATCGGATGCAGCCTTCCGAGGGCTTGCCCGCATGCCGGCGAGATGCCAAAAAAGCCGCCCGCGTTGCGTAGGGAATGAGATTTCCGCCCGACTTTGTGCGCAATCTGAAGCCCTTGTGTAAGCCATGCGCGCTCGTCTCGCGAGCGCCAAGGCCGTTCGGGAGAACACATGGCACGACGCTTTCTCGTTACCGGCGGTGCCGGTTTCATCGGCTCGGCGGTCGTGCGGCGTCTCATCGCGCAAACGGAGCACGAGGTCCTCGTGCTGGACAAGCTGACCTATGCCGGCAATCTCGATTCGCTGGCGCCGGTGGCGGGCAGCAACCGCTTTCATTTCCTCAAGGCCGATATCTGCGACCGTACGGCCGTGGGCGCGGCGATGGCGGATTTCTCGCCCGATATCGTCATGCATCTCGCCGCCGAGAGCCATGTCGACCGCTCCATCGACGGGCCGGCCGCCTTCGTGACCACCAATGTCGTCGGCACGACCAGCTTGCTCGAGGCGGCGCTCGCCCACTGGCGCACCCTGCCGGAGGGGCGCCGCCGGGATTTCCGCTTCCACCACATCTCGACGGACGAGGTCTTCGGCTCGCTCGGCCCGGAGGGTTTCTTCACCGAGGCGAGCCCCTACGATCCGCGCTCGCCCTATTCGGCCTCGAAGGCGGCGAGCGACCATTTCGTGCGCGCCTTCCACCACACCTACGGCCTGCCGGTCGTGGTGACGAACTGCTCCAACAACTACGGGCCCTACCATTTCCCCGAAAAGCTCATCCCGCTGATGATCCTCAACGGGCTCGAGGGGCGGCCGCTGCCGGTCTACGGCACGGGCGACAACGTGCGCGACTGGCTCTATGTCGACGACCACGCGCGCGCCCTTCTCATCGCCGCGGCAGAGGGCGCCGTCGGCGCCACCTACTGCATCGGCGGTCACAACGAGCGCAGCAACATCGACGTCGTGCGCACCATCTGCGCCCTGCTCGACAAGATGGCGCCCGATGCCGCCATCGGCCCGCGCGAGACGCTGATCACCTTCGTCGCCGACCGGCCGGGCCACGACCGGCGCTATGCCATCGATGCGGGGCGGATCGCCGCCGAGCTCGGCTGGCGGCCGGCCGAGAGCTTCGAGAGCGGCCTCGCCAAGACGGTGCGCTGGTATCTCGACAACCGCGACTGGTGGCAGCGCGTGCGCGACGGGATCTATCGCGGCGAGCGGCTGGGCACGGGCGCCTGAGAGCAATAACGGATCGAGGAGCCATGCTGACCATCGAAGACACCGCCATCCCGGCGGTGAAGATCATCACCACCCGGCGCTTCGGCGACGAGCGGGGCTTCTTCACGGAGACCTGGAACCGCCGCCGCTTCGCCGAGGCAGGGATCGATCTCGATTTCGTGCAGGACAACCACTCGCTCTCCGGTCCCGCCGGGACCGTGCGCGGGCTGCACTTCCAGAGCCCGCCCTTCGCGCAGGACAAGCTCGTGCGCGTCGTGCGCGGCCGCATCCTCGACGTCGCGGTCGACATCCGCCGGTCTTCGCCCACCTATGGCCGCCACGTGGCGGTGGAGCTGTCGGCCGAAAACGGGCGCCAGCTCCTCGTGCCGGTCGGCTTCGCGCACGGCTTCTGCACGCTCGAGCCGGACACCGAGGTGATCTACAAGGTCACCGCCTATTACGCGCCCGAGCACGACCACGGCCTCGCCTTCGACGACCCCGGTCTCGCGATCGACTGGCCGGTGACACGCGCGGCGGCCATCCTGTCCGGCAAGGACCGCACCCATCCGCGCCTCGCCGCGCTGCCGGAGTATTTTTCGTGAGCGCGCAGCCGCTGCGCATCGCCGTCACGGGCCGCGAGGGCCAGGTGGCGCGGGCGCTCGTGGAGCGCGGCCGCGCCCTCGGCGTCGAGGTCGTTCCCGTCGGCCGGCCGGCGCTCGACCTTGCGAAAGCTGAGACGGTCCTGCCGGCCCTCGCGGCGGCGGCGCCGCAGGTCATCGTCAATGCGGCCGCCTACACCGCCGTCGACAAGGCCGAGAGCGAGCCGGAGCTCGCCCATGCCGTCAACGAAGCGGGCGCCGGCGCGGTCGCGGCGGCGGCGGCGCGGCTCGGCGTGCCGGTGGTGCATCTGTCGACGGACTACGTCTTCGACGGGCACATCGGCCGGCCGCACCGGGAGGAGGACGCGCCTTCCCCGGTGAACGTCTACGGCCGCTCGAAGCTGGCAGGCGAAGCCGCGGTCGCCGCGGCCGCGCCGGACCATGCGATCTTGCGGGTCGCCTGGGTCTATAGCCCCTTCGGCCGCAATTTCGTCCGCACCATGCTGGCGCTCGCGGCGAGCCGCGAGGTCCTGCGCGTCGTCGCGGACCAGCACGGTGCCCCGACCTCCGCCCTTGCTATCGCCGACGGCGTCATCGCGGTGGCGCGCAATCTCGTGGCGCGGCCGGGCGAGGTGGCCCTGCGCGGCCTCTTCCACATGAGCGCGGCGGGTGAGGCGACCTGGGCCGATCTTGCCGAGGCCGTCTTTACCGAAAGCGCGACGCGCGGCGGCCCCGCCGCCCGCGTCGAGCGCATCGGCACGGCCGATTATCCGACGCCCGCGGCCCGCGCCCCGGACACGCGGCTCGATTGCAGCCGGATCGCGGCGGTGCACGGCGTCGCGCTGCCGCACTGGCGCGTCTCGCTCGCCGAGGTCGTGGCACGGTGCCTTGCGGGCGAAGAAGGGGAAGGGAAAACGGCATGAAGGGCATCATTCTCGCCGGCGGCAGCGGCACGCGCCTGCATCCGATGACGCATGTCGTCTCCAAGCAGCTGCTGCCGGTCTACGACAAGCCGATGATCTACTACCCGCTGACGACGCTGATGCTCGCCGGCATCCGCGAGATCATGGTCATCTCGACGCCGGCCGACCTGCCGCGCTTCCGCCAGCTGCTCGGCACCGGCGAGCAGTGGGGCCTCGCCCTGACCTACGCCGAGCAGCCGCGTCCCGAAGGGCTGGCGCAGGCCTATCACATCGCGGCCGATTTCGTGGCGGGCGGCCCCTCGGCCCTCATCCTCGGCGACAATCTCTATTTCGGCCACGGCCTGACCAACCTCCTGCAGCAGGCGCGGCGGCAGGCGCTCGCCGGGGGCGCCACGGTCTTCGCCTATCACGTCAAGGATCCGGAGCGGTACGGCATCGTCGAGTTCAGCGAGGACGGGCAGGCCCGCACCATCGAGGAGAAGCCGGCAAGGCCGCGCTCCAACTGGGCGGTGACGGGGCTCTACTTCTACGACGCGGACGTGGTCGACATCGCGCGCGGCCTCAACCCCTCGGCGCGGGGCGAGCTCGAGATCACCGACGTCAACCGCGCCTATCTCGACCGCAGCAAGCTCAGCGTCCTGCCGATGGGGCGCGGCTATGCCTGGCTCGACACCGGCACGCCGGACAGCCTCGTCGAGGCGGCGGAATTCGTGCGCACGCTCGAGAAGCGCCAGGGCTTCCGCATCGCCTGCCCGGAGGAGGTCGCCTTCGCCATGGGCTACATCGACCGCACCCAGCTGCGCGCCCTCGGCGAAGCCCTCGGCAAGAGCGACTATGGCCGCTACGTCCTCGCACTTGCGGAGGCGGGGCGCTGAACCCTGCCGCGGGCGTCGCCGCCTGCCTCACAGGCCGCCGACGCAGACGTACTTGATGTGCAGGTAGTCATCGATCCCGTATTTGGAGCCCTCGCGCCCGACGCCGGATTCCTTGACCCCGCCGAAAGGCGCGACCTCTGTGGTAATCAGCCCCTCGTTGATGCCGACGAGGCCGTATTCGAGCGCCTCTGAGACGCGGAAGGCACGGCCGAGGTCGCGCGTGTAGAAATAGCAGGCGAGGCCGAACTCCGTGTCGTTGGCGAGCCGCACGGCTTCCGCCTCGTCCTTGAAGCGGAAGAGCGGCGCCAGCGGCCCGAAAGTCTCCTCGCGGGCGACGGCCATGGCCGGCGTCGCGTCCGCGATCACCGTCGGCTCGAAGAAATTGCCGCCGAGGCCCTGGTGGCGCCGGCCGCCCGTGAGCATGCGCCCGCCCTTGGCGAGGGCGTCAGCGATATGCTCCTCCACCTTGGCGACCGCCTTCTCGTCGATGAGCGGGCCCTGCACGACGCCGTCCTCGAAGCCGTTGCCGATCTTCATGGCGGCCGAGGCCTTGGCGAGGCGTTCGGCGAAGGCGTCGTAGATGCCGTCCTGGACGAGGAAGCGGTTCGTGCAGACGCAGGTCTGGCCGGCATTGCGGTACTTGGCGACCATGGCGCCCTCGACGGCGCGGTCGAGGTCGGCGTCGTCGAAGACGATGAAGGGCGCGTTACCGCCGAGCTCCATCGACACCTTCTTCATGGTGCGCGCCGCCTGTTCGGCGAGCTGCTTGCCGACCTCCGTCGAGCCGGTGAAGGTGATCTTCTTGACGAGGGGGTTCGACGTCAGCTCTCCGCCGATCTGTCGCGCCGCGCCGGTGAGAATGTTGACGACGCCGGCGGGAATGCCGGCCTCCTCGCTGAGCACGCCCCAGGCGAGCGCCGAATAGGGCGTCTGCGAGGCCGGCTTGACCACGATGGTGCAGCCGGCAGCGAGCGCGGCGCCGAGTTTGCGCGCGATCATGGAGGAGGGGAAATTCCACGGCGTGATGGCGCCGACGACGCCCACCGGGTCCTTCGTGACGAGGATGCGCCGGTTCTGCCACGGCGAGGGGATGACGTCGCCATAGATGCGCCGGCCCTCCTCGGCGAACCACAGCACATAGGCCGCCGACATGCCGACCTCGCCGCGTGCCTCGGCGAGCGGCTTGCCCTGCTCGGCGGTGAGGATGCGGGCAAGGTCCTCCTTGTTGTCGGTGATGAGCTGGGCGAGGCGGCGCAGGTGGTCGGCCCGCTCGGCCGCGGTCTTTGCCCGCCAGGCCGGAAAGGCGGCATCGGCGGCCTCAATGGCCCGGGCGGTTTCGGCCTTGCCCGCATTGGGCACGGTGCCGACGAGCCGGCCGGTTGCCGGATCGGAGACGGCGATGGGCTCGCCGGCCGAGCTGTCCTTGACCCATTCGCCGCCGATGAGATTGGCGCTGCGGAGCAGTTCGGGGCGCTTCAGTCGGGGCTCTGTCTGCATGGTCGTTCTCTCCAGCTGAGCTCTCTCGCTGGCGCGCGCATCTCAACGGCACTGGCGAGGGGAGGCGAGGGCGAATGCGCTTCCCACATCCTCGAAGGGCAATGTGGCGCTGGCAAGGGCCACGGCGACAGCCGAGACCTGCGCTGTCGGCGCAGGCCGGGCTCTACGGAGCCCGGACGCCGGCCGGCGGCGAGTCCTCGAAGTAGACGACCATCCGGAGATGACGGTGCTCATCCACCGTCAGCACTTCGTGGCGGAACGTGCGGTGCCTGCCGGCCGGGTCGATGAAGGCGCTGATGCCGCGGCTGTAGCTGTCCATGGTCGGCTGCTCGATCCAGCGCCGGAAGTCCGCCGACAGGCTCTTGAGCTCGCCGATCAGCGACGCCAGCACCGGGCTGTCAGGCGCGGCGGCGAGATCGCAGCGGAACTGGGCGAGCAACCTCGGCGCATCCCGGTTCCATGCCGGTAGCCGGCGGCGCAGGTCGGGATCGGCGAAGAGCATGCGCATGACGTTGCGATCCGCCTGCTCGCGGCTCGCGAGGTCGAGCAGCCGGTCGATGGCCGCATTCCAGGCGATCACGTCCCAGCGCAGGTTGACGACGCAGGCCGGCCGCGCGGCGAGGTCGTCCAGCATCTGCTGGATGAGAGGGCTGACGGAGAGCCACTGATAGTCTTCGAGCGGCGGCGGCCGCCGGTGCGCCAGCAGGAAGAGATGGCAGCATTCCGCGTCGTCAAGCCTGAGGGCCTTCGACACCTTGAGCAGGAAATCCTCGGACACCTGGATGTCGCGCCCCTGCTCGAACCACGTGTACCACGTGAGCCCGACGCCGGCGAGGGCGGCAACCTCCTCGCGCCTCAGGCCCGGCGTGCGGCGCCGGCCCATGGAGGCGAGGCCGACATCGGCGGGCGTCAGCCTACGGCGGTGGCGCATCAGGAAGTCCGACAGTTCGCTGCGCGTGCGGGCGAGGGTCCGGTCCGACAGGGGATTGCTCCAGGTAACAGGATAATTTCCTATATTGTAACAGGATGATGCCGCGCCGACAGTCCTCCCGCAAGGAGGCAACATGACATCGCGCTGCGACATCGACATTTCTCTTCCAGGTGGCGTTCTGAGCGACGTTGCGTCGGTCCCGTCCGCTGCGGGCCTGCGGGAATGGCTGGGCCTTGCCCTTCTCGCCCTGCCGACGATCCTGCTCGGGCTCGATCTGACGCTGCTGCATCTGGCGCTGCCCGCGCTGGCGGCCGACCTCGAGGCAACGAGCACGCAGGCGCTCTGGATCATGGATGCCTACGGCTTCCTGATCGCGGGCTTTCTCGTCACCATGGGCACGCTCGGCGACCGCATCGGGCGGCGCCGGCTCCTGATGATCGGTGCGGCCGCCTTCGCCGCCGCCTCGATCGCCGCGGCCTTCTCGCCCTCCGCACCGATGCTGATCGCGGCGCGTGCGGCGCTCGGGATCGCCGGCGCGACGCTGATGCCGTCCACCCTGGCGCTCATCAGCAACATGTTCGCCGCCCCCCGCGAGCGGGCGCTGGCGATCGGCGTCTGGGCCACCATGTTCGCGGTCGGCATGGCCCTGGGGCCGATCGTGGGCGGCGCCCTGCTGGCGCATTTCTGGTGGGGCGCGGCGTTTCTCATCGCCGTCCCCGTCGTCGCCCTGCTGCTTGCCCTCGCCCCGGTCCTGCTGCCGGAATACCGCGCCCCTCGCGCCAGCCGCCTCGATCTTCCCAGCGTCGCCCTGTCCCTCGCCGCCATGCTGCCGGTGATCTACGGCATCAAGCGGATCGCAAAGGACGGGCTCACGCCCGAGGCCGCCGTCGCCATCGGGCTCGGGTCGACCGTCGCGCTCGTCTTCGTGCGGCGGCAGCGGCGCCTCGCGGACCCGCTCGTCGACATGGACCTGTTCGCCGAAAGGGCGTTCAGCGTCGCGCTCATCGTGCTGCTCTTCGGGCTCGTGGCCGTCGGCGGCACCATGCTGCTCGTCACGCAATACCTGCAGCTGGTGGCCGGCTTCTCGCCGCTCGTCGCCGGGCTCTGGATGGGGCCGCCGGCCGTGGCCATGGTCGTTGCCGGCATCGGCGCGCCGCTCGTCGCGCGGCATGTCAGGCCGGGATATGTGGTCTCCGGCGCGCTCGCTCTATCGGTCGCCGGCTATCTCATGCTGACGCAGCTCGGCAGCGACGACGCGGGGCTGGCGCTGCTCGGGATCAGCTTCTCGCTGGCCTATCTCGGGCTCGGCGCCATCGCGGCGCTCGGCACCGATCTTGTGGTCGGCTCGGCTCCCCCGGAGAAGGCCGGTTCCGCCTCGGCACTGTCGGAGACGGTGCAGGATCTCGGCGCCTCCCTCGGCATCGCCGCACTCGGCAGCCTCGCCACCGCCGTCTATCGCGGCGCGATGGCCGGGCGGGTGCCGGAGATGCTGGCCGGCAATGCACGCGAAGCGGTTGCGGACAGCCTCTGGGCGGCCTCCGCGATCGCCGGCGCGCTGCCGGCCGGGCTGATCGATGCGGCGCGGGGCGCCTTCATGGCCGGCTTCACCACCGCCGCCGCGGTCAGCGCCGCGTCGGTGGCGATCCTCGCCGTCCTTGCCGCCGTGGCGCTGAGGCATGTCGGCGGCCCGGGCGATTGAGCGGCCGAAGATTGAGCGGCAGGAGGCTTGGCGGATGCGCCTCAGGCACAGCCGAGGGCGGGCCGCTGCGCCCGGCTGTCGAGCATGGCGCTCCACGCGGTGAGGACGAGCGCCCCCGTGACCATGATCGCGCCGATCCACGGCGTCGCCGCCAGGCCGAGCGTAGGCGCTGCGACGATGACGCCGCCGAGCCAGGCGCCGATCGCGATGCCGAGATTGAAGGCGGCGATATTGAGCGCCGAGGCCGTGTCCACTGCGCCGGGCCGGTGCTCCTTGGCGAGCTGTACCACATAGAGCTGGAGGCCCGGCACGTTGGCGAACTGCAGGAAGCCGAGGGCGGCGAGCGTGACGAGGGCCGGGACGGCGCTCGCCGCGGTGAAGGTGAAGAGGACGAGCACGAGCGCCTGGGCGAGGAAGAGGCCGGTCAGCGCCCTTGCCGGGCTTCTGTCGGCGATGCGCCCGCCCGCCAGGTTGCCGGCGGCGATCGCGGCGCCGTAGAGCACGAGGACGAGGCTGACGCCCTGGGGCGAGAAGCCGGTGATCGTCTCGAGGATCGGCGACAGATAGGTGAAGGTGACGAAGGTGCCGCCGTAGCCCAGGGCCGTCATGGCGAAGACGAGCAGCAGCCGGCCGGAGCCGAGCACGCGGACCTGGTCCATGAGGGACGCCGGCGGCGCCTTGGCGAGATCGCGGGGCAGCAGCGCCCAGATGCCGGCGAAGGCGACCGCCCCGAGCAGCGCAACGGCCCAGAAGGTGGCGCGCCAGTCGAGGATCTGGCCGATATGGGTGCCGAGCGGCACGCCGGTGACGATGGCGACCGTCAGGCCCATGAACATGAGCGCGATCGCCGAGGCGCGGCGGTTCTCCGGCACGAGGCCGGCCGCGATGGTCGAGCCGACGGAGAAGAAGACGCCGTGCGCGAAGGCGGACAGCACGCGGCCGGCGAGCAGCAGTCCGTAGGAGGGGCTGAGCGCCGCCAGCAGATTGCCGGCGATGAAGAGCACCATCAGCCCGAGCAGCAGCGGCTTGCGCGCGATGCGGCCGGTGAGCGCGGTGAGAATGGGCGCGCCGAAGGTCACGCCGAGGGCGTAGACCGAGACGACGAGCCCGGCGAGCGGCAGGCTGATGGAGAAGTCGCGGGCGATGATCGGCAACAGGCCGACGCTGACGAATTCGGTGGTGCCGATCGCATAGGCCGCGATCGTCAGCGCATAGAGCGCAGCAGGCATGGGACATCCTTTCGCCGGCCGGGCAGCCCGGCCGGATCGTGGAGGCGACATTGAAGTCGGAGGGGTTGGTCCGGCCTAAGATGCTGTGCGCCTCTGCGCCGTTGAAGACAGGCGCGGTTCCAAGGACCTGTGCCTGGAATTCTCGAATGGTGGGGCAGGGCCGGTATGCCAGCGCAATGGCAAACTGCGGCCATGGTTGCGATTAAATCGCGTGCGATTATATTAGGCAGGAGGATGAAGGAGGTCTGGCATGGCCGCAAACAAGGACCCGGGCGCGAGGAGCCTCGACGGCTTTCTGTGCTTCATGGTCTATTCCACGGGCCTCGCGTTCAACCGCGTCTACAAGCCGCTGCTCGACCGGCTGGGCCTGACCTATTCGCAGTTCCTGGTGATCATGTCGCTGACGCAGCAGGACGATCAGACGGTCGGCTCCATCGGCGACGGGCTCTTTCTCGAATCGAACACGCTCACGCCGCTCATCAAGCGGCTCGAGGCGGCAGGCTTCGTGACGCGCCACCGCGACCCGGCCGACGAGCGGGTCGTGCGCGTCAGCCTGACGCCGGCGGGCCGCAAGCTGGCCGACGAGGCGGCTTGCCTGCCGGAGAAGATCCTCGAGACGACCGGCATGTCGCCGGGTGAGGTCGAGGCCAGCCGCCGGTCGCTGGCGGCGGTGCGTGAAAAGCTGCGCGTCGGCCTGTCGGACAAGGGCTGACGCGGCCGCCGGAACAGGGGCGTTCTTCTGGCGTCTTCTTCAGGAGGGCCCCGCCGCGGGCGACGGGGTCCACCCGCATGGGCTTGCCGTCAGGCGGCGGGCATCGGCCGCCGGTGGATGAACCACAGCTCGATCGCGGCAAGGGCTGCGACGATCACGCCCGCGATCACGTGCGGATAGAACGCCGCGGCGAGCCCGGTAAAGCCGAGCACCCATGGCGAGATCGCCGCCCAGATGCCGAGCGCGAGGTTCGCCCATTCCTCCCATTCCGCGAAGGAGACGAGCGCGCCGATGGCGATGAGCGCGATCGCCGCCCCGACCAGCCATGCGTTCCAGGCCGCGGCCCCCTCCATGGTGAAGCCCAGCACCCATGGGCTGAGCGCGAGGCAGACGCCGACGAGGGCATTGCCCACGTCGAGCGCCGTGTGCTCCGTCTTCCTCATCATTCTCGCTGGCATGACACTGCTCCTTCCTTGACGCACCGGTCGCGCGAGACGCCGGCAGCCGGCCTTCGCCATGGCAGAGCCGCAAGGCCACGCCGCCGGCGCGGCCAGCGAATATGCGAGGTGAAGGAGAGGGACACGTTCTGCGTCGTCCTCATGGCCACATCCTCCGGTGGAGGACCGTGCATGGGCGACATCTCCGGACCCTGGTCCGGCTGCGGCCCGTGTCACGGCGACCGCTTGCTCTTCATTTAGCCGGAAAAACCTTATTTTTCAAGGGTACCAGGCGTCAGTCCATCACCGCGTGGCCCGGTTCGCCCTTGGCAGCCGTCGCGCCCGGCCGGCGCATCATCAGGAGCAGCAGCACCGTCGGCAGGGTGATGAGCAGCATCAGCTTGAAATCGTCGGCATAGGCGACGATCGCGGCTTGGCGGTTGACGACCTGGTCGATGAGGCTCAACCCCTGGGTGGTGCCGATGTTCCAGTATTCACGCGCGGCGCCCGTCTGCAGCAACCGGTTGAAAGGCGTGATGTGCTCGGCGAGCGTCGCGTGCACGGTCTGGGTATTCTGCGCCAGCATGAAGGCCATCACCGAGATGCCGATGGCACTGCCGATGTTGCGCACCAGGCTGAAGAGCGCGGTCGCGTCGGTGCGCAGATCCGGTGCCAGCGTCGCGAAGGCGACGACCTGCAGCGGGATGAAGACGAAGCCGAGGCCGAAGCCCTGCAGCACGGTCGTCACCGTCAGCGTCGTGGCCGAGACGTCCGGCGTCCAGTAGCTCATGTCCCAGAGCGAATAGGCCAGCATGAGGATGCCGGTGAGCATGATGAGGCGCGGGTCGACCCGCGACGACAGCCGGCCGGCCACCATCATGGCGATCATGGTGCCGACCCCGCGCGGCGCCATCAGGAGCCCTGCGGTCGCAACCGGATAGCCGCCGAGCGTCTGCAGATAGGGGGCGAGCAGGGCGGAGCTGGCGAGCAGGATCATGCCGATGGCGAACATCAGCATGAGGCCGGACAGGAAGTTGCGGTCGTTGAAGATGCGCGGCGGGATGAAGGGCTTCTTCGCCGTGAAGAGATGGACGATGAAGAGGTAGATGCCGAGCCCGGCGAGCACCGTCTCGACGACGATCTCGGTGGAGCTGAACCAGTCCTTCTGCTCGCCGCGGTCGAGCATCAGCTGCAGGGCGCCGATGCCGAGGCTGAGGACGGCAAAGCCCAGCCAGTCGAAGCGCAGGGAGGCGTTGCGCTCCGTATCCTTCAGGAACAGCGCGAGCCCCGCGACGGCGGCGATGCCGAAGGGCAGGTTGACGTAGAACACCCAGCGCCAGTTGTAGGCGTCCGTGAGATAGCCGCCGAGGGTCGGCCCGAGGATGGGGCCGACCATCACGCCCATGCCCCAGATGGCCATGGCCGAGCCGCGCTGCTCGGCCGAGTAGATGTCGAGCATGGTGGCCTGCGACAGCGGTACGAGCGCCGCACCGAAGACCCCCTGCAGCAGGCGGAAGACGACCATCTGAGAGAGCGAGTCGGCGAGCCCGCACAGCATCGAGGCGCCGGTGAAGCCGACGAGGCAGACGATGAAGAAGCGCTTGCGGCCGAAACGGCTTGCGAGCCAGCCGACCGGCGAGGTCATGATCGCGGCCGCGACGATGTAGGAGGTCAGCACCCAGGTGATCTGGTCGCTCGTCGCCGACAGCGAGCCCTGCATGTAGGGCAGGGCGACATTGGCGATGGTCGCGTCGAGCGCCTGCATCAGCGTCGCGATCATCGCGCACAGGGTCACGATGCCGCGGTGCCGGCCGGCGTCCTCGGCCGGGGCAGCGCTTGTGGGCGATGCGGTGGCGCTCATGGCTCGTCCTCCGCCGGCGACCTTCAGAAGAGGTCGCCGAGGCCGCGCTGGTGGCCGGTGTCGATGTCGGCGACGACGCTCATGCCGACGCGCAGCGGCGGATCGTCGGGCCGATGCTCGACCGCGATGCGCACCGGAATGCGCTGCACGACCTTGACCCAGTTGCCGCTGGCGTTCTGCGCCGGCAGCACCGAGAAGGAAGCGCCGCTCGCGGGGCTGATGCTCGCGACGTGGCCCGTCCAGACGTGGCCCGGATAGGTATCGACGGCGATCGAGACGGGGTCGCCGGGCTTGACGTAGGTGAGGTCCGTCTCCTTGGCGTTGGCATCGACCCACAGGCCGCTGCCGCCGACGAGGCCGAAGGCCGCGGTATTGGCGGCGAGGAACTGGCCGGGCTGCAGCTGGTCGACCTGCGTCACGACACCGTCGAAGGGTGCACGCACGACCGTGTGGTCCAGCTCGCGCCGCGCCTCGGCGACTTCGGCCTGCGCCTGGAGGAACTGCGGATGCTTCTCGATGTCGGTGTCCGCCTGGCCGCCGAGCTTGACGAGCTGCACCTCGGCCTCCTGGCGCAGGGAGGCGAGCTTGCTCTCGGCCGCGTCGAGCGCGAACTTGGCCTGATCATAGGCCGCCGCCGAGACGTTGTTGCTGCGCAGGAGGGCGGAATAGCGGTCGAACTGCGCCCGCGCCTGGTCGACCACGGCCTGCTGGGCGGCGATGTCGCTCTCGATGCGCTTGTAGTCCTGGCGCATCGCCTCGAGCGTGAGCCGCGTCTCCGCGAGCCCGGCCTCGGCCTTGTCGAGCGCGATGCGGAACTGGCGCGGGTCGAGCCGGAAGAGCACGTCGCCCGCCTTCACGTCCTGGCCCTCGCGTACGTCGATGCGCTCGACGATGCCGGACACGTCCGTCGAGACGATGAGCTTGGCCGCCCCGACATAGGCATCGTCCACGGACACGTAGCGCCCGCCGTTGAGCCAGGCGACCGCGGCGCCGATCGCGACCACCGCGATGCCGCCGATCATCAGGACCGGGCGGCCGAGACGTCGGCGCGCCTTCGGCGGGCTCTGCGCGGGCGGCCGGGCGGGCGCCGGCACCTCGCCCCGCGCCTCGGCGGGAGCGGCCGGCTCGGCGATCTCGGCGCGGTCTTCGGCAACGGATGGCGATGCGGACAGCGAAATGGATTGCGACATGGTGGTCACCCTTCGTCCGTGGTCCGGCGCATGCGGGGCATGTCGGCCGCGAGATTGTTCTTGACCATGAGAAGCGTGCGCGAGAGGTCCGCGAGCGCCTCGCTGGGCACCCCCTCGGTCGCGCTTTCCACGAGGGCCGTCTTGTAGGCGGTGATCTCCCGCAGGACAGGCCCGGCGGCGGACAGGAGGTGCAGCCGCCAGACGCGGCGATCCTTCGGATCGCGGCGCCGCTCGACCAGCCCGCGCTCGGCCAGCCGATCGATGAGGCGACCGATGGAGATGGGCTCCACCTCGATGAGGTCGGCGAGTTCCTGCTGCGACAGGCCCGGCTGCTGGTCGAGCTTCATCAGGATGACCCACTGGGCACGGCTCATGCCGTGCTCGCGGGCGCGCTTGTCGGCGTGGGCCCGGATCAGCCGGGCGACGTCGAAGATCTCGCTGAGGAAATTGTCGTTGCTGGCCATGTCGGCCTCCGGGTCGGCAGCGCGGGCCGCCTCTCGTCAGGCCGACATATAATAAGCATAGTTATTATATCCATGCTGCAGTTCGCGCAGCTGCTCTGCATGCAGCGCATGATCGAGCCGGCGAAGCCCTGCTCCACCGGCTGCCGCTTCCGTTGCGATGATGCGGGGTTCAGCCTTGGCCCGGGACGGTCCGTCTCTGCGGCAGGATGGGCGCGTCCTCGTCGTCGAGGACGCGTTCGGCGGCGCCGTCGAGATCCTCGTACTGGCCGCCGCGCAGCGACCAGAGAAAGACGGCGAGCCCGACGAAGCCGAGGCCCAGCGACAGCGGGATGAGATAGAAGAAGTCGCTCATGCGTGTGCCTCCGACATCCGGGCGGCGCGCCGGCCCGGCTCGCGGGTGCCGCCGTCGGCGCGGCCGAGGCGCAGCGCATTCGCCACCACGATCACCGACGACGACGACATGGCGATGGCGGCGAGGAGCGGCGTCACGAAGCCGAGCACCGCGAAGGGCAGGGCGATGGCGTTGTAGATGAGCGCGAGGGCGAGGTTCTGGCGGGTCAGCACCTGCGCCGCGCGGGAGAGGCCGAGCGCCGCCGGCACGGCCTCGAGCCCGTCGCGCAGGAAGACGAAATCGGCTGCGTTGCGGCCGATATCGGCAGCCGTGGCCGGCGCCATCGAGGCATGCGCGGCGGCGAGCGCCGGCGCGTCGTTGAGGCCGTCGCCCACCATCAGCACCTTGCGGCCCTCGGCGGCGAGCGCGGCGAGGGCCGCCACCTTGTCGCCCGGTACGAGGTCGCCCGCGCATTCGTCGATGCCGAGCTCGGCGGCAAGGCGCAGGACCTCGTCGCTGCGATCGCCAGAGAGGAGGACGATCCTGAGCCCCTCGGCCTGGAGTGCCCGCACCGCCTGCTGTGCGCCCGGCCGCAGCCGGTCGGCGAAGGAAAAGCCGGCGATGAGGCGGCCGTTGCGCGAGAGCACGGTGCCGGTGATGCCGCTGGTGTCGCTGAGCGCCCAGGCCGCGCGGCCGAGGCGGTAGACGTGGCCGCCGGCCGTCGCCTCGAGACCGAGGCCGGGATGTTCGCCGACACTGTCGAAGACGGGCGCCAGCCGCACCCGGTCCTGTGCGGCGGCAGCGATGGCCCGCGCGTGCGGATGGCGCGAATGGGCGGCGATGGCCGCGGCGACGGCAAGGTCGGCCGGCGCGATGTTGCCGGTATTCGTGAGCGCCAGCGCCCCGAGCGTCAGCGTGCCTGTCTTGTCGAAGACGACGGTATCGACCTCGGTGATGCGCTCCAGCGCGCCCCCGTCCTTCACCATGATGCCCGCCTCGAAGAGACGGCGGGCGGCGACCACCTGCACCATCGGCACGGCGAGCGCCAGCGCGCAGGGGCAGGTGATGATGAGCACGGCGACCGCGACGGTGAGCGACTGGTGCCAGCCGCCGCCGACGAGCATCCAGCCGATGAAGGTGACGAGCGCAGCCGCGTGGACGAAAGGCGCATAGAGCGAGGCCGCCCGGTCGGCGAGGCGCCGGTAGCGCGAGCGTCCGCCTTCCGCCGCCTCCATGAGGCGCACCATCTCGGCGAGGAAGGAATCCTTCGCCGCCGCTCGCGCCCGCATGGTCACGGGCCCGGTGAGGTTGAGCGTGCCGGCCTCGACGGCGGTGCCCGGGCCGGCCTCGCGCGGCAGGCTCTCGCCGTTGACCAGCGAGCAGTCGATGTCCGACTGCCCGGCGATGATCTCGCCGTCGACCGGGATGCGCTCGCCCGCGGCCACCATCAGCGTCATGCCGGGGGCGATCTCGGCGAGCGGCAGGTATTCCTGCCGTCCGTCGCCATGGACCACATGGGCGCCGCGCGCGGCGAAACGTGCGAGGCCCTTGACGGCGGTGCGCGCGCGCTCGCGCATGACATGGTCGAGCGTGCGGCCGATGAGCAGGAAGAAGATGAGCGACACGGCCGCGTCGAAATAGGCATGGGCGCCGCTGTTCAGCGTGTCGTAGAGGCTCATGCCGAAGGCGATGAGGATGCCGATGGAGATCGGCACGTCCATGTTGGTGCGCCCGTGGCTGAGCGCGTTCCAGGCGGAACTGAAGAAGACGCGGCCGGAATAGGCGATGGTCGGCAGGGCGATGGCGGCGGAAATGAGGTGGAAGAGGTCGCGTGCGCCGGCCTCGGCGCCGGACCACACCGCTACCGACATCAGCATGATATTCATCGCGCCGAAGCCCGCCACCGCGAGCGCACGCACGAGGCTGGAGAGCGTCTCGTCGCGCTCGTCGGCTGCCGGGTCGTCGAGATGGGCGGGATAGCCGATGGCCGCAAGCGTCGGGACGAAGGCGCTCGGGTCCGCCACCTCGCGCCAGCGCACCGAGACGCGGCGCGTGGAGAGGTTGACGCGCGCGCCCTCGACGCCGTCGATGCGACCGAGCGCGTTCTCGACCGTGCGCATGCAGGCGCCGCAATGCACGGCCGGCACGGACAGGTCCGTCTGCCACAGGCCCTCGCCGATGCGATGGCTGGCGAGGACGATCTCCTCCCGCGAGGGCCCTCCTTCCGCGCCCGCGGGCGCGGCGGCGAGGGCGAGCGTGGCCGGCCCGCAGCAGCTCATGGGGTCATTCCTCCTGCGCGATGGCCTTGTAGGCGTGCCAGGTGCCGTGGCCGAGCACCGGGAAGGTGATGAGGAGCCCGAGGAGGCCCGTCGCGAGGCTCGCGAGGAAGAGCGCGAGCACGACGGCGCCCCAGGCGAGCATCACAGGCAGGTTGTTCCACACGAGCGCCATGCTCTTGCCCATGGCCGTGAAGGCGTCGACGCGCCGGTCGAGCAGCATCGGGATGGAGAAGGCGCTGATGGCAAAGGAGAAGGCGGCGAACAGCGCCCCGACGAGGCTGCCGACGACGAGCATGGCAAGGCCGAGCGGCGTGGCGAACAGCATCGCCGCGATGGGCCCGAGGCCCGGCACGAAGGGCTGCCAGCCGAAGAACAGCGCGTAGATGATGACGGCCGCCCGCATCCACACCAGCATCAGCATCATCAGGAGCGCGCCGGTGAAGAGGATCTGCCCCGTCGAGGCCGCCTTGACGAAGATCATGGCGATAAGGCTCGCCCGCCGCCCCTCGGCGAGGCGCCGGCTCTTCTCGTAGAGGCCGATGGCGAGCACGGGCCCGACCACCATGAAGCCGGCGAGGGCCGGGAAGAGGATGTAGTCGAAATCGAGGGCGAAGAGCCCCCAGATGGTGGCGAGCGACACGGCGAAGACGAGGAGGCCGTAGACGAGGCTCACCCCCGGCTGCATCGTGAAATCCCGCCAGCCCTTCCGGAGCCAGGTGAGGGCCTCCGATGCCGGCAGTCCGCGGTCGAGATCGACGCGGGCGGGCTTGACCGGCGCTTCGTGCGCAACTGTGCTCATGTCCTTTTCCCCTCGCTCGGTCCGCTCAGCAGGATGACTTCGCCGCGCGGAAGGCGCCTTCGCCCCCGCCCGGTGCCTTGAGATGGGTGACGCAGTCCGGCTGCGAGGACAGCGCCACCACGACGAGATGCGCGTTCGCCCCGACGATCACCGCGGCCGCCGCGGCGACGATGAGGAGCGCGGTGAGGCGCCCCCGCGACCAGGGCCTGCGGGCCGGATGTCCGGTTGGCTCCCTGCCTTGCGTCCTCGCCGTCATGGCTCACTTGCCTCCGCTAAGGTCGAGCACGTAGAGCGTGAGGATCTTGCGGTCGAGTTCCGAGAGCCGCGTCTCCCACGCCGGCATATGGCCCTGGCGGCCGCCGTAGACGGTGTTGAAGATCGACTGGCGGTCGCCGCCGTAGATCCAGAAGCTGTCCGTCAGGTCGGGCGCCCCTACGTCGGTGCTGCCCTTGCCCTCCGGCCCATGGCAGGAGGCGCAGTTGGCGTCGTAGACCTCCTTGCCGGCGACGACCGCTGCCTTCTCCGGCCCGCTGGCGAGGGTCGGGTCGCTCAGCGACTGCACATAGGTGACGACGTTGAGCACGGCCGCGCGGTCGAGCATCTGGTCGCGGCCGAAGGCGAGCATCTGGGCGATGCGGCCGTCGGGATGGCCGCTGTTGATGCCGACGCGGATCGTCTCCGCCACGGCGTCCGGCGTGCCGCCCCACAGCCAGGCGCGGGCCGCGAGGTTGGGATAGCCCGGTCCGCCCTTGCCGGAGGTGCCGTGGCAGACCGCGCAATTGTCGCCGAAGAGGGCGCGGCCGCTCTCGCGCACCTTCTGCATCAGGCCGGCATCCGCCTGGATGGTGGCGTAGTCGTCCTGCGCGACGCGCTGCGCCCAGCTGCGCTGGCGCGCGGCCTCGGCGACGCTCTCGCGCACGATCTCGCGCTGGTCGATGCCGAGCAGGCCCTTCGTATAGGTCACGCCGAGCGGCCAGGCCGGCATCAGCACCCAATAGACGAAGGCGAAGACGGCGGTGATGGAGAGGAAGAACCACACCGCCCTGGGGACGGGGGTGTTCAGCTCCTTGATGCCGTTCCACTCGTGCCCGGTCATCCGCTGGCCGGTGTAGGGATCGTGCTCGCCTACCGACATGGCATGTCCTCGTCGTCGATGATGCTCTTGGCGGCTTCCTCGAACCGCTCCTTGTTGGAGGGCCAGAAGGTGTAGGCGACGACGGTGATGGCCATCGCCATGAGGTAGAAGAGGCCGTAGGACTTGGAGAATGCGACGAGCGTGTCGTGGTCGATCATGGCTTCGCCCCTTCGGTCGATGCGGTCTGCTGGTGGGCGGCGTCCGTGAGGCGGCCGAGAACCTGCAGGTAGGCGACGAGCGCATCCATCTCGCTCACCCGCTCGGGCTTGCCGTCGAAGGCGCGCACGTTGGTGGCCTCGCCGTAGCGGGCGGTGACGCCGGCCGCGAAGGGGCCGTCCGGCATCGCCTGGCCATAGGCGTCGGCGGTGGCGTTGGCGATCATCTCGTCCGTGTAGGGCACGCCGACCACGCGCTGGGCGGCGAGATGGTCGGAGAGGTCGTTCACCTTGAGCGGCGTCTCGGCGAGCCAGCGGTAGGCCGGCATGATCGATTCCGGCACCACGTCGCGCGGGTTGATGAGATGCGCGACGTGCCAGGCGTCGGAATATTTGCCGCCGATGCGGGCGAGGTCCGGCCCCGTGCGCTTGGAGCCCCAGAGCATCGGGTGGTCGTATTTCGACTCGACCGCCAGCGAATAGGGCCCGTAGCGCTCCACCTCGTCGCGCAGGGTGCGGATCATCTGCGAGTGGCAGGCATAGCAGCCCTCGCGGATGTAGATGTTGCGCCCCGCGAGTTCGAGCGGCGTGTAGACGCGCATGTCGGGCGCCTCCTCGACCGTCTCGTCGATGGTGAAGAGCGGGGCGATCTCCATGAAGCCGCCGATGCTCGACACCACGATGATGGCGACGACGAAGCCGATGGCGTTGCGTTCGAGCTTTTGATGGATGCCGAACATCTCAATCATTCTCCCGCTTGGAGCGACCGGGCGAGGGCGGGGACGACGGGCGCGTCGGGCTCGTCGGCCCGCTCGGCCGAAGCCTCGCGGATGGTCATCCACACGTTGTAGAGGCCGACGACCGCGCCGATGGCGAAGAGGAGGCCGCCGATGGCACGGGCGATGTAGTAGGGCCGCATCGCCACGAGCGAGTCGATGAAGGAATAGGCGAGCGTGCCGCCCTCGTTATAGGTGCGCCACATCAGGCCCTGGATGATGCCCGAGTTCCACATCGCGAAGACGTAGACGAGCGTGCCCGCCAGCGAGAGCCAGAAGTGCACCTCGACGAGCTTGTTGGAATACATGGCCGGCCGCTTCCAGACCCACGGCACGACGGCATAGATCGAGCCGAAGGTGATGAGCGCCACCCAGCCGAGCGCGCCGGCATGCACGTGGCCGACGGTCCAGTCCGTGTAGTGCGAGAGCGAGTTGACGGCGCGGATCGACATGAACGAGCCCTCGAAGGTCGAGAGGCCGTAGAACACCGCCGCCAGCATCATGAAGCGCAGCGTGGCGTCGTCGCGCACCTTGTGCCAGGCGCCGTTGAGGGTGAGCAGGGCGTTCGCCGCCGCCATCCACGAGGGCACGATCAGCATGATCGAGAAGGTCATGCCGAGCGTCTGCACCCATTGCGGCAGGGCCGTGTAGTGCAGGTGGTGCGAGCCCGCCCACATGTACATGAAGGTGATGCCCCAGAAGCCGAGGATCGACATGCGGTAGGAGAACACCGGCCGGCCCGCGCGCTTGGGCAGGTAGTAGTACATCATCCCGAGGAAGCCGGCGGTGAGGAAGAAGGCGACCGCGTTGTGGCCGTACCACCACTGCGTCATCGCATCCTGCACGCCCGAGAAGGCGGAGTAGCTCTTGGCGCTGCCGAAGGAGATCGGCACGGCGAGGTTGTTGACGATGTGCAGGATGGCCACGACCAGGATGAAGGCCATGTAGTACCAGTTGGCCACGTAGATGTGCGGCTCCTGCCGGCGCATCAGCGTGCGCAGGTAGATCGAGAAATAGACGACCCACACGACGACGAGCCACAGGTCGGCGTACCACTCGGGCTCGGCATATTCCTTCGACTGGGTGATGCCGAGGAGATAGCCGCTCGCCGCGATGAGGCAGAAGAGGTTGTAGCCGACGAGCACGAACCACGGGCTGAACTGGTCGGGCAGGCGGGCGCGGGACGTGCGCTGCAGGACGTGGAAGGAGGTGGCGATGAGCGCGTTGCCGCCGAAGCCGAAGATGACGCCGGAGGTGTGCACCGGCCTGAGGCGGCCGAAGCTCGCCCAGGCGGCGTCGAAGGTCATGTCCGGATAGACGAGCAGCCAGGCGACCCAGTCGCCCACGCCCATGCCGATGACGCCCCAGATCATGGCGAGCACGACGCCGGCCTTCGTCGGCGTGTCGTAATACTGGGCGAGGCGCTCCTCGCCCGGCTCCGGCGCATAGAAGCCGGCGATGACGAAGAACATCAGGATGACGGCCGAGGCCATGATGAGCCCGCCGTGCACGGCGAGAATGTCTCCCCGGCCGGCGATGGCCAGGGCAAGGCCGAATGTCGCCACGGCCGTCAGTACGGCAAGGGCCAGCCGCCTCTCGCCCCTCGTCAGTTCCGATATCATGGTGGCGTTGCTCCCGCTCCGCTCCTGGACCCCTGCGACGGGCGTGAGAATCCACCCGTCCTTCAAGGCCATAGGACGAGCCGGCGACCAGTTGTTTGATGCGGATCAAAGAACGCCGGATTCGGCTGTGCTCGGCGCCCGCCTTTCCTCCTTTCCCGATGCGGCAAAGTGCCCGCGCGCGGAACCTTGCCGGGGGCACGCCGTTGCGGGTGCGGGATGCCAACTTCGTAATGCAACTCATTTGCACTTGCGCGGCGGAAGCGTGCAGCCTATATCTGCAATTGCAATTCATTCGCAACAAGGAGAGATGCCTCATGCCCGGTGCTTCGCGACGCAGCCTCATGGCCATGGCGGCCGGTGCCCTGCTCGCCTTCGCCGCCGCGGCCGGCCCGGCAGCGGCGCAGACGCCGCCGGCAGGCAGGCTCGCCATCGTCGCCACGACGGGCATGATCGCCGATGCCGTGCGCCAGGTAGCGGGCGACCGGGCCGAGGTGAAGGCCCTGATGGGTCCGGGCGTCGACCCGCACACCTATCGCCAGACCCGCGCGGACATCGTCGCCATGACGAAGGCCGATGCCGTCATGTGGCACGGGCTCTATCTCGAGGCGCAGCTCGAGGCCTTCTTCGTTGACCTTGCGAAGCACAAGAAGGTCATTGCCCTCGCCGACACCCTGCCGAAGACGGAGCTGCTGGCGCACGAGGATTATGAGGGGCGCTACGATCCGCACGTCTGGATGGCGCCGCGCATGTGGAAGGGCGTCGTTTTGGCCGCGCGCGACGCGCTGATCGCGCTCGACCCGGCCGGCGAGGAGACCTTCCGCCGCAATGCCGATGCCCATCTCGGCGAGATTGACGCGCTCGCGGCCTATGGCGAGCGGGCCATGGCGAGCGTGCCGGCCGAGGCGCGCGTCCTCGTCACCGCGCACGACGCCTTCCGCTACTTCGGCCGCGCCTATGGCTTCGAGGTGCTCGGCATCCAGGGCATCTCGACCGAGAGCGAGGCGGGGCTCAAGCACATCGAGGATCTCGTCGGCACATTGGTCGGGCGCAGGATCGGCGCGATCTTCGTCGAGACCTCGGTGCCGGACCGCAACGTCAAGGCCCTCATCGAGGGGGCGGCGGCGCGCGGCCACAAGGTGGTCATCGGCGGCGAACTCTATTCCGACGCCATGGGTCGGCCGGGCACCTACGAAGGCACCTATGTCGGCATGATCGACCACAACCTCACGACCATCGCCCGGGCCCTCGGCGGCGACGCGCCGGCCCTCGGCTTTCAGGGCAAGCTCGACCCGGTCGACTGAAGAGGCATGACGCCAGGATACCTGATGTCAGGAACATGACGCCATGAGTGCCCCGACCCTGATTGCCGACCACGGCCGCACGCTCGGCCAGAGCCATCCCGACAGTCCGCTCGCCATCAGCGGGCTGACGGTCAGCTATGGCGAGAAGCCGGTGCTGTTCTCGATCGACTTCGTCGTGCCGAAGGGGGCGATGGTTGCCATCGTCGGCCCGAACGGCGCCGGCAAGTCGACGCTCATCAAGGCGGCGCTCGGCATCGTGCCGCGCGTCGCCGGCGAGGTCACGGTCTTCGGGGCCCCTTATGAGAAGGCGCGCCACCGCATCGCCTATGTGCCGCAGCGTGCCAGCGTCGACTGGGATTTCCCCGCGACCGTGCGCGACGTCGTGCTGATGGGGCTCTACCGCGAGATCGGCTTCCTGCGCTTCGCCGGCCGCCGCCATCGCGAAAAGGCGCTCGCCTGCCTCGAACGCGTCGGCATGGCGGCCTTCGCCGACCGGCAGATCGGACAGCTCTCCGGCGGCCAGCAGCAGCGCGTCTTTCTCGCCCGCGCGCTCGCGCAGGAGGCGGACCTCTATGTGATGGACGAGCCCTTCGCCGGCGTCGATGCGGCCACCGAGCGCGCCATCATCGCCGTGCTCAAGGAGCTCAACGGCGCCGGCAAGACCATCGTCTGCGTGCACCATGACCTCGCCACGGTGCCCGACTATTTCGACCATGTCCTGCTCGTGAACGTGCGCAAGATCGCCGACGGGCCCGTTGCCGCCACCTTCACCTCGCACAACCTGCAGGCGACCTACGGCGGGCGTCTCGCGGCCGCCCATGTGGAGGAGGTCGCGGTGGGGCGGGAAGCGGCGGGGGAGGGGCGATGACGGCCTTCCTCACGGCGCTCGCCCTCGGTGCAGGCTACAACACCGCCCTCGTCACCATCGGCGCGGCCATCCTCGGCGGCAGCGCCGGGGCCATCGGCGCCTTCGTGCTCCTGCGCAAGCGCTCGCTCGTCAGCGATGCCGTCAGCCACGGCACGCTGCCGGGCCTCGCGCTCGCCTTCATCCTGATGGCGCTCCTGACCGGCGACGGGCGCAACATCGTCGCGCTCATGGCGGGTGCGGCGCTCAGCGCCGCCCTCGGCCTCTTCTGCGTCGAGTGGATCACCCGCCGCACGCGTCTCACCGAGGATGCGGCCATCGGTGCGGTCCTGTCCGTCTTCTTCGGCTTCGGCATCGTGCTGCTCACCGTCATCCAGTCGCTGCAGACCGGCGGGCAGGCCGGCATCGCCGGCTATCTCCTGGGCTCGACCGCCGGCATGCTGCGCTCGGAGGCGGAGACCATCGCCGTCGCCGCGCTTGCCACGGGAGCCGCCATCTTCGTGCTGCGCCGGCCCTTTACGCTGGTGTGCTTCGACGAGGGCTATGCCGCGACGCGCGGCATCGACGTGCGCCTCACCGACCTTGCCATGATGGGCGTGCTGCTCGCCGTCACGGTCATCGGCCTCAAGGTGGCCGGCCTCGTGCTCATCGTCGCGCTCACCATCATCCCGCCGGTGACGGCGCGGTTCTGGACCGACCGGCCGGAGCGCATGGTGCTCATCGCCGCCGCCTTCGGCGCCGCTGCAGGCTATGTCGGCGCCGCCATCTCCGCCTCGGACCGGGGCCTGCCGACCGGGGCGGTCATCGTGCTCACCGCCGCCGCTTTCTTCGCCCTCTCGCTTGTCCTGTCGCCCGTCCGCGGCCTGATGTCCGGCCTTGCCACGCGCCTGCGTTTCCGGCGGCGCGTGCACGAGCGCCAGGGCCTGCTCGCCCTCGCCCGCGGCGAGGCCATCTACGATCCCCTGACCATCAAGGTGCTGCGCCGGGCCGGGCATATCCGCGCCGACGGTGTCGCGACGCTCGAAGGCCGCGCCGCCGCGGCGGCCGCCGTGCGCGAGGAGGCCCTATGGGGGCTCTATCGTCGGCTGCATCCCGACGAGGCGGCGGCCCTCGACCATCAGGGCCTTGCGCCCATCGCCAAGGCCCTGCCGCCGGACGTGGTGGCCGACCTTGCAGCGCGTCTCGATCCGGCCGGGGCAGGAGCACGGTGATGGGCACCGATTTCGTCGTCCTCAGCCTTGTGCCGATTACCATCGGCATCCTCGTCTGCGTCTCCTGCGCGCTGCTCGGCAACTTCCTCGTGCTGCGCCGCCAGAGCCTCATCGGCGATGCGGTGAGCCATGTGGTGCTGCCGGGCATCGTCGGCGCCTTCATCTTCACCGGCACCGTCGCGGCCGGGGCCATGCTGCTCGGCGCCGGCATCGCCGCCGTCCTCGCCGTCCTGCTCATCGAGGTGGTGCGCCGGGTCGGCCGCGTCGAGCCGGGCGCGGCCATGGGCGTCGTCTTCACCACGCTCTTCGCCGCGGGCGTGCTGCTGCTCGAGCAGTCGGACACGAGCTCCGTGCATCTCGACGTCGAGCATGCGCTCTACGGCAATCTGGAAAGTCTCATCTGGCTCGCGGGCGGGGCCGGCTGGCCGGCGCTGCTCGATCCGGGCGCGCTCGCGGCCCTGCCGCCGCAGCTGCCGCGCCTGGCGCTCGTCACGCTCGCCGTGGTCGTGTTCCTGCTTGTTTTCTGGAAGGAGCTCGTCATCGGCACCTTCGATGCGACATTCGCGGAGAGTGTCGGCGCCCGGCCCGGACCCGTGGGCTTCGCCCTCATCGTCATGGTGGCGGTGGCGGCGGTCGCGGCCTTCGATGCCGTGGGCTCGATCATCGTCATCGCCATGTTCATCTGCCCGCCGGCCGCCGCGCGGCTGATGACCGACCGGCTCGTGCCCCAGCTCGGCTGGAGCGTCGCCTTCGCCGTCGTCTCGGCCATCGCCGGCTATGTGCTGGCCGGCTACGGCCCGCTGTGGCTCGGCGCCGCCTACAGCGTCAGTGCCGCGGGGATGATCGCGACTGTCGCAGGGCTGATCCTCGCGCTCGCCTGCCTGGCCGGGCCGCGGCGCTTCGGCACGCGCACGGCCGCCCGCCGGCGGCGGCCGTCGCCCGGGCGGGCATCTCACCACCAGTCGTCGATCTCGAATTCCTTGCAGGTATAGCCGATGAAGCAGCGTGGGGTGTCCGCGGCGACCACCCAGGCGGGGCGTGTGACCTGCGTCGGGTAGCAGAAGCTGCGATTGGCGACATAGCGGTCGTAGGTCGTCTGGCTCGTCGAGACGACGACGGCTCCGCGCGAGGCGACGATGCCGACGAGCGCGCGGCAGGTGAGCCCCGGCGCATAGGGCCGCGACTGTGCGAGGGCCTGCGCGGCCGGGCCGGCGACGGCCGCGGCGGTCAACAGGGCAAGGGTGAGGGTGCGGGCTTTCATCGTCTCGCCTCCACATCGGGCGCCGGGCGCCGGACGAACAATAAATTATAGCCTGCTTGAAACAGAATGGCCCCTTCGTGCGTTCCCATGACACTCGCTTAAGTCAAGGGGTGGAACGCCATGTCCACGATACTGATCGTCATACTGATATTGTTGCTCATCGGCGCTCTGCCGAGCTGGCCCTACAGCGCGGGCTGGGGTTATTACCCCAGCGGCCTCCTGGGCCTCATCCTTGTCGTCGTTCTCATTCTCGCACTGATGGGACGCTTGTAGCGCCCGACAAGATCAGGCGTTTTCGGGTCGGCCGCCGGCGCACGCTCTCTGCGCCGGCGGCGGCGTGACGTTTAGGGGTCACAGGGAGAGAGAACATGGAGTTGACGATCCAGCTTCTCGGTGTGCTCGGTTCCATGATCGTCTTCGTGACGATCTGCGCTCTCGAAGGGGCAAGCTGACGGCGTCGACCCAGGCCGGCTGGGGCAGGAGGCCGTTTTCAGGAAGCGGAGGGTGCACCCTCCTCGTCGTGACGGCGCTTTGCCACCTGTGACAGGTGGTAGAGCACGATGCCGCTCGTCGTCGCGACGTTGAGGGAATCGAAGCCGTGCGCCATGGGGATGGTGACGGTGTGAGCGCGCGCCATGACGCCGGCCGGCAGGCCCGGCCCCTCCGTGCCCAGGAGGATGGCGGCCCGGGCCGGACGCGCGAGCTGCGCAAGTGGCGTTGCGCCCGACGGGCTCAGCGCGAGGGGAACGAAGCCGTGCCGCTCCATGAGGGTCACGACGTCCTCGCCCTCGCCGATGCGGGCCGAGGGCACGATGAGGCTCGCGCCGACGGAGACGCGGATTGCCTTGCGGTAGAGCGGATCGCAGCTCGCCGCGTCGAGCAGCACGGCCGCGGCGCCGAAGGCGGCGGCATTGCGGAAGATGCCGCCGACATTGTCATGGTTGGCGATGCCGAGGCCGACGACGACGAGCGCCTCCTCAGGCAGTTGGGCGAGGAGCTCGGCCGCTCCCGGCATCGGCGCCCGCTCGCCAAGCGCCAGGATGCCGCGATGGATGTGGAAGCCGACGATGGCGTCCATCACGGCCGGCGCGGCCCGGTAAGCCGGCACGTCTGCCGGCATCCGTGCCAGAAGATCGCCGAGGCTGTCGAAACGGTTGGCGGCCACGAGCAACGAGCGCGTGCGGTGGACGGCGCGCGTCAAGAGCACGCGCAGCACCACCTCGCCCTCGGCGATGAAGTGGCCCTGCCGGCCGACGAGGTCGCGCTCGCGCACGTCGCGATAGGCGGCGATGCGCGGGTCGCCCGCATCGTCGATGTCGATGATCTCAGCCAACGGCAGCTCCCGCGCGGCTTTGTGCGCAGCAGTCGCCAGCCATGCGCTCGTGCGCATGGCTTTTCCTTGCGTTCGCTGGCATTGTCCCTTGCCTCATTGGAACAGCCATAAGAAAAAGCCCGCTCACGCTCAAGGACGGCGCCGCAAGGCGCCAGGATATGGAAGACCCGATGCCCAGCTATCGCTCGCGTACCTCGACCCACGGCCGCAACATGGCCGGTGCCCGCGGCCTGTGGCGCGCCACCGGCATGAAGGATGGCGATTTCGGCAAGCCGATCATCGCCGTCGTCAATTCCTTCACCCAGTTCGTGCCCGGCCACGTGCACCTGAAGGATCTCGGCCAGCTTGTGGCGCGCGAGATCGAGGCGGCGGGCGGCGTCGCCAAGGAATTCAACACCATCGCGGTCGACGACGGCATCGCCATGGGCCACGACGGCATGCTCTACAGCCTGCCCTCGCGCGAGATCATCGCCGACAGCGTCGAATACATGGTCAATGCGCATTGCGCCGACGCCATGGTGTGCATCTCCAACTGCGATAAGATCACGCCCGGCATGCTGATGGCGGCCATGCGCCTCAACATCCCGACGGTCTTCGTCTCCGGCGGGCCGATGGAGGCCGGCAAGGTCGTCCTCAACGGCAAGGAGAAGGCGCTCGACCTGATCGACGCCATGGTCGCGGCCGCCGACGACACCGTCTCGGACGAAGACGTGAAGGTCATCGAGCGTTCGGCCTGCCCGACCTGCGGCTCGTGCTCGGGCATGTTCACGGCCAATTCCATGAACTGCCTCACCGAGGCGCTGGGCCTCGCTTTGCCGGGCAACGGCTCGACGCTCGCGACCCACGCCGACCGCAAGCGCCTGTTCGTCGAGGCCGGCCACCTCATCGTCGACCTCGCCCGCCGCTATTACGAGCAGGACGACGCCTCGGTGCTGCCGCGCGCCATCGCCAGCTTCAAGGCCTTCGAGAACGCCATGACGCTCGATATCGCCATGGGCGGCTCGACCAACACGGTTCTGCACCTTCTCGCCGCCGCGAACGAGGGCGAGGTGCCGTTCACGATGAGCGACATCGACCGCCTGTCGCGGCGCGTGCCCGTCCTGTGCAAGGTGGCCCCGGCCGTCAGCAACATCCACATGGAGGATGTGCACCGGGCGGGCGGCATCATGGCCATCCTCGGCCAGCTCGATCGCGTCGGCCTCATCGACACCAGCCTGCCGACCGTGCACAGCACGACGATGGCCGAGGCGCTGGACCGCTGGGACATCGCCCGCACCGACAGCGAGAGCGTGCGCACGTTCTACAAGGCCGCGCCCGGCGGCGTGCCGACGCAGGTCGCCTTCAGCCAGGACCGGCGCTGGGACGACCTCGACCTCGACCGCGAAAAGGGCGTCATCCGCGCGGCGGAGCACGCCTATTCGAAGGACGGCGGCCTCGCCGTGCTCTACGGCAACCTCGCCGAGGACGGCTGCATCGTGAAGACGGCCGGCGTCGATGAATCGATCCTGAAATTCTCCGGCCCCGCCCGCATCTTCGAGAGCCAGGACGCGGCGGTCGAGGGCATCCTCGGCAACAAGGTCAAGGCCGGCGAGATCGTGCTCATCCGCTATGAGGGGCCGCGCGGCGGCCCGGGCATGCAGGAGATGCTCTATCCGACAAGCTACCTGAAGTCGAAGGGCCTCGGCAAGCTCTGCGCCCTCGTCACCGACGGGCGCTTCTCCGGCGGATCCTCGGGCCTGTCCATCGGCCACGTCTCGCCGGAGGCGGCCGAGGGCGGCACCATCGGCCTCGTCGAGGAGGAGGACGTCATCGAGATCGACATCCCGAACCGGCGCATCCACCTCGCCGTGGCGGAGGAGGAGATCGCCCGCCGCCGCGCCGCCATGGAGGCGAAGGGCCCTGCCGCCTGGCAGCCGGCCGCCCCGCGCAAGCGCGCCGTCTCGGCCGCTCTCAAGGCCTATGCGGCCCTGACGACCAGCGCCGCCCGCGGCGCCGTGCGCGACGTGAGCGGCCTGAAGCGCTGAGCCTGCCATGACGACAGCTGCGCCCGCCACCGCGCCCGCCGGTGGGCGCAGCTTCTTCATCACCGGCCTCGGCATCGGCCAGATCTGCTCGTGGGGCTCGCTCTACTACAGCTTCCCCCAGATCGCGGAGGCGATGGGCCGCGATCTCGGCTGGGACAAGCCGCAGCTCTACGGCGCGGCGACGCTCGGGCTCGTGCTCGGCGGCCTCGCCGCCTATCCCGTCGGCTCGGCCATCGATCGCGGCCACGGCCGCGCGGTGATGGCCGGTGGCTCGGCGCTCGCCGGGCTGCTGCTGCTCCTGTGGTCGCAGGTCGAGAGCCTGCCGGTCTTCTATCTCGCCGTCGCCGGCATCGGTGCCCTGCAGGCCGCGACGCTCTACGAGGCCGCCTTCGCCGTTGTCGCGCGCCGCACGGGCGCGGGCGAGGCCCGGGCCGGCATCACGGCGCTGAGCCTGTGGGGCGGCTTCGCCTCCACCGTCTTCATCCCGCTCGTCGAATTGCTGCTGTCCGGCCTCGGCTGGCGCGGGGCGCTCATGGTCCTCGGCGCCGTCAATCTCCTCGTCTGCGCAGGCCTCTATGCGGCGGTCATCGATCCGAGGGCCGATGCCATGCCGGTGCGCCACGCCGATGCGGCCCCGCCGCCCGGCGGGCGCGCCGCCGTCGCCGCCGCGGTGCGTCGCCCGGTCTTCTGGGCCCTGGCGCTCGCCTTCACCGCCTATGCCGCGACCTTCTCGGCCTTCACCTTCCATCTCTATCCGCTGCTGACGGAAAAGGGCTTTGCATCCGCCTCGGTGGTGGCGGCCATGGCGATCATCGGCCCGGCGCAGGTGACGGGGCGCGTTCTCGTCTGGCTGTTCGCCGCGCGCGCCTCGGTGAGGGCGATCGGCTCGGCGGTCGTCGCCGTCTTTCCGCTCGCGCTCCTGATGCTCGCCGCACTGCCGCCGAGCTTCGCGCTCATCGCCGTGGTCGCCGCGCTCTATGGCGGCGCCAACGGCATCATGACCATCGTGCGCGGCCTCGCCGTGCCGGAGATGCTGACGCGCGACGCCTACGGCGCCGTCAACGGCGCGCTCACGGCGCCCGCCACCGTGGCCAAGGCCTTCGCGCCCGTGGGCGCCGCAGCCATATGGGCCGCAGCCGGATCCTACGATGCGGTGCTCGTCGGCATCATCGCCGGAGGCAGCCTTCTCGCCGTCGGCTTCTGGGTGGCCGCGGCGCTGTCGCGCCGGGAGGCCACCCGGTAAGCCTCATCCCTTGACGATCGCCTCCAGCAGCCGCATCGCCCGCGCCCCGGCGGCGGCGTCGGGCACGTCGCGCTGCTCACCTCGTACCACCGCGAGGAAGTCACCGATCAGGGCGTGATAGCCCTTGTGGTCCTCGTTGGCGGCGACCGTCAGGTTCGGCTCCCAGACGAGCGTGTCCTCGCCGTCGACGAGGCTCGCGTCCGTGCGGCTCACCTTGAAGGGCGGCGCGCGGTAGTAGCGGACCTCGTGCACGTTGCGCACCTCGACGCGCTGGTGGTCGGCCATCACCTGCCACCATTCCATCGGCGTGCCGCGCGACTGGTGCGTGCCCATGACGAGCGTGCCGATGCCGCCGCTCGCGAAGCGGAAGTCGACGTGCAGCAGCAGCTTGCCGGGCGCAAGCTCGTGTCGGCGCACGCCGATATCGGCGACTTCGCCCATCAGCCACGGCACAAGGTCGAGATAATGCACGCAATGGTGCAGGTAGAAGCCGGTGTAGTCCGGGTCCTTCTCGAAATAGGTTGGCGCCGTCATGTACTCGCCGAGGAAGCTCGCCGGCGTGCCGAATTCGGGCCGGGCGACGACATTGGCGGCGATGCGGTTCGCCGTCGAATAGCGCTTCATGAAGCCGAGCACGACGGGCACGTCCGCGGCCTTCGAGGCCTCGGCCAGCTCTTCGGCCTCGCGCGCGCTCGCCGCCGGCGGCTTCTCGATGAACACGGGCAGCTTGCGGGCCATCGCCGCCATGCCGACGGCGAAGTGTACGGCAGGGCCCGCAGCGACGCCGACGGCATCGATGTCCTCGCGCGCCAGCAGCGCCTGCCAGTCGCGCGTCGTGTTCTGCGCCGGGACACCGTAGCGTGCCGCAGTTTGGGCGAGCCGCGCCTCGTCGGTGTCGCAGAGGGCGGCGATGGTGACCTTGTGGCGGATGAGCTGCGGCAGCAGCATCTCGTTGGCATGCGTGCCGCAGCCGATCCAGCCGATGCGGATGGTCATGGCTCAGGCCCTCCCGGCAAAGGCGAGCGCGGCCTTGAGATAGGCGACGCTGTGGGCGAGCTCAGCGTCCTCATCGCGCTGCGGCGCGCGCCATTGGGCGAGCGGCACCCCCGGCCGCTCGTCGTCGCGGCGGAATGGCTCGAGCGTGATCGGCCCAGCGTAGCCGACGTCGACGAGGGCGCGCGCCACCGCCGGCCAGTCGATATGGCCGGATCCGACGAAGCCGCGGTTGTTCTCGTTGGCCTGGAAGTGCACGAGCCACTTGCCGGCGCGGCGGATGGCATCGGGGATAGAGGGATCCTCCATGTTCATGTGGAAGGTGTCGAGCATCACGCCGAGCGCCGGCGAGGAGACAGCCTCGGCGATGGCGAGACCGTGGCGCGTGGTGTTGGCGATGTCCGTCTCGAAGCGGTTGAGCGGCTCGAGCCCGAAGGTGACGCCGGCATTTTCGGCTTTGAGGCTCGCCTCCTTCAGGCCGATGACGACGCGGTCGATGCGCCGCTTGCGCTCGTCCTCCGCGACCGGTGCGGGCGGGCGCCCGGCGAAGACCATCGGTGCGCCGTAGAGCGGCCCGCCGACGATGGTCGCGCCAAGCGCCGTCGCGGTCTCGACGCAGGTGCCGAGATAGCGGATGCCCGCCTGTCGGGCGCCCTCGTCGGCGCTCGAAATGTCGCGGGCGAGGCTGACGCGGGCGGCCAGCACCACGCCGAGACCGTTGTCGGCGAGCGCCGCTTTGGTCTCGGCGAGATCGAGCTCGCCGGGCTCGGGCACCAGCAGCTCGACGAAGTCGCAGCCGGCCTTCTTCGCCCGGGCGAAGGTTGCGAAATGCTCGCGGCCGAAGGGCCGGGCATAGAACATGGAGATGATGCCGATCGGGTTCGTTTTCATGGTCATGACTTCACCGCACCGGCCGTGAGACCGCCCACGAGCCGCCGTTGTACGAGGAGGAAGAGGATGGTGACGGGGATGGCGACGAGCGTTCCGCCCGCCGTGAGCAGGCCCCATTGCACCGTGAATTCGCCGATGAAGAGCTGCAGGGCCACCGTGACGGTGCGCACGTTCTGGCCCGACAGCATCATCGCGAAGAGGTATTCGTTCCACGAGGTGACGAAGATGTAGATGCCCGTCGTCACGATGCCGGGCATGACGATGGGCAGGATGACGAGGCGGATGGTCTGCAGCCGGCTCGCCCCGTCCATGATCGCCGCCTCGTCGAGCTCGGGCGGGATCGCGTTCATGTAGCTCGTCATCATCCAGATCGAGAACGGGATGGCGAAGGTCGAGTGCCCGGCGATGACGCCGAGAAAGGTGTCGAGCAGCCCGAGCATGCGCATCAGCACGAAGAGCGGGATGATGATGAGCACGATCGGGAACATGTTCACGACCAGGAACTGCACCATCAGGAAGCGCCGGCCGCGAAAGCGGAAGCGTGAGAAGGCATAGGCCGCCGGCACGCTGACGAGAAGCCCGACCGTGACCGCGCCGACGGCGACGATGAAGCTGTTGGCGAGATTGCCGGCGAAGGTCGTGCGGGCGAGGAGGTCCCGGTAGTGCTGCAGCGTGCCCGCGCTCGGCCAGTACTCGACCGGCCAGCGCGCGATCTCCTCGTTGGGCTTGAAGGAGGTGATCACCATCCAGGCGTAGGGCGCGAGCGCGAAGAGCACGATGAGGAGGACGGGGATCTCCACCTGGACGATGCGGGCGAGGCGGGAGCGGCGTTCGATCATCGGCTGAGCTCCCGCGCCACGCGGCGCACATAGATGAAGACGACGACGAGCAGGAGCGCCGTGAGCACCAGCGCGAGCGCCGCGCCATAGCCGAATTCCATGCCGCTGTAGGCCTTGAGGAAGGCGTAGAGCGGCAAGGTGTGGGTGGCGTAGCCCGGCCCGCCGCCGGTCATGACGAGGATCACGTCGAGCGAGTTCGCCACCCAGATGGTGCGCAGCAGGAGCGCGGTTGCGATCACCTCGGAGATCGACGGCAGGGTGACGTAGACGAGCTTCTGGAAGCGGCTCGCCCCGTCGATCTCGGCCGCCTCGTAGAGCTCGGCGGGGATCGTCTGCAGGCCGGCGAGCACGACGACGGCGAAGAAAGGAAAGCCCTGCCAGATGAGGGCGAGGATGACGGCGTAGAAGGCAGTGTCGGGCTGCGCGAGCCAGGCGACCGGCTCGGAGATGAGGCCGAGCCGCAGGAGCCCGTCGTTGATGACGCCGACGTTGAAGTCGTACATCCACGTCCACATCAGGCCGATGATGACGCTCGGCAGGGCCCAGGGCACGATGATCAGCGAGCGCGCGATGCCGCGCCACCAGAAGCTCTCGTTGAGGAGCAGCGCGGCACCGAGCCCGAGCAGGAACTGGAAGCCGACGACGAGCGCGATCCAGAGGAAGGAATGGCCGAGCGAGATCCAGAAGACCTCGTCGTCCCACATGCGCGCGAAATTGCCGAGGCCGATGAAGGGCACGTCCCGCGGGCGGAAGAGCACGAAATCGTGCAGGCTCATCCACGCTGTCTGCAGGACGGGAAAGAGGATGACCGCCGCCGTGACCACGAGGGCGGGCAGCAGGAAGGCATAGGGCGTCATGAGCGCGCGCGAGCGCGCTCCCGCCGTCACGAGGCTCGTCACGGGCCGAAACTCCGGAAAAAGGCGGGTGGAGGCGGTATTGCGCCGCGCTCCACCCGGGGTCGGCGGGGGGGCCAGGG
The DNA here is from genome assembly GCF_014196925.1 of Chelatococcus caeni. Taxonomy (GTDB): domain Bacteria; phylum Pseudomonadota; class Alphaproteobacteria; order Rhizobiales; family Beijerinckiaceae; genus Chelatococcus_A; species Chelatococcus_A caeni. The sequence goes on along the minus strand of NZ_JACIEN010000007.1, from coordinate 79,908 downwards.
GGGCCCCCCGCCACCATCAACCGTGGAAGTGCTTCTCGATGGCCTGCATCATGTCATCGGGGCTGATCTGGCCGAGCAGCGCGCGCTGCATGTTGGTCGGCCAGACGGTGCGCACGAAATCCGCCGTCTTGGGGCTGTCCGGCAGCACGCCGGCCATGGCGAGCGACTGTTCGCTCGCCTCGACGAAGCGCTTGGGATGCAGCTTCCAGTCCGCCATGCCCGAGGTGGTCACGGTGAGCTGGCCGGTGAAGCCGTTGAAGGTGACGTTGTTCTCGGCCGTGGACAGGAAGGTGATCCACTTGAAGGCGGCCTCCTTGTTGGCGCTTGCCGAGAAGACGGCGTTCGATTCGTCGCCGAAGGAGGTCCAGCCGTTGCCGTCGGGCCCGCGCGGCACCGGCACGGCCGAGACCTTGTCGCCGAGCGCCTCCACCATCTCGTTGGACGAGCCGACGTGGTGGATGGTCATGGCGGTGCGGCCCGCCTTGAAGCCGTCGATGATCTGGCGGAAGCCGTCGGTCGGCGCGGACGGCGGGAAGACTTTCTCCTTGGTGCCGAGGTCGACGAACCAGCGGTTGGCGGCGAGCGCCTTGTCGCTCACCATGCCGCCCTTGCGGAAATTGGCGCCGCCGCCGAGGACGAACGGCCCCCAATGGTCGTGGCCGCCGGCGCCGCCGCGCATGCCGAAGCCGAAGACGCCGTCCTTGGTGAGCGCCTTCGCCGCCTTGAGGAAGTCGTCGAACGTGCGCGGCGCTGCGACGCCGGCCTGCTCGAAGAGATCCGGCCGGTAGTAGAGATAGAGCACCACGTACTGCAGCGGCAGATAATACTGCTTGCCGTCGCTCGCCTTGTTGAGCTGCCAGATGTCCTCGGTGATGTCGGTGCGCGCGTTCCAGCCCTTGAGCATGTCGTCGAGCGGCTCGAGCACTCCCATCTCCACGAGGCGGGCCTGGTTGTTGAGCTTCACCATGGCGCAGTCGGGCGCATTGCCCGCGACGAGCGCGGCGAAGAGGCGCGTGTAGTAGTCGTTGCCGCCGCCCCACGGAATGCTTTCGGCGACGACCTTGATGCCGGGGTTCTCCTTCTCGAACTTCGCGACGAGCTCGGCCGGCGAGTGCTGCGGATTGTCGAAATGGTACCACCAGCGCACCGTCACGCCCTGCGCGACGGCCGGGGCGGGAAAGCTGCCCGCGAAGGGCGCGGCAAGCACGCCCGCGCCGGCGAGCTGCAGGAACCTGCGCCGCCCGATGCCCTTTTTGCGGGTCATGTTGTCCTTGGTCATGTCCTCTCCTCCGGTTCTTTGCGTGTTGTTGTCTGGGGTGCCGCCCCGATTCCCTCGCGGCCGAGGGGAGTTGCCGCCTCCTACCGGCCGAACACCTCCCTGATATGCGCTGCCCCCGCCGCGATGGCCGCCCGCGCCGCCGGCAGCTCGCGCGTCATGCGCAGGAAGCCGTGGACGACGCCGGGTGACACGTCGAGGCGGAAGGGAATGCCGGTGTGGGCGAGCTTTTCGGCGAGCAGCAGCGTGTCGTCGAGCAGCGGATCAAGCCCCGCCGCATTGAGATAGAGCGGCGGCAGGCCGTCGAGCTCGGCGCGCAGCGGGACGGCGAGCTCGGCCGTGTCCGCCGGCAGGGCGCCGAGGAAGTTGCCCCAGTACCACTGCATGATCGCGGTACCGAGGAAGAAGCTGCCGTCGCCGAGGCGTTCATGGCTCGCCGTGTCGAAGATCGGCGCATAGCAGCCGTAGAACAGGGCGGCCGTTGCCGGCAGCGCCTGCCCCTTGTCGCGCCGGGCGAGGAGGGCGGCGAGCGCGAGATTCGCCCCGGCCGAATCGCCAGCGAGCGCGATGCGCGCCATGTCGACGGGCCGGCCGAGCCCGCCGTCGGCCGCAAAGGCGAGGGCGGCGAGGACGTCGTCGAGCGGCGCGGGGAAGGGATGCTCTGGGGCGAGGCGATAATCCATGCCGAAGACGGCGCAGCCCGAGGCCGCGGCCAGGTTGCGCATGGTGCCGTCGTGCGTGTCGATGGAGCCGAAGGTCCAGCCGCCGCCGTGCACGAAGACGACGAGGCCGTTCGTGAGCGCGTCCGCCTGCGGCTCGTAGAGCCGTGCCCGCATGCCGCCGGCGGCCGTGGGGACGGTGAGGTCACGCACGGCGGCAAGCTCCGGCGCGCCCACGTTCCAAGGCTTCGCCAGCTCTTCGAAAGTCCGTCGGGCCTCGCCCATCGCCATGGCGCGGTAGTCGACGGCGGGCGCCGCGCGCATGCGCTCGTAGATGGGCTGGAAATGCGGGTCGAGGGGCAGGGTCATGCTGACTGACGCTCCGAGGAAACGTCGACGATGGTGTCGATGTGGTGGCCGAGCGCCTCGGCGAGGCCGGCGCCGTCGCGCGCGGCGAGGCGCTCGTAGATGGGCTGGTGCCGGCGCGCCGTTTCGAGCAGCGGCCGGCGATGGCGCGGCTCCCACAGCTTCTGCCGGTGCGAATGCAGGATGCAGCGCACGAGGATCTGCTCCAGCGCCTGCAGGCCCGCGAGGCGGAAGATGGCGAGGTGGAAATCGGTGTCGAGCTCGATGAGCCGGTACTGGTCGCCGGCGCTCGCGACCCGCTCCATCTCGTCCTGCAGGGCCTGCAGCTCCTGCAGCGCGCCGTCCGTCACCGCCGCCGCGGCGCGCACGGCCCCGCGCATCTCGATGCGGCGCCGGAGCGCGATGATCTCGTCGGCCTCTTCCGGGTCGAGCGGCGTGACGGTGGTGCCGCGATGGCCGCTGCGGATGACGAGCCCGTCCTCCTGCAGGCGCAGCAGCGCCTCCCGCACCGTGCCCTGGCTGCAGCCGAGCTCGCGCGCGAGGCCGAGCTCGGTCAGGGCGATGCCGGGCTGCAGGTCGTTGAGGATGATGCGGCGTTTGACCGCCGAATAGGCTGCCTCGCGCGGACGCACGTCCGAATCCTCCCTGCTTTCTTATTATCGATATTGATATTGATAATCCAAACGGCGTAGCCTGACAAGACGGCGCCTGCCGGGCGGCCGGAATGATCGAGGTGGCGATGGCCTCAGGACGCGGCGGCGCGTGGGGCGGAGTGGCTTTCCGCCTGCTTCGCGGGCGCTGTCCAGCCGAGTGCGCGCGAGATGGTGTCGGCCGTCTCGATGACGAGTTCGCCGAGCACGGGGATGCGCGCCGGCGAGATGCGCTCGGCCGGGCCGGAGACGCTGATCGAGGCGAAGACGCTGCCCGAGGCGTTGCGGATCGGGGCGGCGACGCAGTTGAGGTTGCGCTGGTGTTCGGACCAGTCGATGGAGTGGCCGCGCTTGCGCGTCGCCGCCATCTCCTCGCGCAGTCGCTGGGGATCGACGATCGTGCTTTCCGTGAAGGCCTTGAGCCCGGCCGCGATGACGCGCTCCAGCGTCGCCTCGTCCTGGAAGGCGAGGATGGCCTTGCCGACCCCCGTGCAATAGACCGGCGCGCCCTCGATGGTCATGACGAGCGAGCTCGGGCCGCTGTCCATCTCCTTCCGGTCGACGAAGACGGCGTGGAGGCCGTCGAAGATGCAGAGATGCACCACCTCGCCGCTCAACTTGGCGAGCCGGTCGACATGCGGCTGCGCCTCGCGGTGCAGGTCGAGGTTGGCGAGATAGAGGCTGCCGAGTTCGAACAGCTTGAGGCCGAGGCGATAGCGTTCCCGGTCGCGGTCCTGCTCGATGAAACCGATCTCCTTCATCGTCGCGAGCAGCCGGTGGGCCGTGGCCTTGGGATAGCCGGTCCGCGCCTGGATCATGCCGAGCGTCAGCGTCCGGTCGTGCTTGGTGAAGCACTGCAGGATGCTTGCCATCTTGCCGAGCGAGTTGACCAGATCCTTGCGCTGGGTCCGCGTCACGCGTTGCCTCGTTCATTCCACGATGCGGAACATATCGGCAAATTTGTGGGGGCCGTCAAGCTCTTTCGAGCCGTTTGTTGGCCTTGATGGATGCGAAATCCGATTCCGTGTTGACGGTCGGCTCGGAAGCTCGATAAAGTCTGCTATGCGGAATAAAGATCCGATATTCGGACTAGGGAGCTGAAATGCATACGAAACTCGCAGGTGTCATTCCGCCGATGACGACGCCGTTTCGGACCGATGGGGCGATGGCGCTGGAGGCCGTGGCTGGGCAGGTGGACTTTCTTGTCGCGGCCGGCGCGCACGGCCTCGCCGCCGGCGGCTCGACCGGCGAGGGCCATACGCTCGACCCGGAGGAGTTCCGCGATCTCATCGGCGCGACGGTCGCCGCCACCGCCGGGCGGGCGCCGGTGATCGCCGGCATCATTGTCGACAGCACGCGCGACGCGATCCGCCGCGGCAAGCTGGTGCGCGACATGGGCGTCGCCGCCCTGCAGGTCACGCCGGTGCACTATCTTTTCAAGCCGGACGACGAGGCGATGGTGCGCCACTTCCGGGCGCTCGCCGACGAGACCGGCCTGCCGATCATCATCTACAACGTGGTGCCCTGGACCTATCTGTCGCCGAAGCTGCTCGCTCGCATCATGCGCGAGGTGCCGATGGTGGTCGGCGTCAAGCAGAGCGCCGGCGATCTCAAGCTCTTCGCCGATCTCATGGCCGAGAACCTCGCCGACAAGCTGATCTTCAGCGCCGTCGACGCGCTGATGTATCCCTCCTACACGCTCGGCGCCCATGGCTCGATCGCCGCGATCCTCGCCGCGGCGCCCAAGGCGTCTGTCGACCTGTGGGACGCGGTGAAGGCCGGCGACCACCCGCGCGCGCTCGATCTCCACGTCAAGCTGCTGGCGCTGTGGAACGCCATGGTCTCGGACAACCTGCCGGCCTGCACGAAATACGCCCAGAGCCTGCAGGGCGTGAACGCCATGGAGCCGCGCGCGCCCATGCCGCCGGCCTCGCCCGCCCAGCGCGAGGCGATCCGTGCGGCGCTCGCGGGCCTCGGCGTCGCCGTCAAGGCAAAGGCGGCCTGAAGGCCGCCTCCTGTTCAAAAAAGCAAAAGCATATCGGGTTGGAGGAAACGTCCATGTTCTCGCGCAAATCGTTCTCGCGCATATCCCTGACGCGCCGGGTCGCCATGGCCGCGGCGGTCTCGCTCGCCTTTGCCGGGCCGGCGCTCGCCGCCTGGCCGGAGCGGCCCGTCACCATGATCGTGCCGTGGAGCGCTGGCGGCGGCACCGACGCGACGGCGCGCATCGTCGCGAGCCTGCTCGAGAAGGAGCTCGGCAAGCCCGTGTCGGTCGTCAACCGCACCGGCGGCGGCGGCATCGTCGGCCACACCGAGATCGCCAATGCCAAGGCGGACGGCTACACCATCGGCGTCGTCACGACCGAGCTGTCGATGTATCACTGGCTCGGCACCTCGGCGCTGAACTACGACAGCTACAGCCTCATCGCCCTCTACAACACCGATCCGCAGGGCGTGCACGTGCGCAAGGACGGGCCGGCCACGATCAAGGACCTCGTCGAGGCGATCAAGGCGGCCCCCGGCAAGCACAAGGCCTCTGGCGCCAACCAGGGCGGCGCGGCGCATCTGTCCTTCGTTGGCCTGCTCAACGCCATCGGCCTCAAGGCCCAGGACGCGCCGTGGGTGCCGACGGACGGTTCGGCGCCCTCGCTGCAGCTCCTCACCTCGAAGGCCATCGACATCGTCACGACGACGATGCCCGAGGCGCAGACCATGGTCGATGCCGGGGAGGTGAAGACGCTCGCCCTGATGCGCCCCGAGCGTGACCCCGCCTTCCCCGACGTGCCGACCATCAAGGAGACGCTCGGCGTCGACTGGAGCCTCGGCGCCTGGCGTGGTGTCGCCGGCCCCAAGGGCATGCCGGAGGAGGTCGTCGAGGCGCTCTCGAAGGCCATGGCCAAGGTCGTGAAGGATCCGGAATTCGTGAAGTTCATGGACGCCCGCAAGTTCGGCATCGAATATGCCGGCGGTCCTGATTTCGCGAGTTACCTCAAGCAGATGGATGAACGCTTCGGCGAAGCCATGAAGGCCGCCGGCCTCGCCAAGCAATAGGGCGAAGGCTCCTTCCATGCGCAAGGTGGATGTCGCCGCGGGCTTGCTCTTCGCGGCCTTCGGGGCGGGCGTCGTCGTTCAGGCGGCGTCCATTCCTCCGATGATCGGCCAGGCCTACGGGCCCGGCTTCTTCCCCTCGCTCGTCGGCGGCGGGCTCATCGTCGCCGGGCTCATCATCGCCCTGCGCGGCTTCTTTGCCGCGCCGGAGGCGGTGGGCGAGGGGGCGGGGCCGCCCGCGCCGGCCGCGACGCGGCCCTACTGGGGCGCGCTCGTCTGGCTCGTCGCGGGGCTCATCGTCATCATCCGGGCTTTCGAGCCCATCGGCTTTGTGCCGCTTCTCGGCACCTATCTCGCCGGCTTCATGCTGCTGCTCGGCGTGAGACTGGTGCAGGCGGTCGTCCTCGGGTTCCTCCTGACGCTCGGCGTCTATTTCCTGTTCGTCCGCCTGCTGCTGGTGCCGCTGCCGGCCGGGCTGCTGCAACCCCTTTTCGGGTGAGCGCTCATGCATTCGGTCATCCAGGCGGTCGGGCTCGTGCTCGATCCGCAGGTGCTTCTCACGGTGGTGCTCGCCTCGCTGTTCGGCCTGTTCGTCGGTGCCGTCCCCGGCCTCACGGCGACCATGGCCACGGCGCTGCTCGTGCCGATCACCTTCTTCATGGATCCCCTGCCGGCCGTCGCCGCCATCGTGGCCTGCACGGCGATGGCAATCACGGCCGGCGACATTCCGGGCTGCCTCCTGCGCATTCCCGGCACGCCTGCCTCGGCCGCCTATACGGACGAGACCTTCGCCATGACGAAGCGCGGGCTCGGTGCGCAGGCGCTCGGTGCGAGCCTCGTCTCCTCGGTCATCGGCGGCATCGTCGGCACCGTCGTCCTCATCCTCGCGGCGCCGGCGCTGGCGCGCATCGCCCTGCAGTTCTCGAGCTTCGAATATTTCTGGCTCGCGCTCATCGGCCTGTCCTGCGCCGCCTTCGTGAGCTCGGACGATCCCGTGCGGGGCTTCGTCTCCCTGCTCATCGGCCTCTTCATCGCCAGCGTCGGCATGGATGGCGTCAGCGGCACGCCCCGCTTCACCCTGGGCGTCACGGAGCTCCTGGGCGGCATCAGCTTCATCCCCGCCATGATCGGCATGTTCGCCGTCTCCGAGATCCTGAACAGTCTCGTCCGCGGCACGGCGCGTGAGCGCTTCGCCGCGACGCAGAAGGTCACCGGCATCTTCCGCGGCATCCTCGGCCTCGTCCGCCACTACTGGCGCAACGTGGCGCGCGGCTCGGTCACGGGCACGCTGATCGGCGTCCTGCCGGGCGCCGGCGGCGACATCGCCGCCTGGATCTCCTACGCCACCGCCAAGCGCTTCTCGAAGACGCCCGAGAAGTTCGGCAACGGCCATCCCGAAGGCGTCATCGAGGCGGGCGCGGCCAACAACGGCGGCCTCTCCGGCGCGTGGGTGCCGGCGCTCGTCTTCGGCATCCCGGGCGATGCGGTGACGGCGATCGCCGTCGGCGTCCTCTTCATGAAGGGGCTCAACCCCGGTCCGCGGCTGTTCGAGGCCCAGGCGGAGATGCTCTATGCCGTCTTCATCATCTTCCTCATCGCCAACCTGCTGCTCCTGCCCTTCGGCTGGGCGGCGATCCGGCTCGCGAGCCGCATCCTGACCGTGCCGCGCCCGCAGCTGATGGCGATCATCCTGCTCTTCTGCGTCGTCGGCTCCTTCGCCATCAACAACACCGTCTTCGACATCGGCCTGATGCTCGGCTTCGGCATCCTCGCCTTCCTGCTCAGCCTCGCCGGCTTCCCCGTGGCGCCCATCATCCTCGGCATCGTGCTCGGGCCGCTGCTCGAGCAGAACTTCCTGACCTCGATGGTGATCGCGGGCGGCGACATCACCGGCTTCTTCGAGCGCCCGGTCGCCGCCGCGCTCGGCGTGGCCGCCATCCTCATCTGGGCGGTGCCGCTCGGCCTCGCCGGCCTGCGCCTCCTGCGCGGCGGCGCGCGCGCCGCAAAGCCCGCGGAGAACAACTCATGACGAAACGCGTGATCGCCGTGGGCATCGCGGTGATGGACAAGATCTTCTCCGTGCCCGCCATTCCGGACGAGCCCATCAAGGTCTTCGCCACCGGCTACAGCGAGATCGGCGGCGGACCGGCCGCCACCGGCGCGGTGACGGTGGCGCGCCTCGGCGGCGAGGCCATGCTGTGGGCGCGCGTCGGCGATGATCCCGTGGGCCGGCGCATCGTCGAGGAACTGGGCGAATGGGGTGTCAGGCCTGAAATCCGGCTCGTCCCCGGCGCCCGCTCCGGCGTCTCGGGCGTGCTCGTCGACAAGGAGGGCGAGCGCCTGATCATCGCCTTCGCCGACCCCGGGCTCGACACCGATCCTGCGTGGCTGCCCCTTGCCGAGGTCGCGGCGGCGGATGCCGTCCTCGCCGACATGCGCTGGCCGCGCGCGAGCGAGATCGTGCTCGATGCGGCCCGGGCGGCCGGCGTGCCGGCCGTGCTCGATGCGGACTTGGCGTCCGACGACGTCGCCCACCGGCTCGTCGCGCGCGCGGATTATGCCGTCTTCTCGCGTCCGGCGCTCACGCGCTTTGCCGGGACGGACGATGTCGCCGAGGGGCTCCGGTCGGCGGCGCAGGTCTGCCCCGGCCGCGTCGGCGTCACCCTCGGCGGCGAGGGCTTCGCCTGGCTGGAGGGGGAGCGCCTCACGCGCGAGCCGGGCTTCACCGTCGAGACGGTCGACACCCTCGGCGCGGGCGACGTCTTCCACGGCGCCTTCGCCCTCGCCATCGCGGAGGGGCGCGACATGCGCGCCGCGGCGCGCTTCGCCAATGCCGCCTCCGCTCTCAAATGCACCCGGCGCGGCGGCCGCGCCGGCATTCCGGATCGGGCCGAAGTCACGGCCCTCATGTCTTTGTCCGAGGAGGTATGATGACTGTTTCCGCAGGCAAGCTGCGCGGGCTGAAGAGGCTCGCGGACGACAGCGGGCGCTTCAAGATGGTCGCCGTCGACCAGCGCCCGCCCATCCTGAAGGCGCTCGGCGAGAAGCTGGCGCCGCGCCAGCCCGGCTACGACGAGGTCAGCGCCGTCAAGGCGCTGCTCGCCCGCGTGCTGACGCCGCTGGGCTCGGCCGTGCTGATCGATCCCGACTACGGCTACAGCCGCGCCGTCGACGACATTCCCGCCCGGCGCGGCCTGCTGATCACGCTCGAGGACTTCCGCTTCGAGGAGGACGAGGGCGGCCGCCGCACCCGGCTTTATCCCGGCTGGGATGTCGGCAAGATCAAGCGCATGGGGGCGGACGGGGTCAAGCTGCTGCTCTGGTATCGGCCCGATGCGGCGCGCGAGGTCGTCGCGCACCAGCAGGCGCTGGTGCGGCAGGTGGGCGAGGCCTGCGCGCGCTACGACATCGCCTTTCTGCTGGAGCTCCTCGTCTATCCCTTCAAGGGCGCCAGCAACCACACGACGGATTACATCGAGGATCGCGAGAAGCGTCCCGATCTGGTGCTGCAGAGCCTCGCGGATTTCGCCGACCCCGCCTATGGCGTCGACATCTACAAACTCGAAAGTCCGGTGCCAGCCGGGGCCCTGCCGGATCCCGCAGGCAGCGATGCCGCTGTGGCGGAGACCGAGCGGCTCTTTGCGCGCATGGCCGGGCTCATCGATAAGCCCTGGGTGATGCTGAGCGCCGGTGCGGGGATGGAGGAGTTTCGCCGCGTTCTCACCTATGCCTACCGGGCCGGCGCCAACGGCTATCTCGCCGGCCGTGCCATCTGGTGGCAGGCCTTTCGCCATTATCCCGACCTTCAGGCGATGGAACGGGAGTTGGCGTCGGACGGCATCGGCTATATGAAGGATATAAATCGATTAACAGACGATTCCGCGCAGCCGTGGCAGACGGCTGCTGCCTTTGGCGGCGCGCCGGGGCTGGCCGACGCGGGACACGATTTCCCCGGGCGCTACGCGGGCTTCGGTTCGCAGGCTGCCTGAGGTGCGGGGCCGGAGGCGCGCCGCCTCCGGGGCGGCTCGCGCCGAACCGATGGGAAACGATCGCCGGCGATCTGCGGGTGAGCCGCAGCGCCGGCGGTCCAGTCTAGGGAGACGAGACCGATATGTTGAATGATCTGAAGGGCAAGCGCGTCCTCATCACCGGCGCGAGCACCGGCATCGGCGCGGCGACGGCCGTGGAGTTCGGCCGGCTCGGCAGCCATGTCGTCGTTCACTACAATTCGAGCGAGGACGATGCCAAGGCGGTGGTCGAGACCATCCGCAAGGCGGGCGGCAAGGCCGACATGCTGAAGGGCGACGTCAGCACCTCGGCCGAGGCGATCCGCGTCGTCGACGAGGCGGCCGGCGTTCTCGGCGGGCTCGACGTGCTCATCAACAATGCCGGCGCCCTCGTGCAGCGCATGTCGCTGACCGAGATCACGGACGATTTCTACGACCGGGTGCTCGACCTCAACGTCCGCTCGGTGGTGATGGCCTCGAAGGCCGCCGTGCCGCATCTCAAGAAGGCCGGCGGCGGCACCGTCATCAACACGAGTTCGGTCGCCGCGCGCAACGGCGGTGGTCCGGGCGCGGCGCTCTACGCGAGCTCCAAGGCCTTCGTGTCGAACCTGACGCGCAACATGGCCAAGGAATATGCCGGCGACAACATCCGCGTGAACGCGGTCGCCCCGGGCGTCATCATGACCCCGTTCCACCAGCGCTTCTCGACGGCCGAGATGCTGGAGGCCATGCGCAAGACCATCGTCATGGGCCGCATCGGCGAGCCGCAGGACTGCGTCGGCGCCTATGTCTTCCTCGCCTCGCCGGCCATGAGCGGCTACCTCACCGGCCAGGTCATCGAGGTCAACGGCGGCCAGTTGATGCCCTGATGTGCCAGGGAAAAGCCGCAGGCTTTCCCAACGAGCACAAGGTAACTGCGAAGCGGCCCGGTCCGGCAGGATCGGGCCGCTTTTCTTCGGGCCAGGAGGCGGTCTCACAAAAGCTCACGCGACAGCCGCCTTGCCATCGCCGCGCAGGCGGCTTTCGCGCAGGGCGCCGGCCTCGTCGAGGATGGGGTAGGCGACCGACGTGATATGGGCGTTGATCTGTTTGAGGTCGCGCAGCACGTCGAGGTGCAGGGTGCTCGACTGGATGCTCTCGATGCGCCCTTCGCGCAGGCGCTCCAGGTGCCGCTCGGCCGACAGGCGCTCCATGTGGCGCACATCCACCTTCACCTCCACCAGCTTGCGGGCGAGATCCATGTCGCGGCTGATGAAGATGCTCTGCGCGATGCGCAGGTTCTCCAGCGTGCGCGCGTGCAGTTCCTCGATCTCGGCCATGCCCTCGCGCGAGAAGCGCAGGCCGTACTTGATCTTCTTGGCGATCATGTCGAGCAGGCTCTTGTCGATGATGTCGCCGATGTGCTCGAGGTTGATGGCGTAGGAGATGATCTCGGTCGCCTTGCGTGCATCCTCGTCGTCGAGGCCCTCGTGGCCGAGGCGCGAGAGATAGAGCTTGACCGCCTGCTGCAGCGCATCGACCTCGTCGTCCATCTTGGCGATTTCGCTCTTGAGCTTGGCGTCGTTGTTGCGCAGCGCCTCGAGACTCCTGACCAGCATGACCTCCACCACGTCGCCGATGCGCAGCGTCTCGCGCGCCGCGCAGCTCAGCGCCACCGCCGGCGTGTCGAGGGAGGACGTGTCGAGATAGCGCGGGCCCAGCCGGTCTTCCGGCTGCGGCGGCATCAGCCGCTCGGCAATGCGGGCGATGAGGCCGACGAGCGGCAGGAAGAGGAGGGCGAGCGCGATGTTGAAGGCAAGGTGCACGTCGACGGCGAAATTGCCGGTCAGCGCCGCGGCCCGGGCGAGATAGCCGTCGATGGGGCCGATGAGCGGCAGGGCGAGCAGGCAGCCGGCGCCGCGCACCGCGAGGTTGCCGAGGGTGACGCGCCGCGCGAGCGGGCCATAGCCCGCCGTGGCGAGCGCCGGCGGCACCGCCCCGCCGAGATTGGCGCCGAGGACGAGCGCGACGACGAGTCCCGCATCCATGTTGCTCGAGGCGGCCAGCGAGGCGACGAGCAGCACGATGGCGAGGCTCGACGAGGCGACGAAGGCGAGCACCGCCGCGACGAGCAGACCGATGACGGGCGCGGCGCCGAGCGCGGCGAGCAGGCTCTGCAGCGTGGGCGAGGCGCGCATCGGCTCCGTCGCCGCGCCGATGAGCTGCAGCGACAGGAGCATGAGCCCGAGCCCGATGATCGCGCGGCCGATGGCCTTGGGCCGCGAACCGTCGCTCGCCATGAAGGTGGCGACGCCGGACAGGATCAGGACCGGCGACAGCCAGTGCAGGTCGAGCGCCAGGAGCCGCGTCACCAGCGCCGTGCCCACGTTGGCGCCGAGCATGATCGCCTGCGCCATCGCCGTCGTCATCAGCTCCCGGCTGGCGAAGGAGGCGGTGATGAGGGCGGTGGCCGTGCTGCTCTGCACGGCGATGGTCGCGGCGAGGCCGGCGAAGAAGGCCTTGAAGCGGTTGGTGGTGCCGAGCGCGATCCAGTGCCGGAGGCTCGAGCCGAAGGCACGGGTGACGCCGGTCTTGACCATGCGCAGGCCCCAGAGCAGCAGGGCGCCCGCACCGAGAAGGTCGATCAGCACCAGATTCGCCGACATTCAACGCTCCCTTGCCGCCAAGCCGGCCCTGTCCAACTGCTTCGACCGGTGTTCGATCCTCCCGCCGGTGCCGGCATCTTACTGTAAGCCGGCTATTTGACCATGCTGCTCCAGCCCGCCAGGGTTGCATCCTCGAGCGGCGCATGGGCGAACCAGCAATGCCGCACGATGGTGACATGGCCGCTGTCGATCGCGGTGTTCTCGTCGCCCGGCAACAGCGTATGCGGCCGCCCGCGGCGGATGCGGCAGGTGATGCGCTCGCCGTCCTGCGTGGTCACGTCCATGGCCGCGGCGATCTTGTCGCGGCCGATGCGCGCGCCGGCGAGCGGGGCCGGCAGGTCCTTCGGCAGGTTGACCGAGATCCAGGTGCCCTCGTGGTGCCAGTCGCCGCGCGCCGCCCACAGAAGGTCGATGAGCGCCCGCACCGCGTCGCGCTCGCGAAGGCCCGTCTCGCCGCCCTTCGTGCGCGAGAAGGCGAGGGCCGGCAGGCCCCACATGGCCGCCTCGCGGGCGATGGCCATGGTGCCGGAATAGGCCATGTCCTCCCCTACGTTTCGCCCGTCATTGATGCCGGAGAGGACGAGATCGGGCGGTGTCGCCGCCATCAGCACCGACAGGGCGGCGACGACGCAGTCCGCCGGCGCGCCCGAGCAGGCATAGGTCCGCGCCTCCCGGCGCGTCAGCACGATGTCCTTGTCGAAAGAGAGCTGATGGCTCGCCGCCGTCCATTTCCGCTCCGGCGCGACGATCCAGACCTCGTCGCCGCGCGCCCGTGCGGCCTCGGCGAGAAGCGCGAGGCCGGGGGAGGCGATGCCGTCGTCGTTGGCGATGAGAACGCGCATGGAAACCTTCAGATGTCGAGGCTCGTGCCGGTCGCAAGATCGGCACGGAGGAGGGGAATGTGCGCGGCCAGGGCGCGAAGCGTCGCCGGGTCGCAGGAATGGCCAAGGACGATGCGCGCGCCGCTGGCGGCGACGATGGCGCGGTTCTCGCCGAGCGTCGGGTGGGTCGGCAGGCGGTTCCAGGCAGCGCGCCCGGCCCGCACCATCCTGTCGCCGGGGCTGCCCTTCGGCAGGTGCCCGGTGAACAGCACAGGGTGGCCCTGCCGCTCGGCGAGGGGCAGGATCGTGGCCGAGGGGCCGGACATGCCCATGCCGTCGTAGCAGAGGAGGGCGGCCTTCGGCAGCGGCTCGCCTTCCCGCCAATCGGCGGCAGCCGCGAGGCGTTCGGCGAGGCGGTCCCGGATGCCGGGGCGCAGCCATTCCTGCGCGGCGAGCTGTGCGGCAAGGGATTCGCGCATGTCGGGGGCGAGCGCGATCGGTTCGGGCAGGATGGCGAGCAGCTCCAGCGAGCGGCCGGCCAGCGGCGTCGGCAGCACGCAGCCCTGCGGATGCCGCGCCACGAAGGCGGCGACCTGCCGCGCCCGCTCGCGCGCCGGCACGTCGTCGTCGCCATAGGAGGCGTCGATGGCGATGGCGTCGCAGGGCGGCAGCGGATCCATCATGAAGACGGGGCTTTCGGGCACCACGTCGCCGCAATAGGCGAAGCGCCGCGCGCCGTCGTCGATGACGCACCAGGACCCGCCGACGATGTGGCCCGAGCGGCCGGTGGTCACGGTGAAGGGGCCGAGCGCGACGGTGCCGCGCGCCGGCAGGGTCTCGACCGCGGCCGCGCGCGCCCGCTCGCGGTCCGCCGGCGCCGCATAGCCGGCCCATGCCATGTCCGCGTCGCGCGCCGTCTCGGCGCCCATCAGGATGCGGCCGGCAAAGCCCTGCGCGATGGCCCAGCCGAGCGCCGTCACATGATCTTCATGGGCATGGGTGATGATGAGCGCATCGGTGGCCACGAGAGCGGCGGGGGAGACGCGCGGGTAATAATCCGCGTCGTCCATGCTCACGCTCGTGTTGATGCCCGCGTCGAGCATCAGGCGATAGCCCTTGCTCTCGATGGCGAGGCTCGTGCGGCCCTTTTCACCGAAGCCGCCGAGAAGGTGGATCCGCATCTGCTTCAGCTTTCGGTCGTCGCCGGCAGTACCCAGCCGTCGTGCACGGCGATGTCCACGATGTCGCCCGGGCCGTGGTGGAAGGGCTCCGGCACCTCGAGATGAACGGTAACGTCGGGCGCCCGCACGAGGCTTGCCTCGAGCCGGAAGAAGCCACCCTGGTAGACGGTCCGCACGATATGCGCTCCGAGCCCCGCTTCGCCAGGCCCGGCGATCGCAAGGTCGCGCGCCCTGAGGCACACCTTCGCATGGCCGGCCTTCTGCAGTGGTGAAGCACGCAACGAGACCTCAAGGCCTTGGATGCGGCCCTGGCAGCGGCCCTCGCTGTCCGCGGCGCCGACCTCGACGGGCAGCACCATGCCCTCGCCGATGAAGCGGGCGACGGTCTCGTTGGCGGGCTGGCGGAACAGGTCGGAGGGGGTCGCGAGCTGCAGCAGGCGGCCCCGGTCCATCACCGCGATGCGGTCGGCGAGTGCCATGGCCTCGGCCTGGTCGTGGGTGATGTAGATCATCGTCGTCGCCGTGCGCTCGTGGAAGCGGGCGAACTCGTCCTCCATCGCCGCGCGCAGGTGCACGTCGAGGTTGGCGAGCGGCTCGTCGAGCAGCACGAGCGAAGGCTCGGTGACGAGGCAGCGGGCGAGCGCGACGCGCTGGCGCTGGCCGCCGGAGAGAAGGCCCGGGCGGCGCTCGGCGAAGGTCTCCAGCCCGACGAGCGTGAGCGCCTCCTTGACGCGGCGCGTGCGCTCGGGGTCTTTCACCCCCGCCACCTTGAGGCCGTAGGCGACATTGTCGAACACGCTCATGTGCGGCCACAGCGCGTAGGACTGGAAGACGATGCCGACGCGCCGATGCTCCGGTGGCACGTGCCGGCGCGTGTCAGAGACGACCGTGTCGCCGATGCGGATCTCGCCGTCGTCGACCTGGTCGAAGCCGGCGACCTGCCTGAGCAGCGTGGTCTTGCCGCAGCCCGAAGGGCCGAGCACGGCGAGGAATTCCCCGTCCCGGACCTCCATGGAGACGGTGTCGAGGGCGCGGTAATTGCCGAAGTTCTTGGAGACCCGGTCGATGGTCAGTCGCGCCACGGCAGCACTCCCTGGGGCAGCTTGCGAGCGAAGAGAAGGGTGGAGAGCATCAGCGCCAGCGTGACGATGACCGTCAGCACCGCGAGCGCCGCCGCATAGGTCGAATCCCCGCCCTGCTCGAAGGAGAAGACGACGACGCCGAGCGTCTCGTTGCCGGACGACCACAGGAGGGCCGAAACCGTGAGCTCGTTGAAGGCGGTGAGGAAGACGAGGAGGGCGCCCGCCGTCGCCGCCGGCGCGACGAGCGGCAGGATGATGGTGACGAGCCGGCGGATGAGCCCGGCACCCGCGACCTGGGCCGCCTCTTCCAATGTGCGGTCGAGCTGGTGATAGCCGCTGGCGACCGGGCGCAGCCCGAGCACGAGGAACCGCGCCACATAGCAGAAGAAGATGATCCAGATGGTGTTGTAGAGCGAGATGCCGAGAACCGGCAGCGGCTTCAGGAAGATGAGGATGGCCGCGATGGCCAGCACCACGCCCGGCAGGGCATAGGGCAGCTCGGCGGCGAGGTTGAGCAGCCGCAGCATGCGCGAGCGCCGCCAGACGAGGAAATAGGCGAGCGGCACCGAGACGACGACGATGACGAGCGCAGCGGCAGCCGACAGCCCGAAGCTGTTGGCGAAGGCGCGTCTCGACCCCGCGTGGTCGAACATCACATAGTCGTAGTTCTCGAAGGTGGCCGTCGCGGCATTGAGCGGCACGCCGTAGCTGGGCACGAGCGAGGTGGCGAGGAGCCCGGCGAGCGGCACCACGAGGATGAGGAGGACGAGCCCCCACAAGAGGATCTCGCTCGGCAGCCGCCACCCGCGCAGCTCGAAGGGGCGCGCCGCCGTCGAGGTCGTGGTGATGCGAAAGTCGCGCCGGCGCAGCATCACGTCCTGCAGGATGATGCCGGCCATGGCGATGACGCCGATGAGGGTCGACAGGACGGCCACCTCGGAGAGGACGCCCGGGCCGAGCCCGGCGAGGCGCTGGTAGATCAGCGTCGGCAGCACGAGGTAGTTGGCGGGAATGCCGAGAAAGGCCGGAATGCCGAAATTGCCGAGGCTCGAGACGAAGCACAGCGCGATGCCGGCGACGAGCGGCGGCGTCATCAAGGGCAGGATGATGGTGCGCAGCACCGTCAGCTTGCCGGCCCCGGCGGCAAGGCCCGCCTCGATCAGCTCCTTCGGCAGGGCGCGCAGGCCCGCGCGCAGCGTCAGGAAGACGAGGGGGGCGTACTGGATGCCGAGCAGCAGGATGATGCCCTCGGCCGAATAGAGCGGGTTGCGCGTGCCGAGCGGCGGGGCGAGCCCGAGCATCTTGAGAAGAGCGCTCGACGGCCCCGTCACCTGCAGCCAGGCGAGCGCCGTGACCTGCGGCGCGATCATCAGCGGCAGCACGAAGCAGAAGACGAAGGCGTTGCGTGCCCGCATGTCGGTGAGGGCGACGAAACAGGCGACGATGCTGCCGATGACGACGGCGAGCACGGTGCCGCCGAGCGTCGTCACCAGGCTGTTGCGCACCGCCGTCCAGGTGGTCGGATCGGACAGGACCGAGCCGATCACGCCCGAGGACACGGCGCCGCCGGGCGCGATGCCCTCGATGACGAGGCGTGCGAGCGGCAGGATGGAGAGGATGGCGACGAGGACGACGAGCCCCCACAGGAGCGTGAGGTCCCCGCCGCGCATGGCCTTGGCAGCACTGCCGCTCATGATGTCCGCGACCCGTCCGGCTCAGTTGCCGAACATGTCGGCGAAGCGCTTCTTGTCCGCGTCGGTCGTCTCGACGACCTTGGCGATGTTCGTCGCCATCAGCTCGATCTTCGTGCCCTCCGGCAGCCACTCGGGATTGGCGATGCCGGCCTTGGCGGGGACGTAGCCCATGGAAGCGGCGAGCTTCTGGCCCTCGTCGGAGAGGATGAAGTCGACGAAGGCCTTGGCGGCGGCCTCGTTCTTGGTAGTCTTGAGGATGGCGACCGGCTCCGTCACCGCCGGCACGCCCTCGGCCGGGAAGACGAAATCGACCGGCGAGCCCTTGGCCTTGGCGTTGAGCGCCATGAAGTCGACGAGGACGCCATAGGCCTTCTCGCCGCTGGCGACCGACTTCAGCACGGCGCCGTTGCCGCGCACGGCCACCGCGTCATTGGCCTTCAGCCCCTCGTAGAACGACCAGCCGAGGTCGGCGTTGTCCACCATCGTGCCGAGCATGATGGCGGCAGCGCCCGAATAGAGCGGGCTCGGCATGGAGATCTGGCCCTTGTAGGAGGCCTTGGTCAGGTCCTTCCAGGACGTGGGCTTCTCGGCCGCGCCGGTGTTGTAGGCGATGCCCGTGGTGATGAGCTTGGAGCCGAAATAGGTCTTGTCGGCGTCGTAGGTCTCCTTGTCGAAGCCCTCGACCTTGGCCTCGGCGTAAGGCAGGAGGCGCCCGTCCTTCTTCAGCGCCTGCATGCTCGCCGCGTCGGCGATGAGGAGGACGTCGGGGCGCGGGTCGCCGGCCGTGAACTCGGCCGCGAGCTTGCCCATCACCTCGGTGGTGCCGGAGCGGAAGATCTCGACCTCGATGCCGGGATAGGCCTTCTTGAAGGCCTCCGTCGTCAGGCTCGCGTCCTTCTCGGGCTGCGAGGTGTAGAGCACCAGCTTGCCGGACGGCGCCTGCGCAAAGGCGGGGGCCGCGGCAAGCGCGGCGGCGAGCGCACCGGCGGCGACGAGGGTGCGGCGGGTCAGCGTGTTCATGAATTCTCCTCCCACTGTGGGCCGGGCTGCGCAGGATGCGCGAAGCCGGCATTCCTATCGTCCGGGCATATTGTTTTTGTGACGATGGATTCTTTTATATTTCCGATAGTTACCTCAGATAAGCACCTCCGGGCATTCAATGGCCTCCCTGAGGTCCGCCATGAAGCGTGCGGCGGCCACACCGTCGACGATTCGATGGTCCGACGACAGCGAGAAGGTCGCCATCGGCCTCAACACGATCTCGCCGTTGCGGCCGACCGGCATCTCCACCGTGCGGCCGATGGCGAGGATGGCGCTCTCGGGCTGGTTGATGATGGCCGTGAAGCTGTCGACGCCGAACATGCCGAGGTTCGAGAGGGTGAAGGTGCCGCCGCGCATGTCCGCCGGCTGGATGCTGCGGCTCGCCACCGCCTCGCGCAGGCGTCCGAAGTCGCGCGTCAGCTCCGCAAGGGTCTTGCCCTCCGCGCCGCGCAGCACCGGCACCACGAGATCGCCGTCGCGCTCCATAGCGATGCCGATGTTGACGGCGGCGTGCAGGCGGGCCGCATCGCCCTCGACGCTCGCGTTGAGCATGGGGTGGCGCGGCAGGATGCCGCCGACGACGCGGGCGAGAAGCACCGTGAGGCTCGGCTTGACGCCGACAGCCTTCTCGATGCGCGGGCCGACGCGCTTCAGCAAGGCCTGCAGGGCGCTCATGTCCATCTGCGCCGTCATGTAGAAATGCGGCGCGACCCGCATGCTCTCGGCAAGGCGGCTCGCGATGATGCGGCGCACGGGGCCGAAGGGGACGAGCTCGCCTTCCGCCGGCGTTTCGGCGGGTGCCCGTGCCGCGACGGGCGCCGGCGCGGCGCTCTCCGCCTGCGCGAGATGGGCGAGGACGTCCTTCTCCGTGATGCGCCCGCGCGGGCCCGAGCCCGTCACCGCGTCGATGGCGATGCCGTTGAGGCGCGCCGTCCGGCGGGCGAGCGGCGTCGCGCGGATGCCGTCCGCCGTGGGGGCGGCATGTCTACCGTTCATCGGCGCGCCCGACTCCCCTCCCCCTTGCGGGGAGGGGCTGGGGGTGGGGGTCGTGACGGAAGACGGCAGCGGCCCCTCTTGTGGCGCCACTCTGCCAACGGCGAGAGAAGTTCCCGGCGCTCCCGCCGTCGGTTCGGCTGCCTCTCCCGCCTCCTCACCCTCCTGAAAGATCCACGCCACGGGCGTGCCCACCGCGATCGGCTCGCCAGAGGCGGGCACGAGGTTGCGGATAATGCCACTCGCCGGGGCCTCCACCTCCATCACAGCCTTGTTGGTGCCGATCTCGAAAAGGATGTCGCCCTGCTTGACGGCATCGCCCTCGGCGACCTTCCAGGCCTCGATGGAGCCGGTCTCCATGTCCATGTCGACCTTGGGGAGGATGACCTCGACGGGCATCAGGCGTCTCCCCTAGCGAGCCGGCGCGCGGCGGTGAGGATGTCATCCTCCTGCGGCACGGCGGCCTTCTCCAGCACCGGGTTGTAGGGCAGGGGCACCTCGGCCCCGCCGAGGCGGACGATCGGTGCGTCGAGGAAGTCGAAGACGTCGCTCTCGGCGATCATGGCCGAGATCTCGGCGCCGATGCCCATGGTCTTCACGCCCTCGTAGACCACCATCAGCCGGTGCGTCTTGCGCACGCTCGCGGCGATGGTGTCGAAATCGATGGGGCGCAGGCTGCGCAGGTCGATGACCTCGGCGTCGATGCCTTCCTCCGCCAGCTTCTCCGCGGCCGCCGCGGCGCGCACGGCCATGATCGACGAGCCGACGATGGTGAGGTCGCGGCCCTCGCGCCGGACCGCCGCCTTGCCGATCGGCACGCGATAGTCGCCCTCAGGCACATGGCCCTTCGTCTTGTAGAGCAGCTTGTGCTCGAAGATGAGGACGGGATTGGGGTCGTCGATGGCCGACAGCAGCATGCCCTTGGCATCGTGCGGGCTCGACGGCTGGATGACCTTGAGGCCCGGGACGTGGGCGAACCACGCCTCGAGGCTCTGGCTGTGCTGCGCCGCCGCGCCGGTGCCCGAGCCGCCGGGCAGGCGCACCACCATCGGCACCTTGGCCTTGCCGCCGAACATGAAGCGGATCTTGGCCGCCTGGTTGACGATCTGCTCCATGGCGAGCGTCACGAAATCCGAGAACTGGATCTCCAGCACAGGCTTCATGCCGGTGATCGCCGCGCCGACCGCCGCCCCCGCGATGCCGAGCTCGCTGATCGGCGTGTCGATGACCCGCTCGGTGCCGAAACGATGCACCAGATCGCCCGAGACGCCGAAGGCGCCGCCGTAGACGCCGACATCCTCGCCGAAGAGGAAGACGCGCTCGTCCGCCTCCATGGCGATGGCCAGCGCCTCGCGGATGGCTTCGGCATAGGTGAGTTCGCGCACCGCGCTCTCCACGGGGGCCTCAGTCAGCGTAGACATCGCGGGTCAGGTCCTTCGGGTCCGGGTCGGGGCTCGCCTTGGCGAAGTCGAGCGCGGTGTCGATCTCCGCCTGCGCCGCCTCCTCGATGGTCATCAGCACTTCGGGCGTGAAGCGCTCGTGCGCCACGAGCTCCGCCTCGAGGCGGCGGATGGGGCAGCGGTTGCGCCAATCCTCGATCTCTTCCTTGGTGCGGTAGAGATTGCGGTCGCTCTTGGAATGGCCGCGCAGGCGATAGGTCTTGCATTCGATGAGCGTCGGCCCGCCGCCGGCCCGGGCCCGCTCGGCCGCCTCGCGCGCCACCGCGGCGACGGCGGGCAGGTCGTTGCCGTCGACGACGACGCCCGGCATGGCATAGGCCACGGCACGATCGGCGACGTTCGGCACCGCCATGGCGCGGCCGATGTCCATCGACATGCCGTACTTGTTGTTCTCGCAGACGAAGAGGATCGGCAGCTTCCAGATCGAGGCCATGTTGAGCGCCTCGTGGAAGGCACCCTCGTTGGAGGCCCCGTCGCCGAAGAAGACGACGGCGACCCGGTCGAGCTTCTGCGCCTTGATGCTCATGCCGACGCCGACCGCGATGGGCAGGCCGCCGCCGACGATGCCGTTGGCGCCGAGATTGCCGCCGTCGACATCCGCGATGTGCATGGAGCCGCCGCGCCCGCGGCAATAGCCGTTCTCCTTGCCGAAGAACTCGGCGAACATGCGCGCCGGCTCCGCCCCCTTGGCGATGCAATGGCCGTGGCCGCGGTGGGTGGAGAGGATGTAGTCCTCGTCCATCAGCGCCAGCGTCGCCCCGACGGCGCTCGCCTCCTGCCCGATGGACAGGTGCATGGTGCCGTGGATGAGGCCGCGCATGTAGCTCGCCTCGGCCGCCTCCTCGAACTTGCGGATGAGGTGCATCTTGCGCAGCACGCTCCGCATCGTCTCGTCGTCGATGGCCGCCAGCTCCGGCCGCTGGTTGGGCCGCCTGGCGGTGGTGTCAGTGTCGGCTTTCATCGCGTCATGACCTCGGTGGCTGGTCGGGTGGACGTTGGCACAGCACCCTGTCCTTCGCATTCAAACGCCGGAGGCGTTGATCCTCCCCCGTGAGGGGGAGGTGGCGCCGCGAAGCGGTGACGGAGGGGGCGATGCGGCCAACGTTGAACATGGTTCCCGGTTTCGACCCCACCCGTCTCGCGCCTTACGGCGCGATCCACCCTCCCCTCGAGGGGAGGGATCAACCCCCCGCGTCTCCGCATCACCGCCCCTCCAGCCCGGCGACGAAGGCGTCCTGCTCCTTGCGCACCTTGGCGATCATCAGGCTCTCATCGGGCGCGCAGTTCTCGTAGGTGAGATACTCGCCCTTGCGCACCGGTCGGGTGACCTTCGCCCCTTGCGCGAGGCCGATGGGCAGCGCCTTCAGCGAGAGCGCATCCGCCCGGGAGAGGGCGATGCCGCGGTAGCAATATTCGCCGATGGCATCGAGCGTCTCGCCCGCGGTGAGGTCGCGCTTGGCGATGGCGCCGACTTCCGCGCTCGGCACCGGCAGCGGCCGCATCAGGCTGCGGCCGTAGATGACCGCGTTCGCCGCCGACAGCGGCACCTCGATGCTGGTGAGATGATAGGGCCGGTAGAAGGTGTAGTAGGGCCCTTCGCCGAGGTGCAGGTCCTCCATCCGCTCGCGGATGCGCGGATGGCGCATCTCGGCGATGACGAAGACCCCCGGCGCGACGCCGCGCGCCACCGAGAAATCGACGACGCCGCGGCGCGACAGGAGGCCCCCGTCCTCCTGCGGGCACAGCACCTTGTGAAGCTCCTCGCGCGGCGCGGCGGGCCCGTGCATGCCCGGCCGGTCCGGCACCAGGCCGGCGGCATTGGCGACGGCGACCATCTCGACCATGGTCTTCGAGCCATCGACGAACTCCACCAGCATGCGCGGGTTCATGTTGCGCCGGTGCGCCTCCTCCTCGTAGGCGTCGGGCGTGGCATCGAACTTCAGCGGGTTGTTCTTGCCCTTGCCGGCGGCGACGACGGGATAGCCGAGGCTGCGCACGAAATTGATCAGCTCCATCGTGCAGCAGGGCTCGTCGCCGGCGGCGAGCGTGTAGACGACGCCCTTCTCGTCGGCCTTGGCCGCCAGATAGCTGCCGATGGTGATGTCCGCCTCGACGTTCATCATCACGATGTGCTTGCCGGCGGCGATGGTGGCGAGCGCGACCATGGCCCCGACATTGGGATTGCCCGTCGCGTCGATGACGACGTCGACGCCCTCGGCGGCGCAGACCGCCTCGTAGGACGGGGCGACCGCGAGGCGGCCCTCGGCGATCGCCGCCGCGACCTCGCCCGGGCTCGTCGCGGTCTTCGGCTGCCGGGCGCTGCCGCCGGCGATGGCGCAGGCCTCGCTGACCCGCTCGGCGATGGCATCGGCCGCAGCGACGATCTCGATGCCGGGCATCTGGGTCGTCTGCACCACGATGTCGGTGCCCATCTGGCCGACGCCGATGAGGCCGACGCGGACCGGCCGTCCCTCGCGCTCGCGGCGCTGGAGGGCGTCGATGAGGGAATCGTCACTGGCACGCCCCGCAGGCGCTCTGGTGTCCATGGGCTGTTTCCCCTCTCCACGGCGGTTCCGTGACATGCCGTGATCGGCACATTTGTACATTGCAACGAACATAAATTCATGAACGATTGCGCGTCAAGCGGGATGCGATGTACGCCGCGCGCTTGCCTCCCGGGGCGCTTGCGGTCACTGTCGCGGCCGATTGGATGATTGGGAAAATCGTTGCCGATGCGTGCCGAGAAGCTTGCCCGCCAGGAGGTTCAGCCCTCGTCCGACATGAAGGTGCGGGCGGCCTGGCTCTATTATGTCGAGGGCCTCACGCAGGAACAGATCGCCCAGACCATGAACATCGGGCGCATCAAGGTCGTGCGCCTCCTGGCGGCGGCACGCGAGGAGGGGCTGGTCCGCATCCGCATCGAGGCCAAGGGCGCCGAGCAGATCGCGCTGGAGCGCCGCCTCGTGCGTGAGCTCGGCCTCGGGGAAGCGATCGTGGTGCCGGCGGCCGCCGACGAGGCCGACACCGCGACGCTCGTCGGCCACGCGGCCGGCAGCTATCTCAACGACCAGGTGCGCGACGGCATGTCCATCGGCATCGGCTGGGGCGCCACCCTGCACATGAGCCTCAAGGCCCTCGGCAACGGCCGCTACGACAATCTCTCCGTCATCTCGCTCATGGGCGGGCTCACCCATTCGCGCACGATCAACCCGTCCGCGGTGGCCCGGCGCGTGGCCGATGCCTTCGGCGCCGAATGCTACCAGCTGACGGCGCCGATCTTCGTCGCCAATGAGGCGGTGCGGGCGCTCCTCTGGGAGGAGCCGGGCCTGAAGGAATTGCTCGACAGGGCCCGCCGCGTTGATATCGCGCTCGTCAGCGTCGGCAACGTCAGCGAGGAGGCGACGCTGTTCCGCCAGGGCCTCCTGCCACGCTCGCAGCTCGAGAGCCTGCGCAAGGCCGGTGCTGTCGGCGACGTGCTGTGCCATTTCCTCGATGCCGAGGGCAATGTGGTCGACCATCCCTTCAACCGCCGCATCATGGCGATCGACCTCGACGACATCCGCCGCATCCCCAAGGTCGTCGTCGCCGCCGGCGGCTACAGCAAGGTGCGCGCCATCCGCGCCGCGCTGAAGGCGACCTCGGCGAGCGTCCTCGTCACCGACGAGCCGGCAGCGCTGGGGCTGCTCGAGGGCTGAAGGCGGATAACGCCATCGATTCCGGGCGTCCTTATTCCGGACAGTCGCGACACGTCAGTCCGCCCTTCACACCTGGCGCACCCTCGTGCCCCGGACGCGCCGCAGCATGAAATGATGCGGCGCAGAGCCGGGACCTATTCATGCGGTGCCTTCGGCAGGTTCATGTGCTGGTTTCCGGGTCGCATTCCGCTTCGCTGCATGCGCCCGGGAAACGAGGTTGCTTTCGGTTGCGGCGGCGTGAGGTCCGCCCAACTGCCGACTGCCGACTGCCGACCGCCACATCAAACACATTGACGATCGTAGAAACAAATGTACACTCATTTGTGCAAGACACGAACAAACGTGCGGCATAGGGGAGGAACGCATGAATTTCTGGCAAAGCGCGCTTCTCGTTCTCGGCGTCCTGTGGGCGCTGCAGAGCCTCGGCACCTACCTGCAGATGCGCCACTACCGCCGCGTGCTCGGCGACATCACCACGCGCTGGGCCGACGGCTATGTCGGCGTCGGCGTCGCCAAGGCGAGCTTCGGCCGCGGCGTCATCGCCATGCTGGTCGTCGGGGCAGACGATCTGGTGCGCGAGGCCCTCGTCATGGAAGGGCGCAGCGTCTTCGCCAAATTCGTGCCCCTGCCGGATCTGACCGGCATGCCGGCCGCCGAGCTGCGTGTGGGCACGCCCTTTGCCGGGGCCGCCAACCGGGCCGCCGCCTTCCGCCAGGCGCTGGAGCAGGTCGATCGCCTGCGCACCGGGCGCGCCGAGGCGCCTGGGCCCGGCCGCGTGGCGCGGCCGACCCCGGCCGTCGCCTGACGCCAGGTGCCGGGAAGCCCTCGGCGGCGGTCGCCGCGAGGGATCGATCAAGCAAGGCAAAATGTCTGGGGAGGGTGAACCATGTTGGAATGGCTGGCCGGAGGCGCCGAGGCCTTCATCGGCGTGTTCAACGAGGGCGGGAAGGTCTTCATCGCCTTCGTCACGGGTATCCTGCCGACGCTGATCGTGCTCCTGACGGCGGTCTACGCCATCATCGAGCTCGTCGGCGAGCAGCGCGTGCACAAGGTGGCGCGCTATGCGGCGGGCAATGTCTTCACGCGCTACACCATCCTGCCGCTGCTGGCGGTCTTCTTCCTCACCAACCCGATGGCCTACACCTTCGGCGTTTTCCTGGAGGAGAAGCACAAGCCGGCCTTCTACGATTCGGCCGTGTCCTTCGTGCACCCGATCACCGGCCTCTTCCCCCATGCCAATCCGGGCGAGCTCTTCGTCTGGCTCGGGGTTGCTGCCGGCATCACCAAGCTCGTCGAGAATGGCACCGCGCCGTTTTCGCTCGCCAAGCTCGCGCTCTTCTACTTCGTCGTCGGCCTCGTGGTGATCCTGCTCAAGGGCATCGTCACCGAGTGGATCACGAAGATCATCGCGCGCCGCGAAGGCGTGACGCTCTGAGCCGCCGTGCTCGTGACGCGAAAGAAGGAGCACGGACATGTCGGACAGGCAGTTCAAGGCCGTCAGGATCGAGCGCGGCGCGCGCGGCTGGGGCGGGCCCCTGGTCATCCAGCCCACCACCGAGCGTGACAAGGTCGTCGCCGTCACCGGCGGCGGCATCCCGGAGGTCGCCCGGCGCATCGCCGAATTGACCGGCGCGACGGCGGTCGACGGTTTCACCGCGCCGCCGCTCGAAAGCGAGATCGCCGTCGTCGTCGTCGATTGCGGCGGCACAGCCCGATGCGGCGTCTACCCGCGCAAGCGCATCCCGACGGTGAACCTCACGCCCGTCGGCCAGTCGGGGCCGCTCGCCCAGTTCATCACCGAGGACATCTATGTCTCCGGCGTGACGGTGGATTCGATCCGCCTCGCCGACGGCAGCGAGGCGGCCGCGCCGGCCGCCGCAGGGGCGCCGCCGGCGGGCGCCAACCCCTTCGCCGCGCCGGCCGGGGCGGCCATGCCGGCGGCGGAATCGGGCAGCCTCGTCGGCTTCATCACCGGCATCGGCCGCTCCATGGGCCATGTCGTCGGCGTCCTGTTCAACAGCGGCCGGCGCTCGATCGACCAGGTCATCCGCAACGTCCTGCCGTTCATGGCCTTCGTGACGATGCTCATCGGCGTCATCAACGCCACGGGCATCGGCAACTGGCTGGCGCACCTGCTCGAGCCGCTGGCGGGCAACATCTTCGGCCTCCTGGTGCTCTCGGCCATCTGCGGTCTGCCGTTCCTGTCGCCGGTGCTCGGGCCGGGCGCGGTCATCGCCCAGGTCATCGGCGCGGCCATCATCGGCCCGGCCATCGGCAACGGCACCATTCCGCCCGCCATGGCCCTGCCGGCGCTGTTTGCCTACAACACCCAGGTCGGCTGCGACTTCGTGCCCGTGGGCCTCGCGCTCGGCGAGGCAAAACCCGAAACCATCAAGATCGGCGTGCCGGCGGTTCTCCTGAGCCGCCAGATCATGGGACCCGTTTCCGTGGTCATCGCCTGGCTCGCCAGCTTCGCGCTCTGAAGAAAAAGGAGATCCGCCATGACGCAGCTCTATCGCACGGTGATCACGACGATCGGGCCCGATGTGGCGGATCTCGCCGAAGGGGGCGTCGTCATCCTCTTCGCCGAGGGGGCGCCGCCGGAGCTCGCGGAAGTCGCCGTGCTGCACCGGGCTGAGGGGGAGGCCGGCGCCGCCCCCGCCCCGGGCGACGTGCTGCGCATCGGCGGGCGGGACTTCGCCATCACCGCCATCGGCGAGACGGCGTGGAAGAAGGTGGCCGACATGGGCCATGTCGTCTTCAATTTCTCGGGCGTCGCGAGCCCGGACCGTCCGGGCGAGATCTGCCTCGAGGAGACGCAAGGGGCGGCCGTGCTGCCGCTGCTCGTCCCCGGGGCTGCCATCGAAATCCTGGCGAGGGCCTGAGCGATGGCAGGGCAGGCAACCGTGGAGCAGGTGATGGACGTCGAGCGGACGGCGGTCGTGCGGCTGGAGGAAGGGCTGCACGCGCGTCCCGCCGCGCGCGTGGTGCAGTTCGCCAAGGGCTTTTCGTCCGACATCGAGATCGTCAAGGGTGGGCGCTCGGCCAATGCCAAGAGCACGGTCAAGCTCATGCTGCTGGCCGTCAAGGAGGGCGACGAGATCGTCATTCGCGCCCGCGGCGAGGATGCCGAGGCCGCCGTCGAAGGCCTCGCCGCCATCGTCGCCGGCGAGGCGGACGATCCGGCCCGGGAGGCCGCGCAGACGGTCCCGCCAGAACATGTGCCTGCCCCGACGGTGGCGCAGGAACCTGCGGCGCCGGGAGAACTCGTCGGTGTCGCCGCGAGCGAGGGCGTGGCCGTCGGCCGGGCCTTCGTCTATCTGCCGCGCGAGCCGCAGCCGGAGCGCGGCCGCATCGCGGCGCAGGAGGTGGAGGCCGAGACGCTGCGCTTCCGCCGCGCGGTGGAGACCGTCTGCGCCATGCTCGAGCGCAAGGCCGACAACGGCGATGCTGCCGCCGCGACCGCTGCCGACATCATGGCGGCGCTCAAGGACGTCGCGCAGGATCCCGAGTTCCTCACGGCCGTCGAGGCGCGCATCGGCGCGCAGGAGGATCCGGTCGCGGCGGTGCTCGCCGTCGGCGCGGACCTTGCCGAGCGCTTCACCCACATCGACGACGCCTATTTCCGCGCCCGCGCCGAGGATGTGCGCGGCGTCGCCCGCCAGGTCGCGAACGTGCTGCTCGGCCGCGACGAGATCGACCTTGCGGCGCTCGCCGAGCCGGCGATCCTCGTCGCGGGGCACCTGAGCGCGCTCGATCTCGCGCGCCTGCCGCTGCGCCTCCTCGAGGGGCTCGTCACGACCGAGGGCGGGCCGACCTCGCATATCGCCATCCTCGCCCGCTCCTTCGGCTTTCCCGCTGTCGTCGGCGTCAAGGCCGAGGAGGCGGCGCTGCGCTCGGCGCAGACGGTCGCCATCGATGGCGGCCGGGGCGTTGCCGTCGTCAATCCCGATACGGCCGTCGCGGCCGCCTATGCTGCGCGGCTCGAAAAGGCGAAAGCCGAGCGGCGTGCGCTCGCCGCCTTCACCCATGTCGCGCCGAAGACGCACGACGGGCGCGCCATCGAGGTGGCGGCCAATCTCGGCTCGGAGGCGGAGATCGACGGCGCCCTCGGCTTCGGCGCCATGGGCGTCGGCCTCTTCCGCACCGAGTTCCTGTTCATGCACGGCAAGACCCTGCCGAGCGAGGACGAGCAGTTCCGCATCTATGCGCGTGTCGTGAAGGCCTTCGACCCGCATGCGGTCATCTTCCGCACGCTCGACATCGGCGGCGACAAGGCCCTCCCCGGCATCGCGCCCGAGCGGGAGGAGAACCCCTTCCTCGGCTGGCGCGGCATCCGCATGTGCCTCGACCGGCCGCATCTGCTGAAGCCGCAGCTGCGCGCCATCCTGCGCGCCGCGGCCGTGGGGACGGCGCGCGTGATGTTCCCGATGGTGACGGATATCGCCGAGGTGACGGCGGCGCGGGCGCTCATCGAGGCCTGCCGGCAGGAGCTCATGGACGAAGGCCGCGAGGCCGGCCCGCTCGAGGTCGGCATCATGGTCGAGACGCCGGCGGCTGCCCTGTGTGCCGCGACGCTTGCCCGTGAGGTCGACTTCTTCTCCATCGGCACCAACGACCTGACGCAATATACGATGGCGGCGGACCGCACCAACGCCCGCCTTGCCCATCTCAACCGGGCCGACCATCCCGCCGTGCTCGCCATGATCGAGATGACCTGCCGGGCCGCGCGCGAGGCCGGCATCAAGGTCGGCGTCTGCGGCGAGGCCGCCGGCGAGCCGGACATGATCCCGCGGCTCCTCGGCTGGGGCGTGAGCGAGCTCTCCATGAGCCCCTCGCTCATCCCGCGGGCCAAGAAGATCGTCAGCGAAACGTGATCGGACCGGGCGCTGAGGCGCCCGGCCTCAAAGGGCTCTTCCCCTGACTGGAAAGCCCGCCGGAAAGCTTCCGGCGGGTTCTTTTTTGGGGCGGAGGAAGGATTCGTTGCGAATGCCCGAGACGGGCGCGAAGTGGGCCTTCGCGTTCAAAACTCGGCATAGATCTCGATAATGTTGTCCTCGGGATCGCGGAAGAACAGCGTGCGGTGACGCCACTTGGGCAGGTCGGTCGGTTCCCGCAGGATGGCCACGCCTTTGCCCGCCAGTTCCTCATGGCAGCGATCGACGGCATCCAGCGGCACGCGGAAGGCAAGCTGGACCGCCGCCGAGCCTTGCGGCCGTGGGCCATCATCGCAGAGGGACCACGGCCCGCGAGGACGAAGCGTGAGCAAGGTCGAGCCGACTCGAAAGCTGACCCAGTTTTCTTGATCCTCGGCGATCTCGAACCCCATCACATCGCCATAGAAGGTTCGGGTCTCCTGCATCTTGCTGCAAAGGATGACCATGTAGTCGAGGTTCGCGATCCCGCCGAGGCTCATCATCGTCTCCACTTCGCCTGGAGACGCTATCAAAGCGACCGGCTAGGCACCACCAGTCCCACCGTCGCGTTGGGTGGCGGGCCCGCTACGTATCTGGTCTTCCCTTCCCGCAAGAGAAGCGGAGAACATCACCCCCGCAGCGCCGCCTCGATCTTGTCGAGCACCTCGGCCTTGCCGATGCCGGTGAGGAAGGCGAGCGTGGTGATGACCGGCTTGTCGAGGTCCGGCGGCACCGGTGTCGTCGAGACGACGAGATCGACGTCGTCGATCAGGCCCGGCACCTCGGTCGCCTTGCACTGGCGGATGTCGACCGCGATGCCGCGCTCGCGCATCTCCTCCTCGATGGCATTGGCAACGACGGTCGACGTCGCGACGGCCGTGCCGCAGGCGACGAGGACGACTTTGGTCCTTGGCATTCTTCTTCCTCCCGTTCCTGTCAGGCGATGCTGGTCGCCGGGGGCGGCAAAGGCAAGGCGGACCTTTCCGCGCCCCCCGCGTCAGGCTCCCAGCACTGCATAGATTTCGTCCGGCGACGTCGCGGCGGCGAGCGCCGCGAGCGCTCCTGGCCGCTGGATGAGCTCCGCGACCTCGCGCAGCATGTCGATCTGCGCGTCCTTGTTGTCGAGCGCCAGCATCATCACGACGCCGACGGGGATCTCCTCGTCCGGATCGTCCATGCTGCCGAAGCCGACGGGCCGCGCGAGGGTGGCAAGCGCAAGCGACGGCTTCACCACGTGCTCCGGGTCCGTATGCGGCACGGCGACGTTGACGGCGCCGCCGAGCGGCAGGCCGGTCGGCATGCTTGCCTCGCGTGCAAGGACGGCGCCGGCGAAGCTCGGCCGCACGCGGCCGAGGGCGGCAAGGCGCCCGGCGAGCAGGTCGATGACGTCACGGTTCGATGTGGCCTCGACCCCGAGGCAGATCGCCTCGGGGTCGAGATGCCGGGAAATACTGTCGTGCATGGGGCCTCGTCACTCCGCGGGCGTGGCGGCGGGGGCTTTCGCCGGTGCCGGCGCGGGGTCGTCGCTGCCGGCGAGCCGCTCCCAGGCGGCCGGCCGGCGGTGGAAGGCGATGAAGCAAAGCGCGATCACCGCAAGCAGGACGAGGAGCCCGACGATGCCCAGCCCCGCCACCGCCTCGACGACCACATAGGACACCCACAGGAAGCCGTCGACGATGCTGGTGATCTGCGTCGTGCCCTCCGGCAGCGCGAAGCCGGCGGCGACCGCGGCACTGGTGAAGAGCGGCGCGAGCCCCGTCGCCACGTAGAAGCCGACCGCGAGCGTGATGGTGCCGATGATCACCATGCGCAGCACGTTGCCGCCGACGACCGGCGCGGCCATGGCGACGAGGAAGGGGATGACCGCGAGATCGGCGAAGAGGATGACGCGGTTGCCGGGCAGGATGATCGACAGGACGATGGCGATCGGCACCAGGATCAGCGCGCTCGAGATGGCCGCCGGATGGCCGATGAGGATGGCCGAATCGAGCCCGACGAGGATCTCCCGGTCGCCGGCGCGCTTCTGGACGAAAGTCCGCGCCGCCTCGGAGACGGGGATGAGCCCCTCCATCAGGATCTTCACCATGCGCGGCAGCAGGAACATGACCGCGGCGAGGTTCATGCCGGTCTGGAGCACCTTGCTGACCACCGTCGAGGCGTCGCCGGCGTCGTAATAGCCGATGGCGCCGAGCACGAGGCCGATGGCGAGGCCGAGGATGACGGGCTCGCCGAAGACGCCGAGCTTCTTCTGGATGACGTCGGTGTCGAGGTTGATCGCGTTGAGGCCGGGGATGCGGTCGATCACCCAGTTGACGGCGATGGCGATGGGCAGGATCTGCGCCGAGGCGAGATGCGGCACCGATACGCCGGGGATGCCGTAGAAGCGCTGCACGGCCTTGGCCGTCCAGTCGGCGAAGAGGAGGGCAAGCGCCGCCATCAGCGCCGCCGCGACGAGGCCGTAGAAGAGGCTGCCGGTGGCCGCGACGACGAGCGAGCCGATGAAGGCGAAGTGCCAGAAGTTCCACACGTCGACATTGAGCGTGCGCGTCATCCGCGTCATCAGCAGCAGCACGTTGACGGCGATGCCGATGGGGATCACCCACAGCCCGACCGAGGAGCCGAAGGCAATCGCCGCCGCGGACGGCCAGCCGACGTCCACCACGTCGCGCGTGATTCCGGTGTTCTTCACGATCGCCTGCGCCACGTCGCTGAGGCTCGTGAACATCAGGCCGATGACGAGGTTGATGCCGATGAAGGCGACCCCGATGGTCACGCCCGCCCGGAAGGCGCGGCCGGGCCTGGCGCCCAGCACGACGGCGATGATGAAGATGACGATGGGGAGCAGAACGGTCGCTCCCAGGGAATCGACGACGGTCTTGAGACCGCTCAGCAGCCCATCCATGACCTTTCCTCCGGCGGCGCCGTCGTTCCGCTGTTGCGGCGGGCGCCGTTGTTATGGCGTTGTCCTGCGAGGCGCATGAGGGCGCCTTGCGTCCCTGGTCCCGTCCGGCGGCGGTCGCGGGCCTTGGCGGCCTCTCTCGTGACATCCGGCGCCGGCTTGCACGCAGTGCTTCGTCGGTTTTCGGTGATATGAGCTGGCGGCGAAGCGTCTGAACAATCGTGCGCTGCGTGCACACAAGTTCATGATGTCAGCCTTTTTAACTATCGTCAATTCGTGCGATCTGTGCACGATCGTGCAGAAAAGGGAGGAACGATGAGCGAGGCGGGGCGGGGCGATCAGGACCTCATGGTGCGTGCGGCGTGGCTTTACTACGTCCACGGCAAGGGCCAGGAGGAGGTGGCGCGCGACCTCAAGATCTCGCGCTTCAAGGTCACGCGCATGCTCGCCCAAGCGCGCGAGGCCGGCATCGTCAAGATCTCGATCCAGCACGAGACGAGCGAGACGCTCGCCCTGGCCGACTGGCTCGCCGCCCGCTACGGCCTTGCCGAATGCATCCTGACGCCGCCGTTCGACGAGCAGACGGGAAGCCTCGACGACGAGACGGCGGACCGGCTGGCGCGGCGCGGCGTCGGTCTGGCCGGCGCCAACTACCTGACGCGGCGGCTCCTCGGCACGCCGCGGCTCACCATCGGCGTCGGCTGCGGCCGCACCGTGACGGCGGTGGTCGACGCCTTCACCGCCTTCCCCAAGCAGAACGTGCGCTTCGTCTCCGTCATCGGCTCGCTGACACGCGACGTGTCGCTCAACAATTTCGAGGTCGTGCGCCTCGCCGAGGCCTGCAGCGGCGAGGGCTATTTCCTGCCCGCGCCGCTTGTCGTCGACGAGGCGGGCGATCTCGGAGCGGTGCTGCGCCAGCGCCCGGTGCAGGCGTCGCTCGCTTTGGCCCGCGAGGCCGATTTCCACCTCATGAGTTTCGGCGACTGTTCGCCCGATGCCTTCCTCTTCCGCCACGGGCTGCTCTCGCCGGCCGACCTTGCCGAGCTGCGCGCCGCCGGGGCCGTCTGCGAGCTCGCCGGCAAGTTCTTCGACCGCGAGGGCCGGCTGGTGGAGTGCGGCGTGAACGCCCGCACCATCGGCATCGCGCCGGAGGATCTGCGGCGTACCGAGGTCGTGATGCTCGCGGCGGGACGCTCCAAGGCCGATGCGTTGCAGGCCGTGCTGAAGACGGGCGTCGTCAACCGTCTCATCATCGACGGCGAGCTCGCCGGCCGGCTCGTCGCCGCGATGCCGCTGCGGGAGAGGCGTTAGGAAACGACGGCGCCATCAGTTCCCCATCCACGCCGGGCGCTTGTGTTTGAAGATGCGAAAACAGGGCGCCTGCTCGCGATCCACGCGGGTGCCAGTATATTGTAGTAATTCTTGTAATATATTTGGATTTGGTTTTACGGCAATGTATAATGGCGGTTTCTTGTAAAAAGTCGATTGTTTCTATATTTATTGCAGTAAGAGGTGGGATATGTCGGTCCCGGTCAGTTATGGGAATGGGCATCTAGAGAGATACGTTCAGCCGCTTCCGAAGAATTCGGCGAGTATTCTGTTCGATCGCAATGCGCCGCCTTCGGCTTCCGCCGCGCGGGATGCCGCGCGCACCCTTGGCAGTCCCGATGCAAGGCTCAAGCCGAGATCGCAGGTCTCGGTGGAGAACGGCTACGAACATCCGAAGACCTGGGGGGCTGGCGAGCTTATCGAGGACTACTTCGCCAAAGTGTGGAAATACAGTCCCGTCATGATGTTCCTGAATATTCTCGAGGGCAAGGGGCTGCTTGATCCTCGCAGCAAGATCGGGAAGGTGAACCAGCTTTTCGACAGGGATTTCGATGATGTGAAGCGTCGGACGGTCGAGGCCATGATGACGCTGTACCGGGATTCGCTGCAGCAACTGCCGGATGGCGATCCCGTCAAGAACGCCTTCGCCGGAAAGGCGGATGTCGGAGAGAGGCGTCTTCAGCTCGCGGCCACCTACCGCAAGGTGGTTGGCGGGCCCTGGGACGGGCAGGTCTCGGGGCTCGAATTCTATGTAAAGCCCAGACACAACCCCGCCCCCTGGCTGAAGCTTGGCGGAGAGATCGGCGCGATCGAAGAGGCGGAAAGAAAGAACTCGTACAAGCGATATACGTTCAGCTTCTCCACGGGCGCGTTGCGCCGGTTGAGCCGGGACGGCATGAACGGCCCGGACGCGACGGACAGCATCATGGTCGGCCATCCGGCCAGGGAAAGCCTGACATTCCTGTCGATCACCGGTGATCTCGCCCAGCCTGGAAAGATCCCGGAAAAGGTCTTCGAGCTGAAGGACATCGATTCGGAGCTGAAGAATATCCTGAACGATTACGTGGAGACATTCCGCGAGCCGCTGCGCGAGGCAAGCCTGGCGGAGATCGTCGTGGGTGCCCTCGGCGACCTCGTGAACAATCTCGGCCCCTTCGCCGGCGCGGTGGAAGCGCTCACGGAGGGGGACCTCAAGGGCTTTGCCATCGAGCTGGGCCTCGACCTCGCCATGATGGCGACCCCCGGAGGGCGGCAGCTGGCCTCCCTCATGAAGCGGGGCTGGAAGCTGGAGGACGTGGCGCGCGCCGTCGCCAAGGGAACGAAGGAGCGCCTGCCGCCTCTCATCGGAGACGTGATTGCGCCGATGTCGGCGCAGGATGTCGCCTATCGCAACGGTGGCAAGGGCTTCGAGCGTCTCACGCAATTCGGCTATAACCGTTCGCAGGACCTGAAGGCCTATCTGAGCGGGCCCGCCGAGCTCCAGGTGACGCGGGCGGCCAATTATGCGGACCGGGCGGAGCACCTGGTACGCTATCTGAACGACCGACCCGTCAACCCGCCCTTGTCGCGCGACGAGAGTGGAGACCTGATGCCGGTCCAGCTGTTCGGTCATGCCTATAACCGTGCAACCCCGCTGGAGCCCGACGAGCGCATGGCGCCGCTGCCCGTGACGGAGCGCCAGGAACGCCTGCATACGACTGGCTCCGAGCGCGCCGGCCGGTCATCGCTCGGGCAGGGCTCATCGTGGCAACTGCAACAGCCTTCCGGCCGCTGGGACAAGCTCCCTTCCGCTGCATCCCGGAAGGGTGATTGAGGAGCTCATGCCGGAACCGATTGGGGCGAAAGCCGCCCACCGCGGCGCGGCGGTTACCGCTTACGCCTTCGGGCGCGTCAGGCTCCTGCGGCGGAGCGCAGGTCCGGCGACAGGTCCTGCGCGTAGCCCCGCACTGTCCGGCGCCAGACCATGCGGGCCTCGAGCTCCACGGCGGCAGGGCGCCGTGTCGCCTCCTCCGGTGCCAGCATCAGCCAGGCGAAGGCTTCGCGGGCGATGTCGGACACCGGCTGGGCGAAGGTCGTCAGGCCGTAGGAGGACCAGCCCGCCTGCTCGATGTCGTCGAAGCCGGTGACGCACAGGTCCTCCGGCACGGCGAGGCCGAATTCGTGGCGTGCGGCGTCGAGGAAGCCGCAGGCGATGAGGTCCGTCGCGCAGAAGACGGCGTCCGGCCGCTCGCGGGCGGTGAGCAGGCGCCGCGCCAGCTCGCGTCCGCTGTCATACACGCTCGGGCCGAAGCGCTCGACGGCGACCGTCAGGCCGATGGCGCCGGCTGCGGCGAGGAAGCCGCGCTCGCGCGCCATCAGGCTCGGGGTGCCTGCCTCGGAATTGGCGAAGGCGAGGCGCCGGCAGCCGGCGCGCAGGAAGGCGGTGAGCGTGTGCCGCGCCGCCTCGCCATCCTTGAGGTTGATGCGCAGCGGCCCTTCCTGGTCGTCATCGCGGTTGATCAGCACGATGCGCTGGCCGTTCTCGAGGCACAGGCGCGTGATCGACTTGTCGGGCAGGCCCGACAGGATGATCGAGGCATCGGCGCGATAGTGCAGGGCCTGCCGGAGGGCGGCGCCGACGCTCGCATCCGAGCGGTCGGTGTTGATGACCATGGCCACCTTGCCGGCGTCCTGCGCCGCCTGCGTCATGGCCTTCACGAGATTCGCCCGGTAGGGCGTGCCGAGTTCCGAGCCGACAAGGCAGACGATGCCGCTCTCCTTCAGCGACAGCCCGCGGGCGAGATGGTTGACGTGGTAGCCGAGCGCGTTCGCCGCCTCCAGGACGCGCCGGCGCGTGTCCTCGGAGACGCTCGCCCCCGGCGTGAAGGCGCGTGACACGGCCGAGCGCGACACGCCGGCACGTTCGGCCACCTCACGGGCGCTGACGAACTTTCGGGGCGATGGCATGGCGATCCTGCAGCCGTCGTCAGGGAATGCTTTCCCTATGCACCGCCTTGCAACAGCGTGCAACGGCGTTGCAGAAAAATTTGCCCGTCATGTTTCTTGACAGGGGCCATGGCTGCATGGAACCTTTGCACACGGTTGCAAAGACAGACGCCGCGGAAACAGCGGCGCGCAAGGGGGAGGAAGACATGCGTTCCGGTTTTGTCGCCGTTGCGGCGGTTGCCGCTGCCGTCCAGTTCACGCCTGCGGCTGCGCTGGCCCAGGGCTCGCTCAATCTCATCTGCTCGGCTGACGTCGTCATCTGCGAACTGCTCGAGAACCGCTTCGAGAAGGAGACGGGCATCGACGTCAACATGGTGCGCATGTCCTCCGGCGAGGCCTATGCCAAGGTCCGCGCCGAGGCACGCAACCCGAAGACGGACGTCTGGTGGGCCGGCACGGGCGATCCGCACCTGCAGGCCGCCTCCGAGGGACTGACGCTCGAATACAAGTCGCCGCGCCTTCCCGAGCTGCAGACCTGGGCTGTCAAGCAGGCCGAGAGCGCTGATTACCGCACGGTCGGCGTCTATGCCGGCGCGCTTGGCTGGGGCTACAACGCCGACATTCTGGCGAAGAAAGGCCTGAAGGAGCCCCAATGCTGGGCCGACCTCCTCGATCCAGGCTTCAAGGGCGAGATCCAGGTGGCCAATCCCAATTCCTCGGGCACGGCCTATACGGCGCTCGCCACGCTCGTGCAGATCATGGGCGAGGAGAAGGCCTTCGACTATCTCAAGAAGCTCAACGCCAACGTCTCGCAATACACCAAGTCCGGCTCGGCGCCGGTGAAGGCCGCGGCGCGCGGCGAGACGACGGTCGGCATCGTCTTCATGCACGACGCCGTGGCGCAGGCGGTCGAGGGCTTCCCCGTGAAGGTCGTCGCCCCCTGCGAGGGCACGGGCTACGAGATCGGCTCCATGTCCATCGTCAAGGGTGCGCGCAACCTCGACAACGCCAAGAAGTGGTACGACTGGGTGCTGTCGCCGGAAGTGCAGTCGCAGATGAAGGAGGCCAAGTCCTTCCAGCTGCCGTCCAACAAGAATGCCGAGGTGCCGCCCGAGGCGCCGAAGTTCGAGGACGTCCGGCTCATCGACTACGACTTCAAGACCTACGGCGATCCGGAGAAGCGCAAGGCCCTGCTGCAGCGCTGGGACCGCGAGATCGGCACGCTGGCGAACTGAGCAGGGACTTGGCAGACGAGCGGCGTCTTGCATGGCCGTAACTCCCTCTCCCCGCTCGCGGGGAGAGGGTTGGGGTGAGGGGCAAGGGCTGACGCAAGCCCGAGCCCCCGCATTTGCGGAAACGGTTCTCCCTCACCCTACCCCTCTCCCCGCAGGCCGGGAGAGGGGACGTGCCGCTCTTTTCCGCTCCGCCCCGCGCAGGGCCGCCCCATACGGAACCTCTCCAGTACGGAACCTCTCATGGAGCATCGCGACCGCAGAGTGGACATGGCGCTCGGCCTCGGCCTCGCCGGGTTCGTGCTCTTGCCCTGGTACAGGATCGACGAGGGGTTCTACGCCTTTCGCTGGCCGGCGCAGTTCCCCTTCGGCGCCGAGGAGGCGCCGGCCCTGGTGCAGATGGCGGCGCAGGGCCGCTGGTGGCTCGCCGTCGTCGCCGCGCTGCTCCTTGCCGCAGCCGCGGTCCGCTTCGCCGCTCCGGCCGTGTCGCGCGGACGCCTGCTCGTCGCTCTCGGCGCGGCCGGCATGGCCTTCCTCGTCCTGCAGGGCTTCGCCATCACCTTCGGCGGCTGGAGCTGGGACATCGGCGAGGCGCTCTTCGGGCCGCTCGCCACCGGCCAGCCGGCCATGGGCGCCGGTGCCGTCCTCGTGGGGCTCACCTTCCTCTTCCTGTTCTCGGCGGGGCTCGCCGAGCAGGGCGTGATGAAGGGCGATTTCTTCGTCATCGCCGCCATCGCTCTCCTCGTCGCCCTCGTCGCCGTCTTCGTGTTCTATCCGGTGCTGAGCATGTTCGTCGGCTCGGTGCAG
Source organism: Chelatococcus caeni (assembly GCF_014196925.1). GTDB lineage: Bacteria > Pseudomonadota > Alphaproteobacteria > Rhizobiales > Beijerinckiaceae > Chelatococcus_A > Chelatococcus_A caeni. The sequence continues at coordinate 41,182 of NZ_JACIEN010000007.1, read as the reverse complement.
GACTTCGACGGCTCCTTCGAGCCCTCGGGCTTCATGCGCAACATCCGGGATCCGGCCATCTGGAGCCTCGATTGCGTCATCGGGGGAGGGCGTTGCGGCGTCGCCTGGCGGACGCTGTGGCTGGCGCTGATGACGGCCACCGGCTCGACCGTCCTCGGCCTCGCCTTCGCGCTCGTCGCCACGCGCACGCGCTTCCCCTTCAAGAAGGGCCTGCGGCTGCTGACCGTGCTGCCGATCATCACGCCGCCCTTCGTCATCGGCCTCGCGCTCATCCTGCTCTTCGGCCGCGCCGGCGTGGTGACGACCTTCCTCTCCGACCTCTTCGGCGTGGAGCCGGGGCGCTGGCTCTACGGCCTCACCGGCATCTGGATCGCCCAGATGCTCTCCTTCACGCCGATCTCGTTCCTCGTCCTCATCGGCGTCGTCGAGGGCGTCAGCCCCTCCATGGAGGAGGCGTCGCAGACCCTGCGCGCCGACCGCTGGCGCACCTTCTGGCACGTCTCGCTGCCGCTCATGAAGCCGGGCCTCGCCAACGCCTTCCTCATCGGCTTCATCGAGAGCATGGCCGATTTCGGCAATCCGCTGGTGCTCGGCGGCAGCCACGGCGTGCTCTCCACCGAGATCTTCTTCGCCGTCGTCGGCGCGCAGACCGACCCCTCCCGGGCGGCCGTGCTCGCCATCGTCCTGCTCTGCTTCACGCTGTCGGCCTTCCTGGCGCAGCGGCTGTGGCTCACGGGCAGGAACTTCGCCACCGTCACCGGCAAGGGCGACGGCGGCGTGCATCCGGCGCTGCCGCGGCCGCTCGCCATCGGCGTCAATGCGCTCGTCATCCCGTGGACGGCGTTCACCCTCGTCGTCTACGGCATGATTCTCGTCGGCGGCTTCGTGAACACCTGGGGCCTCGACAATTCGCTGACGTTCGCCCATTTCGAGCGCGCCTTCTCCTTCGCCTTCCGTGACGGCTCCATCGCCTGGACGGGCGTCGCCTGGGATTCGTTCTGGACGACGATGATGATCGCGCTCGTCGCGGCGCCCCTGACGGCGGCGGTCGGCCTCTTGACGGCCTATCTCATCGTCCGCCAGCGCTTCGTCGGCCGCAACGTCTTCGAATTCGCGCTGATGATGAGCTTCGCCATCCCCGGCACGGTCATCGGCATCAGCTACATCATGGCCTTCAACCTGCCGCCGCTGGAGATGACGGGCACGGCCCTCATCCTCATCGCCTGCTTCGTCTTCCGTAACATGCCGGTGGGCGTGCGCGGCGGCGTCGCGGCCATGACGCAGATCGACGCGAGCCTCGACGAGGCCTCGCTCACGCTGCGCGCCTCGAGCTGGCGCACCATCCGCCACGTGGTGCTGCCGCTGCTGCGGCCGGCCATCGTCGCGGCGCTCGTCTATTCCTTCGTGCGGGCGATCACCTCCATCAGCGCCGTCGTGTTCCTCGTCAGCGCCAAGTACAACATGGCCACCGCCTATATCGTCGGCCTTGTCGAGAACGGGGAATACGGCGTCGCCATCGCCTATTCCTCCATGCTGATCGTGGTCATGCTCGTCGTCATCGCCGGCTTCCAGCTCGCCGTCGGCGAGCGGCGCCTGCGGCGCGAGACGCGCATCGCCGCCCCGGCCGCGGTCCGTCCGCTGCCGGCGGAGACAATCAAGGAGAAAATCGCATGAACGGGTTGAAGACCGGCTCGGTCGTCTTCGAGCACGTTCGCAAGACCTTCGGCACATTCACGGCGATCCACGACCTGTCGCTGACGATCGAGCCGGGCACGCTCGTCACGCTGCTCGGCCCCTCGGGCTGTGGCAAGACGACCACGCTGCGCATGCTTGCCGGGCTCGAGCACCCGACCGACGGGCGCATCCTCATCGGCGGCAAGGACGTGACCATGCTGCCGGCGAACGAGCGCGACGTGTCCATGGTCTTCCAGTCCTATGCGCTCTTCCCGCACATGACGGTCATCGAGAACGTCGCCTACGGCCTCGAATCCTCGGGTCTTCGGAAGACGGAGGCGCGCGAGAAGGCGGAGGCGGGGCTCGCCCTCGTCGGCCTCGCCGGCTTCGGCGCTCGCCTGCCGGCCGAGCTCTCCGGCGGGCAGCAGCAGCGCGTCGCGGTGGCACGCGCCCTCGTGCTGGAGCCGCAGGTGCTGCTCCTCGACGAGCCCCTGTCGAACCTCGATGCGCGCCTGCGTCGGCGCGTGCGCACCGAGATCCGCGAGCTGCAGCAGCGCCTCGGCTTCACGGCCGTCTATGTGACGCACGATCAGGAGGAGGCGCTCGCCGTCTCCGATCGGATCGTCGTCATGGTTGAGGGCCGCATCGCGCAGGAGGGGCCGCCGCGGGCGCTCTACGAATCGCCCGCCTCCTCCTTCATCGCCGACTTCATGGGCGAGGCGAATGTCGTGCCCTGCGAGGTCGTCGGCGTCGAGGGAGCTGAGGCCGTGGTGCGGCTCGGCGCCCTCGAGCATCGTGTGCCGGGCCGCGCGGCCCGGCCGGGGCCGGCCAAACTCGCCATCCGGCCCAATGCCATCCGCCTCGCCCCGGCAGACGACGGCGGGCTCAAGGGCCTCGTGCGCCATGCGGCCTATCTCGGCGACCACGTCGAATATGAGGTGGAGACGGAGGTCGGAACGCTCTATGTCGTCGATCCGGACGTGGAGCGGAGCCTTGCCGCGACGACGCCGGTCGCGATCGGGCTTCACAACCGCGGGGTCGCCATCATCACCGCGTGAAGGTGCTACGCGCCCTTCACGAGACAACGAGGACATCCATGACAGTCGATGCCGCAGACGTCGAGGCGCGCCTGGCGCTCGCCCGCACGCTCGCCCGCGATGCGGGGGCCGTGGCACTAGCCTATTTCAATGCGCGCGAGACGCTGGTCGTCGAGGCCAAGGCCAACCCGCAGGATGTCGTCTCCATCGCCGACAGGCGGGTCGAGGAGATGCTGCGCGCCCGCATCGCCGAGGCCCATCCCGGTGACGGCGTGCTCGGCGAGGAATACGGCCTCACCGAGGGCACGTCCGGCTTCACCTGGGTGCTCGACCCCATCGACGGCACCAGCCCCTTCGTCAACGGCATGCCCAACTGGTGCGTCTCGATCGCCGTGCTCGCCGGCGACGAACCGGTGGTCGGCGTCATCTTCGCGCCCTGCGTGGATGAGCTCTACGCGGCAGGCAAGGGGCAGGGCGCGACGCTCAACGAGGCGCCCATGCACGTGTCCACCGGACGTTCCCTGCGCGACGGCGTCGTCGGCCTCGGCGCCAATCACCACGTCGCGCCGGCCGAGTTCGCCGGCATTGTCGAGCGCCTGCTCGGCATGGGCGGCAACTTCATCCGCAACGGCTCGGGCGCGCTCATGCTGGCCTATGTCGCGGCGGGGCGCCTTGTCGGCTACTACGAGCCCTACATGCACGCCTGGGATTGCCTCGCCGGCTACTGCCTCGTCGCCGAGGCGGGCGGGGCGCTGCTGCCGTTCCCGGCGGCCGGCGAGGGCCTGACGCGCGGCGCGCCCGTGATGGCCGCCGCGCCCGGCGCCGTCGCCGAGCTCAGCCGGATCGCCGGCCTGCCGCGGGCGGCCTGAAGGCTCAATACCGCGCGATATGCGCGAGCGCCCGCGTGATCGGCTCGGGCCCGACGCTCTGCTGGCCCCGGAAGGGATAGTCCAGGATGACGAGCAGAGCGACGAGCAGGGCGATCGCCGCGGCATAGCCGGCCTTCGGCACCACGAGGTTCCAGTCGAAGCGGAAGAGGAGCGCCTCGGCGGCAAGCAGCACGATGAGGCTGCCGAGAACCTGCCAGAAGATGGTGGGCAGCCCCGTCGTCGCCGCGTTGAGGCGCAACGCCCGGATATCCACGAGCTCGTCCGCCGCGTCGTCGACCGACTCGCGTGTCGCGGCCTCCACGTCCGTCCATTGATGCACGGCGTGGATGCGGTCGATGAGGTCGTGAAACAGCGCCTGCGTCTCGGCGCTCTCGCGCCCGTTCTTCAGGGCCGGCCACTCTTGCGTGACGACGGACTGGCCGTAGGCGGCGAGCGCGGCGCGAATCGGTGCCGCCTCCGCGCCGAGCCTCCGCAGCGCGCGGTCGAGCTGCGTGATCTCGGTGGCTTCACGCAGGACGAGCGTCTCGGCCTCCCGGTAGCGGTTGATCGCCTGCAGCAGCGTGAAGGCCGTGAAGATGGCGATGACCGGGCCGATGAGCTTGAAGGCGTCGAGCGCGAAGCCGGCCCGAGCCGTCGCCTGCTCCTGCTTCAGGAGGCGCGTGCCGATGAGGGGCAGCAGGACCGATGCGGTGACGGCCACCCCGACGAAGACGATGGCGAGAACGCTGTTGGAGAAGCGATAGATCACGTCAGTGAAAGGCATCGCGGGCGCTCCGGCCGTCGTCGCTCGCGATACTTTGCGCCAATCGCCTGTGCGGCACCATAGTTCCCCCGGCGACTCAGTTGATGAGAGCGCCCAGCTTCTCGCGCAGATCGCTGAAGATCTCGCGGATTCGCTGCCGGGTGATGGTCGAGGCCTCGGCCGCCCGGTCGAGCTGGTAGCTGCGGGCCTGCTGCTCGGCCCGGTAATGGACCTCGTCGAGGCGCGCCTCGATCAGGTCGAGCAGCCGCGAAGGGTCGCCGCCCTGGGTTCTCAGGGCGTGGGCGAGGGCCTCGACCGTCTCCAGCAGGGCTGCGGTGACGAAGCCCTCGGCCATGACGGCTGGCGGGATGGGTGGTTCGCGCAAGAGCTGCACTCCTTGCTACGTCGGACGCCGGCGCTGTTCGCCCGGTGCCGGTGTCGTCCCTCGCAAGCGAAGGATCCCGGCGCCCGTTTCCCGCTGCGCGGGGGCGAGCCGTACGAGAGGTGGTGTGACCGCGGAAAAGCCTAGGCGCCAGCGGTCGATCGTCCGGCCGGACAATGCCGGCCTTTCTGCACCGTTCATGGCCGGCGGGCGCTTGCCCGGGCCTTGAGCCGTCGCATTCGGCCACGCGCACCGGCGTGCGTTCCGTGCCGCCGCGAGACGGCGGAGCATGCCTGATCGGTATGAGCTTCCTGCCTCATGATGCGATCCCCCCTGATCGCAGTTGCCGCGCCACCCCTGCGTTCCGCATCAAAGTGGCGATCGATCTTCACGCGTATCAGATGAACCTTGCCTGAAGGCATCGGCCGCCCGCTTCCTCGGGCAGGAGCACCGAGCCGATGCCGCAGACAGGGCGATGAGGCCGGCGGCACGGCCGCCGGCCTCATCGCTATCGTCGTGCCTCGCAGGTCAGGCGACGAGCAGGCTGCTCTCGAGCGTTGCCTTGTCGATGCCGAAGATGGCGATCTGCGTGCCGTTGTGGTCGAAATAGACCCCACCGTCCGTGTCGGCGAAGAAGGAGGCGGCTTCGGCCGCACTCGTGAAGCCGAATCCCTGCAGGCTCACGGAGTCGATCTCGCCGCCCACGTTGAAGTCCATGACCCGGCTGAGGCCCTCGTCCGGCCGGAAGACGAAGGTGTCGTGCCCGGCTCCGCCGAACAGCCAGTCGTCGCCCGCCCCGCCGGCGAGCACGTCGTCCCCGGCGCCACCGATCAGCGTGTCGTCGCCATTGCCGCCCTCGAGCGTGTCGTTGCCGGCGCTGCCGTAGAGCTCGTCGTTGCCGTCACCGCCGGAGAGGAAGTCATCGCCGTCGTGGCCGTCCATGGTGTCATTGCCACCTTCACCGAGCAGGGTGTCGTTGCCCGCTTCGCCGAAGACGAGGTCGTCGCCGTCACCGGCCGCTACATGATCGTTGCCTTCGCCGCCGAGGAGCGTATCCCTGCCGGCCCCGCCGATGAGGCTGTCGTCGCCATCTCCACCGTCGAGCCAGTCGTCGCCGTCGCCGCCGTCGAGGGTGTCGTTGCCGCTGCCGCCGTGGATGGTGTCGTTGCCGGCCTCACCGTAGACCTGATCGTCATCTTCCTCCGACGAGATGAGGTCGTCGCCCCCGCCGCCGTAGATGATCTCATTGCCGATACTGCCGAAGATGGTGTCGTTGCCGTCATCGCCGAGGATGGTGTCGTTGCCGGCCCCACCGCTCAAATGATCCTCATAGGGCGTGCCGACGAGAAGGTCGTTCTCGGGCGTGCCGATGACGGCATTGGCGAGGTCGAAGTCGCCCGGCACGAAGGCATCGACGGTGGTGTTCCTGACGGTCAGGGTCCGTCCGGGGCCGAAGGTGAAGACGGTGTCGCTGCCCACCTGCTGGGCGGTGGCCATGATGTCGGCGAAGGTGGTGAGGCCGGTTGCCGAGAGATCGATGACGTCGCGGTTGCCCGCCACGCGCGAGAAGTCGGTGATCGTGTCCGCGCCGGAGCTATAGATGAACCGGTCGTTGCCCGTCCCGCCGGTGAGCGTGTCGTCGCCCTGGCCTCCGGAGAGCGTGTCGTCGCCCTGGTCGCCGGAGAGGCTGTCGTTGCCGTCGCCGCCATCAAGGCTGTCGTTGAAGTCGCCGCCGTTGAGCGTGTCGTTGCCGGCCCCGCCCCAGAGCGTGTCATGGCCGCCCCCGCCGTCGATGCTGTCGTTGCCGTCACCGCCGTGGATGGTGTCGTCACCGGTGCCGCCGGTCATGGTGTCGTCTCCGGCAGTTCCGGTGCCCGAGCCGGCGATGTTGACCAGCAGCATCTCGGGCGTGAACTGGGCCTTGGTGAAGTTCTTCACCAGCACCGTCGTGTTCTCGTTGATGGTGAAGAGCACGTCGCCGTTCTGCTCGGTGGCGATCGCCATCAGCGCGTCGAAGGTGGTGTAGCCCCAGTTCCGGAGGTCGAGATAGTCTTCGGCCGTGAAATCCTCGATGACGACGTGGCTGCCGCTATTGGTGGGAGGAGATCCGCCATGCCACTGCCCGAGATTGAGGAACACGTCACGGCCTGCCCCGCCGATCAGGGTATCGGTGCCACCGCTGCCAGCAAGCACATCGTTGCCGGCGCCGCCGGTCAATATTTCATCATCCGTGCCGCCGACGAGGAAAACCTCTTCGGAGTTTTGTATCGGCGAGAAGCCGAATGCTTCGGGAGCGATATCATTGATATTGACTCGATACAAGCTGATGCCGGATCCAATATAAATGCTGGTGGCGTGCCAGCCGGTATGGTCTGCCCAGTGCTGTGAGAGGGCAAGAAGATGATTATAGCTCGTTATATTTGCTTTTATATCTAATCTATCGTAATTCCCTGCCTCGTAGGACAGGTCCCTGATATCGGCGCCGCCGGCCCGAGGATCGAAGACAAACGTATCGTTCCCGGCGCCGCCGGTCAGCTGGTTGTATCCTCCGCCGCCATCGAGCGTGTCGTCGCCGTTCCCGCCGTTGAGGACATCGTCTCCCTCTCCGCCGAGCAGCAGATCGTTGCCGTCGCCGCCATTGAGCGTGTCGTTGCCGGCCCCGCCCCAGAGCGTGTCGTGGCCGCCCCCGCCGTCGATGCTGTCGTTGCCGTCACCGCCGTCGATCGTGTCGTCGCCGGTTCCGCCGGTCATGGTGTCGTCTCCGGCAGTTCCGGTGCCCGAGCCGGCGACGTTGACCAGCAGCATCTCGGGTGTGAACTGGGCTTTGGTGAAGTTCTTCACCAGCACCGTCATTTCATCGATGGTGAAGAGCACGTCGCCGTTCTGCTCCGTGGCAGTCGCCATCAACGCGTCGAAGGTGGTGTACCCCCAGTAGCGCAGGTCGAGATAGTCCTCGGCCGTGAAATCCTCGATGACGATGTGGCCGCCGCGATTGAGGAAGACGTCGCGTCCGTCTCCGCCGACGAGGGTATCGGTGCCATGATGGCCGACCAGCACGTCATCGCCGTCGCCGCCGCTCAGGATCTCGTCCCCTGTGCCGCCCCGCAGGTAGACCGAGCCGGGGCGTCCTTCCGACGAGAAGCCGAACACCTCCGGGGCAATGTGCTCGATGTACTTATGGTAGAAACTCAGGCCTTCGCCGATGTGAATCGTGGTTGATGTCCAGCCTGTGGGATCCCAATAATTGACCGCGAGCGCCTTCAGGTGATTGTAGCTCAGCACGGGCGCCTGGATGTTGACCCTGTCGTAATTGCCCGCCTCATAGGAAATGTCCTTGATCTCGACGGAGCCCGACAGCGGATCGAAGACGAACGTATCGTTCCCCGCGCCGCCCGTCAGCTCGTTGGCCCCCGCGCCGCCGTCGAGGGTATCGTCGCCGGCGCCGCCGTTGAGCGTGTCGTTGCCGCCGTGGCCATAGAGGATATCGTCGCCGTCCGTCCCGTCCAGGCTGTCGTCGCCTTCACCGCCATGGAATACGAGGCCGGGGATGGCCGAGCTCAGGGCATGGACATGCCCGTCGTCGGGGCTGCTCGATGCCGGGGGCGCGTCGCCATCGCCCGGCGTGTCTTCGTAGCCAGCCTGATTCACCGCGACCTCGACGAGGTCGTCGCCATCATTTGCCATATCAATTCTCCGGTAAATGAAAGAAATAAGGTCAGCCGCCAGACGAAAATGGTTGTCCGATGATTGGTTCCGATGGCCTGCGATGGCTGCGGGGCCTGCCGGTCTTTGCGGCGGCCCCGGATCGCTGGTTCTGAATTTATGCGGCGGGGATTGACATGGGAATCGCTTGCACATGCGTTTTGCATGCATATCGCGCCCATATCTTATACGTCTTAAATTATATTAAGATTTTCATTATCGCGCGTGGTTATGGGGCCGATCCATCATCAGAACAGATGGTGCGAATACGCTGGGCCGTTGCCGGCGCTGCCGGCCGGCAGCGACTGCGGCAATGTCGGCGGGCGTATGGCCGCGAGCCGGTTGCTCCTCTGCGCCTTCAGCCGCGGGCGCATGCTTCCTTCGCGCCTGCGCCTGCCCCGAGGTCCGGTGCCGATGACAGCTATCCTTCTGCGGCGTCCCGCCGCCCTTGGCGATACAGACGAGCCCGTTGCCTTCTGCGGCGCTGCACAATAGATTAGAAGAATTCCAATCTTAGGGGCGATCATCGATGCTTTCCAGGGTTTTCGGCTTCGGGCGCCGCTCCTTCGATTCGCTTTCCGAACAGGAAATCCTGGCGCTCGCCATCTCCTCGGAGGAGGACGACGGGCGTATCTATCTTGCCTATGCGGACGGGCTGCGCGAGGCCTTTCCCCAGTCGGCCAAGGTCTTCGAGGAGATGGCGCGGGAGGAGGACCGGCACCGGCAGGCGCTCATCGATCTCTACCGGACCCGGTTCGGCGATCGCATCCCGCTGCTGCGCCGCGAGCATGTGAGGGGCTATTACGAGCGCAAGCCGGACTGGCTGGTGCGCCCCCTCGGCATCGACAAGGTGCGCCAGCAGGCGGAGGAGATGGAGGCGCAGGCGCACCGCTTTTACGTGGAGGCAGCCAAGCGCGCCGGCGACGCCTCGACCCGCAAGCTGCTCGGCGATCTGGCGGCGGCCGAGCAGGTTCACGAAAGCCTCGCCAGGCGGCTCGGCCTCGCCCACGCACCGGAAAGCGTTCAGGAGGAGGAGCGGCAGAGCGAGCGCCGCCAGTTCATCCTGACCTTCGTCCAGCCGGGCCTCGCCGGGCTGATGGACGGCTCCGTCTCGACACTGGCGCCGATTTTCGCCGCCGCCTTCGCCACTCAGGACACCTGGCAGACCTTCCTCGTCGGCCTCTCGGCCTCTGTCGGCGCCGGCATCTCCATGGGCTTCACCGAGGCAGCCCACGACGACGGCAAGCTCTCGGGCCGCGGCTCACCCGTCAAGCGCGGGCTCGCGTCAGGCATCATGACCGCCATCGGCGGGCTCGGTCATGCCTTGCCCTATCTCATTCCATCGTTCTGGACGGCGACGATGATCGCCGTGGCCGTGGTCTTCGTCGAGCTGTGGGCCATCGCCTTCATCCAGAACCGCTACATGGAGACCCCGTTCCTGCGCGCGGCCTTCCAGGTTGTGCTCGGCGGCAGCCTCGTCTTCGCCGCGGGCGTCCTGATCGGCAACGCCTGACGTCCCGCCGAAAGGCGGCAGAGCGTCGAAAGGGGCTGCGTCAGGATCTGGTGCTGCCGGAGAGGATTGAACTCTCGACCTCTCCCTTACCAAGGGAGTGCTCTACCACTGAGCTACGGCAGCGAGGCCCCTAAGGGGGCGAAAGCGCGCGGACACTGCCACAAGGGGGGCGTCGGCGCAAGCCGGGTCGGCGCGGCATTTTCGTCCGGGCCGACAGCCTGTGGATCGTCGCCTGCGGCCGGCCGTCAGGCGGCCGCTGCGCGGTCGACGAAGGGCAGCTTCAGCACCTTCCACACGGCGACGAGCGAATCGGTGAGATGCTCGATCATGGCCGCGTCGTGGAAGGGCGTCGGCGTGACGCGCAGGCGCTCGGTGCCGCGAGCCACCGTCGGATAGTTGATGGGCTGCACATAGATGCCGTGCTCGGCAAGCAGCATGTCGCTCGCCTGCTTGGCGCGCTCGGGGTCGCCCACCATCACCGGCACGATATGCGTCGGCCCGGCCTTGACCGGGAGACCGGCAGCCGCGAGCGCGGCCTTGGTCAGGGCCACCTGCCGGCGGTGGCGCTGGCGCTCCTCGCCGCTCTCCATCAGGTGCCGCACCGAGGCGGTCGCTGCCGCGGCCACCGCCGGCGGCAGGGCCGTCGTGAAGATGAAGCCGTGGGCGTGCGAGCGCACCGCGTCGATGATGTTGCGCCGCGCCGCGATATAGCCGCCGACGCAGCCGAAGCCCTTGGCGAGCGTCGCCTCGATCACGTCGAGGCGGTGGAGGGCGTCCACCTCCTCGGCATAGCCCGCGCCGCGCGCGCCATAGAGGCCCGCCGCATGCACCTCGTCGATATAGGTCATGGCACCGTAGCGCTCGGCGAGATCGCAGATGGCGTGGATCGGGGAGACGTCCCCGTCCATCGAATAGACGCTCTCGAAGACGATGAGCTTGGGCCGGGTCTTGCCCGCCTGGCGCAGCAGGTCCTCGAGATGCTCGAGGTCGTTGTGGCGGAAGATGACCTTCTCGGCGCCGGAGCGGCGCACGCCCTCGATCATGGAATTGTGGTTCTGCGCATCCGAGAGGATGAGGCAGTCCGGCAGCAGCTTGGCGATGGTGGCGATGCCGGTCTCGTTGGAGACATAGCCCGAGGTGAAGACGAGCGCGGCATCCTTGCGGTGCAACTCGGCGAGGGCGCGCTCGAGGCCGACGATCGGGGCGCTGTTGCCGGCGATGTTGCGCGTGCCGCCGGCGCCGGCGCCCATGCGCTGCGCCGTCGTGACCATGGCGTCGATCACCTGCGGATGGCGACCCATGCCGAGATAGTCGTTGGTGCACCACACCACGACGTCCCGCGGCCCCTCGTCGCTGTGCCAGACGGCCCGCGGAAACCGCTCCGCGTCGCGCTCGATGGTGATGAAGACGCGATAGCGGCGCTCCTTGTGCAGAAGGCCGAGCGCTTCGTCGAAATAGCTGTCGTAGTCCATGATCGCATCCGTCTGCCGCCGTGGCGGGCAGACCAAGTTTGGAACTGGTCCAGTGAACAACCGGAACCGCGCCGGGGCAAGCGGTTCTCGTCGCGTGTTCGTTTATATTGCTCTCGTTCCATAGTGCGTCCGGCTGCACAATGGGCCGCATCGCCGCAGTGCGGCGGCGCACCGCGCGCTTTGCGACGGCCCCTGCACCATCGCCTGCGTGGAGGAGGGGAAACCGGCGCTTGTCCTCGGGGCCGATGCCCGCTATCGATCAACCTTCGAGGAACCCAAGTCTTCGACGAGCATGTCGCACGCACCGCCTCCCGACAGGAAGGAGCGCCTTGCCGCAGCGCTGCGGGAGAACCTGAAGCGGCGCAAGCGGCAGATGCGCGAGCGCGCGGCCGAACCGCGCGGCGAGGCGCCGCATGGCACGAAAGAGCCGGCGCCGGGCGCTGGCCCAGACACGAAGGACTGATCGCCGGCGCCTCCGCCACGGGCCCCGGTCAATCAAGGAACGACACATGGATCGCATTCGCATCGTGGGCGGCCACAAGCTCGGCGGCGTCATTCCCATTTCCGGCGCCAAGAACGCGGCCCTGCCGCTGATGATCGCGAGCCTCCTGACAGACGAGACGCTGGAACTGCACAATGTGCCGCGGCTCGCGGACGTGTCGCTTCTGCTGCGCATCCTCTCCAACCACGGCGTCGATCACGGCATCGCCGGCAAGCGCCCGGGCCAGACGAGCGAGACCGGCCAGTCCATCCGCCTGCGTGCCCGCGACATCATCGACACCTGCGCGCCCTACGAGCTCGTCTCCAAGATGCGGGCGAGCTTCTGGGTCATCGCGCCGCTTCTGGCCCGCAAGGGGGAGGCCCGGGTGTCGCTGCCCGGCGGCTGCGCCATCGGCACCCGGCCCGTCGACCTGCTGCTCATGGCGCTGGAGAAGCTGGGCGCCGAGGTGGAGATCGACGGCGGCTATGCGGTCACGCGGGCGCCGAAGGGCCTCCGGGGGGCCGAGTTCGCCTTTCCCAAGGTGACGGTGGGCGGCACCCATATCGCCCTCATGGCCGCCAGCCTCGCCCACGGCACCAGCGTCATCGACAATGCCGCGCGCGAGCCGGAGGTGGTCGACCTTGCCGACTGCCTCGTCAAGATGGGCGCGCGCATCAGTGGCGCCGGCACCTCGCGCATCGTCGTCGAGGGCGTGGCGCGGCTCGGCGGCGCCGAGCACAATGTCCTGCCGGACCGGATCGAGACCGGCACCTATGCCATGGCCGTCGCCATGACGGGCGGCGACGTGCTGCTCGAGGGCGCGCGGCCGGAGTTGCTGCAGGCGGCCCTCGACGTGCTGTCGGGCGCCGGGGTTGACATCTCCTCGACCAACGAGGGCGTGCGCGTGCGTCGCAACGGTGCCGCCATCGAGGCGGTCAACGTCACGACGGAGCCGTTCCCCGGCTTCCCGACGGACCTGCAGGCCCAGCTCATGGCGCTGATGACGCGCGGCAAGGGCACGAGCCGCATCCGCGAGACGATCTTCGAGAACCGCTTCATGCACGTGCAGGAACTGGCCCGCCTCGGCGCCCGTATCCGCCTCGACGGCGATACCGCCTATGTCGACGGCGTCGCGCGGCTCAAGGGCGCCCCCGTCATGGCGACGGACCTGCGCGCCTCCGTCTCCCTCGTCATCGCCGCGCTCGCCGCGGAAGGCGAGACGATGGTCAACCGCGTCTACCACCTCGACCGGGGTTTCGAGGCGCTGGAGAGCAAGCTCGGCCGCTGCGGCGCCGAGATCGAGCGCATCTCGGGCTGAAAACGCAAAGACCCGGCACCGGGCCGGGTCCTCGTCGACGGTCCTCAGATAAGCCTTGCGGCCCTCAGTAGCCGATGGCGCCGCGCTTTTCGCCGAAGCCGGGAATGAAGCAGCGGCAGGGCGTGTTACGCGGCGCGCGGAAGCCGGCATTGCACTGCCCGCGCGAGGTGACGCACACGCTGCCGTAGCGCTCGCCGCGCGGGCGGGGGCGCTCCCAGCCACCGCGGTCCCAGCCGTCGTCGCGCCAGTTGCGCGGCGGCGGGCGCCGCGGGCGCCAATCGTCATAGTCGTCCTCATAGGGCCGTTGGCCCCAGCCGTAGGGTTGGGCCGAGGCCGGCGGTGGGGTGATCAGCATCAGCGCCGCGACGGCGGCGAGCGCAATCAGAACGATCCTCGTCATCATCGTCTCATCCAGGCGCCGCTCGCGGCCTTCGGCCGCTTGTGTCTCGGCGCGTCCTCATCAAATAGCACCATGGAAGCTGAACGCTTCATGAAGGCGAATGGTTTCCTCGGCTGCTGCCCCCGCCGGGTTTCTCCGGCAGATCGGTTGTCAGCAGCGGGCGGCGCCGATAACAACAGGGGCGGGACGCCAGTTGGGGCAACCCGGTCGGTCGTGGAGCCGTTGGAGATGGAGCCGTTGAAGCTCGTCGCGCTCGATGGGCAGGACCTCGCGGTCCTCTCGGCCCATGTGCAGGACGCCGTCGTGCGCGCACGCGATCTCGTCTACCTGCCGCGCGAGCGGCGCTTTGCCCTGGAGCTGCGGCGCTACGACTGGCAGGCGATGCCGGGCGAGCCGCCGCGCCGGCGCCTGTCGGCCCTGCATTTCGAGCGGGTGATGGCCGCCCGCATCCGGGCCGTCGCGCCGGGGGATTCGGATGCCGTGCTCAGCCTCCTGGCCGTCACCTTCGACGAACGCGATGCGCCGGGCGGCACCGTGACGCTGCATTTCTCCGGGGGAGGGGCCATCGCGCTCGATGTCGAGTGCATCGAGGCGCAGCTGATGGACCTCGGCCCGGCCTGGGAGGCGATCAGCCGCCCGCACCATCCCCTTGACGAGAACGACGAAAGGCAGGCCTGACGATGGCGCTGAGGATCGACAGTCGCGCCCCCGGTTTCGAGGAGGCCCTCGCGCGCCTGCTCGCCATGAAGCGGGAAGTGTCGCAGGACGTCGACGAGGCCGTACGCGCCATCATCGCCGACGTGGCGGCCCGGGGCGATGCCGCCGTCATCGACTATACGCGCCGCTTCGACGGTCTCGCGCTGACGTCCGGGACGCTGCGCATCGCGCCGTCGGAGATCGAGGAGGCGCTTGCCCGGTGCGATGCCAAGACGCTCGCGGCGCTCGAGACGGCCAAGGCCCGAATCGAGGCGTTCCATCGGCGCCAGCGCCCCGAGGACCTTGCCTTCACGGATGATCTCGGCGTCACCCTCGGCTGGCGCTGGACGGCCGTCGAGGCGGTCGGGCTCTATGTGCCTGGCGGCACGGCGAGCTACCCCTCCTCCGTATTGATGAACGCCGTGCCGGCCAAGGTCGCCGGCGTGCCGCGCATCGTCATGGCGGTGCCGTCGCCGCGGGGCGAGCTCAATCCGCTCGTGCTCGCGGCCGCGCATCTTGCCGGCGTCGACGAGGTCTACCGCATCGGCGGCGCGCAGGCCGTGGCGGCGCTCGCCCTCGGCACGGCGACCATCGCGCCCGTCGCCAAGATCGTCGGGCCGGGCAACGCCTATGTGGCGGCCGCCAAGCGCCGCGTCTTCGGTACGGTCGGCATCGACATGATCGCGGGTCCGTCCGAGGTGCTGGTGCTTGCCGACGGCTCCGCCAATCCGGCCTGGATCGCGGCCGACCTCCTTGCCCAGGCGGAGCACGACACCGCCGCGCAGTCGGTGCTGATCACCGACGACGCCGCGCTCGCCGATGCGGTCGAGCGAGCGGTGGAGGCCCAGCTCAAGACCCTGCCGCGCGCGGACATCGCCGGGGCGAGCTGGCGCGACTTCGGCGCTGTGATCGTCGTCGGGCACCTCGCCGAGGCGCTTCCCATCGTCGACCGCTTCGCCCCGGAGCATCTCGAGATCATGGCCGAGGATGCCGACAGCCTGGCGGCCGGGGTGCGCAATGCCGGCGCCATCTTCCTCGGCGGCCACACGCCGGAGGCCATCGGCGACTATGTCGGCGGCTCCAACCACGTCCTGCCCACGGCCCGCTCGGCCCGCTTCTCGTCCGGGCTCGGCGTGCTCGACTTCATGAAGCGCACCTCGATCCTGCGCTGCGGCCCGGAGGGCCTCAGGGCGCTCGCGCCGGCGGCGATCGCGCTCGGCGAGGCCGAGGGCCTCGACGCGCATGCCCGCTCGGTCGCCATCAGGCTCAACCGGTAAGAGTGGAGGAGCCCTTGAGCCCAGCCGAGCCGACGAAGCGCTGCACGCTGACCGCCGTCACGCTCGACGAGGGCTCGCTCGGCCGCGGCAATCCGGACCAGGAGCACGAGCGCGCCATCGCCATCTGGGACATCCTGGAGCGCAACCATTTCGCCGTCCCGGGCCACGACGGCGGGCCCTATGCGCTGCATGTGGCCCTGGTCGAGAAGAAGCTGACGCTCGACGTGCGCAACAGCGGCGCCGAGCCGGTCGTGACCCACTTCCTCTCGCTGACGCCGTTCCGCCGCGTCATCAAGGACTACGAACTCGTCTGCGAGAGCTATTATGCGGCCATCCGCACCGCTTCGCCGACGCAGATCGAGGCCATCGACATGGGGCGCCGCGGCCTGCACGACGAGGCCGCCGAGCTGCTGCGCGAGCGCCTCGCCGGCAAGATCGAGGTGGATTTCGACACCGCGCGCCGGCTCTTCACCCTCATCTTCGCGCTGCACTGGAAGGGCTAGGGCCATGGCGCCCGAGGCCGATGGCAGACGCAGCGTGCAGTCCGTCCTCTTCATGTGCGCCCATAATGCGGTGCGCTCGCCGATGGCGGAGGGCATCGCGCGGCATTATTTCGGCGCGTCGATCTATGTCGCCTCGGCCGGCGTGCGGCCCGACGAGCTCGACCCCTTCGCCGTGGCGGTGATGGAGGAGATCGGCATCGACGTCGCGCGCCATCGGCCGCAGACGCTGGAAGATCTCGAGGATGCCGGCTTCGACCTCATCGTCACCTTGTCGCCGGAGGCGCACCATCGCGCGCTGGAGCTGACGCGCACCCTCGCGGTCGACGTGGAATACTGGCCGACGCTCGATGCGACGGTCGTCCACGGCGCGCGCGAGCAGCGCCTCGAGGCCTATCGCGGCGTTCGTGACGGCCTCGTCGAGCGCATCCGGCAACGCTTCACCCGCCGCTGACGCCAGCAAAAAGGCCGGCGTCGCCGCCGGCCTCTGCAGATGTCGCTCGTTGCCCGTCAGTTAGCGAGTCGCGGGGCTGCGGTTGAAGCGCGTCACCACGAGGCCGATGGCCACGACGATCGCCGCGCCGACGACGGCCGCCAGATAGTGCAGGGTCTTGGTGACGCCGCCGATCTGCTCGATCACCCAGGGGTCGGCGACGAGCATCTCGCCCGCGATCCAGCCCAGCAGCGCCGCACCCGCCCACACGAAGATCGGGAAACGCTCGATGAGGGCCATGATCAGCGTCGAGCCGATGACGATGAGCGGGATGGAGAACAGGAGGCCGAAGGTGAAGAGCCAGACGTTGCCGTGCGAGGCGGCGGAGATGGCGAGCACGTTGTCGAGGCTCATCACCGCATCGGCGATGGCGATCGTGCGCACGGCCTCCCACAGGCTGCCGCTCTCCTTCACCTCGTGATTGTCGTCGTCGCCCTGGATGAGCTTGACCGCGATCCAGAACAGCAGCGCGCCGCCGACGATCTTGAGGAAGGGCAGGGCGAGCAGCTGGGAAATGATGAGGGCGAAGAGAATGCGCAGCACAATCGCCGTGCCGGCGCCGAGGACGACGCCGAGGCGCCGCTGGTTGTCGGGCAGCGACCGGCAGGCGAGCGCGATCACCACCGCATTGTCACCGGACAGGAGAATGTCGATCCAGATGATCTGGACGATCGCGATCAATGTCTGTGCATCTAAGGCCATAACGCTAACAGCTCTTGGGTCTGAAGGAGCGCCGGGCGCTCCGGAGGCGGGCCGAAGCTGCCGCAGAACTGCGCCGGCACGCCGTCGGGCCATCTCTTAGCGCGCGCGTGCCGCGCGATCGTCGTCAACTTATTTCATAATCCGGGGACATAATCGCTATAATGCGGCACCCGGCCGGGGCCGATGGTCGCAGTGCTGCGCCGGCCGATTCGGCGCCGGGTGGGGCGCCTTTGGTCGGTGCGCGGCCGTTGGCGCGCGGGGGATGGATTGTAGCAAGCGATGGATCTGCGCCAGCTCAAATGCTTCGTCGCCGTCGCGGAGGAGCTGCATTTCGGCAAGGCGGCGGAGCGCATGGGATTAGCGCCGCCGGCCCTGTCGCGCCAGGTGCGGGCGCTCGAGGAGGAGCTTGGCGCCGACCTCCTCACGCGCACGACGCGGAGCGTGAACCTGACCCGCGCCGGGCTGCTGCTGCTCGATGAGGCCAAGGCGATTCTCGCCCGGGCCGAGCATGCGGCGCGGCATGTGCGCGAAGCAGCGAGCTCGACCAGCAAGGTCCTGCGCATCGGCGCCATCGACGGCGCGTCGGCGAGTTTCCTGCCGCGCATCATGACGGAGTTCCGCCAGCGCCATCCCGGGGCGCACATCCAGTTCACCGAGGCGATGACGGCGCCCCAGCTGCAGATGCTCGACGCCGGCAAGCTCGACCTGTGCCTCGTGCGCCCACCCCGGCGCCAGGTGGACTGCGCCTTCGAGATCCTGCGCGTCGAGATGCCGCTCGTCGTCATGCCGGCGGCCCACCCTCTCGCGGGCCGTGACGCCGTCATGATGCACGACTTGGTCGGCGAGCCCTTCATCGTGCCGTCGCGCCGGGTGCGTCCTTACGCTTACGACCTGGTGATGCGCTATTTCGACAGCGTCGGCACGGTGCCCAACGTGGTGCAGGAGGTCACCGAGAAGCCGGCGGTGTTCGCGGCGGTCGCCGCCGGCATCGGCCTGGCGCTCGCGCCGGACTGGACGGCGGCGATGAACTGGCCGGGCGTGACGACCCGCCGCCTCAAGGGCCTGCTGCTCGACCCGCCGCCCGACGGCGCCCTCGTCGGCGTGGCGTGGCGTCCGCATCAGCGGCTCACGGCGCGGGACGCCTTCCTCGATCTCCTGCGCGAGCGCGTCAGCCTGACAGGCGACGACAGGACGGTTCCGTTCCGGCACCTGCCGCGCGTCAGGCGTCGGGCAAGAAAGGCCTGATCGGCAGGAAACGCGTCGGGGGCTGGCAAAAAGGGGCATTGCCCGGGAGCGATCCTGAACATCCCTTTCAAAAAACGCCGAGGCGCCATGGAACCGATGGTGGCTCTTCGCGTTTCCTGCCAAGGCCGGGGTAGCTTGCGCACGCCCGCATCACGGTTGCACCACAGGGCGGAGCTGACCATAGGTTGCTCTAATGATGAGCAATAGACGATGATAGGTATCTATTCTTTGTGTTGCATCAATGTCGCATGACTTTGCTCGTGTGATGCTAGGCCTATGTCATGCTTGACTCTTTCCGGCGGCTTCACGAGTCTAGCTTCGGCGTGAGATGATGGTCCGTTCGGGCCAGCGCGACAGGAACAGGTTTCGTTCAAAGAGGTGCCTCAGATGAAGAATCTCCTGCGACTATCGGCGGCGGCGACGGCATTGGCGCTCTCCGGCGCCGTGGCCTTTGCGGCCGATCTTCCGTCCCGTACCTATACGCCGCCGGCCGAGCCGCTGCCGCCGGTCTTCACCTGGACGGGCTTCTATGTCGGTGTGAACGCCGGCTACGGCTTCTCCGACTCGGGCAATACCCGCTATGTGGGCGACGCCCTTTATCTTAGCGATGTCTCCGCCGGCGATCTTCCGGGCAGCCTCTCCCTGAAGTCGGAAGGCTTCCTTGGTGGTGCTCAGGTCGGCTACAATTATCAGTTCGGGGCGTTCGTGGTCGGTCTCGAAGCCGATATCCAGTACGCCGACATGAGCGACACGGGCACCTCCTTCGCCGCGGCGGGCTTTGCCGAGGGCAAGAAGGAGCTCGAGTGGTTCGGCACGCTGCGCGCCCGGCTCGGCTTCGCCGCGATGGATCGCCTGCTCATCTTCGCCACCGGCGGTCTGATCTACGGTGACACCAAGCTGACGCACAGCGTCTTCGACACCACGGGTGCCCTGCTCGCCGTCGGCAGCAAGTCCGACACGCAGGCGGGCTGGACCATCGGTGGCGGTCTCGAATATGCCTTCACCAACAACCTGACGGCGAAGGCCGAGTACCTCTACTATGACCTCGGCGACACGACCGCGATTGCGCCGAACGTCATCGATCCTACGACGGTTGCCGTGCTCAAGGCCAAGAACCGCGGCAGCATCGTGCGCGTCGGTCTCAACTACAAGTTCGACACGTTCTGAGGTTCTCCCGGACGGACCGTCGAACGGACCTGCAACGCCCGGCTCCTGGCCGGGCGTTGTTTTTTGTGCGGTTGGCGAAGACGGACGAAACCCGGCATTCGAGGAACGCCGGGCTTTTTCAAGGCCTCATGCAGCCCGGGAGAGGGCAGGGCCGGTGCGTCACTCGCGCCGCAGTTCCCACAGGGCCGCGATCTCGGTCGGCCGCAGCTTGCGGCCGCTCGCCGTGTCGGCCCAGGCGAGTTCGCGATTGCCCGGGTTCTGCGTCATGGCGAAGGCAACCGCGTCCTCCAGCGAGGGGAAGTCGATGACGTGATCGGGATCCGTCAGATGCGGGCTCGAGCGGTAATGGAGACGCGCCGTGTCCTGCATGTTCGCTTGCATCGCTGTCCTCCTGTCGGTTGAGGGTTGCTCCTGCACTTCGTCAACAAAAGCGCGACCAGCCGCATCTGCACAGAAGCGGGCTTTGATCGTTTCAACCAGATGGGGGCGTCGTGGTTCCGGTGCAATGGTTCGCCACGCGGGCATCGGGCGCTGGCTGCGGCATTTCGGTCGTTGCGAAGAGCGAATTCAGTCGTTAAGTTATTGAAAGACAACGTAATTTTGAATCGTTCCAAACTGGCTCGATGATCGTCTGCTCC
The DNA here is from genome assembly GCF_014196925.1 of Chelatococcus caeni. Taxonomy (GTDB): domain Bacteria; phylum Pseudomonadota; class Alphaproteobacteria; order Rhizobiales; family Beijerinckiaceae; genus Chelatococcus_A; species Chelatococcus_A caeni. Next base: position 20,853 of record NZ_JACIEN010000007.1, on the reverse strand, counting down.
TGTAACGTCCTCACTGACAAGCAGATCCTCGAAACGCTGCAGAGCGAGGCCCCGGGGGCCCCGCGCTCGCCGGCGCAGGCTTACCGCTGTCTCGGTTGCAGTCCCGAGTGCGGGCGGTGCCTCGTCACCGTGCGGCGCCTCCTGCAGGCCGCGCGCGTGGACGCCTGCGACATCGGTTGCCCCGGCTGTCCCGGCGCCGTCGAGCACGCGGCGCACGCGCCTGCCGCCGACAACGTGGTGCCGTTCGACAGCGGTCCGCATGTGGCCCCGCGCAACGAGGAACCCGCCGAGGCGCCCGCCCTCCCGCTCATCGCCGCCGAATAGCGGCTTCTCCCGCAATGGTGTATGTCGTTGGAACCGAGCCCGGGCCCTTGATGCGTCCGGGCTTTAGTTTATAATGATTCTAAACTCGATTTTCTCAACGACGTGGAGTGGAGCGATGAAGGGTGACGCCAAGGTCATCGAATATCTCAACCGCGGTCTGCGCAGCGAGCTGACGGCGGTCAATCAATATTGGCTCCACTACCGCATGCTCGACAACTGGGGCTTGAAGGACCTCGCCAAGAAGTGGCGCGAGGAATCCATCGAGGAGATGCACCACGCGGACAAGTTCATCGACCGCATCCTGTTCCTCGAGGGCCATCCGAACCTGCAGGTTCTCGATCCGCTGCGCATCGGCCAGTCCGTGCAGGAGGTGATCGAGTGCGACCTCGCCGCAGAGGTCGAGGCGCGCGCCCTCTATCAGGAGGCGGCCACCTATTGCCGTTCGGTCAAGGACTATCCCTCGAAGGACCTGTTCGAGGAGCTGATGGCTGACGAGGAGGGGCACATCGACTTCCTCGAGACGCAGCTCGACCTCATCGGCAAGCTCGGCGAGCAGCTCTACAGCCAGCACCACATCGGCAAGCTCGAGGACTGAGCTCCCGGCATCCCGGGCTCCTTGAGGCCGCCGGTCCATGCCGGCGGCCTTGCCATTTCAAGGGGCAGGGTGCACGGCCGCGGCCGGCCCACCGGAGACCGCGAGCCGCACGAGCCGGATGTCGGGGTCGTGCGGGTCGGGCCCGATGGTGAAGCCGAGCTTCTCGCACATGGCGAGCATCATCGTGTTCTCGCGCAGCACCTGGCCTTCGATGACGTTGAGGCCCTCGGCGCGGGCATAGGAGATGATCATCTCCATCAGCAGCCAGCCGAGCCCGCGGCCCTTGAGGTCCGAGCGCACCAGGATGCCGTATTCGCCCTTGTCGTAATTGGCGTCCGCGTGCAGCCGCACGGCGCCGAGCATGGCGCCGGTCTCTTCCTCGATGGCGACGAGCGCCATGGCGCGCGCATAGTCGAGCTGGGTCAGCCGGGCGATGAAGGTGTGGCTGAAATCGCGAATGGGCGCGAAGAAGCGCAGGCGCAGGTCCTCCGGCGTCACCTTCTCGAAGAAGCTGCGGAACAGCTCCTCGTCCTCCGGCCGCACGGGCCGGATGAAGACGCCCGTGCCGTCCGGCAGGGTCGCGTGCCGCTCCCATTCCTTCGGATAGGGGCGGATGGCGAAGCGCGGGTGGCCTGCGGGCCCGCGGACCGGCTGGATGCTCGGCGCGACCGCGACCCGCGCATCGACGGCGATGACGCCGTTCTGGTCGGCGAGCAGCGGGTTGATGTCGAGCTCGCGCACCTCGGGCAGGTCGGCGGCCAGCTGGGCGAGCTTGACGAGCACGAGGGCGATCGCGTCCTCGTCGGCCGCCGGCACGTCGCGATAGGCCTTGAGCCGCCGCGAGACGCGCGTGCGGCCGATGAGCGTATGGGCGAGCGTGAGGTCGAGCGGCGGCAGCGCCAGCGCCTTGTCGTTGATCACCTCGACCGCCGTGCCGCCACGGCCGAAGACGACCACCGGGCCGAAGGTCTCGTCGTCGGCCAGGCCGGCGATGAGCTCGCGCGCCTTCGGCCTCAGGATCATGGGATGGATCGTGAGGCCGGTGATGCGCGCCTCGGGCCTCAGCGCCCGGGCCCGCTCCAGGATGTCCCGCGCCGCCTCGCGCACCGCCGCCTCGTTGGTGAGGTTGAGCCGGACGCCGCCGACGTCGGACTTGTGGATGATGTCCGGCGACAGGATCTTGACGGCGACGGGATCGCCCGCTTCGAGGAACGGCCGCGCCACCTCGCCGGCCTCGTCCGCGCTGACCGCCAGGACGGCCGGCGTGATGGGCAGGCCATAGGCCTCGAACAGGGCCGTGACCTCCAGCGGGTCGAGCCAGCTGCGCCCCTCGGCGAACGCCCCGGCGACCACGGCTCGCGCCTTGTCCGTCTCTGGCGCGAAATCCTCCGGCAGGCTCGGCGGCGTCTCCATGAGCAGGGCCTGCGCCTCGCGGTAGCGCACGATATGCATGAAGCCCTGCACCGCATCCGCTTCCGTCGCGAAATGGGGGATGGCGGCTTCCTCGAACAGATCGTCCGTCGTGCCGGAGGAGCCGAGCCAGACGGCGAAGACGGGCTTCGGCCGCATCGCCTGCCGGCGATGGCGCTCGGCGGTCGCGACCACGCGCCGCGCTGCCTCCTGCGGTGAGGCAAGTGCCGTCGGCACGTTCATGACGAGGACGGCGTCGCTGTCGCGGTCGGCCAGCATCACCTCGAGCGCGGCGCCGTAGCGCTCGGCATCGGCATCGCCGACGATGTCGACCGGGTTGGCCCGCGACCACGTCGGCGGCAGCGCGGCATCGAGCGCCGCCAGCGTGTCTGGCGAGAGCTCGGCGAGCGCCCCGCCGAGGTCCGCGAGCCGGTCGACGGCGAGGACGCCGATGCCGCCGCCGTTGGTGAGGATGCCGAGGCGCCGGCCGGAGAAGGGTTTCAGCCGCCCGAGCGTCTCGGCCGCCGAGAAGAGCTCGTCGAGGTCGAAGACGCGCAGCAGGCCGGCCCGGCGGAAGGCCGCGTCATAGACCGCATCGGAGCCGGCGAGCGCCCCCGTGTGCGTGGCCGCCGCCTTCGCCGCCTGCGCGTGCCGACCCGACTTGATGACGACGACCGGCTTGGCGCGCGCAGCGGCGCGCGCCGCCGACATGAACTTGCGGGCGTCGTTGATGGATTCGACATAGAGCAGGATGGCGCGCGTGCCGCGGTCGAGGGCGAAATAGTCGAGCAGGTCGCCGAAATCGACATCCACCTTGTCGCCGAGCGAGACGACGGCCGAGAAGCCTACGGCCCGCTCCGCCGCCCATTCGACCAGGCCCGCGGCGATGGCGCCGGATTGGGAAAGGAGCGCGAGATCGCCCCCGAGCGGCATGCGTGCCGCGAAGCTGGCATTGAGCTTCGCCGCCGGCGCCATGACGCCGAGGCAGTTCGGCCCCACGAGGCGGATGCCGTGCCGCCGCGCCGTCTGCTCGGCCTTCTCCGCCAGCGACCCGGGCCCATGGCCGAGGCCGGCGGTGACGATGACGGCCGCGGCGACGCCTCGTGCACCTGCGGCCTCGACGAGGTGGGGGATCGTCTCCGGCGGGGTCGTCAGCACGACGAGATCCGGCGCCTCCTCCAGCGCCTCGATGGCGGGAAGCGTCGCGATGCCTTCGATGGAGGGGTATTTCGGATTGATCACCGCGAGCGGGCCGGCAAAGCCCCCGGCCTTGAGATTGACCAGCACCTTGCGGCCGAGCGAGCCCTCACGCGGGCTTGCGCCGATAAGAGCGATGGAGCGGGGCGAAAACAGCCGGTCGAGGCGATAGGTCGACATGAGGCCTAGCCTTGCTGGACGGAGGGTGAACCGACATTGACCCCCATCAAACACGGCCCGGCCATGCGCGGTAAAGGGGCGATCGTGGCTTGCAGGCCATTGGCTGCCGGCAGTCGGCAATCGCAAGCACGCGCTCGTGCCCCGGACGCACCACAGCATGAAACGATGCGGTGCCGAGCCGGGGCCCTTCATGCGGTGCCTTCGGCGAGTCCTTGCGCTGGATCCCGGGTCGCATTCCGCTTCGCTGCATGCGCCCGGGAAACGAGGTTGTCCTTGGACCCGGCGGGGTGCGATCAGCCCGACTGCCGACTGCCGACTGCCGACTGCCGACTGCCGACTGCCGACTGCCCCTTCACCCGTTCTGGCGCAGGATCTCCCGGGCGATGACGAGGCGCTGGATCTCGGAGGTGCCCTCGTAGATGCGCGTGATGCGCGCGTCGCGGGCGTAGCGCTCGACGGGATAGTCCTTCACATAGCCCGCCCCGCCGTGGATCTGGATGGCCGTGTCCGTGGCGCGGTGCGCCGCCTCGGAGGCGAAGAGCTTGGCCATCGAGGCTTCCTTGGCGAAGGGGCGGCCGGCGTCCTTGGCCGCGGCGGCGTTGAGGATGAGCAGGCGCGCCGCCTCGAGGTCCACCTCCCGGTCGGCCAGCATCCACTGGATGCCCTGGAAGTCGCAGATGCGCGTGCCGAACTGGCGCCGCTCGCGCGCATAGGCCTTGGCCGCGTCCATGGCCGCGCGGGCGATGCCGAGCGACAGGGCCGCGACGCCGATGCGCCCGCCGGCGAGCTCGCCCACCGCGACACGGAAGCCGTCGTTCTCCTGCCCCATGAGGGCCGATGCCGGCACGCGGCAATTGTCGAAGGTGACGATGTTCGTCGCCGATCCTGTCTGCCCCATCTTCTTCTCGGCCTTGCCGATCACGAGGCCGGGCGTGCCCGCCTCGACGAGGAACAGGGAGATTCCGCGACCCTTCGGCGCCTCGGGATCCGTCACCGCCCAGACGACGAAGAGCCCGGCATATTCGGCCGAGGTGATGTAGATCTTGGCGCCGTCGATGACATAGTCGTCGCCGTCGCGTCGCGCCCGCGTGCGCATGGCGGAGGGGTCGGACCCGGCCTCCGCCTCGGTGAGGCAGAAGGCGCCGGCCGGATAGGTGCCGTCGGCGAGGCGCGGCAGATAGGCTCTCTTCTGCTCCTCGCTCCCGACGGTCTGGATGACCTCGCCGACCATGTTGGTGACGGAGACGGTGACGGCGGTTGCGGCACAGGCATAGCCCAGCTCCTCGACGGCGAGGGCGAAGGCAACCGAGCCCGCCTCCGTGCCGCCGTAGGCGCTCTTCACGTTGAGGGCCATGAAGCCGTTCTCGGCGAGCAGCCCGAGGTTCGCCAGAAGCCCCTCGCGGCCCTCACCCCGGTCGAGGGCTTCGGCGAGCGGGGCCAGCCGGTCCGCCGCGAGGCGCCGCGCCGTCTCGCGGATCATCTCCTCCTCGTCGCTCAAGGCGAAAAGCATGGCGCACCTCCCCGTTCGTCTTGAGCGGAAGGGTACGGCGCCCCCGCCGCAGGGGCAACGCGCGGCACCGGGCAGGCGGCTGTGCGGGAATGCGGCACAGGATGGTGCGTGCATGCGTCCCGCTTCGCCGACTATGCCGTTCGCCGGGCCGGCGGATCACTCCGCCAGCACGCGGGTGCGCGGCAGGGTGATCTCGACGAGGGTGCCCTCGTTCTTCGCGCTCTTGATGGCGAGCGAGCCGCGGTTGGCCTCGATGAGGGCCTTGGTCAGCGGCAGGCCGAGCCCCGTGCCGCCGGCGCGGCGGGCGGTGGCGAGCTGGCGGAAGGGCTCGAGCGCGGCCTCGATCTCCTTGTCGTTCATGCCGATGCCGGTGTCGCGCACGCGTACGACGACCTCGCCACGATCGGTCAGAGCCGTCGAGACGATGACCTGACCGCCCGCATCGGTGAACTTCACGGCATTCGACAGCACGTTGAGGATGATCTGGCGCATGGAGCGCTCGTCGGCGACGACCGCGGGAAGGTGCGGGGCGAGGCTCGTGCGCAGCACGATGCGCTCGCGGTTCGCCTGCGGCTGCATCAGCGCGACGCAGCTCGCCACGACATCGTTGAGCTTGACGCTGGTGAAGGAGAGGTCGAGCCGCCCCGCCTCGATCTTGGCGAGGTCGAGCAGGTCGTTGACGAGGCTGATGACATGCCCGCCGGAAACGTGGATGTCCTTGAGATATTCCTTGTAACGCTCGTTGCCGACGGGCCCGAAGCGCTCCTCCAGCATCACCTCGGCGAAGCCGATGATGGCGTTGAGTGGCGTGCGGATCTCGTGGCTGATCTTCGCGAGGAAGTCGGACTTCTGGGCATTGGCCTCCTCGGCGGCGCGCTTGGCCGCCATCAGCTCGGCCTCGGCCTTCTTCGAGGCCGTCATGTCGCGCAGGACGACACAGAACTTGCGGTGCGGACGCTCGCTGACGCGGCCGATGGTCATGGTCAGCGGGCACTTGCCGCCCTGGCGCACGCGCCCCGTCACTTCGCGCCCGTCGTTGAGGATGCTCGCGACGCCGCCCGCCTTCAGGCCCTCGATATAGTCGAGCGCGACCGCATGGCTCTCGGGGGCGAGGAGGATGGTGAAGGGCTCGCCCGCGATCTCGTTCTGGTCGTAGCCGAAGAGCGCCTCGGCCGACCGGTTGACGGACAGGATGCGCCCGTGCCCGTCGAGGACGATGACGCCGTCGGTCGCCGTGTCGAGGATCGAGGTGAGCTCGCTGGTGCGCTCCTCGTAGTTGCGCAGGTCCTCCTCGAGGCCGTCGAGGTGGCGCTGCAGCTCCGGCTCCATGGCGCGGCGGAAGGTCATGAGCGAGGCGGCGGCGCCCTGCCAGTCGATCGTTGCAAGGCGCGCATCGACCGGGATGGCCTCGCCGGTGACGCTGCGCAGGGCGATGCGCTCCTCCTCGCCCGGCCGGTCCGGCTGGCGCGCGAAGACCTTCGACATGCCGGCCGCGGCGAGGGCATTGACATCCGGATAGTCGAGGAGATCGAGCAGCGTGCGGTTGGCATAGAGCGGCTCCTCGCCCCGGCTCACCAGCACGCCGACCGGCAGCTTGTCGACGAGCTGGGCGAAGGGCGAGGGTGCCGGAGCGGGCTCGTTCACGGGTTGCGCGGCCGCTTCCTCTTCGCGGGCCGGTTCCTCGTGTGCCGGCTCCTCGATTGCCTGCGCGCCCTGCGGCGGCTCCGCCACCGCTTCCGTGGCAGGAGGCGTCGCAGGGACCTGCTTCGCAGGGATGGACGCAGGCGCGTCGATCACCGGTGTCTCGGGCGCGGAGGTTGCCTCGGCCGCGGCGAGGGGGGTCGTTTCGGGGCTCTGCGCCGGTGCGGCTGGCGTGTCGCTCCAGCCCTCGAACCGTGCGCCGAGGGCGCGCGCGATCTCGCGCAGCGCGTTGCGCTCGCTCGGCGACAGGCCGGGGCGCGGAGCCTCGGGCGGCCTCTGCTCGGCACGGGCCTGGGTGCCCGTGCCGGCGGGCGCCTCGGCGATCCTCAGCGGCACCACCTTCGGCGTGCCGAGCGTCGCGCCGACGCTGGTGCGCACGGCGGGGAAGGGAACGACCGCCCCGCCTTCGGATGTCGGGAGCTGTGAAGACGGGACGACAGTGGCCGGCGGCACTTCATCCTCGGGCGCTGCCGTGGGTTCGGCGGCCGGCGGCGCCGGCTCGGGCGTCGCGGGCGCCGCCGTGTCGGGCGTTGCGACGCCGATGGGCGGCGCGATGGCGACGTCCTCGTGGATCTCGTTGAGGCGGCACAGGCCGAAGCCGCGGAAGCCGGCAAAGCCTTTGTCCGGTCCCTGCACCGGCAGGCCAGCGAGCTCCACCTCGACGCGCAGCGGGCTGCCGGCGACGCGCCACAGCACGGTCGCGCCGCTCCAGGTCTCGCGCCGGTCGAGGGCGGCGGCGACGCGCCCGGCGCGGTCGCTGACGATCTCGGAGGCGATGTCCGCCCAGCTGCGCCCGACGATGTCGGCGCTCGCGGCGCCGACGACCTCGGCGAGCTCCTGCGAGAGCTTGACGAAACGCCCATCGGCATCGGTCTCGAAGAGGAAGCGGACGGTCGCACGGCGCCCGGCGAGGGCGCGCAGGCGCGTCGCGGCATCCGCTTCGTCCGCCGCGGAGGGGCTGGGCGCAGGCGTTGGCTGGACGGGCGCGGCGGCCTCTGCGGTGCCGGCGAGCGAGGCCGGCAGCGGCTGGGAGGCGGCGATGACGAGCGTTCCGGTGTCGCCGATGCGGCGGCAGGCGATCGTTACGGCGAGGATGCGCGAGCCGAAGGAGAGCCGCACCCGCTCGAGCCGCATGCCCTCGCGCGGCGCGAGCCCGCCGGCAAGGCGCGCGAGCTGGGCCCCGCCACCGGCGGCGAGCAAGGCTGCGACGAGGCGCCTGCCGGCCGGAGAGGCCGCGAGAATGTCGCCCTGGCCGTCGACGAGCGCGACCGCGCCGTTGCCGGCGACGAGCGGTCCGAAGATCGCGTCGTGCCGCAGCGCGTCGAGCGTCGCTCCAGCTTCCGGTGCGGTCCGCGTCATGCCTGTCGGTTCGCTCCTGCTCGCGTCATCAGGTTGATATGGCCAATGCCTAATGAAGACTTAATATAGGCATCGATGCCCGAGGTCACGAAAGGCCTTGCTGTCTTTCCCTGCGACCTCGCGGTAGCGTTAACGGCACGGAGGCGGCGGTGCCGTGGGTTGAGTTTGCGCCGCACAATGGTATATTGCAACGCAACAATTCCGCCGTGGCCCAAGGCCGGCATAACCCGAGGAGGTTTCCATGGACGCCAAGGATATGCCCAACTACGAAATTCCCGCTGAGATGCGTGATTTCGCCGAGCGCAGCGTCGAGCAGGCGCGCAAGGCGTTTGATGGCTTCATCACTGCCGCGCAGAAGGCGGTGACCGCCTTCGAGGGCTCGGCCACGACGGTCCAGTCCAGCACCCAGGACCTGACGCACCGCACCCTGTCCTTCGCCGAGCAGAACATCGCTGCCGCCTTCGACCTGGCGCAGAAGCTGGTCCGCGCCAAGGACATGCAGGAGGCCATGCAGCTGCAGGCCGACTACCTGCAGAAGCAGCTCGCGTCCCTGCAGTCGCAGATGAAGGAATTCGGCTCCGCCGCCGAGAAGGTCGTCGGCGAAGCGACCAAGCGCAAGGCCTGAGGCCAGCGTTCCGTAACATGTGAAGGAGATCGACCATGGCCACTGCGAAGTCGAACGGGGCATCGCCGCCAGGTCAGGGTCCGCAGGCCAAGGATGCCCCGGGGGCGAAGCCGGCGCCTGCCGCGCCCGCCGCCGGGACACCTGCCGCCACGCCCGCCAAGCCAGCAACGTCTGCCGGGCCCGTGTCGTCCGCGCCGCCTGCTCCGAAGCCGTCGGAACCCGCCGGGAATCCCGCCAAGGATACGGCGAAGGAACCGGCCGGGCAGCCCGCTGGCGGGCAGGCTGCAGCCAAGGCGCCTGTCGCCGTGGCGCAGGCGCCGAAGCCGGTAGCCGTGAAGGCGGCGCCCGTCGCGGTGTCGAGGCCCGAGCCGGCACCGAAGCCGGCGTCGACAGGGGTTGCCCCGGCGGCGAAATCCGCGCCGGCATCCAAACCGGCCAAGACCGCGAAGCCGGCCAAGGCTGCCAAGCCCGCCAAGCCCGCAAACGCTGCCAAGCCCGCGGCCACAGCGTCGACGCCGGCCAAGGCGGCAGCTGGTGCCGGCAAGGTCGCGGCCGCGCCGGTAAAGCCTCTCGTCAAGGCGCCGCCCGTGACCCCGCCGGTCGCCAAGGCCGTGCCGGAGGCCCCTTCCTCGGTGGCGCGGACGGCGCGGGCGGTGGCGCATACGGTGGCCGAGGCGCTGGATCGGGGCGCCGAGGCGGCCCGGCGCGTCGAGGCGGCTGTCGGTGAGCGGCAGACGGCGTCGGGCGCCGAGGCGCTGACCCGGGCCGGCCTCACGCAGGCGCGTGACGGCTATGCCGTCGTCCGGCAGTCGCTCGAGCAGCTGCAGGGCGGCCTCGCCGAGAGCGCCGGCATCGCCTCCAAGGGCGCCGCGGAAATCAACGGCAAGGTGCTCGACCTCATGCGCGCGCAGGCGGATGCCGCCTTCGGCCTGTGGCGGCAGCTGCTCGGCGCGGGCTCGTTCTCGGAGGCCGTGCAGTTGCAGACCAAGGGCTGGCGGCATGGCTACGAGATGACGTCGTCGCGTCTCAAGGACATCGCCGAGACGACGGGGCGCGTCGCCGAGACCTCGATCAGTCCCGTGCGCCGCATCGTCGATACCTGGAGCAAGGAAACCCGGCTGAAGCGGGGCGGCTGAAGCCCCCCGATCCCGGGCGGCAGAACGCCTTGCGGCCCCTGCGCGGGGCCGCTGTCAACAGCCCCTTCGCGCTGCGGCGAAGGGGCTTGAAATCGCAAAGCGATGCGCCTAGTTTCCGCCTGACTGCGGAGCCTGCGGCTCCCCGGGCTGTGCAGCTGTAGCTCAGTTGGTTAGAGCGCCTGATTGTGGATCAGGAGGTCCCCCGTTCAAGCCGGGGCAGCTGTACCATCTTCCTCTGAAAAACCTTTGCGATGATCGGCGGGTGATCACTCCTGCGGCGCAACGTGCGTCCGTTGCCGCACGCGTCTTTCGTCGCCGTCGGGCGTGTCGTCATCGGTCATGATGCAGTTGCGGCCGTGGGCCTTTGCGGCATAGAGCGCGCGGTCGCCGGCAGCGATGAGTTCGTCGAGGGTCGCGGTGGGCCGCGGCCGCGTGCTCACCCCGACGCTCGACGTGATCGTGATGAACCGGCCCTCGACGCTCAGCGGCGTGGATCCGAGGGCGCCCTGGATGCGCTCGGCCACGGCCTTGGCCTCGGCCAGGCTCGAAACGGGCAGGCAGGCGGCGAACTCCTCGCCGCCGAGGCGGGCGAAGGCGTCTCCCTCCCTGAGGCTGGCGGCTGCGATGCGAGCGAAATGGGCGAGCGCCAGGTCGCCGGCCTGGTGGCCGTGCCGGTCGTTGACGCGCTTGAAGTGGTCGAGGTCGAAGACGAGCATCGCCAGCAGCGGCGGATCCCGCCGGCCGTTCGCCGTCATGGCGTCGAAGCGCTGTGCAAGGCCGCGCCGGTTCAGGGCACCCGTCAGGGGATCGGTCTCGACGAGCTGGCGCAGTCCCTGCTCGGTTTCCTCGACGAGGAGGCGGGCGCCCGCGATGACGGTTGCCACCAGCGCGGCGAGCCCGGCGACGAGTGCCACGGCGGCGAACCGGTAGGAGAAGAAATCCGCGGGCGGAAACAGCGCGGCGAGGACGAGCGAGACGAGGTTGAGGCCGGCGGCAAACCAGAAGATCTGGGAGAGCCAGTGCCGGGCCGGCGAGCGCCGCCCCGCCCGTCGCAGCACCGCGACGTGGAGGAGATAGGCGAGCCCGGCCGTACCGTGCGCCAGCATGATGCGGAAGCTGCCGCTCGCGGCGAAGGCCGGGGTGAGGCAGCCGAGGACCCAGAGCCCGAGCGGCAGCAGGAACCACGGGCGCGGCCGCAGCCGGTCGAGCACGGAAAACCCCGTCAGCGACAGGGAAAAGCCGGCGAGCGACAGCGCGACGGCGATCTCGATGGCCAAGGTGTCGGCGACGTGCCCGCGCAGGGCCAGCAGCAGCCTGCCGGCGGACATCAGGGCAAAGGCCCCCGACCACCAGAGGCTCGCCACGAACGCCCGGTTCCGCCACCACACGATGAACAGCACGACGGCGACCGTTGCGGTGGCCGACGACCACAGGACGAGGGCGGTCACGAGATCGAGCACGGCCGTGCCTCGGGCATGCTGATGGCTGGAGCAATGCCGATACCGCGTCGCCGGGGCGATAGCCACGAATTTTGCAGGGGATCCGGCAGATTGCCGGCGACGGCGCCGGCCGGCGTGCGGCGCGGGCGTGACCATCGGCCGTCGGGGCACTATCCTCGACGGGCTTGCCGCGCCGAATTCGGCAGCAAGGAGCGGAGTGCCCCGCGGCGGGAAGCGCGATAGATGGGATGACGTTCCACGGAGGGCCAAGGACCATGAACGTCATCACGAGGACAGAGCCGGTGGAGGATGCACGCTGGCAGGCCGTGCTCAGCCGGGACGCAGCGAGCGACGGGCGCTTCGTCTATGCGGTGCGCACGACGGGTGTCTATTGCCGGCCGACCTGCCCGTCGCGCCGCGGCCGGCGCGAGAACGTCGCCTTCTACGACAGCTGCGCGGCAGCGGAAGCCGCCGGCTACCGTCCGTGCCGTCGCTGCCGGCCGAACGAAGCGGCGGCGCCCGCGGCGAGCCGCCATGCCGCCGCCGTGGCGCGCGCCTGCCGCATGATCGACGAGGCCGAGGAGATGCCGGACCTTGCGGCGCTCGCCGCGGCGGCCGGCCTCAGCCCCTTCCACTTCCACCGCGTCTTCAAGGCCGTGACGGGCATCACCCCGCGGGCCTATGGCACGGCCCAGCGCGCGCGGCGCCTGCGCGAGGAGCTGGCGCAAGCGGATGTCAGCGTCACGGAGGCCATCTACGGGGCCGGCTTCAACTCCAACAGCCGCTTCTATGCCGCGTCGAACGCCATGCTCGGCATGACGCCGACGGCCTATCGCCGCGGCGGCGAGGATGCCGAGATCCGTTTCGCCATCGGCCAGTCCTCGCTGGGCGCCGTGCTCGTCGCCACGAGCGACAAGGGCGTGTGCGCCATCGCCCTCGGAGACGATCCGGAGGCGCTCGCCCGCGATCTGCAGGACCGCTTCCCGCGCGCCAGCCTCGTCGGCGACGACCCGGCCTTCGCCGATCTCGTCGCCCGGGTCGTCGGGCTCGTCGATGCGCCCTCGCTCGGGCTCGACCTGCCGCTCGACCTGCGGGGCACGGCCTTCCAGCAGCGGGTGTGGCAGGCCCTGCGCGAGGTTCCGCCCGGCAGCACGGTGAGCTATGCCGATCTCGCCCGGCGCATTGGCCGGCCGGAAGCGGTGCGGGCCGTGGCCAATGCCTGCGCCGCCAACGGCCTCGCCATCGCCGTGCCCTGCCACCGGGTGGTGCGCCGCGACGGCGATCTCTCCGGCTATCGCTGGGGCGTCGAGCGCAAGCGCGCGCTCCTCGCCCGGGAGGCGAAGGCATGACGGCCCTTGCGCAAATGGCGCCGGACACCGCCGCCGACCGTGTTGCGCGCTACGGCTGGCCGGACCTGACGCAGGAGCTCGACGGCTTCGGCTGCGCCGTGCTCCCCGGCCTTCTGAGCGCGGATGAATGCACCGGCATCGCCGCGCTCTACGATGAGGAAGCGTGGTTCCGCAGCCATATCCATATGGCCCGGCACGGGTTCGGGCGCGGCGAGTACAAATATTTTCGCTACCCGCTGCCGGACCTCATCGCCGCCCTGCGCACGGCGCTTTATCCGCCGCTCGCCGAGATCGCCAATCGCTGGAATGTGCGGCTCGGGGTGGATGTCGTCTATCCGCGCAACCATGCCGATTTCCTGGCGCAATGCCACGCCGCCGGGCAGGGGCGGCCGACGCCGCTCCTGCTGCGCTACGGGCCGGGCGACTACAACTGCCTGCACCAGGACCTTTACGGCGCGCTGGCCTTCCCGCTGCAGGTGGCCGTGCTGCTGTCGCAGCCGGGCGAGGACTTCACCGGCGGCGAGTTCGTGCTGACCGAGCAGCGCCCGCGCATGCAGAGCCGGGCCGAGGTGGTGCCGCTGCGCCGGGGTGATGCGGTCATCTTTGCCGTGCACAACCGCCCCGTCGATGGCGCGAAGGGCGCCTATCGCGTCAACCTGCGCCATGGCGTCAGCCGCGTGCGCGCGGGGCGCCGGCACACGCTCGGCGTCATTTTCCACGACGCGACGTGAAGGAGCGGCGGCGGCCCTGGGGCGCCGCCCCACTTGTTCAGCTGGCGCCGATGCTGCGCTTGAAGGCCGGGCGCTCGCGCAGGCGCGCGATATAGCCGTCGAACACCGGTTCGCCCTTGAGGCCGGGGACGCCCATCATCATGCCCCAGGCCAGCTCCGAGCTGATGTAGAGATCCGCAGCCGTGAAATGGTCGCCGAGAAGATGGGGACCCGGGGTGAGGGCCGTTTTCAGCGTCGCCAGCACGTCCTCGTGGCAGCCCCAGCCGGCCATGCCTTTCTGCTGTCCCTCGAGGGGCGCGCGCTTCAGCATGACGTCGAGCGTCGCCGGCTCGTAGCAGCCGGAGCCGAAGAAGAGCCAGCGGTAATAGGCGCCGCGGGCCGGATCGTCCGTTGCCGGAGCAAGTCCGGCGGCGGGAAAGGCGTCGGCGAGATAGGCGATGATGGCCGGCGTTTCCGTCACCACGACGCCGCGGTGCACGATGGTCGGCAGCTTGCCCATCGGATTGATGGCGAGGAAATCGGGAGCCTTGTGCTCACGCTTCTCCATGTCGAGCGTGACGACGCGGTAGGGCGCGCCGACCTCCTCCAGCATCCAGTGCACGATGACCGCCCGCGAGCGCGGGCTGTAATAGAAGGTGACCTCTTCGGACATGGGTGGCTCCCGCCGGTTGCTGGGACCGCAGATTGTCCCGGCCGTCGCGGAAGTCAACGGCAGAGTTGTTGCGAACAGCTATGTTCCTGCGCGTGAACAATCCGGGATCTTGAAGGATCGAAGCGGGGGGTGGGAACTTGTGCCCCTCGCAAAGCGTTGTGTTCATGGATAGCTTTGCGCCTCTTCCGGTGAGGAACATTACGATTATTTAATTCCACATTCAGAATTGGTTCAGCGGGCCGGCGGCAGTCTGGGCCCACATTGCAAGAATGGAGGACGGAACGATGAAGCTATTGCTTTCCATGACAGGTGCGGCGGCCCTGGCCCTGGCTGCCGTCGGCGGCAGCGGCGGCACGGCGCAGGCCATGCCGCTGGGGATGGAGCGGGCCATGCCGGCCGGTGAGATGATCGAGACCGTGCAGTACAGGTACCGCTCGCCGCGTTATGTCGACCGCGGTTTCTATCGTCGCGGCGACTATTACTATTACAACGGCCATCGCGGCTATCGCTACGCGCGGCCGGGCTGGCGCCGCTACAATGACTGGTGGTTCCCGCCGGCGGCCTTCGCGACGGGCGCCATCGTCGGCGGGATCATCGCGGGCCAGGCCGCTCAGGCTGCGCCGCCGCCCGTCTATCGCAGCGGAAGCATGAGCGACGCGCACGTGCGCTGGTGCTATGACCGCTACCGGTCGTATCGCGCGGCGGACAACACCTTCCAACCCTACAACGGGCCGCGCCAGCAGTGCGTTTCGCCCTATTACTGACGGCCCTCTTGCACGGCTGATTGGAGCCCCGCCTCAAGCGGGGTTTTCTTTTGCCCGGGCGCGGCGGCGCGGCGGCTTCTTCTCGCCGGGTGCGGTATCGGCCAGCATGGCCCGCGTCACGCGCCAGCCGGCGAGGTGGTGGGCGCGCAGGATCTCGCGCAGCAGCGCCCCCGCGCGCAGCTGGAGGGCATCAAGGATCTGGGCGTGCTCCTGAAGCGCCCGCGCCCACCGCGTTTCGTCCAGGTTCCCCGTGTAGCGATAACGGCGGATGCGGGCGCTCTCGCTGCGATAGACCCGCGAGAGCGCGGCATTGTGGGCCGCGTCGACGATGCCTTCGTGGATCGCCTGGTTGAGGCGGAAATAACCCATCAGGTCGCCCGCGCGGTGCGCCTCCGCCATGCGCCGGTGCAGATCGGCGATGGCCGCGATCTCGTCCTCCCGCGCCCGCTCGCAAGCGAACGGGGCCGCCGTCGTCTCCAGCCCCACGAGCACTTCCATCGCCGCATCGACATCCGCGAGCGACAGCTGCGTCACCAGCGCGCCGCGGTTCGGCACGATCTCGACGAGGCCTTCCGCCGCCAGAACCTTGAAGGCTTCGCGCAGCGGCGTGCGTGTGACGCCGAGCCGCTCCATCAGGGCGCGCTCGCCGATGCGCTCGCCCGCCGGCAGGTCGCCGCCGACGATCATGTCGCGGATCCTCTCGGCAACGGCGGACGTCAGCCGGCCGCGGGATACCGCCTGCGTGTCCTCCATCAATCCTCCAATTGAATGCACTCATGCCTGTGTCGGTAGAATAAGGCGCGAAACGTGAATCTTGATGGCCATATTGCATGCAATTTGCCATCATGTCCATGACGTGCGGCCTTGCGGCCCCGCCAAGAAGACCCGCAACGACAGGAACGCCACAGGATCCCCATGAACTACCATCGCTATTTCGCCACCGAGCGTCCGCCCGTGGAGACCGCCATCGTCGGCACCGGCAGCTTCGGCCGCAGCTTTCTCCTGCAGGCGCAGCACATGAAGGCGGTCAATGCGCGCGTCGCGGTCGACGTCGATAGCGCGACCGCCGCTGCGGCCTTGCGCGCCGTGGGCATCCCGGGGGAGCGCATCCGCCGCTGCGCGACGGCCGAACAGGCGGAGGCGGCCTGGGCGGCGGGCGATTTCATCGCCGCCGGCGATCTTGCCCAGGTGGTCGACCTGCCGATCGACGTCGTCATTGAGGCGACGGGCCATCCGGAAGCCGGCGCCCGCCATGGCGAGCTTGCCATCGCGGCCGGCCGGCATCTCGTGCTCGTCTCGAAGGAGGTGGACAGCGTCGTCGGGCCGGAGCTCGCCCGCCGTGCGCGGGAGAAGGGCGTCGTCGTGACGCCCGTCGACGGCGACCAGCCGAGCCTGCTGATCGGCCTCATCTCCTGGGCCGAAGTGCTCGGCTTCGAGATCGTCGCCGCCGGCAAGTCGAGCGAATACGACTTCGTGCTCGATGCGGCGGAAGGGGCCATCACCAGCAACGGCCGCACGGTCCCGGTACCCGATTTCGCCGGCCTCGGCCGGCTCGGCGATGCGGCGGCAGATGAGCGGGTCGCCGCCCGGTCCCGCGCCGCGGCGGCGCTTTCCCAGCGCGCCGTGCCGGACCTGTGCGAGCTGCTCCTCGTCGCCAATGCGACGGAGCTGTCGTTCGACCGGCCGGACCTGCACGCACCCATCGCCCGCATCGACGAGGTGGCCTCGCTCCTGTGTCCGGCGGAGGACGGCGGGCTGCTTGCGGGCACCGGCCGGCTCGACGTGTTCCATTGCCTGCGCGGCGCGCACGAGGTCAGCGCGGCCGGCGGCGTCTTCGTCGTCGTGCGCTGCACCAGCGAGGAGACGTGGCGCATCCTCGCCGAGAAGGGCCATCTCGTCGGTCGCACCGGCAACCATGCGACGATCCTCCTGCCGCGCCACCTGCTCGGCCTCGAAGCGGCGACGAGCGTGCTCGAGGCGGCCATTCACGGCGCCTCGACCGGCGCCGCGGCGCCGAAGCCCCGCTACGATCTCGTCGCGCGGGCGCAGCGCGACCTGCCGGCCGGCACGGTGCTCGCCATGGGCGGCCATCATCACACGATCGACGGTCTCGGTGCCGAGCTGCAGCCCGCCGCGCCGCTGTCGCCAGCGGCACCGGCGCCGTTCTATCTCGCCGCCAACCAGCGCCTGGTGCGCGACGTCCGGCAGGGGGCGCTCGTCACCATGGCCGACATCGAGATCGCCTCGGGCTCGGTTCTCCTGGCCCTGCGCCAGGCGCAGGATGTCGCCTTCTTCGGCCATTCGGCCGCGGCCTGAGGCGGGACGAGAAAAACCCCGGGGCCGATGGCCCCGGGGTGGAGAAGGTGCGGCAGCGGGTGAACGCTGCCGCCAGGGGAGGAAAGGGGAGGGGCGCGCTCAGGCGGTCGTCGCCCCGACATCGCGCGACGGCCGCAGGCGCTGGACGACGAGCGACAGGAGCGGCCACACCAGCAGCAGCACGCCAAGAGCCATGATCGTGGCGACGAGCCCGTTCGACCAGAAGATGGACAGGTCCCCGCCCGACATGATCGCCGACTGGCGGAAGGCGTCCTCCGCCTTGTCGCCCAGCACCATGGCGAGCACCATGGGCGCGATCGGATAGTCCAGCTTCTTGAAGACATAGCCGACGACGCCGAAGATCAGCACCAGCCAGAGGTCGAACGAGGCACCGGCCACCGTATAGGCGCCGCTGACGCAGATGACGAGGATGACTGGCCCGATGATGGCGAAGGGCACCCGCAGGATGGCGGCGAAGAAGGGCACCGTGGCGAGCACGAGCACGACGGCGACGACATTGCCGAGGTACATCGAGGCGATCAGGCCCCAGACGAAGTCCTTCTGCTCGATGAAGAGCATGGGCCCCGGCGTCAGCCCCCAGATCATCAGGCCGCCCATCATCACGGCGGCGGTGGCCGAACCGGGAATGCCGAGGGCGAGCATGGGCAGGATGGCGCTGGAGCCCGCGGCGTGGTCCGCCGTCTCGGGCGCGATGACGCCTTCCTCGCGGCCCTTGCCGAAGCCCTCGCGCCGCCGGGCGAAGCGCTTGGCGAGGCCGTAGCTCATGAAGGAGGCGGCCGTCGGCCCGCCCGGGGTGATGCCCATCCAGCAGCCGATGGCCGCCGAGCGCAGCAGCGTCACCCAGTAGCGCGGCAGCGTCAGCAGCGTCTCGAACACCTTGCGCGGCGACACGCGCGCCTTGACCCCGTCGAAGCGCAACCCCTCCTCCATGGTCAGCAGCAGCTCGCCGATGCCGAAGAGGCCGATGACCGCGACGAGGAAGCTGATGCCGCGGATGAGCTCGTCGATGCCGTAGGTGAGGCGCAGGCTGCCCGATACCGTGTCCATGCCCACCGCCGTGAAGGCGAAGCCGAGCATGATCGAGATGACGGTCTTGAAGGGCGAGGACCCGCCGAGGCCGATGAAGGAGGCGAAGGCGAGGAAATAGACGGCGAAGAACTCGGGCGAGGAGAAGCGCAGGGCGAACTTCGCCACCCAGCTCGACAGCACGGTGATCAGCACGACGCCGACGAGCGCGCCGAAGCCGGCGGAGAGGAAGGCGTAGGTCAGCGCTTCCGTGGCGCGTCCCTGCTTGGCCATGGGATGGCCGTCGAAGGTGGTCGCAACCGAGGAGGGCTCGCCCGGGATGTTGAACAGGATCGACGTCGTGGAGCCGCCGAACAGCGCACCCCAGTACATGCTCGTCAGCAGGATGATGGCCGAGATCGGGTCCATCGAGAAGGTCAGCGGCATCAGCAGCGTGACGCCGTTGGGTGCGCCGAGGCCCGGCAGCACGCCGACGAGGATGCCGAGCAGCACGCCGAGCATCATCAGGAGCACGTGGTGCATGGTCAGCGCGACGCCGAAACCATGCATGAGGGAAGCGATGTTTTCCACCCGTTTTCTCCCTGCTGGCCGCTGTGCGCGGCTTCTTGGTGCGGTGGTGCGTCAGTAGATGCCGAGGAGGGCTTCGAGCGGCCCCTTGAGCAGCGGCACCTGGAACCAGCGCTCGAACAGCACGAAGAAGAAGCCCGTGATGCCGCCGGCGACGGCGAGCGCGAAGGGCCAGCGATAGCCGCCCTGGAAGATCATGACGCCGGCGAGATAGACGAAGGTGCCGACGTAGAGGCCGAGCACGTAGGAGCCGACGGTGAAGGCCGCGAGCGGCAGGAAGAACGCCATCACCCGCGCAAAGCCCTCGCGCGTGACGAAGGCCTCGCGCGAGCGCCTGTGGTTGAGGAAGGCCTGCCCCAGCACGCCGAGGCTCGCGGCGATGATGATGAGCCCGACATAGAACGGGAAATAGCCGGGCTGCGGCCCGCCCTCGTCCCACCCGGTCTCGTACTCGATGGCGCCGAGGACGACGACGATGCCCGCGACGAGCGTGGCGCAGCCCGTCGCGATTTCCATGGCGAAGCGGGAGACGAGGCTTCTTTCGTTCGTCGACATGGGTCTCCTCCTCGATTGGCCCGCCCGCTCTTGTCGTTGTTCATTCAGCGAGCGGCGATGACGTTTCCCCTCCCCCTTGCGGGAAGGGGCAGGGGTGGGGTGGTGCAGCATGCAGGAGGCTGTGCGCTCCCTGTCACGCCTCCACCCCGCGCCAGTCCCCGGCAAATCGGTAAGCGACTTGCGCAGGGACGAGAGCACTTCGACGCCTCAGTTCACCAGCCAGCCTTCGGCGGCGATGACGGCGCGGCCTTCATCCTCGTTGTTCTTGATGAAGGTCTGGAAGTCTTCGCCGGCGAAGAAGCGGTTCGATTGCGACGTGCGCGTGATGTACTCCTGCCATTCCGGCTTCTCGCGCACCTGCTTCAGAAGATCGACGTAGAAGTCGACGGCGTCCTGCTGCACGCCTCCGGGCAGGAAGACGGTCCGCGGCATCTGGTAGTGCTCGAGCGGCACCCCGGCCTCCTTGCAGGTCGGGATATCCGCCCAGCCCTTGCCGTCCACCACCGGCTCGCCCCTGGCCATGCGCTCGGGCGCGAAGACGCACAGCGGGCGCACGCCGCCGGCCTTCCACTGGCCGAGGTTCTCCGCCGGGTTGTTGGTGTTGGCCTCGACATGGCCGCCCGCGAGCTGGGTCGCCGCCTCGCCGCCGCTCTTGAAGGGCACGTAGGTCACCTTGATGCCGGCGGCCTTCTCGATCTGCTTGACGAGGATGTGGTCCGTGTCCTTCGACTGGCTGCCGCCGATCTTCACCTTGCCCGGCGCAGCCTTCGCCGCCTCGATGAAGCTCTTGGCGTCCTGATGCGGGGAATCGCCCGGCACCCAGAGCAGGAATTCGTCAACCGCCATGGCCGCGACCGGGGTCAGGTCCTCCGGCTTGAAGGCGAGCTTGGCGACGAGGGGCAGCAGCCACTCGTTGTTGGTGGCGAAGATGACCTTGTGCGGCTCGCCCGCGGCCGTCTTGCCGTAGACGAAGCCCTCGGCGCCGCTGCCGCCGCCCTTGTTGACCACGACCACCGGCTGGTCGAGCAGGTTGTGCTTGGTGATGATCGCCTGCACGGTGCGGGCGAACTGGTCCGTGCCACCGCCGGCGCCGGAGGTGACCACGAACTCGACCGGCTTCGAGGGCTTCCACGCCGCTTCCGCCGCCGAGATGCCCAGCGCCGCGACGAGGGCCGTCGCAGCCATCAGCGCCTTTTTCATCATCATCGTTTCCTCCAGTTTCTTCTTCCGGGCCGCCACTGATCGGGCGGATTGTTCAGCCGGCCGCCGTGCGGATGTCCGGCTCCTGCGCCGCAAGCCGCTTCGCGGCGATATTTGCGGCGAGGCTGAATGCGGCGCGTGTAGCGCCGATATTGGCGATGCCCTTTGCGGCGATGTCGTAGGCGGTGCCGTGGGC
>NZ_JACIEN010000006.1 GCF_014196925.1 Chelatococcus caeni | reverse complement strand
ACCAGAACACCCCGAAAGGCACTCCAGTCAGCCAGGCCGCAAAAATACCGCCGCCTACGCTTCTCTTCCTCTCTCTACAATGTCAAAGAGCGATGGCAATCGAGATTGCCCGCGAGCCAACGATGGCCCGCACTTATTGCGGTGACAGAGGAACCGGCGGCACCCTGGCTATCAGCCGAAGCGCCCTGGCTCATGTCTCAGGTCTTGGGGACCTTGTCTCTCGTCGGCGACCGGCTTTGGAAACCGTCTCACCAGAAAGACTAGGACGCTCCGGCCGGCGGCTCATCGCTGCGGCCCGCGTCTTGTGTGGCGGTTTATGCTCAAAACGCCGGGAAAGGTCAAGCGCCTTTTTCGGAAATTTTCCACAGAAGCCGGCAATCCCTTGCCGGGCCTGGCTTTGGGGCGTGGATAACCCTTCCCGGAACCCTGCCCCCTTGCCTTCGGTCACGCGACTCGCGCGCCAAAGGCCGGAATCGCCGCGCCAAAACCCTCCTATTCCGCCGGATGCGCCGCTGCGGCGGCGGCCGGCGCCTCCTCGCCGGCGTGCTGTCGCCGGCCGATCAGGCTGTAGACCGTCGGCACGACGAAGAGCGTCAGGATGGTGCCCAGCGTCATGCCGCCGACGATGACCCAGCCGATCTGCTGGCGGCTCTCGGCACCCGCCCCGTCGGCGAAGGCCAGCGGCACGGCGCCCAGCACCATGGCGCCGGTCGTCATCAGGATGGGCCTCAGGCGCAGCACGGACGCCTCGACCACCGCCTCGAGCCGCTGCCGGCCCGCCTCCTGCTGCTGGTGCGCGAATTCGACGATGAGGATGCCGTGCTTGGTGATGAGCCCGACGAGCGTCACGAGCCCGATCTGCGAGAACACGTTGAGCGTCCCGCCCGTGTAGTACAACGCCGCGAGCGCGCCGGTCATCGACAATGGCACGGTGAGGAGGATGATGACGGGATCGCGGAAGCTCTCGAACTGCGCCGCGAGGACGAGATAGATGAAGGCGAGGGCCAGGACGAAGACGAGGGCGAGCGACTGGCTCGAGGCACGGAACTCGCGGCTCTGGCCGTTCAGGTCCGTCTGCACCTGGTTGGGCAGCACCTCGTCGGCCGCCCGTTCGAGGAAGGCGATGCCGTCACCCATCGTGTAGCCGGGCGCGAGGTTGGCCGAGATGGTAACGGCGCGCAGCTGGTTGAAGCGGCGCAACTCCTTCGGCGCCACCGATTCGCGCACCTTCACCACGTTGGAGAGCTGGATCATCTCGCCGCCCGGCGCGCGCAGGAAGATCGTCGACAGCGTCTGCGGCGAGGCGCGGTCGGCGGCAGCCAGCTGCACATAGACGTCATATTGCTCGCCATCGATCTCGAAGCGCGTCACCTGGCGCCCGCCGAGGAGCGTTTCCAGCGTGCGGCCGACGACGGAGACGTCGAGCCCGAGGTCCGCCACCTTGGCGCGGTCGAGCTCGACGCGGAACTCGGGCTTGTTGAGCTTGAGGTCCGTGTCGACGTTGATGAGGCCGGGCCAGGCGTCGATGCGCTCCATCAGCTTGTCGACATAGCCCTGCAGTTCCTCGTAGGTGCCCGAGGTCTGCACGACGAACTCGATGGGACGCGAGGAGCCGCGCTGCCCGAGGGAGGCCGGGTTGATGGCGAAAGCGTTGACGCCGGCGATGCGCCGCAGCTTCGGCTGCAAGTCGGCGACGATGTCCTGCTGCTTGACGCTGCGGTCGTCCCAGTCGACCAGCCGGCCGAAGGCCATGAAGTCGGTCACCTCGGGAAAGCCGACGATGCTGAGCGTCGAGCGGATGCCGGGATATTGCGACACCAGCGCCTCGACCTCCTGCGCATAGCGCGTCGTATAGGCGAGGGTCGCACCCTCGGGGCCGCTGCCGCGCAGCATCACCGTGCCCCGGTCCTCGACCGGCGACAGCTCCGACCGCAGCTGGGTGAAATAGAAGGCGCTCATGCCGGCGACGCCGACGGCCAGCAGCACCACGAGCCAGCGCAGCTTCAGCGAGGCGACGAGCGCGCGGCGATAGCCATGCTCCAGGGCCGACAGGAAGCGCTCGAGCGCCGAGAAGACGAAGCCGGGGTTCGGATTGTGCTTCAGCAGGCGCGAGCACATCATCGGCGTCAGCGTCAGGGCGACGAAGCCCGAGACGAGCACCGCGCCGGCGAGCGTCAAGGCGAATTCGAGGAACAGCCGCCCGGTGCGGCCCGGCGAGAAGGCGACCGGCGCATAGACCGCGGCGAGGGTCAGCGTCATCGCCACCACGGCGAAGGCGATCTCGCGCGAGCCCTTGATGGCGGCCGCGACGGGCGTCATGCCCTCCTCGATGTGCCGGTAGATGTTCTCCAGCACGACGATGGCGTCGTCCACCACGAGGCCGATGGCGAGCACCATGGCGAGCAGGGTCAGCGTGTTCACGCTGAAGCCCATCGCATACATCAGCGTGAAGGTCGCGATGAGCGAGATCGGGATGGTGACGATCGGGATGATGGAGGCGCGCAGCGAGCGCAGGAAGAACAGGATGACCAGCACCACGAGGATAATGGCCTCGCCGATGGTGTGATAGACGGCCTTGATCGAGCGATCGATGAAGACGGCGTTGTCGTTGGCCACCTCGGCGGTGACGCCCGGGGGCAGCGATTCGTTGACCGCCGGCAGAATGCCGCGCACCGCGTTCGACACGTCGAGCGGGTTGGCCACCGCCTGCTTGACGATGCCGACCGTGATCGTCGGCTTGCCGTTGTAGCGGCCGTCGCGTCTCAGATCGGCGGCGCCGAGCTCGACGCGCGCCACCTCGCCCATCTTGACCTGATAGCCATCCGCCCGCTTGACCACGATGTTGCGGAATTGCTCCGCCGTGGTCAGCCCGGTGCGCGACAGCACCGTGAACTCGCGCATCTGGCTCTCGATGCGGCCGGACGGCAGCTCGACATTCTGGCTGCGCAGCGCGCTTTCGACATCCTGGATGGTGAGATTGTAGGCGGCGAGCCTCTCCCGGTCGATCCAGATGCGCATGGCATAGCGGCGCTCGCCGAAGATGGTGACGTCGGCGACGCCATTGAGGTTCTTGAACCGGTCGACCACGTAGCGGTTGACGTAGTCGGTCAGCTCGAGCGCATCCATCCGCTCGGCAATGAAGGAGATGTAGATGACCGGCTGGGCGTCGGCCTCGACCTTGGCGATGGTCGGCTCGTCGATCTCGTCCGGCAGGCGCCGGCGCACGCGGCTGACGCGGTCGCGCACGTCGCTGGCGGCGACGTCGACATCGACATCCGAGCGGAAGCGCACGGTGATGCGGCTCGATTCGGCCCGGCTCGTCGATTCGAGGACGTCGATGCCGGCGATGCCCGCGATCGAGCCCTCGAGCACCTGCGTCACCTGGCTCTCGATGATGGTCGCCGAGGCCCCGGGATAGCTCGTCGTCACGGAGACGACCGGCTCGTCCACGTTGGGATATTCGCGCACCGTCAGCCGGTCGTAGGAGACGATGCCGACGAGGATGAGGATGAGGCTGAGAACGGTGGCGAAGACCGGGCGGCGGATGCAGATCTCCGGCAGGCGCATCTGTGTTCCCTCAGCCCTGCGCGGCGGTCGAGGTCACGACCTCGACGTTGGCGCCGTCACGCAGCCGCTGCTGGCCGGCAGTGACGACCACCGCCCCCGGCTCGACCCCCTCGGCGATCTCGACGAGGCCGCCATAGCGGTTGCCGAGCGTCACGCGCGCCTCGACCGCCTTGCCGTCCTCGACGCGGAAGATGAAGGTATCCTGCCCGCGCGGCACGATGGCCTCCTCCGGCACGGTAACCACCTGCCGTTCCCGGCTGCCCTTGATGAGGATGCGCGCGAAGAGCCCGGGCCTCAGGGCCATGTCGCCGTTGGGCACGCGGGCGCGCACGCTGAGCGCACGGCCGTTGACGTCGACCAGCGGGTCGATGGCCTCGATGATGCCCGTGAAGGTGCGGCCGGGGAAGGCGTCGACGCTCACCTCGACCGCCTGCCCTACCGCGATGTCGCCGAGGTGGATCTCCGGCACCTTGAAGTCGACGTTCAGGGCGTCGATCTTCTCGAGATTCACGAGCGGTTGGCCGGTCGTGACATAGGCGCCGACCGAGACGATGCGGATGCCGAGGATGCCCGGGAAGGGAGCGCGGATCGTGAGCTTGTCGAAACGGGCGCGGATGAGTGCCACGGCGGCCCGGGCCATGGCGAGGTTGGCCACCGCCTCGTCGTTCGCCCGCTGGGTAGTGTTGCCGGAGCGGGCCAGCGTGCTCGTGCGCTCGTAATTGGCGAGGGCAAGTTCGAGCTTGGCCTGCGCATCGTCCATCTCGGCCTGCGTCAGCGCGCCGTCGAGCTTGAAGAGGATGTCGCCCTCCTTGACGGCCTGGCCGTCGCTGAAGGCGATCGAGGAGATGCGGCCGGCGATCTCCGACGCGACCTTCACCGATTCGTCCGAGGCGAGGCTGCCGATGGAGCGGATGTCGGCGGTCGACGTGCCGGCCTTGGCCACCGCGGTCTCGACCGCGAGGGCCGGTGCACGGCGCGGGGTCGTCGCCTGGCCCTGCCCCTGTGCCGAGGCGTTCGACTGCAACGTGGTCCACAAGGCGTCGAACCGGCCCTGGTTGAGCAGGTAGGCGCCGCCCCCGGCAGCCGCGAGCAATGCGATGGCGACAACAACCGATTTGCGCATACCGTCCTCTGACTTCGCCGGCCCATCGTCATGGAGCACAACGAGCTTGTCCCGGCATGTCGCGAACGCGTCCGGACGATCCGTCCGGCGGCCCGAAAGTGGCCGAGCTCTTCCAGTTCAAAATTATACGCTAGCTATGTGGCGACTTGCAGAAAGCGGCAAATTAAATCTTCGTCATCAAAGAACCGGCAAGGCGCCGCGTGTCCGGCGGGCAAACGCTCACAGAGCGGACAGGAGATGCCCGCCGTCGACGGGAATGACCGCACCGGTCATGTAGGCCGAAGCGGACGACAGCAGCAGCAGCAGCACGGCGTCGAGGTCCTGCATGCGGCCGAAGCGCCTCTGCGGGATGCGCTTCACGAGCGTCGCCCCGGCCTCGCTCGTCAGGAAGTCGCGGTTGAGATCGGTCTCCACATAGCCCGGCGCCAGGGCATTGACGCGGATGCCGTAGCGCGCCCATTCGAGCGCCATCTGTTTGGTGAGCTGGATCAGCCCCGCCTTCGACGTCGCATAGGAGCCGACCTGCCCGCCCTGGCGCAGGCCGAGGATGGAGGCGACATTGACGATGGCTCCGTCGCCGCCGGCCGCGACCATCGCCCGCGCCACCTCGCAGGCGACGTGCCGTGCGCCGGTGAGATTGGTGTCGATGGTCGTTGCCCACGCCTCGGGCGCCTCGTCGAGCAGCGCCTGCGTGCGGGCGATGCCGGCATTGTTGACGAGCCCGTCGATGGTGCCGAAACGCGCGACCACGCGGGCGACGCCGTCGCGGACGGAGGCCACGTCCCTCACGTCCATCGCGACCGGCTCGGCCTCGCCGCCGGCCAGGCGGATCTCCTCCACCAGCGGCTCGAGCAGCTCATGCCGCCGGGCCGCGACCGCGACATGCATGCCGTGGCCAGCGAGCATGCGCGCGAAGTGGCGGCCGAGGCCGGACGAGGCGCCGGTGACGAGCACCACCTCGCCGGTAAGGTCGGCGAAGGGATTGAGAGCCCGCGGGCCGTTTTCGTCGAGCATCGCGCCATCCATCCACAACCCGGCCCGCATCGGGCGAACGACGGAACGCATGCGAGCATGCGCTCGCACCGGGCGCAAGGCCGGCGGCCAATCCGCCCCGGAAGCGGTCAGCGCCGCTTGTCCGCCAGCCTCGCCGCCTCCGCCGCCGTCTCGCGCACCACGATCACCGTCGCATCGGCGTGGCGGACGACGCGGGCCGCGTTCGGCCCGAGGAAATAGTCGTCGATCTTGGGCCGCGCCGCGCTGATGACGACGAGGTCGATGTTCAGCTCGCGCGCATAGCGCAGGATGACCTCGTAGATGGTGCCGTGATCGACGATGTGGCGGTGGCGCACCTCTGCCGGGATGGTCTCCTTCGTGTAGGCGTGGAGGGCCGTGTTCGCCTCCTCCATCGCCCGGCGCACGTGGTCCTTCGGGAAGAAGCCGGAAACGATGCTCATGCCGAAGTCGGGCACCACGGTGAGTACGTGGACGGTGGCGCCGAAGGCCTTCGCCATGTCGACGGCCGTCTTTACCGCCTTGGTCTGGCTGTCGAGATGGGCGACGTCGATGGCGAGCAGGATGTTCTTGTACATGGGCTTCCTCCGGCTCAGGCGGGCGCGGTCGCGCCGACGGCCGTGCGCTGCCGGCGGCGCTGCAGGAGAACGACGAGGCCGATCAGCAGGAAGCCGGGGATCGTCATGAGCTGGCGATTCATGCGCTCGCGCTCGCGCTCCAGCTGCACGATGCGCACCGGCTGCTCGCCGTAGAAGTCGAAGTTCTTGAGGCTCTGGGCCGCCTGGCTCGTCGCGTCGAACGGCTCCTCCAGAGCGACCGCATCCCCCTCGACCTGGTAGAGGAGGCCCGTGTTCTGCTCGAGGCGTCCGCGCGGGTCGCCGGCCGTGGTGCCGAGGTCGAGCACGATGGTCTTCTGCGCGATCCGCCCGAGGCGGAAGTCGGGGCCTTCGACGGTGAGGCGCAGCGTGCCCTCCTCGGGCTCGGACGCCACCGCCTCCTCGATCCGCGCCGGCGCCAGCGTCTCATAGGGCGGCGAGATCTGGTCGAGGAAGAAGCCGGGGCGCAGCAGGAAGAAGGCGGCGATGAGCAGCACCGCCGATTCCCACACGCGCGAGCGCACGAGGAAGAAGTTCTGCGTCGCCGCGGCGAAGACGAGCATGGCGATCGTCGCCTTGAAGAAGATCCAGATCGCGCCGGCCCACGACACGTCGATGAGCAGCAGGTCCGTGTTGAAGATGAAGATGAACGGCAGCAGCACCGTGCGCAGGCTGTAGAAGAAGGCCGTGACGCCGGTCCTGATGGGATCGCCGCCCGAGACGGCGGCCGCGGCAAAGGAGGCGAGGCCGACGGGTGGCGTCACGTCCGCCATGATGCCGAAGTAGAAGACGAACAGATGCACGGCGATGAGCGGCACGAGGAAGCCGTTGGCCGCCCCGAGCTCCACGACGACCGGCGCCATCAGCGAGGAGACGACGATGTAGTTCGCCGTCGTCGGCAGGCCCATGCCGAGGATGAGGCTGATGACGGCCGTGAAGAAGAGGATGAGCAGGAGGTTGCCGCCGGAGATCAGCTCGACGAACTGCGCCATCACCTGGCCGATGCCGGTCAGCGTCACCGTGCCGACGATGATGCCGGCCGTTGCCGTGGCAGCGGCGATGCCGATCATGTTGCGGGCGCCGAGCACGAGCCCGCCGAAGAGGTCGCCCGCGCCCTCGCGCAGCGCGACGCCGACGTCGTGGCCGCGCAGGCCGCGGAAGAGTGCCTTGAGCGGCTTCTGCGTGACGAGGATGAGGAGGAGCAACGCCACCGCCCAGAAGGCCGACAGGCCGGGCGACTTCTGCTCGATCATCAGGAACCAGACGAGGACGACGATCGGCAGGAGGTAGTGCAGGCCCGTCTTCAGCACCTCCTTGGCGAGCGGCAGCTCCACCACCCGGGCGTTCGGATCGTCGAGCTCGAGGTCCGGCGAGCGCGAGGCGTACCAGACGAGGCCGACATAGGCGGCGAGCAGCAGCAGGACGAGCAGCGAGGCCGACATGTCGGGCAGCAGCATCTGCACGCCGCGGATGACCCAGTAGATCACGCCGCAGAGGATGACGATCGAGCTCGCGGTGATGCCGGTGACGAGGGCCGACTGCCAGACGGTGCGCCGGATGCGCTTGGGCAGCGTCGGCATGTCGTGCTTCACCGCCTCGAGATGCACGAGGTAGAGCAGCGCGATGTAGGAGATGATGGCGGGCAGGAAGGCCGCCTTGATCACCTCGAGGTAGGAGATGCCGACGTATTCCACCATCAGGAAGGCCGCCGCGCCCATGACGGGCGGCATGA
Source organism: Chelatococcus caeni (assembly GCF_014196925.1). Classification (GTDB taxonomy): domain Bacteria; phylum Pseudomonadota; class Alphaproteobacteria; order Rhizobiales; family Beijerinckiaceae; genus Chelatococcus_A; species Chelatococcus_A caeni. The sequence goes on along the minus strand of NZ_JACIEN010000006.1, from coordinate 302,750 downwards.
TCTGGCCGTTGACCGAGCTCGCCACCTCGACCGAGCCGGCCTTCTCGGGTGTGAAGCCGACGCGCTTCATCAGCGGTATGGTGAAGGTGCCGGTCGTCACGACATTGGCGATGGAGGAACCGGAGATGAGGCCGGTCATCGCCGAGGCGAGGACGGCGGCCTTCGCCGGCCCGCCGCGCAGGTGGCCGAGCAGCGCGAAGGCGAGCTTGATGAAGTAGTTGCCGGCCCCCGCGCGGTCGAGCAGCGAGCCGAAGAGCACGAAGAGGAAGACGAAGGACGAGGACACGCCGAGCGCGATGCCGAAGACGCCCTCCGTCGACAGCCACATCTGGTCCATCGCCCTTGCGAAGGACGCGCCCTTCCAGCGGATCACATCCGGCACCAAGACGCTCGAGCCGAAGAAGACGTAGAGCAGGAAGACGACCGCCACGACGACGAGCGGCAGGCCGAGCGCCCGGCGCGTCGCCTCGAGGAGCAGGACGAGGCCGGCGCCGGCCACGACGAGGTCCTGCGTCAGCGGGTTGCCCGGGCGGGTCGCGAGGGCCCCGTAGAACAGGAAGATGTAGGCGGCGCAGAAGGCGGCGAGGAGCGCCAGCAGCCAGTCCTGCACCGGGATGCGGTTGCGCGGGCTCGAAGGAAGCGCCGGAAAGGCGCAGAAGGCGAGGAAGAGCGCGAAGGCGAGATGGATCGAGCGCGTCTCGGTGTCGTTGAGGACGACGCGCAGGCCCGTCGCCGCCTGGGTGACGAAGGGCAGCGGCGATGCGATCCAGATCTGGAACAGCGACCAGGCGAGCGCGACATAGAACAGCAACCGGCCGGCCATGCCGCCGGGATCGCGCGCCCCGGTGTCGGAGGACGCCACGAGATCCTGCAGCTCTTCGTCGCTCAGCGGCCGGCCCGCTTTCGGCTCTTCAGCCATGCTCATGCTCCCCCCGCAGTTGCGCTTGCCGGCTCGCCGGCGTGCCGCCCGGTATTCCCCGCGGCGGCGAAAAGGCGGGCGGCACGCGCGTGCCGCCCGCCTTTATCTTACATCAGGCCGGCTTCCTTGAAGTACTTCTCTGCACCGGGATGCAGCGGCGCGGACAGGCTCTGCTTGACCATCTCCTCCTTGGTCAGGCTGCCGAAGGCCGGATGCAGGCCCTTGAACTGGTCGAAGTTCTCGAAAACCGCCTTGGTGAACTCGTACACCACGTCCTCGGGCACCTTGGCGGAGGTCACGACCGTGGCGCCGACGCCGAAGGTCGTCGTGTCCTCGGCCGAGCCCGGATACATGCCGCCCGGGATGGTCGCCATGCGGTAGTAGGGGTTGTCGGCGACGAGCTTCTCGACCTCGGCGCCATCAACGTTGACGAGCACGCTCTCGCAGGACGAGGTCGCCTCCTGGATCGAGCCGTTCGGATGGCCGACGGTGTAGACGATGGCGTCCACCTTGTTGTCGCACAGCGCCTGGCTCTGCTCGGCCGGCTTCAGCTCCGACGCGAGCGAGAAGTCGGAGGTCTTCCAGCCCTTGGCCTCGAGCAGCACCTCGGTCGTGGCGCGCTGGCCGGAACCGGGGTTGCCGATGTTGACGCGCTTGCCCTTGAGGTCGTCGAAGGACTTGGCGTTCGCGTCCTTGCGCGCCAGCACCGTGAACGGCTCGGCGTGCAGCGAGAACACCGCGCGCAGGTCCTGGTCGGCGCCCTGGTCGGCGAAGTTGGCCTTGCCGTTGTACGCATTGAACTGCACGTCGGACTGCACGACGCCGAACTCGAGCTCGCCCGAGCGGATGGCGTTGACGTTGAACACGGAGCCGCCGGTCGATTCGACCGAGCAACGGATGCCGTGGTCCTTGCGCTTCTGGTTCATGAGCCGGCAGATAGCGCCGCCGGCCGGGTAATAGACGCCCGTGACGCCGCCCGTGCCGATGGAAATGAACTTCTGATCCTGGGCAGCGGCGCCACCGGCGGCGGCAAGGCCGATGGCCCCCGCCGCAGCGGCCGTTGCGAAAATGGACAGGATACGCATGTCTGGACCTCCCTCTATGGTCAGATCATCCGGGGACCCTTGACGAGGCCCCGCTCATCGCCCCGGCCGGCACTGGCGGCAGGGGCGTGTGCCACAGGCGGCGCAGGTCGTCCGCGCTGGCGAGCGGACGGGCGCTGCCGGCAGCGGCCGCGACGGCCGCCGCGACGGTTTCGCCGTTATGGGGCGCGACGCGCCCGTCCGGCAATATCAGATTGTTCTCGAAGCCGATGCGCATATGCCCGCCGTGGACAACCGCGGCGGCGGCGCAGGCCGCCTCGCGCCGGCCGAAGGCGCAGACCATGAACGGATGCCGCTCAAGGCCGGCGGCGAGGAAGGCGTCGAGATCGCCCGGCGCCGCCTCCCGCCCGGCATAGCTGCCGAGGACGGCGAGCACGTTCGGCCGCGGCGCATCGGGAATGATCCCCCGCGCCATGACATCGTCGAGCCGGGCGAGTTCCTCCGCGCTGTAGACGATGATCTGCGTCAGGACGGGCCGGGTGGCGAGCCGGGCGAAGAAGGCGGCAGCCGCAGCCTCGGCGGCCGCATCGGGAATGATCTCGCGCAGCGCGATCGAGACGCTCTCGGGCACGAGGTCGTCGACGAGCGCCATCTGCGCCGCCGGGGCATAGCGCCCCACGGCCTCGGTGGTGATCTGCACCACCATGGTCTCGCCCACCTCGGCGCGCACGGCGCGCGTCGCCGCGCTGTAGAGATCCGCATCGAGGACGTGGCGCCCCTCGCCGTCGCGCACGTGGAGGTGGATCGCCGCGGCACCCGCCTCGCGGCAGCGGGCGGCCTCGCGGGCGAGTTCCGCGGCCGTCAGCGGCAGTGCCGGGTGATCGGCCTTGCCGCGCCGGGCGCCATTGGGCGCCACCATGACGGCGAAGGGAGCGGTCATGCACGCACCTCTGCGATGGCCCCGTCGACGGCAACCGCCAGCTTGTCGACGATCTCCTCGACCTGGGACGGCGTGATGATGAAGGGCGGTGCCAGCAGGATGTGGTCGCCGCTGACGCCATCAGCCGTGCCGCCGGCAGGATAGCACATCAGCCCGGCCTCCATGGCCTCGGCCTTGACCCGCGCATTGAGCCTGTCCTGCGCGGCGAAGGGCTGCTTCGTCTCACGATCGGCGACCAGCTCGACGCCGATGAAGAGCCCGCGGCCGCGGATGTCGCCGACATGGGCGTGCTGGGCGAATCGCTGTCCCAGCGCCTCGGCCAGTCGAATGCCCTGCTTGCGGCAGTTGTCCAGCAATCCCTCGGCCTCGATCGCCCGTTGCACGGCGAGCGCACCGGCACAGGCGCTCGCGTGGCCGATATAGGTGAAGCCGTGCTGGAAGCCCTCGGGCGATGCGGCAATCGTGTCGTAGATCGTGCTCGACATCAGGCAGGCGCCGATGGGCTGGTAGCCGGCGCCGAGGCCCTTGGCGCAGGTGACGATGTCGGGCGTGACGCCATCCTGCTCGCAGGCGAAGAGCGTGCCGGTGCGGCCCATGCCGCTCATCACCTCGTCGAGGATGAGTAGGATGCCGTAGCGGTCGCAGATCTCGCGGATGCGGCGGAAATAGCCGGGCGCCGGCGGCACGGCGCCCAGCGTCGCGCCCACCACCGTCTCGGCGACGAAGGCCATGACCGTCCCGGGGCCGAGGCGCAGGATCTCGGCCTCCAGCGCCGCCGCGGCGCGCTCGCCATAGGCCTCCTCGCTCTCGTCGTCGCGGCGGTGGCGATAGGCGTAGCAGGGCTCGATATGCGAAACCTCGATGAGCAGCGGCTCGTAGACGGCGCGACGGCCGGCATTGCCGCCGACGGCGAGCGCCCCGAGCGTGTTGCCGTGGTAGCTCTGCTGGCGGGCGATGATGCGCGAGCGCTCGCGCTCGCCCCTATTCCAGAAATATTGCCGCGCCAGCTTGAAGGCCGTCTCGTTGGCCTCGGAGCCGCCGGAGACGAAATAGACGTGGCTGATGCCGGCCGGCGCGCGCGATGTGAGATGCTCCGCCAGAGCCTCCGCAGGCTCGTTGGTGAAGAACGAGGTATGCGCATAGGGCAAGGCGTCGAGCTGGGCCTTGATGGCCTCGATGACCCCGCGGTGCGAATGGCCGAGGCAGGAGACGGCCGCGCCGCCGGAGGCGTCGAGATAGCGGCGCCCGGCCGAATCGATGACGTAGGGCCCCTCGCCGGCGACGGCGACGGGCAGCGGATTGCGGGTCTGGCGGTGCAGGATGCGGGTCATGGTGCGTTCAACTCGTTGCGGAATGCGGGCTCATGTCGTCGGATTCGCTCCAGTAGGCTCCGGCCGACTGCAAGTGCTGTTCGCGGGCGGCGACGGCGGCAAGCGCCTCGGGCCCGAGCCGGGCCATGACGAGGGACACGAGCGCCTCGACCACGGCGACGGTGCCGACCTGCGACTGCAGCAGCGACACCCCGCCGTCCCCCACGAGGACCACATGGCCGGCGGCGCGGCCGAGCGGCGAGAGCGTGCTGTCGGTGATGGCGATGACCGTCAGCCCCTGGCGGCTCGCCTGCCGGGCGGCGAGCACGGTCTCCCGCGTCAGCGGCGCGACGCCCACGGCGACGAGCACGTCGCGCTCATCGCAATGGTCGAGCGCATCGACGCCGAGCCCGCCGACGCCGGCGAGCGGCAGCACCCCCTCACGGAACAGCGCGAGCGAATAGGACAGGGCGAAGGCCGGCGGAAAGCTGCTGCGCAGGCCGATGACGGCGATGCGCCGGGCCGCGGCGAGGCGCTCGGCGACGGCGACGAGGGTCGCCGCCTGCGGCCCGGCGAGCGCCGCATCGACCGTCACATGCGCCGCAGCCTGCGTCGCGGCGACGAGCATCGCCGCATCAGAGCCGGCGCGCGCCACGATGGACTGCGCCCGCGCGGCGAAGGGGCCGAGGGGACGCGCCTTCCACTGCGCGCGCAGGACATCGCGGAAATCCTCGTAACGCTCGTAGCCGAGCATGCGCACGAGACGCAGGAGCGAAGCGGGCGAGACACCGGCGGCCGCCGCGAGCTGGCGCATCGACATGAGGGCACCGTCGTCCGGGTGGCGCGTCAGGTGCTGGGCCGCCTTCCGCAGCTGCGGCGGCAGATCGTCGAACAGCCGTGCCAGTTGCCGGTCGATCGTGTCCACGGGCGCCCCGATGCAGCCGATGAAGCAAACGTTTCATCATGCTCGCATCATAAAACATTTGCGTCAATACGCGCCGCACCCGATCCACGGCGATGGACCCGGAATTGTCGCAGGGCCCCGTTTGGCGCTACCGTCCGGCGCGGCCACCGGGCCGCGACGCGTCGCGGAGAGTGAGACAGCATGCGCAACCCCACCAGCCTGATCGACCGCATGCGCCTCGAACTGCCGGAGATGAACCGGGCCGACCGGGCGGTGGCGGACGTCATCCTGCACGATATCGATGCCGCGACGCGCCTCAGCACCAAGGAGCTCGCCGGCAAGGCTGAGGTCAGCGAGCCGACCGTCATCCGCTTCGCGCGGCGCATGGGCTGCGAGGGCTTCACCGATTTCAAGATCCGCCTGGCGCAGGACTATGCCATCGGCCGCATGTATCTCGTCGCCGAGCGGTCGGTGCCGGCGGAGACCGGGCGCGAGGTCGCCGAGCACGTCTACGAGGCCACGGCCCAGGCGCTCGCCAGCGCCTTCTCGCAACGTGACCCGGCGGCGCTGGAGGCCGCGGTGGAGGCGCTGGACAAGGCGCGCCGCGTCTTCTGCTTCGGCGTCGGCGGCAGTTCGGCCAACGTCGCCCAGGAGGCGGAGAACAGGCTGTTCCGCCTCGACCTTGCTGCCTCGGCGACAGCCGACCCCTACAAGCAGCGGATCATCGCGGCGACGGCGGGACCGGGCGATGCGCTGCTCATCTTCTCCGTCACCGGCAAGCCGCGCTCGCTCGTCGACGCGGCGGAGATCGCCCGCGGCCTCGGCGCCGCCGTCGTCTCGGTGACGGCGCCCGGTACGCCGCTCGCCGACCATTCGACGCTCGTCGTCCCCCTCATCGCCTTCGACGAGGAGAAGTTCTTCTACATGCCGAACCGGGGCCGCTACGGACAACTGTTCGTGCTCGACTGCCTGGCGACGCTGATCGGCGCACGGCGCATGAAGAGCGTCGCCAAGAAGCTCTGGCGCGCCCGCATGACCCTCGTCGACCTGCACGGCTCGACCGAGAGCCAGCCGGTCGGCGACTGAGCGCTACGAGGCGCCTTCCGCCCCACGGCCCACAAACGGCCGGCAGGTCCGGCCTCCGGCGCCGTCATGCCCGCGCGTGTCGCGGGCATCCACGCCTTGAAAATGCGAGCAACGTCAAAGGCGTGGATGGCCGGGACGAGCCCGGCCATGACGAGCCCCAATGCGTGGTCCGCAGCACGCCAATCGCGGGCACGGTGACAGGGAGCCGCGATAGGTAGTTAAATTACATTCACTCTCCCTGCGCCCCAAAATCCGGAAATTGCCAGCAACTCGGCCGCAGAATCCTCAGAACGACAAAAATTTCTTATTTTGTCGACAATTGAGCCCGATTTCCCGCGCGCCGAGATGCCCCCACCGGTTACGGCACCGAGTCAGCGAGGGCCCTTCGGCCCCTCCTCCCGATTGACAGGCTCGTAATAAAACTACATCATGCTCTCATTCCAATTCCAGACTGGCGAATGCGAAGCATGCAGCGCTCCGACAAGACCATCGTTTCCTTCCGTTTCGACGAAGTCGTCGTCCCGGCCCATCCGGGCGTGATCAATTCGGAGAGCCTTGCAAAGCCGCTCCACATGCTGCCGGTCGGCGGCAAGGCGGCGTGGAGCACGCAGTTCGACGAACTGCCGAAGCTCATCGTGCGCATGACGCTCGCCGACGGCACGGTCGGCCTCGGCGAATTCTACCGCGACCATGAGTGGCCGCGCATCGAGGCGATCTGCGCAAACCTGCTCGGCACCTCGATCCTCGATCTTCCCCTGCAGGACCTGCCGCTGCCGCTCTGCCGGGAATACGACGGCTTCGAATGCGCCATCTGGGACGCCTATGCGAAGTCGCTCGGCGTGCCGATGCACGCGCTCCTCGGCGGCGCCATCCGTGACCGCGTCGCCGTCAGCGCCTGGTCGAGCCACCGCACGCAGGAGGAGGTCGGCCCCTGGGTGCGCCGCTACTGGGAACAGGGCTACAAGGTCATCAAGTTCAAGTGCGACCTCGAGGACGACGTCGCCGGCTGGTGCGCGCGCATCAAGGAGCACGCGCCGGGCATGAAGGTGCTCTTCGACCCCAACCAGCGCTGGGAGAACGCCGGCAACGCGCGGCGCATCATCCGCGAGCTCGAGGCCGTCGGCAACGTGCTGCTGCTCGAGGACCCGCTGCCGCGCTGGATGCTGCTCGATTTCGCCGAGCTGCGCCGCTTCTCCTCGATCCCGATCGTGCTGCACGTCTCCCTGCCCTACGTCTATCAGGGCCAGCGGCCGCACGACGCCATCAACGCCATCGCCCACAATGCCGTCGACGGCTTCAACTTCAACGGCGGCCTCGCCAAGTTCCAGGCGCTCGACCACATTGCCGCGACGGCCGGCCTCTATTGCTGGCACGGCTCGGAGGTGGACCTCGGCATCCTCGAGGCCATGTACGTGCACCAGTCGGCGGCGGCGAAGAGCTGCGTGTGGCCGGGCGACATCTTCGGGCGCATGATCCGCACGCACGATCTGCTCGAGAAGCCGCTCGCCTTCGAGCCGCCGTTCGTGCGCATCCCGAACGATGGCCCGGGCCTCGGCGTGAAGCTGGACGAGGCGGCGCTCGCGCGCTTCCGCACCGCCGAACGCACCATCTCCTGAGGGCGGCCGATGCGCTGGGAAAAGTTCACGACGAACGAGATCGCCGGGCTCGACCGGTCGATCCCCGTCGTCCTCAACATCGCCGCCATCGAGCAGCACGGCCCGCACCTGCCGCTCGACACGGATGCCGAGATCGGCGCCCATTTCCTCGCCCGGCTCGACGAGGCGCTGGGCGAGAAGGTGCTGATCCTGCCGCAGGTCAAGGTGTGCTGCTCCGAGCACCACATGGAATTCGCCGGCACGCTCAGCATCCGCCACGAGACGTTCCTCGCCTATGTCGGCGACATCATCGAGAGCGTCGTGCGGCACGGCTTCCGCAACCTCGTGCTGTTCAACAGCCACGGCGGCAACCAGGCCATCGGCCAGGTGCTGCTGGAGAGCTTCGGCGCCCGGCACCGCGACTGCCGCATCGCCATGCTGACCTGGTGGCGGCTCGCCGCGCCCGAGCTCGAAAAGATCCGCGAGAGCGATTTCGCCGGCATCAACCATGCCTGCGAGTTCGAGACCTCGCTGATGCTCCATGCCGTGCCCGACAGCGTGCGGCGTGCGCTCGTCGGCGGCATGAGCTACGTGGCCACGCACGACTGGGCCCAGGCCGACATGATCCGCGGCAGCCGCGGGGCCATGTTCCGCTCCATGCATGAGATGTCGCATGGCACCGGCGTCGTGGGCGATCCGTCGAAGGCGACCGCAGAGAAAGGCGAGAGGATCACCACGGCCGTGGTGAACCAACTCGTCCACGTCGTCTCGACGCTCAACGAGGCGCGCTGAACGCGCAAAGTTCAACCGGCAACCAACAGAGGGGTGTGCCACATGTTCAGAAAGCTGGTCCTGGCGGGGCTCGCGGCGACGAGCCTCTCATTCGCCACGGCGGTCCCGGGCATTGCCCAGGAGCGCGGCGGCGTCGTCAACGTCGCCATGATCGGGGAGCTCGCCTCGCTCGATCCGACCGTCGCGACGGGCGACCTTCTCGGCACCGTCACGCAGCATTTCTTCGAGACGCTGTTCACCTTCGACAAGGAGTGGAACATCACGCCGCTCCTGGCGGAGAAACTGCCGGAGGTGTCGGCCGACGGTCGCGTCTACACCATCAGCCTGCGCAAGGGCGTCAAGTTCCACGACGGCAGCGAGATGACGGCCAAGGACGTCGTCGCCTCCCTGCACCGCTGGCTGGAGCTCGCCTCGCGCGGCAAGCTGGTGCAGCCGAACCTCGCCGGCCTCGAGGCGGTCGACGACCATACCGTCCGCCTCAGCCTGAAGGAGCCGTTCGCGCCGCTCGCGGCGCTGCTCGCCTTCAACAATTCCGCGGCCATCATCCTGCCGGCCGGCAAGATGGACAACCCGCTCAAGGAATACGTCGGCACCGGCCCCTACATGCTCAAGGAGCGCAAGGCCGACCAGTACATCCAGCTCGTGCGCTTCGACGGCTACACGCCGCGCGAGGGTGACCCGAACGGCTTCGGCGGGGCGCGCAAGCAGTACCTCGACGAAATCCGCTTCGTGCCGGTGCCGGATGCCAACACGCGCGTCGAGGGCGCCATCGCCGGCCAGTACGACTATGCCGACCTCCTCCCCGTCGAAGCCTACGACCGCCTCAACGGCCAGGACAAGACCGAGCCGCTCCTGCTGAAGTCCTTCGGCTGGCCCATGTTCATCATGAACAACAAGCAGGGCATGATGACGAAGCTGGAGATGCGCAAGGCCGTGCAGGCCGCGCTCAACGCTGAGGACATGCTGGCCGCCGCCTTCGGCAAGCCGGAGTTCTACACCGTCGACGGCGCGCTCTATCCGGAGGGCTATCCGTGGCGCACGGACGCCGGCACCGAGGCCTATAACCTGGGCGATCCGGAAAAGGCCAAGGAGCTCGCCAAGGCCGCCGGCTACGACGGCAAGCAGCCGATCCGCATCCTGACCAGCCGCCAATATGAGTTCCACTACAAGATGGCGCAGGTCGCGGCGGAATATCTGAAGGCGGCCGACCTCGCCGTCGAGCTGCAGGTGGTCGACTGGGCGACGCTGGTGCAGCGGCGCGCGGACCCGGCCCTGTGGGACATCTTCATCACCCACAGCCCGTTCCTGCCCGATCCGGCGCTGATCGCGCCGCTGCCGGCGACCTATCCGGGCTGGTGGGACAATCCCGAGAAGGAAAAGCTGCTCGTCGCCCTCAACGCCGAGCTCGACCAGACGAAGCGCGTCGCGCTCTTCGCCGACCTGCAGAAGCTGCTCTACGAGCAGGCTCCCCTCTACAAGGTCGGCGACTTCAGCGCCCTCTCGGCCAAGTCGCCGAAGCTGAAGGGCTACGACGCCTCGCCCTGGCCGTACTTCTGGAACGCCTATCTGGACAAGTGAGGCTGAGGCCGGAGGTTGAGCTGGCGCAGGCCGGCGGTGCGCTCCTCTTCTCCCTCCCCCCACGAAGTGGCGGGGAGGGTCGGGGTGGGGGCGGTGCAGCAGGCAGGCGCTGTCCGACCATGTCGGTCAGTACAGTATCAACTGGCACGGTTCGCAGGCGGCACCGCCCCCAGCCCCTCCCCGCCGCAAGCGGGGGAGGGGAACCGGGCGCGCTCGACTGGTTCCGCCCCCACTGCAGAAACGCCATAGTCTTTTGTCCCGGGATTGTGATGCCGCTCATCTCCCGGCAGCGAGTGGAGCGATGACCCGCTACATCCTGCAGCGCCTTCTCGGCATGCTCGCCGTGATGTTCACGGTGGTGACGATCGTCTTCATCATCGTGCGCATCGCCCCGGGCGATCCGGCCGCCGTCATGCTGGGGCCGGACGCGACGCCGGCCGACATCGCGGCGCTGCGCACCCGCCTCGGCCTCGATCAGCCGCTCGTGGTGCAGTATCTCTTCTTCCTCGGCCAGCTCATCAAGGGCGACCTCGGCCAGTCGATCTTCCTCGACATGCCGGTGACGCGGGCGCTCGCCGAACGGGCCGAGCCCACCTTCTTCCTGACGCTGTTCTCGATTCTCATCGCCAGCGCCATCGCGCTGCCGGTCGGCATCCTCTCCGCCTACAAGCGCGGCACCCTGTTCGACCAGACGGTGACGACTTTCGCCATGTTCGCGGCGAGCATCCCGAGCTTCTGGCTCGGCCTCGTGCTCATCCAGGTCTTCGCGGTCCGGCTCGGCTGGTTCCCGGTCGCGGGCTACGGCGGGCCGGATGCGTCCTTCCTCACGCGCCTGTCACATCTCGTGCTGCCGGCGGTGGCGCTCGGCGTCGTCTCCTCGGCGCTGATCACACGCTTCACCCGCGCCTCGATGCTCGACGTGCTCAACGACGACTATGTGCGCACCGCCCGCTCCAAGGGCATGGGCGAGTTCCGCGTGGTCATGAAGCACGCCTTCAAGAACGCGCTCATCCCCGTACTCACGGTCATCGGCCTCACCGCCGCCCTCCTCGTCTCCGGCGCCGTGGTGACGGAGACGGTGTTCAGCCTGCCGGGCGTGGGCAACCTCGTCGTCTCGGCTGTGCTCCGGCGCGACTATCCCGTCATCCAGGGCGCGCTCCTCGTCATCGCAGCGATCTACGTGCTGATCAATTTCGGCATCGACATGCTCTACATCCTCATCGATCCGCGGGTGCGCTACTGATGGCCGCCGTCAGCATCGCCCCCGCGCCGCGCATCACGACGCTCATCCTGCAGCGCAAGACGCTGGCGATCGGCCTTGCCGTCATCCTCGCCATCGCGCTCTTCGCCCTGCTCGCACCGCTGATCGCGCCCTATGCGCCGAACAAGCTGTCGATCGTCAACCGCCTCAAGCCACCGAGCGGCACCTATTTCTTCGGCACCGACGAATTCGGCCGCGACATCTTCAGCCGCACGATCTACGCCGGCCGCCTGTCGCTGACGGTGGGCGCGGCCGCGACGGTGTTCGCCGGTGTCATCGGCATCACGCTCGGCCTCGTCGCCGGCTTCTTCCGCCGCGCGGACACCGTGATCGCGCGCATCGTCGATGCGATGATGGCCTTCCCCGACATCCTGCTCGCCATCGCGCTCGTCGCCGCGCTCGGGCCGTCGCTCGCCACCGTCATCGTGGCGCTCGGCATCGTCTATGCGCCGCGCCTTGCCCGCATCGTTCGCGCCTCGACGCTGGTGATCCGGGAGCTTCCTTACGTGGAGGCGGCGCGGGCGCTCGGCGTGCCGACGTGGCGCATCATGACGCGCCACGTGCTGCGCAACCTCGTCTCGCCCATCCTGGTGCAGGCGACCTTCATCTTCGCCTATGCCATGCTGGCGGAGGCGAGCCTTTCCTTCCTCGGCGTCGGCGTCAGCCCCGAGATCCCGACCTGGGGCACGATGATCGCCTCCGGCCGGCAATATGTCGGCCAGGCCGACTGGATGACGATCTTCCCCGGCGTCGCCATCATCCTGTCCGTCCTGTCGCTGCAGCTCGTCGGCGACGGCCTGCGCGACCTCCTCGATCCACGCCTTCGAAAGGACCTCTGAGCGATGGCCGCCGTCCTTTCCGCCCCCTCCCCGCTCACAGCGACGCTACCCGAGGACGTCGTCCTCAGGGCCGAGGACCTGCACACCCACTTCATCGTCGGCGAGCGCGCGGCGAAGTCCGTCGACGGCGTGACGCTGACGGTGCGCCGGGGCGAAACGCTCGCCGTCGTCGGCGAATCTGGCTCGGGCAAGTCGGTGACGAGCCTGTCCATCATGCGCCTCCTCGCCCATCCCGGCCGCATCGTCAGAGGGAAAATCCTCTACCGGATGCGCGACGGCACGGTCGTCGATCTCGCGACCTTGCCGGAAAAGCGCATGCGCGCCATCCGCGGCAAGGAGATCGCCATGATCTTCCAGGAGCCGATGACGAGCCTCAACCCGCTCTACACCGTCGGCGACCAGATCATGGAGATGATCCGCCTTCACGAGCCGGTCTCCCGGCATGAGGCGCGTCAGCGCGCGAGGCAGATGCTCGAGCTCGTCGAGATCCCGGCGGCGGAGAAGCGGCTCGACCAATATCCGCACGAGATGTCGGGGGGCATGCGCCAGCGCGTGATGATCGCGCTCGCGCTCTCGTGCAACCCGGCCCTCCTCATCGCCGACGAGCCGACGACGGCGCTCGACGTCACCATCCAGGCCCAGATCCTCGACCTGATGCGCCGCCTGCAGCGCGACATCGGCATGAGCATCTTGTTCATCACCCACAATCTCGGCGTCGTCGCCGAGATCGCCCACGAGGTGGCGGTGATGTATGCCGGCCGCGTCGTCGAGCAGGCCCCGGTCGAGGCGCTCTTCGCGCGGCCGCGCCACCCCTATACCAAGGGCCTCCTCGCCTGCATCCCCAACCCGGAGCGCGACCGGGCGGCGGACGGGGCGCGGCTGATGTTGAACCCCATCCCCGGCAACGTCCCGAGCGTGCTCAACCTGCCGCCGGGCTGCACCTATGCGCCGCGCTGCCCGCTCGTCGAGCCGCGCTGCGAGGGCGAGGCGCCGGGCCTCGTGCCCGCCGGCCCCGGCCACCTCTCCCGCTGCTTCAGGCACGAGCTGCTGTGACCGCCATGAACCATTCCCCATCCCCTCAGGGCGGCGACGTGCTGCTGTCCGTCCGCAATCTCTCCAAGCGCTTCCACACGGCGAGCGGCCCGGTGAAGGCGGTCGAGGACGTATCCTTCGACGTGGGCCGCGGCCGCATCGTCGGCATCGTCGGCGAATCGGGCTCGGGCAAGACCACCGCCGGGCGCTGCATCCTGCGGCTCGTCGAGCCGTCGGAGGGCGAGGCCGTGTTCGACGGGGTCGACCTGTTCAAGCTGCCGGAAAAGGCGCTGCGCGCCTATCGGCGGCGCATGCAGATCATCTTCCAGGACCCCTATTCCAGCCTCAATCCCCGCATGCGCGTGGGCGACATCATCGGCGAAGCCATCGACACGCACGGCCTCGCCAAGGGGGCGGCGCGGCAGGCGCGCATCGCGGACCTCCTGGCCCGCGTCGGCCTCAGCCCGGAACATGCGCGCCGCTATCCGCACGAGTTCTCCGGCGGCCAGCGCCAGCGCATCGGCATCGCCCGGGCGCTTGCCGTCGAGCCCGAGCTCATCGTCGCCGACGAGCCCGTGTCGGCGCTCGACGTCTCGGTACAGGCGCAGGTGCTCAACCTCATCCAGGAACTGCAGAAAGAGCTGGGCCTCACCATGCTCTTCATCTCGCACGACCTCACCGTCGTCGAATATCTGTGCGACGACATCGTGGTGCTCTACCTCGGCCGCATCATGGAGCAGGGCCCGTCGCGCGAGGTCTACGCCAATCCGCGCCATCCCTATACCAAGGCGCTTCTCTCGACCGCGCCGATCCCCGATCCGACGGTCCGGCGCGAGCGCGTCATCCTGCAGGGCGACATCCCGAGCCCGCTCGACCCGCCGTCCGGCTGCGTCTTCCGCACGCGCTGCCCCTTTGCCATCGAGGCCTGCGCGAAGGCCGTGCCGCCGCGCGAGAGCGTCTCACCCAGCCATTCCGTCGCCTGCATCCGCCAGGCGGAGCTCGCCACCCTCGCCACGCAGAAGGTCACCGCATGACCCCCTACCAGCGCCTCGCCGATCTCGGGCTTACGCTTCCGCCGGCGCCCAAGCCCGTCGCGACCTACGTGCCTTTCGTGCAGGAGGGCAATCTCCTCTTCCTCTCGGGCCAGGGGCCGCGCGAGGCGGACGGCCGTCAGCGCACCGGCAAGGTCGGCGCCGAGATCGGCGTCGAGCAGGCCTATGACGATGCGCGGCTGACCGGCCTCAACCTCCTCGCCGTGATGCACGAGGCGCTCGGCGACCTTGCCCGCGTGCGGCGCGTGGTGAAGCTGCTCGGCATGGTCAATGCCGTGCCGGATTTCGGCGACCATCCGAAGGTCATCAACGGCTGCTCGGACCTCTTCGTCGCCGTCTTCGGCGAGGCCGGCCGCCACGCCCGCTCGGCCGTCGGCTTCGGCTCGCTGCCGAACAACATCACGGTCGAGATCGAGGCGATCGTGGCGGTGGATTGAGCGAAGGCCCGCCGGCTCCCGCGCAACCGTCATGCCCGCGCCCGTCGCGGGCATTCACGCCTTGGAAAGCTGTGCAACGTCAAAGACGTGGATGGCCGGGACGGGCCCGGCCATGATGGCGGGAACGGTGCGCTCCCGGTTCGGTCAGCATCAGGGGAAGAGGGCCGGCCGGCACTGTCTATGCCGTTCGGTCGTTCATGTCCCAAGGGAGAAGAAGCTGCCGCCCGCTATTCTCCCGCTGCCGCCTTCTTCGTTGGTTTGCCGGCTGCCTTTTTAGCGGGCGCCTTTTCAGCCGGCTTCTTTGCGGCAGCTTTCTTCGCAGGGGCCTTCTTGGCGGCCGGCTTTTTCGCCGCTGCCTTCTTGCCACCGCCGGAGGCGCGCTTGGCACGGATGAGGGCGATGGCCTCCTCCAGGGTCAGCGCGTCCTTGTCCATGCTCTTGGGCAGGGTGGCGTTGGTCGTGCCGTCGGTGACGTAGGGACCATAGCGACCGGCCTTGACGCTGAGCTGCTTGCCGCTCTCCGGCTCTTCGCCCAGCACCCGGCCCGGATCGGCCGCGCCGCCCCGGCGTCCGCCGCCCTGCTCCTTCGTGATGATCAGGTCGATGGCCCGGTTGGCACCGATGTCGAGCACGTCGTCGTCCTTGCCGAGATTGGCGTAGGTTCTCTCGTGCTGGACATAAGGCCCGAAGCGACCGATGCCGGCGAGGATCGGCTTGCCGCTCTCGGGATGCGTCGCGACCTCGCGCGGCAGCGACAGCAGCTTCAATGCCTTTTCGAGGTCGACGAGATCCGGCGCAAGGCCCTTGGGCAGGGTCTGGCGCTTGGGCTTGTCGCCCTCGCCGAGCTGCACATAGGGACCGAAGCGCCCGTCGCGCAGCGTGACGTCGAGCCCCGTCTCAGGGTCCTTGCCGAGGACGCGCGGGCCGCCGTCGGCGGCAGCGCTCGTCTCACCATCGCCGTTCGCCGCGAGCTGGCGCGTGTAGCGGCACTCCGGATAGTTGGAGCAGCCGATGAAGGAGCCGAACTTGCCGAGCTTCAGCGACAATTGACCGGTGCCGCAGCTCGGGCAGGCGCGCGGATCGCTGCCGTCCGCCTTCTTCGGGAAGATATGCGGCCCGAGCTCCTCGTTGAGGGCGTCGAGCACCTCGCTCATGCGCAGGCTCTTCGTCTCGTCGATGGCGGCGATGAAGTCGCGCCAGAAGTCGCGCAGCACCGCCTTCCAGTCGATCTCGTTGTTGGAGACGCGGTCGAGCTGCTCCTCGAGGTCGGCCGTGAAGTCGTATTCGACATAGCGGCGGAAGAAGCTCTCGAGGAAGGCCGTGACGATGCGGCCCTTGTCCTCGGGCACGAGGCGCTTCTTGTCGATCTCGACATAGCCGCGCTCCTTGAGCACGGCGAGCACGGCCGCATAGGTCGAGGGCCGGCCGATGCCGAGCTCTTCCATGCGCTTGACGAGGCTCGCCTCGGTGTAGCGCGGCGGCGGCTCGGTGAAGTGCTGCGTCGCGCGAATCTCGCGCTTCTCGAGGGCATCGCCGGCCTTCATGGCGGGCAGGCGGCGGCTCTCCTCGTCCTCCTCGTCGTCGCGGCCTTCCTGATAGAGCTTCAGGAAGCCGTCGAAGGTCACCACCTGGCCGGTGGCGCGCAGGTCGAGCACGCGGCCGGCGGCCTTCGCCTCGATATCGACCGTGGTGCGCTCGAAGACGGCCGATTCCATCTGGCTCGCCACGGTGCGCGTCCAGATGAGGTCGTAGAGCCGGGCCTGATCGGGATCGAGCTGGCGCGCCACCATGGCCGGCAGGCGGCCGAGATCGGTCGGGCGCACAGCCTCGTGCGCCTCCTGCGCGTTCTTGGCCTTGGTCGTGTACTTGCGCGGCACTCCGGGCACATAGGCGTCGCCGAACTCCTTGGCGATAACGCGGCGAGCGCCGGCGACCGCCTCCGGGGCCATGTCGACGCCGTCGGTACGCATATAGGTAATGAGGCCAACCGTCTCGCCGCCGATCTCGACGCCCTCGTAGAGCCGCTGGGCGAGCTGCATGGTGCGCGCCGGGGCGAAGCCCAGCTTGCGCGAGGCCTCCTGCTGCAGGGTGGAGGTGGTGAAGGGCGGCTGCGGGTGGCGCTTGGCCGGCTTGGCCTCGACCGCGGTGACGCGGAAGGCCGCCGCTTCGAGCGCCTTCCTGAAGGCCTCAGCCTCCTCGCCCTTGCCGATGTCGAGCCGGGTGATCTTCTTGCCGTCGGCGCCGACGAGGCGGGCCTCGAAGGTCGCGCCCGCCCCCGTCGCGAGGAGGGCGATGAGCGACCAGTATTCCCGCGCCACGAAGGTCTCGATCTCGCGCTCGCGGTCGCAGACGAGGCGCAGCGCCACCGACTGGACGCGCCCGGCAGAACGGGCGCCGGGCAGCTTGCGCCACAGCACCGGCGAGAGATTGAAGCCGACGAGATAGTCGAGCGCACGGCGGGCGAGATAGGCATCGACCAGGGCCTGGTCGATCTGGCGCGGCTGGCGCATCGCCTCGAGCACCGCGTCCTTGGTGATGGCGTTGAAGGTGACGCGCTCGATGGCCACGTCCTTCAGCACCTTCTTCTGCGTCAGCGCCTCGATGACGTGCCAGGAGATCGCCTCGCCCTCGCGATCCGGGTCGGTGGCGAGGATGAGCTTGTCCGCCCCCTTCACCGCCCTCGCGATGTCCGACACGCGCTTGGAGCCGCGGTCCTCCAGCTCCCAGATCATGGAGAAATCGGCCTCGGGGTCGACCGAGCCGTCCTTGGCCGGCAGATCGCGGATGTGGCCGAACGAGGCCAGGACCTCGTAGTCCTTGCCGAGGTACTTGTTGATCGTCTTCGCCTTGGCGGGAGATTCGACGACAACGACTTTCATCAAGAGTTCCTCGGCGAGCCTTCAAGAAAATGCGGGCGGCCGGCGCAAACACGGCCGGCGGGCGGACTAGTTGAGTGAAAGGGGGCGCGGAGTCAAATGGCAAGGCGATGACAGCGGCGCAAGAGGCGCCCGGCGCCGGCGGGGCCATTGCATCGGAGCCAGCGCTTTCGCGTCCTTTCTCGCGCAGCCCTTATCGACAAGGGCGAACGCCTCGTGTATAGGGCGCCACCAACTCAAAACAGCGTCGCCGAAACGCTCGTGTCCGCGGGACCTTCCCTTCGGGCATGCCGGCAGGAGTGATCGACATGAACATCATCGAACAGATCAACCAGGAACAGATCGCCAAGCTCACCGAAGCCAAGTCCATCCCGGACTTCGAGCCCGGCGACACGGTGCAGGTCAACGTCCGCGTCAAGGAAGGCGAGCGCAGCCGCGTGCAGGCCTACGAGGGCGTGTGCATCGCCCGTGACGGCGGCGGCATCAACGAGAGCTTCACCGTCCGCAAGATCTCCTACGGCGAGGGCGTCGAGCGCGTGTTCCCGCTCTATTCGCCGCTGGTCGAGTCGATCAAGGTCGTGCGCCGCGGCAAGGTGCGCCGCGCCAAGCTCTATTACCTGCGCGATCGCCGCGGCAAGTCGGCCCGTATCGCCGAGCGCGCCGAGCGCCGCACCGAGAACAACAAGGGCGAGTGATCCTTCGCTCATCTGGCGGCACCACCGCCGGCTCCCGGACGACGAAGCGCGGCCTCTCGCCGCGCTTTTTCATTTTTATCGTCCGCTTCGGCGCGGCACGCGCGGGAGCCATGCAAGGCGATGCGCGCGGGCGCGTTGTCGCTGTCGTTTTGATCTGTTAAAAACGGCGCAGAATGATGAGGCGCGGGCGCTCCATATGCCGGCCCGACGTGACGGCTTGCCGTTTGACGTCGCAGCCGCTGCCGACGACGCAGGAATTTGCGGCGCTGCACGATCACGCCCGGCTGCCGTGGCGCTTCTTCGCGCGCCTCCTGGCCTGCACCATCGCCGACCTTCGCCGCGCCTGAGCCGGTGCCCGTCAGGGCGCCCGCCAGGCACCGCGCCCCGCGAGGGGGACGGCCGCAGGAGCGGCCCGTGACGCGGGTGAACATGTCCCGACCAGCGAAACCGAGGCGGGACATCTGAGCGACAAGAGCACCGATGGCAGCCGCCATCACAGCATGAGAAGCCGAAAGCCCATGACAGCGCGCACCCTCTACGACAAGATCTGGGACGATCACGTCGTCGACACCCAGCCCGACGGCACCTGCCTCATCTACATCGACCGCCACCTCGTGCACGAGGTCACTTCCCCGCAGGCCTTCGAGGGCCTGCGCGTCGCCGGCCGCAAGGTGCGCGCGCCGCAGAAGACGCTCGCCGTCGTCGACCACAACGTGCCCACCACCGACCGCTCGCACGGCATCGAGGATCCCGAGAGCGCGCTGCAGGTGGCGACGCTCGCCGACAATGCGCGCGACTTCGGCGTCGAATATTACAACGAGCTCGACCAACGCCAGGGCATCGTCCACGTCGTCGGCCCCGAGCAGGGCTTCACGCTGCCGGGCACCACGATCGTGTGCGGCGACAGCCACACCTCGACCCACGGCGCCTTCGGCGCGCTCGCCCACGGCATCGGCACCAGCGAGGTGGAGCACGTGCTCGCCACGCAGACGCTGATCCAGAAGAAGGCGAAGAACATGCTGGTTCAGGTCGACGGCGCCCTGCCCGAGGGCGTCACGGCCAAGGACATCATCCTCGCCATCATCGGCGAGATCGGCACCGCCGGCGGCACCGGCCACGTCATCGAATATGCGGGCGAGGCCATCCGCTCGCTGTCGATGGAAGGGCGCATGACCGTCTGCAACATGTCGATCGAGGGCGGCGCCCGCGCCGGCCTCGTCGCGCCGGACGAGAAGACCTACGCCTATCTCAAGGACAAGCCGAAGGCTCCGAAGGGCGCGGCCTGGGACGAGGCCGTGCGCTTCTGGGAGACGCTGCGCACCGACGAGGGCGCCCATTTCGACAGCGTCATCCGGCTCGACGCGGCCAACCTGCCGCCCATCGTCACCTGGGGCACGAGCCCGGAGGACGTCATCTCGGTCAACGGCGCGGTGCCGAACCCGGACGAGATCCAGGAGGAGACGAAGCGTCAGTCGAAGTGGCGGGCGCTGGAATACATGGGCTTGAAGCCAGGCACGAAGATCACCGACATCGCGCTCGACCGCGTCTTCATCGGCTCCTGCACCAACGGGCGCATCGAGGACCTGCGCGAGGTGGCGCGCATCGTCGCCGGCAAGACGGTCAACCCCAACGTGAACGCCATGATCGTGCCGGGCTCCGGTCTCGTGAAGATGCAGGCGGAGGCCGAGGGCCTCGACCGGATCTTCAAGGCCGCCGGCTTCGACTGGCGCGAGCCCGGCTGCTCCATGTGCCTGGCCATGAATGCCGACAAGCTGAAGCCCGGCGAGCGCTGCGCCTCCACCTCGAACCGCAACTTCGAGGGACGGCAGGGCTTCAAGGGCCGTACCCACCTCGTCTCCCCCGCCATGGCGGCGGCGGCGGCGATCGCGGGGCACTTCGTGGACGTGCGCAGCTTCGGCTGAGCCAGACGTGCCAGGGTCAATGACACAAGGGCCGGCCCTCGCGGGCCGGCCCGGCATGGAACGGCTCCTGCCGTCAGTAGCGGCAGAGCGGGCGCCAGCGGACCACCCGGCCGTGACCGGGGATGAAGCGCACCTGCTTCACCCAGCGGCAACGGTAATAGGGCCCGTCATAGACGGGAGAGGCGAACCAGCCGGCGCCCCACACCGGGTGCGGATAGGGCCTGTGATGCCAGCCGTGGCGGGCCTCGGCACTGCCGGAGCCGAGCGCCGCGGCGCCGAGACCGGCGAAGAGGGCGAGGGCCAGCAAGCCTGCCTTGCCGCCGATGCGGGGGAGGTGACGCTGCGTCGAGGTCTTGGTCATGGGTTCGGTCTCCTGAAGGGTTCATCGGTCGTTCCCGTTGCGCTCCCTGAGGGCAGACGCGAGATGATCATGGCCTTTGCTGCAGCCCGTCGCGGTGCTGCGCAGCACACGCGGGCGCGGTGGAACTAGGCGCGGTGGCACGGAGGCCTTCGAGGTGGTCGCGATGAAGGGCGATGACGAGAAGCGGCAGCGCGAAGCGCGCGAGGCGCTGGAACGGGTGGAGCGGGACAGCGAGACGCTCTCCTCCTCCTCCCTCGGCCGCGCGACGCGGCGCCTCGGCGCGCATTTTTCCGGCCGCGACGCCGACCATCCGGACGACGACCGCATCGAGGTGTGGGGCAAGCGCATCGGCCGCATTCTCGGCCTCGTGCTCCTCGTCTACCTCGCCTATGCGCTGATGCAGCAGCTGGCACACTGATCCATGGAAACGGGGCCCATGAGCACGAGCCGGGACACGGACCACCTTCGCGCCCTGACGGCGCCGGACATCGGGACCTTCGAGGATCTCGCCCAGGCGGCCTTCGACGCCCTGCCGGAGGATTTCCGCCGCCTGTGCGACGGCGTTCTCATCCGCGTGGAGGATTTCCCGGACGAGGAGACCATGGAGGAGATGGGCTGCGAGAGCCCGTTCGACCTCCTCGGCCTCTTCCGCGGCTACGGCCTCGCCCAGCAGGGCGCGGTGCCGATGTCGGGGCAGATGCCCAACATGGTCTTCCTCTACCGCCGGCCGATCCTCGACTACTGGGCCGAGCACGAGGAGACGCTCGGCTCCCTCGTCACGCATGTCCTCGTGCACGAGATCGGCCACCACTTCGGCCTCTCGGACGAGGATATGGAAGCGATCGAGGCCGCGGCGGGGTGACCGGCGCGGTCGCCGGCTGCGCTAGGCGCGCCAGGCCGGCTTTGATATGACATTCGGCAATATAGGTCGCCGCGGCGGCCGCAGACGGACGGAAGAGCGAAAATGGAGAAGTTCACCACCCTGACGGGCGTCGCCGCGCCGCTCGAGATCGTCAATGTCGACACCGACATGATCATCCCGAAGCAATATCTGAAGACCATCAAGCGCACCGGCCTCGGCAAGGGCCTGTTCGCCGAGATGCGCTACAACGAGGACGGCTCGGAGAACGCCGACTTCGTGCTCAACAAGCCGGCCTACCGCAAGGCGCAGGTCCTCGTCGCGGGCGACAACTTCGGCTGCGGCTCCTCCCGCGAGCATGCGCCGTGGGCCCTGCTCGACTTCGGCATCCGCTGCGTGATCTCCACCTCGTTCGCCGACATCTTCTACAACAACTGCTTCAAGAACGGCATCCTGCCCATCACGGTGTCGCCGGAAGACCTCGACAAGCTGATGGACGACGCCCGCCGCGGCGCCAACGCGACGCTGACCATCGACCTCGAGGCGCAGGAGATCCGCGGGCCGGACGGGGGCAAGGTCAGCTTCGAAATCGACGCCTTCCGCAAGCACTGCCTGCTCAACGGGCTCGACGACATCGGGCTCACCATGGAGAAGGCCCCGAGCATCGAGGCCTACGAGACGAAGACGGCGACCTCGCATCCCTGGCTCTGAGAGGGATGGGGCGAGCGGCAGCGAATTGAGGGCAGCGGCGAGGACACGAGGCCGCGCCGCGGCCTGAGCGGCACCCTTCCCCCCTCACCCTGCCCTCTCCCCGCAAGCGGGGAGAGGGTTCGCGGTGGGCCCAGCGCGTGAACCTTCCTGCACCATCACTCGACGAACGGCGGAGATGGACGGCATGAGCCTCGACACCTACCTCGTCTTCCTGCCGGCCTGCTTCGCCATCAACATGGCCTTCGGGCCGAACAACCTCCTGTCGCTGACGAACGGGGCACGCGAGGGGGTCTGGCGCGCCACCGCCGCGGCCGGCGGGCGGCTCGTCGCCTTCGCCATCATGATCGTCATCGCCGCGCTCGGCCTCGGCGCGGTGCTGGCGACGTCGGAGATGCTGTTCAGCGTCGTCAAATGGGCGGGCGCGGCCTATCTCGTCTATCTGGGCTTCCGCCTGCTGCGCGCCGGCGCTCCCGAGCTCACGGCGCTCGAGACGAGCGCGCGCACACCCCTCGGCCGGCTGGCGCTGCAGGAATTCTGGGTGGCCGCCGGCAACCCGAAGGCGATCCTCGTCTTCACGGCCTTCTTCCCGCAGTTCCTCGGCGGCGGCCATTATGCGCTGAATTTCCTCGTCATGGGCGCGACCTTCATCGCGCTCGAGGTCGTCGCCATCGCCGCCTATGCCGCCTTCGGCGGGCGCCTGCGCTCCCTGACGCGCGGGCAGCGGACGCTGAGGCTCTTCAACCGCGTCAGCGGCAGCCTGATGATCGGTTTCGGCGTCATGCTGGCGCTTACCCGGCGGCCCACCGCCTGACCCAACCCCGATACGAGAGGACCATCCGGATGACGCGGCAGCTGATCTCCACCGGCTCACCTTTCGAGAGGGCCTACGGCTATTCGCGTGCCGTGATCGACGGGCCCTTCGCCTTCGTCGCCGGCACGACCGGCTACGACTACGCGACGATGGCGATGCCGGAGGATGCGGCCGCGCAGGCGCGCAATTGCTGGACGACCATCGCGCGCACGCTGGAGGAGGCCGGCTTCTCGCTCGCCGATATCGTGCGCGCCACCTATTACGTCACCGACGTGGCCCATGCCGAGCCGCTGCTCACCGTCTGCGGCGAGGTGCTGGCCGAGGTGCGACCGGCCGCGACGCTCCTCGTCGTCGCCGGCCTCCTGAAGCCCGAGATGAAGGTCGAGATCGAGGTGACGGCGCTGAAGCGCCGCGTCTGACCGCGAAACGGAGCCCCTCGCCCGTGGCCAAAGCCATCCACACCATGATCCGCGTGCTCGACGAGGCGCGCTCGGTCGCCTTCTACGAGACGGCCTTCGGCCTCAAGATCGCCGACCGCTTCGTCTTCGACGGCTTCACGCTCGTCTACCTGCGCAACGCCGAGGCCGATTTCGAGGTCGAGCTCACCGTCAACCACGGCCGCAGCGAGCCCTATGCGCTCGGGGACGGCTACGGCCACCTCGCCGTCGCGGTCGAGGATCTCGACGCCGAGCACGCCCGCTTCACCGATGCCGGCCTCGCGCCCCAGCCGATCAAGGAGTTCTTCCGCGACGGGGCGCTGATGGCGCGCTTCTTCTTCGTCACCGATCCGGACGGCTACAAGATCGAGGTGCTCGAGCGCCACGGCCGCTATCGCTGAGCGGGCATCCGGCGCGAGCCATGCGCCGGAACGCCTTGCCAAACCCGCACCCGCGCAGCAAAAGGCTGCGCGACCATCTTATTCCGCGCAACACGAGGGCATCATGGCGTCCTACAATCTCCTTCTCCTCCCCGGCGACGGCATCGGCCCCGAGGTCATGGCCGAGGTCGAGAAACTCGTCGGCTGGTTCACGAAGACCGGCATCGCCCGTTTCGAGACGGAGAAGGACCTCGTCGGCGGCTGCGCCTACGATGCACATGGCGTCGCCATCACCGACGCCGCCATGGACCGCGCGCAGGCGGCTGACGCCGTGCTCTTCGGCGCCGTCGGCGGGCCGAAGTGGGACAAGGTGGCCTACGAGCACCGCCCCGAGGCGGGCCTCCTGCGCCTGCGCAAGGAGCTCGGCCTGTTCGCCAACCTGCGCCCGGCCATCTGCTATCCGGCCCTGGCCGATGCCTCGTCGTTGAAGCGCGAGCTGGTCGAGGGGCTCGACATCGTCATCGTGCGCGAGCTCACCGGCGGCGTCTATTTCGGCGAGCCGAAGGAGATCGTGACGCTGGAGAGCGGCGAGAAGCGCGCCGTCGACACGCAGCTCTACACGACCCATGAGATCGAGCGCATCGCCCGCGTCGCCTTCGAGCTCGCCAAGGTGCGCCGCAACAAGGTCTCCTCGGCCGAGAAGCGCAACGTGATGCGCACCGGCGTGCTGTGGAACGAGGTCGTCACCCGCGTCCACAAGAACGAGTATCCGGGCGTGGAGCTGGAGCACGTGCTCGCCGACAACTGCGGCATGCAGCTGGTGCGCAACCCGAAGCAGTACGACGTCATCGTCACCGACAACCTGTTCGGCGACATCCTGTCCGATGTGGCGGCCATGCTGACCGGCTCGCTCGGCATGCTGCCGTCGGCCTCGCTCGGCGCCGAGGATCCCGCGACCGGCAAGCGCAAGGCGCTCTACGAGCCCGTGCACGGCTCGGCCCCCGATATCGCCGGCAGGGGCCTTGCCAACCCGATCGCCATGATCGGCTCCTTCGCCATGGCGCTGCGCTATTCCTTCAGCCTCGTGAAGGAGGCGGACATGCTGGAGAAGGCCGTCGCCAACGTCCTCGACGGCGGCCTGCGCACGAAGGACATCGCCGGGCCGGGCGTCAATGCCGCGGGCACGGGCGAGGTGGGCGACGCCATCGTCAAGGAAATGGAAAAGCTCACCGGCTGAGCCCGGACGCAGCCTGCAACGACGAAGCCCGGCCGTCCGGCCGGGCTTCGTCGTTGTCTCTATCTCAGCGGCAAGGACTTGCGTGCGTCATGGCCGGGCTTGTCCCGGCCATCTATGCCGTCGATCTTGCTTGAGAATTCAAGGCGTGGATGCCCGCGACAAGCGCGGGCATGACGAAATCCACCCATCACCCTCAGCGCGGCGCCTGGAAGTCGATCGCGCCAAAGGGATTGCGACCGCCGCCGATGCGCGGGGGCAGCACGGTGGAGCCGAACTTCTCCTGCACGTTGGCATAGACGGGCGGGGAATAGCTCTGACCGGAGAGCACATAGTTCGACATCGATCCGACCGGCACGACGTTGCCGGGGTCGAGATAGCTGCGCGGAGTCACCGTGATGGTGCGCACGCGGCTCTGGGCGTAGGCCTCACCGGCAACGGCGAGACAGGAAGCCGCCATGGCAGCGGCCGACAGGATGATGGTGAGATGACGCATGGTGCTGACCCTCGCTTGCCATATCGGCCCGGCCACTAGCCACAGAATAGCATAACGGGCCGTGAAGGGCGCCGCCGCCGACCGGCACAGACCCTTCCCGGCGCTCAACTTGCGGTGACGGGCAGCTCACGTGCGCCCGAAGGAGGCCGGCCGGACCGGCGGCAAGGGCACGTCGGCCGAGGTCGCGAGCAGTTCCGCGATACCATCGGCCGCCGGCGCCTCCTCCGCCACGCGCGGCGCAGCGCCGCAGGTGGCGGCCGGCCTCGCCGCATGGAACAGAGCCTTCAGGCCTCCGTCATCGAGCGAGGCGGCTGGCTCGAGGCCGTCGATGACGCAGCGTAGGGCGGCGTCGGCGCGCGGCCTGTCATCGGCGCCGCAGACCCAGCCGCTGAGGCGCAGGGCTGGTGCATCGTGCAGCAGGCGAAAGGCGGAGCAGCTGCGCACGACGCCCTGGCCGACCAGCTGCGCTTCCGCAACCTCCATGGTGCCGAGCTTCGTCGTGACGCCACGCGGCACCGACGTGCGGGAGACGGCGAGCCCCGCCTCCGAAGCGGCCCGCACCATGTCGACGAAGAAGCTGGACGGAGTGCCCGCCTCCCCGCCCGGCCGATAGACCGACAGGCGCAGATGCGGGCCCGGCGCCGCGAAACGCCCGATGCCGACGATATCCTCCTGCCCGCCGAGGCCGTGATGCTGGGCCTCGTAGCTGCGTTCCCTGTCGCCGAAGCCGGGGCCGATGCCCGAGGCCGCGAGCGCGAACACGGGCACGGGCGCGCTCGCGCGGATCCAGATGGGGCGCGCCACGGCGGCGTCGAGGCCGGGCGTCGCCGGCACCGCTGCATCCTCCGCGAGCCTGACGTCCGCCTGCGCGTCACCGGCTCCGGCGCCCTCAGGCCCCTTCGCGGCCTGAAGGACATAGGCGCCGCCGGCAAGGGCGACGACTAAGAGCCCGGACAGGAGCGTGCGCTGCAGCCGTGCCGCGGCGCTGCGCCGCGGCCGCCGGCGCATCGGCCGGTCCAATTCCTCGTAGAGCCTGTCGCCCGGCGAGAGGTGCGGCATGGGCGGCCCCGCCGCACGGCCCTGGTGATATCGCGTCATGGACACGCTCCCTGCCCTTCTGTTGCCGAAGGTTTTCCGGTGTCGTAGCGGACAAGGCTCGCCGCATATGCCTGACCATCGGTTACCGCCGCGCGGCGATCTCCAAGGAGAGTCAACGACCCGTTGCCGGGCAGCCGCCAGCGGTAAGGTTAACGGGCCACGCCGGCCGCTCCCTGCATCCACGTCGCGCTTGACAGAACACGCCCGCCGTGGTGCAGAGACGGGTGCGGCTCGCTCTCGTTCGGCCGCGACTGGAACCGACGGACTTTCCATGGCTTCGCCGCTTGCGCTCAGCACGCTGACGAAAACGAAAGCCACGCTGACGGCCAAAACGGCCGGCTGACAGTCCGCTCGTCCCCCCGGTCCTCTCCCCACGGGGCGAGAGGAGGCGCCCGAGACGGCGCACGACGCCCGAGGGGGAGACGCGAGAAATTCGAGGAGACAACGTGATGGGTTTCAAGGTCGCTGTCGTCGGCGCCACCGGCAATGTGGGCCGGGAGATGCTCGACATCCTGGCCGAGCGCGCCTTTCCGGCCGACGAGGTCGTGCCGCTCGCCTCGCGCCGCAGCATCGGGCAGGAGGTCTCCTACGGCGACAAGACGCTGAAGGTGAAGGACCTCGCGACCTACGACTTCTCCGATGTCGACATCTGCCTGATGTCGGCCGGCGGTGACGTGGCGCGCGAATGGGCGCCGAAGATCGGCGCCCAGGGCGTCGTGGTCATCGATAATTCCTCGGCCTTCCGCTACGACGCCGACGTGCCGCTGATCGTGCCCGAGGTGAATGCCGATGCCGTCGCGGGCTTCACCAAGCGCAACATCATCGCCAATCCGAACTGCTCGACGGCGCAGCTCGTCGTGGCGCTGAAGCCGCTGCATGATGCCGCCGGCATCAAGCGCGTGGTCGTGTCGACCTACCAGTCGGTCTCCGGCGCCGGCAAGGAGGGCATGGACGAGCTCTTCGACCAGACGCGCGCCATCTTCTCGGCCGGCGAGGTCAAGAGCAACAAGTTCACCAAGCGCATCGCCTTCAATCTCATCCCCCATATCGACGTGTTCATGGAGGACGGGTTCACGAAGGAAGAGTGGAAGATGACGGCCGAGACGAAGAAGATCCTCGACCCGAAGATCAAGCTCACTGCCACCTGCGTGCGCGTGCCGGTCTTCATCGGCCATTCGGAGGCCGTGAACATCGAGTTCGAGAAGCCGATCACGGCGGACGAGGCGCGCGACATCCTGCGCTCGGCCCCCGGCTGCCTCGTCGTCGACAAGCGCGAGCCCGGCGGCTACATGACCCCGCACGAGGCGGCGGGCGAGGACGCCACCTACATCAGCCGCATCCGCGAGGACGGCACGGTGGAGAACGGCCTCGCCATGTGGATCGTCTCCGACAACCTGCGCAAGGGCGCGGCCCTCAACGCGGTGCAGATCGCCGAGTGCCTCGCCAACCGCAAGCTGATCACGGCCAAGAAGAAGGCGGCCTGAAGAAGGCAGTCGGGAATTGGCAATCGGCAGTCGCTGTCATCCGACTGCCTACTCCCGATTGCCGACTGCCTCGCTATGTGCAGCCGATCGCCGATACCCGCCCCGGCAGGTCCGCGATCACCGGCGCGAAGGCGCCCGTCGCAGGGTCGCGCACGAGCAGATGGCCCGTGGCGACGCCGAAGAAGGCGCCATGCAGTGCCAGCCGCCCCTTCTCCACGAGGATGCGCACGCAGGGGAAGGTCATGAGGTTGGCGAGGCTGTTCTCGATAGCCGCATATTCGAGCTTGCGCAGATAGTCCGTCTCGGTATCGCCGTCGCGACGCGGGCCGAGGCGCTCCGCCGCCGGGGCGATGAGATCCATCCACTTGCCAATGAAGTCGCCGGGCGAGAGCGGCTCGGATTCGCCGGCAAAGGCGCGGATGCCGCCGCAATGGGCGTGGCCCAGGACGACGATGTGCTTCACCTTCAGCGCCTGGACGGCGAATTCCAGCGCCGCGCTGGTGCCGTGGTGGGAGACCTTGTCCGGCTCGTAGGGCGGCACGAGGTTGGCGACGTTGCGCACGACGAACATCTCGCCCGGCGCGGCGTCGAAGATGACCTCGGGCGAGACGCGCGAGTCGCAGCAGCCGATGATCATGATCTCCGGCCGCTGGCCCTTCTCGGCGAGATGCTCGAAGCGATCACGCTCGCGCGGCAGGCGCTCGTTGACAAAGGACGTGTAGCCGTCCGTCAGACGCTGCGGGAACTGGGCGCTTGCCATGTGCCGGTCCTCCTTCGATGTCAGGCGGTAAGTGCCGCAAGGGTTGCGAGATCGACGTTGCTGCCGCAGGCGAGGATGCCGAGCCGCTCGCCGGGGGCCGGCACATAGGCGCCGGCGATCAGGGCGGCGAGCGCCGTCGCCCCGCCCGGCTCGGCCGCGATCCTGAGGCCGCGCCAGAGCCGGCGCTGCGCCTCGACGATCGCCTCGTCGGGCACGAGCACGACGCGCTCGACCGCGCGCTGCGAGATGCCGTGAACGAGCGGCCCGACATTGCGGGCGCCAAGCGAATCGGCCGCCACCGATTCGACCGGCACGTCGACGGGCGCACCGGCTGCGAGCGCCGCGTGCAGCGCACATGAGCCCTCCGGCTCCACCCCGACGACCTTGACCTTGCTGCCGTGCCACCAGGAGGCGATGCCGGCGATGAGCCCACCGCCGCCGACGGCGACGAGAACCGTGTCGAGATCCGGCACCTGCTCTTCCCACTCGCGGCCCACCGTGCCCTGGCCGGCGATCGTCTCGGCCGCGGAGAAGGGGTGGATGCGCAGCGCGCCGCTGTCGGCGACGTAGCTGTCGCAGGCGTCCTGGGCGTCGGCATAGCGGGCGCCGCCGATGACGATGTCGGCGCCGAAGGCGCGGATCGCCGCGATCTTCGGGGTGCTCGAGATCTCGGGCACGAAGATGCGCGCCTTCACGCCGAGCTTCATCGCGGCATAAGCCACCGCCGCGCCATGATTGCCGCCCGAGGCGGCGGCAACGCCCGCCGCCGGCACGGGCAGCGACAGGAGCGTGTTGAAGGCGCCGCGCGGCTTGAAGGAGCCGGCGTGCTGGAGGAGCTCCAGCTTGATATTGACGGGGACGTCGAGCCCGAGGTCGCCGGCGGCGAGGTCGATGACGGGCGTGCGGCGGA
Organism: Chelatococcus caeni; assembly: GCF_014196925.1. Lineage (GTDB taxonomy): Bacteria > Pseudomonadota > Alphaproteobacteria > Rhizobiales > Beijerinckiaceae > Chelatococcus_A > Chelatococcus_A caeni. Next base: position 272,928 of record NZ_JACIEN010000006.1, on the reverse strand, counting down.
TATGCGGGCGGATACGCTCATGGGCCGCCTCGATCGTCGCGCGCGAGAGCGGGCCATCGGCCAGGGTGCCGTGCATGGAATATCTCCTCGGTGGTCGCGCGGACCATAGCGGCAGGAAGCGGCGCCTCCAACCCTCCGCGGATTGTCTTATGTCCAGATGGCGACTGGTAAATTCGCCTCGTCACGGCCCGGCGGATCGGGGAAGCTGCGGGCTTCGCCACGGGCGATCCGCAGGGCGACGGTGAGATTGGCGAGGGCGTCGAGCACGTCGTCCGGGCCCGTACCGCGCGGGCGCAGGCCGAACGCGCCGTCGCCGAAGCCGGCGGCGCGCAGGAGGCGTTCACGAAGGGCGAGGCCCGCCGGCCAGGGGCGGCCCTTGACCTTCTTGGGCTGGTCGAGCGCCCGTTCGCCGTTGAGGCGCCAGAAGGCGACCTCGGGATGGGCCTCGAACACCCGGCCGGCGAGATCCGGCCGGCCGCGCAGCAGCGCGTCGAGCTCTCGGATCTTCGGAAAGAGATGGAAGCATTGTTTCGACACCCGCCGCGGCGGATCGGAGGTCGCGAGCGCGGCGGCGCAGGCCGCAGCGTAGTCACCGGCATGGACGGCCGCGCGGGACGGCACGGAAAAGACGCTCGACTGGCGCCCGCCGAGGAGCGGCCGCACCAGCGCCTCGGGGCCGCGTCCGCCATGGCCGACGCGCTCCGGCAGGCCGATGGGCATGTCGACGGCCACGATGGCCGGCACCTCCGCGAGGCCGAAGAGTTCCTCGAGGCGCGGCACGACGAGGAGGCGGGCCGCGAAGGGTTCGACGGCCGGCGCCAGCGCCGCAACCCATCCGGCCGGACAACCGTCGACCCCCCGCCAGCCACATGCCGCGTTCTCCGCACCCCGCCTGTCCACAGGCAGCATTCACCTTTTGCATGAGTGGCGCGGCGGCGTCGAGGCGTTATGCTGCAGCGCGAAAAGGAGCATTCCCGCCCATGACCGAGATCCGCCCGCGCCGCAGCGCGCTCTACATGCCCGGCTCGAACGCCCGCGCCCTTGAGAAGGCGCGCAGCCTGCCGGCCGACGTCGTCATCCTCGACCTCGAGGATGCCGTGGCGCCGGATGCGAAGGAGACGGCGCGGGCCCAGGTGTCGGCAGCCGTCACGGCCGGCGGCTTCGGCCCGCGCGAGGTGATCGTGCGCGTCAACGGCCTCGACACGCCGTGGGGCGAGGAGGACCTGGCCGCCGCCATCGCCTGCGTGCCCGATGCCATCCTCCTGCCCAAGGTGTCGACCCCGGCGGTGCTCGCCACGGTCGGCCGCCGGCTGGCGACAGCGGGCGCCCCGCACAAGATCCGCATCTGGGCGATGGTGGAGACGCCGCTCGCCATCCTCAACATCGCGCAGATCGCCGCGGCGGCCGCCGACCAGGCGACGCGCCTCGAATGCTTCGTGATGGGCACCAACGATCTCGCCAAGGAGACGGGGGCGCGGCTGGTGCCCGGCCGGGCGCCCATGCTGCCCTGGCTCGCGACCAGCCTTGCGGCGGCGCGCGCGCACGGGCTCTCGATCCTCGACGGCGTCTACAACAATCTCTCCGATGCGGAGGGATTCGCGGCCGAATGTGCCGAAGGGCGCGACATGGGTTTCGACGGCAAGACGCTGATCCATCCGGGCCAGATCGCGGCGGCCAATGCCGCCTTCGCGCCCGACGAGGCCGAGGTGGCGCGCGCGCGCGCCATCATCGCGACCTTCGATGCACCCGAGAACGCCGGCAAGGGCGCCGTCAACCTCGACGGGCGCATGGTCGAGCGCCTGCACGCGGAGATGGCGCGGCGCACGGTGGGCCTCGCCGAAGCGATCGCAGTGCGGGGGTGACGTGAGCCGCCAGATCCTCCCCCGCACGGGGGAGGTGGCGCTGCCTAGCAGCGACGGAGGGGGCCGCGCGGCTCAGACTGTGAACGCCCTTCCCAGTCTTGACCCCACCCGTCTCGGTCCTGCGGACCGATCCACCCTCCGCGGAACTCGGGCTTGCTCGAGTTCCGCGCTCACATGCGCAAGTCGGGAACACCCGACTTGCGCATGTGAGGGATCAGAGGCGTGCCTCAGTGCATACTCACCGCCGGCGCAGCAGGAACACGCCGTTCTCGCCGAAGAGGTTCCACACCCACCAGGGCACGCTGACGCGCACCGGCTCGCCGCTGGCGTTGAGCGCCACGGCCCGCTCCATCTGCGCGCCCACCTCGTCGCACAGCGCCACGAAGTCGCGGATCGTGCAGAAGTGGATGTTGGGCGTGTCGTACCAGGAATAGGGCAGTTTCTCCGTCACCGGCATGCGGCCCTTGAGGCCGAGTTCGAGGCGGATGCGCCAGTGGCCGAAATTGGGGAAGGAGACGATGGCCCGGCGGCCGATGCGCAGCATGTGCTCCAGCACCTGCCGCGGCTGGCGCGTCGCCTGGATGGTCTGGGACAGGATGACGTAGTCGAAGGAATCGTCCGGGTAGTCGGCGAGGTCGGCGTCGGCGTCGCCCTGGATGACGGAGAGGCCGCGCGCCACGCTCTGGCTGACCCCCTCGCGCGAGATCTCGATGCCGCGCCCGTCGACGCCGCGCTCGCGCATGAGGAGCGCGAGCAGCGCCCCGTCGCCGCAGCCGACATCGAGCACCCGCGCGCCCGGCTCGACCATGTCGGCGACGAGCCGGTGGTCGGAGCGGACCGGCAGATGATCCGGGAAGGCCGTCGTCGCGTCCATGGTCACAGGCCCCGAGAGCGCGCCGCGGCGGCGAGGAAGCCGCCGGTGGTGGCGAAGAGTTCCGGCTCGTCGAGCAGGAAGGCGTCATGTCCCTTGTCGCTCTCGATCTCGACGAAGCTGACGGAGGCCCCCGCCGCATTGAGCGCATGGACCACGGCCCGCGAGCCGGAGGTGGGGAACAGCCAGTCCGAGGTGAAGGAGGCGACGCAGAAGCGCGTCTTCGTGCCGCGGAAGGCATTGGCCAACACGCCACCGTGATCGGCGGCGAGGTCGAAATAGTCCATCGCCCGCGTCACGTAGAGATAGCTGTTGGCGTCGAAGCGCTCGACGAAGGCCTCGCCCTGGTAGCGCAGATAGCTCTCCACCTGGAAATCGGCATCGAAGGAGAAGGTCGGTGCCTCCCTATCCTGCAGGCGCCGGCCGAACTTGCGATGCAGCGCCTTCTCCGAGAGATAGGTGATGTGCGCGCCCATGCGCGCCACGGCGAGGCCCTTGGCGGGCTTGACGCCCTCCTCCAGATAGCGGCCGTGGCGCCAGTCGGGATCGGCCATGACCGCCTGGCGGCCGACCTCGTGGAAGGCGATGTTCTGGGCCGAATGGATGGCGGCGGCGGCGATGGGCATGGCCGAGAAGACGCGCTCGGGATAGCTCGCCGCCCATTGCAGCACCTGCATGCCGCCCATGGAGCCGCCGGCCACGCAGAACAGGCTGTCGATGCCGAGGTGATCGACCAGCATGGCCTGGGCGCGGACCATGTCGCGGATGGTGACGACGGGAAAGTCGATGCCCCAGGGCCTGCCCGTCGCCGGGTTCAGCGAGGCCGGCCCCGTGGTGCCCATGCAGCCGCCGATGACATTGGCGCAGATGACGAAGAAGCGGTCGGTGTCGATGGGCCGGCCGGGCCCGACCATCGTTTCCCACCAGCCCGGCTTGCCCGTGACGGGGTGAAGGTTGGCGACGTGCTGGTCGCCCGTCAGGGCATGGCAGACGAGCACCGCGTTCGAGCGCGCCGCATTGAGCTCGCCGTAGGTCTGATAGGCGATCTGCCACGGCGCCAGGTCGACGCCGCAGTCCATGACGAGCGGCCTGTCCGGCCCGAAGCGGGCGACGAGACTCGCCGGCTCGTCCACCTGCGAAGCCCCCAGCTGGCGTGCGACTGCACTTTGGACCATCGCCTCACCCGACGCGTTCCGGAGCCGTCTGACCAGCGGCGCTCCGTTCGTTTTACCGAACCATTTTCCTAATGAACGAAAGGGCCGCTCGTCAACGGCAAAGGCGGATGGGGCGTTGCGTCACGGCCCCTCAGCCGGCCGCTGCGCGGACACCTTCTCCCCGCGGGCGGGGAGAGGACTATCGCATATGGGCATCGAGGTCGTGATCCTCCCCCGCAGGGGGGAGGTGGCGCTGCGATAGCAGCGACGGAGGGGGCCGCGCGGCTGAGATTGCGAACAGCGTCCCTGCCTTGACCCCACCCGTCTCGGTCCTGCGGACCGATCCACCCTCCCCTGGAGGGGAGGGATCAGTGCGCCTCCCCCAGGATATACGATTGCCCTGCCCCCTGGGAGGAGGGGGCTGGGGTGAGGGGCCGATGCGCAAGCAGGCAATCTTGCACCGATCTCTTTGCGTTCCGTCGCGCCGCGTTCTACAAGACCGGCTTTGCCGGACCGCGATGGCGTGCGGGGCGGCAGCTCATGCGGATGGGAACATGTCGGGGACCCTGCCAAACGTCGACCTCGCCGCCCTCAGGCAGGACATCGACCGCATCGACGAGGCGATGCACCGCCTGCTCATGGAGCGCGGCGAGATCATCGACCGGCTCATCGCGGTCAAGAAGACGTCGGAATCGGGCTCCGCCTTCCGCCCCGGGCGCGAGGCGGACATGATGCGCCGCCTGGCCGCGCGCCACGAAGGCATCCTGCCGCTCGACACGGCCGAGAGCATCCTGCGCGTCATCATCGCCACTTTTACCTATGTGCAGGCGCCCTACCGCGTGCATGCCGACATCTCCGGCGGCGATGCGCCGATGCGCGATTCCGCCCGCTTCCACTTCGGCTTCACGGTGCCCTACGTGCCGCATGCGAGCGCCGCGGAGGTGATCGCCGCCGTCGCCGCCTCGAAGGGCGATCTCGGCATCTTCCGCCCCGACCAGGGGACCGCCTCGGGCGCCTGGTGGGCGCGGCTCACGGGGGCCGGCGCGCCCAAGGTCATCGCGCGCCTGCCCTTCATCGAACGGCCGGACCATCCGGCGGCGACCCCGGTCTTCGTCGTGTCGAAGCCGGTGGCCGATGCCGCCGTGCGCGAGATCGTGCTCGTCTCGGCGCGGGTGGAGCGATGGCGTGACACCGTCCCTGCCGCCATTTCCGCCCTCGGTGCCGAGGTGCTCGGCTCGGCCGGCATCGCCGGCGGCCTCTCGCTTCTCCTCTCCATGCCCGGCACGGTGACGCTTGCCGCCCTCGAAGAGGCGCTGACCGGCGCCGGTGCCGGGCGCGCGCATCTTGCCGAGATCGGCAGCCATGCTGCCCGGTTCGTCGTTCCCGAGGCGCCCTCACAGGGCGGCGGCGCCTCTTCCTCCCCCGTCCGATAGCGGAGCCCATCGCAATGGCCATCGTCACGGCCCGTCCCGAGCCTCGTCCCGGCGTGCTCACCATCGACGCTTATATTCCCGGCAAGAGCGCCGCGGCCGGTGTCGAGAAGGTCTACAAGCTCTCCTCCAACGAGACGCCGCTCGGCCCGAGCCCGCATGCCATCGCCGCCGTCCACGCCGCTGCCGATCACATCGCCTATTATCCGGACGGGGCCGCGACGCGCCTGCGCCAGGCGATCGCCACCAAATACGGCCTCGACGCCGGCCGCATCGTCTGCGGCGCCGGCTCGGACGAGCTGCTCAGCCTCCTGACCCACGCCTATATCGGCCCGGGCGACGAGGGCCTGTTCAGCGAGCACGGCTTCCTCGTCTACCGTATCGCCATCCTGGCGGCCGGCGGCACGCCGGTGGTGGCGCCGGAGAAGAACCTGACGACCGACGTCGATGCCCTGCTCGCGCGGGTCACCGAGCGGACGAAGATCGTCTTCCTCGCCAATCCCAACAACCCGACGGGCACCTACATCCCCTTCGACGAGGTCAAGCGCCTGCACGCCGGGCTGCCGCCGCACGTGCTCCTGGTGCTCGACGCGGCTTACGCCGAATATGTGCGGCGCAACGACTATGCCTCCGGGCTCGAGCTGGTGGCGACGAGCGAGAACGTCGTCATGACGCGCACCTTCTCGAAGATCTACGGGCTTGCGGGCCTGCGCCTCGGCTGGGGCTACATGCCGGCGCATGTCGCCGATGCGCTGAACCGCATCCGCGGCCCCTTCAACATCGGCGCCCCGGCGCTGGAGGCCGGCATCGCCGCGCTTGCCGACGATGCGCATATCGCGGCCTCCGTGGCGCACAACGAGGAGTGGCTGCCCTGGCTGACGCGGGAGATCGAGAAGCTCGGCCTTTCCGTCACCCCGAGCGTCGGCAACTTCCTGCTCATCCACTTCCCAGACGAGGCGAAGCGCGGCGCCAGGGCGGCAGATGCCTTCCTCTCGGCCCGCGGGCTCATCCTGCGCGGGGTCGGCGCCTATGGCCTGCCGAACGCGCTGCGCCTGACGATCGGCACGGCCGAGGCCAACCGCCTCGTCGTCGCGGCGCTCGCCGATTTCCTGCGAGGGGGCGATGCCTGACCGTCTCGGCCCGCCGCGCGACACGCCGCTCTTCGAGCGGATCACTCTCATCGGCCTCGGCCTCATCGGCTCCTCGATCGCGCGGGCGGCGCGCCACCTGAATCTCGCCGGCACGCTCGTCGCCGCCGATGCCTCGCCCGAGGTGACGGTGCGCGTGCGCGAGCTCGGCCTCGCCGATATCGCGACCACCGATGCCGCCGAAGCGGCCGCGGGGGCCGATCTCGTCGTGCTGTGCGTGCCGGTCGGCGCCTATGGCGCCGTCGCCGAGGCCATTGCGCCGCATCTCAAGCCCGGCGCCATCGTCTCCGACGTCGGCTCGGTCAAGGGCGCGGCCTTCGCCCAGCTCGCGCCGCACATGCCGGCGGGCGTCCATCTCGTCCCCGCCCATCCCGTCGCGGGCACGGAATATTCCGGCCCCGACGCGGGCTTTGCGACGCTGTTCATCGACCGCTGGTCGATCCTGACCCCGCCGGAGGACGCCGATCCCGCGGCGATCAATGCCGTGCGCGGCTTCTGGCGCGCGCTCGGCTCCAATGTCGAGGTGATGACGGCGCAGCACCACGACCTGGTGCTCGCCATCACCAGCCACGTGCCGCACCTCATCGCCTACAACATCGTCGGCACGGCGGCGGACCTCGAGGAGGTCACCCAGTCGGAGGTGATCAAGTTCTCGGCCGGCGGTTTTCGCGATTTCACGCGCATCGCCGCCTCCGACCCGACCATGTGGCGCGACGTCTTCCTCAACAACAAGGAGGCGGTGCTCGAGATGCTCGGCCGCTTCAACGAGGATCTCGCGGCGCTGCAGAGGGCCATCCGCTGGGGCGACGGCCAGGCGCTGTTCGATCTCTTCACGCGCACGCGCGCCATCCGCCGCAACATCATCGCCGTCGGCCAGGAGACGACCGAGCCGGACTTCGGCCGCCGGCGAGGCGGAGACGGCGACGGGCAGTGACCGGCCCGCCGCTCAGCGCAGCGGCGAGACCGTGCCCACCTGGAAGGGACCGAGGAGGATCCGTCCGTCCGTGAACCGGATGGGCGGCAGCCTGGTCATGCCCGGGGCGCCCGCGCCCGGAGCCTCGGCTCCGGCCCTGCCGCCGCCGAGCACGGAGAGGCCGCCCGCGATGAGGCCGCCGAGCCCGTTGCCGCCGAGGCCGAAGCGCGAGAGCAGCCCCTCGAGGCCGGCCACCGACGCATCGACGGTGCCCTCCGGCCGATGCAGGGCATCGATCCCGAGCCTGCCGCTCGCCTCCAGCGATTGCGGCCCCTTGACGAGGGCAAGGCGCGTCAGCTCGACAGCGCCGTCGCGCTCCCGCCAGGCCTCCAGCCGCGCCGGGGTGGCACCGCGGGCCAGCATCTCGGCTTCCGTCACCGTTGCGCGCAGCGTCATGTCGGCCGCATCGGAGGTCGCGAGGAGTGCGTCGAGCTCGGGCACGCTCGCCTTGCGCAGGTCGAGCGCCAGGTCATAAGCGCCGGCGCGCTCGGGCGTACGCCGGGCATGGATCTCCACGGCCTCCGCCTTGAAGCTGCCCCCGGGCGAATCGGGCGCGCTCACCGTGAGCGTCGGCTCGGCGACGCTCACGGCGACGCGCTCCGGCAGATCGTTGGAGATGACGACGCTCGCATCGAAGCGGCGCCAGTCGAGCGTCAGGCTGGCATCGTTGGCCGTGCTGCGCGCCACGAGCGGCCCCTCGACCTCCAGGATGACGTGCTGCGGCCGATAGACCTGCGAGACCGCGAGGAAGCGCTTCAGCTCGCCCGTGGCGGGGCCGATGTCGGTGTCACCTGTGAAGGTGGCGTTCTCGCAACGCAGCTCGAAGCGGAAGGGAAAGCCGCCGACCGAGCGCTGCGGGCAGGACCAGCGGCGCCCCTCGGCCACCTCGCGCGCCAGCCACAATTCGACCGTATCGAGGGCCCGGGCGCGCGCGCTGAACCAGAAGACGGACCAGCCGGCGACGAGCAGCGCCAGCAGCACGACCGGCAGATAGAGCCCCCAGCGGCTGCGGCGCACGCCGGCCGCGCTGCTGTCGACCTGTTCGCTTTCGTTCAACGCCCTCTCCCTTGTTGCACCGCCCCTTCCTAGCTGTTACCCGGCTTGCGGCCAAGCGGCGGCGCGGGCAAGCTTTCGGCGTCGGCGGAAACGGCCTGTCATCGACGAGACGGTTCATCGACGAGACGGAAGGGCATGGGCCACGAATCAGGCGATCTGTGGGTCTTCGGCTACGGCTCGCTGATGTGGCGGCCCGGCTTTCCCTTCATCGACCGCTTTCCCGCCCGGCTCGCCGGTTACCGCCGCTCGCTGTGCGTCTATTCGCACGTCCATCGCGGCACGCCGGAGCGGCCGGGCCTCGTCCTCGGGCTCGACCGCGGCGGCGCCTGCAAGGGGGTGGCCTTCCGCGTGCCGCGGCCGGAGGTCGCGGAGACGATCGCTTATCTGAGGGCTCGGGAGCAGGCGACGGCCGTCTATCTGGAGCGCCACCTGCCCGTGCGCCTCGACGACGGCAGGCACGTGACCGCCCTCACCTATGTGGCGGACCGCCGGCATCACCAATATGCCGGGGAGCTGCCGCGCGAGGCGCTGCTCGCCATCGTCCGCCAGGGGGTGGGCCAGTCGGGCCCCAATCCCGAATATGTGCTGAACACCTACGAGCACCTCATGGCGCTCGACGTGCACGACGCGACGCTCGCCTGGCTCGCGGCGCAGCTGCGCTGACGCCAGCCCGGCAAAGCCGGATCACTGGAAGGGGCGCAGGTCCCGCGCGACGGCCGCACGCTCCTCGGCGCTGATCGCGAGGAGGTGGACGTGCAGCTCCACCGCGCCGCAGGCGCGCATCTGCCCGAACCAGGCGCCGTCGAAGCCCTCGGGCGAGAGCGGGGAGGAATCGCGCACCCCGACGATGCGGCGCGCCTCACCGTCACGGGCGACGGCGATGAGCACGGCGTCGAGATGCGCCTCCTGCCACATGGCCGTCATCGGATAGACCGACACGACATAGCGGCGCCCCGAGCGCCCGCGCCAGGCACGCAGCGGCAGGAGATCGCCGCCCGAGGCGACGTGGAGGGCCTCGTCCTGCACGGCCCGGCGCCCCGCAACGAGCGGGCGGGCCAATGGGCGCGCGACGGGACGGCGCGCCATGTGCATGGGAAATTGGACGACTGCGCTCATATCCGGCTCCATGTTCCCTATTTGTTCCGGACAAAGAGAGAACAAATTAACCATGTTGTCAAGCGCCGAGGCTTCAGCTGATCACGGGGCCTCCGCCCGCTCCGGTGCCGGCTGGATGGTCCCGCCGATCTCCGCAAGGCCATCGGCATGGAGGCGGCGGGCGACGGGCTCGATCGCATCGACCAGCGCCGGCACCAGGCTGTCGCGCGGCAGGCCGGCCGGGATCGGCGGCAGGAACTCGACCACGATGGTGCCGGGCCGGCGGATGAAGCGCCGGCGCGGCCAGTAGAGGCCGGAGTTGAGGGCGACCGGCAGGCACGGCACGCCGAGCCGGCCGTAGAGATGGGCGATGCCGTATTTGTAGGCGGGCTCGGCGCCCGGCGGCCGGCGCGTGCCCTCGGGGAAGATGATGATCTGGCGGCCGTCGCGCGCCTCCTCGGCCGCCTTCTCGGTCATGCGCACCATCGCCCGCGCGCCGCCACGCCGGTTCACGGGCACCATGTCGGCCTTCCACAGGTACCAGCCGAAGAAGGGGATGAACATGAGCTCCCGCTTCAGGATGAAGGTGGGATCCGAGAAGAAGGGAACGAGCGCGAAGGTCTCCCACATCGACTGGTGCTTGCAGGCGACGAGGCAGCCCCCCTGCGGGATGTTGGCGAGGCCGCGCACCTCGAGACGCGTGCCGGCAATGACGCGCAGGAGCCACAGGGAGCTCCGGGCCCAGCCGCGCGCCACCGCCATCAGGGCGCGCCGCGGCAGGAGCATCGTCGGCAGGCAGATGACGAGCCACACGACGAGGTTGGCGTAGAAGGCGATGTTGAAGGCGAGGGAACGGAGAGCGAGCATGGCATCCGGCGGCATCTGCGCGCGCGGGCCGGCGCGCCGCTGACCGCCTAGCGCAGCACGGGAACGGTCGCAACCGGTTTGCGGCCGCCGACGAAGACCGCGACGCGCGAATCTTCCGGATCGCGCTCCACATAGGTGCGCGCCACCGCGACGAGATACTTCAGATATTCCATGAAGAGCAGCTTCGCGGCGACAGGGTCGCGCCACCACCGCTCGGTGTCGATGCGGTCGGCCGAGACGGCGTGCGGCACGAGCTCGGTCTCGGGCAGGACGTTGCCGAGCTCCACCAGCGAGCGCGGCATATGGTAGTTCGACGTCACCACGATCAGCGAGCGGAAGGCGTGCTGCTGCACCCAGCGACGCGTCTCGATGGCGTTGCCGATGGTGTTGCGCGCCCGGTAGTCGAGATCGACGCAGCACTCGACCAGTTCGCCAAGCTCCGGGTTGAGCTCGGCGAGCTGGGCGGGCGTCGTGTGCTTGTTGACGCCGCTGATCAGGAGACGGCGGGCATAGCCCTGCTTCAGCAGGTCGGCCGCATCGGCGATGCGCTGGGCGCCGCCGGTCAGGGCCACCACGGCATCGGCGCTCGCGTTCACCCGCCGCTCCGCGCGGCCGACCATGTCGGTGAACACGAAGAAGCCGACGGCGAAGGCAAGGCAGGCGAGAAGGCCGGCCGCAGCCACGCCACGGCGCAGCACCAGCCATCCCCTGCCGCGCCGCGGGGGCACTGCCGTCGCCACGGCGGACGGCTCGCCTTCGGCAGGATCGACCGCGACCGGCTCGTTGCCCACGACGCTCATGCTTTCAACCTTTCGCCGCGCAGCATAACGACGAATGCGGCGGGCACTAGGCAGAAAGCGCGCACAGCCACGCGTTGTCAGCCCAGCCCACTCAGGTGACGGCGCACCGTGACGCGCGAGACGAGCGCCGTCACGGCGGCGACGATCGCCGTCACCACGACGACGGCGCCATAGCCGCGCCAGCCGATGTCGAAGGCCCCGAACAGCGCCTCGATCTGATCGCCGCCCGGACTCGCGCGCCAGTAGCCGGCGAGGAAGCCGAGCGCCGCGATGAGCAGGATGGCCGCCAGGCAGCCGATGGCCCCGCCCTTGAGGCCGAGGCCGAGGAACCTCAGCTGGAACTCGCGGGCGATGAAGCGGTCATCCGCGCCCACGAAATGCAGCACCTCCAGGATCTCGCGGCTGCTCGCCACGGCCCCGCGCGTCGCGAAGGCGATGGCCAGCGCCGCCGCCGTGAGCACCAGGCCGACGATGGCGAGCGCGATGACGACGAGGGTGCCCGCCATGGTCGACAGGCGCGCGATCCACATGCGGTGATCGTCGAGGCTCGCGGTCGGCACCTGCTCGGCCAGTTGCTGCTTCATGCCGGCAAGGTCCGGCGTGATGCCGCCCTTGAGGCGGACGACGACGAGCCGCGGCACCGGCAGCTCGACCAGGTCGAGCCCCGTGCCGAGCCAGGGCGCCAGCAGCCGCTCCGCCTCCTCCTTCGAGTAGACGGAGACGGAATCGACCTGCGGGTCGGCGCCGGCCACCGCGGTCGCGGTGGCGACATCGGCCTCGATGTCACGCTGGGTGTTGGGCTTCACCTGGATGGTGACCTCGCGCGAGATCGAGGAGCGCCATTCGGCCGAGGCGCCGGCGACGAGCTCGGCGGCACCGGCGGCGAGCGCCGCGAGGAAGGTCAGGATGGCGATGACGGTGACGAGCGCCCGGCCGGCGACCGAATCGGCCGGGACGAGCGGCTGGTTGCGGCGCAACGTCTCGGGCAGCGGCCCGAGGTCGGGTTCTGCGGCCGGTGCGGCGTTGGTCTGTTCGGAGCGGCGCATCATGCGATCACTCGTAGATGTGCAGGCGGCCTTCGCCAAGCACCAGGCGACGGGCGTCCACCTGGTCCATGAGCGCAAGGTCGTGCGTGGCGATGATGACCGACGTGCCGAGCCGGTTGAGCTCGATGAAGAGGCGCAGCAGGCGCTTGGCGAGGCTGGGGTCGACGTTGCCGGTCGGCTCGTCGGCCAGAAGCAGCTCCGGCCGGGCGATGAGGGCGCGGGCAATGGCGGCGCGCTGCTTCTCGCCGCCCGAGAGCACCGGCGGCAGCACGTGCATGCGCTCGCCGAGGCCGACCCAGCGCAGCAGCTCCACCACCTCGGCGCGGTAGCTCACCTCCTCCCGCCCCTGCACGCGCAGCGGCAATGCGACGTTCTCGTAGGTGGTGAGGTGGTCGAGCAGCCGGAAATCCTGGAAGACGACGCCCATGCGCCGGCGCAGGGCGGTCAGCGCGTCCCCGCCGATCTGCGAGACGTCCTCGCCGAAGAGGGTGATGAGGCCGCGCGTGGGCTTGAGCGCGAGGAGGACGAGGCGCAGCAGCGTCGTCTTGCCGGCGCCCGAGGGGCCGGTGAGAAACTGGAACGAGCGCGGCTCGATCGAGAACGTCAGGTCTCTCAGCACCTCCGGCCCCATGCCGTAGCGCAGTCCGACATTGTCGAAACGAACCACCAGTCACCTCCTCACGGCCGCGGCGCGTTCACGGTTCGTTAACCATGAGGGCCGACCAATTGGTGTTACGCGGATGCCTGTCCTAACCGGGGCGGGCCGCGCAAGCCAGCCTGATTCGCCATGTCCATTGTCTGTCCTTCCCGTGCCAACGCCTATAGGCTCATCCCAGTGCAGGCGCGGGCGCCCCGGACCCGGGCGTGCCCGTGCCTGTTCCTTCCCCGCCCGCCGCACTTGCGCCCATCGCCGGTGGCGGCTAAGCGGCAGCATGTGCTCCGCAGCGGGCAACGATAAAGGCCAGACCATGCAGACCAAGAGCATCCGGGTCCTGTTCGACGAGAGCAAGATCGCCGCCCGCAACGAGGACATCGCCCGGGCCGTGGCGGCCTCCAAGCCGCACGACCTGCTCGTCGTCGCCGTGCTGAAGGGCAGCTTCATGTTCGCGGCCGATCTCATCCGCGCGCTGCACAGGGCCGGGCTCGAGCCGCAGGTCGAGTTCGTGCACATGTCGAGCTATCGCGAGGCAACCGTCTCCTCCGGGCAGGTCGAGATCCTGAAGGATGTCGAGAGCGACGTGCGCGACCGCGACGTGCTGCTCGTCGACGACATTCTCGAATCGGGCCGTACCCTCGCCTTCGCAAAAGACCTTCTGATGGCGCGCGGCGCGCGCACCGTGAAATCCGCCGTCCTGCTCGAGAAGCCAGGCAAGCGCGCGGTGCAGATCGACGCCGACTACACCGGCTTCGAATGCCCCGACCTGTTCGTGGTCGGCTACGGCATGGACGTGGCCCACCGCTACCGGCAGTTGCCGTTCGTCGGCGTCGTGGAGACGGAAAACGAGGACCGCAAGGAACAGTGACGATGGCGCATATTCTGCTCGTCGACGACGAAGAAGGCGTCCGCGGCTTCCTGAAGCGCGGGCTGGAGATCGACGGCCATGCGGTCGTCACGGCCATCGACGGCGAGGACGGTCTTGCCCGCCTCGACCAGCACGAGGGCCGTTTCGACCTCCTGCTCACCGACATCCGCATGCCCATCATGGACGGCATCGCCCTCGCGCATGCGGCAAAGCGCACCTATCCGGAGCTCACCGTCATGCTCATGACCGGCTTCGCCGACCAGCGCGAGCGGGCAAGCTCCCTCGAGGGCGTCGTCATCGACGTCCTGACGAAGCCCTTTTCCCTCGCCGACCTGCGCACGAGCGTGCGCGACGCGCTGAGCTGAGGACCGCGGCGCCTGCCGCCCATGCGCCGCGCGCAGGAGGGCCTCCCGCGGCGCCCCTTGCCTGGCCTGCCGGCTCGCGTCATATGCACGCGTCCCGTTTCCCGCGCCGCACGGAGCCTCCCATGACCGCGCCGAAGAAGCCCTGGTCCGCCCGCACCCTCGCCGCCCAGGCCATGGGCGTCACGGATCCGCTGACCAAGGCCGTGGTGCCGCCGATCCATGTGGCGACGACCTATATCCGGGACGAGGACAACGCCTATTCGTCGGGCTACGTCTACGGCCGGCCCGACAATGCCACGACGCGCGAGGCCGAGGACGTCCTCGCCATGCTGGAGGGAGGCAAGGCGGCGTTTCTCTTCGGCTCGGGCATGGCCGCGGCGACGGCCGTGTTCCAGGCGCTCGATCCCGGCGATCACGTCGTCGCGCCGACCGTGATGTACTGGGCGCTGCGCCACTGGCTGGCGAACGAGGCCAAGCGCTGGGGTCTCGTGGTCGATTTCGTCGATACCACCGACCTCGATGCGCTGCGCGCCGCCGTAACCCCCGGCCGCACCAGGCTCGTCTGGATTGAGACCCCGTCGAACCCGCTGTGGACGATCACCGACATTGCCGCCGCCGCCGAGATCGCCCATGCGGCCGGGGCGCGCCTTGCGGTCGATTCCACCACCGCCTCGCCCTATCACAGCCAGCCGCTGGCCCTCGGCGCCGACATCGTCATGCATGCGGCGACAAAGATCCTCAACGGCCATTCGGATGTCGTCGCCGGTGCCCTCGTCACCGCTGCAGAGGACGACTTCTGGGCGCGCATCACGACGATCCGCCGGGGCCAGGGCGGCATCCTCGGCCCCTTCGAGGCCTATCTCCTGATGCGCGGCATGCGCACCTTCCACCTGCGCGCCGCGGCCCAGAGCGCCTCGGCTGCGACGCTCGCCGAACGGCTCGCCGCCCATCCCGCGGTGGCGAAGGTGCTCTATCCGGGCCTGCCGGACCACCCCGGCCATGCCGTCGCCGCCCGGCAGATGGCGCACGGCTTCGGCTACATGCTGTCGATCAGGCTGGCGGCGGGTGAACAGGCGGCCATTGCGACGGCCGCGAAGGTCGAGCTGTGGAAACGGGCGACCTCCCTCGGCGGCGTCGAGAGCCTGATCGAGCATCGCGCCTCCATCGAGGGCGCGGGGTCGCCCTGCCCGACGGACCTCCTGCGCCTGTCGGTCGGCATCGAGGACCCGCAGGACCTCTACGACGACCTTTCGTCCGCCCTCGAGCGGGCGACCGGACGCGGCTGAGGCAGCATCCGAGGTCAGCCTCCGACCGCAGGGCGCAAGGGCTCCTCCGGGGAAGCTTCGCCGCTCTCGTGCGGCGAGGCGCCCGCCCGGCCGCCGAGGGCCGCGACGAGATTGCGCGCGGCGGAGCGTACCAGCCGGGCGAGGGCCGGCACGTCGGCTGCATCGACAGCCGGCACGCGGCGGGCGAGCCCTTCGGCAACCAGCGATTCGAGGCCCGCTTCCGACACCAGCATGTAGCGCGTGAACGGCCGGAACGTACCGGGACTCGTCTCGAGCCGCACCAGCATCTTGTCCTGCGGGCCGACACAGGCGAGCGCCTGGGTGACGTTGATGGCGCCGGCGCGGTTCAGGGTGAAGCGCAGGGGCCGGCAGACGTCGGCCGCCACGAACCACAGTCCGCCGGCATGCTCCACGAAGCGCACCTCGTCGCCGTTCTCGGGCCAGGGCAGGCGATGAATGGCATCGGCTCCGAAACTCTCCAAGGCCCATCCCATCGCCGGCACGCTCCCCTCGCTCGTTGCGCCATCCCGATAGCTGACAACGCAACGCGCGGCGTGGCAACACCCGCCGGCGACCATGGGGCTTTTGCAATGGCTTCCTGTGCATGCCGCCGCCCGTCGGGTGGCGCGCGAAACCTCAGGCCGTCAGGACCTTCTCGATATCGTAGACCGGATGGGAGGTGAGCGTCTTGTCCACCTCCGCGACGATGCGCTCGCTGACCTCCTTGTGGAAGGCCTTGCGCAGTTCCCCGAGCGTCTGCGGCGGTGCGACGACGACGAGCCGCTCGAAGCGCTTTTCGTGCGCCGCCCGATAGAGGGTCTCCGCCACCTCGCTCGCGAAGCGATCCTTGGCGAGACGATGCCAGTCGGTCGGCTCGATGGCGCTCTTGTTGTTGCTGGGGCGGCCGCGGTTCATGCGGCCCGGCACGTCGGTCGCCTGCTCGCGATTGGGCGGATTGTCCTGCGCGAAGATGTTCTCGACGACGAGGTTCGGATAGGCGGCGTCTCCCTCGTTGCGAAAGAAGAGCGCCTTCTCTCCGTCGCCGACGAGAACCCAGGTATCGTGGGCAAGGCGTAATCCGCTCATCATGATCCTCCTTGGCTGCACTCACTTATGTGGGAAGCGGGCACGCGCGATGCCAGACACGCGCGTGGGAAGCCCCCTTCAGGAAGCGAACACGGCAAGGGTCAGGACTGTTCCTCGATGAGGCGGCGGGCGATGACCTGGGCCTGGATTTCGGCAGCGCCTTCGAAGATCGACAGGATGCGCGCGTCGCACAGCACGCGCGACACCGGATATTCGAGCGCAAAGCCGTTACCGCCGTGGATCTGCACCGCATTGTCCGCCGCCGCCCAGGCGACGCGCGCGGCGAGAAGCTTGGCCATGCCGGCCTCGAGATCGCAGCGCCGGCCCTCGTCCTTGGCGCGGGCGGCGAAATAGGTGAGCTGGCGGGCGAGCATGATCTCGACCGCCATCATGACCAGCTTGTCGGCGACCCGCGGGAAGTGGATGAGGCTCTTGCCGAACTGCACGCGCTCCTCGCCATAGCGCAGGCCGAGCTCGAAGGCCGATTGCGCGACGCCGATGGCGCGCGCCGCCGTCTGGATGCGGGCCGCCTCGAAGGTCTGCATCAGCTGCTTGAAGCCCTGCCCCTCGCGCCCGCCGAGAAGGTTCGCCGCCGGCACTGCAAAACCGTCAAAGGCGAGCTCGTATTCCTTCATGCCGCGATAGCCGAGCACCTCGATCTCGCCGCCCGTCAGCCCCGCCACCGGGAAGGGATCTTCGTCGGTGCCGCGGGGCTTCTCGGCCAGCAGAATGGAGAGGCCGCGGTGGCCGGGCTCGGCCGGATCGGTGCGCACGAGCAGGGTCATGAGGTCGGCACGCACGGGATGCGTGATCCAGGTCTTGTTGCCGTAGACCTTGTAGACATCGCCCTCGCGCTGGGCGCGGGCCTTCAGCGAGGCGAGGTCGGAGCCGGTGTTCGGCTCGGTGAAGACCGCCGTCGGCAGGATCTCGCCGCTCGCGATCTTCGGCAGGAAATGCGCCTTCTGCTCCTCCGTGCCGCCGCCGAGGATCAGTTCGGCCGCGATCTCGGAGCGCGTGCCGAGGGAACCGACGCCGATATAGCCGCGCGACAGCTCCTCCGACACGACGCACATGGAGACCTTGGAGAGGCCCATGCCGCCGTATTCCTCGGGGATTGTCAGGCCGAAGACGCCGAGCGCGGCCATGTCGGCGATGATCTCGAGCGGGATGTAGCTGTTGCTGCGATGCCAGTCCTGCGCATGCGGCACCACCTCGGCATCGGCGAAACGGCGCATCTCGGCGCGGATCGCCTCCAGCGTCTCGTCGAGGCCGGTGTCGCCGATGCTGGAGGCACCGTCGCGCTGGCGGATGAGCGTCGCGAGCCGGGCGCGGTTTTCGGCCGTGTTGCCCTCAGCGATGAGCGCCCGCAGCGCCGGCGTACGCAAGGTGGCAAGCGCCCCTTCGTCGAGGCCGAAGACATCCGGCCGCACGATCTCGCCCTGGCTCATGGGGATGCCGCCGAAGACCTGCGCGCAATATTCACCGGCGCCGACGGCAAGGATGAGCTCCTCGACCTCGCCGAAACGGCCCTCCTCGGCCAGTCGGTCCGCCCAGGCGGCGAGCTCGCGCACGGCCGTGGCATAGGTCGCCATCCAGGCGAGGCCGTGCGCCATGTGCTGGGCGCGGTCGAGCCTCTCCGGCGCGATGCGTCCCCCGACCATGACGGCGGCGCGCGCCGCCTCGGTCGCGGCCCCTGCCAGCGCGCCGAGCGCCTCCGCCGCCTCGCGGGCGAGGGTGCGCAGATCGGTTGATGTCGTGCTCGCGGCGGCGGCAGGGCTCATCATGTCTCCCTTTCGTTATCGTTTCTTGATGGAGCGCTCAGGCATCGAGCCGGGCGCGGGCACGCTCGACGACCCGGACGATGCCGGCCATCACCTCGTCGAGCGCATAGTCCTTCGGCGTGTAGACGGCGGAGACGCCGATGTTCTTCAGCACCAATTCGTCCTCCGGCGGGATGATGCCGCCGACGACGACCGGGATGTGGTCGAGCCCCTCGGAGCGCAGCCGTGCCATCACGTCGCGCACCAGCGGCACGTGCGAGCCGGAGAGGATGGAGAGGCCGATGACATGGGCATCGACCGCGCGGGCGCGCGCCACGATGTCGGCCGGCGTCTGACGGATGCCGTCGTAGGTCACGTCCATGCCGACGTCGCGGGCGCGCAGGGCCACCTGCTCGGCGCCGTTGGAATGACCGTCGAGCCCCGGCTTGCCGACGACGAGGCGCGGCGGACCGCCGAGCTTCTCCGAAAGATCGGTCACCAGCAGGCGCACGTCGCGGTCGACCTCGGGCGAGCGCGTCTCGGTCGTCACGCCGGTCGGCGCACGGTATTCGCCGAAGACGCGGCGCAGGGTCTCGCCCCATTCGCCGGTGGTGACGCCGGCACGGGCGCAGCGGATCGACGGTTCCATGACGTTACGCGCCTCGCGCGCCGCCGCCTCGAGATCGGCCAGCGCCGCCGCGATCTCGCTGCCGTCGCGCTTTGCCCGCCACTCCCTGAGCCGGGCCACGGCCTCCATCTCCACCGTCTCCGGCACGGTGAGGATGGCCCCCTCGCCAGCCAGCAGCGGGGAAGGCTCGCTCTCCGTCCAGCGGTTGACGCCGACGACGACCTGCTCGCCCGCCTCGATGGCGGCGAGCCGGGCCGCATTCGATTCAACGAGCGCGCGCTTGAGATAGCCGGTCTCGACGGCGGCGACGGCCCCGCCGAGCGCCTCGATGCGGGCGAGTTCCGTCCGCGCCGCCTCCTTCAACGCCCCGACCCTCTCCTCGATTACACGGGAGCCGTCGAAGATGTCGTCATATTCGAGCAGATCCGTCTCATAGGCCATGATCTGCTGCATGCGCAGTGACCATTGCTGGTCGAAGGTGCGCGGCAGGCCGAGCGCCTCGTTCCAGGCCGGCAGCTGCACGGCCCGCGCCCGCGCCTTCTTGGAGAGCACGACGGCGAGCATCTCGATGAGGATGCGGTAGACGTTGTTCTCGGGCTGCTGCTCGGTGAGGCCGAGGGAATTGACCTGCACGCCATAGCGGAAGAGGCGCTTCTTCGGGTCCGTGATGCCGTAGCGATCGCGGCAGATCTCGTCCCACAGCTCGGCGAAGGCGCGCATCTTGCACAGCTCGGTGACGAAGCGCATGCCGGCGTTGACGAAGAAGGAGATGCGCCCGACCACCTCGGCGAAGGCGTCCTCGTCCACCTCGCCGCTGCCCCGCACCGTATCGAGGACGGCGATGGCCGTGGCGAGCGCGAACGAAAGCTCCTGCACGGGCGTCGCCCCCGCCTCCTGCAGGTGGTAGGAGCAGACGTTCATCGGGTTCCACTTCGGCACCTCCCGCGTCGTGAACAGCACGACGTCCTTGGTGAGGCGCATGGACGGCACCGGCGGGAAGACATAGGTGCCGCGCGAGAGATATTCCTTGACGATGTCGTTCTGCGTCGTGCCCGTGAGGCGCCCGCGCGGAGCGCCCTGCTCGTCGGCCACGGCGATGTAGAGCGACAGCAGCCACGCCGCTGTCGCGTTGATCGTCATCGAAGTGTTCATCTCCGCGAGCGGGATGCCCTCGAAGAGCGTGCGCATGTCGCCGATGTGGGCGATGGAGACGCCGACCTTGCCGACCTCGCCACGGGCGAGCGCGTGGTCGGGGTCGTAGCCCGTCTGCGTCGGCAGGTCGAAGGCGACCGACAGGCCGGTCTGGCCACGCGCGAGATTCGTGCGGTAGAGCCGGTTCGATTCCGCTGCCGTCGAATGGCCCGCATAGGTGCGGAAGATCCAGGGCCTGTCCCGGTGCGGGCGCGCGCCGCCGTCTCGCTCGCTCATGCCGTCTCCCCGTCATGCTGTCGCGGGTTCATTGCCCGCGCCGTCTGTTCTGCCGCCATGGTGCGGCGCAACAACCTGCGCTGCAAGCGCAAAATGCCGGATTGGCCAAAGGTCGAATGCAACCGGCGCTCACCAACGGGCGTTTTCGCTTTCGCTGCATCGCAATATCATTCATTCTGTCCATGGCGCAGCGCAGCAGAGCCCCGTCATCAAGAGGGCGCGCCGGGGAAACACGAGCGACAGGAGGCCGCATGAACGCCGCAGCCACAGCGACCGCCGCAACCCGCACGGACGAACGCAAGGACCTTTACGCCATCGGGGAGATCCCGCCCCTCGGCCATGTGCCGGCGAAGATGCATGCCTGGGCCATCCGCAAGGAGCGGCACGGACCGCCGGAAGAGTCGATGCAGCTCGAGGTGGTGCCCACCTGGACCATCGGCGACGACGAGGTGCTGGTGCTCGTGATGGCGGCGGGCGTCAACTACAACGGCGTGTGGGCCGCGCTCGGCCAGCCGATCTCGGTGCTCGACGTCCACAAGCAGCCCTACCATGTCGCCGGCTCGGACGCGGCCGGCATCGTCTGGGCCGTCGGCTCCAAGGTGAGGCGCTGGAAGGTCGGCGACGAGGTCGTCGTGCACTGCAACCAGGACGACGGCGACGACGAGGAGTGCAACGGCGGAGATCCGATGTTCTCGCCCTCCCAGCGCATCTGGGGCTACGAGACACCGGACGGCTCCTTCGGCCAGTTCTGCCGCGTGCAGTCGCGCCAGCTCATGGAGCGGCCGAAGCACCTGACGTGGGAGGAATGCGCCTCCTACACGCTGACCCTCGCCACCGCCTACCGCATGCTCTTCGGCCACGCGCCGCATACGCTCAAGCCTGGCGACAACGTGCTCGTCTGGGGCGCCTCGGGCGGGCTCGGCGTTTTCGGGGTGCAGCTTTGCGCCGCCGCCGGCGCCAATGCCATCGGCATCATCTCTGACGAGGACAAGCGTGACTACGTCCTCGGCCTCGGCGCCAAGGGCGTCATCAACCGCAAGGATTTCAACTGCTGGGGCCAGCTGCCCAAGGTGAACTCGCCCGAATATGCCGCCTGGACGCAGGAGGCGCGCAAGTTCGGCAAGGCGATCTGGGACATCACCGGCCGGCAGGACGTCGATATCGTCTTCGAGCATCCGGGCGAGCAGACCTTTCCGGTCTCGACCCTCGTCGTGAAGCGCGGCGGCATGGTGGTGTTCTGCGCCGGCACGACCGGCTTCAATCTCACCTTCGACGCCCGCTACGTCTGGATGCGGCAGAAGCGCATCCAGGGCTCGCATTTCGCCCACCTCAAGCAGGCCTCCGCCGCCAACAAGTTCGTCGTCGACCGGCGCATCGACCCGTGCATGTCCGAGGTGTTCTCCTGGCAAGAGATCCCGGCCGCGCACACCAAGATGTGGAAGAACCAGCACAAGCCCGGCAACATGGCCGTGCTCGTCAACGCACCGCGCCCCGGCCTGCGCAGCTTCGACGACGTGCTGGAGGCCGCCGCGCAGGACGGGTGAGCGACGCCCGGGCGGTGCTGCGGGCCGATCCATCCGGAGCCCGGCGGATCCCCCCGTGGCGCCACTGCCGGGCCGGCCTCTCCGCCGTCATGGCCGGGCTTGTCCCGGCCATTCACGTCTCGGGCCTCGCACGCTCGTCGCGGCGTGGATGCCCGCACGAGCGCGGGCATGACGGCGGAACGCTAGCCTCTTGGTGGTTCAGGCTTCCGCAGCCCTGTGGGGCCGCTCCCGCTACAATCCGCCCGCGCCCACCTCGCGCTCGCGAATGAGCGCGGCATTGAGCTCGCCGCCGAAGATGAAGATGGCGGACAGGATGTAGAGGAAGACGAGCACGATCATGCCGGAGGCGAGGCCGGCATAGGTCGACACGTAATTGGTGGCGAAGCTGTCGAGATAGAGGCCGAAGGCGGTGCCGCCGATGAGCCAGAGCACCAGCGTCGCGCCGATGCCCGGCAGCACGGACGTCACGCTGCGCCGCCCGCCCGGCAGGAGGAGGTGGGCTATGAGCAGCGCCACGACGATGACGACCGTCGCCACGGCGAAGCGCGCCGTGACGATAAGCGGCCCGAGCGGGCGCAGCGCCGGCACCTCCGAGAGGACCGCCCGCCAGGCGAGCGGGCCGAAGACGACGAGCAGGGCGAAGACGATGAGCGCGATGGCTCCGACGAGGACGAAGGCGATCGCCTCGAGCCGCGTCAGCCACCAGGGCCGCCAGTCGTAGCAGTCATAGGCGCGGTTGAGGCCGATGCGCAGCGATTCGACGCCATTCGACGAGAAATAGACCGCGAGCAGGGCGCCCACCGTCAGGAGGTCGCGCCGCTGCTCGGTCATGACCTTGCGCACCTCACCGGCGACCGAGCCGGCGACCTCGCTCGGCCAGGTCTCGAAGATGAGATCGGCAACCCCGCGGGCAAGGTCCGTCGAGCCGATGAAGCCGGCAAGCGCCGTGACGAGAATGAGGAAGGGAAAGAGCGACATCAGGCCGGACAGGGCGATGTGGCTCGAGATCGCCCAGCCGTCGTGGTCGTTGAACCGCTCGAAGGCCCGCCAGAGGACGCGCGCCGAAGTGCCGATCGCCTTCACCGCTGCCCCCCTTGCACGGCGGCCTTTCGCCTCGTGACCTGCATCGCTCTTCCCGTCGCTCGCCTGCCAAGGTCGGCATTCCGGCCGCCGCTGGCAAGTCGTATGGCGGCCGGGCACATGGTAGCGCGGCGGTGTGACCTTCCCGCCATTGCGGCCCGGCCGC
This sequence comes from Chelatococcus caeni, assembly GCF_014196925.1. Lineage (GTDB taxonomy): Bacteria > Pseudomonadota > Alphaproteobacteria > Rhizobiales > Beijerinckiaceae > Chelatococcus_A > Chelatococcus_A caeni. The sequence goes on along the minus strand of NZ_JACIEN010000006.1, from coordinate 249,760 downwards.
CGCCATGGTTGGGTGCGGCCCCTTCTCGACAACGGATCGACCCGCCGTGCCGTTCCCGCCCTCCACGCTCGCCGAACGGCTGATGCCGGCACTTTTCGTCGTCATCTGGGCGACAGGCTTCGTCGTGGCGCGCCTCGTGGCGCCCCACGCTGAACCGTTCACCTTTCTCTTCATCCGCTATTGCCTCACCATAGCCGTGCTCGGCGGCCTGTGCCTCGCCATTGGCGCGCTCTGGCCGCGGACGGCGCGCGGCTGGCGCGACGGCCTCGTGGCCGGCGTGCTGCTGCACGGCATCTATCTCGGCGGCGTGTTCTGGTCGGTCAGCCATGGCCTGCCGGCCGGCATCGCCGCACTCATCGCCGGCATGCAGCCGCTGCTCACCGGGGCGCTCGCCGGGGCCCTCATCGGCGAAAGGGTGAGCCCGCGGCGCTGGCTCGGCATCGTCACCGGCTTTGCCGGCGCCCTCCTCGTGCTCGTGCCGAAGCTCGGCGGCGTCGACGGCCTCGCGCCGATGGCGGTGCTCGCCTGCACGCTCGGCATGGTGTCGATCACCATGGGCACCTTCTGGCAGAAGCGGACGGGCGCCGGCTCGGACCTGCGCACCAATGCCGTCGTGCAGTTCGTCGGGGCGGCGCTCGTGACCCTGCCGGCCATGCTGCTCGTCGGCGAGATGCGCTTCGCGCCCGCGCCGGCGGCGCTCGCCGGCCTCGCCTGGGCGGTCGTCATCCTGTCGATGGGCGGTATCCTCCTGCTGATGCACCTCATCCGCAAGGGCGCGGTGGCGGGCGTCGCCTCCCTGCTCTACCTGGTGCCGCCGGTGTCGGCCGTCATGGCCTTCCTCCTCTTCGGCGAGAGCCTCGCGCCCGTGCAGATGCTGGGCATGGCCATCGCCGCCGTCGGCGTCGCCATCGCGAGCCGCGGCGCTTAAGACGCCACCCTGCGCAGCATGTAGAGCGCGTCCCCGCCGTAGCTGGCGAGCTTGTCGGCAAGTCCCGGTGCGTCGGCCGCCACGAAGCCGTGGCGCTGCCAGAACGGAGCGGAATTGTTGACGGCAACGAGCGAGAGGTTATCGGCACCCACGATCCGCGCCTGCCGCACGAGGTGGGGCAGCGCGGCCCCGGCCGCGCCGGTGCCGCGACCGCGCGGCAACAGGGCGATGTCGTGCAGGTAATAGGTGGTCGCGGCAGGCGGCAGGCGGCCGAGCAGGCTGTCGAGCGGCGGCGGCGCGCCGGCGTGCCAAGGATGGCTGAGGAGATAGCCGGCCGCCTCGCCGTCCCGCTCCAGGATCAGGCAGCCGGCCGGGAAGAGCGCAAGGCGCTCGGTGAAGACCTCCGGCCGTTCGGGAAAGCCCGGATGCACCGCCCGCGCGATGGCATCGACATCCTGCAGGTCCGTCACCGTCATGGGCCGCCAGCCGGCGCCGGCGGCATCGCTGCCCTCGATCATCGTACCTAAGCGCCGGCCTCGCCCGGCCGGGCGGCGACCAGCATGTAGTTGACGTCGAGATCGCGCGACGGACGCCAGCTGTCGGCAAGCGGATTGTAGACCACGCCGGTGCGGTCGAGCACCGAGAGGCCGCCGTCCTCGATGGCGTCGGTGAGCTCGTCCGGCGTGACGAACTTCTCCCAGGAATGGGTGCCGCGCGGCAGCCAGCGCAGGACATATTCGGCGCCGACGATGGCGAGCGCATAGGACTTCAGCGTGCGGTTGATGGTCGCCATGAAGAGCAGGCCGCCCGGCTTCACCACCGCGCAGCAGGCCGCGACGAAGGCGCCGACGTCGGCGACGTGCTCCACCACCTCCATGGCGCAGACGACGTCGAAGCGCTCGCCGCGGGCGGCGAGGGCCTCCACCGTCTCGTCACGATAGGCGATGCCGAGGCCCGCGCGCTCCGCGTGCAGGCGCGCCACCTCCACATTGGTGGTGGCGGGGTCTAGCCCCGTGACCTCGGCCCCGAGGCGCGCGAGAGGCTCGCACAGCAGCCCGCCGCCGCAGCCGATGTCGACGACCGAGAGATCGTGCAGGCAGGTCAGGCTCGCCGGGTCGCGGCCGAAATGCCGGGACGCCTCGTCGCGGATGTAGCCGACGCGGACCGGGTTGAACTTGTGCAGCACGCGCATCGATCCGCGCGGGTCCCACCAGGTGTCGGCGAGCGCGGCGAAGCGCGCCACCTCCCGCTCATCCACCGTGCGGCGCTCACCCGTGCCGTGCCGCGGCTCGCTCCTCGTCCCAGCCATGTCCCTCACCCTTGTCCGGGCCTTTCCCCGCCGTTGACACGGCGGGGGGCTCCCGTCATCTATACGCGCCTTTTGCGTGCTTGGCGCCAGGCTCCTGGTCGCTGTAGCACCTCCCGTCGTCCTGTAAATGGTGTCAGTCCTGCCATGGCCCGTCTGGTGATGAAGTTCGGCGGCACGTCCGTCGCCAATATCGAACGCATCCGCAACGTGGCCAGGCACGTCAAACGCGAGGTCGAGGCCGGCCACCAGGTGGCGGTCGTCGTCTCGGCCATGGCCGGCAAGACGAACGAGCTCGTCGGCTGGTGCCGGGAGGCCTCGGCCCTGCACGACGCGCGCGAATATGACGCGGTCGTCGCCTCCGGCGAGCAGGTGACGGCGGGCCTCCTCGCCATCGTGCTGCAGGACATGGGCATCTGGGCCCGCTCCTGGCAGGGCTGGCAGATCCCGATCCTGACCGACGGCGCCCACGGCGCGGCGCGAATCACGGGCGCCGACGGCTCGCGCATCATCCAGCATTTCGAGGAGCGCAACGAGGTCGCGGTCGTCACCGGCTTCCAGGGCATCCACCAGCCGACCAACCGCATCGCGACGCTCGGCCGCGGCGGCTCGGACACGAGCGCGGTGGCGCTCGCCGCCGCCATCCATGCCGACCGCTGCGACATCTACACCGACGTCGACGGCGTCTACACGACGGACCCGCGCATCGTGCCCCAGGCCCGACGCCTCGACCGCGTCTCCTTCGAGGAGATGCTCGAGATGGCCTCGCTCGGCGCCAAGGTGCTGCAGGTGCGCTCGGTCGAGCTCGCCATGACCCACAATGTGAAGACTTTCGTGCGTTCCAGCTTCGACGATCCCGCCGATCCCAAGCCGGGCACGTTGATCTGTGACGAGGAGGATATCGTGGAACAGCAGATCGTCACCGGCATCGCCTATTCCAAGGACGAGGCCCAGATCACGCTCCGCCGCGTCGCCGACAAGCCGGGCGTCGCCGCCGCGATCTTCGTGCCGCTGGCCGATGCCAACATCAATGTCGACATGATCATCCAGGTCGTGTCCGACGACACGACGACGACCGACATCACCTTCACCGTGCCGGCCGCCGACTATGAGCGCGCCAAGACGATCCTCGAGAAGGCGCGCGGCGAGATCAACTATGCCACGCTGCAGGGCGCGACCGACGTCGTGAAGGTCTCCGCCATCGGCGTCGGCATGCGCAGCCACGCCGGCGTCGCCGCCAAGGCCTTCAAGGCGCTCGCCGACAAGGGCATCAACATCCGCGCCATCACGACGTCCGAGATCAAGTTCTCGGTGCTGATCGACGCGGCCTATACCGAGCTCGCGGTGCGCACGCTGCACTCGCTCTACGGGCTCGACAAGGCCTAGAGCGCAGGCAAGACCGGCCCGGTTTCGGGTGGCCTCCTCCCCGCGCGCGGCTAACGTTCAGGCGGCTGCGACGGGCAGCGATCGAGGAGCACGATGACGGCCACCCCACGCACCCCCGCCATGGGACCAACCGAATGGGCGATGCTGATCGCCCTTTCGGTCCTGTGGGGCGGCTCGTTCCTCTTCATCGGCATCGCCGTCAAGGCCGTGCCGCCGCTCACTATCGTGCTGGCCCGCGTCGGCATCGCCGCCCTCGCCCTCAACCTCGTGCTGCGGCTCTCGGGCCAGCGGCTGCCGATCGACGGCCGCTTCTGGGTCGCCTTCGCGATCATGGGCCTCCTCAACAACCTCATCCCCTTCAGCCTCATCGTCTGGGGACAGGCGCGCATCCCGAGCGGCGTCGCCTCCGTCCTCAACGCCATGACGCCCGTCTTCACCGTCATCGTCGCCCATTTCCTGACGAGCGACGAAAAGCTGACCGGCAACCGGCTCGCCGGCGTCGCGCTGGGCTTTGCCGGCGTTGCGGTGATGATCGGGCCGGCGGCCGTCATGGGCCTGGGTGCCGACGTCATCGGCGCCGTCGCCGTTCTTCTCGCGGCGCTCTCCTACGCCTTCTCCGGCATCTTCGGGCGCCGCTTCCGCGGCTACGGGCTGAGCCCGCTCGTGGCCGCCACCGGCCAGCTCACGGCAACCACGGCGATGATGACGCCGCTCGCCCTTCTCGTGGAGCAGCCGTGGACGCTGCCGGCACCCGGTCTCGGCCCTGTCACGGCGATCGTCGCGCTCGCGCTCGCCTCCACCGCGCTCGCCTATATCCTCTTCTTCCGCATCCTCACCGCGGCGGGGGCGGTCAATCTGTCGCTCGTGACGCTGCTCATCCCGGTGAGCGCCGTCTTCTTCGGCGCCATCTTCCTCAACGAGGCCATCGCGGCGAGGCATCTGGCCGGAATGGGCCTGATCGGCCTGGGTTTGCTCGCCATCGACGGGCGCCTGTTCGCCGCCCTGAGGCGCTCCCCCGCGTGAGGCGGACGGGGAGGAAATCCGCACCCTGATGCGCGCGGCGGCTTGCGGGTGCAGCAAGACCTTGGTTATACGGCTAGTTGAAGCTGTCGGCCGGAGTCGATCATCGGCGCCGGTCCGACGAAGAGGGAACGGGCTGCCAGCAGCCCGATGACGGGAACCGGCTGATGCGAGGCGCTCTCGGTGGCCCGCGCGTTCTCCTGCGCCGCCTCCGCGAGGTCATGGCGGAGCCGGTCCACGCGCAGGAGAAGCTCGACAGGATCGTCATCCAGATCGCCGCCAACATGGTGGCGGAGGTGTGCTCGGTCTATGTCATGCGCGCCGACGGCGTGCTGGAGCTCTATGCCACCGAAGGCCTGAAGCGCGAAGCCGTCCACCTGACGGCCATGCGCGCGGACGAGGGCCTCGTCGGCCTCATCGCCCGCGAGGCCGAGCCGCTCGCCCTCTCCGACGCCCAGTCGCACCCCGCCTTCAGCTACCGCCCGGAGACGGGCGAGGAGATCTACCACGCCTTCCTCGGCGTGCCGATCCTGCGCGCGGGCAACACCCTCGGCGTGCTCGTGGTGCAGAACCGGGCGCACCGCCTCTACAGCGAGGAGGAGATCGAGGCGCTGCAGACGACCGCGATGGTCCTGGCCGAGCTGATCGCCTCGGGCGAGCTGCAGGCCATCGCGACCCCCGGCGCCGACATCGCCATCCGCCGGCCGCTGCACCAGCGCGGCGTCTGCCTCGCCGATGGGGTGGGCCTCGGCCACGTGGTGCTGCACGAGCCGCGCGTCGTCGTGAAGAACCTCATCGCCGAGGACGTGCAGCGGGAGGTGCAGCGCCTCGAGGATGCGATCGCCGCCATGCGGGCGGCCATCGACAAGCTCATCGAGCGCGGCGACGTCGCCCACCACGGCGAGCACCGCGACGTGCTCGAGACCGTGCGCATGTTCGCCAACGACCAGGGCTGGCTGCGCCGCATCCGCGAGGCGGTGCTGACCGGCCTCACCGCGGAGGCGGCGGTCGAGCGCGTACAGTCCGACACCCGCGCCCGTCTCCTGCGCCAGACCGACCCCTATCTGCGCGAGCGCCTGCACGATCTCGACGACCTCGCCAACCGGCTGCTGCACACGCTGGCCGGCACGGACCTCGCGACCAGCCGGGAAGGCCTGCCGGAGAATGCCATCCTGGTGGCCCGCTCGATGGGGCCCGCGGCGCTGCTCGACTACGACCGGGCGCATCTCAGGGGCGTGATCCTCGAGGAAGGCGGCCCGACCAGCCATATCGCCATCGTCGCCAGGGCGCTCGGCATCCCCGCGGTCGGCGAGGTCGAGAACATCACGAGCCTCGTCGAGCAGGGCGACGCCATCATCGTCGACGGCGGCGCGGGCGAGGTGCAGATCCGCCCGGCGCCCGACGTCGAGGCGGCCTATGCGGAGAAGGCGCGGCTGCGCGCCCGCCGGCAGGAGCAGTACCGCAGCCTGCGCGACGTGCCCAGCCGCACGCGCGACGGCCTCGAGATCGACCTCAACATCAATGCCGGCCTCATCGTCGACATGCCGCACCTGGCGGAGACGAATGCCGCCGGGGTCGGCCTGTTCCGCACCGAAATCCAGTTCATGGTGGCGCAGCGCCTGCCGACCACCGGCGAACAGCTCGCGCTCTATGCGAGCGTGCTGGAAGCCGCGCAGGGCCTCCCCGTCACCTTCCGCACACTCGATATCGGCGGCGACAAGGTGCTGCCCTACATGAAACAGGTGGAGGAGGAGAACCCCGCGCTCGGCTGGCGCGCCATCCGCATCGGCCTCGACAGGCCGGGGCTGCTGCGCTCGCAGGTGCGCGCCCTGCTGCGCGCCGGCGCCGGGCACCACCTCAGGATCATGTTCCCGATGGTCGCGACCGTCGAGGAATTCGAGATGGCGAAGGCCATCGTGGCGCGGGAAGAGGCGCATCTTGCCCGGCACGGCCATCCGCCGCCCGCTTCGCTGTCGCTCGGCGTCATGGTCGAGGTGCCCTCGCTCCTCTTCCACATCGACGAGGTCGCGCGCCGGGTCGACTTCATGTCGGTCGGCTCCAACGACCTGATGCAGTTCCTCTTCGCCGCCGACCGGGAGAACCGCCAGGTCTCGGCGCGGTTCGACCCGCTGTGCCGGCCGGCGCTCCGGGCCCTCAAGGTCGTCGCCGAGCGGGCCGACGCGCTCGGCTGCCCCGTCACCGTCTGCGGCGAGATCGGCGGCCGGCCGCTCGAGGCCATGGCGCTCATCGGCCTCGGCTACCGGCGGCTGTCGATGTCGCCGTCCGCCGTCGGGCCCGTGAAGGCCATGCTGCTCAAGCTCGATGCCGGCGCCATCACGGCCGAGATGGAGCGGCTGCTCGCGGGGGATGGTGACCTGTCCCTGCGCAAGGCGCTCCTGCGCTTCGCCGAGGCGAACGACGTCCCGTTGTAGCGACGCTGCCGCGCATCCGGTTCCACGGCTGCGGGCGAGGCCCGGGCAGCCGCATCGAAGCAGCCGCATTTCGGAAAAGCCATGTCCGACCAGATCTTTACTCCACCGCGCGAGCGGCTCGACGCCATCAGGGCGCGGCGCGACATCCTGACCGCGACGCTGGCGGCCGGCGCCGGGGCGGACGATTTCGTCACCCTGTCACGCGAACTCGCCGAGCTCGACCCCGTTGTCGTCGCCATCGATGCCTTCGAGGGCGCCCGGAAGAACCTCGAGGACATCGAGACCCTTCTCGACGACCCCGCGACCGATGCCGAGATGCGCGCCCTCGCCGAAGAGGAGCTGCCGCAGGCGCGCGAGGCGGTGGGTGAGGCGGCGCATGCCCTCAAGCTGATGCTGCTGCCGAAGGACGAGGCCGACGAGAAGAGCGCCATCCTCGAGATCCGCGCCGGCACGGGCGGGGACGAGGCGGCCCTCTTCGCCGGCGACCTCTTCCGCATGTACAGCCGCTACGCCGACCTCAAGGGCTGGAGCGTCGAGATCCTGTCGGAGAGCGAGGGCACCGTCGGCGGCTACAAGGAGATCATCGCCGAGGTGAAGGGGCGCGGCGTCTTCGCCCGCCTCAAGTTCGAATCCGGGGTCCACCGCGTGCAGCGCGTGCCGGAGACGGAGGCCTCGGGCCGCATCCACACCTCCGCCGCCACCGTCGCCGTGCTGCCGGAAGCGGCGGAGGTCGACTTCGCCATCGACGAAGGCGACCTCAGGGTCGACACCATGCGCGCCGGCGGCGCCGGCGGCCAGCACGTCAACAAGACCGAATCGGCTGTGCGCATCACGCATCTGCCGACCGGCATCGTCGTCCTGGTGCAGGACGAACGCTCGCAGCACCGCAATCGCGCCAAGGCCATGGCGCTCCTGCGCTCGCGGCTCTACGACGCCGAGCGCCAGCGCAAGGACGCGGAGCGCGCCGCCGACCGGCGGGCGCAGGTCGGCTCCGGCGACCGCTCCGAGCGCATCCGCACCTACAACTTCCCGCAGGGACGCCTCACCGATCACCGCATCGGCCTCACCCTCTACAAGCTCGAGGAGGTGATGATGGGCACGGCCCTCGACGAGGTGATCGACGCCCTGACGACCGAGCACCAGGCGGCGCAGCTCGCCGCGCAGGAGGGATAAAGGAGCGCAGGACACCGCCAAGCGCGCGGCCCATCCCCTCCCCCCGCCTGCGGCGGGGAGGGTTAGGGGTGGGGGGCAGTGCCGCCCCACGACGCTGGTGCTTCTTGGCGTGCGACCGGTTTCGAACAGCCTGCCTGCTGACCCGCCCCCCACCCCGACCCTCCCCGCCACTTCGTGGGGGAGGGAGAAGGCACGTGTCGCCCAGCGAAGCTGCCTTCATATCTCCGCCCGGAATCCCTCCAGGAAGCCGCGCATCGCCGCCATGCGCTCCTGCGCGCGGCGGCGGCCGGCCGGGGTCTGAAAGCCGTCGCCGAGACGCAGCAGCTTCTCCGGGAAGTGGTCGAGCGCGAAGCGCGTGCCGTCGAGCGGGCGGTGCGCCGCGTCGGGGTCGTCGAGATCGTAGAGCGCGGAGCCGAGGCGGCCGGCGATGTAGAAGCAGCGCGCGACGCCGATGAAGCCGATGGCGTCGAGCCTGTCGGCGTCCTGCACGATCTTCGCCTCCAGCGTGCGCGGCGCGATGCCGGCCGTGAAGCTGTGCGCCTCGATGGCATGGACGACGTCGGCGACCTCCTCCACCGGCCAGCCGAGCCCGGCGAGGATCGCGGCGGCGCGCTCGCCGGCGAGACGGGAGGCGCGGCTGCGCTGCGGCGCGTTCTTCTCCACATGGACGCAGTCGTGCAGCAGGACCGCCGCCGCGACGACCCTGGCCTCCCCGCCTTCCTCGGCCTGAATGGCGAAGGCGTTGTGCCACACCCGCCGCAGGTGGCCGAGGTCGTGCGAACCGTCGGACGAGACCGGCAGATGCGGCAGGAGGGCTTCGGCGAGCTGCTCGAAGGGAGAGAAGGCTTGCATGCGGAGGTTCCGAGGCGGATAAGACGGCGCCTTATGCAGGCCCAGCGGCCCGCGAACAAGCGGGCACCACATGTCCCCTCCTCCGTTTGCGATGGAGCGGGAGAATCACCCCGACGACCATGCCCATTCCGGTTCCGCCCTTGATGCCGACCACGACGCGCCAGGAAGCCCTGCGGCACTTGCGCACGTCCTTCGCGGCAGCCGGCATCGACAGCCCGGCGCTCGACGCCCGCCTTCTCCTGCTGGCAGCACTCGGCATCGCCGGCGCGGAGCTCGCCGCCACACCGGCGGAGCCGCTCGGCGAAGCCGGCTCGAAGCACCTCGCCGCCTTTGCGGCGCGCCGGCTCGATCGCGAGCCGGTGGCGCGCATCCTCGGCGAGCGGGAGTTCTGGGGCCTGCCCTTCCGTCTGTCGCCCGCGACTCTCGAGCCGCGGCCCGATACCGAGACGCTCGTCGAGGCGGTGCTGAAGACGCTCAGGGCGCAGGGCCGCGCCGATGCGCCGCTCGCCATCGTCGACGTCGGCACCGGCACCGGCTGCATCCTCCTCGCCCTGCTGCACGAACTGCCGCAGGCGACGGGCCTCGGCATCGACCGCGCCCTGGAGGCGGCGCAGACGGCCCGCGGCAACGCCGAGCGCCTCGGCCTCGCCGCCCGGGCGCATTTCATCGTCGGCAACTGGTCCACGGCCGCTGCGGGGCCGGTCGACGTCCTCGTCTCCAACCCGCCCTATATCGAGAGCGCCGTGATCCCCGGGCTCGCGCCGGAGGTGCGGCAGTACGACCCGCTCCTTGCCCTCGACGGCGGTCGCGATGGACTGGATGCCTATCGGGCCCTGGCGGCGGACGCACCGCGTCTCCTCGCGGCGGGCGGTCTTGCGGCGCTCGAAGTCGGCGAGGGGCAGGACGGAGCCGTCGCAGGCCTCTTCGCCGGGCGCGGACGGATAACGGTCCATGCCGACCTCGGGGGCATCGCCCGCACGGTCCTCGTCGAGGCGGACCGCTGAGCCTGCCAGCGAAGGCCACCCGCCGGGCCGGAGCGCAAAAAAGGCTTGGCGGTCACGGTCAAAGCCGCTAGTGTCCGGTCAGGAATCGCGCTCCACGACAAATGATCTGGCTTCAGCAAGCCCGGTCGAGGTTGCGACAGCAAGCCTCCGGGTCGGCGCGAACATCAAGTCTTCGGAGTGCCGGGATGCGTCTGCGCCTGGCATGAAGCGTCGGACGACGAGGCGACGTCGGTTCGGCGCGGCCGGGGAAGTATCCGGAGAGCTCGCTCGCCCTCGGATCATTGCCGCTGTTACATGACGTTCTCGGCTGACAAGCCCCTTCGGTTCGGCATGCGATCCGAACCAACCGGCTCGCTCAATGCCTCTCGGCGGTCTTCCGCCCGGGATGGTCTGCGGCGTCGGGATGTCATGCGGTTCAGGAAGCTTCAAAGAGACAATAGATGAGACCAGGTCAGAACAGGCGTATGCGGGGGCGCAACCGCAAGGGTCCCAACCCGCTGACGAGAAGCTACGAGTCGAACGGTCCGGACGTGAAGGTGCGTGGCACCGCCCAACATATCGCCGAGAAATACAGCCAGTTGGCGCGCGACGCCCAGGCTTCCGGCGATCCGGTCGCGGCCGAGAATTATTTCCAGCACGCGGAACATTATTTCCGCATCATCGCGGCGGCGCAGTCGCAGCTGCAGCAGACCTACGGCGGCTTCCAGCGGCCGTATGACGACGAGCGCGACGATCTCGATGCCGAGGAAGGCAACGGTTTCGGCTACGGCCAGGGGCAGGGCCAGCCGGCCGTGCACGAGCTTGGCGCTCCCCAGCCGGACGTCCGCGGCGAGACCTTCGCCGACGACGACGGCGAGGCCCGGCCCGAGCGCCCGCAGCGCTTCGAGCGTGGCCCGCGCGGCGACCGCCAGATGCGCCAGGACCGCGGCGAGCGGCAGGACCGCGGTGATCGTCCGGAACGAGGCGAGCGCCAGGACCGCAGCGACCGCCAGGACCGCGGCGACCGCCAAGAGCGCGGCGAGCGGCGCGAGCGCGGCCCCCGGCCGGCCTATGTGAACGGCAATGCCGCGGGCGAGGCGCGGCGCGCCGAGAGCGAGGAAAAGGCCGGCCTGCCGGCTTTCCTGACGACGCCCGTGCGCACGCCGATCGCCCCGGTCGACGAGGATGAGGCGCCCGCCTCGGCGAATGAGCCGGCGGCTGCCGAAGAGGCAGCCCCCAAGCGCACGCGCCGCCGCAAGGCCGCCGCGCCGGCCGAGGAGGCTGCCGTCGAGAGCGCTCCGGCGGAGGAGAAGCCCCGCGCCACCCGCCGTCCCCGCGCCCGCAAGGCCGCCGACGACAAGGTGCCCGCCGGCGAGTGAGCCCGAGCCATCGTAACGACTTCGCAAAAGGCGGGCCACGAGCCCGCCTTTTTCGTTTTGGCGCGGCCGTGTCGGCCTTTTCGCGGATAAGCGGATTGCATCGGCGCCCGCCCTCTTGATGTGGCTACTGTGCAACACCTACATGATTGACGCGGCGCAATGACCGATGCCGCAGCCGTACCGAGGATCGCCGCAACGGGGTCTTCCGGCCGGCAAATCCGTTGAATGGGGGGCGCCTTCCCGGGCATCATCTGGCGGGCGGCGTGGCCTCGAGGAGGTATTGATGAACGTCGACAAGTACACCGACCGCTCGAAGGGCTTCCTGCAGTCCGCGCAGGCGCTCGCCCTGCGCGAGGGCCACCAGCAGTTCTCGCCCGAACATCTCCTGAAGGTGCTGCTCGACGATCCCGAAGGGCTCGCGGCCGGCCTCATCGACCGCGCCGGCGGACGCTCGCGCGAGGCGCTGCAACTCGCCGAACAGGCGCTCGCCAAGCTGCCGAAGGTGGAGGGCGGCTCCGGCCAGCTCTATCTCTCGCCCGGTCTTGCCCGGGTGTTCGACACGGCCGAGAAGGCGGCGGACAAGGCGGGCGACAGCTTCGTCACCGCCGAGCGGCTGCTCATCGCCCTCGCCATCGAGAAGGACACCGAGGCCGGCAAGGCGCTGGCGAAGGCCGGCGTCACGGCCCAGGGCCTCAATGCCGCCATCGAGGCCCTGCGCCAGGGCCGCAAGGCCGACACCGCCTCGGCCGAGGAAGGCTACGACGCCCTCAAGAAATATGCTCGCGACCTCACCCAGGCGGCGCGCGAGGGCAAGCTCGATCCCGTCATCGGCCGTGACGAGGAGATCCGCCGCACCATCCAGGTGCTGTCGCGGCGCACCAAGAACAACCCCGTGCTCATCGGCGAGCCCGGCGTCGGCAAGACGGCCATCGTCGAGGGCCTCGCCCTCAGGATCGTCGACGGCGACGTGCCCGAGAGCCTGAAGGACAAGCGCCTGCTCGCCCTCGACATGGGCTCGCTCATCGCCGGCGCGAAATATCGCGGCGAGTTCGAGGAGCGGCTGAAGGCCGTGCTGCAGGAGGTGCAGGCGGCCGAGGGCGGCATCATCCTGTTCATCGACGAGATGCACACGCTCGTCGGCGCCGGCAAGGCGGACGGGGCGATGGACGCCTCGAACCTGTTGAAGCCCGCGCTCGCCCGGGGCGAATTGCACTGCGTCGGCGCGACGACCCTCGACGAATACCGCAAGCACGTGGAGAAGGACGCGGCGCTCGCCCGGCGCTTCCAGCCCGTCTTCGTCTCCGAGCCGACGGTGGAGGACACGGTCTCCATCCTGCGCGGCCTCAAGGAGAAGTACGAGCAGCACCACGGCGTGCGCATCCAGGACGCAGCGCTCGTCGCGGCCGCGACCTTGTCGAACCGCTACATCACCGACCGCTTCCTGCCCGACAAGGCCATCGACCTCGTCGACGAGGCGGCGGCGCGCCTTCGGATGCAGGTCGATTCCAAGCCGGAGGAGCTCGATTCGCTCGACCGCGAGATCGTGCGCCTCAAGATCGAAGCCGAGGCCCTGAAGAAGGAGAGCGATGCCGCCTCCAAGGACCGGCTCGTGCGCCTCGAGAAGGAGCTCGCCGAGCTCGAGGAGCAGTCCTCGGTGCTGACCGCTGCCTGGCAGGCGGAGAAGGACAAGCTCGGCCGCGCCGCGGAGCTGAAGAAGAAGCTCGACGAGGCGCGCAACGACCTCGCCATCGCCCAGCGCAAGGGCGAGTACCAGCGCGCCGGCGAGCTCGCCTACGGCATCATTCCGCAACTCGAGCGCGAACTGGCCGAGACCGAGGCCAAGGCCGACGGCAAGGGGGACGGCGCCGGCGTGGTGCAGGAGGCGGTGACGCCCGACAACATCGCCCAGGTGGTGTCGCGCTGGACGGGCGTGCCCGTCGACAAGATGCTCGAGGGCGAGAAGGAGAAGCTCCTCAAGATGGAGGAGCAGCTGGCGCGCCGGGTCGTCGGCCAGAGCGAGGCGGTGGAGGCGGTGTCGACCGCCGTGCGCCGCGCGCGCGCCGGCCTGCAGGACCCGAACCGTCCGATCGGCTCTTTCATGTTCCTCGGCCCCACCGGCGTCGGCAAGACGGAGCTGACGAAGGCGCTCGCCGCCTTCCTCTTCGACGACGAGACGGCGTTGGTGCGCATCGATATGTCGGAATACATGGAGAAGCACTCGGTCGCCCGGCTCATCGGCGCCCCTCCCGGCTATGTCGGCTACGAGGAGGGCGGCGCGCTGACGGAGGCCGTGCGCCGGCGGCCCTACCAGGTGGTGCTATTCGACGAGATCGAGAAGGCGCATCCGGACGTGTTCAACGTGCTCCTGCAGGTGCTCGACGACGGGCGGCTGACGGACGGGCAGGGCCGCACGGTCGACTTCCGCAACACGCTCATCATCATGACCTCGAACCTCGGGGCCGAATATCTCGTCGCGCAGAAGGCGGGCGAGGATTCGGAGGCCGTGCGCGAGGAGGTGATGGGGGTGGTCAAGACCCACTTCCGGCCGGAGTTCCTCAACCGCGTGGACGAGATCATCCTCTTCCACCGCCTGAGACCCGAGCAGATGGGCTCGATCGTCGACATCCAGCTCAAGCGCCTCGCCCGGCTGCTCGAGGACCGCAAGATCACGCTCGCGCTCGACGAGGCGGCGCGCGAATGGCTGGCGACCAAGGGCTACGACCCGGCCTACGGCGCACGCCCCCTGAAGCGCGTGATCCAGAAGAACGTGCAGGACCCGCTCGCCGAGATGATCCTCGCCGGCCGGGTGAAGGACGGCGAAACCGTTCCGGTCACGGCGGTGCCGGAGGGCCTCGTCATCGGCGACACGCCGGTGGTGCGCGAGCGCCGGCCGGCCGGCGTGCCGCTGAACTGATCGCGGGGAGAGGAGCCGCAGCTGAAGCTGCGGCTCCTTGCGTCAGGCGTGGGGCGGAGCGTCGGTCGCTGCCGCCTGCTGCGACTCGCCAGGATCCTGCCGTGGCACCACGACGACCGCTTCGGGCGCCTCCACCTCGCCGGCGGGCCGGGCCGCTCCCCCGGCCCAGCCTTCCAGGGTGCGGGAAACGGTTCGCATCGCGCTTCCCGCCACGGTCCTGACCGCCTCCTTGATCGAGGCGTTGTCGTAGATGCCGGACAGCGGCACTCTCAGGGGAAAGGCTGCCAGCCTTCCGGCCGCATCGCCCCAGAGCCGGCTCGCCCCGGACCCCTCGACCGCATCCTTGACGGCCGTCCTCGTCACGGCATAGGCACTCAAGCCGCCGACGAGCCATCCACCCAGCGCGACATTCTCGACGGACACGGCATCCTTCAGGTTGTCGCCGAGGCTGCGCACGGCATCGTAGGGCAGCAATGCGACCTTGCGGCCGGCGTTGAGGGCAGGCTCGTAGGGCGGGGAGGCCTTCAGGGCGTCGTAAACCTCCTCCCAGTCGCGCCTGCCGAACAGCCACAACGGGCCATAACGGCCGGCCTGGTATTCGATGCCATAGCGGATGCCGTCCTTGATGGCGCCACCCGGCATGCGCAGCGCGTTGTTGACGATCTTGTCGACGACGCCGGCCGTCCTCGGCGAGGAGGCCGCCTCCACCGCGACGGCGATGGGGAGCAGCAGAAGGTTGCGCACCGATCCCGTCTGGTTGGTCAGGAACCGGTTGCGGAAGACCTGCCATTGCCCGAGCTCCATGGCCTTGTTGGCCTTGGCCGCCGGCTCGACCAGCTTTTCCACGTTCGGCGCCAGATAGAACCGGTCACCGACTGCGGGCACCACGCGCAACGACAGCAGATAGCAGCCAAGCACATCGGCCGCGTGCTCGAAGGCTCCCGCCTGCGCCGCCGTGGCGGCCGCCTTGCCAAGCGGATTGCCCAGTTTTTCCGCCTCGGCGAAGAAATTCGGCGTGAAGTCGGCCGCCCATCCGGCCGTCATGGCGGGAACGGCATTGACCGCCCCGCACGCCGCGGCCGTCAGGACATCGCGCCGCAACGCCTTGAGCGCCAGCGCCCTGATGTCCTCGAGCCGCTCTCCTTTTTCGGTCAGGCGACGGCTCACGCCCTCGAGATGCAGGCCGAGGGCCGCGCGCACATCCTCGTCAAGCTCCTGCGGGACGGAGGACGCCAGCCAGGAACCGATGACCTGTTCCTCGGGAATGTCGATCGCGACCGACTGTGCACGGGAAGGCCCCTGCGATGCCGCCGCCCCGTTAATCGGCACCGGATCTCCGAGGTGGATGACCACCGAGCGGTCCGGCCGATAGCTGATCGTCACGCTGGGCGCACCCAAGGGGATCTCGGCCAACGCGGGCCCGCGGACCCGGCGCCCCGATCCCGCCTGCGCCGCGTCCCGGAACCGGGCAGCCGCCGCCCCCTCGCCCGCCCCAGAAGATGGAATTGTATTATTATCCACTTCCATACCCATAATGAAGTCCTCGCGAAATATCACGAACAAGCAAAACGGAACCACGCGGCATAGTACTATACATTCAATAAGTGATATTGGTATTATATATTATATAGTCGCCGACTTGGCATGATGGCATGCAGTCGCGCATCGCATTTGTCACGCGGCGAGCGTGTTCATGTGACCGCCAGCGCCTCGGCGGCCACGGAAAAGCCGTTGCGGCCGCGCTTCTTGGTGGCATAGAGCGCGGCATCGGCTTCCTCGATGATCCGCGCCGGTCCGGCCTCCATGTCGGGCCGCCATTCGGCGATGCCGACACTGATGGAGAGAAAGATCGTCTCGCCCCGCCACAGACAGGGGTTCGCCGCGACGAGGTTGACGAGATCGCCGGCCACGGTCGCGGCCCTGGCGAGATCGGCGCCAGGCAGGCTGACGCAGAACTCGTCGCCGGAGAGGCGGGCGAGCATGTCGCCCTTGCGCAGGCGCGAGGAGGCGAGTGCGGCAAAATGCACGAGGCAGGCATCGCCGGCGGCGTGGCCGTAACGATCGTTGATCTCCTTGAAACAATCGAGGTCGATCAGCAACAGCGAGAAGCCCTGGCCCGTGCGCCGGCCGATCGCCTCGAGGCGCTCGCTCGCCTGCATGAAGCGGCGACGGTTGGGCAGTCCTGTGAGGTCGTCCTCCTGTGCCAGGGCCGCGAGCTCGGAGCGCAGGCGGTCGACCGCCATCAGCACGAAGCCGAGATTCCAGACGCCTCCGCCGAAAATGACGGCGACGAGGAAGACGGCAGCGACCGCATAATACGCCTCCGTCGTCATCAGCCCGGCAAGGCGCAGGCCGTTCGTCGCGAATTCGGCCCCATGGCCGAGGAGGGCGAGGCCCATGGCGGAAGCGGCGACGAGCGCGCCGAGACGCCGCCTGCCGTTTCTGAGAAGGGTGAGCGCCGCCAGACCGACGGCCGCGACTTGGCCGCCGGCCGTCGCCATGTTGAGGCCGGGGCGGCTGTCGAGGAACAGCGCCATGGCGAGGCTCGCGACCACCGTGAGGGCAATGGCCACATCCCAGCGCGGCCTTGCCCCGTAGAACACGCGCACACCGCCCCATGTGACGGCGAAACCGAAGATGATGCAGGCGTTGCCCGCAACGATGAAGGCATTGCCGAAGGGCAACGCCTCGAGCGCCAGAAGGCAGCCGCCGAGCGTGGTGAGAATGCAGCTCGCCAGCCAGTAGCGCGCGGCCTCGAACGTCCAGTAGGCGTAGCAGATGGCCCCCCAGACGAAGGTCAGGGTCAGCGAGTTGAGGAGGATGATGACGTAGAGCGTGAAGAAATCGAGTTTCAATTCATGCCCGCCCGCTGTGGGTCGGGCGCCCGGCCCGATCAGGCACGACACCGGAGCCCTGGGCCCGCCGGTCGATCACCAGATCCTTGTACATGAGCGCGGCGGCGAGGCAAGTGCGGCCACCGGCCCGGCTCACGCCGCCGGCATCTTGCCGACGGCTGCGGCGACCGCCTCGGCCATGCCGGGGTCGCGGGCGTCGTGGCCGGCCCCGCCGACGAGGACGAGTTCGCTGCCGGGCCAGCGGCGCGCGAGGCGCCAGGGCGTCACCAGCGGTCCGCCGAAGTCGAGCCGGCCATGGACGAGGACGGCGGGGATCTCGCCGAAGCCCTCCGCCGCGGCGAGCAGTTCGCCCTCCCCGAACCAGCCGGCATGGCGCCAATAGTGGGTGACGAGCCTCGCGAAGCCGAGGCGGAAGGCGGTATCGTCCCAGCGCGGATGCGGGCGATGGCCGGGATGGACGGCGAGGATCGCGGCCTCCCAGTCGCACCAGTCGCGGGCCGCCTTGCCGTGCACGGCGGGGTCGGGGTGTACGAGCAGGCGGTGATAAGCCTCGACGAGGCTGCCGTCGCGCGCTTCGAGCGGCACCCCGCTGCAGAAGCGTTCCCACGCCTCGGGAAAGAACATGCCGACGCCGCGCGTGATCCAGTCGATCTCCGCGGCGCTCGTCAGGGCGATGCTGTAGAGCACCATGGCCGCGACGCGTTCGCGATGGCGCGCCGCATAGGCGAGCGCCAGCGTGGAACCCCAGGAGCCGCCGAGGACGAGCCAGCGCGCGATGCCGAGATGGCATCTCAGCCGCTCGACATCGGCGACGAGATGGGCCGTCGTGTTCGCCGACAGGTCTGTGCCGGGGGCGCTCGCATGGGGCGTGCTGCGGCCGCAGCCGCGCTGGTCGAAGAGCACGATGCGCCAGCGCAGCGGATCGAAATAGCGCAGCGCACCGGCGGAGATGCCGGAGCCCGGCCCGCCGTGAAGCACGACCGCCGGCTCACCCTGCGGATTGCCGCCGGTCTCCCAATAGATGCGGTGCCCGTCGCCGACATCGAGCATGCCGGCGGCATGGGGCGTGGTTTCGGGCAGGAGGCCTGTCATCCTGCGGCCATACCGCAGGTGCCATGGCGGGCATATGACGCTCTCACCCCTCATCCGCCAGCGGATGCAGGTCGCGCACCATGGCCTTCAGCCGCTCGTCGAGCACATGGGTATAGATCTGGGTCGTGGCGATGTCGGCGTGGCCGAGCAGCTCCTGCACGATGCGCAGGTCCGCGCCGTTCTGCAGGAGGTGGCTGGCGAAGGCGTGCCGCAGCACGTGCGGGCTGACGCGCGCCGGATCGAGGCCCGCGGCGATGGCGAGGTCCTTCAACTCGCGCGCGAAGGCCTGGCGGGTCAGGTGGCCGCTCTCGCTGTCGGCCGGGAAGAGCCAGGGCGAGGGCCTGTCCGCGGCCTCGCCCGTGGCGGCGAGGTCGAGCCACGTCCGCATCGCCCGGCGCGCTGCCTCCGTCAGCGGCACCAGCCGCTCCTTGCCGCCCTTGCCCTTGACGAGGAGGAAGCGCTCCTTCGTGCGCGCCGCGGCCACGGGCAGCGAGACGAGCTCCGACACGCGCAGCCCGGTGGCGTAGATGAGCTCGAGGAGGCAGGCGAGACGGGCGGCGCGGCGGCGCTCGCGCAGGGGGCGCTTCTCGTCGTCGATGCCCTCGTGCGCCGTGGCGATGAGCCGGTCGACCTCGGCGACGCTGAGCACCTTCGGCAGCGGCCGGCCCTGCTTCGGCCCCTCGATGGCGCCGGTCGGGTCGTCGCCGCGATAGCCCTCGGCATAGAGGAACTTGTGCAGCTGCCTGACGGCCGACAGGCGGCGCGCCGCCGAGCTCGCCTTGAAGCCGCGGGCGTGCACGTCCTGCAGATAGGCGCGCACCGTCGCCGCATCCGCATCCGTCAGGCCCGTGCCCGCCGCGGCGAGGAAGGTGGTGTAGTCTTCGAGATCGCGCCCGTAGGCGGCGAGCGTGTTGGCGGAGGCGCCGCGCTCGGCCGCCAGCATGTCGAGATAGAGGGCGATCAACCGGTCGTCGCGCATGGTCAGCTGCCGGGGTCACTTGCCGAGGCGGGAATTGGGAATGGTCACCGTGATCTCGCGCTCCTGCGGCTCGACGAAGGTGGCGAGCGCGAACATGCCGGCATAGACGGCGCCGACGATGAACCCGACGACGAAGAGAAAGCGGAACAGGGTGGGCACGTGTCGGAGCCTGCCGTCAAAATCCATGCCGCGGCCACCGTGGCGCGGCTTTCCCGTCCGTGATAGTGAAGCATCGAAGAGTGAATACCAAGATGACGAGCTATCAGGACATGGCGACCGTGGACGACGAGGCTCCACCGGCCGCCCTCGCGCCCGACGCGCTGCGCCGCAGCCTCGGCACGCGCTCGATCGTGCTCGTGGGCATGATGGGCGCGGGCAAGAGCACGGTCGGGCGGCGGCTCGCCGCAAGGCTCGGCCTCACCTTCGTCGATGCCGACAACGAAATCGAGGCGGCGGCCGGCATGACGATCCCCGAGATCTTCGCCGCCCATGGCGAGACCGCGTTCCGCGACGGCGAGCGGCGGGTGATCGAGCGGCTGCTCGGCGAGGGGCCGCAGGTGCTCGCCACTGGCGGCGGCGCCTACATGAACGCGGAAACGCGCGCCCGAATCGCCGAAGCCGGGATCTCGGTGTGGCTCAAGGCCGACCTCGACGTGCTGATCAGGCGCGTGCGCAAGCGCCCCAACCGGCCGCTGCTGCAGACGCCCGATCCGGAAAAGACCCTGCGCGGGCTCATCGAGCTGCGCTATCCGGTCTATGCCGAGGCCGCCATCACCGTGATCTCGCGCGATGCCCCGCACGAGGCGGTGGTGGAGGACATCATCCGGCGCCTCTCCGCCTTCCTCCAATCGCCCGCCGGCCGCGCATAACGGGCCCTACCGTGACAACATCCCCTTCCCCCGCCCGCCCCGCCACCCCTGCGCGCGTCGTCAGCGTGTCGCTCGGCGAGCGGTCCTACGACATCCGGATCGGCCGCGGCGTCCTCGCCGAGGCGGGCTCCGCCGTGGCGGCGCTCAAGCCCGCCGCCTGCGCCATCGTCAGCGACGAGACGGTCGCGCCGCTGCATGCGGCGGCGCTCGAGGCCTCCCTCGCAGCCGCCGGCCTCACGACGGCCCTCGTCACCGTGCCGGCCGGCGAGTCCTCGAAGAGCTACGCCCGGTTCGCCGAAGTGTGCGACGGCATCCTCGCCGCGCGCATCGAGCGCGGTGACCTCGTCATCGCGCTCGGCGGCGGCGTGGTCGGCGATCTTGCGGGCTTCGCCGCCGCGGTCGTGCGGCGCGGCGTGCGCTTCGTGCAGGTGCCGACGACGCTGCTCGCGCAGGTCGATTCCTCCGTCGGCGGCAAGACCGGCATCAACTCGCCCCACGGCAAGAACCTCGTCGGTGCCTTCCACCAGCCGAGCCTGGTGCTTGCCGACACGGCGCTGCTCGACACGCTGCCCGCGCGGGAGTTCCGCGCCGGCTATGCCGAGGTGGTGAAATACGGCCTCATCAACGACGCCGGCTTCTTCGACTGGTGCGAGGCGAACGGCGCGCGCGTCTTCGCCCCCGGCGACGAGCGCGACCATGCGGTGGCCGTGAGCTGCGCCGCCAAGGCCGCCATCGTCTCGCGTGACGAGCGCGAGACGGGCGAGCGGGCGCTGCTCAACCTCGGCCACACCTTCGCCCATGCGCTCGAGCGCGCCTGCCGCTACGACGGCAGCCGCCTCGTGCACGGCGAGGCGGTGGCCATCGGCCTTGCCCTCGCCTTCCGCTTCTCGCAGCGGCTCGGCCTGTGCCCCGGCCAGGATGCGGTGCGCGTCGCCCGGCATCTGCAGGCCGTCGGCCTGCCGTCGCGGCTTCAGGACGTGCCCGGCGGCGTCGGTACGGCGGACAGCCTCATCGACGCCATGGGCCAGGACAAGAAGGTGGAGCGCGGGGCGCTCACCTTCATTCTGGCGCGCGGCATCGGCGAGAGCTTCGTCGCCAAGGGCATCGAGGCGGGCGCCGTGCGCGATTTTCTCACGGAGGAACTGCAGCCGTCATGACGGCCGACCTTTGGCTTGCGCTCGGGACCGTTTTCATCTGCCTCATTCTCTCGGCCTTCTTCTCCGGCTCCGAGACGGCGCTGACCGGCGCCTCGCGTGCACGCATGCATGCGCTGGAGAAGGGCGGCGATGCGAATGCCAGCATCGTCAACCGCCTGCTCGCCATGCGCGAGCGGCTGATCGGCGCCATCCTCATCGGCAACAACATCGTCAACATTCTCGCCTCGTCCCTGGCGACGAGCGTGCTGGTCGCACTCTTCGGCAGCGCCGGGGTGATCTATGCGACGGCGGCGATGACCGTGCTCGTGGTCGTCTTTTCCGAGGTGATGCCGAAGACCGTCGCCATCAACTCCCCTGACCGGGTGGCGCTCCTCGTCTCGCGGCCGGTCGCCTTCATCGTGGCCCTGTTCGGGCCGCTCGCCCTTGCCGTCGAGGCCGTCGTGCGGCTGACGCTCAGGCCCTTCGGCATCCGCATCGGCGAGAACCAGGCGATCCTCTCCGCCCACGAGGAGCTGCGCGGCACGGTCGACCTGCTGCACCGCGAGGGCGGCGTGGTGAAGGACGACCGCGACATGCTCGGCGGGCTCCTCGACCTGCAGGACCTCGAGGTCTCGGACGTGATGGTCCATCGCACCAAGATGCGCACCATCAACGCCGACCTGCCGCCACAGGAACTCGTCAGCGAGGTGCTCTCCTCGCCCTATACGCGCCTGCCCCTGTGGCGGGGCACGGGCGACAACATCATCGGCATCCTGCACGCCAAGGACCTGCTCCGGGCGCTTGCCGCCGCCGGCGGCGACGCGGAGAAGCTCGACATCGAGAAGATCGCCCTGCCGGCGTGGTTCGTGCCGGACACGACCGGCCTCGTCGACCAGCTGCGCGCCTTCCTCTCCAAGAAGACGCACTTTGCCCTCGTCGTCGACGAATACGGGGAGGTGATGGGCCTCATCACCCTCGAGGACATCATCGAGGAGATCGTCGGCGACATCAAGGACGAGCACGACATCATCGTGCAGGGCGTGCGGCCGCTGCCGGACGGCTCCATCAACGTCGACGGCTCGGTGCCGATCCGCGACCTCAACCGGGCCATGGACTGGGACCTGCCGGACGAGGAGGCGACGACCATCGCCGGCCTCGTCATCCACGAGGCGCAGACCATTCCCGAGCAGGGCCAGGCCTTCACATTCCACAATTTCCGCTTTCAGGTGCTGCGCAAGACGCGCAACCGCATCACGCTGCTCCGCGTGACGCCGCTCATCCCACGTCGCAAGGCGGCGGGCGAGTAGGGCATCGAAGGTTCTGCCCACGGCGGTTCTGTCGACGCGAAGAGCATCGGCCCGGCAACGCGACCGGGCCGTCATGGCCGGGCTTGTCCCGGACATCCACGTCCTTTGAGGCAGCACGAGCGTCAGGGCGTGGATGCCCGCGACGAGCGCGGGCACGGCGGCGGGTGGCCGTGCGGCGATTGCCTAGCCGCGGCCCCATGGCACACACCACCACGGCCCACCGAAACCTCACGTCTCGGCGATGCCGGCGCCCTCCGGCTGCGTCTCGGCCTCGGCCAGGAACTGCGCCCGGGCGAGGGCCGCAAAATGGCCGCCCTTGGCCACCAGTTCGGCGAAGGTGCCGCTCTCGATGATGCGGCCGTCGGAGAAGACGAGGATGCGGTCGGCGTTGCGGATGGTGGCGAGCCGGTGGGCGATGACGAAGGTGGTGCGCCCGGCCATGACCGCCTCGAGCGCCTTCTGCAGCTTCGCCTCCGTCGCCGCGTCGAGCGCGCTCGTCGCCTCGTCGAGGATGAGGATCGGCGGGTTCTTGAGAAGGACGCGGGCAATCGACAGGCGCTGGCGCTCGCCGCCCGAGAGCGTGCGCCCGCGCTCGCCGATGACGGTGGCGAGCCCGTCCGGCTGGCGGGCGAGAAACTCGCTCGCCTGAGCTTTCGCGAGCGCCGCCCGCATCTCGTCCTCGCTCGCGTCGGGCTTGCCGGCGGCGAGGTTCTCGGCGATCGAGCGGGCAAAGAGCATCGGCTCCTGGAAGACGACGCCGATATTGTGGCGCAGGCTCTCGAGTGTCAGCGAACGGATGTCGCGCCCATCCACCGAGATCGTGCCCGATTGCGGATCGAAGGCCCGGTAGAGCAGGCCGAGCGTCGTCGACTTGCCCGAACCGGTGGCGCCGACGAGCGCCACCGTCTCGCCGGGGGAGACCGCGAAGGTCACATCCGCCACCGCGGACCGCTTGCCGTCGTAGGAGAAGCTCACCCCGTCGAAGGTGACGGCGCCGGAGAGCTGCCCGGCAGCGACCGCATCCGGCCGGTCGGCGACCGTGGGGGCAGTGTCCGCCACGGCGAAGAACTCGGCGATCTTCGGCGCCTGCATGAAGAGCACGTTGACGAAGCCGACCGCCTGCTCCAGCCGGCCGATGAGCAAGGTGGCGAGGCTCATGAAGGTGACGATCTCGCCGATACTGGCCTCGCCGCGCAGATGCAGCCAGGTGCCGAGGAGGAAGACGGCGAGGATGGTGAGCGTAGCCGCCGCACGCGTCGAGATGGTGGCGAGCGCCCACCAGGACAGGACGGGGGTCTGGGCCGCAAGCAGCCGGTCCGTCGTCTCGCGCAGGGCGCGCGCCTCGGCCTCGATGCGCGTGAAGCTCTGGATGACGGGCACATTGCCGAGGGCGTCCGAGGCCCGCTCGGCCAGCGCGCTGTGATAGCGCTCGACCGTGCCCTGCATGGTCTGCGTGCGCCTGAGGACGAAATTGATGAGCACCGCAAAGACGAGGACGAGGACGAGCAGCAGCGCGCCGAGGCGCAGGTTGATGACGAGCGACAGCGGCAGCAGCACGACGAGCATGACGAAGGCGGCGCAATGCTCGCGGAAGAAGGAGAGCCACAGGCTCGCCATGCCGTTCGCGCCTTCCAGCATCACCTTGAGGAGCCGGCCGGAATGGTTCTCGCCGTGGAAGGACAGGGGCAGGCCGAGGACGTGCTCGAAGAGCCGCGCCATGACCGCGAGACGCCGGCGGTGCGACAGCCGGTCGGCATGCAGCGCGACGACGACGCCCATGGCGATCGAGAACAGGCCGAAGGCGACCCACAGGCCGGCGAACAGGGTAAGACGGCGCGTGTCGAGCGGCACATCCGGCGCCTGGGCGCGGGCGAGCACGTCGATGAGCCGGCCGAAGAGCACGGGCTCGGCGAACAGCGCCGCCGCGAGCGCGACATTGGCGAGGGCGAGCGTGAGCGCCAGGCGCGCCTCGTCCCTCAGCAGGCTGAGGACACGGGCGTAGAGACGGATGATCGACATGGATGTCCGCGAGGGTGGACCGGGCCCGCAGCTTGCCCGCCAGCGCCTGCCGCCGCAACCCGCCCGCCGGGCATTAACGCTTCCTTCACCGATGGCCCGCTTGCTGCCCAAAGAGCGCAACTCCGCCGCCTTGTCTTTGCCGCAACAGCCGAAGAGGTTGCCGCGGGCGAAGCCAGGGGGCTGCGCCGAAGCAGCGGATGCCGCATGCGCATGACACGTCCTGTCCCGATCCTTCGCGTTGCGGCGGCCATCGCCCTCGCCATTGGCCTCGTCCTGCCCGCCGCCGCGCAGGACGCGCCACCACAGCAGCAGCCGGCGCCGGTGCAGGCTGCGCCGGCACCGGCGGCCGAGACCGGCAACGGCCAGGATGCCGGCGTCCACCGGGCGCAGCTCGATGGCGTACGGGCCCAGCTCGACCAGATCGAGAACGCCCTGACGCGCCAGGATCTTTCGGACGACGACCTGCAGCGGCTGCGCCAGCTGCTGGAGGCGCCGGCCGCCCGCATCCAGGCGACGCTCACGGCGCTGACGCCGAAGGCCGACGCGGTGAAGGCGCGGCTGACGCAGCTCGGCGCGGCGCCGGAGGCGGGTGCTGCGCCCGAGACGGTGGAGATCAGCCGTGAGCGGGAGGAGCGCAGCCGGTCGCTGAAGGAACTCGAGGACACGATCCGCCTCGCCAGGGCGCTGCAGGTGCAGTCCGAGCAGATCCGCACCACGCTGACCGAACGGCGGCAGGCGGCCTTCACGCGCATGATCTTCCAGCGCACGCACGGCCTCCTCAGCCCCGACCTCTGGTCGCGCATGCTCTCGGCCCTGCCGGGCGAGTTCGCCGCGCTCTCCACGGTCACGCGCGACTGGCTGGCGACCTTCGAGCGGCGCGCCCGCAGCGGCGAGGTGCTGGCGCTGCTCGCCGCCCTCGGCATCGGCCTTGCCCTGCATTTCGCGCGCGTCCGGCTGCTGCCGCATGTCGCACGCCGCCCCGCGGAGGTGACGGACCCGAGCCGGCTGCGGCAGTCCGTGACAGCCCTCGGCATCGTGCTCGCCCAGACCGTGCCGGTCCTTGCCGGGGCGCTGGTGCTCTATCTTGCGCTCGAGAGCATCCAGCTGCTGCCGCCGCGGGTTGCGCCCATCGTCGGGACCTTCCTGACGAGCCTCGTCTTTCTCGCCTTCGTGCGCTCTCTCGCCCATGGCCTCATCGCGCCCGGCCTGCCGGCCTGGCGGCTGGTGCCGGTGCAGGAGGGGACGGCGCGCATCCTCGTCACGGCGGTCACGACCGGCTCGGGCCTCGTCCTCCTGTTCACGACGGTGGAGCGCATCGCCGAATCCATCGGCGCCGACTATGCCGTCCTCGTCTTCCTGCGCGGCGTCCATGCCGCGGCGATCGCGGCGCTGCTGGCGGTGACGCTGCACCGGACGCAATCGTCCGGCGCCAGCGAGGAAGCCTGCCTCGGCCCCTACGTGCCCGACAGCCGGGCTGGCGGGCCGCTCAAGGCCCTCGGCTGGCTGGTGACGGCGATCATCGTCATCGCCTGCCTCGCGGGCTACATCGCCCTCGCCACCTTCCTCGTCGAGCAGGTCGTCTGGGTGGCGACGCTCGCGGCGGTGCTCTTCCTGCTGCTCGTCCTGGTCGAGGAGACCTTCGAGCACGCGATCCGCCCCGACAGCCGCTTCGCGCTGTCGCTGCAGACGAGCCTCGGGCTGCGCCGCCGCGCGCTCGACCAGCTGTCGGTGCTCGTGGGCGGCACCATCCGGATCCTGCTCGCCATCGGCGCCGTCGTGCTGGTGCTCGCGCCCTGGGGCATCGAATCGTCCGACATCCTCGGCTCGCTGCGCAGCGGGCTCGCCGGCATCCAGCTCGGCGAGGTCAGGCTGTCGCCGACGGCGATCGCCATCTCCATCGTCACCTTCCTCATCGTGATCGTGGTGACGCGGGCCGTGCAGCGCTGGCTCGACCAGAAGTTCCTGCCAGCGACGGAGCTCGATTCCGGGCTGCGCAATTCCATCCGCACGGCGGCCGGCTACCTCGGCTTCTTCCTCGCGGTCGCGCTCGCGACGGCCCAGATGGGGCTCAGCCTCGAGAAGATCGCGATCGTCGCCGGTGCCCTCTCGGTCGGTATCGGTTTCGGCCTGCAGTCGGTCGTCAACAACTTCGTCTCGGGCCTCATCCTCCTGTGGGAGCGGCCGATCCGCGTCGGCGACTGGGTGGTCGTCGGCGACGAGCAGGGCTATGTTCGGCGCATCAACGTGCGCGCCACGGAGATCGAGACCTTCGACCGCGCCGCGGTCATCGTGCCGAATTCCAACCTCATCTCCGGCGTCGTCAAGAACTGGGTGCACAACAACCGCATCGGCCGCATCATCGTGCCCGTCGGCGTCTCCTACGAGGCGGACCCGGACGAGGTGGCGCGCATCCTCGAGGGCTGCGCCCGCGAGCATTCCGAGGTCCTCAGCGAGCCCGCCCCGTCGGTGCTGTTCATCCGCTTCGGCGAATCCTCGCTCGATTTCGAGCTGCGCTGCTTCGTCGGCAATGTCGAAGCGTCACTCGGCGTGAAGAGCGCTCTGCTCTTCGCCATCTTCCGCAAGCTGCGCGAGGCGGGCATCGAGATCCCCTACCCGCAGCGCGACCTCCACGTGCGCGGCACCGAGCGGCTGGAACAGGCGCTCGAGCGGCTGACGGGCACCACACAGGCCACGCCGGCGCCGGCAGGCGCGGCCGAGACGTCCAAACCTTCATAGGATGACCATGGTGAACGACCTCCCCGTCCGGCGCCTGTTGCGCCGCGCGCTTGCCGCGGCCCCGCTCGCGCTCCTTGCGGCCTGCTCTTCCCCGCCGCCGGATACGCAGCAGCCGGCCTTCTACCGCTCACTCGCCTCGGCGGGGGCGAGCGTCGATGCCGCGAGCGCCGCGGGCATGATCTCGGCCTATCGCCGCAACCACGGCCTGCCGCCCGTCGCCGTCGACGCCGCCCTGCAGCGCGAGGCGCAGGCAGAGGCTGAGCGCATGGCGACGGCCGACAGGCCGAGCTCGGCCGATGCGGTGAAGCAGCGCCTCGCCGCGGCCGGGGTCGCCTCCCCCGCCGTCAACCTCTCGGCCGGCTATCACACTGTGGCGGAGGCCTTCTCCGGCTGGCGCGAATCGCCCCAGCACGACCGCACCATGCTGGCACCCGGCGCGACGCGCCTCGGCATCGCCACGGCCTATGCGCCGGGGTCGAAATACAAGGTTTACTGGGCGCTCATCGTCGCCAGCCCCTGAGAGGACTTAGCGCGGTGCGACCGCGTGGAAGAAGGTGCCGCTGACGCGCCCGCGCACGTGGCCTACGGGGCCGATGTCCGTTCCATGCGCATCGCGGACCTGCGCGAGGCAATCGACCTCGCCCGGAGCACCGGCCGTCACCGAGGCATAGTGGAACTCGTGGCCGACGAGCACCGCGCCGGCGGAACCGAGGACGCTGTCGCAGGCCAGCGTCGCGATGCGATAGCCGAGATGCAGGCGGCGCCTGGCGAAGGAGGTGACGACGGGCAGCAGGCCGGCCATGGCGTGCGTCACACCTTCGGCATCCTCCAGCGCCTCGCCCAGCACCATGTAGCCGCCGCATTCGCCGTGCACCAGCCGGCTCGCCGCGAACCCGCGGAGGCCGTCGAGGAAGCGCGCATTGCCGGCGAGCCGCCCGGCATGCAGTTCCGGATAGCCGCCCGGCAGCCAGCAGGCGTCGCAATCGTCCGCCGGCGGCTCGTCCTCCAGCGGCGAGAACGGCACGATCTCCGCCCCCGCCTGCCGCCAGCCGTCGAGCACATGCGGATAGACGAAGGAGAAGGCGGCATCCTGCGCCAGCGCGATGCGCCGGCCGGGCGGTGGCAGGCGGAGCGATGGAAGGCCGGGCGATGAAGGACTGGGCGATGAAGGACTGGGCGCCGTTCCCCTCCCCCCGCCTTGCGGTGGGGAGGGGCTAGGGGTGGGGGGTGTTCCCGCTTGGATGGGCCGGCTGTCGATCGTCGCGCCGCTGCCCCCCACCCCAACCCTCCCCGCCGCAAAGCGGGGGGAGGGAGCCTGTCGCTCCCGCTCGTCGCCTGCACTTTGCGCTTCCCGCGCAGCGCGCAGCAAGGCGTCGAGATCGATCGACGCCTCCGCGAGGTCCGCCAGTGCGTCGAGGCGGGCGGCGAGGTCGGCCGTCTCGCCCGCCTGGACGAGGCCGAGGTGGCGCTCGGGCAGGATGATCTCCTTGCGGCGCATGACGACGCCGAGGACGGGCAGGCCGATGCGTGCCATGCCGTCGGCCGCGAGGCGCCGGTGGCGCTCGCTCGCGACGTTGTTGAGGATGACGCCGGCGATCGTCACGCGCGGATCGTAGCTGCGGAAGCCGAGGGCCGTGGCGGCCGCCGACTGTGCCTGGCCCGAGACGTCGAGCACCAGCACGACCGGCCAGCCGAAGCGGGCGGCGATGTCGGCGCTGGCGCCGGTCGCCCCCTCGCCGCCGGTCACGCCGTCGAAGAGTCCCATGGAGCCCTCGGCAATGACGAGGTCGGCCGCCACATGGCCGGCGACGAGATCATCGAGCAGGGCCGGCGGCATGGCGAAGCTGTCGAGGTTGAAGCTCGGCCGCCCGGTCGCCGCGGCATGGAAGGCGGGGTCGATATAGTCCGGCCCGCATTTGGCGCCCTGCACGGCAAGGCCGCGCCGGCTGAGCGCCCGCATCACCGCGAGCGTGATCGTCGTCTTGCCGGAGCCGGAGCGCGGGGCGGCGATGAGGAGGCCGCGGCTCACGAAGCCTCCCTCAGGCGGGCGGCGAGCGTGGCGCGGAACCGCGCGATGGCGCCCACGGCGATCACCGCCGGCGCGTTGAGGCCGCCGGCGGCGGCGAGCGTGGCAAGCTCGTCGAGCGTGCCCTCCACCAGCCGCTCGGCCGGGGTCGAGACCTGTTCCACCGCAAGCGCCGGCGTCGCGCCCGGCATGCCGCCGTCCTTGAGCCCGGCCACGATGGCCGGCAGGTTGGCGACGGCCATGTAGAGAACGATCGGTACACCGGCGCGGGCGAGCGCTGCCCAGTCGGCCCCCGCCTCGCCCGGCGCCGCATGGCCGGTGGCGAGGATGACGGCCTGGTTGGTGTCGCGCGTCGTCGCCGGCACCGCATGGGCGGCAAGAGCAGCGATGCCGCTCGACAGGCCCGGCACCACGTGGAACGGCACGCCGGCGGCGGCGAGCGCCAGCACCTCCTCGCCACCGCGGCCGAAGACGAAGGGATCGCCCCCCTTGAGGCGCAGCACGCGCAGCCCTTCGCGCGCGAGCGCGATCAGCCGCTCGCAGATGTCGCGCTGGCTCGCCGAGGGCTTGCCGCCGCGCTTGCCGGCATATTCGCGCCGGGCTGAAGGCGGCGCGAGCGCCAGGATGCGCGGATCGACGAGCGCGTCGTGGACGATGACGTCCGCTTCGGCGAGCGCCTTGACGGCATGGAGCGTCAGGAGCCCGGGATCGCCGGGCCCGGCGCCGACGAGCCACACCGAGCCGGGCGCGAAGGCGGGCGTCTCGATCTCCGGCAGCCTCATCACGTCTCGCTCTCCCCCTCCTGCGGGCGGAAGCGCCGCGCATAGGTCTTCGTATAAAGCGCGCTGTCGCGGAAATCCTCCCGGGCGAGCGCCGGCCCGACGAGGATGAGCGCGGTGCGCTCCAGCTTCTCGCGCGCCACCTCGCCGGCGATGCTGGCGAGGGTGCCCCTCAGGATACGCTCGTCCGGCCAGGACGCACGCCAGACCACGGCCGCCGGGCAATCCGGCCCGTAGTGCGGCGCGAGCTCCTCCGCCACCTTGTCGACGACATGGATGGAGAGATGGATGGCGAGCGTCGCGCCCGTCGCGGCGAAGGTGGCGAGCTTCTCCCTGTCCGGCATGGGCGAGGCGCGGCCGCCGGTGCGGGTGAGCACGAGCGACTGGGCGACGCCCGGCAGGGTCAGCTCACGCCCGAGCGCGGCCGCCGCCGCCGCGAAGGCCGGCACGCCCGGCGTCAGCGTATAGGGAATGCCAAAGGCATCGAGCCGGCGCATCTGCTCGGCCACCGCGCTCCAGATGGAGAGGTCGCCCGAGTGCAGGCGCGCCACGTCCTGCCCGAGCGCATGGGCGCGCGCGAACTCGGCGGCGATGGCATCGAGGTCGAGCCCGGCCGTATCGACCAGCCGCGCGCCCGGCGGGCACCAGGAGAGGATCTCCGGCGGCAGGATGGAGCCGGCATAGAGGCAGACGGGGCAGCGCTCGATGAGGCTGCGCCCCCGCAGGGTCATGAGATCGGCGGCGCCGGGACCCGCGCCGATGAAATGGACGGTCATGGCCCCTCCCCTTCAGCCACGGCGCAGGTCGCGCCCGCCTCCGCAAGGCGCGGCACGAGAAGGCGCGCGCCGCGCCCGACGGCGACGAGCGCCGCAGCCTCGGCGACCGAGCCGACGCCGTAGCGGGCAAGGTTTTCGGGCGAGCGCGTCACCACGGCCGCCTCGACCGCCTGCATGGCCGCGCGCGATACCGGCGCGAGCGGCAGGCCCATGAGGCGCGCCGCCGCGGCCACCGCCGGCAGGTCCGCGCGCCAGTCCGGCACGGCGAGCACGGAGGCCTCCAGTCCGGCATGGGCCAATGCCCGGCATGCGAGCGCCGCGATGGCCGCCCCGTCGGCGACGCTCGAAAGACCGATGCCGAGGGCGATCATGGCTTGTCCGCCACCCATTGCGTCACGGGCATCGCCGTGCGCCAGCCATGGAAGCCGCCGACCGGCTCGGCTCGGGCCACGGAGAGGCGCCGCAGCCGCCCCCCGTGGGCGGCGAAGAGCGCGGCGAGCCGCTGTTCGCTCTCCAGCGTCACGGCATTGGCGACGAGCCGCCCGCCGGCCGGCAAGGCGGCCCAGGCCGCCTCGAAGACGCCGGCATCCGTCAGCCCCCCGCCGATGAAGATGGCCTCGGGCCGCGGCAGGTCGGCGAGCCCCTCCGGCGCCTTCGCGACCGTCACGGTGACGCCCGTGGCGCCGAGCCTGTCCGCATTCGCCGCGGCGCGCGTCGCGCGGTCCGGCCGCTCCTCGATGGCGAAGGCGCGGTTGCGCGGATGGGCGAGGCACCATTCGATGGCGATGGAGCCGGCGCCGGCGCCGATGTCCCACAGCACCTCGCCCGCGCGCGGGGCGAGCGCCGCCAGCGTCACGGCGCGAATCTCGCTCTTGGTGAGCTGGCCGTCGTTCTCGAACCAGGCATCGTCGCGCCCCGGCACGAGCGTGACGACCCGGGCGTCGGGGCCGGCGACGACCTCGACGGCGAGCGTGTTGAGCGGGCCGATCCCGGTAAGGTCGAAGCCCTGCGCCGTCGTCGCAAGGCGCCGCTCGCGCGGCCCGCCCATGGCCTCGAGCACGGTGAGGCGCGAGGCGCCGAAGCCGCGCTCTGCGAGCAGCGCCGCCACCTTGCCGGGCGTCGTGCCGTCCCATGTCAGCACGATAAGCCGCGCAACGGGCTGCAGGTAAGGCACGATGCCGGCGAGCGCACGGCCGTGCAGGCTGACCGTCGTCACATCCGGCAGCGACCAGCCGAGGCGCGCGGCGGCGAGCGAGAAGGACGAGGGCTGCGGCAGGCACAGCAGCTCGTCGGCCGGCACGAGGGCGGCGAGCTGCGCGCCGATGCCGTAATTGAAGGGATCCCCGCTCGCGAGGATGCACACCGGCCGGCCGCGATGGGCGAGGATCTCCGGAAAAGCCTCCTTGAGCGGGCTCGGCCAGGCGAGGGCCCGCCCGGGAAAGGGCGCCGCGAGCGCGAGGTGCCGCTCCCCGCCGACAACAAGTTCGGCCGCCTCGAGCGCGGCGAGCGCGGCGGGGGACAAGCCGGCGCGCCCGTCCTCCCCGATGCCGACGATGGTCAGCCAGGGCGTGGGGCTCGATATTGGCACGGCGCTCGACATCGGCGCTGCCTTGGGCGAGAAGTCCGGCATGTCAGCGGCCATGCGCATTCTCCTTCTCGGCGGCACCAGCGAGGCGACGGCCCTTGCCCGGCTCGTGGCGGAGGATACGCGGTTCGAGCCCGTACTGTCGCTCGCCGGGCGCACGAGCGCGCCTGCCGCAGCGCCTGTCACGACGCGCATCGGCGGCTTCGGCGGCGTGGACGGGCTGGCGCATTTCCTCGCCGAGGAAAAGATCGCGGCCGTCGTCGATGCGACGCATCCCTTCGCCGCGCGCATCAGCGCAAACGCAGCCGCCGCCCGCAGGATGGTAGGCGTGCCGCTCCTCGCCCTCGCCCGGCCGCCGTGGCAGCGCCAGCCGGGCGACAGCTGGACCGAGGTGGCCGACATGGCCGGCGCGGCGGCTGCGCTCGGCGGAAAGCCCGCCCGCGTGTTCCTCACCATCGGGCGGCAGGAGCTCGCCGCCTTCGCGGCGGCGCCGCAGCACCATTATGTCGTGCGCAGCATCGAGCCGGCGGAGGGGCTTCTCGCGTCCGCCACGCTCATCCGGGCGCGCGGGCCGTTCGCGGTGGAGGACGAGATGGCGCTGATGCAGCGCGAGGCGATCGATGTCGTCGTCTCCAAGAACGCCGGCGGCCGCGCCACCGAGGCGAAGATCATCGCGGCCCGGAACCTCGGCCTGCCCGTCGTCATGGTGCGACGGCCCGACCGGCCCGACGTGCCGACGGTCGAGACGGCCGAGGCGGCGCTGGCATGGCTCATTGCCAGGCACCGGAGCGCCAGCGTCCCCTCCCCCCTTGCGGGGGAGGGTTAGGGAGGGGGGTAGCGCCATCCGCTGCACAAGCGACCGGCGCCCGGCCTGACGCCCCCCACCCCCGACCCCTCCCCGCAAGGGGGAGGGGAGAATTGACGCCGCTCTGCTCATCGCCCGCCTCCGTAGCTGCGCGGCGTGTAGACCCAGGGTCGTTCCCCGGCCGGGCGGGGCACGCAGCGCGTCGTCGAGGCGCCGATGATGACGAGGGTCGCCATGTCGGCGAGGCCGCCGGCCGCCTCGGCAAGCGGCATCACCGTCAGCTTCTCGTCGGCCCGCCCCACGGCCCGGGCGAAGATGACGGGCGTTTGCGGCGCGCGATGCGCGCGGGCGATGGCGAGGGCGCGCCCGAGCTGCCAGGGCCGCGCGCGCGAGATGGGATTGTAGAGGCAGATGACGAAATCGGCCGAAAGCGCTGCCGCGAGCCGCTTCTCCAGCACGTCCCACGGCTTCAGGTTGTCGGACAGGGAGATGGCGCAGAAATCGCCGCCGAGCGGCGCGCCGGCCCGGGCGGCCGCTGCGAGCATGGCGGTGACGCCGGGCTCCACCGCGATGTCGAGCCCGGCCCAGGCGGGATCGCCCCCTTCGAGCGCCTCGAACACGGCCGCCGCCATGGCGAAGACGCCGGGATCGCCGCCCGAGACGACGGCCACCTGCCGGCCCTCGGCGGCGAGGGTGAGGGCATGGCGCGCCCGCTCCAGCTCCACCCGGTTGTCGGAGGCGTGGCGGCGCTGGTCCGGCTGCAGGTCGCCGAGCCGGTCGAGATAGGGGCCGTAGCCGATGAGGTCGCTCGCCCCCTCGAGCGCGGCGCGCGCCGCCGGCGTCAGCCAGTGCGGCTCGCCCGGCCCGAGACCGACGATGACGAGGCGGCCCGGCGCGCTCACAGCCGACGCCCCTCGCCGGGCACCAGCACCATGGCGAAATAGGGCGCCTCGTCGTCCGCTTTTTCGGCGAGCGGGCAGACGATCTCGCCGTGCATGGTGCCGCGCTCGACGAAGACGGCGCGCTCGATGAGCCCGGCCTCGATCAGCGCCGCACGCACCTTGGGGAGGTTGCGGCCGAGCTTCATGATGACGGCGGCGTCGGTCGTGCCGAGGCGGCGCACCAGATCGTCCTTCGCGAGCGTCGCCGGCAGCACCGTGAGCACGTCGTCACCCCAGGTGATGGGCACGCCCGCGCGCGACCAGCAGCCCGACATGCCGGTGACGCCCGGCACCACCTCCACCGAAAAGCGCCCGCGCAGGCGTCGCCACAGATGCATGAAGGAGCCGTAGAAGAAGGGGTCGCCCTCGCACAGCACGGCGACATCGGTGCCGGCGGCGAGTTCCCGGGCGATCGCCTCGGCCGCCTCGTCGTAGAAGGCCGTGATGGCGGCGCCGTAGCCCGGATCGGCCACGGCGATCTCGGTCGTCACCGGATAGACGAGGGCCATTTCGCGCCCGGCGGTGCCGATGGCCTCATCCGCGATGGTGCGGGCATGGCCGCGCCGGCCCTTCTTGGCGAAATGGGCGACGAGGCTGGCCTCAAGCACCACCTCGCGGGCGCGCAGCGTCACGTAGCCGGCGTCGCCCGGTCCCATGCCGACACCGAAGAGCTTGCCTGGGGGGGTCATTCGCTGTCGCTCGCAAGGGCGTTGACCGCCGCGGCCGCCATGGCGCTGCCGCCGCGCCGGCCGTGGACGACGAGATGCGGCACGCGCCCGTCGGCGGCGAGCACCGCCTTCGATTCGGCCGCGCCGACGAAGCCGACCGGGATGCCGATGACGGCAGCCGGCAGCGGCGCGTCCTCGTCCAGCATCTCGAGCAGCCGGAACAGCGCCGTGGGCGCATTGCCAACGACGACAAGGCTGCCGGCGAGCCGCTCGCGCCACAGCTCCATGGCCGCGGCGGTGCGGGTGTTGCCGATCTTTTCGGCGAGGGCCGGCACGCGCGAATCGTCGAGCGTGCAGACGACCTCGTTACCCGCCGGCAGGCGCGCGCGGGTGATGCCGTTCGCCACCATGCGCGCGTCACAGAGGATGGGCGCCCCCCGGCGCAGGGCCGCCGCCGCCGCTTCCGCGAAACCGGCGGACATGTCGACGTCCTGCGGCAGGTCCGTCATGCCGCAGGCGTGAATCATGCGCACGACGACGCGCTCGGCGGCGCCGGAAAAGCGCGCAAGATCGGCCTCGGCGCGGATGATGGCGAAGGAGGCGCGGTAGATCGCCGCCCCGTCGCGTTCGTAATCGTAACGGCCGCTCATCGCGGCATCTCCTTCCCCAGTTCAGGCCTCAGCGCGCGGGCGAGGGCCGCGATTGCCTCGCCCCGCGACGGGCCGGTCGCGACAACCGCCTGCAGCAGCGTCTCGATCTCCGCCACGGAGCGCACGGCGAGCGGCGCATCGCGCGCCGTGCCGTCGAGCACCACGCCATAGCCGCCCGCCTCGCCCACCAGCGTGAGCGGCGCCGGCGCCTGGCGCGCACACCCCTTGGCGCAGCCCGAGACATGCATGGCGCCGAAGAGCCCGGCCACGCCGGCGAGGCGCAGGGCATCGGCCTGCGCCGGCGCGAAGGCGCTCCGGCAGGCCGGGCGCCCCGGGCAGGCGACGAGCAAGACCCGCGGATCGTCGGCATCGACGATGAAGCCGGCCGCCCGCGCCTCGCGCATCAGCCCGTCCGCGGCGCCCCTGTCAAGATGCGGGATGAGCACGGCCCGGGACGGCGTCAGGCGCAGTTCTCCCGCGCCGTGGCGGCCGGCCCAGCCGGCGAGCCGGCGCATGTCGGCAGCGGCGAGGCGGCCGAAGGCCGGGGCGACAGCGAGGATCGGTTGTTCGCCGGCTGGCAGAAGGCCGAGGTAATTAGCCGGCACATCGTTTCTTTGCCGAGGGCTCCGCTTACCGGGGTTATTGGCGAGGAATTCCGATACCAGCGCAGCAATCCGGACCGGGAGACCGGCCGCCTGTTCCCTCCCCCCTTGCGGGGGAGGGTTAGGGAGGGGGGGGGTCCAGCCAGGAAGGCAACCACCCTCT
Source organism: Chelatococcus caeni (assembly GCF_014196925.1). Taxonomy (GTDB): domain Bacteria; phylum Pseudomonadota; class Alphaproteobacteria; order Rhizobiales; family Beijerinckiaceae; genus Chelatococcus_A; species Chelatococcus_A caeni. The sequence continues at coordinate 213,399 of NZ_JACIEN010000006.1, read as the reverse complement.
TTCGTCGTGACCCCCACCCCCAGCCCCTCCCCGCAAGTGGGAGGGGAGTAGGGCGCGTCAGCTTCAGGTGGCCATACATCGCGCAAACGGACGACAGCGTTTCCGTCCGCATCGACGGCGACCTCGAGGTCCGCCGCCACGGCGGGCGCGGTGCCTTCATGTCCGAGGGCGATGCAGAACTTGCCGGGGAGCTTCGCGCGCAGTGGCCGCAGCGCGGCCTCGATGGCGTCGGCGAGCGGGCGCAGGTCGCGCAGGCCGTCGAGACCCGCGAGCGGATCGAGGAAGACGATGCGCTGCGGTCCTGTTGCCGGCAAATCATCGATGAAGCCGAGTCCGGCGAGCGCGTCGGAGAGCGCGCCATGATCGGCCTCGGCAACACCGCGCAACTGCAGGTTGCCGCGGCTCGTAACATCGGTGGGGCCGTTGCCGTAGCGCTCAGCCAGATCGGCGAGCCCTCCGAGCTGTGCCGTCGTCAAGCAGCCGTGGCGCGGGTGGATGCGCACGAGGAGGCCGTCGCCGGTCGCCATGGGGCGGGCGATGCCCGGACACCAGCCGCGTCGGCTGGCCGGTACGGGAGCCGCGCCGCTCATGCCGCGGCCTCCCGGACGAGGGCGTCCAGTCGGGTGGCGGCGGAATTGAGCCGCGAGCGCCACAGGCCGCGGCGGCGGGCCGCGGCGAAACGCTCGAGGATAGCACCGGCGGCCGGAGGATTGGCCTCCCGCACCTGCGCGAAAACCGCCTCGTCGCCCACATAGGCGGCAAAGAGCATGTCGAACTGGCGGTCCGACACCGCGCCCGTGGTGGCCGCGCAGATGAAGACGGCATCGAGCGACTGGGCGAGCTCGGCGGCGCCGCGCCAGCCATGGGCGAGCTGGCCGGCGACCCAGCGCGGGTTGGCGAGCCGGCCGCGGACGAGGCGAGCGACGTCCTCCTCGACGGTGCGCACGCGCGGCGCCTCCGGCCGGCTGGTGTCGAGGCTGAAGACGAGCGCCCCGTCGCGCCCGGCGACGGCGAAGCCGCCGATGGCCTCCATGGCGTCGTCGCCGTCGAGGATGTCGCGCTCGCGCGTGTCGGACACATGGACGAAGGCATCCGCCGCCGCGAGCCGCTCCGCGAAGGAGCCGTCCCGACGCGCCTCGCCGGCGCCATAAGCGTGGTCGGTCGCGGCCAGGTAGAGCGCGGCAAGGTCCCCGCGCGCGGCCTCGTCATCCGCCAGGACCCGGTCCGCCAGCCCCACGCCGTAGCGGCCCGGCGCGGCGCCGAAGACGCGGGACAGGAGGCCACCGGCGCGGCGCGCGGCGGCGAGCGGGTTCCAGCCGTCCTCCTCGTCGAGCGCCGCGACCGCCCGCGCCGCCTGGTCGAGCAGCGCCAGCTGGATGGGGAAGGTATCGCGAAAGGCGCCCGAGACGCGCAGGGTGACGTCGACGCGCGGCCGGTCGAGCAGCGCCAGCGGCAGAATGGTGAAGCCGCCGACGCGGCCGGAGGCATGGTCCCACTCCGGCTTCACGCCCATCAGCGCCAGCGCGTGGGCGATGTCCTCGCCGCCGGTGCGCATGGTGGGCGAGGCCCACAGGTCCATGACGATGCGGCGCGGCCAGTCCCCCGTCTCCTGCAGATGGCGGCGGATCACCTCGGCCGCGGCGCGCTCGCCGAGCCGGGTGGCGGCCGGGGTGGGGACGGCGCGCGGGTCGAGCGTCGTCATGTTGCGGCCGGTGGGCAGCACCTCCACCTGCCCGCGGGCCGGCGACCCCGATGGGCCGGGCGGCACGAAGCGCCCGTCGAGCGCGGCGACGAGAGCGTCACGCTCGGCCGCGCCGCTCGCCGCGACGGCCTCGGCCACGCGGGTTGCCTGCGCCTCGTCGAGCCCGGCGATCTCGGCGAGGAGGCGCGCCCGCTCCGCCGCCGCCGGGCTGCGGCCGAAGATGTGCAGTCCCTCGGCGAAGGAGATTTCGGCGAGGTCGCACAGATGCGCATCGAGCGCGCTCAGCGCCTCCGCCATGGCCATGCCCGGGACGATGCCGCATTCGGCGGCGAGGCCGGAGGCTTCGGCGCGCGACAGGATGTCCTCGGCAAGGAGCTTCGCGCGGCGCGGGTCGAGCGCCTGGGCGCCGGCATATTCCTCGACGAGGTCGCGCAGCGCGGCCGCCTCGCCGTGGAGCCCGCCGACGGCAAGCGGCGGCGTGAGATGGCCGAGCGTCAGGGCCGCGATGCGCCGCTTGGCGGGCGCCGCCTCGCCCGGATCGTTGACGATGAAGGGATAGATCACCGGCAGGTCGCCCGCCGCCACCTGCGGCCAGCAGGCCCCTGACAGCGCCACGGCCTTGCCCGGCAGCCATTCCACAGTGCCGTGCGTGCCGAGATGAACGAGGGCATCGATGCCGGCGCGCCGGAGCGCCAGATAGAAGGCGAGATAGCCGTGGCAGGGCGGCACGTCCGGCGCGTGATGCAGCGCCTTCCTGTCGGCGCCCGGCAGGCCGCGGCCCGGCTGCAGGGCGGCGAGCGCCTTGCCGGCGCGCAGGACCGGGAAGACGAAATGATCGTCGCGGCAGGCGGGGTCCGATTCAGGCGCGCCCCAGCGGTCCAGAACCTCCGCCTGCAGCGCGGCGGGCTGGGCGGAGAACCAGACGCGATAATCGGCAAGGGACAGGAGCGCTTCGCCATCGCCCCCCGGATCGCGGGAGAGATCAACCGCGCTGACCGGGTGCCCCCTGTCCCCCTCCCCCCGCTTGCGGCGGGGAGGGACCAGGGGTGGGGCGCCCTCGGGCGCAGCGCCGGGGCGTTCGGAATCACCTGCCGTAGCCATCGTATTCGGCGAGCACCCACCTGCGGCACCGCCCCCCACCCCGGCTCTCCCCGCCGCTTCGCCGGGGGAGGGAGAAGAGCCCGTCAGCCGCGGCATCACTTCGGCCACGTCGAAGCTGCGGCGCGTGTCGAAGCCGACCGCGGCGAGATCGTCGAAGATAGCGCATAGGCTCGCCGGCGTGTCGAGCCCCACGGCATAGCCGGCGCGGCCGGCCCGGGCGGGATAGTCGGACAGGATGAAGGCGAGGCGCCGCTCGCCGCGCGGTGTCGCGGCAAGGCGCGCCCAGCGGGCGGCGAGATCCGCGACCGCCGCCACGCCCTCCGGATCGGCGACCTTGCGCCGGCCGACGAAATCGGCCGCCGGCACGTCGAGCGCCCATTCCTTGAAGGCGACGGCGCGGCCGATGAGGCGCCCGTCCGCCTCCGGCAGCACGACCTGCATGGCAAGATCCGCGGCGGCGAGGCCGGCCGGCGCCTCCGCCCAGGCCTCGCGCGTGCTGCCCGAGACGATCGCCTGGATGACGGGCGCCCCGGCCGCGTCGAGGACGAAGCCGGCATCGTCCCGCGCCGAAAAGCCCGTCAGCGCGACGATCACGGCGGGCGGGCGCAGCGTGATGAGCCGGCGCAGCGGCTCGGCGACGGCAGGATCCTTGAGGCTGGTGAGCGCCAGCGGCAGCGGCGCGAGGCCACGCACGGCCAAGGCCTCGGCGAGGGCTGCGGCCGGCGCGACATCCCCGGCCGCGAGCGCCGAGCGATAGAAGAGGAGCGGCACGACCGGCCGGTCAGCCGGCAGGCTTGCAAGCGCCGCCTCGGGCTCCACGGCCCCGCCCTCGGCCGACCAGGCGACGAGCGGCGGCAGCGGCGCCGGCGGTGCAGACGCGGTCTCGCTCGCCGTTTCATGGCCAAGGGCTGCCGCGATGCGGCCGAGCATCGCCTGCATCGCCGGCTCGCTGCCGGCCGAGAAATCGGCGTGGAGCACGCGGAGCAGGTCCGGCGGGGCACTGGAGAGCGCCATGAGCGCCGGGTCGGGCCGCGGTTCGCCGGGCACCGCCGCGAAGATGAGGTTCGTCTCCCGCGCGAGCTGCGACAGCCGCTCGAGCCCGTAGCGCCAATAGTCGATGCCGCCGAGGCAACGCACCAGGACGAAGCGCGCCTTCGCCGCCACCTGATCGACATAGAGGTCGACCGACAGGGGGTGGCGCAGCCGCTTGAGGTCGGCGAGGCGCAGGCTGGGGAAGCCCTTGCCGAGGCGGGCATGAGCGGCCGCGACGAGCGCGAGGTCGCTGTCGGCGAAGGAGAGCACGACGATGTCGCCCGGCGACTGGGCGACGTCCACCGCCTCGTTCGCCTCGTCGAGCGTCACGGAAGTCGTCGCGAGGAGGTGCATCGCCTCCGTCCCTCACCTTTCACGCGGGCCGGCGAGCCCGCGCGTTCCTCACCCGGCGAGCGCGCCCGCCACCGCAGCCTGGTCGAAGCCCTTGAGGCCGATGACGACGAGCCGGCCCGCGCGCTCCTCCCCCGGCTTCCACGCCCGGTCGAAGTGGTGGCCGACGCGGGATCCCACCGCCTGCACCACGAGCCGCATGGGCTTGTCCGGCAGCGCAAGGAAACCCTTGATGCGCAGGACACCATCCACCGCGCCCGCGGCGGCCACGCGCCGGGCGATCTCCTGCGGCGAATCGACATCGGCCACCGGGAAGACGGCGCTCTCGAAATCGTCGTGGTCGTGCTCGCCGACGTCGTCATGGTGCGACGGGCGGGCGGCGAGGTCGTTCTCCGCCGCCGCGCCGAGGCCGATGAGGACGCGCGCGTCGATGGCACCGTTCGCGGCCGGCACGATCTTGATCGCGCGCGGCAATTCGCCCGAGATCTGCGCGGACACCGCCTCGATCTCGGCCGGGCTCATCAGGTCCGTCTTGTTGAGCACGATGAGGTCGGCGCACAGGAGCTGGTCCTCGAACACTTCCTCGAGCGGATTGTCGTGGTCGAGAGTCTCGTCCGCCGCGCGCTGGGCGGCGAGCGCAACGGGATCGTCGGCGAAGCGCCCCTCCACCACGGCCGGCCCGTCGACCACGGCGACGACGCCGTCGACGGTGACGCGCGAGCGGATCTGAGGCCAGTTGAAGGCGCTGACGAGCGGCTTGGGCAGGGCGAGGCCCGAGGTCTCGATGACGATGTGGTCGGGCGCCGGCTCAATGGCGAGCAGCCGGTCGAGCGCCGGCACGAAGTCATCCGCCACCGTGCAGCACAGGCAGCCGTTGGGCAGCTCCACCACCGCCTCCTCCGGGCAGCCGGCGATGCCGCAGCCGGAGAGGAACGAGCCGTCGAAGCCGACATCGCCGAATTCATTGACGATGACGGCGATGCGCCGGCCGTGGCCGCCCTCGAGGATGCGGCGCACGAGGGTCGTCTTGCCCGCGCCGAGGAAGCCGGTGACGATGGTGCACGGCACCTTGGCCGTGGTTGCTGGAAGGGTCGCTTGCATCTGTCGGTCCAGTCTGCCGCATCACGGCGGCACAAGAAAATCGGGGGCTGCGCCAGGGGCGGCGCGGCTAGTCCTGCGTCAGCGCATCGCTGCCGCTCAGGGCCGGCGCCGGTGTCTGCGGGCGAAAGGCCAGGGGCGGCACGCGCGCGACGACGCCCTTGCGGAAGGGCAGCGGCCGCTCCTTCCAGGCGACGATACCGTTGTCGGTAGCGGCATAGGCGCGTGCGGCAGCGGCGATGTCGTCGAGATGCGCCTCGTTGTCGAGGTCGCCGACGAGATAGGTCCACTTGCTCTCGCCGGCGAGCGCCACCGTGCAGGGGCGGTTGCAGACGGCGAGGCACTCGACCGGCACCACCGCGGCGCCGGGCGCATCATCGGCCAGCCGGTCGGCGAGGCGCTCGGCGAGCACGCGGCCCGGCTCGTCGAAGCCGGCGGCATTGTCGGCGCGCCGCCGGCAGGAGACGCAGACGAAGACGGTGACGTCAGGCGCCGCCATCACGCCTCACCCGCCCGGCGGGCCAGATGCTGCCAGAGGAGGCCGACGAGAAGCCCGGTCGATAGCCACAGCACCGCCTGCACGGCGAGCGAGGCGGCCGCGAACTGGGCGGCGAGCTCGGCCGGCACGCGGCTCTCGTAGGCGGCCGGATGCGGCGCGCCGACGACGTGCGGCGCCGCGATCATGGCAAGGGCGAGGGCACGGGCCCAGAACGCGCCGTGGCGCACGAACAGCCACAGGCCGCCCGCGGTCAGCGCCGCCGTCGCGATCCACCAGACCTGCCGCGCCAGCAGCGGCGCGGCGGCACTGCCGGGCAGTTCCGGCGCGAGGCCGAGGGCCGGTGCAAGGCCGGCGGCGAGGAAGGCGGCGAAGGCGAAGCCGAGGGCCCGGCGCTCGTCGATGCGCCCGCCTGCCGCGATCATGGCGGCGAGGATGACGAGGGCGAAACCGACGGCCGTGACGACCGTGGCAAGGCCGGTCAGCAAGGCCCTGCCGGCATCGAAGCCGGCCTCACCGCCCGATACGGCAGCACCGGCGCCGTGGCCGCCGTGAGCGAGGATGATATTGGCCGGCACCAGCAGGCCACGGGCCTGCTGCTCGGCCTCGACCTCATAGACTTCCGCCGCCAGGATCAGCGGCGTCGTGGTGAAATGCTGCAGGACCGCAACCGCAAGCCCAGCAACGAGGCCGGCCACAAGGCCGACCGCGAGCACGCGTTGAAGCATTGCCCGTCAGTGGCAGGGGAAGCTCAGGGCGTGGCGCGTGTCGTGCGCGGCGTCGTGGATGGTGTCGGGATGGGCGAAGCCCGTCACGAAGACGAGGCCCGTGCCGAGGACGAAGGCGAGAAGCGCCACCTTGAAGGCTTCGGCGCGGCTGGCAACGCGGGCGGTTGCGACTGCGGTCATCGTGCATCTCCCTGGCTGCCACACCCGGCAGCCTCACGCGTGGATCGGCGACGGCAGGTCTCCTGGCTTGCGGCTCTCGGCCCCGGGCCGCCTTCCCGGGACCCGTGGGTCCCAGTGGCATCCGGCCCGGCGCTTGCCGCCTACAGTTGCGGGGGCAGCCGCGGCTTTCGACCGCGTTCCCTTTTCACCTCGCGGGAGCGAGGCACCGTCACCGGCACATTACCGTTTCACGAGGCGCTTGCAATCACGCTTTTTGCCGAGCGTCACCGCCGAGGCGCCCGGTGGCGCCTCAGGACCGCTCCTCGACGGCGTGGACCTTGAGCTGCCGCCGCTCGCCGCCGCGCGTCTCCCACGAGATCGACTGTCCGGCGGCGAGGCCGATGAGCGCGACGCCGATGGGAGTCAGGATGGAGATGCGGCCGGCCGCGATATCGGCCTCACCGGGGTAGACGAGCTCGACCGTCTGCACCTTGCCGGTCACCTCATCCTCGAAGGTGACGCGCGAGCCCATGGCGACGACGGCGCTGCGCAGCTTGCCGGCTGGCAGGACCTTGGCCCGGTCGAGCTCGCCCAGGAGATTCTCGGCGACCTCCGGCTGGCGGTCGGCCGCGGCCTCGGCCAGCGCGTAGAGCCGGTCGAAATCCTCCTGCGAGACCGTGATGGGCGGGCGGCGCAAGGTGCGGCGCGAAGACACGGTGGACATGGGTAACCTCTCGATTGAGCGTTGGCGGCCCGGCACGGCCCCTTGCCGGGCAGGCCAGTTGCGGGAACGACCCCGGCGGCCCGAGGCGCCTGCGGGCCGGCCGCCGCGGCGCCTTGCCGCGTCATGGGGGTGATCGTCGTGCGATGCTGCTACAGGCCGGCATGCGCCGGCGGTCGTCGGGCCGGAGCCCGGCGGCTGCCCCGAGCCCGGGCAGCCAATGGCCACACCGCGCCCGGGGCTATGTTCCCGCGATAAGGGAACCCGCGCGAAGCAGGAAACGGCGCTGTGGCACGACCTTCAACATCATCATTCGAATATGGGTCTGGCCCGATCGGGTGTCAAACGGGCGGACCCGGAGCGGCCTGTGGAAGGCGTTCACTTCTCGGCGGCATCGAGCCGCGCGAGCTGGGTGGCGAACCATGCGCGCACCTCGCCGCCCGCCAAGTCACCCAGCGCCAGCGCGACCTTTTCGGCCCGCGGGTCCAGCGACGCGCGCGCGAGGATGCGCTGCATGCGGTGCCCCGACATCACGAGGACGGCGAAATCCGCCGCGATGCGCCTGCGCTCGTCCGGCGTGAGGGCGTCGAAGGCATCGAGGGCGAAGAGCACCCGCCGCTCCGCCATCCACGCCTCGAAAGGCATGGTGCGGATCGACAGGGCGAGGGCAGCCCTGCCCTGGTCGTCGAGGCGCCCCCCGGTCACATGGGTGGCAGCCAGTGCAAGCCAGGCATCGCCAGAACGGGGCGAGGCTCGCACGAGGCGCCGGCGCAGATCGGCGCAGGCCCCGCGCTGCCGCTCCGCCTCCTCGCCGCTCCGCCGCGCCACCAGCGCCAGCCACTCGCTGTCGCAGGCCAGTGCGGCAACGGCCAGAACCTCGCCCGATTCGACGCCGCCGACCGGTCCCGGAACCGGCGAATCAGCGATCGCGACACGCGGCAGCTGGCTTGCGCCGAACTCCGGCATGAAGGTTCCCGCCGCGCGGACCGCCCAACCGTGGGACCGCAGCATGACAAGGCCGGCGGTCACCAGCGCGACGGCCAGGACGAGGGCCATGGCGCGTCTCATCGCGCCTGCCCCGCGAGGGTGGGCAGAACGGCCGGCGCCGCAGCCAGGCGCGGGGCGGCCGCGAGGCCGCGAACCGCATCGCCGGCAGCCGCGAAGGTCAGCGCGAGCAGCGCCGTCGCGAAGCCGCGGCTCTCGATCAGCATGGCCTCGACCACATTCGCGCCGATCAGGAAGACGGCGACGGCGAAGGGCAGGTAGCGCAAGGCTCCGAGCCGTGCCACGTCCTCCCGCAAGACAAGGCGCAGGGACTGGCGAAGGAGAATGAAGAGGACGAAGAGGACGGCGAGGAGCCCGACAACGCCGAGGCCGACGAGAATATCCATGTAGCCGCTGTGCGGATTGACGAAATCGTAGCCGAACATCGCGGTGACGGCCGGCCGCAGCACCTGGTAGCCGGCGCTGAAGCCATAGCCGAGCCAGGGATTCTCACCCACGAGATCGATCAGCAGCACCCACAGCTGCCAGCGGCCCGTGAAGGTGAGGTCGCGCCCGAGCGCCGCGATACCGACCGATATGAGCGCCTCGGCCGCGATCAGCAGCGGAACGAGGAGGAAGATGCCGAGGACCAGCAGCACGCCGCGCAGGTTCCGCCCGGCCCCTTCGAGGAGGCGCAGCCCGGCCAAAGCGGCAACCCCGATGACGAGCGCCGCATAGCCGCCGGCCGATTCCGACCGTACGAGACAGAGGACGGCCACGGCGGCGACGGCAAGCCGCAGAACGAGCGGCCCGAGGGACGGCCCGGCGCAGAAGAGCCAGATGATGCAGGTGAGCGCCGCCGCCTGGCCGAGCAGCACGCGATGGTAGAAAACGCCCCGCCAGACGCCGGCATGGATGGATTCAAAGGCATCCGTGCGCTGGTGCAGCGCGTCTTCAGGCGTCATGAAGGCAAAGAGCGCGCTGGCGAGGATACCGATGGCGAGCACGATCGCGACCAGACGCAAGGTCTCCCGGGCGCCGAAATAGGCGACATAGCCGCAGCCGAGGACGAAGGTCGCCGTGCTGGCGAAGGTCTTCTGCAGCGTCACCCCCGGAAGCGGAGACCAGAAGGCCGACAGCGCCGCAAGTAGGAGAACCAGGAAGATGGGCCAGGCGCGCAGCAGCGAGGCTGCGAAGCGGCGCGGCGCCATCAGGCCGAAACAGAGGCCAAGGGCGTAGATGCCGATGAGCAGGCCGCGCAGCAGCGGCGAATAGATCTCGATGGCCTGCTCGAAGTCGATGCCGACGATCTGCGGCCGGAAGATGTCGAACAGCACGACAAGCGCCGCCACAGCCATCAGCCGGATAACGGCGGGCCTTGCAGCGACTTCCTCCTCCGCCGGGCGACGCAGCTGCGCCCTGCCGGTTCCCGCCTCGCTCATCCGCGGCGCCCCGCTGGCTCCAGAGGCGCGAGACTATCGCCCCTCGACGCAAATTGCCACGCATCCGCCACAGGTGGCGTCGGAGGCGCTGGCCCGTGTGCCGTCGGTGGGGTAACAAGGGAAAGTGATGGCGTCCCGGACAGGATTCGAACCTGTGACCTACGGTTTAGGAAACCGTTGCTCTATCCTGCTGAGCTACCGGGACAACCGCAGCCCCTTTAGCACATGATTCTCGAAATTGCAGCGCGGCAGATGCTTCATGTCGGGATCGCGGGCTCGCTCGCGGCCCTGCTCGCATCGACGTCGGTGGCTGCTGCGGCCTCCTGCGCCGGGCAGGCCGCCGGTCCCGTGCGCATCGCCGCCGTCACGCGGCACGGCGACCTCGGCCTCGATGACGGCCGCATGGTGCGGCTCGCCGGCATCCTGCTGCCGCAGGAGGGGCCGGCGGCCGAGGCTTGGCGTGGACGGCTTGCAACACTCGCCGGAGAAGATGTCGCGCTCGCCGCAATCGGGGCGGGAACGGACCGATGGGGCCGCAATGTTGCCTCAATTTTGGTCGGAAAGAACCTTTCGGCCGCTTGGGACGTTTTCCCACAACGCGCGTCGACCGACGCCGAAGGCGCATCCGATGTCATGATGCTCGAGGAGCTGTTGGTGCGGAACGGTTTGGCGCGTGTATGGCCGCAGTATGGCGTGAAGGATTGCATACCGGCTCTGCTCACGGCAGAGACAGAGGCGCGGCGCGAGGTGCGCGGGTTGTGGCGCGAAGCCGAGCATGCGGTGCGGCAGGCGGATGATCTCGAAGCGCTTGCGGCCCTCGCGGGACGCTTCGCCATCGTCGAGGGCATCGTCGTGAGTGTGGGCGAACGCTCGGCGCGCACCTATCTGAATTTCGGCCGGAGGTGGTCCGAGGACATGACGGTCACCGTGTCGAAACCGATCTGGCGGATCATGCGCGCGGCCGGGCTCACCGCAGCCTCGCTCGAGGGGCGCCGGGTGCGTGTGCGCGGGGTCGTCGAGCTTCGCGGCGGGCCGTTGATCGAGGTAACACGGGCGGAAGACGTAGAGCGTATCGAGGTGGCCGGGACGGAATGAGCAGGCTGAGCGACAGGGCAGGACGAATCGGGCCGGGACGCGCCGCGCGTCTCGCGGCCGGATTGTTCATGGCTTTTCTCCTGGCCGGCTGCGCCTTCGACGGCACCCGGCTGCCGGACACCGCGCCCCTGCCGCCAGCCGCGCCGCGGCTGACCGGCCTCGACCGGGCCGCGAGCCGCGAGCACCAGCAGCTCGTCTCCGCGCTCGGCGGCGAATATCGCAACGCCAGGGCCGAGCAGCTGCTGCAGCAGGTGGTGGCGAAGCTGACGCCGGCGAGCGACCGTCCGGCCGAGAGCTATCGTGTCACCATCCTCAACTCCCCGACCGTCAACGCCTTCGCCCTGCCGACGGGCAACGTCTACGTCACGCGCGGCCTGCTCGCTCTGTCCAACGACACGTCGGAGATCGCCGGCGTGCTCGCCCACGAGATCGCCCACGTCACCGCCCGCCATGCCGTTGCGCGCGCGGAGATGGAGCAGCGCTCCATGCTCGTGAGCCGCGTGGTCTCCGAGGTGCTGAACGACCCGGCAGCGAGCGAGCAGGTGCGCGACGAGACACGCCTGTCGATCGCCGGCTTCTCGCGCGCGCAGGAGCTCGAGGCGGACCGCATCGGCGTGCGCACCATCGCCAAGGCAGGCTACGACCCCTACGGCGCGGCGCGCTTCCTGGTCTCGCTGAGCCGCAACGCCGAGCTCAATGGCAGCTCGAGCCGGTCGGCCCAGGGCCAGAACTTCCTCTCCACCCATCCGACGACGCCGGAGCGCGTGTCCCAGGCCATCGCCGCGGCACGGCAGGCCGGCAGCGCCGCGGGGGCGGCGGACCGCAACACCTATCTCAACGCCATCAACGGCCTCGCCTATGGCGAGGATCCGGCCGACGGCGTCGTGCAGGGCCGCCGTTTCCAGCACCCGCGCCTCGGCATCACCTTCGCCGGGCCGGAGGGGTTCCAGCTCGACAATACCGCCCAGGCCGTCTTCGGCGTCTCGCCGGACGGGTCGCAGGCCCTGCGCCTTGACGCCGTCGAGCTGCCTCCGGCACAGAGTCTCAAGGATTTCCTCGCCTCCGGCTGGATCGAGGGAATGACGACCCAGAACATCGCCGAGACGACGATCAACGGCCTGCCGGCCGCGACGGGCACCACCGAGGGCAAGGAGTGGCACTTCCAGCTCGCGGCCATCCGCGTCGACAATGCCGTCTACCGCCTCGTCTATGCCTCGCGCGACAACAGCGCGGCCACGACCCGGGCCTTCCGCCAGACGCTCGCGAGCTTCCGCCGCCTCTCCTCGCACGAGATAGCGTCCATCCGCCCGCGCCGCATCGCCCTCGTCACGGCGCAGCCCGGCGATACGGCCGAGAGCCTCGCCAGCCGCATGTCGGCTCCCGACCGGCCGCTCGAACGCTTCCTCGTGCTCAACGGCCTCACCGCCGGCAAGCCGCTCACGCCCGGCTGGACCTACAAGATCATCACGGAAGAATGATCGGCGCCGTGACCTGAAGGCCGGGGGCTTCGCGGCCGGGTCGCGCGCCCGCGGAGGATGGCTGCCAGGCGCGGCGCGACGCGGCCGAACTCGTTTTCGAGCGAAGGGTGAAATTCCTCCGGCGCAGGCATGCCCGAGGCCGCGCCGTCAAGCTGGCCGACTGCCAGACAGCAAAAAGCCCGGCATCTCTGCCGGGCTCCTGCGTGAGCTGAAGGCGATCAGGCGGCTTCTTCCTGGACCTCTTCGGCGTCGAGGTCGGCGTCGGCCTCGGCCGGCGCCTTCGCCGCCCGCTTGGGCGACTTGGCGAGGCTGTCCTCGATGAGCTTCAGCGCCTCGGTCTCGGTGACGCGGTTGACAGCCGAGATCTCGCGCACCATCCGGTCGAGCGCGGCCTCATAGAGCTGGCGCTCGCTGTAGGACTGCTCGGGCTGCGCGTCGGAGCGGTGCAGGTCGCGCACCACCTCGGCGATGGCGATGAGATCGCCCGAATTGATCTTGGCCTCGTATTCCTGAGCGCGGCGCGACCACATCGTGCGCTTGATGCGCGCACGGCCGGTCAGCGTCTCCAGCGCCTTGTCGACGAGCGGCGTCTCGGCGAGCTTGCGCATGCCCACGCTCGCCGCCTTCGTGGTCGGCACGCGCAGGGTCATCTTGTCTTTCTCGAACGTGATGACGAACAGTTCCAGCTTGAAACCGGCGACCTCCTGCTCCTCGATGGCGACGATCTGGCCGACGCCATGAGCGGGATAGACGATGGATTCCCCCGTCTTGAAACCCTGACGCTGGGCGGTCTTCTTGGCATTCGTCATGATAGTGGTCGCCTCCTGATCGCACTCGCCTCGAAACGGACGATACGCCCCCCCACCGGGAAGGCTGATCCGCGGCGGTGGCACAACACCAGCGGGGCAGGAGGAACACCTCTGCCTCGCAAACCGATCTCAGTCGATGAACCCGTGTCGCGCAAAGACCCTGGACGCCTGCGAAGGGTATCGCAGGTCCGCTACTGACGTTCTCTGGCTGAACAAAGTACGGCGAAAACGACCGTGCCCATTGCGCTAACCGACTGTAGAACAACAACCTATCATAAAATGCAGTGAAAATCAAAGGTCTACCGCGCCGCACCCTTCAAACGGGCGCGGCAGGGGCGCTCAATCTCCCTCGCCCGGCTCGGGCGAAAAATACTTCTCGAGCTTGCCGGCGATGCCGTCGAACTCCTTGGCATCGGCCGGCGCCTCACGCTTCTGCGTGATGTTGGGCCATACCTTGGCGTAATCGGCGTTGAGCTTCAACCAGTTCTCGAGGGAGGGCTCGGTATCGGGCTTGATCGCCTCGGCGGGGCACTCCGGCTCGCACACGCCGCAATCGATGCACTCGTCCGGGTGGATGACGAGCATGTTCTCGCCTTCATAGAAACAGTCGACCGGGCAAACTTCGACGCAATCCATATACTTGCAACGAATGCAGTTGTCGGTGACGACGTAGGTCATCCGCTTCTCCTGCCGCCTGGTCCCGTGTTCAGAAGGCGGGCCCTAGCCCGTCCGTCAGTGCGAAAGCGCGCTCTACCCGCTCCGGGCCGGCAAAGCAAGCGACGTCTCGTCGCGCGCGACCGGCGAATGCCGCGCCTGCATCACAACGTCGCACACCAGCCCGTACCGTGACTTAAGGAGCCGGCGCGGATGACGCCAGAGCGCACTCATTCGCTGGGTGCAGGGCCGTCCTGCAAATTTTCGACATAGAGCGTGCGCGCTTCTGCCGCAGGCCCGCGGCGCGTGCCGAGCGCCACGACGGTGACCACGAAGGTCCCGTGCGCGAGGGCGATCGTGAGGACGTCGCCCTTGCCGATGCGGCGGGCGGGATCCTCCATGCGCCGGCCGTTGAGGCGCACGTGGCCGGCCATTACCAGCTTGGCGGCGAGCGTGCGGCTCTTGGCCATGCGCGCGTGCCACAGCCACTTGTCGAGACGCAGCCGCTCGGCTTCCTGCTCCGCCATGCACTCCGCCCGCGCGGGCGGCGGGGCTCGCGCCCCGCGGCGCCGCTACTTCTTGTCGTCCCGCGATTCCAGCTGCTGCTTGAGGGCGAGCAGCTTGGCGAAAGGCGAATTGGGATCGGGCGCCCGCTCGCTGCGCTGCTCGTGGCGGCGCTCGCCGCGTCCCTCTCCCGGCTTGCCGCGGCGCTGCCCGCCGTCGGCCCGCTTGTCCGCCGGCCGCCCGCCGCCCGGGGCACCGTTGCGCGGCTGGGCCGGGCGCATCGGCCCGCGCACCGCCGGAGCCTCCGGCCGTCCCGCTGCGCTTTCGCGCGGCGCCTCGCCCCGGCCATGGCGGCGGCCGCGCTTGTCCGCGCCCTGCCGCTGCGGGGCGTGATGGTGATGGCGATGCGGGCGCCATACCTCGATCAGGACCGGCTCGGCCGGATCGGCCGCAGCGGCCTCCTCCGGCCCAGCCTCCCGAGCGGCTGGCTCCTGCGAGGCCGGCTCCTGGGATGCCGGCTCCTGGGATGCCGATTCCACCGTGAGCTGCGGCCCGTCGGCGGGCGCTTCGGCCGGCACCTCGGTGGGGGCCGGCTCGGCAGCCTCGGCCTCGACAACGGTTTCGTTGGCGGCCTCCGGGGCAGCAGCCTGTGCCTCGGTGTCCTCG
This sequence comes from Chelatococcus caeni, assembly GCF_014196925.1. Lineage (GTDB taxonomy): Bacteria > Pseudomonadota > Alphaproteobacteria > Rhizobiales > Beijerinckiaceae > Chelatococcus_A > Chelatococcus_A caeni. The sequence continues at coordinate 198,379 of NZ_JACIEN010000006.1, read as the reverse complement.
ACCGCTCCTTCGCTCTCGGAAGGTGCGGCGTCAGCAGCCGCGGCCTCGCCTTCCGTTCCGGCGGGCTCGGCCGGTTCCGCGGCAGCGGCTTCGGCTCCACGCTCGGGCGGCGTCACCTGCCGGGGCGCCGGCACGAGCGGCACCGTGATGGCCGGGCCCGTGCGGCGGTCCATGACATAGCCGAGCGCCTTGAGGATCGACGAGAAGTCCTCGCCCGAGCAGCCGACGAGCGACGTCATGGCGACGGTGACGACGAAGGCGTCACCGTCGGCGGCGCCGGCCGGCGGCTCGCCGGGCGTCGTGCCGGGCCGGTAGGCGATGGCCGGGCGGATGAGATCGGCGAGGCGCTCGAGGATGTCGACGCGCACGGCCCGCTCGCCGCAGACGCGGAAGCCGGCGGCGCGATAGAGCGCCTTCGGCGCCTCGGCATCGACCGGGATCGAGGTGCGCCCCGAGGCGGCGAGATGGGGGATGTCGTCGAGCCCCTTGACGTCGAGGCCGCCGTGCTTGAGCGCCCACAGCTGGGCGGCGAGCGCCCGCGGCGCCGGCTTCAGGAGCTGGGGCAGGTAGAGATGATAGGCGCCGAAGCGCACGCCCATGCGCCTCAGGGCGCCGCGCTGCTCCTGGTCGAGGCCCTTCACCTCCTGCGCCACGCGCGCCCTGTCGAGCACGCCGAGGGATTCGGCGATCTGGAAGGCGATGCCGCGGGCGATGCCGTTGAGCTCGCTTGCCTCCTCCAACGCGATGAGCGGCCCGAGCAGCTTGGCGACATGCGCCTTGAGCCACAGCTCCAATCGCTGCTCGACCTTGTCGCGCGCCGGGCCGGTCAGATGCTCGTCGGAGAGGATGCGCAGGCGCGGGCCCAGCAGCTTCTCGCCCGGCACCAGCCGCGCCACGGCCTCGCCCATCCAGCGCACGACCCCGTCGTTCGCGAGCACGAACGTCTCGTCGCCGGCGTTGGCGAGGCGCTCGGCGCGCATCTCGATCTCGCCGGCCAGCGCCTTCTGCGCCGCGGCGCGCAGGGCCTTGGCTTCGGTGCCGTCCGCCTGCGGGTCCGCGGCGAACTGAAATCCGTGGAGCTGGCCCACGTGCTGGCCTTCGACCAGAACGTCCCCAGCGGCGGTGACTTCCGCTTCAAGCATCGCATTCTCTCTCAAACGCCGCATCAGGACGCTGGTGCGCCGGTCGACGAACCGGCTGGCCAGACGCTCGTGCAGCGCATCCGACAGCCTGTCCTCTACCTGACGGGTTCGCGCCTGCCAATGCTCGGGATCGGTCAACCAGTCGGGACGGTTGGCGACGAAGGTCCATGTGCGCACCTGTGCGATGCGTGCGGAGAGGGTGTCGATGTCGCCGTCGGTGCGGTCGACGAGGCCGACCTGACGGGCGAACCAGTCCTCCGCTAGCACGCCGTTGCTGACGAGATCGCGGTAAATCGTGACGACGAGGTCGGCATGAGCGGCCGATGCGACGCGCCGGTAGTCCGGCACCTGGCACACCTCCCACAGGCGCTCGACCGCCGCGCGCGAGCCGGCAAGGCGGCGCACCTCGGCATCGCGGGCGGCGATGTCGAGCGCCGCCTCGTCCTCGGCGGTCGGCGCGCGCGTCAGCCCTTCCTCGCGCGGCGGCGCGGCGAGGCTGCGCTGCAGGGCAGCCAGCGAGGCGAAGTCGAGATCCGGGTTGCGCCACTGCAGCATGCGCACCGGCTCGAAGGCATGGTCCTCGAGCGCCGTGACGAGCTCGGAATCGAAGGGCGGGCAGCGGCCCGTGGTGCCGAAGGTGCCATCACGCATGTGGCGCCCGGCGCGGCCGGCGATCTGGCCGAATTCGGCGGGTGTCAGCTGGCGGAAGCCGTAGCCGTCGAACTTCCTCTCGCTGGCGAAGGCGACATGGTCGACGTCGAGGTTGAGGCCCATGCCGATGGCGTCGGTGGCGACGAGATAGTCGACGTCGCCGGACTGGTAGAGCTCGACCTGGGCGTTGCGGGTGCGCGGGCTCAGGGCCCCGAGCACGACGGCCGCCCCGCCCTTCTGCCGGCGGATGAGCTCGGCGACGGCATAGACCTCCTCGGCCGAGAAGGCGACGACGGCCGAGCGGCGCGGCAGCCGCGTGATCTTCTTTTCGCCGGCATAGCTCAGCTGCGACAGGCGCGGCCGCGAGACGATGTTGGCGCCCGGCAGCAGCTTCTCGACCAGCGGACGCATGGTGGCCGCGCCGATGATGAGGGTCTCGGAGCGGCCGCGCTGGTTGAGCAGCCGGTCGGTGAAGACGTGGCCGCGGTCGAAGTCGCTGGCGAGCTGGATCTCGTCGATGGCGCAGAAGGCGACGTCGAGGTCGCGCGGCATGGCCTCGACCGTCGCCACCCAGTAGCGGGCGTTGAGCGGCTTGATCTTCTCCTCGCCTGTGACGAGCGCGACCTGATCGGCGCCGGCGCGCTCGACGAGGCGGCCGTAGACCTCCCGTGCCAGGAGGCGCAGCGGCAGGCCGATTACCCCGCTCTCGTGCGCCAGCATGCGCTCGATGGCGAGATGCGTCTTGCCCGTGTTGGTCGGCCCGAGCACGGCGGTGACCCCGCGGGCGCGCACGGAAGGCGGCAATGATCGAAGAAGCATGCGATCCCGATTACGACAAACGGCCCGGCGCCGCGAGGCTTTGCCCCGGCGCCCTCCTGTACCACAGCGGAACGCCCGCCCGCTCGCTTTTTAACGATGCGAACAGGCCGCGAACGAAGGGAGCCCGAATCGCTGACTCGTGGAGAATCAGGATTCGTTCGCTACGACATATGGTGGCCGCACCTGCCCTGCGCCACAAATGCCCGCCATCGAAGGTCCTGCCGCGGCGCGATGAAGCACGCGGAACGGTTAACGGGCAGAGGCTTCCTGCAGCCGGCGATCCTTAACGCGCCGGAGAGCCGTGAGCGTCCGGGACGTTAACGATCAGGCCGAAACGGGAACAGAGATGCGACGAATCACTGCGAAGGCGCCGTTCCCGATCCGGTCCCCACAAGATATTGTGGCCGCCTCCCGCAAGAGAGCACAAGCCGCCATCGGCGCCACGAGGGCACCACGGCCCGAGGGACGCCACGCGTTTACCGCGACGTGCTGAAATGGAACAGGAATCGGGGCCGCACGTATGCCTCGCTCGCAGAACCGTGAAGCGCCGGTCCCGCCCGCAACCGCCTCAGTTCTGGGCGCGCACCGGCGACATGTCCCGCCCAAGCGGGACGCCGTCCATGGTCAGGCTCGTCGCCTCGATCTCGCTGAGGCCGATGGGCGTGCGCACGGCGATGCGGTAGGGCATAAACAGGCGCGTGCCGGCGAGCGGCGCGAGCCACACCTGCATGTCCCTGTTCTCTTCCATGAACTTGGTCACCTTGCGGTTGGCGCGGTGCCCGGCGATGGCGGAATAGCGCACGTCGCAGACCGCGACAGGACCCTGATAGCCGTTGGCGTTCACCGTGCGCACCGTCCTCGGCGACAGGGTGACGTCGTAGCGGGCGGCCCCGTCGAAGATGGGCAGCGTGCGCCGGCAGGCGTTCGGGCCCGCGCTCGCGGCATTCGTCGGCGACAGCGTGGCCGAGACGGGCATCAAGAGGGCACTGACCGGATCGAGCACGTTGCGCCGATGCGCATCGGTGACGGCGATTCGGTCGGGGTGCGGCTCGATCTCCGGATTGACCTCGACGGCCTGGACGGCGCCGCCGGACATCGCCATGCGCACGGTGATGGATTTTTCGGAGCCCGCGGTGGTGATGGCGAAGGTGCCCGGGGCGGGACGGCTGCTGGCCACGCTCCCCGTCGCCGTGGCGGCGCCCTTGCCGCTGGTCATGACCCCGGCAAGGCCGGTGAGCTTGGCCCAGATCGAGAGGTCGTAGCGATCCCCGTCGATATCCGCCTTGACGGTGGCCACGCCGATCTTGAAGCCCATCAGCGAAATGTCGTATCTCGCCTCGACCGTGCCGGCCGCGGCCGGCGCCACGAAGGCTGCCAAGGCAAGGGACGCGCCCGCGGACGCGCGAAGACAGGCCATGCTCCAGCCGGAGCGGCCCAGCATGCGGGGAAGAGACTTCCACCGCGTCGATCGGTAGCGCGCCTGCATGTCGAACCCCGGATGCCCGCTCGTCCTTACTGGCCTGCGAATCAGTCCGAATCGTGGCGCTTCCTGCGCCATTTGGCGAGATGGGCGCGTTCACGTCCTTGACGAACACAGGCGAAGTCCACTATACACCCGCGACTTTCTCGGGACATGTGGTGCCCAGCCGCCGGCGACGGTTGCCGGTCATGGGGCTTTGCCTGGTCGGCGGCACCTGTAGCGTTGAGGACGAATAATCATGGCACGCCGTTGTGAACTGACGGGCAAGGCGGTTCTGACCGGCCACCTCGTGAGCCACTCGAACCGCAAGACCAAGCGCCGGTTCCTGCCGAACCTGTGCAACGTCACGCTGCAGTCGGATGCGCTCGGCCGCGCCGTTCGCCTGCGCATCGCCGCTGCCGCCCTGCGCTCGGTCGAGCACCGCGGCGGCCTCGATGCCTTCCTCGTCAAGGCCTCCGAGGGCGACCTGTCGCAGGGCGCCCGCGTGCTCAAGCGCGAGGTCGAGAAGAAGCTCGCCGCCGCCGAATAAGGCCGGCGCGCCAGTCTTCCTGCGGGCGGCTCACGGCCGCCCGTTTGCGTTTGGACGCCCGCGACTGGTGAGAGGAGCCGGCCATGGACCGTGATCGACGCCCCATCCTGCCGGCGCAGACGCGCCGCCTGTGGGCGCCGGTCACCGCCATGGCGCTGGTGGTGCTCGCCTCCAACGTCGCGGTGCAGCACCCCTTCACGCCCTGGGGCCTCGAGGATTACCTGACCTGGGGCGCCTTCACCTATCCGGTCGCCTTCCTCGTCACCGACCTGACCAACCGCCGCTATGGCGCCGCGACGGCGCGCCGCCTCGTCATCGTCGGCTTCGTGCTGGCGCTGGCGGCTTCCGTCGTCGCCGCGAGCCCGCGCATCGCCTTCGCGTCGGGCACCGCCTTCCTCGTCGGGCAACTGCTCGACATCGGCGTGTTCAACCGCCTGCGCCGGCTCGCGTGGTGGAAGGCGCCGCTGACCGGCAGCCTCCTCGGCTCGGCGCTCGACACGGCCCTGTTCTTCACGCTCGCCTTCGCGGGCGATGTGACCGATCTCGCCACCTATGGCGGCGGGCCGCTTTCGACGACCGTTCCCGTCTGGATCGGCTGGGCGGTGTGCGACTTCCTCGTCAAGGTCGTGATGGCGCTCGCCATGCTGGTGCCCTACGGTGCCCTCATGGGCCTCGTGCGGCCTGCGGTCGAGGCCCGCGCCTCTTGACACTAGGATGCCAGGGCGAATTCCAGCAGCAGCGTGCGCTGCATCATCGAGAAATTGTTGTCGGAGATGACGGTGAGGATGGTCTCGCCCGCGGCGCCGCGGCGCACGGCGAGCCCCTCCATGTTGTCGATCTCGTAGCCGTTGTCCGCCTCGATGAGCGCCGTGCCGTCGAGGACGGCGCCCGGCACGAGCGCCCGTCCCTCGATGTGCCGGATGCGCATGCCGATGCTGAAGGGCGGCACGTAGCGCCGCTCCAGCACGATCAGATCGCCGCCGGGCAGGAAGGCGAGATCCGTCACGTCGAAGCCGTCCCGCCGGCCGAACGCGAACCGGCCGGGCCGCCGCCCGCCGATGATGAAGCCGGCCGTCTCGTCCTCGCCCGAGCGCTCGGCAATGGCGACGATGGCACCGGCGACGGGGCTGCCGCGCGGCGCGACGCCGATGGCCTCGAGCCCGCGGTTGCGGGGCAGGCGACGTGCCTCGTCCGGCACGGCAACACGCTCGGCGCGTGCCGCGACGCCCGACCGGGCCCAGTCGAACTTCAGGATCTGGTGCACGCGCTCGACGCCGACATAGGCGGTGCCGCCGGCGATCGTGAGGCTCTCGGTGTCGTAAGCCGAGGTTGCCGCCAGCGGCACGCCGTTGCCGGCGAGCATCGGCGCCATCACCACCTCGGCGAGGCCGACGAGGCGATCGCCCTGGCGCTCCGGCCGGGCGACGAGCCACTCGGCCGCATCGGAGATCGCGACGAGCCGGCCGTCGTCCGCGAAGGCGAGGCCGGAAAAGCCGCCGAACCCTTCATAGCCCGCCTTGAGCTGCAGCCCGCCGCGAAAGACGAGCGCCCCGAAGCGCTGGCGGCCGGGATCGCCCGGACGGAAGGCGTCGATGCGGCGCGCCTCGACATTGAGGCGCACCGGCCCGTCCGGCACCGGCGGGCGGGCATTGACGCGGTGCAGCCCGAAGGCGGCGAGGCCCGCGGCCGCCAGCCCGCCCCCGAGGAGGGCGCGGCGCGTCGGCCGTGGCCATCTCATGCGTGGAGGCGCTGGCGCCGGCCGGCGACGGGTGCGGCACGGCTCGCCGTCTCGTCGAACAGCTCGGCGAGCTTCTCGGTCATCACGCCGCCGAGTTCCTCGGCATCGACGATGGTGACCGCCCGGCGGTAGTAGCGGGTGACGTCGTGGCCGATGCCGATGGCGATGAGCTCGACGGGCGAGCGCTCCTCGATCTCGGCAATGACGTGGCGCAGGTGGCGCTCGAGATAGTTGCCCGGATTGACGGATAGGGTCGAATCGTCGACCGGCGCGCCATCCGAGATCACCATCATGATGCGCCGCTGCTCGGGCCGCGCCAGGAGGCGCTTGTGCGCCCAGTCCAGCGCCTCGCCGTCGATGTTCTCCTTGAGGAGGCCCTCGCGCATCATCAGGCCGAGGTTGCGCCGGGCGCGGCGCCAGGGCGCGTCGGCCGCCTTGTAGACGATGTGGCGCAGGTCGTTGAGGCGGCCGGGGTTGCCCGGCTTGCCCGACTGCAGCCACAGCTCGCGCGACTGCCCACCCTTCCAGGCACGCGTCGTGAAGCCGAGGATCTCCACCTTGACGCCGCAGCGCTCCAACGTGCGGGCGAGGACGTCGGCGCAGGTTGCGGCCACCGTGATCGGCCGCCCGCGCATGGAGCCCGAATTGTCGATGAGCAGGCTCACCACCGTGTCGCGGAAGTCGGTGTCCTTCTCGCGCTTGAAGGAGAGCGGCTGGAAGGGGTCCGTCACCACGCGCGGCAGGCGCGCGGGGTCGAGCATGCCCTCCTCGAGGTCGAATTCCCAGGCGCGGTTCTGCTGGGCGAGAAGGCGCCGCTGCAGGCGGTTGGCGAGACGCGCCACGACGCCCTGCAGATTGGCGAGCTGCTTGTCGAGATAGCCGCGCAGCCGCGCCAGCTCCTCGGCATCGCAGAGCTCCTCGGCGGCAACCGTCTCGTCGAAGCGCGTCGAGAAGGCCTTGTACTCGGGGCCGCGCGGCTCGTTGGACAGCGATGTCGGCGGGCGGCGGGATTCACCGGCATCATCCGCCTCCGAGACGTCGGCATCGTCGGGCATCTCGCCGGAGGGCGCCTCGGCGGCCTCGCTCATGCCCTCCTCGAGCTCCTGCATGGCCTCGGCGGCGCTCTCCGATTCGCCGCCCTCGTCCTGCGACTGGCGCTCGCCCTCGCCCTCGTTCTCGTCCTGCTGCTGGTCGGACTTGTCCTCGCTGTCGTCGTCCGCCTCGTCCTCGGCGTCGAGGTCCGTCTCGTCGGCCATGTCCAGGCTGACGAGGATGTCGCGCACGCCGCGGGCGAACAGGCGCTGGTCCTCCACCGAGGACGCCAGCCTGTCGAGCTCGCGGCTCGCCTTGTCCTCCACCACGTCGCGCCAGATGTCGACCAGCTTGCGCGCGGACGGCGGCGGGCGCTGGCCGGTCAGCCGCTCGCGCACGATCATGGCGACGGCCTCCTCGATGGGCGCGTCGCTGCGATCGGCGACGTCCTGCATGTTGGCGCGGTGGCAGCGGTCCTCGAGCATCGCCGTGAGATTGGCGGCGACGCCGCTCATGCGCCGCGCGCCGATGGCCTCGACACGCGCCTGCTCGACGGCATCGAACAGCGCCCGCGCAGCCTGCCCGTCCGGGGCGAAGCGGCGGTGCACGGCCTCGTCGTGGCAGGCGAGCCGGAGCGCCATGGCATCGGCGTGGCCACGCAGGATGGCGGCATCCGCCTCGCTCATGCGGCGCGGAGGCTCGGGCAGGCGGGCACGCTCGCCGACGAGCGCCGGCCGGTCGACGGCGAAGGCGACATCGAGCTCCGGCCGGCGGGAGATGGCCCGCATCGTGCCGGCGACGGCGCGTTTCAGCGGCTCGCTCGGCCCCTCCTTCGAGGTGGCGGGCTTGCGGTTCGAGATGCTCACGGCGCTGCCCTCTCGCCTCCCGTCAGCTCAGGGCGACGTTGACGGCCGATTCCGGCAGGTCCTTGCCGAAGCAGCGCTGGTAGAACTCCGCCACCAGCGGCCGCTCCAGCTCGTCACACTTGTTGAGGAAGGTGACGCGGAAGGCGAAGCCGATGTCGTCGAAGATGTCCGCGTTCTCGGCCCAGGTGATGACCGTGCGCGGGCTCATGACCGTCGACAGGTCGCCATTGATGAAGGCGTTGCGCGTCAAGTCCGCCAGCCGCACCATCTTGTTGACGATGTCGCGACCCTCACCGCTCTGGTAGTGCTTGGCCTTGGCGAGGACGATCGCCACTTCCTTGTCGTGCGGCAGGTAGTTGAGCGTCGTCACGATCGACCAGCGGTCCATCTGGCCCTGGTTGATCTGCTGCGTGCCGTGGTAGAGGCCCGAGGTGTCGCCGAGGCCGATGGTATTGGCCGTGGAGAACAGGCGGAAGGCCGGGTGCGGGCGGATGACGCGCTTCTGGTCGAGCAGCGTCAGCTTGCCGGATAATTCCAGCACGCGCTGGATGACGAACATCACGTCCGGGCGGCCGGCGTCATATTCGTCGAAGACGAGGGCGACGTTGTGCTGCAGCGCCCAGGGCAGGATGCCGTCCTGGAATTCGGTGACCTGCTTGCCTTCCTTGAGCACGATCGCGTCCTTGCCGACGAGATCGACGCGGCTGACATGGCTGTCGAGATTGATGCGCACGCAGGGCCAGTTGAGGCGCGCCGCGACCTGCTCGATATGCGTCGACTTGCCGGTGCCGTGATAGCCGGTGACCATGACACGGCGGTTGCGGGCAAAGCCCGCGAGGATGGCGAGCGTCGTCTCCCGGTCGAAGAGATAGTCGGGATCGAGGTCGGGAACGTGTTCTTCGGGCGTCGAATAGGCCGGCACCTCGAGATCGGTGTCGATGCCGAAAACCTGCCGCACGGACAGCTTCATGTCGGGCAGGTTCGCACCCGTTTCAGTGGTCGCTTGCATGGCTCCTCACAATCGGCGGGACTTCCCGCCGTGTCGCGGCAGAGTTTCACCGCCTCCGCCCGCGGGCAAGCCCAAATATATCGATATTGCACTCGATATAGGCTCGCGCCGGCGCGCACAAATCACCATGCGTCATCATGACCATCACGACGACAGGTGGTTCAGCACAATCCGACCGTCTTCAGGGTGTTGTAGGCGCGGATGATCTCCTGCAGCCGCGCCTCGAAGGACCGGTCGCCGCCGTTGGCGTCGGGGTGAAAACGTTTCACCAGCTGCTTGTAGCGCGCCTTGATGGCAGGCGCATCGGCCGTCTCGTCGAGCCCGAGGGTGTCGAGCGCCTGGGCAGCCGGCGCGGACAGGCGCCGGGCCGGCTCGGTGCGGCGGGTCGTGCCCTGCGCCTCGCGCGCGCCGGCGAAGAAGTCGAACGGATCGACCACCTCCGCCTCGTCCTCGGCCTTGGCATAGGCGGCGGAGCGCATGCGCGCGGCGCCATTGACGCCCATCTTCCACGTCGGCCGATGGCCGATGACCGAATCCTTCTGGTAGGCGGCGACGGCATCCTCGCTCATGCCGGAAAAGTAGTTGTAGGACTGGTTGTAGGCGCGCACATGCTCGAGGCAGAAGCGGAAGTACTGGCCCTCCTGCCCGCGCCCCTTCGGCGCCCGATGCAGGCCGAGGCCCGTGCAGCCCGGATGCTCGCACGCCGGCTCGTCGCGACGCGTCGTCTCCTCCGCCGCGGGGCGGACACGGATGCGGTCGAAGAGGGGCGAGTTGAGATTCATGGCTCAGAGCTTATGTGAGACGCGGTTATCAGAACAAGTGCCGCGGAGACACAGCGGCGTTGCAATGCAGGGTTCACTCATGGGCATGAAGGACGCCATCGGCGCCAAACTCACGGCGGGGCTCGCCCCCACCCACCTCACGGTCACGGACGAATCGGACAACCACATCGGCCATTCCGGCTGGCGCGAGGGTGGCGAGACGCATTTCCGTGTCGATATCACCTCCCCGGCCTTCGCCGGCAAGAGCCGCGTCGAACGCCACCGCATGGTCAACGCCCTGCTCGCCGAGGAGTTCGCCAAGGGCATGCACGCGCTGGCCGTGACCACGCGGGCGCCGGGGGAATGATCCTCGGCAGAACATCTTCGGCTTCGGCGGGAAGTCGCCCACAGGATATGGGCATCGGCCCCTGGAATGCAAAGGGGCGCCCGAGGCGCCCCTGACCGCCGGCAGGCGATGCCGTTACTTGATGCGCTCGAGCACCGAGACATAGTTGGCGACCGCCGCCCCGCCCATGTTGAAGATGCCGGCGAGGGTTGCGCCAGGCACCTGGATGCCCCCGGCCTCGCCGCACAGCTGCATGGCGGAGAGCGCGTGCATGGAGACGCCCGTCGCGCCGATGGGATGGCCCTTGGCCTTGAGGCCGCCGGAGGGATTGACCGGCAGGCGCCCGCCCTTCTCCGTCCAGCCTTCCTTGATGGCCCGAGCACCCTCGCCCTCGGGCACGAGGCCCATGGCCTCGTATTCGATGAGCTCGGCGATGGTGAAGCAGTCGTGCGTCTCGACGAAGGACAGGTCGTCGAGCGTCAGGCCGGCGCGATCGAGCGCCTCGCCCCAAGCCCTGGTGCAGCCCTCGAACTTCAGGATGTCGCGGCGCGACAGGGGCAGGAAGTCCTGTGCATGGGCCGTGCCGCGGAAGGCCACGGCCCGGCGCATCCTCAAGGCCGTCTCGATGTCGGCGAGGACGATGGCGGCCGCGCCGTCGGAGACGAGCGAGCAGTCGGTGCGCTTCAGCGGCCCGGCGACGATGGGGTTCTTCTCGCTCTCGGCGCGGCAGAAGTCGAAGCCGAGATCCTTGCGCATCTGGGCATAAGGATTGTCGACGCCGTTCTTGTGGTTCTTGGCCGCAATCATGGCGAGCGCGTCGGACTGGTCGCCGTGGCGCTGGAAATAGGCACCGGCGATCTTGCCGAAGACGCCGGCGAAGCCGCCGGTGATGTCGCCCTCCTCCTTGAGATAGGAGGCCTTGAGCAGGTTCTTGCCGATCTCGGGCCCGGGCGTCGTCGTCATCTGCTCGACGCCGACGACGAGCACGACGCGCGCATCGCGGGCGGCGATGGTCTTGAGGCCCTGATGGACGGCGGCCGAGCCGGTGGCGCAGGCGTTCTCGACGCGCGTCGCCGGCTTGAAGCGGAACGCGGGATCGGCCTGCAGCACGAGCGAGGCCGTGAAGTCCTGCTGCGAGAAGCCGCCGTTGAAATGGCCGAGCACGATCTCGTCGACATCGTCGGCGCCGATGCCGGCATGGGCGAGCGCCTCGTTGGCGACGCGGACGATGAGGCTCTCGACGCTCTCGGTGTCGAGCTTGCCGAACGGCGTGTGGGCCCAGCCGACGATTGCCGCGGTCATTTCTGTCATCCTCCCATCATTGTGCGGCGCACTGTGCACCCGCCTATGACGGGTCGCAACCCGATTATCGCTCATATCACTGTGCGGCGAAGAGCATGGCGACGCCGAGGCAGACGAGGAGCATGCCGGCGATCTCGCGCCGCGACGCCGACTGGGCGAAGAGGCGCCGCGCCGCGATCTGGGCGAAGAACACCTCGACGAGGGCGAGGGTGCGCACGTTGGCTGCACTCGTGAGCGAGAAGCCGACGAACCAGAACTGCGAGGCGAGCGCGCCCATGAAGCCGGCAAAGAGCGACGGCCGCCAGGCCCGGAAGCTGCCGATGAGCGCGCCCCTGTCGAAGAGGGCGAGATAGGCGAGGAGCACCAGCGTCTGGATGCCGAGCCCGAAGACGAGCGTCGTCGTCGCCCGCACCAGGAACGAGCCTTCCGGCAGGGCGAGGATGGCGCCGCGGAAGCCGATGGCGGCGAGCGCGAAACACGCGCCGGAGGCGATGCCGGCGAGCGCCGGCCCGCCGCGGGCAAGGGAGGTGAGGCGGCTGCCCGGCTTCACCGACATCATGACGACGCCGAGCGTCGCGACGACGACCGCGCCGGCGCCGAGCAAGGTCAGCCGGTCGCCGAGGACGATGAGGCCGAAGAGGGCGACCTGCACCGGCTCGCTCTTGGTATAGGCGATGGTGACGGCGAAGCCCTCGCGGCGCATGGCGGCGAGCATGAGCGCCGTCGCCGCGATCTGGGCCAGCGCCCCGCCCGTGACAAAGGCGAGGAAGCCCGCGCCCGGCGCCGGCACAACCTCCCCCGTCACGACGGTGACGAGCGCGAGGAAGAGAAGGGCGAAAGGAAAGCCGTAGAGAAAGCGCACCTGCGTCGCGCCGACCGTGCCGAGCACATCGGTCAGGCTGCGCTGCATGGCGTTGCGCAGGGTCTGCGCGGCCGCGGCCGCGATGGTGGCGGGGATCCACAGAAGGGCTGTGACCACGATGGACGTCCGGTGATACGGGGTGTGGAAGACGCCACCGTCCGCCCGGACGCTGCCGCAATTGCTGTCTACAGGCGGCTGCGACCCTATGCAAATCAGACGATACAGGTTACGACTGACCAGCGAAAACGCTTGCCTTCCGGGTTTGAAAGCCCGGGAGGACTGCTTCGGGCCGCATCGCACCACGGTGTCGGCCATGCGCCGGCAGGCGACCCGGACAGGTTCGACATGACATCCGCTCTCTTCTCGCGAACGGCTGCACCTCTTTTTTCCGGCCTTGCGGCACTCTTTTTCTCGGCGTCCATGGCGCTCGCCGCGCCCGCCATCGTGGTGGATGCCAGTTCCGGCCGCGTGCTGCACGCGGAGGATGCGACGCTCGCCTGGTATCCGGCCTCGATCACCAAGCTGATGACGACCTATGTCGTGCTCAGTGAGATCCGCGCCGGGCGCGTCACCTTCGAGACGCCGCTGGCGGTGAGCGCGACGGCCACGGCCGTCATCCCCTCCAAGATGGGCTTCAAGCCGGGCACCGAGGTGACGGTCGACAACGCCCTCAAGATGATCATGGTCAAGTCAGCCAACGACATGGCCGTGGCGCTCGCGGAGGGGGTCGGCGGCTCGGTCGAGAACTTCGCCGGCATGATGAATGCCTCCGCCAGCCGGCTCGGCATGCACGACAGCTATTTCGTCAACCCGCACGGCCTGCCCGACGAGCGCCAGCGCACGAGCGCCCGCGACATGGCCGTGCTGGCCCGGGCGCTGCTGACGGAATTTCCGCAGTACAAGGATTATTTCGGCATCGGGGCGATCCGCTTCGGCAAGCGCATCATGCGCAACACCAACGGCCTCATCGGCCGCTATCCGGGCGCCGACGGCATGAAGACCGGCTTCATCTGCGCCTCGGGCTTCAACGTGGTCGCCACGGCGACGCGGGGCGGGCGCACCCTCATCACCGTGGTGCTCGGCGCGCACAATGCCACCGAGCGTACGATCCGCGCCGCGGCGCTCTTCGACAAGGGCTTCGCCAGCGCCGGCTGGGGCGGCTCGAGCCTGGAGGCCATGCCCGCCTCCTACACGTCCCCGCCCGACATGCGCGAGGCGGTATGCGGCCGCAACCGCGGCACGGTCGGCGAGGATGGCGACGAGATCCAGCCGGTCGAGGCGAACGCCGGCCTGTTCAATATCTTCTCGCCCTCCCCCGGCCTCTCCAAGGTCATGGGCGACAAGCCGGGCACGCTCGGGCCGCGGGAGCCGACGACGCCCATCGACGTCTATGTCGGCCGCGCCCCGGGCTCCAAAGCAGCCCCGGCCGCCGTCGCCGCGACGCCGCCGGCCGCGACGCCGACCGCCGCCCGCGCCTTCGCGCCGCAGGAGGCCGAGGGCACCACGCTCAGCGGCAGTGGGCCGATGGTGCTGCAGGGCGCCGTGCGACCGCCGCCGCGCCCCGCCATCAAGACGAAGGCCCCTGCGAAAAAGGCCGTGCAGAAGACACCGCCGGCCCGGAAGGTGAGCGGCAATTAGCGGCCCGACCGGTCGCGCGCAGGCAGCGCTCGCCCGGTCTTGCGCTTGTCCATCGCGCGACAAATGTAATAGTAGAACATTGCCGCCGGCGCAGGGCCGGCGGCGTGGAATGTTTGACGCGACCGCCGGCACGGCCGGTGGCCCGCCAGCCATGCGGGACTTTCTTTCCATGACCGCTGCCCAGCCCGGCCGTCCGGCGCCGATCCCGCTCAATGTCGTCACCGGCTTCCTCGGGGCGGGGAAGACGACCCTGCTCAACCGGCTGCTGCGCGACCCGTGGATGGCGGACACCATCGTCGTCATCAACGAATTCGGCGAAATCGGGCTCGATCACCTCTTCGTCGAGAAGGTCGACGAGGACCTCGTACTGATGGCGGCGGGCTGCCTGTGCTGCAGCATCCGCGGCGATCTCGTGGGGACGCTGGAGGACCTCCTGCGCCGGCGCGACAACGGCCGCATCCGACCCTTCCGCCGCGTCGTCATCGAGACCACGGGTCTCGCCGATCCCGCTCCCATCCTGCACACGATCCTGCGCCACCCCTACCTGTCGATGCGCTATGCGCTCGACGGGGTCGTGACGCTCGTCGACGCTGTCAACGGCGAGGCGACGCTCGATGCGCATGAGGAGGCGGTGAAACAGGCCGCCGTGGCCGACTGCCTCGTCCTGACCAAGGCCGATCTGCTGCCGGAGGGCAGCCCGGACAGCCTGAAGCGGCTCACGGCGCGTCTTGCCGCCCTCAACCCCGCGGCGGACATCGTGCGCGTGGACGATGCCGCCGCGACCGCCGAACGCCTTCTCGACCACGGCCTCTACTGCCCGGATGGCAAGATCGGCGACGTCGCCCGCTGGCTCGGCGCCGAGGCCTTCGAGGAGGCGCATCATCATGGCCACGGGCACGATCACCATGGCCACCCTGATCATGACCATCATCATCACGACGATCACGGCCACAGCCACGGCCACCACCATCACGACGTCAACCGGCACGACGCGCGTATCCGCGCCTTCTGCCTGACCAGCGACCGGCCGATCCCGGCCCCCTCCTTCGACCTCTTTCTCGACCTGCTGCGCTCGGTGCACGGGCCCAACCTGCTGCGCGTCAAGGGCCTCGTCGCCGTGAAGGAGGAGCCGGAGCACCCGGTGGTCATCCATGGCGTGCAACATATCTTCCACCCGCCGGTGGTGCTCGACGCCTGGCCGGACGGGGACCGGCGCACGCGCATCGTCTTCATCCTGCGCGACCTCGACGAGAGCTTCGTCAGGCGCCTGTGGGGCGCCTTCGACGGCACGCCTGCGGTCGACACGCCCGATGCCCAGGCGCTCACCGACAATCCGCTCGCCATCGGCGGAAACCGCTGATCCTTCGGCGCGCCTTTCCGGCACGCCCCCTGCTATTGGGATGATCGACCGCTCCACGACGGCGACATCCGTCCCGCGACGGGACGCCAGGGGCAGAAGCGGGACAGGGCCGCCATGGAACCGAATGTCGTCCGTTTCAGATTCGGCGCGGTGATCGCCCCCGCCGGCTCGCCGCGTCCGTCCACGCCCGGCAAGGGCGAAAAGCCGTGCGATGCCGATGCGGGCAGTCTCGTGGTCGAGGAGCGCGCCGGCACCGAGCTCGGCGACATCGCCGAGGCCTGGGACGATCTCGCCCGCCGCGCGCTGGAGCGCAACGTGTTCGCCGAGCGGCCGTTCGCCCTCGCCGCGATGCAGCACCTCGCCGGGGCGCAGGGCACCTGCGCCGTCCTCGTCTGGCGCGAGCGCGACGCCGAGCGGCAGCTCGCCGGCCTCCTCCTGCTCGCCGCGCGCCGGCGCCTTGGCGCGCCCGGCCTCCTCCGCGGCTGGCACGTGCCGCTCTCGGGCCTCGGCACGCCGCTGATCGATGCCGATGATGGCGGCGCCGTGGCCGCCGCTTTGCTCGACCACCTCTCCCGCCGCTCACGCGCCGGCGCCGGCCTCGTCCTGCCGATGCTGGCCGCCGAGGGCTCGGTGGCGACGGCGCTTGCGGAGGCCGCCCGCACCCGGGGCCTGCCGGTGCACATGCTCGACCGGCACGAGCGCGCCGTCCTCAATGGCGGTCAGGATGCCGAACGGCTCCTGCACGCCGGCCTCAAGGCGAAGAAGCTGAAGGACCTGCGCCGCCAGCTGCGCCGGCTGGGCGACCACGGCCGGGTGCGGATCGAGGAAGCGCGTGACCCGCAGGGCGTGCGGGACGCGACCGAGGTGTTCCTCGGCCTCGAGGCCTCGGGCTGGAAGGGCGCGCGCGGCACCGCCCTCGTGCAGGACCACGGCACGGCCACCTTCGTGCGGTCCATGACCCGACTGCTGGCGCGCGAGGGACGCTGCCATGTCGAGACGCTCTCGGTCGACGAGATGCCGGTGGCGGCAGCGCTCGTGCTGCAGAGCGGCGACCAGGCCTGGTTCTGGAAGATCGCCTATGACGAGCGTTTCGCGCGCTTCTCCCCGGGCGTGCAGCTCACGCTCGCGCTGACCCACCGACAGTTGGCCGAGACCACCCTTACCCGCACGGATTCCTGCGCCATCGCCGACCATCCGATGATCGACCATCTCTGGCGCGAGCGCATGGCGGTCACGGATCTCTTCATCGGCCTGCGCCCGGCGGGCGACGCCCGGACCTGGACGGCCCTGCGCCTCGAGCTGATGCGGCGGGCGCTCCGCGCCGCGGCAAAACGCGCCTACCACAGGCTCAAATTGTGACTTCAACAGGCGGCCTATCCGGCATCGCACCAAGAGGCTGAGCTTGCGAATCTCAAGAGAGAAAGCTCACATGGCAAATATATTGCATTGCATTTGAACCACGAAACCTCTTTTCCCATTTTCCTAATAGCGGCCTACAACTTCATTGACACATACATGGATTATCATTTTGACCAGTTTATAGGCTTAGAATCATGGATCGCAGCCCGCCCGTCGGCCAGACGAGACCTCCCAAACCTACCCAGGCCTTCCAGGCGTCCCCCGAATTTCCGCCCCTTGTATTGCTTGCACCGGACATGCCGCATGAAAGTGGGCTGACCCCTCCTGTTTCACCGCCTGCCTATGGTCCTTCCCGGGATTTGAATGCGGCCTCGGGAGGCGAGAGGTGGCGGGCTGCCGAGATCTCGCCCGATCATCCGAGAGCGAGCAGGTCTCAGCCGGATGCATGGCGAGGGGCAGCCTTATCACCTGCGAGTGCCCGCGCGCCGTCGAGCCCGGCTGCGCCCAGCACGAGTCGGGCTCTCCTCGAACAGTCCATGCCCAATCAACAATTGCCCCGACAGGCGTCCCGTCCGTCGCATGCCTCGGCTGCGCCGGACCGGGTGGACCGGGGTATGCCGCATGATACTTCGCCGGAGGCGGCCGGAACCAGCGTTGCGGCTGCGATCCAGCGCGAACTCGATGCGTATGATGTGCAGCTTTCCCGAATACGTCCCATGCTGACGCATTTGGAACAAGCCATATTGGATAATCCGGAACAGAATAACAAAGAGCTCGCGCGCGCAAACAACGTCAGCGAACATACCGTTTGGGAGAGGCGACAAGCCTTTCTTCGATGCGGGCTTGTCACGGCAGCCGCTTACGGCGGAACTCAAGAGATCGGACCAGATCGCCAGAAGATCAGGGAAGGATTAAAGGAGCGCCCGTGGATCGAGTCGAAAGACCTCGCGAAGCGGCTCAACGTGAGCTATCCGCTGGTTCAATCCGAACGGCGCATCATGGAAAGAACGGACCAGTTCAGGTGGGCGTTGGGACTTACGGACGAGCCGCCAACGACGAGGCAGCGCCCCCCGTCCCAACCACTGCAGGTTTGGACAGTCACGCGGCCGGATGGAACGCTCGTCACCGTGCGACCCGAGGATCGGCAGGAAGTTCTGGATCGACTGCATCCGGGCACGACCACCTATGAACTTCTGGAGCCCCTCGAGCGCCGGTATGGCCCCATCGGCTACAGCATCCTCAACAAATGGCTTGGCCTCTAGGGTGCGCACCGGGCCACGGCATGGGAGGGAGCTGATCATCTCCGCGAAGGGACCGCAGCCGGAGCGCCGACAGCCAGCCCTGCTCTGAGCGCTGCGCAACAAGCCGACAGCCACTGCGGGTTTTCGGGACATTTTGTCCCGACCTGCCCGATCCAGATCCTCATGGCCCCGTTCCGCTCCGATCTCCACGAGAACGGGACGGGAGCCGGGGAATTAATTTCCTTGATTTTTTGGAGCGGGCGAAGGGAATCGAACCCTCGACATACAGCTTGGGAAGCTGTCGTTCTACCACTGAACTACACCCGCGAAGCCTGTGTGCGGCCTGTCGCGCATTCGTTCCAATGCAACGATGGCGACGCCTTTCCATAGCCGGTTCCGGCGCAGCTGTCACCATGGGGCTTCGTGGCGAGGGCAATACATCCCCGCTTTCCTTGCCCCGTTTCCTTGGCCGATTTTCTGGCCCAGCTTCCTGGCCGAACTTCCTGGCTCGGCCTCGTTGCGGATGGCGCCACGCCTCTGCCATGCTGCAGCCGGAGGTGCGCCGATGGACGATCCGTCCAATGTTCCGCCGGGCTGGGAGAGTCGCCGCGAGCGGCGTCTGTGGCTCATCGCCTACATCGTCATCGTGGTCGTCATCGGCCTCGGCGCCGCGCGACAGCTCTACAAGCTTTACGGCGCGCCCGCGTCGGATGTGCCGGATGCGCAGACGACCACAGATCCGCGGCCAGCCATCGACCACGCGCGCTGACGCCGAACGGCACTCCCGGCCTTCACGCCGGCACGATCCATGCAACAGCCCCCGTAGCCGGCCGCACGACGGCCGGACCCGTTTCGTGGTGGGACAAAAAGTTGCAGATCGGAACAGCCGGCATGACATCCAACGCCGCTCGTCGCTTGCAGGACATCCCCAAGAAGCCGCCCGCGGCGCGCGGCACCACAAGGCCTGTTGCGGGCCTCACAGCCGCCTCCGGCGGCCGTTTCGTCATCGAGCGGCGGCCCGTTGCAGGACTGTCTGACCTCGCGGAGGCCTGGGACGACCTCGCCCGCCGGGCGCTGGAGCGCAACATCTTCACCGAGCGCGCCTTCGCGCTCACCGCCGCGCTGCACATCGCCTCGGAACAGCACACCGGCGCGGTGCTCGTCTGGCGGGACAGCGGCCGTGAGCCGCGCGATCTCCTCGGCCTCTTCCTCGCCGACGGCCGGCGGATCGATGTACCCGGCGTGTCGCGCATGTGGCACATGCCGTTCTGCGGCCTCGATACGCCGCTGATCGATGCGGACGACGCCCCGGCCGTCGCCGGCGCGTTCCTCGACCACATGGCGGAGCGCGCCGCGCTGGCCGGCGGCATCCTGTTCCCGCTGCTTCCGGCGGAGGGGGCGGTGGCGCGGACGCTCACGGCCGCCGCCCAGGCCCGCGGCCTGCCGGTTCGCCCCTTCGACCGTCACGAGCGGGCCGTGCTCAACGGCGGGCACGACCCCGAGACGTTCCAGGCAGCGGGTCTGCCGAGCAAGAAGCTGAAGGAACTGCGCCGCCAGCTGCGCCGGCTCGGCGACCTCGGCGAGGTGCACATCGAGACGGCGAGCGAGCCGCAGGCCGTGCGCGACGCCACCGAGATGTTCCTCGCGCTCGAGGCGTCCGGCTGGAAGGCGGAACGCGGTACGGCCCTGCTGCAATCCAACGGCACGGCCACCTTCGTGCGCACCATGACGCGGCTGCTCGCCAGCGAAGGCCGCTGCCGGGTCGTCATGCTGCGCGCGGGCGCGACACCCGTCGCCGCGGGCCTCCTGCTGGATGCCGGCAGCCACAGCTGGTTCTGGAAGATCGCCTACGACGAGCAGTTCGCCCGCTTCTCGCCCGGGGTTCAGCTGACGCTGGCCCTCACCCGGTCCCAGCTCGAGCGCCCGACGGTGGAACGCACCGATTCCTGCGCCATCGCCGACTATCCGATGATCGACCACCTGTGGCCGGAACGGATGGCCGTCGCCGATCTCTTCATCGGCCTGCGTCCGGAGGGCCACGGCCTCCCGGCCGCCGTCGCCCGCCTCGAGCACCTGCGTCGCCGCCTGCGCGGCGCGGCCAAGCACGTCTACTACCGCCTGAAGGGATACTGACAGCCATGATTGCCGAGATCACCGCCACCGAGGCCGACTTTTCCAGCCGCTTCCCGCGCGAGCCCTTCGCCACGCGCCACAATCTCGCCGACCACCCGCTGTTCTCGCTCACCACGCTCGCCCGCCTCGCCAAGACGCTGCCGCGCGACCGGGTGGAGTATAACGCCGGCGATGTCGCGCCGGGCGTCAAGCCGGAAGACGTGCCGACGCTCGACATGCCGGCCGAGGAGGTCGTGCACCGCATCGAGCAGTGCAACGCCTGGATGGTGCTGAAGCGCGTCGAGGTGGAGCCGGCCTATCGCGCGCTCCTCGAGGAGGTGCTGACCGGCGTCGCCGAGAAGCTCGGCCACGGCTCCCTGGAGGAGGCAGGCTTCCACGACATCCAGGGCTTCGTCTTCGTCGCCTCCGCGAATGCGACCACGCCCTTCCATGTCGACCCGGAGGAGAACTTCTTCGTCCAGATCCGCGGGCCGAAGTTCTTCCACATCTTCGACAACCGCGACCGCTCGCTGCTGAGCGACGAGGAACTGGAGATGCTGCCCTCCAAGCACCGCAACAAGCGCTACGACCCGCGCCACGAGGAGAAGGCGCAGGTCTTTTCGCTCCAGGCCGGCGACGGGCTCTTCGTGCCTCACCTGTGGCCGCACTGGGTGCGCACCGGCGACGGCCATTCCGTCTCCATGGCCATCACCTGGAAGTCGCCGCGGGCGGAGCGTCTCAACACCCTGCTGCGCGCCAACGGCCTGCTGCGCAAATATGGGTTTCCGCAGCCCGCGCCGGGGACCAGCCCGCTGATGGACGGCGTGAAGGTCGCCGCCTACCGGGCCATGCGCGCTGTCATCGAGCCGCTGCGACGCTCGGAGGGCATGCGCCGCACCCTGCGCGGCCTGGTCTTCGGCAAGCAGGCGAATTACTACTATGGTGAGAAGAAGGCCTGATATCACAGCCCCGCCGGCGGCGCGGCCTCCGCGCCGCGCTCCGGCGCCACAGGCCGGCCGGTCACACGTCCATGACGAAGTGCTTGGAGAGCTTCAGCCCCTGCGCCTGATAGTGCGAGCCGGCGCCGGCGCCGTAGAGCACGGCCGGGCGGGCGGCCATGCGCTCGTAGACGAGGCGGCCCACGATCTGCCCGTCCTCCAGGATGAAGGGCACGTCGCGCGAGCGCACCTCGAGCACGGCGCGGGCGCCCGAGCCGCCCGCCCCGGCATGGCCGAAGCCGGGATCGAAGAAGCCCGCGTAGTGCACGCGGAACTCGCCGACCAGCGGATCGAAGGGCACCATCTCGGCCGCGTAGTCCGGCGGCACGTGCACGGCTTCCTTGGAGGCGAGGATGTAGAACTGGCCCGGATCGAGGATGAGCTCGCCCTGGCCGCCGGCATAGAGCGGCTCCCAGAAGGCGCTCGCCTGATAGGCGCCGGGCCTGTCGACATCGACGAGGCCAGTGTGGCGCTTGGCGCGATAGCCCACGAGGCGGCGCTCGCCGAAACCGGCGAGGTCGACGCTGACGGCGACGCCGGCCTGGATCGAGGGCTCGTGCGAGGTGACTACCCGCTCCTCCTCGTGCAGGGCCGTGAGCTCCGCATCGGTCAGACGGCAGGCGCCGTGGCGGAAGCGCAGCTGCGACAGGCGCGAACCCTGGCGCACCAGCACCGGGAAGGTGCGCGGCGAGATTTCGGCGAACAGCGCCCCCTCGTAGCCGGCGTCGATGACGTCGAACTCACGGCCGTGGTCGGCGATGACGCGGGTGAAGACGTCGAGGCGGCCCGTCGAGCTCTTGGGGTTGGCCGCGGCGGCGAGCCCGGCAGGCAGCGCAAGCCCCTCCTGCAGCTCGGCGATGTAGACGCAGCCCGTCTCGAGCACGGCCCCGCGGGTCAGGTCGATCTCGTGCAGGGAGAGGCCCGCGAGCCGCTCGCGCACCGAGCGGCCGCGGCCGGGCAGGAAGCTCGCCCTGACACGATAGGCCCGTGCGCCGAGGCGCAGGTCGAGGCTCGCCGGCTGGATCTGGTCCCCGTCGAAGGCCGCCGCGGTGCGGATGACGCCGGTCTCGGCGAAGGCGGCGATCGTCTCTGCAGGCTGGATGCCGGGAACGAGCTGGACCATGAAACCTCGCAGGAACCTCGCGGGACAAACGGACAACGCCCGATGAGCGGGCGCACCGTGATTAGCGCGCTTTCACCGCAAAGGCTATGGCCGCGCGTGATCGTCCCGTTCCGGCGGGGAAAAGCCCGGAGCGCGCCCCTGCGGGGCATCGCGAAAGCGGTGCCAGCCGACGAGCCCCCGGCCGAGGGCCGTCGCCAGCGTCATGGCGGCAAACGCGTAGGCGATCACCGGAAAATGCTGCGGCAGCGCCAGCATGAGGAGGAAGGCGAGGATCGTCTCGGTACCCTCCGCGAGGCCGGCCGTGAAATAGATGGATTTCACGCCGCGCGCCTCGGTCTCCCATCCCCGCCGGGCCGCCACCGCCGCATAGGCGAGGAAAGTCGCGCCGTTGACGTAGAAGCTGAACAGAAGGGCCGCCGCGGCGAGCGCATTGGCGTCGGGATCGCGCAGCGCGAAGGCGAGCGGGAAGGCGCCGTAGAAGGCGAAGTCGCAGACGATGTCGAGAAAGCCGCCGCGGTCGGTGCGCCGGCCGGCCCGCGCGATCGCCCCGTCGAGGCCGTCCGCGAGGCGCCCGGCGAGGAAGAGAAGGGCGGCAAGGACATCGAGCCGCAGGACGACCGCTGCCGCGCCGGCAAGCCCGGCTGCGAAGCCCGCGAGCGTCACCGCATCGGCCGCAACGCCGGCGGCGGCCAGCCGCCGGCCCGCGACGGCGAGCGGCGGGTCGATGACACGGCGCATGATCCCATCGAGCATGTCGTGCTGCCTCCCCGGCGCGCGGGGCGATTGACGCTCGGCCCCGTTAGCGCTTACCACGCCGGACGGGGCGTTGTCCGTTTGCGACGTTCACGGAGCTGCGAGATGTACCGGGCCGAAACGAAGGGAATTCGCGTCACTGTCGAGCCGCGTTTCCTCGAGGACGAATCCTCGCCGCGCGAAAGCCGCTTCTTCTGGGCCTACACGGTCGAGATCGTCAATCTCGGCGCCGAGACCGTGCAGCTCAAGACGCGCCACTGGACGATCACCGACGGCGAGGGCCGCTCCCAGGAGGTGCACGGCCCCGGCGTCATCGGCGAGGAGCCGATCCTCGAGCCGGGCGAGAGCTTCACCTACACCAGCGGCTGCCCCCTCTCGACGGCCCACGGTACGATGACGGGCTCCTACGACATGATCACGCAGCGCGGCGAGCGTTTTCCCGTGGATATCCCGCTGTTCCCGCTGGACAGCCCCTATGTGCGGCGGGTCATGCATTGATCCTTCGCAGCAGCAACCGATCGGGCCCCGCATGACCGGCACGCGCCTTTCCCCTCTCGACATGCTGGCGCGGCTCGTCGCCTTCGACACCGAGAGCGCCAAGTCCAACCTCGCGCTCGTCGAATTCGTCGCGGCCTATCTCGACGGCTGGGGCGTGCCGTACATCCGCCTGCCGAACGCCACCGGCGACAAGGCGGCGCTGCTCGCCACCATCGGCCCGGCCGTGCCCGGCGGTGTCGTCCTCTCCGGCCATACCGACGTCGTGCCCGTGGCCGGCCAGGCCTGGACGAGCGATCCCTACAGCCTGCGCGTCGCGGACGGGCGCGCCTATGGCCGCGGCGCGGTGGACATGAAGGGCTTCTGCGCGCTGGCGCTCGCCCTCGTGCCCGAGTTCCTGGCCGCGGATCTCAAGCGGCCGATCCACATCTTCCTCTCCTATGACGAGGAAACGACCTGCCTCGGCGTGGTCGACGGCATCGCCTGCTTCGGCAAGGACCTGCCGCTGCCCGGCGCCGTCTTCGTCGGCGAGCCGACGGGCCTCGAGGTGGCCGATGCGCACAAGAGCGTCGTGACCTTCGAGACGCAGGTGCACGGCGTCGAGGCGCATTCCTCGAAGCCCGAGCTCGGCGCGAGCGCGGTCATGGCCGCCTGCGACCTCGTGGCGGAACTCAACCGCATGGCCGAGGACTTCGTGGCGCGCGGCGACGCGTCCGGCCGTTTCGACCCGCCCTATACGACGATCCACATCGGCACCATCGCCGGCGGCACGGCGCGCAACATCCTCGCGCGCAACTGCACCTTCCACTGGGAGTTCCGCGGCCTGCCGGATCTCGACCCTGAGGAGATCCCGCGCCGCTTCGCCGCGGTATCCGAGACGGTCCTCGCGCGCATGCGGCGCACGGCGCCGGCGAGCCGCATCGAAACCCTGTGCGAGGTCTCCGTTCCCGGCCTCAGGCCCGACACAGGCTCGGCCGCCGAGACGCTGGCGCTGCGCCTTGCCGGCCGCAACCGCACCATCACCGTGCCCTTCGGCACGGAGGCCGGGCACTTCCAGAACGCCGGCATCGCCACCGTGGTCTGCGGGCCGGGCACCATCGACCGGGCGCATCAGGCGGACGAGTACATCACGCTCGCGGAACTGGAGGCGGGCGCCGCCTTCATGCGCGACCTGGCGCGCAGCCTCGCGCAATAGGCGGCGTCAGCCACGCCGCTTGCGGAAGGCGAGCTTGGTCCAGCTCACGCCCGGCTGGCTGAGCTTGCTCGGGACCTGCGCCCGGAAAACCTGCTCGAAGCCGTGCCTTGCGGCAAGGGCGACGGTCTCGTCGCCCGTCACCGCGAACATGTGGCGGCCGGGCGGCACCGGGCCATGGCGCAGGGAGAGGACGAGGAGGCCTCCCGGCGCGACCAGATTGCCGATCACGGCCATGGCGGCCTCGCGCTCCGCCGCATCGAGATGCATCCACACCGCGGTCATGGCGACGACGTCGAAAGGGCCCATCGGCCGCAGCCCCGCGAGGTCCGGCAGACAATCGTCGAGCCAGGTGATGGCGACATCGCGGTGCAGTTCCTCGCCGCGGCTGCGCATCTCCGCCGTCGGCTCCACGGCGACGACCTCGTGGCCGAGGCGGGCGAAGCCCGCCGCGTCCCGGCCCGAGCCGGCGCCGATATCGACGACGCGCGCCGGCGCGGCCGGCAGCAGGTGCAGGATGTCGGCATGGTTGTCGAGGAACGACAGGCTCTCGTAACGGGCCACCAGCACCTCGGCGTTCTCGCCATAGCCGTCCGTGCCCCGCGGACGTCCGCGATCGTCAGCCGGCATCGGCTTCCTCCGCGACATCCGCCGGGTCGATGTCGTAATGGCGCGAGCAGAATTCGCAGGTGATGCCGATGCGGCCGTCGTCCCCCACCATGTCGGCACGATCCTCGGGCGAGAAGCGCTTGAGCATGGCAAGGATGCGGTGGGACGAGCAGCGGCAGCTCTCCTCGACCGGCTGCGGCTCGAAGACGCGCACGCCGCGCTCGTGGAAGAGGCGGTAGAGCAGTTGCTCGCGCGTCAGCGTCGGATCGAGCAGCTCGTGATCCTCGACGGTGGAGACGAGGAGCTTGGCCTCGACCCATGCATCGTCCTCGTCCGGCCCGGCCGCCGGATCGTGCCCCTCGGGCGCATCGCCGGGGTCCAGGTCCGGCTGGCGCATCCGGTCGGCCGAGCGCGGCAGGAACTGCACCATGAGGCCGCCGGCCCGCCAGGCATGGTCGCCGCCGCCCAGCGCCTCGCCGACGGCGAGGCGCACGAGCGTCGGGATCTGCTCGGACTGGCGGAAGTACTGGTGCGCCGCCTCCTCGAAGCTCTGCCCCTCGAGCGCCACCACGCCCTGGTAGCGGTTCATGTCGCCGCCCTGGTCGATGGTGAGGGCGAGATGGCCGTGGCCGATGAGGTCGCCCGTCGCCGTCGCGCGCTCGGCGATGGCCGCCTCGAGGCGCCCGGCATCGAAGCGGGCGCAGGCGCGCAGCCGGCCCGGCGCATCGAAATCGACGATGACCATGTCGATCGGCCCGTCGCTGCGCGTCTGCAGCTGGAAGCGGCCGTCGAGCTTGAGCGCCGAACCGAGCAGCGCCGTCAGCACCACGGCTTCGCCGACCACGCGCGAGACGGGGGCGGGATAGTCGTGGCGCGCGATGATCGTGTCGACGCTCGTCCCGAGGCTGGCCACGCGGCCGCGCACGTCGAGCCCCTCCACCGCGAAGGGCAGGACGCGGTCGTCGCCGGCCGGCGACGCAGCCATGTCCATTACGCGATTGCTCCCAGACACCAAGCCAGAATACCCTTTTGTGCATGGAGGCGGTTCTCCGCCTCGTCGAAGACGACCGAAGCCGGCCCGTCCATCACCTCGTCCGTCACCTCCTCGCCCCGGTGCGCCGGCAGGCAGTGCATGAAGATGGCGCCCTTGGCAGCGGCGCCCATCAGCTTGCCGTTGACCTGGTAGGGCTTGAGCAGGTTGTGGCGGCGGCCCTCGTCCTCGTCGCCCATGGACACCCAGCAGTCGGTCACGACGGCATCGGCGCCGTCCACCGCCGCGAAGGGATCGCTCGTGACATTGACGCGCGCGCCCTCCCGCCGGGCGAAGGCGATGACCTCCTCGGGCGGGGCGAGCTCCGGCGGGCTCGCGATGTTGAGCGTGAAATCGAGCCGCGCCGCGGCGTGCACCCAGGAGGCGAGCACGTTGTTGGCATCACCCGACCAGGCGACGGTGCGGCCCTTGATCGGGCCGCGATGCTCTTCGAAGGTCAGCACGTCGGCCATGATCTGGCAGGGATGCGAACGCTTCGTCAGCCCGTTGATCACCGGCACGTCGGCATGGCGGGCGAGCTCCAGCATCGCCTCGTGGTCGAGGATGCGGATCATGATGGCGTCGACATAGCGCGAGAGGACGCGCGCCGTATCGGCGATGGTCTCGCCGCGGCCGAGCTGCATCTCCTTGCCTGTCAGCATCAGCGGCTCGCCGCCGAGCTCGCGCATGGCGAGGTCGAAGGACACGCGCGTGCGCGTCGACGGCTTGTCGAAGATCATCGCCAGCACCTTGCCGGCGAGCGGCTTCTCCTTCGGCGGCTGGCCCTTGCGGCGCCCGGCCTTCAACGCCGCGCTGGCGTCGAGCACCTGGCGCAGATCGCCTTGCGTGAAATCGGTGAGGTCGAGGAAGTGACGCACGGAGCCGCTCATCACGCTGCTCCCTTCTCGGCCGAGCGGGCGGCCTCGACGGCGGCGGCGGTCGCCTCTAGGCGCTCCAGCGCCTCCCTCACCTCGGCCTCGCCGATGGTGAGCGGCGGCAGCAGCCGCACCACGTTGTCGCCGGCGCCGATGACGACGAGCCGGTTGGCCCGCGCCGCATCGACGAATTCCGTGTTCGGCACGGCGAGCTTGAGGCCGAGCATCAGCCCCTCGCCGCGCACCTCGGCGATGACACCGGGATGCCTGTCCTTGAGCGCGGCAAGGCGCTGCTTCAGGAGCAGGCCGGTCTGCGCCACCTGATCGAGGAAGCCGGGCGCCAGCACCACGTCGAGCACCGCATTGCCGACCGCCATGGCGAGCGGGTTGCCGCCGAAGGTGGTGCCGTGCACGCCATAGGTCATGCCGCTCGCCGCCTCGGCGGTGGCGAGGCAGGCGCCCATGGGGAAGCCGCCGCCGATGCCCTTGGCCACCGCCATGATGTCCGGCGTGATGCCGGCCCATTCGTGCGCGAAGAGCTTGCCCGTGCGGCCGACGCCGCTCTGCACCTCGTCGAGGATGAGGAGGAGGCCCCGCTCGTCGCAGAATTTGCGCAGGCGGCGCAGCGCCTCGGGCGCAACGGCGCGGATGCCGCCCTCGCCCTGGATCGGCTCGATGAGGATGGCGCCGGTCTGCGGGCCGACGACGGCCTCGAGCGCCTCCCAGTCGCCGAAGGCGACCTGGTCGAAGCCCTCGACCTTGGGGCCGAAGCCCTCGAGATATTTCTTCTGGCCGCCGGCGGCGATGGTCGCCAGCGTGCGGCCGTGGAAGGCGCCCTCGAAGGTGACGATGTGGAAGCGCTCGGGCTGGCCCTTGGACGAATGGTAGCGCCGGGCCATCTTGATGGCGCATTCCAGCGCCTCGGCGCCGGAATTGGTGAAGAAGACATTGTCGGCGAAGGTGGCATCGACCAGCCGCTGGGCGAGCCGCTCGCCCTCGGGGATGCGCACGAGGTTCGACGTGTGCCAGAGCTTGCCGGCCTGCGCGGTCAGCGCCTCGACGAGATGCGGATGGCAATGGCCGAGGGCGTTGACTGCGATGCCGGCGCCGAAATCGAGGTATCGCTCGCCGCTTCGCGTCACGAGCCACGCGCCCTCGCCCTTCTCGAATTCGATGTCGGCCCGCGCATAGGTCTGCAGAAGCGGCGAAGTCACGTCTCTCGTCTCCGCGATGAGGCACCGGCCTGCCGCCGGACGCCTCGGATTTTCCCGAAAATCAAAGTGCCGCCCGGGCAGGGGCGGCACCGTCCACAATTTTAGATGGGTCACGGAGCCTGTCAATTCAATCGCATTGATACGATCGATCAGCCGGCGCCCGATTGCTGTCATGATCTTGGGGAAAACGCAGATCGGCCGGCGCGAAGCCTTGCTCGCGCCTTCCCTCATATTGTAGTTTCCGAGCCACAGACCACGACATATCGTGTGGCCAATTCCCTATCGGCGCTACCTGCAGCAGGATGCGACGAGGCGAGAGCCTCTTTCGCGCTTCCCTTGCGCGCGCCGAGACGAGCCGGGCGGAGAGAGCGATGAGCGATCAGAGCAATACCTGGAGCGACGAGCGGGTGGAGCTGCTGCGCAAGCTCTGGACCGAGGGCCTCAGCGCCAGCCAGATCGCCGCCGAGCTCGGCGGCGTGACGCGCAATGCCGTCATCGGCAAGGTGCATCGGCTCGGCCTCTCCGGCCGCGCCAAGTCGGCGGCCCCGGCGGCATCCCGGCCACGCAAGGCGGCGCCCACACGCAGCCTGAGCCATCCCATGGCGCAGCCGTCGGGCCAGACCGTCGTGCGCGGCAACACGGCCCTCGCCGCAGCGCCGGAGCTCGAGACCGAGGCGGTGCCGCAGCAACAGTTCCAGCCGCAGGAAGAGGTGGTCGTGCCGCTGAGCGAGCGCGTCACCATCATGGAGCTGCGGGAAGCCATGTGCCGCTGGCCGATGGGCGACCCGACGACGCCGGACTTCCGCTTCTGCGGCGCCCGCTCCCTCCTCGGCATGCCCTATTGCGCGCACCATGCGCGCATCGCCTACCAGCCGGCGGCGGACCGCCGGCGCGAGAAGAAGGTGATGCGCTCCTGAGCCTCGCAGCGGGCTTCAAGATAAACGAAAGGCCGGGGCGGCGACGCTCCGGCCTTTTTCTTTGATGGCGAGGAAGCGGACGGGCGGCCGGCACCGCCGCCCCTCACTCCGCGTGCGAAAAGGTCTCGTCGAAGGAATAGCCGGCGCCACGCACCGTGCGGATGGGATCGGGCTTGCGGGCGCGGTTGATGGCCTTGCGCAGGCGGCCGACATGCACGTCCACCGTGCGCTCGTCGATGTAGACGTCGTGGCCCCAGACGCCATCGAGCAGCTGCTCGCGCGTGAACACGCGGCCGGGGCTCTGCATCAGGAACTCGAGCAGCTTGAACTCGGTGGGGCCGAGGTGCAGCTCGCGGCCGGAACGGCGCACGCGACGGGTCTCGCGGTCGAGCTCGATGTCGCCGGCCGTGAGGAGGGTGGCCACATGGCCCGGCTTGGCGCGGCGCAGCAGCGCGCGCACGCGCGCCAGCAGCTCCGGCACCGAGAAGGGCTTGACGACATAGTCGTCCGCGCCGGTGGCGAGGCCGCGCACGCGCTCGCCCTCCTCGCCGCGGGCGGTGAGCATGATGACGGGCAGCCGCTCGGTCTCGCGCCGGGCGCGCATGCGCCGGCACAGCTCGATGCCGGACAGGCCCGGCAGCATCCAGTCGAGCAACACGAGGTCCGGGACCTGCTCGCGCAGGCGCACCTCGGCCTCGTCGCCGCGGGCGACGGCGTCGACGGTGTAGCCTTCGGCCTCGAGGTTGTAACGCAGGAGGAGTGTGAGCGGCTCTTCGTCTTCGACGATGAGGATACGAGGTCCCATCGGTCCTTCCGTTACGCGTGATCGACGCTTACTGCTGGCCGGCGACCGGCACCGTGGTGAAGCTCGACTCGTCGCTCTTCGGCCGCTCGGCGGCGAGCGGCTTGCCGGTGACGAGATAGTGGATGGTCTCGGCGACATTGGTGGTGTGGTCGCCGATGCGCTCGATGTTCTTGGCGAGGAACAGGAGATGCGTGCAGAAGCTGATGTTGCGCGGATCTTCCATCATGTAGGTCAGGAGCTCGCGGAAGATCGAGGTGTAGAGCGCGTCGATGCGGTCGTCGCGCTGCCACACGTCGAGCGCGCGGGCCGTGTCCTTCTGCGCATAGGCGTCGAGCACGTCCTTGAGCTGGGCCTGCACGAGGTCGCTCATGTGCTGCACGCCGCCGACGATCTTCTGCGGCTGCATCTCGTTGCTGATGGCGACGACGCGCTTGGCGGTGTTCTTGGCGAGGTCGCCGACGCGCTCGATGTCCCCCGCCACGCGGATGGCGGAGACGATCTCGCGCAGGTCCACCGCCATCGGCTGGCGCTTGGCGATGGTGAGCACGGCGCGCTCCTCGACGTCGTGCTGCAGGGCGTCGAGCCGCTCGTCGACGGCGATCACCGCCTGGGCGAGGGCCGCATCGCGCCGCACCAGGGCCATCGTCGCGTCGCCCAGCATCTTCTCGGCGATGCCGCCCATCTCGGCGATCTTGCTGCGCAGGGTGTCGAGCTCGACGTCATACGAGCTGACGATATGATCGGTCATCGTCGGCAATCCTTGTTCCTGCGGCGGCCTCAGCCGAAGCGCCCGGTGATGTAGTCCTGCGTCCGCTTGTCCTGCGGGGCCGTGAAGATCTGTTCCGTCGATCCTTCTTCCACGAGCTTGCCCAGGTGGAAGAAGGCCGTGCGCTGCGAGACGCGCGCCGCCTGCTGCATCGAGTGCGTCACGATGACGATGGTGTAGTTCTCGCGCAGCTCGTCGATCAGCTCCTCGATCTTCGCGGTGGCGATGGGATCGAGCGCCGAACACGGCTCGTCCATGAGGATGACCTCGGGATTGACGGCGATGGCGCGGGCGATGCAAAGGCGCTGCTGCTGGCCGCCGGAGAGGCCGGTGCCCGGCGAGGTGAGGCGGTCCTTCACCTCCTCGTAGAGGCCGGCGCGCTTGAGGCTCATGGTGACGACCTCGTCGAGGTCGGCCTTGGAACTGGTGAGCCCGTGGATGCGCGGCCCGTAGGCGACGTTCTCGTAGATCGACTTGGGGAAGGGGTTCGGCTTCTGGAACACCATGCCGACCTTCGCCCGCAGCTGCACCGGGTCGAGGCCCCGGTCGTAGATGTCGCTGCCGTCGATCTCGATGCGACCGCTGACGCGGCAGATCGGGATCGTGTCGTTCATCCGGTTGATGCAGCGCAGGAAGGTGGACTTGCCGCAGCCGGACGGGCCGATGAAGGCCGTCACCGCCTTCTCGGGAATGTCGATCGAGACATCGTGCAGGGCGTGCTTGTCGCCGTAGTAGACGTTGACGTCCCGGGCGACGACCTTCGTCACCGCCTCGTCCGCGGCTTCGGCCGCCGTGGCCTTGGCCAGCTCGATGTTCGGCATCGTCGTCATCATAGAGAACTCCCTTCGGCTCGGGACGCGGCTCACCAGCGGCGCTCGAAGCGGCGGCGCAGCAGGATGGCGAGCCCGTTCATGATAAAGAGAAAAGCGAGCAGAACCAGGATGGCGGCGGCCGTCTTGGCCTGGAACAGCGGCTCCGGCAGGTCCGACCACAGGTAGATCTGCACCGGCAGCGCCGTCGCCGCGTCGGTAATCGAGCCCGGCACGTCGACGATGAAGGCCACCATGCCGATGAGGAGCAGGGGCGCGGTTTCGCCGAGCGCATGCGCCATGCCGATGATCGTCCCCGTCATGATGCCGGGCATGGCGAGCGGCAGCACGTGGTGGAACACCGCCTGCTGGTGCGAGGCGCCGATGCCGAGCGCTGCCTCGCGGATCGACGGCGGCACCGACTTCAGGGCGGCGCGGCTCGCGATGATGATCGTCGGCAGCACCAGGAGGGCGAGCACGAGACCGCCGACGAGCGGCGCCGAGCGCGGCAGGCCGAAGAAGTTGAGGAACATCGCGAGGCCGAGCAGGCCGAAGACGATCGAGGGCACGGCCGCGAGATTGTTGATGTTGACCTCGATGAGATCCGTCAGCCGGTTCTTCGGTGCGAATTCCTCGAGATAGACAGCGGCGCCGACGCCGATCGGCAGGCACAGGACCAGTGTCACCAGCATGGTCAGCGCCGAGCCGATGAGGGCCCCGAGGATGCCCGCCTGCTCCGGCTCGCGGCTGTCGCCGGAGGTGAAGAAGCGGCTGGCGAAATGCGACGCGACCATGCCGCGCTGCTTCAGGTCCTCGAGCCAGGCGACCACCTGGTCGTCGAGGCGGCGGTTGGCCTCGGGCTGGGTCAGGGTGAGGATGTCCCACCGGCCGGCGGCCACGGCGTCGGTGTTGGCCAGCGGCACGAGCACCGTGCCGCGTGCCTCGGAGGCACTGATCTCGGTCAGCTTGACGATGCCGCCGTTGATGAAGACGAGCTTCGAGGGCAGGTCTGCCGTCAGCCGCTCGGGCGCATCCGCCGCGGCAGCGCGCGCTTCGGCGGCAGCGGCTTCACCCTCGAGGTCGGCGATGCGCCTCTGAAGGGCCTCGCGCTGGTCGCCGCTGACATCGGCCGCCGCGGCGGTCAGCCGCGCGGCCTCGCGGCGGTCGGCGGCCGCTTCCTCGCGCAGGCTCTCCTTGACCTCGGCGAGGGCGCGGGCGAAGTCGGGGGCCGAGCTCGTCAGCACCACGTCCTCGCCGTCGAGCGTCACCTGCGCCTGCCCCTGGCCGGCGCTCTCGCGCCGCCCGGTCATCAGGCCCTTGAGATAGAGGTCGGCCGCGTCGTCGAACAGCGCCTCGATCGTCACCGGCTGGCCGATGACGGCGGGATCGGCCAGCACCCGATCGCGCAGCGTCATGGCCGCACCGGAGGACAGGAGGTCGTTGTTGAGCTTGCGGCGCAGGGCACGCGTCGTGACCTGCGGGAAGAGCTCCTGCAGGCCCGCGCGCAGCACCGCGTCGTAGTCGCCGCTGCGCAGCGCCTGCGGATCGGTCGTGCCGTCGCTGGAGACCTGCTCCAGCGTCGGCGTCACGGTCATCGTCAGGCGATATTCGGTGAAGGCCGGCATCGCCTTGACGACGACGTCGCTGATCAGGACGACGAGGAAGATCGCCGCGAGCGCGATGGCGCCGATGCCATAGGCACGGAACCGTGCCTCCGCGGCGTGGCGCCGCCTCAGCCGCGCCTGGGCCTCGTCCGAGGAGAGACCGAACCGACGGGCGCCTGGAGGGGGTGCAGCAATGTCAGTCATATTGCTCTCGGTATTTGCGGACGATGCGCAGGGCGATGATGTTGAGCGCCAGCGTGAAGAAGAAGAGCACGAAGCCGAGGGCGAAGGCCGACAGGGTCTTGGCGCTGTCGAACTCCTGGTCGCCGACGAGCAGCGTCTTGATCTGCACGGTGACCGTCGTCACGGCCTCGAGCGGATTGAAGGTGAGATTGCCGGCGAGGCCCGCCGCCATGACGACGATCATCGTCTCGCCGACGGCCCGCGAGATGGCGAGCATGAGGGCCGAGACGATGCCGGGCAGCGCGGCCGGCAGCACGACGCGCTTGATGGTTTCCGACCGCGTCGCGCCCATGCCGTAGGAGCCGTCGCGCAGCGACTGCGGCACGGCGTTGATGACGTCGTCCGACAGGGACGAGACGAAGGGGATGATCATGACGCCCATGACGAGGCCGGCGGCGAGCGCGCTCTCCGACGCGACGGAGAGGCCGAGCGTTTCGCCGACGCTCTTGATGAAGGGCGCCACGGTAAGCGCGGCGAAGAAGCCGAACACCACGGTCGGGATGCCGGCGAGCACCTCCAGCACGGGCTTGGCGACGGCCCGGACGCGCGGTGTCGCGTATTCGGACATGTAGATCGCCGCGAAGAGGCCGACCGGCCCTGCGACCATCATCGCGATCAGCATGATCAAGGTGGTGCCGGCGAAGAGCGGCACGGCGCCGAAGGTGCCGGACTGGCCGACCTGGTCGGCCCGGATCGCCGTCTGCGGCGACCACTGCAGGCCGAAGAGGAAATCGTACCAGGGATAGCGTGCGAAGAAGCGCAGCGTCTCGAACAGCACCGAGAAGACGATGCCGACGGTCGTCAGGATGGCGACGCCCGAGCAGGCGATGAGGACGACCTTGGTGACGTGCTCGAAGCTGTTGCGGGCGCGGAAGTCGGGCGCAAGGCGCCGGCGGCCGAAGGCAAAACCCGCCGCCGCCCCGGCAAGGCCGAGGACGAGGAGCGCCACCTCCGCCTCCGTGCGCGCGCCCGAGTAGGCGTCGGCCGCAACGGCGATGCCGGGATCGGGCGTGCCCGCGAACTGGCCGAGGGCGACGAGGCGCGCCTCGCGCAGGCGCCCTTCCTGTTCCAGCGCGTTCTGCGGCGCGAGATCCGCCGGCAGGGCCGCGAGCGTGCGCGCCTCGACGTAGCGCGGCGCAAGCGGCGTCCACACCGCGAGGGCGACGAGCATCGGCAGGACGCAGAGCGTGGCCAGAAACAGGCCGTGATAGACGGGCAACGAATGAAGCCGCGCGCCGCCGCCTACGAACGCACGCCCCCTGGAGCGCCCGAAGGCGAAGGCCGCCAGCGCGACGGCGACAATGAGCAGGAAGAATAAGCTAACCATCTCCGCCCCCGGGAGAGCAGCGGCAGGAGGCCGCGTCGGCGACGGGCTCTACCGCATTTTGACGGCAAAACGAAGCGGGTGGCCGTCCACCCGCTTCGCCTTCGTCAGCGGATCAGAGGCCGGCGTCGGCCGACAGGGGCTTCTGCGCCTCGACGTCCGCCCGCACCTGCGTGAGCTGGTCGGCCGGCAGCGGCACGAGGCCCTTGCGCGAGAGGTAGCCATCCTCGCCGAGCGCCTTCTCGGAGACGTACTCGCCGATGAACTTGTCGAGACCCGGCACCACGCCGATGTGCTGCTTCTTGAAGTAGACGAACAGCGGGCGCGACACCGAGTACTTGCCGTCGGCGATGGTGTCGAAGTCCGGCGTCACGCCGTCGATCTTGGCACCCTTGATCTTGGCCGCGTTCTCCTCGAGGAAGGAGTAGCCGAAGATGCCGACCGCCTTCGGGTTGGCGTCGAGCTTCTGGACGATGAGGTTGTCGTTCTCGCCGGCATCGATGTAGGCGCCGTCCTCACGGATCGTCTTCCAGGCAGCGGCGAAGGCCTTCGCGTCGCTCTTCTTGAGGTCGGCGAGGATCTTCTCGGCGCCCGGCTCCATGACGAGCTCGAGGAAGGAATCACGCGTGCCGGAGGTCGGCGGCGGACCGAGCACCTCGATCTTCTCGTTCGGCAGCGCCTTGTCGATGTCCGACCAGTTCTTGTAGGGGTTGGCGACGAGCTTGCCGTCCGCGCCGGGCACTTCCTTGGCGAGGGCGAGGAAGAGCTGCTCCTTGCTCAGGTTGAAGTCCGGGCCGGACTTGGAATTGGCGACGGTCAGGCCGTCGAAGCCGACCTTGAGCTCGATGATGTCGGCGACGCCGTTCTTCTGGCAGTCGTCGAACTCGGACTTCTTGATGCGGCGCGAGGCGTTGGTGGCATCCGGGTGGTCGGTGCCGACGCCGGCGCAGAACAGCTTCATGCCGCCGCCCGTGCCGGTCGACTCGACGACCGGGGCCTTGCCGGCGCCCGAGCGGCCGAACTGCTCGGCGACCGCCGTGGTGAAGGGATAGACCGTCGAGGAGCCGACGATGCGGATCTGGTCGCGCGCCTGAGCGGCACCGGCAGCGGCGACGCCGGCCAGCGTGAGGGCGGCGACGCTGACGAGGGAACGGAAATTCACGGTATATCTCCCTGATCTCTTGGAGCGGGGCGACGATCGCACGGCTGTGACGGGGGCCATGCCGCATCCGCTTCGGCGATGCCGCAGGCACCACCGACGGCCCCTTGTCTATGACGGCAAGGTGACAACCGAATGACAGCCTAACAATTTGATTTGTCTTAATTTTGCGATTCGTCGCCGAGCGCTGGCAGCGTCACCGTGAACGAGGCGCCCCGGCCCACGTCGCTGGCGATGGCGAGGCGTCCGCGGTGGCGCATCACGATGTGCTTGACGATGGCGAGGCCGAGGCCCGTGCCGCCCTTGCCCCGGCTGGCCGCGACATCGACGCGGTAGAAGCGCTCGGTCAGGCGCGGCAGGTGCTCGGGCGCGATGCCGGGGCCATAGTCGCGCACCACGACCGACACTTCGCCGCCGCCGCTGCCGGGCACCGTGGTCGCGACCCGCACGTCGACCCGGCCGCCGCCTTCGCCGTATTTCACGGCATTCTCGATGAGGTTCTCGAAGACGCGCAGGAGCTCGTCGCGCTCGCCGCGTACGTTGACCGGTCCCGGCGGGGCCTCGAGCACGATCTCGACCCCGCGCTCGCGCGCCAGCGGCGAGAGCGTGTCGATCATGTGGCGCAGCAGGGCGATGACGTCGACGATCGCCGTCGGCTGCACGTGCACGCTGAGCTCGATGCGCGACAGCGACAGGAGGTCGTCGATGAGCCGCGCCATGCGCTGCGCCTGCTCGCGCATGATGGCGAGGAAGCGCTCGCGCGCGGCCGCGTCGTTGCGGGCCGGCCCCTGCAGGGTCTCGATGAAGCCCATCAGGGAGGCGAGCGGCGTGCGCAGCTCATGGCTCGCATTGGCGACGAAGTCGACCCGCATGTGCTCGAGCCGGCGCGCCGGCGTCAGATCGCGGAAATAGAGGGCGGCGCCGGCACGGCCGGAATCGTCGCCGGCTTCGCCGGACAGGGGGGCGATATGCACTTCGAAGGCGCGCTCCACCGGCACGCGCTCGACATACTCGACCGCCTCGGCCTGGCCGCCCTTCACCACCCGCTCGAGGCCGTCGAGCACGTCGGGCGCGCGCAGCGCGAAGGACAGAGGATGGGCGTTGCGCAGGCCCGGCAGCACCGCTGTCGCCGCCCGATTGGCGTCAACCACGAGGCCGCGCCGATCGACGATGACGACAGGATCCGGCAGGGCCGCCAGCACCGCCGCCGGCCCGAAGGCGTGTTTCTGGCGCCGCTCGCTCGTCGTGACGACGCGGCCGCTCAGCGGCCGTCGGTCGCGGAAGGCGAGCCCTGCGACGACGAGGCTGGCAACCGCGGCGAGCGCGGTCGAGATCCCGACCGAGCCGCCGGCGAGCGCGGCGAGCGTGAAGATGGCGCTGCTGAGGCCGGCGGTTCTGAGCGCGATGGCATTGGCGCTAAGCCGCAGGCTGTTCTTGGTCGTCTCGATCATGCCCTTGCCCGAACCGGCCGCTCCCCCGGCAACCGAGGCCGGCGAATCGGGACGGGCGGCACGTTAAGAGATCATCTCAACCGCTCTTCCGCGTCATCCCGATGACAGTGGCGTCGCGCCCTCAGCCGCGGCCGGAGCCCTTGCCGGCCAGTGCG
Organism: Chelatococcus caeni; assembly: GCF_014196925.1. Lineage (GTDB taxonomy): Bacteria > Pseudomonadota > Alphaproteobacteria > Rhizobiales > Beijerinckiaceae > Chelatococcus_A > Chelatococcus_A caeni. The sequence goes on along the minus strand of NZ_JACIEN010000006.1, from coordinate 160,610 downwards.
TCCAGCCGCGCCTGCATCTCGAGCACCTGGCGCTTGAGGTCGTCGAGGTCGCCGCCCGGCTGCCGGGCCTCGCCCTCGCGCGGCCTCGCCGCGGCCTCGCCCTGCTGCTCGCCGCGCGGGCTGAAGGGGGAGAACAGCTTGAGCGCCTCGCCGAACATCGCCATGTTCGTGCGCACGTGCTCTTCCATGCTCTTGAAGGCGGCTGCCGGGCCGAAGGCCTCGGCCATCTTCTCGCGCAACTTCTGCTGCTCGCGCGTGAAGTTCTCGATGGAGAACTCCAGGTAGCTCGGCACGAGCGCCTGCATGCTGTCGCCGTAGAAGCGGATGAGCTGGCGCAGGAAGGCGACCGGAAGCAGGTTCTGCCCGGCCTTGTTCTCTTCCTCGAAGATGATCTGCGTCAGCACCGAACGGGTGATGTCCTCGTTGGTCTTGGCGTCGAAGACGATGAAGTCCTCGCCGTCCCGCACCATCTGCGCGAGATCCTCCAAGGTGACGTATGTGCTGGTTCCCGTGTGATAGAGGCGGCGGTTGGCGTATTTCTTGATGACGGTCGGATTTTCTTCTGTCGCCATGGCTCTACTTTGTCTCGTCCCGGCCCCGGTAAGGGCTCATGCCGCGGCGCCCGAAGCATTCCCGGCATCGGAACCGGTTGCCTGCGCACGGCCTCCCCGGCGCAGACGATAGGCGCTAATCAGCCCGACGAAAACTCATTTGTGCGACATGGGGGCGCGGTGCGCGCCCGATGTGGCGCTTGACGCTCCGCGGAGGCCCCCCGAAGATGGCTTCGACCCGTCCACATGGCCCCCGTCCAGGCGGCCGCAGCATGACAGCAAGGCCGCCAAGAGCGGCGGAACAAGGAACAAGGGAGATCACCATGGCCTCCACGGACATCGTCATCGTCGCCGCCACGCGCACTGCGGTCGGCTCCTTCAACGGCGCCTTCGCCAACGTGCCCGCGCATGTGCTGGGAGCCACCGCCATCAAGGGCGCCCTCGAGCGGGCGGGCGTCGCCGCCGAGGAAGTGGACGAGGTCATCCTCGGCCAGGTGCTGACGGCCGCCGAAGGACAGAACCCGGCCCGCCAGGCCGCCATGAAGGCGGGCATCCCGGTCGACAAGACGGCCTGGAGCCTCAACCAGGTCTGCGGCTCGGGCCTGCGCGCCGTCGCCCTCGGCATGCAGCAGATCGCCAACGGCGACGCTTCCGTCATCGTCGCCGGCGGGCAGGAATCGATGTCGCTGGCGCCGCACGCGGCCCACATGCGTGCCGGCACGAAGTTCGGCGACGTGCAGTTCGTCGACACGATGATTCGCGACGGGCTGTGGGATGCCTTCCACGGCTACCACATGGGCGTGACGGCCGAGAACGTGGCCCAGAAGTGGCAGATCAGCCGCGAGGAGCAGGACGCCTTCGCTGTCGCCTCCCAGAACAAGGCGGAAGCCGCCAAGAAGGCCGGCCGCTTCGCGGAGGAGATCACGCCCGTGACGGTCGCCTCGCGCAAGGGCGACGTCGTCGTCGACACCGACGAGTACATCCGCGACGGGGCGACGCTCGACGCGGTCGCCAAGCTGCGGCCCGCCTTCCAGAAGGACGGCACGGTGACGGCGGGCAACGCCTCGGGCCTCAACGACGGGGCCGCGGCGCTCGTGCTGATGACAGCGGCGGAAGCCGAGCGGCGCGGCCTCAAGCCGATCGCTCGCATCGCCTCCTGGGCGACGGCCGGCGTCGAGCCCGCCGTCATGGGCTCAGGCCCCATCCCCGCCTCGCGCAAGGCCCTCGAGAAGGCGGGCTGGAAGGCGCAGGACCTCGACCTCGTCGAGGCCAACGAGGCCTTCGCCGCCCAGGCGCTCGCCGTCAACAAGGACATGGGCTGGAACCCGGACATCGTGAACGTCAATGGCGGGGCCATCGCCATCGGCCATCCCATCGGCGCCTCCGGCGCGCGCATCCTGACGACCCTGCTGCACGAGATGGGCCGGCGCGACGCGAAGAAGGGCCTCGCGACGCTGTGCATCGGCGGCGGCATGGGCGTCGCCATGTGCGTGGAGCGCTGAGGAGGGCGGACCCGGAGGGGCGTTCCGGCGGCGGCACGCCCCTTCCCGACAACGATAACGGCCAGAGGGAGAGAAACATGGCACGAGTTGCAGTCGTCACCGGCGGCACGCGCGGCATCGGCTCGGCGATCGCGCGCGCCTTGAAAGCGGCGGGGCACACGGTGGCCGCCAACTATGCGGGCAACGACGAGGCCGCCGCCCGCTTCAAGAGCGAGACCGGCATCGCCGTCTACAAATGGGACGTGGGCGATGCCGGCGCCTGTGCGGACGGGCTCGCGCGCGTCGCGGCCGATCTCGGCCCGGTGGACGTCCTCGTCAACAATGCCGGCATCACCCGCGACGGCATGTTCCACCGCATGAACCTCGAGCAGTGGCAGGCGGTGATCCGCACCAATCTCGATTCCATGTTCACGATGACCCGCCCGGTCATCGAGGGCATGCGCGAGCGCGGCTTCGGCCGCATCATCAACATCTCGTCCATCAACGGCCAGAAGGGCCAGATGGGCCAGTCCAACTATTCCGCCGCCAAGGCCGGCGTCATCGGCTTCACCAAGGCGCTGGCGCAGGAGAACGCCGCCAAGGGCGTCACGGTCAACTGCATCTGCCCCGGCTACATCGACACCGACATGGTGGCGGCGGTGCCGGAGGACGTGCTCAAGAAGATCATCGCCGGCATCCCCGTCGGCCGCCTCGGCCGCGCCGAGGAAATCGCCGCCGCGGTGGTCTATCTCGCCTCCGATGCCGCCGCCTTCGCCACCGGCTCGGTGCTGACCATCAACGGCGGCCAGTACATCGCCAACGGCTGAGCCCTGCCGGCGCGCGTCACTCCTCCCGGAAGGCGCGCGCCAGCTGGTCGGTCAGTGGCTTCATCACGTAGGACAGGGCCGAGCGCGAGCCGGTCCGGATATGGACCTCGACCGGCATGCCGGGGACGAGCTTGAGATCCCGCAGGCGGGCGAGCTCCTCCGGCGCGATGTGGATCCGGACCTTGTAGAACGTCTCGCCCGTCGCCGCGACCGTGAGGAGATCGGGCGCGACACCGGTGACGGTGCCGGCGAGTTCGGGCGTGGTGCGCTGGTTGAAGGCCGAAAAGCGGGCCACCGTCGTCTGGCCCGGCGTCACCTGGTCTATGTCGACAGGCGAGACCCGGGCCTCGATGATGAGCTCGTCGCTGCGCGGCACGATGAGCATCATGACCTGTCCCGCGCTGACGACCCCGCCGACCGTGTGTACATCGAGCTGGTGGACGATGCCGTCCTGGGGCGCGCGGATGTCGACGCGCGCCAGCTGGTCCTGCGCCGCGACCCTGCGCTCGACATATTCCCCGATGCGGGTTTCGTAGTCGCGCAACTCCTGCATCACCTCGGTCCGGCGGTTCTGGTCAAGCTGGATGATCTGCAGCTGCGTCTCGGCGATGCGCCCCCGGGCCTGGGCGATGGCGGCGACGATCTGGCCGCGCTCGCCGCCGAGGCGGGCGGCCTCCCGCTGCAGCAGCTTGAGCCGGTTGATCTGGACGAGGTTGCGCTCGAACAGCGCCAGGACCCCGGCGAGCTCGTCCTCGATCAGCGCGATCTCCTCGCTCTTCGCGGCCTGCTGGGCATCGAGGCCCTCGATCTCGCGCAGCGACTGCGAGATGCGCTCGCGCAGCTGCGCCTTCTGCCCCTCCATCGCCAAGCGGCGCGCCCTGAAGAGGCGGCTTTCGCCGTCGATCACCGCGGCGGCCTCTGCATCCGTGCCGGCCCTGGTGGCCAGCTCCGCCGGGAAGGCGATCTCGGAGAGGCCGTCCCGCTCGGCGGCGAGCCGCGCGACGCGGCCGACCGCCTGGTCGAGCTGCTTGGAGACGAGCTGCAGGCTGGCCGTGGCGACGGTGGCGTCGAGCCGCGCCAGAACGTCGCCCGCCCGCACCACGTCGCCTTCCCTGACATCGAGCTGGCCGATGACGCCGCCCGTCGGATGCTGCACCCGCTTGACGTTCGATTCGACGACGAGAACGCCGGGGGCGATGACGGCGCCGGCCAGCTGCGCCACCGACGCCCAGCCGCCGATCGTGCCGAGCAGCAGGAAGGAGATCGCGAGGCCCAGCGCCATGTTGCGCCGGATCGAGCGTTCCTCGCGGCCGCGGAGGGAGGACGTCGCGCTCATTGCACGCCAGCCTTCCTGTCCTCGACCACCGCGAGCGGCGGACCATTCCGGGCCGGACCGGGCTGCCTGCGCCCGCGCATCACCTCCTGGTGCGTGCCGAAGGCCTGCAGCGCCCCGTCACGGAGGATGGCGATCAGGTCGACCCCGACGAGCACGGCCGGGCGGTGGGCCACGACGACGACGATGCCGCCGCGGGCGCGCACGCCCCGGATGGCTTGCGTCAGCGCCGCTTCCCCCTCCGCATCGAGGTTGGAATTGGGCTCGTCGAGGACCACGAGGAAGGGATCGCGATAGAGCGCCCGGGCGAGCGCCAGGCGCTGGCGCTGACCCGCCGACAGCGCCTCGCCGCCCTCGCCGATCTCGGTCTCGTAGCCGTCGGGCAGGCGCAGGATCATCCCGTGCACGCCCGCTGCCGTGGCGGCAGCGATGACCGCCGCGGCGTCCGGCTCGTCCTCGAAGCGGGCAATGTTGGCGGCGACGGTGCCGGCGAACAGTTCCACGTCCTGGGGCAGATAGCCGATGTGGCGGCCGAGCGCCGTCTCGTCCCACTGGTCGAGCGCGGCGCCGTCGAGGCGCACCGTTCCCGACAGGAGCGGCCAGACGCCGACGAGGCCGCGCACGAGGGACGACTTGCCGGCGGCGCTCGGGCCGATGATGCCGAGCCCCTGCCCCGCCTGCAGCTTGAAGGAGACATTGCGCACGCTCGGCCGGCGCTGGCCGGGCGCGGCGACCGACAGCTGCTCGACGGCGAGGCCGGCGACGGGCGGCGGCAGATCGAGCGGCCGCGCCGGCGGCGGCAGGGCCTGGAGCAGCCCGGCGAGCCGGCGCCAGCTCGCGCGCGCGGCGACGAAGGACTTCCACTGCCCGATGGCGAGCTCCACCGGCGCAAGCGCCCGGGTCGCGGCGATGGAGGCGGCGATGATCGCCCCCGCCGTCACCTCGCCGCGGATGGTCAGCCACGCGCCGAGCGCCAGGATGAGCGACTGCAGCAAGAGGCGCAGGACGCGTGAGGCAGCGCCGAGCCCACCGACGATGTCGCCCGCCCGCCGCTGCTCGGCGAGAAATGCGTCGTTGAGGCGCAGCCAGCGCGCCGTCAGCCGCTCGCCGAAGCCCATGGCGCGCAGCACCTCGGCGTTGCGGCGGCCGGCGAGGCCGAGACTGATGCGCTGCACGTTCTGCGCGGCCAACACGCGCTGGGGCCGGCGCGACAGGATCTCGGCCGCCACGGTCAGGCCGACGAGCACCAGGGCGCCCGCCGTCGCGAGGAGGCCGAGGAAGGGATGCAGCACGAAGACGAAGAGCAGGTAGAGCGGCATCCACGGCAGGTCGAAGAAGGCCGAGGGGCCGGGCCCGGCAGCAAAGTTGCGCAGGTTGTCGAGGTCGCGCACCGGGGTGAGGCCGTCGTCCTCGATCGCGCTCCTCAGCGGCAGCGCCAGAACGCAGCGGAAGACGCGAGGCCCGAGTTCGGCATGAACCTGACTGGCGATGCGGGCCAGCACCCGGCTGCGCACCGCCTCGAGCAGTCCCTGGAACCCGAACAGGAGCACGACGAGAACGCACAGCGCGGCAAGGGTCGCCTCGCTGCGGCTCGACAGCACCCGGTCGTAGACCTGCAGCATGAAGATGGAGCCGGACAGCGCCAGGCAGTTGACCACGCCGGAGATGAGGGCAAGGCCTCCGAAAACCCAACGCAGTCGCCGAAATGCAGTCGCCAGTTCACTGCGCGGCTCACTCATCGGCTCGTGTCCCTAGGACAGTCCGCCGCAGCGGATGACGTCAGGCAGACGCGGCAATCGCGCAGCCGCCGGGTGCGGAGCCGGGGGGCGGCGTGCTGCGGCACACCGTGGGGGAAGGTGGAAGGACCGCCGCCCCCCGGCCGAAGCGCCCCTGACCGGAAGCGCCCGCACAATCTGTATACGCCTACAATTTTACTCAATAAACCTGAGTGACAAGGGCGCCACATCAATTGCGCTGGAAGCAAAATACCAGCTGAATATTATTGATTGCACCATGAGTGACTGAAAGCCCGCCATTCACCCGACACAGGATGGCATGCAGATACGTCGAGCGATATGGCACCGGGACGCGGCGACGTCGTGCGGGCAGCGAATCACCGCCTCAGCGGCCGGCCACCGCGTCCGGGGATGTCGCGCACCAGCCGGCTGCGCGGAGGGCCGCGTGCATATGCGGCGGCGCGGGGGCCGCGATCCGCACGGCCTCGCGGCTGGGATAGAGCGGGATGGCGAGCGCGGCGGCATGCAGGTGCAGCCCCGGCCCGCCGATGCGCGGGGCGTTGCCGTAGATGGCGTCACCGAGGATCGGAAAGCCCGCCGCGGCGCAATGGACGCGCAGCTGGTGGGTGCGGCCGGTCACCGGCGTCAGTGCGAGCCAGGCGAGGCCTTCGCCCCGCCCGAGGACGCGCCAGCGCGTCAGAGCCGGCTGGCCGGCGGCGTCCACCTTCATCCACCAGCCGCGCGCGGGATCGCGCGGAGCGAGCGGCAGGTCGATCTCGCCCGCGTCGCCGGCGGGGCCTCCCTCGACGATGGCCCAGTAGGTCTTCTCGACCTTGCCCGACTGGAACAGGCGTCCCAGCTTGTCGAGCGCCTTGCGATGGCGGCCGAGCACGAGGCAGCCGGAGGTGTCGCGGTCGAGCCGGTGGGCGAGCTCGGGCCGCCGCGGCAGGCCGAAGCGCAATGCGTCGAGATGGTCGCTCAGCGTCTCGTCGCTCGTCGCTGTGCCGCTGCGCGGACCGGGATGGACGGGCATGCCCGCCGGCTTGTCGATCACCAGCATCAGCGCGTCGCGATAGAGGAGGCACGACACTATATCGAACGGCAACTCTTTCTCGTTCATGCGCTTCGGGCTATCGAGGGGGCAGGCCGAGGGCAAGGGAAAAGAACGCGAGGACAGATGAGCGACGGCGACAAGGACAAGCGCGGGATGCTGGCCCGGCTCTTCCGGCGCGGCGAGACCGCCCAGCCGGAGCCGCAGGCGCCGCCTCCCGAAGCCGAGGCGCCGCAGCCGCCATCACCGCCGCAGGAGGCTCCGCCCCAGGCAGTGCCCCAAACGTCGCCCGAGGCCACTCCCCAGCCCGCGCCCCGGCGCAGCTGGTGGCAGCGGCTGAAGGAGGGGCTGGCGCGCACCTCGTCCTCGCTCGGCCTCGGCATCACCGAGCTCTTCTCCAAGCGCCGCCTCGACGCCGCGACCATCGATGACCTCGAGGACATCCTGATCCAGGCCGACCTCGGCATCGAGACTTCCGCTCGCATCACCCGCTCGATCGCCGAGGGGCGCTACGACAAGGCCATCGACCCCGAGGAGGTCAAGGCCGTGCTGGCGCGCGAGGTGGAGGCGGTGCTCGCCCCCGTGGCGCATCCGCTTGCCGTCGACGCCGGCAGGAAGCCCTTCGTCATCCTCATGGTGGGGGTCAACGGCTCGGGCAAGACGACCACCATCGGCAAGCTCGCGGCGAAGTTCCGCGCCGAGGGGCGCAAGGTCATGCTGGCGGCGGGCGACACCTTCCGTGCCGCGGCCATCGAGCAGCTCAAGGTGTGGGGCGAGCGCACCGGCGCGGCGGTGATCGCCCGCGAGCAGGGGGCGGATGCGGCGGGCCTCGCCTTCGACGCCCTCAGCGAGGCGCGCGAAACCGGCACGGACATCGTGCTCGTCGACACCGCCGGGCGCCTGCAGAACAAGGCCGGCCTCATGGCCGAGCTCGAGAAGGTGGTGCGCGTGATGAAGAAGCTCGACGAGACGGCGCCGCATGCCGTGCTCCTCGTGCTCGACGCCACGACCGGCCAGAACGCGGTGAACCAGGTGGAGATCTTCGGCAAGACGGCCGGCGTCACCGGCCTCGTCATGACCAAGCTCGACGGCACCGCCCGCGGCGGCATTCTCGTCTCCATCGCCGCCAAGTTCGGCCTGCCCGTGCATTTCATCGGCGTCGGCGAGGGCGTCGAGGACCTCGAACCCTTCACGGCGCGCGATTTCGCCCGCGCCATCGCCGGACTGGAAGCCTAAAAGCATGTCGAAAGAACTCGTGGAAAGCGACCCGAAGGGCCAGCACCTGCCGCCGCTCATCAAGCTCGCGCTGGAGCTCGGGCCGCTCGGGCTGTTCTTCCTCGCCAACACCCGCCCCGAGCTGTTCGCGCCGCTCATGCAGCCGCTCGTGCCGGCCTCGATCCTCGCGGGCGGACAGGCCGGCATCTTTACGGCGACGGCGGTCTTCATGCTGGCGACGCTGGTGGCGCTCGCCCTCCACTACCGGCTGGTCGGCAAGCTGCCGATCATGCCGCTCGTCTCCGGCGTCGTCGTCCTCGTCTTCGGCACGCTGACGCTCGTCCTGCACGACGAATTGTTCATCAAGCTGAAGCCGACCATCGTCAACACGCTGTTCGGCTCGGTGCTGCTCGTCGGGCTCCTGTTCCGCAAGTCGCTGCTCGGCTTCGTGCTCGACAGCGTCTTCGAGCTCGACGCCGAGGGCTGGCGCAAGCTGACCCTGCGCTGGGGCCTGTTCTTCTTCTTTCTGGCGCTGCTGAACGAGGTCGTCTGGCGCACGCAGACGACGGACTTCTGGGTGAACTTCAAGGTCTTCGGCGTGATGCCCATCACGCTCGCCTTCGCGCTCGCGCAGACGCCGCTCATCATGCGCCACAGCCCGGCGACGGAAGAGGACCGCAAGCCCTGAGCCGCAGGCTCAGACGGCGCTGTTCTCCAGCGTGTAGATCGGCATCGCCTCGTTGCGCCCGCGCAGGGCCTGCGTTCCGAGGCTGCGCCATGGCGAGCCGGCGCTCTGTGGATCCTCGCCCGCCGCCTTGAGCGCGTCGCGCGAGGCGACCAGCGGCACCTCGAAGGCCTTGGTCGCATCCTCGAGCCGGGCCGCGACGTTCACGGCATCGCCCATGACGGTGAATTCCAGGCGCTGCTCGTCGCCGATGGCGCCGACGAAGGCCGTGCCGAAGTGCACGCCGATGCCGACTGCGACCGGGACGGCGTCGGTTGCCTTGCGCAGGCCGTTCCACTCGTCGACGGACGCGAGCATGGAGCGGCAGAAGGCGAGCGCCCGGGCCGCATCGTCGCCGTTCGTCTGCGGCAGGCCGAAGATGATGAAGGCGCCGTCGCCGATGAACTTGTCGATGACACCGCCGTGCTGGCGCGCCGCCCGCGTGACGCGGGCGCGGAAGGCGCCGATGAAGCCGGTGAGCGCCGCCGGGCTCATCGCCTCGCCCATGGCGGTGGAACCGCGAATGTCGATGAAGACGAGCGCCACCTCGGCGCGGCGCCCCGTCCGCAGCTCCTCGATGTTGTCGCTCGACAGCACGGGCAGGAGCTCGGCAGGGAGATAGCGCGCGAGGTTGAGCCGGCGAGTCGTCTCGGCCACCGCCCGGTTGAGCAGGCGCCGGCCGCGCAGGGCGCCGAGCACGAGCACCGCCCCGCCGAGCGCGAGCATGGCGGCGCGGGCCGTGTTCGCCGGCACGGAATAGAACATCTCCGCATCGCGCAGGAAGGTCTCCGGAGCGAGGTTCGAGCCCCATCCCCCCATGCAGGCGACCAGCGCCAGGCCGACGAGGGTCAGGCAGAGGGCATAGAGCTGCACCCAGGGGCGGATGCGCAGGGCGCTGACGGCAAGCAGCAGCGGGAAGACCCCGACCACCGGGAACATGCTCATGAACGCGACCGGCAGGCGCAGGTCGCGCAGGTCGGCGAGAAGGCTGCCGACGAGGACGGCGATGTCCACCGTCACCGTCACATAGGCCATCCAAGGCCGCCAGCGGCCGAATTTAACGAGGAGATAGACGGCAAGACCCGCGAAGAAGAGCAGGCCGAGCGTCGCCCGCGCCTGGTTGCGCGCCTCGGTGAGATCGAGCAGCGAGATGTCGTTGCTGCGCTTGAGGACGACCTCGACGGTGACGAGGAGCACGATGGCGATGGCCATGCGGACCACGCTCGCCGCCCGCTCGGCCGACAGGTCGGCCTCGAGCAGCAGGCGTTCGCTGCCATTCGCCGGAAGGGCTGGCGCCATCGGTTCCTCTAGCGTTGCTGCGCCGCTCTCAGTGCCGGCAGGAAAGTGCCGTTCAGGCTGTCCGGCGTCAACGGGCCGATGTGCTTGTGCCTGATGGTGCCGTCGGGGCCGACGATGAAGGTCTCGGGCACGCCGTAGACCCCCCAGTCGATGGCGGCGCGGCCGCTCTCGTCGACGCCGACCGCGCCGAAGGGATTGCCGAGGGCACCGAGGAAGCGGCGCGCGTTCTCGGGATTGTCCTTGTAGTTGAGGCCGAGGAGGCGCACGCCCGGCTGGGCCGCGAGCTCCATCAGCAGGGGATGCTCCTGCCGGCAGGGCGCGCACCAGGAGGCCCAGACGTTGACGATGGTGACCTCGCCCCGCTTCAGCTCCGCGTCGGAGAAGCCCGGGACCGGCGTGCCGCCCGATCCCGACAGCCCCTCGAGCGGCGGCAGGGAGAAGGCCGGCACGGGGCGGCCGATCAGCGCCGAAGGCACGCGCGAGGGATCGCCCGCGAAGAGCCGCACGAGGAAGAGCGCGGCGAGCAGCAGGAAGACCCCGAGCGGGAGGAGAAGGATGAGCCGGCGGCGGCGCACCTCGGGCGAGCCCGCAGGGTCCTCTGCCGCGATGCCGTTCTGCTGCTCGCTCATCGGGCGGTCTCCTGGCGGGCGGAGCGGCGGCGCACGCCGCGCGCCTCGAGCTGCTCGAGCGCGCGCCGCAGGGCGCGATGCTCGACGACGGCGCGCAGCACGAGCCCGCCGACGACGAGCCCGGTGAGGGCATAGCTCGCGATGATGAAGCCGGCGTGGGGATCGCTCATCGGGCGGCTCCCGCAGCCGTCTCGGCGCCCGCGTCGAGGCGCTCGGCCTCCATCAGCCACAGGCTGCGCACGCGCCGGCGCAGGATCTCGTTGCGCATGCCGGCGACATGGAGGGCAACGGCGAGCACCGTGAAGGCGAGCGCCATGACGAGGAGCGGCCACAGCATCGAGGGATGGATGGTCGGCCCGTCGATGCGGAAGACGGCCGCCGGCTGGTGCAGCGTGCTCCACCAGTCCACCGAGAACTTGATGATCGGGATGTTGACCACGCCGACGAGCGTCAGGACGGCGACGGCCCGCGCGGCGCGGCCGGGATCGTCCACCGCCCGCCACAGGGCCATGATGCCGAGATACATGAGGAAGAGCACGAGGACGGAGGTGAGCCGCGCGTCCCACACCCACCAGGTGCCCCACATCGGCTTGCCCCAGAGCGAACCCGTGACGAGGCAGACGAAGGTGAAGGCGGCGCCGATGGGCGCGGCGGCCTTCTGCGCGACATCGGCGAGCGGGTGGCGCCACACGAGCGTGCCGAGCGCCGAGGCGCTCATCATCACGTACATGAACAGGCCGAGCCAGGCGGCCGGCACGTGGATGAACATGATGCGCACCGTCTCGCCCTGCTGGTAGTCCGGCGGCGCGACGAAGAACGACAGGTAGAGCCCGACCGCGAGCAGCGCGGCCGCGAGCGCGGCGAGCCACGGCAGCAGCCTGTCGGCGAGGCCGAGAAAGCGCGTCGGATTGGCGAGGTTCCAGAGGCTCGAGAGGCGCGGCACGCGGTCGTTCGTTCCAGGTTTCGAGGAATCTTGGGCCTGATCTAACGTCGCGCGATCGTGGCTGCAATTGGGCGCTTCGTCACGCGCTTTGCCGCAGGGCGGCGGCGGCGGCGAAGATGCCGATCACGATCGCGACAAGAGACAAGGCCGCAAGGATCAGGAAGGGGGTGAGGAAGGCGATGGTGCCGCCCGTCGCCGCATTGGCCGCCGAGACGCCGAAGATGAGGGTGGGCACCATCAGCGGCATGACGAGGATGGCGAGCAGCAGCCCGCCGCGCCCGAGCGAGGCCGTGAGCGCGGCGCCGACGGCACCGATGAAGGTCAGCGCCGGGGTGCCGACGACGAGCGTCGCCGCGACGGCGAGCATCGCCCCGGGCGTCAGCGCCAGGAGCAGACCGAAGAGCGGCGCGAGAAGCGCGAGCGGCAGGCCGGTGGTCAGCCAGTGCGCCACCCCCTTCGCCGCCACCAGCACCTCGAGCGGCGTGTCGCTCGACAGGATGAGGTCGATGGCGCCGTCCTCGACGTCGGTCTGGAACAGCCGGTCGAGCCCGATGAGCGTGGCGAGCACGGCCGAGAACCACAGAAGCGCCGGGCCGATGCGGGCGAGGAGGTTGAGATCCGGCCCGAGCGCGAAGGGCACCACGGCGACGAGCATCAGGAAGAAGACGAGCCCCATGGCGCCGCTGCCGCCGACGCGGGCCGCGAGCCTGAGATCCCGCAGAACGAGGGCGAGGAAGGCGCGGGTCATGTCAGGGGGCTTTGGGGTTTTAGGAGGGCGGCACGGTCTAGCCCCTCCCCCTTGCGGGGAGGGGGAGGGGTGGGGGTGGTGCCGCATGCAGGACGCCTTGCGCCTCCCTCGCACCTCCCATCACTTCCCCAGCGCCCCCCACCCCCGACCCCTCCCCGCAAGGGGGAGGGGAGAGGCGCGCCTGGCTGAAAGACCGTGTTCTCCATCCTCATGCCCGCTCCCCCTCTGCCCCGCCGGGCAAGTCGACGCTGGGCACATGCGCATCGATGCTCAGCGTCTTCGTCCCCTCGAGCCCGAGCGGCGCATGGGTCGCGGCGATGATGAGGCCGCCCTCGGCCAGATGGCCCTGCATGACCTCGGCGAGCCGGACCTGCGAGGCCGCGTCGAGGGCCGAGGTCGGCTCGTCGAGGAGCCACAGCGGGCGACGGGAGACGAAAAGGCGGGCAAGCGCGACGCGCCGCCGCTGCCCGGCGGAGAGATAGCCCGCCGGCAGGTCCGCGGCGCGGGCGAGGCCGACGCGCGCGAGCGCCTCGCGCGGGGAGAGCCGCGGCCGGCCGAGCATGGCGCCGGCGAAGGCGAGGTTCTCCTCGGCCGTCAGCGCCGCCTTCAGCCCTTCCTTGTGGCCGACATGGTTGGTGACCTCGGCGAGCGTCGCCTCGCCGATGCCCTCGGCGCGGATCGCTCCAGCCGCCGGCGCGAGGCGGCCGGCGAGCATGGCGATGAGGCTCGACTTGCCGGCGCCGTTGCGACCGGTGACGACGAGGGCCTCGCCGCTCGCCAGCGAGAACGACAGGTCCCTGAACAGGAGGCGCTCCCCGCGCCGGCAGGCGAGCCCTTCAACCGAAATGCGCATGAGCCCGCCCCTCTCGCATGCCTGCCTTCTTTAGAATGATTGTCGTCCGTGTAGCGGAACGCAGGAAAATTCTCTATATGACCCGTGGCTGCGCCGCGCGCCTCGTCGCGTGGATCCCCGGGCGCCCCCGGAGCGGCGCGCGCACTTCGCGCATCGGCCGAACGAACCTCTAGTTCGATCATCGTGATGTGAGGATCCCAGCCGTGACGACCATCGACAGTTTCAACAGCCGCAAGACGCTTTCCGTCGGCGGCAAGACCTACACCTACTACTCCCTGGCGGAAGCGGAGAAGAACGGCCTCGAAGGCATCTCGCGCCTGCCCTTCTCGATGAAGGTGCTGCTCGAGAACCTGCTGCGCTTCGAGGACGGCCGCTCGGTGACGAAGGACGACATCGTCGCCGTCAAGGAGTGGCTCGTCAACAAGGGCGCCGCGGGGCGCGAGATCGCCTTCCGCCCGGCGCGCGTGCTGATGCAGGATTTCACCGGCGTGCCGGCGGTGGTGGATCTTGCGGCCATGCGCGACGCCATGAAGCAGCTCGGCGGCGATCCGACGCGCATCAACCCGCTCGTGCCCGTCGACCTCGTCATCGACCACTCGGTGGTCGTCGACTTCTTCGGCTCGTCCTCCTCGCTCGCCCAGAACGTCGCGCGCGAGTATGAGCAGAACCAGGAGCGCTACCGCTTCCTGAAGTGGGGCCAGAGCGCCTTCGACAACTTCCGCGTGGTGCCGCCCGGCACCGGCATCTGCCATCAGGTCAACCTCGAATATCTCGCCCAGACCGTCTGGACGAAGAGCGAGGGCGGCGAGACGACGGCCTATCCCGACACGCTCGTCGGCACCGATTCGCACACCACGATGGTCAACGGTCTCGGCGTGCTCGGCTGGGGCGTCGGCGGCATCGAGGCGGAGGCCGCCATGCTCGGCCAGCCGCTGTCCATGCTGCTGCCCGAGGTCATCGGCTTCAAGCTCACCGGCCGCCTCAAGGAGGGCGTGACGGCGACCGACCTCGTGCTCACCGTCACCCAGATGCTGCGCAAGAAGGGCGTCGTCGGCAAGTTCGTCGAGTTCTACGGCCCCGGCCTCGCGCACATGACGCTCGAGGACAAGGCGACCATCGCCAACATGGCACCGGAATACGGCGCGACCTGCGGCTTCTTCCCGGTCGATGCCGAGACGCTGCGCTATCTCGACAAGACGGGCCGCGACGCCGACCGCATCGCCCTCGTCGGCGAATATGCCAAGGTGCAGGGCATGTTCCGCGAGGACGGCACGCCCGACCCGGTCTTCTCGGACACGCTGGAGCTCGACCTCGACGACGTCGTGCCCTCGCTCGCCGGCCCCAAGCGCCCGCAGGATCGCGTGACGCTGGCCGACGCCAAGGCCGGCTTCCTCACCTCGCTCGAGAACGAGTTCAAGAAGCCGGGCGAGGCCACCAAGACGGCCGCCTCCTCCAACCTGCGCGGCGACACCTTCGAACTCGGCCACGGCGCCGTCGTCATCGCGGCGATCACCTCCTGCACCAACACCTCGAACCCGAGCGTGCTCATCGGCGCCGGCCTCCTCGCCCGCAAGGCGAAGGAAAAGGGCCTGAAGCCGAAGCCGTGGGTGAAGACCTCGCTCGCGCCCGGCTCGCAGGTGGTGGCCGAATATCTCGACAAGTCCGGCCTGCAGACCGACCTCGACGCCATGGGCTTCAACCTCGTCGGCTTCGGCTGCACGACCTGCATCGGCAACTCGGGCCCGCTCGAAGCGCCGATCTCGAAGACCATCAACGAGGCCGACCTCGTCGCCGCGGCGGTGCTCTCCGGCAACCGCAACTTCGAGGGCCGCGTCAATCCGGACGTGAAGGCGAACTACCTCGCCTCTCCGCCCCTCGTCGTCGCCTATTCGATCGCCGGCTCCATGCAGGTCGACCTCACCACCGAGCCGCTCGGCACGGGCTCGGACGGCAAGCCGGTCTACCTCAAGGACATCTGGCCCTCGCCGAAGGAGATCCAGGAGTTCATCGACGCCTACATCACCAACGAGATGTTCCGCACGAAATATGCGGACGTCTTCAAGGGCGACGAGAACTGGCAGAAGATCGACGCCCCGACCGGGAAGACCTATGCCTGGGACGGCCAGTCGACCTATGTCGCCAACCCGCCCTATTTCGTCGGCATGGGCAAGACGCCCGAGGCGACGAGCGACGTCGTCGGGGCGCGGGTGCTCGGCCTCTTCCTCGATTCGATCACGACCGACCACATCTCGCCCGCCGGCTCCATCAAGGCGGCGAGCCCGGCCGGCAAGTACCTGATCGACAACGGCGTCGCGGTGGCCGACTTCAACCAGTACGGCACGCGCCGCGGCAATCACGAGGTGATGATGCGGGGCACCTTCGCCAACATCCGCATCAAGAACCAGATGGTGAAGGACGAGGCGGGCAACGTCGTCGAGGGCGGCCTGACCCTGCACCAGCCGGACGGCGAACGCCTGCCGATCTACGACGCGGCCATGAAGTACAAGGCCGAGGGCGTGCCGCTCGTGGTCTTCGCCGGCCGGGAATACGGCACCGGCTCATCGCGCGACTGGGCGGCCAAGGGCACCAACCTCCTCGGCGTGCGCGCCGTGATCGCCCAGAGCTTCGAGCGCATCCACCGCTCCAACCTCGTCGGCATGGGCGTCCTGCCGCTCGTCTTCGAGGAAGGAACGTCCTGGGAGACGCTCGGCCTCAAGGGCGACGAGACGGTGACCATCCGCGGCATCTCGGCCGGCCTCAAGCCGCGCCAGAAGCTGGAGGCCGAGATCACCTTCGCCGACGGCACGGTGAAGACGGTGCCGCTGACCTGCCGCATCGACACCCTCGACGAGCTCGAGTACTTCAGGAACCGTGGCATCCTGCACTACGTGCTGCGCCAGCTCGCGGCCTGATCCGGGCCGGCAGGCCGGCGCTTGCGCAGGCACCGGCAGCGGGTTTATGGAGAACAACGACGCCGGCGGTTGGACAACCGCCGGCGCTCATGTATAGGGAACCGCTTTCAACGGAACCTGCGTTCGGCGGATGACGGGGCGCCCATCCGCGACCGCTGCTCCGCCCCGCCGCAAACAGACAGGAGAGAGAAGCGATGGCTTCCACTTTCGAGACCGTCGCCGGCATCATCTCGGAGACGTGCGACATCCCCCGTGAGCAGATCACGCCCGAGAGCCACGCGATCGACGATCTCGGTGTCGACTCGCTCGCCTTTCTCGACATCGCCTTCGCCATCGACAAGGCCTTCGGCATCAAGCTGCCGCTCGAGACGTGGACGCAGGAAGTCAACGAAGGCAAGGTGCCCGCCGAGGAATATTTCGTGCTGAAGAACCTGTGCGCGCGCATCGACGAGCTCGTCGCCGCCAAGGCCTGATGCACGCCTGAACACGTCTTTCCACCGGCGGCGCGGCCTTTCACCGCGGCGCCGGGGCCGGCAGATCCCGAAGAGCCCATGCGCCTCGAATATTTCCAGATGATCGACCGTGTCGCCCTCTTCGACGAGGCGGGCGAGCGGCTCGAAGCCCATTCGACGGTGCCCATGGAAAGCCCCGTCTTCGAGGGGCATTTTCCCGACCACCCGCTGATGCCGGGCGTGCTCCTCACCGAGACCATGGCGCAGGCCTCGGGCTATCTCATCCTGGCGCTGACGCGCTTCACGCACATGCCCTTCCTCGCCGGCGTCGAAAAGGCGAAGTTCCGCTCCTTCGTCGGGCCGGGCGCGTCGCTCGTCATCGAGGCCAGGCGCATCCACCAGGGTTCCGGCTACGCCGTGACCAAGGCGAAGATTTCGAGCGCCGGCAAGGACATCTGCGACGCCGAGCTCATGTTCCGCATGCTGCCCTTCCCCGAGGGGCTGTCGGGCCGCATGCGCGAGCAGGCCCTTGGGCTCGGCCTTGCGCTCGACGCGCCCGCCCCGGAGGCATGACATGACGCGCGAGGTCTTCATCACCGGCATCGGCATCGTCTCCAATCTCGGCGAAGGCATCGAGGCGCATCTCGCCGCCGTCGATGCCGGCCGCCCGGGGACCGTCGAGGCCGAGCGCTTCAAGCCGCATCTGGTGCATCCGGTCGTGCCGCTCGAATGGGAGCGGCAGATTCCGAAGAAGTCCGACCAGCGGCAGATGGAGGCCTGGCAGAAGCTCGGCGTCTATGCGGCGGGGCTCGCCCTCGACGACGCCGGCATCAAGGAGGACAAGGCGCTCCTCGGCCATCTCCACCTCATCTGCGCAGCCGGCGGCGGCGAGCGCGACTATCAGGTGGACAGCCAGGTGCTCACCGGCCTGCCGCAGGCGGCCGACCCCGGCGCCTTCCTCAACGAGCGGCTGATGGGCGACCTGAGGCCGACGCTCTTTCTCGCCCAGCTGTCGAACCTGCTCGCCGGCAACATCTCCATCGTGCACGGGGTGACCGGCGCGACGCGCACCTTCATGGGCGAGGAGCAGGCCGGCGTCGACGCGCTACGCATCGCCCAGGCGCGCATCGCCGCGGACCAGGGCGACATCTTCCTCGTCGGCGGCTCCTACAATGCCGAGCGGCCGGACGTGCTGCTCGTCTACGAGATGGCCGGCCTCCTGTGGAAGGACAGCTTCGCCGGCGTGTGGGAGCGCGAGGCGAAGGGTGGCGGCTTCATTCCCGGCAGCGGCGCCGCCTTCCTCGTGCTCGAGGCGCGCGACCATGCCGAGGCGCGCGGCGCGACGCCGATCGCCCGGCTGGCGCATGTCGGCGCCGACCAGGTGCGCCGTGCACCCGGCGCGGCGGGCGAGGCGCTCGACGGCCTGTTCGAAAAGGCCGGCGGCTTCGATGCTGCGAGCGGCCTCGTCGTCTCGGGCGCCACCGGCGTCGCCGGCATCACGGCGGAAGAGAAGGCGGTGCTCGACCGGCGCACCGA
This sequence comes from Chelatococcus caeni, assembly GCF_014196925.1. Lineage (GTDB taxonomy): Bacteria > Pseudomonadota > Alphaproteobacteria > Rhizobiales > Beijerinckiaceae > Chelatococcus_A > Chelatococcus_A caeni. The sequence continues at coordinate 142,320 of NZ_JACIEN010000006.1, read as the reverse complement.
CGGCGCGCGGCGCATCGCCACCGGCGATCTCTTCGGCAACATGCTGGAGCCGCAGTTCCCCGCCGGCGTGGCGCTGGCAGCGGCCCTCGTCAAGCGCGGCGACGCGCGGCAGGCGGCGGTGACCAGCATCGGACATGCCCGCGGCGAGGGCCTCGCCCTCGTCGAGCGCATCTGAGCGGAGGCAGGAATGGCCACGCCACACAGGGACAAGCATGGGCGCCCCCTCGTCGTCGTGACGGGCATGGGCGTCGTCACCTCGCTCGGCGAGGGCAAGGCCGACAACTGGGCGGCGCTGACGGCCGGGCGGTCCGGCATCCACCGCATCAGCCGCTTCGCCACCGACAACCTGCGCACGACCATCGCCGGCACGGTCGATTTCGTCGCCGCCGAGCCGTTCTGCGCCCCTGCCCTTTCGGAGCAGTTCGCCCTGCGCGCGGCGAGCGAGGCCGTGGGCCAGGCCGGCATCGGCCACCCGGGCGACTTTCCGGGGGCGCTGTTCATGGCCGTGCCGCCGGTCGAGATGGAATGGCCGCAGCGCGAGGCACTCGCCGAAGCCGGCAGGCGCAACGGCGAGGCCGACTACGGCACGCTGCTCGCCGGCGCCCAGACCGGCCGCTTCAAGGCCTGGCACGAGCTGTTCCTCTTCGGCACGGTGGCGGCCCGCATCCAGGACCGCTTCGGCACCAAGGGCTCGCCCGTCTCGCTGTCGACCGCCTGCTCGTCGGGCGCCACCGCCATCCAGCTCGGCGTCGAGGCGATCCGCCGCGGCGAGGTCTCGGCGGCGCTCGCCATCGGCACCGACGGCTCGGTGAACCCGGAATCGCTCATCCGCTTCTCGCTGCTCTCGGCACTGTCGACCCAGAACGACCCGCCGGAGGAGGCGGCCAAGCCCTTCTCCAAGAACCGCGACGGCTTCGTCATGGGCGAAGGCGCGGCGGCGCTGGTGCTGGAGGACTATGACCACGCGCTCGCGCGCGGGGCGAAGATCCTCGGCTTCGTCCTCGGCTGCGGCGAGAAGGGCGACGGCTTCCACCGCACGCGCTCGAGCCCGGACGGGGCGCCCGCCATCGCCGCCATGCGCGAGGCCATCGCGGATGCGGGGCTGACGCCCGACGACATCGACTACATCAACGCGCACGGCACCTCGACGCCGGAGAACGACAAGATGGAGTCCGCGGGCTGCCTCGCCGTCATGGGCGAGCGCATGCGCGAGGTGCCGATCTCCTCCAACAAGTCGATGATCGGCCACACGCTGACGGCGGCCGGCGCCATCGAGGCGGTGTTCTCGCTCCTGACCATCGGCGAGGGGCGCATTCCGCCCACCATCAACTACAAGGTGCCCGACCCGACGATCCCGCTCGACGTGGTGCCGAACGTGGCGCGGGACGCAAGGGTCGGCCGCGTGCTCTCCAACTCCTTCGGCTTCGGCGGGCAGAACACCTGCCTCGTCTTCGCGGCGGAACCGGCATGAGCGGCGAAACCGCAAGGCGCGTCCTCGTCACCGGCGGCGCCAAGGGCGTCGGCGGGGCCATCGTGCGCGCGCTCGTGGCGCAGGGCTTCGACGTCGATTTCACCTACCGGGCCTCGGCCGAGGCGGCCGAGGCCCTCGCCGCGGAGCTCGAACAGGCCCATCCCGGCCGCTCGGTGCGGACGCTCGCGCTCGACCTGGCCGACCGAGCGGCGCTCGACGCCTTCTGCGCGGCCGTCGAGGAGACGGCTTATTTCGGCCTCGTTCACAATGCCGGCCAGTCCTACGACGCGCTCGCGGCCATGATGGCGCAGGACAAGGCGGAAGCGGCGATGCAGGTCAATTTCTGGTCGCTGACCCAGATCGCCAAGAGCCTGATGCGCACCATGCTGCGTGCGCGGGCCGGGCGCATCGTCGTCATCGGCTCCGTGGCGGCCCTGCAGGGCAACCCGGGCAATGCCGCCTATGCCGCCTCCAAGGGTGCGCTCCTCAGCTACATCCGCACGCTCGCCGTGGAGACGGCCAAGCGCGGCGTCACCGTCAACTACGTGGCGCCGGGCTTCATCGACACGGATATGATGGCGCCCTACGCCGCCTATCGCGCCAATATGGAAAAGCAGATCCCGACCGGCCGCTTCGCCCGGCCGGAAGAGGTCGCCGGCCTCGTCGCCTTCCTTTTCTCGGAGCCGGCGGGCTATATCACGGGTACGGTCCTGCCGATCGACGGCGGGCTCACCGCACAGATCGGCGTGCACCGCTGAGGCGGCACGCCCCAGACCAGAATTTCGAAGAGACGGCGAGGCTCATGCGCGCATTAAGGCTCCACGGCGACCGCGACCTGAGGCTGGAGGAGGTGGAGAACCCGCCCCATCCCGGCCCCGGCGAGGTGCAGATCCGCGTCCATGCCGTCGGGCTCAACCACATCGACGTGTGGGGCTTCCGCGGCATGGCCTTCGCCAAGCGCAAGATGCCGCTCGTCGTCGGCGCGGAGGCCGCCGGCGCGGTCGTCGCCATCGGCGAGGACGTGACGCATGTCGACGTCGGCGACAAGGTCGTCATGTACGGCGCGCGCACCTGCGGCACCTGCCGGGCCTGCGTCGAGGGCCGCGACAACCTGTGCGAGAACGTCGGCGGCATCATGGGCTTCCACATCGACGGTTTCGCCTGCGATTTCGTCAACATGCCGCAGCGGCTCGTGGTGAAGGTGCCGGACGGCGTCTCCTTCGAGGAGGCGGCCTGCGCGCCGATCGCCTTCGGCACCGTGCAGCACATGCTGTTCGACAATGCGCGGCTGGAGCCGGGCGAGAGCGTGCTGGTGCACGCCGGCGGCTCGGGCATCGGCACCGCCGCCATCAAGATGGCGAAGGCCATCGGCTGCACGGTCTACACCACCGTCGGCGACGACGAGAAGGGCGAGAAGGCGAAGGCGCTCGGCGCCGATTACGTCATCAACTACCGCAACGAGCGTTTCGAGGGCGAGGTCAGGCGCCTCACCAAGCGCAAGGGCGTCGACGTCGTCTTCGAGCATGTGGGCGCCGACACGTGGAACGGCTCGCTGCTCTGCCTCAAGCGCGGCGGCCGGCTCGTCACCTGCGGCTCAACCTCGGGCGTATCGACGACCATGAACCTGATGCAGCTCTTCCAGCAGCAGTACCGCATCTTCGGATCCTTCGGCTGCTCGATGCGCAACATCAGCGAATCGCTCGACAAGATGGCGTCGGGCCTCACGCCGGTGATCGACACCGTGTTCCCGCTCGAGGATTTCGCGCAAGGGCTGGAGCGGCTCGAGAGCCGCAAGGTCTTCGGCAAGATCCTGGTGCGCTTCTGACGATGCGGCCGAAGGTGCGGCGCATGGCATCGACCCGGCGGCCGGCCCGCGAAGGGGCGTGCGCGTGAGGCCGGCTTCCGCGCTCGAGCGGGCCGGGCTTGCGGTCGCCGAGGTCGTGATGGTCGGCCTCGTGCGGACCGTCTTCGGCTTCCTGCGCCTCCTCGGCCCTGAGCGGGCGAGCAATCTCGGCGGAGCCGTCGCCCGCACCATCGGCCCCCTGCTGCCTGTCCACCGCGTCGGCCTCGCCAATGCGCGCGCGGCCTTTCCGGACAGGAGCGAGGCCGAGATTCGCGCCATCGTGCGCGGCGCGTGGGAAAACCTTGGCCGCACCGGCGCCGAATATGCCCATCTCGACGTGCTCTTCGACTACGACCACTTCAATCCGAAGGCGGACGCGCGGGTGGAGGTTAAGGGCATCGAGCATTTCGAGGCCCTGCGCGACGACGGCAAGCCGGGCATCATCTTCTCCGCCCATCTCGCCAACTGGGAACTGCCGGCCATCTGCGCCGCCCGCTACGGGCTCGACGCCACGGCCGTCTTCCGCGCCCCCAACACGCCGGCCGTCGCCCGCGTGGTGCACGAGGTGCGCAGCGGCACCATGGGCGGGCTCGAGGCGGCGCGGCAGGGCGCAGCCTTCGCCATGCAGAGCGTGCTGGAGCGCGGCGGCCATCTCGGCATGCTGATCGACCAGCACTTCACCCGCGGCGTCACGGTGCCCTTCTTCGGCCGCCCGGCCAAGACCAACCCGATCCTCGCCAAGTTCGCCAGGCGCTTCGACTGTCCGGTGCATGGCGTGCGGGTGATCCGCCTCCCCGGCCTGCGCTTTCGCCTGGAGCTGACACCGCCCATCGACCTGCCGCGCGACGCGGACGGCGAGATCGACGTCGAGGGCGCCATGGCCGCCATGACGGCAGTGGTCGAAGGCTGGGTGCGGGAGCACCCGGAGCAATGGCTGTGGATGCACCGGCGCTGGCGGGTTCCGGGGCGATGAGGCCGGGCGTCGCCCACGATCAAGGCAAAGTGACTTTCGCAACGGCACGGCTTGCGCTTCATTGTGACCCTTCTGAAAAGGGATCGGTCTTCATGAAGCGCTGGGCCGCCAGCCTCGTCCTCGCAACCATGGTTCTCGCCGCCGCCACCGGGCATCGCGCCCAGGCGGAGCAGGCGGTCCGCGGCGTGGTCGAGCTGTTCACCAGCCAGGGCTGCTCCTCCTGCCCGCCGGCCGACGCGCTGCTCGGCGAGCTCGCGGACAAAACGGGGCTCGTCGCCCTGACGCTGCCGGTGGACTACTGGGACTATCTCGGCTGGAAGGACACGCTCGCGAGCGCCTCCTACACCGCCCGCCAGCGCGGCTATGCCGAACAGCGGGGCGACCGGCAGGTCTACACCCCGCAGATGGTCATCGACGGACAGCGCCACGCCATCGGCTCGGACCGCAAGGCGGTCGAGGCGGCGCTCGCCGCCGAGAAGGAGGCCGGCGCCATGAGCGTACCGCTCACGATCTCGTCAGACGAGACGACGGTACACGTCTCCGTCGCAGCGGCGCCCGAAGGGGATGAGGATGTTGGCCCGGCCGACGTCGCCGCCACGGACGAGGGCGAGGCGAAGAAGGGCCCGCCGAAGGGCGTGCTGTGGCTGATGCCGGTGAAGCGCCGCGAGCGCGTGAAGATCGGCCGTGGCGAGAACACCGGCCGGCAGGTGATCTATACCAACGTGGTGCGCGGCATCATGAAGGTGGGCAAGTGGTATGGCCGCGAGGCCACCTTCATGCTGCCGCAGGACATCGCCCGCCCGGACGGATGCGACGGCTACGTGCTCATCCTGCAGCGCGGCACCGGCAAGGCGCCGGGGCCGATCCTCGGCGCCGCCAAAAGCCCGGGATTGTAAGCCCGGGCCTCTTGTCAGTAGCCGGCGGCGAGCGTACCGCGCTGGCGCGTGTCGGACGCGCCGGCGAGCCCCTCCGGCGTCACCATGATCGAATTCGCCGAGCCCGAGGTGGCGCCGACGGTGATCTTCTGGCCGCGCGCGGTCAGGATCTTCAGCGTGTCGGGAGACAGACCGCCCTCGGCCAGCAGCCGGTCGGGCTGCCACTGGTGGTGGATGCGCGGGGCGACCACCGCCTCGGCGAGGTTCATGCCGAAGTCGACCACGTTGACGATGACCTGCAGCACCGTGGTGATGATGCGGCTGCCGCCGGGGCTGCCGGTGACGAGCACGAGCTTGCCGTCCTTGAACAGGAAGGTGGGCGTCATCGAGGAGAGCGGGCGCGCGCCCGGGGCGACGCTGTTGGTCTCGCCGCCGACGAGGCCGTAGGCGTTGAGCGCCCCGACCTTGGCGGCGAAATCGTCCATCTCGTTGTTCATCAGCACGCCGGTGCCGGCGGCGACAAAGGCGGCGCCGTAGGAGAAGTTGAGGGTATAGGTGTTGGCGACCGCATTGCCGTCCTTGTCGACCACCGAGAAATGCGTCGTCTGGTCGCTTTCGTGCGGCAGGGGATCCCCGGCCTTGACCTCCTCGGCGCGGCGGGCGCGGTCCTTGTCGAGCGCGACGCGCAGGCTGTCGGCATAGAGCTTCGACGTGAGGCCCCGGACCGGCACGTCGACGCGGTCGGGATCGCCGAGCCAGGCCGCCCGGTCGGCATAGGCCGGCTTCATCGCCTCGGCCATGACGTGCAGCGCGTCGGCGCTGCCGGCGCCCATGGCGGCAAGATCGAAGCCCTCGAGGACGTTGAGGATCTGGACGAGATGCACGCCGCCCGAGCTCGGCGGCGGCATCGACACCACCTCGTGGCCGCGATAGGTGCCGCGCACGGGCTTGCGCTCGATGACTCGATAGCGGGCAAGATCCTCCACCGTCATGACGCCGCCCGCCGTCTTGACGGAGGCGGCGATCTTCTCGGCCACGGGGCCGCGGTAGAAGGCATCCGGCCCTCCCCTGGCGATGGCGGCGAGCGTGTCGGCGAGATCGGTCTGCACCAGGCGTTCGCCGCGGTGAAAGGGCCGGCCGTCCTTCAGGAAGATGGCGGCCGTCGCCGGATCACGGCCGAGACGGGCCGCGGCCTGCGGCAGCGAATCAGCGAGGTCGTCCTCGACCGCGATGCCCTCGCGCGCCAGCCGCTCGGCCGGGGCGACGAGATCGGCGAGGGTGAACTTGCCCGAGCCGTATTTCTCGAGCGCATGGGCAAGGCCGAGAACAGTGCCCGGCACGCCGACGGCGAGGCCCGAATCGCGTGACTTCTTCGGGTCCGGCTCGCCCTTCTCGTCGAGGAACATGTCGCGGTGCGCGGCGGCGGGCGCGCTTTCGCGATAGTCGATGGCGACGGTCTCGTTGCGCTCGGCAAGATGCACCAGCATGAAGCCGCCCCCGCCGAGATTGCCCGCCCGCGGCAGCGTCACGGCGAGCGCGAAGCCGACCGCGACCGCCGCGTCGACGGCGTTGCCGCCCTTGCGCAACACCTCGACGCCGACGCGCGTCGCCTCGGCCTCCTGCGAGGAGACCATGCCGTTCGGCGCGATGACCGGCAGCAGCCGCGCCTGGGCGGAGAGGATGGGCTGGCCGGCCGGGGGCGTCGCCGCCGGCTGCTGGGCGAGGGCGAGCGGGGCGGCGACGGCGATGGAAGCGGCGGCAAGAAGCGCCTGGAGCGGCCGGATGGTGCGGAATGACGTCATGGATCTCCTCCACATGCGAAAGTGGAGGTTAGCGTCTTGTCCGCATGCTGATAAACATGCCGCATGTGGTGCGCGCCGTGGAAAAGTGGCAGCCGCTGCCCATACGAGGTCTCGCATGACGTTCCTGCCCGATCCCGCCGTCCTCATCGCCTATTCGCTGGCCTGTTTCGTGCTGTTCGTCACGCCCGGGCCGGACATGAGCCTCTTCCTCGCCAAGACGATGGCCGAAGGGCGGCGCTCGGGCATCGCCGCCATGCTCGGCGCGCTCACCGGCTGCTGCGTGCACACGTTGCTCGCGGCGCTCGGCGTCTCGGCCCTGCTCGCAGCCTCGGCGACGGCCTTCACCATCCTCAAGGTGGTCGGTGCGCTCTACCTGCTGTGGCTCGCCGTGGATGCCGTCCGCAACGGCTCGGCGCTCAACGTCAAGGCGGGGGCGCGCCCGCCGGCGTCCTTCGCGCGCACCTTCCTCCTCGGCATCGGCGTCAATCTCACCAATCCGAAGATCGTGCTGTTCTTCGTGACCTTCCTGCCGCAGTTCGTCGCGGCCAGCGACCCCCATGCCTCGGCCAAGCTCGTCTTCCTCGGCCTCTACTTCGTCGCCTTCTCGCTGCCGCTCGCCGTGCTGCTCATCCTGGCGGCGGACAAGGTGGTGCACGCCCTCAAGGGCCGCCTGCGAATCATGCGCGGGCTCGACTTCGCCTTCGCCGGCCTCTTCGGCGCCTTCGCGCTGAAGATCCTCGCGACCCAGGGCCGCTGACGGGAGAACGCCTGCCGTCAGCTGTTGCGCGGCCGATCGAAGGTCTCGATCATGAGCGGCTGGGGCCCGAGGAAGGCGAGCGCCACCCAGCGGTCGGGCACGCGGCTGATCGACAGGTTGTAGTTGCGGGCGAGGCTCACGAAATCGCTGCGGGCGACGACGATGCGGTTCTCGCGCGTCTCGAGCGCGTCGAGCACCTGCCGGATCTCGGGGTTGGAGCGCCGGTCGGGATAGAGGTTCATGAGGTCCATGACCTTGCCGAGCGCACGGGAGAGGTTGTCCTGAGTGTCCATGAAGGTCCGGAAGCGTGCGGGATCCGTCGGCGCCTCCGGCTGGGGCGGCAGGGCAAGAACCGCGGCCTGCGCCTCGCGCAGCCGCTCGATGAGAGCCCCCTGGGTGGTGTTGACCGTCTCCACCATGGCGATGATCTCGGGCACCATGTCGGCGCGGGCACGGAACTGCTGCTCCACCTCGCGCCAGGCCTCGCGCGCCGCCGCGCCGTAATGCGGCGCATTGTTGGCGCTGACGGCCACCCAGGCAGCGGCCGCCACGATCACGGCGAGGCCGGCAACGAGCGCAAATCGGCGCGAGATCATCGACTGAACTCCTTCTTGAAATGATCTGGCCTCATGCCGGAGGCTCGCCGCGCTCGACGCCGGCCGTGCGGCCGGCGATGAGCCAATAGACGAGCCCCGACAGCGTGCCGGTGAGAAACAGAAGCAAGGTGATGCGCAATTCGCCCTCGCCGGCCCGGCCGGCGCCGGCCGCCCACGGCACGGCGGCGCTGATGGCGCCGCTCGCCCCGCCATACCAGACGAAGGAACGCCAGCCGCCGATCTCGCCGACGACCGCCGCGACCACCGGCGGCAGGACGAGCACCATGAGCGCCATCGTCCACAGCGCGGCGCCGATGGCGAGCGCCGCCGCATCCGGCGCGCCCTCGCTCATGATGGCGTCGAACAGGGCGAAGAAGCCGGCAAAGCCGAGCCCGGCGATGAGCTCGTGCATGGCGGGCTCGCCGAGGCCGGCGATGACCATGAAGATGAAGCCGGCCGTGATGGCGGCCCCGAGCGCGAAGGCGACGACGGCGAGCCGGGCGAGAAAGCGCATGAGGGGCCTTTATTCGGCGGCGGAGAACATGCCCTCGGCGCCGATGCCGGATTCGAGCATCATGCGGGCGCGGGCCCTCAGCTTTTCCGTCTCGCTCTTGAGCTGGCCGCAGGCCGCCAGGATGTCGCGGCCGCGCGGCGTGCGCACGGGGCTCGCATAGCCGGCGTCGAACACGATCTGCGAGAAGCGCTCGATCGTCTCCCAGTCCGAGCATTCGTATTCGGTGCCCGGCCAGGGATTGAACGGGATGAGGTTGATCTTGGCCGGGATGCCCTTGAGCAGGCGCACGAGGGCGCGGGCGTCCGCCTCGCTGTCGTTGACGCCCTTCAGCATCACATACTCGAAGGTGATGCGCTTGGCGTTGGAGACGCCGGGATAGGTGCGGCAGGCCTCGAGCAGCTCGGCGATGGGATATTTCTTGTTGAGCGGCACCAGCACGTCGCGCAGGTCGTCGCGCACGGCGTGCAGGGAGATGGCCAGCATGCAGCCGATCTCCTCGCCGGCGCGGGCGATCATCGGCACGACGCCGGAGGTCGACAGCGTGATGCGGCGGCGGCCGATGCCGAGGCCCTCGTTGTCGCAGACGACGTCCATCGCCGCCTTGACGTTGTCGAAGTTGTAGAGCGGCTCGCCCATGCCCATGAGGACGATGTTGGTGACGAAGCGCCCGCCGTCGCTCGGCACGAAGGCGCCCTCGGGCGGGCTCTCGTCCGGCCAGTCGCCGAGCCGGTCGCGCGCGACCATCACCTGGGCGACGATCTCGGCGGAGGTGAGATTGCGGACGAGCTTCTGCGTGCCGGTGTGGCAGAAGGAGCAGTTGAGCGTGCAGCCGACCTGGCTCGAGACGCAGAGCGTGCCGCGATCGACCTCGGGAATGTAGACGCACTCGATCTCGGCGCCCTTGTCGAAGGGGCCGGTCGAGGGCATGCGCATGAGCCACTTGCGCGTGCCGTCGCGCGAGACCTGCTCGGTGACCACCTCGGGCCGCGCCAGCGTATAGGCGTCGGCGAGCCGCGCGCGCAGGCCCTTGCCGATGGTCGTCATGACGTCGAAGTCGCGGGCGCCGCGCAGGTAGATCCAGTGCCACAGCTGGCCGACGCGCATGCGCAGCTCGCGCTCGGGGATGTCGAGCGCGGCGAGGCTGTCGCGCAGCTCCTGGCGCGTCATGCCCACGAGCGAGGGCTTGACGGGCATCGCCACGGGGCGCGGTTGTGAAGGGGCGCGGAGCGCCGCCTCCTGCGAGGGCACTTGCATGGGTCCGGTCCAAAACAGAAAGTCCCGGCGCTATAACACGCCGGGGCCGTCATCGTCACCTCGTGCCGGGCGCGCCACGCGCATCCGGCAACGATCGATCGCAGCCGGTCAGCCGCGGCCGCTCACTTGTCGCTCACTTGCACTCGTCGTTCACCCGCTTCAGCGCCTGGGTGAAGCCCTGGAGCGAATATTCATCGGTCAGCTTGTTGCCGCGGCGCGATTCAACGTTGATGACCAGCTTCGCGCCTCGCTGCAGGGACGTGATCACCTGGCCCTCCTGCGCCGGGTCCTTGACCCAGGCGTTCTCACCCTTCGTCACGAGCGCGAAGGCCGCATCGCCCACCGTCGCACGGGCGTCGACATTCTCGCGCGTGGGGAAGCCCATCACGAAGCTGACCTCGTTGCGCACGTTCTCGGCCGGCCGCTTCGACACGAAGAGATAGGCCGGATCGCGGTTGAGGCCGGCCGGCAGGCGCTGCTTGGGCTGGGTCATGGCATAGCACACGCGCGCGTTGCCCTGACCGGAGGCATAGGCGCCCCAGTCGCCATAGGTGGCAAGCAGCGTCGCCTGGCCGCCGGCCGCGCCCTGCGCCGCCGCCGGCTGGCTCGCGACGAGGGCAGCGGCGACAGCCGCGCCGATCATGAAAAGGCCCGCGCCGGGCCGCGCCGAGAATCCTCGAATCATCAGAGCGTCACACTCCCTCGTTCGAGTGGAACACATCCCGCCCGGCGCCTCCTAGGCGTCCGGAAGGGGGCGAAATTATGGTCGCGCCGGCAGGCATCGGTCCCGGTGCGCAGCCGTTCATGAAGCCGAAACGTTAATCGAATTTTATTGAGAGATTATTTCCCGCGCGCGGCGCCTGTGATCATCGGTGATGGCGCCCGCCACCATGGCGATCGCGGCGGCGAGGACGGCCATATCGTCGCTGAAGCCCAGGAGCGGCAGGAAATCGGGAACGGCATCGGTCGGCAGGATGAAGTAGCCGAGCGCGCCGAGCAAGGTGAGCTTGACGCGGCGCGGTGTCGCCGGGTCGGTCGCACAGAAGTAGACGGCGACGAGGTCCTCGGCGAAGGGGGTATTCGCGGCGACACGGCGCAGCGCCTTCCAGAAGCGGCGCGTGACGCTCTCCTCGTCGCGCACCGCACGCCGCATGGCCTGCATCTCCTCGCGCGTCAGCGGGCGCGCGATCGTCTCGTCCATTCCCTGTCTCCTTCACGGGCGACAGCGCATCGCCCACCATCGGCTCTGGTGCCGCAAGACCAAGGCCAGAAGATGGTTTGCCAAGGCCGGCCACACAAGGTTTCGCGACCGGCGTCCCATCGGCATTGGCACCGGCGCACCGCCCACGGCGTTTGCACCAGGCCCGAGGTGCGCTAAACCCCGAAGGAGCATCGGACCCTGGCACATCCCGGCAAAGCTTGCCGGCAAGAGAACACGAGGGAGGAGCAGGCATGAAGCTCGACGCATCGATGGCCGCCATCGTCACCGGCGGGGCCTCCGGCCTCGGCGAGGCCACGGCGCGCATGCTCGCGGCGGCTGGCGCCAAGGTGGCGATCCTCGACATGAACGAGGAGCGCGGGCGGGCCGTGGCCGAGGATATCGGCGGGCTCTTCGCGCGCACGGACGTCTCGGACGAGGCTTCCGTCGATGCCGCGCTCGCGGCGGCCAGAGCCGCCCACGGGCCGGCGCGGATCGTCGTCAACTGCGCCGGCATCGCCCCCGGCAAGCGCACCGTGGCGAAGAAGCGCGACACCGGCGAGCCCGTCGCTCACGATATCGCGACCTTCGCCCGCACCGTCGCGATCAACCTCGTCGGCACGTTCACCGTGGCGGCCAAGGCGGCCGCCGATATGGCGGCCCTCGCGCCCGTCACGCCCGACGGCGGGCGCGGCGTGATCGTCTGCACGGCCTCGGTCGCGGCGACCGACGGGCAGATCGGCCAGGCGGCCTATGCCGCCTCCAAGGCGGGCGTGGTGGGCATGACGCTGCCGGTGGCGCGCGACCTTTCGACGCTCGGCATCCGCGTCATGACGATCATGCCCGGGCTGTTCGAGACGCCGATGTTCGCTTCCGTCCCCGAGGATTACCGCACGGCGCTCGAGGCGAGCGTGCCCTTCCCGTCCCGGCTGGGCAAGGCGGAGGAATATGCCGCGCTCGTGCGCGCCATCATCGAGAACGACATGCTCAACGGCTCGGCCATCCGCCTCGACGGGGCCATCCGCCTCGCGCCGAAGTAGCAGCCGGCCGCGCGGCAAGGCCGGCGCGGCCTCGGCCCATTGCTGCCTCAATGCCGCGTTCTGTTGGCGCGCGTTCCGGCCGGGGGCCATTCTAGCCCTCCGGTGACCGGTCGCGCGAACCGCAGGAGACGGCATGACGGGAAACGGCAGCACGGGCGGTTGGTACGGCCCATCGTGAACGCGACCCTTGCTTCCCGGCCCGGGAGCGCCAGTGACGTGCTCGGGGCCTCGCAACGTTTCATCGATCTGCTGCCGGTCGCCATCTATGTCTGCGATCGGGACGGCTTCATCGTGCGGCACAACCGCTCCGCGGCCGAGCTGTGGGGGCGCGAGCCGGCGCCGCAGGACCGCTTCTGCGGCTCCCTCGCCCTTCGCGCGCCCGACGGCACGCCCATCGCGCATGCCTGCTGCCCCATGGCCGACGCCCTGAGGACCGGCCAGGCGGTGAGCGATGCCGAGGTGGTCATCGAGCGTCCCGACGGCGAGACGCTGTTCGTCCTCGTCAACATCGAACCGATCCGTGACGACTCCGGCGCGGTGGTCGGCGCCGTCAACTGCTTCCGCGACATCAGCGAGCGGCGGCGGATGCACGAGCGGCAGGAGCTGCTGCTGCGCGAGATGGACCACCGCGTCAAGAACCTCTTCGCGCTGGCGAGTGGCATCGTCGGTCTCAGCGCCCGGGGCGCCACGACCCCGCAGGAAACCGCCGAGACGGCCCGGCGCCGCCTCGAAGCGCTGGCCCGGGCCCACACCCTGACGCTGCCGGCCGCCGGCCTCGGCCGCGAAGAGGCGCGCAGCGCGACGCTTGCCGCCCTGATCGACACGATCGTCTTGCCGTTCGTCGACGCCCGTCCCGAGGAGCCGCGGATCGTCGTCGACGGGCCTGAGATCACCTTGGGCGGCGGGGGCCTGACCAGCTTTGCCCTGCTGCTGCACGAATTCGCCACCAACGCCGCCAAATACGGCGCGCTGTCCTCATCCCGAGGGCGCGTCATCGTCTCCTGGCGCACGGATGCGGACACGCTGCACCTCGTCTGGCGCGAGGAGGGAGGCCCCGCCGCGTCCGGCGGCACGGCGGACGAAGGCTTCGGCAGCGTGCTCGCCCGCAGCACCGTGCGCAGCCAGCTCGGCGGCTCCCTCGCCCGCGCGTGGCGGCCGGACGGCCTCGTCGTGACGCTGACAGCCCGGCTCGACCGCCTCGCCTGATCAGGCGCCGGCCGCCAGGCGCCGGCCCGACATGTAGGGATGACGCGATAGCGCGTAGGCGGCCTCGACGATGTAGGGGCCGCCGCCGACCGAGGCGCGCGAGGAGAACAGCACGAAGCGGTCGGCGGTGAAGGTCAGCGGCCGGAAGGCGCCCTGCCCGGCAAAGTAATCCGCGACATCGAGCGGCGAAGCATCGCGCAGCCGCGCCAGGGTGACGTGCGGCGTGAACTTGCGTGGCTCGGGCGGCAGGCCGGCGCGGCGCACGCAGCGCTCGTGGTCGGCCTGCAACTCGGTGAGCGCGGAGTTGAGCCGCACGCGCGCGACGATCGCCCGCGGCCGGCCGCCTCCGAAGGAATCCAGCATGTCGAGCGTCACCGTCACCGGCGGACGGTCGATGTCGGCGAGGGAATCGTAGATGTCCGCCGCCGTCGTGGCGTCGACGTCACCGACGAAGCGCAGGGTGATGTGATAGTTCTCGACATCGATCCAGCGCGCGCCGTAGAGGCCGCCGCGGTGGCGCGCGAGCGCCTCGGCGATGTCGGCGGGAATTTCGAGGCCGGTGAACAGACGAGGCATGGCCATCCTCCTTCGTTCCAGAGGCTTCGCGGCACCGGCAGCCGTCACGGATGCCGGGCTCCCCCTCCCGCTGGGCCTTGTATGCCGCAGGCGGCACCGGCCCTGGCGAATCGCTCCCTCACCCAAGGATCGCGCGCCCGCCCGCCCCTGTCCAGAGCGGGGCGGACCGCCTTCGGCCTGCTTCGGCGCCGCGGCCTCAGGGGCAGGGATTGCCCTGGCGCTGGTGGATGGCGTCGATGCGGGCCTCGACCTCCTCGGTGATCTTCACGTCGAGGGCGTCGATGTCGGTGCGCAGCTGCTCCATGGTCGTCGCGCCGATGATGGTCGCGGTGACGAAGGGCCGGCTGGTTGCGAAGGCGATCGCCATCTGCGCCGGGTCGAGACCGAGGTCTGCAGCCAGCGTCACATAGGCGTCGACCGCCTCGGCCGCGCCGGGCTTCTCGTAGCGCTGCAGCCGATCAAAGAGCTGCTTGCGGCTGCCGGGCGGCAGGGCGCCGTCGCGGTACTTGCCGGTGAGGTAGCCCTGGGCGAGCGTCGAATAGGCGAGAAGGCCGACGTTCTCGCGCATGGCGATCTCGGCGAGGCCCACCTCGAAGGTGCGGTTGACCAGCGAATAGGCGTTCTGGATCGACTGCACCCGCGGCAGGCCCTTCACGGTTGCGTGATGAAGGAAGGTCATCGTGCCCCAGGCGCTCTCGTTGGAGAGACCGATGTGGCGGACCTTGCCGGCCTTCACGAGGTCACCGAGCACGGCGAGAATCTCGTCGATCGGGTTCTCCGGCCCCTCGGCGGCGCGGAAGATGGTGGGGTTGGAGCCGAACTGGGTGACCGCCCGGTCCGGCCAGTGCAGCTGGTAGAGGTCGATGTAGTCGGTCTGGAGCCGCTTGAGGCTCTTGTTCACCGCCTCCTCGATCTGCGCCCGGTTGAGCTCGCCCTTGCGGCCGCCGTCGCGGAACCAGTCCATGTCGGTGCGGCCGACCACCTTGGTGGCGAGGATGACCTTGTCGCGATTGCCGCGCGCCTTGAACCAGGAGCCGATGACGCGTTCGGTGGCGCCCTGCGTCTCGGCCTTGGGCGGAATCGGATAGAGTTCGGCGGTGTCGAAGAAGTTGATGCCGCGCTCGAGGGCGTAGTCCATCTGCGCGTGGCCTTCGGCCTCGGTGTTCTGCTCGCCCCAGGTCATGGTGCCGAGGCACAATTCGCTGACCATGAGATCGGTGCGGCCGAGTTTGCGGTAGTTCATAAGGCAGTCCTCATCGTGCGGCGCCATGGCGCCGCGTCTGGCCCTTGCAAGAGAAAGCGGCCGGTCAGCCGCGGGGAGGCAGGGAGGACACGAAACGCTCGACCGTCGGCAGCATGCGCGCGACGATGCGTTTCACGCCCTCGGCATTGGGGTGCAGTCCGTCGGGGAGGTTGAGGCCGGGATCCGCCGCCACCTCTTCGAGGAAGAAAGGATAGAACACGAGGCCGTGTCGCGCCGCAATATCCTTATAGATGGCGTCGAAGCGGCGCCTGTAATCCTCGCCGAGGTTCGGCGCGGCCACCATGCCGACCAGCATCACGGGGATGTTGCGTGCCTTGAGCCGCGTGACGATGTCCTCGAGCGCCTTGCGCGTCACCTCCGGCGACAGACCCCTCAGCATGTCGTTGGCACCGAGCGCCAGGATGACCGCATCGGTCCCCTCCGGCACCGACCAGTCGAGCCGTGCGAGGCCGCTCGAGGCGGTATCGCCGGAGACGCCGGCATTGGCGATCTCGACCTCCACGCCCCGCTCGCGCAGGGCCTTCTCGAGGACGACGGGGAAGGCCGCCTCCTGCGGCAGGCCATAGCCCGCCGTCAGACTGTCGCCGAGGGCGACGAGGCGCAGCGGCTCGGCGAGCGCGCCGCCGGCCGGGGCAAGGACCAGCATCACATGAAGGAGAGCGAGCGGCAGGGCGCGACGAAGACGTTTGATCATCCCGGACCAGGTCCCATATGACGGGGTGTTCTCATACCCCTCAGCCTCGACGGATCGATTGATGGACAGCGCGACGGATCTGACGCCACCTGCCGATATGGTCATTTCCCTCGCGGATGTCCATTTGAGCCTCGGACGCGGCGCCGCGCGCGTGCACATCCTCCAGGGCGTATCGCTCGGCGTGCGGCGCGGCGAGGCCGTGGGCCTCGTCGGCCCGTCGGGCTCCGGCAAGTCCACCCTGCTCATGACCATGGCCGGGCTCGAGCGGCCGGACAGCGGCACCGTGACCGTCGCCGGCAAGGATCTCGCCCGGCTCGACGAGGACGCGCTCGCCCGCTTCCGCGGCCGCAACGTCGGCATCGTCTTCCAGTCCTTCCATCTCGTGCCGACCATGACGGCGCTCGAGAACGTCGCCCTGCCGCTCGAGCTCGCCGATGCGCCCGACGCCTTCGCCCGGGCCGAGGCGGAGCTTGCGGCCGTCGGGCTCGGCGAGCGGCTGCATCACTATCCCTCCCAGCTGTCGGGCGGCGAGCAGCAGCGCGTCGCCATCGCCCGCGCCATCGTCGCCGACCCGGCCATCCTCGTCGCCGACGAGCCGACCGGCAATCTCGACGAGCGCACCGGGCGCGGCATCGTCGACCTCCTCTTCGCGCTCAAACGCGACAGGGGTGCGACGCTCGTCCTCGTCACGCACGACATGGGCCTCGCCGAGCAGTGCGACCGTGTCGTGCGGCTGCGCTCCGGCACCGTCGTGCCGGACGAAGCGCCCGTGAGCGCATGAGGGCGGCCATGCACGGTTTCGTCGGCGCCTCTGCGTCCCGCCCCGGCCCACGCCTGCCGCTCGTGCTGCGCCTCGCCCTGCGCGAGCTGCGCGGGGGCGTGCGCGGCTTCGGCGTGTTCCTCGCCTGCATCGCGCTCGGCGTCGCAGCCATCGCCGGCGTCTCCTCCGTTTCGCGCAGCCTGACCGAGGGCCTTGCCGTGGAGGGGCGGCGCATCCTCGGCGGCGACCTCTCCTTCAGCCTCGTGCAGCGCGAGGCGAGCCCGCAGGAGCGCGCCTTCCTCGACGCTGCGGGGCGCGTCTCCGCCATCGCCACGTTGCGCGCCATGGCGATCGCGACGAACGGCGAATCCGCCCTCGTCGAGGTCAAGGCCGTCGACGGGGCCTATCCGATGATCGGCGCGGTGGAGAGCGAGCCCGCCGCCCCGGTCGCGGAGCTGCTCGCCGCGCGCGACGGCACCTATGGGGCTCTCGTCGACCCCGTCCTGCTCGATCGCCTCGGCCTTGCGGTCGGCGACGTCGTCAGCCTCGGCAACGCCCGCGTCGCGCTCCGGGCGCGCCTCGTCTCGGAACCGGACAAGATCGCGGCCGGCGTCGGCTTCGGCCCGCGGCTCCTGATGTCGCAGGAGGGGCTCGCGGCGAGCGGCCTCGTGCAGCCCGGCAGCCTCGTGCGCTGGACCTACCGCGTGGCGTTGCCCGCTGCGAGCGGGGGCGAGCGCGCCCTGGAGCGCCTCGAAGCCGAGGCGCGGCAGCGCCTGCCCGATGCCGGCTGGCAGATCCGCTCGCGCAACAACGCCTCGCCGCAGTTCGCCCGCAACATCGAGCGCTTCACGCAGTTCCTCACCCTCGTCGGCCTCACCGCCCTCATGGTCGGCGGGGTCGGCGTCGCCAATGCGGTGAACGCCTTCGTCGAACGCAAGCTGCATTCCATCGCCACGCTGAAGAGCCTCGGCGCGCCGGGCGGGCAGGTGGTGGCCGTGTACCTGACCCAGGTCATGATCATCGCCGCGGTCGGCATCGCCATCGGGCTCGTTATCGGCGCGGCGATGCCCTTCGCCGTGGCCCAAGCGGCCAAGAGCCTGCTGCCCCTGCCGCTGACGCCGGCGCTCGCCCCGCTCGAACTCGCCGTCGCCGCGCTCTACGGCCTCCTCACGGCGCTTGCCTTCGCGCTCGGCCCGCTCGGCCGGGCCCACGACGTGCCGGTCTCGGCCCTGTTCCGCGACGAAGTCGACCCCGCCGCGAAGGGGCCGCGTTTGCGCTACCGGCTCGCGAGCCTCGCGGCCGTCGCGGCGCTGGTGGTGGTCGCCGTCGTCTTTGCCTACGACCGGCGCGTCGCGCTCATCTTCATCGCCGCCGCGGCGGGTGCCTTCCTGCTGCTGAGGCTGGTCGCGCTCGGCCTCATGGCGCTCGCCCGCCGCCTGCCGCGCCCACGGCGCACGGCGCCGCGCCTTGCGCTCGCCAATATTCACCGGCCGGGTGCGCTGACGCCCTCGCTCGTCCTGTCGCTCGGCCTCGGCGTGACGCTGCTCGTCGCGCTCGCGATGATCGACGCCAATATCCGCGGACAATTGACGCGCGCCCTGCCGGCCCAGGCGCCGAGCTTCTTCTTCCTCGACATCCAGAACGGCGAGGCCGACCGCTTCGAGGCCTTCCTCGCCCGCGAGGCGCCGCAAGGGACGGTGGACCGGGTGCCGATGATGCGCGGCCGCGTCGTCTCGCTGAAGGGCATCCGGGCGAGCGACTACAAGGCGCCGGAGGAAGCCGCGTGGGTGCTCGAGGGCGACCGCGGCATCACCTATGCCGCAACGCCGCCCGAGGGCTCGACCGTCGTCGCAGGCGAATGGTGGCCAGCCGATTACGCGGGCGAGCCGCTCGTTTCCTTCGACCGGGAGCTTGCGCAGGAGCTCGACCTCGCCGTCGGCGACCGGCTCGTCGTCAACGTGCTCGGGCGCAACATCGAGGCCAGGATCGCCAACCTGCGCACGGTGGAATGGCGCACGCTCGGCATCAATTTCGTCATGGTGTTCTCGCCCAACACCTTCGCCGGCGCGCCGCATACGCATCTTGCCACGCTCACCGCGAACGGGGCGGGCGAGCGGATCGACGAAGGCGCGGTGATGCGGACGCTCGCCAAGGAATTCCCGATGGTAACAAGCGTGCGCGTGCGCGATGCGCTCGATGCCGTCAACGACGTCGTCAGCCAGCTCGCCGTCGCCGTGCGCGCCGCGAGCTCCGTGGCGCTTGCGGCGAGCCTGCTCGTCCTCGGCGGGGCGCTGGCCGCCGGCCATCAGGCCCGGCTGCACGATGCCGTCGTCCTCAAGACCCTCGGGGCGACGCGCGCGCGGCTGATCAGCGCCTTCAGCCTCGAATACGGCGCGCTCGGCATCGCGACCGCCATCTTCGGCTTCATCGCCGGCACCATCAGCGCCTATGTCATCGTGACGCGCGTCATGCGCCTGTCGTTCACCTTCGAGCCGGGCGGGGCGCTCGTCGCGGCGCTGCTCGCCATCGTCGTCACCATCGGCCTCGGGCTCGCCGGCACCTGGCGCATCCTCGGCCAGAAGCCGGCGCCCTACCTGCGCAACCTGTGACCACCGCCGGGGCCGGAGGAAATTCGTCCGAGGGCCTCTTGTCACAGCGTCCCGGGCGCCGCTTTCCCGCGCCCGGCCACCGAATCAGCCTTGTAAGGCGGGCGCGTTCAGCCCATATTTCGGTGCAAGTGCGGCCTCCGGGCCGCGCCGTTCGTGTGATTTAGCTTCGAGAGGGAAAAATGTCCGATCTGAACCGCAACACCTATGCCTACGGCACGGGTGTCGCCCGGGCCGGGACCGCAGAGCTCGACCAGGGCCTGCGGGCTTTCATGCTCGGCGTTTACAACCACATGGTGCTGGGCCTTGCCGTCACCGGCCTTGCCGCCCTCGGCACCTTCATGCTCGCTGTGACGAACGACCCGTCGGCGGCCGTGGCGCAGATGCGCGGCGGCATCATGCTGACGCAGTTCGGCTACGCCCTCTTCGCGAGCCCGCTGAAGTGGGTGGTGATGCTGGCGCCGCTTGCGGCCGTGTTCTTCCTCAGCTTCCGCATCGCCAGCATGCAGCCGGGCACGGCGCGGGCGCTGTTCCTCGTCTATGCGGGGCTCGTCGGCCTGTCGCTGTCGTCGATCTTCCTCGTCTACACGGGCGCGTCCATCGTGCGCGTGTTCTTCATCACGGCGGCCGCCTTCGGTGCGCTGAGCCTCTACGGCTACACGACGAAGAAGAACCTCTCGGCGATCGGCTCCTTCCTGGTGATGGGCCTCTTCGGCCTCATCATCGCCATGCTGGTCAACCTCTTCCTGCAGTCGAGCGCCCTGCAGTTCGCCATCTCGGTGGTGGGCGTGCTCGTCTTCGCGGGCCTGACCGCCTGGGACACGCAGCGCATCAAGGAGATGTACTACGAGCTCGACGAGGGCGACGTCGCCGCCCGCAAGTCGATCCTCGGCGCGCTGATGCTGTACCTCGACTTCATCAACATGTTCGTGATGCTGCTGCAGCTCTTCGGCCAGTCGCGCGAATAAGCGCGGGCGCACAGCGAAGAAACCAGAAACCCCGGCTTGCCGGGGTTTCTTTTTGCGTCTGGCGAGCTCGGCCCGTGCGAGCTTCATCCTGCTGTAAACGGGGGATAGGCCGGCTACTGCGCCACGAGGCGCACGGGCTTGTCGAGAACCTGCAGCACGCGGGCGAGGTCATGCCCGCGCTTCAGGATGCGGCCGGAGGCCGAGACCACGCTATAGGCGCCCTGGCGGCGGGCGAGCTGCGGATCCTTCTCGATGCGGTAGAGCGGCACCTCGCTCGTTCGGCGAAAGACGGAGAAGACCGCCCGGTCCTTCAGGAAGTCGAGCGCGTAGTCGCGCCATTCGCCGAGCGCCACCATCCGCCCGTAGACATTGAGGATCTCCCTGAGCTCGCGCGCGTCGAACGAGACGACATTGGGCGCGCGGGACGCCGCAGGCGCGATCGGGTGCCCATGCGGCTGGGCAGGGCCCTGGTCCTTCCGCCGGGGGGTGAAGGGCACGACGGCCGCTCCGCCCCCGGTGCGAAAGGGATCGGAAGAGGGATCGCTCGTCTCCGTTTCGCTCATGACCTCCGTCCGGCTTGGCGAGGAGAGCAGGCGGGCTGCCCGCCTGCGTCATGTGCCTGTCATGATGCGACCGCCGCCGGGCCGGCGCAAGCCTCATCGCGGCACGGACCGGACCGGTGAGCGATACAGGCAAATCCGAAAGAAAAACCACAATTTAGCCGCAGAGCGGTCAATCAGGTGCCCTAGTGCGGGGCGATAAAAAGGACGTTGCCTCGATGGTCCGGCGCTCGCCGCCCTGGATCTAGTCAGCCCCCCAGCCCCCCGGGGTGGACGAGATGCCGGACCACTCGGTTCCGTGTAAGAGTAACTAGGGCCGGTGTCCCCGCACCGGCCCTATTCTTTTGCGCGCCCGCCCGCGAATCGCGGCCGCTGCCTCTAACGCGCCTCGGCGTGGTATTCGCGGTTCGGCCGCATGTCGACGGCCGAAGCCATCCGATTCGACATGTTGAAGAACGACGCGACGGCGGCGATGTCCCAGACCGCCTTGTCGTCGAAGCCGGCCTCGCGCAGCGCCTGCCGGTCCTCTTCGCCGATCTCGTGCGACCGTTCGGTCAGCTTCGCGGCGAAGTCCAGCATCGCCCGGTGGCGCGGGGAGAGGTCCGCCGCGCGGTAGTTCATCACCATCATCTCGCCGAGGACCGGATCCCCCGAGAGCTGGCGCACCGCTGCCCCATGCGCCGTTAGGCAGTAGTAGCAGCGGTTGATGCTCGACACGACGACGGCGATCATCTCCCGCTCCAGCTTACTGAGGCCGGACGGCGCCAGCATCAGATCGTTGTAGAAGGCGGCGAAGGCTTCGAGCTTGGCATTGTCGTGCGCATAGGCGGCGAGGACGTTGGGCACGAAGCCGAGCTTCTCCTCGCATTTCGCGAAATAGGCCTGCATCGGCGGCGACAATTCCCCCGGTGCCAACGACAGCGCCGTCGGCGCCGGTGCCACGTCCTGGCGGGCGGGCTTTTCCTCCTGCCGGTCGACTTTCGACATGCGCGCGTCTCCTCCTTCGCATTTCCTGCTGCCGCAATTGCCTGTGCGGCGTCCGGCCATGCCGAGAATGTCGGCCGCAAGGCTGCATTTGTCCACGACATGATCTAAGGATGAGCAGCTTCGACGCTGTCGGGAGGACGATGATGGAGCTCGCTGCGGCCGACAAACGGGCCGGACTGGTAAAAGCCATTGACGAAGCGCTCGATTCGATGGGTGAGGTCTTGCCACCCGGCTTCGTCGATCTCCTGATCGGCCGCGCCGCCCTCGAGGATCTCGCCGGCTATCCCGTCGCAAGCCTCGCCGCCCTTGCCGTCGCATCCTACCGCCACCTGACCGAGCCGCGCCCGGCCGGCCGGCACGACGTGCGCCTCATCGACCACGAGATCGAGCACGACGGGCACCGCCGCGACATCACCGTGGTCGAGGTCATCAACGACAACATGCCGTTCCTCCTCGATTCGACGCTCGCCGAGATCGTCGATCAGGGATACGAGCCCTATCTCGTCACCCACCCGATCCTCGCCGTGGAGCGGGGGGAGGACGGCGCCTTCCTGCGCTTTGCCGGCGAGGCGGCGGCCGGGGCGCCGCGCGGCGCGCGGCGCGAGAGCCTCATCCACATCCACCTGCCGCGAATCGACGACGAAGCGGTGCGCCTGAGGCTCACCCAGGGGCTCGAGGCGGTCTATACCGACGTCGAGCGGGCGGTGCGCGACTGGAGCGCCATGCGCGGGCGCCTCGCGGGTGCCGCCGAGGCCTACAAGATCAACCCGCCGCCCCTGCCGGCGGAGGAAGTCGCGGAGGCGGTGCGCTTCCTCGAGTGGATCGCGGCGGACAATTTCACCATTCTCGGCGTCCGGGAATATGGCTTTGCCGGCGGCGACGCCGGCTCGGCGCCGATCGAGGGCACCGGGCTCGGCATCCTGCGCGATCCGGAGGTGCGCGTGCTGCGCCGCGGGCGCGAGCTCGTCGTCATGAGCCCCGAGATCACGGCCTTCCTCGCCCGGCCGGTGGCGCTCATCATCACCAAGGCGAATGTCAAGAGCCGGGTGCACCGCCGGGCCCATCTCGACTACATCGGCGTCAAGCTGTTCTCGGAAGAGGGCGAGCTCGCCGGCGAGCTGCGCATCGTCGGGCTGTTCACGGCCAATGCCTATACCGGCTCGACCCGCACCATCCCCTACCTCAGGCACAAGGTGGCGCAGGTCATCCAGCGCGCCGGCTTCGACCCGGCGAGCTATTCCGGCCGCGCGCTCATGCACGTCCTCGAGGACTATCCGCGCGACGAATTGTTCCAGGTCGACATCGAGACGCTCTACCGCTTCTCGCTCGACATCCTGCACCTGACCGAGCGCCCGCGCGTGCGCGCCCTCGCCCGGCTCGACGAATTCGACCGCTTCGTCTCCGTGCTCGTCTTCATCCCGAAGGAGCGCTACGACACGTCCGTGCGCCGGCGGGTGGGCGAGTTCCTCGCCGAGACCTACCAGGGGCGCGTCTCCGCCGCCTATCCGAGCTATCCGGAAGGCCCGTTGGCGCGCACGCACTACATCATCGGCCGCGACGAGGGCAAGACGCCGGACGTCAGCCGCGAAACCCTGGAAGCCGGCATCACGGCCATCGTGCGCACCTGGGCCGACGCTTTGCGCAGCGCGCTCGAGAACACCGTCGGCGGCTACAAGGCGCGCGTCGCGGCCCAGCGCTATGCGGAGGCCTTCAGCGCCGCCTACCGCGAGGCCTTCTCCGGCGAGGCGGTGCTCAAGGACATCGGCATCCTCGAGCGGCTGTCCGACAAGCGGCCGCGGGCGGTCGACCTCTACCGGCGCGAGGGCGACGGCGAGGAGCGGGCCAACCTGAAGGTCTTCGCCCGCGGCGCCCCGATGCCGCTGTCGCAGCGCGTGCCGATGCTGGAGCGCTTCGGCTTCCGCGTCGTCAACGAGCGCACCTATCGCGTGCTGCCGGAAGGCGAGCCCAAGAGCGCGCAGGTGTGGCTGCACGACATGGCGCTGGAGCGCAGCGCCGGCGGGCCGATCGACATCGCCGGGCTCGAGCGCCCGCTGGAAGCCGCCCTCATGGCCGTCTTCCGCGACGGCGCCGAATCGGACGGCTTCAACGCGCTCGTTCTGGAGGCCGGGGCCAACTGGCGGGACGTCGCCATGCTGCGCGCCTTCGGCCGCTACATGCAGCAGATCGGCATCCCCTACGACCAGGACTACATCGCCGCCGCGCTCGCCCGCCAGCCGCAGATCGCGCTCGCACTCATCCGCCTGTTCTACGCCCGCTTCGACCCGCGCGGCGAAGAGGCGTCGCGCGCCGAAGACTGCGCAGCCGAGCGCGCCAGGATCGAGGAGATGCTGGCCGCGGTCACGAGCCTCGACGACGACCGCATCCTGCGCCGCTTCGTCAATCTGATGGAAGCCGCGGTGCGCACCAGCTTCTTCCAGCTCGGGCCGGACGGGCAGACGCGCGACCCCATCGCCTTCAAGTTCGAATGCGCCCGCGTCGACGGCCTGCCGCTGCCGCGCCCGCTCTACGAGATCTTCGTCTACAGCCCGCGCGTCGAGGGCGTGCACCTGCGCTTCGGCAAGGTGGCGCGCGGCGGCCTGCGCTGGTCGGACCGGCCGCAGGACTTCCGCACCGAGGTGCTCGGGCTCGTCAAGGCGCAGCAGGTGAAGAACGCCGTCATCGTGCCCGTCGGCGCCAAGGGCGGCTTCGTGCCCAAGCGCCTGCCGCCGCCGGGCGACCGGCAGGCGTGGCTCGCCGAGGGCACCGAGGCCTACAAGATCTTCGTCGGCACGTTGCTCGACCTGACCGACAATCTCGACGGCGAAACCATCGTGCCGCCGGCCGACACCGTGCGCCATGACGGCGACGACCCCTATCTCGTCGTCGCCGCCGACAAGGGCACGGCCACCTTCTCCGACATCGCCAACGGTCTTTCCGAGGCCCATCACCACTGGCTGGGCGACGCCTTCGCCTCCGGCGGCAGCCACGGCTACGACCACAAGGGCATGGGCATCACCGCCCGCGGCGCCTGGGAAGCGGTAAAGCGCCACTTCCGCGAGATGGATATCGACATCGGGAGCGAGCCCGTCAGGGTCGTCGGTGTCGGCGATATGTCCGGCGATGTCTTCGGCAACGGCATGCTGCTGTCGCAGGCCTTGAAGGTGGTCGCCGCCTTCGACCACCGCGACATCTTCATCGACCCCGATCCCGACCCGGCCGCGTCCTGGGCCGAGCGCAAGCGGCTGTTCGACCTGCCGCGCTCGAGCTGGCAGGACTACGACAAGAGCCTGATCTCCGAGGGCGGCGGCGTCTTCTCGCGCTCGCTCAAGGCCATCCCGCTTTCGCCGCAGATACGCACCCTGCTCGATCTCGACAAGGAGAGCGCGACGCCGAGCGAGGTGATGAACGCCATCCTCAAGGCGCGCGTCGACCTGCTCTGGTTCGGCGGCATCGGCACCTATGTGCGCTCGCAGGAGGAGGACAACGAGGACGTCGGCGACCGCGCCAACGACGCCATCCGCATCACGGGCGGCGAGATCCGCGCCCGCGTCGTCGGCGAGGGCGCCAATCTCGGCGCGACCCAGCGCGGGCGCATCGAGGCGGCGCGGCGGGGCGTCCGGCTCAACACCGACGCCATCGACAACTCGGCCGGCGTCAACACGTCGGACGTCGAGGTCAACATCAAGATCGCGCTCAGCCAGCCCGAGCGCGACGGCCGCCTGACGAGCGAGGCGCGCAACGCCCTCCTCGCCGAGATGACCGACGAGGTCGGGGCGCTCGTGCTGCGCAACAACTACCTGCAGACGCTCGCCCTGTCGCTGGCCGAGCGGCACGGGGTGGGCGAGATCGGCTTTGCGCGCCGCCTGATGCAGGTGCTCGAACAGCACGGCCGGCTCGACCGCACGGTCGAGAACCTGCCGGACGATACGAACCTCGCCGAGCGCGAGCAGCGCGGCGAGGGCCTGACGCGGCCGGAGCTCGCCGTGCTTCTCGCCTATGCCAAGCTCGCCCTGCACGACGCCTTGCTCGACAGCACCGTGCCGGACGAGCCGTATCTTGCCCGCGAGCTGGCGCGCTACATGCCGGGGCCGGTGCGCGAGCGCTTCCCCGATGCGGTGGAAGGCCATCGCCTGAGGCGCGAGATCATCGCGACGCAGCTCGCCAACGCCATCGTCAACCGCGGCGGGCCGACCATCGTCACGAAGCTCGCCGACCAGACGGGCGCCGACGCGCCGGCGATCGCCACGGCCTATGCAGCGACGCGCGACGCCTTCGGCCTCACCGAGCTCAACGCCGCTATCGATGCCCTCGACGGCAAGGTCAGCGGGGCGCTGCAGCTCAGGCTCTACGGCGAGCTGCAGGACATGCTGATCGGCCAGCTCGCCTGGTTCATCCGCAATGTCGATCTCGCCGGCGAGGATCTCGATGCCGTCGTGGCGCGCTACCGCGACGGGCTGGCCGAGATCGCGGCCTATCTCGACGCCATCCTGCCCGCCGCTGCGCGGGAGGGGCTCAGGGAGCGCGCCGAGGCGCTCGTGGCCCAGGGCGTGCCGGAGGAGCTCGCGGGACGCCTCGCGGCGCTGCCCGTGCTCGCGGAAGGCCCCGACATCGTCAGGGTCGCCACGCTCGCCGGCCGGCCGGTGCGCGACGTGGCCGCCACGCATTTCGCCGTGGAGGGCATCTTCCGGCTCGGGGCGCTCGCCGCGCAGGGACGGGAGATCAAGGTGGCCGATTATTACGACCGCCTGGCGCTCGACCGGGCCATCGACGGCCTGTCCGACGCTCACCGCCGCCTGACGGCCGAGATCGTCGCCGACGGCTCCGGGCCGCAGGCCATCGAGGCGTGGGAGGAGCGCCGCGGCAGCGAGGTCACCCGCATCCGCAACACCGTCGAGACCATCGCCGCCTCCGGGCTGACGCTGTCGAAGCTGACGGTGGCGGCAAGCCTGCTCGGCGATCTCGCCCGTGGCTGATGCGGGCCATGGCACCGGCGGCTTCGCGCCGCCGGTGTTCGATGCGGCCTTTCGCGCCCGCCTCGCGGAACTCGTCGCCTGGCGGCGCGACGTGCGCCGTTTCCTCCCGACGCCCGTCGACAGGGACGCGATCAGCGCCCTCCTCGCGCTCGCCGCGCAGGCGCCGTCCGTCGGCAATGCGCAGCCGTGGCGCTTCGTCATGGTCGACGAACCGTCCCGGCGGGCGGCGGTGCGCACCAATTTCGAGCGCTGCAACGCCGAGGCCCTTTCGGACTATGCCGGCGAGCGGGCGCAGCTCTACACCCGGCTGAAGCTGGAAGGCCTCGCGGAAGCACCGGTGCACATCGCCGCCTTCTGCGACGAGGGGGCCGACACCGGTCACGGCCTCGGCCGGCGCACCATGCCGGAGACATTGCATTATTCCGTCGTCACCGCGATCCATACCTTCTGGCTCGCGGCGCGGGCAGCCGGGCTCGGCGTCGGCTGGATCTCGATCCTCGATCCCGGCGAGCTGACGGCGGCGCTCGACGTGCCGGCACACTGGCGCTTCATCGGCTATCTGTGCGTCGGCTATCCTTGCGAGGAACACCTCGATCCCGAACTCGTGCGCCACGGCTGGCAGGACCGGCTGGCGCCCGACAGCACCATCCTGGAGCGCTGATGACCGCCGTGACGACCGACGCGCCGCCCGAGCCGAGCCTTGCCGCGGCCTATCCGCCCCGGCGCTCGGTCGTCGCCTGGCTCTTCTTCGACTGGGCCTGCCAGCCCTTCTTCACGCTGATCACGACCTTCGTGTTCGCGCCCTATTTCGCCGCGCGCCTCGCCGCCAACCCGGCCGAGGGGCAGGCGCTGTGGGGCTATGCGACGGGCCTTGCGGGGCTCACCATCGCCCTTGCCTCCCCCGTCCTCGGGGCGATTGCCGATGCGAGCGGGCCGAAGAAGCCGTGGATCGCCGCCTTCGGCGCCATGATGGCGCTCGCCAGCGCGGCCCTGTGGTGGGCCGCGCCGGGCGTGCCCTTCGCCGTGCCGCTCGCCCTCGTCGCCTTCGCCATCGGCACGATCGGGGCGGAATTCGCGACGGTGTTCAACAATTCCATGATGCCGCGCCTCGTGCCGCCGGAGAAGCTCGGGCGCCTGTCCGGCACCGGCTGGGCCACCGGCTATGTCGGCGGGCTGATCTCGCTCGTCGTCACGCTCGGCTTCCTCGCCGCGAGCCCGGAGACCGGGCGCACGCTCCTGGGCCTCGTCCCGCTCTTCGGCCTCGATCCGGCGACCGCCGCAGGCGACCGGGCGGCGGGGCCGCTGACGGCGCTGTGGTTCGTCGTCTTCGTCATGCCCATGTTCCTGCTGACGCCGGACGTCCCGGCAACGGGAGCTTCGCTGCGCGAGGCGGCCGGGCGGGGCGTGCGCGCGCTCGCCGACACGATTGCCCATGCGAGGCGGCACGGCTCGGTCATGCGCTTCCTCCTCGCCAACATGGTCTACCAGGACGGGCTCGTGGCGCTGTTCGCCTTCGGCGGCATCTACGCGGCCGGCGTCTTCGGCTGGGGCACCATCGAGATCGGCATCTTCGGCATCCTGCTCACCATCACCGGCACCATCGGCGCCTTCGTCGGCGGGCGCCTCGACGACGCCATCGGCTCGAAGCCGGTCATCCTCGGCGCGCTCAGCGTCCTCATCGCCTGCTGCATCGGCATCCTGTCGCTGTCGAGCGACCGCATCCTCTTCATCGTGCCGGCGGAGCCGCCGCAGCCGGGCGACGGGCTCTATGCGAGCCTGCCGGAGAAGGTCTATCTCGGGCTCGGGCTCCTCATCGGGCTCGTGGCGGGACCCATGCAGGCGGCCTCGCGCAGCCTCCTCGTGCGCCTCGCGCCGCAAGGGCGCGCGGGCGAGTTCTTCGGCCTCTTCGCGCTGTCGGGCAAGGTCACGTCCTTCCTCGCGCCGACCATGGTCGCCATCGCCACGCAGGCGAGCGGCACGCAGACGGCGGGGCTCGCCGTGCTCGTCCTCTTCTTCGGTACGGGCGCCCTGATCCTCATCGGCGTCAACCAGCGGACGTAACCGGCCGTTCACCCTCGCGGCCGAAAGCCGTTTTCCGGCAAGAGCCTGTTCACCGCCGTGAGGCTTCAATCGCCACCGACGTTCGCGAGAAGACGAACAGGGTGGCGACGATGAAGATTGTGATGGCGGCGAGCGCGGCCTCGGTCGCGTTCGCCCTTCTGGCGGCGCCGGCAAAGAGCCGGGAGATCGTGTCCTTCTCCGGCTACGCGCCGGGCACGGTGGTGGTGCGCACCAAGGAGCGCCGGCTCTATTTCGTCGCCGGCGAGGGCGTCGCACTGCGCTATCCGGTCGCCGTCGGCAAGCCGGGCAAGCAATGGCGCGGCATCGCCCGTATCGACGGCAAATACGTCAGGCCGGCCTGGTCGCCGCCCGCCGAGGTCAAGCGCGACAACCCGCACCTGCCGGACGTCATCCCCGGCGGCGTGCCGCAGAACCCGATGGGTGAGCGGGCCCTGACGCTGACCGGCGACGAATACGCCATCCACGGCACCAACCGGCCCGATTCCATCGGCCGGTTCGCGTCCTACGGCTGCATCCGCATGCACAACGCCGATATCATCGACCTTTTCGAGCGCGTCGCCGTCGGCACGCCGGTGGTGGTGCTGCCATAGCGGCCGGGTGCCGCCGAAGCGCCCGGCGCAGGCCGACGCTCCCCGTCCCGTTCCGCCCCCTCCACCGTCATGCCCGCGCTTGTCGCGGGCATCCGCGCGGTGACGCTGGAGCGGAGTCGAAAGGCGTGGATGGCCGGGACAAGCCCGGCCAGGACGGGTGGGGAGGTCGTGCTCGGCCCCCAGCCCGACACCTGCACGCCGTTTCCCTGCGTCATGCCCGCGCTCGTCGCGGGCATCCACGCGGTGACGCCGGCGCCAGGCTGAAAGGCGTGGATGGCCGGGACGGGCCCGGCCAGGACGGGTGGGGAGGTCGTGCTCGGCCCCCAGCCCGACACCTGCACGCCGTTTCCCTGCGTCATGCCCGCGCTCGTCGCGGGCATCCACGCCGGTGACGCCGGCGCCAGGCTGAAAGGCGTGGATGGCCGGGACGAGCCCGGCCATGACGGGAGGAGAGGTTGTGCTCCGCGCCCGGCCCAACACCGGCACGCCGTTTCCCTGCGTCATGCCCGCGCTCGTCGCGGGCATCCACGCCGGTGACGCCGGCGCCAGGCTGAAAGGCGTGGATGGCCGGGACGAGCCCGGCCATGACGGGTGGGGAGGTCGTGCTTGGCCCCCAGCCCAACACCGGCACGCCGTTGCCCTGCCGTCATGCCCGCGCTCGTCGCGGGCATCCACGCCGGTGACGCCGGCACCAGACTGAAGGGCATGGATGGCCGGGACGAGCCTGGCCAGGACGGGTGGGGAGGTCGCATTCCGCTCGCGCTCGATGCGTTCGGGCAACGAGTGCGCTCGCAGCGGCCTTACCGGTAAAGGTCCTCGCGCGTCGGGGGCAGGCCCGACGGGCCCTTGGCGCGGCGGGAGGCGAGCGTCTGGAAGATGCCGATGGTGCCGCGCTCGAAACCGAGCGAGACGCCGGCAAGGTAGAGCAGCCACAGCCGCGTCTTCGCCGCCCCCACCTCGCGCTCGGCCGCCTCGCGGTTGGCGTAGAGGCGCTCGCACCACAGCCGCGTCGTGCGCGCATAATGCTCCCGCCAGGCCTCGACGTCGTGCACCTCGAAGCCGTAGCGCTCGAGGCTCGTCACCGAGCCGCCGATGTGGTCGAGCTCCGAACCCGGGAAGATGTAGTTGACGATGGCCGCATATTCCGGCCGCTTCCTGCGGAAGGCGCGGGCCGACTTCTTGGCCGGGCGCGTGATGGCGTGGTTGAGGAGGAGGCCGCGCGGGCGCAGGAGCTCGCGCATCCTGGTGAAATAGGCGCCGTGGTTGTCGAGCCCCACATGCTCGAACATGCCGATGGAGGCGATCTTGTCGAAGCTGCCGGTGAGTTCGCGGTAATCCTTCAGCTCCACCGTCACCCGGTCCTGAAGGCCGAGGCGGGCGATCTTCTCCTTCGCGAAGGCGAGCTGCGCCTCGCTCAGCGTCACGCCGTGCGCCGTGACGCCGTAATGCTGCGCCGCGTGGCAGACGAGGCCGCCCCAGCCGCAGCCGATGTCGAGGAAGCGCTCGCCCTCCTTCAGCCGCAGCTTGCGGCAGATCATGTCGAGCTTGGCCTTCTGCGCCTCCTCGATGCCGGCGTCCCAGCGCGGGAAATAGGCGCAGGAATATTGCATCTCGGGATCGAGGAAGAGGCCGTAGAAGGCGTTCGACAGGTCGTAGTGGAACTGCACGAGGGCCTTGTTGTCGCGGCCGGCGGCGTCCTTGTCGACCTGGGCGCCCTGATAGGCATGGCTCCCGGCCGGCTTGTGCGCCCGGCCGAAGAGGAACGGCAGCAGGGAGCGAATGAGAAGCCCCTTGTCGAGCCGCTTCAGGAGGCCCTTGGTATTGGCCTCGCCGCGACGCGCCGCGACGTCGAGCAGCGTGCCGCCGTGCAGGTCGATGTCGCCGGCCGCCAGGAGCTCGACCAGCGTCGTCAGCCGGGGCGAGCGCACGAGGCGGGTCACGGCCTCCGGCGCCGCGATGGAGAAGACGAGATCGCCGTTCGCCTTGGGCCCGAGCGGGATCGTCTCACCGTTCCACAGCCTGACGGACAGGTCGGCGCCCAGCCTGTCACCGACGTGCCGCAGCAGCCGCCGCGCCGCATCGAGCCGCTTGTCCACCCCTTCAGCCTCGCGCGTCACCATGCCGTCCCCTCATCACCCGAGTCGGCGCACGTTATAGCCTTTGCGCGGAAAGTGAATCACGCTTCGCCGCCAGGACGAATTTTCAGAACGAATTTTCAGGGCGAGTTTTCAAGACGGATTTCCTGTGGCGGCGGGCTTGCCCCGCCCGGCGCAAACGCCGTAGTCTTGCGTCTCTCCCCCGACATTGCTCAACCCGGCGCGGCGCCGCCGTGGCGCGCGTGCGCGCCATTTCCCCTGTCATCCATGAGGACTGCCATGGCGAACGACGCCACCGATCGCTTCTTCGTGCTCACCGGCGGGCCCGGCGCCGGCAAGACGACCCTTCTTGCCGCGCTCGCGGCGGCGGGCCATACGGTCTCGCCCGAGGCCGGCCGCGCCATCATCCGCGACCAGCAAGCGATCGGCGGGCGGGCCCTGCCGTCCGTGGACCCGACGCTCTACGCCGAGCTCATGCTGGCGCACGACCTCGCCGCCCATCGCTGCCATCTGAACGGGGATGGCCCGGTCTTCGTCGACCGTGGCATTCCCGACATCGCCGGCTATCTCGACCTTGTCGGCATCGCCCGGTCGGCGCATCTCGGCCGGGCCATCGCACGCTGCCGCTACAACCGGCGCGTCTTCATCTGCCCGCCGTGGCCGGAGATCTTCACGCAGGATGCCGAGCGGCGGCAGACGCTGGAGGAGGCGGAACGCACCCATGCCGCCATGGTCAGGACCTATGGCGAGGCGGGCTACGATCTCGTCACGGTGCCGCGGCTGCCGGTCGCGGAGCGTGTCGCCTTCATTCACGCGGCGCTGGGGTGAGGCCCGGCGGGCGGCGCGTCTCCAGGGCCTCGCACCACGACGCACGCCGCCCGCCGTCATAGGCGCGGGCGTGGCCGGCCTCGCGCATGAGCTGTCCCACGTCCCGCCAAGCAGCATCGGCGACCCGGGCAACGACGCGGCCGAAATACTTGTCCGGCCGGACCTCGGACAGGACGACCGCGCCATCGCCGACAAGACGCGCCAGAGCCTCGCGCGCTGCCGATGCCGCCTGCTTCTCGGCCGCGCACCGTCCGTCCACTTCGGGGGCGTCGATGCCGGCGAGGCGCACCCTGGTCACGATCTCCTGTCCCGGCCAGACCGCGACGCGCGCCTCGAGCGTGTCACCGTCGATGACGCGCACGACCTCGGCCTTGAAGGCGCCCGGCACGGCACCGGCCAGGTGCGGCCCCGCCTGCGCCGCACCGGCGGCGACGGTCTCGTTTGGCCCCTGCCCGGTGAGCGAAGCAGCACCGAGGCCGGCCGCAAAGGCGAGAAGGGGAAGAGGTGATGGGCATCTCATCCCCCTCTTATAACCCGACCTGAGGATTATGAGAATATCATCCTCTATATAGGTCAGATGTCAGACTGCGCATGAGTGCATGCACAGCCTGGACGACGCGGATAATGGTGGAGACGATCCAGCGCGGCGCACGCCGGGCAGGATTGGAGCCTGAAGGGCCCTCTCGCTTTCCACCGGAGGGGCCTCAGAAGCGGTAGGTGACGCCGGCGGCGACGAGCCACGGGTCGAGCTTCACCTTGCCGGTGACGAGGCCGACGTCCGGGATGTTCGCCTTGACCTTCGGCTCGAGGAAGATCTTCTTCACGTCGAGGTTCACGCCCCAGTGCCGGTCGATCATGACGTCGACGCCGGCCTGCAGCGCCAGGCCGAAGGTGTTCTCGACGCTGAGGCTGGAGAACACGCCGCGTGCCTTCTCATTGTAGAAGATCGTGTAGTTCACGCCGGCGCCGACATAGGGCTTGATGCGGTCGGTAAGGTCGACGTGATACTGCAGCGTCAGCGTCGGCGGCAGCAGCCACACCCGCCCGATCGGCCCGAGCCCAGCGATGGAGCCGCCCGCGCGGATGTTGTGCGGCGTGGTGCCGAGGATGAGCTCCACCGCGATGTTCTTGGTCAGGAAATAGGTGATATCGAGCTCGGGCACGACCGAGTTGCTGACCGACACCTTATCGCCGCCGATGCGCAGGCCGTTGAGCTTCAGCGACGACGATTCGTCCGGAATGACGCCGAGCGCACGCACGCGGATCATCCAGGGGCTCCAGTCGTCGAGCACGGGGGCGCCCGGCGCGGGGGCCGGGCGCGGCAGATCGGCAGCGCCGGCCGAAAAGGCCGACAGGATGGCGGTCCCGGCGATGAAAACGGTCGACAGAATGCGCGTGGAAAAGAAGCGTGTCATGGCAGCCCCGGACGACAGGCGGGGCCACAACGACCCCGCTTCGGCCGGCAATCTGCGCCCGCACCCCGGCGGCCAATTTGAGCTGCATCAATCAAGGCCGCCAGCTACATCGCAGACCGGCGCCTGTTGCTGCAACGCAACAATCGTAGCGGGAGACTATGCGTGCCGCCTCAGAAGTCCGTGGCGATGCCCCTGCGCTCCCAATCGCTGTAGCGCACCGGCTCCGGCCCGTCGCGGCCGTTGACCTCGCGCTGCCGCGTCAGGTCGCGCGTGCGGGCGTCGATCTCGGACCGACGCGCCGCCGCCTCCTCCAGCGCCCGGCGCGCAGCCGGGCTCAGGGCCTTGCCGGGCGCCGCCCCGGGAAGGGTGTCGCTCGCCGGTTCCCCGGCCGGCTTCGTCGTTTCCATCGCCATTCTCCACGCGATCGCGGCGGCGCCTGCGCCGCATGTCCTGCGGCGTCCTCTTGCGGCGCCGGCCGCCCTCCCCCCACATATAGGGGGATTTCGGCGATTGGCACCGGCAAATCGGCGACGCCGGTGCCGGACGGAGGGAAAGGATGAACTACTTCAAAACCGGCCTGCTGCTGGCGGCGCTCACGGCGCTGTTCGGCGTCGTCGGTTTTCTCATCGGCGGCACGGGCGGCATGCTCGTCGCGCTCGGCCTCGCCGCGGCGATGAACATCTTCAGCTACTGGAACTCGGACCGCCTGGCGCTCGCCGCCCATGGCGCGCAGGAGGTCGACGAGCGCACGGCGCCCGAGCTCGTGCGCATGGTGCGGGAGCTCAGCCAGCGCGCCGGCCTGCCGATGCCGCGCGTCTACCTCATCGACAATCCCCAGCCGAATGCCTTCGCCACCGGCCGCAACCCGGAGAATGCCGCCGTGGCGGCGACGACCGGCATCCTGCGCACGCTCTCCTATGAGGAGCTGGCGGGCGTGATGGCGCACGAGCTCGCCCACATCAAGAACCACGACACGCTGACGATGACGATCACGGCGACCATCGCCGGCGCCATCTCGACCATCGCCCAGTTCGGCCTCTTCTTCGGCGGCGGCAACCGTAACAACGGCGGCGGCATCATCGGCACCATCCTGCTCGTCGTGCTCGCGCCCATCGCCGCGATGATCATTCAGATGGCCATCAGCCGCTCGCGCGAGTATGAAGCGGATCGAATCGGCGCCGAGATCTGCGGCAACCCGCTGTGGCTGGCGGGCGCGCTCGGCAAGATCGCCCGCGGCGTCGAGCACATCCCCAACGAGAGCGCCGAGAGCCATCCGGCCACCGCGCCGCTCTTCATCGTCAACCCGCTCAGCGGCCGCAACATGGACAACCTGTTCTCGACCCATCCGGCGACGGAGAACCGCATCGCCGCCCTCACCGACCTCGCCCGCCGCATGGGGCTGGGCTCGGCCGGCGGCTTCTCGCGCCCGGCGCCGACCGGCGGGGACGTGCCGCGCGGCCCGTGGGGCGGCGGCCAGCGGCCCCGCGGACCGTGGGGCTGAGCGCTGAAACCCGCCCGTCACCCCCGCAACGCGCGCACGAGGCCCGCCCAGCCGGCGGGCCTCGCCGCACGCGTCATCGCCGCCGAAGCGCTCGATGCGGTGCTGCGCCAGCGCGCGCCCCTCGACGAGACGCTGGAGCGGCTCGCCGCGCGCCACGAGGAGGCCGGGCCGCGCGACCGGGCGCTCGCTCGCGCCATCGCCACCGTCGCCTTGAGGCGCCTCGGCACCATCCGCCTCGGCCTCAAGCGCTTCCTCGAACGCGGCCTGCCGCGCAATGCCGGGCTTCTCGAGGCGATCCTCATCGGCGGTGCAGCGCAGCTCCTTTTCCTCGACGTGCCCGACCATGCGGCGGTCGACCTCGCCGTGCGCCAGGCGCGGGCGGACAAGCGCGCCTTCCCCTATGCCAAGCTCGTCAACGCCGTACTGAGGCGTGTGGCAGGCGCGCGGGCCGAGATCCTGGCGGCCGGCGAGGCGCCGCGCATCGATACGCCCGACTGGCTGCACCGCCGCTGGGTGGCGGCCTATGGCGAGGCGATTGCCGACGCCATCGCCGCCGCCAACCGCCACGAGGCCGCCGTCGACATCTCGGTCAAGGACGACCTCCCGGGCTGGGCCGAGACGCTCGGCGCCCACATCCTGCCCACCGGCTCGCTGCGCCTGCCGCAGCGCGTGCCCGTGCCGGACCTGCCGGGCTATGCCGAAGGGGCATGGTGGGTGCAGGACGCCGCCGCGGCCCTGCCGGCGCGGTTCATCGCCCCCAAGGCAGGCGAGCGCGTCATCGACCTCTGCGCCGCGCCGGGCGGCAAGACGGCGCAGCTCGCGGCCGCCGGTGCCTCGGTGCTCGCCGTGGACCGCTCGCCCGAGCGCCTGGAGCGGCTCGCCGGGAACATGCGGCGCCTGTCGCTTGCCGTCGAGGCCCTGGCCGCCGACGCGCTGGCCCTCGATGTGCCGCCGGCCGATGCCGTGCTGCTCGACGCGCCGTGCTCGGCGACCGGCACCCTGCGCCGCCACCCGGACGTCGCCTGGACCAAGCGCGAGGACGATATCGCCTCGCTCGCGCAGCTGCAGGCGCAGCTGATCGACAAGGCCGCAAGCCTCGTGCGGCCGGGCGGGCGGCTCGTCTACTGCACCTGCTCGCTCGAGCCGGAAGAGGGCGAGCGCCAGGTCGCGGCCTTCCTCGACCGCCATCGCGACTTCACGCGCCTGCCGGTCGCTGCGGAGGAGATCGGCGGGCTCGCGCAGTTCATCACCGCCGACGGCGACCTGCGTACCCTGCCGCACGCACTGCCCGGCGCGGAGCCGCGCCTGTCCGGCCTCGACGGCTTCTACGCCGCGCGGCTTGTGCGCGCCTCGTCGTGAAAAGCCGGCGGCAGCGGCAAGGGACCGTCAAAGGCCACGTGAGCGCGCACCGAAACGTTAACCATCCTGCAGTAATTTATGTGGGCTAAGTGTTGACGAAAGCGCAAGCGATGCACGCGGACAAGGCGGGAGCGATCGTGGCCGGAAGCGCCGATCGGTGGCGGCTCATGGGACTTGCCCTCGGCGAGCTCGCTCGGCGTGCGCGCAACCTCGCCACCGGCTCGTTGCGCGCCCTGCTGCAGCCCATGCGCCGGCAGGCGCCGAGCCGCCTCATCATCGCCCCGCAGGACCTGCGCACCACCGATCCGACCGTCGCGGGCGACATCTACGCCGGCTATTTCGCCTTCGCCGGCCGCGTCGTGCAGGCGCAGGGGCGCTCGC
Source organism: Chelatococcus caeni (assembly GCF_014196925.1). GTDB lineage: Bacteria > Pseudomonadota > Alphaproteobacteria > Rhizobiales > Beijerinckiaceae > Chelatococcus_A > Chelatococcus_A caeni. The sequence goes on along the minus strand of NZ_JACIEN010000006.1, from coordinate 105,151 downwards.
CCTTCGAGGCGGTGCCGCCGAGCCGGGCCTGGGCAGAGCAGCTCTACAGCTTCGGCTGGCTGCGCCATCTGCGGGCGGCCGATTCCGCCTTGGCCCGCGCCAATGCCCGCGCACTCGTCGACGATTTCCTCGCCGGCGGCCATGACCGGCGCGGCCTCGCGGCCGAGCCAACCATCGTCGCACGACGGCTCATCGCCTTTCTCACCCAGTCGCCGCTGCTGCTGGAGGGTGCCGACCACGCCTTCTACCGGCGGCTGATGAAGGCGCTCGGCCGCTCGGTCAGCCAGTTGCAGCGGGCGCTCGCCGGCGGCGCGCGCGGCGAGGAGCGGCTGATGACGGCGGTGGCGCTCGCCTATGCGGGCCTGTGCCTCGATGGCTATGCCCGGCTGCATCGCGGCGCCAGCCGCACGCTCGCCGAGGAACTGTCGCGCCAGATCCTGCCCGACGGCGGCCATATCAGCCGCAACCCGCGCGTCCTGATCGACCTCCTCGCCGACCTGCTGCCGCTCCGCCAGACCTATGCGGCGCGCAGCGTCGAGCCGCCGGCGCCGCTCCTGCGCGCCATCGACCGCATGATGCCGATGCTGCGCCTGTTCCGGCACGGCGACGGCTCCATCGCCTTGTTCAACGGCATGGGCGGCACGGCGCCGGATCTCATCGCGACGCTGCTCGTCTATGACGATGCCCGCGCGCAGGGCATGGAGCACGCGCCGCACAGCGGCTACGAGCGGCTTCAGGCCGGTGGTACCGTCGTCATCGTCGACACCGGCCGCCCGCCGCCCGCAGCCTTCTCGGGCGAAGCGCATGCCGGCTGCCTCTCCTTCGAGCTGACGGCGGGCATCAGTCGCATCGTGGTCAATTGCGGCGCGCCGCGCGGCACGGGGCCGGTGCCGGTCGCCACGCGCTCCACCGCCGCCCATTCGACGGCGACGGTGCACGACGCCTCCTCCTGCCACTTCGCCGGTGCGGGCGACGACCTGTCGCTCGGCGCCCGCCTCGGCCGCTGGATCGGCGCGCCCATCCTCTCCGGCCCGCAGGACGTGCCGGTGTCGCGCAGGGGCGAGGACGGCGACGTCGTGCTCGTCGCCGCGCACGACGGCTATGTGCAGCGCTTCGGCATCGTGCACGAGCGCCGCCTGCGCCTTGCCGCCGGGGGCGAGCAGCTCGCGGGCGAGGACATCTTCATCCTCATCGACCCGACGCCGGGCATGACGGATGTCGCCGTCCGCTTCCACCTCCACCCCTCCGTGCGCGCCAGCCGCCTGCAGAGCGGGCAGGCGGTGATGCTGCTCCTGCCCGATGGCGAAGCCTGGACCTTCGAGGCCGAGCACGTGCCCCTCGCCATCGAGGAAAGCGTGTTCTTCGCTGCCCCGGACGGCACGCGCCGGACCGAGCAGATCGTGCTCTCGCTCGATGCGGCCGACACCCATGCGGTGCGCTGGTCCTTCCAGCGCATCGGGCGCCACAACAGCACGGGCGCAAGACGTTCGGCCGCCCGGCCGGACGAGGAGCCGCTGCCTCTCGAAGGCATCTGAGGCCCATCGCACCCGCATCGCGCGTTTTGTCGGCGGCGCATTCGTGCTAAGCGCCGGGGCGACGGCGCCGGCAGAGGCTCTGCGGCCGGCTGCCGGGAGCCAGAATGCCGAAGGACATCGCGTAATGCCGAGTGAAGTCAGGCGCGTCACCCGCGCCCTCCTGTCCGTCTCCGACAAGACGGGCCTCGTCGAATTCGCCGCCGCGCTCGCGGCCCGGGGCATCGCCCTCGTCTCGACCGGGGGCACGCGCAAGACGCTCGTCGACGCCGGCCTCACCGTCGCCGATGTCTCGGACGTGACGGGCTTTCCCGAGATGATGGACGGGCGCGTCAAGACGCTGCACCCGGCCGTGCACGGCGGGCTTCTCGCCATCCGCGCCAATCCCGAGCATCAGGCGGCCATGCTCGCCCATGGCATCGGGCCCATCGACCTGCTCGTCGTCAACCTCTACCCCTTCGAGGCGACGGTGGCGAAGGGCGCCGCCTATGACGACTGCATCGAGAACATCGACATCGGCGGCCCGGCGATGATCCGCGCCGCCGCCAAGAACCACGACGACGTCGCCGTGGTCGTCGAGCCCGAGGACTATGCCGCGGTGCTGGCCGATCTCGAGGCGCATGACGGCGCGACGACCCTGACGCTGCGCCGCCGCCTGGCGCAGAAGGCCTACGCGCGCACCGCCGCCTACGATTCCGCCATCTCCAACTGGCTCGCCGGCCAGCTCGGCGAGACGGCGCCGGCCTTCCGGGCGCTCGGCGGCGCGCTGGCCGAGCCGATGCGCTACGGCGAGAACCCGCACCAGTGGGCCGCCTTCTACCGCACGCCGGAGCAGCGCCCCGGCGTCGCCACGGCACGCCAGCTGCAGGGCAAGCAGCTCTCCTACAACAACATCAACGACACCGACGCCGCCTTCGAGTGCGTGGCCGAGTTCGACCCGGCCCGCACCGCCGCCGTCGTCATCGTCAAGCACGCGAACCCGTGCGGCGTCGCGGAGGGCGCGAACCTTCTCGACGCCTATGAGAAGGCCCTCGCCTGCGATCCCGTCTCGGCCTTCGGTGGCATCGTCGCCCTCAACCGCCGGCTCGATGCGGAAGCGGCGAGGAAGATCGTCGAGATCTTCACCGAGGTGATCATCGCCCCCGAAGCCAGCGACGAGGCGGTCGCCATCGTCGCGGCGAAGAAGAACCTGCGCCTGCTCGTGACCGGCGGCTTGCCCGATCCGCGCGCCGGCGGGCTCGCCCTGCGCACGGTCGCGGGCGGCTTCCTCGCCCAGGCGCGCGACAGCGCCGTCGTCGACGACATGAGCCTCAAGGTGGTGACGAAGCGCGCCCCGACGGCGACCGAGCTCGCAGACCTCAAGTTCGCCTTCCGCGTCGCCAAGCACGTCAAGTCGAACGCCATCGTCTATGCCAAGGGCGGCGCCACCGTCGGCATCGGGGCCGGGCAGATGAGCCGCGTCGATTCCTCGCGCATCGCGGCCTGGAAGGCGGCGGAAGCGGCGAAGACGGCGGGCCTTCCCGAGACGCTGGCCAAGGGCTCGGTCGTCGCCTCCGACGCCTTCTTCCCCTTCGCCGACGGGCTCCTCGCCGCAGCCGAGGCCGGCGCCACGGCCGTCATCCAGCCCGGCGGCTCCATGCGCGACGACGAGGTGATCAAGGCCGCCGACGAGGCGGGCCTGGCCATGGTCTTCACCGGCCACCGCCACTTCCGGCACTGAGGCGGACCGGCCCTCTCCCCGCTTGCGGGGAGAGGGATCAGAGCTGCTCCAGCGGCAGCGGCCTCAGGCCGGCACGCGCTTGTTCTGCCGGTTGTGGATGAGATCGTCCACCACCGACGGGTCGGCCAGCGTCGAGGTGTCGCCGAGGTTCGAGAACTCGTCCTCGGCGATCTTGCGCAGGATGCGGCGCATGATCTTGCCCGAGCGGGTCTTCGGCAGGTTCGGAGCGAACTGCACGAGGTCGGGCGAAGCGATCGGGCCGATCTCCTTGCGCACCCACTGGACGAGCTCCTTGCGCAGCTCCTCCGTCGGCTCCTCGCCCGCCATCAGCGTCACATAGGCGTAGATGCCCTGGCCCTTGATGTCGTGCGGATAGCCGACGACGGCGGCCTCCGATACCTTGGCGTGGGCCACGAGCGCCGATTCGACCTCGGCCGTGCCCATGCGGTGGCCGGAGACATTGATGACGTCGTCGACGCGGCCGGTGATCCAGTAATAGCCGTCGGCGTCGCGCCGGCAGCCGTCACCGGTGAAGTACTTGCCGGGATAGGTGGCGAAATAGGTATCCATGAAGCGCTGGTGGTCGCCGTAGACCGTCCGCATCTGGCCCGGCCAGGAATCGGCGATGCACAGGTTGCCCTCGGTCGCGCCCTCCAGCACCTTGCCCTCGGCATCGACGATCTCGGGCTTCACCCCGAAGAACGGCCGCGTGGCCGAGCCGGGCTTCAGCGCGATGGCGCCGGGCAGCGGCGAGATCAGGATGCCGCCGGTCTCGGTCTGCCACCAGGTGTCGACGATGGGGCAGCGCCCGTCGCCGACCACGCGATAGTACCACTCCCAGGCCTCCGGATTGATCGGCTCGCCGACCGAGCCGAGCAGGCGCAGCGAGGCGCGCGAGGTCTTCTTCACCGGCTCGTCGCCGGCCTGCATCAGCGCGCGGATGGCGGTGGGCGCGGTGTAGAAAATATTCACCTGGTGCTTGTCGATCACGCGCCAGAAGCGGGAATTGTCCGGGTAGTTCGGCACGCCCTCGAACATGAGCGTCGTCGCGCCGTTGGCGAGCGGCCCGTAGAGGATGTAGCTGTGCCCGGTCACCCAGCCGACGTCGGCCGTGCACCAGAAGATGTCGCCGTCGTGATAGTCGAAGACGTACTGATGCGTCATCGATGCATAGACCAGATAGCCGCCCGTGGTGTGCAGCACGCCCTTCGGCTTGCCGGTGGAACCCGAGGTGTAGAGGATGAAGAGCGGATCCTCCGCCTCCATGGGCTCGCAGGGGCACTCGCTCGTCACCAGCGCGGCCGCCTCGTGGTACCAGACGTCGCGGCCCGGCTCCATGGCGACATCGGCGCCGGTGCGGCGCACGACGACGACGTGGTCGACGCCGCCCACCTTGGCGATGGCCGCGTCGACATTGGCCTTGAGCGGCACCTTGCGCCCGCCGCGCAGGCCCTCGTCCGCCGTGATGACGACCTTGGATGCGCAGTCCTCGATGCGGCCGGCGAGCGAATCGGGCGAGAAGCCGCCGAAGACGACGGAGTGGATGGCGCCGAGCCGCGCGCAGGCCAGCATGGCGAAGGCCGCCTCGGGGATCATCGGCATGTAGATGGTGACGCGGTCGCCCTTCTCGACGCCGCGGTTGCGCAGCACGTTGGCGAAGCGGCAGACCTCGTCGTGCAGCTCGCGATAGGTGATGAGGCGGGATTCGGACGGATCGTCGCCCTCCCAGATGATGGCCGTCTGGTCGCCGCGCGTCTCCAGATGCCGGTCGATGCAGTTGTAGGCGACGTTGGTGACGCCGTCCTCGAACCAGCGGATGGAGACCTCGCCCGGCGCGTAGGAGACGTTCTTGACCTTCTCGTAGGGCGTGAACCAGTCGATGCGCCGGCCGTGCTCGTCCCAGAACGCCTCGGGATCCCGAATCGAGGCCTCGTACATCTCCCTGTAGCGAGCCTCATCCACGTAGGCGCGCTTCGCCCAATCGGCCGGCACCTCGTAGACCTTCTCCTGCATGACGTCCTCCCGAAACCTCGGCCGGGCCTTCATCGGCACCGGTCCAAACGCAGCCTCCGGCCCACCATCCAAGTGGATGGCGGCGTGGAAACGATCGATCGGGCGGCATTATGCGAAGGGCGACCGGCACCGGCAAGGCGCCAAGGGTCACACTTTCGTCTCTTCGACGTTGGGAGAAGGCTTCACCAGAGGCGCGTGCCGGGGCGTCCTTGCGGGTCATGGCCGGACTTGTTCCGGCCATGCGCGCCTTTCAGCCTTGCGCAACGGCGAGGCGTGGATGCCCGCGACAAGCGCGGGCATGACGGGGAGGAGCGGTTGCCCTTCACAGCCTCACGGGCCCCTCCGGCAAGGCTCCGCAGCATCCCGCTTCGCTCGGCGAAGACGGACAAATCTGCGTGGTGGGCTTGCGCGAAGCAGGAATGGTGCCGCGGAAGGGATTCGAACCCCCGACCCACGCATTACGAATGCGTTGCTCTACCAGCTGAGCTACCGCGGCACGCGCGCGCCTTCTAGCGTCAATCACCCCGCCTTGGCAAGTGCCTCGCGCGATTCCGCGCCGGCGGCCGCGCGCGGCCTGTGCATGAGCGGCCGCGATCAGGTCACGATGGTGCGGCGCACGGGGCCGACCTCGTCCTCCCCGGTCACCGGCCCGGGATCGTCGGGCGGACGGCTGACCGGGAAGATGACCGGGCTCGCCTGCCGGGCCCTGCGGGGAGCGGCATTGCCGGCAGGCTCCCCAGGCGGCGTCGCCTCCGAGGCGCCGCGCCGCCCCGATCCCTTCGCCGCCTCCTTCACAGGCTGCGGTACCGGAACGGGCGATGGCTTCTCCTCCGGCGGGGCGGGAGGAGCGGGCGACGGCGTCTCAGCGGGCGCGGCGGCCTCCTCGGCCTCCGGTGCAGGTGCTGCCGCTGCCGGCGGCCGGGCCTTGTCTGCCGGTTCGGACACGGGGGCGGGTTCGGGCTTGGACGGCGGTTCGGCCTCCGGCGACCGCTCGGGCTCGGAACGCGCTTCAGGCGGTGAAGTCGGTGTGTGTTCGGAAGCCGGCTGGGCGTCGACGGCAGCGGCGGAAGGCTCCCGGGCGGGTGCCGCCGGCGCCGGCGGCGCGATTTCGGGCAGCGCTTCGGCCGCACGGCGCTCGTCGCCGTCACCGATGACGGCGTCGGCCCGGTGCGTCTCCTGCGCGTCACGGTGCTGGGCGGCGATCTGCTCGCTCGGCGTTCCCCAGACGAAGGCGTCGAGCCGGCCGCTGACCAGCGAGACCGGCGACCAGGTGTCGGAGATGACGCCGTCGGCGAGCCAGGCGGGATCGCGCGGCGCGCGCGAGGCACGGGCCAGCCAGGCGCGTACGGCCCCCGTCTCGCCGTGCTCGGCCTCCTCGATGTCGGCCATCAGCACGCAGGTGCGCAGCGTGGGGCGCTCCGCGATGAGCGGGGCCAGCGCCTCGCGGGCGCGGGCGAATTCGCGCGCGTCGAGCGCGGCCCGGGCCAGCATCAGCCGCGATTCGGCGGAATCCGATGCCAGCCGCGCCAGCGTCTCGGCGCGGGCGAGCCGGTCACGCGCCGAATCGCCGGAGCGGATCTCGACATAGGCTGCGGCGATATCAGGATGCGGCAGCCGCACCCAGGCCGCCTCGAGGGTCTTGGCCGCCTTGCGGTATTTGCCGGCGCGGGCGAGAAGCCGGCCGGCCAGCACGGCGGCGGGCACGAGATCGGGCGCGAGCTTGACCGCCTCGCGCACGGCGGTGAGCGCGGCGTCGGGGTCCTTCTCCGCCCGGTCGATGGCGTCGGCCGTCAGGAGCACGGCACGCTGGCGGCGCGCCTCGGCGCGGTCGATGAGCCGCAGCGCCGCGCGCCGCTCGAGGGTCATGAGCGCCCCGCGCCAGTCGCGTTCGGCGGACTGGAACTCGAGCACCGCCTCGTTGGCCCAGCCGACGCTCGGCGCGAGTTCCGCCGCCTTGGCCGCATGGGCCCGGGCGGCGACGAGATCGCCCTTGCGCCGCGCCTCGACGAACAGGCCGCGCAGGCCGAGCACCCGCGTTTCGGGCTCGTCGAGCATGTCGTTGAAAGCGGCCTCGGCCCCTGCCCGATCGCCGGAGATCTGCGCGGCCTGGGCCTTGAGCAGCAGCGTCAGCGGCTCGCGGCCGAGCCAGCGCTCGGCATCGCCCGCATGGCGGCGCGCGGCGGCGGGATCGCCCGAGCCGACGGCCACCATGCCGCGCGACACGGCGGCGAAGCCGCGCGCCCGGCGGCGGGCCCGCGAGGCGATGGTGACGAGGTCCGGCAGCTTGAAGACGAAGCGCACCACGCTCCACACGATGACGAGCGCCGTGACGATGCCGATGAGCGCCGCCACGGCGACGCTGAGCGGCGTGCTGATGCGGTAGTCCTGCCAGGTGAGCACCACCTCGCCCGGGTGGTCGGCGAGCCAGGCGGCGCCGAGCGCGACGAAGGCGAGAAGGACGAGGAAGACGAGAACGCGAATCATGGCTGCGCCCTCACCCGTTGCCGCCGAAGGCGTCGACGGCGGCGCCGCGCACGGCGAGTGCCGCCTGCTCCGCTTCCGCGCGGGCCCTCAGCGCCGCGACCCATTCACGCGTCGCCTGCTGCTCGGCCGGCGACAGCCGCTCCCAGGCCGCGAGCGCCGCCGCGGCATCGCCGCGGGCGAGCGCCGCATCGACGGCGTCGGCGGGCTGCTCCCCGCTGCCGACGCGCTCGACCCGCACGAGGCCGGCGGCACTGTCGCTCAGGCGCTCCCAGAGGCTGGCCTCGGGACGCGTGCGGCGCTCGGTTTCGGCCGCACGGGCCAGGCCTTCGCGTAGGCCCGGGCGCAGGCTCTCGGTGGTCGGCAAGCCGGCGCGCGCCTGCGGCTTGAGCGGGGACAGGAACTCCGCCGGCGTGCCGAGGCGCTCGAGCACCGTGATCTCCTTCTCGAAGGGCTGGCCGGAGCGGATCGCGGTCAGCAGCAGCTCCGCCACGGCGAGCCGGCCCGCGGCATTGCCGATCGGCTCGGCGGCGCCGTCGGCGATCTGCCTTTCGGCGGCATCGAGCCGGGCGCCCAGGGCCTCCAGCCGGCGCGAGACGTCGCTGATGACGCCCGGATCGAGGCTGCGCACGGCCCCTTCGAGCGCGTCGACACGTCGGCTCAGCTCGTCGCGGATCGCGCGAAGCTCCGCCGGCGACGCGCCCTCGACGGACCGCAGCCCCTCGATCTCGTTGGCGAGGCCGTTGATGCGCGCCGTCAGGCCGTCGTCTTCGCGGGAGGCGGAGGTCATGCGCGCCTCGAGCGCCTCGAGATCCTCACGGCCGACGACATTGGCGAGGCTGCGCTCGACGACGGCAAGGCGCGCCGCGGTGTCGTTGGCCGGACCGACGAGCACCGGCAGCAGCATGGCTGCGGCGGCGCCGACGATACCGCCGACGGCAGCCGCCACGAGGAGCGAACTCTGGAGGCCCTGGCGAGGCGCCGTAGCCGGTTCGGCCGTTCGCAAATCCCGGGCGTCGCGGTCGGCGGGCACCTCATCGGCCGGCGCTTCCTCGGCGCGTTCGTCGCCTGGAGGGGTTTCGCCTGCGCCCGGCCCTTCCTCGGTAGCCGACACATCGCCAGGCGGAGTTGGCGCCTCCGGCGGCGGAGCGGCAGGCATGTCCTCGGCCGGCGGGGTCTCCCGGGGCGTGGCCGCCGCCTCAACGGCCGCGACATCGGCGGGCGGCGGCGCGATGGCCTCGGTCACTTCGCGGTCGGTCGTCTGCGCAACGCGCCCCGCCTTCGTGCGGGCTGTCCGGGGCGTCCGGCCCGTCGGCTTCTCGTCGCTCATGCAGACCTCTCTCCATCATTTGCTCGGCACCGCCGGTGCGCCCGGACGGGCCATGATGAACCCTCAAGCTCTTAACATCAGCCGCCCGCCCATGGCGAGCCCAGCGGCTGCGCGTCATCTGTCGCCATGCGCCGGCAGCAGGGCCAGCAAGGCATCCTCGTGCGGCGTCGCGGCGGCCACGACGTCCCGGACGCCGGCGGCCCGGAGCGGCGCGGCGACATCCTCGGACAGGCACAGGTGGCGCAAGGCACGGAATGCTTCGCCGCAGCCGGCCCGCTCGGCGAGGGCGAGCGCCAGGGCCGCGCTGCGGCGGGAATAATGCAGCGCGACCGCGAGTGTGCCGCCGCCGAGCGCCGCCACGACCGCCGGAGGCAGCGATTGTTCCGCCTCCGCGACATAGGCCATCCACGGCACGACCGCGAAGCCGGTCGCGGCGAGAAGAGCGGGCGTATCGGCCTTGTGATCGCGGCCGAGGACGAGGAGGAGCCGCGCCCCGGACGCGAAAACCGACGGGGCGAGCGTCGCGAGGGCGATGCGGTCGCCCGCCGCCGCCGTGACGGCCGCAAAGCCGGCCTGGCGCGCCACCTCGCCCGTGCGCTCGCCGACCGCAAGGAGGGGCAGCGCGGCGAGCGCCGCGACATCCCCCTCGCCCAAGGCTTCGAAGGCGTTGGGGCTGGTGACGACGACACCGTCGAAGGCTCCCGCCGGGCGCGGCTCACCCGTGGAATGGATGGTCAGGAGCGGAGCGACGACGACGGCATGGCCGCGCTCGCCGAGGCGCCGCGCCGTCCGGCGCGCCGCCCTTTCCGGCCGCAGGACGAGGACGCCCGCCATGCCTATTTTCCCAGGAGCGCCGGGCGCGCGCGGGCCACCACTTCGCGTCCCGCGTCCTCTCCAAGGCCGAGCGCCTCGGCGATCGGGCCGCTGCGTTCGACGGCCACCCAGTCGCTGCCGTCGGGCGCCAGCAGCATGCCGCGGAAGGAGAGGCCTGTCCCCTCCACCCGCGCCAGGCCGGCGATGGGCGTGCGGCACGAGCCGTCGAGCACGCGCAGGAAGGCGCGCTCGGCCTCCAGCGCCACGCCGGTCCCCGGGTCGGTGAAGCGCATCAGCGTCTCGCGCAGGGCAAGATCGTCGGCCCGGGTCACGATGGCGATGGCGCCCTGGCCGATGGCGGGCAGGAAATCCTCGGTGTCGAGCACGGCGGTCGCCTTGTCGGCGAGGCCGAGCCGGCGCAGCCCGGCGAGGGCCAGGAGGGTCGCGTCGATCTCGCCGCTCTCGACCTTGGCGAGGCGGGTGCCGACATTGCCGCGCAGCAGCGTGACCGAGACATCGGGCCGCAGGCGCCGCACCTGCGCCTGCCGGCGCAGCGAGGCGCTGCCGACCACGGCGCCGCGCGGCAACTCGGCGATGCTCCGCGCACCGCGGCTGATCAGCACGTCGCGCACGTCCTCGCGGGCAAGATAGCCGGCAATGACGAGCCCGTCCGGCAGGACGGTCGGCAGATCCTTGGCGGAATGGACGGCAAGGGCGATGCGCCCGTCGAGGAGCGCGCTGTCGAGCTCCTTGGTGAACAGGCCCTTGCCGCCGGCCTCCGACAGCGCCCGGTCCTGGATCATGTCGCCCGTCGTCTTGATGACCGAGAGCGCGACGGCCTCGGCCGGGCAGCCGAGCGCCCCACCGAGGAGCGCCTGCACCTGCCGCGCCTGGGCGAGGGCGAGCGGGCTGCCGCGCGTGCCGATGACAGGTGCGCCGGTCGTTGCAATCATGGTTCCATCCAACTCCGTTCACGGGGCCCGCGGCCGGCGGGCGATTCGTGCAGGCGGGAGGCCACAGAGCCGCTCCCGCACCTCACTATCGCATGCCCTACCACCCTGCTGCGGCGAAAAACCGGTTCCCACGGCTTTACGCCATGCTCTATAGGGGGAAGCGGCGCTTTTGCGAACCGCGACCGATCGCAGCCCCTTCAGAACCCAGCGAATCATGCGCGTTCTTGGCATCGAGACCACCTGTGACGAAACGGCAGCCGCCGTCGTCGGCCTTGCCGGCGACGGGCGCGGCGTCATCCTGTCGAACGAGATCCTCACCCAGATCACGGAACATGCCGCCTATGGCGGCGTGGTGCCGGAGATCGCGGCGCGCGCCCATGTCGAGGTCATCGACCGGCTGGTAGCGCGGGCGCTGAAGGCGGCCGACGTCACGCTGAAGGACATCGACGCCGTCGCCGCCGCGGCCGGCCCCGGCCTCATCGGCGGCGTCATCGTCGGCCTCACCACCGGCAAGGCGCTCGCCCTCGTGTCCGGCAAGCCCTTCATCGCCGTCAATCATCTCGAGGCTCATGCGCTGACGGCGCGGATGACCGACGGCGTCGCCTTTCCCTATCTGCTGCTGCTCGCCTCGGGCGGGCACACGCAATTGCTCGCGGTGCGCGGCGTCGGCGATTACGTCCGCCTCGGCACCACCATCGACGACGCCATCGGCGAGGCCTTCGACAAGACGGCGAAGATGCTCGGCCTGCCCTATCCCGGCGGGCCGGAGGTGGAGCGCCAGGCGCTCCACGGCGACCCGGCGCGCTTCGCTTTGCCGCGGCCGCTGGCGGGCCGGCCGGACCCGGACTTCTCGCTCTCCGGCCTCAAGACCGCCGTGCGCATCGAGGCCGAGCGCATCGCCCCGCTCTCGGCGCGTGACGTGGCCGACCTCTGCGCCTCCTTCCAGGCGGCCGTGGTCGACGTCGTCGCCGACCGGGTGCGCATGGGCCTGCGCGCCTTCCGGCAGAAGGCGGGGCACCCGACGGCGCTCGTCGTCGCCGGCGGCGTCGCCGCCAACCAGGCGATCCGCCGCGGCCTGACGCGCCTTGCCTCCGAGGCCGGCCTGCCCCTCGTCACGCCACCACCGGCCCTGTGCACCGACAACGGGGCGATGATCGCCTGGACGGGGCTCGAGCGCCTGCGCCTCGGCCTCACCGACGACCTCACCGCTCCCGCCCGCGCCCGCTGGCCGCTCGAGGCGGCCTCCGCGGCATGATCGCCGATCCGCTCGTCATCGTCGGGGCCGGCGCCTGGGGCACGGCCCTCGCCAATGCGGCGGCCCAGGCCGGGCGTACCGTCACCCTCGTCGCGCGCGATGCCGAGCATGCCGGCACCATCGAGACCGCGCGCGAGAACTTGCGTTTCCTTCCCGGTGCGCCGCTCCATGCCGCGATCACCGTCACGGCCGACCTCGGCGCGACGGCGGCCGCGCGGGCGCTGCTCCTCGTCGTGCCGGCGCAGGCCCTGCGCGAGGCGGCCCGCGCGCTCGCGCCCCGGCTCGCCCCCGGTACGCCCGTCGTCATCTGCGCCAAGGGCATCGAGCGCACGTCGAGCCGCTTCATGAGCGACATCGTCGCCGAGGAGCTGCCGGCGGCAGTATCTGCCGTCCTGTCCGGCCCGAGCTTCGCCGAGGACGTGGTGCGGGGCCTGCCGACCGCCGTGGTGCTGGCCTGCGCGCAGGAGGAGACCGCCCGCGGCCTCGCCGCGGCGCTTGCGAGCCCCGCCTTCCGCATCTATCACGGCACCGACGTGCGCGGGGTCGAGATCGGCGGCGCGGCCAAGAACGTGCTCGCCATCGCCTGCGGCATCGTCATGGGCTGCGGCCTCGGCGAGAGCGCCCGGGCCGCCATGGTGGCCCGGGGCTTCGCCGAGCTGATGCGCTTCGCGCGCGCCCTCGGTGCCCGGCCCGAGACGCTGATGGGGCTGTCCGGCCTCGGCGACCTCGTGCTCACCTGCGGCTCGGCGAAATCGCGCAACTTCGCCTTCGGCGAGGCGCTGGGGCGTGGCGTGCCGCTTTCCGAAGCCTCCGGCGGCAAGCTGGCGGAAGGCGCCTTCACGGCCGCGGCGCTCGTCGCGATGGCCGGCCAGCACGGGGTCGAAATGCCGATCTCGGAAGCCGTCGCCGCGCTCGTCGCGGGGGAAATGTCCGTCGAGGCGGCGATCGGCGCACTGCTCAACCGGCCGATCCGCGCCGAACACGAGATCATCTGACGAACGGGGAGAGGTCATGGCGCACTGGCTGTTCAAATCCGAACCGGCGACCTGGTCGTGGGACCAGCAGGTCGCGGAAGGCGCGAAGGGCACGTTCTGGAACGGCGTGCGCAACCATTCCGCCAAGCTCAACATGATGGCGATGAAGAAGGGCGAGACCGGCTTTTTCTATCATTCCAACGAAGGCAAGGCCGTCGTCGGCATCGTCGAGGTGATCAAGGAGTACTATCCTGACCACACTGACGCGAGCGGCCGCTTCGGCATGGTCGACATCAAGGCCGTGAAGGCGCTGCCCCGGCCGGTGACGCTTGACGAAATCAAGGACACGCCCTCCCTCGCCGAGATGGTGCTCGTCAACAATTCACGCCTGTCGGTGCAACCGGTGAGCGGCGCCGAGTGGGACATCATCTGCAAGATGGGCGGATTGTGAAAAAGGCGGGGTTGAGCGCCGTCGTCCGATCGGACAGGATGGCAGCCTGAAATCGTTCCGATGTCCATGACCCGTCCAGTCCGCCTCATCTCCAGCATCGCCCGCCTCTTCGAACGCTTGCCCCGGCACCAGGCCGCGCCGGCGCGCGAGGATAAGGGCCGCACCCCCGACACCCTGCTGTCGCTCGCCATCGTCCTCGTGCACATCGCCGGGGGCGACGGGCGCCTGACGGGCGACGAGCGCGCCAAGCTCGCCGACCTCGTCGGACGCCGCTTCCGCCTCTCGCCGCGCGAGGCGCTCCGGATCATCGAGGCCGCCATCGTGGCCGAGCGCTCGCGCGAGGACGTGGACGACGCCTTCGAGGACCTGAAGCGCCTGCTGCCGCCGGACGGGCGCCGCGAGCTGATGGCCGCCGCCTGGGAGCTCGCGAAGATCGACGGGCACGTCGCCGAGATCGAGGACGGCCTCCTGTGGCGCTCCGCCCGCCGGCTCGGGCTGAGCGAGCGCGAGGCCGAGGCGCTGCGCCAGAGCGCGCTGGCGGACGTCGACGGAGGGGCCTGATGGCTGAGGCGGCCCGGCTGCCCGTTCTCATCGTCCTGCACCAGGAGCATTCGACGCCCGGCCGGGTCGGCCGGCTCCTTGCAGAGCGCGGCCACCTGCTCGACATCCGCCGCCCGCGCTTCGGCGATCCCTTGCCGCAGACGCTCGAACTGCACGCCGGCGCCGTCGTCTTCGGCGGGCCCATGAGCGCCAACGACCCCGATGACTGGGTGAAGCGCGAGATCGACTGGATCGGCGTCGCGCTCGATGAGAAGAAGCCGCTGCTCGGCCTCTGCCTCGGCGCGCAGATGCTGTCGAAGCACCTCGGCGGGCGCGTCGATCCGCATCCCTCGGGCCTTGCCGAAATCGGCTATTATCCCCTCAAGCCGACGACGACCGGGCGGCGCTTCGCCAGCGAGACGGGCGCGCCGTGGCCCTCGCATGTCTACCAATGGCACCGGGAGGGGCTCGACTGCCCGCCCGGGGGCGAGCTTCTCGCCGAGGGCGCGGATTTTCCGAACCAGGCCTTCCGAGTCGGGCCCGCGGCCTTCGGCCTGCAGTTCCACCCCGAGGTGACGCACGCCATGATCTATCGCTGGACGACACGCGCCAGCGAGCGGCTGAGCCTGCCGGGCGCCCAGGCCTCGCACCTGCACCACCGCGGGCGCTTCATGTACGACCCCGCCGTCGCCCTGTGGCTCGATGCCTTTCTCGACCACTGGCTCGCCGCCGGTGCCGCACCGGCCCGGCCCCAACCGGCCTCGGGCCTGGCGATCGCCCGCGCCCCTGCGGCCTGAGCGCGGCAGCTGCCGCTGATCGTGCTATACTTATAAAATAATGGTTGCGGAGCACCGTCCGATGGCCGAGACGGAAGCGCTCTTTTCCCTGCTGCGTCAGACGGCCGAGCCGGCGGCGGCCGAGGCCATCGAGCGCCTCGTCCGGCACGGCGCGGACCGTATGCTCAACCGCGTCAACGTGCTCGCCTTCGCGGCGCGCGAGGGTCTCGACGAGGAGGCCGCCATCGCCGCCTTCCTCCATGCCGCCCATCTCGGCCTGTTCGACATGTCATGGAACGTATTGTGCCCGGGCTGCGGCGGCGTGCTCGACGCCAATGCGACGCTCGGTACGCTCGACCGCTCCTCCTACAGCTGCACGCTGTGCGCGGCGGGCTACGAGCCGACCCTCGACGAGATGGTGGAGGTGACGTTCACGGTGAACCCGCGCGTGCGGCAGATCGCGGCGCACGAGCCGGACCGCCTGCCGATCCACGAGTATTTCCGCCAGATCTTCTGGAGCTCGGGCGTCGACCTGCCGGAGGAGATCGAGGCGCAGCTCGACGAGATCATCATCGAGGCCATCGAACTGCCGCCCGGGGAGAAGGCCCTCCTCTCGCTGCAGCTGCCGCGGGGCTTCATCATCGTCTTCGATCCGGTCACCCATTCCGTGCAGTTCATCGACGCCGACAGCGACGAGACGCGCGAGCGGCGCTCGCTTTCCCTCGTCATCGACGCCGTGCATGCGCCGAACGAGGCCGTCCGCCTGCAGCCCGGCCCGCTGCGCCTCACGCTCGAGAACCGCACCAGCCGGCGCGTCCTGCCCGGCCTCTTCGCCGCAGGCGAGGCGCTACACACGCTCATCGGCCGGCGCCGGCCGTTCCTCACCGCCAAGCGGCTCCTCAGCAACCAGACCTTCCGCGACATCTACCGGACGGAGACGCTCAACGTCGACCAGCGGCTGAAGATCACCAGCCTCACCTTCCTCTTCACCGACCTCAAGGGATCGACCCGGCTCTATGAGCGCGTGGGCGACCTTGCCGCCTTCGACCTCGTGCGCGAGCACTTCCGTGTGCTCGGCGACATCGTGGCGGCGGAGGCCGGCGCCATCGTCAAGACCATCGGCGATGCAGTGATGGCGACCTTCCCGACGCCGGAACGGGCCGTCGCCGCCGCGCTGCGCATGCGCGACGCCATGCGCCGCCTCAACGCCGCCCACGGCAGCGAGGACCTGATGCTGAAGATCGGCCTGCACGAAGGCCCGTGCCTCGCCGTCAGCCTCAACGAGCGGCAGGACTATTTCGGCCAGACGGTGAACATCGCCTCGCGCGTGCAGGGCCTTGCCGAATCGCAGGCGATCTACGCCACGGGCTCCGTCGTCGAGCGGCCGGAGGTGTCGAACCTGCTTGCCCGCACCGGCCTGACGCCGCTGGCGCAGCGACGCGCCTTGCGCGGCATCGACGACGAGGTCACCCTGTACGAGATTCCGTGACCCGGCAGCGGGAATAGCCATGACCGACGATCTCGCCACCAAGACCTGCACGCCCTGCAAGGGCGGGACGCCGCCTTTGTCCCCCGAAGCCGTCGCGCACTACGCGAAACGGGTGCCGCAGTGGGAGGTCAACGGCGATGCCACGCGCATCGCGCGCACCTTCCGCTTCAGGAACTACGCGGGAGCCTTCGATTTCGTGGCGCGCGTGTCGGAGCTTGCCGAGGAGCAGGGCCACCACCCGGACATCGCCTTCGGCTGGGGCTATGCGACGGTCACGCTGCAGACCCACAAGATCAAGGGCCTGCACGAGAACGACTTCATCATGGCGGCCCGGATCGACGAGATCGGCGGAACCGGGACCGCCTGAGACGTCCGTTCCCCTCCATCCTCGCCCTCGCCGTCACCTTCCTCTTCCGGAGCCGATCGTGCTGATCGACCAGACCCTGCTCGTCACGCAGTTCATGACGCTTCTCGCCGTCCTCGACCCGATCAGCCACACCTCGCTCTTCCTCTCGGTCACCGGCGGGCTCGACCGGGCCGAGCGGCGCAAGGCGGCCCTCATCGCCGTCCCCGTCGCCTTCGTCATCCTCCTCGTCTTCGCCGTCATCGGCCAATATGCGCTGGCGGCGATGAACATCTCGCTCATCTCCTTCCAGATCGCCGGCGGCATCATCCTGCTCATCTTCGCGCTGTCGATGACCCTCGGCGACAAGGGGCCGGCGCCGACGGCCGAGGCGGGCGCAAACGACGCGGCGAGCGTCGCCGTCTACCCGCTGGCGGTGCCGATCATCGCCGGGCCGGGGGCCATGCTCGCCATCGTCATCCTGATGGACAACAACCGCCTGACCTTCATCGAGCAGGTGGAGACGGTCGCCATGCTGGCGCTCAACATGCTCATCCTGCTCGGCCTCTTCCTGTCAGGCGGGACCGTGTCACGCCTCATCGGCCGCCACGGCGCCAACGTGCTGCGCCGCGTGATGGGCATCGTGCTCGCCGCCCTGTCGATCAACCTGATCCTCGAGGCGATGGCGAAATGGCTGGGACTGCCGGCGATTTGAGGGAGGTGCCTGTCGCGGTACACCGCAAAATCGCAGAGTCCGTCCTGTAAGCCCGCGCAGCTTCACCATTTTTGCACCCGGCTGACTTACAGTTTGACGGGCTACCAGATTTGGTGTGGCGTGCATTCAAACGAAAATATCCTTAGTGCGTTAGTTCTAGAAGAGCTGTGGCGGCCGAGCAGGGAGACCGGGGATCCTATGCCAAAGGTGAACCCAACGATATTGCAATGGGCGCGCGAGACGGCAGGACTCACCCTGGGAGAGGCCGTCGAAAAGCTCGGTATCAGGGACGCACGCGGCGTGCCTGCAATTAAGCGGCTGGCGGCGTACGAGAGCGGCGCGGTTGAGCCGAGCCGCCCTTTGCTGCTGAAAATGGTTCAGCACTACCGGCGCCCGCTCCTAACGTTCTATCTGCCGCAACCGCCAAGGGTGAGTGAGCGCGGGCACGATTTCCGCACCCTGCCGCCGGACCATTCCCGGCGCGACGACGCGCTTGTCGATGCACTCATTCGAGATATCAAGGCCCGGCAAGAGATGGTGCGGGCGGTGCTCGAAGCCGAAGACGAGGCGGTTTCGCTGCCGTTCGTCGCCTCCATGACTATGCAGGACGGTGTGTCGGCCGTACTCGATTCCATAGTTCGAACACTGGAACTTGATCGTGAGCAGTTCCGCAACGGGATACGGGGAGACCGCACTGCCCCAAAGGGATTTACTTATCTTCGAGAGCGGGCCGAGCGCGCGGGCATTTTCGTGCTGCTAGTTGGCAATCTGGGGAGCCATCACAGCACCCTAGATGTCGAGATTTTCCGCGGCTTCGCTTTGGCGGATCCCGTTGCGCCGTTCATTGTCATCAACGATCAGGACAGTGACAGGGCGTGGTGCTTTACCCTGCTTCACGAAGTGGCGCATATCTGGCTCGGCGCAACTGGCGTAAGCGGGGCGAACGCTATTTCCGCCATTGAGCAGTTCTGCAACGACGTCGCAGGAAATTTCCTGTTGCCCAATGGCGAGATCGAACGCGAGCGCGCAGTTGGGGGGCTGCCACTGGATGAGGTTGCGATGCGCATCGGCGAAATTGCCGACGCGCGGCAGGTGAGTCGCTCTCTCGTGACCTATAAGCTTTTTCGTGCTGGCATAATTGATCGGTCTCAATGGTCGCAGTTGAGTGCCATGTTTCGGCAGCACTGGCTCCGCAAGCGCCAGTTGGACCGGGAGCGTAGTCGAGACGGTGAGGGGCCGAACTACTACACCGTTCGTCGCCACCGGCTTGGCGGGCGGCTGCTGGACCTATCTCGGCGGATGGTGGCAGATGGGGCCTTGTCGCCCTCGAAGGCTGCACGCATCTTGGCAGTGCGTCCGGCAAACGTGTTTCCGCTGCTTTCCAGCGCGGATCCGTCCGGTCGAGCAGCATAGGGGCTAGAACTTGCTCTATCTGCTCGATGCCAACGTAATGATTACGGCCAACAACTCTTATTATCCCCTCGACCGGGTGCCCGAGTTTTGGGAATGGCTCGTACATATGGGCAATGCCGGCCATCTTAAAATGCCGATCGAAAACCTCGAAGAAATTACCAACGGAACAGACGACTTGGCGGACTGGCTGAAAGCGCCCGAGCACAAGGAAGCAATCTGCTTGGATGAAAGCGTCGACATCACGCTACTGCAGCAGTGCACCGCCCATGGGTACGCGCCAGATCTGAACGACACCGAAGTGGTTAAGCTGGGCAAGGACCCATTTCTGATCGCGTATGCGATGGCTGCACCACAAGCACGTTGCGTTGTGACGACCGAGGTCTCCAAACCCTCACTCATGCGCGCAAATCGCCATGTGCCCGACGTCTGCAACACTCTCGGAATTCAATGGATCA
Source organism: Chelatococcus caeni (assembly GCF_014196925.1). Lineage (GTDB taxonomy): Bacteria > Pseudomonadota > Alphaproteobacteria > Rhizobiales > Beijerinckiaceae > Chelatococcus_A > Chelatococcus_A caeni. The sequence goes on along the minus strand of NZ_JACIEN010000006.1, from coordinate 85,898 downwards.
ATAGTTTTGGGTTGTTGCGGGCGCTCGATTTCTCAACCGGCTGGAAAACCAAAGTCGCGGTCTAAACAGCGAGCGGACCTAAGGATAGCCGGTGAGGGGCAGAGGGCGCACGTTTCGTCGCAGCGATGCGCCACCCGAAACCCGGCCCGAATTTTCCAGCTTTTCTGCAAAAGAGGGTGGTGGAGCTGAGGGGATTCGAACCCCTGACCTCTGCAGTGCGATTGCAGCGCTCTCCCAACTGAGCTACAGCCCCTAAAGGTCGGCGCGTTTTAGGCCGGCGCGGGGGCGGCTGTCAATTGCTGTTTCGCGTGATCGCGCGGCGAGCGCGACGGGTTGTTCACAGCGGCGGAGAGCGCTAAACGGAAGCTCCCGTCCGTCCTCTCCATCCTCCGGATTTTCAATGCGCGCGATTCTCGATGTTCTCATGGTCGTGCTCGACCTCTACACCTGGCTCGTGATCGCCTCAGCCATCATCAGCTGGCTGGTCGCCTTCAACGTCGTCAACACGCGCAACGACGTGGTGCGGGCGATCTGGAACTTCCTCTACCAGATCACCGAGCCCGCGCTTCGGCCCATCCGCTCCATCCTGCCCAATCTCGGCGGCATCGACGTCTCGCCCATCATCCTGCTGCTCATCATCTTCTTCCTGCAGCGGGTGATCGTGCTCTACGTCTACCCGGCGGTCATCTAAAGCCCGGCCGGCGTGGGGCAGGCATGAGCGGCGCCGTCACGCGCACGGGCGAGGGGCTGACGCTCACGGTGCGCCTGACGCCGCGCGGCGGGCGCGATGCGATCGAGGGCGTCGAGCAGCTGGCGGACGGGCGCGCCGTCATCAAGGTCCGCGTCCGGGCCGTGCCGGAGGACGGGGCGGCCAATGCGGCGCTCACCCGGCTGCTCGCCAAGAGCCTCGGCGTCGCCGCCTCGGCCGTCACGCTCGTCTCCGGGCACACCGCACGCATCAAGATCCTGACCGTCGCCGGCGACGCCGCTATGCTGGAAGCGCGGCTCGCGGCACTCATCAAGCACGAGGACCGGCCATGACGACGCTCCCGACGTCCCGAATCATCGACGGCAAGGCCTTCGCCGAGGGCCTGCGCCGGCGCGTGGCGGAAGCCGCGGCCGACTTCCTCGCCAGGTCCGGCCGCGCGCCTGGCCTTGCCGTCGTGCTCGTCGGCGAGGATCCGGCGAGCAGCGTCTATGTGCGCAACAAGGCGCAGCAGACGGTGGAGGCCGGCATGGCCTCCTTCGAGCACCGCCTGCCGGCGGAGACGGGCGAGGCCGAGCTCCTCGCCCTCGTCGCGCGGCTCAACGCGGACGATGCGGTCGACGGCATCCTCGTACAGCTGCCGCTGCCGGCGCATATCGACGCGCAGAAGGTGATCGAGGCGATCGAGCCGGCGAAGGACGTCGACGGCTTCCACCCGGAGAATGCCGGGCGCCTGATGACCGGCCTTCCCGCGCTCGTGCCCTGCACGCCGCTCGGCTGCCTGATGCTCATCAAGTCCATCGAGCCGGCGCTCGCCGGGCTCGAGGCGGTCGTCGTCGGGCGCTCCAACATCGTCGGCAAGCCGATGGCGCAGCTGCTCCTCGCCGAGAGCTGCACGGTCACCGTCGCCCATTCCAAGACGCGCGACCTGCCGGCCGTGTGCCGCCGCGCCGACATCCTCGTCGCGGCCGTCGGCCGGCCGCAGATGGTGCGCGGCGACTGGGTGAAGCCCGGCGCCATCGTCATCGACGTCGGCATCAACCGCATCCCGGCGCCCGAGCGCGGCGAGGGCAAGACGCGGCTCGTCGGCGACGTGGCCTATGACGAGGCGGTGCAGCATGCCGGCGCCATCACCCCCGTGCCGGGCGGCGTCGGGCCAATGACCATCGCCTGCCTCCTGCGCAACACGCTCGCGGCGGCGGTCGCCCGCACCGGCGTCGTGGTGGACGTGCCGTCGGCCTGAACGCCTCCGCCCAAGGTCGCAATGGCGCAGTGCAGCATGTAGGCTAGTCTCTCGCGAAACAGCGAGGGAGGAGCCGATGGACACAGCATTGCCGATGAAGACCAGCGCCGGCCGGTTCTTCGAGGATTTCCGCCTCGGCGAGGTGATCCGCCACGCGACGCCGCGCACGGTGACGGCGGGCGATGCCGCGCTCTATTCGGCGCTCTACGGCACGCGCTTCGCCGTGCAGTCCTCGGACGTCCTCGCCGCGCAGATCGGCTACGAGCGCAGCCCCCTCGACGATCTCCTCGTCTTCCATGTCGTCTTCGGCAAGACCGTGCCGGACATCTCCCTCAATGCGGTCGCCAACCTCGGCTATGCGGAAGGCCGCTTCCTGAAGCCCGTCTATCCCGGCGAGACGCTGTCGGCCGTCTCCGAGGTCATCGGGCTCAAGGAAAATTCCAACGGCAAGACCGGCGTCGTCTACGTGCGCACGCGCGGGCTGCGCTCCGACGGGGCCGAGGTGCTCGAATATGTGCGCTGGGTGATGGTGAAGAAGCGCGACGAGGCGGCGTCCGTCGCGGACCAGCACGTGCCGCAGCTCGCGGACAGCGTCGAGCCCTCGCACCTCGGCATCGGCTGCCCGCCCATCGACGTCGAGGCCTATGACTTCGGCCTTGCCGGCAGCCCCTGGCGCTGGGGCGACTTCCGCATCGGCGAGCGCATCGACCATGTGGACGGCATGACGGTGGAGGAGGCCGAGCACCAGCTCGCGACCCGGCTCTACCAGAACACCGCCCGGGTGCATTTCGACCAGCACGCCGCCACCGGCTCGCGCTTCGGCCGGCGGCTGATCTACGGCGGCCACGTGATCTCGCTGGCGCGGGCGCTGTCCTTCAACGGCCTCGGCAATGCCTTCCACATCGCCGCCATCAACGGCGGGCGGCATGTGGCGCCGCTCTTTGCCGGCGACACCGTCTATTGCTGGAGCGAGGTGCTCGACACCGCCGAGCTCGAGGGCCGCAGCGACATGGGCGCCCTGAGGCTGCGCACCATCGCGGCGAAGAATGCGCCGTGCACCGGTTTTCCGGGCCGAAACGGCTCTGAATACGACCCCGCCGTCGTGCTCGATTTCGACTATTGGGCGCTTCTGCCGCGATAAGGCGGCGCAAGGAAGCGGTTACAAAGCTGGAAAAATGTCACCGCCTTTGGCGGCATGCTGCATTGCGGTTGCCGCCCACATTCGTTACGAAGCCGATAGCTTCGAGCAACTCCAGACTGCAAGCGGGGAGGCCCCACATGGCCGAGGCGAAAGCGCCCGGGACGAGACCGGAAGACATCCGCCCCCTCTCGCCGCACCTCCAGATCTACCGCTGGACGTGGACGATGGCGATGTCGGTAGTCCATCGCGTCACCGGCTCGGCCCTCTATGTGGGCACCCTCCTCCTGGTCGCCTGGCTGCTGGCGCTGGCGAGCGGGCCTGAGGCCTTCGAGACCGCGCAGTGGTTCTTCGGCTCCTTCCTCGGCCGGCTGATCCTCTTCGGCTACACCTGGACGCTGCTGCACCACATGTTCGGCGGCATCCGCCACCTCATCTGGGACGTGGGCCTCGGCTTCGACGCCGCCGCCCGCCAGAACCTCGCCCGCATGACCCTCATCGCCTCGGCCACGCTCACGCTCCTCGTGTGGGTGGTCGGCTACGCGGTCTCGTGAGGAGGCATTTCATGTCATCGACGAAGCACTCGCTGCGCACGCCGCTCGGCCGCGTCCGCGGTCTTGGCTCTGCCAGGTCCGGCACCGGGCATTTCTGGCACCAGCGCCTCACGGCGATCTCCAACGCATTGCTGGCGGTGGCCTTCATCGCCATCGTGATCCGCGCGGCGGGCAGCGGCTATGAGGAGGCGATCGCCCTCGTGCGCAGCCCGCTCGTGGCGCTCCTCCTGCTCCTCTTCATCCTCTCGGCGACCTATCACATGCGCATCGGCATGCAGGTCATCATCGAGGACTACGTTCACGGCGGCGCCAAGGTCGCTGCCGTGATCGCCAACACCTTCTTCGCCCTGCTCGTGGCAGCCGCCGCGGTCTTCGCGGTTCTCAAGATCTCCTTCGGCGGGATGTAAGTTCATGGCCAAGGCACCCAGCAACGGAACCACCCCCGGCACCGAGACGAGCGCCCCGGCGCGCCGCAGCACGAGGGCCAAGGCCGCCGCGTCGACCACTGCCGCACCGACCGCCGCCGCACCGGAGGTCGCCGGCGCCGCCGTCGAGACGCCGCCCAAGGCCGTGCGCACGCCGCGCGCGCGGGCGGCGCAGGGCGATGGCGCCGGCCGGGGCGGCATCCTGCGCATTCCCCGCCCGGCCTATACCGGCCAGGCCTATCCGATCACCGACCACACCTTCGACGTGGTGGTCGTCGGCGCCGGCGGCGCCGGGCTGCGTGCCACCGTCGGCTGCGCCCAGGCGGGCCTCAAGACGGCCTGCGTCACCAAGGTCTTCCCCACGCGCTCGCACACCGTGGCGGCCCAGGGCGGCGTCGCCGCCTCGCTCGCCAACATGGGGCCGGACGACTGGCGCTGGCACATGTACGACACCGTGAAGGGGTCGGACTGGCTCGGCGACCAGGATTCCATCGAATATCTGGTGCGCAACGCGCCCGCCGCCGTCTACGAGCTCGAGCACTGGGGCGTTCCCTTCTCCCGCACCGTCGACGGGCGCATCTACCAGCGACCCTTCGGCGGCATGACGACCGACTTCGGCAAGGGCCCGCCGGCCCAGCGCACCTGCGCCGCCGCCGACCGCACCGGCCATGCCATCCTGCACACGCTCTACGGCCAGGCACTGCGGAACAACACCGAGTTCTTCATCGAATATTTCGCCATCGACCTCATCATGGACGACGAGGGCCGCTGCCGCGGCGTGGTGGCGCTGAAGATGGACGACGGCACCATCCACCGCTTCCGCGCCCATCTCGTCATCCTGGCGACGGGCGGCTACGGCCGCGCCTATTTCTCGGCCACCTCCGCCCACACCTGCACGGGCGACGGCAACGCCATGGTGCTGCGCGCCGGCCTGCCGCTGCAGGACATGGAATTCGTGCAGTTCCACCCCACCGGCATCTACGGCGCCGGCTGCCTCATCACCGAGGGGGCGCGCGGCGAGGGCGGCTATCTCACCAATTCCGAGGGCGAGCGCTTCATGGAGCGCTATGCCCCGTCGGTGAAGGACCTTGCGCCGCGCGACATGGTCTCGCGCTCCATGACCATGGAGATCCGCGAAGGCCGGGGCGTGGGCAAGAACAAGGACCACATCTTCCTGCACCTCGACCACCTCGACCCGGCGGTGCTGCACGAGCGCCTGCCCGGCATCTCGGAGAGCGCCAAGATCTTCGCCGGCGTCGACGTGACGAAGGAGCCGATCCCGGTGCTGCCGACGGTGCACTACAACATGGGCGGCATCCCGACGAACTTCCACGGCGAGGTGGTGACCAAGGCGGGCGACAACCCCGACCATGTCGTGCCGGGGCTGATGGCCATCGGCGAGGCGGCCTGCGTGTCGGTGCACGGGGCGAACCGCCTCGGCTCCAACTCGCTGATCGACCTCGTGGTCTTCGGCCGCGCGGCGGGCCTGCGCGCCGCCGAGATCGTCAAGCCGGGCGAATCGCACGCCGACCTGCCGAAGAACTCGGCCGACCTGTCGCTGTCGCGGCTCGACCGCTTCCGCAATGCGAGCGGCGGAACCCCGACCGCCGAGCTGCGCCTCCAGATGCAGCGCACGATGCAGTCGAACTGCGCCGTCTTCCGCACCGGCGAGGTGCTGGAAGAGGGGCAGAAGCTCATCCGCGAGGTCTGGCACGGCGCGGAGGACGTGCGCGTCACCGACCGCTCGCTCGTCTGGAACTCGGACCTCATCGAGACGCTCGAGTTCGACAACCTCATCACCCAGGCCGTCGTGACGATGGACGGCGCGGCCAACCGCAAGGAAAGCCGCGGCGCCCATGCACGCGAGGACTATTCCGAGCGCGACGACGTCAACTGGATGAAGCACACCCTGGCCTGGGTCGACGACATAGCCAAGACCGTCACCATCGACTACCGCCCGGTGCACAACTACACGATGTCGAACGACATCGAGTACATCGAGCCGAAGGCGCGCGTCTACTGAGGCCGCGCGCGACAGATCCCATCCGGCCCGTGGCGCAGGCCACGGGACGCCGGCAGGTTCGAGGACAGAGACAAGATGGCCAAGTTCTCCCTCCCCAAGAATTCGCAGATCAAGGAAGGCAAGGCCTGGCCGAAGCCGGACGGGGCGGCGAACACGACCGCCTTCCGCATCTATCGCTGGAACCCGGATGACGGACAGAACCCGCGCGTCGACACCTATCACGTCGACCGTGACGACTGCGGCCCGATGGTTCTCGATGCGCTCATCTACATCAAGAACAACATCGACCCGACGCTGACCTTCCGCCGCTCCTGCCGCGAGGGCATCTGCGGCTCCTGCGCCATGAACATCGACGGCGCCAACACGCTCGCCTGCACCAAGGGCATCGACGAATGCACGTCGAAGGGCGACGTCCGCATCTATCCGCTGCCGCACATGCCGGTGGTCAAGGACCTGGTGCCCGACCTCACGCGCTTCTACGCTCAGCACGCCTCGATCGAGCCGTGGCTGAAGACGACGACGCCGGAGCCGGAGAAGGAGTGGCGCCAGAGCCGCGAGGACCGCGAGAAGCTCGACGGCCTCTACGAGTGCATCCTGTGCGCGTGCTGCTCCACCTCCTGCCCGAGCTACTGGTGGAACGGCGACCGCTATCTGGGCCCGGCCGTGCTGCTGCAAGCCTATCGCTGGCTCATCGACAGCCGCGACGAGGCTACCGGCGACCGCCTCGACGATCTCGAGGATCCGTTCCGGCTCTACCGCTGCCACACGATCATGAACTGCGCCAACGTGTGCCCGAAGGGCCTCAATCCGGCGAAGGCCATCGCCGAGATCAAGCAGATGATGGTCACGCGCCAGCTCTGACGGCGCGCCGGACGGCCCCGGGCCGGGTGTGACACGCGCGCCACGCTGGGTGCGCGGCGGCCCTTCCCGCGGCGCTCGCATCAGTCAATTCGCCCGCCCGGGCTTGCCCGATCAGGCCGTTTACGGCATGACGAAAGCGGTGGCTTGCGCGCCTGCGCTGCCTTTCAAGGCAGGCGCGCCGAAAGAAGAGCGGGAGCGGGACAGCATGAGACCGACGATGCACGATGCGACGACCGAAACGGCCCGGCGTGGCGCGAGCGCCATGCGCATCGCCCGGCGTCTGGCCGCCCTCGCGCCGCTCCTGATCGTCGCCGCCTGCGCGTCGGACCGCTTTTCCGGCTCGCCGAGCCCTGGTCCCGGGGCGGGCTATCGCAGCACCGGCGCGGCGGCCGCGGCCGGGTCGGACTTCGAGCCGATACCGCCCTCCGGCTCCGCCGAGGTGATTGCAAGCCCGCTGCCACCGGCGCCTGGCACGGCGGCCGCGCCCGACGGCTCCATCGTTGCGCCCGGCACGCTCGGCCCGGACGGCACCCTCACCGGCACCGGCGGCACGCCCGGGCCGGTCGCGGGCCTGGGCAGCCAGCCGACGAGCGCGCCGCCCGCGCCGACGCGCAGCACCGTGACCGGGGGCTGGACGGCACGCGAAGCCGCCGGCGGCTCCTGCCGCATCACGCTGTCGAGCGCCCCGGCGCTCGATCTCTACAAGGCCTCCACCTCCGGCTGCGGCGGTCGCGACCTGCAGAGCGTCAACGCCTGGGACCTGCGCGACGGCGAGGTCTATCTCTATTCGCGCGGCAGCGTCGTCGCCCGCCTCAAGGGAGGCGGCAGCTCGTTCAACGGGGTGCTCGCCAAGTCCGGCGCGCCGCTCACCCTGTCCCGCTGAAGGCAGCATCGGCTGACGAAAAAGGGCGCCGCGGCGCCCTTTTTCAGTTTGGAGCCCGCGACGGAGCCATGAAGCGTCGCTGGTAGTCGAGCGCGCTCATGGCAAGGCCGTGCGCATCGTCGATCATCTCTTCGGCGAGGGAGAAGGGGGTCGGCCCAAGGCCCTTGATCGTGCCGATGAGATCCCCGCGCTCGAAGACGATCTCGGCCGAGAAGCGCCGCGCCAGCGCGCGCATGGCGCCGTTCTCGCTCATGCAGTTGACGACGAGCGCCGCAGCGCCGCGGTTGCGGGCGCTGACGATGAGGCGGGCAAAGAGCGCGCTGCCGATGCCGCGCCGGCGCCAGCCGCGCTCGACGCTGAAGGCGGCCTCGGCCCGCCGCTCGCCGCTGATCTCGAAGGGCTGCAGTTCGGCCGCGCCGCGCACGACGCCGTCCTCGACGAAGCCGAAGACGAGCCCGCGCGAGGCGAGGCAGCGGTCGGCATAGCCGGCGAGATAGGCATCGGTCACCGCGCCGATGAAGCGGCTGTGGCGGCTGGCCGGATCGAGGCGCAGCAGATGGGCGCGGAACGCGGGCAAATCGGCCGCGAACAGCTTGCGAATGGTGCCGGAAGGCCCGGAGGATGTGTCCATCGTCGTTCTCTCGGTGGTCGATATTGCTTCGACCCCCGAGGGCGCGGTTTCCCTAGACCCGGCACATATTGTGCAATGCAACATGAAATTCAAGCGCCAGGATGCCGCCCCGGTCTGGCGCGGCCTGCCGGTTTGCGTTCAACTGGCGCGCGAGATCGGCATGCGAAAGAGGCACAGGGCGCGACGATGAGCGACTATATCCTCCACTGTTTCGGCCAGTCCGGGAACGCCTATAAGGTCGCCCTGATGCTGAACCTGTGCGGCTGCGACTGGCAGCCGCGCTTCGTCGACTTCTTCAACGGCGAGACGCGCGGCGCGGCCTTTCGTGACAGCTGCAACGAGATGGGCGAGGTGCCGGTGCTGGAGCACGGCGGACAGCGGCTCACCCAGAGCGGCGCGATCCTCACTCATCTCGCCGAACGGCACGGGCGCTTCGGCGGGCATGATGCCGAGGAGCGCTACGACATCCTGCGCTGGATCCTCTTCGACAATCACAAGTTCACCAGCTATTTCGCCACGCTGCGCTTCATGGTCGGCCTCAAGAAGATGGGCGAGAGCCCGGTGACGGAGTTCCTGCGGGCACGCGCGCTCGCCGCCTTCGACATCGTCGAGAAGCACCTCGCCAAGCGCTCCTTCATGGTCGGCGACACGCCGACCATCGCCGACATCTCCATGGTCGGATATCTCTATTATCCCGAGGAAACCGGCATCGACCGGTCCGCCTTCCCCAATATCGAGGCCTGGACGCGGCGCATCGCCGCCCTGCCCGGCTGGGCCCACCCCTACGATCTCATGCCGCGGGAGCCGGGCTGATCAGCGGCCGGCGCGACAGCGCGGCGATTGTGCGGCGGCATGCGAGACGCTAAATCCCCTCCCGTGACCATCGAGCCCCGCCTTGCCCGGCAGACCGCCGCCAGCGTGCGCGCACGCTACGACGCCCTCGTCAGCGAGGGCGTGATCGAGCGTGACCCGGCGCAGGAACACCTCGTGGCGCGGCTCGACGACCTCGCGCAGCGGCTCGGCGAGCGGCGCCTCGCGCGCAAGGCGAGCCCGCTCGGCTGGCTGTTCGGCAAGCGCAACGAGAAGGCCGAGCCGCTCAAGGGCCTCTACATCTGGGGCTCGGTCGGCCGCGGCAAGACCATGCTGATGGACCTCTTCTTCGAGGTCGCGCCGCCCGAGCGCAAGCGCCGTGCCCATTTCCACGCCTTCATGGCCGATGTGCACGAGCGCATCTTCGCCCACCGCCAGAAGGTCAAGGACGGCCGCGAGAAGGACGGCGACCCCATCCCGCATGTGGCGGACGCGCTGGCGGCCGAGGCCTGGCTCCTGTGCTTCGACGAGTTCACCGTCACGGACATCGCCGATGCGATGATCCTCGGCCGGCTGTTCACGGCCCTCTTCGCGCGCGGCGTCACCGTGGTCGCCACGTCGAACGTGGAGCCGGACCGCCTCTACGAGAACGGGCTCAACCGGGCGCTGTTCCTGCCGTTCATCGACCTGCTGACGCACCGGGTCGAGGTGCTGCGCCTCGATTCCCGCACCGACTTCCGTCTCGAGAAGCTCGCCGGCAGCCCGGTCTATCACGTGCCGGCGGATGCGGCGGCCGAGGCGGCGCTGGACGAAGCGTTCTTCCGCCTCACCGGCCGGCACGAGGGCAAGCCGGCGGCCGTCCACGTCAAGGGCCGCACGGTGCCGGTGCCGAGCGCCAGCGACGGCGTGGCGCGCTTTTCGTTCGCCGAGCTCTGCGAGCGCCCGCTCGGCGCCTCGGACTACCTCGCCCTCGCCGAGCGCTACCACTGCATCATTCTCGCCGGCATCCCGGTGATGGACCTTGCCCAACGCAACGCGGCCAAGCGCTTCATCACGCTCATCGACACGCTCTACGAGAAGCACGTGAAGCTCATCGCCTCCGCCGAAGCGGAGCCGCACGCGCTCTACCGCGCCGACCAGGGCCGCGAGGTCTTCGAGTTCGACCGCACGGTGTCGCGGCTCATCGAGATGCGGTCCGAAGACTATCTCGCCCTGCCGCACGGCCAGGGCGATTCCCGCGCCTCGGGCGACACGACGGGCCTCGTCGAGACATGAGCGCCCCGCGCCGGGCAGCCCGCACGACGCCGCAGACGGCGGACGTGCGGCTGCTCGACATCGCGGCCGAGCATGTGCGCCGCCTCGGGGCGACGCGCGTCACGGTCGTCGGCGTCGCCCAGGAAGCGGGCATGACGCATGCCAATGTCTACCGCTACTTCCCCTCCAAGCGCGACCTGCTCGACGCCGTCGTGCAGGCGGCCCTGCGCCCGGTCGAGACCTTCCTCGCCGACGTCGCGAGCGCGCCGGACCCGGCGGACGACAAGCTGGAGCGGCTCATCCTCGCGCTCGCGCGCGACTATCGCGACCTCGCCGAGAACGACCCGCCGATCTTCGACCTCTTCGTCGCCGCCGCCGAGGCGAACCGCGGCGTCGCCCGGCGCCACCGCGGCCGGGTGCGCATGTTCGTCGGCCGCGTGGTCGACGAGGGGCTGGCGACCGGCGCCTTCAACCCGAAGGACCGCGAGCAGGCGCTGACCTTCCTCACCGACATCCTCTTCCGCTTCACCCACCCGACGGCGGTCAAGCTCGATACGGAGCGCCCGCGCGACATGCTGGAGGAGCGGCTGGCGACGATCATGCGCGTCGCGCTCCGGGCTCTCAAAGCCGGCTACGTATGAGCGCGCTCCGACGCGCCGGCGAGCCCCGGCGGGGAGCCGGGCCTCCTTCGAGTTACAATATCTGAAAACTGTAACAAAAAGACTCGGCGGGCGGCAGGCCCGGGCCATGGGCCGCTGGAAATCGCCAAGCCCTTGCACCATCTTTCTTTTCGCCGCCGGGGCCAGTGGGTGCGAACGGCCCTGGCGGCAAAGGCCATCACCGCGGCGGGTTTTGCACGTCTTGAAGCAGAACCCCGTTTGAGTCAAAGAAACCGCGGTTTTCCGGGATGCGTCCCCTCCTCGAACTGAAGGACGGTTTCTCACATGGCCCGTAAGAAGATCGCGCTGATCGGCGCCGGCCAGATCGGCGGCACCCTCGCCCATCTCGTCGGCTTGAAGGAGCTCGGCGACGTCGTGCTCTTCGACATCGCCGAAGGCATTCCGCAGGGCAAAGGCCTCGACCTCGCCGAGTCCTCCCCGGTGGACGGCTTCGACGCCGCCTACAAGGGCACCCAGTCCTATGCGGATATCGAGGGCGCGGACGTCATCATCGTCACCGCCGGCGTGCCGCGCAAGCCGGGCATGAGCCGCGACGACCTGCTTGGCATCAACCTCAAGGTGATGGAATCGGTCGGCCAGGGCATCAAGCAATATGCCCCGGATGCCTTCGTCATCTGCATCACCAACCCGCTCGACGCCATGGTGTGGGCGCTGCAGAAGGCCTCCGGCCTGCCGAAGAACAAGATCGTCGGCATGGCCGGCGTGCTCGACTCGGCCCGCTTCCGCTACTTCCTCGCCGAGGAGTTCAAGGTCTCGGTGGAGGATGTCACCGCCTTCGTGCTCGGCGGCCACGGCGACGACATGGTGCCGCTGGTGCGCTACTCGACGGTCGCCGGCATCCCGCTGCCGGACCTCGTCAAGATGGGCTGGACCAGCCAGGACAAGCTCGACGCCATCGTCGAGCGCACCCGCAAGGGCGGCGGCGAGATCGTCAACCTCCTGAAGACCGGCTCGGCCTTCTACGCCCCGGCGGCCTCGGCCATCGCCATGGCCGAGAGCTACCTCAAGGACAAGAAGCGCGTGCTGCCCTGCGCCGCCCACCTCGACGGTGAGTACGGCGTCAAGGACATGTTCGTCGGCGTGCCGATCGTCATCGGCGCCGGCGGCGTGGAGCGCGTGGTCGAGATCGCCATGAACGACGCCGAGAAGGCAATGTTCGAGAAGTCGGTCGCGTCCGTGCAGGGCCTCGTCGAGGCCTGCAAGGGCATCAACCCGGCCTTCGCGGGCTGACCCGTCAATCCGATGGCCGGCTCGCCCGGCCATCGCCGTTTCCAGCGCCGCGCCATGAGCGCGCGGGTGCCCCCAAGCGGGCATGACGCGGAGGAATCGCATGAACATTCACGAGTACCAGGCCAAGGCCGTCCTGAAGGAATTCGGCGCCCCGGTCTCGGCCGGCAAGGCCGTCTTCTCCGTCGACGAGGCGGAAGCCGCGGCGAAAGAGCTCGGCGGGCCGCTGTGGGTCGTCAAGAGCCAGATCCACGCCGGCGGGCGCGGCAAGGGCAAGTTCAAGGAGCCCGAGGCGGGCGAGAAGGGCGGCGTGCGCCTCGCCAAGTCGGTGGAGGAGGTGAAGACCTTCGTCGGCCAGATGCTCGGCAACACGCTCGTGACCGTTCAGACCGGCCCGGCCGGCAAGCAGGTCAACCGCATCTACATCGAGGACGGCTCGGACATCGAGCGCGAGTTCTACCTCTCCGCCCTCGTCGACCGCGCCACGAGCCGCGTCGCCTTCGTCGTTTCGACGGAGGGCGGCATGGACATCGAGGAGGTCGCGCACAGCACTCCTGAGAAGATCCTCACCTTCTCGATCGACCCCGCGACCGGCGTGATGCCGCACCACGGCCGCACGGTCGCCAGGGCGCTCGGCCTTTCCGGCGACCTCGCCAAGCAGGCCGGCAGCCTCGTCGAGAAGCTCTACGCCGCCTTCGTCGCCAAGGACATGGCGATGCTCGAGATCAACCCGCTGATCGTCACCAAGGACGGCCAGCTGAAGTGCCTCGACGCCAAGGTGTCCTTCGATTCCAACGCCCTCTACCGGCACCCGGACGTCGTCGCCCTGCGCGACGTGACCGAGGAGGACGAGAAGGAGATCGAGGCGTCCAAGCACGACCTCGCCTACATCGCCCTCGACGGCACCATCGGCTGCATGGTCAACGGCGCCGGCCTCGCCATGGCGACGATGGACATCATCAAGCTCTACGGCGAGGAGCCGGCGAACTTCCTCGACGTCGGCGGCGGCGCATCCAAGGAGAAGGTCACCGCGGCCTTCAAGATCATCACCGCCGACCCGAACGTGCAGGGCATCCTCGTCAACATCTTCGGCGGCATCATGAAGTGCGACGTCATCGCCGAGGGCGTGATCGCCGCGGTGAAGGAGGTCGGCCTCAAGGTGCCGCTCGTCGTGCGCCTCGAGGGCACCAACGTCGAGCTCGGCAAGAAGATCCTGAACGAATCCGGTCTCAACGTCATTTCCGCCGACGACCTCGACGACGCGGCGCAGAAGATCGTCAAGGCCGTGCGTGGTTGAGAGGCAGTTCCATGCTCAATCTCAATCTATCAAACGCGGTTCTAATTCCGATCCTAACGGTGAGCTTCGGGCTCGTATTCTTCCTCGTGTATTTCGCCATAAGCCGGTGGGGCAATAACCCCGCAAAGCACCTCGATGAATACATGAGCATGAGCCGAGAGTTGCTAGCCGCAAACAAAGAGATGGCCGCGAATCTAGTCGAGATTCGAAAGCTTCTCGAATCCAGGAGCGCCTGATGTCCATCCTCATCGACAAGAACACCAAGGTCATCTGCCAGGGCTTCACCGGCAAGAACGGCACCTTCCACTCCGAACAGGCCATCGCCTACGGCACCAAGATGGTCGGCGGCACCTCGCCGGGCAAAGGCGGCTCGACGCATCTCGGCCTGCCCGTGTTCGACACGGTGGCCGAGGCGCGCGAGAAGACGGGCGCCGACGCCTCCGTCATCTACGTGCCGCCGGCGGGTGCGGCCGACGCCATCTGCGAGGCGATCGCGGCCGAGATCCCGCTCATCGTCTGCATCACCGAGGGCATCCCGGTGCTCGACATGGTGAAGGTCAAGCGCGCCCTCTCCGGCTCGCAGTCGCGCCTCATCGGGCCGAACTGCCCGGGCGTGGTGACGGCGGGCGAATCGAAGATCGGCATCATGCCGGGCAACATCTTCCGCCCCGGCAACGTCGGCATCGTCTCGCGCTCCGGCACGCTGACCTATGAGGCCGTGTTCCAGACGACGCAGGAAGGCCTCGGCCAGACCTCGGCCGTGGGCATCGGCGGCGACCCGGTGAAGGGCACCGAGTTCATCGAGGTGCTCGACCTGTTCCTCTCCGATCCCAAGACCGAGTCGATCATCATGATCGGCGAGATCGGCGGCTCGGCCGAGGAGGAGGCCGCCGAGTTCCTCAAGGCCGAGGCGAAGAAGGGCCGCAAGAAGCCGATGGTCGGCTTCATCGCGGGCCGCACCGCCCCGCCCGGCCGCCGCATGGGCCATGCCGGCGCCATCATCTCCGGCGGCAAGGGCGGCGCCGAGGACAAGATCGCGGCCATGGAGGCGGCGGGCATCCGCGTGTCGCCCTCCCCGGCGCGGCTCGGCAAGACCCTCGTCGAGGTCCTCAAGGGCTGACGAAGCGGCGATGCGTGGGCGACGGCAACCTTTTGCTCACGCATCGTTCATAAGGTTCGACTTGATTTCGCCACTCTCGGACCGCTCTTGGGCGGTCCTCCCACCATCCGCAGCCCAACCGGAGGCTGCGGATCCGGGGCCGGGCAACCGGCCCTGACATCCGTCGAGGATCCTCCTCGAAGGTTCCGGCAGGACCAGGACCAATGGCACGCCAGGACGCCAACGATCTCTTCGCCCAAACCTCGTTCCTCTACGGCGGCAATGCCGCCTACATCGAGGAGCTGTACGCCCGCTACCAGCAGAACCCGACCTCGGTCGATGCCGAGTGGCAGACGTTCTTCGCAGGCCTCAAGGACGATGCCGCGCTGATCACGAAGAACGCGCGGGGAGCATCCTGGAAGAAGCCGCACTGGCCCGTGCCGCTCAACGGGGAGCTCGTCTCGGCGCTCGACGGCAACTGGGCGCCGGTCGACAAGGCCGTCGGCGACAAGATCAAGGCCAAGGCGCAGAAGGCCGGCGTCGAGCTGTCCGAGGCGCAGGTGCTGCAGGCGACGCGCGATTCCGTGCGCGCCCTCATGATGATCCGCGCCTACCGCATGCGCGGCCACCTGCACGCCGACCTCGACCCGCTGGCCATCGAGCCGCGCAAGGACCACGAGGAGCTGCATCCGGCGACCTACGGCTTCACGGAAGCCGACTACGACCGGCCGATCTTCATCGACAACGTGCTCGGCCTCGAGTTCGCGACCATCAACCAGATGCTCTCGATCCTGCGCCGCACCTACTGCCAGACGCTCGGCGTCGAGTTCATGCACATCTCGGACCCGACCGAGAAGGCGTGGATCCAGGAGCGCATCGAGGGGCCGGACAAGGAGATCGCCTTCACCGACCGCGGCAAGCGGGCGATCCTCAACAAGCTCATCGAGGCCGAGGGCTTCGAGAAGTTCCTCGACATCAAGTACACCGGCACCAAGCGCTTCGGCCTCGACGGCAGCGAGGCGATCATCCCGGCGCTGGAGCAGATCATCAAGCGCGGCGGCGCGCTCGGCGTCGAGGACATCGTCTTCGGCATGGCCCACCGCGGCCGCCTCAACGTGCTCGCCCAGGTGATGGGCAAGCCGCACCGCGCCATCTTCCACGAGTTCAAGGGCGGCTCGTTCGCCCCGGACGACGTGGAAGGCTCGGGTGACGTGAAGTACCACCTCGGCGCCTCGGCCGACCGCGAGTTCGACGGCAACAAGGTGCACCTGTCGCTCACCGCCAATCCCTCGCATCTCGAGATCGTCGATCCCGTCGTGCTCGGCAAGGTGCGCGCCAAGCAGGACCAGCTCGGCGACACGGTCGAGCGCTCCAAGGTGTTGCCGCTCCTCATCCACGGCGATGCGGCCTTCGCCGGCCAGGGCGTGGTGGCCGAGTGCCTCGGCCTCTCCGGCCTCAAGGGCCACCGCACCGGCGGCTCGCTGCACTTCATCATCAACAACCAGATCGGCTTCACGACGAACCCGCGCTACTCGCGCTCCTCGCCCTATCCGTCCGACGTGGCGAAGATGGTCGAGGCGCCGGTCTTCCACGTCAACGGCGACGACCCGGAGGCGGTGACCTTCGCCGCCAAGATCGCGACGGAGTTCCGGCAGAAGTTCCACAAGCCGGTCGTCATCGACATGTTCTGCTACCGTCGCTTCGGCCATAACGAGGGCGACGAGCCGGCTTTCACCCAGCCGCTGATGTACAAGAAGATCCGCCAGCATCCCTCGACGCTGGAGATCTACGCCAAGAAGCTCGTCGACGAGAAGGTCGTCACCCAGGCCGAGGTCGACGAGGCGCGCGAGCAGTGGCGTGCCAAGCTCGACACCGAGTTCGAGGCGGCCCAGGCCTACAAGCCCAACAAGGCCGACTGGCTGGACGGGCGCTGGTCCGGCCTCAAGGCCGTGCGCGAGGATGCGGACGATCCGCGCCGCGGCGCCTCGGGCGTGGCCGTCGACACGCTGAAGACGATCGGCGAGCGCATCTGCGACGTGCCGGACGGCTTCAACGTGCACCGCACGATCAAGCGCTTCCTCGACAACCGCCGCAAGATGATCGAGACCGGAGAGGGCATCGACTGGGCGACCGGCGAGGCGCTCGCCTTCGGCTCGCTCGTGCTCGAAGGGCATCCCGTGCGCCTGTCCGGCCAGGACAGCGAGCGCGGCACCTTCAGCCAGCGCCATTCCGTGCTCGTCGACCAGGAGAACGAGGACCGCTACACGCCCCTCAACAACATCCGCGAGGGCCAGGCCCGCTACGAGGTCATCAACTCGATGCTCTCGGAAGAGGCCGTGCTCGGCTTCGAATACGGCTACACCCTGTCGGAGCCCAATGCGCTGACGCTGTGGGAGGCGCAGTTCGGCGACTTCGCCAACGGCGCGCAGGTGGTCGTCGACCAGTTCATCTCCTCCGGCGAGCGCAAGTGGCTGCGCATGTCGGGCCTCGTGCTCCTGCTGCCGCACGGCTATGAGGGCCAGGGTCCGGAGCACTCCTCCGCCCGCCTCGAGCGCTACCTGCAGATGTGCGCCGAGGACAACATGCAGGTCGCCAACTGCACGACGCCGGCGAACTACTTCCACATCCTGCGCCGGCAGCTCAAGCGCGACTTCCGCAAGCCGCTCGTCCTGATGACGCCGAAGTCGCTGCTGCGCCACAAGCGCTGCGTGTCGAGCCTCGCGGAGCTCGGCGAGGGCACGACCTTCCACCGCATCCTCAAGGACGACGCCGAGCGGCTGTCGGGCGAGGCGATCAAGCTCGTCAAGGACGACAAGATCCGCCGCGTCGTGCTGTGCTCGGGCAAGGTCTACTACGATCTCTACGAGGAGCGCGAGAAGCGCGGCATCGACGACGTCTACCTGCTCCGGGCCGAGCAGCTCTACCCGTTCCCGGCCAAGTCGCTGGCCACCGAGCTGCAGCGCTTCCCGCGCGCCGAGGTGGTCTGGTGCCAGGAAGAGCCGAAGAACATGGGCGCCTGGACCTTCGTCGAGCCCTATCTCGAGTGGGTGCTTGACCATGCCGGCTCCAAGGTGAAGCGTCCGCGCTACGTCGGCCGGGCGGCCTCCGCCGCCACCGCCACGGGCCTGATGTCGAAGCACCTCGCCCAGCTGCAGGCCTTCCTCGACGAGGCCTTCGCCGCGTAACGCCGGGGCGGCGGCACGGCCGCCCCCCGCCCTTTCAACCCGGCCGCGTGGCCTAGAGACGAAAACGAAGATCATGGCGACCGAAATCCGCGTGCCCACCCTGGGCGAATCCGTCACCGAGGCCACCATCGGCCGCTGGTTCAAGAAGCCCGGCGAGGCCGTGAAGGCCGACGAGCCGCTCGTCGAGCTCGAGACCGACAAGGTCACGCTCGAGGTCAATGCCCCCTCCGCCGGCGTCCTCGCCGAGGTGGCGGTGAACGAGGGCGACACGGTGGAGGTCGGCGCTCTCCTCGGCTCCATCACCGAGGGTGCGGGCGGCACGGTCGCCAAGACGGCCGAGAAGCCCGCCGAGAAGAAGGAAGAAGCGCCCAAGGCGGAAGCCCCCAAGGCCGCGGCCGCAGCGCCCGGCGCCGCCGACGACCACGGCCCGGCCGTGCGCCGCATCGCCGAGGAGACGGGCGTCTCCCCCGCCGCCGTCGGCGGCACCGGCAAGGATGGTCGCGTGACCAAGGGCGACATGCTGGCCGCCGTCGCCTCGGGCGTCTCCGCCCCGCAGGCGCCGTCCGCCCCGGTGCAGGTCCGCGCCCCCTCGGCGCCGGACGATGCCTCGCGCGAGGAGCGCGTGCGCATGACCAAGCTGCGCCAGACCATCGCCCGCCGCCTCAAGGACGCCCAGCAGACCGCCGCCATGCTGACGACGTTCAACGACGTCGACATGTCGGGCGTGATGGCGCTGCGCAGCCAGTACAAGGACGCCTTCGAGAAGAAGCACGGCGTCAAGCTCGGCTTCATGGGCTTCTTCGTGAAGGCCTGCGTGCAGGCGCTGAAGGAGCTGCCGGCCGTCAATGCCGAGATCGACGGCACCGACATCATCTACAAGAACTACTATCACGTCGGCGTCGCCGTCGGCACCGAGAAGGGCCTCGTCGTGCCGGTGGTGCGCGATGCCGACGCGCTCTCGGTCGCCGGCATCGAGAAGACGATCGGCGACTTCGGCAAGCGCGCCCGCGACGGCCAGCTGAAGATCGAGGAGATGCAGGGCGGCACCTTCACCATCTCCAACGGCGGCGTCTACGGCTCGCTGCTCTCGACGCCGATCCTCAACGCGCCGCAGTCGGCCATCCTCGGCATGCACCGCATCGAGGAGCGCCCGGTCGCCCGCAACGGCCAGGTCGTCATCCGCCCGATGATGTATCTCGCGCTCTCCTACGACCACCGCATCATCGACGGCAAGGAAGCCGTCACCTTCCTGGTGCGCGTGAAGGAGAACCTCGAGGACCCGGCGCGTCTCGTGCTCGACCTCTGATCCCTCCCCGCCCGGCATTCCGCCGGATTCTCTCTCGCTCGATCGGGACGCATCGATGGCCGGGGTGACCCGGCCATGACGTCTCACACGGAGCCCGCCCCATGTCCTACGACACGATCGTCATCGGCACCGGCCCCGGCGGCTATGTCTGTGCCATCCGCGCCGCCCAGCTCGGCCAGAAGGTTGCCGTGGTGGAGAAGCGCAAGACGCACGGCGGCACCTGCCTCAACGTCGGCTGCATCCCCTCCAAGGCGCTGCTGCATGCCTCGCACCGCTTCGAGGAAGCCGGGCACGCCTTCGCCGGGATGGGCATCTCCGTCGCCGCGCCGAAGCTCGACCTCAAGCAGATGCTCGCCTTCAAGCAGGAGGGCATCGACGGCAACACCAAGGGCGTCGAGTTCCTGCTGAAGAAGAACAAGATCGACGCCTTCAACGGCACGGGGCGCATCCTCGCCCCCGGCAAGGTGGAGGTGAAGGCCGAGGACGGCACGGTCCAGACGCTGGAGACGAAGAACATCGTCATCGCCACCGGCTCGGACGTCGCGCAGCTGCCGGGCGTGACCGTCGACGAGAAGGTCGTCGTCTCGTCCACGGGCGCGCTGGAGCTTTCCAAGGTGCCGGGCAAGCTCGTCGTCGTCGGCGCCGGCGTCATCGGCCTCGAGCTCGGCTCTGTGTGGCGGCGCCTCGGCGCCGAGGTCACGGTGGTCGAGTTCCTCGACCGCATCCTGCCCGGCATGGACGGCGAGGTGGCGAAGAACTTCCAGCGCATGCTGGCCAAGCAGGGCTTCGCCTTCAAGCTCGGCAGCAAGGTGACGAAGGTCGAGACTGGCGCCGGTGGGGCGAAGGTGACCATTGAACCCGCCGCCGGCGGCGCGGCCGAGGTGATCGAGGCCGACATCGTGCTCGTCGCCATCGGCCGCGTGCCCTACACCAAGGGCCTGGGGCTCGACGACGTCGGCATCGAGACCGACAAGCGCGGCCGCATCGTGGTCGATGCGCATCTCCAGACCAAGGTGCCGGGCATCTACGCCATCGGCGACGTCATCGCCGGTCCCATGCTCGCCCACAAGGCCGAGGACGAGGGCGTGGCGGTGGCCGAGATCATCGCCGGCAAGGCGGGCCACGTGAACTACGACGTCATCCCGGGCGTGGTCTACACGTTCCCGGAGGTCGCCGCCGTCGGCAAGACGGAGGAGGAGCTGAAGGAGGCCGGCATCGCCTATTCCGTCGGCAAGTTCCCCTTCACCGCCAACGGCCGCGCCAAGGTGAACCAGGAGACCGACGGCTTCGTGAAGGTGCTCGCCGATGCGACCACCGACAAGGTGCTCGGCGTGCACATCGTCGGCGCCGAGGCCGGCGAGATGATCCACGAGGCGGCCGTGCTGATGGAGTTCGGCGGCTCGTCCGAGGATCTCGCCCGCACCTGCCACGCCCACCCCACCCGCTCGGAAGCGGTGAAGGAGGCGGCGATGGCCGTGGAGAAGCGCGCCATTCACATGTGAGCGCGGCGCCCGGTCGGGACGGCGGCTTTCCGCTCCCGCCCGACCGTCCGCTGTTCATACGTGAGAGCGGAGGAGCCGACCCTCGCCACCGTCATGGCCGGGCTTGTCCCGGCCATCCACGCCCAGACGTTGCACATCGTGACAGGGCGTGAATGCCCGCGACGAGCGCGGGCATGACGGCCGGAGATGGCGCCTCAACAGGCCAGCAGAACTGCGCC
Organism: Chelatococcus caeni; assembly: GCF_014196925.1. GTDB lineage: Bacteria > Pseudomonadota > Alphaproteobacteria > Rhizobiales > Beijerinckiaceae > Chelatococcus_A > Chelatococcus_A caeni. Next base: position 64,856 of record NZ_JACIEN010000006.1, on the reverse strand, counting down.
GAAGCGCATGGCGCCGAGCGACAAGGGGACCCGGAGCGTCACTCCGAGCCCTCTCGTTGCCGGGCCTCACGGTTGCAAAGCCTCACGCCCGCGGGTGCGCCGCGTCGTAGGCGGCGAGCAGCCGGGTGGCGTCGACCTTGGTGTAGATCTGCGTCGTCGACAGCGAGGCGTGGCCGAGCAGTTCCTGGATGGCGCGCAGGTCGCCACCGCGGCCGAGCAGGTGGCTGGCGAAGGAATGGCGCAGGGCGTGCGGCGTCGCGCTCGCCGGCAGGCCGAGGGCGCCGCGCAGGCGCTCCATGGCGAGCTGGATGATGCGCGGCGAAAGCGGGCCGCCGCGGGCGCCGACGAAGAGCGGTCCGTCCGGCTTGAGCTGGTAGGGGCAGGCGGCGACATAGTCCGCCACCGCCCGCGCCACCTGCGGCAGCACCGGCACCTCGCGCATCTTGCCGCCCTTGCCGGTGACGATGAGGCTGCCCGCCGCGAGCGCCTTGACGTCCGTCCCCTTGAGGCCGAGCGCCTCGGAGATGCGCAGGCCGCAGCCGTAGAGCAGGGTCATCACGGCCGCGTCACGTGCGAGGATCCAGCCCTCGCGCGCCTCGCCGGCGCGGCTGTCGGCATCCGCCACGGCGCGCGCGGCCTCGGCCGTCAGCGGGCGGGGCAGGCCTTTCGACACCTTCGGCGCGCGCATGGCGACGAAGGCGGACGCCGTGCCGAGGCCGGCGCGTTCCAGATGCCGGGCGAAGGAGCGCAGCGCCGCGAGCTGGCGCATCAGCGAGCGCCCGGTGACACCGGCCGCGCGGCGGGCGGCGAGGAAGGCGCGCAGGTCCATCGGCTTCAGCCGCGCGATGGCGTCGAGCGTCGGCGGTCCGCCGAGATGATCGGTGAGGAAGGTGAAGAACTGGCGCGCGTCGCGGCCATAGGCTTCCAGCGTCTTCGGCGACAGGCGCCGCTCGCCGGCAAGATGGGCGAGCCACGACTGGCAGGCGCGGAAGGTGTCGTCGGGCAGGTCGATCATGGAGGAAGCATCCACCGGCGGCCCTAACGGCGCGTGAACAGGCGGGCGAATCGGTGTTATGCCAGGGCGCATGGACATGCCTTCCGAAAACGGCGCGATCGACGAGGGGCGGGCGGGAAGCCGCATCGCCGACGTCGTCGTGCCCGTGGCGCTCGACAAGGCCTATTCCTACGCCGTGCCCGCCGGCGCGGCGCTGGCGGAGGGCGACGTCGTCGTCGTGCCGCTCGGGCCGCGCCAGACTGTCGGCGTCGTCTGGGCGCTGCGCGAGGGCGCCGGCGCCAATCTCAAGAGCGTCCTCGGCCGGGTGGACGTGCCGCCCATGGGCGAGGACCTGCGCCGGCTGATCGACTGGATCGCCTGGTACACGCTCGCCCCGCTCGGGCTCGCCATGCGCCTTGCCCTGCGCATCCCGGGCGAGGACCGGGCGGAACAGGTGCGCGTCGGCGTGCGCCTCGCCGGCGAGCCTCCCGAGCGCCTGACCGCGGCCCGTCTCAGGGTCATCGCCGCGGCCGAGGGCGGGCTCGTCTACCCCAAGGGGGACCTCGCCGAGCGCGCCGGCGTGAGCCTCGCCGTGATCAACGGCCTCGTCGATACCGGCACGCTCGAGGCGGTCGCCCTGCCGCCGGAACCGGTGGCGGGCCTGCCGGACCCGGAGCATGCGCCGGCCGCGCTGTCGCAGGACCAGGAGCGTGCCGCGGCGGCCCTGCGTGCGGCCGTTGCCGAGCGCAATTTCTCGGTGACGCTCGTGGAGGGCGTCACCGGCTCCGGCAAGACCGAGGTCTATTTCGAGGCGGTGGCCGAAGCCCTGCGGCAGGGCCGGCAGGCCCTGATCCTCATGCCCGAGATCGCGCTCACGGCGCAGTTCCTCGGCCGCTTCGCCGCCCGCTTCGGCACGGCGCCGGCCGAATGGCATTCGGGCATCTCCGGCCGCAGGCGCGAGCGCCTGCATCGGGCGATTGCCGCGGGCGAGGTGAAGGTGGTCGCCGGGGCGCGCTCGGCCCTCTTCCTGCCCTTCAGCGACCTCGGCCTCGTCGTCGTCGACGAGGAGCACGAGCAGGCCTACAAGCAGGAGGAAGGCGCGCTCTACCACGCGCGCGACATGGCCATCGTGCGGGCGCGCATCGACAAGGCGCCCGTCGTCCTCGCCTCCGCCACCCCGTCGGTCGAGACGCGCGTCAACGCGGCTCGCGGGCGTTATCGCCATCTCGTGCTGCCCGAGCGCTTCGGCGGCCGTACCTTGCCCACGATGCGCGCCATCGACATGCGCAAGAAGGCCCCCGAGCGCGGCCGCTGGCTGTCGCCGCCGCTGCTTGCCGCCATGCGCGAGACGCGCGCGGCCGGCGAGCAGAGCCTGCTCTTCCTCAACCGGCGCGGCTATGCGCCCTTGACGCTCTGCCGCAGCTGCGGCCACCGGTTCCAGTGCCCCAACTGCTCGGCCTGGCTGGTGGAGCACCGCTTTCGCCGCGCCCTCGTCTGCCACCATTGCGGCCATGTGGAACGGCGGCCGGACAATTGCCCGGAATGCGGCACGGTGGATGCGCTCGCCGCCTGCGGACCGGGCGTCGAGCGGCTCGCCGAGGAGGTCGTGGAGCATTTTCCGGATGCGCGCGTCATCACGCTGTCGAGCGACTTCCCGGGCGGCGTCGAGCGCCTGCGCCGCGAGCTCGAGGCCATCGCCGCTGGCGAGGCCGACATCATCATCGGCACCCAGCTGGTCGCCAAGGGCCACAACTTCCCGCAATTGACGCTCGTCGGCGTGGTCGATGCCGATGTGGGCCTTGCGAGCGGCGACCCGCGCGCCTCCGAGCGCACCTTCCAGCTCCTGCAGCAGGTGACGGGCCGGGCCGGGCGCGGCGACCGGCCGGGGCGGGCGCTGCTGCAGACCTACCAGCCCGACCATCCCGTGATGCGGGCGCTCCTGTCGGGCGATGCCGCGGCCTTCTACGCCGAGGAGGAGGCGGTGCGCGAGGCCGCCGGCCTGCCGCCCTTCGGGCGCCTCGCCGCCATCGTCGTCTCGGCCCCCGACCGCGGCGAGGCGGAGGCGCATGCCCGCGCCCTCGCCCGCTCGGCCGAGGCGCCGGACGGCCTCGACGTGCTCGGCCCGGCGGAGGCGCCGCTCGCCCTCATCCGCGGCCGCTACCGCTTCCGCCTCCTGGTGCGGGCCGCGCGCGACAGTGACCTGCAGGGCTACCTGCGCGCCTGGATCGCGCGAACGCCGAAGCCGCCGCAGCGCATCCGCGTGACGGTGGACGTCGACCCGATGAGCTTCATGTGAGGCCCTATCTCCGCCGGCTCCTCACCGGCCCTCTCCGGCAAGCGCCACCGCGATCTGCGCGGCGAGCGCGGCGTTGTTCTCGACGAGCGCGATATTGGCCTTGAGGCTGCGGCCGGCCGTGGCCTCGGCGACGCGCGGCAGGAGGAAGGGTGTCACGTCCTTGCCGGTGATGCCCTGCGCGGCAGCTTCGAGAAGGGCCGATTCGATCACGGGGGCGATCTCGGCGCCCGGGATCTCGTGCTCTGCCGGAATGGGGTTGGCGACAAGCACGCCCGAGGTGAGGCCGAGCGCCCGATGCGCCCGGATGAAGGCGGCGATCTCGCCCGCCGTGTCGAGCCGCGCCGGGGCGGCGAGCCCGCTGTCGCGCGAGTAGAAGGCCGGGAAAATGTCCGTGCCGACCGAGACCACCGGCACGCCGAGCGTCTCCAGCATCTCGAGCGTCAGGGCAAGGTCGAGGATGGCCTTCGCCCCGGCCGAGACGACGGCGACCGGCGTGCGCGAGAGCTCCGTCAGGTCGGCGGAGATGTCGAAGCTCGTCGCCGCACCGCGGTGGACGCCGCCGATGCCGCCGGTGGCGAAGACGGCGATGCCCGCCATGGCGGCGAGGCGCATGGTGGAGGCGACGGTCGTCGCGGCGTCGCGCCCGGTGGCGAGGGCGAGCGGCACCTCGCGCGTGCTCGCCTTCATGACGTCGCGGGCGGTGGCGAGCCTCTCGAGGCCGGCGTCGTCGAGGCCGATGCGGATGCGCCGGTCGAGGACGGCGATGGTCGCCGGCACGGCGCCGCCGGCGCGCACGATGGCCTCGACCCGGCGCGCCGTCTCCAGATTGGCGGGAGAAGCCATGCCGTGGGCGATGATGGTGGATTCGAGGGCGACCACGGGCCGCCCGGCCGCGAGCGCATCGGCCACCTCGGGCGACAGAACGGGGGTGACGTCGGTCATCGCTCAATCTCCTCCTGCGCGGCGGCGTCATCACGCCTGGTCACAACCGCCGCCGCCATTCTCTGCCCTTCGCTCACCGCCGCCGTAAAGTCCCATCCGCTGGCGAGGCCGAAGACTGTGCCGGCGAGCGCCGCATCGCCGGCACCCGTGACGTCGCGCGCCCGGCCCGCCGCGAGGGCCGGCAGCACGGCTATTTCGCCCTCCGCCGTCGACAGGAAGACGCCATGGGCGCCGAGGCCCACCGCGAGCCGGCGCACGCCGCGCCCGTGCAGCATGCGCGCCGCAGCCGCAAGGGCCGTCTCGCCATCGACCGGCAGCCCCGTGAGGGCGGCGAGCTCGTCGCGGTTCGGCGTCATCAGCGCCACGGGCACGCCCGCGGCGAGGATCGGCCCAAGGCGCGCCGCCTTGGCGACGGAGACCGGCTCCAGCGCCAGCGGGCGACCGTGGGCGGCGGCAAGCCCGGCAAGATGCGCGAGTGCCGGCGGCGACAGGTTGGCGTCGGCGACGACGAAGGCGGCCTCCCGGATCGCCTCCTCCCGCGCGGCGATGGCCGCCGCGTCGAGCGCATCGAGGATGTGCATGGCGGCGACGGCGACGACGAGCTCCCCTTCGGGGTCGAGCACCGCCGTATAGCTGCCCGTCGGCAGGGCGGCGCGGAGGCAGAGCGACATGTCGACGCCCGCTGCCAGCGTCTCGCGCGCGATGCGCTCGCCCGCGGCATCCTCGCCGAGGATCGTCAGGAGGCGCACGGCGGTACCGCGGCGGGCGAGGCGCTCGGCAACGTTGCGGGCGACCCCGCCGCAGGCGACGGTGGTCGTGCCGGGATTGGAGGTGCGCATCACCACCGGCCGGTCGGCCCGGCACTTCACGTCGAGATTGGCGCCGCCGGCGACGAGGACGGATGGGCCCTGCGTCACGGCCGGCCCCCGGGGGAGGAATGCGGAATCATGCCTTCGTCTCTAGCCTCATTCGCCCCTTCCTCCAATGCCGCGCGCCTGGCGCGCAGGCCGGCCGGCGGCTGTGGGGAACTGGCCTTTGTGGCAGCGCGAAGGCGCAAGGAGCGCCTGCGATGTTGCACGCGCCCGATCCTTATGTTAGGGCACCGGCGCCTTCCGGGCAGATCGTGTCTGTCCTCGCCATTTCCGTGTCCCCGCGCGAAGGATCAGGCGCCGCCGAGGCGATCGGTGACGACCGTTGGTTCTTGAGAGCAAGAGAGAAGCCCTGTGGCTCAAGGCGGAACTATCATAGCAGGAGTTGCCGGGCGCTATGCCTCGGCGCTGTTCGACCTGGCCAAGGAAGCCGGCAGCCTCGACGCCGTCGAGAGCGACCTCAAGCGCTTCAATGCGCTCGTGGCCGAGAGCCCGGACCTTGCCCGCCTCGTGACGAGCCCCGCGTTCGGCGCGGAGGAGCAGGAGCGGGGCGTGGCCGCCGTTCTCGCCAAGGCCGGCATCGGTGGGCTCGCCGCCAATTTCATCCGCCTCGTTGCGTCGAAACGTCGCCTCTTCGCGGTCCGCGACATGGTGCGCGCCTACAGCGCGCTCGTCGCCCGCGAGAAGGGCATCGTGCACGCCGAGGTCACCCTCGCCGAGGCGCCCTCGCAGAAGGCGCTCGACGAGATCAAGGCGGCGGTCAAGGCCGTTGCCGGGGGCGAGATCGCCCTCGACGTCAAGATTGATCCCGCCATCCTCGGCGGTCTCATCGTCAAGCTGGGCAGCCGCATGGTCGATGCGAGCCTTCGCTACAAACTGAATTCGATCCGTTTCGCCATGAAAGAGGTCGGCTGATGGACATCCGCGCCGCGGAAATTTCCGCAATCCTCAAGGAGCAGATCAAGAACTTCGGCTCCGAGGCCGAGGTCACCGAGGTCGGCCAGGTTCTGTCGGTCGGTGACGGTATCGCCCGTTGCTACGGCCTCGACAACGTGCAGGCCGGCGAGATGGTCGAGTTCGAGTCGGGCGTGCGCGGCATGACCCTGAACCTCGAAGCCGACAACGTCGGCATCGTCATCTTCGGCTCCGACCGCGAGATCGCGGAAGGCCAGACGGTGAAGCGCACCGGCGCCATCGTGGACGTGCCGGTGGGCAAGGGCCTGCTCGGCCGCGTCGTCGACGCGCTCGGCAACCCGATCGACGGCAAGGGCCCGATCCAGGCCGACGAGCGCCGCCGCGTGGACGTCAAGGCGCCGGGCATCATTCCGCGCAAGTCCGTGCACGAGCCGATGGCGACCGGCCTCAAGTCGATCGACGCGCTCATCCCGATCGGCCGCGGCCAGCGCGAGCTGATCATCGGCGACCGCCAGACCGGCAAGACGGCGATCGCCCTCGACACCATCCTCAACCAAAAGCCGCTGCACGCGACCGGCGACGAGAGCCAGAAGCTCTACTGCGTCTATGTCGCCGTCGGCCAGAAGCGCTCCACCGTCGCCCAGTTCGTGAAGGTGCTGGAGGAGAACGGCGCGCTCGAATATTCGATCATCGTCGCCGCCACCGCCTCCGACCCGGCGCCGATGCAGTTCCTGGCGCCGTTCTCGGGCTGCGCCATGGGCGAGTTCTTCCGCGACAACGGCATGCATGCCGTGATCGTCTATGACGACCTGTCCAAGCAGGCCGTCGCCTACCGCCAGATGTCGCTGCTGCTGCGCCGCCCGCCGGGCCGCGAGGCCTATCCGGGTGACGTGTTCTACCTCCACTCGCGCCTCCTCGAGCGCGCGGCGAAGATGAACGACGAGAACCGCAACGGCTCGCTCACCGCCCTGCCGGTCATCGAGACGCAGGCGAACGACGTGTCGGCCTACATCCCGACGAACGTCATCTCGATCACCGACGGCCAGATCTTCCTCGAGACCGACCTGTTCTACCAGGGCATCCGCCCGGCCGTGAACGTCGGCCTCTCGGTGTCGCGCGTCGGCTCCTCCGCCCAGACCAAGGCGATGAAGAAGGTCGCCGGCAAGATCAAGGGCGAGCTCGCGCAGTACCGCGAAATGGCGGCCTTCGCGCAGTTCGGCTCCGACCTCGACGCCACGACCCAGCGCCTGCTCAACCGCGGCGCGCGCCTCACCGAGCTCCTGAAGCAGCCGCAGTTCTCGCCGCTGAAGATGGAAGAGCAGGTCTGCGTGATCTACGCCGGCGTCAACGGCTACCTCGATCCGCTGCCGGTCAACCGGGTGCGCGATTTCGAGGAAGGGCTGCTCGGCGTCCTGCGCGCCAAGCACACCGACATCCTCGATGCGATCCGCTCCTCGAAGGACCTGTCCGACGAGACGGCCGCCAAGCTCAAGGACGTCGTCGAGGCCTTCGCCAAGACGTTCGCCTGAGGGGCGTCCGCTTGAGCCGCACCTGCCATCGCAGCAACGGGGAATAGGCGCTCGTCATGCCGAGCTTGAAGGATCTGCGCAACCGCATCGCCTCGGTGAAGGCGACGCAGAAGATCACCAAGGCCATGCAGATGGTGGCGGCAGCCAAGCTGCGCCGTGCCCAGACGGCGGCCGAGGCTGCCCGTCCCTATGCCGAGCGCATGGAGACGGTCCTCGCCAACCTCGCCTCGCGCATGACGGTGACGGAAGGCGCGCCGCGCCTTCTCGCCGGCACGGGCCGTGACGAGACGCATCTCTTGATCGTCTGCACGGCCGAGCGCGGCCTGTGCGGCGCCTTCAACAGCTCCATCGCGCGTCTTGCCCGCGACAAGGCCAATGCGCTGATGGCGCAGGGCAAGACGGTGAAGATCCTGTGCGTCGGCAAGAAGGGCTACGACATCCTGCGCCGGCAGTTCAGGGACCAGATCATCGAGCTCATCGAGCTGCGCTCGGTGCGCCAGATCGGCTTCGAGAACGCCGACGCCGTGGGCCGCAAGGTCCTGCAGATGTTCGACGCCGGCGAGTTCGACGTGGCGACGCTGTTCTACAGCAAGTTCAAGTCGGTGATCTCCCAGGTGCCGACGGCGCAGCAGATCATCCCGGCCGAGTTCGACGGCGAGACGAAGGCGGCGACCGGCCTCGATGCCGTCTACGACTACGAGCCGGGCGAGGAGGAGATCCTCGCCGCGCTCCTGCCGCGCAACGTCTCGGTGCAGATCTTCCGGGCGCTGCTCGAGAACGGCGCCTCCGAGCAGGGCGCGCGCATGTCCGCCATGGACAACGCGACGCGCAATGCCGGCGAAATGATCAAGAAGCAGACGCTGACCTACAACCGGACGCGTCAGGCGATGATCACCAAGGAACTCATCGAAATCATCTCGGGCGCCGAGGCTCTTTGAGGCCCCGCTCTGATCGGACCGTGAGGGTTTAGAAAATGGCGAACAAGGCGAGCGACAAGGCGGTCGGACGCATCACCCAGGTCATCGGCGCGGTGGTCGACGTGCAGTTCGACGGGCACCTGCCGGAGATCCTGAACGCCCTCGAGACGACGAACCAGGGCAACCGGCTCGTGCTCGAGGTGGCGCAGCAGCTCGGCGAGAGCACCGTGCGCTGCATCGCGATGGACACTTCCGAGGGTCTCGTGCGCGGCCAGGCAGTGACGGACACCGGCGCCCCGATCAAGGTGCCGGTCGGCGACGGCACGCTCGGCCGCATCATGAACGTCATCGGCGAGCCGGTGGACGAGGCCGGCCCCGTCCCGGCCGAGGATACGCGCGCCATCCACCAGCCGGCCCCGAGCTATGCCGAGCAGTCGACCGAGGCGCAGATCCTCGTCACCGGCATCAAGGTCATCGACCTGCTCGCCCCCTACGCCCGCGGCGGCAAGATCGGCCTCTTCGGCGGCGCCGGCGTCGGCAAGACGGTGCTCATCCAGGAGCTCATCAACAACGTCGCCAAGGCCCACGGCGGCTATTCGGTGTTCGCCGGCGTCGGCGAGCGCACGCGTGAGGGCAACGACCTCTACCACGAGATGATCGAATCGGGCGTGAACAAGGACCCGAAGGAGCACGGCGGCTCGACGGCCGGCTCCAAGTGCGCCCTCGTCTACGGCCAGATGAACGAGCCGCCCGGCGCCCGCGCCCGCGTCGCGCTCACCGGCCTCACCGTCGCCGAGCACTTCCGCGACAAGGGCCAGGACGTGCTGTTCTTCGTCGACAACATCTTCCGCTTCACGCAGGCGGGCTCCGAGGTGTCGGCGCTTCTCGGCCGCATCCCCTCGGCGGTGGGCTACCAGCCGACGCTCGCCACCGACATGGGCGCCCTGCAGGAGCGCATCACGACGACGACGAAGGGCTCGATCACCTCGGTGCAGGCCATCTACGTGCCGGCCGACGACCTGACCGATCCGGCGCCGGCCACGTCCTTCGCCCACCTCGACGCCACGACCGTGCTGTCGCGCGCCATCTCCGAGAAGGGCATCTACCCGGCGGTCGACCCGCTCGACTCCACCTCGCGCATGCTCGACCCGCGCATTGTCGGCGACGAGCACTACCAGGTGGCCCGCCAGGTGCAGCAGATTCTGCAGCGCTACAAGTCGCTGCAGGACATCATCGCCATTCTCGGCATGGACGAGCTCTCGGAAGAGGACAAGCTCACGGTGGCGCGCGCCCGCAAGATCGAGCGCTTCCTGTCGCAGCCGTTCTTCGTCGCCGAGGTGTTCACCGGTGCGCCGGGCCAGCTCGTCGCCATCGAGGACACCATCAAGGGCTTCAAGGGCCTGTGCGAAGGCGCCTATGACCACCTGCCGGAGGCCGCCTTCTACATGGTCGGCACGATCGAGCAGGCGGTCGAGAAGGCCAAGCGCCTCGCCGCCGAAGCCGCGTAAGCTTCAAGCCCCGGCCGCGGCATCCTGCCCCGGCCGGGCCTGGCGGCCCCAAGTTCCGGTTTCGGAGACAGATCGACATGGCGACCTTTACGTTCGAGCTCGTCTCGCCCGAGCGGCTTCTCTTCTCCGGCGAGGTCGAGAGCGTCGTCGTGCCCTCGAGCGAGGGTGAGATGACGGTGATGGCCGGCCACGCGCCGGTGATGGCCGTGCTCAAGCCCGGCGTCGTCGCCGTCAGCGAGGGCAAGGGCGCCGTGCGCCGCCTCTTCGTGCGCGGCGGCTTCGCCGATGTCGGCCCGGATGGCCTCACCATCCTCGCCGAGGTGGCGCTGCCGATGGAGGAGCTGGATGCCGAGACGCTCGCCCAGCACGTCCGTGATGCCGAGGAAGACGTGGCCGACGCCAAGACCGACCAGGCCCGCCAGGCGGCTGCCGAGCGCCTCTCCCAGCTCACCGAGCTGCGCGACGCGCTGGTGCACTGAGCACTCTCTCCACGCGCTTTTGAAAGGCCGCCCCGAGGGGCGGCCTTTTGTGTTGAGACGTCTTGCGTCAGGCCTCGGACCGCAGCAGCCGGCGGATCACCTTGCCCGTCGTCGTCAGCGGCAGCTCGTCGCGAAAGGCGATCTCGCGCGGGTATTCGTGGGCCGACAGGCGCTCGCGCACGAAGGCCTTGATGTCGGCGACGAGCGCCTCGGACGGTGCGTAGCCGTCGCGCAGCACGATGAAGGCCTTGACGATCTCCGTGCGCACCGGATCCGGCTTGCCGACCACGGCCGCGAGGGAGACAGCCTCGTGCTTGATGAGGCAATCCTCGATCTCGCCCGGGCCGATGCGATAGCCGGCCGAGGTGATGACGTCGTCGTCGCGGCCGACGAAGTGGACATAGCCGTCGTCGTCCACGCTGCCCTGGTCGCCCGTCGTCATCCAGTCGCCGACGAACTTGTCGCGCGTCGCCTCGGGCCGGCGCCAGTATTCGAGGAACATCACCGGATCGGGCCGCAGCACGGCGATCTGCCCGAGTTCCCCCGGCTCGCAGCGCGTACCGTCCGGCCGGATGACCGCCACGGCGTGGCCGGGCACCGGCTTGCCGATGGCCCCCGCACGCGAGACGCCGATCGCGGCGCAGGAGGCAAGCACCAGGTTGCACTCCGTCTGGCCGTAGAACTCGTTGATGGTGAGCCCGAGCTCCTCCCGCCCCCAGACGAAGGTCGCCTCCCCCAGCGCCTCCCCGCCCGAGGCGAGGGTGCGCAGGCTGAGGTCGAAGCGCGCGCCGGGCCGCGGCACGCTGCGCAGCATCCGGAGCGCCGTCGGCGGGATGAAGGTGTTGCGCACCTCAAGGCGCGCCATGAGGTCGAAGGCTTCTTCCGGGTCGAACTTCTCGAACTTGCGCGCCACCACCGGCACGCCGTGGTGCAGGCCCGGCAGCAGCACGTTGAGCAGGCCGCCCGCCCAGGCCCAGTCGGCCGGCGTCCACAGCCTGTCGCCCGGCCGGGGCAGGAACTCGTGCGGCATCTCCACGCCCGGCAGGTGCCCGAGCAGCACGCGATGGCCGTGCAGGGCGCCCTTGGGATTGCCGGTGGTGCCCGAGGTATAGATCATCATGGCCGGGTCGTCCGGCCCCGTGTCGCGCGGCGCGAAATCCTCGCCCGCCTCCGCGAGCATCTTGTCGAAGCCGATCGCGGCGCCGTCCGGTCCGTCGGTGCTGACGATCACGGCGAGGTCGGGCAGCGGCACGTCGATGGCCTTGAGCGTCGCAAGGCCGGCGGCATTGGTGATGACGGCGCGGGCGCCCGCATCCGCGAGGCGGTAGCTCAGCGCGTCGACGCCGAAGAGCATGGCGAGCGGCAGGGCAATGGCGCCGAGCTTGTAGATGGCGATGTGGGCGATCGCCACCTGCTGCGACTGCGGCAGGAGGATCGCCACCCGGTCACCGGCCGCGATGCCGCGGCGGCCGAGCGCATGGGCGAGACGATTCGAGTGGCGCCGCAGGGTGCCATAGGTCAGGGCTTCGACCGTGCCGTCGCGGGCGACGTCGAGGATGGCCGGCCGCTCGGGATCCGCCGCCGCCCAGCGGTCACAGCAATCGACGCCGATGTTGTAGCGCTCGGGAATACGCCAGCGGAAGCCGGCAACGAGCGCATCATAGTCGCGAATATCGGGCAGCATCGGCACCCTCATGTGGGACGTGCCGTGTTTATAGGCAAAGCGCCGCAAAATCACCATGCCGGCCGGGGGCGCCGGACGATCAGGCGGCGAACTGCGAGCGCTGGGCCCAGCCGGTCATGCGCCGCTCCAGCCAGGCCATCACGGCGTAGATCATGATGCCGAGGACCGCGAGCGCGATGAGGGCGGCGAAGAGCAGCGGTACGTTGAAGTCCGCGCTGGCGCGCGCCATCAGGTTGCCGATGCCGTTGCGCGAGGCGTTGTACTCCGCGATCACCGAGCCGACATAGGCGAGCGTAATCGCCACCTTCAGCGAGCCGAAGAAGTAGGGCAGCGAGCGCGGCACGCCCACCTTCAGCATGATGTCGAGCTTCCTCGCGCCGAGCGCCCTGAGCACGTCCTCCACCTCCGGCTCGATGGTGGCGAGGCCGGTGGCGACATTCACGACGATGGGGAAGAAGGAGATCATGAAGGCGGTGAGCACCGCCGGCAGCCAGCCGACGCCGAACCAGATGACGAGGATCGGCACCACCGCCACCTTGGGAATGGCGTTGAAGCCGACGAGGAGCGGATAGAGCCCGGCGTGGACGAAGCGCGAGGCACCGAGCGCCAGCCCGAGCACGAGGCCGAAGACGATGGCGAGGATGAATCCGGCCGTGGTCATCCACAGCGTGTGGAAGGAATGGAACAGGAGCGGCCACCAATAGGCGATGGTCGCGTCGAGGATGTCGCTCGGCGCCGGCAGCACGTAGGAGGAGACGCGGAAGACGCGGCAGAACACCTCCCACAGCAGGAAGAAGCCGATTGTGCAGAGCCAGGGCGCCAGCATGAGCCGGCGCGCCTGCGACGCCCGGGCGCGCGCGGCGGCGTCACGCACGGCACGTGCATCGGCCTCGGCGGCAGCGGAGACGGTGTCGGCCTCGGCGCTCATGCTGTCTTCCTCGCATCGGCGATGTGACCGCGCAGCTCGTGCACGATGTCGATGAACGCCTTGGTGTAGGTGACCTCGAGGTCGCGCGGACGGGGAAAGTCGACCACGCGCTCGGCGACGATGCGGCCGGGGCGGGCGCTCATGCAGAAGATGCGGTCGGCGAGGAAGGTGGCCTCGCGCAGGTCGTGGGTGACGAGCACCACCGTCATCCGGCGCTCGGCGTGCAGGTCGCGGATGACGCACCACAGCTCCTCGCGCGTGAAGGCGTCGAGCGCGCCGAAGGGCTCGTCGAGGAGGAGGAGCCGCGGCTCGTGGATGAGCGCCCGGCACAGGGAGGCGCGCTGCTGCATGCCGCCCGAAAGCTCCCACGGATATTTCCCGCCCTGGCCCTTGAGCCCGACCTGGGCGAGCAGGCGCTCGGCCTTGGCGACATAGCTGCCGCGCTCGCGCTTGAGCCGGCTGCGGTGCGGCTCGACGATCTCGAGCGGCAGGAGCAGGTTCTCGAGCGTGGTGCGCCAGGGCAGCAGCGTCGGGTTCTGGAAGGCCATGCCGGCGATCCGCACCGGCTGCGTCACTGGCGCGCCGCCGACGAGGATGGTGCCGGCGCGCGGGAACTGCAGGCCCGTGGCGAGCTTCATCAGCGTGGACTTGCCGCAACCGGAGGGGCCGACGACGGCGGCGAACTCGCCCTCGGCGATGGAGAGCGACAGGTGCTCGACGGCAGGAAAGCCGTCACCGCTGCCATAGGCGTGGGTGACGTCCTTCAGGGCGACGAAAGCATTCAAGCGGGTCACCTTTCCCTTGGCCCCGGAGCCGGCCGCCGGGAGACGGCGGCCGGGCGAGGCGGACGACGCGACGGAACGGTCAGTCGATCATCCGCTCGGCGTGCGGGGGCAGGTAGGTGTCGACGAAGATGTCGCCGGCAACCGGCTTGTTCTTGAAGGTGAAGGTGAGGCCGATCTGCTCCAGCGCCTTCTCGAACCGCGTCGCGTCGATGCCGCCGAAGCCGTTCTCCTTGACCCAGGGCGTGATGACGTTCTGGGCCAGGTTCATCTGCAGGCGCTCGAGCTCCACCTCCTTCTTGGCGACGTCGTTGCGCTTGATGACGCTGTCGACCGCGGCGGAGGGATTGGCGACGGTGTCCTTGAGGCCGCGCACGAAGGCGCGCAGGAAGCCCTTCACCGCCTCCGGCTTCTCCTCGGCGAACTTGGCCGAGACCATGATGGCGTTGCCGTAGAGCTCGACGCCGTAGTCGCCCATCAGCATGACGACGATATCGTCCACGGCGACGCCGCGCGACTTCAGGTTGATGAGCGACGACATGGCGAAGCCGAAGATGGCGTCGACCTCGCCCGAGGCGAGCATGGGCTCGCGCACCGGGAAGCCGACGTTCTCGAACTTCATCTTGGAATCGTCGAGCCCGTTGACCTGCTTGAAGATCGGCCACTGGGCGAAGGCGCCGTCGGCGACCGGGGCGCCGAAGGTCTTGCCCTCGAGGCTCCTGGGATCGGTGGAGATGCCGCGGCTCTTGCGGCCGATGATGGAGAAGGGCGGCCGGTCGTAGACCATCATCACCGCCTTCACGTCGACATTGGGGTTCTCGTCGCGGAAGCGCACCAGCGAGTTGATGTCGCCGAAGCCCATGTCATAGGTGCCCGAGGCGACACGCGGGATGGCCTCGCGCGAGCCGTTGCCGGTGTCGATGGTGACGTCCAGCCCCTCGTCCTTGAAATAGCCCTTGTCGATGGCGACCAGGAACGGCGCCGCCGGCCCCTCGAACCGCCAGTCGAGCGTGAAACGCAGGGGCGTCTGCGCCGCCGCGGCGCCCGCCCAGAGCGCGGCGGCACCGGCGAAGACGCCGGCGAAGGTCCTCAAGGCGGTACGCCGGCACTGACCGAGGGGGCTCAACACGGACGGAAGGGACATCGGACGGACTCCAGACTGGAAGCGTGCGGACGCGTAAGGCGCGTCATCGTTGTCGAAGCAATATTCGTACCGGAACGAAACCGGCGAAAGAGCTCCTTCCTGCTGATCGTGACGGCACCGCCGCGCCTGTCAAGGACGATGGCCGGCCAGCCGGTCACAAAGCGTATCTTTTCCTAACGTTTCGCGACGGGTGGCGCCCTCCGCCCGGCCGGCTATGCCACCGGCAGCGCGCCGTCGCTCTTCACCTCCTCCATGACGGCATAGGTGCGCGTCTCGGTGACGCCGGGCAGCGACAGCAGCACGTCGCCGAGGAAGCGGCGGTAGGCCGCCATGTCGGCGACGCGCGTCTTGACGAGATAGTCGAAGCCGCCGGCAACCATGTGGCATTCCAGCACCTCCGGCGCACGGCGCACGGCCTCGGCGAAACGCTCGAAGATGTCGGGTGTCGTCTTGTCGAGAGACACCTCGACGAAGACCATCAGCTCGAGGCCGAGCTTGCGCGGGTCGAGCCGCGCGCCGTAGCCGGTGATGTAGCCCTCGCGCGTCAGGCGCTTCAGCCGCTCGCTCGTCGCGGTCGGCGACAGGCCGATTCGCTCGGCGAGCTCCACGGTGGCGATGCGCCCGTCCGCCTGCAGGACGGCGAGGATGCGCTTGTCAGTCCGGTCGAGCACTTATCACTCTCACTATCTAAATCTCTTCTCATAGTGATTCCTGCTGCCGATTCCCGCTTTCGTCAAATCGAACCACGGCGATATCCGCGTTATCCTGACGATCTCTCAAGGAGTTGATCGTCGATGCGTTCCGCCTCTTCCGCCAGCAGCCAGCCAGACCCCGCCCTGCCGCCCTTCCGGGCCCCCTTCGCGCCCGAGGATGCGGCGATCGCCCGCGACCTCATGGCCGGGGCCGCGCTGGCGCCGGAACGCGAGCGTCGCATCGACACGCTGGCGGGAAGCCTCATCGAGGCCATCCGCTCCAAGAGCGGCGGCCTCGGCGGCGTCGAGGAGCTGCTGCGCGAATATTCGTTGTCGACGCGCGAGGGCCTCGCGCTGATGGTTCTGGCGGAAGCGTTGCTGCGCGTGCCCGACAGCGTCACCGCCGACCGGCTGATCGAGGACAAGCTCGGCCAGGGCGACTTCGCCCGCCACGAGGCGAAGTCCGACGCCTTCCTCGTCTCGGCCTCGGCCTGGGCGCTCGGCGTCACGGCACGCATCATCCAGCCCGGCGAGACGCCCGAGGGCATCCTCGGCCAGCTCGCCAAGCGCATCGGCCTGCCGGCGGTTCGCACGGCGACGCGCCAGGCCATGCGGGTGCTCGGCAACCACTTCGTGCTCGGCCAGACCATCGAGGAGGCGCTGAAGCGCGCCCAGTCGGGCGCCGGCCGCATCTACCGCTACTCCTTCGACATGCTGGGCGAGGGCGCACGCACGCAGGAGGATGCCGACCGCTACTGGCGCTCCTATGCCGATGCCATCGACGCCATCGGCCGGGCCGCGGGCAACGAGCCGCTGCCGAACCGTCCGGGCATCTCCGTCAAGCTCTCGGCGCTGCACCCCCGCTACGAGGCGGTGAGCCACGCGCGGGTGATGGCCGAGCTCGTGCCGCAGGTGATCGCGCTCGCCGAGAAGGCCAAGGGCTACGACCTCAACTTCACCATCGACGCCGAGGAGGCGGACCGGCTGGAGCTGTCGCTCGACGTCATCGCCGCCGTCGCCGCCGCTCCCTCCCTCGCCGGCTGGGACGGCTTCGGCCTCGCCATCCAGGCCTACCAGAAGCGCGCCGCAGCCGTGATCGACTGGATCGCCGAACTCGCCGAGCGCCATGACCGCCGCTTCATGGTGCGCCTCGTCAAGGGCGCCTACTGGGACACCGAGGTCAAGCGCGCGCAGGAGCGCGGCCTCGCCGGCTATCCCGTCTTCACCCGCAAGGCGATGACGGACCTCAACTACATGGCCTGCGCCGAGAAGCTGCTCGCCTTGCGCCCGCGCATCTTCCCGCAGTTCGCCACCCACAACGCGCTTACCGTCGCCAGCATCGTCGAGCTTGCCGGCAACACGGAGGGCTTCGAGTTCCAGCGCCTGCACGGCATGGGCGAGGCGCTCTACGGCAAGCTGTTCGAGGCCGTGCCCGGCACCGCCTGCCGCACCTATGCGCCGGTCGGCGGGCACCGCGACCTCCTCGCCTATCTGGTGCGCCGCCTGCTCGAGAACGGCGCCAATTCCTCCTTCGTCTCCGTTGCCGCGGACCCGAACGTGCCGATCGCCGAGATCCTCAGGCGGCCGGCCGCGATCATCGGCACGCCCGAGGCCGCCGCCCACCCGCGCCTGCCCTTGCCGGCGGCGCTCTATGGCTCCCGCGTCAATTCCGCCGGCGTCGAATTCGGCCACGCGGAGGAGTTCGCCCGTCTCATGGACGATCTGAAGAAGGCGGGGCTGCCGTCGGCCCCCGCACGCGCCCTCGTCGATGGCGAAGCCCGGCCCGGCACGCGGCGCGAAATCGTCAGCCCCATCGACGGCAGGACCGTCGCCGGTGTCGTGGAGGATGCGGACGAGGCTGCCGCCGATGCGGCGATGGCGGCAGCGAAGGCCGGGTTTAGTGCCTGGGCGGCAACGCCCGCCGCGACGCGCGCCGAAGCCATCCGCAAGGCCTCCGACCTGCTGGAGGCGCGGCGCGGGCTGTTCCTCAACCTGCTGCAGGTCGAAGCCGGCAAGACGCTCGACGACGCAGTGGCGGACCTGCGCGAGGCGGTCGACTTCTGCCGCTATTACGCGCGCCAGGCCGAGCGGCTCTTCGGCGAGGGCACGGTGATGCCGGGCCCGACGGGCGAAGAGAACCGCCTCGTGCTGCGCGGGCGCGGCCCCTTCGTCGCCATCTCGCCTTGGAACTTCCCGCTCGCCATCTTCCTCGGGCAGGTGACGGCGGCGCTCGTCGCCGGCAATTCGGTCGTCGCCAAGCCGGCCGAGCAGACGCCCGTCATCGCCTGCGAGGCGGTGAAGCTGCTGCACGAGGCCGGCGTGCCGAAGAGCGCCCTCCACTTCGTGCCCGGCGACGGACGCATCGGCGCCCGGCTCGTCGCCCACCCGGCCGTCGCCGGCGTCGTCTTCACCGGCTCGACCGAGGTCGCGCGCATCATCAACCGCACGCTTGCCGCCAAGGACGGGCCGATCGTGCCGCTCATCGCCGAGACGGGCGGCATCAATGCCATGATCGTCGACGCGACCGCTCTGCCCGAGCAGGTGGCCGACGACGTCGTCATGTCCGCCTTCCGCTCCGCCGGCCAGCGCTGCTCGGCGCTCCGGCTCATGTGCGTGCAGGAGGATGTCGCCGACCGGATGATCGAGATGGTGGTGGGCGCCGCGCGCGAGCTCAAGGTGGGCGATCCGCGCGATCCATCCGTCCATGTGGGGCCCGTGATCGACGCCGAGGCCAAGGAGAAGCTCGAGGCCCATGCCAAGGCGATGAAGGCGAGCGCCCGCACGCATCTTGCCATACCCGGCCCGGCGCCCGGCACCTACGTCGGCCCGCACGTCTTCGAGCTCGCCAGCGCGCGCGACCTCAAGGAGGAGGTCTTCGGCCCCATCCTGCACGTCGTGCGCTACAGGGCGAACAAGCTCGGCGACGTGATCGCCGCCATCGATGCGACGGGCTACGGCCTGACGCTCGGCATCCACTCGCGCATCGAGGACACGGTCGCGCAGATCGTCGCACGGCTCGAGACGGGCAACGTCTACGTCAACCGCAACATGATCGGCGCGGTGGTCGGCACCCAGCCCTTCGGCGGCCACGGCCTCTCCGGAACCGGGCCGAAGGCCGGCGGGCCGCACTACCTGCTGCGCTTCGCCACCGAGCAGACGGTCACGATCAACACCGCGGCGGCCGGCGGCAATGCCAGCCTGATCGCGATGGGGGAATAGAGGGACGGGGCCGCCCCCCTCCCCCTTGTGGGGAGGGGTGGGGGTGGGGGTCCGCGACGCAAGAGCACAGCGATCATCCGGGCTGCACCACCCCCCTCCCTACCCTCCCCCGCAAGGGGGGAGGGAAACGGCCAATCCCGAGCCATTCGTCGCACCGGGCCCGCCATGCGGCCTGCGCAATTTACATTCGCCGCCGGGCGGCTATTGTCGCGGCGCAGTGCATGATTTGTGCGATGCACAGGAGCCGTATCCACGGCTCCTTCCAGCCAATTTTCCCTCGGCGGCGCGGGCGCGGCAGGCGCAGCGCGGCCACTGCTTTGCGGAGAAGCGACATGCTCGGAATCGGCGACAAGCTCCCCTCGTTCAGCGTCACCGGCGTCAAGCCCGGCTTCAACAACCACGAAGAGAACGGCCAGAGCGCCTTCGAGACGATCACGGACGAGAGCTTTGCCGGCAAGTGGAAGGTGATCTTCTTCTATCCGAAGGACTTCACCTTCGTGTGCCCGACCGAGATCGCCGAGTTCGCCCGCCTCGCCGGCGAGTTCGCGGACCGTGACTGCGTCGTCCTCGGCGGCTCGACGGACAACGAGTTCGTGAAGCTCGCCTGGCGCCGCGCCCATCCCGACCTCGACAAGCTGCCGATCTGGTCCTTCGCCGACACCAATGGCTCGCTGGTCGACGGGCTCGGCGTGCGCTCGCCGGACGGTGTCGCCTACCGCTACACCTTCATCGTCGACAACGAGAACACCATCCAGCACGTCTATGCGACCAACCTCAACGTCGGCCGCAACCCCAAGGACACGCTGCGCGTTCTCGACGCCCTGCAGACGGACGAGCTCTGCCCCTGCAACCGCGAGGTCGGTGGCGCCACGCTGAAGGCCGCGTGAGCCGCGGGGCCGGGCGAGCATGCCCGGCCCTCACCCGCCCTTGAAGCCAAGGACGCAATCGATGTCGTTCGACACGCTGAAGAGCAAGATCCCCGACTTCGCCAAGGACGTGCGGCTCAACCTCTCGTCGCTGGCGCAGGACGAAACCCTGAGCGAGCAGCAGAAATACGGCCTCATCCTCGCCTGCGGCATCGCCACCCGCAACGCCGCGGTGGCCGCCGCCTGCGAGGCCGAGGCCAAGGCCAAGCTGTCGCCGGTGGCACTCGACGCCGCCCGCGCCGCCGCCTCGATCATGGCGATGAACAACGTCTACTACCGCTTCGTGCACCTTGCCTCGAACAAGGAATACGGCACCCTGCCGGCGAAGCTGCGCATGAACGTCATCGGCAACCCGGGCGTCGACAAGGTCGATTTCGAGCTGTGGTCCCTGGCCGTCTCGGCCATCAACGGCTGCGGCATGTGCATCGACGCGCACGAGAAGGTGCTCAAGGATGCCGGCCTGCCGACGGCCACCGTGCAGACGGCGGTGCGCTTCGCCGCCATCATCCAATCCGCCGCCGTGGCGCTGGAGGCCGCCGCGCTCGCGACGGCCGCGTGAGCCGCGCCTGCCGGCCGGGACGAGCGAAGGGCCGCCACGCGCGGCCCTTTTTCATTCCGGGCACGGCAGGACCCGCGCGGCGCAACGCTTCCGCAATGATCGCCGCTCACAGATGATGGTCCGGCACAGCGGAGCGACCATTGCGGATCCTGCTCGTCGAAGATGAGGTCGAGATGGCCGGCGCCCTGGCGTCGGCCCTGCAGCGCCACGACATCGTGCTCGATCACGTGACGAGCCTCGCCGAGGCGCGCGAGGCGCTGGCGGGCGACGTGCACCACGCCGTTCTCGTCGACCGTCGCCTGCCGGACGGCGAAGGCCTCGACCTCGTCCGCGGGCTCAGGAGCGGCGAACGCGAGGCGTTGCGCCATCTGCCGGTCATCGTGCTGACAGCCCGCGGCGACATCGAGGACCGGATTGCCGGCCTCGACGCCGGCGCCGACGATTATGTGCCCAAGCCCTTCGCCGTCGAGGAACTGCTGGCGCGCCTGCGTGCCATCCTGCGCCGGCCGGGCGCCGTCTCGCAGCGCTCGCTGCGCATCGGCCATCTGACCTTCGACACCGAGCATCGCGAGGCGAACGTCGGGGGCGCGCGCCTCGACCTGCCGCGCCGTGAGCTCCTGGTGCTCGAGACGCTGCTGCGCCGTGCCGGCCGCACCGTGATGCGCGCCGTGCTCGAGGAAGCGGTCTACGGCTACAGCGACGAGATCCAGTCCAACGCGCTCGATGCCCATGTCTCGCGCCTGCGCCGCAAGCTGACCGAAGCCGGGGCGGGGCTCGAGATCCACAATGTCCGCGGCGTCGGCTACCTGCTGCGGCCCGCCACATGAGGGGCGGAACGCGCCATTCGCTCAAGCGGCGCCTGGTGACGCGGCTCATCGCGGTGCAGGCCGCCGTCATCGCGCTCGTCGTCGTCGCGGCCTTCCTCGCGCTCTGGCTGGGCGGCCACTTCGCCAGCAAGCTCGAGCCCGAGGACGCGATCCTCGAGGCGGTGGCCCATGCCCTCGGGCGCGACAGCGGCGGCGGCCTCGTCCTTCGTCCGACGCGGCAGCTCGCCGACTTGCGACGGCGCTCGCCCGATCTGTGGTTCGTCGTGCGCGACAAGGATGGCATCATCCTCTCCGAAGGACGGGTGCCGGAGGAATATGCGCGCATCGGCGCCGTCGCCATGGGGGTCGGCCAGGCCCGCTTCGGCTGGAACCTCGGCGATCCGCCACGGCAGATCGCCCGCCTGAAGCAGATGGACACGGCCGCCGGACGCGTGCAGGTGCTGACCGGACCCGGCAGCTACATCCCCCTGCGACGCGTCGTCTGGGCGGTCGCGATCAGCGTCGCCGGGATCGTCCTGCCCATCGTCCTCGTCATGGCACTGGCGACGCTGACCGCAACGCCGCTCGTCGTCGGCCGGGCGCTGTCCGGCCTGAGGACCGTCGCCGAGAAGGCGCGCCAGATCGACGCCGGCCGGCGCGGCGGGCGCCTGCCGCTCGACGGCGTGCCGGCCGAGGTCGTGCCGCTCGTCACGGCCGTCAACGACGCCCTCGCCCGTCTCGACGACGGCTACGAGCGGCGCCAGCGGTTCCTCGTCGATGCCGCGCACGAGCTGCGCACGCCCATCGCCATCCTGACGACGCGGCTCGAGGCGCTCGACGACAGCCCGCAGCGGCAGCGCCTGCTCGCCGACGCTGCCCGCCTCTCCAACCTCGCGGGCCAGCTATTGGACCTGCAGCGCATCGATGCGGCGCCCTGTGCCATGACGACCCTCGACCTCGTCGCCCTGGCGCGCGAGGTCGCCGCCGACCTTGCCCCGCTCGCCATCGCCGCGGGCTTCGAGCTGTCGTTCGAGGCGCGTGTGAAGACGATGAAGGTGCGTGGCGACCCGCTCGGGCTGGCGCGGGCGTTGACCAATCTCGTGCAGAACGCCATCGACCATGCCGGCCGGCCCGGCCTCATCACCATAACAGTTGCCGAAGGCGGCATCGTCGAGATCGCGGACGACGGCAACGGCATCCCTGCGGCCCAGCGCGAGCAGATCTTCGAGCCTTTCCAGCGCCTCGACACGCGCTCGCACGGCACCGGCCTCGGGCTGCATCTCGTCGTCGAGATCGTGCGTCTGCACGACGGCACCATCGCCGTCGTCGATGCGCCCGGCGGCGGCGCCTGCTTCCGCATCACCCTGCCGCAGCCGGAGGACTGATCCGGGCGGGCGTCATGCTTCCACAATCCGGGCCGGCGACAAGCGCATGGGGCCCGCCATAGGAAGGATCGTCGCAAGCCATGTCCGTCGCCCGTCCGTCCGATCTCGTCCAGTTCCTGCGCGCCTGGTGCGCCGACCCGGTCCATGTCGGTGCCGTTGCGCCATCCGGCCCCGCACTCGCCGAGCTCATCACGCGCGAGATCGGGCCGGGCTCGGCCCCCATCATCGAGCTCGGCCCCGGCACCGGCGCCTTCACCGAGGCGATCCTCGCCCGCGGCGTCGACGCCCGCGACCTCGTTCTCGTCGAATACGGCTCCGATTTCGCCCGCCTGCTGCAGGCGCGCTTCGGCAGGGCCCGGGTGCTGTGGATGGACGCGGCCCGCCTTGCCCAGGTCGAGCTGTTCGACGGACGTCCGGCCGGGGCCGTCGTCAGCGGCCTGCCGCTGCTCAACCTGTCGCCGCGCAAGGTCATGGCCGTTCTCGACGGCGCCTTTCGTCACCTCAGGCCGCAGGGCGCCTTCTACCAGTTCACCTACGGCATGCGCTGCCCCGTGCCGCGGACCATCCTCGACCGGCTCGGCCTCAAGGCGACGCTCCTCGGCCGTACCGTGCGCAACGTGCCACCGGCGGCGGTCTATCGCATCACCGCCCGCCCGCAGAGGCGCGGCGTGCAGCACGCGTGAAGGGCTGAACATCTCCTGCACGATGAGGCGCCCGCCCTCAGGACATGAGCAGCATCGGCGCGATCTGCAGGGGAAGATGCGCGGCCGCATGGGCGGCCATCGCGGCCTCCAGCCCCCGCCGGACGTAGATGAGCCCGCAGACGACACCCACGAGGCCGTTGAGCAGCAAGGCACGCAGGATGATCGCCGGCGTCAGCGGGACGAGGGCCGCCGTCGCCGGCAGATGGCCGAGGCCGAAGACCAGGGCCGCTATCACGATGGCGAGGACGATCGGCGCGGCCCCTGCCCGCGCGCCTGCGCGCCAGCCCCGCGCAAGAAGATAGACGAGCGCGGACAAGAGGAAGAGGCGCAGCAGGATCTCCTCGGCGAGGCCGCCATAGAGAAGACCGGCGAGGAGACGCTTGCACAGGACGACCTCGCCGAAGGCGGCCGCCGACGGCGGCAGAATGCCGCGGAAGAGGAGCACATCCGCAGCCACCACCAGAAGGCCGGTACAGAGCCCGGCCGCCACCGCCCGGCCAAGACGCGCGTCCGCAAGAGGCGCGGGCCGCCCGCCGGCCAGCGCCACCAGCAGCGGCGCTCCGGGAAGCCCGACGCGTGCGGCGGCCCTCAGGCCGAGGTGAGCGGCGAGCGCGAAGACGACCGATGCCTGCAGCATCATCCCGGCGACCAGCACCGGCCGGGGCGGCAGGTCGGCAATCTCGCCATGGAGGACGAAGGTCACCGGCAGGGTGGCGAGCGAAGCCACGACGCCGAGCCCCGACAACACCAGGACGAGCCGATAATGAACGGTTATCCGCATGTTCAGCCTGCTGCGATGATGCGCCATGGCGGCGCTGCAGGCCCTGCTAGAGCGGCGAGATTACCGGTACATGATGAACCGGCGCCGCAGCAGCACCCTGCCACTGAAATTGCATTCTTGACGTGTCACAACCATTGCGTGAATAATGCCTTTGCTTTCACACGGTCCTTTTTCACAAGCCTTTCTTTTCAGTGGGGTTTTTCATGAAACACACGGTTATCCTGGTCGGCGCCGACAAGGGCGGCGTCGGCAAGACCACGACGTGCCGCAGCCTTCTCGACTATCTCAACGAGCGCAGTGTCCTGCCACGCGCCTTCGACACCGAGGCCCCACGCGGCACGCTGCAGCGTTTTCACCCTGATATCAGCGAGATCGTCGACCTGACCCAGACGACCGGCCAGATGCGCATCGTCGACACGCTCTCGCGCACCGACGTCAAGGCAAGCGTCATCGACGTGTGCGCCGGACAGATGGTCCGCACCCTCGCCGCCCTGCGTGACATGGGCTTTCTCGAGGCGGTGGCCGAAAAGCGCTTCAATTTCATCATCCTGCATGTCCTCGGGCCGTCCATCGCCTCGCTGGACGAGATCGCCGAGACCGCTCCCTTCACGGATGACGCCCATTATTTCCTGGTGAAGAACAAGATGAACGACACGACCTTCTTCGACTGGAGCCCGACGACGTCGAAGGCCTATTTCGGCAAGGTCAAATGCGCGGGCGAGATCACCATCCCGAAGCTCAACGAGATGGCCTACGAGCAGGTGGAGCTCGCGGGAACCAGCTTTTCCACCTTCGTCGCCGACAGGACGCGCGACGGCGAGGAGGCCGGCTATTCCTTCGTGCTGCGCGGCTATGTCCGCACCTGGCTGCGGGCCGTCTGCGCGGAATTCGACCGCGTGCATTTCCACGACATCATGACGGCCCGCTCGGCGAAAGCCTGAGCGGGACCGGCGCAACCAGTTGGAAGCCCCAATGCGGCACGTCCTCATGAGTGGCTGGACGCCCATCTTCATCGCCTGCGGGCCTCTGGCGCACGCCGGCAAGACCCTCTCCGCGCGACTCTTCCTGGAGTTCTGCCGGGCGAACGGGCCACCGCCCCTGGCCTTCGACCTCAACCCGCACGATGCGGAGCTGACTGCGACAACCAACGGCGCGGCCGAGATCGTCAACCTCTCCACCACCGCCGGACAGATGCGGCTGTTCGAGGGCATGCTGCAGGCGGGGCCGGAAGCGCGTATCGTCGACCTGTGGCACGGCTCCTACGAGCCGTTCCTCGACCTCATGGAGCAGATGGACTTCGCCTCGGAAGCCGCCCTGCGCGACTTCAGGCTGGTGCTGCTGCTGCACGGAAGTTCGCTCGAGGAGCTCGACGTCCATGCCGCGCAGCTGCGCGCCCGCATCAATCCGGCGGAGACCATCGTCGTGCTCAACGAGCACATCTGCGAGGCGGCCGGCTCGGCCTTCGCGCGTTTCGAGCATTGCCTAGCGATCCCCCCGCTCGCACCCTCCATCCTGCGCCGGCTGGAACGCATGCGGCTCGGGCTCGTCGAGGGGACCGACGCCGAACACGGCCTGCCCTCCATGGTGGCCCGCAGCTGCCTGCGGGACTGGCTGACGCAGGTCTTCGCGCAGTTCCACTGCATCGAGCTGCGCCACCGTCTCGGCGCGACCACCTTCAACCCGGGCTGAGCATCCCGCCGTCACACCCGCGCAGGGTGCCTCGCCGCCCGCTTCTGCGGCTCCTCGTCGAGGTCGCCTCGGGCGAGGTTGTCGATGATGGGGCAGTGGGGCCGGTCGTCGCCCTGGCAATGGTCGGCGAGATGCCTGAGCGTGCTCACCATCTCGCGGATCTGCCGCATCTTCTCCTCGAGATCGGCGATATGGGTGGTGGCGATGCGCTTGACGTCGGCGCTGGCGCGACCGCGGTCGGCCCAGAGGGCGAGCAGCTCGCCGATCTCCTTGACGGAGAAGCCGAGGTCGCGCGCACGGCGGATGAAGCGCAGCCGGTGGATATCGCTCGTCGAATAGACGCGGTAGCCCGCCTCGGTGCGCGCGACGCCGGCGACGAGGCCGATCTGTTCGTAGTAGCGGATCATCTTGGCCGAGACGCCGGAGGCGGCCGCGGCTTCGCCGATATTCATGGGTTTGCTCCTCAGCTTCCGGCGCCTGCCGGCTGCGGCGGCGAAAACCGCCGCAGCCGCAGGGCGTTGGTGACGACGAAGACGCTCGACAGGGCCATGGCACCGGCGGCCAGCATCGGCGACAGCAGGATGCCGGCAGCCGGATAGAGCACGCCCGCCGCCACGGGGATGAGCGCGACGTTGTAGGCGAAGGCCCAGAAGAGGTTTTCGGTGATGTTGCGCATGGTCGCCCGCGACAGGGCGAGCGCCGTCGCGACCCCGGTGAGAGCGCCCGACATCAGCACCACGTCGGCGCTCTCGATGGCGACATCCGTCCCGGTGCCGATGGCGATGCCGACATCGGCGGCGGCGAGCGCCGGCGCATCGTTGATGCCGTCGCCGACGAAGGCGACGGGGCCGGCGCGCTTCAGCCGCTCGACGACCTCGACCTTGCCGCCGGGCAAGACCTCCGCCTCCACGGCGTCGATGCCGAGACGCCGGGCGACCGCCTCGGCCGTGCGCCGGTTGTCGCCCGTGATCATCACGACGGAGAGGCCGAGCGCATGCAGGGCCGCCAGGGCGGCCGGCGTCGAGGGCTTGACCGTGTCCGCGACGGCGACGATGGCGGCGAGACGCCCGTCGACGGCGACATAGAGCGGCGTGCGCCCCTCGTCCGCGAGCCGCGCCGCCTCTTCGGCGAAGGGCGCGACGGCCACGCCGAGCCGTTGCATCAGGCGGTCCGCGCCGACCTCGACCCGGCGGCCCGCAATGACGGCGCTGACGCCGAAGCCGGGATCCGCCGAGAAGGCCTCGGCGGGGGCGAGGCCAAGGCCCCGCTCCTCGGCGGCGCGCACCACCGCCTGGGCGATCGGGTGCTCGGAGCGCGCCTCGGCCGAGGCGAGGAGGCTGAGCACCTCGGCCTCGTCGAAGCCCTCCGCGGTGACGAGGTCGGTCAGCGACGGCCGGCCCTCGGTCAGGGTGCCCGTCTTGTCGAGGGCGACGGTGCGCACGCCGCGCAGGCTCTGCAGCGCGTCCCCCTTGCGGAAGAGGACGCCGAGCTCCGCCGCCCGGCCCGTGGCGACCATGATCGAGGTGGGTGTCGCGAGCCCCATGGCGCAGGGGCAGGCGATGATGAGCACCGCGACCGCATTGACGAGCGCAAAGGACAGGGCCGGATCGGGGCCGAGGGCCAGCCAGGCGAGGAAGGTCGCGCTCGCGACGGCGACGACCGCCGGCACGAACCAGGCCGTGACCTTGTCGACGAGGCCCTGGATGGGCAGCTTCGCGCCCTGGGCCGCCTCGACCATGCGGATGATCTGGGCGAGCAGCGTCTCGGCGCCCACCTTGGTGGCGCGGAAGGTGAAGGAGCCGGTGCCGTTGACGGTGCCAGCCACCACCTCCGCCCCCGCCTCCTTGGCGACGGGCACCGGCTCGCCCGTGATCATCGATTCGTCGACGAAGGAACGGCCGTCCACGACCTCGCCGTCGACGGCGATGCGCTCGCCCGGGCGCACCACGACGACATCGCCCGCCGCGACATCGCCGATGGCGATCTCGCGCTCGATGCCGTCGCGCAGGACGCGCGCCGTGCGCGGCTGCAGGCCGACGAGGCGGCGCACGGCCTCGCCGGTGCGGCCCTTCGCCCGCGCCTCCAGATAGCGGCCGACGAGGATGAGGGTGACGATGACCGCCGCCGCCTCGAAATAGACGTGGGTCGTCTCGGCCGGCAGCAGGGCGGAGGCAAAGGTCGCCACGCTCGAATAGAGGAAGGCCGCGCCCGCGCCGAGCACGACGAGGGCGTTCATGTCCGGCGCGCCGCGCAGCAGGGCGGGCACGCCCTTCGCGAAGAAGCGGCGGCCGGGCAGGGCGAGCACGGCGGCCGTCAGCGCGAACTGCAGCGGCCAGTTGAGATCGCCGAGCGTCGCCATCACCCAGTGGTGGAAATCGGAGAAGAGATGAGCCCCCATCTCCACGACGACGATCGGCAGCGTCATGACGGCGGCCAGGACGACGTCGCGGCGCAGGATGCGCGCCTCCTCGTCGCGCCGGTCCGTCGCCTCGGCCTCGCCGGCCGCGACCCCGTCGAGCGGGCGCATGCCGTAGCCGGCCCGCTCCACCGCCGCGACGAGCGCAGCCGCGTCGACCGTACCTGCGGCATGCCGCACGAGGGCCTCGCCGGTGGCGAGGTTGACGCTCGCCGCGATAACGCCGGGCACCGCGCGGAGCGCCTTCTCGATGCGCGCGACGCAGGAGGCGCAGGTCATGCCGTCGACGGCGAAGCGGCTGGTCTCGACGGCGACCGAATAGCCGGCCTCGGCGACGGCGGCGACGACGGGCGCGATGTCGGCGTCGCGGCCGGCGAAGGCGATCCGCGCCCGCTCGGTCGCGAGATTGACGTCGGCCGCCGCGACACCGGAGGCGCCGGCGATGGCCCTCTCGACGCGCCGCACGCAGGAGGCGCAGGTCATGCCCTCGATGGGCAGGAAGACCGTCGGGCCCTGCGCGGCGACGGCGCCGGCCGAACCGGCCTCGTCGGGTGATCTCTTCATCGGCAACTCCCACATGTCTCGAAGTTGCCCCTCACATGAGGCTTCCCATGATGGGAAGGTCAAGGGCCGTTGCAAGGGCCGTTGCAAGGGCCCTCCATCGGCTGACGCCGCTTGACCTTACCATGATGGGAAGGATTAGACAGGGCCGGAATCATTCATTCCGGAGATCATCCATGCTCACGTTCCAGGTTCCCGAGATGAGCTGCGGCCATTGCGTCGCGGCCATCGAGCGCGCCGTCAAGGCGCTCGATGCCCACGCCGAGGTTGCCGTCGACCTTCCCGCCCGCAAGGTGACGGTCAAGACGAGGCGCGACGAGGCCGAGATCCGCCGCGCGATCGATGAAGCCGGCTATCAGGCGGAGCGGATCGCCGCCTGAGCGGTGTCAGTCGAGGCACTCCTCGCAGATCGCGCGCAGGTGGCGGATGTCGGTGCCGCAGCAGCCGCCGAGCACGCACACGTGCTGCATGAGCCCCTGGCGCAACGTCCTGTAGCGCCGGCCGAGGTCGGCCGGATCGCCGGGATCGAGCTCGGTCGCCGCGTCGAGCTCGGCATGGCTCATGGCCGAGGCATTGGCGCGGATGCCGCCGATGCGGCGGCGCCAGGGGGCATCCGCGGCCGCCTCGTCGAGCATCCCGGCGAAATGCGTCGGGTGCGCGCAGTTGATCATGTAATAGGCGGGATAGCCGCCGGTCTCGTCATCCACCATCGCGATGGCTTCGGCAAGGCTCTCGCCGGACGGCAGCCGCCCGTCTGTCTCCACCGTGAAGGAGATGGCGACCGGCATGGCGTTCGCCCGCGCAGCGCGGGCGATGCCGGCGGCCTCGCGCGCATAGGTCATGGTGATGGCGCTCACCATGTCGGCCTCCGTCGCCGCGAGCGCGTCGACCTGATGGCCGTGGTAGCTCTCCGCCTCCGCGGGCGACATGCTGGTGTCGGCGACATAGCCGTCGCCGCGCGGGCCGATGGCCCCGTTGATGACGATGGGGGTGCCGGCGGCCTCGAAACGCCGGCGCAGCTCCTCCGCAAGCGTGACGGAGGCCCGCTGCACCCGGGCGAGGTCGGCCATGGTATAGCCGAGGCGCGCACCCCACTCAGGGCTGGCCCGCCACGTCGCCGTGTCGAGCACGAAGCCGACGCCGCGGGCGCGGGCGAGCTCGAGATAGGGCACGAAATAACGGCTCAGGCGCTCGCGGCCCTCCTCGTCGAGCACGAGAGGAAAGGCGGCAAAGCAGGGCAGGTCGAGATTGTCGTGAAAGACGAGGGTGGTCTCCAGCCCGCCATCCGCCAGGAAGGGCTGACCGTCGAGCTGCGGCAGTCGCTGTCGGTAGAGTGCCATCGTCCGCTCCTTTCAGCGTGCAACGGCCCATGAGGCGCGCTCGCGGCGCGCACCGTCCGTGCCGGGGCGCACATGGCGCCCGGCCGGGAGCGGCTATCCTAGCGCAGCGCGCGCGGCTACGCCTCCTCGACCTGCGTCTCGCCCACCTCGACGATCTCCACGCCGTGCTCGGCGCACAACTCGCGCAAGGGGGCGGAGGTCAGCCGGTCGGTCACGAAGACATCGACCTCGCGCAGGTCGGCGATGCGGACCGGCGCCGTGCGGTCGAGCTTGTGCGCATCGGCGACGAGGACGACGCGGCGCGCATTCTCGATGATGGCGCGCGCCACTCGCACCTCCCGGTAGTCGAAATCGAGCAGCGCACCGTCCTCGTCGATGGCCGAGGCGCCGATGACCGCATAGTCCACCTTGAACTGGCGCACGAACTCGACCGCGGCCGAGCCGATGATGGCCCCGTCGGCGCGGCGCACCGGCCCGCCCGCGAGGATGACTTCGATGGCCGGGTGGCGGTAAAGCAGCGTCGCCACGTTGAGGTTGTTGGTGATGACGAGCAGGCCCTCGTGGTCGACGAGCGCGCGCGCCACCTCCTCCGTCGTCGTGCCGATGTTGATGAAGAGCGAGGCGTTGTTGGGCACCAGCCGCGCCGCCGCCTCGCCGATCGCCCGCTTGCTGGTGTGGGCGATGAGGCGGCGGGCCTCGTAGGACAGGTTCTCGACGCCCGAGACGACGATGGCGCCGCCGTGCACCCGCGTCATCAGCCGCCGGTCGCAGAGCTCGTTGAGATCCTTGCGGATGGTCTGCGGCGTCACCTCGAAGCGCCCGGCGAGATCCTCGACATTGACACGGCCCTGGACGCGCGCGATGGCCAGGATGTCCTGCTGGCGCGGGGTGATGCTGTCGCTCATGGGGCCGCCCTTGCCGCTCGGGCCGATTCGGATCAGGGCGATTGTGAGGGCAGCCTGAGGCCGGAGGCAACGAGCTTATCCCAGATTTCCTCGGCGCTCTCGGCGAAATCGATCAGCTCGAGATCGTGCGGGGAGATCGTCCCCTCCTCGGCCAGGGCGTTGAAATTGATGATCGAGCGCCAGTAGCTCTCGTCGTAGAGCACGACGGGCAGGCGCGGCGCCTTCTGCGTCTGCTGCAGGGTGAGCAGCTCGAACAATTCGTCGAGCGTGCCGAAACCGCCGGGGAAGACGACGAGGGCATTGGCGCGCATGGCGAGATGCATCTTGCGCATCGCGAAATAATGGAAGCGGAAGGTGAGCTCGGGCGTCGAATAGGCGTTCGGCTCCTGCTCGTGCTGCAGGGTGATGTTGAAGCCGATGGAGGGCGCGCCGGCCTCGAAGGCGCCGCGGTTCGCCGCCTCCATGATGCCGGGCCCGCCGCCCGTGGCGATGACGTTGTCGCGCTGGCCGTCGCCGTGCTCCATGGCCCCGCCACGCTCGGAGGCGATGCGGCCGAAGCGGCGCGCCTCCTCGTACCAGCGGGCGCGGCGGGCGAGCTGCTTGCGCTCGCGGTCGCCGATCGCCTCGTCCTCGGCCGCAGCGTCGAGCGGCCGGGCGCGCGCGGTGCCGAAGACGACGATGGTGGAGCGCACGCCCCAGTCGCGCAGCGCCTCCTCGGCCTTGGCATATTCGAGCAGGAAGCGCACGCCGCGCATGGAATCCCCGAGCAGGAAGTCCTGGTCCAGCGCCGGCAGGCGGTAGGAGGGGGATTGCATCTGCTGCCGGTTGTCCTCGGTCGTCACCGCCTGCCTCGCTCGTTCAGCGTCGTTTCGAACCCTTCCCGATTAGCAGGCCCGGCGGCTTTGTCGAGCCCGCGGGGTCAGCGCCGGCGCAGCAGCGTCTGCTCGCGCAGGAAGATGAAGAGGCCCGCCGCGATGATGATGGCCGCGCCCGCGAGCATGGCCGCATCCGGGATGTCGCCGAAGACGAGATAGCCGAGGATGACCGCCCAGACGATCAGCATGTACTGGTAGGGCGCGAGCACCGAAGCGCTGGCGTGCTTGAGCGCCCGCGTCACGCTGATGTGGGCCGCGAGCGCCACGACGCCGAGGAGAGACAGCAGCGCGAAATCGCCCGCCTCCGGCGGCACCCAGCCGAAGGGCGCGAGCGCGATGCCGAAGACGAGCGCGCCGAGCGTCTGCCAGAAGACGAGGGACGTGTCGCTCGTGCCGCGCAGGTGGCGCGTCGTGATCATCAAGAGCGCGAAGAAGATGCTGCCGAGCAGCGCCACGAGCGCATAGACGTCGAGCGTCGCCGCCGACGGGCGCAGCGCGATGAGAACGCCGGCAAAGCCGACGAGCACCGCCGTCCAGCGCCGCCAGCCGACCTTCTCGCGCAGGAAGAGCGCCGACAGCGCCGTCACGTAGATGGGGCCGGCGAGATAATAGGTGACGACGTCGGCGAGCGGCAGGCCGATGACCGCCCAGTAGAAGAACACGACTTCCAAGGTGGCGAAGACGACGCGGGCGAGCTGCAGCCCCGGCTTCGGCAGCGTGAGGATATTGCCGAGGCCCTCGCGCCACACGAAGGGTGCAAGGACGAGAAGCGCCGCGAAGCTGCGGATCAGCAGCACCTGCGCCACCGTGAAGGTGGCGACCAGCCATTTGCCGAGCACGTCGTTGACGGAAAACATGAAGATGCCGAGCATCATCAGGCTGATGCCCAGGAGGGCGTTGCCGGGCGGCGACGCCTTGGAGGCGGCCGCGTCATCCTCGCGTGCCGGTGTTGCCGACATGGTGCGTCTCCCCGTGGCAGGACATGTGCCGACCTGCTCAATATCCGTGCATCGCCCGGCGCAACGGGAAAGGCAAGCGCGCCGATTGCATGGCTCGCCGGCGGCATTGTGGGGAGGCATCGTCAGCGCGAGGCGCGCGTTGATCGTCGACGGCCGCGGGAAGCGTGACCGGCACCGGGGAGGCAATCGGCCGGCTCCGGCGTGAACCGGAGCCGGCTCGACAGGCCACCTTCAGAATTTCCAGTTCACATTGCCGTGGACGCCGTGCATCTCGGTCGACTTGCTGAACTGCCCCGAATAGGCGACACCCACGGTCAGGTCCTTCGTGAAGGCGGCGTCGAGGCCCGCCTCCACGACACCCACGTTCTTCGCGATCGGCACGCCGTAGACCGTGAAGGGGCTGCTGCCGGCAAAGGCATGGACGGCGCTGAGCGTCGACTTGCCGAAGGCATGGCGCCAGCCGAGCATGCCGCGGGCGGTCAGCGCCATGTCGCCGAGGTCGAACTGGCGCTCGAGGCGCAGGCCCAGGGTGCCATAGAGCTTGTCCGAGGAATGGCCGGTGCCGGTCAGGGCGGCGACACCAACCTTTTCGCGATAGCCGTCCTCCTCGAGCCTGACATAGGCGAGGCCGCCGAAAGGCTCCAGCTTCAGCGCGTTCCAGCGAATCGCGTAGCCGAGATCGCCGTAGGCCTGCAGCGTGCTGGCGTCATAGCTCGAGGCCAGGCTCTCCGAGAAGCCGGGGAAGCGCACGTCGCGCGTGGTCGAGATGTCGTGCCAGGTGTAGCTGGCGCCGAGCTGCAGGCCGAGCCGGTTCCATTCCGCCCCGCCATAGAGGCCGATGTGATAATTGTCGCTTGATGCCCGCGAATGGCGCTCGTCGACGCTGAACCGGGACTTGCTGTAGCCGCCGACGAGGCCGACGCGGAACCTCTCCGCGACCGGCACATCCGCGCCGATGAGGAAGCCGCCCGTGCTGTGATCGAGCGAGGCGGCATTGCCATCGCCGTTGGTGCTGCTCCATGTGCCGAAGCCCTGCCCCCACAGGACGAGACCGTCCTCGATCCTGGGCGGGACCTGCCGCGGCATCGGGTCCTTGATGTTGCGGCTCGGCTCGTGCGTGGGCATCTTGCGGCCGAGGCCGCCGAGGGCGCTGCGCAGGCGGTTGCCCGTCGCCTCGCGGATGAAGCGGCTCTCCTCCAGGAGCCCGGCCTTGGTCGAGGCGTAGATCTCACCCGAGATCTGGTCGAAGGCGTAGCGCGCCTCCTCGTCCGTCTGCAGATAGGCGATGGCGCGGAAGAGTGCGTTGGTCGGGTAGTTGGTGGCGGGATCGCGCTGCCACTTGAGCTCCTGCGCCGCCGTCGCCGCGTTGATCTGGTTGACCGTGCGCCCGGCCTCCTGGAACAGACGATATTGCGCCACGTCGAGATAGACGTTGTTGGCGTCGTAATGGTCCTCCACCCGGTAGAAGGTCGACACCCACGTATCGCCGGTCAGCGTGTAGGTGCCGGTGCGGCCCCCGTCCGCCGTCAGCACCGTGTAGCGGTGCTCGAGCTCGTAGCGGGCCGGATCGATCTTGGTCACGTTGAGGACGGCGCCCGGATCGATCGTCGCCGTGCCAGTGACGTGGATCAGGTCGCTCTCGCCGGTCGAGCGCACCTCGGTCTGGTAGAAGGAGCCGGCCTCCTGCGTGAAGTTGCCGGCGATCGTGAGCGTGCCGATGGGTGTCCTGCCCGGATCGGTCGCGTTGCCCGGGGCGATGGTGCCGCCGGCATGCACGACGGTGGTACCTACCTGCCCGAGGCCTTCGAGCGTGCCGCCGGTGTTGACGTCGACCGTGCCGCCGAGGATGCCGTTGACGGAGAGCGTGCCGGCATCGATGAAAGTACTGCCCGTGAAGCCCGAGCTGTCGGCGGTGAGGCGCGTCACGCCGGAGCCGATCTGCCTGATCGTGCCGGTACCGGTGATCTGACGGTCGAAGACCTTCACGTCGGAGCGGTTGAAGGCGAGGGTGCCGTCGGCGCGGATGTCGACACCGGAGGTGGCGTCGATGGAGCCGGTGGTGCCGCCGTCGCCCAGCTGCAGCGTGCCGCGGAAGATGGTGGTGGGGCCGGTATAGGTATTGGCGCCGGTCAGAATCGTCGTCCCGGTGCCGATCTGCTCGACGGCGCCCGTCCCGCTGATGACCTGGCCGTAGGTATAGGCGTTGGACCGGTTGAACTGCACGACGCCGTCATTGACGATGTCGTTGACGACGTGGCCGGTCTCGCCGGTGTCGTTCGGCCCCTCGTGGCCGATGCGCAGCGTGCCGCCCGAATGCACCGTGACGTTGCCGGCGAGCACGTTGTTGACGACCATGGTGCCGCCGTGGACGTGGGCCGGGCCGGTGAAGCCGGACGAATCCCCGTCCAGCACCGTAAAGCCCTCGAAATGGTTGACGGTGCCGAGGCCGACGAAGCCGGCCTTGAAGCGGTAGTCGAGGGCCTCGTCGCCCGTATGCTTGAAATTGACCGTGCCGGCGCCCTCTCCGAAGCGGACGAAGGCGGCGTCGAGCGTGCCCGGCGCACGCGCATTCGCATCCGTGTCGGTGCCGCCGAGATAGGTCTTCACATCCGCGTGCAAGCCGTAGTCGACGCCCTGCGGCGACATGGCACCGATGTTGAGGATGCCGGTGGAGCCGGCTTTCTCGCCGATGACCAGCGTGCCCTCGCCGTCGGCGATGCGCACCGTGCCGCCGTCGTTGATGACGAGGACGCCGGCGGTGTTGCTCTCCGAGGCGAGGGTGAGGGACTGGCGATTGTCCCACAGGCTGTCGGCGCCGGTCACGAGCGCATAGCCGCGCGCCCCCGGCTCCTTGGCGATGACGCCGACCCCATTGTTGACCTCGCCGCCCTGGTCGACGATCAGGTATCCCTCGCCGCGCACGCCGACGTCGAGGCGTCCGCCGCCGCTCATGGTGCCCTGGCTCGTGATCGCGATGCCGACGCCGGTCGCGGTGGCTCCGAGTGCGATGTCTCCCGCCGTGGCCGTCGTCGCCGTCGCCCCGATGGTCCGGATATGGCCGTAGCCCGCCTCGCCGACGATGAGCCGGTCGCCGGTGGTCATCTGGCCCTCATTGACGATCAGGCCCGCGCCCGACGAATTCGTGCCGAGCGTCACCCGGCCGTTGGTGACGGCGGAGCTGCCGGATGCGATGAAAAGCGAGCCGGACCCCGCTTCGCCGACGGTGAGATTGCCGCCGGTGAGAAGGCTGCCCGTCCCGGTCAGGGTGACGGCGCCCGCGACCCCGCCGAGCTGGCCGATGACGGTGCTGCCACTGACCGCGATCGTGCCGCTGTTGCTGACGGAGCCCTGGAAGGCACTGCCGACGATCAGACTGCCGCCCACGGTGGCGGTGCCCGAATTGCTGAAGCTTCCGACGCCGGTCGAGCCGACGACCATCGTGTTGGTGACCGTCAGCGTGCCGAGATTGGTGAGGTTGCCCGCACCGAAGCTGCCGCTGTTCGTTCTGCCGCCGGAAAAGCCGATGAAGAGGTTGCCGGCCGCCGCGCTCGTGGCAGCGGAGATCTGGACGGTATCGTGCTGGACAGGACGGAAGCTCGTGCCGCTTTGATAGGTCGAAAGGCCGATGTTGACGTCCTGCGTCGCCGTCGGAAGGCCGGCAGCCCAGTTGGCTGCGTTGCCCCATTGGTTGTCACCAGCCGCCGCGCAAGTGCTGGTCCCGCACGTGTAGTAAAACGAGCTTCCTCCCGTCCAGGAGTTGGTCTGCGCCAGGGCCGAGGACGACGTCGCCACCACGAGCGCCAACAATGAGCTGCCCAGTTCTATATTTTTAGCCGGCTTCATATTATCCTCTACTCGTTCTGAGCACGGATTGGGTCGAGGCGGGGGTGAGCTTTCAGGATGCCAAGCGGCCGTGCGCGATCCGACGGATCTGCGCCGGACGCGATGCCGATGGCGGCAAGGTTCTGTAGCGAGGAGCGCCCCCCAAAAACGCTGGCCCTTAGCAAAGCCGCCATCACGCCCGCGACTCAAGGCAGCTTGCGGCTTGCGCAAAGCAATCCGCGCACAGGAGCACGATTACCAGTATATCCACAGCCTCATTCGGCCGGCCTGCGTATACATTGATAAGAAATGAAAATTTCTCTTATTTATGAATAACTGTAATATATGGCTGCTTATGCTATATTCATTTCGATATCATCAGATCTTATTATGAAAAGCGTCCGACGGTAAGTTCACCCCGCGCCTGCCTTTGCAATCGGCGCACGCGCATCGCAGCGCACGCCGCGCCGGTGCGACCGCGGCCCGGCCGGCGGAGATGGACGAGGAGAAGGAAGAGGTGAGCCCGACCCTGGAGGAGGCGCTGCCGGTCCCGTCCAGCGCCTATGCGGGCGCCATGAGCGCCTTCGCGAAGCCTGGCTCGACGAAGCGGACGCTCCCGTCGGGCAGGCCGAGGATGCGGTCGAGGGCGATGCCGTGCATGCGCAGTCGCTCGTCCAGCGCGGCGGCCGCCGCCTCGCCCTCGGGCGTGTCGGCGGCGTTGACGGCGCGGGCGACGGCATCGTGCGTGCTCGTGCCCAGGGCCAGGATGATCTCGGCGACGGCCTGTACGTCCGGCACGTCGAAGACGCCCTCCTCCCGCCCCTGAGCGATGATCCGGGCGAGCGCCGGCAGCGTCACGGCACCGACGGCGGCGTTCAGCCGGTGGTAGAGCACGAGGTTGCCGGGCCGGAAGATGACGTAGAACATGGCCCGGATGGCCGGCGCCTGCTCCACCTTGAGGCGGCGGGCGCGACCGAGGAAGGCGTTGAGCCGTCCGAGCGCATCGAGCCCCGGCTCGTCGAGGATCGCCTGCAGCTGGGCGAGGCTTTCGCGCGCCATGGCCTCGGCGAGCGCCTCTAGCACATCCTCCTTCGACGCGAAGTGATGATAGAAGCCGCCTTTGGAGATGCCGGCCCGCGCGATGATGTCGTTGATCGTCGTCGCTTCGTAGCCGCGCTCGAAGAACAGCCCCCGGGCGGCCTCGAGAAGCTCGCTGCGGCGCTCCTGCGGATGCTTGACGATGCGGGGCATGCCTCTTGCCTTCGCGCCTTGCTTCTTGACGACCGACCGCCGGTCTGTAATATGACCGACCGTCGGTCGGAAGAATAACGCCGGCGGCGGCTCTGCCGCAACCGGCATTTTCGCCGGCTGACGCAGCGCAATGTGGAACATGCCCCGGCAGGTCATGGTCAGGCTCGGCTAGGGTACAGGCCCTCCCGCGCTGGAGGCGTTCCGGAGAGACGTCGTGAAGACTTCGCGCATCCTCGTCCTCATCGGGCTCGTCGCCGCCGGCGGGGCCGGCGTCTGGTCCTTCATGCGCCCGACAAGCGTCGAGCTCGTGGCCCCGCGGCGGGGAGACGCTGCCGAGATCGTCTATGCGACCGGCGTCGTCGAGCCGCGCACCTGGGCCAAGGTCACGCCGCTCATCCGCGAGCACATCGTCGAGCTGTGCAACTGCGAGGGTCAGGATGTGGAGGAAGGCACCGTGCTCGCCCGCCTCGACAGCCGCCAGGCCGATGCGACCCTGGCCGAATTGCGGGCCCGCGAGCGTCTGGCCGCAGCGGAACACGAGCGCCTGTCGGTGCTCATCGAGCGCAATGCGGCGAGCCAGCAGGCGCTCGACCGGGCGCGCAGCGAGGTCAACCAGGCGGAAGCGCTCATCTCCGGCCACAAGGCGCGGCTCGAGAATTACGTGCTGCGCGCGCCGATGTCCGGCGTGGTGCTGCGGCAGGACGGCGAGGTCGGCGAGATCGCCGAGCCCGGCACCGTGCTGTTCTGGGTCGGCAAGCCCAAGCCCCTGCAGGTCGTCGCGGACGTGAACGAGGAGGATATCCCGCGCATCGCGGCGGGCCAGCGCGTCCTTCTCCAGGCCGACGCCTTCCCCGGCCGACAGCTCGAGGCGAGCGTCGACCGGATCACGCCCAAGGGCGACCCGGTCGCCAAAACCTATCGCGTCTACCTCGCCCTGCCGGACGACACGCCGCTGATGATCGGCATGACGGTCGAGATCAACATCGTCATCCGCGTGGCGGACAACGCCCTGCTGGTGCCCGCCGAGGCGATCCGCGAGAATGCGGTCTTCACCGTCGCGGATGGCGTGGCGCGCCGCCATCCCGTCGAGACCGGCATTCGCGGCCCGCGCGAGGTGGAGATCCTGTCCGGCCTCGACGACGATCAGCGCATCATCTCGCCGGTGCCCGAGACGCTCGCCGACGGCGCGAAGGTCAGGCCGGCGGAGCGGTGAAGAGGTGAACCATGCGCCTCCTCCTCGAACTCGCCATCACGCATATCCTCGGGCGCGGGCGGCAGACGGTCGTCGCCATCGCGGGTGTCGCGCTCGGCGTCGGCTTCTCCATCGCCATGGCCTCGCTGATGCAGGGCGGCGAGGACGACTTCATGGCGCAGCTGGTCGACACCATGCCGCACGTGCAGATCACCGACGAGCGCCGCACCGCGCGCCGCCAGCCGGCTGAGGACGTCTTCGCGCTCGCCGCCATCGCCGGCCTGAGGCCGAAGGAAGACCGGCGCGGCATCCTCAACCCGGCCGAGGTCGGCGCCATGCTGCGCGCCTTCGTGCCCGGCCGCATCTCGATGAGCCTCAGGACGCAGGGCGTCGTGCGCTATGCCGGGCGCGACGTCGGCATCAGCATCATCGGCATCGACCCCGAGGAGGAGGCGGCCGTCTCCTCCGTCGCGGGTGACTTCCTCGAAGGCAGCTTCGCCTCGCTCGCCGGCGGCGGCAACAACATCATCGTCGGCGACCGGCTGGCAGAGCGGCTCGGCGCCCGGCTCGGCACCACCGTCACGGTCGTCTCGTCGACGGGCCAGTCGCGGGGCTTCAAGATCGTCGGCCTGTTCCATACCGGCACGACCGCCCGCGACGAGGGCGAGGGCTACGTGCTGCTCAAGAATGCGCAGATCCTGAGCGAGCGGCCCAACGCCATCAACGACATCCGCATCAAGCTCGACGACCCGGCCGCCGCACCGGCCGTCGCCCGGCGCGCGGAGGCGCAGACCGGCTACAAGACCGTGCCTTGGCAGGAGGCGAACGAATCCCTGCTCGAGGCGCTCGTGATCCGCAACGTCATCATGTACACGGTGGTCGGCGCCATCATGCTCGTCGCCGGCTTCGGCATCTTCAACATCATCTCGACCATCACCCACGAGAAGGCACGCGACATCGCCATCCTGAAGTCGCTCGGCTTCACGCAAGGGGACATGCGCCGCCTGTTCCTCGTCGAGGGTCTCGCGCTCGGGCTCGGCGGCTCCGCCCTCGGCTGGGTCATGGGCTTTTCCCTGTGCTACGCCATGTCGCTCGTCCACTTCGAATTGTCGGGCGCGGCGGTGGGGCGCGAGATGACCCGCCTGCCGCTCGCCTGGAGCATCTGGCACTACGTCATCGCCGCGGGCTTCGCCCTCGCCTCGGCGGCCGTCGCAGGCTACCTGCCGGCGCGCCAGGCGGCGCGGCTCAACCCGGTCGACATCATCCGGGGGGCGTCATGAGCCCGCTCATCGAAGCCCGCGGGCTGACCCGCATCCTGCCCGCCACCGTGCCGGTCACCCTCGTGCGCGACGTGTCGCTGACCATCGGCGAGCGCGAGTTCATCGCCATCACCGGCCCCTCGGGCTCCGGCAAGTCCTCCCTGCTCTACCTGCTCGGGCTGCTCGACGAGCCGACGGAGGGCACGCTCAGCCTCGCCGGGCACGACACGTCCGGCCTCGACGACGAGGCACGGGCGAAGCTGCGGCTCGCCACCATCGGCTTCGTCTTTCAGTTCCACTTCCTGCTGCCGGAATTCACGGCGCGCGAGAATGTCGAGATCCCCATGCGCAAGCTCGGCCGGCTCTCGCCCGGCGAGATGCGAAAGCGCGCGGCCGAGCTCCTCGCGGCGATCGGCCTTGCCGATCATCTCGACAAGCGGCCGGACCAGCTCTCCGGCGGCCAGCGCCAGCGCGTTGCGGTGGCGCGGGCGCTCGCCAACGACCCGCCGCTCGTGCTCGCCGACGAGCCGACCGGCAGCCTCGATTCGAAGAGCTCCGAGCAGGTCTTCCTCATCCTCGACGACCTCGTGCGCCAGCGCGGCAAGACCGTCGTCGCCGTCACCCACGACCTGGACATCGCGGGTCGCGTCGACCGGCGCATCCATCTCGTCGACGGCAAGGTGGTGAGCGACGAGCGCAACGACGCGAAAGAGGCGGAACCCGCTACGCCAGACGCTCGATGAGCGCCATCGCGGCCGCCGGATTGGCCACCTTGTGGCCGCTGATGACATAAAGGTACACGTCCCGCCCCTGCGGCGCCGCGACATGGCGGGTGACGGTCTCGAGGTCGTCCGGCGCCCCGCCCGCCGCCCAGGCGCGGGCGCGCTCCGCCCAGGCATCGAGCGCGGCGGGCGCGTAGCCGAGGTCCTCGCCCTCGCTGGTGCCCATGATGCGGGCGTAGACGAAGGGCGCCGTCACGTCGGCGATCTGCGGATATTTGCTGTCCCCCGCAACGACGAGCGCAACCTCGTGCTCGCGCAGGAGGGCCATGAAATCCGGCGAGCGGAAGCTGTCGTGGCGCACCTCCACCACATGGCGCAGGGCGAGCCCGTCGACGGATTTCGGCAACAGCGCCAGGAAAGCGGCGAAGTCGTCCGGGTCGAACTTCTTCGTCGGGGCGAACTGCCAGTTGATGGGGCCGAGCTTCTCCCTGAGTTCGGCAAGGCCGCCCGTGACGAAGCGCTCGATCGATTCGCCCGCCTCGGCCAGCACGCGCCGGTTGGTGGCGAAGCGTGGCCCCTTGAGGGCGAAGACGAAGCCCTCCGGCGTCTCCTCGCGCCATCTGGCGAAGCTCTCGGGCTTCTGCGAGCCGTAGAACGTGCCGTTGATCTCGATGGAGGTGAGCTTGCGGCTCGCATATTCGAGCTCGCGCTTCTGGGCGAGGCCCTCGGGATAGAAGGTCCCGCGCCAGGGCTCGTAGGTCCAGCCGCCGATGCCGATGCGAATGCCGGGCGCTGCGTCTTGCGGCACGTCTCGTCTCCCTGTTCGTTGCAGACGGGGCGGCTCCTGCCACGGCCGCAGGCCCGCGGCCACCCGTTTCGCGCGACGATAACACCGCCGGCGCTTCCCTGCAGCCGGCGGGCACGTTATATACGTCGGAATATAACGCCTGCCCCAGGACCCGGATCGGCAGTCGCCGTCCGCACGGAGCCCTCCGCCGATGAAGACGAAGCCAGCGGTCCTTGCCCTTTTTCTCGCGGCCGTGCTCGGCGGCCCGGCGCTTGCCGGCGAGGTCCATGTCGCCGTCGCCGCCAATTTCACGGAGCCCGCGAAGGAGATCGCCGCCGCCTTCAAGGAGAAGACCGGGCACGACGCCGTCTTGAGCTTCGGCGCGACGGGCCAGCTCTATACGCAGATCGCCCAGGACGCGCCCTTTGGCGTCTTCCTCTCCGCCGATGCCGAGCGGCCGCAGCAGGCGGTCGCCGAGGGCCTGGCGGAGAAGGACAGCCGCTTCACCTATGCCGTCGGTCGCCTCGTGCTGTGGAGCAAGGACGCCGGCCGGACGCCGGACGAGGAGGCCCTGCGCGCGGGCGATTTCTCCAGGCTCGCCATCGCCAATCCGAAGACCGCCCCCTACGGCGCGGCCGCCGTCGAGACCCTGACGGCGCTCGGCGTCCTTGCGGCGGTCGAGCCCAAGCTGGTGCAGGGCAACAACATTGCCCAGACGTTCCAGTTCGTCGACACCGGCAATGCCGAGTTCGGCTTCGTCGCCGCCGCACAGCTCGTCGGCCGGGAGAGCGGCTCGCGCTGGCTGGTGCCCGAGCACATGCACCAGCCGATCCGGCAGGATGCCGTGCTGCTGAAAAAGGCCGCCGGCAACGAGGCCGCCGAGGCCTTCATCACCTTCCTCAAGGGGCCCGAGGCGCGCCGCATCATCGAACGCTACGGCTACGGCACCGGCGGCGGCGCGAGCTGAACGGGCCATGTCCGAGGAGATCTGGACGGCCGTCCGCCTCACGCTCCAGCTGGCGGCCGTCACCACCCTCGTGCTCCTCGTCATCGGCACGCCGCTCGCCTGGTGGCTGGCGCGGTCGCGGCGCTGGTGGGCCGAGGTGGTCGCGGCTATCGTCGCCTTGCCCATCGTGCTGCCGCCGACGGTGCTCGGCTTCTACCTGCTCGTGGCGCTCGGCCCCTCCGGGCCGGGCGGCCTCGTCGCCGGCCTGTGGGGCGCGCGCACGCTCGCCTTCACCTTCGAGGGGCTCGTCATCGGCTCGGTCGTCTATTCCATGCCCTTCGTGGTGCAGCCCATCCGCAACGCCTTCGCGGCGATGGGCGAGCGGCCGCTCGAGGTCGCGGCGACGCTGCGCGCCTCGCCCGCCCGCGCCTTCTGGACCGTGGCCGTGCCGCTCGCGCGCCCCGGCTTCCTCACGGGCGCGGTGCTCGGCTTTGCCCATACGGTGGGGGAGTTCGGCGTCGTGCTGATGATCGGCGGCAATATTCCGGGCGAGACCAAGGTGCTCTCGGTCGCCATCTACGACTATGTCGAGGCGCTGCAGTGGCGCGAGGCCAACATGCTCGCCGCCGGCATGGTCGCCTTCGCCTTCCTGGTCATCCTTGCGGTGACGCTGATCGACCGGCGGGTGGGGCGGATGCGCGAATGACGGCGCCGACGATCGAGGTCGCGCTCGCCGGGCGCCGCGGCGGCTTTGCGCTCGAAGCTTCCTTCACGGCTCCGGGGCAGGGCGTGACCGCCGTCTTCGGCCCGTCCGGCTGCGGCAAGACGACGGTGCTGCGCTGCATCGCCGGGCTGGAGCGCCTCGAGGGCACCTGCCGCGTCACGGGCGAGACCTGGCAGGACGAAACCACCTTCCGCCCGCCGCACCGGCGGCCCGTCGGCTACGTGTTCCAGGAAGCGAGCCTCTTCGCGCATCTGTCAGTGGAGGGGAACCTGCTCTACGGCGTGCGCGGACGCGTGCCGGCCGATGCGGCCGTCCGCTTCGACGACGTCGTCGAGCTGCTCGGCCTGTCGCCGCTCCTCATGCGGGCGCCGCACAACCTGTCCGGGGGTGAGCGCCAGCGCGTCGCCATCGGACGGGCGCTCCTGTCGCAGCCCCGGCTCCTCCTCATGGACGAGCCGCTGTCGGCCCTCGACCGGGCCACCAAGGACGAGATCCTGCCCTTTCTGGAGCGGCTGCACCTGTCCCTCTCCCTGCCCGTCCTCTACGTCACCCACGACATGCGCGAGGTCGAGCGGCTCGCCGATCATCTCGTGCTGATGCGCGCCGGGCGCGTCATCGCCGCCGGGCCGCTCGCCGCCCTGCAGAGCGACCCTGCCCTGCCGCTCGTCACGGCGCGCGATGCCGCTGTCGGTCTCGATGCGGTCGTGACCCACCTCGACCCTGCCTATGGCCTTGCGACGCTCGCCGTCGACGGCGGCGTCTTCATCGTGCCGGCCGGGGCCGGCACGATGGTCGGCGAGCGCCGGCGGCTGCGCATCGCGGCGGGCGACGTCAGCCTCGCCCGCGAGCCGCCCGGCCCGAGCACCATCCTCAACGTGCTCGAGGCGCGCATCCGGGCCGTGGAGGCCGGCGACAACGAGGTTACGGCCGTGCTCGGCCTGGGGCACGACGGCGCCGGGGCGCGCATCCTCGCCCGCATCACGCGCCGCTCCTTCGAGCGGCTCGAACTGAGCGAGGGCATGGCCGTGCACGCCCAGATCAAGAGCGTGGCGCTGGCACCCGGGGTGCGGC
Source organism: Chelatococcus caeni (assembly GCF_014196925.1). Classification (GTDB taxonomy): domain Bacteria; phylum Pseudomonadota; class Alphaproteobacteria; order Rhizobiales; family Beijerinckiaceae; genus Chelatococcus_A; species Chelatococcus_A caeni. The sequence goes on along the minus strand of NZ_JACIEN010000006.1, from coordinate 20,278 downwards.
GCTGAGCGCGGCGGCGGTCGCCTCGTCGGCGGGGAAGAAGGCCTCGATCGCGAGCTCCGCGAGGGTGATGTCGACGGGCGTGCCGAAGACCGTCGTGGTCGAGAAGAAGGACAACGGGCCGCCAGGCGTCGCAAGGCGCAGCGGCACGAGGACGCCGCCGAAATCGCTGCCGTCCGCGCCTCCCTCAGGCGCCGGAAAAGCCTTCAGCTCCTCCATCAGCGTCATGAGGGCGGGATCGGCCGTCACCTCGATCTGGTGGCGCAGCCGGTCGAGGAGATGGGCCCGCCATTCGGCGAGATTGAGGATGTGCGGCGCGAGCCCCGCCGGATGCAGGCTGAGGCGCAGCACGTTGACGGGCGGCTCCTTCAGCGCCTCGTCGGCGACGAGCGCCATGAGCGGCGGCACCGCCGCATTGGCGGCCACGATGGTCCAGTGCCGGTCGAGCGCGAGGGCCGGAAAGGGCGCATGGCCTTCGAGCACCAGGTCGATGGCCCGGCGGGCCGGCGCGAGCGCCGGATCGTCGAGGCGCCGCTCGGGATAGACGGGCGCATAGCCGGCGGACAGGAGCATCAGGTTGCGCTCGCGCAGGGGCACGTCGAGGCGCTCGGCGAGCCGCAGGATCATCGTCCGGCTCGGCACCGAGCGGCCGCTCTCGATGAAGCTCAGGTGCTTCTGCGAGATCTCGACGTCGAGCGCGAAGGCGAGCTGGCTGAGCCGGCGGTGCTGCCGCCACTCGCGGATGTGGTCGCCGACCGTGCGGGCGGTGGTGGTGAAGGGCTTGGCCATGGCCCGACGATAACGCCCCGGCGCCGCTTGCCAATTACCTGCCGCTTAATTGGCGCGCCGCCGAATAAGCGAAATCCTCCGCAGCGTTCGACAACACGACGCCACGGAGAAACCCCATGACCACCAAGCGCCCCCTGTCCTTCCTGCGCCTTGCGCTTCTCGGCGATGCGGCGGCGAGCGCCGCGACCGGCCTCGCGATGGCCGGCGGGGCCGGCCTCCTCGACGGGCTCCTCGGCCTGCCGGAGCCGCTCCTGCGCTATGCCGGGCTGTTCCTCGTGCCCTACGGGCTCTGCGTCGCCTTCGTCGGCACGCGTGAGCGCATCACCCGCGGCGCCGTGCTCGCCATCGTCGCGATCAACGCCCTGTGGGTCATCGAGAGCCTTGCCATCCTCGTCGGCGGCTGGGTGGCGCCAACGGCGCTGGGCACCGCCTTCGTGCTCTTCCAGGCCGCGGTCGTCGGCGGCTTCGCAGTGGCGCAATGGCTCGGCCTGCGCCGCGACGCCCGCCTGTCGCCCGCCTGAACATCACGCCCCATCCGAGGAGAAGAACATGACGACCTTTGCCGTCGCCCACCTGCGCTCCGTCACCATGGGCCCCGCCATCGTCGAATATCTCGAAAGGATCGATGCGACGCTCGCCCCCTTCGGCGGCCGCTTCGTCCTGCATGGCGAGCCAGTGGAGCCGCTCGAAGGCGTGCTCGAGGGTGACCTCGTCATCATCGCCTTTCCAGACCGGGAGAGCGCCCGCGCGTGGTACCGCTCGCCGGCCTACCAGGCCATCCTGCCGCTGCGCACGGAGAATGCGGACAGCGTCGCCTTCCTCGTCGACACGGTCGGCGACGAGCATCGCGCCACCGACATCCTCAGATGACGACGATCCCGAAATGCCGGCGCAGCGCCTCCTCGCCCTTGCGCGTGACGGCGACGGCGCGGCTGCCCTCGATGCGGCGGATCCAGCCCTCGGCGAGGCAATGGCTGCACAGCGCCGCACCGACGGCACCGGCCAGATGCGGGCGGCGCTCGCTCCAGTCGAGGCAGGGGCGGCAGAGGATGCGGGCGCGGCGTCGCGCGGCGGTCTGGCCCGCGAGATCGATGCCGAGGCTCGCGAGCAGGTCGACGCCGCTCGGCATCAGGGTGGCGGCCTCGGGCTCGATCTCGGCGTGCCCGGCCTCGACCAGCGCGTCGGCAAGGGCGACGCCGAGCCGGCCGGCGAGATGATCGTAACAGGTGCGGGCGCGGCGCAGCGCCGCGTCACGTGGCCCGACGGTCAGCCTGTGGACCGGGACGGCCCGCGATGCGGCGACCTGCATGATGCCCTCCATCATCTGCGCGACAGCGCGCGAGGCGAGGCGATGATAGCGGTGGCGGCCCTGCTTTTCGACGGCGACGAGGCCGGCCTCGGCCATGCGGGCGAGATGGCCGCTCGCCGTCTGCGGCGTCACACCGCCGGCCCGTGCCAGTTCCCCAGCCGTCAGCGCCCGCCCGTCCATCAGCGCATGGAGCATCGCCGCCCGCGCGGGTTCGCCCGCAAGCGTCGCAATCTCGGCAAAGGCCGCCGTCGAAACCATCTGCGGTCTCCCTTCCTGCCGCACCAGCCTGCCACGTCCGGCCGCATCATGCTTCGGAGACGACCGTAACATCGGTGCCCCCGCGCTGCCCATGGTGCCGCTCCATCGCCCTTGCACCATCGTGCCGTGAGCCGGGAGACGCCGCTTGCCCCCTCGATCCGCGCCCTTCTTCGGCCGGCGTGTCGTCGCCGCCGCCTTTGTCCTCGCCATGTTCGGCTGGGGCATCGGCTTCTACGGGCCCTCGGCGCTGCTTCACGCGGTTCGCGAGACGCGCGGCTGGTCGATCGCCCTCGTCTCGGGGGCCGTGACGGTGCACTTCCTCTTCGGCGCCGTCGTCGTCGCCAACCTGCCGCGCCTCTACGACCGCTTCGGTGTTCCCACCGTCACCAAGGCCGGCGCGGCGGCGCTGGCGCTCGGCATCCTCGGATGGGCGCTGGCGCAGACACCGCTCCAGCTCGTTGCAGCGGCGCTCGTCAGCGGCGCCGGCTGGGTGGCGATGGGCGCGGCAGCCGTCAACGCCATCATCGCGCCGTGGTTCGTGGCCAAGCGCCCGGCTGCGCTCTCTATGGCCTACAATGGCGCGAGCATCGGCGGCGTCGTGTTCTCACCCCTCCTGACCGCCGCCATCGCGCGGATCGGCTTCGCACCGGCCGCCCTCCTCATCGCCGTGACCATGGTGGCCGTCGTCTGGCTGCTCGCCGACCGCGTGTTCTCCCGCACGCCGGAGGCAATGGGGCAGGCGCCGGATGGCGTCGAGCAGACGGCCACTCGGACGGACCGGCGAGCCGCACCCGCCATACACCTTGTCCGGCTGCGGAACGACCGGCGCTTTGCGAGCCTGACGGCGGCGATGGCCCTGTCGCTCTTCGCCCAGGCGGGGCTGATCGCCCATCTCGTCTCGCTCATGGTGATGCGCATGAGCGCCGATGCGGCCGGGCTCATGATGGCGCTCGCCACCGCATCGGCGATCGCCGGGCGCACGCTCGTCGGCTGGCTGATGCCGCCCGGCGCCGACCGCAGGCTCGTCGCCTCCGCCAGCCTCGCCGTGCAGATCGCAGGGGCCCTCGTCCTTGCGGGTGGCGGCGGCACCGCCGCCGTCCTGACGGGTGTGGTGCTCTTCGGCCTCGGGATCGGCAATGCCACATCCCTGCCCCCGCTCATCGCGCAGGTCGAGTTCGGCGCCGACGCGCAGCGGGCCGTCGCTCTCATCGTCGCCATCAGCCAGGCGACCTATGCCTTCGCGCCGCTCGCCTTCGGCCTCGTGCGCACACTCACCGACGCTTCGGGTGTCTTTCTCGCCGCAGCCGCGATCGAGGCTCTCGCGGCGGCGGCCCTCATGCTCGGCCGCGGCGCCCGCCGGCCCGAAGGCGCCGCTCGCGCCAGCAAACCCTGACCGCTGCATCAATCGTAACCACCCCAGACAGGAGCCCCGCCATGACCGTCACCGTCTCCATCCGCTACTGGATCGATCCCTACAAGCGCGATGCCTTCGAGGCCTATGCCCGCAACTGGCTCGACATCATTCCCGCCTGCGGCGGCGATCTCGTCGGCTATTTTCTGCCGCACGAGGGCATCAACAACATCGCGTGGGGCCTCATCTCCTTCGAGAGCCTGGCCGCCTACGAGGTCTATCGGGCACGGCTCAGGGCCGATGCCGGCGGCGCGGCGAACTTCCGCATGGCCGAGGAGGGGCGGTTCATCCACGCGGAGGAGCGCACCTTTCTGCGACCCGTCACGGCCGGGCCGTGATTGCCACGCCGCCCGAGCCCCTGCGCCGGGAACCCTGCCCGAAGGGCGTCGCACATACTTGCCAGTCAATCTGGAATCTGTAACATGTTAGCTCGTTCGCCTCTTGGGCCACCGGCCCGCTCTCTCGACCGAGGATCTTCGTCTTGTCCGCCACGCGCGACCGTTTCGGCCTGTCCGCCGCCATGACCCTGCCGTTCCATGCGGACGGCGCCATCGACCTGCCGCGCCTTGCGGCCCACGCCCAGTGGTGCCTCGCCAACGGCTGCAGCAGCGTCACGGCCTTCGGCACCACCGGCGAGGGCCCCTCCGTCGGGCTCGCCGGCCGGCAGCAGATCATCGGCGCATTGCTCGGTGCCGGCGTCCCCGGGGACAGGATCGTCGGCGGGCTCGCCGCCACCTCGCTCCACGAGGCGCTCGACCAGGCGCGGCTTGCCCTCGACGCCGGCTGCAAGGCCCTGCTCGTGCCGCCGCCCTTCTACTTCAAGGGCGTGAGCGACGACGGGCTCTTCGCCTGGTTCGCCTCCTTCTTCGGCAAGCTCGGCGCCGCGGCGCGCGACGTGATCCTCTACAACATCCCCTCGGTCACCGCGGTGCCCCTGTCGGTGGCGCTGATCGGCCGGCTGAAGGCGGCCTTTCCGGGCGTCGTCATGGGCGTCAAGGATTCCTCCGGCGACTGGGCCTATACCGAGGCGCTCCTCGCCGCGCACAAGGACCTCGTCATCCTCATCGGCGACGAGCGCTACCTCGCCCGGGGCGTGGCGCTCGGCGGCCAGGGCGCCATCTCGGGCCTCGCCAACGTCTGCCCGGACAAGCTCGCCCGGCTGATCGACAAGGCCGAGCCGAACGAGGGCATCAACCAGCTCGTCGAACTGGTGCTCCGATATCCGGTCACGCCGGCGGTGAAGGCGCTCGTCGCCCACCGTACCGGCGATGCGGCCTGGCTCAACGTGCGCCCGCCGCTCGTGCCGATCGCGGCCGGCGATGCGGCCGTCATCGGCGCCGGCCACGACGCCATCTTCAACCGGAAGGCGGCCTGACGCCCGGGCCGGCGAGCGCGACGACCGGCCCGCCGGCCGCCTCCCCATCCTCGGCATCATGCGTGACGAGGAGGGCCGGCAGGCCGCGCTCGCGCGCATGGGCGAAGACGAAGGCGCGGACATCCGCGCGCAACGCGGCGTCGAGCTTGCCGAAGGGCTCGTCGAGCAACAGGGCGCGCGGCTCGGCCAGCAAGGTGCGCAGGAGGCTGACCCGCGCCTTCTGCCCGCCCGACAGCGTCGCGGGATCCCGATCCTCGAAGCCGGCAAGCCCGGCCTGTTCCAGGGCCTCCGAAACCCTCGCCCGCCGCTCGGCCCTGTTGCGCCAACGCCCGCGCGGCAGGCCGAACAAGAGGTTGCCGGCGACGCTCAGATGCGGGAAGAGCACCGGGTCCTGGAACAGGATGCCGACATGCCGCGCCTCGGCCGGCAGCGTGTCGATCCGCTCGTGCCCGATCATCACCCTCCCCTCGGCCGCGAAGGCGCGCCTGTCGATGAAGCCTGCGACATAGGCGAGCAGGGTCGACTTGCCGATGCCGCTCGGCCCCATCACCGTCGCGACGATGCCGGGCGGGACGGTGAGATCGAGGCGATCGACCAGGTGCCGCCCATCGCGCGAGGCGATGGAGACGCCTGCGAGCACAAGCGCTCCGGCCGCCGCGGGATCGCCGCTCATGCCATGCCCCTGAAGCGGCGGAAGGCGAGGAACGGCACAGCGAGCGCGAGACCGTAGGCCGCGAGCGGCAGGGCCGTCTGCAGCACGGCGACGAGGCCGAGGATGCGCCGGTCGCCGCCGGAGGAGAGCGTGACGGCCTCGGTCGTCAGGGTCGCCACGCGGCCGGCACCGGCAAAGAGCGTCGGCAGGTATTGCGCGATCGAGACCGCGAAGCCGACGGCCGCGGCGACGAGGATGGGCCGGGCGAGCAGCGGCAGCTTCACCATGAGAAAGACCCGCCAGCGGCCGGCCCCCATGGCCGCCGCGGTCATGGCATAGCGCGGATCGAGCGCACGGTAGGCATCGGCCAGCGACAGGAAGACGAAGGGCAGCACGAAGACGAGATGCGCCCAGACCACGGCGGCGGGCGTGCCGTCGAGGCCGGCGTGGATGAGCAGCACCTGCACCCCGAAGAGGAAGGCGATCTGCGGCACGATGAGCGGCAGATAGATCAGCCACAGCACCGCCGCTCCCGGATGCAGCCCGTGGCGCTGCTCGTTCTCGAGGCAGGCCAGCGTCAGGACGAGGGCGATGGCGACGGCGGCAAGGCCGATGCCGGCGCTGGTGCCGGCGAGCGCGGCGGCCCCGCCGGCCTCGTCCCGCCAGAGCGCAAGCTGCCAATGGTCCGGCAGGGCGGCGGGAAAGCGCCATGAACCGGCAAAGGACCAGATGAGCATCGCAAGGAGCGACAGGAGCCCGAGCACGATCAGGAGGCCGGCGAGGGCTCCTGCGACCTCGGCCGCCGTGCCCGGCACGCGCGAGCGTGAGCCGCGGGCGAGCCACCGGCGGTGGAGGGCGGCGATGGGTCGCTCGAATGCGAGCCACAGGAGGATGGCGATGACGACGAGGAGGAACTGCAGCGTCGCGGCCGCGGCCGCCGGATAATAGAGGGCGAGGTCGTAGCCCTGGAACCAGCGCGTGGCGAGGACGGCGAGCGGCGGCGGGTTGCCTGGCCCGACGATGATGGCGACGTCGACGACCGACATCGAGAAGGCGAGGACAGCGAAGACCGGCAGGCGCACCTGCCTGTAGAGCCGTGGAAAGACCACCATCGCCCAGGCCGTCGCCGGGCCGCGGCCGAGCGCGCGCGCGGCCGCGGTCAGCCGCTCGACCGGCACCGTGGCCGAGGCGGCGAAGAGCATCAGGGCGAGATAGGGCACCTCCTTGAGGAGGAGGGCGGCGACGAGGCTGGCGCCAAGCGGATCGCCGACCGTCACGAGACCGGCCGGCGGTACCTGCCAGCCCGTCGCCCAGGGCGAGAGGAGGCGCACCAACCAGCCGCTCGGCATGGCGAGGAAGGCGAAGCCGAGCGCCACGCCGCTCGGCGGGCTGGCAAGGAGCGGCACGATGAGGCGCCGGAGCCGCGCCATGCCGGGCCGGTGCGCCGCGGCGGCAAAGAGGCCGGCGGCGAGGATCAGGGCCAGAAGCGTCGTCGCGAGCCCCGTCCCGACGGTCAGCGCGAGCGCGGTGGCGAAGCCGGGGGCGGCGAAGAGCATGCGCCAGCCGTCGAGTGAGAAGTCCGTGCCGCCGAGGGCCGGCAGGAAGCCGAAGGCCGGCAGCAGCGTGAAGGCGAGCCCCAGCACGACCGGCCCGGCGAGAACGGCGAGCGTGGCGGCCGGGGCAAGGCGCAGCAGCATCGCCGGCTCAGCGCGTATAGCGCCGCTCCCACTCCGCGACGAGGCGCGTCATCCAGCTCGGATGCGGCTCGGGAAGCGGGGTGCCGAGCTCGGCATTGGTCGGCAGGCCGACCGCATCGGGAGGCGGCGCGAAGCGGGCGCGCTCGCCATCGGAGAGGCCGGCGAGGTCGAGGACGGTGACGGCACCGATGGCGGCCGGATCCTGCGCCCGCGCCTGCACCTCGGGCGACATCAGGAGGTCCGCGACCACCATCGCCGCCGCCTTGTGCGCGGCATTGAAGGGAATGGCGACGAAGCTCGTGTTGCCGATGGTGCCGCCGTCGAGCACGTAGACGCGCGCCGTTTCCGGCAAGCTGCCCTTCCTGATGCCGACGGCGGCATCGGCCGGGTTGAAGGAGATTGCGAGGGCGATCTCGCCGTCTGTGAGCATCGCGAGCTGCGCCGTGCCGGTTACCGGAAAATCCTGGCCGCCGCGCCACAGGTGCGGGCGCAGCGCGTCGTACCAGGCCCAGAGCGGCGCCGTGACCGTGGCAAAGGTCGCTTCGCTCGCCGGCTGCTGCAGCACGGCGGGATCGGCGGCGAGCTCGACGAGCGCCTGCTTGAGGAAGGTGGCGCCCAGGAAATCGCGCGGATGGGGATGCGTCAGCCGGCCGGGGTGGGCCTTCGCCCAGTCGAGGAAGGCGGGGACCGTCTTCGGCAGTGTCGCAAGCGGCGTGCGGGCCGAATCGTAGAGGAAGACCACCTGCGCCAGCCGCCAGGGCGCGGCATAGCCTTCGACAGGGATGGTGAAATCCGTGAGGTTCGAGGGCTTCGTCCTGTCGACATGGCGCCAGTTGGGCAGCTTCTCCGCGAAGGGGCCGAAGAGCAGGCTCTTCTCCTTCATGGACAGGAAATTGGGGCCGTTGATCCAGATGAGGTCGACGCTGCCACCCTTATCGCGGCCCGCCGCCTTCTCCGTCACGACGCGGGTCACGGCCTCGGCAGTGTCGGCGAGCTTCACGTGCCGGATGCTGATGCCGTAGCGCTCCCTGGCGAGATCGCCGACCCAGGCGATGAAGGCGTTGGTCTGCGGATCGCCCGCCCAGGCATTGAAGTGCACGGTCTCGCCGCGTGCGGACGCCACGGTCTCCTGCCAGTCGCGCTCGCCCTCGGCAACGGCGGGCTGGGACAGGAGGGCGGCCATGGCGGAAAAACCCGCCGCCACGGCAAGAGCGATCAAGCGATTCATGCGGACAATCCCCCGGCGCCGGGTCACAGCCTCTACTGCCTTCTTAGACGAGATCGAACCGCTTTGCCGCCCCCCGTCGTCCCACCGCCGGGCACTTGGCTGGCAATCGTCGTTCAATTTGCGTTGAAGCAGCCGCTGACATCGTGCCGACTCCCGGCCGGCCGGTTTTGACTTGCCGCAAGGCAGCGGCCTGCCGAGCCGGCTAGTGATCGAGACGGGGGTGGCCAGCCAACGCATGGATCACCGGTGGACACGCAAGTCGAGATCGATTTTGACGGCATCGCGTCGAGCCGCGCGATCCTCGCCGCCATCCTGCGGGAGATCGACCATCTGCAGCAGGCGATCGGCCGTCTCGCCAGCTGCCGGATCGTGGTGCGGACGTCGGAAGCGGGCGGCTACTATGGCCTGACGCTGCAACTCGCCTTCCCGGGGGGCGCGGACGTGATCTTCGAAATGCCGGTCGTCCCCGACCCGCGCTATGCGGATCCGCAATTCGCCGTCAGCGAGACCTTCCGCCATGCCCTTGCGCAGCTGCGGACGCCTTCGTCGCCCTAGGGTCCTATTGCTTCAGGACACCCGCCGCAGCTTCTCGTAGCGGCGCACGGCGCGCTCGCGCTTCAGGCGCGACAGGCGGCCGATCCAGAACAGGCCGTCGAGCTGGTCGATTTCGTGCTGCAGGCACACGGCGAGAAGGCCGTCGGCCTCCTCGACCTTTTCCCCGCCGTCGAGCGTCCGGAAGCGTACGCGCACGCGCGCCGGCCGTTCCACCTCCTCGCTCACGCCGGGCATCGAGACGCTGCCCTCGGCGTGGCGCGCCGTCTCGGCCGAAGCCCACTCGACGAGCGGATTGACATAGAAGCGCGGCCCCTCGCCGCCCGGCAGATCGATGACGACGAGGCGCAGGAGAACCCCGACGTGCGGCGCCGTGATGCCGATGCCCGGCGCGGCCCGCATCGTATCGAGGAGATCCTGCGCCAGCTGGTGCAGCGCCTCGTCGAACGCGGCGACGGGCGAAGCGGCCTGGCGCAGGCGTGGATCCGGAAACATCACGATCGGTCTTGCCGTCACATCGCATCTCCTGCGGCTCGCCGCCAATAGGCCGGGATCCGGCTTGCCATGCGAAAGCGCGAAAGTCATCCGCCGCGCCGCAGCGCCCGCATCAGCGCTGAACCGCCCGTCCAGACCGCAGCGGCGGCATAAATAAAAACAGACGTGTCTGTACAAACAGGATTGACGGTTTCTTTTAAGCGATTCATTCTTGTGGCCAAAAGGGGGCACCATGAGCCAGCGCCGACAGCGACGGACCCAGCAGGAGCGCAGCGCCGACACGGTGGCGCGCCTGCTCGAGGCGACCATCGACCTCCTGCACGACCGCGGGCTCTACCGCATGTCGACGACCGACATCGCCGAGCGCGCCGGGGTCTCGCGCGGGGCGCTGACGCATCATTTCAGCTCCAAGGAAGAGATCATCGTCGCCGCGGTGGCGCACATGCTGCGCCAGAGCACGGCCTCCCTGCACGAGATGGCGGCGGACATCCGCCGCTCCGGCGGCTCGACGGACGAGATCGTCGACTTCCTCTGGCAGATGATGAACGACCGCCTGTTCTACGTGACGATGGAATACCTGCCGGAGGCCCGCCACAACGGAGACTTCCGCGAGGCCATCGTTCCGGTCGTCAAGGAGTTCCATGCCGGGCTCAACGCCGTCTGGGCCGAGCTCGCCGGCCAGGCGGGCGTCGACGTCGACCATGCGCTCGTCCTCATGAACGCCTCGATGTGCCTCATCCGCGGCATGATCGCCCAGACCCCGGTCAAGGACGACCCGGCCTATTTCCGGGAACTGCTCGCCTTCTGGAAGCAGCAGGTCAAGCGCGAGTTCCGCCCCGGAGACGAGGCGGCCCAGGCCACGGAAGGCGTCGCCGCGGCCGCGCCAGCGCGCACGGGGACCGCCCGAAAGAGTTGAGGATCAGATGGCGCCGCCGGGTCCGGCGGGCGCAACCGCAAGAAACCCAGGGAGCACCATGAGCATCACCATCTTCCAGAACGCCAGCATCGTCGACGGCACGAGCGACGTGCCGCGCGAGGGCGTCAACGTCCTGGTGGAGGACGGGCACATCCGCGAGGTCTCCGACGCGCCGCTCCGGGCGAAGGACGCCCGCGTCCTCGACCTCGCCGGCAAGGTGCTGATGCCCGGCCTCATCGACTGTCACGTCCACGTCATCGCCTCCGAGGCGAACCTCGGCCGCAACGCGCTCCTGCCCGACTCGCTCGTCGCCGCCCATGCCTCCGTCATCATGCGCGGCATGCTGATGCGCGGCTTCACCACCGTGCGCGACGTCGGCGGGGCCGATTTCGGCCTGCAGCAGGCGGTGGAGGAAGGGCTCTTCGAGGGGCCGCGCCTCGTCATCTGCGGCAAGGCCCTGTCGCAGACCGGCGGCCACTGCGATTTCCGCGGCCGCTACGACGTGCGCGACCGCCACGCCTTCGACCGCAAGCTCGGCTCCCTCGGCCGCATCTGCGATGGGGTGAGCGAGGTGCGCCTCGCCGCCCGTGAGGAGATCAAGGCCGGCGCCCAGTTCATCAAGATCATGGCCAACGGCGGCGTCGCCTCGCCCACCGACCCTATCGCCTTCATGGGCTTCTCGCGCGAGGAGGTGACGGCCATCGTCGAGGAGGCGAGCAACGCCCAGACCTATGTCTCGGCCCATCTCTACACGGACGAGGCCATCCGCCGCGGCATCGAATGCGGCGTGCACTCCGTCGAGCACGCCAACCTCGTCACGACCGAGACGGCGAAGCTGATGGCCGAAAAGGGCGCCGTCGCCTGCCCGACGCTCGTCACCTACGAGGCGCTGAAGAACGAGGGCGCCGACTACGGACTGCCGGAGAGCTCGGTGGCCAAGATCGACGACGTGCGCCTCGCGGGCCTGCGCTCGCTCGAGATCCTCCATTCCGCCGGCGTGACCATGGCCTACGGCTCCGACCTGCTCGGCGCCATGCATCGCCACCAGTCCGAGGAATTCGTCATCCGCGGCCGCGTGCTGCCGGCGATGGACGTCATCCGCTCGGCCACGGTGGATGCGGCGCGGCTCTGCGGCATGGAGGGCAAGATCGGCTGCATCGCGCCGGGGGCCTATGCCGATCTCATCGTCGTCGACGGCAACCCGCTCGACGACCTTGCCCTGCTGACGGGCCAGGGACGGTCGATGCCCGCCATCATGAAGGAAGGGCGCTTCGTCAAGAACACGCTCGACGCATAACCCAAGAAGCCAAGAACTGAAGAACCGAAGAACCAGAGGACATGCCATGAAGACGACCAGACGCGAATTTTTGGGCTCCATCGCCGCCGGTGCGGCGCTTGTCGCCGCTCCTTCCATCGTCCGCGCGCAGGGCGCCGACGTGATCCGCATCGGCGCGCTCTGCCCGGTCACGGGCGTCGGCGGGCCCTACGGCTCCGGCATGCAGAAGATGATCGTCGCCGCCGCCGAGGCGGTGAACGCCGCCGGCGGCGCCAGCGGGCGCAAGATCGAGATCGTCTCCGAGGACACGCAGACCAATCCGCAGGCCGCCGTGCTCGCGGCCAAGAAGCTCATCGAGGTCAACAAGGTGCAGGCCGTCCTCGGCACCTGGTCCTCGGGCGTGTCGCTCGCCGTCATCCCGCTGACGAACGACGCCGGCATCCCGCTGATGCACTGCTCGGGCGCGCCGGCCCTCTCCGTGCCGCCGGCCAATGCCAAGGGCCTCGGCTTCCGCTTCCAGGCCACCAACGACCGCTTCGGCCGCGCCTTCGCCGAGATCTGCGAGAAGGAAGGCTTCAAGCGCCCGGCCACCATGGCCTTCAACAATGCCTCCGGCATCGGCAACACCGAGGGCTTCACCAAGGCGTGGAAGGCCAAGGGCGGCGAGGTGGTCGAGAGCGTCGTCTACGAGCCGAACCAGGCGAGCTATCGCTCCGAGCTGATGAAGGTGCTGGCGGCGAACCCGGACGTCATCGTCACCGGCTCCTACATCGCCGACACCACCATCATCCTGCGCGAATGGTTCCAGACCGGCCAGCCGGTCAAGTGGGTCATCCCCGGCTGGGCGGCGAACCCGCAGCTCATCGAGGCGCTCGGCGCCGAGGTGACGGAGGGCATCATCTCGGTCGATTCCGTCTCCAACGAGGGCGCCGAAGCCTTCAAGGCCTACGACGCGGCCTACCAGAAGGCGATGAGCCAGGCCGGCACCAACAACGTCTATGCCGCGATGACGTGGGACATGATGACGGTGCTGGCGCTCGCCATCGAGGCCGCCGGCACGGCCGACATGGCCGCCGTCGTCGCCAAGCTGCGCGAGGTCGGCAACCCGGACGGCAAGCAGGTCTCCACCTTCGCCGAGGGCAAGGAGGCGCTCAAGGCCGGCAAGATCAACTACGAAGGTGCCTCCTCGGTGCTCGACTTCGACCAGCACGGCGACGTCACGCCCGATTTCGGCGCCTATTTCATCGAGGGCGGCAAGCTCAACCGCCGTTACGTCGTCCAGATCTGAGGCGGCTCTCGGCGACGCTGCCTCCTTAGCGGCGTCATGGCCGGGCTTGTCCCGGCCATCTACGCCTTTGACGTTGCCCGACTGTCAAGGCGTGGATGCCCGCGACGCGGGCATGACGGCGGAGGCGGGCACGAGATTTGCCATCGGCGCAGGGACCGGCACCAGCCGGCCCGGGCCGTCGTTCAACCGGGCGGGATGGTCCCTTGTTCTACGCTCAACTCGCCGTCAACGGCCTCGTCCAGGGGCTCGTGGTCGGCCTCGGCGCCCTGGCGCTCACCCTCGTCTTCGGCATCGCGCGCTTTCCCAATGCGGCGACGGGCGACACCATGACCTTCGGCGCCTATGCGGCGCTCACGGTCCACAAGGCCAGCGGCTCGCTGGCGCTCGGCAGCATCGCGGCCATCGGTGGCGCGGCGGTGCTGGCGCTGCTCGCCTATCTCACCGTCTTCAAGCGCCTCGCCGGGCGCTCGGTCGTGTCGCTGCTCGTCGCCTCCATCGGCATCGGCTTCATGATCCGGGCCGGGCTCGGCGTCGCCTTCGGCCACCAGCAGCAGGTGTTCAACGTGCCCCTGTCGCGGCCGATCCGCGTCGCCGGGCTCGCCATCAACCCGCTCGACCTGCAGCTGGCGGCGGTCGCCGCGGTCGCGCTCGCCGCCGTCTTCGCCATCCTCTATCTCACGCCCATCGGCCGGCAGATGCGCGCCGTGGCGGACAACCGGGACCTCGCCCGCGTCTCCGGCATCCGCCCCGAGCGGGTGATGACGGCCATGTGGCTCATCACCGGCGGCGTCTCGGCGGTCGGCGGCATGATGCTCGGCATCAAGACCATCGTCTCGCCGGAGGTCGGCTGGGAGATGCTGCTGCCGGTCTTTGCCGCCACCATCCTTGGCGGCATCGGCAGCCCGGTGGGGGCGGTCGTCGCCGGGCTCGTGCTCGGCGTGGCGCAGGAGGTGTCGACGCCCTTCGTCGGCTTCACCTACAAGATCGCCTTGTCCTTCGTCGTGCTGCTCGCCGTGCTCCTGGTGCGGCCGCGCGGCCTCTTCGGACGCATCGAGGGAGTGCGCTGATGGACGCCTATCTCGCGGCGATCGCGATCATCGCCCTCATCTACATGCTCCTGTCGCTGGGGCTGACCCTGCAGTACGGCCTCACCGGCCTCATCAACTTCGGCCATGTCGGCTTCTTCGCCATCGGCGCCTACACTTCCGCCCTCCTCTCGCTGCAGGGCCTGCCGCTCGCGCTCACCATCCCCGCCGCGGCGGTGACGGCGGGCCTCGCGGCCTGGCCCATCGGCCTCATCTCGCTCAGGCTGCGCGACGATTATTTCGCCATCGTCACGCTCGGCTTCTCGGAGACGGTGCGGCTCGTCATCACCAGCGAGAAGTGGCTCACCAATGGCGTGCAGGGCATCCCCGGCATTCCGCGCCTGTTCGAGACCATCTCGGTGGGCATCGGCGCGCAGCTCGCCGTCATGGGCGTCATCCTCGCCGTCACGCTCGTCGCGATCTACGCCATGCGCCGCATCGTCGCGAGCCCGTTCGGCCGCGTCATCGAGGCCATCCGCGACAACGAGGAGGCGCTTCAGGCGCTCGGCAAGGATCCGGCCGGCTTCAAGATCCAGGTGCTGATCCTCGGCTCGGCGCTCGCGGGCATCGCCGGGGCCTTCTACGCCCACTACATCACCTACATCGTGCCGGACCAGTTCATCCCGCTCGTCACCTTCTACGTGTGGATGGCCATCATCATCGGCGGCGTCGGGCGCGTCTCGGGCGCCATCGTCGGCACGGGCCTCCTGATGCTCTTCCTGGAAGGCTCGCGCTTCCTGCGCGACATCGTGCCGGGCGTCTCGGAAGTGGAGATGGCCTCGCTGCGCATCGGCGTCGTCGGGCTGCTCCTCGTCCTCTTCACCATCTACCGCCCGCAGGGCCTCATGGGGGATTTCACCAAGCGATGAGCCTCCAAGTCACCAACATCTCCAAGGCCTTCGGCGGCTTCAAGGCGCTCTCGGGCGTCTCGCTCGAGGTGCCCATGGGCGCCCTCGTCGGCCTCATCGGCCCGAACGGCGCCGGCAAGTCGACGCTCTTTTCCGTCATCTCCGGCTTCATGCCGCCGGATGAGGGCGCGATCGGGTTCGACGGCAGGAGCCTCGACGGGCTGAACCCCGCCGGGCGCGCCCGCACCGGCCTCGTGCGCACCTTCCAGGTGCCGCGCGAATTCGCCCACCTCACGGTGCGCGAGAACATGATGGCCGCCGCCCCCGGCCAGACCGGCGAGAGTCTCGTCGGCCTCTTCTTCCGCCCCGGCAAGGTGCGCGAGGAGGAGGAGAGGCTCGCCGAGGCGGTCAGCGAGGTCATCCGCTTCCTGCGGCTGGAGCGGGTCGCCGACGAGCCGGCGGGCAAGCTCTCGGGCGGGCAGAAGAAGCTCGTCGAGCTCGGCCGGGCGCTCCTCGTCGAGCCGCGGCTCATCCTCCTCGACGAGCCCTTCGCCGGCGTCAATCCCGTGCTCATCGGCGAGATCATGGAACGCATCCGCGAGCTCAACGGCCGCGGCATCGGCTTCCTCGTCATCGAGCACGACCTCGAGGCGCTGACGCGGCTCGCCCCGCAGCTCTACGTCATGGACCAGGGCCGCATTCTCACCATGGGCGCGCCGGACGCCGTGCTCGCCGATGCGCGCGTGCGCGAAGCCTATCTCGGAGGCGCAGTGTGACCATCCTCGCCATCGACAACCTCAGGGGCGGCTATTCCGAGGTCGACATCCTCAACGGCATCGATCTTTCCCTCAGCGAGGGCGAGATCCTGACCGTGGCCGGCACCAACGGCGCCGGCAAGTCGACCCTCGCCAAGGCGATCGTCGGCCTCCTGCCGCGCGTCTCGGGCGCCGTGCGCATCGACGGGCGCGACATCCTCGGCCTGCCGGCGGAGGACCGCATCGGCCTCGGCATCGGCTACGTGCCGCAGGTCGCCAACATCTTCCCCTCGCTCAGCATCCTGGAAAACCTGCAGGTGGTGCAGGGCGTTAAGGACCATAAGGCGCGCATCGCGGAGCTGTTCGCGCTGTTTCCCTTGCTCGGGGAGCGGCGGCGCACGCGGGCCGGCAGCCTCTCGGGCGGCGAGCGCCAGCAGCTCGCCTTCGCCCGGGCGCTGATGCCGCGGCCCAAGCTGATGATCCTCGACGAGCCGACGGCGGCGCTGTCGCCGGCGCGCGTGGCCGACGTCTTCTCGCTCATCGCGCGGCTGCCGTCGCTCGGCGTCACCGTGCTCATGGTCGAGCAGCGCGCCCGCCAGGCGCTCGCCATCTCGGATCGCGGCTGCATCCTCGACGGCGGCAAGGTGGCGCTCGAAGGAGCGGCGACGACGCTGCTCGCCGACGAGCGGGCGGCCGAGCTCTACCTCGGCCGCGGCCGCACGGAAGGCTGACGCCTTCAGACGCGCTCGAAGGAGATGTCCTGCGCCCCCTCCCACAGCACCTTGGTGCCGAGCTCGGGCAGCTTGTCGAGGTTGCTGGTGATGGTCAGGAAGTGGTTGCCGGCGAGGGGGCCGGCCATGCTGGCGAAGGCGACGCGGCCGTAGGCGAGCAGGATCTCCGTCTCGCTCACGCCGCCGGGATAGAGCACGACCTCGCCCGGCGCCGGATAGCAGGTGGCGTTCTCATAGCCGACGCCGAACTGGAGATCACCGAGCGGGATCCAGACCGCCTGGCCGCTCCAGCGCACGTGGATCGCCTTGTTGCGGAAGGGCAGATGCTTCAGGAAGGCCGCGCAGGTCGCCGGCGCCTTCTCGGTTTCGAGCCGCGCGTCGAAGCTGATGCCGGCCAGCGTGATGACGAGTTTCTCCACACCCATGCTCCCTGCCTGAAACGGCGGCCGGGCGCCCTCGCGCACAGCCAACCGTCCGGTCGATCTCTCGCCGCGCTGTTCGACGGCTCGCCGTTTCTCGCCCGGCGCCGCGGCCCGGGCAAGCCCGTTCCGTCGGCATTGGCGCCGGGCCTCGTGATTTGCACAAGGAGGGGCGCGGTTGAGCCGCCACGCGAATGGCCGGGCGGGCCAGGCAAAATCCTCCAAATGGCCCCAATCGTCGTCCACTCAGGGCTCATGACCTACGGCGCGCGCAGACATTCGATTCGCTTCCTCCGGCTGACGCATGTCGTCACCCGGACCGGGAGCGCTGACGCCTGACGAGAAGGCGAGCGCCGCACCCGCTCCGGGACCCCCGCACACCGAACCATCGCTGTGTTGTGGCGCGCATCGGCGCGCATGGAGGTCGAGCCGTGACGACTGGTGCCCGGATATTGTTCTGTGATGCGTGCAGCCGCAGCGTGCCACGCGCGGCCGTGCGCTGCCCCTGGTGTTTCAGGCCCGTTCATGCCGGCGTCGCGGACGCGCGCGTTTCGGGCTGGCACGTCTATTTTCCGCGCCCCGACGCGGAAGGGCAGCTACGCCCCCGCAAGGACACCAGCGGCAAAGAGACGCCATGACCCGTTGCGGGCCGAGGGTTCTGCAGGAGGACGGCCGTTGATATGGTGCCGCCCGTCGACCATGGGCGCGGAACAATCATGACGGAACCCGAACAGAGCACGCGCGGCGACAGCACCGGCGAGACCGGCATCGACGAGGCGATGATCGAGCGGCTGGTACGGGCCTTCTATGCCAGGGTCCGCAATGACGACCTTATCGGGCCCGTCTTTGCCGCCCGTATCGTCGACTGGGAGCCGCATCTTACGCAGATCTGTGCCTTCTGGTCCTCGGTGGTGCTGAAGAGCGGGCGCTACAGCGGCCGGCCGATGGCGAAGCACCTGCCGCTGCCGGTCGATGCGCGCCACTTCGACCGCTGGCTGGCGCTGTTCGAGGAGACGGCGCGCGACCTTTGCCCGCCCGCCGCGGCCGCGCGCTTCACGACCCATGCGAAGACGATCGCGGAGAGCCTCGAACTCGGCATCGCGACCCACAACGGCCGCCTCCTCATGCGCGGCGAGCGCTACCGGATGGGCACCGGCGGCTGAGCCGCCACTTGCGGCAAGGGGCCGCCGCGAGCGCGGCGACGTCATCCTGGGCGAGATGGTCGCGGAAAGCCACGGGCGGTGATGTGCGACGGCAGGCGGTCGGGAGGGTCTGGTGACCGGCTGCGGGGGATCGCTCGCGCGCCGGTCCCCCGCCCGTGCTCATGCGGGCTTCCTCCTGCGCGCAATCCACAGGACCAGCGCGGCCGCGAAGGCGACAGCCGCGAGGTTGTAGACCATGGCGCCCGCGAACGCCGCCGCGTAGCGCTCTGCATCCGGCCCGGCTCCTGCCGGGTGGTCTGTGAGCAGGGCGACGAAGAAGATGCCGACGACGGCGACACCGAAGGCGCCGCCGACCTGCTGCATGGTGGAGACGATGCCCGCGGCCATGCCGGCGTGGCGCTCCTCCACGAAGCCGATGACAAGGTTGAGCAGCGGCGTCATGGAGAGGCCCTGTCCGAAGCCGAGCAGAACGAGCGCCGGCAGGAGGCTGAGAGCGTCCCCCGGCCCCGTGAGCGCGCCGGCCTGCACGATCAGCCACAGGATACCCGCCGCATAGACCAGCGCGCCGCCGGCGATGGCGCCGTCGCCGAAGCGTGCCGCCCATTTCGGCGCGGTCAGCGACGCCGCGACGAAGCCGACGCTCGCCGGGGCGAACAGGCAGCCCGCCGCGAAGGGCGACAGCCCCAGCCCGGACTGGACGAGCAGCGCAAAACAGAGAAAGAGAGATGTCGCCGTCGAGTAGATGGCCAGCACCACGATCACGCCGGCCGCGAAGCCGCGGTTCGCGAACAGCGCCAGATCGATGGCCGGTCCGCCGCCGCGCCGGGCGAGGTCCCGCTCCCAGACCAGGAAGGCGGCGAGCGTCAGGGCCGAAGCGGCAAGGCAGCCCCAGGTCCAGAGCGGCCAGCCCGCGTTCGGTCCCTCCAGGAGGGGGACGAGCAGGAGCGTGAGGCCGAGCGTCGCAAGGCCGATGCCGGCCCAGTCGACGGCGGTCGCCTCGGGCAGGCGCGATTCGGGAATTGCCCTGCTCAGATGGGCCGCGGCCAGCCCGATGGGCAGGTTGATGAGGAACACGACGCGCCAGCCGAGGCCGAAGAGGTCGCCCTCGACGATCAGCCCGCCGAGCACCTGCCCCGCGATGGCGGCGAGCCCCAGCGTCATGCCGAGCAGGCCGAAGGCGCGGCGACGGCCGGCGTCGTCGTGGAGGACGCGCAGCAGCGCATAGACCTGCGGGAACAGGATCGCGCCCGTCGCCCCTTGCAGGAAGCGCGCGACGATGAGGCTCGTGCTGTCCGGCGCCACGCCACACAGGAAGGAGGTCACGGCGAAGCCGAGCATGCCGAGCACGAAAAGCCGGCGGCGGCCGTACCGGTCGCCGAGTCGGCCCCCGGCGACGAGCAGCACGCCGAAGGCGAGTTCATAGCCGGCGATGACGAAGCCGATTTCCGCGAAGCCTGCGCCGAGGTCGGCCTGCATCGAGGGTATGGCGACATTGACCACGAACAGGTCGAAGACCGTGATGAAACCGCCGAGCATCAGGATGGCGAGGGCAAGGCGTGAGGGACGGCGGGAGATTTGCGCGCCCGAAGCGGCGGATGCGGGCAGGAACGGGTCAGCAGACATGGCAGCTCCATGGTTCTTGAAGCTGCATGTCACGGCGCTTAGGCTGTTACTATGGAAGAAGTTATGCTGTTGCTGTGACCGACATGCTGGACCATCGCCTCGACCGCACGCGCACCGGGCTCGCCGATTTCCTGCGCCGGCGCCGGGAGAGCCTGTCGCCGCTCGACGTCGGGCTGCCACTTGGAAAACGCCGCCGCACCCCGGGCCTGCGGCGCGAGGAAGTCGCGGCGCTCGCGGGCGTCGGGCTGACCTGGTACACGTGGCTGGAGCAGGGACGCGGCATCAACGTCTCGTCCGCTTTCCTCGACAACATTTCAGAGACCGTTTGAGAAAGGGCTTCCCCTGTGGGTCGGTTCGTGATTCACACTATGGATGTGGACACGAGCGACGCGAGGCCGGATGGCCGCGATC
>NZ_JACIEN010000005.1 GCF_014196925.1 Chelatococcus caeni | reverse complement strand
GCCCTCACCGCCCGCGACCCCGACCGCCTCGCCAAAATCCTCGCAAACCACATGCGAAACAGCTGGGAACGCGTCAGGCAGACGCTCCCGTAGGGTCGGAAGCCTCAACCCTCCCGGTCAGGCTCGTCATCGCAAGTCGGACCCGGTCCGATCTGCCAACACAATGCGCCCTTTCCTGTCGTCATGCCCGCGCTTGTCGCGGGCATCCGCGCCGCACCGCCGATACCAGGCTGAAAGGCGTGGATGGCCGGGACAAGCCCGGCCATGACGTTCGCGCGTCTCATCCCCCTTCCATTCGCGTCGGTCGGACAGCCGTCGCGCCGATCGACGCCGCGTGATGAGCACGGCCGACGGCCCGAGCGGTCGCGTCTCTGATGGCTACGCCAGCTGCGGGGCGCACCTCTCCCGGTACCTGCCCCTCGCCGCCGCGCTCCGCCTCCCCATCGCCGTCGACGCTCCCGATTCCATGCCAGGCGCGCCACCGCACCGGTGCAAGGCACCGCGCCATCCGCGTTCTATATTCTGTATGCAGAATACTTGATGCCGAATTAAGGCGGTGCTAGCGTCACCGGGTCCGATCGGTCAGGGGGGCGCAGATCCTCCGGCCCCGCATGGGAAACGCTCGATATCCGCCGGCCGGTCCCGCCTCACGGCCCGCGCAACGTTGGAGGGAAGACAATGTCCGTGACCACCCGGTCCGTGATCGCCCGGTCCACGACCACTCCGTCCATGACCACTCGTCGGCAGGTGCTCGCAGGAATGGCCGCTGCGGGCGCAGCCCTCGGCCTCGGCGCGAGCCCGTTGCGTGCCGCGCCGCGCAAGCTGCGTCTCGGCCACCCGCACCCTGAATCGGACAACTGGCACAAGGTCTCGCTGCGCTTCGCCGAGATGGTGCGCGAGCGGTCCGGGGGCGAGCTCGAAATCCAGGTCTTCGCCAATGGCGTGCTCGGCAGCGACCCGACCATGATCAACGCCGTGCGTGGCGGCTCGCTCGACATCGCGCTCACCGGCAATCCCTTCTTCACCGGCCTCGCGCCCAAGCTCAACGTGCTCGACCTGCCCTTCCTCTTCAACGACCGCAAGCACGTGGCCGCGGTCCTCGACGGGGAGATCGGCGACGAGATGCGGGCCGAGCTCGGGCAGAGCGGCCTCGTCGCCCTCTCCACCTGGGAAGTCGGCTGGCGCAATCTCACCAACAGCCGCCGCCCGGTGAGGACGCCCGCCGACCTTGCCGGCCTCAAGATCCGCACGACGCCGAACCCGGCCCACGTCAAGGCCTTCCAGCTGCTCGGCGCCGTGCCGACGCCGATGGCCTTCACCGAGCTGTTCACGGCGCTCGAGATGCGCTCCGTCGACGGCCAGGAGAACCCCGTCACCCTCATCCTGAACGCCAAGTTCTACGAGGTGCAGAAGCACGTCAGCCTCACCCGCCACGCCTTCACGACGGCGCCGCTCATCACCAACAAGGCGAGCTTCGAGGCGATGGACGAGAAGAACCGCGAGATTCTCTCGCTGGCTGCGCGCGAATGCGCCGTTCTCCTGCGCACGGCGAACGAGGAGACCGAGGCGACCGCGCTCGCCGCGCTGAAGCAGGAGGGCATGGAGGCGGTGGAGGATCCCGACCGCGCCGCCTTCGCCGCCATCGTCATGGAGCCGGTCCGCAAGGACTATGTCGAGAAGTTCGGCTCCGCCCTGCTCGACCGCATCGTCGCCGCCGCCTGACGACACGCCCGGCCGTCTCGGCGGCCGGGCACCCATCGTTCGCGCCTCGTTTCAAGCTGCCACAGGGTTCCCCATGCGCGTCGTCGACCTCAGCATGGCCATCGCGCCGCATTTCCGCTGGAAGCCGGAGATCTCCGTGACCGGCAACATCGCCCAGGGCGATCAGTTCCGCGTCACGCGGATCGCGACCACCTGCCATGGCTTCACCCATGTGGATGCCATGGCCCATTTCATCGCCGACGCGCCGACGATCGAGCACACGGACCTGGCCCGCGTCGTGGGGCCGGCGCGGGTCTTCGACCTTTCCGGGGTCGCGCCGGACAGCCCCATCGAGCCCGACGTGCTCGCCGCGGCCGATCCGGGCGGCGGCGAGGGCGAGATCCTGCTGCTCGCCGCCCAATGGGACCGCCGTCGCGATATCGCGACGCGCAGCTTCTGGACCGAGGCCCCCTGGCTCAGCCGGGCGAGCGCCGAATGGCTGCTGGAACGCCGCCCGAGCGCCGTGGCGGTCGATTTCCCGCAGGACTATCCCATCCGCCTGCTGCTCGACGGCAAGACGGTGCCCGACGAGCAGCACGTCACGCATGACGTGCTGCTGCGCAACGGCGTCACCCTCGTGGAATATGTCGTCAACACCGCCGCCCTCTCCTCGCGGCGCGTCCTCTTCAGCGCCGCGCCGCTGAAGATCGCGGGGGCCGACGGCGCTCCCGCCCGCGTCTACGCCATCGAGGGCCTGCCGGTCTGACCCGGACCGGGAGCACGCGAGAGGGGGCCGATGTCACGTTTCGTCGATCTGGGGTTTCGCGCGGTCGAGGCGCTGCTCGTCGTCCTCCTCGCCGTGCTCGTCTGCCTCGTCTTCACCAACGTGGTGCTGCGCTATGCCTTCGACAGCGGCATCATCGCCACGGAGGAGATCTCGCGCCTCGTCTTCGTGTGGATCGTCTTCGTCGGCGCGGTTCCGGTGATGCGGCTTCACGGCCATCTCGGCGTCGACATGTTCGTCGAGAGCATGCCCGCGCGCGGGCGCTTCTTGGCGGCGCTGACGGCGAACCTCGTCATGCTCGGCTGCTGCGTGATCTTCGGCTGGGGAACCTGGCGGCAGAGCCTGATCAACGCCGACAACGCGGCGCCGATCACCGGCATCGCCACCGGCTGGGCCTATGCCGCGGCGACGATCTCCGCCGTCTCGATCGGCATCATCGTCCTCGCCGACCTCGTGCGGCTCATTCGCACGGGCGAGCCCGTGCGCGCGCAACCCGGCGGAGACGTCGCGTGACGATCCTCATCTTCGCGACCGTCCTCCTCGGCTCCGTCGTCATCGGCCTGCCGATCGCCTTCGCGCTCCTCGCCACGGCCGTCGCGCTGATGCTGCATCTCGATGCCTTCGACATCGACATCATCGGCCTGCAGATGGTGAACGGCGCCGACAGCTTCCCGCTGCTCGCCATCCCCTTCTTCCTCCTCGCCGGCGAGGCCATGAACGCGGGCGGCCTGTCGCGCCGGCTCATCGACTTCTGCATGGCGATGGTGGGCCACCTGAAGGGCGGGCTCGGCTACGTCGCCATCTTCACCGCGCTCATGCTGGCGAGCCTGTCCGGCTCGGCCGTCGCCGATACCGCGGCGCTCGCCGCCATGCTGCTGCCGGTGATGCGCCAGGCCGGCTACGATGCCGGACGCTCGGCCGGGCTCATCGCGTCGGGCGGCATCATCGCCCCCGTCATTCCGCCGTCGATCGGCTACATCATCTTCGGCGTCGCCGGCGGCGTCTCCATCACGCGCCTGTTCCTCGCCGGCATCGTCCCCGGCGTCCTGATGGCGCTCGCCCTTGCCGCGACCTGGTGGGCGACCTGCCGCATGGACCGGCTGGAGGCCCTGCCGCGCAGGAGCTGGGCGGAAGCCGGACGCGCCTTCCTCGCCTCGCTGTTCGCGCTCTTCCTGCCTGTCATCATCGTCGGCGGGCTCAAGCTCGGCATCTTCACGCCCACCGAGGCGGCGGTCGTCGCCTGCGTCTACGCCATCTTCGCCGGCTTCGTCATCTATGGCGAGCTGACGCCCGCAAAGCTCTACCGCTGCGCCATCGCGGCCGTGCGCACCACGGCCGCCGTGATGTTCCTCGTCGGCGGCGCGGCGGTGACGGCCTATCTCGTGACGATCGCCAACGTGCCCGGCGAGATCTCCGCCCTGCTCGGCCCGCTCGCCGAGCACCCGATCCTGCTGATGGTGACGATCCAGCTGCTCGTCATCGTCATCGGCACGGCGCTCGACTTCATCCCAACGATCCTCATCCTCACGCCGGTGCTGCTGCCGGTCGCCAAGCAGGCCGGCGTCGACCCGGTCTATTTCGGCGTGATCTTCGTCATGAACTGCGCCATCGGCCTGCTGACGCCGCCGGTGGGGACGGTGCTCAACGTCTGCTCGGCCGTCGGGCGGCTGCCGCTCGCCTCCGTCATCCGGGGCGTGCTGCCCTTCCTCGTCGCCGAGGTGGCGATCCTCTTCCTGCTGACGCTCTTCCCGCAGCTCGTGCTGGTGCCGGCGCGCTGGTTCTACTGACAGGCGCCGCGCGCGTCAGTGCAGCTTTTCGGTATAGACGAACTTCGGCATGCTCCAGCCGTAGCGCAGCGCGAGCAGGCGCAGCGCAAGGCCCGCGAGCATCGCGATCCCCATGGCGAGGGCATGCGGCAGGCCGGCATATTGGCCGCCGATATAGAGGGCGCCCGCCAGGATCGAGACCGTCGCATAGAGCTCGGCGCGGAACAGCAGCGGCACCTCGGTGCACAGGACGTCGCGCAGCACGCCGCCGACGCAGCCCGAGATCATGCCCGAGGCGATGACGATGACGTAGGGCATGCCGAGCGCGAGCGCGATGTTGCAGCCGATCACGGTGAAGACGACGAGGCCGACCGCGTCGAGGAAGAGGAACAACCGGCGCAGGTGATGCATGTAGCGGGCGATGAAGACGGTGGCGAGCGCCGCCCCGGCCGTGATGAGCAGATAGGAGGGATGCTCGATCCAGGTGAGCGGATGGCGGCCGAGCAGCACGTCCCGCACCGATCCGCCGCCGAGGGCGGTGATGGCCCCGAGCATCGCGACGCCCAGCCAGTCCATGGAGCGCCGGCCGGCGGCGAGGGCCGCCGTCATCGCCTCCGCAACGATCGCCACGATATAGAGGACGTTGAGGATCTGCTCGGATTGCATGCTCGGCGTGCGGATCGTGAAGGGGCTCCGTCGGTCGGAGCGCGATTGTATGTGCGAAAAGCCAACAAAAGCTTTCAGGGCATGGACAGACCCAAGCCGGGCCTGCGGCTTCGCCGGACGACGGGGACATGACTGCCCCGTCGCCCGGCGAAAAGCCCATGCTCGTCAGCCGGCTGCCGCCCTCCGCTCGGCCACCTTGGCGGTCGCGACGCGGTCCTCGGCATCGAAGGTCAACGGCCGGTCACCGGCCTCGTCCCTGATGCGGCTCGGCAGGCCCATCCGCCCGAGAAGGTCGAGGAAGGGCTGCGGCGGCAGCTCCTCCACATTGGCCATGCGGCCGACGTCCCAGGTCCCCTCGGCGATGAGGAGCGCGGCCGCGACCGGGGGCACGCCCGCCGTGTAGGAGATGGCCTGGCTGCCGACCTCGCCGTAGGCCTCCGCATGGTCCGAGACGTTGTAGATGAAGACCTCGCGCGGCTTGCCGTCCTTGACGCCCTTGACGAGGTCGCCGATGCAGGTCTTGCCCGTGTAGTCCGGGGCCAGCGACGAGGGATCCGGCAGCACGGCCTTCACCACCTTGAGCGGAACGACCTCCTGCCCCTCGGCCGTGCGGATCGGCTGCTCGGAGAGGAGGCCGAGGTTCTTCAGCACGGTGAAGACGGTGATGTAGCGCTCGCCAAAACCCATCCAGAAGCGGATGTCCGGCACGCCGAGGTTCTGCGACAGCGAGTGGATCTCGTCGTGGCCGGTCATGTAGGTGGTGCGCGTGCCGACCAACGGCAGGTCCCAGTCCTTGCGGATCTCGAACATCTTGTTCGACGTCCACTTACCCTTCTGCCACGACCACACCTGCCCCGTGAACTCGCGGAAATTGATCTCGGGATCGAAGTTTGTGGCGAAGTAGCGGCCGTGGTCGCCGGCATTCACGTCGATGATGTCGATCGAGTCGATGCGGTCGAAATGCTCGTCGCGCGCGAGCGCCGCATAGGCGTTGACGACGCCCGGGTCGAAGCCGGCACCGAGCACGGCCGTCACGCCGGCCTTGGCGCATTCCTCGCGCCGCTTCCACTCGTAATTGCCGTACCACGGCGGGGTCTCGCAGATCTTCAGTGGATCCTCGTGGATCGCCGTATCGATATAGGCCGCACCGGTGCGGATGCACGCGGAGAGGATGGACATGTTGAGGAAGGCCGAGCCCACGTTGATGACGATCTGACTGTTCGTGGACCGGATGAGCTCTGCCGTCTTCTCCACATCGAGGGCGTCGAGCGCATGGGCGACGAGCTTGCCGGCCGTCTTCAGGCTCTTCTTCTCGTGGACGGACTGGACGATCGCCTCGCACTTGGCGAAAGTCCGCGAAGCGATATGGATATCGCCGAGGACATCGTTGTGCTGCGCGCATTTGTGGGCCACCACCTGGCCCACGCCACCGGCACCGATGATCAGAACGTTCCTTTTCATTTGGGCTTGGATCTCCTTTCGTTCCGGATGAGCCTCAGGACAGGCTCGACTTGTAGTCTTCGAAGGAAAATTCGCGCACGAGGCGCAGGCTGCCGTCGAGCTCACGCACGACGATGGACGGCATCTGGACGCCGTTGAACCAGTTCTTCTTGACCATCGTGTAGCCCGCCGCATCGTTGATGGAGATGCGGTCGCCCGGCTTCAGCGGTGCCTCGAAGGAAAATTCGCCGAAGATGTCGCCGGCCAGGCACGACTTGCCGCAGACCATGTAGCGGTGCGGGCCCGTGTCGGGGCTGACCTTGGCGCTCTGCCGATAGATCAGCAGGTCGAGCATGTGCGCCTCCGTCGAGCTGTCGACGATGGCGAGGTCCTTGCCGTTGTGGAGCGTGTCGAGCACGCTCACCTCGAGCGTGGTGCTCTTCGTCACGGCCGCCTCGCCCGGCTCGAGATAGACCTCAACGCCGAAGCGCTGCGAGAAGGCTTTCAGCCGCTCGCAGAACAATTCGAGCGGATAGCCCTCGCCGGTAAAATGGATGCCGCCGCCGAGGCTCACCCAGTCGACCTTGGAGAGAAAGGCCCCGAACCTGTCCTCGATCTGGCCGAGCATCCGGTCGAAAAGGCCGAAATCCGCGTTCTCGCAGTTGTTGTGGATCATGAAGCCGTCTAGCTCGTCGACGACGGCCGCGATCTTCTCAGGGTCCCATTCCCCCAGCCGGCTGAACGGGCGGGCGGGGTCGGCGAGGTCGAAGTCCGACGAACTGACGCCGGGGTTGAGGCGCAGCCCGCGCGCCAGCGCGCCGGCGCGATCGGCGAAGCGCTCCAGCTGGCCGATCGAGTTGAAGATGATCTTGTCGGCATTCGCCACGACGGCGTCGATCTCGTGATCGGCGAAGGCCACGCTGTAGGCATGCGTCTCGCCGCCGAAGGTCTCGCGCCCGAGCCGGACCTCGAAGAGCGAGGAGGAGGTGGTGCCGTCCATGTACTCGCGCATCAGGTCGAACACCGACCAGGTGGCGAAGCACTTGAGCGCCAGCAGCGCTTTCGCCCCCGAATGTTCGCGCACGCGCTCGATCACGCGCAGGTTGCGCATGAGCGCGCTCTTGTCGATGAGGTAATAGGGCGTCTGCAGCTTCAAGATCTCTTGCCCGTCGGGTTGATGGTTGGTGCGCTGCGACTCCGCGGCCGCCCCGCTGAAAATGCCGTCCGGCGCACGGACGCCCGGTGGCCGCAGGCCATCGGTGCCGGTGCGCGCAGCGACTGTTATGGGTGGGGAGCGGCTATGCCCGGCAGGCCGCAAGACCCGTCGCCGGGAAAAGCGCTTTGGCGCTGTTGCCCCGCTCGCGTGTCTTTCTGCCCGCTGTTCGTGCGGCTGGCGACATGGCGGCCCAAATGGCCGCATCAGGACAGATGCCCCGATCCGTGGCGCATAGCGCCGTCGCGTGCGCCCTTATGGCGCGCGCCCCAAAAGGTTCTTCCGTTTGGGTGGCATCCAGTCCGACTGAGCCCATCCCCAATTGGAAGAGGGCGTCGTGAGACATGGCGTCCTCCCCAACCAGCAGATGAAACCTGCAAAAGGTCGTCCGGCCTTATCGCATCGATGGCCCGAATGCAACTCCGGGGAGCGCTTCCGGCCATGCCGGAGCGCCGCGATCGCCATCGTTCAGCGCAGCGCCACGGCGGCCGCAGACGTATCCCGTCCGGTTTCGCCGGCGGTCTCTTCGGACGTCTCGTCGAGCCGCCAGCGCAGGCGCACGCCTCCGCCGGGCGTGCTCTCGAGCATGGGAATGGCCGACAGGAGCTCGCGGGTATAGGCGTGCTGCGGCCGGTCGAAGATCGCGTCGCGGGTCCCCTCCTCCACGATCCGCCCGTCCTGCATCACCACCACCCGGTCCGCCACCTGCTCGACGACGCCGAGGTCGTGGCTGATGAAGAGGCAGGAGAAGCCGTGCTTGTGCTGCAGCTCCGCGAAGAGATCGAGGATCTGCGCCCGTACCGTCACGTCGAGCGCCGAGACCGGCTCGTCGGCGATGACGAAGGACGGACGGCGAACCACCGCGCGGGCGATGGCGACGCGCTGGCGCTGCCCGCCCGACAGTTCGTGCGGATAGCGGTCGGCATAGTCTTCGGAGAGGCCCACCTCGCGCAGCACCTCGACGACGCGCTCCGCCTTGTCGCGCCCGCTCATGCCGGGCATGAGCCGGAGGGGCTCGCGCACGAGGGCGCCGATGGTCATGCGCGGATCGAGCGAGGAATAGGGGTCCTGGAACACCATCTGGCAATTGAGCCGATAGTCGCGCCAGCCCTCCCCGCCCGCCACGACGGGCCGGCCGGCGAAGCGGATCTCGCCGCCGCTCGGACGCACGAGGCCGGCAATGGCCCGGCCGAGCGTCGTCTTGCCCGAGCCCGAGCCGCCGACGAGCGCCACCACCTCGCGCGGCCGGATCGCGAGGTCGATGCCGTGCAGCGCGCGCTTGCCGGCCTGCCTGCGCATGAAGCCCTGGCGCCCGGCGTAGTCGACGACGAGGTCGCGCACCTCGACGGCAGGCGCCGGGGCCGGGGGCACCTCGCGCGTGAGCAGGCGCCGCGGCATGGCGGCGAGGAGCTTCTGGGTATAGGCATGCCGCGGCTGGCGCAGCAGGTCCTGCGTCGTGCCCTCCTCGACGACCTCGCCCTTGCACATGACGATGATGCGGTCGGTATAGCGGGCCACCATCGCCAGATCATGGCTGATCATGAGCACTGCCGTGCCGTGCGCCCGCGTCAGCTCGACCATGAGCTCGAGCACGTCGCGCTGCACGACGGCGTCGAGCGCCGTCGTCGGCTCGTCGGCGATGAGCAGCGCCGGCTGCAGCAGCATGGCGGAGGCGAGCATGATGCGCTGGCGCATGCCGCCGGAGAACTGGTGCGGATAGGAGGAAAGCGCCCCCTCGGGATCCTTGATGCCGACCCGCGCCAGCATGTCGAGGGCGCGGGCCCGCCGCTCCCCGGCGGCGAGCTTCGTGTGCAGCGCCAGCCCCTCGTCGAGCTGGCGGCCGACGAGCATGGAGGGGTTGAGGGACGTCATCGGCTCCTGGAAGACCATGCCCACGCGGGCGCCGCGCAGCTGCCGGAGCTCCCCGGGGGCCATCGTCGTGACCTCCCGCCCCTCGAAGCGGATCGACCCGGCGGAGCGGCGGATGGCCGGGGGCTCGAGACCCATGACGGCGCGCGCGGCGAGCGTCTTGCCGCTGCCGGATTCGCCGACGATGCCGACGATCTCGCCCGGCGCGACCGAAAAGCCGATGGTCCGGACGACATCGAGGCCGGTGCGCGCCACCGTCAGCGTCAGGCCCTCGACGTTGAGAAGTTCGCGGCGGTCCATGTCACACCCCCCGCATGCGCGGATCGAGCCTGTCGCGCAGCGCATCGCCGAGAAGATTGATGCCGAGCAGCGTCAGCGAGATGCACAGGCCGGGGAAGATGCCGAGCCATACCGCCTGCGCGATGAAGGAGCGGCTCGAGGCCAGCATGTTGCCCCAGGTCGGTGCCGGCGGCGGCACGCCGAGGCCGAGGAAGGAGAGCGCGCTCTCCGACAGCAGCACCCAGCCGAACATCGAGGTCGCGAGCACGGTCAGCGGCGCGATGCAGTTGGGCAGCACGTGGCGCATCACCGTGAAGATCTCGGAATTGCCCATGACGCGCGAGGCCTCGACGAATTCGCGCTCGCGCAGCGACAGCACCGTGCCGCGCACGATGCGGGCAACGGACGGCGTATAGGCGAGGCCGAGCGCGAGGATGATGCCGTATTTGTTGGCGCCGAAGACCGCGAGCAGCCCGAGCGCCAGCAGGATGCCGGGAAAGGCGAGGAGCGCGTCGTTGAAGGCCATCAGGATGCGGTCGGTCCAGCCGCGCAGGTAGCCGGTGAGCAGGCCGATGATGGTGCCGCCGGTGACGGCCGCGGCGACGGTGACGAGGCTGATCCACACGCTGGTGGCCGCCGCCGCCATCAGGCGGCTGAGGACGTCACGGCCGAACTCGTCGGTGCCCAGAAGATAGGCCCCGCCCGGCGGCTGCAGACGCGCGGCGAAGTTGATCTTGAGCGGATCGACCGGCGTCCACACGGCGCCGAGAAGCGCGGCGACGACGACGACGCCGATGATCGCGCCGCCGAGGACGGCGTTGGGGGCAGGCAGTCTCATTCCGCGGTCACCCTCGGATCGAAGACGGGATAGAGCAGATCGACCACGAGGTTCACCACCACGTAGACGAAGGCGACGAACAGCAGACAGCCCTGGATGACGGGATAGTCGCGGGCGAAGATGGAATCGACCAGCAGCCGCCCGAGCCCGGGGATGGTGAAGACCGTCTCGACGACGGCGATGCCGCCGAGGAGATTGCCGAGCACGAGGCCGATCAGCGTCCAGGTGGGGCCGAAGGCGTTCTTGAAGGCGTGCCGCCACAGCACCGCCCTTTCCGACAGCCCCTTGGCGCGGGCATGGGTGATGTAGTCGAGCCGCAGCACCTCGAGCGTGCTCGCGCGCGACATGCGGATGAGCACGCCCATCTCGTGCAGGAACAGCGTCGCGACCGGCATGAGGATGTAGAGGAGGGCCGCGGTCGGATTGTCCGAGAAGGACACGTAGCCGACGACCGGCAGCCACTCCAGCTTCAGCCCGAACAGGAGAAGCAGCAGCAGCCCGAGCCAGAAGGTCGGGATGGAGAGGAGCACGGTCGCGGTGCCGACGAGGGCGAGGTCGAGCGCGCTGTTCTGCCGCCAGGCGGCGATGACCCCCGCCGGCACGGCAATGAGGCTCGCGATGGCGACGGCGATGAAGACGATGCGGGCGCTCACCCAGAAGCGCTCCAGCACCAGGGGCAGCACCGGCTGGCCGGAGGTGATGGACAGGCCGAGATCGCCCCTGAGGACATTGCCGAACCAGATGACGAACTGCGTGGCGATGTCCTTGTCGAGGCCGAGGCGCTCGCGCAGGTCGGCAAGGCTCGCCGGATCCGCGAGGTCGCCGAGCATCAGCGAGGCCGGGTCGCCCGGGATGAGGCGGATGAGGACGAAGACCGCAACCGCCATGATGGCGAGGGTCGGCACGGCCATGAGGATCCGTCTGATGGCGAAGCGCAGCATGAGCCCTGCCTTCCCTCGTCGTTACGTCAGTTGGTGGCCACGCGGGCGCCCCAGAGCCGCGGCTTGCCCTCCCAGGGATCGGCCCCCTCGAGCCGCTTCGTATGGGCCCAGGCCTCCTGCCCGTTGGCGAAGATGATGAGCGGGGTCGTCTCCAGCTGCAGCTCGTGCAGCTGGTCGAACAGCTTCCGCCGCTCCGCCTCGTCGGAGATGACCGACGCCTTCTCGATCAGGTCCTGGGCGGCGGGATCGTCCCACACCTTGCGCGGCTGCCGGTCCTTGGGACCGGAGAACTGCTCATAGCTCAGGGCCGGGTCGAGCCGCGCCGAATAGGAGAAGGACATCATCTGGTAGTTGCCCTTGTTGTAGCGGTCGAGCTGCGTCGCCCATTCGAGCACCTCGATCTCGGCATTGATGCCGACCGCCTGCATCATGGCCTGGGCGATCACCGCCGCGTTGAAGCTCGGCACGTGCACGCGCTTGTTGGCGATGATCCTGATCGGCTCGCCCTTGTAGCCGGCCTCCGCGAGCAGCTGCTTGGCCTTCTCCGGGTCGTAGGCATAGGCCTTGCGCTGCACGTCGCCGTAATAGGCCGAGGTGAGCGCCACGGCCGAGTTGTTCGCCTTGCCATGGCCGTTGGAAACGGCCGCGACGAGCTCGGGAATGTCGATCGAGGCCGCGATCGCCTGGCGCAGCTTGACGTTCCCGAGCAGCGGATCGCGGGTCTGGAACAGGAAGGTGTGCTTGGTCGCCGACGGATAGAGGCCCACCGCGGCCGACTTGCTGGCGGAGAGTTCCGGCACGTCGGAATCGAGCACCTGCGCGAGGTCGACGGCGCCCGAGACGAGCGCGGCCTTCACCGTCGAGGCATCCGGCACCACGAGGAACTTCACCTCCGCGAGTGCGGTGCGCTTGGCGCCGACGAGACCGTCCGGCCGGTCGCCCGGCGGCGAGGAATAGTCGTCGAAGCGCGTGACCGTCACATATTCCCCGCGGCGCCATTCGCCGAACCGGAACGGGCCGGTGCCGATCGGCTTGTCCCAGGATCCGTCGGCCGCGACGGAATCGCGGTGCAGGACCGCCGTCATGCCGCAATCGGTGCGCGCGAGCGAATCGAGGAAGAGCGCGCTCGGGCGGTCGAGCGTCATGACGAAGGTCGCCGCATCGGGCGCCTCCGCTTTCTCGACCTTGAGACCGCTGCGCCCGTCGAACTCGGACCGGCAGCGCCAGTCGGTCTTCGGATCCATGTAGCGGTTCCAGCTCCACAGCACGTCGTCTGCCGTGAGCTCGGCGCCGTTGTGGAACTTCACGCCCTTGCGCAGCGTGAAGGTGTAGGTGCGGCCATCGGGCGAGACGTCCACCTTCTCGGCGAGAAGCGGCGCGACCGAGCCGTTCTCGCGGTAGCCGACGAGCCCCTCGACCATGTGCAGCACCACGGCATCGGTATTGTCGTCCCGGTTGACGCCCGGGTTGGTGCTGCGGATGTCCGCGTTGAGGGCAACCGTCACGGTCTGTGCCGCGGCCGGCGCGGCGGCGAGCAGGGTGCCGAGAGTGAAAGCGATCGTTCTCTTCATCATGCCTACTCCGCCGCCAGAAGCTGTCTGCTCGAACGCCGCGCCTTCAGGACGTCGGCGAAGAATGCCTCGACGTGAGGCACGACCTTGCGGCCGTCGTGGGGCACGTTCGGCAGCAGGTCGAAGCGCACCTCTATTCCCGCCGCCTCGAAGGAGCGGCGCAGGCTGTCGAGCCGTTCCGGCCGCGTGCGCCCGGCGTCGTTGGCGCCCGGCATGTAGTGGCGGCCGCCCTCGCGGTGGGTGATTTCCCAAGTCTCCAGGTCGGCGGCGCCAACGATCATCTGCACCGGGACCTCCCGCATCGCTGCCATATCGAGCTCGATGCCGAAGCGCTCCCTGACGTTGCGGATGCCGACCCACCAGTCACGCTCGCGGTCGAGCAGCGTCACCGAGCCCGGTGCGCCGATGGAGGCGGCCCACAACCGGTCGGGATGCAGCATCAGGAAGCGATGGGTGAAGTGGCCGCCGCCGGAATAGCCGAAGAGCGCGAAGCGCTCGACATCGAGGCCGTAGCGCGCGCCGACCTCCTCGACCATGGCGAGCAGCACCTCGTCATAGCGGATGTCGCCTTCGACGATGTACTTGAAGCCGTCACGGTTGTCGTCGCCGCGCACCCCCACGGGAAACAGCGGGCACAGGATGACGCAGTTGTTCCAGCGCCCGAAGGCGGCGAAGGCATCGCGATATTCGATGAAGGCCCGCCCGGTGCCGTGCATGGCGACGACGAGGTCGAGCGCCTCGGCCGGATCGGACCGGCGCGGGATGTAGAGGCAATAGGAGAAGCGGGGGTCGCCCTTGCAGGCGAAGACGGTCGTCTCGCCGAGATCATACGTCTCGACGGCACGCGCTCGGAGGTCGACGTCCTCCAGGAGCGCTGGAGCAAGGCTTTGGACCATTGAGGATTTCCAGTTCGCGCAGAAATTGGCGCCAAAAATGTTTACACCGCCTGCCGCCTTTGGCAAGACGTATTTCCGACACTTCCGCGACGGCGGTCGGCCCGGGCCTTCACGCCGCAGGAGCGGGGCGGGATTGCCCTTGCCGCGCCGCCGCGTATGAGATGGGCCTGTCCGCATCATTGAGGTTGCTCCACTCCCATGACCGCCAAAGCCGATGGAACTGCCGCAGCGCTCGTCGACATCATGGCGCGCGACATTCAGGCCGGCGTCTTTGCCGCGGGCGCCTGGCTGAAGCAGATCGACCTCGAACGGCGCTATGGCGCAACCCGCATGGACGTGCGCCGGGCGCTCGACCAGCTCGCGCTGAAGCGCCTCGTGCGGCACGTGCCCAACCGCGGCTACCACGTCCATGCCCTCGATGACCGGCAGGCGGACGAGATCCGCGAGCTGCGCGTGGTCCTCGAATCGGCCGCGGCCCCGAGCATGGTCCGCAACGCCACCGCGGCCGATATCGCGGAGCTGCGCGCCCTCGCCCGGCGATTCGAGGAGCTGATCCTCACCGGCACGCTGCTCGAGCAGTACGAGGCCAATATCGCCTTCCACGTACGGCTCCTCCGGCTCTGCTCCAACCGCGAGCTCATCAACATGGCCCTGGAGCTGCGCGGCCGCGGCCCGTCCGCCCCGGCCACGCAGTGGAAGACCCGCGCCCGCATCGAGCAGTCCGGCCGCGAGCACTTCATGATGGTCGATGCGCTCGCCGCCGGGGACGCCGACCTGCTGCGCAGCGTCATCGCGGCCCACATCCAGCAGTCGGAAGCGCAGACGACGCTCTGACGGCCCCGTCAGTCGGCGATCGTCACTTCCCAGGCGCGCGGCTTCGACAGGACGGACGCCTCGTAGCCCTTGACGTTCTTGCGGAAGGCGCTGGCCTCGACGCCGTTGTAGAGCATGACGAACGGCACCTCCTCGAGGAAGCGGCGGTGCAGCTCGTCGAAGATCTGCTGCCGCTCGGCCTTGTCGGAGATCACCATCGACTTCTCGAGCAGCGCCTGGGCATCCGGGCTGTCCCACACTTTGCGCGGCTGCTTCTCCTTGGAGCCCATGACGGAATCGTAGCTCAGCGAGGGATCGAGCCGGGCCGAATAGGGAAAGGCCATCAGCTGGTAGTTGCCCTTGTTGTAGCGGTCGAGCTGCGTGCCCCACTCCAGCACCTCGAGGGTCGCGTTGATGCCGGCCGCCTGCAGCATGGCCTGGATCAGGACCGAGGAGGAGAAGGTCTGCGGATAGCGCTTGTTGGTCAGGATGACGAGCGGCTCGCCTTTGTAGCCCGCCTCCTGCAGCAGCCTGGCGGCGGCCGTCGGATCATGGGTGTAGCCCATGTCGTGAGCCGGCGTGTGATAGGCCGACGGCAGCGGCACGATGGAGTTGTTGTGCCGGGCGAGCCCCTCGGTGACCGCCTTGGTGATCTCGGCCGTGTCGAGGGCCGCGGCGATCGCCTGGCGCAGCTTGACGTTCGACAGCAACGGATCGCGCGTCTGCATGAGGAGCGTGCTGATGCCCATGTTCTGCGCGATCGAGAGGCTCAGGTCCGGATTGGCCTTCAGCTCCTTCACATCGGCATTGGCGACGTCCGGCACGATGTCGACGTCGCCACGCAGCAGCGCCGCCTTGGCCGCCGCACTGTCCGGGATGACCATGAAGCGCACCTCATCGACCAGCGGGCGCTTGGAGCCGACATAGCCATCGGCCTTGCCCTCGCCGGGATTGGCGTAGGCGTCGAACTTCGCCAGCCTGACGAATTCGCCGCGCCGCCATTCCCCAAAGGTGAACGGGCCCGTACCGATTGGCTTGTCCCAGGAACCGTCGGCCTTGAGCGAGTCCTTGTGCAGGATGCCGGCCATGCCGCAATCGGTGCGGGCAAGGGTCGCCAGGAACAACGCATCGGGCTTGTTCAGGCGGAAGACGACGGTTTGCGCGTCAGGCGTCTCAACCGCCTCGACCTTCGCACGGCCGCGGCCGTCGAATTCGGAAAGGCAGCGCCACTCCGTCTTCGGGTCCATATAGCGCTGCCAGCTCCACGCCACGTCCTGCGCCGTCAGCTCGGCGCCGTTGTGGAACTTGACGCCTTGGCGCAGGGTGAAGGTGTAGCTCAACCCGTCGTCGGAAACCGCGACGCCCTCGGCGAGGAGCGGCGCGATGCCGGCATTCTCGGTGTAGCCGACGAGCCCCTCGACGACGTGCAGCACCACCGCATCCGTGTTGTCGTCGCGGTTGACGCCGGGATTGGTGCCGCGGATGTCCGCGTTGAGCGCGATGCGCAGCACCGACGTCTGTGCGAGCGCCGGGCCGGCCGCAACCGCCAACAGGCCCGTGAGACACCCTGCGAGCAGGGCTCTGGTATTCGACCTCATCTTCATCCTCCGCATCCTGCTGGTTCCCGCTCTGTTGTTGTCATGACCAGCCGCTTGCGGCCGTCTCTCAGACGGCCGCAGCCAAGGGCGGCGACGTGCGCCCGGCCTGCTCCGGCTGCCGCACGTCCATCTCGAGTGTGTAGGTCGTGAAGGTGCGGTTCAGGGCCGGCAGCATGGCCACCTCCATGAGGCCGAGCATCGGCTCCATCACGATCATCGCCACCGTGGCGCTCAGGTTGTTGCTGAGGTTTTTTCGCGGCGGCCGGCACACCGACCACGGCGTCTCGAAATCGTCGAAGAGCGCCTCCTTCACCACCTCGCGCGTGACGGCGCCGAGGTGCGGCGCGACGAGGCCGCGCACGCGGATGTCGCGGTAGAGGCTGTCCGGCGTGTTGGCGATGCCCGTGTCCTTGAGCTTCGACAGCGCGACGGGGCTCTGGAAATGGTTGGCGTGGACGATGAGGCCGCGCTCGGGATGCACCTGGAAGGTCTCGTCCGGCGCGCATTCGAAATCGATGGCGACGCCGTTCGCCTGGCTGACGATCATGTTGTTCGCCGCCGACTTGGGGGTGACGTAGACGGCCCGCATGGCCGCGGCGAGCTGCCTCTGCTCCAGCACCTTGCGCCGGATGAGGGCGAGCGGCACGCCGAGCTGACGATAGTCGCGGTCGGTCTCGAGATAGTTGGCGGTGATGGCGATGCCAGCGGCGTTGAAGCCCGAGCGGCCGAGGGCGCCGGCCTCGGTGAAGGTGAGGATGTCCGGACCGTCGTCGCGCCGCACCTTGAGCACCACCGCCGTCTCGGCGCATTCCACCTTCCAGTCCCAGTTCTGGGCGTGGATGAGGCGCCCGTCACGCGTGGCCTCCGGCAGGGCGACGACACCCGTGCAGCCATCCGGGTCCTCGTCCGTGAACGGCCGCTCTCCGGCGGGACGCTGGGCGAGCTTGAGGATTTCGGTGCGCGCATTGAGCAGCATCACGGAGCCGTAGGGAACACCCGCCCCCTCGGCGATGCCGTGCATTTCCTCGATATAGGCCGGGTCGAAGGCGGCGATCGTCGGCTCGAAGCGGCGGGCGAGCGTGTCGATGGCCTCGTCGGAGAGCTTGCCCGCCCTCAGCTGCTCCGAATAATGCGCGATGCCGAGGCGGATGCGCTCCGCTGCCTGCTCGCCATATTGACGGCCGCGCTCGCGGGGCGAGCCGGATATTTCGACGAGCGGGCAGGATGGAACCATCGGGGGCGACCTCTCTCGGCAGCGGGTGTTTACATTTCGCCTATTGTATTTCATCGTGAGATAGAACAATCAAGAGGGAATGCCTCGTGCACCAGCCGAGCCGCCTGCAGCAGGACCTTGCCAACCGCATCGTCGCGCTCGTCAACGACGACGGGCTCGCCGTGGGCGCCCTCCTCAACGAGAACGGGCTCGCCCGGCGGCTCGCGGTCTCACGCACGCCGGTGCGCGGGGCGCTGCGCTATCTGGAGGACCAGGGCATCGTCGCGCGCCGGCCGAACCGGGGCGTGGAACTCGTCGCCATCCCTCCGAAAGCGCAGGTCGCGCCGGCCGAGGATCACGACGAATGGCTCGTGCGCATCGCCCGCGACCAGCGCAGCGGATCCCTGCCGCAGGAGATCACCGAAGGCGAGGTCATGCGGCGCTACGGCCTCAACAGGGCGAGCGTGCAGCGCATCCTGTCCCGCCTCGCCGAACTCGACATGGTGGAGCGCAAGGCCGGCTACGGCTGGCGTTTTCTCGCCGGCACCCGCGACCGGGCGACCCACGACGAGAGCTACCGGTTCCGCCTGCTCCTCGAGCCGGCCGCCCTCCTCGAGCCCGGCTTCCACCTCGAGGGGGCGTGGATCGAGGCGATGCGCCGCCGCCACGAGGAGACGCTGGCGAGGCCCTGGCAGGAAAGCTCGAGCGTCGCCTTCTTCGAGATGAACGCGGATTTTCACGAAGGCCTCGCGGCGGCATCGAACAATCGCTTCATCCATGCCGCCATCCGCCACCAGAACCAGCTGCGCCGCTTCTCGCAATACGACTGGAAGTTCGGCTTCGAGCGCGTGGTCGTGAACTGCCGCGAGCATATGGAAATCCTCGATCACCTGGCGCGGAACGACCGCGAGGTCGCCTCCCTCCTGCTGCGACGACACATCGAGCGCGCCAGCCTGATCCGCGCATCCGGTACCGACCCCGGGTGACAGCCATGTATTTTGCCTAAAATAAAATCATACGATCGGAGCCGTCATGACCGCTGCCGCCCCATCCGCACGCCCGTTCGCCAACGACGTCGGCGATGCCTTCTGGCTTCCCTTCACGGCCATGCGCCAGTTCCGCGCCAATCCGATGACCTTCGTGGCTGCGGAAGGCATGGACTACATCGCCGCCGACGGGCGCCGGGTGCTCGATGCCATGGCCGGCCTGTGGTGCGTCAACGCCGGCCATGCCCAGCCGCGCATCGTCGCCGCCATCCAGGAGGCAGCGGCCCGGCTCGACTTCGTCTCGTCCTTCCGCATGAGCCATCCCGCCGCCTTCGCCCTTGCCGAACGGCTGGCGCAGCTCGCGCCGGAAGGGCTCGACCATGTCTTCTTCACCAATTCCGGGTCGGAGGCCGTGGACAGCGCCCTCAAGATTGCCCGGGCCTACCACCATGCGCGCGGCGAGGCCGGCCGCACCGGGCTGATCGGCCGCGCCAAGGGCTATCACGGCATGGGCTTCGGCGGCCTGTCGGTCGGCGGCATCGGCCGGCACAAGCGCGACTTCGGGCCGCTCCTGCCCGATGTCGCCCATCTCCGCCTGCCCTATGACGGCTCCATGGCCTTCTCCCGCGGGCAGCCGGCGCACGGCGCCGGCTATGCCGACGAGCTGGAGGCGCTGCTGCAGGTCGTCGATCCGGCGACGGTGGCGGCCGTCATCGTCGAGCCCGTCATCGGCTCGGGCGGTGTCTATCCGCCGCCGGTCGGCTATCTGGAACGGCTGCGCGCCATCTGCAGCCGCCACAGCATCCTCCTCGTCTTCGACGAGGTGATCACCGGCTTCGGCCGCCTCGGGCGCGCCTTCGCGGCGGAAGCCCTCGGCGTCACGCCCGACATCATCACCTGCGCCAAGGGCATGACGAACGGCGCGGTGCCGATGGGCGGCGTGATCGTCAGCCGGCAGGTCTTCGATGCCTTCATGGCCGGACCGCCGGAGGCGATCGAGCTGTTCCACGGCTATACCTATTCGGCCCATCCGCTCGCCTGCGCGGCCGGGCTCGCAACCCTCGATGTCTATGAGGAACAGGGCCTCTTCCAGCGCGCCGCCGCGATGGCGCCGGCCTGGGAAGAGGCCCTGCACGACCTGCGCGGGGAGCCGCACGTCGCCGACATCCGCTCGATCGGCATCCTCGGCGTCGTCGAGCTGACGCCCCGGCCGGGCGCCGCCGGCGCCCGCGCCACGGCCTGTGCGCAAGCGTGCCACGAGGCCGGGGTGCTCGTGCGCGCCTCGGGCGATCTCATCGTCCTGTCGCCGCCGCTCATCCTCGCGGAGGAGCACGTCGCCCGCATCGTCGGCGCCATCCGCACCGCCCTGCGCGCGCTCGACTGAGACCTCTCCCGCCGCTCAGCCCGGCAGGCTGTAGTTCAGCGGCACCCAGTCGTAGCCCTTGTCGTCACGGCGCACGTGGCCGAGGCCCGGGAAGCGGATGTGCGCGCCGCCGACGAGGTAGCGCTCGTCGGCCGCCTCGGCGAAGGCCAGCGCCCGCGTCGCCACCGCGGCCGGCGTATCCTCGTCGAAGGCGATGCCGACGCCGGGCTCGTCGAACTGGATGACGTCACCGTGGGTGATGTCGCCCCACAGCACCAGCTTCTCGCCGCGGCTCTCGACGACGACGGCGCTGTGCCCCGGCGTGTGGCCCGGCCGGAAGACCGTGCGGAAGCCGGGCACGGGCTCGGCGTTGTCGTCGAAGGGGACGAGGCGGCCCGCCTTGCGGTAGGGCTCCAGCGAGGCGACAGCGCCCTCGAAGAGCTCCTTCTTGTCCGCCGGCGCCTCGGCGCGATTGGCCTCGCTCAGCCAGTAGTCGATGTCGCGGCGGTGGGCGTGGACGGTGGCATTGGGGAAGACCTGCTCCCCGTCGACGACGAGGCCGCCGGAATGATCCGTATGGACATGGGTGAGGACGACGTCGTCGATCTGGTCGGGTGAATAGCCGGAGGCCTTCAGCGCCGAGGGCAACCGCCCGAGCGTCGGGCCGAGCAGGGTGCCCGTCCCGGCATCGACGAGGACGAGCCGCTCGCCGGTGTTGACGAGGAAGGCGTTGACCGAAAGATCGACGGGCGAGCGCAGGAAGGCGGCCGCCAGGCCCTCCTCCACCCGCTCGGGGCTGGTGTTGTTGTAGAGCGTGGTGAGCGGCACCGGCACCGTGCCGTCGAGCAGCACCGTGAGCTCATAGTCGCCGAGCTTCATGCGATAGAAGCCGGGCGGGGCGGAGCCCGCGAAGGGCGCCGCGGCGAGCGCCGGCAGGGTCGCGGTTGCACTTGCCGCGGCAGCGGCGGGAGCCAGCGACAGGAATCTGCGTCTGTCCATGATCCGTCCAATATCCGTCGTTTCGATCGATCCGGCGCCATTGCGCCGCCGCCGAAATCTGGCTACGCCTGCTCCAGCAAACAAATCGATACGGATCATGAGCTCCATCGATCATTTCGA
Organism: Chelatococcus caeni; assembly: GCF_014196925.1. Lineage (GTDB taxonomy): Bacteria > Pseudomonadota > Alphaproteobacteria > Rhizobiales > Beijerinckiaceae > Chelatococcus_A > Chelatococcus_A caeni. The sequence continues at coordinate 385,826 of NZ_JACIEN010000005.1, read as the reverse complement.
TCTACGGTCCTTCGACCTCAATCTGCTCGTCGCCTTCGATGCCCTGATGCAGGAGGGCACGGTGACGCGCGCGGCGGCGCGGCTGAAAATCGGCCAGCCGGCCATGAGCCACAGCCTCGCGACGCTGCGCGTGCTGATGCAGGACGAGCTTTTCGTGCGCGTCGGCCAGGCGATGCAGCCGACCGCCAAGGCGCTCGCCGTCGCGCCGCGCGTGCGCCATGCGCTCGAGCAGATGCAGGATGCCATCCGGGCCGAGGACGGGTTCGACCCGGCGACGCACCAGCGCACCTTCCGCATCGGCTTCTCCAGCGAGATGGAACTGCTGCTGCTGCCCGACCTCGCCGCCCTCGCGCGGCGCACGGCGCCGGGCATCCGTCTGCTCGGACGCTCTGCGGACAAGAATGAGGTGCACCATCTGCTCGACAACGGCACCATCGATGTCGCCGTCGGCTGTTTCGAGCCCGGCGCCCAGCGCCACCGGCACCAGCATCTCTTCGGGCCAGAGCTGATGTGCTGCTTCAACGCCGCGTTGCTGCCGCTCGCGACGCCGATCAGCCTCGAGGACTATCACGCCGCCGACCATGCGCTCATCAGCCTCGGCCAGTCGCTGCAGGGCTGCCTCGACGAGGCGCTGACGCGCGCCGGCCTGTCGCTCAACGTGGTGATGGCCGGCTCCGAATTCCTCACCATCCTCGCGGCGGCCGCCGAGGCGCCGCTCGTCGCCACGTTGCCGGCGCGCATGCTGCGCCGCTTCGGCGCCCGCTTCGGCCTCACCCTGAGCCCGCTGCCGCTCACCTTCGACCTGCCGGCGGTCTCGATGGTGTGGTCCGCCCGCAGCGACCGTGACGCCGCGGCCGCCTGGCTGCGGCACGGCATCACGGCCGTGCTCGGCGGGCAGAACGAGCTGCCGGCTGCGGCGGCTGGCCCTCAGCGCCTTCGGGCGGTCTGATTCAGCGCCGCACGGCCTGCGGCAGGGCGCAGACCCGCGAGCGGGTCAGGAAGCGGCGCTCGCGCCCGTTGTCGAGCGAGAACATGCCGCCGCGCCCCGGCACGACGTCGATGATGAGTGCGGTGTGCTTCCAGGCCTCGTACTGGGCCGCGCCGATATAGAACGGCGCCCCGCCGATGTGCCCGAGGAGGACATCGCCGTCCCCGACCATGAACTCGTCCCGCCGGTAGCACATGGGCGAGGAGCCGTCGCAGCAGCCGCCGGACTGGTGGAAGAGGACCGGCCCGTGCTCGGCCACGAGCTCCGCGATGAAGGCGAGCGCCGCAGCCGTCACCGTGACGCGCGACGTGCCCTTTTCCTCCGCCATGTCCATGGGTAGCGCCCTGCATTGCTGCGGAAGGGCGGGTCGGACCCGCCCTTCCCTGTCGCTATCAGAAGAAGCCGAGCTTCTTCGGGCTGTAGCTCACCAGCATGTTCTTGGTCTGCTGGTAGTGATCGAGCATCATCTTGTGCGTCTCGCGCCCGATGCCGGACTGCTTGTAGCCACCGAAGGCGGCGTGGGCCGGATAGGCGTGGTAGCAGTTGGTCCACACGCGGCCGGCCTCGATGCTGCGGCCGAAGCGATAGGCACGGTTCATGTCGCGCGTCCAGATGCCGGCGCCGAGGCCGTAGAGCGTGTCGTTGGCGATCGACAGCGCCTCCTCGTCGTCCCGGAAGGTGGTGACGGAGACGACCGGGCCGAAGATCTCCTCCTGGAAGATGCGCATGCGGTTGTGGCCGCGGAAGACCGTGGGCTTGACGTAATAGCCGCCGGCGAGGTCGCCGGGCAGCACGTTGCGCTCCCCGCCCGCCAGCACCTCGGCGCCCTCCTGCCGGCCGATGTCGATGTAGGACAGGATTTTCTCGAGCTGCTCGCCCGAGGCCTGCGCGCCGATCATCGTCGCCGGGTCGAGTGGGTCGCCCTGCACGATCGCCGCGACGCGCGCGAGCGCCTTCTCCATGAAGCGGTCGTAGATCGCCTCGTGCACCAGCGCGCGGCTCGGGCAGGTGCAGACCTCGCCCTGGTTGAGCGCGAACATGACGAAGCCCTCGACCGCCTTGTCGAGGAAGTCGTCGTCCTCGGCGAGCACGTCCTTGAAGAAGATGTTCGGCGACTTGCCGCCGAGCTCGAGCGTGACGGGGATGAGGTTCTGGCTGGCATATTGCATGATGAGCCGGCCGGTCGTCGTCTCGCCGGTGAAGGCGATCTTGGCGATGCGCGGGCTCGAGGCGAGCGGCTTGCCGGCCTCGAGGCCGAAGCCGTTGACGATGTTGAGCACGCCCGGCGGCAGGAGGTCGCCGACGAGCTCGGCCCAGACGAGGATGGAGGCCGGCGTCTGCTCGGCCGGCTTCAGCACCACGCAATTGCCGGCCGCGAGCGCCGGCGCGAGCTTCCACGCCGCCATCAGGATGGGGAAGTTCCACGGGATGATCTGGCCGACGACGCCGAGGGGCTCGTGGAAGTGATAGGCGACCGTGTCATGGTCGATCTCGCCGATCGAGCCCTCCTGGGCGCGGACGATGCCGGCGAAATAGCGGAAGTGGTCGATGGCGAGCGGGATGTCGGCCGCCGTCGTCTCGCGGATCGGCTTGCCGTTGTCCCAGGTCTCCGCCCGCGCGAGGAGGTCGAGGTTGTCCTCCATGCGCTGCGCGATGGCATTGAGGACGGCGGCGCGCCCGGCGGCGCTGGTGCGTCCCCAGGTGTCCTTGGCGGCATGGGCGGCGTCGAGCGCCGCCTCGATATCCGCCGCGTCCGAACGGGCGATGTCGCAGAGCGGCTGCCCGTTCACCGGCGAGGTGTTCTGGAAATACCGGCCGGCCTTCGGCTCGACCCAGGTCCCGTTGATGAAATTGCCGTAGCGGGCGGCGAACGGCGAGCGCGCGGTGCGCGAGACATCGACCTTGTTCATTCTCTTTCCTCCCAAGGCTCTGCGAGAAGGCTGCTGCGAGCCGGTGAGGAAGCTTGCGCCCTGGGCCGAAGGCCGTCAGCCGGCCCCTCGCGCCCGAGGGCCGGCGAGTGTTTCAGAACTGAGACAGTTCGGCGGGAGATTCTCGGGTCGGGATCAGTGAGCGGCGTCGAGGCGCAGCCGCTTCAGCGCCCGGTAGAAGGTGGCGCGACTCATGCCGAGCGAGGCCGCCGCCACCGAGACGTTGCCGTGCGAGCGCGCCAGTGCGCGCTGGATGACGCCGCGCTCGGCATCCGCCAGCTGCTCGCGCGTTCCCGGCCCGCCGGCGAGGAGATCCGCCGCCGGCAGCGAGCCCTTGAGGTCGCCGTCGTCGAGGCCGAAGGCGAGGCGGGCGGAGCGCGTCGCGCCGATGACGAGGTCGTGCCGGTCGACGGCGATCAGCCCGCCCCCGCCGCGCTCCGGCGATGGCGCCAGCAGCACGCGGGCGTCGGGAAAGGCCCGCCGGAAGTTCTCCGCCTCGATGCGCCGCACCGCGTCGCTCACCGCGACGGCGATGAGGTTGACGAAGCCTTCGGTGAGGTCGGCGCGGCAGGACGACACGTCGAGCGCGGCCGCGAGCCGGCCCTCATGGTCGTGGATCGGGGCGGTGGTGCAGCTGAGGCCGCTGTTGCGGGCGTGGAAGTGCTGGTCGCGGTGGATGGTGAGGAGACGCTGCTCGACGAGGCAGGTGCCGATGCCGTTCGTCCCCTCGCTCGCCTCGCTCCAGACCGTCCCGGTCCACAGGCCCCAGCGATGGAAGGTTTCGTCGTCGGCGGGGGCCCCGCGCCGGTCGACGGGCACCCCGTCGGCATTAGCGAGGAGCACGCAGCAGCCGACGCCTCCCACCGCCTGGTAGAGGCGGTCGAGGCTGTCCTGCGCCGACCGGATCAGCAGCTCCAGCCGTTCGCGCGCCCGCTGCAGCTCCGGCCCCGTGAGCGTTTGGGGACTGCGGCCGTCGGCGGGATCGAGCCGGTGAAGGGCGCATGAGCGCTGCCAGGAGGCGACGAGGGCCGAATGCGCCGCCTCGCTGCCTGCGATGGCGGATTCGATGCGGTCGACGTGGCGTGCCACCGACGCATCGCGCATGTGGCTTCCTCCCATGGTGCGGGCGTTATGGCCGCCCCTTGCGGCCGACGATAGTGGCGCCTGCCCGTGCGGACAAGCCGTGCGGCCTTAGACTTAAGGCCGCACGGCGCGTACCGGCGTGGCCTCTCGTTCAGACGAAGACCATGCCGCCGTCGACGAGGAGCGACTGGCCGGTCATGAAGTCCGAGGCCGGGGACGCGAGGAAGCAGGCCACGCCGACGAGGTCCTGCGCCGTAGACGCCCGCCCGAGCACGGCGCCCGCCGCGAAGGTCTCGAAGGCCTCGTCCGGCTTCTTCGTCAGGCCGTGGTCGCGGAAGCCCTCGTCGATGACCTTCCACATGTCGGTCGCGACGACGCCCGGGCAGATGGCGTTCGCCGTGATCCCGTCCTTGCCGAAGGCCCGGGCCGCCGCCTGGGTCAGCGCCACGACGCCGAACTTGCTGGCGCTGTAATGGGCGAGCGGTTCGTAGCCCTGCTTGCCGGCGATGGAGGCCGTGTTGACGATCTTGCCGCCGCCGCCCTGCGCCAGCATGGTGCGGATCGCCTCCTGCATCGCGATCAGCACGCCGAGGGCGTTGACCTCGTTGACGAAGCGCCAGTCCTCCTCCGTGATGTCGAGGAAGGGCTTGGTCTGGGCGACGCCGGCATTGTTGAAGATGACGTCGAGGGGCCCGTGCGCCTTCACCGCCTCGTCGATCATGGTGCGCACGGCGGCCCGGTCCCGGACGTCCACCTCCACGGCGATCGCTGACCCGCCCGCCTCGCGGATCGCCCGCGCGGTCTCGTCCGCCTTCTCCTTCGACAGATCGGCGACGGCGACGCGGGCGCCCTCGGCGGCAAGGCCGCGGGCGATGGCAGCACCGATGCCGCGCGCGGCGCCTGTCACGATGATGCTCCTGTCCTTCAGTCCGAACGGCATGGCATTCTCCTCGGCCGGCCGCGAGAGGCCGGCCTTCGTTGCAGGTCATAGGGCGTTGTCAGCGATCTTCAGCCGGTGACATGGGCGCCGATCAGCTCGTTGACGCGGCTCGCCTTTTCCATCTGCACCATGTGCCCGGCGCCGGGGATGACCTCGGCCTTGGCGCGGCCATTGAGCGCCTCGGCATGGGCGGCCGGGATGATGCGGTCCTCCGCGCCCCAGACGACGAGAACCGGGATGTCGAGCGCGGCAAGGGAGGAGGCGACGAGCGTCTTCTGCCGCCCGTCGGCGAGGAAGGCGCCCGACAGCGCCTCGAGCGCCGCCGAGACGCCGTCGAGGCGCTTGTATCTGAGGAGGTCCTCGACGAGCTGGCGGCTGACGAGGGACGGATCGGCGAAGAGCTGCTCCACCACCGGCTTCAGCTCCCGGCGGGAGGCGGCGGAGACGAAGCCGGCGATGTAGCCGGCATTGATCTCCTCCCCGAGCCCGGCCGAGCCGATCAGCGTCAGTGATCGGGCCCGCCCCGGCGCGGCATTTGCCGCGAGTGTCGACACGGCGCCGCCCATGGAATGGCCGACGAGATGGGCGCGCTCGATCGAGAGCGCGTCCATGAAGCCGAGGAGGGCGCGGGCGAGGCCCTCGACGCCCCCCTCCGGCATCGCCTTGGCCGACTGGCCGTGGCCCGGCAGGTCGAGCGCATAGACCGTCGCCTTGTCCGCCAGCGCATCGATGTTGAACAGCCAGTTGTCGAGATCGCCGCCGAAGCCGTGCACGAGCACGATCGTCTCGGCGCCCTCCCCGCGCCGCGCATAGCGCAGCCGGCCGGCGGGCGTCTCGACGAACTCATAGGTCGGGCCCGCCTCCTCCTCGCCCGCCTCGTCCGCAGAGGGGGTGACGTAGCCCGCCACATAGGCGTCGATCTCCTCCTCCGGCACGTCGGCATCGGCGACGACGCCGATGAGGGCCTTGACCGGATAGACCGTGTCGACCTCGCCGATGGCGCGGCGCAGGACGCCAGCCTCACTCGCCTCGACGACGCCGGCGATCTTGTCGGTCTCGACCTCGACGATCTCCTCGCCGACGGCGATCCTGTCGCCAGGCCGCTTCAGCCAGCCCGTGACCTTGCCCTCTTCCATGGCAAGGCCCCACTTGGGCATCACCACCGGCTTGATGCGCTGATCCGTCATGTCCTTCCCCTCAAGCTGCCATGGCGCGCGGCGCGATCTTCGACACCGCGGCGGTGATCGCATCCGCCGTCGGGATGTAGAGGTCCTCGAGCACGGGCGAGAACGGCACCGGCGTGTGCGGCGCCGTCACCATCTGCGGCGCGGCCTTCAGCGCCCCGAAGGCCTCCTGCACCACATGCGCGGCCACATCCGTCGCAATGGAGCAGCGCGGGTTCGCCTCGTCGACGACGACGAGCCGGCCGGTCGTCTCGACGCTCTCGAGGACCGTGTCCCAGTCGATGGGCGAGAGCGTCCTCAGGTCGATCACCTCGGCCTCGATGCGCTCCTTGGCGAGCCGCTCGGCCGCCTCCAGCGCCCGGTGCACGGTGAGCCCATAGCTGACGATGGTGACGTCCTTGCCCTCGCGCACCACCGCCGCCTCGCCGAAGGGGATGGCATAGGCCTCCTCCGGCACGTCGGCCTCATGGCCGTAGAGGTTCTTGTGCTCGCAGAAGATGACGGGATCGTCGTCGCGGATGGCCTGGATGAGCAGGCCCTTGGCGTCATAGGCATTGGACGGGCAGACGACCTTGAGCCCCGGCACATGGGTGAAGACGGGCGTCAGCATCTGCGAATGCTGGGCGGCGGCGCGGAAGCCGGCACCGACCATGGCGCGGATGACGACGGGGGTCTTGGCCTTGCCGCCGAACATGTACTTGAATTTCGCCGCCTGGTTGAGGATCTGGTCGAAGCACACGCCCATGAAGTCGAGGAACATCAGCTCGGCCACCGGGCGCATGCCGCAGGCGGCCGCGCCGATGGCGGCGCCGATATAGGCCGATTCCGACAGGGGCGTGTCGAGCAGCCGGCCGGGATATTTGGCGTGCAGCCCCTTGGTGACGCCGAGCACGCCGCCCCAGGCATCCTCCTCGCCGGGGCTGCCGGCCCCGCCGACGATGTCCTCGCCCATGACGATGACGGCGGGATCGCGGCGCATCTCGAGGTCGAGCGCCTCGTTGATCGCCTGTTTCATGCTGATCTTGCGGGCCATGACGGTTTCCTCCGGATGTTCTTGGCTGTCGAGCGTCAGTAGGCGACGTAGACGTCGCTCGTGAGGTCGCGTGCCGACGGCAGCGGCGCGGCCTTGGCGGAGGCCACCGCATCCTCGATGAGCGCCCCGACCTCCTGGTCGACCGCCGCGAATTCCTCGGCCGTGACGACGCCCGTCTCGCGCACGCGGGCGGCGAAGATCTTCAGGCAATCGCGGTGCTCGCGGTTGTAGTCGTTCTCGCCCTTGGCCTTGTAGGTCTGGGCGTCGCCCTCGAAATGGCCGAAGAAGCGGACCATCTTGCATTCGAGCAGCGCCGGCCCGCCGCCCTCGCGCGCGCGGCGGATCATCTCGCCGGCCGCCTCGTAGACGGCGAAGAAGTCCGTGCCGTCCACGGTCACGCCCGGCAGGCCGAAGCCGGAGGCGCGGTCGACGTAGGAATCGACGGCGGTGGCGTAGTCGACCGAGGTCGATTCCGCATAGCCGTTGTTCTCGACCACGAAGATGACCGGCAGGTTCCACACGGCGGCGAGGTTCATGCTCTCCAGCACCATGCCCTGGTTGGAGGCGCCGTCGCCGATGAAGGTGATGCCGACGCCGCCGTCGCCGCGGAACTTGGCCGCGAGGCCGGCGCCGCAGACGAGCGGGGCTCCGGCGCCGAGGATGCCGTTCGCCCCCATCATGCCCTTGGCGAGGTCGGCGATGTGCATGGAGCCGCCCTTGCCGCGGCAGGCGCCGGTCGCCTTGCCGTAGATCTCGGCCATCATCTCGTGGACGTCGACGCCCTTGGCGATGCAGTGGCCGTGGCCGCGGTGCGTGGAGGCGATGCGGTCGACGTCGGTCAGGTGCATCATGATGCCGGTGGCGCAGGCCTCCTCCCCCGCATAGAGGTGGACGAAGCCCGGAATGTCGCCCTTGGCGAATTCGACATGCAGCCGCTCCTCGAACTCGCGGATGGTCCGCATGGTGCGGTAGGCCTTCATCAGGTCCGCCTTGTCGAGCGGGAAGGGATTGGTGGACATCGGCATTTCCTCCTTTGGTCGACCCTTGGGGTTGTCGTTGGTTCAGGCGAGAGCCGTGGCGAGCAGGGATGCCCCGGCCCTGAGCAGCCCGTGCGTCGCGGCGAATTGCATGACGGCGGGCACGTTCACGGTGCGGAAGGCATCGGCCGTGAGCGTCACCGAGACGGGCTCGCGCCCGTCGAAGAAGATCTCGCGCTCCCCGTCGAGGGCGACGGAGCCGGCGGCAAGATGCGGGTGGAAGGGGATGCCCGCCGGCATGCGCCGCCAGTCGTCGATGCCGACAGGCACGACGAGGCCGGGCGCAATCGGGGCGCTGAGGACGGTGCGCGCCGTCGCGGCGGGCGCCAGCGAAACCATCATGCCGCCCGCCTCCTCGCGCCCGACCGGCTCGATCAGCCCGGCGATGGCCGCCATGCCGATCACCTCCGGGTCGGCGAAGGTGACGAAGAGCTCGCGGAAGGTCTCGGTGCGCCACAGCGCCCTGGCGCCGATATAGCTGTCGGTGACGAAGGCGACGTCGACGAGCGCGATCTCCGCCGGCCGCTCGCCGACCGCGACGTCGAGGCGCTTGTTGGACGCGAAGGCGACCTTGGCCGGCACGCGCCCGGTGGCGGCGAGGCCGGCCGCGAGGCCGGTGACCGTCGGCTCGCGATGCTCCGGAAAGGCGTTGTTGGTGCCCGTCGAGATGCCGGCGATCGGCACCCGCCCGCATTCCTTGACCACGGCCCGGTGCGTGCCGTCGCCGCCGAGGACGACGATGGCCGCGACGCCCGCGCGGTGCATGAGGCGGGCGGCGCGCGCGCTGTCCTCCGCCGTGCCGGTGACCGGCATGTCGAGATGGGTCACGTGCGGAAAGCGGCTCTCACCCTGGTTGCGCGAGCGCTCGATGCCGCGCATCACGTGGCCGCGGATGCCGCCGTGCTCCGGCATCATCACCACATGCTCGATGCCGCAGGCGGCGAGCGCGGCGAGCACGCGCAGCACGATGTTGGCGCGATCGGCGATCTGCAGGCTCGCCGCATTGGCGACGACGCGGCGGATGTCGCGTGCCGAAACCGGATTGGCGATGATGCCGACGATGGGCCCCAAGCCGTCCTCCCTTCGCTTGTCGTCTTTTGCGAAGGATGCGGCAAGGACGATGCCAATGGCGCGATCAGCGCCAAGTCATTGAAAACAAATGCTCCGGCTGTTCTCTCAGGCGGGACTGGTGAGGCGCCGGCGCCCCAGCTGTGGCGCCCCGCCTGCAACAGGTGTGGCGCCCGTCAGCTCAATTTATGCGGCGGCACGATGCCGAAGCGGCGCATGCGACGGTGGATGGTGGAGCGGTCGAGACCCCATTCCCGCGCCACCGCCGAGACGTTCCACTGCCGCGCGCGCAAGGCCTCGACGAGACGCTCCGCCCGCACCGTCTCCTCCGGGACGGCGGCGCGGGCCGGCGATGGCACCGGGGAATGAAGCAGTGCCTCCTCGAAGATGGTCGGCGGCAGATCGGCGACGTCGATGACGTCGCTCGTCGCGACGGCGCGGGCATAATCGAGGCAATTGACCAGCTCGCGGATGTTGCCGGGCCAGGAATGGGCCTTGAGGGCGTTCATGGCGGCGGGCGAGAGCCGCCGCGGCAGGGCGCCGTCGCCGCGCGCGGCCATGAGGTGCTCGATGAGCCAGACGAGATCGGCGCGCTGGCGCAGCGCCGGCAGGGCGAGCACGGCGCTGTTGAGGCGGAAGTAGAGGTCCTCGCGGAATTCGCCGGCCCGCACCAGCTCGACGAGGTCGCGGTGCGTGGCGGCGATGACGCGGATGTTGACCGGCACCGGCCGGGTGCGGCCGACGGGCGTCACCTCGCGCTCGGCGAGCACGCGCAGCAGGCGGGTCTGCAGCGCGAGCGGCATGTCGCCGATCTCGTCGAGGAAGAGCGTGCCGCCGTCGGCCTCGATGACGAGGCCCTTCTTGCCCTTGGCCGCAGCGCCCGTGAAGGCCCCCGGCTCGTGGCCGAACAATTCGCTCTCGATGAGCGCCTCGGGCAGCGCGGCGCAGTTCACCGCGACGAAGGGCCTTCCCGCCCGGGCGCTCGCGGCGTGGATGGCCTTGGCGAGATGCTCCTTGCCCGTGCCCGTCTCGCCATGGATGAGGATGCTCATCTGCGTGTTGACGAGCCGGGCGGCCCTGGCGATGACCTCCTCCATCATCGGGTCGCCGCCATGCAGCTTCTCGAGGGGCCGCGCCAGCGCCGCCTTCCGTGCCGGCGCCGGCTGCTGCGACGCGCGGGCGGGTGGCGGCAGGCTCTGCGCGAAGAGGGTCGTGCCGCTCGCCAGAAGCCGGACGGCCCGCTGGCGCGTCGGCAGCGAATGGGCGAAGAGCGGCAGGTCGTCGACCCGGCAGTCGAGATAGTCGCTGATCATCGCCCCGAGCGGGTTCGGATTGCGCATCGAGCGCAGGGCGGCCTCGCGCAGCAGGAGGCGGCGCGCGCGGTCGTTGAAGCCGATGATGCGCCCGCCCGCATCGACCGCCAGCACGAAGTCGGGATCGACGTCGGCGAATTCCTGGCTCGCCGCCAGCTTGAGGATCCACTCGCTGCGGAAGTTGTTGAGGAGATTGGCGTTTTCGATCTTGTGGGCATACGACCTGACGAGCTGCAGCGCGAGGTGCTGGCTCTGCTTCGGCTCCGGCGACTTGAGCGCCGAGATGTCGAGCACGCCCGCGAGCGTGCCGCCCGAGTCGAAAATGGGCGCGGCGGTGCAGGTGAGCGGGATGTGCGTCGCGTCGAAATGGTCGCTCTGGTGCACCGTCAGCGCCTCGCCGGTGGCGATGCAGGTGCCGACGGCGCAGGTGCCCATATGCGTCTCGGCCCAGTCGGCGCCGAGATAGAGCCCGGCCCGGTGCAGCTGGTCGTTGAAGGTGGGATCGCCGATGAAATCGACCGTGACCCCCTTGGCGTCGGTGAGGAGGAGCACGTAGCCGAGGCCCGAGACCTGGCGGTAAAGTGTCTCGAGCCCCACGCGCGCGGTGTGCAGGAACTCGTCCATCGCGTCGCGGTGTTCGCGCAGCTGCGCCTGGGGCAGGATCTGCGCATCGCGCAGGACGACGGGATCGAGCTTGTGCTCGTCCACGCACCGCCGCCACGACTCCCGGATCACCGCGTCGCGCGCTGTCCGCTCGCCGACGGCGACCCGCACGACCTCGTCGATATGGGCGGCCTGCTCCTGCCTCATGGCTGCGCTCCTCCCCATATGTCTTCTCGATTTTGCGTGAAGTGTCGCCCCGGACGCCGGTCCGATCAAGCCGTGACGGCACGTCCATCCTTCGCCTTGCTTCAACCCGTTGATCATGCGTGTGAAACCGTCTCGGCCGGCTGCGCCGTCATGCCCGCGCCTGTCGCGGGCATCCACGCCGTCAAAGTATCGAGGAAGCCCCGAAAGGCGTGGATGGCAACAGCAACGCGCCTTGCGTCTCTTTGAAGTGACCCAAGTCGCACAGGCTCGACTTGGGTTGGACAAGCCCGGCCATGACGGCGGAGAACTTGCACACTACAAATCGGACAACCGCACCCGGGGGAAGAAAGCGGCCTGCTCGCGAAAGCGGCAGCGGCGCAACCGGTCTGCCCAAACCGTCATCGGGATGTTATGAATAGAGCCTATGTCCGGACCTGACTTGCAGGGCATCGCCGCACCGCGATGCACAGCTGTGCAACGGGGGCTCGATGACACTGGCGCCGTTTCTCGAGGTGAAGAAGGCGAGCGTCGCGTATGGCGCGACAACGGTGCTCGACGGCATCGACCTCGCCATTGCCAAGGGTGAGTTCGTCGCCCTGCTCGGCTCCTCCGGCTGCGGCAAGACCACCCTGCTCCGCACGATCGCCGGCTTCGTGATGCCCTCCGCCGGGACCGTCGCGGTCGCCGGGCGGGACGTGACGCGCCTGCCGCCGGACAAGCGGGGCATGGCCCTCGTCTTCCAGTCCTACGCCCTGTGGCCGCACATGAGCGTGGCCCAGAACATCGGCTACGGGCTCAAGCTGCGGCGCCAGCCGGCCGAGGCGATCGCCCGGCGCGTCGCGGAGATGGAGGCGCTGCTCGGCCTCACCGGCCTGTCGCGCCGCAAGCCGGCCGAACTCTCGGGCGGCCAGCGCCAGCGCGTCGCCCTCGGCCGGGCGCTCGCCATCGATCCCGAGATCCTGCTGCTCGACGAGCCGCTGTCGAACCTCGACGCGCGCATCCGCCTCTCCGTGCGGCACGAGATCCGCGCCCTGCAGCGTCGGCTCGGCATCACCGCCGTCCACGTCACGCACGACCGCGAGGAGGCCATGGTGATGGCCGACCGCATCGTCATCCTCGACAACGGCCGCATCGCCCAGGCGGGCACGCCGGAGGAGGTCTACAACCGGCCCGTCTCGTCCTTCGTCGCCGCCTTCATGGGCGCGGAGAACCGCATCGGCCTCGTCGGGACCGTCGCGGGCGACCGCTTCGCCATCGCGGCCGGACCAACGAACGAGCCCTGCTCTGTGCCGCTCTCGGGGCGGCCGCTCGCCGACGGACCCGTCGTCGCCCGCTTCCGCGCCGAGGCGGCCGAGCTCGTGCCGGCGGGCGATGCCGCGCACATCCCGGAGGGCACGCTGGTTCTACCCGGCCGCGTCGAGAGCGCGAGCTATCCCGGCGGCCATTGGCGCCACGCCGTCGCCGTCGGCCCCGACACCGTCCTCGTCGACGCGCCGCAGGCCTTCGCCCCGGACGCGGCCGTGAAGGTATGCGTGCCGCCTGAGGCGCTCTTCCTGTTCAGCCCGGCCGGCGCCGAACCGGCCGCAGCCGGATCCTCCCGACACAAGACAGACAAGGCCAGCGAACTGGCCGGAGCCTGACATCGGGCCCCCGCGCCCGACCATAACGGAGACCGAGCAATGAAAACGTTGTTCAATGCAGCACTCGTCCTCGGCTTCGCGGCCACTCCGGCCGCGGCAGCCGATCTCACGGTGGTCACCGCCGGCGACCAGAACATGGTCGAATATGTGAGCGAATATCTCGGGCCGCTGTTCGAGAAGGAGAACCCGGGCACCAAGGTGCGCGTCGTCGGCACTGGCCCCGGCGATGCCGGCTCGCAGAAGATCCTCGAGCGCTTCGAGGCCCAGTCGAAGGCCGGCAGCACCAAGTGGGATGTCGACGTCGCCGTGGTGCACGAGAAGTTCGCCGGCCCCATGGTGGAGGCGGGCTATCTCGAGGCCTACCGCGACAAGATCCCGAGCGGCAAGCTCGTCACCCGCGGCAATGCCGACATGGCGCTCGGCACCAAGGTGAGCGGCTATGTCATGCCGATGTTCAACAGCCAGACGGCGCTCGCCTACAACCCCAATCTCCTCGCCAACCCGCCGAAGAGCTATGCCGAGCTCGCGGAATGGGCCAAGGCGAACCCCAAGCAGTTCGGCTACAACGGCATCAAGGGCGGTGCCTCCGGCGTCAGCTTCGTCATGGGCTGGGTCTACGCCTTCGGCGAGGGCGACGCCGGCAAGCTGCAGAACGGCCCCTTCGAGGAGGCCGAGACGAAGAAGTGGGACAAGGCGCTCGCCAGCCTCAAGGACTTCACGAGCCACGCGACCCTCACCCCCGGCAACGCCGGCACGCTCGACCTCCTGAGCCGCGGCGAGATCGCCATGGGCCCGGTGTGGGTCGACATGTTCTATTCCTGGCAGGCGGACGGGCGCCTGCCGCCGGACCTCAAGCTCGTGCTGCCCGAGCCCGGCATGCCCGGCCAGCCGATGCACTACGTGGTGCCGGCGAAGAGCCCGAACAGCGAGCTCGCCGAGAAGTTCGTCGCCATGGCGACGAGCCCGAAGGTGCAGGCCGAGGGCATCGTCAAGCGCTTCAACTGGTATCCCGGCATCGACGCCCAGCACGTCCAGGCCGAGCTCGACGAGGCCACCTGGAGCAAGCTGTTCAAGGACATCACGCCGGAGGACCTCGCCAAGAACGGCAAGCCCTTCCCGATCGCGCCCTACAACAACGCGATCCTCGAGGCCTACGAGCGCCAGGTCTCGAACTGAGCGGGGCCATTGGCGCCCGGTGTCAACGGTCCCGGACGCCGCAATTCCCTTCCCCGCACGACGAGCAATCGTGATTGGTACGTGCGGCGCCAGATCCCTCCCCTTCAGGGGAGGGTGGATCGGTCTGAAGGACCGAGACGGGTGGGGTCACGGCCGGAAACGACGCGCAAATGTCGATCGCGTGCCCCCTCCGTCGCCGCATCGCGGCGCCACCTCCCCCGTGCGGGGGAGGATCCGTGCCACTCTTGCCATACACGGCCGACCTATTCCTGTGAGGGAAGAGAACTAGCAGCTCCCATCCATGATGTTCGCCGCATAACCGGATCACCCCATGTCGAAACGCCTCCTCGGCCTCATCCTCGTCCTGCCGGCGCTGGCGACGATCACGCTGCTCTTCATCGTGCCGCTCGCGGCCTCGGTCGTTGGTGCCTTCGAGGTCGAGGGCCGCTACGGGCTCGGCAATTTCGACAAGGCCTTCGCGCTCTACAGCCAGGATATCCTGTTCACCGTCGTCATCGTCAGCCTGTCGACGGCGATCATCGGCCTCGTCGCCATCGCCATCGGCGGCTATCTCACGCTCGGCGAGAATCCGGTCGCCGTCGCCATCCTGCGCTGGCTATACCGCTGGCCGCTGTTCATCCCCTTCATCGTGGTCGGCCAGGTGCTGCGCACCTTCCTCGCCAAGAACGGCATGATGAACAACACGCTCGTCTCCCTCGGCATCCTGACGCCGCTCGAGACGACGAGCTTCCTCGACTGGCGCGGCATCGTCATCGCCTTCGTCTGGAAACAGGCGCCCTTCGTGGCCCTGCTCGTCTCCGGCGCCATGGCCTCGCTCGACCGCGGCACCATCGAGGCGGCGCGCAACCTCGGCGCCTCGCGCCTGCGCATCCTCATCGAGATCGTCGTGCCGCAGGTGGCGACGACGCTCATCGTCGGGCTCGTCCTGTCCTTCGTCACCATGATGTCGGTGCTGTCGGTGCCGCTCATGATCAACGCCCAGTCGCCGACCATGATCACCGCCGACATCGCCTTCCGCCTCAACGCCTATCGCGACTACGGCGTCGCCAATGCGCTCGGCCTCATCTCGCTCCTCATCACCGCGAGCGTCGCCTGGATCTATCTCAGGCACAACGTGAGGAGCCGGGCATGACGAGCCTCGCGACGACGACACCGGCCACCGGCCGCCGGCTGCCGCGGATCGACCTCTGGTGGCTGCCGCGCGGGCTCGTCCTCGGTCTTCTCGCCTTCATCATCTTCGGGCCGCTCACCAATCTCGTGCTGTGGACGGTGGCGGAGCGCTGGTACTTCCCGCACGCGCTGCCGCTGGAATACGGCTTCAGCTATTGGCAGCGCGTCTTCTCGCCACGCGGCAACGCCATGGAATCCCTGGCGAACAGCGTCTTCGTCGCGACCTTGACGGTGATCGTGGCGCTCGCGCTCGCCGTGCCGGCGGGCTATGCGCTGGCGCGGCTCAGGCTGCCGCTGCGCAGCCTCATCCTGATCGCCTTCCTCATCCCGCAGGCGTTCCCGAACCTGCCCGTCTACGTCAACATCGCGCGGCTGTTCTACGGGCTCGGTCTCAACGGCACCATTCCCGGCGTCGTCCTCGTCCACGTCACGCACGGGCTCGTCTATGCGGTATGGATCGCCACCGCCGCCTTCTCGGCGGTCGACCGGGAGCTGGAGGAGGCCGCCCGCTCCATCGGCGCGAGCGCGCTGCGCGCCTTCCGCGACGTCACCCTGCCGCTCGCCGCCCCGGGGCTGATGGCGAGCGCCATCTTCGTCTTCCTCGAATCCCTCGACGAGTTCACCGGCTCGTTCTTCGTCGGCGCGCCGGACGTCAACCTGCTGCCGCTTCTGCTCTATACGGCAGGCGCCGGGGGCAACTACCAGATCGCCTCGATCACGGCGCTCCTGCTGCTCGTGCCCTCCATCGCCTTCATGCTGGTGGTGGAACGCTTCCTCAAGGCGGACGTGCTGTCGCGCGTCGGCCACTGACGCAAAGGCCGCATGACCTTGGACGACATCCCCGGCCCGCCCCGAACGACCGGCAAGCCGCGCTTCGTCAGCGCACAGGACGTGGCGCGCCGCGCCGGCGTGTCGCGCTCGGCCGTCTCGCGCGCCTTCACGCCCGGCGCCAGCATCGCGGAGGAGACGCGCGAGAAGGTGATGCAGGCGGCCGCCGAGCTCGGCTATCAGGTCAACGACCTCGCGCGCGGCCTCCTCGCCAACCGCAGTCGCCTCGTCGGCATCGTCGCGACCAAGCCCGAGGTCGGCTTCCGCGCCGACCTCACCGCCGCGCTCGCCAAGACGCTGATCCGGCGCGGCAGCGTGCCGCTCCTCATCAACACGGGCGAGACGGAGGACGAGCTCACCGCGGCCCAGCAGACGCTCTTCGGCCATCGCGCCGAGGCGACCATCGTCCTCTCCGGCTCGCCGCCCTCCTCCTTCGTCGATCTCGCCCGGCGCAATGGCCAGCCCCTCGTCGTCATCGGCCGCTCGGAGCCGGAGACGGACCACGTTATGGTGGACAACATCGCCGCCGCGCGCCTCGCCGCCCGGCTCTTCGTGACGCGCGGCTTCACGCTGCTCGGCCTCGCCGGCTCGCGGTCGGCGACGCCGAGCATCGTCGAGCGCGAGCAGGCGTTCTGCGACGAGGCCGCCCGCCTCGGCGCGACGATCGTCGTCGAACGTGGACCCGACACGGATTATGCAGGGGGCCTTGCCGCCGGCCGCGCCCTGCTCGACGGCCAGCCGCGGCCGCGGGCGGTCTTCTGCGTCAACGACCTCGTCGCCCTCGGCGTCATGGATGCGGCGCGCACGGATCTCGGCCTCGCCGTGCCCGGCGATGTCGCCGTGATCGGCTTCGACGACGTACCCCAGGCCGACTGGCTCGCCTATCGGCTTACCACCTTCCGCCAGGATCCGGAACTGATGGCCGCTCGCGCCGTCGCCGTGCTCGATCGGCGCCAGCAGGATCCGGCCGGGCCGCTCATCGCGGAGCGCATCGAGGCCCGCCTCGTGGTGCGTGACAGCTTCGCGCCGGCGGAGTGAGAAATCTATGACGCTGCCGCGCGGAGGATCCGCCGGGCGCGGGCGAGGAGCGGCGCATCGACCATGGCCCCGTCGAGCTTGACCGCCGCGCCCGAAGCCGCGGCCGCGACGACGCGCCGGGCCCAGGCGACATCGTCCTCGCTCGGCCGGAACGCGGTCCGGATGGGCCCGACCTGCCGGGGGTGAACGGCGAGCTTGCCGCCGAAGCCGAGCGCGGCGGCCCGCCGCGCATCCGCTGCGGCGCTCTCCTCGTCGAGCGCCGTGGTGACGCCGTCGACGGGCGCCGGCAGGCCCGCGAGGCGCGAGCGCAGCACGATCTCGCTGCGCGCCATGAGCAGGGCCTCCCACGCGTGCTCGCAGCCGAGATCGAGCGCAAAATCGAGCGACCCGAAGGCCGCCGCCGTCACGCCGGGGGCGGCGAGGAGAGACGGGAGCTGCGCCAGCCCCCGCACGGTCTCGACCAGCGGCACGATCGCCCTCGCCTCGCCGAGGACCGTCCGCAGGGCGGCGATGTCGGCCGCCTCCTCCGCCTTAGGCAGCATGACGCCATGGGCGGCGGACGCGGCGACAGCCGCCAGGTCGTCGTCGAACCAGCCGCTCGCCCGCCCGTTGATGCGCACCAGCACCCGGCAAGCGTCTACCGGCAGGCGGGCGAGATTGGCGCGTGCCGCCGCCTTCTCGCCCGGCGCCACCGCATCCTCCAGATCAACGATGATCGTCCCCGCGCCGCTCGCCGCCGCCTTGGCGAAGCGTTCCGGCCTGTCGGCGGGAACGAAAAGGGGTGAAAGAAGCGAGAGGTCGGCGGTCATCGTCATTGCTGAAGGGCACGATCGGCCGCGGCTCCGGCCGCGACCGAGGGTGCTCACATCTCCATCTTCATCGGCTCGGGGAAGTAGCGGAAGCCCTCGCCGTCCTTGGCCACATGGCCGACGCCCGGCCAGGCGAAGTGATAGGCGAGGATGGGGATGCGGTTCGCGGCCAGCATGGTCAGCATCTTCACCCGCGACTGCGCCGCCTGCTTGGGGTCCGTGTCATAGGCGAATTCCGTCAGCGGCTTCTTCATGAGCAGCACGGGATGGTGCGTGAGATCGCCGATGTAGCAGAGCTGCTTGCCGCCCGTGGTGATCATGAAGATGGTGTGGCCGACCGTGTGCCCCGGCGCGGCAATCGCCTGGATGCCGGGCAGGAACTCCTCCCCGTCCTTGAAGAAGACCATGCGGTCGCGATTGGGCAGGAGGTTCTTCTTCGCCGTGTCGAGGAAGACCGCGAAGTCCTTCGGCACCTTCGTCTCGTCGGTCCAGAAGTCGAAGTCGGCCTGGGCAATGTAATACTGCGCATTGGGGAAATGGCGCGTGCCGTCGTCCGCCATGCAGCCGCCGCAGTGGTCGATATGCGCATGGCTCATCACCACGGCGTCGATGTCCTTCGGGTCGATGCCGGCCTGCTTCATGGAATTGAGCAGCTTGCCCGTCGTCGGGCCGAAGAGCTTCAGGCTGCCCATGCCGGTGTCGAAGAGGACGAGCCGGTCGCCGGTGTTGAGGATGAGCACGTTCTGCTCGAGCACCGCGTTCGACAGCGGCAGGAAGTTGTCGGTGAGCTGCTGGTCCATCTCCAGCGGCGAGAGGCCGAGGAAATTGGTATGCGGATCACCGAGCGGCAGCGTGCCGTCGGAGACGATGGTCGCCTCCGCATCGCCGAACTTGAAGCGGTAATAATAGGGTGCCGGCTCGCCGATCATCGGCGCCTTGGCGAGGAGGCCGCCCGGATGCATCAGGGCGAGCGCGCCGCCCGCGGCGGCTCCCCGGACGAGCTGACGACGCGACAGCTTGAAGTCGAGACTCTTCATCGAACGTCCCTCCACTTGGCTTTTGCCCGCATCCGCTTGCAACGCCCCAGGCCCGGATGCCCGGCCCGGCACTCCACTTCGTTCCGCCCCTCAGATCGTGCGTCCGCCATCGACCTCCAGCACGACGCCGGTGACGAACTCCGCCTCGTCGGAGGCGAGGAAGAGGCAGGCATTGGCGATGTCGCGCGGCGTCGAGAGGCGCCCGAGCGGGATGGTGGCGAGGAACTTAGCCCGATTCTCCGGCGTGTCGGGCGCGCCGATGAAGGCTTCCAAGAGGCCGGTGGCGCCGAGGACCGGGGCGATGCAGTTGACGCGGATCCTGTCCGGCGCCAGCTCGACCGCCATGGACCGGGACAACAGGTTCACCGCCCCCTTGGTCGAGTTGTACCAGGTCAGCCCCGGCCGCGGCCGGATGCCGGCGGTGGAGCCGATATTGACGATGGCGCCGCCGCCGGCCGCGCGCATCAGCGGCACCACGGCCCGCGTCATATGGAAGATCGACTTGACGTTGATGTCGTAGACGCGGTCGAACTCCTCCTCGCTCACCTCCAGCATGGGCTTGTTGCGGTGCGTCCAGCCGGCATTGTTGACGACGATGTCGATGCGCCCGCCGCCGTGCCCGGTCGTCGCCGCCACGGCCCTCTCGATGTCGGCCGCCTTCGTCACATCGCCGGCGACGGCGCGGGCGGCGGAGCCGATGGACGCCGCCATCTTCTCCGCGCCCTCGCCGTTGAGATCCATGATGACGACCCGGGCGCCCTCGCGGGCGAAGGTCGCGGCGATCTCGGCGCCGAAGCCCGAGGCTCCGCCCGTGACCAGCGCCGACTTGTCCTTGAGCCGCATGGTGCGTTCCTTCCCGTTCTTTTCAGTTGTGCTTGAAGACGATGGTGCGCAGCGTCGAGAAGTCGTGGAGCGCCGCGAAGCCCTTCTCGCGGCCGTGGCCCGACTTCTTCATGCCGCCGAAGGGCAGTTCGATGCCGCCGCCCGCGCCGTAGGCGTTGACATAGACCTGGCCGGCGCGGATGGCGCGGGCGACGCGCGTCGCCCGGCTGGCGTTCTCGGTCCACACCCCGGCGATGAGGCCGTAGTCGGTGCCGTTGGCGAGCGCCACCGCATCGGCCTCGTCGTCGAAGGGAATGACCGCCATCACCGGGCCGAACACCTCCTCGCGCGCCAGCGCGTTGGTGCGCGGCACGGGGCCGAAGAGCCTCGGCGCGACGAAATAGCCCTCGGCCGGCGTGCCCTCGGCGATGCGGCCCTCGGCGAGAAGGTCGATGCCGTCCGCGCCGGCGCCGTTGCAGAATTGCTCGACGCGCGCCTTCTGCCGGGCGCTGATGATCGGCCCGAGGTCGAGGTCCATCTCCGGCGTGCCGGCGCGCAGGGTCGCGAAGCGCTCGACGACGGCACCGACGATGCGGTCATAGGCCGAGCGTTCGACAAGGAGGCGCGAGCCCGCCGAGCAGGTCTGGCCGGCGTTCTGGACGATGGCATTGACGAGGGTCGGCAGCGCCGCATCGAGGTCGACGTCGGCGAAGACGATCTGGGGCGACTTGCCGCCGAGCTCGAGCGTGCAGCCGATGTGGTTGCGCGCCGCCGCGGTCTGGATGAGCACGCCCACCTCGGGGCTGCCGGTGAAAGAGATGAAGTCGATGTCCGGATGCTCCGACAGCGCGCGTCCGGCGACGCCGCCGAGCCCAGGCACGACATTGATCGCCCCTTCCGGGAAGCCGACCTCCGCGGCCATCTCGGCGATGCGCAGCGGCGTCAGGCAGGCCTCCTCCGCCGGCTTGATGACGGTGGCATTGCCGACGGCGAGCGCCGGCGCCAGCGTGCGGCCGAACATCTGCGCCGGATAGTTCCAGGGGATGATATGGCCGGTCACCCCGTGCGGGGCGCGCTCGGTGGCGACGAAATAGCCCTTGAGGAAGGGGATCGTCTCGCCGTGGAACTTGTCGGCCGCGCCGCCGTAGAACTCGAAATAGCGCGCGAGCGCCGCGATGTCGGCCCGCGCCTGTTTCATCGGCTTGCCAGTGTCGCGCGCCTCGAGCCGGGCGAGATCCTCGGCGGCATCAAGGACGGCCTCGCCGAGGCGCGAGAGGAGCCGCCCGCGCTCGACGGCGGTGAGGCGTCCCCAGGCACCCGTCTCGTAGGCGCGGCGCGCGGCTTTGACGGCCTTGTCGATGTCCGTGGCATTGCCGGCGGCGATCTGGGCGAAGGGCTTGCCGTCGGCGGGGGCGAAGACGTCGATGGTGCCGCCGCTCTCGCACGGCTGCCATTCGTTGTCGATGAAGACGCCCTTGGCGGGCACGAGCCGGGCGGCCTCGCGCCGCTTGGCGGTGGCGGAAACGGTCATGGCGCTATCCTTCAGGCGGCGGCCCGGCGGTCGATCTCGCCGCGCTCGATGGTGATCGTGCGCTCGGCGAAATGTTTCAGCAGGGCGGGATTGGATTCGGTGATGATGAGCGAAAGCGTGCGGTCGGCGTCGCGCAGGGCGCGCAGCGCCTCGGCGTAGCGGTTGGCGAGCACGGGCGCGAGGCCCTGGAACGGCTCGTCGAGCAGCACGAGCCGCGTGCCGAGCATGAGGGCGCGCCCGAGCGCCACCATCTTGCCCTGCCCGCCCGAGACGGAGCCGGCCGGGCGCTCGGCAAGCTGCGCAAGCTCCGGCAGGATGGCATAGACCCGGTCGAGCCGGCGCTTCGTCTCCGCCGCCGACAGCCGCGCGACGCGCGCCGGCAAGAGGATGTTCTCCGCGATCGAGAAGGCGGAGAAGAGCCGCCGGTCCTCCGGCGCATAGCCGATGCCGAGGCCGGGACGCTCGTGCGCCGGCACCGGGTCGATGGCGCGACCGTCGAGCCGGATCGAGCCCGAATAGTCGATGAGGCCCATGAGGGCGCGCAGCGTCGTCGTCTTGCCCGCGCCGTTGCGGCCGACGAAGGCGACGGTCTCCCCCTCGCGGACGCGGAAGGCGACGCGCCGCAGCACGGGCGTGCCGGCGATGGAGACCGAGATGTCGGCGAGTTCCAGCATGGCATCAGCCTCCGATCACGGTGCGCACGACCTCGGGGTCGTTGAGGACCTCCGCGGGCGGGCCCTGCCGGCTGATGGTGCCGGCGCTCCACACGGCGACGCGGTTGGCGTAGCGGGAGACCATCTCCATGTCGTGCTCGACGAAGACGGCGGTGACGGCCCGCTCCCTCAGCGCCGCAACGAGCGTGTCCATGATGGTGAACTTCTCCGAGGAGGCGACGCCCGAGGTCGGCTCGTCCATCAGCAGCACCTCCGGTTTCAGCGCGAGGGCGAGCGCGATGTCGACCAGCTTGCGCTTGCCCTCGGGCAGTTCCCCCGCCTTGCGGTCGGCGACGTCGGCGCAATCGACGAGGGCGAGCAGGTGCTCGACGTCGCCGCGCTCGGGAATGTCGGCGAGACGCGCGAAGGGGGCGAAGCGTCGCGCCTGTGATGCGGCGGCGATCAGCATGTTCTCGCGCACGCTCTGCTCGAGGAAGAGCTGCGGGATCTGGAAGGCGCGGGCGATGCCGAGGCGCGTGATGGCGCGGGGCGAGGAGCCGAGAATGTCGCGCCCCTTGAACTGCACAGTCCCGCCCTGGGGCTTTAGGTAGCCGGTGCAGATGTTGAGGAAGGTCGTCTTGCCCGCCCCGTTCGGCCCGATGATGGCGAGGTGATCGCCGGCGAAGACATCGAGCGAGACGCCGTCGGCTGCGACGACGCCACCGAAGCGGATGGCGATGCCGCGGGCGGAAATGAGCGCGCTCATCGGCCACCTCCCACGATGCGAAGCGGCCGGGGCTCGCGCGCGGGCGCGTCCGGCGCGTCCGCCTCCTCAGGGGCGGGCTCGGCGCGGGCGGAGCCGCCCGTGAGCCGGCCCCACAGGTCCGCCGCCATGCCGACGATGCCGCGCGGGGCGAAAAGGATGACGGCGAGAAGGACGATGCCGAGCGTCATCTGCCACGTGTCGCCCACATAGGCGGCGGCGGAGGAGCGGATGAACTCGTAGACGAAGGCGCCCGCGAGCGCCCCGGCGACATGACCCGTGCCGCCGAGGATGGCGACGAAGACGAACTCGCCCGAGCGCACCCAATAGGCATAGTCGGGCGTCGCGATGCCCTGGATGGCACCGACGAGCGCACCGCCGAGGCCGGCGAGCACGGCCGAGGCCACATAGGCGACGAGGAGCACGAGGCGGGCCGAGATGCCGAGATATTCGACGCGCGTCTCGTTCGACTTGATGGCTTTCAGCGCATGGCCGAGCGGACTGTCGAGGAAGCGTGCGCCGCCATAGAGCGCAAGGGCGAGGATGGCGAGCGAGACATAGTAGAGAATGGTCTCATATTGCGCGCGCCCCATGGCCTCGCCGAGGATGGTGGGGCGCGCGATGCGCAGCCCGTCCGAGCCGCCGGTAACGTGGATGAACTTCTCCAGCATCGAGAACAGCACCATGGAGAAGGCGAGGTTCAGCATGCCGAAGAAGATGTAGCGGTAACGCACCACGAAGACGCCGACGAGAAGGCCCGCGAGAAGCGAGGCGAACGCCGCCGCGACGAGGAGCAGCACCAGTTCCCCGCCCGCCATGGCGCGGCCGACGAAGCCGATGGTGTAGGCCCCGACGGCGAAGAACATCGCGTGGCCGAAGGACACCTGGCCCGCCTGCAGGAGAAGGATGATGCCGAGCACCGGCAGCGCCTTCGCCCAGACGATGGTGAGAAAGCTGCCGGACGAGCCCGAGACGATGGGATAGGCGACGGCCACGAGCGCGGCGACGGCAAGGAGGGCGAGACGGAGGGAGCTGTTCGTCGCCATGGCTCAGATCTTCCGCGCCGTGGCTTTGCCGAAGAGGCCCTCGGGCCTCACGAGGAGGACGAGCACCATGATGAGATAGGGCATCAGCACCTCGAGCTCGGGAGCGAAGAAGACGGCGAAGGAGCGGCCGAGGCCGATGGCGAGCGCCGCCACCGCCGCGCCCTCGATCTGGCCGAGACCGGCCGTCGCCGCGACGGCGAAGGACAGCACGATCATGTCCGCCCCCATGCCAGGAAGGATCGAGGTGGTCGGCGCCGCGAGCGCGCCGCCGAGCGAGGCGAGCGTCGTGCCGATGACAAAGGTGAGGAGGAAGACGCGGCTCGCGTTGATGCCGATGGCGGTCGCCGCCTCGCGATCCTCGGTCACGGCCACGATGACGGCGCCGGCGAGCGTGCGGCGCAGGAAGAGGCGCAGCGCGAGGAGAACGGCGATGGCGACGAGCGGCAGGAACACCACCTGATAGGCCGTATAGGTGATGCCGGCGACGGCGACATTGCCGAGAAGGCGCAGCGGCTCGCTGTAGAAATAGGGCTGCACGCCCCAGATCAGGCGCTGGGCATTGTCGAGGATCATGAAGACGGCGAAGGTGACGAGCAGCTGCAGCGCCTCCTCGTGCCGGTAGATCCGCTGCAGCAGGAAACGCTCCAGCGCACCGCCGACCACGACGCCGACAGCCGCGGCCGCCACGACGAAGAGCGGATAGCTCAGCCAGGGCGACAGGCCGAGGGCCGAGAGCCCGAGGCCGAGGCTCGCCGCCGCATAGGCGCCGAGGGCATAGAAGCTGCCGTGCGCCACGTTGAGGATGCGCATGACGCCGAAGACGAGCGTCAGGCCGACGGCGACGAGGAAGACGAGGGAGCCGTAGGCGACCCCGTCGAGGACGGCGAGGATGATGATGTGTGACATCGGACCCGCTGCACCAGGAATGCTGCGCCAGGAATGACGGACGGCCGGACGCCCGGGGCACACGGCCCCGGGCGCAAGAAGTCACTTGCCGTGCTTGTATTCCTTGGCTGGCGTCTCGATGAAGCCGGCGCCGAGGCCCTCGATCCATTCGAGCGACTTGCCGCCGGACGGGGCCATGATGGCCTCGGCATCGAAGATCATCATGTCGTCGATGATGGGGAACGGATGATCGCCGGTGGTGCGGGTGACGCCGATGAGCTGCGCCTCGAGCCCCTGGTTGTCGGGCCGGATGGTGATGGGCCGGCCGTAGCCGCGGAACTTCAGGCCGTCCATGGCGTCGACCACCTTCTCCTTGTCCGGGAAGGCGCCGCCGTTCGCCGCCGCAGCCTTGTCATAGGCGGCTTCGAGCGCCGCGAAGGCCTGGGCCATGTGGAAGGCGGGATAGATCGGATAGGCGCCGGTCCGCTGCTTGAACTCCTCGACGAAGCTCTTGAAATCGGCGTCGTCCTTGTACTCCGGATGCAGGAAGTAGTGATCGCCGCGGGCGCCGACGATGACACCGTCCGGCAGCTCGCCGGCGAGGCGCTGCAGCGAGGATTCGGCGAGCGGCAGCACGAAGGTCGACATGCGGAAGAGGCCGCGCTGGTTCGCCTGCCGCACCAGGGTGTCGAGGTCGCCGCCCCAGGAGGTGGAGAGGATGACGTCCGGGCGGGCGGCGAGCAGCCGCGAGATCTCGGCCGAGAAATCCGGCGCGCCGAGCTTCGGGAAGAGCTCCGCCACCACCTGAACATCCGGCTTCAGCTTCTTGAGCGCGGCCGAGAAGAGCTGCCAGCTGTCGCGGCCCCAGGCGTAGTCCTGGTTGACGACGGCGATGGTCTTGAAATCGGGCTTCGTCTTGAGGAGATAGAGCAGCGCCGCCATCATCTCCGGCGTCGCATTGGCCTGGGTGCGGTAGTTGTAGCGGTGCTCGCCCTCCTCGAAGATGCGCTGCGTGCCGCAGTCCCACATCAGGTTGAGCACCTTGAGGTCCTCGGCGAGCGGCGTGAGGTTGACGCAGTTGCCGGAGGAGATCGCCGCCATGGTGACGTCGACCTTCTCGCTCTCGACGAGGCGGCGGTATTCGGCCGTCAGCGTCTCGGCGCCGGCACCCTCGTCGATGAAATAGAGCTTCAGCGGCACGCCCTGGATGCCGCCCTTCTTGTTGATGCGCTCGGCCAGCATCTCGGCCGCCTGCTTGCCCGGCACGCCGAAGACCGAAGCCGCGCCCGAGGTGAAGGTGGTGATGCCGACCTTGATCTCGGCCGGCTTCTGCTGCGCCATCGCCGGCGCAGACAGGATGAGCGACAGTCCGAGCCCGGCCGCCAATGCGGCCAGCTTTCCGCCATGCTTCACGGCTGATCCTCCCTGATGATGATGTCGGCCTCTTCCGGGCCTGAATTCGACATCGAAGACGCTCGGGGAGTTTTGCCTGCAAAGCAAAGACAGAGTTGCTTTGGCCGGTATAAGCAAATGTTCTTGGTGGCTTCGTGATGGCCGGCAGGTGGAAGGCGAGCTTATAGCCCGGATATTGCTTCTGTATTGGCACCTCTCGCCTAGGGCGGCGCAGGATGGACGACAAATGCTCGGGGAGGACATATGCCGAGGCCGTTGAGCGGACTTCTGGTCGTGACGCTGGAACAGGCGGTTGCGGCGCCCTATGCCTCGTGCCGGCTCGCCGATGCCGGGGCGCGCGTCATCAAGCTGGAGCGGGCCGAGGGCGACTTCTCCCGCGGCTACGACCGCTTCGCCAAGGGCTCCTCCTCCTATTTCGTCTGGCTCAACCGCGGCAAGCAGTCGTGCCGCGTCGACCTGCGCAACCCGCAGGATCTCGCCCTGGTGCAGGCGATGATCGCGGAGGCCGACGTCTTCATCCAGAACCTCGCGCCCGGCGCCACGGACCGCCTCGGCATCGGCAGCGAGGCGCTGCGCCGCGACCATCCGCGGCTCATCACCTGCGACATCTCGGGCTATGGCGACAGCGGCCCCATGCGCGAGCGCAAGGCCTACGACCTGCTCGTGCAGGCCGAGAGCGGGCTCGCCGCGATCACCGGCACGCCCGACGGGCCATCGCGCGTCGGCGTCTCGGTCTGCGACATCGCCACCGGCATGCATGCCTATGAGGCGATCCTCGAGGCGCTCATCGCCCGCTCACAGACCGGCCACGGGACGGGGGTCAAGGTCTCGCTGTTCCACTCCATGATGGACTGGATGAACGTGCCGTGGATCTCCCATGCCTACGGCGGCAAGACGCCCCGGCGCATCGGCCTCGCCCATCCGTCCATCGCCCCCTACGGCATCTTCACCTGCGCGGACGGCGCTTCCTTCCTCATCTCCATCCAGAACGAGCCGGAGTGGCGGATGTTCTGCGCCGACGTGCTGGAGCGGCCGGAGCTGATGGAAGATTCCCGTTTCCGCACCAACAACGACCGCGTGGACAACCGGGCTGCAACCGATGCGGCCGTGCAGGAGGCCCTCGGCCGTCTTCGCCGCGAGACGGTGGTGGAGCGGCTTGAGCAAGCGCGGATCGCCTACGGGCGCCTGTCGGAGGTGGCCGACATCGGCGAACATCCGCAGGCGCGTTTCATCACGGTCGAATCCCCCGGAGGTGCGCTGCGCATCTTCTCGCCCGCCGCCACCTTCACCGACGGCGAGCGCAGCTACGGGCCCGTGCCGGCCCTCGGCAGCCACGACGAGGCGCTGCGCCGCGAGTTCGGCACCGCCGCGGCGGAATGATCAGGACGCCTCGGCGAGGCTCGCGTCCCAGGTGCCCTCGATGACGAGCTGGCGCAGGATGTCGTGGCAGAGCGCCTCGATGGCGACGGCCGCGGCCGGCAGCGGCCGGTCGGACGCCGTGGCGACGAAGACCTTGCGCCTTATCTGCGGCCGCGCCAGCGGCCAGGCGCGCAGGCGTCCGGCCGCGCATTCGGCCTTGATGGCCATGGCCGGCAGGATCGAGAAGCCGTAGCCCGATTCGACCAGCGTCTTGATGGGCGCGTAGGAATCGATCTCCGTATCGGCATTGAGCGCGGCCCCGCACTCGACCGCCGCCACCTCGTCGAGCAGGTCGCGCAGGCCGTGGCCGGGGCTCGGCACGACCAGCGGCAGGGCGATCGCCCGCGCGTAGTCGATGGGATCGCGGAACGGCCGGGCATCGTCGAGTGTCGCATCGGCCGGGCCGAACAGCAGCAGCTCCTCCGACAGCACATGCGAGAGCTTCAGGCCGCGCCCGTCGATGCCGCGGTAGAGCACCGCGATGTCGATCTTGCCCTCGCGCAGCCAGTCGAGGATGAAGCCGCTCATCGCTTCCGCCACTCGCAGCTTGATGCGGGGATAGCGCTTCGCCGTCTCCTTGATGAGCCGGGCGCTCAGGACCTGGCTCACCGTGCCCGGCACGCCGAAGCGCACCTCGCCCGAGGGCGCGACGCTGTCGCCGCGCACCTGGTCCGGCAGGGCATCGAAGGCCTCGAGAAGATGCCTCGCCTGGGCCACGAGCCGCTCGCCCGCCTCGGTCAGCTGCACGCCGCGCGAGGTGCGGAAGAGCAGCTCGGTCTTGAGGTCGAGCTCCATGTTGCGCACGTGCTGGCTGAGCGCCGGCTGGGCGACATGCACGCGCTCGGCCGCGCGGGAGAGCGAGCCCTCCTCGGCGATGGCCACGAAATAGCGCAGATGACGGATGTCCATGGTGGCGACGATATAGCACAATCTTATCGGCGCCAGCTCCAAAATATCTTTGCAATATGCCCCATCGCCCCGCACGGTCACGCTGCAGCATGAGGGAGCCGCCCCGGCCATGAACGCGAGACCGTCCGGCATGCAGGAAGACATGGACCTCGAACCCGTCCGTGCGACGACGCGGGCGCTCTGTGCGAAATTTCCCGGCGAGTACTGGCGCCGGCTCGACCGCGAGCGCGCCTATCCGACCGAATTCGTCACCGCCATGGCCGAGGCCGGCCTGCTGGCGGCCCTGATCCCGGAGGAATACGGCGGCAGCGGCCTGCCGCTCGCCGCCGCCGCGGCGATCCTCGAGGAGGTGCATGCGAGCGGCGCCAACGGCGGCGCCTGCCACGCGCAGATGTACACCATGGGCACCCTGCTCCGGCACGGTAGCGAGGCGCAGAAGAAGCGATACCTGCCGAAGATCGCGAGCGGCGAACTGCGCCTGCAGGCCTTCGGCGTGACCGAGCCCGGCGCCGGCACCGACACGCTCTCCATCACGACGACGGCCGAGCGGCGCGGCGACACCTATGTGGTGCGCGGCCAGAAGGTGTGGACGAGCCGCGCCCAGCATTCCGACCTCATGATCCTGCTCGCCCGCACGGCGCCGAAGGGCTCGCTGCCGTCGCGCACGGACGGGCTGTCGGTCTTCCTCGTCGACATGAAGGCGGCGCCCCCCGGCCGGCTGCGCATCAGCCCGATCCCCACCATGATCAACCACGCCACGACCGAGGTGTTCTTCGACGAGCTCGAGATCCCGGCGGACGCGCTCATCGGCGAGGAGCACAAGGGCTTCCGCTACATCCTCGACGGCATGAACGCCGAGCGCATCCTGATCGCCGCCGAATGCGTGGGCGACGCCCGCTGGTTCATCGAGAAGGCGACCCACTACGCCAGCGAGCGCAAGGTCTTCGGCCGGCCCATCGGCCAGAACCAGGGCATCCAGTTCCCCATCGCCCGCAACTATGTCGAGCTGCACGCCGCGCGCCTCGCCGTCGCCCACGCCATCGGGCTCTACGACAGCGGCCAGCCCTGCGGAGCGGAGGCGAACATGGCCAAGCTCCTCGCTTCGGAGGCCTCGTGGCACGCGGCCGACACCTGCCTGCAGACGCACGGCGGATTCGGCTTCGCCGAGGAATACGACGTCGAGCGCAAGTTCCGCGAGACGCGGCTCTACCAGGTGGCGCCGATCTCGACCAACCTCATCCTGTCGCACGTGGCCGAGAAGGTGCTCGGCCTGCCCCGCTCCTTCTGAGGCCATCATGAGCGACTGGAACGCCTGGCTCGGCCGCAGCGAGCGGCGCGGCGACGACATCGTCCACAGCCCGGCCGTGCGCCTCGCGGCGACGCTCGGCGACCTGACCACCTCCTATCATCCCGACACGGCGACCCTGCCACCGCTGTGGCACTGGCTCTACTTCCTCGACGCAACCCCGCGTGCCGACATCGGGCTCGACGGCCATGCCGCCAAGGGGGGCTTCCTGCCGCCGATCCCCCTGCCCCGGCGGATGTATGCCGGCGGGCGCTTCACCTTCCCCGGCAGGCTCACCTTCGGTGCGGTGGCCGAGCGGGTCTCGACGGTCGCCTCGCTTGCCGAGAAGACGGGCCGCACCGGCCCGCTCGCCTTCGTCACCGTACGCCACGAGGTGAGCCAGGGCGGCGTCCTCGCCGTCACCGAGGAGCACGACATCGTCTATCGCGAGGCCGCCCAGCCCGGCGCGCCGCCCGCCCCTGCGTCGCGGGCCGAGCGCCCGGTCGAGGCCGAGGAGACCGTCGCGCCGGACGAGGTGATGCTGTTCCGCTTCTCGGCGCTGACCTTCAACGGCCACCGCATCCACTACGATCATCCCTACGTCACCGGCGTCGAGGGTTATCCCGGCCTCATCGTGCACGGGCCGCTGATCGCCATGCTGCTGTTCGAGTACGCCCGGCGCTCGCAAGGCGGGCGCGACGTCGCCGCTTTCAGCTTCCGCGCCGCCTCGCCGCTCTTCTGCGGCACGCCACTGCGCCTCGTGCGGACTGCCGGACCGGAGGCCGCGCCCGTCTTCGAGGCACGCGCCGAGGACGAGCGGCTGGTGATGACGGCGACCGTGACCTTCGCCTGACGAACGCGCAGCCTACATCGCCGCCGCGCTCGCCCGTCCGGCCGGGCCGGTGAAACATTGCGAGAACAGCTGCGCGACCGGCGCGCCTTTCGCCATGGCGTAGACGGCGTCGATGGTCCGGCCGGCTTCGGCCCGCGCCACGCCGCCGAGGGCGAAGAGGTCGAGGGCCTTTTCGCTCAACTCCTCGCGCGTCAGCGGATAGTCGGGATCGCCCTTGCAGACGGCGCGGACCTCTTCAAGTCGTTCGCCGCCCGCGAGCGTCACGGCGACCTTCGCCCCCCATGCGCCGGGATAGCCGGCGTTGACGGCTTCATCGAGCGCGAGCGCGGTCCTCGCCCGCAGGTCGGCGAGCCGCTCGCGGGCTTCGGCCTCGAAGCTCGCTTGCACGACCTTGCCATCCGCGAGCGCCGCGGCGACGCAATGCTGCAGCGAGAACTTGGCGCCGTAGGGCTCCCGCGGCTTCGGCCGGTCGCAGACGTCGATGCCGGCGCGGTAGGTGCCGATAGCGACGTCCGCGATGAGCCGCCCGGCGATACGGCCATGGAGCGCGATGGCTGCATCGATGGCCGGGTGCGTGTGCCGGCAGCACGGCCAGGGCTTGATCGAGGTGAGCGCGAGCTGCCACGGCGCGGCAGGGTCGGCGAGGACGGCTTCCGGATCGGGGTCCGGGCACAGGCCGACGAAGAACCCTTTCTCGCCCTCGAGGATCGAGGCCGGACCGGTGAAGCCCTCGCGCGCCAGCAGCGCGGCAAGGACGCCGGATTCGGCGGCGCGGGCGGTGTGCAGATGCTTGCTCATGGCGCCGGCGGCGAGAAACTCCCACAGCCCGCTCGCCTGCGTGCCGGCATTGCCCAGCGCCCAGACCGTGCGCTCGTCGTCGAGCCCGATGAGATGCGCCGCAGCCATGGCGGCACCGAAGGGCCCGCAGGTCGCGGTGTTGTGCCAGACGCGGTAATGGGCCTTGCCGACGGCGTTGCCGATGCGGCAGCAGGCCTCGTACCCGTGGAGGACCGCCGTGAGAAAGGCCCGGCCATCTGCGCCGCCCGTTTCGGCGAGCGCCGCCGCGGCCGGGATGATCACGGTTCCCGGATGCGTGACGGAGGTGCGGTGCAGGTCGTCGAGCTCGAGGATATGGGCGAGGCCACCGAAATGGAACGCCTGCCGGCCGATGTCCCCCGTGCCCCACGGCGCGACCGCGGCGATGGCCCGCGCCGGCGCCGTATCGCGCGCGCCGACGGCGCAGGCGAGCGTGTCGACGACGAAGAGCGCCGCCCGTTCGAGGTCGTCCTCGCCCACCCGTCTTGCCCGGATGAGGCGAACGAGTTCGGACGTCAGGCTCATGCGCTTGTCTCCCTTCGGCCGCGATGGGATGCGATTTTCCTCCCGCGCGCCAATAGAAGATTGCGATGGCAGCTATCGGCGGGACTTTTGGGCCCGCCCGCCCGGCCACTGACGCGGCTCCGGCGCGTCAGGGCGCCTCGTCCGTGCGGCCGAGCCGAGCCATCATCGCCGTGATATCGGCGGCGAAGAGCTGCGCCGCGGCGCCGAGGGTGCGGCCGCGCTTCTTCAGCAGCATGGACCGGGCCCCGACCAGCGGCCCGTCGGTGAGGGCGACGGTCACGAGCCCGCCGTCGATGCCGTGGATGGCGAAGCGCGGCAGGAAGGTGACGCCGCTGCCCTCGCGCGCGAATTCGAGCAGCAGGGCGATGGAATTGCTCTCCACCTGCTTGCGCAGGCGAAAGCCGCCGAGCCACTCCGCCTGCTCGATGGCGCGGCGCGTGCCGTAGCGCGTCAGCTGGAGCGCGCATGGCACATCCGCGAAGGCCGACAGCGGCAGCCGCTCGGCGCCGGCGAAGGGATGGCCCCTGTTCATCACCGCGAAGACCGGCGTCGCCGCCTCGGCCAGGCAATCGAGCGCAGGCGTGAGGCGCGGGCTGAAGGCGAGGGCAAGGTCGAGTTCGCCGGCGCCGAGGCGCTCCAGCATCTGCTCGGTGCCCGCCGTCTCCGCATGCAGCGTCACATTGGGATGGGTGGCGAGGAAGCGCGCCGTGCGCGTGCGGAAGGTGGCGGCGATGAAGCCCTCGCCGATGGCGAAGCGCACGATGCCGCGCTCCCCGCCCTCGACGGCCGACAATTCCTCGATGAGGCGCTCGTCGAGCCGCCAGCGCTCCTGGGCGTGCTGCGCCAGGAGTTCGCCCGCGACGGTCGCGCGAATGCCGCGCCGCCCGCGCTCGAGCAGCGGCACGCCGAGGTTGAGCTCGATGGCGCGCACGGCACGGCTCACCACGGAGGGCGCGACGCCCATGGCCTCGGCTGCGCCGCGGATGGAACCGGCATCGAAGGCGGCCCGGAAATATTGCAGCGAGCGGTCGTCGATGGAGCGCAGGGCGCGCGCCAGCCGCCCGCGGGCTTGGGTCAGGCCCCGCCGGCTGCGCTCGCCGCCATCTCCATCAACCGTAGCCAAAGCTGAAGCCGGGCTTCTCCGCTGTCTCGATCCAGATGCTCTTGGTCTGCAGGTATTCGTCAAGTCCCTCGCGCCCGCTCGAGCGGCCGAAGCCGCTGTCCTTGAAGCCGCCGAACGGCGTCATCACGCTGATCGACTTGTAGGAATTGACCCACAGCGTGCCCGCCTCGAGCTGCGAGACGACACGCATGGCGCGCCCGACGTCGCGGGTCCAGACCGCACCGGCGAGACCGAAGTCGCTGTCGTTGGCGATGGCGAGCGCCTCCGCCTCCCCGTCGAAGGGAATGACGCCGACCACCGGGCCGAACACCTCCTCGCGTGCGATCTCGAGGTGGTTGGTGACATCGGCGAGCACAGTCGGGCGGTAGAAGAAGCCGTCGTCGTATCCGGCCGGCCGGGCACCGCCCGCAAGAAGCCGGGCGCCGTCGCGCCGGGCCTGCGCCACCATCGTCTCGATGCGCTCGTACTGGCGCGCGTTCTGCACGGGGCCGACCTGCGTGCCTGTCGCCAGCGGCGCACCGACCACGATCTTCTCGGCAAGCGCGGCGAGCCGCTCCGTGACCTCGCCGTAGATGCTGCGCTCGACGAGGAGCCGCGAGCCGGCGACGCAGCTCTGGCCCGCGCCGGAGAAGATGGCGCCGGCAGCGCCGCCAACGGCCTTCTCGATGTCGGCATCGGCGAAGACGATATTGGCCGACTTGCCGCCGAGCTCGAGCACGCAAGGCTTGACGCCTTCGGCGCACAGGGCGGCGATGCGCCGGCCCGTGGCCGGCGAACCGATGAAGGCCACCTTGCGCACGGCGCGGTGGCGGATGGCGGCTGCACCCGTCGTGTGGCCGAGGCCGGTCAGCACGCCGACGGCCGCTTCGGGCACGCCCGCCTCGATCATGAGCCTGCCGAGGGCGAGCGCGGTGAGCGGGGTGTTCTCGGAGGGCTTGAGCAGCACCGCATTGCCGGTGGCGAGCGCGGGGGCGGCATTCCAGCCGGCGACGAAGAGCGGCGCATTCCACGGCGTGATGATCAGCACGACGCCGTAGGGCACCTTCATGGTCTGGTTGACGTGCGAGGTCGGCACCGGAATGACCTCGCCGTGGATCTTGTCGCACCAGCCGGCGTAATACTCGAACATCTCGGCGACCTTGATCGCCTCGGCGCGCGCATCGGCCAGCGGCTTGCCGACATTGACCGCCTCCATGCGGGCGAGATCCTCGGCCCGCTCGCGCACCAGGGCGCCGACGCGATGGAGGATGCGGCCGCGCTCGGCAGCCGTCAGCCCCCACCACGCCTTGCGCCCCTCATCGGCCGCCGCCGCGGCGGTGGCGACGAGCGCCTCGCCCGCATCGGCATAGGTGAGGAGGGTGCGCCCGCTCGCCGGGTCGGCGACCGTCACCGTCTCGCCGGCGCCGTCGACGAGGCGGCCGGAGACGAGGCTCGCCACCCGGGCCTCCTCCCCCCAGAAGGGGGAAAGGAGCGAGCGCGCGTCGCCAGGTGCTGCGGAAAGGGCGGTCGCGGAAGGGGCGGTCATGCGGGATCTCCCAGAACGGCGCGGTTGAAGTCGGCAGCCGGGCCCCAGCCCCTGGTCAGCGCATTCCAGCGCTCGCGCACCTCGCGCAGCATGGGGATGGCGAGGCCCGTGCGCTCGGCGAGCTCGAGCGCGAGGCCGACGTCCTTGGCCATGAGGCCCATGGTGAAGCCGGAATCGAAGCTGCCGCTCGCGATCCAGCGCGGATAGTTCACCTCCGTGACGGCGCTGCGGCCGGAAGCGCCGTTGACGACCGTGATCAGCCCCTCCTGCGAGGCGCCTGCGGCGACGCCGGCGCGCATCGCCTCGCCGGCGAGGATGAGATGGCCGGCGACGAGCACGTTGTTGACCAGCTTGGCGATGTGGCCGTCGCCCGGCCCGCCGACGACCGAGACCTTCTGGCCGAGGATGGCGAGCACGGGCCTCGCGCGGTCCACCGCCTCGGCCGTCCCGCCCACCATGATGGCGAGCGTGCCGGCCGCGGCACCGGCGGGCCCGCCGCTGACGGGCGCATCGACGAGCGCGTGCCCGGCCGAGGCGAGGCGGGCGTGCAAGGCGCGCGTCAGGTCCGGATCGCTCGTCGAGGTGTCGATGACGAGCCGACCCTTGACGGGCGAGGCGGCGAGGCCGCCCTCCCCCGTCAGCACCGCCTCGACGGTGGCCGGGAACGGCAGCGACAGGACGATCGTCTCGGCCTCGCGCCAGATCGCGGCGAGGTCGGCGGAGACCTCGGCGCCGGGGACCGTTGCCGCCGCCTCGCGGGCGCCGGCGGAGACGTCGTAGCCGATCACCGGCACGCCCGCCCGCGCCAGGGTCGCGAGCATACCCTGCCCCATGCGGCCGAGACCGACGACCGCAACCTTCTGCACTGCCATGTTGTCAGACCTTCTCAGCCGGTGATGCGCAGCACGAGGTCGGCGATGACGACCGAGCCGATATAGGTGCCGAACATCACGCAGATGGCGACGACCACGATCTTCCAGCCCGACTTTCGGGCGATCGTGAACTCGTTCTTCGTGAGCGCGAGGCCCGCATAGGCGAGCGCCGGCGTCGCCATGGCGAGGAAGTTCAGCTTGCCGACCGCCTCGTTGACGACGGCCGCCCCCGGCACGCCGGGGATCGTCGCGATGATGGCGACGAGGGAGATCCAGGCGACGCTCGGCAGGTAGAACGGCATGTACTTGGCGATGACAAGGCCGACGATCGTCATGGCATAGAGGCAGGCCATGCCCGGCAGCGCCTCGAGCGGCGAAACCTTCGTCGCCACCCAGTTGCCGACGAGCGCGACGGCGCAGACGACGAGGAGCTGGACGGCATGGCTGGCGAGGTCGATCGAGCGGCCCTCGGCCGGCGTATCGGAAATGGCGATCTCGTTGTTCATGGCTGAGGCTCCTCAATGCATCGTGCTGGCGCGGTCGGCCGGCGCACAGGTGCGGTAGAGCCACTCGGTGAGCGGCAGGGCGAGGAAGAGGCCGGCATAGAGCCCCGTGGCATAGGTCAAGATGTTGCTCGCCGCGGCGAGGGCGAGGATGAGGTCCTTCTGATCCGGCACGACCGCGGCAAGGCCGCCGGTGCAGGCCGCGAGCATCGAGCCCGAGCCGACGCCGCAGGACATGGCGAGCGCGCGCACGTCGAAGATGCCGAGCCCGTGCACGAGCGGTGGCATGATGGCGAAGATGAAGGTGCCGATCAGGGTGCCCGTGGCATAGACGCCCATGGCGCCGGCGCCCTCGGGGCTGTTGAGCCCGTACTTGTCGGCGATGAGGGCAAGGTTCGGCTCGCGGTCGATGGAATAGCTCGCGCCGATCGCCTCGCGGCCCATGCGCAGGAGGAAGACCGCGACCGGGAAGGCGATGAGGATCGTGCCGAGATTGCCGAGCTCCTGCAGGATGAGCGCGGGCCCGGCAGCGATGATCTTCTCGATCTGCGGGCCGACCGTCGTGCCGAAGCGGGCAATGAAAGGCATGATCGCGATGGTGATCATGGTGCCGGCGAGCTTCGTCGCGTCGTGGTTCAGCACCTTGCCCGTCGCCTTGAGCACGTTGGGATTGAAGATGATGCCCAGCGCGAAGGCGTAGAGGATCGGCAGGAGGATCACCGCCCCGATGCCGATCGGCACGCGGATGAGGCCGATGACCTCGGACACGACAACGATGGCGAGAACCGCCAGGTGAAGAACGAGCGCGGGACCGATCGCCCCGCCGCGGCTGGTAGCCATGAGAAGACCCCCTCTGTGGCGCCGGCCGTCGTTGATTCTCGAACGCTCGCGCCCACGATCTGGCCGGCAAGGGGGCACCATGCCGGCAAAATTGCGTTGCGAATAGAACTGTTTTCGCGCCGTAGAGTTGCGCTGTGAGCAACGCTGAGGCGGATGTTTGTTGTGACTGGGTTCTAAGGAGACCGATCTACCGTTCCTTGAAACGCCATGCGTCGCCTGTCATATTGAAACAGGACACTTGACGCATGAGGTGGATGATGCCGGCCGCTGCCAACGAGATTTCCCCGGAGAAAGGGCTCGGAGATCTGCAGAAAGTCGCGAAGCTGCTCGGGGGCTCGCGCGTATTGTCGCGTCAGATCACAAGCCCTCTCGATGCCCATGATTTGCTGCTGCACGGACTGCCGACATCGGCCTTGAATTACCTCATCGCCCATCTCGCCGTGCTGCGTAAGGGGGACTCGCTGGAGAAGGCCGTCGGCATGAGCGTGCGGACGTTTCAGCGTCGCAAGGACGCGCCGTCCAAGCCACTCAGCCAAGAGCAGAGCGGGCGGACATGGAAGTTCGCCGAAATCCTTGCCAAAGCGGTCGACGTGTTCGGCTCCCAGGAAGAGGCGGAGCAATGGCTCGAGCGTCCGGCGATCGGCCTCGAGCACCGCCGCCCGATCGATCTCCTGTCTACCCCGGCCGGCATCGAACTCGTCGAAGACCACCTCGAACGGCTCGCATACGGTGTCTATGCATGATGCCGCTTCCCGCCGCACTCGGCGGCCGTGAGCTTCTGGCATGGCGGCTCGATCAGGCCAATTTTGCCGCCGGCTGGGATAGCGGCGAAGGCGCCTATCGTGTCGGCGGGCGCTGGAACAGCAAGGGGGTGCGGGCCGTCTATTGCTCGATCGACCCCGCGACGGCCATTCTTGAAGTAGCCGTCCATAAGGGCTTCAAGACGCTCGACACCGTCCCGCACATGCTGACAGCCGCGGTTATCACCGACACCTCGGCTGTCCAGGTCGTGTCCCCCCACGATGTTCCCAATCCGAACTGGTTGCGGCCGGGGATTCCGAGCGCCGGCCAACAGGCATTCGGCGACGATCTTCTCCGTCAGCACCGGTTCGTCGTGATTCCAAGCGCGGTTTCTCCGCACAGCTGGAATTTGATCTTCACGGCGAGCATGGCCGCCGGGGCCTATGCAATGAAGCATCAAGAGGCATTTGCGCTCGATCCGCGACTTCACCCGCCGGCAGCGGAATGACGGGCCGGCGTCGTCCGCGCACCTCACGCTTGCGACGCGGGAAAAGACCTGAGGCGGCAGGCTTTCACCCGCCGCCTCAGGTCTTGAGGCGATAGCCGGTCCGGAAGATCCAGCTGACGACGGCGAGGCAGAGCACGAGGAAGGCGAGCGTCATCGCGACGCTCACCGTGATGTTGACGTCGGAGATGCCGTAGAAGCTCCAGCGGAAGCCGCTGACGAGATAGACGACCGGGTTGAACAGGCTCACCGCGCGCCAGAAGGGCGGCAGCATGTCGATGGAATAGAAGCTGCCGCCGAGGAAGGTGAGCGGCGTGACGACGAGCAGCGGCACGAGCTGCAGCTTCTCGAAATTGTCGGCCCAGATGCCGATGACGAAGCCGAGCAGGCTGAACGTCACCGCCGTCAGCACGAGGAAGGCGAGCATCCAGAAGGGATGCTCCACGCGCAGCGGCACGAAGAGAGCGGCCGTCGCCAGGATGATGAGGCCGAGGATGATCGATTTCGTCGCCGCCGCGCCGACATAGCTGACCACGATCTCCATCGGCGAGACCGGCGCCGACAGCACCTCGTAGATGGTGCCGACGAAGCGCGGGAAATAGATGCCGAAGGAGGCGTTGGAGATGCTGTGCGTCAGCAGCGTCAGCATGATGAGCCCGGGCACGAGGAAGGCGCCGTAGCTCACGCCGTCGATCTCGGCCATGCGCGGGCCGATGGCCGCGCCGAAGACGACGAAATAGAGGGAGGTGGAGATGACGGGGGAGACGATGCTCTGCAGCAGCGTGCGCCCGGCGCGCGCCATCTCGAAGCAGTAGATAGCGCTGACGGCGTGGAGGTTCATCGGGCGTTCCTCACGAGGCTGACGAAGATTTCCTCCAGCGAGCTCTGCCGCGTCTGCAGGTCGCGGAAGCGAACCCCTGCCCCGGAGAGGTCCTGCAGCAGGGTGGTGATGCCGGTGCGCTCGCCCTGGGTGTCGTAGACGTAGGTCAGTTCCGTGCCGTCCTCGGAGAGCTCGAGCGCATAGCCATCGAGGCCGGGGGGCAGCGCCTCGAGCGGCACCTGCAGGTGCAGCGTCAGCTCCTTGCGGCCGAGCTTGCGCATCAATTCGTCCTTCTCCTCGACGAGCACGAGCTCGCCGCGGTTGATGACGCCGATGCGGTCCGCCATCTCCTCCGCCTCCTCGATGTAATGGGTGGTGAGGATGACCGTAACGCCCGTGTCGCGCAGCGTGCGCACGACGTTCCACATGTCACGCCTGAGCTCGACGTCGACGCCGGCGGTCGGCTCGTCGAGGAAGAGGAGCCGCGGCTCGTGCGCCAGCGCCTTGGCGATGAGCACCCGGCGCTTCATGCCGCCGGACAGCGTCATGATCTTGGCGTCGCGTTTGTCCCACAGGGAGAGGTCCTTCAGTACCTTCTCGACATAGGCCGGGTTCGCCGGCTTGCCGAAGAGCCCGCGGCTGAAGCTCACGGTGGCCCAGACAGTCTCGAAGGAATCGGTCGTCAGCTCCTGCGGCACGAGGCCGATGATGGAGCGCGCGGCCCGGTAGTCGGCGATGATGTCGTGCCCGTCGACCCGCACGGTGCCGGCGCTCGGCCTCACCAGCCCGCAGACGATGCTGATCAGCGTCGTCTTGCCGGCGCCGTTCGGCCCGAGCAGCGCGAAGATCTCGCCGCGCCGGATCTCGAGATCGATGCCCTTCAGGGCCTCGAAGCCGGATGCATAGGTCTTCGAGAGATTCGTGATGGAGAGGATGGGCTGCATGCGCGGCAAGATAGCGTCGGCGCGTGCCGTTTCGACGGTTTTTTCCGG
This sequence comes from Chelatococcus caeni, assembly GCF_014196925.1. Lineage (GTDB taxonomy): Bacteria > Pseudomonadota > Alphaproteobacteria > Rhizobiales > Beijerinckiaceae > Chelatococcus_A > Chelatococcus_A caeni. Next base: position 345,882 of record NZ_JACIEN010000005.1, on the reverse strand, counting down.
CTTGCCGGATACGGCGTCCGGCTCGGCCTCCGCGACAGCCGCGTCGTGGCCATGGGTGGTGGGCATGGATCGGTCCTTGCGAGGGTGCAGGCCCGACAAGTGGGGTCACGCTTGCGTGATCGCAACCCGTTCACCGGCTGCGACCGCACGTTGCCCGCGCTTCAGCCAGGCCCGCGGCGCCTCGCCCGTCATGCGCCGGAACATCGTGATAAAGGCCGCGATGCTTTCATAGCCGAGGTCGAGCGCCACAAGGGTCACCGGCTCGCCGTCGGCAAGGCGTGGCAGCGCGGCGAAGAGGCAGGCCTGCTGGCGCCACAGGGAGAGGCTGAGCCCGGTCTCGCGCTGGAAGGTGCGGGTGAAGCTGCGCCGACTCATGCCGGCGGCCTTCGCCCAGGCGTCGATGGTGACATGCGCCGAAGGCTCGGCGAGGAAGCGGCGGCACAGCGCGACGAGCTGGGGATTGGCCGGAAAGGGCAGCGCCAGTGGCCGCTCGGGAAGGCGCGGAATCTCGTGCAGGATGAGGTCGAGCAGCAGCGCGTCGCGGCCGGCCGCGGGCACATCGCGCGCCAGCGCCATCGCCTCGACGATGAGGCTGCGCATGAGGCTGGTGACGGCGACCACGCGCAAATCTTGCGGCAGGCCGGGAATGGCCGCGGGGTGGACATAGACGGAGCGCATCGCGACGTCGCCGAGCATGTCGACCGCGTGATCGATCCCCGCCGGCAGCCAGATGGCATGGCCGGGCGGCACCATCCAGCGGCCGCTGTCCGTGTGGACCATGGCGACGCCGGACAGGGCATAGAGCAGCTGCGCGCGCGTGTGGCGGTGGCGCGTGACGTGATGGCCGTCCGGATAGTCCGCCGGCAGGGCGATGACCGCCGCCTGCGCGCTGTCGATCCACTCCCGGCGCTGCCGATCGACATGCAGGGGCTGCATGACGCTACGCCCATTCATGCGCCACCCTCAGACTTGGCCCAGTCACGAAACTTTTGGACCAAAACACGAAAGTAGTACGCCCGCAAGCGGCCTATGGAAGAAGCAGCAAGCCATCGGAGCCCAGCCCGTGACCGACACGCCCGTCACCGCCAGATCCCATGCCGAGAACACGGCCTTCCTCGTGATCGCGGCGGTGAGCCTGTGCCATCTCATCAACGACGTCATGCAGTCGCTGCTGGCGGCGATCTATCCGATGCTGAAGCGCGACTACGGGCTCGACTTCTGGCAGATCGGGCTCCTGACCATGACCTTCCAGGGCACGGCATCGCTGCTGCAGCCGATGATCGGCCTCTACGCGGACAAGCGGCCGATGCCCTATTCGCTGCCCGTCGGCATGGGCTCGACCTTCGTCGGCCTGATGGTCCTTGCCTTCGCCAGCGACTACCTCCTCCTCGTCGCCGGGGCGGCGCTGATCGGCATCGGTTCGGCGATCTTCCATCCCGAGGCCTCGCGCGTCGCGCGTCTCGCCTCCGGAGGACGCTACGGCCTCGCCCAGTCGCTGTTCCAGGTCGGCGGCAATTTCGGCTCGGCGCTCGGGCCGCTGCTCGCCGCCTTCATCGTCGTGCCGCGCGGCCAGGCGAGCGTCGCCTGGTTCTCGGTCATCGCCTTCATCGGCATGGCCATCCTCTGGCAGGTCGGCGCCTGGTACGCGCGCTATCAGGCGCGGGCGACGCAGCGCCCGAAGGCGACGCGTGCGGTCACGATCGCCCGGCACAAGATCGTCGTCGCCCTCGTCGTCCTCGCCATCCTCACCTTCTCGAAGAACGTCTACATGGCGAGCATCTCGAGCTTCTACACCTTCTACGTGATCGACCGGTTCGGCGTGTCCGTGCAGATGTCGCAGGTGATGCTGTTCGTCTTCCTCGGGTCGGCGGCGGCCGGCACGATCCTCGGCGGCCCGGTCGGCGACCGCATCGGGGCCAAGGCGGTGATCTGGGTGTCCATCCTCGGGGTGGTGCCGTTCACCCTCGCCCTGCCCTATGCCAGCCTCGAGTGGACGATCGTGCTCTCGGCCATCATCGGCCTGGTGCTCGCCTCGGCCTTCCCCGCCATCGTCGTCCTGGCGCAGGAGCTCGTCCCCGGCCGCGTCGGCATGGTCGCCGGCATCTTCTTCGGCCTCGCCTTCGGCACGGCCGGCATCGCGGCGGCGCTGCTCGGGGTCGTCGCCGACGCCAAGGGCATCGCCTATGTCTACTGGCTGTGCTCCTTCCTGCCGCTGCTCGGGCTCCTCACCATCTTCCTGCCCAACCTGCGGCGCGGCGGGGCCGCCTGATACGGCGCGACGCGAAGGCGACAGCGTACCGACGAGGGAGAGCCGGGAAACGGCGACGCCCCTCCTTCACCGCGGCCTCATGGAAGGCCTTCTCGCCCTCGTAGAGCTCGGGCCGTAGGGCTGCGGCCGATGCCGCAGGCCGCCGTGACGACCTCCGGCCGCACCAGGATCATCGCCCACGGCACCGGGCCATGGCCGACGATGCCGCACGCCCGCTCGCCGAAGGACGCGCGCATGAACCGATGGCCCGTTACGTGCCGCGCCGGAGGCTGGCGTGGTTCACGAAGCGGGCGACGGCCCCACCGGCCGCATGCCGATCAGCCAATTTGATGCGCCTCAAAGTGCCGGAGGCCGAATGCGCCCAAACAGGATGCACGCCGTGCCCAACTCGTGGGCAGGCGACGATCCTGACGGGACATGATGAACTGCCGCAGCCCCTTCGCCTTCCTGGCCGTGCCGCTTCTCGTCGCGGCGTGCCTCCTCCTCGCCGCGGTGGGGCAGCCGGCGGCGGCGGGCGAGCTTGACCGCTACCTCGGCAGGGTCGCCCCGCAGGACATTTTTCCACAGGCGGAGCGCTTTGGCCCGCCCCAGGGGGAGCCGCCGATCGCGCCGGTGATGCGCGGCGAGGAGCGGCTCGGCTTCGTCTATCTCAATTCCGACTTCGCCAATGCCGTCGGCTATTCCGGCAAGCCCATCAAGATGCTCGTGGGCATCGAGACGAGCGGCGTCGTGCGGTCGATCAGGCTCGTCGACCACAAGGAGCCGATCGTCCTCATCGGCATCCCGGAAGCGCGCATCGTCGCCGCCGTCAACAGCCTCATCGGCAAGGACATGGCCGCCGTGGCGCGTGGTGCCGAGCGTCCGCCGCAGGTCGACATCGTCAGCGGCGCCACCGTCACGGTCCTCGTCATGGGCGACAGCGTCGTGCGCTCGGCCGTCGGCCTCGTGCGCAGCGGTCGCCTCGGCGGAGGCACCGATGCCGCGCCGGTCGCAGCGCCGGCGGCGCGCGCCATCGACATGTCCGTGAGCGAGATCCGTAGCTGGGAGGACCTCGTCGGCGACGGCTCCGTGCGGCGCCTCAACCTGTCCGTCGGCGAGGTGAACGAGGCCTTCGCCAAGGCTGGCCAGCCGGAAGCCGCGGCCCATGCGGAAGGGGAGAACGAGGACCTCTTCATCGACCTCTATGCCGCGCCCGTCTCGGTGCCGACGATCGGCCGCAGCCTCCTCGGCGATGAAGGCTACGAGCGCCTGACGAAGCGGCTCGCGCCCGGACAGCACGCCCTCCTCGTCGCGGGCGAAGGCGCCTATTCCTTCAAGGGCTCCGGCTATGTCCGCGGCGGTATCTTCGACCGCATCGAGCTGGTGCAGGACGGCAGCACGACGCGCTTCCGCGATCGCAACCACACGCGCCTCGGCGACCTTGCGGCCGAAGGAGCGCCGGACCTGCCCGAGATCGCGCTCTTCGTCGTGCCCGAGCACTTCCCCTTCGATCCGGCGCAGGAATGGGACCTGCAACTCCTCGTGCAGCGCCCGGTCGGAGCCCGCGACAAGGCCTTCCTCACCTACGACCTCGCCTACCGGCTGCCCGAGCGCTATCTCGTCGCCGAGGCGCCTGCGACGCAGCGGCCAGCCGCCGCGCCCGCCCCGATCCCGGCAGCGGGCGAAGCGCTCCTCCCGGCCGGCATGGAAGACGTGCTCGCCATGCCGCTGTGGGAGCGCATCTGGCGCGACAACACCGTCAACATCTCGATCGCCGCCGTCGCCATCGGGGTGCTGACGCTGATCTTCTTCTTCCAGGACTGGCTCGTGTCCCGGCCGCTGCTCTTCACCTGGGTGCGGCGCGGCTATCTCGCCTTCACGCTCTTCTGGCTCGGCTGGTGGATGAATGCCCAGCTGTCGGTGGTCAACGTCATCACCTTCACCAATGCGCTGATCACCGGCTTCAGCTGGGAATATTTCCTCGCCGCGCCGCTCGTCTTCATCCTGTGGTCGTCGGTGGCGGCGGCGCTCCTCTTCTGGGGGCGGGGCCCGTTCTGCGGCTGGCTGTGCCCCTTCGGCGCCCTGCAGGAACTGACCAACAACCTCGCCCGCTTCTTCAAGGTGCCGCAGCTGACGCTGCCCTGGGGCCTGCACGAGCGGCTGTGGCCGCTGAAATACATCATCTTCCTCGTGCTCTTCGGCCTGTCGCTGCATTCGGTCGGGCTCGCGGAGCAATGGGCTGAGGTCGAGCCGTTCAAGACCGCGATCATCCTCAAGTTCGCGCGCGAATGGCCCTTCGTCATCTATGCGCTGACGCTCCTGTCCATCGGCCTGTTCGTCGAGCGGTTCTTCTGCCGCTACCTGTGCCCGCTCGGCGCGGCGCTCGCCATTCCCGGCCGCATCCGCATGTTCGAATGGCTGAAGCGCTGGCCGGAATGCGGCTCGCCCTGCCACCGCTGCGCCAAGGAATGTCCGGTGCAGGCGATCCACCCCGAAGGGCACATCAACGTCAACGAGTGCATCTACTGCATGCACTGCCAGGAACTCTACCACGACGACCAGCACTGCCCGCACATGATCCAGGTGCGCGTCAAGCGCGAGCGCTGGCTGGCCCAGAACGCACCCCGCCCGGCGGGTGAAGCCCCCAACAAGCCGATCATCACGCGCAACGGCAAGGCCGTGGCTGATGCGGCCCGGCCCGCCGAGACGGCGGGTGCCCCCTCATGAGCGAAAAGGAGGCTCTGATGGCACAGGAAGACACGAAGTCGGTAGAAACGAAGGCCGGCGTCAGCCGGCGGCAGCTGCTCGGATCGACCGCCTCCGTCGCGGCGGTGGCAGGCGTCGCCGGTGCCGGCGGAACGGCCGCGCTGACGACGCTCGGCGGCCCCCTTGCCGGCCCTGCCGAGGCCCAGACGCGCCCCGCCGCGCGCGCCGGCCAGAAGGCGGAGGTGCATCCCGGCGAGCTCGACGAATATTACGTCTTCTTCTCAAGCGGCCAGACGGGCGAACTGCGCATCGTGGGCCTGCCCTCCATGCGCGAGCTGATGCGCGTGCCGGTGTTCAACCGCTGCAGCGCCACCGGCTGGGGCCAGACCAACGAGAGCCTCAAGGTGCTGACCGAGGGCCTCCTGCCCGAGACGCGCGAATTCCTCGCCAAGCAGGGCCTCAAGACCTATCTCAACGGCGACCTGCACCACCCGCACATGTCGTTCACCGACGGCAGCTATGACGGGCGCTACATCTTCGTCAACGACAAGGCCAACACGCGCGTCGCGCGCATCCGCTGCGACGTGATGAAGTGCGACAGGATCATCCAGCTGCCCAACCAGCACACGGTGCACGGCCTGCGCGTGCAGAAATATCCGCGCACCGGCTATGTCTTCGCCAATGGCGAAGACCGCGCGCCGATCCCCAACACCGGCGAGGTGCTCGACGACCACAAGCAATACCACGCCATCTTCTCGGCCATCGACGGCGACACCATGAAGGTCGCCTGGCAGGTGATGGTCGACGGCAACCTCGACAACGTCGATGCCGACTACCAGGGCAAGTACGCCTTCGCCACCTGCTACAACTCGGAAGAGGGCGTGACCCTGCCCGAGATGATGGCGAACGAGCAGGACTGGATCGTCGTCTTCAACCTTGCGCGCATCGAAGAGGCGGTGAAGAAGGGCAACTTCAAGGAAATGGGCGGCGTGCCGGTCATCGACGGCCGCAAGGGTTCGCCCTACACGCGCTATATCCCGGTCTCCAACAGCCCGCATGGCATCAACACGGCGCCCGACGGCATCCATGTCGTCGCCAACGGCAAGCTCTCGCCGACCGTCACGGTCTTCGACGTGCGCCGGTTCGACGACCTGTTCGACGACAAGATCAAGCCGCGCGACACCGTCGTCGCCGAGCCGGAGCTCGGCCTCGGACCGCTGCACACGGCCTATGACGGCAAGGGCAACGCCTATACGACGCTGTTCATCGACAGCCAGGTCTGCAAGTGGAACATCGACGCCGCCAAGCGCGCCTACAAGGGTGAGAAGGTCAACCCGATCATCCAGAAGCTCGACGTCCACTACCAGCCCGGCCACAACCACACCTCCATGGGCCAGACCAAGGAGGCGGACGGCAAGTGGCTGATATCGCTGAATAAATTCTCGAAGGACCGCTACCTCAACGTCGGCCCGCTGAAGCCGGAGAACGATCAGCTCATCGACATCTCGGGCGATCGCATGGTCATCGTCCACGACGGCCCGAGCTTCGCCGAGCCGCATGATGCGACCATCGTGCACCGCTCCAAGGTCAACCCGGTGCACGTGTGGCAGCGGGAGGACCCGCTCTTCGCCGATGCGGTGAAGCAGGCGGCGGCCGACGGCGTCAACCTGATGGAAGACACCAAGATCGTGCGCGACGGCAACAAGGTGCGCGTCTACATGACGTCGGTGGCGCCGACCTTCAGCCTTGAGACCTTCCAGGTGCAGCAGGGCGACGAGGTCACGGTCTTCGTCACCAACCTCGACGAGATCGAGGACCTGACGCACGGCTTCTGCATCGTCAACTACGGCATCAACATGGAAGTCGGGCCGCACGCCACGGCCTCCGTCACCTTCACGGCCGACCGGCCCGGTGTGTACTGGTACTACTGCAGCTGGTTCTGCCACGCCATGCACATGGAGATGAAGGGCCGGATGTTCGTGGAGCCGCGCAACGCCTGAGCCGAAGACGAGGCCGGGGGGCCTCATCCCCCTCTCCCCGCGGGCTGGCCGGGCTTGCCCGACCTGCCCAGACAACGGCGGAACCCGGAATCCCGCGTTCCGTCGGGGAGAGGGGGCAAGGCCACCACGCCCCCGTTCCAGAAGGACCTTGAGCGATGTGTGCGCTCGCGACCATCCTGCGCAGCCTGCCGGCGGCGGCCCTTGCCGCCGGCCTGTCCTCAGCCGCCACGGCGGGGGAGATCGTCGTCTCTCCCGGCGAGGCGCTGCAGGCGGCGCTCGACCGGGCTGAGCCCGGCGACATCCTGCGCCTTCAGCCGGGCGTCCATCGCGGGCCAGTCACCATCGGCCGGGCGGTGACGCTCGACGGGCAGGATGCGGCGACCGTCGCGGGCAGCGGCGAGGGCAGCGTCATCACCGTGACGGTGCCGGGCGTCACCTTGCGCGGGCTCACCGTGCGCGGCTCGGGGCGCAGCCTCGAGACGCTCGATTCCGGCATCCTCCTCACCCGCACGGCCGCCGGCGGCGCGCTCGTCGAGCACAACCGCATCGAGGACAATCTCTTCGGCGTCTATGTGCACGGCGCCGCCGGAGCGCTGGTGCGGGACAACGTCATCGTCGGCCAGACGAGCGGCCGCTCGAGCGACGCGGGCAACGGCGTCTCGGTGTGGAACGCACCGGGGGCGAAGATCATCGGCAACGACATCAGCTTCGGCCGCGACGGCATCATGGTGATGTCGAGCCGCGACAACGTCTTCCGCGGCAACCGCTTCCACAACCTGCGCTTCGGCGTCCACTACATGTACACCAACAACAGCGAGGTCTCCGGCAACATCTCGCGCGGCAACGCCATCGGCTTCGCCATCATGTTCTCCAACCGGCTCTCCGTGCGCGACAATCTCTCCGACGGCGACCGCGACCACGGCCTCCTCTTCAACTACGCCAACGGCTCGGTGATCGCGGGCAATGTCGTGCGCGGGCGCATGCTGCCGGCGACGCGCTGGCGCGATGCGGGCCTTTCCGCCGACACCGGCGAACATAGCCTGCCGGCCGGCGGGGCGGAGGCGCGCGAGGCCGACGGCGCTGCGCGCATCGGCCCGGAGAAATGCGTCTTCATCTACAACGCCAACAACAACCGCTTCGAGGGCAACCGCTTCGAGGCCTGCGAGATCGGCATTCACTTCACCGCCGGGTCCGAGGGCAATGCCATGACGGGCAATGCCTTCATCGCCAACCGCACGCAGGTGAAATATGTCGGCACCCGTTTCCTCGACTGGTCGAAGGACGGGCGCGGCAACTACTGGAGCGACAACCCCGCCTTCGACCTCGACGGCGACGGCATCGCCGACACCGCCTACCGGCCCAACGGCATCGTCGACCGGGTGCTGTGGACGGCGCCGCAGGCCAAGGTGCTGCTCAACAGCCCGGCCGTGCAGGTGATCCGCTGGGCGCAATCGCAGTTTCCCGCCCTCTACCCCGGCGGGGTCGTCGACAGCCGGCCGCTGATGGCGCCGCCCGCGCCGCCGCCGCACCTGCCGCAAGGAGACCGGTCATGACCGCAACCGTCGCGCTCTCGGGCGTTGGCAAGCGCTTCCGCACCGTCGAGGCGGTGCGCGATGTCTCGTTCTCGCTCGACGAAGGCGAGATCGTCGCCCTCGTCGGCCACAACGGCGCCGGCAAGACGACGCTGATGAAGCTGATGCTCGGCCTCATCCAGCCGACCGCGGGCAGCGTGCGCGTGCTCGGCGAGGACCCGGCCTCGGGCGCCTTCGCCGCCCGCCGGCGCCTCGGCTTTTTGCCCGAGAGCGTCTCCTTCAACTCGGCGCTGACCGGGCGCGAGACGCTCGCCTTCTACGCCCGCCTCAAGGGCGAGCCGGTCGGCGAGGCGCTCGCCCTGCTCGAGCGCGTCGGCCTCGGCGCCGCCGGCGGTCGCCGCGTCGGCACCTACTCCAAGGGCATGCGCCAGCGCCTCGGCCTCGCCCAGGCCCTCATCGGCGCGCCGCGCGTGCTGCTGCTCGACGAGCCGACGACCGGGCTCGATCCGGCGCTGCGCCAGAGCTTCTATGAGATCCTGCAGGAGCTGCGCGGCCGGGGCGCGACGATCCTGCTCTCGTCGCATGCCCTCTCCGAGCTTGAAGGCGAGACGGAGCGCGTCGTCATCATGAACCGGGGCGCCATGGTGGCGGACGGCTCCCTCGCCGAATTGCGCCGGCTCGCCCGCCTGCCGGTGCGCGTGCGCCTCACCGCAGCCGGCGGGCTCGACGGGCTCGCGGGGCGCTTCGCCGATCTCGGCCCGCTGCAGCGCGTCAACGGCCATGCGGTCGAGATCGCCGTCGACGACGCGCGCAAGATCGAGGTCGTGCGCCGCGCCCTCGCCGACGAGACGCGGATCGAGGACATCGAGGTGACGCCGCCGAGCCTCGACGAGCTCTACGCCCATTTCCTGCGCTCCGGGGAGACGCGGTCATGAGAACGATCCTGATCATCGCCGGCAAGGAAATCCGGGACGGGCTGCGCAACCGCTGGGTGCTGGCCACGACCCTGCTGCTCGCCGGCCTCGCCTTGTCCCTCACCTTCCTCGGGGCGGCGCCCTCCGGCGCGACCGGCGCCCAGCCGCTCGATGTCGTCATCGTCAGCCTGTCGAGCCTGACGATCTTCCTCCTGCCGCTCATCGCGCTTCTCATCGCGCACGACGCCGTCGTCGGCGAGGTGGAGCGCGGCACCATGCTGCTCCTCCTCAGCTATCCGGTCGGCCGCTCGCAGGTGATCCTCGGCAAGTTCGCGGGCCAGGTCGCCGTGCTCGGCTTTGCGACCTTCGTCGGCTACGGCGCGGCGGCGGCCGCGCTGCTTGCCAGCGGGGCGGAAATCGACGCGACGAGCTGGCTCGCCTTCGCCGCCATGATCGGCTCCTCGGTCCTCCTCGGCGCGGCCTTCGTTGCCATCGGCCAGCTCATCAGCGCCTCTTCCCGCGATCGTGGCACGGCCGCGGGCATCGCCGTCGGCGTGTGGCTCGTCTTCGTGCTCATCTACGACATGGGCCTTCTCGGGCTGATGGTTATGGACCAGGGCCGCACCGTCACCGGGCCGGTGCTCAACGCCCTCCTGCTCGCCAACCCGACGGATGCCTACCGGCTCTTCAACCTCACGGGCTTCGCCAATGTCAGCCAGTTCGCCGGCATGGCGGGCCTTGCCGGCTCCGCCGCCGTGAGCCCGTCGCTGCTCCTCGGCGCCCTCGGCGCCTGGGCGCTTGCCCCGCTCGCGCTCGCCACCCTCGCCTTCTCGCGGAGAGAACTATGAAACGCCTTCTGGCCGTCGGCCTCGTCCTCGCCATGGCCACCGTCGCCGGGTGCCGGCAGGAGGAGGCCGCCGCCCCGCCGCCGCCCCACGCCCTGACGCGCGAGGCGCTCGGCGCCTATTGCGGCATGAACGTGCTCGAGCACCCCGGGCCCAAGGGCCAGATCATCCTCGACAGCCGGCTGCACCCGGTCTGGTTCTCCTCCGCCCGCGACGCCCTCGCCTTCACCATGCTGCCCGAGGAGCCGAAGGACGTGCTTGCCATCTATGTCTCCGACATGGGCAAGGCACCGAGCTGGGAGGAGCCGGGCGAACGCAACTGGGTCGAGGCGCGCGAGGCCTTCTTCGTCATCGACAGCACGCGGCGCGGCGGGATGGGGGCGGCGGAGGTCGTGCCCTTCGGCGAGCGAGCGGCCGCGGAGGCTTTCGCCGCCGACAACGGCGGGCGCGTCGTCACTTTCGCCGAGGTGCCCGAGGATTACGTGCTCGGTTCCGGCGAGCCGGCTGAGACCGGATCCCTTCTTAATCACGCGTTGCACTGAGGCCGCCATGACGAATGTCCCGACGCGCCGCCGCTTCATCGGCATCAGCGCCGCCGCCGCCGGCCTCGCGCTTCTGCCGACCGGCGGCGCCCTGGCGCACGCAGCGGACGGCAAGGTAGTGGTCTGGCGCGGAACGGCGCTCGGCGCCGTCGCGACGCTCAGGATCCACCATCGGGACCGGACCGCGGCCGAGCGGCTCGCCGCACGGGCCGTCGCGGAGGTGCGCCGCCTCGAAGGGCTCTTCAGCCTCTACCGGGACGATTCCGCCCTCGTCGCGCTCAACCGGCGCGGGGTGCTGGAGGCGCCGCCGCCGGAACTCGTCACGGTCGTTGAGGAGTGCCGGCGCTTCCATACGCTGACCGGAGGCGCCTTCGATCCCACTGTTCAGCCGCTGTGGGAGCTCTATACCCGCCACTTTGCGCAAGAGGCGGCCGCCCCGGACGGGCCGCCCGCGAACCGCCTGGCCGAGACCCTGCAAAAGGTCGGCCTGCAGCACGTCATGGCCGACCGCGACCGCATCGCCTTCGCCCGCCCCGGCATGGCGCTGACGCTGAACGGCATCGCCCAGGGCTGGATCACCGACCGGGTGGTGGCGCTGCTGCGCGCCGGCGGCATCGCATCGAGCCTCGTCGACATGGGCGAGGCGCGCGCCTTCGGGCAGCGGCCCGACGGGACGGCCTGGCGCGCGGGCATCGCCGATCCCCACGCCGCCGGCCGCATTACCGAAACAGTGGCGCTCGACGACTGCGCCGTCGCGACCTCCGGCGGATACGGCCTGCGCTTCGATGCCGCCGGGCGCTTCGACCACCTCATCGATCCACGCACCGGCCGCTCTCCACGTCGCTACGACAGCCTCTCCGTCATCGCGCCGGACGCGACGACGGCCGATGCCCTGTCGACGGGCTTCAGCTCTCTTGGCGCGGCGGAGATCCGCCGCATCCGGCAGGAAGCAGGAGCCGCCGCCGTGCTGGCGACGACCGGCACCGAAACCCTTCACCTCTGAAGCGGGCGTCTCGCACGGCTGCTCCCGCTCCCCGCGCCCGCGTGCATTGCCGCCGCTTGACAACACGATCCTACTACATCATTTATATCGCACGCGATCTGATCGCGTGCGATTATTGACTGATTGTGACGCCCCGAGCGCCGCCTCCGAGAAGGAAACTGCCATGTCCGTGAATGTTCTCTACCGCACCTCCGCCCGCGCCACCGGCGGCCGCGACGGCCGTTCGGCGACGCTCGACGGCGCCGTCGACGTCAAGCTGACCACGCCGAAGGAGCTGGGCGGGGCCGGCGGCGACGGCGTCAATCCCGAGCAGCTCTTCGCCACCGGCTATGCCGCCTGCTTCCTCGGGGCCATGAAGTTCGTCGCCTCCCAGGGCGGCGGCACCAAGGTCCCCGCCGACGCCACCGTCACGGCGACGGTCGGCATCGGGCCCCGCTCGGCAGGCGGCTTCGGCCTCGACATCGCGCTCGAGGTCTCGCTGCCCGGCGTCGAGCGCGCCGCAGCCGAGGCGCTCGTCGCCAAGGCGCACGAGGTCTGCCCCTATTCCAACGCCACCCGCAACAACGTCGACGTGCGGCTCACCGTCGTCTGAGGTTCCGGGGCGCCTCTTCGTCCGTGACGGAGAGGCGCCCCGCCGCTACGACGCCGCGTTCAGGGTGGTGACGGCCACCGCCGCGGCCGAGGCGCGGTTCTCGACGCCGAGCTTGGCGTAGATCTGCTCGAGGTGCTTGTCGACGGTGCGGGGGCTGAGGCCGAGGATGGCGCCAACGTCGCGGCTCGACTTGCCGCGCGCCACCCACAGCAGCACCTCCGCCTCCCGCGCCGTCAGGGCGAACCGCTGCCGCAGCAGCGCATCGGCCGAAGCGGCCTCGGTCATGCTCAGCCTCAGGAGCGTCTCGCTGCCCTCCCCGGCGCGGACGACGGACAGGCGGCATTCGGGCCGGCCCGGCAGCGCGATCTCCATCGTTGCCGGGCCGTCGGCACGCCGCGTTGCCGTCAGCCAGGCGCGGATCTCCGCCGGCAGGACGGGCTCCCCGAGGGCCTCCTCCAGCAGGCGGCGGGCCTGCGGCGTCGACCACAGGATATCGCCCGCTCCATCGACGGCGAGGAGAAAGCGGCCGCTCGCATCGAGGGCGGCGCGGGCGCTCGACGCGATCCGGGCGTTGCCGAGATGGGTGCGCATGCGGGCCAGGAGCTCCTCCCGCCGGACCGGCTTCGTCACATAGTCGACGCCGCCGGCCGAAAAGCCGGCCACGATATGCTCGGTCTCGGTCAGCCCGGTCATGAAGATGACGGGGACATGGGCGGCGCGGCTCTCGCGCTTCAGGGCGCGGCAGGTCTCGAAACCGTCCATGCCCGGCATGACGGCATCGAGCAGGATGAGATCGGGGGTGATCTCCTTGACCAGCGACAGCGCCGCGGCGCCGCTGACGGCGACGAGCGCCGTGAAGCCGGCCTCGCTGAGGAGATCGTCCAGCATGGCGAGGCTCTCCGGCGCATCATCGACGACGAGCACCACGTCCCGGCGGCCTTCATCCCGCGTCATGTCTCCTGCCGCTCCCGCTTGAGAGGCCCGCCTGCGCCTGCGAGCGCAGCGCTGAGGCCATCAAAGTCGTACCGGTCGACGAACAGCGTGAGCCGCGCCGCGAGCCGGGCATGGACGGGATGCGCCGCGGCCAGCCTCCCGAGCAGGTCGCGCAGAGCGCGCGCATGGCCGATGCGCGCCAGCCTGCCGAGCTCGCCGGCCACATCGGCCGGCAGAGCCGGAACCGGAGGCTCCGCGCCCTCATCCCGCTCCGGCGCGCTGTCCTCTCCGTCCTCGATCCATTCGATGCCGGTCAGCCGGCGGATCTTGTCGAGCAGCCGGCGGATGTCGGTCGGCTTCATCATCACGTCGTCGACCACGGCCGAGAACGAGCGCTCCGCCTTTGCCTCGAGCGCGTTGGCCGAGATCATGATGATGCGCGTCCCGGTCAGGCCCCGCTCGCGCAGCTGCTGCGCCACCTGCCAGCCGTCCGGCCCGCCGGGCATGGCGATGTCGAGGAGGACGACGTCGGGCCGGCACAGGTCGGCGAGATCGAGGCCCGCCGTCCCGTCCGGCGCCTGCAGGACGATGAAGCCGAGGGGTGCCAGGATCTCATGGACGAGGTCGCGGTGGGGTGGGTCGTCGTCGATGACGAGGACGGTGAGGCGCGGGCCGCGGTAGCCGCGGATGCGCTCCTCGTCGGCCGGCCGCGAGGACGGCTGCGACACCTCGGACAGGACCAGCTTGACGCGGAAGGTCGAGCCGCGGCCGACCTCGCTCGTGACGGTAATCGCCCCGCCCATGATGCCGGCGAGCAGCTTGGAGATGGTGAGCCCGAGCCCTGTGCCGGCCACGGCGCTCGACGGCGGCAGGGCGCCGCGCGCAAAGGGCTCGAAGATGCGCTCGATGTCCTCGGGGCGGATGCCGACGCCGGTATCCTCGATCTCGAACTCGGCCACCGGGCTTCGGTAGTGCACGCGCAGGCGGACATGGCCGCGCTCGGTGAACTTGATGGCGTTGGAGACGAGGTTGATCAGGATCTGCCGCAGCCGCTTCTCGTCCGTATAGACCGCCTCGGGCAGGTTGGCCGGGCAGTCGAAGATGAAATCGATGCCCTTCGCGCGCGCCTGCAGCCGCACCATGCCGACGAGCTGGTCGAGGAATTCCCGCAGGCGCACCTCCTCGCGCTCGAGGTGCAGGCGCCCGGCCTCGATCTTGGAGATGTCGAGCAGCCCGTCGATGAGGCCGGAGAGATGCTCGGTGCTGCGCCGGATGACGCCGACCTGCCCGCGCCGGCGCGGGCTCAGGTCCATGTCCTGCTCGATGAGCTGGGCATAGCCGGAGATGGCGTTGAGCGGCGTGCGCAATTCGTGGCTCAGCCCGACGACATAGCGGCTCTTGGCGAGATTGGCCGCCTCCGCCGCCTCCTTGGCGCGCTGCAACTCGGCGTCGGTGCGCTCATGCGCCTCGATCTCGCGCATCAGCAGCTCCGTCTGGCGCTCGGCCTCCTTCTGCGCGGCGCGCCGGCTCTCGGCGGCGAGCACGAAGAGCCAGGCGGTGACGCCGACGATGATGATGAGGATGGCGAAGACCTTCCACAGGATCGCGCCGATGATCGCGCGCTCCTCCATGTAGTCGAGGCGCGACTGGAAATAGACGAGCGCCAGGACGACCGCGAGCAGGACGCACGAGACGAGGAAGACGCCGAGGAAATGGCCGAGGCGCGAGTTGAGCCGCGCCACGATGCGCATGGGCAAGGCCCGCGTGAGGCCGGCAAGGATCTGGTCGGGAAGGCGCGCGCCGGTCTTGCACAGGTCGTGGCAGCGCGCATCAAGCGAGCAGCACAGCGAGCAGATCGGCCCCGAATAGGCCGGGCAGCGCGCCATGTCCTCGGCCTCGAAGGCGTGCTCGCAGATGCAGCAGCGGATGGCGGTGGCGCCCTTCCAGTCGTGCTGCGCCTCGCGCGCCAGGTAGTAGCGCCCGCCCGTCGCCCAGGCGATGGCCGGGGCGGCGATGAAGGCGACGGCGAGGGTGACGAACGGGGTGAGCGCCTGGGCCGTCTCGCCGGCGGCCCCGGTCGAGGCGACGATGGAGGCGAGCGTCGCCAGCAGCATGGCGCCGACGCCGACCGGGTTGACGTCGTAGAGATGGGCGCGCTTGAACTCGATGTGCGGCGGGCTGAGGCCGAGCGGTTTGTTGACGACGAGGTCGGCGACGAGCGCGCCGAGCCAGGCGATGGCGACGTTGGAATAGAGCGCGAGGATCCGCTCCAGCGCCTTGTAGATGCCGAGTTCCATGAGCAAGAGCGCGACGAGCACGTTGAAGACGAGCCACACGACCCGGCCGGGATGGCTGTGGGTGAGCCGCGAGAAGAAGTTCGACCACGCGATGGAGCCGGCATAGGCATTGGTCACGTTGATCTTCAGCTGCGCCACGACGACGAACAGCCCGGTCAGGGCGAGCGCCACCTCGGGCGTGCCGACGGCATGGCGGAAGGCGGCAAGATACATCTGCGCCGGCTCGGCCGCGTTGTCGATCGGCACCCCCTGCACCAGCGCGAAATAGGCGAGGAAGGAACCCGCGATGAGCTTGGCGACGCCGAGCACGGCCCAGCCCGGCCCGGCGCTGACGAGCGCGAGCCACCAGCTCAGGCGCCGTCCCGCCCGCTGGCGCGGCAGGAAGCGCAGAAAGTCCACCTGTTCGCCGATCTGCGCGATGAGCGAGAAGGTCACCGCCGCGGCGGCGCCGAAGAGCAGCAGGTCGAAGGTGCCCTCGGGCGTTCCCTGCCGGCCGGGGAAGGCGAGCCAGCCGTCGAAGGAAGAGGCGCTGGTGGCGGCGATGACCACGAAGGGCAGGAGGTTGAGCGCGATCCAGACCGGCTGCGTCCACAGCTGGAAGCGGCTGATGAAGGTGATGCCGTGGGTGACGAGCGGGATGACGACGAGCGCGCTCACCACATAGCCGAGCGCCTGCGGGACGCCGAAGCACAATTCCAGCGCCACCGCCATGATGGCCGCTTCGAGCGCGAAGAAGATGAAGGTGAAGGAGGCGTAGATCAGCGAGGTGATGGTCGAGCCGATGTAGCCGAACCCCGCCCCACGCGTGAGGAGATCGATGTCGACGCCGTATTTGGCGGCGTAGTAGCTGATCGGCAGGCCGGTGGCGAAGAGGATGGCACCGACGGCGAGGATGGCCGCCACCGCATTGGAGACGCCGTAGCTCAGCGTGATGGCGCCGCCGATGGCCTCGAGCGCGAGGAAGGAGATGGCGCCGATCGCCGTGTTGGCGACGCGCGCGGGCGACCATTTGCGCGCGCCCATGGCGGTGAAGCGCAGCGCATAATCCTCGAGCGTCTGGTTCGCCACCCATTGGTTGTACTGGCGGCGGACGCGATCGATCTTCCGAGCTTCTGCCATGGCCGGCCCTTACGGCGCGGGCGGCGGGCACCGCCCCCGTGCTGTCCGGCCACGACAAGCAGCAATCGTGCCGGATGCGCGGGACGGCCTCGCGCGCTCCCCTTCAGCCCTCGCCGGCGGCGTCTCTGCGGACATTGCGCTCCTCGTGAGCGGCGATGATGCGGCCGGGCGCGGTGCCCGCCCATACGTCATTCTACGTATTGCTGCATCGCACAAAGCCCTCGACCGTGAAGGCCACGAGGGCGAAACGGCCCTCCTCCCGCCAGGGAATCCCCGCCTGACCGGCCGGCGCGCAGCGCCGCCGCCATGCCGCTTCCACGATCAATTGCGAGGCAGCCATGTCGCATAAACCGCCACCGACCGAAATGCCCGCCCTTCCCTCGGCGCTGCGCCGCAAGCTGCTTCTCGGCATGGCGGCCCTGCCCGCCGCGGCCGTCCTGCCGCGGGTGGCCTGGGGCGCGGCGCCGGCAACCGCCGCCGTCAACACCACGGGCCTTGCCGTGAGCGACGACAGCGTCACCGTCGGTATCCTGCATTCCGTCACCGGCACGATGGCCATCAGCGAGACCGGCTCCGTGCAGGCCGAGAAGCTCGCCATCGACCAGATCAACGCCGAGGGCGGCGTCCTCGGCCGCAAGATCAAGTTCATCCAGGAGGACGGCGCGAGCGACTGGCCGACCTTCGCCGAGAAGGCCAAGAAGCTCCTCGTCAACGACAAGTGCGCCGCCGTCTTCGGCTGCTGGACCTCGGCCTCGCGCAAGGCGGTGCTGCCGGTCTTCGAGCAGTACAACGGCATGCTCTACTACCCGACCTTCTACGAGGGGCTCGAGCAGTCGAAGAACGTCATCTACACCGGTCAGGAGGCGACGCAGCAGATCATCGCCGGGCTCGACTGGGTGACGAAGGAGAAGGGCGCCAAGACCTTCTACCTGCTCGGCTCCGACTATATCTGGCCGCGCACCTCCAACAAGATCGCGCGCAAGCACATCGAGAACGTGCTGAAGACGAAGGTGGTGGGCGAGGAATACTTCCCGCTCGGCCACACGCAGTTCAACTCCGTCATCAACAAGATCAAGCTGACCAAGCCGGACGTCATCTACGCCATCATCGTCGGCGGCTCCAACGTCGCCTTCTACAAGCAGCTCAAGGCGGCGGGCATCGACCTCTCCAAGCAGACGCTGGTCACGATCTCCGTCACCGAGGACGAGATCGACGGCATCGGCGGCGAGAACATCGCCGGCGCCTATGCCTGCATGAAGTACTTCCAGTCGCTCGACAACCCGAACAACAAGTCCTTCGTCTCCGATTTCAAGAAGATGTGGGGCGACAAGACCGTCATCGGCGACGTGACGCAGGCCGCCTATCTCGGGCCCTGGCTGTGGAAGCTGACGGTGGAGAAGGCCGGCTCCTTCGACATCGACAAGGTGGCCGCCGCCTCGCCCGGCGTCGAGTTCACCGCCGCGCCGGAAGGCTACGTGCGCATCCACGACAACCATCACCTGTGGTCGAAGACACGCGTCGGCCGCGCCAAGGCGGACGGCCAGTACGAGGTGATCTACGAGACGGCCGAGCTGATGGAGCCCGACCCCTTCCCGAAGGGCTACCAGTAAGGAGCAGCACGGGTACGGCAGCGATTGGAGCGTTGCCGGTGGAACCCTCTCCCCGCCTGCGCGGAGAGGGCAGGGTGAGGGGGAAGGGCACCGCCCTTGGCACGGGCTGGCCTTGTGAAGACGGCCTTGCCCCTCACCCCACCCCTTCCCCGCAAGCGGGGAGAGGGGCCACCGGCCGCCCGATCGCCCGCGTGTCCTGCCCTTCTTCGGCTCAGCCCCTCGCCTACCCCACCCGTCGCCCAATCACCGGAGACGTCGATGTTCGCAGATTACTCGCTGAGCGAGCTCGGCTCGATTTTCGTCATGCAGGGCTTTGCCGGCCTCATCCTGTTCTCCGTCTTCGTCCTGATGGCGCTCGGCCTTGCCATCATCTTCGGCCAGATGGGGGTCATCAACATGGCCCACGGCGAGTTCATGATCCTCGGGGCCTATGTCACCTATTTCACCTCGCAGTTCTTCCAGAACGTCCTTCCCTCCCTCTTCCCCATCTACTTCTTCGTGGCCATGGGGCTCGCCTTCCTCGCCTCCGGCGGGCTCGGCATCGCCGTGGAATGGGCGCTCATCCGCCATCTCTACCGGCGGCCGCTCGACACGCTGCTCGCCACCTGGGGGCTCAGCCTGATCCTGCAGCAGGTCTATCGCTCGGTGTTCGGCCCGCGCGAGGTCGGCGTCGAGCTGCCGTCGTGGATGATGGGCTCCCTGCCGCTGACCGATGTCATCGAGGTGCAGATCAACGGGCTCTTCGTCATGAGCCTGACCTTCGTCATCACCCTCGTCGTCGGCCTGATGATGTTCCGCTCCCGCTGGGGGCAGCAGGTGCGGGCGGTGGTGCAGAACCGGGTGATGGCGGGCGCGGTCGGCATCAACACCCACAAGGTCGACCGCCTCACCTTCGGCATCGGCTGCGGCATCGCCGGCGTCGCCGGCTCGGCCTTCACCATGATCGGCTCGACCGGGCCGACGGCCGGCCAGCTCTACATCGTCGACACCTTCCTCGTCGTCGTCTTCGGCGGTGCCCAGAGCCTCGTCGGCACCATCTTCTCCGCCTTCACCATCTCCCAGGCCCAGTCGACCATGGAGTTCTTCCTGTCCGGCTCGACCGCCAAGGTACTCACCCTGCTCGCCGTCGTCGGCATCCTGATGCTGCGGCCGCAGGGCCTCTTAGTCCTCAAGATCCGCCGCTGAGGTGACGCGATGGAGCGCATCGGCTTTCTCAAGACCTCCGAGGCCGTCGGCATCGCGATCCTCGCGGCCCTCATCCTCATCGTCCTGCCGCTCGGGCTCGACATCTTCCGGCTCAATCTCGCCGGCAAGTATCTCACCTACGCCTTCGTCGCCATCGGCCTCGTGCTGTGCTGGGGCCACGGCGGCATCCTCAGCCTCGGCCAGGGGATGTTCTTCGGCCTCGGCGGCTACGCGATGGCCATGTTCCTGAAGCTCGAGGCATCGAGCCCGGAAGCGACGAAGATCCAGTCGACGCCGGGCATCCCCGACTTCATGGACTGGAACCAGCTCACCGAGCTGCCCTGGTTCTGGCAGCCGTTCCACAGCCTGACGCTGTCGCTCGTCGCGGTCGTCCTGGTGCCGACGGCCTTCGCCTTCCTCATCGGCACGGCGATGTTCAAGCGGCGCGTCGGCGGCGTCTATTTCGCCATCATCACCCAGGCGATCGCCGCGATCCTGACCATCCTCATCGTCGGCCAGCAGGGCTACACCGGCGGCATCAACGGCATCACGGACCTGCGCACGCTGAAGGGCTGGGACATCCGCACGGACGAGGCGAAATACGTCCTCTATTTCGTCAATGCCGGCCTCCTCCTCGCCGCCGTCGCCGCCGCCTATTTCGTGCGCCAGTCGAAGCTCGGCCGCATCCTCGTCGCCATGCGCGACAAGGAGGACCGGGTGCGCTTCTCCGGCTACAACGTCGCCAATTTCAAGACCTTCGTCTTCTGCCTGGCGGCCGCCCTGTCGGCGATCGGCGGGGCGATGTTCACGCTGCAGGTCGGCTTCATGTCGCCGTCCTTCGTCGGCATCGTGCCCTCCATCGAGATGGTCATCTACACGGCCGTCGGCGGGCGCCTCTCCATCCTCGGCGCGGTCTACGGCACGCTCCTCGTCAACTGGGCTAAGACGAGCTTTTCCGAGAGCTTCCCGGAACTGTGGCTGCTCGGCCTCGGCGGCCTCTTCATCGCCGTCGTGCTCGCCTTCCCGAACGGCCTCGCCGGCATCTACGCGGACACCATTGCGCCGAGGCTGTCCCGCCTGCTGCGCCGTGCCCGCCCCGCGCTCGGGGGCACGGTGCCGGCCGGCGCGCCGGCCGAATGAGGAGGGACACCCCCATGCACACCATCGCCCGCGATGCCGCGGCACCCGATTTCCTGCTCTCGGTCGAGGGTCTCACCGTCTCCTTCGACGGCTTCAAGGCGGTGAACGACCTGTCGTTCTACGTCGACAAAAACGAGATCCGCGTCATCATCGGCCCGAACGGCGCCGGCAAGACGACGGTGCTCGACCTCATCTGCGGCCGCACGAAGGCGACCGCCGGCTCGATCCGCTTCAGGGACATCGAGTTGACGCGGCTCAGCGAGAACCGCATCGTGGAGGCCGGCGTCGGCCGCAAGTTCCAGACTCCATCAATCTACGAGGACCTGACGGTCTTCGAGAACCTCGAAATCTCCTTTCCGCGCGGCCGCTCCGTCTTCGGCGCCCTCGCCTTCCGGCGCGATGCCGCCGTCAGCGAGCGCATCGAGGAGATCGCCGAGATGATCTTCCTTAAGGACCACCTCGCCGAGCGGGCCGCCTTTCTCAGCCACGGCCAGAAGCAGTGGCTCGAGATCGGCATGCTGCTGATCCAGGATCCCGAGCTCCTCATGCTCGACGAGCCGGTGGCGGGCATGAGCGTCGCCGAGCGGCGCAAGACGGCCGAGCTCCTGCACAAGATCATCGTCGGCCGCTCGGTCATCGTCATCGAGCACGACATGAAGTTCGTCGAGGACATCGCCCACCGGGTCACCGTGCTGCACCAGGGCAAGGTGCTGTCCGAAGGCAGCATGGAGCGCGTCAAGAACGACCCCAAGGTCGTCGAAGTCTATCTCGGACATTGAGGAGGCGCCGATGCTCGACGTATCCGCACTGCGCGTCGCCTACGGGGAGAGCGAGGTGCTGCACGGCCTCGGCTTCTCCGTGAGGCCGAACGAGATCGTCGCCATCCTCGGCCGCAACGGCATGGGCAAGACGACGCTGATGAAGGCGCTGATGGGCATCGTGCCGGCAAGGAGCGGCCGCATCAGCGTGGGCGAGGCCGAGGTCACCGGGCTCGAAAGCTATGAGCGGGTGGCGCGCGGCATCGCCTATGTGCCGCAGGGGCGCATGATCTTCTCGACCATGACGGTGGAGGAGAACATCGAGACGGGGCTCGCCGTCTCGGGCCGGCGGCGCGTGCCGGAAGACATCTATGAACTCTTCCCCGTCCTCCTCGACATGAAGCAGCGGCGCGGCGGCAATCTCTCGGGCGGGCAGCAGCAGCAGCTCGCCATCGCCCGCGCGCTCGCCACCGATCCCAAGGTGCTGCTGCTCGACGAGCCGACGGAGGGCATCCAGCCCTCGATCATCCGCGACATGGGCCGGGCCCTGAAGCGCATCCGCGACGAGCGCGGCCTCTCCATCTTCGTCTCGGAACAGGTGCTGAGCTTCGCCCTCGACATCGCCGACCGCGTCCTCGTCATCGAGAACGGCGAGATCGTGCACGAGGACGCCCGCGCCGCCGTCGACGAGGCGAAGATCGCGAGCTTCCTGTCGGTCTGACGAAACCCCCGCAGAACTTTCCCCGGAGGAGCGAACATGCCCGAAACCATCATCAAGGTAGACCTCACCCAGTCGCCCTACGAGAACGACATGGTCCACAACCGCTGGCATCCGGACATTCCGATGGTGGCGTGGGTGAAGCCGGGCGAGGATTTCGTCATCGAGACCTACGACTGGACCGGCGGCTTCATCAAGAACAACGATTCCGCCGAAGACGTGCGCGACATCGACCTCTCCATCGTGCACTTCCTCTCCGGCCCCATCGGCGTTGAAGGTGCCGAGCCCGGCGACCTCCTCGTCGTCGACCTCCTCGACGTCGGCGCCAAGCCGGAGAGCCTGTGGGGCTTCAACGGCTTCTTCTCCAAGAAGAACGGCGGCGGCTTCCTGACCGATCATTTCCCGCAGGCGCAGAAGTCGATCTGGGACATCGAGGGCATGTTCACGCGCTCCCGGCACGTGCCCGGCGTGAGCTTCGCCGGCCTCATCCATCCCGGCCTCATCGGCTGCCTGCCCGACCATAAGCTGCTGGAGACTTGGAACCGGCGCGAGGTCGACTTCATCGCCACCAACCCGACACGGGTGCCGCCGCTCGCCAACCCGCCGTTCGCCGCCACCGCCCACATGGGCCGCCTCGCGGGCGAGGCGAAGGCCACAGCCGCCGCCACCGGCGCGCGCACGGTGCCGCCGCGCGAGCACGGCGGCAATTGCGACATCAAGGACCTGTCGCGCGGCTCGAAGATCTACTTCCCCGTCTATGTGCCGGGGGCCGGCCTCTCCATGGGCGACCTGCACTTCAGCCAGGGCGACGGCGAGATCACCTTCTGCGGCGCCATCGAGATGGCCGGCTGGCTGCACCTCAAGGTCGACATCATCAAGGACGGCGTCGCCAAATACGGCATCCGGAATCCCATCTTCAAGCCGAGCCCGATCACGCCCAACTACCGCGACTACCTCATCTTCGAGGGCATCTCGGTCGATGAATGGGGCGGCCAGCACTATCTCGACGTGCACGTCGCCTACCGGCAGGCGTGCCTCAACGCCATCAACTACCTGACCAAGTTCGGCTACACGCCCGCCCAGGCCTACGCCATCCTCGGCACCGCGCCGGTGCAGGGCCACATCTCGGGCGTCGTCGACATCCCCAACGCCTGCGCCACATTGTGGCTGCCGACCGAGATCTTCGACTTCGACATCAACCCCGGCAATGCCGGCCCGCAGAAGATGATCACGGGCGACATCGACGTGCCGCTCGCGCCGGACCTGTGAGGCGCCCATGCCGGTCTACGACTATGAATGTGTGGATTGCGGCGTCTTCACCGCCTTCCGCCCCATGGACGCCTGGCGCGAGCCGTGCGCCTGCCCGGCCTGCGGCGGCGAGGCGCCGCGCGCCTTCGTCACAGCGCCGACCGTGGCGGGGATGGATCCACAGCGGCGCGCGGCCATCGCCACGAACGAGCGCAGCCGGCACGAACCGCGCCGCAGCGCAGCCGGCCACGGCGCCGGCTGCAGCTGCTGCTCCGGCGGCCTGCGACGACGCAGTGTCACGACAAAGGGCGGCGCCAAGAGCTTCCCGACGGCGCGACCGTGGATGATCAGCCACTGAGCGGCGGCGTAGCTTATGACGCAAACGATGGGGGGACGCGTGTCCTACCCATTGTTCACCGGTCGCAGAAACCGCCGGGAGCTGGAGAGCTGGCTATTTCTGCAGCCCCGGTCTGGCTTGTCGAAGAGTTCATCTCAATAAAATTTTATGAAAATTGGCGATTATTGTCCGGCCAGGCCGCGTGTCGCCGCACCGGCATAACGCTCCTGAAAACAAGGAGATCGCCACCTGCCGTCCGCTCCGGCGGTTGCTGCCGCGCGGGTGTCCGCCACGCGTCTGCCATGCATTTCGGCAGGGCTGCGGATGTTGCAGGCGCATGATCGTGCTAGTCTTACCGCCGGGCGGGAGCGAGGCGTGCTGGTGGACGAGAGCGATCTTTTCTACCTCACCGATGATATGCCTCAGGATGAAGAGGCCGGCGGGGCGCGACCATGGACGGTTGCCGTCATCGACGACGACTGGGCCGTGCACGAGGCGACGCGCTTTGCCCTGCGGGATTACCGGCTCGACGGGCGCGGCCTCGAGATCCTCACTGCCGGCTCGGCCGCCGACGGCCGCCGGCTCGTCGCCGAGCGGCCGGATATCGCGGTGATCCTGCTCGACGTCGTCATGGAGAGCGACGACGCGGGCCTGGGCCTCGTCGATTTCATCCGCCGCGACCTCGGCAACGAGACCGTGCGCATCATCCTGCGCACCGGCCAGCCCGGCCAGGCGCCGGAGCGCCGCATCGTCATCGACCACGACATCAACGACTACAAGGCGAAGACCGAGCTCACCGCCGACCGGCTCTTCACCACGCTGACGGCCGCCCTGCGCAGCTACGCCCAGCTGGAGCGCCTCGAGGTGGCGCACCGCCAGCTCGCAGAAGGGAACGCCCTGCTCGAGCAGCGTGTCGCCGAGCGTACCGCCAGCCTGCGCGAGGCCAACGAACGCCTTGCCGCCCGCGGCGCCGAGCTCGCCCGGGCCAACCGCCTGAAGTCCGAGATGCTCGGCACCATCGCGCACGACCTCAAGAACCCGCTCGGCATCATCCTCGGGCGGATGGAGATCCTCGACGACCTCGTACGCCAGGAGCCGCCGCCGCGCGAGGCCATCCGCGCGCAGGTGGAGCACGTGCGCAGCTCCGCCCGCCACATGGGCCGCATGATCGACGCGCTCATCGCCGACGCCATGGGCGATGCCCTCGACATCACGCTGCGCCGTGGCCCGGCCGACCTTGCCGCACTCGTTGCCGACGTCGCCACCAGCAACCGCGTCCTCGCCGAGCGCAAGGGCCAGCGGCTCACCGTGGAAGCGCCGGAGCGCCTCATGTTCACGGGCGATGCCGACCGCCTGCGCGAGGCGCTCGACAACCTCGTCTCCAATGCCGTCAAGTACAGCCCCGGGGGCACGAACATCACGCTGTCGCTCGTGCGCGAGCCCGGCCGCGCCGTCTGCCACGTGCGCGACGAGGGGCCGGGCCTGTCGGCCGAGGACGAGTTGCGCCTCTTCGGCCGCTTCCAGCGCCTCTCGGCCCAGCCGACGGGCGGCGAGAGCGCGACGGGCCTCGGCCTCTTCATCACCCGCCGCATCGCCGAGCTGCACGGCGGCACGGTGACCGCCCGCAGCCATGGCCCGGACCGTGGCGCCACCTTCAGCCTCCTTCTGCCCCTCGACGACGGTGACGACGCGCCATGACGAACACGGGGCCGCACATCGCGGTGGTCGACGACGAGCCGGCCACCCGTGAGATGGTGGGCGACTACCTGCGCCTGCACGGCTTTGCCGTGACCCTGTGCGACGGCGCCACCAGCCTGCGCCATTTCATGGCCAGGCAGCAGCCGGACCTCGTGGTGCTCGACCTCAACATGCCGGGCGAGGACGGGCTGTCGGTGGTGCGCCAGCTCAAGGCGGCGAGCGACGTGCCGGTCATCATGCTCACCGCCACCGCGAGCGCCATCGACCGGATCGTCGGGCTCGAGCTCGGCGCCGACGACTATCTCGCCAAGCCCTGCGAGCTGCGCGAGCTCGTCGCGCGCATCCGCTCGGTCCTGCGCCGCAGCACGCGCGTCGCCCCCTCCCAGCCTGCGGCCGGACGCAGCGTCCGCTTCGGCACCAAGTGGCTCGACATCGACACGCACCGCCTGCGCGACGAGGATGGGCAGACGCAGCCGCTGACCAAGTCTGAATTCCTGCTGCTCAAGGCCTTCGCCGATCATCCGCGCCGCGTCTTGTCGCGCGAATATCTGCTCGATGTCGCCGATGCGCGCGACGCCGAGGCGTTCGACCGCGCCATCGACGTGCGCATCACCCGCATCCGCCGCAAGATCGAGCCCGACCCGGGCAACCCGCGCTTCATCCGCACCGTGCGCGGTCTCGGCTACGCCTTCGAGCCGGACGGCGAATAGCCTTCTCGTTTCGTGCCCGGCCCCGGGACGAAACATCATGTCACGCCTGAAAAGAAACGGCGCAACCGCGGCCGGCGACGCAAAAGCCCCGCAACGGCGGGCGGGCAGGATGCCCGCCAGTCCGTCGGAGGGGTCATGCGGATCAGGGACAAGATCATGCTCGTCGGCGGCATTCCCATCGCGATTGCCGCCGGCATCGCCGTGGCCGCCTGGCTGCTGCTGAGCGAGGCCGAACGCGCCCGCAGCGGTGCGGTCCTCGCGGGCGCCATCTATCGCGATCTCCTGGTCGCCATGACCATCCGCGACGATTACGTGAGCGCCAATCCGGCCGAGCGCGACCCGCACACGGAGCGCTTCCGCGAGCAGGCGGCGAGCGCACAGGTGCAGCTCGCCTCGCTCGGCCCGCTCGCACGCACCCAGGCGCAGCGGCGCGAGGTGGCGAGCCTGCAGGACACACTCGCCCGCTATGTCGCCCGCATGGACGAATATATCGCCGTGACGACGGTGAACGACCGGCTCATCGCCGAGATGTCGCTGCGCGCCGCGAGGCTGGTCAACCTCGCCGACGAGGCGCGCGCCCGGCAGCACGCCTCCAACGCCGACATCATCACGACGCTGACCGAGAAGGATCAGCAGCTGCGGCGCCTGCGCGACATCGTCGACCGGGCCTATCAGCTGCGCGCCACCCTGTGGGGCCTGCAGACGGCGTTGCAGCATTCCGACGGGCATGACCATGGCTTCGCCGTGGCGCAGATGCGCCATGCCGCGAGCGGCCTCGCCGAGGCGCTGGGCGCCGGGCGCGGCGGCGCGGCGCTCGAACTCGGCAACCTCGCCCGCGCGGCGGCTGCGGCGGGGCCTGCGGAGACCGGCACGGTCGCCGAGCGCCTGCTCGCCTGGTGCGACCGCCTGCTCAAGATCGAGGTGACGGCCCAGCGTGCCCTGCAGGAGGAGGTGGCCCAGCTCCTCACCTATTCCGTCGAGGCCAACGAGACCGAGCAGGCCACCCAGAACGTCGCCGTCTCCACGCTCAAGCTCGGCCAGGAAACGCACGAGGCGCTCACCCGCCGCGATGCCGACGTCGCCGAGCGCAAGCTGGCGCGCAGCGGCGAGCTCGCCAACATCGCCGCCGCCCTGCCGATCTCGCCCCTCATCCAGACCGACATGATCGATGCCATCACCGAGTGGCGCGAGCGGCTCGGCACCACCATCGAAGGCATCCGCAAGCAGAACGCGATGATCGCCGACATGGACCGGACGGCGTCGGCCATGGTGGCCAAGGCGCGCTCGCTCAACGACCTCTTCACGGGCGATGCCGACTGGCTCGGCGCCTTCATCGGCCACGTGCTCGTCATCGGCGCCACCATCGGCCTCCTGTTCGGCTCGATGGCCGCCTTCGCGGCCGCCCGGTCGATCACCATGCCGCTCCGCCGGCTGCAGGGCAGCATGCTGGCGCTCGCCGCCGACCCGCTCGCCGGCCGCATCGCCGAATCCGACCGCCGCGACGAGCTCGGCGACATGGCGCGGGCAGCCAATGTCTTCGTCACCGAGATCAGCCGGCGCGAGCGCGACCTGCGCCATGCGAAGGAACGGACCGACGAGACGCTGGCCGAGCTGCGGCAGACGCAGGCGGACCTCATCCAGGCGGAGAAGCTCGCTTCCCTCGGCCAGCTCGTCGCCGGCGTCGCCCACGAGATCAATACCCCGCTCGGCATCGCGCTGACCACCGCCACGCTGCTGGGCGACGAGGCGCAGGAATTCGAGCGGGCGCTCGATGGCAACCAGCTCGCGCGCTCGCGCCTTGCCCATTTCCTGGACCGGATGAAGGAGGGCTCGCGCCTGCTCTTCGACAATCTCGGCCGGGCGAGCGACCTCGTGCACAGCTTCAAGCAGGTCGCGGTCGACCAGGTCAGCGACGAGCCGCGCCGGTTCGAGATGAAGGGCTGGCTCGAGGACGTGATCCGCAGCCTCGGGCCGCTGCTGCGCAAGACACGGCACGCGGTCGCCATCGACTGTCCGGCCCGGCTGCAGGTCGCCACCTATCCGGGGGCGCTCGCTCAGGTGCTGACCAATCTCGTCATCAACGCCGCCCTGCACGCCTATGACGAGGGCGAGAGCGGGCGCATCACCATCGCCGTGGAGGAGGCCCCCGACCAGTTGCGACTCACGGTGCGCGACGACGGCAAGGGCATCGCGCCGCAGCATCTCGGGCGCATCTTCGATCCCTTCTTCACCACCGCCCGCCACCGGGGCAGCACCGGGCTCGGGCTCCACATCGTCTACAACCTCGTCACCAACAAGCTGCAGGGCCGCATCGACGTGGAGAGCCGCCCGGGCGTCGGCACCGCCTTCCGCATCGAGATGCCGAAGCAGCTCGCCGGCGAAGCACGGGCCGAAGCCCTGGCGGCGCTCTGAAGAGGGGGAGAACATGATGAAATACCTGGTGGCCGGCGCCCTGGCGCTCGCCCTCGCCGCCTCGCCCGCCGCCGCCAAGACGCTGGTCTTCTGCTCGGAAGGCAGCCCGGAGGCCCTCAACCCGCAGATCGTGACGACCACGACGGGCATGAACGCGGGGCGGCCGATGTTCAACAACCTCGTCGAATTCGTGCCCGGCACGACGCAGATTGTGCCGGCGCTCGCCGAATCCTGGGAGATCTCGCCGGACGGCACCACCTACACCTTCCACCTGCGGCGGGGGGTGAAGTTCCATGCCAACGCCGTCTTCACCCCGACCCGCGACTTCAACGCCGACGACGTCCTCTTCTCCCTGATGCGGCAGTGGAAGGAGGACCACCCCTTCCACGGCACGCCGGGAGCCACCTTCGACTATTTCCGCGACCTCGGCATGCCGGACCTCATCCGCGCCATCGAGAAGGTCGACGACCACACCGTCCGCATCAGCCTTGCCCGTGCCGAGGCGCCGTTCCTCGCCAATCTCGCGATGCCGTTCAACGTGATGCTGTCGGCGGAATACGGCGAGCTCCTGCTGCGCCGGGGCGAGCCCGCGCGGCTCGATGCCGATCCCGTCGGCACCGGGCCGTTCGCGCTGGTCGGCTACCAGAAGGACATCGCCATCCGCTACCGGGCCTTCGCCGACCACTGGAACGGGCGGCAGAAGATCGACACCCTCGTCTTCTCCATCACGCCCAATCCGGCCGTGCGGCTCGCCAAGCTCAAGGCGGGCGAGTGCCACATCATGGCCTTCCCCAACCCGAGCGACCGGGAGGCGATCGCCGCCAATCCGTCGCTGCGCCTCCTGCAGCAGGAAGGGCTCAACATCGGCTATCTCGCCATGAACGCCGCGCGCCCGCCCTTCGACAACGTCGAGCTGCGGCGCGCCGTCAACATGGCGATCGACAAGCGCGCCATCATCGAGGCCGTGCACCAGGGCACCGGCACGGTGGCCAAGAACCCGATCCCGCCCCTGCTGTGGTCCTACAACGAGGCGATCGAAGACTACCCTTACGACCCCGCGCAGGCCCGGCGCCTGATCGCCGAGGCGGGCTACCCGGACGGGCTCGACACCGATCTCTGGTACATGCCCGTCAACCGGCCGTACAATCCCGACGGCCGCCGCGTCGCCGAGCTGGTGCAGGCCGATCTCGCGCGCATCGGCATGCGCACCCGCCTCGTCACCGAGGAGTGGGACCAGTACCGCGTGAAGCTGCAGGCCGGCGAGCCGCCGCTCGCGCTCTACGGCTGGACCGGCGACAACGGCGACCCCGACAATTTCCTCAACGTGCTCCTCGGCTGCGCGGCGGCCCGGCCCGGCGGCAACAACGTGGCCAAGTGGTGCCTGCCCGAATACGACGCGCTCGTCACGCGCGCCAAGGCCACGAGCGACCGCAGCGAGCGCGAGACGCTCTACCGACAGGCACAGGAGATCTTCAAGCGCGAGGCTCCCTGGGTTCCCCTCGCCCATTCCATCGTCTTCATGGCCACACGCAAGGAGGTGAAGGGCTTCGGCATCGACCCGCTCGGGCGCCACGTCTTCGAGGGCGTCGACCTCGATGGGGAAGCCTCGCGTTGAAAAGCGAAGCCGAAACGAAACTGCAGATAGGTTGAATCGAACGATTGTTGCGGCAAAACCGCAAGAGACGAAACCAAAAACGTTTCGGACGCAATGCGCAGGAAACGCGATCCGCGCATTCTCACCCCGTCGGCACCGCCGGCCGGGCACCCGTCCGGCGGCGGGCCCCCGGCTCGTGGGTCAGCCATGCTCGCTCCTCGTTCGCACACACAGCACCAGCACCGGACAGCGACGACCTCGCTCGCCTTCCTCATCCTGCCGCTCGTCATCGGGCTTCCTCTCGCGGTGTGGCTCGACCTGAGGGGCCTGTCCACGCGGATGATGCAGGGCGAGGCGACCGAGATCGGCGTGCTCATCGACGAGATGCGCACCTATTACGCCAATGACGTGCTGGGGCGGCTCGACAGCGAAAGCCATGGCGAGGAGGCCCCGATGCCGACGGCCATGTCCATCGAGCTCGGCAAGCGCATCAGCGCGCGTGATGGAGCGGTCAAGGTCCGCATTTTCTCGGATTTTCCCTTCCGCAAGCGCGCGGGCCATCCGATCGACGCCTTCGAGCAGACGGCGCTCGAACAGCTCAGGCAGGATGCGACGAGGCCGGTCGTCGACGTCTCGGGCACGCTCGTCGACCGCACGGTGCGCATCGCGACGCCCATCGTCATGGGCCCGGCCTGCGTCGCCTGCCATAACAGCCATCCCGACAGCCCGAAGCAGAACTGGCGCGTCGGCGACGTGCGCGGCGTGCAGGAGGTCACCGTGCGCCGGCCCATCGAGGCGAGCATCTTCTCTTTCCAGTCCCTGCTCGTCTATTTCGCGGTGGTGGCGGCGTGCGGCCTCGCCTTCATCCGCATGCAGAGCCGGCAGACGGCGCTCATCCGCCACATGAACGGCGAGCTCGCGCAGGCGAACGCCTTCCTCGGCACCGTCTCGGCCAAGATCGCGCGCTATCTCTCGCCGCAGGTCTACCGCAGCATCTTCAGCGGCGCCAAGGATGTCGCCATCACCGCCGAGCGCAAGAAGCTCACCATCTTTTTCTCCGACATCAAGGACTTCACGGCCCTGACGGAGCGCCTGCAGCCGGAGGACCTGACCGCGCTCCTCAACGAATATTTCACCGAGATGTCGGTCATCGCGCTGCGCCACGGGGCGACCATCGACAAGTTCGTCGGCGACGCCATCCTGCTCTTCTTCGGCGATCCCGATACGCGCGGCGTCCGGGAGGATGCGGCGGCGGCCGTGCGCATGGCGCTCGACATGCAGGCGGCACTCGGCCGGCTCAACGCCGAATGGCGCAAGCGCGGCCTCGCCGAGCCGCTGGAGGTGCGCATGGGCATCAACACCGGCTTCTGCCACGTCGGCAATTTCGGCAGCGACAACCGCATGGACTACACGATCATCGGGGCGGAGGCGAACCTCGCGGCGCGCCTGCAGGCCGTCGCGCAGCCGGGCTCGATCGTCATCAGCTACGAGACCTATGCGCTGGTGCGCGACATCGTCGAGGCCGAGGCACTCGCGCCGATCGCGGTCAAGGGCGTGAGCCGCGCGGTCGTGCCCTATGTCGTGCGGGGGCTCGCCGGGGCGGCCGAAGCCGAGGTCATCCACGGCCAGGCCCAGGGCCTCGACCTCTTCCTCGACATCAAGGCGCTCGACGCCTGCTCGGCGGGCGAGACGCGCCGGCTCCTCGAAAAGGCGCTGACGGCGCTGGAGACCCGGGCCGGACGGGAGCGGCCGCGCGCCATGTGACCAAACCGCTCCCTCAGATGCTGCCCCGCCGGTGCAGCACGGGCTCGAAGACGGTGACGGGATCGGCCAGCTCCTCGCCCCGCAGGCGCTTCAGAATCATCTCCCCGGCGCGCCTGCCGAGGGCCTCGACGTCGATGGCGAGCGTCGTCAGCCCCGGGCTCAGCGCATCGGCGAGATCGTTGTCGCCGAACCCGAGGATGGCGATGTCGCCCGGCACGTCGAGGCCGAGCCGCCGGGCCTCCATCAGCGCGCCGACGGCCAGAAGATCGTTGGCGAAGAACACCGCCTGGACCTCCGGCGCCCGCTCGCGCAGGGCATGGAAGGCGGCGCGCCCGTCCGCCACGCTCTCGACCACGTCGACGGTGAACTCGCAGGCGACCGTGAGGCCGCGCTCCCCGGCCCGGGCGGCGAAGCCCTTGCGGCGCAAGGCGCCGCGCCCGCCGCTGCGGCCCACATAGGCGACGCGTTGATAGCCCGCATCGGCGAGGCAATCGGCGGCCATCCGCCCGCCGTCGATGTTGGAGAAGCCGACCAGCATGTCGATCGGGTCGCGCGGATAGGCCCAGGTCTCCATCACCGGAATGCCGAGCCCGGCGAGGAAGCGGCGGTTGTCCTCGAGCTCGATGACGCCGGTGAACATGACCGCCGCCGGCCTGATCTGGCGCAGCGAGCGGATCATCGCCGTCTCGCGCGCATAGGAATAGGACGTCTGGCCGATCATGAGCTGGAAGCCTTCGGGCTCCAGAATGGCGGCGCAGGCCCGCACCGCAAGGCCGAACTGGGGGCTCAGAATATTCGAGACGAAGGCCGCCACGATGTCGGAACGGCCGGAGCGCAACGCCCGCGCGTGGGGATTGAGGGCATAGCCCGTGCGCTCGACCACCTCGAGGATGCGCTTGCGGCTCTTGTCCGCGACCTTGGAGGGGTCGCGCAGGGCGCGCGAGACCGTGATGGGCGAGACGCCGGCGAGCGCGGCGACATCCTCGATGCGCATCGCCCGCTCGCCCGAGGCGGCGGGGCCGGCCGAGGCCGGCAGGCGCAGAACGTCGTCGATGGTGGGCTGCCGCCTGCCGTTCTCAGCGCTCACGCCCTCACCCCCCGATATCCGCCTGCGGCGCGGCAAGATCGCCGGCCGCGACCGGGCGCGCCACCTGGATCAGGCAGTCGCCGGCCTCGCTGTCCGTGTGCAGCCGCCGCGAGATGACGATGCCCCCCTGCCCGAAATGGAGTGCCTCCTCCGGCAGGTCGAGCCGTGTCAGGTCATGGTAATAGCCTGCGAGATCACCCGCCGCCACGCGGTCGCCGACATCCGCCACCGGCTCGAACCAGCCGCGGCGCGTGGCATAGATGGCCTGGTCGTGGCTGTCGAGGGCGAGCAGTTGCATCGGCTCGGCCGGCCGGTCCGCCTCGGACAGGACCGGCGCGGCGATGGCGCCCGTGGCGATGAGCAGATTGTCGATGGCCCGCGCCGTCAGGCGCATGGTCTCGCGCGTGACCGTCGCCCCGCCGCCGAACTCGCCGCTGATGCCGATGGCGCCGGCCCGTGCCGCCGCGCCCATGGAGGTCGGCGCTGCCGCGCCGTTCTCGGCGACGAAGCCGTAGGGCATGGCGAGCGCCTGCATCAGCTGAAGCGCCCGCGCGAAACGCTCCGGCGGCCCCTGCTGCTCGATGAGCGCGCAGGGCAGATGCGCCATGGAAGTGCCGCCCGCATGCAGGTCGAAGACGACGTCGTGACGGCGGAAGAGATCGTGCTCGAGGAAATGGGCGATGCGCGCGGTCGGCGTCCCGTCCGCGCTGCCGGGGAAGGCCCGGTTGAGATTGCCGTCGTCGTAGGGCGAGCGCCGCCGCGCCGCCATGACCGCCGGCACGTTGACCATGGGCAGGATGGTGATCTCGCCCCGCACGGCGGCCGGCGCGAGCCGGCGCATCAGCCGCGCCAGCAGCAGCTCTCCCTCGTATTCGTCGCCGTGGTTGCCCGCCATCAGCAGCACCCGCGGCCCGGCACCGTTACGGATGCGGCAGATGGGGACGTGGATGTGGAAATAGGGCGAGCGGTCGATGGAATACGGCAGGCGCAGATGGCCGGACTGCTTGCCGTCGGCGTCGAAATCGATCGAATGGATGAGGCCGGTGTGCATGAAGCGGACCTTGATGGGCGGGCAAGGGGCCCGCGAGGCGGCCACGGCCATGGCCGTGGCCTCGAGCAGGGCTCAGAGCGCGGCGACCGCCGTCATCTCCACGCGCAGGTCCGGATTGGCGAGGCGCGCCTCGACGCAGGCCCGGGCCGGCGGATTGGCCGGGTCGATCCAGGCGTCGTAGACCGCGTTCATGGCGTCGAAATCGGTGATATGCGGCAGGAAGACGTTGACGGCCACGAGCTTCGACTTGTCGGAGCCGGCCTCGGCGAGCAGCGCCTCGATCTTGGCGAGCACGGAACGGGTCTGCGCCTCGAGCGAGCCCTTCGGGTCGTCGGCGACCTGGCCGGCGATATAGACGGTGCCATTGTAGACGACGGCCTGGCTCATGCGCTTGCCGGCCTGATAACGCTGGATCATCTTCTGATCTCTCTTCTTGCTGCGGGTGAGGTGGCGGCGCGGGCCCGCGCCGCCACTTGGCGTCACATGTGCGGCAGGTCCTGCGCTTCTTTGAACCAGCGCTTCTGCAGCTCGGCGAGCTTGCCGTTCATGCGGTTGTAGAAGAGCGCCGTGTTGATCCAGTTGAGCAGGTTCTGCTCGCCCTGGCGCACGGCAACATGGGCGGGCGACTGGCGGATGAGGAACTTCAGCTCCACCTCCTTGCCGGGATTGTCGTCCGACACCTTGAGCGCGATGGCGCTGTTCTCGGCGAAGGCCTGGGCCTGGCCGGCGAGATAGGCCGCGACGGCGGACGGCGCGTCCTCGAAGCGCACCAGCTTGACGCCCGGCGCATTGTCGGTGAGCCAGACATCGAGCGTCGTGCCCTTGGCGACGGCGACCGTGCGGTCCTTCAGCTCGTCGGCCGCCTTGGCGGCCGGCATGTCCTTGGCGCCGTAGACACCGAGGTTCACCGCCGCATAGGGCTGCGAGAACATGACCTGCTGGGCGCGCTCGGGCGTGGCGCCGGCGGCGGCGATCAGGATGTCGACCTTGTCGGCGAGCAGGCTCGGGATGCGGCTCGCGCCCGTCACCGGCACGAGCTCGAGCTTCACGCCCATGTCGGCGGCCAGCAGCTTGGCGAGATCGATGTCGAGGCCGGTGGCCTCGCCCTTCTCGTCCTTGAAGCCCCAGGGGGCGACATCCATCAGGACGCCGACGCGCAGCTTGCCGGCGCTGATCGCGTCCTGCAGCTTGTCGGCGCGCGCGGCGTCCGGCATGGCGAGCGTCGCGCAGGCGATCGCCGCGGCGGCGAGTGTTGCGAAAATCCTCATCCTCGTTCTCCTCTGACTTCTCCTTGGGCGCTCACCGTTGCGCCTATTTGACGGAGCTGATGAAGTTCCTGAGCTCGGGGGTCCTGGGGTCGGCGAAGAGCTCGGCGGGCTTGCCCTGCTCCCAGACCCTGCCCTGGTGCATGAAGACGAGCTTGGTGGCGACGGTGCGGGCAAAGCCCATCTCGTGCGTGACGAGGATCATGGTCATGCCCTGGCGCGCCATGTCCTCCATCACCTTCAGCACCTCGCCGACGAGCTCGGGATCGAGCGCCGACGTCACCTCGTCGAACAGCATCAGATGCGGCGACATGGCGAGGCAGCGGGCAATCGCCACGCGCTGCTGCTGGCCCCCCGACAATTGCTCGGGCCAGGCGTCGATCTTCTCGGCCAGGCCGACGCGCGCGAGCACGTCACGCGCCAGGTCCCGCGCCTTGTCCTTGGCGATCTTGCCGGTCAGCACCGGAGCGAGCGTGATGTTGCGCTCGACGGTCAGGTGCGGGAACAGGTTGAAGGCCTGGAAGACGATGCCCACCCGCTGGCGCAGCTGCCTGAGGTTGGGCATGTCGGCGGCGATCCGTTCGCCCTCGATGCGGATCTCGCCGCCGTTGATGGTCTCCAGCGCGTTGATGCAGCGCAGCAGCGTCGACTTGCCCGAACCCGAGCGACCGATGATGGTGACGATGTCCCCCTTCTCGACATCGAGCGTGATGCCCTTCAGCACCTCGACGTCGCCGAAGCTCTTGTGGACGTCGCGAATTTCAACGAGCGCCATTGAGACGGGCCTCCAGTTTGCGGGACCAGACCGTGAGCGGCAGGCACAGCGTGAAATAGATCGCCGCCACCACCGAGTAGACGAGCAGCGGCTGGAAGGTCGCGGCGCTCGCCATCTGTCCGGCGCGGGCGAGCTCGACGAAGCCGACGACCGAGGCGAGCGAGGTGTTCTTGATGAGCTGCACCAGGAAGCCGACCGTCGGCGGCAGCGCCATGCGGAAGGCCTGCGGCCCGACGACGTAGCGGAACTGCTGCCAGCGCGTCAGCCCGAGGCAGGCCGCCGCCTCCCACTGGGTCTGCTTCACCGCCTCGATGCCGCCACGCCAGATCTCGCCGAGAAAGACGGCGGTATAGGCCGTGAAGGCGACGCCGACGGCGACGAGGGACGGCACCTCGATGCCGAGGAACACCGGCATGCCGAAATAGAAGAACATGAGCAGGCCGAGGAGCGGCACCCCCTGCACGAGCTGCAGGACACCGGCTGCCAGCCAGCGCAGCGGCGCGAGCCGGCTCGAGCGCATGAGCGCGAGCAGCAGCGCCAGCGGGCCGCCGCAGGCGAGCGCCAGGGCGACGAGAACCACCGTCCAGCGCAGGGCCGAGAACAGCGAGATGAGATCGGCTTCGTTGAACGTGCGCATGGGAACCCTCAGCGCCGCACCGGCCAGCGGAACATGAGCCTCTGGAGCCCGGCGAAGACGAGCTTGAAGGCCATGACGAGCGCGAAGTAGATGGCGCAGACGACGGCGTAGACCTCGAAGCTGCGGAAGGTGCGGCTGTCGATGAAGCCGCCGGTGTGGAACAGCTCCTCGGCCGAGACCTGTGAGGCGAGCGAGGTGCCGAGCAGAAGCAGCACGAACTGGCTGGTGAAGGAGGGATAGATGGTCCGCAGCGCCGGCAGGAAGACGATGTGTCGGAAGACCTGCCAGCGCGTGAGCCCGAGGCATTCGCCGGCCTCCAGCTGGGCACGCGGGATGGCGTCGAGCCCGGCGCGGATGATCTCGATGGCATAGGCCCCGAAATAGATGCTCAGCGCCACCGCCGCCGCCTCAAAGGGCGGCAGGCGCAACCCGAGGCTCGGCAGCACGAAGAAGATGATGAAGAGCTGGATCAGTGCCGGCGTGTTGCGGATGACCTCGATATAGCCACGGATGGCCCAGCGCACCGGCCGCGGCCCGCCCCGCACCAGCACGGCCCCGCAGACGCCGATCAGGGTGCCCGCGACCGCCGCGATCACCGTCAGGAGCAGCGTCAGCAGCGCCCCGTGCAGGAGCAGGTCGTCGTAGCGCCAGAGCTGGCTGAAGTTCAGCGTCATGGCGTGCCTCAGCCGAAGAACGTCGGATAGGCGTTCGCCACCCGCCCGTCCGGGCCAAGGCCGAACACGAGGCGCCAGCGGTCGAGGCAGGTGCACGGATGCGAGATGCCGAAGGCGACGATGTCGCCGACCGCGAGCGACGCATCGTCCGGCAGTTGCAGGAAGGCGTGCTGATCGTTGAGCTTGACGACGGCGGCGCCTAACAGGCTGCCGATCGGCGCGCCATCGCGAAACGCCTCGAGCGGCACCGGCACGCCCTGGTCGAAGGAGACGTCGCGCATGCCCATGCCGCAGATGGCAAGGCCCGGCTCCGGCCGCGACAGCACCTCCGCCCACAGCCGCAGCGCCGGGCGGAAGGCCTCGGCCGCCTTCACGACCTTGCCATCGATCGAAAAGCCGTTGCGCGCGTCGAGGCCCGAAAGGGCGCGGGCATAGACGCCGTGGTCGTGGAAGAAGATGGCGCCGCTGCGCAGCATGAGGGCGGCATTGCCGTCCGCACGCACCAGCGGCCCGAGCGCCGCGACCACCCTGTCGAAGTAAGACGAGCCGCCGGCCGTGACGATCAGCGGCCGGCCGGGCGCGGCCCGGCGCACGCGGGCGAAGGCCTCCCCCGCAAGCGCCATCAGGGCGCCGATCGCGTCACGCGTCGCCGCGGCATCGGCGCCAGCCACGGCGCCTTCATAGGCGGCGACACCGTCGAGCACGAGGCTGCCGTCCGCCTCGGCGACGGCGGCGACGATCGCCTCGACCGCAGCGAGGTCCCGCGCGCCGGCCCGCGCGCCGCCCACCTCGACGAGGACAGGCAGCACGCGCCCGGCAAGGCGCGCGGCCTCGGCAAGGGCCGCGACGCAGGCCGGCGAATCGGCGAAGGCGCGCAGGTCGACGCCCGGCCAGGCCTTGAGGAAGGCGCCGAGCTGGCGGGCACCGGAGCGGCCACCGATCTCGTTGGCGAGCAGCAGACGCTCGATGCCCGCATGGGCCATGACCGAAGCCTGCTGCACATTCGCGACCGTCGCGCCCCAGGCGCCGCGGGCGACGAGGGTGCGCGCGAGGTGCGGCGACATCGGCGTTTTCGCGTGGGGGGCGATGAGGACGCCGTGTGAGCGGGCATAGGCGAACATCAGCTCGCAATTGCCGGCAAAGGCCACCTCGTCCAGGGTCAATACCGGCAACGCCATGTCCCCGGCCGCCGGATGCCAGCCGAAGGCCGCAACGGCATCGAGCCCGACGGCGCCGCATTCCACGGGAATGCCGCGGAAACGGCTGTCGACCTCACCCCACACGGCATCGGCGCGCTGCATGTTCCCCCACCGCTCGACTCGCTATGACAACGTTACCATAGAGGAATTTCGATCGATGACAACGTTGTCATTTCCGGATGTCGGGATTGAGCGCGCGCTGGCCTCCGGGCCGACCACGGCACAAAAGGAAACGACCCTGAGCAGGCCGTCGGAATTTGGGGGGATGAGAGCCACTCAGGGCCGGAAGTCGTTGGCGTCGGGCTGGAGGAACGCCAAAGCTGAAACACTTTTCTGCAACGCTCAAAATCTAGCGCAGAGCATTATCGATAACAAGCCGGCTCGCGAACGGTGTTTATTTGCCCACAAATAGTAATGCGCCCTGAAAGCTTTTCGGGGCGCATTACTGGTGAGCTTTCTATGCT
Organism: Chelatococcus caeni; assembly: GCF_014196925.1. Taxonomy (GTDB): domain Bacteria; phylum Pseudomonadota; class Alphaproteobacteria; order Rhizobiales; family Beijerinckiaceae; genus Chelatococcus_A; species Chelatococcus_A caeni. The sequence goes on along the minus strand of NZ_JACIEN010000005.1, from coordinate 306,825 downwards.
TTGCTCGCCCGCTGCGCAGCAGGCGAGACAGGTGTCGGCGGCCGCCCCGTTCAGGAGGTCAGAGCGCCGGCGGTCATGCCCTGCACCATGTATTTCTGCAGGAAGATGAAGGCGACGACGAGCGGCAGGCTGGCGAGGACGGAGAAGGCCATCATCATGTTCCACTCGGTGACGAACTCGGCCATCAGGCTGTAGATCGCCATGGTCAGCACGCGGTTGCCCCAGGATTCGATGAGCACCACCGCGAAGAGGAACTCGTTCCAGGCCAGAAGAAACGTGTAGAGACCCGCGCCGATGAAGGCCGGATAGGACATCGGCACCAAGGTGCGGAAGATGGCGCCGAGCCGGGAGCAGCCGTCGACCATCGCCGCCTCCTCGATGTCGCGCGGGATGTTGAGGAAATAGCTGCGCAGCATGAGGATGCAGAAGGGCAGCGTGAAGGTGAGATAGACGATCACGAGCGCCGTGCGCGTGTCGTAGAGGCCGAACGTGATGAAGATGCGGAAATAGGGGATGCACAGGAGCACGAGCGGGAACATCTGCGTCGTGATCAGGAACATCAGCACGGCGCGCTGGCCGGCGAAGCGGAAGCGTGCCAGCGCATAGGCCGCCGTCGCCCCGAGCACCAGCGACAGGGCCGTGACCACGAGCGATATGATCATCGTGTTGGCGAAGACGACGAGATAACGCGGGCTGGAGAAGATCTTGGCATAGGGCTCGAGCGTGAAGACCTCCGGCACCCAGTCCGGCGGCATCTTCGTCACTTCGAGGTTGGGCCGCACCGAGACGGTGCCCATCCATGCGAGGGGGAAGAACACGATGACGATGGCGAGGATGAGCAGCCCATAGGCGAGGAGCCGCATCAGCCGCTCGCGGTTGCGCAGGCCGAGGTAATAGGGAGAGACGACGGCCGGTTCGGTCGCAGGCATCAGCATCTCAGTGCTCCTTGCTCATGGTGCGGCGCACGTAGATGGCGCTGACGACGAAGAGGACGATGAACATCACCATCGCCTCCGCCGAGGCATAGCCGAAGCGCAGCTTCTGGAAGCCGTCGAAATAGATCACGGTCGCCAGCACCTCGGAGGAATGGGCCGGCCCGCCGCCGGTCATGACGAAGACGGGGTCGAAGGCGCGGAAGGTCCAGATCGAATCGAGCAGCACGATCGTGGTGATGACGCCGCGCAGCTGCGGCAGGGTGATGTGCCAGAACTTCTGCAGGCCGGAGGCGCCGTCGATGTCGGCCGCCTCGTAGAGATGCTTCGGGATGGCCTGCAGCCCGGCGAGCAGCATGACCATGAAGAAGGGAAAGGCGCGCCACACGTTCATGGCCGTGACGGAGCCGAGCGCCGTCGCGGGATCGCCGAGCCAGGACGTGGCGAAATTGATGTCGATGAACCCGAGGCGGGCGAGAAGGCCGTTGAACACGCCGAAGGGCGCGAGCATCAGCACCCAGATCATGCCCGCCACGGTCGGCGCCAGCAGCCAGGGCACGATGAGCAGCCCCCGCGCCAGCGAGCGGAAGGTCTCGTTGAGCTGCATGTTGAGCAGGAGGGCGAGCCCGAGGCCGATGACGAGATGCAGCGCGACGCTCGCCGCCGTGAACACCACCGTCTGGCCGAAGGCCTGCCAGAAGAGCGGGTCGTCCATCAACGCCGCATAATTGCCGAGGCCGACCCAGGTCTCCCGCTGCAGGTTGCTGTCGTAGAAGCTGAGGCGGATGACCTCGCCGAGCGGATAGATGAGCAGGGCGACGAGGATCAGGAGCGATGGCCAGAGAAAGGAATAGGCCAGAATTTCATCGTGAAAGCGGTTTCGAAACGAGGGCATGGCTCACCCGGCCGTTGTCGGGGGCCGGCCGCCATGCGGCGACGCGGCCCCCTGAACAAGAGGGAAGGTCGGCAGGGGCCTGCCGGAGCAGGCCCGAGAGGAGCCGTGCGCCTATTTCGTCGCGGCGAAGATCTTGTTCCACTCGGCCGCGGCGTCGTCGAGGGCCTCCTTCGCACTCTTCTTGCCCTGCACGACGTTCTGCACTTCCGTGGTCATGATCTTGTTCATCTGCACCGCGTTCGGCATGACGAGGAAGGGCGACTGGGCCGTGGGGCGCTCCATCTGCGAGACGAAGGCGGCGAACTCGGTCTTCTCCTTGAACCACTCCTCGTTCATGACATCGGTGCGCGCGGGCAGCGCGCCGGTGCCCTTGGACCAGATCGCCATGCCCCTGGGGCCGGACAGCCACTTGAGGAAGGTCCAGGCGGCCTCCTTGTCCTTGGCCTGGGCGGTCAGGGTGTTGAGCGAGCCGCGCACCATGGTGCCGGTGGTCTTGCCCTCGGGCAGCGGGGCGATCTTGTAGTTGAGGTTGGGGTTGAGCTGGCGCTGGATGGCGATGCCCCACGGCCCCTCGAACATCATGGCGATGTTGCCGGAGGCGAAGTTCGCGCGCTTCTCCTTCTCGCCGTTGCTGAGGACGCCCGGCACGCTGATCTTGTCCTTGTTGACGCGCTCCACATACCACTCGATCGCCGCGACACCCTCGGGGCTGTTGAAGGCGGCCTTGTTGGTCTCGGCGTCGATGAGCGTGCCGCCCGCCTGCAGGATCAGCGGATAGATGTCGTAGGTCATGTTCGTCGGCGGCTCCGACTGGAGCGTGGCGGTCACCGCGAACTGGCGCTTTTCCGGGTCGGTGAGCTTGCGCGCCATCTCGGCGAATTCGTCCCACGTCTTCGGCGGGTCGGACAGGCCGGCGGCCGCAAACAGGTCGGTATTGTAGAACAGCGCGACCGAGCCGCTTTCGACGGGCAGGTAATATTGCTTGCCGCGCCATTTCTGGTGGAAGGCGGAGGGAATATTGCCGAAGAACTCCGGCGGCTCCTTGGCGATGAGGTCGTCGAGCGGCTCGATCATGCCGAGGTCGGCGAACTCGGCCACCCAGTCGACCTGCACCATCAGCACGTCGGCGAGCTTGTTGGCCTGGTGCTGCACGATGGCGCGATCGTGGAAACCGGTGAAGGGCGCATCGACCGACACGAGCGTGATGTCCGGATGGTCCTTCTCGAAGGCCGCCTTGAGCTCGGACATGAACTTCTCGCCGACCTCCGTGCCCTTCCACTGGTTCCAGCGCACCTCGCGCTGCTGGGCGACAGACGATGTCGACATGGCGAGCGACGCCGCAAGGGTCGTCGCGACCGCGGTCAACCACACGGATCCGCGTCTGTTGTTCATGATCGTCCTCCTCAGATGGTGGCGTTTCCTCTGTCTTCGGGGAGCTCTCGGCCCGGCCGGGCTCCCTTCTCGTCATCAACCCGTTCTTCTCGTCAGCGGGCCAATCGCGTGATCGCCTCGGGCTTCGTGGCGTGCACCTTCACGGGGCGGGCATATTCGCGCACCAGAGCGCGCGTTTCGCCGACGTTCATCCAGGTGAACATGTTGCGGAACATCTCCTGAAGCGAGGCCATGATGTCCGCCTGCACGTCCTGCGGCAGCTCCCAGAAGCGCTTCTTCATGACTTTCCAGGCCTTCTTGCGGGTGTTGTAGAGAAACTGCACGTCGTTCTCGTCCGGGTGCCGCTCGGCGCCATGATGGGCGAAGGTGTAGTCCCTGATCTCGTCCTTCACCGCCTGCGGCAGGCGCGGATGGTCGAAGATGAGGTTGTTGAAGCCGAGCGCCAGATGGATCTCGATGGCGCCCGTGCGCGGGAAGCGGGCGAGCTGCTCGCCCGACAGGGTCGAGGCCCCGTGCTGCACCGCGCCGCCCATGCCGAACTCGGACCGGCACAGGTCCGAGATCGTCCTGACGAGGGCATAATCGACCTCGACGGCGGCGAGCGTCCCGTCCGGCAGCATCTTGCCGCCGTGATGCGTGCCCGAATTGATGCTGATCTTGCTGACCGGCGCGACCTCCCCGTCCCCGGCGGCGAGAACCTCCCGGTAGACGGCCATGAACTCGCGCAGCTCTTCCGGAGTGGTGTTCTCGTGGCCCACCTCGCCGATCTCGGCACCGAGCGAGATTGTCACGCCCTCGGGCTCGATGGAGCGCACGAAGCGCGTGAAATGGGCGGTCAGCTCCGCATTGAGGCGCTGCTGGTCGCGCACGGTCGGCAGCGACAGATCGACGACGGTCGAGGCATCGATGTCGATGCTGTAGAAGCCGGCCGCCACCTGCTCGCGCATCACCGCCTCGAGCCGTTCGATCTCGGCGGCCGCATCCCGGGCATAGGCGGCGGCATTGACCTGGTCATGGTCGGCCTGGAGGAAGACCGGCCCCTCGTGCCCCTCGCGCAGGGCGGCGGCGAGCACGGCGGCGGTGTATTCCACCGGCGGCTGCGCGGCATAGAGCGCCTCGGCGACCGCCTGCTCGAAAATGAACAGCGCCGCATCCATCTCCCGCGCCGCGCGGAAGACGGCCCGGCAGGTCTGATAGCTCCAGCCGCGCAGGTTCATGGCCGGAACCGTGCGTCCCTCCCAGCGCCCCGCGGCCCGCGCGAGATAGAGCTCCTGCACCGACGCCGGCACGATGCCGGCGGCCAGCGCCGCCTCGCGGATGGCCCAGATCGCGAGGGCCCGCGCCTCCGGCTCGCCCAGCGCGGCCGTCTCCGCCCAGCGGTCGATCATGTCGGCCGGCGGCCGGCGGCTCGCCGAGAAATCCCCGCCCCTGGCGAGATCGACGTCGATGCTGCGGAGATCCTCGGCAAGCGCGGCAACGGTGGAACAGCCCATGGGTCATACCTTCCCGGATGATGATCGGATCGCATCACGGCGCCGGAGGGGCCTCGCTGGGATGCCGCCCGTCATCGCCGCCGCTGCAGTGCCGGCCTTCGGCCCGCCGCGGACACCGCTGCAACGGAACGGGTCATGCCGGCGCATCGCCTCCTCCCGTCGTGGTTCGTGATTGTTTTCGATCACCAGTTAGGCATTTTCCTTTCGTAATCGCAACATTCGATTTTCGATTTATGACTCAAGCTGCGCGACCTCGGTGCGCGACCGCTCGCCGTCCGTCAGCAGGCGCACGACGGCGGCCCGGTCGGGCATGCCGTCCCAGCCGCGCCCGCGCGCCCCCTTGAGCGCCGCCGCGGCAGCCGCGAAATGGGCCGCCACGACGGGCGACATGCCCTCGCACAACCCGAGCGCATAGGCCCCGTGGAAGACGTCGCCGCAACCCGTGCTGTCGGCGATGGCGACACTGAAGGCCGGCACGGGCACGATGTCGCCGTCGACCAGCCACAGGCTGCCCTCCGCCCCGCGGGTGACGGCGAAGATCCGGCCCGGCGCCGCCCGGGCGCACCGGCGCAGCAGCTGCTCGGGCGGCCCCTCGCCGGCATAGTCGCGCAGACCCTCGCTGGAGAAGACGATGTGATCAGCCTTGGCGAGCAACCGCTCGCCGTCGGCCGCCAGGCCGCCGTCCGCGTCGAAGATGGTCGGAACCCTGCGCTTGCGCGCCCGGTCCAGCACCACCTCCGCCGCCGCCGGCCAACGGCTGTCGACGAGGACGGCCGCCGTGCCGTCGAGCGGATCGTCCGGCAGCACCGCGGGATCCGGCGCGAGGCTGCGCCGATCGGAGACGATGCTGCGCTCGCCGCGCGCGTCGACGAGCACGATGGCGCGCAGCGTGCGGCCGGCGGGAAGCTGCGCGACGCCGCTGCAGTCGACGCCGCTCGCCTGCATCAGCCGCAGCGCCTCGCGCCCGGCATCATCCTGGCCGACCCGGCCCCAATAGGCGGCACGGCCGCCGAGCCGGGCAATGGCGACGGCCGCGGTGGCGGCGGGGCCGCCGAAGCGCGATTCGTAGTCGAGCACCCCCGTCTTGATGCCCGACGACGGCAGCGCGCCGACCCGGAAGACTTCGTCGTGGACGAGATTGCCGACACAGACGATCCTCATCATGGCGCGCCACGTCCCCCCACGAAGGGCCGTCGTTGCGACGGCTGTTCGGTTCCGCTCATGCGGCCCGCATGTTCTTCTTCGGCGCCGGCTGGCCGGCAGACGGTCCCTGCCCGGCAGATGAGGCGCCCTCCATGATGAGCATTCCGTTTTCGTTTCCGCAAGCCTGTTTTCTTTTTCGAGCATTGCGGGCGCCGCCGGGGCGCGCTATGGCAAGATCATGGCTGCGCTGATCACCCGCCACGACCGGATTCTCGAAACCCTCGAGGTGCAGGGCTACCTGACCATCGAGGAGATGGCGGACATGTTCGCCGTGTCGCCGCAGACCATCCGCCGCGACATTCGCGATCTCGCCGACCGGGGGCTTCTGCGCCGTCACCACGGGGGCGCGAGCGTCAACCGCAGCACGGCGAATGCCGCCTACAGCCTGCGCTACGAGGAAACCGCGGCGGAAAAGGCCGCGATCGCCGAGACCGCGGCGCGCCTCGTCAAGCCGGGCAATTCCCTCTTCCTGACGCCCGGCACCACCGTCGACGCCTTTGCGCGGGCGCTCGCCAGATGTCAGCCGGCCGGTCTGCGCATCGTCACCAACAGCATCTCGGCGGCCACGATCCTCGCCGATTGCCCGGATGTCTCGATCCAGGTCACCGGCGGCCGGTGGACGAAATACAACGGTGCCGTCTGCGGCATGTTCGCCGCCGAATTCGTCGAGCAGTACCGCTGCGACCTGTTGGTGACGAGCATCGGCGGCATCGATGCGGAGGGCAACCTGCTGGAATACCGGGACGAGGAGGTCATCGTCGGGCGCAGCATGCTGCGCAACGCCCGGCGCCGGGTGCTGCTCGCCGACCACAGCAAGTTCGGCCGGGTCGCCATGGCGCGCCTCGCCCACCTGCGCGACTTCAACGTGCTCGTCACCGACAGGCGGCCCGTCGGAGCGATCAAGGCGATGATCGAGGAGGCGCGCTGCGAGCTGCTGATCGCCGAGGCGGAGCCTGCGCTCGAGAAGAAGCGGGCTTAAGACCTCTTCTGATCAGCTGATCCGCGCGAGGGCCGCGACGACATCCGCCACGGCGAAGGGCGGGCTCGCCAGCACCTTGCCACGCTCCTCCTCCGCGAGCGCCGGCACCACCCGCGCCATCGAGGCCTGGGCCAGCACCACGACATCGCTGCGCGCCGCGACCTCCCCCAATGCGTCGACGAGGCGCCGGTCGTGCCCGTCGCGGTCGCCCGCCATCAGGGCGTCATAGGCACCCTCCACCAGCACGGCCTCGACATCGGCCTCGACGCCTTCGGCCCGGGCCGTCTCCTCGACGAGCGCCGTGGTCGGCTCGAGCGTGGTGGGCAAGGTGGCGATGACGGCGATACGCCGGCCGCGCCGCACCGCCGCGCGCGCCATGCCGGCATCGACCCGCAGGATCGGGATGCCGACCTGCGACGAAACCGTGGCGCCGAGCGCGCCGATCGACGAGCAGGCGTTGAGGAGGAGCCGCGCCCCCTGATCCTTCGCCGTGCGGCAATAGCCGGCCCAGCGCGGCAGCACGGCCTCGAGGCGCCCGCCGTTGTCGCGCAGCTCCGGCAGGATCGAATCGTCCAGGATGTTGATGATGCGGAGCTCGGGCGCCTCGGCGCGGATCAGGCCGGGGAAGACGTCGAGGGTCGCCACGGACGTGTGGATGATGCCGAGGGTCACGGTCATGCGGGCCTCGCGGTGAAGAAACGGCGGCGCCGACCGGCGCTCGACCGCCCGGATGAATGAGATCGCCACTATTCCGCCCCGTCGCCGGGCCTTCAAGTGCGAACCCGTCGCGCTCATGCCCGCTTGCCTTTCGCCGCGGCCGTGGCAAAGGTCGCGCGTCGTCGCCTCAACGCCGGTCGCTCAGGAATGCCCGCCACCGCTCCCGCATCCGCCGTCTCCATCGCCTTCGCCACGCCGGCGGATGCAGCGACGGTCGCAGCGCTCATCGCGGCCATGGATGCGCATTATCGCCCGGGCGAGGCGCTGCCGCCGGCGGGCGACTATCGCGCGATGGTCGCGGCGACGCTCGGAGAGCGGGAGGGCACGCGCTTCGTGCTCGCCAGCGGCGCGGACGGCGCGCCGCTCGGGCTCGCCTGCATCGCCGTGATCCGGCCCGGCCGCGACCTCAAGGGGCTCGTCTACCTGAAGGACCTCTTCGTCGTCGAGGCGGCGCGGGGCCGGGGGCTCGGCCGTGGCCTCATGGCCTTCATCGCGCGCTTCGCCGCCGACAACGGCATCGGCCGCATCGACTTCACCACCGACCGGGGCAACGAGGGCGCCCAGCGGCTCTATGCCGCGCTCGGCGCGCGGGCGGTGGAGAAGGTCTATTACACCCTGCCGGGCGAGCAGCTCGCAGCGCTCGCCGCCGAGGCCTCATAGAGGCTATTCCATCGCCGACTGGCGGCATGGAAATCATTTCAATTGGCATTTTCCCGCCGGCTGGCAGCATCGGCCGCAAGAGGAGACGATCATGCCAGCCGACATGCCCCGCCCGGCCAATCCCGCGCCGCCCGCCCCGGACTTTCCCTGGCCCGACGGCAAGCAGTCCGCCTTCTTCCTCGGCTTCGACGTCGATGCCGAATCGGTCTGGCTCGGCATCGACCGGCGCAATGCCGAGCGCCTCGTCACCATGTCCTACGGCGGCTACGAGGCGCGCGTCGGCATCCCGAAGCTCCTCGAGCTGCTCGCCCACCACGGCGCCAAGGCGACCTTCTTCGTCACCGGCTGGACGGTGGACGCCCATCCCGCCGCCTGCGAGGCCATCCTGAAGGCGGGGCACGAGATCGCCCACCACGGCTACTGGCACCTGCGGCCGGAGCCGGGCGACGACGAGGTGATGCGCGAGGAGGTGGAGCGGGGCTTCGAGGCGCTGAAGCGCGTCCTCGGCGTCGTGCCCGTGGGCTACCGCGCGCCGTCGGGCGAAAGCTGCGTCGCGCTGCTCAAGATGCTGCGCGAGCGCGGCATCCGCTATTCCAGCTCCTGGCGAGACGACATCCGGCCCTACCGCCACCTGCTGCCGGACGGGCCGGGGCCGATCGAGATCCCGGTCAACTACAGCCTCGACGATTGGAACTTCGGCATCACGCACCGCATGAGCCCGCGCGCGCTCTTCGGCCGCGAGGCCGTGCTCTCCATCTGGCGCGACGAATTCGAGCAGACGCACGCCTGGGGCGGCGTCACCACCATGATGCTGCATCCGCAGGTGTCGGGACGGCCGATGCGCCATCGCCTGCTCGACGAATTCCTGACCCATGTCGCGTGCTTCGACGACGTCTGGTGGGCGACGGGCCGCGACATCGCCGACCATTACGAACGCTGCGAGGCAGCGAGCGGCGCCTGAGCCGCCGCTGTACTTTCCGTCTCGCGCGCTTCCGCCAGCGCCCAGTCGCAGAAGGTGGCGAGGTCGGCATGCCGCGGCCGGTCGAGCGGCGTCGTCAGCCAGTAGCAATTGGTGCTCGAGTAGCCGAGCCCCGCCGGATTGACGAGTTGCCCGCCGGCGAGCTCGTCGAGGATCAGGCTGCGCGGCACCAGCGCCAGGCCCTGTCCCGCGATGGCCGCGCGGATGACGAGCGAATAATAGCCGAGCCGCACCATCCGCTCCGGTCGCACATCGCCGATGCCGTGGCTCGCGGCGAAGTCGCTCCAGTGGAGCGGCGTCTGCCGATGCTCCAAAATCGGGAAGCGCCATGCATCCTCCGGCGCATCGATGCCGCCGCCGCGGGCGATGAACTGCGGTGCGCCGACAAGGAGCACCTCCCGGCCGAGGAAATAATCCGCCTGCCAGCCGGGCCAGTGCCCGTCACCGAAGCGGAAGACGATGTCCGCCTCCTCCACCGTGTCGCTGGCGGCGAAGGTGCTGAACTGCACCTCGATATCGGGATGCGCCTCGACGAAGCGCGAGAAGCGCGGCATGAACCAGCGATCCCCCAGGATCGGCAGCACGTGCAGCCTGAGCGCCGGCCGCGAGGAGCGCAGGCCCGCAACCCGGGCTGCCGCCGTCTCCAGCGCGCCGAGGGCGACGCGCGCCTGGGCGATGTAGATGACGCCGGCCTCGGTCGGCGCCAGTCCGCGGCTCGTGCGCGTGAAGAGCGCGAGGCCGACGAGGTCCTCCACCGCCTTGAGCTGCTTGCTGACCGCGCTCTGCGTGAGGTTGAGCGCCTGGGCCGCGGCCGAGACCGTGCCGTGCTGGGCGAGCGCCGCCACGACGCGCAGCCCCGTCGTCGTCGGCAGATGCGGGCGCGTCATGCCCCCTCTCCTATTCCATTTTGGACTAGTGTTTCGGAAATCTATTCAATTGTCCAGTTTCGGGGCCGGTGCCAGCATCGATTGTGACAGGAGGATTGCGGATGACCGAACCGGTGAGACTGTGGGGTGCGCGCTTTCGCTCGCCGCCGTCCGAGGCGCTGATGAATCTGTCGCGGGCGCCGGCGAACTATTTCCGCCTGGTGCCGGAAGACCTGCAATCCTCAGTGGCGCATGCGCGCGAACTGATGCGCGCCGGCATCCTGACCGAGGCCGAGACGGGCGAGATCATTGCCGCCCTCGAGGCGATCGGGGAAGACTGGCGCGCCGGGCGCATCGCCCCCTCCCCGGCCGACGAGGACGTGCACACCTTCCTCGAGCGCATGCTGAAGGACCGGCTCGGTGCGCTGGGAGGCAAGCTCCGGGCCGGCCGCTCGCGCAACGACCAGGCGGCGAACGACCTCAAGCTCCACCTGCGCAGCGCCGCCCGCCGGCTCGCCAGCCAGGTGCTCGCCCTGCAGGGGGCGCTGATCGCGCAGGCGGAACAGCATCGCGACACGCTCTGCCCCGGCTTCACCCACCTGCAGCCGGCCCAGCCCGTCACCTTCGCCCACCAGCTCCTCGCCCATGCCCAGGGCTTTTCGCGCGACGTCGAGCGCTTCCGCGACTTCGACCGGCGCGCCGCACGCTCGCCCCTCGGTGCCGCCGCGCTCGCCGGCTCCGCCATCGCGCTCCATCCCGAGCTGTCGGCCAAGGAACTCGGCTACGACGCCCCGTGCGAGAACTCGATCGATGCCGTCGGCAGCCGCGACCACGTGGCCGAGTTCCTGTTCGTCACGGCGATGCTCGGCGTCAACCTCTCGCGGCTCGCCGAGGAAGTCTTCCTCTGGTCCTCGAAGCAGTTCCGCTGGGTCAGCCTCGACGACGGCTATGCCACCGGCTCTTCCATCATGCCGCAGAAGAAGAATGCGGACATCGCAGAGCTGACGCGCGGGCGCGCGGCGCGCCTCATCGCCAGCCTCAACGGCCTCCTGGTGGCGCTCAAGGGCCTGCCCTTCGCCTACAACCGCGACCTCTCCGAGGACAAGTGGGCGAGCTTCGAGGCCATCGACACGCTCGACCTCGTGCTGCCCGCCATGGCCGGCATGATCGCCACCATGGCGGTCGACCGCGAGCGCCTCGCCGAACAGGCGACCGAGGGCTTCACCCTTGCGACGGAGGTCGCGGACTGGCTGTCGCAGAACGGCGTGCCCTTCAGCGAGGCGCACGAGATCACCGGGTCGCTGGTGCGCTATTGCGAGGAAATGGCCATCGACCTGTCGGAGCTGACGCCGGCGGACCTTGCCGCCGTCGATGCACGGCTCGGTGCCGACGTTCTGCCCAGGCTGACGCCCGAGGCGGCCGTCGCCGCGCGCAGCGGCTATGGCGGCACCTCGCCGGCGCGGGTCGGCGAGCAGATCGAGCGGCTGAAGAGGACTGTCGAGGCGCAGCGGCGCTGGGCGGAAAGCGCCTGAGCGCGCACACTTCCGGGGAAAGCATCGTCATCGGCGCCGAGGGCCCAATGGACGATGCCAGGAACGATCCCTTGCCGACGGCCGAAGATGCCGCGGCGGGATCAGGAGAACGAGCAAAGCCGATGACCGACACCGTCTACCAGATCAGCCATCTCGTCCATGTGCCCCGGCGGCACTATGGGCGGATGGTCGCCGCCGCCCTGGTCCTGGCGGCGCTGGCCGCCATCGCCCACGCCTTCGTCGTCGGGCAGATCGAGTGGAGCTACGTCGGCGAGTTCCTGACGGTGCCGGCGATCATGACCGGCCTCGTCAACACCATCGTCATGGCCATCCTCGCCATGGTCGTCGGCATCGTGCTCGGCGTCGTCTTCGCCATCATGCGGCTGTCGGACAATCCGGTGCTGTCCTACACGGCGCTCGGCTACATCTGGCTGTTCCGCGCGGTTCCGGCGCTGCTGCAGCTGCTCTTGTGGTTCAATCTCGCCCTCATCTTCCCGACCATGGGCATTCCGGGCCTCTTCTCGGTGCCGACGGTCGAGGTGATGACGCCCTTCGTCGCCGCCCTCCTCGGCCTCGGCATCCAGCAGGGCGCCTTCACGGCCGAGGTCGTGCGCGCCGGCCTTCTCTCGGTCGACCGCGGCCAGTACGAGGCGGCCCAGACGCTCGGCATGACGCGGCTCAAGATGCTGCGCCGCATCATCATGCCCCAGGCCATGCGCGTCATCATCCCGCCGGTGGGCAACGAGTTCATCGGCATGGTCAAGCTCACCTCGCTCGCCAGCGTCATCCAGTATGCCGAGATCCTGCACAGCGCGCAGAACATCTACTACGCCAACTCGCGCGTCATCGAGCTGCTGATCGTCGCCGCCTTCTGGTACCTCATCGTCGTGACGGCGCTCAGCCTCATCCAGGGGCGCATCGAGAAGTACTATTCCAAGGGTGCGGCTCCCGCCGCCGATACGAAGTGACGGGAGGACTGGCCATGGACATCCGCACCACCGCCGCAGCCGACGACCAGAACCTTTCCCCGGCCGCCCCGCTCGTCGTCGCCGCAGATGTGCGCAAGCGCTTCGGCGACAACGAGGTGCTGAAGGGCATCGACATCGCGGTGCCGAAGGGCGAGGTGGTCTGCATCATCGGCCCCTCGGGCTCGGGCAAGAGCACCTTCCTGCGCTGCATCAACCAGCTCGAGCGCATCGACGGCGGCGCCATCTGGGTTGCTGGCGAGCTCGTCGGCTACCGGCGCGACGGCAACTTCCTGCACGAATTGACCGATGCCGAGATCGCGCGCCAGCGGCGCCGCATCGGCATGGTCTTCCAGCGCTTCAACCTCTTCCCCCACCTCACCGCGATCGAGAACATCATCGAGGGCCCGGTGCAGGTGCTTGGCGAGAAGCCGGCCGAGGCCCGCGAGCGCGCCGAGGCGCTTCTGGCGCGCGTCGGCCTCGCCGACAAGCGCGACGCCTACCCTGCGCACCTGTCCGGCGGCCAGCAGCAGCGCGTCGCCATCGCCCGTGCGCTCGCCATGCGCCCCGAGCTCCTCCTCTTCGACGAGCCGACCTCCGCACTCGACCCGGAACTCGTCGGCGAGGTGCTCGGCGTGATGCGCGACCTCGCCGGCTCCGGCATGACGATGATCGTGGTCACCCACGAGCTCGGCTTCGCCCGCGAGGTGGGCAACCGGGTCGCCTTCATGGACCAGGGCCAGCTCGTCGAGATCGGCGACGCCCGTAAGGTGCTGACCGATCCGCAACAGGCGCGCACGCGCGCCTTCATTTCCGCCGTTCACAAGTAAGACAATCACTTCTGGAGCAACGGAGCCAACTGCCATGAAGACACGTACCCTCGTCCTTTCCGCACTCGCGCTCGCCCTTGCCGGCGGCGCGGCGATGGCCCAGGCGCTGCCCGAGCGCATCATGACGAAGAAGCAGATCGTCGTCGCCAACGTGCCGAACTATCCCCCGCTCGAGTTCAAGGATCCGAAGACCGGCACTCTGACCGGCCTCGATATCGACCTCGGCAATGCGCTCGCCAAGAAGCTCGGCGTTGAGATCAAGTGGGAGGAGATCAGCTTCGAGCAGATGGTGAGCGCGCTCACCACCGGCCGCGCCGACATGATCCTGAGCGGCATGAGCGACCTGCCCGGCCGCCGCGAGACGCTCGACTTCGTCGACTATCTCGAATCCGGCGCCCAGTTCTACACGACGGCCGACCGCGCCGCCGAGTACAGGGCGCCGGAAGATCTCTGCGGCAAGACCGTGGGCGCGAGCCGCCGCACGTCCTTCCCCGCCGAGATGGAGAAGTGGAGCAAGACGACCTGCGAGGCCAACGGCAAGCCGGCGCTCAAGATCGTCGGCACCGAGGGCTCGGCCGATGCCCGCACGCAGCTGCGCCAGAAGCGCCTCGACGCCGCCGTGCAGGGCAGCGAGACGCTTCCCTACCTGCTCAATCTCGAGCCCAACACCTACGCCATCGTCGGCAAGCCCTTCACCTCCGTCTACCAGGGCATGGGCTTCGCCAAGAAGGACACGGAGCTGCGCGACGCCGTCGCCCACGCCTTCAAGGAGATGATCGCCGACGGCACGTACGAGGAGGTGCTGAAGAAGTGGGAGCTTCAGGACGCCAAGCTCGACAAGCTGATGATCAACGGCGAGGCTAAGTAAGCCTCCGCTCCAGGTTCTCCCCTCGACTGCGCCGGGCGGCCTCCGCCCGGCGTCCTTTCCCTTCCACCGCGGTCCCCATGACAGCCAGTGCCGACAACCTGCGCGCCGCCGCGCTTGCCCGCTTCGTCGTGCATGCTTCGCCCGACGACTTGCCCCGGCCCATCCGCGACAAGAGCGCCCGGCACATCCTCGATACGCTGGCCTGCGGCATCGCCGGCGCCGCCTCGCGCGAGGCGCAGGCCTGCCTTGACCTTGTCGAGGCGACGGAGGAGCCCGGCCCCGCCCCGGCCTGGGGCACCGACCGGCGCCTTGCCTCCCGCTCGGCCGCACTCGTCAACGGCATCGCCTGCCACGCCTTCGAGCTCGACGACACCGGCGGCTGCGACCATTCCGGCGCCGTCGTCGTGCCGGCAGCCATGGCCGCGGTCGCGCTGTCCGAGCGCGCGATCTCCGGCGACGAATTCATCCTCGCGGTCACCCTCGGCTATGACGTCGCCCGGCGGGTGCTCGAGGCCTGCGGCGGCTACGAGCCGCACAACAACGCCGGCTGGCACTCGACCGCGACCTGCGGCACCTTCGGCGCCGCGGTGGCGGCCGGACGGCTGATGCAGCTCGATGTGACACGCATGGCCCATGCCCTCGGCCATGCGGCGAGCTTCAGCGGCGGCCTGTGGGCCTTCATCCACGACGGCAGCCAGACGAAGCGCGTCCACGCCGGCCGCGCCGCCGAAGGCGGGTTGCTCGCGGCGATGCTCGCCGGCGCCGGCGTCACGGGCCCCTCGGCCGTTTTCGAGGATCGCTGGGGCGGCTTTCTCGCCACCTTCGCCCAGTCCTCCGCCCGGCCGGAAGCGCTGACCATCGGCCTCGGCGAACGCTGGCGCATGGAGCGCGTGTCGCTCAAGCCCTATGCGTCGTGCCGTGGCACGCATTCTTCCATCGACGCGCTCGGCCTTCTTCTCGACGACAACGGCCTTGACGGCGGCGACGTCGAACGCATCGAGGTGCGGCTCAGCCGCTTCCTCCTCGACATGTGCGGCGGGCGGACGGTCGATACCCTGCCCGAGGCGCAGATGAGCCTGCCCTATGCGCTCGCGGCCCGCCTCGTGCTCGGCCATGCGGGGCTCGACGCCTATCGCGCTGTCCGCCGGTCCGATCCCCTGCTGCGCGCAGCCATGGACCGCATCGCGCTCACCGCCGACGACGCCATCCCGGCAACCGACGAGCCCTTCGTTCGGATCGCGGCGCGGGACGGGCGCTCGTTCGAGACCCGCGTGACGAGCCCGCTCGGCTCGCCGGCCAATCCGGTGGGCGAGGCGGCCTATTTCGACAAGGTGCGCGGGCTGTGCGGCATGGCGCTGCCGGCCCCCGCCGTCGAGCGCCTCGTCGCCGGGGTTCTCGACCTCGGGGGCGACCCGGACATGCGCTGGCTCGGCGACGCCCTCGGAGCGCCGCGGCGGCCGCCCGTCTTCGACTGACGCTTGGCGCGGCGACCACTCCCTGAGCCCGCGCCACGACGGGGCAGCGAAGTGTCGACGAAGCCGCAGTGCGCGCGTTCAGCCCATTTTCCGGCCCATCGGGACCGGTCTGAAAGCGCAGGATAGCCCCGCCGGTCGGACCGTGCAGGGTTACCGGAAGGTCCCGGCGCAACGCGCCGGGACCAGGATCAAGGGATCAGCCCCACCAGTGGTGATGGTCCTGGAAGGCCTGATCGTGGCTTTGCATGGCCCCGAAGACGCTCGACAGATCGATATGGTCCGTCGGTGTGAACGCGTCACTGGCGGCCGCGGCATGGGACTGGAAGTCGCTTCCCATTTTGGAGGGCGAGAACGATCCCGCCCGCGCGCCATGGTCCAGGAGTTGCGAGAAGTCGATCCCGCCCCATCGGGCCGCATCGCTCCCACCCTGATGCCACCAGCCATGATGACCGGGCCTGGAATCGCCCGCCAGGTCCGGCGTAGGCACCAGATCCGGCGCAGGCACCAGGTCCGGCGCGGGATCCACCGCGGCGGTGGCGTCTTGGGCCTGGCTCGCGCTCACATCGGCGACGAGGCTCTCCTCGCCCGAGGTGGCGGAAGCCGTCTCGGTGGTCGCAGCCGAGCCGTCGGTCGCACCCGATCCACCATTGGCATCAGCCGAAACGTCGGCATCCGCCTCGACGGTGACAGACGCATCGGCATCGGCTGCTTCGATAGCATCGGCAGCTTCAATCGAGCCCTGCGTCGCCGACGCCTCGGCCGCAGCCGCGCTCTCGGTCGTCGCGCTCGTGGACGAGCTGGAGGACGTGGACGCCGTCACCGACGGATCCGTGATGCCGTCGCCTGCACCTTCCGCATAGACGCGAACGTAATCAACCTCCATCGTCGACGGGCCGGACCCGCCGCCATCATTGGTGTAGAGATTGAGCAGCAGGTACATGGGGTCGTGCATGTCCGCCGGTGTCGCAGCCTGATAGACCTGCTGGCCGTCGAGGTACCAGGTGATCTTATCGGGCTCCCAAGCCACGCCGTAGCGGTGGAACGAGGTCGACAGATCCGGAATCTCGAGCCAGGTGCTGTCGGCCGAGTGCCCGCCGACCCCGGTGTGGGCGGTGAACACGCCACCCCAGGAATTGGACTCGAAGACATCCAGCTCCGGCGGCCAGGCGCCGCTCGTGGGGAGAAGCCAGAACGCACCGCCGCCGGCCCCGCTGCCGTTGCCGCCATCGGCGATCGTGCCCGTCGCGGGCATCTTGGCGCTCATCTCGAAATACCCATAGGTTTGCGAGAAGGTGCCCTGCGTATCGAGGTGCCCAGAGGTGTACGGCTCACGCAGGCCATCCGGGGCCGCTTGAGCCGTGATGTTCAGAACGCCATCGTCGACTGTCCACGGACGGACGCCGGACGTGCTGGGATTGTCGGCACTCACGAACCATGTGGTTCCGGCCGAGTATCCGTCCGGCGCGTAGTCATGCGTCGTATTCCACGTGCCAGAACCGGCGTGATTATGCCGAATGGAAAGATCATCGAACTCATCGCTGAAGGTTAGATGAGCTGTTGCGGCTAGGTTGTTGGGATCTATAGCCAATAGTGCCTCCGTTATCGTGGTTGTTATTCATCGGCGCGAGGGTGATGTTGGAGGTCAACGTGGCAGCAATATGGCGCCCGCACAGATGAGCCGCACGCTCGGCTTGGCGGCCGCGCGGCTCATCATCAAAACGGCTGCCTGATCTGGCGCTTACGGAACGTTGCTGACGTTCTCATGCAGGGGCCGGCACGACCGGCTTGGGAGACGGTCCATGGCGCCCGAACACCGCAAATGGCGTCGCCTGCCGAGAGCCCGATCGGACCGGGCGCGGGCTCAGGCCCCGCTCGCCCGTTCCGTCTCGGGCGCCGCCCGGACGAAGAAGATCCTGATTTCCTTCAGCGCCGTCCTCACGAAACCGGGCAGCAGGACATATTCGAGCAGGACCGCATAGACGACGAACCCCAGGCCGATGCCGCTCAACAGCGAGAGCAGCATTGGCCAATCGTAGGCGGCCATCCAGTTGATCGTGACGAGCGCACAAACGGCAAAGCCGAGCCCGGCGGCCGCGATCCGCAATGCCGATTTGGTTCCCACGGTCCAGTTGACGCCGCACGCTTTCTGCAGCGTGAACAGGCATAGCGGGACGATGCAGGCAAAGGCGCCGGACCACGCGAAACCGACCGCCGTGAGGCTGAACTGGGCGCCGATGACGATGAAGATGGAAACCGTCAGCAGTTTCGCCGTGGCCAGCTTGAAGAACAGGTCCGGCCGTCCGGCCGCCGACAGCGCCGAGCCTGCGAAGAAGGACAGCGGCAAGGTGAATGCGACCAGACACATGGCCTGCAGGATGCCGACGGCGCCCGACCATTGCGGCCCGAGTAGCGCCAGGACGAACACCTCCGCCCCGATGCCGAGCGCGAGGAGCATGGGCATCCAGATGGCCAGGGTGGACCGCACCATCATGTCGTAGGAGCTTGTGAAAACGCCGCGGTGAGCGGTGTTGCGGCTCAGGATCGGCATGACGAGCATGCGCATCGGCGTCAGCAGGACGGTGCTCGCCATATCGAGGAGGCGTGAGGCAAGCACGTAACAGGCAACCGCATCGGGCGGGAAGAACAGGCCGACGATCAGGCTGTCGACGCTGTTGCTGAGCGCGGTCGCAAAGCTTCCCCCCATGAAGCAGAAACCGAAACGCGCCAGTTCACGGCCCTGCTTGAGATTGAATATGAAGCGCGGCCGCCATGAGGTCGCCGTCCACAGGATGACCACCGAAACGACAGTCTGCGTCAACTGCAGGGCGACGAGCGACCAAACGCCCCAGTCCGCGGCCGCCAGCGCGATGCCGACGACGACGCCTGCGATCCGTCCGACAATGGTGCGCCGCGCCAGGACGGCCGTGTCCAGGTTGCGCAGGAAGAGCGCGATCTGGACGCTCATCAGCGCCTGCAGGGGTGCGAGGAAGGCGATCCACCTCAGCACGGGCTCTATGATGGGAGCGTGGTAGACCGCTGCGAGCCAGCCGGCGAGTCCCTGGATCGCGAGAAAAATGGCCGCTGCCAGGAGCAGGTTCATCCAGAATACCGTCGATGTGCGCGACGGCCCCGGATCCTCCACCCAGATGAGAGCATCCGCTATGCCGTGATAGAGAACCACATTCATCAGGCCGATCAGCGCCATCGCGATCGCAAATACGCCGTACTGCTCCGGTCCGATCAGGCGCGCGATGATCAGGAATGCGAGGAACGGGATTCCCTGGCCCCCCACGACATCCATGAAAGTCCAAAGCAGCGCTTTCTTCTCTCTGGTCTGCAAGAGCCTATCTCCAATATTGGACTGGAGCACTCGCTGAGCGGGCGACTTGGGTCCGCTCACCATTTCATGTGCGCGAACAGCGCATTGGATGCGTGTTCCGCCATCTCTTCCTGGGAATGACCGACACCCGGAGCTTCGATGAGGCGCCAGGCGAACTCCGTCTTGAGACGCTCGGCCTGACGTTTGCCGAAAGCGATGAAGAACTGCCCGCGAGCGACGCGGTTTACACCTTGGCGGCCGGCGCAGGCCTCGTATCCGTCGGCCCCGAAGTAATCCGTCGATTTCGTATCGTGCTGCCCGACATCGACGACGAGCGGGTGGCCCAGGGCGGAGCGGAGCGCCTCCTCGTCCGGAGCCGCGCCGCCGAGACCGCAGGGATAGTCCTGCGTCGGATCAGGCAGGGTGTACCACCCCCCGCTGTCGGCCACGACGAGGTCGACTCGTGGTGCGCCGGTCAGCAGAAGGTATCGATGCGCGAACTGCGCTCCGGCGGAGAATCCGTAGAGCTGGAAGCGGTCCTTCACCGCGCCGGTCGCCTGGCGAACCGCATCGACGGCCCGATCGAGCGCATGGAAGGTCCAGGCTGCCTTGGGCTGGGGCCGGCGGGCCGCATCGGTGACATTACCAAGGTTGTACCACAAGGTGCCCGGGAACTTGGCTTCGCTGAACTCGGGCACGATCAGCAGGAGGTTGTACCTCTCGGCAATCGGGCGCCAGGTGTCCCGCAAGAGCGTCGCGTTCCGGTCGGCGCCATGCAGGACAACGAGCAGGCGCCCGTCCTGCGGGCGCCAGGCAGCCGGCTTGTGAATGAAGACATCCATGGGACCGGGCGTAACGCCCGCCGGCTCGAAATACCGCAAGACATCTCTTCCCGCCGCAAGATCATTCTGCGCCGTGCTCCGGCCCTCCAAGACCATCACCATGGGCACCATGAGGATTGCCCCGGCTATCCCTGCCGCAATCCCCCTGAGGGAGGCGATCGTTCGTGCATAACGCAGCAAATGCATCCTCCCCAAAGCAACAATTACAATAGCAGTCTAATAGTGCTGCCGGCGCAGACCATCGCTGTAGACGGATCGTGGTGAGCGATTGCGAACTAATCCGAGGTGATAGGCGGGCGCAGCACGGCCCCGGCCGTCCACACCGCCCCTCGGCTGCTGCACCTCACGGCGCAACCGGTGCGAGCGGGGCGGCTGGCTTCCCGTCTGGCGGGCGAGAGATCCGGCGGCATCGAGCAACGCCAATCCGGGTATTTGCCGGGGCCGCCGGCGGTGCTTCGGCGCAAATGCCCGGCAGTCGTGCTCCGCCCTCAAGCTTAGCCGGTCCGGTATGGAGGCTTATCTCGGAAAGTCAATACGCTCTATGGTATCTACTCCCGAAATGCCGAACTACCTCAGGATGTCCCGACCCGCACTGCATAGTTCCGATAATATATTCCCCGAGTCCGACAGACTTGGACCCTGACAGATTTTAGACGTCATGCCGCTGCGCTGGTCGCCATCGAACATAGGGAAGGTGCCCATGAGCATCTCCTTCTCGTTTCGCCTGAGGGAGCTGGCGCCAATCGCCGTCCTTCTCGCCGCATTGCTGTGGCCGCATGGTCCCGCATGGGCGGCCTACCGCTTGCAATCGGGCGATGTTCTTGAACTGGCGGTTGCCGGCGTGCCGGAGCTGCGACAGCGTTCGACGGTCGGGATCGACGGCGAGGTTGCATTCCCGCTCGTCGGAAACGTTAGGGCCGGCGGCCTGTCCGTCGCCGATCTCAGAGCCAGGCTCCTCAACATCCTCGCTTCGAAGATCTACCAGCAGCGAACGAGCGACGGGCGCGAGGTCTCGCATGTCGTCCTCCCCGAAGAAGTCACGCTGTCGATCGTCGAGTACAGGCCGATCTACCTGAACGGAGACGTGACGAGACCGGGCGAGCAGCCGTTTCGGCCGGGCCTCACAGTCCGCCAGGCGGTCGCAGTCGCCGGCGGGTACGACATCATGCGGTTCCGGATGAACAATCCCATCCTGGAATCGGCCGACCTGCGGGCAGAATATGAATCGCTGTGGACGGATTACGCGCGGGAACAGGCGCATCTGTGGCGCCTGCGCACGGAACTCGGGGATGCGGTCTCGCCGGATCCGGCCAATCTCCCGATCGCACCGGACCTGCTCCAGCAGCTGCGCTCCAATGAGGAGCGGCAGCTCGCGGCGCGAATGGCCGATCAGGACAAGGAACGCGCCCATCTGCAAGGCGCGATCGACGCCGCGACGACGCACCTCACCATTCTGGCCGGGAAACGAAAGAACGACGAGGATGGCCATCGCGCCGACAGCAACGAATTCGACAAGGTCCGCGATTACTTCCAGCGCGGCATGGCATCCAACGTGCGGCTGTCGGAAGCCCGCCGCGCCATGCTCATGTCGTCGACGCAAGTGCTCCAGACGATCGTCGAGATCAACAATATCGAACGGCAACGCACGGAGTATCAGAGGCTGTTGACCAGGCTCGACGACCAGCGTCGGATCGAACTCCTGCGGGAGCTGCAGGACGTCAACGTGCGCGTCGCTCAGGTCACGGCACGGCTGCGCAGTGTCGGCGAGAAGCTGCTTTACACGAGCACGCTGCAATCGCAGCTCATAAGGGGCACCGGCGGCCAGCCCGAATTCGTCGTCTACCGGGCTGCCGAGAACCGCGAGATGGAAAGCAGCGAGGACACGGAGCTCTTTCCCGGCGATACCGTTTTCGTGACGCTGCGCGCCACTCCAGTGACGGCCGAGTCCGCGCAAACCCGTCAATCAACTGCGGCTGGGGATAAACACTATGCTTCAGGTTCCCCATAAGCACGACGCCGGTAATCGGGACGTGCCTGTTGCGGCACATGGAGGCGTGCCCGATGTCGAACTTGCCGACATTGCAGCCCTTGCCGCTTTCGCCCGGAGAAACCTCGGGACCATTTTGGTCTGCACGATCCTGTGCATGGCCGTCGGCATTTCGTATCTTGCCTTTTCCACGTCCTACTACACAGCGCGCACAACCGTGCTTCTCGACGTCAAGAAGCCGCGGGCTGTTCAGGATCAGGATGCGATCCCGAACAACGTCGCCGAGATCGGCTATATCGAAAGTCAGGTCGTAGTGCTGCAATCGGCCCTGACGATCGAGAATACGGTCACCCAGCTCCATCTCGACGACGATCCGGAATTCAACGGAATGCTGGACTGGCGGGCCAGCATTGCGCGACTTTGCCCGAGCGCGGCATGGCTTCCCTGCCCCCGGCAGCCTCCAGACAGCGCAGCCGCGCGTTTGCGCAGTGCGGCAGAACATGTGCGGCAGGCGCTCGTCGTGCAGCGCATCGGCACCTCGCAAGTGATCGAGGTCAATTTCTCATCGCGCAACAAGGATAAGGCCGCCGAAATCGCCAACGCGCTGGTGAGCAGCTATCTGGCCGGCCAATCGGCCGCCGGCATGCGTCTGACGCAACAGGCAATCACCTGGCTGGAGCAGCGGATCGAAGCCTTGCGGCAACAGACCCTCGAAGCGGCCCAGAGGCTGCAGGAGTTCAAGGCCGGCAGCGGGCCCAGCGATCCGGCCCAACGCGCCTTCATGCTGCGCGAACTGCTGAGCGCCCTGGAGAACCACCAGACGCTGTACCAGGGTTTCGTGCACCGCTATGCCGAAACCGCCCAGCAGCTCTCCTTTCCGATCTCCGACGTCCGCGTCCTGACGGTCGCATCCCCGCCGTCGAGACCCGACGGGCCGTCGAATACCGCCATCCTGGCGATCGCCGCCCTCGGGGGGATCGTCCTCGGCCTGATGATAGCGGCGGCGAAGGAGCGCCTCGACCGGACGATCCACACGCCGGATCAGCTGGAAGCATCGACGGGCCTGACATGCGTGGCAGCCATGCCGCAGATACCGTCTTCTCCCCGCAAAATGCGCTCGCAGCGGCCCGCGGCTTCGCCAGGTGAAGCGGGCGCGCGGCTGTGTGCGACACGGCCGGACACGGACGCTTTGAGACAGGTCGTGAAAGACCCTGGCTCCGAGTTCTCCCGCGCGATCGGCCTGCTCCTCTCCCGCCTCGAAACCCGGCTGAGGGACACGGGCTCGGCTGTCATCGGCATCGCACCCGTCGGGCACCGCCTGTCGCACGAGATCGTCGCATCGAACCTTGCAATGCTGGCCGCCGGCTTGGGGCGCAAGACGCTCCTGATCGATGCCGACCGGCATGCGGCCGCACTGACCCGCTGTCTCGCGCCCGGTGCCGCCTGCGGCGGGATCGACATCGCGGCCAAGAAGAGCACGATCGAAACGGCTCTCTACACGGACGAGACGACCGGGATGCAGTTCCTGCCGAGCCGCTTCCCCTCCCGGCCGGAGCCGGCCGAGGCCATCCGCTTTCCTGACTGGATCGCGGCGGCGATCTCCCAGGCGCGGGACAATTATCCCTTGATCATCGTCGCGATGCCCGAGTGCCTCGAATCCGCCGACGCCCACTATGCGATCGATGCCCTGGACGACCTCGTGCTGGTCGGTCAGGCGGGGCGGCTCACCGTCGGCCAGATCAGCGAGTTCTTCCGTTCCATCCGAGGAAACGAGAAACGCGTGGCCGGAGTGGTCTTGAGCCATGTCTTCGATCGCTCAAAGCGCTGCTAGGGCGAACCCTTTCGGGCTTGCAGCCCCCGGGTTCGGCGAGCGCCAGGCTGCGCCGATAGTCGGAGCCGTTGCCGCCCTCCTGTTCCTGATCATATGCCCCGGTCTTCTCCTTTCGATCGGCGCGCCGATGCTCGCCTTGCCGGCGATTTTCGCCGTCGTTTTCTTCTTCGTCTTTCGGGACAGCATCCCTGCCCTGTTGATCGCAACGGCCATTTTCCAGAACGTGGCAATCGCCTTCTGGGTTGAGGAAAGCTCCACCGTCGGCCAGATCAGCACCGCCCGGGCCCTCAGCTTTCTGGTGATGGTCTCGTTGTTTGCCGCGGTATCGATCGGAGCCATCGCCGCACGGCAGCGCGTCGCCCGTTGTCATGTTCATCTCGTGTGGCTGTCGTGGATCGTCCTTGTCGTCATCGGCGGCCAGACCGCCCTGGGTATCCCCACCGCCGGCCTCAACGGCGCTGCGGCCTATGCCAGGAACATCAGCCTGCTGCCGATCGCCCTGGCGCTCGGCCTGCTGTGCCAGCCCCGGAACGGCACCGGCAGCCTACGGTGGTTCAGTGCGGCGTTCGTCGTCCTGCTCGTGTTCGGCTACGTCGAGATGGCTTTCCGCGAGGAACTGTATCCCCTTGTCGGCTTCGACCGGTTCATGCTCAGGACCTCTGAACGCTCAGCCGACATCCAGTACCGACTGTTCCTCGGTTTCTCGCAATATCTGAATGCGCAGCAAACCGCCCTGTTCAATGATCCGAACCTCGATGCGTTCTCCATCATCCGCCTGCAGGGTCCGACCGCGCATCCGATCAGCTTCGGCTATGCTCTGGTCATCACCTCCTTGCCTCTCCTCGCCAGAGCACCTTTGACGGTGCTGCTGCTGCAGGCTCCTCTTCAGTACGGGATCAACTCGAAGGGCGCCGTACTCCTCTTCCTCGCTTGTGCGGGGGCGCGCCTCGGTGTGCGAATCCTGCTGTCGATGCCGTCCATTCTTCGTGCCCTGGCCGTGGTGACGGTCTGGGCTATGTCCACGGCCGCGGGGATCGTTCTCGGGCTCCGGCATGGGGATTTCCATGTGCTTGGGTTCCTGGGCGGGCTGAAGGCCTTCGTCGCAAAACCTCTCGGCCATGGCGTGGGAACGAGCGGCAATCTGACGGAGACGGGCGTCAATGGCCGGATCGACTGGGTCGCCATGCAGCATGCCGGCAGTGCTGATCGCGGCATCGAGAGTGCCGTCGGCGTGATGCTCGATCAGCTGGGCGCGTTCAGTGCGGTCTATTTCCTCTTGGCCATCCTGGTCATCCGGCAGCTGATCGTCGCGAGAGATCCGCTGCACATCGTTCTCGCGACGGCCGCCATCGGTCTCATCGCGAATGGCGTCCTGCAGGAGGAAGCACTGTTTTCTCCCTCGAGCGCCGGACTGCTGTTCTTCATGATCGGCCTTGTGCTTGCTGCGCAGCCCGCCACCTCCGGCCAGCCTGTCCATGGCCGAAGCGCGTCCTTCCGGCCAGCGGATTGGTCGCAGCTGCGACAGCCCGGCAGCGCGGCCTGATCACGGGATCGGACGAACCGCGCAATCGGGTTGCACGCGGGCCGACAGGCCCGGAATTGGCAGCGGGATCCTCCACGACACCGCCGAACCGTCGATGCATTCGAGCCGCCCGGCCCGGTTGAGCGTATGGATGCGGCGGCCTGGCCAGTCCGGGCCGGGAGCAAGGATCGTGCGGACGGTCTGCGCGAATTCCTCCTCATCGAGGCGGGTCACCTCGGCAAGGCCCAGCGCCCGCCCGTAGCCGCTGCGGCAATCCTGCACCGGCCGCCACAGCCGCCCGTTGCGGCACACGATATTGCCGGCGGGACGCGCAGCGGACGCATCGATCAGGACCGGATTGGCCGGGTGCGGCCGCCACGGCCCGACCAGCGCATCCGCCATGAACAGGGACAGAGTATCGGAGGGCGCACCGGCGCCGTCGCGGGTGGCGACGAACATCCAATAGCGCCCGCCATGGCGGACGATCGTCGCGTCGCTGGCTTCGATGCCCTCGAGCAGCACGGCTTCCTCCACCCAGCGGGTGGGAAACGGATCGGCGCGGTACAGGCGGACGGAGCGGTCAGCCGAGCTTTCCGGAACCATCCAGATCTCGCCACCGTCAACCATGAGGAATGGATAGGACAAGTGCCAGGGCGTCTCCAGCACCGGTCGGGCTGCGCCGGTCGGACCATCCGGTCCGAACGGGATCGCCGCGATGATACCCTTCTGCTGACGGTGGTCGAAATCCTCGACCATGATCCAGGTCTCATCGCGCCAGACGACGGGGAACGGATCGGCCAGGAAGCGCAGGCCCGGATCGGGAACATCGCGCCACGGCGTGCCCCCGAGATCGCGACGGTCGAGAACATCGGCCTCGTCGTCGACGAACCGCCATCCGACCCGCCAGTGCGGTGCTCGCGTGCACAGCCGGTACAATCGCCGCAATGCCGAGAAGGCGAGGTCACCGACCGCGTAGCGCACCGCCGCCGTTGCGCTCGCCGGAGCGGCAGCCCGGGGCATGGGCCGCACGCACTGCCCCGGTTGCGACAGGGCCGAGAGCGCGAGCGTCTGCACGCGCGCGACGATGCATTCGTAGGCTTCGACCAGGCTTTCGGCTGTCTCGATGGAAGGCAAGGCACGCGCGAGGATGCGGGAACTGCCCGCCTCGGCGATCTCGAGGAGCGGTGTACGCCCCGCGAGCAGCGCCCCGAACAGCGCAGCCTCGTCCGGCACGCCGTCGTAAAGGAGACGCAGCGCACCCGGTCCGCCCGCGCCGGCGGTGCTGAGGTCGAGCACCGGGCCCGCGGGCAGCGGGCAGCCCGAAGCGGCGGAGACGCGGTCGCTCGGGCGCGGCCCCGGCAGTCCGCGGACCAGTTGCTCCAGGGAGAGGAGGAGCTCGACGGCGGTCGGCAGTGTGGCACCGTCTGTCACGACGAGGGATGCCGCTCGCCCGGACGCCAGCCGGGACGCGAAGTCGACGTGCCAGCGTCTCAGCCGCCGTCTATCCACGATGAGGGAGGTCATGGCGCCGCCGCTTGCTTCGCGCCGAGATCGCGAACGAGGCTGTCGTAAGCCTCCACCATCGCGTCGACCGGATATCGCGCAGCCAGGCGCCGGCCGCGAGCGGCCATTTCGGCAGCACGCCCCGGAGCCGCCACGAGGCCTGCCACGGCCGCCCCGAATGCCGCCGGATCGCTGGCATCGACGAAAACCGCACAGGGCTCGCCGGCGACCGAAAGCACCTCCCGCAGCACCGGCAGATGGTTCGCCACGACCGGAACGCCGGCTTGCGCCGCCTCCACTGCCGCGATTCCGAAGGTTTCGGCCAGCGACGGGAAGACGAAGACGTCGAGGGCGGCAAAGAAGTCGGCGATGTCCTCGGCACCGAGTTCACCAAGAAGATGGAGGCGCTCGGCACAGGCGAGATCGCGTGCCAGTGCTCTCAGCCGCGCGGCGTCCGGCCCCTGTCCTGCCAGGGCCAGGTGCCAGGTCGGGTTCAACGGCAGCAGCCTGACGGCGGCGTCGAGCTGTTTGGTCTGATGCAACCGCGCGGCGCAGCCAAGGACTGTCGGGCGGACGGGCAGACCGAACCGGATCCGAGCGCCCTTTCGGTCGAGGAGACTGCGCTTCACCGCCACGCCGTGGTCAATCCGCATCAGGCGGCTCCGGTAGGCGCGAGGGTGGTCCTTGAACTCGGCTGCCGCCTCGCCCGACACCGCCACGATGCGGCTGTAGACGCCAAGGCAGCCGAGCCAGCGGTCGGCGGTGCGCACCGGCGCTGCCACGACGGCGCCCGCCGAGTTCTGGTTGGCGATGACGTGACGCACGCCGGCAAGCCGGGCGAGCGGTGCGCCGATCACATTGCCGTAGTGCTGGAAACAGAGGACGACATCGGGCCGGAAGCGCCGGATTTCGCGCCCCAGTCCCCACAGAAGACGCGCAAGGGCACGCGGCCCCGTCGGGCGGGCGGTGGCGCAGAACACCGTTCTCTCATCCCCGTCGAAGGCCGCCGTGCGGCGATAGAAGAAGATCTGCCGGATATCGTGCCCGCGGTCTGCCAACCCCGCTGCGAGAAGCCGGGCAATCTCCTGCGCGCCGGCATTTTCGGCCTGCGTCTGCAGGAGGAGCACACGCATCCCCCCATCCGCAGTCGGCTTACGACATGTCCTGACCTCCGATGGAGCGCGGTGAACAGGACCAATGACCGCGGAATCACTCTGCATCACACTATTCGCTCCGCTAAAGGGCGAATTGCTCAATAACGCTTGGTCAACTGTCGAAGTGTCCCACTGAAGCTGCGCATTGTCGAGGCACGCGTCCGACTGCTCCGGTGTTATGTCAAGGCAATATTGAATTACACCTATGGTATTCGCCAGGCCGCGCATGCTGGCGCGGGGGGACGTCGAATATCTCCTGGAAGTGGTGCGCTTCGCCTGCTGGCAAGACGCTGCAGCGCCTTGCGCCAGCGATCGACCGGCAAGGGGCGCGCCCGGTGCAAGGCGCTTTCGCGCTCCCCAGCCGGTGCGAGCGGACCGGTCGCGCAAACCGTTCTGCCGCAGCGCAGCCTGCCGCGTCAACACGGGCGGCATTCAATATCGGAGACTCGGATAATCCATCTGAAGTAGTCCGACGAGGTGGGCCCGTCGCCCTTTTGCTGGATATGGACACCAGCTGCCGTATATTATCGCTGCTCGCCCCGTTGTGGGTACGCTCGATGATTTCAGGCGGGAGCCTGGCGCTCTAGCCAACATATCGGCCAGTCATACCAAGGAGATTCCCGAGCCAGAGATATCTCAGCGGCCCCTTAAGCTTGCGAATAGCACTACGGACTAGTTCAAAGGATCCGACAATGATGTCGAGTATCGAGACGGTCGTTTTGGAGCCCAACGTTCTTCTGCGCGCAGGCCTCTGTAAGCTTCTGAACGGAACGCAGTTCAAGGTGATCGCGGCGGTAGCCTCCCTCGGTGAGTTGCGCCTCAGGGCGAAGCACCACCCCACGCTGATCATTGTGAGCGCGGACGCGGCACCGGAAGATGTTTCGAATGTATTCGGCGAGCTGCAGCAGCAGCACCCGGACGCACGCATCGTTATATTGGCGAGGGGCCACGATTCAACCAGGATGCGCGAATTGGCTCAGTATGGTGCAAGTGCCTATCTTTGCGAAACCATGTCTCCGGAGGCCATCATCAAGTCTCTCGAGCTGATCATGCTGAACATGAGCGTGGTTCCGGCGGCCATGTTGTTCAATCTGTGGGAGAGCGAGCCCGACGGCAGTGACGTGTCGTTGCCGGAGGCCGATCCCGCCATGCCGAGCGGCGCCGATCCGACCCGGCCGCATCTGTCCGGTCGGGAAGTGAGCATCCTTCGCTCTCTGGTGCACGGAGATTCGAACAAGCACATCGCGCGCCAGCTCGATATCGCTGAGGCGACCGTCAAGGTTCATGTCAAGGCGATCCTTCGCAAGATTCGCGTGCGCAACCGGACACAGGCCGCCATCTGGGCGATGGCGAACAGCATTCCGGATCGGGGCGCCGAAGTGCTGCGCGAGGAAGCCCCGCCCGTTCCGCATCGGCAGCTGGCCTGAGCGGAAGGCGCATCCGGGAGGGGCCTGTCACGGGCCGGCGGAGGCATCAAAAGCTTCGCAACCGCTGCCGGGGCCGGATCGGATCAGGCGGATTCAACCTGATGGGAGCGGGTTCAGTGCTGTTCTAACCGCGCGGCGAGCCCCTGCTTACGCGAAACAGGGCTACCACCTAAGACCGACGGAATATACATAGAAGAAGTTGCCCCGGTCCAAAGCTTTGAAATACCTTATGCAAGGCGACAGAAGTGGCGAAACATGCCCTTGCAGAGGTTCAATCATCATGCAAGAGCTTAAGAAGAAAGAGAGCTCCTCGCGTGAAGCATATGCTTGGATCGTATCGAGTTTGGTAGAGTAGAGGCACCACCCATGGAGTCCTCGAGAAATATCCGCGTCGTCCTTCTGTCGCCCCCAGGCGATCTCGGGTACATCGTGCTTCGCAGTCTCGCCACGTTGGGTTCCAGCACACTTCTCGTTTGTCAGCCGCGATCGGCAATCCGTCTTTCCCGCTACAGGACCAGGACGCTCCTGACGCATTCACAGGCGTTCCAGGATCCGCACATGGTTGCAGACGCCATCAATGCGGAGGTCGGGCGCCAAGGTGTCGATGTTGTTCTCGCGAGCTCCGTTCCAGGCTTGAAGTTGCTGGCCGAGATACGCGATCGCATCCGCGCTCCCGTGTTCCCGATGCCGGACCTGCCGACGCTCGAGATTCTCAATCATAAGCTGAAGTTTGCCGACATCTGCGCGGCGTGCGGCGTGCCGACGCCGCCGACGCTGTTCTATCGCAGCCAGACGGAGCTGCGACCGGCCGAAATCCGCACCAAGATCGCGTTTCCCTGCGTCCTGAAGCCCGTCAGCGCCTCCGGAGGTGACGGCGTGAACGTGGTCCACGGCGAAGCCGAGCTGAACGCCGCCTTGTCGTCGGCGGCCGAATACCTGCACGACGGGCTGCTCGTCCAAGAGTATATAGCCGGGCGTGACGTCGGGCTCAGCGTTTTCGCGCAGGATGGCGAGATCAAGAACTGGGCGAGCTTCTATTGTGATGGCCACTGGTCTACCGAGTTCGCGCATATTCCAGGTTTGCTCGAAGCCGGGAGAGCCATCATCGCCCACACCAGGTTCACGGGGATTGCCAATTTCGACGCGCGTTTCGACCCGCAGTCGGGCCGGCTTCTGTTCCTCGAGTGCAACCCGCGCTTCTTCCGGCGTGTCGAGGCCGGGCGGAACTGTGGCCTCGATTTCGTTGCGGCTGGCCTTGCCGCGATGGGGCTCGCGGCAGACCAGCCGACGAGCCTCACCGAAGGCCGCCACCTCTCGGCCCGGGATCTCTTCAGCCGTCCCGGTCTGAAGCTGGTCTCCTCCCACGCCTATTCCCTCAAGAGCGCGAGCCGGGATATCATGAGCATTCTCAGGGACCCCGCACCGGTGCTCGGATCCTTCCTGCATGAACACGCGGTGCGGTCGGTGAAGTTGTCATGGCTGGGCTTGGCCGCAATACTGTCGAACGTGGCGGACTGAACAGAGCGGACCGCTTTTTCTCGAACCCGTCCTGCCCGCGCATCAATCCGGTTCCTGATGACTATCGTAGGCCCGCATGACACGAGGCAGCATCTGGGAAGACGTGAGGCCTGCCTTGAGGACGGGCGTTGCACGTTGCCATGGCCGGGCAGGCCGTGCTTGCTCCTGCCTTGCGGCGCCGGAAGCTTTGAGCGCGCGATCCGCCAAGACGATCCGCGAACGCCGGCCGCTGATGAAGCTGGTGATCTTGCTGCTTTCCGCGGCGCTCACCGGCATTCCCTCTCCCGCTCCGGCGGAAGATAAGGCGACCGCCGCGGTGGCCGCCGCGAGCTCATGCAACAATGAGGATCAGACCGGCGTCCCGGTCGCGCGGCTGCGGGCTATCGCCCGCGGCTTCTCGCTGCCAGGCTGGACGGACCGATGGCCGCCCCGCGCTCCCGACGAGCGAATGCTGGCGCAGTTGCGCACGATGGGACTGACTCATGTCCGGCTGCCCCTGCTCCTCGAGAGGCTCTCTCCCGCGTTCAGCGGCCCGGCGGTGATTGCGCAGTCGCTCCAGCAGACCGACCATGCCGTCGAGATCCTGCTGCAGCTCGGCTACGCCGTGACGCTCGACATGCACCCGGCGGAACGGTTCCAAGAGCTTCATCAGGCGGAGCCCGACCAAGGGCTCGCCATTCTCGCAGAAGTCTGGCAACGGCTCGCAACACGCTATGCCAATACCGCCCCGGATCGCATCTTCTTCGAGATCCTGAACGAGCCGTCCGTTCCCTCCCCCATCTGGCTGGAGCAGGGCCCCCAGATCGTCGCGATCGTGCGGCGCGCCGCTCCGGACCATACCATCATCTACGGGCCGGCCTTCTACCAGCGCTACGAGGCCCTGCAGGCGCTCACCCCGCTGGCGGACCCGAACATCGTCTACGCATTTCACTTCTACGATCCGATGGCGTTCACGCATCAAGGACAGACCTGGGGGCGCGATCCGCCGCCGAGCGTCGGCCGCATACCGTTCCCGGCCGGCCTCGCCGATATCGAGCCGTTGATCCGCAGGTTGCAGCAACAGGGCCAGTCCGAAGCGGCGGAGAGCTTGTCGGAGCAGTTCCGTGAACCCTGGACGCCGCAGACGATCGACCGGATCTTCGCCGGGGTGGCCGATTGGGCCGCGTCGCACGCGCGGCCGGTCATCGTCAATGAGTTCGGCGTGCTCTCGTTCAGGGCCGACCCGCAATCGCGGGCGGCGTGGATCCGAGCGGTCCGCACTGCCGCCGAACGGTACTGCATCGGCTGGACCCATTGGGAATATGCCGATGGCTTCGGCTTCGTGCGTCGCACCGGCAGCCGCGAGACCATCGACCCGGTGGTTGGTCCCGCCCTGACCGCGCCGCTCGGGAGCACACCCGTTCCGTGATGGGTCGGGGTCGGACCGGGCGGGAAGCGCCGCCGCGGTGCCCGGCTCGGGGTGCGTATGGTCGTCACCGATAGACTGGCATGCCCGCCGTCTTGGTGAAGAGGTGGTAGAGCGCCGGAATGTTGGTCTTGAGATAGCGTGCGCCCAGGCGATGCGGCTCCTGACCTGCACGAAACAGCCACTCCAGGCCGATCCTCTGCATCCAGAAGGGAGCCCGCGGCGCCCGCCCGGAATAGAAATCGAGCATTCCGCCACAGGTGCGGATCCAGCCTACACCCTGCAGCCGTGTCCGGTTGCGAACGGCGAAACTCTCCTGCAGGGGGCTGCCGAGACCCACCCACAGCACGTCGACAGCCTGGGAGCGGATCGTCTCGCAGATGTCTTCTTCCTCTTCCTTCGCAAAATATCCGTCCCGGCCGCCGATCAGCTGCAGGCCCGGAAAGGCCTGCCTGAAATAGGCGATGGCCCGCTCGTTGTCGCCGGCGCGGCTGCCGAGAAAGAAGAAGCGCAGTCCAGCCGATACCGCCGCCCGCGAAGCATCGAGGATCAGGTCCGTCGTCGCAATGCGCTCAGGGAGCGGGACGGTGCTCATCATGCGCGAGACCAAAACCAGCGGCATGCCATCGGCATCAATGATGTCGGCCTGATCCATCAGGGTACGGAAATCGGGATCGCGGTGATAGCGGGCGATCACCGAGCCGTTCGATGCGAAAACGAGCTTTGGCAGCACGGCGCCGTGTCGCGCAGCATAGCAATCCTCGATCATCCGTCCGATCAGTTCGGCTCTGGTGAGGCAGGCAGTGGGAATGCCGCCGACATTCAGAACGGGGACGCGTGGTCCGGAGCCATCCGGCTCGAGCCTTGCCGTAGACATCACAACGCTCCTCGCCCCCAGGCTGCCCCGAGGACCGTTTTGGTTATGATGATGACGTCGAGAGACAGCGATCGGTTCTCGACATACCAGGAATCCAGCCGGACGCGCTGGGCCATGTCGCTGAGTTCCGGTGTCGGCCCGCGGGAACCGTTGATTTGCGCCCAACCGGTCAATCCCGGCTTGACCCTCTGGCGAATGTCATAGCCTTCGATCAGGCGCCCATAGTATTCGTCATGCGCGATCGCGTGGGGGCGCGGCCCGACGAGCGACATCTCGCCCCGCAGGACATTGATCAGTTGCGGGAGCTCGTCCAGGCTCGTCTTGCGCAACAGCCGGCCGACACGGGTGATGCGGGGGTCCTGCGGCTTTGCCTGTTCGATCGTTGCACCGTTCTCGAGCACCGTCATGGTCCGGAACTTCAGGATCTCGAACGGCCGTCCGCCCCGGCCCCTGCGCGTCTGCCTGAAGATGATGGGGCCCCTGGAATCCCATCGGATGACGCACGCCAGGACGAGGAAAAGGGGGATCAGCAGCAGCAGGCCGATGGTCGACAGAATGATGTCGATGATGCGCTTGGCGGCATCCGACCACATCGGTGCAAACTGAATGCGATGAGGGATCTTGGAATCAGGCGAGTAAGACCTGCTATCCAGATCACGCGACACGCTCCACGACATCGACGTCCCCCTAGATGGATTCAACTGATCAGTTGAACAGAGCGCACCTCTCTCCCGGGCTCCTTCTCTTCTCCTCTGCACGCAGGCCACACTTCATAATCTTACTACTGATGGTGATTTCCTCGTAATAACCTTTTGAGGTACTTCCTGAAATCTCGTGCCCCATCGGCCCACTGCGCCCGCAGCGAGACAGGTGCCGCACCTGTTCGAGACCAATGGAAACCAGGCTGGATGGCGTTCCGACGCGACCGGCCGGGGCGGACCACACGGCCGGGGACAGCCGTGGTTCAAGCGTCCGAGCCGGTCGAAGAAACCCCGACCGGATCCGAGCCGCATGAGATCGTGATTTCAGAAAGCCCGTGTAGGCGAGCGGCGCTCCTGGCAGCGGCCGAGGCGTCGGCCGCCATGCTCCCCTTGTCCCCCGCGGCGAGAGACTGCCACTCCGCAGCGCCGACGTGCCACAGGCATCCCGCAGGCCCTGCACCGCCGTAAACCGGTTCTGGAGCGGCGAATATTCAATGCGCCGAATGTGGAGGAGACAGGAGCGCTCGACGGCAAAGATAATAAATCCATCTGTCTCGGCAATGTTCGTAATCAGCCTCGGGCACGACCTTCCCGTCGATCCCGAACGGAAGCACACGGTCAAACCCGACGGAGTGCAGCTGAGTGATCTGATCTTCGATGGCAATGTAGTATGTCATCAACCGAAATAGATGCGCCTGATCGTTGATGATTGCATATGTCTGATGAAATTCCTCGTGGCGGGCACGCGCCATGTGAAATGTCATGCCAGCGACATAGGCGGCGAGGGTCTTCGCCGCCGCAAGGGGATTCCTGAAGCGCTCGCGGCGAAACCGGGTGATGTCCCATGCCTTCCGGATATCGGCCCGGCGATTATGGGTTGAAAACGCAAATGAACCATCGATTGACAGGAGACGATGGCAATTTCTGAGTATCATTAACCTGGATTCGTGGTCCACATAATCGATGCCATTGAAGCTGAACAGTATAAAGTCAAACGACCCCTCCTCGAAATCATCCATGTAGCGCGCATCCCGCAGCTGAAATGAAACGCCGGGAAAGGCCTCCCGGCACATGCGCACCATTTCCGGCGAATAGTCGATGCCGATATAGTCCCTGCTGATATCCAGCAGATATGGCGTCGTTCGTCCTCCACCCACGCCGATGTCCAGTATCCGCTTGTTGCTGATCCTATCGCGCAGCATTTCCAGGACCTCGGCCTCCGCCGGTTGCAGTTCCTCCGCCCTGCGATAGCGGGATACGACGCTCCGGGCGCGATAGGCCGCCTGGTTAGGGTCGGTTGTCCGGCCGGCAGACCTGCTCAATAGAGTGCACATGCGACATCCCCACATGTTCAGCTGAAGCAGCCATGCCCCGAATGCCGTTCCCGTGCGAGCTAGCGCCGATTAGACAGGAGTAAATTTGCAAAATAAATAATTGTTTTACCAAATATGGAACCTGCGAATGAGAAATCGTCGACTCCATATTGCATATTGGCCATCTGCGCCTTGTATCCTTCATCTCCACGCAGGAGATCCATTTCTTTCAAACCGTTGGACGAAGCCCAATCGATGAGCCTGATCATCAGGTGCCGACCAGGAGAATATTTCGACCACGCCGCGTCATAGCTCGGCATGTAATAGTATAGCTTCCCCCCGAATACACAGCCCAGGTGAACCGAGATGATCTGATCACCACATCGGAGCCAGGAAAGGTGCAGGATACCCATTTGTCGTAAGGCCGCGGCCAGCGCATGCACGACGCCCGCCGCCTCTTCCGGATCGTTGAACAGTCCCTTCTCGCCGCGTTGCGTCGTCCAGTTTGTCTTCTGCTGCAACAAGGCCGCAAGCACATCAGCCGGCGCGAGATCCGTATCCACTTCGAATTCGATATTCTGCTTCTTCTCCACCTTCTCGAGGCGCCGTATGTGCTTTGCAATATCGGGAAGCGGCCCCCGATCTTCGGGCGCCCCACCGGATAATGCGCCGCACGTCTGAACGGCGTAGATGGTATTGCTCCTGATGTTTCTGCCGATGGCGCACAACGAGCGATGGGTCGGTGTGGCGCGATGAACCGTCTTGATCAGCGCAATGTCGTAGCCGCCACCGCGGCGGACGCTATCCCACAGGAAGGCATTCAAGCTATCGTCCGCCGTCAGGACGTCGCAGTAGTCGAACAGCTCACCTCCCGCCCAGCGCAGGACGCGCACGCCGTTGCGCCTGCATACGGCGAGCGGCGCGACGGCGACGAGATTGCCATCTCTTGTCACGGTCGTGACATGCAGTCTGTAGCCGTTCTTTCTGCCCCGCAGGCGCCACCAGGCCTCGATCAGCGCCGGGTCGGTAAACGGCACTTTCCCATGGGCGAGCTGCAGGCGTTTCCACGCGTCGCCCACCGCGGCGACCGCTTCTTCCGACTGCATCGTTTGCACGTGCAATCCTTGCAGGCGCTGGGCGGCTCGGGCCGCCACGGCGGTATCGGCAACGGCTGATGTGATGGTCATCGGCAGCCAACGGTTCGCTGTGAGGCGGCCATGCTAGCGACAAGCCATTCACGGCCGCATGGAGGATCGGGATACCCCTGCGTGGAATATCGGGGTAACGCATCCGGAGCGGCGCTTCGGCGCCGGACATCGGCTCCCGGCCATGGGCCCCGCCACCCTGCCGCGCTTCCCAAGGACCGTGACGACGCAGCGACACGTCACCTCCGGGGCGGGAAGCCGACGTCGTCATCCGTCCGCGGGGTAGCCCGTTAGGAGGCGGCCATACAACTCCTGCCCCGTTTTATGCGGGATTGGGCGGCCGCAGAGTAGATAGTGCAGCAATGCCTGCGCGAGCACGATCGACCAAGGCGGTCTCATGAACCTATCGCGGGCGTTTGAAATCGACGATTTGAGACGCATGGCCAGGCGGCACTTGCCGCGCATCATCTTCGACTGGATCGAAGAAGGTGCCGGGGACGAGGCCGCTCTGCGCGCGAACCTGGAGAGCTTCGGCCGCTACCGGTTCCTGCCCCGTTACATGCGTGACGTGTCGGATCGTGATCAGGCGACGCACCTGTTCGACAGGACCTATGCGAGCCCGTTCGGGCTCACACCGACAGGCATGCAGGGCCTCATCCGCCGCAACGGCGCGCTGATGATGGCCAAGGCCGCCAATGCGGCGAACATTCCCTATGTCCTGTCGGGATTGACGACGACGTGCCTGGAGACCGTCGCCGCAGCTGCGCCGGAGCATTTCTGGTATCAGCCATACCCCTCTAACGACCGCACGATCGTCGAGCGCCTCATCGAGAGGGCCAGCGATGCCGGAGCCACGGCCCTGGTGATCACGGCGGATCTGCCGGTCGAGGGCCTGAGATTGCGCAGCATGCGCAACCGATCGTCCGGGCATCCCAACCCGTGGCTCATCCTTGAGGCCCTTCGCCACCCGGCCTGGCTTGCCGATTATCTTCGGAAGAAGCCAAAGTTGGAGGACCTAATCCCTTATGCGCCGCGCGGAGCCACCCGGCGCGATCTCGATGCGATGTTCGGCCGCGAATACGCGCCGATACGATCGAAGCAGACATGGAGCGAATTCGAGCGGTACCGCAAGATGTGGCCGCGCGCGCTCATTCTCAAGGGGATCATCAGCCCGGATGACGCCATCCGCGCCGTGGAGCTCGGCGCTGACGGCATCATCGTATCGAACCACGGCGGGCGCCAGCTCGACCGTGCCCCGCCGCCGCTTGAAGTGCTGCCCTTTGTCAAGGCGGCCGTCGGCAATCGCGCCGCAGTCATGCTCGACGGCGGCATCCGACGGGGCTCCGACATCGTCACCGCGCTTTGTCTCGGAGCATCCTTCGTCTTCATCGGGCGGGCGGCGCTCTACGGCCTGGCAACAGCAGGTACTGCGGGCGTGGCGCGGGCAATCGCCATCTTGCAGAATGAGATCGACGTCGTCCTGGGCCAGATCGGGTGCACGCGCATTGACCAGCTTGATCCCCACTGCCTGTGGCAGCCGGATACCTACCGGCCGGCCGACAAGATCCCGCCCCTGTCCAGCCTGTCGCTGGTGAGATGACCCCGTCCTTTCCGTCGCGTTTCACGTCATGCACCGCCGCGACGCCGTTCGAAGGCCGTCATCGAGCGCCAGTCCGAGCTTCGCCCGATCCTGGCGATGAGGCGCGGCCGGACTGCGGCAAGGCCTGAGCTATCCCGCGGTCCTTCAGTACCGATCGAAATCCCGCCATACAGGCGGTTGCCGAACCCGGCCCCGTGGCATAACAAGAGCCGCCGGATGACATTGGTGGCCCGCCGCCAGGAGCACACAGCATACCGACAATCCGGACGAGATGGCTCCGGGTCTCGAGCCCTGCTCTCCTGAGGCGGCCGGTTCAATCAGAGCGCACGCCCATGGTCGTCGTCCTCACGCTCGTAGCCATCCTGGGAGGCGTGCTCACGATGGTGGCCGTCTGGCCTTGGGGGCTCCCTGCCGCGCTGGTATGCGCTCCGATCGGAGGCAGCCTTGCGGTGGCGATCGCGGCGGCATTGCTCGCCCTCCGTAACCGTCTCCACGATGGAACGGACAGCCAGCCGCAGGACGACGGTGCCCGCCCGGCGGGAGACAGCGCCCGCGGCCCTGCCGATCCCCAGGATCCGCCGCAGCAGCGTTGCCGCTACGCCGGCGAGGGCGAGTCAGCCGGCCCAGCCCCCGGCAGGGCATCGCGGCGTCAGGGCCGAAGCGGAGCCTCCCCCGCCGATGCCGACCTCAATTTTCGCGCATGCCGCGACGCACCGCATCCATCAGCGGCTGGGTGAGATAGGCGAAGACCGTCCGTTCCCCCGTGGCCACGAGCACGTCGGCCGGCATGCCGGGCTTCAGCTTTTCGCGAACGTCCTCCGGAAATTGCGCAACCTGCACCGAGACCTTGAGTTCATAATAGGTCTGACCGGTCAGTTCGTCGCGCAGCGCGTCCGCCGCCACGGACCGCACCTCGCCGATGGCGATCGGCGTGGTGCGCGCCTTGAAGGACGGCAACCGCACCTCCGCCGGCAGCCCCACATGCACGTGATTGACGTCGAGGGGCGACATCTTCGCCGATACGATCAACCTGTCGTCGTCCGGCACGATTTCCATCAGAGTGTCGCTCGGCCGCACGACCGCACCGATCGTGTGGACTTTGAGCCCGACAACCCGCCCGGCCCTCGGCGCGCGCACATTGACACGGTTCGATCGGTCGACCGCCACGCCCAGCTTCTCGCGGGCATCGGCGAGCCGGGCACGCGTCTCCGCCAGCTTGACGGAAGCGTCCTCGGCGGTCTTCTGCTCGACCTGGGCAATCTGCAGGCGCGCCTCCTCGATCGTTCGTTCCAGCCTGGCCATATCGGCTTCGAGGCTGCCGACCCGCCCCTCCAGTTCGGCCTTCGAGCGCTCGAGCGTGGCAACGCGGGAGACCGGGACCAGCCCCTTCTCGGCCAGCGGCTTCAGCTTCGCATATTCCCGGTCGACGCTGGCGAGCTGCGACTGCGCAGCGTCGCGCTGGGCGACGGCCCCGCGGATCTGACCCTTCGCCTGGGCGATCCGCTCCCCCAGGATCGAGACCTGGATCTTGCGGGCGGAGCGGTGTTCCCTGAACTGCCTCAGTTCATCGTCGGCCGCCCGCCGGGCCGCGGGATCCGCCATCTGCTGCACGAGTTCGGGCGGGAAGCTGACCGCGTCCAAAGCCTCGGCCTCGGCTTCGAGCCTCGCCTCCTCGGCCTGCGCCGAATAGAAGGCCGAGCGGGCCATGTCCTCCTGGGCGCGGACCTGGGTCGCGTCGAGACGGATCAGCACCTGCCCCTCCTCGACGTGGGCATCATTGGTCACGAGGAGGTCCTTGACGATCCCCCCTTCGAGGTGCTGAACGGCCTTGCGATCACTCTCGACGACGACGGAGCCCGATGCGACCACGCCGCTGTCGATCTGTGCGATGGACGCCCATCCCCCGAGCACGCCGAAGGTGAGGACCACCACGCCGAGCCCGCGTCGGGCCGGCGTGCGCCAGTCGCCGATCAGGGTCTTTCCCTTGCCGGCCTGATCGTCCCGCTCGAAAGCCTCCTGCAGCCGCGCAAGCACGCCGGCGGCCCGAGCCGTCACCACAGCGAGAACAGCTCCCATGGCGGCAAGCCGGGCGTCGGCAGGGAATGCCCCCCTCGGACGGCCGGCGAAAGCCTGCGCAAGGCGGTGGCGAAACATCTTCGACAGCAGCTTCATCTTGCTGATCATGCCGATCCGCCCGTCACAGTCCGGCAGCCTGGGCCGGCCGATGCGAGGCGAGCGGCGGCCGCTCGTCCTGCACGGCCGGGCTGTCGCCCGCGGCCGTGCGCCGTGGTCCCGCCGCAGCGACATTCTGGCCGAGGAGCAACGGCAGGAGCTCGTCACGCGTGCCGACGCGCGCGACACGGCCTTCGTGCATGAGGATGATCCAGTCCACGATCGAGAGGAGATTCGGCCGGTGGGTGACGATCGCGATCGTCACCCCCTCCGAGCGGAGATTGCGGATCGCCTGGGCGAGCGCCATGTCGCCGTCGCTGTCGAGATTGGCGTTGGGCTCGTCCAGCACGACGAAGGCGGGCTTGCCGAAGAGGGCGCGCGCCAGGCCGATCCGCTGGCGCTGGCCGCCCGAGAGCCCGGCCCCATCCTCGCCGATCTCGGTTTGGTAGCCTTTGGGCAGCCGCTGGATCATGGCATGGGTGGAGGCAAGCATGGCCGCCTCGACCACGGCCTCGTCGGGCGCGTCGTCCCGGAACCGGGCGATATTGTCGCGGATGGAGCCGGCGAAAAGTTCGACGTCCTGCGGCAGATAGCCGAGCGCCCGCCCGAGTTGATCCGGATCGAAATGGCGCAGGTCGTTACCGTCCAGTCGCACGCAGCCGTGGACAGGCGACCAGGCGCCGACCAGAGCCCGGGCGAGCGACGACTTGCCTGATCCCGTCGGTCCGATGATGGCGACGACTTCGCCGGGCTCGAGCTTGAGCGTCACGTCCGCGACGACCGGCGTCGCGCCGCCGGGCGCCACGACGGTGAGCCCCTCGACCGAGATGGCGCCGGTCGGGCGCGGCAACTGCATCGGCTTTTTCCTGGCCGGTTGGGACTTGAGCGTGTTCTCGAGGCGCGCGTGAGCCGTGCGGGCAGCGACGAAACTGCGCCACTGCCCGACGATCCCCTCGATCGGGGCGAGCGCGCGCCCCATGATCAGCGAGGCGGCGAAGAGCACGCCCCCCGAGATCTCCTGGCGAATGGCGAGATAGGCACCGACACCCATGACCCCCGTCTGAATGGCCATGCGCAGGAACTTGGAAATCGCGAGAAGCGTCACGCCGCGCTCTCCGGCTCTGACACCGAAGTGCAGGGCCTCGTCGCGCGTTTCGGCCCAGGCAGCCCGCACCTGGGGTGCCATGCCGAGGCCGCGGATCGCGTCGGCATTGCGCAACGTGGCGGTCAGGTGGTCGAGCGCCTGGTGGTTCTTGAGGGATGCCGCCACAAGGGAGGCCTTGGTGACGCGCTCGTTCACGAAGGCCAGGGCCAGTATGGCGAGGCCGCCGACCAGCGCCACCAGGCCGATGAGCGGATGCAGAAGGAAGCACACGCCGAGAAAGATCGGCGTCCACGGCGCGTCCATGAGTGCCGTGACCATGCCCCCCGAGAACACGTCGCGCAACGTGTCGAGGTCGCGCAGGATGTGAACGTGATGGACGCCTCGCGTCTGCGAGGCCGACGCCAGGGCTGCCTCGAAGCTTTCTCCGGCGAGGAGGCGGTCGAACTGGACGCCGGCGTGCAGCAGGATGCGGCTGCGGAAATGCTCCAGCGCCGCGAAACTCACGAGCAGGACGAGCGCGATGCAGGAGATCATCACCAGGGTCATGCCGCTGCGGCTCGTCAGCACCCGATCATAGATCTGCAAGGTGTAGATCGGCGACACGAACATGAGCAGGTTCATGAACAGCGACAGTGTTCCCGCTGCGACGAAGGCGGGGCGGATTTGCCGGAAGGCGCTCGCAAGCGCGGAGGGATCTCGGGTTTGCATGACCTGTCAGACGTTCCGCAACATGTCCGGCTCCTCGTGCGGCGCGG
This sequence comes from Chelatococcus caeni, assembly GCF_014196925.1. Classification (GTDB taxonomy): domain Bacteria; phylum Pseudomonadota; class Alphaproteobacteria; order Rhizobiales; family Beijerinckiaceae; genus Chelatococcus_A; species Chelatococcus_A caeni. The sequence continues at coordinate 264,863 of NZ_JACIEN010000005.1, read as the reverse complement.
CCAAGGCTCCGCTCCCGAGCGGCGGTGCGGGCCGGTTCAGCGCAAGGATGTCGGAGCTGCCGTTGTTGGGGCGAGCGGCCCCTTCCGGCGAATGGGATGATGGCTCTCTCGCCTCGGACGCGGCTGTTCCGCGGCGGGAGCGTTTATTGGCCGGCGGGCGTGCCGGCAGTGGCAAGGCTGGGGGTCGTGGCCCGAAGCGACCACATGCTACTGATCGACGTCATCGTGAATTGCCGGGAGTGTCACGGGATCTCCTCCGCTGATGGAGACGGAATAAGCCGGCCTGTATTCCGTTCAATCGAAACCGCACCGGCATGTATTGCCATTGCCGCCTTCACCATTCGTCTTACGCATGGGGAGAGGACAACATTCTCATGCCGAGAACAGCCTTGAATTGCCCGAAAGCAACCTAGACCATTGTTGCGTTTGGTAATTGCAACCAGCAGTTCATGCTGATTAATTACAATTTGACGGGTTTTATGGCGACAATATGACTCCTGAAATAGCCTGTTTTTCTGCTTGTTTTTCCATGACCGCATGGGCGGTGAGCCCAGCAGCCGGGCGGCATTTCGAGCGTTGCCGCGCACATTCCGCCGCGCTGCACCGGAGGTCGAGATCCTCAGGCCCAACGCAGCAAGCGAGATGGTCGTCGCCAGGCTCCGGCTCGCCGGCGCGGTCAACCCGTACGCAATCGCTGCGGCAGCTGAAAGCTAGGCGCGCGAATAGGCGTCCGCGCGGAGGATCACACGGGTCCAGTTCTGTGCTGCGCGGAAGGCTTCGGCACGCTCGCGCTTGTTCCGTTTCTCGTCCTTGACAGCACATATGAAGTGGAGCAGCGCACCGGCAAGGGCGTTTCGGGCGCCCGCAACCCAGTAGGCTGCACGAAGGCTTGAGGTGATCTTCCGCTCCTGGCCGATTTCCGAAAGATAATCACAAAGCAGCTTGTCGTGGCGCCGCTTCGCTTCCCATTCATAGCAGCCGAGGGATTGCAGCCACGAGCTGATGTCTTCGATCGGCGAACCGACCCGGGCTCGTCCCCAGTCCAGCAGGATGGGGCTCAAGCGCGATTGCCGATGGCGGATGAGCACGTTGCCCGAATGAACATCGCCGTGGATGGGGCCCTCCCCGAACGGCGCCTCGCCGCAGAGCTGCTCGCGCAGCCGTTTCTGCTGCAGTATCAACCGTCGGATCGCGGGCAGGCTCCGGGCGAGCGGCTGCAGGTCCGGATCCTTCCGGCAGCCCGCGACCGCCGCCTGTGTCAGATACGCCATTTCCTCGAGACGCGCCTCGAAGTCCCAACACGGCACCGCGATGTGTGCCTGCTTTGCCTCGAGATGGAACCGCGCAAGCCACCGAAGAAGGTCCCCGGCAAGTTCCACATCCTGCCAGGGCCAGGCCTTCGCGCGTCGTATCGCTTCGATGCACAGAAACACCTTGCCCGGTTCAGGATGCATGACGCCCAGCAGCTGCGGCGACAGCTCGCGCGCGTATTTGGTTGCCAGGTTCCGGTAAATCGAGGCTTCGCGCACCATCCAGCCGTCGAGCTCCTTCAAGACCGTGCGGAGCAGTCTCGGTCGGCCATGCCGATCGCAGAACCTGACGGTTACTTCGCCAACCCGGGAGGATTCCAATCCACCCGGGAATCGACGGCACTCGACGGCTGCTTCCGCCGGCAATTCGCCCGCCACGGTGCGAATTGTATCGAGCGCGAACTCCATTGCCTGAGATGAAATCATCTCGCCAAGATAAGCGGTCCCAGCGAACACTCAACGTTACTGCTGCTGGACTCGCAAACGCCACGAGAGGCCGGACGCCTGCAACCCTCCGGCGCACTGCCACGGCCTCCGGAGACGGCAGGCGGCCGGAAAGCGATCCCGAAACGCAACAGATGCCGCAAATCGGTCGCACAATGCCCGTTCCTCACGCCTTGCCCATTGCACAACCCCCTTTTGCGGGCGTATTCGACGGTGCCGTCCGCCGGATTTCGACGCCCCGGCGCTCGGGCAATCCATCGTCGCCCGATGGCGGGGCGCTGGCGACCACCGGACCGTCATGCTGAAAGCCTTCATCGCCTACTACCGCCCCCACCGGGCGCTGTTCTTCCTCGACTTCGGCTGCGCCGTCCTGTCCGGGCTGCTCGAGCTCGGCTTCCCGATGGCGGTGAAGGCCTTCGTCGACGTGCTGCTGCCGGGCGGCGACTGGCCGCTGATCCTGCTCGCGGCGGCAGGCCTTACGGCAGTCTATCTCGCCAATACCGGCCTCATGGCGGTCGTCACCTACTGGGGTCACGTGCTCGGCATCAACATCGAGACGGAGATGCGGCGCCGGGCCTTCGACCATCTGCAGAAGCTCTCCTTCCGCTTCTACGACAACGAGCAGAGCGGCCATCTCGTGGCGCGGGTGACGAAGGACCTCGAGGAGATCGGCGAGGTGGCCCACCACGGGCCCGAGGACCTCTTCATCGCGCTCATGACCTTCATCGGCGCCTTCGCGCTGATGCTCTACGTGCACGTGCCGCTCGCGCTGATCACGGCGCTCATCGTGCCGATGACCGGCTGGGTCATCGCGCGCTACGGCAGCCGCATGACGACCAACTGGCGCGCGCAATACGGGCGCGTCGGCGCCTTCAACGCCCGCATCGTCGAGAACATCGGCGGCATCCGCGTGGTGCAGGCCTTCGCCAACGAGGAGCACGAGCGGCGCCTGTTCGCGCGCGACAACCGCCTCTACCGGCAGACGAAGCTCGAGGCCTACCGCATCATGGCGGCGAGCCAGGCGCTCAACTATGTCGGCATGCGCCTGGTGCAGATCCTCGTCATGCTGGCGGGCACGTGGTTCGTCGTCGGCGGCAGCCTCTCCATCGGCGGCTTCGTGGGCTTCCTCCTCCTCGTCGGCGTCTTCTACCGCCCGCTCGACAAGATCGCCGCCGTCATCGAGACCTATCCCAAGGGCATCGCCGGTTTCCAGCGCTACCAGGCGCTGCTCGCGACCGAGCCGGACGTCGTCGACCGGCCCGGCGCCATCGAGGCGCCGGCGCTCCGGGGTGACATCCGCTTCGAGGGCGTCGGCTTCGGCTACGACCCGGCCCGCCCCATCCTCAGCGACACGAGCCTCGCCATCGCCGCGGGCGAGACGGTCGCCTTCGTGGGCCCCTCGGGCGCCGGCAAGACGACGCTGATCTCGCTTTTGCCGCGGTTCTACGAGGTGACGGCCGGGCGCATCACCATCGACGGCATCGACGTCCGCAACATGACGCTCGCCTCGCTGCGCCGGCAGATCGGCATCGTGCAGCAGGATGTCTTCCTGTTCGGCGGCACCATCCGCGACAACATCGCCTACGGGCGGCTCGAGGCGAGCGAGGACGAGATCCGCGCCGCGGCCGAGCGCGCCCGCCTCGGCCCGCTCATCGACAGCCTGCCGGACGGGCTCGACACCGTCGTCGGCGAACGCGGCGTCAAGCTGTCGGGCGGCCAGAAGCAGCGGCTCGCCATCGCCCGCATCTTCCTGAAGAACCCGCCCATCCTCATCCTCGACGAGGCGACCTCGGCGCTCGACACCGCGACCGAACGCTCGATCCAGCAGTCGCTGAACGAATTGGCGGAGGGACGCACGACGCTCGTCATCGCCCATCGCCTCGCCACCATTCGCCATGCCGACCGCATCGTCGTCATCACCGAGGACGGCATCGCCGAGCAGGGGCGGCATGACGAGCTTCTCGCCGCGCGCGGCGTCTATCGCCGGCTGCACGAGGCCCAGGCCATGCAGCCGGCGGCCGCCGCCGACCTCCTCCCGCTCACCGTCGGCACCTGACGAGGCTCCCGATGCTCGACCTCCTGACCCGCCCGACCGAAGCCGCATCCGGCACGACCGGCCCGCTCTTCGCGCTCGACGACGTCGCCTTCGCGCTGCCAGAGCGCACCCTGCTCGGGCCGCTGTCGCTGACTTTGCCGGCCAAGCGCGTTGTCGGCCTCATCGGCCACAACGGCTCCGGCAAGTCGACGCTGGTCAAGCTGCTGGCGCGCCAGCAGCAGCCGTCGGCCGGCACCGTGCGCTTCGCCGGCCGGCCGCTGCCGAAATGGGGCGACCGGGACTTCGCCCGCAAGGTCGGCTATCTGCCGCAGCAGACGCCGCCCGCCACGGGCATGCTGGTGAAGGAGCTCGTGGCGCTCGGCCGCTATCCCTGGCACGGCGCGCTCGGGCGCTTCTCCGCCACGGACCGGGAGAAGGTCGCCGAGGCGATGGCGCTCACCGATGTCGAGATCTTCGCCGACCGGCTGGTCGACACCCTGTCCGGCGGCGAGCGCCAGCGCGCCTGGCTCGCCATGCTGGTGGCGCAGGATACCGAATGCCTGCTGCTCGACGAGCCGATCTCCGCCCTCGACGTCGCCCACCAGGTCGAGGTGCTGGCGCTGGTGCGCCGCCTCGCCCACGAGCGCGGCCTCGCCGTCATCGTGGTGCTGCACGACGTCAACATGGCGGCGCGCTTCTGCGACGAGATCGTCGCCCTGCGCGGCGGCCGCCTGCTCGCCCGCGGCACGCCGGACGCGATCATGACGCCGCCGCAGCTCGAGACCATCTACGGCATCGCCATGGGCGTGATGCGCCACCCCGACACCGGCGAGCCCATGGGTTTCGTGCGGTAGCTAGACCGGCGCGTGGTCGAGGCCGCGGATCTTCAGGTCGTCGGGCGATGAAACGTAGTTGAAGGTCAGGAGGCGCGCTGCGGCCGGCGAGACGGCGCGGTTCACGGCGAAGACGGTGATGGCGCCCGGCACGAGTGGGGCGAGGCTTTCGGGCGCGAGCCCGACCAGGACATCGCAGGCGGCGCGCACGACGCCCTCGTGCGTTACGACGACCGCATCGCCCGACGCGCGGGCGAGGATGTCCGCGATCGCCGCGCCGACGCGCGTGCGGAACGCCTGCCACGTCTCGCCGCCGGGCGGCGTATGGATGCCGAGCCGCCAGTCGCGATAGGCGTGCCGGTCCTCGGCCTCGATCTCCGCAATATGGCGACCCGTCCAGTCGCCGAGGTCCATCTCGCGCAGGCGCGGATCCGTCACGGCGTCGGGAAAGCCGAGGATCTCGGCCGTGCGGCGCGCGCGGCCGAGGTCGGAGGAGACGGCGAGGCCGGGCGCCGGCTCCGCCGCGAAGAAGGCGGCCGCCCGCCGCGCCTGGGCGATGCCGCGCTCCGACAAGGGGGCGTCGGCGTGGCCCTGCAGGCGGCGCTCGGCGTTCCACACCGTCTCGCCGTGGCGCACGAGGATCAGTCGCATGGGATGGGTCCTGAGGCTCAGGCGGCGACCGCCTCGTCGAGGAGGGGCGGCAGCTCGGACATGGTGTCGAGGAGGCGGTCGGCGCCGAGCTCCGTATGCGGCCGGTGGCTGTAGCCGTAGGTGACGGCGAAGGCGCGCACGCCGGCGGCCCGCGCTGCCTCCACGTCGTGATAATTGTCGCCGACCATGATCGCCGCCTCGGGCGAGACCTCGAGGCGCGCCAGCGCGGCCTGGAGCGGCGCCGGGTGCGGCTTGCGCTCGGGCAGGCTGTCGCCGCCGATCACCGCGCCGAAGAAGCCGGCGAGGCCGAGCGCCTCGAGGATATCCATGGTCGCCGCATGGGGCTTGTTGGTGACGACGGCGAGCCTCAGCCCGCGCTGCCTGAGCTCGTGGAGGACCTCCGGCACGCCGGGATAGGCCACCGTGTGACGGGCGGCGCCCGTCTCGTAGATGGCGAGGAAACGCGCGATATGGGCGGGCAGGCGGGACAGGTCGCCCCCCGTCGCGGCGAGCGCCCGCTCCACGAGCTTCGCCGCCCCGTCGCCGATCATCGACTTGACCGCCGCGAGGCTCACCTGCGGCAGCCCCTCCTCGACGAGAAGAACGTTGACCGCGTCGGTCAGGTCGCGGGCACTGTCGACGAGCGTTCCGTCGAGGTCGAAGAGAATGGCCTTGGGCGGCGTCATGGGAAGCTCTCGGATTGGGAAGCTCGAATGTGGAGCGGCTCTACGCGGCGGGAAGGACACCGCCGCGCAAGGAGACCACCGCAAGGCATATGCCACGCGGCGGACCGCTGCACATCCCTTCAGGATGCAAGCCAGACCGCCGAATTCAGCGACAGACCCACCTCGACGGCAGCGCCCGGCTTGTGGATGGCCTCGCCCGACTGGAAGGGCACGTCGATCGAGACCTCGGCCGAGCCGACCTTGACCCCGTAACGCACCGTCGAGCCGAGGAACTCGCTGTGCAGGACGGTGCCCGGCAGGGATACGTCGCGGGCGCCGTCGGCCCCGAGCGAGGCATGCTGCGGGCGGAAGACGAGCTTCGCTCCCTCCAGCACCGTGACATGGGCCGGAATCGGCAGGCGCACGCCGGCGTCGATCTCGAAGAGGCGCGCCCCGCCCTCCTCGATCACGCGGCCGGGCACGATGTTGGCCGTGCCGAGGAAGCTGGCGACGAACAGGTTGGCCGGCTTCTCGTAGAGCTCCATGGGCGAGCCGACCTGCTGCACCGCGCCGTCGTTCATGACGGCGATGCGGTCGCAGATCGTGTTCGCCTCCTCCTGGTCGTGCGTGACGAAGATCGTCGTCAGGCCGAGCCGCTGCTGCAGATCGCGCAGCTCGCGCCGGACCTGCACGCGCATCTTCGCGTCGAGGTTGGAGAGGGGCTCGTCGAGCAGCAGCACCTTGGGCTCGATGGCGATGGTCCGCGCCACGGCGACGCGCTGCTGCTGGCCGCCGGAGAGCTGCGAGGGGCGGCGGTCGGCGAGATGGGCGAGGCCGACGAGCTCGAGCGCGGCCGCGACGCGCCGCTCGATCTCGGCCCTGGGCACCTTCCTTTCCTCGAGGCCGAAGGCGACGTTGCGCTTCACGCTCATGTGCGGCCACAGGGCATAGGACTGGAAGACCATGCCGACGTCGCGCTTCCACGGCGGCAGGTGCGACACCTCCCGCCCGCCGACCAGCACCTCGCCGCCGTCGGCGCGGTTGAAGCCGGCGATCAGGCGCAGCAACGTCGTCTTCCCGCAGCCCGACGGGCCGAGGAAGGCGAAGAACTCGCCGGGCCGGATGTGGAGGTCGATGCCCTTGAGGACATGGTTGGTGCCGTAGGAGAGATCGACGCTGCGGATATCCACGTCGACGGCCTGGGCGCCGAGCGTGGAGACGGAAAGGGGCTGGTTCATTGGCTTTTTCCCTTGGGGCCGGCGCGCTTGGCGGCGGGGCGCATCAGTGCCCCGCCCCCTTGGCCTTCTGGCTCTTCTCGATGATGAGGTGCGAGGCGAAGGTGCACAGGGCGACGAGCAGCACGGCGATGACGCCGAGCGCCGCCCCCGGCCCGCGCCCGGCGGCCGATTGCATGAAGACGTAGAGCCCGTAGGCGAGCGGCGCATCCGCGTTCGACTGCACGAGCATCAGCGTCGCCGACAGTTCAACCGCCGCCGTGGCGAAGCTCGTCACGAAGCCCGCGAGGATGCCGCCGGCCATCAGCGGCAATACGATGCGGCGCACGGTGCGCACCTTGGTGGCGCCGAGGTTCTCGGCCGCCTCCTCCAGCGACACCGAGATCTGCTGGAGCGCGGCGTAGCAGGCGCGCAGCGCATAGGGCAGGCGCCGGATGGCGAGCGCCAGGACGATCACGATCCACAGCGTGGCGAGCGGCGTCCCGTCCGGCAGCTGCACGCCGTAGAAGGTGCGCAGATAGCCGATGCCGAGCACGACGCCGGGAATGGCGAGCGCCGCCGTCGCCGCCCAGTCGAGCCATTGCCGGCCGATGAGCTTCGTGCGCAGCACGAGATAGGCGATGGCCGTGCCGAGCACCACGTCGATGAGCCCGGCGAGCGAGGCATAGATCAGCGTGTTCTTGACGTAGACGAAGCTCTCCCCGAACACGCGGCCGTAATGCGCGAGGGTGAAGCCGTCGGGCAGCGGGCTGAAGGACCAGATCGTGGCGAAGGACAGGAGCAGGAGCCCGATGTGGGGCGCGAGCACGAGCAGAAGGATGAGGAAGACGGCCGCATAGGCCGCGACGCTCTCCCACGGCCGCATCTGCCGCCTGGCGAGGCCTCCGCCGCCGCGCTGGACCGTGGCGTAGTCCTTGCCGCGCATGGCCCGCGCCGACACCCACATGGCGAGGATCGACATCACGATGAGCACCACCGAGATGACGTAGCCCATCGGATCGGCGATGCCGATGGAGGTGACGCGCAGATAGGCCTGCGGCGCCAGCATGTCCTTGACGTTGAGGAGGAGCGGCGTCGCGAGGTCGTCAAAGACCTTGACGAAGACGAGCGAGGCGCCGGCGATGTAGCCGGGCATGGCGAGCGGGAAGACGATGCGGCGGAACAGGCGGAAGCCCGAGCAGCCGAGGTTCTGCGCCGCCTCCTCCATCGCCCGGTCGATGTTGCGCAACGCCGCCGACAGGTTGATGAGGATGAACGGGAAATAGTGCACCGCCTGCACGAAGATGACGCCGTTCAGCCCCTCCATGAAGGGGATGCGGAAGCCGAACCAGTCGTTGAGCAGGAGGTTCACCGTGCCGTTGCGCCCGAAGAGCAGCAGCATCGCGACCGCGCCGACGAAGGGCGGCATGATCAGCGGCAGGAAGCCCAGCGTCTGGATCAGCATCGCGCCGCGGAAGTCGAAGCGCGTGGTGATATAGGCGAGCGGCAGGGCGAAGATCGAGGCGAGAACCACCGACATCGCCGAGACATAGACGGAGTTCCAGAAGGAGCGGATGAAGAGGTCCGTCCGCGCGAAGTCGACGAAATTGACGAGCGTGAAGGTGCCCGTGCCCTTCTCCGTGAAGGCGACGTAGATCACCGTCCCCACCGGGATGATGAGGAAGAGGGCGAGGAAGACGGTGATCGCGAGGGCGAGGGCGAGCTGCCCCGGCGTCGCGGACGTCATGAAATGCCGGAAAGGTCCGGACGGCGCATGCGCACGCCCGGCGGTCGTGGCGTCAGCCATGGACGCTCCCCCGAATGGACATGAAACCGTGGGGGCGGCCCCGCCGGGGAGCCGCCCGGTCGTGGCGCGGGATCAGCGCGCGCGCTTGAGCACCTCTTCGGCCTTGGCCTGCGCCTGCGCATAGCGCTCCTTGGCGAAGGCGGACCACTGCTGCTCGAGCTCGGCCTGGCGGGCGCCCTTCTCCTTGCCGCCGGTGAAGGCGCCGGTGATCTCGGGTGAAGCGGCCTGTTCCGCGGTAATGGGCATGGCGGCGACGAGGTCGCGCGCCTCGCTGACGAGGGCCCGGGCCTCGGCGTTGTCCTTCTTCGCGAGGGCCGCCTCGGCGTCATGGATGGCCTTGGTCGCCGCCTTCAGGGCGTCGAGCTGGAAAGTGACGGTCTGGTCGTAGAGCACGTCGACGACGTTGGAGCGCTTCTCCGACACCTCGACGTCGAACTTCACCCGCGCCCCGAGGGAGGGATCCTTGAAGGGGTTGGGATAGTCGGCCGGGGCCTTGTCATAGACGGCCGGGTTGACCGGCAGGCGGCGGATGCTCGGCTCGAGCAGCACCTCCTGCCCGGCGGGCGAGATGAGATAGTCGACGAAGGCCTGGGCGCCTGCCTTGTTCGGCGCATTGGCGACGACCGCGACATTGGCCGGCACGATGGTCGTCACCGTCGGATAGACGAATTTCACCGGGAAGCCGGAAGCCTGCGAGGAGAAGGCGAAGAAGTCGATGACGATGCCGAAGCCGACCTGGCCGGAATTGACGGCCTCGGGCACGCCGAAGGAGCGCTCGGTGATCTGGCGGAAGTTGCCGGACACCTCCTTGAGCGTGCGCCAGCCCTTCTCCCAGCCCTCGCCCTGCAGGATGGTCTCGATGGTCAGGTGCGTCGTGCCCGAGCGCGACGGCGCCGCCATGGCGACATGGTCGAAGTAGACCGCCTTGGCGAGGTCCTGCCAGTCCTTCGGCTCGGGCAGCTCGTTGGCCTTGGCGTAGCGCTCGTTCCACATGATGCCGTAGCCGGAGGCGGCAAAGCCCGAATAGAAGCCGGCCGGATCATTGATCGGATAGGAGCCGATCTTGTCGGGGATGCCCTCGGCCTTGGGCTTGTAGGCTTCGAGCAGGCCCTTGCCCTTCAGCACCTCGAAGGCGTCGGGCGCCGAGGCCCAGAACAGGTCGACCTGGTTGTTGGCCTTCGTCTCCTCGAGATATTTCACGCCGGCATTGGTGTTGCGGTTCTGCACGTCGAGCGTGACGCCCGGATGGGCCTTCTCGAAGGCCTGCTTGAACGGGTCCGTCACGTCCTTGGAGAAGGAGGTCACGACCGTGACCTTGCCGGTCTGGGCAAAGGCGACACCCGTGAACAGGGCAGCACCGATCAGCGCCGCGGCGGCGGCGTAATGACGTGGCATCTTTTTCCTCCCGAATGGGCTGTTCTGCTGGGCCACCCGAAGGCAGCACGCCCTTTCCAGCAACAAGCGGGCCAGATGCCGGAAACGGCACGCTGCAAGGGCTTGCGCAGACGACGGCCCCCGCGGACGGGTCAGGCGGGTAACAACGCCGGCGACCGATGGGTCAGGTGGGTAACATCAGGCGTCGATCGCGGTGCCGCGGCCGAGGTCGTATTTCTTCATCTTCAGGTAGAGGGTCTTGCGCGTGATGCCGAGCGCTTCGGCCGTAACCCCGATGCGCCCGGAGAACTGCGCCAGCGTCTCCTCGATGATGCGCCTTTCGACCGCCTCCGTCTGCTCCTCGAGGCTCTGGAGCCCCGCGCCGCCGCGCACGGGCTGCTGCGGCTCGTCCTCGTCCAGCCCGAGGAGATAGCGCTCGGCCGCGTTGCGCAGCTCGCGCACGTTGCCGGGCCAGTCCTGCTGCCTGAGCCGCTCGCTGAGCGCCGGATCGGGCGGAGGCGCCGCCCGGCCCTGCCGCTGGGCGGCGAGATCGAGGAAATGGGCGAAGAGCAGGGGCACGTCCTCGCGCCGCTCGCGCAGCGGCGGCAGGCGCAGCGTGATGACGTTGAGGCGATAGACGAGATCCTCGCGGAAGGCGCCGCGGCCCGCGAGCTCGGCGAGATCGGCCTTGGTCGCGGCGACGACGCGCAGATCGACCGGGATTTCCCGGTTCGAGCCGAGCCGCTCGATGGTGCGCTCCTGCAGCACGCGCAGCAGCCGGACCTGCGCCGGCAGGGGCATCGATTCAATCTCGTCGAGAAAGAGCGTGCCGCCGCTCGCGTGCTCGATCTTGCCGATGCGCCGCTCGCGCGCGCCGGTGAAGGCGCCCGGCTCGTGGCCGAACAACTCGCTCTCGATCATCGTCTCGGGGATCGCGCCGCAATTGACGGCGACGAAGCGGCCCTTGGCGCGCCGGCCGAAATCATGCAGGGCCCGCGCCGCCACCTCCTTGCCCGTACCCGTCTCGCCGAAGAGGAGCACGTCCGTCTCCGCATCGGCGAGGGTGCGCAGGGTGCGGCGCAGCCGCTCGACGGCGGCCGAGCGGCCGACGAGCCGCCCGGCGAAGGGGTCCCGGTCGGCCGCACCCGTCCGCAGCGTCCGGTTTTCGAGGATGAGCGCGCGATGCGCCAGGGCGCGCCGCAGCGTCTCGACGAGCCTGACCGGATCGGCCGGCTTCTCGATGAAGTCCCAGGCGCCCGCCCGCACCGCCTTGATCGCCATCGGCACGTCGGCATGGCCGGTCACGAGCACCACAGGGATCTCGGCATCGATGGCGCGCACCGCCTCCAGAAGGCCGAAGCCGTCGAGCCCCGGCATGCGCACGTCGCTAAGGACCACGGCCGGCACGTCCGCCGTCAGGAGGTCGAGCACCTCGCGCGCCGAGCCGACGGCGGTGACGGCAAGCCCGTCGAGCTCCAGCGTCAGCCGGTAGGCGTCGCGCACCTCCCCGTCGTCGTCGACCAGAACGATCCGCGCCCCCATCCCGTCCGCCATGCTCATGCCCGCCCCGCTGCAGCAAGATCGACCACGAAGGTCGTGCCCGCCGGCCCCGTCTCAGCCAGCGAGAGATCGCCGCCGAAGTCCTTGACGATGTTGTAGGACATCGACAGGCCGAGGCCGAGCCCCAGCCCCGCCGGCTTGGTGGTGAAGAACGGATCGAAGACGGCGGCGTGCGCCTCCGCGTCGATGCCCGAGCCGCTGTCCCTGACGGACAGCAGCACGCGCCCGCCCTTCACCTCCGCACCGATGGCGATGCGCCGCTCCTCGCCCCGGTCGAGCGCATCGAGCGCATTCGAGACAAGATTGACGACGACCTGCTCCAGGCGGATCTCCTCCGCCTCGACCGTCACGGGACCCTCGGGGAATTCGAGCCGCACATCGACGCGCTCCTCGTCGAGGCGCTGCGCGAAGAGGCTGAGCGCGCCATCGACCACGGCCTTCAGGTCCACCGGCTCGAGCGTCGGCGCCGGGCGCCGGGCGAAACGCTTGAGATGGCGGATGAGCTCGGCCATCCGGGCCGTCAGGCCCTGGATCCGCTCCAGGCTCGCCCGCGCCTCGTCCATGCGCCCGCGCGCGATGATGACGGCGCTGTTGTGCGCGTGGGAGCGGATCGCGGCGAGCGGCTGGTTGAGCTCGTGGCTGATGCCCGCCGCCATCTGGCCGAGGGCGGCGAGCTTGGCGGCCTGGACGAGGTCGTCCCGCGTCTGCCGGAACACCGCGAGCGCCTTCGCAAGGTCGCCGAGCTCATCGTCGGTCGGCGGCGGCAGCACCGGCATGGTCGGCCCGCTCGCGATCGTCGTCGCGGCGAGCGTCAGGCCCTCGAGGCGCGCGACGAGGCTGCGGCGCACGTAGAACCAGCCCACGACGATGGCGATGGCGAGCGAGGCAACGGCGATGGCGAGGAGGAGGTTGCGGCCCACCACGATGGCGGCGGCCGAGCGCTCGGCCGCCCGCCGCGCGATCACCTCCGTGCGGCTGACCTCCTGCGAGACGAGCGCGCCGAGTTGGGTGACGAGACGCCTGTTCTCGGCGAGCAGCGCCTGTGCCTCGGCAATGGCGGCGAGCTCCGCCCGCTTGAGGGCGGCAAGGCCGGCCTTGCTATCGGAGACGGCGAGCAGGCGCGCCACGATCTGGCTCACCGTGATGGTGTCGGTCCAGCTCGCGAGCGCCTTCGTCTCGATGTCGAGCTGATCGGCGATCTCGCCGATGAAATTGCTCGTCTCGTCGAGGTCCTCGACGGTCGGCACGGTCGCGAGCCGCCCCAGGAGCCCGACGACGAGGTTGGCGTGGGCGTTGATCGTGAGAAGCGCCTCGCTCTTGCGGCTCTCCTCGCGCAGCGTGCGGCGTCCCGCTTCCGCGGCCTCGCCCGGCCCGACGCGGCCGATGGCCGATTCCATGTTGAACCGGGCGTCGTCGATCAGCGGCTCGACCTCCTCGATGAGGTCCGCCTGCAGCCAGCGCAATTCCTCGCTCATCTCCCGCGCCCGTTCGCCGAGCGGAAAGCGCAGCTCCGCCACCCGGTCGATGGCCTGAAGATTGGCCTCGATGCCCTCGGTCACGACGATGAGTTCCGGCGGCAATGAATCCTCGCTGCTGCGCGTATCGAGCACGGAGCGCAGCACGGCGAGCCGCCCGACGAGCACCTTGCGCGTCGCATCATAGGCCTCGCGCCGCTCGGCGACGGCAAGGTCGGGCGTGCTGGCGATGACGTTGGCGCCCGCCTCCGCCAGGCGCGCGGAAAAGGCGAGCGCCGGCAGGTGATCGGTCGCGACGGCGTTCAGCTCCTCGCTGAGGCGCGCATAGGACAGCCAGCCGACGATGCAGGCCCCGACCGCCAGCCCGCCGACGCCGAGGAAGGCGAGGAGGAGGCGCCCGCCGATGCCGAGCCTTGCCCTGCGGCTCATGGCGGCAAGGCCTCCGCACCGGAGGCGCCGCCACCTGCGGCGCGTGGGTCGAGCCGGGCGGCCGCCTCGGCCACGGCCCGGGCGGCCCGGCGCAGGTTGTCGTCGATCGCAGCCTTGATGCGCGCTTCGAGCCGCGCCTGCGGCTCGGGAGCGGGAACGCCGCGGCGCACGCGCTCCAGCGTCCGCCAGCGCTCGAGGTCCATGGCCTCGTCCGCGCCCACGGGCGGGCGCGTGAGGGCGTCGCGCGCCTCGCCGACCAGGCGCGCCGCCTCCGCATCGCCGCGCCGTACCAGCGCCGCCTCCACCGTCCGCACCGACCGCCAGAGGCGCGCGAGCTCGGCACGGCGGAAGGTGATCATCTCGTCGAAGATGATGTTGACGAGCTCGTAGCGGGCGGCCGACAGGCGCGGATCGAACAGCCCGTGCGCGAACAGGCCCTCGCGGCGGAAGGGGCTGTCCGGCGCCGTCTCCCCGGCGGGATAGGCGGCCGGGGAGATCGGCAGCCGGGCGATGGCGGGCTCGAGCAGGATCGCCTGCCCCTCGGGCGAGAGCACGAGATCGACGAACCGCTCGGCGCCCTCGCGGTTGTCCGCATCCCGCAGCACCGCGATGCTCGCCGGCACGAACAGCGTCTCCTCCGGCAGGGCAAAGGCGGTCGAGCCCCTGGGCAGGCTGTCCTGGTTGGCGAGGAAATCGATGGAGGGGCCGACGCCGAAGCGCCCGCCCGCAACGCCTGCCGAAACGCCGAAGCTGCGCGCGGTGACGGTGGCGAGATTGCCGCCGATCTCGGACCACAGGCCCCAGCCGCGCTCCCAGCCGTAGACCTGCAGGATGGCCTCGACCATGAGGTGCATGGTGCCGGAGCGCGAGGGCGCGCTGATGCCGATGTGTCCGGCATAGATCGGCGCCGCGAGGTCCGACCAGGCGCGCGGCACCGGCAAGCCCTTCTCGGCCAAGTAGTCGGGATTGTAGACGAAGCCGTAGCCCGACAAGGCAAAGCCGAGATAGGCGCCGTCCGGGTCGTTCACCGGATAGCCGGCGATGCGCTCCGGCGCGCCCGTCGGGCGCGGCTTGAGGCGCGCCAGCCGGCCGGCCGCCTTCAGGATCTCGAAGGCATCGGGCGCCGAGGCCCAGAAGACGTCCGCCCTCTGCCGGCCGCCGACGATGCCGGCCACCGCCGCCGTCGTCTTGCGCTGCACGAATTCGATCGTGCTGCCGGGGTGGCGCTCCTCGAAGGCCCGCCTGTACGGCTCCAGGAACTGCGGCGGGAAGGAGGTGAGGACCCGGACGGGGCGTGCGTCCGGCCCGGCCGCCGTCGCCGGAAGGGCCAGATGGACAAAGACGGCAGCGAGGCAGACGGCGAGGACGCGGAACATGGCCCCTGGCTGTTATCGCAGGTCGCGCGGCAGGTATGCCCTCTTCTCACGAAGGACCGGCCTTGTCACGGCCTGCGCAGGGCCCCTACCTGCCGAGCGGCACGCCCGCGCCGCTCTCGATCGCCCGCCTGTAGACGAGCGCCGCGACCGCGAGATCCGCGAGCGCAAAGCCGCGGAAGAGAAACATCGACCGCTCGCCCGGCCGCGGGCGCTCGCCCTCCCCGGCGCACAGCGCCGCGAGATCGGCGTCATAGCCGGGCGCCGGCCGTCCTGCGATGAGGCCGGCATAGTCACCCGCCTGGCTGCGATCATCGATGGCGAGCGTGTCGAAGGCGGCGAGGCTCTCGCCGATCCAGCTGCGGCCGACATCGACGGCGGCGACGAAGGCACCCGGCTTCAAGAGCTGCGCGTCGAGAAACGGCTGGAAGCCCGGCCGCATCGGCACGCTGGTGACGACGATGTCGCATTCGGCCAGGAGGGCAGCGCAGTCCTCGGTGGCGACGGCGTCGAGGCCCATGGCGTGCGCCTTCTCCGCGAGGCGCTCCGCCGAAGCCCGCGTGCGGCTGAAGGCCCGCACGGCGCTGAGCGACGGCACGGCGGAGCCGAGCGCCGCAAGATGGCTCTCGGCCTGCAGGCCGCAGCCGACGAAGCCGATGGTGCGGCTGTCGGACGGGGCAAGATGCACGGCCGCGGCAGCCGATATCGCCGCCGTGCGCACGCCGGTGAAGGCGTTGCCGTCCATGAAGGCGAGCAGGCGGCCGCTGGCGAGGTCGTTGAGCGACAGGCTGGCGTCGATGCCGTGCTCGGTGAAGCCGTACCACTTGTTGACGGCGAGCCCGAGCGTCGGCGAGGCGGCGCACATCGACTGGAAGGCGTGTCCCGGGCGCACGTCGAGCGACAGCTTGGGCCGCGTCAGGGCCGGCTCCACCCGGTGGGCGGCGAAGGCGGCGGCGACCGCCTCGCGCGCCGCTGCGACATCGCCGATCAAGGTGGAGACCGTGGCCTCGTCGAGATAGAGGAAGGTGCGTCCTGTCATCCCTTCACCTCGTCAGGCGCCACGGCGGCGGCTGAAGCGCTGCGGCGCATAGGGGGTGGGGTCGATGGCCGGCGGCCGGCCGGCGACGAGATCGGCGACGAGGCGGGCGCTTGCCGGCGCCATCGACACGCCGGTGTGGCCGTGGCCGAAATTGTGCACGATGTCGGGGCTGGCCGAGGCCCGGCCGAGGCTCGGCAGCCCGTCCGGCGTCGAGGGACGATGGCCCATCCAGCGCGACAGGCGCGCCTCGTCCGGCCGCGCCGACAGGGCCGGGAAGACGCGGTTGAGATAGGCGAGCTGGATGTCGGCCCTGCGCCAATCCGGCGGCGCGGCGAGGCCGCCGAGCTCGACCTGCCCGGCGGCCCGCAGGCCGGCCCGCGTCATCGTCACCGCCATCTTGCCGTCGCTCGTCATGATCGGGTGGCGGGGCACATATTCCGGATCGCGCACCACGACGTGGTAGCCGCGCTCCGTCTCGAGCGACACGGCATCGCCCGCCTGGCGGGCGAGCGCCCCCGACCAGGCGCCGGCCGCGATCACCGCCTTGTCGCAGGCGATCTCACCTGTCTCGGTGATGACGGCGGCAAGGCGCGTGCCGGACAGGGCGAACCCTGTCGCGCGCGAGCGCTCGACGCGCGCGCCGAGGCTCCGCGCGTGGGCGACCAGCGCCGCCACATAGGCGCCGGGATCGGTGAGGTTGCAGCCTGCCTCGGGCACATGCACGCCGAAGCGATAGGCGGGGCCGATGCCCGGCTCGAGCGCGCGCAGCGCCTGTTCGTCGAGCTCGCGACAGACGATGCCGTTCTCGCGCCGCATGCGCCAGTCGAGCGCTTCGGAGAGGAAATGCGCACGGTCCGGATAGAGGTAGAGCAGGCCGCGCTTGACGATGAGGTCGGACACGCCGGCGGCCTCGGCGAGAGCCGTGTGGCTCGCCACCGTGCCGTCGAGCAGCGGGCGGCGTGCCCGCACCGTCGCCTCGACCTTGGCAAGCGTGGCGCCGGCCCGCACGAAGCGCGCGAGCCACGGCAGGAGCCGCGGCAGGTAGCGCCAGCGGATGGCGAAGGGGCCGAGCGGATCCATGAGGTAGCCGGGCACCTGCCGCCACAGGCCCGGCACCGAGACGGGCATGAGCGCGCCGTTGTTGATCCAGCAGCCGTTGCCGTAGCTCGCCGCCTGCGCCCCGCCGGGTTCGCCCGGATCGAGGATGGTGACGCGATGCCCGCGTTCGAGGCAGGCGAGCGCCGTCGTCGCCCCCATGAGGCCGGCCCCGATGACGACGACGTGCTGGCTCAAGGCGCCCTCATCTGGCTGCGGCCGGAAGATCGAACTCCCGCCGGAATTTCTCGTCTTCCGCGACGGCACCGCGGAAGCGGGCGATGGAGAAGGGGTCAAGCGGCGTCTCGGTGCTGCCGTCGCAGATCATCTCGCTGAGGCACAGCCCGACGCCCGGGCCGATCTGGAAGCCGTGGCCGCAGAAGCCGAAGGCATGGAAGAGCCCGTCCGTCGTCATGCTCGGCCCGATCACCGGGATCATGTCGGGCAGGTAGCCCTCGATGCCGGACCAGACGCGGATGACGTGGCAGTCGCGCAGCGCCGGCACCACCGCCGTCAGGTGACGCATGGCGGCGAGGGTCTTCGCCGGCGGCACGGGCGCGCGGTTGCGGATCGGGTCCGCCGCCGTGCGCGGATAGCCGGCGAGGATGACGTTGCCGCGCGGGATCTGGCGGAAGATGACCGTGCCGTCCACCGCCTGCACCGAGGGGCGGATGAAATAGGGGAACGGCTCCGTGACGAACTGTGGCGGCCCGGCGGGAAAGAGCGGCGCGCCCTCGCCGAACATTTGCGCGATCTCGCCCGCCCAGGCCCCGGCGGCATTGACGAGATGGTCGCAGCCGAAGCTCCGGCCGTCCGCCGTCTCCAGCACGAAACCCGCCGCCTCGCGGCGCGCCTGCATCACGGTGCACTGCTCCACGACCTCGACGCCGAGCGCCTTGGCCGCACGCGCCACGGCAGGCGTGACGAGACGCGGATTGGCGGTGGCATCGCGCGGCGAGAATGTGGCCGCCACCGCCTTGCCGCTCAGCCAGGGATAGCGCCGGGCAAGGTCGGCTGCGCCGAGATGCTCGATGGCGAGGCCGTGGCTCTCGGAAACGGCGGCGTATTTCTCGAGCTTCTCGCGTTCCGCGTCATTGAAGGCGATGTAGAGATGGCCGCTCGGGTCGAATTCGCAGCGGTCGCCGATGAGCTCCTCAATGTCCTCCCACAGCGCCTGCGCGCGCAGCGACAGGGGATATTGCCCCGGAAAGCGGCCCTGCAGGCGCAGGTTGCCGAAATTGGTGCCGCTCGACTGGGCGCCGACTACCCCTTTCTCGACCAGCACGACCTTGCGGCCGCGCCGGGCGAGGAAGAAGGCCGTCCAGGCGCCGATGAGCCCGCCACCGACGATGACGACATCCGTCCGGCGCATCGTCATGCCTCTTCCTCCTCGAGGATGCCGAGCGGAACGGGCTTGAGCGGTGCCTGGCCGCGCAGCCGGCCCACCGCCTCGACCGGCAGGCCGGCATGGGCGGCCGCGATTTCCTGCAGCGCCGGGCCGCAGACGCGGCCTTGGCAACGACCCATGCCGCAGCGGGTGATGGCCTTGACGCGGTTGACGTCGACGGGGCCGAGGTCGGCATCCATCGCCCGGCGGATGTCGCCCGCCGTCACATGCTCGCAGCGGCAGACGGCGACCTCGTCGGAAAGGCGGGCGAGCGCCGCAACCGGCCAGCGGAAGGCCCGCGCCAACCCCTGCTGGAAGCGGCGCAGGCGAGCGAGCCGGCGGCGCAGCGCGGGGCGCTCGTCGTGTTCTGATCGCAGACCGAGATCATGGAGCACGGCGAGCGCGGCGAGCGCACCGCTCGCCTCCGCCGCATCGGCGCCGCCGATCGCCGCGCCGTCGCCCGCCAGATAGAGCCCTTCGCCGGCCCGGCCGTCCTCGTCGGTCACCGGCAGCCATAGTCGGAAGCGGGCATCGAAGGCGAAGCGCGCCCCGGCGAGCTCGGCGAGCTGGGTCTCGGGCTTGAGGCCGTAGCCGAGCGCCACCGCATCGCAGGCGATGCGCCGCTCGTGCCCGCGCCCGTCGCGGAAACGCAGGGCCGTCACGCCCGCCTCCCCCTCGATCGCGAGCGGCGTGACACCGTCGAACAGGGGCACGCGGGCGCGCTTCAGGGCGGCCAGATAGGCGATGCCGCGCGCCAGCGTGCGCGGCACGGCGGCGAGCTGCGGCAGGGCCGCGATCTTGTCGCGGAAGGATGAGGTGTCGCAGACGGCCACGACCTCGGCGCCGAGCTTGCGGTATTGCAGCGCCGCGAGCGACAGGAGCGGCGAGGCGCCGAGAAAGGCGACGCGCCGGCCGACGAGGCAGCCCTGGTCCTTCAGCACGGCCTGGGCGCCGCCGAGGGTGAAGACGCCTGGCAGGATCCAGCCCGGCAGTGGTGCGATGCGATCCATGGCGCCGGTGGCGACGATGAGCGCATCGAAGGCGATGGTCGTCTGGCGGCCGTCGCGGACGCAGTGGAGCCGCCGGTCCTCGATGCCCCAGACGAGCGTACGCGGCCGGTAGTCGATCCGATTTAGGAGGGCGGCGAAATCGGCGTGCAGGGCTTTGTATTTCCCCGCCTCGGTGCCCATGAGGGTATCCATGTCGAGGGCAAGGCCCGGCGAGGGGCGGCGGTAGCCCTGCCCGCCGGCCTGGCGGCCCTCGTCGACGAGGATCGGCCGGAGGCCCTGCGCCGCGAGGATGCCCGCCGCCCGGATGCCGGCCGGACCGGCCCCGACGATGACGACCTCAGCCATGAGCTCGGCCATGGGCGAAGCGCTCCGCCGGCGGCTCGGTCACGATCGCCATGCCCGCCGCGACCGGGGTGGTGCAGGCGCGCAGACGCTCGCCGGCCTCGCTCCACACCCAGCAATCCTGGCAGGCGCCCATGAGGCAGAAGCCGGCACGCTCGCCGCCGTCGAACTCGTGCCGGCGCAGGACAGGCCGTTGAACGAGGATGGCGGCGAGAAGGCTGTCGCCGGCCTGCGCCTCCGCGCTCTTGCCGTCGATGGTGAAGCGCACCCGCTCGGCCTCGCGCGGCACCGCCTGTACGAAGCGCCCCTCTCCCGCCGCGCTGGCGCCATTGTCGCCGCCTGCCATGGCCGATATTCCCCTATAGTTATTATCGTATTGCAATAATTCTTATTATCTATACGAGGCCTATCGCGCCGGCCTGTCAAGGCCCGCCTGGTCAGTTGCGCGAGACAGCGCGCGCGGCGGCGACGACGAGGGAGCTGAAGCGCTCGATGACCTCCTCCTGCGTATAGCGGGCGTAGGACACGGCGATGTTGATGGCGCCCTCCGGCCGGCCGTGCTCATCGAGGATGGCCGCCGCGACGGAGGCATCGCCGTTGTAGAACTCGCTGAAGGCGGTGGCGAAGCCGCGCTCGGCCGACAGCCGGAGCTTGGCGGCAAGCTCCTCGCGCTGGAAGGTGGTGTGGGCCGTGTGGGGCTTGAGATCCGACCGGTCGATGATGGCGAGCGCCTCCGCCTCCGGCAGGCACGACAGCATGGCGATGCCCGGCGCGGTGCAATAGGCCGGCATGCGCGTGCCGATGATCACGTCGGTGTTGAGCATGTGCCGGCTCATGAAGCGCGAGACGAAGATGATGTGCGTATCGTCGAGCACCGTGAGGTTGACCGTCTCCTCCGTCTCCTTGCTGAGATGCATGAGATAGGGCATCGCCCGCTCGATGAGGCGGTTGCCGCGCAGGAAGTGGTAGCCGAGGTCGAGGCTCTTCGGCGTCAGCTCGAAGCGCTTCGTCTCCGGGTCCTTGCGCAGGTAGCCGAGGCGCGTGAGCGTGTGGGTGAAGCGCTGGGCGGCGCTGACGTCCATGTCCGTCGCCGCCGCGACCTGCGACAGGCTCATGGTCTGGCGCTGGCCGCCGAACGCCTCGAGCACGCGGAAGGCCTTCTCCACCGACATCACCATGAGGGTGTCGCCACCCTTCTCTCGGCCGTTCCCCGCCCTGCCCCGCTTTGCCGGCGCCGCCGCGCTCGTGTCCGCCATCTTCGCCACTCCCGTCGAATCGCAACCAATTTCACAAATGCCGTTGACAAGGCCAATTCGTTCGATGAACATTCAATAGACTTTATTGCATGTCAATAAAACATATCAATGACAAAGGGTTGACGATGTCGGAGTTCGTGCTCAGAGAGAAACGGGGGAACGTCGGCATCGTCACGCTGAACCGCCCCCAGGTGCTCAACGCCTGGAATTCGGCCATGCGTGTCGCGCTCGTCGAGGCGCTGGATGCGATGGAGGACGATGCTGCCGTCCGCGCGATCATCCTCACCGGGGCGGGCGAGCGGGCTTTCGGCGCCGGTCAGGACCTCAACGAGACGAAGACCTTCGACGCGAACCGGGCCGAGGCCTGGGTCGGCGAATGGGAGCGGCTCTACGACCGCATCCGTTCGCTGTCGAAGCCGATCATCGCCGCCGTCAACGGCGTGGCCGCCGGCTCGGCCTTCCAGGTGGCGCTGCTGTGCGATCTGCGCATCGGCCATCCGGGGGTCAAGATGGGCCAGCCGGAGATCAATTCCGGTATCGCCAGCACCACCGGGCCGTGGATCATGCGCGAGATCATCGGCCTTGCGCACACCATCGACCTCACGCTCACCGGCCGCATGATGGATGCCGAGGAATGCTACCGCATCGGCGTCCTCAGCCGCCTCGTCCCGCAGGACAAGGTCATGGAGGAGGCGCTCGCCCTCGCCGGGCATCTCGCCGAAAAGCCGCCGACCGCCATGCGCCTCGACCGCCAGCGCTTCCGCGAGATGACGGAGGCGGGCTTCCGCGACGCATTGTCCGCCGGCGTGCGCATCCAGCGCGAGGCCTACGCGTCGGGCGAGCCGGCGCGGATGATGGAGCAGTTTCTCGCCAGCCGGGCGGCGAGAAGGGGCTGAACCCCCACCGCCCGTTCACACCAGAGGGGAAAGGCAGGCACCGCGCCTGCAGGAGGCCAGACATGAACAAAGACAAGATGTTCCTCAACCGCCGCAGCCTCTTGAAGGCTGGCGCCGGCGCCAGCCTCGCCGCCCTCGCGATGCCGGCGCTCGTCGGCCGCGCCGCGGCAGCGACCCAGATCACGGTCGCCGACCCCGGCGGTCCCTTCAGCCCGGCCTTCCGCAAGGCCTTCTACGATCCCTTCGAGCAGAAGACAGGCATCCGCATCGTCAACGTGGCGCGCGAGGCCGAGCCGACGGCCCAGTTCAAGGCCATCGTCGATACCGGCTCCTACACCTGGGACGTGTGCACGCTGACGCTGTCGGCCCGCGACATCCTGACGAAACAGAACCTGCTCGAGCCCATCGGCTTCACGCAGGCCGACGTGCCGGGCCTGATGCCGCTCGCCATTTCACCCGTGTGGATGGGCACGGACGTCTATTCCACCGTCTTCGCCTATCGCACCGACCGCATGAAGGCGGAGCCGCAGAGCTGGGCCGACTTCTGGGACGTCGAGAAGTTTCCCGGCCGCCGCGCTCTGCGCAAGAACCCCATCGACACGCTGGAGCAGGCGCTGCTCGCCGACGGGGTGGCCCTCGACAAGCTCTACCCGCTCGACATCGACCGCGCCTTCAAGAAGCTCGACGAGATCAAGTCGCACATCGACGTGTGGTGGACCGGCGGCGCCCAGTCGACGCAGCTCCTCCAGAGCGGCGAGGTCGACCTCATCTCCGGCTGGAACGCGCGTTTCCAGGCGGCGATCGACGGCGGCGCCCCGGCGAAGATCGTCTGGAACCAGGGCCTCTACTCGATCGAGGGCTGGGGCATCCCCAAGGGCTGCCCGCGCGCCGACGCGGCCCGCCAGTTCGTGCGCTTCTGCGCCGAGGCCGCCCAGCAGGCGATCTTCACCGAGATTCTCGCCTATGGGCCGACCAACCTCGACGCCTACAAGACGATCCCCGACGCGCGCGCCTCGGCCCTGCCGACCTCGCCGTCGAACCTGAGCCGCATGACCGTGGCCAACGAGGACTGGTGGAGCGCCAACCGGGCGGCCGTGACCGAGCGCTTCAACAGCTGGTTGCTGGCCTGAGGCACGCTGCGCCCCGGCGCGCGACACGAAGTTCCTGAATGCGAGCGCGTGCCCCGGTCTACCATGGCCGGAGCACGCATCGGGAGGTTGCCGTGACGGCGACAGAGACGACCCACTCCACGACGACCCATTCGGCGCCCCAGCCGATGCCCCATGCCGACGGCATGCCGCCGAAGCTCCTCGTCGACGGCCTGTCCAAGCAGTACGGGCAGGTCACGGCGCTGGAGCCGACGCAGCTCGCGGTCGAGAAGGGCGAGTTCCTGACCCTTCTTGGCCCCTCCGGCTCGGGCAAGACGACCCTGCTGCAGCTCGTCTGCGGCCTCGTCGATCGCTCGAGCGGGCGGCTCTTCATCGACGGCGTCGACCAGTCGGACACGCCCGTGCACCAGCGCGACATCGGCCTCGTCTTCCAGCACTATGCGCTGTTCCCGCACCTGACGGTGGCGGAGAACGTGGCCTTCCCGCTCAAGATGCGCGGCTGCGCGCCCGGCGAGCTCGGCCGGCGCGTCAAGGACGCGCTCGACATGGTGCATCTCGGCCATCTCGCCGACCGCTTCCCGCGGGCGCTGTCCGGCGGCCAGCAGCAGCGCGTCGCCCTCGCCCGCTGCTTCGTCTACCAGCCCTCGATCATCCTCATGGACGAGCCGCTCGGCGCCCTCGACAAGAAGCTGCGCGACCACATGCAGATCGAGATCAAGCGCCTGCACCGCGAGACGGGCACGACGATCATCTACGTCACGCACGACCAGGAAGAAGCGCTCGCCATGTCGGACCGCATCTGCCTGATGAACCACGCGCGCATCGAGCAGATCGGCGCCCCGCACGACATCTACATGCGCCCGCGCACCGCCTTCGCCGCCGATTTCATCGGCATCTCCAACATCTTCCGCGGCGAGTTCGTCCATGGCGACGGCAGGCCGCGGCTGTCGACGCCGCACGGCCTCTTTGTCCTGCCGGAGGCGGTGACGGCGAGCGGAAAGGGCGGCGCGCTCGTGGTGCGCCCGGAGCACCTGCGCGTCGGCGCCGGTGCCGCCAACAGCATCACCGGCACCGTGACCGAGGTGGTCTATGCCGGGTCCGAGACCCGCGTCATCGCCGACCTCGGCGCCGGCACGCAGGCGATCCTGCGGCTGTGGCCGGGCGAGCCCGTGCCGCGGCTCGGCGAGCCGGTCACGGCGGGCTGGGACGCGGACAACGCGGCCTTCGTGCCATGACGATGGCGCTGTCGCTCCCGGCGGCGAGCCCGCGGACCTGGCGGCCGAGCCCGCTGTGGCTTGCCGTGCCCGGCTTCCTGCTGCTCGTCGTCTTCTTCGCCTTCCCGGTGGCGCGCCTGCTCGTGCTCAGCGTGCAGGACACCGAGACGGGCGCCTTCAGCCTTGCCTCCTTCGCGCGCATCGCGACGACGGACGTCTACATCCGCGTCCTCGGCATCACCTTCAAGATCGCCGGCTACACGGCGCTCTTCTCGCTCCTCCTCGGCTATCCCCTCGCCTATTGGCTGGCGCGGATGCCGGATGCGATGCGCGGGCGCATGCTCATCTTCGTCATGGTGCCGTTCTGGACGAGCTATCTCGTCAAGACCTTCGCCTTCATGCTGCTCCTCGGCCGCACCGGCGTCGTCAACGAGATCCTCGTCGGCTCCGGGGTCGTCTCGCAGCCGCTGGCGCTCATCAACAACGAGCTCGGCGTCATGATCGGCATGGTGCACGCCATGGTGCCGCTCGCGGTCATGACCATGCTGCCGGTGATGGCCGGCATCGACCGGCGCCTCGTGCAGGCGGCGCAGACGCTCGGCGCCTCGCCCGCCCATGCCTTCTGGCTCGTCTATTTCAAACTGTCGCTGCCGGGCGTTGCCGCCGCCGGGCTCCTCGTCTTCATCTCCTCGCTCGGCTTCTTCATCGTGCCGGCCTTCCTCGGCGGACGGCGCGAGACGATGCTCGCCCAGCTCATCATCACCCAGGTGCAGGAGCTCCTGAACTGGTCCTTCGCCGGCGCGCTCGCCGCCATGATGCTGGTGGCGGCCCTGGTCTCGTGCTGGGTCTACGACCGCGTCTTCGGCCTCTCGACGGTGACCGGCCAGGGCTCGGACGGCAAGGAAGCGACGGGGCGGCTGCGCCTTGCGGGCCTCGCCGTACTGCACGGCCTCGCCGGGGCGAGCGCGCTCCTTGCCGCGCCGGTGCAGCGCCTCTTCGGCGCGCGCGCCGGCCGAGCCATGCTGCCTGCCGTCTCCGGCGCCGTCATCGTCTTCCTCGTCGCGCCGACGCTCATCGTCATCCCCATCGCCTTCACGACGTCGCAGTTCCTCGAATTCCCGCCGCCCGGCTACGGCCTGCGCTGGTTCGAGACCTATTTCTCCTCGCCGCTGTGGGTGTCGGCCACCATCCGCTCCTTCCTCGTCGCCGGTGCGACGGCCGTGGCCGCGACGATCATCGGCGGCCTCGCGGCGCTCGCGCTGGCCCGCAGCAACAGCCGCTGGAACGGCGCCATCTTCGCCTTCTTCCTCGCGCCGATGATCGTGCCGCGCATCGTCATCGCGGTCGGGCTGTTCTACCTCTTCGCCCAGCTCGGCCTCGTGGCGAGCGACCTCGGCCTCGTCATCGGCCACACCGTGCTCGCCATCCCCTTCACGCTGGTCACCATCGCGGCGGTGCTGAAGAGCTACGACACCCGCCTCGACCAGGCGGCGGCGACGCTCGGCGCCAACCGCCTGCGCACGCTCTTCCTCATCACCGTGCCGCTGGTGAAGGGCGGGCTCATCGCCGCCTTCCTCTTCGCCTTCATCACCTCCTTCGACGAGCTGACCATCGCCATCTTCGTCAGCGGCGGGGTGAAGACGACGCTGCCCAAGCAGATGTGGGACGACATGATCCTGCAGCTCAACCCGACGCTGGCGGCGGTCTCCGTCGTGGTCTTCGTGATCGTGACGGCGCTGCTCCTCGTCGCCGAGCGGTTCCGCCGCTCGCCCTGAACCGCCGGCCGCCCGGGCGGCCGGCAATCCGTGCAACGCGCGCCGCGGTGCGCGAGCCCGCTCCCGAGGGCCTCGCGCCAGCCGGACTGCGGCTTCGATCGAGCAAGAGACGCTGACGATGGCTTTGACCGAGGATGGATTTGCCGGCCTTTTGGAGGCGCGCGCCGCGAGCGACCCGGACGGCATCTACGCCCGCTTCAACGGGGCGCCGCTGACCTTCAAGCGGCTCGCCGGCGAGGCGGCGGCTTTTGCGGCCGAGCTCGCCGCGCGCGGCATCGGTCCGGGAGACCGCGTCGCCGTGATGCTGCGCAACAGCCCGGCAACGCTCGCCGTCGTCTTCGGCCTCATGCGCGCCGGCATCGCCTGGGTACCGGTCAACGTGCAGCAGCGCGGCGACGGGCTCGCCTATCTCCTCTCCCATGCCGCGCCGAAGCTCCTCGTCGTCGAGCGCGACCTCCTCGGGACCGTCACGGAGGCGACCGGCGGCAGCGGGCCGGAGCTGATGCTCAACGGCACGCCGGAGGCGCCGGCGGCGCTGCAGGCCGTGCTGGCGAGCGGCCATCCCTTCGATGCGCCGCTGCCGGGGCCCGAAGCCACGGCGGCCATCATGTACACCTCCGGCACGACCGGGCGTCCCAAGGGCGTCATCGTCTCGCACCGGATGCTGCGGCTCGCCTCCGAAGCGGTGTCGCGCGTGTCGGTGGCGCGCCCGGGCGACGTCTTCTTCGTGTGGGAGCCGCTCTACCACATCGGCGGCGCGCAACTGATGCTCCTGCCGATGACGCACGGCATCACCCTCGCCATGGTGGACCGCTTCAGCGCCAGCCGCTTCTGGGGCCAGGTGGCCGCCGAGGGGGCGACGCATATCCACTATCTCGGCGGCATCCTGCAGATCCTGCTCAAGCAGCCGGAGGGACCGCAGGACCGGGCGCACAAGGTGCGCATCGCCTGGGGCGGCGGCTGCCCGCCGGAGATCTGGCGCCGCTTCGAGGAGCGCTTCGGCGTCGAGATCCGCGAGTGCTACGGCATGACCGAGGCCTCCAGCATCACCACCTTCAACGACAGCGGCGCCGTCGGCGCCGTCGGCGCGCCCCTGCCCTGGTTCAAGGTGCTGCTGCTCGACGAGGCCGGCGCGCCGGTCGGCCCCGGCGCGCGCGGCGAGATCGTCGTCGAGACGAGCCTGCCGGGCGCCCTCTTCGAGGGCTATCTCGACAATCCGGAAGCGACCGCGAAGGCCCTGCGCGGCGGCCGGCTGCATACGGGCGACCTCGGCTCCTACGATGCCGCCGGCAACCTCCTCTTCCACGGCCGCATGACCGACAGCGTGCGCTGCCGCGGCGAGAATGTCTCGGCCTGGGAGGTGGAGCACGTCGCCGCCGAACACCCGGACGTCGAGGACTGCGCCATGATCGGCGTCGCGACGGACGTCGGCGAGCAGGACATCAAGCTCTTCGTCAAGCCGCGCCCCGGCAGCCGCATCGACGCGGCGGCTTTGTCGCGCTGGCTCGGGGCGCGCCTCGCCTCCTACCAGAACCCCCGCTATATCGCCGTCGTCTCGGATTTCGAGCGCACGGCGAGCCAGCGCATCATGAAGCACAAGCTGCCCGCGAGCCGCGACGACTGCTGGGACCGGCTCGCCATGCAGGAGGCCTGACATGCACGAGAGCTGTGAGCACGAGAGCTGCGACATCCTGCTCAGCGGCACCGGCGGCTTCGCCGCCCGCATCGCCTTCGACCTCGCCGGGACGGCGCGCCGCCCCGTCTCGGTCGTCATCGCCGGCCGCAACGCCGATCGCCTGAACTGGCTGGTGCTGGCGGCGAATGCCCGCGCCGCCATCTTCGGCGCGCCGGCCACCTTCCGCGGCTATCGCACCGACCTTCTGGCGCCCGACGCGGCCCCGGCGCTGATCAGCGCGACCCGGCCGAAGGTCGTGGTGCAGGCCGCCTCGGTGCAGACCTCGCAGGTGATCGCGACCACGGGCGATGCCTGGTCGCAGCTCGTGGCGGAGGGCGGCCTCAGCGCCACCGCCGTCTTCCAGACGCTGATCTCCGCCCGCGTCGCGGCGGCGATCTCCGCCGCGGGCAACGGCGCGGCATTCGTCAACTGCTGTTTCCCGGATGTCGTCAACGGGCTCATCGCCGCGCTCGGCCACGACGTCGCCTGCGGCATGGGCAATGTCGCCATCCTCTCCAATGCCTTCGCCGGCGCCCGCGGCATCGCCGACCCGGCGCGCATCCAGGTGCTCGCCCATTACCAGAACCTCGCCCCCTTCCGCCGGGCGCCCGAGGCCCGCTCGGAAAGGCCGCCACGGGTGTGGATCGACGGACAGGAAATCACGGACGTCTACGGCGCCTTCGCCGACATCCGCCTGACACCCGAGCCCGTCATCGACATCTCCGGCGCGAGCGGCGTGCCGCTGGTGCTCGCGATGGCGGCCGGTGAGGACTGGACCGGCCATGCGCCGGGACCCGGCGGACGCCCGGGCGGCTATCCCGTCGCGCTGCGCGACGGGCGGCTCGCCCTGCGTCTGCCGCCGGGCGTGACGGAGGAGGAGGCGGTGGCGTGGAACCGCGCCTTCGAGGCGCGCGGCGGCCTCGTCATCGACGGCGACCGCGCGGTCTATACGGGCGCCCTGCGCGATGCCCTCGCCCGCCACTCCCCGGCGCTGGCGGAGGGCTTCGCCATCCGCGACATCGAGAGCGTCCACGCGGACATGCGCGCCCTGCGCGACCGCCTTCAGGACATGCGCTGACCCAGCGGGGCGTCCGGTCAACGCGCCAGCTGGAAGCGCTCGAAGCGGTGCAGCTCCTCGTCGATCACCGTCTTCAGGCCCTCGCGCACGCCCTCGGTGAACCAGGTCCACTGCTGGATGAGCAGCTTGCCGTTCTCCCGGTCCGCCTTGAGGTCGATGGCGGCGACGATCTCGTCGCCGACGAGGACCGGCAGCGCGAAATAGCCGAGACGGCGCTTGTCCTTCGGCACATAGGCCTCGAAGCGGTGCTCGTAGCCGAAGAAGAGGTGCGCCCGTTTGCGCTGGATCATGAGCGGGTCGAAGGGCGAGAGGATGTGCACCGTATCGGACGGCGCGCCGCCCGCCGTGGCCAGCACCTCCGGCCGGGCCCAGTGGAGCAGCTTCTCCTCCCCCGCGAGGACGACGGGCACGAGCTCCTTGCGGCGCACCCGCGCCTCGATCGCCTGCCGCACGGCGGGCTTGCTGCCGGCGTCGAGATAGCAGATGGAATCGAGGCTCACGAGGCCCTGCGCCCTGAGCGCGCGGTCGAGCAGATAGGCCGCCCGCTCCTTCTCGGAGGCCGGCTTCGGCGGCGCGTCCCAGCCGAAATGCCGCTCCATCAGCTCGTAGGTCTTGACCATGCCGTTGCGGGCGCTAACCGTCAGCACGCCCGTGTAGAAGGCGAGCTGCAGCGCCCGCTTCGACGGCTTGCGGCTGGCCCAGGGATGGTCCTTCTCGACGAGGACGTCGTCCTCGATGTCGCGGATGGTCAGCGGTCCTTCGCTCCTGACGAGCGTCAGCACCTTGCCGAGATCCGCCTTCTTGACCGAGGCGAACCACGGCCGCGGCTGCCGGCGGTAGCGCTTCATCGCGCCGAGATAGAAGCGCAGGTCCCGCGTCGGCACGTAGGACAGGGCGTGCGTCCAATATTCGAAGACGCTCTTGTCGACGCTCTGCGCCCGGGCGAGGTCCTCGCGGCGATAGGCCGGGATGCGCGTCCACAGGATGTGGTGATGGCAGCGCTCGATGACGTTGATGGTGTCGATCTGCACATAGCCGAGATGTTCGACCGCAGCCTGCGTCGCCTCCGGTCCCGCGCCGAAGGGCTCGGGCGTGTCGAGCCGTTGCGCGGCGATCCAGATATGCCTGGCCGCGGCCTTGGAAAGAACGTGGGGTGTCGTCGTCTTGGGCGCCATGGCGCGGACGATAGCCGGATTCGCCGCGGGATGGGGAGCTACCGCCGGCCGCCTACCTCGTCGATGTGCTTGAGCAGGTCGGCCGGGTCGTCGTAGACGCGGAAGGCGCCGGCCTGGCGCAGCTCATCCGGGCCGTAGCCGCCGCTCAGGAGGCCGACGCCGAGCGCGCGGCAGCGCGTTGCCGCCAGCATGTCCCAGATGGCGTCGCCGACGACGACCGCCGTCTCGATGGGCGCGGCGAGCCGGCCGGCGGCGGCGACGAAGAGGTCGGGGTCGGGCTTGGCGTATTTCACCTGGTCGCGCGTGACGACCGGCACCCTGGCGGGGTCGACGCCGAGCGCCTCGATGTTGAGCGATGCCGTCTCCATGCGGCCGCTGGTGGCGATCGCCCAGGGAATGCCGTTGTCGGTGAGCCAGGCGAGCAGTTCGCGCGCCCCGGGCAGCGGCCGCACCTGGCCGGCGAGGCGCTTGTAGGCCGCCGCGTGACCCTGGCGCAGGCGGTCGACGCGCTCGGCCGAGATATCCATGCCCGTCTCGCGCAGGAGCTGGTTGGTGAAGAGGCCGCCGCTCATGCCGATCTTGCGGTGGATGCGCCAGACGGACAGGTCGATGCCCTCGGCATCGAGCGCCTCCTTCCAGGCAAGGACATGCTGGTAGACGCTGTCGACGAGCGTTCCGTCGAGATCGAACAGGAAGACGGGTTCGATACGCATGGGGGTCGCACCTCGCGGCTGGGTCGGGGCTCACACCGTCTTCTCACGACGCGCCCGGCTTGTCACCGCTCAATGGCGGGTCCGGCGCCGGCGTGCCGTTCGAGCGCCGCACCGAAGGCGCGCGCCGCCGGGCCGAGCGGCGCGTCCGTCCGGTGCACCAGATAGGCGGTGACGACGGCCTCCCCGCCCGGCCCGAAGGCCGTCGCATTGAGCCGCACCAGGCGGCCCTCGGCGAGATCGCGCGCCACGAGCCACAACGGCAGGCGCCCCCAGCCCAGGCCGCCGAGGATGAGCGCGTGCTTCACCTCCTGGGTGTCGACGCGCCAGGTGCCCGGCGACAGGACGCCGAAGTCCCGCCCCTGCGACAGGGGCGAGGGATCCTCGAGCACGATCTGCAGGTGGTCGGCGAGGTCCTCCATGCCGAGCGGCTCCTGCGGATCGCGCTGGCCGAGCGGATGAGAGGCGGCGGCGACGGCGACGAAGGCGAGCCGCGTCAGGATGCGGCGCGCGATGCGCGGGTCGGGAAAGTCGCCGCCCACGTTGATGCCGAGCGTCGAGCGGCCTTCGCGCACGGCGACGAGCGGACCGCCGAGCGGCAGGAAGGAGACGCGCACCGCCACGGACGGGTGGCTCGCCCTGAGGTCGCGCAGAGCGGCCGCGATGACGGGCAGGGAAAAGAGCGTGTCGACCACGATCGGCAGCTCGATCTCGAGGTCCTGCGAGAGGCCGCGCGCCCGGGCGCGCAGGAAATCGACCTTGAGCAGCGCCGCCCGCGCATCCTCGAGCAGCGCCCTGCCCTCCCGGGTCAGCACCGGGCGCCGGCCCGAGCGGTCGAACAGGGCAAGGCCGAGCTCCGCCTCGAGATTGGCCATCGCATGACTGATGGCCGACTGCACACGGCCGAGGCGCGCGGCGGCCGCGCGGAAGCTGCCGGCCTCGGCGACCGCGACAAAAACCCGGAGCTGATCGAGAGTGAGTGCATCCAGCATGATCTAAATCTTCGATCGTTCAGAGCGAAATTTTCTCACTTATATCGATCGATGCAAGCGTCCATCTCTTCTGTGCCACGCGCTGAGAGGATGCACGACATGCGAACACGCGAAGACATAACGGACGGCAGGCACGGCAACGAGGTGCGCCCGCGGGTGCTCGTTCTCTATTACTCGTCCTACGGCCATATTGCCGCCCTCGCCGCCGCGGTTGCCGAAGGGGCCGGCGGGGCCGGAGCCGAGATCGCGGTCAAGCGCGTACCGGAGCTGGTGCCCGTCGAGGTGGCGCGCCGGGCCGGCTACGACCTGACGCAGGAGGCGCCCGTCGCCGCGGTGGCCGAGCTCGCCGACTACGACGCCATCGTCATCGGCACGCCCACCCGCTTCGGCAACATGGCGGCGCAGATGAAGAACTTCCTCGACCAGGCCGGCGGCCTCTGGGCGCGGGACGCGCTGGTCGGCAAGGTCGGCGCCGTCTTCACCTCCACCGGCAGCCAGCACGGCGGGCAGGAGACGACGATCCTCACGGCGCATGTGGTCATGATGCACCTTGGCATGGTCGTCGTCGGCCTGCCCTACACCTTCAAGGGCCAATTGCGCATGGACGAGATCACCGGCGGCTCGCCCTACGGCGCCTCGACGCTCGCCGACGACGGCAGCGGCGGCGACCGGCGCCCGAGCGAGAACGAGCTCGCCGGCGCCCGCTTCCAGGGCCGCCACGTCGCGGAGATCGCCGGCCTTCTCGCCATCGGCCGAGCCCGGCGGGACATCCGCGCGCGGGAGGACGCATGACCGGCGGGCGCGGCACGACCGGCCTCATCGTCGGCGCCGGCATCGTGTCCGCCTTCCAGGTGGGCAAGGCGCCGCTGGCGCTGGAAGCCGTGCGGGCGGATCTCGGCCTCTCCCTTGCCGCCGCCGGCTGGCTGCTCTCGGCCTTCGCCATCGTGGGCGCCGTGGCGGGCATGGCGATCGGCCTCGCGGCAGGGCGCGCCGGCATGCGCCGGCTCGCCGTCGGCGGCCTTCTCCTGCAGGCGCTCGGCAGCGCCATCGGGGCCGGCGCCGGCGGCGCGCCCCTCCTCCTCGCGAGCCGCGCCATCGAAGGCCTCGGCTTCCTCGCGGTCGTCGTCGCGGCCCCCGCGCTTCTCGCGGCGATCACGCCCGCGCCTCGCGCCGGCCGGGTCTTCGCGCTGTGGAGCACCTTCATGCCGGTGGGCATGACGATCATCCTCGCCGCGGCGCCGCTGCTGCCCGTCCTCGGCTGGCGCGGGTTATGGCTCGGCAATGCCGCGCTGCTCGCGGGCTATGCTCTCGTCGTCGCTCTGCGCACGAAGGGCCTTTCCCTGCCCCTTCCGCCGGAAGGCATGGGCGCGGATGCGCGCGAAACCCTCGGCAGGCGCGGACCATGGCTGCTCGCCGGGCTGTTCGCGGCCTTCTGCATGGGCTTTTTCGCCGCCTTCGGCTTCCTGCCGACGATCCTCGGCGAGCGCCTGGCCGTTGCGCCGGCGGCGGCGAGCCTGCTGACCGCGCTCGCCATCCTCGCCAGTGCCGGCGGCAACCTTGTCTGCGGCCGCCTCATCGCCCGGGGCTGGAGCCGTCGGGGCCTTCTCGTCATCGGCTTCGCGGCCATGGCCGTCTGCGGCATCGGCATCTTCACCCCGTCGATGCCGGGCGCCGGCGCCTATGTGTCGTGCCTCATGTTCTCGGCCATCTCCGGCCTCATCCCCGTCGTCCTCTTCGATGCCGCGCCGCATTACGCACCGCGGGCCGACCGCGCGGGCGCCACCATGGGGCTGCTGATGCAGGGCAACAACCTCGGGCTGCTCGTGGGCCCGGCCGCGGCGGGGCTCCTCGCCGGAAGCCTCGGCTGGCCGAGCCTCGCCGCCCTCGTGGCCGTCGTCGCGCTCGCCGGCATCGCGCTTGCGGCGATGCTGCCGCCGCGGCGGGCGGAGCTCAGCGGCGGGGCGAAGCCGTCGGCCGCTCCCAGTTGAAGGCGGCAAGGCGCGGATCGTCGGCGAAGGCCTCGCGGCCGAATTCGAGGCCGCTCGCGGGAAAGTCGCAGACGGCCTGCACGCCGCTCGGCCCGAGGCGCATGCGCCAGGTCTGCCGCTCGAGCGGGCGCGGCTCGGAGAAGGCGGCGCAGGTCAGCACCGCGAGATTGGCGCCGCGCTCGGGATCGCGCACCGATTCATAGCGGATGACGGCGATGCCCGCCTCCCGCGCCGCATCGGCGAGCCCCTGGCAGGCCTCATAGGCGAGACGGTCGGTCCACAGCGCCCTGTCGCGCACGAGCGGCGGGGCCGTGAGGTCGAGCGCCCGCGCCACGGCGACGGCGGCGGAGAAGGCCGTGTAGTCGGTCGTGTTCGCCGGCCAGGGCGTCATCGGCGATTCGGCGAAGAAGAGGAGGCGGTAGAAGGCCATCTCGGCCACGGCGGTGCGCGGCGCCTCGGCGGCGTAGTAGACGCCGGCGGTGCGGCCGGCGCGGCGGAAGCGCGAGCCCCTGGGATATTCCGCCCCGTAGCGGAACGGCGTGGCCAGCAGATAGTCGAGGTGCCGGCACTCCGGCGGCAGCGCCGGCTTCGTCTCCTCGATGAGGTCCTCGAGGAGCTTCTGCTCATCGAGGTTGTCGACGAGCTTGAGGGTCGAGACGCGGTGCTGCGCCTCGATGAGCCGCCAGCAACGCCCCGCGTGCGGACGCGCCTCAGACGAGAGCGCGGCGGGCGTCCAGATAGGCGATGACATCGACGAGACCGGCGACGGTGCCGATCCGGTCGAGCGGCCGGGCACCGAGAAGGGTGTTGGGATTGCGCAGCCAGGCGCGGGCGACGGTCTCGTCCCCGCCGACGATCGCATCGAGCGAGCGGAAGAGACGCACGAACAGGACCGACAGCTCGAAGGACTTGGTGCCGGTCTCGAGCACGTAGTCACCGCGCTTCATGCGCGATACGGTGGCTTCGCTGAGGCCAACGATGCCGGCGAGCGCCCGCGCGGTGATGTCGAGCCGGTCGGCCGCCCGCAAGAGCGCCTTCGTCAGCACCGTGCCCGGGTCGGGCACATCGGCTCGCCGCTCGAGGATCTGCGCCATGGTCGCTTCTTTCAACCGCTTCTTTCCACGGAAAACATGAATAGCATAAATTTCTATGGAACGGAAATTTTCACCGGCTCTGCCCCGCTTTCAGCCGTGCCACTTCGACGCGGATGGGTGCAAACGGCCCGTAGCGGTGCTGGCTTTCCGAAAACCCGTCGGCATAGGGGCCATAGGGCGCATCCACCGGTTTGTCGAGCTTGTCGGGGAAATCCGCGGCAAGGTCCGCCTTGCGCGGCCGCGGCTGCGAGACGACGAAGGCAGCGACGTCCCAGGCGTCCTCGGGGGCGAGCCGCGGCATCACCCAGCTCGTGCCGTTCGGCATGTTGTCGTGCACGAAATTGGCGATGGTGATGAGCCGGTTCATGCCGGCCCCGTCGTTGAAGCTGTCCTCGCCCCAGAGCGGCGGCGTCGCATAACCGAGCGCATCGCCCCTGACGCCGCGCCGCACGCCTTCGCCGCCGGTGCCGTGGCACAGGGCACAGTTGGCGCGGTAGACTTCGGCACCGCGCGCCGGATCGGCCGGCCGGTCGAGCTCCGCCATCGCCTGCAGGCCCTGCCCGGCCACGGCGGCATCCTTCGGCAGGCCGTTCGAGAGCACGCGGATATAGGCGACGAGCGCCAGCATCTCGCGGCCGGCCGCCGGCAGGGGCCGGCCGTTCATGGATCGCGTCATGCAGCTGTTGACCCGGTCCTCGATCGACACCTCCTCGCCGCGCCGGGTGCTGTAGCGCGGGTAGTCGACGAAGGCACCCACGAGAAGCAGGCCGAATTTCTTGCGCCCCTCGTCGAGATGGCAGTTGCGGCAGGCGAGATTGTTGCCGGCATAGCGCCGGGAAGCATCCGCCACCTCCGGCCCGACATGGGCATAGGTCGCCGCCACCAGCGAGCGGCCGTAGCGCACGAGCCGGCCGTTCTCGTCATCCGGCAGATGATCGATGTCCGGCACGCTCCAGACGGTGACGGGCGCCGCCGGCGCGCTCTGGGCTTGCGCTCGCTCCGCGCCGGCGAGCCCGACGAAGAGGACGAGCCCCGCGGCAAGCCTGCCCAGAACCCTGTCGACCATCATGATGTGCCCCCGTCCATCCCGGGCGAATGCCCGGTCCCCATCGTCCATGCAAGCCGAAGCGGCCGGCAAGAGCAAGGCCGCAGGCAGCCGGACCTGCACCGCTGGAACAATGGGCCGCCGTTCCCATTTCTTGAGGGAGCCCGCTGCGAACCCGGGCTCAAATCCGTGGCTCCCGACCGAGGGGAGAACAAGCGATGCTGCCATCCCGCCGCTCCGTCCTCCACGCCTTCCTTTCGGCACCCGCAGCCTCCCTGCTCGCCTCGGCTTCCGCCGGCGCGCAGCCGGTCCCCGCACCGCTCACACGCACGCCGGCCTGCGACGGGCTGGAGCCGACGCCGCCCGCAACCGAGGGGCCCTTCTACAAGCCGGACACGCCGGAGCGGCGCAGTTTCGCCGAGGACGTGCCCGGCGGTGAGCCGATCACGCTCGCCGGCTTCGTGCTCGACGAACAATGCCGGCCGCAGGCAGGGGCCCTCGTCGAGCTCTGGCACGCCGACGACGAGGGGCGATACGACAATGCCGGCTACAGGCTGCGCGGGCACCAGTTCACCGACGAGGGCGGACGCTGGTGGTTCTCCACCATCGTGCCCGCTCTCTACACCGGCCGCACGCGCCACTACCACGTCAAGGTGCAGCGCCGCGGCGGCGACGTGCTGACGACGCAGCTCTACTTTCCCGGCGAGGCGCGCAACGCCCGTGACCGCCTGTTCGACGAGCGCCTCCTGATGCGTGTCGAGGAGACCGCCGACGGAAAATTCGCCCGTTACGACTTCGTCGTCTGACGCCGGCAAGGCGGGATCACCGATCCGCGAGAATTGCGCAGATCATCATATGTATTGATCGCGCCCTTCGGCCCACGTCAGGCTTTCTCCGATCATATCCGCCATCCCTTGCGGCCCTGAAGGGTTGCAATGCCAGGCTATATCGCCTAACGTGCGCCGCATCATACATATGCAGCAATCATCAACTGCGCAGGCGCATGTCTGCGCAATGCTTGTTGTATTTGGCATCGATTTTCTTGCGCAAGAACAAGAAATATAAAGAATCAAATTCACGGAACCAAGAGGAAGAGCTAATGACAATCACGAAGACGATCGGCCTTGCCGCCGCGATGTCCCTGGCTGCCATCATCGGCGCCGCGGCGCCCGCTGCCGCCCAGAGCTGCGAGGTCGACAGGCCTGTTGTTTTCGGCGATCTCGATTGGGATTCGAACTTCTTTCACAATGCTGTCGCCCGCTTCATCGTGGAGAAGGGATACGGCTGCAAGACCGATTCGATCCCCGGCTCCACCATCCCGCTCTACACGGGTGCGGTGCGCGGCGACGTCGACGTCGTGATGGAGATCTGGTCGAACACGGCGCCAGAGGTGTGGCGCGACGGCGTCAAGGACGGCAAGGCGGTGGAGATCGGCGTCAACTATCCCGACGCCATCCAGGCCTGGTTCGTGCCGCGCTACCTCGTCGAGGGCGAGGACGCCCCCGCCAAGGACCTGAAGTCGGTGTCGGACCTGCCGAAGTTCAAGGAGCTGTTCAAGGATCCGGAGGAGCCGGAGAAGGGCCGCTTCTACAACTGCATCTCCGGCTGGGCCTGCGAGGTCATCAACACGAAGAAGCTCGCCGCCTACGACCTCAACGAAACCTACGTCAATTTCCGCCCCGGCACGGGCGCAGCGCTGATCGCGGCCATCGAGAGCAACATCAAGCGCAAGCGGCCTATCGTCTTCTACTACTGGGGCCCCACCTGGGTGCTCGGCAAGATCGGCGATCAGGTCGTCCAGCTCGAGGAGCCGGCCTATGACGACGCCATCTGGAACACGCTGATGGAGACGAAGAACGCCGAGGACGTGGAGAAGGCGACCGCCTATCCCCTCACCAAGGTGCTCATCGGCGCCAATGCCGAATTCGCCAAGAAGGCGCCGAACCTGGTCGCCTTCCTCGAGAAGTACGAGACGACGAGCGCGCTCGTCTCCGAAGCCCTCGCCTACATGCAGGACAACGACGGCTCGGCCGAGAAGGCCGCCGAGAACTTCCTGAAGACCCGCGAGGATCTGTGGACGCAGTGGGTGCCGGCGGACATCGCCGAGCGCGTCAAGCAGGCGCTCTGACTGCCCCAGCGCCTCGCCGCCCCCGGCGGTGAGGCGCCCCACCGGACACCTTTGGCATGAACATCTTTCCCGACATCCGCGGGCCGATCGCGGCCGCGACGAACGACCTCGTGGATTTCCTCGTCGTCGATTACGGCGACGCCTTCGAAGCCTTCTCAAACGTCCTCCTCCAGGCGCTGCTCTTCATCGAGCGCGGCCTGCGCGCCGTGCCGCCCTGGGCGATGATCCTGATCATCGCGGCCGTGGCGCTGGCGGCGAGCCGCAAGCCGCTCATGGCCGTCGGCGCCGCCGCCGGGCTGTGGTTCATAGGCGCGCTCGGGATGTGGGACCAGGCGATGCAGACGCTCGCCATCATCCTCGTGTCGGTCTGCTTCTGCATCCTCGTCGGCCTGCCGCTCGGCGTCCTCGCCGCCTCCTCGCGGATGTTCCGCCGCGGGCTCATCCCCGTGCTCGACCTGATGCAGACCATCCCGAGCTTCGTCTATCTCATCCCGGCGGCGATGCTCTTCGGCCTCGGCAAGGTGCCGGCGATCCTCGCCACCGTCATCTATGCCCTGCCGCCGCTCATCCGCCTCACGGACCTCGGCATCCGCGAGGTCGACGGCGAGGTGGTGGAGGCGAGCCGCGCCTTCGGCGCGACGCGCGCCCAGATCCTCACCGGCGTGCAGATCCCCCTGTCGATGCCGACCATCATGCAGGGCATCAACCAGACCACGATGCTGGCGCTGTCCATGGTCGTCATCGCCTCGATGATCGGCGCGCGCGGCGTCGGCGAGACGGTGCTGCTCGGCCTGCAACGCAACGATTCCGGCACCGGCCTCGTCGGCGGCATCACCATCGTCATCCTCGCCGTCGTGATCGACCGCATCACCCAGGCCTACGGCCGGCGCCTGCAGCGCCACCGCAGCGCCGAGGCCTGAGAGGAGCCGCCATGCCGCTCATCGAACTCGACCACGTCGTCACCATCTTCGGCAATGATCCGGAGGGAGCCCTCGCGCGCGTGCGCGCCGGGGCCGACAAGAAGACCCTGCTCGCCGAGACGAACCACGTCCTCGGCCTCGACGACATCACGCTCTCCATCGAGGCGGGCGAGATCTTCGTCGTCATGGGCCTGTCCGGCTCGGGCAAGTCGACGCTGGTGCGCCACATCAACCGGCTGATCGATTCGACCGCCGGGGCGGTGCGCATCGACGGCACGGACATCATGGCCCTGTCGAAGAAGGAGCTCATCGCCCTGCGCCGCCGGCGCATCGCCATGGTGTTCCAGCGCTTCGGCCTCTTGCCGCACCGGCGGGTACTCGAGAATGCCGCCTACGGCCTCGAGATCCGCGGCCTGCCCAGGGCGGAGCGCGAGGCGCGCGCGCAGGAGTGGCTGGAGCGCGTCGGCCTCAAGGGCTACGAGGACCGCTATCCCGGGGAGCTGTCGGGCGGCATGCAGCAGCGCGTCGGCCTCGCCCGCGCGCTCGCCGCCGATACCGACATCATCCTCATGGACGAGGCCTTCTCGGCGCTCGACCCGCTCATCCGCAGCGAATTGCAGGACGAACTCGTCGCCCTGCAGCGCGCCACGGGCAAGACCATCGTCTTCATCACCCACGATCTCGACGAGGCGCTGCGCCTCGCCGACCGCATCGCCATCCTGAAGGACGGGCGGCTCGTGCAGGTGGGCACGCCCACCGACATCCTGCTCTCGCCGGCCGACCCTTACGTCGAGGCCTTCGTGCGCGACGTGAACCGCGCCCGCGCGCTGACCGTCGACAGCCTGATGCAGCCGCCGGCCCTGCGCCTCAGCGAGGAGAGCATCGGCGAGGCGCTCGCCGCCATGCGCCGCACCAAGTCCGACGTCGCCTACGTGGTCGACGACGGGCGCTTCGCCGGCGTGGTGACGAAGGAAGGGCTGGAGCGCGCGGCGGTAACGCAGGGCGCCGGCGAGGCGGTGGCCGCCGTGGCGGAGGCCCATCCCGCCGTCACCGCCGATACGGCGATCGAGAGCGCCATCCCGACGCTGCTCGAAAGTCCCCATCCGCTGCCGGTCGTCACCGAGGACGGGGAACTCGCCGGCATCGTCCGCCCCGAAAGCGTGAGCGAGGTGCTCGTCAGCGAGCGCACCCAGGCGGATCTCGTCGAGAGTGCGGGTGCCGGCGAGGCGGCCGCGAGCCGCCGCGCCGATATCGACAGCGCAGCGTGAGCGGAGGCGGGCCGGCGGCCCGCCTCACCGTTTCACCGCGGCAGCACGGCCTCGACAGCCGCCTTCGCCGCGGCTACGACCACATCCGCCTCCTCGCGCGCCAGGCACAGCGGCGGCGCAAAGCCGAGGATGTCGCCCTGCGGCATGGCGCGGCCGATGACGCCGCGTTCGAGAAGGGCGGCTGCGACGCGCGGCCCGACCTTCTCTTCCACCGCGAAGAAGGCGCGGTCGTCCTTGTCCTTCACGAACTCGACGGCCGCGAGCAGCCCCTCGCCGCGCACCTCGCCGACATGGGGATGGTCGGCGAGCGCCTCCTTGAGGCCCTTCACGAAATAGGCGCCGACCTCCCCCGCATTGGCGACGAGGCCGAGCTCGTCGACGAGCTCGAGATTGGCGACGCCCGCCGCGGCGCAGAGCGGATGGGCCGAATAGGTCCAGCCATGGCCGATGGGGCCGAATTTGTCCGAGCCCTCCTCGAGCACGCGCCACACCTTCTCCGATACGATGACGCCCGAGAGCGGCGCATAGGCCGAGGTCAGCCCCTTCGCGATCGTGATGAGGTCCGGCCGGATGCCGTAGTGGTCGGAGCCGAACATCGAGCCGAGGCGCCCGAAGCCGGTCACCACCTCGTCGGCGATGAGCAGGATGTCGTACTTGGCGAGCACGGCCTGGATCTTCTCCCAGTAGCCGGCCGGCGGCGGCACGATTCCGCCGGTGCCGAGCACCGGCTCGCCGATGAAGGCGGCCACCGTCTCCGGCCCCTCGGCGAGGATCAGCGCCTCCAGCTTCTCGGCGCACCAGGCCGAGAACTGGTCCTCGCTCATGCTCCGGTCGGGGCGGCGGAAGTAGTACGGCGCCTCGGTGTGCAGCACGGGCGGCAGCGGCAGGTCGAACTGGTTGTGGAAGGCGGCGAGGCCCGTGAGGCTGCCGGTCATCAGGCCGGAGCCGTGATAGCCGCGCCAGCGCGAGATGATCTTCTTCTTCTGAGGCCGGCCGAGCACGTTGTTGTAGTACCAGACGAGCTTGATGTTGGTCTCGTTGGCATCCGAGCCCGAGAGGCCGAAGAAGACGCGGCTCATGCCCTCCGGCGCGCGGTCGATGATCATCTTGGCGAGGCGGATCGACGGCTCGGAGCCGTGGCCGACATAGGCGTGATAATAGGGCAGCTTCGCCGCCTGCTCGGCGATGGCCTCGGCGATCTTCTCCCGGCCGTAGCCGACATTGACGCAGTAGAGCCCGGCGAAGGCGTCGAGGCTGCGCCGGCCCTGCCGGTCGACGATATGGACGCCCTCGCCGCCGGCGATGATGCGGTTGGGGCTCTCGCCACG
Organism: Chelatococcus caeni; assembly: GCF_014196925.1. Taxonomy (GTDB): domain Bacteria; phylum Pseudomonadota; class Alphaproteobacteria; order Rhizobiales; family Beijerinckiaceae; genus Chelatococcus_A; species Chelatococcus_A caeni. The sequence goes on along the minus strand of NZ_JACIEN010000005.1, from coordinate 223,169 downwards.
GGCGTGCTGGCCCATGTGGGTCGACGGGTGGAAGAAGTGGTCCCGATCCCAGGCGGTGAGTTCGTTGTCGGGCAGGATGGTCTTGTCGAGCATGGTCGTCTCCGGGATCAGGACAGGTCGAGGCAGAGGTACTTGAGATCCGTGAAGGCTTCGAGGCCGTGGCGCGAGCCCTCGCGGCCGAGGCCCGAGAGCTTGACGCCGCCGAAGGGCACGGGCGGGCCGGTGAGCTTGACGCGGTTGACGGCCACCATGCCGTAATCGAGCGCCCGGCCGAGGCGCAGGGCCCGCGCCCCGTCCCGCGTCACCACGTAGGCGGCGAGGCCGTAGTCGCTGGCATTCGCCCGCGCGACCGCCTCCTCCTCCGTGTCGAAGGGCGTGACGGGCGCGACCGGCGCGAAGGTCTCCTCGCGCATGATGGCCGCGTCATCGGGCACATCGGCGAGCACGGTCGGCTGGAAGAACAGCGTGCCGTCCTCCGGCCCGCCGCCGACGAGGCAGCGCGCCCCGCGCCGCACGGCATCGTCCACATGTGCCTTGGCCTTGGCGACCGCGCGCGCATGCATCAAGGGGCCGATATCGGTCCCCGACGCGAGGCCGGGGCCGACCTTCAGCATCTTCACCTGCGCGGCAAAACGCTCGCAGAAGGCCTCGTAGAGGCCGCGCTGGACATAGATGCGGTTGGCGGCGAGGCAGTCCTGCCCCGAGGTGGCGAATTTGGCGTCGATCGCGATGGCAACGGCACGGTCGAGGTCGGCGTCGTCGAAGATGATGAGCGGGGCGTGCCCGCCGAGCTCCAGCACCAGCCGCTTCATGCCGGCGGCGGCCTTCATCGCCACCTGCCGGCCGATCTCGGTCGAGCCGGTGAAGCTCACCGCGCGCACCCGCTCGTCCTCGCAGAAGCGCCCGGCGATGGTGGCGGCATCGCCCGTCACCACGTTGAAGACGCCCCCGGGCAGGCCGGCCCGCTCGCCGAGCTCGGCGAGCGCCAGCGCGGACAAAGGCGTGTAGGAGGAGGGATGGGCGACGACCGTACAGCCGGCGGCGAGCGCTGCGGCCGCCTTGCGCGTCAGCATGGCGGAGGGAAAGTTCCACGGCGTCAGCAGCGCGGCGACGCCGACCGGCTCGCGCCGCACCATCATCTCCGCGCCGGGGAGATGGCTGGTGACGCCCTCGACATTCACCCGCACGGCCTCTTCCGCATACCAGGCGACGAAGGAGGCGGCGTAGTCGATCTCGCCGCGGGCCTCGGCGAGGGGCTTGCCCTGCTCCATCACCATGATGACGGCGAGGTCCTCGCGCGCCGCGATGATGAGGTCGTACCAGGCCCTGAGGCGCGCCGCCCGCTCCTGCGGCAGCAGCGCGCTCCAAGCCGGAAAGGCGCGGTGCGCCGCCGCAACGGCCGCATCGGCGGCATCGGCCCCGAGCGCGGCGACGCGGGCGACGAGCGTGCCGTCGGCGGGATCGTTGACGTCGAAGACGGCGCCGTCGGGCGCCGCCGTCCAGCGGCCGTCGACATAGCCGAGCGTGCGTACGAGCCGCTGGTCCTTCAGGCGGCCGTAGCCCGGGTGATGCTCGACGGCACGCGCCGTCGCGGCAAGAGCGTTCATGGTTCTCCTCCGGCGAAGTCCTTCACCGCGAGGCTAGCCGCGGCGGCGCCGAGACTTGGTCCGTTCTCGCCTCCCGCCGCCGAGGAAGTTTCGGTATTTCGGCCGGAGGGCGAAAAACTCTCGCCGCCTCAGCCGAGCACCGACTGCAGGAACTCGCGCGTGCGCGGCTCGGCCGGGGCCGTGAAGATGCGCTCGGGCTCGCCCTCCTCGACGATGCGGCCCTTGTCGAAGAAGCAGACCCGGTCCGACACCTCGCGCGCGAAGCGCATCTCGTGCGTGACGAGCAGCATGGTGAGGTCGTGCTCGCTGGCGAGGTTGCGGATGACGCCGAGCACCTCGCCGACGAGCTGCGGGTCGAGCGCCGAGGTCGGCTCGTCGAAGAGCAGCACGCGCGGGCGCATGGCGAGCGCACGGGCGATCGCGACGCGCTGCTGCTGCCCGCCGGAGAGCTGGGCGGGATAATGGTCCTTCTTGTCGGCGAGGCCGACCATGCGCAGCAGGTCGATGGCGCGGCACTCGGCCTCGGCGCGCGACAGGCCGAGCACGGCGGCCGGCGCCTCGGTGACATTGCGCAGCACGCTCATGTGCGGGAAGAGGTTGAAACTCTGGAACACCATGCCGACGTGGCTGCGGATCTGGTGCAGGTGCCGGTCGCTGGCGCGGAAGGGGCCCTTGCCGTTCGGCTCGTGATAGGGAATGCCGGCGAGCGTCAGCTGCCCCTCCTGGAAGGGCTCCAGCGTCATCAGGATGCGCAGCACCGTCGACTTGCCCGAGCCCGAAGGGCCGATGAGCGTGACCTTCTCGCCCGGCGCGACGGCGAAGTTGAAGTCGTCGAGCACGGTGAGCGCGCCGAAGCGCTTGGTGACATTCCGGAACTCGATGACGGGCGCGGCGGCGGCGCTCGCCGCATCCGGCTGTTGTGCAAGGACCTTGTTCATCGCAGCGGTATCCCGGCTTTCGGCAGCACCTTCTCCAGCCGGTGGATGCCGGCCGAGCAGATGAGGGTGAGCAGGAGGAAGATGATGCCGACCATCGACAGCGGCACGAGATATTCGAAGGTGCGCTCGCCGATCATGTTGGCGAGGCCGAGCATCTCGAGCACGGTGACGACGGAGAGCACGGGCGTCTCCTTGAGCATGGCGACGAGGTAGTTTCCCATGGTCGGGACGATGCGCGGCACCATCTGCGGGATGACGATGTCGCGATAGGTCTGCCAGCGCGTCATGTTGAGCGCCGTCGCGGCCTCCCACTGCCCGCGCGGGATGGCCTCGATGCCGCCGCGATAGACCTCCGACGTATAGGCGGAATATTGCAGGCCGAGCGCGATGACGCCGGTGAGGAAGGCCGGCAAAGTGATGCCGTAGTCGGGCAGCACGTAGTAGAGGAAGAAGAGCTGCACGAGGAGCGGCGTGTCGCGCAGGAACTCGACGACGAAGGCCGTCGTCAGGGCCACCGCTTTGATGCGGCTGCGGCGCAGGAGCGCGAAGACGAGGCCGAGCACGAGGGCGAGCGCGAAGCCGGCCGCCGCCGCCTGCAGCGTGACGGTGAGGCCGATCAGCAGGATCGGCAGGATGGACGCCGCATAGGTGAGCGGCGTCGTGAGGTCCCAGGCGTAGCCGTACATCATGCGTGCGCCGCCCTTGGAAAGGCCGCCCCGCGCCGCACCATCCGCTCGATCAGCCGCATGGCGAGCATGAGCACCAGCGACATCAGGAAGTAGCCGACGAGCGTCAGCGTGTAGACGGTGGCGCTGTCGAGGGTGATGTTGCGGATGGACTGGGCGCGGAAGGTCAGGTCCGCGATGGAGATGAGCGAGACGAGCGAGGAGAGCTTCAGCGTCTCGATGGCGAGATTGCCGAAGGCCGGCATCATCTCGACGATGGCCTGCGGCAGGCAGATGCGCATCAGCGTGTGCACGCGCCCGAAGTTGAGCGCCCGCGCCGCCTCGCGCTGCGCCACCGGCACGGCGTTGAGCGCCCCGCGCACGATCTCCGAGCCATAGGCGCCGACGTGGAGCGACAGGCCGACGATGCCCGTCGTCACCGGATCGAAGGACAGGCCGACGAGCGGCAGGGCATAATAGAGCCAGAAGAGCTGCACGAGCAGCGAGGTGCCGCGGAACACCTCGGTGTAGCACAGCGCGAGCGTCGAGACGGCGCGCCCGCCTTCGACGCGGGCGATGCCGGCGGCGAAGGCGAGCGCCGCCCCGATGGCGATGGAGGCCAGCGTGATCCATGCGGTCACGAGGGCGCCCTGCGCCAGGGATGGCAGATAGGTGAGCCAGTCCATCGCGGCCCTCCCGGTCGGACGTCGTGGACGGGAATGTCGCGCCCGGTCGGGCCGGGCGCGACGCTGCGCTCTAGCCCAGGCTCACTTGCCGGCGCACAAGTCGGCGACGTTCTTCTCCGCTGCGGCCTTGATGCTCTCCTCGCTGAGGCCATAGGAGGCGAGGATCTTCTTGTACTCGTCGGTCTTGCGGAACTCGACGAGCTCCTTGTTGAAGGCGTCGTGAAGATCCTTGTCCTCGGGACGGAAGGCGAAGCCGCCGTAGTTGCGCACCGGCTTGTTGTCGACGACCGGGTCGGTGAAGGGCTTCACCTGCTCGACGGCCCCCTGGCCCTTGGCGAGGTTGGCGACGGTGAGCTCGGTCGCCGCATAGGCATCGGTGCGGCTCTGCACGGTGGCGAGCGCATCGGCATTGGCCGTGATGAACACCACCTGCTCGTCCTTGACGCCGACGGCGCGCAGGAAGTCGATGTTGTTGGCGCCGGAGACGACGGCCACCTTCAGCGACGGGTCCTTGGCGATGTCGGCGTAGGTCGTCAGGCCCTTGGGGTTGCCCTTCTTGACGAGCAGGCCCTCGCCGTAGCTCGAGTTCGGCTCCGTGAAGGCCACCTGCTTGCAGCGCTCGGGCGAGATGTTCTGCTCGGCCGCGACGAAGTCGTAGCGGTTGGCCTTGAGGCCGGGGATGAGGGTGCCGAAGGGCGTCACCGTCCAGTTGATCTCGGTGATGCCCATGCGCTTCAGCACGGCGATGGCGACCTCCGGACCGATGCCGGCGGCGGAGCCGTCGGGGGTCATGTAGCCGTAGGGCACCTCGTTGGCGGTGGCGGCGCGGATGTAGCCCTGCGACTTGATGTCGTCGAGGCTCGCGGCCTGCGCAGTGCCGAGGCTGAGAACGAGGGCAATGGCGGCGGCGCCGGTGGCAAGGGACAGCTTCATCGATCTTCTCCTCTGGTCTTCAGTCATCCGCATGCCGATTGGCTCGGCTTTCGGCGCTGCCGCCGGCGGAAATGGCTTGGCCGCTCTGGAGCCCTTCCGGCTCCGGAGCGGCGAACGGGTCAGGGCGCCTCCTCGACCGTTGCGGTGACGAAGAGGCAGTCGCCCGGCTTCACGAGGCCGGGAAAATGCCGCGCGGCGAGGATGCCGCCGTGCTTCGCGCGCATCGCGAGGGGGGCGAGCCCCGTGCGCGCGATGGGGTGGATCAGCGCGACCACCTCCCCTTCCGAAACCTCCTCGCCGAGGTCCTTGGCGAAGGCGACGAGGCCCGCCTCCTCGGCGAAGACGAAGCAGTCGTCCGATGGCATGTCGAGGAAGCGGCTCGCGGCCGGCTCGGGCTGTCCGGCGAGGATGCCGGCGTGACGCAGCACGTTGGCGACGCCGCGCCGGGCGATGGCGATGGTGCGCGCGCTCGCGGTACCGCCGCCGCCGAGCTCGGTGGTGACGAAGACCTTGCCCATCTCCTCGACGGTCGTGTCGTACATGCCGACCGCGTCGATCTCGCGCATGCGCATCGAATAGGGAGCGCCGAAGGCGGCCACCGCCGCGAAGCAGCGTGCCTCCTGCGCCTTGTCGGGCAACTCGTGCGCGGCCGCATAGGGCACGAAATCGAGCGTGCGCCCGCCGGAGTGGAAATCGAGCACGATATCGGCGAGCGGCACGAGGTGGCGGGTGAAGTAGTCGGCGATCTTCTCCGTCACCGTGCCGTCGGGCCGGCCGGGGAACGAGCGGTTGAGATTGCCGCGGTCGATGGGCGAGGTGCGCGTGCCGGCCGCGAAGGCCGGGTAGTTCATGGCCGGCACGATGATGACGCGCCCGCTCACCGCCTCCGGCGTAAGGCGCTGCGCGAGGTCGAAGAGCGCCGCCGGCCCCTCGTATTCGTCGCCGTGATTGCCGCCGGTGACGAGTGCCGTCGGCCCCTCGCCGCCCGCGACGACGGTGATCGGGATCATCACGGAGCCCCAGGCACTGTCATCGCGGCTGTAGGGCAGGCGCAGGTGCCCGTGCCGCACGCCGGGAGCGGCAAGGTCGATGGTCGGCACGACCGGTGAGGGGCGCGAAGCGGGGGTCATGAGCACGGGTCTTCAGTCCCTGACGAAGAGCTGGCGCGGCACGTTCGACAGGCACGCGACGCCGTCTTCGGTGATGACGATGCTCTCGGTGATCTCGAGGCCCATGTCCTCGAGCCACAGCCCTGTCATGAAGTGGAAGGTCATGCCCGGCTCCAGCACCGTGCGGTCGCCGGGCCTGAGGCTCATGGTGCGCTCGCCCCAGTCGGGCGGATAGCTGAGGCCGACGGGATAGCCGGTGCGGTTGTCCTTGACGATGCCGTAGCGCCGGAGCACCGCGAAGAAGGCGTTGGCGATGTCCTCGCAGGTATTGCCGGGCTTCGCCGCGGCAAGCCCCGCCTCCATGCCCTCGAGCGTCGCCTTCTCCGCATCGAGGAAGGCCTGCGTCGGCTTGCCAAGGAAGACGGTGCGCGACAGGGGGCAGTGATAGCGCCTGTAGCAGCCGGCGATCTCGAAGAAGGTGCCCTCGCCCGCGCGCATCGGCGCGTCATCCCAGGTCAGGTGCGGGGCGGAGGCATCGGCGCCCGAGGGCAGGAGCGGCACGATGGCGGGATAATCGCCGCCGTAGCCGTCCGCGCCACGGATGCCGGCGTCGTAGATCTCGGCGACGAGGTCGCTCTTGCGCATGCCGGACTTCACGGCCTCGAGGATGCGCGCATGCATCTTCTCGACGATGCGGCCGGCCTTGCGCATGTAGTCGAGCTCGGTCGGGCTCTTGATAGCGCGCTGCCAGTTGACGAGCGCCGTCGCATCCTTGAAGCGCGCGTTCGGCAGGTGCTTCTGCAGCGAGGCATAGGCGGCGGCGCTGAAATAATAGTTGTCCATCTCGACGCCGACGGCAGCGTTGCCCCAGCCGCGGTCGGTGATGATCTCAGACAGCAGGTCCATCGGATGGCGTTCGGTGGACTGCACGTAGTGGTCCGGATAGGCGAGGATGTTGTCGTCGCCGATCCAGGCCGTGCGCCGGGCGCCGTTGGCATCCTGCGTGCGGCCGTACCAGACCGGCTCGCCGTCGCCGGCAACGAGCACGCACTGGTGTACGTAGAAGGACCAGCCGTCGTAGCCCGTCAGCCAGTGCATGTTGGAGGGGTCGGTGACGATCAGGAGATCGATGCCCGCCTTCTCCATCGCCGCCCGCGTCTTGGCGAGGCGCGCGGCATATTCCTCCCGCGAGAAGTTGAGTGTGGCTGCGCTCACGCGTCCGCTCCCGTCCTTGTCGTTGTGTCGAAAGCCATGCCGGCATCCGCCTCCACCGCGCGGCGGTGGGCGAGGATGGCGATGGCCGTGTCCTGCACGCCCGTGCCCGTCAGGTCGCACAAAGTGATCTCGTCCTCGCTCTGCCGGCCCGGACCGAGGCCCGCGACGACAGCGCCGAGCTCGGCAAAGGTCGCATCGTCGGCGACGACACCGGCAGCGATGGCATGGTGGAGTTCGCCGAGCCGGCGCGTCTGCTTCAGGCTGTCGGCCACATAGGTGGCCCGGCCGAAGACCGCCGGGTCGATCTCGTTCTTGTGCTCGGCGTCCGAGCCCATGGCGGTGACGTGCTGGCCGGGGCGGAGCCAGTCCGCCTTGAGGATCGGCGCCTCGGCCGGCGTCGTGGTGACGATCACATCGGCGCCGCTCACGGCGCTCTTGGGATCCGCCACGGCCGTGGCGGCGACGCCGAGTTTGTCGGCCATCGCCGCCGCCGTCTCGCGCGCCTTCTCCGCGTCCCGCGCCCAGATGCGCGCCTCGGCGATCGGCCTCACCAGCGTCAGCGCCTCGAGCTGCAGCCGCGCCTGCACGCCGGCGCCGAGGATGGCGGCGACGCGCGCATCGGGCCGGGCGAGGTGCTTCGCCGCCACCGCGCCGGCCGCGGCGGTGCGCACGTCGGTGAGATAGCCGTTGTCGAGGAACAGCGCCTCGACGAGCCCGGTATGGGCGGAGAAGAGGATCATGAGCCCGTTGAGGCTCGGCAGGCCGATCTTCGGATTGTCGAAGAAGCCGGGGCTCACCTTGATGGCGAAGCTGCCGAGACCGGGCACATAGGCGCTCTTCACGTCCACCTCGCCGCGATGCTCGGGGATGTCGATGCGCATGATCGGCGGCATCGCCACCGCCTTCGTCGCGAGCGCGGCGAAGGCCCCCTCCACCGCATCGACGGCGCTCCTGTCGAGGGCGACGATGCGGCGCAGCTCGGCCTCACCGAGGATCAGCATGCGGCTCATGCGGCACCTCCCTGCGCGACGATGGCGCGATGGCGCTCCGGATCGATGTTGCGCCCCGTGACGAGCGCGACGACCGGGCCATGGGCCGCGATCCGGCCGGCGAGGATGGCGGCGACGCCGACCGCACCCGCCCCCTCCACCACCTCGCCCTCAACATGGAAGGCATGGCGGATGCCAGCGGCGATCTCCGCCTCGTCGAGCAGCACGACCTCGTCGAGCAGCGCCCGGCACATGGCGAAGGTGTAGCGATTGGCAAGCCCGATGCCGCCGCCGAGGGAATCGGCCAGCGTCTCCACCTCCTCCACGGCGACGGGCCGGCCGGCCGCGAGGCTCGCGTGCATGGCCGCGCCGCGCGCCATGGAGATGCCGATCACGCGCACGGATGGCTTCACGCCTTTGACCGCCGCCGCCACGCCCGCGGCGAGCCCGCCGCCGGACAGCGGCACGAGCATCGTCGCGAGGTCCGGCAATTCCTCCACCACCTCGAGGCCGAGGGTGCCCTGGCCCGCGATGACGTCCGGATGATCGAAGGGCGGGATGGCCGTCAGCCCCTCCTCACGCACGAGGCGGTCGACCTCGACCTGGGCGTCGTCCTGCGAGCGGCCGACGATGCGCACCTCGGCGCCGAGCGCCCGCACGGCCTCCACCTTGTTGGCCGGCACGAGCGCCGAGAGGCAGACGACAGCCCGGATATCGAGCGCCTTCGCCGCATGGGCGAGCGCGCGGCCATGGTTGCCGGTGGAGGCCGTGGCGACGCCGCGCCGGCGCGCATCATCACCAAGCGCAAGGAGCGCGTTGGTGGCGCCGCGCAGCTTGAAGCTGCCGGTCTCCTGCCGGCTATCGAGCTTGAGGAAGACGGGCGCGCCCAGCCGCCCCGTCAGGCTCGGCGAATGCTCCAGCGGCGTCACCGACACCTTGCCCGCAAGCGCACCCCGCGCGCGCTCGATCGCGGCGAGGCCGACCGGCGGAGCGTCGATGGGTGGCGCTTCGATTGACCTGGGCCCGGCAGATGACATGGGCGAAGGCAGCTCCCGTCACTGGTTCGGGAGCATGCTCGGACCACGCATGCATCATGTCAATCGAAACATTAAATCATTACAATTTTTCGTCAGGCGATGGCGTCGACGTCGTAGATGGGCGGCAACTGGGCGAAGGTGTCGCGCACCGCCTCCAGCGTCTCGCGCAGGGCCGCGTGCGACAGGCGCCCGCCGAGGCAGATGCGGATGCCGCCCGCCGGCCGCTCCTCGCTGGCGACGAAGGGGTCGGAGGGCGTCACGGCGATGCCGCGGCGCGCCAGCTGGCGCACCAGCCCATCCTCGCTCCAGTGCGGCGGCACGGCGAGCCAGGCGCTGAGCGAGAGCGGATGGCTGCCGGCCACATAGGGGCCGAGCACATCGGCGACGATCGCCTGGCGCGCCTGCGCTTCGGCCCGCTGCAGGGCGACGAGCTCGTCCGCCGTGCCGTCCTCCACCCAGCGCGTGGCGATCTCCGCGGCGAGGTTGGTGGCGCTCCAGCTCGTCACGCGCAGGATGCTGGCGACGCGGATGGCATATTGCGGCGGCACCACGAGATAGCCGACGCGCAGGCCCGTCAGCACCGACTTGGTGAAGCTCGTGACGAAGAAGGCGAGGTCCGGCAGAAGCTCGGCATAGGCCGGCAACGGCTCGGCGACCAGCGGCTTGTAGACCTCGTCCTCGATGACGAAGACGCCATGCCGGCGCGCCACCTCGGCGATCTGCCGGCGCCGCTCGGCCCCGGCCACGTGGCTCGTCGGATTGCCGAGGGTGGGCACCATGACGAGCGCGGCGACGTCCCCGCTGCGGCAGGCGACCTCGAAGGCCTCCACCAGCACGCCTTCCCCGTCGGTCGGCAGGCCGCGCAAGGTGAAGCCGAGCACGTTGGCAAGGCCGATGATGCCGTGGTCGGTCAGGCTCTCCGTCAGCACCACGTCGCCGCGCCGCACCACGGCGGCGACGGCCAGGAAGAGGCCGTGCGCCGCGCCGTTGGTGATGAGGATGCGGTTGCGGTCGGTGCTGACGCCAAGCCGCGCCACCCATTGCTGGCCGGCGGCGCGGTGCGCATCAAGCCCGGCGATCGGTCGGCACGGGCGCATGAAGGCGCTGTTGTCCGCCTCGGCGAGCGCGGTCATCATGGCCCGCGAGGCGCGCTCGTGCGCCTCCGTATAGACGGCGCGGATGATGGACAGGTCCGCCTTGTCGCCCGGGCTGCGGTCGAGCATGAAGCGGTCGGCCTGCTCGGTGATGCGGCTGCGCACGAAGGTGCCGCGCCCCACCTCGCCGCTCAGGTAGCCGAGCCGCTCCGCCTCCTTGTAGCTGATGCTGACCGTCTGCACGGAGACGCCGATGCGGCGGGCGAGCTCCCGGTGCGTCGGCATGCGCGCCCGCGGCGGCAGGAGGCCCCCCTCGATATCGGCGATGATCGCCTCGGTGAGCAGCTTGTGCTTGGTCGCGCCGGGCCGGCGCGGCAGCAGCGGATGCCATCCCCCGGCTGATCCGGATGCCGCCTCTCCATGGCCCGCCTCGCCGCCGGCGTCAATTTCGATGTGTCGCACCATGGATTGACCCGCTACAATGCCGCTTCGACATCATTACAATATCCGGCTGCGGGACGCGATGGCAAAACTCGACAGGATCGACCTCAACATCCTTTCCGTGCTGCAGCGCGACGGGCGCATCACGAAGCTGAGGCTCGCCGAGGCGGTCAACCTGTCGCCGACCGCCTGCTGGGAGCGGCTGAAGCGGCTCGAGGAGATCGGCCTCATCCGCGGCTACGAGGCGCGGCTCGACCTGGAGCGCATCGGCCGCTTCACGACCGTGCTCGTCGAGGTGACGCTGCGCAGCCACGCTCAGGCCGACTTCCGCCGCTTCGAGGATGCGATCGCGCGCGAGCCGCAGATCGTCGCCTGCGACGCCACTGGCGGCGGCGTCGACTACATCATGCGGGTCATGACGCGCGATATCGACAGCTACCAGCGCCTCATCGACCGGCTGCTGACGGCCGAAATCGGCATCGAGCGCTATTTCACCTATGTGGTGACCAAGACGATCAAGGCCGCCCCGCCGAGCGTCGCGGAGATCGCGGCGGCCACGTAAGGCGCGATCAGCCCTGGCCGGGCGTGCCTGCGAAAGCCGCCGGGTTCTTCACCTCGATCTCGATGAAGGACAGCGGATGGTCGGAGCCGTTCATCACGTCGTGCTCGACGCCTGCCTGGCGCATGTAGGACTGGCCGGCGACGAGATGGTTGTCGTGGACCTGCTTGCCGTCGTGGATGAGCAGGATGCCGTCCGTCAGCAGCACGACGAAATAGGGCCAGCCGTGGCTGTGCCAGCCGGTCACCGCGCCCGGCGCGAAATCCCAGCGCGTGATGCGGATGTTGGCGTCGTCGACCTGCACGGTGGGAACGGCGGGGACGGTGCATTTGAAAGCCATCGGATCACCTCACGGGTTTCAGGACAGGCGCGGACGGGGCAGCACCGCTGCCGCCGCGGCGACGAGGAGGGCAAGGCCGAGCCAGTCGGTGACGGCCGGCCGCTCGCCGATGAGGAGCATGGAGCCGAGGACGCCGACGACGGGAACGAGCAAAGTGCCGAGGCTCATCGTGCCGGCCGGCACGCGCGCCAGCGCCGCAAACCAGACGAGATAGGCGAGCGCCTGCGCAAGGAGCACGTGATAGGCGAGCGCCGCGAGCACCTTCGGCCCCGGCAGGACGAGCGCCGGCAACCCCTCGAAGGCGAGCATGCCGGCCGCCGCCGCGGCGGCGCCGATGAGGAGCTGCCAGCCGGCGATGACGAGGGCGGAGGCGGGAACGGGATGGCGCTTGCCGATGACGGTGCCGAGCGCCCAGGCCATGCCGGCGCCGAGCGCCAGCAGAAGCCCATAGGACCAGGCGCCGGCCAGGACGAGCGGCACGCCGAGCGCCGCAAGGCCGAGGATGCCGAGCAGAAGGCCCGCGCGTTTGCGCCTGTCGAGGCGTTCGCCGAGGAGCAGCCGGGCGAAGAGCGCGGCCCACAGCGGCATGGTGAAGGTGAGGATCGCCGCGCGCGAGGTCGGCGCCGCGAGCTGCGCGAAGGCGAGCAGGATGTTGAAGGCGGCGATGGAGAGAAGGCCGGTCAGGACGAGCACCGGCACCGCCCGCGCCGGCACGGCGAGCGGCAGGCCGCGCATCCAGGCGACGCCCATCAGCACCGCCCCGCCGAGCGCGAGGCCGATGGAGCGCAGCGTCCACGGCGCGATCTCGTCGAGCGCGATGCGTACCGCCGGCCAGTTGAAGCCCCACAGCAGCGCAAGCAGCAGAACCGCCCCGATATGCCGCCCTTCGAGCGCGACCGGGGCGGATGCGCCGGACGCGGCGCCTGCGGTGCTCATGGGGCCAGTCCGCCGAGCACCTCGTCGGTGGCGGCGAGGAAAAGGTCGGCGTCCGCCTCGGAGAACACGAGCGGCGGGCGGATCTTGAGGATGTTGCCGGCGGGGCCGGCGGCGCTGATGAGGATGCGCCGCTCCCTCAGGCCGTTGACGAGACGCGCGGCGATATCGCCCGCCGGCGCGCGGCTGGCGCGATCGCGCACCAGCTCGACGCCGACGAACAGTCCCGCGCCGCGCACGTCGCCGATCACCTCGTGGCGCTGGGCGAGGTTGTCGAGCCCAGCCTTGAGATAGGCGCCGACGCGCCGCGCATTGTCGAGGAGGCCCTCCTTCTCGATGACGTCGAGCACCGCCATGCCCGCCGCGCAGGAGACGGGATTGCCGCCGAAGGTGTTGAAGTAGCGCACCGTGCGACCGAAGCTCTCCACCACCTCCGGCTGTACGACGAGCCCGGCGATCGGGTGGCCATTGCCCATGGGCTTGCCGAGGCTGACCATGTCCGGCGTGATGCCGTGGCGGGCAAAGCCCCACATGTGCGCGCCCGTGCGGCCGAAGCCCGGCTGCACCTCGTCGGCGATGAAGACGCCGCCGGCCCGGCGGATCGCCTCCACGGCCGGCGCGAGGAAGCCGGCGGGATCGGGAAAGATGCCGTCGCTCGAGAAGATGGTGTCGACGATGAGGCCGGCGGGGCGGATACCCGCCCGCTTCATGTCGGCGATCGCCGCCTCGACGTCCTGGGCGAAGCGGGCACCGGCGTCGCCCTCCGTGCGATAGCTGTCGGGTGCCGGCACGGTGCGCACCGCCTCGCCGAGCGGCGCGCCTTTGCCCAGTGAGGGAGACATGCCGGCGAGCGTGCCGGTGACGCCGTGATAGGCGAAGCGGGTGACGATGAACCCCGTGCCGCCGGTGTGGGCGCGGGCGATGCGCAGGGCAAGGTCGTTGGCTTCGCTGCCCGTGCAGGTGAACATCACATGCGCGAGCGCGGGCGGAAACAAGGCGAGGAGGCGCTCGGCATAGTCGAGCACGAGGTCGTTGAGATAGCGCGTGTGCGTGTTGAGCACCGCCGCCTGACGGGCGATCGCCTCCACCACGTGCGGGTGGCTGTGCCCGACGCAGGCGACGTTGTTGTAGACGTCGAGATAGGCGTTGCCGTCCGGGTCGTAGAGCCGCGCCCCCTCCCCGCGCACCACATGCACGGGGTTCTCGTAGAACAATCGATAGGCGGGCCCCAGCAGCCGCTGGCGGCGGGCGATCATCTGCCGCTCGCGTTCCGGCACCGCTCCGGCGCCGGCGGGGTCATAGGCATTGATCATGGTCATGGGCTGTCTCCCCTCGCAGCGGCGGCCAGGAAGGCCCGGGCCTCGTCGCGCGTGAGCGCGGCAAGGCGCTCAAGGCCGGTCCAGGCGGCGGCGTTGTTGCGCAGGATATAGGCGGCGTTGTCCGGATAGCGCGCCGCACGCCAGCCGCCGATGGCGACGATGAGCACGAGCCGCGTGGCGATGAGATCGAACAGCACCGCGAGCTCTTCCGGCCCAAGCGCCATGCCTTGCGCAAAGCCGGCCACCACGTCGGCCGCACCGGCGAGCGGATGGCCCTCGTCGAGCAGCTGGTAGGCGGCGGCGACGGCGAGTTCCTGCACCAGCGGCGCCCGCACCATGTCGCCGAAATCGATGAGGCCCGTCACGACCTCGGGCGCGTCCCGCGCCACGAGGAGGTTGTGCGGATTGGCATCGTTGTGGATCACCTGCCGGCGCAGGCCCGGCAATGCCGGCAGGGCGTGCTCCTCGAAGGCGTCGAGGAAGCGCCGAGGCAGGCCATGGTCGCGCCCCGGCGGCAGGTGGGGGAAGAGCTCGCGCACCTTCGCCGCCTGCTGCAGGTCCCACAGCAGGGCGTGGTCGGCCGCCGGATGCGTAAAGTCGCCGAGCGCCCGGTCGAGCCGGGCAAGAAGCGCGCCGATCGCCCGCCGCTGGGCGGGGCTGCGCGGCGCCTCGGGCAGCGGCAGGCCGTCGAGATAGGAGAGGATGCGCAGGACGCGCGCGCCGGACGGCCCGGGGATGTCCACCATGAGGGCGCCGTCGCGGGCCGGCACCGGTTGCGGCAGGGGCAGGTGCGGATCGCGGGAGCGCGCATGCTGCAGCGCGCGGGTCTGGAAATCGATGACCGCCCGCTCCTCGGCCGGGTTGCCGAGCTTGAGCACCAAGCGCCGGCCGTCCGCGTCGGTGACCAGGAAATTGCTGTCGCGCTCGCCGGTGAGCGGCCGTGCCGTGACGGCGAGGCCGAAATGCACGCGCGCCAGCCGCTCTGCCTCGGCTGCGTCGAGCGGCGGCACGCCGGTGGCCAGGAGATCGCCGGCCGGCGGCCGGGTGCGAGGGCTCGTCATCATCCTCTTTCCGTGCGGCGGCCGCTTCAGCGGTCGGCCCGGGCCACGGCGGCATGCAGCAGCACGTTGACGCCGGGGGCCAGTTCCTCGCGGCTCGCGAATTCGTTGTTGTTGTGGGTGATGCCACCGCGGCAGGGCGTGAAGATCATCGCCGTCGGGCAGACCCGCGCAAGAAAATAAGCGTCGTGCCCGGCCTGGCTCGGCAGGTCGCGATGGTTGTAGCCAAGGCTGCGCGCCGTCTCGCGCACGCCGGCGACCATGTCGGCATCGAAGATGCGGCCGCCCCATTGCCAGCGATCGAGGATCTCGGCGGTACAGCCGGCCCGCGCCGCCGCCTCGCCGACCCCGCGCGTGACGCGCTCGGCCATTACCGCGGCAGTCGCCGGATCGTCGTGGCGCACGTCGCAGACGCATTCCGCCCAGTCCGACAGGATGCCGGCCTTGTTGGGCCAGGCGGCGAGGCGCGCGGCCGTCGCCTTGCCGCCGGTCGCGGCATGGTCCCAGCCGATGTCGTCGACGGCGACGAGCAGGCGCGCGGCGGCGACGAGGGCATTGCGCCGCTTCTCCATGGGCCACGGCCCGGTATGGGCCGTCTCGCCGCGGAAGGCGACGAGGAAGCCGTGCGAGGCATAGGCGTGGGTGACGACGCCGACCTCGATCCTTTCGGCGTCGAGGATCGGCCCCTGCTCGATGTGCAGCTCGAAATAGGCGTCGAGCGGACGCCCGCCGACCGGCGCCTCGCCGAGATAGCCGATGCGCTTCAGCTCCTCGCCGAACGTCGGGCCGTCGTCGCCCGGCCGGCCATGCACGAAATCGAGGCTGTAGGCGCCGGCAAAGCAGCCCGAGGCCGTCATCGGCGGTGAGAAGCGCCCGCCCTCCTCGTTGGTCCAGTCGACGATCTCGATGGGCCGACGCGTGATGTGGCCGATGTCGTTGAGCCGGCGCACGACCTCGAGCGCGCCGAGCACGCCGACGATGCCGTCGAAGCGGCCGCCGTTGGCCTGGGTGTCGAGGTGGCTGCCCATCACGACCGGCGGCAGGTCGTTCTCGCGCCCCGCGCGGCGGGCGAAGATGTTGCCGACCTTGTCGACCGTCGCGGCAAGGCCGGCCTCCCGGCACCAGCCGACGAAGACGTCGCGCATCTCCTTGTCGGCATCGCTCAGCGCCAGGCGCGACAGGCCGCCCTCGCGGCCGAGGCCGATCTCGGCCGAACGCTCGATGGTCGACCAGAAGCGCTCGGCATCGATGCGCGTGTCGCGCGGGAGGGACGAGGGGGTGCTGGCCATGGCGGAGCTCGCAAATCAGTCGTCGGAAGGGGAAGCAAGCACGTCGGTGCCGAGGATGACGTCCCCGCCGCAGGCGATGTCCTGCTGGATGGCGGCGCGCGCCCCGGCGGGGTCGGCCCGGCGCACGGCGTCGAGCACGGCATGATGGTGGTCGATCATGGTGCGTCCGCCGCGCTCGTAGGCGGCCGAGATGACCGGCCCCATCTTCAGCCACAGCCGGTGCAGGATGGCGCGCAGCTGGCCGAGGCCGGCGATCTCGGCAAGGGCGAAGTGGAACACCTGGTTGAGCGCGACCGCCTCGTCGAGGCGCCCCTCGGCGAAGGCGCGCTCGTTGTCGGTGAGGATGGCGGCGAGGCGCCCGATGTCGTCGAGCGTCGCCTTGCGCGCCGCATCCTCCGCCGCGAGGCCCTCGAGCTCGAGGCGGATGCGGCGGATCTCCAGATATTCGTCGCGCCCCAGCACGGGCACGCGGATGTCGCGCGGGCTGCGCTGGACGAGCGCCCCGTCCTGCACGAGACGCAGGATGGCGTCGCGCACGGGGGTGACGCTCGTGCCCATCTCCTCGGCGATGTCGCGGATCTTCAACCGGTCCCCGGGACGCAGCTCGCCCCGGACCAGCGCCTCGGCGATGCGCTGGTACACCGCCTCGCCAAGGCGCACGTGCTCGATCGCGTCGAAGGCCCGGGGCCTGACGCGCGCGCCGGCGCTATGGCGGACACGGACGGCCACGGGTCCTATCCCGCAAGCCCGGTCAGGAAGCGCTCGAGGCAATCGCCGATGACGGAGACCTGGTAGCCGCCCTCCTGCACGACGACGGTCGGCAGGCCGGCGGCGCCGATCAGCCGGCCGACGCCGGCAAAGCCGTCCGTCGTGACGGACAGGACGCTGAGCGGATCCTCCCGGTGGCTGTCGTAGCCGAGGGCGACGACGAGCGCCTCGGCGCCGAAGGCGGCGACCGCCTCGAGCCCGCGCGCCACCGCGGCGTGGAACGGCTCGTCGCCGCTGCCGGCGGAGAGCGGCAGGTTGAGGTTGAAGCCTTCGCCCTCGCCCGAGCCCCGCTCGTCCGCATAGCCGATGTAGAAGGGATAGTAGATCTGCGGGTCGGCATGGACGGAGACCGTCAGCACGTCGGCCCGGCGATAGAAGATCTCCTGCGTGCCGTCGCCGTGGTGGGCATCGACATCGAGCACCGCCACCTTGGCGAAACGCGAACGCAGCCGCTGCGCGGCGATGGCCGAGTTGTTGAGATAGCAGAAGCCCGAGGCCCGATCCGTGCGGCAATGGTGGCCCGAGGGGCGGCACAGCGCATAAGCGAGGCGCTCGCCTGCGAGGACGGCATCGGCCGCGGCCGTCGCGGTATGGGTCGATGAGAGGGCCGAGCGCCACGTCTGCGGACCGAGCGGCACGGCGAGGTCACCGAGGTAGTAGCCGGCCTCGGCCACGACGTGGCTGGAGCGGCACGGCGGCCGGCCGTCACGGTCGGGGCTGCCGTTCCAGTAAGGCGAGACGTTGGGCAGCACCTCCGGCCCGGCGTTCGGCAGCTTGACCCAGCGCTCGTAGGCGGTGGCGAGGAAGTCGAGATAGTGCGGCTTGTGAATGGCGAGCGCCGGCGCGGTGCCGTAGTCCTCCGGCACCTGCGGCGCGATGCCGACCCGGGTCAGCGCCGCCATGAGCGCTTCCGTGCGGCTCGGCAGGTCGGTCGGATCGGCGATGCGGCCGACGCGCATGAACTGCTTGGGATCGTGGAGGTGCTGGTCCGGGTGGAAGAATGCGCGCATGGCGCTCGGCTCCTTGGCTGCGCGGGGCGCCCGCCCTCGTCAGGCGACGGCGGCGCGAGGGTTCCAGTGGCGGCCCGGGATGGCCGCGATGAGCTTCTGCGTATAGGCGTGGCGCGGCGCATTGAAGACCTCGGCCGGGGGGCCGGCTTCGACGATGGCGCCGCGATACATCACCGCGATCTTGTCGCAGACCTCGGCCGCCACCCTGAGATCGTGCGTGATGAAGATGACGGCGATGTCGAGCTTCTTCTGCAGGTCCTGCATCAGGTCGAGCACCTGCGCCTGCACCGAGACGTCGAGCGCCGACACGCTCTCGTCCGCCACCAGCAGCTCGGGATCGAGCGCGAGCGCACGGGCGATGCCGACGCGCTGGCGCTGGCCGCCCGAGAACTCGTGCGGGTAGCGGTCATAGGCCGAAGGGTCGAGCCCGACGAGGGCGAGCAGGTCGCGCGCCTTCTTCTGCGCCTCGTCCATCGGCACGCCGTTGGCGACCGGCCCGTCCGTGAGGATGCGGCCGATGGTGTGGCGCGGATTGAGCGAGGCGAAGGGATCCTGGAACACCATCTGCAGGTGCCGGCGCATGGGCCGGAAGGCCGCCTGCGAGAGCGGCACGAGGTCCTTGCCGCGGTAGCGGATCTCGCCCCCGTCCACGTCGGTGAGCTTGAGGATGCAGCGCCCGAGCGTCGACTTGCCGGAACCGGATTCGCCGACGACGCCGAGCGTCTCGCCGCGCCGCAGGGTGAAGCTGACATCGTCCACCGCCTTGACGATGCGCGGGCGCGTGAAGAGGCCCCCGCCGCTGCGGTAGGTCTTCTGAAGGTTGCGCACCTCGAGGAGCGGCTCGCCGGCGGCCTCGGCGCGCGTGGCGCTCTCGTCGGGATGCGGCACGGCCGCGATCAGGCGGCGCGTATAGGGATGCCGCGGCCGGTTGAGCACGTCGTCCGCCGTGCCCTGCTCCACGATGAGCCCCTTCTCCATCACCACCACCTTGTCGGCGATGTCGGCGACGACGCCGAAATCGTGGGTGATGAAGAGCACGCCCATGCCCTTGGCGCGCTGGATGCGGCGGATGAGGTCGAGGATCTGCGCCTGGGTCGTCACGTCGAGCGCCGTCGTCGGCTCGTCGGCGACGAGCATCGCCGGCTCGAGCGCCAGCGCCATGGCGATCATGACGCGCTGGCGCTGCCCGCCGGAGAGGCGGAAGGGATAGGAATGGCGCAGGCTCGCCGGGTCCGGCAGGCCGACGTAGTCCAGCAGTTCGAGCACGCGCTCATCGCGGCTCCTGGCATCGCCCTCGCCGTGCACCAGCATGACCTCGGCGATCTGCTCGCCCACCGTCATCAGCGGATTGAGCGCCGACAGCGGCTCCTGGAAGATCATGGAGACGGTGCGGCCGCGCTCGCGGGCAAGCTCCGCTTCGCTCATGGCGAGGAGATCGCGCCCCTTGAGAAGGATGCGCCCTGCCGAAGGCTTCAGGTAGGACGGCAGCAGCCCCATGATGGCGTTGGCCGTCATCGACTTGCCGGAACCGGATTCACCGACGACGCAGAGGATCTCGCCGGCTTCGAGCGTGTAGGAGAGGTTCTCGACGGCATATTTGCGGTCGAACCCGGCGGGCAGTTCGATCGACAGGTTGTCGACCTTGAGCAGGGGTGTGATCGGCTTCATCGTCTCGTCCTCACCCCTTGCGGCCGCGCAGGTGCGGGTTCATGGCGTCGTTCAGCCCCTCGCCGATCAGGTTGATGGCGAGCACCGTGACGAGGATGGCGACACCGGGAAAGACGCTGAGCCACCAAGCCTCGCGCAGCATGGTGCGCGCCGCACCGATCATGAAGCCCCAGCTCATCATGTTGCGGTCGCCGAGGCCGAGGAAGGACAGGGAGCTCTCCGTCAGGATGGCGGTCGCGACCATCAGCGAGGCGGTGACGATGATGGGCGAGATGGCATTGGGCAGGATCTGCGTCGCCATGATGCGCGGGCCCGTCTGGCCGACGACCACCGCCGCCTGCACGAACTCGCGCGAGCGCAGGCTCAGGAACTCGCCGCGCACCAGCCGCGCCACCGGCGGCCAGGAGACGACGGCGATGGCGAGCGTGATGGAGGTGATGTTGGGGCTGAAGATGGCCACCAGCACCACCGCCATGGCGAAGGCCGGGATGGTCTGGAAGAACTCGGTGAAGCGCATCAGCATGTCGTCCACGCGCCCGCCGTAGAAGCCCGCGAGCGCGCCGAGCGCCACCCCGATGACGACCGCGACCGCCGTCGAGATGATGCCGATGAGGAGCGAGACGCGCGCCCCATAGGCGATGCCGGCGGCGATGTCGCGGCCGAGCAGATCGGTGCCGAGCGGATAGGCGGGATCCTCGAAGGGGCCGAGCAGCGGCTCGCCGACGCCCTGCCACGGGCTGACCGGATAGAGGAGGGGCGCGGCGAACGCGACGAGGACCACGACCACGAGGATCGCGAGGCCGATCAGCGCGCCGATGTTCTGCGCATAGCGGCGAAGGAAGCTCATGGCCGTTACCCTGCAGTTTCGATGCGCGGATCGACGAAGCGATAGAGCAGATCCGCCACGAGGTTCACGAGGACGACGACGGCCGCCGTGACGAGGAAGACGCCGAGCAGGACCGGATAGTCCCGCTGCATCAGCGCGTCGAACATCAGCCGGCCGATGCCTGGCCAGGCGAAGACGGTCTCGGTCAGCACCGCCCCGCCGACGAGCTGGCCGGCCTGGACGCTGGCGAAGGTGAAGACCGGCAGGATGGCGTTGCGCAGCACGTGGCGGCGGATGATGCGCCCCTTGGGCACACCCTTGGCGCGGGCCGTCTTGACGAAGTCGAGGTTCATCACCTCGAGCATGGAGGCGCGGGTGAGGCGCGTGTAGACGGCCGTGAAGAAGAGGCCGAGCGTCACCGTCGGCAGCACGAGATGGTGGGCGATGTCCGCCGCCCGGGCCCAGCCGGTATAGCCGGCGCCGATGCTCTCCATGTCGAAGGGCGGCAGCCAGTCGAGATGGATGGAGAAGACGAGGACGGCCATCAGCGCCACCCAGAAGAGGGGCGTGGCGTAGAAGACCAGCGCGCCCGTCATGATCAGGCTGTCGCCGAGGCTGCCGCGCTTGTAGGCGGCGAGCACGCCGAGCACGATGCCGAGGACGAGCGAGAAGACGAAGGCGCTGCCCGTCAACAGCAGCGTCGCCGGCAGGCGCTCCATGATGAGATCGGCGACCGGTACCTGGTTGCGGTAGGAATAGCCGAGATCGCCGGACAGGATGTTCTGGAGATAACTCAGGAGCTGCACGTAGAGCGGCTGGTCGAGCCCGAACTGGGCCCTGAGCTGGGCGATGAACTGCTCGTCGCCGGCACCCGCCTCGCCCGCCAGCACGGCGGCGGGATCGCCCGGCGCGAGCTGGATGAGCAGGAAGTTGAGGATCACCACCCCGAGGACGACGAAGGCCGCCTTGGCGAGGCGCTGGATGAGGAACTCGAGCGTCTTCACGCTTTACTCCGGAGTTTGGCTTGGCCCCACGCCAGCGGGCGCAGGGGGCCGGGCACGGATGCCCTCGCCCACCCGCCCGGCGCCGCACGGGCGGCGCCGGGCTTGAGGGATCGACCCACGTCAGATCGACCGGCGCGTTACTTGGCGATCCAGACGTCGTCCATCGACTCGTTGACGCCGATGCCGGTGCGCACGAGGTTCTTCACCTTGTCGCGCATGATGGTGACGTTGCGCTGCTCGAACAGCCAGCCGAGCGCCACGTCGTCGGTGATCATCTTCTGCACCTCGGCATAGGCGGCCTTGGCCTCCGCCTCGTCCACCGCGCTCGCGGCCTTGAGGAACAGCTCGTCCACGGCCGGGTTCTGGTAGCCCTCGTTGTTGGCGAAGGGCGTGCCCTTGATGATGTTGGTCGACAGGTAATGGCGGGCGACGCCGAGCGCCGGGTCACCGTACTGGTAGGTGAAGTTGAAGGTGATGTCGAAGTCCCACTCGGACAGGGCCTGCGACCAGCCGCCGGCATCGACCGCGCGGATGTCCACCTTGAAGCCGAGCTGCTCGAGCTGCTGCTTCACATATTCGGCCATGCGGTCCCACTGCGTGCCGTAGGGGATCGGCATGAGGCGGATGGTGTGCTCCTGCGGCTTCACGCCGGACTGGGCGATGAGCTCCTTCGCCTTGGCGAGGTCGAAGGGATAGGTCGACACGTCGTCGGAGAAGAAGCGCGTCGTCGAGGCGAAGGGGCTGACCGCAGGCTTGCCGAGGCCGAACCAGACGTTGCGGACGACGAAGTCGCGGTCGACGGCGTGCATGATGGCCTTGCGCACGAGCTTGTTGTCGAACGGGGCCTTGCGCATGTTCCACTGCATGAAGACGAGCGGGGAATACATCTCCCAGCCGTCCGTCGTCGTCGTGACGCCGTCGAGCTTCGACAAGCGGCGCACCTCGAAGCCTTCCACGTCGCCGCCGCGCAGCACGTCGACGGCGCCCTTCTCGAAGGCCACCGCGCGCGAGGCCGCGTCCGGCACGATGCGGAAGTAGAGCTCGTCGAGGTGGGGCATGCCCGGCTTCCAGTAGTCCTCGTTCTTCACGAGGTGGATGTAGGAGCCGCGCTTCCACTCCTTGAACTTGAAGGGACCGGTGCCGATGGGCGTCTGGTTGGCCGGGTTGGTGCGATAGTCCGTGCCGTCATAGACGTGCTTCGGCACCACCGGGAAGGAGCTGAGCTCGAAGGCGTAGAGGAAGGCCGAGAACGGCCGCTTGAGCTTGAACACCACCGTGTCGGCCGACGGCGACGTGATGCTCTCGATGTAGGTATTGGCGATGTAGCGCCAGCGCGGATGCGCCTCGCGCAGGAACTTGTCGGCGGTGAAGACGACGTCCTCGGCCGAGAACGGCTTGCCGTCGTGCCACTTCACCCCCTCCTGGATGGTGAAGGTGTAGGTGAGCCCGTCCTCCGACACCTCCCAGGCCTTGGCGAGCGACGGCAGGACCTTGAGGTCCTTCCCGTAGCTCAGGAGGCCCTGGTAGATCTGGCCGCCGACGTAGAGCGTCGGCCCCTGGGTGTTGAGCCCGACCATGAGCATCGGCGGCTCGGGCTGGGCGATCATGTTGAGCGTGCCGCCCGGCGTCGGCTTCTCCTGCGCACCCGCCGCCGCGGCGAGCGTGAGACCGGCAAGGCCGACGAGCCCCGCGATCAACCGGCTAGACTTCTTCATCCACTCCCCCTTGCTGCTTGCCCTGCCTCACGGCCATGGCCTTGCCAGGGCATCGCAAGGCCTGTGCCAATCCGGTGCGAGACGAAGAAGGGAATGAAGGCGCGGCAAGGCGGATGCGCCACCTTGCACGCCCGGCCCTCGGGACCGGTTTCCCCGCTTGTGATCGTCTCCTCCTGACGGGCGGCGGTGGCCTTGTGGCCATTCTCGCCGGCGCTCCCGTCAGCGTTGCGCCGCCCCTGCCCAGTGATGGGGCAAGCGCCCAATTAAGATGCATCATACAGCATCTGCGTCAATTATATTCGACACCAGAGGACGGCCTGTCCCCGGTTCAGACAACCGCTTCAATGAGGAAGGGGCCGCGCTGGCGCAGCGCACCGTCGAAGAGGCGGACAAAATCCTCGACGGTTTCGGCGCGCCCGGCCTCCACGCCCATGCCGCGCGCCATCGACACCCAGTCGAGCGCCGGATCGTCGAGCGTCAGCATGCGCTCGGCGTTGCGGCCGAAGTGGTTGACGCCGACGTTGCGCATCTCGCCCTCGAGGATAGCGTAGCTGCGGTTGGCGAAGACGACGGTGACGATGTCGAGCCGCTCGCGCGCCTGGGTCCACAACCCCTGCACCGTGAACATGCCGCTGCCGTCGGCCTGCAGCGCCACCACCTTGCGGTCCGGGCACGCCACCGCGGCGCCAGCCGCGAGCGGAATGCCGATGCCGATCGACCCGCCCGTGATGCGCAGGTAGTCGTGCGGGGCGGAATCCTGCGAAAGCCCGAAGAAGCGGGCGCCCGCCGTGATGCTCTCGTCGCAGACGATGGCGCCCTCCGGCAGCATGCGCGCCACGGCAAGCGCCACCGCATCGTCCGTGAGCGTGCCACCCGGCAGCGCCGTCTCGTCGGTGAAGCCCCGGCTCACCCGCACGGCTGCCTCGGCCGCGACGCCGATCTCGTCGGCGAGCCAGGCGAGCGCCTCGGCAAGGTCGTCGCCCGGACGCGCGAGGTCCACGATCTCGCAATCCTTGCGCACGAGAAGGCCCGGCTTGCCGGGATAGGCGAAGAAGGCGACCGGGACCTTCGCGCCGACGACGATCATGGCGTCGATGTCGGCCAGCGCGGCGAGCGCCGCGTCGACCGGATAGGGCACGTTGTCGATGGCGACGCGGCCCGCCCCGCGCTCCACGCGGCTGTTGGAGGTCTGCATCAGGAGGCGCGCGCCCGTCGCGGCGGCGATCCTGTCGGCCGTGGCGAGCGCATCGGCGCGCAATGCGCGGCCGGTCAGGAGCAGCGCGACCCGCCGGCCCGAGCGCAGCGTCTCCGCCGCCTGACGCACGGCCTCCGGCGCGACGGAGCGGAAGGGTGGCAGCGACACCCGGCGCGGCGGAGCCCCGGCCGGCAGCTCGCCCCAGGCGGCATCAGCCGGCAGCACGAGCGTCGCGACGCCCGGCAGGCGCATGGCTGCCTCGTAGGCCTCCAGCGTCTTCGCCTCCACCTCCTCGGCACGGCCGATTCGGCCGTACCACTGCGACATGGGACGGGCGAGGCTGTCGATGTCGCTCGCCAGCGGCGCGTCGTGCTTGAGGAAATAGGTGGCGTGGTCGCCCACGACGTTGATCATCGGCGTGCGGGCGCGCCGGGCGTTGTGCAGGTTGGCGAGGCCGTTGGCGAGCCCCGGCCCGAGGTGAAGGAGCGTGGCCGCCGGCTTGTCCGCCATGCGCGCATAGCCGTCGGCCGCGCCGGTCACCACGCCCTCGAACAGGCCGAGGACGCAGCGCATCTGCGGGCGGCGGTCGAGCGCCGCCACAAAGTGCATCTCGGACGTGCCCGGGTTGGCGAAACACACGTCGATGTCATTGGCGAGCAGCGTCTCGCACAGCCGGTCGGCGCCGTTCATGTCATCCTCTTGAAAAGGGGTTGTCCCACGCTCAGGCGCCGACGGCCTCGGCCAGCGCCTCCTCGAGGATATCGAGTCCCTCGCTCACCTGCTCCTGCGGAATGGTCAGGGGCGCCAGAAGGCGGATGATATTGCCATCCGGCCCGCAGGTGAGGAGGATGAGGCCCTTTTCCTGCGCCTTCGCCACGAGCCGGCCGGCAAGCGCCGTATCGGGCTCGCGCGTCGTGCGATCCTTGACCAGCTCGAAGGCCACCATGGCGCCGAGGCCGCGCACGTCGCCGATGGCGTTGAAGCTGTTGCGCCGGGCCATCGCGGTGAGGCGCTCGCGCATCATGGCGCCGATCCTCTCGGCGCGCTCGCACAGCTTCTCGTCCTCGATCACGTCGAGCACCGCATGGGCGGCGGCGATGCCGATGGGGCTGCCGCCATAGGTGCCGCCGAGCCCGCCGGGGTGGGCGGCGTCCATGACCTCGGCCCGGCCGGTGACCGCCGCGAGCGGGAAGCCGCCGCCGAGCCCCTTGGCCATGGTGACGAGGTCCGGCACCACGCCCGCATGGTCGACCGCGAACATGCGCCCGGTGCGGGCGATGCCGGTCTGGATCTCGTCGGCGACGAGCAGGATGCCGTACTCGTCGCAGAGCGCGCGCAGCGCCGCGAGGAAATCGGCCGGCGCCGGATAGAAGCCGCCCTCCCCCTGCACGGGCTCGACGACGATGGCGGCGACCCGGGCCGGATCGACGTCGCTCTGGAAGAGCTGGTTGAGCCCCCTGAGCGCCTCGGCCGTGCCGACGCCGTGATAGGTCTTCGGGTACGGCACGTGATAGACATCGGCCGGGAAGGGCCCGAAGCCCTTCTTGTAGGGCGCGACCTTGCCGGTGAGCGCCATGCCGAGCAGCGTGCGGCCGTGGAAGGCGCCGCCGAAGGCGATTACCGCCGGGCGCCCGGTATGGGCGCGGGCGATCTTGACGGCATTCTCCACCGCCTCGGCGCCGGTGGTGACGAACATCGTCTTCTTCGGGTGGTCGCCCGGCGTGAGGGCGTTGAGGCGCTCGGCGAGGCTGATGTAGCTCTCGTAGGGCGCGACGTGGAAGCAGGTATGCGTGAAGCTCTCCGCCTGCTCCTTCACCGCGGCGATGATGCGCGGATGGCGGTGGCCGGTGTTGAGCACGGCGATACCGGCGGCAAAGTCGATGTAGCGCTTGCCTTCGACATCCCAGAGCTCGGCGTTCTCGGCCCGCGCGGCGAAGATCTGCTTGGTGGCGATGCCCTGCGGCACGGCCTCTTTCTGGCGCTTGCTCAATGTCTGCGTCGTCATGGTCTGCGTGGTCATGGCCCCTCGTCCCTGCCGCGACTGCCGATTGTCGTCATGCTCAAAATATTGAGCACGATGCGGAAGGCAAGCCCTCTCAATGGGCAGGAGCCGGGCCGACCACAGAACCTTTGAACGCGCGAAACGGGACGTCCGGCGTCGCAAGTTCACTGCCCAACCTGTACAACGATCCCGTTTGCCGGCGTTTGCACTCATTTTCCCCTCGGCAAGATACGTCGCCGCCGGCCGGACTGATCCCCGCTTGCGGCGGGCCAGCAACCATCCTACCACTGTCGTGCATAGAATTTTGAGCGTCCGGCGGCGCTCGGCCGCCGCGTAAATCAAGAGGGCGAAGCCATGAAGGACCATCTCCAGTTCTACATCGACGGTGCTTGGGTGCCGGCCTCGGGCGGGCGCATGCTCGAGGTCGTCAATCCGGCGACGGAAGAAGCCTATGCCCGCATCGCGCTCGGCGAGACGGCCGACGTGGACAAGGCCGTGGCCGCGGCCAAGCGCGCCTTCGGCCGCTTCGCCCGCGCGAGCCGCAAGGAGCGCGTCGAGCTGCTCGAATCGGTGATCGCCGTCTACAAGAAGCGCTACGACGACATCGCCGAGGCCATCAGCGACGAGATGGGCGCACCGATGAGCTTTGCCCGGCAGACGCAGGCCGCCGCCGGCCTCGGCCATCTCTCGGAGGTGCTGCGTGTCCTGCGCGACTACGAATTCGACGAGGTGGTCAACGAGACCGTGGTGACGCGCGAGCCGGTGGGCGTGTGCGGCTTCATCACGCCGTGGAACTGGCCGCTCAACCAGATCGCCTGCAAGGTCGGGCCGGCGCTCGCCGCCGGCTGCACCATGGTGATCAAGCCGAGCGAGGTTGCCCCGATCTCCGGCATCGTCTTCAGCGAGGTGATGCACGAGGCCGGCGTGCCGGCCGGCATCTACAACATGGTCAACGGCGACGGGCCGACGGTGGGCCAGGCGCTCGCCACCCATCCGGACATCGACATGGTCTCCTTCACCGGCTCGACCCGGGCCGGCATCGCCGTGGCGCGGGCGGCCGCCGACACCGTCAAGCGCGTGGCGCAGGAGCTCGGCGGCAAGTCGCCCAACGTCATCCTGCCCGATGCGGACATCGTGCGCGCCGTCACCCATGGCACGCGCCAGTGCTTCTCCAACAGCGGCCAGTCGTGCAACGCCCCGACGCGCATGCTGGTGCCCGCCGACCGGCAGGAGGAGGCGATCGCCGTCGCGCGCGAGGTGGCCGCGGCGACGGTGGTGGGCGATCCCCGCGCTGAGGGCACGACCATCGGCCCCGTGGTCAGCAAGGTGCAGTTCGACAAGATCCAGCGCCTCATCGAACAGGGCATCGCCGAGGGCGCGCGGCTCGTCGCCGGCGGCCCCGGCCGGCCGGAGCATCTCAACCGCGGCTACTATATCCGCCCGACCGTCTTCGCCGACGTGCGCAACGACATGACCATCGCGCGCGAGGAGATCTTCGGGCCGGTGCTCTCCATTCTCCCCTACCGGGACGAGGAGGAGGCGATCGCCATCGCCAACGACACGGTCTACGGCCTGTCGAGCTACGTCACCTCCGGCGACCTCGACCACGCCCGCGCCGTGGCGCGGCGCATCCGCGCCGGCATGGTGCACATCAACGGCTCGCCCGGCGACCTCGCCGCCCCCTTCGGCGGCTACAAGCAATCCGGCAACGGCCGCGAATGGGGCCGCTACGGCCTCGAGGACTTCCTCGAGGTCAAGTCGATGTTCGGGTACAGTCCGAAGGGCACGTGACGAAAGAGGGGCGGCTCGCGGGCCGCCCATTTCATTTCACAGATAGGGCGGCGAGCAGGCGCTCACGACCGTGCAGCGCCCCTTGCCGACATTGCGGAAGCGGTGCGGGATGCGGCTGTCGAAGAGATAGGCGTCGCCGGCCTTGAGCACGCAGACCTCGTCGCCCACCGTCACCTCCAGCTCGCCCGTCAGTACCACGCCGCCCTCGTGCGAATCGTGGGCGAGCATGGTGAGCCCCGTGTCCGCGCCCGGCTCGTAGCTCTCGTGCAGGATCTGCAGGTTGTGGGCATGGGCGTCGCCCACCTGGCGCAAGGTGAGCTTGCCCCGGGCGCGCGTGCCGTTGACCTGGTGCAGGCGCGAGGTGAGGTCGACGAGCTCGTCGGCGGCGAAGAACACCTTGTTCCTGACCGGCCGGTCCTCCTCGAAGAACTGGGCCATGGTCATCGGAATGCCTTCGAGGATCTTGCGCAGCGAGGCGACGGACGGGCTGTTCTTGTTCTGCTCGATGAGCGAGATGAGCCCGTGCGTCACGCCGGCGCGGGACGCCAGCTCGCGCTGCGACAGGCCGGCGGCTTGCCTGATCTGTCTGAGGCGGGCGCCCACGTCGAATGTCATCTCATCCCTCCGGCGCATCGGCGCCCCTGCCGCAAGCGCGGATTTGGCTGCGGCGCGGGGCATCCGTCAATTGTTCGAAGGGAGCAAATGCCCGAACCGTTAGCGTTCGTCCAGCCGGGCGGTCGGCGTCCCGCTCCCGACCGGCCGCACGACGATCACATCGTCCAGCCGCCGTCGATGACGTGGGCCTGGCCGGTGGTGTAGGCGGACTCGTCGCTGGCGAGATAGACGACGAGGGCGGCGATCTCCTCCGGCTTGCCGATGCGGCCGATGGGCTGGCGGGCGATGAAGGCGGCCTTGGCGGCCTCGTAGTCGCCCTGGGCCCTCAGCCGCTCGTCGAGCGAGGGGGACTGCACCGTCCCCGGGCAGATGGCGTTGCAGCGGATGCCGCGCCCGACATAATCGGTGGCGACCGACTTGGTGAGGCCGATCACGGCCGCCTTCGAGGCGCTGTAGGCGAAGCGGTTGGGCACCGCCTTCACGCTCGAGGCGACCGAGGCCATGTTGATGATGGAGCCGCCGCCCTTCTCGAGCATGCCCGGCAGATAGGCGCGGATGGTGCGGTAGGCCGCCGTGACGTTGAGCTGCAGCGCGAAGGCGAGATCATCCGGCGGGCAGTCGAGGATCGCGCCGGCATGCACGACGCCAGCGCAGTTGAAGAGGATATCGACGGCACCCGTGCGGTCGCGCGCGGCGGCGACGTCCTCGTCGCTCAGCACATTGAGGCGGAAGGGCTCGATGCGGGCGTCCGCTTCCTTGAGCGCCGCGAAGGCCGCCTCGTTGATATCCGTCGCGAACACCCTGGCGCCGGCCTTGGCCAGGGCCACGGCCGAGGCGAAACCGATGCCCTGCCCCGCCGCCGTCACCAGCGCCGACTTGCCGCTCAAATCGAACATCCCGGAACACTCCCCATCTGTCGCGGCCGTGCCGCGGATCTCTCGATTGCGGCGCATGCCGTCTGCATCCCGGTACTTAACCGCCTCGGGATGGCCGGTACAGAGCACCGGACCCGTCACTCTCGCATATTGCGGGCCTGCGATGACGGCTCCCCGATCTAGCGGGCCGACGAAAGATTCGGCGCGAAGGTCACGGGCAAAGTGATCTGGCGCGCGGCGAAGCGACCCTCGGCCAGGCGCGTCAGGATCGCCTCGCCCGCCTGCCGGCCGATGGCGAAGGCCGGCGAGAACACCGTCGTCAAAGTGGGCGTCGCATAGCGCCAGATTTCGAAGCCGTTGAAGCCGGTGACGCGGACCTCCTCCGGCACGCGGCGGCCGCGAGAGGTCAGGAGGTTCATCGCCGCGATCGCCATCTGGTCGTTGCCGCCGATGACGACGTCCGGCACGCCCCGCTCGGCCAGATAGGCCGCAAACGCGTGCTGCGTGTCGGCGTATCCCTCGTCGCCGCAGCGCACCAGCTCGAGCGCCGGCGGGTCGGCCTGTCGTGCGAGCACGGCCCTGACCCCCGCCTCGCGCCGCTCCATGGCGGACCAGACGGCGCCCGGCACGAGCATGGCGATCCGCCGCGCCCCTCCTTCGAGCACGTGGCGGGCGACCTCGGCGCCCCCGCCGAAATCGTCCTGCACCAGGGCACAAACGTCCGACAGGCCGGGCCCTCCGCCCTCGAAGTCCGCGAGATCCTCCTGCAGCAGCACGAGCGGCTGGCCGAGCGCGGCAAGATCGGCGAGCAGCCTCTGCCGCTCGGCGCGCGTGCCGGCGAGGAAGATGCACAAGGCGTCGGTCTCGATCCGCTGCATCATCGGCAGCGCCGCGATCTTCTCCGGCACGGCCCCGTGCAGCACGATGCTGTAGCCGCTGGCGGCGAGGCTCTCGTTGAGGCCGGCGAGCAGCGCGGCGATGAACGGGTCGGCGAGGTAGTGCGGCGAGGGATCGACGATGACGACCCCGACCGCCATGCGCCGGTCGGTCCGCAGGCGCCGCGCGCTCGCGTGCGGGCGATAGCCGAGCGACCGACACATCTCCATGACGCGCGCGAAGGTCTCGCGGCTCACCTCATTGGTGCGCCCGTTGATGACGTTGGACACCGTCATGGGGGTGACGCCGGCGGCGGCGGCGACGTCGCGGATCGTTACGGCCTTGCGCTTCATGCGGCCATCAGCCAGCATTTTCGACACGGATCAAGCCTTCGTCGCGGGCGCGCGCGGCGCCCGCCGGCGCAGCACGGCGGCAAGCCCGAGAAGACCGACCGACAGGAAGGTCAGGACGGTCGAGACCGCAGCAACGACAGGCGAGACATCGTAGTCCAGCTCCTCGAAGATCTTCCGTGGCAGAGTCTTGTCGCGCACGCTCGACAGGAAGAAGGACACCACCGCCTCGTCGAAGGAGACGACGAAGGCGAAGACCGCCCCGGCGATGACGCCGGGCAGGATCAGCGGCAGGGTCGCATGCACGAAGGCGCGGCTGCGGCTCGCGCCGAGGCTCATGGCCGCGAGCTCGAGGTCGGGATCCGCGGCAGCAAGGGCGGCCGAGACCGTGATGACGACATAGGGCGTCGCGAGCACCGTGTGGGCGAGCACGAAGGCGACGAGCGAGCCGGACATGCCGAGGCGCGAGAAGAAGAGATACATCGCCACGGCCACGACGATGTTCGGCGCGACGATCGGCGCGAGCACCGCAACCGACAGCGCCCTGGCGCCGTGAAGCCGCCCGCGCGTCAGGGCGAGCGCGGCCGCCGTGCCGAGCGCGGTCGACAACAGCGTGACGAGCACGGCGATCTGCAGCGAGAACAGGGCGGCACGCATCCAGCCCGGATCGCCGATGAGCGTGCCGTACCATTCGAGCGAGAAACCCCGCGGCGGAAAGTGCAGGTACTTGTCCGGCCCCACCGAGATGGGCACGACGATGAGCGTCGGGATGAGCAGGAAGAGGACGCCGAGAATGCCTGCGAGCCGCGCGGCCGCGATGGCCGGATGCGGCAGCCTGGTGGTCACGTTCATCACATCTCCACCCGTCCGAAGCGCAGGAACCTGCTGAAGAGGCCGATGAGCAGCATCACCATCACCAGCAGCACCGCCGACAGGGCGGCCCCGAGCGGCCAGTTGAGGTTCTCGGTGATCTCGCCGCTGATGAGCGTCGCCAGCATGAGGCTGCGCGGGCCGCCGATGAGCGCCGGCGTCACGAAGGCACCGAGCGTGACGATGAAGACCATGAGGAAGCCGGCGACGACGCCGGGCCGCGAGAGCGGCCAGATCACCTCGCGGAACACCGCCGTGCGGCTCGCTCCGAGGCTCAGCGCCGCGCGCGGCAGCTCATCGGGGATCGCCCGCAGCGACTGGTAGATCGGCATGATCATGAACGGCAGCATCACGTGCCCCTGGGCGATGACGACGGCCGCCTCGTTGTAGAGGAAGGAGAGCGGCCCGGAGGTGATGCCGAGACCCTGCAGCGCCTCGTTGACGACGCCGTTGCGCTGCAGGAGCACGGTCCAGGCGAAGCTGCGCACGAGGACGCTCGTCCACAGCGGGATGAGCACGCAGGCGCCGACGATCGCTGCCCCCATGGGCGGCAGGGAGCGCATCAGCGCCGCCACCGGATAGCCGACGACGAGCGCGAAGCAGGCGACGAGAAAACTGACGCGGAACGTGCGCAGGAAGACGCCGAGCGTGAACTCGCTCGTCAGCACTTGCTCATAATGGCGCAGCGTAAAGTCGGGATCGAAGAGGCTCGCCGACAGGAGCTGCAGGATCGGCCAGCAGAAGACCGCGATGAGTACGAGGACGAAGGGCGCGACCAGCATCAGGCTCGCCGGCCCCGACAGCCGGCGCCTGTCGCCGGCGGCAAGCGCGCTCATGCGCCCTGCCCCGTGCGGGCGAAGCAGCGCGCCTGGCCCGCCTCCGGCACGAGGACGACCTCGGCGCCCGGCGCAAGACCCGCGAGCTCGCGGGCCGGCCGTCGCGCGACGAGACGCTGGCCGCCCGCCGCCTCGAAGGTCAGAGCGACGGTGGCGCCGGCGAAGCTGTGTCCGACGAGCCGCGCGGCGAGACCGTTAACGCCGCTACCAGCCGGCATCACCGCGACATGCTCCGGCCGCAACATGACCTCGGCGGCGCTGCCCTCGGCCAGGCGGCGCTCTGCCGGCAGGGGCACCGCGATTTCGCCGCCCCCGTCGAGCGCGACGGTGCCATCCTGGCCGGATCGTCGGTGCACGATGCCCGGCAGGATGTTGGTCTCGCCGACGAAACGGGCGACGAAGGACGTCGCCGGGTTGCCGTAGATTTCCTCGGGCGTGCCGACCTGCTCGAGACGGCCGTGGCTCATGACGGCGATGCGGTCCGACATGGTGAGCGCCTCTTCCTGGTCGTGCGTCACGAAGATGACCGTGAGCCCGAGGCGCCGCTGCAGGTCCTTGATCTCGGCCTGCATCTCCTCGCGCAGCTTCTTGTCGAGCGCCGACAACGGCTCGTCCATCAGGAGGAGCGGCGGACGGAACGAGATGGCGCGAGCGAGCGCCACGCGCTGCTGCTGGCCCCCGGAGAGCTGCGCCGGCAGCCGGTCGCCGAAGCCCGACAGGCGCACGGTGGCGAGCGCCTCCTCGACGACGGCTTCGGCCTGACGGCGCGCCATGCCCCGCATCTTGAGCGGAAAGCGCACGTTGTCGCGTACGCTCATGTGGGGAAAGAGCGCATAACGCTGGAAGATGACGCCGATCTCGCGCCGGTTCGGCGGCAGGGCCGTCACCTCCCGGCCGCCGATGTGCAGGGAGCCGGCCGAGGGGATCTCGAAGCCGGCGAGGCACATCAGCACCGTCGTCTTGCCGGAGCCGGACGGCCCGAGCACCGACAGGAACTCGCCCGAGGCCACCGCGAGCGAGATGTCCTCGACGGCGGTCACCGGCCCGTAGCGCTTGACGAGGCTGCGGATCGAGACATCCGCACCCATGCCGGCCGTGTCGATCGTGCGGGTCGCGACGTCAGCCATCAGTGCGACTCCCGCGGCACGTAATCCCCGCTGCCGCCGACGAGGAAATCGAAATCGACGCCCTGGTCCGCCTGCAGGACGTGCTCGACATAGAGCTTCTCGTAGCCGCGGCTGTAGGGCGACACGAAGGGGCGCAGGGCCGCCCGGCGCCGGGCGAGCTCTTCCTCCGCCACGTCGAGATGAAGGCGCCGGCCGGCCACGTCGAGCTCGATGATGTCGCCGTCGGCGACGAGCGCGAGCGGCCCCCCGGCCGCCGCCTCGGGCGCGACGTGCAGCACGACCGTGCCGAAGGCGGTGCCGCTCATGCGGGCATCGGAAATGCGCACCATGTCCGTGATGCCCTGCCGCAGGAGCCTGGCGGGGATCGGCAGGTTGCCGATCTCGGCCATTCCGGGATAGCCCTTTGGCCCGCAGTTGCGCAGGACGAGGACGCTGTCGGCATCGACCGGAAGATCCGGGTCGTCGATGCGCTTCTTGAGATCATCGGCCGAGTCGAAGACGACGGCCCGGCCGCGGTGGCTCATCAGCTGCGGGCTTGCCGCGGACGGCTTGATGACCGCCCCGCCGGGCGCGAGGTTGCCGCGCAGGACGGCGATGCCGCCGTTCTCCTTGAAGGGCCGGGCGAGCGAATGGATGACCTCCGGATCCTCGATCTCCGCTCCCGCGACGCTTTCGCCCAGCGTGCAGCCGGCGACCGTCGGCGCGCCGGCATTGAGGCGCGGGCGGAGCTCCCTGAGGACCGCGGAGACGCCGCCTGCGCGATGGAAATCCTCCATCAGGAAGGCGCCGGAAGGCATGAGGTTGACGAGGCAGGGCACGTCGGCGCCGATCCGGTCCCAGTCGTCGAGCGTGAAGGGCACGCCGAGCCTTCCGGCGAGGGCGATGAGATGGACGACGGCATTGGTCGAGCCGCCGAGCGCCGCATTGAGGACGACGGCATTCTCGAAGGCCTCGCGCGTCAGGACCTTCGACAGGCGCTGGTGCTCGTGCACCATGGCAACGGCGCGGCTGCCGGCGTCGAAGGCGAGAACCTGGCGGCGGGCATCCACCGCCGGAATGGCGCCGTTGCCGGGCAGCGCCACGCCGAGCGCCTCGCACAGGCTCGCGAGTGTCGAGGCCGTGCCCATGGTCATGCAGGATCCGGCGCTGCGCGACATCGCGGCCTCGGCGGCCATGAACTCCTCGACGCTCATCTCGCCGGCCCGCACCGCCTCCTTGAAGCGGATGACGTCCGTGCCGGAGCCGATGCGCCGCCCCTTCCAGTGGCCCGAGAGCATGGGCCCGCCGGAGACGACGATGGTCGGCAGGTCGACGCTCGCCGCGCCCATCAGGGAGGCCGGCGTGGTCTTGTCGCAACCGACCAGGAGCACGACGCCGTCGATGGGATTGGCCCGGATGGAGGCCTCCACGTCCATGCTCGCGAGATTGCGGAACAGCATGGTCGTCGGGCGCATGTTGGATTCGCCGAGCGACATCACGGGGAACTCGACCGGAAAGCCGCCGGCCTCGTAGACGCCGCGCTTCACGTGCTCGGCGAGCATCCGCAGATGGGCGTTGCACGGCGTCAGTTCCGACCAGGTGTTGCAGATACCGATGACCGGCCGCCCGTCGAACATGCGCGCCGGAAAACCCTGGTTCTTCATCCAGCTGCGATAGATGAAGCCATATGAATCCTGCCGGCCGAACCACTGCCGGCTACGCAGGCCTGTTTCCAGGGCATCCTTCTCGCCCGGCTTCTCGTCGTCCTTCATGATCCCCTCCGGTCACGCCGGCCCACGGGCCGGCGGCCTTCATGCGCCTCGTGGATGCGGAACGTCTCAGCCCGGATAGCCGCCGTGCCACCAGTGCTCGAGCGGGTTGGAATGGATGATGCGCTCGATGGTCTCGCCCGCCACGCGCGGCAGCCGCGTGCCTTCGACCTGGTCGTTTATGCGGCGCAGGCCTTCGATCGATTCACCGACCTGCGTGAAGGGAAAATCCGTGCCCCAGAAAATCTTGTCACGCTCGGTGATGAGATATTCCTGCGCGCAGATGAGAATGTTGTAGAACTGCCAGGGACGATAATAGAGCGCCGACACCTCGCAGTAGACGTTCGGCTGCTTGCGCGCGACGACGATGCATTCCTCGTACCAGGGGTGGCCCATGTGAGCCATCACCATCTTGAGGTCGGGATAGCGCATGGCGATGGTATCGACATCGAGCGGGCGACCGTAGTTGATCGGCGCGTTGCGCCCGTAGGTCGTGCCCATGTGCATGGTGAGCGGGAGGTTGTGACGCTGCAGGTACTCGTAGACGGGCTCGAGCCGCGGATCGAGCAGCGAGACGCCGTTGTAGATGGGGCCGAACTTCACGCCCTTGAGCTTCAGGTCCTCGATCGCATGGACGAGGAGGTCCATGTAATCGGGCCTGCGCGGGTCGACGGCGGCGAAGCCGATCAGCTTGTCGGGATATTTGGCAACGGCGCGGGCCGTTACCTCGTCATCACCGTCGATGCCGATGGAATCCTTGTAGCGCAACGAGAAGACGATCGCCTTGTCGACATCCCGCATAGCCTCGTAAACGACATCGGGATTGGCCTTCAGGGTGAATTCCCCCGGCCGGGCCTTCGGGGTCGAGGCGGTGAAGAGCGGCAGGATCTGCTCGTCTTCATAGACGTTCACATGGCAATCCACGATCATGGCGCGGCTCCGATCAATTGGACCGTCGTTCAGAGAATGCCGTAGCGGGCGAAGACATCGGCCAGGGAATGGCCGGCCTTGAGGTCCGCCAAGGTGTTGCGCTCGCCCGACACCTTCTCGTGGGCGAGGCGCAGAACCTCGTCCTCCACCTCCCGCGGCACGATCACGACGCCATCGGCGTCGCCGAAGACGAGGTCACCGGACCGGACCGTGACCCCGCCGCACTCGATCGGCACGTCGATGGCACTGACGACGCCGCGACCCTTGCTGTCGAGCGGGGCGATGCCGCCGTGGAAGACCGGAAAGCCCATGGCCCTGATGGCGCGCGTGTCACGCACGCATCCGTCCATGAGGGCGCCGGAGGCGCCGCGGAACGCCGCGGCGGTGCTCAGCAGCTCGCCCCACGGCGCGATGCGGCCGGACAGGCCGCAGGCGAAGACGGGGATCTCGTCGCGCTGCAGGCTGTCGACCAGCGCGATCTCGAGCGCATAGGGGTTTTCTCCGGGC
Source organism: Chelatococcus caeni (assembly GCF_014196925.1). Taxonomy (GTDB): domain Bacteria; phylum Pseudomonadota; class Alphaproteobacteria; order Rhizobiales; family Beijerinckiaceae; genus Chelatococcus_A; species Chelatococcus_A caeni. The sequence continues at coordinate 186,244 of NZ_JACIEN010000005.1, read as the reverse complement.
ACGACGTGGAACACCTCGGTGTAGAGCGCCGTGCGCGCCCGGCCGACCATGACCGAGGCCTCGTCGAGCGGGCGGATGCGGCTCGCAAGGGCCTGCCGCGTGTGCCCGACCTGATCGAGGCAGTCGGAAAGCACCGCCGAAAAGAAGCGACTCCGCATGTCCTCGAGGCTGAATAGCGACATTTTCCACCTTCTCCTTGACGTCGGCGGGCTGGATACTGGCCGCGCCATTCCGGCCCTGCCCGCGGCGCGGGCAGGCGTTCTTCGCAATCGGGGAACCGAGGGCCCGCCGGCGCAGGCCCGGCAGTGGACGGATCAGCGGCTCAACAGCTCGAGCACGCGCTGCTTCACCGTCGCTTCGTTCTCGGCGAGCCATTTCCAGTCGGGCTCGATCTGGACCGCGAGATTGGCAGGGTCGGCGCCCCGGGTCTTGCGCTCTTCCGGCGAGACGAGCTCGATGGCCCGCCGGTTCGGCGTCTCCGACGTGAAATCGCGGGTGAAGGCCGCATGCGCCTCGGGATTGCCGAGATAGAAATTGACGAACTCCATGGCGGCCGGCTTGTTCGGCGCGTTCTTCAGCACCGCCCACAGGCCGACGTCCTTCGGCGCCCCGTTCCAGGTGAAGGCTACCGGCTCACCGGCCTTCACGAGGGACATCACGCGCCCCGATCCCATCAGGGCCATCACCACCTCGCCGGAGCGGATGATGTTCTGCGACTGGTCGGCGGTCTTCCACCACACGGTGATGTGCGGCTTGATCGCCTCCAGCTTCTTCAGCGCCCGGTCGACGTCGAGCGGGAAGAGCTTGTCGGCCGGCACGCCGTCCGCGACGAGCGCCACCATCAGCAGGGTCGACCAGTAGCCGGCGTCCGGCAGGCTGCGCGGGCCCGGGAAGTTCTCGACGTCCCAGAAGTCCTTCCAGCTCTTCGGCTCCTTGCCGGCGGGGAAGCTCTTCGTGTTCCAGGCGAGCACGTTGCCGCCCCACGTGCGCAGCATCGCGTTGCCCATGCAGGCGTTGGCGATCGCCTCCCCGGCGACGTTCGGCATCGCGGCACAGTCGAGCGCAGCGAGATTGTCCGCCTGGGCGAAGGTGTCGCTCGGCACGGCCGTCACGATGTCCCACTCGGCCGCAGGCATCGCGGCCATGGCCTTGACCTTCGCCCACTGCTGGCCGAGCCCGGCGGCCACCGGGATGACCTCGATCCCCGTCGCCTCGGTGAAGGGATCATAGAAATGCTTCTTCATCGCCTGCTCGAACACGCCGCCCGAGGTGACGATCACCAATGGCTCCTTGCCGGCCGCCGTGGCAGGCATCGTTGCCAGACACAGCGAGGTGAGCGCGCCGGCGAGCGCGACGCGCCAGCCTCGCATCAAGCCGGCGCGGAAATGCCCTGAAGCTCTGTTCGTCATTGTCATCCCTCTGGCTGCTCGCATTTCGATCGCGTCGTCCCTTTCACGTTATAGGACAGAGCGCTGCTTCGGCTGCGGTCGCGGATCGCCGTCTCGTGCGGCCTTCGTCCTTTTCATTGCTTTAACGTTATAGCTAATTGATGTCAACCGCTGCCCGGCGGCTGCACCGGGCAGGTCTCGGAGATCAGCCGCGCGGATAGGCGGGTGGCGCGAGGCTGCGCGCGAACCAATCGATGAAGCCGATGATGTCGAAGACCGGCAGGCCCGTGGCGGCGGCGATGGCGGCGGCATGGGGCGGCAGGTTGGTGCATTCGCACAGGATGGCGCCGACTTCGGGGTGCTTATCGACGAGGCGCCGCGCGGCCGCGACCACTTCCGCTTCGAGCCGGTCGATGTCGCTCTCGCCGCCCTTGGCGCCATAGACGCTGCGGAACAGGCTGTCCGGCGGCAGGCCCTCGATGGGCGTGTCGGTGCGCACGCCGACGGCGGCGAGGTGGCGCTCGGTGAGGGCCTCGGCGGCAAAGGTGAGAATGCCGACGCGCCTGCCCGCCGGGAGCATCGCCTCGATCACCGGCGCCTGCAGGAGGCTGCTCGTCGCCACCGGCACCGGCAGGGCGGCCGCCATCTCCCGCTGCAGCAGGGCGAGAAAGCCGCAGCTCGTGGTGATGCCGCGCACGCCCGCCGCCACCATGTCGAGCGCCGCGTCGACGAAGGGCTGCAGCAGGCCCTTCGCCTCGCCGTGCACGACCCGGGCGGGATCCGCCCCCTTCACGACCCGGAATTGCACCGGGAAGTCCCACGTGCGGGCATTGCCGATGTCTCCCGGCAGACGCCGGAAGGGCGTGTCGAGCATCAACACCCCGATGCGTAGATCGTCGACCGTGCCGCGGCGCATCACACGCCCTCCCCTTCCGCGAAGAACCAACCGAGGAACCTGTTGGCGCGCAGGGCGCCGGGCGCAATATCCTCCTGCGCCACGAGGCCCGATGCCGGCAGGGCGCCCTCGCGCAGGAGATCGAGGACGGCGGCGACGTGGGCGGCAGCGGTGCGGCGCAGGGCGCTGATCACGGTGCCGTTGCGCTCCACGGCCGTGATCCGCCGCATCCAGTTGCGCTCCTTGGCAAGGCCGTTACGGGCGCCGCGCGCCGACACGAAGATGATGAGCTGGTCGTCCTCCACCTCGGGCAAGGCGTTGAGGAGCAGGCTGCGCAAGAGGTCGGGCCGGCGGCGCAGGTTGAGGTCGTCGAGCAGGAAGGTGACGTGATCGAGATGGCCCTCGTAGCGGATGGTCTTCGACACCAGCGTCTCGACCCGGCCGGCGAGCCGGCGGCAGAGGCTCGCCGGGACGGAGCCGGAGACGAAAGCCTCGAAGGTGCTGCCGTCGATGCGCAGCATCTCGCGCCCCGACAAAGGCGGCAAAGTCACCGGCCGGCCGTCCATGAGCGCCGCGGAGGGGTTGGTATATTCGGCGATCAGGGCGTTGACGTCCCACGTCAGGCCGTAGCCGAGCCGGTTCGTCGAATGGCGCGGCAGGATGCCGACGCGGATCTGCACGTCACGCGGTGCGGCGACCTCCTCGACGAGCGCGAGCGTGATGGCGGAGACGAGGCCGGGGGAGATGCCGCATTGCGGCACGAAGCTGCGGCGCGCGCCCACCGCGATGCCGGCGATCTCCGCCGTGACCGGCGAATCCTCGTTGAGGTCGAGATAGTGGACGCCGGCCCGCGCCGCGGCCGCTGCGACGGCGGGGCAGGCGGACGCCGGCAGCGCGGCGACCACCGCATCGTGCCGGCCGATGAGCCGCTCGAGGGCCGCGCCGTCGGCCGGGCTGCAGTCGATGAGCGGCAGGCCGAGCGCCCCGGCCCGCTCGCGCGCCGGCTCGGTCGGGTCGGCGAGCGTGACGGAGAAGTCCGGCGTGTCGCCGAGCGTCAGGGCGAGCGCCGTCCCGACGCGGCCGGCGCCGAGGACGAGGCACCGGAACGGAGACTGCACGGGCGCAGGCATCCTGCCCTCCTCAGGCGTTGAAGCGGGCGAGGAAGGCCTTCAGGCGCTCGTGCCTCGGCTCGCGGCAGATCTCCTGCGGCGAGCCTTCGGCCGCGATGACGCCCCCCTCCATGAAGACGACGCGGTCCGACACCTCCGCCGCGAAGGAGATCTCGTGCGTGACGATGGCCATGGTCATGCCCTGGTCGGCGAGCCGGCGCACGACGCCGAGCACCTCGCCCACGAGCTCGGGATCGAGCGCGCTGGTCACCTCGTCGAGCAGGAGGGCATCCGGCTGCATGGCGAGCGCCCGGGCGATCGCGACGCGCTGCTTCTGCCCGCCGGAGAGCTGCGCCGGCCAGGCGTCGCGCTTGTCGGCGAGGCCCACCTGCGCGAGATAGTCCATCGCCACGGCCTCGGCCTCCTTCTGCGACTGGCCGAGCACCACGGTCGGCCCCTCGGTCACGTTCTGCAGCACGGTGCGGTGGGGGAAGAGGTTGAAGTGCTGGAAGACCATGCCGACGTGGCGGCGCAGCGTGCCCTGGCCGATCTCGGCACCGTGGTCGGCAAAGCGGGCGCCGACCCGTCGGCCGCGGAAGCGGATCTCGCCGGCATCCGGCCGCTCCAGCATGTTCATGCAACGGATGAAGGTCGACTTGCCGGAGCCCGACGGCCCGATGATCGACACGACCTCGCCGGCCGTGAGCGCCAGGTCGATGCCCTTGAGCACCGGCAGCTGGCCGAAGCTCTTGGCGATGCCGCGCGCTTCGAGGATCGTGTCCGCGGCTGCGGGGGAAGCGACTGACATGACTTTCTTTTCCTTCACTCGCTCACCCTCAGGCGCCGCTCGATGTAGTCGGCGAGGCGGGTCAGCGGGAACAGGATGACGAAATAGAGCACCGCCACCGCCGTGTAGGATTCGAGCGGACGGTAGGTCTGGCCGTTCACGACCGAAGCCATGTAGGCGAGGTCCGCGACCGAGATCACCGAGATGAGCGAGGTGTTCTTGAACTGGATGACCGACTGGTTGATGAAGGCCGGCAGCATCCGGCGCGAGGCCTGCGGCAGCACGATGCGGCGCATGATCTGCGCCTTCGACATGCCGATGGCCGCTCCCGCCTCCGACTGTCCCTTGGCGATGGAGAGGATGCCGCCGCGGAAGATCTCCGCGTAGAAGGCCGCCGCATAGAGCGACAGGGTCGCCATGGCCGCGACGTGGTTGTCGATGTCGATGCCGAGGAGCAGCGGCAGGGCGTAGTAGAACCACAAGAGCTGCACCAGGAGCGGCGTGCAGCGGAACAGCTCCTGGAAACCCTGCGCCACCCAGTCAAGGGCGCGGTTGCCGGACAGGCGGCAGAAGCACAGGGCGAGCCCGAGGACGAGACCAAGGACGATCGATCCGAACGTGTAGACGACCGTGACCCAAAGACCCCACAGGAACAGGTCGCTGGCCTGGAAGATGGGAAAGAAACTCCAGGAATACATACGGCTATCCTTCAAGAAGAGCGGCCCACCGGCGGCTCCGGCCAGGTCCGATCGACCCGGCCGGAACGGGCGCCAAGGGGGCCGCTCCCGCCATCAACCACCGAAACCGACGCCCTCGGGCATGTCGTCGAGCGTGATGCCGAAAGGCTCAAGGCTCTTGACGATCCAGGTCTGGTTGTTGCCGATGCGGCGGTTGTATTCGGCCCAGGCCGAGATGAAGGCCTTCCACTTCTCGTCGGTGCCGTAGTTCATGGCAACGACGGACGGCGTCGACAGCACCGGCTGCGGCACCATGACCCGGCCGATGGCATCCGTCTTCTTGGTCATGACGAGGCCGTTGAGCATGGTGTTGACGAGGCCGACGGCCTTGCCGCTCACCACCGCCACGATCGCCTCGTCGCGGCTCTTGAAGCGCAGGACCTTGGCCTTGGGCAGGTACTGCTGGGAGATGAGATCCTGCGAGGAGCCCATGTCGACGGCGAAGGTGTACTTGGGGTCGTTGAGCTCGGCCCAGCTCAGCTTGGCGAGCTCCGGGTTGGGCGAGACGATGACGAAGCTGTTGAAATAGGTCGGCGCCGAGAAGGCGACCGAGAGCGCTCGCTGCGGCGTCGCGGTGATGCCGAAGGCAAGGTCCGCCTTGCCGCTCTGCACGTCGAGGATGGAGTTGGGCCATGAGGATTCCACCACCTCGAGCTTGACGCCGAGCGTGCTGGCGATGTCGCGGGCCATCTCCACGGCGAAGCCGCGCCATTCGCCCGTGCGCGGATCCTTGTTGAAGTACGGGTCCTCGTTGAGGATGCCCGGGATGCGCAGGACGCCGCGCGAGCGCACGGCCTCCACCGTGTCCTGCGCCACGGCGGGTGCGCTCGTCAGGGCGAGCGCGACGGCAAGGGCCCTGCCGATCTTGGCAAACGCTGTCTTCATGATTGGCTCCGCTGTTCCCCGAAGGTTTGTGAATTCTCGTGGCCCGGGCCTCGCCGGACCCGTCGATGGTAGGCGAGGCTCTTATGCGAACAATGCTAGAGTACGCCCCCCTCCTATCGGCTTTTTTGTAGGTTTGCGGCCTCGAAGCCGGCGAGGCTCTTCTCGAGCACGGCAAGGCTCGCGGGCATCAGCGGCGCCAGCGGCGCGCGCACCTCGGCCGCCATCGCGCCGCGCCGGGCGAGCGCCGTCTTGACCGGCACCGGGTTGCTCTCGACGAAGAGGTCGCGGAACACCGGGTAGAGCCGCTCGTGCATGGCCCGCGCCGCCGCTACGTCACCCGCCTGCCAGGAAGCGACGAGCGCCACCATCTCCGCCGGCACGAGGTTGGAGGCGACGCTCGTCACGCCGTCGGCGCCCGCCGCGAGGAAGGGCAAGGTCAGCCCGTCGTCGCCGGAATGAATGATGAAGTCGGGCCCGCAGGCGAGGCGCAGTTCCGTCACCCGCTCGACGCGCCCGCCCGCCTCCTTGATGGCGACGATGTTGGCATGCTCGCTCGCGAGGCTGGCGCAGGTCGCTGCCGCGAGTTCGACACCCGTGCGCCCAGGCACGCTGTAGAGCATGATCGGCAGGTCGACCGCGCCTGCTACGGCGGCGAAATGCGCGGCGAGGCCCGCCTGCGAGGGCTTGTTGTAATAGGGCGTGACGACGAGCAGACCGTCGACGCCGAGGTGCGCGGCGCGCTCGGCCTTGGCGACGGCGATGCTGGTGGCGTTGGAGCCCGCGCCCGCCATGACGAAGGCCCGGCCGCGGGCCTTTTCGACCGTGAGGCGGATGACCTCGTCCGTCTCGGCCTCGCTCAAGGTCGCGGCCTCGCCCGTGGTGCCGATCGGCACGAGCCCGGCGACGCCGGCGGCGAGCTGCGCCTCGATGTGGCGCTCGAGCGCGGCAAGATCGATCCGTCCGTCACGCATCGGGGTGACGAGGGCTGTGAAGACGCCGGAAAGGCGACGCCGGAGCGAAATGTCGTTCATGGCTTTGTCCATCATTGTCCTGGCACGCTCAGTCGATCACGACCTTGAGCTCGCTCATTTCCCGCAAGGTCACGTGGATGCCCTCGCGCCCGAGGCCGCTCGACTTGATGCCGCCGAAGGGCACGTTCTCGGCCCGGAAGTCGGGGCCCTCGTTCACCATCACGCCGCCGACGCGCAATTGCCGGGACAGGCACCGCACGAGGGCATGGTCGTTGGTAAAGATGCCGGCCTGCAGGCCGTAGGGGCTGTCGTCCACCTCGGTGATGACCGTGTCGATCGCGGTGAAGCGCCGCACCGCGAGGACCGGGCCGAAGGTCTCCGACTTGACGAGATCGGTCGAGGCCGGCACGTCGTCGATCAGGGTCGGTGCCACCAAGGTGCCGCGGCGCGTGCCGCCGGCGAGGATGCGTCCGCCCTCCGCCGCCGCCTTGCGCATGCGCCGTTCCACCTCGGCCGCCGCCGCCTCGTCGATGACCGGGCCCATGACGGTCGCCGCGTCAGCGGGATCGCCCGTCACCACCTCGGCGATGCGGGCGATCAGGCGCTCGATCATGGCGTCGTGGATGTCGTCGTGCAGGTAGAGCTTCTTCACCGCCGCGCAGCTCTGGCCGGCGATCTCGAAGCGGTGGGCGATCGCGGTATCCGCCGCCCGGTCGAGATCGGCGTCGGGCAGGACGATGAGCGGATCGTTGCCGCCGAGCTCCATCAGGCAGCGCACGAGGCCGGAGGCGTTCTTGAGTGCCAGCCCCGCCTGCGGGCCGCCGGTGAAGCTCAGGATGTCGATGTCGCCGCTCGCCAGCACCGCCGCCGCCTCGGCGCCGCCGTGCACCACCGAGAACAGGCCCTCGGGGAAGCCGGCCTCCTCGGCGAGCTCCGCGAGCCGCGCCGCCGCAAGCGGCGCCTTCGGCGAGGGCTTGGCGACCACCGCATTGCCGGCGGCGATGGCCGGCCCGAGCTTGTGGCACAGGAGGTTGAGCGGGTAGTTGAACGGCGTGATGGCACCGACGACGCCCGCCGGCTGCCACGACACCTGCGCCACCTTGTCCGGCGCGCCGGCGACGACGGCGCAGGGCAGCACCTCCCCATGCAGCACGATGGCCGCCTCGGCCGAGAGGCGCAGGGTGTTCTGCGCGCGACGCACCTCGTTGCGCGCCTCCGCGATGGTCTTGCCCACCTCGGCCGAGATCAGCTGCGCCATCGGCTCGGCCTCACCGGCGAGCTTGTCCGCAAGGGCGAAAAGCAGCGTCTTGCGCTCGAAGGGCGTCGAGCGGCGGAATTCCTGCCAGGCGCGGCGCGCGGCACGCAGGGCGGCGGCGATGGTGACGGCATCGTCGGCGACGACGCGCCCGACGACCTCGCCTGAGAAGGGCGACGTCACGTCGAGAACGGGCCGTTGCCGGCCGGCTTCGTTGAGGGCGAGCGAATGCGTGGTCATCGGTCCTCGGTGTCCTGATGGATCCTGGGGTTGGTGCGGGCGGCGGGATCGCCGAAGCCCGCGAGGGAGGCGAGCGAGACGGGCCGGACCGGCCAGCGCGGCACGGCCGAGGCCTTGAGCGAAGGATCGGCATCGGGGCGCAGCGCAGCGACGCTCGCGCCGCAGAAGCGGCCCTGGCACGGGCCCATGCCGAAGCGGCCGACAAGCCTGAGCTCGCGCATGGACGCGTCAGGCCGGAGGTGGTCGAGGTCGGCGACGCGCAGGCCCTCGCAGCGGCAGACGAGCGTTTCGGGCGGAGGCGACGGTGGCGGCGCCTCGCAGAGCCGGGCGAGCGCCGCCTGGAACCGGCGGGCCGCGCCGAGCGTCTGTTCGTCGCCGGCACTGGCCGCGCCTCGCCCGAGAAGGGCGAGCATCTCGGCCGCGGCGCGGCGTCCGTCCGCGACGGCGGCATCGGCGCCCAGGATCTCGCGGCCGTCGCCGGCGAGGAGGACCGGAACCGGCCCGTCGCGCGTCTCGGTGATCCCCGTGCTCGCGCCCGCCCGTAGGCCGTCATGGACGAGGAGATGGCGCACACGATAGGTGCGCTCGGCCGCGCCGTGGCGCACCATGACGTCGAGGTCGTCGCCTTGCGTGCGGACGGCAGTGACCGCCGCGCCCGTGACATAGGGCACGCCGTGCCGCAGCAGTCGCGCGGCATAGCCGACGCCTTCGGCGACATTCGCGGGTGAGGCGAGCATCGCCGCAAGTGCTGTCGGCCGGCGCCAGGGGCGGCCCCGCTCCAGCACTGCGACGGGCGGATTGCCGGCAGCGGCGAGCTGGGCGGCGACGGCGAGGAGGAGCGGCCCGCTGCCCGCAACGAGGACCGGCCCGTCGGGCGCCCGGCCCGTCTCCTTCAGCAGCACCTGTGCGCCGCCGGCCGTCATGACGCCCGGCAGCTCCCAGCCGGGGAAGGGATGCACCTTCTCGACCGCGCCAGTGGCGAGGATGATGCCGGCCGGGCTTAGCGCCTCGACGCGCTGCCTGCGCCTGTCGTCGATGAGGGCGTTGTCGGCCCCGTCGAGGCCGAGGAAGACGGTCGAGGTGCGCAGGTCGATGCGGCCGCCCGCGGCGGCGAGACCGGCCGCGAGCATGGCGAAGCTGCGGGCGTGGCGCGCCGGGCGCAGCACCTTCGGCACCTGCGGGCTTGCCGGTTGGCGGTGGATGGCACCGCCGATCGCGTCCCGCTGCTCGGTGAGGACGACCGGCACGCCGGCCTGCGCAAGGGCGAGCGCCGCGCCGAGCCCAGCGGGGCCGGCGCCGACGACGAGGACGGGCGCGTCAGACATGGTCGTCTCCCGTCATCGCCGGGCCAAGGCGCATGCCGTCGACGGCCGGCGTCAGGCAGGCCTCGACGACGCCGAGCCCTTCGACCGTCACGGCGCAGGCCTGGCAGGCGCCGATGCCGCAGAAGATGCGCGCGGGCCGTCCATCCGGCCCGCCGAGGTCGCGAAGCCCCGCTGCCAGCAAGGCCGCGGCCAGCGTCTGGCCTTCGCCGAAGGGCACGCGCCGGCCCTGCCAGAAGAAGGTGCCGGTCATTGGGCCACCTCCCGGACGGCGAAGCGCCGCGGCGACAGCACCGAGACGTCGGTTGCGGGAGCCTCGCCGAGCGCGAGGCGCGCCGCGCAGGCCCCCATCAGCGGCCCGAGGCAGATGCCGTCGCCCTCGAAGCCCGTGGCGACGACGAGTCCGTCGACCGCCGGATGCGGACCGACGATGGGCAGGCCGTCGCGGCAGGCCGTGCGGATGCCGGCGAAGGTGCGGATCACCCGCCGGCCCGCCAGCGGCGGATAGAAATCGAGCGCCTCGCGCAGGATGGCGGCGATGGTCGCCGCATCCGTGCGCCGGTCCGAGCGGTTCTCCTCCCGGCTGCCGCCGATGAGGAACTGGCCGGTGACCAGCGGATCGATGACGAGGCCGATATGCGGCTTGTCGAGGCTGATGCCGCGCTTGGCCGCGAGATAGGTGGCCGCCATCAGGTGCCCGCCGATCGCCGGGCCGGACGGTTGCGCCCGGTCGGTCACGGCCATCTGCCCCTTGCGCGGCACCAGCACGTCGCCGAGGCCGATGAGCACCGCCGAGCCGATGCCCGCCGCGACGATGACCCGATCGGCGGCGATCTCGCCTTGCGCCGTTACGACGCCTGCGACCCGATCGCCCCTGAGCTTCAGGGCCCGGACCGGCGTCGCGCGGCGCAGCGCCGGTCGCGAGCGGGCGAGGAAGCGCGCGGTGATCTCGTAGCCGATGGCGTGGCCGTCGTCGGGCACCTCGATGCCGGCCGTCACGCTGGCGCCGAGCCCCGGCAGGAGGCGGCGAAGATCCACCGCGCTGCGGGCGACGACGCGCTCGCCGGCCGCGGCGAGATCGGCCCCGTGGCGCTCGAGAAGGCTCGCCTCCTCGTCGCCGCGCGCGAGGAGGAAGGTGGAGCGGGGATGGAACAGCCCCTCGAGCACGCCCCTGGCGGCGAGCTCGCGGTAGAAGGCCCGCGCCTCGAGCGCCAGCGCCATCATCGGGCCGGGCCGCTTGCTGGCGACGGAAACGGCGCCGTCGGAAGCGCCCGTCGCGCCCGCGGCCGGGGCCTCGGCCTCGACCAGCGTCACCCGCGCGCCGGCCGCCTCGAGGAAGAAGGCGGCGGCCGCGCCGACGATGCCGGCACCCACGACGACGACGTGAGGAGAAGACCTTGAGTGCATGAAAACCGTTGCCGCAGGAATGGCTTGCGGCCGGGATCATCATCGCGGGCACGGCTCCGGGTCGATACAAATGATGGGCGCCGACTTGCCGGTTTTCTTGAAGTTGGCAAAGCGGCCCGGGCCGTGCAAAGGTCCGCCGCCACGAAGGAAGCCGGACAGGCCGGGGGGACCGGGCAGATGCGCGACGCCAATCTCACGCTGATCCAGACCTTCTTCATCGTCGCCCGGAGCGGCTCCTATTCGGCGGCGGCGCGCGCCCTCAACATGAGCTACCAGTCCGCCGCCAACCACGTGCGGCGGCTGGAGCAACTGCTCGGCGAGCAGCTCGTCGTCTCCGAGCAGGGCGCCAAGGCGATCACGCTCACCGCCCGCGGCCGCAGCCTCTACCAGCTGCTGCAGCCCGAGCTCGAGACCATGCTGACGCGCCTCGGCGGCATTCTCGACAAGGAGCGTCCGGTGCTGCGCGTCGGCCTGCCGCAGGCCATCTTCTTCTATCTCCTGCCGCCGATCATGACGGCGTTCCGCGAGCGCTACCCCACCATCGAGATCATGGCCTACGAGCGCGACACGGTGCTCGCCGACATGATCCGCGACGGCAGCCTCGACGTCTGCATCACCGAGCGCTACTTCGGCGACCGGTCCATCCCGCAGCACCTCATCGGCACCTATCGCCTGTCGCTGATCTACCCGGGCCACTGGGGCGCACCGCCAGCACCCGCAGACGTGCCGGAATGGACCAGGGGCCGGCCCTTCGTCACCTACGAGCCCGGCCAGCTCGTGCGCAACCTCGCGCTCGACTACCTGAGCCGCGCGGGCGAGACGGAAATCGCCGTCTCCACCTCCGGCAGCTCCAGCGTCAAGCGCTGCGTCGAGGCGGGCCTCGGCTTCGGCATCATCCCGAGCTGGTGCTGCACGGCCGGCGACGACCACCTCATCGCCGTGGAGCTCGACGCCCTGCCCGAGATCCCGATCTACTTCGGCGAGGCGAGCTTCCTCGCGAGAAATCCTTACGTGGCGCTGCTGCGCCAGCTCTGCGACGAGCGGCTGCTGCAGCGCGCCCCGGCGGCCGCCTGGTGAGGAGAGCCGCAGCAGCAGTGCTGTTCAGTCGGATTTCCGGCGCCCAACGCATTCCGCCGTCATGGCCGGGCTTGGCTAACGCAAGTCGGGCTTGCCCGACTTGCGTCACTTCAAAGAGACGCAACGCGCAAAGCGCGCTGCTGTTGCCATCCACGCCTTTGAAGCGTCTGTAACGTCAAGGCGTGGATGCCCGCGACGAGCGCGGGCATGACGGCGGGAACGGTTGCGCTACACATCTGTACGCGACCACACCGGCACGCGACCACACCTGCTCACGGCCACGCCCGCACGCTGCCACACCGCTCGGGCTGACAACGCTGCCGTTGCAGCGCCATCCCTGCTGCCGCATGCAAGCCATGCGGGGAAGGAATATGCGCTCGCGGCATCTTCGGTCATAGATGGCGCACCGCTCGCGGGCGGTCCGACCTGCCGGCTGCGGGCCGCGAAAACGTTGCGGCACGGGGCTTGCACCTGCCCGCCCATGGACCACTTTCGGGTGCCTCCCGTCCCATGACGGAGCACCGCCGGCAGCGTCGACGAGGTCGGGGAGTTAACGTGCACATCGTCCTCTTCAATCCGAATTCGAACGAGGCAACGACCGACACCATGGTCGCCATCGCGCGCGAGGCGGCGGCGGGTTCGGCCATGATAACAGGGCGCACGGCGCCCTTCGGCGCGCGCATGATCGTCGACCAGACGGCCCTGTCGAAGAGCGGCGAGGCCATCGCGCAGATGGCCAAGGACCTCGCGGCCGAGATCGCGGCCGGCCGGCAGCGCGTCGATGCGGTGATCGTCTCGGCCTTCGGCGACCCGGGCCTCGATGCGGCGCGCGACGCCCTGCCCTGCCCGGTCATCGGCATCGGGGAAGCCGGCATGGCCGAGGCGGCCGCCGGCGGACGTCCCTTCGCCGTGGTCACGACGACGCCCGGCCTCGTCGAGGCCATCAACGCACGCGCGGCCGCGCTCGGCTACACGGCCCAGTTCCGCGGCACGCGCCTCACGGAAGGCGACCCGACCGAGCTGACCGCGGCTCCGGCCCGGCTGGAAGCGGCGCTCGCCGCGGCCGTCGATGCCTCCGTCGAAGAAGACGGCGCCGAGGCCGTGATCATCGGCGGCGGGCCGCTCGCCCGCGTCGCCAAGCTGCTGACGCCCCGCTCGGCCGTCCCGATCATCGAGCCGGTGCCGGCCGCCATCCGCCGGGCGCTGACCCTGTCGGCCGCGGCCGCCTGAAGGTCTACTCAGCCGCCTCCAGCCTGTCCGCGAGAACGCAGGCGACGCGGCGACCCGGCCCCGGCACGATCATCGGCGGCGGGGCCGTGCGGCAGCGCTCGTCGGCGAAGTCGCACCGCGGCGCGAAGGAGCAGGCCTCGGGCGGCCTCTCGAGCGCCGGCGGCGCACCGCGGATCGCCTCGAGCCGCGCACCCTTGACGGCGCCGTGCAAATTCGCGGCAAGCAGGCCCTTCGTATAGGGATGGCGGGCGTCGCGGATGACCTCGGCGACCGTCCCCGTCTCCACCACATTGCCGGCATACATGACCGCGATCCGGTCGGCGACCTCGACCGCGACGCCGATGTCGTGGGTGACGAAGATGACGCCCATGCCGAATTCGCGCTGCAGCTCGCGCAGGAGGAGCAGGATCTGGATCTGCACCGTGGCATCGAGCGCCGTCGTCGGCTCGTCGGCGAGCAGCAGCTTCGGCCGGCAGGCGAGCGCCAGCGCGATCATGGCGCGCTGGCGCATGCCGCCGGACATCTCGTGCGGGAAGACCTTCAGCCGTCGCTCGGGCGAGGGAATGCGCACGCGCGTCAGCATGTCGAGCGCCCGCTCCATCGCCGCCCGGCGGCCGAGGCCCTCGTGGCGCATCACCGCCTCGGCGATCTGGTCGCCGATGGAATAGACGGGGTCGAGCGCCAGCATCGGCTCCTGAAAGACCATGGAGACCGTGCCGCCGCGGTAATCGGCGAGCCGGCGCCCCGAGAGGGACAGGACGTCGACGCCGTCGACCGCGATCATGCCGGAGATGGCCGTGCGGCGCGGCGGCAGCAGGCGCAGCAGCGTCTTGAGCGTCACGCTCTTGCCCGAGCCGGATTCGCCAAGGATGGCGAGCACCTCGCCGGGAGGGAGCGAGAGGTCGAGGCCGTTGACGGCGTGCACCGTGCGCTCGCCGGAGAAGGTGACGCTGAGGTCGCGGATGTCGACGAGAGGCTTCGTCATGCGGCGCCTCCGGCGGCTGAATGGCCGGAGCCGGCCACCAGCATGTGGCAGGCGGCGACGTGGGCCTCCGCTCTCGCCTCCCCTCCCCGGGCCTCGCCGGGAACGGACGCCAGCGCCGGCTTCACCGCCGCGCAGACCGCTTCGGCGAAGCGGCAGCGGGTGTGGAAGCGGCAGCCCGTGGGCGGGTCGATGGGATTGGGCGGGTCGCCCGCCAGGGGCGGCTCCTCGGTGCGCGCATCCGGATCCATCGACGGCATCGCGGCGAAGAGCGCGGCCGTGTAGGGATGCGCCTTGCGGGCATAGACCGCCTCCGCCGGGCCGATCTCCACCACCTCGCCGAGATACATCACCATCACCCGGTCCGAGATGTAGCGCACCACGTTGAGGTCGTGCGAGATGAAGACATAGGTGAGGTCGCGCTCCTCCTTGAGGTCGGCGAGAAGGTTCAGCACCTGCGCCTCCACCGACTTGTCGAGGGCCGACACCGCCTCGTCGAGGATGACGAGGCGCGGCGCCATGGCGAGCGCCCGGGCGATGTTGACGCGCTGGCGCTGGCCGCCGGAGAGCTCGTGCGGATAGCGGCCGGCAAAACGCGCCGGCTCGAGGCCGACACTCGCCAGCAGCTCGCGCGCCCGCCGCCGCGCCTGCCCTTCGCCCATGCCGTGCACCTTGGGGCCGAAGGCGATGGAATCCTCGATGGTGAGGCGCGGGTTGAGCGAGGCGTAGCTGTCCTGGAACACCATCTGCACGCCGCGGCGCAGCTCGCGTAGCGAAAGTTGGTCACCGAGGCGGTCGCCGTCGAAGATGATGTCGCCTTCGTCGAGCGCGATGAGGCCGACGAGGAGGCGCGCCGTGGTCGACTTGCCGCAGCCGGATTCGCCGACGATGCCGAGCGTCTCGCCCTTCACCACCTCGAAGGAAACGCCGTCGACGGCGTGCACCGTGCCGGTGCGCCGGCCGAAGAAGCCGGAGCGGATGGGGAAATGCCGCCTGAGGTCGCGTGCGATGACGAGCGGCTGCTGCGGGCCGCCGCGGTCGGGCAGCGGGGCGACGGGGGCAAGGTCAGTCGCGGACATTCATCGCACTCCTGAGGCCGTCGCTGACGAGATTGAGGCAGAGCGACGTGACGAAGATCATGAGCCCCGGCAGCGCCGCCACCCACGGGTTGATGTAGATGGCCGTGCGCAGGGTGTTGAGCATGAGGCCCCATTCCGGCTCCGGCGGCTTGACGCCGAGGCCGAGGAAGGAGAGCCCGGCGGCGAGGATCATCGAGACGCTGGTGAGGCTCGTCGCATAGACGAAGATCGGCCCGAGCACGTTGCCGAGCACATGCACGCGCACGATGGTGAAGGCGCCCGCCCCGGACGCCCGCGCGGCATCGACATAGTCGAGCGAGCGCACGCTCGCCGTGACGCTCTCGGCGACGCGGGTGATCGGCGGCACGAAGACGATGGTGAGCGAGACGAGGCTGTTGACGATGCCGGCCCCGAGCGCGCCCGAGATGGCGATGGCGAGCAGCACCGAGGGAAAGGCGAAGAACACGTCGACGAGGCGCATGATGACGGTGTTGGTGCGCCCGCCGACATAGCCGGCGACGAGGCCGAGTACCGTGCCGATGGAGAAGGCCGCCACCACCGGCGTGATGCCGAGGAAGAGCGTGAGCCGGCCGCCGTAGACGAGGCGGGCCAGCATGTCGCGGCCGAGCTCGTCCGTGCCGAGCGGGAAGCCGGGCGTGCCGATCCTGCGCAGGCGCCGCGCCATGCTGCCGGCATAGGGGTCGGCCAGGCCGAGATAGGGCGCGAAGATCGCCGCGAGGATCAGCAGGAGGAGCAGGACGGCGCAGCCGGCGGCGACCGGATCGCGCCGGAAGCGGCGGGCGACGCCCGACCAGTAGCCCTGCGTGCGCTCCACCGGGGCGACGATGCTCTCGGTGATGACGGCCATCGTCATGTCCTCTTGATGCGCGGGTCGATCACCGTCTGGGCGAGATCGACGAGGAGGTTCACGGCGACGAAGAAGAGCGCCAGCACGAGGATGGTGCCCTGCAACAGCGGCAGATCACGCTGGAAGATGGCGTTGGAGAGCAGGAAGCCCGTGCCCGGCCAGTTGAACACCGTCTCGATGAGGATGGAGCCGCCGAGGAGATAGCCGAGCTGCAGGCCCATGACGGCGAGCGCCGTGGGGGCGGCGTTGCGCACCACGTGGCGCAGCACGCCGCCGTGCATCAGCCCCTTGGCATAGAGCGCCTGGACGAATTCCTGCGAGAGGATGTCACCGACGAGGGCGCGCACGGTGCGCGCGACGATGCCCATGGGCACGACGGCGAGCGTCACCGCCGGCAGGACGAGATAGCGCAGGTGCTCTGCGTCCCAGCCCCAGTCGCGGGAGCCGCCGGGGCCGGCCCCCATGGCGGGCAGCCAGCCGAGCGTGACGGAAAAGACGATGACGAGCACCATGCCGAGCCAGTAGTTCGGCACCGAGACCCCGGTGATGGCGAGGGCGGTGACCGCCCGGTCGACGCCGGTGTCACGGAAATAGCCGGCGACGAAGCCGAAGAGGAGCCCGAGCGGAAAGCCGATGAGGCTCGCCGCCGCCGCGAGCACGAGGGTGTTGCCGACGGCGGTCATCACCTCCCCCGCCACCGGCCGGCCCGTGGCGATGGAGCGGCCGAGATCCCCCGTCGCCGCCTTGGCGACCCACAGGCCGAACTGCACCGGCAACGGCTTGTCGAAGCCGTAGGCGGCGCGCATCTCGGCCTCCTGCTCGGCCGTCGCGTCGAGCGGCATCACCGCCACGAGCGGATCGCCCGGGGCGATGTGCACGAGCATGAAGCAGATCAGGCTGACGCCGAGCGCCACCGGGACGACATAGACGAGGCGCCGGAGAAGATAAGCGAGCATGCGTCGTCCACCCTTCGTGAGATGCGCCGCATCCGTTCGATGCCCGGAAGCAAGGGGCGCGGCGGACCCGGCCGGCATGGCGCCGGCCGGGAGCGCTGGGGTTAGTCCATCGTGATGGAGCCGAAGTTCTGGTACCAGTTCTGCGCCTGGACGAAGCCCTTGACCTTCGTGCTCATGGCGCGCGGCGCCACATCGTGCGTGACCATCAGGAAGAGCGCCTCGTCGACGAATTTCTCATGCGTGCGGCGCATCACCTCGTCCTGCGCGGCGGCGTCGAAGGTGGTGCGGATCTCCTTGAAGAGCGCGTCCATCTCCGGGTCGCAGTAATGGCCCCAGTTGGTGCCGTTCGGCGGTTTGAGATCGCAGGCGAGGTGCCGGATGAGGCCGGTGAAGGGATCCTGGATGAAATAGCTGAAGTTGATCGACTTCGTGCCCTTGGCGCTCTCATGTCCGGCGCCGGCGCGCCAGATGTTGATCATCGTGTTCCATTCGACCACCTCGAACTCGACGTCGATGCCGACCTCGGCGAGGTTCTGCTGGATGAACTCGTTCATCGGCAGCGGCAGCATCTGGCCGGAGCCGGAGGGCGAGATCAGCGCCTTGACCTTGAGACGCTTGTCGGGCCCGTAGCCGGCTTCCGCAAGCAGCGCCTTCGCCGCCTCGGGGTCGTACTTCACCGCGAAGGTCGGCTCGCCGAACCACTGCGAGCCAGGCGTGAAGAAGCCCTTGGCCGGGAGCATCAGGCCGCCGAGCAGCTCCTTCATGCCCTCGCGGTCGATGGCGAGATTGGCCGCCTTGCGGATGCGGATGTCGTTCCAGGGCGAGCCCTCGAGGCGCGACAGGTGCCACGTCCAGTTGTGCGGCAGGGCGTTGGAGACGATCTGGTGGCCGGCCCCCGTCAGCGCCGGGATGACGTCCGGCGCCGGGGCCTCGATCCAGTCGACCTGGCCGGACAGGAGCGCGGCCGAGCGCGCGTTCGGCTCCGGCAGGGGCACGAGCACCATCTTGTCGAGCCTCGGCACCCGGGTCTGGTCCCAATGGTCCTTGAACGGCACGAGATCGGCGCGCTCGCGCGGCACGAAGTCGGCCAGCATCCAGGGCCCCGTGCCGGACGGCTTCTTGGCGACCGCTTCCCAGCTCTTGCCGAGCGCCTCCCAGTTGGCGGGCGAGGACATCAGGATCCAGGCGAGCTGATAGGGCAGCGTCGCGTCGGGCTCCTTGGTGACGATCTCGAGCGTGTACTTGTCGAGCGCCTTGTAGGAGGCGACGGCGGGAATGCGCGACTTGCCCTGGGCCGCCTGGCGCGGGTCGTATTGCGGGCTCTTGTCATCGAGCAACTTGTCGAGGTTCCACACCGCCGCCTCGGCGGTGAACGCGCTGCCGTCGTGAAACTTCACGCCCTCGCGGATCTTGAAGGTCCACTTGGTCTTGTCCGCCTCGTCCACCTTCCATTCGGTGGCGAGGCCCGGGATGAGGCCTGACGGCTTGTCGGCGCTCGTCAGGTCCCAGTTGATGAGCGCGTCGTACAGCGTATAGCCGATGAAGCGCATGCCCTCGCCGCCGTTGTCCGTCTGGCCGGTGGTCAGCGGGATGTCGGAGGCGGTCATGCCGATGCGCAGCGTGCCGGCGGCAAGCGCCGGGGCCGCCAGCGCCGTTCCGGCCAGGACCGCCGCGGCGAAGGCCGTTCTCAGTCGCCCGATACCCATGCTCTAAACTCCTTCCTGTCCTCTGGTCTTGTCGCTCCGATCATTCGTGGCGGATCGGATGAAGGATGCGATGGCGGCCGCGCCGACGATCCCGGGACGGCCGGGGAGCGGGAGAGGCCGGTCGAGCCGCGCCTGGCGCAGCCGCTCGCGCTCGCCCTCCCACACGGCCATCAGGAATCCGGCCGGCCGGTCGGCCGTGGTGAGCGGCGCATGCCAGACGCCGGGCCCGTAGACGATGGCCTGGCCGTGCCGGCCGACGAAGGCGGCGAGCGTCCCGGCCGCGACGGCGCCGTCCTCGCGCGCCAGCGCCACGACGACGAGCGGCGCGCAATCCTCGAGCGGCAGGAAGGCCTGCGCCGAGAAGGGATGGCATTCGAGGCCGGCGATGCCGGCCCCCGCCGGCCGCGGCGAGACGGCGAAATGGGCGAGGCACAGCCGCGCCGTCGGATCGCGGCTCTCGAGGTCGAGCAGCGCGTCGCGGCGCCGGGCATGGCCCTCGTTCACGACGGCGGCCGCGCCGATGTCGATGACGCGCCCATAGGGCGCGAAGGCCGCCGCGGACAGCGGGCGCCACGGAACGCCCGGCGCCGGGGAAATGGCGTCCTGCCCCGTCTCGGCGATGCCGTTCATGTCCGCCCCCGCTGCACGTTCCGGGCCTGATGTTCCGGAGTGATGTTGCAGACTTGCCAATCCCGGTGCCGGCCAGCATGGTGACGGGCCGGACTGACCGGTCTGACCAGTCAAGGCTGCGATCTGCCGCTTTCCGGTTCAAGCAACAAGTCTAGGCAGCGGCGCGCGAAAATTGGTCAACGGAGCAAAGCGAAGGAATGAGACGGGAGGCAGGAAGGTGACACCAGCCATGCCGCGCGGGCGCGAGCATCGCTCTGTACCGATGAAGACGGCAGAGGCCATCGAGGCCATGATCCGGGCCCGCGGTCTCGCCCCCGGCGACCAGTTGCCGGCCCAGCGCACGCTTGCCCAGGATTTGGGCATATCCCGCCCCTCGCTGCGCGAGGCCCTGTCCGTGCTCGAGACGCTCGGCGTCGTGCGGATCGAGATCGGCCGCGGCGTCTTCGTCGCACCGCGCGAGGACGGGCCGAGGGCGCCGTCGTGGCGTTTCGGGGAAAGCTTCACGCTCGCCGAGGTCTTCGAGATGCGCCTCGCCGTGGAGGGCCTCGCCGCCCTGCTCGCGGCGCCGCGCATGCCCCAGCCGGCACGCGAGGCACTGGCTGCCTCTGCCCAGGCCATGGGCAATGCCGCCCGGCGGGGCGATGTCGTCGGCGCCGCGGAGGCGGACACCGTCTTCCACGACCTCGTCGTCGCCCATTGCGGCAACCGCCTCCTGCAGGAGGTGCACGGCCGCACGCACGCGCTGACCACCGAGAGCCAGCGCGTGCCCATGGTCGCGCGCGACAGCCTGTTCGACACGACCGACGAGCATTTCGCGATCCTCGCCGCCTTCGTCGAGCGGAACGGCGAGCGCGCCCGCGCCGCGATGGAGGCGCACATCCGCGCCGCCGCCGGGCGCGCGGGGATCCACCTCGGCGCCGGCCCTGCGGTGCCGATGCTTCAGGCGGTGCCGTAGCAGCGCCGGTCGTGGTCGAGCACGGCCGCGAGCAGCACCTGCGCTCCCGCCCGGCATTCCTCATAGGACGTCGCCTCGGCCTCGTTGTGGCTGAGCCCGCCGGCGCAGGGCACGAAGACCATCGTCGTCGGTGCGATGCGCGCCACATAGGCCGCGTCGTGGCCGGCGCCGGAGACGATCTCCCGCCAGGAGAGCCCGAGCCCGTCCGCGGCCCGGCGCACGGCATCGACGAGGGCCGGGTCGAAGGCGACGGCAGGCGAATTCCACACCTGCCGCAGGGCGTGCTCCAGACCGCTCGCGCGGCCCGCCTCCTCCACCGTCGCGAAGAGCGCCTTCTCCATGACATCGAGCGCCGCATCGTCGGGATGACGGAAATCGACGGTCAGGAAGACATGGCCGGGAATGACGTTGCGCGAATTGGGGCCGACCTCCACGAGGCCCACCGTGCCGACGCCGGGCGGATGCGCCCGCGCGATGGCCTCGACCGCGCCGATGATGCGGGCCGCGCCGACGAGCGCGTCGCGCCGCAGGGACATCGGCGTCGAGCCCGTATGCGCCTCCCGTCCCGTCAGCGCGATCTCGTACCAGCGCATACCCTGCACGCCGGTGACCACGCCGATCGCCTTCTCCTCCGCCTCGAGGATCGGCCCCTGCTCGATGTGCAGTTCGAACATGGCGCCGAAGGCCGTGGACCCCACCTTGGCCGGCCCGCGATAGCCGATCTCATCCAGTGCCTCGCCGAAGGTCACGCCCTGCCTGTCGGTGCGGCTGTCGGCATAGGCGCGATCGAAGACGCCGGCATGGACGCCCGAGCCGAGCATGGCGGGCGAGAAGCGCGAGCCCTCCTCGTTGGTCCAGTTGACGAGCATGAGGGGCGCGTTCGTCTCGTAGCCGGCCTCGTCCAGCGTGCGCAGCAATTCGAGCCCGGCGAGGACGCCGAGGATGCCGTCGAACTTGCCGCCGGTCGGCTGCGTGTCGAGGTGGCTGCCGACGGCGATCGGCGGCACATCCAGCCTGCCCGGCCGCACGGCGAACATGTTGCCGACCTCGTCGACCGTGACCGTGCAGCCGAGGTCCTCGCAGGCGCTCTTCAGCCAGTCCCGTACCTGCCGGTCGTGGTCCGTCAGCGCCAGCCGGTTGATGCCGCCTTTCGGCGTGCCGCCGATGGCCGCCGTCTCCATGATCGACCGCCACAGGCGGTCGGGATCGATCGTCAGGTTGTGCATCTGCTCCTCATTGCCGGTTCGACTTTCCGGCAACGGGAGCAAAAGCCGTACCGCTTTCCCTAAGCCTTTCCGATGCAATTGAACCGGAAAGGCGTCCATCTTTTCAAATAGAGCATTTTCTTCGCGCCGAACCGGCATCCACTTCGGCGGAAAATGCTCTAGAGAGGCTTCAGATTGGCCTCGATCGCCGCCCGCTGCGGCTCGAGGAAGGGCGGTAGCGTGAGCTTCTCGCCGAGGCTGTCGAGCGGCTCGTCGACCGCGAAGCCGGGGCCGTCGGTCGCGATCTCGAAGAGGATGCCGTTCGGCTCGCGGAAGTAGAGCGAGCGGAAGTAGTAGCGTTCCACCTCGCCGCTGTTGGGCAGTCGGACGGAGCCGAGCCGCGCCGCCCAGGCCGTGAGGCCCTCCCTGTCCGGCGTGCGGAAGGCGACATGGTGAACGCCGCCCGCCCCCTGCATCGCCGGCCCGAGGCCGGACTCGACGAGGACGTGCAATTCGGCCGCCGGGCCGCCCTCGCCCATGGCGAAGACATGCAGCGTGGTGCCGCCGTCGACGGGATGAACGCGCTCCGGCCGCATGCCGAGCACCTCGGTGAGAACGAACTGCGTCGGCGCGAGATCGGGCACCGAAAGCGTGATCGGCCCGAGGCCGCGGATCTGGTGGTGCGCCGGCACTGGGCTGTCCTGCCACGGATGGCCCTCGCCAGAACCGCCGTCGTCGACGAGGTGGAGGCGCTGGCCCTCCGGGTCCTCGAAGACGAGCGCGGCGCGCCCCGCCCGCTCGCCGATCTCGCCGACCGTGCAGCCTGCCTCGGCAAGATGCTCGCGCCACCAGGCGAGGCTCTCCTCGCCCGCGACCCTGAGGCCGGTGTTGACGATGGCATGGGTGCCGCGCCGCTCGCGCGCCACCGGCCAGTCGAAGAAGGTCACGTCCGAGCCGGGCGAGGCGGCGCCGTCGCCGTAGAAGAGGTGGTAGGCGGAGGTATCGTCCTGGTTCACCGTCTTCTTGACGAGGCGCATGCCGAGCACGCCGGTGTAGAAGCGGTGGTTCTCGCTCGCCCGCGCCGTGATCGCCGTCAGGTGGTGAATGCCCGTCAGCATGTCGTCCATGGCCATTCTCCTCGCCGAAGCCTCAACGACATATCGGCCGGGAGGCGGGCATTGCAATGTCAGCGCCGGGAATTGCCCGCCGCAAGGAGATGATCGAGCGACAGGCGGCCCGGTCCGAAGGCCATGAGGGCAAGCGCCATGGCCGCCCAGGTGACGTGCACCGGCCAGCCGTCGGGCACGGTGAGCTGGATGATGAACGTCATGACGAGGAGGCCGAGGGCCGCCAGCCGTGTGCCCAAACCGAGGACGAGAAGGATGGGCAGGACGATCTCGGCGGTGCCGGCCGCAAACGCCGTGACGTGCGGGAAGGGATAGGCGTAGGGCCCGCCCGGCAGATGCAGCTGGAACTCCGAGGAGAAGAGCAGCACGGCGACCTCGTTGAGCGTGCCGAAGCCATCCCACTTGTTGATGCCGGAGCGCCAGAAGGGCACGGCAAGCGCGAGGCGCAGCAGCGCCTGCGCCACGGAAGGCGGCGCCAGTGCCGCGATCGCGGCCTCCACGCGTCGCATCGCCGTGGCGAGCAGGCGCCCGCCGTCGGCAGCGAGGTTCCAGCGCTCGGATATGCTCATCGTCCGTCTCCCGCAATGATGGAGGTGAAGGCGCCCGCCGCGAGAAGGCCGGCGAGATTGGCGGCGAGGTCGAAGCCGGGCGCCTCGGCGAGGGCCTCGCTCGCCGCGGTCGCGAACGGCGCCCCGGCGAGAAGGCGGGCGGCGAAGACGGCGCCGCCCGCGGGCAGGTGGCGGACCGCCACCGTGAGGCCGGGCCGCGTGACGAGCGCATCCTCAGGCGTGCCGGCGTCGATCGTCTGCGCCTGCCCCTCCTGCCGGTGGGCGGCGAAGATCGTGACGGCCGCGAAGGGCGAGCGCACGACCCGCGCGGCGGGATGGGCCACGAAGACGATATCCGCCAGCCGTTCGGCCGGGACGGCGGCAAGAGCCTGCGCCTCGAGCGGCGCGGCGTCCGCCGCGTGATAGGCGTCGAGCCACGCCCGCTCGAGGCGCGCGACATCCGCGAGCCACGGCGCCGGGGCGGCATGGTCCCAGGCGGCGATGAAATCGGGGAAGTCACGGCCGTATTCGAACAGCAGCGGCGAGGACGGCGGCCTTGCCCGCACATAGGCGCGGGCCACGGCGCGGAAGAAATCCTCCCCGGTGATGCGCCGCACGGCCGGAAACACGGCCCCGAGCGCCTCGATGAGGCTCACCGTGACATTGTTGCGATAGACGTTGTAGCGCTTGTCCGCCCGCTTGCCGCCGGGCCCCGAAACGAAGGCCGGCGTCGGCTGCAGGGGATCGAGCAGGCCGGGAGAGAACCGGGCCGCATAGGTGAGGCCGCCGCCGGCTTCCCCTCTCGCGTGTTCAGGCCGCTGCATGGGCGCCTCCGGCGGCATCGCGGCCGGCGTGCCGGTCGAGGATGACCTGGGCCGCGGCCGCCTCGCGCCTGAGCACCGGCCAGTCGGGAATGTTGCTGTCCCATTCGATCAGGGTCGGCACCGGGCCCCACCGGGCGATCACAGTGGCGAACAGGGTCCACACCGCATCGGCAACGGGCCTGTCGTGGCTGTCGATGATGAGCGGCTCGCCCTCGTCGTCCGCCTGTTCGGTATGGCCGGCGAGGTGGATCTCCCCGACGGCCGCGAGCGGGAAATCGGCGAGGTAATCGAGGGCCGAGAAACGATGGTTCGTGGCCGAGACGAAGACGTTGTTGACGTCGAGCAGCAGGCCGCAGCCCGTGCGCGCGACGAGCGCGCCGAGGAAATCCGTCTCGCTCATCGTCGATTCGCGGAAGAGGAGGTAGGTCGCCGGGTTCTCGATGAGGATCGGCCGGCCGATGGCCTCCTGCACCTCCTCCACGTGCGCGGCGACGCGCGCCAGCGTCTCGGGGGTATAGGGCAGCGGCAGGAGATCGTTGAAGAAGGCGGTCTCGTGCGTCGACCAGGCGAGATGCTCGGAGACGAGCGCCGGCTCGTAGCGCGCGACGAGCTCCCTGAAGCAGGCGAGATGCGCCTTGTCGAGCGGCTGCGGCCCGCCGATCGACATGCACACCCCGTGCAGCGACACGGGATGCTCGCGGCGGATGCGGGTGAGCGCATCATGCGGCGGCCCGCCGGCACCCATGTAGTTCTCGGCGTGGACCTCGAAGAAGCCGCGCCGCCCGTCGTCGGCTATGATGGCGGCGAGGTGCTCGTGCTTGAAGCTCGTGCCGGCGAGGCCGGCGACGGCGTGGTCTGGAAAGCGGGGGGCGCCGGCGCCCCCGGCCTTGTCGGCAGCTTTGCTGGCAGTGGCGAAATCGCGCATCGGCGCCCTCCCTGTCCGGTGGTGTCGCCGATCAGGCCGGCACGTCGCGCGTCAGCGGCGTCGGCGAGCCCGTGCGCCCGCCGGGAAGCTCGACCTTGGCGCAGGTGCCGCCCATCACGAATTTCCAGGCATTGCCCTGGAAGTCGACGGTCGAGGTGCCCTGGCAGGTGGTGCCGGGCCCGGCGGCACAATCGTTCTGGCCCCTGAGCGCCACGCCGTAGCATTTCTCCTTGCCGGCGGCGACGGCGGCCTTGGCCTCGGCTTCCGTCAGCGGTGCGGAATAGGCGAAGGAGGACAGGGCCGTGGCGACGGCGCCTGCGAGGATCGCGGTGCTGACGGTGGTCTTGGTGGACATGGTGTCGTCTCCCGTTCAATGACTGCGCAAGCTGTCCCTGCGCGCACAAACCCATTCGGGCGGGAGCGCCGGGGTGTTACATCCTCCCGGCTACACGAAGTCGTGAACCGTCAGGGCGATTGACCTCGATGAAACTTTGCCGCTCCCCGTAACAGCGGGCCGCCGGCGGACGAAGGGGAGGAAGAGGCGCTTGGACGAAACCGGCGACAGCGAACTCGCCCGGCTCATGCGGGCCGCGCTCGCGGGCGACGAGAAGGCCTACCGCGCCTTCCTGGGGCGGGCCGGTGATCTGGTGCGCCGCTTCGCCCGCCGCAGGATCGTCGACGGCGCCATCGACCCGGAGGACATCGTGCAGGAGACGCTGCTCGCCATCCATCTCAAGCGCCATACCTGGCGGGCCGACATGCCGATCGAGCCCTGGATCGCCGCGATCGCGCGGCACAAGCTGGTCGATGCCTTCCGGCGCCGTGGCCGGCACGTGGACGTCGATATCGACGCCATGGCCGAGACCTTCGCGGCACCGGTGGCCGAGACGTTGGCGCAGCGCGAGGTCGACCGGGCGCTCGATACGCTGTCACCGGGACAGCGCACGGTCGTCGCCGCCGTGTCGCTCGACGGCCGCTCCATCCGCGAGACGGCCGAACAGCTCGGCATGAGCGAGGGGGCGGTGAGGGTGGCGCTGCATCGGGGCCTCGCGGCCATCGCGAAACATTTCGGCAGGCGGCACGGACGTGACTGACATGGATACCGAGGATCTCATCAAGGCGCTTGCCGCGGACACGCGCCGCCCGCGCCTCTCACTGCCGGCCACCTGGTGGGCCGCCGCCGGTCTCGCCGCCCTCGTCGCCGCCGTCGTCTTCATGCTGACGCTCGGGCCGCGGCCCGATTTCGCGGCGGCGGCCGAGACCCCGCGCTTCCTCCTGAAGTTCGTCGTCGCTGCCGCCCTCGCCGCCGCCGCCTTCGGCGCGGTGCGCTCGCTGTCGCGGCCCGGCGCCGACTGGCGGCCGGCAGCGGCCTGCCTCGCCGCCGTCGCGGCACTCCTCGTGACGGCTGTCGTTGCAGAGCTCGCCGTCCTGCCGCGAGCCCTGTGGGCGACGCGGCTCGTCGGCACCAACAGCCTCGTCTGCCTCACCTACATCCCGCTCATCGGCCTCGGCCCGCTCGCCGTCTTCCTCGCGGCCCTGCATCACGGCGCACCGACGCGGCCGCGGCTCGCCGGCGCCATGGCGGGTCTGCTCGCCGGCGGCCTCGCCGCCGTCTTCTATGCGGCACACTGCCCCGACGATTCCCCGCTCTTCGTGGCGACCTGGTACACGATGGCCATTGCCGGGCTCGCGGCGCTCGGCGCCCTCGCCGCCCGGCGCCTGGCGCGCTGGTGAGCAGGAGGCGTGGCCGTCAGGCCCGGATGCCCGCCAGGATGAGATCGACAACGTGGGCGCGGCGCTCGGCGATCTGCTTCTTCGACATCAGGTCGCGGTCGAGGATCACCGACAAGGTGAAGATGTTGGAGAAATAGAAGAAGGACACGCCGGCAATCGAGATCCACAGCTGCGCCGGGTCGATGCCGCTGCGGAAGACGCCGGCCGCCACGCCCTTGTCGAGGATGTCCTGGAGCATGCCGATGAGCGGCGAGTGCATCGTCTTGATGCGCGTCGAGCCCTTGAGATGGCGCGCCTGGTGCAGGTTCTCGCTGTTGAGCAGGTTGATGAAGGTGCGCTCGCCGATGAAGGAATCGAAGGTGAAAGCGACGAGCGCCCGCATCGCCTTCTCCGGCGCGAGCTGCTCGAGATGCAGGCGCAGCTCGGCCGTGCGCACGCGCTCGTAGGCCGCCTCGAGCACGGCGAGCCACAGCCCGCGCTTCGAGCCGAAATAGTGATAGATCATGCGCCGGTTGGCGCCCGAGCGCTTGGCGATGGCGTCGATGCTCGCACCGGCGAAGCCGCGCGATGAGAATTCCACCGTCGCGGCGGCGAGAATGTTGCCGCGCGTGCGCTCGGGATCGCGCGTGCGCACCTCGCGCTTCACCGCGGCGCCTTCGGGCGCCGCTGCGGTCTCGGCGGCCGACGCCGGGCCGGCCTTCGTCTTCGTCATGCCGTCGTTACGCTCCACTGCCCCTGAAGCCTATTCCGATCCGATCGGGTCGGAATAGGCCTCTTAACTCGTGATAGTGGGCGCATGTCGCTGGCGCGGATTTTCGGTTCTACGCCGAGCCGCCGGCCGCTTCGGCCGGAAAAAGCTCTCGCGCGACGAAAGACGTTCCGCCCTCTTCAGACCGTGGACCGGTGGCGGGCGATACAGGTCGCCAGCACCTCGTCCATCGGCCTTGCCCACCAGTCCTCGGAAAAGATCTCGACTTCCGCATAACCCGCGTAGCCCACCGCTTCAACTGCGGCGCGGATGGGTTTGAGGTCGATGACGCCATCGCCCATCATGCCGCGGTCGAGAAGTAAGTCACGCGTCGGCACCAGCCAGTCGCAGACGTGATAGGCGAGCATGCGCTCGCGCCCGGCCCGCGCGATGCCGGCGAAGAGGTCCGGATCCCACCACAGGTGATAGACGTCGCAGGCGACGCCGAGGAAACCGCTGCGGCCGGGATCGAGCCGGTCGCAGATGTCGAGCGCCTGGCCGAGCGTGTTCACGCAGGCGCGGTCGGCGGCGTACATCGGGTGCAGCGGCTCGATGGCGAGCGGCATGCCGACAGAGCGGGCATAGTCCAGCAATTCGCCGATGCCGTCCTCCACCATGGCACGCGCCGCGCCGAGGTCCTTCGACGGGGCCGACCCCGGCCGCGAATATTGCGGCAGCCCGCCGACGACAAGGACGAGGCAGGGCGCTCCAAGGGCTTTCGCCTCGTCGACGGCGCGGCGGTTGTCGTCGCGCATCTCCGCAAGATGCGCCGCATCGCTCGGGAACATGCCGCCGCGGCAATAGCCGGAGAGTTCGAGCCCGGCCGCCTTGACGGCAGCGACCGCCCGGTCGAGCCCAACGGCCGCCACCTGGTCACGCCACGGCGAGATGGCGCGGATCTCCGCCCGCGCGCAGGCGTCGATGATGGCGAGAAGATCGCCCTGCTTGCGCACGGTGGCCGTGTTGATCGACAGGAAGCGGTGGTCCCGCGAAAAGTCGCGCATGGCGGAGGCGCTTGCCGCGGCGGGAGAGGCAGTGCGATTCATGCGTCACCCTTCCACGCCGTGCGTCGCGAGCACGTGGCGCATGCGCCTGACCGCGAGGGCCGGCTCGCGCAGCAGGCCCGCCGCATCGGCGAGCCGAAAGAGCTCGGCGAGATGCAGCGTCGAGCGCGCGCTCTCCTGGCCGCCGACCATGGTGAAATGGTCCTGCCAGCCGTTGAGATAGGCCATGAAGACGACGCCCGTCTTGTAGAAGCGCGTCGGCGCCCGGAAGATGTGGCGTGACAGCGGCACCGTCGGCGAGAGGATGTCGTGGAAGGTCGCTTCGTCCCCCTCGGCGAGGCTGACGAGCGCGGCCGAGGCTGCCGGCGCGATGGCATCGAAGATGCCGAGCAGCGCGTCGGAATAGCCCTTGTCGTCACCGGCGATCAGTTCGGCATAGTTGAAGTCGTCGCCCGTATACATGCGCACGCCCGGCGCAAGGCGCCGGCGCATGTCGATCTCGCGGTCCTTGTCGAGCAGCGAGATCTTCACGCCGTCGACCTTGGCCGCATGGGCGTTGATGATGGAAACCGCCGTGTCCATCGCCGCTGCGAGATCGCGCGTGCCCCAATAGCCGGCGAGCGCGGGATCGAACATGTCGCCGAGCCAGTGGATGATGACGGGCTCGCGCGCCCCCGTCAGCAGCCGGTCGTAGACGCGCACGTAGTCGTCGGGCCCCGCCGCCACGCGGGCGAGCGCCCGCGAGCACATGAGGATGATGCGCCCGCCGACCTTCTCGATGGCCTCGAACTGCGTCTCGTAGGCCGCGATCACCTCGTCGACGCTCTTCACCGCGGCAAGGTCGAGATGGTCCGTGCCGGCGCCGGAGAAGACGAGCGCCCCGCCGCGCGCCTTCGCCGCCGCGACCGAGCGCGTGATGAGATCGAGCGAGGTCGGCCAGTCGAGGCCCATGCCGCGCTGGGCCGTGTCCATGGCCTCGGCGACGCCGAGGCCGAGGTCCCACAGGTGCTCCCGGTAGGCGATGGTGCGGTCCCAGTCGATGGCGCAGTCGAGCCACGGGTCCGCCTCGCGCAGCGGATCGGCTACGACATGCGCCGCCGAGAAGGCGACGCGGTTCATGGGGCCGGCCGCGCGCTCGGGGAAGTCGCGCGGCGCGCGCGGCCGGAAGGTCTCGAGCGACCGGTCGGCGCGCGGCAGGCGGATGGTGAGGCTCTGGTCGACGACGTTCATGGCCTGTTTCCCTGCCCTCACTCGGCTGCCTGAGCCCGCGCCGCCTTCAGCGGCAGCGGCGGCACGTCGACCCAGCGGCGCTCGCGCCAGCTCTCGAGCGCGCATTCGACGAGCTGCACGCCCTTGGCGCCCTCGTGCAGCGTGTACTTGTAGGGCGCGCCCTCGACGACATGGCGGACGAACATCTCCCACTGGGTCTTGAAGCCGTTGTCGTAGACCGCGGTGTCCGGCACCGGCTGCCAGTCGGCATAGAAGTCGTGCGTCTGCTTCTGGTCCGGGTTCCACACCGGCCGGGGCGTGCCCTGGCGGGCCTGCATGACGCAATCGGTCAGGCCTGCCACCGCCGAGCCGTGCGTGCCGTCGACCTGGAAGGTGACGAGGTCGTCGCGGTAAACCCGCACGCACCAGGACATGTTGATGTGGGCGATGACGCCGCCGTCGAGCTCGAAGGTGGCATAGGCCGAGTCATCCGCCGTCGCCGGATAGGACTTGCCCCGCTCGTCGACGCGCGCCGGGATGTGGGTGGCGCCGAGGCAGGAGACGGCCTTCACCTCGCCGAAGAGGTTGTCGAGCACGTAGCGCCAGTGGCAGACCATGTCGAGGATCATGCCGCCGCCGTCCTCGTTGCGGTAGTTCCAGGACGGGCGCTGCGGCGCCTGACCCCAATCGCCCTCGAAGACCCAGTAGCCGAACTCGCCGCGCACCGAGAGCATCCGGCCGAAGAAACCGGAATCGCGCAGAAACTTCAGCTTCTGCAGGCCGGGCAGGAAGAGCTTGTCCTGCACCACGCCGTGCTTCACGCCCTTGGCGTCGGCGAGCTCGCAGATCCTGAGCGCCTTGGAGAAGTCGGTGGCGATCGGCTTCTCGCAATAGATGTGCTTGCCGGTGGCGATCGCCTTCTCCAGCAGTTCCGGCCGCATCTGCGTCGTCGCCGCGTCGAAGAAAATGGTGTCGTCGGGATTGGCGATGGCGGCGTCGAGGTCCGTCGTCCAGCGGGCGATGCCGTGGGCTTTGGCGAGCGCCTCGACCTTCTCGGCATTGCGGCCGACGAGGATGGGGTCGAGCTGCACGCGCGAGCCGTCCGACAGCGGCACGCCGCCCTGCGCGCGGATGGCGGCGACCGAGCGGATGAGATGCTGGTTGAGCCCCATGCGGCCGGTGATGCCGTGCATGACGATGCCGAGAGTACGCTGGCTCATGATGTCTGCCCTTCGAGGATGGATTGGGAAGTGAGGCGCGCGAGGCTGCCCCAGATGGGTTCGGCGCCGCCGGCGAGGCCGGGAACGCGGAAGAGGGAACGGGTGGCGAGCGCGCCGCTGCCGGTCGCAAGCCGCAGGCGGCCGCCGCGCTCCTCGTAGAGGTCGGGATGGGCGGCGGCGAAGGCCTCCGCCTCTTCCGCCGGCGCCGGCCCGAAGCCGTCGACATAGTGATGACCGTTGCGCTCGACGTGGCCGAGGCCGAGGAGCGCGACGAGCGCCGTGTCCTGCTGCACGCCGAGGCCGGCCTGGCAGGTGAGGTCTTCACCACTCAGGAAGCAGTGACCGGGGCGCCCTGCGGCCTCGTTCAGCGCCCGGGCCCGCACGGCATTGAGGAGCGACTTGTAGAGGCCCTTGCAGGCCTTGGACGAGACGCCGCGATAGCCGCGCGCCATCGCCTGCGGAAAGGCATCGTAGGTGCCGTCCGCCTCGTCGATGATGAAGGCCATGCCCTCAGCGACGTCGCCGAGGTCGTGGGCGAGGGTCGTGGCACGGTCGAGCGGCTGCTCGACATACATCAGCCGCTCGCGCAGGGGAGCAAGGGCCGCATCGGACGTGAGCGCCTCGACGAGCGCCGCGAGGCCGGGAAGGTCGTATTGCTCGTTGGCGTCGAGCGTCACGCCCGTGATGGTGCCCGCCCGCGCCATGATGCCAGCGATCTCGGCTAGGCGCGCCCGGTCCTGCGCAACGTCGCCGCCGAGCTTGAGCTTGAGGTAGCGGAGCGACGAGCGCGCGATCTCGCCGGGCAGCTCCGCAAGGTCGTCGCCGAGGCCGACCGTCCAGCGCAGGGCAACCTCCGCCCGCGGCGCGAGACCGGCGAGGAAGTCGTCGATCCGCCCGGCCTCGATGTCCGGCGTCAGCCGCGCATCGAGCCCCGGCAGGTTGCGCCTGAGACCCGTCGCGGCGTCGACGCCGAGCGCCTTGAACAGGGCATCGAGGATCGCCTTGTCGATGACGGCGGGGCCGTAGCCGCGCACCAGCGCCGGCGCCGCATCCTGCGCCGTCGCGCCGACCGTGCGGGCATGATGCCCGAAGGCCGTGTCGAAGCCGCGGGCATCGCGATACACCGCCGCGGCCCGCGTGAGCCCGGCGCGCAGGTCGTCGATGGTGTCGGCCGGGCTCTTCGCCGGATTCTTGTCGAACCACTTCGGCATCATCATCTCGGCCGCGGCGCCCGTCGCGATGCCGTGGCCCTCGACCTCGGCGGTGACGCGCACGAAGGCCTGCGGCGCCGCCGTCACGCTCACCGCGCCGAAGCGGAAGGCATGCGTGAACGGCATGAGCCGCTCGAAACAGGCAATGTCGAGGAGGCGAAGCCGTGGGGCCATGGCGTCAGTCCAATGCGCCGCGGGCATAGAAGTGCCCGCGGATTTCCTTGGTGATCTCGGCGAAGGACCGCTCGCCCATCATCTCCAGCGAACGCGGCCGCGGCAGGTCGACCTTGTAGATCGCCTCGACCGTGCCGGGACGCGACGACATCACCACCACCCGGTCGGCCAGGAACACCGCCTCCGGGATCGAGTGGGTGATGAAGATGATGGTCTTGTTGGTCTCGCCGTGGATGCGCTGCAATTCGAGATTCATGTGCTCGCGCGTCATGGCGTCGAGCGCGCCAAACGGCTCGTCCATCAGGAGCAGCGCCGGGTCGTGCACCAGCGCCCGGCAGATGGCGGCGCGCTGCTGCATGCCGCCCGAGAGCTGCCAGGGATACTTGTCCTCGAAGCCCTTGAGGCCCGCCGTCTCGAGCAGTTGGTGCGCCCGGGCGAGATGCGTGGCGCGGTCGAGGCCGCGCACCTCGACGGGCATCATGACGTTGCGCAGCAGCGTGCGCCAGGCGAGCAGGACCGGGCTCTGGAAGACGATGCCGACATTGTCCGGCGGCTCGCGCACCGCCTCGCCGTCGATGCGCACCTCGCCCTCGGTCGGCGCGATGAGGCCGGCGAGAAGCTTCAGGAGCGTGGACTTGCCGCATCCCGAGGGGCCGACGACGGCGATGAACTCGCCCTCGTCGACGTCCAGATCGACCGGGGACAGGGACGGCACGTCCCCGGCCCGCGTGCGGTAGGTCTTGCTCAGGCCGCGGATCTCGATGAGACGGCGCGTCCCGGCCGGCTCGTCCCGGCTGATCACGGTGAAGCGGCGCGCGGCGGCAGGCATCGCGGCACCCCTCACTGGCTCGCCGCCGGCAGGAAGTCGTTCGTGTAGAACGCCTTCGGATCCCCGGCCGACGCCGCCTCGACGCCGCCGTACTGCACCAGGAGATCGACCGTGTCGGCCATGATCTTGTCGCTCACGCGCCACGGCCGCTGCCCCTTGGTCTCGTCCGTGTGATAGAGCGGTATCGTCAGCTCGAAGCCTTCCTGCAGGGTCTCCTTCTTGCCCGCCTTGGGCAGGGCCTCGAGCACGGCCTCGGCCGCCTCGGCCGAGTGCTTCTCGGCATATTCGATCGACTTCGTCGCGGCCGCCATGAAGCGGCGCACGAGATCGGCGTTCTCACCGAGCATGTCCTTGTGCACGAAGATGCCGGACGAGACCATGTTGATCCCGTAGTCGGCAAACATCACAGGGAAGACATCCTTGCCGGTGGCGTCCTTGATCTTCATGCTCTGGTCCATGGCATAGCCGAGGAGCACGTCGGCGCGCCCGTTGATGACGGCGTTGAGCTTCGTCTGGGCGTCGCCGGAGACGACCTGGAAATCGCCCTCCTTGAGGCCCGTGCGCTTGAGGAACAGGGGCCAGATCTGCGACATGGAATCGCCGGGCGTCATGGCGACGGTCTTGCCCTTGATGTCGTCGGGCGTGCGGATGTTCTTCTCGGAAAAGCCCATGACGGACATGGGGCTCTTCTGCAGGGCGATGCCCGTGGCGACGACCGGCGCGCCCTTCACGGCGGCGCGGATCATGGTCGGCACGTCGGCATAGCCGAAGGGCACCGTCTTGGCCGCCACCGCCTGCACGGTCAGCGCCGAGCCCCTCCCCTCCTGGATGTCGAGGTCGATGCCCTCCTCCGCGAAGAAGCCTTTCTTCTTGCCGAGATAGAACGGCGCGTGCTCGCCGTAGACATACCAGTTGAGCAGCAGCACCGCCTTGTCGGCGGCCTCGGCCTGCGCGCCTGCGAGAAACGCCGCCATACCCGCCAGGGACAAGATCTTCACAAACCGGGCCTTCAACATGATGTCCTCCCCATGAGCTCTGTCAGAGCGTTGCTTTGGTGCTCCCGTCTTGGCGCGGGATGAGGATCAGGCTGTCGCGATGACGTCGGCGCGCTGGCTCGCGTGCCAGGGCACGGCGAGGCGCTCGACGAGGTCGATGGTCCAGAACAGGACGACGCCGATGAGGGCGAGGATGGTGAGCGCCGCGAACATCGTCGGCAGCTCGAAATTGCCGATGGAGCGCTGCAGCACGAAGCCGATGCCGGAATTGGCGCCGACGAACTCGCCGACGACGGCCCCGACGACGGCGAGCGTCACCGACACCTTGAGGCCGGAGAAAATCGACGGCAGCGCGTGCGGCAGGCTGACGATCATGAAGGTCTGCAGCCAGGAGGCCTTCACCGAGCGGGCGAGGTCGCGCATGTCCGGCTCGACCGACTTGAAGCCCTGCACGCCGGCGACGACGACGGGGAAGACGCCGAGCAGGAAGGCGGAGATGACCTTCGGCGCCATGCCGAAGCCGAACCAGACGACGAGCAGCGGCGCCACCGCCACCTTCGGGATCGACTGCGAGAAGACGAGCAGCGGATAGAGATAGGCCTCCACCGTGCGCGAGCCGGCGATGAGCATGGCGAGCGGGATGCCGACGGCGACCGACAGGGCAAAGCCGCCGATGGTGGCGATCGTCGTCGGCACGGATTCGGCGAGCAGCATGTCGCGCTCGTGGACGAGGACGAGGATGACGTCCCACGGCTTGGGCACGAGATAGGGCGGGATGGCGAAGAGCCTAACCGCCAGCTCCCACAGGACGACGATGACGACGATGAGACCGACCGGCCGCACCCAGGCCGAATCGAGCCATTGCACAAGGGTGCGTCCGCTCGCACGAGAACCCGCGGCACGGGCCATGGCGCCTTCCTCCCCAGACGAAGCGCGAGAATCGCGCACGGCGTGTGATCACGCTCTTAAGTAACTCATCAGGTAGTTACTATTGGACGAGAGCGGCGGACTGTCAAGCACCGCCCGGGCAAGGGGCGTGCCGCTGTGGCACCTCGCGCGCCCGGCGTGGTCTATGGCCGGTCCGGCGCAAGGGATGAGACCGCCAGCGGCAATGGGATCGCCGACCCAGGCACGACGGACGATCGTCAGATCGCCTGGCGGAAAAGCTCCCATACCCGCCGGACGACAGGCGGCTGCGCCCCGCGCCGCGCGATCATCGAGAGCGAGAAGGCCGGCACGGCCGCGTCCGCGATCGCAGCATAGCGGACCCCGTCAAAAGCGACCCGCCGGATCGATTCCGGCAAGAGCGCTGCGCCGAGGCCCGCCGAGACGAGCGACAGCATCGTCAGCGCCCGTGTCGCTTCCTGCACGACCTGCACTTCGATCCCGGCATTGGTGAAGCTGTCCATGATGCAGGCGTGCAGCACCGGGCCCTGGGCCGGCGGAAAGAGGATCAGCCCGCAGGCGGCGATCTGTTCCAGACTGACAGGTCCCGTTCCTCCATCGTCGGGCAGGGCCGCCACGCTCGTCTCGGCGGGCAATTCGAGGACGGCCAGGCGCTCGCCCGTTCCGAGGGGAGGATGGGCAAAGCCGATGTCGATCGCGCCTGCGGCAAGGGCATCGAGTTGCTCGTTGGTCGACATTTCGACCAGCCTCGGCTTCACGCCCGGAAGCGCCTGCCGCAGCCGGCCGAGGCGCCTCGGCAGGTGGTGATAGAGGGCTGCCGAGACGAAGCCGATCCTGACCTCGCCGGCGGCGCCGTGCTCGGCGGCCCTTGCGAGAGCGAAGGCTGCATCGGCATGCTGGAGGGAGGCGCGGGCCTCATCGAGAATGGCGATTCCGGCCCGCGTGAGGGTCAGCCGCCTGTTCGCCCGATCGAAAAGACGGACGCCGAGCTCCCTTTCCAGCCTGGCGATCGACTGGCTGAGCGGCGGCTGCGCCATGCCGAGGCGCGCTGCCGCTTGTCCCATGTGCAGTTCCTCGGCGACGGCCAGGAAGTGGCGAAGATGGCGAAGCTCCATATCGCCACGATATCAAAACCCATCAGATGCATCATCGATCGAGGCGCTTCGGCCCGTCATCTTCCCCGGATCACAGTCGAGGGAAGACGCGATGACCCGATTAGCTACGCTCATCCTGGCAGGTGCACTCATGGGACCGGTCGCGACAGCTGCCTCCCAGCCCCCGGTCGAAAGGACCGACCAGTACGTTGATCTGCCGTCCGGCGAGCGCCTTTTCGTCCGGGAAGTGCGCAGCCCCGGCGGGCCCGCCGA
This sequence comes from Chelatococcus caeni, assembly GCF_014196925.1. Classification (GTDB taxonomy): domain Bacteria; phylum Pseudomonadota; class Alphaproteobacteria; order Rhizobiales; family Beijerinckiaceae; genus Chelatococcus_A; species Chelatococcus_A caeni. Next base: position 149,739 of record NZ_JACIEN010000005.1, on the reverse strand, counting down.
GATCGCTTCGGCCGTCCTTCTCATCCATGGGGCGCGGGTGCCCGGCGTGGCGTCCTTCGATCTTCCGGTGCCCGGAGGCTCCCTGGCAGCCGACCTCGCCGAAGCAGGCCACGCCGTCTACATCCTCGACCTGCGCGGCTACGGTGGATCGAGCAGGCCGGCGGCGATGGAGCGGCCGCGAGCCGAAGCTGAGCCCTTGATGCGGACCGAGGATGCGGTGACGGACATCGCCGCCGCGATCGACGCCATCATCGGCTGGAGCGGAGACCCGCAGGTCGGCATCATCGGCTGGGCGACCGGAGGGCATTGGGCCGGCGCCTATGCGGCGAGATATCCGCAAAAGGTCGAGCGGCTCGTCCTCTACAACACGCTCTATGGTGGCTCGCGCGAACACAAGTCGCTCGGCCACGGCTCGCCGCTCGAGGATCCCGCGAGGCCGGGGCACTTCAATGCGGCAGCCTACGGCGCCTATCGCCTCAATACCGGGGCAAGCCTGTTGCCGGCATGGGACAACAGCATTCCGATGCCCGACAAGGCCTCCTGGCGGGACGAACGCGTCAAGCAGGCCTATGTCGAGGCCGCGCTGGCCTCCGACCCGACGTCGCAGAGCCGCGAGCCGCCAAGCTTCCGCTCTCCGAGCGGCGCCATGGCCGACAGCTTCGAACTGGCGACCGGCGAGCGGCAGTGGTCCGCATCCGCGCTCAGCATGCCCGTGCTCGTGCTACGCTCGGAGGCCGACTTCTGGAGCCGGCCGGAGGATGCGCTGGCGATCGCCGGCGAAGCGCCGCAAGCGGAGCTCGTCGCGATCCCCGACGCGACGCATTTCGTGCATCTCGACAGGAGCGAAAGCGGCCGCGCCGCCTTCCTCGGCGCCGTGACACGCTTCCTTGCACCATCTGCGGCTTCGCAGCAGGACTGATCGAGGCAAGCCCGGGGCGTCGGCCCGTCGCGGCCTCGCGCCCGACGCTCTGCAACGGCCGTCCCCTGACAGGGCCGGCGCGGTGCGAAACGGCGTCAGACGAGCCCGGCAGCGCGCGGGTCGCGGGTGGCGAGGCGCTTGAGGAGATAGTCGATCTCGGCCACGGCCGCCTCGGAAAGGCGGCCCGCCGGCTTGCGCTGCGCATCGGAGGCGAGGATGCCGCGGCGCATCATGACATATTTGCGCACGGCGAGGCCGACGCCCGGCTGCTGCTCGTAGCGGAGCAGCGGCAGATGCGCGTCGAAGATGTCATGGGCCGCATCGCGCTCGCCGCGCGCCTGCAACCGGACGACGTCGATCAGCATCTCGGGGAAGGCATAGCCGGTGTTGGCGCCGTCGGCGCCGCGCTCCACCTCGAAATCGAGGAAGAGGCCGCCGTTGCCGCACAGGATCGCAATCGGCCGCATGGACCCGTCCTGCTGGAAGCGGCGCAGCGTCGAGATCTTCTCGAGGCCCGGCCAGTCCTCGTGCTTCAGCATCACGCAGGAGGGATTGTCCATGACGATGCGGCGGATGACGCCGGGCGTCATGACGACCGAAAGCGTCAGCGGATAATCCTGGATGACGAAGGGGATGTCGGTGCCGATCGCCTCCACCGCCTGGGCGTAATAGGTGACGATCTGGTCGTCGGTGCGCAGCGACGAGGGCGGCGCGATCATCACGCCGGCGGCGCCAAGGTCCATGACCGAGCGCGCCATGGCGCGCATGGCGGCGAAGCCCGGCGCCGAGACGCCGACGATGACGGGAAGATTGCCGACGCGCGCGATGCAGCGCTTGACGAGGGCAACCGATTCCTCGGCCTCAAGCTTGGGCGCCTCGCCCATGATGCCGAGCACGGTGAGGCCGTCGGCGCCGATCTCGCGATAGAAGTCGAACAGCCGGTCGACGCTCGCCCAGTCGATCTCGCCCGACGGGGAAAAGGGCGTCGGCGCGATCGGGAACACGCCGCGGGCTTCGTTGGTGAGGGGCATCGTCGTCTCCATGGCCGGCGTTCGGGCAGCTTCCAGGATAGCGCCCTTCCCGGCCACTCATGGCCGCTGGCCGTTCGAAATAAAATCTCTATTGTTGTTTCTTCAAACGATAGATTTCCTGTTCGATGGACACGCGCTTCCTCGAGAGTTTCGTCGCCGTGGCGGACCACGGCTCCATGGCCGAGGCCGCACGGCGCCTCGCCATCACGCCCGCCGCCGTGGCCCAGCGCATCAGGGCGCTCGAGGCCGAGCTCGGCACCTCCCTCCTTGCCCGCGCCGGGCGCACCATGCAGCCGACGGAAGCGGGAGCCGTCGTCATCGAGCGGGCGCGCCTCCTCCTCAACGACGAGCGCGAGCTCAAGGCGCTCGCCCTCGCCGACACGCCGGCCGGCGAGCTGCGCATCGGCGCTATCGCCACCGCCGTCACCGGCCTTCTGCCAGGCGTGCTGGCGCGGCTCGCGGCCAACCATCCGCAGGTCGAGATCTATGTGCAGCCGGGCAATTCGATCGAGCTTTATGATCGGGTAATCGGCGGCGAGCTCGATGCGGCGCTCATCGTCGAGCCGCCCTTCGCGCCGCCCAAGACCCACGCCTTCGCCCTGCTGCGGGAGGAGCCAATCGTCCTCGTCGCGCCGCACGGGCGGGCGGGAGAGGACCCGCTGCGGCTCCTCGCGCGCGAGCCCTTCATCCGCTACGACCGCAACCACTGGGGCGGTCGGCTGGTCGATGGCGCGCTGCGCCGGCTCGGCATCCGCCCGCGCGAGTGCTTCGAGCTCGACGCGCTCGATGCCATCGCGGTGCTGGTCGATCGCGGGCTCGGCGTCGCTCTGCTGCCCGACTGGCCGCCGCCCTGGCCCGAGGGGCTCGCCATCGCCAAGCTGCCGGTGCCGCGTCTCGCCGTCACCCGGCGCATCGGGCTGATCTGGCCGCGCAACTCGCGGCGCCGGCGGCTGATCGAGGCGCTCATCGGCGAGGCGCGCGGGCGCTAGCGGGATAACGGCCGGCCGAGCGGGCGCAGCGGCGGCGCCGGCGGCAGCAGGCCGCGAATGTCGCTGAAGGGAAAGCGCGGCGAGAAGGAGAAGGCCTCCGCATAGGCGCAGCCGTCATAGCCGCACTGCAGCGCCCGAAAGCGGTTCCAGCCCGTCACCGCCTCGACGAAGCGCTGCGGCCGCTGCGAGGCATGCGCCGCGATGGCCGCGCATTTGGCGGCGAAATGGGCCGAGATGTCGACATAGATCGTCGGCGCGGCATCGACCCCGAGGAGGGTGTCGGCGAAGAGCACCGGCACGCGGAAGCGCGCGGCGTCGCTCACCAGATGGCTGAGCGCCCGATGGTCCGGGTGATAATCGTTCGGCGCGTGTGTCACGATGAGGTCGGGCGCCGTCTCCTCGATCAGGGCGGCGATGCGGCCGGGCACCGCCCGGTCGTCGGCGAGGGCGCCGTCCGGCGCGTCGAGGAAGACCGGCGTGACGCCGAGGACGGCCGCGCCGGCCAGCGCCTCGGCCCGGCGGGTGCGGCGCAGAGCCTCCTTCTCCCCCTCCCCTCCGGCGGCGCCGTCCGTCGCGATCGCCCAGCCGATGTCGTGGCCGCCGGCACGGTAGGTGGCGAGGAGGCCGAAGAAGAAGATCTCGACGTCGTCCGGATGGGCGCCGAAGCCGATGATGCGCATCGTTTTCCCTCGCGCCTCAGGCGGCGGCGCTCGTCGCCAGCGTCTCGATGAGGATCGCCGCCGTCCAGGTGAAGTTGCCGCCGCCGAGGCCCTCGCCGGTCAGCGGATCGTAATATTCGGCGAAGCCGTTTTCGACGAGCGCCAGGCTGTCGGCCCGCACGGCAGCCGCATCCGCGGCGAAGCCGCAGCGGTCGAGCCCGTCGGCGAGGAGATAGTTGATGATCAGCCAGCACGGCCCGCGCCAGTAGCGCTTGGGCTCGAAGCGCGGATCGGTGGGATCATGCGTCGGCACACCGTGGCGCACGCGCGTGCGCAGGGTGCGGATGCGATCGCGCATCGCGGCGCGCTTCTCCGCATCGCCCAGCCCGGCGAGGAGGGGCAGGAGGCCGCCCACCGACGGGCTCGCGATGAGCTGTCCGGCGACGCGGTCGAACGGCAGGTACTGGCCGAGATCGCGGCTCCAGAGGCCGTCGAAGGCCGCGCGCGCCCGCGCCGCGCGCGCCCGCGCCTCCTCCGCCAGCGCCTTGTCGCCGAAGCGCTCGGCGAGGTGGGCGATGTCCTCGTCGGAGCGGACGAGGATGGCGTTGATGGCCGGATCCACGACCTGGAAGGGCGAGGCATCGTGCAGCAGGCGGTTGTCCCAGCCGAGGTCGCGGAAGCGCTGCACCAGCCAGAGATAGCGGTCGTACTCGGCCTTGTGCGGCCGTTCGGCGGCGTCGACATGCTGGGTGTCGCGGCGAACGTAGGGCTCCACCCCCGCCGTCGGCACCCGCGCCAGGGCCTCGTCCCAGTCGATGCTGTTGTCGCGCCCCGATTCCCAGGGATGCAGGATGGCGACGAGGCCGGAGCCGGCGGGATCGCGCATGGCATGGAACCAGCGGTGCCAGGCGGCGATCTTCGGCAGGAGGGCTCGCGCCTTCTCCTCCGCGAAGGCCTGGTCGGCCGCCGTCTCGACGAGGCGGCGCAGCACGAGGCCGGCGACCGGCGGCTGGGTGATGCCGGAGGTCGGCGTCGGCCGGCCGGTGCGCCAGACGTCGGGGCCGGGAAAATAGCTGTCGTCGGGCGTGTGGAAGACGATGTGCGGCACCATGCCGTCCGGCCACTGGTGGGCGAAGAGCGTCTCGATCTCGAGGAAGGCGCGGCGCTCGTCGCTGTGGCGCTGGCCGAGGGCGGTCAGGCAGGAATCCCAGTTCCACTGGAAGGGATAGAGCCCCTTGGTCGGCACGGTATAGGCGCCGCGGTCATTGTCGCGCACGATCGCGGCGGCGCGCGTCCGCAGGGCCTCGAGGGAATGGGTCGTCATCTCATGCTCCGGTGACGGGTTCAGGCTGTGTGATCTCGGCCAGGCTCGCGCCGCTGTCGGCGTCGAACCAGCGCGCCCGGCCGGGACGCGGCGCGAGCACCAGGGTTTCGCCGGGACGAACGGCAAGGTCGTTGTCGAGCACGGCGCGGAAGAGGTGGCCGGCGAGGTCCATGGTCACGAGCTGGTGCGGACCGAGCGGCTCCACCACCTTGACGCGGCCGGCAAAGCCCTCGCCGGCCGGCGCGAGGTCTTCCGGCCGGATGCCGAAGGCGAGCGCTCCGCCGCTGGCCGGCGCATCGCGGAAGAGATGGCCGGCGACGCGCGCGCCCTCTCCTTCCCGGCTGGCGGGCAGGAAGTTCATGGGCGGGTTGCCGATGAAGCCGCCGACGAAGCGCGTCGCGGGGTGGTGATAGACCTCGGGCGCCGGCGCCGCCTGGACGATGCGGCCCTCGTGCATGACGGCGATGCGGTCGGCGAGGCTCATCGCCTCCACCTGGTCGTGCGTGACGTAGATGGTCGTGGTGCGGCTCTCCTGCAGCACGCCCTTGAGCTCGGCGCGCATCTCGAGCCTGAGGAGGGCGTCGAGGTTGGAGAGCGGCTCGTCCATCAGGAGGACGGCGGGTTCCACCGCGAGCGCGCGGGCGACGGCGACGCGCTGGCGCTGGCCGCCGGAGAGCTGGCCGGAATAGCGCTTCAGCAATTCCTCGATGTGCAGCATGCCGGCGACGCGGCGCACCTTCCGCTCGATCTCGGCCGCCGGCATCTTCTGCATGGCGAGGCCGAAGCCGATGTTGTCGAACACCGTCATGTGCGGAAAGACGGCGTAGTTCTGGAACACCATGGCGATGCCGCGCCGGCGCGGCGGCAGGTCGTCCACCCGCCGGCCGCCGATGCTCACCGTGCCCTCGCTCGCCGTCTCGAGCCCCGCGATGATGCGCAGGAGCGTCGTCTTGCCCGAACCGGAGGCGCCGAGAAGGACGACGAATTCCCCGTCCGCCACCGTGAGGTCCACGGCGTGCAGGGCCTGGTGGCTGCCGAAGCGCTTGGCGACCTGCCTGATGTCGATATCGGCCATCCGGTGACCCTTTGCTCATCGCCTAGCGGTTGGCGATGCCCCAGAGGGAGAAGAGATATTTGCGCACGGCGAAGAGGAAGAGGAGCGCCGGCACGATGAGGACGGCCCCGCCGGCGAACTTGAGCGGCAGGGGCGAGACATCGAGGCTCTGCAGCAGGAAGGCCGTCAGCGTCTTGTTCTCGATGGTGAGCACCGCCGCGGCGAAGACCTCGTTCCACGAGATGACGAAGGCGAAGATGCCCGCCGCCGCGATGCCCGGCAGCGCCAGCGGCAGCACCACCTTGCGGAAGGCGGAGAGCCGCGAGCAGCCGAGCGTCCAGGCCGCCTCCTCGAGCTCCTCGGGAATGCTCATGAAGAGCGAGGCCATGATCAGCACGGCAAAGGGCATGGCAAGCGTCGTGTGGACGAGCGCCAGGCCGATGATGGTGTCGTCGAGGCCGACGCGGATGAAGAGCACCGTCAGCGGCAGGGCGAGGAGCGGCAACGGGAAGGCGCGCGTCATCAGCACCGCGAGGCGGAAGAGGTTCGCCCCGGGGAAGCGGAAGCGCGCCAGCGCGTAGCCGGCCGGCGCGCCGAGTCCGATGGACAGCACCATCGTCAGCCCGGCGACGAGGAAGGAGTTGAGCAGTGCCCGCGGCACGCCGGCGTAATTGGCGAAGAATGCGAGGCTCGCGAGGTCGAACTCCGGCACCAGCGACTTCGGCCAGGCCGTCACCGCCGCGACGGAGCCGAGCGCGTTGACGACGAGGAGGTAGATCGGCACCAACACCCAGGCGACGAGCACGATGACGGCGCTCGCCATGACGAGCCGGCCGCTGCTGCGCGGCTCGGCCCGCGTCGGGGCTTCGGCTTCGGTGGTCGCGAGACTGGTCATGCCGCGGCCTCCCGCGTGCGGTCGTGCAGCGCCCACAGGAAGAAGACCGTGAAGGCGAGCGAGATGGCGAGGATGACGATGGCATAGGCCGAGGCCACCTTGTGGTCCTGCAGGTCGAACTGCCAGGAATAGGTCTCGCCCATCAGCACCGGCAGGTTGTTGCCGGCCAGCACGGCGACGACGGCGAAGACCTCGAAGGCGAGGATGGTGCGCAGGATCAGCGCCGTCTGCAGGCTGGGCCTCAGCAGCGGCAGGGTGATGAGGAAGAAGCGCTTCAGCGGCCCCGCGCCGAAGACCTCGGCCGCCTCGTCGTATTCCTTCGGGATGAGGCCGAGGCCGGCGACGAGGATGACGAGCACGATGGCCGTGGCGCGCCACACCTCCGCGACGACGACCGCGACGAACAGGCCCGCCGTGTTGCGGTAGTCGAGCAGGTTCTGCGGGCCCGGGATGACGCCGAGGCCGTAGAGGATGCTGTTGAGGAAGCCGTTCTGCTCGAGCAGCGCGAACCAGATGAGCCCGGCCGCGAGGTCCGAGATGCCGAGCGGGATGGTGAAGACATAGAGGACCACGTCGCGCCCGCGCCTGAGGCGCGTGACGAGGCTCGCCATGACGAGCGCAAGCGTGATCTGGATCGGCACGACGACGAGGGCGAGGCCCAGCGTGTTGCTGAGCGCGGGCATGAACTTCCAGTCGTCGGCCATCGTCCTGAAATGCGCTAGGGTGAAGCCCTCGTCGCTCGTGAAGGCCTCGAGGACGACCTGCACGAAGGGCACGAAGAAGAAGGCCGCGAGGAACAGGCTCGCCGGCAGGATGAGCAGGTAGGGCAGCACCTTCTGGCTGCTCAGCAGTCTTTGCATCGCACGCCTCCGCAGGGACGGCCGGCGCGGAACGCCACTGGCGTCCGCGCCCGTCCACGCCGTACCGGTCATTCCACCGGGCAGGGCCCTTCGCTCGCCTTGTCCGGCGCCCAGCACGGGGCCTTGCTCTCACTCATGATGTCCTTGAGCGTCGCCCCCTGCTCGTCGAGCACCTGGCGCACGTCCTGGCCGCGCAGCACGACGCGCTGGAACGTGTCGATGAACACCTTGTTGAACTTGCCGTCGAGGCCGCCGAGACCGATGGGCAGCAGGCTCGGCTTGGCGTCCGGCGCCGCCGACTGGGCGGCGACCGCGGCGCCCGACATCTTCACCGCGGCGGGCATGTCGTCCGGCAGCGTGACCTCGACGACGGGGAAGAAGCTCGTCGCCCGGAGGGTCGCGATCTGCGTCTCGGGCTTCAGCATGTAGGCGGCGAGCGCCTTGGCCTCCTCGACATTCGGTGAGGTCTTCGGGATGGCGATGCCGGCGACGACCGGCATGAAGCCGCGCCCGGCGGGGCCGGCCGGCGCCGGGAAGGTGACGAACTGATCCGGCTTCTGGTTGAGCGCGTCCTGCAGGCGCGCCGTATGCTCCCAGGCGACCCAGACCTCGCCGGTGAGCAGCGGCTCCTGCATGAAGCCGTAGTTGGTCGAGGCGGGGTTGACCTCCTCCCACAGCGTCTTGAAGGCGTTCCACATCGCCTCCGCCTCGGGCGAGCGGAACTTCGTCACGACCGAGCCGGTGTAGGAGGGATAGAGATAGCTTTGGAAGAAGCGGTGCAGCAGGCCCTTGGGGCCGGCCGGCAGGCCGATCTTCGGTGATCCCGTCGCCTCGCGAATCGCCTTGCCCCAGGCGATGAGCTCGTCATAGGTGAGCGTCTGGACATCGGCGCCCGCCGGCAAGTACTGCAGGGCCTCCTTGTTGGCGGCCATGACGTAGCTCGCCTGCATCCAGGGCAGGTATTTCTGCTCGGCCGTGCCGTAGGTGCCGAGCGAGACGAGGGTGGGATTGATCTTGGCGTCCCCCGCCGCCGAGAGCACGTCCTTCAGGTCGACGAGGTCGGACGACAGCGACGCGAGCTCGCCGTGCAGGCCGCCGAGCAGCGCGATGGTGCCCTTGCCGGCCTTCAGCTCCGCCTGGATGCGGGTGAAGAAGGGGCCCGCGTCGTTGCCATAATAGTCGACCGGCTTGCCGAAGCCGCCGAGCACCTCGGTGCGCATCTTCTGCGTCTCTTCCACGGGCTTGGCCTGGGTCGACCAGAACAGGAGCCCCTGCGCCTCGGCCCGCCCGGCAACGCCCAATGCGAGCGTCAGCGCGGCGAGCGCGATCATCGTTCCCTGTTTCCTGCGCATCATGTCACGTCCTCCCCTTCGGTTCGGCGGAGCGCCTTGTTGTCGCTCTTCACGCTCCCACCGCTGCGGCACCGGCCGCGTTCATGTCGCCCCGGCCGGCGCGGGCCCGTGGCTCGCGCGCGGCACGAAGCGTGGCTCGACAAGATGTCCGGCGATGCCGGCCTCGCCCTTCTCGAGACGCTCGACCACCATGGCGGCGATCATCGCCGCACCCTCGGCGATGTTCTGGCTGAAGGTCGTCAGCGGCGGGTCGGCGTAGGCCGCCACCGGCGTGTCGTCGAAGCCGACCACAGTGAGCGCCTGCGGAACGGAGATGCCCTCGCGCCGCGCCTCGTCGAGAACGGCGAGCGCGAGCTGGTCCTTGAGGCCGACGATGGCAGTGGGCCGCGGATCGCGGTTGATGAGCTGTGCCGCCGCCCGCGCCATCGCGGCCGCGTCGCCGAGCGGCACCGTCAGCACGTCCGGCTGCGGCAGGCCCGCTTCGGCGAGCGCCCTCTCGAAGCCGCGCCGGCGCAGGAAGGCATAGGTGAAGTCCTTCGTCGGCGCGAGCATGGCGAAGCGGCGGTGGCCGAGGGCGATGAGCCTGCGGCCGAGGTCGTGGAAGGCGCCCTCGCCGTCGGTGTCGAGCCAGGAATAGGCGTCGGTGCCGGCAAGCGTGCGCCCGTGCGCGACGAAGGGCACGCCGCGCTCGATGAGGAAGGCGACGCGCGGATCCTCGCAGGTCAGGCGATAGAGCACGACCGCATCGGCCCGCCGGCTCTCGACGACGCGTTGCAGCACGGCAAGGTCGTCCTGCCCTGCGGGCACGGTCGCGAGAAAGAGATCCCGCCCCCTCTGCGTGAGGCCGCCGGCGAGACCTGCGAGAAAGTCGGCGAGATAGGGATCGACGAGCTCGTGCGGATGGATCGGCAGCAGCATGCCGACGAAGTTGCTGCGGCCGGAGACGAGCATTCGGCCCACCTGGTTCGGCACGTAGCCGAAGGCGTCTGCCGCCTCGCGCACGCGCCGCCGCGTCTCCTCGCTCACGTCCGAATAGCCGGCGAGCGCCCGCGACACCGTCGTGATCGACAGGTCGAGGTGGGCCGCAAGTTCCTTGAGGCGCAGCCGCTTCGTCCCCGTCTTGTGCGTGCGTGTGTGCATCGGCCTTCCAAAACGTTTTGGAAAGGTGCCGCCAACGTCCTGACGAGTCAAGCCGCTGCGCGCTCAGCCGGGGATCGCGGCCACGTCCCGATCGGCCGCGGCGGGACCATCGAGGTGGACGACCTCCACCCTCCCCTCCTCCAGGATGATGGTGGAGGCACGGAAGGAGACGCCCCAGGTGCCGTCATCGTAATCGACGGCGGGCACGAAGAGCCGGCGGATGCCGGACTGGACGATGCCGCGGGCGCAGTCGAGGCAGGGATAGAGATTGCAGAACAGGCTGGCACCGGCGAGCGCGATGCCGCGGCGTGCGGCCTCGTAGATGGCGTTGCGCTCGGCGTGCTCCATGAAGACGAAACGCGCCTCGCCGTCGCAGCGCTCGTCGAGCGCGGCAACGCCCGTCGGAAAGGTGTTGAAGGCCGTGATCGTCGTGCCGTCGGCTGTGACTAGGACGGCGCCCACCTTGCGGCGCCGGTTGGGGCTGTGCTCCGCCGCCGCCCGCGCGGCATCCATCAGCGCGTCGATATCCATGCTCCCTCCGCGCCTTACGTCCTCTGCAGGGCGGTGCCCGCAGGAGCCGCGGCGACGAGCGGGTGGTCGCGGTCGCTCACGTGGCTGCTGTCGGCGCCGCCCGGCGCACCCCAGCCGGTGACCTGCGGTCCGAAGAACTCGGCATTGGCCGCGGCGAAGGCGGTCTCCGCCGCCGGCAGCTCGTCATCGGCATAGATCGCCTGCACGGGGCAGACCGACAGGCAGATGCCGCAGTCGATGCATTCCTCCGGGTGGATGTACATCATGCGGCCGCCTTCATAGATGCATTCGACCGGGCAGACCTGCTGGCAGGCGCCGTCCTTCACGTCGATGCAGGCCGAGGCGATGATATGGGCCATGGCGCACCTCCCCGGCGCGGATCAGGCTCCGCGCCACTGTGGCGGTCTCTTCTCCTGGAAGGCGCGCACGCCTTCCTCCTGGTCGGACGACATGAGCGCCTCGACGAGCGCCGGCAGGCGCAGCATCTGCGCCTCGCGCGGGCTCAAACTTGCCCCGGCCCGCACCATCTGCTTGATGGCCCGCACCGACAGCGGCGCGCAGGAGAGGATGTCGGCGAGCCAGCGATCGACGGCCGCGTCGAGCTCGGCCGGCGCCACGACTTCATTGACGAGGCCGAAGCGCAGCGCCTCCTCGGCGCCGATGCGCCGGCCGGTGAGCAGCATGCCCATGGCCCACACATGCGGGATGCGCCGCGTCAGCAGGGCGATGCCGCCGTCGAGGGCGAGGCGGCCGACGCGCGGCTCCGGCAGGCCGAAGGTGGCGTTGCTCGCGGCGACGACGATGTCGCAGCCGAGCACCATCTCCATGCCGCCGCCGAGGGCATGGCCGTTGACGCGGGCGATCACCGGCACGTCGAGCGTCTCGCGCAGGGCGATGCCGCCGAAGCCGCCGGGCCGTGGCGCCGCCCAGTATTCGAGCCCGCTCGCGCCCGAGCCGCCCTTCATGTCGGCCCCCGTCGAGAAGGCCCGTTCGCCGCTGCCCGTCAGCACCACGGCGCGGATGTCGCGGTCGGCCTCGATCGCCCGCCAGATCTCCTCGAGGCGCTTCTCCGTCGGCGCATCGACGGCGTTGAGCCGCTCCGGCCGGTCGATGGTGATGCGCGCGACATGGTCGGCGACCGTGAAGAGCACGCTCATGCCAGCACCCCCGCGGCCTTGAGCGCGGCGATGCGCTCGCCCGCGAAGCCCGCCTCGGCGAGCACCTCGTCGCCGTGCGCGCCGAGATCCGGCGGGTCGTAGCGGTGCTGGAAGGCGGAGGGATGCATGGTCAGCGGCGTGCCGATCAGCCCGAGCGCGTCGTCCTGCTTCAACGACACGACCGTGCCGTTGGCCTTCGTCTGGTCGTGGGCGAGGGCGTCGGACAGCTTTAGCACCGGCGCGCACAGAAGGTCCTGCTCGTCGAGCCGGGCGAGCCAGTGCTCCGTCGTATTGGTGGCGAAGCGCTCGCGGAACATGGCCTGCAGCTCCGCCTTGTGCGCCACCTGGCCCTGGAAGGTGGCGTAGCGCTGGTCCTGCGACAGGTCCGGCAGACCGAGCGCCGTTGAGATGTCGCGCAGGGGATTGGTCTTGAAGGCGCCGACGAGGACGATGGCTCCGTCGCTCGTCCGGAAGACGCCGGTCAGCGGATAGGCGCCCCAGCTGAAGTCCTTGCCGCGCTGCAGCCACATGGCCGCTTCCTGCATCTGCATGGCGAGCATCGATTCGAACAGCGACACCGAGACCTGCTGGCCGCGGCCCGTGCGCTCGCGATGCAGGAGCGCGAGCAGGATCGCCTGGACGAGGTGCATGCCCGCCGAATAGTCGCACAGCGAGGTGGCGTAGATGGTCAGCGGCTCGTCGTCGTTGCACTTGCGCAGCATGACGCCCGACAGGGCCTGGGCGAGGATGTCCTGGCCGCCCTTGTAGGCGAGCGGGCCGGACATGCCGAAGCCGGTGCCGAAGGCGCAGATGATGCGCGGGTTGATCTCGGCGAGGCGCTCGTAACCGAAGCCCATGCGCTCCATGACGCCGGCGCGGAAGTTGTTGACGACGACGTCGGCCGTGCGGACGAGCTCGTAGATCACCTCCCGCCCCTCCTCGCGCCTCAGGTCGAGCGCGATGGAGCGCTTGTTGCGGTTGAGGCTGCGGAAGACCGGGTTGTTGGGCCCGTCCGGATCGTCCGGCACGGAGGCGCGCGACAGGTCGCCGACGCCCGGCCGCTCGATCTTGATGACGTCGGCGCCGTAGTCGGCGAGCACCTGCGTGGCGCTCGGCCCCAGCATGACCTGGGAGAAGTCGATGACCCGGATGCCCGTCAGCGGCTGCACGTTGTCCTGATGCATGATGCCCCTTCCCGCCTATTCCGCCGCCACGGCGACGAGCGCGTTCTGCGCCGGCCGGTCGCCGGGGTCCGCCCCCTGCGCCCTGAGCCTTGCCTGCAGCGCGGCGACATCCACCCTATCGATGGTCACGCCCGCGTCGAGGGCCAGTGCCGCGGCGACACCGGCCGCCTCGCCCATCGCCATGCAGGGCGGGATCTCGCGCGAGATGCGCTGGGCGGACGAGGTGGCGGAATAGTGCCGGCCGGCCACGATGAGCTGCGAGACATCGCGCGGCAGCAGCGAACGATAGGGATAGTAGTAGTCGCGGCCGCGGGCCACCGTATCGGCGAAGTGGCGGCGCTGCGTCACGTCCTCCTTGGTCATCACGTAGACGCCCTCGAGCAGGCGCGTCTGGCGCACGCCGATCTGCGGCGCGACGTCGATGACGAAGGCATTCTCGAAGCCCGGCATCTTCTCGCGCACGAAGGTGAGCAGCGCCGAGATGCGGTCCCGCCCCACGAAGTCGGCGCGCGTCAGGTCCTCGACCTTGAGCCCGTCGAAGCCGGCCATGTGCGGGCAGTTGCACCAGACGATGCCCGGCAGCGGCGTCTTCAGCCACCACTTGTCCCACGAGCCGCCCATGATCTTCTTGGCCTCGCGGTCGAGGGCCGCGAAGGCTTCGGGCTCCTCGTACTCGAAGCGCTCGGCCGCCTCCGTGTCCACGCCTCCGAGGCGGAAGACCGTGGTGACGATGAAGGAGCCCTCGCTGAAGGGCGCGCCGGCGGAGGCCGCGACATCGAGATCGCCCGTCGCATCGACGACGATGGAGCCCATGACGGCCTGCCGGCCGCTCTTCGTGTCGCAGATGACGCCGGTGATGTGCCCGTCCTCGACGATCGCCCGCGAGAACCAGCTGTGCAGGCGCAAAGTGATGCCCGCCTCGCGCACCATGTCGTTGGCGGCGCGCTTGTAGCCGTCCGGGTCGAAGGCGGCCGCATAGCAGATCGGCTGCGGCTTGACGTGGGAATGGAAGTCGAAGACGCCCCAGCGCGACCACTTGCGCCACAGCGTCTCGTCCGAGAGGCGCTCGCTCTCCGGCGGCACGACGCACAGGCCGAGCCGCTCCATGCGGTCGATCATCTCGCCGCACAGGCCGCGCACACTGATCTCCGGCCCGTTGCACATGTCGTCGAGGACGAGGACCATGCCGCCCGAGGCGAGGCCGCCGAGATAGGCATAGCGTTCCAGCAGGATGACCGAGAGGCCGTTGCGGGCCCCGGCGACGGCCGCGGAGATGCCGGCCGGACCACCGCCGACGACGAGGAGATCGGCCCGCGCGGCGACCGGTACGCGGCCCTCGCGCTCGTTGATGAAGTCAGGGGTCGTGGACATGGGATCACAGCTCCGGAAAGGGCTTGCGGACGGGGCAGCGCCTCAGCTGGCGCGCCCGGCGTTCCACTTGAGGAAGCGATGCTCGGCCCAGGAGATCAGCCCGAAGAAGGTCGCCGAGAAGACGGAGCCGACGACGATCGTGGCGTAGAGCAGCGGCGAGTCGAAGTTGTAGGTGGCCTGGATGATGAGGGCGCCGATGCCGCTCGTCGCGCCGATCCATTCGCCGACGATGGCCCCGATGACGGCCGTGGAAGCGGCGATCTTGAGCGCCGAGAACAGGTAGGGCAGCGCGTTCAGCAGGCGCAGCTTGAAGAACACCTCCCGCGGCGAGGCGGAGAGGATGCGCATCAATTCGAGCTGCTGCGGGCTCACGTCGCGCAGGCCGCGCGTCATGTTGACGAGGGTGGGGAAGAAACAGATGAGCGCCGCGATGGCGATCTTCGGCTCCATGCCGTTGCCGAGCAGCAGCACGAGGATCGGCGCCTTGGCGACGACCGGCACTGTGTTGATCATCACGGCGACGGGGAAGAACGCCTCCTCCAGCGTGCGCTTGTAGACGAAGGCGGTGGCAATGAGGATGGCCGCCGCATTGCCGAGGAGGAAGCCCAGCAGCGCCTCGATCGCCGTCGGCACCAGGTTCTGCATCAGCAGGCCGAACTTGGCATAGAGCACCGCGGCGACGGCGCTCGGCGCCGGGGCGATGAAGGGGCGGATGCCGAAGGCCCGGACCGCCCCCTCCCACAGGAGGAGAAGGCAGGCGACGGCGATGAGCGGCAGCAGCCTTTTGCGCCACTTGAGGTAGCGCTGCATGCTGTCGAAGCGGGCCTGGGCCTCGGCATCGTCGGTGAAGGCGCTGGCGATCGGCAGGGCGTGGACGGCTTGCGAGGACATCAGCAGGTCTCCAGCACACGCCGCAGATGGGCGACGAGCTCGATGAAGGCGGACGTTTCGCGCATCGGGATGCACCGCGGGCTCGGCAGGTCGACCGGCACGCGCTCCTGCACCCGGCCCGGACGGGCGGCGAGCAGCAGCACCTCCTCGCCGAGGAAGGCCGCCTCGTAGAGCGAATGCGTGACGAAGAGGATGGTCGTCCCCGTCTCCGCCCAGACCTGCAGCAGTTCCTCGTTCAGCCGGTCGCGGGTGATCTCGTCGAGGGCACCGAAGGGCTCGTCCATGAGCAGCAGCTTCGGATCGTTGACGAGGGCACGGGCGATCGAGACGCGCTGGCGCATGCCGCCCGAGAGCTCGTGCGGATAGGCCTTCTCCCAGCCCGCGAGCCCGACGAGCTCGAGCAGCTCGCGCGGCGAGCGCTTGCCCGGCCGTGCCCGGCCGTTGCCCACCTCGAGCGGCAGCGCGACATTCTCGATGATGGTGCGCCATGGCAGCAGGGCAGCATCCTGGAAGACGAAGCCGATGTCGCGCCGTTGCCGCGCGGCCGAGGGCGGCCCGCCGAGCACCTCGGCCCGGCCGCTCGTCGGCGCGATCAGATCCGCGATGACGCGCAGCAGGGTCGACTTGCCGCAGCCCGAGGGTCCGAGCAGGGTGAGGAAGCCGCCCTGCCGCACCTCGAGGTCGATGTTCTCCAGCGCCGCGACCGTGCCGCGCTCGGTCGTGAAGCGCACGCCGACGCCCGACAAAGCGATGGCGGTGGAAGTTGTCGCGGCCGGCCGGGACGGCGGCCGCTGCAGGGCGGCGACGGACATGGCATCCTCCTGCCGGTCAGCCGATCTTCGGCCGGTTGTCACGCGTCGCCTCGAGCACCGCCGGCGTCATCACCTTGTCGAGCGACGGCGCACCGGCCGAAAACTCCTTCAGCGCGTCATAGAGCGTGATCTGCTCCTGCCAGATGCCGGGGTCGAAGGTGGCCCAGCCGGCCTGCCTGGTCTTCTCGTTGAAGATGTACTTGAGCAGCATCTTCGAGGCGGTGAGCTCGTCCTCCCGCACAGCGGCCGGATATTCCGCGAGGAAGAGGTCGACGGCCTTCTCGGGATTGTCGAAGGCATATTGCCAGCCCTTGCCGGCGGCCCGCAGGAAGGCGGCGAGCAGCGGTGCCTTGGTCTGCAGCGTCTCTTCGGTCGCGTAATAGGGCATGGCGTAGAGCCGGACGCCGCTGTCCCACAGGCGCATGGTGATCATCTCGGGGCCGAGCACCTTGAGCGCCGTCGTGTTGGTCTCCCAGCCCGTGACGCAGTCGACCTGGCCGGTGAGCAGCGGCGACATGTCGGAGCCGATGACGACGACCTCGACATCGCTCTCGGCGATGCCATTGGTCTTGAGCAGGGCGCGCAGCAGGGGCTTGCCGGTCGCCTGGATGCCGACCTTCTTGCCGACCATGTCCTGCGGCTTGCGCACCGGGCTCTTCGGCAGGGAGAAGAAGCTGTAGGGATGTTCCTGGGCGCCGACGGCGAAGCACTTGACCGGGATGCCCTGCGAGGCGGCGAGGAGGAGCGAGGGGCTCGACGAGACCTGCCCGATCTCGTAGCGGCCGGAAGCCACGATGGCGATGCCGTCGATGTTCGGCCCGCCCGGCTGGATGACGAAGTTGATCTTCTCTTCCTCGAAATAGCCGAGGCGCTTGGCAACGATCTCGCCGAGCTGGTTGTTGTTCGCGAGCCAGCCGAGCTGCATGTTGACGGTTTCAGTCCCAGCCGCGGCGTGGCCACGGGTGCTGTTCAGGGCGGGACAGGCAAGGCCTGCCGCAAGCGCGGCACCGGCCTTCAGCACACGCCGGCGCGAAGCGAGCATCGTCATGGAAAGCAGACTCCCGAGAGTGGGCGGGCGGCCCGTTGATTCCCCTGCCGTGGCGGATCTTCTCTCGTCGCTCGACGGGTCCGCTCATCGGCATCTGCGACTTTAGGAGAGGTCTGGTGCACACCGGAAGAATAGATTTTAGTGCGAGGTGATGCCTTTTCGGCATCGCCTGCGGAAAGATGGACCAGAGGAACGAGCCATGCATGCGGTGGTGCTGCGCTATCTCGATCAGGTGGCCCGTTTCGGCTCCATCCGGCGCGCGGCGGAGGCGCTCAACGTCGCCTCCTCGGCGGTGAACCGGCAGATCCTGAAGCTGGAGGCGGAGCTCGGCGTCGCGCTGTTCGAGCGGCGCGGCAACGGCGTGCGGCTGACGCCGGCGGGCGACTACCTGCTGCGTCACGCGCGCAACACCCTGGCGGAGTGGCAGCGCACCTGCACGGACATTGCCGCTCTTGAAGGCGACATCCGTGGGGAAGTCCGCATCGTTGCCATTCCCTCGCTGCTGGTGAAGGCCATCCCGCGCGCCATCGAGACGGTGGCGAAGCGTCATCCGCGCATCTCCTTCCGCGTCATCGATGCGGATCCCGCCGAACATACCGAGGAGATGCGGGCCGGACGGCCGGATATCGCCGTGCTCTTCATCGACCGGCGCATGCGCAACTACGAGGTGCTGACGCGGCTGCGCACGACGCTCGGCGCCATCATGCGTCCCGATCATCCCCTCGCCCGGGAGAGGACCGTTACGCTCACCCAGTGTGCGGCCTATCCCGTCGTCATGCTGAACGATCCGTGGCTGCTGGACGCGGCGTCCGAGACGGAATTCGTGCACAGCGGCGCCCAGTTCAATGCCCGCGTCATGTCCAATTCGCTGCTCGTGATGAAGGACGCGATGAAATCGGGGCTCGGCATCGGCTTTTTCACGCCGACGGGCTTCGTCGACGAGATCAGGCACGGCGAACTCGTGCACGTGCCGCTGGCGGAGCCAGGCCTTGCAGGAAGCGAGATCGGCCTGTTCGTCCACCGCGCCCGCGCGACGGCGCCACACGTGAGCATCTCGGCCAAGGCGATCGAGAGGGAGCTGGCCGGGATCACCGACGAAATCGCGGCGTTGTAGCGTCTCCCCCTCCCCTGCCGGCTGCCCGGCGACGGTTTGCGGCCGTAATCGGAACGCCTCCGCCCTGCCGGCTGTTCAATGGTGCGAACCCGCGAGCGACCGCACCATGAGCAGAACCGGAACCATCCGCATCGGCATTTCGGGCTGGACCTACGCGCCCTGGCGCGGGGTCTTCTACCCGCCGGGCCTGCCGCACAAGCGCGAGCTTGCCTATGCGGCGGACCGGTTCCGCTCCATCGAGATCAACGGCACCTTCTATGGCCTGCAGCGTCCGGAGAGCTTCGGGCGTTGGCGGGAGGAGACGCCGGACGACTTCGTCTTCGCCATCAAGGGGTCGCGCTACATCACCCACATGCTGCGGTTGAAGAACGTGGAGACGGCGCTCGCGAACTTCATGGCCTCGGGCGTGTTGCGGCTCGGGCCGAAGCTGGGGCCGATCCTCTGGCAGCTGCCGCCCCGCATGTCCTTCGATCCGGACGTCCTCGCGCCCTTCCTCGCCCTTCTGCCGAAGGACACGAAAGCCGCCGGGAAGCTTGCCCGCCGTCACGATGCACGGCTCGATGGGCGCGACTGGCTCGACAGCGATGTCGACATGCCCTTGCGCCATGCCCTGGAGATCCGACACGACAGCTTCCGCACACAGGTGTTCGTCGATCTCCTGCGCCGGCACGGCGTCGCCCTCGTCTGTGCCGACAGCGTCGACTGGCCGCTCGTCATGGATCTGACCAGCGATTTCGTCTACTGCCGCCTGCACGGTTCCCAGGAGCTCTACGTCAGCGGCTATGACGATGCCGCACTCGAACGATGGGCGACATGGATCCGGTCCTGGGTCCGGGGCAACGATCCCCAGGGGGTGGAGCGCATCGCGGATCGCACCAAGCACCGGGCGGGAGGCCGCGACGTCTATGTCTATTTCGACAATGACGCCAAGGTTCGCGCGCCGGTGGATGCCGAGAGCCTCATCCGTCGCACGGGTTCGTCGAGTTGAGAATAGGTCCGGGGCGCTGCAATGGAGTGGGATTGTGGTTGTGACGTGCTCCAGAGACCGATGATCGGCCGAGAACCTCATGTCCCTGGTCCGGGTCGGGCGAAATGGCCGCGTACTGGATATCGGTTCATCTCTTCCGGATCGGTGCAGTCGGATCTTCCGAGGGGAATGGGCGGATGGAAGCGGGGGAACGAGAGCGTGCCGGGACGGTGGGGAGGGAGAGTGCCGATGGCCCTCCCGGCAGCCTCTTCATTCACTGTGGCGGCATCGCTTGTCGGTTGTTCTGCAGCGAGTTTGGCACGCCTCAGCGCCAGCAACATCGGACCGACCGAGAAGGTCCGGATCCTGGCGCGGGCGGTCAGCGCATGCAGGTAGGCCCGCGGACTGTGGATCTGGTCATGACGTTCCAGGACGGCAGCGATCACGGCGGCGGCCGTTCTGGGCCCGAGCAGTTGGCAACTCTCGTGCCAGGCATTCCGGCCGATACCAAGAAAGGTGCGGACGAGATCAGCGGCTTTCAGCAATTCGCTCCAGCTGGTGATCGGTGTGGAGCAATAGTCGGTGATTGTCGGGCAGGCGGAAAGAACATCCTCGAGGCGCACGTCGTCGTGACGACCGGTGGGCTGATGAAGGGCTGGAGGCGTTTCCGGAACCGTCGCGGCAATGGATCGGTCTTCAGATTCTGAATCCTCTGAAGATAGAGTCTGTAGGTGGCGCTCAGATTGGGATTCATCGGCGCTCATTTTTTGGGAAATGATGTTGTCTTCCAATGTCTTATGCACATCGTTGCAGAGGTGTTGCAGGGCGTTGGCAGTCGCTTCGAGAACGGCTTTCGTCGTTGTCGGGGGCAGCTGGCTGGAGAGACTGGCGAGTCGATCGGCCAGATCGGGCCAGGGGCCGGGCAGTGTTTCCTGCTCGGCGAACTGGATGAGCTTGCGCGCGTCGCGGCGTAGCAGCGTGATGCGTTCGCGCAGCAGTCGGACGGCCTTGCGGTGGGCTCTGACGTCGTCGGCGATGCGCTCGAACTCGCCGGCGCGGCTGACGAGCGGCGACAGGTCGAATCCGTAGGCGGTCTCGATGACGCCTCCCGGGCCCTTGCGGGCGTAACGCTTGCCGTTGGGACTGTCGCGGCGAATGACGAGCCCGGCCTCGACAAGGGCGGCGAGGTGCCGTCGCAGCGTCGCAGGCGCCATGCCATGGGCGCGCAACGACAGTTCGCGGTTCGAGGGAAAGACCACGAGCTCGTTGCCGGCCGCCAGCAGCGTTTCAGGATGGAAAGACAGAAGGGCGTTGAGGACGGCGAGCGAGCGGTCGCTCACGCCGAGCCTTGCCTTGCCTTCCGTGATGTCGCGGAAGACCTGCCATTTCTGGACCCGGCCTTCGCTTGCAGCCGCCCGGGCGGCGTTCTGCCTGGCCAATTGGCCAAGCGTCATCGGCCGCCGCCCGAAAGGCGTCGTGAAATAGGCGTCGCTCATCATTCCTGCTCCTCGCAGGCAAAAGATTTTTGCTCGCCGAAACGACGCCGACTCTTGACTGCGATTCGCGGAAGTGCGATTCTCACGGTCGCTACACACATGAGGAAGGGCTTCCGGAGCGGAGACGTTTCGGGGGCCTTTTCTTTTGCGGTGCTTGCTCCTTGAGTTGCTAAGGTTCGTGGCGATGGACGGGCCTCAGCGCCGCCCCTTCTCCTGCGCTGCGTAACGGTCGAACAGCGCCGGAATCTGATCGAGCACGAAGGCGGCAAAGCCCTCGTCGAGCGGCCGGGCGAAGGTGAGCTTGAGCGCGCGGCCCTTGTGCTCCGCGTCCGCGATCTTGGCCCCGTCGGTGGTGACGACAGCCTGCATCGGCGAGCGGCTTGCCCTCCCCTCCTCCGTCTGCGCCGTGGCACAGGCAAGGACCTGCAGGAAGCGGCTGTCCGAATCAGCCTGGCCGAAGGTCGCGCTCTTGACGAGGCGACGGGTGCGGGCGAGCGCGCCGGGCTCGGTCAGGCGGGCGGCGAGGGCCTGCCAACGCGGTCGCCCGATCTTCGGCGCGCGACCGATGGCGGTCACGATGTCCTCGGGGATCTCGCTTGCGACGGCGATGAGCTTGGAGACCTCGGCCCGGTCGACCGTGAGCGCCTCCTGGATCACGGAGCGCTCGTGCCCTGCCCGCTCGAGGCGCAGCGCGAAGACGGCGCGTTCGATGAAGGACAGGTCCTGCCGCGCCGAATTCTCGATGCCCTGGGCGATGACGAGATCGGTGTCGGACAGCGCCCGGATGACCGCCCGCACGTTGAGGCCGAGCTCGCGCGCGGCCCGGATGCGGCGGTGGCCGAAAGCGGTCTGGTAGCGGCCTTCCTGCGTGGGATGCCGGCGCAGCAGCACCGGCACCTCCTGCCCGTTGGCCCGCATGGAGGCCTTGAGCTGATCGAACTCGGGCCCGCCGTCGTCGGTGAAACGGTCGCTGTAGGGCGAGGGCTCGATGAGCGCGGGATCGACCTCGACCACGTTGGCGCCGGCGGCGATCGTCTCGCGCAGCACTTCGTTCTCGCGCTCGATGCCGGAGAAGGATTCCTTCATCGAGCGGATGGAGCCCGCGGCGACGCGCGGGAGCGGCGCAGCCTGGTTGTCAGCTGACAACGCCTGCGCCTGCGGCGCGCCGAAAAGAGCCTTCAGGGTATCGGATCGTTTCGTCATCGGCCCCACACTGCATTGATGAGCTGAACGATTTCGGCGTTGACGGCATCGACGGATTCGAGCGCCCGGTCATAGGCGGCCCGACCGACGGAGCCGCGCTCGAGCTCGTAGAGCGACTGCTTGGTGAGCCCGGCATTGGCGATGGCGGTGGATTTCCAGGCCGTAGCCTTGAGCACATCCTCGCCGAAGAGGCTGCGCAGCAGCGCGACGATCTGCGTCTCGGGGACGTCGTTGGGATCGTGCCGCGTCACGACGTAGCGGATGAAGTCGTGATCGAGCCGGCCGCCATATTCCTCGACGACCGACATGAGATCTGAGGTCATGAGCAGGAACTGGTTCATCGAGGCGACGTCGACCATCTGCGGATGGACGGTCACGACCATCGAAGTCGCCGCATTGAGCGCGCCGAGCGTGAGATAGCCGAGCTGCGGCGGGCAATCGATGACGACGATGTCGTAATCGTCCTCGACCTCGCTGATCGCGGTCGCGACGCGGCGGAAGAAGAGATTCTGGCCGCGGGCGCTCGGGTCGCGCATGGCGCGCGGCGTATGGTGCTCGAACTCCATGAGCTCGAGATTGCCCGGCACGATGGAAACGCCGTCGAAATAGGTCGGGTGGATGATTTCGCGCATCGGCCGCCGGTGCTCGTCATAGCGGATGGCGCCATAGAGCGTCTGGTTCTCGGCGATGTCGAACTCCGGCTGGTAGCCGAACATCGCCGACAGCGACGCCTGCGGGTCGAGATCGATGGCGAGAACGCGAAAACCGCGCAGGGCCAGATATTGCGAGAGGTAGAGCGACGTGGTCGTCTTGGCCGACCCGCCCTTGAAATTGGCAACGGCGATGATCTGCAGCTTGTCGCCGGGCCGGCGCGTCGGCAGGAAATTGAGCGCCTCGCGCGGCCGCGAGGCGGCGAGATAGCGCCGGAGTTCATTGACCTGGCCGAGGCTGTAGGACCGGCGTCCACCGGTGAGGATCGTGGGCATGGGCCCGAGGCCATCGAGCGAGAGCTGGCGCAGATAGCCGTCGGATACGCCGATGATGCGCGCGACTTCCCCCGAGGTGAAGGAACGCAGCGTCTTCTGGGCCATGGGCGGGAAGAGTGTCGCGCCGAGGCTGCGCAGCTGGGCCGAGAGAACGCCCGCGTGACGCGCTATCCTGGCCGAGGCCGATTCGATTCTGGTCTGGTTTTCGACGATCGTTTGCATATCCCACCGCTCTCAGACGGAATTATGGCGTTTAACGCTCACATGCCGTCTGGCGCAGGAGACACGATTCTGCCCCGGGCGGCAAGAAGATTAGGGTTAACGAAATCTTAACGGCCGCATTCGTCATCTCGACGACGTTCGCGGTGCAATCGGTGATCTTTTCGGATATTCGCGCCGCAGAAAGTAATCGGCCTCGGATTGCGAGGCTCACGCGCCGAGTGGGATGCTGGAGGGCCGGCACAGCGTGTTGTCAGCTGACAACGGCAGCGGTTGCTCTTCGCGCGGACCGTTGGCGAAGACGGCTCGGCGGGGACTGTTAGGCGTCCCGTTAGAAGCGGTGCAGGCACGATGCCCTGGCATCGGCTGCCGGCGTTGGCGGCCGCGGCCGGTCGCGAGCTCGGTCGGAGTGGGCGCCGGAGCTTCGGTGGGGGGCGTGGCTCCTGATGGCCTTGATGTGAAAGACTGAGAGCGATCTGTGCGAAGCGAGGCCGTCTCGCACGGCTGCGCACGTCGCGCCTCCTTGCTGAAGGGTGTTCGGCCGTTCTTGCGGAATGTGCTGTCGATGCCGATCCGACGTTGTCATCTGACAACGGATCGGGTTGTGGAGGTTGCGGGAGGTGGCGGGCCCTGCTTCCGGCCGGGAGTAGCGTTGGGAGTCCCGCTCCCTAGAAGGGTGTCGATCGGCGGCCGGCCGTCATGCCGTGGTGCCGAAGGATGCGTGGCGGGTCCGGTGGTTGCCGGTGCCGACCCGCCTTTCGGGTGGTTGATCGGGTTTCGTCCGGCGCGTGGCGCTGCCGTGGTCCGTGCAGATCTCTGGCTCCTTGCGGGGATCTCGGCCTGATCCGCCGCTGTCCGCGTCAAAGGCCGAGGGCTTTCGTCAAATTGACGCGGAAGCGGTCGCGCCCGGGTTGCGCGGGTTCATCCTGCATCATGCCGTTGCGCACGCCGCTCTCGTCCGGCGGGTGGCGGCCGATTGTTGCCGCGCGAACAAGGCCCGTGCGCAGGGACTGGGCGGAAAGGGCGGCGGTGCGATCGGCGTCGAGCCCGGCGGCGCGGGCCGTCTGCTTGACGAGCCGGGCCACATGCTTGTCCGTGAGGCGCGCCTCCGCGACCGTGTGCCCGTCGCGGCCGATGCGGCGGAAAAGGGGGCCTTGGCTGAGCCGGGCGAAGCGGATCCAGCGCTCCACGGCCGCCACAGGGCAACTGTTCTCGCCGGATCCGCGGCCGACCGCGATCTCGCGCCGGCCGCCGGTCTCGTTCAGCCTGAGGATGAGGCCGTCGGGAAGGATCTCGACCAAGCCGTCGCCTTCGAGGGGGCTGCGGCTGCCGAGGTCGAGCCCTACAATCTGCGAGCGACGCAGCCCGGCAGCGAAGCCGAGGAGCAGGATGGCCCGGTCACGCAACCCGCGCAGGTCGTGCGGCAACGTTCCGAGCATGGCGAGGATGTCCGCGGCATCGACGGCTTCCCGGCGGCGCGGCAGGCGGGCCGGCCTGCTGCGGATGCCGGCGAGCGCGCCGGCGATCTGTGGGGCGTCGCGGTCGAGCGGGTGGCCGCGTTGCGCCGCATTCCAGGCCAGGCCGCAGAGGCGGCGCTCGATGGTCGTGCGGGAGAGGGCGCGGCCGCCGGCCTCACCCATGGCGCAGGCTTCGAGATAGAGGGCGATGGTTTGCGCGGCGGGCGGCAGCGCGGCATGGCCGCTCCGGCGGCACCAGGCAGAAAAGTGCTTCCAGTCCTTCGCGTAGGCGAGCCGCGTGTTGGCGGCGGGAGGCCGGCCGGCCGGCGTGTCGCTCCCATAGGGGAGGGGCGTTCCGTCCGCCTCGTCGTGCGGTGCATCGGGTGCCCTCGCGTGCGCGTGGGCCGGCTGGTTTTCGAGGGCCGGATGGGAGGCATTTTTTACCTTCGGGGTGTTATTGCGAGGCATGATCCGGCCTGGTCGCCAGTACGTCCGATAATATTACATTACCGGACATAGGCGGCTTTCGACAAGCGCGGCGCTTTTCGGTGCTTCTGGTAGGAAAAAGCGCCGCGCTGGGTTAGCCTCCACCCATGGAAAACCCGCGATTCGCCTCCCGGACGATCGTGCCGCCCCCCCCTTGGGTGCGTGGCCGCGGCGACGCGGAGGACGAGGCCGGGGCGGCCTTCCGTGCCGGCGCCGCCCTGGCGTTGCTCAACACGGTGGCCGGCGTGGAGCATGGGCTCGGCATCCTGTGGCGCCAGCGCTGTGCGCTGCGCGCGGCCGTCGCCCATATTGGCCTCATCGGCCGCCACGAGGACGAGGCGGCCCTGCGGGATAGCTGGTATTTGCGCCGGGCGGGCGATGATCCCGGCCCCGGCGGTCGCATCCTCGGCCTCTGGCGGCGTCTCGCTGTGCCGGGAGCCCTGCGCCCGCAGGCCTGGCCGGGTGCGCTGCGTGAGGCGGGCCATGCCGCCGAGGAGGGGGCGCTCGAGCGGGTTCTCGCCGCGGTGGCCGACGAGGCTTCGAACAGACGCGGCTTTGCCGTTGCCGTCGCGGTCGGGGCCGCTGCCACCGTCCTGCAGGCAAGGCCTGAACTCGACTGCGCGGCGCTCTGGCTGGCGGATGTCGTGCTTGCCCGGCAACTGGGCTGGCCCGCGGCCGTGCCGCTCATCGCGCCGCAGGTCCGCCGCGCCGACTTGCGCCTCGCGGCCCGGTCCGATGGTGCGGAAGCCTGGCTGCGGGTGTGCTGCCTCGCCTATCAGCGCGCCGCGCTCGAGGCGCTCGATCTCTATGGCGATCTCGCAAGGCGTGCCGAAAGGCTGGTGACAGCTGCGCCGCGGCTGCGCTCGAAGGCCGCGGCAGGGGCGGTCGCGCTGTTGCTGCGCGAGGACGCGACCGCGGCGGCCGACGTGGGACAAGGGGCGAGCGACCGGGCGGGACGGCGCCTGTTCGAGCGGCTCGTTGCCCTTGGGGCTGTGCGGGAACTCACCGGGCGGCCGAGCTTCCGCCTCTACGGGCTGTAGCCATGGCGACGCGCCGCAAGAACGAGGATGCGCTCGACCGGGAGCTTGCCGATCTGCCGGCCGAACTGCGCTGGCGGGAGTGGATGGGGCGGGTCGAGGCCGTGCTCTTCGCCGCTGCCGAGCCGGTGCCGCGTGAGGCGCTCGCCCGCATCGTCGGCCGCGACTGCGATGTCGATCTCGTCATCGACGACATCCGCGCCGAGCTTGCCGGCCGTCCCTACGAGGTGGTCACCGTCGCCGGCGGCTGGCAGATGCGGACGCGCCGTGCCTATGGCGCGGCGGTGCGCGCCGTGCGCGGGCAGGGCGAGCGGGGCGAGCAGCTGTCGTCGTCGGAGATGCTGGCCCTTGTCGCCATCGCCTATTTCCAGCCGATCACGCGCAGCGAGCTGTCCACTTTCTTCGGGCGGGAGGTGGGCCGCGACCTCGTCGCGCGCCTGCGCGCTGCCGGCCTGGTCGCCGCCGGGCCGCGCAGTCCCCAGCCGGGGGCGCCCTACACCTATGTGACGACGCCGACCTTCCTCGCCCGCTTCGGCTTCACCAGCCTGCGCGAGCTGCCCGACATCGAGCAGCTCGAGGAGGCCGGGCTCCTCGACAAGGAGAAGCTCCTCGCCGACGGCTGGACCAGGCCGGGCGGGGAGGGGGATGAGGACGCCGAGGACGATATCGACGAAGAGCCTCTCCACGATGCGTGACGAAAGGGGGTCGGTTCAGCTCTCGTTGGAAGACCAGGCGCCGAGGAGGCGTGGCAGGTCGCCGAAGCGGGCGACGAAGCTGAAGATGAGCGCGGCTGCCGCGACGAAGAACACCGTCACCGCCGCCATGGTGGGGGTGTAGCCGTAGCGCAGGGCGTTGAAGATCTTGATCGGCAGCGTCTCCACGGTGAAGCCCGCGACCATGTAGGCGATGATGTATTCGTTGAGGGAGAGCACGAAGGCGAAGGCGTAGCCGGAGACGAGATAGGGGGTGACGAGCGGCAGCACGACTGTTCTCAGCACGGTGCGGTCGTCGGCGCCCATGGTGGCGGCGGCCTCCGTCAGGCTGCGGTCGACGGAGGAAAAGCCGAGGGTGATGGTGACGAGCGGCAGCGTCACGAGGAAGATCGCGTGGCTGATCACCACCGTCCAGGGTGCGCCGTAGAAGCCGGCGGTCGCCCAGAAGCTCAGGAAGCCGAGGGCGGTGATCACCGGCGGCAGGATGAAGGGCGCCGTGCCCAGCGCCTGGAACAGGCGTGCCCACGGAGCGTGCCAGCGCCACAGGAACCAGGCGAGCGGGAAGGCGATGGCGACGGCGAGCGCCGCCGAGCCGGCCGCGATGGCGAGGCTGGTGAGGAGCGCGCCGCGCCAGCCGGCGTCGGTGAAGACTTCGCCGAACCAGGCGAGCGAGAAGCCGACCGGCGGGAAGGTGAGCGTCCTCTGCGCATTGAAGGAGACGCCCGCGACGACGACGATCGGGGCCGCCAGCACCAGGGCGACAAGGGCCATGAACAGGCGCGTGAAGAGGCGGCTCATTGGGCGGCCTCCTTGCGTCCGACGAGCAGCGAGAGCCCGACAAGCGCGAGGCTCACAAGGACGAGGAACACGGCCATCGCCGCCGCGAAGGGCAGGTTGGACTGGTAGATCGCCTGGTCGGTGATGAGCACGGACAGCGTCCAGTTGCTCGGCCGCCCGAGGAGCTGCGGCAGGAGATAGGAGCCGAGCGCGAAGACGAACACCATGATCATGGTGGCGAGGATGGTGTTGCGCAGGGCCGGCACGACGACCGTGACGAAGGCGCGGGGAGGGGAGGCGCCCAGGGTGCGCGCCGCCTCCATCAGCGTGGGGTCGAGCCGGGCGAGCGCCGGATAGAGCACGAGTACCGTATAGGGAAAGGCGTGATAGCTGAGGCCGGTGAGCAGCGCCCCGAAGCTCGGCGACAGCGACATGGGCTCGCTCATGAGGCCGAGCGCGACGAGGATATTGGTGACGCCGGCCGTGCGCGAGAACAGCGTCGACCAGGCGAAGCCCACGATGACCTCGGACAGCGAGACGATGGAGAGCAGCGCGACGAGCCACACCACCTGCCAGCGCCGCGACAGCCGCGCGAGGAGAAAGGTGAAGGGAAAGGCGATGGTGACGGCAACGAGGGCGACGAGCGCCGCCAGCACCAGCGAGAAGCCGAGCACCTGGCCGAAGAAGGCGGACAGGAACCGCGCGTAATTGTCGAAGACGAAGTCCGGCTCGTAGAAGGCGCCCTGCACGCGGCGGAAGAAGCTGATCGCCACCATGATGCCGAAGGGCACCACGAAGAAGACGGTGAGCATCAGCGCCGGAAAGACGAGCGGCGCGTAGTCCCGCAGCCGTTGGGGCCGTGCCGCCGTCATGCGCCGAGCACCACGCAGGCGTCGGCCGGAAGCGCGAGGCCCACCGGGGCGCCGGGCTGGAGGTCCGGCCGCTCGCGCGGGCTCGCCACGGCGACGATCCTCTGGCCGTCCGCCTCGACATAGATCTCGATGCTGGCGCCGAGGTCGCGCACGAAATCGACCCGGCCGGTGATCGCTGCCTCGTGTGGCGGCACGAGGCGCACGTCCTCCGGCCGCACGGAGATCGTCGCCTCCTCCGCCGGCAGGGCGATGCCGGCCAGGGTGCCGCCCGGGACGCGCACGGTGCCGTCCGCGCCCCGCCGCGCCCTGATGAGATTGGTGATGCCGATGAAGTCGGCGACGAAGGTGTCCGCCGGGCGGCGGTAGATGTCGACGGGTGGCGCGCTCTGGCGGATGCGTCCCTCGTTCATCACGACGACGAGGTCGGCCATGGTCATGGCCTCGCGCTGGTCGTGGGTGACGACGACGGTGGTGATGCCGAGGCGCTGCTGCAGCTGCCGCAGCTCCACCTGCATGGCTTCGCGCAGCTTGGCGTCGAGCGCCGACAGGGGCTCGTCGAGCAGGAAGAGCCGCGGCTGGAGCGCCAGCGCCCGGGCGATGGCGACGCGCTGGCGCTGGCCGCCGGAGAGCTTCGACACCGGCCGTTCGCCGAAGCCGGGCAGGCGCACGAGCGCGAGCAGCTCCTCGACGCGACGCGCCTGCTCCGCCTTCGCCACGCCGCGGATGCGCAGGGGATAGGCGATGTTCTCGCCGACGGAGAGGTGGGGAAACAGCGCCAGCGACTGGAAGACCATGCCGAAGTCGCGCTGGTGGGCGGGCGCCCGCGTCACGTCCGCGCCGCCGACGAGGATGCGCCCCTCGCTCGGCTCCTCCAGCCCCGCGATCATGCGCAGGAGCGTGGTCTTGCCGCAGCCCGAGGGGCCGAGCAGGCAGACGAAGCTGCCGTCGGGCACGGAGAGGTTCACCCGGTCGACGGCGGCGACGGAGCCGAAGCGCTTCGTGATGTTGTCGAGGACGAGGCCGGTCATGGGAATCCCTTTGCGGCAGTCGGCAATGGGCAGTCGGTAGCGCAAAGACCTGACGACTGCCTACCGCCGATTGCCTCCCCTCAGCCGACGATCATCTCCGTCCATTTCTGGTTCAGCCAGTCGGCCCGCGACAGGTAGAGGTCGTAGCGCGGCACGATCGGCGGAATGTCGGAGGAAACGGCCGCGAATTCAGCATCGGTCAGGTCGAGCAGGTCGCGGCGCACCGTGGGCGAGGTGCCGACCTTGCGCGACATCAGCGCCTGGATCTCCGGCTGGCACATGTAGTTGATGAAGACATGGGCCTCGTCGAGCGCCTTGGAGGCGCGCGAGACCGCCCAGGAGCCGGAATCGAGGATGCCGCCCTCCTTCGGGAAGGTGGAGCGCACCGGGTGCCCGTCGGCGGCGGCAAGGCCGGTGACGTCGTGATAGTACTGGCCCATCGGGATCTCGCCCGATTTCAGCGCCTGCTCGAACTGCGCCTCGTCGCGATACCACAGCTTCACGTTGGGCTTGACCTCGGCAAGCTTCTCGAAGGCCTTGAGCTGGCCGGCCTCGTCGTCGAGCGCCTTGGTGCCGCCGAAGAAGGTGGCAGCCGTCACCTCGAGGAGGAAGGAGTTGGAGACGAGGGCGAGCAGGCCGAGCTTGTCCTTGTTGGCCGGGTCCCACAGGGCTGCCCACGAGGTCGGCGCCTCGGGAAAGGCCTTCGTGTTGGTGACGAGCGTGATGTACCAGGAGACGGCGCCGATGCCGGCGACGCGCCCGTCCGGGTACTTGTTGACGAAGCGCTCGACGAGATTGGCCGTGTTCTTCATCTGGCCGAGGTCGAGCGGCGCCCACAGGTCGCCGGCCTCGCCCTTGAGGAGGGCGGTCTGCGACATCATCGAGACGTCGGCGGGGGCGACGCCCGCACGCGCGGCCTGCGACAGCTGCACCAGCCAGGCCTCGCCCGTCGGCTCGGCGATGCTCTCGACCGCGATGCCCGTCGCCTTGGTGAACTCCGGGAAGATGTGCTTGTCGAACGAATCCTTGAAGAAGCCGCCGTAGACGCCGACCTTCAGCGTCTTCTCGGCGGCGCGCAGGATGGTCGGCATGCCGAGCGCGGCAAGGCCGGCGGCCCCGCCGGCAAGGATCCTGCGGCGGTTTACGCCCTGTGTCGGTCTCATCATGACAATCCCCTCGATGTCCCGGCGTTGAATCGCCGTTTGACGTATCTTGCCGCCGTTTGCCGCCGGCGGCACGCGGTTTTCACTCCTTCCTGCCGCCGATGGACGGGCTGAAGACCATCAGGCTGAGGATCTCGAACAGCATCTGCGCGCCGGCATGGGCGGTATTGGCCGTCGCATCGTATTGCGGCGCGACCTCCACCACGTCGCCGGCGACGATGTTGAGCCCCTTGAGGCCGCGCAGGAGTTGCTGCGCCTCGCGCGTCGACAGCCCGCCGACCTCGGGCGTGCCGGTGCCCGGCGCGAAGGCCGGATCGAGGCTGTCGATGTCGAAGGAGAGATAGGTCGGGCCGTCGCCGACGACCTCGCGCGCCCGGGCGATGACCGCCGCGGGCCCCATCGCGGCGAATTCCTCGGCGTGGATCACCGTCATGCCGGAATCGGTGGAGAACTCCCACAGATATTCGGCCGCTCCGCGGATGCCGATCTGGATGGTGCGCTTCGGGTCGAGCACGCCGTCGAGCACGGCGTTGCGGAAGGGGCCGCCGTGATGGAACTTGGTGCCGTCGAAGGCGCCGCCCGTGTCGCAATGGGCATCGATGTGGATGAGGCCGACCGGCGCCTCGCGGCCGACCGCGCGCAGGATGGGATGGGTGATCGAATGGTCGCCGCCCACCGCGAGCGTCGCGACGCCCTGTTCGAGGAAGCGGCGGAAATGGGCCTCGATGTCGGCATGGCAGCCCTCGAGATCGTAGCGGCTGCGGAAGGGCACGTCGCCGACATCCGCGGCGGTGAGCTCGCCGACGGGTATGCAGTCGAGCACATGGTTGTAGGGGCCGATGCGCTCGATGGTGCGCAGCGCCCGCGGGCCGAAGCGCGAGCCGGAGCGGTTGGTGACGCCGAGGTCCATGGGCACGCCGACGAGCGCCACCTGAAGGTCGCCGAAGGTCGTCTCCTCGGGGCCGACCGGGCGGTATGGCGCCGACAGGAAGGTCGGCACGCCGCCATAGGGCAGGGCGCGCGTGCCCTTGGCGCTGAAGATGCGCTCGGCCACCTTGCGGAAGCGCGGATCGAAGACGGAGCCACCATGTCCGGCACCGTATTTCTCCCGCAACCGCTGAAGATCTTTCTCATCAATCGTCATGGCAGGCGTCCGATCACCGTGTTGGTATTGCATTCACTCTGCGCGCCGCAAGTTATGGATCGCGCATTTTCTAATTACAATGCCGCAAATGAGCCATGGTATCGTTCATGAATGCTTGTTTTTTGGCATTTTCATAAATATATATCAATTTATATGCACTCGGTATATGCGAGCCTCTTGATCCGATAATGCTGCAGTCTCGCCCGGCTGCTGGCAAGCGAGATTATTAGAGGCTAATCTGTGAGGAATTTTCACAGTCCGGACGATGGCGCCGTGTCCAAACGCCTGCCGCCCCTCAATCCCCTGCGCGCCTTCGAGGTGACGGCGCGTCACCTGTCCGTCTCGCGCGCGGCGGCCGAGCTGCACGTGACGCACGGGGCGGTGAGCCATCAGATCAGGGCGCTGGAGACAGCGCTCAAGGTGCAGCTGTTCGAGCGGCGGGGCGGACGGCTCGCGCTGTCGCCGCACGGGGCGGCGCTGCTGCCCGTCGTCGCGGGCGCCTTCGATTCCATCGCCGAGGCGATCGCCCTGCTCACGCGACCGACGACCGAGGGCGAGCTGGTGGTGAGCTGCGTCCAGGCGGTGGCGTCATTCTGGCTGGTGCCGCGGCTCGGCAGCTTCACCGAGCGGTACCCCGGCGTGCGCCTCAAGCTCATCGCCTCGAACGATCCGCGCGAGATCTATTCCGACCGGGTGGACCTCGCCCTCGTCTACGGCGACGGCCATTGGCCGGACCGCGTCGTCGAGCCCTGGACGGACATCTCGCTCTTTCCCGTCTGCAGTCCGACGCTCGCCAACAGCCGGCCGCTCCGCGAGGTGGCGGATCTCGCCAGCCACGTTCTCCTGCACGGCGACGACGGGCGCGAATGGAACAGCTGGCTCGCCGCCGCTGGGGCGCCGACGCTGGCCTACGGCCGCCGGCATCTCATGTCGAACGCCCATCTTGCCCTCGAGGCCGCGATCAACGGGTTGGGGGTGGCGCTCGGCGACACCGTGACGGTGAGCCGGCTCCTGGCAGACGGGCGGCTGATCGTGCCCTTCGACCTTGCCGTGCCCGCGCCCGATGCCTTCTTCATCGTCACCCGCAGCGAGTTGCGCAACACGCCGATGGTGCGCGCCTTCATCGACTGGCTCTTCGCCGAGCGTGCCCGGGACGAGGCGCGGCCGGAGCGAGCGCCGCGCCGGGCGCGAACCCGCCGGCGCGTGTTGCAACGCGCTTCCTGACAGGCTAACCCGCGGCGACACGCGCGCCGCTATTCCCGCCCGAGACACATCCGATGCTGGTCAATCCCCTTCTCGCCGCCACGGCGAGCCCGCCCATCCCCGAAGCGCAGGCCTGGCGCGCCGCCTATGACGGCGCCTTCGGCCCCTTCGTCGACCTGTCGCAGGCCGTGCCGGGCCGCCCGCCCCATGCCGACATGCTCGAGAAGCTGGCCGAGGCGGCCGCCAGTGCGGAAGCCGCCCGCTACGGCGCCATCACGGGCGACAGGTCCCTGCGCGAAACATATGCGCAGCATGTGTCCGGGCTCTACGGCGGACGGGTGAGGCCGGAGGAGATCGCCGTCACCGCCGGCTGCAACCAGGCCTTCTTCGTCGCCATGCTCGCACTCGCGCGGGCCGGGGAGGCCGTGCTCCTGCCGACGCCGTGGTACTTCAACCACCAGATGACGCTGGCGATGCTGGGCATCGAGGCGCGGCCGCTGCCCTGTGACCCGGAGGCCGGCTTCGTGCCGGATCCGGAGACGGCCGAGGCGCTCGTCGACGAGCGCCTGCGCGCCATCGTCCTCGTCACGCCCAACAACCCGACCGGTGCCGTCTACCCGCCCGAGGTCATCGCCCGCTTTGCGGAGCTTTGCCGGCGGCGTAACCTGTGGCTCGTCATCGACGAGACCTACCGCGACTTCCTGCCGCCGGAGGCGGGCCGGCCGCATGAGCTGCTGGCGGGGGAGACGTGGCGCGACAACGTCATCCAGCTCTACAGCTTCTCGAAGGCCTACGGCATTCCCGGGCACCGGCTCGGCGCCCTCGTCGCCGGTGCGCCCGTCATCGCCGAGATCACCAAGGTGCTCGACTGCCTGCAGATCTGCGCCCCGCGCACCGGCCAGGCGGCGCTCGCCTGGGCGATCCCGGCGCTGGCCGCGTGGCGCGCCGCCAATGCCGAGGACATCAACCGCCGGCTTGCCGCCTTTCGTGCCGCGCTTGCCGAGGTGCCGGAGTGGGGCATCTCCTCGATCGGCGCCTATTTCGCCTATCTGCGCCATCCCTTCCCCGGCCGGCGGGGGCGGGACGTGGCCGAGCGGCTCGCCGCCGAGCGCGGCGTGCTCGCGCTGCCGGGCAGCTATTTCGGCGAGACGGCCGACGCCCATGTGCGCGTCGCCTTCGCCAATGTGGAGGCGGAGGAGATCGCCCGCCTGCCGGAGCGGCTGGCGGCCTTCCGGCTTTGAACGCCGGCAGCCTGTGCGAGTCTCGTCCTCGCGTAGCCGCGCCGTCAGGCCCGCGCCTGTCGCGGGCATCCACGCCTTGGAAAGACGTCCAACGTCGGAAGCGTGGATGGCCGGGACAAGCCCGGCCATGACGGTGGCGAGGGCCGGATCAGCGGCGGAAATGTCGCCCGCGCGTTCCTGTTCCTGGCGTCGACGAAGTGCCATGGAGCGCCCGTGCTGCGGCGAGACGCAACAAGCCCCACCGTCATGCCCGCGCTCGTCGCGGGCATCCATGCCTTG
Source organism: Chelatococcus caeni (assembly GCF_014196925.1). Lineage (GTDB taxonomy): Bacteria > Pseudomonadota > Alphaproteobacteria > Rhizobiales > Beijerinckiaceae > Chelatococcus_A > Chelatococcus_A caeni. The sequence goes on along the minus strand of NZ_JACIEN010000005.1, from coordinate 115,137 downwards.
GAACGACGTCCAACGTCGGAGGCGTGGATGGCCGGGACGAGCCCGGCCATGACGCGGGAGAGGGAGCGTTTGTTCTTCGGCTAAGCGACTATTGCGCCTCGATACCGGCGAGATAGGCGCGGACGGCGTCGAGGCCGTCGCTGCCGCCGTGCCAGGACTGGCGGCCGGAGGCTTCGAGCTCGGGGTCCACCGTCCAGCCCGGTTCGATGCCCGTCATGTCCGGCAGGAGATGGGCGATGCCCTTGTGGCAGTCGATGCAGGTGCGCTCGCCGGTGACGAGATAGCGGCTGTGGATCTCCGCCGCGCGCCGCGTCTGCTTCGTGAAGTCCATGGCGATGGACGAGTGGCAGTTGCGGCATTCGAGCGAGTCGTTCGCCTTGAGGCGCGCCCATTCGTGCTTGGCGAGCTCGAGCCGGGCGTCGAGAAACTTCTGGCGCGTGTTGATGGTGCCGAAGATCTTGCCCCACACTTCCTTCGAAGCCTGCATCTTGCGGGCGATCTTGTCCGTCCAGTTGTGCGGCACGTGGCAGTCGGGGCAGCTCGCGCGCACGCCCGAGCGGTTCGAGAAGTGCACCGTCTGGGTGAGCTCCTGATAGACGTTGTCGTGCATCTCGTGACAGGAGACGCAGAACTTCTCCGTGTTGGTGACCTCGAGCGCGGTGTTGAAGCCGCCCCAGAAAATGACGCCGCAGATGAAGCCGCCGAGCGTCAGGAAGCCCAGGCTGAGATAGGCGCTCGGCCGCGAGATGACGTGCCAGAAGCGCAGGCAGACCTGCCACAGCCGTCCGAAGAGGTTTCTCAGCCCCTGCATGGCAGCCCCTTATTGCCGTCCGCCGAGCTTGCTGGCGTCCTGGAAGAGATTGGGCACGAGCGGCGACGCATCGGTCTGCGACACGTGGCACTGGGTGCAGAAGTAACGCCGCGGCGTGACATCCGACAGCACCTGCCCGTCCCGGTCCATGAAATGCGTGACGCTGATCATCGGCGCGCCGGAGCCCTCGGTGAACTCGCGCTTGTGGCAGGACAGGCAGCGGTTGGTGTTCAGCGTCAGCTGGTAGCCCTCGATGGAATGGGGGATCACCGGCGGCTGCTCGGGATAGTTGCGCATGCGCTTGACGTCGTCGACGATCGGGCGCGCAAGCGGCGGGGCCTTCACCTCGCTCATCGGCTCGGCCTCGCCGGTCAGGCGCGGCACCACCTGCGGCGCATCGCTCGCGGCCGACAGGGCGCCGGCGAAGAGCACGAGACAGGCCGCGGCGAGCCCGGCGCGGATGGCGCCGGCCGGCGGGTTCAGACGGGGACGACCTTGACCGCGCATTTCTTGAAGTCCGTCTGTTTGGAGATGGGATCGGTGGCGTCGAGCGTCGTCTTGTTGATGAGCTGGCTCGCGTCGAACCAGGGCACGAAGACGACGCCGGGCGGCATGCGGTTGCGCCCGCGCGTCTCGACGCGGGTGCGGATCTCGCCGCGGCGCGAGATCAGCCGGATCTCGGCGCCGTGGTTGAGCCCGCGCTGGCGCGCATCGTCGGGATGCATGAAGCAGCGCGCGCCGGGGAAGGCCTTGTAGAGCTCGGGCACCCGCATGGTCATGGAGCCGGAATGCCAATGCTCCAGGACGCGGCCGGTGACGAGCCACAGGTCGAACTCCGCGTCCGGCACTTCGGCCGGCGGCTCGTAGGGTGCGGCGACGATCTTCGCGCGCCCGTCCGGATTGCCGTAGAACTGAACGCCCTTGCCCTTCTCGACATAGGGGTCGTAGCCCTCGCGGTAGCGCCACAGGGTTTCCTTGCCCTCGACCACCGGCCAGCGCAGGCCGCGCTCCTTATGATAGGTGTCGAAGGGCGCAAGGTCGTGTCCGTGGCCGCGCCCGAACTCCGCATATTCCTCGAAGAGGCCCTTCTGCACGTAGAAGCCGAAGTGCCTGGCCTCCACGTTCTCGTAGTTCGGATCGAGCTCGGCGAGGGCGAAGCGGTCGACGTTGCCGTTGCGGAACAGCACGTCGAACAGCGTCATGCCCTTGTAGTTCGGGTTCTGATCGAGGATCTCCGCCGGCCACACCTCGTCGGTCGTGAAGCGCCTGGAGAATTCCATCATCTGCCAGAGGTCGGAGCGCGCCTCGCCGGGCGCATTGACGAGCTGGTGCCAGAAATGCGTGCGCCGCTCGGCATTGCCGTAGGCGCCCTCCTTCTCGACCCACATGGCCGCGGGCAGGATGAGATCGGCGGCGAGCGCCGTCACCGTCGGATAGGCGTCGGAGACGACGATGAAGTTCTCGGGATTACGATAGCCGGGATAGGTCTCGTTCGAGCTGTTCGGCGCCGCCTGCAGGTTGTTGTTGACCTGGATCCAGTAGAAGTTGAGCTTGCCGTCGTGCAGCATCCGGTCCTGCTGCACCGCGTGGTAGCCGGGCTTCTCCGGGATGATGCCGTGCGGGACGCGCCAGATCTCCTCGGCCTTCTTGCGGTGCTCTGGGTTGGTGACCGTCATGTCGGCCGGCAGGCGGTGCGCGAAGGTGCCGACCTCGCGGGCCGTGCCGCAGGCGGAGGGCTGGCCGGTCAGCGAGAAGGGGCTGTTGCCCGGCTCGGAGATCTTGCCCGTCAGCAGGTGCAGGTTGTAGACGAGCTGGTTCGCCCACACGCCGCGCACATGCTGGTTGAAGCCCATGGTCCACAGCGAGACGACCTTGCGGGCGGGGTCGGCATAGAGCTCGGCGAGCTCCTGGAGGAAGCCCGGCTCGACGCCGGAGAGCTCGGACACCTTCTCGAGCGTGTAGTCGGCGACGAAGCGCTTGAAGGTCTCGAAGTCGCTCGGCTCCATGGCCGTGACGTCCTTCGCCTTGCGCGCCTTGACCTCGCGCGGGTCGTCGTCGCGCAGGCCGTAGCCGATGTCCACCGCCGCCTTGAAGAAGGTGGTGTGCTTGCCGACGAAATCCTCGTTCACGCGCCCGGTCGTGATGATGTGGTTGGCGATGTAGTTGAGGATGGCGAGGTCGGTGCCCGGCTTGAAGACGATGGGGATGTCGGCGAGATCGGCGCTGCGGTTGGTGAAGGTGGAGAGGACGGCCACCTTCACATGCGGATGGCCGAGCCGCCGGTCGGCGATGCGCGTCCACAGGATCGGGTGCATCTCCGCCATGTTCGAGCCCCACAGCACGAAGGCGTCCGTGGCCTCGATGTCGTCGTAGCAGCCCATCGGCTCGTCCATGCCGAAGGTGCGCATGAAGGCATAGGCCGCCGAGGCCATGCAGTGGCGGGCGTTGGGGTCGAGGTTGTTGGAGCGGAAGCCGGCGCGCATCAGCTTGGTCGCCGCATAGCCCTCCCAGATCGTCCACTGGCCGGAGCCGAACATGCCGACCGCTTCCGGCCCCTTCGCCTTCAGGACCTCCTTGGCCTTGGTGGCCATGACGTCGAAGGCCTCGTCCCAGGTCACGGGCGTGAAGTCGCCATCCTTGGCGTAGACGCCGCCCTTCTTGCGCAGCAGCGGCTGGGTCAGCCGGTCGGCGCCGTACATGATCTTGGAGAGGAAGTAGCCCTTGATGCAGTTGAGGCCGCGGTTGACCTCGGCCTTGACGTCGCCGTGGGTGGCGATGACCTTGCCTTCCTTGACGCCCACCATGACGCCGCAGCCCGTGCCGCAGAAGCGGCAGGGCGCCTTCGACCACTGGATCTCCAGCGTCTCGACGCCGCCCATGACCGGCTGGGCGGCGGCCGTGTGGATGCCGGCTGCCATGGCCGCGACGCTGGCGGCCTGCGCCTTCAACATGTCTCGCCGCGAGAGCGTCATGGCGATTCTCCGAGGTCTGCAAGGGTTGTGATCTGCTCGAACACCAGATTGGCGGACAGGACGCCGTCGAAGGTGGCGATCGTCGCCAGGCGCCCGCCGAGGGTGGCGCTGTCCGGCCCTTCCATCACCACGACGATCCTGCCGTCCGCGACGTGGTGGATCTCCGTGTCGGGAAGGGTGCCGACGCGCTTCACCACCTCGGCGCAGCGGTCCGGCAGGGTGCGCACCACGGCGCTCGAGATATGGACGGTGGTGTCGGGCTCACGCGTGACGGGCTCAGGCACGGCGGGCTCAGGCATGGGCCGCCTCCGCCGGAACGCGGGTGGCGATGGCCGCGGCCGGGCAGGCGGCGATGCAGGCGCCACAGCCGGTGCAGCGGTCGCTCGCGATCTCCGGCAGGGCAGGGCCGCCGAGGCGCGGCCGGAAGCGGATCGCCGCTTCCGGGCAGGCGTCGCCGCAGCTCTGGCAGACGATGCCGTGCACCGCGAAACATTGCGCCCCGATGGCCGCCACATGGGGAAAGGCTGGTTCGGTGAGGTCGAACACCGGCTCGGGGCAGGCTTCGGCGCAGGCGCCGCAGAAGGTGCATTCGCTGGAGAACGCGATCGCGGGGCGGCCGTCGGCGTCCGGCGTGATGATGTGCTGCGGGCAGGCCGCGGCGCAGGCGCCGCAGGCCGTGCAGGCGGTGGTGATCGTGGCCTCGCGCGACCAGGGCGGCCGGACGGCTTCGGGCCGGGGGGCGATCCGCCCCCTGAGGAAGCTGCGTCTGTCGAGCCTCGGTGCCTCGCTCACGATTGGCCTCCTCAATGCGGAGGGCCCGGCGGGCCGAAGACGATCTGCCACATCCAGACGAGGAAGCCGTAGCCGCCGACGATGCCGACCGCCAGGACAGGCCAGATCAGGATGGCGAGGATGATGAAGGCGGTGAACTCTTCCCGCCGCGAGGGTGCTTGTGCTGTCGCCGTAACGGCCGGTTCCTGCCGATCAGGCATGACGATCGTCTCCTCCGGCACAACTGCACGGCCTTGAACAAGGCCGAGGCATTTTTTCTTTTTTACAATGTAACGATGACAACATTGCTGCATGTGCCTGTCAAGGCGGGCCCCGGCGGGAATGATTTCCAGTCCGAAACCAAGGATGCCGCAAGAGCCGGCCTCCGCCTTTGATCCATGTCATGGCCGGCGACGCGGTCAACTGGCCGGCCGCGATTCCTTGCCCGTGTCCTCCTTTCTCCTGCTGATGTCCGTTGGTGGCGGCCGGCGCCTACCGCATCAGCTGCCGGTAGATGGCCGGCAGAGCCGCCGGCAGGCGCGCGATCTGGCCGACGATGGCATAACCGCCCCGGCCGAAGATGACCGGGAAATAGGACTGCGCCTCACGGTCCACGGTCACGCCGAAGACGGCGACGCCGCCCCGCCGCGCCTCGCGCACGGCGCGGCGCGTGTCTTCGAGGCCGAAGCGGCCTTCATAGTGGTCGACGTCGTTCGGCTTGCCGTCGGTCAGCACGATGAGGAGGCGCTTGCGGTTGGGGCGCCTGGCGAGCTGCGCGCTCGCGTGCCGCAGCGCGGCGCCGATGCGCGTGTAGTAGCCGGGTCTCAGGGCCGCGATGCGGCGCTCCACGGCCGGGCCCATGGGCTCGTCGAAGCCCTTGACGGTCTCGACCCGCACCCAGGAGCGTCGCCGCGAGGTGAAGGTGAGGATCTCGGCATTGTCGCCGCAGGCGGCGAGGCCGTGGGCGAGCGTCAGCAGCGCCTCCTTCTCGACGTCGAGCACGCGGTGGCCGTCGACCCAGGCATCGGTCGACAGCGACACGTCGACGAGCAGCGTCACCGCGAGATCGTGGCCGAGCGGCCGGCTCATGAGGTGCAGCCTGTCCGAGCCCTCGCCGCCGGCGCGGATCTCGCTGATCGAGCGCACGAGCGCGTCGACGTCGACGTCCTCGCCGTCGAGCTGGGCGCGCAGCGTCTCGCGCCGGGGCCTCAGCGCCTCGAACTGGCGGCGTACGCGCCGGATGCGCCGGCGGGCGGCTTCGTCCGGCGCCCACCGCTCACCCTCCTCGCGCGCGGTGCCCGCCAGCACCCGGCAATGGCCGGGAAGATAGGCGCGGCGCGTGTAGTCCCATTCCGGATAGGTGTGGAGGCCGGCCAGGGCCGCCGTGTCCACCGCCTCGGGCGGCAGGTCGAGGTCGAACTTGAAGCGCGCGGCCGGCCGGCCCGGCTGGCGCCGCGAGACCGTCAGCTCTTCCACGTCGTCCGCGGCCTTCTCGGCCTCCTCGTCCTCGTCGCCGTCCGACGGGCGCGAGACGTTCACCATCTCGGCGATGGCGAGCATCTTCTCGAAGCGGTTGAGGACGAAGGGATCGCGCCGCTGCGCTGCATCCGCCTCTCGCCGACGGGCGAGGCGCTTGCGCAGGTCGACCACCGGCGCGAGCAGGCCATTGCGGGCCGGCTCGTCGGCGCTCGGCGTCGCCTCGGCCGGCCGCACGCCGGCATCGACCCAGAGCGGAACGGGCAGGAAAGGCTGATAGTTTGCCGGCGCATGGACGCCGCCCTCGGCCAGGCTGCGCGCCGCCTCGTCGAGCGCTTCCGGCGCCTCGCCGGTCAACAGGGCGTGGACGAGATGCTCGACCTCCCGCTCCACCGCCGGCAGGGGCCGGCCGGGCCGCACGGCAAGAAGCGCCTCGCAGAGGTCGCGATAAGTCGTCACGAGGCCGGGCTGGGCGGAAAGCACGCGGCCGACCGTATCGCGCGCCCGCAGGAGGACGGCGAGATCGCGGCGCAGGGGATCGGCCTCGGTCACCGGCGCGAGCGGCATGTGCACGCCATAGGCCGCCAGCCAGAAATAGAGCGCGCGGTTGAGCCGGGCCTCGGGCAAGAGTTCGATGCGCGCGGGCAGGAAGAGCGAGCCCGTATCGCGCCGCGGCTGCTCGAGCCGTTCATCCGCCATGCCGACGCGCTGGCGCAGCGTCAGGCGGTGATGGAAAGTGCGGCCGGCGCTGGCGGCGAGCTGCACGCCCGCTTCGCCGCCGAGGCCGCGGAAGAAGACCGCGAGCGCGCCGCGCACCTCCTCGAGGCCGACGCCCGCCTCCGGGTGGCGCCGGTAGCTCGCCGCGTCACCGACGAGGCGGTGCCAGGCACGGCCGACGGTCTCTTCGAGCTCGAGGAAGTCCAGCATGGTGGTCAGCCCAGTGTCGCGCGGGCGATTTCGGCGAGCGCGGTGCGCACGTCGGGTTCGTCGGTGAGCGGCTCGATCATCGTCGCCGTCACGGCCTCCTCGGCCGGCATGCCGGCGGCGATCAGCGTCGCGCAATAGACGAGGAGGCGCGTCGAGATGCCCTCCTCGAGGTCCTGGCCCTTGAGGGCGCGCAGCCGGCCGGCGAGGCTGACGAGGGGCCGCACCTTGCCTTCCGCAAGGCCGCTCTCGGCTGCGATGACAGCGGTCTCGCGCTCCGGCGGCAGGAAGTCGAAGCTGATGGCGACGAAGCGCTGGCGCGTGCTCGGCTTCAGCGCCTTCAGGAGGTTCTGGTAGCCGGGATTGTAGGAGACGACGAGCATGAAGCCGTCGGGCGCGGCGAGTTCCTCGCCCGTGCGCTCCAGCGGCAGGATGCGCCGGTCGTCGGAGAGGGGATGCAGCACCACCGTGACGTCCTTGCGCGCCTCCACCACCTCGTCGAGGTAGCAGATGCCGCCCTCGCGCACGGCCCGGGTGAGGGGACCGTCCACCCACACCGTCTCGCCCGCCTTGAGGAGGTAGCGGCCGGTGAGGTCCGCCGCCGCAAGGTCGTCGTGGCAGGAGACGGTGAAGAGCGGCAGGCCGAGCTCGGCCGCCATGTGGGCGACGAAACGCGTCTTGCCGCAGCCGGTCGGTCCCTTGAGCAGCACCGGCAGGCGGTTGCGGTGGGCGTGGGCGAAGAGCGTGCATTCGTTGCCCGCCGGCACGTAGTAGGGAATGGCCGGGGCGGGCGCGGTGTCCAGTGCGCGGAGCATGGGAGGGCCCTTTGTTCGGGAAAAGAAGGAACGGGGCGGCTCTGCCGCCCCGTCCGGTCATTCGGCCGGCTGCAGCGCGCCGCTCGAGGGCGCGGTGCGCTCGCGGCCGGGCACCAGCACGGCCCAGACGAACATCAGGGCGGCGACGACGACCACCACGCCGGAGCCGAGGCGGATCCAGTAGAACAGCGCCAGCTGGTCCTGCACGTCCATGTAGCCTTCGCCGAGCACCCGCTGCAGGTGCACCTGGATGACGCCGGCGAAGGTGAGGGCGAAGGTCATCACCATCATCGCCGTGCTCATCAGCCAGCAGCTCGCCATGGACAGCCACTGGTTGTAGGGGGCGCGGCCGGTCAGCTGCGGCCAGGCATAGGCCATGACGGCGAGGTTGAGCATCACATAGGCGCCGTAGAAGGCGAGGTGCCCGTGCGCCGCCGTCACCTGCGTGCCGTGGGTGTAGTAGTTGACCGAGGAGAGCGTGTGCAGGAAGCCCCACACGCCCGCGCCGAGGAAGGCCATGATCGAGCAGCCGACGGACCATAGCAGCGCGGCTCGGTTGAGGTGCCGGCGCCCGGCCTTCCAGGTCATGGTCACGGTGAAGGCGACCATGGTGAAGAAGGGCGCGACCTCCAGCGTCGAGAACAGCGAGCCGATCCACTGCCAGTAGCCGGGCGCGCCGATCCAGTAATAGTGGTGGCCGGTGCCCAGGATGCCGGAGAAGAGGGCGAGGCCGACGATGACGTAGAGCCACTTCTCCACCACCTCGCGGTCGATGCCGTTGAGCTTGATCATGAGGAAGGCCAGCACCGAGGCCATGATCAGCTCCCACACGCCCTCGACCCACAGGTGGATGACGTACCACCAGTACATCTTGTCGAGCGCGAGGTTCGCCGGGTTGTAGAAGGCGAAGAGGAAGAACAGCGCCATGCCCCACAGGCCGAAGAGCAGGATGTTCGTCACCACCGTCTTGCGGCCCTTCAGCGCCGTCATGGTGACGTTGAAGAGGAAGATGAGGGCGACGACGACGATGCCGACCTTGATGGCGAAGGGCTGCTCGAGGAACTCGCGCCCCTCGTGGATGCGGAAGAGATAGCCGACGACGGCGATGCCGGCGGCGACGAAGAAGAGCCAGAACTGCAGCTTGGCGAGGCCGGTGCTGTAGAGCTCGGTCTCCGTCTCTTCCGGCAGGAGGTAATAGGTCGCGCCCATGAAGCCCATCAGCAGCCACACCACGAGCGCGTTGGTGTGGATCATGCGCACGATGTTGAAGGGCAGCAGTTCGGAGAGCGTGTTGGGCAGCACGTAGATGGTGCCGGCGACGACGCCGAAGCTGACCTGGGCGAGAAAGAGCACGAGGGCGCCGTAGAAATAGATGAGCGCCACCTTCTGGGATTCGTATCGCATTGTCGGCACTCCTCAGCCGGCCTTGTTGGGCGGCCAGTTCTGCGTCTTGATCCGGCCCGTCCATTCGAGGAAGTCGGCAAGGTCGTTGAGTTCCTGATCGCTCAGGTTGAACTGCGGCATCTGGCGCCGGCCCTCGATGCCCGTGGGTTGCGACTGCATCCACGCCTTCAGCATCTCGCGGGCCGTATCCGGATCCTCCGTGCCGCCCCAGCGGTCCCAGACGTTGCCGAGCTCGGGGGCGAAATAGGCGCCCTCGCCGAGCAGGGTGTGGCAGTTGATGCAGGAGTGCTTCTCCCACACGTGCTTGCCGCGGGCCACCGCATCGGTCAGCCCCGCCTTGTCGGTCGAGACATTGACCATGAAGTAGTGGCTGTGGGCGGTCAGGCCGACAAAGATGACGAAGAAGAACAGCGAGCCGCCATAGAAGACGTTCCTCGCCGCCGATTTGGTGAGGCTGTCAGCCATCACGCGTCCTCTCTCGCTAGATCGGGAGATCAGGGCGCGCGGCGTGGCCTGTAGCGTGCGCCGCGCATGATCGCCTGGAAACTAGCTTGCGGGACGGCAGGCTCTTTGTGCTGGCACAAGCACTCAGGCAGCAAGGAGAAGGGGGACGAGGCCGGCGAGGAAGGCAAGGCCGGTCACGCCCCAGAGCCAGGCCGTGACGAGGCCGCGCCAGAGCGGCGGCGCGTGCCGCAGCTCGAGGAAGTCGAGCACGATGAGCCGGCCCTTGGCGAGAGCGAGGGCGAGCACGACGAGGCCCGCGAGCCAGGGCGCGGCGGTGGCTGGCAGGCCCACTGCCATCGTTGCGAGCGTCAGGACGACGAGGATGAGCCAGGTGCGGACGGGTGAGGGGCGCATGGCGATCATCCGGCGAGATAGACGAGCGGGTAGAGAACCACCCAGACGAGGTCGACCATGTGCCAGAAGGTGGTGCCGGTGCGCAGGTCCGCATCGGTCACCGTGATGGCCGCGAGAATGACCATGCCGAGCACCACGTGCAGCAGATGGAAGCCGGTGACGAGGAAGTAGAGCGTGAAGAAGCTGTCGGTTTCGATGCCGATGCCGGCCGCGAATTTCGCCTGATATTCGACCAGCTTCACGACGACGAAGAGGCCGCCGAGGAGGATCGCGCCGGCGACATGAAGGCGGGCGGTGCGCCCGCGGCCCGCATCGGCCGCGGCGACGGCCATGGCGGCCAGGAAGCCGCTCGTGACGAGGACGAGCGTGTTGATGCCGCCGAGGAGGGGATCGAGGCGGGCGCGGCCGGCGGCGAAGAGGTCCGGCTCGAGCGCGCCCGCGATGCCGAAGGCGACGATGAGGGCGCCGAAGACGGCAAGCTCGCTCGCGATCAGAACCCACATCATGGGATGGCCCGGCAGGCCCGCCAGAGGGCCCCAGCCCGCTTCCGGCAAGGCTGTCGCGGCGTGCTCCTCGACGTGCAGCTGCGTCATCGCTCCGGTTCCTCCATCCGGATGGTTGGTAGACGCTCGCTGCGCGCCGGCTCGTTGCGCTGGGACAAAAACCGACCGTGCGTCCCGGGGCATGATGGCTGCCGTCGCATCAAGGAAACGGGGTGAACATCGCATGAGCGAGGCGCAGATCGGCCTGACGGTGGCCGCTCCCCTCATCGTCATCTTCGCCCTCGCGCTCCATCGCATGGGCGCCCTGCGCGGCGGCGCGACGCTCGCGGCCGTGGCGGCCTCGGTCGCCATCGCCGTGGTGCTCTTCGTGACGCAATGATGCGGCACGCATCCGGGAACGACGCCATGACCATCGAGGCGAGCGACTATGTGGACGAGGTGATGCGCCGCTGGCCGGCGACCATCCGGGCCTTTCTCGAACACCGCATGCATTGCGTCGGCTGCCCGATCGGCTGCTTCCACACGGTCGAGGAGGCCTGCCGCGAGCATGGCGTCGAGCTGCCGGTCTTCCTCGCCGCGCTGCATGCGCTCGCGGTCGACCCGCGCAGGGAGAGCTGCGGCTGCGGCTGCGCGTCCTGAAAGATCAGGAAGAGGCGCCGGGGCTGCTTTCGGCGAGGATGAAGAGCTGGTGCGGCTCGCGCACCACGATGCGCTGGCGCCCGCCCTCGACGAGGCCGCGCTCCTCCCAGGCGCTGAGGATGCGGCTCACCGTGTGCAGGGTCGTGCCGGTCATCTCGGCCACGTCCTGCCGGGTGATGGGGAAGGCGATCTCCACGCCCTTGTCGAGCTTGCGGCCGGCCTGCTGCACGAGGCGCAGCAGGGCATGGGCGACGCGCTGCTCCACCTGGCGCGTCGACATCTCGACGACGCGGGTGTGCGCCTCCTGCAGCCGTCCGCCGATGGCGTGCATGGCGCGGCTCGCCAGCGCCGGCCAGCGGGCGATGAGCTCCGGCCAGACGGCCGAAGGCCAGACGAGCACGACGCTGTCGATGACGGCCGTCGCGGTCGCCGGATAGGCCTTGCAGCCGATGGCGCAGGCGACGCCGAAGATCTCGCCCGGCACCACGAAGCGCACGACCACCTGCTGCCCGTCCGGCGTCAGCTTCATGACGCGCAGGTGGCCGTGGACGAGGACGAAGAAGGAATGCGCCGCCTCGCCCTGGGCGAAGACGGGGCGCCCCTTGGCGACGCGGATCGCCTTCGCGTCGCGCAGCATGTCCTCGTGCTCGGCCCGCGAGAGACCGGCAAAGAGCGGCACGTCCGCAATGACCGATGGATCGACGCTCGTCATGGCATGCTCCATTCCGGGGCCGCTGCGGAGGAGGGCGCGGCTCCGTCATCCTCAGGCTAAAGCGCGCGGGACAGGCAGAGTCTTTGTCATGGATCAAATCGGGTCCGGCGGCCCGGCGGATATCATCGCTGCAACTCGCGGCAGCACCCGGCAGCGTCACGGCCGCCGATCTGCCCTCGCGCCCCTTCCTCCTGACGACGAGCGAGCGATGAACGCCATCCCGCGCCTGCGCCGCTACACCGGCCCGGCCCTTCTGTCCTACGGTTTCCGGCCCTTCTTTCTCCTCGGGGCGATCTACGCCGGCCTCGCCATCCTCGCCTGGGTGCCGATGTTCCACGGCCAGCTGGAGCTCGCGACCGCCTTCTCCCCACGCGACTGGCACGTGCACGAGATGCTCTTCGGCTATGTCGCGGCCATCGTCACCGGCTTCCTGCTCACGGCCGTGCCGAACTGGACGGGGCGCCTGCCCATCCAGGGAAAGCCCCTCGCGGTGCTCGTCGCCGCCTGGATCGCCGGGCGCATCGCCGTGACCGGATCGGCGCTGTGGGGCCCATGGCCGGCCGCGATCGTCGACTGCAGCTTCCTCCTCCTCGTCGCGCTCGCCACGGCGCGCGAGATCATCGCCGGCAGCAACTGGCGCAACCTGAAGGTCCTCATCGCCGTCGGCCTCCTGTTCGCCGGCAACGTCGTCTTCCATGTGGAGGCAGGGCTTTTCGGCATCGCGCAGTACGGTGCGCGCATGGGCACGGCGGTGTCGATCGCGCTCATCATGCTCATCGGCGGGCGCATCGTGCCGAGCTTCACGCGCAACTGGCTGGCGCGGGAAAATCCGGGCCGCCTGCCCGTCGCCTTCAACCGCTACGATGTCGTCTCGATGATCGTCGCAGTCCTGGCGCTCGCGCTGTGGGTGGCCGTGCCGGAAGGCCCCGCGACGGGCGCGCTCCTCATCCTCGCCGGTCTCCTGCAGGCCGTGCGGCTGGCGCGCTGGGCCGGGGAGCGGACGGCGCGCGACAGGCTCGTGCTCATCCTGCACGTCGCCTATCTGTTCGTGCCGCTCGGCTTCTTCCTCGTCGGCATCGCGGCGCTGACCGGCACCCCCGCCGAGGCCGGCATCCATGCCTGGACGGGCGGGGCGGTCGGCGCCATGACGCTCGCGGTGATGACGCGCGCCAGCCTCGGCCATACCGGCCGGGCGCTCGTCGCGTCCGCCGCGACGCAGGGCATCTATTTCTTCGTGATCCTCGCCACCCTGGCACGTATCGGCGCGGCTTATTTGCCGGCTTTCTATACGCCGCTTATCCATACGGCGGGGCTTGCCTGGGCGCTCGCCTTCCTCGGCTTCGGGCTCGTCTACTGGCCCGTGCTGACGCGCTCTCGTCTCGGCGGCTGAGGCTTACGATTCGATGCGGCGCAGCGCGGCTGCGCCCACCGCGGCCGAGGCGGCGATTTCGTCGAAGAGCAACGCCATCTCCGCGAAGACCGAGCGGTCGCTCTCACCCTCGGTGATCTGGTCGAGCTCCGACAGGAGATGGAGGATGGCGCCGATGCGGTCCTTGCAGTCGCGCGCCTCGGCGAGCCGCCGGCGGGCGAGGCGCCGCACCTCGAGGCGGGCGAAGCGATCGATGGCGCCGTTCAGCGTTTCGCGGCAGGTGCAGTCGATGTCGAGCCGGGTGAGGATGGCCGAGAGCCGGCTCAGCAGCACCTCGGTCTCGTCGCGGCGCTTCGCCTCGGCCATTGGTCTCCTCGGCCCTATGCCCCCACGCGCCGTACGCCCGACTCAGCATGCACGAAGCCATTGGCGAAGACCGCGCCGGGATAGACCTCGGCGAGTGCGGCCTCGGCCTCGCCCGCTTCGCGCCGGCCGTCGATGACGTCGCGGAACAGCCGGGCGACGGCGACCATGTCGCAGCACTGGGGCGACAGGCGCAGCGCGCCGACGCCGGCCGAGCGCAGCAGGTCGATGTCGCCGACGAGGTTCATGACCGTGTGCGACAGCGTCTGCACGCCGTTGACGGTCAAGAAGGGCTCGTTGTCGAGCGTCTCGACGGCGAGGCCGTCCGGGTCCTTCTCGCAGACGAAACGGCAGTTGTCCTTGGTCAGCTTGTGGAGGCGGGCGTGATAGCAGCGCGCCGAGATGGCGAGCGGCACGCGCCCGAAGGCGAAGACCTCCACCGTCACGTCCGGCACCCCGGCCGCGATGGCGGCGACGGAGGCCGCCGGCAGCTCCGGCGGCAGGCACATGCGCCGTGCCCCGCGTGAAGCGAAGAAGGCGGCGGTCGCCTCGTTGTAGATGTTCACGAACGGCCCGATGGCATGGGGCCGGCCGGCGAGATGGCGCAGGGCGGAGACGTCGTTGGCCTCGACCGTCAGGTCCTCGCTCTTCGCCAGCTCCTCCATCTGCCGCCGCTCGCGCTCGAGGGCGACGAGCGCCAGGGAGCCGAAGATCACCGTCTTGCCCGCCGCGGCGAGTCGCTCGGCCACGGCCGGCAGGTGGCGCGCGAGGAAGGGCATGCGCTTCGAGCAGACCACTTCGCCGATGACGACGGTCTCGACCGGCGCGTCGTCGGCGATGCGGAAGTAGAAGTCGCGCCAGTCGTCCGCCTGCCAGTTGAAGAGCACGGGGCCGAGCGTCAGTTCCATGAAGTCCTCGCTGCGAAAGCTCGGCGCCGATCCAGCGCCATATGATCTGGCGCCACCTGATCTAGCGCCATGTCTTGCGATAGGCGCCGACGGTCGTCGTCTGGCCCTCGGTCATGGCCGTGAGGCCGGCTCCGGTGATCGGCCGGCCGGCCTCGAGGGCGGCGAGCGCGGCGCGGAAGGAGGCGACGACGCTCGCGATATAGGCGCGGCCGCGCTGGCGGCCCTCGATCTTGAGCGCCGTGACGCCGGCCTTCTTCAAGCCCGGCAGCATTTCCGCCGCATCGAGGCTCACCGGCTCCTCGAAGATGTAGCCGGCGCCGATTCCGGTGCGGAAACGGCCCTTGCACAGGGTGGGGTAGGCGGCTGGCTCGCCCTTGGCGAACTTGTTGATGGTGAAGTCGCCGAGGCGCGAGACGAGCGTATTGCCGTCGTCCCGGTAACTCACGTGGCTCGCCGGCGAGCAGACGCCGTGCATGTTGGGCGACTGGCCCGTGGCGTGCGAGGAGAGTGAGCAGCGCCCCTCGGCCATCACGCACAAGCCGCCGAAGACGAAGACTTCCGTCTCGCAGGCCGCCGCGCGGGTGATGGCGGCGATCTCGGGCACGCTCAGCACGCGCGGCAGCACCACCCGCTTCACGCCGAAGGCCTCGACATAGAAGGCGATGGCATCCGGGTTCGCCGCCGCGGCCTGCACCGAGACGTGCAGGCGCTGCGCCGGGTGACACTCCGCGGCATAGGCGATGAGACCGACATCGGCGAGGATCAGCGCATCGGCCCCCGCCGCCACGGCGTCGTCGACCGCGCCGTGCCAGAGGCCGAGCTGGCCGGCACGGGGAAAGGTGTTGATGGCGACGAGCACCTTGGCGCCCCGCGCATGGGCATAGGCGACGCCCTCGGCCATCTCGGCGCGGGAGAAGTTGAGGCCGGGGAAGTTGCGGGCGTTGGTCTCGTCGCGGAAGCCGCAATAAACGGCGTCCGCGCCGGCATCGACGGCGGCGCGCAGGGCGGCCGGCGTTCCCGCCGGGCAGATCAGTTCCATGGCATGGCTCCGGGGTCGGTGACGGGGCGCGGCAGTAGGCTGCGCAGCAGCCGCTCGGCGGGCGCGGCGAGGGGGCCGAGGCTGCCGCAGCCCTCGCGCACCAGGTCGATCTGCGCATCGTCGATCGCATTGCGCAGGGCGACGACCGCTTCCATGTCGCCTTCGACGACGAGGTCGCGCGAGAAGAACAGCGCATCGCCGTCATAGCCGCCGTCGACGAGCCCGATGAGCGCGGCGATCGAGCCGCGGATGGTGACGTCGAGACGGGCCGGCAGCGTCCGCACCGCCGTGATGCGTGGGCGGCGGGGCAGCGACTCGAGCAGGAAGGCGAGCGGCAGATCCGTTGGCGCGAGGCCGAAGCGCTTGCCCGCGTGCGGGCCGAGCCGCTCGAAGATGCCGGGATGATTGGCAAGGACCGCCTTGAGCGTCGCCGCGAGGATCGGCTGCAGCGGCAGGAGCGGCAAGGGCCGCAGCGCGAGCTGCACGACGAGCGGCACCCGGCCGGGCATGTCGGCGGCGGCTTCCTCGTGCCCGGCGGTACGCCGGGCAGGTTGTTCCGATGGCATGTCGGTCTCCTCCAGCCGCCCTATACACCCCGGCGCCGCGCCCCTTCTTGCGCCAGGACAAAGACGGCGGGGCGCCGGGGCTGTGCTGTCCGCGGATCCGCAACGCCTGCCCGAAGGACAGCCCTTGACGCTGCGCCGACAGCCCCCCTTCCGCGACCTGCGCGCCTTCCTCGCCCATCTCGATGCGCGCGGCGAGCTCCTGCGCATCGCCGAGCCGGTCTCCATCTGCCACGACATGACCGAGGTTCACCGCCGCGTGCTCGAGGCCGGCGGGCCGGCCCTCCTCTTCGAGCGGCCGGTGCGGGCCGACGGCGCGGTGTCGGACATCCCCGTGCTCGTCAATCTCTTCGGCACCGTCGGGCGCGTCGCCCTCGGCTTCGGGCGGCGCAGCGACGGCTCGGCGGGCGACGGTCTTGCCGGCCTCGGCGAGATGCTGGCGGAGCTGCGCGAGCCGCGCCCGCCGCGCGGCCTCGGCGAGGCCATGGGCAAGCTGCCGCTCGCCCGCGCCGTGATGGCCATGCGCCCGCGCCGCGTCGCGAGCGCCCCCGTCCAGGAGCGGGTGCTGACCGGCGCCGAGGTCGACCTCGGCCTCCTGCCGGTGCAGACCCACTGGCCGGGCGAGCCGGCGCCGCTCGTCACCTGGCCGCTCGTCATCACGCGTCCGCCGGAGGATGCCGGCGACGACACGGCCAATGTCGGCGTCTACCGCATGCAGGTCATCGGCCGCGACCGCGCCATCATGCGCTGGCTGGCCCATCGCGGCGGGGCCAAGCACCACCACCTGTGGCGCGCCCGCGGGCGGGACATGCCCGTCGCCGTGGTCATCGGGGCCGATCCCGCCTTCATCCTGTCGGCCGTCTTGCCCCTGCCGGAAACGGTGTCGGAGGTGGGCTTTGCCGGCCTCATCGCCGGCGAGCGGCCACGGCTCACGCCTTGCGTCAGCGTCCCGCTCATGGTGCCGGCCGAGGCCGAGATCGTGATCGAGGGCTTCGTCTCGGCCGAGGAGACGGCGCCCGAGGGGCCTTACGGCGACCACACCGGCTATTACAATTCGGTCGAGGACTTCCCGGTGCTTGATGTCACCGCCGTCACCATGCGGCGCGCGCCGATCTATCTGTCCACCTATACCGGCCGGCCGCCGGACGAGCCCTCGCGCATCGGCGAGGCGCTCAACGAGATCTTCCTGCCGCTGGTGCGGCGGCAGTTCCCCGAGATCGTCGATCTGTGGCTGCCGCCCGAGGCCTGTTCCTACCGCATCGCGGTCGCGTCGATCGCCAAGCGCTATCCCGGCCAGGCGCGCCGGCTCATGCTGGGGCTGTGGTCCATGCTGCCGCAGTTCACCTATACCAAGATGCTCATCGTCGTGGACGAGGACATCGACGTGCGCGACTGGGCGGCGGTGATGTGGGCGGTCTCGACCCGCTCCGACCCCTCGCGCGATCTCGTGCAGCTCGCGGACACGCCCATCGACTATCTCGACTTCGCCTCGCCGAAGCCGGGCCTCGGCGGCAAGCTCGGCATCGACGCCACCGGCAAGATCGGGCCGGAGACGGCGCGCGAATGGGGCCGCGTCATCCGGCAGGACCCGACGGTCGCGGCGCGCGTCGACGCGCTCTGGCGGCGTCTCGGCATCGAGGAGGGAAGCGCATGAACGGGCGCACGCGCATCGTCGTCGGCATCTCGGGCGCTTCGGGCGCGGCGCTCGGCCTGCGCGCCGTGGAGCTGCTGGCCGGGCTCGGCGGCATCGAGGTGCACAGCGTCGTCACCCGCTCCGGCGAGCGCACGCTCGCCCACGAGGTCGGGCCCCACGCCCTCGGGCGCATCGAGCGCCTGTCGATCCGCCATCCGTGCGAGGACATCGGGGCGTCGATCGCCAGTGGCTCGTTCCGCACCGCCGGCATGGTGGTGGCGCCCTGCTCCATCCGCACCCTGGGCGCGCTCGCGGGGTGTCTCCTCGACAACCTCCTCGTGCGTGCCGCCGACGTGCACTTGAAGGAGCGGCGCCGGCTCGTGCTCCTGGTGCGCGAGAGCCCGCTGCACATCGGCCATATCCGGGCCATGGCAGCGGTGAGCGAGGCCGGCGCCATCGTCGCCCCGCCGGTGCCCGCCTTCTACATGAAGCCGCAGACGGTCTCCGACATCGTCGACGCGACGGCGCGGCGGGCCGTCTCGCTCCTCGGCCTGCCGGGCGGCGGGCCGGAATGGACGGGCGAGAACCCGCCGCCGACGGCGGTCTGAGCCTCCCGCCGGGCTCTTTGTGCCAGCACAAACATCCGGATTGCGGGCCCCGGGGAAGTTGCGAATACGCAAATTCCGGCGGGGTCCGCATGCGAGGCTTGCCTCATCGAACAAGGCAACACGCAACGGAGAAAACCATGTTCACCCGGCGCAATATCCTGGCATGTGTGGCGATGTCGGCCATCGCCGTCGCGGTGCCGGCCATGGCGGACGACCTGTCCAACATGCCGCGCCAGAAGGTGGAGCTGGTCGCGCCGCCCTTCGTCCACCCGCACGAGCAGGTGGCCAAGGACGGGCCCAAGGTCGTCCAGTTCACGATGAAGGTCGAGGAGAAGGAACTCGTCATCGACAACGAGGGCACCAAGCTGCAGGCGATGACCTTCAACGGCTCGGTGCCGGGCCCGATGATGGTGGTGCACGAGGGTGACTACGTCGAGCTGACGCTGATCAACCCCGAAACCAACACCATGCCGCACAACATCGACTTCCATTCCGCGACCGGTGCGCTCGGCGGCGGCGGGCTGACCCTCATCCATCCCGGCGAGCAGGTGGTGCTGCGCTGGAAGGCGACCCGCTCCGGCGTCTTCGTCTACCACTGCGCGCCCGAGGGCATGGTGCCCTGGCACGTGGTATCGGGCATGAGCGGCACGGTGATGGTGCTGCCGCGCGACGGCCTCAAGGACGAGAAGGGCAATTCGCTGACCTATGACCGGGTCTATTACGTCGGCGAGAACGACTTCTACGTGCCGCGGGACGAGAACGGCAAGTTCAAGACCTACGAGACCGTCGGCGACTCCTATGCCGATACCGTCGAGGTGATGCGCAAGCTGACCCCCACTCACGTCGTCTTCAACGGTGCCGTCGGCGCCCTGACCGGCGAGAAGGCGCTCAATGCCAAGGTGGGCGAGAAGGTGCTCATCGTGCACTCGCAGGCCAACCGCGACACCCGCCCCCACCTCATCGGCGGGCACGGCGACTACGTCTGGGAGACCGGCAAGTTCGCCAACCCGCCCGAGAAGGACCTCGAGACCTGGTTCATCCGCGGCGGCTCGGCGGGGGCTGCGCTCTACAAGTTCCTGCAGCCCGGCGTCTACGCCTATGTGAACCACAACCTCATCGAGGCCTTCGAACTCGGTGCGACCGCGCACTTCAAGGTCGACGGCACCTGGGACGACGACCTCATGAAGCAGGTGCGTCCGCCGGAGCCGATCGGCGCGGGCGAGAAGCTCGGCGCCGTCGACGGGGCCCCCGCCCCCGCGGTCCACTGATCCCCTGCGGGCCGTCCCCGGCCGGGGACGGCCCGCCCTTTTCGGGATGTCCGTCATGCGCTGCGCTCTTCGCTCCCTTCTTCTCGGCACCGCTCTTGCCCTCGTCGGCCTCGCTGTCCGGGCCGATGCGGCGGGAATCGAGCCGGCCACGCCCGATGTCGTGCGTATCGCGCCCGGGCGTTTCGACTACCGCGTGCCCGGCGAGTTCATGCGCGGCAAGCGGCCGGTCAACGGCCCGCGCATCGAGATGCCCGTCGAGCAGCCCGTGATGATCATGAAGCGGCAGGTGAGCGCCGCCGAATACGGGCGCTGTGTCGCGGACGGCGCGTGCCGCCCGGCCCTCGGCGGGGCGGGCGGGCGCGGCGAGGTGCCGGTCGTCGGCGTCACCTGGCACGACGCCAGCGACTATGCCGCCTGGCTGTCGGAGAAGACCGGCCGCAACTGGCGCCTGCCGAGCGACGAGGAATGGTCCTTTGCCGCCGGCTCGCGCCTCGTCGACGATGCCGTGAGCGACGATCCGGGCGGCGACGTCGCCAATCGCTGGCTCGCCCGCTACGACGAGGAGTCGCGCCGCGAGATCGTGGCCGAGGCTGAGCCCCAACCCTTCGGCAGCTTCGGCGAGAACGAGCACGGCGTGCTCGACATCGGCGGCAATGTCTGGGACTGGACGAGCACCTGCTTTGCCCGCTACCGGCTCGACGAGGAGGGTGCGCTCGCCGGCAAGCCCACCGTCAACTGCGGCGTGCGGACGGTGGCCGGCGCCCATCGCGGCTATGTGTCGGACTTCATCGGCGACGCCAAGGCGGGGGGCTGCTCCGTCGGCCGCCCGCCGGCCAATCTCGGCATTCGCCTGGTGCTCGACGAGCAGAGCGCCTGGCGGCGGGTGGCGACCCGCCTGCGCCGCCTCGTCGACAAGGAGGACGCGAGCCGCGCGCTGGTCCTCGCGTCGGACCGGTGGTGAAGGGGTTCAGCCCGTCGCATCCGCCAGCATGGCGAGCTCGTGGGGCCGGCGCACGACGACGCGCCGGCGCCCGCTGTCGACGAGGCCGCGGCTCTCCCAGGCGCTCAGGGTGCGGCTCACGGTGTGCAGCGTCGTCCCCGTCATCTCGGCGAGGTCCTGGCGCGAGAGGGGAAAGGCGATCTCGATGCCGCGCGCGGTGCGTCGGCCGGCCTCCCGGGCAAGGCGCAGGATGGTGTGGGCGATGCGGCGCTCGACGTTCTGCGTCGACATCTCGCGCAGGCGCTGCTGCATCTCGCGATAGCGCGCCGCGATGACGGAAACGGCGTTGACCGCGACCTCCGGGTGGCGCGCCATGATCTCGCGGATGGCGGCGCGGGAGATGCCGATGACCTCGCTGTCCGCCACGGCGGTCGCCGTGCTTGGATGAAGGTCGTCGCCGGCGAGGACGGCGAGGCCGGCGAGCTCTGCGGGGCCGACATAGCGGATGATGACCTGCTGGCCGTCGGCGGTCGTCTGCGTCACCCTGAGGCGGCCTTCCGCGACGACATAGAAGGTCTCGGCCGGATCGCCCTGGTGGAAGACGGGATCCTGGATCGCGAGCCGGCGGCGGCTCGCACTGCGGCGCAATTCGCGCAGCGAATCCGGAGACAGGCCGCGGAACAGGTCGGTCCGGCACAGGATGTCTTGTTCCGCAGTACCGTGCATGTCCTCAAGCGCCTCGCGCCGCCTCGACGCGGGCGGCGGCCGGGCGCATCCAGCCACCACCGCGCGGGCAGCGCTTTGATCCGCCGCAAAGATTCGCCGCGCTTGACATCTATCCTGCCGGTGGCGCAGGTGCCGCGCGGCCTTCCGCCGCGCCGCCGCGACCGGGCCGCAGAACGAGGCAGGCTGAGCATGCTGATGATCGACAAGGGCGACTTTGCCCGCCACCATACGCCGGCGAGCCTGGCCGACCGCATCGCGGCCGGCATCGTCCGCCTCATGGAAGGGGCGGCCTCGCTCTTCTTCGGCCGCCGCTACGGCGACGGGGCGGTCGTGCTCGAGACGGTCGCCGCCGTTCCCGCCATGGTGACGGCGACGCTCCTTCACCTCAAATGCCTGCGGCGCATGATCGACGACCGCGGCTGGGTGCGGGCCTTCATGGACGAGGCGGAGAGCCAGCGTGCCCACCTCATGGCCTTCGTCGCCCTGCAGCAGCCCGGGCCCGGCGAGCGGCTGTTCATCGCGGTGGCCCAGGCCCTCTTCTACAACGCCTTCTTCCTGCTGCACCTCGTTTCGCCGCGCACCGGCCACCGCCTGACCGGCTATCTCGCCGAGGCGGCGGTGCGCGACTATTCGCGGCGGATCGTGCGCCTCGAGACCGGCCAGGAGGAGAACGTGCCGGCCCCCGCCTTCGCCGTCAGCTACTGGAACCTGCCGCGCGACGCGCGCCTGTCCGACATGCTCGTGGCCATGCGCGAGGACGAGGCGATCCACCGCGATATCAACCACGCCTTCGCCGATGCGCTCGCCGCCGGGCGGCCGCTGCCCGAGCGCGAGGGCTGGCAGGTCTGACGGCGCCTTCCGGTTTGATACGGCGCAAAGTGCGCGCTGCATCAAGTCCTTAGAGTGACATTCGTGGATGGAGATCGCGAGACCGCGGCTCCCCGCCGCGCCCGCAGGGGCGGGCGACATGATTGAGGACGATATGATGAACCGCTGCACGACCCGCACTCTTCTGACCTTCGGCGCCCTGATGCTGGCGCTGCCGGCCGTGGCGGCCGAGCACGAGGTGAAGATGCTCAACAAGGGTTCGGACAATCAGGCGATGGTGTTCGAGCCGGCCTTCCTGAAGATCGCGCCGGGCGACACCGTGAAGTTCGTGCCGACCGACAAGAGCCACAACGCCGAGACCATCCCGGGCATGATCCCCGAGGGTGCCGAGGCCTTCAAGGGCAAGCTCTCGCAGGAGATCGTCGTCACCTTCGACAAGCCCGGCCTCTATGGCTACAAGTGCCTGCCGCATGTCGGCATGGGCATGGTCGGGCTGATCCAGGTCGGCGACGAGGCGCCGAACCTCGATGCCGCCAAGGCGGTCAAGCTGCCGGGCCTCGGCGGCAAGCGCATGACCGTGCTGTTCGACAAGCTCAACACCTCCACGGCTGCCAAGTAACGCGCCAAGTAAGGCGCCAACTGAGGCGGCTCGGGCAAGCCGGGCGGCCAATGGGTCGTCCTGCCTGGTAGTCCGGCGGGCCGTCTGCCGTGGACGCGGCGGGCGGCCGTCGGTGGTGGCGCCGGCGGAGGGCGCCCCGGCCCGGCCGGCTTATGCGAGCACGGACTCGTAGCCGGCCGGGCTGAAACCCACGACGATCCTGCCGTCGATGTCCAGTACCGGCCGCTTGATCATGGACGGATTGGCCAGCATCAGGCCGACGGCCTTCGCCTCGTCGAGCCCGTCCCTGTCGGCCTCGGGCAGCTTGCGGAAGGTGGTGCCGGCGCGGTTGAGGAGCTTCTCCCAGCCGGCTTGCCGGATCCAGTCCGTGAGCCGGTCGCGATCGATGCCGGCACTCTTGTAGTCGTGGAAGGCGTAGGCAACGCCCTTGGCCTCGAGCCAGGCGCGCGCCTTCTTCATCGTGTCGCAGTTCCTGATGCCGTAGATCGTGATTTCGCGCGCCATTCCAGCCTCTCCCGAGAGTTCGCGCGGCAGCTATAGCATCGATCGCCCGGCTGGTGAGGGCGGCGGACGGCGTCGCTCACGGCTGCCGGATGTCCTGCGAGAAGGAGGGCGTCAGTCCCGCCGCGAGGGCCCGGGGGCTGATGCGAGCCTCCGCGCGCAGTTCCGCCATCGGCCGGCTGCTGTCGAGGGCGCCCATGTCGTAGGCATATTCGGGCAGGTAGCCGTTGACGACGAGCCGCCAGTCGGAGGGCAGCACGTCGCCCAGGGCGCGCGCCATGCGCACCACGGTCGTCGTGCAGTTGGTGGTGAGGGAGTTGTAGAAGGTCGGCCGTGCGGCGAGCGCGTTGGCGTCTGCAACATATTGCAGCAGGAGCGCCCGGATCATCTCCTGCGGGATATCGAGGCGGTAGCGTTGCACGTCCTCGCCGCGGATGTTGGTGCGCACGCCGATGACGTCCCGCTCCTCGGCGGCGACGAGCACGAGGGTGTTGCTCTTGAAGAGGTCGGCGATGGGCGAGAACGCGCCGCCCCTGCGTCGGCGCACCTCGACCGACCAGGCAAGGTACCGGCCGTCGGCGAAGCCGAAGCTCAGGATCATGTGCGCCATGCTCGGCCCGGCCCAGTAGGACATGAACATGTCGAGCGTGCGCAACTGGTCGAGGTCGTAGCGCTGCGTCTCCCAGGCGGCGGTGAAGTCGTCTTCGCCGCGCCAGTCGAAATTGCGCACGCCCGTCAGGGTCAGCACCGAGCCGTCGACGGTTCCCGTGACCTGGCGGGCGACATCCGGCGACCAGTCCGCCTCGGCCGGCGGCACGATGCTCGCCCACCAGACGAAGACGCCGGCGACGGCAAGGGCGAAGAGGCTCGCGGCGGCGGCGCGCCGTCGCACGAGGGCGACGATCGTCGCAAGGCCGAGGAGGCCGAAAGCGCCGGCGGCGAGGAGCCGCGCCTCCTCGGGCAGAGGCAGGCGGTACCGCAGGGCGAGCGCCGCCCAGACGGAGACCAGGAGGACGACCGCGCCGATGGCGACGCGTGCGAGAATTCCGGTGAGGCGAACCAAGAGCCGCTCCCGCATGGTGAAGGCCTGGCCTTAGTAGCCGCCCGCGGGCGCGGTTCAAAGCCTGCTGATCGCGCGTGTCGCCCGCCCGCAGGTGCACGATGGGCCAGCATGCCGGCCCGCACGGCCACGACGGTGGTCCCGTCCCGGTGCACAAGACCGCCCAGCCGGGCCGGGCAAATCAAGCCGGTGCGCATCGACCGAGGCGGTCGCCGCGCGGCTCCAGCAAAGTGGCATTCATCTTGCTTCAGTTCCCGGGCCTTCAGGCTTGGCCCGACGGGAACAAACCCCACGCGTGTGCGTTTCGATGGGCCGCATCGACCGATGCGGTTCGGACCCCCGGGCCTCAAGAAGAAGGAGAACAGACGTGGGCCATCGTCCGTTTCGCGTTCCCGTCAAGCTGCGTGCCGGTGAAACCGGAATCTTTGTCGCCTATAGTGCCTGGGAAGCCCTCGAGTTCCTCGAGCGCGACTGGCCGGGCGAGCGCGACAACGCCTATCTGCGTGCCTGCGCCGCCTGCCGGGACGCCGTCGACGGCTTCCGCGCGCCGGAAGGCGCCCGCCGTGCCGTGGAGAATGCCGCGCGGGCTGCCGGCCTGCTCGCGGAGATGGCTGAGCCATAGTCGTGGGAGCTTGCGCCGCGGCCTCCCGGCGGGGCCGCGGCATTCCGCCTGGTGCGGAACAAACCGTCTGCGATGCGGTTCGGCCCGCATCCGCCGTTCGGCGGCCGATGGAAGGAGCAGACCCATGAAGAACAAGACGCTGGACGATCTTTTCTACGAAGGCCTGAGGGACATCTACTATGCCGAGCGCCAGCTTCTGAAGGCCTTGCCGAAGCTCGCCCGCGGGGCCAGCGCCGAGGAACTCAAGGCGGCGTTCCAGCAGCATCGCGAACAGACCGAGGGCCATGTGACGCGCCTGCAGCAGGTGTTCGAGATCTGCGGCAAGGCGGCGCGCGGCAAGACCTGTCCGGCGATCGACGGCATCATCGAGGAAGGCGAGGAGGTGCTGTCCGAATACAAGGACACGCCCGCTCTCGACGCCGGCCTGATCGCCGCGGCCCAGGCCGCCGAGCATTACGAGATCACGCGCTACGGCACGCTCCGGCGCTGGGCCCAGGAACTCGGCATGAAGGATGCGGCGAAGCTCCTCGACGAGACGCTGAAGGAAGAAGCGCAGACCGACGAGATGCTCACGAAGCTCGCCGAGAAGGACGCGAACAGCAGGGCCCAGCGGGCTGCCTGAGGGCGTCGGCTCCACACCGGCCCGACGAAGGGCGGCTTCGGCCGCCCTTTTTCGCGGCTTCTCACCTGCGCCGGCCGGAACCGGCGGGGTGCCCCGCGGGTTGGAGCAGCGGGGCTCAGTGAGCGGGCCACGAAAGGAGATCGTCATGCCGGCGAAATCGAAAGCCCAGCAGAAGGCCGCGGGCGCGGCGCTCGCCGCCAAGCGCGGCGAGAAGAAGAAGAGCGAGCTCAAGGGCGCCTCGAAGAGCATGGTCAAGTCCATGTCGGAGCGCGAGCTGCACGACATGGCGTCCACCTCCCGCAAGGGCAAGCCCGAGCACGCATCGAAGTCCTGACGGCCGGGAACGGGCGAACGGGAAGGGAGCGCGACATGGGAGAGCGACTTGGAGCAGGCGCTCGCTGACATCGTGGCCGACATCCTGCCGCGCACGGCGGTGCCTTATCACGTCATGCTCGCGCGGATCTGCGGGGCGCTGCTGTGCGTCACCGTCATCGGCATCGAGCGCGAGGTGCGCGGCCGGCCGGCGGGCCTGCGCACGCATCTTCTCGTCGGCCTCGCGGCGGCGGTCTTCGGACTCCTCGCCGGCGAGGTCGTTCGTGCGCCGATCTATGACATCGACCAGGTGAGATCAGACCCCCTGCGCGTGGTGGAGGCCGTGACGGCCGGCGTCGCCTTCCTCGCCGCCGGGCTGATCGTCTTCGCCAAGGGCGAGGTGCATGGGCTGACGACCGGCGCGGGCGTATGGCTCGCAGCGGCCATCGGCCTGTCGGTCGGCCTCGGCTTCTGGATCATCGCCATCTTCGCGACCCTCGTCGGCACTGTCGTGCTGCATCTCCTCTACCAGGTCGAGCGGCACCTGGGGTGGAAGTGACCGGCCACACCGGCCCGGCACCAGGATGCCGGGCTGGTGCAGCGTCGGGCTCTCAGTGCGGAACGGCGGCCGCGACCCTGCGCTCGCGCCCGAGCATCGCGATCACAGGCGCCCCGAGCATCATGACGATGCCGCCCGCCACCATGGTGCTGACGAGGCCGAGACCGTCGACGGTCAGGCCCCCGACGGTGGCACCGAGGGCGATCGCAACCTGGATCAGCGACACGAGCAGGGCGGCGCCGGTCTCCAGCGCCTCGGAGGCGGCGCGGAACATGAAGGTCTGGGTCGCAATGGGCAATGCGCCGAAGGCCAGCCCCCAGACGACGATGATGGCGATGGCGGCGATGGGGATCGCCCCGAAGGCGGCGAGCGCCAGCGCCGAGGCGCCGAGGACGAGGGCAGTGGTGGCGACGGCGGTGCGCGCGTCCTTTCCGGCCACCCAGCTGCCGACGATATTGCCGAAGAAGCCGGCGGTGCCATAGGCGAGCAGCAGGCCCGTCACCATGCCCGAGCCGAGGCCCGTGATCTGAACGAGATAGGGCGCGATGTAGGTGTAGGCGAAGAACTGGCCGCCGAACATGACGAAGGCGGCCAGGAGCCCGATGCGCGCCTTCGGCACGTGAAGCAGGGCAGGCAGGTCGCGCCAGCGGATGGCACGCTGGGGTGGCAGCGACGGCAGCAGCAGCGCCTGCGCGACGAGCACCGCGACCCCGATGCCCGCTGCGGCGGCGAAGGCCGCGCGCCAGCCGAAGAGATCGCCGATGAAGGTCCCCGCCGGCACGCCCGCGACGGTGCCAAGCGAGATGCCGGCGAAGATGATGGCGGTGCCGCGCGTGCCCGTGGGCTCGGGCACGACCCGCGGGCCGATGGCGACGCCGATGCACCAGAAGCCGCCGACACCGATGCCGAGCAGCAGCCTGCCAAGAAGAATGAGGGGGTAGGAGGTGGACAGCGCGACGATCAGGTTGGAAAGGACGAGCAGGCCGACGAGGACCATGAGGACGATGCGCCGGTCGAGCCGCCCGGCACCCACCGTTACCGAGGGGGCGGCAATGGCGCCGAGCACGCCCGCCATGGTGACCATGAGGCCGGCCTGGCCCTCGGTGATGCCGATGTCGGCGGCCATGGCCGGCAACAGGCCGACGGGCAGGAACTCGGCGGTTACGAGCGCGAAGGCCGCGGTGCCGACCGAGCCGGCGGCGAGCCAGTGGCGGGCGGTCGGGCCCGCGGCCTGCGCAGGGGCTGAATCGAGGCAAGCGGTTCCCGTTGGGGCAGTGGACATGAATCCAGCTCCGGAATGAAAGTGGGATCTGATAAACGGCGTGGAGCGCCGGTGGCTGAGTGACGAACCTCGGTGCTGCGGCGACTTGCGCTTTGCGGCGCAGGCGCCCCATGATATTACTGGAGCGATTGCTCCATAATGGGGACACAGTTAGGCAGCAGGACAGGGTCCGTCAAGAATTTATAGAACGATGGTTCCAGAAAATGACATGACGGCGGAGAAGCGCCCGCGCGGGCGTCCGCGCTGCTTCGACCGGGAGGCGGCGCTGGATGCGGCCATGGTCCTGTTCTGGGACCGGGGCTATGAGGCGACCTCCATGGACGACCTCGCCGGCGCGATGCGTCTCAGCCCCTCCAGCCTCTACGCCTGTTTCGGCAACAAGGAGAAGCTGTACGAGGCCGCGCTCGACCGCTATCTGGAGGGGCCTGGCAGCTATGCCGCGCGCATCCTCGCCGAGGACATCCCGGTGCGCACGGCCTTCGAGCGGGTGTTCGAGGCTGCGGCGCGCGAATTGACCCGCGAAGGCCAGCCGGCCGGCTGCATGGTCGCGACGGCGGCGACGCACTGTTCTCCCGCGGCGACGTCCGTTCGCACGGCCCTCGCCGAGATGCGAGCCAGCCACGTCGACCAGTTCGAGGCGCGGATCCGCAAGGGCATCGCGGCCGGCGAGCTGCCGGCCGACACCGATGCGGCGGCGCTCGCCCGTTTCCTTGAGACGGTGCTGCAGGGCCTGACGGTTCAGGCGCGCGACGGCGTCCCGCGCGCGGAGCTGCAGATGGTCGGCCGCCTGGCGATGCGCAGCTGGCCGGCCTGAGCGGATCTTTTCGCCGCGCGGGTGGTCCCGTCCCAGGCTATTCGGACCGCCCACATGGTCAATCACGCCGGTTGTCAGACCACCAAGCAGCGGTCATTCGTTACGCGCGGGGATCGTAGATCGGCCATGTGTCATGCATCTCCGGCGATCTCGCTCCGAAAAATACAATTTCTCTCCTTCGATATCGATCTTGCCGCTCATATGAGCTCTCCTGAACAGGCAATATTCATCCCGTGATTGTGGCGCGGGAGGTGCTTCATTGGGAGATATATTATGAGTATAGCCGTCAATCTCACCTTGCGCAGCCCCGGAGGCGGCGCTGTCCTGACGGGCAACTGGTCCAGCGCGACTCGGGCCGCTGCCCAGTTGGGCAGCGGTTCCGTGCGCGGTGGGCAGGCCATGGGCCGACCGGCGCAGTTTTCCATCAACGGGGATTTCACGCCCCGATCGGGCCCGCAGGCCCGGATATCGGTTGCCGGCGACTTCCGGCCCAGCTCCGGCGGTCTGTTCGGGTGGTTCAAGGGCCTGGCCAAGGGCGTTCTCGGCCTGGCCGGCAACATCCTCGGCAAGCTGCCGCTCGTCGGCATTCCCTTCGGTGTCCTCAACGGCCTCGCCAGGGGCAGCCTGGAGCAGGCGGTGCGGTCGATCCCGATCATCGGCAATGTCTATGACGCGGCGAAGGGGCTGTTCTCCGGCCAGTTCGGGACGGCGCTGAGATCCCTGTCGGGTCTGGTGCCCTTCGTCGGCCCGGCCCTGCAACTCGTCGACGGGCTGCGCCACGGCAGCATCATGGACCTGATCGACGGCGCCGCCGGCCTCGCCCTCGATTTCGCCACCATGGGCCAGGGCCATTTCCTCAAGGGCCGGGCCACGGCGAATTTCGCCCGCGTCTGATCGCGGGCATCGGCAGAGCCGGGCGGGGCGGCGTGATGCAGGCCGCCCCGCTTCACGTCGCCATCGCTTCGGCGAGAACGGCGTAGATGCGCGGATCGGCGGACTGGGCGACGTTGAAGCGCAGGAAGGCCGCCGCGCTTCGCGAGGCGCTGAAGGCATTGCCGGGCGCCAGCACCACGCCCCGGCCGAGCGCATGACGCGCGACCGCGGCGGCATCGCGCCCCCCGGGCAGGCGGCACCAGAGGAACATGCCGGCGCGCGGCTCCACCCACGGCGCGATGCCGAGCTCGCCGAGCCGCGCCAGCGTGCGCTGGCGGGCGCGGGCAAGGCGCCTCCGCACGCCCTCCATATGCCGGCGATAGCCCCCGTCGGCGAGAATGGCGAAGGCGATGTGGCTGGCAAGATGCGCGCCGCCGAAGCTCGTCGCCGTCTTCAGATCCGTCAGCGGCTCGATCCAGTCCGGCCGCATCGCGATGAAGCCGCAGCGCGCCGAGGCCGAGAGCGTCTTGGCGAAGCTGCCGACCTCGATGACGCGTTCGAGCCCGTCGAGCGCGGCGAGCCGCGGGGCCGGCTCCTCCTCGAAATCCGCGAAGATGTCGTCCTCGACGATGGTGAGGTCGTGCGCCTCGGCGAGGCGCAGCAGGCGATGCGCGACGGCCGGCGAGGCGACGGCGCCCGTCGGGTTGTGCAGGCCGGCATTGGTGACGTAGAGCCGGGGCCGCTCGGCCGCGAGGATGGCGGCGAAGCGTTCCACGTCCGGTCCTGCCGGCGTCATCGGCAAGCCGACGACCTTCGCCCTGTGGGCGCGCAGGAGTGCGAGGAAGTTGAAGTAGCAGGGATCGTCGACCAGCACCGTGTCGCCGGGGCTGAGGAGGAAGCGGCAGAGAAGATCGAGCGCGTGGGTGCCCGATTCGGTGAGGATGATCTGGTCGGGCGAAACGGTGATGCCGCGCTCCGCCATGCGCCGGGCGATGAGCTGGCGGAGCGCGGGCAGCCCGAGCGGCGTGCCGTAGTCAGCGAGGGCCGCATCCGCGCCCGAGCGGGCGAGTGTGCGCAGCGCGCGCCGCAGCGCCTCCTGCGGCATCCAATCGGCCGGCAGCCAGCCGCAGCCCGGCTTCAGCACGCCCTCGTCGGTCTCGAGGGCCTGCCGCGACACCCAGAGCGGATCGACGGCGCGCTCCAGCCGGGGGGCGAGCGCGCTCAGGGTCAGCGGTTCCGACGGGCCGCAGACGTAGAAGCCGGAGCCGCGGCGCGCCCGGATGGCGCCGGCGGCGACGAGACGCTCGTAGGCTTCGACCACCGTCGACGGCGACACCTGCATCGCGGCGGCGAGCTTGCGGATGGAGGGCAGCCGCGCGCCGGGCGCCAGCGAGCGCTCCGCGATGCGGGCGCGGATGGCGGCCGCGACCTGCGCGACGCGGCTGCCGGCCTCCCGGGGCAACGGGGCGTTCATCGCAACTGTATTGCTCCATGGACCAGAACAGTAATCGCAGATTGTACTGAACTGTCTCTGGCGCCGCCAGCACCACGGCGCGATACCACGGCATCGGGAGCGGATGGCGATGGACAGGTCTGTGAGCGGCTGGATCAACGGTTTCCTCGGCGTGCTGATCTTCAGCGGGTCGCTGCCGGCGACGCGCGTGGCGGTGGCGGGGTTCGACCCCGTCTTCCTCACGCTGGCGCGGGCGGTGATCGCCGGCCTGTGCGGCGGCGCGCTCCTCGTCCTCTTCCGGCAGACGATGCCGCGGCGCGAGGACCTGCGCCCGCTCGCCGTCGTGGCCCTCGGCGTGGTCGTCGGCTTCCCGCTCCTGACGGCGCTGGCGCTCCGTCACGTCACCGCCGCCCATTCCATCGTCTTCGTCGGGCTCCTGCCGCTCATGACGGCGATCTTCGCCACGCTGCGCGGCGGCGAGCGGCCGCGCCCCGTCTTCTGGCTGTTCTCCTGCCTCGGCAGCGCGCTCGTCGCCGGCTTTGCCGCCTCCCGCGGCTTCTCCGCCTCGCTGACCGGCGACCTCCTGATGCTCGGCGCCATCGTCGCCTGCGGCCTCGGCTATGCGGAGGGGGCGGTGCTGTCGCGCCGCCTCGGCGGCTGGCAGGTCATCTCCTGGGCGCTCGTGCTTGCCCTGCCGGTGATGCTGCTGCTCGCCCTCCTCACCATGCCCGCCTCCTTCGCCGGCACCTCGCAGGAGGCCTGGCTGGGTCTTGCCTATGTGTCGTTGTTCAGCATGCTCATCGGCTTCGTCTTCTGGTATCGCGGCCTTGCCCAGGGCGGCATCGCGGCCGTCGGCCAGCTGCAGCTGCTGCAGCCCTTCTTCGGCCTCACCATCGCCGCGGCGCTGCTTGGCGAGAGCGTCGATGCGGCGATGATGGCCGTCACCGCCGGCGTCGTCCTGTGCGTCGCCGGGGCGAAGCGCTTCGCGTGACGGAGGGAAGCGGCCGGATTCGGCGCCAACCGGCTGCCCCGGCGGGTCTGCGGCGGTCCATTCCCAATTATGCGCATCCTTTCGGCGCAAAAGCCGGTTGATTTTGACGCGAGAGGCGGTGCACAGTCCAAGGACAAGGCTCAAAATAAAAAAGCCCAGAGGACAGAACGGCATCGTGACCGCCGATATCATTCTATCGACGAGGGATCTGACGATTGAATTCAAGGGGTTCGTAGCGGTCGACGGGGTCAGTCTGGACATCCGCCGGGGCACGATCCATGCGCTCATCGGTCCCAACGGGGCCGGCAAGACGACCTGTTTCAATCTTCTGACCAAATTCCTCACCCCGACGAAGGGTACGATCACCTTCAAGGGGAACGACATCACCGCGCTCAGGCCGGCGACCGTCGCCCGGCTCGGGCTTGTGCGCTCCTTCCAGATCTCCGCCGTCTTCCCGCATCTGACGGCGCTCGAGAACGTGCGCGTCGCCCTGCAGCGCAAGCGCGGCGGCTCGTTCGACTTCTGGCGTTCGGAGCGGGTGCTGCGCGCGCTGAACGACGAGGCGCTCAATTTGCTCGACGCGGTCGGGCTCGCCGATTTCGCGGCGATGCCGGCGGTCGAATTGTCCTACGGGCGCAAGCGCGCCCTGGAGATCGCGACGACGCTGGCGCTCGATCCCGAGATGCTCCTGCTCGACGAGCCGATGGCGGGCATGGGGCACGAGGACGTCGAGCGCATCGCCGCGCTGATCCGGCGCGTCTCGGCCAACCGCACGATCCTGATGGTCGAGCACAACCTGTCGGTCGTCGCCTCGCTGTCGGACCACATCACGGTGCTTGCCCGCGGCAAGGTTCTGGCGGAGGGCAACTACGCCACCGTCTCCAGCAATCCCGCCGTGATCGAGGCCTATATCGGAGCCGGTCATGCCTGAGGCGGCACGCGACATCGCGACGAAGGCGGCGACGGCGCCGCTCCTTTCCGTGCGCGGCCTCAACGCCTGGTACGGCGAGGGCCACGTGCTGCACGGCATCGATTTCGACGTGGCGCCGGGCGAGGTGGTGACGCTGCTCGGGCGCAACGGCGCGGGCAAGACGACGACGCTGAAGTCGATCATCGGCATCATGAGGAAGCGCACCGGCTCCGTCGTCTTCGACGGGGTCGAGACCGTGCGCATGCCGTCGCGCACCATCGCGCGGCTCGGCATCGGCTATTGCCCGGAGGAACGGGGCATCTTCTCCTCGCTGTCGGTGGAGGAGAACCTGCTCCTGCCGCCGCAGGTGCGGCCCGGTGGCCTCTCCGTGGAGCAGATCTTCGAATTGTTCCCCAATCTGAGGGAGCGGCTCGCGAGCCAGGGCACCAAGCTGTCGGGGGGCGAACAGCAGATGCTCGCCATCGGCCGCATCCTGCGCACGGGGGCGCGGCTCCTTTTGCTCGACGAGCCGACGGAAGGCCTTGCGCCCGTCATCGTCGACGATATCGGGCGCACCATCGCGCGGCTCAAGAACGAGGGCTTCACCATCGTCCTCGTCGAGCAGAACTTCCGGTTCGCCTCCCGCGTGGCGGACCGGCACTACGTCGTCGAGCAGGGGCGGGTGGTCGACATGATCCCCAACGCGGAACTCGATGCCAATATCGACAAGCTGCACGCCTATCTCGGCGTCTAGCGCCTGCGGCCTGGCCGCAGTGGGGAAGAGACGAGGAGGAACAAGTCCATGAAGACAGGACGCATGTTGCTGGCCACGGCGCTCGTCGCCCTGTTCGCCGGCGGGGCTCAGGCACAGGTCTCGGTGAAGCTCGGCGTGCTCAACGACCGCTCCGGCCTCTATGCCGACCTCTCGGGCGAGGGCTCGGTCATCGCCGCGCGCATGGCGGCGGAGGATTTCAAGGCCAAGGAGAAGGGCATCAACGTCGAGATCATCTCGGCCGACCACCAGAACAAGCCGGACATCGGCTCCAATATCGCACGCCAGTGGTACGACCAGGATGGCGTCGACGTGATCCTCGACGTGCCGACCTCGTCGGTTGCGCTCGCCATCAACCAGATCACGCGCGAGAAGAACAAGATCTTCATCAACTCCGGTGCGGCGGCGTCCGATCTCACCGGCAAGCAATGCTCGCCCAACACCATCCACTGGACCTACGACACCTGGGCCCTCGCCAACGGCACCGGCAGCGCCATGGTCAAGACGGGCGGCGACACCTGGTTCTTCCTGACGGCGGATTATGCCTTCGGCCACGCGCTCGAGCGCGACACCATCGCCGTCGTCGAGAAGTCGGGCGGCAAGGTGCTCGGCACCGTGCGCCATCCCTTCCCCGGCAGCGACTTCTCCTCCTTCCTGCTGCAGGCCCAGTCCTCCGGCGCCAAGGTGATCGGCCTCGCCAATGCCGGCGGCGACACGATCAACTCGATCAAGCAGGCGGCGGAATTCGGCATCACCCAGGCGGGGCAGAACCTTGCCGGGCTGCTCGTGTTCATCACCGACGTCAACGCCCTCGGCCTGCAGACGGCGCAGGGCCTGGTGCTGACCGAATCCTTCTACTGGGACCTCAACGACGAGACCCGCGCCTTCGCCAAGCGCTTCGCCGAGAAGAGCGGCGGCAAGATGCCGACCATGGTCCAGGCCGGCGTCTATGCGGGCACGCTGCACTATCTCAAGGCCGTCGAGGCGCTGAAGGACAAGGACAGCGCCAAGGTGATGGCGAAGATGAAGGAGACGCCGACCGAGGATCCGCTCTTCGGCAAGGGCGAGGTGCGGGCCGACGGCCGCAAGATCCACGACATGTATCTCTTCGAGGTGAAGAAGCCCGAGGAGTCGAAGGGTCCGTGGGATTTCTACAAGCTCGTCGCCACCATCCCCGCGGCCGAGGCCTTCCGCCCGCTCGACCAGGGCGAATGCCCCCTGGTCAAGGGCTGACGTGAAGGGCCGGGGCGGCGGCGCCGCCCCGGCATCCCCCGCCGCGCGTATACGGGCCGGTCGAGAGATGTTCGAACTTCTGGGAATTCCGCCTCAGGCGCTTTTCGGCCAGCTGCTGCTCGGCCTCATCAACGGCTCGTTCTACGCGATCCTGAGTCTCGGGCTCGCGATCATCTTCGGGCTGCTCAACATCATCAACTTCACCCACGGGGCCCAGTACATGATGGGCGCCTTCGTGGCCTGGATGCTGCTCAACTATGCCGGCATCGGCTACTGGTGGGCGCTTCTCCTGGCGCCGGTGATCGTCGGCGCCACGGGCATCGTCATCGACCGGCTGTTCCTCGCGCGCCTGCGCGATCTCGACCATCTCTACGGCCTGCTGCTCACCTTCGGCCTCGCCCTCATCATCCAGGGGCTGTTCCGCAACCAGTACGGCGTCTCGGGCCTGCCCTACAGCATTCCGCCGGAGCTCGCGGGAGGCCGCAACCTCGGCTTCATGTTCCTGCCCAACTACCGCGGCTGGGTGGTGATCGCCTCGCTCGCGGTGTGCCTCGCCACCTGGTTCGTCATCGAGAAGACGCGGCTCGGCGCCTATCTGCGCGCTGCGACGGAGAACCCGACGCTGGTGCAGGCCTTCGGCATCAACGTGCCGCGGCTCATCACGCTGACCTACGGCTTCGGCGTCGGCCTCGCTGCGCTCGCCGGCGTGCTGGCGGCGCCCATCTATTCGGTCAATCCCAACATGGGGGCCGACCTCATCATCGTCGTCTTCGCTGTCGTCGTCATCGGCGGCATGGGCTCGATCCTCGGCTCCATCGTCACCGGTTTCGGCCTCGGCCTCATCGAGGGGCTGACCAAGGTGTTCTATCCGGAGGCCGCCGCCACCGTGATCTTCGTCGTCATGGTCGTGGTGCTGCTCGTCAAGCCGGCCGGACTGTTCGGGAGGACCGCGTGATGGCGAGCGTCAGCGAGAGAATGGCGACGGCGCCGACCACGCGGGCGGCGGTGGAGGCCGCCAATCTGCATCGGGCGATCTTCATCGCCATCGCCGTCTTCCTGGCCGGGGCGCCGTTCCTGCTCTATCCCGTCTTCCTCATGAAGGTGCTGTGCTTCGCGCTCTTCGCCTGCGCCTTCAACCTGCTGCTCGGTTACGGTGGCCTGTTGTCCTTCGGCCACGCGGCCTATCTCGGCACGGCGAGCTACATCTGCGCGCATACGGCCAAGGTCTGGGGCATGCCGCCCGAGCTCGCCATCCTCTTCGGCACGGCGGCGGCGGCGGCGCTGGGCTTCGTCTTCGGCTCGCTCGCCATCCGCCGGCAAGGCATCTATTTCGCCATGATCACGCTGGCGCTCGCCCAGATGGTCTTCTTCTTCTCGCTGCAGGCCCCGTTCACGGGTGGCGAGGACGGCATCCAGGCCGTGCCGCGCGGGCGCCTGTTCGGCCTCATCGACCTGTCGCGCGACACGACGCTCTATTATCTCGTC
Organism: Chelatococcus caeni; assembly: GCF_014196925.1. Classification (GTDB taxonomy): domain Bacteria; phylum Pseudomonadota; class Alphaproteobacteria; order Rhizobiales; family Beijerinckiaceae; genus Chelatococcus_A; species Chelatococcus_A caeni. The sequence goes on along the minus strand of NZ_JACIEN010000005.1, from coordinate 78,899 downwards.
GCGGTGATCTTCCTCGCCGGCGTGCTCTTCATCTATCGCGTCATCCACTCGCCCTTCGGCCAGGTGCTGAAGGCCATTCGCGACAACGAGCCGCGCGCCATCTCGCTCGGCTATGCCACCAACCGCTACAAGCTCGTCGTCTTCACGCTGTCGGCGACGCTGGCGGGGCTCGCTGGTGCGACGAAGGCCATCGTCTTCCAGCTTGCATCGCTGACGGACGTGCACTGGACCATGTCGGGCGAGGTGGTGCTGATGACCCTCGTCGGCGGCATGGGCACGGTCTTCGGTCCCATGGTCGGGGCAGCGGTCATCGTGACCATGCAGAACTATCTCGCCCATCTCGGCGCCTGGGTCACGGTCATCCAGGGCATCATCTTCGTCATCTGCGTGATGCTGTTCCGCGAGGGCATCATCGGCGTCATCGCCAAGAAGCTGAAGCGGCCGCTGTAGGGCCGCCCACCGGCGTCGTGCTTCAGGTGCCGGCTGCCTCGTGTGCGACGGCCGCCTCATAGGCGGCCTGCAGCCGCGCCAGCACGGACGGGCCTTTGGCCGGCGCGCCGAGATGCAGGCTGCGCAGCTCGTCCATGAAGGCCTCCCACAACGGCGGGCCGCCCTCCTCGAGCAGCTTGGCCCGAATGGACAGTTCAGGTGAGGCCGGCGTGTGGCGGCTGCCCCAGGCGCCCATCTGCGCAAGCAGCGGCACGAGCTGGATCGCCGGTTCGGTCAGGGAATAGACCGCCTTCTGCCGGTGGGCCGGGTCGTCGCTCTTGGTCAGGAGCCCCGCTGCGACGAGCCGCTTCAGGCGGTCGGCGAGGATGTTCGAGGCGATTCCTTCCTCGGATCCGGTGAGCAGCTCGCGGAAGTGCCGGCGATTGCCGAACATGAGATCGCGGATGACGATGAGGCTCCAGCGATCGCCGAGCATCTCCAGCGTCAGGTTGATGGGGCAGCCGGACCGGCAGGCGTTGCTCAACGCGGGACCTCACTATCTGCTTGCAAACTACAATCAGATGGGCGAGAAGAAAACCGATTGCAAATCGCAATCAGTCTCTGGCGGGCACGGTGGCCGATCGGGATGATCCGGCTCGAGCTGCGCCGTCTGCCGCACGAGAACGAGGAGGCCGGTCGTGACCCTGACGCTCTTTGCCCATCCCTTCTCCTCCTATTGCCAGAAGGCGCTGGTGGCGCTGTACGAGAAGGATGTGCCCTTCGCCCTGCGCATGCTGGACGGGCCGGAGGCGATGGCGGAACTGGCGGCCGTTTGGCCGCTGCGGCGCTTTCCCGTGCTGGTCGACGATGGCTGTCCGGTCATGGAAGCCAGCATCATCATCGAATATCTCGATCTCCATCATCCAGGCTCGCTCCGGCTGGTGCCGGAGGACCCGCGGGCAGCGCTCGAGGTGCGGCTGATGGACCGCTTCTTCGACAACTACATTTCTACGCCCCAGCAGAAGATCGTCTTCGACGCTCTCCGGACCGAGGCGGAGAAGGACGGCCGGGGCGTCGCCGAGGCGCGCGAGATGCTGGACCGTGCCTACCGCTGGCTCGATGGGGTGATGGCCGGGCGGGTCTGGGCGGCGGGTGAGGCGTTCACCCTCGCCGACTGCGGGGCGGCGCCGTTCCTGTTCTATGCCCATTGGACGCATCCCATCCCGGCGGCCTGCGCCCATGTCCACGCCTATCGCAGCCGGCTGCTGGCGCGCCCGTCCTTTGCGCGGGCGGTGGACGAAGCCCGGCCCTACCGGTCGCTCTTCCCCTTGCCGGTCCCGCAGGCGGATTGAGGATCCGCGTCCGGCAAAGAAAAGCCCGGCCGGAGACACCTCCGGCCGGGCTTTTACTTGCGGTGTCGCCTGGCTGCTACCAGCAACCCCAGGCGTTGCAGCGATAGTAGTAACCGCGCGGGGCGGTCGCGGCCCCCAGAACGGCGCCACCGACGAGGGCGGCAGCCGTGCCGACGGCCACCTGCGAGGCTGCCTGGTCAGCCTGGCGGCGATTGCTGTTGTAGGCCGCGTTGACGCAGCGGTCATAAGCGCGCGTGCCCGGCCGCAGACCGGCTTCACGACAGGTGAACTCCGCGTCGACCGCCGATTCCTGGGCCGTCTGGCAGGCGGCCAAGGTCAGCGCGAGCGCCCCCGCAACGAACAGAATACGCATAGGTTTCCTCGCATAAAAACGACTCGCCCACTTAATGGAGCGGTTAACAAAAAGTCAACGACCCTGTACAGACGGTCTATATTTCACAAAACTATGGTTAATGCAGAAAAACAGTCGGGTAGCCGCCGCAGTCGGAAATCAATCGATTGACTGAATTGATCGGCAGCCGTATCCTGGCCTCATGTCAACGACGCACGAACCACCGCGGCGGGGTGACGCCGCCCGTGAGAGGCTGCTGAACGCGGCCATCGACGTCTTCGGCCTGTTCGGCTTCGACGGCGCCAGCACACGCAAGCTCGCCGACGCAGCCGGGGTCAACCTTCAGGCCATTCCCTACTATTTCGGCAGCAAGGAAGGGCTCTATCTCGCGACCGCCGAGTATCTGGCCGGGCTCATCCAGGCCCATGTCGCTCCCCTGCGCGAGCGGTTGCGCGAACGGCTTTCACAGGCAGAAGGGCAAGCGGCGCCGATCGGCCGGGAGGAGGCGCAGGCCCTGCTGGCCGAGATGCTCGAGGCGATGGCGGCGCTCTTCGTCAGCCCGCGCTCGGAGCGCTGGGCGCGGTTCCTGATCCGCGAGCAGATGGCGCCGACGGAGGCGTTCCAGCGCATCTACGGAGGTGTCATGGAGCCGACGCTCGGCGTGGCCCGCCGGCTGGTCGGCATTCTCGTCGCGGCGGATCCCGATGCAGACGGCGTGCGCCTCAGGACCCTGGCCCTGCTCGGCGGCGTGATGGTGTTTCGCGTCGCCCATGCCGCGGTGCTGCGCCAGCTCGCGTGGGATGCGATCGGTCCGGAGGAGGCGGAGCATGTGCGGCGCCTCGCCCGCACGCTCGTGGCGGATCTCAGGCCGGGAGGCGCGCCATGAGCGGCAGCAGAGGCCGCAAGGCGGCCATCCTCCTCGCTCTTGCCCTTGCCGTGGCTGCCGCCGGCTGGTGGTTCGACCTGCCGGGCCGGTTCGGCTGGCGGGAGGACCGCAACGAGGCCTTGACGCTCTACGGCAATGTCGACATCCGGCAGGCGCGCCTCGGCTTCCGCGTCGGTGGCCGCATCGCCGAGGCGCTGGTCGACGAGGGCGACCGGGTCGCGGCAGGGCAGCTGCTCGCCCGCCTCGACGCCGGGCCGGCCGAGGACGCCGTTCGCGCAGCCGAGGCGCAGGTTGCGAGCCTCGAGGCGGTGCTCGAGAAGCTCGTGGCCGGGCCGCGTCCGGCCGAGATCGAGCAGGCCCGTGCAGCCCATGTCGAACGGCAGGCCGATCTCGAGAATGCCGAGCTCGCCTTCGAGCGGCAGAACCAGCTCAGGCCGAGCGGCGCCGCCTCGCAGGCCAATCTCGACCAGGCGACGGCGGCCCGTGACATGGCCCGGGCGCGCGTCGAATCGGCTCGTGCCGCCCTGCGCCTCCTCGAGGACGGCACGCGCCCGGAGGACATCGCCGCCGCCCGGGCCAATCTCGACGCCGCGCGGGCGAGCCTCGCGGCGGCGCGGACCGGCCTCGCCGATACCGAGCTCCGCGCGCCGTCGGCGGGCGTCATCCTCTCGCGTGTCGAGGAACCGGGCGCCATCGTGGCGAGCGGCGACGTCGTCTACGTGCTGTCGCTCGAAGCGCCCGTCTTCGTGCGCGCCTATGTCGGCGAGTCGGACCTCGGCCGCATCCGGCCCGGCATGACGGTGGAGGTGACGAACGACACGGAGCCGGGACGTGCGCACCGGGGCACGGTCGGCTTCGTCTCGCCGGTGGCCGAGTTCACGCCGAAATCGGTGGAGACCCCGGCGTTGCGGACCGATCTCGTCTATCGCCTGCGCATCGTCGTCGACGCGCCGGACGGCAGCCTCAGGCAGGGCATGCCTGTCACGGTCAGGGTGCCCCGGCCGGCGGCGGAGGCGGGAGGCGGATGAGATGGCCGAGCCCGTCGTCCGCATCGAGAACGTGACCCTGGACTTCGGCCAGGGAGCACCGGCACTGCGGAATGTCTCCGGCCTTGTCGAGGGCGGCATCACCGGCCTCGTCGGGCCGGACGGCGCGGGCAAGACGACGCTGATCCGCCTCATGACCGGCCTGCTCCTGCCGGACGAGGGGCGGCTCTCGGTGCTCGGCTTCGACACGCGCAGCGAAGCGGCGGCCGTGCAGGCGGCCATCGGCTACATGCCGCAGCGCTTCGGGCTCTACGAGGACCTGTCGGTCGCGGAGAACCTCGATCTTTATGCGGACCTTCGTGGGCTCCCTCCGGCCGAGCGCGCGGAGGTCTTCGAGCGGCTCCTGTCCTTCACGGATCTCAAGCGGTTCACCGGGCGCCTCGCCGGCCGCCTGTCGGGCGGCATGAAGCAGAAGCTCGGCCTCGCCTGCGCGCTGCTCACGAAGCCGCGGCTCCTGCTGCTCGACGAGCCGAGCGTCGGCGTCGATCCGGTCTCCCGGCGCGACCTGTGGGCGATGGTCAAGGAGCTCGCCGGCGAAGGCATCGGCGTCCTGTGGTCGACTGCCTATCTCGACGAGGCGGAGGCCTGCGACCGCGTGCTGCTCCTCAATGCCGGCGAATTGCTCTTCTCCGGCCCGCCGGGGGATCTCACCCAGCAGGTGGATGGCCGTGTCTTCAGGCTGACCGGCGTCGGGCAGGGCAGGCGCGCGGTGCTTGCCGAGGTGCTCGGCGGTCGCGGCATCGTCGACGGCGTCATCCAGGGCGAGACCATCCGCCTCGTGGTCGCAGGGGGCGCCGAGGAGAAGGACGCGGCCATCACTGAGGCCAGGAGCCGGGCCGGGGAGGGCGCCGAGGTGCGGCCGACGCCGCCACGCTTCGAGGATGCCTTCATCGACATGCTCGGCGGCGGCCCCGGCGGGCGCTCGCAACTGGCCGAGGCGAGCCCGATGCGGGCCGCTGGCGGCGACGAGGCCGTCATCGAGGCGCGCGGGCTCACCAAGCGCTTCGGCGACTTCACGGCGGCCGACGACATCAGCTTCTCCATCCCGCGCGGGCAGATCTTCGGCCTGCTCGGCCCGAACGGGGCCGGCAAGTCGACCACCTTCAAGATGCTCTGCGGCCTCCTCAAGCCGACGAGCGGCGAGGGCCGGGTCGCCGGTTTCGATCTTCGGCGCAAGTCGGCCGAGGCGCGCAACCAGCTCGGCTACATGGCGCAGAAATTCTCGCTCTACGGCGACCTCAGCGTCGACCAGAACCTCGCCTTCTTCGCCGGCGCCTACGGGCTCGGCGGCGCCCGCCGTCACGAGCGCACGGCGCTGATGAAGGAGGTCTTCGCCCTGTCCCCCCATGCCGGCATGTCGGCGAAGGACCTGCCGCTCGGCCTCAAGCAGCGCCTCGCGCTCGCCTGCGCCGTCATGCACGATCCCGCCGCGCTCTTCCTCGACGAGCCGACCTCCGGCGTCGATCCGGTCACGCGCCGGGAGTTCTGGACGCATATCAACGGCCTCGTCGAGAAGGGCGTGACGGTCCTCGTCACCACCCATTTCATGGACGAGGCGGAGTATTGCGACCGCATCGCGCTCATCTATCGCGGACGGGCCATCGCCCTCGGCTCGCCTGACGAATTGCGGGCGAGCGTCGCAAGCCCCGAGCGGCCCGACCCCACGATGGAGGACGCCTTCATCGCCCTCATCGAGCGATCACGCCTGGCAGAGGCGGCATGACGAGCGCGCCCAATAGCACGGACCGCACCGGCCGCCTCAGGCGGCTCTGGGCCCTCGTGCGCAAGGAGGCGCTGCAGATCGTGCGCGATCCGAGCAGCATCCTCATCGCCTTCGTGCTGCCGTTCATCCTCGTCTTCCTCTTCGGCTACGGCGTGTCGCTCGACACGACGCGCACCCGCATCGGCCTCGTCGTCGAGGAGACGACGCCGTCGGCGCAGGACCTCGCGGCGAGTTTTCGGGCCTCGCGCTATTTCGACGTCATCGACGGGCACGACCGGCGTGAATTCGAGGAGGCGCTGGTGCTCGGCCGGGTGCGCGGCATCGTCGTCATCCCGTCGACCTTCGCCGCCGATCTCGCCGGCCGTCGCCCCGCCGCCATCCAGGTGCTCGTCGACGGCGCCGAGCCCAATACCGCAAACTTCGTCCAGAACTACGCGCGCGGCGTCGTCGCCACCTGGGCGGCCGTGCGGGCGAGCGAGTCGGCATCGGCACCGGTCGGCGTCGCGGTCGAGCAGCGCTTCTGGTTCAACCCGGAGCTCGCCAGCCGCTTCTTCCTGGTGCCGGGCGCCATCGCCATCGTCATGACGCTGGTCGGCACCCTGCTGACCTCGCTCGTCATCGCGCGCGAATGGGAGCGCGGCACCATGGAGGCGCTGATGGCGACGCCGGTGAGCGCGGCGGAGCTGCTGATCGGCAAGATCCTGCCCTATTTCGTTCTGGCGCTCGGCGCGATGACGCTGTGCGTCGGCCTCGCCGTCTTCCTCTTCGGCGTGCCGTTCCGCGGCTCGCTCGTCGCGCTCTATGCGCTCTCGGCCGCCTTCCTCATGCCGGCTCTGGGGCAGGGGCTCCTCATCTCGGCGGCCACCAAGAACCAGTTCCTCGCCTCGCAGCTGGCGCTCATGTCCGGCTTCCTGCCGGCGTTCCTCCTGTCGGGCTTCCTCTTCGAGATCAATTCCATGCCGGGCCCGATCCAGTGGCTGACCATGATCGTGCCGGCGCGCTACCTCATCCCGAGCCTGCAGACCGTGTTCCTCGCCGGCGACATCTGGTCGATGTTCCTGCCCGCCATTGCCGTCATGGCGGGGATGGGTTTCGTCCTCTTCGTGCTCGCCGCGCGCAACACCGCCAAGCGGATCGCCTGACATGTGGTGGACGCGCCTCAAGGCCCTCATCGTCAAGGAGCTGCTGGCGCTGCTGCGCGACCCGAAGGCGCGGCTCATCCTCGTCGGCCCGCCGCTCGTGCAGCTCCTCGTCTTCTCCTATGCGGCGACGCTCGACGTCACCAACATCGATCTCGTCGTGCTCGACAGGGATGCCGGCGCGGCGAGCCGGGAACTGGTGCAGCGGCTCGAAGGCGCGCCGGACTTCCGCAGCGTCGTGCCGGTGGCGGGCGAGGCGGCGCTCGCCGCGGCCATCGACCGGCAGGAGGCGATCGCCGCCATCTCCATCGGGCCGACCTTCTCGCGCGACATTGCGGCCGGCGTGCCGGCGAAGGTGCAGGTCATTCTCGACGGGCGCCGGTCCAACGCGTCGCAGATCGTTGCCGGCTACATCTCCCGCATCGTCCAGGGTCTTGGCGCGGAGATCGCCGTCAGCGGCGGACGGGCGCCGCCGCCGGTCGATGTGGTGGCGCGCAACTGGTTCAACCCCAATCTCATCTATCAGTGGTTCATGGTGCCGAACCTCGTCGCCAGCATCGCGCTGCTCATCGGGCTCATCGTCACGGCGCTGTCGATCGCGCGCGAGCGCGAGCTCGGTACCTTCGACCAGCTGATGGTCTCGCCGCTGCGCACCCATGAGATCCTGATCGGCAAGGTCATCCCGCCGATGCTCGTCGGCTCGGTGCATCTGACGCTGTACGTGCTGGCGGCCGTCCTCGTCTTCGGCATTCCGCTGCGCGGCTCGCTCGGCCTCCTCTATGGCAGCGCCTTGTTCTATCTCCTGTCCGTCGCCGGCCTCGGCCTCTTCATCTCGGCGCTGGCGGCCACCCAGCAGCAGGCCATCCTCGGGGCCTTCCTCCTGCTCGTGCCGGCCACGCTCCTGTCCGGCTTCGCGACGCCCATCGAGAACATGCCCGAGTGGCTGCAGCCGGTCACGATCGTCAATCCGCTGCGCTACTTCCTCATCATCGTCAGGGGCGTGTTCCTGAAGGACCTGCCGGTGGCGGAGATCGCGGCCCAGACCCTGCCGCTCGCGCTGATCGCCGCCGCGACGCTGACCGCCGCGGCCTGGCTCTTCCGCCGCCGCCTCGAGTAGGGGACAATGAGGACGGCACGGGAACAATCCGCTGCAGTTCCCGTTCGCGGCGCAGGATGGTCGACAATTCCAGGAGGAGGCGATGGCCCTGACGCTCACGAGCCCCGCTTTCGCCGATGGCGAGAAAATCCCCCGCACCTTCGCCCGCGACGGCGAGAACCTGATGCCTCCTTTGCGCTGGACGGGCGTGCCGGAAGGCACGCGCAGCCTCGTCCTCGTGATCGAGGATCCTGACGCGCCGCGCGGCACCTTCCGCCATCTCGGCATCTACGACATTCCCTTCGACCAGAGCGGGCTGTCACAGGGGGCAGATCCGGGCGCGGGCGAGAGCTTCCGCTTCGCCCGCAACGACTTCGGCAACAAGGCCTATGACGGCCCGCAGCCGCCGCCCGGCCATGGGGTACATCACTACTACTTCCGCCTCGCGGCGATCTCCGAGCCGCGCCTCGGCATCCGCGACGAGGTCGGCGTGGCGGAAGTCTGGGAAAAGGCGACAAGGCACCTGATCGAGGAGGTGACCCTGGTCGGCACCTACGAGCGCTGAGGGACGGCGCTCCCGCGTCAATTCGGGCGCAAGAAGCGGAGTGCCCGCCGCTCCGGCGCCTGCGAGGTTGTAGCCCTTCCGGCCGCCCGGCGGTCATTTCGAAGGGTTTGCACATGGATATGCTCAAGGACAAGGTCGCCATCGTCACGGGCGCGAGCTCCGGCATCGGGCGCGCCACCGCCCTCCTCTTCGCGCGCGAAGGGGCCAGGGTCGTCGTGACCGCCCGCCGCAGGGAGGCCCTCGACGCCCTCGTGGAGGAGATCGCCGCGGCCGGCGGCGCAGCCTGCGCGGTTGATGGCGACGTGCGCGAGGAGGCGCTGCACGAGGCAGCCGTCGCGGCGGCGGTCGAGCGCTTCGGTGGCCTCGACATCGCCTTCAACAACGCCGGCGTCGTCGGAGACATGGCACCGCTCGATCAGCTTTCTCCCGACGCGTGGCGGACGATCCTCGACATCAACCTGACGGGGGCGTTCCTCGGTGCGCGCCGGCAGGTGCCGGCGATGCTGGCGCGGGGCGGGGGATCGCTCATCTTCACCTCCACCTTCGTCGGCCACACGGTCGGCATGCCGGGCATGTCCGCCTATGCGGCCAGCAAGGCGGGCATGATCGGGCTCATGAAGGTCATCGCGGCCGAATTCGGGCCCAAGGGCGTGCGCGCCAACGCCATCCTGCCGGGCGGCACCGACACCCCGGCAGCCATCACCAACGCGCCCGACGCGACGCCCGAGCTGCTCGCCTTCATCGAAGGCCTGCACGCTCTGAAGCGGATGGCGCAGCCGGAGGAGATCGCCCGCTGCGTGCTGCACCTCGCCTCGGATGCGGCGAGCTTCATGACCGGCGCGGCGGTGCTGGTCGACGGCGGTGTTTCGATCAGCCGTACCTGATGGGTCGCGACGGGCTGGTGGAGGGTGGCGCCGATACGCCCTGCCGCCATGCCCGCGCCTGTCGCGGGCATCCCGCGTCCTGGCATCCTGTCGTTCAGTTCGTCGTCAGCACGCGGACCGGGCCGGAACGACTGAGCACTTCGACGACGACCTGGGCGCGGGAGCGGCGCAGGGCGATGTCGACGACGCTGCCGGCGAGCGACAGCCGCCGCAAGGTCACGTGGTCGAGGAAATCCGGCAGCACCGGATGGTCGAAGGTGATCTTCATGCCGTCCGGATCGAAACCGAGGCCGAGGCAGGACTGGAGCAGCGACAGCGGCGTGGCCGCTGCCCAGGCCTGCGGGGCGCAGGCGACGGGATAGAAGGTCGGACCCTGGGTGCGCTGGCGCGCAAAGCCGCAGAAGAGCTCCGGCAGGCGGCGCATGTCGATGTAGGTCGACGCCTCGAACAGGCCCTGGAACAGGCGCGCGGCCTCGCCGCGATAGCCGTAGCGGGCGAAGCCGGCGGCGATCAGGGCGTTGTCGTGCGGCCAGACCGAGCCGTTGTGGTAGCTCATCGGGTTGTAGCGCGCTTCCGTATCCGCGATGGTCCGCACCCCCCAGCCGCAGTAGGAGGAGCTCCCCATCAGCGTCCGCATCACGGCCACCGCGCGCTCCGGCTCGGCGAGCCCGGTGAAGAGCACGTGCCCGGCGTTCGAGGAGCGGACGCGGCACGGGCGCTTGGCGCCGTCGAGAGCGATGACGTAGGTGCCGAGCGCCGCATCGAAGAAGGCCTCGTCGAAGCGTCGCCGCAGCGCATCGGCCCTGGCGCCGTAGACCTCGGCCTGGGCCGGCCGGCCCATGCGGCGCAGCATCGCCGCCACCGCCCGCCAGGCGCCGTAGACATAGGCCTGCACCTCCGCGAGGGCGATCGGGCCCTCAGCGATGCGCCCGTCGTCGTGGAAGACGGAATCGTGGCTGTCCTTCCAGCCCTGGTTGACGAGGCCCTCGTCGCTGCGCCGGCCGTATTCGACGAAGCCGTCGCCGTCCCTGTCGCCGTGGCTGTCGATCCAGCCGAGGGCCGCCTCGACGTGCGGCCACAGGCGCTCGATCGTGGCGAGATCGCCGGTGCGCTTCAGATAGGCGCCGGCCAGCATGACGAAGAGCGGCGTCGAGTCGATGCTGCCGTAGTAGCGGCGGAACGGCACCTCGCCGAGCTCGGCCATCTCGCCGTGGCGCACTTCGTGCAGGATCTTGCCCGGCTCGGCATCGGCGAGCGGATCGGAGGTCGTCGCCTGGTTGGCGGCCAGATAGCCGAGGACACCCCTGGCAATGGTCGGATCGAGCCACAGCGTGCAGAGCGCGGTGATGAGCGCATCGCGGCCGAAGACCGTGCTGAACCACGGAATGCCCGCGTAGGGGTAAGGGCCCTCGGGCGTGTCGGTGATGAGCATGTAGAGGTCCGAGACGCTGCGGCGCACCGCCTCGTTGAAGATGTCGTTCGACGTCGCGATGGAGGCCGCGCGCGCGGCGGACTGGCGCAGCGCGCGCCGGGCGTCGCGCAAGGCGCTGAAGAAGGCCCGCCGCGGCGGCTGGTTGGCGCCCTCGAAGCCGCAGTTGATCTCGAGGAACAAAGAGACGCTCTCGCGCGGGGGCAGGTCGAGGGTGAAAATCGCGGAGCTGCCGGAAAGCCTCGCGGGGGCGGGGTCGAAGGCCAGCGTCGTGGCACGGCGGTGCCCGTCGAGCCCGGTGTAGGACAGCACCACCCGGCTGTCGCCGATCTCGGGCGGGTGATGCGTGCCGCGCCGTTCGCGGTGCGAACCGCGCACCTCGAAAAGGTCGGCGAAATCGGCGGCGAAGGCGATCTCGATCGAAAGGCGCCGCGTCTCGGCGTCAAAGTTGCGCAGCACGAGCCGCTCGAAGCAGCCGGCATTCCACAGGAAGCGGGACCGGCGCAGATGGATGAGGTCGTGGCCGAGCACGAGCCGGCCCTTCTCGTCGAACAGGTCCGGATTGGTGAGGTCGCAGGTCAGGGTGGCGTTGTCGTCGCGCAGGGTCGAGCTGAGCAGCATCGGCCGTGCGCCGTCGATGGTGAGGTAGAGATGCGAGAGATGGCGGGTGTCGCGGTGGAAGATGCCCTCCGGGCTGCCCGGCCCGGAGAGCGCATCGCCGTTGTGGTCGAACACGGCGAAGGTGTCGCCGTGCTTCAAGGTGCGCGGCCGCCGTTCCTGCAGCGAGGCGGAGGCCGGAATGAAGAATTGCGCGATCTGCGCTGCCCCGGGCCCTGCGGGAGCCGGTGCATGCGGAACAGCTTCGGCGCCGATCGTCTGCATGTCGCAAATCCCGTTCTCGTCAGCCGATGGACCGGCGGCCGCCACCGTCAGGCGACGACCTGCAGGCTCGTCTCGCCGCCCGCCACGTAGAGGAGCGGCGAACGCGCCTTGACCCCCGGCAGCGTGCGGTAGATCTCGACGTAATCCTCGGCCATGCGCTCGACCGTGAAGCGGCGCTCGAAGGCGGCCCGCACGGCCGAGCGATGGATGAGGCCGAGCCGGCCGACGGCCGCGACCGCCTCGTCGACATTGTCGACGATGAAGCCGGACACGCCGTGCTCGATGACCTCCGGCACCGAGCCGCGGCGCATGGCGATGACCGGGGTGCCGCACGCCATTGCCTCGATCATAACGAGCCCGAAGGGCTCCGGCCAGTCGATCGGGAAGAGGAGAGCGGCAGCATTGCCGAGGAACTCGGCCTTCTCGGCGTCGCCGATCTCGCCGATGTAGGAGACGTTCGGTGCCGCCGCGACCATGGGGGCGATCTGCTCGTTCCAATAGGCCTCGTCGACCTTGTCCACCTTGGCGGCGATCTTCAGCGGCAGGCCCGTGCGCGTCGCGATCTCGATGGCGAGGTCCGGCCGCTTCTCCGGCGAGATGCGCCCGAGGAAGGCGAGATAGCCGCCTTCGGGACGGCCGTTGAACGGCAGGAGATCGCGCGGCAGGCCGTGATGCACCGTGCCGACCCAGTTGACCGGCGGCATCGGACGGCGCTGGTCGTCCGAGATCGAGACCAGCGGGATGTCGGGAAAGGCGGCGTAGAAGGGCTTCAGGTCCGGCAGGTCCAGCCGGCCGTGCAGCGTCGTCACCGTGCGGTCGGCGAAGTCGCGGATCAGCGGGAAATGCAGGATGTCGATATGGAAGTGCAGCACGTCGAAGGTGTCGGCGAGCGCGCGTACGCGATCCAGCATCGCCACGTGATAGGGAACATGGTCGCGCACGGCCGGGTTGAGCCGCAAGGCGATGTCCGAGCATCTGACGAGCTCGGCCTTGGTGCGGGTATCGCCGCTGGCGAACAGCGTCACCTCGTGCCCCTGGCGGACGAGCTCCTCCGTAAGATGGGAAACGATCCGCTCCGTGCCACCGTAGAGACGCGGCGGGCAGCTTTCGGCGAGCGGGGCGATCTGGGCGATCTTCATTGGCAGGACCTTCATCGGCAAGACCTCCTCATGCGAGCGAAGCATCGACAATGAACCGCGCAGCTTCGACGCCTGCGCAGTGGCCGTCCTTAAGGCGCGGCGGTCTGGACGCTGAAGGCCTCGATAACGGTCCGGGTCCCGAACAGCGCCGGAAGTCGAACGTTCCCGGCACGGCCGGCCGAAGGGGCCCGGACGTGCCGCAGACAGGCAGCAACCTTTCCTCCCGCCTTGCGGCAAATCGTGGGCAATGAACGCGGGGCGGACGTGATCTGGGGCCGCTAGAAATAGCGCTCGGCGACGCGCAGGTTGTCGCCCGGAAAGACGGGCACGGGCCGGGACATGTCGTGGGCCCGCTCCTCGCTCTCGCCGCGCCGGCGGATGTAGATGTGCCGCTGGTCGGCCCGGTAGGTGAAGCCGCCGGCAAGCGCCACGGCCTCGAAGGCGGAGAGACCCGGGCGGAACTTGTACTCGCCGCTGTTGCGCACCTCGCCGAGAACGAAGATCGGCCGGTAGGACAGGATCTCGACGACGATCTTGGGGTTGCGCAGGAGCCCGCTGCGGAAGCGCTTCGTCAGCGTGTCCTGCAGGTCGGCGAGGGTCTGGTCCTCTGCCGGCACCGCGCCGATGAGGGGCAGCGTGACGGCGCCGCCGCCGTCGATCTCGAACTCGCCGGAAAGAGCCTCCTCGCCGAACACCGTCACGCGGATGCGGTCGCCGATGCCGAGACGGTAGCGGTAGCTCGACGGTGTCGGCTGGTCGGGCCGGGGCGGCGGCATGGCTGTTGTGCCGGCCGTGGTTTCGGGGACGGCCGCCGCCCGCTTGCCGTTGTTCGCGACGGGGGCCGCACAGGCGGCGAGGAGGGGCACGACAAGGACGAGCGCGCAGGACACGCGGGCAAGGCGGGCGGGCGGTGCGGGGCTCGGGAGCAGAACCATCAACGGCCTCTGGAGGGTATCAGGAACGGAATGGTGCGGATTGCCGGGGCACAGCCGGCGCCGAGAAGGACGGCATAGGTCGTGGCGACGGCCGGGTTCTGCAGGCTGAAGTCGACGAGCCCGTGCGCCGCGAGCGCGACGGAGGCGGCGAAGGCCGAGGCGGCTGCGGGTTGCGGCCGGGGGGCCCTGCGGGCGATCAACAGGCAGGCAAGGGCGGTTGCCGCAAAGGCTGCGACGACGAGCACGGCCATCGGCAGCCCTGCCCCGAGGGCGAGCTCGAGATAGATCTGATGCGCCCGGTCCCAGACGCCCCAGTCCGTCATCTCGGCGCTGCGATAGGCGGGGAAGACGAGATGGAAGGTGCCGAGGCCCGTGCCCGTCAGGGGATGGTCGGCGATCGCCCTCAGCGTCGCGCCGTAGACGGCGGAGCGGTTGCCGCCGTCCAGCCCCTCCCGCAACAGCCGTTCGTAGGCCATGGGCGCGATGCCGCCTTCGGCGAGGAGGATGAGGAAGAGCACGCATAACGTCAGCGCGAGGAGAAGGAAGAGGGCGAGCAGGCGCCGCCGCAGCATGGCGAGGCCGAGCGCGACGAAGCCCAGGAGCAGGGCAGCGGTGCCGGCGCGTGAGCCGGTCAGCAGCACGCACAGGATGAGGAACCCGGCGGCCGCCGCGGCGAGCCCGGCGCGGCCGGCCAGCGCTTTGACGAAGCGCGCCGCGCGCCGCCCTCGGGCCAGCGTCGGAGTGGCCTCGGCCTGCGCGCGCGCCACGGCGCGTGACATCAGCACGAGGCCGCCGAGGCCGAGATAGGCCGCCGCGGTGTTGCGGTTGACGAAGGGGCCGGTCAGGTAGCCGAGATAGGCGTGCTTCTCCACCCACAGGATGCGTTCGAACTCCGCCGCCCATGCGACGAAGCCGTAGAGCCCGACTGCGAGTGCCGTCGCGGCGACGATGCGTGCGATGCGGTCGGGCCCGTGCGGCCGCGCGGCGATGGCGAGGCCGGCGAGAAAGGCGCCGGCATGGGTGAGGAGCTGCAGGACGCTGCCGAGCGTGGCGGTGGGCGAGCGGGACAGCCGTGCCGGGCCCATCGGCCCGGATGGCTCGGCCACCTGCGCCGCTCCCGATACCGGCAGAAGGGCCTGTACCACGCCCCAGAGGCACAGCAGGGCGAACGCCGGCACCAGGAAGCGCGCCGCCGGTGCCATGCCAGGCCGCACGGGGCCGCTGCCGGCAAGGCACAGGAGGCAGAGGCCGGTGAGAAGGGCGAGAACCGCAAACGCCGTCGGGCCCTCGGAGCCGAACATGGCCGGTGCCGCCACGAGAAGAAGCGCGAGCGCCGCCAGGCTCGCCCGCTCGCTCCACCGTCCGGTCCCGTGGCCTTCGGCGGCGCCGGCCCACCGGGACGGCGCCAGTCGCCGTTCACCGTTCGCGAATTGCAAGATGAAATCTCTAGCGAATATTTGGAATGAACGCGATTCGGATATTATGAATGTACAATTCCTGAATTCTAAATCAGTAATATAGAGCTACGATTTGCAATCGATAAGCATTCATGCTCGGCGGCCTGCGGCGCGTTGGAGCGGCGCGGCGGGGCCGGGTTCCTTGCTGTGCGTCTTCCTGGCCGCCTCGTCGCTGGCGGCCGCGCTGCCGGTGGCGGGGCATCTGGCCTTTCCGGCGCTCGGCCCTGTCATGTCTCTCGTCCTGGCGCTCTGTCTCCTGCAGGCGGGGCCGGCGATGGCGCCGCCGCTTCTCCTCTTCGTCTTCACGTTCCAGAACAGCTTCGTCGCCATCCTGCTGCCACTGCTTCCCGACGCGGAGGCATTCGACACGGTGCGCGGCTACAACTTCCTGACCGCCGCGCTGCTGTGGGCGGGCTTCGCCGCCTTTCATCTCAAGGGACGTACGGGCGATCCGCAGACCGTGAGGCGTCTGATGGCGCTCTCCTTTGCCATGATTGCCGCCGTCGCCGCCTATTGCGCCCTTGGCGCGGCCGCCGATCCGCGCGGCGCCGTCGTCTACCTGCGCAACATCGCCCTTCCGGTGATGCTGTTCCAGATCGGCCTCGTCGCCGGTGCCCGCCTTGCGGTGCCCGTCGCGCGTTTCCTGCCGGCGCTCATGCTCATGGTGCTCGCCTTCGGCTATGCCGAACTCCTCGCCTATGACGCGCTGGCGGCGCTGGTCAACGCCGACGGCTATCTCGCCCTGCGCTTCCGGCGCATGGTCGACAGCGGCTTCTGGCTGAAGGCCGTCGAGGCGAGCGGCCGCGTGCTGCGCGATGAGCGCGACATGCTGCTGGTCAACCTGTTCAACGTGCCGTGGTTCGCCGACCTCGGTCTCGTGCTGCGCCGCCTCAACGGTCCGAATTTCCACCCGATCAGCTTCTCCTATCTCCTCGGCGTGCTGTCCCTGGTCCTTCTCGCCGCCGGCCGACCCCTTTACCTCGTCGCGGCGGTGCCTCTGCTCGTCGTCATCGGGTCGAAGGGCACCGTCGCCTTCCTGCTGATGTCGCTGGCCGGCTTCTGGCTGCTGCGCCACCTGCCGCGGCTCGCGGTGCCGACGTTCCTGCTGCTGCTCATGATCTATGCCGCGGCGGCCTTCGTCGTCGGGCTGGAACAGCGCGACTACCACGTGCTCGGTCTCGTCGCCGGCTTCGAGAGCTTCACGGCCAATCCGCTCGGCCACGGCCTCGGCAGCGGCGGCAACCTCGCCGCCGACCCGGCGGTGCTCGACTGGCGACGGGCGCAGTCGCTTGGGATGGCCGGGCAGGCGGTCGAGAGCGCGCTCGGCGTGCTGCTGCACCAGATGGGGATCGGCTGCCTTGGCCTCCTGGCGGGCTATATCCTCATAGCCCGCTCCGCCTTGCGGCTCCATCGGGCGGGGGGCGAGCCGGTCCTGGCCGCCGTCGGCCTTGCCGTGCCGGCGATGCTGGTCAACGGCGCCTTCCAGGAGGAGGCGCTGTTCGCGCCCCTCGCCATGGGGGCCTTGCTGCTCATCGCAGGCCTCGCGATCGGCCGCGAGACGCCTCCGTGACGGGCAGTGCAAGGCCGGCGCGCGCCGTTCTCGCCGGGGCGGGCGGGGCCCTGGCGCTCAAGGCCGCCGGGGCCTGCGCGGCCTTCGTCATGTTCGCCGTCACGGCCCGCACATTGGATGCCGAGGCCTTCGGCCGCCTGGGCATCTGGTTCAACGCCATGTCCTTTCTGGCCGTCGTCGCGCTGTGCGGCCAGGAAACCCTGATCCTCAAGGTCTGGGCGACCGGCACCGGCGCGTGCCGCCACAGTCTCATGCGGTTCGCTCTCAGCAACACGATCGCGGCGGCGCTCGGGCTGTTCGCGGTGGCGCTGACGATTGCCCTTGCCATCGGTCATGCCCCGCGACCCAGCCTTGCCGCCGCCGGCGGCGCCTTTCTCCTGGCGCAGGCGGTGCTGCATCTCACCTCCCACGCGAGCCGCGTGGCCGTCGGCCTCCGGGCGGCGGAGGGGCACCGGGAGGTCGCATGGCGCCTTGCGGTCGCCACGGCCGCCGTCGTCTGCCTCGCCGGCGGACGGCCCCTCCTGCCGGAGGCCTTCCTCGCCCTCGCGGCCCTTTGCATGATCGGGAGCACGGCCTGGCAATGGCGCCGGCTCGCGTCCCGCCTGCGGGACCGCGCCGGCCCGGCCCCTGCCGACCGGCGCGGCTGGCGGCGGCAGATGGGCGGCATGTGGCTTGCAGCCATCCTCGATGCCGGCAACCAGTATCTCGACGTGGTGCTGATCGGGCTGCTGCTCGACCCGTCGGCGGCCGCCGGCTATTTCGCCGCCGCCCGCATCGCCGCCGTCTTCCCGATCCTCGCCGGCGGGCTTGCCAATTATGCCGCGGCCGAGATCGCCGGGCTGTTCCCGGCCGGCCAGCGGCAGCGGCTGCAGAGCCTGCTCGCCCGGCTCCAGTCGCTCGCGGCAGTCGGGGCGATCGCCGGCCTCGTGATCGTCGCTGTATGGGGCGCAGCGCTGCTCGCGATTTTCGGCGACGGCTATCGGGATTTCGCGCCGGTCCTCCACGTCCTCGCGCTGGGAGCGGCCGTTTCGCTTCTTGCCGGGCCCGCGCCGCACCTGTTGCTGCTGTGCGGGCTCGAGCGCGCCTATCCCATGGCGGGCATCGCGGCCCTCGTCCTGCGGATGGTGCTCGTCCTCGTCCTCAGCAGCACCTTCGGCGCCGTCGGCGCGGCGGCGGCGGCGGCCTTCGCGGCATCCGTCCAGGCCGTCGTCCTTAACCGCCTGTGCCGACGCCGGCTGGGCATCGACCCGTCGGTCGTCGCGCTCCTGCGGCGTGCAAACAGGTGAGCGACATGGCTGACGGCTCCCTTCGACTGCTGTTCATCCAGCCTCAGGCCGAAGGTGCCGGCGCCCAGGAACTGGCACGCCTGCTCGGCGAGAAGCTCGCGGAGCGGGGCTTCGAGGTTCATCACTGCTTTCTCTATCGGCGCACGGGCTTCTACGACGGCCTGGCGCGGGTGCATTACTGCGCCGCCGGCCGGCCGCGCGATGCCGTCGCGCTCTTCCGGCTTCTCCTCGATCTCCTGCGCCATCTGCGCAGGGTGCGGCCGCATGCGGTGGTCGCCTTCCAGCACTGGGGCAACGTGATCGCCGCACCCATCGCGCGGGTGGCCGGCGTCCGTTGTGTCCTCGCCAACCGTACCTCCGCCACCCTCGCCATGCGGCCCGCGTTGGCCGCGCTCGACACGATGCTGGGCATGTTCGGCTTCTATACACGCGTCATCGTCAATTCCGGCGAGGTCGCGCGCGAATACGACAGCTACCCTGCCGCCTATCGCCGCCGCGTCGTGCGCATCGACCACGGCTTTCAACCGCGCACCGGCCGCCTGCCGCCGGGCGAGGCGCGCCGGGCCTTGCGGGCCCGGCTCGGCCTCGGCGCGGAAGCGCCGGTCATCGGCTGCGTGGCGCGGCTGCACGCGCTCAAGAACCTCCCGGCGGCGGTGCGGCTGCTGCCGTGCGACGCCAGGCGGCACCTCGTCCTCGTCGGCCAGGGGCCGGAGCGGGAGGCGCTCGTCGCGCTTGCGCGCGAACTCGGCTGCGAGGAGCGTCTGCACCTCCTCGGCGAGCAGCCCGCCGAGGCGGTGGGCGACATCCTCGCCGGGCTCGATCTCTTCGTCTTTCCCTCGCTGGCCGAGACCTTCGGGCTCGCGGTCGTCGAGGCGGCGGCAGCCGGCGTTCCGGTCCTTGCCCATGACCTGCCGGTGCTGCGGGAGGTGCTGCAGGTCGACGGCGAGCCCTGCGCCCGGTTTGCCGATGCACGGGACGAGGCGGCCTTCGGCGCGGCTGCGACGGCGTTGCTCTGCGATGCCGAAGCCTTGGCGCGGCTGGGCGAGGCCGGCCGGGGCCTCGAAAGGCGCTACAGCGCCGACGCGATGGCCCGTGCCTACGAGCGGCTCCTCAGCGATTGCGGCGCCGGCTGACAGTGTCGTCAGAATTTGCGTCACAACCTGACAGTGCATGCATTGAACGATGCATCTATAGGACGCAGAATTCATATATGCCTGCTGTCCACAGGCTGTCCGCATCGGACGCCTGCCGGAGGAGCCGGGTTCCTCCCTCAATTGCTTGAAGCGATGTTGCACCAGCCCCGCACGGACCGCCGTCGTCCCGTCGTCGCGATGCGCGTCGACGCAGCCCTGCCGAAGCGGCGCACGATGGCCATGGATCGGCTGTTCCTCGCTATCCTGTGCGCTCTCGTCGACTTCTGGGCGCTGTACATCGCCGCGACGGCGGTCTACCGGGGCTATCACGCATGGTGGCTGGGAACGCCCTATCCGCCGGACGTGGCGCTGGTCTTCTGCGCTGCCGTGGCGGGCACGACCGCCCTCCTGATCTTCGAGCGCCGCGGCTACGAGATGCCCGGCCTGACGGGTGCCGGTCACGCGCGGATGCGGCGCCGCACCTGGCTCGGCGTGATGGTGGCCGCCATTGTCATCGCCTTCGCCACCAAGCTCGGCGGTGATCTCTCGCGGGCCGCGGCCTGCATCATCGCCCTGGTCGGCCTCGGCGTCCTGTCGTTGACCGGCCGGCTGTTCGGCGCGGTCGCCCGTTTCGCCCAGGCGTCGGGCTATCTCGCCCGCAGCCGTGTCATGCTCGTCGGCGAGCAGGGGCGCATGACGGGATTCGCCGACGCGTTCAATGCGGACGCCCTCGGCCTCGAGGTGGTCGGCCATGTCGATGCGGCGCTGTTCGACGCCGGGCCGGCCTGCCGCGCGAGCGTGCTCGACTTCGCGCGGCGGCAGGCGGTGGAAGAGGTCTTCGTCGCCCTGCCGTGGACCGACGACGAGCGCATCGCCCGCATCCTGCGTGGCCTGGCCGAGCTGCCGGTCGCCGTGCATCTCTGCCCCGACCGGATCATCGGCCGGCTTCCCGAAGCCAAGTTGCGTCTTCTCGACGGTGCCGCCTTCCTGCAGCTGGCGCGCCCGCCGCTCGACAGCAGCGAAGTCGCGGTCAAGCGCTGCTTCGACGTGGCGGTGGCGGCCGCGGTGCTCGTCATCCTGGCGCCCCTGCTCCTCATCATCGCCGTGGTCGTGCGCCTCGACAGCCCCGGCCCCGCGCTGTTCCGGCAACGCCGGCACGGGTTCAACCGGTCGAGCTTCGTCATCTACAAGTTCCGCACGATGACGGGGATGGACGACGGCCCCGTCATCCGCCAGGCCCGCCGTCACGACCCGCGCGTGACGCGTATCGGACGCTTCCTGCGCCGCACGAGCCTCGACGAACTGCCCCAGCTCTACAACGTCCTGCGCGGAGACATGTCGCTCGTCGGCCCGCGTCCCCACGCGCTCGCCCACGACGATTACTACGACGCCCTGATCCGCTCCTATGCCCGGCGGCACAATGTCAGGCCCGGCATCACCGGCTGGGCCCAGGTCAACGGCTGCCGCGGCGAGACGGATACGATCGAGAAGATGCGGAAGAGAATAGATCTCGATCTGTTCTATGCAGACAACTGGTCGTTCGGATTTGATCTGAAGATATTGCGCATGACCTTCGCGCAGATCTGGCGTCACGACGCTTATTGAACTTCCATTATGCTATCGAGAGGTTGGGATGCGACTGCCCAGCAGCCTCAGGGCGCGTCCACCGGTCGTTGCCTTCAGCGATGCTGAAGCGCTTTACGAGGCCTTTGCCGCCTGCCGCCTGCCGCGCCTGACCGTCGGCGGCCTGCCGGGGGAGCGCCTCACCCGCCGGCAATGGGCCGAACTGTTCGTGGCGATATGCCGCTGCCGTCCGCGCGGCGAGGCACCACCGCCGTTCTTCTCGTCGATCAACGGCCAGACGATCTCGCGCTATCATCGCGAGGCGGCGGTGCGCGCGCTGTTCCGCCGCTGCGGCGGGCTTGCGGTGGACGGCATGTCGGCCGTCTTCGCCTCGCGGCTCTTGAGCCGCGCCCCCTTTCCGGAACGTGTCGCGACGACGGACCTGTTCCATGACGTCGCCCGCCATGCGCAGGACGAGGGCCTGAGCTTTTTCCTTCTCGGCGGCACGGTCGAGACCTGCGCTGCCGCGGCGCGCAATGTCGCGGCCCTTTATCCCCGGCTGACCATCGTCGGCACCCATCACGGCTTTTTCGCCGAGGACGAGGAAGAGGCGGTGGCGCAGCGCATCGACGCGCTGGCGCCGGATATCGTCTGGGTATCGATGGGCGTTCCCCGCGAGCAGCTGTTCTGCGTCCGCAATCGCGACCGCTTGCGTCGGGTGGGGCTGCTCAAGACGAGCGGCGGCCTCTTCGACTTCCTCGCCGGACGCCACAGCCGGGCGCCGGTCTGGATGCAGGCCTGCGGCCTGGAATGGCTGTACCGCCTCGCGCTCGAGCCGCGGCGGCTTCTGCGCCGCTACGCGCTCACCAATCTCCACTCCGCGCTCCTGCTCATGACCCGCACCGGACGCCAGACCGGCGTGCAGGCCCCCACGTTGCGTCACCGGTGATGACATCTTATGATTGTATAACTTCTGTATTGCACTTCTAGATATGTGCCCGGCACGTGACGCACGTGGCCCCGGCCAGCGGCGGTTGTGAGGACGTTGCCATGTTGACATCTTTCTTCCGGCCGTTGCGCTGTGCAGGGCGGCGACAGGCGAGAACGCATTTTCTGGGCCCCTGCGGCGCTCTTGCTGCGGCCTCTTTGCTGGTGAGCGCGTCGATGGCGCCCTTGGCGGCGCGGGTCGATGTGCAGCCGGCACCGCGATCGCCGGCCGAGCTGCTGCGCCAGCACCCCCACGGCGGCCCCGGGCTGACGCGGGCCGTGACCGCCTATCTCATCGCCGGTCCTGCAGGGGTCGGGCCACTGCTGACGGCCGTGCGCCGTTCGGCGCCCGGCCAGCGGACGGCTGCCGCGCAAGGCATCGCCTGTGCCGTCGAGGCCCTGCGTGACGTCGATGCGGCGGCATCGGCCGCGGTGAGCCGGGCGGTCGCCGGCGGGGACGACGAGGGCTTCAAGGATCTGCTCGAGACGGCAACCTGCGCATCGGAGGCCGCGGAAACGGCCGCGACGTCTGAGCCGGCCGGCCCCGTCCCCCCTCCGATTGCTTTGGGAGGCGGCCATGCGCCCGCCGCAAGGATCGTCAGCCCGTCAAGGCCGTGACGATGTCGCTGTGGCTGGTCCGGTTCCGATCGCAGGGCCGGACGATGCCGGGATCCGCGCCAGGACAAGGTGATGCCGCCGCACGGATCGGGCCGGCGGCTATCTCCACCGGCGCCTGTCACTCGGCCACGACGACGCTCCTCGATCCGCAGGTCGACCTTTGATCGACGTCTTTTCCAGAACGCTCCTCGGGCTCAATGCTGAAGCGAAGTTCTAGCGAGGGTGCACGCCTGCCGGCCGCCCCGGCGGGGCAGGCTCACGGCCTCGCGCCCGCAGATGTCCTCGACCTGCGCGGCCTGTGGCTCGTGCTCCGCCGTCGCGGCGGCGTCGTGGTGACGACGGTCTGCCTGATCCTCGCCCTCACCATCCTGGCGCTGGTGCTGATCGAGCCGCGCTACAGCGCGACCGCCGTCGTGCTGATCGATCCGCGCCAGCAGCGCGTGATCTCCGCCGAGGCGGTGCTTTCGGGGATCGGATCGGACGCGGCCGCCGTCGAAAGCCAGGTCGAGGTCATCGAATCGCCGACGCTCGCCCTGCGCGTGATCGAGCGGGAAAAGCTCGAGAACGATCCCGAATTCGCCAGGCGGGGGTTCTTGGCCCGCGTCGCCGAGCAGCTTTCGATCGGCCGGCATGCCTCCGGCCATGACGAGGCGGCCCTTCGGCGCGCGGCGGTGCTCGAAGCGTTGCGCGAGCGCACGCGGGTGAAGCGGCGCGGCCTGACCTACGTCCTCGAGATCACGGTGACGTCGCAGAGCCCGCAGAAGGCCGCGCGGCTCGCCAATGCCGTGGCGGACGAATATCTCGCGGGCCAGCTCGCGGCCAAGTACCGGGCGACGGAGCGCGCCTCCCTGTGGCTGGGCGCGCGCCTCGAGGAGCTGCGTGAGCAGGTGCGCGGCGCCGAGCGGGCGGTCGAGCACTACAAGGCGGAGCACAACCTCGTCTCCGTCGGGTCCGGCGACAACCTGCTCGAGCAGCAGATCGCCGAGATCAACCAGCAGATGATCCTGGCGCGGGCGAAGACCGCCGAGGCGCGGGCGAAATTCGCGCAGATCCGCGAAGCGGCCGGGACCGGCGGCGGAGCGCCGGGTATCGCGGAGGCGCTCGGCTCCCTCGTCGTCACCAACCTGCGCACGCAGTTCGCCGAAGCGGCACGCCGCGTGGCGGAGCTCGGCGCGCGCTACGGCGGCCAGCACCCGAGCGTCACCGCCGCCAGGGCCCAAGTGGACGACCTGCAGCAGCAGATCGACGCCGAGCTCGCCCGCATCCTGTCGGGTGTGCGCAACGAATACGAGGTTGCCGTCGGGCGCGAGGCATCGCTCGAGGCGAGCCTCGCCGAGCTGAAGAAGGAGGCCGCCCGCTGGGGCGAGTCGACGGTGAGGCTGCGCGAGCTCGAGCGTGAGGCCAAGGCCCTGCGCTCCGTCTACGAGCAATTCCTGGCACGCTCCAAGGAAACGCTGGAGCAGCAGAGCCTCCAGATCGCCGATGCGGAGATCATCTCCCCGGCCATGGTGCCCATGCGGCCGAGCTACCCGAGGACGCTGCTGGTTCTTGCGGTAGCCTGTGCCGGCAGCCTCCTCACCGGCCTGTCGCTCGCCTTTGCGTTCGAGCACCTCGATCCCGGCTTCCGCAGCATCGAGCAGGTCGAGGCCTATCTCGGCCTGCCCTGCCTCGGTGTCCTGCCCCTCGTCGAGGAACAGGCGCGGCCGGTGCAGTCCGAACCGCGTACAGCCGGGCCCGCCACCTCCCGATCATGGCTGTGGGCGGTGGACCGGCCGGCGGATGCATTGATGCGCATTCTCGTCGAGCAGCCGCTGTCGGCCTTTGCAGAAGCGGTGCGAACGGTTCGCGTCGGCCTGCGCTTCGCCGATCGCGGCCGCGGCGTCCAGGTGCTCGTCGTCGTCTCGGCCCTGCCGGGGGAGGGCAAGTCGACGATCGCCGCCAATCTGGCGCTCGCGCTGAAGGCCGCAGGCGAGCGCGTGGTGCTGGTGGACGGCGACCTGCGCAATCCGGCCCTCACCCGCGCCCTGACGCCACACGCCGAACAGGGCCTCATCGAGGTCCTGCGCGGGGAGCAGCCGTTGGAGACCATCCTCGTGGAGGACGAGGCGACGGGACTGACCTTCCTGCCGACCGTGCGGGCCGGCGCGGTGGCCAATGCCGCCGAGCTCATCGAAACCGGCCATTTCGACACGATGCTCAAGCGGCTGCGGCTTGCCTTCGACCATGTCATCGTCGATGCGGCGCCGCTTCTGCCCGTGGTCGACAGCCGCGCCATCGTCGCCCGTGCCGATGGCGCCCTGCTGGTGGTCGAATGGGGCAGGACCGATCGCGCCGCCGTGCAGGAGGCGATGCGCACGCTTGCCGACAATGCCGACCGGGTGACCGGGGCCGTTCTCTCGAAGGCGACGACCGACGCCTACCAGTACCACTACGGCATCGGGGGCTACGGGGGGGCCGATGGCGAGGCCTGAGCCCCATCGGGGCCTGATGGTCGCTCTCGCCCTCGTCCTCACGACGGCCGCCGCGGCGCAACTGGCGGCAACCATGATGCCCGACGCGGACCTTGCGGCGCTGGCTCCCTGGCCGGAGGACCTCGTCCGGCACCGCGTGGAGGAAGCCTCTGCCGCGGTCACGCGCGCTGCGCAAGCCGGCGACGGATTGGCACCGGCCCTCGCCGAGGCGATCGCCGCAGTGACGGACGCCCTGCAGCGCTATCCCGACGATGCCGATCTCTGGCTGCGCCATGCGGAAATCGCCGCCCTGTCGGGAGCCTTGCCGGCGGTGTGGGAGGACAGCCTGATGCGCTCCTACGCCACGGGGCCGCGCGAGGGCTGGGTATCGGCCCGGCGCCTGCCCTTCGCCCTGTCTCGTCTTGCGGAGCTCTCGCCCGCCGCAAGAAGCAAGGCCATGCACGAGCTCGACGCGATGGTCGGCTGGCGCAGCGCCTATCTCAGCCAGTTCGCCAATGCCTATGCGCGCCTTGCGCCACGGGCGCGCTTCGTCGTCGAGCGGGCGGTGGCGCGCCAGGCGTCGCCTGTTCGTGAACGCGTCACCGCCATCCTCGCCGGTGCCGACCGGCGCTTCGCAGCCAGCAGAGCCAGGACCCCGCCATGATCCGTGCCACCCTCAAGCAACATGCTCCCTTCCTGATGCGGCCCTGGCGCGCGCTGCGCCGCCACGCGCACCGGCTGCGCTACGGGGCCATGGCGGCGCACGTGGAACGGCACGCCCGCGGCCGGATCATGGGTGGGCCCTTCGCGGGCCTGCGTTTTCCCGACAGCGGCATCGGCGGCTCGTACTATGCCCAGATCGTCGGCACCTACGAGGCCGCGCTGGTGCCGGTCATCGAAGATGTCATCGCGCGGGCGCCCGCAGCGGTCATCGATGTCGGCGCGGCTTACGGCTACTACGCCCTCGGCCTCGCGCACCGCCTGCCGGGCGTACCGGTGATCGCCTACGAGATGGACGCCACCCGCGCCGCTCTTCTCGCGCGCTATCGCAGCCTCAACGGGCTCGATGGCGCGGTCGACATCCGCGGCGAGTGCACGCCCGAGGCGCTCGAGGCGGCATTAGCCGCAACGGCGGACACCTTCGTGCTGATGGATGTGGAGGGAGCGGAGGCGGACCTTCTCGATCCGGCGCAGGTGCCGGCGCTGGCGCGGACGGAAATTCTCGTCGAGCTGCACGAGATGTTCGTCCCCGGCGTAACGGCCATGCTGCAGGCGCGCTTCGCCCGCAGCCACACGCAGACCCTCGTCGCGGCCTGCTATCCCGAAGTTGCGACGACGGCCGCGGCGCTCCTCGCCCGGACGGAACGCCAGCGTGCGCAGCTGCGCGCCATGCTCACGGAAAAGCGCGGTGCACCGATGACCTGGCTGCACTGCGTGCCGAAGCCGGCCGCCGCCGGCGGCTCGCCCGGTTGAACGGACCGGCCGCCGTGCTCAGGCCGCCACGGCCTCGGCGGCCCAGGGAAAGGGCGCGACCGTCGTCGCCGTGCCGCGACGCACCGTGATGAAGGCGCCGCGCGGCACCGCCTGCCAGTGATCGCCGCCCCGGTCCACCGGCTCGGAGGCGACGGTCACCGCGCCCGGCTGCTCGCTGAAATAGAGGCTCGCCGGCCGGTCGTCACAGGCGAGGCGAAAACAGTAGAGCGTCTCGCCGTCCGTCAGCGCGGCGGTGAAGCGCAGCGGCTCGTCGACGCCGGCGTCGCGCATCAGCGCCTTGGTGAAGCCGAGCGTCGAGGCAACCGCCTCGGGCGGTGGACTGCCTTTCGCGACCTCGGCCAGGACCAGCAGGAAGAGGGCCTCCGAATCGGTCGTGCCCTGCCGTGCGTGGTAGAGCGCGTCGGGCAGGGCGGCTTCAAGCCGCCGCTTGATCTGCGCATAGCCGCCGATCTGCCCGTTGTGCATGAACATCCAGCGGTCGTGGGCGAAGGGATGGCAGTTGGCGCGGCTGGTGACGGTGCCGGTCGCCGCGCGCACATGGGCGAAGAAATGGCCGGAGCGCACCTGCGTGCATACGGAGCGCAGGTTCTCGTCGGACCAGGCCGGGCGCAGGTCGCGGAAGAGGCCGGGAATGTCCCGCTCGCCGTACCAGCCGATGCCGAAGCCGTCGCCGTTGGTCGCCGTCTTGCACTCGGCCGCGTGAAGCGACTGGTGCACCAGCGAATGTTCCGATGCGCACACGAGCGTCTCGAGGAAGATCGGGTCCCCGTGGTAGGCGAGAAAGCGACACATCGACGGGCCTCATCGACAGGACGGTGCCGGATCAGCGGCGCAGCAGCCACATCACTGGAATCGCGCCGGCTCGCTTTCGTCAAGAGGCGACGCCGGTGCAATGTGCGACGCCGCACCTGAGGGTGCTCCGAAGGAGTGTCTTGCGCGGTCCCTGCCCGCGTGGTGAGCTTGGCTGGCCGGAGCCGGCCCTTATCGTTGGGCAGCAGCGAGTTGACAGCCTCTGCAACCGCTGGTTACGTCGCTGGCATAAATCGGTTAGATCGCGGGCGCTTGCCGCGCGGCCAAAGACCCCGATGAACGGGGCGTCACGTCAAGGGGAGTGAAACGATGAACATCGCAAGGTTGCTGCTTGCCTCGGCCGCGCTCGGGCTTCTCGCCGCGCCGCAGGCCCTCGCCGATACGGCGGACAAGAAGATCGCCCTGTCCAACAACTACGCCGGCAATTCCTGGCGTCAGGCCATGCTGAAGAGCTGGCAGAAGGTCACCTCCCAGGCCGTGGCCGACAAGGTGGTGGCGGCCGCGGACGCCTTCACCACCGCCGAGAACCAGGCGACGGAGCAGGCGGCGCAGATCCAGAACCTCATCCTGCAGGGCTACGACGCCATCGTCGTCAACGCGGCCTCGCCCACGGCGCTCAACGGCGCGGTGAAGGAGGCGTGCGACGCCGGCATCACGGTCGTGTCCTTCGACGGCATCGTCACCGAGCCGTGCGCCTGGCGCATCGCGGTCGATTTCAAGAAGATGGGCTCGGATCAGCTCGACTATCTCGCCGGGCTCCTGCCCGACGGCGGCAACCTGCTCGAGATCCGCGGCCTCGCCGGCGTCTCGGTGGACGAGGAAATCCACTCGGGCATCGTCGCGGGCGTCGGCAAGCATCCGAAGTTCAAGATCGCCGGCTCGGTCAACGGCGACTGGGCGCAGACCGTGGCGCAGAAGGCGGTGGCCGGCATCCTGCCGAGCCTGCCTGAGATCGCCGCCGTCGTGACCCAGGGCGGCGACGGCTACGGCGCGGCCGAGGCCTTCAAGGCGGCCGGGCGCCCGACGCCGATCATCATCATGGGCAACCGCCACGACGAGCTGACGTGGTGGAAGGAGCAAAAGGACGCGAACGGCTACGAGACCATGTCGGTCTCCATCGCGCCGGGTGTCTCGACGCTCGCCTTCTGGGTGGCGCAGCAGATCCTCGACGGCCAGGACGTGCCGAAGGACCTCGTCGTGCCCTTCCTGCGCATCGACCAGGACAATCTCGAGGCGTCCCTGGAGGCGACCGAGCCGGGTGGCGTCGCCAACAAGGAATACACGCTCGACGAGGCCAAGGCCGTCGTCGCCGGCAAGTAGACCCAACAGGCCGGATCGGAGCCGCCCGGCGGACAACGCCGGGCGGCTTCCCGTCTCTCCCGCTGGCATCGAACGGGACAGGTCCATGGACGCTCCGTCCGCCTCCGCCATCGTGCAGCTCGAGGGCGTGCGCAAGAGTTTCGGCGCCGTGCGCGCGCTCGCCGGCGTCGATCTCGACGTGCGCGCGGGCGAGTGCCTCGGCCTCGTCGGCCACAACGGCGCCGGCAAGTCGACATTGATGCAGGTGCTGGCCGGCACGCTCGCCGCCGACGAGGGCCGGCTCGTGGTCGCGGGCGACGACATCACCGCGAGCGCCGGCGTGGCCGCGGCCCGGGCGCACGGCGTCGTCTGCGTCTTCCAGGAGCTGTCGCTCTGCCCCAACCTGACGGTGGCCGAGAACGCCCGCGTCATGCACCGCGCCTTCCGGGGCTTCGGCTGGCGAAAGCGCGCCGGCGCGGCCATGGCGGCCATGCTCGACGACATCTTCCCGCGCCACGGCATCGACCCGGCGGACGTGGTGGCGGACCTTTCCATCGCCCGCCGGCAGATGGTGGAGATCGCCCGCGCCTTCCTTGTCACCGACGAGCCGCTGCGCCTCGTCATCCTCGACGAGCCGACCTCCTCGCTCGATCAGGTGGTGGCCGAGCAGCTCATGGCCTTCGTGCGCCGCTTCGTCGCCCGGGGCGGCAGCGTCATCCTCATCTCGCACCTGCTCGGCGAGATCCTCGCGACCAGCGACCGCGTCGTCGTCATGAAGGACGGACGCGTCGTCGAGACCCGCCCGGCCGAAGCCTTCACACGCGAGAGCCTCGTCGCCGCCATGGGCTCCGTCGCGGCGCAGGAGGATGCGAAGCGGGCGGCGGCGGCGCAGCCGGCGGGCGAGATCGTGGTCGAGGCGCGTCCCGCGCGGCAGGCGGACGAGCGGAGCCTTCGCGCGCGCCAGGGTGAGATCGTCGGCCTCGCCGGCCTTGCCGGCCATGGCCAGACCGATCTTCTCGTGCGCATCAATGCCGCGGCTCAGGGGCGCGAGCCGCACGCGCGCGTTGCCGGCGCGGTCGCCTTCGTCGCCGGCGACCGCCAGTCGGACGGCGTGTTCCCGCTGTGGAGCATCGCGGAGAATATCACGGTCCGGTCCCTCGGGGGCCTGCGCCGGTTCGGGCTCATCGATCCTGCGGCCGAGGTGCGCATGGCCGAGGAATGGCGCCAGCGCATCGCCATCCGCACGCCCGACATGGGCAACGGCATCCTCTCGCTCTCCGGCGGCAACCAGCAGAAGGCGCTGTTCGCGCGGGCGCTCGCCTCCGATGCCGGCATCGTGCTGATGGACGATCCCATGCGCGGTGTCGATGTCGGCACCAAGCAGGAGGTCTACGGCATGATCCGGGCGGAGGCGGCGCGCGGGCGCACCTTCCTCTGGTACACGACGGAGTTCGACGAATTGCGTCACTGCGACCGCGTCTACGTCTTCCGCGCCGGCGTCATCGTCGCCGAGCTCGCCGCCGACGAGATCACCGAGGAGCGGGTGCTGCAGTCCTCCTTCGCCGAGGAGGCGGCATGAACGTTCTGATGCCTTCGCCGCGCCTCGTCAGGGCGGCGCTGCCGGCCCTGTCGCTCGCGGCGCTCCTCGTCGCCATCTGGTTCGTGCAGCCGCGGGCCATCAGCTATTTCGGCTTCAACCTGATGCTGAACCTCGCGATGCCGATCGCCTTCGCGACCATCGCGCAGCTCTGCGTCATCACGGTCAACGACCTCGATCTCTCCATCGGCGCCTTCGTCAGCTTCGTCGCCTGCGTCGGCGCCACCTGGCTCAATGCGACGCCGCTCCTCGGCGTCGCGGTGCTCCTCGGCGCGGTCGTCGTCTATGCGCTCGTCGGCGCGTTGATCCACCTGCGCAACCTGCCGTCGATCGTGGTCACGCTCGGCATGTCCTTCTTCTGGCTGGGCTGCTCGGTGCTGCTCCTGCCTTCGCCGGGCGGCAGCGCGCCGGCCTGGCTCGCGGCGCTCGTGAAGGTCAGGACGCCCCTGGTGCCGTTCGCCATCCTCGTCAGCGCCGCCCTGGCGCTCGTCGTCCATGTCGGCCTCATGCGCTCGGCCTGGGGGGCGATCCTGCGCGGGGCGGGCGGCAATCCGGTGGCGGTGGCGCGGGCCGGCTGGTCGCTGCTGCGCACCAAGGTGACGATGTTCGCGCTCGCCGGCTTCTTCGGCGTCCTCAGCGGCCTGTCGCTCGTCGGCCTCACCACCTCGGCGGACGCCAACATCGCCATCCGCTACACGCTCCTGTCCATCGCCGGCGTCATCCTCGGCGGCGGCGAGTTCGTCGGCGGGCGCGTCTCGCCCGTCGGCGCGGTCCTCGGCGCCATGACGCTGACGCTCGCGGGCTCGCTCCTCTCCTTCTTGCGCATCTCGCCCGACTGGCAGATCGGCGCCCAGGGCGCCATCCTCATCGTCGTCCTCGCTCTGCGCGCCCTCGTCAACCGGCTCGAGCGGAGGCGCTGATGCGGCAAAGCGCCTTCTCCCGCCTCGCCGACTGGTCCGCTGAGCGGCCCTGGCTGTGGTCCTTCGTCGGCGCGGGCCTCATCTTCCTCGCGACGATCGCCTTCACCAGCGGCAAGGGCGGCGGCGACGTGCTGACGGCGGCGCTCACCTTCGCCACCTTCTACGTCATCGTCGGCATCGGCCAGATGTTCGTCATCACGACGGGACCCGGCAATGTCGAC
Source organism: Chelatococcus caeni (assembly GCF_014196925.1). Lineage (GTDB taxonomy): Bacteria > Pseudomonadota > Alphaproteobacteria > Rhizobiales > Beijerinckiaceae > Chelatococcus_A > Chelatococcus_A caeni. The sequence goes on along the minus strand of NZ_JACIEN010000005.1, from coordinate 47,637 downwards.
CTGTCGATCCCCGCCAATATCGCGCTCGTCGGGGCCGTGGCCATGAAGGTGATGGACGGCAGCAACGCGATGATCGTGCCGGGGCTCGCCGCCGTCGCCGCCGTCGGGCTCGCCATCGGCTGCTTCAATTTCGCGCTGATCCGCATCCTCTCCATCCCGCCCATCATCGCGACGCTGTCGGCGAGCTTCCTCGTGCAGTCGACCGCCATCGCCTATGGCCGCGGCCTGCGCATCAAGCCGCCACCCGTGTTCGCGGAGCTGGCGACCGGGCGCGTTCTCGGCGTGCCGATCCTCGCCATCATCGCCATCCTGGTCGCGGCGGCGATGGCGCTCGTGCTGCGCCGCACGGTCTACGGCCGCTCGGTGCTCGCCATCGGGCAGAATGCGCGGGCGGCGGGGCTCGCCGGCATCCGCGTCGCGCGCGTGCGTTTCGCCACCTATGTCCTCAGCGCCGTCTTCGCGAGCTTCTGCGGGGCGCTGCTCGCCGGCTTCTCAGGCGGGGCCTCGCTCAACATGGGCGAGGAGTTCCTGCTCGCCTCCATTGCGGTCGTCGTCATCGGCGGCACCTCGGTCGCCGGCGGCTTCTCCAACGTGCCGGGCATCTGGGGCGCGTCGCTGTTTCTCTACCTGCTCGTGACCATGCTCAACACCTTCGGCGTCGGGGCCGGCGTCCGCCTCATCCTCACCGGCCTCATCATCATCGCCGTCATCGCCTTGTCGGGCGGGCGCCGGCCGGGCCGCGGCTAGATCACACAAGCGCGGCGATGGCGAGCGCCCCGCGCACGGCGGCGTCCTCGGGCCCCGTGACGACAGCAAGCCCGCTCGCTTCGGCGGCGCGGCAATAGAGGGCGACGAGCTCGTCGTCACCGACGACGGCGACCGTGTCGCCGGCCTTGCACCAGCCGCCGCGCTCGGCCTCGACGAATTCCCAGCCGATGACGAGGCCGGAGAGATAGTCGATCATCGCGCCCGGCGCGATTTTTCCGGCGAGCCATCCGGTGCGGACGGAAAAGAGGCGGGTCAGCAACGCGCCGGCGCTAGGATCGGTGTCGCGCGCAGCGGCAAGGCCGCGTGCGAAGGCCTCCCGGTCGGGGGCGTCGGGCGGTGCCGCGACCTTGGCGAGGAAGGAGTGGCGCGACAGCGTCGAAAAGATCTCGCCGGTCACGAAGGTCTGGAACCGTTCGATGCGCCCGCCGGCGATGCGCGCCCATTTGGCATGGGTGCCCGGCAGGACGACGGTGATGTCCCGCCCGAGGCCGAAGCCGACGAGCTGTGTCTCCTCGCCCCGCATCACATCCGGATAGGGCCGGGCCGCCCGATGGGTGAGCCCGGGCAGGAAAGTGACGGTGTCGCCCCCTTCGAGTTCGAGGCGCCGTGCCGCGGCCGCGAGATCCGCCGGGCTCGCCGGCGTCGGCACGTAGGGCATCTCCAACCAGCCGTTGCGGCTGCCGATCATGCCGGCGGCGACGATGGACAAGGGGCCGCGTCGTTGCCGCCACGGTGTGAGCGTGCGCGCAAGGAGCCCGGAGAAATCGCCGTCCGCCACAGACTGGATGCCCTCCGGCGTGTCGATCTGCTCGCTCGCCCGGCCGTCCGGGCCGATCAGCAGGGCGCGGAAATTCGCCGGCCCCCAATCGAGGACGACGTCGGGCACGCCCTTCGGCCCACGTTTCGCTGCGTCAGCGCTCATTCCAGGACCTCCTCCCATCTCTCTCGGTTGACACTGCTTAGCACCCGGACATATGATCCACAATAAGCAACACATGATCCAATATATGGATCAAAAGGGAGTGACGCTGTGCTGAGGGGTATCCTGCCTGTCCTGCCGACGCCGTTCCGGCCTGATGGCGCCATCGACGAAGCGGCCATGCGTCGCCTCGTCGCCTTCGCGCTCGGGAGCGGGGTTGATGGGGTCGTCTTCCCGGGCTTCGCCAGCGAGGTGGAGAGCCTCTCCGGCGAGGAGCGGCGGCGCCTCCTCGCCGTTGTCGTCGATGCGGTTGCAGGGCAGGTCCCGGTCGTCGCGGGGGCGAGCGCGGCTTCGCTCGAAGAGACGATCGCCCATTGCCGGGATGCGCTGGCTGCCGGCGTCGGCAGCGTGATGATCCAGGCGCCGCGGGGCATCGGCGCGGACCGCGAGGCGGTCACCGCCTTCTTTCGCGGCGTCGCCGAGGCGGTGCCGGGCCTCGAGATCGTCCTGCAGAATGCGCCGGCCCCGCGCGGCTCGGATCTCGACCCGCGAACGATCCTCGCGGTCGTGCGGGATGTGCCGGCGGTGCGCTGGGTGAAGGAGGAGACGCTGCCCTCCGGTCCGGCCATCACCGCGATCCTCGCCGAGGCGCCGGCGCATCTGGCTGGTGTCATCGGTGGCGGCGGCGCGCGCTACATCCTCGACGAATATGCCCGCGGCGCCTGCGGCGCCATGCCGGCGCTGGAGCTCGCGGACCTGCACGTGGCGCTCGACCGTGCCTGGCAGGCGGGGGACCGCATCCGCGCCCGCACCCTCTACATGCGCAGCCTGCCGCTCCTCGTCCTGCAGGCGCTCTATCGCATGCGCCTGACGAAACACGTGCTGACCCGGCGCGGCGTCCTCCACAACGCCGAGGTGCGCGCGCCGACGCCGGAGCTCGACCCGTGGAGCACGGCCGATATCGACGGCTGGTTCGACGAGGTCGCGGATCTCCTCACCGTCATGCCGCCGGCGGCAGCCGAAGCCGTGGGAGCACGCTGATGGCCGAGCGCGTCGCGTCCGTCACCGCCCACACCATCACCCTGCCGCGGGAGACGCCCTATCTCGGCGCGCTGCGGCCCGGGGAGGAAGTGAATGCGCGCGGCTACATCGTGCGCAAGGGCAATCGCACGGTCTATCCCACGGTCGACCGCAGTGTCGTCCTGCGCATCGAGACGACGGGCGGCGCCGTCGGCTGGGGAGAGACCTACGGCATCGTCGCGCCGGGCACGGTGCTGGCGCTGGTGGAGGACCTGCTCGGCCCCTTCGTCGTCGGGCGCGACCCGCTCGACGCGGCCGTCATCCACGACGACCTCTACGACCTCATGCGCGTGCGCGGCTATACCGGCGGCTTCTATCTCGATGCGCTCGCCGCCATCGACATCGCGCTGTGGGATCTTGCCGGCAAGCTCGCCGGCCTGCCCCTCGTCAAGCTCCTCGGCGGCCAGCGGCGCGAGCGCATCCCGGCCTATGTCTCCGGCCTGCCGGAGCGAACGCGCGCCGCCCGGGCCGACCTCGCCGCCCATTGGCAGGAGAAGGGCTTCTCATCGTTCAAGTTCGCCGCGCCGGTCGCCGACGACGGGCTCGCGACGGAAATGGCGACGCTGCGCGAGCGCCTCGGCGCGGATGCGCGCATCGCCTGCGACATGCACTGGGCCCATACGGCGGAGGAGGCGATCCGCCTCATCCGGGCCATGGAGCCGCACGACCTCTGGTTCGCCGAGGCGCCGGTGCACACGGAGGATCTCGCCGGTCTCGCCCGCGTCGCCGCGCAGGTGTCGACGACGATCGCGGCCGGCGAGGAGTGGCGCACGGTCTTTGATCTCGTGCCGCGCGTCGAGCGCCGGGCCTGCGGCATCATCCAGCCGGAGATGGGCCACACCGGCGTGACCGAGTTCATGCGCATCGGCGGCTATGCTGAGGCGCATCACCTCAAGGTCATTCCCCACGCGACCATCGGCATCGGGCTGTTCCTCGCGGCGAGCCTGCACGCGAGCGCGGCGCTCGCCGCCGTCGACTGCCACGAGTTCCAGCATTCCATCTTCGAGCCCAACCGCCGCCTGCTCACCGGCGACATGGACTGCGCGGACGGGTTCTACACCCTGCCGACGGCGCCGGGGCTCGGCGTCGAGCCGTCAAGCGAGGCGCTCGACCTGTTGCGATCATAAGAAACAGACCCAAGGCGACCACGGGAGGAAGCCATGCATCTGACGAAGAGACTGAAAGCCCTCGGCCTCGCCGCGGCGGCCGGCGCCCTTCTGGCGACCGGCGCCATCGCCCCCGCCGCGGCCGACACGACCCTGAGGTTCGTCTCCTGGCAGAAGGACGAGCGTGGCGTCGGCGACTGGTGGGGCGCACTCATCAAGGCCTTCGAGGAGAAGCACCCGGGCGTCAAGATCGAGTGGACGAAGGTCGAGCGCGGCGCCTATTCGGATACGATGACGACGCTGTTCGCCGGCGGCTCGCCGCCGGATATCGTCCATCTCGCCTCCTTCGAGTTCCAGAAATTCGCCGACAATGGCTGGCTGGAGAACCTCGATCCCTGGATCGAGAAGGCGAAGCTCAACCTCGACGGCTGGGCCGGCCAGAAGACCTGCGAATGGCAGGGCGAGACCGTCTGCATCATGATGCTCTATTTCGGCTACGTCATGGGCTACAACGAGGAGCTCTTGCAGAAGGAGGGGCTCGCCGTTCCCACGACCTGGGACGAGTTCATCGCCGCGGCCCGCAAGACCACGAAGGATCTCAACGGCGACGGCATCCTCGACCAGTTCGGCACCGGCCACGAGACCAAGGGCGGCGGCGGGCAGTATCTCTCCGAGATGCTGAACTATGTCCTCGATGCCGGCGGGCGCTGGACCGACGCCAACGGCAAGGTGACCATCGACACGCCGGAGATGGTCGAGGGCCTCACCCGCTGGAAGGCGGTGGTGAAGGATAACCTCACGCCGCGCGACCTCTCGGCGGGCGAGGTGCGCCAGCTCTTCGCCGACGGCAAGATCGCCATGAAGTTCGACGGCCCCTGGCTCTATCCCATCATGCAGAAGGGGGCGGCCAAGGATAAGCTGAAGCTCGCCATGGTGCCCTTCGATCCGCCGGTCGGCGGCTCGTCCAACGTGCTCGGCATGGCGAGCGAGATCTCCGACGACCGCAAGGCGCTCGTGTGGGACTTCATCGCCCTCGCGACCTCGGACGACTTCCAGACGAAATACGCAACCATGGCCGCCTCGACGCCACCGAGCCCGCGGGCCGACGTCTCGGGCGCCAAGGGCGAGACGCCGCATTTCGACCTGCTCGTCGAGGCGGCCCAGGCGGCCGCCAAGGCAGGCGTCGACCGCATCCCGACCGGGCTCGAGATCCAGTACAACGAATTCGCCAAGATGGCCATGGAAGAGGCCCAGCGCATGATCATCCAGGACCTCGACCCCAAGGCCGTCGCCGCGACGATGCAGGCGAAGGCCGAGGCGATCCAGAAACAGTAAAGGCCTCAGGTCGAGCACCGGCCCGCCGGCCTCGCCGGCGGGCTCCCGCACCCCGGGCGCGGTGAGAAGGTTATCGTCATGTCCACGCAGTCCATCCCCGCGCAGCCGCTTGCCGCCCGCGCGCCGGGCCGTCGTCGCCGCTTCGGCCTCGATCTCGCGCGTCCCAGCCGGCGGCACTGGCTCGGCTATCTCCTGCTCGCGCCGGCCGTGCTGCTGATCGCGCTCATCATCGTCTATCCGCTCTTCATCTCGCTCGACCTGTCGTTCCAGAACGTCGGCATCGCCCGGCTCGACCAGCCGCGGCGGCCCTTCACGCTGGCGAATTACGAGCGCCTCTTCACCTCGGCCGAGTTCTGGATGGCCTGCTGGGTGACGTTCAAGCTGCTCGTCATCGTCACCGGCGCCTGTTTCGTGCTCGGGCTCGCGACGGCGCTGCTGGTCAACAACAGGTTCCGCGGCCGCAGCATCGCCCGGCTCTTCGTCGCCCTGCCGTGGGCCGTGCCGGAGGTGATCGCCGTCATCATCTTCGCCTGGATCTTCGATTCCTCCTTCGGGCTGATGAACTGGCTCTTCATCACGCTCGGGCTGACGAGCCAGACGATCAACTGGTTCTCGGACCCTGACGCCGCCTTCGCCGTGGTGGCGATCACCATGATCTGGAAGGGCTATCCCTTCGTCTCCATCATGGCGCTCGCCGGCCTGCAGTCGATCCCGGAGGACTTCTACAACGCGGCGAAGGTCGACGGGGCCAATGCCTGGCAGCGCTTCACCAACATCACCATCCCGACGCTGATGCCGGTGCTCGGCGTCACCATCGTGCTCGTCATGCTGTGGGTGTTCCGCGACTTCTCCATCATCTACGTGCTGACCGGCGGCGGGCCGCTCAAGGCGACGCAGACGCTGTCGATCATGACCTACGAGCAGGCCTTCGGCTTCTTCAAGATGGGCTACGCCTCGGCGGTCGGCATCGTCACCCTCGTCCTGTGCGTGCTGGCGAGCCTTCTCATGGTCGGCCGCCGCGCCGAAGCCATGTACTGAGGAGGCGGCGATGAAGCTCCGGTCCTCGCGCATCGCGCTCTATCTCGGCGTCGCCGCCACCTGCGCGGTGCTGCTGTTCCCGATCTACTGGCTGCTCGTGACGGCCATCTCGCCACCGGCGGACCTGCGCTCGCTGCCGCCGCGCTTCTGGCCGGACGTGCCGCAATGGCAGGTCTTCTCGCGGATCGCCGAGGAGCGGCCGATGCTCCTGTGGCTGACCAACTCGACGCTCGCGGCGCTCGGCTCGGTCGCCCTGTCGATGACAGTATCGGTCTTTGCCGGCTACGCGCTGTCGCGCTTCAGGGTGCGCGGCGGCCAGTCCCTCGGCCTCTTCATCCTCACGGCGAAGATGCTGCCGGCGACGCTGCTCGTCATCCCGCTCTTCGGCATCTTCCGCTCCGTCGGGCTCATCGGCAGTCTCTGGTCGGTGGTGCTCGCCCACGCGACGCTGATCGTGCCCTTCACCACCTGGATGCTGAAGGGCTATTTCGACACCATCCCGCGCGAGCTCGAGCAGGCGGCGATGGTCGACGGCTGCTCGCCGCTCGGCGCGCTCTTCCGCGTCATCCTGCCCGTGGCGACGCCGGGCCTCGCGGCCACCGCCCTCTACGGCTTCGTGCTGTCCTGGTCGGACTATGCCTATGCCCGCACCTTCCTGACCAATGCCCAGCAGAGCTGGACGGCCAACCTCGGCATCACGACCATGAAGGGCGAATACGTCACCGACTGGAACGAGATCTCGGCCGCGGCGGTCTTCGTCGCCCTGCCCATCCTCGTCATCTACCTCTTCCTCGAACGCTATCTCGTCGGCGGCCTGACCGCCGGCGCGGAGAAGTAATCCGGAGCAGCGATTTATGGCCGGTATCCGCATCGAGAACGTCCGCAAGTCCTACGGCGCCGTCACGGTGCTCAGGGACTTCAACCTCGACATTGCCGACGGCGAGTTCGTCGTCTTCGTCGGTCCGTCGGGCTGCGGCAAGTCGACCATGCTGAAGATCCTCGCCGGCCTCGAGGAGGCGAGCGGCGGCCGCGTTCTCATCGGCGAGCGGGACGTGACGGACCTCGCGCCCGGCGACCGTGACATCGCCATGGTGTTCCAGAACTACGCGCTCTATCCCCACCTCACCGTCGCCCGCAACATGGGCTTCGGCCTCAAGATGCGCGGCATGGACCGGGGCGAGATCGACCGGCGCGTGAGCGAGGCGGCGAAGATCCTCGCCGTCGACCACCTGCTCGACCGGCGGCCGAAGGAGCTCTCCGGCGGCCAGCGCCAGCGCGTCGCCCTCGGCCGCGCCATCGTACGCGAGCCGCAGGCCTTCCTCATGGACGAGCCGCTCTCGAACCTCGACGCGAAGCTCAGGGTGCACATGCGCGCCGAGATCAGCGCCCTGCACAAGCGCCTCGGCGTCACCACCATCTACGTGACCCACGACCAGATCGAGGCCATGACGATGGCCGACCGCATCGTCATCATGCGTGACGGGGAGATCCAGCAGATCGCCGATCCCGACACCATGTTCGCCCGGCCCGAAAATCTCTTCGTCGCCGGCTTCATCGGCTCGCCCGGCATGAACTTCCTCCTCGGCAACGTCACCGCCGACGAGCGCGGCGCGCGCGTCAGCCTCTTCGGGCAGGACGTCTGCCTGCCGGTGCCGCTCGCGGCGGTGCCCGGCATCGCCGGCCGGCCCGTCATCCTCGGTCTGCGTCCCGAGCACATCGGGCCGGCGCACGGCCCCGTCTCCTTCGCCGTGAGGCCGCGACTGGTCGAGAGCCTGGGGAGCGAGAAGTACATCTATGTCGACCTGCCGCACGAGAACCGCGGCGCGCCGGCGGACGCCAAGGGCGCCGATGACGAGCGCCGGGGCGACGCCCTCATCGCCCGGCTGGTCGATGCCGGCGCGGTGGCCACGGGCGAGCCCATCACCTTGTCCTTCGACCCGGCGCGCCTGCACGTCTTCGATGCCGAGACGCACCGGGCCATCCGCTGAGGTTTCGCCATGAGCATCGTCCCATGAGCATCGTCCCATGAGGATCCTCCGATGAGCATCGTCGTCACCGGAAGTGCCGGCCGTGTCGGATCGCGGGTCGCGCGCCGCCTCCTCGACGAAGGCGAGGCGGTCGTCGGCTTCGACCTGCGCCCGGCCGGCATCGATCATCCCCGCTACCGCGAGGTCGTCGGCGCCTTTTCGGACCCGGCCGCCGCACGGCAGGCGGCGGAGGGCGCTAAGGCCGTTCTTCATCTCGGCGCCTTCATGTCGTGGCGGCGCGAGGACGCCGACAAACTCTGGGAGGCGAACGTCACCGGCACGCGCATGGTGGCCGAGGCGGCCGCGGCCGCCGGCTGTAGGCGTTTCGTCTTCGCCTCGTCCGGCGAGGTCTATCCCGAGAACGTGCCGGCCTATCAGCCCATCGACGAGGACCATCCGCTCGCGCCCCGCACGCCCTACGGCCTCACCAAGCTCCTCGGCGAGGAGATCGTGCGCTTCCTCGGCCGCACGGGCGCCCTGGAGACGGTGATCCTGCGCTTCTCGCATACGCAGGATGCGGCCGAGCTGCTCGATCCCGACAGCTTCTTCTCCGGTCCGCGCTTCTTCCTTCACCCAAAGATCCGCCAGCAGCAGGCCTTCGGCAACGCGGCGGCGGTCGCGGCGCTCGTGGCGGTGGACGACGGCCGCGAGGCGCTCGTCCTGTCGCGCAACGAGAACGGCCGGCCCTTCGCCATGCACATCACCGACACGCGCGACATGGTGGAGGGGATCCTGCTCGCCGTGCGCCATCCGGCCGCGGCCGGGGAGGTCTTCAACCTCGGGGCGAGCGAGCCGGTTGACTTCGCGCGCGCCCTGCCGCTCATGGCCGAGCGGACGGGCCTGCCTCTGCGCGAGGTCAACCTGCCAGGGCCGGGCGTCCACTACCGGACGGCCAACCGCAAGATCCGGGAACGACTGGGATTTACGCCGACATGGACCATCGAGCGCATGATCGACGAGGCGGTCGCGGCGCGCAGCGCGCGGCAGCGGTCGTAAGGCCGGAGGAGCGGGACGTCCCCACCGGCGCGGCCGCACTCGCCAAGGGGCTCTACCTGCTCGAGGTCATCGGCGAAGCGGAGACGCCGCCGCGCTTCAAGGACTTGCAGGCGGCGACCGGCCTGCCCAAGGGCACGCTGGCGCGCATGCTCAACACCCTCGTCCTCTTCCGCCTCGTGCGGCACGAGGAGAGCGACAGCACCTATCGTCTCGGCCACCGGCTCTTCGAGCTGGCGCACCGGGTGTGGGAATCCTTCGACCTGCGCGGGGCGGCGGCCCCGGTCCTCGACCGCCTGGCCGACGAGATCGCAGAGACCGTGGCCATCGCCACCATCGATGCGGACGAGGTGCTCTACATCGACCAGCGCAGCCGCGGCGGCGCCTTCGGCTTCCGTATCGAGGTTGGCCGCCGGGCGCCGCTCCATTGCACGGCGGGCGGCAAGGCGCTCCTCGCCTTCGCCGCGCCGCACGAGCAGCGGGCGCTCCTCGACCGCATCCGGCTCACCCGGCACACGGCGAATACCATTGCCGATGAGGCGGCGCTGACGGCGGAACTCGCGCTGATCCGCGCCCGCGGCTATGCGATCTCGGTGTCCGAGCATGTCGAGGGCGTCTCGTCCGCCGCCGCGCCCATCTTCGACCATACCGGCAAGGCGATCGCGGTGATGGGCGTCTTCGGCCCGAGCGCGCGCCTTCCCAACGACCGCCTGCACGTGCTCGGCCGCGATCTCATGGCGGCGGCGCGGCAGGTCTCGGGCAATGTTGGCGCCGCGCCGATGAACATCACCTCCCAGCTCGGGCCCGGCCACGGCGCTGATCCCGCCGTCGCGTGCGTCCTGCCATGGGGCGCCCATCTCGCCGAGGGACCGGTGTGGATCGCCGGGCAAGAGCGGCTCTACTGGGTCGACATCCTCGCCCCCTCGGCCAACCGTTTCGACCCGGTGACGGGCGAGAACGAGGAACTGCGCCTGCCGCAGCTCATCAGCGCGCTCCTGCCGCGCCTGGGCGGGGGCCTCGTCGCCCTGACGCAGACGGGCCTCGTCGGGCTCGACTTCGCGACGGGCGCGACGACGCCGCTCGTCGACCCCGAGGCGGACATTCCCGACAACCGCTTCAACGACGGCAAATGCGACCGGCAGGGGCGGCTGTGGGCAGGCAGCATGCGCCTCGACGCGAGCCGCACCTCGGGCTCGCTCTATGTCATCGAGAAGGACCTTTCCTGGCGGCGCGTCTCCTCCGGCTATACCGCCGCCAACGGGCTCGACTGGAGTCCGGACGGGCGTACGCTCTATTTCGTCGATTCCGTGCCCGGCCGGATCTATGCCTTCGATTGCGATCCCGAGACGGGCACGGTCGAGAACCGGCGCGTCTTCGCCGAGGTGCCGCCCGAGGAGGGGAGGCCGGATGGGCTTGCCGTCGACAGCGACGGCTTCGTCTGGTGCGCTTTGTGGGACGGCTGGCGCGTGCGCCGCTATGCGCCCGACGGGCGGATCGACCGCGACGTCGGCCTGCCCGTGCCGCGGCCGACGAGCGTCGCCTTCGGCGGCGCCGACCTGAAGACGCTCTTCATCACCTCCGCGCGCGTGCGCCTGCCCTCGCGCGTGCTCACCGAGGCGCCGTTCTCGGGCGGGCTCTTCGCGCTGCCGGTCACCGTGCCGGGTCTGCCCACGGCGGCTTTCGCGGGATGAGCGCGCTCTACCCCGATCTTGCCGGCCGCGTCGCGCTCGTCACCGGCGGCGCGGACGGCATCGGCCGGGCGACGGTCATGGCGCTCGCGCGCCAGGGCGCCCGCTGCCTCGTGCTCGACATCGATGCGGACAAGGGCGAGCGGCTCGTGGCCGATGTGCCGGGCGTCGTCTTCCGCCGGGCGGACCTGCGTGACGTCGCGGCGACGGTTGCCGCGATCCGGGACGGCGAGCAGGCGACCGGCCCTATCGCGCTCCTCGTCAACAACGCCGGCCATGACGAGCGCCATGCCTTCACCGAGGTGACGCCGGACTATTGGGACGACCGCCTCGCCGTGAACCTGCGCCATTTCATGTTCGTCACCCAGGCGGTGGCGCCGAGCCTGCGCGCCGGCCGCGGGGCGGTCGTCAACCTCGCCTCGACCTCCTGGATGCAGGGCGCGGTCAACCTCATCGCCTATACGACGGCGAAATCGGCGGTCATCGGCTTCACGCGTTCGCTGGCGCGCGAACTCGGGCCAGACGGCGTGCGCGTCAATGCCGTCACGCCCGGCTGGGTGATGACGGGGCGTCAGCGCGCCGCCGCGACCGCCGAGCGGCTCGCCCGCGCGGCCGAGCGCCAGGCGCTGCCCGGCGAGATCCTGCCCGAGGACGTGGCGGCGATGATCGTCTTCCTCCTGTCGGGCGAGGCACGCATGTGCACGGGCCAGAACTTCATCGTCGACGCCGGCGTGGTGTAGGGGGCGCGGGGCCGCAGAAAAAATTTCGACGTCCGAGGGACGAACTCGGGCGGCGGCTCCGTATATGGAGCTGATGACGTCGCAACGGTCCCGCTTCGACACCCTCGGACAGCTCACGGCACTGCGCCGCTATGCGCGGTCGCTGACGCGCGACGATGTCGCCGCCGAGGACCTCGTGCACGACACCTTGCTCCGAGCTTATGAGCGGCGTGGCAGCTTCGAGCCCGGCCGCGGCCTGCGCGCCTGGCTGTTCTCCATCCTCCACAACCTCTTCGTGGACGGGCAGCGGGCCCGGCGGGCGGACGAGCGCCGCAAGGCGCTCGTGGCCGATCTCCATCCCGCGCACCAGCCGGCGGTCCAGGACCAGCAGCTGCGCCTCGCCCAGCTGCGCCGCGCCTTCATGGACCTGCCCGAGGAGCAGCGCGCGGCGCTCCACCTCGTCGCGATCGAAGGCATGAGCTTCGCCGAGGCGGCGAAGGCCCTCGGCATCCCCTCCGGCACGCTGATGTCGCGCCTCGCCCGGGCGCGCGCGGCGCTCAGGGCACTCGAGGAGGGCGAGGCCGGCACCCGCGTCGGCAAGGCGCCTGTGCTCAAACTCGTAGGAGGATCCGATGGACCGTCCCATTGATCCGATCACCGAGGCCGATCTCGAGGCCTATGTCGAGGACCAGCTGCCCGTGGCGCGCCGGATCGAGGTGGAGGCCCACCTGTGCCGGCATCCGGACGAGGCCGTGCGGGTGATCACCGACCTCAAGATCCGTGACGAATTGCGGCTGGCGCTCGCCGGCCCGCCCTATGTCGGACGCAGCGAGACGGCCGAGGCGGCCCTGCGGCTGGAGCGGGGGCTGTCGCGCGACCGTTTCCTGCGCCAGCTGCGCAAGGTGGCGGCCGTCGCCGTCCTCGTCGCGGCCGGCTGGCTCGCCCATGCCGAGTTCGGCGCCCTGCGCGTCGGCGAGGTCGTCGCCTCGGCGATCCCGCCGGCCTATGTGGTCGATGCCATGCAGGCGCACCGCACGGCCGAGGTGCGCGCCGGCATGGCCTCCCAGCCGGCGGCGCCGCGCTACGACCCCGCCGAGATCCGTTCGGCGACGGCGATCGGCCTGCCGCCCCTGCCCGAGGGCTGGTCCGTCGCCGACGTGCAGATCTTCCCCTCCACCTTCGGGCCGAGCGTCGAGATGGCGATCCGCACCGAGGCGCTCGGGACGGTGTCGCTGTTCGCCGTGCGGCCGGGCGCCTTCGATGTCGTGCCGGCGTCGGTCGCTCACCACGGCGATCTCGCCGCCGCCTACTGGCAGATGGGCGAGGTCGCCTATGCGCTGGTGGCGCGCGCCGATTCCAAGGACCTCGACCGGGCTGCCGGCCGGCTGGTCCGGGCCCTCTACTGAGTTCAAACCCAGGCTATTGATCCACCCCAGGAGAACGAAGCGATGAACATGCCGAACTATGGCTACGGCTGGCAGGCGGGCGGTGCCCGCGTCGACCGGGCACTCTTCGACGAGGGCCTGCGCCAGCACATGCTGCGCGTCTACAACTACATGGCCCTCGGCCTCGTGCTGACGGGCGTCGTCGCCTTCATCGTCGGCACGACGCCGGCGCTCTACGTGCCGATCTTCTCGACGCCGCTCAAGTGGGTGGTGATGCTGGCGCCGCTCGCCTTCGTGCTGTTCTTCTCCTTCCGCATCCAGACGATGTCGGCGGCCGGTGCGCAGGGCCTGTTCTGGGCCTTCTGCGGCGTCATGGGCCTGTCGCTCGCCTCGATCTTCCTCGTCTTCACCGGCACGAGCATCGCCCGCACCTTCTTCATCGCCGCCGCGATGTTCGGCGCGACGAGCCTCTACGGCTACACGACGCGGCGGGACCTGTCGCAGTTCGGCTCGTTCCTGATCATGGGCCTCATCGGCGTGATCATCGCGAGCATCGTCAACCTGTTCCTCGGATCGGGCGCGCTGCAGTTCGCCATCTCGGTCATCGGCATCCTCGTCTTCGTCGGCCTGACCGCGTGGGACACACAGGCGATCAAGGAGCGCTACGCCGAGAATTTCGATGCGGAATCGCAGCAGAAGCTGGCGGTCTTCGGCGCCTTCTCGCTCTATCTCAATTTCGTCAACATCTTCCAGCTGCTGTTGAACTTCACCGGCGAGCGGGAAGGCTGATTTCGTTCGACCAACGGAGCTTCGTGACAATGGACAATCAGGACCGGCAGGCCATCGAGGGTTTGTTCGCCCGCCTCGGCGAGGTCGAGCGCCAGGCGGGCCCGCGGGATCAGGCGGCCGAGGGCTTCATCCGCGAGCGCATGGCGCAGCAGCCGGGTGCGCCCTATTTCATGGCCCAGACCATCGTGATGCAGGACTACGCCCTGCAGGAGGCGCAGCGGCGTATCGAGGAGCTGGAGCGCCAGGCGTCGCGCCCGGCCGGCGGGCTCTTGTCGGGCCTCTTCGGCGGCGGGCAGACGAGCCGCGCCGGTTCCGTCCCGGCGATGCCGCGCAGCGTCGCCGGGCCCGGTAGCGCGGCGCCGACAGCGGTGCCGCCGGCCGGGATGCAGCCCGGCCGCGGCGGCGGCTTCCTCGCCGGCGCGGCGCAGACCGCCATGGGCGTCGCCGGTGGCGTGCTGCTCGGCAATGCCATCGCCGGCATGTTCGGCGGCAACGAGGCCCAGGCCTCCGAAGCCCAGGCTTCCGAAGGCCAGGCCGCCGAGGCTGCTGCGCCCGAGGCGGAGCCCGAGCCCGCGGCCGACGAGGGTGGTGGCTTCTTCGACGGCTTCTTCGGGGGCGACGACGAGATCTGAGCGGGTCCACAGGGACCTGTGGCGAAGAACGAGGGGCCGGCGCAAGCCGGCCCTTTTCATTCGGGGGCCGGCTTTTCCACGCCGATCTCGTCGAGCAGCCAGTTGCGGAAGGCCGCCATGGCCGCCGTGTCGCCGCGCGACTGCAGCCGCGTCAGCCAGTAGCGCCCGGTCGTCACTGTGACGGGGAACGGCTGCCGCAGGGCACCCGTGTCGAGATGACGCGCGAACATGAGCGGCGGGGCGAGCGCGATGCCGAAGCCCTGCAGGGCGGCTTCCATCATGGCGAGGGAAGAATCGAAGACGACGCTCTCGGGCAGCGCCGGCCCGGCCTTGACGCCCGCGGCGGCAAACCATTGCGGCCATTCATCGCTGCGGTAGGAGCGCAGCAGCCGGTGCGCAAGCACATCCTTGGGTTTCCCGAGCCGGCCTGCGATCTCGTGGGTGCACAGCACGGACAAAGGCGCTTCCAGCAGCGGCAGGGCGTCGATGCCGTGCCAGGCGCCCTGGCCGAAGCGGATGGCATAGTCGAGCCCCTCGGCCGCGATGTCGACGCGGTTGTTGTTGGTCGACAGGCGCAGGTCGACGAAGGCATGACGGGCGTGGAAGGCGGCAAGGCGCGGCAGCAGCCAGCCGACCGCGAAGGTCCCCACCGCACCGACGGTCAGCACTTCACGCCCGCCGCCGCCCTCGAAGCGTTCGAGCGCGACGGCGATCCGGTCGAACGAGCCTTGGAGCACCGGCAGGAGGGCCTCGCCTTCGCTCGTCAGCATCAGGCCGCGCGGCAGCCGGGTGAAGAGCGCGGCATTGAGCTGGGCCTCGAGGCTCTTGACCTGATGGCTGACAGCAGCCTGCGTGACGCGCAGCTCGATGGCGGCCTTCGTGAAGCTCAGATGGCGCGCGGAGGCCTCGAAGGCGCGCAGGGCATTCAGCGGCATGTAGCGGCGGACCATCGCAGCCCCAAATTTTCTAATGCCTCCGTTGAGATATCCTCGTTTGCGGGAGGCGGGCAGGGGATTGTAGTTCAGTTGTCGAACGCATGTATCGCCGTATTTAAGTCGGATGACGGCGGCCGGGAAGTGCGATAGGCAGGAGATTCGTTCATGGAAAGAAACTGTGTCGTATCGTTATCGCTGCTATGCGCGTCTCTCTTCTTCTCGTCTGTGAGCGCAAAAGCCGAAGAAGCGGATCATAGCCGCCTGAAGTCCATCGTCGACGCTGCAATCCGGCCGATCATGAAGGAACATGCCGTTCCCGGCATGGCCGTCGGCCTCACGGTGGACGGGAAGCATTACTTTTTCAACTATGGCGTCGCTTCGAAGGAGAGCGGGCGGCCGGTGACCGAGACGACGCTGTTCGAGGTCGGCTCCGTCAGCAAGCTGTTCACGGGGCTCGTGGGCGCCTATGGCGCGGTGACGGGCGAGGTCTCGCTGACAGCCTCGGCGAGCAGCTATATGCCGGCGCTCAAGGGCTCCAGCTTCGACGGCATCACCCTGCTGCAGCTCGGCACCTATACGGCCGGTGGCCTGCCGCTACAGTTTCCGCGCGAGGTCAGGGACGGGGCCAGCATGGTCTCCTACTACCGCAACTGGAAGCCGGCCTATGCCGCCGGGGCGCAGCGGGTCTATTCGAACCCCAGCATCGGCCTTTTCGGCCATCTCGCCGCCGCCGGCATAGGTCGGCCGTTCGAGGACATCCTCGAGGACACGATTTTTCCCGGGCTCGGCCTGACGAACACCTATGTCCGCGTCCCGGACGCGCGCATGGACGATTACGCCTTCGGCTACACGAAGGACGGCAAGCCCATCCGCGTCAATCTCGGGGTGCTGGGAGCCGAGGCCTATGGCGTGCGGACGGGTTCCGCCGACCTCCTCACGTTCCTCGACGCCAATGTCGACATGCCGAAGGACGAGCGCCTGCGCCAGGCGATCGCCGGCACGCACACCGGCTATGTCCGCATCGGCGCCATGACGCAGGGCCTCGGCTGGGAGACGTATGACTATCCGGTGCCGCTCGACGTGCTGCTTGCCGGCAATTCGCCGGAGATCAGCGGCAAGCCGAATGCCGCCGCCTGGATCGATCCGCCCGCTCCGCCGCGGCGTGACGCGCTCCTCAACAAGACCGGGGCGACGAACGGCTTCGGTGCCTATGTCGCCGTCATCCCGGCCGAGCGCCTGGGCATCGTGCTCCTCGCGAACCGCGCCTATCCCATTCCCGCCCGTATCCGCGCCGCCCACGCCATCCTGAGCGCCGTGGCGGGCGGGGCGACGAGATAAGCCGGGAAGGAGACGAGGTGCGCCTGTCCGGCGGATGCCCAGGAGGGCTTCCGCCGGCAGTGCTCCTATGAGGCCCCCTGCGTGAAGAAGGCGAGCCGCGTCAGGAGCGTGTAGTCCGCTTCGACCGCCATGGCGGCGAGGAAGGCGAGGACGGCCCCGATCGGCACGAGGATGGCATAGACGAGGGCGAGCCGCTCCCACGCCATGTGCATGAAGACGGCGACGATGAGCCCCGCCTTCAGCATCATGAAGGTCAGGATCAGCGTGTAGCGCAGCACCCCCGTGAGGTGGAAGTAGTCCACGAGATAGGAGAAGGCGCTGAGCACGAAAAGCCAGCCCCAGACGACGAGATAGAGCCGAATGGGGTGGGCCTTGACGACGATGCGGTGGGCCGTGTCGCTGTGGGCGATCTCGCTCATGGCGTCCTCCTCACCACAGGTAGAAGAAGGCAAAGATGAAGACCCAGACGAGATCGACGAAGTGCCAGTAGAGGCCCATGATCTCGACGGCTTCGTAGCGTCCCTTGCGGCCCGTGAAGAAGCCCGGCCGTCCGTGGTCGAAATCGCCGCGGATGACCTTGCGGGCGACGATCAGCAGGAAGATGACGCCGATGGTCACGTGCGTGCCGTGGAAGCCCGTGATCATGAAGAAGGCGGAGCCGAACTGCGCCGCCCCCCACGGGTTGCCCCAGGGCCTGACGCCCTCGCTGATGAGCTTCGTCCACTCGAAGGCCTGCATGCCGACGAAGGCGGCGCCGAGGAGCGCGGTCACGACCAGCAGCGCCGCCGTCGGCCGCCGCTGGCGGCGGTAGCCGTAGTTCACAGCCATGGCCATGGTGCCGCTGCTCGAGATGAGCACGAAGGTCATGATGGCGATGAGGATGAGCGGCAGGTGCTGCCCGGCGATCTCGAGGGCGAAGACCTCGCTGGCATTGGGCCATGGCTCGGCGGTCGACATGCGCGCGGTCATGTAGCCGATGAGGAAGGTGCCGAAGATGAAGGTGTCGCTGAGGAGGAAGATCCACATCATGGCCTTCCCCCACGACACGTTGCGGAAGGCGCGCTGATCGGCGGAGAAGTCGGTGACGATCGTGGCAAGGCCGCTCTCGGGTTCCCGGGTGCGGTGCTCGGTGAACGCGGTGTCCATCGCGCCTTCCTTTCACGACAGCAGCTGGCGGCAGACGGCGAGGAAATCCCCCGCCCAGCCGGTGATGACGGCGAAGAGGACGAGCCAGACGAGGCCGAGGAAATGCCAGTAGAGCGCACAGAGCTCGACGGGCAGCTGCGCCGCCGCGGCATCGGGGCTGCGCCAGAGCTTCACCGTCACGGCGACGAGCGCCACGAGCCCGCCGAGGATATGCGCGCCGTGCAGGCCCGTGAGCACGTAGAAGAAGGAATTGGCGGCATTGTCCGCCAGCCGGTAGCCCGAGCCAACGAGCTCGTCCCAGGCGATGAGCTGGCCGCCGAGGAAGGCTGAGCCGAAGCCCGTGGCGGCGAGGAGCCCGTCGAGCGCGCGCTCCTTCTCGCCGCGCCGGGCCGAGCGGACGGCCCAGACGAGGGCGGCGCTGGCGAGGAGGATGAGCAGGGTCGTCAGCCACAGGATGCGCGGCACCGGCAGGGCTGACCAGTCGGCCAGCTGCATGCGCATGGTGTAGGCGCTGAGGAAAAGCGAGAACAGGGCGCCGACGACGGCGAGGAAGACGCCGAGCCCCACCTTGGCGGCCGGCATGTGCGCGAGACCGCCGGTGTCCTCGACGATACCGGTCGCGAGCCACGGCCGGCTCATCAGCCGCTGGCCGGAGAGCCACCAGGCGGCGAGCGCGGCGAGGAGGACGAGGAAGGCGACGGCCGCCGTCACGACATGCCTCCCGATGCAGGTCGGGCCCCCAACGGCACCGCCTCCGGCGGCATGTTCTGGGGAATGAAGTCCTGGGCGACGCCGGGCACGTTGTAATCATAGGCCCAGCGATAGACCGCGGGCTGCTCCTTGCCCCAGTTGCCGTGCGGCGGCGGCGTCTCGGGCGTCTGCCATTCGAGGCTCGTCGCCCGCCACGGATTGCCGCCGGCCTCGCGGCCATGCCGGATGCTCCAGATGAGGTTGAACAGGAAGAGGAGCTGCGCCGCCCCGACGATGAGGGCAAGGACAGTGATATAGGCGTTGAGCATCTGCGCCGAAGCGGGGAAGAAGCTGGCCTCGCCCATCTCGTGGTAGCGCCGCGGCACGCCGAGGAGCCCGAGATAATGCATGGGGAAGAAGATGGCGTAGGTGCCGAGGAAGGTGATCCAGAAGTGCAGCTTGCCGAGCGCCTCGTTCATCATCCGCCCGGTCACCTTGGGATACCAGTGGTAGATGGCGCCGAAGATGACGAGCACGGGCGCGATCCCCATCACCATGTGGAAATGCGCCACGACGAACATGGTGTCCGACAGGGGCACGTCGACGACGACATTGCCGAGGAAGAGCCCCGACAGGCCGCCGTTGACGAAGGTGACGATGAAGCCGAGGGCGAAGAGCATCGGCACGGTGAGGTGGATGTCGCCGCGCCACAGGGTCAGGATCCAGTTGTAGACCTTGATCGCCGTCGGCACGGCGATGATGAGGGTCGTCGTGGCGAAGAAGAAGCCGAACCACGGGTTCATGCCGCTGACGTACATGTGGTGCGCCCAGACGACGAAGCTGAGCGCGCCGATGGCGAGGATGGCCCACACCATCATGCGGTAGCCGAAGATGTTGCGCCGCGCGTGGGTGGCGATGAGGTCGGAGACGATGCCGAAGGCCGGCAGGGCGACGATGTAGACCTCCGGATGGCCGAAGAACCAGAACAGGTGCTGGAAGAGGATGGGGCTGCCGCCGCCGTAGTCGAGCCGCGTGCCGAGCTCGATGAGCGACGGCATGAAGAAGCTGGTGCCGAAGAGCTTGTCGAACAGCATCATCACCGAGGCGACGAACAGGGCCGGGAAGGCGAGCAGCGCCATCACGCTCGCCGTGAAGATGCCCCAGACCGTCAGCGGCATGCGCATCAGCGTCATGCCCCGGGTGCGCCCCTGCAGCACGGTGACCACGTAGTTGAGGCCGCCCATGGTGAAGCCGGCGATGAAGACGATGAGCGAGACGAGCATCAGGATGATGCCGCTCTCCTGGCCGGGCGTGCCGGAGAGGATCGCCTGCGGCGGATAGAGCGTCCAGCCCGCCCCGGTCGGCCCGCCGGGGGCGAAGAAGCTGGCGAGGAGGATGACGACGGCGAGCAGGTAGAACCAGTAGCTCAGCATGTTGGCGTAGGGGAAGACCATGTCCCGCGCGCCGACCATGAGCGGGATGAGGTAATTGCCGAAGCCGCCGAGGAGCACCGCCGTGAGCACGTAGACGATCATCATCATGCCGTGCATGGTGATGAGCTGGTAATAGGCGGCGGCGTCGATGAAGGCGAAGGTGCCGGGAAAGCCGAGCTGCAGGCGCATCAGCCATGACAGGAAGAGCGCGATGAAGCCGATCACCAGCGCCGTCACCGTGTACTGGATGGAAATGGTCTTCGCGTCCTGGCTGAAGACATATCTCGTCAGCCAGCTGTGCGGATGATGGAGGGAGAGGTCCTCCACCTCGGTCGTTGCGGTTTCTGCCACCCTGTCGAGGGGAACGTCGGCCATCGCTTCAGCCCTCCGCCCTTGCCCGGCCGCCGCGCGGCCGGCATCTCACCGCTCGGCCATCACCGGCACCGTCCGCTGCGCCGTCGGGCGCGCCGGCTGCTGCTGCTCCAGCCAGGCGCGGTAGTCGCTCTCCTCGGCCACCACGACGAAGCCGCGCATGAAGGCGTGGCCGACGCCGCACATCTCGGCGCACAGCACCTCGAAGGTGCCGGTACGCGTCGGCGTCAGCCAGAAATAGGTCACCATGCCCGGGATGAGGTCCATCTTGGCGCGGAACTCGGGCACGTAGAAATCATGCAGCACGTCGAGCGAGCGCAGCACGGCCTTCACCGGCCGGCCGATCGGCAGGTGCAGCTCGCCGCCCTGCACCATGATGTCGTCCGCCCCGCGCGGGTCGTCCGGGTCGAGGCCGAGCGGGTTGTCGTCCGAGATGTGGCGGATGGCCGTGGCGCCCAGCCTGCCGTCGGGGCCCGGCAGGCGATAGCTCCACTGCCATTGCTGCGCGACGATCTCCACCTCGTCGGCATCGGGCGGCACGGTGATGAACTGGCGCCAGACGTAGAGGCCGGGCGCCAGCATGGCTGCGACGCCGATGGCGGTGCCGACCGTGAGCCACCATTCGAGGCGCTTGTTCTCCGGTTCGTACAGCACCTCGGCCTGCTGTGGCCGGTGGCGGTAGCGCCAGACGCACCAGGCCATGAAGAGGACGACGGCGACGAAGACGAGGCCGGTGATCCAGAAGGTGATGGTGATGGTGTGGTCGATGTAGCTCCAGTTGGAGGCGATCGGCGTCCACCACCACGGGCTCAGGAGATGGAACACCACCGAGCCGATGGCGATGATGAACAAGGCGAGAGCAACGTACATGGCTCCTTCACCTCGCAGGTTCCGTCGGGCGCCCCGAGGCGCCGCGTGGCTAATGCGTCAGCGCGACGGGGGCCTCGTCGAAGCTGTGCAGATAGGCGATGAGGTCCTTGATCTTCTGCTCGTCCTTCACCCCGGCGAAGACCATCTTGGTGCCGGGGATCTTCTCGCGCGGGTTGCGGATGTATTCCGTGAAGGTTTCTTCCGTCCAGGTGATGTCGGCGCCTTTGTTCGCCGCCGAGTATTGGAAACCCTCGACCATGCCGGTCTTGCGCCGGAAGAGGCCGTTGAGCACCGGCCCGACGGCGTTGCGCGCATTGGGGCCAACCTGGTGGCAGGCCTTGCACTGGGCGAAGACGCGCTCGCCGGCGGCCGCGTCCTGGGCCGCCGCGACATCCGAGAGAGCGATCGATGCGCCAAGGGCTGCCAAGAACGTCAGGACCGCACGCGGCAGACCTCGTGCAAGGGCCGAGGCTTCACAC
Organism: Chelatococcus caeni; assembly: GCF_014196925.1. GTDB lineage: Bacteria > Pseudomonadota > Alphaproteobacteria > Rhizobiales > Beijerinckiaceae > Chelatococcus_A > Chelatococcus_A caeni. The sequence goes on along the minus strand of NZ_JACIEN010000005.1, from coordinate 25,895 downwards.
CGCCCGGTGGCTCGCCGTGCCATATCCGTCCCTCCCGAACCGTGGTTCGAGACGTCGCAGCCCCCTTGCCGCCGGACATCTACACTGCCGGCAGCATCGAGACCTGCCGCGACCCGTAGGAATAGAAGTATAGACTGAAGAAGCCGGCGAGGACAAACGGTTCGACTACCGCTCTCCCAAGGGGCGCGCCGGAGCCGTGGTGCGGGCGTCTGTCGACAGCGGCCAGCGTGCTGGCGACGCGGTCGGTCTCCCCGCGGGACGTGGCCCTTTCACGAGGTGGCGGACGGCGTGCCGGAAGCGATCCGCACCTCCGCTCCGGGCCGTTGCGAGGGGCGTCGCCCCCTGCACGGTCCCCGAGGCGCAGGTCTGCCAGCGCGGTGCATGGCGTCGCGGCTGTTCTTCGTGGTGATTCCCCAGCGAAGACTACGGGCCGGTGATCGTCGACGAACTGGCACCGACGACGACCTGGCGCGGACTCGGCCGGCGAGAACGGCGAGCGGCTGCTGCCCTACGCTTTCGGATAGCGGCGTGCCTGGGGCTGGCGCGCCACACGGCGCAAGGCCGCCCGTTCCACCAGCGTCTCGATGAGCCGTATCTGGCGGGGCAGGCACTGCTCGAGCGCGAATCGCATCGCCACCGTCGCCCGGGCCGCTGTCCTGAGCGGTGCGAGGGCCCGCCCGCGAGCGAGTGCTGCGACGATGGTCTCGGCCAGCGCCTCCTCGTCGAAGAAATCGACCAGGAGCCCGTTGCGCCCGTGCGCGAGCACTTCCCGCACCGGCGCGGTGGCGGAGCCGATGACGAGGCAGCCGCAGGCCATCGCCTCCAGGAAGGACCACGACAGCACGAAGGGGTAGGTGAGGTAGACGTGCGCCGCCGAGATCTGGAACAGGCGCACGAGCGCCGCATGGGGGATGCGCCCCAGGAAGACGATGCGCTCGGGCGCGAGGCCCGTTTCCTCCATCATCGCTTCCCGCCAGGAGCGGCCATCGTCCCGCGCGCGGCCATAGCTGATGCCGTCGCCCCCGGCGACGACGAAGAGGGCCGTGGGATGGCGCGCGGCGACGCGCGCGGCGGCCCGCATGAACTGGGGAAAACCGCGATAGGGCTCGAGATCCCGTGCGACGAAGGTCACGACGGGGTCGCCCTCGGCGATGACGCGGCCGTCGGGCAGCCGCATCCGTGCGCCGGCCTGCGGGCGACAGAGCGCCATGTCGACGCCGTCGTGGCAGACCGCGATGCGCCGGCGCAGCTCGGCGGGATATTGGTGGCGCTGCCAGCGGGTGGGGCTGAGGCCGGCCTCGATCGCCTCCATGGTGAGGAGCTGCGCCGAATTGCGCATGCGCAGGCGCATGCGGTCCTCGAGCGCGGGCTCTTCACCCGGCGCAAAACCCACGTCGCTGCCCTCGCCGCGGTAGAAGAACTCGCAATAGCCGAGCATCGGCGTGCGCGGCAGCACGTCCTTGGCGAAGAGCAGGCCGCCCCAGCCGATGTGCCCGATGACGATCGCCGGCGGGCCGCTGCGCTGGTTGAGGTTGTCGAGCACCGCGGCGACCTGCGTGCCGGTGCGCACGTGCAGGTCGGTCGCGAGGAGATGACGGTGCGGCGTCGCGGCCCGGTGGCCCTCCGTCATGTAGCGCACGATGGCGATGTGCGAGGGGCGTTGCTCCGCCCGCTCGCAGACAAATGTGATGTCCCACCCCTCGGCCGCCATGCGGTGGACGAGGTGGCCGAACTGCCCCGGGAAGTGCCGGTGGACGAAGACGGCCCGCATCGCCGTCAGGCGATGCGCGCTTCGCCCGACCTCAGGGCGTCGGTCCAAGTGTGCTCGATTCGGCGCAGGGTGCGGAACGTGACCTCGAGGTCACGCAGCTCCGCGTCGTCCCGGACCACCAGCCGGTGGTAGCCTTCGTCGACGCCGCGCACCAGCTCGCAGAGCTGGCGGCCCTTGTCGGACAGGCGGATGCGCGCGGACCGGCGGTCGCGCACCGACGCGCTGCGCTCGACATAGCCGGCTTCGACCAGCCGCTTGAGATTGTAGGAGGCGTTCGAACCCAGGTAGTAGCCGCGGTCGATGAGGTCGCGCACCGACAGGTCGTCCGGCCCGATGGTGAACAGCATCATCACCTGGGCGGGGCTGAGGTCGTCGGCCCCGATTCGCATGAGGTCGACGCGGAACAGGTCGAGATAGCGGCGGTGCAGCCGCTCGATGCAGCGAACCAGCTCGAGGTGCGCCACCGAGCCGGCATCGGCCACCTCCTCCCGGGGCATTGAGCCGGGAAAATAGGCTTTGTGCCCGTTGGTCGGCATGGCTGTCAAAGCGGTCATCTCATTGGCAGTTTTGTGTTCCATGCTGGTTCCCGTCGCATCGCTGCAGTTTTAGATCGATTTTCGAACTATCCTTGCAGCGTTTTCCCAGTTTATTAGACCTGTCCAACCGAGTCGCCGGCGGTCTTTATATCATTATAACGTTACAATGCATGCGATTCTTCCGCGACAGCAAAGTCTTCGTTGCGGAGAGGCATGCGTCGACACATTCTTGCACGAATTTTCGGGCAAAAGTGAGGGAATGGTCGAAGCCATTCGTCCGGAGCGGTATACGCATGAAAAACACCACGAGGCCGGCCAGCGCCGCGGACCTCATCCACCAGGGCCAGAAGACGTTCTTCGTGGGCCTCGTCTATGCCGGCCTTCTCAGCGGCATCATCAACATGCTGCAGCTGATCGTGCCGCTGTTCATGCTTCAGGTGCATGACAGGGTGGTCAACAGCCAGAGTCTCGACACGCTGGTGATGCTCATGATCATCGCCGGCATCGGGCTCGTCCTCTTCGGCGTTCTCGATTACATCCGCTCGCTCACCTTCCAGGTGATGGGCGGAACGTTGGTGCGCCGGCTCAACCTGCCGGTGCTGCAGGCGGCCATCTCGGCCTCCGTGGGCCGGGGTGGCGTGCGCGCCAGCCAGGCGATTCGCGACCTCAACGACATCCGGTCCTTCCTCACCGGCAGCGCGATCGGCGTGCCGCTCGAAGTGATCTGGTGCCCCATCTTCCTTGCCGTGCTGTTCGCCCTGCATCCGCTTTACGGCATCCTCGCCATCATATCGGCGGCGATTCTCGTCGTGCTCAGCCTGGTGTCGGACTTTCTCACCCGGCGCGCCCTGAAGCGCGCCAGCGAATCGTCGGTCGAGAACATCAGCGAGATCAGCGCCAGCCTGCGCCACGCCGAGGCGATCGAGGCGATGGGGATGCTGCCGGCGCTGGCGCGGCGCTGGCGCGGCGCGCAGGTCAGGACGCTCGATCTTCTGGACACGGCCGCGCGCCGGGGGCGGGCCATCCATTCCGTCACCCGCACGTGCCGCTACATGATGCAGATCGCCGTGCTGTCCGTCGGTGCGACGCTCGTCATCGAGCAGGAGGTCAGCCCCGGCTCCATGATCGCGGCCAGCATCATCACGGGCCGCCTGCTGCTGCCTCTCGACACGATGGTGGACGGATGGCGCAGCTGGGTCTTCGCCATCGCAGCCTGGAAGCGGGTGCGGGAGCTCCTGGAGAAGCAGACGCCCGTGCGCGACACGACGCCGACCCCGCGCACCGAGGGCGACCTGCTCGTCGACCGCCTCGTCTATGCGCCGCCCGGATCCGACGTGCCGGTGCTGAAGGGGGTGTCCTTCGCCCTCTCGCCCGGTGAGATCCTCGGCGTGGTCGGGCCGTCCGCTGCCGGCAAGTCGACGCTCGCGCGACTCCTCGTCGGCGTCTTCAAGCCGACCGCCGGCGGCGTCTATCTCGACGGCCACAACGTGTTCCTGTGGGAGCGCGGGTCCTTCGGCGAGATGGTCGGCTACCTGCCGCAGAACGTCTCGCTGCTCGACGGCACCATCCGCGAGAACATCGCCCGCATGGGGGAGGCGGACCCGCGCCGCGTCCTCGAGGCGGCGCGCCTTGCGGACGTGCACGACATGATCGGGCGGCTGCCGCTCGGCTACGACACGCCGCTCGGGGACGGTGGCTTTGCCCTCTCCGGCGGCCAGCGCCAGCGCATCGGCCTTGCCCGCGCCCTCTACGGGGAGCCGCGCCTCATCGTGCTCGACGAGCCCAACGCCAATCTCGACGCCGAAGGCGAGCAGGCGTTGATGCGCGGCATCGTGGCAGCGAAGCAGCGCGGAGCCATCGTCGTGCTCATCGCGCACCGTCCCTCGATCATGCAGGTCGCCGACAAGCTGCTCGTGCTGCAGGACGGCCGCGTCAGCCAGTTCGGTCCTCGCACGTCGATCGTGGCCAGCATCCACCCGGCCGACAAGCCGGCCGCGGCAGTCGCCGAGGGCGGGGGCCGCGTCGCCGCGCTCGCGGGTTCCGGGAGGACGGCATGAAGAAAGACATCGAGATCGTCGCGCCGGAGACGCGCGAGGCCGCGCGTCAGCGGGCCAACGAGCGCCGCCTGGAGGCCGCGCCTGCGCAGAACTGGGCCGAGCGCTACGAGGCGGACGGGCCGCCCACGCCAACGCTGCGCGGTCCTGTCATCGCGGGGCTGGTGGCCGTCTTCCTCGGCCTCGGCAGCTTCGTGGGCTGGGCCTTCTCGGCCCAGCTCGACAGCGCCGCCGTCGCGACGGCGACGGTCATCGTCGATTCGAAGCGCAAGACGGTGAGCCATCTCGAGGGCGGCATCCTCAAGCAGCTGCTGGTCCACGAGGGCGAGACCGTCAAGGCCGGCCAGCCGCTGGTGCGCCTCGACGATACGCGGGCCCGCGCCGATTATGCCGCCCTCGACGCCAAGCGCATCGGCCTCGAGGCGCGCCTCGTGCGCCTGCGGGCGGAACAGGCGCGGTCCGACGACCTCGTCTTCCCCGAGGCCTTCGAGACGTCGCCGAGCCCGATCGCCCGCGAGGTCGTGCGGGCGGAGCGCAACGTCTTCAGGGCGCGCCGCGAGATGTTCGACCGGAAGGTCGACATCCAGAGGAAAACCATCGAGCAGCAGGAGGCGGAGCTCGCCGCGATCCGTGCCCAGACCGAGGCCAACACCCGCCAGCGGGAGCTGCTGGACCGTGAGTTGCAGGCGATCGCGACCCTGGTCGAGAAGGGCTATGCGCCCCGTCCGCGCCTGACCGAGCTGCAGACGCGCGAGAGCGAGCTTGCCGGGCGCGCCGGAGAGCTCGTGGCCCGCAAGGCCAAGGCCGAGCAGGCCAAGGCCGCGGCCGAGCTGGAGATCCTGTCGCTCGAGACGGATTTCCAGCAGCAGGTGGCGGCCGACCTGCAGCAGGCGCAGCTCGAGCTCGCCGACACGACGGAGCGCATGCATTCCGCCAAGGACGTGCTGGAGCGCGTCGCGGTGCTGGCGCCCGAGGACGGGATCGTCACCGACATCCGCATGCGCACTCCCGGCGGCGTCATCGCCGCGGGCCAGGCGATCCTCGATCTCGTGCCCGATCAGGAGCGGCTCATCGTCGAGGCGAAGGTCAGCCTGCGCGACATCGATTCCGTGCATGTCGGGGCGCCGGTGCGGGTGCGCCTCCTCGCCTACAACCACCGCAGCCAGGCGCCGCTCGACGGTCGCCTCATCTATCTGTCGGCCGACCAGCAGGTCGACGAACGCAATCAGGCCGCCTTCTATGTCGTACGTGCGGAGATCCTGCCGGAGAGCCTCGCGGCCAATCCGTCGGTGCGGCTCTATCCCGGCATGCCGGCGGAGATCCTCGTCATCAACAAGCCGCGGCTCGCCGTCGACTATCTCCTGGCGCCGATCACCGAGAGCTTCAACCGCGCCTTCCGCGAAGAATAGCCGGCATCGGAGCCGGCAGCGTTCCGGTGGCTGCGTTGCCACGGAAGCGCTGCCGTCCCGCGGCATCGCGGCGCCTGATCATCGCGCTCGGCTATCGCGCTGGAACAGCGCCGGTTTTTGCTGCACTGCATCATTTGGTTCGATTTTCGAACTTTTTTCCCAGCAAAGTGCAGCATTAATATATGAAAATGACTTGCTGGTTTGATGACGATATTATGGCAATACCAGAACCATTGCATGAACTATTATTTTATGACTTCACACTGGCAGAAAGCGCTACTATAGTCCCGCCGTCAAATGCTGTTGTGCGCTGCACACTGCACATGGAGACGAGCCGGCAAGGCCGGGCTGGATGTCCGCTCTCCGGCGAACCAACGAAGGAGACAGCTATGGCGACTCTCGAAGGTGGCGCCTTCGACGACACCCTCTTCGGCACACGGGGCGCAGATGTGATCTGGGGCCACGGCGGCGATGACCTGATCTTCGGCGGCCAGGGCGACGACGTCCTGTTCGGCGGCGAGGGTGACGACACCCTCTTCGGCGGCCAGGGCGACGATGTCCTGTTCGGCGGCGAGGGCGACGACCTGTTGTTCGGCGGCCAGGGTGACGACATCCTGCAGGGGGGTGCAGGCAACGACATCCTGTTTGGCGGTCAGGGCAACGACATCCTGCAGGGCGGCGCCGGGGATGACATCCTCGACGGCGGCCGGGGTGACGACATCCTGCAGGGCGGTGCCGGGGATGACATCCTGCGCGGTGGCCAGGGTGACGACATCCTGCAGGGTGGTGACGGCAACGACGTCCTCATCGGCGGTCAGGGCAACGACATCCTGCAGGGCGGTGCCGGTGACGACATCCTTCAGGGTGGCGCCGGCAACGACGTCTTCGTCTTCACCGGCGGCGGCGGCAACGATGTCGTGCTCGACTTCAAGGTCGGCGAAGATGTCCTGCAGATCTCGAAGGACATCAACGGCACGGGCATCCAGTCGGCCGACGATCTCGTCGACCGCGTGCAGCAGGCCGGTGCCAACACCATCATCGACCTCGGCAACGGCGACACCATCACCCTTGTCAATACGGACGCCGAGAGCGTCCAGCAGAACCCGGGCGACTACTTCACCGTCCACTGACAATGAGGGGCGTCGCGGCCGGTCTCGGCTGCGGCGCCCCCGCCGATGCGGGGTGAACGGATGGCGTTGCTTGATGTCGACGAAAGGGTTGCCGAGGCTACAGAGGCCGGGCATCCGCGGGTTTTCCTCCTCGATCGGGAGGTGCTTCTGCTCGCATGGGATGTGGCGCAGGCGGTGGATGCCGTGGTGCCGCTGTCCGTCGCGGGCGGCCTGTCGATCGCACCGACGGCCTCGCTGCGCCTGACGCTGGCCGAGGGCGGCACGCGCCTTCTGTGGGCCCTGCGCCGGCCGGCCGGCATGCCGCTGAATATCTCCCTGTCCGCGGGCGCGCCCGGCGAGCGCGTGGACATCGCGATCGGCGCGCAGGAGGCGGTTGCCCCGGCCGATGCGGCGAGCCTGCTGGGTGGCCTCGACGCCGCGGGCCGCATCGCGCTTCTGTCCGCGCTGCTCAATCTCTGGCCGTCGCTGTTCCGGCTGCGACGCAGCCGCGCCTATCTGCGGCTGCTGCGCTCGCTGCTGCAGGCGATGGCGCCCAATCCGCCGGCCGCCGTCATCCTGGCGCGCGCCGCCGATGATTCCGTCCTCGTCGAGACGATGCTGGCCGCCGGCTTCGGCCGGATCGATGCCACCTACGTCCTCAGCGACAGGGGGCTCTCAAAGCTGGAGGGCACGCCGCATTGCGCGCCCTTGCGGCGGGACGGCCGCCAGAGCGTGCATTGGCTGGCCGGCGACGCGCTCTCCGGGCCGGGAGCCTTCATCGTGCTGACCGGGCCCGACGGCATGAGCGTGCGCGCGCTGACGCAGGCAGGTGCGCAGCCGCCGACGATGGTGCGCTGGCTGCGCGAGAAGGCCCAGGGCGCGCCCGGCCTGCGCGAGCATCTCCTGCGCGAGCTCTCGGCGCGGTCCGCGGCGGGGCAGGCCATGGCGCTCGAGGCGCAGCTGCGCGCGCCGCTGCAGCCGCGGCGCGTCACGGGCGGGGGCGCCACGCCGTCGGCCGAGATCGCCACCGCGCTGGCCACGGCCTCCGGCACGCTCGTCACCGGCTGGTACCGCGACCCGAGCGAGCTCGTCGCCGGCATCGAGACGGTGACGGGAGACGGACCGCAGGATCTGACACCGGGCCTTCACCGCTTCCCCGTCGACGTCGACGGGCCGGGCGAGGATATCCGCCTGCGCGCCACCGGCTTCGTGGTGCGGGCGCCCGCCTTCCCCGGCGCCGTGCCGCTGCTGCAGCCGCGCTTCCGGCTGCGCCTCAAGTCGGGTGCCTTCCACGATCTCGTGCCCGCCCCGCAGCCGGTCGATCCGGCCGAGCGCCGCGCGGCCGCCCTGCGGGCCGTGCCGCCGCAGTATGTCGACGAGGCGGTTCTGGCCGGCACCATCGCGCCCATTATCGCCCGCCTCCACGCCGAAGCGCGCGGCCGGGTCGGCGAACCATCCGCGGTGATGATCGGGCGCCCCCTGGCGCGGCCCCGGGTGTCGGTCGTCGTGCCGCTCTATCGCGTGCTCGACTTCCTGCGCTTCCAGATCGCCGCCTTCGCGGCCGATGCGTGGTTCCGCGACCATGCGGAGCTGATCTACGTGCTCGATTCGCCCGAGCAGGCGCGGGACGTGGAGCATCTCCTCACCGGGCTGCATCTCGTCTATGCGCTGCCGGTGAAGCTCGTGGTCATGGCGCGCAACGCGGGCTTTGCCCGGGCCTGCAACGCGGGCGCCGCCGAGGCGCGTGGCCCGGTCCTCGCCATGGTCAATTCGGACGTGGTGCCGACCGCACCGGGCTGGTTGCCGGCGCTGGTGAAGCGCCTCGACGGGCGCCGCGGCATCGGCGCCGTCGGGCCGAAGCTGCTCTTCGAGGACGGCTCGCTGCAGCATGCGGGCATGTATTTCTCGCAGGACCACCGCGGCCGCTGGCTGAACCAGCATTTCCACAAGGGCATGCCGCGCGACTATGCGCCGGCCTGCAAGGAGCGCGTCGTGCCGGCCGTGACCGGCGCCTGCCTCGTCCTGCCGCGTGCCCTGTTCGCCGAGGTCGGCGGCTTCACCGAGGACTACGTCATCGGCGATTACGAGGACAGCGACCTGTGCCTCAAGATCACTGCGCGCGGGCGGCGCATCCTCTATGCGCCGTCGGTCGAGCTCTACCACCTCGAACGCAAGTCGATGAAGGAGAGCGCCGACTACATGCGCGGCATCGCCTGGCAATACAACTGCGCCCTCCATGCGGCGCGCTGGGGCGATCTCATCACCGACATCATGGAATCCCCCGGCGGCCGCCGGCGCCGGCGGGAGAGGAGCCTTTGTGCATGACAGCCCAATCCGTCCACCGCATTCCCCCGCGCGATGCCTCGCCGCTCACGGCGGCCGAGGAGGCGCGCCTGGCCTGGCTCTCCGAGTCGGTGCTCAACAACCGCTTCCTGCCCGCGCCGCCGCCCGAGAACGTCTTCGTCGGCGACGGTGACTACCGCGCCATCGGCGCCGAGTTCCTCGGCCATTTCGTCCGCCTCGGCGGGCTGAAGCCGTCCGACAGGGTGCTCGACATCGGCTGCGGCATCGGCCGCATGGCCGTGCCGCTGACGCAATATCTCGACAGCGACGCCGTCTACGAGGGCATCGACCCCGTGGGCGAGGGCATCGCCTGGTGCACGCAGACGATCACGCCCGTCTATCCCAATTTCCGCTTCTGCCGCCTCGACGTGGCGCACCCGCTCTACAACCCGGAGGGGCCGCTCGCCGGCGAGGACGTGGTGCTGCCCTTCTCGGACGGCAGCTTCGATTTTGCCGCCATGGTGTCGGTGGCGACGCACCTGCCGCTTGGCGAGATCGCGGCCTACATGCGCGAGGTCGCGCGCCTGCTCGCGCCGGGCGGGCGCCTGTTCCTCACCGCCTTCATCGTCACGCCGGGCGACCACGCGCGGGACGGCGCCCGCCCGCGCTTCGAGCGCGGCGAGGCTGCCGGCACGTGGGTGGCCGATCCGGAGGCGCCGCTCGGGGCCATCGGCTTCGATTCCGGCCTCGTCGAGGATGCGGTCGAGGCCATGGGCCTGCGCATCGAGCGCGTGAGCCTCGGCCACTGGCGCGGCGGCACGGACGCGCCGCACTACCAGGACGTCATCGTGGCGAAGAGCCCGGGGGTGCCCGCATGAAGGTGCTCGTCGTCGCGCACAATCATCCCGACTTCCATCCCGGCGGCACGGAGATCTTCGCGCACGACCTGTTCCTGAGTCTGAAGGAGCGGGGGCTCGAATCTCTGTTCCTGGCCGCCACCAACCGCATCCACCGCGACCCGCGGCCGGGCACGGCCTTCCAGGGCCTGCCCGGGGCCAGCGACGAGGTGGTGCTGTGGAGCGGCCATTTCGACCGCTTCTACATGAGCCAGACCGATACCTATGGTGTCGTGCCGGACCTCAAGGGCCTCATCGAGAGCTTCCGGCCGGACGTGGTGCACATCCACCACCTCCTGCTCGTCGGCGTCGAGTTCATCGCCCTCGTGCGGCGCCTGCTGCCCGAGACGCGCATCGTCGTGACGCTGCACGACTATTATCCGATCTGCGCGCATGACGGGCTGATGGTGCGCACGAAGGGACGCGAGCGCTGCGACGCGGCCTCGCCGCACCGGTGCCACGGCTGCTTCCCCGAGATCGGCGCCGACCGCTTCCTGCTGCGCGAACGGCACCTGAAGACGCATTTTTCGCAAGTCGACCTGTTCATCGCGCCGAGCCGCTTCCTCAAGGAGCGCTACGTCGCGTGGGGGCTGCCGTCCGGCGCGATCGAGGTGGTCGCGAACGGCCGGCCGGCGGTGCCGGCTGCCGCCCATCGCTCCTCCCCCGACGGGCGGCGGCCGGTTTTCGGCTATTTCGGCAACTTCAACCCGTGGAAGGGCGTCACCGTGCTGCTGAAGGCGGCGGCGCGGCTCACGGACCTCGATGGCTTCGCGCTGCGCCTGCATGGCGGGGCGCCGTTCCAGGCCGAGCAATTCGTGGCGGAGGTCGACGAGCTCGCCGCCGCCGCGGAGCCGCAGGCGGTGCGGCTCGGCCCCTATCGCCGCGACGAGCTGCCGGCCCTGATGGCGGCCGTCGACTGGGTGGTGATGCCCTCGATCTGGTGGGAGAACGCCCCCCTCGTCATCCAGGAGGCCTTCCGTCACCGCCGCCCGGTCATCGCGAGCGGCATCGGCGGCATGGCCGAAATGGTACGCGACGGCGTCGACGGCCTGCTCGTGCGGCCGGACGATCCGTCCGCGCTCGCCTCGGCAATGCGCGATGCGGCCGAAACCCCGGGCCTCTGGGAAAAACTCGTCGAGGGCATCGTCGCGCCGCCGGATATCGGCGAGGTCGCGGACCGGCACATCGCCCTCTACAGCCGCGGCGGCCGCATGGCCGACGCCGCCTGAACGAGGAGAACGCCTCATGACTGCTGCGCAAGCAACGACCGAACGGCCGGCGCCCCAGCCGGCAAATCCTCCGGCGGCGCCCGCAGAAGCGGCCGCCAATCTGGCCGCGGACATCAACGGCCGCATGGATGCCATCGAGGGCGCGCGCCTCTTCGGCTGGGTGTGGGACCGCAACCGCCCGCTGGAGCGGTTGCAGATCAAGGTGCTCATCGCCGGGCGCCAGGTGCTGTCGACCGTGGCCGACAAGCCGCGGGTCGACCTGCGCCGCAACGGCGTCGGCGACGGCGCCCATGCCTTCGAGGTCGAGTTGCCGGAATTCGTCCTGCACCATGCCGACCAGCTGTCCATCATCGCCACCTCGCCCTCGACGGGCCAGGAGGTGGCGCTGCGCATGCCGTCGCAGGACGAGCGCGCGGCCGAGGCGGCGATGAACACGCCGCTCGGCCGGGTGCTGGACCAGCTCGACGTGCTGATCGCGGCCCAGCGCCGCTCGCAGATCATCCAGCGCGAGGCGGCCGAGGCGCTGCGGATGACGGCCGAGCAGGTGGAGAAGATGTCCTCCAACGAGGAGGGCATCGGCGCCGCTGTCGAACTGGTGCGCGCGAGCCAGGCCGAGCTGACGCGCCGCGTGTCGGACATCGAGGTGTTCCTCATGCGCTTCGACCGCACGCTCGCCGATTTCGAGGAGCGCATCCGCGACCTGACGCACACGGCCGACCGGCCCATGCGTCGCGCGGTGACGCTGCTCGGCGCGCTCAGCCTCGTGGCCGCCGCGTCGTCGATCGCGGCGCTGCTCGTCCTCGTCGGGAGGATGGGCGTGTGAGGCAGGTGCGGGACGTTCGATCAGGGGGAGAGGCTCAGTGACCGACCAGGCGAACCTGCCCATCGACGGCGAGACGGCGCTCGCCGCGCCCATCGGCGAGGAGTTCGTGCTCGTCCTCGGCGTGGCCGATGCCATGCCGCCGACGCTGCAGGTGCTGCTCAACGGCGACCCGGCGATGTGCATGGAGGCGACGGTCGTCTCCTGGCGCCGGCCCGGCGCGCCGTCGGACGCCGCGGTCGGCTTCGTGGCCGCCATACCGCTGCAGATCAACGGGCGCCTGCGCCTCGGCTCCGTCGTCATGCGGCGGGCCGGCCGGCCGGCGCGCTTCACGCTGATGCGGCGCGCGCTGCCCCTGCCGCGGCTGCTCCACCTCATGGCCGGCGATGCGGGAGACGCCTTCGCCGAGGCCGTCGACGGGCTCATCCAGGCGCTGATGGCGGGCAAGGGCAGCCAGCGGCGCCTCGCTGCGGCGCTCAACATGCTGCAGGTCGCGGCGCGCAACGACGGTTTCGTCGAGGTGATGGGCGCCCTCGACACGGGCGAGATCTATCTGCAGGGATGGTCCACCGAGCTGCCGGCGGATGCGACGCGCCTGCTCGTCTCGCACGAGGGCTTCCTCGTCGGCGATTTCGTCGCCGCCACGGTGCCGCGCGAGGACCTCGGCGAGAACGGCCGCGGCTTCGTCGGCCTGCTCGACCCGGGCAAGGTCCCCGTCGAGGCGGATGCCTTCGAGCGCCTGTTCTTCCGAGGTGCGGAGGGCTGGCGCTCGCTCGACATCTACGACCGGCGCGTGCTGCTCGCCTCTACCGACGTGCCCGCGCACATCCGTGACGTGCTGCCGCGCGCCGAGGCGAGTCCGGAGACGCTGCGGCAGCTGCGCCGTGCGGCGCAGCGCTTCGATGGCCGTGACACCGTCTCGGCGCTGCAGAAGCCGATCCGCCTCGGTATGGACATGGTGGCGGAAGTGCCGGGCGGCGGCATGCTCGTCTCCGGCTGGATGCTCGATCCTGACGGGCTCGTCGACACCATCGCCCTGCGCTGCGGCACCATGGCCGAGGGCATCAACGGCACCTGGACGCGCCTGCCGCGACCGGACGTGACGCACGCCTTCCAGAACGATCCGCTGTTTGCCGGGCGCGTCGATCCCTCACGCCACGACCACGGCTTCCTCGCCTTCGTGCCCGGCGTGTCGGCGAGCGACGACGCCCCGACCTATTTCGAGCTGACGATCGACGAGGACACGATCGCCTTCTATCCGCTGACGGTCACGCGCGGCCTGTCGCGCCGGGCGCTCGAGCGCCTGATGTCGGCGCTCGATCCGCACACCGCGACCGCCTCGGTCGCCATCGAGCGCCACATCGGGCCGATGCTGCAGGCCATGGAGCGGCCCGCGCCGCGGGTCGTCGAGACGCGCGACTTCGGCTTCGACGAGGCGGCGCCGCTGGCGCTCGTCGTCGGCGCCGCCGGCGAGCCGGAGGAGGCGGCGGTCGCCCTCTCCCTGTTGGCGCTAGACCCCGAGACGCGCAACGTGCCGATCGTCCTGTCCGTGCCCATCGGCCATGCCGACCGTGTCGGAGCCGACGCGCAGCGTCTCGCCGGCTTCTACGGGCTGCGCCTCCGGCTCGTCGTTGCGGAGGGCATCGAGGACATGTGCGACGCCTTCGAGGCGGCCGTAGGCGCCACGAGCGCCGAGACGCTCGCCTTCCTCTCCGCCTCGGTGCTGCCGCGCGAGGCCGGCTGGCTGTCGCGCATGGAGCGCGCCTATCGGGCCCGCGGCGGCAAGGTGCTCGTCAGCCCCACCATCGTCTTCGAGGACGATTCCATCCGCTTCGCGGGAACGTGGCTCGAGACCGAGGATGGCGAGCGGCGGCTGAGCGACCGCTACATCGGCTATCCGCGCGACGTGGTGCGCAATGCCGAGCCGAGCGACGTCGTCGCCGGCACGGTCGCCTGCTGCCTCCTGCCGCGCGCCGCCATGGAGGCCGCCGGCGGCTTCAACCGTTCCTATCTCGGCGCCACGGAAAAGGGACGCGATCTGTGCCTGCAGCTCAAGCTCGCCGGCACGCCGTCCATGTGGCTGCCGGAGGTCGAGATGATCGCCGCGGAAGAGAACGCCGGCGCCATTGCGACACCGTGGCAGAAGCTCGCCCAGCGTGCCGACCGCTGGAGCTTCAACCGCCGCTGGTCGCTCCTTGTCGCCAACATGCGGGGGTGAAGATGACCGATCGTTCGAGATCCGACCGCCAGACGCCGCGCGCCGCGAACCATCCGCTGCGCGTGCTCGTCGTCTCGCATGGCCACCCGAGCTTCTCGCTCGGCGGCGCCGAGATTGCGTCCTACAACCTGCACAAGGGGCTCAACCGCATCGACGGCGTCGGCTCGCGCTATCTCGCCCGCGTCGGCCACCCGGTCGCGCGCCACGGCGCGACGGCGCTCCTGAGCCTGCGCCAGAAACAGGGCGAGATCCTGTACCACGCCGACGAATACGACCACTTCCTGCTGTCGAACCGCAATACGGAGGAGATCGAGCGCGACCTCCTGCGGGTGGTGCGCGACCTGAAGCCGGACGTGGTGCATTTCCACCACTTCATCGGCCTCGGCCTCGAATGCCTCTATGCCGTGCGGCAGGCACTGCCCGAGACGCTGATCATCGTGACCTTCCACGAGTTCCTCTCCATCTGCCACCACCACGGGCAGATGGTGAAGACCGGCGGCGCCAAGCTCTGCAACCGCGCTTCGCCGGCGGATTGCAACGCCTGCTTCCCCGACATCTCGCCGGCCCGCTTCCTGCGCCGGGAGCATTTCGTGCGCGGCCTCCTCGACGTCGCGGACCATTTCGTCTCGCCGAGCCGCTTCCTCGTCGAGCGCTATGTCGACTGGGGGCTCGACGCCTCGCGCTTCACGGTCATCGAGAACGGGCTCGACATCGCCGAGCCGGCGCCGCCGCGACCGCTGCCGCCCGGCGGGCGGCGCTGCCGCTTCGCCTATTTCGGCCAGATCACGTCCTTCAAGGGCGTCGACGTATTGCTCGACGCGGTCGGGCGCATCCCCGAGGCGGTGTGGGGCGAGGATGCCCAGCTGATGATCTTCGGCGGCAACCTCGAGCGCCAGCCCAAGCCCTTCCAGGAGAAGATCGAGGCGCTGATCGAGCGGGCCGGCCCGCGCGTGCGCTTCTACGGCGCCTACCAGAACAGCGAGATGCCGCGCCTGATGCGCTCCATCGACTGGACGATCATCCCCTCCATCTGGTGGGAGAACTCGCCCATCGTCATCCAGGAATCGTTCTTTCACGGCCGCCCGCTCATCTCGAGCAACATCGGCGGCATGGCCGAGAAGATCACCGACGGCGTCGACGGCCTGCACTTCCGCGTCGGCTCGTCGGAGGACCTCGTCGACCGCATGGTCGAGGCGCTGACGGACGAGACCCTCTGGGACCGGCTGCGCGCGGGCATCACCCGCCCCATCGACTACGAGGAGTGCGCGCAGCGCCACCTCGATCTCTACAACGCCGTCGCGGCGGAGCGCGCCGCGACTCGGGCCACCGCCGAGGTGCCCTCGGCGGCGGCGCGCAGCGCCTGAATTGTCCATCGTAACGCCACAGGTGAAAGGGAGAGGTCCTATGGCAAGAATTCTCGTGATGATCCCCTCGGGAGAGGTCTACGATCACGATTGCGTCCGCTGGTACCGCTACAAGGACGTCCAGGCGCACATCAACCACTATCACAACATCGGCGACGCCTTCGTCTTCGATTCCTCGCTGAAGCTTCTCAACTACGAGAAGCTCGACGTGCTGCAGATCGCCAATCCGAACCTCGACGACATCGACCGCATCAACCGGGAATACGACTACGTCTTCCTGCGCGGCTCCAACTACGTGCACAAGGACATGAAGTGGAGCCGCACGCTCGAGGTGCTGCAGCGGCTGAAGATCCCGGTCATCGCCTTCGGCATCGGCGCGCAGGCGCCGGTCAAGGGCAAGATCGAACTGTCCGACGAGACGAAGACCGTGCTGCGCATGATGGCGGATTCCACCACCTCCATCGGCGTGCGGGGTGCCTATTCGGCGCAGGTGCTGTGGGACATCGGCATCCGCAACGTGCGCATCGTCGGCTGCCCCACGGCCTTCCGCCGCAACGACCCGAACCTGGCGATCACCTTGCCGCCGCTGGAGAAGGTGAAATACGCCGGCATCACCATGCGCCGTGAGGTCTCGCCGGCCTATGCGCAGGACATCAAGCGCTATCTCACCTTCCACCGCGACCTCGTGAAGTCGCTGGCCCAGCGCTTCGACGTGGTGCTGATGGCCCAGGGCGAGGTCGAGGAAAAGAAGATCGTCTTCGGCACGCCCGAGCAGAAGGAAGAGGCCTTCGAGGCGCTGCGGGCCAACAAGTGGGTCTCCGAGTGGTATCTCGACGAGGTGATGGAGAAGCTGCATCGCGAGCGGCTGTTCTATTCCGACGTCGTCGCCGACTACGAGGCGCTGGTGCAGCAGAAGGACATCGTCCTCGGCTACCGGCTGCACGGCAACCTGATGGCGCTGTCGAACGGCACCCCGTCCATCTATTTCACCTATGACAGCCGCACGGTGGAATTCGCCGAGACGTACCAGATCCCCAGCTTCGACGTCTTCTCGGGCAAGGACTTCGTGCTCGAGGAATACTGGGACCAGTCGCTCTTCGACAAGTTCAACCGGGCCTATCATCACACCTACCGCGAGATGCGCCAGTTCCTCGTCGAGAACGGCGCCGATACCAAGATGGTCGACGTCATGCAGAAGGCGCCGGAGCCGGCGCGCAAGGTGGCGTGATGGCGGTTAGCGCGAGGGGGGCTGCCACCGCTGTCGTTGCAGGAGTGCTCGCGGGTGCGATCGCGACCGGGCTCACGCCTGGCGCGGCCCGCGCCCAGACCTCCGGCGGCTATTCCCTCGCGCCGACGGGGCCGGTCGAGACCGTGTTCGACTGGTCCCGCGACGCCTGCGTCAAGAGCCACGTGCCGGATGCCCCGGCGCGTGCCTTCCGCAACGTGGACGGCGAGGTGCGGCTGATCATCAGCCACAACGACAACCGCGCGCTGCTCGGCCCCAGCCTCGATGCGGTGGTGCCGAGCTGCGCGGTGATCTACGAGGCCAACCGCTCGCCGAAGCTCGCGGCCTTCGACGACCTCAGCTGGATCAGCAGCGTCTACACGGGCGACGGGCGCACGGTCTATGCGCTGGCCCATACGGAGCTGCGCGGCGAGCGCACGCCGGGCCAGTGCCCGGCCGGCAAGTACAGCGCCTGCCTGCTCAACACCGTCACCGGGCTCGTCTCGCGTGACGGCGGCCGCAGCTTCCGGCCGGAGGGGGAGGGCGGCCCGCCCGTGGTGGCAACCTTGCCCTACGACTTCCCGACCGACCGCCAGGCGCGCGTCGGCTACGCCAATCCGACCAACATCATCAAGCGCGACGGCTGGTACTACGCCTTCATCTTCGCCGACGGCTACCGGGCGCAGAAGCGCGGCGCCTGCCTCATCCGGACGAAGAACCTCGGCGATCCAGCATCCTGGCGGGCGTGGAACGGGCGCGACTTCTCCGCCCGCTTCGTCGATCCCTTCCGCGACGAGGTGACCGATGCCGACGCGCACACCTGCACGCCGGTGGCGACGCGCATCATCGGCCGCATGATCGGCGGGCTCGTCACGCTGCGCGACAGCGGCGAGGTGATGGCGGTGTTCGGCGACAAGCGCAAGATGCCGGACGGCAGCGTGGCCGAGGGCTTCTTCACCTCCACCTCGCGCGATCTCATCGAATGGAGCGAGCCGCGGCTCGTCATGGCGGCGGAGCTCCTGTGGGACAAGTCGTGCGACGAACGGCACGCCTATTTCTACCCCTCGCTCATCGACCCCGGTGCGAAGACCTTTTCCTACGAGGATTTCGGCGAGCGCGGCTATCTCTATCTCACGCGTTATCAACTCAGAAACTGCAAGGTCACGTGGGACCGGGATCTCGTCCGCGTGCCGGTGGAACTGAAGCGCGGCGGCTGATAAGGCCGGGCAGGACACATGCAACGACGGATGATCTCAAGGGGGCGGCGATGACGGTTCTGGTGACGGGCGGTGCGGGCTATATCGGCAGCCACATGGTGCTCGCCCTGCGCGATGCCGGGCGCGAGGTCGTGGTCCTCGACAACCTGAGCACCGGCTTTCGCTGGGCGGTGCACCCCGAGGCGGCCGTCGTCGAGGGCGACTGCGGCGACGAGGCTCTCCTCGGCAAGGTGATCCGCGAGCACGGCGTTGATGCCATCGTGCATTTCGCCGGCTCCATCGTGGTGCCGGATTCGGTCGCCGACCCGCTCGGCTACTATCTCAACAATACGGTCAGGTCGCGCGCGCTCATCGCCGCGGCGGTGGCGAACGGCGTGCCGCGCTTCCTCTTCTCCTCGACCGCCGCCGTCTACGGCGATGCGAAGGAGAGCCCGATCGTCGAGACGGCGCCGCTCGATCCGGTCTCGCCCTACGGCACGTCGAAGCTGATGACCGAGATGATGCTGCGCGACACGGCGCGGGCGCATCCGCTGAAATATGTCGCCCTGCGCTATTTCAATGTCGCCGGCGCCGACCCTGCCGGCCGCTCCGGCCAGTCGAGCCCGCGTGCGACCCACCTCATCAAGGTCGCGACGCAGGCCGCGCTCGGCGAGCGCACGCATCTCGACGTCTTCGGCACCGATTATCCGACGCCGGACGGCACCTGCCTGCGCGACTACATCCATGTCAGCGACCTGGCGCGGGCCCATGTCCTCGCCCTCGACCATCTGGCCGCAGGCGGCGAGAGCGCCGTCTTCAACTGCGGCTACGGGCGCGGCTATTCGGTGCTCGAGGTCATCGAGGCGGTCAAGCGCGTCTCCGGCGTCGATTTTCCGGTCAACCATGCACCGCGCCGGGCGGGCGATCCCGCCGCACTCGTCGCCGGTGCCGGGCGCATCCGCGAGACGCTCGGCTGGAAGCCGGAGCTCGACGACCTCGACACCATCGTGGCCCACGCGCTTGCCTGGGAGCGCAACCTTGCCGCGCGGCGGCAGGCCGCGGAATAGCAGGAAGAGCCGCATCGCCGGCCGGGCGCATCGCTTCCGGCGGCCCTCGCAACCCAAGGCCGCGAGCGCCTCACCGGGGCGGGCGACAGACTTAAGTGTTGCTTCACGTTTTTCCTGCTGACCTAATGCCTAATTCGAGGGCAGCCGGCGTGACGATCATGCGCCGGCCTCGCCTTCGGCGGGAGGGAAGGGTCGGCCGTCCGGGAGCGGTGAGCCCCGGGCCGGCCGGTGCGGTGAGACGTCGAGATGCCGAGAAGGAAACGCCGCGTCGCGCGGCGGGCGCCATCCGCGAGCAATGCCTGGTCGGCTCCCCGCCTCAGGCGGCAGGTGAGCGACCTTTCCCGGCGGTTCGACCGGATCATCAACGGCACGCCGCAGATGCTCTGGATGAGCCGCGCCGACGGCTCCCGGGACATCTTCAACAAGGCCTGGCACGACTTCGTCGGTGTTCCGCCCGGCACGATCACGTCGGACAACTGGACGGGATGGCTCCACCCGGACGACCGTATCCTGGCCGAGCGGGCGTGGCGGCAGGCCATGTGTGCGCAGGACGGATACGAGATCGACTACCGCCTCTGGCATCATTCCGGCGCTTATCGATGGGTGACGGCCCGCGGCGCCCCGACATACGACGCCGACGGCCGGTTGGAGGGGTGGCTCGGGACGACCATCGATGTCGACGATCGCAAGACGGCGGAGCTCCTGCTGGCGCTGAATGCCCAGCGCTACCGTGCGCTTCACGAGACGAGCGCGATGGTCCTGTGGATCGCCTCGCCGGACGGGCGCGTGACCGAGCAATGGGGCTGGGCGTCCCTCTCGGCGCAGCAGGGCGACGATTTCCGCGATTGGGGCTGGCTCGCGGCGGTCCATCCGGAGGACCGCCCGCGGATCGTGGCGCGCTGGCAGACCGCGCTTGCCGACGGGTCGGCCTATGACGGCTCTTTCCGGGTGCTGACGCGCGGCGGCGACTACCGGTGGGTCGAGGCACGCGCCGTGCCCGTGCGCGACGGCGGTGGTGAGATCCGCGAGTGGGTGGGCAAGCTGTCCGACATCCACGAGCGCGTGGAGGCGCAGGAAACCCTGCGCGCCAGCGAGGAGCGGCTGCGCCTCGCCGTCGAGAGCACCGCCCTCGGCATCTGGGACGCCGATTTCGTCACCGGCCGCCGCGAGTGGAATGCGCAGGCGCGTGCCATTCTGGGCCTTCCCGACGATGCGCCGGTCGACCGCGATTCCTTCCGCGCGCGTGTCCACCCGGACGATCGCGACGACGTCGAGCGGCGCTTCTTCATCGCTAGTCCGGCCGACGGCTCCGTCTATCGCGGCGAATACCGCATCCTGCGGGCCGATACGGGCGAGGAGCGATGGGTCGCAGCAACCGGGCGCACTCTCGTCGACGAGCAGGGGCGGCCGGTCCGCAAGATCGGCACGGTTCGCGACATCACGGAGCGAAAGAGATCGCTGCACGCGCTCAGCAACAGCGAGCGCCGCCTCAGGCTGGCGCTGCAGGCGGCGCGGATGATCGCCTGGGAACAGGATCTGGCGACGGGTTTCGTCACCCGCAGCGAGAATGCCGCCGGCCTGTTGGGGATCGGCTCCGGGCCGGTCGAGGAGATCCTGGCCTGCATTCATCCCCAGGACCGGCAGCTGAGGCGTGATTTCCTGCGCTCGCCGGATTGTGGCGACACGATCGAGATCCGCTACCTGCGGCCCGACGGGCAGCGCCTCTGGCTCGCCATCCGCGGTGAACGGGTGGGGGAGGACCGGCTGGTCGGCGTGACCTTCGACATCACGGCGCAGAAGCAGGCGGAGGAGGAGGCCTGGCGCATGGCCAGCCTCGACGGTCTGACGGGTCTCAGCAACCGCGCCTCGTTTCAGGAGACGCTGGAGCACATCTGCGCCAATACGGCCGGCGAGGCCTCGGCCTTCAGCCTGCTTCTCGTCGACCTCGATCACTTCAAGGACGTGAACGACACGCTCGGTCACGATGCCGGCGACCAGCTCCTCATGGAGGTCGGCGCCCGCCTGCGCCGGACGGCCCGTGCCGGGGACGTGGTGGCGCGTTTCGGCGGCGACGAATTCGCCGTTCTCGTGCGCGAGCCCCCTGCGGCCGGCTGTGCCGAGAAGCTGGCCGAGCGCATCCGCACGACCCTCCTCGAGCCCTTCGCGACCCGCGGGCGGACCTTCGCGACGCGGGCCAGCATCGGCATCGCGACCTTTCCCGACGACGGGGCGAGCGCCAAGGATCTCCTGAAGAGCGCGGACATCGCGCTCTATCGCGCGAAGGCCGAAGGCCGCAATCGCTTCGTCACCTATACGCCGGTCCTGCGCGCGGCGGTGGAGGAGCGCATCGCCCTTGTCGAGGACGTGCGGCGCGGGCTCAGGGCGCGCGAGATCGTGCCCTACTACCAGCCCAAGGTCTGCCTCGCCTCCGGGCGGATCGTCGGTTTCGAGGCACTGGCGCGGTGGAGCCATCCGGGCCGCGGGCTGCTGACCCCGGCGTCGTTCGGCGTCGCATTCGAGGACCAGGAACTGTCGCGCGCCCTCGGCGAGCAGGTCCTCGACCGCGTCACGGCGGACATGCGCCGCTGGCTCGATCAGGGCCTCGCCCCGGTCCAGGTCGCGGTCAATGTCTCACCGGCCGAGTTCAGCGACCGCCGCCTCGCATGTTCGATCATGGACATGCTCGCGAGGCGGGGAATACCGGCCCGGTCGATCGAGGTGGAGATCACGGAGGCGGTCTTCCTCGACCAGATGCTGGCCGATGCGGCGGCGACGCTGGAGGAGCTCCACGCGGCGGGCTTCTCCATCGCCCTCGACGACTTCGGCACCGGCTACGCCTCCCTCAGCCATCTCAAGCGCTTTCCGATCAACCACATCAAGATCGACAAGAGCTTCATCCACGAGATCGAGCGCAACGAGGACGACGAGGCGATCGTCTCGGCGGTGATCCATCTCGGCCATCGCATGAAGATGCAGATCACCGCCGAAGGCGTCGAAACGCTCAGCCAGGCCGTCCGTCTGCACGAACTCGGCTGCGACAATGCGCAAGGCCATCTCTATGCCACCGCGATGAGCGCTTCGGACGCGGCGGCCTTTCTGGCGCGCTTGCCTCAGGAGGAGGGCCGGGCCGTGCCGGCGCACCGCGGGCCGGCCGCACTCGCGGGCGGCGGCTGATCGGGAGGCGATCGGTGCTCGCAGGCGCCACGGCCGCGGGCCGCGAGGTACTTGGGCGCTCAACAGTCCACGATGCGGACCTGTCAAATTGCGGTGTCGATGTTGCCTGCCTCACCATTCCATGCGATGACTGCTCTCCCACGCCACGAAAAATCATAATGTGGACCTGAGCGCAGGCTCGCCGCACTGCGGTGGGCACGGGCCGGTGAGGAAACGGGAGGAGCGCGCAGGATGGCTGCCGCGGACAACGACGCTTTGGTGCTCGAGACGCCGTCGGAGGTCGTCGATGCGCGGCCGGGCTCGCGCCTGATGTGGCCGGTCGAGTTCGCGGCATCGGTCCTGCTCGTCGCCGTCATCGGCCTTCTCCTGACCGGCGTCGTGTCGCGCTATGTCCTGTCGTTGCCGATCGTGTGGATCGACGAGGCGGCGTCGATCTCCTTCCTCTGGCTCGCCATGCTCGGCGCCGCGATCGCCATCGACCGCAACGAGCACCTGCGTCTGACGCTCTTCCTCGGTCTCCTGCCGGAAAAGACCCGTGCCTTCGTCAACACGCTGGCGCTGGTCGTCGTCGCCACCGTGCTCATGGCGCTCATCATGCCGGCGGTCGAATATGTCGAGGAGGAGTGGTACGTCACCTCGGCCGCGCTCAACATCCCCATGAGCTTCCGCGCCTCGGCCCTCGTCGTCGGGCTCGTGCTGATGTTCGTGCTCGCGGTCGGCCATGCGGTGCGGGGCTCGACGCTGCCGCACCTTGTCGGCGCCATGGCGCTCGTCGCCGCGCTCGGGCTGCTCGCCTGGTATTTCTCGCCGTTCTTCCTGTCGCTCGGCTATCTCAACATCCTCATCTTCCTCGTCTGCATCGTCGCCCTGTGCCTCCTTGCCGGCGTGCCGATCGCCTTCTGCTTCGGCATGGGGACGATCGCCTTCATCCTCTTCAGCACCCATGTGCCGGTCATCGTGCTGGTCGGGCGCATCGACGAGGGCATGTCGAGCCTCATCCTCCTGTCGGTGCCGGTCTTCGTGCTGCTCGGCTGCGTGCTCGACGCCACCGGCATGGGCAAGGCGATCGTCGAGTTCATGGCCTCGCTGCTCGGCCACGTGAAGGCCGGCATGTCCTATGTCCTGCTCGGCTCGCTCTTCCTCGTCTCGGGCATCTCGGGCTCCAAGGTGTCCGACATGGCGACGGTGGCGCCGGCGCTGTTTCCGGAGATGAAGCGCCGCGGCCACAAGCCGCGCGAGATGATCGCGCTGCTCGCCACGGGCGCTGCCATGGCGGACACGGTGCCGCCCTCGATCGTGCTCATCGTGCTCGGCTCGGTGGCGGGCGTGTCCATCGCGGGGCTGTTCACGAGCGGCTTCGTCATCGCCATGGTGCTGCTCGTCGTGCTCGCCGTCCTGGCGCGCATCAAGGCGGCCCGCGAGAACATGGAGGGGGTCCGGCGCGCGCCGCTCGCCGTCGTGGGCAAGGCGCTCGTCGTCGCGGCGCCCGCACTCGTCCTGCCCTTCCTCATCCGCGGCGCGGTGGGCGGCGGCGTCGCGACGGCCACCGAGGTCTCCACCATCGCGGTGCTCTATGCCATCGTCATCGGCATCGTGCTCTATGGCGGCATCAGCCTGCGCAAGTTCTACAGCATGCTGGTGGAGACGGCGGCGCTGTCGGGGGCCATCCTGCTCATCCTCGGCACGGCCTCGGCCATGGCCTGGGCGTTGACCCAGACCGGCTTCGCCAACCAGCTCGCCGGCTACATGACAAACCTGCCGGGCGGCTGGTTCTCCTTCATGCTTGTCAGCATCGCTGTCTTCCTCGTGCTCGGCTGCGTGCTCGAGGGGCTGCCGGCGATCGTGCTGATGGCGCCGATCATGTTCCCCATCGCGGCAAGGCTCGGCATCAACGACATCCACTATTCCATGGTCGTGGTGACGGCGATGAACATCGGCCTGATGGCGCCGCCCATCGGCATCGGCTTCTACATCGCCTGCAAGATCGGCGACGTCTCGCCGGACGAGGCCATGTCGGCGATCTGGCCCTATCTCGGCGCGCTCGTCGTCGGGCTCCTGCTGATCGCGGCCATTCCGGCGCTGTCGACGGCTTACCTTTAAAAAACGAGAAAAAGCTCAATCAGGAAGGAAACGACCCCATGAAGATCTCTCGTCGCACGATGCTCGCGGGCACCGCTTCGGTCGCCTTTGCCGGCTCTTTGAAATATGCCGGCGCCCAGACCGCCGAGTTCAACTACAAATACGCCAACAACCTGCCCGTCTCGCACCCGATGAACGTGCGCGCGCAGGAGGCGGTCGAGAAGATCCGCGAGGAGACGAGCGGTCGCGTCGCGATCCAGATCTTCCCCAGCAACCAGCTCGGCGCCGACACGGACATGCTGAGCCAGGTGCGCTCGGGCGGCGTCGAGTTCTTCACGCTCTCGCCGCTCATCCTCTCGACGCTGGTGCCCAATGCCTCGATCAGCGGCATCGGCTTCGCCTTCCCCAACTACGACGCCGTGTGGGCGGCGATGGACGGCGATCTCGGCAAATATGTCCGCGGCGAGATCGAGAAGGCCAACCTCGTCGTCATGGACAAGATCTGGGACAACGGCTTCCGCCAGATCACGAGCTCGACCGGGCCCATCAACACGGCCGACGACCTCAAGGGCTTCAAGATCCGCGTGCCGGTGAGCCCGCTGTGGACCTCGATGTTCAAGGCCTTCGAATCCGCCCCCGCGAGCATCAACTTCGCCGAGGTCTATTCCGCCCTGCAGACCAAGATCGTCGACGGGCAGGAGAACCCGCTCGCCATCATCTCGACGGCCAAGCTCTACGAGGTGCAGCAGTACTGCTCGCTCACCAACCACATGTGGGACGGCTTCTGGTTCCTCGCCAACCGGCGCGCCTGGCAGCGCATGCCCGAGGATGTGCGCGCCATCGTCGCCAAGAACCTCAACGAGGCTGCGGTGAAGGAGCGCGAGGACGTCGCCAAGCTCAACGCCTCGGTGCAGGAGGACCTCATCGCCAAGGGCATGAAGTTCAACCAGCCCGCGCCCGATTCCTTCCGCGCCAAGCTGCGCGACGCCGGCTTCTATGCCGAGTGGAAGGGCAAGTACGGCGACGAGGCCTGGGCGATCCTCGAGAAGGCGATCGCCCCGGCGTAACCGGCCTGGAGCAGGTCGGCTCCCGGACAGCAGGCTCTCGTCGTCCCTCGAGGGGAGGCTGGCTTCTCCCTCCCCCCGCTTGCGGTGGGGAGGGTCGGGGTGGGGGGAGGTGCCGCAGGCAGGCGGCAGAAGTCGTTCTGGGGGGGCGGAGGGGGGGGGGGGGGGGCCCCCCCCCCCCCCCCCCCCCCCCCCCCCGGGGGGGGGGGGCCCCCCCCCCCCGGCGGGGGGGGGGGGGGGGGGGGGGGGGGGGGCCCCCCGGTGCCGCAGGCAGGCGGCAGAAGTCGTTCTGGGGGGGCGGATGTCCCCCCACCCCTAGCCCCTCCCCGCCGCAAGCGGGGGGAGGGGAAGAGCTGCGCCGGTCCGCGTCGTGCTCGTCGCGGCGGGCTGGCAATGGCGAA
>NZ_JACIEN010000004.1 GCF_014196925.1 Chelatococcus caeni | reverse complement strand
GCCGTCGGCCACCGCCGCGGGGGGGGGGCGGGGGGGGGGGGGGGGCGGCCGGGGGGGGGGGGGGGGGGGGGGGCCCCCCCCCCCCCCCCCCGGGGGGGGGGGGGGGGGGGGGGGGGGGGGCGCCCCCCCCCCGCGGGGGGGGGGGGGGGGGGGGGGGGGGGGCCCCCCCCGGTGCCGCAGGCAGGCGGCAGAAGTCGTTCTGGGGGGGCGGATGTCCCCCCACCCCTAGCCCCTCCCCGCCGCAAGCGGGGGGAGGGGAAGAGCTGCGCCGGTCCGCGTCGTGCTCGTCGCGGCGGGCTGGCAATGGCGAAGTTCATCACAAGGGAAGACACCGACCGTGGCCGATCGACTGAAGGGAAAATGCGCGATCGTCTTCGGCGCCGGCTCGTCCGGCCCCGGCTGGGGCAACGGCAAGGCGACCGCTGTCGCCTTCGCCCGTGAGGGCGCCAGGGTCGCCTGCGTCGACCTTGCCGAGGCGGCCGCGGCCGAGACGGCGGCGATCATCCGCGAGGAGGGCAACGAGGCCATCGCGCTCGCGGCGGACGTGACGAGCCTCGCCTCGGTGGAGGCCGTGGCGGCTGCGGCGATGGAGGCCTTCGGCGCCATCGACATCCTGCACAACAATGTCGGCGTCACCCACATGGGCGGCCCGGTCGAGCTCGACGAGGAGCGGTTCCAGGCCGCGCTCGACCTCAACATCGGCTCCGTCTACCGCACCGCCAAGGCCGTGCTGCCGCATATGCTCAAGGGCGGCGGCGGGGCCATCGTCAACATTTCCTCGCTCGCGGCCATCCGCTACGTCGGCTACCCGTATTTCTCCTATTACGCCACCAAGGCGGCGGTGAACCAGGCGACCGTGGCGCTCGCCATGCAATATGCCCGGCAGGGCATCCGCGCCAATTGCATCATGCCCGGCCTCATCGACACGCCGATGATCTACAAGCAGATCTCCGGCCAGTACGGCTCGGTCGAGGAGATGGTGGCGGCGCGCAACGCGCTCGTGCCGACCGGCCGCATGGGGACAGCCTGGGACATTGCCGCCGCGGCCGTCTTCCTCGCCTCCGACGAGGCGCGCTTCATCACCGGCGTGTGCCTGCCGGTCGACGGCGGCCAGAGCTGCGCCGTCGGGCCGATGTCCTGAGCCATGACCCTCGCGCTGTCCCGCGATCGCGACCAGACCGGGGCGCAGAGCGTCGACAGGGCGCTCGGCCTCCTGTCGATGGTCGGTCGCCATGCCGAGCGGGGCGCGTCGCTCACCGATATCGTCGAGGAGAGCGGCCTCAACAAGCCGACGGCGCGCCGCCTGCTGCTCGCGCTGATGCGCGCCGGCCTGGTCGAGCAGGACGGGACGAGCCGCCGCTATTATCTCGGCGAGGAAGCCTATGTGCTCGGCTCGCTGGCCTCGCGCCGCTTCGGGCTGCTGCAGGTCGCCATGGAGAGCCTGACGCGGCTGTCGAAGCGCACCGAGGATTCGAGCTTCCTGTCGGTCCGGCGCGATACCTTTTCCGTCTGCCTCTACCGCGAGGAGGGCACCTACCCGGTGCGCACCCACGCGCTGCAGGCCGGGTTCGAGCATCCGCTCGGCGTCGGCGCCGGCTCGCTCGCCATGCTCGCGGCCCTGCCCGACGAGGAGGTGGAGACGGTGCTCGCCGCCAATGAGGCCGTGCTCAGGGCGAAATATCCCATGCTGCCGGCGTCGCGCATCCGCGAGGGCGTGGCTGCGACCCGCGCCCGGGGCTTTGCGCTCAACCCCGGGCTCATCTTCACCAATTCCTGGGGCATCGGCATGGTCGTGCGCGGGCCTGATGGCCGGCTCGCCGGCGCGCTGTCGATCGCGGCCATCGACAGCCGCATGCAGCCCGAGCGCCAGAGCGAGCTTGCCGGCTATCTCGCGCTCGAGGTGCGGGTGGTCGAGGAGCGTCTCGCCCAGATGTTCGCCGCCCGCAGTCCGCAGCGCGGGCAGGCCGCCATGAGGAACCAGGTCAGGAGATCGGCACGATGACGACGACACCGCCCGGGGGCGTTGTGCCCTGTTCCACGCGGGTGATGAACCTTTCCCATTTCCTCACCCAGGCGGCCCGGCGCAACCCGGACGACATCGGCTTCGTCTGGCGCGAGCGGCAATGGACCTGGCGCGAGATGGAGGCGCGGGTCGACGCCATGGCGGCGGCCCTGCGCGACCGCTTCGGCCTTCGCAAGGGTGACCGGGTGCTCATCCAGTCCGCCAACTGCAACCAGATGTTCGAATCGATGTTCGCCTGCTTCCGCCTCGGGGCGGTGTGGGTGCCGGCGAACTACCGCCAGTCGCCGGAGGATGTCGCCTATCTCGCCAGGGCGAGCGGCGCGCGCGGCCTCATCTGCGGCGCGGGTTTCACCGATCACGCGCGCGCCTGCCGCGAGACGGCGCCGGACCTCGAATTCACCATCGCCATCGGCGCGGCGGATTTCGGCGAGGACTACGACGCCCTCGTGGCGCAGCACCTCGGCCAGACGGTGCCGAGCGTCGCGGTGGAGCGGGACGACCCGTGCTGGTTCTTCTACACTTCCGGCACCACCGGGCGTCCGAAGGCCGCCGTGCTGACGCATGGCCAGATGGCTTTCGTCATCACCAACCACCTGTGCGACCTGGTGCCGGGCACGACGCGCGAGGACGCGTCCATCGTCGTCGCGCCCCTGTCCCATGGCGCCGGGGTGCACCAGCTCGTGCAGGTGGCGCACGGGGCGAAGACGATCCTGCTGCCGACGGACAAGCTCGACGTGCCGACCGTCTGGCAGCTCGTCGAGGAATGGCGGGTGACGAACCTCTTCACCGTCCCCACCATCCTCAAGATGCTGGTGGAGGACGAGAGCGTCGGCCGGTTCGACCATTCCTCCCTGCGCTACGTCATTTATGCGGGCGCGCCGATGTACCGCGAGGACCAGAAGAAGGCGCTCGCGACGCTCGGGGCCGTGCTCGTGCAATATTTCGGCCTCGGCGAGGTGACGGGCAACATCACCGTGCTGCCGCCGGCCTATCACAGCCCGGAGGACGGGCCGCAGGCGCGCATCGGCACCTGCGGCTTCGAGCGCACGGGCATGCAGGTCGAGATCCAGGACGACGCCGGCAATCCCGTCGCGCCGGGCGAGACCGGTGAGATCTGCGTCATCGGCCCGGCCGTCTTCGCCGGCTACTACGATAACCCCGAGGCCAACGCGAAGGCCTTCCGCAACGGCTGGTTCCGCACCGGCGATCTCGGCCACATGGCCGAGGACGGCTTCGTCTACATCACGGGCCGCGCTTCGGACATGTACATCTCCGGCGGGTCGAACATCTATCCGCGGGAGATCGAGGAGAAGATCCTGCAGCATCCCGACATCGGCGAGGTCGCGGTCGTCGGCGTGCCGGACCCGCTGTGGGGGGAGGTGGGCTATGCCGTCTGCGTCACCCGGCCCGGCGTCGCGCCCGAGAGCCTCGGCCTCGACCGGTGGCTCGACGGCAAGATCGCCCGCTACAAGATGCCCAAGCGCTTCATCTTCTGGGAGGCGCTGCCCAAGTCGGCCTACGGCAAGATCACGAAGAAGATGATCCGCGAGGAGCTGGAGCGGCGCGGCGAGATCGCCGGCAAGGCCCCGGCATGAGGAGGGCGCGATGAACAATAGCGAGAAGGGCGCCGTCGCCATCACCGGCGGCGCATCCGGCATCGGCCTCGAGACGGCGCGGCTCCTCGGCGAGCGCGGCCATGCCGTCTTCCTCATCGACATGAAGCGCGAGGCCCTCGATGCGGCCTGCCGCGACCTCGGCCTGCCCGTCGCGCACGGCATCGCCTGCGACGTCACCGACGAAGTCGGGATCGAGGCGGCCATCCGGGCGATCACGGCGGAGCATCGCCTGGCAGGCGTCGTCAACTGCGCCGGCATCGCCGTCGACCGTCCGGCGGTGGAGACGAGCGTCGCCGACTTTCGCCGCATCGTCGACGTCAACCTGACGGGGTCCTTCATCGTCTCGCGGGCCGCGGCGCGCCACTGGCTGGCGGCGAAGGAGCCGGGCGCCATCGTCAACATCACCTCCGTGTCGGGCCTCACCGGCAACAAGGGCCGCAGCGCCTACGGCGCGTCGAAGGGCGGGCAGAACCTGCTGACGCTGGTCCTGGCGACCGAGCTCGGCGCAGCCGGCATCCGCGTCAATGCGGTCGCGCCGGGGCCGGTCGACACACCGCTGACGAAGGCGGTCCACACCGAGGATGTGCGCCGGCAATGGATCGAGCGCGTGCCCCAGCGCCGTTACGGCACGCCGCGCGAGATCGCCGGGGCGGTCGCCTTCCTGCTCTCGGAGGATGCGGCCTATGTCAACGGCCAGATCCTCGCCGTCGACGGCGGCTTCATCCATGCGGGCCTGGCGCCCTGAGGAGGTCCCGATGCGCAGCATCCGCCACCCGGGGCCCGTCTCCCGCGAACGCTTCTTCGCCGTGCCGTGCACGGCGGTGCCGCTGCGGCTGACGCTTGCCGCCGGCATCAGCATCAACGAGGCGGTCGGCCGCGCCTTCGCGGAGGCCGGCCTTGCCGGCGGCTATCTCCGCCTCGCTGGCGCCCGCGTCGATCCGATGCGCTACGTCATCCCCGCCGCCGCGCCGGACGATACGCACGCCGCCTGGTACAGCGAAACCTTCGCGCCCGCGGGCGTGACGGTGATCGAGGATGCCGGGCTCGTCGTCGGGCGCCGCGACGGCGAGCCGTTCCTGCACTGCCACGGTCTCTGGACGCCGGCGGGCGGCGAGCGCCGCATGGGCCATCTCCTGCCGCTCGATTCCTGCCTTTGCGAGCCCGTCGAGGCCGCGGCCTGGGGCCTTGCGGGCGCGCTCTTCGACGTGCGGGAGGACGAGGAGACGAACTTCCGGCTGTTCCGGGCCGTACCCGCCGAGGCGACGCGGCATGACGGGGCCCGTGCGATTGCCTGCACGATCAAACCGAACGAGGACATCGCGCCGACGATCGAGCGCATCTGCCGCGAGAACGGCATCGGTGACGCTTCGCTCCACGGCATCGGCAGCCTCGTCGGCGCGACCTTCACCGAAGGACCGGAGATGGCCTCCTACGCGACCGAGGTGCTCGTCACCGCGGGTCGCGTGCGCGCCGGCCGCTGCGACCTCGACATCGCGCTCGTCGGCATGGACGGTTCCATCGGCGGCGGGCGCCTGCGGCACGATGGCAACGCGACCTGCGTGACCTTCGAGCTTCTCATCGTGGCGGACGCCTGAGGGGCGCGCCGATCCGCATCATGCGGGATGGGCGACGGTCGCGTCGGTGGTGCGGCCCGCCGGCCGGGGCGGCATGTCCTTCAGCGCGTCGAGCGGGCCGGCGAGGGCCGTGCGCGGCGGCACGAGCTCAGGCGCCACGAGGTGGATCTGCGCCGCGGCCGCGGGATCCGCGATGATCTCGAAGGCCCTGGCCAGCATGGCCTCGACATTCTGCCGGATCATGATGACCGGGAACGGCAGGAAGGACGCGAAGGGATCGTAGTCATAGCAGCCGACCACGAGATCCTTGAATGCGGCGTCCGGGAAGCCCGCCATGAAGCGCAGGAAACCTTCGAGATTGATGGTCGAATTGATGATGATGGCCCGCGGCAGCCGGCCCTCGCGCGCGAAGAACGCCTCGAAGGCGAGCCGCGTGTTGTTGGCCGAATAGCCCGTGGGCTGGATGCAGACGTCCGGGTCGGCGCCGAGGAGCGTGCGCTTGACGGCGCGGAAGCCGCGGAGGCGCTCGCGGCTCGCATGGTCGTCGCGCCCGCCGAAGATGTAGAGCTCCTCCGGGCGCAGCGGCTCTGTCGCGGCGCAGTGGCGGATGACGGCCTCGGTGAGCCGGCACGCGCCGTCATAATTGTCGCTGATGACCGAGGGGGCCCGGGTGCCCGGCAGGTCGACGTTGACGTGCCTGAGCCCGGCTTTCTCGCAGATCTCGTGCACGCCGTCGGGATCGGTCGCGCCGCAGATGAAGAGCTCGTCGACCGAATAGGCGATGAGGCTTTCCGCCGTCTCGCGCTCGGCCCTCGGGTCGCGGCTGGCGCTCGCCACGATCGGGCATTCGCCGCGCGCCCGCACCATGGCCTCGAAGGTCTGGGCCAGCGACGAAAAATAGCGGTTGTCGTAGAGCGGGAGCAGGAGGCCGACGAGGCCGGAGCGCGAGCGTCGCAGGCCGCGGGCCTGCCGGTTGGCGGTATATTGCTGGCTGTCGGCGAGCTTCAGGACGAGCGTGGCGGTCTTCTCGCTGATCCGGCGCTTGCGCCACGAGCCGTTGAGCACCGCGCTCACCGTCGACGGCGAGCAACCCGACAGGGCCGACAGGTCGTAGATCGTCTTTCTCTTGCCGCTTCTCTTCATGGCCGATCCGACTGCCGCTGCGCCCGTCCTGCATGGAACCACCCGGCGGGCTTATTCGCGGCTTGACGACAGGATAGCAACTGCGGAATAGTTGCACCATCGATTGTGCAAGCCCCGCAAAGATCGGTCAACGACAGGGCTGCGAGCAGATTGTCCGCGAAGGGCGCGGGCATGGCTGCCTGGGAGGAAAGCATGAGAAAACTGCTTGTCGCTGCGGTTGCAGCGTCCTTGTCCATCGCATCGGCTTTTTCGGCGGCGGCGCAGGAGACCGGCAAGGTCGGCGTCGTCGTCAAGATCGGCGGCATTCCGTGGTTCAACGCCATGGAGGCCGGCATCAAGGAGCGGGGCGCCAAGCTCGGCGTGGACGCCTTCATGGTCGGCCCGACGAGCGCCGATCCGGCGCTGCAGGTGCGCGCCATCGAGGATCTCATCGCCCAGGGCGTCAAGGTCATCGGCGTCGTGCCGAACGATGCGACCGTGCTCGAGCCGGTGCTGAGCAAGGCGCAGAGCAACGGCATCATCGTCATCACGCATGAATCGCCCAGCCAGAAGGGCGCCGACTGGAATTTCGAGCTCGCCTCGGCCACCGGCTTCGGCGAGGCCCATGCCGAGCTCCTCGCCGAGAAGACGGGCGGCAAGGGCAAGTATGCCGTCTTCGTCGGCTCGCTGACGGTGCCGCTGCACAATGCCTGGGCCGATGCGGCCATTGCCCACCTCAAGGAGAAATATCCCGAGATGCAGCTCGTCGGCGAGCGCTACGGCGTCGCCGAGGATGTCGATGCCAGCCGCAAGACGGCGCTCGACCTCATCTCGGCCCATCCCGACCTCAAGGGCTTCCTCGCCTTCGGCAGCCAAGGGCCGATCGGCGCCGGCCGCGCCGTCGAGGAGCGCCGCAAGGTCGGCGAGATCTTCGTGCTCGGGCCCTTCTCGCCCGGCCAGGGGCGCAAGCTCATCAAGTCCGACGCCATCTCGGGCGGCTTCATGTGGAACCCGAAACAGGCCGGCGAGGTCTTCGTCACTTTGGCCGACCGGCTGATGAAGGGCGGCAAGATCGAGGCCGGTGACGAGATCGAGGGCCTCGGCAAGGTCACGCCCGACGGCAACAACATCATCGTCGACCAGCTCGTCACCATCAACAAGGACACGGTGGATCAGCTCGCCGACATGGGCCTCTAAGGAGCCGGGCCTGAAAGGACCGAAATCCCTGCCGGGCGGGACCCGCCCGGCCATCGGCCGGCAAGCGAGAGCGGACGAGACATGGCTACGGCTCAACCGGGCGCCGCGCCGGCGCCCCGGCCCCTCCTGTCGCTGAGTGACGTCAGCGTCACCTTCGGCGGCGTCAAGGCCCTCAAGGGCGTCTCATTCGAGGTCATGCCCGGCGAGGTGCATTGCCTCGCGGGCGAGAACGGCTCCGGCAAGAGCACGCTCATCAAGGTCATCACCGGGGTCTACCGGCCGGACGGCGAGGCGCGCATCAGCTTCGACGGCGAGGTCTACGACCACATGACGCCGGTCGCCGCGCAGGCGGCGGGCATCCGCGTCATCTGGCAGGACCTTGCCCTCTTCCCCGAGATGTCGGTGGCGGAGAACATCGCCTTCCAGGAGGTGGTCGGCGGCCGCCCGCGCCGCGTCGACCACGGGGCCATGCGCGAGACCGCGCGGAAGGTGCTGGCGCGCCTCGGCACCAGCCTCGACCTCGACCTGCCGCTGCGCGACTATTCCATCGCCCGCCGGCAGATCGTCGCCATCGCCCGCGCGCTCGTCGGCGAGGCGAAGATCATCTTCATGGACGAGCCGACGGCCTCGCTGACGCAGGCCGAGACCAACCATCTGCTCGACATCGTGCGCACCCTCTCGCGCGAGGGGATCGCGGTCGTCTTCGTCAGCCACCGCCTCGCGGAGGTGATCGAGATATCGGACCGGATGACGGTGCTGCGCGACGGCCGGCTCGTCGGCGTCTATCCGGCGAAGGAGATGACCCCCTCGCGCATCACGGAGCTGATGACGGGGCGCACCTTCGACGCCAATGTCAGGGCTCGCTCGCATGGCGCGGCACCCGCTGTCCTCGCGGTCGAGGGCCTGACGCGCCCGGGCGAGTTCGAGGACGTCTCGCTCGTGGTGCGGCGCGGGGAGACGCTCGGCATCACGGGCCTGCTCGGGGCCGGGCGCACGGAGCTCGCCCTGACGCTCTTCGGCATGCGCCGGCCGCATGCGGGCACCATCCGCCTCGACGGCAAGCCGGTGCGCTTCCGCTCCAACCGGGACGCGATCCGCGCCGGCATCGCCTATCTGTCGGAGGACCGGCTGTCGCTCGGGCTCATCCAGCCGCAGTCGATCGCCGACAACCTCGTCATCGCCTCGCTTGGCAAGGTCATGACGGGCGGGCTCATCTCGCGGCGCCGGAAGGAGGGGCTCGTCGCCCGCTGGGTCGGCGAACTCGGCATCAAGATCGGCCGGCAGGAGGATGCCGTCTCGACCCTCTCGGGCGGCAACCAGCAGCGCGTCGCCATCGCCAAGTGGCTCGCGACGGACCCGCGCCTCCTCATCCTCGACGCGCCGACCGTGGGCGTCGACGTCGGGGCCCGTGCCGGTATCTTCGACATCGTGGCGCGGCTGGCGGCCGAGGGGCTCGCCATCATCCTCATCTCCGACGAATTGCCGGAGGTCTACTACAACGCCGACCGGGTGCTGCACATGGCGCGCGGCCGCATCGTCGGCGAATACGACCCGCGCAGCGTCACGCTGCCGGAGCTGGAGGCGGCGGTCTATGCTTAGAAGGCTTCAGACCCAGACCACCGAGATGGTGCTGCTCGCGGTGATCGTGGCGATCTGCCTCGTCCTGTCGCTGGCGAGCGACCGCTTCTTCACGCTCGTCAATCTCTTCGACCTCGCCAACGCCAGCGCCGTCAACATCATCTTCGCGGTCGGCCTGCTCGTCGTGCTGATCGCCGGCGGCATCGACATCTCCTTCGCCGTGGCGGCCTCCGTCGCGCAATATCTGACGGCGCTCGCGCTCGCCCGGATCGGGGGCGGCGGCTGGGTGAGCGGCCTCATCATCGCCGGCAGCATCGGCATCCTGCTCGGGGCGTTCAACGCCTTCCTCATCCACCGCTTCCGCATCATCTCCATCGTCGTCACCATCGCGACGTTCAACATCTACTTCGGCCTCCTGATGTTCTTCACGCGCGGCGTGTCGATCTACGACCTGCCGGACTGGTGGACGGGCAAGATCATCCTGTTCGAGCGGCAGATGGCGGACGGCAGCTGGGCGGAGCTGCGGCTGCCGGTGCTGGTCATGGCCCTGTGCGTCTTCGCCACCTGGGCGCTCATCCGCCACACGACGACCGGGCGCCAGCTCTATGCCTTCGGCGACAATCCGGAAGGGGCGCGCCGCTTCGGCATCAGCGTCGCCGCCATGCAGTTCATCGCCTTCGGCTGGCTCGGCCTGATGGCGGGCATCGGCGGCCTTGTGCAGGCTCACTATGCACAGGAGGTGGTGCCCAATGCGCTCTACGGGCGCGAGCTCGACGTGCTGGCGGCCGTCGTCCTCGGCGGGGCGCGGCTCGGCGGCGGGCGGGGATCGGTGCTCGGCTGCGTGCTCGGCGTGCTGCTCGTCGCCATCGTGCAGAACGGGCTCAACCTGCTCGGGGCGTCGCCTTACGCCTTCCGCATGATCATCGGCGTCATCATCCTCGTCGCCATCACCTTGTCGAACGCGCAGATCGGAAAGCTGTTCGCGACGCGCAGCGAGGGGAGGGCGGCGCCATGACGTCCCCCTTCATGGTCCTGCCCCTGAAGCGCCCGCCGCAGGGGCTGAGCGCGGACCTTGCGGGGCCGCTCGCCGCCTTCGTCATGGTGATGCTGGTCTTCAGCCTGGCGACGCCGCGCTTCCTGTCGTCGGCGACCTTCGGCTCGGTCGCCTTCCAGCTGCCCGAGCTCGGCCTGCTCACGCTCGCCATGCTGCTGCCGATCCTCACCGGCGGGCTCAATCTCGCCATTACCTTCACCGCCAATATCGCCGGGCTGACGGTCGCCTGGGTGCTGCACCAGAACGGCGGCGTCAACGCAGGCCCGGAGGCCTTTGCCCTCGGCGTCGTGCTGGCGCTCGCGGCAGGGGCGGCGAGCGGTCTCGTCATGGGGCTCGTCATCGCCTTCTCGCGCGCCCATCCCATCCTCGTGTCGCTGGCGATGATGATCTTCCTGCGCGGGCTCGGCGAGTTCCTGACGCGCGGCGGCGACATTTCGGGCTTTCCGGCCTTCATCCGCCCGCTCGGCCACGGCATGGTCCTCGGCGTGCCGGTGCCGCTCATCGTCTTCCTCGCCTGCGCAGGGCTGTGGCATCTGATGCTGTCGCGCACGCGGCTCGGCTTCAACATCTACATGATCGGCTCGAACAGCGCCGCGGCGCGCTATTCCGGGGTCGATACGCGCAAGGTCATCGTCCTCGTCTACACGCTCTCCGGCCTCATGTGCGCGATCGCCGGCATCATCATGATGGCGCGCTTCAATTCCGTGCGCGTGGGCCATGGCGAGGCCTATCTGCTCATCACCGTACTCGCCTGCTTCCTCGGCGGCGTCGACCCCTTCGGCGGCTTCGGCCGGGCGGTCCCGGTCGTCGTGGCGCTCGTCGTGCTGCAGCTGCTGTCCTCCGGGCTCAACCTCCTCGGCGCCAGCCAGCATCTGGCGACGGCGGTGTGGGGCATGCTGCTGGTGGCGGTCATGGTTCTGCGCTGGCTGGCGGGGCAGGTCGCGGCGGCGCTCGAACGAAGAAGACGGAGGTAGCGATGCAGGGATTCGGCGTCCACACCAGCATGTGGACCATGACGTGGGACCGGGCAGGGGCGGAGCGAGCGGTCGCCGCCGCGCAATCCTACGGCATGGATTTCATCGAGATCGCGCTGCTCAACGCGCCGGCGGTCGATGCCGCCCACTCGCGCGCGCTGCTCGAGAAAGCGGGCCTCAGGGCCGTGTGCTCGCTCGGCCTGCCGGAGCATGCCTGGGCCTCGCAGCGGCCCGAGGCGGCGGTCGACTATCTCAAGGTCGCCATCGACAAGACGGCGGAGATCGGCGCCGAGGCGCTGTCCGGCGTCATCTTCGGCGGCATCGGCGAGCGCACCGGCGTGCCGCCGACCGAGCAGGAATACGACAACATCGCCCGCGCGCTGACGGCCGCCGCCCAGCACGCCAAGGCGCGCGGCATTGAGCTCGGCATCGAGGCGGTCAACCGCTACGAGAACCACCTCATCAACACCGCGCGGCAGGCCGTGGCGATGGTGGAGCGCGTGGGCGCCGACAACGTCTTCGTCCACCTCGACACCTATCACATGAACATCGAGGAGAAGGGCGCGGCCATGGGCATCCTCGATGCGCGCGAGCACCTCAAGTACATCCACATGTCGGAGAGCGACCGCGGCACGCCCGGCTGCGGCAACGTGCCGTGGGACGAGATCTGCGCGGCGCTCGCGGCCATCGGCTTCCGCGGCGGCCTCGCCATGGAGAGCTTCATCAACATGCCGCCGGAGGTGGCCTATGGCCTCGCCGTCTGGCGGCCGGTGGCGAAGGACGAGGCGGAGGTCATGGGCAACGGCCTGCCCTTCCTGCGCAACAAGGCCCGGCAATACGGCCTCATCTGAGCGGAGGACGCGATGGCCGGGATGCGGGCCGGCGGCGTCGTCGCGGTGTTCGACGTCGGCAAGACGAACATCAAGCTGAGCGCCGTCGACGCCGACGGGCACGTGCTCGAGACACTGAGCGTGGCCAATCCGGTGCGCGAGGGGCCGCCCTGGCGGCACCACGACCTTGCGGCGATCCGCGGCTGGCTGCTCGACGGGCTCGGCACGCTGGCGAAGCGCCATGCGCTGCAGGGCTTCGTGCCCGTCGGGCACGGCTCCGGCGGCGTCCTCGCCCTTGCCGATCCCGACATGGGCGACGGCGCGGCGCTGCCGATGATCGATTACGAGCAGCCGCTGCCGGAGGACATCCGCGAGGCCTATGCGCCGCTCGCCGGCCCGTTCTTCGACCGCGGCAGCGCGCTGATGCACGGGGCGACGCACCAGGCACGCCAGCTGTTCTGGATGGAACGGGAGGCGCCGCAGGCGGTCGCTGCGGCCCGCTGGTATCTCGGCATCCCGCAGTACTGGGCCTGGGTCATGTCCGGCGTCGCCGTCTCGGAGGCGAGCGTGCTCGGCGCCCAGTCGCATCTGTGGAACGTTCCCGAGCGGCGCTGGGCCGCGATCGTGCACGCTCGCGGCTGGGAGCGGCTGATGCCGCCCTTCGCCAGAGCCTGGGAGGCGGTGGGCCCGATCCGGCCGGCGCTCGCGGCCCGTCACGGGCTGCCGCAGGACCTCGCCATCTTCGCCGGCGGCCACGACAGCAGCGTGAACTACTATCGCTACCAGGCGGCGGGGCTGCGCGAGGCGAGCGTCGTCTCCACCGGCACCTGGATCGTCGGGTTGTCGGGCGGAACGCCGCTCGCGCGGCTCGACGAGCATCGCGGCATGACCTGCAACAGCGATGTCTTCGGCGCGCCGCTCGGCGGCGTTCTCAGCATGGGCGGGCGGGAATTCGCGGCGATCGCGGGTTCGGATGCCCCGGCAGAGCCTGTCGCCGTCGAGACCGCCGCCCGGCTTGCCGCGCGCGGCACCATGGCGATGCCCTCCTTCGGCGACAGCGACAGCCTCTTTCCCGGGAGCGCCGGGCGCGGCCATATCCGTGGCGAGCCGCCGGCGACGCCAGCGGAGCGCAAGGCCCTCGCCGTCCTCCACTGCGCCCTGCTGACGGCCGAGTGCCTCGATGCGCTGGGGCCGGGGAGGGATGTTGTCCTCGATGGCAGCTTCGTGCGCGAGCCGCTTTATCCGGCGCTCGTCGCCGCCTTTGCGCCGGACCGGCGCGTGCGCTTCAGCCTCGATGCCTATGGCGTCGCGGCCGGAGCGGCACTGCTCGCCGGCCATGGCGAGCGATCGCAGCCGGCCCCCGTCGATCTGAGCGAGGCCGGCCCGCTTCCGCCGGTCTTCATCGCCTATGCGGAGCGGTGGCGCGAAGCGGTTCGCCGCGATGCGCTGGCCGCTCCGACATCGTGAGAAAGGAGCCTTCCATGGCAGCAAACGACACGCAGGCCCTGCGCCGCGAGATGGTGGACATCTGCCGGCGCATGAACGCGAGCGGCATCAACCAGGGCACGGCGGGCAACCTCTCCGTCCGCGCCGGCGACGGCTTCCTGATCACGCCGTCGTCGATGCCCTACGAGGCGATGACGCCGGAGGACATCGTCGAGATGGATTTCGACGGCACCTATGTCGGCCGTCGCCCCTCGTCGGAATGGCGCTTCCATCGCGACATCCTGCGCGTGCGTACGGACATCGACGTGGTGCTGCACTGCCACTCCGTCTATGCGACGACGCTCGCCTGCCATCACAAGCGCATCCCGGCCTTCCACTACATGGTCGGCGTCGCCGGCGGCAACGACATCCGCTGCGCCGGTTACGCGACCTTCGGCACGCAGGCGCTGTCCGACAACGCGCTCGCCGCGCTCGAGGCACGCCTGGCCTGTCTCCTCGGCCAGCACGGCCAGATCGCGCTCGGCAAGACGCTGGAGGCGGCGCTGTGGCTCGCCATCGAGGTCGAGACCCTGTCGCGGCTCTATGTCCAGGCGCTGACGCTCGGCGACCCGCCGGTCCTGCCCGACGACGAGATGGAGCGCGTGATCGGCCAGATGCGCCGCATGAGCTACGGCCTTGCGCCCGACGCGGAGGGCGTCAACGACATCGCCCGGCCACGCGGGGGCGCTGGATAAGCGCTCAGGGACGGCGTCCGCCGCCGGGCTGGCGGGACAGGACCTCGCGCGCCCAGGCGATGAAGACCTGCACCTTGCGATGGCGCAGGTTCTGGTGCGGGCAGACGAACCACTGCGAGACCATGCGCATGGGCAACGGCTCGCGCATGGGGCAGACGAGGCGCCCGTCGCGGCGCTCGCGCCAGGTGGTGAGGTCGCTCTCGAGGGCGATGCCCATGCCGTCGGCCGCCGCCTCGATCGTCATGTACGAGCGGTCGAACAGCACGCGCCTGACGCGCGAGGGCATGTCGATGCCCGCGTGGCGGAACCAGTCCGGCCACTGCACCAGCGTCTTGACGGACTGGATGAGGCGGAAGCCGAACAGATCCTCGGCGCCGAGCGAGCCGGGCGGCGCGAGCTGCGGCGCGCACAGCGGCATGACCGTCTCCTCGTAGACCGGATCGACGAACAGGCCCGGCCAGCGCCCCTCGCCGTGACGAAGCTCGAGGTCGACGCCCTCGCGGGCGAAGTCCGTCGGCTCGTTCGTCGCGTCGATGCGCACCTCGAGGTCGGGGTTGTCGTCGAGGAAGCCGGCGAGGGCCGGCAGCAGGCATTTGGTCGCCAGCGTCGGGGCAGCGCGGACGGTGAGCACCGTGACCGCATTGTAGCCGCGCATGTTGCGCGTCGCCGTCGCGATGCGCTCGATCCCCGGGTCGATCATCTCGAAATAGCGCTCGCCGGCCTCGGTCAGGGCGATGCCGCGGCCCCGGCGCGTCAGGAGCGACGTGCCGAGATGCGTCTCGAGAAACTGCACCTGCTGGCTGATCGCCGAGGGCGTGACGCCGAGCTCTTCCGCCGCCTTGGTCAGGCTGCGCCAGCGCGCGGTGGCGTGAAAGGCGCTGATGGCCCGGTAGGGAAGATACATGGCGGACCTTTCAGGCCAGCTAAACAATCGGATCATAAAACTGGTTTGTCCTAAAGACCAAGCCGTCCTAGGCTTTCGTTCGCGACAACAAGTGCTGCACCGCAAAAAACCAAGCAGCCATTGCACAGGGAAGTAATCGCCGCGCGGCGGCGATGGCCGGGAAACGCAAATCTCATTTTACAACGTCGCCGATGCCTGGCGCGGGCACGGCGCGAACGGGAGGGTGTCTCATGCGCTGGATCAATGTCGCGGCCACGATGGCCGTTGCGGTCGTGCTCGGTCTGTCGAGCGTCGCAGTCGAAGCCAAGACCCTTCGCCTCGGGCATGCCACGTCGGACACCAATCCACGGCATACGGCCGCCCTTGCCTTCGCCGAGAAGGTGAAGGAGGCGAGCGGCGGCAAGTTGACGGTGACCGTCGCCGGCAACGCCCAGTTCGGCGACGACGTGGAGATGATCTCCGCCCTGCGCCTCGGCACGCTCGACATGTCGCTCAACAGCCAGGGCTCGATGTCCGGGGTGGTGCCGGAGGTGACGACGCTCGGTCTGCCATTCCTCTTCGACAACCTCGAAAGTGCCTGGAAGGTGATCGACGGGCCGATCGGCGACGAGCTCGCCAAGAAGGCCGAGGAGAAGAACCTCATCGTGCTCGCCTGGTGGGACAACGGCATCCGCCAGATCACCAACAATGTGCGCCCCATTACCAAGCCGGACGATCTCAAGGGGCTCAAGCTGCGCGTGCCGCCGGACCCGATGGGCACCGACATCTTCGCCGCGCTCGGCGCCAATCCGACGCCGATGAAGTTCTCCGAGCTCTACCTTGCCCTGCAGCAGGGCGTCGTGGACGGGCAGGAGAACCCGATCATGAACATCTACTATTCCAAGTTCCAGGAAGTGCAGAAGTTCATGTCCCTGTCGGGACACAAGTACGAGGTGACGCCCTTCCTCATCAACAAGATGGCCTGGTCCAGCCTGTCGCAGGAGGAGAAGGACATCATCCTCGAGGCGGCGCGCGAGGCGCGTGACTTCCAGCGCCAGCTGTCGCTGAAGGCCGACGGCGAATTGCTGCAGAAGATCAAGGACGCCGGCGTAGCCGTGAACGAGGTCGACCCCGGTCCGTTCCGCGAGGCGACGAAGTCGGTCTACGACAAGTGGCAAGCCCAGTTCGGCGACTTCGTGCCGAAGCTCGTCGACGCCGCGCGGGCAGGCTCGTGACGGCCCTGAGCCGTCCCGCCGTGCGCACGGGCAGCGGCCTTGCCGCGCTCGTGCGCATCATCGACGGGACCGTGCTTCTCCTCGCCCAGGCGATCGGCGCGCTCGTCACAGTCGCGCTCTTCGTGGCGGTGATGACCTCGGTCATCGTGCGCTATGCGACGAACGCCAGCATCGGTTGGGTCAACGAACTGCCGGACCTGCTGTTCCCGTGGCTCGCCATGTCCGGCATCGTCGTCGCGGCGCAGTTCGGCCGGCACATCGTGGTCGAGTTCGGCATCCTGCTGATGCCGCGGGCCATGGGCCGCGTCGTGCTCGTCATCGTCCATGTCCTCGTCGCGGCGATCTTCGTCTTCCTCGCGCTCGAGGGACGCATGGTGATCGAGGTCACGTC
The DNA here is from genome assembly GCF_014196925.1 of Chelatococcus caeni. Classification (GTDB taxonomy): domain Bacteria; phylum Pseudomonadota; class Alphaproteobacteria; order Rhizobiales; family Beijerinckiaceae; genus Chelatococcus_A; species Chelatococcus_A caeni. The sequence continues at coordinate 429,115 of NZ_JACIEN010000004.1, read as the reverse complement.
CGCCGAGCGGTTCCCGGTCCTCGGCCTGCCGATGTCCTTCGCCTATCTCGCGCTCGTCACCGGCTGCGTGCTCATCGCCGTCACGGCGCTGACCACGGCCCTCCGGATCGCCGGCGACGCGGGCGACCCGCTCAAGGCGCGCGACGGCATGGAGCCGGGCGGCCAGCACGGGGAGGCCGCGTCGTGACGGTGCTGCTCATCATCCTCTTTGCCGCGTTCATGCTCGTCGGCATGCCCATCGGCTATGCACTCGTCCTCAGCGGCACGGCGGCGATCCTCCTCCTCGGCGACATCCCGAGCACGGTGGTGCTGCTCAAGATCTTCCAGCCGATGCAGAGCTTCCCGCTGCTCGCCATTCCCTTCTTCATCCTGTCGGGTGCGCTCCTGATGTCGGGGCGGCTGGGGCAGCAGCTCATCGCCTTCGCCGCCGCGCTTGTCGGGCGTTTCCGCGGCGGCCTCGGCCAGGTCAACGTCTTCGGCTCGGCGCTGTTCGGCGGCGTGTCGGGCTCGGCGGTGGCGGACGCCTCCGCGCTCGGGGCCATGCTCATCCCGTGGATGCGGCGCGAGGGCTATCCGCCGGCACTGGCGGCGGCGATCACCGCCTCCTCCTCCATCATCGCCGTGCTCATCCCCCCGTCGATCCCGCTCATCCTCTATGCGGCGGTCTCGAACGCCTCCATCGCGCAGCTCTTCCTCGCCGGTCTCCTGCCCGGCGCGATGCTGACGATCGGGCTCATGGTCTCGTGCTGGCTCATCGGCCGTGCGCGCGACCTGCCGGTGGTGCGCATCGAGGGCGGTGCGAAGGCGGTGGCGAAGACGGCGCTCGTCGCGGCGCCGGCCATCTCGCTGCCGCTCATGATCGTCGTCCTCCTGCGCTTCGGCATCGCGACGCCGACGGAGGTGAGCGTCATCGCCGTCGCCTACGCGCTCATCATCCGCTTCGCCTTCTATCGCGACCTCAACGGCACGGGACTTCTCGCCAATATCATCGCGACCCTCGCGACGACGGGCGTCGTGATGCTGGTGATCGCCGCGTCCAACCTCATCGGCTTCATCCTGACCGTCGAGAACATCCCGGCCATGCTGGCGGACTGGGCGCTGAACACGCTCAAGGAACCCTGGCTCATCATCCTGATGATGAACCTCGTCATGCTCTTCGTCGGCATGTTCCTCGACCTGCCGGCGGCGATCCTCTTGCTCGGGCCGCTGTTCGTGGCGCTTGCCGGGGCCATCGGGCTCGACCTGATCCAACTCGGCGTGATGATGACGATCAACCTCGCCATCGGCCTGTTCACGCCGCCCGTGGGGACGACGCTCTTCATCGCCTCGGCCATCTCGCGCGAGAGCGTGGGTGCTGTCGCCCGCGAGATGTGGCCGTTCTACCTCGTCGCCATCACGCTGCTCGGGCTCGTCGCCTTCGTGCCGGCCTTCACCATCCACTTCTGATCTGAACAGGAGCAATCCCCGTGAATCTCGCATCCATGCTCAAGCATCGCGCAGCCGAGGGCCGGCCCGTGCGGGTCGGCCTCATCGGGGCCGGCAAGTTCGGCTCGATGTTCCTCTCCCAGGTGCGCACCACAGTCGGGCTGCACCTCATGGCGGTGGCCGACCTCTCGGCCGAGCGCGCCCGCAAGGCCATGACCAACACCGGCTGGGACGTCGAGGCGGTCGCCGCCGCTTCCTTCGCCGATGCGCTGGCGAAGGGCGGCACGCACCTCACCGAGGATTCGGAGGCGCTCATCAAGGCCGACGGCCTCGACGTCGTCATCGATGCCACGGGCAATCCGGGCGCCGGCATCCGCCACGCCCTCCTGGCGGCGAAGAACGGCCGGCACATGGTCATGGTCAATGTCGAGGCGGACGTGCTCGCCGGCGCCCATCTCGCGGAGGAATTCCGCAAGGCCGGCCTCGTCTACACGCTCGCCTACGGCGACCAGCCGGCGCTCGTCTGCGAGATGGTGGACTGGGCCGAGACCTGCGGCTTCCGCGTCGTCGCCGCCGGCAAGGGCACCAAGTACATGCCGAGCTACCACCAGTCGACGCCGGAGACGGTGTGGACGCATTTCGGCATCACGCCGGAACAGGCGGCCCTCGGCGGCATGAACCCGCAGATGTTCAACTCCTTCATCGACGGCACCAAATCGTCCATCGAGATGGCCGCGATCTCGAACGCGACGGGTCTGCTCGCGCCGAAGGACGGCCTCCTCTTTCCGCCCGCCGGCGCGCACGACCTGCCCCAGGTTCTCAGGCCCGTCGCCGACGGCGGCGTGCTCGAGCGCAAGGGCATGGTCGAGGTCGTCACCAGCGTCGAGCGCGACGGGCGCCAGGTGGTCAACGACCTGCGCTGGGGCGTCTACGTGGTCTTCGAGGCGGCAGACACGGATGTGCGCGGCGACTATGCCCGCCGCTGCTTCCGCGAATACAACATCACCGTGGACCCGTCCGGCCGCTATGCCGCGCTCTACCGTACCGTGCATCTCATCGGCCTCGAGCTCGGCGTCAGCGTCGCCAATGCGGCGCTGCGCGGCGAGGCGACGGGCGCGCCGAGCGCCTTCCGCTCGGACGTCGTGGCCGTCGCCAAGAAGGCGCTCAAGCCGGGCGAGATGCTCGACGGCGAGGGCGGCTACACCGTCTGGGGGCGGGTGATGCGGGCGGAGGATTCGCTCGCCATCGGCGCGCTGCCCATCGGCCTTGCGCACAAGGTGGCGCTGAAGCGGCCGGTCGCGCCCGGCGGCGTCGTGCGCTGGGAAGATGTCGAGATCGCCGACAGCGAGGCCGTGCGCGTGCGCCGCGCCATGGAGCAACAGGCGGCTGCGCGGCGCATCGCGGCCGAGTAGGATCGGTGGCGACGGGGCCGGCTCGCCGCCGGCCCCTTCACGTTGGGACACTTGCCGGAGGTTCGTTCACCCATGCTGACCGTCGTCGCCATCATCCGCGCCGAGGAGGGACAGGAAGAAGCCGCCCGTGCGGCGCTCGAAGCACTCATCGCCCCGACCCGGGCGGAAGATGGCTGCATCCAGTACGACCTGCACCGGGACAACGCCGATCCCGGCCTCTTCATCTTCTACGAGAACTGGCGCGACGAGGCGGCGCTCGACCGGCACCTCGCGGCTCCGCACCTCGTGGCCCATGGTGAGCGCAGCCGCGGCATCATCAGGTCCGCCGACGTGCGGCGCATGACGCGCATCGGCTGAGGCTCACGCGCTCTAGCGCGCGAGCGTGCGCACGCGGTTCTCCACCAGCCGCGCTAGGCTGAGCGCCGTCATCTCCGAGGATTTCGGGTTGTCGGCGAGCGCCCGGTTCTCGATCGTCACCTCGAGCGTGCCGAAGGCGCCGCGTGCCGCAAGGCGATGGCTGTTGCCGGTCGCCTGCGGATCGGCCACCAGCACGACGCGGGTGCGGTCGAGCCCGATGCCGGCAAGCGCCGTGATGACGGTCGCATTGGCGTTCTGCGGAAAGCGGTCCGCAGCCGCGCGCGCCGAGCCGGTGAAGATGGCGGTGGGGCTCTCGATGCGGTCGAGCACGACGAGCGCCTCCGCCGCCGTGCCGCGCCAGGCGGCCGGAGGCTTGACGATGGTGTGCACCACCTCGTCGAGCGGCAGAGCGGCGGCCGCGCTGAGGGCATCGATGCCGCCGAGCGCGCCGGGCGGGATGACGATGCGGCTGCCGCGGTCCTCGGCGATGCGGATGAGCCGGTCGTGGAGCGCAGTATCGCAAAAGGCGCTGGTCGACGACACGACGAAGGTGTCGGCCGAGCGCAGCGCGGCCTCGCCCCACGGCCCGACGGCAGCCCGGCCGGCGGCTTCGATCACCATGTCCGGGGCAACGGCGGCGAGTGCGTCCGGGTGGCGAAGCAGGGCCGCGCCCGCGGGCAGGCCGGCGCCGATGGCCGTCGTCTCGCGCACGCCGACGGCGACGAGGGTGACGTCTTGCGGAACGCGCTCCGCGAGAAGGCCGGCGACACGGCGGGCGATGGCGCCCCAGCCGACGATCGTGAGCCGCAGGGGTTTGCGCGTCATTGCGGGCATGCGCCTGTCCTTCGTCGCGGGCTCAATCGGCGGCCGTCGCCAGCGCCAGATCGAGCAGCGCGCCGCCGTTCAGGTCCTCCAGCAGGCTGAAATGATGCCGGTCGGCGGCGATGAGCGGTGCCGGCGCGCCCCAGGCTTCGGCAATGACGCGCGACTGGCGCTTGAACTCATCGCTCTCCTTCTCGCCGACCGCGACGCCGATGCGCAGGCCGCGCGGTGGCGGATGGCCGAGCGGGCTGAGCCGCGCCGCAAGGGCCGCATCGTCGAGGCCGAGCAGCCGGCCGAGCGGCAGGAGGCCGAGCGGCGTGAGGTCGAAGAGGCCCGAGAGCAGCAGGGCTGAGCGCACCGGCGGGTCCCGCGGGTCGAGCGCCGCCATGGCGGCGAGGTGCCCGCCGGCGGAATGGCCGGCGAGGTGAATGCGCGCGGCATCGATACCGAGGCTGTCCGCCTCGCGCGCGAGGAAACGCAGGGCGGCCCCGACCTGGGCAACAATGACCCTGAGCGGCGTGTCGGGTGCGAGGCCGTAGTTAGGCATGGCGACCGCATAGCCGGCGTCGAGCATGCCCCTGGCGAACTGGGCGTGCTGGGCCTTGTCGGAGGCCTGCCAATAGCCGCCGTGCAGGAAGACCCACAGCGGCGCGCGCCTGGCTCCTTGCGGCCGGTAGAGGTCGAGCCGCTCGTAGACGCCGGGGCCATAGGCGAGATCGAGCCCGCGATGATGGGCGCGGAAGGCTTCGCCGTCCCGGCTCCATTGCCGGAAAAGCGCCTCCATGTCCGTCTGCAGGCGCGGGCTGTACTGGCGGGCGAGCTCCGGCAGGCTGTAGCCGGCATAGACGGGTTCCGCAGGTGGCGCGGCAGGCGGCGCGAAGCTCGCACGCACCGTCAGGCCGTCATCCGTTCCGGGGCGCAGCGTGATCGGCGGGCGGAAGCCGGCGAAGACTTCACGATAAGTGAGGTCGACTTCATGGCGCGCCGGGTGGAAGGCGGCCGGATCGGCGCTCTCCCAGACCATGCCGGTCAGATGATGCGGGCCGCAGCCGGCGGCCACGAGGCCCCGCAGGATGGCGGAGAGCGCCTCGCGCAGTGCCGCGACCGGATCGCGGTGCGACGAATGGGCGGCAAGCGGGGCAGGATCGTTGTCAGACGCCGACATAGCGGTGCACCAGTTCCGTATCGCGGGCAAGGTCGGTGCTGGAGCCGGTCCACACCGTGCGCCCCTTTTCGAGGATGTAGTGGCGGTCGGCGAGGCGCTTCAGCGCGTTGAGGTTCTTGTCGATCAGCAGGATCGACTGGCCCTCGGCCTTGAGCGCGGCGATGCAGTGCCAGATCTCGGCCCGGATGACCGGCGCGAGACCCTCGGTCGCCTCGTCGAGGATGAGCAGCTTGGGGTTCGTCATCAGCGCCCGGCCGATGGCGAGCATCTGCTGCTCGCCGCCCGAGAGCGTGCGCGCATACTGGTCCGCCCGCTCCTGAAGCCGCGGAAAAAGGGCGTAGACGCGCTCCAGCGTCCACGGTTGGGGCCGGCGCAGGCGGTTGGCCGCCGTCGCGACGAGGTTCTCGCGCACCGTGAGCGTCGGGAAGACCTGGCGCCCTTCGGGCACGAGGCCGAGGCCGCGGCGGGCGACGGTTTCCGGCGCCGCGCCGCGGATGTCGGCGCCGTCGAGCGCGATGCTGCCGCCGCGCGGCGCAAGCAGGCCCATGATGGCGCGTACCGTGGTCGTCTTGCCCATGCCGTTGCGGCCGAGCAGGGTCACGACCTCGCCCTCGGCGATATCGAGCGCGACGTCGAAGAGCACCTGGCTCGTGCCGTAGGCGGCCTCCAGCTGGCGGATGCTGAGCATCAGGCGTCCCCCTCGCCGAGATAGGCCGTGCGCACGTCCGGGTTGTCGCGGATCTCCTCCACCGTGCCCGTCGCGATGATGCGCCCGTAGACGAGGACGGAGACCCGGTCGGCGAGGGCGAAGACCGCATCCATGTCGTGCTCGACGAGGAGCATGGTGGTCCGGCCCTTGAGCGCACGCAGCGTCTCCACCATCTGGCCGCTTTCCACGTGGCCGAGGCCGGCCATCGGCTCGTCGAGCAGCAAGAGGCGCGGCTCGCAGGCGAGGGCCACGGCGAGCTCGAGCTGCTTCTGCTCGCCGTGCGAGAGGTCCGCCACCCGGGTCTCGGCGCGGTTGGCGAGGCCGCTCGCCGTCACGTGGCGGCGGGCGCGTCCGCGCAGGCCCTCGTCGCGGCGCGCGTCGGCGAGGAAGCGGAAGCTGTGCCCGTCCCGTGCCTGTACGGCGAGCGCGACATTGTCGAGCACCGTGAAGTCGGGCAGCAGCTGCGTGATCTGGAAGGTGCGGCCGAGCCCGCGATGCACGCGGTCGGGCGTCGCGAGATGGCCCACCTCCTCCCCGTCGAGGCGGATGGCGCCGGCATCCTGCCTCAACTCGCCGAAGAGCTGCGCGATGAGCGTCGTCTTGCCGGCGCCGTTGGGGCCGATGAGAGCATGGAGCTCGCCCGGCATCACGTCGAGATCGACGCCGTCGGTGGCGATGAGGCCGCCGAAGCGCTTGGCGAGGCCGCGGACGCTGAGAAGGGGCTCGGGCGAGATCCCGCTCATGGCTTGCCTCCGAGCCGCGCCAGCAGTGCCTGCAGCCCGCCGCGCGTGAACAGCACGACAGCGAGCAGTAGCGGTCCGAGGATGATCTGCCAGTGCTCCGTCCAGGCCGCCAGCACCGTCTCCAGGATGACGAGGGCGGCGGCCCCGAGCAGCGGCCCGAACAGCGTGCCGACGCCGCCGAGGATGACCATGATCATCAGTTCGCCGGACTTGGTCCAGTGCAGCATGTCCGGGCTGACGAAGCGCAGGTAGTTGGCCATCAGCGCGCCGGCGAGGCCGGTGCCTATGCCGGAGATGACGAAGGCGGCGAGCTTGTAGCGGTAGGGCGCGATGCCGATGGCGGCCATGCGGCGCTCGCTCTGGCGCAGGCCGACGAGGACGAGGCCGAAGCGCGAGCGCACGATGCGCGACAGGAGCGCGAAGAAGGCGGCCGCCACGCCGAGGCAGATGAAGTAGAAGACCGTGTCGTTGCGCGTGTCGAGGCCGAAGAGCTCGTTGCGCCGGCGCACGATGAGCCCGTCCTCCGCGCCATAGGCCGTCAGCGAGGCGAAGAGGTAGAAGATCATCTGCGCGAAGGCGAGGGTGATCATGATGAACTGCACGCCGCTGGTGCGCAGCGACAGGGCCCCGATCACGGATGCCAGAAGGCCGGAGACGACGACGGCCGCGGGCAGGGTGACGAGCAGCTGGTTGCTGCCCGTGAACAGGCCGAGGATGAGCTCGTCCGCGACGTAGTGCTGGTAGAGGATGCCGACGGTATAGCCGCCGATGCCGAAGAAGGCGGCATGGCCGAAGCTGACGAGCCCGCCGTAGCCGAGGGCGAGATTGAGGCTCGCGGCCGCGATGCCGTAGATGAGCACGCGCGTCGCCAGCGCCACCGTTGCCGGCGAGCCGGCGGCCTGCGCCACGAACGGCAGGAGGACGAGCGCCGCGATGACGGCGGCCGCCGCCAGGAGCGGTTTCGCGGAAGGTGGGGCAAAGCCCGTCTGCGCCGTCACGGTGTCACGCATTGGCGATGAACAGTCCCTTCGGGCGGACGAGCAGGACGACCGCCATGAGAAGATAGATGCCCATGGACGACAGGCCCGCTCCCAGGGCGTCGGCCTCCGGGCCGGTCGTCAGCTGGCGCAGCAGGCCGGGCAGGAAGGCGCGCAGGAGCGTGTCCACGACACCGACGATGAGCGCGCCGAAGAAGGCGCCGCGGATGGAGCCGACGCCGCCGATCACCACCACGACGAAGGTCATGATGAGGATCTGCTCGCCCATGCCGACCTGGACGGCGAGGATCGGCCCCGCCATCAGCCCGGCGAGGCCCGCGAGCAGCGCCCCGAGCCCGAAGACGGCCGTGTAGAGAAGCCGCACGTCGACGCCGAGGGCCCGGACCATGTCGCGGTGCGTGGCGCCGGCCCGCACCAGCATGCCGATGCGCGTGCGGTTGATGAGAAGGTAGAGGCCGACGGCCACCGCAAGCCCCACCGCGATGATGGCGAGGCGATAGACCGGATAGGCGAGCTCCGGCAGGATCTCGATGGAGCCGTTGAGCGCCGGGGGGATGGAGACGAAGAGCGGCTGGCGGCCGAAGAGCAGCGTCACCGTCTGGTTGAAGAAGAGGATGAGGGCGAAGGTGGCGAGCACCTGGTCGAGATGGTCACGCGCATAGAGCCGGCGGATCACGAGATATTCCATCGCCATGCCGGCGAGGCCGGCCGCCGCGAGCCCCGCCGGCACGGCGACGAGGAAGGAGCCCGTGCGCTCGGCTGCGATCGCGGCGGCATAGGCGCCGATCATGTAGAGCGAGCCGTGGGCGAGATTGATGACGCCCATGATGCCGAAGATGAGCGTCAGCCCCGCCGCGAGCAGGAACAGCATCACGCCGAACTGCAGGCCGTTCAGCAATTGTTCGAGGAGGAGCGTCATCTCGGGCCCGTCTTGCCGTGGGCGGGCAGCGGCGGCGGGCGTGCTGCCCGCCGCTGCCGCAGCAATGCGCCCTCAGAGCTTGCACTGCTCGGCGTAGGCGTCGCCGTGGTCGGTGAAGATGGTGCCGACGGTCTTCAGGACGAGCTTGTCGCCGTCCTTCTCGACGCGCAGGGCACGCCAGTCCTGGACCGGGTGCTGGTTGGGGCCGAACTTGAAGGCCCCGCGCACGGACTGGAAGTCGGCCTTGGCGAGGGCGGCGTTGAACGCCTCGATGTCGTCGAGCTTGCCGCCGGTCTGCCGGAGCGCCGAGGCGATCAGCAGCGCGGTGTCGTAGCCCTGGCTCGCATAATAGGTCGCCGGACGGTTGTAGGCCTTCTGCCAAGCGTCCATGAAGGTCTTGTTGGCCGGATTGTCGAGGTCGGCGTTCCAGTGGCTCGAGACATTGACGCCGAGCGCCGCCTCGCCGACGGCGTTGAGCGTCACGTGGTCCATGGAGGGAGCGGCGAGGACCATCGGGATCTTGCCCGTCAGGCCCGCCTGCTGGTACTGGCGCAGGAAGGCGATGCCGAGGCCGCCCGGATGGAACTGGAAGACGACGTCGGGATCGGCCGCGCGGATCTGCGCCATCTCCGCGGCGAAGTCCGTCTGGTCGAGGCGGGTGTAGACCTCGCCGACGATCTCGCCCTTGAAATAGCGCTTGAAGCCGGCGAGCGCGTCCTTGCCGGCCTGGTAGTTGGGCGCGAGGATGAAGGCGCGCTTGTAGCCGAGATTGGTCGCGTTCTGGCCCGCGCTCTCGTGCAGGCTGTCGTTCTGCCAGGAGACGACGAAGTAGTTGCGGTGGCATTCCTTGCCGGCGAAATTCGACGGCGCGGCATTGGGGCTGACGTAGACGGCGCCGGAATCGACGATGTCCGGCACGGTCGCCCCCGCGACGTTGGAGAAGACGATGCCGGTGAACAGCTTCACGCCGTCGTTCTTCATCAGGCGGTCGGCGATCTGCTTGCCCTGGCCGGGCTTCAGGCTGTCGTCCTCGACGATGAGCTCGACCGGCACGCCGCCGAGCTTGCCGTCCTCCATGTCGATGGCGAGCTTGAAGGCGTCGCGGATGTCCTGTCCGAGATAGCCGCCCGGGCCGGACAGCGTCGTGATCATGCCGATCTTGACCGGCGTCTCGGCGCCTGCCGGCAAGGCGGCGCCGGTCATCGCCAGCGCCAACAACAGCGATTTGAACTTCATTGCGGTTCCTCGGCCAATCGTTCCGTCTCTGGGTCGTCGTTGTCGGGTTCTCGTGCCCGTTATAGCGCTACCCATCCCTCCGGAGGCTTGCGCCCGGGGTGGATGGAGCCGCAGTTCGGACAGGTACGCTTTTTTTCGTCCGCATAGAAGGCCTCATAGAGCGGTGGCAGGTCGCGCACGATGCTCTTGAGGCTGACCTCGACGCGGTGGACGAGGGTGCTGCAGTCGAAGCAGTACCATTCGAAGGCGTCGATCTCGTCCGGCTGGCGCTTGGGCTCGATGACGAGGCAGATCGACCCGACCTCCGGGCGCTGCGGGGAATGGCGCACGTGCGGCGGCAACAGGAAGATGTCGCCCTCGCGCAGCGGCACGTCGTAGAACGCGCCGTTGTCGACCACCTTGAGCAGGGCGTTGCCCTTTATCTGGTAGAAGAACTCCTCGACGGGATCGTCGTGATAGTCGGTGCGCTGATTGGGGCCGCCGACGACGGTCACCATCATGTCGGCGTCCTCCCACACCTGCTGGTTGCCGACGGGTGGCTTCAGCAGATGCTGGTGCTCCTCGATCCACCTGGCGAAATTGAAGGCTTTCAGGCGTCCGGTCTTCATCGCGTCCTCTCCTCCGCTTTACGTTTTCGGCACCGTTCACGCCGCGGCCGTGGCTGCGGTCCGGAGCCCGCAGGTGTCGAAGGCGGCGCGCGTCGCCGCCTTCTCGGCCTCCGTCAGGGGCAAGAGCGGCGGGCGCACAGCCCCGCCGACCTGGCCGAGCAGTTCCTGCCAGTATTTCTGATGCGCATGCGGCTTCTCGGCCGGCCGCGTGCCGCGCAGCGCCCGGCGCACGGGCTCCAGGCTGTCGCGCACGGCGCGCGCCCGCTCCGCCTCCCCGCGCAGCGCGAGATCCGTATATTCGCGCATGCGCAGGTCGTGCGGCGTCTGGACGAGATAGGGCGGCGACGAGCACAGGTAGAGCTGCCAGCCGAGCTCGAGAACATTGTCGAGCCACTCCTCCTCCGAGGCGGTGCTGACGAGGATGCGGTCGCCCGCCAGGCGCGTCAGCTCGGCATACATCGGCCGCGGCACGCTGTACTTGATGGCGACGACGTTCTCGATGTCGGCGAGGCGGTTGCAGAGCTCCGGGCTCATGAGGTAGCCGCTGTCCGGGTGGCTCCACAGGGCGATGCCGATGCCGACCTTGTCGGCGATAGCGCGGTAGTATTCGTAGACCGTCTCGTCCTGCGCCTTGAAGAAATGCAGCACCGGCGCGTGGATGACGATGTAGTCGGCGCCGACCTTTTCGGCGTGGCGCGCCAGGTCGATCACCACGTCCATGTTCTGGTCCGAGCAGGACATGATGGTGGCGCCGCGGCCGGCCGCGGCCTCCACCGCGATCTCGAAGCTGCGCTTGCGCTCCTCCACCGACATGGAGAAGAACTCGCCCTGCTTGCCGGCGATGAAGAGCCCGTCGATCTTCAGGTCGTCGAGCCAGTGGCGGATGTTTTCGCGAAATCCGTCCTCGTCGATGGCGAGCGCGGGCGTGAACGGCGTCAGCGCCGCCGCCCAGATGCCCTTCATGTTGGCCCGGGCATAGGCCTTGGCGTCCTTCTTCGCGTAATTCATGGCTTGCCTGGCCTTTCGGGACCGGTGCCGGCCCTGATCGCCTTCCAGATCTTCTGGCTCGTCAGGGGCATGTCGAGATGGGTGACGCCGTAGGGTGAGAGGGCGTCGAGGACGGCGTTCACGATGGCGGCCGGCACGCCGATGGTGCCCGCCTCGCCGACGCCCTTGGCGCCGAGGGGATTGGTGGGGGAGGGGGTCTCGAGCTTGTCGATGGCGACGGGCGGCACGTCGGCGGCGCGCGGCATGGCGTAATCCATGAAGGAGCCGGTGACGAGCTGGCCGTCCTCGTCATAGACGAGGCTTTCCATCAGCGCCTCGCCCATCCCCTGCGCCATGCCGCCGACGAGCTGACCCTCGACCAGCATCGGGTTGAGCACCGTGCCGGCATCGTCCACCCACGTGAGCCGTTCGATTGTCGGTACGCCCGTCTCGCCGTCGATGCCGACCACGCAGATGCAGCAGCCGCTGCTCCAGGCCTCCCCGTCGGCATAGAAGACGACAGAGGTGGAGAGCGCTGTGTCCCCCTCCGTGCCGGCGGCGAGGCTTTCGCCCATGCCCTGCCAGGAGATGGCGCGGCCGGTACCGTCGAGGGCGACGAAGCCGCTCTCGACGGCGGCGACATGCGCCTCGGCGCATTGCAGGAGCTTTGCCGCGGCCCGGCGCGCCTCGTCGCGGAAGGCTTCCACGGCCTTGAGCATGGCGCTGCCGCCGATGGCCGTGCTGCGGCTTGCGAGTGCGCCGATGCCTTCGGGCGCGCCGGCGGTGTCGCCGTGGCGGACGCGGACGCGCCCGGGCGGCACGCCGAGCCCGCTGGCGACGATCTGCGCGATGGCGGTTTCCCGGCCCTGGCCCTGCGCCGTCGCGCCGGTGGCGGCAAGGATACCCCCATCTGCGGCGAGCGAGACGGTGGCGCTCTCCCAGCCCTGCCCGCACGGCTCGACATAGAGCGCAAGGCCGATGCCGCATATTTCGCCGGCGGCGCGCCGGGCGGCGATCTCTTCGCGCAGCCGGGCATAGTCTGCCCGCTCGCAGGCGCGGGCGAGCAGTTGCGGATAGTCGCCGGAATCGAGGGTTTCCCCCGTCGCCGTGCGGAACGGAAGCTCCTCCGGGCCAAGGAGGTTGCGCCGCCGGATCTCGGCGGGGTCGAGCGCGAGCGCCCGCGCCGCCGCATCCATCAGCCGCTCCATCAGCATGGCCGCTTCCGGGCGCCCGGCGCCGCGGTAGATCCCGACGGCGGCCGTATTCGTCAGCCGGCCGGTGAGCGCGATCTCGACAGCGCCGATGCGGTAGGGCCCCGGCAGGATGCGCCCGGCATTGCGGCCCGGCGCGCTCGCGCTGTAGGGCAGCCAGTGGCCGAGCGGGAAGTCGAGGTTTGCGCGGAGCGCGAGCGCGCGGCCGTGCCGGTCGAGCGCGAGGGACCCTTCGAGCCGCCCGCCGCGACCGTGCGTGGCCGCCTGAAGGTCCTCGCCGCGCGTCGCGCACCATTTCACGGGGCGGCCGAGCCGGCGCGCGGCCCAGGCGACGAAGACATCTTCGGGATAGATCGAGGCCTTGCCGCCGAAGGCGCCGCCGACATCCGGCGCGATCACGCGCAGCCGCGCTGCGGGCAGGCCGAGGATGCGGGCAAGGTCCTGGCGGGCGCGATGCGGTGTCTGCGTCGACAGCCAGACGGTGAGCAGGCCCTCGGCCTCGCTCCATTTGGCGAGCGCCGCGCGCGGTTCGAGCGGCGCCGGCGCGAGCCGGGCGTGGGCCACGGAGACATGAACGATGTGGTCGGCGCCGGCGAAGGCGGCTTCGACATCGCCGGCCGCCCAGCGATGGCTGATCGCCTCGTCGTCCGGGCCGCCGTCGCGCAGCGGCATGGCTTCGATCTCCGCCGCCACCAGCTGCGCCGCATCGCGGGCGGCAGCGGCCGTCTCGGCGATGACGGCGGCAAGGGGCTGGCCGACGGCCTCGACGGTGCCTGAGGCGAGAACGGAGAAGCGCGGCACGCGGATATCCGGCAGGAGCGGATTGACCGATGCCTCGCCCAGCGCGCCGAGCTCGGCGCCGGTGAAGACGGCGACGACGCCCGGCGCCGCGCGCGCCTCCGCCGTGTCGATCGCCGCGATGGTCCCCCGCGCGTGGCTGCTGCGCACGAATTCGACGTGGAGACAGGCGTCGGGCGCGAGATCGTCGACGAAGCGGCCGGCGCCGGTGACGAGTCGCGCGTCCTCGAAACGGGGCAGGCTCACCCCGATCCACCGGCCGACGCTCGTCTGGCGTTGTTCGCTGTTCGCCAAGGCCGCCTTCCCCCGAATGAACGGCAGAGCCTTCCGCGCATCCGGGGAAGGCCGGCGACGATCACAGCAAAGGGCCGGCTATATGACAATTCGGTGAATTTATATTAATTAAGAAGAAGAACCTATAAATCGCGCCATGAACGTCACCATCCGCCAGATCGAGGTGTTTCTTGCCGTGGCCGAGCTCGGCAGCTTCACGCGCGCCGCCGAGCGGCTGCGCATGACGCAGCCTGCGCTGTCGCAGCAGGTGCGGGAGCTGGAGGCCGCGCTCGGCATCCGCCTGTTCGACCGCACGACGCGGCGGGTGGAACTGACGGCGGGCGGGCGGGAATTCTTGGCCGCCGCCGGCAAGGTGCTGGAGGACCTCGAGCTTGCCGTGCGCAATGCGGCCGACCTTGCCGAGCGCCGCCGCGGGCGCATCGTCATCGCCGTCCGCCGCTCCTTGCCGCCGCCATCCTGCCGCGTGCCATCGCCGAATTCCGCGCGAGCCATCCGGGCATCCAGGTCGCCGTGCTCGACACGGGCACGGACCGCATCGTCGAGGCCGTGCGTCTCGGCAAGGCCGATTGCGGGCTCGGCACCTTCGCCCCGGCCGAGGAGGGCATCGAGCGCGCCAGCCTTGCGCGCGACAGCCTGATGCTCTTCTGCGGCCCCGGCAGTCCCTTCTTCGATCGCGATGCCGTCGCCTGGCGAGAGCTTGCCGACGAGCCGCTCGTCACGCTGACGCGCGACAGCGGCATCCGCCTTCTCGTCGAAGTCGGCTACGAGGCGGCCGAGGTGCCGCTGCGGCCCGCTTTCGAGGTCTCGCAGATCACGACCGCCGTCGCCCTCGTCGAGGCCGGCCTCGGCTCGGCCGTGCTGCCGACCTATGCCTTCGCCGCGGCTGAGGGAAAGCGCGTGGCGGCGCGGCCCCTGACCGCGCCGTCGATTTCCCGCGACATCGTCCTCATCCATGCCAGCGGCCGCTCCCTCTCGCCGGCCGTCGCAGCCTTCGAGCCGGTGTTGCGACGCTGCGCGCAGCGACTGACGCCGCGCCGTTCCTTCAATGTCTGACAAGCGCCGTCAGGCCGGCGAGCTTGTCGGGGTTGCGCATGATGAAGACGTCGCTCGTCCGGCCCTCGGCATCGAAGCCGAAGGTGACGGCCGCGACCGGCGCATCGGCGTCCGTGAGGATGAAGCCGAGCTGGCCGTTGATGGCGGCCTCCACCCAGCGATAGCTCCGCCACCATTCGTGCAGCCGCCCGGCCAGGAAGTCGAGCACCGCCTCGCGCCCCTCGATGGGCTCGCGCGCGGCCGTCGCCTTGCCGCCGCCGTCCGCGGTGACACGGATGTCCTCGGCGAGGAGCCGCGTCAGGCCGGCGGTCGCGCCCTCCGCCACAGCGGCCTGGAATGCGGCCAGCAGCTCCTGCTGGCGCTCGAGGGGCGCGACGTGGCGGACGGCATCGCTGCCGACCGCCGCCTTGGCGCGCGAGACGAGCTTGCGCACGGCCGGCTCGCGCAGCTCCATCGCCTCCGCCACGGCGGCATAGTCCATGTCGAAGATCTCGCGCAGCAGATAGGCGGCCCGCTCCTTCGGCGTCAGGCGCTCCAGCATCAGGAGGAAGGCCGTCGTCAGCGTCGCCGCGATCTCGTGGCTCTCCGCCGCCGCGTGGCCGACCGGCGTGTGGATCGGCTCCGGCAGCCACGCCCCGATGTAGTCGACCCGCTTGCGATGGGCCGACCGCAGCATGTCGATGCAGCGGCGGGTGCAGGTGGCCGTCAGCCAGGCGGCTGGATTGTCCACGGCCTGTGTGTCCGCGAGACGCCATTTCAGCCACGTGTCCTGCACCGCATCCTCGGCATCGGCGCGCGAGCCGAGGATGCGGTAGGCGAGGCCGATGAGCCGCGGGCGCTCTTCCTCGAAGACGTATTCGTGTTCGCCCGCGTCCATTTCAGTGCCCCGAGACCTGGATGCGGTTCCACAGGTTGATCATGGCGACGGTGGCCGTGAGCGCGCCGATCTCGGCCTCGGAGAAATGCGCGCGCAGCCGGGCACGCAGCGCGCCGAGGTCGCGGTGATGGTCGAGCTCCGTCAGCGCCTCGGTCCAGGCGAGGGCGGCCTTCTCGCGCTCGGAGAAGTCGTTCACCTGGTCCCAGACGATGATGCGATCGAGCCGGTCGTTCGTCTCGCCGTCCTCCCGCGCCTCGCGCGTGTGCATCTTCACGCAGAAGGCGCAGCGGTTCATCTGCGAGGCCCGCAGCTGGACAAGGTGGTGGATCGTTCTGTCGAGGCCGTGGCCGTCGATCACCGGATGCACGCTGCCAAGCACCTTCAGCACGTCGGGAATGACCTGATCGTAACGCACGCTTCGTGTTTCAGTCATCGTCGTCTCCTGTTCGCGGCGACTTCGCCGTTCATGGGCATGACGATCGGGTGGATGCCCCTGTGACGTGGGGCGCGGAAAAAATCCTGGGCGTCAGCGTGACCCTGCCGCTCCTGCCGGTATCTCACAACCAGTAGCGCGGATAGTCCCTTCGCCCGGTGCAGCGGTGATAGAGGAGGGCCACGGCGACGAGCGTGGTCGCGCCGGCGAGGACCGGCGTCACGAGGAAGGACCAGTCGGCTCCGGCGAGCATGACGAGGAGCGGGTTGGCGCCGGCCGGTGCGTGGGTCGTGCGCGTTACGAGCATCGCGGCGATGGCGAGACCGACGGCGAGCGCCATGATGGCCGCACTCGTGCCGAAGAGGCTCATCATGCCGAGGCCGATGGCTGCGGCGATCAGATGCCCGCCGACGATGTTGCGCGGCTGCGACAGCGGACTGTCGGGCAGCGCGAAGGCGAGGACGCAGCTTGCGCCGAACGGCGCCATGATGAAGGCGGCGCCGGACCAGTCGGCGAGCGAGAACATGGTGAGCGTTGCCGAAAACCCTCCGAGGCCGGCGAGCAGCGCGGCGCGCGCGGATGGGGCAGGGGGCGGGCCGCCGGCCGTGCGCAGGCGGGCGAGGAGACGGCTTTCAGTCATGTCGGGTACTTCGTCGATCAGAGGTCGAGGACGAGCCGTTCGGTCGCGGCGCGGGAGACGCAGATGCACATGAGGCCGGCCCGGTCGCGCTCGTCGGGCGTGAGCACGCTGTCGCGATGGTCGGGCGTTCCGGCGATCACCTTGACGGCGCAGGTGCCGCAGGTGCCGGCGCGGCACTCGGAAGGCGCGTCGACGCCCGCCGCGATCACGGCATCGAGGATCGTCTCCTCGGCCCGCACCGCGACGGTGCGCCCGGAGCGGGCGAGATCGACGGTGGTGGGGCCGTCGTCCGCCGCCGGCTCGCCGGCCGTGAAACGCTCGAAGTGCAGGCGCTCCGGCGCGATGCCGAGGGCCGCCGCCGCTTGCCGGACCGCATCGATGAGACGCGCCGGTCCGCAGACATAGACCACGGCATCGGCCGGCATGGTCGCGAGGACCTGCCTCACATCGAGCGGCGCGGGCTTGTCGCCGCGGCTCGTGTAGGGCCGCAGTCGTGCGCCGATGCGCGCCGCAAGATCGTCGTGGAAGGCCATGTCCGATGCGGTCGGCGCGACGTAGTGCAGCGTGAACGGCCGATTGCCTGCCGAAAGCGCCAGCGCCATGGCCCTGAAGGGCGTGATGCCGATGCCGCCGGCGATCAGGATGGCGGGCCGTTCGTCAGTGTGCAGGGGAAAGCGGTTGGCGGGCAGGCCGCACCGCAGGACGGTGCCGAGCCCGATGTCGCGATGGAGTGCGGCCGAGCCGCCCCGGCCGTCCTCGTCGAGGCGCACGGCGATCTCGTAATGCCGGCGCTCGGCCGGGTCGCCGGCGAGCGAATAGCTGCGCGTTTGCTCGCGTCCGTCCGCAAGGCATACGGGAACGTGGAGATGGGCGCCGGCCGTCCAGGGCGGCAGGGCCTCGCCGGAGGGTGAGCGCAGCTCGTAGAGGCGGACCTTCGGCGTGAGCTGGCGGATGGCCGACACGACGAGCGAAAGCGGACCATTGCCGATGGCCTCGGCGGTGCCGGCTGACGCAAGTCGCCGGTTCTCGGCCGAGAGCTGCTCGATCTGCCGCTGCAGCGGGGCCGTGAGCGCGGCGATCTCGTCCTCGGTGAAGCGCGGCACGATGTGCTGCGGGCAGTTCCAGTCGAAGGCCTCGACCGTGATGACGACGGCCCGCTCGACGCGTGCGCGATAGGCGGGGTTCTCCAGCCGCGCGACAAGGCCGGGGTCCTCGTCCTCGTGCACGATGCGGGCCCGGCCCCAGATCTTCAGCCGGCGGCGGTTGGCATAGTCCATGAGGATCAGCGCCACGCGCCCGTCGGCGGCGATGTTGCCGACGCTGATGTACTGCACGTTGCCGCGGAAATCGGCATAGCCGATGGTCCGCTCGCCGAGCACCTTGAGGAAGCCGCGCGGCCCGCCGCGGAACTGGACATAGGGCCACCCGCCTTCGCCGACGCTCGCCTGGTAGAAGCCGTCGCGGGCCTCGATGAACGTCGCCTCGCGGGGGGTGATGACATCATGCGTGTCGCCTGCCGCATCGAGACCGGCATAGGTGGCGCGGCTCCCGTAGCGGGTCTGGGCCGCCTTGACGCTCGGGGTGAAGGCGATCTTCGCGAATGCGCGGGCCATGATCGCGTGCTCCGGGATAGGCCCGGCGCGGAGGCGCCGGGCGCGGGGCATGGAAGGGTGACGTCAGGCCGCCTGGAGCGTGACCCTGGGGAAGTCGATCTCGACGCGGCTCGCCTTGCCGAGGATGTTGGTGGTGAGGTTCATGCCGACATGGACGATGATCTCGACGATCTCGGCATCGCCGAAGCCGGCCGCACGCACGGCTTCGATTTCCGCCGTCGTGACCTCGCCCTTGTGTTCGACGAGCGCCCGCGCGAAGGCGACGGCGGCGGCGGCCCTGGCATCCTCGGAGGAGCCGCGGCGGTTCGCCTCCATCTCGGCGCTGCTCAGGCCGGCCTTGCGGCCGATCGCCGTATGGGCGGAGAGGCAGTATTCGCAGGCATTCTGCTCGGCCAGGGCCAGCGCGATCCGCTCGCGCGTCTGCGGGTCGAGGCTGCCGTTCTCGGCAATGGCGTAGAGGCCGAGGAAGGCGCCGAGCGCGGCGGGGGATTGGGCGAGCACGCGCAGGAAGTTCGGCGTCATGCCGAGCTTGGCCTGAACGGCGTCGAGCAGCGCCTTCGCCTCGCCCGTTGCGGCGGCGGGATCGACTGCGGAAATGCGAGCCATGGGAGAGCCTTTCTGTCCGGGGATGCCGGGTGTCTTGCATCCGGTGCACTGGACAATGGTAATTTCATCAGCTGTATAGAATGCCGATAGAAGGCAACTGACCATTGCGGCAGGTGGAATAATCTCATGGACCGTTTCCAGGCCATGGCGGTCTTCGTCGCCGTCGCGGAGGAGGAGGGTTTTGCGGCGGCGGCGCGCCGGCTGTCCCTGTCGCCGCCCGTCGTCACCCGCGCGGTCGCGGCGATCGAGGAGCGGCTCGGCACCCGCCTGCTCAACCGCACCACGCGCAACGTCCGCCTCACCGATGCGGGACGGCGCTATCTCGACGATTGCCGGCGCATCCTCGCCGAGATCGACGAGGCGGAGGAGACGGCCGCGGGCCTGCACCGCGAGCCGCGCGGGCAGCTGTCGATCACGGCGTCGGTGCTCTTCGGCCGCATGTATGTGGCGCCGATCCTGCTCGCCTTTCTCGACCGTTTTCCGGAGGTGACGGCGCGCACGTTCTTCGTCGACCGCGTGGTCAACCTGATGGAGGAGGGGCTCGACGTCGCCGTGCGCATTGCCGAACTGCCCGATTCAGGCCTGACGGCCCTGCGCGTCGGCTCGGTGCGGCGGGTCGTCTGCGCCTCGCCCGCCTATCTCGCCGAACACGGCATTCCGCAGGAGCCGCAGGATCTCGCGCATCACCGCACGATCGCCTTCCGCGGCCTGACGCCGGTGGCGGAGTGGATGTTCCGGGACGAGGCGCGGGAGATCGCCGTGCGGCCGGCGCCGCGGCTCGTCGTCAACACGGCGGAGATGGCGATCACGGCCGCCGTCGAGGGCCACGGCATCACCCGCGTCCTGTCCTACATGGTGGCGCCGGAACTGGCGGCGGGCCGGCTCAAGATCGTGCTCGCCGCATTCGAGCCCCGGTCCGTTCCCATCCATCTGGTGCATCAGGAGGGGCGGCGCGCATCGGCGCGCGTGCGCGCCTTCCTCGACTTCGCCGCCGAGCGCCTGCGCGCCGACCCATCCATCAATTGACGGCCGTCAGGGCCCGCCCGGGCGGTGCATGGCCCCGGGCAAGGCGCGGTCGCCGAAATCGACGACAGACTGCTGGAGCACCTCGCCCGCCTCATCCACGGTGAGGCGCACCCGGCGCCCCTTGTGGAAGAAGGTCAGCCGGTACTGCCCCCGGTGCTCGTCCTCGCCGCGCTCGCACAGGCTGGTGACCTCGCCCGCGCGCATCAGGTCAGGCAGCGCGGAGGGCGCGATGGCGAGGAGGTCGCCGAGCAGCGTCGCGTCGACGAGGAAGCCCCCGTCACTGCTGCGGTTCAGGCGTCTGACATGTCCCATCCGGTGCTCCGGTCATGACGGTATGCGGCGCGCCTCGCCTCAGGCGGCCGGCGCCAGAAAGTCCTCGGGCTTCAGCATGATGTCGGCGAGGGTGTAGCGGTCGAGCGTCGCGGTGAAGGCGTCGAGCGCCTCGCGCAGGATGCGCGGCAGCCGGCAGGGCCGCGTGATGAGGCAGGCATCGCCCGTGGCGAAGCATTCGACGAGATGGAAATCGGGCTCGGTCGCCCGCACCACGTCGCCGAGCCTGATGTCCTTCGGGTCATGTGCCAGGGCCAGGCCGCCGGACCGGCCGCGCACCGCCTTCAGGAAGCCTGCCCGGGTCAGCGCCGTCGCCACCTTCATCAGATGGGCGCGGGAGATGTCGAAGGTGCGCGCCGTCTCCTCGATGGTGATGAGCCGTTCGCCGGCCGATGCCGCGAGCATCAGCATGCGCAGTGCGTAGTCGGAAAAGTTCGTGAGCCTCATGGCCGCATGCTCCCGTGCCCGAAGGTGGCTTCAGAAAAGATGCATCCCTAATGCGATTTTTCAACATGTGTCGTGCGACCGCCCTTGACAGGGGCCGGCAACCCTGCGCGATAAAAGAGACATAGCAAATATGTCTTTTTAAATGTTCCAAAGGCGGAGGCTCGCGTGCCGACCGGATGCTCCCGCCTGCCTGCGATCGGGCCGGAGGCCCGACGAAACCGAGGATTGGTCATGATCGATCGCCGTCATCTCATGCTGTCAGGCATTGCCGCTCTCGCCGTGCGGCCCGCCCTCGCCGGCTCTCAGGCCCTGACGCTCTGGGGTCCGCCGGCCGCGCCCTCCGTCGTCCTCGCGCAGGCCGCGGCCGAGGGGGAGATCCGGGGCCAGTCCGTCGACTTTCGCGTCTGGCGCTCGCCGGACGAGATGCGCGCCGGGATCGCGGGCGGTACGATGCAGGCGGTCGTGGTGCCGACTTATGTCGCGGCCAATTTCTACAATCGCGGCGCGGGCCTGCGGCTTCTCAACGTCCTGACGGAGGGGCTGCTCCATGTCGTCGGCACGCCCGGGCCCGAGGGAGTTGCCGGGCTTGCCGGCCGGCGCATCGCGGTGCCCTTCGCCAACGACATGCCCGACCTCGTGCTGCAGCGGCTCCTGGCCAAGGCTGGTCTCACGCCCGGCAAGGACATCCATCTCGACTACGTCGGCTCGCCGCCAGAGGCCGTCCAGCTCCTCCTCGCGGGGCGGGTCGATGCCGCGCTCCTGTCGGAGCCGGCGGCCTCGGCCGCCATCCTGCGCGGCGGCATGGCGGGCAAGGAACTGGTGCGCGCCGTCGATTGCCGGCGGGCCTGGCAGGCGGCCACGGGTGCGGCCTCCATGCCGCAGGCCGGCCTCGCCGTGACGCCAGCGCTCGCCGACAGGCTGGGTGGGGAAGGGCTTGAGGCCCTGCAGGGCGCGCTCGAAGCGGCCCTTGCCCGCGTGAAGGCCGATCCGGCGGCGGCGGGCGGTGCGGCCGCAGCCGCCCTCGAACTGCCGGCACCGGTTGTCGGGCGCGCGATCGCCTCGAGCAATCTCGTCGCCTTGCGTGCCTCCGCTGCCCGCGAGGCGCTGACGGGCTTCTTCGCCGCCCTCGCCGAGGACGATCCGCGCATCATCGGCGGCAGGCAGCCTGATGCCGGCTTCTATGCGCTCTGAAGCACGGGCCGCCGCCTGGCTCGGACGCTATCTCTGGTCGGCCTGGGCCGGGGCGACGGGGCTTCTGTGCCTTGCTGCCGCCTGGCAGGCGGCACACGAGCTCTACGGGGATTTCGTCCTGCCGGACCCGCTGACGACGCTCATGACGCTCGCCGATCTCGCGACGGAGCCGGGCTTGGGCGCGGCCGTGAAGGAGACGGGACTACGCGCGCTCACCGGCTTTCTCCTTGCCGCCGGCATCGGCACGGCGGCGGGGACCATCGCGGGCTATTCCTTCGCCGCTCTGAGGCTGATGAAGCCGGTCGTCACCTTCATCCTCGGCGTGCCGCCGATCTCGTGGATCGTCCTCGCCCTCATCTGGTTCGGCGCCTCCGGCGGCTCGGCCGTCGCGACCGTGATCGTCGCCGCGTTGCCCATCTCCTTTGCGGGGGCGCTGGAAGGCGTGGCGACGCGGGACCGCGGCCTCGATGCCATGGCGCGCGCCTTCGGTGCCGGACCGCTCCGCCGCTTCCGGGACGTGACGCTGCCGCATCTTCTCTCCTATCTCTTCGCGGCCTGGACGACGGCCATCGGCACGGCCTGGAAGGTCGCGGTCATGGCGGAGCTGCTCGGCAATTCCGGCGGCATCGGCGGCGCGCTCGCCAAGGCGCGCGCCCTGTTCGACATCCCGCAGGTGATGGCCCTGACGGTCCTCGTCGTCCTCTGCGCGCTCGGCAGCGACCATCTCGTCCTGCAGCCGCTGCGGGAGGCGGCCGAGCGCTGGCGCACGGCCGGCCAACCCTGGGGCGTCAAGCGATGAAGCTGCGGCTCGAGAACATCGGCCACGCCTTCCTCGGCCGCACGGTCATCGAGGGCATGAACCTCGCCTTCGCCGCCGGCGAGATCGTCGCCCTCGTCGGTCCCTCCGGCTGCGGCAAGACGACGCTCATGCAGATCGCAGCGGGTCTCGTCGTGCCGCTGCGCGGCCGCGTGCACCGCGCCTACCGGCGCCACGCCATCGTCTTCCAGGAGCCCCGGCTGCTGCCGTGGCTGACGGCGCGCGACAACATCGCCTATGGGCTCGCCTGCGCCGGGACGCCGCGTCGGCACAGGCGAGAGATCGCCGCGGCGCGGGCAAGGGAGGTGGGCCTCGAGGCGGATGATCTCGGCAAGTTCCCGGCGGAGCTCTCCGGCGGCATGCGCCAGCGTGCGGCGGTGGCCCGCGCGCTCGCCGTGGCGCCGGACGTGGTCTTTCTCGACGAGCCGTTCTCGGCCGTCGATGTCGGCCTGCGCCGCATGATGCAGGATCACCTCGCGCAGGCGGCGGCGCGCGAGGGCTTCTGCGCCCTCTTCGTGACGCACGATCTCGGTGAGGCCGCGCGCATCGCCGACCGGCTGGTCGTGCTCTCGGCGCGCCGGCGCGGCATCGTCGACCTGCGGGCCGTCCCCGGCCGGCCCGGCGCGCGGGACGAGCGCTTCGTCTTCGACCTCGTGGCCGCCTGGTCGCGCGAAGAGGCCTTCGCCGAACTCCTCGACGGGGCCGGGCGGCTGCAATGAGCGCCTCCAGCGACCGTTCGGTCAGGCACTCGCCGCAGCTTCTCCTCGACGAGGGCCTGCGCCTCTTCTTTCCTGTCGCCGCC
This sequence comes from Chelatococcus caeni, assembly GCF_014196925.1. Classification (GTDB taxonomy): domain Bacteria; phylum Pseudomonadota; class Alphaproteobacteria; order Rhizobiales; family Beijerinckiaceae; genus Chelatococcus_A; species Chelatococcus_A caeni. The sequence continues at coordinate 405,596 of NZ_JACIEN010000004.1, read as the reverse complement.
TCGCACGGCGCCCTCTGGCCGCTCCTGTGGACGCTGGCCTTCTCGTTCGACCTGCCTTTCTCGGGTGCGGTGCCGCAGGGCCAATGGCATGCGCACGAAATGGTCTTCGGCACCTATGGCGCCGCACTCGCCGGCTTCCTGACCTCGGCCGTGCCGGAATGGACCGATACGGACCGGGCCCGCGGCCGGGCGCTCCTGCTCCTCGTGGGGCTCTGGCTGCCGGGGCGCATCGTCGGGCTTCTCGCCGCCGATTGGCTCGTGCCGCTGGCGCTCGCCGGTGATGCCGCCTTCCTGTCGCTGCTCCTTGCCCATGTCGCCGTCCCGATGGCGCGGCGGCGCCTGTGGCGTCACTGGTCCTTCGCGGCCTGGCTCGTGGTGCTCGTTGCGGCTGAAATGGCCATCCGCCTCGCCTGGATGGCGGGCGAATTTGCCCTCGCGCAGCGCCTGCTCGCCGCGAGCCTCCTCGTCTTCGTCATCCTGTTCGCGCTGTCGCTGTCGCGGATCAACGTGGTCGTGCTCAACCTCGCGCTCGATCCTTCTGGCGAGACGACGCCCTATAGGCCCCATCCCGGGCGCCAGAATCTCGCCGCCGGGCTCGCGGCCCTCTATGCGGCGGCTCAGCTCGCCTTTCCGCAGTCCGCGGCGCCGGCCTTCCTCGCGCTCGCCGCCGGCGCGGCCTTCATGGACCGGCTGGCGGAATGGTTCGTGGGGCGCAGCGTGCTGGCAAGTCACGTGCTGGCTCTGGCCGGCGCGAATGCCGCAGCGGGGATCGGTCTTCTGTTCATCGGCGCGGGGCAGCTCGGGGCACCCGTCTCGCCCGCGGCCGGGCTGCACATGCTTGCCATGGGCTGCCTCGGCATCGCGGTGCTCGCCGTCTTCACCGTCGCAGGCCTCAGGCACACCGGCCGGCCACTGGCGATACCGTGGCAGGCGAGGGCCGCGTTCCTGCTTGTCGCGATGGCCGCGCTGGTGCGCACCGCCCCCGAGACCGGCCTTGCTTCGGTGCTTCACGGGATGCACTACGGCCTCGCCGCCGTCCTGTGGGCGACCGCCTTCGGGCTGTGGCTGCAGGGCTTCCTGCCCTTCATGCTCGCCCCTGCGCTGCCCGAGGTTACGGGACATTGCGAAGATCGGAGCGCGGTGCCGGCCGGCGGTGGCTAAAGCTGGCAGATGATGCGCCGGAACTGCCTCGAACCATGCACGTAATCGGGACGTGGTGCTTGCGATCGTTCGTCGATCTCGACGGCGGACGAGACCTCGTCGAGCAGGAAGGTCTTCCAGCCCCGGTCTTCATGGCTGCTGCTGCCGCCGCGCACCTGCCAGGCGCTCATGGCGAGGTGGCCGGCGGTCGTCTCGCCCACGGCGTGCACCTCGACGACACGCGTGAAGCCGTCATAACGCAGCTCGAGGCGCCGGCCGTGTCTCATGGCCGCGCAAGCAACGTCCGTCCGCACGCTCGCCCTCCCATGCGGGTTGGTCGGACGGCCCATCGTGCATCGTCCTGGGGCGATCCAATGGCGCTCCATTGCTTCGTCGTTAAGACTTTGAAGAAGAAGCCGAACTAGCATGCCGGTCTCGGGGAATACGATGCCGGCTGCAGAGCGAGCGACATGCCGGCCGCCCGGGGGGCGTGCGCGAACATGCTGGAGCTTCTCCTCCTGCTCATCGGCGGCGGCATGGTGCGCCGCAAGTGGTGGCTCGTCGGCGTCCTCGGCCTCCTGTGGATGGCCGGCGGCCTCTTCTTTGTCGTCACCGCCCTCGACGACGACCTGCGCTTCTCGTCGACCTACTTCGCCATTCCGCTGCTCATCGATGCCGCCTTCTCCGCGGTCAGCGGCCTGTCGGCGCCGAACGGGCGCCGGCTGCTGCGCCTCGGCAAGGCGGCCGTCCTCGTCGTCATCGTCCTCCTGATCATCGAGGCGCCCTGGCACAGCGGCATCCTCGTCGGCTTCCTGGTCGGCACGCTCCTCGTCGCCGACGCCGTCTGGCGGGCGAGCAGCGCCTATGTCGTGCGCTTCCACCGTTGGCGGCTGTCCATCTTCAAGGCGGCCGTCGAGTTCCTGATCGGCATCTGGTCCTTCGTTCCCTGGCCGAGCCACTGGCAGGGCGAGGTCGGCGCCGACGTCGGCACGCTGATGATCGTATCGGCCTTCGGGCTGTGCGGGCTGGCGCTGCGCATCCGGCGGCTGCCGCCGGACACCTCCGTCGCGATGATCCTGGCCAGGGGACGCGTGCGGGATCTCAAGCCCGGCTCTCCGCGGCGGGTCCTTCCTGTTCGGGGCGAGGGGCCGGACGAGGGTGACGTCGTCGTGCATGTGTGGACGCCGACCGGAGGCATCGTGCCGCTGCACAGGGGCGTCGAGCGCTATGTCGCGGCCCGGGACGAGAAGGGCATCGTCTCGACCGGCCATGCCGCGCTCGAGGTGCCGCCGGACGTCTACATCAGCCACTATCCCGCGGTCGAGATCGACCGGGCACCCTCCCAGTTCGCCCGCGCCCTCAGGGCAACCCCGGACAACGACGTGCCCGGCCTCTTCAAGCCGAGCTATGCCGAGGAGAGCGCGGAATGGTGCCCCTCGACCGTGCAGGTGCGGCTCGCCGGCCTCAACCGGCGGGCGCTGCGCGCGTTCTGGCAGGCCTACCGTGCGGACGCGACCTACAATCTCACGGACCGCAACTGCTCCAGCGCGGTGGCGAGCGCGCTCGACGTCGCCATCGAGGGCCGCTTTGCCGAGGCGGCGCGATCGCCCGCCTTCCTGCTGCGCCTCCTCTGCGCGCCCGAGCTGTGGATCGCGGGGCTGCTGCGCCGCCGGGCGGCGTGGATGGCCTGGACGCCGGGCATCGTCCTCGACTACGCCCAGGCCGTCGGAGCCCTGATCGCCCAATTCGAGCCGCGGCCCGACGACGGTCGCGCCCATCCGGCTCCGTCCGGCCATCCGGCTGCCGCCGCCGCGCCGTCCGGCGACTGAGAGGTTCGCGTGTACACCAGCATCGTCGGGGGCAGCGCCGTCCTGGCCCGTGCGGGCATCATCGCCACCGCGGCGGTCTTCGGGCTGACCTACAGCCTGAGCGCGGCGCTGATCGCGCTCGATCTGGCGGAGCGCGGCCTGAGCGAGGGCCTCATCGGTGCCAATGCGGCGATGCACGCCGTCGGCGTCCTCGCTATGGCCTTCCTCCTTCCGCGGATCGGCGCCCGATGGGGGCTGCGGCGGGCGATCGTCGGCGCGCTCGGCTGTGCGGCGCTGCTCCTGTGCCTGTTTCCGCTGATGCCCTTGGTATGGCTCTGGTTTCCGCTGCGCATATTGCTCGGCGCCGCCTCGGAGGTGCTGTTCGTCCTGTCCGAGACATGGCTGAACGCGCTGAGCTCCGAGAGCTCGCGGGCGCGCACGATGGGCGCCTATACCGCGGCCCTGTCCGTCGGCTTCGCGCTCGGACCGCTGATCCTGTCGCTCGTGGGGTCGGACGGCTTCACCGCCTACGGCATCGGTGCCGCCCTTGCGGCCGCTGCCGCCCTCTTCGTCACCTTCGCGCGGATCGCGGCGCCGGCCTTCGAGAAGCCCGCCCACGGCAATCCCCTGCGCTACATGCGTCTTGCGCCCATCGCCATGGGCGCCACGGCCCTCAATGCGGCGATCGAGACGGCCGGGCTGACCTTCCTGACGCTCTACGCGATGTCGCTCGGCTGGGGGGAGGGCGACGCGACGCAGCTCATGGCCTACATGATGTTCGGTGCCATCGTCCTGCAGGTGCCGATCGGCTGGCTTGGCGACCGGATGGACCGGGAGCGCCTGATCGTCGCGCTCGCCGCGGTGTCGGCCCTCGGCGCCGTCGCGTGGCCCTTCGCGCTCGCCAGCCCGGCGATGACCTACGCGCTCCTCTTCGTCTGGGGTGGCGTCTTCGTCGGCATCTACACGCTGATGCTGGCGATCGTAGGCAGCCGGTTCTCCGGCAGCGACATCATCGGCATCTATGCGGGCATGGGCCTGTTCTGGGGCGTCGGCGCACTCGTCGGCCCGGCGCTCGCCGGCTTCGCCATGCAGGCGGCCGGCCATGGCCTCCCGATCTTCGTCGCGCTGGCCTGCGCGCTGTTCGCGATCGCGGCCCTCGCCATCGGACGGCGCGCGATGCGCTAGCAGGGCCGCGCCCCGCCCGCAGCCGACGCAACTTGCAGAGGTTGCATGCGGACGATATGCAGCGCCGACAGACCTTGCGGAGAGCGGGGCATCGTGGGGCGCCATGCGGCTGGTTCTGTTGGTAGGTCCGACCATCCTGCTCGTCTTTTCGGCGAGCTTCGTGCTGGCGTGGACCTTCGACCGTCGCCGGAGGCACCTTCTCGTCTTCGGCGCCTCCTGCCTGCTGTTCTGCCTCGGCACGCTGTCGCAGATCCTGCAGATCCCGCCCGGCGCCGGGCCGAATGCCGTCGTGTCGGCCTTCATCTATACCGTGAGCGTGCTCTGCTTCACCGAGGGGCTGCTCGCGCGGACGGGCAAGCGCACCTCCTTCGCCGAGAAGGCCGCCATCACGCTCCTCATCGTGGGCGGCATCGCCTTCTTCTTCTATGTGGAGCGGAACCTGCTGGTCCGCATCTACATCCTCAACTTCGGCTACGGCCTGATATGCCTTGGAACGGCGTGGCGGCTGCGTGATATGCGGTACGGGCGCCTGACGGAGCGTGTCCTGTTCTGGACGCTCCTGGCCTTTGCCCTGCACTTCTTCCCGCGCACCATCCTCACCGTCGGTGTCGCCGCGCCCGATCCATCGCAGTTCGGCATATCGCCGTTCTGGCTCGCGCTGCAGTTCTCGCTGGCCGTGCTCGGTGTCGCCCTGGCGCTCGCGCTCCTTGCCGTCACGGTCGGCGACGTCATCGAGGACCTGCGCCGCACCGGCAACCTCGACCCGCTGACCGGCATCCTCAACCGGCGCGGCTTCGAGGAGGGCGCCGCACAGCGGCTCGCCGACCGGCGCAGCCATCCGCTGTGCCTCGTCATCGCCGACATCGACCGCTTCAAGAGCATCAACGACACCTTCGGCCATCCAGCCGGCGACGAGGTGCTGCGCACCTTCGCGGCCCTGGTGCGGCGGGCGACGCGGCGGGGCGATCTCAGTGCCCGTTTCGGCGGCGAGGAATTCGTTCTGCTGCTGTCCGGGTGCGACGCGTCGGGGGCCGCGGCCTTCGCCGAGCGGCTGAGGGCCGCGGTCAGCGAGGCGCGGTTCGGCTCCCTGCCCGACGGCTGGCAGGTCACGGCGAGCTTCGGCCTGGCCGAGGCGCGCGCCGGCGACAGCCTCGCGCAGCTCGTCGCCCGGGCGGATGCGGCGCTCTATGCCGCCAAGCGGGCCGGGCGCAACCGCGTGCGACAGCACGGCGGCATCCCCGCCTGAGCCACCCGTGCGGCCGTTCGCCCGCGGCAGGAGGTCTGGAACATCGTGCCGCCGCGCCGGTTCGGCCTCGTGAAGCAAGGCGTGCCTCACGGGAGCCCCATGGCGGGAACTGATGGACCGGACGACGGGTGACGAGCCATTGCAGGAACTGGCGGCCGCGGAGGCGTGCTGCACGCGCTGCCCGCTCTACCGCTTCGCGACGCATGTGGTGCCGGGCGAGGGCCCGTCCCGGGCAAGGCTCATGTTCGTCGGCGAGCAGCCGGGCGACAGCGAGGACAAGGCCGGGCGTCCCTTCGTCGGCCCCGCCGGCCGCATGTTCGAGCGTGCGCTCGCCGATGCCGGGGTGCCGCGTGGCAAGGTGTTCGTCACCAATGCCGTGAAGCACTTCAAGTTCCAGCAGCGCGGCAAGCGGCGCATGCACCAGCGCCCCAACGCGCACGAGATCGACCGGTGCAAGTGGTGGCTCGACCAGGAAATCGCCATCGTCGCGCCGCGTGTCATCGTGGCCCTCGGCGCCACCGCGGTTCGCAGCATCCTGGAGCGGCCGGCGACGATCGCCTCGCTGCGCGGCGAGCCGCATGCGCTCAACGACGGCATCTCCCTCTTCGTGACGATCCACCCCTCCTATCTGCTGCGCATCAGGGGCGAGGCGGACCGGGCCGGGGCGTACGAGGGCTTCGTCGAGGATGTGCGGCGAAGCTGGCGCCATGTCGCCGCCGGCTGACCCCGTGGAAGGCAGGGGCAGGGCGCCCGCCGCCGGACGCGAAGGCGGGCCCGGAGCCGTCGCCCCGGGCCTGCGGCCGGTGGAATGGATGCTCGGGCTCCTCGTTGCGATCGCTGCCGTCCTCGCCCTGAGGGCCACGGCCTGGTTCACAGGCCCGCTCGCCTTCGCCTTCTTCGTGGCGCTCGCCGTCTGGCCCATCGATGCGGCGATCGGCGCCCGCCTGCCGCGGGGGCTGCGCTGGCTCGGCCATCTCGCCGCGATGCTGGTCATCCTGCTCGTCTTCGCCGCGTTCCTCATCGGCATCAGCTATGCCGGCCAGCGGCTCGCCATCGGGCTGCCGGAGCATCGGGAGGCCCTCGTCGCGCTGCTGGAGCGGCTCGCGGCGTTCGTCGAGCGCCTCGGCCTGCCGATCGACAGTCTGAGAAACGTCGTCTCCGCCGACCGTCTCATCGAGCCGGCCGTCGGCTTCCTGTCGTGGCTGGCGAATGCGGTGTGGCAGACGGCCGGCGTGCTGACGCTGGCGCTGTTCCTGATCCTGTTCATGCTGGTCGAGGCGCCGGTCCTGCGCCGCAAGGTCGCGGCCGTCACGACCTGGCGCGGCAGCGTCGATTGCCGCCACGTGCTCGTCGACGTCGCCGGGCGCGTCCGCCGCTATCTCCTTGTCAGGGCGTTCCTCGGCCTGCTCACGGGCATCCTCTATGCCGCCTGGGCCTGGTGGTGGGACCTGCCGTTCGTCATCGTCATGGGCACGCTCGCCTTCCTGCTCAACTTCATACCCACCGTCGGCTCGATCATCGCGGGCGCCGTGCCCATGGCCGTCGCCGTGCTGCGGCTCGATCCGGCCTCGGCCGCCATCGTCGCCGGCGGCATCCTCGTCATCGAGCAGGTGCTCGGCAACTACGTCGATCCCAGGCTGCTCGGGCGGCAGATGTCCCTGTCGGGCCTCGTCGTCCTGGTGGCGCTGATGTTCTGGACGTGGGTGTGGGGCCTCATCGGTGCGCTGCTCGCGGTGCCGATGACGCTGCTCATCATGGTCGTCGCGGCGCATGTCCCGGCCCTGCGGCCGATTGCGCTCTTCCTCTCCGATGCGCCGGACATCGACGAGCTGCGGCGAAACAGCCTGCGCGCACCCGGGGAGTAAAGGAGGGACGGGCGCTCGCCGTCGGCGGCGCCTGCCCCGCCTGCGCATGCGTCAGGCGTTGCCCGTCTGCGAATGCATGCCGCCCGGCCGGGAGATGCCGGCCAGGGCCTCGCCCGCGGGCCCCTGCTGCATGATGGCGAGATCGCCCAGCGACAGGATGCCGACGAGGCGCTTGTCGCGGTTGACGACGGGGATGCGCCTGATCTGCTGCTCGCCGAGGTTGTGCGCGACGTCGTCGAGATCCTCGTCGTCGAAGCAGTAGCATACGTCGCGCGTCATGACGTCGGCGACCTGCGCGTCGGGGCCCTTGCCCGCCGCGACCGCGCGCACGGCGATATCGCGGTCGGTGATCATGCCGACGAGCCGGTCGTTGTCGCCGACCGGCAGGATGCCGGCGTCGATGTCCGCCATCATGCGGGCGGCCTCCTGGATGGACTGGTCCGGGCGCGCGATGCTGACATTGCGCGTCATCGCTTCGCTCACTCTCATCTTTCCCTCCTGTCTGCTTGCGTGGCAGGCCGGATGAATGGCTCGCGCGAGATCGCTGGCGCCGGCCCTGCCCACCCCCGAACCGGCTGGGCGCGCGTCTGTTCCGAGAGCGGTACCGTCTGGAACAATCGCCGGAAGGTGACGTTTGGCAGGCAAGGGCAGGCCTGACAGGGAGTGCACAACGATGGCCGACGGCTCGGCGGCGCGGCACGACCGGCGCAGGGGCGACGAAGTCGTGGCCCTCATCCCGGCGCTGCGCGCCTTCGCGCGCGGGTTCTGCCGCGACCGGAACGATGCCGACGACCTCGTCCAGGAAACGCTGGCGCGTGCCATTGGCCGGATCGACCAGTTCGAGCCCGGTACCCGGCTGAAATCGTGGCTGTTCACCATCATGCGGAACACCTTCCTCAACCGCGTCAAAGTTGAGGCGCGCGAGGCGCCGGGGCTCGCCGAATGCGCATCGGGCCGGCCCATCTCGGCGCCGGGGCAGGAATGGACCGTGCGGGCCGGCGAGATGCGCCGCGCCATCGAGCGCCTGCCCAACGGGCAACGCGAGATCGTCGTGCTGATCGGCATCCTGGGCACGAGCTACGAGGACGCCGCCCGCATCTGCGCCCTGGATATCGGCACGGTCAAGAGCAGGCTGCACCGGTCCCGCTCGCGCCTGCTTCATGAGCTCGGCGAGAAGTCCGCCGCCTCGTATCTGGCGGGCCCTTTGCCATGACATCGGAAGGAACAGGACCATGAACCGAAAAGCCCCACGAGGAGAAGACCGCGACGAGGTCCGCACCGGTGTTGAACCGCGCAGCACCCCCGAACGGGCGGGGCTTGACTGGGACGAGGTGGAAGGGGCGGACATCCGGCCCGCCGGCACCTCGCGCAGCGGCGGTGTCGTGGACCGGTCCGGTCGCGTACGGACGGACGAGCACTACGGCGAAGGCCGCGACAACTACCAGGAGAGTGACGAGGTGCTCCCGGATGACCGGGAAGAGGCCTCCATCTCGCGCAATCCCTCGCGCGAAGGCGGCCGCTTCGACGAGAACTGATCCTGGCAACCGACGGCCCTTGCCGTCCTCTTGCCGCATCCAGCCAGCCCAATATGTTTCGTGCGACAGCTTTGAAAGGCGATATCGGCCCGTCGAGGAGCGAAGACGTGCCCGACAGGAAGATCACTATCTCCGTCGACAGGACGGAACTCGGCGGCCTCGTCGTCGAGCCGCGGACCGGCATGCCGGGCATCCTCTTCGTCCACGGCTGGGCGGGCAGCCAGGAGCGCGACCGCAGCCGCGCCCTGGGCATCTCCCAGCTGGGATGCATCTGCCTGACCTTCGACATGCGCGGCCATGGCGCCCGGGCCGATCAGCTGCGCACGGTCACGCGGCGGGACAACCTCGCCGACCTGTGCGCCGCCTACGATGCGCTGACGGAGCAGCCCAACATCGACACGAGCGCCATTGCCGTCGTCGGCAGCTCCTACGGGGGCTATCTCGCGGCACTCCTCACCGCGCATCGCCCGGTGCGATGGCTCGCGCTGCGCGTGCCGGCGCTCTACCGCGACGACGGCTGGACGGTGCCGAAATTCAGCCTCAACCGCGCCGATCTCGCGCGCTACCGCCAGCGCTTCGTCCCGCGCGAGGAAAATCTCGTCCTGCGCGAGTGCGAGCGCTTCAAGGGTGATGTGCTCATCGTCGAATCCGAGAACGACGACATCGTCCCCCATCCCGCCGTGGCGAGCTATCTGTCCGCCTTCATCAATGCGCGGTCGGTGACCTACAGGATCCTCGAGGGGGCCGACCATGCCCTCTCGCGCGACAGCGACCGGCAGGCCTATGACACGCTGCTGCTGCACTGGGTGCGCGAGATGATCCTCGGCGCCCGCTGAGCCGCGGCGCGCGTCAGCGCTTGGCCTCCTCGAGGTCCGCCATGTCACGGTCGAGGAAGGTATGCGTGGCCTCCGGCGCGTGATTGGCGAGCCAGGCCGCCATGGCCTCCTCCTCGCGGCAGATTTCCGCGCAGACGCGGGCCGTCTCCATGTCGCCCGCCGCCTCCGCGGCGCTCGCCAGGATACGGTAGGAAATCGCCTCGAACTGCTCGAAGGCGTAGCTCACCAGGGCGGCCTTCACCACCTCGTCCCCGGCGACGAGGCCGGTAAGGCCTTGCACCATGGCCGTCAGCTTGCCGGCCGCGTCCTTGAGGCCGGAAGGCGCCGTGCCGCGCCGGGCGAGGCAGCCCTCGACGAGCGTGCGCTGCCGCTCGGTTTCGGCGAGGTGTTCCTCGATCCTGCGGCGGAACTGGGGATAGTTCTCGAGGCGCTGGATCTGGGCCCGCAGCACCTGCTCGGCCTGTTGCTCCATGGCGTGGGCGTCGCGCAGCCAGCGATCGAGCCATTCGTCTTTCGTCGGCATGATCATGTCTCCGTCGGGTTGTGATGGGCGCGGCGGAGCGGCGACGTGCGAAGCGCACCGGCCGGGAGAGAGGCAACGATGACGCCTGCGAGCGGCCGGCACGCCCCGCCGGTTTCCAACCGTAGCGGGTTGCGATTGTTCCGTGCGGCCCGTGGCGCGCTTCAGGTGGTTTCGAGCGGCGCCCGGGCCTCAGGCCGCGCCTGTTCGCGCAGGTGCAGATGGCGCGGATTGAACATGGCGTAGTCCTCCAGCGCTTCGAGGTCGGGCATCAGGACCTCGCCGTTCTCGAAGTCGACGACCCCGCGACGGCGCAGGAACTGCAGCGTCCGGTTGACGTGCACGACGGAGAGGCCGAGGGCATCGGCAAGCTCCGGCTGCGTCACCGGAAACGTGAACCGCCCCCCGTCCGCCAGACCCACCGCCCTAAGCCGGTGGTAGATCTCGCAGAAGAGATGGGCGGTGCGTTCGCCGGCCGACCGCCGGCCCATGTTGAGGATCCATTCCCGCGAGATCGCCTCCTCGACGAGCGTCGCCCACCACAGGGCGGTCGTGATGCGCGGGAAGCGGGCCGTGATCCCACGGATCTCCTCCGCCGGCAGGACGACGACCTCCGCCGCCGTCACGGCGGCGATGGAATGGTCCATCTCCTCGAGGATGAACACGCGCAGGTCGCAGATGTCGCCCGGCACGAAATAGCCGAGGATCTGCCGCCGGCCGTCGGGCAGGGCCTTGTAGCGGCAGGCGAAACCCGACAGGACGAGATTGACCCCCTGCGGCCGCTCGCCCTCCCCGATGATGATCTCGCGCGGCGCATAGAGCATGGGCTCGGATGCCAGCGCTTCGATCGCGGCCGTTTCCTCGGCGTCGAAAGTGCTGAAGTTGCTCAGTTTTCTCAACAGGGGGCTCATGGCTCGCTCCGTCCTCGTTCTGCGGCCGGGGCGCCCCGGCGGTCGTCATCGCTCAATGCGGAGCCGATCGGCGCGGTTCCGCCGGCGGGGGGAACAATGGGGGACGGGCGCGATTGGGAGGGCATTCGGACAGGGAGAATCGCCATGCATCACATCGACCAGAACATGCGCGCCTGCATCGATGCGTGCCTTCATTGCTACGGGACCTGCCAGTCGACCGCGATGGGCCACTGCCTGGAGCTCGGCGGCGCCCATACCGAGAAGCGGCATTTCACCCTGATGATGGCCTGTGCCGAGATCTGCCGCACGGCCGCGCATTTCATGCTCATCGGCTCCGAGCATCACCGGCACGTCTGTGCCGAATGCGCCGAGATCTGCAGCCAGTGCGCCGACGATTGTGAGCGTATCGGCGACATGCAGGCCTGCGTGGAGGCCTGCCGCACCTGTGCCGAGCACTGCCGCAAGATGGCGGCGTGACCCTGTTCCGCAGCACGGAGGTTTTCATGTCCGACACTCGCCAAGGCATGTCGAGCGACGCCGGCGCCGCAGCGGCGCGCCAGCGTGAGGTGCAGAAGCAGGTCGATGCCGCCGACAGCCGCAAAGACGGTGGCGGCGGCGATGGCGCGATGCAGGCCGGCGCGCGCCACTATCCCGAGCCGCCCTTCCCGGAGCAGCATCACCGCAAGCCCGGCGTCGAGGCCAAGCTCTCGCCGGCACCGATGTACGATGCGCCCTACTACCTCGGCTCGAAGAAGCTCGAAGGCAAGACGGCGCTCATCACCGGCGGCGATTCCGGAATCGGCCGGGCCGTGGCGGTGCTCTTCGCGCGCGAGGGGGCGGATGTCGCCATCGCCTATCTTTCGGAGCACGAGGACGCCGAGGAGACGCGGCGTGCGGTGGAGAAGGAAGGCCGCCGCTGCATCCTGCTGCCCGGCGACGTCGGCAGGCAGGAGACCTGCGAGGAGACGGTGAAGCGCGTGCTCGACGAATTCGGCAAGCTCGACGTGCTCGTCAACAATGCCGCCTTCCAGTACCACGCCTCCGATATCGAGGATCTCACGCCGGAGCATTTCGACACGACGCTGAAGACGAATCTCTACGGCTACTTCTTCATGGCCAAGGCGGCGATCCCGCACATGAAGCCGGGCTCGGCGATCATCAACACAGGCTCGATTACCGGCATCGACGGCAGCAAGGAACTCATCGACTATTCGATGACGAAGGGTGGCATCCACGCCTTCACGCGGGCGCTGGCGTCCAACCTCGTGTCGCGCGGCATTCGCGTCAACGCCGTCGCCCCCGGGCCCGTGTGGACGCCGCTCAACCCGTCCGAGCGGCCGCCGGAGCAGGTCGCGCAGTTCGGCGCCAAGGTGCCGATGAAGCGCCCGGCCCAGCCGGAGGAGATCGCGCCCGCCTATGTCTTCTTCGCCTCGCCGCACTGTTCCAGCTACATCACGGGCGAGATCCTGCCCATCATCGGCGGCTACTGAGGCGGAGGACGGAGGCACCCATGGGTGAGTATTTCTGGTTCTTCCTCGTCGCCATCGGCCCGGTGTTGTTCGCGGCCGCCGTCATCTACGTCCTGATGCGGCGCCGGCGGCTGAGCCCCGGCGAGCGGGAGAAGCAGCACCGCAAGATCAAGGAGCTCTACGGAGACCGCCGCGAGTGAGCGCGGGGCGGTTCGCCCCTTCTCAGGCGTCTTCGGCGGAAGGGCCGGTGTAGCGCGCACGGGGGCGGATGAGCCTGTCCTCCAGCCGCTGCTCCAGCGCGTGGGCGATCCAGCCGACGGTGCGGCCGACGGCGAAGATCGCGAGCGCCGCGCCCGCCGGCAGGTTGAACGCCCGGCGCAGGGCCACCAGCGCGAAATCGATGTTGGGCAGCCGCCCGGCGCTTGTCTGCATGACCTCCGCCAGGGCATCGCGGGCAGCATCCGCCGGCAGCAGCGGCAGGAGGGCGGCGGCGCGCGGGTCACCCTCCGGATAGAGCGGGTGGACGAAGCCCGGCACGCCTTCGCCCCGCCTGAGCCGCGCCTCCACGACCGCGGCCGCGTCGCCGGCCCGCTCCACCTCATCGAACAGGATCTCGACCAGGCTCGTCGTGCCGCCGTGCAGGGGACCGCTCAGGGCTGCGAGGCCGGCGTTCAGGCAGGCGCCGAGCGAGGCGCCCGTCGATGCGACGACGCGCACGGCGAAGGCCGAGGCATTGAGCTCGTGATCGGCGGCGAGCACCAGCGCCCGCCGCAGGATGTCGGCGCCCGTCTCGTCAAGGTGCCAGGCCCGGGTGAGATGCCGGTGGACGTCGTCACCGTCCGGCTCCGTCCCGCTGGCCGCGGCGGCGGTCGCACGCAGCAAGGCCGCGGCGCCGGGCCATAGGCTGCGCACGTCCCGCTGCCAGGCAATGGCGCGGCCGGCGGGAACGAGCGGCAGCAGCGCCTGGCACCGTTCCGTCAGCGGCAGGTGGGCGAGGCGGGCGAGAAGCGCGGCATCCCAGGGGGCGCCTGTGGGCGCCCCGGCAAAGGGATCCCGCCCCTCGCAGTTCCAGAGGAGCCGCGCCGTGTCCTCCAGCGTCGCCGTCTCGGCCCAGCGGGTCGCCTCGTGGCCGCGATAGTAGAGGCGGCCGTCCTCGATGAGCGTGATGGCGGATGCGAGGACCGGCAGGCCCCAGTCGAGCGTCGTCTCCGCGACCCGGGCGGGTCGGCGGCCGGTTTCCTTGCGCCGCTTGAGCGCCTCGATGTCGTGCGCGCTGTAGAGGCGCCGGCGCGGATCGCCCGCGGCCTCGCCCGTGCGGATGAGGCCGCGGCTCACATAGGCATAGAGCGTCGCCCGGCTGACGCCGAGGCTCTGCGCAGCCGCCCCCGCGTCCATGAACCGGTCGTGGTCCGCCATCGTCGCTCCTAGATTGATTACATGAATCAATATTGACTATATGTATTCCAGCGCCATCCTCGCGGCAAGCTTTTCGCGAGGATGACCATGACGAGCCGTTCAAACCCATCACCGCCCGCCCTTGCCCCGCTTGCCGCTCACGCCGCGCCGGGGCTCGACGATGTCATCGCCGCCGAAACCGTGCTGAGCCATGTCGATGGCGCGGCCGGGCGCCTGATCGTGCGCGGGCACGATCTGGAGGCCCTTGCGAGCAGAAGCTTCGAGAGCGTGCTCGCCCTGCTGTGGCGGGACCTTGCGCCCGAGCCGATGGAGGAGGCCGAGATCCGCAGTGCGCTCGGCCGTGCGCGCACCCACACCTTCGCGCTCCTGCCGCCGCTGCTGCCGGCAACGGACGGCCTCGCGCCGGTCGAGGCGCTGCGCCTGCTGCTGTCGGCGCTGGCGGACGCGGAGGGTGGGCCGCATCACGTGCTGGCCGTTGCGGCGGTGCCGGTCTTCGCCGCGGCGATCCACCGCCGCCGCGCCGGGAAGGATCCAGTCGCGCCGGATATGGATCTGGGGCAAGCGGCGGATTTCCTCAGAATGCTGCACGGCAGCCCGGCTGCAGAGAGCCACGTGCGGGCGCTCGACACCTATCTCGTCACCGTGGCCGACCACGGCCTCAACGCATCGACCTTCACGGCGCGCGTTATCGCCTCGACCAAGGCGGGGCTGTTCTCATCGGTCATCGGCGCGCTCTGCGCGCTCAAGGGGCCGCTCCACGGCGGGGCGCCGGGGCCGGTGCTCGACATGCTCGACGCCATCGGCGAGGAAAGCCGCATCCGCCCGTGGCTGGCGGAGGCATTGGCGCGCGGCGAACGGCTGATGGGCTTCGGCCACCGCATCTATCGCGTGCGCGACCCGCGGGCCGACGTGCTGAAGGGCGCCGTGGCCGGCCTGCGCGATGCCGGCGGCCGCATCCGCTTTGCCGAGGCGGTGGAGGCGGAGGCCCTTGCCCTGCTCGCCGAGCGCAAGCCGCTGCGGCCGCTCGAGACCAATGTGGAGTTCTATACGGCGCTCGTCCTCGAGGCCGTGGGCTTCGCACGCGACGGCTTCACCAATGTCTTCGCGGCGGGCCGCATGGCGGGCTGGACCGCCCATGTGCTGGAGCAGGAGAAGGCCGGCCGGCTGATCCGGCCGCAGTCGCGCTATGTCGGGCCGATGCCGGCCCCGCGGACGGGCGCCTAGAGCCGGATCCGATCAGGTTGGAACCTGATCGGATCGGACCCGGGGAGCGCGTCCGGCGCTTGAAGGGCAACGTCAGCCGAGCAGGGGCGCGACGCGCTTCACCGCGTCCGCCATGGCGTCCTGCGGCGTCTTCATGCCGAAGACGGCGGCCTGCGTCTCCTCGATGAAGATGTCGTGGGCGCGGGCCTGCTCGTCGAAGGCGGGCAGGTGGATGCGCGAGGCGGCGACGGCCTCGGCCTCCACGGCGGCGTAGGGATAGCTCTTGCCGAAGGCCGGGTCGGCATAGGTCTTGATGCGCACCGGCCCGTTGCCGTTGAGCGCCATCTGCATCGTCGCGGCGGGCGAGGACAGGTGCCGGATGAAATCCCAGGCGGCGCGCTGGTTCTTCGAATTGGCGGGGATGACGAGCGACCAGAACTCCACCGTCGGGGCATAGCTCGCCTTGCCGGCGAGCGCCTCCGCCATCGGCGGCACCAGCGGCTTGAGCTTGCCCGGATAGCGCGACTTCTGCGGGTCGTTGTAGGAGGCGAGGCGGGCGAAGGGTTGGATACTCATGGCGGCGCGGCCCTGCTGCATCCAGGTCGTCAGCTCCTCGTTGTTGAGCGTCGCCGTGTTGCGCGGCAGGACGCCGTCCTTGTAGAGCGAGGCGAGCACCGTCAGGGCCTCGACCATCGGCGCCTCGGCCGCCACGATCTTCCGGTCCTCGGTCATGTAGTCGCCATCGAGGCAGCGGGCGATCGTCAGGAAGTTCGAGGCGAAGACCGGCGTGAAGGCGAGGCCGTAGACCTGGGTGCCGTCGTCGCGCTTGAAGGTGAGCTTGCGCGCCGCCTCGACGAGTTCCTCGAAGGTCTTCGGCAGGGCGACGCCGCGCTCCTCGAACAGGGCCTCATTGTAGATGATGACGTTGGTGGCATGGCGCACGGGCACGCCGTAGAGCGCGCCGTCGAGCTGCAGGGGCTTCACGAGCCCCGGCGCGATGTCGTCGAACTCGGCGATCGGCGCCTCCTTCAGGAAGCTGTCGAGCGGCGTGAAGAGCTTGAGGTTGCGCGGCACGGCCCGGCCGTTGAGCAGATAGGCAACGTCGATCGTCGTCGTGCCGAGCGTCGCCTCGCGCAGGAGGCGCTCGTGGATGGCGTTGACGTCGCCGAGCGTCACCCACGAGGCGGTGTTGCCGCTCTCCTGGCGCCATGCTTCCGTCGCGTCGCCGCCCGGCCCGGTCGTCGCGGCAGCCTGGTGGACGCGATGGCCGAAGACGTTGAGTTCGAGCCCCGCGGCCATGGCCGTGCGCGGCAGGAGGCCGGCGAGCGCGGCCCCGGCCGAGAGCTGCAGCATTTGGCGGCGTGACAGACGCCAGCCGTCATTCCTTGCCCAAGCGATATCCTCCGCCATCGCGGATCTCCTCCGGTTTCGTTGTTTTAATCGCCCGCCGCGCTGCGTCGTCAGGACGGCAGCAGCGGCCTGACCCGTTCGACGACCGATGTCATGGCCGCCTCGGGGCTCTTCATGCCGAGGACCGCCGCCTCGGCCTCTTCCTTGAAGATGTCGCCGGCACGCGCCGCCTCGTCGAAGGCGGGCACCGGCACGCGCGCCACCTTGAGGACGTCGCGCTCGGCATCCGCATAGGGTACCGACGCCCGGAAGCCGGCATCGTCATAGGTCGAGGCGCGGACGGGACCGTTGCCGCTCAGCGCCATCTTGAGCGTCGCGTCCTTCGTCAGCATCGCCTTGATGAAGCTCCAGGCGAGGTCCTTGCGCGTGCTGTTCTTGGGGATGGCGAGGCCCCAGAACTCGACCTTCGCCGGCGCGACCGCATAGCGGTCCTTCAGCGTTTCCGAGATCGGCACGGCCCCCGTCATGATCTTGCCGGCGAACTTGCTCTTCTGCGGGTCGTTGAAGATGCGATTGCGGCCCATGCTCTGCAGGGCCATCGCGGCGCGGCCCTGCTGCATCCAGGTCGCCACCTCCTCCGTCGTCAGGGCGGCGAAGTTGCGCGGGAAGGCGCCGGCCTCGAACAGGCCGCGCAGCAGGCGGATGGCATTGAGCATGCCCTCCTGATCCGCCACCACCTTGAAATCCTTCGTGATGAAATCGCCGTCCCAGGCGCGGGCGATGTCGATGACATTGGGATAGGTGACGCCCGGCATGCACAGGCCGACGCAGTTGGTGCCGTCGGCGCGCTTGTAGGTCGAGGCCTTCGCCACCTCGACGAGCTCTTCCATCGTCGCCGGCGGTTTCTCGAAGCCGCGCTCGGCGAGGATGTCGGCATTCCAGTGCAGGCCGGACGAGGCGTGCCGCACGGGCATGGCGACGAGCCGGCCGCCGACGGTCATGCCCTCGATGAGGCCGGGGAAGATGTCGGCGACATCCTCCGGCGGGTCGCTGCGCATGTAGTCGTCGAGCAGCTCGAAGAGCTCGGCCGTGCGCGGCACCGCCTGGGTGTTGAGGATGAAGCCGACGTCGACGCTCGTCTGCGACAGGGAGGCCTCGCGGAACAGGCGTTCCTGCAACGGTCCCGTGTCGAACGTCGTCCATTCGACGGTGATGCCCGTATCGGCCGTCCAGGGGGCGGTGACGTCGCCGCTCTGGCCGGTTGCCACGGTCTTGTGGACGCGGTGGGAAAAGACCTGCAGCGGCGGGCCCTTGGCCGCCTGGCCGAAGGCGATGTTCGGGGCTGCCAGCGCCGCGCCTGCCGTTGCCAGCAGCGTCCTTCTGTCGATCGGTGCCATTCTCGTTCCCTCCCTTCGGGCCCGTTCTGCTGCGGGCCTCGCTGGTGATATGGGCCTAGCCCGGCCGGCCCGGCGTCGGGTCCGGCCCGAAGATCTCGCGGATGGCGGCATCGGCGGCGGCGAAGTGGCTGCGCATGGCCGCCTCCGCCGCTGCGGGATTGCCCTCCTCGATCGCCTCGGCGATGAGGGCGTGGCGCGCCAGCGTCACGCGCCAGTCGTCCATGGTGCGCGCCTCGCGCGCGTTGAAGCGCACCATCATGATGCGCACGACCGGCTCGAGCCCCTTGAGCTGCAGCATGACGAGCCGGTTGTGCGCCATCGCCGCCACCTGGTTGTGGAAGGCGAGGTCCGCCTCGATCCACGCCGGCACGTCGCCGAGCGTCGCCTCCATCCGCTTCAGGATGTCGTGCATCACGGCGACGTCGGCCTCGGTGCGCCGCTCGGCGGCGAGGGCGGCGATATGCGGCTCCAGCATGCGGCGCAGCTCCACCGCCTCGCGCAGGCCGTGCTTCGTGCTGCCTATGGCGAAGCGGTAGAAGCGCGCCAGCGGCCCGCTGTCGATGGCGCGCACGCGGCTGACCTTGCCCTGCTGCACCTGGATGACGCCCATCGCCGCAAGCTCGCGCAGCGCCTCGCGCGCGATCGGCTTGGAGATGCCGAAGGTGGCGGCGATTTGCCCCTCGGAGGGCAGGGGATCGCCGGGCTTGAGGCGGCCGTCGATGATCGCTTCCGTCAAGCGCTCGATGACCGCGTCGCCGAGACGGCTCGGCGCGATGTCGGCTGCGCCGAGGAGCGTCGCCCAGTCATCGGCGCGGGCATCGGTCGCGATGTCGAGTTGATCCTGCATGGCGCCTTCATCGCATAAACCCAGCAGGGTTGCAACCTAGAAACTTATCAGATAGGTGAGATGCAGAGAGGAAACCAGAGGCGGGATCATGCCCGACACCAAACGGCCGGCAGCCGGCCGCATCGCACGGGTTGAGGCGCATCCACTGCGCGCCACGCTGCCGACAGCGCAGCGGACATCGCAGGGCGACTGGGCGACGATCGAGATCGTCGTCGTCGAGGTGGAGACGGACGAGGGCCTCGTCGGCTTCGGCGAGTGCCTCGGCCGGCGCGGCGCGGCCGCCTACGCGCGCTTCATCGAAGGCGTGCTCGCGCCGAGGATCCTCGGCGAGGATGCGCTCGACCGGCGCCGGTTGTGGAACGCCATGCGCGGCGCGCTCACCGGCCGCGTCGGCGGCATGCTGGTCGAGGCTGTCGCCGGTGTCGACATCGCCCTGTGGGATATTGCCGGCAAGGCCGCCGGCATGCCGGTGGCGAAGCTCCTCGGCGGCGTCGGGCGCGGCACGGTCCCGGCCTATGCCTCCTCGATCAACTGGTTCGACGACGCGTCCGTCGAGGCGGAGGTCGCGGCGGCGCTCGATGCCGGCTTCCATCAGATCAAGGTGAAGACCGGCCGCTCCGTGCCCGCCTCGATCGACCGCATCCGCCTCGTGCGCCGCCTCGCCGGCGATGCCATCGGCCTCAGCGTCGATGCCAACTGGGCCTATGACCTCGACGATGCGGTACGCGTCGGCCGCGCGCTCGAGGAGTGCGGCTACGACTGGTTCGAGGAGCCGCTGCGGCCAGAGGACCGCGCGGGCTATCGTCTGCTGCGCGACAAGCTCGACGTGCGGCTCGCCGCGGGCGAAAGCGACTTCACGGCGCTCGACGCCCTGCCCATGCTGCAGGACCGGTCCATCGGCCTCATCCAGCCGGACGTGGCGCGGGCCGGCGGCATCACCGAGACCTGGCGCATCGCCGAGCTCGCGCAGAGCTTCAACGTCGCCTATGCCCCGCACGTCGGCTGGTCGGGCGCCATCTGCGTCGCCGCCAGCCTGCAGCTCGCCGCCGCTGCGGAAAACTGCCTTGCCTTCGAATGCATGGTCTATCGCAACCCTTTGCGCGAGGCGCTGCTCATGGAGCAGGTCGGCGATCCGGCGACGATGGTCGACGGCGCGCTGCCGGTGCCGGCCGGCCCGGGCCTCGGCATTACCGTCGACCGGGCGGCGCTCGCCGCCCACCGCATCACGGAGTGACCGCATGGCGGCCTTCTCGATCTCCGCCATGCAGGAGCCGCGCCGGGCGCTGCCCTATGTCGCCCCCGCGCTCGCGCTGCTCGCCTTCGTCATCCTCATTCCCGCCGCCTATGTGCTGTGGCTTTCCTTCCAGCAATCGACCTTCGGCCGGGCGGCGACCTTCGTCGGCTTCGCCAACTACGCCAAGATTCTCGCCGATCCCTATTTCTGGCGGGCCCTGGGCAACACCGTCGTCGTCGTGCTCATCGTCGTGCATGTCGAGGTCGTGCTCGGCCTCGCCATGGCGGTGCTCTTCGCCGGCGGCCTACCCTTTCGGAAGCTGCTCATCGCCGCCGTCCTCGCGCCTTATGCGGTGAGCGAGGTCGGCGCCGTCGTCATGTGGCGCACCTTGTTCGATCCCGACACCGGTTTCATGACGCGGGTGCTCACCGGCCTCGGCCTGCCGCCGCTCGAATGGTCGGTGGTGCCGAGCCACGGGCTCGCGCTCGTCGCACTGCTCAGCATCTGGCTGCACCTGCCCTTCACCTTCATCATCCTCTATGCGGCGCGGCTCGCCATCCCGAAGGACCTCTACGAGGCGGCGGAGATCGACGGGGCGAGCGCCTGGCAGAGCTTCCGGCGCGTCACGCTGCCGCTGCTCATGCCGGCCATCCTCGTCGCCATGCTGTTCCGCTACATCTTCGCCTACCGCCTGTTCTCGGAGGTGTGGCTGCTGACGCAGGGCGGGCCGGCGCGCTCGACAGAGGTCGTCGCCGTCTACCTCTATCTCGAGGCCTTCCGCTACAACGACTTCGGCGCGGCGAGCGCGACCGGATGGCTGATGGTGGTGACCTCGCTCCTGCTCGCCGCCTTCTACCTGCGCCGGCTCTACCGGGAGATGTTCGCCCGTGCCGACTGATCCTGCCTTCACGCCCTCCGGGCTCATGCGCCTCCTCGGCAAGGCCGTTGCCGTCGCCCTGGTGCTCGCCTGGTCGCTCGGGCCGATCGCGCTCATCGTGAGCGCCGCCTTCACGCCCGAGCGCGACATCTTCGCCACCGGCGTCGCCTGGCGGCCGACCTTCGAGAACTTCGTCGCCCTGTGGCAGCGCTGGGGCGACTTCTTCACCGGGCTCGCCAACAGCTTCATCGTCACCGTGGGCGCGACGCTGCTCGCGGTGCTCACCTCGACGCTCGCGGGCTTCGGCTATTCGCGCTGGCGCAGCCGTTTCCTCTCCGGCTCCGTCTTCGCCATGATCGCGCTGCGTCTCCTGCCGCCCATCGTGACGACGCTGCCGCTGTTCCCGATCGTCAACGCGCTCGGGCTCAACGACACCCATGCGGTGCTCATCATCCTCTATGCGGCCTTCTTCGTGTCGCTCGGCACCATGGTGATGCGCACCTTCATCGACCAGATCCCGCGCGAGCTCGACGAGGCGGCGATGATGGACGGGGCGAGCCAGGCGCAGATCTTCCGCCGCGTCATCCTGCCCCTGTCGGCGCAGGGCATGGTGGCGGTCGCCATCTTCGTCATCGTCTATGCGTGGAACGAGTTCCTCTTCGCCTTCATCTTCACGACGAAGAACGCCAAGACCGCGCCCCTCGTGCTGTCCGAGATGATCGGCTCGCTCGAGGGCGTCGAATGGGGCGTCCTCTTCGCCGCCACCACTGTGCAGCTCCTGCCCATCCTCGCCTTTGTCGTCCTGTGCCAGCGCCATCTCATCGAAGGCCTGACGGCGGGCGCCACCAAGGGCTGAGAAGGACCATCCCGATGACACTCGACCGCCATGAGATCGCTTCGGCCCTGCGTCTCGCCGATCCCGCCCTGTCGCGCTTCGACCCGCTGCGGCGCATCATCGCCTTCGACGATTTCGACCGCGGCTTCTGCGGCTGGACGCAGCTCGTCGGCAATTACGAGGACACGCTCGATGCCATGCATCCGGGCTATGCCCAGCATTCACAGGCCATGCTGTCGACCTTGCCGACATGGGACTTCGGCAGCCATGGCGGCTTCGACGGCAGCTATGCGCTGAAGATCGCAACCCGGCCGCGGGCGGGCGCGCGCAACGTCTCGATCAAGCGGCTCACCTTCCGCCGGCGCGGCCCCATCCGGCTCGAGTTCTACTTCACCTTCAAGCCCGAGGCGAACGAGCTGCGCCTGTCGGAAACCGACGTGCGCTCCATCGGCTTCCTCTACGACCTGCAGACGGGGGACCAGGACGGCGACGCCTGGCGCATCATGCCGCATCTGCGCTTCCTCAACGCGCTCGACGGCGCGCATGTGCAGAAGTGGCAGTTCAAGCGCCGCAACGAGCCCTTCGCCGCGGTCGGCGCCGGGAACAAGACGGTGACGCACTATCACCTGGCGCCGGAAGGGTGGGAGGACATCGCCGGCGGCGGGCAGAGGCTCTGCTACAACGAGATTCCGACCAAGGTGAACTGGCACTACTGCCGCTTCGACTTCGACCTTGCGACCATGCAGGCGACCGGCCTTGCCTGCAACGACCGGGAATTCGACCTGTCGGGCTTCGACAGCATGCGCATCCCGGCCATGCGCAACCTCTGGTGCATGCTGAACCTCGCCTTCTTCGTCGAGACGGACACGGACAAGCGCGCCAGCCTCTTCATCGATTCCGTCTGCCTGTCGGGAGATTTCTGATGCTGCGCGAAAGCCAGGCCGCCGTCGTCGCCCGCAACGAGGAGTGGCGGGGCGCATCCGCCACCGAACCCTACGAGGCCGGCTGGGCGAGCGAGGCCGTCGTCTTCGTGCGCGCCCTGAAGGACGCGGTCGGCGCGCCGGGCCGTGCCCGCGTCGAGCTGTCGCCCGACGGCATGCACTGGGTGGCGGAGGGCAGCGCGTTCGACCTGCCGGTGCGGGCCGGCGAAGTCACCTTCGCGCGCGTCGCGCATTTCGGGACGTGGCTCAGGATCGCCGCGGACCTGCCCGAGGGGGCCGCGCTCACCGTCCTCGTCACCTGGCATCTGAAGGCCTGAGCCATGGGGAGCCCATTCCGCAACGACGGGCGCGTCGCCCTCGTCACCGGGTCGAGCCGCGGCATCGGGCGGGCGGTCGCGCTCGGCCTCGCGCAGAGCGGCGGCGCCGTCGCGGTGCACGGCGCGGAGAGAAGCGCGGCGCTGGACGATGCGGTGGAGGAGATGCGCACCGCCGGTGTCCGCGCCGAGGCGTTCGCCGCCGATCTCGCCGAGGCGGACGCCTGCCGGCGCCTGCCGGAGGCCGTGGCCGAGGCGCTGGGGCCGATCGACATCCTCGTGCTCAATGCGTCCCTCGAGCTGCGCCGCGACTGGCGCGACGTGACGGAGGAGGAGATTGCGCAACAGGTCGCGGTCAATCTCACCGCGAGCCTCCTCCTCCTGCAGGCCGTGGTGCCGGGCATGGCGGCGCGCGGCTTCGGCCGCGTCATCGCCATGGGCAGCATCCAGGAGGTGCGGCCCAATCCGCGCCTGATGGTCTATGCGGCGCTGAAGAGCGCCCAGATCAATGTGATGGTCAACCTGGCGCGCCAATATGCGGCGCAGAACGTCACCTTCAATACGGTCTCGCCCGGCGCCATCGCGACCGAGCGCAACGCCGCCGTCCTCGCCGATCCCATCTATCGGGCGCGCGTGGAGGGCGAGATCCCGGCAAGGCGCATCGGCATGCCGCAGGACTGCGTCGGCGCCTGCCTGCTGCTCGCCTCCGATGCCGGGGCGTACATCAACGGCGCCCGGCTCTTCGTCGACGGCGGCTGGCATGTCGGTTGAGCGGGGCGAGCGCGACCGCCCGCAGGTTCACTGATTCATGCCCGCAGGCGCCGCTGCGGCGCGGGCGATGGCGTCGGCGACGGCATCGTAGCGGTCGCTCAGGATGCCCGTCGCCACGCGGATATGGCTCGTCGCGCGCACGGAGCATTTGCCGCCCGGCAGGACGGCGATGCCATGGGCGGCCAGGGTCACGAGTGCATATTGCTCCGAGATGACGGGAACCCAGACGCACAGGCCGTCGCCCGCGGGCAGGGCGATGCCGCGCGCGGCGAGCGCCGCGGCGAGGGCCGCGCGGCGGGTGGCGTAGACCTCGCGTGCCGCGGCCACCAGGCCCATGCTCGCTTCATCGTTCAGCAACCAGGCGGTGGCCGCCTGCAGGAGGCGGCTCGTCCAGCCGGAGCTGAAGCTGCGGTAGGACTGGATCTGCCGGACGATGCCGGCCGAGCTCGACAGCACCGCAAGGCGCAGGTCCGGGCCGAGGGCCTTCGAGAACGAGAGGATGTGCACCACCCGGTCGGGGAAGCGGGCTCCTAGGCTGACGGGCGGCAGCGGCGAGACATCGCCGACGCCGTCGTCCTCGATGATGAGCGTGTCGCTGCCGTCGAGCACGCGGCCCAGCTCGCTGAGGCGCCCGGGCGTGATGGCCCGGCCCGTCACCGAATGGGTGCGCGGCTGGTAGATGAAGGCCGTCGGCTTGCGGGCGAGCGCCCCGGCGAGCGAGGCGGGCAGGGGGCCGTCGTCGTCGCAGGCGACCGGGATGATCTCGGCCCCGAGATCCTCGATGATGTCGAGGAGCCGCATGGCGGTCGGATCCTCGATGGCGACCGAGGCACCGGGCATGACGAGCGCGTGCAGCGCGGCATAGACCGCGTTGTAGCCGCCGTTGGTGGCGAGAAAGGTCTCGGGCCGGTAGGGCCAGCGCCGCTCCGCCGCGGCCTTCAGCTCGGCGAGGATGGGCGTGCGCTCGTAACTGTTGACGTTCTCGGCCGTGGCGCCGTGGGCGAGGGCCTCGGCCAGCGGCGGCAGCAAGGCGCGGTCCGGCACGGCGAGCGACAGGTCGAGCACGCCCTCGCCGAAATAGCCGACGCTGCCCATGCGCGCCGGGCGTGGGGCCACCGTGTCGCCGAAGACCCATGTGCCCTTGCGGCCGCGGCCGCTGATCATCTTCTGCCGCCTGAGCTCGCTCCAGGCCTCGGACACGGTCGCGGGGCTGACGCCCAGCCGGAAGGCGAGGTCGCGCACGGTCGGCAGCTGCGAGCCGATGGGCAGGACGCCGGAGCGGATGAGGGCGCTCGTCTCGACCGCGATGCCGCGGGCGGTGCGCTCGCTGAGCCGTTCGGCGAGCCATTCGGCGTCATGGGTGCTCATGATTCTCGCTTATAATGTTCAGTAACATAATAGCTATTGATCGGAGATAGTGAACATTCAATTCTCGCCATGGCGACCCGGGGCCACTAGCCGGCCACGGGAGTGGAGCCATGGGAGAGGATGTGTGAAGGTCAGTATTCGTCTCGCGGTGCGTGATTGGGACTATGTGACGCCGCTGCTCCTTGGCGACGTCGCCTCCGAGCGGATCGACCTGAAGATCGAGCGCCTCGCGACCCTGCCGGAGGATTTCGCCAGCGATCCGCGCTTCGACGCGAGCGAGATCTCCTTCAGCCGCTACACGACGGCCCGCAGCCGGGGCGAGACGGCGGTTCTCGGCGTGCCGAACTTCCTCATGCGCGGCTTCCGCCACCGCTGCATCATCACGGCGCGCGACAGCGGCCTCGTGCGGCTCGAGGACCTCAGGGGCAAGCGCATCGGCGTCACGGGCTGGCAGGATTCCGGCAACACCTGGACGCGGGCGGCGCTGGCGCGCGCCGGGGTGGGCATCGACGATGCCCGCTGGTACGCGGGACGCCTCACCGAGGCCCATCCGGTCACCGACCGGCTCGGCCGCTATGCCCGCCCCGGCCGCATCGAGCCGGTGCCCGGCGAGCGGCCGATGCTGGAGCTCCTCGACGAGGGCTGGCTCGATGCCGTCTTCACACCCTTCATGCCGCCCGGCTTCTTCGAGCGGCAGACGCGCTATCGCCTGCTCCTGCCGGACGTGCGCGCCGCCGAGCGCGCCTATTTCGAGGCCGTCGGCTATGTGCCCGGCATCCATGTCCTCGGCATCAAGGCCGCCTTTGCCGCCCAGCATCCGTGGGCTGTCCAGGAGCTCAGCGATCTGATCGACGCGGCGCGGCGCCTGTGGCTGGAGAAGCGGCGCAAGTACATCGACACGACGCCCTGGCTGATCGAGGATCTCGTGTCGACCGGCCGGGACCTGCCGCCCGACTGGGACGCGAGCGGGCTCGGCGCCAACCGCCACATGATCGCGGACTTTCTCGACGAGGTGCGGCGCCAGGGCCTCGCCGACACCGGTCTGACGCCCGAGAGCCTCTTTCCATCGATCGCCGAACTTGCGGGAGAACCGGCATGACCACCTCTTCGAGCACCCGTTCCGTCGCCCGCGTCGCGCTCGGCCAGTTCGCGGTGAGCCGCGACTGGCAGGAGAACGCGGACACAGTGGTGCGGCTGATGCGGGATGCGGCGGCTGGCGGGGCCGCGCTCCTCGTGCTGCCCGAGGGCATCCTCGCCCGCGACATCGCCGATCCGGACATCGTGCTGACGTCGGCCCAGCCCCTCGACGGCCGCTTCATGCAGCAGGTGCTGGCGGCGAGCCACGGCAGCGACCTCACGGTGATGACCTGCATCCACGTCCCCAACGGCCGCGGGCGCGTGTTCAACGTGCTCGTCACCGTGCGCGACGGCGCCATCATCGGGAGCTACCGCAAGCTGCATCTCTACGACGCCTTCGCGGCGCAGGAATCGGTCAACGTCGAGCCCGGCGACGAGATCCCGCCGCTCGTCGAGGTGGCGGGGCTGAAGGTCGGCACCATGACCTGCTACGACCTGCGCTTTCCCGAGCTCGCCCGGCGGCTCGCCGTCGACGGGGCCGAGGTCATCGTCGTCCCGGCGGCCTGGGTGAGGGGCCTCGGCAAGGAAGCCCACTGGGAGGTGCTGGCGACGGCCCGTGCCCTGGAAAATACCTGCTACCTCGTCGCCGTGGGCGAGTGCGGCGAGCGCAATATCGGCGCGAGCATGGTCATCGATCCGCTCGGCGTCGCCATTGCCCGCGCCGGAGAGGCGCCTGCGCTCGTCTTCGCCGATATCGATCCGGCCCGCATCGCCCATGCGCGCGCCGTCCTGCCGGTGCTCGCCAACCGCCGCTTCGCCCGGCCGGAACTGGCGGCACCTGCCGCCGCAACGACGGCGGCAGCCTGACCAGAACCACAAGCAGAGCCAGAATCGGAAGGGGAACGACAACATGAACATCCGCAAGCTCGCCTGCGCCTCGGCGCTCGCTTTCGCCGTCATCCAGGCGCCCGCGCTCGCCGCGTCCGGCGATGTGCCGGCGCAGCAGGTCAACGAGGCGCTGCGCGCCAAACTGCCCGAGAACATCCGTGCCGCCGGCAAGATGGTGTCGGTCAACAACGGCTCCTTCCCGCCCTACGAGATCGTCACCGACACCAATGCGATGACCGGCGCCAGCGCCGATCTGTCCGAGGCCATCGGCCAGATCCTCGGCATCAAGATCGAGCATGCGTCCGTGAGCGGCCTGTCGGCCCTCCTGTCCGGCATCAAGTCCGGCCGCTACCAGTTCGCCATGGGGCCGGTCGGCGACTTCAAGTCGCGCCAGGAAGCCAATGATTTCGTCGATTATGTGCGCGAATACGTCGTTTTCGCCGTGCAGAAGGGCAATCCGAAGGGCATCAACAGCCTCGACGAGGCCTGCGGCAACCGCATCGCCGTGATGTCCGGCGGCTCGGCCGAGCGCGTCATCAAGGCCCAGGCCGAGAAATGCGCTGCCGAAGGCAAGCCGGCGCTCGAGGTGCAGTCCTTCACCGACCAGCCGACCTCGATCCTCGCCGTGCGGTCCAAGCGCTCCGACGCCTTCTTCTCCTCGCAGGCGCCGCTGACCTATTTCGTGCAGCAGGCGGGCGGCGAACTCGAGCTCGCGGCCGTCGGCAAGGCCAATGGCTTCCAGGACCTCTATCAGGGCGCCGTGGTGTCCAAGGGCTCGCCGCTCGGCGAGGTGCTGCTCGGCGCCATCAAGGAACTGGTGGCGAACGGCACCTATGACGTGATCATGAAGAAGTGGGGACTTCAGAACAACATGATCTCCGACCCCGGCATCAACCTCGCTTCCCAGTGACGGTCATGAGCGCCCCGAGCGTGGATGAGAGCAGGGCCGCGGATGCGGCCCTGCGCGATGTCGCCAACGCCCACCGGCCGATCGCCTGGGGACGCTGGCTCCTGTGGGCCCTCGTCCTCATCATCGCGACGGATTTCGGCTGGATCGTCGCCAACAACGAGAATTTCGGCTGGCCCGTGGTCGCCGAGTGGTTCACGGCGCCCTCCATCCTGCGCGGCCTGTCGGTCACGCTCGGGCTCACCGTCGTCGCCATGGTGATCGGCGTCATCATCGGGCTTCTGCTCGCCATCGCCCGCATGTCGGACGACCGGCTGCTCAGCTCGCTCGCGGGCCTCTACATCTGGTTCTTCCGCGGCACGCCGCTGCTGGTGCAGCTCATCTTCTGGTACAACCTGTCGACCCTGTTCCCGCAGATCTCCATCGCCATCCCCTTCGGCCCAACGCTGGCGAGCTGGGACACCAACGACCTCATCACGCCGATGACGGCGGCCATCGCGGGGCTGTCGCTCAACGAGGCGGCCTACATGGCGGAGATCATCCGCGGCGGCCTCCTGTCCGTGGACAAGGGCCAGGTCGAGGCGACGGACGCCTTCGGCATGACGCGGGCGCGGGCGCTGCGGCGCATCATCATTCCCCAGGCCATGCGCTCCATCATCCCGCCGACGGGCAACCAGCTCATCAGCATGATCAAAGCGACCTCGCTCGTCAGCGTCATCGCCATGGCCGACCTGCTCTATTCCGTACAGGCCGTCTACAACCGCACCTTCGAGGTCATCCCGATGCTGATGGTGGCGGTGATCTGGTATCTCCTCGTCACATCCATCCTCAACGTCGGCCAGGGCTTCATCGAGCGCTACTATGCCCGCGGCGAGCGTGGCGCCGGCGGCGACAAGGCTCCCGCGCGGGCGATGGAGGAGGCGATATGAACGTCGCTGCGAGAGACAGCGCGGCCGCGGCCTCCGCCGCCGTGGCGCCGCTGGTGCGTGCGCGCAACGTGCACAAGTCCTTCGGCGCCAACGAGGTGCTGAAGGGGATCGACCTCGACGTGGCGCCGGGCGAGGTGGTCGTCATCCTCGGGCCGTCGGGCTCGGGGAAATCCACCTTCCTGCGCTGCATCAACCACCTGGAGGCGATCGACCGCGGCTCGATCGAGGTCGACGGGGAGCAGATCGGCTACCAGCTGCGGCACGGGCGCCTCAACAAGCTCTCGAGCCGGGCGATCGCCGTGCAGCGCCGCAAGATCGGCATGGTGTTCCAGCAGTTCAACCTCTATCCGCACATGACGGCGCTGGAGAACATCATCGAGGCGCCCGTCGGCGTGCACGGGCAGGACCGGCGCGAGGCGGTGGCCTATGCCATGGACCTGCTCGCCCGCGTCGGCCTGTCCGAGAAGGCGCCCGCCTATCCGCGCCAGCTCTCGGGCGGCCAGCAGCAGCGCGTCGCCATCGCCCGCGCGCTCGCCATCCGGCCGAAGCTGATGCTCTTCGACGAGCCGACCTCGGCTCTCGACCCCGAGCTCGTCGGCGAGGTGCTGAATGTCATGCGCGACCTCGCCGGACAGGGCCTGACGATGATCGTCGTCACGCACGAGATCGGCTTCGCGCGCGAGGCGGCCGACCGGGTCGTCTTCATGGACGGGGGCATCGTCGTCGAAGAGGGCCGGCCCGAGGACATCCTCGCCAACCCGCAGCACCCGCGCACGCGCCTCTTCCTCAGCCGCTTCATCGACACGGCCTGAGGCGCGGGCCGCGGCTCAGACAGCGACGAGATGGCCGGGGCCGGCCTCGGCGAAGTGCTGCGCTGGCGGCGTGAAGCCGACGGGATTGATGGGGCTCCTGCGCTCGCGCAGGGCGAGCCTGCGCGGGCCGTGCCTGAGCGCCGGATCGGCCACCGGCACTGCGGCGAGGAGGTCACGCGTATAGGGGTGGCGCGGATCCGAGAGGACGGCGTCGGTCGGGCCCGTCTCGACGATACGGCCGCGGTCGAGCACGGCGACGCGGTGGCTCATGCGCTCGACCACGGCGAGATCGTGCGAGATGAAGAGATAGGCGATGCCGAACTCGTCCTGCAGCTCGCGCATCAGGGCGATGACCTGGTCCTGCACCGAGACGTCGAGGGCCGATACCGGCTCGTCTGCGACGATGACGCGCGGTCTGGACGACAGCGCCCGGGCGATGGCGAGGCGCTGGCGCTGGCCACCCGAGAACTGGTGCGGATAGCGGTCGAGGCTGTCCGCCGGCAGGCCGACCCGGCGCATCAGCTCGGCCGCGATCTCGCGCCGCGCGGGCGCCGGCAGCCGGTCGTGAATGGCGAGCGGCTCCGTGACGAGCTCGTGCACCGGCAGGCGCGGGTTGAGGCTGGCGTAGGGGTCCTGGAAGACCATCTGCGCATGGCGGCGCAGGGGGCGGACGGCCTGCTGCGACAGGCCGGTGACGTCGCGGCCGCAGATGAGGATGCGCCCGGTCGTCGGCTCGACGAGCCTGAGGATGGAGCGGCCGATGGTCGACTTGCCCGAGCCGGATTCGCCGACGAGGCCGAGCGTCTCGCCGCGCCGCAGCGTCAGGCTGACATCCTCCACCGCATGCACATTGGCGACATGGCGGCGGAACGGTCCCTTGCGGATCGGAAAGCGGGTGACGAGGCCCTCGACGCGCAGCACCTCGCCGGTATCGCCGGCGTCTTCCGCCCTGCCGGCGCGCGGGACGGCATAGATCGGCGCGCCGGCGCCGAGGCGCGGCACGGCCGCCAGGAGGGCGCGGGTATAGGTAGCCTGCGGTGCCGCGAAGAGATCGGCCGTACGTGCCGTCTCCACATGTTCGCCCTGGCGCATGACGACGACGCGGTCGGCCATCTCGGCGACGACGCCCATGTCGTGGGTGATGAAGATGACGGACGTGCCCGTCTGCTGCTGCAGGGCACGGATGAGATCGAGGATGCCCGCCTGGATGGTGACGTCGAGCGCTGTCGTCGGCTCGTCGGCGATGAGCAGCCGTGGCCGGCAGGCGAGCGCGATGGCGATCATGACGCGCTGGCGCATGCCGCCCGAGAGCTCGTGCGGATACTGGCGCATGCGCCGTTCCGGATCGGTCAGCTGCACTTCGTCGAGCACGGCGAGCGCCGCCCGCTCCGCCTCGCGTGCGCCGATGCCGCGATGCGCCAGCAGCACTTCCGCCACCTGCTCGCCGATGGTCAGCACCGGGTTGAGCGAGGTCATCGGCTCCTGGAAGATCATCGACATGGCGTTGCCGCGGATGGCGCGCATCGCCGGCTCGTCGAGCCGCGCGAGGTCGACCGCGGGCCCGTCATGCGGGCGGAAGAGCATCTCGCCGCCGGTGACGGCGCCGCCCTCGCGCTCGATAAGGCGCATCAGCGACAGCGCCGTGACCGACTTGCCCGAGCCCGATTCCCCGACGATCGCCACCGTCTCGCCGGCCCCGACCGAGAAGGAGAGGTTGCGCACCACGGGCGTTGCGCCGCGGCGCGACCGGAAGGCGACGCAGAGGTCGCGCACGTCGAGAAGGGGTGCAGTCATGGCGCCGGTCCCAAGCGTCTATTCCGCCGCCTGCGCGACTTGGCTGGCAACTTGCCGAGCGGCCTGGGCTGCGTGGCGCAGGCGGATCTCGGGATGCTCGTTGAAGGGCGGCAGCGGCGTCACCCAGCGCCGTGCGGTCTCGGCGGCGTCGAGCGAGACGGCAAAACTGTCCTTGCCGAAGACACGCCAGTCGATGCGGTCCGACAGTTCGACGAGGGCGAAGCTGCCGGCGGGCTCGGGATGGGTGGTGAAGCTCTCGGTCAGCGACTGCAGGGTGAAATGCGGCTGGCCGTTCACCATGGTCAGCGTGTTCCAGTGCACGTGGCCGGCGAAGCAGGCGACCGGCACGCGCGCCGCCGCCAGAACGGCCCGCGCCCGCTCGGCCCCGCCGGGATAGGTCGAGGCGTCGGGGTTGCGCTCGAAGTAATAGTTGCCGTCCTGCGCATGGCCGGACACCGGCACGTGGCTGAAGAGGGCGATCGGCTTCGTCGCCGTGCGCACCACGCCGGCGAGCCACAAGAGGTCCGCTTCGGGCAGCACGAAGCCGCCCGGGCGATGGATCTTCGTGTCCGCCCGCCAGATGACGAGCTGCCAGGCGCCGAGATCGACGACCTGATTGCCGAGCGCCTGGCCGAGGATCTCGGCATTGTCGGCGACGGTGAGATGGTCGCGGTCGTGGTTGCCGCAGATGTGGAAGACCGGTGCGGCTACGGCGCGAAAGCCGTCGGCGACCTCGCGTTCCAGGCGCCTGTCGGTTTCCGTGTCGACGTCGGAGATGCGGTCGCCGAGGTCGATCACGGCGTCCGGCCGCGTCTTGTTGGCGAAGCGGGCGAATTCGGCGAGCAGCGGCAGCGCGGCCGTGCCCTTCTTGGTGAAGCTGTCGGCACCGTGGTGGATGTCGGCGACGAGGCAGAGGCGGAGCGCGGTCATGAAAGTCTCGCGGCGGGCGGATGGAGGATCGGGATGAGGGGAGCAGGGCGTGTCCGGCTCCCGCAGGAGGTCAGCCGTCGACCCGGATGGAGCCGGCGCGGAAGTCGAGCACGTAGGGGATGTGGCCCGGCGCCGGCGCCCAGTCGACGGTCTTGCGCATGCCCCAGCTCTCGTAGGGCTGGTAGAGCACGAGGAAGGGCGGGTCGTTCTTGATGCGCTCCATCAATTCGCCATAGGCCTGCCGGCGCGCCGCGACGTCGGTGGAAAAGCGGAAGCGGTCCCACTTCTCGGCATAGTCGGCGTCCGTCTTGAAGCGGCCCTCGCCTTCGGAGGGGCCGCCCGGCGCCCACATCACGCCGAAGGAGCCGAAGGGGTCGGGGAAGTACATCGGGTTCGACCAGTTGCGGGCGTTCATCGTCGGGTCGTTGCCCGTCCACTTGTCGTCGACATTGATGCGCGTCTTGACGCCGATGGCGCCCCACATCTCGGCGACGGCCTGCATGGCGAGGAGGCCGTTGGTGTAATAGGTGGCCGAGGTGTCGATGCGGATCTCCTCGCCCTTGTAGCCGCTCTCGGCGAGCAGCTCCTTGGCCTTCTCGATGTCGTATTCGAAGGTCTTGAGCTCCGGCATGTAGAGGGCGCCGAAGGGCTCCATGGTATGGCTCGCCGGCACGACGGCCTTGCCCTGCCACAGGGCCTCGCTCAGGGTCTGCCGGTCGATGGCGTGGTTGAGCGCCTGGCGCAGCTTCGGGCTCGCCATCTTCTCGTTGAGCGTGTTGTAGATGAGCACGTGGAAGAGCGGCGTCACCATGCCGGCCGTCTTGAGGTTCGGGTCGGCCTCGACGGTGGCGAGCTGGTCCGGCGGCAGGTTGGTGATGATGTCGACCTCGCCGTTCTTCAGCGCCGTGATGCGGGTCGCCATCTCGGGGATGGAGCGCACGGTGACGCGCTCGAACGGGGCCTTGTCGCCCCAGAACGCGTCATGGCGCTGCCAGACGATGCGCTCGCCGGGAATGAACTCGGCGATGCGGTAGGGGCCGGAGCCGACCGGGGCGAGCGCGAAGGCCTCGAAGTCGGAATTCTCGGCGACCTTGGGGTCGCCGGTCAGCCCCTTCACATAGTCCTCGGGCACGATCATCAGCTGCTGCATGTTGATGAGCGTTTCCCAGAGCGGCTCCGGCTTCTTCGTGCGCACCCGCACCGTGAGGTCGTCGACCTTCTCGGCCACGTCGAAGTTGTTCAGCCGGTCCTTCGAGCGCACCGCATAGGGCGGGAAGCTCGCCTGGAACATGCGGTTGAAGGAGAAGACGACATCGTCGGCGGTGAGCGGCTCGCCGTTGTGGAAGACGACGCCCGGCCGCAGCTTGAACTCCATCGTCAGGTCGTCGATGCGGTTCCATTGCGTGGCGAGGCCGGGCAGGAACTTCGCCTCGGCGGTCGAGTGGTCCTTCTCGATCAGGGTGTCGAAGCTGTTGTAGTAGAACTGCGAGCCGACGTTGGAATGGTCGCGGCCCGGATCGAGATAGGGCGGCATGTTGGAGGCGCCGACCTTCAGTTCGGCCGCCAGCGCGGGGGTGAGCGGGGCGAGGCTTGCGAGCGACGTCGCCGCGAGGGCGAGGACGAGCGAGCGGGTCATCATGGCGTGAAGGCCTCCGTTGTGGCGGTCGCGCCGTGCGGCCCGCCGTTGCTTGCTGGGAGGCGGCGGCTGTCCGCCTCCGGTCTCTCGATTGGCGCTCAGCGCTCGCGCAGGCGCACGTCGGTGCGGTCGCGCAGGAAGTCGCCGAGCATCTGGATGACGAAGGTCACGAGGAGGATGAGGAGCGCCGGCGCGGCGACGATCCAGGGCGCCGAGGGCAGGTAGTCGCGCCCCATCCCCACCATGGCGCCGAGCGTCGCCGTCGGCGGGCGCAGGCCGAGCCCGAGGAAGGACAGCGTCGATTCCAGCAGCACGATGTTGGAGATGTTGACCGTGAAGACGACGACCAGCGGCGAGACGAGATTGGGCAGGATGTGCTTGACCGCGATGCGCCAGCCCGAGGCCCCGGCGGCGCGTGCCGCCTCGATGAAGGGCATCTCGCGCAGGCGCAGCACCTCGCCGCGGGTGATGCGGGCGTATTGCTCCCAATAGGCGATGCCGAGCACGGCGATGAGCACGGTGAGGTCGCCGCCGAGGAGCGCCACCGTCAGCAGCGCGACGAGGGTGAAGGGCACGGCGATCTGGATGTCGACGAGGCTCATGATGAGGTCGTCCACCCGGCCGCCGGCGATGCCGGCGAAAAGCCCGAGGCTGCCGCCGAGGAGAAGCCCGATGACCGCGCCGAGAAGCGCGACCCCGAGCGTCAGGCGCAGGCCGTGGAGGCAGCGCGAGAGGATGTCGCGGCCGAGCTCGTCCGTGCCCAGGAGATAACCGTCCTTTGCCCCGGCAAGGC
Source organism: Chelatococcus caeni (assembly GCF_014196925.1). Lineage (GTDB taxonomy): Bacteria > Pseudomonadota > Alphaproteobacteria > Rhizobiales > Beijerinckiaceae > Chelatococcus_A > Chelatococcus_A caeni. Next base: position 370,762 of record NZ_JACIEN010000004.1, on the reverse strand, counting down.
CCATCGGCGGCTTCAGCCGCGACAGCAGGCTCTGGGCATTGGGATCGAAGGGCGCGATGAGCGGGGCGGCGAGCGCCAGCACGACGAGGACGAGGCCGAGCACCGCTGTGAACCGCACGATCCAGTTCATGTCCGCCCAGACGTCGGCGAGCCCGGCGCCGAGGCGCGTGGCGCGGTGGAGGAGCGACGGCGCGGCGGGCGGCGCGGAAAGCGTGGTGTGGACCATCGGCCTTGCCTCCCTCACGACCTTGCCAGGCGCACGCGCGGATCGGCGGCGCCGTAGGCGAGATCGACGAGCGTGTTGATGAGGATGACGGCGAGCGCCACGGCGATGACGCCGAACTGCAGCACCGGGTAGTCGCGCCGGAGCGCGGCGGAGACCAGCATCTCGCCGATGCCGCGCCAGGCGAAGATCGTCTCGATGACGACGTTGCCGGCCGCGGCGAGGCCGGCGATCTGCAGGCCGAGCACGGACAGAATGGTGATGAGCGCATTGCGCAGCGCGTGCTTGAAGATGACCCGCGGTTCGGCGAGACCCTTGGCGCGGGCGGTGCGCAGGTAGTCCTGGCTCAGGACGTCGAGCATGGCGTTGCGGGTGAAGCGCGTCAGGCTCGCGATGTAGAAGGCCGACAGCGCGACGACCGGCATCACGAAATGGGCGAGCGAGCCGTTGCCGGAGCTCGGCAGCCAGCCGAGCCAGAAGGAGAGGGTGAGGATGAGCAGGACGGCGAGGACGAAATTGGGGATGGCGTAGCCGAGGAAGGCCGCGCCCATGATCATGCTGCCCGCCCAGGACTTGCGGTAGACCGCGGCGAGCGTGCCCGCCGGCACGGCAACCGCGAGCGTCAGCAGCACGGCACCGACGAGGAGCTGCAGGGAGGGGCCGACCCGCTCCAGGGCGATGGTCGAGACCGGCCGGCGCTCGACGAGCGAAATGCCGAAATTGCCCTCCGCGAGGGCACGCAGGTAGCGCCAGTACTGCTCGAGCCAGGAGGCGTCGAGGCCGTAATAGGCGACGAGGGTCGCCCGGTCCGCCGCGCTGAGGCCTTCGCCGCCGATGAAGTCGACCGCATTGCCCGAGAGCCGGGTGGCGAAGAACACGCCGGTGACGATGACGAGCATCGTCACGACCATGCGCAGCAATCTCGCCAGGGCATATTCGAGCACGGGCCGGTCTCCGCCGTTCGGGTTCGGCAGCACACCTAGCGCCGTCGTGTGACAGTCGAATGAATGTTGCTCAATCAAAAATCATATTGACATTGAGAATATATCAATGAAGCCTCCGCAAGGAATTCGACGACGGCAAATCAGGTGTCCATGTCCCGCCCCCGCGGCTATCTCCTCGACCTCGACGGCACCCTCATCAGCGGCCGCAGGCTCCTGCCGGGCGTGGCCGCGCTCGTCGCCGAAACCGGCGGGCGCTTCGCCATCGTCTCCAACGACGCCGAGCACACGCCGCACGAGCTGGCGCGCCTGCTCGGGCGGCTCGGCCTTGTCGTCGCCGCCGAACGCATCGTCCTCGCCGGCACGACGGCAATCGACCTTGTGGCGCAGCGCCATCCGGGCGCCCGGGTGATGCTGCTCGCGGGGCCGGCGCTGGAGCGCTATGCGCGCCGGCGCGGGCTGCGGCTGTCGACCGGCGCCTGCGACATCATCATCGTCGGACGCGACCGGCGCTTCAGCTACCGGCGCCTCGCGGCGGCGGCGCATGCCGTCTCTCTCGGGGCGAAGCTCGTTCTCGCCTGTCCGGACACGCACCACCGCGGGCCGCTCGGCGAGCCCGTTCCGGAAGTCGGCGCGCTGGCGGCTTCCATCCTCTCCTGCGCCGGGGCGGGCGAGTGCGAGGTGGTGGGCAAGCCCGAGCCGCTGCTCTTCCGCCTCGGCTGCGAGCGGCTCGGCCTTCCGCCGCAGGAGGTGGTCATGATCGGCGACAATCCGGCCACCGACGGCAAGGGTGCCATGCGGGCGGGCATGCGCTTCCTGCACGTCCGGCCCGGCGATTTCGTGGAAGGCCTCGGCGCGATGGAAAGGAAGGTGGCCTGATGGCGGGTCCGGCAAACGGTCAGCAGAAGGATCGGCAGGCGGCGCTGCGCGCGGGCGAGTTCAACGGCGTGCTCGACCGCGTCGCGGTGCTGCGCCCGGACCTGCCGCCGACGGCGGCGCGCATCGCCGACTTCATCAGGGACAACGCCGGCGACGTCATCCACATGTCGGTGACGGAGGTGGCCGAGCGCGCCGGCGCCAGCGAGGGCAGCGTCATCGGCTTCTGCCAGATGCTCGGTGCACGCGGCTTCCAGCAGGTCAAGATCGCGCTCGCCCGCGAATTCGTGCAGCCGGTGCAGTTCATCCACGAGGATCTCGCCGAGACCGATACGGTCGAGGCCGTCATCGACAAGGTCTTCAAGTCGGACCTTCAGGCTTTGCGGGACACGCAGAAGGCGCTCGACGTCGCCGCCATGCGCGCCGCGATCGGCGCGATCCGCAAGGCAAGCCGCGTCGAGGTGTTCGGCATCGGCAGCGCCGCGCCCATCGCCGAGGACGCGCATTACCGGCTGATGCGCATCGGCATCCCGTCGCGCGTCAGCGTCGACAGCCATGTGCAGGCCATCACGGCCTCGCTCGCGGGGCCGGACGTGGCGACGCTCACCATCTCCCATTCGGGCAGCACGGTGGAGACCCTGACGGCGACGCGCCTCGCCAAGGAAGCGGGGGCGACGACAATCTGCGTCACCAATTTCGGCAAGTCGCCTCTCCACGCCCATGCCGACATCGTCCTGCACACGCTGGCGCGCGAGACCCAGTTCCGTACCGAGGCGATGACGAGCCGCATCGCCCAGCTCGCCGTCATCGACGCGCTCATCGCCGGCCTTGCGCTCGCCGACCACGACCGGTCCGTGGCGACCATCGCGAAGACCTTCGAGGTGCTGACCGACAAGCGGGTCTAGCGACGCGATCCGTCCGCGGAGCCCGTGTTGTGGCGGGCGGCCCCATGACGCGCCCGGGTTCCGGCGGTAGGATGGCCGTCGCGCCGCTCTGCGCAACAGCGCCACGGGCGGACAGGAGTGGGCCATGCCTTTTCTCAACCGCGTCGAGGCGGGACGGCGGCTCGCCAGGGCCCTGACGGAATGGAGGGGCGAAGATCCCGTCATCCTCGCCTTGCCGCGCGGCGGCGTGCCGGTCGCCGCCGAGATCGCCGCCGCCTTCGCCGCGCCGCTCGATCTCGTGCTCGTGCGCAAGCTCGGCGTGCCGCGACAGCCGGAGCTCGCGATGGGTGCCGTCGTCGACGGGGCCGAGCCCATCACCGTGCGCAACGAGGATGTCATCGCGGGCGCGCAGATTGCGCCTGCGGACTTCGAGGCGGTGCGGGCGCGCGAACTCGTCGAGATCGAGCGCCGGCGGCGCTTCTACCTCGGATCGCGCCCGCCGGTGCGGGTGGAAGGCCGCTGCGCCATCGTGGTCGACGACGGCATCGCGACGGGCGCGACCGTCAGGGCGGCCCTGCGGGCCATCCGCCGCCGCGCGCCGGCGCGGCTCGTGCTGGCGACGCCGGTCGCGCCGCGCGACGTCGTCGCCGATCTCAGCGACGAGGCCGATGCCGTCGTCTGCCTCGAGACGCCGGAGCCGTTCTGGGCCGTCGGCGCCGCCTATCTCGATTTCGACCAGGTGGAGGACGAGGCGGTGATCGCGACGCTGGCGCGCTTCCCGCCGGACGAGGGCAGCGCCCGGTCGTCCGCGCCGCAGCCGTGAGGCCCGTCAGTTCTGTGCCAGGACAAGGCGGGCCCGCGCGAGAACCTCGTCCGGCGTGCCGTCCGTGTCGACGGTCCTCCAGTCCGGCTCGGCGGCGACGTCGCCCGTTTCACGCGTGGCCTGGATCGCGACGACTGCGGCATCCGCATCCGATGCATCGCCGTGGCGGGCCTCGACCCGCGCGAGAAGCCTGTCGAGCGGCGCCGAGAGCCACAGCCCGGTGAAGGGGATGCCGAGGTCGGCGGCGAGCGCTGCGACGGCGGCGCGCTCGCCCGGGCGCTGGTGCACGGCATCGACGATGACCGGCCGGCCGGCTTCGAGCGCCGCCCGGGCATCGCGGCACAGCCTGTCGTAGACCACGGCGGCCGCCGCTGCATCATAGGCGCTGTCCGGCAGGCGCTCCGTTTCCGCCACGCCGCTGAGCTCTTTGCGGATGACGTCGCTGCGCAGGTGAACGGCGCCGGGCGCGCGGCCGACCAGCGGGGCGAGGGCGGCGGCAAGGGTGCTCTTGCCGGTGCCCGAGAGGCCGCCGATGGCGACGAGCCGCGGCGGTCCGGGGTCGAGGACAGCTTCGGCGAGGCTAAAATAGCGCCGGCACTCGGCGCTCGCCCGCTCGCGCGCCTCCTCGTCGAGATGGGCAAGCCCGGCCGCTGTGACCTTGGCCCGGATCGCGGCGCGGACGCTGATGAAGAGCGGCAGCGCGGCGAGCCCGGCAAGGTGCGCCGGCTCTCGGCTCTCGACGAGGTAGCGGTTGAGGAGGAGGTTGGCCTCGCCCTGCAGGTCCCGCTCGATCAGGTCCATCAGCAGGAAGGCAAGGTCGTAGAGCACGTCCGTCGTCGCCAGCGCCTCGTCGAATTCGAGGGCGTCGAACAGGCGCGGCGCCCCGTCGATGAGCACGAGGTTGCACAGGTGAAGATCGCCGTGGCAGCGGCGGACGTGGCCGTCCCGGGCGCGCTGTGCCAGGCGCGCGGCCACGCGCTCGCGTGCGGCGAGCGACTGGCGCGTCAACCGCTCCCTCCGCTGCGGGGGAAAGAGGGCGGGCTGCTCGGCGAGGCTCGTGCCGTTCTCGACGATGATGGCTGCGAGCGCGCCGGCGAAATCCACGTCGTGGCGGACGGGCGCACGCGCGTGAGCCTCGGCGACGGCCCGCGCCATGGCGGCGACGATGGCGGGCGTCAGCGCCCCCTCGGCCGCGAGGCGGTCGAGCGTGCAGGTCTCGTCGAAGCGGCGCATGTGCACCGCCCATTCCACGATCGTGCCCGGGCCGCCGAGATTGAGCGTACCGTCCCGGCGCACGATCGGGACGAGGCCGAGATAGATATCCGGCGCGCCGGGTCGGTTGATCGCAATCTCGCGCTCGCAGGCGGCGCGCCGCTTCTCCAGGCTGGAGAAATCCATGTAGGGGAAGCGCACGGCGCGCTTCACCTTGTAGGCGTCCGCGCCGGTGAGGAAGACGATCGCCCCGTGCGTGTCGATGCGCTTGACGGGGCCGTCCGCGCCACGGCTGTCCGACGAGGCGAGGAAGCGCAGGATCTCGTCCTGGTCTTCGGTGACGTGGGAGATCGGCGTCATCCTGCCTCGAAGGACCGGCGTGGAGCCGCGCGCTCAGTGCTCCGTATGGATGACCTTGTCCTCGGCCTTGCGCACGAGCGTCGCGAATTCCTGCGTATAGTCCGTGACCGCCTGTTGCGCAAAGGCCGTCTGCCGCTCCACCGCCTCCGGAACGTCCCGGCAGCGGCCGAGATCCTGCCAGAAGGAGGCCTGGGCCTCGAGGCGGCGGGCCATGAAGTGCAGCATCTCCGTGCCGAGGGCGACCGGCAGGTCGAATGTCGAGGCCTTGAACCAGAGCGGAAATGCCTCGAGCGGCAATTGCATGTCGCCGGCGTTCGGACGGCGCGGATGCGTGGCTTGCTTGTCCGGGGTCATCGTCTCTCCCTCCCTGTCGGAGAATCCATGCTTGCGCGCGCGGTGGACCGCGTCCTTGATGAAGCGCAATCGTGCCCGGAAAAGACGGCCACTTTCCGGCCGGGGGCTGCGGCGGAGCCTCTTTTGTCAGGTGGCAGGCACGTGGCCTCGCGCGGTGAGGAGATCGACGATGCGCCCGGCTTCCTGCTGCGGCGTCTCGGCCGTGCCGTCGAGGCGAAGGTCGGGCGCCTGCGGCCGCTCGTAGGGGGCGCCGACGCCGGTGAAGTCGCTGACGAGGCCCTGTCGGGCCCGCCTGTAGAGCCCCTTGGGGTCGCGCGAGGCGCAGACATCGAGCGGCGTGTCGACGAAGATCTCGTAGAACGGCACGTCCTTCGCGATGGCGCGGGCGTTCGCCCGGTCCTGGGCATAGGGGGCGATGGCCGCCACGATGGCGATGAGGCCGGCATCGGCGAGGATATGCGCCACCTCGGCGAGGCGCCGCACGTTCTCGGCGCGCTCGGGCGGCGAGAAGCCGAGATCGCGGTTGAGGCCGTGGCGCACGTTGTCGCCATCGAGCACATAGGCGTGGCATCCGGCCGCGGTGAGCTGGCGCTCCAGCGCGTTCGCCACGGTCGACTTGCCGGCGCCGGAGGGGCCGGTGAGCCAGAGGATGGCGGGGGTCTGCCGCCCCGCCGTCGGCCGGTCCGCCGTGTCTGTGTCGAAGCGCTGCCAGTAGAGGTTGGCGGCGGCGTTCACGGCCTCGACCACCATGCCCGCGGCGAGCGTCTGGTTGGTCAGCCGGTCGATGAGCAGGAAGGAGCCGAGCGCGCGGTTGTCGCCATAGCGCTCCACGACCACGGGACGGGCCGTCTCGATGGTGACGGTGCCGATGTCGTTCGCGCCGAGCGTGGTTGCCGGGTCCTCCGCCATGCGCACGATGTCCAGCCGGTTGCGCAGGGCGGTGATGCGGCACGGCACGAGGTCCGTGCCGTGCCGCATGAGCAGCTCCCGGCCCGTGGCGAGTGGCGTCTCGGACAGCCAGACGAGGCGCGCGACCACGTGGTCGACGCAGGCCGGCGCGTTGTCCGGAGAGGCGAAGACGGTGCCGCGGCCGGCCTCGATCTCGCGGTCGAGCACCAGCGTCACGGCTTCGCCTGGCCCCGCTTCCTCCACCTCGCCGTCGAAGGTGACGATCTGCGTGACGCGGCTCGGCTGCCCGCCGGGCAGAGCGACCACGGGATCGTCGCGCCGAACGCGGCCGCCGGCGACCGTGCCCTGGTAGCCGCGAAAGTCCGCATCCGGCCGGCTGACGCGCTGGACGGGGAAGCGCAGGCTGCCGATGCGCGGCGGCGCGAGCGTGAGCGTTTCGAGGAGGCCGAGGAGGGGCGGGCCCGCGTGCCAGGGCATCGCAGCGGCGGGATGGACGATGTTCTCGCCGAGGGCCGCCGAGACCGGCACGGGACGGACATCGAGGCCGAGGCTGTCGGCATGGGTGCGGAATGCCGCCACGATGGCCCCGAACACGCTCTCCTCATGGCTGACGAGGTCCATCTTGTTGACGGCGAGTATGACGTCGCGGATGCCCATGAGGCTGGCGATGGCCGCATGCCGCCGCGTCTGCGGCAGCAGCCCCTTGCGCGCATCGACCAAGAGCACCGCGACGTCGCAGACCGAGGCGCCGGTCGCCATGTTGCGGGTGAACTGCTCGTGTCCGGGGGCGTCGACGACGATGAAGCTGCGCCGCGCGGTCGCGAAATAGCGGTAGGCGACGTCGATGGTGATGCCCTGCTCGCGCTCGGCGGCGAGGCCGTCGAGCAGCAGGGCGTAGTCGAAGCCATCCTCGCCGCTGGCGCAGGCGACGGCCGCCATCTGGTCCTCCGGCACGAGGCCGGCATCGGCCATCAGCCGCCCGAGCAGGGTCGACTTGCCGTCATCGACCGCGCCGCAGGCGAGGACCCTCAGCAGGCCGGGTTCCTCAATCGGTGCGGCGCTCGTCGCGGAGGGATCGATGATGCGCACTCAGAAATATCCTTCCGCCTTCTTGGCCTCGATGGAATCCGCCCGCTCGCCGTCGATGAGGCGGCCGGCGCGCTCCGACCGGCGCGAGCCGCGCAATTCGTCGATGACGGCATCGAGGGTCGCAGCTTCGGATACGACCGCCGCCGTCAGCGGGTAGCAGCCGAGCGTGCGAAAGCGCACCCGCATCGGCTGCGGCGTCTCGCCCGGTGCGAGCGGCAGGCGGGCGTCGTCCACCATGATCAGGCTGTCGCCGCGGCGCACGACGGGCCGTTCGCGCGCGAAATAGAGCGGCACGACCGGGATCGCCTCGGCGCGGACATAGGCCCACACATCGTGCTCGGTCCAGTTCGAGAGGGGGAAGACGCGCATGGTCTCGCCCTCGAGGAGCCGGGTGTTGGCGATCCCCCACGGCTCGGGGCGCTGCATCTTCGGATCCCAGCGGTGGCCGGGTGCTCGCACCGAGAAGATGCGCTCCTTGGCGCGGCTCTTCTCCTCGTCGCGCCGCGCCCCGCCGATGGCAGCATCGGCGCCGAGGCGGTCGAGGATCTGCCGCAGCGCCACCGTCTTCATCGCATGGGTGTAGGGGCCGGCGCCGTGGCTGACGGGCGATATGCCGGCCGCGAGCCCCTCATGGTTGGTGTGGACGACGAGGTCAAGGCCGAGCGCCCGCGCCTGCGCGTCCCGGAAGGCGATCATCTCCCGGAATTTCCAGGTGGTGTCGACATGCACGACCTTGAAGGGAATGGGGCCCGGGTGAAAGGCCTTGCGCGCCAGGTGCAGCAGGATGGAGGAATCTTTTCCGATCGAATAGAGCAGAACCGGCCGGCGGAACACGGCCTCGGTCTCGCGCAGGATGTGGATGGCCTCCGCCTCCAGCATGCGCTGATGGGCGCTCAGCATGGGGCGGGCGGTCGAACGGCTTGAAGACGGGGCGGCGCTGGTCGCGTCCTGCATGGCTCGGCAATCGGATCAAAAAAGAAGGAATTGCAAATAACGCAAACAAACAAGCGGAACATGTAGCCGTCGGCGTGGCGGCTGGCAAGCCCGCGACACGCGCGCCAAGGCGATGGCGGTTGACATAATGTCCCATGATAGGTTTAATATCCTATATCGGATCATTCATGGGGACTGCCGTGGCCATCGCTCCCGAAACCACCGCCAATCTGAAACTGCCCTATATCGCCGCCGGACAGGCGCAGAAGCACGTGACCCACAACGAGGCGCTGCGCATGCTCGATGCGCTGGTGCAGCTCGCCGTCGCGGACAGGGACCGGTCCGTGCCGCCGGCCGACCCCGCCGAGGGCGCGCGCCACATCGTCGCCGCAGGCGCGACGGGTGCCTGGGCGGGCAGGGACCACCATGTCGCCGCCTTCATGGACGGAGGCTGGTTCACCTTCCCGCCGGCGCCGGGCTGGACGGCCTATGTGGCGGGCGAAGGGCGCCTCTGCGTCTGGACCGGAACGCAATGGGAGGGCGTCGAGGGCGGAGCGGCGACCGAGCTGCACGATCTCGTCGGGCTCGGCATCGGTACCCAGGCGGACGAGGTCAATGCCTTCGCCGCCAGGCTCGAGAATGCCGTGTGGTCGGCGAAATACGCGGGCGAAGGCGGCAGCGGCGCCCTGCGCATGGCGCTCAACAAGGAAGGCCCCGCCGACACCGTCTCGCTCATCTTCAAGACCGACTGGTCGAGCCGTGCCGAGGTCGGCCTCGCCGGCAGCGACAATTTCGAGATCAAGGTCTCGGCCGACGGTTCGCTCTGGATGCAGGCCCTGCGGATCGATCCCGCGAGCGGCGCGGTCACGCTTCCGCAGACGCGGCAGGAATGCGGCCTGCGCAATCTCCTCATCAACGCCCGCGGCCTCGTGAACCAGCGCGGCTATGTCTCGGGCACGGCGACGGCGGCTGCCGGTCGATACACGCTCGACCGCTGGCGGGTGGTGGCCGCGGGGCAGGCGCTGTCCTGGACCGAGGCCAACGGCTATCGCACCTTCACCGCGCCGGCCGGCGGCGTCGAGCAGGTGATCGAGGGCCTCGACGTCGTGGCCGGCACCTACGTGCTGTCGTGGACCGGCACGGCGAGCGCCAGCATCAACGGCGTGGCCGTGGCGAAGGGCGGTACCATGTCGCTTGCCGGCGGCGCGAATGTCACCGTGCGCTTTTCGGGCGGCACCTTCGCCTTGCCGCAGCTGGAGCGCGGCGCGGTGCCGTCGGCCTTCGAGGTGCGGCCGTTCAGCCAGGAGCTGATCATGTGCCAGCGCTACTACGAGAAATCCTACAACCTCGAGGTGGCGCCGGGCACGGCGAGCCAGATGGGCCGGCGCAACCAGAACACCTTCCAGATCGCCGCCAACCACCGGGCCGACATTCCCTTCCGCGTCATCAAGCGCGCGGCGCCCACGGTGACCATCTACAACCCGAGCACCGGCGCCGCGGGGCAGGTCCGCGCCCAGCCGGATGCCGACATCACCATCGGCGGCATCTACGTGCCCGGCGGGGCCGGCTGCATGATCGACTTCGTCACGACCGCCACGACCCAGGCCGTCTACTGGCACTGGGCGGCCGAGGCCGAGCTCTGATGCGGCGGACGGTCCGCCCGGCCGGGTCGCTCTCGGCTGCGACATGCGCCTGCTTCAGAGTTCCGTCTCGAAGCGTGAGCCTTCGATGACATGCCCGCCGATCGTGGCCGCCGTGCCGCTCCGCTCCGCCCAGGCGGCGAATTCGCGCTCGAAAGCGGCATGGCGGCCTTCGGACACGGCGAGCACGTTGCGCTCACCCGCGATCGGGATCACCGCATAGCCGACGGAGGTGAAGAAGGCGGTGAGCCTCTCCTGCGCCGCAGCGTCGAGCGTCTCGCAGATGAAGGCGGGCCGGTAGGCGGCAATGAGGTGCCTCGCGCCTTCCAGCACCTCGGGTTCCACGCCCTCCACGTCGATCTTGACGGCGGCGACGGGGCGCTCGGCGATCGCCGCGAGCTGCGGCGCATTGAGATAGTCGGGCCGTGCCGGCTGCAGGATGCTGTCCAGCGGCACGGCCTTGACCGTCTCCGTGTGGTCAACCGCCTGGGTCTGCGTGATCTTCTCGCCCGAGCAGAGGCTGAAGAAGCCGTATCTGTGCGGCAGGGTCAGGATTTCCTCCTGCTTCCAGGCTGCGAGATGGCAGGGCACGATGCGCGGATTGAAGCCGTTGAGCTGGATGTTGTAGACGAGCCGCCCGAAGGTCACCGACGACGGCTCGAAGGCGATGGACAGGACGTCCCGCCGGGCCCGCGCCGTCAGCAGCGAGAACAGGCCCGTATAGGCTCCGACGTCGAGGACCATCGCGTTCTGCGGTGCGCTCTCCACCAGGAAGAGCCAGTAGGCGAGGGACCTCGGCTCGTCGAAGGAGCCCTGCCGCATGGCGCCGAGCAGGTTGTCGTCCTCTCCCCACGGTGCGGTGATGCTGTGCATCGTCACGCCGTGCCCGTTGATGGTGAGGGCGGAGTTCTGGAAGACGAATTTCTTCACGGGAGATCCCTTGATGGCGGCAGGGGCGGGCGGGGCCGGCGGGGCGCCGTCTTCGGTGAGCATCCAGGCATGGGGCGTGCCGGCGAGCGCCCTTTCCACCTCATCGTAGTTCCGGATGGATTCAGCGAGGCTGCGCGGCGCCTGCTTGACGAAGGAGGGCTTGCGCTGCGTGATCGGATCCGCCGCGAAGGCGCGCGCGATCTCGTCAGCCTTTTCGCGTGCCAGCAGCCCTTCCGCGTCGAACATCTCCTGATAGTCGAGCGTCACGAGGGGCCGGTGCCCGTCGAGCCACTGCTCGATCACCTCCCGCTCGCGTTGCATGCCGTCGATGAAGCGCAGCAGCTTGGCGATGTCGACGACGGCCGAGCGGATCCTCACGTCTGCCGCATCGGCCGTGTGCCAGATTTTGTTGGCGGCGGCGAGCAGGCCGGAGACGAAGACCTCCAGCAGGTTCTTGCGCGTGAGGTGGATGATCGGCGCACCCTCGGCCCGCGCGAGTTCCAGGAGCCACGGCCGGGCGAGCGGCGCATGCCAGGGCCCGTTGAGGCTGTGCAGGCTGTCGTACTTGACGTCCGGCAGGAGCGTGCGGCCTTCTCCGGCGAAGGTCGCGAGAAATCTCCGGAAATTCTGCGGCGCGTTCTGCGCCATTGCATTCAGCGGATCCTCCCGGACGTAGTCCACGAGGTGCGTGAAATAGTTGTGGCGATCGCCCAGGCCTTCGGGGTGGAAGATCTCGCCGAGATAATAGAACTGCGGATGGTTTTGCCGGTCGAGGAGGCTGCCCAGCGCGCCGGTTCCCGATCTCTGGCGGGCGACGAGAAGGCCGAAGGGAGGGACCATGATTGTTCCTTCTATGAGGCGGCGGGGCTCGGCGGGAGGCTGAAGGCGGGCGCGCCGACGCCGCAGGATGAGCGGCATTCTTCGCGCCGTCAGAGGGTGTTCTCGTTGAACCAGAGCTCCACGCGCTCGAAGGCGAGGTGGCAGTCGCTCTCCTCACCGCGTGGCGGCAGCCGCGTGATGAGGAGCAGCCGGTCGTTGCCCCGGCTCGTGCCATAGGCGGAGAGCTCGATCAGCGCCTGCCGGCCGGGTCCGACAGTCTGCCAGGCGCTGAGGGCGATGTCGTCCGCGGCGCCACCCCCGTTGAGATGGGCCAGGATGCGTTGCGTCTCCGCGTTGCCGCGCGCCAGGGCGACGGCAGCCTCGACCCCGCCGTTGTTCTCGTTGAGGTTGCGCACATGGGCGACGATGCGGCCGACCCGGCGGTGCGGGCCGCGCAATTCGCCGATCGTCACCTCCCCCGCGAGCGGGTGGACGACGATGCCCTGGGCGCCGCCATGCCATTGCACCGGCTCCCACTCCCGCACGCGCCCCGGCGGATGGACGCGCGAGACCGGCCGCAATTGCTCGCCATGCAACGCCAGCGGCCGGTCGGGCCCGTCGCCGGGCGGCTGGACGGGGTCGAGGCTCAAGAGGCGGGCAGGCAGCCCGGCCGCGATGCCTGCCGCATCGGTGAGCCCGCCGGAGATCTTCTTGGTCGTCTCGCGTCGCCCCGCCAGAAAGGCGTCCATGGTGGCCGCGATCACGGGCATGACGAGGATGCCCTCGCCCTTCAGCGCACATTCCCGGGCGAAGACCTCGAACCAGAGGTCGCCGGCCCGCGGATCGAACGGCACCCGGGCCGGCAGGTCGCGTCGCAGCAGACAGAACGGCGACGCGATGCGGCTCGAGACGAGCGCCATCGACGGCGCCTCGCCGGCATAGGCGCGCAGATAGTCGCTTCTCGCCGTATGCGGATCGACGAGCTCCACATGGCCGCAGACGAGGGCGAGTTCCGCATCCCGGGCCATCGCGTTGAGCGCGTGGGCAAGAAAGCCCGGCGCGGCCTCGAAGCCGAAGGGATAGAGCAGCACCGCCTCCCGCTCCAGCGCGGCGAGCCGGCGCGCCAGCATCTCGGGGCATTCGCTCTTGCCGGAGGTGAACATGGCCTGCCAGCCGCGGGCCTCGACACGGCGCGCCTCCGGCCCGTCCGGAGCGAAGTGCCCCCGCGGCAGCAGGACATGCACCGCATCCCGGCCGCCCGCGACGTCAAGCTCGGCATCGAGGTGGAGCACGGTGTCGAAATGCCGTTCGAACTCGGCGGGCGAGCGAACGCCGTGGCAGACGACCGTCACGCCCGGGCGCTCCTTCGCTGCCGCGGCGGATCGCGGAACAGGCCAGGACGCCGGCCGCAGCCAGTAGGGGGTGTCGGGCGTCACGCTGGCCGGGGCCGACGGTGCCCAGCCCAGGGCCTTTTCCATCGCGGCCGCGAGGCCCGCGACGGAACCATCGAACAGGAGGCAGTTCTCCCCGTCCCGCCAGCGCGAGGTCTCGCCGAAGGCGGGGCAGCGCCCGTTGAGGATGACCTTGCAATCCATCCGGCTCGCCTCGAAGGCGAACAGGCACAGGCTCTCGTAGTCGGACGGCACGACCACGATCGAGCGGGCGAGATGGCTCTCGCGCTCGGCGGCGCTGGCGCCGAAGACGAACAGGATCTTCTCCCTGAGCGCCTCCGGCACCAGCGCCCGCAGGCCGGCGATATAGGCCTCGTCCCATCCGTAGGACACGAGCCGGAAGCAGCCCTCGTGGTCCGGATGGTTCTCCAGGAAGAGGACCGCGGCGCGGATGAAGAGGTCCGGGCGCTTGAAGGGCTGCAGGCGCGAGGAGAAGATGAAGTCCGCCGGCTTGCGCTCCGCCTGCACCGGGCGGTCGCCATCGTCGAGGAGGATGGGCGGGAATTCCAGCAGAGAGCGCCCCCGCCAGCGTTCCGCGAGGCCGTAATGGTCCTCGTTGAAGGCCAGCACCGCGCGCTCGTGCCCCACGACGAGATCGGCATGGGCGAGCAAATGGCGCTCGGCATCGAAGAAGATGCCGAGGGAATGGCCGGGGTGGTGGGTGAAGCGCTCCGCCCGGTAGATCACCCCCTGCGTGGAATGGATGCGGGCGGCGATGAGCGTCTGCGTGAAGGCGAGGCCGGCGCGCTTAGCTTCGATGCTCGCCACGGCCCAGCCGCCGAAGTCGGGGAATTCGATGATGTCGAACGGCGCGCCGCGCCTGCGCTCGGCGGCGAGGAGGCCCTGATAGTACCGATAGGACTGGGCTTGGTGCCATTCCAGCGTCCAGGGATGGGCGCCGGCGCGGGCGAGCAGCTGGGCCGTCAGGTCCGGCCGGCTCGCGAGGTCCGGGCAGACGTGTACCTGCGCCAGCCCGTCGAACGTGCCGGCGAGCAGCATCGACGCATCGGGCCGGCTCGCCAGGAGTTCGGGCGGCACGAGGAAGTGGATCTCAGCCGGACAGCCCATCGCCTCGTTGTGGCGGGCGAAATTGTGCAGCATGCGCCCGATGCCGCCGGGGCCCAGCGGATAGAGCTCGTTGGTCACGAAGCAGATCGCGGGCTTTGGCATGTCACAGCGCCAGGAAGTCGGCATAGCGCTGCGCCGCCAGGGCATGGCGCCGGGCGAGATGACTGGTGATCATCTCCTGCATGGCCGGAGGGTCGTCGTGCCGGGCCGCGACCAGCCGTTCGATGTCGCGCGCCAGCAGGGCCGGGTTGTCGAGATGCGGCGTGGTGCAGAGCCGTATCAGCGGATCGTCGTCGAACTCGCGGATCGCCAGCGGCCCCGTCATGGCGGGCGTGCCGACGGCCAGGCTCTCGAGCTGGGTCATGGGCTGGCATTCGGCGAGGGTCGCCAGAAGCACGAGCGAGCTGCGCGCCATCTCCTCGAAGAGGTCGCGCCCGCGCAGATAGCCGACGAGCCGCAGCCGGTCGAGATTGACGAGACTTTCGAGGCCGTTGGGGAAATTGGCGGTCTTGACCTGCTCGACATTGCCGGCCGTGAGCGCGCCGAGCACGTTGGTATACATGTTCTTGCGCCAGCCCGCGTCGAGCGGCGCATAGACCGAGCGCAGGTCGGGCGGCTGCCGAGAGCCCTGCGACGGCAGGTCGGGCGCGAAATTGACGATGAGGCCCGGCCAGTAATTCTCGAAGACGGCGCCGAAATCGGGCTTGACCGAGGCGAGGCCCTGGAGGGAGCCCATGCGGAGACGGATCAGCAGGCGCGCCTGCATGACCATCTCGAAATGATGCTCGAACTGCGCCGTGGTGACGTGGGTGATCGCATGGCAGCGCAGCCCCGCGCCGAAGCGTGACTTCAGGGACAGGAGCAGCTGGTCGGCATTTTCGGAATAGCCTTGGAAGATGACATGCGTGATGCCGAGGGCCTGGATCTCCTCTGCGATCTGGGCCTTGTCGGCTTCTTCCAGCGTCCCGTCGGCGGGGATGAGCAGCTTGTGCCCGGGGCAATAGGCCGTGGCCTGGCGGATGCCGTGCCATTCGTGGTGCGCGACGTGCAGGACCCGTTCGAAACCGGCAATGCGATGCGCCGCGCGCAGCATGGCGGGCGTGTCGAAGACCGGCTTCAGAACGTGTTGCGCGCTCGGGGCCGGGCGGGCGTTGTCGCGCGCCTCCGCGACGTTGCCGGCGTGACGGCCCGGGCGGCGCCGGCCCTCGAAGCGGCCGAACAGCAGGAAATGCAGGTAGCCCGAGTGGAGCTCTCCCTTCTGCACGGCGTCCGCCACGTCCGGGTTGTCGGCAAGATAGGCGGCCTCGTCGAAATGATCGGGGACGGGGACGGCGGCCTTCAGCTTCTGCAGGGCCGACAGCGCCTGGTTCCATCCGGCATCGGGCTCGAGCGGCCGGATGCGCAGCGATCTCACGAAGGTCTTGAGGGACCTTCTGGCCAGGCTCCGGTTGACGCTGCCGATGATCCATTCGAGATCCGCCCGGTCTTCGTCGCCGGCCGTGTCCGGGGCGCTCGCCGGCCGCTGCGCGGTGTCTGCCGCGGCCGCCACCTCGCCGGGGCGCATGTCGTCGATGTGGCCGAGGACGAGGCTGAGTGCTACCGCGGCCTTGTCCATGTGGCGGCGCAGGAACGCGTTGCGCACGACCGCCGCAAGTTCGCCGTGCCGGTGCCCTGCCGCAATGACCGAATTGGCATAGACGTTCGCGACCGGGGCCTGGTCCCTGTGGTGGTAGAAGGCCAGCGGCTCCGGCAGGACGCCGATGTCGGCCTTCAGCAGGAACTCCAGGTTGAAGAACCAGTCGCCCAGAACCGGCAGGTCCTCGTTGAAGCCGCCGATCTCGTCCCACACGGGGCGGCGAAACAGGAAGGAGATCGGCGGAAAGAAATTGCCGCGGAGCATCTGCGCCAGTTGCACGTCGCGCACCGCGGTCTGGAAGGGACGGCGCTGACGTTCGATCACCTGATCGTCGCGGATGTCCTCGGAGACGTGGATCGAATGGGTGATGACGCCGCCGTAGCGCCGGCCCCGCGGGCCCGAGAGGAAGGCGACGGTCTTCTCCAGGAAATCAGGCGCCCAGCTGTCGTCGTCGTCATGGATCACCACGAATTCCGATCGGCTCGCCGCGATGCCCGCATTGGATGCGGCCTCCATGCCGCGGCTCTGCGCCAGGGAGAGAAAGAGGACACGGTCCCGGTCGAGCCCGGCCCCTTCGACGATGGACCGCGCCGCCTCCTCGTCGCCGCCGTCGTTGACGACCACCCAGACAAAGTCCCGGAAGGTCTGGCGGCCGATGCTCCGGGCCGCGCGGCGCAGCAGGAGCGGCCGGCTCCGCGTGCGCGTGACGACGGCGACCGTGCGCCAGGGGGCAGGCTGCGGCGCACACATCGCCGGGGCAGCATCGCCGGCAGGAAGAGAGGGCGTTGCGATGTCCATATGAAGCTGTCGCATAGTATCGGTTCGGTTTTGGTCCTGCGCCGGGACTCGCTCCCGTATCCCGCGCCTCACGGCCGGCTATCCGAGCCGCGGGAACGGGGCCGCTCTCTGCCGCTCGCTCCGCCGGGACATGAGCCTGCCGTCGCTGCTGCTCGGGCACGCCGCCGGATCGCCCGCACCAGCCTTTCGTCCGCGAGGCCGCGCTCTTCACCGCCGGCGGATGCCGGCCGCTCGAAGGCGCCTGCGCGGCAAGGCTGACCGAGGATCGGTCCCTTGCAGGACGTGAATGCCCCGGGCTCCGGGTGGCGGATCCGGGCAGGCGCTAGGCGCTGTGCTCGGCGCGCTCGTCGCCCGCAGCCCGGCTGGCGCACGTCTTCCTTCCGGAGCACATGCGACAACCCGACCTCGACCTTCGAAGGATCCGGCTATCCCGCCGGATCGCAGCCGTCGGCCGGAGCTGGCATGAGCGTTTCCGCCGGAGGGCAGGTCCCTCGCAGCAAGCGATTACATGGCGGTGCTTCAGGGGAGGTGGTGCTGATAAGAATATGTCATGGGCAATCTTCCAATGAAACGGGATCAGGGGCCGTAATCAAACTAAACCGGCACTATACAAAATAGCTTATTGTCACGTTTGTTTGCAGTCAAGTGGCGCCGGCCGGCCTGCTCCTCGCGTTGCCGTGGCCGCTGCACGGACGACGTGGTCGCCGCCCGGTTGATGTGTGCGAAAGGCCCGCGCGCTCCGTTGCATGGTCGGACGGCAAGTGATCCGGATCACGGGCCGGTACGGAGCGCGTCCGCCCGGCGCGCCTGTCGCTGGGTTTCTCGGGAGTTGGCTGCGACGGCAGCGGTGGCGCGCGTGCTGCGGCGGACTGCCGCATGAGCAGGGCGGCCGCGCCTTCACCTTGCCGGGCGGGCCCGTCTTGACAGGGGTTCGGGGATGCCTGAGGATGCAAAACGCATAAAAATCTAGTTGAATTTTAAAAATCTGAATGCCACGTTTCGCGTATATTTTCTACTTGTCTTATTGGCGCGGGTATTGTGTTAACCTTATCATTGCGCATCTATTCAGGGGTCGTCACGTATCGACCTGAGCAGGCATTGCTGCTGGATCTGGTGTCGGTATTGGCCCAGACAACTGAATGCGTATTGATATTCGCGAATTCCCCGTTGTCGCAGGTTCATCGGGAAGAGTTACTGGCCGTCGGCGGCAGTGCTCGCATCGAGATCATCCAATCGCGCGAGAACGTCGGGCTCGGCAGTGCCTATAATGAGATTCTGCGGCGCGCCGGCCAGTATGGTGGCGATGCGGTGCTGCTCGTCGACCAGGATTCGACATTGCGGCCGCAGGTGGTCCGGCACCTCGCCGATCTGATGGTGGAGCTTGCCGCGGCGGGGCAGCAGGTGGCCGCGGTGGGGGTCCAGCCCGTCGGCCCCCGGCAGGCGACGCCGGCTTTCAAGGACGTGCGCATCTTCCTGCGGCCAGGCCGCGACGGGGCCGCTCGCTTCCGGGCCGTGGATTTCGTGATCTCGTCGGGTTCGCTCGTCTCGATCGCCGCCTATCAGGCGGTCGGGCCTTTCCGCGATGATTTCTTCATCGATGCCGTCGACATCGAATGGTGCTTCCGCGCCTGGCACCGGGGCTTCTCCTGCTGGGTCGCGCGCGACGCCCGGATGGAGCACCGGCTGGGGCGAGGGTCCATTGCGGTGCCGCTGCTGCGGCTCACGCTGCCCGTGCAGCCCCCGACGAGGCTCTACACCTACGTCCGCAACCAGGTGCGCATGCTCGCCATGCGCCATGTGCCGTTGCGCTGGAAAGCCAAGATGCTCCCCTACATCGGCCTCCAGGCCATCGTCTACGCCTTGAAGGGGCGGCGCCGCTCCTATGCGCTGACGGCGATCGCCCGCGGCGTGTGGGACGGGTTGCGGACCATGTCCGCGCCCGCCCAACAGCCGGCGCTGCCGCGGTTCGTTGACGAGATATCCCCGCCGGAGCCTCCCGGCAGCACGGCCGAGCAATGACGCCGATCCGGAAAGATGCGGCGCTCGTCCCGCTCCTTGAGGGCGCTGTGCGCCATCGCGCGGGCTGCAGGCACGAGCACCGAAGCGGATGAGGGCGGCCGCGTCCGGCGCACAATGCCGCAGCGGTCCGTCCCATGCGGTGCCACGCAAACAGCAAGAAACCAGCAGATGTCCCTTTTCCCGACGAGAGCAGACTGGCGGCGCGCCGCCGAGGACCTCACCCAGGGCCTCGCAGCCTGGCATATCTGGTCGCTGCTCGCCTTCAACGACATCAGGCAGCGCTACAAGCGCTCCCGCTTCGGCCAGTTCTGGATCACGCTGAGCACCGGCATCTTCATCGCCGGCATCGGCATCGTCTATTCCTATCTGTTCGATCGCCCGATCGAGACCTACGTGCCCTACCTGTCCGTCAACATCGTCATCTGGACGCTGCTCGCCGGCATCGTCACCGACAGCACGGGCGTCTTCACGCAGGCCGGCCATATCCTCGGGCAGCAGGCGATGCCGAAGACGATCTTCGTCATGCGGGTCATCGTTCGCCAGCTCATCATCCTGGCGCACAACCTGGTCATCATCGCGCTCGTGTTCATGCTCTTCGGCATCGTCCCGACCCCGGCCGTCGTCATGGTCGTTCCGGGACTGCTGCTCGCCCTCGTCGCCTCGCTGCTCACGGCGATGGCGATCGGCCTCCTGTGCACGCGCTTCCGCGACCTGCCCCAGATCATCCAGAGCCTGCTGCAGGTCGCCTTCTTCCTGACGCCGGTGATGTGGCACACCGATCAGCTCGGCGGCCAGGCATCCTACATCGTCGATTTCAATCCCTTCGCCGTCTTCCTCCTCATCGTCGCCGACCCCCTGCACGGGCAATGGCCGGGCGTGGAGCGCTACCTGCAGGCGCTCGCCGTCATCGTTCTGATGGGGCTCGTGGCGGCGCCGCTCTTCGCGCGGTTCCGGGCGCGCATCGTCTACTGGCTGTAAGGAGCCGGCATGCCCTCCATCGCCCTGCACCGCGCCTCGGTCGACTTCCCCATCTACAACTCGCGCAACCGGTCGCTCCGCAACGCCCTGCTGGCGCGGGTGGGCGGCCGGCTGGAGGAGGCGGGCGACCTCGTCACCGTGCGCGCGCTCGAGGATATCTCGCTCACGCTCAATCCCGGCGACCGGCTGGCGCTGGTCGGCCGCAACGGGGCGGGCAAGTCCACCCTGCTGCGCGTGCTCGCCGGCGCCTATGAGCCGACCTCTGGCTCGGCCGTCATCGACGGGCGGGTGTCCTCGCTCTTCGACCTGACGATGGGCATGGACGCCGAACTGACGGGGGCGGACAACGTGGTGCTGCGCGGCGTCTTCCTCGGCATGAGCATCGCGGAGGCCCGCAGCTACATTCCCGAAGTGGCGGAGTTCTCCGAGCTCGGCGGCTTCATGCACCTGCCCATGCGCACCTATTCGAGCGGCATGCGCCTGCGGCTCGCCTTCGCCATCTCCACGGTGCGCACGCCGGACATCCTGCTGCTCGACGAATTCATCAGCGTCGGCGACGAGAGCTTCGTCCGCAAGACGCGCGAGCGCCTGGAGCGGATGATCGACAAGGCGCATATCCTCGTGCTCGCCTCGCACTCCCCGCAGACGCTCAGGGCCTATTGCAACCGCGCGCTGCTGCTGCACGAGGGGCGGATCGTGGGTGAAGGGCCGATCGAGGCGATCCTGGCGCGGTACAAGGAGCAGGCCGCCTGAGCCGGCCCGGAGCTGTGCGACCGGCATTTCCATGATTGTCGCTTTGCGCTAGGAAGCGGCATCGAGCGCGACTCGCACGACGACACTCGACGGGGGAAGGGCGCGTGGCGCCGGCGCCTCTCGTCGGCTGACGGGAGGGCCCACATGGCGAAGCATCCGCGGATTGTCCCGGTCGTTCTGTCCGGGGGCACTGGCACGCGCCTGTGGCCGCTGTCGCGCGAATCCTTTCCCAAGCAGCTCCTGGCGCTCGCCGGCGAGGAGAGCCTGCTGCAGCAGACGCTGGCGCGTGTCGCCGGCGAGCCGGGCTTTGCCGCGCCCGTCGTCATCGCCAATGCGGAGCATCGCTTCGTCATCGCCGAACAGGCACGCCAGGCGGGCATCGCGGGCGTCACCATCGTGCTGGAGCCGGTCGGCCGCAATACCGCGCCGGCGGCGGCGGTCGCGGCGCTGATGGCGGCTGAGAGCGACCCCGATGCGCTGATCCTCATCATGCCGGCCGACCACGTGGTGCAGGACGCCGCCGCCTTCCGCGCCGCGGTGGCCACCGGCGCGGCCGCGGCCTCGGCCGGCCGCCTCGTGCTCTTCGGCATGCGCCCGGACAAGCCAGCCACCGGCTACGGCTACATCCGCCGCGGCGATCCGCTGCCGGGGACCCCTGGCATCAACGCCGTCGCCGCCTTCGTCGAGAAGCCCGACCGGCCGACGGCCGAGGGCTATGTCGCCGGGGGCGACTATTTCTGGAACAGCGGCATCTTCCTCCTGCCCGCTGCCGTCTTCGTCGCCGAACTCGAGCGCCATGCGCCCGCAGTGCTCGCCGCGGCGGGGGAGGCACTGAAGGGCGCCGCGCGCGACCTCGACTTCCTGCGCCTCGCGGAGGCCCCCTTCGCCGCCGGACCGTCGATCTCGATCGACTATGCCGTGATGGAGAAGACCGACAAGGCCGCCGTAGTGCCGTCCGAATTCGGCTGGAGCGACATCGGCAGCTGGTCGGCCCTGTGGGAGATCGGCAGCCGGGACACGGACGACAACCTGTGCGTCGGCGACGTGGTGGCGCTCGAGACGCGCGGCTCCTATCTGCGCGGCGAAGGCCGCCTCGTCGCGGCCCTCGGGGTCGAGGACCTCGTCGTCGTGGCGACGCCCGACGTCGTGCTCGTGACGCGGCGCGACAGCGACCAGAAGGTCTCGCAGCTCGTCGCGACGCTGAAGAAGGACGGCCACGCCGCGGCCACGCAGACGCAGCGCGTCTATCGCCCGTGGGGCTTCTACCAGTCCGTGCACGACGGCGAGCGCTTTCAGGTCAAGCGCATCACCGTCAATCCCGGCGCCAAGCTGTCGCTGCAGAAGCATTTCCACCGCGCCGAGCACTGGGTCGTCGTCAACGGCACGGCCCTCGTCACCCGGGACGAGGAGCAGATCCTGCTGCGCGAGAACGAATCGATCTTCCTGCCGCTCGGCTGCGTGCACCGGCTCGAGAACCCGGGCAAGCTGCCGCTCAACCTCATCGAGGTGCAGTCCGGCCCCTATCTCGGCGAGGACGACATCGTCCGCATCGAGGACATCTACAAGCGGGTCTGACAGAGGTCCGCGCTTCGTTCACGGCGTGAACGTCACGCCTTGACGTTCACGCCGTGAACGACTATTCGAACCGCCGGATCGCACGAGACGCAGGGCAGATGGCGGACAAGCTCCCGACCGAGGTCGACCTCGAGTTGCTCGCTTCGCTGGAAAGCGGGGAAGTGGTGACGCAGATGTCGCTGTCGCAGCGCATCGGCGTCTCCATCGGCCTCGTCAATGCGCTGCTCAAGCGCGCCATCCGCAAGGGCTATGTGAAGGCCAGGGCCGCTCCCTACAAGCGCTACGCCTATTACCTGACGCCGAGCGGCTTTTCCGAGAAGAGCCGGCTCGTGGCCGATTATCTCGACATTTCCCTGCGCTTTTTCCGCGATGCGCGCGAGCAATATGCGGACGGCTTCCGCCGCCTCGATGTCGTCGGCCTGCGCCGCGTCGTCCTGGCGGGGGCCGGCGAGCTTGCCGAGATCGCCATTCTCGCGGCCCGCGATAACGCGATCGAGGTCGTTGCGGTGCTCGATGCCGAGACCAACCGCGGCCGCGTCGCGGGCGTGCCGGTGGTGCGGGCGTTGAGAGAGGCGCCCGCCTTTGACGCCGTGGTGGTGACGGATGCGCGCACGCCGCAGGCGACCTATGACCGCCTCGGCGGGCAGGTCGACAGCAACCGCATCGTGACCCCGCCGCTGCTGCATGTCTCCGTGGCCGCCGCCTCCGCCGGAGCCGGCACTGAGGCGATGGCTGACGAGACCCTTGCCCGCGGCGAGGATCGACCGGATACCGGCGCGCAGCGCGCGCCAGCAATGGAAGGATGAGCAACTTGTCTAAACGTGCACTCATCACCGGCGTGACCGGCCAGGACGGCGCCTATCTGGCGGAGCTGCTCCTTGCCAAGGGCTACCGCGTCTGGGGCGTGAAGCGCCGTTCCTCGTCCTTCAACACGGCGCGCGTCGACCATCTCTATCAGGACGTGCACGAGGGCGATCCGCGCTTCCGCATGATCTACGGCGACATGACGGATGCGACCAATCTCATCCGCATCGTGCAGGAGATCCAGCCGGACGAGATCTACAACCTCGCCGCCCAGAGCCATGTGCAGGTGAGCTTCGAGACGCCGGAATACACGGCCAATGCCGACGCCATCGGCACCTTGCGCCTGCTCGAGGCGATCCGCCTGCTGAAGCTCGAGGGCAAGACGCGCTTCTATCAGGCCTCCACCTCCGAGCTTTACGGCAAGGTGCAGGAGACGCCGCAGCGCGAGACGACGCCCTTCTACCCGCGTAGCCCCTATGCCGCGGCCAAGCTCTATGCCTACTGGATCACGGTGAACTACCGCGAGGCCTACGGCATGCACGCCTCGAACGGCATTCTCTTCAACCACGAGAGCCCGATCCGCGGCGAGACCTTCGTCACCCGCAAGATCACCCGCGCCGTCGCGGCCATCGAATGCGGCCTGCAGGAGGCGCTCTACCTCGGCAATCTCGACGCCAAGCGCGACTGGGGCCATGCGCGCGACTATGTCGAGGGCATGTGGCGCATCGTGCAGCAGGACACGCCCGAGGACTATGTGCTCGCCACCGGCGAGACCCACTCGGTGCGCGAATTCGTTGAGCTCGCCTTCGCCGAGCTGGGCCGCACCATCGCCTGGCGGGGTGAGGGCGTCGACGAGGTCGGCATCGACGAGGCGAGCGGCAAGACCCTCGTGCGCATCGACCCGCGCTATTTCCGCCCCACCGAAGTCGACCTCCTCCTCGGCGACCCCTCCAAGGCCCGCGAAAAGCTCGGCTGGCAGCACCGCATCAGCTTCCGGGAGCTCGTGAAGGAGATGGTGGAGAGCGATCTCGCCGAGGCCCGTCGCGAGGAACAGATGCGCGCGCTCAGCAACACCGCCGTGCGCAATGGAGCCGCCGGCGAATGACGACCATTCTCCTGACGGGCGGAGGCGGCATGGTCGGCCGCAACATCATCGACCTGTGCCGCGAGCGCGGGATCGAGGTTGTTGCGCCCCGGCGCACCGAGCTCGACCTGACGGATCATGCGTCGACGCTCCGCGTCCTGCGTGAGGTGCGTCCCGACATCGTCGTGCACGCGGCAGGGCGCGTCGGCGGCATCCAGGCGAACATCCGCGAGCCTGTCCGCTTCCTGACGGAGAACTGGGACATCGGCCGCAACATCGTGCTCGCCGCGCGCGAGGCGGGTGTCACGCGGCTCCTCAACCTCGGCAGCTCCTGCATGTTTCCACGCAACAGTCCGGATCCGCTGAAGGAGGAGGATGTCCTCAGCGGCACGCTGGAGCCGACCAATGAAGGCTATGCGCTGGCCAAATGCGCCATCGCCCGGCTGTGCAGCTATGTGCATCGGGAAGATCCCTCGCTGCTCTACAAGACGATGATCCCGTGCAACCTCTACGGGCGGCACGACAAGTTCGATCCGGCCGTGTCGCACCTGGTGCCGGCGGTGATCCACAAGCTCCACGTGGCCAAGCGCGACGGTCTTCCGGAGGTGGAGATCTGGGGGGACGGCACGGCGCGTCGCGAGTTCATGTATTCCGGTGATCTCGCCGACGCCATCCTGTTCGCCGTGGACCGCTTTGCTGAAATGCCGGATGTGCTGAACGTCGGCCTCGGCGAGGACTACAGCGTCAACGAATATTACGCGGTTGCCGCCGAGGTCGTCGGCTACACGGGCAGCTTCGTGCATGACACGACGAAGCCCGTCGGCATGATGCGCAAGCTGCTCGACGTCTCACGGCAGAAGGCTTTCGGCTGGCAGGCGCAGACGTCCCTGCGCGAAGGCCTGCGTGCCACCTACGATTTCTATCTCTCCTCGGGAGCTGCTGATGCGTTATCCGCTCGCTAATTCAAGCTGGGACCACGAGGAGATCGCGGCCATCCAGACCGTCGTCGATTCCGGCATGTTCACGATGGGCGCGCGCGTCGCCGAATTCGAACGCGCCTTTGCCGATTACACCGGCAGCCGCCATTGCGTGATGGTCAATTCCGGATCCTCGGCCAACCTGCTCATGGTGGCGGCTCTGCGCTATCGCAAGCAGGGTGCGCTGGAGCCCGGCGCCGAGGTGATCGTGCCTGCCGTCTCCTGGAGCACGACCTACTATCCGCTTTACCAGTATGGCCTGAAGCTGCGCTTCGTCGATGTCGACCGCGACACGCTGAACTATGACCTCGGCAAGCTCGCCCGCGCCGTGGGGCCGCAGACCCGGGCGATCATGATCGTCAATCTGCTCGGCAATCCGAATGATTTTGCCGAGATCGCAAGGATCGTCGGCGACCGCGACATCGCCCTCATCGAGGACAACTGCGAATCCATGGGCGCGACATTCGAAGGGCGCCAGACGGGCACCTTCGGCGTGATGGGCAGCTTCAGCGCCTTCTTCAGTCACCATATCTCGACGATGGAAGGCGGAATGGTGGTGACGGACGACGAGGAGCTCTACCACATCCTCCTCGCCCTCAGGGCGCATGGTTGGACGCGCAACCTGCCCAAGTTCAATCATGTCTCGACGCCCAAGAGCGACGACCCCTTCACCGAATCGTTCCGCTTCATCCTGCCGGGCTACAACCTGCGCCCCCTTGAGATGAGCGGCGCCATAGGCCTCGCGCAATTGCGCAAATTGCCCAATCTCGTCGCCGAGCGCCGCAGGAATGCGGAACGCTTCCTCGAACTCGTGCGGGACTATCCCTTCCTGCGGCCTCAGCGGGAGATCGGCGAAAGCAGCTGGTTCGGGTTCAGCATGATCGTGGAGTCGGATGCACCGGTTTCACGGGCCGATCTTATCGCCGCATTCACGCGCGCCGGGATCGATGTAAGGCCGATCGTCGCCGGCAACTTCGCCAAGAACGAGGTGCTGCGCTGGTTCGACTACACGATCAGCGACAATTTGCCGAACGCCGAACGCATCGACGAGGCGGGCTTCTTCATCGGTAACCACCACTATCCGCTCGAGGAGGAGTTCACGGTCCTGCGTGCCGCCATCGAGGATGCGGTTTCGTCTCGCGCGCCCGTCTCCGCGTAAGACGGCGCGGATGGAAAGGTTGGAATGACAGTTGCTCCCATGGATACGCCCGCGTCGCCGCAGCAGACGGAAGTGGTGATCCGCGCACGCGCCGATCACCACCTGATACACGACATCGCGGACGTGTGGACGAACCGTGATATCGCCTGGACGCTGGCGCTGCGCGAGATCCAGATCCGCTACAAGCAGTCGCTGATCGGCATCGCCTGGGCCCTGCTGCAGCCCGTGCTGACGACGGCGATCTTCACCTTCGTGTTCAGCTATCTGGCCCGCATTCCGACGGACGGGATTCCCTATCCGATCTTCGTCTTCTCCGGCCTCCTGATGTGGCAGTACTTCAGCCGCGTCGTCGTCGAGGCGTCGGGCTCGCTGGTGAAGAACGAGGCCATCATCACCAAGGTCTTCTTCCCGCGCCTGCTCCTGCCGCTCGTGCCGACTCTGTCGGCGGCCGTCGAGTTCCTCATCGCGCTCGTCGTGCTCGTCGCGATGATGCTCGCCTATGGCATGGTGCCGTCGCCGCTGATCGTCCTTTTGCCGCTCATCCTTCTTGCCGCAGGGCTCCTCGGCTATGGCATCGGGCTCGTGCTCTCGCCGCTCAACGCGATCTATCGCGATGTCGGCATTGCCCTGCCGTTCTTCGTTCAGATCGCCATGTATCTGACGCCGGTGATCTATCCGGTCACCTTCGTGCCGCCGCAGTATCAGTGGCTCTATGCGCTCAACCCGGTGGCGACGCTCATCGACACGATGCGCGCCATCATCATTGCCGCGCCGTGGCCCGGTCTCCTCAGCTATGCGGTCCTTGCCGCATGGGTCATCGGCCTTACGGCGCTCGGGCTCGGCACGTTCCGCAAGCTCGAGCCGGCCATCGTCGACAGGATCTGAGCGATGTCCGCCATCATCACCGTCGACAACCTCGGCAAGCAATATGCATTGAGCGGCACCGGCGCGCCGGCCTATGCCACCTTGCGTGAGAGCCTGGCCGATGCCGCCCGCCGGCTGTTCTCACGTGCGCCGGCAACAGAGCAGAAGGAGGCCGCACGGTCCTTCTGGGCGCTGCGCAATGTCAGTTTCGACGTCGCCGAAGGCGAGGTCGTGGGCATCGTCGGCCGCAACGGGGCGGGAAAAAGCACCTTGCTGAAGGTGCTGTCGCGGATCACGGCGCCGAGCGAAGGCACGGCCCGCATCCGCGGGCGGGTGGGCTCGCTCCTCGAGGTCGGCACGGGCTTCCATCCCGAGTTGTCGGGGCGGGAGAACATCTATTTCAACGGCGCCATTCTCGGCCTGCGCAAGCACGAGATTCGCGCCCGCTTCGACGAGATCGTGGAATTCTCGGGCGTCGGCGATTTCCTCGACATCCCGATCAAGCGCTATTCGAGCGGGATGAAGATGCGCCTCGCCTTCTCCGTGGCGGCGCATCTCGAACCCGAGATCATGGTCGTCGACGAGGTGCTGGCGGTCGGCGATGCCGATTTCCAGAAGAAGTGCCTCGGCAAGATGAAGGACGTGGCGAATTCCGGCCGCACCGTGCTGTTCGTATCGCACAACATGAATGCGGTGATGCAGCTGTGCTCGCGCGTCCTGTGGCTGGAGCGTGGCAGCATTCGCGAAGACACGCGCGCGGTGCACGAGGTTTGCGGGCGCTATCTGCTCGGCAGCGGCGGTGCCCTGAAAGGCGCCTATATCACAGCGGAGGACAGCCCTCTCGATAGCGAATATTTCAGCCTGCGCTCGTTCCGCGTAGTCGATGCGGAGGGCAGCACCCTTGATCAGCCGACGCCAAACGATCGACCCGCCACGGTCGAGATCGAGGTGGATATCCACCGCTTGAGCCCGTTGCTGAACTTCGGCTTCGCTGTCATCGACGAACAGGGCCAGCAGGTTTTCTGGTCGGTGACGACGGACCGGGCGGAACATGAATGGCCCAGCTTGAGCTTGGGACGAAACAAGCTCTACGCGCAAATTCCACCCCATCTGCTCAATGAAGGAAAGTATCGGGTCGACTTCTTCGCATCCCTGCACGGCCAGGGATGGTTCTCGGAGCCTGGAAGTACTTCCGCCCACGTTCAGCTTCAGATTGCGGGAGGATTGAGCCCTTCGCCCTACTGGCGTTCTCGCCGGCCCGGCAGCGCTGCGCCTGTCCTCACCTGGCATGCAGGATCCACACGGGAATCGGATTAACGTTCTTTATCATGTTCCTAAAGTGTGCATCCATTTGCCGGGGGTTCCGGATGGCCCCTTCGCCGATCGGCGTATCTGCGGCGGGGAGGAAAGTATGAGTCGCGCAGCGCGAGATCCGATCAGGACACGCATCGACGCAAACGTCTTCAACTATTACCGCGTGCCGGCCGAGGCGCGCATCGAACGTTGCGATCCTCTCGCGCTGGTTTCTCCGGATAGGCTGGATCTCATGGCCCGGTACGTTTTCGTGCGCCAGCGCGAACAGGGCTGGGCCGTCGGCTGGGGCACGAGTGTCTATCGCCATCTGCTGGAGAGCTGGAACGCCGAGTTCCGGGACGGTGATGGCCGGAAGAGCAGTTTTACCGACTATCTCCGGCATTTCACGGCACTCATCGACGATGTGTCGCTGAACGGCTACGACCAGGCGCGGGGTCTCGTACCCTATACGGGCAATACGGTTGTCGACGGCGCCCACCGGCTGGCGACGGCGCTCTATTTCAAGCAACCTGTCGACGCGGTCCGACTCGAGGGTCCGCTGCAGAAACAGGATGCGGCAGCCCTGTTGCGCATCGGCATGAGCGCGGCGGTCGTCGAGCAACTCGTCAACGAATACCTGGCGCTCGACGAGGATTGCTATGCGGCGGTTTTCTTTCCCGCCCCTTGGGCCGAGGTCGATGCGGCCCTGAGCCGGCTCGCGGAGAAGACGCAGATTATCCATGCCAAGGACATTTCCCTGACCGAGCAGGGGCGCCGTAACCTCATCGAGCTGCTGTACGGGCACGAGCCCTGGTGGAACATGGACCTGCTCGATCGATTCGTGCGGTTGCGCTTTCCCAACGGGGGCGATGCCAAGGTCGTCTTTGTCAAGACGCCGCCGGGCGAAGGCTCGCGCCCCACGAAGGAACATGTGCGGCAGGCTTTTCCCGAACTGCACTACGTGCACATGAACGACACGCATCGGGAGACGCGCTGGATCGGGGACCTCGTCCTCAATCCCAATGGCGTGAAGTTCCTGAACCTGCGGCCGACGTTCCAGCCGAAGCGATTCCGCAAGCTCCTGGCGGAATACGAGGCCGGCCTGGGCGCCGTGGCCAATCCGGCGGCCTATTGCATCGACTCCGGGGCGGTTCTGGCGGCTTTCGGGCTGCGGGACTGTAATGATGTCGACTATATCGTCCCTCAGCAAAGCTTTCCGCTTCTTGGGGGCGGCGAGCTTGCCTGCCACAACGATGAGTATCGGGAGTTCCAGATCCCGGTCGATGAGCTCGTCTTCAATCCTGCGTACCATTTCAGCTACAAGGGCGTCAAATATCTCTCCCTCGAGACCGTTCTCCTGTTCAAGAGCTTCCGCGGCGCCAAGAAAGACCTGCGGGATTGCCGTTTGATCATGGAGGCGCGCCCGCGGGAGCCCGTGGGGGACCGCGTGCGCAGGTCGGTACGGGCGTCTTACGGTGAACTGCGCGCCTGGCTGCCGCAACTGCCGGGGAAGACGGCGGAAACGTTGCGCCAGACACTGCCTCCGCCGTTGTTCCGCGGCGTGCGATACGTTTTCCGGACCGGGCGTTCCGCCATCCGGGCTGTCAGGGGGCGTATGTGATCAAGGCTGGTTTTGTTTCCTCGGCTCCTGAATGGGCGTGGTGGCGCCAGTTCCCGGAGGAGGATCTCGTTTGGGACGGCGTGCAGTTCGTCTTCGGCGGCGATCTTGCCGGCTGCGATTGCTGTTTCGTCTTCGACGCACTGCCGCAGGCGGTCGAGGTGCCGCTCGACCGCTGCCGTCTCGTCTTCGTGGCCTCCGAGCCGCAGAACGTGAAGCGATACAACGCCGCTTTCCTCGACCAGTTCGGAACGGTGCTGACGACTGATCGCGACACCGCCCACGGCGGCCGCCGCTTCACCCAGGTCGGTCTGCCCTGGCATGTCGGGGCTTGGAGCGCCGATGGATCATTGCTCGCCGAGCCGCTGACCGTCCGGGATTTCGAGACGTTCCGCCCAGAGAAGACGAAGCTCGTTTCCGTCGTCTCATCGAACAAGGCCTTCACCGAGGAGCATCGCGCCCGCCTGCGTTTCGTTGCCGAATTGAAGGAACATTTCGGCGATCAGATGGACGTATTCGGACGGGGCATCAACGACTTTGGTGACAAGCTGCAGGTGCTTGCGCCGTACTGGTATCATATCGCGCTGGAGAATTGCGCCATCGACGATTACTGGACGGAGAAGCTTGCCGACCCGTTCCTGACGCTGACCTATCCGATCTATCATGGCTGCCGGAACATCGGGGAATACTTCCCGGAAGGGAGCTTCACGGCGATCGACATCTACGATCCGGCCAAGGCTATCGAAACGATCAAGCGTGTCATCCAATCCGACGAAGCCGAGCGGGCGCAGCCGTTGCTCGAGGAGGCGCGCCGGCGCGTGCTCTACGAGCACAATCTGTTCGCTTTGCTGGCGCGGGTGGCGAGGGACGTGGCTCAGGAGCCGTTGACAGCGGGTGTGCCGATTTCCGTTCTTCCGGAAGAACATTTCCAGTCCGCGAAGATGCGGGCGCGCCGCCGGCTGGTCCAGCTTCTGAAGCGGGCCCCCGCGCTCCATAGAGCAGCCAAAGGCGCTCGCGATGGCTGGAAATCGAGCTGGGTGCGTTCGAAAGATTTCGCGCGCAAGATGCGCGACATTCATTATCGATCGCATCAGGCTTGGCTGAGGGACGAACCCGAAGAACGGATCCGCTATGCGTATAAGCTGAACGCCACCAGCCATGTTCTCGACGTTGGTGGGTTCAGAGGTGACTTCGCAGCCCGGCTGATCGGAGACTTCGGGGCCAACGTTACTGTTTTCGAGCCCATCCCGCAGTTTGCGGACATCATCCGGTCGCGCTTTTCAGGCGACCCCCGGGTGAACGTGATAGAAGCTGCGCTGGCCGAGCGCGACGGCGAAGCAAAGTTCAGTATCGATGACGACGCGTCCGGCGCATTCGTATGCGAGCCGGGAGCCCTGGTCGACGTAAGGTTGATTGATGCTGCACGTTATCTCGACGAGAGCCCGACAAGAGAGTTCGATTTGGCGAAGCTGAATATCGAGGGAGGCGAGTATGCCCTGCTGGAGCGACTTGTAGCGACGGGGCATATCAAGCGTATCAAAGACCTGCAGATCCAGTTTCATCTGAATGTACCCAATGCCCGTCGCCGCTACCGTTCTCTTGCAAGAGAGCTGCGCAGGACGCATCGGCTTGCGTGGCGATATCCTTTTGTGTGGGAAGGTTGGACGAGGAGGAGTGATTGAGCGGCAGACCGCAGGCCGGCCCGGAGATAGATGTCATCATTCCGGTGTTCAATGGCGCATCCTATCTTGAACAGGCCGTCCGTTCTGCTGCCGCTCAGACGTTGAGGCCGGCCAGAATTATCATTGCCGATGATGGATCGCAGGATGAGACGCCGTCCATCGCCAGAAAGCTCGCATCGGAATTGGCGTTCGTCACGTATCTGAGGCTGCCGCATGGGGGCGTGTCGGCGGCAAGGAACGCTGGCATAGGGGAATCGTCCTCCCCGTTCATTGCTTTCCTGGATGCGGACGACCTCTGGGCAGCAGAGAAGCTGGCCAGGCAGGCAGCGGTATTCGCATCATCAAATGTCGATCTGGCACTTGTCTATTGTGCCTATGAATGCATTGACGCTGCGGGGTCACGTATATCCGGAATAGCGATTACACCACCGAGCTTACGGGGCGGAATATTCCGCGAATTGCTGGCCGGAGACAACGCGGTGTCAGGATCAGCCTCGGCGGTTCTGATCCGGCGGAGCAGTCTGGACCTCGTGGGTCGGTTCGACGAGCGTCTTTATTATGGGGAAGATTGGGACCTCTGGCTGCGGCTTGCCGCTGTCGGCACCTTTGATTATGTGGCGGAGGAACTGGTGCATGTGCGGGTCCACGGCAGGAGTGCACAGAACAGGCTGTTTCGACGTCGGCAGCTGGGGTTTCTTGCGCAGCATCTGATGATCTATTCGAAATGGCCGGCGGAGGTCGCGCTTCTACCGCAACTCCCTCGAACGTTGCGCCGTCGCGCGGCACTTCTGGCTGTCCAAGCCTGGCAGTACCCTCGAGAAATTGCTGCCTTCATGCGTGTGGTCCGGGAATCGAGAATCGGTGCCCAGGGACCGCTCTTCAGTGGGTGGGCGGATTTCGCCAAGGAATTTTGTATGGCTCTGGCCAGGCATGCCGCGTGGCAGACTGGGGTGTCGAAGCTGTTGCGTCCGGGCGGGACGGGAAAAGAACCCGGTATCTCTTAGGTCTGATCGCCCTCGGGCGGGCTTTACGGAAGGTTGGATATAACGGTCATGGCTGGTGCCGCCGGAAGTCGCGACGTCGATGTGGTCATCCCGGTTTACAATGGGGCGAAGTATCTCGAGGCGGCCGTTCGCTCGGCGGCCGGACAATCACTGCCGGCGGCGCGGATCATCATAGCGGATGACGGTTCGACCGACGCCACTCCGGCCATCGCCGAACGGCTCGCCCGGGAGTTCGACACTGTCGAGCATCTGCGGCTGCCGCATGGGGGCGAGTCGTCGGCCCGCAACGGCGGCATCGACGCGTCGAATGCCCCCTACATCGCTTTCCTGGACGCTGACGACATCTGGCTGCCGCGCAAACTCGAGGCGCAGATGCGAGTCTTTGCGGAGGCTGACGATCGTGTCGGCGTCGTACACAGCGCCTATGTGCACATTGACGAGAACGGCGATCTTCTCAAAGACGCTCTGGTCGTGCCACCGAAGAGGCGTGGCAACATCTTTCACCAGGTGCTGCTGGAGAATTATGTCGTCTCGGGATCGGCTTCGTCGGTTGTCGTGAGACGCGACGTGCTCGATCGGGTGGGGCGCTTTGATGAGCGCCTGTTCCACGGCGCCGACTGGGATATGTGGATCCGTCTGGCGTCTGTCGCAGATTTCGACTTTACTGAAGAGCCTGTGGTCCAGATACGGATTCACGGGAACAGTATCCAGCGACAGAATGCCAAGCGCAGAGCGCTCGATTTTTTCCTCCAGCATCTGATCATTTTCGGCAAATGGGACGATGTCGTCGCTTCGAGCCCCGCCTTCCGCTCGAATTTGCGCAGGCGGGCCTTGTTGCTGCTGTTGCCAAGCATCCTGGAACCGCAGCGGATCGATGCGTTCTATCGGGCGCTTGAGAGCCATGATAGTCCTCTCGCCCGCTCCTTGTTCAAGAGCCGTGGCGATCTGTGGCTTGCGCTCGGGGGAATGCTGGGGCGGTACGGGGTCTGGCGCCTGCGCAGGCACCTGCTGAACGACCGGAGACGTTTTTTTGAGTAGCCCGACCATCACGATCCGCCTTGTCGGCGGTCTCGGCAACCAGATGTTTCAATATGCGGCTGCGCTGGGCCTCGCGGTGCGGCGGGAGGCGCGGGTTACGCTCGACCTCTCCGCTTTCTCTGCCTACGCGACCTGGCCCTATCAGCTCGACAGGTTGCAGGTGCCGCAGGATATCTCTGCGGAGCAGCCGTTGCGCCGACCGGCCGGCCGGTCCCTGCCGGCAAGGGTCGTCCGGCGCCTGACGGGTGGGGGCGTGAAGGCGAATGGCCTCTATGTCGAACCCCATTTCCATTTCGACGAGGCGTTCTTCACGCTCACGGGTGACGAGATCAGGCTCGAGGGCTATTTCCAGAGCCCCCTCTATTTTGCCGGTTGTCAGGATGTGCTGCGCAGGCACTTCCAGCCGATCGAGCCCTTCGGCCCCGCCGCACAGGAGTGGTCGCAGCGCATCGCGGCGTCGCGCTGCAGCGTGTCTCTGCACGTGCGGCGCGGAGACTATGTGACGAACCCTGATGCCGCGGCCGTGCACGCCGCGCTTGGCGAGGGCTATTACGGTCGCGCCATTGCCGTCATTCGCCGCATCTTCGGCGAGGACGTCGATTTCTTCCTGTTTTCCGACGAGCCAGATTTCGTGCAGCAGGCCTTCGCCGATCTGCCGCGCGCCCATGTCGTGCGTACCGACCCGGAGCGGAGCTGGGAGGACATGTTCCTGATGGCGGGCTGCCATCATCACATCATTGCCAACAGCTCCTATTCCTGGTGGGGAGCGTGGCTGAACCCTTCGCCGGACAAGGTGACGATCGCGCCCGGACAGTGGTTCACGCGCTCGCGGCTGGCGACGACCAATGTGATGGATCTCTTCCCCGAAGGCTGGATCATCCTCAAATGAGCAGCCCCGCGCTGAGCGTGCTCCTGCCGGTCTACAATGGCGAGCGCTTCCTGGCCGCCGCCATCGAGAGCGTACTTGGCCAGACCTTCGAGGATTTCGAGTTCATCATCATCAACGATGGCTCGGGGGATGGCAGCGGAGAGATCATCGACGGCTATGCCGCGCGTGACGGGCGGATCCGCGCCTTTCATCAGGAGAACCGGGGGCTTGTCGCGACGCTCAATCGCGGGATCGAGCTCGCCGTCGCGCCTTTCATCGCGCGCATGGACGCCGACGACGTGGCCCTGCCGCGCCGCTTCGAGCTCCAGCTCGCGCGGTTCGAGGGACGGCCGGAGCTTGCCGTCGTCGGTGGCTTCGTCAACATCGTCGACGCTGAAGGCCTGCTTCTGCGGGTTGGGGATTATCCCACCGGCGGCGAGACACTGACGCGCTTCCTCACGTCGGATGCGCCGCCGCTCGCCCATCCCACAGTCGTCATGCGCCGTGATGTCGTTGTTCAGCTTGGCGGCTACCGTCCGCAATACAAGCATGCGGAAGACTACGATCTCTGGTTGCGCATCCACGATGCGGGCTATTCCATCGAGAACGTTCCGGTTCCGGTCCTCGATTACCGGCAGCACGACGCGAATGTCTCCTTCGTGCATCGGCGCCAGCAGGCTCTCGCGACCATCATTGCCCGTCTCGCCCACCGGACACGCGCTGCCGGCCTCGCCGATCCCACCAACGATGTCGACGTCATCGATGACACTACGATCGAGCTGATCCCGCCGCATCTGCGCAGCGACATCGAAGCGGAACTGTTTACGCACAAACACAACATGCTCTCCCTTGCCGACCTCGCGACGATCGAGCAGGCCCTGCGCGACTATGCTGAATTGCCTGTCGAAGCACGGCGGGATCCGCGTCTGGCGCATTTCCTGATGCGTGCTGCGCGCGGTTTGTGGGCGCAGCGGCGGCGGGGGGCTTCGCTCGGGCTGCTGGTGCGTGCGCTCGTGCGGCATCCGAGCGTCGCGCTGCAGCTCCTGCATGGAAAATTGCAGCGGGCCGGGGCAAGCGCTATTTCCAGGGGCGGCCGCTAGCCCGGCCTTGGCATCGGGGCAGGGCTGGCTTAGTAGCCTCGCAAGGCTGATGGAACCTTTCAAACCGATGCATCCCTCCGAGATCAGCGTCGTCATCCCCACCTACAACCGGGCGCACTGCATCGTGCGGGCGCTCGAGAGCGTCTTTGCGCAGTCGCTCGCGCCCGGGGAGATCATCGTGGTGGACGATGCCTCGCACGACGACACGGCGGCGGTGCTCGCGCCCTATGCCGGGCGGATCCGCGTCATCCGGCACGAGACGAACGCCGGGGCCTCGGCGGCGCGCAACACGGGGATCGCCGCGGCGCAAGGCACGTGGGTGGCGTTTCTCGACAGCGACGACGCG
This sequence comes from Chelatococcus caeni, assembly GCF_014196925.1. Taxonomy (GTDB): domain Bacteria; phylum Pseudomonadota; class Alphaproteobacteria; order Rhizobiales; family Beijerinckiaceae; genus Chelatococcus_A; species Chelatococcus_A caeni. The sequence continues at coordinate 334,654 of NZ_JACIEN010000004.1, read as the reverse complement.
TGGCGGCCGGACAAGCTCGCGCGCCAGCTCGCGTTCATGGCCGCCCACGGCATCAACGTCTGCTGCACCAATTGTGATCTCATCTGGCCCGACGGGCAGGTGGAGCCGGCCTACCGGCCCTATCCGCCGCGCATGGAGATCGGTCACTACGTCTGGGGATGCTTCACCTGCCCGGGATCGACGCTGATCGCGCGGCGCGACCTCATCGCGGCCGTCGGCGGCTACGACCTGCGCTATCCGCGCTACGAGGACTGGGACCTGTTCCTGCGCCTCGCCGACCATCCGCAAGTCGTGCTCGGCTTCCTCAACGACTATCTCGCCGATGTCTGGCGCGACTCCTCGGCCAACACCGCCCTCGTCGACAAGGGCCTCGACCCGATGGTGGACGACCACCTCGAGCGCCTGTCCCGGCGGGAAGGGGCGCTCGGCCGGTCCTTCCGGGCCGCCATCGCCTTCGCGCGCTCGTCCAACGAGACCTCGCGCGGCCGATACCTGGCGGCGGTCGGGCACCTGATGGAGAGCTTCGTGCTCGCCCCGGTGCGCAACGAGGCCTTCCGCATCATCCTGTGGCCGTTCCTCAGGCGCAAATGCCTCGGCACGATGCCGCGCTGACGAACCTCGTGGGAGGCGGTTTCAGGCGCGCATCCCCGCGATCAGGGTTCGGACCAGCTTGGCGCCGACCTCGACCAGAGAAAAGGCGCGGTTGCTGCGCAGCCACTCGTTGAGAAGGCCGCCGAAGACGCATTGCAGGGCGCGGGCGGCCGTCTCCGGCTGCCAGCCGGGCGCCAGCGTGCCACCGCGCTCGGCGAGCTGCATGATGCGCAGCAGCCGGTCGGCGACGTCCCGGTTGATCTCCTCCACCTGCGCGGCGACCTCCGCCATCGGGCCGCTCGTCGCATAGGTGCGCGAGAGGATGGCGTGGATGCGCTGGCGGCGCTCGTCGGCGGCAACGATCTCCAGGATGGCGACACCGGCGGTCTCCAGGAGGCCGAGCGGATCCTCGTGCCCGTGCGCCAGCGCGTGCTCCAAAAGGTCCTCCTGCGGCAGGCGCGTGCTCTCGCGCAGGGCCTTCAGCACCTCGGCCTTGTCCTTGAAGTGCCAGTAGATGGCGCCGCGCGTCACGCCGGCGCGACGTGCGATCTGCTCCAGCGTCGCGCGTTCGGCACCGTGCTCGAAGAAAACCTCGGCAGCCGCATCGAGCACCGCCTCGCGCGTCTGTTCCGCTTCGGCCTTCGTCCTGCGCATTCATAATCCCCTGATCCGACCTTCGGCCTCTTTACAGACATTCATGAATGTATATATGCTGCACCGCAATGTCGACCAGCTCCGTCCGGTGATCCGCCATGGCCATTCCTACAGCTTTTCCCTCGTCAATCGCAAAGCCGCTCGCAGCGACCCTGGTGGCTGCGCTTCTCGCGGCCGCGCCGATCGGGCAGGCGGGGGCCCAGCAGGGCGCGCCGCCGCCGCAGGTCACCGTGGTCGAGCTCGCGGCGCGGGATGTGCCGCTCACCTTCCAGTACGCCGCCCGCATCTCCGCCTTCCGCGAGGTGCAGGTGCGGGCGCGCGTCGGCGGCATCCTGCTCGAGCGCAAGTTCACCGAGGGCGCCCGTGTTAAGGCCGGCGACATCCTCTTCGTCATCGATCCGGACCGCTACGAGGCGGCATTGGCCGAGGCTAAGGCGCGCCTGCAGCAGGCTGTCGCGCAGCATAACCAGGCGGTGCGCGACGCCGAGCGGGCGGCGAGCCTTTACGAGAAGAACATCGGCAGCGAGAAGGCGCGCGATGATGCCGTCTCCAACGAGGAGCTGACGCGCGCCGCCATGGCTGCGGCCGAGGCGGCGGTCAAGACGGCGCAGCTCAACCTCGACTATACGCAGGTGACGGCGCCGATCAGTGGCGTCACGAGCCTTGAGGAGGTGCCGGAAGGCAGCCTCATCGGCACCGGGTCGGATGCGAGCCTTCTGACCTCCATCACCCAGCTCGATCCGGTCTACGTCAACTTCTCCTTCTCCGATGCGGAGGCGGCCGACATTCGTCGCCTGCTCGCGCGGCAGGAGGAGAGGGGCGGGCATTCCACGGAGCTCAAGGTCGCCATCGCCTTCCGCGACGGAACGGCCTACGAGCGCGAGGGCACCATCGACTTCACCGCGAGCAGCATCGACGTCTCCACGGGGACGCTGCGCGCCCGCGCCGTCGTCGCCAATCCCGAGGGCCGGCTCATCCCCGGCCAGTTCGTGCGCGCGACGATCAAGGGGCTCACCCTGGACGGGGCCATCGTCGTGCCGGAGGGCGCCCTGATGCAGGGGCCGAAGGGGCAGTTCGTCTATACCGTCGACACCGAGGGCAAGGCGCAGGCGCGTCCGGTCACGACCGGCGCGCAGGTCGAGGGCGGCTTCGTCATCCTCTCGGGCCTTGCGGCGGGCGACAGGCTCATCACCGAAGGCGTCATCAAGGTGCGTCCCGGCGCGGCCGTCGCCGCGACCCCGCCCGTGACCAAGGCCGATCTGGCAGCAAGACAATGAACCGCTTCTTCGTCGACCGGCCGGTCTTCGCGGCCGTCATCTCCATCGTCATCGTGCTCGCCGGCATCGTCGCCATCCGCGTCCTGCCGATCGCGCAATATCCCGAGCTGCTGCCGCCACAGGTCGTCGTCTCCGCGACCTATCCGGGCGCGAGCGCGGAAACCGTCGCCCAGACGGTCGCCGCACCGCTGGAGCAGCAGATCAACGGCGTCGAGGGCATGCTCTACATGCAGTCCTCGAACTCCTCGAGCGGCCAGATGCAGCTCACCGTCACCTTCGCGCAGGGGACGGATCCGGACCAGGCCACCATCGACGTCAACAACCGCGTGCAACGGGCGACCTCCTCGCTGCCCGAGGCGGTGACGCGCCTTGGCGTCACGGTCGCCAAGCGCTCGACCTCGATCCTCGGCCTCGTCGCCATGTATTCCGAGGATGGCCGCTACGATTCCACCTATGTCGGCAATTATGCGCTGCTCAACGTCATCGACGATCTGAAGCGCATTCCCGGCGTCGGCGATGCCTCGCTCCTCGGCCAGCTCGACTATTCGATGCGCGTGTGGCTGCGGCCGGACAAGCTCGCTCAGTACAACCTGACACCGTCCGACGTCGCCGCCGCCATCCGCGAGCAGAACGCCCAGTTCGCCGCCGGCCGCTTCGGCGACGAGCCCAACGACAAGACGGTGGCCTTCACCTATTCGGCGACCACGGCCGGGCGCCTGCCGGACGCCACCGCCTTCGAGAACATCATCCTGCGCGCGGACGCGAACGGTGCGGCGCTCAGGCTGAAGGACGTGGCGCGCGTCGAGCTCGGCGCGGAGAGCTATGCCGTTCAAGGCAAGCTCAACGGCACGCCGGCGGTGCCGATCGCCGTCTACCTGCAGCCCGGCGCCAATGCGCTCGACACCATGTCGGCGATCAAGACGCGGCTCGACGAGTTGCAGCAGGGGTTCCCCGACGGCATCACCTATCGCATTCCCTATGACACGACGAAGTTCATCGAGGGCTCGATCGAGGAGGTGATCCACACCTTCGTCGAGGCCATCGTGCTCGTGGTGCTCGTCGTCTTCCTCTTCCTGCAGAACTGGCGGGCGACGCTCATTCCCGTCATCGCCGTGCCGATCTCGATCATCGGCACCTTCGCCGGCATGTATCTGCTCGGCTTCTCCATCAACCTGCTCACGCTCTTCGGCCTCGTGCTCGCCATCGGCATCGTCGTCGACGACGCCATCGTGGTGCTGGAGAACGTCGAGCGCATCATGACGAGCGAGGGCCTGAAGCCGCGCCAGGCCGCCATCAAGGCCATGGGCGAGGTGACCGGGCCGGTCATCGCCATCGTGCTCGTCCTCTGCGCGGTCTTCGTGCCCGTCTCCTTCATGGGCGGGCTCGCCGGCGAGATGTACAAGCAGTTCGCCGTGACCATCGCCATGTCGGTGACGATCTCCGGCATCGTGGCGCTGACGCTGACGCCGGCGCTCTGCGCCCTCATCCTGAAGCCGGGGCATCACGAGCCGGCGCTGCCCTTCCGCCTGTTCAACCGCGCCTTCGAGCGGCTGACGGACGGCTACGCGGCGGGCGTCACTTTCCTCGTGAAGCGCTTCGTCATCGGCCTCCTCATCTTCGCGGGTGTGTGCGGCGGGGCGGCCTATCTCTTCGCGACGGTGCCGGGCTCGCTGGTGCCGGACGAGGACCAGGGCATGCTCTTCAGCGTCGCCATCCTGCCGCCGGCGGCCTCGCTTGCCCGCACGGAGGCGGCCATGGAGGCCGCGACGACCAATATCGGCAACCATCCGGCGGTGGAGAACGTCTTCTCGGTCGCCGGCTTCGACCTCCTGTCGTCCGGCAGCAAGACGAGCGCCGGCACCGCCTTCGTCACGCTCAAGGACTGGAGCGAGCGCAGGACGCCGGAGCTCGACGCGCGCAACCTCGCTGGCCCCTTCATGGGCATGAATGCCGGCATCAAGGATGCGATGGTGCTCGCCTTCAACCCGCCGCCGATCATGGGGCTCAGCACGACCGGCGGCTTCGAGCTCTATGTCCAGGATCGAACCGGCGGCGGCATCGACGCGCTGGCGGCCGCGACCTCGAAGCTCGTCGAGGCGGCTGCGCAGCGGCCGGAGCTCACCAACGTGCGCACCACCTTCAGCACCAGCGTGCCGCAATATCGCATCGACCTCGACCGGGAGAAGGCGAAGGCCCTCGGCGTGCCGATCAGCTCCGTGTTCGAGGCGATGCAGGCGACCTTCGGCAGCCTCTACGTCAACGACTTCACGCTCTACGGCCGCAACTACCAGGTCAACCTGCAGTCGGAGGCGCCGTTCCGCCAGTCGCCGGACGACATGCGCCACGTCTTCCTGCGGGGCGACAACGGCAGCATGGTGCCGCTGAGCGCCCTTGCCCGGGCGGAGCGCATCATCGGGCCGGACCAGCTCGAGCGCTTCAACGCCTTCAATGCGGCCAAGGTGACGGGCGATCCGGCGCCGGGCCATACCTCGGGCGAGGCCATTGCGGCGATGCTGGCCGCGTCGCAGGAAGCGCTGCCGAGCGGCTTCCAGGTGGCCTGGACCGGATCGGCCTACCAGGAGCTGGCGACGAGCGGCACCGGCGCGCAGGCCATGATCTTCGGCATCATCATGGTCTTCCTGATCCTCGCCGCGCAGTACGAGCGCTGGAGCCTGCCGTTCGCGGTCATCACCGCCGTGCCCTTCGCGCTGCTCGGCGCGCTGCTTGCGGTGTGGCTGCGCGGGCTGACGAACGACGTCTATTTCCAGATCGGCCTCGTGACGCTCATCGGCCTCGCGGCGAAGAACGCCATCCTCATCGTGGAATTCGCCGTCCTGAAGCGCGAGGAGGGGATGAGCGCGGCGGAGGCGGCCATCGCCGCGGCGCGCCTGCGCTTCCGGCCCATCATCATGACCTCGCTCGCCTTCATCCTCGGCGTCGTGCCGCTCGCCGTCAGCTCCGGCGCCGGTTCGGCCAGCCGGCACTCCATCGGCACCGGCGTCATCGGCGGCATGCTGGCGGCGACCTTCCTCGCCACCTTCCTCATCCCGATGTTCTACCGCCTGATCGCCTGGAAGGCGCCGCGCGAGGAGGCTGAGAAGGACGATGACCATGTCATCATCGAAGAGGCCCGGCCGCCCGCCGCGGATACCACTTCCACGTAGCCCGCCGACCGTTCGTCACGGGCCATCACATGGCGAATCTCGTCTCTCGCGAAGCTGCGATGCCTCATAGAAGGGGACATTGGTATCGTCCGGCACGCCGAAGATGACCTCGACGCCCGTGGCCTGTCGGCATATCCATGAGGATCGCGGCACCGCGCATCCTGCTTCATCAAAGCAGCGATCCAGGGCATCGGGATCGCTGTTGGTCCTGCTTCGCGGCTGGCTGTTGCGGCAAGCCCGCAGGTCCGAGCGGCTGCCGACCGCATAAACGACGCCGCCGCGATCGTGTGTGATGATCTCTCCACTCCGGTTCGGGTGGAGAAACTCGCTGGCGCTCGGTTTGCAGGCGGATCGCTGGCGATCCTGGCCTCGCGCCCCCTCCGGAAGACGAAGCGATCGCTTGTGTTCAGCAGAACGGTGCAACCGCACGGGCTCCATTGTGCGCTGCAGCAACGATTCAACTTGGCACTCTATTCATCATACGTATTATGTAGCCAAGGCCGCACAGGTGGCCGCATTCAACGCGTGGGAGGAATGGATGAGCGAGATCCGGGGCGAAGCGCGCTCAAGGCGGCTGTCGGCGTGAAGGCCGAAGAGCCTCGTCGCATCCCCGCCATGCGCTCCCTGCACCAGGACGCCGTGGACCGGCTCGCCGGCTGGATCGTCGCCGGCCGGTTCGACGTTCACGATCCCCTCCCGAACGAGACGGAGATCGGCGCCGAGCTCGGCGTCAGCCGCACGGTGGTGCGCGAGGCCATGCGGACGCTCGCCGCCAAGGGCATCGTCAGCGTGCGGCGCCGACACGGCACGCGCATCGAGCCGCTCGACCGCTGGCACCTGTTCGACCCGCAGGTGATCGCCTGGCGACTCGAGTCCGGGGTCACCCGCGAATTCGTCAATGATCTAATCGATTTTAGGCTCGGCATCGAGCCCTATGCGGCGGAGCTCGCGGCGCGCAATCCCGATTTCCCCGCGGCGGCCCTCGATGAGGCCTTCAAGCAGATGACGGCAGCCGCCGTCCACGGCGAGGGGGATTATCACGCGGCGGACCTCGTCTTTCACGAGACCATCCTCAACGGCTCGCGGAACCAGTTCCTGCGCCATCTCGTGCCGATCGTCGCCAACGCTCTCAAGCTCTCGTTCCATCTCTCGGTGGTGGACATGGAAAGCGCGCGCAGGGCGCTGCCCCTGCACCGGGCCGTGGCCGACGCCATCATCGGCCACGACGGCGAAGGTGCCCGCCGGGCACTGACGCAACTCATCGAATCGGCGCGGCAGGACATCTACGTCGCACTCTCGACACGACATCTGGAGAATATCGTCCATGCAAGGATTGATCGACCGGACGTTCCGGCTGCTTGAAGTCCTCCTCGTAGGGCTTCTCGTCTGCATGGTCGTCATGGTGTTCGGCAACGTGGTGCTGCGCTACGGCTTCAACTCCGGCATCACGGTGTCGGAGGAGCTGTCGCGCTACTTCTTCGTGTGGCTGACCTTCATCGGCGCCGTCGTCACCTTTCGTGAGCGCGCCCATCTCGGCGTCGAGACCTTGGTCGGTATCTTTCCGCGCGCTGGCCAGCTCATCTCGATGATCCTGTCGGACCTCATCATCCTCCTGTGCTGCGTCGTCTTCTTCTGGGGCACCTGGAAGCAGTATCCGATCAACGCCACGATGACCGCGCCCGTCACGGGGCTGCCCCTCAGCTACGTCTTCGGCATCGGCTTCTTCACGGCGGGCGGCATCGGGCTCATCACGCTGGCGCGCATCCTGCGCGCGCTGACCGGCCGCATCACCGAGGACGAGATCCGCCTCTTCGCCGGCCACGGCACCAGCGAGATCCGGGAGCACGCCGAATGACCATCGTCGTCTTCCTCGCCTCGCTCCTCGGCTCCATGGCGATCGGCACCCCGGTCGCCTTCGCGCTCATCTTCTGCGGCATCGTGCTCATGACCTACATGGGCATCTTCAACACGCAGATCGTCGCCCAGAACATGATCATGGGCGCGGATACGTTCACGCTGCTCGCCATCCCCTTCTTCCTGCTCGCCGGCGAGCTCATGAACACGGGCGGCTTGTCGAAACGCATCATCGATTTCGCCGTCTCCTGCGTCGGGCACATCCGCGGCGGGCTCGGCATCGTCGCCGTCATCGCGGCCGTCATCATGGCGAGCCTCTCCGGGTCGGCCGCCGCCGATACGGCGGCGCTGGCGGCCGTCCTCATCCCGATGATGCGCGACGCCGGCTACAACGTGCCGCGCGCCGCCGGCCTCATGGCCTCCGGCGGCATCATCGCCCCCGTCATCCCGCCGTCGATCGCCTTCATCATCTTCGGGGTCGCCGCCAACGTCTCGATCATCCAGCTTTTCATGGGCGGCATCGTGCCTGGGCTCATGATGGCGATCGCGCTCCTCATCACGTGGAACATCCTCGTGCGTCGGGAGAAGGTTGCGGTGCTGCCGCGCCAGCCTGCCGCGGCGCGCCTCAGGGCGACCGCCCGCGCCGGCTGGGCGCTCGTCATGCCGCTCATCGTGCTCGGCGGCATCCGCTTCGGCGTCTTCACGCCGACGGAGGCGGCCGTCGTCGCCGCCGTCTATGCGCTCTTCGTCGGCATGGTGATCTACCGCGAGCTCAAGCCGCGCGATCTCTACGGCGTGCTGCTGCGCGCGGCGAAGACGACCTCGGTCGTCCTCTTCCTCGTCGCCTCGGCGCTCGTCTCCGCCTGGCTCATCACGAGCGCCAACATCCCGGCGGAGATCGGCGAATTGATCCAGCCGCTCATCGACCGGCCGAAGCTGCTGCTCTTCGTCATCATGCTGCTCGTGCTCGTGGTGGGCACGGCGCTCGACCTTGCACCGACGATCCTCATCCTGTCGCCGGTGCTCATGCCCATCATCAAGCAGGCGGGGATCGATCCGGTCTATTTCGGCATCCTCTTCGTGATGAACACCTGCATCGGCCTCATCACGCCGCCGGTGGGCATTGTCCTCAACGTGGTGAGCGGCGTCTCGCGCGTGCCCCTCGGCCAGGTGATCGGCGGCGTGGCGCCGTTCCTCCTGGCGCAGGTCGCCGTGCTGTTCCTGCTCGTCATGTTCCCTGAGCTCGTGCTCGTTCCCCTGTCCTGGCTGAGGTAGGCCCGGGTCGGTGCGAGACATTGTCTGTAACCCTATCGGGAGGAAGAAAATGAAGACGCGTATCCTCGCCCTCGCGGCCGTCAGCCTTCTGGCGCTCGCCCTGCCTGCGACAGCCGAGATCAAGGACCGCAACATCCGCGTGTCCAACGGCGTCAATGCCGACCATCCCGTCGGTGACGGCGTCAAGGCCATGACGCAGTGCGTGACCGATAAGTCCGGCGGCAAGATCAAGCTCACCGCCTTCTGGGGCGGCGCGCTCGGCGGCGACCTGCAGGCGACCCAGGCCCTGCGCTCCGGCACGCAGGAAATGGTCATCACCTCGACCTCGCCGCTCGTCGGCATCGCGCCGGCGCTCGGCGTGTTCGACCTGCCCTTCCTGTTCGCCAACGAGAAGGAGGCGGATGCCGTCCTCGACGGCGAGTTCGGCAAGCACGTCAGCGACATGCTGCCGAACTACGGCCTCGTGAACCTCGCCTATTGGGAGAACGGCTTCCGCAACCTGACGAACTCGAAGGTGCCCGTCGAGAAGTGGGAAGATCTCAACGGGATGAAGGTTCGGGTGATGCAGAACAACATCTTCCTCGATACCTTCAAGAACATGGGCGCCAACGCGACGCCGATGGCCTTCGGCGAGGTGTTCGCCGCGCTCGAGACCAAGGCGATCGACGCCCAGGAAAACCCCTTCGTCACGATCGACACCTCCAAGTTCTACGAGGTGCAGAACTACCTCTCCGTGACGCGCCACGCCTACACGCCCTTCATGGTGCTGTTCTCGAAGCCGATCTGGGACACCTATTCCCCGGAGGAGCAGACGATCCTCAGCGAATGCGCCGTGGTCGGCCGCGATGCGCAGCGCAAGGCGAGCCGGGAGCTCTCCGAGAAGTCGCTCGCCAAGCTGAAGGAGGCGGGCATGAAGGTGAACGAGCTGTCGCCGGACGAGCAGAACCGCATGCGCGAGAAGGCGCAGGTCGTCTACGAAAAGCACGCAGGCTCGATCGGCGCGGACGTGGTGAAGCGTATCCAGGACGCGCTCGCGGAAGTGCGCAAGAACTGACTGGCCTCTGAATCGGACGGGGAGGGCGGCGAGCCGCCCTCCCTGCCGGGGCCGATCACACACCACGACCGGGAATGTCGCGATGAAGATCACTGCCGTCGAGACGCTGCGGCTCGGAGAGTTCGCCAACATCGTCTGGATCCGCCTGCATACGGACGAGGGGCTCGTCGGGCTGGGCGAGACCTTCATGGGCGCGGCCGCGGTGGAAGCCTACGTGCACGAGACGGTGGCCCCGAGGCTCCTCGGCCGCGATCCCCGGCAGATCGAGGCCATCAACCGCGACCTTATCGGCTATCTGGGCTGGCGCGGCGCCGGCGTCGAGACGCGCGGCAACTCGGCCGTCGACATCGCGCTGTGGGACCTGTTCGGCAAGACGCTCGGGGTGCCGGTCTCGGTCGCGCTCGGCGGGCGCTCGCGCGAGCGGGTGCGTACCTACAACACCTGCGCCGGCTATCGCTACATCCGCGATGCCCGCGCCCAGGCGGTCGCCAACTGGGGCACCGGCGAGTCCGAAGGCCCCTACGAGGATCTCGACGCCTTTCTGAACAACGCCGATGAGCTCGCGCTCTCGCTCCTCGAGCAGGGCATCACGGGCATGAAGATCTGGCCCTTCGACATCGCGGCCGAGCGCACGGGCGGGCTCGACATCTCGGCGGAGGAGCTGAAACGGGCGCTCGAGCCGTTCGAAAAGATCCGCAAGGCGGTGGGCGAGCGTATGGACATCATGGTGGAGTTCCACTCGCTGTGGCAGCTCCCGGCGGCGCAGCGCATCGCGCGGGCGCTCGCCCCCTACGACACGTTCTGGCACGAAGATCCCGTGCGGATGGACTCGCTGGAGACGCTGAAGGCCTACGCCCCGCACTCGCGCGCCATGATCTGCGCTTCCGAGACGCTCGCCTATCCTCACGCCTTCCGCGACTATCTCGCCACCGGCGTGGCGGGCGTCGCCATGCTCGACCTCTCCTGGTGCGGGGGCCTCTCCGAGGCGCGCAAGATCGCCGGCATGGCGGAGGCGCACCACATTCCCGTCGCCCCGCATGACTGCACGGGGCCGGTCGTCTTCATGGCTTCCTGCCATTTCTCGCTGCACGCGCGCAACGCCATGATCCAGGAGAGCGTGCGCGCCTTCTACACGGGCTGGTATCGGGAACTGGTGACGGACCTGCCGCGTGTCGAGCGCGGCGAGATCACCGTGTCGGATGCGCCGGGCCTCGGCATCGAGCTGCTGCCCGACCTCGCAGCGCGCCCCGATGCCGTGGTCAGGATCAGCCGGCCGGACTGAGCCTGCGCTCTCGGCGCGGGATGGCCGCGTGGCCCCAGGTGCTAATGGAAGCAGTTGGTGCGGGCGAGGATCGTGAACGGGTCCAGCTCGAAATCGGCTTCGAGGCTCCTGCCGAAGAGCTGCAGCCAGCGCTCCTGCGCTTCAAAAGCCATCTTCTCCCGTTCCCCGGGACAGGCGAATTTCAAGCCGCCCATGTGCTGGAGGTGGTGGACCATCTCGTGCACCAGCATGGAAAGATCTGCCGGGGTCTTTCCCGACCATCTCTCCGGCAGATAGATCGTCCTCGCCACGGTGTCGTAGATGGCGAGGACATCCTCGCTAGTCTCGATGGGAAGACGAGAAGCCGTGTAGCCGGCTCCGGTGCTGGGCGACACCTCGCGATGGTGAAGGCTGCGCATGTGGCGTCTGGACGCCAGGTTGACAGCCGGCAGCTCCTCGACCGGCGGCAGACCGAACTCGGACGAGAGCCACGCCGCGATCGCCTGCAGCAGAGCTGTCGGCGAATGGCCGGACCCCGTCACGACAGGGGCGCCCGGTTCGACAACAAATCCTGTTCCCGGCAAGACGACCGGCCCGGGGGTGGTTCCGACGCCGGCACGGTGGGCCGGACGTTCCGGCAACTCGCCTTCGGAGGCAGAGCATGCGAGCGGTGCAGCGATCCCGAAAATCACGCCCGCTATGAGCCGTCTGGTTACACAAGTCATCTGTGCCACCATGCTCGTCGCGCCCGGCAAGCCGCCGCCGGTGCAGATCAATCCGTCACCTGCGCCTGATGGCTGCGTCGCTTGAATGGGTCTCTCGTGCGGAGGCTGCGCTCATTCAGGTGAAGCCGTCTTGGTCAGCGGCGCACTGCGGCCGGACCGGGATGTGCGCAATTGGCCGATAGCCGGCGCGGTGTGGTATAAAGGGGGTGCTGAGCCTGATGCCGTAGACAGAAATTCGGCAAGGGGCGTTGCGCCATGACAATGCAACGCGATGCGATCCGTCGATGGCGCGAGCAGTACGCCCGGCGCTCCCTCCGCATCGACTTCAGGCCGTTGACGGACGCACCGTTCAGCACCTCCTTCGAGCCGATCTATGATGACCTTCGGGTGGCACGTACGCGGTTCAGCCCCGGCATCACCTTCCGAGACGATGAACTCGTCAAGGATGGCGACGACGCCTTCAGCCTGGTGATCTGCCCGTCGAGAAGCCTCCATGTTACGCACCAGGGGCGCGAAGTCCGCCTGGGGCGAGGCGAGGCCGTTCCCATGCATGTCTGCGAGACGGGGACCGTCGGGTCTTCCGAGGATTTCGCATTCATCGCCGTACTGGTTCCGAGCGCGGAATTGCGTGCGCGGGTGGCTCATCCTGACGACGCTGTGATGCGACGCCTGCCGCGGAGCTCCGAAGCTCTGCAGTTGCTGCGCCACTACATCCATTCGCTGGAAAAGAGCCGCTTCAACGGTTCAGCGGAAGGTCGAGAACTCGTCAGGGGGCATATCATCGACCTGATGTCGCTGGCACTGACACAGGTTGGCAAGGTGGGCGAGAGCAGCCAGAGCGCCATCGTGGCGGCACGCACCGCATCCGTGCTTCAGGAAATCGCGGCCTCCTTCCAGAAGCCGGAACTCAGCGTCGGCCTGGTCGCGCGAACGCTCGGAATCTCGCCACGATACCTGCACCGACTGCTGGAGATGACGGGTGCCTCCTTCAGTGAGCGAGTGAACGAATTGCGGCTGCAGAAGGCCTTCTCGATGCTCGCGGACCCCTGCAATAGCCGCCGGCTGATTTCGGACATCGCGTTTGAAGTCGGGTTTTCCGACCTGTCGCACTTCAACCGCCTGTTCCGGGCGCGCTTCGGAGGGCCTCCCAGCAGCGTTCGACACCGCGCCAGCGGCGGCGCCTGCGAATGATCCGCCCCGGCCGCATCGGGGCAGGGCGGTCCTTCATGCGCGAGAGGACGGCCGCGGCTGCCGCCCGACAGGTGCGGCAGCCGCGGCGTCGCAGGCGCCCCTATACGAGTTCCACCTTGCCGGTCGCCAGATCGTAGAGCCCGCCGACGACCTTGACCTTGCCGTCGCTGACGAGGCGCGAGACGATCGGCTCGGCCTTGTTCAGCTCGGCCACGTTGTGGCGCACGTTCTCGATGATGGCGCGGTTGAGCAGGTCGTCGGAGCCTGCCTTCTTGGCCGCCTCCACCGCCGGCTTGATGGAATTGACGAGCTCCGGCAGGTGGCCGGGCAGCTCGGCATTGTCCTTCAGCACCTTGATGGTGGCGTCGACGGCGCCGCAATTGGTGTGGCCGAGGACCATGACGAGCGGAATGCCGAGGAACTTCACCCCGTATTCCAGGCTGGCGAGCCCGTCGGTGTTGACGAAATTACCGGCGACGCGGACGACGAAGAGCTCGCCCGGTCCCTGGTCGAAGGCAAGCTCGGGCGCGACGCGGGAATCGGCGCAGCTCACGATGGCGGCGAAGGGGTGCTGGCTCTCCGCCCGCGCCGCCCGGCCGGCGGAAAAGTCCTTGTTCGCGGCCGTGTTCGCCGCATAGCGGGCATTGCCGTCGACGAGCCGCTTCAGCGCCTCGTCAGGCCCGATGGCATTGGGCGGTGCGCCCGTCTGGGCCACGGCCGGGCCGAGTTGCATGCCGAGCCAGGTCGCGGCGCCGGCGGCCAAAAGTCCCCGCCGCGACAGGTGCAGGCGGTGCCCGCATCGTGGATCATTGCACATGTTCCGCCCCCTATTGATCCGAGATCCTGCGCCAGGCGACCGCCATGACACGCCGCGCCTGCGGGGCCCGCTCACGCATGGCTCCGCATCGACGCGGCATCGCACCCGGCAATAGCCGGATTGTTATACGTTGCGTGCAGGCTTGGAATGCCCAAACTTTGCATGTAGTGACGGGATCGCAAATAATATTGCGTTCATCGTTGCTGCATTTATGGAATATTTTAAGAAACTTTGAGCATAGGTGCCGTAGGTGGCGGGGGTACGCTTGAGCGCTGTATCGCAGGACGAACGGGGACCGCTCTCGGGGGAGGCGCTCGCCGACGCCGCAGAGCTCGCAGCGCTGGAGGAAGCTGCCGCGCGCCTGCGCCGGCATCCCGGCTTTCGCGCGGCGCTCGCCGCATATTGCCGGGGGATGAGCAGCCCGGCGCGCATCGACTGGCCGGTCTACAAGCTCTTCGACCAGATCGGCCGCTATATCGTCTGCTACATGCTGATCCACAACTACTACGCGTGGATCTGGGGCGCGGGGCCGGCGCCGACGCTCACCGCCCTGCAGAAGGTTTCCGGCGCCAGTGAGCGGCAGACGGCCGGGTTCGTGGCCGCCCTGAAGTCCGGCCGCCTCATCCTCACCGAGCCCTCACCGAACGATCGCCGGGTCAAGCACCTGCGGCCGGCTCCGCCGATGATCGCGGAAATCGGCCGCTCGGCGCGGCTGTTCATCGCTGCCTCGGATGCCCTTGCGGGCAGGGGCGAGGCGCGCGCTGCGCTGCTCGCGGACAATCACGATCTCCTCGGGGATGTGATCCGCCGGTCCGCCGCCTATGTGCTTGCGCACGGCACCATCATCCACCCCTTTCCGCGCGTTCTGCATTTCGCGGAACGCGACAGCGGCTACCTGTTGCTGACGGCGGTGTTCGCGGCCCATTTCGATGGCCTGTCCCCGTCCCCCGTGGAGGGCTCGCTGAGCTACCGGCAACTCGCGCGGCGCTTCCAGGTCTCGGCTGCCCACATCGGCAGCCTGATGAACGAGGCCCAGCGCGAAGGCTGGTTCCACACCGATGGACGCGGCCGGCTTGGCGGCATCGCCCCCGATCTCGTCGAGGAATTCGAGCAATGGGCCTCATGGCAGATGGTCCATTGCACCGGCCTCATCGAGGCGGCACTCGCCGCAACCGATTCGGCGCCGGTGGAGGTGAGGGGACCGGACGTTCCTGCCGACGCCGGTTAGCCGAGGGCCGCCGGGCTCTCTTGATGGTTGGGACGGATTCTCCGATCGGGCTCCAACCTGATCGGAACCGGCTCTAAGGCCGCAGGCCCTTCCGTTCGCTGCCGTCGGCATTCACCTCGACCCACGGGCTGCCGCAGGTCGGGCAGGCAGCGGGAGCGGGCGACGCGATCATGCCCATGGTGCGGCAGCGCGGGCAGCCGGCCAGCGCCGGCACCAGACGGGGCGGGCAGGTCCGCATGGCCTCGCTGCAGCGGACGATCGTCTCCATGGCAGCCTCCGGCAGCGGTTGACGCCCGGTGGCTTCTGCCCATCGGGCGAATGTTCAATTCTATCACCGATCGGAACCCCGGCGAAGCCGCAGGCGAGGCTGCATCGCTCTTTCGGCATCTTGACTGTTCGATCAGTCAGTGCATGCTGAGCGCACTTTCCGCCGGGAGCCTCAATGTCCGCACCGAACGCCAGCACAGCCATTCTCGACGCCGCCGAGCGGGTCTTCGCGCTGCACGGCTTCGACGGGGCGAGCATGCGCCAGATCGCGACCGGGGCGGGCGTCGCCCAGGCCCTGCTGCACTATCATTTCGGCTCGAAGGAAAAGCTGTTCGAGGCGGTGTTCGCCCGTCGCTCGGATGCCATCAACGCCGAGCGGGCGGCGCGGCTGGACAGCCTCTTCGGCGACGATGCCGGGCCTCGGCTCGAGGATCTCATCGAGGCGCTCTTCCGCCCCACCATGGAAGCAGGACACAGCGGGCAGGGCGGCAATCTCTTCTCGCGCATCCTCGCCGCCACGGCCAATGCCGACGACGAGCGCTCGCGCAGCCTCATCGGCGCCCACTACGACCCGATCGCCCTGCGCTTCATCGAGGCCTTCCGGCGCGTCGAGCCGCGCCTCGGCGAGGCCGATGCGGTCTGGGCCTACATGTTCGCCATCGGCGTCGGCATGACCATGATGGCGGCGACCGGCCGTGCCGGGCGCCTGTCGGGCGGCGCCTGCGACGACGGCAATGTCGACGCCATCATGACCCGCATCGTGCCTTTCATCGCCGCCGGCATCCGCGGGCTCGTCGAGACCGCCGGCGCGCCTTCCCCGCCCCGCGGGGGGAGGGCCTGACCACACCCGTTTCAGCCCAAACCGAAGACCGGATCGAACCGGCGCCATCCCTCAGGAGGAGACGTCAACCGTGCGTATGTTGTCAGCTGCCGCGCTCGCGGCCCTTATCGCCTCCGCCTCGCTGGCGCAGGCCGAGACCGTCACCATCACGCTCGTCAACGGCCACCCGCCGGTGTTCCGCTGGGTCAAGCACCTGCAGCAGACCTTCGTGCCCGCCGTCGACAAGGCGCTCGAAGGCTCCGGCATCACCGTCAACTGGAAGCAGCAGTACGGCGGCTCGCTCGCCAAGGTGGGCGAGGAGCTGGAGGCGACCCAGGAGGGCGTGGCCGACATCGCGCTCGTGCCGACCATCTTCGAGCCGGCCAAGCTGCCCCTGCAGAACGTGACCTATTACACCCCCTTCGTCTCCACCGACCCCGGCGTCGTCACCGAGGCGGTGCAGGTGGTGCAGAAGGAGGTCCCCGCCATGATGAAGGCGTGGGAAGACAACGACCTCGTCTATCTCGGCGGCGGCTTCGGCCTCGACGACTACCTGCTCTTCACCAAGTTCCCCATCAAGAGCGTGGACGATCTCAAGGGCCGCAAGATCGGCACGCCCGGCCCCTCGGTGAACTGGATGAAGGGCACAGGCGCCGTCGGCGTCGCCGGCAACCTGACCGAATATTATAACGCTTTGCAGACCGGGCTCTACGACGGCGTCGTCACCTTCGCCACGGCCGCTGTCCCCGCCAAGATCCAGGAGGTGGCGCCGCACATCACGCGTATCGGCTACGGCGCCCAGTATTCCGGCGGCATCGCCGCCAACCGCGACTGGTGGGAGGCGCAGCCCGAAGCCCTGCAGAAGGCGCTCATCGCCGGCGCGGATGCCTTCGAGAAGGCCTATCTCGACGACCTGCGCAAGGCGACCGAGCAGGCGCTGAAGGACCTGGCCGCCAACGGCGGCATCATCAATGCCGATTCCGAGGCGCTGAAGGCGGCCTACGTCAAGGTGATGGAGAACCCGACGACGGCCTGGGTGATGGAGCTGCAACAGCAGAAGCTGCCGGCTGCCGAGGTGCTGGAGCGGTACATGCAGGCCGTCCGCAACGGCGGCGCCGCCCCGGCTCGCGACTGGGGCAAGAACTGACGGCCCGGGATGGCCGGCGCGGATGAGCGCGCCGGCTGTCGCCCGCAAGGAGGTCGATCCATGGCCGAGACCGTCGAAGGGGCCGAGGGCAGGGCCGAGGACCTGCCCTTTGCCGGGGCATTCCTCGTGCGCATGCTCGATGCGGCGACTGCCGTGCTGAATGCCGCCGGCACGTTGCTCATCGTCGCCGTCATGCTCGCCATCAATGCCGACGTCCTCTCCCGGGCATTGTTCAACGCACCGATCTCCGGCGTGCCGGAACTCGTCGCCATGTCCATCGTCGCCATCGTCTTCCTGCAGGTGCCGCACGCCCTCAGGCTCGGCGGCCTGACGCGCGCGGGGATCCTCATCGAAAGCCTGCCCCCGCGCCTCAGGGCCGGGCTCGAGGTCATCTACTGCCTTCTCGCCGTCGGCTTGTGCATCGTGCTCTTCAACGGACTGATGCCGCTCTTCGAGCGCGCCTACACCCGCAACACCTTCGTCGGCGCCATCGGCGACTTCACCGCCCCGATCTGGCCGGTGCGGCTCGTCATGCTCGTCGGCACGGTGGCGCTCGGCCTGCAGTTCCTGATGCGCGCGGGGCGCGCGGCGCTCTTCGCCGCAGGGCTGGGCAGCATCGAGGAGGCGCGCCCATGAGCGACCTCGCCATCGGCGCCCTCGCGCTCGTCGGCATGATCGGCCTCATCTATGCCGGCATGCACGTGGCCATGGCGCTCGCGCTGTGCTCCTTCCTCGGCGTCTTCGCCATGAAGGGCAACATGGCCGTGTCGGGGCGCATGCTGGCGCTCGCCGCGACGGAATCGATCGAATCCTACATCTTCGGCGTCGTGCCGCTCTTCGTGCTCATGGGCTTCGTCGTCTCGCAGGCCGATATCGGGCGCGACGCCTTCGACGTCGCCAATCGTTTGATAGGGCGCGTGAAGGGCGGGCTCGGCATCGCCACCGTCGGCGCCAATGCGATCTTCGCCGCGATCACGGGCATCTCCATCGCCTCGGCCGCCGTGTTCACGCGCGTCGCCGTGCCGGAGATGCTGCGGCACGGCTATTCTAAGCGCTTCGCCTACGGCATTGTCGCCGGCAGCTCCGTGCTCGGCATGCTCATCCCGCCGAGCCTGCTGCTCATCCTCTACGGCGTGCTGACGGAACAGTCGGTCGGCGACCTCTTCCTCGCCGGGGTGGTGCCGGGCATCATTCTCGCCATCGCCTTCGGCATCGGCGTCTATGTGATGGCGCGGCGCTGGCCCGCCTTCGCCGGCGGCGAGATCTCGGAGGAGGTGACGCCGCTCTCGGCCATCGCGATGACGGGCAAGGCGGCGCCCATCGTCCTCCTCATCGCGCTCGTGCTCGGCGGCATCTACGGCGGCTTCTTCACGCCGACGGAGGCCGGCGCCGTGGGCGCGCTCGGCGCCGTCCTCATCGGCTTTGCCCGCCGCGCCCTGCCGCCCGGGCGCATCTGGCGCGTACTGACCGACACCGGCCAGGTGACGGCGGCCATCTGCTTCCTCATCATCGCCGCCAGCATGTATTCGCGCATGCTGTCGCTGAGCGGCCTGCCGGAGGCGTTGAGCGGGATGATCGCGGCGAGCGACATCGGCTACTGGGGCATCGTCCTCGCCTATGTCGCCCTCGTCATCGCCATGGGCATGCTGCTCGACAGCTCCTCCATCATGCTCATCGTCATCCCGCTCTTCATGCCGATCATGAAGGCGCTCGCCATCGACCCGATCTGGTTCGGCATCATCACCGTGCTCGCCGTCGAGGTCGGCCTGCTGACGCCGCCCTTCGGCCTGTCCGTCTACGTCATCAAGGGCACCTCGCCGGACAGGACGCTCAAGCTCGGCGAGATCTTCGCCGGATCGGCGCCCTTCGCGGCGATCATGCTCGCCGTCATCGCCCTTATCCTCGTCTTTCCGGGTCTCGCCACGGGCCTCGTCGGACGCTGACCTCAAGAACGCACCAGGGACGTCAAGCCATGGCCCGACGCATCGTCGACCTTTCCGTCGCCCTCGAGACCGGCATCGCCTCGGACCCGCCGGGCCACCTGCCGTCGATCGACTATCTCGACCACCGCGCGACGGCCGCCGACATGGCGGGCTTCTTCCCCGGCGCCACCGTCGACGACCTGCCGGGCGGCGAGGGCTGGGCCATCGAGCGGCTCGCGATCTCCACCCACAACGGCACCCACCTCGACGCGCCCTACCATTTCCATTCGACCATGGACGGCGGCAAGCGGGCCATCACCATCGACGAGGTGCCGCTCGAATGGTGCTTCAACCCGGGCGTGAAGCTCGACTTCCGCCACCTGCCGGACGGCCATGTCGTCAGCGCCGCCGAGGTGGAGGCGGAGCTCGCCCGCATCGGCCATCGGCTGCGCCCGCTCGACATCGTCGTCGTCAACACCTCGGCCGGCGCGCGCTACGGCGAGGCGGACTACGTCTCCTCCGGCTGCGGCATGGGGCGCGAGGCGACGCTCTATCTGACGGAGCGGGGCGTGCGCATCACCGGCACCGATGCCTGGAGCTGGGATGCGCCCTTCGTGCACACGGCAAGGCGCTTCGCCGTCGAGCACGACCCCTCGATCATCTGGGAGGGGCACCGCGCCGGGATGGAGCGGGCCTATTGCCACATCGAGAAGCTGGCGAACCTCGACCAGCTGCCGCCCACCGGTTTCACCATCGCCTGCTTCCCCTTCAAGATCCGCGGCGCCTCCGCCGGTTTCACGCGCGCCGTCGCGATCTTCGAGGACTGATGAGGCCCGCTAGAACGAGGACACGTCCCATGTCGCAGCAGACAACGCCGCAGCAGACAGCCACTCCGGCGAAGAAGGCCGCCGCCAAGGTCATCATCACCTGCGCGGTGACGGGCGGCATTCATACGCCCACGATGTCGGACGCCCTGCCGTATCGCCCGCAGGACATCGCCGAACAGGCGATCGCCGCGGCAGAGGCGGGCGCCGCCATCCTCCACCTGCACGCCCGCGACCCGGAGGACGGGCGCCCGACGCCGGATCCGGCCGTGTTCATGCAGTTCCTGCCGCGCATCAAGCAGGCGACGGACGCGGTGGTGAATATCACCACCGGCGGCGGCCTCAACATGACGGTCGAGCAGCGTCTCGCCGCTCCGCTCCAGGCACGGCCCGAGATGTGCTCGCTCAACATGGGCTCGATGAACTTCGGCATCTATCCGCTCGCCGACCGCTACAAGAGCTGGAAGTTCGACTGGGAGGAGCCCTATCTGCGCGGCACGGACGACTTCATCTTCCGCAACACCTTCCGCGATATCGAGCGCATCCTGAAGATGCTCGGCGAGGAGCACGGCACGCGCTTCGAGCACGAGTGCTACGACGTCGGCCATCTCTACAACGTCGCTCATTTCGTCGACCGGGGGCTCCTCAAGCCGCCGTTCTTCATCCAGATGATCTTCGGCATCCTCGGCGGCATCGGCGCCGATCCGGACAACCTCTCCTTCATGAAGCGCACGGCGGACAAGCTCTTCGGCGACGACTACCGCTGGTCGGTGCTGGCCGCGGGACGCCACCAGATCCCCTTCGCCACCCAGGCGGCGATGCTCGGCGGCTCGGTGCGCGTCGGCCTCGAGGACAGCCTCTATATCGGCAAGGGCAAGCTCGCCGCGAGCAATGCCGAGCAGGTGGCGAAGATCCGCCGCATCCTCGAGGAACTCGGCCTCGACATCGCGACGCCGGCAGAGGCGCGCGAGATGCTCGCGCTGAAGGGCGGCGACAGGGTCGGCTTCTGAGGTTGGCCGTGATGCGCCCCAACCCCATCGACGGCTTCATCGTCGACCGCGCGGCCATCCGCTATGTCGGCGAAGGGCTGCAGCGGCCCGAATGCATCCTTGCGGAGCGCGACGGCTCGCTGTGGTCGGCGGATGCGCGCGGCGGCGTCGTGCACATCCGGCCCGACGGCACGCAGCGCCTCGTCACCCAGCGCGTCGCGGAGGGCTTCGCCACGGCGGCCGACGAGGAGACCCGCTTCGTCGCCGGCACCCTGCCGAACGGCCTCGCCTTCGCCCGCGACGGCGACATCGTCATCTCCAACTTCGGCACCGACTGCCTCGAGGTGATGACGCGCGACGGCGAGACGCGCACCCTCGTCGACAGCATCGACGGCGAGCCCATCGGCAAGGTCAATTTCGTCCTGCGCGACAGCCGCGACCGCCTGTGGCTGACGATCTCGACACGGGTGAAGAACTGGATGCGGGCGATCAGCCCCAACATCGCCGACGGCTTCATCGCCCTCTACGACCGCGGCCGATTGCGTGTTGTCGCCGACGGCTTCCATTTCACCAATGAGATCAGGCTCGATGCGCGCGAGGAATGGCTCTACGTGGCCGAGACCTGCGGACGGCGCGTCACGCGCCTGCGCGTCGGCGACGACGGCAGCCTCAGCGACCGCGAGATCTTCGGCCCGACCGATCACGGCGCCTTCATCGACGGCATCGCCTTCGACGCCTTCGGCAATCTCTGGGGCACCCATGTGATGACGGACCGCATCTTCGCCATCACGCCCGGGGGCGACCTGCGCATCCTCCTCGACGACGACAACGACAGCGCCGCGGGCAGGGCGCTGATGGCGGCCTTTGCGCGCGATGAGGCGACACCCGAGCTGATGCTGGCGGCCGGCGGCACCATCGCCCCCTGGTTCGCCAGCATCACCTTCGGCGGCCCCGACCTGTCGACGGTCTATATCGGCAGCCTGAGGGCGGACAGGATCCCGTATTTCCGCTCGCCGGTGCCGGGCTTGCCGATGGTGCACTGGTAGACGTCGGTTCGGGCTTCCGGATTCGGGGGCTCGGCGGCGCTCCACGCGCCTGCCGGCCCTCGCATTTGCCGTGGGTATATGCCATTTGCGGCCTCTCGTTCGGCCGCTGCATGGATGGGCATTGCCTCGATGTCACCTGAACCCCCGCTTCCCGCCGCATATCTCGAACGTTGGCGACTTGTCCCCGACGGACCGCCGGTCATGACGCATACCAGCCTGCTCCTGCCCGTGCTGCAGAATGGCGTGCCGGCCATGCTCAAGCTGACGCGCGACGCCGAGGAGGTGCATGGCGGCAGGCTCATGCAGTGGTGGGACGGCGACGGTGCCGCGCGGGTGCTGGCGCGCGCCGACGGAGCGCTGCTCATGGAGCGGGCGCCGGGCAGCCGGTCGCTTCTCCCCCTTGCCGTCGACGGCGGCGACGATGAGGCGACGCGGATCATCTGCGCGGTGGCCGCGAGGCTCCACGCCCCGCGCGGCAATCTGCCGGACGGCCTCGTGCCGCTCGCGGAGTGGTTCGCACCCCTTTTCCCCGCAGCACGGGCCCACGGCGGCTTCTTCGCCCATGCCGCCGCGGCGGCCGAGGCAGTGCTGGCGTCCGAGCGCGAGATCACGGCGCTGCACGGCGACCTCCACCACGACAATATCCTCGATTTCGGGGCGCGCGGCTGGCTCGCCATCGATCCCAAGCGCCTCGTCGGCGAGCGCAGCTTCGAATATGCCATCCTCTTCTGCGACCCGGATCTCGGCGATCCGGCCATTCATCTCGCCCGGCGGCCCGACATCTTCGCGCGCCGCCTCGCCATCGTCAGCGAGGCTGCGCGGATCGAGCGGCGCAGGCTTCTCAAATGGATCCTCGCCTGGTGCGGCCTGTCGGCCGCCTGGGCGATCGGCGACGGCGAGAGCGCGCCGATCGAGCTCGCCGTGGGCGAGATGGCACGCGCGGCCCTCGCAGAACCCATCGCGATGAAAGGCGGCTGAACGTTGAGGGCGGACAACGTCCGGCCCGTCAGTCCTGATGCTACCCTCGGCGTGATCGGGACGATGCAAATCTCGTCTTGACACGTATATTCGAATTATCGTAGATTCGCAGCAATGAACATCGACAGCCAAACCATGCAGCGGGCTGCGGACGAGGCCAGCGAGCTTCTCAAGGCCCTGGCCAACCGGCATCGCCTGTTGATCCTGTGCCAGCTCATCGACGGGGAGAAGTCGGTCGGCCAGCTCGCGGAGTTCCTGGGTATCCGGGACTCCACCGTGTCGCAGCACCTGGCGCTCCTGCGCCGTGACCGGCTGATCGCCGGCCGGCGGGACGGGCAGACGATCTGGTACCGGATCGAGAGCGAACCGGCGCGGGCGATCCTGGTCGCCCTCTACCAGTCCTTCTGCGAGCCTCAGGTGCCGGAGGCCGCGGGCGCGGAGGGCTGAGCGGGACTGCGGAGTGGGCTGACGGTGGTGCTGACCGCCGCGGCCGGAGCGGGACGTCGAGACGGGACGCCGGCCTGCGCCCCTCGGGTGCGCGGGGTTTTTTATACCTTAACGATTGCAAATAGTCGCAATCGTTATCGTGAAAGTGTCAACCGAAGGCGATGGCCTTCACGCGAAAGGGCATGATCATGACGAGGAATATCGGAGGCATCGACCGGGCGGTCCGGATCATCGTCGGCCTCGCGCTGCTGTCGCTCGCCGCCTTCGTCGAAAGCGATGCGCGCTGGTGGGGGCTCCTCGGTTTCGTTCCGTTGCTGACGGGCCTGTTCTCGGTCTGCCCGCTCTACACGATCCTTGGCGTCAACACCTGTCCTGTCACGGGAGAGCGCAGGTGAAGCGCGTCTGGATCACCGAAGCCCTTGCCGTCGGCGAGCAGATCCGGCCCGAGGACGTCGAAACGCTCGCCGCCGCCGGCTTCGCGGCCATCGTCAACAACAGGCCGGATGGCGAGGCTCCGTGCCAGCCGGAGGCTGAAGCGATCGCCACGGCGGCGCGGCGGGCCGGGCTCGCCAGCATTCACCTGCCGGTTGTCGGCACCGACATCGGCGAGGACACGGTGCGGGCCTTCCAGCGGGCCTTGGCCGCCAGCCGGGGCCCGGTCCTCGCCTTCTGCCGCTCGGGGACGCGTTCCCTCACGCTCTGGGCCATCGGCGAAGTACTCGATGGCCGGATGGCGAAGTGCGATCTTGTTCCCTTCGGGGCCGAGCGCGGCTTCGATCTCTCCGCCGCAGTCGGCTGGCTGACGACAAGGGGCGTGCCGGACACCGGCCCTCAGACGCGTATCAGGAAAGGAACAGCCATGGCGCAGCAACCCGAAGTGACCGGCTTCTTCGATCCTCGCACCTGGTCGGTCCAGTATGTCGTTGCCGACCCGCAGACGAGGAAATGCGCGATCGTCGATCCCGTCTTCGACTTCGACGAGAAGTCGGGCCAGACGGCCTCGAAGAACGCCGATCGCATCCTCGCCTTCATCAGGGAGAAGGGCTACGAGGTCGAGTGGATCCTCGACACCCATCCCCATGCCGACCATTTCTCGGCCGCGGCCTATCTCAAGGAGAAGACGGGCGCCCCGACGGCCATCGGCGCGAAGGTGACGGAGGTTCAGAAGCTCTGGAAGGGCTTCTACAACTGGCCGGACTTTCCGGCCGACGGCTCGCAGTGGGACCGGCTCTTCGCCGACGGCGACACCTTCAAGGTGGGCAGCATCGACGCGCGGGTGATGTTCTCGCCCGGCCACACGCTCGCCTCGATCACCTATGTCATCGGCGATGCGGCCTTCGTGCACGACACGCTGTTCATGCCGGACAGCGGCACCGCGCGTGCGGATTTTCCCGGCGGCAGCGCCAGGGTGCTGTGGCGCTCGATCCAGGACATCCTGGCGCTGCCGGACGAGACCCGCATCTTCACCGGCCACGACTACCAGCCGGGCGGCCGCGAGCCGCGCTGGGAATCGACCGTCGCCGAGCAGAAGGCGAAGAACATCCATATCTCGGAATTCAGGACCGAGGAGGCCTTCGTCGCCGCCCGTGAAGCGCGCGACAGGACCCTGCCCATGCCCAAGCTGATCCTGCAGTCGCTGCAGATCAACACCAATGGCGGGCGCCTGCCGGAGCCGGAAGGCAACGGGCGGCGCTATCTCAAAATCCCGCTCGACCTCCTCGAGGGCGCGGCGTGGGAGTGAGGTCCGTGACGGAAAGGCCCTTCGACGAGTTGTCCGACATGAAGGAGAAGGTGGGCGATGCGTCCGCCTTCCTGAAGAAGATGTCGAACCCAGACCGCCTGCTGGTCTGCTGCGCGCTCGTCGAGGGCGAGCGCTCCGTGCGCGACCTCGAGGAGACGCTCGGCATCCGGCAGCCGGGCCTGTCGCAGCAGATCGCGGAACTGCGCGAAGCCGGCCTCGTCACCGGCCGCAAGGAGGGCAAGCACGTCTTCTACCGGCTCGCGGATCCACGCGTCCAGGCCTTCATCGAGACCATGCACCGGCTGTTCTGCGAGACCGGTGCGCCGCGCCGGCGTTCGCCGGCCTGACACGAGATCGACCCATGACAGAGTTCACGCCCGTCGCCTCCTTCCTCGGGGGCACGATGATCGGCCTTGCGGCCGTTCTCCTCATGGCCGTCCATGGCCGCATCGCGGGCATGACGGGCATCCTCGCCGGCCTCTTGCCGCCGCTCGCGGCCGACTGGGCCTGGCGCGCGGCCTTCATCGCCGGGGCCATCGGCGCGCCGGCGCTGATTGTCGCGCTGGCGGGCCGGTCCGCCATAGCCTTCGAGAGCGGCGTGCCGGCCCTCTGGCTCGTCGTGGGCGGGCTCGTCGTGGGCATCGGCGTCCATTTCGCCTCCGGCTGCACCTCCGGTCACGGCGTGTGCGGGCTCGCCCGCCTGTCGCCGCGCTCGATGGCGGCAACGGTGACCTTCATGGCCTCGACCGCCGCCACCGTCTTCGTCATCCGCCACGTCCTGGGAGGCTTGTGATGGCACGCATCGTCCTCGCCCTTCTCGCCGGCCTCGTCTTCGGCGCCGGCATCGCCGTGTCCGGCATGATCAACCCGGCCAAGGTGCTCAACTTCTTCGACCTTGCCGGATCATGGGACCCGTCGCTCGCCTTCGTGATGGGCGGCGCCCTCATCGTCACGGCGGTCGGCTACCGTTTCGTGCTGCGGCGGCCGCGCCCGCTCCTCGACGAGGCCTTCCATCTGCCGACGGCGCGGCGGATCGACCTGCCGCTCGTTTCCGGCGCGGCCGTGTTCGGCATCGGCTGGGGCATCACCGGCTTCTGCCCGGGCGGCGCCGTGCCGGCGCTCGGCCTCGGGCAGCCGAGCGCGCTCGTCTTCGTCGGCTCGATGCTCGCCGGCATCGCGCTGGCGCGTTTCGTCCGCGGCGGCCTTGCCGGGCGGGCCCGGTCGCGCGCCGCCTGACGGTCTTCCGGAGCGAGGCAACCATGCGCAGCGCCGCAGCAAGGCTTGAACGCTACCTGCCGATCCTGGCGTGGGGCCGGGCCTATGACCGCGCCAGCCTCGTGAGCGACCTCGTGGCGGCGCTGATCGTCACGATCATGCTCATTCCGCAGTCGCTGGCCTATGCCATGCTCGCCGGCCTGCCGCCGGAAGTCGGCCTCTATGCGTCGATCCTGCCGCTCGTCGCCTATGCGCTGTTCGGCACCAGCCGCACGCTCGCCGTCGGGCCTGTCGCCGTCGTCTCGCTCATGACCGCCTCGGCCGTCGGCGAGATCGTGGCGCAGGGGACGGCGGGCTATCTGACGGCGGCCGCGGCGCTGGCCCTCCTCTCCGGCGCGATGCTGGTGCTGATGGGGCTCCTGCGGCTCGGTTTCCTCGCCAATTTCCTGAGCCATCCGGTGATCTCCGGATTCATCACCGCCTCCGGCATCCTGATCGCGGCGAGCCAGCTCAAGCACATCCTCGGGGTTCCGGCCGGCGGCGACACGCTGCCCGGCATCATCGCCGCGCTCGCCGGCGCCGCCGCGGGCGTCAATCTCCATACCGCCGCCATCGGGCTCGGCGTCCTTGTCTTCCTGCTCTTCGCCCGCACGCGGTTGAAGCCCTTGCTGATCCGGCTCGGCCTCGGGCGGCGCGCGGCCGATCTCCTCACCAAGGCCGCGCCGATCCTCGCCGTCGCCGTCACGATCCTCCTGGCGAAGGGCCTCGACCTTGCCGCGCACGGTGTTGCGCTCGTCGGCGCCATCCCGCAGGGGCTGCCGGCGCTCGCCGCGCCGGACATATCGCTCGATCTTCTGGCGCAGCTCGCCGGGCCGGCCTTCCTGATCGGCATCATCGGCTTCGTCGAATCCGTCTCCGTCGCGCAGACGCTCGCCGCCAAGCGGCGCCAGCGCATCGTGCCGGACCAGGAGCTGATCGGGCTCGGGGCCGCCAATATCGCGGCCGGCCTGTCGGCGGGCTATCCGGTGACGGGCGGCTTCGCCCGCTCGGTCGTCAATTTCGATGCGGGGGCCGAGACGCCGGCGGCGGGCGTGTTCACGGCCGTCGGCATCGCGGTTGCGACCCTCTTTCTCACGCCGTTCCTTGCGGCCCTGCCGCAGGCGACGCTCGCCGCGACCATCATCGTCGCCGTGCTTTCGCTCGTCGACATCCGGGCGATCCGCCATGTGTTCGCCTATTCGCGGGCCGATTTCACGGCGATGGCGGCGACCATCGTCGTCACGCTGTCCCTCGGCGTGGAGCCCGGCGTCGTGGCGGGCGTCGGTCTGTCGCTCTTCCTTTTTCTCTATCGCTCGAGCAGGCCGCACATGGCCATCGTCGGCCAGGTGCCGGGCACGGAGCATTTCCGCAATGTCGCGCGCCATAGGGTGCTGACGGAGCCGCACATCCTCTCGCTGCGCGTCGACGAGAGCCTCTATTTCGCCAACAGCCGCTATCTGGAGGACCGGATCGCGCAACTGGTGGCGGAGCGGCCGCAGGTCCGCCACATCGTGCTGATGTGCCCGGCCGTCAACGAGATCGACGCGAGCGCGCTCGCCAGCCTCGAGGAGATCAACCGCCGCCTCGCCGATGCCGGCATCGCCTTTCATCTGAGCGAGGTGAAGGGGCCGGTCATGGACCGACTGCGGCGCTCCGATTTCCTCGACCAGCTGACGGGCGAGGTGTTCCTCAGCCAGTTCGCGGCTGTCAGCAGGCTGCGCGGTGCGGAGCACCGGCCGCTCGCGGTGGTCTAGGTCAGCGGCTTCCGATCCTGTCGGTGGCGGCAGGGTGCCTTTGATCGCCGTCAATGCAGCAAGGCGTGCCCCCGCGCAGCATCAGCCCGTTCACGACCAGAGGGTGGGGATCATGCCGTGCACGGGCCGAGGTTGCCGCCGCGCAAGGGGGCTCCAACGAATATTCGCACTTGCGCATATACGGCAGGCGGTGTATAGAATTTTCAGAAATTTCTGAAATTAATGTCCGGATGTGCGGCCATGAACCTTCCTCCCCTCGTCCAGTCCTTCGTGCTGCATTTCGGCGAGATGGGCAGTCGCTGGGGCATCAACCGCACGGTCGGGCAGATCTATGCGCTGCTCTATGTCTCGCCACAGCCGCTCTGCGCCGATGAGATCGTCGAGGCGCTCGGCATCTCCCGCTCCAATGTGTCGATGAGCCTGCGCGAGTTGCAGGCCTGGAACCTCGTCCTGCTCAAGCACCTGCCCGACGACCGGCGCGACTTCTTCACGACGCCGGACGACGTCTGGCAGATCCTTCGGACGCTCGCCGAGGAGCGCAAGAAGCGCGAGATCGACCCGACCCTCTCGGTTCTGCGCGAGATTCTGATGCAGAAGCCGGGCAATGACGACGAGCGCTTCGCCCAGGAGCGCATGGCCGAGATGCACGGGCTGATCGAGCGCCTGACGACCTGGTACGACGACGTCAAGCAGCTCGACACCGACCGGCTCGCCATGCTGCTCGGCCTCGGCTCCCGCATCACCAAGCTCCTCGAAGCCAAGGACAGGATCGTCTCCATCGGCCGCCGGAAACCGGCAGCGCGCGAACGCGAGGAATAGAGATGGCTCGGGCCGGCACGATCAGCACCGCTCCGACGACGGCCGCGCGGGCCGCCGTTCTTCCGGTGAGCGACGATCGTGCCGTCGCGCAGGGGGCGGGTGTCGGCGAAAGCCGCGCCACCACCCGCGCACAGCGAAACGCTGCGACGCGCACCGGCGCGATTCTCCAGGCGGCGGCCTCGCTCCTGTGGATCCCGCAGGCGGGATTGCTCGCTTTGTCGGTCGCGGACATCGCCGCCGGCGGCGGCGTCGACGCCGTTCTCCTCAATGCGGCCGGCGTCCTGCTCATCGGCATCGCGCGCGCGCTCCTCGATGGGCTCGGCGGCCGCATGGCCTTTCGCCAGGCGCGCGCCGTGCTCGCGGAGCGGCGCCGTGAGGCCGTGGCGGCGCTTGCCGCGTGTTCCCCCGTCGATGTCGGCCGCCCGGCGGCCGGCCTCGCCGCGAGCACGCTCGCCGAACAGGCCGAGGCCATCGTGCCCTATCTTTCGCGCTTCCAGCCGGCGCGGCTGCGGGCGAGCATCGTCCCGGTCGCCATCCTTCTCGTCGTGCTCGCCTGGTCCTGGGCCGCGGCGCTCGTGCTCCTCGTCGCCGCGCCGCTGATCCCCGTCTTCATGGCGCTCGTCGGCTGGCGTGCGAAAGCCGCGAGCGAGGCGCAGCTCGTCGAGCTCGGCGGCATGAACGCCTTCCTGCTCGACCGGCTGCGCGGCCTTGCCACCATACGCTCGCTCGATGCCGTCGATGCCACGGCGCGGCGGCTCAGGGCCGATGCCGAGAGCCTGCGCATCAGGACCATGGCGGTCCTCAGGATCGCCTTCCTGTCCTCGGCGGTGCTCGAGCTCTTCGCCGCCCTCGGCGTCGCCATGGTCGCCGTCTATGTCGGCTTCCACCTCCTCGGCCAGTTGCCGTTCGGCACCTGGGGCGATCAGCTCACGCTCGGGGAGGGGCTCTTCATCCTCCTGCTCGCGCCCGCCTTCTTCGAGCCGCTGCGCGACCTGTCCGCCGTCTGGCACGACCGGGCGGCGGGCGAGGCGGCGCTCGATGCGCTCGCGCGCCTGTCGCAGAAGGGCTGCGAACTTCCCGGCGCGGAAGACGGGCACCCGTTGCCCGGGCCGGTTGCCGGCGCTGCGCCGTCCGTCCGCATCGAGAAGCTGCGCTTCGGCCATGCGGGGCGGGGCGGGCCGGTCTTCGACGATTTCAACCTCGTGGTGGCGCCGGGCGAGCGCGTTGCGCTGCTGGCGCCGAGCGGCGGCGGCAAGTCGACGCTCATCGTCCTCCTCGCTGGCCTCGTCACGCCTGAGAGCGGCCGCATCCTCATTGCCGGTGAGGCCCTCACGGCCCGGAGCGCCGGGCGTCTGCGCCGCCGCATCGCCTGGATCGGCCAGCGTCCGCATGTCTTCGCGGGGTCGCTCGCCGCCAATGTCACGCTCGGCCGGGACGGGATCGGCCGGGATGCGGTCGAGGACGCGCTGGCTCTCGCCGGCCTCGCCGAGGTGGCGGAGCGGCGGGGCGCGGCACACGTCGGCGAGAACGGCGTCGGCCTGTCGGGCGGGGAGGCATCGCGCCTTGCGCTCGCGCGCGTCGCGGCGGCGCCGGAGGCCGGCCTCATCCTCGCCGACGAGCCGACCGCCCATCTCGACAGCGTGACCGCCGCGAGCATCACCGAGGCGCTCATCCGGCTTGCCGAAGGGCGGACGCTGATCGTGGCGACGCACGATCCGGTGCTCGCCGCCCGCATGGACCGCATCGTCCATCTCTCGGCGACACGCCTGGAGGACGCCGCATGACCGGGCTTGTGCGCCAGCTCCGTCCCGTCGCCGGGCTCTTCCTCTCCGGCAGCCGTGCCATGCTGCTCGCGGGTGTGCTGCTGTCGGTCGCGACGGCCCTCTGCGGCATCGCGCTTCTCGGCCTCTCCGGCTGGTTCATCACCGCGACCGGGATCGCAGGGGTCTCGGCCGCCACGGCGCTCGCCTTCGACGTCTTCGTGCCGTCCGCCGGCATCCGCTTCCTTGCGCTCGCGCGGACCGCGTCCCGCTACGGCGAGCGGCTGACGACACATGACGCTACGCTCGCCGTGCTCGCCGCGCTGCGTGAGCGCCTGTTCCGCGGCTGGGCGCAGCCCGGTGCCGCGCGGGACCTCGTCAAGCGGCCGGCGCGCCTCCTGTTCCGCCTGACGCTCGACATCGACGCTCTCGATTCGCTCTACCTGCGCGTCATCGTGCCCATCATCGGCGCTTGTGCCGTCGCGCTTGCGGCGGGTGTCGCGCTGGGGCTGATGCAGCCGCTCCTCGGCCTGTCTGCCGCCGGCTTCCTCATCCTCGCCGGTGCCGGCCTGCCGGCTGCTGCGGCCGTGGCGGCGCGGCGGCCCGCGCGGCGCCGCGCCCATGGGCTCGAGGTGCTGCGCTCGCGCGCCATCGACCTCGTGAGCGGCCAGACCGAGTGGATCATGGCCGGGCGGCTCGCCGCGCGGCAGGACGGCTTGGCGGCCGCCGACCGCTACCTGTCCGCGAGCGACGATGCGCTGAACCGCATCGAAGTGCGCACCGGCGCCGGTTTCGCCGTCGCGGGGGCACTGCTTCTCGCCGCCACCCTCGTCGCGGTCGCGCTGCTGGCCGAAAGGGGCGCCATCGGCGCGCCGGTCGCGGCGCTCGGCCTGCTGGTGGCCCTTGCGGCGATGGAGCCCTTCGCGGCGCTGCGGCGGGGCGCGGTCGAGCTCGGCCGCACTCTGCTCGCGGCCGGACGGATCGCGCCGCGGCTCGCTTCGCCCTTGGAAGCAGCAGGCCCCGTTGCGCCGCCCGCCGGCATCGCCGCCCGTCTCGATGGCGTCACGGTGCGGTATCCGGGCGCCGCGAGGCCGGCCCTCAGCGCCATCACCCTCACCATCGGCGAGGGCGAGCGCATCGCGCTCATCGGTGCGAGCGGTGCCGGCAAGTCGACCTTGCTCGGCCTGCTGGCCGGTGAGGTCGCTCCGCAGGCCGGCCAGGTCGCGCGCCGCGCGGCGACGCTGCTCACCCAGCGCACCGAGCTGTTCCAGGATTCCCTGCGCGACAACCTGCGCCTCGCCGATCCGCGGGCCGACGATGCCCGCCTGATCGAGGCGCTCGACGCCGCCGGCCTCCGGGACGACGTCGAGGCGCTGCCGAACGGGCTCGACACGCGCCTCGGCGAGGGCGGCCACGGCCTGTCGGGCGGGCAGGCGCGGCGGCTCGCCTTCGCGCGGCTGCTGCTGCGCCCGACATCGCTCTGGCTCTTCGACGAGCCGACCGAGGGGCTCGACGGGACGACGGCACGCGACGTTCTCGCCCGTCTTCGCACGCGCGCCGGTGACCGGACGATCGTCATCGCGACGCACATCAGGCGCGAGGCGGAGGCTGCCGACCGCCTCGTCATCATGGATCGGGGGACCATCACCGCCATCATCGCCCGCGGCGAGCCCGGCTTTCATGCCGCCCTCGCCGCGCTGCGACCCGACTGACGGTATTCGACCGCAGCAAGGCGCCGCCCCCAAGCGACGCCGCAAGCACAGGGGGCCCGGGCAAGCCGGACTTGAAGTCAAATGGAACTCGACATCGTCGCCCTATCGCGGCTGCAGTTCGCGATGACCGCGCTCTACCACTTCCTCTTCGTGCCCTTGACGCTCGGCCTGTCCGTGCTGCTCGCCATCATGGAAACGGTCTATGTCATGACCGGCCGGCCGATCTGGCGCCAGATGACGAAATTCTGGGGCACGCTGTTCGGCATCAACTTCGTGCTCGGCGTCGCCACCGGCATCGTCATGGAATTCCAGTTCGGCATGAACTGGAGCTATTACAGCCACTACGTCGGCGACATCTTCGGCGCGCCGCTCGCCATCGAGGGCCTGATGGCCTTCTTCCTCGAGGCGACCTTCGTCGGGCTGTTCTTCTTCGGCTGGGACAAGCTGTCCAAGGTCGGGCACCTGATGACGACCTGGGCGGTGGCGCTCGGCTCCAACTTCTCGGCGCTGTGGATCCTGATCGCCAACGGCTGGATGCAGAACCCGGTCGGCTCGGCCTTCAACCCCGAGACGATGCGCATGGAGGTGACCGACTTCTTCGCGGTGCTGTTCAACCCCGTCGCGCAGGCCAAGTTCGTCCACACGGTCTCGGCCGGCTACGTCACCGCCGCCATCTTCGTGCTCGGCGTCTCCGCCTGGTATCTCCTCAAGGGGCGATACACGGAGCTCGCCAAGCGCTCCATGACCGTGGCCGCGTCCTTCGGCCTCGCCGCCTCGCTGTCGGTCGTCGTGCTGGGCGACGAGAGCGGCTATCTCTCCACCGAGCACCAGAAGATGAAGCTCGCCGCCATCGAGGGCATGTGGGAGACGGAGCCGGCGCCGGCCGCCTTCACCCTCATCGGCTTCCCCGACCAGGAGGCGCGCGAGACCCATTACGCGGTCAAGATCCCGTGGGTGATGGGGCTCATCGGCACCCGCTCGCTCACCGAGCAGATCCCCGGCATCGACGAACTGGTCGCACGGGCCGAGGGGCGTATCCGGCAGGGCATCTCGGCCTTCGACGCGCTGCAGCAGATCCGCGCCGCCGGCGGGGCGGACAAGGTCGCTCCCGAGGTCCGTCAGGCCTTCGAGAACAACGGCCACGATCTCGGCTATGCGCTGCTCCTGAAGCGCCATGTCGACGATCCGCGTGCGGCGAGCGAGGCGGAGATCAGGCAGGCGGCCTGGGACATGGTCCCGCACGTGCCCACGCTGTTCTGGTCCTTCCGCATCATGGTCGGGCTCGGCTTCTTCTTCATCGGCCTGACCGCGCTGTTCTTCTACCTGTCGGCGCGGCGCCGGCTCGACCACTATCCCGGCCTGCTGCGCCTTGCGGTCCTCGCCATACCGCTGCCGTGGATCGCGGCCGAGATCGGCTGGGTCGTGGCGGAGTTCGGCCGCCAGCCGTGGATCATCGAGGGCGTGCTGCCGACCGCCGCCGCCGTCTCGAGCCTCGGCGCCTCGACGGTGCTCCTCACCATCATCGGCTTCGCCCTGATCTACACGGTCCTCATCGTCATCGAGATGGCCCTGATGGTCCGCGCTATCCGCAAGGGGCCGGAGGAGGACGAGGAGCCGGAGGCCGAACTCGTTCCCCAGTCTCTCGTCGCTGCAGAGTAAGCGCCATGATCCTGCATCAACTCATCGACTACGAAACCCTGCGTGTCGTCTGGTGGCTGCTGCTCGGCGTGCTGCTGATCGGCTTTGCCGTGATGGACGGCTTCGACCTCGGCACGGCCGCGCTGCTGCCCTTCGTCGCGAAGACGGACGTGGAG
Organism: Chelatococcus caeni; assembly: GCF_014196925.1. Classification (GTDB taxonomy): domain Bacteria; phylum Pseudomonadota; class Alphaproteobacteria; order Rhizobiales; family Beijerinckiaceae; genus Chelatococcus_A; species Chelatococcus_A caeni. Next base: position 300,269 of record NZ_JACIEN010000004.1, on the reverse strand, counting down.
CGGCGCGTCGTCATCAATGCCGTCGGTCCCGTCTGGGAAGGCAACCAGGTCTGGCTCATCCTCGGCGGCGGCGCCATCTTCGCTGCCTGGCCGCCGCTCTATGCCGTGTCCTTCTCGGGCTTCTATCTCGCGATGTTCGCGATCCTGTTCGCGCTCATCCTGCGCCCGGTCGGCTTCAAGTACCGCTCGAAGCGCGACAGCGCGGCCTGGCGGGCCGGATGGGACTGGGCCCTCTTCGTCGGCGGGCTGGTGCCGGCGCTCGTCATGGGGGTCGCGGTCGGCAACGTCCTTCGCGGCGTGCCCTTCCGGCTCGATACGGACCTGCGCATCTTCTACGAGGGCACGACGCTCTTCGAGCTGCTGAACCCCTTCGGCCTCCTGTGCGGGCTCCTGTCTGTCGCCATGCTCGTCATGCATGGCGGCGCCTGGCTCGTGCTGAAGAGCGAGGGCCCGGTCGCCGAACGCTCGCGCACCTACGGCAGCATCGCGGCGCTCGTCACGGCCGTCCTCTTCGCGCTCGGCGGGCTGTGGCTGTGGCTCGGGGTCGACGGCTACCGCATCACCAGCGAGATCGCCACGACCGGCGCCTCGAACCCGCTCGCCAAGACCGTCGAGCAGGCCCCCGGCGTCTGGTTCGAGAACTACGGGCGCCACTCCTGGATGATGCTCGCGCCGCTCCTCGGCTTCGCCGGTGCCCTCGGCAGCCTCGCCTTCTTCAAGGCCCGGCGCGAGGTTCCGGCGCTGCTGGCCTCGTCGGTGTCGATCCTCGGCATCATTTCGACGGTGGGGCTGTCGATGTTCCCCTTCATCCTGCCCTCGTCGATCGACCCGCAGTCGAGCCTGACGGTATGGGACGCGTCCTCGAGCCATCTGACGCTCTTCATCATGCTCGTGGTCACCGTGATCTTCGTGCCGCTCGTCGTCGCCTACACCGCCTGGGTCTACCGCATCCTCTGGGGCAAGGTGGACGCCAAGGCGATCAGCGACGGCAGCGGCCACGCCTATTGAACGCGCAAGGAGAGTGCAATGTGGTACTTCGCCTGGCTTCTCGGCCTGCCGCTCGCAGCCGCCTTCGCCGTCCTCAACGCCATGTGGTACGAGCTCATGGACGACGCGGCGAAGCGGCGGACCGAGCCCGTCCTCGTTCTGGACGGCGAGCGCCCGTCCCGCTGAACGCGAGGAGACGCCGCCCCCGGGCGGCGTCTTGCCGTTGGTGGCCGGCCGAAGCTCAGCTGTAGGGCGACCAGCACGGCTGGCGCGGGCCGTAATGCGGCTGGTAGCTGTTGTCGTAGGCGCGGTAGGACCGATAGTGGGCATAGCACCAGCGGATGTGCGCGGCCGGCAGGGGCGGCGTGAGCGCCCGGCCGGCCGCAACGCCCGCGGCGAAGGCGGCCGGCGGGAACCAGTAGCCGTTGTGGTACCGGTAGCCGGGGCGGGCCACCACGAAGCCGCGGTAGCCGTTGTAGTAATAGATGCCGCCGACGGCGTAGAAGCCGCGGCGATGCACGATCCTCTCGACGAGATCGGCCTCCGCGACCGAAACGGGCATGAATGCGCCGGCGGGGAACGCGGGCGGCATGGCGGCGGCCGGCGTCGCCGCCGAAACGAGCGCGAGCGCGACGGCGCCGCCGGCTGTGAGCAGCCTGTGTCTCATTGGATCTCCCGGGGCTGGGGCTTGTGGGGAAGGGACTGGTCTAGCGCCTGAGCGCCCGCAGTTCGGAGAGCGACAGCGCGCGGTCGCCATCCGCGTCGGCACGCAGCAGGCGATCGGGAACGAACCGGGCGAACTCCTCCCGCGAGATGCGGCCGTCGCCGTTCGCGTCCATGCGCTCGGCCCTCGCCTCGAGCCCTTCCAGCGATGCGGCCTGGAACCTGCCGGCCTCCTTCAGGCGCGCGGCTGCCGCCTTCGCTTCCTCGGGGTCGAGAAAGCCGTTGCCGTTGCGGTCCATCCTGTCGAAGAAGCGCCCGCGGGCTTCCGCGATCTCCGAGAACTGCAGGGTCCTGTCGCCGTTGCGGTCCATCTGCCTGAACATCTGACGGGCTCCGGGGCCGTCGGAGGCGCAGGCGCTGCCCGTGACGAGCAGCAACATCGCCGCCGCGAGAGCTTTCCACTTCATGCCGATCTCCGTTCGTGAGGAGCGCTGTAGCGCTCCGACGACGGTTCTACGCAGGCCGGCGGGCGCTCCTACGCGGCGCGCAAGTTCGCTTGCAGCGCGTAGGACGAGACGCCGCGGACCGTATTGGTCGAGGCTGGCGCAGTTGCGGCTGCGCGGCTGGAACGGAGGGAAACTCGCCATGAACACTCTTATGAAGATGGCCCTTATGGCGCTCGCAACCCTGGGCGCGACATCCCTCGCGGTGTCACAGACCCGGCCGGCGCCGGATATGCGTTTCATCGAACGTCTCGACGCCGATGGCGATGGCGTCCTGTCGCAGGACGAGGTCGCCGCGGCGCGGCAGCGTCTCTTCGCGCGGCTCGACCGCGACGGCGATGATGCGATCGATGACAGGGAGATCGAAGCCCTGCGCGACGCCGTCATGGATCGCGCGGTCGCCCTGCAGGCGCGTCTCGGCCGCGCGTGGCGGCGGATGGATACGAACGGCGACGGCCGGGTCTCGGCAGAGGAATTCCGCGCCCGGACGATCCTGTTCGATGTTGCCGACCGCGACGGCGACGGCCGGCTGTCGTCCGCCGAAATCGCCTTCATGCGCGACCTCATCCTCGGCGGCCGCGGTTGACGACGGTCCTTTTCCGACGGCCACTGTCACGTTCAGGGAGTGCCTCCATGCGTTTCTCAGCCACGACTGTCCCGGTCCGGCTCTGTCTTGCCGTTCTCGGCCTCGTCGCGACGGGCGGGGTCGCGCCTGCAGCGGAGTGGACGCGCGGCACCGTCCACGGGGGCCAGGTCAGCCGCCATGTCACCGGTGACGGCCTCGTCTACAGCGGCCAGACGACACGCGTCGGCCCGAACGGCGGCACCTACAGCGCGAGCGCGACCTGCCTCAACGGCGTCGTCGACCGCTGCCGCCGAAGCTACTCGGCGACCGGGCCCGGCGGCCGGACCTATTCCGGCGAACGGGTGAGCGCGCGCGGGCCGTTCCGGGTGCGCTCGGTCGGCCGCATCACGGGTCCCGACGGCGGCGTCGCCGTCGGTGGCCGCCGGCGCTGGAGGTGAGGCGGGGTGGAGCGGGGGCAGGCGCGCGATGCCGCGGAAACGCCGGGACAGGGCGAGGACGAGCGCCTGCTCGCCCGCATCGCGGCTGGTGAGCAGGCGGCGCTCGTCCGGCTCATCGACCGCCATGGACGCGGCCTTCGCCTCTTCGCCATGCGCTATCTCGGCAGCGCGGACGACGCCGAGGACGCGGTGCAGGACGTGTTCGTCACGGTGTGGAAACGCGCTGGGCGGTTCGACCCCGCAAGGGGGCGGGCGACGACCTGGCTCTACCGGATCACAACCAACCGCTGCATCGACATGCGCCGGTGGCGCAGCCTGCGCGTCTTCGTCGGCCTCGACGAGGTGGCGGAGACGCTGCCGGCGACCGGCGTCGACGCCGACATCCGCCTGTCGGCGCGGCAGGAGCTCGCGGCAGTGCGCCAAGGCCTCGCGCGCCTGCCCGAGCGCCAGCGCATGGCGCTGCTGCTGCGGGCCGTGGCCGACCTCGACGTCCCGGCCATCGCCGAGGTCATGGGATCGAGCACGGGCTCGGTCGAGCAACTGCTCGTGCGGGCGCGGCGCACGCTGCGCGAACGCACGACGGACGTGAGCGCAGACAACAAACAAGAAGAAGGGACGTTGCGATGAACAGGGACGATTTCGAGCAGCTTCGGCGCCGCTTCGGCGAGGACGTGGCCGCATGGCCGCCGCCATACCGGCAGGAGGCAAGGTCCTTTCAGGAGGGGGGCGGCACAGACGACGACCTCGACCGCCTGCTGCGCGCAGCTATTGACGCCCCGGCCGACGAGCGGGCGCTGGCGCGCAAGGTCCTGTCGCGGATCGAGGGATCGCGCCAGCCGGCTCATGTCCTGTCCGCCTCCTTGCGGCATATGCCCTATTCCGCTGTCGCCGCTTGCCTGGCGCTGGTCCTCGTGGTGGCCGCCGCCGCCGGCTACTGGCTCGGCGGACGGGGCCCGGAGGCGGCGAACGACACGCTTCTTGCGTTTGCGGCGGGTGAGCCGGCGGGCCTCGACGATGTCGTGGAGAGCCTTGGATCCATCGGAGGCGAACTGTGAAACGCGTTGTCCCGATCCGGCTCCTTCTGGCCGCCGGCCTTGCGATCTCGCTCATCGCGAATGTCTTCCTCGTCGGCTTCATCGTCAGGGGCGAGCGCCAGGCGCGTGGCGCGGGTTTCCTCGCCGAGAGCATTGCCACGGCCTATCCTGAGGAGATTCGCGCCGGCTTCCGCCGTCAGCTGCGGGACAACCGGCCACGCGTGCTGGATGCCCTGCGCAACCTGCGCGATGCAAGGCGCACCCTTGCCGCAACGGCCAACACGCCGCCGCTCGACGAAGCGGCGGTGGAGCGGGCGATGGAGGACGTGCGCACCGCGACGGATGCGCTGCAGCGGCTCATGCAGGATCTCCTCCTCCAGACGCTGCGCGCCCAGCAGGGGGCGGACAGGCCCTGATGGGCCCGTCCGCGGATATGCACTCGCGTGGGCGACGCGGCGTGGCCGCATGCGCCCATCCGTGCTCCCGATGTGCATGAGAAGCCCTCCGCACGGCGCGGAACGGCCCCCACGCCTGCGGCGGCTCCGCAGATGTGCCGGGCCCGTTGATCCTCGTCAAGAGATCGCCGCGCGCGTTCCTTTAGTCTTCGGCCACCGATGCCTGCCCATGGTGCCGGCCACCTGCGGGTGCGGCGCGCAGGCGCAACGGAAGGAGCTGATCATGGCACGGAAGATGAAGGCGGCGATTTTCGTCGAACCGAACCGCATCGTCCTCGACGAGAAGCCGATGCCGGACGTCGGCCCGCTCGACGCGCTGATCCGCATCACCACCACTACGATCTGCGGCACGGACGTGCATATCCTCAAGGGCGAATATCCGGTGGCGCGGGGCCTGACCATCGGCCACGAGCCGGTCGGCGTGATCGAGAAGCTGGGCTCCGCCGTCGAGGGCTACCAGGAGGGCCAGAGGGTCATCGCGGGGGCGATCACGCCGAGCGGCCACAGCGCGGCCTGCCTGTGCGGCTGCCATTCGCAGGACGGGGCGGGCACGCGGCACGGCTTCAAGCCCATGGGCGGATGGCGCTTCGGCAACACGATCGACGGCGCCCAGGCGGAATACCTGCTGGTGCCGGACGCGATGACCAATCTCGCCCCCATCCCCGATGCACTCAGCGACGAGCAGGTGCTGATGTGTCCGGACATCATGTCGACCGGCTTCTCCGGCGCCGAGCGCGGGCGGGTGAAGATCGGCGACACCGTTGCCGTCTTCGCGCAGGGACCGATCGGCCTGTGCGCCACCGCCGGGGCACGGCTCATGGGCGCGACGCGGATCATCGCCGTCGACGCGGTGCCCGCGCGCATGGAGATCGCCCGCAGGATGGGCGCGGATCACGTCGTGGATTTCAGCAAGGCCGATCCGGTGGACGAGATCATGCGGATCACCGACGGGCGCGGCGTCGACGTGGCGATCGAGGCACTCGGCCGCCAGGAGACGTTCGAGGCCGCGCTGCGGGTGTTGCGGCCGGGCGGAACGCTCTCGTCGCTCGGCGTCTATTCCGGCGATCTGACGATCCCCCTCGGCCCCTTCCACGCCGGGCTCGGGGACCACACCATCGTCACCACCCTGTGCCCCGGCGGCAAGGAGCGCATGCGTCGGCTGATGGAGGTCATCGCCTCGAGCCGTCTCGACACGCGCCCGCTCGTCACGCATCGTTTCCCGCTCGACCGGATCGAAGAGGCCTACGATCTCTTCGCCAATCAGCGCGACGGGGTGCTCAAGGTCGCCATCGCACCTTGAGTCCGACCTTCATCGCCATCGGCCCACCGCGCCTGATGCCGCGGTGGGCGCTGCAGAGGAGCCCGACGGCATGCGCAGCCTGACTTCCACACCCGATGCCACGCCGTCGGCCCGTCCTGCCCAGGCCGGCGCCTGCGTGGAGCAGGCCGTGCTGGATCTCGACCGGGCCTGGCATGCCGTCACGCCGGCCGAGGCGCTGCAGGCGGCCGGATCGTGTCCGGACGGCCTCGGCGAGGCGGAGGTGGCGCGACGCCTCGAACGCTTCGGCCCCAACCGCCTGCCCCAGGGGCAGCGGCGCAGCGTGCTCACGCGCTTCCTGCTGCAGTTTCACAACCTGCTCATCTACGTGCTGCTCGGCGCGGCCGTGCTTGCGGCGGTGATCGGCCACGAGACCGACGCCCTCGTCATCGCCGCCGTCGTCGTCGTCAACGCGATCATCGGCTTCGTCCAGGAGGGCCGCGCGGAGGAGGCGCTCGAGGCCATCCGCGCGATGATCGATCCGCACGCCTCCGTGATCCGCGACGGCCGGCGCGTGACGATCGCGGCGGACGAGGCCGTGCCGGGCGACATCGTCCTGCTCGAGGCGGGCGACCGGGTGCCGGCCGACCTGCGCCTCGTCAAGGCGCGCAGCCTGCGTGTGGACGAGGCCATCCTTACGGGCGAATCCGTTCCGGTCGACAAGGCGCTGAATCCCGTCGACGTCGATGCGGCCCTCGGCGATCGCGTGTCGATGGCCTTCTCCGGCACCTTCGTCACCGCGGGCCAGGGCACGGGCGTCGTCGTCGCGACGGGCGCCGCGACGGAGCTCGGCCGCATCAGCACGATGATCGGTGCCGTCGAGCAGCTCACCACGCCGCTCGTGCGCCAGATGGACGAGTTCGCGCGGCAGATCTCGGTCGCGGTGCTCGGCATCTCGGCTCTCGTCTTCGGCTATGCCGTGCTCGTGCAGTCCTATGGCCTCGACGATGCCTTCATGGCGGTGGTGGGCCTTGCCGTCGCCGCCATCCCGGAAGGCCTGCCGGCCGTCATGACGATCACGCTCGCCGTCGGCGTGCAGCGCATGGCCCGCCGCAACGCCATCATCCGGCGGCTCCCGGCCGTGGAGACGCTGGGCTCGGTCTCCGTGATCTGCTCGGACAAGACCGGCACCCTGACCCGCAACGAGATGATGGTGAGCGCGGTCGTCACCGCCGACCGCGACATCAGGGTCGACGGCACGGGCTACCGGCCTGAGGGCGACTTCTGGGCGAAGGACGGGCGGGAACTCGATCCGGCCGCCGATCCGGTGCTGGAGGAGCTCTCGCTCGCGGCCTTGCTGTGCAACGACGCGCAGCTGCGGCGGCGGGACGGAGACTGGATCGTCGACGGCGATCCGATGGAAGGGGCGCTGGTGTCGCTCGCCATGAAGGCGGGGCACGACACAGCCGCGGCGCGCGCCGGCTTTGTCCGCCTTGACGAGGTGCCGTTCGATTCCCGTCACCGCTACATGGCGACCTTGCACGCCCGCAACGGGCACCCGCCCGTGGCCTATGTGAAGGGCGCGCCCGAGCGCATCGTCGCCATGGCGACGCGCGTGGCGACCCTCGATGGCGAACAGCCGATCGATCGCGCGGCCTGGCACGGCCGGATCGATGCCCTTGCGGCTGACGGGCAGCGCGTCATCGCGCTCGCGCGCCGCACGATGGGCGAGGGCGCCCGCGAGTTGGCGTCGGACGATGTCGAGCGCGACCTCACGCTGCTCGGTCTCGTCGGGCTGATCGATCCGCCGCGCCCGGAGGCGATGGCGGCCATCGCCGAATGCCGGGCGGCGGGCATCAAGGTCAAGATGATCACCGGCGACCATGCGGCGACCGCGCGTGCCATCGCGCTCCAGCTCGGCCTCGCGGACGACCCGAAGGCGGTGACCGGCCAGGACCTCGACGCCGCCGACGCCGACGAGTTTGGCAGGTACACGCGTGAGGCCACCGTCTTCGCCCGCACCAGCCCCGAGCACAAGCTGCGCCTCGTGGAGGCGCTGCAGCAGGACGGCTCCATCATCGCCATGACCGGCGACGGCGTGAACGACGCCCCGGCCCTGAAGCGGGCGGATGTCGGCGTCGCCATGGGCGGCAAGGGCACGGAAGCGGCGAAGGAGGCGAGCGAGATGGTCCTCGCCGACGACAATTTCGCCTCCATCGTCGCGGCCGTGCGCGAGGGGCGCACGGTCTACGACAATCTGACCAAGGTGATTGCCTGGACGCTGCCGACGAACGGCGGCGAGGCCTTCACCATCATCCTCGCCATCCTCTTCGGCCTCACCCTTCCCATCACGCCCGTCCAGATCCTGTGGATCAACATGATCACCGCGGTCGCTCTCGGCCTCACCCTCGCCTTCGAGCCGACGGAGCCCGGCGCCATGCGGCGCCCCGCGCGCCCGGCCGGCCAGCCGCTGCTGTCCGGGCGCCTGCTGTGGCGTATCCTCTTCGTCTCCTTCCTGATGGTCGCCGGCACCTTCGGCATCTATGCCTGGGCGAGCGCCCGGGGCCTCTCCGTCGAGACCGCGCGCACGATGGCCGTCAACACCATCGTCGTGATGGAGATCTTCTACCTGTTCAGCGTCCGCTACGTGCACGGCACGTCGCTGACCCTCCAGGGCGTCCTCGGCACGCCCGCCGTGCTCATGGGGCTCGCGACCGTCGTCGTGGCGCAGCTGGCCTTCACCTACCTGCCCTTCATGCAGACGGTCTTCGGCAGCAGCCCGGTATCCTTCACCGACGGGCTGGCGATCATCGCCGTCGGCGTGGCGCTCCTCGTGATCGTGGAAGTCGAAAAGCGCCTCGTCTCCCGGTGAGTTCTCCGGCGGGCCCGGGGCCTCAGGCCGCGCCGCCGGCAGACGGGCGGGGCAGCACGAAGGGGGTTGCCGGCACGGCACCGACGCTCAGCCGGACATCGAAGACGTCGCGCAGGAGCGCGTCGGTCAGGACCGTCTCCGGGGAACCGTCGGCGAAGACGGCGCCCGCCTTCATCACGACGAGCCGGTCGCCATAGGCGGCGGCGAGGTTGAGGTCGTGCAGGATGGCGAGCACGGCGACGCCCTCGCCGGCGAGGCGCCGGGCGTGCTCGAGCAGGCCGAGCTGATGCCTGAGATCGAGGCTCGCGACCGGCTCGTCGAGGAAGAGCGCGAGGTGCTTCTCCCGCCTGCCGCCGACCATGAGCTGGCCCAGCACGCGGGCGAACTGCACCCGCTGCTGCTCACCGCCAGAGAGGGTCTGGTAGTTGCGACCGGCGAGATGCGCGACATCGGCGGCGGCGAGCGCGCGGCGCATCATGTCCATCCGCTCGGCCGCATTGCCGGCCCCGTCGAGCCCCAGGCGCACCACCTCGGCGACGGTGAACGGGAAGGCGAGCTGCGCGCTCTGCGGCAGCACGGCGCGTTTCGCAGCGAGGCGCCACGGCGGCATCGCGGCGACCGGCGTTTCGCCATAGACGACCGTGCCGCTCGCCGGCGCGACCTCTGCGGCAAGAACCCTGAGCAGCGTCGACTTGCCGGCGCCGTTCGGCCCGATGACGACGGTGAGCTCGCCGGCAGCGAGTGCGAGATCCGTCGGCGCGAGGATCGTCCGGCCGGCGGCCTCGAGGCTGATGCCGGTGGCGGTGACGACGGCGGTCATAGGGCGAGGCTCCGACGGCCGGCGAGCAGCAGCCAGAGGAAGAAGGGCGCGCCGATAGCCGCGGTGACGATGCCGATGGGCAGTTCCGCGGGCTGGACGAGCGTGCGTGCCAGCATGTCGGAGAGCACGAGCAGCATGCCGCCGAGGAGGGCGCTCGCAGGCAGCAGCACGCGGTGGTCGGGGCCGATGGCGAGGCGCAGCAGATGCGGCACGACGATGCCGACGAAGCCGATGATGCCCGAGACGGCGACCGAGGCGCCGACGGCGATGGCGACCAGGAGGATCGCCACCTGCTTCAGCCGCTCGACGGCGATGCCGAGGTGAAAGGCCTCCGCTTCGCCCAGTGCCAGGGCGTTGAGCCCGCGGGCGAGGAACGGCACGGCAGCGAGCACGGGCAGGATGGCCGGAGCGACCGTCGCCGTCTTCGCCCAGGTGGCGCCGCCGAGGCTGCCGAGGGACCAGAAGGTGAGGTCGCGCAGCTGCCGGTCGTCGCTGAGGAAGGTGAGCACCCCCGTGAGCGCGCCGGCGAGCGCCCCGAGCGCGACGCCGGCGAGGAGCAATGTCGCGACGGAGGTGCGGCCGGCGCGGGTCGCGATGCGATAGAGCGTGAAGGTGGTGAGAAGCGCGCCGCCGAAGGCCGCCATCGGCAATGTGACGAAGGGCAGGGGGCCGGTCACGGCGACAAGACGCTCCCCGAGAACGATCATGCCGGCGGCGAAGAGGGCGGCCCCGGAGGAGACGCCGGCAAGGCCGGGATCGGCGAGCGGGTTGCGGAACAGCCCCTGCATCAACGCACCCGAGACGGCGAGCGCCGCCCCGACGAGGAGACCGAGCAGGGTCCGTGGGAGGCGGATGCCGACGACGACGAGTGCATCGCGCGCCATCTCCTCCGGCACCGCCCCGGTGAGCACGGCGCGCAGAACCGCGACAACCCGGGAGGGGGCGAGGGCGAGCGCCCCGGTGCCGATGGATAGCACCGAGACGATGACGACGCCGGCGCCGAGCAGGAGGAAGAGCACGAGCACGCGCAGCCGGCGCCGCGCCAATGCTGCGTCGATCGCATCGCCGGCCATGGCGGCATCTGTGCTCACGGCGCTTTCTCACCCGTCGCCAGCGCCGGATAGAAGGCGCGCATCAGTTCCCCGGCTGCCTGCGGTGCACGCGGGCCGAAGCCGAGGACGAGTTGCCCGTCCATGGTCACGAGCGCCCGCCGGCTCGCCGCCGGCGTGCCGGCGAAGGCGGGCGCGGCGAAGACCTCCTCGGCGCGACCGGCCGCATGGCCGCCGTTGGCCATCATGACGATGACGTCCGGCGCCGCGGCGATGATGGCCTCGTCCGTCATCGGCTTGAAGCCCTCGATGGCGCCGGCTGCGTTCTCCGCACCCGCGAGGCGCAGGATCGCGTCGGCCGAGGTGGCGTGTCCGCCGACGAGCGGCCGGCCATTCTGCATGGCGAGGACGAAGAGGGCCTTGACCGGCTTCTCGATGCGCTCCCGCGTCGCCGCGAGGTCGGCGAAGCTGCGGCGCACCTCGGCGGCAAGCACATCGGCTTTCGCCTCCGTTCCGGTCAGCCGGCCGATGGTCTCGATCTTCCCGACGATCCCCTCGGGCGTCGGCTCATCCGGGAGCTGCGTGAAGGGCACGCCCGTCTCCTTGATCAGCCTGATCGCGTCGGGCGGCCCGGCATTGCCGATGGCGATGACGTGCGACGGGTTGAGCGCGATGATGCCCTCGGCCGGCAGGGCGCGGACATAGCCGACGTTCGGCTTCTCCTTCAGCGCCTGCTCGGGAAATGTGCTGGTCGTGTCGACGGCGGCGATGCGCGCCTCGAGGCCGAGGGCGTAGAGGATTTCCGTGACCGCGCCGCCGACGGCGACGATGCGGTTGCCGCCCGGCGGTTCGCCCGCCTGCGCCAGTGCGAGCGGCGCGGGAGCGAGAAGGAGGGCGGTGGCGAGCAGTCCGTTCAAGGCGCGCCGTGACAGGAGGTGTTGCAGTCTGCCGGTCATGGCGGTCACTTCGTCAGGATGAGCTTGTCATTGGCCGTGATGCGCAGGTGATAGCGCTCGCCGTTGTGCAGCAGCACCACCTCGCGCCCGCCCGCGAAGAGCGAGCGCACATCGATGGCGGGCGGCTCGGTGGCCTTGAGCGGAGCCTGGCTCGGCGCGGAAGGCATGGATGGCGTGGACATGGCGGCGGCCGCTTCCTTTTAACTGTTCAAAATTTTGTTTTGAACGATTCTCAACTTTGCAGAAGTTTTGAATAGTACAAAACTACTGTCGATTTGCTTCGATTGACGTGCATACACAAGGCGTATAGGAAGCGCAAATGCGCTCCTCGGCAGGAGCGCGACAGCGCCAGCCAGCCGGGGCCCCGAAGCCCGCAGCCAGCCAGCCGAACCAGACAATTCGGACATTCGGGGGCTTCGATCACATGCGCGTTATGGCTCGCGCGGCGCTCTGCGCCACGGTTTCCTTCATGGCTCTGTCGGCCGCTCTGGCGCAGGAGGGGGCTGCCCAGCAGGCTGCCGCTCCGGGCGGGGAGGTGACGCTCGACGAGATCACGGTCACGGCGACGAAGACCGAGGACAGGGTCATCGATGCGCTGGCGGGCGTCAGCACGGTCAGCGAGCGCGACATCACCCGCCTGCAGCCCTCGCGCATCTCGGACGTGTTCCTCGGCGTGCCGGGCGTCACGACGTCGACGGACGTCAACGATCCGGGCCAGGCCATCAACATCCGCGGCATGCAGGATTTCGGCCGCGTGGCCGTGCTCGTCGACGGTGCCCGGCAGAACTACGGCAAGAGCGGGCACGGCGCCAACGGCAGCTTCTACCTCGATCCCGAGCTCGTCGGGGGCATCGACATCACGCGCGGTCCGGTGTCGACGATCTACGGCTCGGGCGCCATCGGCGGCGTCGTCGCCTTCCGCACGCGCACCATCGACGACGTCCTCGACGAGGACGAGCAGATCGGCGTCGTCCAGCGCCTCGGCGCCGGCACCAACGGCGCCAATTTCCTGAACAGCACGATGATCGGTGCGCGGCTCGGCACGGCGGCCGACATCTTCGGCCAGTTCGTCTGGCGCAACGAGACGCCCTACAAGGACGGCAGCGGCACGACCATCCGCGACACCGGCACGCAGATCTCGGCCGGCAACGTCAAGTTCAACCTGCGCCCGGCGGACGGCCACACCATCTCGGCGACCGCGCTGTTCCAGGAGTACAGCTACACCAACAGCGCCTACAACGATGCCGGCCAGGCCGTCGGTGCGCGCTTCGGCCACGAGGTGCAGACCGGCACCTATACGCTCGGCTACCGCTTCCAGCGGCCGGACGTGCCCTGGCTCGACCTGTCGATCAAGGGCTATTACGCCACGACGACGGACGACCAGCGCCTCATCAACCCGACCTCGGCCTACAGCTTCCTCGGCGCGCGTGCCGGCGCGGCGCGGCGCTTCGACATCGGCACCCTCGGCTTCGACGTCTACAACACGGCACGCTTCAGCACGGCCGCCGTCGACCATGCGCTGACCATCGGCTTCGATGCGTTGCGTGACGATGTCACCACCACCGACACGGCCGGCGGCTTCGCCTCGGCGCTGACGCCGTCGGGCCGGCGGCGCCTCGCCGGAGCCTTCGTCCAGGACGAGCTGCGCTACGGCGGCTGGCTGCGCGTCATCGGCGCCCTGCGCTTCGACGACTACAAGCTCGAGGGCGGGGGCAATGAATCGAGCGGCAGCCGCCTGTCGCCGAAGATCACCGTCGGCGTCACGCCGATCGAGGGCATCGAGCTCTACGGCACCTATGCCGAGGGCTATCGCGCGCCGACCGTAACGGAGACGCTGATCGCCGGCACGCACCCGTTCCCGGCCTTCAACATCCTGCCCAACCCCGGCCTGAAGCCGGAGGTCGCCAAGACCTGGGAAGCCGGCGTCAACGTGCAGTACGACGGCATCTTCACCGAGAACGACAAGTTCCGCGGCAAGGCCAACGTCTTCCTCAACAACGTCACCAACTTCATCGACATGGTCGAGGTCGGCGACCCCTACCGGATTCCGGTGGCGCCGGGCTTCCCGGCTGCGTTCTGCCGATTCCCCGGCACGCCTTGCGTCGAATTCTACGACCAGCAGTACCAGAACGTCGCCAAGGCGCGGCTCACCGGCGTCGAGCTGGAGGCCGCCTACGACTGGGGCGGCGGCTTCATCTCGCTGGCGGCGACGCATATCACCGGCAAGAACAAGCAGACGAACATGCCGCTCAACAGTGTCATGCCGGACCAGGTCAGCACGACGCTCGGTCTGCGCTTCCTCGACGACAAGCTGACGGTCGGCACGCGGCTCACCTTCGTCGACAATTCCAGCGAGGCGGTGTCCAACCCCACCAAGGGCTACGGTCTCGTCGACCTGTTCGCCTCCTATCAGTACAGCGACCGGATCCGGGGTGACGTCATCGTCAAGAACGTGTTCGATCGCCAGTACACGCAATATCTCAATTCCGAGCCGAGCCCGGGGCTGACAGCCAAGTTCGCGCTCACCGTCAAGTTCGCGGCGAAGTAGTTGCAGTCACAGCAGCCGGGGGAGCCGATGCCGACGATTCCGATGGATACCGCGATACCGGTTCTGCCCAGCCGCGATTTCGAGCGCACGATCGCCTTCTACGAGCGGTGCGGCTTCGCCCTCGCCAATCGCTACGAGGACTACCTGATCCTGCGCCGCGGCGGCATCGAGCTGCATTTCTTCGCCTTTCCCGAGCTGGAGCCGGCGAAGAACATCGCCGGCTGCTATCTCAGGGTGAGCGATCTTGCGCCCTGGCGGGAGGCTTTCGAGGCCGCGGGCCTGCCGCGGGAAGGTTGGCCGCGGCTCACGGATGTGGCCGACACCAGCTACGGATTGCGCGAATTCGCCGTGCTCGACGAGGATAACAACCTCGTCAAGTGCGGCGCGCCCCTGGCGCCGTAGGGCGCCTGCTCAGGTCCATCCAAGGAGAAGAAACCATGTTCATCGCCATGAACCGCTTCAAGGTTCATCCCGATTCCTGCGCCGACTTCGAGCGGGTCTGGCGCGAGCGCGACGTCTACCTGCATGAGGTGTCGGGGTTCGTCGAGTTCCACCTGCTGCGCGGGCCCCAGCACGACGACCACGTGCTCTATTCCTCGCACACGGTCTGGGCGAGCAAGGAGGCCTTCGAAGGCTGGACGAAGTCGGAAGCCTTCCGCAACGCCCACAAGGATGCCGGGCAGAACAAGGTGCTCTACCTCGGCCATCCGCAGTTCGAAGGTTTCGAGGTCATCCAGACCGTCACCAAGGACGGCGAGCGGGTGAACGCCGCCGCCTGAGAGCGAGAACCCCCATTCTGGAGACGGCAGAACGGGCGCGCTCCTGCCGGGGCGCGCCCGCTCCCGTTCCGTTCCGCTCAGGCCGCGGAAAACGGCTGAGGCACAGGTCGGCGCCAAAGCGGAAGACCCGCCGATTCAGGGAATGTTAGAGACCGGTGCGCATAGTGCCGGCCGCGGGCGGGCGCGTGCCCTGCGACGCCTGCATGGGCGGATCGACAGCGACAACACGTGAGGCGCTCCGGTGCTGGACCTTGTGACCGGCTTCGTCCTGTTCTCGGCCGCGGTCGCGACGGTCATGGCGGTGCTTCTGTATGTCTGGCTGCGCAACCGCCGCCATTACGGCAGCCTGTTCTGGGCCGCGGCCTTCGCATCGCTGGCGGCGGGCAGCCTGCTGATCGGCGCGCGCGGGCAGATCGCCGATCCCCTCTCCATCCATCTCGGCAATGCGCTGATGCTGCTCGGCTTCGCGCTGCTTCTGGCCGGCATCGCCAGCGTCAACCGGGAGCCGCTGCGCCTCGTCTTCCTGCTGCCGCTCGGCATCTGGCTTGTCGGCATGGCGGCGCCGCAATTCGCCGGCAGCGTCGCCTTTCGCATGGTGCTCTATCACGAGGCCGCGCTCGTCGCCTATGCCCTGATGGCCTGGAGCCTGTGGCGGAGCCGGCGCCGTTCGCCGGCAAGGCTCATGCTCTTCTATCTCAGCTGCGCCAGCGTCGCGACGAGCGCGGTCATCATCGCGGCCGTCGTGCTCTGGCCGCCCGAGGATTTCCTGACCTATCGCCTCGGTCCCTATGTCCTCATCGCCGGGACCATGGCGCTCATGGGCACGGTGCTCGTGGGCGGGCGGCTCCTGAACGAGGATGCCGACGTCACGCTCACGGTCCTCGCCGAGACCGACGACCTCACCGGCGTTCTCAACCGTCGCGGCGTTACTCGCCGGTTTGCGGCCCTCCGGCATGCGGCCGGACAGCCGCTCGTCGGCGTTCTGATGTTCGATCTCGACCATTTCAAGCGCATCAACGATGCTCACGGCCATGCGGTGGGCGACCAGGCGCTCGTTCACTTCGCGGCGGTGGCGCGGGCGCAGCTGCGGGACGGCGACATCTTCGGCCGGCTCGGCGGTGAGGAGTTCTGCGCCATCCTGGCGGTCTCGTCGGCCGGGGAAGCCGTTGCGGTGGCGGAACGGATCCAGTCGGCGCTCAAGGCGGTGCCGCTCGTCACCGCCGCCGGGCATGTCGGCGTCACCGTCAGCACGGGCGTCTGCGTAGAACCTGCCGGAGGCGCGACGCTCGAAGCGCTCCTCACCGCTGCCGATGCCGCGATGTACCGGGCGAAGTCGCGCGGCCGTGACTGTATCGTTGCCGATGTCGCCCGTGCCTCCCGGGATCTTCGCAGGGCTGCCGGCTGACAATCCCGGGAAGAGTGCTCTGGAATGGCGTCGCAGGCTGGCCATCCCGCCTGGCAACAGCCGTCCTTTGATCACACGTGCCGTCAGATCAATTCGCGATCCGAGCGAATTGCAGATCGTAATATTCATCGGGAAATACGGACGAGTTTTATGTCCTAACGATATAAATCATGCTATTCGGGTTCTTGGAAATTGTAATAATTACAAAATACGAGCTTTATATTGCCAGTACGGAGATGAAGTCATAAGACGCGCCATCCGCCGATGGTGGCGGACGCCCATTGGCGTGACATCCCTTCGTACGAGAGAATGGCCATTCCCGGTCTTGCAAGACATGCCGGCGCCGCCTGCGTCCTGATCGCCCTTTTGGCGGCGTGGTGGCTCGCTTCGGCGGGCGGGCTCGTCTCGGCCTTCCTGCTGCCGCTGCCCGAGACGGTGCTGGCGACGGGCTGGGAGCTCATCAGCGACGGCACGCTCGGCGCGCATGTCGCGGTGAGCATCGGGCGCATCCTTGCGGGTTATGGCCTTGCCGTGGCGCTCGCCCTGCCGCTCGCCTTCCTCTTCGGGGTCTCGCCGGCGGCCCGCCGGGCCTTCGAACCGGTGCTGGAGTTCCTGCGCCAGGTGCCGCCGCTCGCGATGATGCCGCTCCTCATCCTCTGGCTCGGCATCGGCGAGGCGCAGAAGATCGGCATCATCGTCCTCGCCTGCTTCTTTCCCATCTTCCTCGGCGCGCTCGGCGGCATCGCGCAGTGCGATCCGAAGCTCGTCGAGGTCGGCCGCGTCTGCGGGCTGCCGCAGCGGGACCTCCTGCGCCGCATTGTGCTGCCGGCGGCGCTGCCGTCGATCGTCATCGGCCTGCGCATCGCGCTCGGGCAGGGGTGGCGCGCGCTCGTCGGCGCCGAACTCGTCGCCTCAGCGGCGGGGCTCGGCTACATGATCGTCGATGCCGAGCAGCTGGCGCGCACCGACATCGTCATCGTCGGCATCTTCGTCATCGGCACGCTCGGCCTCCTCGCCGATTTCGGCGTGCGCCGGCTGATCGCGCGCACCGCGCCGTGGCTGCGCCAGCGCACCGAGATCACCCATGCTTGAGCTCCGTGGCCTCGGCAAGCGCTACACGGTCCGCGAGCGGGAGGTCGTGGCGCTGGCGGAGGTCGACCTCGCTTTGCCGCCCGGCAGCTTCACGGTCGTGGTGGGCCGCTCGGGCTGCGGCAAGTCGACCCTGCTGCGCCTGCTCGCCGGCCTGACCGCGCCGACGACGGGCGAGATCAGCCACAGCCGCGGGCGACCGACCGTCGGCTGCGTCTTCCAGGAGCCGCGGCTGATGCCGTGGCTCACCGTGACCGGCAATGTCGGCTTCGGCCTCGTGGGCAAGGTCGCGAAGGTCGAGATCGCCGCGCGGGTCGAGGCGGCGCTTGCGCTCGTCGGTCTCGCCGATTTCCGGCACGCCTATCCCGACCAGCTGTCCGGCGGCATGGCGAGCCGGGTGGGGCTGGCGCGCGCCCTCGTGCTCGAACCCGAATTGCTGCTGCTCGACGAACCCTTCGCCGCGCTCGACGCCTTCACGCGGCGCGGCCTGCAGGGCGAACTGACGGACATCTGGCTGGCACGCCGGCCGACCGTCGTCTTCGTCACGCATGACGTGGAGGAGGCCGTGCTGCTCGCGGACGAGGTCGTTCACATGGATGGCGGCCGCATCATCGGGCGCCGGCCGGTGCCGCTCCCGCGACCGCGCGATGCGACGGACCGGGAGCTCGTTGCCCTGCGCCGCGCCATCCTCGACGACCTTTCGGGTAGCGCGGGCCGGCGGCCGCAGCCCGCCCAGGACTTCTTGCACCGCGACCCCTTCTTGCACCGCGACCCCTTCTTGCAACAGGAGACGACTCCGTGATCCCGACGACCCGCCGCAGCATCATCACCGCCGCCCTGGCGCTTGCCGGGGCATTCTCGCTGGCCGGCGCGGCAGGCGTCGCCACGGCCGCCGAGAAGCCGAAGACGGTGCGCATCACCTATGTGGCATCGCCCTTCAACGTGCCCTCCATCGTCATGCGCGCCAAGGGCTACCTCGACGAAGCCTTCGCGCCCTTCGGCATCACCGTGGAATCGCCGGAGATCACCTCGGGCGCCCAGCAGGTGCAGGCCATCGCGGCGGGCGAGATCGACATCGCGAGCGTCCTCGGCGGCTCCTCGGCCATCCTCGGCAAGGCCAACGGCGCCGACGTCATGGTGATCGCCGCCTACAGCCGCAATCCGGAAGCCTACGGCATCCTCGCCGCCAAGGGCGGGCCGGCGGCGATCGCCGATCTCAAGGGCAAGACCGTCGCCGGTCCCAAGGGCACCGTTCTCAACCAGCTGCTTGCGGCGGCGCTCAAGGCGAACGGCATGACGCTCGCCGACGTCGACTACATCAACATGGACCTCGGCGCGGCCCGGGCCGCGCTGCTCGCCGGCAAGGTCGATGCCGCGACGCTCGCCGGCAACAACGCGCTCGCTGTGGAGCAGGCCGGCGGCCATGTCATCGTCAACGGCAAGGGCCTCCTCAACCCGACGACGGTCATCGGCGTGCGCGGTGCCTTCCTGAAGGAGCACCCGGATCTCGTCGAGGCCTATCTCGCCGCCCATCGCAAGGCGCTCGACTTCATGGCGAAGGAGCCGGAGGAGGCGCTGAAGCTCGCCGCCGAGGAGCAGAAGATCTCGCTCGAGGACGCCCGCCGCATGAACGCCTGGTACGATTTCACCCTGGCGATGACGGACGCCGACGTCGCCAATCTCGCCGCCGACCAGGAGTTCATGGTCGAGGCCGGCATGCTGAAGAAGACCATCGACGTGAAGGCCGACCTCATCGCGCCGATCGCCTTCGGCAAGTGAGGCGGCGATGATCGACGCTCTGCTTCTGGATTGCGAGCAGACCGAGGGCGGCGTCAACTTCCTCATGAAGAGCGTCGATCTCGGCTCGCGCCTCGACGTCGTGCCGCTCTACGAGCTCGGCGGCGTCGACCTTGCCGCCTATCGCGGCCTGCTGATCGGCCTCCACGCCGATCAGCGCTACCTGCTCGCCCGTAAGGCGCAGCTCGAGGCCTTCCTGAAGGGGGGCGGCACCATCGTCTTCTGCGGGCATGTCGCCTATCCGTTCCTTGACGAGCTGGCGCCCTACCGGGCCATTCCCGACTATACGGTCGCGGATCTCGAAGTGGTGCGGATCGCCGACCACCCCGTCTGGGAGGGGGTCGATCCGGCGCATCTCACCTTCCGGCGGGGCGTCGCCGGCTTCTATGGACGCGGCGCCAATCCGCCGCCGCCCGGCGCGCGTGTCATCCACGCGCTCGGCCCGGGCCGCCATCCGGTCGATTTCGAGGCTAGGCCCGCCGCCGGCGGGCGCCTGCTGGTCCACGCCGGGGCGGACCTGTGGGGCTATGTGGATTCGGATACGAGCGCCGCACGCATGGCCCCGCAGCTTCTCGACTGGATCGCCGCTGAGGAGGGCATGCGATGAGCCTTGCGGTTGTCGAAGGCGGTTCCTACTACCATCACGAGACGATCAACGCGCCGCGGTTCCGCGACCGTTTCGACCATGCCTTCTATGCGCCGGATCTCGCGGAGGGCGATCTTGACGGCTTTTCCGCCGTGATGGTGGCGGACCGAGTCAGCCCCACGGTCCTGCGCGCCAAGCGGCGCCTCTTCCTGCGCTACCTCAGTGAGGGCGGCACGCTGATCGTCCTCGGCGAGAACCAGGCGCACACCTGGGCGCCGGGCGTCGAGTGGACGTTCAGGCCGACGAATTTCTGGTGGTGGCTCGACAAGGGGACGGATCCCGGACACCGGATCGCCAATCCCGACCACGAGATCTTCCGCCACGTGTCGCAGCGCTCGGTGGTGTGGCATTTCCACGGGCTGCTGCATCCGCCGCCGGGCGCCATCCCGCTCGTCACCATCGCGCCCGAGATGGGCGGCGGGCCCGACGGCACCCTGCTCTACGACCATCCCGGCATCGCCGGCGGCAAGGGGCGGCTGGTGGTGACGACGCTCGACCCCTTCTACCACAATGGCAGCCACTTCATGCCCATGGCGACCGCCTTCCTCGGCGGGCTGCTCGACTGGACTGACGCGGCCTTCCGGCGCTGACGACGCCGTCAGCGCGGCGCCTGGTCGAGCCGGGCCTTTTCCGCCGGCGTCAGGTGCCGTACGGCGCCCTTGGGCAGGTCGCCCAGCGCGAGGCCGCCGATCGCGACGCGCACGAGGCGCAGGACCTCGATGCCGAGGGCTTCGAGCATCCGCCGGATGTGGCGGTTCCGACCGTCGTTGAGCACGATCGCGAGCCAGGCGTTGCGCTGTCCGGCCCGCAGCACGGCGGCCGATCTGGCGCACAGGTGCTCGCCGTCGACCGTCAGGCCGGCGGTGAGGCGGGCGAGCACCGCCTCGTCCGGCACGCGGTCGATCTGCACGTGATAGGTCTTCTCGACATCGGAGGCCGGGTCGAGGAGGCGCTGGGCCCAGCGCGTGTCGTTGGTCATGAGGAGAAGGCCCTCGCTCGCCTTGTCGAGGCGGCCGACCGGCGCGACGAAGGGCAGTGTGAGCCCGTCAAGGCAATCGTAGACCGTTGCCCGCTCCGCGGGGTCGTCGCGGGTGGTGACGAGCCCCCGCGGCTTGTTGAGCATCAGGTAGACCTTGCGCTCGGCGACGACCGGCTTGTCGTCGACCGTGATGCGCGCCCGGCCTGGATCGACCCGGATCGTCGCATCACGGACCGTGCGTCCGTCGAGCTTGACGCGACCCTCGGCGATCAGGGCCTCGGCCTGCGTGCGCGAGCAGAAGCCGAGCTTCGACAAGGCGCGCGGCAGGCTGACGACGGCGCCTGCGGTGTGCCGGGGCCCGCCTCGGCCCCTCGGAAGAGGTCGGTTCACGGCCGGCCACCGGGGGCGCGGGCCGCTGCGTCACGGGACGCGCGGGGCGGGCAGGAGATGGGACCTGCGTGCAATTGATCCTGCTCCTGCCGGATGGGTTGCCGGCAGGCGCTTTAGGGTCTTCCATGCCGCAATGCAATATCGCCGGTGCAATGCAGCGCTGCCTTCGCCGCCGGCCGCGGCCCGGCCGGTCAGTCCGGCAATCCGGTGTAGTTCTCGGCGAGGCTCGTCGCGGCGGCGCGCGAGGACGTCAGATAGTCGAACTCCGCCCGCTGGATGCGGCGGCCGAAGGCGCCGGTCGTCGGGAAGACGTGGAGCAGCGACGTCATCCACCAGGAGAAGCGTTCCGTCTTCCAGGTGCGGGCGAGGACCTTGGCCGAATAGCCCTCGATGCCGGCGCCGGACTTGTCGCCATAGTGCTCGATGAAGGCATCCGCGAGCAGCCGCACGTCGTGCATCGCCATGTTGAGACCCTTGGCGCCGGTCGGCGGCACGATGTGGGCGGCATCGCCCGCAAGGAACAGGCGGCCGAAGCGCACCGGCTCGGCGACGAAGCTGCGCAGCGGGGCGATGGATTTCTCGATGCTCGGTCCAGTCGCGAGCCGCTCGGCCACCTCCGGGTTGAGGCGGCGCCGCAACTCGTCCCAGAAGCGCTCGTCCGACCAGGCCTCGACCTTCTCGTCGGCGTCCACCTGCACGTAATAGCGGCTGCGGCTCGGCGAGCGCATGGAGCAGAGCGCGAAGCCGCGCTCGTGGTGGGCGTAGATCAGCTCCTCCGCCACGGGCGGCTTGTCGACGAGCACGCCGAGCCAGCCGAAGTGGTAGACACGCTCGAAGATCTGGATCGCCTTCTTCGGCACGCTGGCGCGCGTGACGCCGTGGAAGCCGTCGCAGCCGGCGATGAAGTCGCAGGCGATCTCGTGCGTGACGCCGTCCTTGCGGTAGCGCACGCGGGGGCGCGTGCCGTCGAAATCGTGGATCGAGACGTCCTCGGCCTCGTAGATGGACAGGGCGCCGGACCCTGCCCGCGCCTCCATCAGGTCGCGCGTCACCTCGGTTTGGCCGTAGACGGTGACGTGGCGGCCGATGAGACCCGAGAAGTCGATGCGGTGCATGTCGCCGTCGAAGGAGATCTCGACGCCGTCGTGCACGAGGCCTTCCGCCTTCAGGCGCTCGTCGACGCCGGCACGGGCGAGGAGTTCGACCGTGCTCTGCTCGAGGACGCCGGCCCGGATGCGGCCGAGGACGTAGTCGGCGCTGCGCCGCTCGATGATGACGGCCTCGATGCCGGCCCGCTCCAGCAGCCGGCCGAGCATGAGCCCGGCGGGTCCTGCTCCGATGATCGCAACCTGGGTACGCATATCGTCCTCCCCGCGGCCTTCGCGGCCGCTCGTCATTGGCGACAAGTCTGTGGAGCGCAGGTGCGATTGCCAATGGACGGAGCGGACAAAGAGTTGGACGATACGAACATGACCGACATCCCCGTCTACGCCCTCTACGGCGAGAACACCTACTCCGAGGAGCAGAACTGGCTGCACTGGGAGACGATCACGTCGCGCAGCCGGCTCTACGGCTTCCACATCGCCCCGCACCGGCACGAGCAGTTCTTCCAGGTGCTGTTCCTCGCCCGCGGCGCGGCGCGGGTGACGCTCGACGGCCTGGAGACGGCGCTTGCGGCGCCGGCGCTCGTCACGGTGCCGGCGCTCACCGTGCACGGCTATGCCTTCTCGCCCGACGTGGAAGGCTTCGTGCTGACGCTCTTCGAGCGCGACCTTGCCGGGCTCCTCGCCGAGGTGCCGGACATCCTGGCCGGCTTCGCGCGGCCGTGCATCCTCAGGCCCGAGACGGAGGGGCTGTCGCCGCTCGCGGCCGACATCGCCCGCCTCGCGCAGGAGGCGGACCGGGCGGCACCCGGCCAGGCGCTCGCCGTCAGGGCGCGGCTGGTGCTGCTGTTCCTCGCCATTCATCGCATCGGCCTTGCCGGCCCGGCCGCGGCGGACGGTGCGGCCGCCGTCACGGCCCGGCACCTGCGCGCCTTCCAGGCGCTGGTCGACCGGCATTACCGGGACAACCGCGCGCTGTCCTTCTATGCCGGGGCGCTCGGCATGAGCACGACGCATCTCAACCGCATCTGCCGGCGCGAGCTCGGCATCACGGCGCTCTCCGCCATCGAGGGCCGCGTCCTTGTCGAGGCCAAGCGCTACCTCAAATTCAGCGCCCTCAGCGTCAAGGAGATCGGCATCGTCCTCGGCTATGCGGACCCGGCCTATTTCACCCGCTTCTTCACGCGGGCGGCGGGCGTGACGCCGAGCCGCTTCCGTGCCCTCTCGCGGAGTGAGGAGGCGGCGCTCACAGCCTGAGCACCTCCACCGTGTCGCGGATGGCGCGCGAGAGGATGTCCATCGCGGCATTTCCGGTCTCGCCCTGCCGCGTCGTCAGGCCCACGGCGCCGCGCGTCTCGGAGGTGTCGATCGGCAGGAGCCGCAGCAGGCCGTCGGCCACGTCGGCGGCGACGACGCCCTCGGAGATGATCCACACGGCATCCGAGCTGCGCACGAAGGCGCGGCCGAACGCGTCCGACACCGTCTCGATCTCGCCGGGCAGCTCGGCGATCCCGTGGGCGAGCAGGAAGCGCTCAACGAAGGGGCGGATGACGGAGCCGCGCGTCGGCATGAGGATCGGGAATTCCCGGATGCGCGCGAAGTCGAGCCGGCCCGACAGGAGGGGGTGGCCGGCGCGCACCACGAAGCGGACCTGCTCGGCATAGAGATGCTCGAAGGCGAGGCCCGCCATCTGCTCCGGCGCGGCGAGGCGGCCGACGACGATGTCGAGCTGGCCGAGGCGCAACTGGTCGAGCAGCACGATGTTCTCGCCGGTGACGATCTTGGTCTGGCTGCCGGTCTCAGCCGCCAGGAACTGCGCCATGGCGCGCGGCATGATGCGCGTCGAGACCGTCGGCAGAGCGCCAATGCGGATGGGCGGGCCGCCGCCCGCCCGGGCGCGGGCGACGCTGTCGATGCCCTGCTGCACGGCGGCGAGGCTCGCCCCCGCATGGCGCAGGAACAGTTCGCCGTAATGCGACAGGCGGATGCCGCGGCCCTCGCGGTCGAACAGAGGGGCGCCGAGGATAGCCTCGAGCTCGCGGATCGTCTTCGTCACCGCCGGCTGGCTGACGTTGAGCACCTCCGCGGCCTTGCCGATGGAGCGCTGGCGGGAGACTTCGAGAAAGGTCCTCAAGTGGCGCAGGCGCACGCGACCGTCAGCCATCCAAGCCTCCACAACAGATAACGTACAGGTTATCATAAGCGGCGCTTTTATCATTTTACAGAAAGATTTTCGCGCAGCACTATGACGCCAACGAATGACGGCACCGTCCACCGCAACGAGCGCGGGGCGACAAGCCGGACGTGGGAGGAAGGGCTCAATGCCGACCGAGGACGAACCGTCCGAGCGCTATCTCCAGGGCCTCGCCACGCGGCGCACGGTTCTCGGCGAGGCGCATGTCGAACGGGCGCTCGCCAACCAGAGCGGTTTCGACGGCCCGTTCCAGTCCCTCATCACCGAAGCCGCCTGGGGCCACGTGTGGTCGCGCGAGACGTGGACGAAGCGCGAGCGCTCCATGGTCACCATCGCCCTCCTGGCCGCCCTCGGCCATTACGAGGAGATGGCCATGCACGTGCGCGCCACGGCCCGCACCGGTGCGACAATGGACGACATTCGCGAAGCCCTGCTGCATGTTGCCATCTATGCCGGCGTGCCGGCCGCCAACCAGGCGATCAAGGTGGCGCGCGAGGCGCTCGCCGGCATGAAGGAGGGCGAGGGGCATGGAGACGAGGGGCATGGACAAGCGGCTCTCTAATCTCGCGTCCGAGGCGGCGCCCTTCATGGCGCGCGACCGCGGCCGGCATCCGCCGGCCTATGCGCCCGGCTACAAGTCCAGCATCCTGCGTGCGCCGGGCGAGGCGCTCGTCTCCTTCGAGAGCACCTTGTCGGAGAAGACCGGGCCGGCCTTCGGCCACAACGTCATCGGCGCGCTCGACAACGACCTCATCCACAATTTCGCCAAGCCGGGCGAATCCGCCATCGGCGAGCGCATCATCGTGCACGGCCGCGTGCTCGACGAGAACGGCCGGCCGGTGCCGGACGTATTGGTGGAATACTGGCAGGCCAATGCCGGCGGTCGCTATCGCCACAAGCGGGAAGGCTATCTCGCCCCGCTCGATCCCAATTTCGGCGGCTTCGGCCGCTCGCTGACCGACAGCGAAGGGCGTTACTGGTTCCGCACCATCCGCCCCGGCGCCTATCCCTGGCCGAACGGCGTCAACGACTGGCGCCCGGCCCACATCCACTTCTCGGTCTTCGGCTCCGGCTTCGCCCAGCGGCTCATCACGCAGATGTATTTCGAAGGCGACCCGATGATCGCGCAATGCCCGATCGTGCGCACGATCGCCGACCCGGCGGCCATCGCCCAGCTCGTCGCGGCGCTCGACATGGCCAATGCGGTGCCGATGGACAGCCGCGCCTACAAGTTCGACATCGTGCTGCGCGGGCGCCGCTCCACCTTCTTCGAGAACCGGCCGGAGGGGAACTGATGGTCCAGCACCTCGACCGCCTCAGGGAAACGCCGTCGCAGACCGCGGGCCCCTATGTCCACATCGGCCTGACGCCGAATGTCTGCGGCATCACCGGCGTCACGCCGGAGGACCTCGGCGCCCGCATGGTGGCCGACGGGGTCCGCGGCGAGCGCATCACTATCCGCGGCCGGGTGCTCGACGGGGCGGGGCGGCCGGTGAACGACTGCGTCGTCGAGATCTGGCAGGCGGATGCCGCCGGGCTCTACAACAGCCCGATGGAGCATCGCGGGGCCGCCGACCCGAACTTCACCGGCTTCGGCCGCTGCGCCGCCGACGAGGAGGGCGTCTTCTCCTTCGACACCGTGAAGCCCGGCCCCGTGCCCGGGCCGCGGGGGGCGACCATGGCGCCGCACGTGAGCTTCTGGATCGTCGCGCGCGGCATCAACATCGGCCTCCACACGCGCATGTATTTCTCCGACGAGGAGGCGGCGAACCGGGACGATCCCGTGCTGCGCCGCGTCGTGCCCGCCCGCGTGCCGACGCTGATCGGCCGGCGGGAGGGCGACACCGTCCATTTCGACATCCGCCTGCAGGGCGAAGACGAGACCGTTTTCTTCGACGTTTGAGGGCAAAGCCTGATGGCGACTTTCATGAGCCTCGCCGAGGCCGTCAGCAGCAACCTCTTCGACGGCGACACCGCCGCCTTCGAGGGCTTCACGCATCTCATCCCCCACGCGGCGGCGCACGAGGCCATCCGCCAGGGGCGGCGCGACCTGACGCTGGTGCGCATGACGCCCGACATCGTCTACGACCAGATGATCGGCATGGGCATGGCGAGAAAGCTCGTCTTCTCCTACGCCGGCAATCCGGGCGTCGGCCTGCTGCGGCGACTGCGCGACGCGGTGGAGAACGGCTGGCCGCATCCGGTCGAGATCGAGGAGCATTCCCACGCCGCCATGGCCAACGCCTACGAGGCGGGCGCGGCGGGCCTGCCGTGCGCCGTCTTCCGCGGCTACAAGGGCGCGAGCCTCGCCAGGGTCAATCCCAACATCCGCTCCGTCACCTGCCCCTTCACCGGCGAGGAACTGGCGGCGGTGCCGTCGATCCGCCCGGACGTGACCTTCATCCACGCCCAGAAGGCGAACCGCCGCGGTGATGTGCTCATCGAGGGCATCATCGGCATCCAGAAGGAGGCGGTGCTCGCGGCAAGGCGCGCCGTCGTGACCGTGGAGGAGGTGGTGGAGGATTTCGCGGGCGTCCACCCCAACGCCTGCGTGCTGCCGCACTGGACCGTGAAGGCCATCGCCGTCGTGCCCGGCGGCGCCCATCCCTCCTATGCCCACGGCTATTACGCCCGCGACAACCGCAGCTACCTCGAATGGGATGCGATCGCCGCCGACCGGGAGGCTTTCACGGCGTGGATGAAGCAGAACGTTCTCGACAAGGACGCGGACGTCTTCGCGGGCCGCGTTGCAGCGCTGAGGGCCGCACGATGACGGGCTTTACCTCCGACGAGATGATGACCATCGCCGCGGCGCGGGCGCTGAAGAACGACGATGTGTGCTTCGTCGGCATCGGCGCCCCCTCGGCAGCCTGCAACGTGGCGCGCCTCACCCACGCGCCGGACATCACCCTCATCTACGAAAGCGGCACCATCGGCACGGCGCCGGAGGTGCTGCCTTTGTCCATCGGTGACGGGGAATTGTGCGAGACGGCGGTGACCACCGTCTCGGTGCCCGAGATGTTCCGCTACTGGCTGCAGGGCGGGCGCATCAGCGTCGGCTTCCTCGGCGCGGCGCAGCTCGACCGCTTCGGCAACATCAACACCACGGTGATCGGCGACTACCACCAGCCGAAGGTGCGCTTGCCCGGCGGTGGCGGCGCGCCCGAGATCGCCTCCTCCTGCGGCGAGATCTTCATCACCATGAAGCAGTCGAAGCGCGGGCTCGTGGACAAGATCGACTTCTTCACCTCCTTCGGCCATGGCGAGGGCGGCCATGCGCGCGAGAGGCTCGGCCTCAGGACCAAGGGCCCGACGCTGCTCATCACCGACCTCGCCATCTGGAAGCCGGACCCGGAGACGAAGGAATTCACCGTCACCTCGCTTCATCCGGGCGTGACGCGCGAGGCGGTGCAGGAGACCTGCGGCTGGCAGGTGCGCTTTGCGGCGGGCCTTACCGAGACGCCGGCCCCGACGGCGCTCGAGCTCGACACCCTGCGCGCCCTGAAGGCCCGCACGGCCGCCGCGCACGGCGGGCAGGAGGTGGCCTGATGGCGGAAGCCTTCATCTGCGACTACGTGCGCACCCCCATCGGCCGCTTCGGCGGGGCGCTGGCCGGCGTGCGGGCGGACGATCTCGCCGCCGTGCCGCTGCGGGCGCTCCTCGCCCGCAACGCCGCGCTTGATGCGGCGGCGATCGACGACGTCATCTTCGGCTGCGCCAACCAGGCGGGCGAGGACAACCGCAACGTCGCCCGCATGGCGCTCCTGCTCGCAGGCCTGCCGGACAGCGTGCCGGGCACCACCATCAACCGCCTGTGCGGCTCCGGGATGGACGCGGTGCTCACAGCCGCGCGCGCCATCCGGGCGGGCGAGGCCGAGCTCATGATCGCCGGCGGCGTCGAGAGCATGAGCCGCGCCCCCTTCGTCATGCCGAAGGCGGAGAGCGCCTTCTCGCGCCATGCCGAGATCCACGACACGACCATCGGCTGGCGTTTCGTCAATCCGCTGATGAAGGCGCAGTACGGCGTCGATTCCATGCCCGAGACGGGTGAGAACGTGGCGGCCGAGTTCGGCGTCTCGCGCGCCGACCAGGACGCTTTCGCCCTGCGTTCGCAGCAGCGCGCCGCCGCTGCCATCGCCTCCGGCCGCCTCGCCCGCGAGATCGTGCCGGTCGCGATCCCGCAGCGGAAGGGTCCGGATGTCGTCGTCGAACGCGACGAGCATCCGCGCGAGACGACGCTCGAGGCGCTCGCGCGCCTGCCGACGCCCTTCCGCCAGGGCGGCACGGTGACGGCGGGCAACGCCTCCGGCGTCAACGACGGCGCGGCCGCGCTCGTCATCGCCTCCGAGGCCGGGGCGAAACGGCACGGGCTCACGCCGATCGCGCGCATTCTCGGCGGCGCCGCGGCCGGGGTTGCGCCGCGCATCATGGGCTACGGCCCGGTGCCGGCGACGCGCAAGCTGTGCCTCAGGCTCGGCATGGCGCCGGAGAACTTCGAGGTCGTCGAGCTCAACGAGGCCTTCGCCTCGCAGGGGCTCGCGGTGCTGCGCGGGCTCGGCATCGCGGACGACGCGCCGCACGTCAATCCGAACGGCGGTGCCATCGCCCTCGGCCATCCGCTCGGCATGTCAGGGGCCCGCATCACCGGCACGGCGGCGCTGGAGCTCGCCGCCCGCAAGGCCCGTCACGCCCTCGCCACCATGTGCATCGGCGTCGGTCAGGGCATCGCCATCGCGCTCGAGGGTGTGTGACGGCATGAGCGCTTCGCCCTTCGACCATCCGTTTCTCTCCGGCCTCCTCGGCGATGAGGAGACGAGGGGGCTCATGGGGCTGGAGGCGGAGCTTGCGGCGATGCTGCGCTTCGAGGCTGCGCTGGCGCGGGCCGAGGCCGAGGAGGGCGTCGTTCCCGCAGCCGCCGCGGCGGCGATCGAGGATTTGTGTGGCGCCTTCCGCCCCGACATGGCGGCGCTCAACCTGGGGGCGGCGCGCGACGGCGTCGTCGTGCCGGATCTCGTGCGCCAGCTACGCGCCGGCCTCGCGGAGCCGCACAGGGCGCATCTGCATTTCGGCGCCACCAGCCAGGATGTCGTCGACACCGCTCTCGTGCTGCGCCTGAAGGAGCTCGCAGCCAGGTTCGACGCACGGCTGACAGAGCTCGACACGGCGCTCGCCTGGCTGGAGCGGGATTTCGGCGGCAAGGCGCTGATGGGCCGCACGCGCATGCAGGACGCCCTGCCGATCACGGCGGGCGACCGCATCGCCGCATGGCGGCAGCCGCTCGCGCGCCACCGCGCCCGGCTCGCCGAACTGGCGCCGCGGCTGTTCGTCCTGCAGTTCGGCGGCGCCGTCGGCACCCTCGACAAGCTGGGTGATCAAGGGCCGGCTGTCGCGCGGCGCCTTGCCGGGCTGCTCGATCTCGCCGCGCCCCAGCGCCCCTGGCACACCGCGCGCGACGGCATCGTCGAGTTCGGCGGCTGGCTCGCCCTCGTCACCGGCAGCCTCGGCAAGATGGGGCAGGACATCGCGCTCATGGCGCAGAATGCCCTCGGCGACATTCGCCTCGCGGGCGGCGGCGGCTCGTCCGCCATGCCGCACAAGGAAAATCCCGTCGGCGCCGAGGTTCTCGTCGCGCTCGCGCGCTACAACGCCGCCCTCGCGGGGGCTCTCTCGGGCGCGATGGTGCACGAGCAGGAGCGCTCCGGCGCCGCCTGGACGCTCGAATGGCTCGTGCTGCCGCAGATGCTCGCGGCAACCGGGGCCGCGCTCGCGACAGCGGGGCGGCTCGTCGGGCAGATCCGCTCCATCGGGGCGCAAGAAGGCGGCTAGCCCGGCCGCGCATGGCGGCCGGCGGGAAGGAACGAACGAGGATTTGCGATGGACATCTCTTTGCTGATCGACGGCGAGGCCTGCGGGGCGACGGGCGGGGCGACCTTCGAGCGCCGCGATCCCGTCACCGGCGAGGTGGCGACGCGCGCGCCCGCTGCCCGCAAGGACGATGCCGTGGCCGCCGTCGCTGCCGCGGAACGTGCCTTTCCTGCCTGGTCGCAGACGGGCCCTGCCGAGCGGCGGGCGCTGCTCGCCAGGGCGGCCGATGCCATGGAGGCGCGCGCCGCGGACTTCACGCGCGCCATGATGGAGGAGACGGGCGCGACGGCCGGCTGGTCCGGCTTCAACGTGCATCTCGCCGCCGGCATGCTGCGCGAGGCGGCGGCGATGACGACGCAGGTCGCCGGCGAGGTGATCCCCGCCAACAAGCCCGGCACGCTCGCCATGGCGGTACGCCAGCCGCGCGGCGTCTGCCTCGGCATCGCGCCGTGGAATGCGCCGGTTATCCTCGGCACGCGCGCCGTCGCCATGGCGCTCGCCTGCGGCAACACGGTGGTCCTCAAAGCCTCCGAGATGTGCCCGGCGACGCACCGGCTCATCGGCGAGGTCTTCGCCGACGCCGGCTTCCCCAAGGGCGTCGTCAATGTCGTCACCAATGCGCCGGACGATGCGGCCGAGGTGGTGGCGGCGCTCATCGCCCATCCGGCGGTGCGGCACGTCAACTTCACCGGCTCGACCAAGATCGGCAAGGTCATCGCACGGCTCGCGGCCGAGGAGCTGAAGCCCGTCCTGCTCGAGCTGGGCGGTAAGGCGCCGCTCATCGTCTTGGACGATGCTGACATCGACGCCGCCGTCAACGCGGCGATCTTCGGCGCCTTCATGCACCAGGGCCAGATCTGCATGTCGACCGAGCGCATCATCGTCGACAAGAGCATTGCGGATGTCTTCGCCGAGAAGTTCGCGGCCCGGGCCGCGGCGCTGCCGGCGGGCGATCCGCGTGGTCAGGTGGTCATCGGCTCGCTCGTCAGCCGCGAGGCGGCGGAGAAGATGGACGCGCTCATCGCCGACGCCGTCGCCAAAGGCGCCAAAGTCGTCGCCGGCGGCAAGCGCGAGGGCACCATCGTCGCAGCGACCGTGCTCGACAACGTGACGCGCGAGATGCGCGTCTACGGCGAAGAATCCTTCGGCCCCGTCAAGCCGGTCATCCGGGTCGACGGCGAGGAGGAGGCCGTGCGGGTGGCGAACGACACGGAATACGGCCTGTCCTCGGCCGTCTTCAGCCGCGACATCCGCCGCGCGCTCAAGGTGGCCGGGCGCATCCAGTCCGGCATCTGCCACATCAACGGGCCGACGGTGGCGGACGAGCCGCAGATGCCCTTCGGCGGCGTCAAGGCGAGCGGCTACGGCCGCTTCGGCGGCCATGCGGCGATCGCGGAGTTCACGGACCTGCGGTGGGTGACCATCGAAGATCCCGGTCAGCACTATCCCTTCTGAACGGGGAGAGCTTTCACGAGAATTGGGGCGGCGAGAACAACAACAACCGGCCGCCCCGCCCGGTTTCCCACGAGGGTGGGCGACCAGCTCAGGGAGGAGAACGATGAAACGGAACTGGATCGGTCAGGCAGTCCTCGGCCTTGCACTCGCCGGCCTTGCGGCGACGGGCGCGGCCGCGCAGGAATTCACCTTCAAGCTGCATCATTTCCTCGGCCAGCAGGCGCCGGCGCAGACGGACATGCTGGAGCCGTGGGCGCGGCAGGTGGAGCAGAACTCCGGCGGCCGGGTGAAGATCGAGATCTTCCCCAACATGACGCTGGGCGGGCGCCCGCCCGAGCTCATCCAGCAGGCGCGTGACGGCGTCGTCGACCTCGTCTGGACGTTGAACGGCTACACGCCGGGTCTCTTCCCGCGCACCGAGGTGTTCGAGCTGCCCTTCGTTTTCGTCAACGATCCGAAGGCGGCGAACCTCGCCATGCGCGAGATGTTCGAGAGCGACCTCAAGGAGGAGTACAAGGGCGTCGAGGTGATGTTCCTGCATGCCCATGCGGGTCAGGCCATCCAGACGCGCGACAAGCTGGTGCGCCAGCCGTCGGACCTCAAGGGCCTCAAGATGCGCATCCCGACGCGCACCGGCGCCTGGGTCATCGAGGCGCTCGGCGCCGCCCCGGCGGCGATGCCGGTGCCGGAGCTGCCGCAGGCGCTGCAGAAGGGCGTCGTCGACGGCGCCTTCATTCCGTGGGAGATCATCCCGGCGCTGAAGATCCAGGACCAGACCAAGTACCAGATCGAGGGCCATGACCAGACGCGCTTCGGCACCAGCATCTTCCAGGTGTCGATGAACAAGGCGCGCTGGGACGCCTTGCCGCCGGAGATCCAGAAGGCCTTCCGTGACGCCTCGGACGAGGCCTGGCTCGCCAAGGCCGGGGACACGTGGCGTGCGATCGACGAGCGCGGCATCAAGGTCGCCGTCGCCGCCGGCAACGAGCACATCACGCTGACGCCCGAGGAGACCAACGCCTTCCAGGCCGCGCTCGAGCCCGTGGTCTACCGCTGGATCGGCGAGGTGAAGGGCCAGGGCATCGATGGCGAGGCGCTCGTCAAGAAGGCACGCGAGCTCATCGCCAAGCACGGCGGCAGCAACTGATGTCCATGCAGGTCAAGGAGGAGGGGGGCGGCCGCTTCGGCCCCCTCCACACCCTCATCACCGTCTGGGCGCTCGCCGGCGGCGCCCTCATCGCCCTCGTCGTGGTGGTCAACGTGCTGTCGGTCGCCGGCAGCGCCCTCTGGCGCCCCTTCCCGGGCGATTTCGAGATCACGGAGATGGGGGTCGCGGTTGCGGCCTCGATGTTCCTGCCCTATTGCCAGCTCAACCACTGCAACGTGACGGCCGACATCTTCACCGCCGGCCTGCCGCCGCGCTGGGTGGCGGCGCTCTCGGCGCTCGCTTCGCTCGTCGCGCTCGGCTTCAGCCTGCTGCTGCTGACCCGCATGTATGCCGGCATGCTGGACCAGAAGGCCTACAGCTACACCACCGCGATCCTGCAGCTGCCGCACTGGATGGCCTATGCGGTCTTCCTCGTCTCGCTGTTCCTCCTCGCCATTGCCGCGGTCATGACGTTCCTCGGGAACGTCCGGGACGCCAGGGCCTGACCGCATGACGCAACCGCTCCTCATCGGCCTTGCCGGCCTCGGCGTCCTCGTCTTCCTCATCGCGATCAGGATGCCCATCGCCTATGCCATGATCCTCGTCGGCGGCGTGGGCGTGACGCTCCTCAACGGCCCGGCGATCTTCATGAGCCAGCTGAAGACGCTCGCCTACGGCCAGTTCTCCGTCTACGACCTTTCGGTCGTGCCCATGTTCGTGCTGATGGGCGCGCTCGCGACGCGAGCGGGCCTCAGCCAGGACCTCTTCCGGGCGGCGAACGCATGGCTCGGCTGGCTGCGCGGCGGCACGGCCATGGCGGCGATCGCGGCCTGCGCCGGCTTCGGCTCCGTCTGCGGCTCCTCGCTCGCCACCGCCTCGACCATGGGGCGCGTCGCGCTGCCGGAGCTGGCGCGCTACCGCTATTCGGGGGCGCTCGCCACCGGCACGCTCGCCGCCGGCGGCGTGCTCGGCAT
Organism: Chelatococcus caeni; assembly: GCF_014196925.1. Taxonomy (GTDB): domain Bacteria; phylum Pseudomonadota; class Alphaproteobacteria; order Rhizobiales; family Beijerinckiaceae; genus Chelatococcus_A; species Chelatococcus_A caeni. The sequence continues at coordinate 266,278 of NZ_JACIEN010000004.1, read as the reverse complement.
CCTCATCCCGCCCTCCGTCGTCCTCGTCATCTATGCCGTCATCGTCGAGGCCAACATCGTCACGATGTTCATGGCCGCCCTGCTGCCGGGCCTCATCGCCGTCGTCTTCTTCATCCTGACGATCGCGATCTACGTCCTCGTGCGGCCGGACGCCGGCCCCCGCGGCAGCGCCGGAGAGCGGGCCGAGTTCATCGCGGCGACGAAGGGCATCGTGCCCGTCCTCGTCATCTTCGGCCTCGTCATCGGCGGCATCTATGCCGGGCTCTACAATCCGACCCCGGCGGCTGCCGTGGGCGTCTTCCTCGTCGCCGTCTTCGGGATCTTCCGCGGCAAGCTCGACCGGGCGGGCGTGAAGGGATCGCTCCTCGAGACAGCCGGCACCACGGGCATGATCTACCTCATCCTGCTCGGCGCGGAGATGCTCAAGATCTTCATGTCCCGGGCCGGCGTGCCGCAGGCGACGGCGGAGTGGATGGCTCATTCCGGCCTCGCGCCGATGACCGTCCTCCTGCTCCTGCTGCTCGCGCTCGTCGTCCTCGGCTGCTTGATGGACAGCCTGTCGATGATCCTGCTCGTCATCCCGTTCTTCTGGCCGGTCCTCGTCGAGGTGAACGGCGGCCTCTACCAGACGGCGGACGCGGCCGGCTTCGGCATGAGCACCGAGGATCTCAAGATCTGGTTCGGCATCCTCGCCCTCATCGTCGTCGAACTCGGGCTCATCACGCCGCCCGTGGGCATGAACGTCTTCGTCATCTCCTCGATGGCGAAGGACACGCCGATGAGCGAGACCTTCAAGGGCGTCATGCCCTTCTTCGCGGCGGAGCTGGTGCGCGTCGCCCTGCTCGTCGCCTTCCCCATGATAACGCTCTGGCTGCCGAAAGTGCTGGGAGGCTAGACCATGGACACGATGACCGCCGGCGGCGCCATCTTCACGCGTCTCAAGGCGCTCGGCGTCGACTATGTCTTCGCCAATTCCGGCACCGATTTCCCGCCCGTGATCGAGGGGCTGGCCGAGGCGGCGGCGAAGGAGATCCCGCTGCCGCGCGCGCTCGTCATCCCGCACGAGCACGCGGCCATGGGCATGGCGCACGGCTATTACCTCATGAGCGGGCGCAGCCAGGCCGTGATGCTGCACACCAACGTCGGCCTGTCGAACGGCGCGACCGGCGCCATCAACGCGGCCTGCGAGCACGTGCCGATGCTGCTGATGTCCGGCCGCACGCCGGTGACGGAGGAGAAGCGCTTCGGCGCCCGCACGGTGCCCATCGCCTGGGGGCAGGAGATGCGCGACCAGACGGCCCTGGTGCGCGAGGCCTGCAAGTGGGACTACGAGCTCAAGTTTCCGGAGCAGGTCGGCGGCCTCCTCGACCGGGCCTGGGCCATCGCCAATTCGACGCCGAAGGGACCCGTCTATCTGTCGCTGCCGCGCGAGACCCTGTGCGAGGCGACGCCGCGCGAGGGGCTGGAGGGCCTGCCGAGCCTGAGCCCCGTTGCCGTCGCGCCCGATGCCGCGGCCCTGGCCGAGGCCGCGCGCCTCCTCGCCGGGGCCGAGCGGCCGCTCGTCATCGCCCAGCGCGGGGCGGGCGATGCGGCGAGCTTTACCGCCTTCGGCCGCTGGGCCGAGGCATGGGGCATCGCCGTCTGCTCCTGGTGGGCGACGCATCTCGCCATCTCCACGGACCATCCCTGCCACGTCGGCGCCGATCCCGGTCCGTGGCTCGCGGAGGCCGACGTCGTCCTCGTGCTCGACTGCCTCGCCCCGTGGTGGCCGGACAGGCACGCGCTGCGCCCCGACGCGCGGGTCATCCACATGGGGCCAGACCCGCTGTTCAGTCGCTTCCCGGTGCGCAACTTCCGCTGCGATGTCGCCGTCGCCGGCGAGAGCGCCGTGACGGTGCCGGCGCTCATCGATGCGATGGCCGGTCTTGCCCGCGACGAGGCGGCCATCGCCGCAAGGCGGGCCCGGCTCGCCGAGGCTTCGGAGGCAACGCGCCGGGCGGCGCGCGAGAAGGCGGCGGACGTGCGCCGCGGCATCACCAAGGCCTATGTCAGCCTGTGTCTCGGCGAGGCGCTCGATGGGCTGGAGGCGAGCGTCTTCTCCGAGCTCGGCACCCAGCTCGGCACCCTCAAGCGGAGCGAATATCGCTCGTGGTTCCAGGAGCCGCATTCCGGCGGGCTCGGCTGGAGCTTTCCCTGCGCCCTCGGCGCCCAGCTGGCGGAGCCCGACCGGATTTGCGTCGCGACCATGGGCGACGGCTCCTACATGTTCGCCAACCCGACGGTCTGCCACCAGATCGCGGAGGCGCTCGCCCTGCCGGTGCTGGTGATCGTGCTCAACAACGAGGAATGGGGCGCCGTGCGCGCCTCCGTCGCCGGGCTCTATCCGGGCGGCCATGCGGCCCGGGCAAACGAGATGCCGCTGACGGCGCTGAAGCCGTCGCCCGACTTCACCCAGACCGCCGCCGCGAGCCGTGCCTGGAGCCGGCGCGTCACCGACCCGGCAGAGGTGCCCGCGGCCATTGCCGCGGCGCTCACCGCGGTGCGCGAGGAACGGCGCCAGGCGCTCCTCGACATCCGGGTGCTGCCGGATTGAGCGGGTTCCTCCTTTCCGGTATCCCTCCCGGAAAGGAACGCTGATGCGGAACGGGACCACATCGTCGGTTGCGGTGCCCGCATCCTCGACCCGTTCAACCCGTTCATCGGTGACGAAAGCCATTCATGCAGCGCAACATCCTCGTCATCGGCATCGGCGCCGGCAACCCGGAGCATATGACCGTTGAGGCCATCAAGGCGCTCAATCGGGCGGACGTGGTCTTCATTCCCGAGAAGGGCGCGGAGAAGGAGGAGCTCGCGGCTTTGCGGCGCGGGATCTGCGACCGCTTCATCGAGCGGGCGGGCGTGCGCCGCGTTTCCTTTGCTGTACCGCAGCGCGATGCCTCCGGCGGCTACCGCAGCGGCGTCGAGGACTGGCACGAGGCCATCGCCGGGATCTACGAGGCGCTCATCCGTGATGCGCTCAACGAGGCCCGCACCGGCGCCTTCCTCGTCTGGGGCGACCCGTCGCTCTACGACAGCACCCTGCGCATCCTCGAGCGGGTCGAAGCGCGCGGGGCGTTGACGCTCGCCATCGAGGTGATCCCCGGCATCACCAGCATCCAGGCTCTCGCCGCGAGCCACCGCGTCGTCCTCAACGACATCGGCAAGCCGGTGACCGTCACCACGGGCCGGCGCCTCGGCGAGGATTTCGACGGGGAGGGCACGACCGTCGTGATGCTCGACGGCGGCACTGCCTTCGCCGGGCTCGATCCCGACACGCACATCTGGTGGGGCGCCTATCTCGGCACGCCGGACGAGATCGTCATCGCCGGCCGTCTCGGCGACGTCGGTGAGGAGATCGCCCGCACCAAGCAGGCGGCGCGGGCGAGGAAGGGGTGGATCATGGACACCTACCTCCTGAAGAAGGAGGAGAGGTGAGGGGCCTAGCCTCCTGATCCCGGATCAGCCCTCGAGGGTTGCGTCGAGGGTGATCTCGGCCTTCAACAGCTTGGAGACCGGGCAGTTGGCCTTGGCCTTGGCGGCGAGCTCCTGGAACTTCGCGTCGTCCGCGCCCGGGATGCGGGCTTTCAGCGTCAGGTGCACGGCCGGAATGGAGAAGCCGCCGTCTGCCTGCTCCAGCGTGACCTTCGCCGTCGTCTCCATGCGCTCGGCCGTGAGGCCCGCCTCGCCCAGGATGAGGGACAGCGCCATCGTGAAGCAGCCCGCATGGGCCGCGCCGATGAGCTCCTCCGGATTCGAGCCCGCCACGCCCTCGAAGCGGCTCGAGAAGCCGTAGGGGTAATCCTTCAGGGCGCCGCTCTGCGTGGAGAGGGCGCCGCGGCCGTCCTTGAGGCCTCCCGACCAGACAGCCGATCCCGTACGATTGATCTTCATGCCTCGCTCCTGTGCTGGATCCGAGCCGGATGGCCCAGGCCTCATGTTAGGCGCTCATTTCGGACAATTATCTGACGGGCACCCGCGCTCCGGCTCTCGCGTTGACAATCTCGAGAAGCGTTGATATCAACCTTTTTTATGCGAGGTTGCTCGGATGCGCCGGCAGGCGGCTGGCGAGGAGGCCCTGTCGCCGAAGCAGCGGCGCGGCCGCGGGCGGCTCTCTTCTCCCTTCCGGAGGCCAATCATGAGTGGAATGTGTCCCGTCGTCCATTTCGAGATGCCCTACGATGACCGCGAGCGCATGGCGGCGTTCTACCGCTCGGCCTTCGACTGGCAGACCGAGATGCTAGGCCCGGAGATGGGCCATTATGTCCTTGCATCGACGACCGAAACGGATCCCGAAACATGCGCTCCGGTCAAGCCGGGCATGATCAATGGCGGCTTCTACGGGCGTAATCCCGAGTGGCCGGCGCAATATCCGTCCGTCGTCGTCGCGGTCGAGGATATCCGGGCGGCGATGCGCAAGGTGACGGAGGCGGGCGGGGAGGTGCTCGGCGAGCCGATGGCGATCCCCGGCGTCGGCGAATACGTCTCCTTCTACGATACGGAAGGAAACCGCGTCAGCATGCTCCAGCCCGAGCCGCGTGCCGGCCAGCCGGCCTGAGCCGGCTCGAAACGCCCTTCAATCCCGATCGGAGCCACCCATGGCCAACGCGATCTTCGTCAATATGGCGGTCTCGGACCTGAAGCGCTCGATGCGCTTCTTCGAGGCGCTCGGCTATTCCTTCAACCAGCGCTTCACCAATGACGAGGCGGCGGCGCTCGTCATCTCCGACACCATCTTCGCCATGCTGCACACGCCGGGCAGCCTGCGCCGCTTCACCAAGAAGGACATCGCGGATGCGACCCGCACGACCGAGGTGCTGCTGGCGTTGCAGCTCGACAGCAAGGAGGCCGTCAACGCCATGATGGACAAGGTGCTCGCGGCCGGCGGCAAGGAAGCGCGCGAGCCGGGCGATCACGGCTTCATGTTCGAGCGCAGCTTCGAGGATCCGGACGGCCACATCTGGGAGCTGTTCTGGATGGATCCGTCGGCGATGCCCGCCTGAGGAGGAGACGATGACCCACCATCCGCCCATCATTCCCTGCCTGTGGTTCGACCATCAGGGCGAGGAGGCGGCGGCGCTCTATGCGTCGCTCCTGCCCGATTCCGCCACGGGCACGGTCACGCGCTACGGCAAGGCCGGCCAGGAGGTGCACGGCCGCGAGGTAGGCTCGGTGATGACGGTGGAGTTCCGCCTTGCCGGGCGCGACTTCCTCGCTCTCAACGGCGGCCCGCTTTTCAAGTTCACGCCGGCCGTGTCGCTCTTCGTGCACTGCGGCTCAGAAGCCGATGTCGACAGGCTCTGGAACCGGCTTGCCGAGGGCGGCAACGTGCTGATGCCGCTCGATCGCTACGACTGGAGCGACAGATTTGGCTGGCTGAGCGACCGCTTCGGCCTGTCCTGGCAGATCATGCTCGACCGTTCGCCGCGCACCGCCATCGAGATCACGCCGTCGCTCCTGTTCACCGGGAATGTGGCCGGGAAGGCCGAGGAGGCGATGCGCGCCTATACGAGCCTCTTCCCCGCGGCCGAGATCGCGGATCTGCACCGCTACGGACCGGGCGAGAACGATCGCGAGGGCAACGTGAAATACGCGCGCTTCGCGCTGGCCGGCCAGAGCTTCAGCGCCATGGACAGCAGCATGCCGCACGGCTTCGGCTTCACCGAGGCCTTCTCCTTCCAGGTGCTGTGCGACAGCCAGCGCGAGGTCGACCATTACTGGGAGGGGCTCGGTGCGGGCGGCGACGCCACGGCGCAGGAATGCGGCTGGCTGAAGGACCGGTTCGGCCTTTCCTGGCAGATCGTGCCGGCCGTGTTGCCGAAGATGCTCTCCGGCCCCGACCGGGAAGGCGCCGAGAGGGTCATGGACGCCCTCTTGAAGATGAAGAAGCTCGACATCGCAGCGCTCGAAGCCGCTCACGCGGGCCGGGCCTCATCCTGACAGACGAAAGGGAAAAGAGATGGTTTCGATATCTGCGACCGACCGGCCGCCGCACTGGTACTGGCTGGTTGCCGGCCTTGCCCTCCTGTGGATGCTCTTCGGCGCCATGGCCTGGACCGTCGACCTGATGACCGATGAGGCCACCGTCGCCGGGATGAGCGAGGCGCAGCGCCAGCTCTACGCCGCGCGGCCGCAGTGGCTCTTCGCCGTCTACGGCCTCGCCATCCTCAGCGGGCTTGCCGGCGCGCTCGGGCTCGTCCTGCGCAAAGGCTGGGCGGTGCCGGCTTTCGCCGTGTCGCTCGCCGCCATCGTCCTGCAGTTCGGCTACACCTTCCTCGTCATGGACGCGATCGGCCTTCTCGGCTTCGTGGCCTTGCCGTTTCCCCTGCTCATCTTCGCCATCGGCGTCTTCCTCCTATGGTTCGCCGCCGAGGCGAGGAAGCGCGGCTGGATCGCGCGGTGATGCAGCCGCACGAGAGGTCGGGCGGCTGAACGATGCCCGGCCTCGTCGAGGCTGTCCAATGAGCGTCGAGACGGTCCTCGCTCAGCAGTCGTCCATCAGATTGAACAGGCAATCGCCGCGCGCCGTCAGGGTGGGGAAGCGCCGGCAGCTCACCATGCCGCTCGCGGGGAAGGTGAGCGTCACCGGTTCGCGCATGGGGCTGTCGGGGAAGAAGATGCGGCCCGCCTCCTGCCCGGCGGTGACGCGCGCGCCGACCGCAACGGAGGGCTGGAACAGCCCGCTCTCCGGGGCATAGACCGCGGCGGCGCGGCCGAGGGAACGCATGAGGCGGGTGCCGCTCGGGCCGGTCTCGGCCATGCCGGGCACGATGCCGTAATGGGCGAGGACGCGGCGCAGCCCGGTCTCGGCGACGGCCAGGCCGTCGGGCGACAATGTCGCGCCGCCGCCGAGCTCGGTCGTCAGGGCCGGGATGCCCCGCTCGGCCGCGCGCGCATAGAGCGTCGTCGCGCCGCCACCGCCGCTGCCGTCGGTCAGCACGCTGACTGGTGCGCCGAAGGCCTCGATCAGTTCCCTGACGTGCGCGGCATGCTCCGGCGTGCGGCCCGGATGGGCGAGGGCGAGCGGCAGATAGTCCAGCGAGCGCCCGCCGGAATGCAGGTCGATGACGGCATCGGCCATCGGGAAGAGGACGCTGTCGACGTAATGCGCGAGCATCTGCGTCGGCGAGCCGGCCGCCCGACCGGGGAAGAGGCGGTTGAGATTGCCGTCGTCGAGCGGCGACACCCGCCGTCCGGCCATGACGGCCGGGAAATTGAGCGCTGGCGCCACGATGACCCGGCCGTTGACGCGTTCCGCCGCCAGTTCCTGCACGAGGCGGATCAGCGCGATCTGGCCTTCGTATTCGTCGCCGTGGGTGCCGGCGGTCAGGAGCAGGGTGGGGCCCGTGCCGTTCCTGATCACGATGAGCGGGATCGGGATCCAGCCGTAGGCGGAAAGGTCCGAGGAGTGGGGCAGGCGCAGGTAGTCCACCTGCTTGCCGTCACGCTCGAAATCGACGGCGGACCAGATCATGCTCGGCTGCGACATGCCATGCTTCCAGTTTGGCCAGGCTAGAGGATCTGGCTGAGAAAGAGGCGGGCCCGGTCTGTCTTCGGCGCGTCGAAGAACGTGGCCGGCGGCGCTTCCTCGACGATGCAACCGCCGTCCATGAAGACGATGCGATCGGCCACCTTGCGGGCGAAGCCCATCTCGTGCGTGACGCAGAGCATGGTCATGCCGTCCTCGGCGAGCCGCGTCATGACCTCGAGCACCTCCTTGATCATCTCCGGGTCGAGCGCGGAGGTCGGCTCGTCGAACAGCATCACCTTCGGGTTCATACACAAGGCGCGGGCGATGGCCACCCGCTGCTGCTGGCCGCCGGAAAGCTGGCTCGGGTACTTGTCCGCCTTCTCCGGGATGCGCACGCGCTCGAGATAATGCCGGGCGACCGCCTCGGCTTCGCGGCGCGCCATGCCGCGGGCACGGGTCAGCGCAAGGGTGCAGTTGCGCAGCACGGTGAGGTGCGGAAAGAGGTTGAAGTGCTGGAACACCATGCCGACGTCGCGGCGGATCTCGTGCATGTCCCGCACCTTCGGCCCGACCTCGCGGCTGTTGACCATGATGCGGCCGCGCTCGTGCTGCTCCAATTGGTTGATGCAGCGGATGAGCGTCGACTTGCCGGAGCCGGAGGGGCCGCAGATGACGACCTGCTCGCCGGCCCGCACGCTGAGGCCGATATCCTTGAGTACGTGGAAGGAGCCGTACCACTTGTCGAGACCGGTGATCTCGACCGCGATGTCCGTCTGTGCGGCGCCGGCCGCCTGGGGTGAGGTCATGTCCATTGGATCGATCTAGCGCTTCGCCGAGGCGAGAAGCCGCTGCTCCAGCAGGCGCACGAACTGGGCGATCGTGACGGCGAGGATGAGGAAGAGGATGCCGACGATCACCATCGGCTCGGCATAGCGGAAGGTGTCGGAGGCAACCTCCATCGCTGCCCCCAGCATCTCCGGCACCGCGATGACGGCGAGATAGGGCGTCGCCTTCAGCAGGGAGACGAAATAGTTGCCCATGGGCGCCGCAACGTTGCGCAGCATCTGCGGCGCCACCACGAAGACGATGGCGTCAATCCGGGTGAGGCCGAGCGCCTTGGCGGCCTCGAATTGCCCCGAGGGGATGGAATCGATCCCGGCCTTGAACACCTCGGCGAGGTAGCCGCTGTAGTAGACGCTGAGCGCGAGCACCCCGACGACGAGGGCGGGCATCGTCACGCCGTAGAACGGCAGGACGAAATAGAGGAAATAGATCTGCACCAGCACCGGCGTCGAGCGGATGAAGTCGATGACGAAGCGCATCAGGTAGCCCATCGGCTTGCCCGTGCGGCGCAGGATCTCCAGGAGGAAGCCGAGCAGGGCGGCGCCGAAGCAGCTGACGATCGCGACCGCGATGGTCATGCCCATCGCCGCGAGGATCGTCGGCACGATGGAGAGCGCGAAGGAGAAGTCAAAGGTCACGCTGTCCCCTCCCTTCGATGCTGACGCGCTTCTCGACCCAGCGCCCGAAGATGGTCGCCGGGTAGCAGACGAGGAAATAGGCGACGAGGAGCGCCGTATAGGTGCCGACCGGGTTGTACTGGAGCTGCGAGATCTCCTTCGCGCGGAAGGTCATGTCCGTCAGCGTGATCAGCGAGACGAGGGCGGTGCCCTTGATGAGCTGGATGAACTGGTTGATGAAGGTCGGCGTCATGGCCTTGAAGGCCTGCGGCAGCTCGATCAGCGCGAGGATCTGCAGCCGCCGCAGCCCGAGCGCCCGCCCGGCCTCAACCTGGCCCGGATCGAGCGCCTGCAGCGCGGCACGGACCGACTGGCTGCCGTAGCCGCCGATGTTGAGGCCGAGCGCCATCGCCCCGACCGTGATGCCGGACAGCGTGATGCCGAAGCTTGGCAGCGAATAGTAGAAGACGAAGAGGAGGATGATGACCGGCGACGAGCGCCAGAACTCGATGATCGAGGTGACGACGACACGCGCCGGCCCTGCCGTGAAATGCTGCAGGATGCCGAAGACGAGCGCGAAGGGCACGGCATAGAGCATGCCGTAGAAGGTGATCGTCGCCGTGACGCCGAACCCTTCGAAGATGCCTGCCAGAATGGCGAGAAAGCTCACGGCCGGGACCCCCGCGATCGTCGCTCGCCGCTCATTCGGCGGCGCAGATGGCGGCCGTCGTCAGATCGGGCGCGTTCTCGGCATCGGAGAAGCCGTAGCGTTCCATGATCGTCTTCACCGTCCCGTCCGCCATCAGCTTCTTGAGCTCGGCGTTGTAGGCGTCGCGCAGGGCCGTATCGTTCGGGCGGAAGGCGATGGCCGTGTACATGGCGGCCGGGCGTCCGTCCTTGACGAGGCCGGTGAAGGGCGTCGCGCGCTCGAGGCCCTTCACATTGGGGTCCTGGAGAAGCGACACGACCGTCGGCGCCGAGATGGTCGCCGCATCCGCACGCCCCGCGAGCACGGCCGAGACGAGCGCCTGCGTCTCCTGCAGCTGCAGGATCTGGCCTTCCGGCACGCCCGCGTCGATGGCGTTGCGCGTGTTGAGGGTGCCGCGCCCGCCCGCGAGCTTGATGTCGGGATTGGCGGCGATATCCGCATAGCTGTGGATCTTGCGCGGGTTGCCTTCCTTCACCAGCAGCCCGTCGCCGACGGACAGGTCCGGCTCGCTGAAGATGACCTGCTCGCAGCGCTTCGGCGTGATGGCGATGCCGGAGGCGATCATGTCGAAGCGGTTGGCGTTGAGGCCCGGGATCAGGGCGCCGAATTCCGCGATGACGAATTCGATGTCCTTGACGCCCAGGCGCTCGAAGGCGGCGCGCACGATGTCGGGATGGTAGCCGGTCGCCTTGCCGTCCTCGCCGCGGAAGCCCCAGGGCGAGCGGTTGTGGATGCCGATGGTGAGCTTGCCGGAGGAGAGGCGCTCGGCGAGCGCCTCGTCGGCCGCCGCCGCAGGCGGCGTGCCGAGGGTCGCGGCCGCGAGGCCGGCAAGAAGCCCGGCGGCAAGTGCAAGGCGTCGGGAAATCGTCGTCATGTCCTGTCCCCTCTTTGTTGTGACGCGCGGCCGCGTCAGATCGTGCCGGTCGCGCGGCTCGTCGTATCGAGACCGGCGCCGAGATGGTTCAGAAAGCGGTCGATGTCGGCGGCAAGATCCGCCGGGTCTTCGAGGCCGATGCTGACGCGCAGCACGAGGTCGTCGCCCGCCCAGGGCCGCGCCGTGCGGAAGCGGCGCACGGGCATGGGCGCCATCAGGCTGCGGGTGCCGCCCCAGGACGCGCCGATGGCGAAGGTCTCCAGCGTGTCGAGCGCCCCGGCGACATGCGGCACGGCCTGCGGTTGGAAGACGACGCTGAACACACTGCTCGCGCCGGTGAAATCCCGCCGCCAGAGCGCATGGCCGGGACTGTCCGGCCGCGGCGGATAGAGAACCTGCGCGACGGCGGGGTCGGCGGCGAAGCGCTCCACAATGTCGGCCGCGACGCGGCTCGCATGGGCGAGGCGTACGGGCATGGTCTCCATGCCGCGCAGCACGAGCGAGCAATCGTCGGGCGAGACGCCGATGCCGTAGCGGCCGAGCGTGGCGCGGACGGCGCGCGCGTGCTCCGCGTCCGCCAGGGTGATCGAGCCCATGAGCACGTCCGAGTGGCCGGAGAAGAACTTGGTCAGCGCCTCGACGGCGATATCGGCGCCATGGGTCAGCGGCTTGAAATTGAGCGGGCTCGCCCAGGTGTTGTCGCAGCCGACGAGGGCGCCCGCGCGGTGGGCGGCGGCGGCGATCGCCGGCAGGTCCTGCACCTCCATGGTGGTGGAGCCGGGCGATTCCACCCACACGAGGCGCGTGCGCTCGTCGAGCAGGCGCTCGACCTCGGCGAGCGAGGTGGGATCGTAGAAGACGGCCTCGATGCCGAGCTTCGCGAGGTCCCGCCCGGCGAAGTCGCGCACCGGTGGATAGGCGGTGTCGGCGATCAGGACGCGATCGCCCGCGGCAAGGAAGGTCAGCATGGCGAGCGTGATCGCCGCCTGCCCGGAAGGCACGAGGAGCGTGCGTGCGCCGCCGTGCAGGGCTGTGATGCGGCGCTCCAGCGCCCGTGTCGTCGGCGTGCCGGCGAGGCCGTAGGTGTAGCCCTCGTCGCCGCGTTGCTGGCGCGTGGCATAGGCCTCGGCGTCAGGGAAGACGATGGTGGACGCGCGATAGACCGGCATGGCGAAGCTCGCGAAGCCGTCGGTGCTCACCGCGGGCGTCGTCACACATTGCGTCCAGTCGTTCATGGGATGCGTCCTCTCCATGAGGAGGGTTGCACCACAGCGGGCGTTATGCTGTCCAATATTAATATCGAGCTATTCTATTCCTGTAGGTTATAAGGATGCCGGACCCATGAACCAGCGGCAGGTCGAGGTCTTCCATGCCGTCATGACCAACGGCACTACCTCACGCGCCGCGGAGGTGCTGCGCATCTCGCAGCCGGCGGTGAGCAAGGCGGTGCAGGAGCTGGAGCGCTCGGTCGGCTTCCAGCTCTTCGACCGCGCGAGCGGGCGCATGGTGCCGACGGCGGAGGCGCAGCTGCTGCACCGGGAGGTCGAGGCCTCCTTCATCTCCATGCAGAACCTGCGCAGCGCGGCTGCCCGCATCCGCGACTTCGGCTCGGGCAAGATCCGCATCGCGTCCCTGTCCGCGCTCAGCACCAATATCGTCCCGAGGGCACTCTTCGCCTTCCAGCAGAAGCATCCGAACGTCGCCATCACCTTCCAGGCGCGCATGTCCTCGATCGTGAAGGACCTCGTGGCCTCGGGCCAGTTCGACGTCGGGCTCGCCGCCGACGAGATCGACGTGACCGGCGTGGTGGCGACGCCCTTCGCCACCCACAGGGCGGCGATTGCGGTCGCCGCCGGCCACCCGCTGGCGGAGCTGCCGGTGGTGCGGCCGGCCGATCTCGACGGCCTTCCCTTCATCGCCCTTGCGCCGGAGGACACGACGCGGCGGGAGGCGGACATCATCTTCGCCCGCGAGGGCGTCAAGCCGCGCACGGTGATCGAGACGCCGTACTCGACCACCGTCTGCGCCATGGTGGAGGCGGGGCTCGGCTGCGGCCTGGTCAACCCGCTCACGGCCGCGCCCTACCTCGGCAGCCGACTGATCCTCAAGCCGTTCGAGCCGGCCATCCACTTCCGCACCTTGCTCCTGCTGCCGCCCGGTCGCCCGCCCTCGCGCATCGTCGACGACTTCATCGCCGCGCTCAGGACCGTGATCGCGGCGCGGGAGGACAGCCCGCCCGATGCCGGTGGGAGGGGAGGCCGTTCCGGGGTGTCCCCGGCACGCCATCATCGTGCATAGTGTCGGCGATTCCCCGGCGGCCCGGCTGCCGGCTTGGCGAGACTGGAGGACAGGGCATGATCGAGACGCGCGCCGCGGTGGCCTGGGGGGCGGGCAAGCCGCTCACCATCGAGACGGTCAGGATCGAGGGGCCGAAGGCGGGCGAGGTGCTGGTCGAGGTGATGGCGACGGGGGTCTGCCACACCGATGCCTATACGCTGTCGGGGCTCGATTCCGAGGGCAAGTTCCCGGCGATCCTCGGCCACGAGGGGGCGGGCATCGTGCGCGAGGTCGGCGCCGGCGTCACGACGCTCAAGCCCGGCGATCACGTCATCCCGCTCTACACGCCCGAGTGCCGCAACTGCAAATCCTGCCTCTCGCGGCGCACGAACCTGTGCACGGCGATCCGCGCCACCCAGGGCCAGGGCGTGATGCCGGACGGCACCAGCCGCTTCCGCTGCGACGGCGAGACCGTCTTCCACTACATGGGCTGCTCGACCTTCGCGAATTTCACGGTGCTGCCGGAGATCGCGCTCGCCAAGGTGCGCGAGGACGCGCCCTTCGACAAGATCTGCTACATCGGCTGCGGCGTCACCACCGGCATCGGCGCGGTCATCTACACCGCCAAGGTGTGGCCGGGGGCCAATGTCGTCGTCTTCGGCCTCGGCGGCATCGGTCTCAACGTCATCCAGGGCGCGCGGATGGTGGGTGCCGACAGGATCATCGGCGTCGACATCAACCCCGCCAAGGAGGCGATGGCGCGGAAGTTCGGCATGACCGACTTCGTCAACCCCAAGGAGATCGGCAACGACAAGGTGGTGCAGGCGATCGTCGACCTCACCGGCGGCGGGGCGGACTTCTCCTTCGACGCCACCGGCAATGTCGACGTGATGCGTCAGGCGCTGGAGTGCTGCCACCGCGGCTGGGGCGAGTCGATCATCATCGGCGTCGCCGAAGCCGGCCGGGAGATCGCGACGCGGCCCTTCCAGCTCGTCACGGGGCGGGTGTGGAAGGGCACGGCCTTCGGCGGCGCGCGTGGGCGCACGGACGTGCCGAAGATCGTCGACTGGTACATGGAGGGCAAGATCAACATCGACGATCTCATCACCCACACCATGCCGCTCGACGAGATCAACACGGCCTTCGACCTGATGCACGAGGGCAAGTCGATCCGCTCCGTCGTCATCTACTGACGAGGCGCCGATGTCCTTCGAGATCCTCAGCCGCTCCCGCGCCTTCGGCGGCACCCAGCTCGTCTGCCGGCACGCCTCGCGCGAGACCGGCACCGCGATGCGCTTTGCCGCCTTCGTGCCGCCGCAGGCCGAGGGCGGGCGCAAGGTGCCTGTCGTGTGGTTCCTCTCCGGCCTCACCTGCACGGAGGAGAACTTCACGGTGAAGGCCGGCGCCCAGCGCATTGCCGCCGAGCTCGGCCTCATGCTGGTCGCGCCGGACACGAGCCCGCGCGGGGAGGGTGTGCCGGACGATGCCGAAGGCGCCTATGACTTCGGCCTCGGGGCCGGCTTCTATGTCGATGCGACGGAGGCGCCGTGGGCGCGCCATTACCGGATGAAGAGCTATGTCGAGGCGGAGCTGCCCGCGCTCGTCGCGCAGGAACTGCCGGCTGACATGGACCGGCAGGGCATCACCGGCCATTCGATGGGCGGGCACGGGGCGCTCACCATCGCCCTGCGCGCGCCGGAGCGCTTCCGGGCCGTCTCGGCCTTCGCGCCCATCGTCTCGCCCATGACCTGCCCATGGGGCGAGAAGGCGCTTGCGGGCTATCTCGGGCCGGACCGCGCGGCGTGGCGCGCCTATGACGCCTGCGCGCTCATCGAGGACGGAGCACGGCTGCCGGAACTCCTCGTCGATCAGGGCACCGCCGACACCTTCCTCACGCGCGAGCTGAAGCCGGAGCTGCTGGAAGAGGCATGCCGCAAGGCCGGCATCGCGCTGACCCTGCGCCGCCAGGAAGGCTACGACCACTCCTATTTCTTCATCGCCACCTTCATCGAGGACCACCTGCGCTGGCACGCGGCGCGGCTCGGCTGAGGCAGTCGTCGCGGCGACGGCGCGCGTGTTGCAGTCCGAATGCAAAGGTCACACGTGCGAATCGTGTCGGGCGCGTCCTGGCACGGCGCTGCCGGCCGGCTAAATTGGCGACGCAGGAGCGCCTCCGGCGACGTCGACGCTTCGCAAAATTAGCGCGCTGCCACCAAGGCCTCGCTGCATGCTTCCCTCTGAAACGCTATGTCCGCCTGCGCATCTTGCTGCGGGCCAGGAGGCGCGCCGCCGAGGGGCTCAAGCCGCTGGAGCTGGCGCGCATCGGCGAGCGTGACGGGTATCGCGTCGACACCGATGCCTAGCACAATCACAAGTCCGGCTTCATGCCGAACGTGGTGAACGGCCTCCATGTCGGCGCGATCTGCAGGACCTGCGAGACGGGCAAGATCCGCCGTCGGGACGGCCAGGCGATGCTCATGAGCCGGGAACCGGCCGCCGTGCACGCCCCGCCACTTCACAGCGAACGCGCCTCCCGCCTTCTTCAGGTGAAGGATACCGAGCGCCGCATTCAATACGTGCCACCTGCCGACTGGCGCGCGCTCGAGGCCGGATGACCGAGCGATGCGGACAGTTCCTGAGCGCAGGCCTTGAGCACGCCAAGATAGGCAGCGTGGTTCCTCAGGCCATCCTCCTTCGGCGCGACGAGGCAGAGCGTGGCGATGCAAGTCGCGTCACTGCGGTAAACCGGCACCGCGAAGCAATGGGTAAAGGTCTCGACCGCACTGTTGAAGGTGAAGTGGCCGGCTTCGCTCGCGCTGCGCACCTGGGCGATGAACTCGGCCGGGGCGAGCCATTCCCCGTTCGGCAGGCGGAAGTCCTCTTCCGGGATGAAGGCCAGGATCTCGTCGTCGCTCATGTGGGTGACGAAAAGGCGCCCGGAGGCGGTCCACGGGATCGGCACCCGCTCGCCGATGCTGGAGGAGATGCGGAAGGGCCGCTTGCCCTCGCGCATCTGGACAACGACATATTTGTTGCCGTCGAGCAGGCACATCTGCGCCGTCTCGCGCGTCTCTTCCGTGATGCGCGTCAGGAGCCGGTCGCCTTCCCGCATCAGGTCGAACTGCTCGGCATAGGCCGTTCCGAGGAAGTAGAGCTTGCGGCCGAGGAAGACCCGGCCGTCGTCGTCCTGGTATTCGAGCACGCCCTGGCGCAGCAGCAGGTTGACGAGCTCGTAGACGGACGAGCGCGGCACGCCCATGCGCTGGGCGATCTCATTCGGTCGCATCGGCTTGCGGGCAAGGCGCAGGAAGTCGAGGATCTCGAACGCGCGGTCGAGCCCGCGCGCCCTGCGGCCGGTCATCTCCGCCGAAATCTCGTCCATGCACCTCTCCCGTGGCGGCCGCATCGTGCCGCCGGTTACCCCTTGGCCTTATAGGCCACGCAGTCGATCTCGACCTTGCAATCGACCATCATGCTCGAGCGCACGCAAGCGCGGGCCGGCGGATGGGCGCCGAAATATTCCGCGTAGATCCCGTTGAAGGTCCAGAAATCGCGCGGATCGTCCAGCCAGACGCCGATGCGCACCACGTCCTCGACGCCGTAGCCGGCCTCATGGAGGATGGCGATGAGGTTCTCGATCGCCTTGCGGGTCTCGGCGACGATGCCGCCGGGGACGATCTCGCCGCCCGCCATGGCGACCTGACCGGAGACGTAGAGCCAGCCGTCCGCCTCCACGGCGCGGGCGAAGGGCAGGGGCTGCTTGCCTGCGCCGGTCTCGCCGGCGCCGTAACGTTTGATGGACACGTCGGTCTCCTTGTTCAGCGGAAGGTCGAAGTCTTGAGGAACTCCGCCAGACGTTCGGTCTTGGGCGTGACGAACATCTCGCGCGGATCGCCCTCTTCCCCGATGCGTCCCTGGTTCATGAAGATGACCCGGTTCGCCACCTCGTAAGCGAAGCGCATCTCGTGGGTGACGATGAGCATGCTCATGCCGTCCCTGGCGAGATCCTTGATGACCTGCAGGACCTCGTTGACGAGCTCGGGGTCGAGCGCCGAGGTCACCTCGTCGAAGAGCATCAGCAGGGGGTTCATGGCGATGGCGCGGGCGATGGCGACACGCTGCTGCTGCCCGCCCGAGAGCTGGCCGGGATAATGATCCTTGCGCGCGAGGAGGCCGACCCGCTCCAGCCAGCGCTCGGCGATCGTGCGTGCCTCCGCGCGCGACAGCTTCTTCACCTTGATGAGGCCGAGGGTGACGTTGTCGAGCGCCGTCAGGTGCGGGAAGAGGTTGAACTGCTGGAAGGCCATGCCGGTCAGCAGCCGCTGGCGGGCGATCTCCCGCTCCCTCTTGCGCCGGCGCATGCCGCCAACCGTCTCGTAGCCGATCTCCTCGTCGTTGATGCGGATGGTCCCACCCTGGAACTCCTCGAGCATGTTGATGCAGCGCAGCATGGTCGTCTTGCCCGAGCCGCTTGAGCCGATGACACAGACGACGTCGCCCTTCGCCATGTCGCAGTCGACGCCCTTGAGCACCTCCGTCGCGCCGTAGCGCTTGTGCAGGTCGCGGATTTCGAGAAGCTTGGTCATGACGGCGGCTTTCACGAGGGAATGGTGGTACGGCGCTCGACATATTTGCCGAAGCGCTCGATGCCGTAGTTGACGACGAAATAGAGCGCGCCGGCGAAGAAATAGAACGGCAGGCTCATGAAGGTGCGGGAGATGATCTCCTGCGTCGTCAGCAGCAGTTCGCCGACGCCGATGATGGAGAGCAGGGTCGAGGCCTTGACCATCTCGGCGGCGGTGTTGACCCAGGTCGGCAGGACGTGGCGGATGGCCTGCGGCGCGAGCACGTAAATGAAGGCCTGGTGGAAGGTGAGGCCGATCACCTTGGCCGCCTCGGTCTGGCCGCGGGGGATCGCCTGGAGCGCCCCGCGCAGCATCTCGCCGACATGCGAGCTGCAGAAGACGGCGAGCGCCAGCACGCCCGCCTCGAACGGGTTGAGCTGCAGGCCGATGGTGCTGAGCATGTAGTAGCTCGCCAGCACCAGCACGAGCACCGGCGTGCCGCGGATGAAATCGGTGTAGCCTCGCATCAGCCAACGCAGCGGCAGCGCGCCATAGGTCAGCGCAAGGCCGACGAGGACGCCGAGGAGCGAGCCGGCGACGATGGCGAGGAGCGAGATGGATACCGTGCGCCACAGCCCTTCGAGGAGGATGTAGCGGACGATCCAGAGCTCGTTGAGGAAGGGGCCGAGTTCCATGGCCTCACCGCAGGATGGCGAGCCGGCGCTCGATGCGGCGCATGAGCGCGGCAAGCACCGTACAGGTGGCGACATAAAGGCAGCTCGCCACGATCCACGTCTCGACCACGCGGAAGGTCTCGACGTTGATCTTGCGTGCCTCGAAGGTGAGCTCGGGTACGGCGATGGCCGCGGCGAGCGACGTATCCTTGAATAGCGAGATGAAGGTGCTGGACAACGCCGGCAGTACATTGCGCAGCATCACCGGCAGGGTGATGGAGGTGCGGATCTGCATCTCGGTGAGACCGATGGCGAGCCCTGCCTCGCGCAGGCCCGGCGGCACGGCGATCAGCCCGGCGCGGAAGACCTCGGCGAGATAGGCGCCGGAATAGATGGCCAAGGTCGCGATGAAGGAATTGATCTTGTCGAGCCTGACGCCGAGCTGCGGCAGCGCGAAATAGGTGAAGAGCACCAGCACCAGGATCGGCGTGTTGCGGATCACGGTCACGTAGAGCCCTGCCGGCCGGCGCAGGAGGCCCGACGGCGAGCGCAGCGCGAAGGCGACGACGAGGCCTATAACGCAGCCGATGGCGATGGCGACGATCGCCAGCATCAGGCTGAGCCCGAGGCCGGCGAGGAGCCGGTCGAAGCTGCGCCAGACGGCGTCGAAATTGAGAGTGTAGCCCATGACGGGGAGGGTTCTCCGCCGGTCGCGGGAGGCGGCGCGGGCGCCGCCTCGGCGCTGCCGCTTACTTGAACTCGACGGGGATTCCGATCTGCGGCGGGGCGAGATCGACGCCGAACCATTTCTTGAAGGAGGCCGCGTAGAAATCGAACTCGACGCCGGTCATGGCCTCGTGCAGGGCCGTATTGACGAAGTTCAGCCAGTCCTGGTCACCGCGGGCAACGGCACAGGAATAGCTCTGCGGATTCCAGCCATAGCCGGCATCCTTATAGCGGCCGGGGTTCTGCGTCATGAACCAGGCGATCGACGACTGGTCGGTGGCCGCGGCGTCGGCGCGGCCGGATTCGAGCGCCTGGTAGATCAGGTCGACGGATTCGTACTGATCGACCTTCGCCTGCGGCAGGGCCGCGTGCACCATGGACTCGGCATAGACGTTCTGCAGCACCGAGATGGTGACCGAGGAGCCGGCGGCCTTGAGCGCAGCATAATCGGCATAGCTGCCGTTCGCCTTCAGCATCAGGCCGACGCCCTCGCGGTAGTAGGGAATGGTGAAGGCGACCTGCTGGGCACGCTCGCCGGTCACCGTCATGAACTGGCAGGTGATGTCGACCTTGCCCGTGGTGATGTTGGGGATGCGGGCGTCCGACGACTGGGTGACGAACTCGATCTTTTCCGGGTCGCCGAACAGGGCCTTGGCGATCACGCGGCCCATGTCGATGTCGAAGCCCTGCAGCTTGCCGTCAGCGCCCTTGAAGTGCCACGGCGCGTTGGTGCTGCCGGTGCCGAGGACGAGGCGGCCGCGGGAGAGCACGTCATCGAGCTTGCTCTTGGCCGGCTGGGCCTCTGCGGCGGTGGTCGAGAGAATGGCGGCGGCCGCGAGCACGGCCGCGAAACGGCACTGGCTGAACATGGTGGTTCCCCTGGTTATATTGTCCAATATAGAAGACATGTGTCTTCAATACTGGATTGACGCATTCTTCGTCCTGCCGCATAGCTTGTCAAGCGATGCGATCGCCGCCCGGACGCAAGGAGAGGGAGTGGATGGACGCAGCAATCGAAACGCCCGCCGTGGTCGTCGACCTCGACGTGACGCGGTGCAATATCGACCGCTTCCAGCACTATGCGGATGCGCACGGGCTCAAGGTGCGGCCGCACATCAAGACCCATAAGCTGCCGGCGGTCGCCGCCCTGCAGCTCGCCGCGGGCGCGGTCGGCATCACCTGCCAGAAGGTATCGGAGGCCGAGGCGATGGCGGCAGCCGAGCCGGCCATTACCGATATCCTCATCACCTACAACATCCTCGGCGAGGCAAAGCTGGCGCGGCTGCGCGCCTTGGCGGAGCGGGTGCGACTTTCGGTGGTCGCCGATAGCACGGTGGTCGTCGAGGGGCTGTCACGCACCTTCGCCGGGGCCGGGGTGCCGCTCAGGGTGCTCGTCGAGTGCGACACCGGCGCCCGGCGGTGCGGCGTCGCGACCCCGCAGGATGCCGCCCGGCTCGCGTCAAGGATCGCCGCTTCGCCGGGCCTGAGTTTCCACGGCCTCATGACTTACCCGCCGGTCGGTGGCACGGCGGCCGTCCAGGCCTTCATGAGCGAGGCACGGGGACTGATCGAGGCGGCGGGCCTGCCGGTCGCGGTCATCTCCTCCGGCGGCACGCCGGACATGATGGCGGCGCATCAAGCGCCGATCGTCACCGAATACCGGCCCGGCACCTATGTCTACAACGACCGCTCGCTGGTGAGCCGTGGCGTCTGCGGCTGGGACGACTGCGCGCTGACGGTGCTCGCCACCGTCGTCTCCGTCCCGGCGCCGGGACGCGCCATCATTGATGCCGGCAGCAAGGTGCTGACTTCGGATCTTCTCGGGTTGACCGGCTACGGCCACGTTCTCGGCCGACCGGACATCGTCATCGATCAATTATCGGAGGAGCATGGGCGGCTCGTCAGCGAAGGCCCGATCGACCTGACCGTCGGCGAGAGGGTGCGCATCGTGCCGAACCATGCCTGTGTGGTAACCAATATGGTCGACAGCCTGCACATCGTCTCTACAGACGCCGCGGATGTGATCTGGCCCGTAGTCGCCCGCGGCAAAGTCATCTAGCCCAAACGGGGCACCGATGCCCGACCCGTTCGCCCCGAATGATGTTCAGCGTGTGACGATCGCTGGTGGGACCACTGTCCGAAGGGGCGAGTAATTGCGAGTTCTCGCCAAGCGAGACCAACGAAATCCGAGGACCTGTGGGAGAGACACAGGCGCCGCCGCGAGGCTTGCGCGACCGGCCGTTCGGTGCAGCCGACCCGGGGGGACCGCGCGACTGATGGCGGCGACAACGCGAGCCCGGGCAGGCTGTGCCCACGTCTTTCCTGCTGCGACACGCGGCATCACGGGAGGACTTTGAGACGTTCCGGCGCTCGCCTTCAGCCTGCAGAGAGGTTGGTCCCGGAGCAGAATGAGCCGTGCCGGGCGTGATCCCTCGCAGGATCATCTGTTTTTGATTGCACCGTCCGCGGTGTCGGGGGCGGAACCCTCGTCATGTTTCTCTCCCGATGTCGGTGAACAGGCGAACGAACAGCTGTCCACTCGGCGGCAACGGCCGCTCAACCAGGGAAATCAGGGAGAACTGCGTCGTATAGCGCAACGCCTCGGCATTGCCGACTTCCACGAGAGGGTAGCGAGGCGCGAGCATCCCGGCATAGTGGGTCGGCAGGAAGCCGACGAAGCCGCCGCTTGCGATCATGGTCGCCACCGCTTCCAGGCCGAAGGCGACGGCGCGCCGTCCGACCTCCAGCTGCTCGGCGAGGGTTTGTGTGCGCCGGTCGTTGGTGCGCGTCACGAGCACGGAGCGGCCCTCGCGAAGGGCGGCAAGATCGCACCCGGGCGCGGCCGCATAGAGGCGGAACTCCTCTGAGAAAAGCGGCCGGTACGCGAGCTTTGTGTTGCCCGTCGGCTGACCGCTGATCGCGAGATGGGCGCGCCGCTCGACGACGTCGCGCACAAGGTCGTTGGGCAGGCCGACCGACAGATTGACGGTCACGTCCGGTGCGCATCGGCGGAAGCGCTCCAGTGCCTCGGCCATTCTGCACTGCGGATTGGACAGGCAGTTGTCGGCGATGCCGATGCATAATTCACCCGTCAGGATGTCGCGGGCGAGATTGAGCTCATGACGCACCGCCTCCAGGGCGTCGCAGGCGGCGATGCTTGCGCGCAGGGCACGCTCGCCGAAATCCGTCAGTTCGAAGCCCGCCGGCCCGCGGAAGCAAAGGCGTGCCCCGAGCCGGGTTTCAAGCGCCTGCAGATGGCGGCTGATGGTCGAGCGCTCCATCCCGAGCTTTTCTTCAGCCGCCGAAAGCCCGCCTGCCTCCGCGACACCGCGGAAGATGCGCAGGAGCCTGAGGTCAGCCTCCGTGACAGGCGGCACAGGTGTGCGCGCGTGCTGGTTCATGTTGCATCCTCTACAACCATGGTTTTGCACATCGCTATTCTCGCTACGGTGCCGCAGGACCTAAGCTATCCCTGTGCAGTACTTCTGCAGAAGAAGCCTTGTTAGGAAGCATCTGCCGAAATATTCGGCAGGAGAGAGGATTGCTTGGAGGAGCCATGGCACTGCCATTGACCGTCCCGCCCACTACGAAGCACCAGAGCTTTCTTTGGTCTCCCATCTCGACGGATCTCGACGCGCTCGATGCACACGTCGCCATCCTGGGCATTCCCTTCGGCAGCGCCTACGAGGCCACCGCCATCACCAACGACCAGACAAGGGCACCGGACGCCGTGCGGGCAGCGACGGACCGCGTCTGTCGCGGGCTCGAGCGCTATGACTTCGACGTCGGGGGCCCGATTTACGGTGGGCGGGCGCTCAAGGTCGTCGATGTCGGCAATGTACCGGCCGACATGACGGACCTTGCGAGCCATTACCGCCGGGCTGAAGAGGCTGTACGCAAGATTCTTGCCGCGGGCGCCATGCCAGTCACCATCGGCGGCGACCACGGCATTCCCATCCCGATCCTGCGGGCTTTCGAGGGCAGGGGGCCGATCACCCTCGTGCAGGTCGATGCGCATATCGACTGGCGCGATCATGTCAACGGCGTGCGAGACGGCCTCTCCAGTCCCATACGCCGCGCGTCCGAGATGTCGCATATCGGCGAAATCTTCCAGATCGGCATCCGCTCCCAGGGCAGCGCCCGTCCGGAGGAGGTCGAGGCTGCTGCGGCCTACGGCGCCAACATCATTTCCGCATACGAGGTGCACGACGGTGGCATGGAGGCCGTGCTCGCCCGTATTCCCGATGGTGGGCAGTACTACATCACCATCGACGCAGACGGCCTCGATCCGAGCATCATGCCCGCAGTTGAAGGGCCGGCCCCGGGCGGACTCACCTTCCATCAGGTGCGCAAGCTCATCCACGGGCTGGTCGCCAAGGGCCGGGTGCTCGGCATGGACATCGTCGAAATCACCCCTTCGAGCGACGTCAACATGATCTCCGCCATCACTGCGGGGCGCCTCATCGTCAATCTCATCGGCGCGGCGGTGAGGGCGAACTACTTCGACGCGCCGCCCGCCTGAGGCGGCACATCGATCGAAAACGGCCGTTCCAACAACGAAAAGAGGGGTAGTGCCATGTCGATCATCAATCCATCACCTGTCGGTCGCAGAACCTGCAGCTTGCTCACGGGGGCCGTTTGCGTCGGCTTGGTTTTCGCCTGGCCGGCGCAGGCCGAGACGACTTTGGAGAAGATCAGGCGTACGGGTGAACTGACAGTCGGCACGGAGGCGGCCTTTCCGCCCTTCGAGTTCGTCAAGGACGGCAAGATCGTCGGTTACGGCTCGGATATCCTGGCAGAGGTGGTGAAGGAGCTCGGAGTCAAGAAGCTCAACCAGCTGGATCTGCCTTGGCAGGGCATCCTGCCCGGCGTGCTCGCCGGCAAGTTCGATTTCGTGGCGACGACTGTCGGCATCAACGAGGAACGTGCCAAGCGCTATGCCTATACGATGCCCATTGCCGATGGCATGCCCTATGCCATGAAGCGCAAAGGCGACGCGATCACGAAGATCGAAGACCTCAACGGCAAGGTTGTCGGAACTCAGCTCGCCTCCTCGACCGAGCCTGTGGCACGTGCACTCGATGCCAAGCTGAAGGCGGCCGGCGGCCCCGGTTTCAAGGAGCTCAAACTCTTTACGGCCTTCCCGGAAAGTTACGTGGCGCTCGCCAATGGCGAGATCGACGCCGTCATTCAATCTCTGCCGAGCCTTGCCGTGCTGGTGAAGGAAAAGCCCGACATCTTCGAGCTTGCCATGCCGACGTCGAAGGACGGTGGCTTCACCTATCTTGCCTGGGTCACGCGCCCTGACGACAAGGAGTTGCGCGACGCGATCTCCGGTGTCATCCGCAAGATGCGCGACGACGGACGTCTCGCCGCCCTGCAGGAGAAGTGGTTCGGCTTCGCGATGACGATTCCGGACGAGGGTTACCTGCCGCCCGGCGCCATGTAGCGCCGCCCCCGCCCACCACGCCGCCCACAGGCCGGCGGCGTGGTTCTTGCTCCGCATTGTCGAGGCTTTTCCGGCGGCGTCGCGCCGCGGCCGCGTGCCGCAAAGCCTTTCATCCAACGCAGGGGGAAAGATCCGGCAATGGGCTTCAAATTCGAATATCTGCTGTCGATCCTGCCGGATCTCGCCTTGGCGGCGCTGGTCAATGTGCGGCTTGCCGCCGTCATCATCGCGATAGCGCTGATGCTCGGCACCATGCTGACCGTGCTGCGCTCGCTCAAGCTCCGCCCTGTCAATGCGGTGGTCGCCATCGTCATCAGCTTCGTGCGTGGCACGCCGCTGCTGATCCAGATCTTCATTGCCTATTACGTCCTGCCAGCGGTCGGGCTCGACCTGACGCCGGAGGTTGCGGGAATTGCAGCGATCTCGTTCAACAGCATGGTTTTCGTCAGCGAGAGCATGCGTGGTGGCCTTGCCTCCATCGATCCAGGGCCTCTGGAGGCCGCGACGGCGCTTGGCCTCAGGCCGCCCGTCATCTGGTGGAAGGTGGTTCTGCCCCAGCTGTTCCGCCGCATCGCTCCAGTGCTCATCAACGAGGCGACCATCGTCGTCAAGGGGACGGCTCTGCTCTCGGTCATCACCGTGGTCGACGTGCTGCGAACGGCCCAGCAGATGGCGAGCTCAAGCTATCGGCCCTTTGAAACCCTCGTCGGCGCAGCCCTCGTCTTCCTGGTCGTCAATCTTGCCATCAGCCTCGCCGGCAAGACCGCCGAGGCCCGGTTCGCAGCGACGCGGATGTAACGCCATGCGTTTCGATGCCTCCATCCTTGTCGACTACTGGCCGCTCCTGGCCGAGGGCGCCTGGCTGACGCTGCGCATCACCATTGCGGCCTTTGCACTGGGCTATTTGGCGGGCATAGCGGTCGCGCTGCTCGCCATCCTGCCCGGCCGGCTGCCAAGGCTGATGGCAAGCGTCTATATCGAGACGCTCCGCAACATCCCCTTCATCATCATTCTCTTCGTCGTCTACTACGGGCTGCCCTTCTCCGGCGTTAGACTGCCGGCGACGCTGGTCGGCACGGCGGCGCTGGCACTCTTTGCCTCCGCCTACTACGCCGAGATCGTGCGCGCGGCGATCCTTGCCCTGCCGCGCGGTCAGTTCGAGAGCGCACGCGTCGTCGGCATGTCGCCGGCCCAGGCGATGTGGCACGTCGTGGCGCCCCAGGTGCTGCGAACGCTGGTGCCGCCGTCGACCAACATGACCCTGACGATGATGAAGGAATCGGCGGTGCTCTCCTCGGTCACCGTGCCCGAGCTCACCTACCAGAGCCTCATCGTGCAGGGGAACACCTTCGCACCCTTCGAGGTCTTCGCCGCTGTCGCAGCCATCTACTGGCTCATTGCCATCGGCATCGCCGAAGCGTCACGGCGGCTCGAGCGGCGCGTCGGCGCCGCCCAAGCCGCGAGCGTGTCGGCAAATCCGATCGCCGCGCGCTACCTTTCTCTGGATGCGCGGAGGCCGTCATGACAGCACAGCCGATCCTGCGCGTTTCGGCGCTTTCCAAGGAATTCCGCGGCACGAGAGCGCTCAATGAGTTCTACCTCGATGTCGCCGAAGGCGAGATCGTCGCCTTGATTGGCCCGAGTGGCTGCGGCAAGAGCACGCTTCTGCGCTGTCTGACGTGGCTGGAGCAGCCCGACGACGGCTTCATCGAGGTGGCGGGCCGGCCCTTTGGCCGCGCCCTCATGCCGCGTGGTGTCGTGCGCCGCCAGTCGCGGCGCGAGATTGATGCGCTCCGGCCGAAGATCGGCCTCGTGTTCCAGCAGCTCAACCTGTGGCCGCACTTGACCGCCCTCGAAAATGTGGTCCGGCCCCAGACGGTGGTGCTCGGCCGGGCGCGTGCCGAAGCAACGCGCCGGGCGGACGAACTGCTCGGGCGCCTCGGCCTCGCCGATCGGGCAGGACGCTATCCCCATGCCCTGTCCGGCGGCCAGAAGCAGCGTGTCGCGATCGCCCGGGCACTCGCCATGGAACCCGCCCTGATGCTCTTCGACGAGCCGACATCGGCGCTCGATCCCGAACTTGTCGGCGAGGTGCTCACGGTGCTGAAGTCGCTCGCCGCGACGGGGATGACCATGCTCGTCGTGACGCACGAGATCGGTTTTGCCGTCAACGTCGCCGATCGCATTGCCTTCATGGACGCCGGCGCGGTCATCGAGGAGGGGCCGGCGCGCGAGGTTGTCGCCAACCCGCGCACGCCGCGCCTGCGCAGTTTCCTCGACCTCGTGCTGGACAGGGCGCAGGTGCCCTCCGGCGAGACCCTCGCTTTACCGCAGACGGAGTAAGCCATGCCGCGTGTCAATCGCCCCTATGTGGGGATACCGTCCTTCCTGCGCTCGCGCATCGTCGAGGATATCGCGGGCCTTGATGCCGCGATCGCCGTCCTTGGCGTGCCCTTCGACGAGGGCTCCCCCTTCCTGCCCGGCAGCCGGCTTGGGCCGCGTGCCCTGCGCGAGCATTCGCTGCGGTTCGCCAGCGGCCGAGGTTATTACGATCCGGAGACGCGGCGCGAATATCTTGTCGAGGAGATGACACGAGGTCTCATCGCCGATGCCGGCGACGTCGATGTTCACCCTGCCAACGCCGAGCGCACCTTTGCCAACATCACCGAGGCGGTGCGCGGCATCATCGCGCGCGGCGCCATGCCCGTCGTCCTCGGCGGCGACCATTCCATCACCTATCCGATCTTTCGCGCCTTCGACGAAAAGCTGCACGTCATCCATTTCGACGCGCATACCGACTATGCGCCCTTCGAGAACGATCTCAGGCACACCAACAGCCACGCCTTCCGCCACATCGCCGGCATGGGCAACACGCTCTCCCTGACGCAGGTCGGCATCCGCAGCCTGCGCCATTCGCCGGACCAGGTGGAGGAGGTCATCGCGTCCGGCAACCGCATCATTCCGATGGGCGAGTTTCGCCGCCTGGGGCCGGCAGGCATCGCGGCGCTCCTGCCGGAAGGCTCGCGCGTCTATGTCTCCATCGACGTCGATGCGCTCGACATGTCGCTGGTACCGGGTTGCGTCTCGGCCGAGCCGAACGGCATGAGCTATCCGGAGCTGCGCGACAGCCTGAAGGCGATCGCCGAGCGCCACGACATCGCGGGCTTCGACTTCGTCGAGGTCAATCCGCCGCTCGATGTCGGTACGGGCGTTACCGCCTATCTCGGTGCGCTGACCGTCATCGAGTTCCTCGGCCACATCTGCGCCCAACCACGTTGGGCGGCGCGCCGTCTTGCTCGGGCGGCTTGAGAAGGAGAAGGTCCCATGGCGATCACGCGCGACATCATCCCGGCCACCCGCGGCAAGGCCCTGCGCTTATCCGCAGGCGAGGCCGTCAAGGTCATCAACACGCATGGGGCGCAGGTGGTCGACACTTGGGCCTTCTGCGTCGAGGACCTCTCGCACCACATGTCGATGGAGCACACGCGCGTCGAGAACGGCCGGCTTATGCCGGCCGTCGGGCAGACGCTGTTCACCAACAGGCGTGAGCCAATCCTTGTCCTGGAGGAGGATACCTCGCCGGGCATCCACGACACGCTGATGGCAGCCTGTGACCGGTGGCGCTATGAGCACCTTGGCTGCACCGAATATCACCGCAACTGCGCCGACAACATGGTCGAGGCAATGGCCGGGATCGGCCTCGAGGCCGCATATGTGCCGCAGCCGCTCAACCTTTTCATGCACATCCCCATCAATGGCGACTTCACCCTCACGCAGGGAGAGCCGCTGACCAAGCCGGGCGACTACGTCACGTTGCGGGCGGCGCGGGACTGCTACGTCGTCTTCTCTGCCTGTCCGCAGGACATCACGCCGATCAATGGTGCCGGCCGCAAGCCGACGGAGGCGCATATCGAGGTCGCAGGCTAACGACCTCGAACCTCTCGCATCGGCTGCTGGCGCCGCAACGGCGCGAGCGGCTTACGCAGCGAGCCCTTGAGGCGCATGAAATCGGCCTTCTGTGGCGGGTGCCATTCTTCGAGGTCGCAGCCGAGGCACCATGCACCACGCCGGCATGGCCGCGGTTGACGACAGGTGCTCGGCGCTCCACGCGCCGGTGAATGTCATGGCATTGATGCGCGCAATGAGGTCGCATGACTGAAACATGAACCAAGCTTCAGTAGCGGATCCTGGAATCTATATATTTCAGTGGCTTACCGTTCGCTAGCGTGCCCCGTCGCGCAATTCGGATAGGCAATGAACCAGCTCCGAAGGGGCAGAACCGTGAATTGCGCGAGGCGCAAGGGCGCGCGCTTTGACTTCGACCAGTAATGTTGATATCAACCTAATTGAGCGGAGGGGGCATCCAAGCGGTGATCGGTTCGCCGCACACCAGCGGAGGATATCATGCAGCACCCGGTTGTCTCGCGGGAGGAGTGGCTCGAGGCACGCCGCGCGCTCCTCGCCAAGGAGAAGGAATTCACGCATCTGCGCGATAAGGTGAACGCCGCCCGTCTCGCGCTGCCGTGGGTGCGGGTCGACAAGCCCTATGTCTTCGACACGCCTCAGGGACGCAAGACGCTGGCGGAGCTGTTCGCCGGCCGCAGCCAGCTCGTCGTCTATCATTTCATGCTCGGACCGGACTGGGAGGCGGGATGCACCGGCTGCTCCTTCCTCGCCGACCATCTCGACGGCGCGCTGCCGCATCTCGAGAACCATGACGTGACCATGCTTGCCGTCTCGCGCGCGCCGCTCGACAGGATCGAGGCCTACAAGCGCAGGATGGGCTGGCGCTTCCCGTGGGTGTCGTCCCACGGCAGCGACTTCAACTATGATTTCCACGTCTCCTTCACGCCCGAGGCCCTGGGCAAGGGCAGCGTCTACTACAATTACGAGATGATCCCGCGCGAGCAGGCCCATGATGAACTGCCGGGGCTCAGCGCCTTCTACAGGGATGAGAATGGGGAGGTGTTCCACACCTATTCCAGCTATGCTCGCGGCGGCGAGGAACTCATCGGCACCCTCATGATCCTCGACCGGGCGCCGCTCGGCCGCAACGAGCACACGATCATGGACTGGGTGCGCCGTCACGACGAATACGAGGCGGCGCCGGCGGGGCGCGCCTGCTGCGCCTGAAGCCCCGTTGCCCCAACCACCACGAAAAGCCTGGAGATGACGATGCAGAAAGCAGAACCGACGCAGGAGCACCGCTGGCTCGAACAGCTCGTCGGCGAGTGGGCCGTGCGGAACGACGCCCCCGCGCCCGGCCAGGAGGAGACCGCGGAATGGTCGGAGACCGTGCGCTCGCTCGACGGCATCTGGTTCGTCAGCGAAGGCAGCGGCGACATGCCCGGCTGCGGTCCCATCCAGACCCTGCTGACGCTCGGCTACGATCCGCAGAAGAAGCGCTACGTCGGCACCTGGATCGGCTCGATGATGACCTACCTGTGGGTCTATGAGGGCACGCTCGACGAGACCGGCAAGGTGTTGACCCTCGACTGCATCGGCCCTGACTTCGAGCGGCCGGGCGAAACGGCGCGCTATCAGGACATCGTGACGATCATCGACAGGGACAATCGCAAGTTCACGGCCCGTGTGCAGAAACCGGACGGATCGTGGAGCGAAATGATGAGCGCCCATTATCGCCGCAAGGCCTGAGCCTGCACGTCCGGCCGACCGTGTCCTTCGAGGCGCCCCGCCATGCGGGGCGCCTTTTCGTTATGGTACGGGGCGGCCGCCAATATGCTCTTTGCGGTATTGTTTATTTCCAGCAATTGCTGCAATAAAAAAGAGCGTTGGCAGCCGAAAATCGCCTCCATCCACAGTTTAAAAACATTATAAACTGAAGCCGCCGGCTGTTTTCCGATCTGTCGGGATCATCAATATTGAGATATTGCGGTAAAAAATGCGCGGACATGATGCGCGGTGGAGCTCGCCGACCACATGACCGCCATCGTTAGCAAGGCGGACAACATGACGGAACCGGACAGCAACGGGGATTTGACCTTGAACATGATGGAACGGCCGGCCGCGGAGGCCATGGCGATGAGCGGACGGGCCAAGCAGCTCAAGGCCCAAACGCATGAGACGCATGAGGCGCTGGACAAGCGCATCATGGCCGGTGCGCCCTTCGCCGATCGCGGCAATTACGGCCGCTTCCTCGCGGTGCAGCATGCCTTCCACCGCGACATCGACGCGCTCTATTCGAACCCGGCGCTCGATGTGCTCCTGCCCGATCTCGCAGGCCGGCGACGCCTGGCACAGATCGAGCAGGACATCGTCGATCTCGGCGGGTCAGTGCCGGAGATCGCGGCGGCGCCGGTCTTCGGGACGAGCGCCGACCTGCCGACGGCGCTCGGCTGGCTCTATGTCGCCGAGGGCTCCAACCTCGGCGCCGCCTTCCTCCTCAAGGCGGCGGCGGTGCTCGGCCTGTCGGAGACGTTCGGCGCACGCCATCTCGCCGGCCATCCCGACGGCCGCGGCCTGCACTGGCGCACCTTCACCGCCGCCCTCGACGGCATCGCGCTGACGGAAGCCGAGGAAGGCCGGGTGATCGCAGGGGCGGAAGCCGCCTTCAGGCGCGTGCACGGCCTCGTCGAGGTGCATTTCGGCTGAACGCGCCGCGGCGCAGGGCGGCTCAGCAGCCGCCCTCAGCTCCGAGACGCTCGACGAAGCCGCCCCTCTCGCGCCAGGCACCGGCGAGCATCGCACCGAGAAGGTCGGCATAGGTCCAGCCGGCCGCCTGCGCGGCGATGGTGCACAGGCTGTCCTGGTCCTCGCGTCCGGGCCTGCCGGCGCCGGTGAGGTTCGGTTTCATGTTGAGGTCGAAGAGGCGGTAGCGGCCGTCGGCTCCCGCCCGACAGTCGATGCGGATGATGGTGCGCGCCTCGACCACAGCGGCTGCGGCGGCGCAGGCGGTCATGACGGCCGCAACGGCGGGCTCTGTGGCCTCGCGCGCCGTCAGCGCGACGCTGTTGCGCGTGACGGCGACGAGGCCGTTGTACGGGGCCACGTCATCGTGGTGGTCGAACCGGCGCACCGGCGGCAGGCACCAGGCCTTCTCCGCGATGCGGCCGCCGGGGCCGGGCAGGCCGGCGGGCAGGACGGCGACGGTCAGCTCCTCGCCCGGCAGGAATTCCTCGATCATGACGATGTCGCCGAAGGTTGCCGCGGCGAGGAGGTCGCGGGCGGCGGCCTGCAGCGCGGCAAGGCTGCGCACCACCGTCACGCCCTGGCTGCCGCGCCCGCGCACCGGCTTGACGACGAGCGGCAGGTCGAGCCCCGCACTTTTGAGAAGGGCCGCATCGATCTCCGCGATCGCCGCAACGCCATGACGGGCCTCGCGCGCCGCCAAGATCGACCCTGCGACCGGCAGGCCGGCTTCGCGCAGCCGCGCGTTGGTAAGGAATTTGTCATCGACCCGCTGCACGGCGTCGGGGCGATGGCCAACGATGAAACGCTCGCCCATCACCTGCTCCAGCGGATGCCCCTCGAACAGCACCGTATTGGCCCACAGCACGGCCAGCCCGCGGTCGGTCGCCTCGACGATGCCCTGCGGCGTGTCGGGAAAGACCCAGTCGAGGTTCCGCGCCGGATCGGGATCGCGCACCGGCGTCAGGACCGGCACCCCGGCTCCGGCAAGGGCGAAGCCGATATCGGCGCCGCTGTCGGAATAGCCGCCGGGCTTGGCGTCCTTGCGCAGGCCGCCGATGACGGGTGGCGGCAGGGCCTGGTAGAGAATGGCGACCTGCGCTCCGGCGCGGGCGGCTTGATCGATCATCGGGCAGGAACCTCCGGCTGGGGCCTCATCAGCGGCATGAATCGCTCGCGCCGGATCGATTCATAACTCTCGTTAGACGCCGGATTCCAGGCGTGTTTCCTCGGAAAGGGTCGCCAAAACCCGTCCGGGAGCCGTGATGATCGTTCTCCACCGCATCGATCCCCGCCGTAACATGGCGCGTTTCTATGCTTTGTCCATCGAGCGAAACCTTCTCGGCGAATGGTCGCTCGTCCGCAACTACGGACGTATCGGCCGCCGCGGGGTTTTCAGGCTCGACATCTGCGCAAGCCGTGCCGATGCCTGCGCCGCCGCCCGGCGTCTTGCGCAGCTGAAGGCGCTGAAGGGCTATGTGCCGGCCTGACGCGCCTAAAGACCCGCCGGATGTCCCGTGCGACGGGATCACAAAACCGGTGATTGTCCTTGCCGGCTTGATCCTCAGGCTTCGGAACGCTATCCGGGCCGCACCTCGGTCTTCCTGCCGCTGAAAAGGTGAAGGATGAGCACAGCGCAGGCCATCCTCGCGCATCCCGCCCCGCACGACTGGCATGGCGCCCTCGACGGCGATCTCGCCCTCCTGCACGAGCGCGTCGCGAGGCCGGACGACGAACGGGACTTCCTGCCGGCGGCCGAACTTGTTGTGCCGGACCGCCTCGGACCGCTGCTCGACCGCTATGCCGCCCGCTTCGACCCGGGGCTGCGCGCCTCCGCCATCTCCTTCTGGAGCCTCTATCATCTCTCCGGCGCCATCCTGCCAATCGCCGCCTTGGCGATGCTCTCGGACCGGATGCCGGCCGCGGCCTTGTCGCAGGTCTCCTTCGCTTTCTCGGAGGAGGGGGAAAGCCGGGCCGCCCGCATCGCGCCGGACGAGACCCTCGGCCCTTGCGACGCGGTCGCCGTGCTGGAGACGCTGATCACGGACCACCTGGAGCCGACCGTCGCGGCGCTGGTCGCGATCAGCGGGCTCGCGCCGCGGCTCTTCTGGAACAATGCGGCGAGCTATTTCGACTGGGTGGTGCGCGCTGCCGCCGACCATCCGCGCGTACCGCGGGAGCGTGCCGAGGCGGCTCTTCGTCTCGTCGATGCGGCTGTGCTGCCGTGCGGGGCGCCCAATCCCATGCACGGGGCGATCAGGCCGGTCCTCGAGGACGGGGCCGAGACGCGCCGTCGCAAGGTCTGCTGCCTGCGCTACAAGCTGCCCGGCGTTCCGGGCTGCGGCGGCCTGTGCCCCCTGCCGGCGGTGCGGCAGGCCGGGCGGGAACAGTAGGTTCCGAACCTATGCGACCGCTTCCGCGTTCGCGGCCGCACGTTCGGCCGCCACCTGCTCGATGCTCTGCCGGATGCCGGGGTGCTTGGCGAGGAACCCCTGGAAGGCCCGCACGTCGAGGCGCAGGAGAAAGCAGTAGCTGATGGCATGCACGTCCGACTGGCGCGGCCTGCCGTGCAGCAGGGCCATCTCGCCCACGACGTCGCCGCGCCCGAGGCGGACCTTGCGGCCCGGCAGGCTCACCTCGAGGGCGCCCGAGGCGACGAAATAGACGGCATCGCCCGGCGCGCCGCGGCGGATGACCTGTTCTCCCGGGATGACGAACAGGGGCTGCAGCAGCTTCGTCACTTCCGTGAGCTGCTCGCCCGTGAGATCCGCGAACAGCGGCAGCTCGCCGACGAGCTCGCGCGCGTTGAGGGCAAGGTCGAGCCGGCGCTGGCGGTCCGCCTCCTTGCGGTCGGCATCGACCGAGCGGCGCAGGTTGTCGTAGAGCTCCGGGCCGATGAGGCCGTCCTCGAAGAGGACGATGTACTCGAGCTCCTCCTGCCTCAGCGCGATCTTGCGCAGCAGCCGGCGCTCCAGCGATTCCGCATAGAGCGGGTATTGCAGCCGGAGCGCGTCGAGGCCGGCGGCGACGGCCTCCTGCCGCCGCTCGACGATCTCGTGCAGCACCTCGCCGACGCGCAGCCCGAGGATGGGCACGATCTTGCTGTCGATGAAGGGGCTCAGCTCCTCGAGCACCGTGCGTGCGACGAAGAGCATTTCGAAGCGCCGCGCAAGCAGGCGCTCCAGCGGCCCGCTCGCATGGAGGCGGCGATGGAGGAACTGGGCGAAGCCGAACTTCCAGTCGAAGGCAAGCGTCTGCTTGGCGGCACGCTGGTATTCCGACCAGCCTCCCGCCCGCGCGCGGTCGAGCAGCGTCTCGGCCTGGGCGAGCAGCGAGGGCAGCAGCGCGGCCGAGACGGTGCGCGCCCGCATGCGCTCGATGATGATGTCGCGCTCGCGTCCGGCGAGCGTCAGAAGCCCGAGCGACAGGCGCTCCTTGTCCGTCAGCTCCCGGCCCTGCCCGGCGCTCGCCGCCTCGTCGATCCGTTCGGCGTAGCGGCGGGCCTCGGAAAGGGCCGTCGCGGAGGCGACCCGGTAGGCCTCGGCCGCGCGGGCGACCGCCTCGCGCACGTTCTCGAGCGCGACGGCGAGCACCTGGCCGCGCATGGCGGCGTCGCGGGGTGACAGGAGGTTGAGGCCGAGCGAGGAGATGACCCAGCGCATCGTCGTGCCCTGTATGAGCAGGGTGAAGAGCACGAAGCCGGTGGCGAGGATGGCGACGAAACGCTGGATGTCGTCGGGGACGATGTCGTTCTCCGTCACGGCGAGCGCCAGCGCCAGCGTGACGGCGCCGCGCAGCCCGCCCCACAGGATGACGACCCGGTAGGGGATGCTGACCGGCGGAGAGAGCTTGAGCAGGCTCAAGAGCGGCAGCAGGGCGAAGAGGATGACGGCACGGGCGGCGAGTGCCGCGGCCGCGACGACGAGGATCAGGAAGAGATCGAACAGCGACAGGCTGGCGAGCAGGCGCGGCACCAGGATGGCGGCGAGCACGAAGACGAGCGAGCTCGCCCAGAAGGCGATCTGGTCCCAGATGCCGGTCAGGTAGCTCCATCCGTCCGGCGAGGCGCGCGACGGGCCGATCAGGCTCAGCGTCATGCCCGCGACGACGACGGCGATGACGCCCGAGACGCCGAGCAACTGCTCGCAGGCGATGAAGACGAGGTAGGCGAGGGCGAAGCTGATCGAGACGGCGGCCGAGCGCTGCTCGGGCATCCTGCCGATGAGCCAGGCCGCCGCGCGCGCGGCGAGATGGCCGACGAGCGCGCCGCCGCACAGCGTCCAGAGGAAGGAGAGGGCCGCATCCCCGAACCCCGGCGTCTCGCCCGCGACGAGGATGGCGAGGAACACCGAGAACAGGGTGATCGCGGCCGCGTCGTTGAGCAGGCTCTCGCCTTCCACGAGCCGCCCGAGGCGCGCCGGGGCGCCGATGTCGCGGAAGATGCCGACGACGGCGACGGGGTCCGTCGTCGCCACGATGGCGCCGAGGAGGAGGCAGACGAGCAGCGGCTGGCCGGCGAGTGGCAGGAGGGCAAGGCCGATGACGGCGGTGGCCACGACGACGGCGAGGACGGCGAGGACGAAGATCGGCACCCAGTCGGGCATCATCTGGCGCACGTCGAGCGTCAGGGCCGTCTGGAAGATGAGGGTCGGCAGGAAGACGTAGAGGAAGACCGTCGAGCCGATGGGAAAATCGAGAATGGCCCGGGCCGGCTCGTTGAAGGCGTCGGTCAGCTCCGTATGCAGCAGGAAGGAGGCCGCGGCCCCGATGAGCATGCCGATGGCGGCCAGCACCACGCTGAACGGCATCCTGAGCGCCCCCGCCAGGGGCTGGGCAAGGCTGATGACGAGGAGCAGGACGCCGATGACCGCCAGGATGACCGGTAATGCCAAGATCGCTCCAGCCCCCATGCTGCTTGCTGCGTCAGGTCTTTCTTAAGCAGACGCAACGATGCGGTCGAGGCCCGGCGCGGCGGAAAGTGCATTTCGCGAAGACGACCGGCAGCGTGCGCCACGTCAGAGCCGCCCGGCGCGCTCCTCGAGCACCTTGACATAGGTGCGGCCGGAGGCGGTGACATGCGCCACCATCAGGCGCTCGAAGGCCGCGAAGTCCCCCGCCTCGAAGAACCGCAGGAAGCTGCGGTGCTCCTCGTAGGAGGTCGGGTTCTGAACATCGATGGGCGAGCTGAGATTGGTGCGCAGCGCCGCGATCTTGCCCGCCGCGAGGCGATAGGATTCCTCGATGTAGGAATTGCCGCAATGGGCGAACAGCGCCTCGTGCAGCGCGGTGTCGGCGCGGCCATAGGCGACGTTGTCCCGCTTCTCGAGGGCCTTCTCCATGTCGGCGATGGCGGCGGCCATGGCCGCGATCGTGCCGTCCCTGTCGTGGCGGAAGGCGAGTTCGGCGGCGCGCGGCTCGATGACGGAGCGGAACTCGCACAGCTCAGAGATATCCTCCGGGCTCGGCCGGAAGACGAAGCTGCCGACCTGCGGCCGGATGGTGACGAGGCCCTGCAGCTGAAGCTGGTTCAACGCCTCGCGCACCGGCGTACGGCTTACGCCGAAGGATTGCGCCAGCGTCTCCTCGGCGATGATGGCGCCGAGCGCCAGCTCCCCCTCGATGATGGCCTGGCGCAGGCGCAGCATGACCTTGGCGGAGAGCGACTTGGGAGGATCGAGCCTGAACGATTTCATCAGGGGGATGTCTGATTCCGGAGACGGACATTCATTCCGGAAAGGCTCCGGCCGTCAATGACGCCGGCCGGCACGGGCCGCCTGGGCCCGCGCCGGCCGACCGCCGCTCAGTTGCCGCGGACGCGCTTCAACTCGTCGAAGACGAGGGTCAGCGCCTCGTCGCCGATGGCCTTGCCGTGGCGCTCGTAGATGACCTGCGCCTTCTCGCGGATGCGCGCCATTTCCTCCGGCGTGATCTCGTTCACCTCCATGCCCCGGGCCTTGAGGTTGGCGAGGCTGACCTCGGACTTCTCGCGGTTGACCTTGCGCTGCTCCTTCTGGCCCACGGCCGCGCAGTTCTTCAGCACCGCCTGCTCCTCGGGCGACAGCGTGTCCCAGGTCTTCTTCGAGAAGAGCACGAGCGTCGGGCTGTAGGCGTGCTTGGTCAGGGTGAGATACTTCTGCACCTCGTAGAACTTCATGTTCTCGATGTTGTTGAAGGGGTTCTCCTGCCCGTCGACGGTCTTCGTCTCCAGCGCCGAATAGACTTCGGAGAAGGCGAGCGGCACGGCATTGCTGCCGAGCTCCTTGAAGGTGTCGATGAAGATGTTGTTCTGCATCACGCGCATCTTCACGCCCTCGAAATCCTCGGCCTTGGTGATCGGGCGGCGCGAATTGGTGGTGTGGCGGAAGCCGTTCTCCCACCAGGCGAGGTTGATGACGCCGGCAGCGGGCAGCTTGGCGGCGAACCACTCGCCGGCCTTGCCGTCGAGCACCTGGTCGGCCTCCTGCTCGTTATTGAACAGGAACGGCAGGTCGAAGACGCCGAGCTCGGGGACGATGGAGGTGAGCGGCGCGGTCGAGGTCAGCACCATCTCGAGCGAGCCGGTGCGCACGCTCTGGGTGGCGGTGAGGTCGTTGCCGAGCGCGCCGTCCCAATAGGCCTGGATCTTCATCTTGCCGCCGGTCTTCTCCAGCGTGCAGGCGCCCATGGCGGCAAGGCCGTTGCCCATGGGATGCTCCTTGCTGACGCCGTTGGAGACGCGGAAGGTGCGCTCCTTGAACTCGGCCTGCGCCGATGCCCCGGTGAACAGCACGGCGGCGGCGAGGCCGGCGCCGGCGAGCTTGTAGCAGAACCTGGTCTTCATCTTCGTTTCCTCCTCCGGTTGTTATGAGAGCCATTTCAGCGGGATGAGCACGAGGTCCGGGAACAGGACGAGCAGGAACAAGACGGCGATCTCCGCCCACAGGAAGGGCCACAGGCCCTTCATCAGGTCGCTCATGGGGATCTTGGCGACGCCGCAGATGACGTTGAGCACGATGCCGACCGGCGGCGTGATGAGGCCGATGGCGTTGTTCATGATGAACAGCACGCCGAAATAGACCGGATCGATGCCGGCCTGCTTGATCACCGGCATCAGCACCGGCGTCAGGATCATCAGCGTCGGCGCGAAATCGAGCGCGGTGCCGACGATGACGACGATCGCCATGATGACGAACATCAGGAGGATCTTGTTGCCCATGAAGGGCTCGAGCATCGCCGAGACCTGGCCCGGCACGTCGGAGAGCGTGATCAGCCAGGCGGAGACGAGCGCCGCCGCAATCAGGAAGACGACCACCGCCGTGCTGCGCGCTGCGGCTACGAGCAGCGGATAGAGCTGTCTGAGCGGCAGTTCGCGATAGACGAAGGCGCCGACGACGAAGGCATAGACGCAGGCGGCGACGCCGGCCTCGGTCGGGGTGAAGATGCCGAACTTGAGCCCGCCGATGATGCCGAGCGGCATGACGAGCGCCCAGATGCCGTCGACGCCCGCCTTGAGGCGCAGGCCCCAGCCCTGCTTCGGCAGGATCGCGACCTTGTCCTTGCGCGCCACCCACAGCCAGGTGAGCACAAGCGCGGCGCCCATCATCAGGCCGGGGAAGATGCCGGCGAGGAAGAGCTTGCCGATGGAGACATTGGCGATGACGCCGAAGACGATGAGGCCGATCGACGGCGGGATGACCGGGGCGATGACGCCGCCGGCGGCGATGAGCCCGGCCGAGCGCGGCACGTTGTAGCCGGCCTGGCGCATCATGGGGATGAGCAATGTGCCGATGGCCGCGGCATCGGCCGCGGCGCTGCCCGAGATCGCCGCCATGACCACCGCGGCGAAGATCGCGACGAGCCCGAGCCCGCCGCGGACATGGCCGACCCAGGTGAGGGCGAAGGTGACGATGCGCTTGGAGATGCCACCGGCGTTCATCAGTTCGCCGGCCAGCATGAAGAAGGGGATGGCGAGCAGGGGGAAGCTGTCGGCGCCCTCGATGAGCTTCTGCGACAGGATGGTGGCGTCGATCTGGCCCTGCATCACCATCAGCGCGACAGCGCAGACGAGGAGCGCGAAGGCGATCGGCATGCCGAGCGCCATGGCGCCGAGAAGCGAGACGGTGAAGACGGCGACGGTCATGGCCGCACCTCGCCGGGCACGGCCTCTTCGCTCTCGTGCACCTCGATCAGCTCGTCGTCGCGGATACGGCCGGTGGCGATGCGCCAGAGCTTGTGCACCGCATGGGCGCCGATACCGACCGCCGTGACATAGGCGATGCCGAAGATCCAGATCATGGAGAGCCCGGTGACCGGCGCGCCCGTCGTTGCGTTGACCTCGTGCTGCTGCCACGCGCCCCAGAACAGCATGGCGCAGCAGGCGAGGATGAGGACCTGGCTGAGCGCGAGGCAGACGATGCGGCCGCGGCGCGGCAGCATCAGGAGGACCGTCTCCATGCCGAGGTGCGAGCCGTCGCGCATGGCGACGACGGCGCCGATGAAGGTCAGCCAGACGAAGAAGAAGCGGGAGAGCTCCTCGGAGACGACGATGCCGGAGTTGAAGACGTAGCGCAGCACGACATTGCCGAAGACCATCACCACCATGCCGAGCAGCAGCACCGCGAGCAGGGCGTCGACCAGCTTGAAGGCGCGCTCGATCATCACACCACCTTGCCGGGATTGAGCAGGCCGGAGGGGTCGAGCGCCGCCTTCAGCGTGCGCATCAGCGCGATCTCTGCCTCGCTGCGGGCATGGCCGAGCCACTGCTTCTTCAGGGTGCCGATGCCGTGCTCGGCCGAGATGCTGCCGCCGAGCTCCTTCACG
Source organism: Chelatococcus caeni (assembly GCF_014196925.1). Taxonomy (GTDB): domain Bacteria; phylum Pseudomonadota; class Alphaproteobacteria; order Rhizobiales; family Beijerinckiaceae; genus Chelatococcus_A; species Chelatococcus_A caeni. The sequence goes on along the minus strand of NZ_JACIEN010000004.1, from coordinate 226,590 downwards.
AGCCCGTAGATGATCGCGTCCATGGCCGGCTTCGGCTGGGCGGCGGCGGCAAGGCCCGGCACCCAGGTGACGAGATGCAGGTTGCCGTCGCCGATATGGCCGTAATAGACGCTGTCGCAGCCGGGGATCGCCGCCTCGAGCGCGGCTTTGCAGCGGCGCGCGAAGTCGTCCATCCGCCCGACGGCGAGGCCGATGTCGTAGGACACGTGCGGCCCGAGCACGGCCGGGAATTCGGCGCAGGCATCACGCAGGGCCCAGAACGCATCGATGTCGGCCAGCGATTGCGCCACGGCCGCGTCGACGAGCAATTCCTGCTCCATGAGGCCCTCGAGCCAGCTCTCGAAGCGGGGCCGGTCGATGGTCTCGTCGGTGCCCTGTGCCTCGACGAGAACGTAGAGGCCGTCTCCCGGCGCAACCGGGCTGCGCACGCCGGCGCGCTCCGTCACCACCTGCCAGTAGTCCGGCCACATCACCTCGAAAGCCGACAGCAGCGGCCCGAGGCCGCGGCGGGCGGCAGCGAGCAGGGCAACCACCCGGTCGTAGTCGGCGAGCTTGCACAGGGCCGCCATCGTGCACTGCGGCTTCGGAAACAGGCGCAGCACGACGCGGGTGACGATGCCGAGCGTGCCTTCCGAGCCGATGAAGAGGTGCTTCAGGTCGTAGCCGGCGTTGTTCTTCAGGAGCTTGTTGAGATTGGTGATGATGGTGCCGTCGGGCAGCACCACCTCGAGGCCGAGCACCAGCTCGCGCATCATGCCGTAGCGAATGACGCGATTGCCGCCGGCATTGGTGGAGAGATTGCCGCCAATGGCGCAGGAGCCGCGCGAGCCGAGGTCGAGCGGGAAGAGGAAACCTGCCTCGTCGGCCGCATCCTGCACACGCTCCAGCGGCGTGCCGGCCTTCACCGTCATGGTGGCGCTCGCGGCGTCGACCTCCTCGATGCCGCTCATCCGCTCCAGCGACAAGGCAACCCAGCCCTCCTCCGGCGTGGCGCCGCCGCACAGGCCGGTAAGGCCACCTTGCGGAACCACGGGGAAGCCCACCGAGCGGCAGACCTTCAAGGTCAGGGCGACGCCGGCGGCGTCGAGCGGCCGCACCACCGCGACCGGCCGGCGCGGCGCCTGCGGGCTCCAGTCGTTGCAATTGCGCGCGGGGACGTCGTCGCCGACGAGAACGGCGCCGGGGCCGAGCTGCCGGCGCAAATCATCGAGAACCTGCTGCCGCAGCGCAGGCGTGGTGATGACGTGCATGATCCTCCCCGACGACATCTTATATGTAAGGTACTAGCATATATGCTGTGACGAGGCCGTCAATGGCGGACGTGCAGAAGGGACTGCAAGGAGCTTTCGAACAGCGGAGAAGGGGAGGCGGCAGGGGCCGGCAAGTGGGCGCCATGCGCTGCTGCCGGCATCCCGCAGGTGCCGGGCGATGGGCGAGGGTGTGGAGGGCTTCGTTGGCCCGAGGCGCTGCAGCGCGTTTTGCGGGCTGCAGCGCCGGTGATGCCGGGGCGCGAGTAGGGAGGCGGCGCCGGTTCAGTGTCGGATCGGTCGGCGCGGCTTCAGCCGGCAGGCGGCAGGCGCCGTTATCGACTCAGGGGCCCCCGGCCACCCGGGCCGCGTGCCGCGCGACGATATAGCCGAAGGTGAGCGCCGGGCCGAGGGTGATACCGGCCCCCGGATAGGCGCCGCCCATGATCGAGTTCATGTCGTTGCCGCAGGCATAGAGCCCGGCGATCGGAGCGCCGTCCTCGTCGAGCACCTGCCCGTCGGCATTCGTCGCAAGGCCCGCGCTGGTGCCGATATCGCCGGGGAAGATCTCGACGGCGTAGAAGGGCGCCGCGCTGAGCGGGGCAAGGCAGGGGTTGGGCGCGACCTCGGCATCGCCGAGATAGGTCTGGTAGGCGGTGCTGCCCTTGCCGAAGGCGGTATCCTGCCCTTGGGCGGCATCGGTATTGAACTGCGCCAGCGTCGCTGCCAACCCGTCGGCATCGATGCCCGCCGCCTCGGCCAGCTCGCGGACGGTGCGCCCGCGGCGCAGATAGCCCGAGCTGAGATAGGGTCCGATGCGGCCGGGGAAGGGCGGCACGGCGCCGAGGCCGTAGCGGCGCAGCGCCCGGTGGTCGCAGACGAGCCAGGTGGATGTTCGCCCGTCCTCCGCCAGGGCCGTGAGCATCCCCTGCACGAAGTCGTGGTACGACACCGCCTCGTTGACGAAGCGCCGCCCCGCATGGGTGACGGCGATGACGCCGGGCTTCGCCCGGTCGAGGAAGAGATGCGGAAAGGGGCGTCCGCCGTCGCCGTCCGGCAGGAGCGATACCGGCGTCCAGAAGGCCGGATTGCTGTTCGAGGTGACGAAGCGGGCGCCCGCCGCCCGGCCGATGCGGATGGCATCGCCCGTGTTGCCGGCCGGGGAGAGCGAATGGAAGCGCAGGGGCGTTTCGGCCTGCGGCATCGTCTCGCCCCGCAGGTCCACCCCGTGCGGGAAGCCGCCGGTGGCGAGCACGACGCCGACGCGCGCCATGATGGTGCGGCGGCCGTGCCGGCCTTGGGTCTCGATGCCGGCGATGCGCCCGCCCTCGCGCACGAAGCCGGTGAGGCCGGTCTCGAGGAACAGCGGAATGCCCAGGCCGAACAGCGTCTCGGCGAGGCGGCCGGCCACCGCCTGGCCAAGCACCAGCCGCGTGCCGCGCGGATGGGCGAGCCGGTCGCGCAGGTGGCGCAGCACGAGCCGCCCGGCATGCAGCGCCGAAGGCAGCGAGCGGCTCATCTTCAGGAAATGGCCGATGTCGATGCGGTTGAGCATCAGGCCGCCGAGGATGGTGAAATCCTCGATCGGCGGCCGCAGGCGCGCAAAGTGACGGCCGAGGCGGCGGCCATCGTAGTCCTGGGCGTCGAGCACCCGCCCGCCGAGCGCCGCGCCCGGCACGTCCGGATGATAGTCCGGCGAATAGGTGCGGCAGTCGAACTGCAGGGCCGTGTTGGCCTCGAAGAACGCGACCATCTCCGGCCCATGGCGCAGGAAGGCCTCGACGAGCGCGCGATCGAAGCGGTTGCCGGCCTCGGCTGCGATATAGGCGAGCGCCGCCTCGGCGCTGTCGTTGATGCCGGCCGCCCGCATCTTCGGATTGTCGGGGATCCAGATGGCGCCGCCGGACACGGCCGTGGAGCCGCCGTAGGTCGCCTCCTTCTCCACCACCGCAACGTCGAGGCCGTGCAGCCTGGCCGTGATCGCCGCCGCCATGCCGGCCGCGCCCGAGCCGACGACGACGAGGTCGTAGGCCTCGGCCGGCGCCTGATCCTCAAAACTCATCGCGCCGCCTCCGGGCGCGGGTAGCGGCCCATGGCCCAGCCGCCGTCGACGCGCACCGTCTCGCCGGTCACGAAGCCGGCCGCATCGCCGAGGAGGAAGGCGATGACGCGGGCGACGTCGATCGGCTGGCCGACGCGACGCAGCGGCGCCTGCTCGATGAAGATGTGCCGGCGCCAGGTCTCGCTGGCGATGCGCTCGCGCGTCAGCGGCGTCTCGATGAGGCCCGGCGCGACGGCGTTGATGCGGATGTTCTCCGGCCCGTAGTCGGTCGCCATCTGCCGGGTGAGGCCGGCAAGCGCCGCCTTGCTGGCGCTGTAGCCCGCGCTCGCCGTGGCGCCGACGATCGAGTAGATCGACGCGACATTGACGATGGCACCGCCGCCGGCCGCACGCATCGCGCCGACGGCGAAGCGCGACAGGCGGAAGGCGCTGACGAGGTTGACGGCCAGGAACTGTTCCAGCTCGGCGTCGCCCGTCTCCTCGGCCATGCCGCCGCGGCCGATGCCGGCATTGTTCACCAGGCCATCGAGTGGACGGCCGATCGACTGGAGGGTCTGCGACAGGCGCTCGGGCAGGGCGGGGTCCGTCACGTCGGCCAAGAGCGGAACAACTCCCGCCGTGCCGGCAGCGAGGCGGGCAAGGCCGTCCTCGTTGCGGTCGACCGCAATGACGCGAGCACCATCGCCGGCGAGAAGCCCGACCGTCGCCTCGCCGATGCCGGAGGCGGCGCCGGTGACGATGATGAGCCGTCCGGCGAGCGATGGGGATGAGGTCATGTCCGGTCCTCCGAGTCAGAAGCCGAGCGAGCCGCCGAGCGAGCGGCCGCCGTCGACGATGAGCACCTGGCCGGTGATGAAGCCGGCCTTCGGCGAGGCGAGGAAGGCGACGGCGTGGGCGATGTCCTGCGACTCGCCGAGCCGGCCCGAGGGCTGCAGCGCCCTCAGGGCATCGAGATTGGTGTCCGAGCGCGCGCGCAGCATCTCGGTCTCGATGACGCCCGGCGCCACGGCATTGACGGTGATGTCCCGGTCCGCGAATTCGAGCGCCATCGCCCGCGTCAGCCCGGCGACGGCCGCCTTCGATGCGACGTAGTGGGCATAGTGGCGCGCCCCGAGCATCGCCCGCGAGGCGATGTTGACGATCCTCCCGCCCGGCTTCATGACCCGCGCCGCCGCCTGCGAGAGGCCGAAGAGGGCGACGAGGTTCACGTCGTACATGCGGCGGAAGTCCTCCGGCGTCAGTGCGAAGACATCCTTCACGTCGAAGATGCCGGCATTGTTGACGAGCACCGCGAGCTCGCCCGTGCCCGCGATCAGCTGCGCGCAGGCGGCGCTGTCGCAGATGTCGAGCACGGCCGCTTCCGCGGCGCCGCCCGCCTCGCGGATCAGCGCCACGGTCTGCGCGGCGCGCTCGCCGTCGCGCTCGGCGACAATGACGCGGTAGCCGTCGTCCGCGAGCGCCATGGCGATGGCGCGGCCGATGCCGGCGCCCGCGCCGGTGACGATGGCGGCGGGACGGGAGGATGCTGTGGTCATGGTGTCCTTGATGCTCCTGGGGCAGGCCGGCCGGAGGCGGGAGGCCCCCGGCCGGTGCCGTCACTTCAGGCCGAAGCTGTTCTCGTCGATGCCGGCGTAGAGGTTATCCTTGAGCACCTTGGCGACGGCGTCGGCATCGGTGCGGTCGACGCCCTCCATCAGGCCCTTCCACTTCTTCTGCAGCTCGAGGAAGGTGGCGATGACGTCGCTCGGATCCTCGACCTTGCGCTCGGCCACGGCGGTCTGCGGCAGCTTCTCGACGAGGGCGGCCTGGAAGGCGGCGAGCTTCTCCGTAAGGTCCGCCGCCGGCTCGATGATCTTGAGGCCGCGCTCCTTGGAGCCTTCGAGCGCCGCCTGCACGCCGACGTGGTAGGCGACCTGGGCGCGCGCGACGCCGACGGCCATGCTGTCGAGCAATGCGCGGCGCTGGGCCGGTTCCAGCTCCTTCCAGAAGGTCGGGTTGTAGACGTAGTTGGCGCCGACCACGACGCCCATGGGCAGCAGGGTGACGGACTTCGCCACCTCCCAGAACTTGTTGCCCTTGTCGAGGTTGGTCGGGTCCGACATCGTGCAGTCGATCGAGCCGCGCTCGAGCCCGGAATAGACGTCGCCGATGGGCACCGAGACGGGCACGCCGCCGAGCGACTGCACCCAGGCGGTCTGGGCGCCGCCGGCGGTGCGGATCTTGAGCCCCTTGGCATCGCCCGCCGCCGTGATCGGCTTGACGCAGACGAAGTTGTAGACCGGCGTCGAATAGCCGCCGGCGAAGATGCCGCCGTTCTTCTTCCACTCCGCGATGAGCTTGGGATGGGTGAGCCCGAGCTCGGTATAGGCGAAGGCGGAGGCGAAATCGTCGTCGGAGACGAAGACGAGGTCGTTGACGACGTTGTTCAGCGGCAGTTCGGACGGCGTGTAGCCGGGATAGACGACGCCGAGCGCGGCAACGCCGTCGCGGATGCCCTGCATCGTCGTGCGCGCCGGCACCAGCGAGCCGTTGGAATAGACCTCGAAGGTGATGCCGCCGCCGGTGGCCGCCTTCACGTCCTCGGCGAATTTCTGGTAGGTGAACTCGTTGAGGATGTGCACCGGGGCCATCCAGTTGGTGGCCTGGTAGGTCTCGGCGCTGGCCGGCGGGGCGAGCCCGCCCATCAGGGCCCCGGCGGCAACGGATGCAAGAAGGCGCTTCATCTGTCTACTCCCTAGAACTGGCGCTTCGTTTTTTGGCGCCTGGTTGGCGGCCGCGGCGCGGCCATCTGCTAGCGGACCATCATGCCCGGCAGCCAGAGGCTGAGCGCCGGGAAGCCGATGAGCAGCGCAAGGGTGATCACGTCGGTCAGGATGAACCATCCGGCGCCGGCGAAGATCGTCCCGAGCGGCACCGTGCCCCCGAGGCTCGAGCGGATGACATAGACGTTCATGCCGACCGGCGGCGTGATGAGGCCGATCTCGAGCAGCTTCACCGTGATGACGGCGAACCAGACGAGGTCGATGCCGAGCGCCGACAGGAGCGGCGCCAGCACCGGCAGGGTCAGCAGCATGATCGAGATGCTCTCGAGAAAGCAGCCGAGCACGAGATAGAGCGCGCTGACGAAGACGATGACCGTGACGGCGCTGTAGCCGTCGAAGAAGGTCATCAGCCAGTTCGGCAGGGTCGACAGCGCCACGAAGCGGGCGAACAGCGCCGCCCCGACGACGATGATGAAGATGGTCGAGGTGCCGACCGCCGTGTCGAACAGCGCCTGGCGCATGACCTCGACCGACAGCCGCCGGCGCAGGAGGGCGATCGTCGAGGCGAGGAAGGCTCCGACCGCCCCGGCCTCGGTCGCGGTGAAGATGCCGGCGAAGATGCCGCCCATGACGCCGGCGATGAGCACGGGCAGGGGCCAGGTGTCGCGCAGCAGCGCCATGCGCTCGGCGCGGCTGTGGTGCTCCACGACGCGCGGCGCGAGCGCGGGATTGCGCCAGGCGCGCCAGGTGATCATGCCGACGAACATCAGCGCCGAGAGGACGCCCGGCACGATGCCGGCGACGAAGAGCGTGCTGATGGAGACGTCCATCATCAGGCCGAAGACGATGAAGAGGACGCTCGGCGGGATGAGCGAGCCGAGCGTGCCGGCCGCCGCCACGCTGCCGGTGGCGAGCGAGGGGGAATAGCCGGCCTTCAGCATCTCCGGCACGGCGATGCGCGAGAAGGCCGCGGCGGTCGCGACGCTCGAGCCGCTCGCCGAGGCGAAGAGGGCGCTCGCCGCGACGGTCGAGGAGGCGAGCCCGCCGGGAATGGGGTTGAGGAAGATGCGGGCCGCGCCGAACAGCCCGTTGGTCAGGCCGGCGCGGGAGGCGACATAGCCCATGAGCAGGAACATGGGCACGGCCGAAAGATTCCAGTCGCCGATGAGCTCGTAGGGGATCGCCTTGGCGATGCCGATGGCCGGGCGCAGGCCCATCATGGCCGTGATGCCGGCAAAGGCGACGCTGCCCATGGCGACCCCGATCGGCACCCTGAGGCCGATCATGAGGAGCGTGGCGGCGATGCCGATGAAGCCGATGTCGATGCGGTCCATCGCCTTGCCTCACGCGGGCTCGGTGCGCGGGCCGGGATCCCGGCCGAGCAGGAGGTCGGCGAGGCGCGGCATGAGCACGATACACGCGATGGCGAGGCCGAGCGGCAGGAGGAATTTCGCCGGCCAGACCACCACCTTCCAGGTGCCCTCGACGATCTCGCCGATGCGCCAGGCCGCCAGGGCCGAGCCCCAGGAGAGCCAGGCCAGCACGCCGTAGAAGGCAATGGTGAGGACGGTGCCGAGCAGGTCCATGGCCCGCCGCCCCGCGGCCGGGGCCATGGTGTAGAAGAGGTCGACCACGATGGGCTGGCTGCGGGCCTCGACCCATGCCAGCGGCAGGAAGACGGCGGCGATCATGTAGTAGTTCGCGACCACCTCGGCCGTGCCGGGGATCGGTGCGCGCAGGAGGTACTTGCCGGCGACGTCGGCGGTGACGTGCAGCATCATCAGCGCCATGGCGAGGGCGGAGAGGACCGCGAGCGTGGTGGTCAGGACGTCGACGAGCCGGCGCATGTCATTGCATCCTGTAGCCGCCGTTGACGTCGATGGTGGCGCCGGTGACGTAGCCGCCGTCAGGGCCGACGAGGAAGGCGACGGCTCCCGCCACGTCCTGCGGCGTGCCGATGCGCTCGAGCGGGATGTTGCGCGCCGCCGTCGCATCGTCCTCAGGCGACAGCGACAGCCGCAGCATCGGCGCATCAATGAGGCCCGGCGCCACCGCATTGACGGTGATGCCGAGCGCCGCCGCCTCGCGCGCCGCCGCCTTCGTCAGGCCGAGGACGGCCGCCTTGCTCGCGATATAGGCCGAGCTCGAACGATAGCCGCCGAGCTGGGCGGCGACGGAGGAGAAGGTGACGAAGCGTCCGCCGGGCGCCGGGCGGCGCGTGCGGGCGCGCAGGAAGGCGCGCAGCAACAGGAAGGTGCCGGTGCTGTTGACGCGCTGCGTCAGTTCCCATTCCTGAAGCGAGATCTCGGTGAGCGGCGGCCGCTCGCCGCCTTCGCGCAGGAGGAGGATGCCGGCCGCCGCCACGACGACGGCGATCCGGTCGCCCGCCGCCTCGGCGGTCTCGAACAGGCCCTCGACCATCGTCTCGCTGGTGACGTCGAGCGCGAGGCCGCGATGACCCGCGCCGGGCAGCGCTCCGGCGACCGCCACGGCGCGCTCCTTGTCCATGTCGGTCGCGATCACCGCAAAGCCGTCGGCGGCCAGCCGCTCCGCCACCGCGCGGCCGATCCCGCCGGCAGCCCCCGTGACGAGGGCGAAGGTTGCCATCAGATGCCTCCCTGAACGTATTCTTGTGCGTGCATTGGCCGGAAAAGTGGATCCAATATTGCGCCATGTCAATGATCAAAGTTCCAAACTGCGCTTCATTGGATCCATTTTTTGTCCGACGGGCTTGTGCGCGGCGTCGGCCGTGCTAGGTTGAAACCATGAGCGACATGTCTTCATCCGCCGACATCACCAGCGTGGACCTCGTCGTCCGCGCCATTCGCGAGAAGATCCTCGAGGGGGAGCTGGAGCCGGGCAGCCGGCTGCAGCAGGACCATCTGTCGGAGATGCTCGGGGTGTCGCGCACGCCGCTGCGCACGGCCCTTGCCATGATCGCGCAGCAGGGGCTCATCGAATACGAGGCCAACCGCGGCTATCGGGTGCGCAGCTTCTCGCTGGCCGATGTGCAGGCGGCCTTTGCCGTGCGCGCCGAGCTCGAGGGGCTCGCCTGCCGCTATGCCGCCTGCCGGCGCCTGCCGGAGGAGACGCTGGCGCGCTTCGGCGAGCTCGTGGCGGAGGGGGATCGCATTCTCGCCGGCGGCGTGCTCGATCCGGCGCTGCTGCCGGCCTACCGGCGCATGAACGTCGCCTTCCACGAGCTCATCATGGCGGCGGCCGACAATCCTTGGATCCAAAGCTTCGTCCACCAGACGCACAACGTGCCGCTGGCGTCCGACCGTATCTTCCTGTGGGACAATTTCGACATCATCTACCGCTCGCACGACGATCATCATCGCATCGCCGACGCCATCGCCGCGGGCGAGGCCGTGCGCGCCGAGCACCTGATGATCGAGCACGTGACTTTCGCCGGGAAGCTGCTCATGAAGCGGCTCGAGGCCGACCCGCGCGGTGTTTTCGTGTCCCAGCCGCAAAGGCGAGCCAGATCCCGCAACCGATCAGTCAGAAACGGAACAGCCGCATGACCGCCTTCCAGCTTTTCCACTCCCCGGCCTCGCCCTATGTGCGCAAGGTGCTCGTCAGCGCGCACGAGAAGGGCGTCGCCGACGCGATCGCGCTGCTGCCCTCCGCGGCAGGGCCGGTGAAGCGCGACGCCACGATCGTCGCCCACAACCCCTCCGGCAAGGTGCCAACGGCCCTCCTGCCGGACGGCTCGGCGCTCTACGACAGCCGCGTCATCTGCGCCTATGTGGACAGTCTCGCCGAGGCGCCGCGCCTCCTGCCGGCCGAGGGACCCGAGCGCTTCCGCGTCCTGACGCTGGAGGCGCTGGCCGATTCGATGCTCGATGCGGCTCTCCTGTGCCGCTACGAGACGGTGCTGCGCCCCGAGGAACTGCGCTGGGATGCGTGGTACGCAGGCCAGATGGAGAAGATCGACAGCGGCCTCGCCGAACTGTCGCAGCATTGGCTGCCGCTGCTGGAGGGGCCGGTCAATGCCGGCAGCATCGCCGCCGCCTGCGCCCTCGGCTATCTCGACTTCCGCTTCGCCGACAAGAATTGGCGCGACCCGCACCCCGCGCTCGCCGGGTGGTATGCCACCTTTGCCGAGCGCCCTTCGATGCAGGCGACCCGGCCGCGCTGACGAGCGTTCCGGGCACGATCTCGCGACCGGCCTTCCGGCGAAGGGCAGTCGGGCTCAGAATCGGTCGCGTCGTTCCTCCAGGGTCCGCACGGCCTGGCTGGCCAAGCCTCGCGCGGATCCGGGCGGCGGCCGCCGCAGATGGGGGCCACGCAAGTGACCAGACAGGAGGTTCCGCTCATGAATGACCAGCATTCATCCCCTGATGCCGGCCGTGCGGAGCGGCCCGAGAGCGCCATCCAGCGGGGCTACATGTCGGGCTTCGGCAACGGTTTCGAGACCGAGGCGCTGCCCGGCGCGCTGCCGCTCGGCCGCAACTCCCCGCAGAAATGCGCCTATGGCCTCTATGCCGAGCAGCTCAGCGGCTCCCCCTTCACGGCGCCGCGCACGACGAACGAGCGCTCGTGGCTCTACCGCATCCGCCCGACGGTGGCCCATTGGGGCGAGTTCCGGCAGGTGGATATCGGCCTGTGGCGCACGGCGCCGGCGGCCGAGGCCGAGGTGCCGATCGCGCCCATGCGCTGGGATCCGATACCGATCCCCGACGAAGAGTTGTCCTTCCTCGAAGGAATCCGCACCATCACGACGGCGGGCGATGCCGGTGCGCAGGCCGGCATGGGCGCGCATGTCTATCTCGTCACCCGCTCGATGGCGGGCGAATATTTCTACAACGCCGATGGCGAGATGCTGTTCGTGCCGCAGCAAGGCGAGCTGCGCCTGTGGACCGAGTTCGGCATCATCGATATCGAGCCGGGCGAGATCGCCGTCATCCCGCGCGGCGTGAAGATCCGCGTCGAGCTGCGGGGCGGGCCGGCACGCGGCTATCTGTGCGAGAACTACGGCGGGGCCTTCAGCCTGCCCGAGCGTGGGCCGATCGGCGCCAACTGCCTCGCCAATCCGCGCGACTTCCTGACGCCGGTCGCCGCCTATGAGGACCGCGAGGCGGCCTCGACGATGTATGTGAAATGGGGCGGCACGCTCTGGGCCGCGGACATCGACCGCTCCCCGCTCGATGTCGTCGCCTGGCACGGCAACTACGCGCCCTACAAATATGACCTGCGCCGCTATTCGCCGGTCGGGCCGGTCCTCTACGACCACGCCGACCCGTCGATCTTCACCGTGCTGACCTCTCCGTCGGAGACGCCCGGAACGGCCAATGTCGACTTCGTCATCTTCCCGGATCGCTGGCTGGTCGCCGAGAACACCTTCCGCCCGCCCTGGTACCACATGAACGTGATGAGCGAGTTCATGGGGCTCGTCTACGGCGTCTATGACGCCAAGACCGGCGGTGGCTTCGTGCCCGGCGGCATCTCGCTGCACAACACGATGCTGCCGCACGGGCCCGACGTGGACGCCTTCGAGAGGGCGAGCAACGTCGAGCTGAAGCCGCACAGGCTGGAGGGCACGCTCGCCTTCATGTTCGAGACGCGCTTCCCGCAGAAGGTGAGCGCCTTCGCCGCCGGAACCGAGGCGCTGCAGAAGGACTATCGGGCCTATGGTCGCAAGCTGAAGATCCATTTCGATCCGCAGAGGCCATGAGCAGCGCCATGGCAGGGCTCGGCGAGCCCTATGGGCCGCAACTGAAAAGCCGGGAGGCCGCGGCCGGCGGCCACCCGATCCCCAACGGCTTCGGCGCGTGCCGTGCCACGATCCTGCCCGCGCCGCCGGAGGCCTGACATGAAGCTCTACACCTATTGGCGATCGACCTCGTCCTATCGCGTGCGCATCGCCCTGGCGCTGAAGAACATTCCGGTCGAGCAAGCCTTCGTCCACCTCGTGCGCGACGGCGGCGAGCAGAACGGGCCGACCTACAGGGCGATCAACCCGCAGGGGCGCGTGCCGGCGCTGGCGCTCGACGACGGCACGGTGCTCATCCAGTCGCCCGCGATCCTCGAATATCTGGAGGAGGTCCATCCGAGGCCGGCGCTGCTGCCGGCCGATCCGGTGGCGCGCGCCAGGGTGAGGGCGGTCGCGGCCATCATCGGCTGCGACATCCATGCCCTGCACAATGTCGGGCCGCTCAACCACCTGAGGAAAGTGTTTGGCCGCTCGGAGCCGGAGGTGAGCGACTGGATCACGACCTGGATGGGCAAGGGGCTCGCGGCGGTCGAGGCCCTCATCGGGGACGAGGGCTTCTGCTTCGGGCCCGAGCCGTCGCTCGCCGACGTCTATCTCATCCCGCAGCTCTATGCCGCCCGGCGGTTCGACGTGCCGCTCGATGCCTGTCCGCGCATCCTGCGTGTCGAGGAACGCGCAGCCAGCCATGCGGCCTTCCGCAGCGCGCATCCGTCGGTGCAGCCCGACGCGGAATAGGCGCCAGGTTCAGAACGCCGCCTCGTAGATGGCGAGGATGTCCGCTTCGCCGAGGTCGCGGGGATTGAAGTCGAGCAGCCGGCGGATGGCGTGGGCCTCGCGTGCCATGGCCGGCAGGTCGTCGCGCGGCACGCCGTGGCCGGAGAGGGACATGTCGAGCCCGAGGTCGGCACAGAACCCGTAGGCCGCCTCGAAGACCACGCCGTCGGGCCGGCCGAGCGCCCGGCACACGGCGGCCGTCTTGTCCGGCACCGCGGCGGCATTGGCCGCGAGCACATGGGGGAAGATCAGCGCATTGGCGATGCCGTGGGCGATCTTGTGCCGGGTGCCGAGCGGATAGGCGATGGCGTGTCCCGCCGTCGTATTGACCGGCCCGAGGCAGACGCCGCCGTAGAACGCCGCGAGCGCCAGTCCCGTGCGGGCCTCCACATCCGCGCCGTTCTCCACCGCGCGCCGCAGGTAGCGGCCGACGAGCTCGATGCCCTGCAGCGCATAGGCATCGATGAGCGGATGCGCGCGCTTGCTGGTGAAGGCTTCCACGCAATGGGCGAGGGCGTCGACACCCGTCGCCGCCGTGACGGCGGGAGGCACCGTCAGCGTCAGCGCGGGGTCGATGATGACGAGATCCGCGAGCATGCCGCGGCTCTCGGTCGCCACCTTGTTCATCGTCGCCGGGTCGGTCACGAGCGCGCGGGTGCCGGCCTCGCTGCCCGTGCCGGCGGTCGTCGGGATCTGCACGAGGCCGACCGTGCGGGGCGGCGCGCGGTCCGGTCCGCTGATGTCGGCCAAGGCGCGGCCGGAGCCCAGCATGACGGCGACGAGCTTGGCGATGTCCATGGCGCTGCCGCCGCCGAAGCCGATGATGACGTCGGGGCTGCAGCCTCCCGCTGCCGCGAGCGCCGCCTCGAGGTCGGTGATGGCCGGCTCCGGCTGCACGTCGCCAAAGACGGCGGTGCTGCCGAGGCCGAGCATGTCCACGCGTCCCGCATTGAACGCGTCGGCGATCACGAAGGCCCTGCCGCCGCGCTGCGCCGCCCACGGCGCCAGCGTGTCGAGCTGGCCCGGGCCGAAGCGAACGGCCGGCGGGCGCAGGATCTCGATGGGACGGTCGAACATGCTCATGTGATGCCTCCCTGCCGGGCCGCAGGACGTGCCCGACGACGCCGAAGAACCGGCCGTGATATCCGCGCAGGCAGAGCCCGGGATTGGTCACGGCGCAGCGGACAAAACCGCCGCATACCCGTTGATAGAGGTGCCTGCTTTCACTTGTCAACTTATGACAGAAGCAGCCTCCTCAACGCCTCGATTGCCGTCGAATTTGTTCAAAAACAAAGGCTTAAATGCAGGGCGGTGCGATGGGCCAACCAACTGGCGAGTGACCGAAAAATCAGAGTGATTGGAAGATTTCTCATATAAAACAACGAAATGGCTCGTGTGAGAGACGGAAACGCATGCGCCGTTGCCTTGCGAAGTTGACAACTTGAGGGATTGCGGCGATGAATCGGGCGGCGCCGCAAGAGCGCGAATGGAGGAAGCATGATCGGACGGCGGGCGGACGTGTGGCTGGGCCTGGTGCTCCTCGCCTTCTGCGGCGTCGCCGGCTGGTGGACGCTGCGCATCCCCTCCGTGGGGACCGGCACGGCGGCTGGCCCGAGCTTCGTTCCCTGGATCATGATCGCCGGCATCGCCATCCTGTCCGTCGCGATGATGCTGCGCGCGCTGCTGCATGCCACGCCTGCCGCGGCGGAAGGGCAGGGGGCGACCAGCCGGGCGACGCTGCTGCGGCTCGGCGTCTTCGTGGTGCTCCTTGTCGCCTATGCCGGCCTGTTCCTGAGCGTCGGCTATCTCACCACCACCATCGTCGTCTTCATCGCCGGCATGTTCGTCCTCGGTGAGCGGAACTGGCTTTTCCTCGTCGTCCTGCCCGCGGTGCTGACCGGCGCGATCTACTTCGTCTTCACGCAATTTCTCGGCGTCTGGCTGCCCTAGGGCGCCGCCTGCCGTCGATCATAAGGACATCAAGGAGGAGCCCATGTTGAGACCCGTTTCCGCCATCCTCGGCGCCTGCGCGCTATTGGCCGCCGGCGCCGCTGCCGCGCAGGACTTCCCGGCCCGCCCGGTCCAGGTCGTCGTGCCCTATGCGGCCGGCGGCGGCACGGATCTGTCCGCCCGCATCATGGCGGACGTCTTCCAGAAGCACCTCAAGGGCCCGCCGATGGTGATCCGCAATCAGCCGGGCGGCGGCGGCGCCATCGGCACCTCGGCCGCCCTGCATGCGCGGCCGGACGGCTATACGCTCGGCATGGGCGCCCAGGGCCCGCTCGCCCTGCTGCCGCACTACGGCGGCACCGACTACAAGCTCGACGATGTCCAGTTCATCGCCCTGATGGGCCGCAACCTGCAGCTCGTCGTCGCCTGCGCCAAGGCTCCCTTCTCCGATTTCAAGGCGTTCATGGCCTATGCGAAGGCGAACCCGAAGGGCATCCAGGTCGGCAATTCGGGCGCCGGCGGCGCCAATCACATCGCGATGGAGGCCTTCGGCCGCGTCGCCGAGGTGAGTTTCGAGAACGTGCCGTTCGGCGGCGCGTCGGAGGCGATGACGGCCTGCGTCGGCGGCCACGTGCACGCCATGGTGGCGACCCCGGCCGAGGCTTTGCCGCATGCCAAGTCCGGCGCCATCAAGCCGCTCTTCATCATGGAGGAGAAGCGGATCGACACCTTCCCGGACACGCCGACGGCGATCGAGGGCGGCGTCAAGTTCACCTGGTCGTCGTGGAAGGGCGTCATCGGCCCCAAGGGCATGCCGGCCGACGTCGTCGCCAAGCTGCAGGAGGCGCTGAAGGCGACCTTCACGGACGAGGAATTCGTGCGCCGGATGCAGGATCTCGGCGAGTTCGTCGATTACCGCGACGGCGCCGCCTATGAGGAGCTGGCGCGCAACGACAGCCAGACGGCCGAGGCCATCATCCGCGACCTCGGCATGTATCAGATGAACAAGTAGGCCGGCCGGGCGGGTGGAACGGTTCCGCCCGCCCGTCTTTCCGTGACCGCGTGCGGGGCGCCGCACGCCTGAAACGTTCCCGAGCCGATGGACATTCTGCAGCATCTTTCCGCCGTCCTTTCCCTCGAGGTGATGTGGTTCATCGCCCTCGGGACGCTCGGCGGCCTCGTCATAGGCGCCCTGCCGGGGCTGACGGCCACCATGGGCGTCGCCCTGCTCATCCCGCTGACCTTCGGCATGGCGCCCGTCGCCGGGCTCAACATGCTCATCGGCATCTATATCGGCGGCATCTATGGCGGTTGCATCTCGGCCATCCTGTTGCGCACGCCCGGCACGCCCTCCTCCGCCGCGACCGTGCTCGACGGCTATCCGCTGGCGCAGAAGGGGGAGGCCGGCAAGGCGCTCGGGATGGCGACGATCGCCTCCTTCGTCGGCGGCCTGTTCGCCGCCATCGTCCTCGCGACGCTCGCGCCGCAGCTCGCGTCGATCGCGCTCAAGTTCGGCGCGCCGGAATATTTCGCTCTTGCCCTGTTCGGGCTCACGATCATCGCCTCCTTGTCCGGCGACCTCCTGAAGGGGGCGATCGCCGGCCTCCTCGGCGTGCTGATCTCGACGGTCGGCGCCGACCCGATCTCGGGCGTGTCGCGCTATACCTTCGGTCTTCCGGGCTTTGCCGCGGGACTTTCCTTCACCCCGGCGCTGATCGGGCTCTTCGCCCTGTCCGAGGTCTTCGTGCAGCTGGAGAAGATCGTCGGCGACAAGATCGTGACGCTCAAGGTCTCCGGCCGCTGGCCGAACCGCGCCGAGATGCGGGAATCGGTGCCCGCCCTCCTGCGCGGATCGCTCATCGGAACGGTCATCGGCATCGTGCCGGGCGTCGGCTCCGGCACCGCGTCGTGGATCGCCTACAACGAGGCGCGCCGGGCCTCGAAGACGCCGGAGAAGTTCGGCACGGGCCATGTGCCGGGCGTCGCGGCGACGGAGAGCGCCAACAACGCCGTCTGCGCGGCGGCGCTCATCCCGCTACTGGCGCTCGGCATCCCCGGCGACGTCGTCACCGCCGTGCTGATGGGCGGGCTGATGATCCAGGGGCTGGCGCCCGGGCCGATGCTGTTCGAGAGCCGGCCGGACATCATCGTCGGCATTTTTGGCGGCACCTTCCTCGCCACCGTCTTCATGTTCATCTTCGGCATGCTGGGCATCGGGCTGTTCTCGCGCATCCTGCTGATCCCGAAGCGGCTCCTGACGATGAGCATCGTGACCTTCTGCTTCATCGGGGCCTTTTCCATCAATCTCAACCCGGTCGACCTCTACACGATGGTGGCCTTCGGGGTGCTCGGCTACGTCATGCAGAAGTTCGGCTTCAGCCAGGCGGCGCTGTGCATCGCCATGATCCTCGGCCCGATGGCGGAGGCCAACCTGCGGCGCGGCCTGCTGCAGACCCGTGACAACGTGCTCGAATTCGTTTCGGGCCCGATCACGATCACCTTCCTCGTTCTCACCGTCCTCTCGCTCCTGTGGCCGCTGCTGCGGGATCTCAAGGCGCGCAGACGGATGGCGGAACAGCCGAACTGAAGGTTCATCCATGACAGCCAAGGAAAGCTTCGTTGCCCTCGTCACCTGTTTCGACGGGGACGAGAGCCTCAACTATGCGGCCACGCGGGCCCAGGCGCGACGGCAGGTCAAGGCCGGCAACAACATCCTGTGCGCCGGCACCAATGGCGATTTCACGGCGCTGACCTTCGCGGAGAAGGTGCGTCTGTGCGCCGAGGTGGTGGACGAGGTCGCCGGTCGCGCCAAGGTCATCGTCAACGCCGGCATGCCGGCGACCTACGAGACCGTGCTCCTCGCGAAGGAATTCGACCGGATCGGCGTCGACGGCATCGCCGTCATCACACCCTATTTCATCTCCTGCACCCAGGAGGGGCTCATCCGCCACTTCACGGTGGTCGCCGATGCGGTCGCAACGCCGGTCTATCTCTACGACATCCCGGCGCGCACGCAGAACCACATCGAGCCGGAGACGGCCCGCCTGCTCGCCCATCACGGCAATATCGCCGGCATCAAGGATTCGGGCGGCGCTGAGGCGACGCTCGAGGCCTATCTCGCCGTCTCGCGCGACAGCAACGGGGCCTTCGACGTCTATTCCGGGCCGGATTCGCTCGTCTACTGGGCCTTCAGCAACGGGGCCCGCGGCTGCATCTCCGGCCTCGGCAACGTCATGCCCGAAACGCTCGCCGCGCTCACCCGCGCCTTCAACGCGGGCGACCTCGCCGAGGCCGAGCGCCAGCAGGAGACGTTCACGGCCCTGCGCAAGGACCTCTATGCCCTCGGCTACCCGCCGGCGATGGTCAAGCGCGCGCTCTACCTGATGGACAGGTCCGTCGGTGCCAGCCGGCAGCCGGCCCTCGCGCCCGATCCGGCGCAGGATGCGAAGATCGCCGCCATCCTCGCGGCCCACGGCCTCGCCCCGGAGCACGCATGACCGTCATCGCCACCACCTCTCCCGGCTTCGGCCGGCACGGGCGCGTGCCGCACAAGCTCGCCGAGAACGGCTGGGAACTCATCCGCTGCATCGACACGAGCCGCCCCGACGGCGGCCTCGGGGAGCACCTGCCGCGCGTCGACTATCTCGTCGTCGGCCTCGTGCCCGTCACCGCGGCAACGCTGGAAGCGGCGCCGCGCCTGAAGGCGGTGCTGAAGCACGGCGTCGGCACCGACAACATCGACATACCGGCCTGCACCGCCCGTGGCATCCCCGTCCTCAACACGCCCGGGGCCAATGCCAATGCGGTGGCGGAGCTGGCGCTCGGCATGATGTTCTCCTTCGCGCGCCGTATTCCCCAGGGCCATGCGAGCGTGATCGCCGGCGGCTGGGACCGCAAGGTCGGCATCGAGATCGCCGGCCGGACGCTCGGCATCGTCGGCCTGGGCAACATCGGCAGGATGCTGGCGCTGAAGGCGCTCGCTCTCGGCATGAAGGTGGTCGCGTCGGATCTCTATCCGGACAAGACCTTCATGGCGGAGCACGGCATCGAACTGATGGACCTCGACGCGCTCCTCGCGCAGAGCGATTTCGTGTCGCTGCACGTCTTCGGCGGCAAGGACAATGCGGCGCTCATCGGCGCCGAGCGCCTCGCCCGCATGAAGCCGACGGCGTGCCTCCTCAATCTCGCCCGCGGCGAGGTGGTGGACGCCGACGCGCTCCATGCCGCGCTTGCCGAAGGCCGGCTCGGGGGGGCTGCCCTCGACGCCTATGTGACGGAGCCGCCGGACGTTTCGCACCCGCTCTTCTCGCTGCCGAACGTGATCTTCTCGCCGCATACCGGGGCTGATACCGTCGAGGCGGTGGAACGCGTCGGCCTGATGAACATCGCCGACATCGAGGCGCTGATGGCCGGCGGCCGTCCCGCCCGCGTCCTCAACCCGGAGGTTTTCGCGCGATGACGAGCGAAGAGGAACGTCCCCGCTACGACGCCGCGGCCCTGCGGGAGGCGGCGCAGGCGCTCTTTTCCGCGGCAGGCCTCGAGGAGGAGAAAGCCGCCGCCGTGGCGCGCTATCTCGTCGAGGCTGACCTCATGGGCCACACGACGCACGGCCTCGCGCTCGCCGGCTGGTATCTGCAGGGCATCGAGGACGGCGTGATGGCGAAGGGCGGCGCGCCGGAGGTGGTGTCCGACCGCGGAGCGGTCGTCTGCTGGCGCGGACGTCGCCTGCCCGGCGCCTGGCTGACCTCACAGGCGGTGGAACTCGCCGCGACGCGTGCCGCCGTCCACGGGGCGGCGACCGTCGTCATCGGCGACAGCCACCACATCGGCTGCCTCGCGGCCTATCTGCCGATCGCCACCGAGCGGGGCATGATGGTGACGGTGGTGAGCTCTTCGCCGTCGGGCGCGCAGGTCGCGCCCTTCGGCGGCCTCAAGGGGCTCTACACGCCCGATCCGGTGGCGCACGGCATCCCGACGCCCGGCGATCCCATCCTGATCGACATCTCCGCCTCGATCACCACCGTGAACATGAGCCAGCGCCTGATCCGCGAGGGCGGCCGCTTCCCGTACGACTGGCTGATGGACGCCGAGGGCAATCCGACGAACGACCCGACCGTCATCAACCGCGGCGGCACGCTTTTGCCGACGGGCGGCCTCGACCACGGGCAGAAGGGCTATGGCATGGCCCTTCACGCCGAGGCGCTGACGCAAGGCCTCGCCGGCTACGGCCGTGCGGACGCGCCCAAGGGCACGAATGCGGCGGTGACGGTGCAGGTCTACGACCCGGAAGCTTTCGGCGGGCGCGAGGCCTTCCTGCGCCAGACCGGCTGGCTGGCCGACGCCTGCCGCGCCAACCCGCCGCGTCCCGGCGTCGAGCGGGTCCGCCTGCCGGGCGAAGCGGCGCTGAGGCGCAAGCGCGAGGCGCTCGCGCAGGGCGTCGTGCTCCATCCCGGCATCGTGGAGACGCTCGCGCCCTATGCCGAGCGATACGGCGTATCCCTGCCGCTGGCGCTCTGACGGGCGCCGGCACCCTCACATCGACAGGTCGATGAGGCTGCCGCCGAACAGGCGGTCGCGGGAATTGACGATGTGTTCGCGCATGACGTCGCGAGCCTTGTCCCCGTCGCGGTCGCGGATGGCCTCGTAGATGGCGTTGTGCTCCGCCAGCACCTCCTCGAGGCCCTTCGGCCCGTCGGACATCAGCGACTGGCCGTGCATCTTCATGCCGACATGGATGTGCTGGCGCAGGGCGCGCATGGAGGCTTCGAAATACTGGTTGTTGGACGCGCGCGTCACGGCGAGATGAAAGGCGAAATCCGCATCCTCGCGGTGGATGTGCGAGCCCGTGGCGGCGCTCAGCAGCTTCAGCGCCTCCTCCATCTCCGCAAGGGCGGCGGCGTTGCGCCGCTGGGCGGCGAGGCGCGCCGCATCGGGCTCGATCGTCAGGCGGAACTCGTAGCAGCGCTGGATGTCGGCGATCGTCTCCACGCGGGCGAAACCCAGCGGCGCCTCCTGCTGCGGCGCCCGCACGAAATTGCCCGCGCCCTGGCGCGAATAGATCAGCCCCTCGCTGCGCAGCCGCTCCAGCGCCGCGCGCAGCACGGGACGCGAGACGTCGAATTCCTGCGACAGCTGCTTTTCGGGCGGCAGCTTCTGGTTGGCGGGATAGTCGCCGCTCGATATGCGGCTGAACAGGGAATGATAGACGCGATCGGCAAGCGTTGCCCGCGGCTTCTGACGTTGTTGCTGCACCAGGGCTCCTTGCGCCATCACACGCGATTCCGATCGCCCGATAATAGGTCAAGTTGTCGGCCGGACTCAATCATGGCCACCAGCGAGAGCAGGAGCTCGGACGGGCCGAAGCCGCCGGACTTGGTGACGAGCCGCATGTCCGCCCCGCCGAAGGAGAATTGCGAGACGGGCACGCCGGCAAGGACCTCGCCCTCGAGCGCGAGGACGCCGACACCGAGTTCGCCGAGGAGGGCGTCTGCCGTCTCCCCGCCGCAGGCGAAGAGGGCGCGCGGCGCGAAGCTGCTGACCGCCGTGCGCAGGCCTTGCGCGAACCGCTCGCCCGCGGCACCCGGCGAGGCGCCCGGGCCCGGCACCATGCGCACAAGCACCGTGCTTTCACGGGGCAGGGCGGCTGGCGGCACGGCACCGTCCGGCGCGTCGATGCAGGGAATACCGCAGGTGTCGAGGAGGACGGCGACCTGCGCCAGCGAGATCGGGTCGCGCGAGCCGACGGCGAGCAGCAGCGGGCCTTCGACGCGCGGGCGGTTTGGCACAGCAGCATTCGGCGCCAGGCGGCGTGCCAGGGCACCGGCGAGGCCGCGGGCTCCGGCAAGGAGCGCGCGCGGCCCCATGCCGGCAACCGCCGCATCGAGCTCGCCCTCGCTCTCGCAATCGGGCATGACAAGTCGCGCCGGCAGGCCCGCCATCACGTCGGCGAGCGCGATGGGCTTCGCGATGCCCATTCCGCTGAGCTGCCCCGCGCGCACGATGCGGCCCATGTCAGGAATCGCGGGGCAGAACAGGATCTCTTCCGCCCCCGCTGCCTGCAGGACGATCGCCGTCTCCGCGGCGACATGACCCTTGAGGCGGGAATCGACCTTCTTGAAGACGATCGGGGGCAGTTGCGCTCCGAAGGGCGCCAGGGCTGCCGCGACCGACTGCTCGGCCTCGGCGGCCGTGCCCTCGCGCGAGGCGGTGCTGACCGCGATCACGTCCGGTTCTCGTGCAAGCGCCTCCGGCAGGTCGGACGGACGGCGCGCAACCACTGTCGACAGGCCGCGGGCGGCAAGGGCGACGGCGGAATCGAGCGCGCCCGTCAGGTCGTCCGCCACCATCAGCACCTGTGTCGCCATGGTTCCTGCCCCATCGTTGTGGAACCATATAGGTAAACCTGTCAGGTCGACCTGTCCACGGCCGGACAACAACAGTGACCTTCCGGGCGGCATCAATGCCGCAACGGAAGCCCGACCGGCATTGCGTCGGAA
This sequence comes from Chelatococcus caeni, assembly GCF_014196925.1. GTDB lineage: Bacteria > Pseudomonadota > Alphaproteobacteria > Rhizobiales > Beijerinckiaceae > Chelatococcus_A > Chelatococcus_A caeni. The sequence goes on along the minus strand of NZ_JACIEN010000004.1, from coordinate 204,580 downwards.
GGCAATGGCGCGATATACCACTTAACAAATGCCAGCATGCGCCGCGGCGCCCAACGAAGGAACATCCCGACATGACCTCTTCCTTGCCGCCTATCGCCATCACGATGGGAGACCCTTCGGGCGTCGGTGCCGAGGTCATCGTCAAGGCGCTCGCGGAGCGGGACGCCGAGAGCCGAGCGCGCTTCGTCGTCATCGGCGACCGGGAGACGCTCGAACGCGCGCTCAAGGTCTGCGGCCTGTCGCTCGCGCTCGCCGATTTCGATGGCTCGCCCGTCGCCGACGGCATCGCCCTCGTCCATGTGCCGGTCGCCGGCCTGCCGGGCCGGTTCAGCGTGCTGAGCCCCGCCTGTGGCGAGGCGAGCTACCAGTATATCCGCCGCGCGGTCGAGATGGCGCTGAAGGGCGAGGCCGCGGGCATCGTCACGGCGCCCATCAGCAAGGAGGCGCTCAATGCAGCCGGCCACCATTACGACGGCCATACGGGGCTGCTCGCGGCCCTGACGCAATCGGCCTCGTCCTGGATGCTGCTCGCGTCGGAGCGTCTCAAGGTCATCCATGTCTCGACCCATGTCGCGCTGCGCGACGCCATCGGCCGGGCGACGACCGAGCGGGTGCTCGCCACGATCCGCACCGGCCACGCGCATCTGCGCCGCATGGGCTACGAGCGCCCGCGCATCGCCGTCGCCGGCATGAACCCGCATTGTGGCGAGAACGGCCTGTTCGGCACCGAGGATGACGACGCGCTGCGGCCCGCCGTCGTCGCGGCGAAGGCCGAGGGCATCGATGTCGAGGGCCCGATCTCGGCCGATACGCTCTACTATCGCGCCTATCAGGGCGCCTTTGATCTCGTCATCGCGCAATACCACGACCAGGGTCACATCCCGATCAAGCTCGTCGCCTTCGACAGCGCGGTGAACGTCTCGCTCGGCCTGCCGATCGACCGCACCTCCGTCGACCACGGCACCGCCTTCGACATTGCCGGCACGGGCAAGGCCAAGCACGTCAACATGCTCGCCGCGCTCGCCTATGCCGAGCGGCTGGCCGCGAGCCGGAGCAAGGCGACCGGCTGACATTCCCGCCATCCATGGGCGGCCCTCGAGAGAAGGCCGCCCATGCGATCCATTACACGGGCTGCGGGCGCGAGCGCCGCCGGCCGAGCCGCAGCAGCGCCGTGAGGGTGAGCGCCGCCATGCCGGCCGAATAGCCGATCAGGGGCCAGGCCGTGTCGCCGCCGAGCGCGATCACGAAGCCGGTGCCGACGAGGCCGGTGATGAGGCTCTGCACGCAGAAATGCAGGGCGACGGCCGTGCCGGCAATGGCGCCGAACTCCTGCAGCGCGCCATTGGCCGTGACGGAGGTGATGAACACGATCCCGACAGCCATGACCCACATGGGCGCGACGAAGGACCAGAATGAAGGGGTGGCCAGAAACTGACCGGGCAGCAGCAGCCCGGCGCCCAGGATGAGCAGCGTGAGGCCGCGAAGGGCGGTGCCGGCAATGCCCCACCGCCCGACGACGCGCCCGGCGAGGCGCGCCGTGCCGATCATGACCACGGCCACGCTTGCGAAGGCGAGGCTGAAGCCGAGCTCCGAGAAGCCGGCGCCGTCGATGAGGACCCGCGGAGCCGTCGAGAAGAACACGAAGAAGGTGCCCATCGCCGTGCCGAAGCCGGCCGTATAGGTCCAGAAGGCCGGGCTCCTCAGCACCGGGCCGAAGGCGGGCCGCTCGCGTTCATGCCGCTGTGGCCGTGTCTCGTGCCAGGCGGGCAGCGCCACGGTCAGCATGGCGATGGCCGGGGCGCCGAGGGCGACGAAGATGGCCGGCCAGCCGAACGTGGTGGCGATGAGCGCCCCGGCGATCGGCCCCAGTGCCGGCACGAAGGCGAGCATGGCGTTCATCAGGCTGTAGACGACGGCGCTCTCCGGCTTCTCGGCATAGACGTCGCGCACCGTGGCGAAGACGGCGACGAGCGCGGCCGATGCCCCGACCGCCTGGAGGACGCGCAGCGACACGAAAAGCGGCGCCGATGTCGTCGCGGCGAGCGCGAAGGACGCGAGCGCGAACAGGACGGCGCCGCCGATCAGCACCGGCCGGCGGCCGAGGCGGTCGGAGAGGGGACCGAAGACGATCTGCCCGACGCCGAGCATGATCATGTAGAGGGTGAGCGTCATCTGGACCACGGCCGGCGTGGTCCCGAGGATGCCGGGCATGGCGGGGATCACCGGCAGGTAGATGTCCATTCCCAGCGAGGCGAGAATGTTGAAGGGAGCCAGCAGCATGAGGGCCGCCGGCAGGCCGTAGGCCCACGGGCGTGTGTTCTGACGAGGCATGGCGAAGCGTCCGCGCAAATGGATGACATTCGGCGGCGGCCTGCGCTGTCTTCTAGTGAAAGGTGAACCGAGCAGACTGCCGCAACAACGAGGCTGGTTGTTGCGGCTCAGCGGTCTGACTGCTTCGATTCCATGGCTCGTGTCCGGGTGATCAGGTGATCGCGGGAGATGCCCTGCTTAGCAGCCATCTCGCACGCGGACAACCGGAGCGTTCTGTCCCCGGGGCCGAGGAACATTTGCCGTCGATGACGGTTCGCTGGCGGACCAATGCGAAGTTCTGCCACGGAGTTCTGCCATGACCGACCCCAAGGACCATCTGCTTTCCTGGCTGAGAGACGCCCACGCCGCCGAGGAGCAGGCGATCACCATGCTCAGCAATCTCGCCGGGCGCATCGAGAACTATCCCGAGCTCAAGGCGCGCATGGAGCAGCATGTCACGGAGACCGAGAGACAGGCGGAGCGTGTGCGGGCGTGTCTGCAGCGGCTCGGCAGCGATACCTCCACCATCAAGGACACCGGCACGAAGCTGTTGGGGCTCGGCCAGGCCCTGAGCGGCGTTTTCACCAGCGACGAGGTGATGAAGGGCGTGCTGGCGAGCTATGCCTTCGAGCATATGGAAATCGCGAGCTACCGGATCCTCATGGCGGCGGCCCGCGAGCTGGGCGATGCCGAGACGGAGCGCGTCTGCGGCGAGATCCTGCAGGAGGAACTCGCCATGGCGAAGTGGCTGGAGAACCATTTCGACAGCATCACGTCCCGGTTCTTCCTGTTGGAGAAGGACCCCTCCGCCACTGCCAAGCACTGAGACGTCCCGATGGGGTGAACAGGCCGCCGCCGCGACCGGCGGCGGCATCGTTGTCGGGTGCGCCCGTTAGCGCACCCTCACGTCCCGTCCGAGCGCTTCTTGTTGTGCTTGCTCTCCTGGTTCATGCCCCTGTGGCTGACCGGAAACTCGCTCTGGCGCGCCTTGTCCTTGCGGTCCCTTGCGGCGATGCCCGGCTCGCGCTCCGGCATGGAGGCGGGGTTGCGCGGATCCGGCATGTCCGGCTTTCGCTCGAATGTGCGGATCTGCTGCTCGTGCGTCTTGCGGCCTTGTCCCATCTTCGGATCGTTCATGTCGTCCTCCGTTTGCTGCGGGCGTCGAACGGGCCTGCCTTCGTCAGCGGCTCCGGTCCGCGCCGGCGTGGTGTGATCGCCGCCCGCCCAGGAGCAGTCCCGCCGCGGCGCCCGCGACGAGCGCCGCGGCAAGAACCGCGGTATAGCGGGCCGTCGGGCTGCGCAGACCCCCGTCGATGCCGCCGGGCTTCCGCGGCGGTGCGAACAGGTTTCCATCGGTCACGGGCACGCGCTCGGCGCGGCGGAAATAGGCCTCAATGATCATGGCGAGCAGCCGGGTGCCGAGCTCCGGCGCAAGCGCATGTCCCAGCCGGGCAAGATGCGCGAAGGAGCCGACGACGGTCGTCGGCCGCGGACGATCCGCGAGGCGGACGACAGCCCGCGCCACCCGGCGTGCATCATAGACGGGAGGCGGCGCCGTCAGCGCCCGGCCGACGTAGTTGGCGCTGTGGCTGAGGCCCGGCGTGTCGATGAAGGACGGATAGACATCGCAGATATGGATGTCCGGATAGCCGCGCAGTTCCCCCCGCAGCGCCGCCGAGAAGCCGCTCAGCCCGTATTTGCTGGCCGAATAGGCCGTCGCGAAGGGAGCGGGGGCGAAGGCGCCGAGCGAGATCATGTTGATGAAGATGCCGTGCCCCTGTCGCAGGAAGATCGGCACCGCCGCATAGGCATCGTGCATGTGGCCGACGAGGTTGGTCTGGATCACCTGCTGGTGGGCGGCCATCGGCGTCTCGTGGAAGGCGCCGACCGCGCCGACGCCGGCATTGCTGAACCACACGTCGATGCCCCGGCCGATCGCGCGGGCGCGGGCAGCCAGCTCCATGACGGAATCGATGCTCGTCACGTCCGTCGGCACCGCCAGCGCATCGCGCGCCCCGAGCGAGCGGCAGCGCCGGACGATAGGATCGAGCGCATCGCCGTCCCGCGCCGCGAGCACGAGGCGCGCCCCCTGCCGGGCGAAGGCATAGGCGGTCGCCTCGCCGATGCCGCTCGTTGCGCCGGTGATGACGACGGTCCTGGGGGCTTCTTGCCTGCGCATGGCGGTCCTGCCTCTCGGGGGCGGCTCACGAGCCGGGGCGGACGCCGAGATCCTCGGCCTTCGCCTCGAACGCGTCCTTGATGTCCTCGATGGTCGGAAGGTTGAGGGCCCTGAGTTCGCTGTGCACCTTCTTCGCGGCCCGCGAGCTCAGATCGCGGCGGAAATTGACGACGACGTCCCCGGCCGAGCCGTAGTTGCGGTAGCGCTCGATCTCCGCCCGCGTTGCGTCCTGCACGTCCTCCAGCTTGCGCCGGTCGGCCGGCGAGCGGCCGTCGGGCCGCGCCCGCATGACGGGCTCGAGCGCGCGGTCGATCACGAAGTCGACGAGCTGCTTTCTGGCGTTCGCTGCCATGATGCGTGCTCCTGCATCTCTCGGTCAGGGCCGGGTGAGCGGGCGGCTGCCGCGTGCGACGTCCTTGTCGATGCCGCCCTGCCGGTTCACGTCATTGGCGACATCGCCCTCGATCGTGTTCTCGCCCTTCATCTCCTCGAGTTCGTCCGGGGTCACCCCGGCGCGATCGGCGCCCTTCGTCCCGCCGATCATGGGGTTGGACTTCAGATCGCGGTCCGTCGGCTTGCCGGTCTTGGCGTGCTTGTTCATGGCGTTCTCCTCGCGGGTCCTGCCCTCCTGCCGAGGGGGCGCCGCCGCGAGCCGCAGTGGCGCTGAAGCGTGCCGCGGCGGCGGTTCGCTCATGCGACCGGAACTGCCTGATCGCCGGACCGTTCCCGAAAAATGCGCCTTTTACGGTGTGTCGGCTGACGCCGGCGCCGGCGTGAGCCCGAGCCGCCGGGCCACCGCGTCGATGTCGAGATCGGCGGGTGCCTCGCTCAGCAGCCGGCGCATGCCGTGGCCGCGCAGGGCGTTGAGGAAGAGCGCAACGTCGGGGTCGCCCGGCGCGCGGCCGACGGGAACTAATAGGTGAGGTGCGACTGGCGCACGCCCCCCGCAACGATCTTCCTGCTTCGGCGATAACATTGGAATTGCAATAAGTTGCATGTGCCGGCATCCGCCGGGGGGAGGCCTCCGCGCGGCAGGCCGGCGAAATGGCCCTATGCCGCGGGGGCTGTGATCGTGAAGAGCTCTTCGTGCCGGTCGAAGCCGCGCAGGGGATGGTGGCCGACTGAGACGATGTTGGTGCAAAGCTGCTCGGGCGTTGCCGCGAGGAAGGCGGACGACAGCAGCACTTTTCGCTCGAGCAGCCGGCACATTGCGGAGATGCGGCTCGCCATGTTGACCGCCGGGCCGATGACCGTGAAGTCGAGGCGATCCTGGCTGCCGATGTTGCCGAAGAAGACATCGCCGAGGTGCAGGCCGACATAGGCCCCCGTCACCGGCAGGCCTTCGGCGACGCGCCTCTGGTTGAGCTCGGCCACGCGACGGCGCAGGAGTGCCTCGGCGTCGAGGGCGGCCCGGCAGGCCTCGCCCGGCTCCTCCGCGGGGAAGATCGCGAGGATGCCGTCGCCCATCAGTTTCAGGACGTCGCCGCCCTTCTCGTGGATCGTCGAGATGGTGGCGTCGGCATAGTCGTTGAGGAAGGGGATGATCTGGTCGGGCGCGGCGGTGTTGGTGATCTGCGTGAAGCTGCGCAGGTCGCTGTACCAGAGGACGGAGCGCACCTGGTCGGCGACCCCGCGCATGATGCGGCCTTCGAGGACCCTGCGGCCGGCATCGCGGCCGAGATAGGTCTCGACCAGGGTGCCGGTGATGCGCAGGAGCGAGGAGCACTTCACGGCAAGGGCGAGCTGCGGCAAGAGGCGGCAGAGAAGATCGGCCTCCTCGTCCGCGAAACCTGCCGGTGCATCGCTCGCCCAGGAGGAATAGAAGCAGTCCATCTCGCCGAGCGAGCCCGCATCGGCGAAGCGGTTGATGCAGGCGACATAGTCCGTATGTCCCCGTTCGCGCAGTTCCACGAGGACGGGAAAATCCGCCGGGTCGCCCTTGGCGAGATTGCGGCGCAGCGTGGTGCTGCCGTTTTCCAACATGTGGAAGAAGGGGCTGCGGCGCCAGTTCTCCTGGGCATCCGTGTTCGCGGCGAGCCGGCCGTATTCGATCACCTCCCGCTCTTCATCCCGCCACCACGGAAAGACGCGGCCCTCGTGAATGGGGTGCAGCGTGTCGATGATCACCGTCGCCCGCGTGAGCGGCAGGCCGGCGGCGACGAGCCGCTCGCAGAACCCGCGCACGAGATCCGGCTCGGAGGTTCCGACGAGGCCCGCCTCGGTCACCCAGGCGCCGACATCGTTGAAGCGTTGATCGGTCAATGGCCAGATCCTGCTGATGGCATCGTGCAGCGCATGTTCAAACGAACCGGCGCCATCTTACCGCCGGGACCCGAACCGCCTGCCAGTTCTAACCGCAAGCTGCCGGGTCTCCTAGCCAGGGGCGACGCGGCGGACGATCACAATCGGTCGCGCGGTCCTCTCACTCCAGAGGCACGGTCGCGCCGCGTTTCAGCGTGCCGAGCGTGACCCTGGTGCGGAAGCGGCGGATGTTGGGGTTCTCGCTGACGAGGCGCTGCATGAGCGCGTCGTAGTCCTCGACGTCACGGGCCGCGACGACGAGCACGAAATCGCTGTCGCCGGTGACGTACCAGGCTTCCTGGATGGCGCCCTCGCGCGCGATCCAGCGCTTGAAGGCGGAGAGCAGCTCCGGCCGCTCGCGCTCGACCTCGATGTCGACGATCATCGTCAAGGGAAAGCCGGCGGCCTTGGCATCGAGCACGGCGACCTCCGCCGTGATGACGCCGCCGTCGCGCAGCCGCGCCAGACGGCGCTGCACGGCCGAGGGCGAGAGGCCGATGGCCGCACCGATCTTCTCGGCGGGAAGCCGTGCATTCTCCTGCACGATCTGCAGGAGCTTGCGGTCGATGCGGTCGAGATCGTGCGGCATTTAAGCACCGTGTCCAGAGAACATGCGGAAATTTCCGAACCGGAAGCCAAACTACGGGAAAATTCCCCGCCTTCGCAGCTTACCCTGAAAGCCGGACATAGAAAGGTCACGGCCCTCATGACAAGCGTTCCCGCGCATTCATCCGCCTCCGCATCCGCCTCATCGAGAGCCATCGCGCTCGATGAGATCGAGGCGGCGCGCCGCCACATCGATGCATGCTTCCTCGGCACGCCGCTTACGGGCCATGCCGGGCTTGATGCCGCGCTCGGCTGCCGCCTCGCCGTCAAGGTCGAGACGCTCAACCCGGTCCGTTCCTTCAAGGGACGCGGCACGGAGGCCTTCGCCGCGCTGGCTCTCGGTGCAGGCGAGCGCTGCGTCACGGCTTCGGCCGGCAATTTCGGGCAGGGCCTTGCGCGGGCGCTCCTGCGCCGCGGCCATTCCTGCGTGGTCTTCGCGGCGACGACCGCCAATCCGGCGAAGATCGAGACGCTCCGGCAGATGGGAGCCGAGGTCCACCTTGCCGGAGACGATTTCGATGCGGCCAAGGATGTGGCGCGCGCCTATGCGACGGAGCGCGGCCTTCGCTTCGTCGAGGACGGATCCGAGCGGACGATCGCCGCCGGTGCCGGGACGATCGGCGTCGAGCTTGTGCGGAGCCTCGCCGAATTCGACGCCCTCGTCGTGCCGCTCGGCAACGGCGCGCTGCTCGCCGGCGTCGGCGCGGCCGTGCGGGCGCTGGCCCCGCAGGTCGAGATCGTCGCCGTCGTCGCCCATGAGGCGCCCTCCATGAAGCTCTCGCTGGAGACGGGGCGGGTGGTCGAGACGCGATCGGCCGCGACAATCGCGGACGGCATCGCCGTGCGCCGCCCCATCCCGGAGGCGCTCCGCATGCTGGAGGGCTGCTTCGACGCAATCGCGGCCGTCGGCGAGGACGAGATCGAACGCGCCATGCGGCTGACGATGCTGCATCTCGGGCTCGTCGCGGAGCCGGCGGGCGCGACCGGGCTGGCGGCCGTCATGGCGGGGCGGGAACGGTTCGCCGGCCGGCGGGTCGCGACCATCCTCACCGGCAGCAATGTCGCCCCGACCCTTTTGTCCCGCCTCTTCGCGGGCGGCAACCCGGTGGCCAGGTGATGCAGCTTCTCTACCAGACGCACTCGCCCTACGCCCGAAAGGTGTTGGTTCTCGCCCATGAGACGGGGCTCCTGCCGCGGCTCGATGTCATACACCACGAGACCAGCCCCACGCGCCGCAACGACGCGGTGTACCGCCTCAATCCGCTCGGCAAGGTGCCGGTCCTCATCCTCGACGACGGCACGGCGCTGTTCGATTCCGCCGTCATCTGCGACTACCTTGATGGTCTCCACGACGGCCCGAGGCTCATTCCGGCTGAGGGGCCGGCGCGCTGGCAGGCCCTTCGCCTTGCGGCGCTGGCCGGGGGCATTGCAGACGCCGGCATCCTGCTGCGCTGGGAGACGGAACGGCGGCCGCCGGAGCTGCGCTATCCCGCGCTTGCCGAGGGCCAGGCGGGAAAGCTCCGCGCGACCTATGCCTTCCTCGAGGAGAGCGCCGCCCTCGATGGCCCGACGACCATCGGGCATATCGCGCTCGCCACCGCCCTCGACTGGATCGTCTTCCGCGGCCTGCCGGGCTTCGACCGGCACGAACGGCTCCGGGACTGGTATCGCGGCTTCATCGCGCGCCCGTCGATGCAGGCGACGGCCTACACCGGCCGGACGCACGATTAAGGCGGCAGCGAGCGGCCTCAGTCGAGCCCGTGCGCGAGGTCGCGCGGGCTCACCACCTTCTTCTGGTAGAGGAGCACGCCGGCGCCGATCGCGAGGCCGACGAGGTCCGAGATAAGGCCGCCCTTGATCATGGCGAGTGCGCCGATGAGCAGGACAACCCGCACGAGCGGGTGCAGCAGCCCGAAGAACCAGCCCTGCACGGCGGCAGCCAGCATGAAGATGCCGACGGACGCAGTGACGAAGACATGCGCGATCTCGAGCCACTCGCCCTGCATGAGCAGCGCCTGCGAGTAGAAGAACATGAACGGCACCACGAAGGCGGCCAGGCCGATCTTGAAGCTTTCCACCGAGGTGCGCATGGGATCCGACCCCGATAGCGCCGCGCCGGCATAAGCGGCGAGGGCGACCGGCGGCGTGATGGCGGACATGACGGCGAAGTAGAAGACGAAGAAATGCGCCGTCAGCACCGGGATGCCGAGGCTGATGAGGCCCGGCGCCACCACCGCCGCGGCCACCGCATAGGCGGCCGTCGTCGGCATGCCCATCCCGAGCACGATGGCGATGCACATGGCGAAGAACAGGGCGAGCAGCTGGTTCTGCGCCGCGAGCGCCAGGAGGAGGGCGGAGAAGCGCGCGCCGACGCCGGTGAGCGCGATGACGCCGACGATGATGCCGGCGCAGGCGCAGACCGCGACGAGCTGGATCGACATCTTGGCCGCAAGCTCGAAGGCGCGCAGCACGGCCGTGACCCCCATCCGGTACGGCGTCAGCCAGCTGACCACCGCGGCCGCAACCATGGCGAGGGTGCCCGCCCGGATGACCGAATAGCCCGCGAACAGCGCGTAGATGAGGATGATGACCGGGATGAACAGGTAGACCTGCCTCACCAGCTTGGCGAAGACCGGCAGCTCGTCGCGCGGCAGGCCCTTCATGCCGAGCTTCAGCGCCTGCAGGTCGACCATGAAGTAGACCGAGGCGAAATAGAGCACCGAGGGGATGATCGCCGCGACGACGATCTCGGTGTAGGGGATGCCGGTGACCTCGGCCATGATGAAGGCGCCGGCGCCCATGATGGGCGGCATGATCTGCCCGCCCGAGGAGGCGGCCGCCTCGATGGCGCCGGACGAGCGCGCCGGATAGCCGACCCGCTTCATGAGCGGGATGGTGAGCGAGCCGGTGGCGACGACGTTGCCGGCCGACGTGCCGTTGATCATGCCCATGAGGCCGGAGGCGAAGACGGCGACCTTGGCCGGGCCGCCGCGGGCGTGGCCGGCGGCGGCGAAGGCGAAGTTGACGAAGTAGTCGCCGACCTTCGAGGCCTGCAGGAAGGCCGCGAAGGTGATGAAGAGGATGATGTAGGTCGAGGAGACCGCCGTCGTGTCGCCGAGGATGCCCTGGTCCGTGTAGATGTAGGTGAAGAAGCGCGTGGGCGTGTAGCCGCGGTGAGCGAGGAAGCCCGGCAGGTAGGGTCCCGCGAAGGAATAGAGGATGAAGATCGCGGCGATGACGACGAGGGCGAGGCCGGCGAGGCGCCGCGTCGCCTCGAGGATGAGGATGACGCCGACGAGCGCGGCATAGAAGTCCGCCGTCTGGGCAAGGGCCGTGCCGGCGCGCAGGCGCAGCGCCCCGACGTTGAACAGGATGTAGCCGAGCACCGTAACGGCGGCGACAGCGAGCAGCACATCGGCCCAGTGCAGGCGCCCCCGCGCCCGCTCCGGGAAGAACCAGGCGCCCGCAAGCGCCGCCACCATGCCGGCGGTGAGGGGCAAGCCGTAGGTCTCGAAGACGAAGGCCGGCGGGCGCGCCGCGCCGGTCAGCCACCAGCCGCCCCAGGCGAAGGCGATCATGGCGGCGGCATAGCCGATGCCGCCTGCCCCGACGATGAGGAGCGGCCACTCGAGCGGCACGACACGCAACGGCCGGCCGGCTTCCGTCGGCGCAGCCGAGATGCCGGCCGCCGAGAACAGGAGGAAGCCGAGGACGAGGCCGCCCGCGACGTGGATGAGGCGATAGGTCCAGGTCTCCAGCGGGTAGAAGTTCATCACCCCGATATGGAAGGCGGTGTAGAGGATGCAGAGCGCGACCATCAGGCCGGCGCCGACACCGCCGGTGAAATCGCGCTGGTTGCCGGCAAGCGGCTCGTCGTCGACGCCATGCGCCAGCACGGCCCCCTCGACACCTTCCCGAGGAAGATCAGCCGGGGACGTCGTTGCGGAAAGGGGCGTCTGGGGGGTGCTGGTCATCGCAAGCCCTCGCCTCGAACATGCGTTGGATCATCGTCCAGCCGCCGGGCGGCCGGCATATGGTAGCCGAACCGGCCTGCCATTGCAGGCGGTGCATCACGTTTCGCCTTGGTGCGCGGCGTGCAGCGCCGGGGCGGCCGACGGAGGGCGTCGGCCCGCCTGCGATACGGGTCTGCGGTCAGCCGGTGCGCGGCCGGACGTGGCGCGGGGAGGAGCGTGCCGCCCCGCGCCGCCAGGGCTCAGCCCTTGAGGTTGTCCGGGATCTGGATGCCCTTTTCCTCGAAGTAGCGCACGGCGCCCGGGTGGTAGGGCAGGAAGCTGTTGCGGTCGACGTGGCCGGGCACGGTCTCGGACGCCGTCGAGTGGATCTGCTTCATGCGATCGTTGTTCTCCATCACGAGCTTCACGATCTCATAGGCCAGGCTCTCGGGCATGTCCTTGTGGGCCACGGCGAAGTTCCACAGGCTCACCGTGTCCTGCGGATCGGGGAAGCCCTGGTAGAGGCCGCCGGGGATCTGGAACTCGGCGAGCTCCGGCATCTTGTCGAGGACGGCCTTCTGCTGCTCCTTGGTGAAGGAGAAGATGTTGACCGGGTTCTCGGCGGCGATCTGGGCGAAGGCCGAGATCGGCACGCCGGCCGCGAAGGCGAAGGCGTCGATCAGCCCGTCCTTGACCTGGCTGGTGGCGTCGTTGGCGCCGGCATAGCTGACGACCGGCTTGACCTCGAGGACCTCGAAGAAGCGCGGCCAATAGGTGGCGGCGGTACCGCCGGCGGGGCCCACGGCCACGCGCTTGCCGGCGAGATCCTTGACGTCCTTGATGCCCGACGACTTCAGGGCCACGACCTGGAACGGCGTCTGGTACATGGGGAAGAGGGCGCGCAGGTCCGTGTGCTCGACGCCCGGGGCGAGCTCGCTCTTGCCGGTCCAGGCCTCATAGGCCGGGCCCATGGTGACGAGGCCGATCTGGTGGTCGCCGGTCTGCACGAGCGTGGCGTTCTGCACCGGGCCGCCGGTCACCTCGGCCGAGGCGTTGACGCCCAGCTTCTCGCTGATGAAGTTCGCGAGGCCGTTGCCGTAGATGAAGTAGGTGCCGCCCTGGCTGGCGGTGCCGATGGTCAGGCTCTGCGGCCAGCCGGTCTTGTCCTGCGCGACGGCCGGAGCGGCCAGGAAAAGCGCGGCGGCGCCGAGCGCCGCAAGCGTGATCTTGCGCATCGTTTCCTCCCTTGCGAATGCGGGTTGCCGGTGCGGGTTCCCATCCACACTTCGGCTCCGATCGCATCAACACGCAGCCGTGCCTGCGAGACAATCATTCATGGGCGGCAAATGCATCTTTTTGCGTCAAGGCAACGGCAATGGGTGGAAATCGTAACATTTCGCCGGCACTCGTGGGTGGAATTCCACCCGAGCGCCCCCGACTGCCCGGTCAATCCTGGCCGACGGCGGCCTGGCGGGTGAGGCCGTATTTCTGCATCTTCTCGTAGAGCGTCTTGCGCGAGATGCCGAAGCCCTCGTAGACGGGCTTGAGCGCGCCGCCGCTCGCCGCGAGCGCCGAGGCGATGAGGCGCTTCTCGTAATCCGCCACCCGGCTGGCGAGGCTCGCCGGTTCGCCCGGGTCATCATCGGCGCCCTCCTCGTCGGCGACGCCGAGACCGAGGACGAAGCGGTCGGCCGCGTTGCGCAATTCGCGCACGTTTCCGGGCCAGGCCCGCTGGCTGACGGCGGCGATGACATGGGCCGGCACCTCGATGTCGTCGCGCCTGTAGCGCGCCCGGGCCTCGGCCACGAGCTGCAGGAACAGCAGCGGTATGTCCTCCGGCCGGGCGGCGAGGGCGGGCATGCGCAGGCTGACGACGTTGAGGCAGTAATAGAGGTCGGCGCGGAAGCGCCCCGCCGCCACTTCCTTGTCGAGGTCGGACTTGCTGAGGGCGATGAAGCGCACGTCGAGCGGCACCGGCTCGTTGGAGCCGAGGCGGGTGATGACCCGCTCCTGGATGACGCGCAGCAGCTTGGCCTGCAGCTCCAGCGGCATGGAGCCGATCTCGTCGAGCAGGATGGTGCCGCCGCGCGCGTGCTCGAACTTGCCGTAGCGCGGCCGCAAGGCGCCGGGGAAGGCGCCCGCCTCGTGGCCGAAAAGCTCGCTCTCCATCAGCGCCGCCGGCATCGCGGCGCAGTTGATGGCGACGACCGGCCGTCCCGCGCGGGCGCTGATGTCGTGCAGGGCGCGGGCGGCGACCTCCTTGCCCGTCCCCGTGTCGCCGACGATCAGCACGTCGGCGTCGGTCGCGGCGATGGCGCGCAGCCGGTAGCGCAGGTCGACCATCAGCGCGCTGCGTCCGGGCAGGCGCGTCTCGATGTCGTCCCGCTTGCCCGCCAGCGCCCTGAGGCGGCGGTTCTCGAGGACGAGGGTGCGCCGGTCGAGCGCCCGGCGGGCGATGTCGCCGAGGTTCTGCACCGTGAAGGGCTTCTCGACGAAGTCGTAGGCGCCTTCGCGCATGGCGCGGACCGCGAGCTGCACGTCCGCATGGCCGGTGAGCAGGACGACGGGAATGTCCGGGTCGATCTCGTGGATGCGGTTCATCAGCGACATGCCGTCCATGCCGGGCATGCGGATGTCCGTCATCACGAGGCCGTCGAAGTCGTAGCCGACGCGGCTCAGCACCTCCTCGGCGCTGGCGAAGCCGCGCACGGCAAAGCCGGCGAGTTCCAGCCCCTGGACCGAGGCGATGCGCAGGTCGTCCTCGTCGTCGGCGAGCAGGATCTGCGGCCCGCTCATTCGGCCGCCTCCCGGGGCGCGCTGAGATCCGTCGCCTCGAGCTCGATGGTGAAGACCGCGCCGCCCCCCGGCGCGTTGGCGACGAGGAGATTGCCGCCGAAATCCTGGATGATGTTGTAGGAGATCGACAGGCCGAGGCCGAGGCCCTTGCCGACGCCCTTGGTCGTGAAGAAGGGATCGAAGATGCGCCCGGCGATGGCGTCCGGCACGCCGGGGCCCGGGTCGCTCACGCTGATGAGCACGTGTCCGCCCTGCCGCTCGGCGCGGAGCGTGATGGTGCGCTCTGGCCGGCCCTCCACGGCATCGGCGGCATTGGTGATGAGATTGACCAGCACCTGCTGCAGGCGCACGGCACCGCCGCGCACCATGAGCGGGCCTTCGCCAAGGTCGATCACGAGCTCGGCCTGAGCGGCCTTGAGCCGCCACGCCACGATCTCGAGCGTGTCGCGCACCACCTCGTGTACGTCGACGGGGCCCAGCTTCTGGTTGGGCTTGCGGGCGAAATTGCGCAGGTGGCGGCTGATGGTGGCGAGCCGGTCCGTAAGGGCGGCGATGCGCGTGACATTCTCGCGTGCATCCGCGATGCGCTCATGGTCGATGAGCACGGCCGTGTTGTCGGCATAGGTGCGCAGCGCCGCGAGCGGCTGGTTGAACTCGTGCGACAGCGCCGCCGACATCTGGCCGAGGGCTGCGAGCTTGCCGGCCTGGATGAGGTCGTCCTGCGTCTGGCGCAGCCGCTGCTCCGTGGCGCGGCGCTCGGCCACCTCCGTCTCGAGCCGGCTGTTGACCGCGGCGAGGTCGCGCGTGCGCTCGGCGACCCGCCGCTCCAGCGTCTCGCGGGCCTCCTGCTGCAGGGCCATGCGCTCGGCCATGCGCGCCCGCCGCTGCAGGACGACCGCCGCGACCATGCCGGCAAGGGCGAGGCACAGGAAGATGGCGACGAGCGCGGTGAAGGCCTGGGCCCTGGCCGAGGCCGTGTCGAGCAGCACCTTCACCGTCCAGCCGGCCTCCGGCATCGGCTCGGTCAGGACGAGATATTCGCGCGGTTCGCCATTGGCCTCGCCGATCGTCATCAAGGCGTGGCCGGCCTCGCTGCCGCGGCTCTCGATGGGCAGCGGATAGAGCCGGGCATCGGCATAGCGGCGCGAAGCGTTGGTGCGCGCCAGCCGCTCCGGTGTCAGCGGCTCGAGCCCGGCATAGCGCCACTCGTCGCGACCGGTCAGGAAGATGATGCCCTCGGGATCAGTGACGATGATGACGTGGTCGCTGCCGCGCCAGGACAATTCGATGACGTCGACGTCGACCTTGAAGACGACGACCCCGCGGATCGCCTCCCCGTCGCGGATGGGGGCGGAATAATAGTAGCCGCGCTTGAGCGAGGTGGTGCCGAGCGCGAAGAAGCGGCCGCGCTCGCCCTTCATCGCATCCTGGAAATAGGGCCGGTAGCTGAAGTTCTCGCCGACGAAGCTCAGCGGCTCGTCGTGGTTGCTGGCTGCGATGGTGACGCCGTCCGGGGCCATGACATAGATGTCGGACGATTCGAGCAGCCCGTTGATTTCCTTGAGATAGCGGTTGGCCGCGGCCCTGAGGCCGGGATCCTCCGGCCGGCGCGCCAGCTCGCGGATGTCGTCATGGTCGGCGATGAGCGAGGGCAGCGGCTCGTAGCGGCGCATGTGGCCGTGGAGGGCGGCGACCGCGAGGCGCAGCGTGGTCTGCCCGCGCGCGGCCGTCTCGGTGAGGTAGATGCGCGTTGCCGCCGTGCCGCCCCAGACGGCGGCGGCACATGCAAGAACGACGAGCACCCCGAGGCGGGCCCATGTGAGCCAGGTTTTCTGCAAGTCGCCGCCTGTCGCAGCCCTTTTCGAGCGCGGCTCCGCGCTCCTCCCTGTCGCACACATCTAGCACAGGCCAGCCGGCGATGACCACTGCCCGGCGGGGCACGCGCGCGTGCTCAGGCCCGCAATTCCCTGACCCCGTCGGCGAGAAGATGCGCCCCGACCGCGCCGAACACGGCGCCGAAGGCCCCTTCGATGGCCCTGAAGAACCGCTGGTACGCGCGCACCGCAACCCCGGTCGAGAACAGCACCGCATAGGTTCCGTAGACCAGCATGGCCGATGCCGATGCTCCGGCCCCGATGAGGAGGAAATGCGCCGCAGAGAGGCGGTCGAGGCCAGGAACATGGCGATCGCCACCCACATCAGGGCGGCCTTCGGGTTCGTCATCACCACGGCGAGCCCCAGCCGATAGGCGGCACGCACGCGAAGGGCGCCGCGGCCCACGGCCGGCATCCCTGCCGCCGGCCGGAAGGCACTGCGCAGCGCCTTCACGCCAAGGAAGAGGAGATAGCCGCCGCCGATGAACTTCATCGCGGTGACGGTCTCGGGGAAGGCCTGCAGCAGGGCGCCGACCCCGAAGGCGAACAGGATCGCCCAGACGAAGACCCCCGTCGCAACCCCCGCCGCCGTCGCAAGGCCCGCCCGGCGGCTCGTGCCGAGAGAGGCGGAGGCAACCGCCATCATGTTCGGCCCCGGCGAGACCTGAGCCAGGAAGACGCCCAGGAACACACTCACTATACCGATCATGCCTCGACCCTCCCGCAGACGGCGCGAGCATAGCGGCCGCCCGGAGCGCCCGGCAATCGCCCGTGACGGGCGGAACATTGCACAGTGTCAGCATGTGATATAAGCGTGCCACCAAGCCATCCATGTCGATTGTCCGTCGCAGCCCGCACCGGACCGGCAGATGGGAACGATCTTGAAAGCGAGGCAGGCGTGGCCGACGACAACGACGAATATGTCTACGACGAGACGACCGGTGAATGGCGCCCGGCGGCGGAGATGGCCGCGGCGGCTGCCGACGCGGCCGCGGTGCGCGATGCCGCCGGCAACATCCTGGCCGACGGCGACTCGGTGACCCTCATCAAGGACCTCAAGGTCAAGGGCGCCAACCAGACGCTGAAGCAGGGCACGGTCATCAAGTCGATCCGCCTCACCGACAATGTCGAGGAGATCGACTGCCGCTACGACGGCATCAAGGGCCTCGTCCTGCGCACCGAATTCGTCCGCAAGCGCGGCTGAGCGCAAGCGGGCGCTGCACGATCGCCCGCCCACCTTCGCAAAATCCCGATTGGCCCCGGCACAGGCCTCCAATACCGTGGTGGAGCCCGCTGCTCTGCCCGGAAGCCGGCGGCAGCGATCTGGTTTCAGCGTCGTGGGGCTGGCATGAACTTCGAAATCTCCCCGAGGATCGAGGACTACCGCGCGCGCATCGCCGATTTCGTGGCGCGCGAGATCCTGCCGCTGGAGGCCGACCCTCGGTCCTTCGACGAGCATGGCAACATCACGCTCGATCTGCTCGGGCCCCTGCGCGAAAAGGCGAGGGCGGCCGGGCTCTGGTGCCTGCAGCTCAAGGAGGAGACGGGGGGCGCCGGGCTCGGCAAGGTCGGCATGGCGGTCTGCTACGAGGAGATGAACCGCTCCATCTTCGGCCCCGTCGTCTTCAACGCGGCGGCTCCGGATGACGGCAACATGATGCTGCTGGAGGCGGTGGGAACGCCGCAGCAGCAGGAGCGGTGGCTCGCCCCGGTCGCCGCGGGCAAGGTCCGCTCCGCCTTCGCCATGACCGAGCCCCATCCGGGCGGCGGCTCCGACCCGTCGATGATGCTCACGCGCGCCGAAAAACGCGGCGACACCTATGTCGTCACCGGCCGCAAATGGTTCATCACCGGGGCCGGGGAGGCGAGCCATTTCATTCTCGTCGCGCGCACGTCCGACGATCCCCGTCACGGCCTCACCGCCTTCCTCTTCCACAAGGACCAGCCGGGATGGCGCATCGAGCGCCGCATTCCCATCATGGGGCCGGAGGAGCACGGCGGGCATTGCGAGCTCGTGTTCGACGGCCTCGAGATTCCGGCGAGTGACATTCTCCTCGGCGAGGGGCGGGGCATGAAGGTGACGCAGGTGCGGCTCGGCCCCGCGCGCCTCACCCATTGCATGCGCTGGCTCGGCCTCGCCAAGCGCTCGGTCGAGATCGCGCGGGCCTATGCCGGCGAGCGCCACGGCTTCGGCCAGCGGCTGGCGGACCGGGAGAGCATCCAGCTCATGCTCGGCGGGCTCGCCATGCGCATCGAGATCGGCCGGCTCCTCG
This sequence comes from Chelatococcus caeni, assembly GCF_014196925.1. Classification (GTDB taxonomy): domain Bacteria; phylum Pseudomonadota; class Alphaproteobacteria; order Rhizobiales; family Beijerinckiaceae; genus Chelatococcus_A; species Chelatococcus_A caeni. Next base: position 186,288 of record NZ_JACIEN010000004.1, on the reverse strand, counting down.
TCATGCGCGCAGCATGGGAGCTCGACCGCGGCGGCTTCGCCCGCAAGGAAGTCTCGATGGCCAAGATCCACGTGGCGAACCTCCTCCACGAGGCTGCCGACGTCGCCATCCAGATCAACGGCGCGCGCGGCTATTCCAAGGATACGGTGCTGGAGTGGATCTATCGCTACGCCCGGCAGGCGCGGCTGGTCGACGGCGCCGACGAGGTCCACAAGATGGTTCTGAACCGGTTCCTGAACGAGGAGGGAACGGGCTTCTGGCGCTGGGACGTCGCAGCCCCGCCGATGTGAGGGTGAACGCCCGAGACGATCAGGCAGCAAGGGGCCCATCCAAGAGGCCTCCGCCAGAAAAATGAACGGAGGGAGGACAGCAATCCATGCGTCTTGATGCCCATCTCGCGCCACGGCCGGCGAACCACGTTCCCCTGACGCCGCTCGACCTGCTCGACCGCACGGTCGAGGCCCATCCCGAGCGCCCGGCCGCGGTCTGGCGGGAGCGGACCCTGACCTATCGCGCCTTCGGCCGAATGGTCACGCGCTTCGCGGCCTTTCTCCTCGGCCGCGGCATCGAACCCGGCGACGTGGTCTCCATCATCGCCCCGAACCGGCCGGAGATGCTCGCCGCGCACTACGCCGTGCCGATGATCGGCGCCGTGCTCAACACCATCAACACGCGGCTCGAGCCGGACACCGTCGGCTATATCCTCGAACACGCGCAGTCGCGCCTGCTGATCGCGGACCCTTTCTGCCTGGGCGTGGCACAGACGGCGGCGACGGAGGCGCGCGTGCCTCTCGTCGTCCTCGACGCCGACGGGGAGCCTGCGGGTCCTGATGCCCTCGACCTTTTCGGCGAGGGCGAGGTGTCCGACGACATCGATTACCGGCGCTTCGTGAAGGGCGAGTGGCAGCCGATCTGCCTCAACTACACCTCGGGTACGACGGGGCGGCCGAAGGGCGTCGTCTATCACCACCGCGGAGCCTATCTCAACGCCCTCGGCAACGTGCTGGCGCTCGGGCTCGACCAGCGCAGCGTCTATCTCTGGACCCTGCCGATGTTCCACTGCAACGGCTGGTGCCACACCTGGGCCGTAACGGCGGCGGGTGGCCTCCACGTCTGCCTCGATCGCGTCGATCCGGCCCTCATCTTCGCGGCCATCGAGCAGCACGGCGTCACGCATCTCAGCTGCGCGCCGGTGGTGCTCTACATGCTGCTGAACCATCCGGACCGGGAGAAGAAGGACGTCTCCCGCATGGTGCGGGTCGCAACGGGCGGCGCGGCGCCGACGAGCGCGCTCATCGCGCAGATGGAGGCGCTCGGCTTCGACCTGATCCATCTCTACGGACTGACGGAATCCTACGGGCCCGCCACCTTGTGCGAGCTCGACGAGGCGGCGGACCTCGCTGTGGAGGCGAAGGCGCAGCTCCTGGCGCGGCAGGGCTTTCGGCACGTCACCGGCAGCAGGGTGCGCGTCGTGGACGGTGAGGGAGGGGATGTCGCCCGCGACGGCACGACGACGGGCGAGATCGTGCTCGCCGGCAACACGCTGATGGCCGGCTATTACCGCGACGAGGCGGCGACCGCGAGCGCCTTTGCGAGCGACGTCTTCCACACGGGCGACCTTGCGGTCGTGCACGGCGATGGCCGCATCGAGATCAGGGACCGCGCCAAGGACGTCATCATCTCGGGCGGCGAGAATATCTCGAGCCTCGAGGTGGAGAACGTGCTGCACCAGCACCCGGCCGTCCTTATCGCCGCCGTGGTGGCGGCCCCGATCCCAAGTGGGGCGAGGTGCCCTGCGCCTTCATCGAGCTCAAGGGTACAGGCACGGCGACGGCCGAAGAGCTCACGGCCTTCTGCCGGGAGCGGCTCGCAGGCTTCAAGGTGCCGAAGCGCTTCGTCTTCGGCGAAGTCCCGAAGACGGCGACGGGCAAGATCCAGAAGTTCCGGCTCCGCTCCGAGGCGGCGGCCGCCGGCACCGCCTGATCACCGAGCGGAGCCCTGGCGATGACAACGACGGTTCCGGCCCGCACGCCCGATACCGATTTCGATCCCGCCGCCCTCAGGCGCTTTCTTGCGCAGCGCTTCGGCGGGAGCGCCGATCACTTCAGCTGGAGCAGGATCGGCGGCGGGCAGTCGAACCCCACCTATTTCGTCGATTTCGGCGATCGCCGCATGGTCCTGCGCAAGCAGCCGAACGGGGAAATCCTGCGCGGGGCGCATGCGATCGACAGGGAATACCGCGTGCTCAACGTCCTCACGGCGACCGACGTGCCGGTGCCGCGACCGATCCTCTACCATGCCGATGCAGGCCTCCTCGGCACGCCCTTCTACCTGATGGAGCGGCTCGAAGGCCGCGTCTTCCACGATTGCTCGCTGCCGGAACTCGCACCCGCAGAAAGGCGCGGCATCTATCTCGGCATGGCCGAGGCGCTGGCGAAGCTGCATGCTGTCCGCCCGCAGGATGTCGGCCTTGCCGACTTCGGCCGGCCCGGCAGCTATTTCGAGCGGCAGATCGCGCGCTGGTCGAAGCAGCTCCACGCCTCGCCGGGCGATCCCGTTCCCGCCCTCGCCCGCGTCGAAGCCTGGCTCAGGGAGAACCTGCCCGCGGATGACGGGATGGTCGCGATCGCGCACGGGGATTTCCGCCTCGGCAACCTGCTCTTCCACCCTGAGGAGCCGCGCGTCATCGGCATTCTCGACTGGGAACTGTCGACCCTCGGCCATCCCCTTGCCGATCTTGGCTTCTGCTGCATGCCGTGGCACACGGCGCCGGACGAATACGGCGGCATTCTCGGCCTCGACCATTCCGGGCTCGGCATCCCCACACGGCGGGAGTTCGTCGCCCATTATCAGGCCCATGCGGTGCCGACCGCTCCGCTCGCGCGGTTCCATGTCGCCTTCGCGCTCTTCCGCTTCGCGGTCATCTTCGTCGGCATCGCCGACCGGGCACGGGCAGGCAATGCCGCATCGGCCGATGCGGCAAGGCTCGGGCCGCTGGCGGGCCGCTTCGCCGAGAGGGCGCTCGAGGTCATCGGGACGAGGGATTGGTGAGGGCGCGGGGCGGACGCTCAGCCCAGCTCCAGCGTCGTGATGCCGAAGACGCCGCCAAGGTCGACCGCCGGCGCCGCGCCGCGGTACATGCGCGCGGTCTCGAAGCCCGGCGACAGCCCCGCCGCGGCGAGGAAGACCGGGAAGCTCCCGGCTGTCTCCGGAACGTCGATATGGATGGGGCCGCCGCAGACGCCGGCGAGCGCCGAGAGCAGCAATCCCGCGGTCCCGCCGTTCCGCGCGAAGAGCGGGCCGATCTTGAAGCCCTCGCGGCAGGGCCGGGCGACGCCGTAGCCGGCGATACCGTCCTGGCCCATCGCCACGAGGGCGGCATGCGGCGGGCGCAGCCATTGCTCCAGGAAGGCCCGGCGCGGTGCCGGGAAGAAGGCGCCATCGAAGGCGGCCACGGCCTCGACGAGATCGGGCGTCACCGGCCGGACCGCGCCGGACGGGGCGACCGCCGCCGCGAAGCGCCCGCTGTAGCGGATGGTGCGATAGGCCGGGACGAAGCCCATGCTGCGGTAGTTGGCCTGCTGTGCGGGCACGCCGTCGAGACCGATGGTGCGGCCGGCGAGCCGCGCCATGCCGGCATCCCACACGGCCTTCCCGTGGCCCCTGCCGCGCCGATCCGGCCGGCAGATGTAGAGCCCGATGAAGCCGAACGTCTCCCCGTAGGCGACGGCCGAGATGCCGGCGACCATCTCGCCATCCATGAAGGCGCCGAGGAAGCCGCCCGTATCCGCGGCATGGAAGGCGGCGGCATCGGCGAGGCCGGGGTTCCAGCCTTCGCCCGCCGCCCAGTCGACCAGCGTCTCGACCTCGGCGAGCGTCAGCAGGCGTATCGTCGGTGTTTGCGGCATCAGGCGACGGCCGTGTCCTCGATCCCGAAGCCGGCGAGGAGGCCGGTGTAGGGCTTCGCGGCAGGCCGAGCATAGGCCCCGCGCTTGCCGGTGGACAAGCCGAGCGTCACGAGCGCTTCGGCCTGCTTGACCGCCGCCCCGACGCCATCGACGACGGGAATGCCGAACTCGCCTTGCAGCGCGGCGGCAAGGTCCGCCATGCCGGCGCAGCCGAGCACGATCGCTTCGGCATGGTCCTCCTTGAGGGCGCGGGTGATCTCGTCGCGCAGCGCGGCAACGGCGTCGGATGACGGGTCTTCAAGGTCCAGCACGGGCACGCCGAGCGCCCGCACGCTGGCGCGCGGCTCCATGCCGTAGCGGCGGACGAGCTCGGTGATCGGCACGAGCGAACGCTCCGACATCGTCACCACGCTGAAGCGCCGGGCGAGGAAGGAGGCGAGGCTCAGCGCGGCCTCGCAGATGCCGATCACGGGGATGGCGGCCATGGCGCGGGCAGCATCGAGGCCGGTGTCGTCGAAACAGGCGATGACCGCCGCCGCGGCGCCCGCCCGCTCGCCCCGCGCGATCTCGGCGAGGAGGCCCGGCACCGCCAGCGCCTCGTCGTAATAGCCCTCGATGGAGGCGGGGCCCATGGCGGAGGTCACGGCCTCGATGACGGTCGACGGACCGGCGGCGGCGCGCGCGGCCGCCGCGATCGTCTCGGTCATCGAGGCGGTGGTGTTGGGATTGACGACGAGGATATGCATGGGAGGTTCCGTGCGCGGGCTTTCGTTCAGCCCCGCGCCCTGCGCCGGCCGAGCCAGACGATGACGCCGAGCGTGAGCGAGATGACGAGGAAGGAGAAGAGCGTCGTCACCGTACCGAGCGCGTAGAGCACCGGCGTGGTGACGTTAGTCGTCATGCCGTAGATCTCGAGCGGCAGGGTGTTGTAGGTGCCGGCCGTCATCAGCGAGCGGGCGAATTCGTCATAGGACAGCGTGAAGCCGAAGAGGCCGACGCCGACCAGCATCGGCGCGATCATCGGCAGGAGGACATGGCGGAAGGTCTGCCACGGCGAGGCGCCGAGATCGCGCGCCGCCTCCTCGTAGGCCGGCGAGAAGCGGTTGAAGACGGCGAACATGATGAGTACGCCGAAGGGCAGCGTCCAGGTGAGGTGCGCACCGAAGGCCGAGCCGTACCAGGACGGGCGGATGCCGACCTGCTGGAACATCACGCCGATGCCGAGCGAGATGATGATCGACGGCACCACGAGGCTGGCGACCGCGAGGTAGAACAGCGGCGTCGCCCCGACGAACCGGCGCCGGAAGGCGAGGCCGGCGAGCAGCGAGATGACGACGGTCACCACCATCACCATGAGGCCGAGCGTGAAGGAGCGGCGGAAGGAGCCGCCGAAGTCGCCCACCGCCTGCTGCTCGGTGAGATTGCGGAACCAGTGCAGCGAGATCCCGTTGAGCGGGAAGGTGAGGCCGCCGCTCGGCCCCTGGAAGGACAGGATCAGGATCGCCGACAGGGGGCCGTAGAGGAAGAGAACGAACAGGCCGAAGAAGACCGCGAGGATCCAGAAGGTGACGGAGCGTCTTTCGCCGGCCATGTCACAGCTCCTTGCGGATGTCGACGACGCGCAGGATGCCCGCCACCATCAGGAGGACGAGGACGAGCAGCACGACGGCATTGGCCGCCGCCGCCGGATATTGCAGCAGCGACATCTGGTTGCGCATCATCAGCGCGACCGACGCGCTCTGGCCGCCGGACATGACCTGCACAGTGATGAAATCGGCCATCACCAGCGTGACCACGAAGATGGTGCCGATCGCCATCCCCGGCTTGGCGAGCGGCAGGACGACGTTCGACAGCACCTGCCAGCCGTTCGCCCCGGCATCGCGCGCGGCCTCGATCAGCGCGCGGTCGATGCGCATCAGCGTGTTGAAGATCGGCGTCACCATGAACAGCGTGTAGAGATGCACCATGGCGAGCACGACGGCGAAGTCGGAGTAGAGCAGCCATTCGACCGGCGTCGAGACGAGCCCCATCTCGATGAGCGTGGCGTTGACGAGCCCGTTCCGCCCCAGCACCGGGATCCAGGAGATCATGCGGATGATGTTGGAGGTCAGGAACGGCACCGTGCAGACGAGGAACAGCACCATCTGCATGGTCGCGGTACGGACGTGGAAGGCGAGGAAATAGGCGACCCAGAAGCCGATGAAGAGCGTCAGCGCCCAGACGATGGCGGCATATTTCAGCGTGTTGAGATAGGTGCGCCACGTCACCCATGAGCCGAGCGTCTCGGCATAGTTGGTGAGGACGAAATCGGGATATAGCCGCGCGAAGTCGTAGTCCCAGAAGCTGACCGCCACGATCATCAGGATCGGCGCGAGGAGGAAGACGCCGAGGATGAGCGCGAGCGGCGCCGCCTGCAGGTAGGCGGCGAGGCGGCCGAGCACGGAGACAAGGCGTGCGCCGGCCGGGCGGGCCGGGGAAGCGGCAGGTTGTTCGACGGCGATGGCCATGCGGCCTTTCCTCGGTGGAAACGCTGCTCTGACGGAGGCCCGCGTGGCGGGCCGCCCCCTCCCTGTCAGGGGAGAGGGCGGGAAGGCGCGGGATCAGGCGGCGATGAACTCGTTCCAGCGGCGGACCATGTAGCGGTCCTCGTCCATCACCGAGTTCCAGCAGGCGACCTTGCCCATGCGCTCCTCGAAGGAGCCGCCGTCGCGCACGGCGCCTGCCTTCTCCATCACCTTGCCGTCGGGCGCGAGAATGTCGCCCTTGGCCGGCTTGCCTTCGACCCAGAAGCCCCATTCGTCGTCGGACATGTGCTTCTTCGCGGTCTCCATGGCGGCGGAATAATAGCCCTGGCGGTTGAGATAGGCGCCGACCCAGCCCGACAGGTACCAGTTGATGTATTCGTAGGCCGCGTCGAGCTTGGCGCCGCTGAGGTGCTTGGCGAGGCCGATGCCGCCGCCCCAGGCGCGATAGCCTTCCTTGAGCGGCTGGTAGACGCAGGGGATGCCGCGCGAGCGCACGGCCGCCACGGCGGGCGACCACATGGACTGGATGACGACCTCGCCCGAGGCCATGAGGTTGACGCTCTCGTCGAAGGACTTCCAGAAGGCGCGGAACTGGCCGGCGCGCTTGGCGGCGATGAGGAAATCGATGGTCTTGTCGATCTCCGCCCGCGTCATGTTGCCCTTGTCGGCATAGGTGAGCTCGCCCGAGGCCTCCATGATCATGGCCGCGTCCATGATGCCGATGGAGGGGATGTTGAGGATCGAGGCCTTGCCACGGAAGGCCGGGTCCATGATGTCGGCCCAGGTGGTGATCGGGCGGCCGACGAGATCGGGCCGGATGCCGAGGGTGTCGGCGTTGTAGATGGTCGGCACCATCGTCAGCCAGCCGGTCGGCGCCTTGGCGAAGGTGGTCGAATCCGGCCCCTCGACGAAGCCGACCGTATGCGGCGCAGTGCCTTGGGCGATGACGCTGTCCGGCGTCAGCTTGCCGGTGATGAACAGCGGCACGATCTTGTCGAAATAGGTGAGCCGCGACACGTCCATCGGCTGCAGGACGCCGGCCGGGAAGACCTTCTTGGCGATCCAGTATTCGACGTCGGCGATGTCGTAGGAATCGGGCTGGGTGACGGCGCGCTGCGCGGCGGCGTCCGAATCCGTCGCCGTCATCTCCAGCGTGATACCGAGGTCCTCCTTGCACTTCTCGGCGATGGCGTTGAGGTTCGACACGCCGGTGCCGAACTGGCGCAGGGTGATCGGGTTCTGTGCCCAGATGGTCGGAAAGCCCGTGATCGCGCCCGAGCCGGCGGCAAGGCCCGCGGCGGCTGCGCCGGTCTTCAGGAGCGAGCGGCGCGAGATGCCGCCCGATATGCCGCGCTTGTCCTTCGTTGTCCTGGTCATGGCCTCTTCCCCTCTTGTGATTGTTGCTGCTTGATCGTCGCTCGGCTCAGGAATCGAGCCGGCCGAGGACGATCGCGTCCTCGGCACCCCAGGCGAACGGAACCGCCTCGCCCACCGTGACCGGCCTGGCGAAGAAGGCGCCATCGCCGACGATTGCCGTGAAATCCTCGATGCCGGCGCCGCTCGCCGTCAGCTTCACCGAAGCGCCGCGATATTCGACATTGGTGACGATGCCGGTGAAGCCGAGCCCGGGCGCCGGCGCCTCGCCGAGGCGCACGCGGTCGGTGCGCACGGCGATGTCCGCCTGCCCGCCCTCGGGCGGCCGGCCGAGCGCGTCGAAGCGTCCGCCACCGGCGACCTCGACCGTGACGGCGCCGTCGCGCACATCGGCCACCCGGCCGGAAATGACGTTGTGGTCGCCCATGAAGCGGGCAACGAAGGCGGTGGCCGGCCGCTCGAAGATCGTGCGCGGATGGGCCGCCTGCTCGATGCGGCCCTCGTTCATCACCACGATGAGGTCGGCGAGCGCCATCGCCTCCTCCTGGCTGTGGGTGACGTGGACGAAGGTGATGCCGAGCTCGTTCTGCAGCTTCTTGAGCTCGGCCCGCACCCTGACCTTCAGGAAGGGATCGAGCGCAGAGAGCGGCTCGTCGAGCAGCAGCGCCTCCGGATCGGTGATCAGCGCACGCGCCAGCGCCACGCGCTGCTGCTGGCCGCCGGAGAGCTGCGCCGGCCGGCGGCCGGCATAGGCGTCCATCTGCACCAGCTTCAACATATCGAGCGCCCGCGTGCGGCGCTCCTCCTTCGACACGCCCTTCATCTTCAGGCTGAAGGCGACGTTGTCGGCGACGTCGAGATGGGGAAAGAGCGCGTAGGACTGGAACATCATCGCCGTGCCGCGCCGCGCCGGCGGCAGGTCGGTGACGACGGTGTTGCCGAGCCGGATATCGCCCGAGGAGATGCGCTCATGGCCGGCGATCATCCTGAGCGTCGTCGACTTGCCGCAGCCGGACGGCCCGAGCAGGCAACAATAGCTCCCCGCCGGGATCTTGAGGCTGATGGCGTGAACGGCGGTCATCGTCCCGTAGACCTTGGATACGGAGGCGATGTCGATCGCGGCGGCCTTGCTCATGCGGCATTCCCCTGTCTGCCGGGGATGAAGCATCCCGCGTGCCAGTTGCCGGGAGTGGACCCAAGGCGCTGGTAGGGCTCAGGTTTTCTGCCGAGCTCGGCGAGCACGGGAGGGCACGGTCATGCGCCTGCACAAATTCCAGGCAATCGTCGCCGATCCGGTGGCAAAATTGTATGCAATCTCGACGCTCATTGCCGGCAATCTCGGCTTTCCTCCGCCGCTTTTCCCGCTAGAAGGGGAGACCCCATGCGGGTGAGACGGGCATGAACCTCATCGATTCGACACCTGCCGACGGGCAGCAGACAGCCGAGGACCGCACGCAGGCGATCCATGACCGGCTGCGCGACGCCATCGTCGACCGCCGGCTGGCGCCCGGCACGAAGCTCTCGGAGAGCGAGGTCGGCGCGCTGTTCGACGTGAGCCGCACGGTGGTGCGCGCGGCGCTGCAGATGCTCGCCTTCGAGGGGCTGGTCCGCATCGAGCGCAACCGCGGCGCCTTCGTCGCCAATCCCTCGCCGGAGGAGGCCCGCCAGGTCTTCGCCTCCCGCCGGCTGATCGAGCCCGGCATCGTCGCCGCCGCGGCCGAGCGGGTGACGGCCGACGACATCGCCCGCCTGCGGGCCCATCTTGCCGCCGAGCGCCGGCACATGCACGCGCGTGGGCCGGACGCGCGGCGCGCCGAGATCAAGGCCTCGGGCGAATTCCACCTGCTGCTCGCGACCATGGGCGGCAATGCCATCCTGCAGCGCTTCATGGAGGAGCTGGTCGCCCGCTCCTCCCTGGTCATCGCGCTCTATGGCCGCTCCGGCGCCTCGAGCTGCGGCCACGACGAGCACGACACCATCGTCGATGCGCTCGAAAGGCGCGATGCGGCGGCCGCGGTCGCGCTCGTCGTCAGCCACATCGACCATATCGAGGCCGATCTCGACCTGCGCGCCCGCACCGGCCCCACGCTGAAGGCGGCACTGGCGCCGTAGGTCCGGCGGCAGCTGGCCTCACCGCGCCGCGGCAAGCGGGCGGGGCGCCGGCAGCCGGCTCCGGAGGCTCGCGTCGAGCTGTTCGGCGAAGCTCGCGTGGAAGGCCGCGGCCGTGACGATGTCGAGATGGTCGGTGTCCGGCACCAGCGTCACAGCCTCGACGCGGCTGGAATAATCCCGCCAGTCGACGAGCCTGAAGCCCCGCTCGATGGACTTTTCCGCGATCCAGGCACGGATGGGCAGGTCGCTCGGCTCGAGGCGATAGTTGCGGAAGATCATCGCGTTCTCGATGAGCGTCCAGAAGATGTGCTCGCGGCTGCCGATGTCCGGACCGTCGAGCGGCAGGTCCTCGGGGCTGTTCAGCACATAGGCGAGGAAGCGGGTGTAGACCTCCGCGTCCATGCGGGCGATGAGACCCTCCCAGTCGGCGCGCATGCGCGTGCGCGGCAACCAGGCCGCGATGCGCCGCTCGATTCCAGTCCTCTCGTCTTCCGTGAGGCTCACCTCGGCATCGATGGCGAATTCCGCGTCGAGGGCGCAGACGTCGAGCATGCCGACGAAGGTGAGGTCGACCTCGCCCGCGAGCCGCCGCGCCGTCTCATAGGCGAGGATGCCGCCCCACGACCAGCCGAGCAGCGTGCAGGCCCCGCCGCTGGTGCGGCGGATATAGTCGGCATAGCGGCCGGCGAGTTCCTCGACGCTCACCGTGCGCGCCTTGTCCTCGGTCAGCGAGTAGCAGATGAAGGCGGTCGCCGGCTGGTCCGGCCCCAGATGCTCGACGAGCCCGGCATATTCGCGCGTGCTGACGAGGAGGCCCGGGAAGCAGTAGAGCATCGGCCGGCTGCCAGTGCGCCGCATGTGGACGACCGCATGCTCCTCGGCCGTTCCGCTCGCCAGCGCGGCGGCGAGCGCCTCGACCGTCTGATGGTTGAAGATCTGGGCGATGGTGACGGACCGGCCGGGCAGGAGCCGCGACAGGCGGGCGAGCACCCGGAGCGCCGAGAGCGAATTGCCGCCGAGCTCGAAGAAGTTCTCGTCGATGCCGACGGCGGCGAGCCCCAGCACCTCGCGCCAGATGCCGGCGATATCCGCCTCGAGCGGCGTGCGCGGCGGGCGGATCGGCACGACATGCGCCTGCGGTTGGGGAAGGGCGTCGCGGTCGAGCTTGCCGTTGGGCGTGAACGGCAGCCGGTCGATGATGAGGATGCGCGAGGGCACCATGTAGCCGGGCAGGCGCGCGGCCAGCGTCGCCCGCAGGGCCGCCGGGTCGATCGTCGCGCCGGCCGCCGGTACGACATAGCCGACGAGCATGGTGCCGCCCGGCGCCTCGCGCAAAGCCGCGGCGGCGGCGCTGACGCCGTCGAGCTCGGCAAGCTGCGCCTCCACCTCGCCGAGCTCGATGCGGAAGCCGCGCAGCTTCACCTGCTGGTCGCGTCGGCCGAGATAGTCAATGACGCCGTCGGCGCGCCGGCGCACGACGTCGCCCGTGCGGTACATGCGTCCGCCGCCGCCGGTGAAGGGATCGGGCAGGAAGCGCTCGGCCGTGCCGCCCGGCCGGCCGTGATAGCCGCGCGCGAGGCCTTCACCGCCGATGAACAGCTCGCCCGCCTCGCCGTCGGCCACTGGCATGAGATCATCGTCGAGCACATAGGTGCTGCGCGGACCGACACCCTGGCCGATGGGCGCATAGGCCCCCGAAAAGGTCGCGCTCGCCGGCACTTTCCAGGCGAGCGGCGAGATCACCGCCTCCGTCGGGCCGTAGCCGTTGATGAGCCATTGCGGCTTCAGCGCCCGCTTGACGAGTTCGAAGGTCGCCGGCGACATGCCCTCGCCGCCGAAGGAATAGAGGCGGACCGGCGGGGCCTCGCCCGTTTCAAGCGCCCATTCCGCCACCAGGTGCAGGTAGCGTGGCGGAAAGCCGGCATTGGTGACGCCGTGGCGCGCCATGGCACCAAGCGTCTCGGCCGCGCTCCACAACGCTTGGTCGCGCAGCACGATGGCACCGCCGAAGGCGAGCGGCACCATCCAGCGCTCGTGCGCGCCGTCGAAGCTGACGGACAGGAAGTGCAATTCGCGCGACTGCGGCGTCATGTCGTAGAGCTCGCCGGTGGCGAGGCAATGGGCGGCGAGCGGCCCGTGCGCCACGGCGACGCCTTTCGGCCGCCCGGTGGAGCCGGAGGTATAGACGAGATAGGCGAGCTGGCCGGGATGGACGGCGATGCCCGGATCGCTGTCGTCGAGCCCCGACAGGGGAAGCCCGTCGCAGGCGACGATGCTCGCGCCGGGCAGGGGCGGAAGCCGTGCGGCGAGGTCGCGGGTCGTCAGCAGGATGTCGACGCCCGCATCGCTCAGCACATGCGCGATGCGCTCGGCCGGATGGTCGGGATCGACCGGCACGAAGGCCCCGCCGGCCTTCAGCACGGCGAGGAAGGCGGCAATCATCTCGGCTGAACGGGGCAGGGCGACCCCGACGCGGTCCTCGGCGGCGAGGCCGAGGGCGAGGAGATGGCGCGCGAGCCGGTTCGCCCGGCTCTCGAGGGCGGCAAAGCTCGTCTCGCCGCTGTTCTGGATGACAGCGGGCGCGTCCGGCCGGGCGCGGGCATGGCCGGCGATGAGGCTGTGCACCGGCGCGCCGGCGCCGTGGCACCCGCCCCAGGCGAGCGTCGCCCTGGCCTCATCCCCGCCCGCGGCGAGGAAGGCGGCGAGCCGGGCCGGGCGCATGTCGCGCCAGACGGTGTCGACATGGGCGAGGCATGCGGCGCGGGGGCCCGAGAAGCCTGCTGTGCGCCAGCCGTCCGGCAGCGCGCGGCCGGCGGGCCAGAGCGAGAACTGTCCCTCGCCGTTCACCACGACGTCGAAATTGGTGCCCTCGTCGTCGATCGCCATGCGCCCGATCCGTCCGTTGTTGTCGCTGCCTTCAAGACGGACGGAGACGGAAAAAATTTCGCGTTTTTCCCCATTTCCGCACCGGCTGCTGGCCGGAACGCTGAAAAAAACGCCCTCGGCATTCGTCGTTTCAGCGACATGTGCGGCAGGAGAGGGCCATGGGCATCGCGGAGATGAGACCGGGCGAGACCGTCTACACCTCGTTCAATGCCGGGGACGGGCAAAGGCTTGCGGTGCGGGCAACCGGCCAGGGCTTCGCCGTCGAGCGTGACGGCATGGTGCTCGTCACGCTCCTGCCCGGGGACGAGGGCCGGCGCCTGACGTTGCGGCCGGGTGCTGCGGAGCCCGCGGCGCTGGCGCGCGCCGCCCTCGCCGGGCTCGAAGCCTTCTTCGCCCTGCGTCCGGATCAGGCCACGGCCCGGCTCGATCCGGTGAGCTGGGCGCCCGTCGCCGATGCACTCCTCGGCCGCGGGGCCGCGCTTGCCGGGCCCGGCGGCACGCTGACGGCCCACGCCTCCCTCCTGTGGCAACTGCCCGAGCTGTGGCTGCCGTCCCCAACCGCGCCCTATCCGCAGCATTTCGTGATGACGGGCGGGCGCCGCCATCCGCTGCGGCCGATGAAGCCGACGGGCATGGTCTATGCCCGCTTCATCCCCTGGCTCGGCGGCGTTCTGTCCCTGCGCGCCGCGACGGTGGAGGCCGACGCCGCGCGCCTCAACCGCTGGATGAACGACCCGCGCGTCGCCGCCGTCTGGGCGGAGGAGGGCGACCTCGACAAGCACCGGGCCTATCTCGGCGGGCTCATCGCCGATCCGCACATGCTGCCGCTCATCGGCTCCTTCGACGGCGAGCCCTTCGGCTATTTCGAGGTCTACTGGGCGAAGGAGAACCGCCTCGGCCCCTTCTACGACGCGCAGGACTACGACCGCGGCTGGCACGTGCTGATCGGCGAGGACGGGTTCCGCGGCCGGCCGTGGGTCACGGCCTGGCTGCCGTCGCTGATGCACTACATCTTCCTCGACGACTGCCGCACCGAGCGCATCGTCGGCGAGCCGCGGGCCGACCACCAGCAACAGATCCGCAACCTCGACAAGGCCGGCTTCGCCAAGATCAAGGAATTCGACTTCCCGCACAAACGGGCCTTGCTCGTGATGCTGCTGCGCGAGCGCTTCTTCGGCGACCGGCTCTGGCAGCCGGCGGTGGCGCCCGAGGCAGCGCGGCAGGGCATGCGCTTGCCCGAGCCCGTCGAGGCATGACCGTCACACGACCAGCGGCAGGTGATCCCCATGACCATGCATGACCGGACCTTCGACGTGATCGGCGTCGGCTTCGGCCCCTCGAACCTCGCCCTCGCCATCGCGCTCGACGAGGCGGCCCGCCGCGAGCGGCCGGGCCTCGCCTTCCACTTCGTCGAGAAGCAGCCGCATTTCACCTGGCACGGCGGCATGCTGCTGCCGGACAGCGACATGCAGATCTCCTTTCTCAAGGACCTCGTCTCGCTGCGCGACCCGACGAGCCCCTTCACCTTCGTCAACTACCTGCACGAGAAGGGACGTCTCACCGCCTTCATCAACCGCAAGACGTTCTTCCCGAGCCGTGTCGAGTTCAACGACTACCTGCGCTGGGCGGCATCCTGCTTCGCCGAGCGCTGCAGCTATGGCGAGGAGGTCGTCGCCCTCGAGCCGGCGGCGGAGCGCGACGGCACGGTAACCGCCTTCGCCGTGCGCTCGCGCGCCGCCGACGGCACCGAGCGCCTGCGCCGGGCGCGCAACGTCGTCATCGCCGCCGGCGGCGCGCCGCAGCTTCCCGAGTGCTTCGCGCCATTCGCCGGCGATACGCGCATCATGCATTCCTCGCGCTATCTCGATCGCATCGCGGGGCTGGGCCTTACCGACGCGCCCACCACCCGCATCGCCGTCGTCGGCGGCGGGCAGAGCGCGGCCGAGATCTTCTGCGATCTCGCCGGCCGCTTCGGCAGGGCGGCGATCGATCTTCTCGTGCGCGGGCGGGCCCTGAAGCCGGCCGACGACAGCCCCTTCGTCAACGAGATCTTCGATCCGGAGGGCACCGGCACCTTCTTCGGCCAGCCGCCGGCGGCGCGCCACGCCTTTCTCGACGAGTTCCGCAACACCAACTACGCGGTGGTCGACCACGACCTGATCCAGCGCATCTACGACATGCTCTACGAGCAGCGGGTGGCCGACGGCTCGCGGCTCGCGCTCTCGAGCGGGCGCGCAGTGGTGGCCGCTGCGACCGACCGCGACGGCATCACGCTGACGCTCGCCGACAGCAGGGGCGGGGCGGCCGAGGAGCGGCGCTACGACGCCGTCGTGCTCGCCACCGGCTATCGCCGTGGCCTCGACCGTCGGCTTCTCGCACCGCTCGCGCCGTATCTTGCCGATGCAACGGTGGACCGGGACTATCGCCTGCCGATGGCGGAGGCCTGCGAGGCGGGGCTCTTCATGCAGGGGCAGTCGGAGACGACGCACGGGCTGAGCGATACCCTGCTCTCCGTCGTCGCCGTGCGGTCCCGCGAGATCGCGACGGCGATCGTCGAGCGGCTGCCGCCTCCACCTCTCCCGGCGGAGCAGTTCATGCGGCCCGTGCGCCTGGCGGCTTCCTCGTGACCGCCGCGGCGACAAGAACAGCGGCCGAGCCGGATGTCGAGGCGCTCGTCTCGGCGCATCTTGCCATGCTCGCCGGCAGCTATCTCACCGAGGTCATCGCAGGGCCGGGCCGCGCCCGCTACGCCTTTTCGGCCGGCATCCCGGACGTGACCATGAACTTCGCCGTCGGCCTCGGCACCGGCGGCATCGGCTGGCTTGAGGAGACGGCCCGAGCGCGTGGGCGCGCCCCGGCCTTCCTGGCCGAGGGGGAGGCGGCGCTCGGCTGGCTCCCCGGCGCCCGCGCCTATGCGGCGCGCTGGATGGTGGCCGAAGCCGCGCCCGTCGCACGGGACGACCTCGCTCTCGCCGGGCTTGCCTTGCGCCTGACCGACGGCCCTGCGCCGGATGCCTCCTTCCTCGCCGTCTTCGGCGCCTGTCACGACGGCGGGCCGATCGATGCGCATGTCGCGCGCTATTATGTGCCGGTGCTCGCCGCCGCGCAGCCGGTGGCCGGCGTCGCGACGCGCCACGCGGTCGTGTTCGACGGGCAGGATCCCGTCGCCTGCGCCACGCTGCATGTCGCCGGTCCGCTCGCCGGGCTCTACAATGTCGGCACGCGGCACACGCGCCAGCGCGGCGGCATCGGCCTCAAGCTCACGCGGCGCCTCATCGCCGAGGCGGCCCGGCTCGGCGCAAGCCACGTCTTCCTGCAATGCGCGGCAGGCACGCATCTCGAGCGGCTCTACGGGCGGGCGGGCTTCCGCACCACGTTCTCACCTCTGCTCGTTTGCCGGGAAGGCGCGCGGGATGACCATTGATGAACCGTCCGCCACTGGCCCGGCGCTTTCCGCCGTCATGGCCGGGCTTGTCCCGGCCATCCACGCCTCTAGCGTTGCCTCGAGCTGCAAGGCGTGGATGCCCGCGACGAGCGCGGGCATGACGGAGGGGGGCGTTGCGCTTCACCACCATGCGGGCGCGTTGCCCGGGCAGGGCGACCGAAAGACGGGCGCGGCAGAACGGGCAGGACGCAACCGATGAGGCCGCGGATGCGCCTCTTCCTCTCCGCGCCGCTCGATCTCGGCGCGCCGGACCTGCGGCGCCTCATCGTGCGCCTGGCGCTGCCGGCCGTGGCGGGGCTGTCCATCAACGCCCTGCATCACCTCGCCAATGCCGCCTTCCTCGGCATGCTGGGGGCGGAGGCGGTGGCGGCGGTGAGCTTCGTCTTTCCGCTCGCCATCCTGCTCGCAGCGCTCGGCGAGGGCATCGGCGTCGGCACGGCGGCGCTCGTCTCGCGCCTTCTCGGCGCCGGGCGAGAGGAAGCGGCCGGCCGCGCGGCGACCGCGGCCATGGTGGTGGCGCTCGTGACCGGCCTCGGCGCCGGCGGGCTCGTGCTCCTGTTTCTCGATCCGATCCTCCATGCCTTCGGCACGACGCCGGGAGCCTTCGGCGCGGCGCGGGCCTATGCGCTCATCCTCGCCCTCGGCACGGTGCTGACGCTGACGCAGATCCTCGCCGACTTCATCGCCATCGCCGAGGGCAACACGCGCTTCAGCATGTGGACGCTCGTCGGCTGCTTTGCCGTCAATATCGCGCTCGATCCCCTCTTCATCTTCGTCTTCGGCTGGGGCGTGCCCGGCGCGGCGGCGGCGACGCTCGTGGCGCAGCTCCTCGTCATGGCCGTCTGGGCCGTCTATTTCGCCGGCGGCTACGGGCGGGTGCGGCTGCGCCTTGGCCTGTTGCGCGGCCGGCTCGGCGCGCTCTGGCGGGAGATGCTGCGCCCGGTCCTCGCCGTCGGCGCGCCGGCGGGGCTCGCCAGCGTCGTCTCGGCCGCCGCCTTCACGCTCGTCTACCGCACGGCCGGGCCCTATGGCGAGGCGAGCGTCGCCGGCCTCGGCATCGCCCTCAGGCTGCTCGCGGCGGGGGTGCTGCCCGTCGCCGGTTTCTGCATCGGTGCCCAGGCGGTGCTCGGCTATGCGCTCGGCGACGGCGACACGGCGCGCGTGCGCGCGGCGCTCGGCTTCATGCTGCGCGTCACCGGCGTCTTCGCGCTCGTCCATGCCGTGGTCATGATCACCTTCGCCGATGCCGTCGTATCGGTGTTCTCGGCGGATGCGGCGGTGCGCGCGGTGGCGGCGCGGGCGCTCGTCGCCGTCCATCTATTCTTCGCCCTCTTCGGCCTGCAGATGGTGCTCGTCGTGCTGCTGCGGGCGAGCGGGCGGGCGCGGCTCGCGGCCCTCGTGACGCTGGCGCCGCAGGGCTATCTGCTGGTGCCGCTCGTTCTCGTGCTGCCGCGCGTCTGGGGGCTCGACGGGCTCATCGCCGCGCCGGCCGTCGCCGCAGGCTTTGCCGGCTTTGCCGCTGCCGTGCTGCTGGCGCGCGAGATGCGCGCCCTCGGCCGCGCCGCGCGGCCGGCGCTCAGCGCCTTCGCAGCAGCCAGATGAGGCAGGGCGTGCCGACGAGCGTCGCCATCAGCCCGGCGGGGATGGCGCTCGTCGGTGACACGAGCCGGCCGAGCCAGTCGGCCATGGCCATGACCGTGCCGCCGAGAAGCGCGGCGCCGAGCGCCTGCGGCAGGCCCTGCGCGAGCCCGGCGAGCCGCGCCAGATGCGGCGCCATGAGCCCGACGAAGCTGAGAGGGCCGACGACGAGCGTCGCGGTGGCCGTCGCGACCGCCGAAAAGAGAAGAACGGCGAGGCGGCTTGCGCCGAGCGGCAGCCCGAGCGTGCGGATTGTGGCCGTGCCGAGGGGCAGGATGTCGAGCCAGCGCGCCATCGGCGGCAACAGGGCGATGAGCGCCACGGCGACGCCCGCGGTGACGAGCGCATCGCCCGCGCCCACTCGATAGGTCGAGCCAACGAGCCAGGCGAGCAGCATCTGGGCGCGTGGATCGCCCGCGGCCATCAGCGCGACGACGAGGGCGTCGAAGAAGGCACCGAGGGCGATGCCGGCGATCAGCACCCGCTCGGGTGAGAAACTGCTGCCGCGGGCGAGCGACAGGATGGCGAAAAGGGCGAGGAAGGCGCCGGCCGCGCCCGCCGCGAGGCTCTCGGACCGGCCGGCCGCCGGCACGAGGATGAGCAGGAGCACGAGGCCGAGCGCCGCGCCGGTCGAGATGCCGAGCACCTCCGGGCTCGCCATCGGGTTGCCGGTGAGGCGCTGCATCAGCACGCCGGCCGCCGCGAGCATGGCGCCGGCGGCGAAGGCAGCCGCAATGCGCGGCAGGCGCCACGGCAGCAGAGCCGACAGGTTATCCGGCCCGGCGACGGCGATCCCGTCCGGCCCGCGGCCGATGACGAGCGTTGCCGCAATGACAACGAGCGCGAGGAGAGCGAAGAACCCGACGCTGCGCCACGGCCGCCGGCTACGGCGGGCTGCGGGCAGAGCGGCGCTGCGCGGCGGCGTGGCCGTCATCGCGAGACGCCGCAGCAGGACGAGGAGGAGCGGCGCCCCGAGGAGGGCCGTCACGGCCCCGGTCGGCACCATCTCGCCGAAGGGCCCGGCCCAGCGCTGCAGGAGTTGGTCGGTCAGCCACAGGAGGGCGGCACCGGTGAGCGGTGCCCAGAGAAGGCGCTGCCGCAGCGTCCGCGCGCCCATGAGGCCGGCGAGCGTCGGGGCGGCGAGATCGACGAAGCCGATGACGCCGACGGCGCTGACGACGGAAGCGGCGAGCGCCACGGCCAGCCCCAGCAGGACGAGGCGGGCGCCGCCGAGCGCGAGCCCCAGGCTGCGCGCCTGCCCGTCGTCGAGGCCGGCGAGCGTCAGCGGGCGCACCATCAGCGCGACGAGCAGCGCAACGGCGGCGAGCCGCGGGGCGAGGAACCACACGGTGCCCCAGCCCTGCTGGCTGAGCGAGCCGCCGCCCCAGAGGAAAAGGGCGGTGAGATAATGCTCGTTGAACAGGACGAGCGCCGCTGCCGCCGTGCCGGCGGCAAGGCTCACCGCCATGCCGGCGATGACCACGGCGAGCGGCGACAGCGCCCGGCCCCAGGCGATGGAAAGGACGAGGAGGAGCGCGGCCGCGGCGCCGCCGAAGGCGACGATCTCGCTTCCTTCCGTCAGCACTCCCGGCAGCCACAGCCCGGCAACGGCGAGGGCAAGACGAGCTCCGGCCGCGACCCCGAGCGTCGTGGAGGAGGCGAGGGGATTGCGCAGCACCTGCTGGAACACGGCGCCCGCGAGACCCAGCGCCGCTCCGGCGAGGATGCTGACGACGAGCCGGGGCAGAAAGCTCTCCCGCGCCACGAGCTGGCGCATGTCTGCGAGGTCCGGAGCGGTCAAAGCGGTAAGCCACAGCTCCGGCGGCAGCCGTGCCGCAAGCGCATCGACGCTGAGGAGTGCCGCGACGGCGACCATGGCCGCGACGCCCCAGGCCGGGTGGAGGCGCGCGCGCGACAAGTCCCTCTCCCCGCAATGGAGCTCGGGCTTGCCCGAGCTCCTATTCGTCTCGCGCAAGTCGGGTGAACCCGACTTGCCTTCGGGGCGAGGGTCGGGGTGAGGGGGAAGACGCATCCGCCGATGCGGCGCCGTCGCCTCCGGTCCAGGCCCTTGCCCTTCATCCTGCCCTCTCCCCGCAGGCGGGGAGAGGGTTCCTGCGGCCGGCGTCGATCTTTCCGGCTCGGCGGCCGCATGCTCACGAGCGCGCTCAGCCATGACCGTTCTCCCCCGTGAGCGCATCGGTGAGGAGGGTGCAGAAGCGCATGGCGGCGGGCAGGGTGCCGAACATCAGGACGGGCGGCAGGCGCAGCACACGGCCGTCCCGCGCCATGGGCAGGTTGTTCCACAGGGGGCTGTCGCGGAAGGTGCGCGCCGTCTCGCGCGGCAGGGGCTCCAGGAGCACGAGCCGCGCCTCGGGCATTTCGGCGAGGGCCTCGAGGCCGACCGTGGCGAAACCCCAGGCGTTCGTCGGCCCCTGCCAGGCATTGGCGAGGCCGATGCGCGCGAGCACGGCATCGAAGAGGCCGTGACGGGCATAGATGCGCACATGCCGCCCGTCGAGGAAGGAGGCGACGATGACAGGCCGCGCGTCAGCGGAAGTCGTGAGCCGCGCCCGGGCCGACGCCATCGTTTCCTCGGCGCGGAGGGTGAGCGCCTCGGCCTCCGCCGTCCGGCCCGTGACGGCGCCTAGGCGACGGGTGGCCGCCTGCGCGACGGTATAGGGCGTGCCTTCCGGGCCGTAGATGGGCAGGGACAGCACGGGAGCGATGCGCTCGAGCAGGGGGCGGACCGTCTCGTGCTCGGCGATGGCGAGGATGAGGTCGGGCGCCAGCTGCTGCAGGATCTCGAGGTTGGGCTCGACCCTGAGGCCGACGTCCGCCGTCCCCGGCGGCAGCGCCGGGGAAACGACCCAGTCGGCATAGGTGCGCGTCTCGGGCACGCCGACGGGCGGCGCGCCGATCGCGATCAGCGTCTCGGCCAGCCCCCAGTCGAGCGCGACGATGCGCCGGGCGGGGATCGGCGCCGCCGCCGGCAGGAGCGCCAGGCCGGCGAGCGCCGCGAGGACCTGCCGCCGCCTCACCAGCGATAGCGCAGCGAGGCGATGACGCTGCGGCCCGGGCCGTAGACGCAGGAAAGGTCGCCGCCGTTGCAGATGACGTAGGTCTTGTCGAACAGGTTCTTGGCGTTGACCGCGAAGCGCCAGTTGTCCCGCTCGTAGTGCACGGCGGCGTCGACGAGCGTGAAGGCCTGGTTCTGGAAGGTATTGGCGTTGTCGGCGTAGCTAGCGCCGACATAGCGCACGCCGCCGCCGAGCCCGAGGCCCTTCAGCACGCCCTCCTGCAACGTGTAGTCGAGCCACAGCGAGGCCATGTGACGCGGGGTGACCGCCGGCGTGTTGCCGACGAGGGCCGCGTCGGTGTCCTTGCTGATCTCGGCGTCCGTATAGGTATAGCTGGCGACGAGATCGAGCCCGTCCATGAGGCTCGCCAGCGCCTCCACCTCGAGGCCGCGCGTGTGGATCTCGCCGGTCTGGACGCTGAAGAAGGGATTGAGCGGGTCCGTGGTCAGCACGTTCTGCTGCTTGAGGTCGAAGAGTGCGAGGGTGACCATCGAGCGCATGCCGGGCGGCTGGTACTTCAGGCCGACCTCGAACTGCTCGCCGGTCGTCGGCTTGTAGGCGGCGCCGAGCCGGTCGGTCCCGACGACGGGCTCGAAGGAGGTGGCATAGGCGGCATAGGGCACGAGGCCGAAGTCGAACTCGTAGCCGAGGCCGACGCGCCAGGTGAGCTCGTTGTCGTCCTGCGTGCGCGAGGAATTGGCGATGTAGTTGTTCAGCTTGCTGGTGGCCCAGTCCTGCCGCAGGCCGGCCGTGAGGATGAAGCCGCCGAACTTGATCTGGTCCTGGGCATAGAGGCCGAGCTGCGACAGCGTCTGCTCGTTGTTCTGGTAGATCGGGGGCAGCGCCACCGCCTGGCCGTAGCTGGGCTGGAACAGGTCGATCGGCGGCACGCCCGGATCATAGGTGCTGTCGGAATAGCCCTGCACCGAACGCGCGGAGAGATTGAGGTAATCGAGGCCGAAGAGCAGGGTGTGCTGCAGGGGCCCGGTCTCGAACTTGCCCTCGACCTGGTTGTCGACCGTGAAGGAGCGCAGCTTGCCGTCGACGGTGAAGGCGGCGCGGTCGAGCGTGCGCAGGTCGGCGCGCAGGCCGGCGCCGTAGAGCACGTTCTGGTCCGCCTCGAGATGACCCCAGCGCAGGTTCTGCCGCACCGTCCAGGCTTCGTTGAAGCGGTGCTCGAAGGCGTAGCCCAGCGAATAGGCGGTGCGGTCGACGCGGTCGAAGTTCGGGTCGCCGATGAAGAAGCTGCGCGCGATGCGGCCGTTGGGATTGGCGAAGCGCGTGCCGAGCGCCGGCAAGGTGCCGTAGGCGGAGGCCTCGTCGTGCTGGTAGCTGCCGAAGAGGGTGAGCGAGGTGTCGGCGCTCGGCCGCCAGGTCAGCGCCGGGGCGATGAAGCGCCGGTCGTTGCGCGTGTAGTCGACCTGCGTCTCGGAATCGCGCAGGAGGCCGGTGACGCGGTAGGACCAGATGCCGTCCTTGTCGATGGGGCCGCCGAGGTCGGCGTTGATCTGCTTGTTCGCGTAGCTGCCGCCGGAGACTTCCACCTCGTGGAAGGGGGTCGACGGCGGGCGCTTGGTGACGAGGTTGACGATGCCGCCCGGGGATGCCGCGCCGTAGAGCACGGAGGAGGGCCCCCGCAGCACATCGATGCGCTCGACACCGTAAGGGTCGTAGGCCCAACTCATCATGCCCACCGTCGGCATGCGCATGCCGTCGCGGTAGGCGCCCACGGAAGTGATCTCGAAGCCGCGCACCTTGAACTGGTCGAAGCGCGGGTCGAGGCCCCACGGCTGGGCGAGGACGCCGGGCGTGTAGCGCAGCGCTTCCGGCAGCGTCTCCGCCTTCTGCGCCTCGATGCGGTCGCGGGTGATGACGGAGATGGACTGCGGCACCTCGATGATGGGCGTATCGGTCTTGGCGCCCGTGCCGGTGCGTGTAGCGACATAGCCGTCGACCGGGCCGTAGGCCGTCTCGGCGCTGCCTTCGATATTGATGGTGTCGAGCAGGATGGAGCCGTCGGCGGTCGGCGCCGCACCACTGGCGGCACCGCGCGCCACAGTCACCGTGCCGCCGGCGATGCGGAAGCTCGCGCCGGTGTCGGCGAGCAGGCGGCGCAACGCGGCCTCGGCGCTCATGGTGCCGCGCACGGCCGGCGCGTTGAAGCCGGCCACGGCATCGGCCGCGGCGCTCACCTGCAGGCCCGCCTGGCGGCCGAAGGCGGCGAGGGCGCGTGACAGCGGCTGCGCCGGTATGTCGAACGCGCGTGCGGCGCCCGCCTGGCGCGCGTTGCTCGTCTGCCCGGCGGGTGCAGCCGTCTGCGCCATTGCCGGACCGGCGATGATCAGCGCCATCGCCGTCGCGGCAAGCCATGCCCCCTGTCCGCGCGGCCGCGCAACGCCCCGCACCTCGGCACCCGATACCCTACGCCCCATCGATCGTCTTCCTTCGCTTGCGGCCACGCCGCCGTTATTCCGCCGGCGATCGCACCAGCCCCGTGGGTCATGACGAATGGGAGCGAAGGATTTTTCAGAAGGGACGCTTTTTTCGGCAGCTTTCAGCGGCCGCCGACGAGCACGAGATAGGGCGTGATCCGGTGCACGGAGCCGCCGTAGGGCCGCACGGCGGCGCCGAGCGCCTCGACGGGCCGCGACAGGTCGTAGATGCCGGTGACGCGCTGCTCGGCGAGCGTGCCGTCGAGCGTCAGGATCAGCCCGCGGTGGTGATCGGCGAGCCTCGCCACAACATCGGCGATCGTCTCGTTGTCGGCGACAAGGCGCCGCTCGCGCCAGCCGGCAACGTCCCCCGGCTCGCGCTGGCGCCGCCGTTCGCTGCCGGACGCGCGGTCGACGGCAACCTCCTCGCCAGCCGCGATCTCGCTCGCGCCACCCGGCCGGTCGAGGCGCACGCGGCCTTCGGCGACGGCAGCGCTCAGCCAGCGTGGGCCGATCTCCACCGAGAAGGCGGTGCCGACGGCCGTCACGTGAACATCCTCGGCCGCCACGACGAAGGGCCGGGCGGCATCCGGGCGCACGTCGAAGAAGGCGGCGCCGGCCAAGAGGCGGATGTGTCGCTCCTGCCCCGAGAAATCGACGTCGACGGCGCTGCGGGCGTCGAGGACGAGGCGGGAGCCGTCCGGCAGCGCGACATCCCGGATCTCGGCCGTACCGGTGGCGTAGTCCGCATCGCTCCGGCTCAGGAGCTCGTGGCCGGCGACGAGGAGGAATCCGGCGACGATCGCGGCTGCGACTGCGGCCGCCCAGCGCGGGACCGCGCGGCGGCGTGGTTGCGGGCGCTGGCCCGCGGGTGCGGCGGCGACAATCCCTTGCCGCGGGTTCGGTCTCGGGACCGCGCTGTCGAGGGGCGTCTCGCGCAAGCCGGCGAGCGCGCCGGTGAGCTGCCACGTGCGCTCGGCCCGGCGCCAGGCGCGGGCATTCTCGTCGCTCTCGGCGATCCAGGCATCGCGTGCCCGGCGCAGCGCCTGATCGGCGGGGGCATTCTCGATGGCAAGGAGCCAGTCGAGCGCCTCGTTGAGAACCGGATCTTCCCCCTTGTCGCGCGCTCCCGCCATGTCCCGTCGCTTCCTGCGGCGCCCGGCCGTCCCGGCCCTGCTTATCTCCTTAGAGACGTTCCGAGGAGGGGATTTTTTCAGGCGAAGGCCGGATTTCGCTAATCGTCGTCGCCGAGCCGGCGGGCACAATGGGCGAGCGCGTCGCGCACGAGGCGATGGGCCCCGGCGACGGAGATGCCGAGCCTGTCGGCGATGACCTGCAGCGTCAGGCCGTCGAAGCGATGCATGGTGAAGGCGCGCTGCGTCGTCTCGGGCAGTTCCGCCAGCGCTTCGGCGAGCAAGCGCAGTTCGTCGCGGTAGAGCACCTCGTCCTCGGGCGAGGGCGTGTCGGCCACGAGCGGCTCGGCGGTGCCGGCGTCCTCCCGCACCTCGGCGCCGAGGCGCCGCACCCAGTCCACGGCGAGGTTGCGCACGATGCGATAGAGATAGGCCACGGGCTGCAACACCTTTTCGTCCCGTGCGACCTGGACGAAGCGCAAATAGGCCTCCTGCACCACATCCTCCGCCCGCGCCCGGCAGCCGACGATCGGCGCGGCATAGTTGATGAGCGCCGGGCGGTGCGTGAGATAGAGGACGAGTGTGTCGGAATCGGGCCGCATGCCGCTTTTCGCCACCTCTTGCAAGTAGTGGCCCGTGTATAAACATGGTGCGCAGCGCGCTCAACGGAAATTTATTGGAACGGTTCTATGGAGTGACCTCGGTGGATTGAGTTAAAACAGTTATAAACTGCGATGGGGAATTTCTTCACGATAGCGGCCGTGGCCGCCGCGGGTTCAACCCCGTCGCATTCCCCGGCCGGATCACACCCGCTGCCGCAGCTGTTCGAGAAAGCCGGTCAGCGCCTCCTCGGGATCGGCTCCTTCCTGGCTGAGGAAGGTTATCCCCCAGCGCGCCAGCACCGCTTCCTCCACCTCGTCGCGGTGCGGCATGAAGACGAAGGATGGCGGCCGGTCGTCCTCATAGCCGGAGCGATGCCATGTCTGCCACAGGCGGTGCAGCAGCAGCCGGATGTTCATGTCGGTGAGGCTGTAGCCGATGAAGAGCACGGTCCTGCCGAGCGCATCGGACCGGAACTTCACGTCGAGGGGAGAATCGAACGACAGCCGCTCGTAATAGTCGGTTTCCGTCAGCACCAGCGAAGCGTCGTCGTCGAAATCACCATGGTACTTGACGATCTGCGTGGCGGCGTTCGCGGCCGTGCTGACGTCGCGGGCATTGGCGATCTTCACGTAGGGGCGGCCATGGGCTTCGTAGGCGACCTCGAGATTGCGATCGTAATTCGTCGTGTAGATGATGGGGAAGTCGAGTTCCACCAGCACGCGGTGCAGGCGCGAGCGGCGAACCTGCTCGGCCGTGACGCGCCAGTTGCGGTCCATCCAGCTGCGCAGCGGACCGATGCTGCCCTGCTTCAGCCGGTAATATTCGGCGAGCGTCTGGTAGCGGTCGCGTGACTGACCCTGTTCCTCCTCGTCGAGGCCGAGTTCAGCGCGCATGTGGCGGATCAGGGCGTCCCAGGAGGGCAGCCCGAGGCTCATCGACACGCCGGCGCCGACGAAGAGGATCGCGTTGCGGCGCCGGATGGCGTCGGCCAGACGCTCGATCGGATCCTCCGCGGCCGACGAGCAGCGCTGACGATCGGGAGCCATTACGGCGACCTCGTCAATGCTTCGCCCGGCGCGGCCGGGGGGCCGCCGCTGTCCCTCGGTCATCTCCGGACGGCCCGGGAGGCCTTGGCTCGGAGCGCTCGGATTGCTGCTTCCGGCGCCGCAACTCGCGCTCGACCACGTCGCGCGAACCCTCCGGCGGATCGGCCTGCGGCGTCCTTGTCTCGTCTGCCATCTCGTGCCTCCGGTCCGGCTGGTGGGGGTGAGTTGTTCGAACCGCCGGGACGGAATGATGTTCCCGCGAGCCCTTCTGCGCACCGCTATGCCCTTTTGTCTCCAGTTGGGGATTGTGTCCTGTTCCGGTGCTCGCTAGCCTCCCCAAGCTCTGCACGGCGCGAACCCCTCGGATCGGGGCCTGACACGCGTAAGCAGTCAATGCACATCAAGAAGAACCGCGCGCTCATCGCAGGCTCGTCCTGAACGATGGAGTATCACCATGGCTGTTATCGTTGGAACGCTTGGAAACGACAACGGCATCGACAATCCTATTCTCATCGGGACAGCTTTGGCCGACACGATCAGCGGCCTCTCCGGTGATGATGTCCTGTTGGGCCTCGCTGGCGACGACATCCTGAACGGCGGCCCGGGCGATGACCTGCTCGACGGCGGCGACGGCAACGACACGCTCAACGGCGGTGCCGGCAATGACGTAATCGATGGCGGCGCCGGTGACGACATCGCCTTCGGAGGCGCCGGCGACGACTGGATCGACGGTGGCGACGGCAACGATGTTCTCAGCGGCGGGGCAGGCGCGGATACGATCTTCGGCGGCGCGGGCACCGACACGCTGAACGGCGGCGCCGGCGACGACTGGCTGGACGGCGGCGATGACAACGACGTCCTCAACGGCGGTGCCGGCAACGATACGCTGTGGGGCGGGGCCGGTGACGACACACTGAATGGCGGTGCTGGCGACGACGTCATGGACGGCGGCGACGGCAACGACCTGCTGAACGGCGGGCTCGGTGACGACACGCTCAGCGGCGGCGCCGGTGACGACACGCTCAATGGCGGCAACGACAACGACACGCTGGACGGCGGCGACGGCAATGACGTGCTCAACGGCGGCAACGGTGACGACACGCTGGACGGTGGCGCCGGGGACGACACGCTGGACGGTGGAGCCGGCAATGACGCCCTCAGCGGCGGCGACGGCAACGACACCATGAACGGCGGCGACGGCAGCGATCTCATGGATGGCGGCGCCGGTAACGACACCATGTTCGGGGATGCCGGTGACGACGTGATGGACGGCGGCGACGGCGACGACACGATGAGTGGCGGCGACGGTGATGACGAGCTCAACGGCGGGGCCGGTGTCGACGTACTCAATGGCGATGCGGGTGACGATACGCTCATCGGCGGTGACGGCGCCGACACGATAAACGGCGGCGACGGGGCGGATGACCTCGCCGGCGGCGCGGGCAACGACGAGCTCTACGGCGAGGCCGGCGACGACACCCTCGACGGCGGCAACGGCGCCGACTTCCTCGACGGCGGTGAAGGCGACGACACGCTGACCGGCGGAGCCGGGACCGACACCTTCAGCTTCGGCGACGATACCGACACCGGGTTCGGCGACGACGAGGTGACGGACATGAGCTTCGCCGATGGGGATGAAGTGGTCGTCGACGCTCCGGACGATTTCGACCCGGAGACCGTGGTCGTCACCGACGACGGCACCAACACGACGCTCGACTTCGGCTTCGGCAGCATCCAGCTCGATGGCGTCACCGGAGGTGCCACGCCCTATACCTCGATCGCCGACATCAACGACGATGCGGGCTACACCGCCATATCGATCGTCTGACCGGCGGCGGCCAACGGCCACGAGGAGCGGCGGCTCGCGCTGCCGCTCCTTTTTTGCTGCCAGGCCGCTGCGGGATCATTTCCCGCCGGCGACGCGTGGACGCTTTTTCATCCCCAATTGGGGATTTTTATCCGAGGCGCTCTTCCGTAACCTCGGCAGGTATCAAGACGGCGGTGGACGGGGCGGCGGAGGGTGTTTTTCTCCGAAACCCCGGAGGGGTGGCCGGTACGCAGAGCGCGGCGGCGGTGGGGCTGTCGGTCGCGAAGGACGTCTATGCTGTCCGCTGTCGGAGGGCGCATGCCGCGAGTATCGGCAAGGCTGGCGACTGGCAAGGACCGCCCGGAGAGCCTGGTGTCGCTGCTCGGCGCGATACCGGGCCGCGGCGTCTTCGTCTGGGTTGTCGTCTTCAGCGTCGCGATCAACACGCTCCTTCTGATCCTGCCCCTCTTCGCGATCCTGGTCTTCGACAGGGTGCTCACCAGCGGCAGCATCGAGACGCTCGTCGCCCTGACGGCGCTCGCCTTCGGCGCCCTGGGCTTCGGCGCGGCCTTCGACGTGCTGCGCGACCGCCTTCTCGGTCGCCTGGCGGTGCGGTTCGAGCAGCATGTCGCCCCGCTCGTGCTGAAGGCCTCCATCGCCGATCCGGCGCGGAGAACCGAGGGCGGCATCCACGACATCGTGCGGGTGCGCGAGCTCAGGGGCCTCCTGTCGAGCGGCACGATCCCGATGCTGATCGACGCCCCCTTCCTGCCCGGGTTCATCGTCGTGCTCTACCTGATCCACCCCTACTATGGTCACATCGCGCTCGGCGGCGCCGCGATCCTCGCGGTCCTCGCGGTCGTCAGCCAGCGCATCGCACGGGCGGAAAGGGAGGGCGCCGCCGCCGCGGCAGGCCGGGCGCA
The DNA here is from genome assembly GCF_014196925.1 of Chelatococcus caeni. GTDB lineage: Bacteria > Pseudomonadota > Alphaproteobacteria > Rhizobiales > Beijerinckiaceae > Chelatococcus_A > Chelatococcus_A caeni. The sequence continues at coordinate 157,379 of NZ_JACIEN010000004.1, read as the reverse complement.
AGGCACCCTCGACGGCATGATCCGGCATGCCCATCTCATCCGGGTGATGGGCTGGAGGACCGGGGCGGTCCGCGAATTCCTCCGCCTCAACGACGAGGCGCTGGCGCCGGTCGTCAGGGCGAGCGAGCGCGTCGCGGCCGTCGCCTCCATCGCCCGCATGCTCAGGATGGCGCTGCAGGTCGCCGCCATCGCCGTCGGCGCATGGCTCGTGCTGCAGAACGAGGCGCTGCCCGGCAGCATGATCGCCTCCTCGATCATCATCAGCCGCACGCTCGCCCCGATGGAACATCTGGTGGCGGCCTGGCGGCCCCTGATGGCGGCGCGCGATGCCTGGACGCATGTCCGGGCCGCCATCGCCGCCGTCCTCGCCGAGCGGCGCAAGACCCTGCTGCCGCCGCCCTCCGGGGCGATCGACGTGCAGGGCCTCGTCTTCCGCACCGGCGAGGCCCGGCGCCCGATCCTCGCCGGCGTCACCTTCGCCTGCCCGCCGGCGAGCGTCGTCGTCGTCATCGGGCCGACGGGGGCGGGCAAGTCCACGCTGCTGCGCATGATCGCGGGTCTCGCCCGGCCGACGACCGGCATCATCCGGCTCGACGGGGCCTCGCTCGACAACTGGGACGCGGACCAGCTCGGGCGATATGTCGGATATCTGCCCCAGGAGGCCGAGCTGATGGGCGGCACGGTCGCCGAGGCGATCGCCGGCTTCGACGAGAATGCGACGGATGACGACGTGGTCAGGGCGGCCCTGCTCGCCAACGCCCACGACATGATCCTGTCCCTGCCGCGCGGCTACCAGACCGAGATCGGCCGCGACGGCAGCAAGCTGTCCGGCGGCCAGCGCCAGCGCATCGGGCTGGCGCGGGCGTTCTTCGGCGACAGGCGCCTCGTCCTGCTCGACGAACCCAACTCGAACCTCGACCACGATGGCGAGGAGGCGCTCTGCGATGCGATCCGGGAAGCCAGGATCCGCGGCGCCACCGTGCTCGTCGCCTCGCACCGGCCGCGGCTGCTGACCGTTGCCGACTTCATCCTGTTCCTGCGCGACGGCGCCCAGGTCGCCTTCGGCGTGCCGGGCGAGGTGATGCCGCGGTCCATGGCGAGACCCGCTTCCGTCCGGCCCATGAAGCCGGCGCACAGCGGGGTCGGTCCGTGATCGCCGGGAGGAAGCGCTGATGCATCCGGAGCGCGACGGTTCCGACGGGCGATGGACGCCGACGCTGGTCGGCGAGAGACGGCCGACGCTGGCAGGCGAGGTCGTGGGCATCCGGCCGGCGGTCGCCCTCGACCAGCCCCGCTCGGAGACACGTCGCCTCGTCGCCTGGGGCTGCGTGCTGTGCATCCTGCTGTTCGGCGGCTTCGGCGCCTGGAGTGCCACCGTGCCCCTGAGCAGCGCCGTCATCGCCCCCGGCGTCGTCAAGGTTCTGTCGAAACGGCGTCCGGTGCAGCACCTCCAGGGCGGCATCGTCAAGGAGGTCCTCGTGCACGAGGGCGACCAGGTGGAGCGCGGCCAGCTCGTGGCAAGGCTCGACACGACGCAGATCGAGGCCAATCTCGGCGTGCTCGAGACCAAGCTCTTCGCCGATCTGGCGATGGAGGCCCGGCTCGCGGCCGAGGGGGCGGGCGCGGGCATGATTTCCTTCCCCGAGGAGCTCAACGCCGCGGCCGCGCGCCCCGAGGCGCAGGCGGCCATCCAGGCCCAGCTCGCCGAGTTCGCGGCGCGGGCGGCTTCGCTCGAGGGGCAGCGCAAGGTGCTCGACGAGCAGGTGCGCCAGCTCGAGGACGCGATCCGCGGCCTCGAGACGAGTTCGGACGGGCTGCGGCAGCAGCTCGATTATCTACGGGACGAGATCAAGGATTCGGAGGTGCTGCTCGCCAAGGGCCTCGCCAGGAAACCGCGCGTCCTGGCCCTGAGGCGCGCCGAGGTGGAAGCTTCGACACAGATCCAGGCGAATGCCGCGTCGATCGCCCAGTCCAGGAGCAAGATCGCCGAGGTGAACGAGAGGCGCCGCCAGCTGCTCTACGACTGGCTTGAGAACATCGCCAAGCAGCGTCACATTGTGCGGGAGGAGATCGCCGATGTGAGGCACCGCATTGCGGCCGCGCGCGACATGCTCGTTCAAAGCGAACTCAGGGCGCCCGAGAGTGGCATCGTCGTCGGTCTCAACACCAGGGACCTGAACGCGACGCTCGGTCCGCGCGAGACGCTTCTCGACATCGTGCCGGTGGCCGACCGCCTCAGCGTCGAGGGCGAGGTGCGCCCGGCCGACCGCGACGAGGTGAGCGTGGGGCAGCACGCCCGCATCCGCATCCTCGCCTTCAACTCCCGGCGTGCGCCGATGCTCACCGGGGCGGTGACGACCGTATCGGCCGACGCGCTGCTCGAGCCGAAGTCGGGCATCCTGTTCTACAAGGTGGAGGTGGAGCTCCACGCCGGCCCCGATGCCACGCCCTATCTCGGCCAGCTGCAGCCGGGCATGCCGGTCGAGGTGTTCATCGAGACGGGGCAGAGGACGTTCGTGGACTATCTTCTGACACCGCTGATGCTGCGCGTCGAGCGCGCTTTCAGGGAAAGTTGAACGGTTCTTTGGGGGGCCCAGGTAGCGTCGGAGGGCGCCCATGCGCGAAGCAGCGAATGAATCCGGAGGCCAGAACGGAAGCGATTTCATCCTCTACAGGGCCGAATTGCTCCTCGACGAGACGTCCGGGGCCCGTCGGACAGGCCGTCAGCCGCTGTCGAGCGAGATCGTTCGGATGACGCGCGCCTCGGCCGAGGTCTTCGGCCGGGCCATTCTCGATCTGCTCGGTTGCGAGCGCTGCTGCGTGGCCATGGTGGCCCGGGCGGCGGGTTTCGTGATCGACGTGGTCGAACTCGGACCGGCCGCCGGCAATCCCGCCGCCGTCGAGGCCATGACGCAACTCGCCCTCGGGGAAGACCCCGACGGCGCCGCGATCCGCCTCGTCGGCCCGGAGAATGCCCCGGCGGTCGCTGCCCTCGGCCGCCCTCCCGCCGGCCAGCTGCGGGGGCTCGCGGGAAGCGTGCGGGCGGAAGACGGCATCGATCTCGTCTTTCTCGCCGGCTGGCATCCGGCGCCACTCTCGTCGCTCGAACTCGACCGCATCGCCCGCGCCGTGCGCGCCATCTGGACGGCTGCGCGACATGCGCCGCCGAGCAGGCAGGAGGGCAGCGTGGGTGCCTTTCTCAACGAGCTGATCTTCCCGGCTTTCATCGTCGACGGGGGCTTGCACCTCCTCAAGACCAACGACGCCGGACGGGACTATCTGCTCAAGGGCGGCCCGCTGCAGCTCAGCGCCGGGGTGCTCACCGGCGCGAACGACTCCGTGACGCGGCAGCTGCAGCAGGCGCTCGGCGACGCCGCGGCGGCGCAGCCCGAGCGCATGCCGCCGACGATGGTCGTTCCCCTGTCGACCGAGCGGGGCGCTTTCGCCTTCGCCTGGATCGGCCCGGCTTGGATGGAGGACGAGGCTGACCGCTTCCTGCTCGTCGTTCCCCAGGTCGATCCAGCCGCAGGCGCCAAGCGCATCGCATCGGCCTTCGGTCTCAAATGGGCGGAGGAGCGGATCGTGGCCTGCGTGCTGTGCGGCCAGCCGCCTTCGCGGATGGGCAGCGTCCTCGGCCTCACCGAGGCGACCGTCAGAACCTACACGAAACGCATCATGCTCAAGCTCGGCATCAATCGACAGGTCGAGTTCTTTCTGCTCTACATCCTCACCATGTCGCCCTTCAGGCGGGGAGCCCGGGAACCTGCCCGCGCCCCGGAAGGAAGCCTTTCCGCGACCGGAGGCACAGGCGATGAGCGACCGCACGACGCGTAACCCGCGGACCCTCGTCGCGGCGGCGCTGCTGGTTTTCGGGTGGACGGCCGGTGCCGTCGCTGCCGACCGCCCTGTCTTCCAGCTGCCCATCGCCTGCGACATCGGCCGCGACTGCTTCATCCAGACCTATGTCGATGCCGACCCATCTCCCTCCGCCCGTGACTACATGTGCGGCACCCGCGCGCAGGACGGTCACAACGGCACCGATTTCCGCCTGCCGAGCATGGCCGCGCAGCGCGCCGGCGTTGACGTGCTCGCCGCTGCCGACGGACGCGTCCTGCGGCAGCGCGACGGCATGGCCGACGTGCTGGTCGCGGGCAGCGACCATTCGGCCGTGCAGAACACGGAATGCGGCAACGGCCTCGTCATCGACCACGGCGGGGGGTGGGAGACGCAATATTGCCACCTCGCCAAGGGGAGCCTGCGGCTGAAGCCGGGCGAGATGGTGAAGGCGGGGCAGCCGGTCGGGCGCGTCGGCCTTTCCGGCCTCAGCCAGTATCCGCACGTCCATTTCACGGTGCGCCATGGCGGCCGGATCATCGATCCCTTCGCCCACGATGCCCCGCCCGGTTCCTGCGGCGCGGGCGCGAGTCTGTGGGCGCCGGCACTGCAGCCGGGCCTCGCCTATCGACCGCGCGCGATCATCAACCACGGATTTGCCTCGAGCCCGGTGACGATGCAGATGGTCGAGGAAGCCGGCGCCGGGCAGGCCCCGGACGGCGCCGATGCCGCCGCGCTCGTGGCCTATATCCGCGCGATCGGCCTTCAGGCCGGCGACATCCAGCTTCTGACTGTCAAGGACCCATCCGGGCGCGTCATCGCCGAAAACCGGGCGAAGCCGATGGAGCGCAACCAGGCGCAGACGCTGCTCTATTCCGGCAGGAAACGGCCCCAGGACGGGTGGCGGCCGGGGCTCTACCAGGCGAGCTACCGCGTGACGCGCGACGGCGCCGTGGTGCTTGAGCAGGATTTTTCAGTGGAGCTGCGCGAGCAGCCCTGAAACCTGCCGGCGATGCCCGGCCGCGGCCGGCGAGCGTCAGGACATCTTGTCCTTGAGCATGAAGCGCAGGATCAGCTCGACCACGTGCCGGCGCATGGTCTCCTGGCCTTCGGAACCGTAGAGCCGGCCGCCGAAGATCCGCGAGAAGGTTGCGCGGTTGGACACATTGAAGAAGCTGAGCGCGCTGATCTGCCAGTGCAGCTCCAGCGGCTCGACGTCATCGCGGAACAGCCCCGCCTCGCGCCCGCGACGGCAGATCGTCTCGAGCTTCTCGATGGCGCCGGCGTTCAGGCGCCCGATGAGGTCCGAGCGCTCGAGATAGGCGCCGTGATGGATGTTCTCGATCATCACCAGCCGGATGAAGTCGGGGTTTCGGCTGTGATGGTCGAAGGTGAACTCGACGAGCCGCGTGAGCGCCTCGACCGGCGGCAGATGGTCGAGATCGAGCTTGCGCTCCCCTTCGCGGACCTTCCGGTAGGCCTCCTCCAGCACACGGCGGTAGAGACCCTCCTTGTCGCCGAAATAGTAGTAGATCATGCGCTTGGAGGTGCGGGTCTTGGCGGCGATCTCGTCGATGCGCGCGCCTGACAGGCCGTTGTCGGCAAATTCCGACATGGCGACCGCGAGGATGTTCGACTGCACGCCGGCGGGGTCCTGCTTCCAGCCGCCGCGGCCGGTGGCCTTCTCCGTGTCCACTCCTGCCTCGTCCATCGCTTGAATCGCCCCCGCGTCCGCTCCGTCCTACTATATGAATTATCCGGATCGTTCAAAGTGCTTGCCAGAATTAACCAGGTGGTTCAAAGTTGGTCCCATGGACATGGAGCGCTGGACGGACAGCGCTCCGGCAGGGGAGGCGATCGTCTTGGACGGAACGGCAATCACGGCCGAAGCCCCGGCGGCACGGGAGCGATCCCGCCGCGGCGTACTGGTGGGTCTGCTCGGCCGCGGCATCCAGCTGTCCCGGACGCCGGCCATGCATGAGGCCGAGGGGCGCGAGCAGGGGCTCGCCTATGTCTATCGCCTGCTCGACACCGAATTGATGGGCGATCCCGCTCCGCCGATCGCCGAGATCATCCGCTTCGCCGAGTTCTTCGGCTTCTCCGGCTTCAACGTCACCTTTCCCTACAAGCAGGAGATCTTGCCGCTGCTCGACGAGCTGTCGCAGGCGGCGCGCCAGGTCGGCGCGGTCAACACCGTCGTGTTCAGGGACGGGCGGCGCTTCGGGCACAACACGGATGTCTGGGGCTTTCGCGAGAGCTTTCGCACGGGCATGGCCGGCGCCCCATGCGATCACGTGCTGCTGCTCGGAGCGGGAGGAGCCGGCGCGGCCGTGGCGCATGCGCTGCTCGACTGCGGCGTCAGCCGGCTCGCCATTGCCGACGTCGAACCGGACAGGGCGGGGGCTCTCGTCCGCAACCTCGCCGCCAGTTTCGGCGCCGGCCGCGCGGAGATCGTCGACGACGTGCGCGAGGCCGCGAAGGCGGCGCAGGGGATCGTCAATGCCACTCCGGTCGGCATGGCGAAACTGCCGGGCATCCCGATTGCGGCCGACTGCATCGAGGCGCGCCACTGGGTCGCCGACGTCGTCTATTTCCCGCTCGAGACGGAGCTGCTGCGCGAGGCGCGCCGCAAGGGCTGCCGGACGCTCTCGGGCGAAGGCATGGCGGTCTTCCAGGCCGTGCGTGCCTTCGAGCTGTTCACGGGCATCGCGCCCGACGCCAACCGGATGAAGGCCGCCTTCGCGGCATTCACGCACGAGCCTGCCGGATAGCAGGCCAGTTTCGGAAAGAAGAACAGGGAGGAATTCAAATGAAATTACATGCCACACGCCGCCAGTTCCTCATCGGGAGCAGCATTCTCGCAGCCTCCTCGGCCATCCCGGCGCTCGCGCAGGACAAGCCGAAGCTGCGCTTCTCGGCCGTCTTTTCCGAGCAGGACATCCGTGCCGAGATGATGAAGAAGTTCGCCGACGCGATTGCCGGCGACTTCACCTTCGAGGGCTATTACGGCGGCAACCTGTTCAAGCAGGGCACCGAGCTCGTGGCGCTGCAGCGCGGCAACCTCGAGATGGGCAACATCGCCCCGCAGGACATCTCCAACCAGATCCCCGCCTGGTCGATCCTGACCGCCGGCTACCTCTTCCGCGACGCCGCGCATCTCAAGGCCTTCTTCGCCAGCGAGGCCGGCGCCGAGATGAAGAAGATGACCGAGGACCAGCTCGGCGTGAAGGTGCTGGGCCCGACCTATTTCGGCGTGCGCCAGGTCGGCCTCAGGGTCGACAAGGAGATCAAGACGCCGGCCGACATGGCGGGCATCAAGCTGCGCATGCCCGGCGGCGACGCCTGGCAGTTCCTGGGCCGCGCGCTCGGCGCCAACCCGACGCCGATGGCCTATGCCGAGGTCTATACGGGCCTGCAGACCGGCGCCATCGACGGCCAGGACAATCCGCTGCCGAACGTGGAGAACATGAAGTTCTACGAGGTGATGAAGCAGATCGTGCTGACCTCGCACCTCGTCGGCTTCGATCTCCTGACCGTGTCCAAGAAGACCTGGGACGGGATGGATGCCGACAGGCAGGCGCGGTTCCAGGCGGCGGCGGACGCGGCGATCGACTTCTCGACCGAGAAGCACCTCGCCCGCGAGACCGAGCTCGCCGAACGGTTCAAGGCGGCCGGGCTGAAGATCTACGAGCCCGACGTCGAGGCCTTCCGCAGCCATGTGCAGCAGCAGTATCTTGCGTCGGACCTCGCGGCGAGCTGGCCCGCGGGCATGGTCGACAAGATCAACGCCCTCTGAGAACGTCACGCGGCGTACCGCCGCCCGCGAGGGCCGGCGGTACGTCCACGGGAGACAAGCCGATGCGGCACGGTGCGCGGCTCCTGGCGGGCTGGCTCTATCGACGCGGCGAGAACCTCGTCGTCGTCATGATCGGCGTGATGTTCGCCGCCTTTCTGCTCCAGGTGATCTTTCGCTATCTCCTGCAATGGCCGACCGGCTGGAGCAACGAACTCACCGTGGTCCTCTGGATCTGGGTCGTCCTGTTCGGGGCCGCCTTCGTGGTGCGCGAGGAGGAGGAGATCCGGTTCGACCTCATCTACGGCGCGGTCCGCCCCCGCGTGCGCCGCGTGATGACGGTGATCGCGGCGGCCGCGCTCCTCGTGCTCTACGGCGGCTCGCTTCCCGCCGTCTACGACTACGTGACCTTCATGAAGGTGCAGAAGACCGCCTATCTGAAGATCCGTTTCGACTGGCTGTTCTCGATCTATGTCATCTTCGTCGTCGCCGTCCTCGCCCGCTACCTGTGGCTCGGCTGGCATGCTCTCACGGGTCGGGAGCCGGACGAAACCGATCCCGCCAAGGCGAGCCCCACCACATGATCGTCATCGACCCGTTCTGGCTGGCGCTGGTCTCCATCTGCGCGCTGGCACTCATCGGCCTGCCGATCGGCCACGCGATGATCGCATCCTCGATCCTCTATCTGTGGCTCGCCGGGCTCGACATGGGCACCGCGGCAGAGCAGATCCTCAACGGCCTCTATACCGGATACCTCCTGCTCGCCGTGCCCATGTTCATCCTCGCCGCCGAGATCATGAACGCGGGGACGATGACGCAGCGGCTGCTCCATTTCTGCAATGCCGTCGTCGGCCGCTTCCGCGGCGGCCTCGCACAGGTCAACGTGTTGCAGTCCCTCATCTTTGCGGGCATGTCCGGCTCGGCGATCGCCGATGCGGCCGGCACGGGCAAGATGATGCAGCAGCTCATGACGAAGGACGGCAGGTATCCTGCGAGCTATGCCGCCGCGCTGACGGCGGCCACGGCCGTGATCGCGCCGATCATCCCGCCCTCCATTCCGCTCGTCATCTACGCGCTCGTCTCAGACGCCTCGGTCGGCTTCCTGTTCCTCGCGGGGATCACGCCGGGGGTGATGCTGGCGCTCGCCCAGATGTCGATCGTGGCCATCGATGCCCGCCGCAAGAACTTCCCCGTGGAAAAACCCGTTCCGCTGCGCCTGCTGCCGGGCCTCACCCTGCGGGCCCTGCCGGCACTCATGCTGCCGGTGGTCCTGCTCGTCGGCATCAGGGGCGGCGTGATGACGCCGACAGAGGCGGCTGCCGTGGCGGCGGGCTATGCGCTCCTCATCTCCATCGTCATCTACCAGAGCGTCACGCCCGGGCAGCTCTATCGCGCGCTCCTCAGCAGCGGGCGCACCACCGCCTCGATCGGCATGCTGCTGGCCGGCGCGATGGTGTTCAACTACGTCGTCACCGTCGAGAACATCCCGCAATCGCTGTCTGCCCTGCTGCTCGGCTGGAATCTCACGCCGACGCAGTTCCTCCTCCTCGTCAACGTGCTGCTCCTCCTCCTGGGCTGCGTGCTCGAGGGCACCACGATCCTGCTCGTCATCGTGCCGGTGCTGATCCCCACGGCGCGGGCCCTCGGCATCGACATGGTGCATTTCGGCGTGGTGGTCGTCCTCAACATCATGCTCGGGCTGATCACGCCGCCCTACGGGCTGCTGCTCTTCATCATGACCCGCATCGCCGAGGTGCCGCTGCGCGACATCGTCCTGAACGTCCTGCCTTTCCTGTTCGCCATGCTCGGCGCGCTCGCCATCGTCACGCTGGTGCCGGGCACCGTCCTGTGGCTGCCGCGCCTGCTCGGATACGGGGGATGACCATGAAGCCGATATTCGTTCTCAACGGGCCCAACCTCAACCGGCTCGGCACGCGCGAGCCGCACGTCTACGGCACGACGACACTGGCCGAGGTCGAGGCGATGTGCCGGCAGGCGGCCGGCGACACGCCCGTGCGCTTCCACCAGACGAATGCCGAGTACCAGCTCGTCGACTGGGTGCACGAGGCGATCGACGGGGGAGCGGGCATCCTCATCAATCCGGCGGGGCTGAGCTTCCGCTCCATTCCGCTGCTCGACGCCCTGAAGATGTTCCCCGGGCCGATCGTCGAAATCCACATCTCGAACATCCATCGGCGCGAGGAGATCTATCACCACTCGCTGGTGTCCAGGGCCGCCACGGCCGTCATCGCCGGGCTCGGCCCCCGCGGCTACGTCCACGGCATCCGTGCCCTGATCGAGATGATCGATGGAGGATCGCCATGAAGACATCCATCGCCACGGTCTCGATCAGCGGTGACCTGCGCGAGAAGCTGGCCGCGATCGCCGCGGCCGGGTTCGACGGGGTCGAGATCTTCGAGCAGGACTTTCTCGCCTTCGACGGCACCCCGGCGGAGGTCGGCCGCATGGTGCGCGACCACGGGCTCGAGATCACGCTCTTCCAGCCCTTCCGCGACTTCGAGGGCCTGCCCGAGCCGCAGCGCAGCCGCGCCTTCGACCGGGCCGAGCGCAAGTTCGACCTGATGCAGGAGCTCGGCACGGACCTGATGCTGGTCTGCTCCAATGTCTCGCCGGCGGCGCTCGGCGGCATCGACCGGGCCGCCGCCGATTTCCGCGAGCTCGGCGAGCGGGCGGGCAAGCGCGGCCTGCGCGTCGGCTATGAGGCGCTCGCCTGGGGGCGCCACATCAGCGACCACCGCGACGCGTGGGAGATCGTCCGCCGCGCGGACCACCAGGCGATCGGCCTCATCCTCGATTCCTTCCACACGCTCGCCCGTGGGATCGACGCCGACACCATCCGCGCCATTCCCGGCGACCGCATCTTCATCGTGCAGCTCGCCGACGCGCCGAAGATGACGATGGACCTGCTCTCCTGGAGCCGGCACTACCGCAACATGCCCGGCCAGGGCGACCTCCCGGTCGTCGATTTCATGCGCGCGGTGGCGGCGACGGGCTATGCCGGGCCGCTCTCGCTGGAGATCTTCAACGACCAGTTCCGCGGCGGCTCGCCCCGGTCGATCGCGGTCGACGGCCGGCGCTCGCTCGTCAACCTCATGGACCAGGTGCGCCGGTCCGAGCCGGCCATCGCGATCGACGTGCCGGCGATGCCGGAGCCGGTGCAGGTGGAAGGCGTCGCCTTCGTCGAATTCGCGGCGAACGAAGAGGAAGCGGGCGCCCTCGGTTCCCTGCTCATGACGATGGGTTTTGCCCCGCACGCCAGGCACCGCAACAAGGAGGTCGTGCTGTGGCGGCAGGGCACGGCCGCCGATGGCATCAACATCGTCATCAACACCGAGCACGAGGGCTTTGCCCACTCGTCCTACCTGGTGCACGGCACCAACGCCTATGCCTTCGGCATCAAGGTGGGGGACGCCGAGGCCACGGTGGCCCGCGCCCGTGCGCTCGGCGCGGAGCCCTTCGAGCAGAAGCACGGGCCCGGCGAACTGGCGATCCCGGCCATCCGGGGTGTCGGCGGCGGCGTGATCTATTTCATCGACGACCGCAGCGCCTCCGTCTGGGACATCGAATTCGAACCCGTGCCGCAGGCCGCCCAATCGACGCAGGCGGGACTCGTCGGGATCGATCACGTCGCCCAGACGATGAACTACGAGGAGATGCTGACCTGGATCCTCTTCTACACGGCGATCTTCCGCATGGAGAAATCGCCGATGGTGGACGTGGTCGATCCCGGCGGCCTCGTGCGCAGCCAGGTGGTGGAGAGCGCCGACGGGGCCGTCCGGCTCACGCTCAACGGCGCCGAGAACCACAAGACCCTCGCCGGTCACTTCATCGCCGAGAGCTTCGGCTCATCCGTGCAACACCTCGCCTTCCGCACGGACAACATTTTCGCGACCGCGGCGGCGATGGCGGGACGCGGCTTCCGCGCGCTGGAGATCTCGCCCAACTACTACGACGATCTCGCGGCCCGCTTCGGCATCCAGCCGGAGCTGCTCGACCAGCTGCGCACCCACAACATTCTCTACGACCGCGACGACGGTGGAGAATATTTCCAGGTCTACAGCACCAACTACAGCGAGGGCTTCTTTTTTGAGATCGTCGAGCGCCGCGGCGGCTATCGCGGCTACGGCGCCGCCAACGCACCATTCCGCATCGCGGCGCAGAAGCGCCAGCTCCGGCCGACGGGGCTGCCCAGAAGCTGAAGCGCCGCAAGCGGCGCATCCTGCGTCAGACGACGTAAAGTGCGCGGCGGCCGGGGGCGAACCTCGCGCAGGCGCAAGCGTCCTCCTCGCCTGCAAACCTGCGCGATCTTGCGGCCCGCCCTCCGCCATAACAAACTTGGCGGGGCCGAAAGGCCGCTCTGCCGGAGGAGCGCAAGCCCAGAAAGGCGGATGGCGTCGCATGATCACGAAGGATCCGCTGCCGAACTGGTCCGAGCCTGCGTCCTATGCGGCGTGGGGCAGGGAATGGATGCCGCCGCTCGAATGCGCCTGGCTTTCATGGATCGCCCACAATGTTCATCCCGACGAAGTCGTCGCCGTGGGCCGGCTCCTGTTCCCCCGCTTTGTCGAGTTCAACGGCGGCGTTTTCCTGGAGATGAAGTTCAAGGAAGCCTCCTTCTTCGAATGGATGGCCAAGCTGAAGCGCCTGCCGGACGTCGAAAGAATTCTCAATCACGTTCACATCTATGATCTGTTTTCAAACTCCACGGACGCGCCCGAAGAATCATACATGGCCGTCGCCGAATTGCTCGCGGCAACGTGGAGACAGGCACTGGGCACATGCTTCCCCGACCGGCGCTTCCTGGTGGAGGTCTCTGCGGATCCCGACGGTGATCCGGTCGTCACCTTTGCGCAATCCGGCCAGACGGCTTCCACATAGGAGCGTTGCGGGCGGGAGCTCCAGGAGCCGGAACCGAACGGGCCGGCCGAAGTTGGTGCGGGTGCAGGCCGACGCCCATCCCCACGACCGGCCGCACTCCCGGCAGAAACTGGAGGCGATGGAGCTTGCCGAGGGTTCGACGATCTCATCGCCGAAGAGCGGGCGGAGCAAAGGCCAAGCGAATGAGCATCGGCGAGCCAGCGGCAGGCGGCGCGTGGTGGCAGGCGGCCGTCATCTACCAGATCTACCCGCGTTCGTTCCAGGACACGAACGGGGACGGCATCGGCGATATTCCCGGCATCATCAGCCGGCTCGACCATCTCGTGGAGCTCGGGGTCGACGCCATCTGGCTGTCGCCGATCTTCCCTTCGCCCATGGCCGATTTCGGCTACGACATCTCGGATTATACGGCCATTCACCCGCTGTTCGGCGACCTCGGCGATTTCGACCTTCTGCTCGCGGAGGCGCATGCACGGGGCCTGAAGGTGCTGCTCGACCTGGTGCCCAACCACACCTCCGACCGGCACCCCTGGTTTCGGGAAAGCCGTTCGTCACGTCGCAGCGACAAGCGTGACTGGTATATCTGGCGTGATCCGGCGGCGCAGGGCGGGCCGCCCAACAACTGGCTCTCCGAGTTCGGCGGCAGTGCCTGGGCATATGACGAGCCGACCGGCCAGTATTATTACCATGCATTTCTCGCCGCGCAGCCCGACCTCAACTGGCGCAATCCGCAGGTCCGGGCGGCGATCTACGAGGTGATGCGCTTCTGGATGCAGCGTGGCGTCGACGGCTTTCGCGTCGACGTCATCTGGCACCTGATGAAGGACGACCGCTTCAGGGACAACCCGCTCAACCCGGACTACCGGGAAGGGGACCCCGAGCCGCATCGGCTGGTGCCGCTCTATACGACCGACCTGCCCGAGGTGCACCAGGTCATCGAGGAAATGCGCTCGGTGGTGGAGGAATTCGAGGACCGGCTGCTGATCGGCGAAATCTACCTCCCGCTCGAAAAGCTGGTCGCCTACTACGGCCGCGATCTGCGCGGCGTCCATCTGCCGTTCAATTTCTCGCTCCTTCTCGTCAATTGGCATGCTCCGACGATCGCGCGCCTGATCGAGGACTATGAAGCGCTGCTGCCGCGCGGCGGCTGGCCCAACTGGGTGCTCGGCAACCATGATCGCCCGCGCGTCGCAGGCAGGGTCGGCGAGGACCAGGCGCGCATAGCGGCCATGCTGCTCCTGACCCTGAGAGGAACCCCAACCATCTATTACGGCGACGAACTCGGCATGCCGCAGGTTCCGATCCCGCCGGAGCGCGTCCACGATCCGGTGGAACGGAACATGCCCGGCAAGGGTCTCAGCCGCGACGGCGCGCGCACGCCGATGCAGTGGGACGGAGGGCGCTTCGCCGGCTTTTCCGAGGTGGAGCCCTGGCTGCCACTGGCGGCGGACCACGCAAGCCGCAATGTCGCGAACATGCGCGAGGACACCGGGTCGATCCTCAACCTCCACCGGAGGCTCATCGCCCTGCGCCGGCGGCATCCGGCGCTGACGACCGGCAGCTATCATCCGGTTCACGCGAGGGACGATCTGCTCCTTTTTGCCCGGCACAGCGGCGGGGAACGGTTCCTCGTGGCGCTCAATCTCGGGCGGGATCCCGTATCGCTTGGTTTCCGCGAGCCGCTGCGCGGGACGGTGATCTTGTCCTGCTTCGCCGATCGGGACGGAGAGGCCGTCCGAGGGTCTATCGACCTTGCCGGCGACGACGGCCTCGTGATCGAACTTGAGCCCGAAAGCGCCATGCCGGCTGCATCCTTCTGAGCCGGCGGAACTTCGTGCGGCCACCGGCGTTCGTCAGCATGAGCATGGGGCTCCAAGGGCGGCACGCATCATGTCCTCCGCTATCCGCGCGGTCGAGCAACCGGAATGGTGGAAGCGGCATGCGATCTACCAGATCTATCCGCTCTCGTTTCAGGACAGCGACGGTGACGGGATCGGGGATCTCGCCGGCCTTGCCACCCGCGTCGATTATCTCGCCTGGCTCGGCGTCCACGCCGTCTGGCTGTCGCCGGTCTACCGCTCGCCGATGCTCGATTTCGGCTACGACATCTCGGATTACACCGACATCGACCCGGTCTTCGGCTCCCTCGACCAGTTCGACCAGCTGCTCGAGGCGTTGCATCGCCGCGACATCAGGCTGATCCTCGATGTGGTGCCCAACCACACGTCCGATCGCCATGCCTGGTTTCGCGAGAGCCGCTCGTCCCGCCACAACCCGAAACGGGACTGGTATGTATGGAGCGATCCCCGACCGGACGGAGGACCTCCGAACAACTGGCTGAGCCGCTTCGGCGGCAGCGCCTGGGAATGGGATCCACAGACGGGACAATATTACTATCACGCCTTCCTGCGGGAGCAGCCGGATCTCAACTGGCACAATCCGCAGGTGCGGGCGGCGTTTGCCGACGTTTTGCGGTTCTGGCTGAAGCGAGGGGTCGACGGTTTCCGCATCGACGCCAGCGCGGTGCTGGCCGAGGATCCTCTCCTTCGCGACGATCCGCCTAATCCCGAATTCGACGACAAGATGCCGCCGCCGGAGAAGTTCAGGCGCGTGTTCACGGACGCGCGGCCGGAGACGATGCGGTATCTCGAAGAGATGCGGGCGGTGGTGGACGAATTCCCCGATCGGGTCGTTCTCGGCGAGGTGCAGGGCGGCACGGGCCGCATCGGCCAGTTCTATGCGGGTGAGCGACCGCGGTTTCACCTGCCGCTCAACTTTCTGCTGCTGGACACGCAGTGGGACGCCGCCTCGCTCAGTGGCGGCATCGACCAATATCTCAACGCCGTCCCCGAGGGCGCCTGGCCCGTGTGGATCCTGGGCAGCCACGACAAGCCGCGGATCGCGTCGCTGGTCGGCGAAGACCGCGTCCGGCTCGCCGCCATGCTCCTCTTCACGCTGCCGGGGACGCCGATCCTCTTCGCCGGCGATGAAATCGGCACGCCGAACCTGGACATGTCGGGGCGGGAACCCCGCGACCCCTTCGAGAAGCGGGTCCCCGGCTATGGCCTCAACCGCGACAAGTCGCGCAGCCCCATGCGCTGGAACGCCGAGCCGGGCGCCGGCTTCACGCAGGGCATCCCCTGGCTGCCCGTCGGGGACGGGCTCGACGAGCACAACGTGGCGAAGCAGCGGGACGACGAGCACTCCCTGCTGTCTCTCTACCGCCGTCTCATTGCGCTGCGCCAGAGCGATCCGGCCCTGCTCGAGGGGTCCTACGAACCCATGCGCTGCCAGGACGAGGTCCTGATGTTCAGGCGCTGCCATAAGGCACGGCAGCTGTTCGTCGCTCTCAACCTGGCGGGCGAAGAGAGAGAGGTCCGGCAGGAGATCTCCGGCACCATCCTGGTCTCGACCCACCTCGACCGGTGCGAGGCGATCGTAGCGGGCTTTCATCTGCGCCCCGGCGAAGGGATCGTGCTGGCCGTCGCCGAGCAGGGGCAGTGACACCGCCTTGTGCGAGCCGCGGCGTTCACGAGCCGCGAGCCGCGCCGCGTCGCATGGCCGCTGCCATCACGGCCGGATCCGGCGAAGGAAAAGCGTCGCGAGCGGCGGCAGTGTCAGCGACAGGTGGTAGGGCCGGCTCTGCGCCGCACCTTCCCGGGCCTCCACGGCGCCGAGGTTGCCCACGCCCGAGCCGCCGTAGGCGCTGGCATCGGTGTTGATGATCTCGCGGTAGATCCCCGGCCGCGGCACGCCGACGGCATAGCCCTCCCGCGGCACCGGCGTGAGGTTGCAGACGACGATCACGATGTCCTCGGCATCGCTCCCCTGGCGCAGGAAGGCGAGGACGCTGTTGGCGGCATCGTCCGAGACGATCCACTCGAATCCCTCCGGCTCGCAGTCGCGCTCGTGCAGCGCCGGCACGGTGCGATGCGCGCCGTTGAGATCGCGCACGAGGCGCTGCACGCCGGCGTGGAAGGGATCCCCGGTCAGGTGCCAGTCGAGGCTAGTGTCGTGATCCCACTCGCGCTCCTGCGCGAACTCGCCGCCCATGAACAGCAGCTTCTTGCCCGGATGCCCCCACATGAAGCCGTAGTAGGCCCGCAGGTTGGCGAAGCGCTGCCAGCGGTCGCCCGGCATGCGGCCGAGGAGCGAGCCCTTGCCGTGCACGACCTCGTCGTGGCTGAGCGGCAGGATGTAGTTTTCCGAGAAGGCGTAGAGCATCCCGAAGGTCAGGTCGTGATGGTGGAAGCGGCGGTGCACGGGGTCGTACTGCATGTAGCGCAGCGTGTCGTGCATCCAGCCCATGTTCCATTTGAACCCGAAGCCGAGGCCGCCGTGGTCGGGCGGTCGCGATACGCCGGGCCAGGCGGTCGATTCCTCGGCGATGGTGACGATGCCCGGCGCCGCCGTGTAGGCGGCGTGGTTCATCTGCCGCAGGAAGGCGATGGCTTCGAGGTTCTCGTTGCCGCCGTAGCGGTTGGGCACCCATTCGCCGGGCTGCCGGCTGTAGTCGAGATAGAGCATGGAGGCCACGGCATCGACGCGCAGCCCATCGAGATGGTAGCGCTCCAGCCAGAAACGGGCGCTTGCCGTGAGGAATGTCCGGACTTCGTCGCGACCGTAGTTGTAGATGTAGGTGCCCCAGTCGAGGTGGAAGCCCTGGCGCGGATCGGCATGTTCGTAGAGCTCGGTGCCGTCGAAATCGGCGAGACCGTGCGGATCGTTGGGGAAATGGCCCGGCACCCAATCGAGGATGAGGCCTATGCCATTCGCGTGCGCCGCGGCGACGAAATCGGCGAAGTCTTCCGGCGTGCCGAAGCGGCGCGTGGGCGCGAACAGCGACACGGGCTGGTAGCCCCACGAGCCGTCGAAGGGATATTCGGTGATCGGCAGCAGCTCGATATGGGTGAAGCCGAGATCGCGCACGTAGGGCAGGAGACGCTCGGACAACTCGCGATAGGTGAGATAGCGGTTGCCCTCCTCGGGCACGCGCGCCCAGGAGCCGAGATGGCATTCGTAGATCGCCATGGGCCGGCGGCGCGGATCGCCCGCCTGCCCGCGCTCATCGAGCCACGCGTCGTCACCGGCGGGCCGGCGCAGGGGCCCGTGCAGCACCGAGGCGGTCGCCGGCGGCGCTTCCGCGGCCAGGGCGAGCGGGTCGGCCTTGAAGTGAAGATTGCCGTGCGCGTCCCTGATCTCGTACTTGTAGCGCATGCCAGGCGACAGGCCGGGAACGAACAGTTCCCACACGCCCACGTCGTGCCGCAGCCGCATGGGGTGGCAGCGGCCGTCCCAGTCGTTGAAATCGGCGATGACGCTGACACGCCGGGCATTCGGCGCCCAGACGGCGAAGCGGAAGCCGTCGATCTCGCCGAGCCGCGTCGGCCTCGCCCCGAGGATATCGGGATACGCCGCCGTGTCGCCCGTCTTGAGAGCCGCGATCTCGTCGTCCGTGATCGCCGCGAAGAACGCATAGGGGTCGTGCCGCACCTCGGTCCCGGCCGCCCGCTCCACCTGCAGGCGGTAGTCGGGCCTGTCGGCCTGGCCGAGGCGCGCGACGAAAAGCCCGGCCGTATGGACGCGGACCATCGGCGCGAGCACTGTCTCGCCGTCGGCGCCGAGAAGCCGGGCCGCGTCGGCTTCCGGCAGCATCGCGCGCACCTCCCATGTGCCGACCGAGACCCGGTGCGGCCCGAGCACCGCGAACGGGTCGCCGTGATCGGCACCGACGAGTGCCGTGATCTCGGCCTGCGAGAGGGTCGTCGGGACGACTTTCTGCGTTGCCCCCGGCTTGTTCTCTGTGGGTCTCATGTCCCCACTCCTTGGCGCAACAGGTCGAGGACGCCGCGCACCGGCGTGCCGATCCACGCCGGACGGTGCGCCGCCTCGTAGCAGATCTCGTAGAAGGCCTTGGCGAGAAGGAAGAGGCGCAGCAGCCCGAGGCGCCGTTCCTCCTCGGCGATCCACAGGGGATGGCCGGCCGCCGCAGCGGCATAGGCCTCGAGGAACACGTCCTGCGTCAGCCGGCGCTTGTGCTCCGCCACATCCGCGATGCGCCGATCCGCATCGGGGAAACGCTGGCGGACCTCCTCGGCGGCCGTGTCCGCGAGATAGGCGAACGACCGCAGCATGCCGGCCACGTCGCGCAGGGGCGAGGTCTTGGCACGCCGCTCGTCGGCCGGCCGCGCGGGCTCGCCCTCGAAGTCGACGATCACGACGTCGTTCTCCGAGATGAGCACCTGGCCGAGATGGAAATCACCGTGCACGCGCATGCACAGCCCGGCCGGCCGGATGCGGGCGCTGCGCTGCAGCAGTGCTTCCGCCTGGCCGCGGCGGGCGAGCAGGTCCGCGATCGCTTCCCGCGCCCGTTCGGGGGCCTGCGAACGGAGTTCCTGCAGGGCGCTGAAAGCCCGTCCTGCCAGCGCGAGCGCGTCGTCGGCGACGGCCGCAACGTCTTCGGCCGCCAGCGGCGCGGTGCGGAAGGCGGGATCCTCCGTCGGCGTGGCGAGGGCAAGGTGCAGTTCGGCGGTGCGGCGCCCGAGCAGGTCGAGGTAGCCCCGCAGGTCGCGGGCCGAGATCCCGGCCGCGATCGCTTCGGGATGGCCGTTCAGCGGCTTGTTGAGGGCGACATGCTCGAGGTCCCGCTTCAGGGCTTCCAGCGACCAGGACCAGGCATCGCCCTGGTTGGCGACGAAGAGCTGCAGGACGGCGAGCGCCGTCGGTGTGCCGTCCTGTTCGACATATTCCAGCGTGCCGAGGAGCCCGGGCGTATTGCGGTAGCCGACCTCGGTCAGAAAGCGCCCCACTTCGAGCTCGGGATGAATGCCCGGCTGCAGCTGCCGATAGAACTTCATGACCAGCTTGTCGTCGAGCGCGATGGACGTGTTCGATTGCTCGAGCCCGAGGCGCCGGGGCGTGAGCTGGTCCTCAGGGGGAAGGCGCGCGAGGAACTCCGCCAGCTGCGGCATGGGCGTGAAGCGCATTTCCCCCTTTCTGGCCGGGATCCGTTCGCCCCGTTCGATGGCGGCGAGCATGGCGGCCGGGAATTCCGCCGTGGCCGTCGCGTCGACGAGCAGTCCGACGCGGGCGCCCCGCCGCACGCGCGCGAGCGCATAGGGCATGAGCGGCTCCGCCTCGTGATCCTCGATCGAGAGCGGTGCGAAATAGCGTTTGGGCGGCTGACCGCGCCCACTCGTCGACAGGAGGGCGAGCGGGAAGGCCTCGCGCCCCGTGCCGTCCTGCAGGATGGCCATGTCGAGGGAGACGTGCGGCCGCCCGCCGACCGACGCGAACCAGCGCTGGCCCGCGAGGAAGGGCGGCGCGATGTTGGTCTCGAAGGCGCTGCACTCGCGCCCGTCGAAGAGGGAGGCCGCCGCGCCGCGCATGACGAGCGTGAACAATTCGTGCATCGGCCGCGGCCCGAAGCGCGCCTCCTCCGCCGGCACGGTCACGATCTTGAACCAGAAGAAGCTGTGCGCCGGCAGCGTCAGGAGATAGGGCAGCTCGCCGAAGGGTGGAAACTGCTCGCCGGTCGTCATCTCGCAGGGCGCGTAGCCGACGAATTCCGACAACTCCAGCTCCACCGCCTGCGGTGCGCGCGAGAGATTGGCGACGCACAAGATGCGCTCGTCGTCGAGCTCGCGCAGATAGGCGAGCACGCGGCGATTGGCCGGGAACAGGAAGCGCAGCGAACCGCGCCCGAAGGCCTGGGAGGTGCGGCGCACCGACAGAAGGGTCCTGAGCCAGTGCAGCAGGCTCGGGAGGCTGCGGTACTGGGCCTCCACATTGACGGCGGTGAAGCCGTAGATCGGGTCCTGGATCGGCGGAAGGAACAGCCTCGCCGGATCGGCGCGGCTGAAGCCGCCGTTGCGGTCGGGTGACCATTGCATCGGCGTGCGCACCCCGTCGCGGTCGCCGAGATAGATGTTGTCACCCATGCCGATCTCGTCGCCATAGTAGATGACCGGCGTGCCCGGCATCGACAGCAGGAGGCTGTTCAGGAGCTCGATCTTGCGCCGGTCGTTGCCGAGAAGGGGCGCGAGCCGGCGCCGGATGCCGAGATTGATGCGTGCCTGCCTGTCGGAGGCGTAGAACGACCAGAGATAGTCACGCTCCTGGTCGGTGACCATCTCGAGCGTCAGCTCGTCGTGATTGCGCAGGAAGATGGCCCATTGGGCGCCCTCGGGGATCTCGGGCGTCTGGCGCACGATGTCGGTGATGGGATGACGATCCTCCTGCGCCACGCCCATGTACATGCGCGGCATGAGCGGGAAGTGAAAGGCCATGTGGCATTCGTCGCCCTCACCGAAATAGGGGGCGGTGTCCTCCGGCCACTGGTTCGCCTCGGCGAGCAGCATGCGGCCGGGGAATTCGGCATCGAGCGCGGCGCGGATGCGCTTGAGGACGGCGTGGGTCTCCGGCAGGTTCTCGCAGTTCGTTCCCTCGCGCTCGATGAGATAGGGAATGGCGTCGAGCCTGAGGCCGTCGACACCCGTGCGCAGCCAGAAGCGCATGATGTCGATGACCGCCTCGACCACCCGGGGATTGTCGAAGTTGAGATCCGGCTGGTGGCTGAAGAAGCGGTGCCAGTAATAGGCCTTCGCGACCGGATCCCACGACCAGTTCGACGGCTCCGTGTCGAGAAAGATGATGCGGGCGTCGCGATATTTCCGGTCGGTGTCGGACCAGACATAGAAATCGCGCCAGGCCGAGCCGGGCCGCGCCCGCCGCGCCCGCTGGAACCACGGATGCTGGTCCGAGGTGTGGTTGATGACGAGTTCGGTGATGACCCTGAGCTCGCGCTCGTGCGCCTCGCGCACGAAGCGGCGGAAGTCGCGCATGGTGCCATAGGCCGGGTTGATGCCGCGATAGTCGGCGATGTCGTAGCCGTCGTCGCGCAGCGGGGAGGGATAGAACGGCAGCAGCCAGATGGCGGTGACGCCGAGATCCTTGATGTAGTCCAGCTTCTGGATGGCCCCTTCGAAGTCGCCGATGCCGTCGTTGTTGGCGTCGAAGAACGACTTGATGTGCAGCTGGTAGATGATGGCGTCGCGGTACCAGTACGGATCGCTGCGGTCGATCATGGCCGTGCCTCCGCGGGTGGCACGAGGCGCCAGACGACGACCGGGTTGTGGGCCGGATCGAGCGCGATGCGGTGCACCTTGCCGTGCAGCGTGAAGCGGCCGCCGAAGATGAGGTCCTCCGCGTCGATTGCGGCGTCGTCCGGCAGGCCGAACTCCCACAGCGGCACCTCGTAGTCGCATTCCTGCCGGTTGTGCGGATCGAGGTTGGCCAGCACCATGACCGCGTTGTCCCGGGCGGGAGTGATGCGGGCGTAGGCCAGCACCTGGTCGTTCCAGGCGTTGAGGACGAGGATGTTGCGAAAATCCTGCAGCGCGCGGTTGTCGCGCCGGGCGAGGTTGAGCTTGCGGATGTGGTCGCGGATGTTGCCCGGCGCATCCCAGTCGCGCGCCCTGAGCTCGTATTTCTCGGAATCGAGATATTCCTCACGCCCGGGCAGCGGCGCCGCCTCGCACAGCTCGAAGCCGGAATAGAGGCCCCAGCTGCTCGACAGAGTGGCGGCGAGCGTCGCCCGGACGACGAAGCCCGGGCGCCCGCTGCTCTGCAGGTAGTAGGGATTGATGTCGGGCGTGTTGACGAAGAAGTTCGGCCGGTAGCATTCGGCCATGTCGCCGCTCGTCAGCTCGCGCATATAGGTCGTGAGCTCGGCCTTGGTGTTGCGCCAGGTGAAGTAGGTGTAGGACTGCTGAAAGCCGACCTTGGCCAGCGCCCGCATCATCTTCGGCCGGGTGAAGGCCTCGGAGAGGAAGATCACGTCCGGATGCCGGCCGTTCACCTCGGCGATGAACCATCGCCAGAAGGGCAGCGGCTTGGTGTGCGGATTGTCGACGCGGAAGATGGTGACGCCCTGCTCGACCCAGAACAGCACCACGTCGCGCAGCGCCTGCCAGAGGGAGATCTGGCCGTGGCCGTAGAAGTCGACGTTGACGATGTCCTCGTACTTCTTGGGCGGGTTCTCGGCATGTTTGAGCGAACCGTCCGGCCGCCAGTCGAACCATTCGGGATGTTGCTTGATCCACGGATGGTCGGGCGAGCACTGGATGGCGAAGTCGAGCGCGATCTCGAGGCCGTGGTCGCGCGCGGCAGCGACGAGGCGCCGGAAATCCGCGATCGTGCCCAGTTGCGGATGCACGGCATCGTGCCCGCCCTCGGGCGAGCCGATGGCATAGACGCTGCCGACATCGTCCGGCGCAGCCGTGAGGCTGTTGTTGCGGCCCTTACGGTTGGTGGTGCCGATGGGATGGATCGGCGGGAAGTAGAGGACGTCGAAGCCGAGGTCGCGCACATAGGGCAGGCGGGCGATGACGTCGTCGAAGGTGCCGTGGCGCTGGCCGTCGTTGGCGGCGGAACGCGGAAAGAGCTCGTACCAGGCTGAGAAGCGCGCCTTCGGCCTTTCGACGACGACCGTCCGCTCGCCGGCAAAGCGCGTAAGGTCGAGCCGCTCACCCCAGCGGCCGATGAGCTCGGCATTGGCGGGATCGAGCAGCATGGCAAGATGCTGGTCGGCGTGGGCGGCCTGCACCGCCGTCAGCAGCTGCGACAGGTCCACCGCCTCGGGCCCTTGCGCAAGACCGACGGCCGCCCTTGCGATTTCGACGCCCTCGATGGTCTCCAGCGTCAGGTCGCGCCCCGCGGCCTGCTTGACCTTGACCTCCTTGAGCCAGCTCGCGAAGGGATCGCGCCAGGCCTCGATGGTGAAGACGTAGCGGCCTGTCTCGGTGACGGTGAAGGAGCCGCTCCAGCGGTCGTTGTCGCGCGGGCGCATCGGTGCATGGCGCCAGCCCTCCTCGTCCGCCTTGCGATAGAGCAGGGCGGCAGCGATGACGTCATGGCCGTCACAGAAGATGTCGGCAAAGACCTCGACCGTGTCGCCGATGATGCGCTTGACCGGCGTGGCGCCGCAGTCGACCTCCGGCCATACGTGCTCGATGGCGATACGGTCGGCCGCCGGCGGCCAGGGGAACGGGGTCTCATCCGCCATCTCGCGTCTCCAGGAGCACTGCAACCGGCAAACGAGCGAAGAGTTCCCGCAAGGCTCCGCGCTGCGCCCGGCGCCCCGTCAGCACGTCCGTCCAGGTGCCGGGCGGCAGGTCCACGGCGGTGTCGTGCCAGATCTCCGCAGGCGGCAGCAGGCCTTCATCCTCGTCGAGGAGAGCCGCGAAAAGGCGGCCGACCACCACGACGAGCCGCGCCCCTTCCGCGCCACGCATGAAGGCGAGCCCGTGCCTTTCACGCGCGCCGCTGACGGCGAGGGGGCGATAGTCCCCCTGGGCGAAGAGTGCCGGATGGGCGGCCCGCAGCTGCAGAAGGCGGGCGAGCAGCGCCTGCTTGACGGCGCCGCTGCGCCAGTCGCGCAGCAGGTCGGCGGGACCGGCGCGCGCGGCGACGTCGAGCGCCGCCCGACGCGCCGCATAGTCGACGGCACGGCGGTTGTCGGGATCCACCAGCGACAGATCCCAGAATTCGCAGCCCTGGTAGATGTCCGGGATGCCCGGCACGGTGCACTTCAGCACCGTCCGCGAGAGGCTTGCCGCCGCTCCGAGCCGGGCGAGGCGCCGGGCGAGGGGGGCGAACGCGTCGAGGAAGGGCGAGCCCGGCACGATGAGCCCCGCGAGAAGCTGTTTCGCCGCCGCCTCGTAGCCGGTGTTGACGTTGAGCCAGCTCGAATGGCGCTTGGCCTCGCGCAGCGCCTTCTCCGCATAGGCCTGGAGGCGGGCGAGAAAGTCCGTGCAATCCGCCGCACCGGCGTCGTCCAGCATGGCGATGGGCCAGGCGCCGAGGATCGTCTGCAGCAGGAGATATTGATCGTTCGCATCCGGCGCCGGCCGGTCGTCGATCTCCGTCAGCAGCGGCCGCACGACGCGCCGCCAGCGCTGCCAGGCGCGCGACCATTGTGCCGGCATTTCCGACAGGGCGGCGATGCGCAGGCGGGTGTCCTCGCCGCGCTTGGTATCATGCGTCGCCGTGGCGGTGAGCGCATGCGGCCAGTCGGCCG
The DNA here is from genome assembly GCF_014196925.1 of Chelatococcus caeni. GTDB lineage: Bacteria > Pseudomonadota > Alphaproteobacteria > Rhizobiales > Beijerinckiaceae > Chelatococcus_A > Chelatococcus_A caeni. The sequence continues at coordinate 132,774 of NZ_JACIEN010000004.1, read as the reverse complement.
CCCGCGTGGCCATGGCGCCGTGGAAGGCCTGGCGCGGAACGCCGAAGCGGCCGGGATCGCTACCGACCTCGTTGAGCGGGACGAGCCGCACCCAGCGATAGAACAGGGTGTCTTCCAGGCTCTTGGCCATCACGGGGCCGGTGAGCTGCTGAAAGCGCGTGCGCAGATCCGCCTCGGTTTCCGCGCCACCGGCAAGCAGGCGCGCGGCGATGAAGTCGTGGGCCGAACCGTCGGGCAGCCGCGTCCTGCCCTTGGCGGCCGCGACGGTGGCGGCGATGATGCGCCGATCCTCCGGCGACACCGCCTGCCCGTCGAGATAGGTGCGATAGACCGGCAGCGCGGCGACGATCTCCGTCAAGGCCCGCCGCAGCGTGTTGAGCGAGAAGTCCCGCGTGTGCCGGTCGGCATCGGCAACGTCCTTCAGCCGCGCGGCGAGCGCGTCGCGTTCTCCGGCGAAGAGCGTGTCGAGGATCATCGCCTTGACCGTGCGCAGGTCCTCCTCGACATCTCCCGCGATGCCGGCGGCACGGCGGTAGATCCCGTCCATCGACCGTTCACGTGCGCTGTCCACGAAGACGCCGTCCAGCAGGCCGAGCACGTCGTAGCCGGTGGTGCCGGCGATGGGCCAGCGGCGCAGCTCCTCGCCGGGCTCGAGGATCTTCTCGGCGACGATATAGACCTCCGGTCCGACCTTCCGGCGAAGGGCCGCCAGATAGCCGGCGGGATCGGCGAGGCCGTCGATGTGGTCGATCCGCAGGCCCGCAACGACGCCGTCCCGTACGAGACGGGCGATCAGGGCGTGGGTGCGCTCGAAGACCGCCGGCTCCTCGACGCGCAATCCCGCAAGGTCACTGATGTCGAAGAACCGGCGGTAGTTGATGGCATCGGCGCCGACGCGCCAATGCACCAGCCGGAAGTGCTGCGCCTCGAGCAGCCGGTGCAGGCACGCGGGCTCGCCATTCACGGCCTCGACCCGGGCGGCGATGGCCGCTGCCACTTTCGCGTCCCGGGCGATGGCGGCGATGTCGGCCTTGACCTCCTGCGCCAGCTCCAGCGCGTGGGTCCCGTCCGTGGCCGCGAGGCTCCGGAGCGTGTCGACGGCCGCCGCGAGGGCAGGGTGCCCGCCGAGGACCGGGTCGAGGATCATCGGATAGGTCGGCGGCGAGAGCGGGAAACGATGCTCCCAGTACCAGACGCTGAAACACCCCTCGGCCGCCTCGAAGGCGAGCTTCAGCTCGCCCTTGTCGAGGGCTTCCCCGTAAGGCGAACCGAGGGAGGCGACGACGAGCTTGCCGTCTGCCCCGGGCCGGCGCCAGTCGATGTCGAAGGCCTGGGCCGCCGGCGACCGGGGCCCCCATTCGAGCACCGACAGCCAGTCGCGGTTGTCGGCGCCGCCGATGCCCATGTGGTTCGGCACGATGTCGAGGATGAGGCCGAGGCCGTGCTTGGCGAGCGCCCCGCCGAGCCGTCGCAGGCCTTCCTCGCCGCCGAGCTCCGCGCTGACCGCCGCGTGGTCGACGATGTCGTAGCCGTGGGTGGAGCCGGCCCGGGCCTGGTGGATCGGCGAGGCATAGGCGTGGCTGATGCCCAGTTCCGACAGGTAGGGCACGATCGCGCCGGCACCGTCGAAGGTGAAGTCCCGGTTGAACTGCAGGCGGTATGTCGCGCGCGGAACGGCGGAACGGCGCGGCACGGCGGCGGGAGACCGCCCTTCCTCCGCGATCGCCGCTGCCGTGCGCGCGAGCGTCCCGCCTGCGGCAAACAGCGCTTCGTTCGTCATCGACAGGCGCCGCCGCCAGTTCGGATATTCGTCGACCGTGCCGGGAAGGTTGGCCTGGTCCATCTCGCCCGCCATGTCCTCGAGCTGTACGGCGACGAGGGCGCTCGCCGTACGCGCCAGAAAGCGCGTCGCCGCCTCGAGCGGCGGGGCCTGCGATGGCTCCGGGGGTGCGAGCCCTTCCTCGGCGAGCGCGGCGGCGAGGGCGGCGCGGTCGCGCGCCCGCCTGCGCCGCTCGTCCTGGGCGCGGCGGCGGCTGAAGATGCCGAGCCTTTCGCGCGCATCGACATCGGCGGCCGCCCACCAGCCGCGGAAGGTCGGCAGATCGTGCGTGCTCATCGCCGCGAGCGCCGAGGAGGGATAGTTCCGGGGCGAGCGGAAGCCGCCGTCCCCCGTGCGCTCGAAGGGCAGGAGCCGATAGCTCAACAGGCCGGAGGCGATGATGGCGTCGGAAAAACCTTCGGGCGCCGTGCCGAGGTCCTCGGCGATGACGAGGCAGCGGGCCCGATGGCTCTCGATGCGCAGCACCGCGAGCAGCGCATCGAAGGGATAGGTGACATAGGCGCCGTCGGCAGCCGTTGCGCCGGCCGGGATGACGAACAGGCGCTGCAGCTGGAAGGCATGGTCGATGCGGATGGCGCCGGCATGGCGCAGGTTGGCGGCGACGAGGGCGCGAAAGGCGGCAAAGCCGTCCATGGCCATCGTCAAGGGGTTCGGCGGCGGCAAGCCCCAGTTCTGCCCCTGAGGGCCGAGCAGGTCGGGCGGGGCGCCGGTCGTGAGGCCCTGCGCGAAGGCGGCGGGCTGGGCCCAGACCTCGGAGCCGGCCCCGTCCGGCCCCACCGCAAGGTCGCGATAAAGGCCGACGGGCATGGCCCGCGCCCGCTCCGCCGCCGCGGCGAGCTGCCTGTCCGCCTCATACTGAAGCCAGGCGTGGAAACGCACACGCTCGGCCTGCGCCGCGGCAAAGTCACGGACCTCCCGTGCGTGGCAGTCGCGGAACGGCGCCGGCCAGTCGCCGCTCCAGCGGCATCCCTGGTCGCGGAAATGCTCCGACAGCGCCTCGAAGATCGCATGCAGCGTCAGCGGCTGCCCGCGCTTCTCGACGAATTGCGCGAAGGCGGGATCGTCCCCGCCGCGGCGCTCTCGCCACAGGCTCTCCAGCACGGCGGAGCGATGCCGCCAGGCGGCTTCGTAGTCCACCAGAAGGCTGTCAGCGGAGGGCCCGGCGCCAGGCGCTGGCGGCGTCCGGCCGTCGACCGCCGCCGGGTCGATGTAGAGCGGATCGAGGAACAGGCGCGACGATGGCGAATAGGGCGAGATCTTGCTCCGGTCCGACGGAAAGAGCGCATGCAGCGGGCTGAGGCCAACGAAAGCAGCGCCGAGATCCGCTGCCCGGGCAGCGACATCGCCGATGTCGCTCAGGTCTCCTATGTCCTCCCCGGGGGGCGAGCGCAGGCCGTAGACCTGGGCCGTGATGCCCCAGAGCCGCTCGCCCCGCTCCAGGGCCTCCGGCTGCCAGCACCGTGGGGGCGCAACGAGGAGCCAGGTAGCGGCATCTTCAGGCGCGTCGGCAAGTTGCAGGCGATAATAGCCGGCGCCCAGCGGCGGCAGGGCCAGCGCCGCGCCCGCCTCCGTCACGACGACGTCGACGGTCCTGTCGATCGGGGCGCCGCCCTCGTCGGTGATCCGCACCCTGCGCCTGCCCGGCTGGGACGGACCCTGCCAGGGCAGGTGGCTCGGCTCCTTGGCGCGAGCGACGAAATAGGGCGGCAGGGATAGCCGCTTCTGCGCCTCCATGACCTCCAGGCTGTCGGCATCAAGGCCGAATGCGGCGAGGATCGCCCGGCGCGTCGCGATGGAGGGGCGGCGCAGGCGCCCGAACCCGTCGACATGGCGCGGCGCGATGCCGACCGCATCGGCCACCTTGGCGAGGCGGGCGTCGAGCCCGGCGACACGACGCGCCGTCATGGCCGGGGGCTGGCGAAAAAAGCCGCGCACCAGGCCGGCAGGATGCACTCGTCTCCTTCCAGCCGGGCAGGTTCGCTCATGGAGATCGCGGTGGATTGGTCAACGCCCGAGAGCGTCAGCGGCGCGTCGCCCACATTGAGGATGAAGCGCAAGGTGCCGGCCTCGAAATGCCAGGAGACGTCCAGGCAATAGGGCGTCGGTAGATCCCAGCGGGCGTCGCGAAAGCCGGAACGCAGCAGGGGCAGCACGTGCGCCTCGCGCAAGGCGAGAAGGCGCCGCACCTGCCCGAGGATGGGCGCATGCGGCGGGTGCTCCCGCTCGTTCCAGTCGATGCGGGAGCGGCCGAACGTGTCTTGCGCATTCGGATCCGGGATAGTCTCGGCGCGCGCCGGATCGGAGAAGCCGGCGCCTTCCGCGAATTCACGCCGCCGCCCCTCGCGCACCGCCCGGGCGATATCCGGCTCCTCCGCATAGTCGACGAAATAGAGGAAGGGGCTCGTGCTGGCCCATTCCTCGCCCATGAACAGCATCGGCACCTGGGGTGACAGCAGCAGCGCGGCCCGCGCGGCGGCGAGGCGCTGCTCCGGCACGAGCGTCGTCAGCCGCTCGCCGAAGGCACGGTTGCCGATCTGGTCGTGGTTCTGCAGGAAGGCCACGAAGGCAACCGGCGGCAGATGGCGCGACGGCTCGCCGCGTGGTGCGCCCTTGCGGAAGCGCGAGGGTTCGCCCTGGTAGACGAAGCCCTCGGCCAGGGCCCGGCCGAGGGCCCGAAGCGGGGCGTCGCCATAATCCGCGTAGTAGCCCGAGCTTTCGCTGGTGAGCACGACATGCCAAGCGTGGTGCAGGTCGTCGTCCCATTGGGCCGTGTAGCGCCGCGCCACTCCCCCCGAGCGCTCGAGATGACGGGCTTCGTTGGCATCGTTCTCGAGCACCAGATGCACGTGCCGGTCCGGGAAGCTCTCCCGCACCGCCCTGGCGATGTCGTCGAGAATGTGCGGGTCGCTGTCGTCGGCGATGGCATGGACGGCATCGAGCCGCAGGCCGTCGAGATGGAACTCCTCAATCCAGTAGAGCGCGTTGTGGATGAAGAAATCGCGCACCGGCGCGTTGCCGCCCTCGAAGTCGATGGCCTGGCCCCAGGGCGTCGCATGGCGGTCCGTGAAGAACGGCGCGGCATAGGCGTGGAGATAGTTCCCCGAAGGACCGAAGTGGTTGTAGACGACATCGAGCAGCACCATGAGCCCGAGGCTGTGCGCAGTTTCGACGAGGCGCTTCAGGTCGTCCGGCGTGCCATAGGCATGATGCGGCGCAAACGGCAGGACGCCGTCGTAGCCCCAGTTGCGCAGGCCCGGACATTGCGCGACCGGCATCAGCTCGACGGCGGTGATGCCGAGGCCGGCAATGTCCGGCAGCTGGCCGGCGAGCGCCGCGAAGGTCCCGTCGGGCGTCGCCGTGCCGACGTGCGCCTCGTAGAGGACGGCCTCTTCCCACGGCCGCCCGCGCCAGCCGCCATCGCGCCAGTCGAAGGCCTGCGGGTCGACGACGAGGCTGGGGCCGTGAACGCCGTCCGGCTGGCGGCGCGAGGCCGGATCGGGCACGACCAGCGTGCCGTCGATGACATAGCGGTAGCGGGTGCCGGCCCGCGCCTCCGGCACGAGCAGGCGGCGCCAGCCGTCGCCCGCCTCCGGCATGTCGACGCGCTGACCGTCGAGATCGAGCGCGACGGAGCGGGCCGTCGGCGCCCAGAGCGAGAAGGTCGTGCCCTCGTCGGAGAGCTCAGTGCCGAAGGGCATCGGGTGCCGGCGGCGCATCCTCGTCCTCCTCCGTGGGCGCGTGTTGAAACAGCTGCAGCGAGCGGGCGCCGAGCACGAGTGGATCCGCGGGCGTCAGGGGGGCTGCGTCGGCGGCCGGGCTCCCGTCCGGCGTGGCGCTGTCGAGGACCGGGATCCAGCGCCCGTCCCCGAACTCCTCCGGCAGGCTGAAGGAAACCTCCTCCGGCGCGGCGTTGAGCAGCAGGAGGAAGCGGACCGCGTCCGGCGCATCGTTGCCGAACTGCACGCCGAGCGTGCGGCGAAGATCCTCGTCCCAGTCGCTCTCCGTCATCTCCCGGCCTTCCGGGGCCAGCCAGTAGACGTCCTTGAGCCCGTTCGTGGCGCGGCCCGAGTAGAAATTGCGCCGCCGGAAGGCTTCGAAGCGCTTTCGCAGCGCGATCGTGCGGCGCATGAAGTCGATCATGGCCCGGTCGCCGCCGTCGTCATCCCAGGCGAGCCAGCTCGTCTCGTTGTCCTGGGCATAGGCATTGTTGTTGCCGTTCTGCGTGCGCGACAGCTCGTCGCCCATGAGCAGCATGGGCGTGCCCTGCGAGAGCAGCACCGTCGCAATCATGTTGCGCTTCTGGCGCGCGCGCAGGGCGATGATGTCCGGATCGTCGCTGGGGCCCTCGACGCCGCAGTTCCAGGACAGGTTGTGGCTGTGCCCGTCCTGATTGTTCTCGCCGTTGGCCCCATTGTGCCGCCGGTCGTAGCTGACAAGGTCCTGCAGGGTGAAGCCGTCGTGCGAGCAGACGTAGTTGATGGACGCCCAGGGGTGTCGTCCGGACGGCCGAAAGCACAGGGCCGAGCCGGCCAGCGCATCGCCGAGCGCCGGGAGCTTGCCGGGGTCGCCCCGCCAGAAGCTGCGGACGGTATCGCGGAAACGGTCGTTCCATTCGCTGAACCCGGGCGGAAAGCCGCCGAGGCGGTAGCCCTCGTGGCCGACGTCCCATGGTTCCGCGATGAGCTTGACCTTGCTCAGCGTCGGATCCTGCCGGATGGCCTGCAGGAAGCCGGCATGGTCGGAAACGTCGTAGGGATCGCGCAGGAGGGTCGCGGCGAGATCGAAGCGGAAGCCGTCGACATGGTACGAATTGACCCAGTGCCGCAGCGAATCCATGACGAGCTGCAGGACGCGCGGGTGGCTGAGGTTGAGGCTGTTGCCGGTACCGGTGGCGTCCCAGCAGTGTCGCCGGTCGTGCGGTGACAGCTTGTAGTAGACGGCGTTGTCGATGCCGCGCAGCGACAGGGTCGGCCCGAGCTCGTTGCCTTCGGCCGTATGGTTGTAGACGACGTCGAGGATGACCTCGATACCCGCATCGTGGAGGGCATGGATCGCCGCGCGCAGGCCGTCGGTGCCGGCGCTGCCGTGATAGCGCGGCTCGGGCGCGAAATAGGCGAGGGTGGAATAGCCCCAGTAGTTGCGCAGGCCCTTTTCCGTGACGAAACGATCGTCGACGAAGGCCTGGATCGGCATCAGCTCGACCGTGGTGATGCCCAGGCGGACGAGATGCTCGAGAATCAATGGATGCCCCAGCGCCTCATAGGTGCCGCGCAGCGGCTGGGGAAGCTCCGTGCGCAGCTGGGTGAGCCCCTTGACGTGGGCCTCGTAGATCACCGTGTCCTTCCACCGGGTGCCCGGCGGCGCATCCGCCCCCCAGTGGTGGGCGGGGTTTCCAACCACGGCCTTCGGCATCAGGCGGGCACTGTCGCGCCGGTCGAAGGTGAGGTCGGCACGGGCGGAACCGAAGCGATAGCCGAAGAGCGCGTCGTGCCAGCGCACGCGGCCGGACAGCTGGCGCGCATAGGGGTCGATCAGCAGCTTGTTCGGGTTGAAGCGATGGCCGTTGTGCGGTTCGTAGGGCCCATGGACGCGATAGCCGTAGAGCTGGCCCGGATAGACCCCCTCGAGATAGCCGTGCCAGACCTGCTCGGTGAGGCAGGGCAGGGGGATGCGATGAATCTCGCGCAGGCCCGTCGCCTCGAAGAGGCACAGCTCGACCTTGCTGGCGTGGGCGGAAAAAAGGGCGAAGTTGACGCCCTTCCCATCCCAGGTGGCGCCCAGCGGAAAGGGGGAGCCGTCGTCGATGGCGAACATTATCCAGCCCCAGTTGCCGACGTTGCTGCATCAGCTCTGCCGTCGGCGCCCCTTGGGCTTGCCGATGGAGGAGAGCGGTTCCGCCTTCGCGCGCCGCCGGCCGGGCGGCGCGGGCGGCGGGAGATCACCGGTCTCGCCGGCAGATCCAGCGGCTTCCGCCGGTGTCTCGCCCGATCGCGCGCTGCCGGCCGGGTCGGGCGCGAGGGCTCCGCCGGTCTCCTCCTCCTCGCCCGCGCTGCCCTCGCTGGCGATGATCTGCCGGGCCATCTCCCAGTGACGCTCCTCCTGGCCGGTCGGGCATCCTTCCTCCTGCCAGATCTGATAGGCGCGCCTGCGGATCCGTTCTTCTAGGCTGGCCATGGTTCAGGGCTCCCGCACGGTGCTGTCCGGAAGCTCCGAACCGGAGCGGCGTTTTTTTGTTCCGTGTTCGTCCGCCGCATCCGCTGCCGCGTGACAGCGCGAGCGGCAGCAGCGCGCCGACCGGACCGGCGGACCCGGACACCCTGCCGGAACGAAATGCCGGGCTGGGCGTTTCTTTCCAGCCGAAGAGGCGAAAAGCTGCACGGGAAAGGACCACGCTCGCGAATGACAGCGTACAGGCGGGGCCATGAAAGCCGACACGGCAGCGTGCAGCCGGAAACCGTATAAATATGAATATTATGATCGTATAGTCTGAATTATTATTTCTGTTTACTGATCGAGGCCATAAATCCGGGGCTGGCGGCGACAAGGAATAAAGTGACATGCTTCGCCGGACCCTGTTTCTGATCATCATGGCCAGCGCCCTCATCATGGGCGCAGGAACCTCCTTCGCGCAGCAGGAGCGCTTCGCGCTCGTCATCGGCCAGGCCGACTATCCGAGCGGCAGCTTGCCGACCACCCTCAACGACGCCGGCCTCGTGGCCCAGACCCTGCGGACGGCCGGGTTTGACGTATCGGGCGGAGCCGATCTTGGAGGCGACGATCTGCGCCATGCCGTACGTGAGTTCCTGGGCAAGGTCCAAGGCGCCGGCCGGGATGCGACTGTCGTCGTCTATCTGGCGGGCCAGGCGTTGCAGATCGAGGGGGAGAACTATTTCCTACCGATCGACGCCCGGCTGAACAACGACAGCGATGTTCCGCTGGAAGGCTTCAGGATTTCGGACATGCTCCGGTCGCTGGCCGGAACGCCGGTCGGCATCAACATCGTCATCCTTGACGCCGCGCGCGCCTACCCCAAGCTGGGCGGGCAGCCGATCGCGCCGGGCCTCGCCATCATGGATGCCCCGCAGGGATTCGCCATCGCGTTCTCAGCGGCGCCGAACACGGTCGCGCCGGAAGAGCAGGGGCCCTATGGCCCGTACGCCACGGCGCTCGCCGAGATGATGCAGCAGCCGGGACTGCCGCTCGAGGTGCTTTTCGACCGCGTGCGCCTGCGCGTGCACGAGGCGACCGCGGGCCGGCAGACCCCCTGGGACAGCCTCAATCTCGGCGGCGCCGACTTCTTCTTCTTCGAGCCCGAGCCCGGGTCCGCGCCCGTGGCCGGCCCGCCGCCGCGCCGCTCGATCGAGCAGCTGCCGGCTCCGGAAGCCTATGTCTATGCGATCGAGGAAGACACCATTCCGGTCTACCAGGAGTTCCTGCGCGTCTATCCGCAGGATCCGATGGCCCGGCGCGTGCGGGTCATCCTCGCCGAGCGGCGCGAAGCGCTGATCTGGCGCCGCACCCTCGTCATGGATTCGCCGGAAGCATACTGGACCTACCTGCGCCGCTATCCGCGCGGCCCGCATGCCGAGGACAGCCGCCGCCGCCTCTCGAGGCTGTCGGTCGCGCTCGAGCCGCCGCGCCAGTTCGACATCATCGAATACGACGACCTGCCGCCGCGGCTGCCGGACGAGTTCGAGGATTATGCCGAGATCTACGAGATCCGCGACCTGCCGCCGCCGCCACCGCCCCCCGTCGCCATCCTGCCGCCGCGGCCGGCCGAATTCGAGCGCCTGCCGCCGCCTCCGCCGCCGCCGACAGCCGGCTTCCTGCCGATCCCCACCGACGTGCCCGTGCCGAGCGCAGCGCGGCGGCGGCCGGAAGGCGTTTTCCGTCCGGCGCTGGATCCGCAGAGGGTCATCGACGTTCAGGCGCCGCAAACCGCGCCCTCGCCGGCAGCGCCCGAAGGCGCGCGCCCGGGCACCGATCAGCCACCGCCCCCGACCGCGCCTGCCCCGCAGCGCACGGCGCCGCAGGGCGACCGGGCGCCGCAGCCGGCCGACGATGCCCGGCCCGGCTCACCCGCGCCCGCTCAGCCGGGCGAGGCGCCCCGCCAGCGCCGCGCACCGGGTGAACCGCCCGTGCCGGACCGGGACGCGGCGCCGCCCGCATCCGCCCCCGGCCGCCTGCGCGACCAGGAAAGGGCTCCTGCCGATCAGGTCCGGCCGCGGCGAGAGCGGACACCTCGACCGGCAGATCGCGAAGCCCCGCGGCAGCGCCGCGCCCCGGGCGAACTGCCCGTGCCCGGAGAAGGCGCGGCGCCATCGGCGCCAGCGCCGGAGCCCGGCCGGCTTCGCGACCGGCGGACAGCCCCGAGCGACGAGGTCCGGCCGCAGCGGAGAACCCGACCCGCCGAGCGCGAAGCCCCGCGGCAGCGCCGCACGCCGGGTGAGCCTTCGACGCCGAGGCGCGACGCCGCACCGCCGGAGCGTCCGCCCGCCGCGCGCCTTCCCGGCCGCCAGACGGCGCCGGACGAGGTCCGGCCGCGGCAACCGGCAAGGCAGGCGCCGGCCGACGCCAGGCCCCGGCGCGAGCCCAGGCCTCCGGCAGCCGCTCCCCCTCCTGCACGCATGCAGCAGCCGTCCGTCCGCGAGGCGCCGCCGCGAAGCGAAAGGCCGAGGCCGGCGCGGCCGGAACGCCCATCCGGGTTCGAGGGGGGCGCCCCGGCAATGCCCGGAGCGCGGCCGGGCAGGGCGGAACAGCCCCGCGCGCCCGCCGCCATGCCGCGGCCAGAACAGCCCGCGCCGGAACAGCCCCGCATGCAGGCCCCCCGTCAGCAGCCGTCCGGTCCACCGGCGGAGCGCGGCCCGCGCGGGCCTGGCCGGCGCGGCTGCCCAGAAGGCGCAGACTGCCCGCAGCCATAGATGCGTGGTGAATGGACGACCGGTCCAGTGATCATCGCCTGCGGGCCACGATGTAGGGGCGCCGGTCCTTGCCTCTGCTGGCGTGGGTCTCCCGGGCAAGAATGTCGAACCCCGCGCCGGTGATCAGCCGTTCCAACGCGGATGTGTTGAACGAACTGACATGCGGCGCTTGTCCGACAGCGCGCATCGCGGGCAGCAGGAGCAGCCGGATCAGCGGGTTCATGTCTCCGAGGCAGGGGGTCTTCGAGATGAACAGGCCCGCGGGCTTCAGCAGCGTGTGAATGCCACGCAGGGTGCCCGGCACGTCACGCACCAGGTGCAGGTAGTTGAAACCCAGGACGACGTCGAACCGGCTTTCGTCGCGGACCAGCTCCTCGGCCGTCGCCGTGCGAAACGAGAGCGCCGGGACCGGCTCCGCCGCCAGCTTCTCTTCGGCGATCGCGATCATGCCGCGGGAAATGTCCGTCGCGAGATAGCTCTGGACGCCACCTGCAAGTCGCAGTGCCGTCGTCCCCGTGCCGCAACCCAGTTCCAGCACGTCATCGGCGGGCCGCAGACGGGCGCGCGTGCGGTCGAGGGTGCGCTCGTACCCATCCCGATCCGCGATGGCGGAGCGGGCATATCTGCGGGAAGACCTGTCCCAGAAGCGGGCGTCGCTGGCGGTGCTCATAATGCCGTTCTCCCTGGGCAGGAAAGCTTGCCCTGATATGCGGCGGGTTAGACATGGGCCGGCCCCGCTCCGCAACACCGGCAGTTTCTCCATCTGCACCGCGTCCGGCAACGGGGCAGATCCGCGCCACCTGAGCGGCACCTTGGCAACGCTGGCCTGCCCAGCAACCGACGATCTCCTCGGCAACCATCCCGCGACGCCACTCATCGGCAGGTCTTGCCGCCGTGCGTCCCGAGCCGGGAACTTTATGCGCCGCGATCGCGTCCTTGCCTTCCGATCGGCCGGTCGCCGCACCTGCGCAGCGGCGCGGAAAGGGGCCCGTGCCGGCAAGGAAGGAGAAGTCCCATGAGAGAGAGCATCATCAGGAGCCTCTTCATCGCCACGGCAATGGGATTGGCGCTGCCGGTCCCTGTATCCGCCCAGGACGACGCTTTGCCGGCCGGGTTCACCGCCGAACCGCTCATCAAGACGGGAGTGACCCGCGACGAGGAGCCGATCGTCTATCCGACGGGGAAGCCGGAGATCATCTCGGTCATCGGCACGCTGGACAAGGACGGGCGCACCGCCCTCCACGAGCATCCGGTGCCGGTCTACGTCTACGTGATGGATGGCGAGATCGAGCTGAAATCCGAAGGCGGCAACCCGCAGCGGTACAAGGCCGGCGAAGCCTTCATCGAGGCGCAGAACCGCAAGCACCAGGCTTTCAACGTCGCTGACGGTCCGAGCAAGATCCTCGTCGTCTTTGTCGGCGAGGAAGGCAAGCCGACCACCGTGACCGCAACCAAGTAACGCCAAGGCGGTGACGCAATGGACCTCCGGCACGGCTGGAGGTCCTGCCCGCGCAATCGGGCCGGCGCCGCCCCCGACAAGGCCAGGGTGTTCAGGGAAGCGGCACGTTTCCTGAAATCGGGCGGGCGGCTTGCTCTGTCGGACATCGTCACCGAAGCGCAGCTGCCCGAGAGCATCGTCTGCAATTCGACGCTCGGGGCGGCTTGCATCGGGGGCGCGACGCAGCAGGACGGCTACCGCTCTCTCATCGAGGCCGCCGGGCTGCGGGTCAAAGCCGTGGAAGACAACCCGGCCTACGCGTTCATTTTCGACAACGCGAAGGGGGCGAGCCGGAAATACGGCGTCAAGAGCGTTTCGCTCCTGGCGGTGAAGGCCTGATCGGGCCGCGAGACGAAACGGCCTCGCGACCCGGCGAGGCCCTCGTTGCGAGCCGCCGTGCAGGCTGGCAGAATGCGACATGGGCGAAGACCCTGATCGCGCATTCTTCCGTGCCGAAATCGAGAGGCTGATGGACAGCCTTTACGGCACGGCGTTGCGCCTGACGCGCAATCCCGCCGATGCCGAGGATCTGGTCGCCGAGACGGTCATGAAGGCGTGGGCGCATTTCGGCCAGCTCGCCGACCGCCGCTGCTTTCATAAATGGCTGCTTCGCATCCTGGCCAACACCTTCGTCTCGAGCCGGCGCCACATGCGGCCGGAGACCGAGGCACTCAACATCGACGACGAGGAGTCCTGCTTCTCGCTGTTCGAGAAGATGCATCAGCCCTTCCTGCTCTGGTGGAGCAATCCGGAACAGGAACTGATCCGCAAGATGCTCCGCAAGGACATCGAGGCGGCCATCGATGCCATCCCCACGGCATTCCGGACCGTGCTGATCCTGGTCGAGATCAACGGCCAGTCCTACGCGGAGGCGGCCGAGACGCTGGGCCTGCCGATCGGGACGGTGCGCTCGCGGCTCAGCCGGGCACGCTGCCTCCTGCAGCGGGCGCTGTGGGAACAGGCCCGGGATGCGGGATTGAACACCGCGAAATCGAAGGTTTCCGATGCCTGAGAGCAAGAACATACGCTGCGAAGAAGTCGTGGAACACCTTCTGACCTTTCTCGACGGAGAAGAGGTCGGAGAAGGGCGGCGAAGTCTCATTGAACAGCATCTGGAGGAATGCCGGAGTTGCTGCTCGCGAGCGGATTTCGAGCTTGCCCTGCGCCACCGCGTGCGCGAGGTGGCGGCGAAGCGACCGACAGCCATCCTGCGGAACAGGATCCGTCAGCTTATCGACCAGTTCTAGGGGAGCTCGGAGGAGGAACGCATGGTTGCGGTGCTGGGCTTCAACAGGGAGCAGATCCTGGGTGCAGTGCGCAACATGTACACGGACGTGGCGCTGCGGCCGGAAAGGGTCTTCCATTTCCCGACCGGACGGGCTGCCTGCCTCTTCGTCGGCTATCCCGAATCCTGGCTCGACGCCCTGCCGCCGACGGCGGTGGAGTCCTTCGCCGGCGTGGGCTTCCCGTTCCACGCCGACGTGATCCGTCGGGGAGATCGCATTCTCGACATCGGCTCGGGCTCGGGCACGGACGTGCTGAGCGCCGCCCGGCTCGCAGGCCCCGCGGGCAAGGTCTATGCCCTCGACATGACCCCTGCCATGCTCGACAAGCTGCGGGGCAACCTCGAGCGCACCGGGACTGAAAACGTCGTCGTCCTGGAGGGCAACGCCGAGGCGATTCCGCTTCCCGACGCCAGCATCGACGTGGTCACCAGCAACGGCGTGCTGAACCTGGTGCCGGACAAGCCGCGCGCCTTCGCCGAGATATTCCGCGTGCTGCGTCCGGGCGGCTCGGTCCAGATCGCCGACATCGTCGTGGCCAAGCCGGTCAGCGAGACCTCGCGCGCCAATCCGAAGCTCTGGGCCGAATGCGTCGTCGGCGCCTCGATCGAGGACGATTACCTCGACATGTTCCACGCCGCCGGCTTCGCGGACGCATGCGTCCTGCGCGGCTTCGATTACTTCGCCGCCAGCTCCAGCCCCGACACGCGCCGCGTCGCCGGTGCACTCGGCGCCAGGGCGGTCGAGATCCGGATGTCGAAGCCGGGTCGTGCCATCCCGAACCCGATCGGCAGGACCTGAGAAGGAGCCGGGCAGGTCCAGACCGCCGGAGCAGGGGCGCTTCCCGGCATTTCGACGGGCTTCTTGCGCCGGCCCGGAGACGCGACGAGGGAGGCCGGCATCGCCGCCCCCCTCGGATGCTCGTGAACGCGACGCCCTGCAGGCGTCAGGCGCCTTGCGCCAACGGCAGGACGTTGACGGCGCGCCCGGCTGCCGCGAGCGCATTGGCGACGGCCGGGCCGATCGGCGGCACCCCGGGCTCGCCGGCGCCCGTCGGCGGGGCGGTCGAGGGAACGATGTGCACCTCGACGCGCGGCATCTCGGAAAAGCGCAGCACCTCGTAGGTGTCGAAATTGCCCTGGTCGACCTCGCCCTCGGTCAGGGTGATCTGCGAATGCAGGACCGCCCCGAGGCCGAAGCCGATGCCGCCCTCCATCTGGGCGCGGATCTGATCGGGGTTGATGGCGACGCCGCAGTCGACCGCGCAGACGACGCGCTCGACCCGGAAGCCGCCCTTGTCGTCTACCGCGATCTCCGCCACCTCCGCGACGACGGTCGAGAAGGATTCGTGCACCGCGACACCGCGGAAGCGGCCTGGAGTCAAGGGCTCGCTCCAGCCCGCCTTCTCGGCCGCGAGATCGAGGACGCGCAGGTGGCGGGGATGGTCCTTCAGCAGCGCGCGGCGATACTCGACCGGATCACGCTCCGCTGCCTTGGCCAGCGCGTCGATCATGGTCTCCATGGCATAGGCCGTATGCGTATGGCCGACCGAGCGCCACCACAGCACGGGTACGCCGTTCGACGTCGTCGTCAGCTCCGCCGTGAAGTTGGGAATGGCGTAGGGGGTACCCGACACGCCCTCGACGGAGGTCACATCGACGCCATCCTTGATCAAGGCGGCGAAAGGCGTGTTCGCCACGATGGACTGGCCGACGATGCGGTGCTGCCAGGCGAGCGGATTGCCGTTCGCGTCGATGGCCGCCCTGACCGCATGAAGGTACATCGGCCGGTAGCGGCCACCCGCCATGTCGTCCTCGCGCGTCCACAGCACCTTGACCGGGGCCCGCCAGCCGATCGCCTTGGCGCATTCGACGGCCTCGACGATGACGTCGGCATCGGGCGTCGCACGCCGGCCGAAGCCGCCGCCCGTCATCATGACGTGAAGGCGCACGTTCTCCGGCGATACGCCGGCGATCTCGGCGGCCATGGCCTGGTAGAGGTCCGGCATCTGGTGGCCGCCCCAGACCTCGAGCACGTCGCCCTCCCGGCGGGCGACCGCATCGAGCGGCTCCAGCGCGGCATGGGCGAGATAGGGGAACTCGTAGGTCGCCTCGACCACCCTCGCGGCGCCGGCGAAAGCCGCCCCGGCATCGCCGCGGCGATCGGCGACGGCGGTCGGCGGTTCTGCGGCGAGGCGCTTGTACTCGGCCATCAGCTCGGCCGAGCCACGGCCTTCCGCAGCCTCGAGGTTCCACTCCACGGTAAGGGCCTCGCGCCCCTTCATGGCGGCCCAGGTGTGCTCCGCGATGACGGCGACGCCGCGCGAGATCTGAACCACGTCGACGACGCCCTTGACGGCCTTCGCCGCCGTCGCGTCGAAGGAGCGGACCGTGCCGCCGAAGCGGGGAGGGTGCGCCACCACGGCCGTCAGCATGCCGGGCAGCCTGACGTCGATGGTATAGGCCTGCCGGCCGGTCGACTTGTCGGCGCTGTCGACGCGGCGGAACGTCTCGCTGCCGATCAGCGTCCAGTCCTTCGGGTCCTTGAGCGACACCTCGGCGGGCACCGGCAAGCGGGCGGCGCTCTCCGCCAGTTCGCCGAAGGTGGCGCGACGCCCCGAGGCGTGGGAGATGACGCCGCCCTCGACCGTGATCTCGCCGGCCGGCACGCCCCATTGGTCTGCCGCGGCTGCGACGAGCATGGCACGCGCAGTGGCGCCGGCGCGCCGGTAGCGCTCGAAGGAGGACGTCATGGCCGTCGATCCGCCGGTGCCCTGCATGGCCCCGCCCCAGGCGAGATTGCCGTAGAGCTTCGGATTGCCGGCGGCGCCGTCGACGCGGATCTGGGCAGGGGCGGCGCCGAGTTCCTCGGCCACCAGAGTGGCGACGCCGGAATAGGCCCCCTGGCCCATTTCCAGATGCGCCGACAGCACGGTGACGGTGTTGTCCGGGGCGATGCGCAGATAGGCGGCAAAGGGGGCTTCGCCTGCAGCCGCCGCCGGCTGCGCAGCGGCCCGCACGGCCGGCAGACCGAGCGTGAGACCGGCGCCCGCGGCGCCGGACAGGACGAGGAAGCGGCGGCGGCTCAGCGCCGGAGAAGGAACGGGAGGAGCGAAGAAACGCATCGGGTCAGCCCTCCAGGGTGCGGGCGGCTTCGTGGATGCCGGCGCGGATGCGCTGGTAGGTGGCGCAACGGCACAGGTTGCCGTCCATGGCAGCGTCGATGTCCGCGTCGCTCGGCTTCGGCGTCTCCGTCAGCAGCGCCACGGCGGCCATGACCTGTCCCGACTGGCAATAGCCGCACTGCGGCACGTCGAGCGCCGTCCAGGCCGTGATCACCGCGTCGGCGACCTTGTTGCCGCCGAGGCCTTCGATGGTCACGACCTTCTGCCCCTCGACGGCACTCACCGGCGTCACGCAGGAGCGGATGGGCTGGCCGTCGACATGTACCGTACAGGCGCCGCACTGGGCTGCGCCACAACCGAACTTCGTGCCCGTCAGCCCGATGACGTCGCGCAGCACCCACAGCAGCGGCATCTCGGGATCGGCATCGATCGTGAATTCGCGGTCATTCACTGTCAGTTTCATGCAACCGCTCCTTGCGGGCCGTTCAAGCGGAAAAGCCACCGACGGGACGGCGGGAGCCCCCGGAGAGGCGGGCAAATGTCCCTGGTGGTGCGGCAGGCGGCCGAGGTCGCGCCTGCCGGTGTGAGGTTTAGATTTAGAGCGAATACAAGCGACGATTAGATGCGGTTTCCCGATAAGGCTTATGAACCGGCTTCATGAATGAGAGCGGCAGCCCCTGTAGAGGAGCAGGGCGCCTGACGGCCCGTGTCGCCGCAATTGCCTTTGGGAAGAGGGGGACCGGCGCCTGTTATGCGCGATAGCGCAGCGCTTCCACCAGCAACGCGAAGGCTGCCGAGGGCTGCCGCCGCGAGGGATAATAGAGATGATAGCCGGCGAACGGCGGGCACCAGTCCTCCAGCACCCGCACGAGGCGCCCGTCCGCCAGATGGGCGGTGACCTGATCCTCCATGACGATGGCGAGCCCGAAGCCGGCGAGGGCGGCGCGCACGATCATGTTGCCATTGTTGAAGGTCAGCTGCCCGTCGACGCGGACGCGCAGCTCGCGGCCGTCCTTCTCCAGCTCCCAGGCATAGAGACCGCCGCCGGTCGAGAAGCGCATGTTGATGCAGCGGTGCTCGGCCAGCTCGTGCGGCATGCAGGGAACCGGATGCCTGGCGAAATAGGCGGGCGAGCCGACGACGGCCAGGCGCAGATCCGGGCCGATCCGCACCGCCACCATGTCCTTGGCAAGCGCCTCGCCGAGCCTGACCCCGGCGTCGAAGCGCTCGCTCACGATGTCGGTCAAGCGGGAATCGATGCTGAGTTCGACGTGAATGTCCGGATAATTGGGGAGGAGCCTTTCGAGGCCAGGCCACAGGATGGTCTCCGCCGCATGTTCGGAGGCCGTGATGCGGATGGTCCCCGCCGGCTTCTCCCGCAATTCGCCGAGCAGGGTGAGCTGGGTCGCGATGCTGTCGAGGGCCGGCCGCAACGTGCCGAGCAGCCGCTCGCCCGCCTCGGTCGGCGCGACGTTTCGCGTGGTGCGGGTCAGCAGCCGCACGCCGAGGCGCGCCTCCAGCCGCCGGATCGTGTGGCTCAGCGATGACTGCGACGTGCCGAGCCTGGCCGCGGCCCGCGTGAAGCTGTGCTCCTCGGCCACGGCGAGAAAAACGTTGAGGTCGACGAGATCCTCACGGCGCATTCATGAACTCCGAACATGACTGAGGGCAATTTCTGACAGTCGATCCGCATGATGTAGGTCATGAGAATGCGTCGGCGGCAGGCCACGGGCCGGCGCGACAGTCACCATCGTCGCAACACCCGTGCTGGCGTCATCTAGGAGCTGCGGCGCGCTTTGCCAGTGGCGGCGAGCCAGTTATGGGCCGCGGCGCGGTCGCCTGCGGAATCCGGCGGCGATTGTCCGCACCGCCGGTACGGGGATTCGGCCGGCAATTTCGCCGCTACGTTGCTGCCGTGACGATGGGATAGAGGGACGCGAGCAGCAGCAGTGCCATGGCGATATTGAAGACACGCCGAGAGGCAGGATTACTCAGAAATCCTCGCAATATGGTTCCGAATGCCGCCCAGGCGCTGACGCAGGGAGCATTGATCACCATGAACAGGGCCGCCACCGTCACGACGTTCAGCAGGAAACCGTCCTGAGGCGTATAGGTCGCAACGGCCCCGACGGCCATGATCCACGCCTTGGGATTGACCCACTGGAAAGCCGCTGCCTGCAGGAAGCTGAGCGGCCTGGCGTCCGAACCATCCGCGCTTGTCGCCGCTGAGCCGCCGATGCGCCAGGCGAGGTAGATGAGGTAAGCCGCGCCGCCGTAGCGAAGCGCATCGTGCAGGATCGGGAAGGCGAGGAACACGCTTCCAATCCCCAGCCCGACCGCCAGCACCATGGCCGTGAAGCCAATGCTGATGCCGAAGATCATCGGCACCGTCGGGCCAAACCCGTGGTTGGCTCCTGATGCGAGCAACATCGTGTTGTTGGGCCCGGGCGTGATGGAGGTCACGAAGGCATAGGCGGTGAAGGCAAGAAGAAGATCTGAAGTCACAAGGGGAGCCAAAGAGACTGACGGGTGCTCGGCGGCACTATAAAAACGTGACGCTTTCCGATAAATCGATAAAGCGTCACGTGACACTTTTCTGGACCCTCGATGCGCCTTGCCTCTCCCTGGACGCCCCGCCTGGCCGAAACGAAGGGGCCGCCCTGCCAACGGCTGGTCGCTGCGCTCGCGGAAGATATTGCCTCAGGGGCCGTGCCCGGCGGCGCCCGCTTGCCGCCGCATCGCGATCTCGCCTATCGCCTCGGGATCGGCCTCGGCACCGTCACCAAAGCCTATGGCATTCTGGAACGGCGCGGTCTGGTGCATAGCGTCCGCGGGCGGGGAATGTTCGTCACCGGACTGCCGCCCAGGCCGGCGGGCATCATCGACCTGAGCATCAATACCCCGCCGCAGGTGCTGAGCGATCGCCTCCTGGCGGCGACGCTCACCAGGCTCGCCAGGCGCCTCGACGCCGGAACCTTCGGCGCCTATGCGTCCGCCGCCGGCAGCCACGCACACCGGGCCCGGATGACGCACTGGCTGGGCCTGCAACGGCTGGAGGTCACGCCGGATCGTGTCCTGCTCTGCAATGGTGCGCAGCACGCCCTGGCCGTCGCCTTCGCCGTGGCCTGCCCACGAGACGCCGCCGTCCTGACCGAATCCATCACCTATCCGGGAGCGATCGCACTGGCGCGGCAGAATGGCCACGTCCTGACCGGCCTTGCGATGGACGATCAAGGCCTGTTGCCGGAGGCGCTGGAGCGGGCCTTGCGGTTCCGCGCCGCCGAAATGTCCGCACGCGTTCTTTACGTCACGCCGACCCTGCAGAACCCGACCGCCGCGACGATGGGGCTCGCCCGGCGGCAGGACATCGTTCGACTGTGCCGGGCTCATGACGTCCTCATCGTCGAGGATGACGTCTATTCCATCTTCGCGCCGCCGGACCTGCCGCCGCTGGCGACACTCGCTCCCGAACGGACGCTCTATGTGGGCGGCCTGTCGAAGACGCTGAGCCCCGGCCTGCGGATCGGAGTGCTGGCCGTCCCCGAGGCACTGGTCGGCAGCGCCTTGTCCGCCCTGCAAGCCACATCCTCCATGGCCTCGCCGGTAACCAGCATGATGATGGAAGAATGGCTGACGGACGGGACCGCGGGCTCGGTTGCGGCGTCGATTTGCCTGGAGGCGCGGAAGCGCTGCGATCTTGCCCGCACCTTGCTGCCCTGCGGCCGGGTGTCGGCTTCGGCGGCAGGATTTCATCTCTGGCTGCCCATGCCGGTGACCGAGGCCGAAAATGTGGCGCGACGGGCGGCGGAGAGGGGCGTGATCGTGCCGTCTCCAACCATGTTTCTCGTCGATCCGGACGCCACGCAGTCCGGTGTTCGGCTCAGCCTCGGAGGACCGCCGATCGGCGCGTTGGAGCGGGCGTTGCCCCTTGTCGGACAGCTTCTCGCCCCCGGCGACGTGCAGGAGCAGTCCGGGTTCGCCAGACTTTGAACCGATCAGTGGATACAAAATCATTATCTGTCGGTTATAGGGATTATCTGGCGGCATAGGCGGGATTAAACGGGATCAGGCGGGATCGATCGAGACCGGGAAAGTACTCGTGATCGAGGCGTCAGGGAGAGCCAAGGAAGGCCGGCCCGGCCATGCCGCCGTCGTGAAGTGCGCCCAACGCGCGGCGCGTGCCCCGTTCGACTGCTCCGGCTGCCGCTCGTCCAATTTCCGCTGCCGTCGAAGGCGACGAGGTCTTGATGTTGACGGTATTGCTGACGTTGACAGGCATGTTCTGATTGAGCGTCTGGCTCTGGTCGATTTCGTTGACGACATCGGAGAGCATGCGCGGGACTGGCGCCGTGGGCTGTGCAACTGGCCCGGCCGGCGAATTTGACGATGCTGACGGCTTTTGCCAGCCTATCGTGTTGCGCACCCAGTCGGGGACCATGGCCGACCAGTCGATGGTGAGGGCGCTGCGGATCTCGCTCCCGAGATTGGCGATCCACGCCTTGATGTCCCGAGCGACCGACTTCATGCCCTCCCAGAGGGACATGAGGATGGAGCGGCCGATCTCGGTCAGGTCGATCTCGGCGAACATCGCCTTGATGTCGTCGATGACCTCACCAATCGAGCGGGCGACCTCGCCTTTCCACTCCTGCACGCGGTCGTTCGTCCGGCGGAACCAGCGGCCGAACGCCGTCTCGTTCTCCATCCAGCTGTTGAGGGTGTCGGCGGCTTCCCAGTTCTCGTTGATAAGCGCCAGGCGCTCCTCGCGCGTGCGCTTCAGATCGTCGAGGATCATGGAGCCGATGGCGAGCGCGCCTCCGGCGATCAGGACGCCACGCAGGCTGAGGCCGCGCAGAGCGTTGCGCAGGCCCTCGACCGCTCCGGACGAGCGGAGGAAGTAGCCGGCGAGCGGGGCGAAGGCGCGGACAGTGTTTGCGCCGATCGCGGCGACCCCCGAGGCCAGCTTGAAGAGCGACTGCCGCAACTTGTTGAGCGGCCGGACGAAGTACACTGCGATTGCGGCATAGCCCAGGGTCTTCCAGCCACCGACGGCATCGGCGACCGAGCGCACCGCGTCCGCGATGCCCCGCACGTCGGCGATGACCTGATTGAGATCGAAGCGGCCGAGCATCTCGCCGAAGGCGCGAACGAAGTCGACGATGCCGGTCGACACCAGTTCCCGGTTCGCGGCGATCCAGTCGCGCAATTGAACGAGCATCGGCGTCAGGACAGGCAGGGCCTTGGACGCGATGGCATCGCGCAGGCCGATAATGGTGGTGGTAACGTCACCGAGCGCGTCGTTGAAGGCCTCCGCCTCGCTGCCCGCTTCACCGCCCAGGACGCCCATGAGACGGCGCGCCTCGGCGGTCATGTCCGCCAGCCCATCCTTGCCGAGTTCGGCGATGCGGGTCATGACGAGGCCGGAGCGCCCGAACGCCGCCTGGGCAAGAGCCGCCCGCCGCGCCGGATCCTCGATCTTCGACAGGGCGTCGATCATGAGATCGAAGGCTGCTTCCGGTCCCTTGCTCTTCCTGAGTTGGCCCAGCAGCTTTGGATTGGCGCGTTTCAGATAGGAGACGAGTGAGCCCCGGCCGGTGCGCAGTTCGCCCATCCGCTTGTTGAGGCCGTCGAGCGACGTTGCCAGCTCGGAACCCGAGACGCCTTGCCGGCCCGCGACGAAGTTCAGTTCGCGCAGGCGCTGGATGGTGAAGCCGGTCTGCCGCGCCAGCTTGGCCTGCTCGTCAACCACATTCGCATAGGCGCGGCCCATGGCGACGAGGCCGCCGAAGGAAAGCCCGCCGGCAGCGGCAAGCCGCGTCCCGACGCGCACGCCGAGGCGTGCGGCAGTGGTCGCCTGCCGGCCGGCAAGCGCAACCCCGTCATACATCGACCGGATGCCCAATCCGATGCGCCGACCAGCAGCCTCATAAGCGGGGATGGAGGAGAGAAAGCGACGGCGGGTCTGAATGACCGCGCGGCCGAGGCCGAACTGCTGGCGCGTCAGGCCACGCGTGGATTTGGTCGCAGCGTCCGTCGCCTTGCGGACTTCCTTGGTCGTTTGCTCCACGCCGGCGAGGGAGGCCTTGGCCTTCTTCGCCGGGGCGCTGAGTTTGTCGACGAGCTTGAGGATGACATCGATATCGAGCGCCATCGCGCCCTCCGGCGAGGCGCTAGCCGACGTAGTGCGTGACCAGGAGATCGGCCGCACCGCGCCAGATGTTCGACGTGCCGTCGATGACATCGGCCATCAACAGGCGCCGGGCATCGGCCTCCAAGGCGGGAGGAACCACCAGCAGCTTGGGCGAGATGCCGAGCAGATGGCCGCGATCCCCCCTGAAGTCCATCATCCGCGACCGGGCGTCAGCGAAGTTGTCGGGCGTCAGCCCGGCCTTCGAGCCGAATGCAAGCTGCCAGAGACCGAAGCCGCAGTTCACGCGGGCGCGGATACCGTAGAGATAACGATCCTTGAGAAAGACTTCGGTATCGTTGTGGTCGTTGACCGCCTGAAACTCGTATTTCTCGCGCTCCTGCCAGATGATAGGCTTCACCTCGCGTGAGGTATCGAGCAGGAACCAGGCCGGCCCCGCGCCGGGCTGCATGTTGGACACGGCCTGATCGGCCAGGGGCGTGCCCGGCCCGGAAAGCGGGTGCTCCTCGTCAAAGAAGTTCTGCCCGTCATAGCACTTGGTCGTGAAGCCATCCCGCAGCAGCTTGAACACCAGCGTGTCGGGGTGCTGCTTCGTGACACGCCCCATCTCGGAGAGCATGGGACGATAGAGCCCGATGGTATCGTCGGCGATATCGTCCCGCTTGACCTCGACCGTGCTTTCGAACTTGCGGTTCCTGATCTTGAAGCCGTCCGCGCGCAGCCGGTTGATGTGCCTGTCGCCGATCCACTCGCGCAGTTCCGGGAATTGCCCGAGCCAGCCGTATTCCTCCTCCCGCGTGGAGCTGGAGACGGTCATGGCAATCTTGCTGTAGTGAGATTCCGTCTGTTCGAAGGCATTCGTGTAGATCGACTTGAAGCCCTTGAACAGCATCTGAAGGTTTTGGGAATTGATCAGCACGTCAGGTCTCCAGATTGGCGAAGGCGCTGCCGCATGAGGCGAACGCCACGTTCTGTCATGCCGAGCGCGAGCGCGACCGCCCGCACCGAGCGTCCGTCACGAAAGAGGGCCATGGCCTTTTCCTGGCGAATGCGCGTTGCTGCTGTGCATGCGCTCGATCCGCCAAGTGGAATGGCGAGTGAAAGGGAGCCGACGATGTTCAAGCCATCGGCGATCTTGCGTGCCGTCTCCAGCCCGACCAGTTCGACGAGCCAGTTGCCTTCCTTCATGCGGTCGGCAGGCAGGAAAGAGGTGGTCTGCCCGCCCCTAGCGAAAGCAATCGTCTCGGCGACCTCACGCCCTGCGATTTCCTCGATCTCCCCGAGGATGCCCGGCAGCGCCATGGACCAAACGCTGCCGGGCTCCTCGACCGTGGCGTCAACAGGCGAACCCGCCACGGAGGGAGAGGACGAAGGGCGAGGCTTCGAAGGGGATTTTTTGTCGGCCAGCATGAAGGCACACTGGCATGAGGAGGAACTGCTTCCTCCCCTGAATATCTTCCGGGATGTTGCCGGGAAGGGAGGGGCGCTCTCAGCCGAGCGGGGAGGGCTGCGCGCTCGTGGCTCATTAAGAGCAAATAAGAGCCCCTAAGAGCGGGATCGAAACATTCGCGAAGGGAATTCCCCGTCGCGCCCGCCATGCCCTCTTGTCGGCCTTCTCCGCCAAAACGGCCGATTGGCGATGCAGAGGGAACCACGTTATAAGAACTACGGCGGCCGTGCGAATTTCGCCAGTGCCGGTGCTAACCCGCGGAGGGGTCGCGACCTCCCGGCCGCCGTTCATTTGCCATTGGAAGGCCGGTCCTTGCGGCGGATCATGGCTTTAAGGCCGTTGATGGCGTCACCCGCCTTCGTCGATGACAGGAAGCGAAGCGCCGAGACGCCGAAGCTCCGCTCCAGCCAACGGCCGAGGGCCTGCTCATCGTCAGCGCCGGACCAGTCGCGCCAGAGGCTACGGATCAGGTCGATCTGCCTGGGCGTTGCCATGCCCGGTCTTCTTCCAAAGGTCCTCGCGTTCCACGTCGATCGGAAGCCGCAGGCGTTGAAGTAGCGCATGACGGCCTCAAACCCGGCCGGGGTGAGATCCTTCGCGCTGCTCACACCGGCATGGAACGTCAGAACGGCGCGATAGGTCTCGTCGTCGAGACCGAGGCTCTTCTTGGCGAGATGAATGACCGCCAGCTGGTTGCTCGGAAGAGGCATGGCGCTCACTCCCGAGGCGCGCAGGCGTCGAGCAGGCTCTTGTGGAGCTCCGACGTTTGCTCGTAAGTCTCGATCGCCTCCTTCGACAAGTTGACGATGACATCGAGCAGGGCCTTGGTGCGCGCTAGGCTGTCGCTTCTGCGGCCCTTGACCTTCTCGCGTGCGCACAGCACCAGGGTGTCGATCTGATAGAGGCTGTTGGTCACATCCTTGATGTACATGCGCTGGATAAGGTGCTTGACCTCTTCCGTCGTCGGGTTGCCGCCGTCGCGCCGCGCCTTTCTCGGCCTTTCGCCCGAAAAGGCGATGATGTTGCTGTCGTCAGGGGATACCGAACTGGTGACCTCGGAGCCGGTAACATCGTCCTTCATTGCCTCAACCCTCGTGTTCCTTGGCATTCCTTGAATTCACCTTCAGCGCGAAAGATGCGAAACCGGCGCGCCGATGTATTGGAGCGCCCTTTTCAGATGATCGATGGTCAGGGGCTCTTTCCATTCCACCATGGCGCTCGCTGCCCGGAGCAATTGGATAACCTTGCGCAGGCTGCGGTTCTCGCCGTAGGCGACAACGACTTCCAGCGCATCCGAACCTGAAACGGCCCATGCGCGCGCGATGGCTTCGATGTCGGAGGCAAGCGAGGCCTCCAACTCCACGATCTTCGTCACGCGGTCCTCGATCTGTGCCCAGGCCGCAGCGTTATTGGCCTGCGGCGTCAGGGCTTCGTTGTTGCCGATGAGAACAAGCGGCAGTCCTCCATGCTCGTTGAGGGACAGGAGCGACCGAACGCCGGCACTGTCCGCATTCTGGATTTCATCGACGATCAGACATGCGCAAGTACGGCGCTCGCGGATGCGAGAAAGGACCGCGCCGACATGCTGGCCGGCCCAGCTCGGGACATCCAGCGCAGTGCAAGCCCAACTGACAAGGTTCCGCTGGGTGCCGGCCCCGGCGGGAACCTCGAAGGCAACGATGCGCCATTTGTCGGATGCCAGCAGCTTGCCAACGGTCGCCGACTTGCCGATGCCCGGCGCACCGCGCACGCCGACAGCGCCATTGGTCATGATGGCGAACTCGACAGCATCTTCGATCCGCCTCGAAACGGAAGTCTCGGCGCAGAAATCCGGCGCCATGGGGGTGATGATCTGCAAGCTCAACCTGCCCTCCTCAGCTTGCTCGACATGGCCTTGTATTCCGCGAAGGACTCGATCTCTTCATGGGCCTTCAGCTCCCTCTCACGGCGTTCACGCTTCCGGCGCTCGGCTGGCGTCTCGTTCCACGCCGCAAGGAAACGCTCCGCCTCGTCAGACGCGCCAATGGTCGCGCCGATCGGCGCGACGGGCGCAGGCGGCTGAGCGTCCAGGAAGGCGGAACGCTCCCGCAAGAGATCGACGTCCGGCGCGGACCGCGCCATCGCGATGACTTCTTTCGTATGCAGTCGGGAAATCTCGCGCGCCTCGACGGCGCCGGCTGTGTCGAGCGGATGATAGGCGTGCTGCCGCTCCGCGAATCCGACCAGATTGCCGTCGCGATCCAGCAAGGGCAGACGGTTCCAATCCTCATATTTGGGGATGCGGACGGAGATCTTGCGCTCCTGCCACCTGACCAGTTCCCGGCAGGTCCAGCGCTCTCTCTTGAACGAGATCGCGCCCTGCCAGACGGTCAGCTCGCGCACATGGGAGAAGGCGAGGCGGAAGGCATCCGCCTGCACCGCCGTCATCGTCCACCCGGCGTCGATGGCCTCCTTATAGGCTTGATCCGGCGACCGGCCCTTGAGCTTGCCGCGTTGCTGGCAGATGCGATGATAAAGCCGGATCTGCATGCCGATGAGGTCGCGGAACTCCTCCAGCGTGCCCGGAAAGGGCTCCACCTTTCCGCCGACGCTGCTCGTCTTCTTCTTCATGCGGTCGCCAGCGATCCAGCCGGGGACCGCTTGGAAATAGTTGCGCTCGAGAACGCTGAAGATGCCTTCGATCGACTTCGCGGCGGCATTGTAAGGCTGAGCACGGACTATTCCCGCGCGGCCAGGCTCCACGCGCTCGATCAGCGGCTGTCCGGTTTTGTCCAGGAGTTGGAGCGCGTCGTCGATGAACTCGGCCCAGTTATACTCGCTGCCGTTGTCGAGATAGAGCGTCCTGGGCGCCCCCCATGCATTCACCATGTTGATGAAGCTCTGGATGACATCGCGGTTGCGGATGCCCTTGCCTTTCTCGACAAGAATGATGTCGAGCCAGACGCGTCGGGTCGCATCGTCCAGCCAGCCGATGGCACGGGCATGGGCGGTCGAGCCGTCCTCGCGCCGGAGTACGATATCCACGGGGTGAATGTCGCCATAGACGACTTCCATCGGCGCCCCCGCCAGCTTACGCAGGACGCGGGGCTTCTGATCCTCAAAGGTCTTGCGGTCCCGCCGCAGCAGCGCGACACGCCGATAAGCCTTTTCCTGATCCAGGAACGGCTGGGGGACGCGGCAAAGTTCGCTCGCCTGAGCGCCGAGGTCGCAGCCGGCCTTGCGCGTCAACTGCTCCAGTTTGAACGATGCGAGATCGGCGAGGAGGGCTCGGGCTTCGCCGGCCTTGTGCAGGCCGCGCACATACTGGCGCAGCGCATCGGCAATCCGGTGCTTCCCGGCATCGTCGAGCGGGACGGCCTTGTCCCATCGCCAGGAGACGATGACGCGCGGCGCGCCGGCATCGGCCCGCTTGCGCCGGGCGAGCCCGGCGTATCCCTCATCCTCGAAAGCGGCGATCTTGCGCTGCACGGTGCGCTCGCTGACGCTGACCCAGCGCCCATCGGGCCGCATGTGCCGGCGCGAGACGATTTCCGCGATGGCTGCGCCGCGTGCGCGGGAATGACGCTCGTGAACGAGGGCAGGGGCGATCAGTCCATACCACCAGTCCCGCTCCTGCTGGGCCTTCTCGCCATGCCTGAGAGGGCTCTCAGAGGTCGATTTCAGGGCTCTTAGACGCTCTTGAAGCTCAAGCGGGAGGCTGTCGACGCGGACTTCGTAGCGAATACCGGAACGGCCGCCACGGCCGTGAACTTTGCGGACGACGAGGGTGGCACCGCGCCATGTGGCCCGCTGGCCGGCGACAGTCCGGGTAATAGCTCTCTCAATAGCTCTATTTGTTAGACCAGCTGCTTGGGCAAGCTCCGAGACGGGGATAAAGCGTGTCACGCTTCATCTCCATTGGTCATAAGTTGTTCAATGATTTGCTGCCGGAGTTGCTTTGCTCGCCTGCTGTGTCGCTGCCCTTTCAGCGCTTTCTCAACCGTTTGCCTATTGATGCCCTGTGTCGTACACCAAGCGGCCAAACTCGTGCCACGGGCGACAAATGCCGCGCGTACCGCATGGTACAAGTTGTCCGAGGCCTCAGAAGAATGAGGGAAGGTGCGCTTGATCTGGTGCATAATGCACACGATTGCACCTAAATAGGTATATGTCAACAGCGCTTAACGATTCCCAGCTCGCCGCTCGCATGAGAGAAGTTATGAAGCTGCGGGGCGTTTCAATGAGATCCCTCAGCGCTGATCTAGGCATTCCTTACCGCTCGGTGCAAAATTATCTCAGCGGCGAGGTAAGGATACCTGCAACATTCCTGTTGCTTTTCTGTAGCCACATCGGCGTTGAAGCTGACTATTTTATATACGGAAACTTTCATCCAAGCCATGAAGAGCTTTATGATGCTCTTTTCTCAATTCTGCTGGAAGCCGGATGCCTCCCCGACCCGAAGGTAGCGCGGGATGATGAGACAGGGGGAGAAGTCATCGATTCCAGCGAGCGGATTGCGGTCGCGCGACGGATCACCGCCGTCGTTTCGGAACGATATGACCATTACCGACGTACGTGGCTCACTGAGAAGCATGGGAGCCGGGGCCTTCCGTTTGGCGAACGTCGGCCGTCGTGGAGAGGGTAATCTGGGTTCGCCAATCCGTTCGACAACGCTGCCTTCTAGCCGCGAACCAATATTTTGGGGTTCGGCAAAAAGCCTAGTAGTTGCAAAGGCTTCCGAAATGACTGCCGGAGTTGCGAGCGGCAGGCAGAAGGGGGCGGCAATTCCGCCGCTGCCAACGCCTTATCGATCAACGGGTTAGGTCGCTTTTAGCGACAAATAATTCCCGATCGCCGCCGACAAATATCTTTTGCGCATCCATCAGGGATCGGGGGGACACGCCCGAGCGCTCGCCGGAAATCGCATAAGCCTTCTTATGGAACCAGGCGGCAGCAGCAGTCGAATCACCTCATAGAGGCGTGCCGGTCCTGGTTTCCTGTCGATCTCCGCCAGTGGACCCGCTTTCCCGCGGAACAGTCTGTTGACCCGCCACGGCTGCCGCGATCCGCCGCTGCGGCCGGGCGATCGCGGTTCTCTCCATGCGCTCACTTCAGTGTTTCGCCGATAGCGCTAGCCCGAAGCACGCAGGTTCAGCATGCAAGGAAGGCTGATCGTCCGTCAGCCTGTTCCCCATCATCACGAACAACAGGAACACTCGTGCCGGGACCAACCACGTTCAACCCGATCCTGACCGCAACGAGAGCGGCCACCGATCGTCACAACGAGTGGATGGAGAAGCACCCGCGGCTGCAGCGCCGCAGCAAGGCGGCGCATTTGCCCACCCCTGGCGCGCCGCGCACGGGGGCCTTTCTGGCCCTGATGGCCCTGCTCGCGCATGCGCATGAAGCTGATGCAGCCATCGCTGCCTCCCTCCGCCGGCCGCACGCGCCGCAGCGACCTCAAGCAACAGGAACGGGAAACGGACGGCCGCCGGCCGCCGACGCCGTGGCGTCGAGCAGTGCTGCATCCGGCCATTCTGTGCAGCCCGGCTTCGCCAAGGCTCCTCCGGGCGCAGACCGCGCATCGTCTGACAGGCCGGTCGACATCTCGCACGCCGATCGGCCTTCCCAGCGTGTGCTGCGACAGACCCCGCCGGGCGCTCATCACCATCGGACGGGTGTCGTCAAGAAGGGGCACGACACCGGGACGATTGCGCTTGCCGAGACAGGCCATGCAAACGGAATGAAGCGCGCGGACAACGGGCTCCATGGCGACCTGCCGGTCCGGCACGGCGGCGTCCTCGCGGCACGCATCCTGGCGGCGAAGCGTCTGTTGGGGAAACAAGCCGCGGACCACGAGGACGAAGCCTTTCTCGAGCTCGCCAATATCGCGCATCGCAAGGCAGCCGAGCATCCCGACGATCAGGCTGCCCGGAACCTGTCGCTCGCCCTCCTCGCGGAAGAATGCGCCATCTGGAGCGAGCAAAATGGCGGCAGGCTCATCCACGTGCCGGCGGAGACGCGTATCGCCGCGTTCCAGGAAGCGTGGTCGTTCACCCTCGAAGCCTCTCCCCCACCCGTTTTCAAGACACGGGAACAGCTGGCCGAAGACTATGTCGCCGCCAACGAGGCCGAGCTCACGGCGCGATACAGGCAAGAGCTTCTCGGGCTCGTCGCGAAGTCCCTCGCCCCGCTCGTCAGAAATGCCGACAGCCCTCGGTCGGCACTCGACCCGAAGTTACCGTTCATCGAGGTCGACATTTCACGACCGAAACTCGTCGAACGATACAAGGAGGAGCCGGAAGTCGTCCGAGCCTACTATTCCCAATTCCATGCATACATCAAAGAGAACCTCGCGCGTTTCACCGCGGCGAAAGCCCTGTCTCTTGCCACCGATGCGGGGCTTGGCAGGCTGACGCTCGAGTACAGACCCGAAAAGGCGTGGATCATCTCGCGCGCCGACCGGGTCATCCGAAGACATCACCTCCTGCAGGTGCCAAATATCGTGCCCCGCGTGCACGCCTCGCATACGACCTCCCTCCTCCCCAAGGGCGCCAGCGCCGCCATCGTCGTGCGCATGCCGCGGGGCGAGTTTGGCCTCATAGGCCCCGACGGGTCCTTCAAACGTCTCGAGGGGCCGGTCGTGGGCGCCAACGGGCAGCTCCTGAAATCCGCCGTCCTGCGGGCCTTCGGCATCGGCTTCGGACGGGACAGGCACACCAGCGAGAGGTCGGGGAGATGCCTTCCGACCGATGGCGTGCCCTGCCACATGTCGGACTTCATCGTGAAAAGCGAGCGGGTCGACGCTTCCCGGGGCACCGCCTCGCTGAAGCAGATCATGGAGGGACAGGTCAGAAAGGCCGCCCTCGCGTCCTTCGACGCCTGGAAACAGCAGAGCTACAGTCCTTCGGCCCTGGAATCCGCGCTGAGAGCGATCGTTCCATTCTACGAGGCCACTCATAAAGTCCGCAACGACCCCGGATATCGGCTCAATCTCGGAGACGTTGCCTGGGATCTGGCGACCCTCGGCGTCACGGTCGCAACGATCGGCGCCTCCGCCTTGAGCGTCAGCGCCATCCGGTCCGGCATCGCTGCGGCCAGGGCGATGCAGGGCGCCAGTGCCGTCGCCCGGGCCTCCGCGGTCATCCGCTCGGCCATGGAAGGCTTCAAGACCAGTTCGTTCCTGCTGATGGCCGGCCGCGAACTGACCGATTTCGTCGTTCCGGTGTTCTCGGCCCGGGACCTCGTCATGGCAACGGCGCGCGGTGGCAAGGCCCTCGCCTCCCGCAGCCTGGCCGCTGCCATGCGTCAGCTGGACGCCGTCGTGGCCAAGGCCAGCGACCCGGCGGGCCTGCTCGATCGGCTCTACGAGAGCCTCTACAAGGTGCATCATTTCAGCTGGGCGCATTCGCCGGCGGAAATCAAGGCGATCATCGACAAGGGAGCGGCCCGCCCCATCCCGGGCACCCTTTACCGGGGCCAGTCGGTCACGGGCGCGCAGGACTTTCTCAAGAGCCCGTGGACGATCGACAGCCCCGCCGCCAGGGACGACTATCTCGCCGCCATCATCCGGCATTCCTCCCGCACCGGCGGCAGCCGGGGCGAGGTGCTGTCGCTGAGCGCGGACGAAGCCGTCGCGAAGCGTTTCGCACGCGGAAGGCAGAACGGGCGTGTCCTTGCGATCGATACCACCGCGGCGCCGAGCCAGTTTCGGACGATAGAGCACATCATCAAGCATGACGGACCGCGACTTGTCGCGGACGGGAAGATTACCGCCGCCACGCTGGCGGGCGCCATCAAGCATGCCGGGCGACAGGAGGAAAAGGAAATCTTCTTCATGCTCGGAAGCATTCCGGATCGAATGGTTAGGTTCATCTGATAGCCATCTGCACAAGATCATCGCACCGCCTTCGCCCCACCAAATCTCTTGCGCAGTTGACCAGCTGCCTCCTCGCATCATTGACGAACGGAGCCTCCGATGCCGCAACAGATGAGCTTCAATCCCCTCCTGAGCACGATGAGAGCGGCCATCGATCGTCACAATGAATGGATGGAGAAGCACCCACGGCCGCAGCGCCGCAGCAAGTCGGCGCCGCGGCCGTCGACCGGCGATCAGCGCGCGGGCGTCGCGCTGATCGGGATGGTCGTGCTGGCGCACCTCGGCGAGACGAGCGCGGCCATCTCGGGCGGGGCGCGCGGGTTGGACGGGCGTGGCGGCCATGCCGGGGAGCCGGGCCCGCCCCGGCCGGGCGACGGCGCAACCGCCGGCAAGGCGCCCGGCGCCTCGCGTGGATTCAACGAAACCGCTCTGGCGCCCGGTGCCGCCGGACCCTCGACAAGCAGAAATGCGGCTGCCATGTCCGCCGCAAGCGCCTCTCCCATCGGCAGCCTGCGGGCGCAAGAGGCCCCGCCCCCCTCAGCGTCATCAGGCCCAGCGGGCGGGCGTGCCGTGACGCGTTCGCAGAGCCTTTCGGAACTTGCCGGCCCCGCCCGCACCGTTAGGGCCCCGCGCGCAGCCGCCGCCGAGCCGGTGCGCGCAGGCGTACAGTTCAAGTCCTTCGCGGAGATCAGGAACGAAATATTGTCCGCCATGCCGTTGGAGCAAAGGGTGAAGTTCGAGCTCCCTTTCAACGGCAAAATAGCTGGAGGTCGCGCCCTCCTGCTCGAGAAGGCCGCGAAGAAACTGTTTCACAAGCAGTTTGACGAATACATCAGGACAAAAGTGCCCACCGTATCGTCAGTTCTCGCCCAGTGCTACGCAGGTGCAGCCGGAATAACTGACGCACATCTGAACCACATTCCAAACAGTATATGGCAAATAAACAAGATTTCGCAGTATCATTTCGGACCGCTCATGCTCCACCGGAACGTCGACCTGACGCGGCACATGAACATGCCCGCATATATCGTCGATGCGCCGAACGGCAAGTTCCTGTTCGTCTCGCCGGACGGGAAGCCGAGTATCGTGGGCGGGCAGCTCGCATGGAGACAGAGCAACAGGGCCCTGCTTCGGCTCCTTGCCGTCGAGCCGGGGGATTTTCACCTGGGCCGAAGCTATCTGCGGCGCGATGTGGAGGCGAGAGCCAACACGCAGAGACAGGCGATCAGGCAGCTCGTCGAGGAGAAGATCACGGGGGCTATCGTTCGCCACATCCGGGAGCTGGAGCAGAAGAGCGAGCCCAGCGAGTGGAAGGCGAAGCTCGAGGTGGTGGAGGAAATACTGGAAGGAGCCGCCCTGGCTGCGACCCTCCTGGCCGCCCCGGTCCTGATGCCGGAGGGCCTGGCGGCAGACGCGGTGATCGAAGCGGCGGAGGCGATGGAGGCCGAAGGAGCCCTGGCGGAGGGCGCGGGCGCTTCCGCCATCGCGTCGGAGGTGGACATGGCGGAGGCAGGCGCCCCCGAGATCATCGGAGGCGATGCCGCGCAGGTGCCAGAGGAGGCGGGAGAACTGACGGAAACGGAGACGCTGCTCCGCTGCCGCAGGGGCAATGGCTGCGCCAAGACGAGCGCGGTGGCGGCCCCCGATCCCGCACACATCCTGAACGGCGCTTATGCGGATGTCGCCGCGCGGCACGGCCTGACGACGGAGGCCGTTTCAAATATCATCGACAGCGAAGCCGCGGAGACCATCCCAAATTCCTTTACAGGGGGCAGTCCGGCAGCACCATTCGCAGCTCGGCGACCGTCGCCAAGGGTGACCTCGACGACTATCTCGTCGCCCTCCTGAAACACACGGGAGACGCCGAGGGCGGCGAAGGGGCGTCGTTGTCCATGCACCGGTGGGTCGCCAACGAATTCGCGAACGCGCGGCCGGGAGGAAGAGTTCTCCGGATCGAGACCCGGTTTGACCGGGCCAATTTCCGCACCGCTGCAGACCTCATCAAGAACGAGGGGCCGCGTCTGGTCGCGGAGGGAAAGCTGGAGAAGGCGACACTGGCGGAAGCCATAGATCACCTGATCATATCGGCAAGAACCGGCATGCCCGAAAAGGAAGTGTTCTATGTCGGCGGCACCATCCCGGAGGAATGGGTTCACGCCGCAGGTGTTCCCGTCTGAGGCCCCCATCGCGCCCGGCATGACCGGCGCGCAAGAGGAACAAAAGCTCAGAAGGTGAAGACGCCGCGCACGCCGAGATCGTCGTCGAGATGCACGATCTCGGCGACGGCACCGCGGCGCAGCCGTCCGCGCCGCGCGTCGCCGATGAGCTCGGCCGGATAGAGGCAGGCCATGCGCAGCGCCTCCTCCGTGCCGAGGCCGAGGTCCCGCGCCGCATAGCGCACCGCGCTCGCCATGTCGATGTCGGCTCCGGCCAGGGTGCCGTCCGCGAGCGTGAGCCGGCCGCCGCGGCGATAGACCGTGCGCCCGCCCAGTGTGAAGCTGCCGCCACTCCAGCCGACCGAGGCCATCGCATCGGTGACGAGATAGAGCCGTCCCGGCCCGCGCTTGGCCGCCAGCGCCACGCGCAGGCTCTCCGGATGCACGTGGTGGCCGTCGGCGATGATCCCGCAGAACACGGCGCCGGCCGCCAGGGCGGCGCCGACCATGCCCGGGTCGCGGTTGCCGAGCTGGCTCATGGCATTGAACAGATGGGTGACCGAGCGCGCGCCGGCATCGATGGCGGCCCGCGCCGCGTCATAGCCGGCATCGGTGTGGCCGAGGCTCACGATGACGCCGGCATCGGCCAGGCGGCGGATGAGCCGCAGCGGCGCCTGCTCGACCGCCACGGTCACCATGAGCACCCCGATGCGCTCCCTTGCCTCGATCAGGCGGGCAACGTCAGCCTCCGCCAACGGGCGCATCAGCTCGGCCAGATGCGCGCCCTTGCGGGCGGGCGCCAGATGCGGCCCTTCGAGATGAAGGCCGAGAACGCCGGGGACCCGCCCTGCCGCCTCCGCCGCCGCGGCGATGGCCGCCGCCGTCGCGGCGGGCGTGTCCGTGATCAGCGTCGGCAGCAGCCCCGTCGTGCCGAAGGGCCGGTGCGCAGCTGCGATCTGCTCGATCGCCTGCCCGCTCGGCCCGTCGTTGAGCATGACGCCGCCGCCGCCGTTGACCTGAAGGTCGACGAAACCCGGCGCCAGCAGCCCGCCGTCGAGCACGCGGCGCTCGGCATGCGCGGGCACGTCTTGCGCCCGCACCACGTCGAGGACGGTGCCGCCGGAGACGAGGACCGCCGCCTCCTCCCGGATCCGATCCCCGTCGAAGACGCGGGCGCCGACCATGGCGGTGAGAGACATCAGACGGTTTCCGTAACCTTGAGGAGATGGGGCGGGCGATCGGGATCGAAGCCGCGCAGACGGCTGACCTTCTCCATTAGTCCATAGAAGGACACCGCCATCGACAGAGGATCGAGATGGGCGTGACCGGTCGCGGCCACCGGCAGCCGCTTGCCGGGCGCATCGGCTGTCGCCGCCGGAAAGACGTGGCCGCCGGCCGCCTGCAGGCGCTGCAAGGCGGCGCGCCCGGCCGCGGCCGCCCTGTCTTCCGGCAGGAAGGCGAGGATCGGGAAATCCGCGCGCACGAGGCGCAAGGGGCCGTGCATGATCTCGGCGGTCGAGAAGGCCTCGGCATGAATGGCAGCGGTTTCCTTGCTCTTCAGCGCCGCCTCCTGCGCGATGGCCAGGGCTGGCCCGCGGCCGACCATGTAGCATGAAGAGGCCGTCGACAATGGCTCCTCGAGCGCGGACCAGTCGGCCGCCAGCGCCTCGGCAAGGCTCTGGGGCAGACCCCGGATCGCTGCGAGCAGGCGCTCGTCGCCGGCCCAGGCCGCGACAATGGTGGCAGCCGCGGCGGCGGCAGCGATGAAGGATTTCGTCGCCGCCACGCTGCGCTCGACGCCGGCCTGGAGCGGGATGGCGACATCGGCCGCCTGCGCCACCGGGCTGTCGTCGACATTGACGAGGGCGACCGTCAGCGCCCCGGCCGCCCGGGCGGCGGCCTGCAGCGCAACGATGTCCGGGCTCTGGCCCGATTGCGAGATGGTGAACAGCACAGCGCCGCGCAGGCGCAAGGGTGCGTCGTAGACCGAGGCCAGCGAAGGCCCGAGCGAGGCGACAGGCGTGCCGGTCGCAATCTCGAGGAGGTACTTCAGATAGCCTGCCGCATGGTCCGACGTGCCGCGCGCGCAGGTGGCGACGACCGGCGGCGCCATGCCGGACAGGCGGCGCCCCAGCGCCGCCAGGTCGTCGAGGCTGGCGTCGAGAAGCCGGGCGACGGCCTGCGGCGCCTCCCGCGTCTCCCGCTCCATCTCGGTCATGGGATTCAAGACATCCTCCGGATCGCCGTCAGCTCTCGTCCTTCGGGGTATCGGCGGGCTGCCGCGACCTTCCCTCGAAGGCCGCCATCGCCGCATGCAGGTCGTCGCCGGATGCGCGCAAGGCCTCCTCGGCCTCGGCCGGCGACAGGCCCTGCACCACGAGGATGGCGAGCTTGACCTGGAATTTCGTCTTTTCGAGAGCCGCCCGGGCCTCGGCGGGACTGCAGCCGGTGACATTCGTCACGATGGTCACGGCGCGGCGATGGAGCTTGGCGTTGGTCGCCTTCATGTCGACCATCTGGCCCTGGTAGACCTTACCGAGCCGGATCATCAGCGCGGTCGACAGGACGTTGAGGGCGATCTTCTGGCTCGTGCCCGCCGCAAGGCGCGTCGAGCCGGCGAGAACCTCGGTGCCGGTATCGAGCAGCACGCCGTAATCGGCGGCGGCCAGCAGCGGGCTGCCCGGGTTGTTGGCAAAGCCGATCGTGAGTGCGCCGCAGTCACGCGCAGCGTCGACCGCGGCGAGGGTGAAGGGCGTCGTGCCGCTCGCGGCCAAAGCCAGCACGACGTCGCGCGGCCCGCACGCGGCCTCGGCGATCGCTACGCGCGCCGCCGCCTCGTCGTCCTCGGCTCCCTCGGTCGCTTCCGAAAGGCTGATCGCGCCGCCCGCCAGCAGGAATACCGCGCGCTCCCTCGGCCACCCGAATGTCGGGTGCAGCTCGACGCCGTCGAGCATCGCGACACGGCCCGAGGTTCCGGCCCCGACATAGATCAACCGGCCGAGCGGATCGCGCAGGCGCGGCAGTGCCAGCGCAATGACCTGCTGGAGCGCCGGCATCGCGGCCGAGACCGCGCCGATCGCCCTCTCCTGCCCCTCGACCAGCGCGCGCAGCATCTCCTCGTCCGGAAGCTTCTCGAGGTTCCGGTACTTGGGGCTCCTGTGCTCGGTATGGCCGATCAGGTCCGCCTTCGTCATGCCTCCGCTCCATGAACCAATATAATACCAAAATAGGCCACGACCAAGACCGGTGCAATGGCATTTCCCAGAGACGCCGCCGAATGCCGGGGGATTGCGCCAAAAGAACCTACGCCCATGCCACCCTCCCCGCAAAGGCTTGCCCGCGCGGCAAGGCGCTTGAACGGGGGCGGCAATTGGT
This sequence comes from Chelatococcus caeni, assembly GCF_014196925.1. Lineage (GTDB taxonomy): Bacteria > Pseudomonadota > Alphaproteobacteria > Rhizobiales > Beijerinckiaceae > Chelatococcus_A > Chelatococcus_A caeni. The sequence continues at coordinate 95,124 of NZ_JACIEN010000004.1, read as the reverse complement.
TGATAACTGGCACTCTCCGGCCCGCTGGCTGGCTCACCCGGGCTGCCCCCTTGGGAAGGGATGCGTCTTGGACCGACTCGAGATCATCGGTGACGTGCGCTTGGAGGGTACCGTCCAGGTCGCCGGTGCGAAGAATGCCGCCCTCCCGCTGCTCGCGGCCGGCCTCCTCAGTGGCCAATCGCTCACCTTGAGCAATGTTCCGGACGTTGCCGACGTCCATACGATGGCGGCCCTGCTGCGCGGGCTCGGCGCCGAGGTCCGCGAGGGCCCGCCCGGGGTGCTTGCGATCTCCTCCGGCTCGCTGACCAACACCGAGGCAACCTACGATATCGTCCGCAAGATGCGGGCGTCCTTCCTCGTGCTCGGGCCGCTCGTGGCCCGGCTCGGCGAAGCCCATATCTCCCTGCCCGGCGGCTGCGCCATCGGCACCCGCCCCGTCGATTTCCACCTCGCCGCCATCGAACGGCTGGGCGCCAGGGTGGACATCTCCGGCGGCGTCATCCACGTCGACGCGAGCCGCGGCCTCATTGGCACGCGCATCGTGCTGCCGTTGCCCTCCGTCGGCGCCACCCATACCGCCATGATGGCGGCGACGGGGGCCGCCGGCGAAACCCAGATCGTCAATTGCGCCCGTGATCCGGAGGTGGTCGATCTCGCCCACTGTCTCAACGCAATGGGAGCGAAGATCGAGGGCGCCGGCACGCACAGCATCCTCGTCCAGGGCGGCAACAGCTGGCGTGACGCGCGCCACGAGATCATCCCGGACCGGATCGAGGCCGGCACCTATCTGATGGCCGCCGCCATCACCGGGGGGCGCATCGAGGTGACGGGCGGACGCCTCGAGCATCTGGCCGCCGTGTGCCAGGTGCTCGACGAGGTGGGCGTCACCATCTTTCCGAGCGACCGCGGCCTCGTCGCCTCGCGCGACGGCCCCCTGCGCAGCGTGGACCTCGCGACCGAGGCCTTCCCCGGCTTTCCGACCGACCTCCAGGCGCAATATATGGCGCTGATGTGCGTCGCCGACGGCACCGCCATCATTCGCGAGGGCGTCTTCGAGAACCGCTTCATGCACGTGCCGGAACTGCTGCGCTTCGGCGCCGACATCCGGCACCGGGGCGCCACCGCCATCGTGCGCGGCGCGAAGCGGCTCGAAGGAGCGAGGGTGATGGCCACGGACCTGCGCGCCTCGGCCTGCCTCGTCCTCGCCGGGCTCGCCGCGAAGGGGCGGACCACCATCAGCCGGGTCTACCACCTCGACCGCGGCTATGAGGACATGGAGCGCAAGCTCAAGCGCTGCGGCGCCCAGATCGAGCGTGTGTCGGAGCCATGAGCGCGCCTGCGAAGGAGCCGGACGGGCGCACGCTCTATCTCGGCGTGGACGGCGGCGGCACGGGCTGCCGCGCCCGCATCGAGACGGCGGACGGCCGGGTGCTCGGCCGTGGCGTGGCAGGTCCCGCCGCCACCCGCTTCGGGATCGACAAATGCTGGCAGGCGATCGAGACCGCCTGGCGCGGCGCCATGGCCGAGGCCGGGCTGTCGGAGGCGGATCTCGGCCGTGTCCGTGCCGGCATCGGCGTCGCCGGCATTGCCCGCGAGGGCGCACGGGCGGCGCTCGAGGCCATCCCCCATCCCTTCGCCTCGATCAGCTTCGCCAGTGACGCGATCATCGCCTGCCTCGGGGCGCATAATGGCGCGGACGGCGGCATCGTGATCGTCGGCACCGGCAGTTGCGGCATCGCGCGCATCGCCGGCACCGATATCAAGGTCGGCGGCTACGGCTTTCCCATCTCCGACGAGGGCAGCGGCGCCTATCTCGGGCTGCGGGCGGTCCGCATGGCGATGCTCGCCTATGACGGGCGGCTCGATGCGACGGCGCTGCTCGAGGAGGTGCTGAAGCGCTTCGATCACCAGCCGCAGAACGCGGTGGCCTGGATGGACCGGGCCACGGCTACGGATTATGCGACCTTCGCGCCGATGGTGGTCCGCCACGCCGATCAGGGCGATCCGGCCGCGCGGCGGCTGATGCAGGAAGCCGCAGGCAAGATCGAGGGGATCTGCCGTGCACTGCTCGACAAGGGGGCGCCCCGGCTCGCCCTCGTCGGCGGCCTCGGCAGCGTGATGGAAGGCTGGCTGCCGCCCGACCTGCGGCGGCGGCTCGGCGCCCAGGCCGGCGATGCCATGGACGGCGCGGTGATCCTCGCCGGCCGCGCGCCGGTGGACAGGCCCGCCTGACGGCGCAGGCGGAGCGCCGCCTCTCGGAACGCGGGGCTTCGACGGGCCATCGGCACAAAGCGAACAGGGCAGTCATGAAGCAGAACGTCAACGCCGGTGTCCTCTACTTCCGCGACTGGCTGAGGCAGCACGAGGACGACCCGACGCCCCTCTACATCCAGCTGGCGAACGGACTGCGCAGCCTCATCCAGGACGGCAAGCTGAAGGTCGGAGAGGCCCTGCCCTCAGAGCGCTCGATCGCGGAGATGACGTCGCTGTCGCGCGTGACCATCCGCAAGGGCATCGAGCTCCTCGTGCGCGAAGGGCTGCTCAGGCAGCGCCGCGGCTCGGGCACCTATGTCACGGGCACCGTCGAGCGCATCGAGCAGCCGCTGGCGCGCCTGACGAGCTTCAGCGAGGACATGATCTCCTACGGGCGCAGGCCGTCGGTGCGCTGGATCGCCAGGGAATATGCCAGGCCCTCGGCGCGCGAGGCGATGGCGCTCGGGCTGTCCCCGGGCGAGGACGTGGTGCGCCTGCACCGCATACGGCTCGCCGACGATCTGCCGCTGGCGGTCGAGCTCGCCGTGGTGCCGGCGAAATACATCCCCTCGCTCGACCAGCTCGGCGATTCCCTCTACGAGGCGCTCGCACGGGCGAACGCCCACCCCGACAAGGCGCTGCAGCGGATGCACGCCTGCGCGCTGCCGCCCTTCGAGGCGCAGCTGCTGGAGGCGGATGCCGGCGAGCCCGCCCTGCATATCGAGCGCATCTCGCGCACGAAGGCCGGGACGGCCGTGGAGTTCACCCGGTCCTACTACAAGGGGGACCGCTTCGACTTCGTCGTCGAGCTCACCTTGCCGCGGCAAGAGGCGCCGCCCGAGAAGGCGTGAGCCTTCCCCCCTCCCCTTCCATGGCGAAGTGGCAGGCCGCCAGCCGCGCATCGGCGCCGCTCTGACCGACCTGCGACAGCGGCGGCGAGCTCGCGCGGCAGATGTCGGCCGCGGCGAAGCAGCGGGGATGGAACCGGCAGCCGGACGGGGGCTGCGACGGATCGGGCACCTCCCCCGGCAGGACCCTGCGCGCGCGCTTTGCGATGCCGCGACCGGCCGCCGCCGGCGGCGCCGGAATGGCCGATATCAGCGCCTGCGTATAGGGATGCCGCGGGTCGGCGAAGAGCGTGGCGGCGGGCGCGACCTCGACGAAACGGCCGAGATACATCACCGCGACGCGGTCGCTCAGGTGCCGGACCACGGACAGGTCGTGGCTGATGAAGATCATCGACAGCCCGAAGGCGGCGCGCAGCTCCGACAGGAGGTTGATGATCTGGGACTGGATCGACACATCGAGAGCCGAGACTGCCTCGTCGGCGACGATGATGCGGGGCGACAGGGCCAGCGCCCGGGCAATGGCGATGCGCTGGCGCTGGCCGCCCGAGAACTGATGCGGCAGCCGCTCTGCCGCGTTCTGCGGCAGTCCCACGAGGTCGAGCAGCTCCCTGACGCGGGCGCGGGCGTTCGGCCGGCGGTGGACGATGAGCGGCTCGGCGATGATCGTGCCCACCGTATGGCGCGGGTTGAGCGAGCCGAAGGGATCCTGGAAGACCATCTGCAGGTCGGCTCGCGCCCGCTTCAGCCCGGCGCGGCTGCATTGCGCGAGGTCCACGTCGCCGAGGCGGATCTCGCCGGAATCCGGCGGGTTGAGATAGAGGAGCGCGCGGGCGAGCGTGCTCTTGCCGCAGCCGGATTCGCCGACGATGCCCAGGATCTCGCCGGCGCCGAGATCGAAGCTGACATCGTCCACGGCCCGCACCGTCCGCCCGTCGGCCGTGGCGAAATGCTTGACCAGATGTCTGACGCTCAGGACGGCGTTCATGACGCCGGATTCCAGCAAGAGGCGACATGGTCGCCGCGCCGCACGAGCGGCGGCGCCTCGTCGCGGCAGCGCGCGGTCACGGCGCTGCACCGGTCGAAGAAGCTGCAGCCGCGCGCCCGCGCGCCCGGTGGCGGGACCATGCCGGGGATCGCCGGCAGCGTCCGGCCCGGCTCGTTCGAGGCGGGGATCGTGTCGATCAAGGCCCGCGTATAGCGGTGCATCGGCGCGCCGAAGAGGGCCTCGGCCGGGCCGGTCTCGACGATGCGGCCGGCATACATCACCGCGATGCGGCCGCACATCTCCGCCACCACGCCGAGGTCGTGCGTCACCAGGATGCAGCCCATGCCCAGCTCCGCCTGCATGCGCGCGATGAGCTCGAGGATCTGGGCCTGCACCGTCACATCGAGCGCCGTCGTCGGCTCGTCGGCGATGAGGAGATCGGGGCCGCAGGCGAGCGCCATGGCGATCATGACCCGCTGGCGCTGGCCGCCGGACAGCTGGAAGGGATAGCGGTGCATCTGCGCGCCGGCGGACAGGCCCACCATGGCGAGCAGCTCCGCCACGCGCGCCTCGGCGGCGCGGCCCCGCTGTCCCCGGTGGATCGCCAGCACCTCGGCGATCTGGCTGCCGACGGTCATGACCGGGTTGAGCGAGGTCATCGGCTCCTGGAAGATCATCGCGATCCGGCTGCCGCGCAGGGCCGTCATCCGCCGCTCGTCGCAGCCGGCGAGATCGTCGCCCTTGAACAGGATGCGCCCGCCCCCGATGCGCACGGACTGTTCCGGCAGCAGGCCGAGGATGGACAGCGCCGTCAGGGTCTTGCCGCAGCCCGATTCCCCGACGAGGCCGACCATCTCGCCGCGCGATACGGTGAGGCACACGTCCTCGACGATCGGCCCGACCGCCGTTTCGATGCGCAGATGCTGAATGTCGAGCAGCGGAGCCTCGCCTGCCATCATCCGCCCAACGGCCTCTCCACCAGCGGGCTGCGGCCGGCAGCCGCCACCCCTTGCCAGCCGCCGGCACCTACGCAGACCACGCCTGAACCGCACTTGAAATTGGTATTCATGTGGACTACGGTACCGCCCTGGAGGAACACGGGCAAGGCAAAAACAATGCACTCCAGCTCCCGGTCTCCTCCCGCTTCCGAGGAGGAGTAGCATGAACCGGTCTTGCATCGCCACGCTGTGCCTCGCCCTCACGGGGCCCGTGCTCTTCGGCCTCCCCCAGGCTGCGTCCGCCGCCCCGATCGCCGTCGCCGTCGATTCCTCCCCGTCGGGCCTCGACCCGCACATCGTGACGGCCTTCTCCTCCTTCCAGATCATCGAGGGGACGATCTACGAGGGCCTGACCGCGCTCGACAAATCCCTGTCGATCGTCCCCGGGCTGGCCGAATCCTGGACGATCTCCGAAGACGGCAAGACCTATGCCTTCAAGCTCCGCTCGGGCGTCAAGTTCCACAGCGGCGCGGCGATGACCTCGGCCGACGTCGCGGCCAGCCTGCAGCGGGTCATGAAGAAGGAGACGGGCTCGCCGCTCGCGAGCCGGCTGGCGACGGTGGAAGGCATCGACACGCCGGACGCTGAGACCGTCGTGATCCGGCTGTCGGCACCGACCGCCCCCCTGCTCTCCTCCCTGTCGAGCATCGCCATCGTCCCGGCCAAATACCTCGACGACGTCGACACCCTGCAGCGCAAGCCGGACGGCACGGGCGCCTTCAAGTTCGCCGAGTGGCAACCGAACGTCGCCATCCGCCTCGTCGCCAATCCGGACTATTGGCAGGCGGGCCTGCCCAAGCTCGAGGGTGTCAATTTCGACATCGTGCCCGAGGCGGCGACCCGCCAGGTCGGCCTTGCGAGCAACCAGTACCAGATGCTGCCCAATATCAACGCCGTAACGGCCCTGCAGCTCAAGGGCCAGCCGGGGGTCGAGCTCGTCGACACGCTGGAGCTCTCCTATACGCTCGTCGGCATGAACGTCACCCATCCCCTGCTCGGCAAGGCGAAGGTGCGCGAGGCTATCAATTACGCCATCAACCGCGACGACATCGTCAACGGGGCCCTGCTCGGCGCGGGCGTGCCCGGCGGCCCGCTGTCGCCGGCGCTCAAGCAATGGGCGGCGTCGGTCGACCGCTTCGCCTGCTTCAAGCACGATCCCGCCAAGGCCAAGGCCCTGCTGCAGGAGGCGGGCGTCGCCGGGCCGGTGTCGCTCAAGCTGCTCGTGCTGCCGCGCGACGACACGCGCGCCATGGCGCAGATCATCCAGCAGCAGCTCGCCGCCGTCGGCATCGACGTGACGCTCACCATCCCCGAGATCGGCCAGTTCGTGCAGGACTGGCGCAACTCGAACTTCGATCTCTTCATTTCCGCCAATGCCGGAACGACCGAGCCTGACGATTACTTCTACCGGTCGTTCCGCACCGGCGGCTCGACCAATGTCTTCAAATACAGCAACCCGGAGCTCGACGCGCAACTCGACCGCGGCCGCGCCGAGGTCGATCCGGCTGCACGGCGCGCGATCTACAACGAGGTCCAGTCCGTTCTCGCCTGCTCCGGCCCGGCGGCCTTCCTCACCTATGCGCAGCTCTACACGGGCATGCGCTCGAGCGTCGAAGGCTTCGACATCCTGCCGAACCGCTCGCTGGGCTCCCTGAAGAACGTCACCTTGAAGTAAGGCCGCGCGCCGCCGTTCGTCCGGGGGCCGACGGCGGCGTGGGAGCATTGCGGAAGCGTTCCATGATCAAGATGTTGCGCAGGCGTCTGGTCGATCTCGCCGTCGTGCTGTTCGGCGTCTCGATCCTCACCTTCGCCTTCATACGCCTCATCCCGGGCGATGCCGTCGCCATCATGCTCGGCGCCAATGCCGAGGTGACGCCGGAGCGGATCGAGGCCGTCCGCGAGCGCCTCGGTCTGCATCTGCCGTTCTACCAGCAATATTTCGTGTGGCTGCGGGACGTCTTCACGGGTGATTTCGGCGTCTCGATCTGGACCGGCCGGCCGGTCATCGAGGAAATCGCCGGCCATGTCTGGCCGACCCTGCAGCTGACGGTGCTCGCCCTCGCGCTGGCGGTCGTGCTCGCCATCCCGCTCGGCATCCTGATGGCGCAGTTGCGCGGCCGCCGCGCCGAGGCGTTCGTCCAGGCCGCGTCCGTGATCGGGCTGACCGTGCCGCCGTTCTGGCTCGGCATCCTGATGATCCTGTGCCTGTCCATGGTGGCGCCGCACCTTCAGCTGCTCGGCTACGTGCCGTTCAGCAAGGATCCGCTCGGCAACATCGCCCGGCTCCTCCTGCCGGCGATCGCGGTCAGCCTGCCGATCCTCGCCAATCTTGCCCGCCTCCTGCGCTCGACGCTGCTCGAGGCGATGCAGCAGGACTATATCCGCACGGCGCGCGCCAAGGGCGTCTCGCGACGCGGCCTGCTCTATCGCCATGCCCTGCGCAATGCGCTGATCCCCTTCGTCACCAGCGTCGGCATCATGGCCGGCTACCTCCTCGGCGGCGCCATCGTCATCGAGCAGGTCTTCGCCATTCCCGGCCTCGGCCGGCTCATCCTCGGCGCCATCGCCGAGCGCAACTATCCGCTGCTGCAGGCGACCATCCTCCTGGTCACGCTGAGCTTTGTCCTCGTCAACCTCATCGTCGACCTGCTCTATGCGGTGATCGACCCGCGGGCGGCGAAGTAGCATGGCAGAGCATGCCGACAACAGCCCGCGTCCGGCGACCGGCCCCGGCGCCCTGATGCGCTATTTCCTCGGCAAGTCCGTCCTCTTCAACATCGCTGCCGCGCTCGTCGCGCTGCAGGCCGTCGTCGCCCTTTGCGCACCGCTGCTGGCGCCCTACGATCCGCTGTACCAGGACATCCTGCAGCGCATGAAGGGCCCGAGCGCGGCCCATTGGCTGGGCACGGACCAGTTCGGGCGCGACGTCCTCGCGCGCATCATCTACGGCCTGCGCGCCTCGCTCGGCATTTCCGCCTCCGCGGTCGTCCTCGCGTTGCTCGTCGGCGGCACGCTCGGCCTCGCGGCGGCCTATTACCGCGGCATCGTGGACCGCATCATCATGCGCGTCATGGACGTCTTCTTCGCCTTCCCGGTCATGCTGCTCGCCATCGGCGTGATCGCGACGCTCGGCCCGGGGGCTCTCTCGACCGCAATCGCCATCGCCATCGTCTATTCGCCGATCTTCGCGCGGCTGCTGCGCGGTCCGGCGCTGGTCATCGTCGAAAGCGACTATGTGACGGCCGCGCGCTCGATCGGCGCCTCCGATGCGCGCATCATCTTCCTGCACATGCTGCCCAACCTCGCCAGCGTGGTCGTGGTGCAGTTCAGCCTGCTGCTGTCCTCGGCCATTCTGGTCGAAGCCTCGCTGTCATTCCTCGGCCTCGGCACGCAGCCGCCCGTTCCCTCGCTCGGCATGATGCTGTCGGAGGGCCGCGCCTTCCTCTTCCTGTCGCCCTGGGCGGCGGTGTTCTCCGGCCTTGCGATCCTCATCGTGGCCTTCGGGCTGAACCTCTTCGGCGACGCGCTGCGTGACGATCTCGACCCGCGCCTGCGCCAGGCCCCGTCCTGACCTCGAAGAGATGCGATGCAGGCCTGCCTCGCGTCCTGGAGGCCGGTCGCGGCGATCGGCGCCTCAGCCGAGCGTATGGCTCGCGAGCGCCATGCGGCGCGGGCCGTCGGCGCTCGCCGGCCTGAAGGGCGCGCGGCCAAGCCCCATCGACGTCACCGTGTCATAGACCTGCATGCCGGCGGCGGCGAGAAAGCCGGTAAAGGCCGCGTTGGCGGCCGGCGTGTCGGCGCGCAGGAAATTTCCGACATGGGCCTCGACATGCGGCATCGCGACGGCGATCGCGTCCTCTTCTGAGGCAGCGATCACCGGACCGATGACATGGCCGCGCCCGAACTGGCGGCAGAGCGCGAAGGCGACCGTCTCGCCGTTGCGGACGAGCACATGGCCCTTCGATAGCGGCAGCAGCCGGCGGAACATGGCGGACCGGTCGCAGCCCACCGCCGCCCGGTCGAGGCCGAGCAGGGCGTCGTGATCCTCCGGGCGGACGGGCCTGAGGCTGCCCGCGACGACGGCCCGCACATCCGCGGGCACGACGGCCCGGCCCTGGCACTGCAGGACCTTCTGCTCATGGCCATAACCCAGCGAGCGATAGAGCCGCCTCGCCGCACGCGTCGCCGTGAGGCCGAACACCGACCCCTTGTTCAGATCGTGCACGCGCTGCATCAGCCAGCGTCCGGCACCCTGCTCCTGCAGGCGTGGCGAGGTGATCAGCATGCCGACCTTGACGAAGTCCGGCGCATAGCGGAACCACATGACAGAGCCGACCACGCGGCCGATCTCGTCGACGGCCGCGATGCCCCGTCCGAGGTCGAGCAGCATGCGCCAGTCGCTCTCACGATGGGGCCAGCCGACGGCAACGGACAGGGCGTGCAGCTGGTCGATGCCCACCACCGCGATGTCGCGCAGGGTGATCTCGAAGGCATCCAGCTGCAGTTGAACGTCCGTCTCCAAAACCGAAAGCTCCGGCGAGTCACCGCCTCGCGGGCGGCACGATCGGGCCACCAGCCCAGAGCTGTTTCTAAACCATTCCGTCGACAGGAAGCACTGTTCTTCCGCGGCATTTCGGCAGGTTCGACCGTCGGCGCGCGCACAAACGAAGGGACGGCCGCTGCGCCCGGCCTATCTTGTTCGCGACCCCGATAGCCCGATGTTGCCGGAGAACGCCTCTTGACCTTCCTCTTCAACTCCACCGAGGAGCGCGCCAGGGTGTTCGCGGCGCGTTTTGCTGAGGAGCTCCCCGACATCCGCTTCGTACAGAGCGGCGACGCCTTCGATCCCGCCGACGTGCGCTACCTGATCACCTGGACGGCGCCGGACGATCTCGGCCGCTTCTCCAGCCTCGAGATCCTGTTCTCGATCGGCGCCGGCATCGACCAGATGAACACGGATGCCCTGCCCCCGCACGTCCTCGTGGTGCGCATGGTCGAGGAGGGCATCACGCGCATGATGCAGGAATATGTCACGCTCGGCGTGCTCGCCCTGCACCGGCAGTTGCCGCTCTATATCGCCCAGCAGAAGGAGGCGCGCTGGCAGGCGCACGACCTCCTCCCGGCAACGCAACGACGCGTCGGCGTGCTCGGCCTCGGCATGATGGGCTCGGCCGTCATCGAGCGACTGAAGCCCTTCGGCTTCCCGATCGCGGGCTGGAGCCGCTCGCCGCGGTCGCTCGACGGCATCCGCTCGTTCCACGGCAAGGAGGACCTGGCCGCCCTCCTCGCCGAAACCGACATCCTGATCTGCCTGCTGCCCCTCACCCCGGAAACCGTCGGCATCCTCGACGCCGATCTCTTTTCGCGGCTCCCCGCCGGTGCCGGGCTCGTCCATGTCGGGCGCGGCCAGCATCTCGACCAGGCGGCCCTCATCGAGGCGCTCGACAGCGGCCACCTGTCGGGCGCCGTCCTCGACGTCACCGACCCGGAGCCGCTGCCGGCGGATCACCGGCTCTGGAACCACCCCGGGGTGATCCTGACGCCGCACATCGCGAGCAAGGTCGAGGCCGAGCCGGCGGCCAAGGCCGTCATCGAGAACATCCGCCGCCACCGGGCCGGCCTGCCGCCCGTCGGCCTCGTCGACCGCGGCCGCGGCTACTGACACCCCACCAGGAAAGGTTGACCCATGTCCCTTCTCGTTCAGCTCGATCTTGCCCCGACGGGCGAGCCCAGGCACAGCAGGCCGGCGCCCGACCGGCTCGTCGCCGGCGATCCGGCCTTCAAGACCTGGGCACAGGACGCCTCCCGCGACGACACCGTCAGGACCGGCATCTGGGAGGCGACGCCCGGCGAGACCCGCTCCATCAAGGGCGAGACCTTCGAGTTCTGCTACATCCTGTCGGGCGTCGTCGAGCTCACGGAGGAAGCCCAGGCGCCGCGCATCTTCCGTGCCGGCGACAGCTTCGTCATGAAGCCCGGCTATGTCGGCGTGTGGAAGACCATCGAGACCGTGCGCAAGATCTACGTCGTCGTCGGCTGAACGCCTGGCGGCAGGTTCCCCCGTCGCGGGCGCGGCGAACGGGATTTCCCGTCGAGCCGGCCCGCCCTTCCGATCTCACCTGCGGACCGCGGCATGCGAGGCTTGCGCCCGCATCCGGAGATGAGCCCTTGTCGCTGAGTTTCGATCCTGCCGCGGTCGTCATGCCGCAGGCCCATTTCATCGGCGGCGAGCGTGTGGCCGCGGCCGATGGCATCACGCTTCACCGCCCCTCAGACGGCGCCGCCTTCGCCGGCTGCCCGGTCGCCGATGCCGATGTCGTCGACCGCGCCGTCGGCGCCGCCAGAAGGGCCCTCGCGACCAGCGGCTGGAGCCGGGCACGGCCGCGCGAGCGCGTCGATGCCCTCCACCGCTGGGCCGATCTCATCGCGGCCGAGGCGGTGACGCTGGCGCGGCTGGAGGCGGTGGCGTCGACCCGGCCGGTCGCGGAGCTGATCAGGTTCGACATTCCGATTACGGTCGAGCAGATCCGCTTCTTCGCGGAATTCGCCGACAAGGAAGGGGGCGACCTCGCCCCCACCGCCGCCGACAGCGTCGGCATGATCGCGACGGAGCCCTATGGCGTCATCGGCGCCATCACGCCGTGGAACTTTCCGATCTCCATGGCCGCCTGGAAGCTCGGCCCGGCTCTCGCCGCCGGCAATGCCGTGGTGCTCAAGCCGTCGGAGATGACGCCCTTCGCCACGCTTTTCATGGCGGAGCTGTCTGTGCGGGCGGGATTGCCGGCGGGGCTGATCAACGTCGTGCTCGGCGACGGGCGCACCACCGGCGCGGCGATCACCGGCCATCCCGACATCGCCAAGGTCAGCTTCACCGGCTCGACGGGCGCCGGGGCGGCGATCATGGAGAACGTCGCGCGCACCGGCATCAAGCCGATGACGCTGGAGCTCGGCGGCAAGAGCCCGCAGCTCGTCTTCGCCGACGCGGACCTCGCGCTCGCCGCCGGCGCCATCGCCCGCAGCATCCTCGCCAATGCCGGCCAGGCCTGCGTCGCCGGCTCCCGGCTCGTCGTCGAGGCCAGCGTGGCGGACGAGCTCATCGGCCTGATCGCGACGCACATGGCCGCGATCCGGCCGGGCCCGACCTGGGACGAGGCCACCGGCTATGCGCCGATCATCTCCGCGCGCCAGCTCGGCCGCATGGAGAGCATCGTCGGCGCCACGCTCGCACAGGGCGCGCAGTGCCGCCTCGGCGGGAAGCGGCTCGACCGGCCGGGCTTTTTCTACGCCCCGACCCTCATCGACGGCGTCGACGCCACCTCTCCCGCCGTCGCGGAGGAAATCTTCGGGCCGGTGCTCACCGTCCAGACCTTCCGCGAGGAAGAGGAGGCGCTCGCGCTCGCCGAACATCCGACCTACGGTCTCTGCGCCGGCCTCTACACGCGGGATCTGTCGCGGGCGCTGCGCCTGAGCGGCCGGCTCCAGGCCGGCACGGTCTGGGTCAACCGCTATGGCCGCTCGCGCGACCACATCCTGCCGACCGGCGGCTACAAGCAATCGGGGCTCGGCAAGGACCTCGGTCGGGAGGCCTATCTCGCGAACCGCAAATCGAAGAGCGTCCTGATCGCCATCTGAGGAGGAAGACCGGTGAAATCCTACAAGATCGCCCTCATTCCGGGTGACGGCATCGGCGGCCCCGTCACCGAGGCCGCCTGGGAGGTGCTCGGCAGGGCCGCGCGCGGCGCCGGCTTTTCCCTCGAAGGCACGACCTTTCCCTGGTCCTGCGACTTCTACGAGCGGACGGGCACGATGATGCCGGCGGACGGCATCGAGACCCTGCGCGGCTTCGACGCCATCCTGCTCGGCGCGGTCGGATGGCCGGCGCGCGTGCCCGATGCGGTCTCGCTGCACGGGCTGCTGCTGCCGATCCGCAAGGCCTTCGTGCAATATGCCAATATCCGGCCGCACCGCCTGCTGCCGGGCGTCGAGGGGCCGCTGCGCGCAGGCGCCTTCGACATCCTCTGCATCCGCGAGAATACCGAGGGCGAGTATTCCGGCGCCGGCGGCCGCGTCCACAACGGCACGGACGACGAGGTCGCGGTGGAGACGTCGATCTTCACGCGCAAGGGGGTGGAGCGCATCCTGCGCTTCGGCTTCGAAGAGGCGCGCCGGCGGCGCGGCAGGCTCGCCTCCGTGACCAAATCGAATGCCCAGAAACATTCCATGGTGTTCTGGGACGAGGTCACGGCGCGGCTCGCAGCCGACTATCCGGACGTCACGGTCACGAACTACCACATCGACGCGATGGCGGCGCGGATGGTGATGGCGCCGGAGAGCCTCGACGTCGTCGTGGCCTCCAACCTGTTCGGCGACATCCTGACCGATCTCGGCGCCGCCATCCAGGGCGGGCTCGGCTTCGCCGCCTCCGCCAACATCAATCCGGACCGCACCGCCCCGTCGATGTTCGAGCCGGTGCACGGCTCGGCGCCGGACATTGCCCATCTCGGCATCGCTAACCCGATCGCGGCGATCTGGTCCGGGGCGATGATGCTGGAGCATCTCGGCGAGCCGGCCGCAGCGGCAGCCGTCATGGCCGCCATCGAGGCCGCGACCGCACGCGGCATCGGCACAGAGCCCGGCAAGCACCGCACCACCGAGATCACCGCCGCCGTGCTCGCGGCACTCGCCTGACAGGAGACGAACGACATGACCATCGAAGGCCTTCGCGATCCCGGCCTCGTCCGGGAGGCCTGCCTCGTCGGGGGCCGCTGGAGCGGAGCCGCCTCCGGCCGGACGCTCGACGTGATCGACCCGGCCACGCAATCCGTGCTCGGCACGGTGCCCGATGCCGGCGCCGAGGAGACCCGCGCCGCGATCGACGCGGCGGCCGCCGCATTCGAGCCCTGGCGCGCCAGGACGCCCGCCGAGCGCGCGGCCCTGCTGGAAGCCTGGCACGCGCTGATGCTGGAGCATCTGGAGGACCTCGCGCTGATCCTGACGTGCGAGCAGGGCAAGCCTCTCGCCGAGGCGCGCGGCGAGATCCGCTACGGCGCCTCCTTCGTCAAGTGGTTCGCCGAGGAGGCGCGCCGCATCTACGGCACGACGATCCCCGCCCCGACGGCGGACCGGCGCATCCTGGTGCTCAAGCAGCCGGTGGGCGTCTGCGGCATCGTCACACCCTGGAACTTCCCCAATGCGATGATCACCCGCAAGGTCGCCCCGGCGCTCGCCGCCGGCTGCACGGTGGTCATCAAGCCCTCGGAGCTGACCCCCTTCTCGGCGCTGGCGCTCGGGGTGCTCGCCGAGCGCGCGGGCATTCCGGCCGGCGTGATCAACATCGTCACCGGCATGCCGACGCCGATCGGGGCGGAGCTGACCGGCAACACCGCAGTGCGCAAGCTCTCCTTCACCGGCTCGACGCGCGTGGGCGCCCTGCTCATGCGCCAGGCGGCCGACAGCATCAAGCGGCTCAGCCTCGAGCTCGGCGGCAATGCGCCCTTCATCGTCTTCGACGACGCCGACCTCGACCTCGCCATCGAGGGCGTCCTCGCCTCGAAGTTCCGCAACGGCGGCCAGACCTGCGTCTGCGCCAACCGCATCCTCGTGCAGGACGGCATCTACGACCGCTTCGCCGAGAAGCTGTCCGCCAAGGTCGCGGCGATGAAGGTCGGCCCCGGCACGCAGGAGGGCGTCGCCATCGGCCCGATGATCAATGCGGCCGCGCTCGAGAAGATCGAGCGCCACGTCGCGGACGCGCTCTCCAAGGGCGCCCGGCGGCTCGCGAGCGCCGCCGAGGTGCCGGACGGGCCGCAATACGCGACGCCGACCGTGCTCGGCGGGGCCAGCACCGAGATGCTGCTCGCGAGCGAGGAGACCTTCGGGCCGGTGGCGCCGCTCTTCCGCTTCCGCCACGAGGAGGAGGCGATCGGGATCGCCAACGGCACGCCCTTCGGGCTCGCGGCCTATTTCTTCACGCAGGACCTGCGGCGCTCCTGGCGCGTCGGCGAGGCGTTGGAGTTCGGCATGGTGGGGCTCAACACCGGCGCCATCTCGATGGAGGTCGCGCCCTTCGGCGGCGTCAAGCAGTCCGGCCTCGGCCGCGAGGGCTCGCAGCTCGGCATCGAGGAATATCTGGAGGTCAAGGCCTTCCACATGGGCGGCCTTGCCTGAGCGCATGGAAAAGGCGCCGGGAGGATCCTCCCGGCGCCTGCAGCGTCATGTGGCCTACTGGATGCGGTCGAGCATCTTGTAATAGAGCCCGACCAGCGGCAGGAACCACGGCTTGCCGAAATGGCCGGGCACCGCCGGCCAGGCGAGGTCCTTCAGGGGATTGCGGTCGGACCGGCCGAGGATCGCATCGGCCATGATCATGCCCAGATGCGTCGACAGCTGCGCGCCGTGGCCGGAATAGCCCATGGCGTACCAGACGCCGTCGGTGCGGCCGGCGCGGGGATAGCGGTCCTTGGTCATGTCGACGAGGCCGCCCCAGCAATAGTCGATCTCGACATCGGCCAGCTGGGGGAAGATGCGTGCAAGGCTCGCCCGCAGGATGGCGCCGCTCTTCGCATCGGACGCCTCATCGGAGGTGGCCGAGAAACGCGCGCGCCCGCCGAAGATCAGTCGGTTGTCGGGCGCGAGGCGGAAGTAGTTGCCGATGTTGAGCGAGGTCACCGCCGTGCGGTTGCCCGGCATGGTCGCCGCGATCTCGGCCTCGCTCAACGGCCGCGTCGCGATGATGAAGCTGCCCACCGCGATGATGCGCCGCCGGAACCAGGCGAAGGTCCCGCTGGTATAGGCCCCCGTCGCCAGCAGCACCTCCCGGGCCGAGACGCTGCCGCGCGGCGTGTCGAGAACATGCCGGCCACCCTCTTCCCGCCGCGCGGTCACTGGGGCATGTTCGTGGATCACCGCGCCATGCCGCACGGCCGCATCGGCCATGCCGGTGACGAAGCGACCCATGTGCATCATGGCGCTCTTCTTCGAAAGCATGGCGCCGTGGAAGCCGTCGGAGCCGATCTCGCCGGCAAGATCCGCCCGGCCGAGGAGGGCCGTGTCGGGATCGACCTCGCGATGCACCGCTTCGAAGTTGCGCGCGATCGCGTCAAGATGCCCGGGCTTGGAGGCGAGCTTCAGCTTGCCGGCGCGGCGGAAGGCGCAATCGATGCCCTCCTCGGCGACGAGGCGCTCGATCGTGTCGACCGCATCGTCGAAGGCTTTGTAGAGCGCGATCGCCCGCTCGGTCCCCAGCGCCGCCTTGGCGGCGATGAAGCTGTGCGCGAGGCCGTTGTTGAGATGGCCGCCGTTGCGGCCGGAGGCGCCGCAGCCGACGGTGCCGGCCTCCAGCACCACGACTTTTGCACCCGCCATCGCGAGCGCACGCGCGGCGGCGAGCCCCGTGAAGCCGCCGCCGACGACGGCGACGTCATAGGCGCCCTCGACCGGGCCGGAGGCTGCGCCCGCGAAGGGCGGCGCCGTGTCGTGCCAGTAGGACCGGAACTGCATGGGCTGCCTCACAGGCCGAAGACGCCGGGAAGTCCCGAGATGTCCTTGATCTCGACGTAGCCGTAGTAGGGGTTCGCCGGCTCGTGGCCGCGGTTCACCCAGACCTTGTGCCTGATGCCGAGATCGTGTGCCGACATGAGGTCGTAGCGGAACGAGGACGAGCAGTGCACGATGTCCTCCGGCCCGCAGCCCAGCATGTCGAACATGTATTCGAAGGCCTTGAAGCGCGGCTTGTAGGCGCCGGCCTGCTCGGCCGTGTAGACGGCATGGAACGGCGCGCCGAGCTTGGCGACATTGGAGGGGATCTGCGCATCCATCGCGTTCGAGAGGATGACGAGCGGGATTTCCTTGGCCACCTTCGCGAGGCCGGCCGGCACGTCCGGATGCGGCCCCCAGGTCGGGACCTGCTCGTAGACCCAGCGCGCATCCTCCGGGTGGAAGGCGACATCGTTCCTGCGGCAGGTCCGCGCGAGCGCGTTGTAGACCACCTCCTCATACGGCTTCCAGTCGCCGAGCACCTCGTCGAGCCGATAGGCGGCGAAATCGGCGATGAACTGCTGCATGCGCGGCTCGTTAAGCCTCTCGCCGTAGAGCGTGCGCGCGGCATCGGCCATGGCGAAATAGATCAGCGTGCCGTGGCAGTCGAAGGTGACGTATTTGGGCTTGAAGGCGCTCATGGGTTCATTTCCTGCTGGCGAAAGGTCGGTTCGCTCCCGCACCGATCATAGTCCGGGCCGATCCGGCCCCGGGCACCGCATTGCCGCCGCAGGGAAGCACAAAGTGCCGTCAGCCTTGCGGCCTTTGGCAGAGAGTTGCGCCTGCCACCGCCGCGCGGACTGCCGGAGGGACCCTTCGCCCACCCATTGCAGGGGGCTTTGGCATTCCATGCGGTCCCCGCCCACTCCTTCGGTCGAAGATGTCGCTCGGTGCCGATCCACAAGAGCAACTGCGCCGGCGTCTGTCTTATTCATGGAGCAAGGGAAACGGACCGAGGCACATGAATCAGGACACCATCGACCTCGCGATTTTCGACGAAAGCCACCTCGACGGCGCCCACGTCCTGTCGCGGGAGGCGAACTGGCCGCATCGGCGCGAGGACTGGGCCATGGTCCTGTCGCTCAGCCGCGGCTTCGTCGCCTTGGAGGACGGCGCCGTCGTCGGCACGGCGATGATGACGCCCTTCGGCGACACCGCCGCGACCATCAACATGGTCATCGTTGCCGCCGAGATGCGCGGCCGCGGCCTCGGCCGCCGGCTGATGGACAGGGCCCTCGCCGCCGCCGGCCCGCTGGAATGCCGCCTCGTCGCGACCGCGGAGGGCCTGCCGCTCTATGAAAAGCTCGGCTTCCGCGCGACGCACGAGATCCGCCAGCACCAGGGCGTGCCCGACGGGATCGCAGCGGTTGCGGTGCCGCACGAGGGCCGGGTCGACTGGGCCGGCGCCAGGGACCTGATAGCGATTGCCGCGCTCGACCGCCTCGCCCTCGGCATGGACCGGGGTTCTCTGCTGCGCCTCCTCGCCGAAGCGGGGCGCATGGCCGTCCTGCGCGCTGCCGACGGGCAGATCGCGGGCTACGGCGTGCTGCGTCCCTTCGGGCGCGGCGAGGTGATCGGGCCGGTGATCGCCGGCAGCGAAGAGGAGGCGCAGGCCCTGATCGCCTTTCTGATGGCGGCCCGCCCGGGCGCCTTCCTGCGTGTCGACACGCCCGAGCTCACGCGCCTTTCGCCCTGGCTCGCCGCCTGCGGCCTCAAGGAGGCGGGCGGCGGCATCGCCATGCGCACCGGGCCCGCGTGGCCCGAACCGTCCGCCCCGTGCAAGCCCTTCGCCCTCGCCAGCCAGGCGCTCGGATAACCGGAGAACCGCCATGTTGAGCAATTCGCTGATCGAGCTCGATCGCGCCCATTGGGTCCACCCGGTCGCCTCCTATCGCGGCCACGAGAAGGCCGGCGTCCGCGTGCTGCGCTCCGCCAAGGGCGCGACCGTCACCGACGCGACCGGCCGCCAGCTCATCGACGGCTTCGCCGGGCTGTGGTGCGTCAATGCCGGCTACGGCCACGACAGCATCGTCGAGGCCGCCGCCAACCAGATGCGGGAACTGCCCTACGCGACGGGCTATTTCGGCCTCGGCTCCGAACCGGCCATCCGGCTCGCGGCGGCGCTCGCCGAGCGGGCCCCCGGCGACCTCGACCATGTCTATTTCACGCTGGGCGGCTCCGACGCCATCGACAGCACGGTGCGCTTCATCCGCTATTACCAGCAGGCGCGCGGCAAGCCGCAGAAGGACCAGTTCATCTCCATCGAGCAGGGCTATCACGGCTCGTCCACCGTCGGCGCCGGGCTGACGGCGCTGCCCGTCTTCCATGCTGGCTTCGGCGTGCCCTACGACTGGCAGCACAAGATTCCGTCGCACTACACCTACCGCAACCCGGCAGGCTCCGAGCCGGCGGCCGTCATCGCCGCGTCGCTCGCGGCGCTCAGGGCGAAGGTCGACGCCCTCGGCGGCCCCGAGCGCGTCGCCGCCTTCTATTGCGAGCCGATCCAGGGGTCGGGCGGCGTCCTGGTGCCGCCCCCCGGCTGGGTCAAGGCGATGCGCGATCTGTGCCGCGAGCTCGATATCCTCTTCGTCGCCGACGAGGTGATCACCGGCTTCGGGCGCACCGGGCCGCTCTTCGCCTGCGAGGACGAGGGCATCGTCCCCGACCTGATGACGACAGCCAAGGGCCTGACCTCCGGCTACGTGCCCATGGGCGCCGTGCTGATGGCGAGGCACGTCTACAACGTCATCGCCGACGGGGCGGGCGCGGCGGCGATCGGCCATGGCTATACCTATTCCGCCCATCCGGTCAGCGCCGCGGTGGGGCTCGAGGTGCTGCGCCTCTATGAAGCGGAGCTGCTCGACAACGGCCGCAGGGCCGGCAGGCGGCTGATGCAAGGGCTGCGCAGCCTCGCCGACCACCCGCTCGTCGGCGAGGTGCGCGGCCGCGGCATGCTGGCCGCCGTCGAGCTCGTGACCGACAAGGCGCGGAAGACCCCCCTGCCGGCGGCCTCTCTGCCGGCGCAGCGCATCTTCGACCGGGCCTGGGACAACGGCCTCATCATTCGTGCCTTCGGCAACGGCGTGCTCGGCTATGCGCCGCCCCTGTGCTGCACCGAGGCCGAGATCGACGCCATCGTCGAGCGCACGCGCGCGACGCTCGACGAGACGCTCGCCGACCCGGACGTGCGGGCCGCGATGGCATGAGGCAGGGGCTGCGGCCCGGCCGGCGCCGCAGCCGATATTCCGCCAGGCCGGCGAATTCGGAATTTTGTGCCGCTCTGTTTTCGACATTCGGCGAATCCGGCGATCCGGGCGTGAGACAGTAGAGTTCAGAGCCGACGCAGACGCGGCAGGGGAACAGAGCGTAAGCATCGCAACAGGCGCCCGAGCGGCGCGGCGATGACGTGACTGTGCATTGCAGGTGATCACGGGATGTCCCGCCGGCGACAGGCGGGACGGACGCGGAGGGACCATGGCCAAGAGTTTCGGCGATTTCCGCTACATGACCTTCGACGTCGTGGGCACGCTCATCGATTTCGAAGGCGGCCTTGTCGGCTGCCTTGAGGAGATCGCCCGAGAGGCCGGCGTCTCCTTCGACGGCGAGGGGGCCCTCGCGCTCTATCGCGCCGCCCGCTACATGCCGGATGTCGGGCATTTCCCCGACGATCTCGCCCGGGTCTACGGCGTGATCGCGCCGCAGCTGGGCCTGCCCTCGGGCGCCGCCCATGGCCAGCGCCTGCGGGACAGCGTGAAGGACTGGCGGCCCTTCCCCGACAGCGCCGACGCGCTCGCACGGCTGGCGCGGCGCTACAAGCTCATCGCCATGACCAATGCCCAGCGCTGGGCCTTCGCGCACTTCTCCCGCGCCCTCGGCGATCCGTTCTACGCCGGCTTCACGGTCGACGACACCGGGACGGAAAAGCCCGATCCCGCCTTCTTCGAGCATGTCTTCGCCTTCGTCGGGAAGGACGGCGGTTCGCGCGACGAGATCCTGCACGTGGCGCAGAGCCAGTACCACGACATCGGCATCTCGCGCCGGCTCGGCCTCACCAATTGCTGGATCCAGCGGCGCCATGCCCAGCCCGGCTACGGCGGCACGATCGAGCCGGAGCGCTTCACCGAGCCCGACTTCCATTTCATCTCGATGGCCGGCCTCGCCGATGCCGCCGGGACCAAACCGGCCGCCTGAAAGGCGGAACCGGACAAAAAGCCGGCGGCAAACGCCGGCGACAAAACCAGAGAAGGGAAAGACCGTGAGCGAGAAGATCACCTCCAGCTGGACGGGCGCTGACGACGCCCTTGTCGAACATGCCATCCGCCGTGGCGCCAGCCGCCGCGACCTCCTGCAGATGCTGATGGCCGGCGGCCTCGCCGCCTCGGCCGGCAGCCTCGTGCTCGCCCGCGCCAGCTCGGCGCTGGCCGATACCCCGGTCAAGGGCGGAAGCCTGAAGGCGGCCGGCTGGTCGTCCTCCACCGCCGACACGCTCGACCCCGCCAAGGCCTCGCTGTCGACGGACTATGTCCGCTGCTGCGCCTTCTACAACAGGCTCACCTTCCTCAACCAGGGCGGCGTCCTGCAGATGGAACTCGCCGAGGCGATCGGCACGGAGGATGCCAAGGTCTGGACGATCAGGCTGAAGAAGGACGTGACCTTCCACGACGGCCGGCCGCTCACCTCCGCCGACGTCATCTATTCGCTGAAGCGCCATCTCGACCCGGCCACCGGCTCGAAGGTGAACGCCATCGCCAAGCAGATGGTGGACTTCAAGGCCGTCGACCCGCTGACGGTCCAGATCACGCTGGCGGCCCCGAACGGCGACCTGCCGACCATCCTGGCGATGCACCATTTCATGATCGTCGCCGACGGCACCACGGATTTCTCGAAGGCGAACGGCACCGGCGCCTTCGTCTGCGAAAACTTCGAGCCCGGCGTGCGCTCGATCGGCGTGAAGAACAAGAACTACTTCAAGCCCGGCGGGGCGAACCTCGATTCCTTCGAATTCTTCGCCATCTCGGAGGACACGGCCCGCGTCAATGCGCTCCTGTCCGGCGACATCCAGCTCGCGGCCTCGATCAGCCCGCGCTCGATGCGCCTCGTCGAGAGCCAGCCCGGCGTCGCCCTGTCGAAGACCACCTCCGGCAACTACACGAACCTCAACATGCGCCTCGACATGGCTCCGGGCGACAAGATGGATTTCGTGACGGGCATGAAATACCTGCTCAACCGGGAGCAGATCCAGAAATCGGCGCTGCGCGGTCTTGCGGAGATCGCCAACGACCAGCCGGTCTCGCCCGCCAACGTCTACCACAACAAGGAATTGAAGCCGAAGGCGTTCGATCCCGAGAAGGCGAAGTTCCACTTCGAGAAGGCGGGTCTCCTCGGCCAGTCGATCCCGATCGTCACCTCCGAGGCGCCCAATGCGGCCATCGACATGGCGGTGCTCATCCAGCAGGCCGGCAACGCCGTCGGCATGAAGTTCGACATCCAGCGCGTGCCGTCTGACGGCTATTGGTCGAACTACTGGCTGAAGGCGCCCGTCCATTTCGGCAACATCAACCCGCGGCCGACCCCGGACATCCTGTTCTCGCTGCTCTACGCCTCGACCGCGCCGTGGAACGAGAGCCAGTACAAGTCCGAGAAGTTCGACCGGATGCTCCTCGAGGCACGCGGCTCGCTCGACGAGGCCAAGCGCAAGGAGATCTACGGCGAGATGCAGGTGATGGTCGCCGATGAGGCGGGCACCGCGATCCCCGTCTACATCTCGAACGTCGACGCGATCTCCAGCAAGCTCAAGGGCCTCCAGCCCAACCCGCTCGGCGGCATGATGGGCTATGCCTTCGCCGAGTACGTGTGGCTCGAGGCCTGAATCTTGCTTGCCTTGTAGCGCGTTGAGAGCAGGGCATTTCGCCGCCGGACGGGATCCGGCCGGCAGAAGGTGCTCGCGGGCCGGGTCCCATGTGGCCCGGTCCCCCTTCCTCGTGTCACACTCCGCCTGGAGGTGCCAGCTGCAGGAGCGCCCGATGAACACTCACCTGTTGTCCCTGCTGGGCGGCCGCCTCCTCGTCGCGTTGTTCACCCTCTTCGTGGTGTCCTTCGTCGTGTTCGGCGCGACGCAGATCCTGCCCGGCGACGTGGCCGAGGTTCTCCTCGGCCAGGCCGCGACGCCCGAGGCGGTGGCTGGCCTGCGCTCGGCCATGCATCTCGACGATCCGGCGATCCTGCGCTTCTTCTATTGGCTCGGCGGCCTCGCGACGGGCGATCTCGGCACGTCCTACGCCAACAACATGCCGATCGCGCAGCTGATCGGCGGGCGCCTCAAGAGCTCGCTGCAGCTCGCGGCCGCAACGGCGCTGTTCTCGGTCCCGATCGCGCTCGCCCTGGGCATCACCTCGGCCATGCTGCGCGGCACGCTCTACGACCGCGCCGTCACCACGGCGACGATCACGGTGATATCGGTCCCCGAGTTCATGGTCGCGACCGCGGGCGTCCTCATTTTCGCCGTCTGGCTGAAATGGCTGCCCTCGCTCTCGATCGCGCGCAACGTCGATTCCTTCGGCGAGCTCATCCGCATCTACGCCATGCCGGTCTTCACCCTGAGCTTCGTCATCTCCGCGCAGATGATCCGCATGACGCGGGCGGCCGTCGTCGAGGCGCTCAACACCCCTTACGTCGAGATGGCGCGGCTCAAGGGCGCGTCCCGCACGCGCATCGTGCTGCGCCATGCGCTGCCCAACGCGCTCGGGCCGATCGTCAACGCCGTGGCCCTGTCGCTCTCCTATCTGCTCGGCGGGGTCATCATCGTCGAGACGATCTTCAACTATCCCGGCATCGCCAAGCTGATGGTCGATGCCGTCTCGACGCGCGACCTGCCGCTCATCCAGAGCTGCGCGATGATCTTCTGCTTCGTCTACCTGCTGCTGATCACGACGGCGGACATCATCGCCATCCTGTCGAACCCGAAGCTGCGCTGAGCCATGGCCATCGACGTCTCCCCCACCTTCAAGCCGCGCCTTCCGGGCTACCGGTTCAACCTGACCGGCTGGGCGAGCCTCGCCGTCGTCGTCGCCTGGGCGGCGGTCGCGATCCTGGCGCCCTACCTGACGCCGCACGGCGTCGGCGACATCGTCGACCTCGACTATTTCGGCCCGATGAGCGCCGAATTTCCGCTCGGGACCGACTATCTCGGCCGCGACATGCTCTCGCGCATCCTGTTCGGGGCGCGCTACACGGTCGGCATCTCGCTCGCCGCGACGCTCATCGCCTGCACCACCGGGGTGACGCTCGGCATGGCCGCTGCCGTCAGCGGCGGGTGGTTCGATGCGGCCCTCAGCCGCTTCCTCGACGCCTTGAACTCCATCCCGAGCAAGCTCTTCGGCCTCGTCGTCGTGGCCGGCGTCGGCTCCTCGATCCCCGTGCTCATCCTCACCCTCGCCATCATCTACACGCCTGGCTCCTACCGCTTCGCACGGGCGCTCGCCGTCAACGTCAACACGATGGACTTCGTGACCGTGGCCCGCATCCGCGGCGAGAGGCTGGGCTATCTGATCGGCTCGGAGATCCTGCCGAACATCATCGGCCCGGTCTTCGCCGATGTCGGCATCCGCTTCGTCTTCATCGTGCTGCTGCTCTCGGGCCTGTCCTTCCTCGGGCTCGGCGTGCAGCCGCCCGAGGCCGACTGGGGGGCGCTGGTGCGCGAGAACATCGGGGGCCTGCCCTTCGGCGCCCCGGCGGTGATGGCGCCCTCCTTCGCCATCGCCAGCCTGACGATCGCGGTGAACCTGCTGATCGACAACCTGCCGCAGAAGATCCGGGATCGGAGCGCCTGATGAGCCACCTCGTCGAAATCCGGAACCTCAAGGTGGAGGCGACGACCGATGCCGGCCGGCGCGTCGACATCATCAAGGGCGTCGACTTCGACATCGCCGAAGGCGAGATCGTCGCGCTCATCGGCGAGAGCGGGTCGGGCAAGACCACGATCGCGCTGACCCTGCTCGGCTATACGCGGACGGGCTGCCGCATCGCCGGCGGCAGCATCCGCGTCGCAGGACGTGACATGGCACGGCTGACCGAGAAGGAGCGGACCAGGGTCCGCGGCAGCGAAGTCGCCTATGTGCCGCAGAGCGCCGCCGCGGCCTTCAACCCGGCGCAGCGGATCATGGATCAGGTCATCGAGATCACCCGCATCCACGACCTGATGCCGCGCGCCGCGGCCGAGGCCAAGGCGGTGGAGCTGTTCCGCGCCCTTTCCCTGCCCTCGCCCGAGACGATCGGCACGCGCTATCCGCACCAGGTCTCAGGTGGCCAGCTGCAGCGCCTGTCGGCGGCCATGGCGCTGATCGGCGACCCGAAGCTCGTGATCTTCGACGAGCCGACCACGGCGCTCGACGTCACCACGCAGATCGAGGTGCTGCGCGCCTTCAAGTCCGTCATGCGGCAGAGCCGGATGGCCGGGGTCTACGTCTCGCACGACCTTGCCGTCGTCGCCCAGATCGCCGACCGCATCGTCGTGCTGAAGGGCGGCGAGGTGCAGGAGATCGGCACGACGAGCGAGATCCTGTCCGCACCGAAGCACCCCTATACGCGCGAGCTGCTCGCCGCCTTCTCCCCGCCCGGCCGGGTCGCGGCGCAGGCGGCGGCGGAGAGCGACGCCGCCCGGCCGGTTCTGGAGCTCGAGGCCGTGAGCGCCGGCTATGGCAAGCCCGGCGCCGACGGGACGCCGCTGATCCTCGCCGTCGACAAGGTCAGCTTCAGGCTCGAACGCGGCCGCAACCTCGGCATCATCGGCGAATCCGGCTGCGGCAAGTCCACGCTCGCCCGCACCATCGCCGGCATCATCCCGCCCGCCTCGGGCCAGATCTACTTCGACGGCAAGCCCGTCGCCCCTCATGCACGCGACCGTAGCCCGGACGAGTTGCGCAGGCTGCAGATCGTCTTCCAGTCGGCGGACACCGCGCTCAACCCGGCGAAGTCGATCGAGGACATCCTCGGCCGGCCGCTCGCCTTCTACCACGGCCTGCGCGGCGCGGCGCGCGACGCCCGCATCGACCGGCTGCTCGACCTGGTGCATCTGCCGCGCGCCCTGAAGCACCGGCTTCCGGCGGAGCTGTCGGGCGGTCAGAAGCAGCGCGTCAACCTGGCGCGCGCCCTCGCCGCCGATCCCGACCTCATCCTGTGCGACGAGATCACCTCGGCGCTCGACACGGTGGTCGCCGCCGCCATCATCGAACTGCTGAAGGACCTCCAGCGCGAGCTCGGCCTGTCCTATGTCTTCATCAGCCACGACCTCCACACCGTGCAGGCGATCTGCGACGAGGTCGCGGTCATGTATCGCGGCGAGAAGGTGGAGCAGCTGCCGGCCGGCGATGTGGGCAGCGCCGCCGGGCACCCCTACTCCCGCCTGCTGATGTCGTCGGTGCCGAAGCTCGACCCGACATGGCTCGACCGGCTGGAGCGCGACCCCGAGCTCGTGGCCGCCTTCGCGAAGCGCTGAAAGCCGTCACGCGCTGACGGGAAAGAGGCTCGTCAGCGGCAGGTGCGGCTTCACGATCGGCGACTTCAGCACGACGAAGCTGAAATACTTGTCGATGCCGATGTCGAGGTCGATCAGCCGCTCCATGAGCGTCTGGTACTCGATGATGCCGCTGGTGACGAACTTGACGAGATAATCGTAGCCGCCGGAGACGAGATGGCACTCGACCACCTGGTCGAGCTTGTCGACGGCCGCGAGAAAGCGGGCGAAATCGATCTGGCGGTGGTTCTTCAGCGTCACTTCGGTGAAGACCGTCAGCGTCTGGCCGAGCTTGCCGATGTTGATGAGGGCCGAATAGCCGAGGATATAGCCTTCCTGCTGCAGCTTCTTGACCCGCGTCAGGCAGGGGCTCGGCGAAAGGTGCACGAGATCGGCCAGCTCGACATTGGTGATCCGGCCGTTCTTCTGCAGCTCGCAGAGGATTTTGACGTCGATCTGGTCGAGCTTCATCGGAACCTCGTGGGGCTGGGCGCTTCGCCTTCGAGGCGCCGTCTTGCTCTCGCGAGCTGGCCGTGGGCGACAGCCTGCACCAACCATACAGCAGATACTGCCGTAGAAAAATCAAGAAATCCGCAGGCGTTACCGGAATAATATCGCGGATAGCCAGGGTGGCCGCGAAAGGAAATGCCGCGCCGGCTCGATCTGCGGTGCCCGCGCCCTCTGCGCGCGCGCTAGGGTCGTTGCATCCAGGGAGACCCAAGATGCCGGCGCCGCTTTTCGATATCGAGACCAGCCCGACCCTGCCCGAGCGGGCCGATGTCGTCGTGATCGGCGGCGGCATCGTGGGCGTCTCAACCGGTTATTATCTCGCGCGCCGCGGCCTCAAGGTCGCCCTGCTGGAAAAGGGCAGGATCGGCGCCGAGCAGTCGAGCCGCAACTGGGGCTGGTGCCGCCAGCAGAACCGCGACGCCCGCGAGTTGCCGATGGCGACGCAGAGCCTCGCGCTCTGGGACCGCCTCGCCGCGGAGATCGGCGAGGACCTCGGCTTCCGCCGCTGCGGCCTGCTCTATCTCAGCGACGACGAGGCCCAGCTCGCCATCTGGGCCAAGTGGCGCGATTTCGCCGCGGGCGCAGGTGTCGTCACGCACATGCTCTCGGCCGAGGAGGCCTCCGCCCGCGGCCGCGCGACCGGCCGGCGCTGGAAGGGCGGCGTCTTTTCCCCGAGCGACGGCACGGCCGACCCCGCCCGGGCCGCTCCGGTGATCGCCCGCGGCATCATGGCCGCCGGCGGCACGGTGCATCAGTTCTGCGCGGCGCGCGGCATCGAGACGGCCGGCGGGCGCGTCGCTGCCGTCGTGACGGAGAAGGGCACGATCCGCACCGCGACCGTCGTCCATGCGGGCGGGGCCTGGGCCTCCTCCTTCCTCAACCAGCGCGGCATCCGCTTTCCCCAGTCCTCCGTACGCGCGTCGATCCTCTCCGTCGCTCCGGGCGCGACCGGCCTGCCCGATGCGCTCCATACGACCGAGGTTTCCGTCACGCGCCGCGCCGACGGGGGCCATACGCTGGCGATCAGCGGCGGCGCCCGCGTCGATCCGACCCCGCAGCAGCTGCGTTTCGCCCGCCAGTTCGTGCCCATGTTCCTCCGGCGCTGGCGCAGCCTCGCTCCTGGCGGACTCGAGGGCTGGCGGGCCGGGCACGAGACGCTCGCGCGCTGGCGGCTCGACGCGCCGACGCCGATGGAGGCGACGCGGATCCTCGATCCCACCCCCGATCCGCGCCAGATCGCCGAGACGCACGCCCGGGCCCGGCGCCTGCTGCCGGCCCTCGACGCCGTCCCCGTCGCGGCGCGCTGGGCGGGCTATATCGACAGCACGCCGGACGGCGTGCCGGCCATCGGCGAGCTCGCGGCCCTGCCTGGCTTCATCCTCGCGGCCGGCTTCAGCGGCCATGGCTTCGGGATCGGCCCCGGCGCCGGCCACATGATCGCAGACCTCATCACCGGCGCGAAACCCATCGTCGACCCGGCGCCCTACCGGCCGGAACGGCTCGAAGGCTCCGCCTTCGGCAAGGTCGCGGAGTTCTAGGGGCCGTCCTCAGGCGGCGCGGCTCTGACGGGGGGCGGCGGCGTCCTTCAGCGAGCCCTCGACGACCACATAGGGCGCGCCGGATGCGGTGCGCTCCATTCGCGCGGCGATGCCGTAGACCTCGGCAAGCAGCGCCGGGGTGATGACTTCGGCCACCGGGCCGAGCGCGACGAGGCGGCCGCCGGCGAGCACCATGACACGGTCGGCCACCTGCAGCGCCTGGTTGAGATCGTGCAGGGAGATGAGCACGCACAAGCCCCGCTCGCTGGCGAGGCGGCGCACGAGGGAGAGCACCTCGAACTGGCGGTGGAGGTCGAGCGCGCTCGTCGGCTCGTCGAGCAGCACGATCTCCGGCTCGCGCGCCAGCGTCTGGGCGATGGAGACGAGCTGGCGCTGGCCGCCGCTCAGTTCGCCGAGGGAACGGAAGGCGAGATCCTCGATGGCGAGCGCCCGCAGCACGGCGTCGATGGCGGCGAGCTCGTCGTCGCTGACGCGCCAGGAGCCGCCCTGCTTCTTGGCGAGGAGGACGGATTCATGGACGGTGAGCACCGCGTTCACGGCCGTGTCCTGCGGCAGGTAGCACGGGGCCCGGCCGGTGGGGCTCCCGACGCGGACCTCGCCCGGGCCGCGCGTCAGGCCGGCGATGCGGCGGAAGAGGCTCGACTTGCCGGCGGCGTTGGGGCCGATCACCGCCACCACCTCCCCGCCCCGCAGCGGAGGCGTGGTGATGCCGGAGAGGATCTCCCGCCGGCCGTAGCGGACGCCGACGCCGACGAACTCGAGACTCACCATGACCGCCTCCGCGTCGAGAGGATGAGGCTGAAGAAGAAGGGCACGCCGATCAGCGCCGTGACGATGCTGATGGGGAAGACGAGGCCCGGGATGAGCGACTTGCTCACCACGGAGGCGGCGGAGAGGATGGCCGCCCCGGCGAGCGCCGAGGCCGGCAGGAAGAAGCGCTGGTCCTCGCCGATGATCATGCGGGCGATGTGCGGCCCGACGAGGCCGATGAAGCCGATGGTGCCGACGAAGGCGACGGGGACGGCCGCGAGCAGGCTGACGAGCAGCATGGTCTCGAGCCTGAGCCGGCGCACGTCGATGCCGAAGCTCGCCGCCTTGTCGTCCCCGAGCCGGAGCGTCGTCAGCGCCCAGGCGCGGCGGACGAAGACCGGCAGGCACAGCGCCAGCACGGCCGTGGTGATGGCGAGCTTGTGCCAGGTGGCCTTGGTCAGGCTGCCCATCGTCCAGAACACGACGGCGCCGAGCGCCTGTTCCGAGGCGAAGAACTCGAGCAGCGCCAGGAGGGCGTTGAAGGTGAAGACGAGCGCGATGCCGAGGAGGACGATGGTCTCGGTGGTCACGCCGCGCCGCTGGCTGAGCACGTGGATGATGAGCGCCGCGGCCATGGCGGCGAGAAAGGCGTTCACCGCCACCACATAATTGATGGCGAAAGGCACGATGGCGATGCCGAAGACGAGGGCGAGCGCGGCGCCGAAGCTCGCCGCCGCCGAGATGCCGAGCGTGAAGGGGCTCGCCAGCGGGTTGTTGAGGATGGTCTGCATCTGCGCTCCGGCGATCGCGAGCGCTGCACCGACGACGACGGCCATGAGCGCGACCGGCAGGCGGATGTCCCAGATGACGACGCGCACCGCCACGGGCGCCGCATCCGGCGTGAACAGCGCCGCGAGCACCTCCCCGGCGCCGTAGCGCGCCGGGCCCAGCATCATGTCGGCGACGAGGCTCGTGAGCAGCAGGACCGCCAGCGCGAGCAGGATGAGCTGCTTGCGGAGGGTGCGAGCGCGGTAGGCGAACCGCGCTCCCTCCGGCTGCTCGGCGGCGATCGTGTCGCCGGTCACGGTCACTGCGCCTTCTCCAGCGAGACCCAGTAGCCGGCCTTGTACGGCAGGGGCAGGAAGCGCTCGTGCAGCGCCTTCAGGGTCGCGTCGGCGTCGACGTCCTTGAACAGCTCCGGATGCAGCCACCTGGCGATCGCCTGGATGGCCACGAACTGGTACGGGCTGTTGTAGAACTGGTGCCAGATGGCGTGGACGCGGCCGTTGCCGACGGCGGCGGTGTGGGCGAAGGCCGGGCGCTGGGTGAGGTTCA
Source organism: Chelatococcus caeni (assembly GCF_014196925.1). Classification (GTDB taxonomy): domain Bacteria; phylum Pseudomonadota; class Alphaproteobacteria; order Rhizobiales; family Beijerinckiaceae; genus Chelatococcus_A; species Chelatococcus_A caeni. The sequence goes on along the minus strand of NZ_JACIEN010000004.1, from coordinate 64,840 downwards.
CGAGCTTGCGACGCGCCTCGGCGAGGTCCGTGCCCGGTCCGAGGCCCACCCAGGCACCGCCCGGCACATAGGCGTCCCAGTTGCCGCCGGTGACGATGACGACGTCCGGATTGGCGGCGACGATCTGCTCGGGATTGACGACGCCGAAGGTTCCCGGGATCAGGTCGGCGGCGAGGTTGCGGCCGCCGGCGATCTCCACCATCTTGCCGAAGTTCTCACGGCCGAAGGACATGCAGCAGTCGTCGGAATAGCCGCCCGCGCGCTCGATCATGACCAGCGGCTGGTCGACCTTCGCGCCCTTCAGCCGGTCGGTGATACGAGCGATCTCGGCGGCGCGGAAGGCGATGAACTCCTCCGCCTTCTCCTCCTCGCCGAAGAGCTTGCCGATGAGGCGCATGGATGGCTCGGTGTTCTCGAAGGGCCGCTCGCGGAAGTCGACATAGACGACCGGGATGCCGACGGCGGCGAGCTTCTCGACCAGCTTCGCCTCGTCGCTCGCGACCTTCGATTCGATGTTCATGAAGAGCACGTCGGGCTTCAGCGCGATCGCCTGCTCGACGTCGAACGAGCCCTCCTTCATGCCGCCGAAGGTCGGCAGCTTCGCGATGTCCGGATAACGCGCGAGATAGGCCTTGTGGTTGTCCGGGTCGGCCTTCGGCAGGTCGTCGCGCCAGCCGACGATGCGCTTGAAGGGATCGTCCTTGTCGAGCGTGGCGACGAAATAGATCTGGCGCCCCTCGCCCAGGATGATGCGCTCGACCGGCGCCTTGACCTCGACCTCCCGGCCGAGCACATCCGTCACCTTGACGGTCTCGGCCCACGCCGCCGAAGGAGCCGCCAAGGGAGCCGCGAGAGACACCGCCATCGCGACCGCCACCGTCACCTTGCGAAGAAACTGCATTGTCGCCTTCCACCACACCGGGCAAGTTGGGGCAGGCAGGTAGAGAATGTATTCGAAAGGGTCAATCGCTATCTTTTTTAACTGATACAATGTGCATTACATGAATTAGAACAATTTAAAAGAAACCTCTGGAAGAATTGTCGCAGGCAACCCGCGCCAAAGCGCTTGTTCGCGCTTCCATGCCGGCCTAATACTGCGCGCCCGCACACGACCCACAAAGGCCGGGCGTGAGGACAGGAAGGCGCCATGACCCAATCCGCTCCCTTGTCGAACTTCTCGCTCAAGGAGGAGATCCGCTCCTACTGGTCGGACCGGGCGCCGACGTTCGATCGCGACGTGCAGCATCGCATCGCCGCCGGCCCGCAGTTCGACGCCTGGACGCGGGAGGTCCGCGAGCGGCTCGGCGCGGCGCCCCTGCGCGTGCTCGAGCTCGCCAGCGGCACGGGGGAGGTGACGCGGGTCCTGACCGGGCTCGGCCACGAGGTGACGGGGCTCGACTTCTCGCCCGCCATGCTGGAGCTGGCGCGGGACAAGCACCGTGATAACCCGCGGGCACGCTTCATCCTCGCCGACGCCGAGAACACGATGGAGCCGGACGGACATTACGACGCCGTGGTGTGCCGCCATCTCGTGTGGACGCTGACGGACCCCCGCGCCGCCCTCGCCGACTGGCACCGCGTCCTCAAGCCGGGCGGCCATCTCCTCATCTTCGATGGCGACTGGGTGCGGCAGGGCCTCGTCGGGCGGCTGGCGGCGTGGCTCATCGCCCGGCAGCAGCAGAGCGCGGCCGTGCCGGGCGGGCGGGACGCGACGAGCCGCGCCCGGCACGCGGCGATCATGCAGCAGCTGCCTTTCAGCGACGGCCTGACCTATGAAGCGCTCGCCGGGCTCGTCTCGGCCGCCGGCTTCACGGACATCCGCCGCGGCAGCCATGCGCGCATCGGCGCGGCGCAGCGCCGGGGCGCGACCTTCGCCGACAAGCTGCGCACCCTCACCTATACGCGCTTCATCCTCCACGCGCGCCGCGGCTGACGCTAGCGCTCCCCGATCTCCAGCAGGAAGCTTTCGAGAACCTTCCGGCTCTGGGCCAGCTTCTCCGCCTTCAGGTCGGCGAGACGGATCTGCTCGTTGAGAACGGTACGCAGTTCGTCGCACGGCTCGAAGACCGGACCTTCTCCGCGCACACACGGCAGAAACTGCCGGATGGTCGCCAGCGTCATGCCCGCCGAGCCGAGCAGCCTGATCCGCTCGACCGTGCGCACCTCGGCCAGGTCGTAGTCCCGATAACCGCCCGTGGTGCGCTGCGGCTTCAGCAGCCCCTCGGCCTCATAATAGCGCAGCATGCGAATGCTGACGCCGGTGCGTCTGGACAGTTCGCCGATCTTCATGTCACGCCCTTGACTCTGACAGCACTGTCAGACCCTAAGCCCCTTGCTCATCGATGTGAACACAACGAGGAGCAAGACCATGTCTTCTGACGCCAGCCTTCATGGGGCCTGGATCGACGGGCGCCCGGCCACCCCTGATAAGCTGATACCCCTGGCCTTCGCCGGGTTCGCCCATTTCACGGCGATGCAGGTGCGCGCCCGCGGGGTCAAGGGACTGGATCTGCATCTGGCGCGCCTGCGCGAGGCATCCATCGCGCTTTTCGGAAGGGCGCTGCCCGACGAGCAAGTCGCGTCCCGGATCGCGGCGGCAATCGCGGCGGGCCCCGAAGACCTGTCCCTGACGGCCACAGTCTTTTCGCGCAAGGGCGAGTTCACGGCGGACAGCATGGATGTCGAGCCGGCGGTTCTCGTGCGGACGGCGGCACCATCCAGCGGCCCAAAGGGGCCGCTCCGGTTGGCTGCGGTCGACTACGAGCGGCCGCTCGCCGCCATCAAGCATGTCGGCGAGGTGGGCAAGACCCACTACTTGCACCAGGCCATACGCCAGGGGTTCGACGACGCCGCCTTCCTCGACCGGCAGGGGCGCTTGAGCGAGGCCACCATCTGGAACCTCGCCTTCTGGGATGGCGACGCCGTCATCTGGCCGAAGGCCGCGATGTTGACCGGCACGACGATGGGCATCGTGCAGCGGCAGCTCGATCGCTTGGGGATCCCCCAGCGCCGGGAGGAGATCACCCTGGAGAAGCTCCAATCCTTATCCGGCGCGGCCGTGATGAACTCGTGGACGCCGGGCATCGCAGTGACCGCGATCGGTTCGAACGTCCTGCCGGAGGCAAAGCCGTTCATCGCCCTGCTGCATGACGCCTACGAGGCCGAGCCCGTCAGGGAAATGAGCTGATCGTCCTTGAGGGCGACGCCGCTGAGGCGCCGGCGCAGCATCTCGCCGGCGAACCAGACGATCTTGTCCGCCGCCGCGGCATAGGACAGCCCGCCGTTGCGGTGGATGTTGGAGATGCAGTTGCGCTCGGCGTCGCGCGTGCCGCGTTTTGGCGCATAGGTGAGATAGGCGCCGACGCTGTCCGGCACCGTCAGGCCGGGTCGCTCGCCGATGATCACGACGACCGCCCGGGCGCCAAGCGCCTCGGCGATCTCGTCACCGAGGGCGACGCGGCCCTCTTCGGCGACGACGAGCGGGGCGAGCCCGAGGTCCCGCGGCAGGCGCGCCTTGATGGCGGCGACGAGCGCCGGCGCATGGGCGGCGATGCCCGTGGCGGAGAGGCCGTCCACCACGATGAGGGCAAGGTCGTGGTCGCCCTTCGGCAGCGACGGCAGGCAGGCGGGATCGAGCCGGCGGCCGAGGTCGGGGCGCCTCAAATAGGTCGGCCGGTCCGGCGCGAGGCTGCGCACGCGGATGGCCGGCGGATCGGCCAGCGCCGCCGCGAGCGCGGCAGCGTCGAGCCGGGCGTGGACAGCGTCGCGCGCCAGGGCATGGGCGGCCTGGAAGGCGAGCACCGCGCGCGTCGGCTGGGCATCGCCCACCTGGCCGAGGCCGATGCGGGCCGGGGTCGCGGCCCTCAGCCGCGCCCATGGATCGGGCTGCTGCGGATCGGGCTCGTGCCGGACGGGAGGCCGCTCAGCCATCGGTGCCACTCGCAAGGGCGAGGAAGCGCTGCGCCGGCAAGGCATCCTGATCGAGCGCGCGCAGGCGCCCGTCAGGGCGGGCAAGGCCCGTCCCCGCGAGCCATGCCTCGAATTCCGGCGCCGGGCGCAGGCCGAGGGTCGAGCGCAGGTAGAGGACGTCGTGGAAGGAGAGCGACTGGTAGTTGAGCATCACGTCATCGGCCCCCGGCACGGCGATGAGGAAGTTGACCCCGGCGACGGCGAGCAGCGTCGCCAGCGTGTCCATGTCGTCCTGGTCGGCCTCGGCGTGGTTGGTGTAGCAGACGTCGACGCCCATCGGCAGGCCGAGCAGCTTGCCACAGAAGTGGTCCTCGAGCCCGGCGCGGATGATCTGCTTGCCGTCGTAGAGATATTCCGGCCCGATGAAGCCGACGACGGTGTTGACGAGCAGCGGCCGGAAGGCGCGGGCGACGGCATAGGCGCGCGCCTCCAGCGTCTGCTGGTCGACGCCGTGGTGGGCATCGGCGGACAGCGCCGAGCCCTGCCCCGTCTCGAAATACATGACATTGTCGCCGAGCGTGCCGCGCTTCAGCGACAGCGCGGCCTCGTGCGCCTCGCGCAGAATGGCGAGGTCGACGCCGAAGCCGCGATTGGCCGCCTCGGTGCCGGCGACCGACTGGAAGACGAGGTCGACCGGCCCGCCCCGCGCCATGATCTCGATGGTGTTCGTGACATGGGTGAGCACGCAGCTCTGGGTGGGGATGGAATGGCGCTGGCGCAACTCGTCCAGCACCTCGAGCAGGGTGATGGCATTGCCGACGCTGTCGGTAACCGGATTGACGCCGATGACGGCATCGCCGCTGCCGAGGAGAAGCCCGTCAAGCGTGGCAGCGACGATGCCGGCAGGATCATCGCTCGGGTGGTTGGGCTGCAGGCGGCTGGCGAGCCGCCCCGGCAGGCCGAGCGTCGTGCGGAAGGCGACCTCGACGCGGCACTTGCGGGCAACGGCGATCAGGTCCTGGTTGCGCATCAGCTTCGACACCGCCGCCACCATCTCCGGCGTCAGGCCGGACGCCAGCGCCGTCAAGACCGGCGTCGTCGCCGCATCGGACAGGAGCCAGTCGCGAAAGTCCCCGACCGTCATGTGGGCCACGGGCGCGAAGGCCGCGGCGTCGTGGCCGTCGATGATGAGGCGCGTGACCTCGTCCGTCTCGTAAGGCACCACGACCTCGTCGAGGAAACGGGCGAGCGGCACCTCCGCCAGCGCCTGCTGCGCGGCGGCGCGATGCGCCGCATTCACCGCCGCGATGCCGGCCAGTTCGTCGCCGGAGCGCGGCGGAGAGGCGGCGGCGAGCAGCTCGGAAAGCCCGGCGAAGACGTAGCGGGTGCCGCCGAGATCGGCGGTGAACTCAGCCATGCGATCCACCCCCTCGTGCCAGGATCTCCGTACCCACTTAACGAGGCAATGCTAGCACGGTCCCGCTCCTGCGCGAGGCCGCCGCGTCAGCCATTCTCCTCGGCGACGATGAGGTCGACGCCCGCCTCTGCGAGCGCTCCCGTCATGAGGGCCGACGGCCTCGCATCGGTGATGAGCGTGTCGATGGCGGTGAGCGGAGCCACCTCGAAGACGGCGCGCCGCTCGAATTTGTCGTGGTCCGCGAGCACGATCGTCCGCTCCGCGCGTTCGATCATCGCCTTGGCGACCTCGGCCTCCTGAAGATCGTAGTCCATGATGCAGGACGCATCGATGGCGCCGATGGTGAGCATGACGCACCGGGCGCGGAACTTGACGATCTGCTCGAGCGCCAGCGGCCCCAGCGTCTCGCCCGCATCGGCGCCATAGGCGCCGCCGATCAGGAAGATCTTGTGCGTGCCGTTGCTCGCCACAGTCGAGGCGATCTTCGGCGAGTTGGTGATGATGACGAGAGAGCGCAGCTCGGCCAGAACCTCCGCCAGGAAGACCGTGGTGCTGCCGGTATCGATGAAGACGGCATCGTCCGGCGCCAGGAGACGGCCGGCAGCGCGGGCGATCCGGCGCTTCGCCTCGACGTTCTGGGCCATGCGCTGGGCGAACGGTCCTTCCTTCTCGGAGGCGCCCGCCACCGGAACGGCCCGTGCGCCGCCATGGAACTTGCGGACCCTGCCGGCCTCGTCGAGCCGGGCGAGGTCGCGCCTGATCGTCTCCCGCGACACCTTGAGCTGCTCGGCCAGCGCCTCGACGCTCATTTCGCCTGCGCGCTGCAAGACCGAGACGATCTCTTCATGGCGTCGGGAGGGTTGCACGGTCGGGGCCTCTTGCTGGGATGGAGCCGTCAGCGCTGCGGGAAGCGCACCGGAGCGACGGGACCTGCCGGCCATCCCGATTCCACATCCGGCTCGCGCGGCAGCCTGCGCCATTCCTAGGGCGCCATCATCAAACGGTCAACCGATCAGGCCGTTCGGTCGACGAGGGATGACCATTCGGCCGGTGTTTTGACGCTTTTTTCGCCCCGACAGGCAAAAATTCGGCAGGCTCATGCTCGAAACTCGGTCACAAGCCGAGCGGCTACCGGCTTGCATCCCGGTGCGACGGCCGATAGGCTCGCCAAAACAAGGAATGGACCGGCACGGGGAGCATGCCCGAACGGGCATCTTCCAGGGGAACAGGTGTTGCATCATCAAGCGTCAGGAAGCCGGCTCGCGGCGGCCGCGAGGAGCCGGCGAGTGGCACGGTATTCCTGCAGCAAGGGCCGCTGACCGGGCGCCCCGGTTCGCCATGAGAGCGGGGCCGGCGCGGCAGGGCATGGTGAAGGCAGTCGGGAGGCGGCGTATGCCTGGCATTGTCGTGAGATACGTCCGTCTTATCGACCGCATTTCCGACTATGTCGGCTATCTGGCGGCCTCGCTGATCTTCCTGATGGGCGGGACGCTGATGTTCGACGCCTTCACGCGGAACTTCATCAGGATGCCCGTGCACTGGGCGATCGAGCTCACGCAATTCACCCTTGCGGCCTATTACTTCATGGGCGGGGCGTTCACGCTCAAGAACGACAGCCATGTGCGCATGGACCTGTGGTACTCGACCCTGACGGAGCGCGGCCGGGCAAGGCTCGATCTCCTGACCTCGGTCTGCCTGATCTTCTATCTCGCCGTCCTGCTCCTCGGTGCGATCTCCAGCCTGCAATATGCGATCGCCACGGACGAGCGGCGCTTCTCGATCTGGAACCCGTCGGTCATCCCCATCAAGTCGCTGATGGTGGCCTGCCTCATCCTGATGCTCATGCAGGGGCTCGCGCTCGTCCTCAAGCATCTCGCCGTCCTGCGCGGGGAGAAGCTGCAGTGAGCTACGAGACGATCGCGCTTCTCATGTTCGCGTCCATGGTCGTCCTGCTGACGACCGGACAGCGCGTCTTCGCCGCCATCGGCTTCGTCGCGTCCGGCGCCGCGCTGCTGCTCTATGGCAACGGCGCCATCGAGCTGCCGTTCAACCAGGTGTTCAAGCTCTTCAACTGGTACCCGATGCTGACTTTGCCCATGTTCATCTACATGGGCTACATCCTGGCGGAATCGGGAATAGCCGAAGATCTCTACAAGATGCTGCATGTCTGGTGCGGGCGCATCCGCGGCGGGCTTGCCGTCGGCACCATCTTCCTGATGGTCATCATCTCGGCGATGAACGGGCTCTCCGTCGCAGGCATCGCCATCGGCGCGACCATCGCCCTGCCCGAGATGCTGCGGCGCGGCTACGACAAGGTCCTGATCACCGGCGTCGTCCAGGGCGGCTCGTCGCTCGGCATCCTGATCCCGCCGTCGGTCGTGCTCGTGCTCTACGGCATGATCGCGCGCCAGCCGGTCTCGAAGCTGTGGTTCGCCGGCCTCGTGCCCGGCCTCATCATGGCGGCCATGTTCGTGGCCTATATCCTGCTGCGCGCCCGCCGCAATCCGGCGCTGACCCCCATCGTCCCGGCGGAAGAGCTGAACATGCCGCTGCGCGAGAAGCTGGCGCTCGCCCGGGCCGGGATCATTCCCTTCGCCATCTTCTTCTTCATGACCGGCCTGTTCGTCTTCGGCTACACCAGCCTCGTCGAAAGCTCCGCCGTGGGCGCCACGGCGGCGACGCTCGCCGCCATCGTCAAGCGCCGCTTCACGTGGAAGCTGATCCGCGACACGTCGCTCAAGACGCTCGCCGTGTCGTGCATGTTCCTGTGGCTGATCCTGGCCGCCCTCGCCTTCGGCGCCGTGTTCGACGGGCTCGGCGCCGTCAGGGCCATCGAGAACCTGTTCATCCGGCAGTGGGACCTCTCGCCCTGGACCATCATCGTGATGATGATGATCAGCTTCATCGTCATGGGGATCTTTCTCGACGACACGGCGATGCTGGTGATCGTGGCGCCGCTCTACGTGCCGCTGGTCAAGACTCTCGACCTCGGCTTCAGCAACCAGCTCATCTGGTTCGGCGTGCTCTACACCATCACCTGCCAGATCGCGTACATCACGCCGCCGTTCGGCTACAACCTGTTCCTCATGCGCTCGCTCGCGCCGCGCGAGATCACGCTGATCGACATCTACCGCTCGATCTGGCCGTTCGTGGTCATGATGGCCATCACCATCGCGCTGATCATGCTCTTCCCGCAACTCGCCCTGTGGCTCCCGGAGCACATGAACGTCCGAGGCTGAAGCACGACGCACACACCGATCCCACAGCAACCAGAGAGGAGCGTTCGATGACCGAGGAAACCAAACAAAGTCCATCCGAGCGAATTCTGGCCACCCGCCGCAATTTCCTGCGCAAGGCAGGACTTGGCGCAGGCGCCGCCGTTGCGGGATCGACACTCGCCGCTCCCTACATCAATGCGCAGACGGGCCCCATCCGGTGGCGTCTCCAGACCTATTCGGGCGCGCCGCTCGGAGCCCATGTGATCCAGCCGCAGATCGAGGCCTTCAATGCGGCCGCCAACGGCGAAATGGTCATCGAGCTCTTCTTCGCCGACCAGCTCGTCCCGACCGCCGACCTGTTCCGCGCCCTGCAGGCCGGCACCCTCGACGCCGTGCAGTCGGACGAGGCGACCATGGCCTCGCCGGTCGATATCGCCGTGTTCGGCGGCTACTTTCCCTTCGCCACGCGCTACAGCCTCGATGTGGCGGCGCTCTTCCAGTACTACGGGCTGAAGGAAATCTGGGAGGAGGCCTATGCCGGCGTCGACAACGTCACCTGGCTGTCGACCGGCGCCTGGGACCCCCTCCACATCTTCACGGTGAACAAGCCGATCCGCAGCCTCGCCGACCTCAAGGGGCTGCGCGTGTTCGGCGTGCCGACCGCCGGCCGGTTCCTCTCCCGCTATGGCCTCGTCCCGGTGACGATCCCCTGGGACAATGTCGAGGTCGCCATGCAGACGGGCGAGCTCGACGGCGTCGCCTGGTGCGGCTTCACGGAAGCCTATGAGGTCGGCTGGGCCGACGTGTGCAAATACGCCCTGACGAATTCCGTGACGGGCGCCTGGTTCGGCAGCTATTTCGCCAATACGCCAAGCTGGCAGAAGGTGCCCCCGCATCTGCAGCAGCTCTTCCGCAGCACCATCGATCAGTCGCACTACTACCGCAACGTCTGGTACTGGGGCGGCGAGGCCAAGCTGCGCGTCGAAGGCGAGAAGATGGAGCTCACCGCCCTCCCCGAGGAAGAATGGGCGCAGGTGGTCAAGGACGCCGAAGGCTTCTGGAACGAGGTCGCCGCCTCCAGCCCGCGCGCGGGCAAGGTCGTCGAGGCTTTCAAGAAATACGCCGCCACCATGGACAAGGCGGGCTATCCGTACCGCTGACGACCGGCCTGAAGCTCGTGACGTGCGGAATACCCGGATCAAGGGGCTGTCCGGGTATTCCCTCGCCAAGAGGCATGAGCGCCGATGCCAGGCGGCCCGGACATACCCTCGCAGGACCCGACCATGAGCCTCACGCCCGTGTCCCCGCGCGAAGACCTGTTCGACGTCGCCGTGATCGGGGCCGGGGTCGTGGGCTGCGCCGTCGTGCGGCGCTTCGCACTCGCGGGGGCAAAGGCCATCCTGATCGAGAAAGGCGCCGATATTCTCTGCGGCGCCTCCAAGGCCAACAGCGCCATTCTCCACACCGGCTTCGATGCGCCGCCATCGAGCCTGGAGCTGGCGCTCATTCGCGCCGGCCGGCAGGAATATCTGGAGATCCACGAGAGTCGCAACCTGCCGCTGGTGCGCACCGGCGCGCTCGTCTGTGCCTGGAACGACGACGAAGCGGAGAGGCTCGAGAGCATCGCCGAGACCGGCCGCGCGAACGGCATCGACGGCCTGACGCTGCTGAGCGGCGCCGAGGCACGCCGCACCATGCCGGCGCTGTCGGACCGCCTCGCCGCGGCGCTCGAGGTGCGGGACGAGCACGTGATCGACCCCTGGTCGGCGCCGCTCGCCTATCTGAGCGAGGCCGTGGCCCTCGGGGCGCGCTTTCTGCGCCAGGCCGAACTGCTCGCGGGCCGCTTCGACGATATCTGGCACCTTGAGACCTCCGCCGGCCCCGTCAGCGCCCGCGCCGTGGTCAACACGGCCGGCCTTCATGGCGATACGGTCGACGAGCGTCTCGGCTTCGCGCCCGAATTCCGCATCAAGCCCCGCAAGGGGCAGTTCGTGGTCCTCGACAAGGCGGCCGCCCGCCATGTGCCGCGCATCGTCCTGCCGGTGCCGACGGAGATCACCAAGGGCATCGTCGTCTGCCCGACGGCCTTCGGCAACGTCCTCATCGGCCCCACGGCCGAGGAGCAGGAGGACCGCAACCGAGCCGCCGTCGATGCGAGGACCTTGCAGGCCCTGCTCGCGCGCGGCAGCGAGATCGTTCCGGCGCTCGCGGGAATGCCCGTGACGGCCGTCTATGCCGGGCTGCGGCCGGCGACGGAAAGCAAGGCCTACCGCATCTTCGTGCGGCGGGAGAAGCGCGCGATCACCCTCGGCGGCATCCGCTCGACGGGCCTCAGCTCGGCGCTCGGGCTCGCCCGGCACGCCCTCGAGCTCCATGCGACGTTCGCAGCGCCGCTCGCCCCGCCGCAAACGGCCCCTCCGGTTCCCGTTCCCAACCTCGCCGAGACCCGTGAGAGGGACTGGCAGCGGCCGGACCACGGCGAGATCGTCTGCCACTGCGAGCTCGTGACGCGGCGGGAGATCGAAGCGGCGCTGGAGAGCCCCGTCCCGCCGGGCGATTTCGGCGGCTTGCGGCGCCGGACGCGCGCCGGGATGGGGCGCTGCCAGGGCTTCTACTGCCATGCGCGCCTGGCCGAGATGACGAAAGGCAGGCTTGCCACGCCGCTCGCCGTCGACGCGGAGGACCGTAACCGATGAGCGGGACGGATGCCGACGTCATCATCATCGGCGGCGGGCCTTCGGGGGTTGCCGCCGGCCTGGAGCTGCGCCGCCGGGGCGTCGAGAAGATCGTGCTTCTCGAGCGCGAGGCGCAGCTCGGCGGGGCGACCCGCCATTGCAGCCACTCCCCCTTCGGCATGCGGGAGTTCGGACGCGTGTATTTCGGCGCTTCCTACGGCCGGCGGCTGGAGGAGGAGGCGCAAAAGCACGGCGTCGATGTCCGCACCGGGCACAGCGTCGTCGGGCTCGGGATGGACGGCAGCGTCGAGGTAGCGACCCACCGCGGCGTCGAAGCGATGACCGCCCGGCGCATCATGGTGACGACGGGCGCCCGGGAGCAGCCGCGCGCGGCACGGCTCCTTCCCGGCGACCGGCCGATCGGCATCCTGACGACGGGCACGCTGCAGGCCTATGTGGCCTTTCACGGCCTCATGCCGTTTCGTCGGCCGCTGATCGTCGGGTCCGAGCTGGTATCGCTGTCGGCCGTGCTGACCTGCCTCACCCATGGCGCACGGCCCGTCGCCGTCGTCGAAACACGGCCGCATGCGCTGGCGAGAGCCCCCCTGTCCTGGTTCCCGGGCCTTGTCGGCATCCCCTTCCGCAAGGGCGTCGAGATCCTCGACATCCTCGGGTCGTCGCGGGTCGAGGCCGTGACGCTGCGCTGCGACGCCCGGTCCGAGACGCTCGCCTGCGACGGCGTGCTGCTGACGGGCGTGTTCACGCCGGAATCGGCGCTTTTCCTGCAATCGCCGCTCGGCGTCGATGCCGGGAGCGCCGGCCCGGCGGTGGACCAGGACGGACGCCTCGCCAATCCGCTCTACTTTGCCGGCGGAAACGTGCTGCGCGCGGTCGAGACCGGCGGCTGGGCCTTCCGGGAGGGCCGCGCCGTCGGGGCGGCCATCGCGCAGGACCTCGAAAGCGGAAGCCCCGCGGCGGACCACGTGTCCGTGTCCTACGAGGACCCCGTCAAGCTCGTTGTCCCCGCCCTCGTGCGGCGGCGCGACATCCGTTCGGCGGCCTTGCGCCAGTTTCAGCTGCGCTTCCTCCGCAAGGCGCGGGGCACGCTCTCCCTCACCATCGACGGCCGGACGGTCTGGCACGGGCGGGGGCGCTGGCTGCCCGAGCGGCGCATCCTCGTCCCGATCCCGGATTCGGCGCAGGATGCACGGCACATCGGCTTCCGCTTCGCCGAGGAGCCCTGAATGCGCGTTGCCGCCCTCGATCAGGGAACCACATCGACCCGCTGCCTCGTCATCGAGGACGGCGGGACATGGCGCCTCGCCGGCAGCCGCCGGCATCGCCAGTCGCATCCCGCCCCCGGCCGGGTCGAGCACGACCCGGAAGAGCTTCTGCACAATATCGAAGCCGTGCTGGAGGCGGCCGGTTCGGTCGATGCGATCGGCCTCGCCAACCAGGGCGAGAGCTGCCTTGCCTGGGATGGAGCGACCGGCAAGCCGCTCTCCCCGGTGATCGTGTGGCAGGACGCGCGCACGGCCGGTGCGCTCGCGGCGCTCGGCCCCGCGGCCGAGCAGCGCTCCAGGCAGATCTGCGGGCTGCCGCTCGACCCCTATTTCTCCGCCGGCAAGCTCGCCTGGCTGGTCGACAATGTGCCCGAGGTCGCATCCGCGCGCGCGGCGGGGCGGCTTCGTCTCGGGACGACCGACGCCTTCTTTCTCGACCGGCTTTGCGGTTCCTTCCTCACGGACGCCGCCACCGCATCGCGCACGGGCCTCCTCGACCTCGAGACGGGAGCCTGGAGCGCCGAACTGTGCGACCTGCACGGCGTGCCGCTGGACTGCCTGCCCGAGATCAGGGCCGTCGACAGCGGCTTCGGCCGGATCGGCAGCACGCCGGTCAAGGTCTCCATCGTCGACCAGCAGGCGGCGCTTTACGGGCATGATTGCCGCGCGCCGGGCGACTGCAAGATCACCTTCGGCACCGGCGCCTTCCTGCTCGCCGTCTCGGGCGAGCAGCCACCGCCGGCATCCAGCCTGCTGCCGACGGTCGCCTGGCAACGCCAGGGGCAGGGCCGGATCTTTGCCGTCGAAGGCGGCGTCTATGATGCAGGTGCCGCGCTCGAATGGGCGCGCGGCATCGGTCTCTTCTCGACGATGGAGGAGCTCGGCGCCTTCGAGGGGCCCTCGGCGCTCAGCCGCGGCCTTGTCTTCGTGCCCGCCCTGTCCGGACTGGCCGCGCCCTATTGGGACAGACGGGCTGCGCCCCTGTTCATCGGCATGGACCATGCCACCGACCGGCGCGACATGGCGCGCGCGGTGATGGAAGGCATCGCCATGCTCACCGCGGACCTCGTCGAGGCGACGTCACGAGTCGTGCAACTGGGCTCCGCCATCTCGATCGACGGTGGGCTCTCCCGCAGCGCCTATTTTGCCCGGTTCCTGGCGTCCGCCTGCAACCGAACGATAACGGTGCCCGCGATGCATGAATTGACCGCGCTGGGCCTCGCCGAGCTATGCGGCGTCGATGTCGGGGCGGCCCGGGCGCCGGCGGCCACCTTCATCCCCGACGGTTCGGTCACCGCCGATGACCGCCGGCGTTTCGCCGAGGCGGTCGAACGCGCGCGGGGCTGGAAAGGCTGAACGCGCGGGACGTCGTGCCGCGACAGGGAAATCCCCGCCACTCACCCCGGAACAATCCCGGCTCTCGATCGCTTGGGGCGAAACGAGGGAGTGCATGCCATGGGCGACGACAGTGTCAGCACCATCCGCGGGACCTTCGCCACACGGGAGGCCGCCGAGCGCGCGATCGAGCATCTCGTGCAGGAGCACGGCATCGATCGCTCCGATGTCTTCGTGGCGGCGGCCGACGCCGCCAACACCGCGGGTGCCGCCGCATCGGAGCGTGAGACCGCCCGGGCGGAAAACTCCGGCCTCGACGCCGCACTGCGCGGCAGGATCGCGGTATCGGCCGACGTCAGCCGCAGCCAGATCGCACGGGCCGAGCAGGCCTTTCGCGAGGCCGGCGCGGCCGATGTCGAGACAGGTTGAGGGCCGCCCCATGTCCGAGCTCAGTCCCTTCGAACTCGAAGGCCGCATCAACGGCCTGAAGGAAGTCCTGGCCATCGTCGTCGGGCATCTCGTCAGGAACGGCGCGGACGATCTGAAGGCCGCGCTCGAGGACCGCCTGACGGTTGCGGACCAGCAGGAGGATCCCGGCGCCGTCATGCAGTCGAGCTTCGCCGCCGAGGCTGCCGCTGCCCGGGAGATTCAGTCGCTCGTCGAGCACGCCCTGGGCCGCACGCAGCAGCCGACCGGCACAGGGCAGCGAGCCCATGCCGGACCGGGGCAGGAGGCCCATCGCGCAAGGGATGATCCGGAATGAAGACCGACCATACGAACCACGAGCCGCTCGAAACGAAGGCGATCACCGCCGTTGTCGAGGAACTCGAGCGGCAGGCTGCCGAGAACCCATCCAGGCTGCGGGTGCGCCGGGCCGGCGAGCGGGTCGCCGTCGAAGGCGAGATCGACGTCGACGCGCTGGTCATGGTCGTGGTGGGATCGATGGCCGGCGGACCGTAAGGCAGACGCGGGCCCATGCCTTTGGTCGCGCCGCGATATGCGGCGGCTGGCGCCCCTTGCCGGCGCCCCCGAGGCTTCCTGAAAATCAGCGCAAGCCGGGCTTCCGGGCAGGGTCCCTCAAAGTTTAGTTTTCTCTGGGGCGCCGATCGGTAGGATGCGTCGGCATGGACGAGGTCTTCAAAGAGCTGTTCGGGCTGTACGAAGAGACGCCGGTCCTGATCGCCGCCTATGACGGTTTCGATCGTCTGCGCTATGCCAACAAGGCCTTTCGCGCTGCCTATTTTATCGCGCCAGACGAGACGCCGCTGTGGGCGGACCTGATGCGGCGCAACCATCAGGCCGGCCGAGGCACGGTCATTCATGCCGCCGATTTCGAGGAATGGCTGCGCTCCACGCAGTCGCGCCGCGGCAAGATCGGCTTCCGCGCTTTCGAGACCGACCTCTTCGACGGCCGCTGGCTGTG
Organism: Chelatococcus caeni; assembly: GCF_014196925.1. Taxonomy (GTDB): domain Bacteria; phylum Pseudomonadota; class Alphaproteobacteria; order Rhizobiales; family Beijerinckiaceae; genus Chelatococcus_A; species Chelatococcus_A caeni. The sequence goes on along the minus strand of NZ_JACIEN010000004.1, from coordinate 49,580 downwards.
GATGACGGAGACGATGCAGGCCAACGGCTGGATGCTGTGCATCGCCAGCGACATCACCGGCCTGCGGGCCAGGAGCCGCGCGGTCCGCCAGGACCGGGACCTCGCCATCAAGGCCTCCTACACCGATGAGCTGACCGGCGTCGCCAATCGTCGCTTCGTCATGGCGCGGATCGAGGACATGCTGCAGCGCGCCGACGCCGGGCGCGGCTGCCTCGCCGTCCTCGACATCGACGGCTTCAAGGCCATCAACGACCGGTTCGGCCATCAGGTGGGCGACCAGATCCTGTGCGACTTCACCGTCAAGGTGCACGGCCTCGTGCAGCGCACCCACTGCTTCGGCCGGGTCGGCGGCGAGGAGTTCGTCCTCGTCATGCCGGGCACCTCCATCGCGGAGGCGGCCCTGATCGTGGAAAGAATGCTCGTCGTCGTGCGCCAGTCGCGGCCGCTCGTCGAGCGGCCGGACTTCGGCTACACGTTCTCGGCCGGCATAGCCGCCTGCCAGGACGGGGACATCGCCCTCAGCCTCTATTCGCGCGCCGACAACGCGCTCTATTGCGCCAAGATGGCCGGCCGCAACTGCATCCAGCTCGACGGCTCCGACTCCGACCAGTCGGCCGCCAGCGGATAGAAAGCGCCTCCCCCTTCCCTCCTCTCGCTCCGGCAGCCACGTGACCCTTGCGCCGGCGAAAGGGCATTGGACTGCGTGGCGGAGTGTCATAGCTTGCGCCGCGCGGGCAGCGAAGGGAGCGGACATGGCGAGCGGCAGCCGGTTGGACGAGGCGGCGCGGGCGGGGTGGCTCTACTACGTCGCCGGCAACACGCAGGACCAGATCGCCGCCAAGCTCGGCGTCTCGCGCCAGTCGGCGCAGCGCCTCGTCTCGCTCGCCATGGCCGAGGGGCTCGTCAAGGTGCGCATCGACCACCCCATCGCCCGCTGCATGGACCTGGCGCGGCGCCTGACGGACCATTTCGGCCTGAAATATTGCGAGGTGGTGCCGACCGACCCTGCATCGGACTCAACGACGCTCGGCGTCGCCGAGGCGGCGGCCGCCGAGATCGAGAAATGGCTGCGCCGGGAGGAGCCCGTCGTCATGGCGATGGGCACGGGGCGGACGCTGAAGGCGGCCATCGAGGCGCTGCCGCGGCTCGAATGCCCGCAGCACAAGGTGGTCTCGCTCACCGGCAACATCGCCCCGGACGGCTCGGCCGCCTATTACAACGTCGTCTTCACGATGGCCGACAAGATCAAGTCGCGCTCCTTCCCCATGCCGCTGCCGGTCATCGCCTCCTCCCGCGCCGAGCGCGACACGCTGCACCAGCAGCCGATGATCCGCTCCACGCTGGCGCTGGCGGCCGAGGCCGACATCACCTTCGTCGGCGTCGGCGACTTCGGCGACGAGGCGCCGCTCTACGTCGACGGCTTCATCACCCGCGCGGAGCTCACGGCCCTGCAGAAGGCCGGCGCCATCGGCGAGATCGTCGGCTGGTCCTTCGACGCCGAGGGGCGCCTCGTCGCGGGCATCACCAACGAGCGGGTGACGAGCGCCGCCATCCCCGACCGCGCCCGCTCGCTCGTCATCGCCACGGCCAAGGGCACCCGCAAGCTGCCCGGCATCGCCGCCGCCATCCGCGGCGGGCTCGTCAACGGCCTCATCACCGACGAGGCAACGGCCGAGGCGCTGCTGGACTAGCCAGGCTTCGGCCCTCCCGGTCCCGCCGGTCCCGGCGCACAACATAGACATGGTCTCCCGACGGTCTCCGCCGTCATGCCCGCGACGGGCGCGGGCATGACGGGAAGGCGATCCCGGCCGCGACCGCTGCCACCGCCGCAGCGCGGCGACGATTTCGTATTGACTCCCGACTCGCTTGAGCAAATATTTGCTCATCAATGTGGCAAATGCTCAACGAGATCGCATTGGGAGGAACATCATGAAGCTCAAGACATGGCTCCTCGGGGCCGCGTGTCTGTTTGCGACGACCGGCCTCGTCGCCGCCGAGACGCTCACCATCGCCACGGTGAACAACGGCGACATGATCCGCATGCAGGCGCTGTCCGGCGAGTTCACCAAGGCCAATCCGGACATCCAGCTCGAGTGGGTGATCCTCGAGGAAAACGTGCTGCGCCAGCGCGTGACCACCGACATCGCCACCAAGGGCGGGCAGTACGACGTCATGACCATCGGCACCTACGAAGTGCCGATCTGGAGCAAGCAGAACTGGCTCCTGCCGCTCGACGACCTCGGCGCGGACTATGCCGCCGACGACCTGCTGCCGGCCATCCGCAACGGCCTCACCGTCGACGGCAAGCTCTATGCCGCCCCGTTCTACGGCGAGAGCTCGATGACCATGTACCGCAAGGACCTCTTCGAGGCCGCCGGGCTGACGATGCCGGACGCGCCGACGTGGGACTTCGTCGCCGAGGCGGCCCGCAAGATCACCGACAAGAACAAGGAGGTCTACGGCATCTGCCTGCGCGGCAAGGCCGGTTGGGGCGAGAACATGGCCTTCCTCACGGCCATGGCCAATTCCTTCGGCGCGCGCTGGTTCGACGAGAGCTGGAAGCCGCAGTTCGACACGCCCCAGTGGAAAGAGGCCCTGACGTTCTACCTCGACCTCATGCGCGACGCCGGCCCGCCCGGCGCCTCGTCCAACGGCTTCAACGAGAACCTCGCCCTCTTCCAGAGCGGCAAGTGCGCCATGTGGATCGACGCCACGGTCGCAGCCTCCTTCGTCACCAATCCCAAGGAGAGCCAGGTGGCCGACAAGGTCGGCTTCGCGCTCGCGCCCGACAAGGGGCTCGGCAAGCGCGGCAACTGGCTGTGGGCATGGTCGCTCGCCGTCCCCGCCGGCACCAAGAAGGAAGAGGCCGCGAAGAAGTTCATCGCCTGGGCCACGAGCAAGGACTATCTCGCCCTCGTCGCCGAGAAGGAAGGCTGGGCCAACGTGCCCCCGGGCACGCGCAAGTCGCTCTACGACAACCCGCAGTACCAGCAGGCGGCGCCCTTCGCCGCGATGACGCTCGCCTCTATCGAGGCGGCCGATCCGACGAAGCCGACGGTCGATCCGGTGCCTTACGTCGGCGTGCAGTTCGTCGCGATCCCGGAGTTCCAGGGCATCGGCACTGCCGTCGGCCAGCAGTTCTCGGCCGCCCTCGCGGGCCAGGCGAGCGCGGACCAGGCGCTGAGCAATGCGCAGCAGCTGACGACACGCGAGATGACCCGGGCCGGATACATCAAGTAGGCCCGGCTCCCCCCTCCCCCCTTGCGGGGAGGAGTTGGGGTGGGGGTCGCTCATGCAAGAGCGCCGCCGCTGTCCTGGCGGTACCGCCCCCTCAGCCCTCCCCCCAAACAAGGGGAGGGAACGAAGGGCGATGCCCCGGATGAATGGGCACCCGGACCACCGCATCCCGCAGCGAACGGACGAGCCATGGCGACCCTGCACACACGCGCGAGCGCACGGCTGATGATGGCGCCGGCGGTCATCCTGCTGCTGGCATGGATGATCGTGCCGCTCGGCATGACGCTCTACTTCTCGCTGCTGCGCTACAACCTGCTGATGCCGGGCATGGAGAGCTTCACCGGCCTCGGCAACTACGTCTATTTCCTCACCGATCCGGCCTTCGGCACGGCGCTCGCCAACACGCTCCTCCTCGTCGGCGGCGTGCTGGCGATCACGGTGATCGGCGGCACGGGGCTCGCCCTCCTGCTCGACCAGCCCTTCTTCGGCCGCGGCATCGTGCGGCTGCTCGTCATCGCGCCGTTCTTCGTCATGCCCACCGTCTCGGCGCTGGTGTGGAAGACCATGCTGATGCACCCGGTGAACGGGCTCTTCGCCTGGATCGCGCGCTCACTCGGCTTCGCGCCGGTCGACTGGTTCGCCGACCTGCCGCTCCTGTCCATCATCCTCATCGTCGCCTGGCAGTGGCTGCCCTTCGCCACCCTCATCCTGCTCACCGCCCTGCAGTCGCTCGACGAGGAGCAGAAGGAGGCGGCGGAGATGGACGGGGCCGGCGCCGTCTCGCGCTTCGTCTATATCGTGCTGCCGCATCTGGCGCGGGCGATGACGGTGGTCGTCCTCATCGAGACGATCTTCCTCCTCTCCGTCTTCGCCGAGATCCTCGTCACCACCAACGGCGGGCCCGGCGTGCAGACGACGACGATCACCTATCTCGTCTACATGCAGGCGCTCCTGCAGTTCGACGTGGGCGGCGCCTCCGCCGGCGGCATCGTCGCCGTCGTGCTCGCCAACATCGTCGCCATCTTCCTCATCCGCCTCATCGGCAAGAACCTCGACAGGTGACAGGATGGCGCGCGCCGCTTCCGCCAGACGCCGGATCGCCTTCACCATCATCGGATGGGCCGTCGGCTTCCTCGTCTTCTTCCCCATCCTCTGGACGGTGCTGACCTCGTTCAAGAGCGAGGGCACAGCCATCGCCATCCCGCCGCAGTTCCTCTTCTTCGACTGGACGGCGGAGAACTACGCCACCGTGCAGAGCCGCTCCAACTACCTGCGGCACATGACGAACTCGATCGTCATCTCGCTCGGCTCGACGCTCCTCGGGCTTCTCATCGCCATCCCGGCGGCCTGGGCGATGGCCTTCTCGCCGACACGGCGCACCAAGGACGTCCTGATGTGGATGCTCTCGACCAAGATGCTGCCGGCGGTCGGGGTGCTGGTGCCGATCTATCTCCTCTTCCGCGACTTCGGCCTGCTCGACAGCCGCGCCGGCCTCACGGCGGTCCTCACCATGATCAACCTGCCGATCATCGTGTGGATGCTCTACACCTACTTCCGCGAGATCCCCGCCGACATCCTCGAGGCGGCGCGCATGGACGGCGCCTCCCTCGGCAAGGAGATCGTCTACGTGCTCGCGCCCATGGCGGTGCCAGGCATCGCCTCGACGCTGCTGCTCAACGTCATCCTCGCCTGGAACGAGGCCTTCTGGACGCTCAATCTCTCCACCTCGCAGGCGGCGCCGCTGACCGCTTTCATCGCCGCCTATTCGAGCCCCGAGGGGCTGTTCTGGGCCAAGCTCTCCGCCGCCTCGACCCTCGCCATCGCCCCCATCCTCGTCCTCGGCTGGTTCGCCCAGCGCCAACTCGTGCGCGGGCTCACCTTCGGCGCCGTCAAATAGGAAGACCCGCCATGGGCAGCATCGTTCTCGACAACGTCTCCAAGACCTTCGGCGACGCCGTCGTCATCCCCGCGATCGACCTCGACATCGCCGACGGCGAGTTCGTCGTCTTCGTCGGCCCCTCCGGCTGCGGCAAGTCCACCTTGCTCCGGCTCATCGCCGGGCTCGAGGACGTGTCCGGCGGGCGCATCCTCATCGACGGCGAGGACATGACCGAGACGCCGCCGGCGCGGCGACGCCTCGCCATGGTCTTCCAGTCCTACGCGCTCTATCCGCACATGAGCGTGCGCGGCAACATCGCCTTCCCGCTCAAGATGGCGGGCCTCGCCTCGGACGTGGTCGAGCGCAAGGTCGCGGACGCGGCGCGCATCCTCAACCTCACCGACTATCTCGACCGCAAGCCGCGCCAGCTCTCCGGCGGCCAGCGCCAGCGCGTCGCCATCGGCCGCGCCATCGTGCGCGATCCGGTCGCCTTCCTCTTCGACGAGCCCCTGTCGAACCTTGATGCGGCGCTGCGCGTCGCCATGCGGCTCGAAATCAGCGAGCTGCACCAGCAGCTGAAGCGCACCATGATCTACGTCACCCACGACCAGGTCGAGGCCATGACCATGGCCGACAAGATCGTGGTGCTGAACGCCGGCCGCGTCGAGCAGGTCGGCTCGCCGCTCGAGCTCTACCGCAACCCGAAGAACCTCTTCGTCGCCGGCTTCATCGGCTCGCCGCGCATGAATTTCCTCTCCGGCGAGGCGGCCCGCAAGCTCGGCGCCGCCACCATCGGCATCCGGCCGGAGCACCTTGCCCTCTCCACCAGCGACGGCCTGTGGGAAGGCAAGGTCGGCGTCGCCGAGCACCTCGGCTCCGACACCTATCTCCACCTCACCATCGACGGCGTCGGGCCGCTCACCGCCCGCATGAGCGGCGAGTTCGCCGCCCGGCCGGGCGAGACGCTGCGCATCGCGCCCGAGGCCGGCAAGATCCACCGCTTCGACGACAAGGGGATGGCCCTCTCATGAGACGCCTCGACGGCAAGTCCGCCCTCATCACCGGCGCCGCGCGCGGCATCGGCCGCGCCTTCGCGGAGGCTTACGTGCGCGAGGGCGCCCGCGTCGCCATCGCCGACATCGACCTCGCGCGGGCACGGCAGGCCGCGGATGCGATCGGCCCGGCGGCGATAGCCGTCGAACTCGACGTCACGCGGCAGGATTCCATCGACGCGGCGGTCGCGGCGGTCGAAGAGGCCTTCGGCGGCATCGACATCCTCGTCAACAACGCCGCGCTCTTCGACCTCGCGCCCATCGTCGACATCACGCGCGAGAGCTACGAGCGTCTCTTCTCCGTCAATGTGGCGGGCACGCTCTTCGTCATGCAGGCCGTGGCCAGGGGCATGATCGCGCGCGGCAGGGGCGGCAAGATCATCAACATGGCGAGCCAGGCCGGCCGGCGCGGCGAGCCGCTCGTCGCCGTCTATTGCGCCACCAAGGCCGCCGTCATCAGCCTCACCCAGTCGGCCGGGCTCAACCTCATCGCGCACGGCATCAACGTCAATGCCATCGCCCCCGGCGTGGTCGAGGGCGAGCACTGGGACCATGTCGATGCGCTCTTCGCCCGTTACGAGAACCTGCCGCCTGGCGAGAAGAAGCGGCAGGTCGGCGCCGCCGTGCCCTTCGGCCGCATGGGCCGGGCGGAGGACCTGACAGGCATGGCGATCTTCCTCGCTTCGCCAGAGTCCGACTACGTCGTCGCGCAGACCTACAATGTCGACGGCGGCAACTGGATGAGTTGAGGCCATGGACACTCCCCTCCCCCTCTGCGCCGCCAACCTGCCCGCCATCGCCGGGCGGGCCCGCGTGCCGGCCTATGACCGCGGCAGGCTTTCGGCCGGCATCCTCCACTTCGGCATCGGCAACTTCCACCGGGCCCACCAGGCGCTCTATCTCGACGACCTGTTCAATGCCGGGCTCGACCACGACTGGGCCATTCTCGGCGCTGGCGTCCGCCCCGCCGATGCCGAGATGCGGCGGCTGCTCGCCGCGCAGGACTATCTGACGACCGTGGTCGAGCAGGAGGCCTCCGCCAGCGCCGCCCGCATCACCGGCCCCATGGTCGGTTTCCTCGAGCCGGGCGACACCGCCGCCATCCTGAAGGCCCTCGCCGATCCCGCCATCCGCATCGTCTCGCTGACGATCACCGAAGGCGGCTATTTCATCGACCCGGCCTCCGGCGTCTTCGATCCGGACCACCCGGAGATCCGGGCGGACGCAGCGGCCCCGGACGATCCAAAGACCGTCTTCGGCCTCATCGTCGCCGGGCTGAAGCGCCGCCGCGCCGCGGGCACCGTGCCCTTCACGGTCATGTCCTGCGACAACCTCCCGCACAACGGCGCGGTGACGCGCGATGCCGTCACCGGCCTTGCCCGCCTCCTCGATGCGGATCTCGCCGCCTGGATCGCCGACAACGTCGCCTTCCCCAACGGCATGGTCGACCGCATCACGCCGGCGACGGGCGAGCGCGAGCGGCAGCTCTTGGCCGACGATTACGGCATCGCCGACGGCTGGCCGGTCTTCTGCGAGGGCTTTCGCCAGTGGGTGCTGGAGGACCGCTTCCCGGCCGGGCGGCCGGCGCTGGAGCGGGTCGGGGTGGAATTCGTGCCGGACGTCTCGCCCTACGAGACGATGAAGATCCGCATCCTCAACGGCGGCCATGCGGTCATCGCCTATCCGTCCGCCCTCATGGACATCCATTTCGTGCACGAGGCGATGGAGAACCCGCTGATCCGCGCCTTTCTCGACAAGATCGAGCACGAGGAGATCATCCCGGTCGTGCCACCCGTGCCGAACACGGACCTCGCTGCCTATTTCCGCCTCATCGAGGAGCGCTTCGCCAATCCGAAGATCGGCGACACCATCCGCCGCCTCGCCCTCGACGGCTCCAACCGGCAGCCGAAGTTCATCCTGCCGACCGTGGCCGACCGGCTGCGCCAGGGCCTGCCGGTCGCGGGCCTCGCCCTCGAGGTGGCGCTGTGGTGCCGCTACTGCTTCGGCACAACGGAGAGCGGCGCAACGACCGCGCCCAACGACCCGAACTGGGACCGGCTGACGGCCGCGGCCGCCGCCGCGCGCAACGATCCCCTAGCCTGGCTTGCCATGGAGGACATTTTCGGCGATGTCGGGCGCTCCGATGCGTTCCGCTCCGCCTTCGCCGCGGCGCTGACGGCGCTCTGGCGCGACGGCACCGGAGAGGTGCTGCGGCGCTATGTCGAGGAAGGATGAGACGGCCGGTGCTGCCTGAACTCGTGATCTTCGACTGCGACGGGGTGCTCGTCGACAGCGAGCCCATCTCCATCGCCGTCCTGCGCGAGGTCGTCGCCGGCTCGGGCGTCATCCTCGAGGAGGAGATCGCCTACCGCCGCTTCCTCGGCCGCTCCATCACGTCGGTTGCAGCGACGATGGAGGAGGAATTCGGCCTCGCCATCACCGACGGCCACCTCGCCGACATGCGCACGCTGCTCTACGAGCGCTTCCGCAGCGAGCTGAGGCCCATCCCCGGCGTCGCCGAGGCCATCGACGCGCTCACGATGCCCCGCTGCGTCGCCTCATCCAGCCAGCCCGAGCGCATCCGCCTGTCGCTCGCCGTCACGGGGCTGCTGGAAAGGCTGGAGCCGCACATATACAGTGCGAGCATGGTCAAGAACGGCAAGCCGGCACCCGATCTCTTCCTGCATGCGGCGAGCGCCATGGGCGCATCGCCGGCCGCCTGCGTGGTCGTCGAGGACAGCACGGCGGGCATCGAGGCCGCCAGGCGCGCGGGCATGCGGGTCCTCGCCTTCACCGGCGGCTCCCATGCCTCCCGCTGCGGGTTGCGCGAGGCGGCGGCGGCCCTCCGTCCCGACGCGATCTTCGACGACATGCGGCAGCTGCCGGCGCTGATCGGCGCGCTCGAGCGAACGGGGCCTTGATGCGCGACCTCGTCTGCGCCGTCGATGTGGGAACGGGCAGCGCCCGCGCCGGCATCTTCGACCGGACGGGCAGGCTTCTCGGACGCGGCGAACACCCCATCGCCATGAACCGCCCGCGGGCGGACCATGCCGAGCACGATTCGGAGGACATCTGGCGCGCCGTCTGCACCGCCGTGCGGACGGCACGCGCCGTTGCCGCCGCGCCGGCCGAGGCGATCGCCGGCATCGGCTTCGATGCGACCTGCTCGCTCGTCGTGCGCGACACGGACGGCCGGCCGCTGGGCGTCTCGACCGACGGCGAGGCGCGCTGGGACACCATCGTCTGGCTCGACCACCGGGCGCTGGCCGAGGCTGACGAATGCACGGCGACCGGCCACCGGGTGCTCGACCACATCGGCGGCGTGATGTCGCCGGAGATGCAGGTGCCGAAGCTGATGTGGCTGAAGCGCAACCTGCCCCGGGCCTGGGCCGCGGCCGGGCATTTCTTCGACCTTGCCGATTTCCTCACCTGGCGCGCCTCGGGCTCCACTGCCCGCTCGCAATGCACGCTGACGGCGAAATGGACCTACCTGCCCCATGCCGGCGGCTGGGCGCGCGACTTTCTCGCTGCGGTCGGCCTCGCCGATCTCACGGCACGCGGTAACCTCCCCGAGGCGGCGAGCCCGGTCGGCGCCCGGCTCGGCACCCTCACGCGGGAGGCCGCCGACGACCTCGGCCTCGACACCGGCTGCGCGGTGGGCGCCGGCCTCATCGATGCCTTCGCCGGGGCGCTCGGCGTCATCGGCGGCGAGGACGACGTCGGGCGGCGGCTGGCGCTCATCGCCGGCACGTCGAGCTGCCTCATGGGGTTTTCCCGCGAGCCGGTCTATGTGAGCGGCGTGTGGGGACCGTATCTCGGTGCCGCCCTGCCCGGCCATTGGGTCTACGAGGGCGGCCAGTCCGCGACGGGGGCGCTGCTCGACCATGTCGTGCGCGTCCACGCCGCCGGCGGCACGCCCGATGCGCGGCTGCACGCGCGGATCGTCGAGCGCATCGCCGTGCTGCGTGCCGAGGAAGGCTCCCGCTTCGCCGCAGGCCTCAACGTCCTGCCCGACTTCCACGGCAACCGCTCGCCGCTTGCCGATCCGCACGCCCGCGGCGTGATCAGCGGGCTCACGCTCGATGCCTCCTTCGACGGGCTCTGCCGGCTCTATTTCCGCACGGCCGTGGCGATCGCGCTCGGCGTGCGCCACATCCTCGACCACCTGAAGGCGAGCGGCGTGCCGGCCGAGGCGCTGCACGTCACCGGCGGCCACCTGCGCAATCCGCTGCTCATGGAGCTCTATGCCGATGCCGCAGGCTGCGCCGTCCATGAAACCGGCGCGGACGACGCCATGCTGCTCGGCACCGCCATGGCCGCCGCCGCGGCTGCGGGATTGTATCCCTCGCTTGCCGGTGCCTGCCGCGCCATGCGCCCGGCCCTGCGCCACCGTGCGCCCGACCCGGCGCGCCGGGCCGGCTACGAACGGGACTACCGCATCTTCCTCGCCATGCACGAGCAGCGCCGCGCGCTCGCGGGGCTGGCGGAAGGTCTCTGGTCGACCGACGGATAGACGGGGCGCCCTAAACGGGGCGGCCTCCGCTCAATCCTGCAGGTATTTCCACTTCACCATCCGCTCCCGGAGGTCGATCATGCGGCCGTCGACGGTGAAGGTGCCGTCGCCCCGGTGGTGGAGCGTCCGCCTTTCCCTGCGGTCGGCGTCGATCCAGATGCGGACCGCCTCCAGGATGAAAAAATTGTAGCGGTCCACCAGGCTCGCGTCCGCCACCCGGCATTCGATATTGGCGAGGCAGTCGGCGATGAGCGGCACGGCGACATCGCGCGCGGGGGCGGAGGCGAGGCCGAAGGTCTCGAACTTGTCGGTGTTCTCGCCGGAGCAGTTGCCTATGTCGACGACCTTCGCCGCAAGATCGACCGTCGGGATGGCGATGACGCATTCGCCGCTGTCGCGCAAAGCGCGGAAGCTGTAGTCCCACGGGCCGATGATGCAGCCGATCAGCGGCGGCGTGTGCTGCATCACCATGTGGAAGCCCATCGTCATCACGTTCGGCTTTCCGTCGCGGACGGTCGCGACGAGGACGATCGGGCCGGCCTCGAGCAGACGGTAGGCCTTGGAGGCGGGCATCTCCTGCATGGTCTCGTCTCCTCGGCAGGACGAAGGGCAATCCTACTCCGCCGCTCGCGCGGTGTCATCGAACCGTGCATCGCCGGCGACAGGCGGCCGGACCGCTGGAACCATTCCGCCATCCTCGCTGTTCGCCGGGTTCCCCCGAAAGGAGATGAGCGATGGCGGCGATGACGGGAGTGATCAGGGTCTGCCAGGAAGGCCGCTTCAGGCTCTACATGGCCGACGGCCGCTCCGAACTCTTCATCCTGTCGCGGCGCGCACCGCTCGAGCCGCAGGATCTCGAGGAGCTGGCACGGCGAAAGGCGTCCGTGACCGTCCGCTGCGAGGACGCACCGGGCCGGGCCGCACGGCTCGCCGAGGATGTCACGGCGGCCGGGACGGCCCGGCGATGACGGCGAACCGGCAGACACTCGGGCGCCGCGCCGCCTCCTTCCTGCGCGACTGGTCGCTGCCGCGGCAGCTCAGGGGCGAGGACCACAGGTCGGACGCCGCGCGCAGCACCCTGTCGGAGCGCCTGCGGCCGCGGCTGGAGCACGCCGATCATGTCGGCGTCAGCGTCTGTCCCTATTGCGCCGTCGGCTGCTCGGTCCTCGTCTATGCCGAGGACGGGCGCATCACCCATGTCGAGGGCAACCCCGAGAGCCCGATCAACGCCGGCACGCTCTGCCCGAAGGGCGCGACGCTGTTCAGCCTGATGAGCAACCCCGACCGCCTGACGAAGGTGAAATACCGGGCGCCCCACTCCGATCGCTGGGAGGAGCGGCCGCTCGACTGGGCGATGGAGCGCATCGCGCAGCTCGTCAAGCGCACGCGCGACGAGACCTTCGTCGAGGCCCTGCCGGACGGCACGAAGGTCAATCACACCCTCGGCATCGCCTCGCTCGGCGGGGCGACGCTCGACAACGAGGAGAACTACCTCATCAAGAAGCTGTTCGGCGGCGGCCTCGGCATGGTCTTCATCGAGAACCAGGCGCGCGTCTGCCACGCCAATTCGGTACCGAGCCTCGCCGCCTCCTTCGGGCGCGGCGCCGCGACCATGCCCCAGTGGGACCTCGCCAATTCCGACTGCATCCTCATCATGGGCTCGAACATGGCGGAAGCGCACCCGATCGCCTTCCGCTTCGTCATGGAGGCCAAGCGCAAGGGCGCGACGGTGATGCACGTCGACCCGCGCTTCACCCGCACCTCCGCCCTCGCCGACATCCACGCGCCGATCCGCGCCGGCACGGACATCGCCTTCCTCGGCGGCATCATCCGCTACATCCTCGAGCACGACCTGATGTTCCGGGACTACGTGCTGCCCTACACGAACATCGCCACGATCATCGAGGGCGACTTCAAGGACGCCGCGGCCCTCGACGGGCTGTTTTCCGGCTGGAACCCGGACAAGAACTCCTACGACTTCGACAGCTGGCAGTACGAGGGCGTCGTCGTCCCCTCCGCGCTGGCCGAGCACTATCTCGACACGGCCGAATCCTTCTCGGAGCTGACCGGCCGGCTGCACGAGCGACCGCCGCCGCAGGACCCGACGCTCGAACATCCGAACTGCGTCTACCAGATCCTGAAGCGCCATTACGCCCCCTACACGCCCGAGATGGTGGAGCGGGTGACCGGCTGCCCGCAGGAGACCTTCCTCAAGGTGGCCGAGGCCCTGACACGCAATTGCGGCCGCGAGCGGACGGGGGCGATCTGCTATGCGGTGGGCTGGAACCATCACAGCATCGGCGTGCAGATGATCCGCGCCGCGGCCATCGTGCAGGCGCTTCTCGGCAACATCGGCCGGCCCGGCGGCGGCATCCTGGCGCTGCGCGGCCATTGCAGCATCCAGGGCTCGACCGACATCCCGACGCTCTACAACATGCTGCCGAGCTACCTGCCGCAGCCCAACGCCTTCAAGCCGCAGGCCCGCGACTTCGACAGCTTCCTCGACGACGAGACCATCCCGACCGGCTGGTGGTACAACTTCCCCAAATACATGACGAGCCTGCTGCGCGCCTGGTACGGCGGGGCCGCGGGCCCGCACAACGGCTGGGGCTATCACTGGCTGCCGAAGATCGTCGGCGACCACTCGCAGCTCGCGCTGACGCTGGCCATGGACGATCGCATGATCCGCGGCCTCTTCCTGCTCGGCCAGAACGTCGTCATGGGCGGCAGCAACTCGAAGCTTATCCAGCGCGGGCTCGGCAAGCTCGACTGGCTCGTCGTGCGCGACACCGACATGGTGGAATCCGCCACCTTCTGGCAGAAGGGCCACGCGGTGCGCGACGGCGAGATCCGCCCGGAGGAGATCGGCACCGAGATCTTCGTGATGCCGGCGGAGCTCGCCGGCGAGAAGGAAGGCAGCTTCACCAACACCCACCGCCTGGTGCAGTGGCACGACAAGGTGGTGGACGGGCCGGGCGACAGCCGCTCCGAACTCTGGTTCCTCTATCATCTCGGCCGCCGGCTGAAGGCGCTCTATGCCGACAGCACGGCCGAGCGGGACGCGCCGATCCGCAACCTGACCTTCGACTATCGCACGAAGGGGCCGCGCGACGACGTCGAGGCCGAGGACGTCCTGCGCGAGATCAACGGCTACACCTTTCCCGGCAGGCGCCAGTTGAAGAACCTCGCCGAGATCGCGGCCGACGGCTCCACCGCCTGCGGCAGCTGGCTCTATTGCGGCTGCTTTCCCGAAGAGAGCCACAACCAGACGCGCATGCGTGAGGCCGACGGCCCGGACGGGCCGGGCACCCATCGCGGCTGGGCCTTCTCCTGGCCGGACAACCGCCGCGTGCTCTACAACCGCGCCTCCGCCGATCCCGAGGGCCGTCCCTGGTCGGAGCGCAAGCGCCTCGTCTGGTGGGACGAGGCGAAGGGCGCCTGGCAGAGCCACGACGGCATCGACTTCGAGCCCGACAAGCGGCCGGACTACCGGCCGGACTGGTCGAAGAAGCCCGAGGGCATGGACGCGCTGCGCGGGGACGAACCCTTCATCATGATGCCGGACGGCCGCGGCGCCCTGTTCACCGCGTCCGGGCTGAAGGACGGGCCGCTGCCGGCTCACTACGAGCCCGTCGAGAGCCCGGTTCACAACCCGATGTACCGCCAGCAGACGAGCCCGGTGGCGAAGCGCTGGCGCCGGCCGGGCAATCCGCTCCACCCGGTCGCCGACCCGCGCCACCCGCATGTCCTCACCACCTACCGGCTCACCGAGCACCATTGCGGCGGCACCCCGACGCGCGGCGTGCCGCACACGGCGGAGCTGCAGCCCGAAGGCTTCGCCGAGATCCCGCCCGAGCTCGCCGAGGAACTGGGCATCCGCCAGCTCGACTGGATCGTGCTGGCGACGGCACGCGGCGAGATCGAGACGCGCGCCATGATCACGCGCCGGCTGCGTCCGTTCCGCATCGACGGGCATACCGTCCACCAGATCGGCCTGCCGTGGCACTTCGGCTGGGAGGGCTATGCCACCGGCGATATCGCCAATGTGCTGACGGCCGTGGTCGGCGACGGCAACACCAGCATGCACGAGAACAAGGCGCTGACCTGTGCGCTGCGCAAGGGGCGGCTCACGCGAAGCCTGGCGCGGCGCCCTGAACGGGACGGCCGGAGAGGGGAGCCATGGACCAGCAGCTGACGCCCTATACGACCGAGGCCGAGCGCACCGCCGGCGTCCGCATCGAGCCGGGCAAACGCTACGGCTTCTTCACGGACACCACCGTGTGCATCGGCTGCAAGGCCTGCGAGGTCGCCTGCAAGGAGTGGAACCAGCTGCCGGCCGAGGACATGTCGCTCACCGGCATGAGCTACGACAATACCGGCGCGCTCTCCGCCACCACCTGGCGGCACGTCGCCTTCATCGAGCAGGTCCGGCCGGCGCAGGACCACGAGCGGGATGACGGCGTTCCCGACCGCTGGCTGATGATGAGCGACGTCTGCAAGCACTGCGCCAACGCCCCCTGCCTCGACGCCTGCCCGACGGGGGCCATCTTCCGCACCGAGTTCGACACCGTCGTGGTGCAGCAGGACATCTGCAACGGCTGCGGCTATTGCGTGCCCGCCTGCCCCTTCGGCGTCGTCGCCATCGACGACTGCGACGGCAAGGCCCACAAGTGCACGCTCTGCTACGACCGGCTCAAGGGCGGCCTCGAGCCCGCCTGCGCCAAGGTGTGCCCTACGGACTCCATCCGCTTCGGCGAATTGTCGGAGCTCGACGCCGTTGCCCGCGAGCGGGTGGAGGAGCTCAAGGCGCAAGGCGTCGAGGAAGCCTATCTCTACGGCACGCCCGACGCGCCGGGCGCGACCGGCGGCCTCGGCCGGCTCAACGCCTTCTTCCTCCTCGTCGACCGCCCGGAGGTCTACAACCTGCCGTCCGCCCCGACCCGCCCGTCCCAGCGCATCGGGGCCGCGCTCGGGGCCGGCCTCGTCGCCTTCGCCGGGCTCGCCGCCGCCGCCGTGACGCTGCTCGCCGGCACGCGCAACGGAGGCGGACGATGAAGGCGGTCACGGTGCGCACGCGCAGCCCCGCTGCCGGAGGGCCGTCGCTTCCCGCCCGGCACGGCCGCTACCGCGGCGAGACCTATTACGACCGGCCGGCGCTGAAGGCGGCGCATTGGGACTGGACGGTCAGCAGCTACATCTTCCTCACCGGCCTTGCCGGCGCCGCCCAGGCCATCGCCGCCATCGGCCAGGCGCTGGACCGGGACCGCTATCGCGGCGTCCTGCGCAACGCGCGCTTCCTGTCGAGCATCGGGTCCGCCGTCGGGGCGGGGCTCCTCATCGCGGACCTCAAGACGCCGAAGCGCTTCTACAACATGCTGCGCATCCTGCGGCCCACCTCGCCCATGTCCTTCGGCAGCTACATCTTCGGTGCCTTCGGCGGCCTGAGCTGGCTGTCCGCCCTGGGCGAGCTGCGGTCCGGCCGGGGACGCCTCGCGCGTCTGGTGCGCCGCTCCGCCGATGTCGCTCAAGTCGGGGCCGGCCTCACCGGCGCCGGCGCCAGCACCTATACCGCCGCGCTGATGGCCTCGACGAGCACGCCCTTCTGGGCCGCGGCGCCGCGCTGGCTGGGGCTGCAGTTCGCGACCTCCGCCGTCGCCTCGGCCGCCGCGACCCTCTCGCTGGCCGAGCGCTGGGGCGGGCGGACCGACAACAGCCGGCGGCTCGACCGGCTCGCGGCGCTCGCCACGGCGGCCCACCTCGTCGCCAGCCTCGGCGCCCGGCGTCAGCGGCACGACAAGGGGCTCGACGAGGTCAGCGAGAGCCCGCAGGGACGCCGGCTCGAACTGGGCGATCTCGTCATCGGCGGGGCCGTACCGCTCGCCGCCTATGCGCTGCACCGGCTGACGCGCGAAAGAGCCCCCGCCCTGTCGGTGGTCGGCTCGCTCGCCGTCATCGCCGGCGGCTTCCTGCTCAGGCACGGCACCATGAATGCCGGCCACGCGAGCGCGCGCAAGCCGCGGGCCTATTTCCGCTTCGCGCAGCCGGAGAACCTGCCGCGCGACCGTTCCGTCATTCGCCTAGGGCCGCCGCGATGAGGATCATGGACGACGAGGCGCTGAACGAGGCGCAGGAGACGCTGGCGGCGCTCGATGCGCTGGTGACCGGCGGCCCGGAGACGCCGCACGAGGAGATTGCCGAGGCCATGCGCCGTCTCGCCGGCCTGCGCAACCGCATCATCGAGAAGGCGCGGGAGGGCAAGGCGACACCGGACTGTCGCGACAGGGCCAATGCCCTGATGAGCCTCGCCTATGGCGCGGAATTCCCGCTGATCGGCTTTCACCACCATCGCATCGTGCAGACGCGCGATAGCCTGCGGGCCCTCGTCGCCGAATGCGACGCTCAGGTGATGAAGGCGAAGCCGACGTAGATCGCACCAGCCATGAACAGCGTGGCGAGGATCGCGAGAAGGCCGTCGCGCGCCACGAGCGCCAGCCCGAACAAGGCAATCGCCGTCGCGGTCAGCGAATTGCTCAAGGGCACGATCTCGAGCGGCGGCATGAGGAGCGCGAGCAACAGGCACAGCAGCCCGATGAGATAGGCGAAGGGGCCTTCCGTCAGGAAGCTGAGACGCGGCCCCACCAAGCGGTCGATCATCCGGGCCGGGCGCGCCAGCCAGGTCGCGGCCTTGTCGAGCCGCTCGCGCGGCACCGAGCGGCAGCGCAGGAAGCGCGGCAGCCAGAAGTGCTTGCGGCCGAGCAGCATCTGGGCGGCGATCAGCGCGATGATGGCGGCGCCGATGGTCGGCAGCCCCGGAATGCCGCTGAGCGGCGTGATGATGATGATGGCCGGCGCCAGCAGCAGCGCCCCGAACGACCGCGGCCCGATCGACTGCAGAACGTCGTCGACGGAAACGGTCTCCTCTTCCCCCGCGTTGCGGATGCGGTCGAGAACCTGCTGCAGGTTCTGCACCGCCGGCGGCCCCGCGACCTGCTGGCTCGTCATCCTCGCTCCTCGCTATTGCGTCCTGGAGGAACGCCCGGCCCGGCGAAACGATCCATGCCGCATGCCGGACGCCATCCGCCGCGACCTCGACCGGCGGGCGCGAAAGAGGTAGAGACGCAGCATGGCCACCGTCCTGCGCACGCCCCAGTCCTTCCGCGAACGCGTCGGTGCCCTGCGCCACCTGCCGGCCTTCATCCGCCTCGTCTGGGCCGCGAGCCCGGCGCTGACCTCGGCGAGCATCGCCCTGCGCCTCGCGCGCGCCGTCGTGCCGGTGCTGATGCTCTATGTCGGCAAGCTCATCATCGACACCGTCGTCGCCGAGGCGCGCGTGCCGCATCCCGACTGGTCGCTCGGCGACTGGATCGGGAGCGGCCGGCTCGCGCATGTCGGCACGCTCGTGGCGCTGGAGCTTTGCCTCGCGATCGTGGCGGATGTCTCCGGCCGCCTCAGCTCGCTCGTCGACAGCCTCCTCGCCGAGACCTACAGCAACTTCGCCAGCATCCGCCTGATGGAGAAGGCGGCCTCGCTCGACCTCGAGCAGTTCGAGAGCAGCGAGCAGCAGGACCGGCTCGACCGCGCCCGGCGGCAGGTCACGGGTCGCACCAGCCTGCTCGGCCTCGTCTTCGGCCAGATCCAGGACATCCTCGGCGCCGTCACGCTGATGATCGCGCTCGCCGCCTACTGGCCCTCGCTGATCCTGCTGATGCTCATTGCGCTGCTGCCGTCGCTGCTCGGCGAACTGAAGTTCAACGCGCTCGGCTACCGCCTCGACTATTTCCGCACGCCCGAGCGGCGGCAGCTCGACTACGTGCGCTATCTCGGCTCCAGCATCGAGACCGCCAAGGAGGTCAAGCTCTTCGGCCTCCAGCGCTTCCTCATCGAGCGTTTCCGCCGCTTCGCCGAGACCATGTACCGCGACAACCGGCGCCTCGCCACCCGCCGGGCCTTCTGGGGCGGTCTGTTCGCCGCCTTCGGCACCCTCGCCTATTACGTCGCATATGCCGCCGTCATCTGGCGCACCATGGCGGGCGACTTCAGCGTCGGCGACATGACGTTCCTCGTCGGCTCCTTCCTGCGGCTCAAGGGCCTGCTCGATGGGCTGCTGCTCGGCTTCTCGCAGGTGGCGGGCCAGGCGCTCTATCTCGAGGACCTGTTCTCCTTCTTCGAGATCGCACCGCGCGTCGTCTCGCCGCCCGATCCGGTGCCCGTCCGGCAGTCGATCCGCTCCGGCTTCGTCTTCGAGGACGTCGGCTTCCGCTACGAGGGCGCGCAGCAATGGGCCATCCGGCATCTCGACCTCGAGATTCCGGCCGGGGAAGTGCTGGCCCTCGTCGGCGCCAACGGCGCGGGCAAGACGACGCTCGTCAAGCTCCTCGCGCGGCTCTACGATCCGACGGAGGGCCGCATCCTGCTCGACGGCCGCGACCTGCGCGACTACGACCTCGACATGCTGCGCAGCCGCGTCGGCGTCGTCTTCCAGGATTTCGTGCGCTTCCACTTCACGGCGTCGGAGAACATCGCCATCGGCGACATCGGCGCGGCGGGCGACCACGAGCGGATCGCCGAGGCGGCGGACCGCAGCCTCGCCGGCGCGATCATCGCCCGGCTGCCGCTCGGCTTCGAGCAGCCGCTCGGCCGGCGTTTCGGCGGCGGCGTCGACCTCTCGGGCGGGGAATGGCAGAAGATCGCCATCGCGCGCGCCTATATGCGCGACGCCGAGGTGCTCATCCTCGACGAGCCGACCTCGGCGCTCGACGCCCATGCCGAATACGAGGTGTTCCAGCGCTTCCGCGACCTGAGCGCGGGCAAGACGACGCTGCTCATCTCGCACCGCTTCTCCACCGTGCGCATGGCCGACCGCATCATCGTGCTCGAAGGCGGCCGCATCCTGGAGGCGGGCACGCATCAGGCGCTCGTCGCCCGCGGCGGTCGCTATGCGCAGATGTTCGAATTGCAGGCCGCCGGCTACCGCTGACGGCCTGCGCCTTGCGGCTCAGCGCTTGCGCAGCACCGCCTTCGCGTCCTCCACCAGCTTCTCGGCCGCCTCGGCGACGGTCAGCTTGCCGTAGGCGAGCTGGTCCGCAACCGGGCGGAAGACGTTGCGGTCGTATTCGTTGGCGCCGATCGGCGCGGGCGGCGGATAGTCCATCACCCGGTCCTCGAGCATGTTGACATAGGCGACCGTCGCCTGCTCGGTCGGGTTGAGATTGGGCAGGATCGCCTCGCGCACCTTCGGCGACATGGGCACGCCACGCTCGACGCCGAGGATCTTGCCCGCCTCGACGTCGTTGACGAAGAAGCTGATGAACTCGGCCGCCGCCTCCGGGTTCTTGCAGCTCGCGCCGATGCTCCAGATGAGCGCCGGGCGATAGAAGTGGCCGGACGGCGCCCCGTTGCCCGCCTGCGGCACCATGGCGATGCCGAGCTTGTTCTTGATCAGCAGCTGATAGCCGACGAGCTGGTTGGAATAGGTGAAGCCGATGGCCGACTTGCCGAGCGCGAGGCAGTTGTTCTGGATGGAATTGTCGTCGACGGAGGCGACGTCGGCCGGCACGATGACCTTCTTCTCGCGCAGGCCCTGCCAGTAGGTATAGAACTCCTTGATGTCGTCGACGGTGAAGCCGATGCCGCCATCCTCCGAGAAGGTCGTCTTGCCGCGCTGGCCGAGCCAGACCTGGAAGACGTAGTGATAGCGGCTGCCGTCCGGCGAGGCCCAGTATTCGCCCGGGCGGCCGACGGCCTTGTTCAGCTCCGTCACGAGCCGGGCATAGTCGTCCCAGGTCGTGTCCGGCGTCGGCGCCGGCAGGCCCGCCTTCTCGAACATCGCCGTGTCGTAGAACATCGAGAAGGAATTGAGACCGAGCGCGACGCCGTAGAGATTGTCGTAGACACGCCCGAGATCGACCATGCGCTGGCCGAAGCCTTCGATGTCGAGGGGCTTGGGCAGGAATTTCGTGAGGTCGAGGCAGGCGCCGCGCCCCGAATAGTCGGGCAGCGTGTTGGGCTCGAGCTGGAACACGTCCGGAATGTTGCGGCCGGCCATCTGGGTGGCGAGCTTCGGCCAGTAGGCGTCGCCGCCGACGGGCTCGCCGATGACCGAGATGCCCGGATGGGTCTTCGAGAAGAGCTCGGCCACGGCGAGCGTGCGCTGGGCCCGGTCCTGCGAGCCCCACCACGTCGCGCGCAGCCGGACCGTCTGCTGCGCCTGCGCGGGGCCGCCGGCGAGCGCCGGCAGCGCGGTCGCGGCACCCGCGGCGAGGGACGATTTCAGAAAGCTCCGCCGATCCAAGCGCATCATTTCCTCCTCCGGGTTATGACGGCCGACGCCGGACAATGCTCGCCGGTCCGCAATTTTGCAGAAGGATATGCAAACAGGAAAATGAGCGCAAATGTTTTCTTGTATTGCAAATTTGCATTAACTCACGCAAACATGAGCCCATGACCGACGCCGCATCCATATCAGCAAGACGCCCCCGCCAGGCGGACATCGCCGACCGGGCGGGCGTTTCCATCAGCACGGTCTCGCGCGTGCTGGCCAACGAGCCGGGCATCAGCGACAGCGTGCGTCGCCACGTGCTCGAGGTGGCGGAAGAGATCGGCTATCTCGCGCGCCGGCAGGCCTCCGGCCCCGGTCATCAGCTCGTCGCCCTGGTCCATGCCGTGCAGGCGACGGCCGACCTCAGCTCCTTCTACGACGGCGTGCTCAGGGGGCTCCGTGAAGCCGCCGAGGACGCCGGCATGCCGCTCGCGGTGCGCCTCACCTATGCCGACGCCATCACGCGGGAGGAGCTCGAACGCCACCTCGCCGAGGAGGGGGCGGGCGGGCTCTTTCTCGTGGGTGTCGACGCGCCGGAGGCGACCGGCCGCTGGCTGCGCGAAGCGGGGATCCCCGTCGTCCTCGTCAATGGCGCCGATCCGGGCCTCCAGTTCGATTGCGTCTCTCCGTCGAACTTCTACGGGGCGCGGCAGGCGACCGAGATCCTGCTCGCGGCCGGCCACCGGCGCCTCGCCTATCTGACGCGCAGCGTCCGGCCGACCCTGCGCGAGCGCATCCGCGGCTTCGAGGCGGCCATCGCGGCGACGCCCGGCGCGCGCGGCACGGTCGTGGAGCTGAAGCAGGGCGAGACCGGGCTGCAGGAGGGCATCAACACGATGAAGGCCCTCATCGCGGAGGGGACGGACGTCACGGCCGTGCTGTGCCTCAACGACCTCATCGCCGTCGGAGCCATGGAGGCGGCCCAGCGCGCCGGCCGCCGGGTGCCCGACGACATCTCCTTCATGGGCTTCGACGGCCTGCCCTGCGCGGCCATGGCGAGCCCGCGGCTCGCCACCATGGACGTGCCGCGCGAAAAGCTCGGCCGCGAGGCCCTGGCGCTGATGCAGGCGCGCCTCGCCTCCCCGCACGAGCCGGCGCGGCAGGTGCTGCTCGCGGTCCGGCCGCAGGCCGGCGGCAGCGTCGCCCCGCCCGGATCGTAAGGAAGCGGCGGCCCGGCCGGGCCGCGTCAGAGCCCATGAGATCAGCGCCCACCACCAGCGATCCGCCCAGACAAGGCGAGCCCCCGATGCCCATCGATCCCTCGCGCAGCAACCCCTTCGCCGGCAACCCGTTGCGGACCCGCGCCGATGTCGTCAAGGCGCTCGACGACAGCTTCGCGCCGCTGCTGCCCTATTTCGACCCGGGCGGCGGCGCGCGCGTACGCCTCGACGCCGCGGCGGCGCATTTCGACCGTGCCGCGGCCGATTTCGAGGGCTTCGCCCGGCCGCTCTGGGGGCTCCTGCCGCTCGCGAAAGGCGGCGAGCCCTTCGCCCACTGGGCCATGTACCGCGACGGCCTCGCGAACGGGCTCGATCCTGAGCATCCCGGCTTCATCGGCCGGGCCGGCCCGCGCGACCAGCGGCTCGTCGAGCTCGCGGTGATCGGGCTGGCGCTGCGCCTCTGCCCCAACATCTTCTGGGAGCCGCTCGACGCCCGCGCGCGCAAAAATGTCGCGAACTATCTCCTCGAGGCCCGCCGCCACGACTATGCCGACAACAACTGGCGCTTCTTCCGCGTCCTCGTCGACATGGGGCTGAAACACGTCGGCGTCGCCTTCGACGAGAGCCTGACGGAGGCCTATCTCGACGAGATCGACGGCTGGTATCTCGGCGACGGCTGGTATCGCGACGGCAATGTGCGCCGTATCGACCACTACATTCCCTTCGCCATGCATTTCTACGGCCTCATCTATGCGGCGCTCGCCGCGCCGGGCGATCCGCGCGCCGCGCGTTTCCGCGAGCGGGCGCGGCTGTTCGCGCAGGACATCCGCCACTGGTTCGATGATGCGGGCGGCGCCCTCGCCTTCGGCCGCAGCCTCACCTATCGCTACGCCATGGCCGGCTTCTGGGGGGCGCTCGCCTTCGCCGACGAGGAGGCGCTGCCCTGGGGCGTGGTGAAGGGCCATTACCTCAGGCACCTGCGCTGGTGGGCGGACAAGCCCATCGCGCATCGCGACGGGGTGCTCTCCGTCGGCTACGGCTATCCCAATCTCCTCATGTCGGAGAACTACAATTCCGCCGGCTCGCCCTATTGGGCCTTCAAGGCCTTCCTGCCGCTGGCGCTACCCGAGAGCCACCCCTTCTGGCAGGCCCGGGAAGAGCCGGCCGAGCCGGCGTCGGAGCCGGTCCCCCTCCGGCATCCGGGCATGGTGATGACGCAGAGCCCCGGCAACGTGGTGGCGCTCTCCTGCGGGCAGGAGAACCTCGCCATGCGCTTCGGCTCCGAGAAATACGCCAAGTTCGTCTATTCGAGCCGCTACGGCTTCAGTGTCGAAAGCGACGAGCGCAACTTCGGCCTCGCCGCGCTCGACGGCATGCTCGCCTTCAGCGACGACGGCCTGCACTTCCGCGTGCGCGAGGGCAACGAGGAGGCGCAAATCGCCGGGGACAGCCTCTTCGCGCGCTGGCGGCCCTTTCCCGACGTCCTGGTCGACACCTGGCTGGTACCGGCTGGCCTGTGGCACATACGCCTCCACCGGATCGTGACGCCGCGGCCGCTCCTGACCGCCGAAGGCGGCTTTGCCATCGCCCGGGCCGACGGCGCCGCGGACAGGACCGAGGAGGCGGACGGCCGAGCCTGCGTCACGAGCGCCACGGACTTCAGCGGCATCGCCGACCTCGGCTCCACGGTGACGCGGCGCGGCATCGCCAGCAAGGTCGCGCCGAACACCAACCTCATCGTCGCCAAGACCACGGTGCCGCAGCTGCGGGCCACTGTTCCCGCGGGCGAGAGCCTTCTCGTCACGGCGGCGCTCGCGAGCCCGGACCGCGCGACGGCCCGGGCGGCGTGGGCGAGCCCACCGCCGGCGCCGGAGCTGCCGACCCTGGAGCGATTGTTCGCCACCAGGGGCGAGCGTGTCAGCGCCATCATGATCGAGGAGGCGCCGCGATGAAGCCGGGCATCGCCTTCGCCATGGATCCGGCCCGCACCGGCCATGTGCTGCCGCCGGATCTCCTGGCACGCCTTGCAACGCTCGGGCGCATCGTCGATCCCGTGCCGCTGGAGCGCTTCGACGACGCGCGCGCCCGTTCCGTCCTGGCCGCCACCGAGATCCTCGTGACCGGCTGGGGCTGCCCGACCATCGACGCGGCGGTGCTCGGCCTCGCTCCGCACCTTCGGCTGGTCGCCCATGCGGCGGGGACGGTGAAGCATTTCATCGGCGAGGAGGTCTATGCCGCCGGCATCCGCGTCACCCACGCGGCGGAGGCCAATGCGGTGCCGGTGGCCGAGTTCACGCTGGCGGCCATCCTCTTCGCGGCCAAGCAGGTCTTCCGCTTCCACCGGCTCTACCGCGAGGATCGCCACCGCGGGCGCATCGATGCGCTCAAGGGCGAGCCGATCGGCAATTACCGCAAGACGGTCGGCATCGTCGGCGCCTCGCGCATCGGCCGGCGGGTCGTCGCCCTGTTGCAGCCCTTCGGCTTCACCGTGCTGCTCTACGATCCGCATGTCGATGCGGCGGAAGCCGCGCTTCTCGGCGTCGAAGCCGTGCCCCTCGGGCAACTGATGGCGCGTTCCGACGTCGTCTCGCTGCACGCGCCGGCCCTGCCCGCGACGCGGCACATGATCTCGGGGCCGATGCTGGCACGCCTGAGCGACGGCGCGACCCTCATCAACACGGCGCGCGGCATCATCGTCGACGAGGAGGCGCTGATCGCCGAGCTGCGCACCGGCCGCATCAGCGCCATCATCGACGTGACGGAGCCGGAGGTGCCGCCGCCCACGTCGCCGCTCTACGACCTGCCGAACGTGTTCCTGACGCCGCATATCGCCGGCGCCGTCGGCACCGAGCGCACCCGGCTCGGCGAGATGGCGGTGGACGAGATCGCCCGTTTCCGCGCCGGCGAGCCGCTGCTCTACGAGGTCCATCCGGCCCTGCTCGAGCGGCTCGCATGATCCCGCTCGCGCCGGCCCTCTGCTCCGTCACCTTCCGGCAGCTGCCACCGGAGGAGATCGTGGCGCTCGCCCGGCAGGCGGGGCTCGCCGCCATCGAATGGGGCGGCGACGTGCACGTGCCCGCCGGCGATGTCGCCCTGGCGCGGCACGTGCGCCGCATCACCGAGGAAGCGGGCCTCTTGCCCGCCTCCTACGGCTCCTATCTCTACCCGCCGGACCACGGCCTCGAAGACTTCCGCCGCGTCCTCGACACATGTCACGCACTGGGCTCGAGCAACGTGCGGATCTGGCCGGGCCGGCGCAACCGTCCCTCGGCAACCTACGACGCCGCGGAGCGCAGCGAGGCGGCCGGCCTCATCCGCGCCATGGGTGAGCTGGCGGGCGGGGCCGGCATCTCCGTCTCGCTCGAGTACCACCCGAATTCGCTCACCGACGAGACGGGCTCCGCCGCAAATCTGATGGACGCGATCGCCCACGCCAATGTCCATCTCTACTGGCAGCCGCGCCCGGGCCTGCCGCTCGACGAAGCCTGCGAGGAGATCGCCCGCATCGGTACGCGTGTCTCCCATGTCCATGTCTTCGCATGGGACGGCGCGCGCCGGCGCTATGCGCTCGCCGAGCACGCGAAGTGGTGGTCGGCCGTCTTCGCGGCGCTGCCGGAAAGCCGCTTCGAGGGGGTGCGCTACGCCATGCTGGAATTCGTGCGGGACGACGCGCCGGAGGCATTCCTTGCCGATGCCGCGACCCTTCGCCACCTCCTCGACCGCCAAGGGCGGGCGCCGGCGAACGCCTGACCCATCGCCCGCATCAGCGCACCGCCGCGACGATCCGCGCGAACAGATTGTGCAGGTTGTCCCGGTCGGCGATCGTCGTGGGACGCGGACTGTCGTCCGAGGTCACGGCGACGGTGAGATCGAGTCCCGGCACGATGTAGAGCATCTGCCCGCCGTAGCCCCAGGCATAGCGTATCTCCAGGCCGTCGATTTCCCTGAGGAACCAGCCGTAGCCATAGCCGTCGCCGGTGTAGCGGGAGTTGGTCCGCGCCGTCCACGACCGGTCGATCCATGCGCGCGACATGATCCGCGTACCGTCCGCGGCGAGCCCGCCGGTGCGGTAGACCTCGCCGAAGGCCAGCAGCGACCGCGGGCTCATCGCCATCTCGTTGCCGCCGAGATAGATGCCCTGCGGATCGCGCTGCCAGCCGCCGATGGCGAAATCCGCGACGGGCGCGAACCAGTCGCGCGCGAGGGCCAGCGTCGAGCGGCCGGAGACCTTCGTCAGGATGGCCGAGAGCAGGTGCGTCGAGCCGGTCGAATAGAGCATGCGCCCGCCCGGATCGTCCTCGAAGGGCTGCTCCAGCACGGCCCGCACCCAGTTGCGGCTGGCGATCCAGCGGCCGTAATTGGGCCCCGAGGTCGGCCTCAGCCCCGCCTGCATCGAGAGCAGGTGGCCGATCGTGATCTTCTCGATGCGCGGATCGGCACCGCCGGGAACGTCGCTTCGAAGGATCGGGGCCACGCGCTGGTCGACGCCCTGAAGCAGGCCGCGGTCGACCGCGATGCCGACGAGCGCGGAGACCACCGCCTTCGAGGCCGACTTGATGTTGGTCGGCGCGGTCAGCGAATGCCCGTCATAGGCCCGTTCCGCGACGACCTCGCCTTTCCGCGCCACGATGACCGTCTCGAGCGGTGCAAGCTGGGCCGCCTCCGCCAGGATTTCCGGAAGAGAGCCCTCGCCGGCGGGGACGGGTCGGGCCTCAGCCGGGCCGATCGCGGCAAGACCGGTGGCAACGGCCGCGCTGCCGCACAGGAAGCCGCGGCGGGACATCGGTCCGGGTTGATCTGACATTGTCGCTTCCTGGCCTTTCGTCGGCAGCCGTGCGCGTCCGATGGAGCCAGCATCGGCCCATCGGCGCAAGCTCCTTCCGTCGCGGAGCACTATGGAATCCAAAGCGCAGCAAAGCCTTACTACAACTATAAATGCCCGCCAATCAACGTAATGTGATGAACTAACCTACTGCTTTCATATTACCGTTCTGTCTAGCGCGGATTCGATACCACGCTCAGACACGGGAGAAGTGCGTTGTCAGCCGAATTCAACCAAAATTTGTCGCAGCGATACATTTTGTTACATTCTCCCAGCGACATTCAGCATGAGCAGCAACAAACGATTACGCCAACCAGAAGCCTGCGGATAAGCCTTGCCCGCGCGGCCGCGGCGGCATTCGTGGCGACAGGTCTCGTCTTGGCGCCGGTCGCCCTGCGGGCCGAAACGGGGACGGCGGCACCGGCCGGGACATCCGCCGCCCCTGCCGCATCGCCCGAGGCGAAAGGCGAGACCTACGTGCCCGAATCCGGCCAGCCGGGGAAGGATGTCGTGTGGGTGCCGACGCCACAGGCGCTCGTCGACCGCATGCTCGACATGGCGAAGGTCACGCCGGACGACTACCTGGTCGATCTCGGCTCGGGCGACGGCCGCACCGTCATCACCGCCGCCAAGCGCGGGCTCCGGGCGCACGGCATCGAATACAACCCCGACCTCGTCGCCCTCTCGCAGCGCAATGCCGCCGAGGCGGGCGTCGCCGAGCGTGCGACCTTCGAGCAGGCAGACCTGTTCGAGAGCGACTTCTCCTCGGCGCAGGTGGTCACCCTCTTCCTGCTGCCGTCGCTCAACGAAAGGCTTCGTCCCATCCTCCTCGACATGGCGCCCGGCACACGCGTCGTCTCCAATTCCTTCGACATGGGCGACTGGCCGCCGGACGAGACCGCACAGGTGGCAGGCTGCGAGCAATGGTGCCGCGCGCTGATGTGGATCGTCCCGGCCAAGGTCGAGGGCAGCTGGAAGATCGGCGATCAGGATCTCGCCCTCACGCAGCAATACCAGAGGATCAGCGGCACCCTCGGCGGCACGCCCATCGCGGACGGGCGCCTGAACGGCCGCGAGATCACCTTCACCGCCAACGGCGTGACCTATACCGGCACCGTCGACGGCGACAGCATGTCGGGCACCACCGCCGGCGGCCAGACGTCCGACTGGACCGCAACCAGGAGCTAGGACGACCGCCCCATTCCCATCCGCTGCGGGCGGCCGGCGCCGGCCGCCCGAGACGCTTCGCCATGCCCGAGCCCGGCGCCCCTCGCCGGAGCAAGCCGTCAGATCACTGCCCGACAGCACCCTCGCCGCTGTCCGCGCCGTGGCGCCATGGAGGAAAACTTGCAACGCACAGCCACCCCCCAAGCGTCGGTGAAGACGGCCGCGCGAGCCGCCGGAAGCGGCGCCGCCGCGCCGCACGCGAGCCTGAGCGTCCTCGACGGCGTCGCCATCCTCATCGGCATCGTCGTCGGCATCGGCATCTTCCGCACGCCACAGATCGTCGCCGCCAATGTCGGCAGCGAATTCGCCTTCATCGCGGTCTGGATCGCCGGTGGCCTCGTGACGCTCGTCGGCGCCTTCATCTATGCCGAGCTCGGCTCCGCCCATCCGCACACCGGGGGTGAGTATCATTACCTCGACCGCGCCATCGGACGGCCGCTCGCGCTGCTCTTCGCCTGGGCGCGGCTCACCGTCATCCAGACCGGAGCCATCGCGGCGGTCGCCTTCGTTTTCGGTGACTATGCCCAGGAGATCGTGCCGCTCGGCCCCGCGGGCCCGGCGATCTACGCTGCCGCAGCGATCCTCGTCTTCACCGGCGTCAATCTCGTCGGCTCGCGCCAGAGCCGCAGCCTGCAGATCTTCTTCAGCCTCCTCACCATCGGCTGCGTGGTGATGATCGCGGTCCTCGGCCTCGCCCTCGGCGGCGGCACCGCCGAGCCGGCGCCGGCAACCGGCGCGAGCTCCGCAGGCGCCGTCGGGCTCGCCATGGTGCTGATCCTCCTCACCTATGGCGGCTGGAACGAGGCGGCCTATCTCTCCGCCGAGATGAAGGACGTGCGCCGCAACATGCCGCGCGTGCTGGCGCTGAGCGTCTTCGCGATCATGGCGCTCTATCTCCTCGCCAACCTAGCCTTCCTGCACGTCCTCGGCCTCGAGGGCCTGCGCGGGAGCGACGTCGTCGCCGCCGAGACGCTGCGCCAGCTCTTCGGGCCGGGCGCCTCGCTCACCGTCGCCTTCATCGTCTGCCTCGCCGCGCTGAGCACGCTCAACGCCACCATCTTCATCGGCGCGCGGCTCTATTATTCCATCGGCCGCGACCTGCCCCTGCTCGGGCGCATCGGCACCTGGGAGGAGCGCTCCGACATGCCGAGCAACGCCATCCTCGCCCAGAGCGCCATCGCCCTCCTCCTCGTCGGCCTCGGGGCAGGCACCCGTGTCGGCTTCCAGGCCATCGTGGAATATACGGCGCCTGTGTTCTGGTTCTTCCTGCTGATGGTCGGCATTTCCTTCTTCGTGCTGCGCGAGCGCGAGGGCGGGCACCGGAATGCCTTCCGCGCCCCGCTCTACCCGCTGACGCCCGCCATCTTCTGCCTGACCTGCGCCTATCTGCTCTATTCGAGCCTCGTCTATACCGGCCTTGGCGCGCTGGTCGGCGTGGGCGTGCTGCTCGCCGGCCTGCCCTTCGTGCTGCTCGGCCGCCGTAGCACGCCGGCGAAAGTAACGGCCAAGCTCGCCACCCGCGAGGGGTGACGCGCCCGGCCCGTCGGGTCAGAGGTTCCGGCCGCCCGAGACCTCGATGCGCTGGGCGGTCATCCAGCCCGTGCCCGGCGCAAGCAGGGCCGCGACAGCGGCTCCGATGTCATCCGGCCGGCCCGCCCGGCCCATGGCGGTCGTCTCCGCGACCATGCGGTTGACGTCCGGCACGTCGCGCACGGCGCCGCCGCCGAAATCGGTCTCCGTCGCGCCCGGCGCGATGGTGTTGACGGCGATCCGGCGCGGACCGAGCTCTTTGGCGAGGTAGCGCGTCAGGACCTCGACCCCGCCCTTCATGGTGGCATAGGCCGCATAGCCCGGCAGGCTGAAGCGCGCGAGGCCGGTGGAGACGTTGAGGATGCGCCCGCCGTCGGCGATCATCGGCAGGAGCGTCTGGGTCAGGAAGAACACGCCCTTGAGGTGCACCGCCATGAGGCCGTCGAACTCCTCCTCGCTCGTCTCGGCGAAGCTCCTGTGCACGCCATGGCCGGCGTTGTTCATGAGGATGTCGAAGGTCGCGCTGCCCCAGTGCTGCCGCAGCGCGCCGGCCAGGGACTCTGCGAAGGCGCGAAAGGTGCCCACGCGGCCGGTGTCGAGCGGCAGGGCGACGGCCTTGCCGCCCTCCGCCCGGATCGCCGCGACGACCTCCTCGGCCGCCGCCGCGTTGCTCTGGTAGGTCAGCACGATGCCGACCCCGTTCCTAGCAAGGTGAAGGGCCGCGCTGCGGCCGAGGCCACGGCTGCCGCCGGTGATGAGTGCGATCGTCATGTCGTCATCCCTTCCTGTCAGATGAGCTCCATATGACGCGCCGCGCCTCCCGGTGCCTGCCACATCCTCCGCGATACCTGCCCGATCCTCCGAATGGTCGGAAAAAGCGCATGTCCCGCGACGCAGGTGGTGTAGAAAGTTGGAATGACCCAGACCGCTCCAGCCTTGATCACGCGCTGCATCGCCATTGCCGACGAACGCAAGGCCGGTAGCGCCCCCGTGCCGGCCGGCCTCGACGGCGTCAGCGTGGTGCGCGCCCATGCACCGGCAGAGATCGAGCCCAGGCTCTATCACCCCATGGTCTGCCTCGTCCTCCAGGGCGCCAAGGAAATCGTGCATCGCGATCATGCCGTCCGCTTTGCCGCGGGCGAGACGGCCATCGTCTCGCACGACCTCGTCACGCGGGCGCGGATCGTGTCGGCCACGGCGGCCGCGCCCTATGTGGCTGTCGCCAGCGAGATCGACCTCGACCTCCTGCGCGCGCTCCATGCGGAGATCGAGCCCGCCGCCATCGAGGACGCGCGCGCCGCCGCCGTCGCCGCGGGCACGGCGGACCGGACGGTCGTCGACGTGATGGCGCGGCTCCTCGATCTCGCCGACAAGCCGCTCGAGCAGCGGGTGCTGCTGCCGCTCGTCCGGCGCGAGCTGCATTTCCGCGTGCTCTTGTCCCGCCACGGGGGAATGCTGCGCCAGCTTGCCCGGGCCGACAGCCGCGCCAGCCGCATCGCCAAGGCCATCGCCCATATCCGGCGGCACTGGTCCGCCCCCATCCGCACGCAGGAGCTGGCCGCCATCGCCGGCATGAGCCCGTCGAGCTTCCACGAGCACTTCAAGGCGGTGACGGCGACCTCGCCCGTCCAGTACCAGAAGTCCCTGCGTCTGATCGAGGCGCGCCGCCGGCTCGTCGAGACCGGCGAGCCCGTCTCGGCCGTCGCCTTCGCCGTCGGCTATGAAAGCCCCACCCAGTTCAGCCGCGACTACCGCCGCGCCTACGGAACGGCGCCGCGCGCCGAGCGCGGCCCGCGGACGCACCGCAGCGGCCCCGCCATCGCTTCGCCAGCGCCTCGTTTCTGAAGCGATGGTTGCGGCGGCGCATGGACTTGCGCCACCGATGTGCTACTGCGGCTGCCGTCGAGCGACAGGGGCACGCATGCGTCTCAGGGACTGCCACAACTTCCACGACTTCCGCCGCATGGCGCGGCAACGCCTGCCGGGGCCGATCTTCAACTACATCGACGGCGCGGCCGACGACGAAGTCACCTATCGCCGCAATACGGAGGCCTTCGACCGCTGCGACCTCGTGCCCAATGTGCTGCGCGGCGTCGGTGACGTCGACATGTCGGTGAGCGTCATGGGGCAGAGGCTCGCGCTGCCGGTCTATTGCTCGCCGACGGCGCTGCAGCGCCTCTTCCACCATCAGGGCGAGCGCGCGGTGGCGGCGGCCGCCGCGCGGTTCGGCACGATGTTTGGCGTCTCCTCGCTCGGCACCGTCAGCCTGGAGGAGGCGCGCCGCATCAGCAGCGGCCCGCAGGTCTACCAGTTCTACTTCCACAAGGACCGCGGCCTGAACCGCGAGATGACGGCCCGGGCCAAGGAGGCGGGCGTCGAGGTGATGATGCTGACCGTGGACAGCATCACCGGCGGTAACCGCGAGCGCGACAAGCGCACGGGCTTCTCCATCCCCTTCCGGCTCAATCTCGCCGGCATCACCCAGTTCGCCGTCAAGCCCTCCTGGGCCCTCAACCATTTCCTCCACGAGCCCTTCCGGCTGCCGCAGCTCGAGAGCCATGTGGACATGGGCGGCGGCGTGATGTCGATCAGCCGCTACTTCACGGAGATGCTCGACCCCTCCATGTCGTGGGACGACGTCGCGGGGATGGTGCGCGAATGGGGCGGGCAGTTCTGCCTCAAGGGCGTCATGTCGGTCGAGGATGCGCGGCGCGCCGTCGAGATCGGCTGCACCGGGATCGTCCTCTCCAACCACGGCGGGCGCCAGCTCGACGGCTCGCGCACCGCCTTCGACCAGCTGGCCGAGATCGTCGATGCGGTCGGCGACCGGATCGACGTCATGATGGACGGCGGCGTGCAGCGCGGCACCCATGTGCTCAAGGCCCTCTCGCTGGGCGCCAAGGCGGTCGGGCTCGGCCGCTACTACCTCTTCCCGCTCGCCGCCGCCGGACAGGCCGGCGTCGAGCGCGCCCTCGAGCTGATGCGCAACGAGATCGAACGCGACATGAAGCTGATGGGCTGCGCCTCGGTCGGCGAACTCACCCGGCGGAACCTGCGCTTCCGCTGAGGACTATCCGGCATGATGGCGCTCCTGCGCGTGTCCGTCATCACGACGACCTTCTGACGGAGGAGAAGCGGGGGGCCACGACGTAGATCCGGTTCCGCGCAGGCCGATGGTGGCACTCAGACCCCAGCCGAAGGGCTTTTGAGAGTCCGTTGCCACCGGTGGCGCCTCCGGACCTCCTGTGAGAGGCTAGGGGCATCGACCGCCCGCCCTGCGATGGCGCATCCTGGGCGCAGAGCCGGCATCCATCATCCCGAGCTTCAGGGAGGACCGCTCCATGCACGACTATGACGCGATCATCATCGGCACGGGCCAGGCGGGCCCCGCCCTCGCCGCGCGGCTCTCCGAGGCCGGCATGAGGCTCGCCGTCATCGAGCGCAAGTTCTTCGGCGGCACCTGCGTCAACACCGGCTGCATCCCGACGAAGGCGCTGGTCGCCAGCGCCTATGCCGCGCACATGGCGCACCGCGCGGCCGATTTCGGGGTGGCGATCCAGGGCGAGGTCGCCGTCGACATGGAGCGCGTGAAGGCGCGCAAGGATGCGATCTCGGGCAAGTCGCGCTCGGGCGTCGAGAGCTGGGTCAGGGGGCTGGCGAACTGCACCGTGCTCCAGGGCCACGCCCGCTTCACCGGCCCAGATACCGTCGTGGTCGGCGGCGAGACGCTGCGGGCAAAGCGCATCTTCATCAATGTCGGCGGGCGCGCCGCAGCGCCGCCGATCCCCGGCCTCGACAGCACGCCCTATCTCACCAACAGCAGTATGATGGACGTCAGTGAGCTGCCGGAGCATCTCGTCGTCATCGGCGGCAGCTACATCGGCCTCGAATTCGCGCAGATGTACCGGCGCTTCGGCAGCCGCGTGACGGTGGTCGAAATGGCGCCGCGGCTCATCGCGCGCGAGGACGAGGACATCTCGGCGGCGGTGGCCGAGATCCTGGAGAAGGAAGGCGTCGCGCTGCGCCTCGGCGCCGAATGCACCAGCGTCTCGGGGCGCGAGGGAAGCATCACCGTCAAGGTGGACTGCACGCGCGGCGCGCCGGAGATCGCCGCCAGCCACCTGCTCGTCGCCACCGGGCGGCGGCCGAACACCGACGATCTCGGCCTCGATGCGGCCGGGGTCGAGACGGACGAGCGCGGCTACATCACCGTCGACGACCAGCTGCGGACGAATGTCGAGGGCATCTGGGCGCTCGGCGACTGCAACGGCCGCGGCGCCTTCACCCACACCGCCTACAACGATTTCGAGATCGTCGCCGCCAACCTGCTCGACGACGACCCGCGCCGCGTCGACGACCGCATCCCCGCCTATTGCCTCTACACAGATCCCCCGCTCGGCCGCGCCGGCATGTCGGAGGCCGAGGCGCGCAAGGCCGGCAAGCGCTACCTCGTCGCCCAGCGGCCGATGGCCCGGGTCGGCCGGGCGGTGGAGAAGGGCGAGGCGCTCGGCTTCATGAAGATCCTGGTGGACGCCGGGGACCGGCGCATCCTCGGCGCGGCCCTGCTCGGCGTCGGCTGCGACGAGGTGGTCCACACCATCCTCGACGTGATGTATGCCAAGGCGCCCTACGATGTCATGCAGCGCGCCATGCACATCCACCCGACCGTCTCGGAGCTGCTGCCGACGATGCTCGGCGACCTCAAGCCGGCCGACGCGGCCTGAGACCGGAGCGGATCAGGAGCCGTCGCCGAAATATTTCGCCCGCAGCCTGGCGATCTCCCCGCGCTCGTGGGCCGCGAGGATCTGGACCGTGACCGGGCGGCGGAGATCGCTGCCGTGTGGCGTGCCGAAGGCGTACTTGTCCGGCTCGAAGAGGCGCCCGACCACCCTCACCCCGGCTCCAGGACGGGAATGGGCGTAATATTCCAGGACCGGCGCATCCTCGACGATCGCCGCGATGCTGCCGTCGCCCAAGGCCGCGACGGCCTCCTCGATGCTGAGGAAGGAGCTGTGGCGCAGCCCCGCCCCGCGCACATATTCATGCGCGACGGTATCCCTGAGGACGCCCACCGTCCGGCCGGCGAGATCCTGGATGCCGTGGATCTGGTTGGTGAGCGCCAGCGTGGTCATGACGCTCGTCACCGACGAGGTGACGAAGGCAAGAACCGCGACGCCCGCCACCAGCCAGAGCCCCTGCCAGATGCGCCCGATCCAGCCAAAGAGGTTTTTTCGCGATGCGGGCCGGCCGGTGGTGGCGACCTGCATGACCGTATAGAAGCTCTCCGCGAAGCCGTCGCGCCAGCGCCGCGGGAAATCCTTGTCGAAATACCGGTCGAAAGCCGTCAGCAGCACCGCTGCGGCCAGGATGACGAGGGCGATCCAGGCGTAGGAGCGCAGATAGCCCGAATCGCTGAGGCCGCCGACGACGTCCCAGAAGCCGGCGCCGGCGCCCGCGCTGACCATGATCCGCAGCCCGCCGTCGAACCAGGGCTGGGTGAAATCGATCTGCTGCGCCCGGCGCTCGGTCACGGTCAGGTTGGAAACCGCGAGGTCGACCTCCCCCGCCTCGGTCGCCCGCACCAGGTCGCCGAACGTCGCGTATTCGCGATAGGTGTACGGGCGCTCGAGGCGCGCCGCCAGTTCCTCCCAGAGCTCGACCGCCATGCCGTTGAAACGTGCGCCGTCCTTCATGACGAAAGGCGGGCTGACATGGACGCCGACGGCGATAGGCTCGCCACCCGGCCGGCTTGTACCTGCCTCCTGGGCGCGGGCATGGCCTGCGGCGAGAAGGATGAAAGCGAGCGCACACAGGATCGTGGTTGTCGCGCGCAAGCAAGCAATTCGCATTGCCGCCACCTCTCGCTCTGGCAATTAAACAGTTGCGCGGCGTTGATCCGGCCTCACGGCCTCGATCAGAAGATGATCGGCGAGGGACTTCCGGACGGAATGGCCCGCCGGCTGCCACAGCAGGACTGCAGCTCTTCCCGCTTAACCTGTCCTCTCATGAGGGGTCAACCGCGACAGCACTGGAATCTGCAGCACACCAACCTCGAACTTCACTTCACAGGCAGCCCGGGCTGCACCAGAGCGGCGAACGAGGCAGCCGCCACCTCGGCCCGCTTGAGAAAGCCGGGCCGAGGTCTTCTGCAAGCCACGCGACGGGACGACGATGACCGCGCGGGCGCGGCCTCACATACCGCCGAGGCAGACGTATTTCAGCTCGAGGAAGCCCTCGATGCCGTATTTGGAGCCCTCGCGCCCCATGCCCGACTGCTTGACGCCGCCGAAGGGCGCCATCTCGTTGGCGATGAGGCCGGTGTTGACGCCGACCATGCCGCTCTCCAGCGCCTCGGCCACACGCCAGACGCGCGCCATGTCCCTGGCATAGAAATAGGAGGCGAGGCCGAACTCGGTGTCGTTGGCCATGGAAATCACCTCCTCCTCGTCGCGGAAGGCGATGATGGGCGCGAGCGGCGCGAAGGTCTCCTCCTTGGCGACCTTCATCTCCTGGGTGATGCCGGTCATCACCGTCGGCTCGAAGAAGGTGCTGCCGAGGTCGGAACGCTTGCCGCCGAGAACGAGCCGGCCGCCCTTGGCGAGGACATCGGCCACGTGCTCCTCCATCTTGGCGACGGCGCGCTCGTCGATCAGCGGGCCCATGGCGACGCCATCCTCGGTGCCGCGGCCGAGCTTGAGCGCGCGTGCCTTCGCCACGAGCTTCTCGGTGAAGGCCGCGACCACATTCTCCTGCACGTAGATGCGGTTGGCGCATACGCAGGTCTGGCCGGCGTTGCGGTACTTGGAGATGATCGCGCCTTCGGCGGCGGCGTCGAGATCCGCATCGTCGAAGACGATGAAGGGCGCATTGCCGCCGAGTTCCAGCGACAGGCGCTTGATGCCGTCGCCCGCTTCGCGCATCAGCCAGCGGCCGACGCCCGTCGAGCCGGTGAAGGTGATCTTGGCGACCTTCGGGTTGCGGCAGAATTCCTCGCCGATGGGCCGCGCCTCGCCGGTGATGACCGAGAAGGCCCCCTTCGGGACGCCCGCCCGTTCGGCGAGCACGGCAAGCGCGAAGGCGGACAAAGGCGTCTGCGCCGCCGGCTTCAGCACCATGGTACAGCCGGCCGCCAGCGCCGGGCCAACCTTGCGGGTGATCATGCCATTGGGGAAGTTCCACGGCGTGATAGCCGCACAGACGCCGACGGGCTGCTTGAGCACGACGATGCGCTGGTCGGGACGCGCACCGGGAATGACGTCGCCGTCGATGCGTTTCGCCTCCTCGGCGAACCACTCGAGATAGGCGGCGTTGGAGACGATCTCGCCCCTGGCCTCGGCGAGCGGCTTGCCCTGCTCCGTCGTCAGGATCAGCGCGAGGTCGTCGACATTGGCGAGGATGAGCTCGTACCAGCGCCGCAGGACCTGGCTGCGCTCCTTCACCGGGCGCTTCGCCCATGCCTTCTGCGCCACCTGCGCCGCGTCGATGGCACGGCGGGTGATCTCGGGTCCGAGGTCCGGCACCTCCATGATGAGCGCGCCGTCGACCGGATCGGTGACGGGAAACGTCCGGCCGTCCGGCGCGTCGATCCACTCGCCGGCGACATAGGCCTTGCCCGACAGCAGCGAGGGGTCCTTGAGGTCGAGCACGCGGCGGCCGGCTGTCTTGTCGTGTACGGTCATCAATGCACTCCCAGGAGGCGCAGGACGGCGGGGGCGCCCAGCGACACCCCCGACAGGAAGAGGAGGACGAAGACGATGCGCCGCATCACCTGCGGCGCGATCGGCGGCGGCCGGCGGCGCGCGGCGAAGGTCGCCGCCATCACGGCCGGGATGGCGAAGAGGCCGGTCAGCGTCGAAGGCCCGGGCAGGTTGCCGGAAAAGACGACGAGGCCGATGCGGAACACGGCGTTGAGCGCGAAGACGCCGACCAGCGTCTCGCGGATCGTCGCCAGCGCCAGCGGCTGGCGATAGAAATGGAAGACGAGCGGCGGCCCGGCCGTGGAGAACATGCCGCCCATGAGGCCCGCGACGCCGCCGAAGAAGAGGAAGGAGGCGCCGCCGGACTTGCGCGCGAGCGGCGCCGGCCGCATGGCGAGCTGCAGGCTGGAGGCGATGATGACGGCGCCGAGCACGAGGCGCAGCATGTCGGCCCGGGTGTCGGCGAGCCATTCGAGCAGCCAGTAGCCGACGAAGAGAAGCGGCACGCTCGCGGCCATGACAAAGGCGAACTCGCGCCAGGCGACGTCCCGCCAGCCCTTCAGCAACATCTGCGTCGCGTTGACGAGCGTGAGCACGCTCACGATCATCGCCGCGTCGGGCAGGGACAGGAGGCCGGTGAGACCGACGCCGCCCATGGTGATGAGGCCGAAGGCGAAACCCGTCAGCGTCTGGGCATAGGCGGCGACGAACGCGAGCGCCAGGAAACCGATGAGCTCGCCTGGCGACATGCCTCAGAGGGTCCTCGGACCGGCGGAGAGCTTCGCGAAGGCCGAACCGGCACGGCGGACGACCGGCGCGACGATGAGGTCCGGCCCATGCAAACAGGCATCATGCGCGGCATCGGCGCGCGGATCGTCCTCGAAGTGGAGGAAGAGCGGGCGCTGCGCGGGCCGGCTGCGGACGGAGGCTTCGTTCACGAGGGACTTCAGGTGGAGCACGAGGCGGGCATGGATTCGCGTGATGCGCGCGGAATGTGCCAGCACTTCGCCGTCCTGATCAATCTATAGATTGTCGCGCGGGCGATTTCCCTCGCGGCCGGCATCACCGGGGGACGGAAGCGCCGGGGAAGGCGTGCACGGCGCCCCGCCGCTCAACGCGGCGCCTCGGAGACGCGCGCGCCGCGCGCCTCGTACCATCCCTGCGAGCGGTTCACGATCCAGACGACGGACAGCATCACCGGCACCTCGATGAGCACGCCGACGACGGTGGCGAGCGCCGCGCCGGAGTTGAAGCCGAACAGGCTGATGGCGGCGGCGACCGCGAGCTCGAAGAAATTGGACGCGCCGATGAGCGCCGAGGGTCCGGCGACGCAATGGGCCTCGCCGCTCATGCGGTTGAGGAGGTAGGCGAGGCCGGAGTTGAAATAGACCTGGATCAGGATCGGCACCGCAAGGAGCGCGATGACGAGCGGCTGTGCCAGGATCTGCTCGCCCTGGAAGGCGAAGAGCAGCACCAGCGTCGCGAGCAGCGCGACGAGCGAGAGCGGCTGCAGGACGCCGAGGAAGCGCGCCAGCGCCGCCTCGCCGCCCGTCTTGAGAAGCCGGGCGCGGATGACCTGCGCTGCGATGACCGGCACGACGATGTAGAGCGCCACCGACAGGATGAGCGTGTCCCACGGCACGGTGATCGCGGACAGGCCGAGCAGCAGGCCGACGATCGGTGCGAAGGCGACGATCATGATGGCGTCGTTGAGCGCCACCTGCGACAGGGTGAAGTGCGGCTCGCCCTTCGTCAGGTTCGACCACACGAAGACCATGGCCGTGCACGGCGCGGCTGCGAGCAGGATGAGGCCGGCGATATAGCTGTCGATCTGGTCGGCAGGCAGATAGGGCCGGAACAGGTAACCGATGAAAAGCCAGCCGAGCAGCGCCATCGAGAACGGCTTCACCGCCCAGTTGACGAAGAGCGTCACGGAGATGCCGCGCCAGTGCCTGCCAACCTCCCCGAGGGCGGCGAAGTCGATCTTCACCAGCATCGGCACGATCATGAGCCAGATGAGCACGGCGACCGGCAGGTTGACACGCGCCACCTCGAGCCCGGCGATGGCGTGGAACACGGCGGGCGCCAGCGAGCCGAGCGCGACGCCCGCGACGATGCACAGGAAGACCCACAGGGTCAGATAGCGTTCGAAGGTGGACATGGGAATTCCTCAGGCCGTCGCGACGCGGCGGCCGTGCTCGTCGACGACGCGCTCGCCGTCTTCCTTGACGAATTCGCCGCGCTGCGGCGGCAGGAGGTCGAGCACCTCCTCGGACGGGCGGCAGAGGCGCACGCCCTTCGGGCTCACCACGATCGGCCGGTTGATGAGAATGGGATGGGCGAGCATGGCGTCGAGGAGTTGATCGTCGCTCAGCGCCGGGTCGCCGAGGCCGAGCTCGGCATAAGGCGTGCCCTTCTCGCGCAGCAGGTCGCGCACCGGGATGCCCATGCGCGCGATCAGCCACTGCAGCATGGCGCGCGCCGGCGGCGTCTTCAGATATTCGATCACATGCGGCTCGACGCCGGCATTACGGATCATCGCCAGGGTGTTGCGCGACGTTCCGCAGGCGGGGTTGTGATAGATGACGACGTCCATGGTGCTCCTCATGCCGCGCTGGGGCGCGGCTTCGTCGCCCCTTCGAGCTGTCCGATCTCGGCGAGCCGGGAGCCGAGCGCGATATGCTCGAGGCTCCGCATCGGCAGCGCCGTGAAGACGGAGATGCGGTTCTTCATGTAGCGAAAGGCGGCGACGAAGGCGGCTTCCCGTTGGATGTCGGTCCCCTCGACGGCGGCGGGATCCTCGATGCCCCAATGGGCCGTCATCGGCTGGCCGGGCCAGAGCGGGCAGGCCTCGCCGGCCGCGCTGTCGCAGACGGTGAAGACGAAGTCCATCACGGGCGCGTCGGTCCGGGCAAACTCCTCCCAGTTCTTCGAGCGTAGCCCAGCGGTCGGATAGCCGTAGCTCTCGAGCACCTTGAGCGCCAGCGGATGGACGACGCCCTTGGGCCGGCTGCCGGCGGAGAAGGCGCGGAACCGCCCTGCCCCGTCCTTGGCGAGGATGCTCTCGGCCAGGATGGAGCGGGCGGAATTGCCGGTGCACAGAAAGAGCACGTTGTAGATCGGGTCAGCCATGATCAGGCCTCGTGGGTGGCTTGGGCGTTCGTTCGGGCTGGAGGGCAACAGGGCACGAGCTCGGCGACGAGCGGAGCGCAGATCTCGGGCCGCCCGCCGCAGCAATCCTTGAGCAGGAAGGCGGTCAGGGCGCGCACCGTGTCGAGCTCGGCCCGGTAGACGATGGAGCGGCTGCGCCGCTCGGCGCTGACGAGGCCGGCCCGCGCGAGGATGCCGAGATGGGAGGACATGGTGTTGTGCGGCACGGCGAGGCGCCGCGCGATCTCTCCGGCCGCGAGCCCCTCCGGCTCGCTCTCGACGAGCAAGCGGAACACTTCGAAACGGGTCGGCTGGGCAAAGGCCGCGAAGGCGAGAATGGCCTGTTCGTTTTCCATATGTCGAGACTAGCCGACATATGGACGGGATGCAACGGGTCCTGGCGCCGTTCCGGTCGTCGGACACGCGACCACCGCCGCCGACATGCGGCCGGGCCGGACATCCACAAGGGACCGGTGGAGCGTCACGAAACTGTTGCCGCTCCTTCATCGAAGCGTCATCCGCCTTCGCTACGCCGCTTCCCGGATACCCGAGCGCTGGTTGCTCAATTCACACCCTGTGTCATAACAGAAATAATCGAAACGCCGATCACTGCCCGATAACGTTTCATGACTGGTCAGGATGGGCAAACAGCGTTGCGGGACATGGCAGAAATCGTCGTCGACAATCTGACGAAGGTCTGGAGCGGCTCGCCGGCGGTCGACGGCATCAGCTTTACCTGCGCCTCGGGTGAATTCACGGTCCTGCTCGGCCCCTCCGGCTGCGGCAAGTCGACGACGCTGCGCCTCATCGCGGGGCTCGAGCAGCCGAGCGCGGGCGCCATCGCCATCGGCGGGCGCGACGTCACGCGCCGCTCGCCCGCCGAGCGCGGCATCGCCATGGTGTTCCAGTCCTACGCGCTGTTTCCGCATCTCTCGGTGGCCGAGAACATCCTGTTCGGATTGAAGGTGCGGCGCGTGCCGCGCGCCGAGCGCGACGAGCGGCTGAAGCGGGCGGCGCAGACGCTCGGCCTCACGCAGCTTCTCGACCGCAAGCCCGCCGCGCTCTCCGGCGGCCAGCGCCAGCGCGTCGCCCTCGGCCGCGCCATCGTCGCCGATGCCGCCGTCTGCCTGATGGACGAGCCGCTGTCGAACCTCGACGCCCAGCTGCGCCAGGAGATGCGCGCCGAGATCCGCGGCCTGCAGCGCCGGCTCGGCATGACGATGATCTATGTCACGCACGACCAGGTCGAGGCCATGACGATGTCCGACCGGGTGGTGCTGATGCGCGACGGGCGTATCGAGCAGCAGGGCACGCCCGCCGAGCTCTACGATTGTCCGGCGAGCGGCTTTGCCGCCCGCTTCCTCGGCACGCCGCCGATGAACCTGCTGCCCGCCGCGGCAGGCGCCGGGCTCGCGCCCGATGTCCCTGCCGCCGCCGAAGGCAGCATCGGCGTGCGGCCGGAGCGGCTGCGCGTCGATGCGCCCGGGCACGGGCTCACGGCCACCGTCGAGGCGATCGAATATCTCGGCGCGGACACGCTGCTGACCCTCGACGCCGCCGGGGCGAAGCTCATTGCCCGCACCGACGGCCACGCGCGCCACCGCATCGGCGAGGCCGTCGGCGTCAGCTGCGCGGCGGGCGATCTCCACTTCTTCGACGCGGGCAGCGGCCGGCGCGTCGAAGCGAACGGCAACGGCTGCAACGCACCCGAACGGGGAGAAGGGGCATGAAGTTTTTCACGCAGGTCCGCTGCGGGGCGGCCGCGCTTGCCGCGTCGCTCGCGCTCGCCGTGGCGCCGGCCTCGGCCGAGACCACGGTCAACATGTACTATCCGGTCGCCGTCGGCGGCCCCATCACCAAGATCATCGACAAGATGGTCGCCGATTTCTCGGCCGCGAATCCGGACATCAAGGTCAACCCGATCTATTCCGGCAGCTACCAGGACACGATCACCAAGGTCGTCACCGCGCTCAAGGGCGGCAACGCGCCGGAATTCGCCGTCATCCTCTCGACGGACATGTTCACGCTGATCGACGAGGACGCGATCGTCCCCTTCGAGGAGCTGGTGTCCGACGCCGACAAGGCCTGGCTCGACGGCTTCTACCCGGGCTTCATGCTCAACAGCCGCACCGGCGGCAAGACCTGGGGCATTCCTTTCCAGCGCTCCACCATCGTGCAGTACTGGAACAAGGATGCCTTCAAGGAGGCCGGGCTCGATCCGGAGGTGGCGCCGAAGACCTGGGACGAGATGGTCGCGGCCGCCGAGAAGCTGACCAAGCGCGACGCCTCCGGCAACGTGACCCGCTGGGGCGTGCAGATCCCGTCCTCGGGCTTCCCCTACTGGCTGTTCCAGGCCCTGACGACGCAGAACGACGTCATCCTCGCCAACGAGGCCGGCACGAAGGTGACCTATGACGACCCGCGCGTCGTCGAGGCGCTGCAGTTCTGGGTGGACCTTTCGAAGAAGCACAAGGTGCATCCGGAAGGCATCGTCGAGTGGGGCACCACCCCGAAGGACTTCTTCGAGGGCAAGGTCGCCATGATGTGGACGACCACCGGCAACCTGACCAACGTGCGCAGCAACGCGCCCTTCCCCTTCGGAGTCGGCATGCTGCCGGCCAAGGTGCGCGGCGGCTCGCCCACCGGCGGCGGCAACTTCTACATCTTCAAGAACGCCTCGCCCGAGCAGCGCAAGGCCGCCCTCGCCTTCATCAAGTGGGCGACGGCGCCGGAGCAGGCGGCCGCCTGGTCGATCGCCACCGGCTATGTCGCCGTCACGCCGGCCGCCTGGGAGACCGAGGCGATGAAGAAATATGCCGCCGAGTTCCCGGCCGCAGCGGTGGCCCGCGACCAGCTCGACGTCGCGGTGGCGGAATTGTCGACCCACGACAACCAGCGCGTCACCAAGGCCCTCAACGACGGTCTGCAGGCGGCGCTGACCGGCGCCAAGGAGCCGGCCCAGGCCATGAAGGACGCCCAGGCCGAGGCTGACCGCGTGCTGCGCCCCTTCCAGTGATCTGACCCTCGCCCGCGCGGGTTCCTCACCCGCGCGGGCCCTTTCCCCGGACCCTGCCGTGAGCCGCCTCCGCGCCTCGATCCATGCCTCGCTGTTGCTTTTGCCCGCCGTCGTGCTGCTGGCGGCCTTCACGCACGTGCCGGCGGTGCGCACCTTCATCGGCGCGCTCTACACCACGCCGCGCGGCAACCGGCCGGAGGTCTTCATCGGCCTCGGCAACTATCGCCATCTCCTCGACGATCCCGTCTTCTGGCAGGCGATGGCGAACAACGTCTGGTACGCCGCCCTCACCATTCCGCTTTCGGTCATCCTCGCGCTCGTCATGGCACTCGCCGTCGACGCACGCCTGCCCGGCCGGGCGGCGCTCAGGATGGCCTATTTCACGCCCACCGTGCTGCCGATGATCGCGGTCGCGAATATCTGGCTCTTCTTCTACACGCCCGGCTACGGCCTGCTCGACCAGGTCCTCGGCCTCTTCGGCGTGGCGCAGACGAACTGGCTCGGCTCGCGCGACACCGCCCTCAATGCCGTCATCGCCGTTGCGGTCTGGAAGGAGGCGGGCTTCTTCATGATCTTCTATCTCGCCGCCCTGCAGACGATCCCGCACGACCTGCGCGAGGCTGCGGCGATCGAGGGGGCGAGCCGCTTCACCTTCT
Source organism: Chelatococcus caeni (assembly GCF_014196925.1). Classification (GTDB taxonomy): domain Bacteria; phylum Pseudomonadota; class Alphaproteobacteria; order Rhizobiales; family Beijerinckiaceae; genus Chelatococcus_A; species Chelatococcus_A caeni. The sequence goes on along the minus strand of NZ_JACIEN010000004.1, from coordinate 5,323 downwards.
TCCGGCGCGTGACCCTGCCGCTCCTGATGCCGACGACCCTGTTCGTGCTGGTCAATGCGGTCATCGGCGCCTTCCGCCTCGTCGACCACATCGTGGTCATGACGCGCGGCGGGCCGGACAATGCCACGGCCCTGCTGCTCTACTACATCTACGAGATCGGCTTCCGCTTCTGGGATTCGGCCTATGCGGCAACGCTGACGACCGTGCTTCTCGCCATCCTCGCCGTGCTGGCGGCCGTGCAGTTCCTCTTCCTCGAGCGACGGATCCACTATCGATGAGCTTCGCCGACCGGTCCGCCGGCGCGATCGAGACGGTCGGCGCCTGGCTTCTCGGCCTCATATGGATCCTGCCGCTCGCCTATGCGGTGTGGACCGCCTTCCATCCCTCGGCCTACGCCACGCGCTTCGACCTCCTGGCGCCGCTGACGCTCGCGAACTTCGTCGCCGCCTGGGAGGCCGCGCCCTTCGGCCGCTATCTGCTCAACACGACGGCGATCGTCACCATGATCCTCGCCGGACAGTTCCTCGTCTGCACGCTCGCGGCCTATGCCTTCGCGCGCTACAGCTTTCCCGGCAAGTCGCTGCTGTTCGCGCTGGTGCTGATGCAACTCATGGTCATGCCGGACATCCTCATCGTCGAGAACTACCGCACGATGTTCGGCCTCGGGCTCGTCGACACCATCGGCGCGGTGGCGCTGCCCTACATGGCCTCGGCCTTCGGCATCTTCCTCCTGCGCCAGACCTTCATGACCGTGCCGAAGGAACTGGAGGAAGCGGCGATCGTCGAGGGCTGCTCCACTCTCGGCGTGCTCTGGCGTGTCTACGTGCCGCTCGCGCGGCCGGTCTTCGTCGCCTATGGCCTCGTCTCGGTGAGCCACCACTGGAACAACTTCCTGTGGCCGCTCATCGTCACCAATTCGGTCGAGACACGTCCGCTGACAGTGGGGCTCGCGGTGTTCTCCTCCACCGACCAGGGCATCGACTGGTCGATCATCTCGGCCGCCACGCTGATGACGGCGGCTCCGCTCCTCGTCGCCTTCCTCATCTTCCAGCGCGCCTTCGTGCAGTCCTTCCTGCGCGCCGGCATCCGCTGAATGCTCAGCCGACGCCCTTCAGACGATAGATCCTGATCGCGTTGGCGCTGAAGAGCCTTTCCTGCTCCGCGCGGGCAAGGTCGGCCACCGCGGCGCGAAAACCGTCGATGACGGTGTCGAAATCGCCGACGAGGCCGTCGACCGGGAAGTTCGAGGCGAACATGGCCCGCTCGGTGCCGAAGATCTCGATCGCGTCGCGGATGATGGCGCGGTTCTCTTCGAGCCGCCATGGGCGCCCCTTGAGGCCGAGGCCGGAGATCTTGATGGCCGCGTGGGGCAGGCGCGCGAAGTGCCGCAGCGCCGCACGCCAACCTGCCAGTCCCTCGGGCGAGCGGTCGGCGGGCAGGCCCGTGTGGTTGAGGATGATAGGCACGTCGGGGTGACGTTCGGCGAGCGCCGCGGCCTCCCCGAGATGCCACCAGGGCGTCTGCAGGTCGAAGCTCAGGCCATATCGCGCAAGCAGAGCGTAGCCGCGCCCGAAGGCGGGATCGCCCATGGATCCGGCCTCGCCCATCCGCGCCGCATCCGGGCTTTCGGCGCTGCGCGGCTTGTGGCGCACGCCGCGCACGAAGGGGAAGGCCGCCTGGGCGGCGAGCACCTCCTCCACGTCGTCCGCATCGAGCCACGCCTGCGCCACATGCGCCGCCGGCGCGCCGTGGCGCTCGCGCAGGCGGGCGAGCCAGGCCGTCTCGCCGACCGGGTCACGCCGGTCCCACTCACCCTCCATGGTGACCGAGGCAATGACGTTCTGGCGCGCCGCCACGACCTGGTAATCCGCGGCGAGGAAGGGCCGGCGGATGGCGCCGTAATCACCGTAGCGGAAGGGGATCATCGGCTCCTCGACGAGCCAGGGATGCGGGTTCGCCGAGGGGTCCCAGAAATGGTGATGGGCATCGACGAAGGGCAGCCGCTCCATCGCCCTCATGCCTCCCTGGGGCCGGCCGCGACGCCCGCTCCACGCGCCGGCCGCACCAGCCGGAACAGCGTGACGGCCCAGACGAGGAGCGTGACGACGCCGAGGCCCGCCGCCACCGGCCGCATGAAGAAGGCGAGGAGATCGCCGTCGGACTTGATGAGCGTCGTCGTGAAGTTGAACTCGAGCATGCCGCCGAGCACGAGGCCGAGGATGGCGGGGGCGACGGGAATGCCGTTCTCCTCCATGAGCCAGCCGATGACGCCGAAGGCCAGCATCACCCACACGTCGAAGAGGCTGTTGTTGAGGCTGAAGGCACCGACGATGCAGGCCATCAGCACGAGCGGCGGCAGGATGGTGGGTGGCACGCGCACGACATGCCGCGCGACGCGGATGAAGGCGAGCCCCAGCGGCAGCATCAGGAGGTTGGCGAGAAAGAAGCTGATCAGCACGCCGTAGATCATCTCGGGCTGCTTGATGAAGATCGCCGGCCCCGGCTCCATGCCCTTGAGGATGAGGACGCCGATGACGATGGCGGTGATGCTGTCGCCGGGGATGCCGAAGACGAGCGTCGGCACCCAGGCGCCGGAGAGCGAGGAATTGTTGGCCGCCCCGGCCTCGGCGAGGCCCTCGAGGCTGCCCTTGCCGAAGTCCTGCGGCCGACGGGCGAAGCGGCGCGAGATGGCATAGGCGATCCAGGCGGCGATGTCGGCGCCCGCCCCCGGCAGGGCGCCGACGAGGGTGCCGACGACGCTGCCGCGCGCGATGTTGCGCCCATGCTCACGCGCCCTCTGCCACAGCCCCGCCGTGACGCGGCCGAAGGTGCCGATGCCCTCGCGAACCGCCGGGGCGCCGTGCAGGGCGCCACGCATGATTTCCGAGATGGCGAAGAGCCCGATGAGCGCCGGGATGAGGTTGATGCCGCCCATCAGGTCGATGGAGCCGAAGGTGAAGCGCGGCACGCCCGAGGCGGGGTCGAGCCCCACGGTGGAGACGGCAAGGCCGAAGAGGAGGGAGAAGAGGCCCTTGAGCGGCTTGCCCGTGCCGATGAAGGCGGCGCAGGAGAGCCCGAGCAGGGCGAGCCAGAAATATTCCGCCGTCGAGAAGCCGAGCGCGATGCGGGCGAGAAGCGGCGCGCAGACGATGAGGAAGATGGAGCCGACGAGTCCGCCGGCCGTCGAGGCGACGAGCCCGAGCCCGAGCCCGACCTCCGGCTTGCCGCGCCGCGTCAGGGCATAGGCCTCGTCGACATAGGCCGCCGAGGCCGGCGTGCCGGGAATGCGCAGAAGGGCGCCGGGGATGTCGCCGGCGAAGATCGCGGTGGCCGTCATCGCCACCATGGCCGCGATTGCCGGCACCGGATCCATGAAGAAGGTGATGGGCACGAGCAGCGCCGTGCCCATCACGGCCGTGAGGCCCGGAATGGAGCCGATGAGCATGCCGAGCAGGCTCGCCCCGACGATGACGAGGAGTGTCGCGGGATCGAGGACGATCGCGAAGGCCCCGGCGATGGCGGTCATGGTGCTCGCCTCTCAGAACGGCCAGAGGGCGGACAGCCACGGCGTCGGCGGCAGCGGCACGCGCAGCAGGTGGCTGAAGACGAGGAACAGGGTGAGGCTGCCGGCAACGGCTGCTCCCGCGGCGAGCCGCAGCGAGGCGCCGAAGACGAGCGCAAGGCCACCGATGACCGCCGCCGCCGCGGGCACGAAGCCGGTCCGCGCCGCAAACAGGCCGTAGAGGATGGCGGCGAGGAAGACCGACAGGCAGCGCACGAGCCCTGCGAGGGTCGGCGGCTGCCCTGCTTCACCCTGCTGATCGGCGCCTGCACCCCGCCAGCCCTCGGCGGCGATGCCGAGGCCCGCGAGTGCCCCGCCGCAGCCGAGGATCATCGGCACGAAGCCGGCGGAGAACTCGGTTCCCGGCGCGGTCGGCAGGCCGCTCGCCTCGACGGCGAAGGCGGTGCTGAGCCCCGCGATGACGAGACCGAGGGCGATGTCGGAGCGCGCCATGCGTCTCGAGCTCCCTCTCGGCATGCGGCGAACAACCCTGGATGACCTGCTGCTGCGGCCGCTCACCGACCGCAGCCTTCAGGACATTGCGTCCACGACCTTGCTTGGCCAGCTTACTTGGCCAGCTTACTTGGCCAAGCCGAGATCCTTGAGCAGAATCGCAGCGGTTCCCGCGAAGGCGTTCGCGAATTCGGCGAACTGCTCCGGACCGTCCCACACGGGCGTGATGCCGCGCTCCTTGAGGTTCGTCTGCACGCTCGGGGCGGCATGGCCCTTCTTGCCGGTCTCGACGATCTTCGCCTTCACCTCGGCCGGCAGGCCGGGCGGTGCGCAGAGCGAGAACCAGTTCGACAGCGTCCAGTCGACGCCGATCGCCTCCTTGACCGTCGGCACGTCCGGGAAGGCGGCGAGGCGCTCCTTCGCCATGACGGCGACGACCTTCACCTCGCCCGATTCGGCGAGCGACTTGGCCTCGACGGGCGAGCCCGTGAAGAGGTCGATGCCGCCGGCCATGACATCCTGCAGGGCCGGCGCGCCGCCCTGGCTCGGCACGAACTTGACGGTGCTCGCCGGCAGGTTCTCCATCCTGGCGAGACCGGCGATCGCGAGGTGCCACGGCCCGCCGAGGCCGGAGCCGGAGCTCGTCAGCGTGCCGGCCGGCTCCGACTTCATCGCCTCGACGACGGACTTCAGGTCCTGGAAGCGGCCGCCGGTCTTGACGGTGACGCCGGCCGGGATCTCGGCGATGCGCGAGATGAGGTCGAAGGATTCCGGCGTCAGCGGCGCGAGGTTCATCGTCTTGAAATAGCTGATCTCGGAGGTGCAGGCGCCGAGCGTGTAGCCGTCCGGCGCCGCGGTCGCGATGGCGGTGTGGCCGATGACGCCATTGCCGCCGGTGCGGTTGACGATGTTGACGGGCACGCCGAGCGCTTCCTCGAAACCCACGGCGAAGAGACGCACGATGGTATCCGTGCCGCCGCCGGCACCCCACGGCACGATGATCGTCACCGGCCTGTCGGGATATTCGGCCTTCGCGGCATCACCGGCCGCGCCGGCGACGAGAAAGCCCCCGCCGAGCAGGGACATGGCAAACAACCGCGAGAACCCGCTCGTCATCCACCCGTTCTTCATCACTTCCTCCCTTATTCCTTCTTCGTCGTCTCGACCGCCCGCTCAGGCCGACGCCTTCTGCGCCGCCGAGGCGTCAATGCGTTTCGCGGCGATATTTGCGGCGAGGCTGAATGCGGCGCGTGTAGCGCCGATATTGGCGATGCCCTTTGCGGCGATGTCGTAGGCGGTGCCGTGGGC
>NZ_JACIEN010000003.1 GCF_014196925.1 Chelatococcus caeni | reverse complement strand
TTGCCGATCGTGATGTTGCCGGCGACGACATTGTGGAAGTTGAGGCCGGCGCCGAAGTTGGGCGCGTAGGTGCCCGCCGCGAGGGTCGAGCCCGCGGCGCCGGACAGGCCGACGTAGCCGGCCGCCGCCCAGACGCCGTCGGAGGTCAGCACCGTGTTGGTCGTGCCCGCGCGGAACTGGGCCGCGGTCGCCTTGTGGCCAGCATGCCAGACCGTGTTGTTGTTGAAGGAGAGAGTGCCGTCAGCGTGGAGTACCAGCGAGCCAACGGCCACATCGTTGCCGTTTCCGTCATCGGCATAGACACGCAGGCTGACAGCGCCCGAGTTGCGGTCCCAATACACGAGACCGCGGTTCTTTCCCACAGAGTTCCGCAGCCAGACATGCGCGTTGCCGTTGGCCGTGGCTTGAGCTACCAGCCGGTCGATGGCCATCAACGAGCCGGTCAGGTTGCCCCCGGTCAGCGGCAGCCGGGCATTGATCGCCTCCTCGAAGCTGGGCACGTCGCCGGGTTGGACAGTTCCCGGCTGCCATTTGGTGCCGACGCGCTTGAGAAAATGCCCGTTGGTGGCGCCAGCAACATCTGTGTCAGTGAGGCTCTCCAGCGTGTGCTGGTGGTCCTTCGCGGCCTTGTCGGCCAGAGCATCGATCAGCCCGATGATGGTGTCCATCTCGTGCTGGTGGTTCTGCGCCGCCTTGCCCGCGACGGCGATCGAGAGCGCCTCCGCGAACGCATCGAGCATCAGGTAGGCATTGCGCAGCCGCTCGACGTCCTCGTTCGAATTGTTCTGGGCGTGCGGCAGCGGCAGCTGCAGGAAAGGCGTCTTGTCGTCGACAGCCATCGTGCGTCCCTCAGATGATGACCGCGCGGAGATCCGCGACGGACGGCCGTGCCGCCGGCGTGCCGGTCAGCGTCAGGCGCAGGCGGCCTTGCTGGGCGGTGTGCGGATCGAGCCGGTATTCGCGCTCGATCCATCCGTCCTGCAGCGGCGTGGACGCCTGGAGTGCGACCGGCTGCCAGTTGCCGTCGCCGGCATCGACCTCGGCCGTGAGCGTCGAGCCGGCCGGGAGCCGCGTCTTGGCGAAGCTCGACAGGCGGATGGCGGTGCCCATGTCGAAGGCGCGGCTGACATAGGTCCCGCTCGGCCGCATGGTGCCCGCGACGAGCGTGACGCCCGGATAAAGCGTCGGGCTCACGAACTCGGTGCCGGTGAGCACGGCCCGCAGCGCCACCGTCTCGGTCACGAAGCTCGTGAACTCGTAGGGCTGATCGGGCTGCAGGCGGATGATCTCGCCCGAGGGGCGGACCACCTCGAAGCGGAACGAGCAGTCGGCCGTCGGCAACTCCACCGAGCCGCGGATGATGAGGTCCGAGCAGTTGACCAGGTCGAACGCGCCGAGCTCGACCACCTTGACGGTCTGCGTGAACCGGGCCGCCACGACGCGCATGGTCAGGTCCGTGTTCTGGTGCGGCGTCCAGGTGCGCGAGTTGGCCGACGAGAGCAGCACGCCGACCGAATAGGGCTGGCCGCCCACCCATTTCTGGGCCTGGGCGTCGAAGTCCCCGACGCTGGCAACGGCGAGAGAATGGTCCGCATCGTCGGATTTCATGACGAAAGCGAACTCGCGATCCGCCGTCAGGAAGGCCGGCGCCGGGAAGCGCACGCCGCGCCACTGGTCGATCTCGACCGTCGCCATCGGCACGACGCGGTCGGTGATGACCCGGCGCGTCGGCAGGCCGGTGTCGACCTCGACCAGCTCCAGCACGCAATGGTTCGCCGGATCGCCCACGGCGCAGAACTTGACGTCGAGCCCGAGGACGTGCCGGGCCTGCGGCAGCATCACGGTCTGCGCCAGCGGATCGCCCGAGCCGCCTTCGCCCGACGACTGATCCGCGCCTTGCGGCCCGGTATCGATAGGTGGGCTCAGCTCCACCGTCGTCACCCGCTGCATGACGCGGATCTCGATGCGGCCCTGGCCGACGAAGAGCGCCTCGGCCGTAGAGCCGCCGGCGCCGGTCGCGGCGACGCGCTTCTGCCCCGCGGTGACATTGGCCGGGATGACGAACTGGCCGACGATCGTCCCCTCGCCATCGGCCACGATTGGTCCCGGCGGCGAGACGTCGACGCCGTCGAAGGTGAGCCGCTGCAGGATCTCGCCCGGCCCGAAGCCTTCGATGACGAAACCCACCGGGATCTGGCGCAGGAATTCGGCGAGCTGCTCACGCTGGTCGACGACGACGTCCGTGACCGTGGTGCGGTCGACGGCACCGCCGGCGAAGACGCTGGTGGCCGGGCTCGTCCATTGCGTCTGCGAGACGGTCCAGAAATCCACGGCCGGGTTGATGGTCATCTTGGCCGGCAGGGGCTCGAAATTCTGGTAGGGGTTGATGCGCATGCAGGCCGTCGCCAGCGGCTGCTCGATCACCACCTCCTCGACATAGTCGAGCATGATCGGCCCGGCCATCTCGACCCGGTGGAAGGTCGGGTCGATGGCGATCTGCATGCTGCCGCCGAACACGGCCGCGTCCTGCGCCTCGCCGGCGTCGCGGTAGCGGTCGCTCGTCAGAGGATCGACGAACACACCGCGCTTCGCGACCGGTTCACGGCTGTCGATGTCGCGGCGCAGGCGCTCCAGGGCGATGAGGTCGAGCGCGTCGAAGAGCCGGCCGAGGTAGCGCCACATCTCTTTGTACGGCACCGAGCGGACGCCCGAGTTGACGATCTTCGGGGCGCCGCGCCAGTCGTTGTGCACCTCGGCGAGCGCCAGCAGCGTGACGGGCTCGATCGGCGCCACCGGCCGCTCGCGCGCCGGCTGGCCGGTGAGGTAGGTGACGGCGCCAGCCTGGTCGAGGCAGATCAGGTCGATGCGCGGCAGCTTCCAGCTGTATCCGATCTGGACGGCCGTGCCCGTGACGCCGCCCGACACGGTCACCGTGTCCTCGCCCACGGCATCCGGCACGACGGCGTCGAGGTAGCGATAGGTGACCTGATAAGATGAGCCCGGCGTCGGCTCGGCGCCGGCCGGCGACCAGTCGACGCGATTGGCGGCGAGCGCATAGTCCGTGCCCTGGACGAAGGTGGTGCCGCCCTGCTTGACCTCAAGGATCTGCGTCACGCCTTCGCGGCCGAGCGCGTCCGAGGTGTTGTTAGTGCCGCCGCGGACGATGGTCTCGGTGATCTGGCGCGTGATGATCACGCTGTTGACGGCCGCGATCGGGCCGCGGTTGAGGCGGATCACGGCCGTGCCGGTGCCGGCATCGTCGAACGAATGCGGCTCGGCCGGGATGACCTCCGTGTCCCACAGCTCGGGCTCGGCATAGCGGGTCGAGGAGAACCGCGTGCGCTTGAAGCCGAAGATGTTGGCGGTGCCCTCCTCGATCGAGAAGACCTGATCGGTCCCGGCGCGGCCGAGCGCCGTGACGCGGCAGCCGTTGACGATGTAGGAGCCGTTCGCGTCCCGGTCGTAGACGGCGATCGCCTGATTGATGCCCGACAGCGAGGGCGGCGGCGTCTGGTCGATGACGGTGCCGTTGCGGACGAGATAGACGGCATAGAAGTCGCCGGGCTCGGACGCGCTTTCCAGCGACCAGGACACCGTCTCAACGACGCGGCCGGCGCCGGGCTCGCCCTCGGCCTCGGTGCCGGGATGCAGGCCGGCGAGCGCCGGGAGATCTTCCTCGGTGATGTACTGGCGCACGAGGCGCACGCCGACGACGACGTCGACGTTCGCCAGGGCGACGCCATCGATCGCGCGCGCCGCCACCTCGCGCACGTCGCCGCGCACATAGACCCGGCCGGCGGCGAGCGTCAGGCGGCCGTGCTCGACGTCGACGACGATGTCGGCCGCCTCGACGCGGTCGCCGTCCTTCGCGATCAGGCTGGCGATGCGCCGGCCGCGCGTGGCCACGATCGACTGCACCTCGTTGAGTTCGGCGGCTTGCGCAAACTTGTCCTCGCGAAACACGACACCCGACCACTCCGGGTGCGCGGCCGTGCGGTCGTAGGCGCCGGGTAGGTTGGACGGGTGCTCGTACATGGTCGATCCTCAGAAGCGCAGGAGCCAGCACACGCGCTCGCGCACGGTGCGGCCGAACTCGATGTTGGCGGGGAACTCGGCGACGATCGGCCCCGTCGGGGCGAGCCCATCGGCGGGCAGCCACAGCGCGCCCGGCTTCAGGCCGGCCGCCGGCGTCGCGCCGAAGACAAGGCCGACCGACGCGGCCGTGGCGCCATAGCCGTCCCCGAAGTCGGTCATCGCCTCGACATAGAGCCGCGTGGCGCCGGTCGGCCGCACCGCCCAGCGGTTGCCACCGACCGAATAGATGCCGTCGAGCGCCGGCTGGACCGGCCAGCGGGCGCGCGCGCGGCGGTAGCCGATGACGTCGCCGGCGGCGTCGCGGAACACGGCAAAGACCGGCCCGGCGGGCATGGCGGCGAGCATGGCGGCCGAGCGGACGGTGGCAGCCGACGAGGACCACGGCAGTGCCGGCCACGGGAACGGTCCCCACTGCCAGCCGCCGTCGCTCTCGTCGACGGGATCGAGCCAGACCCCGAGCGCCTGCAGCTCGGCGTCGGTCAGGGCGTGGTCTGCTTCGTAGCGCCGGCCGAACGACCATTTGACGTCGCTCTGCGGGATGCGGGCGCCGGAGAATGCCGACCACAGCGTCTGCCCCCAGCGCGTGCGGCCGGCCTCAATCGCCCGGACGTCATAGCCGTGATAGCCGCGCCAGATGACCGACCGCTTGGGGACCGACAGTGTCGAAACGCCGTCGATGCGGATGAGGTCAGCCTCGTCGTCCCGCACCCGGTCGAGGTGCAGCATGACGAGGTTCCAGTAGCGCCGGCGCGGCGGGAAGCTCTCGATCTCGGCCGCATAGGACAGCCAGCCGAGCGCCCTCAGCACGGCATCGGGTGTGCCGCGCACGCGCTGCCAGTCGACGCCCTCGTCGATCAGGTCGTAGAGGTTCGGGGCGTAGGGCGACAACTCCCCGAGCCCCAGTTCCGAGACAATGAAGGGCAGCCAGCTCGGCGGCGGGTTGCTGTACTTGCGCCCACGCATGGCCGTGATGTGAACGCCCACGCGCGTGTAGCTGTCCGTCGACAGCGAAACCGTGCGCTCGAGTTCGGTAGCCGAGGGCGGGAGGAGATCGGGCGCGCTCATCAGTAGCCGCGCCCCCGGTTGTTGAGCCGGATGGCGCCGATCGACACGGCCTCGTAGGGCGGCACCTCGACATCGGCGGCAGGGGTGAGGATCTCCACCCGCTGGATGCCGCGCTGCATGAGCTGGGCGGTGAGCCAGGAGCGCGTGAGATCGAAGCCGAGACCGGTGGCCGCTGCCCAGGCGCTGCGGACTGCCGTTTCGAGGCCGGGCAGGATCGTTTCGGGCGTCTGCGGCAGCAGCCACACATCCGCCTCGACGTCGACCACCGCGAACACGGCCGAGCGCACCACGATCGTGTCGCTGACCATGATCTTCGCCTTGTCATGGAGGGCCACGCGCACGGTCTCGATCAGCTGAGCGTCCGCGACACCGCCGTTGTCGGCCGCATAGAGCGCAACGTGCACCGTCGGATCCTTGCCGATGCGGAAGACGGCGGCGTCGGCGACGCGCAGCGAAGCTGCAAGCGCGATGGCCCGGTAGCGCGGCTCGGTGCCGCCCGTGGAGCGGCCCTGGATGGCGAGGATGATGCGGCGCAGATAGCGGTCATCATCCTCGCCCGCCATGCGGAAGCAATCGTAGAACGGCCCGAGGTTGTCGAGATCGCCGCCGCGGGCGTAGGCGATGAGGTGAGCGCGGACAACGTCGTTGATGCGCGCCCTCACGAGCACCTCGCGATAGGCCGCCGCCTCCAGCGCGATCTTGACCGGATCGGTTTCGAGATCGCCGACGTCGTAGGCAGGCAGGTCCGGATTGGCAGCGCGCAGTGCGTCCCAGCGTTGCTGGAAGTCCGCCATCATCTCGACCAGGATCGCCTCGAAGGAAATCTCCTCGATCGCCTCCGGCGGGGGAAGTCCGACGAGCTCGGGCGGCAGCGTCACAGCGACACCTCCGCAGTTGCCGCCCTTGCGCGCGCACCGGGCGTGCGGGGCACGAAGATGCCGTCGAGCCGCAGCCCGAGGTGGCCGTCCGAGCCGGCATTGTCGACGTGGACCTGCCGCAGCCGGAAGCGCGGCTCGTGCTTGTCGAGCGCCTCGGCGACCGCCATGGCGACGTCGACCACCGTCACCTCGTTGAGAGGCGCATCGAGCAGGCTCGGCACGGCCGAACCGAAATCGCGCCGCATGACGCGCGAGCCGATCGGCGTCAGCAGGATAACGCGGATCGACTGGACGACGTGCGGCCACTCGTCGATCGGCTGCCCGGTGCGGTGCGAGATCCCGGTCACGCCTTGCCCCTGCGCTTGCGGCCGGACGCCGGGCGCGTCGGCAGGCGCGGCGCGCCGGGAATGATCTTGCCCTCCAGCTCGGGATAGGCCGCCTCGCCCTGCGTCAGCATCAGGGGCGTGCCGGCGCGGTGGTATTCGCCGGCTATCCAGCCGTCGACCAGGACCGTGTAAGAGGCCTTTGAAGGCGTCTTCATGGGCTCTTTCCCCTCAATCAATGGCCCGGACCTTGGTCGAGCCCTCGACGATCGGCCACAGGCCGGCCGACGATCCCGCGGAGACCTGGACGCGATCGCCGACGCGCGCGAGCCGCTTGCCGTCCTCGCCGCCGAGATCGATCGACCCGCTCTTGATGACCACCTTCTTGCTCTCGACGGTCGCCTCCTCGCTGACGATGGTGGCGGCCTTGGTCTCGATGCGAACCGAGCCGTCCTTGATCGTCACACGGGTCTCGCCGAGCACCTCGACGTGCGCCTCGCCGTCCGATGACGGCGCCGGGTTGGCCGATGAGAAGCCGCCCGGATCGACCCAGCCCTGGGCGATCTCGCCGGACGGCGCATGAACGCGCACCACCTCGCCGACGGCCGGCGGCAGCCACGTCTTGATGCGGCCGGCGCGCTCGGTCCACGGCAGCCAGGGCGTGAGCACGGGCGCGCCGTCGCGATCGGTGCCGATCTTCACCCGGATGAGGCCGTTGTCGGGATCGACCGCATGGACGGTGCCCGACCGCATGACGTTGGCGAGCCGGCGCTCGATCTCGGCGAGGTGATAGTCGCGCTTGCCCAGAGCGCGCTCCAGCGCCGCAAGGCGAAGGCGAAGTGCCGCCACGTCCGTCAAGGCTGGCCCCCCGTCGTCACAACCGGCTCGGGCTCCTCGCCGCTGCGGCCGTCTCGCGCCCAGATCTCGGGCATGGACCCATCTACTGGCGCGTAGGCATTCCTGCCCATGCGCAGCCGCGAGATCCACGACACGCCCCAAAGCGCGACGCCCTTCGCCTGGGCCGGCGAGGAGTAGATGTTCTCCGCGCGGATGTTCCGGGCAGGATGGATCTTGCTAAGGCCCCAACGCGCTGCCTGGACAGCGGCCATGACGCGGGAGGCGAGGTCGAGCGCCTGCTGGTCACGCGACTGGCCATGCTCGTCGCGGGTGATCATGAACGCCGCCATCTCGACGTCGACGTCGAGTTCGCCCGTATCGACCGTCCGGCTCGCCGGGATCCGCAGTATGGCGACGCGGATGGCGGGCACGGCCGCGCCGAACCTTTCGAGCCCTGCAAGGTCGAAGCGCCCACCGAACGCCTCGCAAGCCCGCACTCCATCGAGCTGGGCGAGATCGGAGACGACAGCCGCCAGCAGCTCCTGCAGCGTCCTCATTGCACCAACCCTTCCACGAAGGCCTCGACGGCCTCGACGATCTCGACCTGGTTGTCAGCGGAGATGCCCATGAACGGGCGTGCCGGGATGAGGACGCGCTTCGTGAACACCGCCTCGCCACCGACGGAGAAGGCGAGCGCCTTGGCGTTCTTCGGTACGACGACGCCGCCGAAGTGCAGCAGCGCGGCGCCGATGAAGCTGTTGGTCAGACGCACTTCCGGGTCGGAAACCGCATAGGCGAAGGCGTCGCGCAGGTTGCGGCCGGTGTCGTAGAGGGGCGTGGTGCCGCGCTGGTTGGGCGCGAACGGCCGGCCGGCCGGCGTTGTGTGCTCCTCCTCGATGCGCCGGCGATGCTGGCTTTCGAGCAGCCCACCGAGACCTTCGAGCAGCTCCTCGCGCGGCAGATCCACGAAGCGGTCGAGCGCTGCGAGGACCGTCTCCTCGCCCTGCGTGTCGATGGTGAGCGCGAGCGACATCACATGCCCCGCGTGAAGCGCCGAGGCGGCGCGATGAGAACGGGCGCGTCGGACGACTGCGCCTCGGGCGCCGGCGTCGGCAGTCCGAGGCCGGCCCGGCCGGCTCCAATCGCTTCGAGCATCTTGTGCGCGCGCTCGGCCCGGTTCTCGATCTCCTCGGTCATCTGCCCCGGCCGCGACGCGAGCCGATGCACGGCAAGGTCCATGGTCAGGGTGCGCAGCACGGCCGGGACCGACGACAAGGGGAGCTGGTGGCGCGCCGAGACGTAGCCGTTGACGATGGCCGTCGCGTCCTCGATGGCGCGCGCGATCGCGGCCTCGTCGCGCTCGCCCGTGTTGTCCGGATCGGCGACGAGATCGAGCAGGCTCGAGCCGTAGGTTTCGTCGATATCGGCGGCGGTCGCGTAGGTCATCGGCGCTCCTGATCGGTGAGAGGCTCCCGGCGAGCGGGCGAGACGCTCGCCGGGAGCGAGGGGCGGACGGGCCGCCCGTCAATCCGCCGGCGACCGGCGGCGGATCCAGTCAGAGGCGGGAGACCCGCAGCTCGGGATCGTCCTCGATGGCGGCGAGATCCTCCTCGGAGAGATCCGCGAGCGGGATCACGGTGGTGACCGGACCGAAGCGGCGCCCGGCACGGCGCCGACCGCCCTCAGGACCGACAACGGAGATGCGTTCCCCTTCCGGCTCGGAGATGGGCGCCGGGGCGGCCGCCGCAGCCGCCCCGGTTCCAGTATTGCCATCCGGCACATCGCCCGATGCCTGGGCATCAGGCGTCGGCACGCCCTCCGCACTGGCGCTTTGATCGTGCTGGGCGGCGGGCTGAACCCCTACGTCTCGCTCGTTGCCGAGCGGCGTTCCGCTATCGGTGCTGGGGGCCTCGCGAGCCGTACCAGACCGCCCCTCCGGGGTTATGACGTCCGCGGCCGGGGCCGCGGGATCCTTGGCAGGCGGCGTGGCCTTGGCAGCCTCTGCCGCCGTTTCCTTCGTCGCCGTCTTGCGCGTTCTCGCCATGGTCGTGGATCCTTGCTCAAGCGTCGGCTGGGGCGATCAGGCGAGCCAGGGCACGACAACGGCCTGCGCGGTGCCCTTCCACTCGTTCGTCTCGCCGCCGGCGGCGAGGTCGTTGTTGAGGATCTTGAGCGACTTGCCTTCGAGGCCGGGCGGCACGATGAGCTTGGTCGGGCGCAGTCCGAGCGGCCGGCCGTAATCGCCCTTCATCTCCATGAGCGACTTGCGCGCGAGCGCATAGCTCTCGGGCGTCAGCTCCTGCCTGGAGCCCCAGGCGAACTGCCAGAAGCCGAAGCCCACGTTGCGTCGGCCATCGACGCCGTAGACGTACTCCTTGCGCATGAAGACGTTCTCGTCCTTGGCCTCGTCCTTGGCCACGAACTGGAACTTCTTCCGCTCCTGCAGGATCAGCGGCTTGAGGGCGCGCGTGTCGTCGATCAGGAACCAGGGCGTGCCGTTGCCGCCGTCCGTGTTGGCAACGGACACTTCCTTGCCGGCTTCGTTGAGCACCGGGTGCTCGGCATCGAAAAACGCCTGACCGTCGTAGCACTTGCCCGTCCAGCCCTGCTTCAGGAGCCCCCAGACGAGCTGATCGTCGAAGGCCTTCGTCGACCGCCCCATCTCCTCGAAGAGGGGCGCATAGAGGCCAATGTTGTCGTCCTCGATGTCGTCGCGGTCGACCGAGACGGTGCCTTCGAAGGTCTTGTTCTTGATGGAGTAGGAATGCGCCTTCATGTTCTGGATGACGCGATCCCCGATCCACTCGCGCAGCTGCGGGAACTTGCCGAGCCAGCCGTACTCCTCCTCCCGCGTCGTCGAGGTGACGCGGGTGGCGACGACGGACCACTGGCTCGGCGCCTCGTCGAGGCCCTTCTGGAAGCTCGTCTTGAAGCCCTTGTAGAGCATCGAGAGATTGGCGCCGTTGATGATCATGTCAGCTCTTCCGTATGCGGCCCGGCCGCGATGTTGCGTTCAGGAGGGGTGGGTCAGCCGACCGTGACCCAGACGCCAAGCTCGTCGAGGTCGAAGCAGATGCCGGCCGGCGACCGACCGGTGCCGTCCGACGAGACCGTCTCGTCGTCGACCAGGAAGACCTCGGCGCCCACGTCGGCGTAGGTCACGGGCGTGGTGGCGTCGTTCTCGAAGCGGAAGCAGCCGGAGCGCACATTGACCACGGCCGCGCCGTCGGCGCCGGTGTTGCGAACGCCGGCGACGGCGATGCCGACGCAGGCGAGGCCTGCCGCAGAGCGGCCCGGCTTTGCGAGGCCACCGTCCAGCACGACAAGGCCGCCCTGGTGAATGTCGGCGTTCTGGGCGACGGGGAACTGCCGTTCGCGCGGCTTCCGCTCGACGGTGTTGCGGGGTCCGGTCAGAGGCATCTCAGTGGTCCTTGCGAGCTGGGCTGGGTGGGCGCCGGCAGAGGCCCGGCGTCAGACTTCCGTCTTGGCGTAGGCTTCCTCGGAGATCCCGAGCGTGGCGCAGAGGGCCTTCTCCTCGTCCGTGAGCGCCTTGCCCTTGGCGGGATCGCCGCTCGGATCCGGCCCGCCGCCGGGCGTGACCACCGGAGCCGTCACCTTCAAGAGGTTCTCGACCGACGCGAAATCCTTGCGGGCGAGCGCGACGTAGTGGTCCTTCGAGGCCGGCGCGATTTTGCCGGCCCTCACGGCGCCCTCGACGAGCGTGTTGACCTTCGCTTCGAGATCGGCCGCGTCCCGCTCGGCGAGCTTCTGCTCCGCCGCCGTGGCGCGGGTCATGACCTGGTCGTAGTCGGCGCGCGGCACGAACTTTTCGAGGGGCGGGTTCTGCATCGCCGCGGTGGCGGTCTGCAGGTCGCCCCGCAGCTTGGCGATCGCGGTGATGGCGTCCGCCTTGGTGGTCGCTGTCGGCAGGCCGAGGGCGTCGAGAAGATCCTGGTCCATGTGGTCCTCATGGGTGGGAGCCTGCTGGGCGAGCGCCGGCAGGGTTGCGAAAGCGGGACGGTTGACGAGACCGGCGCCAATGATGCGCGCGACCTCGCCGGACTTGCTGTGCATGAAAGCGGGGGAGATGTAGCGATAGCCGCGGCTCTCGACCGACTGCCGGCCGGCATCCGTCCAGGACACCCGCGCCCAGACGGCACCCTCGCGCACCTCCAGCTGGTCGATCCAGCCGGCGGCATCGGCGCGCTCGCCCTGTGGCGCCTTATGGTCCTGGGCGTGCTCCCAGTCGATCGGAAGATCGAGGCCGGCGGCGAGCGAGGTCTCGATGACGGCCGCCGGATCGCTGATGCGCCAGCTGCGGCCGTCGACAGCCTTCAGCTGCGGCCCCGCCGGCATGACCATGATCCATTCCGGTGCGTCCCCTTGCGCCGCGAGGGCGAGAGGCGACAGAATGGTGCAGCGGGCGGTGGCGAGTTCGTTCATGGCGGCCACGATGGCTCCGCACCATGCGAACGATCACCCGTGAAGATGTTCCGGGGCCATTGGCGCCCCGGCGTGCGGTTCCCGCGGTCGAGTTCAAGAGAGCGATTAAGAGGCCGTAAGAGGCCCTAAGAGGCGCCATGCGGGGCTAAGAGGCCCCGATGTAGCGGGGAGCCTGTCAGCGCGCTCCTGCGCCGATCCGTGGCGATCCGCATTCAGGTTGGACCATTCGGCGCAGATGAGCTAGGATTTTCGTTGTGGTGGCCGTGCGAATTTCGCCAGTGCCGGTGTTCACCCGCGGAGGGTTCGCGACCTCCCGGCCACCGCTACTTCCCTTCCAGTTCCATCTCCAGCTTGGCACGCCGGCGCTCGTCGATCGGATGCAGGGTGCGCACGTACATGTAGCGCTCGCGTTCCGAGGCACCGATCGCCAGCCGGAACCAGACGCCCCCGACCTCGCCGATGACGACGCGGCCGATCTTGTGCTTCGGATCCGGCCAGTGCCGACCGGCGTCGATGAGGCGCTGGATCAGCGCGAAGTCGGCGAGCCGGCGCTCGGGGTGCGCCACCTTCGTCCCGAGCGTGCGGTTGCCCAGGGCGAGGATCGGCCCCCGCGCATCGAGCGCCGTGGCGATTTCCTCGGCCACGGCGACGGGCACGTGCACGTCGCGCGGCAGTTTGGCGAGCAGCTCGGGCGTGTTGCTGTCCCAAATCTTGGCGATCTCGGTGCGTGCCACGTCCGGTCCGGCCTCCTCCAGCGCCTCCGTCGTGCGGCGCATCAGGGTCGCGGCACGGCTCTTGCCGGGGTTGGTGTGCCAGCCGGGATCGACACCCTCGGGCACCTCGGTGACTTCGCCCGTCCGCCGGTTGCGGAAGGTCTCGGTGCGGCCGGCTGGCGGCTCGGCCACGCCGCCGCGCCGCTCGGCCTCGGCCTTCGTGATCTGCCGCACGCCACATTGGCAGCCCCAGCCGTTCGGCGGGAAGTGTTCGTCCCACCATGGATGATCGACCGGCAGGATGGTGCCCGCCCATTGCCGGTGTTCGTGACGGGGCTCTTTCGCCGTGCTTTCGACATAGAGGAAGAACGGCAGCATGCCCTTGGTGCGCTGCGCACGCTCCCACTGGCCGGCGGCGCGCGCGGCCCGCATGTTGGCGTTGAAGATCGTGTTGAGGCGCCGGGGCGACGTGAAGTCGACCTTGGCCGGCGGTCCCCCGGCCGGATCCTCGACGACACGCGGACCGCCCCAGCCGATCCGGTGCAGCTCGCCGGTGATGTCCTTCTGGAACGCTTCGAACGGCAGACCTTTCGAGAGCGCGCGGTCGATGGCTCCCCGAAAGGCGACGAGCACCTGCGCCTCGGTGGCCTTCGCCACGGTGAAGGCATAGGCGTGCTCCTGGCCCCACACGTCCTGCCATGAGAAGCCGGGGCGCAGGCGCTTCGACCGGAAATAGTCGAGCACTTCCTTTGGCGGCGGTCCGCCGAGCTGGAGCATCGCCACGGCCGGTCCTCAGTCGCGGACGTCGCCGAGGCCGCGGGCCTTCGCCGTCGCTCGTGCCAGCGCCTCGACCAGGGCCGAGGTGTCCATTTCGGCCACCGCACCGTTGAGGCGCGCCCGCAGATCGTCGTAATCGCTGGCGGCCTCGACGGCGCGCCGCAGAGGGGCGAGCAGCGGATCCGTCATCTTCTCCCAGTCGCCGAGAGCCTCCATCATCAGCTCCTCGAGCTCGTCGTCGACCGTGGCCTCGCGAGCCGTCGCGATCTCGTCGCACCGGAAGCGCGCCCGAGCGGTCGCGGGCTCGACGGCCGCCGGCGCCCGAGCGGGGGCGAGCAGCTCCTCGTCCTCGGACGGCTCCTGCCAGCCGATGCGATCGCGCGCCTCGGCCATGGAGACCTTGCCGCCGAGGTTCACGAAGCGCTCGGTGACCTCCATGAGGGTCTTGACGTCTTCGGGCTCCTCGACCGGGAACGAGATGGTCGGATAGTTCTCCTGCGGCCCGTGGTGGAACGACACGAAGGGCTCGATCAGCGCCTGCTGGATGGTTGCGGCGAGCACGCGCGCGTCGGACCGCAGGATGTCGTGGCGAACCTCGTTATGCTCCTTCGAGACGGCGTGCCCGCCCGAGATCGCGTCGGTCGTGGTGGTTTGGCCCAGGACGATCTTGGAGATCTGCTCGTCGATGTACCGCGCCTTCTTCTCGAAGGCGTCGGAGCCGCTGGCGGCCGTCGTCTCGATGAACTCGATGTCCATCGACTTCGGCATGATCGCCGCCGCGTCGCCGGCGATGTCGCGCACGGCGCGCAACAGCGCGTCCTTCTCCCGCTCGGTGGCGCCGGGGCCATATTTGCCCACGCGGAACGGCAGGCCGTAGACCTCAAGGAACGCCATCCAGTCCTTCAGCGTGAAGGACTTCAGCATGAACGACCAGACGGCGACGCGCGCGAGGCCGCCCCGGGCCGGCAGGCCGCTCTTGAGGCGCGGGTAGTGGACGATGAACGACCACGGCCGCAGGGGCTCGCCATCTGGATCGGCCGGCGAGATGAGCCGCAGCTCGGAGCCGGTCCGCCGGTCGAACTGGAAGAAGGCCGGGTCGCGCCGGCGGTACTCGCGCGGATCCCAACGGTTGCCCGTGGTCGACCAGATGATCTCGCACACGGCAAAGCCTTTGCCGAGGGCATCGGTCAGTTCGGAGACCATGGACGTGAAGGCCGGCCGGCGAATAATCGCCCGGACCTCGTCGGCGATCGCCACGTCGCGACCTTCCTCGGTCGCCGCCTCGATCACGGGCTTCAGCTCCGTGATGGCGCGCTTGCGGGTCGACAGCACCGAGAAATAGTGCGGCTCTCGCTCCTCCATCTCCTCGGCCAGGACGAGGAACTCGCGCAGCTCGCCCTCTGCGGCATCGCGCAGGATGTGCGCCAGGCGCTGCGGGGTGAGCCCCGAGGCGACCGGATCGTGCCAGACGCTGCGGATGCCGGTGACGTCCGGCTCCGCCTGCGGCTGCTTGAACATGGCCGAGGAGACGACTGCGCCGTCAGGCCCGTAGATCGGGGGCATTACCAGAGACCTCCGTTGCGTCGCCCGAGCATCGCCTCGCCCTGGCGGCGGCTGCGGTCATCGCGCCGGCCGTCCTGCAGTGCCGAGGCCGGCGTGTAGCCGTATTCCATCGTGTCCGCCTCGGCCGCAGCGTTGGCGAGGATGGCCGCGATCGCCGTGTCGCCGTGCCGCTGGCCGCCATCCGAGCCCTGGGTGGAAGCGTCGTCAGGCACCTTCGGGATCCCGCGCACCATCTTCAGCAGCCGGAAGTCGCCGCGAACATCGGCGTGCCTCGGTAGGGTGAAGGTCCGCTCTTCGAGGCTCGCCTTCAGCTTCGGCGTGTTGGCGAGATACCAGCCCTGCGACAGCATGACGGCCTCGATCCGGTCGGCGCCGTACTTCTGCTGGGCGTACTCGGCGAGGAACTGGCCGTTGCCGCGGGCGTCGTGCTTTCCGCTGATCAGTCGCGGCAACCGGTCGACGACGTGGAAGAGCAGTTGCTCCTGCTGACGGAACGGGACGTTGCGCAGCTCGATGATGAAGGGCGTGCGCCGCACGAGGTCGGGCATGATCTCCAGCGGCCAGAAGACGGACAGGTCGCCCGAGCGGCCGAAGTCCCAGCCGTAGGCGTGCTGGAGGTTCGACTTCAGGAGATCGAGCCACGGGTCCACGTGCTCGGCGAGCCAGTCGGCAACATAGGAGTGCCGCTCCTCGTCGGACCTCAGCTCGAAGCCGTCCGGGCAGGTGAGCCGCAGAACGGGCGCCTCGGGCGTCATGCAGGCCTCGATCAGCGCCGTGGTCAGATAGACGCCCGATCCCTGTGCCGGGATGCAGTCCAGCTCCTCGGCCGCGCCGGCCCCATACGATGCCCGGATGTTGGCGCGCCATTGCGCTTCCGCTTCCGGCGACCAGGGCTGCCCGTTCACAAGGCAGATGCGCTGATAGAGGCCCTGCTCGATCGCGTCGTCGAAGGTGACCCGCACGATATTGCCCGGCCGGCGGCCGGAGCGGATCTCGTTGAGCAGCTCGTTGAAGGGATTGTCGACGCCGTTGTGCGTCGAGATGACCAGCACCCGGCCGCCCCAGATGAGCAGCGCCATGGCCGCCTTGAGCAGTTCCTCGGCGTCGTCGTGGAAGGCGAACTCGTCGAGGATGACGAAGCCCTGCCTGCCGCGCAGCGACCTCGGCCGCGACGACAGCGCGACGATCTCGAAACCCGAGGCGAAGGTGATGCGGAACGCCTGGATCGCGCGGTCCTCGCCCTTCTCCCCCAGTTCCTTGAAGAGCCACTCGTCGACCGCGGAGCACGCTTGTCCGAAGGCCTTGGCCCACATGGCGCAGGTGTCGATGAACTCCCGCGCCATGTCGAGGTTGTAGCCCAAATAGAGCGTGTCCATGCCGCCTGCGGACTTCTGCGCGCCCGAGATCAGCACGGCCGCCGCGCCGACGCCCCATGTGGCACCGACGCGGCGGCTCTTGTCGGTTGCCGTGAGGGAGTGGAGCGAGACGCTCTCGACCAGCTCTTTCTGGTAGCCGAGGAGCACGCCTTCGAGATCGCTGGCGTCGACACCCGGAGGGAACGCCTGCATCGCCTCCCGGCGGTGCCGTGCCCACTCGTCGGCCGAGATGGGCGCGTTCATGAGCGGATCCCGAGGATCTGTGCCTTGATCGCCGAGACGGTGTCCGCGGTGAGGCCCTTTCGCGCGGCGATCGTGTCGACGGCCTTCGCCGCCTGTTGTTTAAGATCGGCCTCCAGCTTGCTGCGGCGGTCGGAGCTGATCTTCTGCCCCTGAATGGTGGCGAGGAAGGCGCGCGCCAGTTCCATGGCGCCCTTGGGCGTCTGGTTGGGGCTGTCGGTCAGCTCCAGGATGAGCATCTTGATGACCTCGCCCAGGACGATGTTGTTCTCGTCGATGCTCTCGGGCGTGAACTGGGGCGCGATGCCGGCGAAGACGGCGCGGGCCTCGGCCACGCGGCGCGCCGCCGCCGCAGTCCGCACGGCCGTCCGATTGAAGGCGCTGCGCGAGATCGGGTCGATGCCTTTCACCGCGAGCCGGTCGTTGAGCTCGAAGAGGATGTCGGCTTGCGTGCGGCGCCGCTCGTTCAGCTCGCCGAGCGCCCACAAGACGTCTTCCTGTCCCTCTTCGGGGATGAGATCGAGCGACGAGAGCCGGCCGCGTCCCTGCCGCATGTCAGGCCTCCCGGATCGATCGGCGGATGGCAACGCGGTTGAAGGTGCTCCGGAGAACGGGAGCAATCCCCTTGGCCGCGAGCCGGTCATTCAGCTCGAAGAGGATGTCGGCTGACGTGCGACGCCGCTCACTCAGCTCGCCGAGCGCCCACAGGGCATCTCCGTGACCTTCCGCCGGGACACGGTCGAGCAGCAAGGCATCCGGGCCGCGCAACTGCATGTCAGCCCCCCGCGCTCGGCCGGCGGACGCCTTCGAGAACGATGCGGCGCTCAGCGTGATCGACACCCCGCTGCGTCGCCGTGACGATCCAGGCGCCGCCCAATTCCCTCACGGTCACCGCGCCGACGTTCTCCAGCCAGCGGATCTCGTTGCGCAGGAAGTCGCGCCCGCGATCGACGCTGAAGCTCTTGGCGATGTCCAGGAGCATGCCGTCGTTGTGGGAGTAGTTCGGCTCGGCCGCGAGCGCCCGCAGCACGATGAGCCGCGCGTGCTGGCGCATGATGTCGAGAAAATCGCTCATCGCTTCGTGCCCTGGCTGATCAGAAACTCCTCGATCCGCTTGACGCCCTCGGCCGTGGCCCGCTGGGTGTCCCGCAGAGCCGTGATCTCCGTGCCCTGCCGTTCGACATGCAGGGCGAGGGCGTGAAAGGCGTCCTTCGTCGGCAGGTGCTCGGTCGCCGTCTCCAATTGCTGGAGGCGGCGTTCCGTCCGGCTGGCAAGACCGTCCAGACGCTCCTCAAGCCCGGCGAGCGCCTTGTTGACGTGTTCGCTCTGCTTGCGGAACTCACTGCCCGGAACGAACTGCGAGCGCAGATAGAGGATCAGGACCCCGAAGCCGAAGGCGCCGGGGCCGACGACGGCCCACCACCAGCGCTGCAGGACATCGAGCAGCGAGGGCGCGACGACGCCGGGCACGGCCGAGGCCGGCGCCGCCCGCGTGAGCGCGACCGTCAGGAGACCCGCGAGAAGGAGCACGAAGCCGAAGCGCGGCAGGACCGGCCAGATCATCGGGCGCTCCGCCACGTCTTGATGGCGTCCTTGATCGTGTGGCCGCCCATGTAGAAGCCCGAGAAGAGCCCGGTGAATACCATGAGCTGATCCCACGGGATCATGGGCACGCGCGCATCGGTGAACAGGCTGACGAGGGGCGCGAGCGTGCAGTTCTGCAGCCACAGGAAGCCGATGAGCCACATGCCGCCCGGCCGCCATCCCCAGCTGAAGATGCCTTCCTCGCGATCGAGCTGGGCGAGCGCCAGCTGGTGATCGAGCGCCTTCTTCTCCAGCTCGACGATGAGCGCCGCGTGTTCGGCCTCGACCGCCTGGACGACGTCGGCCGCGCGCGGGTCGTTCTGGATGGCCTGTCCGACCGCCTCGGGCGTCGCATCGACGCCGAGGCGACGCGCGATCTCCTTCCCGACGACGCTGCCGAGGGATGCGCCCAGCGGCCCGCCGATCACGGTGCCGAGCCCGGTGGCGCCGGTCTTGATGATTGCCCCCGCGAGATCGCCCCACTGCATGTTGCCCCCCATAGGTCAGAACGATCGCAGCCACGCTGCCAGACGAGGCAGCCGGCGCTGGACGCGGGTCGCGACGACGTCGCGGTAGCGGTAGGCGAGGATCGCCAGCACGGCGATGCCGGCAGCCGCCACGATGAGGCCGATCTGGCCGGCGAGTGCCGGGTCGATGACGGTGGACACCGCGTCGGGCGCCACGTCGCTGCCGCCGGCGAGCGCGCCGCCGCCGGCGGCCGTCGCGGTCTGCGCCTTCGCCTTGGCTCGCGCGTCGATGTCGCGTTGCAGGGCCGACAAGGTGGCGCGGCCGATCTTGCCGTCGACGGTCAGGTCACGGTCGCGCTGGAACGATCGCACGGCATCGGCGGCGATCTCGCCCTTGTGCGGGCCGACCGCGTAGCCGAGCTTCTCCAGCTCCTCGCGCACCGCACCCTTCTGAGCATCGTCGACCGCAACGACGAAGACGGCCCAGGCGCCGGGCTTCGCCGACAGGGTGGCCTTTGCGTCGCTGTGATACTTGCCGCGGAAGATCTTGTCGGCTTCGCGCCGGCGCCGGTTCTGCAGCCCCGCGACCACACGTCCGCCGGCCTTGTTCCACGTCTTGAGCGACGCCTCGGCTTCAGTCAGCTTGCCCGCGTTGAAGAGCTTCACCCACGTCGCGTTGTGGATCCGGCCCGTGTTCCAGTCGAAGTGGACGGCGCCGTCGAACGCTGCCTGATTGTGCGGCACGACGCCCTTGGCCACCGCCTTTCGTACGCGCGGTTCGTAGTTGCGGGCAAGCGCGAGCCTCGTGAGCCGATCGCTCTCGGCCGCGGTGATGACCATTCCCGCGTGCGGCTTGACGACGCCCGAGGCCGCCGTCAGGCCCGCCCCGATAGTCCACACGCCGGCGATGTCGCGATAGGCCTTGAGGACGTCCCCTTCCTCGACCTTGAGATCGGCGAGGCCGCGCTCGCTCGTCGAGTAGTTCGAAAGGGTCTGCATGAAGTCCTCCGACGCGGCTGTCGTCGAAGGACGGTATGTTGGGGAGCCCTCTGCCATCGCCCCGGAAACGCTTCAGGGGCAGCTTGCGAACGATGCGGAAGGACGGCCGATAATCGACGCTTGAGGCGCCCCGCGCAAGAGCCTCTTCGGTTGTTCAGAAGAGGCTCTTTTGCCGCCGGTCGGGAGCCTGCATCGCGCGGCGCCGTGCCCGGCGCTGGCGGATGGCCCGCTCGGTCATGCCGAGCTCCGACGCGATGCGCGCGGCACTCGCGCCGCCGTTCTCGAGTTCGGCATAACGCCGGTCGATCTCCCGGCGCATGCGGGCGAAGGTCCCGGCCGGCCCGAGCGGAATGTCGAGGCGCCCCGGCCCGAAGCTCTCGACGATGGCGCGAGCCGCATCCCAGCCGACAGCCTCCACCAGCCAATTGCCTTCGTGCAGGCGGACGGGCAGGTCCACGCGCCTGCCGCCGTAGCGCTCGGCCAGCACGAGCGCGACGTCCAGGCCGGCCGCGTCGGCGATGGTGCGCAGCACTGAGGGCAGCCAGGACGGGCTCATGCCAGCACCACGCCCTGGATGGTCAGCGCGACCGTCGAGACCATGGCCGAGCGGTTCCGCATGACGAGGCGCACCGTATAGGAGCCGTCCCGGCAGCCATACAGCCGGCCGGACTTGGTGACATAGCCGTCCGCGGACAGCTGGTCATGGAGACCTCGCAGGCGCTCGCTGGCCGCGAGCAGCTGCTCCAGCGTGACCGACCGCCTGCGGTGGGACTTGCGTGCCATCGTCACCTCCCCACCGACCGGACGGCCCTAAGGTCGAAGCCGTATTCGCTGGCGATCTCGCGCGGCGACCAGCCGATCGAGCGCAGGGCGCGGACCGTGCGGATGTCGGCCGGCGACAGTTCAGCCGGCGCGGCCTCAGCCGCGGCCGTCGGCGGCAGGTCGACCGGTTCTGGCTCGACGGGAGCCGGCGCGACCGGTTCCGGCTCCACCGGCACGGGCGCCGGCGGCTTCGGCAACTCGGCCGAGATCGGGGCGAGCTGGGCGACGCCGCAGGCGTGGGACCACGCCGCATCGATCAGCTGCTCGACATAGGTCGAGAGGCGCAGGCCCTTTTCCCTCGCCCGCTCGGAAAAGACTGCATGGAGGCGAACCGGCAGCGCCACGGTGACCGGGATCGGCCGCTCCTGCTGGCGGTACTTCTCAGTGACTTGCACCATGGCCCTTCCTCAATTCCGTCTCCAGCGCGAGCTGGCGCTTGGTGAGTTCGACGAGCTGGGCCGTCAGCACCACCCGGCGGTGGCTGTTCGGCCGCAGGCGAGCAATCCGGTCCTGCAGGGCGGCGCGCTCCGTTTCCATTCGCGCGATCGCCTGAAGGTCGTTCCAGACCAGGAGCGGCGGCGGGGAAGCGGAGCGGCCCGGCATCGGTCACGCCCTCCGCTGCGCCCGGCCGGATTGCCGGCCCCGCAGGTGGTGTCGAAGCTGGTGGCCGAGGCAGGCCATCATCGTGTCGAGGTCGGCATCGCTGGTCTCTGGTTCCAGCCGCACATCCGGGCAGGGCAGATCCAGCTGCCGGAAGATCTCCAACTGAGCGGCGATCACATTGCGCTTCGGGCAGCGGATCTCGCCCGAGCTGGTGACGGCGCCGCCCTGTCCGCGCTGGACGACGAAGTGCTTGGCGCTCCAGTCGACGCCGGCCTCCCGCGACAGCCACGCCTTCAGGCCCTCGATGGCCGTGCTGGCGTCCTCCCGGTCGATCAGGAAGCGTGGATGCGTGATCTTCGTCTGCCGCTCGATGAAGGCGATCAGGGCGCTGTCGTCGCGGTTCTCGATCACGCCGAGGTGATAGCCGGCGAGCCAGAGGGCGCGCAGCACGGATGACCAGCGCCCGCTCATCGTCTTTCCCGGCCTGCGGCCGGGCGGCGCCACGGACGCCGTCAGCACGTTCAGCCGATCGATCACCCGCGCGGCCTCCTGCCGCGTCAGGTCGCGCGAGGAGCGCTTGCCGGTGAGACCTTCGAGCAGGTCCCGGCGGCTGTCCTCGTCGAGGCCCGCCGCCTTGGCTGAGGCGTGGATGCGGGCGATCTGCCCGGTGGTGATGGCGTTCTGCATCGTCAGTCCTTCCGATGCGTCAGGAGCAGAGGTTGCTGTGAGGCGAGTTGCCGTGCCGAGCCGCGCGGGGCCGGCCGCTTGGGCGACACCGCCGAGGCGGCGCGCCGCATGGTTGCAGTCTGCTCCCGACTGATTTCGTGGAGATCCTGCAGCAACATCCCGAGGCGGATGGGATCGCGTACTTCGACCTCGATCTTCACCACCGTCGTCGCGCTCGCCTTCACTGAAGCCGAGAACGTCTTGAGGCGGGCATCGCTGTCCTTCCAGGCAATGGACCGGTACGTCATCGGGCGGTCTCCCGCTGAGAGATCGGGACCGGGCCGCTGCCGTAGGGGTTGACCACGTCGGCCGGTTCAACCGCTTCGAGCAGCTCTGCTTGAAACTCGGCCTGATCGACCTCCGTGGGGACTGCGATGTGCGGGATGAAGGCAAAGAGGGGATGGCCGGAGGCCGTGTGGCCCTTCCACACCCGAGCCGGCACGCCTGCGATGGTGACGAAGTCGGCAGTGCTTTCGAGGACAATCTTCATCGTCCCGCCTCCTCGATCAGGCGAAGGACCTTGCGCCCTCGCTCGGTGATCCCTGCCTTCTGGGAGGAGAGGTCGGTGGCGAATAGAAACTGCCTCTCCAGCACTTGGATGGTCTTGACCCCGATGAGGGTGCCGCCGGCCCAAAAGCCTTCCGGGCTGCGCGTAAGGCTGCCGTTGGCCAGCGCACGCAGGGCGATGACCTGGGCATTGGAGAGGCGCGGCTCGCCATAAAGGCAGCGACGCTTGTCGAGACGTTCCTTCATTGCTTCACCCTCCAATCGGGCCGTAGGCCGGCTCGCCGGCGCGGCGGCGAGCAATCTGTTCCTTGAAGCTCTTCCAGGCTTCGTACGCCTGGACGTCCGTCGTGGCCTCGGGGATGCCCGGCACGAGCAGCGTCTTGCCGTCGTAAGCGTGCCGCGCTGCGATCGAGACGCGGCGGCGGACGGACTGCTCGCCGCCCCTGTCGACCGGGAGCGCGCCCTCCGGGATGCGCGGTCCAAATTCAATGACGCCGGTGCGCCAAGCGTAGGCGTAGAACGAGCGGGCCATCGTTCCCTCCATCACGCCTTGGCGAGATCGATGGTCACCGGCCGCCATTCCGCATCGTGCCGGTCGCGCTCGTAGCAGCGCACATAGGTCTTGGAGCCGATGACCCGCATGGCATCGCGGATCGCCTCCATGGCCCGCTGCCAGCGCTCGTCTTCGATGTCGAGGCGCAGCAGCATGAAGATCTCGGCGCGGTTGATCTGGCCCGCCTTGTCCGTGTTGAAGGCGCGGGTGACGATGGCGCGGATCTCGGGGCGGCTGTCGGCCGACCACTCCATCAGGCACTCGTCGATCAGCTCCTTCGCGTGCTGGAGCTGCGGCCCGAAGTCGATGTTGTCCTGGACCTGCACCTGCACCTTCATCAGGCCGTCGAAAGTGGTGAAGGTCTTGTTGCCCTTCGCGCCCCCTTTGCTCGTGCCGTATTCCTGGGTGAGGATGGCCTCGAAGGCGCCGAGATCGTCGAAGGTGTGCTGCTTGAACCGGCTGATCTGTGCCGACAGGGCCTTGGCGTAGCCCATCACCTTGCGGACGGTCTCGTCCTCAAGCTGGTCGGCCGGCTTGATGGTGTCGACCGGCACGAGGTTGCCCTTGGCATCAGGCATGTAGATCTTGCCGTGCACCTCGACGGTGCCGGCTGATCGGGCGATGGTCTCAGACATGGGTTTCTCCGTCGGTAGGCTCTCGGCGCGGCCGAATGCACAGCTCCAGGCCGAGCACGTTCAGGGCAGCGTCGAAATTCGCGAGGTTGGGATTGGTCCGATAACGCCAGTCGCAAACCGTCTTCGGCCCAAGGCCGGCCCGCGTGGCGCACTCTCGGATCGTGGTCATTTGCGCATTCAGCTCGGCAATGAACTGGCGCACGAGGGGATGACTGTGCGACGGGAGCGGCAGCTTGCCGCGCCAGCGCGTGCCATGCCTGTTGCCGACAGGACGGGCGCGTTTCGTCATGCCGCGTCTCCTCCTGTCGGCGAAGAGCAAGGCAGCGCCCGCTGGGGGAACGGCACGACGTTGTCGACCGCGGCCGGCGCAGGTTCGCGGACCTCAAAGCGTCCGACGAGGTCGAGATCCTCGGCGATGGCGAGCAGCTCGCGCCGCTCGGCCTCGGCGGCTTCCAGCGCGCGTGCCTCGTCGACCATGTCGCTCAGACCTGCCGCAAGTTCGCGGGCGAAGTCCCCGTCGACGTGGAGCCCTTCGGGATGGCGGGCGAACATGTTCTGCAGCGCCTCCAGCATCAGGCTGAGCGGCACGTCTTCGGTTGTGGCCGGGAAGATCACCATGGCGGACCTCATTCGGCATCGACCGGCTGACTGGACAGCTGCTGCCAAGCCTGCCGGATGTGACGGACCGAGAGCGGTTCAGAGGCGCCGGCGGCGATCATGCCGGCGAGGCGCAGCGTCTTCGTCATGCCGCGCAGGGCGCCGGGCTTGCGGGCGATCGTCTTGAGCAGCTCGATCTCGGCCGCGCCGGCGATGCCCCACGCCTCGATCAGCTGGCAGATGTCCTTTGCGCGCGGCTTCGGCTGGGTGACGCGCATACCCACCCGCGAATAGAGCTGAGCGAACTGGGAGGACCGCGCCTCGCCGCTGCCCTGCAGCCGGCTGTAGACGCTCTCGTTGCCGGCGACGGCGACACCGCATTTGGCGAGGTCCTGGATCGTGCGCAGCTGATCGAGCGCCGCGCTGGAGAGGTGCTGCGCCTCGTCGATGACGATGAGGGCGGCGGCTCCGCGAAGCCGGTTGCAGATGGCCCGGCTGATCCACGTGCTGCGCCGCTCCACCACGCCGATCGCGTCGGCGAGCGCCGACAGCATGTTGTTCGGGGACGAGAGCACCGGCTCGGCCGTCATGACGAAGACGTTGGAGGAGCGCTTCTGGTACTCTTCGATCGCCATTGTCTTGCCGATGCCGGCGCCGCCGACCACGACGGCGAAGTCCGGCGCGCTCTGCGCGAATGCCAGCACGTCCATGATGGCGTCCGCAGTGGGTGTGGCGACGAACTCGGGAGCCTTCGGCAGGATCGCTGCCGTCTGTTTGCGCTCCCGTCGGGTTTCCAGCCAGCGCTGCACGGACCGGGCGATCTCGGCCGTCTTGCCCTTATAGGTTCCGCCCATCCACGGCGTGAAGGTGCCGTAGGCGATGCCGGCCTCGCGGGCGATGGCAGCCTGACTGAGGCCCTCCTGGGTCATGATCAGGCGCACCTCAGCGCGCAGCGCGTCCTGATCGTTCGCGGTCATTTCCAAGGTGATGGCGTCCATGGTATTGTCCTTTGCTTCGACAGTGACTTTGGCGGCGCGTGACGTTCAGACGTCCGCGCCGTCCTCTTGTCGGGACACGATGCGGAGCTGCCGCACCGCGCGCCCGAAGTTCTCCAGCACCGCGTCCTGATCGTGTTGTTCGTCGGGGGCATTCGCCGCCTGGACGGCGACCGCGACGTTCCCGAAGACGGGGCGCACGACGCGCGTCTCGGGCGGTTCCGGGGCTGTGATGGTGGGCATCATGGCGGCGACGTCCGCCGGCGAGAGACGCCGCTCGGCCTTTGCCGCCGCCTTCATCGCCTTCAACCAGGCGCTGCGGGCGCGGGCATGGGCGCGGCCCTGTTCGGTCGAGAAGAAGCCGACCGCGTCGAGGCAGGGCGCGTGGCCGAGATAGGCGCCGTCCGCGCGATAGATGTGCACGCCGTCGTGCAGCGCCTGCGGATCGAACCGCAGCACGACCTTGCGGCCGAGCTGCGCGACGAGGAACTCTGCCCAGTACCGGTTGCCATCGAGGTAGACGGCCCCGTCCGGCTGGCGCGCGGTCACCAGCTCGGAGGCGAGCAGCCAGAGGCGGCGTTGCTCAGGCGTCGCCTTGCGAACCGGCGAGACCTCGTAGGAGGCCGTGAACGCTTCCATGAAGGAGCGCCCGGCGCACACCTTCGTGCGCCGGCCGACGCGGGTGTTGTGCTCAATGATGGCCTCCGACACGACACGCAGGAAGACTTCGAGCGGCACCGCACGCGAGCCGTGGTTCTCGGGCTTGTTGGCGATGGTGTTGCCGGTCCATGCCCCGGCGAAGCGAACGTCGCGGGCGATGTTCTGCGCGAAGTCGCGGAAGGCACGCTCGATCGGCTTCGACTGGCCGTGGAAGGGCGTCGTCCAATGCACCTCGCAGCCGAGCGAGGTCATGATGCCGGCCGGTTCCTCGTCCTTGACCTTGAAGCGGTAGCGGTTCGGCGTGCCGCCCGTGATCCACTTCGAGGCGAAGTTGCGGCCGTTATCCAGCGTGACGTGGTCGGGGATGCCGTAGTTTTCGACGACATCGCCGAATGCGAGCCGCACGGCGTCCCGGTTCTCGGTCTTGTCGACCCGCCAGGACAGGATGAGCCCGGAGTAGAGATCCTGGAAGGCGACCATGCAGGGCCGCGTGATCTCGCCGTCCGGCCAGCGGACGAAGTTGTCCCACTTGTGGCCGTCCGCGTTGACGGCCTCCAGCGCGTGGAAGACCGACCGGTCGCGTTCCTGCGCCGGATAGAGCCTCTTGAGAGCCTCTGCGCCCTTGCGCAGATAGGTGCGCGTCGCCGGGTCGATCGAGGCGATCCGGCGCTCCAGCGTCTTGCGCGAAGGGATCTTCCAGCCGCGCTCGGCCGCGACCATCTGCAGCTGCCGATAGCAATGGGCTGCGGTGGGCTGCTCCTGCCGAAGGAAGTTCCCCTTGAACCATTCCCATGCCTCGGGATCGCACTCGACGGCGGCCTGCCGGCCAGCGTGCCGCGGCGCAAGGTATGGCAGCCAGTCCGCCGGATCGACGCCGTCCACCTCGCTCTGCCAG
Organism: Chelatococcus caeni; assembly: GCF_014196925.1. Classification (GTDB taxonomy): domain Bacteria; phylum Pseudomonadota; class Alphaproteobacteria; order Rhizobiales; family Beijerinckiaceae; genus Chelatococcus_A; species Chelatococcus_A caeni. The sequence goes on along the minus strand of NZ_JACIEN010000003.1, from coordinate 654,353 downwards.
TTATACAGCGTGCGCAGGGAGACGCCGGCCTCGCTGGCGACAAGCTGCAGGGCAACATCGCGCTGGGTGCCGGCGAGCGTCAGATCGCGCACCGCCATCAGCGCATCGAACTTGGCGCGCGCCTGCGCCTTCTTCTTGTCCGGCAGCTGATCGTACCAGCGCCAGAGTTCCTCGCGGCTAAGGTCGGCCTTGGCCGTGGCCCTGTCTGGCTGCTCCGCGGCCTTGCGGGCACGAAAGGCCAGGATGGTCTTCGCGCGCACCGGCAGGGCGTCGAGCCTATATTCGAAGCCGCCGCCACGACCTTTGCGCTTGCGCCACTTGCCGGCAGGGTTCTGCGGATATTCCTCGGCTGGCTCGCGCCAGCCCTCGTCATCGGCCTTCTTGGCGATGCCTTCGCGGGTGTTGGGCAGGCCGGGCAGTTTCTCTGCGGCGAGATCGGCCGGGCTCCACCATTCGCGTGTGACGAAGCCGTTCACAACACGCCTCCCGTCTTGAGCTGGCGGCGCACTGCGTCGATCTCGCGGTCCATCTCGGCGCGCTTCTCCATGCGCTCGGCGAGTTCGATCGCTGGCAGGTAGCGGCGTTCGATGACCGCCCAGTCGAACATGGAGGCGATGAGTTCGAGGAGGCGCCGGTCGCGGGTCGCGTGGATGAGCGCGACGAACCGCACGATGTTGATGATGTGCTCCTCGCGCGCCTCGGAGGCGTAGGCGTTGAGCATGTTCTCGCTGACCGCCTCGCCGAGATAGGCACTCATCGCCTCCGCCACGGCCCCGCGGGGTTTGCCGCATTCCTTCAGCGTGAGCGACATGGCGCGGGCCAGCGACGACGCCAGCGATGCCGCGCGCACCTTCTCGACGGGAAAGGACTTCACGGGCTCGCTCGGCACCCAGCCGAGCAGATCCAGTTGATCAGGGTTGCGAATTCTGGGGTTCCTGCGTCGCGTCATCTCCATGCTCCCGAAAAGATCCGGGTGGCCGCGCTGGGCATGGGGGAGCGATGGCGCGGCCACCCGGACAAGACAGGGAGGAAACTGCGGGTTAGCCCCGCCACCGACCACTGACGCAGGTCGCGCGCTTCCCCTACACTCGACGCGTCACCAAACGAGCTGGGGGAAAGGGGAATGAGCGAACTCACCGCCGATGGCGCCCTGCACATTGCCAACATGCGCATCGACGCCCTGGAGGCGATCGTCGTGGAACTCCTGGTGGAACTGGAGGCGCGCAAGCGCTTGTCGCGCGCCGATGTTGCCAGGACCATGCTGAGAGCCGAGTGTGCCATGATGCAGAGTGATGTTGCCGCTGAGCTGGACGAAGGTGGGGAGCGGGAAACCGATGGCGCCGTCCGCCTCACGAGCGACGTCGTCGAGCACCGCCTCGGCGCGGCGCCCGAGTTTTATCTGGCGCGGACGGCGCAGCATCGCTGGATGATGGAGGGGCAGTCCGGCCCGAGCCCGCTCGAGCCGCGGCAATCCGCTCGTCGAGCCAGGCGCGGCGGGCGGCGTTGAGGGCTCGGGCGTTGTCCATGCTGAGCCAGCTCTGGCTGCGACCGGCAGCGCGGCCACGCACGGTCTCCAGCAGGTCATCAGGCCCCATGTTGGCCAGCACGACGATCAGCCAGGAAGCCTGTTCCTCCGTGAGGAACGCCGCGAGATCGCGAAGGCAGTCGCGCGCAAATCGGTCCGACTGTTCGTCAGTCGCGACCTCGCAGAAGGCCACGAGGGCTTTCTTCGTAGAGCTGGGTGCCCCGCCGCCCCTGATCTCCCGAATGAGTTCGTCGAGCGCGTTCAGTCTCGCCTCGGCGACCTCGGGCGCGTCCAGCAGAGCGGACAGTGCCGACACGCACTGTGCGCCCGTCCATCCCTCGGCCATGGCCAAGGTGATGATGCCGTGGAAGGCGGCCGCACGCTCCCGCGTGAGAGCTTCATTCGCCCAGGAAAACACAGCCGCACCGTCGCGGCTTGAGAACGCCTGCATCACAGAACCTCCTGCAGCATCGAGAGGGCGCGCCCGGCCTCCTGCCCCCACACTGCCGCACAGCCGATGAGGAGAGCGGCCAGGATCAGCCACATGGCCGGGATGGAGATGAGGGACGCACCGAAGCGGGTGTCGTGGGGAGTGCGCATGACGAGCCTCGTTAAGCCGCCGCCTGGGTGAGGAAGACGAAGCCCTGGGCTTCGAGATAGGCGAGGAACTCCGCGCGCGAGCGGGCGCCCGCGCGGCGCCATGCCTTGAGCAGCGCCTCGTATTGCTGGTCGGCTTCGGAGGGCTTCGCCTCGCGTTCGCCCCGCAGCGCCTTGACCGCCGCCCCGACGCTCTTAGGCGCGTCGCCGCCGGCGAGGATCATGTCGACCACCGCCCGCTGCTCGTCGGGGCCGAGCTTGGCCAGCGCATCGAGGTCGACGCCCTTGTCCGCGATCCACGTGCCGGCGATGCGGGCACGCACGTCCGGGGAGATCTTGCTGTAGCGGGCGATGGAGCGCCGGACATCGCGCTCGGAGACCCTGAGCTTCTCGGCGACCTCCGATGCAAAGGACAATTTTGTCCGTTGCATCCAGCGCGCGGCGGCGCCCGCCTCGCCCTGCCGGGTCTCGGGATACAGCTCCTCGTAGATCCGCTTGCGTTCGGCGAGATGGGCGGCGTGATCGAGCGGCGACAATTCGCGCCGCATCAGGTTTTCGTCGATCTCCCGCAGGCGCGCTTCGAGCTTCGAGCCGCTGAAGACGGTTGCCGCGATCTCGGTCCAGCCGAGCATCCGGGCCGCTTCGAGCCGGTGCATGCCGGCGATCAGGGAGTGTCGGCCCTTCTTGTCCGGCGACGTCACCATGATGGGCGTCTGCTGCCCGTTGATGTCCATCGACTGGGCGATGCCGACGACCCAGTCATTGTCGACCTGCCGCAGGCGGTCGCTGGTGATGATCTTGTCGAGTGGGATGTTCTGGACGGTCAGTCCCATGTTCAGGCTGCCTCGTGCATTTGACAGTGACCGGCAACGCGGGGGGCGCTAGATTTCGAACGTGAGCGGCGCTGGGGGCGCCGGCTGCCGTCGACGTTGAAGCGGCTCGGCCAGATGTGCCGGGGCGCGACACCAAGGGCGCCAGCGATCGCCAGCTCGCCGGCAAAGTTGGGCTTCCGCAGCGCGTGGCGGCACGCGTGATCGGGCAGTCCGTTCGCAAGCGACAGGCCCGTGAGGGTCCAACCGCGCTTGCGAATGGCGGCCTTGATGTCTTCGGGATGCCAGTCGCGGGAGGTCCGCTTTGCCATGCCGTTTCCTCGGGTGCCCCGGCCCTGCCAGGCCGGGTTTTTAGGGCGTGCGTTAGGTCCGTTCGGAGATAAGATGGTGTACTTTTCGAGACCAATCAAGCCCCAAAAACAGATTACAGTTCCATTTTCTCTACCGACGCCGGGGTGGTGCGCTAATTCGTTGTTTTACAATGGTTTTTGCACCACTTCCGCGCTGACTTTCAGCCTGATCGGTAGCATTACAGTTCGGTGGGCGAACTGTAATGCATGACGCGGTAGCAAATCGGCTACGCATGGCGCGTGCGGTCACCAAGTGCTCTCAGGCCGAATTCGCCCCGAAGGTCGGCCTATCGTTGAGTGCGCTGAAGCGCATAGAACTAGGACATAACGTCCCGAGCGGAGAGACTTTGCTGGGCTACGCGCGACTAGGCTTCAGCCCGAGTTGGATCCTCACCGGCGACGGCGCGATGCTGCTTGGTGGCTCGCATTCGGGTGTTTCCGAAAATGGCACAACGCGAGGCGACGCAAGGCCGACAGCCGCTCCGGCTTTTGAGGGCTCGGTCGCCCTCGATGACGATCTCTTTCGCGCCGTGCGCAAGCTCGTGGCGCAGGTTCATGCCGATGAAAGGGTGCGCCTGCCGCAGGAGGCACTCTTCGAGGAGGTCGTTCGTTGGTATAAGGAGGTCTGGGCCCGCGGCGAAGATAGCGCGGAGCGCCTCACGCAGATGGGCTGGCTGGAGACACGGCTGCGTAAGGAGTTGCAGGCCGCCCGCACCGAGCCCGGCACCGGGAAACGCTCGGTTTGATGATCATAGACTGCGCCATCTGAGAACGCAGCCTAACGGCGGCCAATCGGGGTTTCCCATAGGCCAAAGGTCTATTTTGAAACTAGAGCTAATTTCCGCGGTTAAGAGGTGTGGGGGCGGGAATTTAGAGGCGTCTAAGAGGGGCTGGCCGCGCGCGCCACGATCTGCAATATCAAGTGTCCCGCGCCCGCCGCCGCCGCTCTTCTGCAAATTCAAAGAGCAGCGCACGCCGCGCCGCCCAGGAGGCCCTGAAACCTATGCCGTGCCGCCACTTTCGCCCGATCGATCCCGCCAGATCCCACCTATTCCCACCTCTGCAGGATTAAGTGTCCCCCTTCATCCTATACCGACCGTCACCGCTCGGTGAGCTTCAGCTCGATGCGGCGGTTGCGACGGAATGCGTCTTCGGTGTCGCCGAGCTCGATGGGCTGGAATTCGCCGAAGCCAGCGGCGAGCAAGTGCTGGGGCGGCACGCCCTTCTCGACGAGATATTGCACCACCGAGATGGCGCGCGCCGCCGACAGGGCCCAGTTGGACTTGTACTGGCCCGTGCCGGACAGGGGGCGCTTGTCGGTGTGCCCGTCGACGCGCAGCACCCACGGGATGTCGGGCGGGATCTCGCCGGCGAGCTCGAGGACCGCGCTCGCGATCTTGTCGAGCTCGGCCGAGCCGGCGGGCAGGAGCGTCGCCTGGCCCGTGTCGAACAGCACCTCGGATTCGAAGACGAAGCGGTCGCCGACGACGCGGATGTCGGACCGGTTGCCGAGGATCTGCCTGAGGCGGCCGAAGAAGTCGGAGCGGAAGCGGGCAAGCTCCTGCACCCGCTGGGCGAGCGCGGTGTTGAGGCGCGAGCCGAGGTCGGCGATACGCGCCTGGGATTGCTTGTCGCGGGCCTCCGAGGCCTCGAGCGCCTCTTCCAGCGCCGCCAGCTGCCGGCGCATGGCGGCGAGCTGCTGGTTGAGCAGCTCGACCTGGGCGAGGGCGCGCGCGGAAACGTCCCGCTCCGCCGACAGCGCGCCTTCGAGCTCGCCGACGCGCCGGCTGGCCGCATCGCCCTCGGCCGTGCCGCTCGTGAGCAGGCCCGAGAGGCGGCTGCGCTCGGCCTCGCTCGCCGACAGCGTCGACTGGAGGAGGGCAAGATTGTCCTGCAGCTCCTTCTTCGAGCCGCGCTCGAGGGCGAGCAACTCGGTCAACTCGGCGATCTGTTGGTTGAGCCGCTGCAGGGCGGTGTCCTTGCCGGAGATCTCCTGCGACAGAAAGAACTGCAGCAGCATGAAGACCGACAGCAGGAAGATGATGGCGAGAACCAGGGTCGACAGCGCGTCGACGAAGCCGGGCCAGTAATCTATCCGGCGGTCGGAACGGCGGGCGCGGGACAGGGCCATGCTAGTCGATCCGCGCGCGCTCGGAGTTCAGGCGCTCGAGCAGCATCTTGATCTCGCGCTGGTGGCTCGCCTGGGCCTCCACCCAGTCGCGGATCATCTGCTGCTCGGTGCGCATGTGCTGGACGAGGCCCTGGATGCCCTCGGCGAGATTGGCCATGGCATGGGTGGCGGCCCGCCCGCTCTGGCCCTCGCCGACGGCGGCGGTGAGCCGCTCCAGCGCGGCCGCGACGTCCTGCCCGGCGGCAAGGGCCGGCGTGCCGGGCATGGCATCGAGCGTGACGTCGGCGACGGAGGCCGCGAGCCAGTCCTCCAGCTCGGTGTAGAAGCGGTTCTGCGCCTGGCCCGCCTGCAGGTCGAGGAAGCCGAGGACGAGGGAGCCGGCGAGGCCGAAGAGCGAGGACGAGAAGGAGATGCCCATGCCTCCGAGCGGCGCGGCAAGACCCGCCTTGAGCTCGTCGAAGAGGGCGCTCGCCTCCCCGCCGGTGCGCATGGACTGGATGACCTTGCCCACCGAGCTCACCGTCTCGAGCAGGCCCCAGAAGGTGCCGAGCAGGCCGAGGAAGACGAGCAGCCCGGCGAGGTAGCGCGTGATGTCGCGGCTCTCGTCGAGGCGCGCGGCGATGGAATCGAGGATGGCCCGCAGGGTCGCCGTGGGCACGCCGCCGCGGCCGAAGCGGTCGCCGATCAGCGTCGCCATGGGTGCGAGCAGCACCGGCATGTCGGTGAGGGCGACGCCGTCGCCGCTGCGGCGCAGGTTGTTGACCCAGCGCACCTCGCGGAAGAGCCGCGCCACCTGCCGCAGGGCGAGCACGATGCCGATGAGCAGCACCCCGAGGATGATACCGTTCAGCGCCGGGTTGGTGAGGAAGGCCGACCAGATCTGGCGGTAGAGCACGAAGGCGAGGAAGCCCACCAGAATGAGGAAGACGCCCATGCGGACCAGGTAGATCCGGGGGGAGGAAAGCTTGATCGTATCGCCGGCCGCCATCTCAAACCATCGGGTTGTGTCCAGAGGGACTATACACCCATGTTCGCCGGGGAATACCCGGCGATCAAGCCGGCACGCGTCGCGTCACGTGCCGACAATGGCCCTTCCTTGCACGTCTTGTCGGCATCTTCGTGACTGCGCTGCAAGGTCGCTGCGCCGCAGGAGCTGCCGCTCAGGCGCGCGCGCCCTTCAGCACCTCGAGCAGCTCGCGGTGCAGCGTTTCGTTGCCGCAGGCGATGGAGCCGCTGGCGACCGGGTTGACGCCGCCGTCGGCATCGCTCGCGAAGCCGCCCGCCTCGCGCAGGATGGCGAGGCCTGCCGCCATGTCCCAGGAATTGAGGCCGCGCTCCCAGAAGATGTCGAGCCGCCCGCAGGCGACATAGGCGATGTCGAGCGCGGCCGAGCCCGAGCGGCGCACGCCGGCGGCGCGCACGGAGACGGCGGCAAGCTCACGGATGAGCTGGCCATGGCCGCCCTTGCCCAGGTGCGGGATGCCGCAGCCGACGAGGGCCTGCGGCATCTCGCGGCGGGCGGAGACGCGGACGCGCCTGTTGTTGAGGAAGGCGCCCTTGCCCTTCTCGGCGACGAACATCTCGTCCTTGATCGGGTCGTAGATGACGCCGGCCACCAGCTGCTCGTCACGCTCGAGGCCGACAGAGATGGCGAAGTGCGGGAAGCCGTGCAGGAAATTCGTCGTGCCGTCGAGCGGATCGATGTGCCAGCGGTGGCTCTTGTCGCTGCCCTCGACGATGCCGCTTTCCTCCATCACGAAGCCGTAGCCGGGACGGGCCTTCTCCAGCGCCTCGCGCAGCGTCTTCTCCGCCTTGCGGTCGGCGGCCGAGACGAAGTCGCCCGGTCCCTTGAGCGTCACCTGCAGCGCCTCGACCTCGCCGAAGTCGCGCTTGAGCGAGCGGGCCGCCTTCATGACGGCGTCGGTCATCACGGTGATGAGGGGGGAGCGGATCATGCCTTGGGGTCTTTCGTCACTGGAATGGCGGCCGGGCGGCGGGTTTGCCCCCGCTGCGCGGCGCGGTCAAGGGCCGATGCCGAATTCGAGGCGTTCGGCCCGTTCACGGGCGTTGTCGGCGGCAGCCTTGCGCTGCTCGTCGGTGAGGGTCTTCAGGGTGTCGTCGAGCCAGCTGTCGGCAAGGCCCGCCTGTGCGGCGAGCATGTGCCAGGTGGCGGCCTCGACCGGATCTGCCGGGCGGCCGCGGCCGGCGGCGAGGATGCGCGCCAGCCGGTTCTGGGCGATGGGATTGCCGCCCCACGCCGCACGCTCGAACCAGCGCGCCGCCTCTTCCTCGCTACGCGCCGTGCCGTCGCCGTTGAAGAGCGCGATCGCGTATTCGACCTGGGCCGGCACGTTGTCGTTCTCGGCGGCGCGCGCCAGCCATTCGGCCATCTTGATGCGGTTGACGGGCACGCCGCGCCCTTCGCGGTAGAGCACGGCGAGCGCGTATTGCGCATCGGCGATATCGGCTTCCGCCGCCCGTTCGAGCAGCGCCACCGCCCGCGCGTCGGCGGCTTCGGAGCGCCTCGGCAGCAGCAGCAGGGCGAGGTTGTAGGAAGCGACCGGGTGGCCCTTGCCGGCGGCCTCTTCGAGCAAGGCCTCGGCCCGGGTCCGGTCCCGGTCGAGGCCCCGCCCGTCCATGGTCAGCATGGCGAGCGCGAAGGTGGCATTGGCATCGCCCTTCTCGTGGGCGAGCCGGTACCAGGAGGCGGCCTCGGCGAAATCCCGCGGCACGGCAAGGCCTTGCGCATAGAGCTCGCCGAGCAGCGTCATGGCGGCGGCGTCGTTGCGGTTGGCCTCCACGCGCGCCGTCGCGTATTTCAGGGCCGACACGTAGAGCCCGCGCTGATAGGCGCCGTAGGCGAGGTCGCTGCGGTCGCTGGGCAGCGTCGGGATGAGCGGGGCAGCCTGCTGGGGCGTCGGCAGGAGGCGCGTACGCCCGGCCTCGGCCGGCGCGGCGCCTTCCGCGGGCGGGGGCAGCGTCGGCTGCGCGGCCGGCTGGGCGATGGCGGCGGCGGGCAGGAGGGCGGCAAGAGCGACGGCGAGGCGCAACCTCATCGTTGCGGCACCTCGGCGGAGGCAAGCGCCCCGAGCGCGCAGGCCACGGCCTTGGCCGGCCCTTCGGGGGCGGACCAGACCGCATCGCCCACCGCGACGAACTCGACGCCCGTCTCGGCGAGCGGTGTCACGTCCTCCAGCGTCGGCGCGAAGGCGACACAGGGGACCGCGAAGATCTCGGCCCACCAGGCCGCGCGCTCGACCACCTGCGCGAAGGGCGGCAGGACGGCATTGGGCAGTGGTTCGCCGAACATGACGTAGTCGATGTCCATCTCGCCCGCGACCATGGCATCGTGCTTGCCGCGCAGCCCGCCGATGCCGACGATGCGGTCGGGCTTCATGGCTTCGAGCGCCTCGCGCGCCGCCGCGATCTCGGCCGGCGAGCCGGTGCCCGTGATGTGCACACCGTCGGCTCCGCCGCGAATGGCGACGACAGGCGCGCCGGCGACGACGACGGCGGCGCCCTCGTTCTGGGCGATGGGCGCGAGCGCCTTCACCTGCTTGATGGCCGCCCGCTCGTCGCTCGTGGCGAGCCGCAGCAGCACGGCCGCGATGTCGCCGACCTTGCAGGCCGCCTCGAGCTGCGGCGCGAAGGCCTCGACATCGGTGACGAGGGGGGAGACGAGATAGAGACGGGGCGTGAGGTCGGACATGGCCCTTGAGGTACCCGAGTAACGAGAGCCCGTGCCGGTCCGGTTGCAGGGCAATCCGGCCGGCTTCGGCTCCGAGGCGGCGTCGTCCGCGCCGGCTGCCGGCAGCGTGAGGTCGCGGGGGGCGACTCTAGAGCGCCGTGCCGGAAAGTGGAAACCTGTTTTTGAAACACGGAGGGCCGCCGTGCGGCGACCCTCGCGTCCTGCTCCGGTCCGGGAACCGGCCGGGCATGGATCAGGCGATCTTCGGGGCGAGCTCGCCGGAGCGGTAGCGCTTGGCCATCTCCGACAGGGAGACGGGCTTGATCTTGCCGGCCTGGCCCGCCGTGCCGAACTGCTCGAGGCGCTCCTTGCAGAGCTTGGTCATCGCCTCCATCGCCGGCTTCAGATATTTGCGCGGGTCGAACTCGCCCGGGTTCTCCGTGAGGATGCGGCGGATCTGGCCGGTCATCGCCATGCGGTTGTCGGTGTCGATGTTGATCTTGCGCACGCCGTGCTTGATGCCGCGCTGGATCTCCTCCACCGGCACGCCCCAGGTCTGGGGCATCTTGCCGCCGTACTGGTTGATGATGTCCTGCAGATCCTGCGGCACGGAGGAGGAGCCGTGCATGACGAGGTGCGTCTCGGGCAGGCGGCGGTGGATCTCCTCGATCACGTGCATGGCGAGGATGGCCCCATCCGGCTTGCGCGTGAACTTGTAGGCGCCGTGCGAGGTGCCCATGGCGATGGCGAGCGCATCGACCTGGGTCTCCTTGACGAACTTCACAGCCTCGTCCGGGTTCGTCAGCAGCTGGTCGTGGCTGAGCTTGCCCTCGGCGCCGTGGCCGTCCTCCTTGTCGCCCATGCCCGTCTCGAGCGAGCCGAGCACGCCGAGCTCGCCCTCCACCGAGACGCCGCCGTAATGGGCCATCTCCGTCACGCGGCGGGTGATGCCGACGTTGTAGTCCCAGTCGGCCGGCGTCTTGCCGTCCTCCTTCAGCGAGCCGTCCATCATCACGGAGGTGAAGCCGTGCTGCATGGCGGTGACGCAGGTCGCTTCGTTGTTGCCATGGTCGAGGTGCATGCACACAGGGATGTGCGGGTAGAGCTCGACGAGCGCGTCGATGAGGCGGGCGAGCACCACGTCGTTGGCATACTGGCGGGCGCCGCGGCTCGCCTGGATGATGACGGGCGCGTCAACGGCATCGGCCGCCGCCATGATGGCGAGGCCCTGCTCCATGTTGTTGATGTTGAAGGCCGGCACGCCGTAGCCGTATTCGGCAGCGTGGTCGAGCAACTGACGCAGGGTGATGCGAGCCACTGTACTTCTCCGCTAGACTGGCCGGGCGGGCGTTGGCTGCCCGCCCCGTTATGGTTGCCGCGCCTCAGCCGGCGCGCAAGGCCTCGACGCCGGGCAGGGCCTTGCCTTCCATCCATTCGAGGAAGGCGCCTCCCGCCGTCGAGACATAGGAAAAGGCTTCCGCTACGCCCGCGTGGTTCAGCGCCGCGACCGTGTCGCCGCCGCCGGCCACGGAAACGAGCTTGCCTCCCGCCGTGCGCTCCGCCGCATGGCGGGCGGCCGCGACCGTGCCGGCGTCGAAGGGCGTGAGCTCGAAGGCGCCGAGCGGGCCGTTCCACACCAGGGTCGCGGCGTCGTCGATGGCCGCGCGCACGCGCTCGATCGACTGCGGGCCGACGTCGAGGATCATGCCGTCCTCGGGGATGGCGTCGAGGCCATAGGCATGCGAGGGGGCGTTCGCCTCGAAATGCCAGGCCACCACCGCATCGACCGGCAGGATGATGGCGCAGTTGTGCGCCGAGGCCTTCTCCATGATCCTGAGCGCCGTCGTCGCCAGGTCCTTCTCGGCGAGCGACTTGCCGACGGGGACGCCTTGGGCGTGCAGGAAGGTGTTGGCCATGCCGCCGCCGATGACGAGGGCATCGACCTTGGTGACGAGGTTTTCGAGGAGGTCGATCTTCGACGATACCTTGGCGCCGCCGACGATGGCGACGACGGGCCGCTTCGGCGCCTCCAGCGCCTTGGCCAGGGCCTCGAGCTCGGCCTGCATGGTGCGCCCGGCATAGGACGGCAGCACATGGGCGAGACCTTCGGTGGAGGCATGCGCCCGGTGGGCGGCGGAGAAGGCGTCGTTGACGTAAAGGTCGCCGTTGGCGGCGAGCGCCTTCACGAAATCGGCGTCGTTCTTCTCCTCGCCCGCGTGGAAGCGGGTGTTCTCGAGAAGGACGATATCGCCGTCCTTCAGGGCGGCGACGGCCTCGGCGGCCGCCTCGCCGATGCAGTCCCCGGCGAAGGCCACCGGCCGGCCGACGTGCTCGGCGACCGCGGCCGCGACCGGCCTCAGGCTGTCCCTGGGCTCGGGCTTGCCCTTCGGGCGGCCGAAATGGGCGAGCAGCACCACGCGGCCGCCGTTGTCGGCGATCTCGCGGATGGTCGGCACGACCCGCTCGATGCGGGTGGCGTCGCTCACGCGGCCATTCTCCATCGGCACGTTGAGGTCGACGCGCAACAGGACGCGCCTGCCCTTCACCTGCGCATCGTCGAGCGTGCGAAAGCTCCGGGTTCCAAGGCTCGGTGTCCCATGGCTCGGTGTCCCATGGCTCATAATCCAATGCCTCCGGGCAGGAATTTGATGAGGGCGACGGTGAAGCTCGCGGCCAGCACCGCCGCGATGACCGCCGCGACGATGAGGGCGGAATAGCCCGGCAGGCGGGCGACCCTGTCATGCAGCGCGGCAAGGTCGCTCTGGCGGGCGAGCTCGCCAGAGAGGTTCGAGGTCGCCTGCACCTTGTCGTCAAGCCGCAGCATCAGCGCCTCGCTGCGGGCGTGCTTCTCCTCGAGCCGTGCCGCCTTTTCCTCGATGCGGGCGAGCTGCTCCGCCAGGGAGCGGGCGCTCGGGGTGGCGGGGGGCGCCGGCGGGTCCTCGACGGGGGCAGGGGGAGAAGCCGGCGGCGGGGCCGGCGCAGGGGCCGGCTCGGCAGGGGCGGCGGCCGGCTCGGCGTCAGGGGCTGACTGAGGCAGAAAGGGTTCGATGCGTTGGCCACCTGTGTCGCTCATTGCGGTCTCCAGCTCGCCCCCCGTCGAACCCCTCAAGTAACGCGGGACGCGGACGTTGGGTCCGCGCCCCGATGCATTTTCAGGCCAGCTTGCCCATCGCCACGGCCGTGTCGGCCATGCGGTTGGAGAAGCCCCACTCGTTGTCGTACCAGGACATGACGCGCACGAGCGTGCCGTCCATCACCTTCGTCTGGTCGAGCGCGAAGGTGGAGGAGTGGCTGTCGTGGTTGAAGTCGACCGAGACGTTGGGGCTCGCCGTGAAGCTGAGGATGCCCTTCAGCTCCTGCGCGGCGGCGCGCTTGATGGCCTCGTTGACCTCGTCCTTCGTCGTCGCCTTGCGGGCGATGAACTTGAAGTCGATGACCGAGACGTTCGGCGTCGGCACGCGGATGGAGACGCCATCGAGCTTGCCGTTGAGCTCCGGCAGCACGAGGCCGACAGCCTTGGCGGCGCCGGTCGAGGTCGGGATCATGCTGAGGGCCGCCGCGCGGGCGCGGTAGAGGTCCTTGTGCATGGTGTCGAGCGTCGGCTGGTCGCCCGTATAGGCGTGGACCGTCGTCATGAAGCCCTTCTCGATGCCGATGGCATCGTTGAGCACCTTCGCCACCGGCGCGAGGCAGTTCGTGGTGCAGGAGGCGTTGGAGACGACGAGGTGGTCCTTCGTCAGCTTGTCGTGGTTGACGCCGTAGACGACCGTGAGGTCGGCGCCGTCAGCCGGGGCCGAGACGAGGACGCGCCGGGCGCCGGCATCGAGATGGGCCTGCGCCTTGTCCCGGGCCGTGAAGATGCCCGTGCACTCGAGGGCGATGTCCACGCCGAGATCCTTGTGCGGCAACTCGGCCGGATTACGGATGGCGGTGACCTTGATGGGGCCGCGGCCGACGTCGATCGTGTCGCCGTCCACCTTCACCTCGGCCGGAAAGCGGCCGTGGACCGAATCGAAGCGCAGCAGGTGGGCGTTGGTCTCCACCGGCCCGAGGTCGTTGATGGCGACGACCTCGATATCCTTGCGCCCGCTCTCGATGATGGCGCGCAGGACGTTGCGGCCGATGCGTCCGAAACCGTTGATGGCTACCCGAACCGTCATGGTGTCACTCCCTCGATCTGTTGCCGTGAGACACGGCCCGTTCGGCGAAACTGAGGCGAAGCGCGCCCGCTCAGGCGTTGTGCCTGGCGAGGACGCGCTCGACGACGGCGTCGGCCGTGATGCCGAAATGCTTGTACAGCTCCTTGTACGGGGCGCTGGCGCCGAAGCCCGACATGCCGACGAAGATGCCGTCGGGGCCGATCACCGCATCCCAGCCGAAGCGCACGGCAGCCTCGACGGCGACCTTGATCCGCGCGTTGCCGATGACGTCGCGGCGCACGTCCTCGGGCTGGGCGAGGAAGAGATCGAGCGACGGCACGGAGACGACACGGGCGGCGATGCCGCGCTCGGCGAGCAGCGACTGGGCGGCGACCGCGATCTCGACCTCGGAGCCCGAGGCGAAGAGGCTGACGACGGCCTCGCCCTCGGCGGCGGCGAGCTCGTAGGCGCCGGTGGCGCACATGTTCCAGTCGGCGAAGGTCGTGCGCTGGGCGGCGAGGTTCTGGCGCGTCAGCGCGAGGACCGTGGGGCCGTCGCGCCGCTCGAGCGCCAATTGCCAGCACTCCAGCGTCTCGACCGCGTCGGCCGGACGGAAGACGCGCATGTTCGGCATGGCGCGCAGGCTGGCGAGATGCTCGACCGGCTGGTGCGTCGGCCCGTCCTCGCCGAGCCCGATCGAATCGTGCGTCATGACGTAGATGGCCTGCGTGCCCATGAGGGCGGCGAGGCGCATCGCCGGGCGCGCATAATCCGCGAAGACGAGGAAGGTGCCGCCGGCGGGGATGAAGCCGCCGTGCAGCGAAAGCCCGTTCATGGCCGCGGCCATGCCGTGCTCGCGGATGCCGTAATGGATGTAGCGCCCGCCGTAATTGCCGGGGCTGACCGCCTCGAGGTTCTTGGTGCGCGTGTTGTTCGAAGGCGTCAGGTCGGCGGAGCCGAGCACCAGTTCGGGCACCGCGTCGGCCAGCACCCCGAGGGCCGTCTCGCTCGCCTTGCGGGTGGCGAGCGTCGGCGCCGTCTCCACGAGCTCCCGCTTCAACCGGGCGACCGCCTCGTCGAGGCCGGCGAGCGGCGTGCCGGTGATGCGGCGGGAGAACTCCTCGCGCAGCTCGGCGTCCATGGCGGCGAGGCGGGCCTGCCAGGCCTCGCGCGTCGCGCGGCCGCGCTCGCCGATGGCGAGCCAGGCGGAGCGAATGTCCTCGGGAATCTCGAAGGCGCCGTATTCCCAGCCGAGGCGCTGCTTCGCCCCGCCGAGCTCCTCGGCGCCGAGCGGCTCGCCGTGCGCCTTGGAGGTGCCGGCCTTGTTCGGCGCGCCGTAGCCGATGGTGGTGCGGCAGGCGATGAGGGTGGGGTATTCGCTGTCGCGGGCGGCGGCGATCGCATCGGCGATGGCCTGCGGGTCATGCCCGTCGACGCGGGTCGTCGCCCAGCCGGCCGCCTCGAAGCGCTTCAGCTGGTCGACGGAATCGGACAGCGACAGCGGCCCGTCGATCGAGATGCCGTTGTCGTCGAAGAGGACGATGAGGCGGTTGAGCCTGAGGTGGCCGGCAAGCGCGATGGCCTCCTGGCTGACGCCCTCCATGAGATCGCCGTCGGAGGCGAGCACATAGGTGTAGTGGTCGACGAGATCGTCGCCGAACTGGGCGTTGAGCATGCGCTCGCCGAGCGCCATGCCGACCGCCGTGGCGATGCCCTGGCCGAGGGGGCCGGTCGTCGTCTCGATGCCCGAGGTGATGAAGTTCTCGGGATGGCCCGGCGTCTTGGAGCCGAGCTGGCGGAAGCGCTTGAGCTCGTCGAGCGTCACATCCGTGTTGCCGGTGAGGTGCAGCAGCGAATAGATGAGCATCGAGCCATGGCCGGCCGACAGCACGAAGCGGTCGCGGTCCGGCCAGCGCGGATCGGCCGCGTCGAACTTCAGGAAGCGCGAGAAGAGGACGGTGGCGATGTCGGCCGCCCCCATGGGCAGGCCGGGATGGCCGGATTTGGCCTGTTCCACCGCGTCCATGCTGAGGGCGCGGATGGCATTGGCAAGGCGGGCGTGCTCGACGGGAGAAGTCACTGGATCGTTTCCGGTACGCTCGAAACCAGGGTCTGACTGCGCGTTCGACGCCGCTTCCGACGTGGGCCGGCACAGCCGCGGGGGGCGCGGGCTTGATAGCAGGTCATCTTTGCGAGTCAATGGAACGACGGCCGGCATGCGATTCCCCGCGCCGCCGACAGTCATCGGGTGAGATCATGGCGCGATCGCAGGCAATGCTCAATGCAGCTCTCGAGCGACTCGAGACCGCTGTCGCGGGGCTCGAGCGCGCGGCATCGCGGCGGCTCGAGCTGGAGCAGCGGCGCGGCGACCTCGAGACCGAGCTGTCGCTGATGCAGGACGACCGGGCGCGGCTCGCCGTCGAGCTCGACGGGGCCCTCGCCCGGCTGGAGCGGCTGGAGGCCGCGGCGGACGATGTGTCGCGGCGGGTCGAGCGCGCCATGGGGGCGGTCAGGACCGTCGTGGGGGCCGAGGGCCAGCCTTAACGCCAAGGGGTAAGAGCGATGCCGCAGGTTTCCGTCACCATCGCCGGGCGCCTCTACCGCATGGCCTGCGGGGAGGGCGAGGAGGCGCATATCGAGGGGCTCGCCGCCACCCTCGACGGGCGCATCGAGGAAATGCGCACGGCCTTCGGCGAGATCGGCGACATGCGCCTGCATGTCATGGCCGCGCTCACCATCGCCGACGAGCTGAGCGAGACGAAGCGCGGCCTGGCGCGGCTCGAGGGCGAGGTCGCCGCGCTGAAGGAGGCCGTTGGCGCGGGCGACGAGCGGCTCGGCGACGTCGAGGAGCGGCTGGCGGAGGCCGTCTCGACCCTCGCCGAGCGCATCGAGCGCGTGACGAAGTCGCTGACGCCCTCGGCGCAGCCGAGCCAGCCGGGCTGAGCCATCCGGGCTGAGCCATCCAGGCGGCTGTTGGCAGGGCGCGCGGGCCTCTAGCAATCTTCCCGGCGCCGTCCTATGTTTGCCGCGCGGTGCTGCGGGGTGCGTCAGGAGAACATATCCCCGGGGCCTTATCGATCCTAACGGGAGCTGTTCCTTGCCTCGTCCGTGGACTTGGCGACCACGGCGCCCACCTACGTTGTAGGTTTCCCGGGATCGATCCTCCAACGGCCATCGTGGCTCCGCACTGTTTTCATCCGCCGGCGAGGCCAGTCGACGCGTGCACGCCCTTCCCGGTTCCCCCTCCAAGGAAGAGCTGCGCCGGGCCGCCCTTGCCCGGCGGGATGAGGCGGCGCTCGACGTCGACACGATGCTGGAGGCGGCCGAGGCCCTGCGCGACAACGCGCTGACCCTGCCGGAGCTCGCCGGTGACGGCCCATTGGCCGGCTATTGGCCGATGCGCAGCGAGATCGATCCGCGCCCTATCCTGGAAGTACTGGCCGACCGGGGAAGCGCCCTTGCCCTGCCGGTGTGCTCGCCGCAGGGGCTCGTCTTCCGGGCGTGGCAGCCATGGCAGCCGCTGGTGCCGGCCGGTTTCGGCACGCTGGGTCCGCCGGAGACGGCTGCGGAGGTGACGCCGCGCGTCCTCTTCGTGCCGCTCGCGGCCTTCGACCGGGCCGGCCATCGCATCGGCTACGGCAAGGGCCACTACGACGGGGCGATCGCCCGGCTTTCGGCCGCCGGGGCTCTGACGACGATCGGCCTTGCGCTTGCCTGCCAGGAGGTTGCGAGCGTGCCGGCAGAAAATCACGACCAGCGGCTTGACGTCGTCGTCACGGAAAGCGAAGTGATCCGCCCACAGGCGGCCTGAGCGCCGCGCGGATTTCGCATCCCGCCCGCAATCGGGGAGTTCACATGCGCCTTCTCTTCCTCGGGGACATCGTCGGTCGTCCGGGGCGCACGGCCGTCGTCGAGCGGCTGCCGCGCCTGCGCGAGCGCTGGAAGCTCGACCTCGTCGTCATCAACGGCGAGAACGCGGCCGGCGGCTTCGGCATCACCGAGGCGATCTGCGACGAGGTGCTCGCGGCCGGTGCCGACGTCATCACCCTCGGCAACCATTCCTTCGACCAGCGTGAGGCGCTCGTCTTCATCGAGCGCCAGCCGCGCCTCCTGCGCCCCGCCAACTATCCGCGCGGCACGCCCGGCCGTGGCGCCACCGTCGTCGAGGCCCGCAACGGTGCGCGCGTCCTCGTGATGAACGTGATGGGCCGCCTGTTCATGGATCCGCTCGACGATCCCTTCACCGTCGTGGCGCAGGAACTGGAGGCCTGCCCCCTGGGCGCGGCCTGCGACGCGGTCGTCATCGACATGCATGCCGAGGCGACGAGCGAGAAGCAGGGGATTGCGGCCTTCGTCGACGGGCGCGCCAGCCTCGTCGTCGGCACGCACACCCACGTGCCGACCGCCGACGGGCGCATCCTGCCCGGCGGCACGGCCTATCTCTCGGACGCCGGCATGTGCGGCGACTACGATTCCATCCTCGGCATGCAGAAGGACGAGCCGATCCGCCGCTTCCTGGAGAAGACGCCGGGCAGCCGGCTGGAGGCCGCGAGCGGCGAGGGCACGCTCGCCGGCATCGCCGTCGAGACCGACGATGCGACGGGCCTCGCACGCCAGGTGGCGCATGTGCGCATAGGGCCACATCTTGCGCCGAGCGGGCCGGATTTCTGGGAATAGCCGCGGCTGCGCCGCTTCCTTTATTTTCGACGAGAGGCGGCTTATAAGGCGCGCACTCATTCCAGACGGGGACGACCTCAGGGCGGCCGGGAGCGGCCCGTGGCGCCCCGCATCCGCCGGAGGACCGATGGCCGGACATTCGCAGTTCAAGAACATCATGCACCGCAAGGGCAAGCAGGACGCCGTGCGGTCGAAGCTCTTCTCCAAGCTGGCGCGCGAGATCACCGTCTCGGCCAAGCTCGGCCTGCCCGACCCTGCCATGAACCCGCGCCTGCGCGCGGCGATCCTGGCGGCGCGCGCGGAGAACATGCCGAAGGACAACATCGAGCGCGCCATCAAGAAGGCGAGCGGTGGCGAGGGCGAGAACTACGAGGAAATCCGCTACGAGGGCTACGGGCCTGGCGGCGTCGCCGTCATCGTCGAGGCGATGACCGACAACCGCAACCGCACCGCCTCGGACGTGCGCTCCTACTTCACCAAGAGCGGCGGCAACCTCGCCGAGACGGGCGCCGTCTCCTTCATGTTCGACCGCGTCGGCTATGTCGCCTTCGCCGCCTCGGTGGCTTCCGCCGACGACATGCTGGAAGCGGCCATCGACGCCGGCGCCGACGACGTGGTCTCGGGCGAGGAGAGCCACGAGGTCTATTGCGAGCAGGGTGCGCTCAACGAGGTCTCCAAGGCGCTCGAGGAGAAGTTCGGCGAGCCGACGGCCTCCAAGCTCGTGTGGAAGCCGCAGAACACCATCGCCGTCGACGACGAGACGGGCGAGAAGCTGATGCGCCTCATCGGCACGCTCGAGGAACACGACGACGTGCAGAACGTCTTCGCCAATTTCGAGATCTCCGACAGCCTCCTCGCCAAGCTGAGCGCCTGATCGAGCGCGGCCGTGCGCCCGGCGCACGGCTGCTGCCCGCCGCGCGACGATGTGCGCCGCCCGACCAGCCGCTATGGATGCGCCACTGGTTTCAGCGGCGTTCCGGAGGCGTGGATGGCGGTGCATACCGAGGGCGCGGTCGATGCTACCGCGGCGGCGCGGGCACCCGTGCGTGACGGCCGGCTCCTCGGCATCCTCGCCGCGCTCACCGCGATCTCCATCTGGGCCGGCTGGCAGATCGCCACGCGCCACAGCGCCTCGACCAGCATGACGCCGTTCGATCTCGCCTTCCTGCGCTACGGCGTGGCGTCGCTGCTGCTGGCGCCGGTGCTGCTGCGCAGCGGCCTCTTGCCCCGCCATGCCAATCCCTGGACGATCGCCGCCATGGTGGCCGGCGCGGGCCTGCCCTTCGGGCTCGTCGCGATGGCCGGCGCGCGCCTCGCCCCGGTCGCCCACATGGGCGCCATCATGCCGACCACCGTGCCGATGTTCGTGATGCTCTTCGGCGCGCTGTGGTTCGGCGAGCGGGCGACGCGCGTCCATCTCGTCGGCTTCGCCCTCATCCTCGCCGGCGTCGCCGCCATCATCGGGCCGAGCCTCGGCGATGCCGCCGGCAGCTGGCGCGGCGACCTGCTCTTCGTCTGCGGCGGCGCGCTGTGGGCAGTCTACACCTTCGGCATCCGCCAGAGCGGTCTGACCGGCTGGCAGGCCGCCGCCGTGCTCAACGCCTGGTCGTTCCTGCTGCTCCTGCCGATCTGGTATCTGTCCGGCGACAGCGGCTTCCTCACCGCTCCCTGGCAGGAACTCGCCATGCAGGTGCTGTGGCAGGGCGTCCTGTCCGGCGTCGTCGGCATCGCGGCCTATTCGCTCGCCGTGCGCCGCCTCGGCGTCACGGTGGCCGCTGCCTTCTCGGCGCTCGTGCCGGCCATGTCCTCCTTCGGCGGCATGCTGCTCCTCGGCGAGAGCCTCGCCCCGCTCGCCATCGGCGCCCTCGTGCTCGTGACCGTCGGCTTCCTCTTCGCGAGCGGCGCCGTCGGGGCGCTGGCGGGCGCCGGCAAGCGCCGCGGGTAAAGAGACTGGTCGTTCGCCCTTTGTTCGGCTAAAGCCGAAGGCATGGGCGTTGACGCGATTCGCATCCTCGGTATCGACCCCGGCCTGCGCAAGATGGGCTGGGGCGTCGTCGACATTGCCGGCACGCGCCTGTCCTTCGTCGCCTGCGGCTGCGTGACCTCCAACGGCGAATTGCCGCTCGCCGAGCGGCTGCGCGAATTGCACGACGGGCTCACGGCCATCGTGCGCGATCACGGGCCGGATGAGGTGGCGGTGGAAGAGACCTTCGTCAACAAGGATGCGCAGGCGACGTTGAAGCTCGGCCATGCGCGCGCCGTGGCGCTGCTGGTGCCGGCGCTCGCCGGCCTCGACGTCGCCGAATATGCGGCCAATCTCGTCAAGAAAACCGTCACGGGCGTCGGCCATGCCGAGAAGCGCCAGATCGCGGCAATGATCAAGGTGCTGCTGCCGAAGGCGGTGGCGACGACGGCGGATGCGGCCGATGCGCTCGCCGTCGCCATCACCCACGCCCAGCACCGGCAGGCACGGGCGCTGCGCAAGGCTCTGGCGCTATGATGGCGGCACGATTCGACAGGCGGGTGCGGGCATGATCGGCAAGCTCAAGGGTGTCGTCGACAGCTACGGCGAGGACCACGTCATCCTCGACGTGCACGGTGTCGGCTATCTGGTGCATTGTTCCTCGCGCACGCTGCAGAACCTGCCGCCGGCCGGCGAGGCGGCGACCCTCGCCATCGAGACCATCGTGCGCGAGGACATGATCCGCCTCTACGGCTTCCGCAGCGATGCGGAGCGGGAATGGTTCCGCTTGCTGCAGACGGTGCAGGGGGTGGGCTCGCGCGTCGCGCTCGGCATCCTCTCCGTGCTCGACCCGGGCGCCCTTGCCTCGGCCGTCGGCATGGGCGACAAGGCCGCGATCGCCCGCGCGCCCGGCGTCGGGCCGAAGCTCGCCGCCCGCCTCATCGCGGAGCTGAAGGACAAGGCGCCGGTGTTCGGCGCGGTCGATCCGGCGGTCATCCGCCTTGCCGGCGCGGTCGAGGAGGGCGGGGCCCCGCCGCCCGTGGCCGACGCCGTCTCCGCGCTGGTCAATCTCGGCTATGGTCAGCCGCAGGCGGCGGCGGCCGTGGCCGCGGCCCTCAAATCGGCGGGAGAGGAGGCGCAGGCCGCGACCCTCATCCGCCTCGGCCTGAAGGAGCTGGCACGTTCATGAGCAGCGAGGGAGAGGCCTGATGGCGGGCGAACGCCTCGTCACCGCCGAACGGCGGGGCGACGATCCCGATCAGTCGCTCAGGCCGCTCGCCCTCGGCGAGTTCATCGGCCAGGCCCAGGCGCGGGCCAACCTGTCCGTCTTCATCGAGGCGGCGAAGACGCGGGGCGACGCGCTCGACCACGTGCTCTTCGTCGGCCCGCCTGGCCTCGGCAAGACGACGCTCGCCCAGATCGTGGCGCGCGAGCTCGGCGTCAACTTCCGCTCCACCTCCGGGCCCGTCATCGCCAAGGCGGGGGACCTTGCCGCCCAGCTCACCAATCTCGACGAGCGCGACGTGCTCTTCATCGACGAGATCCACCGCCTCAACCCGGCGGTGGAGGAGATCCTCTATCCGGCCATGGAGGACTACCAGCTCGACCTCATCATCGGCGAGGGGCCGGCGGCGCGCTCGGTCAAAATCGACCTGCCGAAGTTCACGCTCGTCGGCGCGACCACGCGCCAGGGCCTCTTGACGACGCCGCTGCGCGACCGCTTCGGCATTCCCATCCGCCTGCAGTTCTACACGGTGGAGGAGCTCGAGCTCATCGTGAAGAGGGGCGCGCGGGTCATCGGCATCGGCATGAGCGACGACGGCGCCAACGAGATCGCCCGCCGGGCCCGCGGCACGCCGCGCATCGCCGGGCGCCTCCTGCGCCGGGTGCGCGATTTCGCGGTGGTCGACGGGGCCGACACGGTCACCCGCGCGATCGCCGACAAGGCGCTGCAGCTGCTCGAGGTCGACGGCGCCGGGCTCGACCTGATGGACCGGCGCTATCTCTCGACCATCGCGCTCTCCTTCGGCGGCGGGCCGGTGGGCATCGAGACGATCGCCGCCGCCTTGTCGGAGCCGCGCGACGCCATCGAGGAGATCATCGAGCCCTTCCTCATCCAGAAGGGCTTCGTGCAGCGCACGCCGCGCGGGCGCATCCTGACCCCGCACGCCTTCCGCCACCTCGGCCTCGAGGAGCCGCAGCGCGAGACGGTGCAGTTCGGCCTGTTCGGCGGCGACGACGACGCCTGAGGCTCAGGGCTTGTAGGCGACGAGGACGACGCCGGCCGTGATGAGGACCACCCCGAGCCAGTTGATCGAGGCCAGCCGCTCGTTGAGGAAGAGGGCGGCGAAGACGGCGACGAGGACGACGCTGAGCTTGTCGATGGGCGCGACGCGCGAGGCGTCGCCCAGCTTCAGGGCGCGGAAGTAGCACAGCCAGGACGCGGCCGTCGCAAGGCCGGAGAGGACGAGGAAGAGATAGCTCCTCCCCGGCACCGAGGCGGGCGACTGCCACTGCCCGGTCATCGCGACGATGGCCGCCGCGGCGGCGAGGATGACGAGCGTGCGCACCAGCGTCGCGTAGTCGGAGTTGATTTGTTCTACGCCGACCTTGGCGAGGACCGCCGTCAGGGCCGCGAAGGTGGCGGACAGAAAGGCCCAGAGCTGCCAGCTATTGATGAGGGATTTCATCGGAAGGACCGGTCATGCGGCCGCGGACGGCCGGATCGCCGCGACGATAGCACAGGCGTCCGCGGGGGGCAGGGGATGGAAATCGTCGGCCGGGACGTATAGGTCAGTGCCCGGGAGAGGAGCGGCCGATGGAAAGGACGAGATGGACGGGCGAAGGGACGACCTGATGACGACTGACACCGCAGACCGGCAGTGGCCGCACCTTGCCGGCGTGCTCGAGGGGCGCACCCACATCCTGCCGGTGCGCGTCTATTACGAGGACACCGATTTCTCCGGCATCGTCTATCACGCGAACTACCTGCGCTTCCTGGAGCGCGGGCGCACCGACTTCCTGCGCCTTGCGGGCGTCGCCCAGTCCGACCTGCATGCCGACGGCGAGGGCCTCATCTTCGCCGTGCGGCGCATGACGATCGATTATTTCCTGCCGGCGCGCATGGACGACGTGCTGACGGTGGAGACGCGCACCGATGAGGTGCGGGGCGCCTCGCTCGTCATCGCCCAGCGTATCCTCCGGGGCGAGGAGGTTATCGTCACGGCCGACGTGCGCGTCGCCGCCATCGCCGGCGGGCGTCCGGCACGCATCCCGGACCATCTGCGCAGGATCCTCGGCGGCGAGGCTTAAGGACCGGCCGCCTTACATCGACAGCGCCCTCAAAGGCATGTAAGACCTTTTCACATGAGCTGGAAACGCGGCGGATCGGATGGCCCCCGGGGCTATCATCACGGGAATTTGAAGGAGACGCTCGTCCGTGCCGCTCTCGAGCTCATCGCCGAGAAGGGGCCGGCCGGCTTCACCTTCGCCGAGGCGGCGCGCTGGGCGGGGGTCAGCCCCGCTGCGCCCTATCGCCATTTCCGGGACCGGGAAGAGCTGCTCGCCGACGTAGCGCTGCGCGGCTTCAGCCAGTTCGAGGGCGAACTCGCGGCTGCCTGGGCAAACGGGGCGCCCGACCCGGGCACGGCCTTCGAGCGTCTCGGCAAGGCCTATCTCGCCTTCGCCCGCAACGAGCCGGCCTATTACTCGGCCATGTTCGAGGCGGGGGTCTCGCTCGACACCAACCCGGAGCTGAGGCTCGCCGCCGAGCGGGCCTTCCTGGTGCTGCGCAATGCGTCGGACGCGCTGGTCGCGACCGTGCCGACGGGCAAGCGGCCGCCGGCGCTGATGATGGCGCTGCACATCTGGGCGATGTCGCACGGCATCGCCTCGCTGTTCGCCCGTGGCGACGCCGGGCGCCGTGCGCTGCCGATGACGCCCGAGGAGCTGCTGGAGGCGGGCATGCTCGTCTACCTGCAGGGGCTCGGCATCGGCGCCCCGGCAGAGGCCGGCGAGTAACGGGCAAGGCCGCAGGCCGTCGTTCCCCGGATGCGCCGCAGCACGAAGCGATGCGGCGCTGATCCGGAGCCCGTTCGCAAGCAGTGCCTTCGGCCAGTTGTTGTGCTGGGTCCCGGATCGCATTCCGCTTCGCTGCATGCGTCCGGGACACGAGGTTGCTCTTGCGCGCGGCGGCGTGTGATCCCTCCGACAGCCGACCACCGCTTTCGCTTGACAAGCCCCCCGACCTTGCCTACCTATGTAAATGTGATTTACATTCACAGCCGATCGACACTCACCGATGGAGCCCAGTCATGCCGATCGCGGCGAAGCTCGACGAGATGGGACGGGGGGCATGGATTGCGCTCACGATCCTCGGTTTTCTCGTCTGGTGGCCTCTCGGCCTGTTTGTCCTGATTTATGCAATGTGGAGCGGACGTATGATGTGCGGAAGAGGCGGTGACCGCTGGGAGCGCAAGATGTCGCGCCTGCAGGAGAAGATGGATCGCCTGCGCAACGGCATGGGAGGCCATGGCGGCTGGGCGGGCGGTTCGAGCGGCAACAGCGCCTTCGACGAATACCGCGAGGAGACGCTGCGCCGGCTCGAGGAAGAGCAGCGCGAGTTCAAGACCTTCCTCGACAAGCTGCGCTTTGCCAAGGACAAGGCCGAGTTCGACCAGTTCATGGCCGAGCGTCGCCAGCGCCCCGAGCCCGAGGCTCCCGCGGCGTAACGCCGCTCACGCTGCCCGAATGCGGGCAGCCTTTGCGAACGCCCGCCTTCCGGCGGGCGTTTTCGCTTGTCCGGCCCTGGCGCCCGTCCACCTTGCCGTCAATGCATCGCGCCGCGGAAACCTGGCGTTAACCTTGTCGCGTGCCTTACTGGTAGCAATGGCAAGTTGCCTATTGCGCGGGAAGCGAGGGCCGGGGGCGCCCTCATTTCGACAGATTCGGAAGCGACTGAGCATCTGCGCGACGCTTCCGGAATTTCGACAGCCTGCCGTTTGCCGTTGATGACGGCGAATGCCGCGGCGCATGCGGCGCGAGAGTGCAGAAGGACAAGCGAATGGACCCCGCCGAAGTGACGCAAGGTGCCTTGCAGGCCGTGAACGAGGTATCCCTCTGGGGGCTGTTCTGGCAGGCGCATTTCGTCGTCAAGCTCGTGATGCTGGGCCTTCTCGGCGCCTCCATCTGGTCCTGGGCCATCATCGTCGACAAGACGCTGCTGTTCATGCGCACCAAGCGCCAGATGGACCGTTTCGAGGAGGTCTTCTGGTCCGGCCAGTCGCTCGAGGAGCTCTATCGCTCGCTCGCGAACCGGCCCGTCTCGGGCATGGGCGCCCTGTTCGTCGCCGCCATGCGCGAGTGGAAGCGCTCCTTCGAGGGCAGCGGTCGCGCGGTCGCGAGCCTTGCCCAGCGCATCGACAAGGTGCTCGACGTATCGATCCAGCGCGAGGTCGAGCGGCTCGAGTCGAAGCTTCTCGTGCTCGCCACCATCGGCTCGGCCTCGCCCTTCATCGGCCTGTTCGGCACGGTCTGGGGCATCATGACCTCCTTCCGCTCCATCGCCGCCTCGAAGAACACCAGCCTCGCCGTTGTCGCGCCGGGCATCGCCGAGGCGCTCTTCGCCACGGCCATCGGCCTTTTCGCAGCCATTCCGGCCGTCATCGCCTACAACCGGCTGCAGGCCGAGGCGGCGAAGTCGCAGGGGCGCCTCGAAGGCTTCGCCGACGAGTTCTCCGCCATCCTGTCGCGGCAGATCGACGAACGGGCGGCCGCCTGAGCGGCGCGAAAGACCAGGGGATCTGACCATGGCCATGTCCGTCGGAGCAGGAGCGGGTGGAGGCGGCCGGGGCCGGCGTCGGCGCCGGCGCCACGGCGCCATGTCCGAGATCAACATGACGCCGTTCATCGACGTCATGCTCGTGCTGCTCATCATCTTCATGGTCGCGGCGCCGCTCCTCACCGTCGGCGTGCCGCTCGACCTGCCGGAGACGGCCGCCAAGCCCATCAACGTCGAGCAGAAGCCGCTGATGCTGTCGATCGACGACAAGGGACGCGTCTTCCTGATGGAGACGCCGCTCGAGGACGGCGAGATCGTGCCCAAGCTGATGGCGGTCGCCAAGGCCGGCGCCGAGGAGCGCATCTACATCCGCGGCGCCCGCCAGGTCGACTATGGCCGCGTCGCCCAGGTCATGGCGCTCGTCACCTCCGCCGGCTTCAAGCGCGTCGCGCTGGTGACGGAGCCGGAGCAGCAGAGCTGAGGGGCGGGACCGTGGCGCTGCGCTTCCTTCGCCAGCAACCGGGGTTGATCGTTTCGGGCGTCGGCCATGCCGCCGTGCTCGTGGCGGGGCTCGTCGCCTTTTCGACGGCGACGCCCTTTGCCGACCAGCAGGAGGCGATCGCCGTCGACGTGGTCAGCGAGAGCGACCTGCGCGAGCTGACGCGCGGCACGCCGACCGAGAAGAAAGTGGCCGAGAACCCGCGGCCGGTGGTCGACAAGCTGTCGGAGAAGGTCGAGGAGCAGCCGAAGCCCGGCGAGGCGCCGCGTGACGTGCCGGCGCCTCCCTCGCGCCCGCAGACCGCCGAGACCGAGCAGCCGGAGGCGCCGAAGCCGCCGCCTCCGCCGCCGCCCCCTCCGCCGCAGCAGGCTACGCCGCCGAAGCCGCAGCCGGCGCCCACCGCCGAGACCGCCGAGAAGCAGGCCGAGGAAAAGCCCGAGCCCGCCCGGACGGAGCCCGCGCCGCAGCCGCCGAAGCGGCCCGAGATCGCGGAGAAGCCGCCCGAGCGCCAGCCGGAGCCCAAGAAGCCCGAGCCCAAGCCCGAGCCGAAGCGCGAGGACCTCGCCAAGCTCATCGAGGACACCAAGCCGCAGGAGAAGCCGGCCCCCGCGAAATCGCAGGAGCCGGACCGCAAGTTCAGCCCGAACGACATCCGCAAGCTGCTCGAGAGCAAGGACAAGCCACAGAACGCGGCCGCCACGGGGCAGGAGGTGAACCGCACCGCCTCGCTCGGCACGCGCACGGGCAACGCCGCCCGGCTGTCGCCCGCCGATGCCGACATCCTCGGCGGCATCGTGCGCGAGCAACTGGCCCAGTGCTGGTCGCCGCCGCCGGGCGCCAATCCCGCGGTCAAGCCGATCGTGCGCATGAGCCTCAATCCGGACGGCTCGCTGAAGGCGACGCCTTCCCTGGCGAACGCGTCCGGCGAGGCCGCCTTCCGTTCGGTGGCGGACAGCGCGCTCAGGGCCGTGCGGCGCTGTGCGCCCTTCCGCATTCCCGAGCGCTTCCAGCCGTTCTATGCCGACTGGCAGGAATGGAACGTGATCCTCGATCCGAGCGAATTCCTGGGCTGACATGGTTTCGTCGTCAGCCTCATCCATAACCAACGCCCCACGGACGTCATGTCTCTCCCGGCAAGAGCCAAGAAAAGCCCGATGATGAAGACCCTGATGGCGCGCCTCGCGCTGCCGCTGATCGCGGCAATGACCCTGGTGCCGGCGGTGCTGACACCGGCGCGCGCGGAGATCACCATCACGCTCGACCGTGCGAATTTCCAGCCGCTGCCGATCGCCATCACCAATTTCGGCGGCGACGTCGAGTTCGGCGCGCGCATCGCCGAGGTCATCACGGCCAACCTGCGCCGCTGCGGCTATTTCGTGCCCGTCGATCCGCAGGCCTTCGTCGAGCCGTCGCCGGCCTTCGATGCCGCGCCCCAGTTCAGCGCCTGGCAGGCGATCAACGCCCAGGCGCTGGTGACGGGGCGGGTGACGCGCGAGGGGGGCGGGCGGCTCAAGGCCGAGTTCCGCCTGTGGGACGTCTTCGCCGGCCAGCAGCTCACCGGCCAGCAGTATTTCACCGACCCGAACAACTGGCGCCGCATCGCGCATATCATCTCCGACGCCATCTTCACGCGCATCACCGGCCTCAAGGGCTTCTTCGACACGCGCGTCGTCTTCGTCGATGAATCCGGGCCGAAGGAGCAGCGGCGCAAGCGCCTCGCCATCATGGACCAGGACGGCGCCAACCTGCGCTATCTCACGCGCGGTGAGGACCTCGTCGTCACCCCGCGTTTCTCGCCGGTGGCGCAGGAGATCACCTTCATGTCGCAGCGCACGGGCGAGCAGCCGCACGTGCAGCTCCTCAACCTCGACACCGGGCAGCGCGAGATCGTCGGCAACTTCCCCGACATGACGTCGAGCCCGCGCTTCTCGCCGGACGGGCAGCGCATCGTCATGAGCCTGCAGCAGGGCGGCAACGCCAACATCTACATCATGGACCTGCGCTCGCGCACGACGACGCGCGTCACCTCGACGAACGCCATCGACACCTCGCCGTCCTTCTCGCCCGACGGCGCGCGCATCGCCTTCGAATCCGACCGCGGCGGCCGGCAGCAGATCTACGTGATGAACGTCGACGGCTCGGACGTGCAGCGCGTCTCCTTCGGCGAGGGCTCCTACGCCCAGCCGGTCTGGTCACCGCGCGGCGACTACATCGCCTTCACGCGCCAGAAGGGTGGCACCTTCTCCATCGGCATCATGCGGCCGGACGGCACGGGCGAGCGCATCCTGACCGAGGGCTTCCACAACGAGGGGCCGAGCTGGGCGCCGAACGGCCAGTACATCATGTTCTGGCGCGATCCCGGCGGGCAGGGCGGCGGCAAGCTCTACATGGTGGACGTGACCGGCCGCGTCGAAGTGCCGGTGCCGACGCCGTCCTTCGGCTCCGACCCCGCGTGGTCGCCGCTTCTGACGGAAGTGCGCTGAGCGGGCGCGTTTACCAGCGGTTAACCCCAAGGCGAGCTTTACGGCACCTGTCGCTTTTGGGTCCCTGTCGTCAACCTCTCGTCAAGGTTGACGGCTCATTGATCAGGCTTCGTTCCGCGTCTGTCCGGTGGTCGCCGACAGCCGGAGGTGCGTCAAGGAGTTGTCAGATGATGTCCTCGCTCTTCTCGTCGGGCGGCCTCAAGGTGGCGGCCGCCGTGGCTGCGGCCCTGACGCTGGCCGCCTGCTCGTCCGACCCCAACAAGGACGGCCTCGCCGGCGGCGCCGGCGCTGCCGGCGGCTATGCCGCCCCCGGCACGGCCCAGGACTTCGTGGTGAACGTCGGCGATCGCGTCTTCTTCGAGACCGATTCCTCCGACCTGACGCCGACCGCGGTCGCGACCTTGAACAAGCAGGCGCAGTGGCTGGCGCAATATCCGCGCTACACCTTCCTCATCGAGGGCCATGCCGACGAGCGCGGCACGCGCGAGTACAACTTCTCGCTCGGCGCCCGCCGCGCGCAGACGGTGCGCGACTATCTCGCCTCGCGCGGCGTGCCCGCCTCGCGCATGCGCACGATCTCCTACGGCAAGGAGCGGCCGGTCGCGGTGTGCAACGACATCTCCTGCTGGTCGCAGAACCGTCGCGCCGTCACGGTGCTCGACGGCGGGGCCGGCGTCTGACCGGCGCTGCCCGCGCCGGAAGCGGCGCTTGCGTGGAAAGGGCCGGGCTGCAGCCATATTGTGGCCGCAACCGGCCTGTTCTGCTAGGCAAACGCGACAACCGCGGCTAATCGAATGCATCGCATGATCCAGACACTCCGAAGCATCGCCGTCGCGCTCCTCGCGGCGGCCGCTGCCATTGTCGTCCTGCCTCAAGGCGCACGCGCGCAGGATGCTGCCGACATGTTCGTGCGCCTCAACCGGCTCGAAGGGCAGGTGCGGGAGCTCTCCGGCCAGGTGGAGCAACTGCAGCACCAGAACCGGCAGCTCATGCAGACGCTGCAGCGCTTCCAGGAAGACGTGGAATTCCGCTTCCAGGAAGGGGGCGGCGCCGGCCGCTCCGGCGCGACGACGCCGCGCACCCAGCCGGCGCCTGCGCCGCAGCGGCGCGGCGACGCCTTCGACCCCTCGGCGGCGCCCGCGGCGCCGGGGGCCCCGCGCAATCTCGGCGAGGCGCCGGTCAACACGGACAACAGCGCCACGGGCGGCATCGCCATCATCGGCGACGATCCCGCGCCGGGTGCCGGCGCGCCGCTCGACATCAACTCGCTCGCGCGGGAGGCGATGGCGGCCTCCGCGCCGGCGGCGCGCAGCGGCCCGAGCATTGCCGCCACGGGCTCGACCAACCCGGCGCAGGACTACGACACGGCCGTCGCCCTGCTGCGCCAGCGCCAGTACGATGCGGCGGAGATGAGCCTGCGCCAGTTCCTCCAGTCACATCCCCGCGACCGGCTCGTGCCCGACGCGACCTTTTTCCTCGGCGAGACCTATTACCAGCGCAAGCGCTACAACGAGGCGGCCGAGCAGTACCTGAAGCTCGCCACCGACTATCCCACTGCCGGCCGCGCCCCCGAGGGGCTGCTCAAGCTCGGACAGGCGCTCAATGCCATCGGCGCCCGCGAGCAGGCCTGCGCCACCTTCGGCGAAGTCACCCGCAAATATCCGCAGGCTCCCGGAGCCGTGCGCCAGGCGGCCGAGCGCGAGCGGGCGCGCTGCTGACCCGTGAGCGGGTCTTCGCATCCTAACGACGAGCCTCTCGCGCCCGATGAGGTCGACGCAGCTTTCGCGAACCTCGCCGACAGCCGCCATCTTCTCCTTGCCGTCTCGGGCGGCCCCGATTCCCTTGCCCTTCTGATCACCGTCGCCGGCTGGCTGGACCGTGCCGGACGCAAACCGAGCGTCAGCGTCGCCACCGTCGACCATGGCCTCAGGGCCGAAAGCGCGGCCGAGGCCGAGGCTGTGGCGCGGATCTCGGCCGGCTTCGGCCTGGCGCACGCGACCCTCTGCTGGCACGGCGAGAAGCCGGCGCACGGCATCCAGGAAGCCGCCCGCGCCGCGCGCTATCGCCTGCTCGCCGACCATGCCACCGCGATCGGCGCCGATTGCATCGTCACGGCCCATCACCGTGACGACCAGGCCGAGACGGTGCTCATGCGCCTTGCCGCGGGCAGCGGCATCGCCGGCCTGGCCGCCATGCGACCTCGGGTCGCGGCTGCGCCCGGCCTCGCGCTCGCGCGGCCGTTCCTCGCCTTCCCCAAGGCGCGCCTCGTGGCGACGGTGACGGCGGCCGGCCTTGCGGCTGCGGACGATCCCTCGAACCGGGATGCGGCCTATGCGCGGGGGCGCCTGCGCAGCCCGGTAGCTCGGGCCGCCGCCGAGACGCTCGGGTTGACGCAGGAGCGGCTCGCCCGCCTTGCCGCGCGTGCCGCGAGGGCGGACGAGGCCCTCGCGTCGGCGGCTGAGGCCGAGGCAGCCCGGCTCATCCGGCCCCTTGCGAAGGGGGGAGGGGGAGTGGAGGTGTCCGCTGAAACCTTCGACCTGCCGGAGGAGTTGATGCTACGCGTGTTCGAGCGTGCCATTGCGGAAGCCGTGGGTGCGGCGACCCGGCCGGCGGTTCCCTTGCGCCTCGAGCGGCTGGAGGCGCTGGCGGTGTCGTTGCGCCGGGCGCGCGCGGCGGGGAGCACCATGCGCACGACGCTAGCGGGGGCGCTCGTTGCCCTCGATGTCGCAGGTCGCGTGCGCATTGGGCCCGAGCCGCCACGCAGACGCGGCCGGCGCGCCCTAGAAAAGCCGCCGGTGTCTGGCTGATACGAAGGTGATACGAACTTTCCCTTAAGGGTGCTCGCGGATTGGGTTTCCCTTGGCAAGGGTTTAGCGCGATCTTAAATTAGCTTGGACATGAGTGCGGCCCGGGTTCCGGTGCCGGAAGAACAAAGCGACAGGGAAACGATGAATCCCAATTTCCGTAATTTTGCCCTCTGGGTGGTCATCTTTCTCCTGGTGCTGGCACTGGTCACGCTCTTCCAGAACCCGGGGCAGCGACAGGCCGCGAACGAAATTCCCTATTCGCAGCTCATCGCCGACGCGGAGAACGGCCGCATCGGCTCCGTGGTGATCTCGGGCCAGAACATCACGGGCACCTATATCGGCGGGGGCGGCACCTTCACCACCTACGCGCCCTACGACCCCAACCTGATCAGCAAGCTGTCGCAGAAGGGCGTGCAGATCACGGCCAAGCCGCCGCAGGATTCCACGCCCTGGTTCATCGCGCTGCTCGTCAACTGGCTGCCGCTGCTCGTCTTCATCGGCGCCTGGATCTTCCTGTCGCGCCAGATGCAGAACGGCGCCGGTCGCGCCATGGGCTTCGGCAAGTCCAAGGCCAAGCTCCTGACCGAGGCGCACGGGCGCGTGACCTTCGAGGATGTCGCGGGCATCGAGGAGGCCAAGGAGGACCTGCAGGAGATCGTGGAGTTCCTCCGCGATCCGCAGAAGTTCCAGCGCCTCGGCGGGCGCATCCCTCGCGGCTGCCTGCTCGTCGGCCCGCCCGGCACCGGCAAGACGCTGACCGCCCGCGCCGTCGCGGGTGAAGCGAACGTGCCCTTCTTCACGATTTCGGGATCGGATTTCGTCGAGATGTTCGTCGGCGTCGGCGCGAGCCGCGTGCGCGACATGTTCGAGCAGGCGAAGAAAAACGCGCCCTGCATCATCTTCATCGACGAGATCGACGCGGTCGGCCGCCACCGCGGCGCCGGCCTCGGCGGCGGCAACGACGAGCGCGAGCAGACCCTGAACCAGCTCCTCGTCGAGATGGACGGCTTCGAGGCCAACGAGGGCGTCATCATCATCGCCGCCACCAACCGCCCGGACGTGCTCGACCCGGCGCTGCTGCGCCCCGGCCGCTTCGACCGGCAGATCGTGGTGCCGAACCCGGATGTCGCCGGCCGCGAGAAGATCCTGCGCGTGCACGTGCGCAAGGTGCCGCTCGCCCCGGATGTCGACCTCAAGGTTATCGCCCGCGGCACGCCGGGCTTCTCCGGCGCCGATCTCATGAACCTCGTCAACGAGGCGGCCCTGCTTGCCGCCCGCCGCTCCAAGCGCATCGTCACCATGCGCGAGTTCGAGGATGCCAAGGACAAGGTGATGATGGGCGCCGAGCGCCGCACCCTCGTCATGAGCGAGGAGGAGAAGCGCCTCACCGCCTATCACGAGGCCGGCCACGCCGTCGTCGCCCTCAATGTTCCGGCGACGGACCCGGTGCACAAGGCGACCATCATCCCGCGCGGCCGCGCGCTCGGCATGGTCATGCAGCTGCCGGAGCGCGACAAGCTCTCTATGAGCTACGAGCAGATGACCTCGCGCCTCGCCATCATGATGGGCGGCCGCGTGGCCGAGGAGCTCATCTTCGGCAAGGACAAGGTCACTTCGGGCGCCGCCTCCGACATCCAGCAGGCGACCAAGCTCGCCCGCATGATGGTGACGCAGTGGGGCTTCTCGGACGAGCTCGGCACCGTCATGTACGGCGAGAACCAGGACGAGGTCTTCCTCGGCATGTCCGTGGCGCGCCAGCAGAACGTCTCCGAGGCCACCTCCCAGAAGATCGACGCCGAGATCCGCCGCTTCGTCGAGGCGGGCTATGCCGAGGCGACGCGCATCCTCAAGGAGAAGGCCGAGCAGCTGGAGCTCCTGGCCAAGGGCCTGCTCGAATACGAGACGCTGACCGGCGAGGAGATCCGGGACCTGCTCGACGGCAAGCCGCCCGTGCGCGATGCCGGCGAGCCGGCGGCGCCCACGCGCCACTCGCCCGTGCCGTCGGCCGGCTTCAACCGCCCCCGCGGCGAGCCGGACGCCGGCCTCGAGCCGCAACCGCAGGCCTGATACACAATCATCCATCGCAGGCCGAACGGCGCCGTCGGGCGCCGTTCGTCTTTCTGGTCGCACGGCTGTAACCTGCGCTCATACTTTGTGAACAAAACGCGCGCATCCTTGGCCGATGCCGGATGATATATTCGCGCGGGTTCAGATAAGAGTGACCTCTTCTTGCACGCACCGAGCTCTACGCACATGACACGCAGCTTCTTCGGAACCGACGGCATCCGCGGCCGGGCCAACGGCACCATCACGCCGGAACTTGCCCTGCGCGTCGGCCAGGCGGCCGGCCTCGTCTTCCACCGCGGCGACTATCGCCACCGTGTCGTCATCGGCAAGGACACGCGCCTG
The DNA here is from genome assembly GCF_014196925.1 of Chelatococcus caeni. Lineage (GTDB taxonomy): Bacteria > Pseudomonadota > Alphaproteobacteria > Rhizobiales > Beijerinckiaceae > Chelatococcus_A > Chelatococcus_A caeni. Next base: position 620,476 of record NZ_JACIEN010000003.1, on the reverse strand, counting down.
TCCGGCTACATGATCGAATCGGCCCTGCAGGCCGGCTTCACCTCGGTCGGCATGGACGTGCTGCTGCTCGGGCCCGTGCCGACGCCGGCGGTCGCCATGCTGACGCGGTCCATGCGCTGCGACCTCGGCGTGATGATCTCCGCCTCGCACAACCCTTACGAGGACAACGGCATCAAGCTCTTCGGCCCGGATGGCTACAAGCTGTCCGACGAGGTGGAGAGCGAGATCGAGACGCTGATGACGAGCGACCTGACGAGCCGGCTGGCGCCGCCCGCGGGCCTCGGCCGGGCCAAGCGCATCGAGAGCGTGCACGCGCGCTACATCGAATTCGCCAAGCGCACCCTGCCGCGCCAGCTCGACCTCGAGGGCCTGCGCATCGTCGTCGACTGCGCCAACGGCGCCGCCTACAAGGTCGCGCCCGAGGCGCTTTGGGAACTGGGTGCCGAGGTCATCACCATCGGCGACGAGCCGGACGGCTTCAACATCAACCACGAGGTGGGCTCGACGGCGCCCGAGGCGCTGGTGCGCAAGGTGCGGGAGACGCGCGCCGACATCGGCATCGCGCTCGACGGCGATGCCGACCGCGTGCTCATCGTCGACGAGAAGGGCCATCTCGTGGACGGCGATCAGCTGATGGCCGTCATCGCCTCGAGCTGGCAGACCGACGGGCGCCTGTCCAAGCCCGGCATCGTCGCCACCATCATGTCGAACCTCGGCCTCGAGCGCTATCTCGCCGGCCGCGGGCTCGAACTCGCCCGCACGGCGGTGGGCGACCGTTACGTGCTCGAGCACATGCGGGCGCACGGCTACAACCTCGGCGGCGAGCAGTCCGGCCACATCATCCTGTCCGACCATACGACGACCGGCGACGGCCTCATCGCGGCCCTGCAGCTGCTGGCCGTCCTCAAGGCGCAGGATCGGCCGGTGAGCGAGGTCTGCCATTGCTTCGAGCCGCTGCCGCAGGTCCTGAAGAACGTGCGCTACAAGGACGGCCAGCCGCTGAAGAACGATTCCGTCGTCAACGCCGTCGATGCGGCGCGCGAGCGGCTTGGCAGCAACGGACGCCTCGTCATCCGGCCCTCGGGCACCGAGCCGGTGATCCGCGTGATGGCCGAGGGCGACGACCGTGACCTCGTGGAGCAGGTGGTGGGCGACGTCTGCGACGCGCTGACCAGGGCCGCCGCCTGACGCCGGCCCAAGCCCCAGCGTCGTCCGCACAAGAGCACCAGCAACGATCGGCGATGCGGTAGCACTTCCCACCCCCCGCGGGGAGGGAAGGCTGCCGGTTGCCGTCTTGCGCCATCCCGGCGGCCGGCGGCGTCGATGGCGTCTTAACGGATCGGTAGGGTTAAGCGTTAGGCTTAAGCGATATTTAACGAGTGATGCCTAGATTGCCTTCGTCTGCGGTTTTGCGGGCAAACATGATTTGCCTGGTACGAAGGAAATACTCATGGGCAGCCTGAAATCCATCGCGTGCGCCGGCCTCATGGCCGCCGGGCTCGTCTCCGGCGCCCGGGCGGCCGATCTCCTGCCTGCGCCGGCGCCATTGCCGGTGCCGGAGCCCGTCGCCTTCGGCGGCTGGTATCTGAGGGGCGATATCGGCTTCAGTAACCAGGAGGTCGACAGCCTCGACAACGCGCTCTACGACGCCAGCGTCGTGAACATCGACAAGGCCTTCGATGCGGCACCGTTCTTCGGCGTCGGCGTCGGCTACCAGTTCAACAGCTGGTTCCGTTTCGATGTCACGGGTGAGTATCGCGCCCGGGCGAACTTCCACGGCTACGACGTCTATCCGGCCGGTCCCGGCTATTCCGCCGGCTCCAACAACTATTCGGGCTCCAAGTCCGAATGGCTGTTCCTCGCCAATGCCTATCTCGATCTCGGCACGTGGAGCGGCCTGACGCCCTTCATCGGCGCGGGCATCGGCGGCTCCTACAACACCATCCACAGCTTCCGCGACGAGAACGTGCCGAACCTCGGCTCGGCCTATGCGCGCGATGCCTCGAAGTGGAACTTCGCCTGGGCGCTCTATGCGGGCCTTGCCTATGCCGTGACGCCGAATTTCACGGTGGAACTCGGCTATCGCTACGTCAATCTGGGCGATGCGCAGAGCGGCGACATCATCACGTACACGGGCACGAACAACGTGTACAACCCGATGAAGTTCAAGGACCTGTCCTCGCACGACGTGAAGCTCGGCGTGCGCTGGATGTTCGGCGGCCCCGTGGTCGCCGAGAGCTACGAGCCGATCGTCGCCAAATACTGATCGGCTGCAGAGCGGGCCATCATCGCAGTTCTAGGAGCGCGGCGTCCTACGCCGCGCTTTCTTTTTGCCGGCCGTCGGCGAAAGGAGCCGAGATCTTCGGTCAACATTCGTTAAGGTTAATGGTCACTTAACTTCTTGGCGGCAAGCTCCCGGCAAACGGTGGTGCCTCCCTTGCCCACGCCCATTGCGTCCGTCCCGGGAGTATTTCTCGATGCGTCATGCCTCTCTCGTCGCAGCCCTGTCCCTCGTCGTGGCGGCCCCCGTCGCTGCGGCCGAGCTTCCGCCGGCGCCGGTGCTCGATCCCGAGCCGGGGATGCTGGCGAGCGGGGAGGGATTCTACCTGCGCGGCGACGTCGGCTACGCCATGCCGATCGACCCCGCGCTGTCCATCAACGGCCTCGGCTACATCGGGGAGCGGCTGGACAAGAACGCCACCTTCGGGCTCGGTCTCGGCTACGACTTCGGCTGGCTGCGGGCGGACGTGACGGGGGACGTCTTCGCCGAGCGCAGCCTCTCGGCCTCTGCCCCGGGCCTTGCCGCCACGGCCAAGCTCAATTCCGTCGCGGTGCTCGCCAATCTCTATGCCGACCTCGGCACGTGGTCCGGCATCACGCCCTATGTCGGCGCGGGCGCCGGTCTTGCGGTCAACCGGCTCGGTTCGGTCCGGGAGACCGTGACGGCGACCGGTGCGGACATCGCCTACGGCGGCGGCACGCGCACCGGGTTCGCCTGGGCGCTGATGGCGGGTGCGGCCATCGACATCACCACCTCGCTCAAGTTCGACATCGGCTATCGCTTCGCCGATCTCGGCAAGGCGCGGGCGGCGGGCGGGGCGGTGCGCGTCGGCGACCTGCGCAGCCACGAGGTGCGCTTCGGCCTGCGCTACACCTTCGAGTGAGCGGCATTCGCAACGGAATATTAAGGTTAACGAGCAATGATCAGGACCGTACTGAGGGTTGGGGAGTTCTGATCGATGCGCGCGCTTCTTCCGGGCCTGGTCATTGGTCTCGGCTGGGCTTTCGCGGCTCCGGCCGCTCACGCCGCCGATCTCGGCGACAGCTGGCTGCGCGGCTCGATGCCCGCCTATGGCGACAGCGAGCCGACCGGCGCCTGGGGCGGCTTCTACATCGGCGTGCAGGGCGGCTATTCCAACGCCAATATCGATTTCGGCACGGCGAACAGCAGCCAGATCGCCTATATCCTGCGCAATACGACAGTCGAATCCGAAGGGCGGGTGTCCAGCTGGACGACCCTGCCGGAACGCGACACGCGTAATGGCAGCTACGGCTTCCTCGTCGGCTACAACAGTCAGTGGGAGGATGTCGTCCTCGGCGTCGAGCTCAACTACAACCATACCAATCTCGACGTGCGCGCGAGCGACAGCCTCGGCCGCAGCTATGTGACGTCGGACCAGTACCGCTACAACGTGAACATCGACGCCGAGAGCCGGGTACGCATGACGGATTACGCCACGTTGCGGGCGCGCGCCGGCTATGACCTCGGCAACTTCCTGCCCTATGCGACGCTCGGATTCGCCATCGGCCGGGCCGACGTGTGGCGCACCACCTCGGTTGCCGCGACAGCGGTCGATCAATCGGGTGCCGGACGGCCGGACCTTGCGCTCAACCCGAACCCGACGGTCGTGACCGAGCGCAAGAAGGACACGTTCGCCTACGGTGTCTCCGCGGGTCTCGGCCTCGATATCCTGCTGACCGAGAACCTCTTCCTGCGCGGCGAATACGAATACGTGCGCTTCGCTTCCTTCAGCGACGTCAACCTCAACATCCACAACGTTCGCGGTGCGCTCGCCGCGAAGTTCTGAGCGGGCGGGAACGGGCTTCGCGGGGTCTTCTGCCGCGCAACCTGCGCCTTTCACGCCGCGCGCCCCCTCGCGTCCCGGACACACCGCAGCATGTGAATGATGCGGTGCTGAGCCGGGGCCTATTTCCATGGTGCCTTCGGCAGATTTATGTGCTGGTTCCCGGGCCGCATTCCGCTTCGCTGCATGCGCCCGGGAAACGAGGTTGCTCGTGAGCGAGCGGTGGGGGATCTCCCGACTGCCGACTGCCGACTGCCGACTGCCGACTGCCCCTCTGGCCCTGCGGCATCGTTGTCCAATTCCGTCGTTGACGCGGGGGCGGGGCTCGCGTATCCCCATCCGCGGGACACTTCCCCCCAACGGGAAGCGCCCATCTGAGAGGATGGATACATGTCGACGAATGCTCCCGCCGCGCGGCCCGCGCGCGCGCAGTTTTCTTCCGGCCCCTGCGCCAAGCGCCCCGGCTGGACCTTAGACGCCCTCAACGACGCGCCGCTCGGCCGCTCTCACCGCGCCAAGGTGGGCAAGGCGAAGCTGAAGCTCGCCATCGACCTCACCCGCGAAGTGCTGAACGTGCCGGCGGACTACCGCATCGGCATCGTGCCGGCCTCCGACACCGGCGCCGTCGAGATGGCGCTGTGGTCGATGCTCGGCGCCCGCGGCGTCGACATGCTCGCCTGGGAGTCGTTCGGTGAGGGTTGGGTCACCGACGTCGTCAAGCAGCTCAAGCTCACCGACGCGCGCGTCATCAAGGCGCCCTACGGCACGCTGCCGAACCTCGCCGAGGTCGACACCAGGACGCGCGACGTCGTCTTCACCTGGAACGGCACGACCTCGGGCGTGCGCGTGCCGAATGCCGACTGGATCGCGGCCGACCGCGAAGGCCTCGCCATCTGCGACGCGACCTCCGCCGCCTTCGCGCAGGATCTCGACTGGCAGAAGCTCGATGTCGTCACCTTCTCCTGGCAGAAGGTGCTCGGCGGCGAGGCGGCGCACGGCATGCTGATCCTCTCCCCGCGCGCCGTCGCGCGGCTCGAGAGCTACACGCCGGCCTGGCCTCTGCCCAAGATCTTCCGCATGACCAAGGGCGGCAAGCTCGTCGAAGGCATCTTCCAGGGCGAGACGATCAACACGCCGTCGATGCTCTGCGTCGAGGACTATATCGACGCGCTCCAATGGGCGAAGTCGCTCGGCGGCCTCAAGGCGCTCGTCGCGAAGGCCGATGCCAATGCGAAGGCGCTCCTCGACTGGGTCGAGGCAAACCCGTGGATCGCCAATCTCGCCGAGGATCCGGCGACGGCCTCCAATACCTCCGTCTGCCTCAAGATCGTCGATCCCGAGGTGGTGGCGAAGGGGTCCGAGACGGTCGCCGCGGTCGCCAAGGGCATCGCCGCCGCCCTCGAGAAGGAGGGCGTCGCCTATGACATCGGCGCCTATCGCGACGCGCCTCCCGGCCTGCGCATCTGGTGCGGCGCCACCGTCGAGGCGGATGACGTCAAGGCCCTGACGGCCTGGCTCGACTGGGCCTTCGCCGCCGAGAAGGCGAAGCTCGCCGCTGCCGCCTGACGGCGGGGACAGTCGGGAATGGGCGGTCGGCAATCGTCGATCTGCCTTCTCCGACTGCCTATCTGCCGATTGCCGACTGCCCAATTCCATCGAGGCGAAAACCCATGACCGCCCCCAAGGTTCTCATTTCCGACGCCCTGTCGCCCGCCGCCGTGCAGATCTTCAAGGATCGCGGCATCGAGGTCGACTTCCAGCCGAACCTCGGCAAGGACAAGGACAAGCTGGCCGAGATCATCGGCAATTACGACGGCCTCGCCATCCGCTCGGCCACGAAGGTCACCCCGAAGATCCTGGAGCAGGCCTCGCGCCTCAAGGTCATCGGCCGGGCCGGCATCGGCGTCGACAACGTCGACATCCCGGCCGCGACCGCCAAGGGCATCATCGTGATGAACACGCCCTTCGGCAATTCGATCACGACCGCCGAGCACGCGATCGCCATGATGTTCGCGCTCGCGCGCGAGATCCCCGCCGCCGACGCCTCGACCCAGGCCGGCAAGTGGGAGAAGAACCGCTTCATGGGCGTCGAGATCACCGGCAAGACGCTGGGCATCATCGGCTGCGGCAACATCGGCTCCATCGTCGCCGAGCGGGCGCTCGGCCTCAGGATGAAGGTCGTCGCCTACGACCCGTTCCTGTCGCCGGAGCGGGCGCTCGACATCGGCGTCGAGAAGGTGGAACTGGACGACCTCCTGGCCCGGGCCGACGTCATCACCCTGCACACGCCGCTCACCGAAAAGACCAAGAACGTCCTCTCGGCCGAGAACATCGCCAAGACGAAGAAGGGCGTGCGCATCGTCAACTGCGCCCGCGGCGGCCTCGTGGACGAGGCGGCGCTGCGCAAGGCGCTCGACGAGGGCCATGTGGCGGGCGCGGCCTTCGACGTCTTCACCATCGAGCCGGCGACGGAGAACCCGCTCTTCGGCCACCCGAACGTCGTGTGCACGCCGCATCTCGGCGCGGCGACCACGGAGGCGCAGGAAAACGTCGCCCTGCAGGTCGCCGAGCAGATGTCGGACTACCTGCTGCGCGGCGCCATCTCCAACGCGGTGAACTTCCCCTCGATCACGGCGGAAGAGGCGCCCAAGCTCAAGCCCTTCATCGCGCTCGCGGAGAAGCTCGGCTCCTTCGCCGGTCAGCTCACCGAGACCGGCATGAAGAGCGTGCACATCACCTACGAGGGTACGGTGGCGCATCTCAACACGCGCGCCCTTTCGTCGGCGGCCATCGCCGGCCTGCTGCGCCCGATCCTGCAGGACGTCAACGTCGTGTCGGCGCCGGTCGTCGCCAAGGAACGCGGCATCGTCGTCGAGGAGACGGTGCGCGAGGCCGAGCACGACTACGACGCGCTCGTCACCCTGACGGTCGTCACCGAGCGGCAGACCCGCTCGGTCGCCGGCACGGTCTTCGCCAACGGCAAGCCGCGCATCGTCAACATCAAGGGCATCACGGTCGACGCCGAGTTCGCCCCGTCGATGATCTATGTGACGAACGAGGACAAGCCCGGCTTCATCGGCCGCTTCGCCGGCATCCTGGGCAATGCGGGCGTCAACATCGCCACCTTCGCCCTCGGCCGCGACGCCCCCGGCGGCTCCGCCATCGCGCTCGTCGAGGTGGACGGCGAGGTGCCCGCCAAGGTGCTGGAGGACATCCAGACCATCCCGGGCGTGAAGCAGGCCAAGGCGCTGACGTTCTGAGCCTCGCTCTCTCGCATGTATCTTGTGATGCCCGGCCTCGTGCCGGGCATTTACGTTTGGGTGATTGGCACGCGTCCGGTGTCGATGCCGGCAGGGCCCACGGGAGGCTGCTATCCCCTGCAATCAAACGCCAGGCACGGGGCAGTGGCTTCCGCTGTCCTGGCCGGGCTTGTCCCGGCCATCCATGCCTTCGGCCATGGTCCCGTGGCTGCGTGGATGCCCGCGACAAGCGTGGGCATGACACGACGGGAGCCGTTGTTCCGCGACCGACGCTTCCGTCTCTAGCCGATCTTCCGCCCCAGGCGCTCGGCGATGAAGATGCCGCCGAGCACCATGGCCATGGCGACCGCGTGGTGCCAGCCGAAGGGCTCGCCGACGATGAGGACGGCGAGCAGGGCGCCGAAGACCGGCACGAGATTGACGAAGACGCCCGCGCGGCTCGGCCCGATGAGCTCGACCCCGCGCATGAAGGTGATCTGCGAGAGCAGGGACGGAAACAGCGCGACGAAGACGAGGACGAGATAGCCCTGCCAGGTCGGCCAGTAGGCGTCGCCGGCGCTGATCTCCCAGGCCAGCAGCGGCAGGGAGGTGAGGCAGGCGACGATGGCGAGCGCCAGGAAGAAGACGAGCCCGGGCACGTCCGGGCGGCCGCGCAGGGCCAGCGTGTAGCCGGTGTAGAACACGCAGGCGATCAGCATCCACACGTCGCCGATGTTGAAGGCGAGCTGCGTGATGGTGGCGATGTCGCCGTGGGTCGCCGTCATGGCGACGCCGCCGAGCGTCACGATGACGCCGACGATCTGCAGCCAGGTGGCCCTGACGCCGAAGAAGACGAGCGCGCCGATGAGCACGAGGATCGGCATCGATCCTTGCATGATCGAGATGTTGACGGCGCTCGTGTGGTGGCCGGCGAGATAGAAGAGCGCGTTGAAGCCGGTGAAGCCGAAGGCACCCATCAGGATCACGCGGAGCCGGTGGGAGGCGATCTTGCCCCAGTTGTCGCGCAGGGCCCGGCCGTAGAGCGGCAGCAGGATGAGGCAGACGACGATCCAGCGCGCCGAAGTCAGCACCATCGGCGTGATATGGCCGACCGCGAGCTTGCTCGCGACGGCATTGCCACCCCACATGAGCGTGGTGAGCGTCAGGAGCAGGTAGGCGTGATCGAGGCGATGGCGGGCGGCGGTCAACGGCTGCAGGGTCAAGGGCGGCTTCCGTGAAGATGGCGTTGCAGACTAGGGTGCTTGCCGCCGGCCCGTAAGGGGCCTAGACGCAGGGGAGCATTGCGGCAGAAGGTGTCACAGGATGCGGTTGCTGATCGTCGATGGTTATCCCGAAGATGCACGCGAGCGCCACCGCGCGGGCTTCGGCCTGACGCCGGGTGAGGCCTATGCGGCGGTCGTGAAGCGCATCGTTCCGGCCGCCGCCTGCGATATCGCATTGCCGGCCGATGCCGATGCGCAGCTGCCGTCCGGCGCCGGGCTCTCCTCCTATGATGCGGTGATCCTCACGGGCTCGCCGCTGCACGTCTACCATGACGAGGCGCCGGTGCGGCGGCAGATCGAGCTGATGCGGGCGGTCTACGACAGCGGCGTTCCGTCCTTCGGCTCGTGCTGGGGGCTGCAGGTGGCGGCGGTCGCGGCCGGCGGCACGGTGACCCCCAACCCGCTCGGGCGCGAGGTGGGTTTTGCGCGGCGAATCACGCCGAGCGAGGCGGGGCGGGGCCATGCGCTGCTCGCAGGGCGTCCCGGGGCCTTCGATGCACCCTGCGTGCATCTCGACGTCGTCGCCAGCCTGCCGGCGAACGCCATCGTGCTTGCGTCCAACGGCATGGCCGGCGTGCAGGCGGCGGAGATCCGCCACGGGCGCGGCGTCTTCTGGGGCGTGCAGTATCACCCGGAATTCTCGCTGACCGAGCTCGCCGCGATCATGGCCCGCATGGCCGAGCCGCTGGCCGACGAAGGCTTCTTCCGCGACCCGGCCGAAGTCGCCGGTTATGTCGAGGACCTCAGGACGCTCGACGCAGACCGCAGCCGCCGCGACCTCGCCTGGCGGCACGGCCTCGACGAACAGGTGCTGGAGGAGGCGCTGCGCACGCTCGAAATCCGCAATTTCGTCGCCCGCTGCCTTGGCGGCGACACGATGCGGCATTGATCTGGGAGCCGTTCCAAATCGCAGTGGGCGCATGCGCCGGGCTTGATTTTCGCCTCCCGATCGCCCAAGAGAGGGTGCAAGGAAACCCCGGCCAAGGTGAGCTTGCGCCGGGGTTTATCATGTTGATGGCCGGAAACAGCCGGAGGCTGGACGTAAATGGCGAACGTCGTGGTGGTCGGCGCCCAGTGGGGCGACGAGGGCAAGGGCAAGATCGTCGACTGGCTCTGCGAGCAGGCCGACATCGTCGCGCGCTTCCAGGGCGGGCATAATGCAGGCCACACGCTCGTCATCGGTGATGCCGTCTACAAGCTCTCGCTGCTGCCGTCCGGCGTCGTGCGCCCGGGTAAGCTCGCCGTCATCGGCAACGGCGTCGTGCTCGACCCGCAGGCGCTCGTCGACGAGATCGATCGCCTCGCCGCCCAGGGGGTGAGCATCACGCGCGACAACCTGCGCATCGCCGACAACGCCACACTCATCCTGCCGCTGCACCGCGAGCTCGATGCGCTGCGCGAGAATTCCAACGCCGGCACGCGCATCGGCACCACGCGCCGCGGCATCGGCCCGGCCTATGAGGACAAGGTCGGCCGCCGCGCCATCCGACTGATGGATCTCGCCGACCTCGAGACGCTGCCCGCCAAGATCGAGCGCCTCCTGTCGCATCACAACGCCCTGCGCCGCGGCTTCGGCCTCGCCGAGTTCGGCGCCGAGGAAATTTTCGACGAGCTTTCCGCCGTGGCGCCGAAGGTGCTGCCCTACATGGATACGGTGTGGCGCCTCCTCGACGAGGAGCGTCGCCACGGCAGCCGCATCCTCTTCGAGGGCGCGCAGGGGGCCCTGCTCGACATCGATCATGGCACCTATCCCTTCGTCACCTCCTCGCACACGGTGGCGGGCCAGGCGGCGACCGGCACCGGCCTCGGGCCGAAGGCGGTGGGCTACGTGCTCGGCATCGCCAAGGCCTATACGACGCGGGTGGGTGAGGGGCCCTTTCCGACGGAGCTCGACGACGAGATCGGGCAGCGCATCGGCGAGCGCGGCCGCGAGTTCGGCACGGTGACGGGCCGCAAGCGCCGCTGCGGCTGGTTCGACGCCGTGCTGGTGCGCCAGACGGTGCGTACCTCGGGCATCGACGGCATCGCGCTGACGAAGCTCGACATCCTCGATGGCTTCGACGAGATCAAGGTCTGCGTCGGCTATCGCCTCGACGGCGAGGTGCTCGACCACCTGCCGGCGAGCCAGGGCGCTCAGGCGCGCGTCGAGCCGGTCTACGAGACCATCGAGGGCTGGCCGGGCACGACGGCGGGCGCGCGCTCCTGGGCCGATCTGCCGGCCCAGGCCATCAAATATGTCCGGCGCATCGAGGAGTTGATCGGCGCCCCTGTCGCGCTCCTGTCGACGAGCCCCGAGCGCGACGATACGATCCTCGTGCACAACCCCTTCGAAGGTTGACGGGCCCCACGTTTTCGGGACATTCGGGAGCCGATGGCGGACTATTATCCTTTGCTCTCGCGGGCCGTGGCCGGCCTGCCGGACAACACCCCCGAGACGCGGCGCGCGATCTACGATCGGGCGCGCGTCGTGCTGCTGCAGCAGTTGCGGGCGGTCGACCCGCCGTTGTCGGAAGCCGATATCGAGCGCGAGCAGATCGCCCTCGACGACGTCATCGCGCGGATCGAGAACGAATATGCGCCGCCTGTCTATGAGGATCCCCTGGAGCCGCGCTTCGACCAGGCGGCGGGGACGGGCGCCGGCTACGATGATGATCAGGACCCTTATGCCGGTGCGAGCCCCTATGCCGGCGAGGTTGCCCGCTATGGGCCCGGCGACTACCAGCCGGCCGAGCCGCCCGACATGCCCGGCGATCACGGGGCCGCGCCCAGGGCCGAGGACGAGCGCCCGGCGCGCCCGCGCCTGTCCCCGACGCGCAGCGGCCGCGACGGCGGCGAGCGTCGCCGCACGCTGATCGTCGCCGGTGTCCTCGCCCTTGCCATCGGTGCCATCGCCGGCACGGCCCTGTGGCTGCAGCAGGAGAAGCCCGCACCGGCGCCGGACCAGGCACAGACGGAGCCCGATGAGCCGGCGCGCGAAGGCGAGACGAAGTTCAACGACCGCATCGGGGGTCCCCCGCCCGAGCAGACCCCGCCGGCGCAGCCGCAGCAGCAGGCGACGCCGCCCGGCAGCGCGGTTGCGGTCTCGCAGCGGGCCATCCTCTACGAGGAGACCGGCGACGCCAACCAGGCGCCGCGCGCCACCGGCGGCCGTGCGGTCTGGCGCCTCGACACCGTCAACGCGGGCGAGGGGCAGCCGCTCGAGACGGTGGTGCGGGCCGAGGTCTCCGTACCGGAGGCCGGATTCACGCTGCATCTGACGTTCCGCCGCAACACCGACGCGACGCTGCCGGCATCCCACACGGTGGAGATGACCTTCGAGGAGACGGATCCCGATCGGGCGGTGCGCGAGGTGGGCGTGCCGCAGCTCAAGACGGACGAAGGCGCGCGCGGAACGCCGCTCGCCGGGCTGCCGGTGCCGGTGACGCCGAACTTCTTCCTGGTCGGGCTGTCCAACCTCGCGAGCGACGTGGAGCGCAACACCGAGCTGCTTCGGTCGCGGTCGTGGATGGACATTCCGCTGCGCTATGCCTCCGGCCGGCGCGCGGTGCTCGCCTTCGAAAAGGGGCTGTCGGGCGAGCAGGCGCTCGAGGCGGCCCTGCGGGCCTGGGCCGGCCAGCAATAGCAAGCGTTCGCGGGGAGCGCCGGTGGCGCAATTCCCGCGACTCCCATCGGGCGGGGGCGCCCGCACAACAAAACGGCGGCCCTTCGGCCGCCGTTGCTCTTCAAATGCCGTTCTGCCGGGACGTCAGGCCGGGCTCAGCGCCTGGCCGTCGCCCTTCGGCGCCTCGATGCGGGCGAGACCCTGCTTGACGGCCTCCTGCACCTTCTCGAAGGCGCGAACCTCGATCTGGCGCACGCGCTCGCGGGAGACGCCGAACTCGCTGGAGAGATCCTCGAGCGTGATCGGGTCGTCGCGCAGGCGACGCGCCTCGAAGATGCGGCGCTCGCGCTCGTTGAGCACGCCGAGCGCCTGGCGCAGGGCGACGAGCCGGTTGCGGCCCTCCTCCTCCGCCACGAGGTTCGTTTCCTGGTCGTCGCTGTCGTCGACCAGCCAGTCCTGCCATTCGCCGTCGCCGTCCTGACGCAGGGGAGCGTTGAGCGAGGTGTCGCCGCCGAGGCGGCGGTTCATCTCGACCACGTCCTGCTCGGGCACGCCGAGGCGCTTGGCGATGGCCTTGACCTGCTCCGGCCGCAGGTCGCCCTCCTCATAGGCGGAGATGCGGCCCTTGGCCTTGCGCAGGTTGAAGAACAGCTTCTTCTGGCTCGCGGTCGTGCCCATCTTCACGAGCGACCACGAACGCAGGATGTACTCTTGAATCGCGGCCTTGATCCACCACATGGCGTAGGTCGCGAGACGAAAGCCCTTGTCGGGCTCGAAGCGCTTGACGGCCTGCATGAGGCCGACGTTGCCCTCGGACACCACCTCGGCGATGGGCAGGCCGTAGCCGCGGTAGCCCATCGCGATCTTCGCGACGAGCCGCAGGTGCGACGTCACGAGCTTGTGCGCCGCATCGCGGTCGCCATGCTCCCGCCACTGCTTCGCGAGCATGAATTCCTCATCGGGCTTCAGCATCGGGAAACGGCGGATCTCTTCGAGATAGCGCGAGAGCCCGCCTTCGCTGGCGAGCGTGGGAAGCGCGCTGGTAGCCATTTTCACCTCCTTTCGGCCCCCTGACGGCAGGCCGTGCGACGGCCGCCCCCTGGCCAGCCGTCTTGAACACCCTACATCCGGGAACACCTTGTCCGGAAGAGGGCGTCCGACTGTCTCAGAACCGCAGTTTCGGTCGTTGGGTTCTTCCGGCATGTGCGCTAGCGCACACGGCGAACACCGCGCCCGCGCACTATGTGTTTGCGCGCAGCGCGGCGACGAGCCCCTGCAGGTCTGCCGGCAGCGAACTTTCGAAGCTCAGTTCCTCGCCCGTCACGGGATGGGCGAAGCCCAGCTCGGCGGCGTGCAGCGCCTGGCGGGAAAGCACGCTCAACGCCAGTCGCGCCTCATCGCCAAGGAGGGCGGACTTCGTCCGAAAGCCGCTGCCGTAGGTTTCGTCGCCGAGAAGCGGATGGCCGCGATGGGCAAGATGCACCCTGATCTGGTGCGTGCGCCCCGTTTCAAGCCGGCAGCGCACGAGGCTTGCCACATCCGCCGCATTCCCGGCGGCGAAACGCTCTTCCACCATATAGTGCGTGATCGCCTCGCGTCCATGGCCGGCGCGGACGACGGCCATCTTCTCGCGATTGTGCGGGGCGCGGTCGATCGGCGCATTGATGGTGCCGGCCAGCGGCTGCGGCACGCCCCAGACCACCGCCACATAGGCCCGGTGAAGCGGCCCGGTGCGGCCGTGGTCGGCGAACTGGGCGCTCAGCCCCTTGTGCGCCTCGTCGGTCTTCGCCACCACCATGACGCCGGACGTGTCCTTGTCGAGGCGGTGCACGATGCCGGGCCGCCGGACGCCGCCGATGCCCGAGAGGCTCGCGCCGCAATGGGCGATAAGGGCGTTGACGAGGGTACCCGTCTCGTTGCCGGGGGCCGGGTGCACGACAAGACCCGCCGGCTTGTCGATGACGATGAGCGCGTCGTCCTCGTAGAGGACGGTGAGGGGGATATCCTCGCCGGACGGTTCCGGTGCCGCCGCGGGAGGCACGGTGACGGCGACAGGAAGGCCGGCGGCGAGCTTGCGCGACGCATTCGTCTCGGCCGTCCCTCCGACCGTGACGTGGCCGTCCTTGATGAGCTGCTGGATGCGGCTGCGCGACAGGTCCGGAAGCCTGAGGGCGAGCGCGCGGTCGAGCCGCACGCCGGCATCCTGCGCCTCGGCGGTCAAATGGATGGTTTCGCCGGCATCCGCCATCTTGTCGCTCATGAGCGCTCGTCGCCCGTCACGGCGGGGCAGTCAAGCCTTCCCCCGCCCTGCGGTCGTCCCGCGCCTGTGGAGAGCTGCGGTTTTCGACACAAAGTGCCACGAGAGGGCTTGAACAGGGGGCAAAGCACTTATATAGAAGCGGCCTCACGCGAGACGCTCCCATCGTCTAGCGGTCTAGGACGTCGCCCTCTCACGGCGAAAACAGGGGTTCGAGTCCCCTTGGGAGCGCCATTCTCGTTTACTTCCAGACACTTGCAGGCTTTTTGCCAATCGGGTTGGTCCAGCGGCCGGCCGCGACGTTCCTCGCGGCGCCGGGACGTCGATGTCGTCTGCCCGAAACGTCTCATTCGCCTGCCGCGAGCGCCGGCCGCATGCCTGCGGAGCTACGGCTGTCATCCGAATCTGTGCAGGGTAGATCCGCAAGGCCATCGCGGCTGGGAGGGGCGGATGTACTATGCGCATTCGACGGAAGACGGGCATCGCGGCAACTGGCAGCCGCTGCGTGAGCATCTCGAAGACACGGCCGTCCGCGCAGCCGCCTATGGTGCGGCTTTCAAGGCGGGCAAGGCGGCACGGCTCGCCGCGCTTCTGCATGATCTCGGCAAATACACGCCCGGCTTTGCGGCCCGGCTCGACGGCAGCAAGGTGCCGGTCGACCACTCGACGGCGGGGGCCGCCCTCGTCCTGGCACTCGCCAAAGGCGACGACCGGCTGATCGGCGAACTCATTGCCTATGTCATCGCCGGTCACCATGCCGGCCTGCCCGACAAGCAGGGGGAAAGCCTCGCCACCTTGAGCGAACGGCTGAAGGGCTTCTCCGATGCGTCCCTCGATCCTGTCTGGCGCGCGGAGATCGCTCCCGATGCGAGCGGCCTCGTGCCGGCCTTTCGCTGGGAGCCTCCGCCGGCGCGCGGGGCGGCGCCGGCGGAGGCGGATGCCGTCCGGGCGCGGCTCGCCTTCCAGTTCGCCTTCCTCGGCCGCATGCTCTTCTCCTGCCTCGTCGATGCCGATTTCAAGGATACGGAGGGTTTCTACTGTCGCGTCGAGGGACGACAGGTCGACCGCGCGTGGCCGGCGCTCCAGACCATCCTGCCGGAGCTGCTGGCCCGCTACGCGCGGCGGATGGAGGCGCTCGGCAGCCGCGACACGATGGTGAACAGCGTGCGCAGCGCCGTGCTCGACCACGTGCTGAGCCGCGCCGGCGAGGCGCCCGGCCTGTTCACGCTCACCGTCCCGACGGGGGGCGGCAAGACGCTCGCCTCCCTCGGCTTCGCCCTCGATCACGCCCGGATCCACGGGCATCGCCGCATCATCTACGCCATTCCCTTCACCTCCATCATCGACCAGACGGCGGCCATCTTCCGGGAACTCCTGGGCGGGGAGGTGGTTCTCGAGCACCATTCGGCCATCGACGAGGCGCGGGCGGAGCGGGCTCCCGCCGCTGCGGCGGACAGCGAAGCGGCGAGCCGGAACAAGCTGAGGCTCGCCATGGAGGACTGGGCCGCCCCCGTCGTCGTCACCACGAATGTGCAGCTGTTCGAGAGTCTTTTTGCCGCTCGCCCGGGACGCTGCCGCAAGCTGCACAACATCGCCGGCAGCATCATCATCCTCGACGAGGCGCAGACCTTGCCGCGCCCGTTGCTGGCGCCCGCCGTGGCGGCGCTGCGGGAACTGGCCACGAACTACGGCTGCAGCATCGTGCTGTGCACGGCGACGCAGCCGGCGCTCGATGCCGGCAATTTCCCGGCCGGCCATCCCGTCGGCCTGCCGCTCGCCGGCCGGGAACTGGCGCCCGAGCCGCAGGACCTGGCCCGCAAGCTTCGGCGCGTGACGCTTCGCTTCGCCGGTGAGATGGACGATGCGGCGCTCGTCGCCGCCCTCATGGACCAGAGCCAGGGCCTCGTCGTCGTCAACAGCCGCAAGCACGCGCTCGCGCTCTATCAGGCCGGGCAGGAGGCCGGGCTCGACGGGCTGGTGCATCTGTCGACCCGGCAGCACGCCGCCGACCGGCGCGCCATTCTCGCCGATGTCCGGCAGCGGCTGAAGGACGGGCATCCTTGCCGCGTCATCGCGACATCCTTGGTGGAGGCGGGGGTCGACCTCGATTTTCCAAGGGTCTGGCGGGCCGAGGCGGGCCTGGACAACGTGGCGCAGGCGGCCGGCCGGTGCAACCGCGAGGGGCGGCGGCCGGTGGACGAGAGCATCGTCACGATCTTCACCGCGCCCGACCATCCTCCGCCGCCCGAGATCAAGAGTCTGAGCGGCGATCTCGGGCGCATGGCGGACAAGCACGAGGATCTCCTGTCGCCACAGGCCATGGAGGATTTCTTCGGCGAGGTCTACTGGCGCGTCGGGCCGGAGGGCGTCGACAAAAAGGCGATCCTCTCGGACTTCCGCATGGGTCGGGGCAACGAGGGCATCGAGACGGATTTCGCCTATCGCTGCGTGGCCGAGAAATTCCGCATGATCGAGAGCGGCATGGAGCCGGTGATCGTGGCGACTACGCCAGAGGCGTGGTCGATCGTGGAGAGGCTCGGCAGCGCGGCCATCCCCTCCGGCGCGCTGGCGCGGGAGCTGCAGCCCTACATCGTGCAGGTGCCGCCGAAGGCTCGTGCGCTCCTTCTCGCAAACGGCCACGTCGTTTTTCGTGCAGCGGAGCAGCGTGGCGACCAGTTCGCCGTCCTCATGACGGGGAGCCTCTACCGACCCGATGTCGGCCTCCTGTGGGAAGACGCCGGCTATCTCGGGCTGGAGCAGTGGATGGTGTAGGTCTGTAAAAGCGCGCGCCGCTGTGTAAGGCTGGTTTGCATTGGAGTGAGTCGTCCGTTGTGGGCGTGGGTCGAAATTGGTTGGGAAGTTGCAAAGACGATTGTCCGGCGGGGACGGACAATCGTCCCGCTCGCGAGGCGGCTGATTGGGGGTGGGGCATGGGCTATGGCGTCAGATTGCGCGTCGTGGGCGATTACGCCTGCTTTACGAGGCCTGAGACCAAGGTTGAACGTGTTTCCTATGACGTGATGACGCCGTCGGCGGCGCGCGGCATATTGGACGCGATCCACTGGAAGCCGGCGATCCGCTGGGTCATCGACGCCATCCATGTTTTGAAGCCGGTCCGCTTCCAGTCCATCCGCCGCAACGAGGTGGGCAGCAAGATCCCCGCCGGCACGGTGAGGGCGGCCATGAACCGGGGCAGCCTGGCGGGCCTTGCGCTCAAGGTGGAGGACAGCCGCCAGCAGCGCGCCGCCACCGTCCTCGTCGACGTCGCCTATGTCATCGAGGCCCATTTCGTGCTGACGGATAAGGCCGACGGCGACGAGAACGAGGGCAAGCATCTCGACATCTTCAACCGCCGGGCCGAGCGTGGCCAGTGCTTCCACCAGCCTTGCCTCGGCACGCGCGAGTTCGCCGCCGCCTTCTCCCTCATCGCGCCGGATGCGCCGATGCCGGCGCCCGAGCCGGAACACCGGACCGACGACCTGGGCTTCGGCCGGCCGCGCGATCTCGGCCTGATGCTGTGGGACATCGACCATCAGGCGGCGGGGCGGCCGTCGCTGTTCTTCCGCGCCCGGCTCGACAATGGCGTGATGCGCGTGCCCCGTCCCGGCTCGCCGGACATTCTGCGCTGAACCTTTAGTGGCCCGCCGCCCGTGACAGGGCGTGGGCGCAAGGATTGCGAAGGTCCCCATGAGCATTCTGGCATCCCTCGCCAAAGCCTACGACCGGCTTCCGAACGTGCCGCCCTTCGGTTTTTCGACCGAGAAGATCGGCTTCGTCATCTCGCTGAACGAGGACGGCAGCGTCGCTTCCGTCACCGATCTGCGCGACGGGACGGGGAAGAAGAAGGTGCCGCGGCTGATGCAGGTGCCGGCGTCTTTCAAGCGCCCTGGCACCACGCCAAGACCCTTTTTTCTGTGGGACAATACCGCCTTCGTATTGGGTGTGAGCGCCACTGAAGGCAAGGACGCGCAGCGGCGGCAGAACGCGTTTCGAGACGCCCATCGTCGAATTCTAAGCGGCGTCTCCGACCCTGGTCTTCGCGCCCTGTCCCGCTTTCTCGACGGTTGGTCTCCCGATCTGTTCGCTTCACCACTCTGGCCCGACGAGATGAAGGACCAGAATCTCGTTTTCGCGATGGAGAGGGAGCGGCGACAGCATGTCTATCTGCATGACCGGCCCGCCGCTCGTGATCTCTGGAGCGAGATCGCTGCAAAGTGGAAGGAGGTGCCTGGAAAGGAGGCTGGCGAGGGTGTTTGTCTTGTGACAGGCAATTTCGGTCCGATCGCCAGAACTCATGCTGCTATCAAAGGTGTATGGGGCGCTCAAACCGCAGGGGCCTCAATTGTCTCCTTTAATGAAGAGGCCTACGAATCCTACGGACACATACAAGGAGACAACGCGCCCGTCTCCGAGGCGGCCGCTTTCAAATATGCGACGGCGCTCAACGCCTTCCTCGCCGACGACAGGCATCGCATCCAGATCGGCGATGCCTCCACGGTCTTCTGGGCGGATGCTTCGGATGCGCAGGTGGCGGAGGCGGCCGAAAGCTTCTTCAATGCCTGGTTCGCATCGCAGCCGGACGAGGGGATCGAGGCCGGAAAGGTCGGCGATGCTCTCGGGCGCATGCGCCGTGGCATCCCGTTGAAGGACATCGAGCCCAAGCTCGCCGAAGGCGTCCGTTTCTATGTGCTCGGTCTTGCCCCCAATGCGGCGCGCCTGTCCATCCGCTTCTGGCTGGAGGACGATTTCGGCCGGCTCGCCGGCAATTACGCGCGCTTCGTCTCGGACATGGCGATCGAGCCGCCGCCGCGCGACGGCTATCCCCCGCTCTGGCGCTATCTCGCCGAGACGGCGGTGCTCGGCAAGCGGGAGAACGTGCCGCCCAACCTCGCCGGGGAGTGGATGCGCGCCATCCTCACCGGCACGCCCTATCCGCTGACGCTGCTCGCGACCGTGCTGATGCGCATCCGCGCGGACGGGGAGATCAATGCGCTGAGGGCCGGCATGCTGCGCGCGCTCCTCGTGCGCAATTTCAAGAGGGAAAAGGAGGCTCCCGTGGCCCTCGACATCAAAAACAAGGACCCTGCCTATCTACTTGGTCGCCTGTTCGCTGCGCTGGAGAGGATGCAAGAAGTGGCTCTCGGCACTGTGAAGGCCAGTATTCGAGACAAGTTCTACGGAGCAGCGTCGGCGACGCCGCAGCGCGTCTTTCCGCTGCTTCTGCGGCTGCATCAACACCATAGAGACAAGGCTGAAAAGGGGGATAAACCCAGGCTGGCAGGATACTTTGCCAATCAGATCGCGGAAATCATGGTTGAGCTGCCGCCGACGTTCCCTGCAACCCTCTCCCTGCTGGATCAGGGCAAGTTTGCGCTCGGCTATTACCATCAATTCTATCGCCGTAAGGCCGATCAGGACCTCGAAGAGACACTGGAGGAGGCCGCCCAATGACCGCGCTCGCCAACCGCTACGATTTCGTTCTCCTGTTTGATGTCTCCAAAGGCAATCCCAACGGTGATCCCGATGCCGGCAACCTGCCGCGCCTCGATCCCGAGACGAACCACGGGCTCGTCTCGGACGTGAGCCTGAAGCGCAAGATTCGCAACTATGTCGAGCTCGCATGCGATGGCGCGCCCGGTTGCAATATCTACGTGCAGGAAGGCGCCATCCTCAACGAGCAGCACCGCAAGGCCTATGTGGCGCTGCGACCGGATGACGAGAAGGCGAAGAAGGAGGGCAAGCTCAACCCGAAAAATGACGAGGAGGCGCAGCGCCTGCGCGATTTCATGTGCCGGAACTTCTTCGACGTGCGCACCTTCGGCGCCGTGATGTCCACCGGCATCAACTGCGGCCAGGTGCGCGGGCCCGTGCAGATGACCTTCGCCCAATCGGTCGAACCCATCGTGCCGCAGGAAATCTCCATCACGCGCATGGCTGCGACCAACGAGGCAGAGAAGAAGCAGCGGACGGAAGGCAGCGAAGAGGACAACGGCCGCACCGACAATCGCACCATGGGCCGCAAGCATATCGTGCCCTACGGCCTCTATCGCGCCCATGGCTTCATTTCCGCCAAACTCGCCGAGCGCACCGGCTTCGGCGAAGCCGATCTCGACCTCCTGCGCGAGGCCCTCGTCTCGATGTTCGAGCATGACCGCTCGGCCGCCCGCGGGGAGATGGCGTCGCGCAAGGTCATCGCCTTCAAGCACACGAGCGCCCTTGGCAATGCGCCGGCCCATGCCTTGTTCGACCACGTCGAGATCGGCCGCAACATCGCCGGCGAGTTCCGCAAAATCGACCGGCAGATCGACAACTATCCGCCGGCACGGGCCTTTTCGGACTATTTCGTGACAATCAACCGCGCCAACCTGCCGGAGGGCGTCGAGGTCATCGAATGGCTGTGATGCCTTATGGCTGAAGACGCGCTGCCGCAGCCGGACGAGCTGGACGCCGAGCCCATTCCGCTCTCGGCGCTCCAGCATGCCGTCTATTGCCTGCGGCAGGCGGCGCTCATCCATCTGGAGCGTCTGTGGGCGGAGAACCGCTTTACGGCGGAGGGGCATGTGATGCACATCGCCTCGGACCGGCCGGACAGCCGCAAGGCGCGCGGCACGCGGCGCGAGACGGCGCTCGCCATCGCCTCGCGCCGGCTCGGCATCGCCGGCGTCGCCGACCTCGTCGAGTTCCATTCCGCTCCCGGTGGAGAGGTGCCGTATCCGGTCGAGTTCAAGCGTGGCAAGCCGAAGCTGCACCGCGCCGACGAGGTGCAGCTCTGCGCGCAGGGCCTGTGCCTCGAAGAGATGACGGGGCGACCGGTGCCGGAGGGGGCGCTGTTCTACGGCGAGACGAAGCGGCGCGTCGCGGTGCCCTTCGATGCAGACCTGCGCCGGCTGACCGAGGAGACGATCGGCGAGCTGCGCCGGATCTTCCGCAGCCTCGAGACGCCGAAAGCGGTCTGGCGCGCCGAGCGTTGCCGCGCCTGTTCGCTCATCGATCTCTGCCGGCCGAAGGCGTCGTCCCGCTCCGCCCGCGCCTGGTGCGAGGGCATGCTGGCGTCGTTGCTCGACGAGCAAGGGAGTGCCGCTTGAAGAAGCTGCTCAACACCTTCTATGTCACGACGGAGGCGGCGAGCCTCAGAAAGGACGGCGAGAACCTCGTGGCGCAGATCGAGGGCACCGAGCGCGCCCGCGTGCCGCTGCACATGCTGGCCTCGGTCGTTGCCTTCGGCGCCGTCCATCTTTCCCCCGCATTGATCGGGGCCTGCGCCGCAGCCGGGATCACCATCGTCCTCCTCGAGCGCAGCGGCCGCTTTCAGGCACGCATCGAGGGCCCCGTCGCCGGCAACGTGCTGCTGCGGCGGGCGCAATACCGCGCTTCCGATACGCCGGTAGAGATCGTCCGCGGCCTCGTGCTCGGCAAGGTCGCCAACCAGCGGTCGGTGCTGATGCGGAGCTTGCGCGACTACGGCGAGGAATTCTCGCCCGGGCACAGTGAGCGGATGAGCGCGGTGACCGATCGCCTCGCCTATATCCTGCGCCGGGCGAGCCGGGCCGACCTCGATGCCGAGGCGCTGCGCGGTGCGGAGGGCGAGGCCGCCAGCCTTTATTTCAGCGTCTTCGATCTGCTCATTCGCTCGCCGGACGCAGCGATGCGCTTTCGCGGCCGATCGCGCCGGCCACCGCTTGACCCGATCAATGCCCTG
The DNA here is from genome assembly GCF_014196925.1 of Chelatococcus caeni. Taxonomy (GTDB): domain Bacteria; phylum Pseudomonadota; class Alphaproteobacteria; order Rhizobiales; family Beijerinckiaceae; genus Chelatococcus_A; species Chelatococcus_A caeni. Next base: position 598,312 of record NZ_JACIEN010000003.1, on the reverse strand, counting down.
CTGTCCTTCCTCTATACACTGCTGACCCATGACTGCCGCAGCGCGGCGGAGGCGGTGGGGCTCGATCCCGCCGTCGGCTTTCTGCATCGCGACCGGCCCGGACGGCCGAGCCTTGCCCTCGACCTCATGGAGGAACTGCGCCCTGTCCTCGTCGACCGGCTGGCATTGTCGCTTGTCAATCGGCGACAGGTCCGGGCGCGTGATTTCGAGACGCGGGACGGCGGGGCGGTGTGGCTGACCGAGGAAGGGCGCAGGACCGTGCTCACCGCGTGGCAGGAGCGCAAGAAGGAGGGGCGACGCCATCCCTTCCTCGAGGAGGCCGCTCCGCTCGGCCTGGTGCCTTATCTACAGGTTCAGCTTCTGGCCCGGCACCTGCGCGGCGACCTCGATGCCTATCCGCCATGGCTGTGGACGTGAGGTGCCCATGATGGTGCTGGTGACCTATGACGTGAACACGTCGGATCAAGGCGGGGCAGGGCGGCTTCGGCGCGTGGCGCGCGCCTGCCGCGATTTCGGCCAGCGGGTGCAATATTCCGTCTTCGAGATCAACGTCGATCCGGCGCAGTGGACGCTGCTGAAAGCGCGCCTCGAAAAACTCATCGCGCCCGAGCGCGACAGCCTGCGCTATTATTACCTCGGCGCCAACTGGCAGCGACGCGTCGAACACGTCGGGGCCAAGCCGGCGACAGACCTCGAAGGCCCCTTAATCGTCTAGCTGGGAGCCGGTTTCTGCCGCGAGGCGCAACCGCCGCGCAGGCAGGGTGCGAACCGCAAGCGTGCCGGCGATCCCCGTCCGGTTCGCACATTGGACAATTCTTTGACATTGTTGATCTCTTTCTGCCTGCGGCGCGGGCGTGCCGGCCGCCTCGCCGGCGGCGGGCCGCGTTTCGTGGTCTGCGCCCGGTTTTGCTCGTTGTCGCAATCAGATAAGAACGATGGGTCGCTCCCCGTACGGGGGGCGCGGGTTGAAACGCCTATCGCCCGGTGACGATCGACCATCCATCCGAGTCGCTCCCCGTACGGGGGGCGCGGGTTGAAACAGGAGACGGAAGCCCGGATCCGCGAGGTTGAAGGGTCGCTCCCCGTACGGGGGGCGCGGGTTGAAACTCCTCCAAGTACAGGGCAGCGATCTGCGAGCGGCACGGTCGCTCCCCGTACGGGGGGCGCGGGTTGAAACGGTCGCGCGGTCATGGCGATGCCATCTGCATCCGTCGCTCCCCGTACGGGGGGCGCGGGTTGAAACACCATCACGCCCCCTCCCCCGAAAGCGCCGGAGCGGGTCGCTCCCCGTACGGGGGGCGCGGGTTGAAACCCCCGGCCGCGGTCCGGCCCCTCTTTCCTCCCCGAGTCGCTCCCCGTACGGGGGGCGCGGGTTGAAACGATCAAGCGGCAGGAGATCGATCCGGCCACCTGGAGTCGCTCCCCGTACGGGGGGCGCGGGTTGAAACGGGTGAACCTGAGCCAGCGAGGTGCCAGCACACGACTGTCGCTCCCCGTACGGGGGGCGCGGGTTGAAACTTCATAGCTCGGTCTCCGTTGCTGTCGACCGAGCGGTCGCTCCCCGTACGGGGGGCGCGGGTTGAAACTTGCCCCACTTGCGGGCACCCCCGAGGAGCTTGACGTCGCTCCCCGTACGGGGGGCGCGGGTTGAAACGTGCGATCTCGCACGTGCGATGACGGAAGCGGCGGTCGCTCCCCGTACGGGGGGCGCGGGTTGAAACACCTTCTTCGCCATGATCGGCTCCTCACCCGGCAAGTCGCTCCCCGTACGGGGGGCGCGGGTTGAAACAGGAAGGCGGCGTAGCTCGTGACGTCCGGCCAGTCGTCGCTCCCCGTACGGGGGGCGCGGGTTGAAACTACGCCATGAAGGGTGTGGCCAGCGGCCTCGGCCCGGTCGCTCCCCGTACGGGGGGCGCGGGTTGAAACAGTGAACCGGCTCGTCGCCGGGGCGTAGTAGCGGAGTCGCTCCCCGTACGGGGGGGCGCGGGTTGAAACCGTCAGCCTCGTCATCGTCCCGCCTCCGTGGGTGCGGTCGCTCCCCGTACGGGGGGCGCGGGTTGAAACCACGTCGTCTTGTCCTTGGCGGTGCCGATGGACGGTCGCTCCCCGTACGGGGGGCGCGGGTTGAAACGGCGCAGGCATGGCTACTGGAGCGATGGTGTTCTGTCGCTCCCCGTACGGGGGCGCGGGTTGAAACCTCGTCTGGCGTTCCGGCCGCTCGGCGCCGGCCGCGGTCGCTCCCCGTACGGGAGTGCGCGTTGAAACATGTAAGGCATGTACCAGTCTTACTGCTCGCCGCTGTGCCGCCCTGCGGGGGGCGATCGTGGCCGGACGCCCTGGCGCGCTTCGGAGCGGACATTATGGAAGTGCGCGTCAAGGCCCTTCCCGGCGAGGCGTCCGGCGGCGACGGGGGGGCGATCTGACGGCCGTGGTCTCAAGCAGAGCCGCTGCTCAGGACGATATGTGAAAAATTTTAACTAAAACTGTGCTGGATCGAAGACGTTTCGAAGCGATTTCTTTAGATTTTAATTGATTCGTTACCCGGGATGAGTAGAGTGCCCCTGCTTTTGCACTGGGGGGTAGTGATGCGTGCATTTCGCACTTCGATTTCCATTCTGGCTCTCGCCGTCGCCGGCCCGGTCCTTGCGGCCGACCTGCCGTCGCGGCAGATGGCCCCGATCGTGCCCGTCGGGCCGATCTTCACCTGGACCGGCTTCTATGCCGGTGTGAACGCCGGCGGCGCGTGGGAGCATGGCTCTCTTCACGTTCGCGACGAGGATACGCTGCAGTCGATCAATGTCGGCGCGGCCCTTGGCCTGAGCGATTCCGACAGCGGCGGCTTCACCGGCGGCGCGCAGATCGGCTACAACTACCAGATCGGCCAGTTCGTCCTCGGCGCCGAGGCCGATTTCAACTACATCAACGTCAGCCGCCGCATCGCCGGCGTCGTGTCGGATTTCGAGGGTGACGGCGGTTCCGTCTTCGCCAAGGCGACGGTGGACTGGTACGGCACGGTGCGCGCACGCCTCGGCTTCACGGCGACCGAGCGCCTCCTCATCTACGCCACCGGCGGTCTCGCCTATGGCCAGGTCAAGCACCGCATGACGGTCGCGGACGATATCGGCGAGGATTCCTGGGCCGGCCGCGGCAACCACACGCAGTGGGGCTGGACGCTCGGTGCGGGCCTCGAGTATGCCATCACCGACAACCTGACCCTGCGCGGCGAATATCTCTACGTCGATCTCGGCGACAAGAACACGCGGCTCGGCTACACGGGGACGGACCCGGCGCTCGCCGGCGACACCCTCACGCTCAAGAGCGACACGCAGTTCAGCGTCGTCCGCGCCGGTCTCAACTACAAGTTCTGAGCGCAAGGTCTCTCCGAGGCAGCATCACGGCCGCCTGCGCCATCGCGCAGGCGGCCGTTTTCATTTTGCCGCCCATCGGGGAAATGCCCGTTCTTATGTGGGAAATATGGATATTCTCCTGCCTGGCGTGGAATTGGGGGCTTGCGGGTGTCGCGAAATGATCAATAAGTTACGTTTTTGAGACGCTTCGGGCTGTCGCCCGCAGCGGGACGAGGAGGGGGCATTGGAGCGTATCGAGCCGGCATGGCCGCCGTCGCTGTGGGCGGCCGTGACGCCGCCGGGAGGGGACTACCCGTCGCTCGCCGGTTCGGCGACCGGCGACGTCGTCGTCATCGGCGGCGGCTTCACCGGCCTGTCGACGGCGCTCCATCTCGCCGAGGGCGGCAAGCGCGTCGTGCTCCTCGAAGCCGCCGCCCCGGGCTGGGGCGCCTCGGGCCGCAACAATGGCCAGGTCATTCCCACCCTGACGCGGCCGAACCCGGACGATATCGTCGCGAGGCACGGTGCGGAGGGCGAGCGCTTCGTCGCCCTGCTGCGCGACAGCGCGTCCGTACTGTTCGACCTGGTGCGCCGCCTCGACATCCCCGCGGAGGCGGAACAGACGGGCTGGATCCAGCCCGTGCATACACCGGGGCGCATGAAGATCGCCGAGGCGCGCGTCGCGCAGTGGAGTCGCCATGGCGCGCCGGTCGAGCTGCTCGACCGCGAGCGCGTGCGCCAGATGACCGGATCCGAGGCCTGGCACGGCGGCTTCTGGAACCGCAGCGGCGGGCACATCAATCCGCTGGCGCTCACGCGCGGCCTCGCGCGCGCCGCGGCGGCACAGGGCGTGAGCATCTTCGCCGGCACGCCGGCCCTGTCCTTCGCCCGCGAGGGCGGCGGCTGGCGCGTCACGACGCCGCAAGGCGAGGTGCGGGCCAAGGCGCTGGTGCTCGCCACCAATGCCTATACCGGGGAATTCGCCACAGAACTCGCGCCCGCCATCGCACACGAGGTGGTGCCGGTGCTGTCGTGGCAGATGGCCACCGAGCCCCTCGGCGACAATCTGCGTGCCTCGATCATTCCCGGCCGCCAGGCCGTGTCGGACACCCACGGCGACCTCTGGTTCATGCGCTACGACGCGCGCCACCGGCTCGTGACCGGAGGGGCACTCATCGCCCCGGTGAATGGCGCGGAGCGGCTCAGGCGGCGCATCGGCGAGCGGCTCAAGCGCATCTTCCCGCAGATCGGCGAGGTGCGCTTCGACCATGTGTGGAACGGCTATATCGGCATGACGACCGATTATTTCCCGCGCTTCCACCGCCTCGGGCCGGACGCCTATGCCTGGGCCGGCTGCAACGGCCGGGCGGTGGCGCTGTCGCTCAGCATCGGCCGCGAACTGGCGCGCGCCGTCGATGGCGCGGAAGTTGCTTTGCCGTTCAGCGAGCCACGGCCCCTGCCGATGCACGGGCTGTTGCGGCGCCTCGCGCCGCTCAATCTCATTCTTTATCGCTGGCGTGATGCCCGCGAGATCGCTTGAATCGCTTTGAGCCTGCAGTGGAAGAGGACGACATGGCGGACAAAGCCGACGACAACACCATCAACCTTCTGCGCCGGGCCTTCGCCATGCGCGCGGCGGCCTATGCCTACATGTTCGACACGCTGCGCGAGGAGCTGGGCGAGGAAAAGGCGCTCGAGCTCGGCATGAAGGCGACCCGCCGCATGGGCGAGGACATGGGGCGCAATTTCAAGGACTACGGCCCGGGCGACCTCAACGGGCTGAAGGACGCCTTCCTCGGCGGCATCATCGAGGGCGAGCGCATGTTCTCGCCCGAGGTGCGCCGCTGCGACGGGGAGGAGCTGGAGATCTACTTCCACCGCTGCCCGCTGAAGGAAGCCTGGCAGGAGATGGGCCGCTCCGACGAGGACGTGCACAAGCTGTGCCGCATGGCGGGCGCCATCGACACGGGCCTGTTCACCGCCGCCGGCTTCACCTTCGCCGGCGAGACATGGAAGCCGGGCGAGAGCGGCTGCTGCCGCCTCAGGGTGCTGCCGGGCAAGGCGGCCTGAGACGCCGAAGACAATCGGGGAGAGTGACTGAGATGAACAGACGTGACCTTTTGATCGGCGCGGGGCTCGCCGCGCTCGTCGCCTCGGGCGGGGCGGCGCTCGCGCAGCAGCCGGTCGTCAAGATCGGCTACCAGCTCCCGCTCACGGGCAATACGGCCCAGTACGGCCAGGACTTCAAGAACGCGGCCGAGATCGCGCTCGCCAAGTTCAACGCCTCCGGCAAGCCGTTCAAGGTGGAGATCGTCTTCGAGGACTCGCGCTCGGACGCCAAGGAAGGCATCGCCATCGCGCGCAAGTTCGTCGACGACAAGCAGATCGTCGGCGTGCTCGGCGACTTCACCTCCGGCGTGTCGATGGCCTCGGCCCAGGTCTACAAGAGCGCCGGCATGCCGCAGCTGTCGCAGACGGCCTCGCATCCGGACTATGCCAAGATCTCGGAATGGCAGTTCCGCAACATCACCACCCAGGCGCAGGAAGGCCCCTATAACGCCGACTGGATGGCGGATCAGGGCTTCAAGAAGATCGCCGTCATCGCCGAGCAGACCGACTGGGGCCAGACCGTCGTCTCCAATTTCGCCGACGAGGTGAAGACAAAGGGCGGCGAGGTGGTGTTCAGCGAGTTCTTCAACCGCGGCCTCGCCGACTTCCGCCCGATCATCACCAAGATCGCGCGCGAGAAGCCGGACGCGATCTACACCGGCTTCTTTTACGAGGACGGGGCGCAGTTCCTCAAGCAGATGAAGCAGCTCGGCCTCACCATCCCGGTCTATTCCACGTCGGCCGCCTATAACCAGAAGCTCATCGAGCTTGCCGGCGCCGATGCGGAGGGCATGCATCTGACGGCGACCTTCCTGCCGTCGAACCCGGCGCCGCAGGTGCAGGAGTTCGTCGCGGCCTGGAAGGAGAAGACCGGCCAGGCGGAGCCCGGCCAGTTCCCTGCCCAGGCCTATGACGCCGTCAACATCATGCTCGCCGCGCTCGAGAAGGCCTGGCCGGAGCCGACGCGCGAGAAGGTGCGCGATGCGCTCGCCGCAACCAAGGACTTCCCCGGCGTGACCGGCGATACCACCTTCGATGCCGACCGCGAGCCGGCCAAGAAGCTGACCAAGGCCGTCGTCAAGGGTGGCCAGTTCGTCGCCGTCTCCAACTGAACTGCGATGCGGGGCGCTGGTGCATGATGCCGGCGGCCCGGTTCCACGGCCGTCATGCCCGCGCTTGTCGCGGGCATCCACGCCTCGCGCGGCCAGGCGGCGTCAAAGGCGTGGATGGCCGGGACCAACCCGGCCATGACGCTGGAGAGCGTCGGTCTCGAAAACCATTGGCATGAGTCCCGCGGCCTCTTCGGCCCCAACCTCCCGGTCCCGATGGATTATTACCTGCAGCAGCTCGCCATCGGCCTGTCCCTTGGCATGGTCTATGCCCTGATGGCCATCGGCTTCACGCTGATCTTCGGCGTGCTCAACGTCGTCAACTTCGCCCATGGCGAGGTCTACACGGTCGGCGCCTTCGCCGGGCTCGTGGTCATCTCGGCCTTCGCGCCGCCGCTCATCGTCGTGCTCCTCGTCGTGGTGGCGGTGGGCGCGCTCGCGGGCGTCGGGCTGGAGCGCATAGCCTTCAAGCCGTTCCGGCGCTTCAGCGACGAGGCCTCGCTCAAGTCGCGCGCCATGCGCGAGGCGACGCTGATGTCGTCGCTCGCCGTGTCCATCGTCGTGCGCGAAGCGGTCGAGATCGGCTTTGGCTCGCAGTTCCAGACCGTGCCGCTCGACCGGCTGCTCAACAGCCCGATCAGCCTCGGCCCCGTCACCATCGTCTCGGGCGACGTCATCATCCTGGTCGTGGCGGCGCTGATGCTGGGCGGGCTGCAATATGTCCTCAAGCGCACCAATGTCGGGCTGTCGATCCGCGCCGTGTCGAGCAATCCGCTCGGCGCCAAATATGTCGGCATCAACACGGACCGCACCATCATCTGGACCTTTGCCGTGGGCTCCATGATGGGGGCGGCGGCCGGCATCCTCGTCGGGCTCTACTACGGCGCCATCTTTCCGAGCATGGGCTTCATCCCCGGCATCAAGGCCTTTGTCGCCATGGTCATGGGCGGGCTCTCGTCCATCCCCGGCGCCGTCATCTGCGCGCTCATCCTCGGCTTCAGCGAGAGCATCGCGACCATCTTCGTGCCCTCCGTCTGGGCCGACATGGTGGCCTATGGCTTCCTCATCGTGACGCTCATCTTCTTCCCGCGCGGCATCTTTGGCGGAGCTCGCGACCGTGTCTGACCGTCTGCGCCCCCTTCTCGTCGTCGCGGCCGTGCTCGTCCTCGTCCTCGGGGTCGTGCCAGCGGTGCTCGGCGCCTTCGACCGCAGCTATCTCTACCAGGTGGCCAATCTCGCGCTGATCTTCGTGCTGCTCGCCGCCTCCATGCACCTCGTCACCGGCGTCGCAGGGCTCCTGCAGCTCGGCCATGCCGCCTTCTACGGCGTCGGCGCCTATACGGCGGCGCTGCTCGCGACGGATGCCGGCCTCTCCTTCGGCTGGACCCTGCCGCTCGCGGGGCTCGGCGCCGCCTTCGTCGCCGTCCTCGTGGCGTTGCCGACCATGCGGCTGGTCTCGATCTATTTCGCCGTGGCGACGCTCGGCATCGGGCAGATGCTCTATCTCGTCATGCTCAACTGGGTGCCGGTGACGAAGGGACCGAACGGCATCCTCATCACCAGCGGCCTCACGCTCTTCGGCTACGACCTGTCGCGGCCGGCCTCCGCCTATTTCGTCGTGGCCGTCGTCACGCTCGCCTCGCTGTGGGTGATCCACCGCCTGTCGCATTCCTACTACGGCAACGCGCTGCGCTCGCTGCGCGAGGACGACCAGTGCGCGGATGCGATGGGGCTCGACACCGTGCGGCTGAAGATCGAGAGCTTTGCCGTTTCCGGCTTCTTCGCCGGCATCGCCGGGGCGCTGTGGGCGCACACGGCCGGCTACATCTCGCCGGCGGATTTCTCCTTCCCGCAATCCATCCTCATCCTGGCGATGGTGGTGGTCGGCGGGCTCGGCAGCCTGCCGGGGGCGGTCATCGGGGCGCTCGTCCTCATCCTCCTGCCGGAGGTGCTCAGGCCGGTCGGCGACTTCCGCAACATCATCGTCGGCGGCGTGCTGTTCTTCTCCATCCTGCTGATGCCCAAGGGCATCATCGGCGAGGTCTCGGCGCTCGACCTCGTGCGCCGGCAGCTCGGCGGCGCATGGCGCGGTGAAGGCACGAAGGCAGGCTCGGAGGTGGGCTGGCGATGACGACGCTTCTCACCATCAACGGCGCGACGCGCCGCTTCGGCGGCCTCACCGCGGTCGACAGCGTCTCGACCACCGTCGCCAAGGGCGAGCTCGTCGGCGTCATCGGCCCGAACGGCGCCGGCAAGACGACGCTTTTCAACCTCATCTCGGGCTTCACGCCGCTGTCGGCGGGCGAGGTGCATTTCAAGGGCCGGCGCATCGACGGCCAGAAGCCCTTCCGCATCGCCCGGCTCGGCATCGGCCGCACGTTCCAGAACCTGCGCATCTTCCCGAACATGAGCGTCTTCGACAATGTCTCGGTCGGGGCGGCGGGGATGCTCGGCGTCAATGCGGCGGGGGCGGTGTTCGGCGGCAAGGGGCGGAGCGAGGCCATCTCGCGGCGCGCCTGGGCGGCGCTTGAGCAGGTGGGCCTGCAAGGTCTCGCCGGAGAGCTCGCGGCCAACATCTCCTATGGCCGGCGCAAATATCTCGAGATCGCCCGCGCGCTCGCCATGGAGCCGGAGCTCATCATCCTCGACGAGCCGGCGGCCGGTCTCAACGACACCGAGACGCGCGAACTCGCGGCCTTCATCAAGCGCCTGCACGGCGAGGGCATGACCGTGCTCCTCGTCGAGCACGACATGGGCCTCGTCATGGGCATCTGCGAGCGGGTGGTGGTGCTCGCCACCGGCCGCAAGATCGCCGATGCCGCGCCCGAAGTGGTACGCAAGGACCCGGCCGTGCTCGAAGCCTATCTCGGCGTGGAGGAATAGGGCCATGGCGCTTCTCGAAGTCCGCGACCTCCACGTCTCGATGGGCGTGCAGGAGATCCTGCACGGCATCGACATCGACCTCGGCGAAGGCGAGATCGTCGCCATGCTCGGCGCCAACGGCGTCGGCAAGACGACGCTGATGCGCGCGCTCTCGGGCATCTACCGCGTCAGGAGTGGGACGATCACGCTCGCCGGCGAGGACATCACCAACGCGCCCTCGCACACCATCGTGGCGCGCGGCCTCTGCCAGGCGCCCGAGGGGCGGCAGATCTTCGCCACCATGAGCGTGCGCGAGAACCTCGTCCTCGGCGGTGGCCCGCAGGGCCTTGCCCGCCTCGACGAGGTGCTGCCGCTCTTCCCCATCCTCGGCGAGCGCATGGGGCAGGCGGCAGGCTCGCTCTCGGGCGGCGAGCAGCAGATGCTGTGCATCGCCCGCGCGCTGATGCGCAGCCCCAGGGTGCTGCTCTTGGACGAGCCGTCGCTCGGCCTTGCGCCCAAGCTCGTCAAGCTTATCTTCGATCTCGTCGCGCAGATCCGCCAGCAGGGCGTGTCGATCCTGATCGTCGAGCAGAATGCGCGCGGGGCGCTCAGGGTCGCCGACAGGGCCGCGGTGATGGAGGGCGGGTGCGTCGTCCTTGCCGGGCCGGCGGCCGAGCTCGCCAGCGACCCGCGCATCGTCGAGGCCTATCTCGGCGGCCACGTCGCCGGGTAGAGGAGAGGATGATGGCTTCAGCCAAGGATACGACAGCCAAGCACACGGCAGTCACGGATACCGCGGCACCCCCGCTGATGCCGATGATCGAGCGCCGGCGCATCGAGGCCGAGATCCTCAAGCACGTCTACGAGACGCTGAAGGAGAGCCACGGCGTCGCGATGGCGCAGAAGGCGGTGGCGGATGCGGTGCGCCGCTCCTCCATCGAGCAGGGCGCGCGATTCGCCGCCATGCAGAACGGCGAGACCTCCATCGAGGGCTTCGCCGCGCTGCAGCCGCTGTGGACCATGGAGAACGCCCTCGAGATCGACGTGATCGAGAAGACCGAGACGACCTTCGCCTTCAACGTCACCCGCTGCCGCTATGCCGAGATGTACCGGCAGATGGGCCTCGGCGAGATCGGCCACCTGCTGTCGTGCCAGCGGGACGGCACCTTCTGCGAGGGCTATGACGACAAGCTCAAGCTCGCCCGCTCCCAGACCATCATGCAGGGCGCGAGCCACTGCGATTTTCGCTATACATACGAAAAGGCCGAAAGCTGAGAGATGTGGGCCTTTTCGCCGCGCCACCTGACAGAATAATGACAGTCGTGCGCTTTGCCGGCTGAGTTAAGCGCTGTGGATATGAAATAAAACTGTCAGACACAGGGCGTAGCAACCTCCCCGCATGAGGGCCGGCCGCCTGGCCCGCCAGCATCAGGGAGTTGCGGAATGTCCTTCGTCAGCAAGCTGCAGATGTCTGCGGCCGCGGGTGCGCTCGTCGCCGCCTTCGCCGTTTCGCCGGCCGCCGCCGAGCGCGCCAGGTTCGAGTTCTGGTATGGCCTCACGGGCGACCTCGGCGAGCGCGTGCAGGAAACCTGCAAGCGTTTCAACGATTCGCAGCAGGAGTTCGAGGCCGTCTGCGTCGGCCAGGGCGGCTATCCCAACGCGGTGCAGAACGCCATCGCCGCCTATCGCGCCGGCAAGCAGCCCACCATCGTGCAGGTCTATGACGGCGGCACGCTCGACCTCATGCTCTCCGGCGCCTATGTGCCGGCGCGCAAGCTGATGGCGGACAACGGCTACGAGGTGAAGTGGGACGACTACTTCTCCGGCATCGCCAATTACTACGCGACGGCGAAGGGCGAGCTCCTGTCCTTCCCCTACAATTCGTCGACGGCGATGCTCTACTGGAACAGGGATGCCTTCGCCAAGATCGGCCGCGACAAGGCCCCCGCCACCTGGGAAGAGGTGGAAGAGGTGGCGCGCGAACTGAAGAAGGCCGGCTACGAGTGCCCGCTCGGCTTCAACTTCGACACCTGGCAGATCCTGGAGCAGTTCTCGGCCATCCACGGCGAGCCGATCGCCACCAAGAACAACGGCTATGACGGGCTCGACGCCGAGGTCGTGTTCAACAAGACGAAGTTCGTCGACCACGTGAAGTTCTTCAAGCGCATGGCGGACGAGGGCGTCTTCACCGTGCGCACGAAGGAGGCGGGCATGGACATCGTCCCGTCCTTCGCCTCCGGCGCCTGCCAGATGATCCAGACCTCGATCGCCGACCACGGCACCATCGGCAAGACGGCCGCCGCGGACATGAAGTGGGACGTCGCCATGCTGCCGGTGTGGAACGGCACCGAGCGCAAGAACTCGCTCGTCGGCGGCGCCTCGCTGTGGGTCCTCGCCGGCAAGTCGGAGCCGGAATACAAGGGCGCCGCGGCTTTCCTCAAGTTCATCGGCACGCCGGAATCGGCCGAGTGGTGGTCGACGGTCACCGGCTACATCCCGGTCACCAACTCCGGCTTCGAAGCCATGAAGGCCAAGGGCTTCTATGACAAGGCGCCCTACAAGGGCCGCGAGCTCGCCATCGAGAGCCTGACCTTCACGCCGACGACGCCGATCACCCGCGGCATCCGCCTTGGCGGCTTCATGCAGATCCGCAAGGAGGTGACGGACGCGCTGCAGGGCATCTTCGCCGGCAAGGTCGGCGTCGAGGAGGCGCTGAACGAGGCTGCCGAGCGCTCCAACGCCGTGCTGCGCCGCTTCGAGAAGACCTACGCGGGCAAGAGCCTCCTCTGAGGCCAGCCGAACGGCCGCGGCGCCCATGCGGCGCCGCGGTTCCCCGCGTCGAGCCTCCGGAGCGAACCCGATGGAAAAGCGCGCCGTCTTCAGGGCCGGCAGCCTCGCCTACCTGCTCATCCTGCCGCAGCTGCTGCTCGTCTTCGTCTTCTTCTACTGGCCGACGGGCGCCGCGCTCTACTGGGCCTTCACGCTGGAGATGCCCTGGGGCGGCGGCAACCAGTGGGTCGGCCTCGAGAACTTCACCGCTGTGCTCAAGGACGGCAAATACTGGTCGTCGGTCGTGGCGAGCTGCGTCTTCGCCTTCGCGGCGACGGCGCTGGCGCTCGCCCAGGCGCTCGTCCTCGCCCTCTTCGTCGACCGGCAGCTGCGCGGCTCCAGGGGCTTCCGCTCCTTCTACGTCTGGCCCTATGCGGTCGCGGCGCCGGCCGTGAGCCTCGCCTTCCGCTTCATCTTCGCGCCCGAGACGGGGCTCGTCGCCTTCGTCAACCAGTGGTGGCCGGGCCTGTGGAACCCGTCGATCAATGGCGCCCAGGCGATGGCGCTCGTCGTCCTGTGCTTCGCGTGGAAGTGGATCGGCTACAACTTCATCTTCCTGCTGGCGGCACTGCAGTCGATCCCGCGGGCGCTGATGGAGGCGAGCGCCATGGACGGCGCCGGGCCGCTCAGGCGCATGCTCGACATCCAGCTGCCGCTGCTGACGCCGACCTTCTTCTTCCTGCTCGTCATCAACCTCACCGAGAGCTTCGTCGGGCCGGACAGCTTCGGCATCGTCGACATCCTCACCGAGGGCGGGCCGGCCAACGCCACCAACCTCCTCGTCTACAAGATCTATTCCGACGGCTTCAAAGGCCTCGACTATTCCGGCGCCGCGGCCCAGAGCATCATCCTCATGCTGCTCGTCATGGTGCTCACCTTCATCCAGTTTCGCTGGGTGGAGCGGCGCGTGCACTACAAGTGAGGCGGGCGAGATGATCGAGCGCACCCCCATCTTCAATGCCGTCACCTACGCCATCATGATCGGCGGGCTCCTCGTCGTGCTGCTGCCGGTGTGGATGGCCTTCACGGCGGCGACGCAGACCGTCGAGGCGGTCAACCGCATCCCCTTCAGCTTCGCCCTCGGCGACGAGCTTCTTACCAATCTCGGCGCGGCCTGGCAGCGGGGAGACTTCGGCACCAAGCTCGCCAACAGCTTCATCCTCGCGGCCGGCGTCACCCTGGGCAAGGTGATGATCGCGGCGCTCAGCGCCTTCTCCATCGTCTATTTCAACTACCGCCTCAGGATGATCTTCTTCTGGGTCATCTTCGTCACGCTGATGCTGCCGCTCGAGGTACGCATCGTGCCGACCTATGCGGTCGCGGCCAACGCGCTCGCGCCGCTGCAGGCGATCCTCGACGTCACCGGCATCAGCGCGCTCATCGCGGTCCTGTCCGGCGTCGAAGTGTCTTTGCAGTGGAACCTGCTCAACTCCTATGTCGGGCTCATCCTGCCGCTGGTCGCCACCGCCACCGGCACCTTCCTTTACCGGCAGTTCTTCATGACGGTGCCGGACGAACTCGCCGAAGCTGCGAAGATGGACGGGGCAGGGGCCTTCCGCTTCTTCGTCGAGATCCTGATGCCGCTGTCGCGCACCAACATGCTGGCGCTCGCCACCATCATGTTCGTCTACGCCTGGAACCAGTACCTGTGGCCGCTGCTCGTCACCACGGACCGGGGCACCTACGGCACCGCCATCATCGAGCTCAAGCAGATGGTGCCCAACCCCTATGGCGGCCTACCGGACTGGAACGTTGCCATGGCGGCGGCGCTCATCGTCATGCTGCCGCCGGTCGTGGTCGTGGCGCTGATGCAGCGCTGGTTCGTGCGCGGCCTCATCGCCACCGAGAAGTGACGGAGCTCAAGGACATGTCCAGCATTTCCATCCGCAACGTGCGCAAGGCCTACGGCAAGACGCAGGTGCTGCACGGGGTCGATCTCGAATTCGCGGACGGCGCCTTCGTCGTCATCCTCGGCCCGTCCGGCTGCGGCAAGTCGACCCTGCTGCGCATGATCGCCGGGCTCGAGGAGATCACGGCGGGCGAGATCCGCATCGGCGACAAGGTCGTCAACCGGCTGGAGCCGCGCGAGCGCGGCTGCGCCATGGTGTTCCAGAACTACGCGCTCTATCCGCACATGAGCGTCGCTGGCAACATCGGCTACGCGCTCAAGGTCGCCGGCGTGCCGAAGGCGGAGCGCGAGCGGCGCGTCGCCGAGGTGGCACGCGTCGTCGGCCTCGAGGACTACCTCAGCCGCCGGCCGGGCGAGCTCTCGGGCGGCCAGCGCCAGCGCGTCGCCATGGGCCGCGCCATCGTGCGCGAGCCCAAGGTGTTCCTGTTCGACGAGCCCTTGTCGAACCTCGACGCCAAGCTCAGGGTGCAGATGCGTGCCGAGATTCGCCGCCTGCACAAGCGCCTCGCGGCGACCTCGGTCTTCGTCACGCATGACCAGGTGGAGGCGATGACGCTGGCCGATACCCTCGTCGTCATGAACGGCGGTCGCGTCGAGCAGGTGGGCAGCCCGGCCGAGGTCTACCACCGGCCGCGCACGCGCTTCGTCGGCGCCTTCATCGGCGCCCCGGCCATGAATTTCATCGACGGCGCCATGACCCCTGACGGCTTCAACTTCGACGGCCGGCGCATCGCCGTTGAATTGCCGCTCGCCCGCGCCCATGCCGGCCGGCCGGTGGCGCTCGGCGTGCGGCCGGAGCAGGTGGAGCTCGTCGCCGCCGACAGCCCCGGCGCCCTGCCGGCGACGGTCGATTTCGTGGAGGAGCTCGGCGCCGGCCGGGTCGTCTACGCCGACATCGACGGCCTGCCCTTCGCCGTGGCCTTGTCGGAGGAGACGGACCTCGCCCCGGGCGAGCGCGTCGGCCTCAAGCTCCTGCCCCAGAGCCTGCATTTCTTCGACGGCGAGACGGGGCTGCGCCTCGGCCTTGCCGAGAGCGTCGAGACGAGCCGCGCGGCGGTCGCCGCTGCCTGACTAATTCCCGAGGAGGATGGAACGCATCATGTCGCAAGCAAGCAACATCATCGCCGGCGTCGGCTTCTGCACGGGCAACGGCACCGGCGACCTCTCCGTGCTGGAGCGGGCGCTCGCCCGCCATGCGGACCTCGGCGCCGACATCGCCGAACTGTCGCTCTACAGCGAGGACCTCGTCTCCGGCGGGCGCGTGCTGCCCGAGCGGATCGGCAAGCTCGTCGAGATCACCAAGCGCTACAAGCTCGGCTACACGGTGCACGGCCTCGTCTGCTCGAACTTCATGGATGCGGTGAACCTGCCGTACCAGAAGGCGGCGATGCGGGCGATGCTGGAGCTGTGCGACCGTGTCGGGGCGAGCGTCCTCGTGCATCACTCCGGCATGGCGCCCATGAAGACGCGCGGCGAGATGGGCCTGATCGACGCCATGGAGCGCGAGGCGCTCGCCGAGATGGCCGAGGTCGCCCGCGGCTATGGCGTGCGCATCGCGCTCGAGAACATCTTCGCGATGGGCGACGACGAATACCGCCAGACGCCGTCCGAGGTTGCCGCGACGGTGGCCGCCATCGGCCATCCGAACCTCTGCGCCCTCATCGATTTCAGCCACGCCTATATCGAATCGAAGCGCCGCGGCCTCGACTGGCGGGCGGAGATCCGCGCCATGGCGCCGGTGGCCGGCCACCTGCACGTGCACGATTCCTTCGGCCGCCCCTATACGATGACGCGCTTCTTCCACCCGAGCGAGGCGATGGCGCTCGGCATCGGCGACCTGCACATGCCGCTCGGCTGGGGCGACATCCCGTGGGAGGAGATCTTTGCGGAACTCACCTTCCCGGCCGGCACGACCATGATCATGGAGATCACCGAGCGCTTCAACCCTGAGCTGCCGGCCTGCCTCGCCCGCGCCCGCGGCCTTGCCGCCCTCGCCGACGAGAAGGCCGCCGTCGCCGCGTGAAGTGGTGACGGGCGGTACCACCTGCCGTCATGCCCGCGCTCGTCGCGGGCATCCACGCCTCGAGGCATGTGCGAGGCGGCAAAATGTGGATGGCCGGGACGAGCCCGGCCATGACGGGCGGTTCGCTTGCCACGGCGTCTGCTTTGCGGAAATACCGTGCGACACATGCGCTCGGACGATAAGGACGCGCCAGAGCCGGCATCAGCCGGTGTTCCGCGCCTCCCGGTAATAGCTCGCCGAAAGTGATCCCATCATGACCATCACCACCCTGGAGCGCCTCGTCACCGCGACCACCGCCGAGCTGCGCGGGCCGGGCTACGGCATCCTGGACGAGGCGCGGCGCGTGCCGGCCGTCAAAGCGGAGCATGACCGCATCGCGGCTGACCTGCCGGCGCTCAACGCCATCGAGATGCGGCCCCTGGCGGCGGTCACGGGCGCCGCCACGACCCTGCGCGTCGCGGCGTGGAATGCGGAGCGCTGCAAGTACCACGAGGCGTCCGTCGTGCTGCTCCGGCAGGTCGATGCCGATGTCGTCCTCCTGTCGGAGATGGACATCGGCATGGCGCGATCGGGCAATGTCCACACCGTGCGGCTCCTCGCCGATGCGCTCGGCATGGGCTACGCCTTCGGCACGGAATTCGTCGAGCTCGGGCTCGGCGACACGCGCGAGCGCGTCTGGCACGCGGGGCAGACCAATGCGGTCGGCCTGCACGGCAATGCTATCCTGTCGCGGCTGCCGTTCCGCGACGCGGCGGTGATCCGCCTCGACGACGGCGGGCGGTGGTTCGCAGGGGCAGAGGTCGGGCAGCGGCGGCTCGGCGGGCGCATGGCGGTTGCCGCCCGTGTCGCGGCGGCGGCTGGCGAGCTGCTCGCCGTCTCCGTCCACCTCGAAAGCAACAGCGACGCCGCGGACCGCGCAGCCCAGGCGCGGCGCCTGCTCGCCGCGGTGGAGGACCTGGCGCCGGGGGGGCCGGTCGTCATCGGCGGGGACCTCAACACCAACGCGCTGCCCGTCGGCCCGGCCGGCGCGGAACTGCCGCTCGATGCCGTCGAGGAGGCCGAGCCGCTCTTTGCCGAGATGCGCGCCGCCGGTTTCGCCTGGCAGGCCTGCAATACGCGCCACGTCAGCCTGCGCACGCGGCCGGACGGCACGCCCGAGGCGCCGTTCACCCGGCTCGACTGGCTGTTCTGCCGCGGCGTCGCCGTGGCCGATCCGGCAACGGTGCCGGCGGTCGATGCGGCCGGCAGCGCCATCTCCGACCACGACCTCGTCGTGGCCGACGTCCGCCCGCGGCAGGGCTGAAGGTACTTCCTCCCCCCACGACGTGGCGGGGAGGGCTGGGGCGGGGGCGGTCCCGCCCGTCAGATGGGATTGGAACCGGGAGCATCGGCGATCATGTTCGGTCGCCGTCCGGTGGGCGGCGGCGCCCCCCACCCCTAACCCCTCCCCGCCGCAGGCGGGGGGAGGGGGACTGGCGTGCGCTTGCGAGACAGCCGTTCGGTGATCGCCGCCGGTTTACTGCCCCGCCGCACCACCTTCGAACCAGTGCGCCAGCACGGCCCGTTCTTCGGGTGTCATCTGCGTGACGTTGCCGGGCGGCATGGCGCCGGTGAAGGCGGCCTGCATGGCGATGTCGTGGGCGCGCAGGCGGATCTCGTCACCCGTTTCGAGGAGCACGTTCTTCGGCGGCACGACGACGCCGTCCCACACCGGCTCCATCGCGTGGCACATGCTGCAGCGGCTGGTGACGATCTCCTCCACGCGGGCGAAGGTGACCGGGCCGGCCGGCGCGGCGGCGTCCATGGTGCCGCGCACGGGGCCCTTCGGCCCGAGCGCGCTCAGGAACATGACGAGGAGGAGGAGCAGGGCGGAGGCGAACCACGGCCACGTCTTCATCTCGCCCGTCTTGTGCATGGTGTTGAAGAAATGGCGGATGAGCGCGCCCATGACGATGACTGAGGCGAGGATGGCCCAGGCATATTGCGTCGCGAAGGCGAGCGGATAGTGGTTGCCGATCATGACGAAGACGACCGGCAGCGTCAGGTAGTTGTTGTGCAGCGAGCGCTGCTTGCCCTTGGCGCCGAGGGTGGGGTCCGGCGTCTCGCCGGCGATCAGCGCCGCCACCACCTTGCGCTGGTTGGGGATGATGACGAGGAAGACGTTCGCCACCATCATCGTGCCGATGAGCGCGCCCATCTGCATGAAGGCGCCGCGCCCGGAGAAGACGAGGCCGAAGCCGTAGGCGAGCGCGACGAGGAAGACGAAGCCGGCGAGGGCGAGATGGGTGTCGTTGCGGCCGAGCGGCGAGCGGCACAGGCCGTCATAGATGAGCCAGCCGAGCGCGAGGCCGCCCACGGAGAGGGCGATTGCCGCCCAGGCGGGCAGGGGCAGGACGTCGGCATCGATGAGATAGAGCTCGGCGCCCATGTAATAGACGAGCACCATCAGCGCCGCGCCGGAGAGCCAGGTGGTATAGGCCTCCCATTTGAACCAGGTCAGCTCGTCCGGCATCGATTGCGGCGCGACGAGATATTTCACCATGCTGTAGAAGCCGCCGCCGTGCACCTGCCAGGCCTCACCATAGGCTTCCTTCGGCAGGCCCTCACGCGGCTTGAGGCTGAGGTCGAGGTGCACGAAATAGAATGACGAGCCAATCCAGGCGATGCCGGCGATGACGTGCAGCCAGCGCACGCCGAAATTGAGCCATTCCCAGACGATTGCCCCCATGCCCAGCTCCCGGTGAATCGCCCGCCCGTCCGGCGGGGCGGCATCAGCCTGCATGGGGCGTGCCAGCTCGGCAAGCGCGGTTCCGTTGCCTCGGATGCCGGGCGTGCGTGGATCGCCCTGCATCCGGTGCGGAGCTGCGGTGGTTGCCTAGGGGCTCGTGCCCGGCCTATGACTCGCGCTCCCGCCCGCCGCACGCCGGGCCTCGCGAAGCTGCACAGGACCGCCATGAGCCTCGACCCCGCCGTTGCCGCCGCCCTCGCCGAAGTCTCCACCGCCACGCTGACCACCGTTCTCCTCAAGAAGGGGCTGCGCAATGTGTGGATGCGCGGCACGCGCCCGCTCGTGCCGGGGCAGAAGCGCGTCGTCGGCCCGGCCTTCACGCTGCGCTTCGTGCCGGCGCGGGAGGATCTCGCGACGCCGGAATCCTGGTCCTCCCCCACCTCCACCCGCGCCGCCATCGAGGCGATGCCGGAGGGCGCGGTGGCCGTCGTCGATGCCATGGGCGTCACCGGTGCCGGCATCTTCGGCGACATCCTGTGCGCGCGCATGCAGAAGCGGGGCGTCGCCGCCCTCGTCACGGACGGCGTCGTGCGCGACCTGGCCGGGGTGCTCGGCACGGGCCTTCAGGTGTGGTGCCAGGGTGCGGCCGCGCCGCCTTCGGTCGCGGGCCTCACCTTCGTCGGCTGGCAGGAGCCGGTCGCCTGCGGCGGCGTCGCCGTCTTCCCCGACGATGTCGTGGTGGCGGATGACGACGGGGCCGTGCTCATTCCCCGCGCGCTGCTCGGCGACGTGGTCAAGGCCGCCGTGGCGCAGGAGAAGCTGGAAGGCTGGATCATGCGGGAGGTCGAGGGCGGCGCCGCGCTGCCGGGCCTCTACCCGCCGAACGAGGCCAACAAGGCCCGCTACGAGGCCTTTCTGGCGGCGAATGGCGGCGAGGGCTGAGCTCAACGCCCAGCATCGTTAGCAAATTCTGCACGATATCGTGCAGAATGCCTGGGAATATGCGCGTGCTGCCATGCAGCCGGCCTGTGTGCCTCGATAACGGCGCAATCCGGCGGGTATAGCGGGACTCAGGGAGGCGAAGGAGGCCGCGGAAGCGGCTGAAACGTATTGCGTATCCGGTTGCCACAGGAAGAGAGGGGCGGCATGGGCCGCCCGCCGTGGTGTGGTTGGCTCGCCGCCGGCACCGCGCTGGCGCTCGTCCTCATGGTGGTCGAGGCGCAGGCCGGCGAACGGCCCGGCTTCTTCGCGCGCCTCTTCGGTGCCGAGGAGAAGGAGGAGGGGCCGGCCTTTCCCGTTCCCGACCCGGTCACCTACGACGTCACCTTCGATTTCCGCGGAGACACCGAGGATCTCGGCGACCGGCTGAAGGAACTGTCCAACCTCGAGAAGCTGAAGAACGACCCGCCCTCGGGTGGCGTCGGCCTGCAAAGGCGCGCCGAGGGCGACAAGCAGCAGTTCCTCGGCGCGCTGTCGGCCTTCGGCTATTACCAGCCGCGCGTCGACATCACCGTGGCGGGCGTCGACGTATCCTCGCCGCAGGCCCCGCAGCGCATCGATGCCATCCGCACCCGCGGCTCGGTGCCGGTGCGCGTCACGATCACCTTCGGGCCGCGCTTCACCTTCTCGCGCCTTGCCGTCGTCGATGAAGCGACGGGGCGGCCCCTCGCGCCGCCCGCCGGCTGGGCCGCGGCCAAGCTCGTGCCGGGAGAGCCGGCCCAGAGCGCGGCCGTGCTCGCCGGCGAGCGGGCCATCGTCGCGGCCCTACGCGAAGAAGGCTACGCCTTCGCCGCCGTGCCGCGGCGGGAGGCGGTGGTCGACCACGCGACCCGCACGATGGACGTGACCTTCTTCGTCGCGCCCGGGCGCAAGGCGCGTTTCGGCCGGGTGACGGTCCAGGGCACCGAGCGGCTCGATCCCTCCTTCGTCGAGGAGCGGGTGCCGTTCAAGACCGGCGACCTCTTCTCGCCCGAGCCTCTGGCCGATCTGAGGCGCGATCTCGGCGAATACGACGTCTTCAGCTCGGTGCGCATCCGCGAGGGCGATGCGCTCGATCCCGACGGCACCCTGCCCATCACCATCGAGGTGCAGGAGCGGGCGCGGCGCTTCATCGGCTTCGGCGCGAAATATTCGACGACCGAGGGGCCGGGCATCAACGCCTATTGGGGGCACCGCAACCTCTTCGGCGGAGCCGAGCGGCTGCGCCTCGACGCCCAGGTGTCGGGCACCGACATCAACACGATCGGCGTGACCGGCAAGAAGGCCGAGTGGCAGGACAAGGTCGGCTACCGCTTCGGCGCCACCTTCACCAAGCCGGGCATCATCACGGCGAAGGACGACCTCGTCGTGCAGGCGGCATACCTGCGCGAGGTGACGGAGAGCTATTCGCGCCAGGGCTTCGTCGGCGCTATCGCCCTCAAGCGGCGTTTCACGCGGGAGTGGTCGGGCCAGATCGGCCTCGACATCGAGCGCGCCAAATACCTGCGCGGCTACGACACCGATTTCGACACCGGGCGCTGGTATACGCTCGTCGGCGTGCCGGTGCAGGTCGACTACGACAGCACCAACGACAAGCTCGATCCCAAGCGCGGCATCCGAGCCTCGGTCACGGTGGAACCGTTCTCGAGCCTCCTTGGTTCGACGGTGGATATGACCATGGTCAAGGCGAGCCTCTCCGGCTACTGGGCGATCGACGCCGCGGAGCGCTTCGTGCTTGCAGGACGTGTGGGGTTCGGCAGCCTCATCGGGGCCGATCTCCGCGACATCCCGCCGCCGCGCCGGTTCTATGCCGGCGGCGGCGGGTCCGTGCGCGGCTACGATTACCAGAGCCTCGGGCCGAAGAACGTCTTCGGCCAGCCCATCGGCGGGCGCAGCG
This sequence comes from Chelatococcus caeni, assembly GCF_014196925.1. Taxonomy (GTDB): domain Bacteria; phylum Pseudomonadota; class Alphaproteobacteria; order Rhizobiales; family Beijerinckiaceae; genus Chelatococcus_A; species Chelatococcus_A caeni. The sequence continues at coordinate 576,521 of NZ_JACIEN010000003.1, read as the reverse complement.
TGCTTGAGGCTTCCGCTGAGCTGCGCATGAAGGTGACGGACACGATCGGCATCGTGCCCTTCGTCGATGCGGGCATGGCCTATCGCTCGAGCTATCCCGATTTCGACGAACCCATGCGCTATTCGGCGGGCATCGGCCTGCGCTACTATACCGCCATCGGGCCGCTGAGGCTCGATATCGCCCGTGGTCTCAACAGGGAGAGGGGCGATCCGCCCTTCGGCCTCTACATCAGCCTGGGGCAGGCATTCTGATGCGCCGCTCGAGCAAGGCGGGCCGCGTCGCCCGCGCCATCCTCCTCACCGTCGTCGGGGCGGTCGCCCTCGTCGTCGTGGCTGCCGTGCTCCTGACGCGCACCGATGCCGGCCGCGCGCAGCTGGTGCGGCTCGTCGAGGCCCTGGCAAGCAGCCCCGACATGCGCCTTTCCATCGGCCGGCTCGACGGCCCGGTGCCCTTCGACATGACGGTGAGCGACGTCTCCGTCGCCGATCGCGACGGGGTGTGGCTGACGCTCGACCGCGCGCGTCTCGCCTGGCGGCCGCTGTCGCTGCTCTCGGGGGTGGTCGAAGTGACGGCGGTGGAGGCCGGGCGTCTCGCCGTGACCCGCCCGCCCGTTCCCGGCACCGAGCCGGCGGCCGAAAGCGCCGGCCTGCCGCGGCTGCCGGTCGGCGTCATCGTCGAGCAGCTCGCCGTCGATGAGATCGCCCTCGGCGAGGCGCTCGTCGGGGAGCCGGTGCAACTCGCCGTCAGCGGCAACGCGCGGCTCGTCGATCCGGCCGACGGGCTGTCCGGCGAGATCGCCGTCCGGCGAACAGACGGGGTCGCCGCCACCGTCGACGGCACTCTGCGCTTCGTGCCCGACACCCAGCAGCTCGTCGTCGACCTCAGGGCGGCGGAGCCCGCCGGCGGCATCGTCTCGCGCCTTGCGAACCTGCCGGACCTGCCGCCGCTCGACTTCACCGTGCGCGGCGACGGCCCGCTCGACGACTGGCGCGGGGACCTCGTGCTGACGCTCGGCGCGAGCGCCGAAGCACGGGCCACCGCGACCATCACGCGCGACGACGACGGCCGTGTGCTCGCCCTCGACGGCACGGCCGACATCGCCGCCTTGCTGCCGGACCGCTATGCGCCCCTCGCCACCGGCGAGGCCACGCTGCGGGCACGGGGAAAACGGTTCGACGACGGGCGCATCGAGATCGGCGAGATCTTCGCCGAAGGCGCCGGCGGCCGCGTGACGGGCTCCGGTGCCCTCGACGAGGCCCGCGATGCCGTGAGCGGCCGCCTCGTCCTCTCCCTGCCGTCGGCCATGCCCTATGCGGCGCTCGCGCCGGTCGCGCTGTCCTGGCAGGGGCTGGAGGTGACGGCGACGGTGGACGGCCCGCTGTCGCGGCCCAGGCTCGACCTGTCCGCCACCGGCAACGCCCTGTCGATTGCGGAGAACGCCATCGGCCGCGCCGTCATCGGTCTCAAGGCCGAGGCGCTGGGACCGCCGTTGCAGCCGGACACGCGCTTTGCCTTCGACGCCACGGCCGATCTCTCGGGGCTCGCGCCGCAGGCGCCCGAGCTGGCCGGAGTCATCGGCGATGAGGCGCGCCTGACCGCGAACGGCACCGCCACACTGGGCGGCGCCGATATCGCCGCCCTTCGGCTCGATCTGGCGCCGCTGGCCGCGACCTTCTCCGGCACCGTCACGAGCGATGCGGTGGACGGCAAGGTCAATGTGGAGCGGGCGGACCTTGCGGCGCTGCGCGCCTTCACGGACCAGCCGCTCGCCGGCGTCGTGGCGCTCACCGGGGATGTCTCCGCGAGCTTCGACCTGACGCGGCTCGCGGTGACGCTCAACGGCATGGCGCGCGACCTCGCGACGGGTGTCGCGCAGGCCGACGGCCTTCTCGGCCGCAATGTCCGGCTGTCCGGCGGTTTCCGCCGCAATGCGGACGGCAGCTTCGGCTTCGAGCGCTTCTCCGTCTCGGGCGCCCATGTCGGCCTCATCGCCGACGGCTCGGCGACGGCGGACCGGGCCAATGTCACGGCCAAGCTCGACCTGCCGGACCTCTCGCAGCTCGATGCGCGCGTTACCGGACGCGGCAATGTGGATGCGACGCTGACCGGCTCGCTCGATGCGCTCGATGCGCGCCTGCGCCTGACCATCGACGAGGCGAGCGCCCTCGGCCGGCCGATCGAGCGGCTGACGGCTGACATCGAGGCCCAGGATGTCACGGGTGCCGCCACAGGCCAGCTCACGCTGTCGGGCAGCGTCGACGGCAAGCCGGCGACCGGCAGCGGCCGCTTCGCGCGGGATGCGGCGGGGGCGGTGGCGGTATCGGATCTCGACATCGGCCTCGGCTCCGTCCGCGCGCAGGGCGCGTTCGACATCTCGCCGGCTTCGCTGGCGAGCGGGCGGCTGACGCTCCGGGCCGGCGACCTCGGCGATGTCGCGCCGCTGCTGCTCATCGAGATGGCCGGCGCGGTCGACCTCGACCTGACCCTGTCCGCAGAGGCCGGCCGTCAGAACCTCGCCGCCAAGGGGCGCGTGTCCGATTTCGCGGGCTTCGGCGCATCGCTTGCCGTGGCCGATGTCGACGTGCGTGTGCGCGACCTGCTCGGCCAACTCGCGGCCGACGGCAAGGTCGCGCTCGAGAGGCTCGCGGTTGCGGGCGTGGACATGCCGCGGGCGGAGATCTCGGCGGAAGGGACGCGCGAGGCGACGCGCCTCGTCCTTAACGGCGTCGTGCGCGGGGTCGATGTCGCCGCCACCGCGCAGGTCGCCATGCGCCCGGACGAGACGGTCGTGACGCTGGACAGCGCCAGTGCCTCGCGCGGCGCCCAGCGCGTCACCGTCGCCCGCGGGGCGGCGTTCACCCTGCGCGGCGGGGCGGTCACGATCCGCGATTTCACGGTCAATGCCAACGGCGGCTCGTTCGCGGTCTCCGGCTCGGCCGGCGAGCGTCTCGATCTTGCCGTCACGGCCCGCAACCTGCCGCTCACCGTCGCCGAACTCGCCGAGCCGGGCCTGGGCCTTGCCGGCCAGCTGTCGGGCGAGGCGCAGATCTCCGGCACCGCGACCCGGCCCGACGGGCGTTACCGGCTGTCGGTCAGCGGCTTCACCATGCCGCAGATCCGCGACGCCGGCCTGACGCCGCTCGCCATCGAGGCGAGCGGGACGCTGGCGGACGGCCGGGCGGGGATCGACGCCTCGGTGCGCGGCATATCGGAGGCGCCGATCCGCATCACCGGCTCACTGCCGACGACCCCAGACGGCAACCTCGACCTCACCGTCGCCGGCCGCATCGACCTTGCCATCGCCAACCGGCTCGCAGCCGGCGACGGCCAGCGCTATGCCGGCTCGGCCACGGCGGACCTGCGCCTCACCGGTACCATGGCCGCGCCGCGGGCGCAGGGCACGGTGCGCCTCGTCGGCGGCCGTTTCGAGGACGTCGTCAACGGCGTCCTCCTCGCCGACATCAATGCGACGATCACCGGCTCCGAGCGCGAGCTCGTCATCCAGAGCCTCACGGCGCGGGCGCGCAACGGCGGCGCGATCACCGGCAGCGGGCGCATCGCGCTCGATCCGGCCGCAGGCTTTCCGGGCAACATCACCCTGCGGGCGACGAATGCCCAGCTCATCTCCAACGATACGACCAATGCCGTCGTCGGACTCGACCTCGCGGTCTCCGGCCCCATGGCCACGACCCCGCGGGTTTCGGGCCGCGTGACGGTCGAGAACCTGCAGATCTTCGTGCCGGACCGCCTGCCGCCGTCGGTGACGCCGATCGAGGTGCGGCACAAGAATGCGCCGCCGCGCGTCGCCGAGCGCGCCAGGGCCGAGCGGGAGCGGCGGGCGCGCGCCGCGGGCGGGGCCTTCGACGCCGCACTCGACATCACGGTGGACGCCTCGTCGGGGCGCGTGCTGGTGCGCGGCCAGGGCATCAATGCCGAGCTCGGCGGCACGCTCACGATCCGCGGCACGTCGTCGAACCCGATCGTCGACGGCGGCTTCACCATGCGCCGCGGCACCTTCCAGGTTCTCGGCCGGCGCCTCACCTTCACGCGCGGCAACGTCACCTTCCCCGGCACGCTCGATCCACAGGTCGACTTCGTGGCCGAGGCGCCGGCAGGCGACGTGACGGCGCGCGTCGCTGTCGATGGCATCGCCTCGCGTCCGGATGTGCGCTTCTCCTCCTCGCCCGAGCTGCCGCAGGACGAGGTGCTGGCGCGGCTTCTCTTCGGCAAGCCCTCAGGCAACCTGACGGCCGGCCAGGCGCTGCAGCTGGCGCAGGCGGTGGCGCAGTTCGCCGGCGGCAACCGGGTGCTCGACGACCTCAGCCGCTCGCTCGGCGTCGATGCGGTCGACATCGACACCGACGCCAGGGGCAACGTGGCCGTCGGCATCGGCAAGCGCATCGACGACAACATCTATCTCGGCGTCAAGCAGGGCGCGACGCCGGGTTCGAGCCGCGTGACCGTCGACATCGACATCACCGACCGCATCAAGCTGCAGGGCGAGGCGGGCGCCGACGGCTCGAGCGCCGTCGGCATCGGCATGGAATGGGACTACTGAGGCAGGGGCGCCGCTTCCTTCGGGACGGTGTCGCGCTTGTCCGGCTTCGGCGGGACGTCCGAAAAACGCCCGAAGATCATGTCCGGTGCACTGGTATTGTGACGCGAGGGCACGACGCGTCCGGTCCACAGCTCCGTCGCCTCGCCGCCCGGGAAGGTCATGACCGGGGATTCGCCCCAGCCCTTGGCGCCGGGCGCGCGCCAGGCGACGCGTGCCGTGTCGGAATTGGCCTCCATCACATACATCGAGCGCAGCGCCGCGAAGGGCCTGCCCTGCGGCAGGTCGCCGGAGAAGGAGACGTCGAGCGCGACGTGCTCCTCGTCGAGGGCGGCGAGCCGGACCTTGCCCTCGCCGCCGTCGGCGAAGGCGAGCGTGAAGGTCCGCGTCGCGGGATCGAAGGCGATGTCCTTCAGCGCCACGATCGGGCGCCCCTCGTCCTTGACGGGGCCGACGAGGAAGGAACTGCCGTAGGCCGTCCAGCGCATGTCGCCGGGTGGTATGGGGCGGGCCCGCCAGTAGCCGTCCGGCGGGTAGAGCACGAGCACTTCCTCGGCGCGCTCCTTGTAGCGCACCCAGACCTGGAGGAGGTGCAGCCCGTGCTCGACACGGTCGCCGACGCGCACCGGCACGTCGTTGGGCCGCCAGAAGGAGGGATAAGTATAGCCGACCAGCCACAGGTCGGGCGCTTCATAGAAGGTGACGCGGCGCGGCTCGGCCACATGCACGGGGTCACCCTCCATGTCGCAGCTCGTCCAGTCGGCCGCCCAGCGGTCCGTGTTGAGCATGCCGAGATAGACGGGGTGCACCGCCTGGATGCGGAAGTGCTTCACGGCCGGATTGGTGAAGGTGAGGCTGACGTTGTCCTTCTCGGCGCACAGCACGGGCTCGCTGCCGTTGTCGACACGGGCGGCAAGCTCGGCAGCGCCGGCGGAGGGTATGGCGGCGGCAAGAAGGCCTGCGGCGAGCAGGCCCCGAATGGTTCTCGACATGCGTTGTCCTGTGAAAAAAGGCGGTTTCCTGCCGCTCAGGGCCTCGTTGCAGCGAGCGTCGCATAGACATCGCCCGAATTGGCGCGATGGGGCAATGCGGCGAGATGGTCCCGCATCGCCTCGGCAGCGACCGGCTCGGCGAAGGCGAGGCGCTGCTCCTCACCGAGCGACAGGTTGAAGCGGTAGCGGCCGAGATCGGCGAGCCGGTCGAGGCAGCGCCCGGCGACGTCGCGGGCGATGGTGGTGAACTCGAAGGACAGCGCCGGCAGCGGCTGCGACAGCCCGGCAAGGACCGCGTCCTCGAAGCCCTCGACGTCGATCTTGACGAAGGCCGGCAGGCCATGGCGGGCGATCAGCGCATCGAGGCTCGTCATCGGCACCGACAGGGTGCGGTCCCAGCGCTGCTCGCGCCAGCCATCGGCATCGCGCGCGGCGGCGAGGAACGCGCCGGAGGCCGTGGTGACGGTGGGATTGGCGCTGTTGACGTGGAGTTCGGCAGTTCCCTCCGCCGCGCCGACGGCGGCTTCGACGAGGGTCACGTCCCGGTCGCGGCCATGGACGAGACGCAGGAGGCGCATCGGCCCCGGCTGCGGCTCGACCGCGACGACACGCGCGCCGATGCGGCGGAAGGACGAAGTCCGGTCGCCGACATGGGCGCCGATGTCGAAGGCAAGGTCCCCGGGGGCGAGGAAGCGGCGGTGGAGCGCATCCATGGCGCGATGGCGGGCGCGGTTGCCGTGATAGAGGACGAGGGAGCGGGCGAGCCCGCGCCATTCGGTCAAGGTGGCGCCGAGCCTGCTCATGCGGCGACGGCCACCGGCTGCGGTGCCGGGCGTGCGAGGGCCGCGATCTCGGCAGGCTCGTCGAATTCCTCGGGGATGGCGCAGAGCCGATGCCGCGCGAGGAATGCGCCGAACGCCGGCCGCGCCGTGACGACGGCGAAGGGGATGGCGAGAAGGTAGCCCGCCGTGAGCGGCAGGCTCCACAGGAGGGCGGCCGGCGAGGCCCAGGCCAGCGCGCCGCAGACGGCAAGGCCGAACAGGGTCTGCGGCCACAGCCCGGCCGCTGCCGTCGCCCAGGACAGGGCATGGGCATCCCGCTCCTGGCCGTTCCAGCCCACATGTGCCCGCCCGGCGAGGAGGCCGAGCATGAAGAGGCTGGTGCGGAAGGAGGAGACCGCCCCCTGCAGGAAGGCGAAGACGATCTCGATGGCGGCCGAGAGGCCGAAGCGCACCCCGCCGCCGTAGCGGGCGAGCCCGCCGCGCGTCAGCGCGATGTCGGCGAGGCCGGCGAGCTTGGGAAAGAGGCAGATGAACAGGAAAAGGCTGTAGAGGCCGGCCGCCAGGGCCGTCGGGAAGGCGCCGGCCGCCTGTGCCTCGCGCACCGCGAAGGGCGACAGCGCGATCATCGCCGTCATGGCCGGCAGGCCGAAGAACATCAGGATGGCCCACAGGAGCTGGAAACGGCTCATCGGTTGGAGGCCCGGCAGGCCAAGAAGCCTGGCGTATTGCATGTTGCCGAGGCACCAGCGCAGGTCCCGGCGGACGAAATCCATGACCGTGGGCGGGTTCTCCTCCCAGCTGCCGCCCTCGACCGGCAGGACGCGCACCTCGTAGCCGGCGCGGCGCATGAGCGCGGCCTCGACCTGGTCGTGCGACAGGATGGAGCCGCCGAGCGGGGGGCGGCCGCGGAGCAGCGGGAGATGGCAGTCGTCGCGAAAGGGCGCGATGCGCACGAGCGCATTGTGGCCCCAGAAGGGCCCGCAATCGCCGGCCCACCAGGCGCTTCCCATGGTGTAGGGCCGCATGCCGTGGCGCATGCCGAACTGGAAGATGCGCGCGAAGCCGCTCGCGGCCGGCATGCCCGTGACGAGGCTCTGCAGGATGCCGAGGCGGGGATAGGCCTGCATCATGCGCACCATGGCGACGATCGTCTCGCCCGCCATCAGGCTGTCGGCATCGAGCGGCAGCATCAGCTCGTACTCGCCGCCCCAGCGGGCGCAGAAATCGCGCAGGTTGCCGGCCTTGTAGCCGACATTGTCCTCACGCCGGCGATAGACGGCCCTGGCACCATCCGCGAGCGTGGCGCGGAAGGCCGCGAAGGCCTCCTCCTCGGCGGCGGCGATCTCGGGACGGGAGGTGTCGCTCAGGACGAAATAGGCGAAGTGGTGCCCGTGCCCGGTGCGGGCGATGCTCTCGGCGACGGCCGAGAGGCGCGAGAAGGCGCGGGCCGGATCCTCGTTGCGCAACGTCATCAGCACGGCGGTGCGCAGGAAGACGGCCTCGCCCGAGGTGCCGGCGCTGGCGAAGGGCGCGACCTCCGCAAGCGCCCCGCGCCGGCCATGCAGCAGCCACAGGCCGATGGCGGCATTCCAGAAGCCGAGCGCGGTCCAGGGCATGACGAGGAGAAAGCAGGCGAGGAGGAGGCCGTCGAGAAGGCTCCACCCGCCGGCGGAGAGGATCCATGCCATGGCCGCGGCGAGAGCGCCGCAGGTGGCGAGGTTCAGCACGCCCATCAGGGTCCGGCGCCGCCGCAGCGCGGTGGTGGACTGCATTCCGCCCGGTGTCGTAGATGAGGAGGGTGACCCCTCGATGAGAGTCAGGGTCACAGGATCGAGCCGTTCCGTCATCTGGCACCGTCCGCTGTCGCGCCGCGGCGATATAGAGCAAAACGAAGAGAAGTGCGATGGGCATTAACGCAAGGAACCGCGAGGGTTCCGGCATTTTCGCACTGTGGTACGTGGAGCCGCGCCGCACCGAACTGCGTCCCGTCGCGCCGATCGAGCCCGGGCCCGGAGACGTCATGGTCCGCACCCTGTTCAGCGGCATCAGCCGCGGCACGGAGCGCCTCGTCTTCAACGGCCTGTGCCGCCGGAGCCATCGCCGGCGCATGTGCGCGCCGATGCAGGAGGGGACCTTTCCGTTCCCGGTGAAATACGGCTATTGCGCCGTCGGCCTGGTGGAGGCCGGGCCGGCAAATCTCGTCGGCCGCACGGTCTTCGCGCTGCACCCGCATCAGCAGATGTTCGCCGCGCCGGCCGCCGCCGTCGCCGCGGTGCCGGAAGCCGTGCCCGCCCGCCGGGCCGTGCTCGCCGCCAATATGGAGACGGCGCTCAACGCCGTCTGGGACGCCGGGGCGGGACCGGGGGACAGGATTGCGGTGGTGGGGGCCGGCGTCGTCGGCCTCCTGGTCACGTTCCTGTGTGCCGGCCTGCCCGGTGCGGAGGTGACCGTCGTCGATACCGACCCGTCGCGCGCGGCGGTGGTGCGGCGTTTCGGCGCCGGTTTCGCCCTGCCGGGTGAGGCCCCGGGGGAGGCGGACGTCGTCTTCCATGCCAGCGGCACGCCGGCCGGCCTCGCGACGGCGCTGACGCTGTGCGGCGACGAGGCCATGCTCGTCGAACTGAGCTGGTACGGGGACGAGGCGGTGCCGGTTCACCTCGGCGGCGAGTTCCACGCCCGGCGCCTCAGGCTCGTGTCCTCGCAGGTCGGGCAGGTCGCGGCCTCGCGCCGTCCGCGCTGGGAGGCAGGGCGGCGCCTTGCGAAGGCGCTCTCCCTGCTCGCCGACGCGCGGCTCGACGACCTGATCACCGGCGAGGTCGCCTTCGCCGATCTGCCGGAGGCGCTGCCCGCCATCCTCGACGAGGAGGCGGGCGGGCTGATGACCGCGGTGCGCTATCAATGACAAGTCCGATCGAGGGAGGGTGCCATGTATGCCGTCGAGGTTCGTGACCACGTCATGATCGCCCACAGTTTCCGCGGTGACCTGTTCGGGCCGGCGCAGGCCCTGCACGGGGCGACCTTCATCGTCGATGTGGCTTTTTTCCGGAAGGAGCTGACGTCGGAGGGGGTGGTCGTCGACATCGGCCGCGCCCACGAGGCGCTGAAGGCGGTGCTCTCGCCGCTCAACTACCGCAACCTCGACGACCTGCCGCAGTTCGCGGGCCGCAACACGACGACGGAATTCCTGAGCCGTCATATCTTCGATGCGATGGCGGAGGCGGCGCGCGGCGGCGCGCTCGGGCCGGGCGGGGAGGGCATCGATCACATCCGCGTGACGCTGCACGAGAGCCACGTGGCCCGGGCGTGGTTCGAGGGGCCGGTGGCCCGTGCCTGACGTCGTCTTCGCCATTCCGGGCGACCTCGCCAGCCCGACGGGCGGCTACGCCTATGCGCGACGGATGCTCAACGACCTGCCGGCGCAGGGCGTCGACATCGTCCACCTGCCACTGGCGGCGGGCTTTCCCTTTCCGACCGATGCCGAGCTTGCGGCAACCGCGGCGGCCTTCGCGGCTACGCCGCGCGACGCCGTGCTCCTGATCGACGGGCTCGCCTGCGGCGCCCTGCCGGCCTCCCTGCTGCGCGGCTGCGGCAGGCGGTGCGTGGCGCTGGTGCACCATCCGCTCGGCCATGAGACCGGCCTTTCCGACGCGGCGCGGCGGCAGCTCCTCGCCAGCGAGCGTGCGGCGCTTGCGGCGGTCGATGCCGTCGTCGCGACGAGCGTGCCGACGGGCCGGGTGCTCGCGAGCGAGTTCTGTGTTGCCGCCGATCGGCTGACGATCGCGGAACCGGGCACCGATCCGGCCTCTCGCGCGCCCGCCGATGGCGAGCCGCCGCATCTCATCGCCGTCGGGGCCGTCTCGCCGCGCAAGGGCTATGACGTTCTTGTCGCGGCGCTCGCGCGCCTTTCCACGCTGCCGTGGCGTGCCACCATCGTCGGCAGCCTCGACCGTGCGCCGGAGGAGGCGGCGCGGCTGCGGGCGCTGATCGCCGGGGCGGGTCTTTCCGGGCGCATCGCGCTGGCCGGCGCCTGCGACGACGCGGCGCTGGAGCGCGCCTACGCGTCCGCCGACCTCTTCGTCATGGCATCGCATTACGAGGGCTACGGCATGGTCCTGACGGAAGCGCTGGCGCGCGGCCTGCCCGTCGTGACGACGCGCGTCGGGGCGGCGGACGAGCGCGTGCCCGATGCCGCCGGGCTCAAGGTGCCGCCGGGCGATGCGGCTGCCCTTGCCGCAGCGCTGGAGACGGTCCTTGGCGACCGGGAGAGGCGTTCGGCCATGGCGGATGCCGCCTGGCATGCGGGACAGGCGCTGCCGCGCTGGGACGATGCCGCGGCCGCGATCGCCGGCGTCGTCCGCTCGCTGGCCGGACGGGGGAGGGCGGCGTGAGCGGCTTTTCCGCCGAATGGCTCGCCCTGCGCGAGCCGGCCGACCATGCGGCGCGCAACCGCGATCTCCTGGCTGCGACCGCCGCGGCGGTGGCGGACCGGCAGCCGGTGCATGTCCTCGATCTCGGCTGCGGCACGGGGTCCAACCTCCGGGCGACGGCGCCACAGCTCGGCCCGGAGCAGTACTGGCGGCTCGTCGATCACGATGTCCTCCTGCTCGCGAAAGCGCGCGAGGAACTGCGCCGCTGGGCCGATGCGACCCTCGCCGAGGATGCCGGTGGCCTGGTGCTGTCCGCCGCCGGGCGGCGCGTCGCGGTTTCCTTCATCGCGCACGACCTTTCCGACGGGATCGGGCCGCTTCTCGTGGTGCCCACCGATCTCGTGACGGCGGCCGCCTTATTCGATCTCGTGTCGCCGGCGTGGATCGAGGCCTTCGTGCAGGCGGTCGCGGCGGCAAGGCTGCCCTTCTATACGGCGCTGACCTACGACGGCCGGGAGGCTTGGGAGCCGCCTCATCCGGACGACGAGGCGGTGCACGGCGCTTTCCTCGCCCACCAGCAGCGCGACAAGGGCTTCGGTCCGGCGGCCGGGCCGCGTGCAACCGGGCTTCTCGCGGGCGGCTTTCGTGGTGCGGGCTATACCGTCAGCGAGGCGGCGAGCCCCTGGCGACTGACCGAGCGCGAACGGGCGCTCGTCGCGATGCTCGCCGACGGCACGGCTGCCGCGGTGGGCGAGACCGGACAGGTGGCGGCGGACCGGCTCGCCGCCTGGCGCGCTGCACGTGCTCAGGCATCGCGCTGCCTTGTCGGTCACGCCGATCTCCTCGCCGTGCCGACGTCAGACGATCAGTAGCGGCGGGCAGGCAGCATCCGCTCCAGCACCCCGTCGCGGCGCACGAAGCCGTGCCAGAGGCCGGCGCCGATATGCAGGGTCGCGAGCGCCGCCAGCGTGAAGGCGGCGAGCTTGTGCAGGCCGAGCAGCGTCTCCGACAGGGCCTCGTCCTTGGGGAGGATCGGCGGCAGCACGAAGAGGCCGAAGACCGTGATCTGCGCCCCGAAGGCCGAAGTCCCGGCCCAGCCGAGCAGCGGCACCAGGAAGATGAGCACGTAGAGCGCCCGGTGCACCGTGAGGGACAGGATCTGCAGCAGGCGGCCGAGCGAGGGATGGGGCGCCGGCGCTCCGCGCACGAGGCGGACCGAAAGGCGCACGGCCGCCAGGGTGAGCACCGTGACGCCGAAGGAGCGGTGCAGGTCGTAGAGGGTGTTCTGCGTCGGGCCCGGCGCCGCGTTGACCATGGCGATGCCGAGCGGGATCGTGGTCAGGATGGCGAGGGCGGTGAGCCAGTGCAGCCACTTAGCCGCCGGGCCGTAACCCTCGTGCATCGGTCTCGGCGACAAGGCTGGCCTCCACGTTGCGGCGCCTCATGTCACAGTCGAACAGAACGTCCCCGTCGGCAAGCAGATAGATGTCGGTTGCCGGCCTGAGCGCCTCGCTTAGCGGGCCGATGGGCGCAAGCTCGAGCCCGGCCCGTCCCGAGCCGATGATGATGGGCGCGACGAGGAGGTGCAGCCGGTCGATGCAGCCGGCATCGAGGAAGGCCGAGATGGTGCGCGCGCCACCCTCGATCAGCAGGCGGCGTAGCCCGCGGGCGGCGAGCGCCGCGACGATGGCGTGCGGATCGAGCCGGCTGCCGGCAAGCGGCAGGACGACCTCCTCGACCCCGGCCGGGCGCGGGACGGAGGCGCCGCCCACCACGAGGCGCCGCGCGTCCGGGCTCGTCATGCAGCGGGCGTCCGGCGGCAGGCGCCCGCGCGGGTCGAGCACGACGCGGGCGGGGTTGCGGCCGGCAACGCGCCGGACGGTGAGCTGCGGATCATCCGCGATGACCGTGCCGACGCCGACGACGACCGCATCGACGGCCGCCCGCAGGCGATGGAGGTGGTCGAGCGCCGCAGCGCGGTTGATGTAGCGGGAATCACCCGTCGGCGTCGCGATGCGCCCGTCGAGCGACTGTCCGAGCTGTGCGACGACGAGGCTGGCGCCCTCCGGTACATCGGCTATGCGCGCAAGCGCGCGATGTGATAAGCAATCCACCGGCGTGGAACTCCCGTCCATCTCGTCGGGTGTGGTCACAGGGCCCTCTTGCTGCTGCATGGTTTCCCGCCGGGTGGGGCATCGTCGTTCGTCGAAGGCATGCCCTGTTCATACATCCGCAACGGCCGTGCCGCCATGGCATGGCCGGCGCCGCAGGAGACATATCAGCCGTCGCGCAGCAGGAAGAACCTTGCCGGACCTCGTTTCAATACACATGTGTCGCATGTTTTGCGGTTCGTGAGGACCGGCAGATTTCACGGCCACAGAGCTATGGCCCACGAGAGTTCACCGCCGATGAGTTCAGATTTTATCAAGGATCGCGGCCAGATCAGCGTCGAGCGGGCGCTGGCGGAGTTCCGTGCAGGCCGCCCGGTCCGCATCACCGGGCGCGGCACGTCGGTGCTGGCTGTGGGGATCGAGGGCCTCGACGAGGAACTCGCGGCGGCGCTGGAGCGCAAGGCGGCCGATCGGGCCCGGCTCGTGCTGCCAACGGCGCGCCTGCGGCGCCTCGGGGCGGAACGGGCGAGCGCCGGCATCATCGCCCTGCCCGAGATCGACCTGCGGCGGGTGATGCATCTGTCGCTCGCGAGCGATGCGCGGCTTGATGCGCCCGTCGGCTGCCTGCAGCCGCTCGACGAGGCGGCGCTCGAACTCGCGCGCCTGTCGCTCGTCCTGCCGGCGGTCGTCACCGTGTCGGTCTCGGCGGAGGATCCGGCGCTGGCCGATGTGGTGGCCGTCTCTGAAGACGACATCGCCGCCTTCCGCCGCAGCCAGGTGCGTTCGCTGCGCATCGTCGGGCGCGCGCCGGTGCCGCTCGAGGGGGCCAGCGAGACGGAGTTCGTCGTCTTCCGCGGCGGCGAGGGGCTGCGCGACCAGGTGGCCATCGTCGTCGGCCGGCCGGACCTCGCGCAGACGGTGCCGGTGCGCCTGCACTCGGCCTGCCTCACCGGCGACCTCTTCGGCAGCCTCAAGTGCGACTGCGGCGACCAGTTGCGCAATACCGTGCAGTGGATGGCGGAGAACGGCGGCGGCATCCTGCTCTATCTCGACCAGGAAGGGCGCGGCAACGGCATCGCCAACAAGATGCGCGCCTACAAGCTGCAGGCGCAGGGCTTCGACACCTATGACGCGGACGAGATCCTCGGCTTCGGGCTCGACCAGCGCCGGTTCGACTTTGCCGCCGAGATGCTGCGCCAGCTCGGCGTCGCGAGCGTCAGCATCATGACCAACAACCCGGAGAAGATCGCGGCCCTGAAGGCGGCGGGCCTTGCCGTCGTCGACGAGCAGCGCGTGATCGGCCGGCCGACCAGCGAGAACATCCGCTATCTCGCGGCCAAGCGCGAGCGTGCCGGCCACTTCATCGACATCGACGCGCTGTCGGCGCATCTGCCGCCGCGCGACTGACCGGGCGAGGGCACCTCGCCTAGAGCAACGGCGCCGACAGACCTCACGGTCCGTCGGCGTTCTTCGTTCCGGCCCGGTCGGCCGCCGGCGGGCGTCGACGCGCCCTTGTCCATGGCCTATAGCAGGGGCGTTGCGACGATTCCGAGAGGCCGCCGATGAAGACGCTGTTCGCCCTGCCGCCCACGCCCGTCATTCCCGTGGTCGGCCGCGAGGCCGGCTTCCCGGTGCGCCGCGTGTTCTGCGTCGGGCGCAACTACGCCGAGCACGCACGCGAGATGGGGCGCGACCCGGACCGCGAGCCGCCCTTCTTCTTCACCAAATGGGCCGAGACGGTGGTGCCGGGGGGCGGCGAGATCGCCTATCCGCGGCAGACGAAGAACTATCACTTCGAGCTCGAGATGGTCGTCGCCATCGACGGGGCGGGGCAGGACCTCGACGAGGAAGCGGCGGCGAAGATCGTCTTCGGCTATGCCGTCGGCCTCGACATGACGCGGCGCGACCTGCAGGCGGCGGCGAAGGATCTGGCCCGGCCGTGGGACTTCGCCAAGAACGTGGAGCAGTCGGCGCCGGTCGGCGCCATCACGCCGGCCGCGGAGATGGGCCCCTTCGAGCGCGCGGCGATGGAGCTCAAGGTCAATGGCGCAACGCGCCAGCGCGGCGACATCGCCGACATGATCTGGCCGGTGGCGCCCATGCTGTCCATCCTCTCGCGCTTCTACCGGCTGGAGCCCGGCGACCTCGTCATGACGGGGACGCCGGCCGGCGTCGGGGCGGTGGTGCCGGGGGACGTCATCGAGGCGACGATTGCGGGCCTCACGCCGCTGACGGTGACGATCACGCAGCCGTCTTCGCCCGACGGAGCCTGAGAGCGATCGGCGAAGGCTGCGCCAGACACCTGCGCCCATTGCCTCGTGGCGGCGGGAATGCTCCTCTAGGCAGCCGGCTGGTGCCTTGCACATGCGGTGTTGGTCAGTTGCACTGACCCATCCTCTTGCAAAAGCGCGGGCCGCGAGTAGTCTCGTGGCAGCTCATAAGGCCGCATAATAAAAGGGGGGAAACGCCGTGGGCTATTTTGTGGACCAGCTCATCAACGGGCTGACCCTCGGCTCCGTCTATGGCCTCATCGCCATCGGCTACACGATGGTCTACGGCATCATCGGCATGATCAACTTCGCCCATGGCGAGGTGTTCATGATCGGCGCCTTCATCTCCCTCATCGCGCTGCTGCTGCTCGCCCAGCTCGGGGTCGCGGCGGTGCCCGTGGCCATCCTCGTGGCGCTCGTGCTCACGGCGGTCTTCACGGCCTTGTGGGGCTTCGTCGTCGAGCGAATCGCCTACCGGCCCCTGCGTGGCTCCTTCCGCCTCGCGCCGCTGATCTCGGCCATCGGCATGTCGATCTTCCTGCAGAACCTCGTGCAATTGCTGCAGGGCGCGCGGGTGAAACCACTGCCGCCGGTGCTCACGGGGCGCATTTCGCTCGGCTCGATCGGCGACCATCAGCTTTCGGTGGCCGTGGTGCAGGTCGTCATCGTCGTCGTCACCGTGGTGCTGATGGCCGGCTTCAGCCTGCTCGTCTCCCGCACCGCGCTCGGCCGCGCCCAGCGCGCCTGCGAGCAGGACCGGCGCATGGCCGAGCTCGTCGGCGTCAATGTCGACCGCACCATCTCGCTGACCTTCGTCTTCGGGGCCGCGCTCGCCGCCGTCGCCGGGCTGCTCTACACGATCTACTACGGCTCCATCGACTTCTTCATCGGCTTCTTCGCCGGGCTCAAGGCCTTCACCGCCGCCGTCCTCGGCGGCATCGGCTCGCTGCCCGGCGCCATGCTCGGCGGGCTGCTCATCGGCCTCATCGAGGCGCTGTGGTCGGCCTATTCCGACATCCAGTACAAGGACGTGGCGGTGTTCGCCATCCTCGTCCTCATCCTCCTCTTCCGGCCGACGGGACTGCTCGGCCGGCAGGAGGTGGAGAAGGTGTGAGCGCGCGAGACCTGCGCACCGCCGGCGCTGCCGGACGGGGCGGTTAAGGGAGGAAAGACCATGAATGCGATGACGAAACTGATGCTGTCCGCCTGTGCCGCCGCGCTTCTGGCGGCGGCGCCCGCGCGGGCGGACGTGACCTTCGCCCTCGGCATCCCCGCCACCGGCGGGCAGATCGCCGCCATCGGCGCCCAGGCGCGGCTCGGCGCCGAGGCCGCGGTGAAGGCCATCAACGACAAGGGCGGCATCAAGGGCGAGAAGCTCGTGCTCGAGATCGCCGACGACCAGTGCGACCCCAAGAGCGCGGTGAGCGCCGCCAACCAGGTGGTGTCGAAGGGCATCCGCTTCGTCGTCGGCCACCTGTGCTCCGGCGCTTCGATCGCCGCCTCCGGCGTCTATGACGAGGAAGGCATCCTGATGATGACCGCCTCGGCGACCTCGCCGGAGCTGACCGAGCGCGGCATGAAGCTCGTCTTCCGGGCCTGCGGCCGCGACGACCAGCAGGGCGTCGTCGCGGCCAAGTACATCGCCGAGAAGTTCAAGGACAAGAAGGTCGCCATCGTCCACGACAAGCAGGTCTATGGCCAGGGTCTTGCCGAGGCGGCCAAGAAGACGCTCGCCGAGGCCGGCGTGAAGCCCGCCTACGAAGGCTCCGTCAACGCGGGCGAGCGAGACTTCTCGGCCCTCGTCGCCCGCCTGAAGCAGGAGGGCATCGATGTCGTCTATTACGGCGGCTATCACACCGAGCTCGGCCTCATCGTGCGCCAGGCGCGCCAGGCCGGCCTCGAGACGCGCTTCGTCGGCGCGGACGGCCTCGCCACCAACGAGTTCTGGTCCATCGCCGGCGAGGGCGGGGCGGGCACGCTCTTCACCTTCAGCGCCGACGTGAAGGCGAAGCCTTCGGCCCAGAGCGTCTACGAGGAGCTGAAGAAGAGCGGCGAGCCGGACAACTTCGCCTTCTACTACTATGCCGCCGTGCAGGCGCTGGCCGATTCCGTCGCGCGGGCTGGCAAGGAGCCCGAGGCGGTGGCCGCGGACCTGCGCGCCAACGGTTTCGAGACGGTGGTCGGCACCTTCCGCTTCGACGCCAAGGGCGACCTCATCGACCCCGAATACGTCATCTTCGAGTGGCGCGACGGCGCCTATGCGCCGACGAAGCTCTGATCCTTTGCCGGAGCGGGCCGCCGGCCCGCTCCGTTTCCTTCATCTGCCGCCTTCCTGAATTCCGTCGGCATCGAGAGCCCGCGATGCAAGCCTCCTCCGCTTCCCCGGTCACCGACAGGCTGCGCGCAGCGCTGCGCGAGGCGGCGATCGCCGGCATCATCATGATCGGCATCGCGCTTCCGCTCGTCGGCTTTCGCCTGCAGGAGACGCCGGGGCAGGGGCTCGGCATCGTCTATCGCTTCGACCAGGTGGTGATCGCCGGGCTCGTCGTGGCCGTCGGCCGCTTCCTGCTCGCCCTGTTCAGGCCCGAGCTCAGGGAGCTGCGCGGGCGCCTCGCCCAGGGCGGCGCGCGCACGGTGCGCGGCGGGCTCGTGTCGCAGACGGCCATCGGGGTCGCGGCCTGCCTTCTCGCCTTCGCGCTGCCCTTCCTGCCGATTGCCGACCGCTACATCGTCGATACCGCGACGACGGTGCTCATCTACACGATGCTCGGCCTCGGGCTGAACATCGTCGTCGGCCTCGCCGGGCTGCTCGATCTCGGCTACGTCGCCTTCTACGCCATCGGCGCCTATTCCTTCGCGCTCCTTGCGGCCTACTACGACTTCTCGTTCTGGATGTGCCTGCCGATCGCCGGCATCATGGCCGCCTTTCTCGGCGTCATCCTCGGCTTTCCGGTGCTGCGCCTGCGCGGCGACTATCTCGCCATCGTGACGCTCGGCTTCGGCGAGATCATCCGCATCATCCTCATCAACTGGGGTGCGCTGACCGGCGGGCCGAACGGCATCACCAACATCCCGCGGCCGAGCTTCTTCGGCGCGCCCTTCGCGCGTACGGCCCCCGAGGGCGAGGTGCCCTTCCACGAGCTCTTCGGCCTCTCCTTCTCCTCCATGCACCGGGTGTTGTTTCTCTACTATCTCATCCTGGTGCTCGTGGTGCTGACGGCGGTGATCGCGGCACGCCTGCGGCGCCTGCCCATCGGCCGCGCCTGGGAGGCGCTGCGCGAGGACGAGGTGGCCTGCCGGGCGCTCGGGGTGAACGCGACGCGCGTCAAGCTCTCCGCCTTCGCCATTGGGGCGATGTTCGGCGGCTTCGCGGGCACCTTCTTTGCCACGCGCCAGGGCTTCATCAGCCCGGAGAGCTTCACCTTCATCGAATCCGCCCTGGTGCTCGCGATCGTCGTCCTCGGCGGCATGGGCAGCCAGCTCGGCGTCGCGCTCGCCGCCATCATCGTCGTCGCCCTGCCGGAGATGACGCGCGAATTCGCCGAACTGCGCATGCTGCTCTTCGGCGCCGCCATGGTGCTCGTCATGGTGTGGCGCCCGCGCGGGCTCATCGGCACGCGCCGGCCGAGCGTGACGCTGGCGCGCTTCACCGGCTGAGCCGGCGTCCCCGGTCACTCATCAATTGTCGTGATGTTGTGAAGTGCCGTGCGGCCCGGCATGTCATAAAATTGCCCGGACAAGAGCGCGCCGGCAGCGATGAAGTCGGGCCAGGTGGTTTCCAAGTACGATCGTTGCGCGGTCGCGATTTCCTGTAAATTATTGAGATATAAAGGCTTTATTTCTTCTTTTTGTGTGCTTCCGCGCCGTCGCGCGCTATTATTCCGACCAATCGGGAGGAAAATATCGTGCTGATGACATCGACCGCATTTCGGGATCACGAGGAGGTCGCGTTCTTTCGCGACCCGCACAGCGGGCTCAAGGCGATCATAGCGGTGCATTCGACGGCGCTCGGGCCGGCGTGCGGCGGCGTGCGCTTCCATGCCTATGGGGACGAGCAGGAGGCGATCGACGATGTCCTGCGCCTCAGCGCCGCCATGAGCCTCAAGAGCGCGCTTGCCGGCCTGCCGCTGGGCGGCGGCAAGTCCGTCGTCGTCGGCGATCCGGACAAGGACAAGACGCCGGCGCTGCTCGCCGCCTTCGGCCGCGCGGTCGAGCGCCTCGGCGGGCGCTACATCGCCGCCGAGGACGTGGGCATGAGCCCGTCCGACATTGCCGTCGTCGGCGGCGAGACGCGCCATGTGGCGGGGCTCGACCAGGGCCCGGCGGCGAGCGGCGATCCTTCGCCCGTCACGGCGCGCGGGGTGTGGCGCGGCATCGAGGTGGCGGTGCGCCACCGCCTCGGCCGCAACAGGCTCGAGGGGATCACGGTCGGCGTGCTCGGCCTCGGCCATGTGGGCGGGGCGCTGGCCGGCCTCCTCAGCGACGCCGGCGCCCGGCTCGTCGTGGCGGACATCGCCGAGGAGCGGTGCCGGACCGTTGCGGACCGGTGCGGCGCGCGCATCGTCGATGTCGATGCGATCGTCGGCGAGCGGCTCGACGTCTTCGCCCCCTGTGCGCTCGGCGGCATCCTCAATGCCGAGACCGTCGGGCGGCTCGAGGCGCCGGTGGTCGCCGGCGCGGCCAACAACCAGCTGGCCGACGAGGTCATCGCCGATGCGCTCCACGCGCGCGGCATCCTCTATGCGCCGGATTTCGCCATCAATGCGGGCGGCATCGTCAATGTCTCCGCCGAGATCGCCGGCAATTACGACCGGGCTCAGGTGATGCAGCGGGTGGACCAGATCGGCGACACGCTCGACGAGATCTTCGTGCGCGCGGCGCGGGAGGGGCGCTCGCCGCATTTCGTCGCTGTCGATCTGGCGCAGGAGCGTCTTGACGCGGCACGCACGGCGCGGCAGCAAACGCGGTGAGGAACATTTCTGAACCGGGAGGGGTGAGGATGCATAAGGGAACAATCGTCGGCGCATTGGCCGGCTTGCTGCTGGGGGCCGGTCTGGCCCAGGCCCAGACGCCGAAGGTCGCCATCACGGCGATCGTCGACCATCCCGCCCTCGAGGCGGTGCGCGACGGGGTGAAGGAAGGCCTCGCCAAGGCCGGCTACGCCGAGGGCAAGGACGTCACCTTCGTCTACGAGAGCGCCCAGGGCCAGGCCCCGACGGCGGTGCAGATCGCGCGCCAGTTCGTGGGCGACAAGGCCTCCGTCATCGTCGCCATCTCGACCCCGTCGGCCCAGGCCGTGGCGTCGGCGACGAAGTCGATCCCGGTGATCTTCAGCGCCGTCACGGATCCAGTGGGCGCGCAGCTCGTGAAATCCGCCGAGAAGCCGGGCGGCAACGTCACCGGCGTGTCGGACATGGCGCCGTTTGCCGACCAGCTCGCCCTCGTCAAGGAGATCACGCCGAACGTGAAGACCATTGGCGTGCTCTTCAATCCGGGTGAAGCCAATTCCGTCACCTCCCTCGCCATGATCAAGGCCGCCGCCGAGAAGCTCGGCCTTGCCGTCGTCGAGGGGCCGGCGACGAAATCGGCCGAGGTGCAGGCCGCGGCGCGCGGGCTCATCGGCAAGGCCGATGCCCTCTTCGTGCCGACCGACAACACCATCGTTTCGGCCTTCGAGGCGGCGGTGGGGGCTGCCCAGCAGGGCAAGATCCCGGTCTATGCCGCCGATACCGACAGCGTGGCCCGCGGGGCGCTCGCCTCCGTCGGCTTCAACTACAAGCAGATCGGCCTCGAGACGGCCGAACTCGTCGCGAAGGTGTTGAAGGGTGAGAACCCTGGCGACCTGCCGGTGGTCTTCGCGCAGGGCACCGACCTCTACCTGAACAAGGGGATGGCGGCCAAGCTCGGCATCACGCTGCCGGAGGCGCTCGTCGCCCGGGCCACCAAGGTCGTCGACTGACGAAGCGGACCGTCGGCCAATTTCACGGGGGCGCACGCCGCGGCTGTGGCGTGCGCCCCGATTTGCGAGAAAGCGTTGCGGGGCGGCGCCCGGCACGCCACAGTCAGGAGCCCTGCAGCGGGCGAGAGGCCGGGGGCGGTCCCGGCGCGCCGGTGCAGGTTGAACAGGTCATCGCATGAGTCAAATCGCCCTCGTGGGTGCCGTCGAGCTGGGGCTCGTCTATGCGCTTGTCGCCCTCGGCGTCTATCTCTCCTTCCGCGTGCTCGATTTTCCCGATCTGACGGTCGACGGTTCGTTCCCGCTCGGCGCGGCCGTGGCGGCGACGATGATCGTGTCCGGCTTCGATCCCTGGCTCGCGACCTTCGTCGCCATCATCGCCGGGGGGCTCGCGGGCTTTGCCACCGCCTTCGTCAGCGTGCGCTTCGGCGTGCTGCACCTCCTCGCCTCGATCCTCACCATGATCGCGCTGTTCTCGGTGAACCTGCGCATCATGGGCCGGCCGAACGTGGCGCTCCTGACGCAGGAGACGGTGCTGACGCCCTTCCTCGACCTCGGGCTCGACGACCTGTGGGTGCGACCGTTGTTCCTCGCCGTCATCGTTCTCGTCGCGCTCATCGGCCTTGCCTGGTTCCTGCGCAGCGAGACGGGTCTCGCCATGCGCGCCACCGGCGCCAATCCGCGCATGGCGCGGGCGCAGGGCGTGCGCGTCGGCGCGCAGGTCATCGCCGGCGTCATGCTGTCGAACGCGCTCGTCAGCCTCGCCGGGGCGCTCTTCGCGCAGACCAACGGCTTTGCCGACGTCACGTCCGGCGTCGGCACCATCGTCGTCGGCCTCGCCGCGGTCATCGTCGGCGAGACGGTGATGCCGTCGCGGCGCCTGTGGGTGGCGCTCGTCTCCTGCATCGCCGGCGCGGTCATCTATCGCCTTGCGGTGCAGCTTGCGCTCAGCGCCGATTTCCTCGGCCTGCAGGCTTCCGACCTCAACCTCGCGACCGCCCTCCTGGTGCTCGTCGCGCTGGTGCTGCCGAAGCTGCGCGGCCGCGCGCTTGGCCGGAGGGCCCGGGCATGATCGCCGTCGAGAATCTCTCCGTCGTCTTCAACGCAGGCACGCCGCTGGAGCGGCGGGCCTTGCGCGGCGTGTCGCTCGCCCTCGCCGATGGCGAGTTCGTCTGCGTCATCGGCTCCAACGGCGCCGGCAAGTCGACGCTCCTCGGCGCCATCGCCGGCGACGTGTCGGCGGCGTCCGGCCGCATCCTCGTCGCCGGCCAGGACGTGACGCGCCAGCCGGCGGAGGCGCGGGCGCAGCACGTCGCCCGCGTGTTCCAGGATCCGCTGGCCGGCAGCTGCGGCAATCTCTCGATCGCGGAGAACCTCGCCCTCGCCGCGGGCCGCGGCAGCCGGCGGGGTTTCGGCAACGCCCTGCGCCGCGAACGGGCCGAGATGCTGCACGCGCGCATCAAGGAGCTGGCGCTCGGCCTCGAGGACAGGCTCGACCAGCCGATGGGCTCGCTCTCGGGCGGGCAGCGGCAGGCATTGTCGCTCGTCATGGCGACGCTCGCTCCCTCGAGCGTGCTGCTGCTCGACGAGCACACGGCCGCGCTCGACCCGCGCAACGCCGATTTCGTGCTCGACCTCACGCGCACGCTCGCCGCGCGCTTCGGGCTCACCGTGCTCATGGTGACCCATTCCATGCGCCAGGCGCTCGACCTCGGCACGCGCACCATCATGCTGCACGAGGGCCAGATCCTGCTCGACGTCTCCGGCGAGCACCGCAGCAAGCTGACCGTGGAGGACCTCATCGACGCCTTCCGCAAGGCGCGCGGCGAGGAGCTGGCCGAGGACCGGCTGCTGACGAGCTGAGCGGGAAAAGACATCTCGTGGGACTGCGAGCGGGCTTGATCCTCCCCCGTATGGGGGAGGTGGCGCTGCGAAGCAGCGACGGAGGGGGCCATCGGCTGAAAACTCGCGCGTCGTTCCCAGCCTTGACCCCACCCGTCTCGCGCCTTCGGCGCGATCCACCCTCCCCTGAAGGGGAGGGATCAACGGCGCTTGTCTTCGTTGTGACTGTCCAGCGGCACGCCGCTTGAGCGGCGCTGCTCCACCGCTGCGGCGAGACAAGCCGGTCGCAAAATGCTAGCCAGCAGCGATTCATTCGCACTCAAACGGAGGCGTCATGAGACTGAACGGCAAGGCGGCGCTGGTGACGGGCGCCGCGTCGGGTTTCGGCAAGGGCATTGCGGCCACCTTCGCGCGTGAGGGCGCGCGCGTCGCCGTGCTCGACCTCAACCTGGCGGCGGCCGAGGCGACGGCGGCCGAGATCGGCGGCGGGGCCATCGCCGTCGCGGCCGACGTGGCGCGGTGGGACGAGGTCGAGGCCGCGGCAAAGACGGTTCTCGCCGCCTTCGGCCGGCTCGACATCCTCGTCAACAACGCCGGCGTCAGCCACCGCAATCAGCCGATGCTCGATGTGAGCGAGGCGGAGTTCGACAAGGTCTTCGCCGTCAACGTCAAGTCCATCTATCTGATGGCGAAGGCCTTCGTGCCGCAGTTCCGCGCCCAGGGCGGCGGCGCTATCCTCAACATCGGCTCGACGGCGGGCATCCGGCCGCGGCCGGGCCTTGCCTGGTACAACGCCTCCAAGGGCGCCGTGAACCTCCTGTCGAAGTCGATGGCCGTCGAGCTCGCGCCCGAGGGCATCCGCGTCAATGCGCTCGCGCCCGTCGCCGGCGAGACGCCGCTGCTCGCCACCTTCATGGGCGAGGACACGCCCGAGAAGCGGGCCGCTTTCCGCGCCTCGATCCCGCTCGGGCGGCTGTCGACGCCGCAGGACATCGCCAATGCGGCGCTGTTCCTGTGCTCGGACGAGGCGTCGATGATCACCGGCTCGGTGCTCGAGGTTGACGGCGGGCGCTGCGTCTGAGGATCAGGCGACCGTGATGGCCGTGGCGCCGGTCGCTTCGGCGAGGCGCCGCGGATCGACGGGGAAGACGGTCGTCGGCGTGCCGGCGGCCGCCCAGACGATGTCATGGGCGAGGAGATCCGCGTCGATGAAGGTCTGCAGCGTCTCGACATGGCCAAACGGCGGGATGCCGCCGATGGCGTAGCCCGTCAGGGCCCGCACCTTGCCGGCATCCGGCCGGCGCAGCGCCTCGCCGAGGGTCGCGGCCGCCTTCTTCTCGTCGACACGGTTGTTGCCGGCGACGAGAAGGAGATAGGGCCGGCCGCTGTCGGCGCCCTCGAAGACCAGCGACTTGATGATGCGCTCGACGCCTGTGCCGCAGGCCTCCGCCGCCTCTTCCGCCGTGCGGGTCGGCCGGTCGTGCACGGCGATGGTGATGGCGAGGCCGAGCCTGCGCGCCGCCTCGGCCACGCGCGCCGAGCTTGCCGGCAGTTCCTGTGTCGTCTCGCTCATTCCCTTCGTCTCCTTTGCCTCGTCCCGGCTTTCTGCCGCATTCGCAGCGAGCGGCCGATGGTCTACCATGGCCGCCGGGCGGCCGACGCCGCGCATGGAAGAGAGATGAACGAGCATCCTCCGTCAACGCAAGGGGAGAAGGGCGACCTCAGGGAGGCCGTGCGCCGGGCACGTCTCGAAGATGCCGAGCGCTCCGACGTGGTGGCTGAGTTGAGAAGCGGGGCGCTGGCACGCCTCGAACTCGTCGCGGCGGCGCTGGCGCCCGTCCTGGCTGAACTGCCCGAGGGCATCGACCTCTTCGACCACGGCCTCGTCGCGGGCGAGCAGCCGCGCTTCTATGTCGACGTGCTCGCCTTCGTCGAGGTCGACCGCGACCGGCGCACCTACCGC
The DNA here is from genome assembly GCF_014196925.1 of Chelatococcus caeni. Lineage (GTDB taxonomy): Bacteria > Pseudomonadota > Alphaproteobacteria > Rhizobiales > Beijerinckiaceae > Chelatococcus_A > Chelatococcus_A caeni. The sequence continues at coordinate 551,683 of NZ_JACIEN010000003.1, read as the reverse complement.
TTCCTCGTCGATACGCGCCATGGCCGCCGGGTGCTGGCCGCCAGCGAGGATGTCGACACCATCCGGCGGGCGGTGACGGATTATGTGGCGCGGCGGCTCGTCGAGCGCGAGAAGGCGCTGGCCGCCGACGGCGGCCTCGCGGCAACACCGCTGCCGCCGCCGGCCAACGGCCATGGCGGCGACCTCCTCTTCGCCTTCGTCATGGGGGCGATCGTCGGGGCGACGCTGTTCTATCTGGCGCTGTGGTGGAAGGTTCTGGGATAGGCGCCCGGGATGAAGCCGGATCAGGGTGAGTTCAGGGTTCTTGGCGGATGACGCCGTGCCAGCCGAGGCCGGCATAGGTCTCGTAGCCGGGTGTCTTGTGGAAGGCGACAGTGGCGCCGCCGGCTTCCGTGTAGAAGCCGGATTCGCGATCACTGGTGACGAGGTTGAAGCGCTCGCTCAGCACGCCCTTGCCGTCGCTTGCCGCGATCACCCTGTTGTGCGCGTCGAGAAGCAGGACGCGCGAGCGCTGGCGCTCCTCCGGGCGCAGGCGCACGCCCTCGACGATGGTGCGCGCCTGGGGTTCCCAGTCGAAATGGATGGCGAGGAGGCCGAGCGGCCGGCCGTTTGCCGTGCCGCCCTCGCGCACGCTCGCGGCATAGGTCGCGGTGCGGGCGCCGCCGAGCAGAGGCTCTAAGGCGATGTCGCCGGCGTAATAGTCGTCGCCGCTGGCGAGCGCCTTGCCGCGGACGAACCAGTCGCGGTCGCGCACCTCACGGCCGGCGACGGCGAAGCGGTCCGGCCGGCCGGAGGCGAGGATGCGCCCGTCGAGGTCGCAGAGCCACAGGTCGAGATAGACGGTGTAGGCCGAGAGGATCACGCCCATGCGCTTGCCGGCGTGGCGGCAGCCCGCATCGGTCGGCTGCCCGGCGGCATCGACGATGGCGGAATCGGTCGCCCACCAGCGCACGTCGCAGGTGCGCTCATAGAGATTGCGGTCGATGATCTCGATGGCGTTGAGGGCGAGATCGACGAGGCGCTGGCCCTGGGCCTCGCCCGCCATCAGCCGCGTCAGCTGCTCCAGGGCCGCGATCTCGCCGGCGAGTTCCCGTTCGAGCGAGCTGGCGATGCCTTCGACCTGCGAGGAGGTGCCGCGCACCTCCTGCGCCACCACGGAGAAGCCGCGCCCGGCATCACCCGCCCGGGCGCTCTCGACGAGCGCGTTGAGGGCGAGGATGCGCAGGCGCTGCGTCACGGAGCGGATCTGCCCCACCTTGGCATTGGTGAGGTCACGCGCCGTCGCCGTGCGCGCCGCGATGTCGCTGAGACGGATGGAGCTGTCGCCGTTGACTTCCGCCATGACGTGTTCCCGTTGAGCGCCCGGCCCGCCGGATGACCGGCTGGACAGCCGGAGGCGTGACGGCCGGTAAAACGGACGGAATCTAGGTTGCCGCGCTTGTGCAGGGCTGTCGGCGCGGGGTGGCGATCGTCAGGGGGCCGGCGTGAAGTCGAGCCTGCCGATTTCCTCGATGGCGCCTTCGCGCGTCAGGCCGCGGGTGAGGCCGGTGATGCGCGAGCGTGCTCCGTCCGGCTCGATGGTGAGGAGATGATAGCCGGCCCGGTGCGTCCACGTGCCCTTGATGGCCGAGCAGGACGGTACGCCGAGGATCGGCACCGGCCCGTGCTTGCCCTTGATATGGGTGAGGGAGGTGCGGTGATTGTGGCCGTGCAGCACCAGCTCCGCGCCGACGCGGGCGATGACCTTCTCGAAGGCGGCGGCGTCGGTGAGGCTGCGCCCCACGGCGGTGCCACCGCGCAGGGGCGGGTGGTGCAGCATGACGATCCGGCACAGGCCCTCGCGGTCGAGGTCGTCCATCATCGCCTCGAAGGCGGCGAGCTGCGGCTTGCCCAGCGTGCCGCTGGCGACGAAGGGCATGGTCGGCACGGCGGAGGACAGGCCGACGAAGGCGATGCCGTCGCGGCGGCGCAGATAGGGGAAGGCGCTGGAGGAGGCGCCGTCGCTCGCCATCCACGGCCACAGGGCATTGGCCAGCGGCTTCAGCGAGCCGCGCACATAGGCATCGTGGTTGCCGGGGACGAAGGAGACGAAATCCGGCGCGCCGAGACGTTCGAGGAAAGCGCGCGCGATGGGGAATTCCGAGGCGAGGCCGATGTTGGCGATGTCGCCGGTGAAGGCGATATGGTCCGGCCGATGCTCCCGCATGTCCTCGATCAGCCGCTCCAGCACCGTCATGTCGTGCGCGACCTTGCGGCCACGGCGCCAGTTGACGTACCCCGTCATGCGCTTGCCGACGAGCTCGCGCAGCCTGGGCTGTGGAATGGGGCCGATATGCGGATCGGAAAGGTGGGCGATGAGATACATTGGCATTCCAGGTGGACTGCCAAGGCATCGCCGCTCAGAGCCCGCGCGTCAAGCCGCAGGCGCTGACAAAGCGTGGTTGTGACGCGCAGTCAGTGCTGCGCGTCGGGAATGAGGGTCGAAATGAGCTGCGGATCGTCGAGCTGGACCGCAGGCTGCCACGCATAGCTGCGGAGCCGCGAGAGCCGCGAGAGAATGAAGGTGAGAAGCATTGGTCCTGTCCTTGCCGTATGGCTTCCCGTCTCATATGGCGATTCTCTTTCGTGTCTGCACGTCATATCGTCGGGCAAAGAGGCAATGGAGATATGCGCTGGACGCATGAGGACAGCGGGCGGCGTTAACGACTTGTTCAGGAGATCTTCCCGATGGGCGGCATCGCGCTTCCGCACCGGATGAACGGGCTGGAACCCGTGACCCGACGCATGATGCATACCTGGTGGCGCTTCTCGCGGCCGATGACGCTTGGCGTGCGCGCTGCCGTGATCGACGAGGACGAGCGCGTCTTCCTCGTGCGCCACAGCTACACGCCCGGCTGGCATCTGCCCGGCGGCGGGGTGGAAGCCGGCGAGAGCATGCTCGAGGCGCTCCATCGCGAGCTTGCGGAGGAGGGCAACATCGTGCCCAGCGGGGAAATCGCGCTGCACGGCATCTTCTTCAACCGCAAGGTGTCGCGGCGTGACCACGTCGCCATCTATGTCGTGCGCGACTTCGCGGCGGGGCCGCGCCCGCCCGACAAGGAGATCGTCGAGACGGGCTTCTTCCCCGTGACGGCGCTGCCCGAGGGCATCACGCCCGGCACGCGCGCCCGCATCGTCGAGATCATCGAGGAGCGGCCGCCGTCCTCCGACTGGTGAGGCTCAGCCGGCCGCGAGCCGCTCGCGCCCGTGCGGCGCGTCGAGGTCGAGCGCCGGGCCGCGCGGCACGATGCCGGTCGGGTTGATGGTCTTGTGGCTCTCGTAATAGTGCCGCTTGATGTGCTCCATGTTCACCGTCCCGGCGACGCTCGGCACCTGGTAGAGGTCGCGCAGGTAGGGGCCGAGGTTGGGATAGTCGGCGATGCGGCGCAGGTTGCACTTGAAATGGCCGACATAGACGGCATCGAAGCGCACCAGCGTCGTGAACAGCCGCCAGTCCGCCTCCGTGAGACGGTCGCCGAGGAGATAGCGGCTCCTCGCCAGCCGGGTGTCGAGCTCGTCGAGCGCGCCGAAGAGGGCGTCGAAGGCCTCTTCATAGGGGGCCTGCGTGGTGGCGAAGCCGGCCTTGTACACGCCGTTGTTGACGGCGTGGTAGACGCGCTCGTTGACGCGGTCGATCTCCTTCCGCAGCGGCTCGGGATAATAGTCGTCCGCAACGTCGGTGAAGGCGGCGAAGGCCGCGTTGAACATGCGGATGATCTCGCTCGATTCGTTGTTGACGATCGTTCCGCGCTGCTTGTCCCACAGCACCGGCACGGTGACGCGGCCGCTGTAGTGCGGGTCGGCCTTCAGATAGACCTCGTAGAGGCGCCTTGCGCCATTGACGGTGTCCGGCACCGTGCCCGGGCTGTCGCCGAAGACCCAGCCTTCCGAACCCATGTAGGGATCGACGACCGAGACGGAGATGACGTCCTCGAGCTTCTTCAGCTTGCGGAAGATGAGCGTGCGGTGCGCCCACGGGCAGGCGAGCGAGACATAGAGGTGGTAGCGCCCGGCCTCGGCCCTGAAGCCGCCTTCGCCGCTCGGCCCCGGCGCGCCGTCCGGCGTCACCCAGTTGCGGAAGGCCGAATCCTTGCGCACGAAGCGCCCGCCGGTGCTCTTCGTGTCGTACCATTCGTCGTGCCACACCCCATCGACGAGCAGACCCATGACGTCTTCCTTTCGCGTGTCCTTCGCTTCCACCATGACATAGGCGGCACCGGGCGGGAGGGGCAGGCGTGCAAGACCGGTCTTGCACGGATGGGAAGAAGCAGGGCGGCCCTACCAAGGCCATGGACGGTGCGGCGAGGTGTGTGGTAGAGCGGCAATCCTCACGAGAGCGGATGGCGACGTGCGCATCTTTGCTGCCCAGCGACGACGATAACGACACGGCCGCGCGAGCGGCCGCAGCATCATGCGCGCCGCCGCTCCCTTGGGAGCGGCATCGATGGAAACGTCCTTCCCGCAAGACCCCTCATGACCGATCTCAAGCTCACCATCCGGCGTGAGTTGCCCGCCGATGCCGAGGCCGTGGAAAAGCTGCACGAACGCGCCTTCGGGCCCGGGCGCTTCTCCCGCACCGCCTTCCGCCTGCGCGAGGGCGTGCCGCCGCTCGCGGAGCTCTCCTTCACGGCCCTCGTCGGCACGCTCATCGTCGGCTCCGTGCGCGTCTCGCCGGTGATGGCGGGCGAGGAGCCGGCGCTCGTGCTCGGCCCGCTCACGGTCGATCCCGCTTTCGAGAACCGCGGCATCGGCGCGGCGCTGATGAACGCCTCGCTCGACGCGGCCCGCAAGGCCGGCCACAGCCTCGTCCTCCTCGTCGGGGATGCGCCCTATTATGCGCGCTTCGGCTTCGCGCCCGTGCCGCCGGGCCAGTTCACGCTGCCGGGGCCGGTCGATCCGCGCCGTTTCCTCGCCTGCCCCTTGCAGGAGGGAGTGATGGAGCGGGCGCGGGGACCTGTCAGCGCACTGCGTCGGGATCGTTGAGGCCGCGGCGCCGGCCCTCGACGAGCCAGACGACGAGCACGGCGCCGAGCAGCAGCGCAAGGCCGAGGAAGCCGTAGCCGAGCGGCATCACCGAGACGCCGCGCACCACGGCGCTGCCGCTGGCCCGAAGGCCGATCCAGTCGCCGCCGGCAAAGCGCGAGCCGCTCGAGACCAGCGTCAGGCGCGGCAGGTCGACGGCGCCCGTCGTGCCGGACGCGATGCGGCGCACGGAGCCGCGCGTCGCCTCCGCCAGCGGGCGCAGGCGCTCGGTGTCGCTGAAGACGTCGGTGAGCTCGCGCGGGTTCTCGGGCCCCACATTGACGAAGGCCGCGAGGTCGCCGCTCGCGAGCCGGTAGAGCCCGAGCTGTTCGGCGGGGGCGACGGCGTTGAACAGGCCCGGCTCGCCGCCGGTGAGCGTGACCTCGCGCGTTGTGCCGTCCGGGCTCGTCACGACGACCGGGCCGGGCGCGTCCGACATGGTCTGGCGCTCGATGAGGATCTCGCCGCCGCGGGCGTTGGCCCTGAGCGCCTCCTCCTCGAGAGCAGGCTCCTTCATCAGCCAGTGGGCGAGGCGGCGCAGCAGGTCGAGATGCGGGCCGCCGTTGCGGTAGCCGCGCGCCCACAGCCAGGCGTGGTCCGACAGCAGCATGCCGACCCGGCCCTCGCCCTCGCGCAACAGCACGAGGAGGGGACGCTCCTCCGAGCCGGACATCAGCACCGAGCCCGTGTCGACATGGGCGCCGACGAGGCGCAGCCATTCGCCCCAGGTTGGCGGCGTGGTCTCGCTGCCCGGCAGGGCGCGCGTGACGGGGTGGCGGTTGCCCGTGTCCGTCACCTCGGCCTTGTAGGGCGCCTCCAGCACCCGCCCGTCCGGCGCCGCGGGCAGGACCGGGCCGAGCGCGGTGCGGGCGATGCTGCCGGCCGTGGCGAACTCGGGGCCCGCGGCAACGAGCAGCGCGCCGCCCTCGCGCACATAGCGGGCGATATTGTCGTAATAGATGTTCGGCAGGATGCTCTGATTGGCGTAGCGGTCGAAGATGATCAGGTCGAACTCGCTGATCTTCTGCTGGAAGAGTTCGCGCGTCGGGAAGGCGATGAGCGACAGTTCGTTGATCGGCGTGCCGTCCTGCTTCTCCGGCGGGCGCAGGATGGTGAAGTGGACGAGATCGACATTGGCGTCCGACTTCAGGAGGTTCCGCCAGGTGCGTTCGCCCGCGTGCGGCTCGCCCGAGATCAGCAGCACGCGCAGCTTCTCGCGGATGCCCTCGATGGTGAGGACGGCGCGGTTGTTGGCGCTCGTCAACTCGCCGTCGAGGCCGTCGACCTCGAGCTCGACGACGTTCGGCCCGCCGTGGTCGATGGTGATCGGCAAGGCGAAGGGGCGGCCGGTCGCGACGGTGAGCGTGCGCAGCAGCTGGCCGTCGCGGCGCACGGTGAGCGTCGCATTGCCGGTGCCGCCGCGCTCCTCCACCATCAGGCGGATGGTCTGGTCCTTGCCGACGAGGCCGAAGCGCGGCGCCTCCAATAGGGCGATGCGGCGGTCGCGCTCGCCCTCGTGGCCGGTGACGAGGGCGTGCAGCGGCGCATTGAAGCCGAGGAGGGCGGTCGAGCCCGGAATGTCGTGCACCACGCCGTCGGTGACGAGCAGGGCGCCGGCGATGCGCTCGCTCGGCACGTCGGCCAGCAGGTCGGAGAGGGCGGAGAAAAGACGGGTCCCGTCGCCGCCGCCGGCATTGTCGGTCACCGTCGCGAAGCGCGCCTCGATCTCCCGGTCCATCGCGCCGAGGCGGCTCTGCAGCTCCTCCACCGCCGCGCTCGTCTGGGCGGCGCGCGGCCCCAGCGTCTGCGAGGTGGAGCGGTCGACGACGACGGCGACGATGTCCTTCACCGGCTCGCGCTCCTCGCGCACGAGCGAGGGATTGGCGAGGGCGATGACGAGGCAGGCGAGCGCCAGGGCGCGCACGATGCCGGTGAGGCCGCGGGTCAGGACGGAGACGAGGGCCGCCACCGCCGCGAGCACGGCGACGGCCGCGAGCACGAGGGTCGGAACGAGCGGGGTGAAGGAGAGGCTCAGCATGCCGTGACCCTATTGCCCCAGCCGCTCGAGCAGCGCCGGGACATGCACCTGGTCGGCCTTGTAGTTGCCGGTCAGCGCATACATCGTGATGTTGATGCCGACGCGATAGGCGATCTCGCGCTGGCGCGGATCGGGGCCGACGACGGGAAACAGCGGCTCGCCCCGGCCGCCGACGGCCCAGGCCGCGGCCAGGTCGTTGCTGGTGATGATGAGCGGGCTCACGCCGTCGCCGGCGCGTGCCGGGCGGCGGCTCGCCTCGTCCTCCGGCGGCAGCGCCTCCACCCAGGTCTCGCCCGTGGCGTAGCGGCCCGGGAAATAGTCGAGGATGTAGAAAGCCCGGCTCAGCACATGGTCGCGCGGCACCGGCTCGAGCTCGGGAATGTCGAGCGTCGCGAGCATGCGGCGCAGCTGCTGCCCCTCCGGCGTCACCGCGCCGTCGAAGCGCAGCGCCATGGCGTCGCGGGTGTCGAAGATGACGGTGCCGCCGCCCTTCATGTAGGCGTCGAGCCGGCGCAGCGCCGCCGGCGAAGGCAGCGCATTGCCCGCCACCACCGGCCAGTAGAGCAGGGGATAGAAGGCGAGCTCGTCGCGCTCCACGTCGACGCCCACGGGCTCGCCCGGCTCCAGCGCGGTGCGCATGACGAGGGCGCGCGTCAGGCCGTCGAGCCCGGCGCGGCTCGTGCCGTCGATGTCGGCATTGCCGGTGACGACGTAGGCGAGGCGGGTGATCGCCGCGCGCTCCACCTCTTCGGCCGAGATCGGCGGCAGCTCGCGTGCGGTCTCCTGCGGCGCTTCTCCCGTCGCCCCCTGGGCGCGCACCTGTCCGGCCGGCAGGGCAATGGCGGCGAGGGTGGCGAGGGCAAGGATCGCCGCGGTGGCGCCGCGCGGCCTCGGGCGCCGGCGCAAGCCGCCGAGTCCCCCGAGATGCCCCCCAAGGAGGAGCGAGGCGATGGTGTCGGCGATGAGGAGGAGCGCCGCGATAAGGAGAAGAGACGGCCTCAGGTCGACGGTCGCGGCCCGCTCGATGGGAACGAGGCTGCTGGCGAGCGGCCCGTAGTCGAGCGCCGTCGGTCGGTCGTCGGGCAGGAGCGTGTTGAGCGCGATGCTCGCCTCGCTCGGCCCGTAGAAGCCGGGCGGGTGGTCGAGCGTGGCGCGGCCGGTGTGGTTGCGGGGGATGGGCTTGGCCGTCGCCGGCGGCGAGCGCCAGATGCCGAAGCCGTCGAGCGTGCGCTGGGGCGCTGCCATGTCGGCGCCGTTGTTCCCTTCGCCGGCGTTGGCCGCGACGCTCCGGCCGGCGAGCGCGATCGTGCGCCGCATCATGTCGACGAAGACGCCGGAGAGCGGCAGGCTCGACCAGCCCGGATCGGCGGTGACGTGGAAGAGCACGATCAATCCCTCGCCCCGCTCGGCGGCGGTGACGACCGGCGTGCCATCGGCCAGCGCCGCCCAGGTGCGGCGCGAGAGCTCGCCGTCCGGCTCGGCCAGGATCTGGCGCGAGACGGTGATCTCGTCGGGCACCGGCAGGCCGGCGAAGGGGCTCGCCTCCGGGAAGGGGGCGAAGGTCTTCGGCGCATCCCAGGAGAGGGAGCCGCCGAGGCTGCGCCCGCCGCGCCTGAGGCGCACGGGCACCAGCTCATCGTTGCCCGCGGCGAGGCGCGTGCCGGCGAAGCGGATGAGCAGGCCGCCCTCCTCGACGAAGCGGGCGAGCCTCGCCTCCGTCTCGCTGTCGAGCGAGCCGACATCCGCGAGCACGAGGACGTTGACGCCCTGGTCGACGAGGTCGCCGACGGGATCGGGGATGCCGCGCCGCGCCTCGCGCAGCTCGGCATAGGGGGCGAGGGCGCGCGAGACGTAATAGGTCGGCGCCAGGAGCGGCTGGGCCGTGTCGACCGTGCCGCCGGAGACGAGGCCGACCCGCCGGCGCTTGCCGCTCTCGTCGATGAGGCCGACGGCGCCGGCGGAAGTCTCGCCCGCGATCTCGAGCCGCGCCGCGGCATTGTTGAGCTCGACCGGCAGGTCGAAGCGCGCCGTCGTCTCGCTGGCGCCGGCAGGGAAGCTGAAGGGCATCTCGGCGAGGAGCAGGCCCTTGGTGTCGAGGGCGCGCAATGTGCCGGTGTCGCGGCCGTTCGGCCCCGCGCGCACCAGCCGCACCTCGATGCCGCTCGGGCCGTTGTGGGCGCCGGCGATCATCAGCGGCTCGGCCACGCGGTTGCGATAGATGGTGACGGCGCCCGTACGTCCGGCGAGCGCCTCGCCGAGGCCGGCCGCAAAGCCGTCCGCGCCGAAGGCGATGCCGTCGCTGATCCAGGCGATCTCGGCGTCACCATGCTGCGAGAGGAAGGCGCCGAGCGTGGCGAGATGGCTCGCGCGGTCGGGCACGTGCGGCTGGGGCGCGAGCGCGCGCAGCCGGTCCATGGCGGCGCCGGGGGCGAGCGCCTCGACGGTGTCCGGCCGCTCGGCGAGGCCGACGACGGCCACGGGCCGGTTCTGGCGCTCGGCCGACATGATGCGTTCTTCGGCGAGCGCCGTGCGCTCGTCCCAGTCCCGCGCGGCGGCGAAGCCGTTATCGATGGCGAGCACGAGCGGGCCCGAGGCGGGCACGCCGCCGGAGATCGGGTTCCACACGGGCCCGGCGACGGCGAGGATGAGGGCCGCGGCGAGCGCCAGGCGCAGGGCGAGCAGCCACCAGGGCGTGCGCGCCGGCGTTTCGCGCCGGGGCATCAGGTCGGCGATGACGCGCAGCGGCGGGAAGGGAATGCGGCGCGGCTGCGGCGGCGTGATGCGCAGGATGAGCCAGATCGCCGGCAGGGCGGCGAGGGCGATGAGGACGAGGGGGGCTCCGAAGCCGAGGCCGGCGAACATGTCAGCCTCCCCGTGCCGCGATGAGGCCGCTGCGGCCGCCGCGCGCGGCCGAGAGCTGGGTGAGCACCCGCAGCGCCGCTTCGCTCGCCGGGCGATCGGTGTGGTGGAGGGTCAGCGTCCAGCCGCGCCGCTTGAGCGCCGCGCCGATGGCGTCGCGGTGGATGGCGATGCGGCGGCGGTAGTCCTCCCCCCACAGGGCGGCATCGCCGATGCGCAGGCGCAGGCCCGCCTCAGGATCCTCCAGCTCCGCCTGGCCCGTGAACGGGAAGGTCTCCTCGACGGGATCGATGATCATGATCGCATGGCCCCGGGCGCCGCGAGCGGCAAGTTGACCCACAACGGCATCGAAGGCGGGCGGTTCCACGAGAAAGTCGCTGACGAGCACGGCTTCGCTCAGCGGCGGCAGCGCCTCGGCGGCCGGCAGGTCGGCGCCGTGCCCGGTGGTGTCCTTGGCCATGAGCTCGGCAAAGCGCTCGACGATGTTGCGGCTGGCGCGCGGCGGCACGAGGCCCATGAGGCCCACGCGCTCGCCGGCATCGACGAGGGTCTCGGACAAGGCGAGGGTGAGGACGAGCGCGCGCTCCACCTTCGACTGCGCGGCGAGCGAGGAGATAAAGCCCATGGAGGCCGAGCGGTCGGCCCACAGATAGATGCTGTGCGCCGCCTCCCATTCGCGCTCGCGCACGTAGAGCCGCCCGTCGCGCGCCGAGCGCCGCCAGTCGACCCGCGACGCCGATTCACCCGACATGAAAGGGCGGAACTGCCAGAAGCTCTCGCCGGGGCCGGCACGCCGGCGGCCGTGGATGCCGTGGCTGACGGAGGCGGCGACGCGCCTTGCCTCCAGCACGAGATGCGGCAGCCGGGCCGTCAGCTCGTGGGCCGCCAGGGCATGCGGAACACCGGGGGAGCGCTCGGCCTCGGAGAGGGTGTGGACGCGGGCCATGGACGCTCCTAGCCGAGCCGCTCCACGAGGCGGGCGATGACCTCGGGCATGGTGCGGCCGTCCGCGCGCGCCGTGAAGGTCAGCGCCATGCGGTGCTTCAGCACCGGCTCGGCGAGGGCCGCCACGTCGTCGAGCGAGGGTGCGAGGCGCCCCTCGATGAGGGCCCGGGCGCGCACGGCGAGCGCCAGCGCCTGGCTGGCGCGCGGGCCGGGGCCCCAGGACAGGTCCCGCGTCAGCTCGTCCGGCCCCTCGCCGGGGCGGCCCGAGCGCACGAGCGAGACGATGGCCTCGAGGACGCTCTCGCCCATCGGCAGGCGGCGCACGAGGCGCTGGATGCCCATGAGCGCCTCGGCGTTCATCGCCGCCGTCGGGCGATGCTCCTCGAGGCCCGTCGTCTCGAGGACGATGCGGCGCTCCGCGTCGCGGTCGGGATAGCCGATGTCGATCTCGAGGAGGAAGCGGTCGAGCTGCGCCTCGGGCAGCGGATAGGTGCCCTCCTGCTCGATGGGGTTCTGGGTCGCGAGCACATGGAAGGGGCGCGGCAGGTCGTAGCGCACGCCGGCCACCGTCACGTGATATTCCTGCATCGCCTGCAGGAGGGCAGACTGGGTGCGCGGGCTCGCGCGGTTGATCTCGTCCGCCATCAGCAGCTGGGCGAAGATCGGCCCCTTGATGAAGCGGAAGCTGCGCTGCCGGTCGGCGCTCTCGTCGAGGATCTCGGTGCCGAGAATGTCCGAGGGCATCAGGTCGGGCGTGAACTGGATGCGCTGGCCGTCGAGGCCGAGCACCGTGCCCATCGCCTCGACGAGCTTGGTCTTGGCGAGGCCCGGCACGCCCACGAGCAGGCCGTGCCCGCCGGCGAGCACCGTGACGAGGGCGAGCTCGACGACGTGCTCCTGGCCGAAGATGACGGAGCCGATGGCACTGCGCGCCTTGGCCACATGGTCGAGGGCCGCCTCGGCCGCCTGGATGACGGCATCGTCGATGGTCGTCGGCGTCTGGGCCACAGCGGTACGGTCGGTGCCGCTCGTCATCGGCAACTCTCCTTCTGTGCCCCCGTCGGAGCAGTCTGCATCGGTGATCATGTCTTATTCAAGCCGCTTTGAAGGGCGGACGCCTTCGGTTCCCTGGCGCGCCCATTCTTGCGATAGTAGTGCCGCGAACCAGATTACAAGCGGTGCGCGCCGAAATCGGCTGCCAAGGTTGCGAGGACACAAACACGTGAGCGGTGAGCGGGGCAAAACGGGCAGAAGGGCCGGCGTCGGGGCCCAGGCTGCGCCCGAGGGCCTGCCGTCCGGCCTCGCCGGGCTCTTCGCCTCCGCCGGCCCGGCGGCGAAGGCGCGGCCGGTGGAGAAGTGGAACCCGCCGCATTGCGGCATGATCGACATGCGAATCACGGCCGACGGCACCTGGCACTACCGCAGCTCGCCCATCGGCCGGCCGGCCCTCGTGAAGCTGTTCGCCTCCATCCTGCGGCGCGACCCGGAGGGCTACGTGCTGGTGACGCCGGTGGAGCGTGTCGGCATCACGGTCGAGGACGTGCCCTTTCTCGCCGTCGAGATGGCGGCGAGCGAGGCGGCGGGCGGGCGCGTGCTCACCTTCCGCACCAACGTCGACGACGTCGTGCAGGCGGGGCCGGACCATCCCCTGCGGTTCGAGACGGATGCGAAAGGCGGGATGAAGCCTTATGTCCATATACGCGGCGGCCTGTGGGCGCGGCTGACGCGCGCCCTGGCGCTCGACCTCGCCGATCTCGTCGAGGTGCGCCCGGATGCCGCGGGCGGAGAGATCATGGGCGTCGCCTCGGCCGGTGCCTTCTTCGCCATCGCGGCCGCAGACGATGGAGAGGACGGCGGGACGTGACGGCGACGATCGACGAGGCTCGCGTGGACCGAGAGACATTGGTGGATCAAGAGACATTCGTGGACGAAGAGACGTTTCTCGACCGGGCGCGCCGGCGCCTCTATCCGCAGCCGCACGGGGCCGTCGGGGCGGTGCGGCTGCGTGGCGACCACGACCTTGCCGGCGTCCGTCCTGACGTTGCCGCGGATGTCGCGCGCCCGGCGGCGGTGCTGGTGCCCATCGTCACCCGCTCCACGGGCGTCAACCTGCTCCTCACCCAGCGGGCGGCGCACCTGCGCCAGCATTCGGCGCAGATCGCCTTTCCCGGCGGCAAGATGGACCCGGAGGACGCGACGCCGCTGACGACGGCGCTGCGCGAGGCGCAGGAGGAGATCGGCCTCGACCGGGGCCACGTGCGCCCGCTCGGCTACCTCGACGAATATCTGTCCGCGACCGGCTATCGCATCGTGCCGGTGGTCGGGCAGGTGACGGCCGGCTTCACCCTCACCGTGAACCGGGAGGAGGTGGACGAGGCCTTCGAGGTGCCGCTCGACTTCCTCATGGATGCCGCCAACCATCAGCGTCATTCGCGGGAGTGGCGCGGCACGCTGCGCCACTATTACGCCATGCCCTTCGGCGAGCGCTACATCTGGGGCGTGACGGCCGGCATCATCCGCAACCTCTACGAGAGGCTCTACGGTCCATGACGCGGGCGATCCTCCAGCAACTGGTCCTCTTCTTCGTTCCCTTCCTCCTGTTCGGGGTCTATCTGCTGCTGCGCAGGCGCAATCCCTTCACCCGGCACGAGTGGGACGGGCATGTGCCGTGGCTCGTCATCGCCGGGCTGCTGCTGGCGATCGGTGCCTTCGTCTATCTCGGCATCACGGCCGAGCGGCACTCGGGCGCCTATGTGCCGACGCACCTGGAAGACGGGCGCCTGGTGCCGGGACAATTCCAATGACCATCGACCGGGCGGCCGTTGCCGCGCTCGTCGCGCGGCCCGCGCTGCAGCGGCTGCTCGCCGTGCTCGACGGCGATGGCGAGACGACCTGGATCGTCGGCGGGGCCGTGCGCGACGTGCTCATCGGCCGGCAGGTCAGCGACGTCGACTGCGCGACGACCGCGACCCCCGAGGAGACCATGCGGCGGGCGGGGGAGGCGGGGTTCCGCGTGGTGCCGACGGGCATCGACCACGGCACCGTGACCGTCATCGTCGAGGGCACGCCCTTCGAGGTGACGAGCCTGCGCGAGGACGTGGAGACGGACGGGCGGCGGGCGAAGGTCGCCTTCGGCCGCGACTTCGCGGCCGATGCGCGCCGGCGCGACTTCACGATGAACGCGCTCTATGCGGACCGCACGGGGCAGGTGCACGACTTCGTCGGCGGGCTCACGGACCTTGCGGCGCGGCACGTGCGCTTCATCGGCGATCCCGGCCAGCGCATCGCCGAGGACTACCTGCGCATCCTGCGCTTCTTCCGCTTCCATGCGGCCTACGGGTCGGGCGATATCGACGCGGCCGGCTTCACCGCCGCGGTCAGGGCGCGGTCCGGGCTCGACCTTCTGTCGCACGAACGGCTGCGGACGGAGATCGCCAAGCTGCTCGGCGCCGCCCGGGCGCTCGAGACCTGCCGCATCATGATCGATGCCGGCCTCCTGCAGCGCATCTTCGCCGGCGTGACGCACGATATTCGCCTCGCGCGGCTCGTCGCCTGGGAGGCCGCCTTCGGCCGCAGGCCGGACCCGGTGCTGCGGCTCGCGGCGCTCGGCACCGACATCCCGGAGGATGCGGCCCGCCTGCGCGACCGGCTGCGGCTGTCCAATGTCGAGACGCGGCGCATCCACGCCTTCGCGGCGCTTGTCGAACGCCTCAACGGCACCGCCGGCCCCTGGAGCCTGCGCGATCTGAGGGCGCTCGCCCTGTTCTTCGCGCCCGAGATCGTCGCCGCCGCCTTCGCGGCGGCCGCGCTGCAGGCGGATATCGACACTCGCGGTCGCGACTTCCTCGCTGCCGTGGCGCGCGGCGAGGCAATCGTGCCGGTCTTCCCCCTGTCGGGCGAGGAAGTCGTCGCCGCCGGCGTGCCGAAGGGTCCGCGGGTCGGCGCCGTCCTTGCGGCCGCGCGGGAGCGCTGGCTCGACGAGGACTGCCCGGCAGACGCCGCAGCGCTGGAGCGCATCCTGCAACAGGCGGTTGCCGCCGGGCGAGCCGGCTGACCGTTCCCTCGCCCGCCTTCCTGCTCTAGCATCGACCCGCTGGCATCACTTGCCGGCATCGCTTGCCGACGCTCTCTGAGAGGGATCGCGATGGCACGGGCAGGGCGGGGACCGGCGGATGTGGCCGAGCGCCTGGCGCAACGGCGCGACAAGGCGCAGTCAGGCCGCGCGGGCGACGACACCGGCGCCACCTGGCGGCGCGAGACCTTCGTGCTGGAACGCGAGGCCGCCCGGGCCAAGGCGCGCGAATGGTTCCGCCGCTTCCCGAAGGCGGCCTACATGACCGAGGTCGAGAGCTGGCGCGACCTCGGCGACGGCCGCATCGAATTTACGATGCGCAGGCTGCCGAGCGCGGATTGAGGGGGGCGGGGGGACGGTCGATCGGAGATGCGGGGTGATGTCTTTTTTGAATTCGGCATGGCCCGAAGGTGGCCTATGTGGGCCAAGGTATGGATGACCGCTTTGTGCCGCATCTTCGCCGTCCAACTTACCGCAGCACCGTTCCGAAACCGGCCATCTGATCTTCGTTCGAACTATAAACTAGACGGCCGCCGGCTTGCGATTCCCCAAATTAAGGCATATCGATAGATGACTGCTGTGGCGAAAGACAAGCCTCGAGCAAAACACGCAAATCTGCAGCGACTTCATGGTTGTTTGAGATGCGGTAGGCGTCAAGGAGCTTGTCATCGTGCCCGTCGGCCTTGATGATCCCCTTGAGCGCCGCGAGCAATTTCTTGCCTTTTACGGTGTTCGGGCCTGCTCCGCCAGCAGCATTCCATAGGATCTCCGAGTTTGGCGATCCGCCGTCCGGATACAATTCGCGGTTCACCAATTTACGCTTCGAGAAGAAGGTGTCCTTCGCTTGCCCGACCTTAGCCGCTGCGGCAGTCCTCCAGCCTTCGGCGACATCCAGCGTCACCCCGTAGAGTGCCGCAAGGTGTGACGCGGTACAGAAATATGCCTCCACGTCGCAACCGGATGTCACCCAAGGGAACGTACCTTCGGTCTTGAAGCGCTCAGACCACATCTGCGCTTCATCGGCATTCATAAAGTCACCGTCGCGGTGGATGACGGCCTTTATCTTGAGCTGCCCGTCGACGAGCAGTCCGCTCAGGAGCTTGTCCTTGGGAAGATTATCAATACCGAAGCAACGACAAACGGCCAGTTGCCTCGACAGCTCCGGCCACTGACGGAGGATCGCGCGAAGCGCCGTATCGTCCTGATCTTCAACAAAAAACAACGCGGACTTGTCGAGACCGCCCCAGCCTAGTAGACGGCGGATTGCCTCCCCGTCGTCGGTTTCGACCTTCCCTTCATTCATCCATACCAGCTTGGCGGACGGACTCGCCCCACGGGCAATATGGGGGCTATGGGTAGTCAGGATAATCTGAGTCTCGGTCTCCGCCGCCGCTAGTTCCAAGGTTTCGATCAACCGCTCCTGCTTGTCGGGATGCAGATGGGCATCAGGCTCGTCGATCAGCATAATCTTCGGCTCGAAGAGGATCAGGTATGCGAAGATCTGGATTACCTGCAGCAACCCAGTGGCCGCGGTTTCCAAAGGCCGATCCTGATTGCCAAGGCCGGGCGATGAGTAAGTTGCGGAGATGTGATAATCTTCACGTTCATCGAATGACACGTTCACGCTGATCCCAGGATGGACCGTGCCGACATACTCGTTGAGCCGCTTGAGGCGGGCTATGCCACCGAGTTCGTCGGTCTCGTTCACGCGACGGCTGCGAAGGTTCAGTAGGATGTTCCGCATAACGCCGCCGGCGTCTCCGCTTGCTGCCTGTCTGCGAAGAGACGGCTGGGCGAGGATGCTCTCTCGTTCGGAGAGGCCCGCAAGCCCCGGAATGTAGGCGGTGATGAACTGGAAGCGCTGTTTGTAGGGCGTGACTGCATTCCCGCCCTCCATGTACGCCGTGATGCCCCCGCGATTTCGCGCCGCGCGGATTTTGACTGTGGCATGGGCTCGTTCCTCCCCCACCGGAACGTGCGCGAACACGACCTCAACTGGCGTAGAAGTCGAATCCGTCTTTAGTTCGCTCTTGTGCGCCGTACGCAGCGGTTCGCTGGAAGGAACGTAGTCGAGGCGCTCGAAGGAGATCATCTCCTTCGTGTTCTTGGGCGCAACGTAGCTCGCTGCACGCGCGGCCCAGTGCACAGCCTGAAGAACCGAGGATTTACCCGAGCCATTGGGACCGACCAAGATCGTCACTTGGCCGAGCGGGATTACGGCCTCCTGTGTGGCCTTGAAGTTGCGGACCGTAATCGAGTCGAGTCGGGTCCAACGACGGGCACGGTTAGAGCGGGTATCGGTGAGGCCTAGCGCAGGCTGTCCATCACGGATCGCCGCCTCATCGTCTGCCTCAGGAATATCGCTGACGAACCCAACAGCGCTAGTAAGGTCACCCGCGTCCTTAAGTACTTGTACGTCGCTCGATGCCGGCTGTGGCGTGCCAGCCTCAAGGCTTTCAACCGCTATTTCCGTGACCGGACTAGCGATGGCGTCGCGTTCGGATTCTGTATCGCTCAAGCAGACGTCCCCCCAATGACTATGACATAAACCGAACTTGGCATGTCGCCAATGGGGCCAACGCTTCAGTCGCGCTCAATGGCAGCTTTTGCCCACGTGTTCCCAAAAGCAGCTGGACTGCCCCGGCGCGCCTCGGCAAAGGGGGCTTCCGGTGCATTGCCTTCATTCCATGCGTCCGCGTTTGGCTTCGCGCTTCCATCGAGGCCGAGATTCCAACCAAACCGCTACTCCACACCGCCAAAACCTTCCCCATCACCCCCATCCTCCTCATCCACCTCATGCGCGGTCGTGACGAGGCAGTCGGCTGGCAGGATGGCGGAGTGGAAGGTTTCCTCGGTGTCGGCGTACCAGGTGAGGGCGATGCCCTCCTCGGTGGCGGCGACGACGGTGAGCGGCACGCTGCCGGACTTGAGCATCACGACATCGCCGGGCGAGAACTTCATGGCAGGCTCCTTTGATAGGGGATCCTGCGAGGCTAGCCCCCGTGCGTGACAGGCGTGATGATTGCCGGCTCCGGATGTCGGGCAGGCAGGCCGTTTTACCGGCTCAGGGCCAGCGCACCGTCGGCGGCATGGAGGAGAGGATGGAGGCGACGTTGCCGCCGGTCTTCAGGCCGAAGATGGTGCCGCGGTCGTAGAGCAGGTTGAACTCGACATAGCGGCCGCGGCGCACCTGCTGCTCGTGCCGGTCCTCGTCGGTCCAGGGCGTCGTCCAGTTGTCGCGCACGATGCGGCCGTAGACCTCGCGAAACGCTTCGCCAACGGCGCGGGTGAAGGCGAGGTCCGCTGCCGGGTCTCCCGACCAGTGATAGTCGTAGAAGATGCCGCCGATGCCGCGCGGCTCGTTGCGGTGCTTGAGGAAGAAGTACTCGTCGCACCAGGCCTTGTATCTGTCGTAGGGCGCGACGGCGGCATGGGCCTCGCAGGCGCCGCGCATGGCGGCGTGGAAGGCCACGGCGTCCGTGTCCTCCTGGCCGCGCCGGCGCTCCAGCACCGGCGTCAGGTCCGCCCCGCCGCCGAACCACGGCTTCGTGGTGACGACGAAGCGCGTGTTCATGTGCACCGTCGGCACGTTCGGGTTCCAGGGATGGGCGATGAGCGAGATGCCGGTGGCGAAGAAGCGCGGGTCCTCGGCCGAGCCGGGGATCTGGCCGCGGAACTCGGGCGCGAATTCGCCGAAGACCGTCGAGACGTGCACGCCGACCTTCTCGAAGACGCGGCCGCGCATCATCGCCATGGTGCCGCCGCCGCCCGGCGCGCCGCTGTGGTCGGTGCGCTGCCAGGGCGTGCGCTCGAAGCGGCCCGGCCCGCCGGCCTCGGGGAAGAACGGGCCCGGCGCCTCGTCCTCGATCGCCTCGAAATCAGCGCAGATGGCGTCGCGCAGCGCCGCGAACCAGGTGCCGGCCTCGTCCTTGAGGCGCGCGATCAGGGCGGGATCGATGGGCGGGGCGTCGGTCATGGCTTGTCCTTCCTCGGCTCCTGGTGCGTGGTGCGGCATGCGGCTGGGGAGCGTTCAGCTGCCCGCCGGTGTAGAAGCCTCCCAGCCGCCGGGAAAGGCGTCCAACTGGCGCAGGGCCTCGCCGAGGATCATCGCGGCCGTGACGGCGACATTGAGCGAGCGCAGGCCGGGCCGCATGGGCACGAGGATGCGCACATCGGCGGCTTCGTGCACCTCCTCCGGCACGCCGGCCGATTCCCGCCCCATCAGGACGACGTCGCCGGGCGCGAAGGAGAAGGCGTGATAGGGCAAAGCCGAGCGCGTCGTCGCGAGCACGAGGCGGCGGCCCGAGGCGGCGCGATCGGCCGCGAAGGCGCGCCAGCTCGCGTGCCGGACGATCTCGACCGCATCGAGATAATCCATGCCCGCCCGGCGGAACGCCCTGTCGGACACGGGAAAGCCCGCCGGCTCGATGATGTCGACGGCGACGCCGAGGCAGGCCGAGAGCCGGACCATGGTGCCGGTGTTCTGCGGAATGTCGGGCTGGTAGAGGGCAAGGCGCAGCGGGGGCATGGAGGCGTCAGGTTCGAGGGCATGAGGCCGGATGGCCGGGCAATGCACGTAGCGCACGGCTTTGTCTGCCGAAAGTATGGACATGGTTCTGGAACCATGCCAAACAGCCGCCGCGCGGCGACTCCCGGTCGCATTGCGGGGCTGTCGCGTCCGTGCTTTGAAGTCGGCGCGCCGCCATGATCGACGGTTTTCGCTGGATCCTGCCTCGTGCGGGGGGCGGCGGGGACCATCGCGGCGGCGAAACGTCGAGCCAGGATTGTGAGACTGGGGAGCCAACGTGGCTGAGACCGCTACCGCCGAACCGACCCGGCGAGACTTTCTCTTCATCGCGACCGGCGCCGTGGGCGCCGTGGGTGTTGCCGCGGTGGCATGGCCCTTCATCGCGCAGATGAACCCGGATGCGGCGACCGTCGCCGCCGGCGCGCCGGTCGAGGTCGACCTCACGCCGATCGCCGAGGGGCAGATCGTCAAGCTCTTCTGGCGCGGCAAGCTCATCTTCGTCCGCCACCGGACGGCCGAGGAGATCAAGGAGGCGGAGGACGTCAACGTCGCTTCGCTGCCGGATCCGGAAGCCGATTCGGCCCGCGTCAAGGAAGGCCACGCCCAGTGGCTCGTGGTCTACGGCAACTGCACCCACCTCGGCTGCGTCCCGCTCGGCAATGCGGGCGCCTATGACGGCTGGCTGTGCCCGTGCCACGGCTCGGTGTTCGACACCTCCGGGCGTATCCGGCAGGGGCCGGCGCCGACCAATCTGCCGATCCCGCCCTATGCCTTCGTGGACGACACGAAGATCCAGATCGGCTGACGCGCCCACCAGCATCACGCCCGCGATACCGAGCAACATCAGGCGACCCAAGACCATGAGCGGACATTCCACCTACGTTCCGAAGAGCGCAGTGGCGAAATGGTTCGAGAGCCGGCTTCCCCTCGTCGGCCTCGTCCATTCGTCCTTCGTCGCCTACCCGACGCCGCGCAACCTGAACTACTTCTGGACGTTCGGGGCGATCCTGTCCTTCATGCTCGTGGCGCAGATCGTGACGGGCATCGTGCTCGTCATGCACTACACGCCGCATGCGACGCTGGCCTTCTCGTCCATCGAGCACATCATGCGCGATGTGAACTACGGCTGGCTGCTGCGCTACCTGCACGCCAACGGCGCCTCGATGTTCTTCATCGCGGTGTACATCCACATCTTCCGCGGCCTCTACTACGGCTCCTACAAGGCCCCGCGCGAGATCCTGTGGATCCTCGGCGTCATCATCTTCCTCCTGATGATGGCCACCGCCTTCATGGGCTACGTGCTGCCGTGGGGGCAGATGAGCTTCTGGGGCGCCACCGTCATCACGAACCTCTTCTCGGCGCTGCCCATCGTCGGCGAGCCGATCGTGACCTGGCTGTGGGGCGGCTACTCGGTCGACAACCCGACGCTGAACCGCTTCTTCTCGCTGCACTACCTGCTGCCCTTCATGATCGTCGGCGTCGTGGCGCTGCACATCTGGGCCCTGCACGTCGTGGGGCAGAACAACCCGGCCGGCCTCGACGTCAAGAACCTGAAGAAGGATACGGTGCCCTTCACGCCGTATGCGACGATCAAGGACTTCTTCGCCGTCATCTGCTTCTTCGTCTTCTTCGCCTGGTTCGTGTTCTACATCCCGAACTATCTCGGCCATGCGGACAACTACATCGAGGCGAACCCGGCGGTGACGCCCGCGCATATCGTGCCGGAGTGGTACTTCCTGCCGTTCTACGCGATCCTGCGCGCCATCCCGGACAAGCTCGCCGGCGTCATCGCCATGTTCGCGGCGATCGCGGTGCTCGCCTTCCTGCCGTGGCTCGACACCTCGCGGGTGCGCTCGGCGACCTACCGGCCGCTCTACAAGCAGCTGTTCTGGGTCTTCGTGCTGTGCTGCATCGGCCTCGGCTATCTCGGCGCCAAGCCGCCGGAGGGGGGCTATGTCATCGCCTCGCGCGTGCTGACCGCCTACTACTTCCTGCACTTCATCGTGATCCTGCCCATCCTCGGCCTCATCGAGAAGCCGCGTGCCATGCCGGGCAGCATCGCCGAGGACGTGCTGCGCAAGCACGGCGGTGCGCCGGTCGGCCTCGCCTCGGGCGCCAGTGCCGAGCCGAATTCCAAGGGCTGAGATTGGGGCTGATCGCGCCTTGCGGCGCGGGGGAAATGACGACATGAAAAAGACGACCCTTCTCATCGCCGGCTTCCTCGCAGCCGCCGTCGTTGCGGCGGTGCCGGCCTCCGCGGCCGAGCAGGTGAAGCCGCCGCGCGAGAGCTGGAGCTTCGCCGGTCCCTTCGGCACCTTCGACCGGGCGCAGCTGCAGCGCGGCTTCAAGGTCTATCGCGAGGTCTGCGCCAGCTGCCACGGCCTCAGCCGCGTCGCCTTCCGCAACCTTTCCGAGCCGGGCGGGCCCGAGTTCACCGAGGGCCAGGTCAAGGCGCTCGCCGCCGAGTACCAGATCCAGGACGGGCCGAACGACTCGGGCGACATGTTCGAGCGTCCCGGCCGTCCGGCCGACCATTTCCCGTCGCCGTTCCCGAACGAGAATGCGGCGCGCGCGGCCAACGGCGGCGCCTATCCGCCGGATTTCTCGCTGCTCGCCAAGGCGCGCACCTATGAGCGCGGCTTCCCGCTGTTCATCGTCGATGCCATCCCGTTCTTCGAATATGCCGAGCACGGCGTGGACTACATCCACGCGCTGCTGACCGGCTATCGCGAGGCGCCGGCGGGCACCAACCTGCAGCCGGGGCAGTACTGGAACGAGTACATGCCGGGCCATGCCATCGCCATGCCGCCGCCGCTCAGCGACGGGCAGGTGGAATACCCGAAGGACGAGGCCGGCAACCCGGTGGTGCCGGAGACGATCGACCAGTACTCGCGTGACGTCTCGGCCTTCATGATGTGGGCGGCCGAGCCGCATCTCGAGGCCCGCAAGGCCATGGGCTTCAAGGTCATCATCTTCCTCATCGTCTTCGCGGCGCTGCTCTATTTTACCAAGAAGAAGATCTGGGCCCGCGCCCATGCCGAGGAAGCGCACGGCTGATCTGCCGGCTTCCCGCACGGAAAGGCGCCTTCGGGCGCCTTTTTCATTGGCCGGTGGGCCCTGGCGCTGCTTGACGCGCGGGGCGGCCGGGTTGATGACTTGACCGAACCGGACGGTGGAACAGCGACATGGACGAGCGCAGCGATCTCAGGGCGGCGGTGCGGACGATCCCGGACTATCCAAGGCCCGGCATCCTCTTTCGCGACATCACGACCCTGCTCGGCGATGCGCGCGCCTTCCGGCGCGCCGTGGACGAGCTGGTGCAGCCGTGGCCCGGCTCCAAGATCGACAAGGTCGCGGGCATCGAGGCGCGTGGCTTCATCCTCGGCGGGGCGGTGGCGCACCAGCTCGCGTCCGGCTTCGTGCCCATCCGCAAGAAGGGCAAGCTGCCGCACGAGACGGTGACGATCGCCTATTCGCTCGAATACGGCATCGACGAGATGGAGATGCACCGCGACGCGATCGCGCCCGGCGAGCGTGTCATCCTCGTCGACGACCTCATCGCCACCGGCGGCACGGCGACCGCGGCCGTGGAGCTGCTGCGCAAGATGGGGGCGGAGGTGGTCGCGGCCGTCTTCGTCATCGACCTGCCGGATCTCGGCGGCGCCAAGCGCCTGCGCGACATGGGCGTCACCGTGCGCACGCTCATGTCCTTCGAGGGCCACTGAGCCTCACAGCCTGCCGGTATCGTCTCCATTGCCGGATGCCGGCATGTCCGGCCCGTACGGGAGCCGTTCGGGGCGGCGGCGGGCCGGTCTCGGCCGCCGCGGCTTCTTCGCCCGGGCTGCGGCCGTGTCCGTGCCGGCGGCCTCGTCGCGCGGCCCGTCGTTCACGAGGTGCAGGGGCGGGGCGTTGCCCTTCTTGTCGCGTCCCATGTAGACGGTGATGTGCGGGTAGGGGATCTCGATGTCCCGCTCGTCGAAGACGGCCTTGAGGATTTCGTTGTAGGCCCGGCCGACGTTCCACTGCTGGCCGGCGAGGGTACGGATGCGGGCCCGCACCTTCACGGCCGAATCATCGAAGCCCGTGACGCCCTGCATGTCGAGCGGCCCGATGATGGCGTTGCCGTGCTCGGTCTTGGCCAGCCTGTCGAAGGCCTCCTGCATCGCTTCCTTCACCTGCGGGATGTTCTCGCGGTAGGCGACGCCGATCTCGGCGACGTGGAAGGCGAAGCCGCGCATGAAGTTCGATACCGTGGTCACGGCGCTGAACGGCACGAGGTGGTAGATGCCGTCGAGGTCGCGGATGCCGACGGAGCGAATGGTGAGCTTCTCCACCACGCCCGAGACCGAGCCCAGATTGACCACGTCGCCCTCGTTCATGGCGTTTTCGATCTGGATGAAGGCGCCGGTGATGATGTCCTGCACCAGCTTCTGCGAGCCGAAGCTGACGGCGAGGCCGATGACGCCGGCGCCGGCGAGCAGGGGCCCGATGTTCACCCCGAGCTCCGACAGGGCGAGGAGGCCGACGAGCACGAGGAGCACGATGGTGAAGGCGTTGCGGAAGAGGGAGAGCAGGGTGCGCTCGCGCGCGCTCGGCACGCGGCCGAAGTCGTTCGACAGCCTGTATTCCACCCAGCTCGACACGGCGACGTAGACGAGCCAGCCGATGACGAGAACCAGCGAGGTGGAGATCAGGGCGCCCACGAGGTTGCGGCCCGTCTCGCTCGCGAGCCATGCACCGAGGTCGAGGACGGCCCAGGCATCGGCGATCGCCAGCAGCACGACGACGAGCACCACCGTCCGGGCAACGCGCAGCACCGAGGGAATGAAGGCGTTGAGCCTTGCCTCGAGCAGGGGCAGGCGCGCCTTCACGTCGTCCGGCAGGGACATGCCGCCCCGCAGGGCACGCGTGATGAAGGCCGTGACGAGGCTGCCCACGAGCACCGCGATGCCCGTCTCCACCGTCGCCTTGAGCATGAAGGGCAGGACGGTGAAGGGGTTCGACAGCCAGGCCGCGAAGAGGGCGGTGAGATAGACGATGGCGAGGACGTGCCAGATGCGGCTGAGGACGATGAGGACCTGCCGCGTCGCGTGGCCCCATTCACGGCCGGTCGTCGACAGGCGGGCACGCACGGCGTCGCGGTTCTGCAGGATGATGGCGATGCCGATGAAGAGTGCCGCCAAAAGCACGATGACGCGCACGGACCGGGCGGCGGCGAAGGTGGTGGTCGCCGCGACGAGCGGCGCGATGAACAGGAAGGTGTAGCCGATGAGGCTGACGAGGCGGCTCAGCCAGAAGTACCAGTAGTTGGCGTCGGTGTCGTCGAGCGGCAGCGGGCGCAGGGCCGGATGGCGGGGCGCCAGGAGAAAGCGCAGGCCGACCTTGCCGAGCTCGAGCACGATGAGCGCATTGAGGAACAGCGTCTCGCCGAAGCTGAGCGCCGCCTCGCTGCCGAGCTGGAGCGCGATGAGATAGCCGGCGCCCCAGGCGACGACGACGGCGAGCGCATCGATCAGCGCCGCGACGACCGCGAGGGCGAGGCGCGTCACGAGCGGGGCGCCCTCGGCCCGCAGCGCCGTCCTGTCGAGGAAGCGGTTGGTGATCAGCCGCGCGGCGAAGAGCAGCAGGAAGGCGACGAGCATCACGGAGCCGAGGCTCGCGATGACGTCCCACAGCCGGGGCAGGTCGAGCGAGGCCGTCCCCGCCAGCACCTCGCCGAGGCGCTCGGTGAAGGCCCAGGCGGAGGCGAGCGCCTCCTTGAGGGCGGTCGTCGCCTGGGTCGTGTGCTCGGCCAGCCAGCGGGCGAAGGTCGGCGCCTCGGCCGGCGGCGCGGGTTCCGCGGCTGCGCTCCGCAGCCGGTCGATCAGCGCTTGGCGGGCGGCATCGTCCTCCAGGATCTTGATGAGCGCATCGACGCTCGTGTTCGCCGGAGCCTCGCCCGTGCTTGCCGCCGGCGCGGGGGTCGTCTGGGCGGACGACGGGCCGGCTGCAGTGAGGAAGGACGCGAGGCAGAGACAGACGAGCGCGATGAAATGTTTCATGAATCCCGGAGAAGGTCCCCTGTTGAAAGGCTGATGCGCAGCCGGCTGCGCCGCCTTAAGGGGACCACATCGGGGGCTGGCTTTCAACGCCGGCCATGGCGATCAGCGTCAGGCGGCAGGCGCTCGCTGCCACATCACGGTGCCGGTGAAGGCGAAAACCGGCTCGCCGTGCTGGTTCACGGCCGTGCTGTGCTGGGTCACGAGGCCCCAGCCGGGGCGGGATGCGGAAGGCCGCGCCTCCACGATGCGCACCGCATAGGTCAGCGCGTCGCTGGCGAAGACCGGCTTCAGCCATTTGAGGTCGCGAAAGCCGGGGGAGGGGCCGAGGCTGGGGACGGGCAAGCGCAGGGAGAGGGCGGCCTGCCGCTGCCGCTCCCAGTGCGCCACCATCAGTTTCATCCACACGGCGGCCGTGTGCCAGCCCGAGGCGCACAGCCCGCCGAACAGGGAGCGCCGGGCCGCCTCCGCATCGACATGGAACGGCTGCGGGTCGTAAGCGCGCGCGAAGGTGACGATCTCCTCGGGGGTGAACCGATAGGTGCCGAGCGAAGCCGTCTCGCCGGGCACGAGATCGTCCAGGAAACGCGCATGGTCCGGGGAGGGGCGGGCTTCGGGCAGATCCGGCGTCGCGCCCTGGTGGCCCCGCGCGGCGGTCGAAGCAGGGACCTCGGCCTCCCGGCCGGGATCGCGGCGCCGGAACATGACCCAGTTGGTCTGCTGCAGCAGGTCCTCGCCCGCCCCGTTGGCAAGCACCATGCGGAAGCGGACCATGCCGATCTCCGGCCTGCTGCGCAGGGGCCGGCGCTCCAGCACCTCGACGGTGAGCGTGAGATCGTCGCCCGGCCGCACCGGCCGCAGCCAGCGCACTTCCTCGATGCCCGGCGCGCCCTGGCCCGTGGAGGCGAGGATGAAGCCGTCGGCGATCATGCGCATGACGATGCCGCAGCTGTGCCAGCCCGAGGCGATCAGCCCGCCGGCGAGGCTCTCCTTCGCCGCCTCGGGGTCCGTGTGCATCGGCTGCGGGTCGTATTGCCGCGCGAAGGCGACGATCTCGTCCATGGTGATGCGGCGGGGGCCGAGGGACAGGCGGATGCCGGGTTCGAAATCCTCGTAATGGGTGAGCGCCATGAACACCTCGCCGATCGTAAAGCCCGGCGGACGAGGTCGCGCCGGGCAGCGGGCCCCGACTTGGGCTATAGCGGAAAGGCCGCGCCTCGACGACGGGCGCCGGAGCAATTCTGCCCTTGGCCAAATGCACGCGCCCGCGCTAGCTCACAGCGTGCCGGCGGCGGCATGGGCGAGGCGGATCGGCTCAGGCAGCCGGAAGCGTGTCGTCGCGGCGAGCGTCACGGCGACGGCGCTCGCAAGGTCGATGCGGTGGCCCGGGGAGATGAAGACGGGGCTGACGCGCCCGCGCGTGCGCAGGGCGACGCCGATCGTCTCCCCCTTGTCGACGAGCGGTGCGGCGGCGCCCTTCTCCGGCCCGAGCGCCTCGAAGCGGCCGACGAGCAGCGTCTTGCCGCAGCCGATGGTCGGCTTCTCGAGCCACAGGCCCATGTGGCTGGCGATGCCGATGCGCCGCGGATGGGCGATGCCCATGCCGTCGAAGATGAAGACGTCCGGCTCGGTGCCGAGCTTGCCGAAGGCTTCTTCCAGCACCGGCCCCTCGCGGAAGCTGAGGAGGCCGGGCACATAGGGGAAGGGTGTCGGCCGCGTGGCGAGCACCGTCTCGACGACGGCGAAGTCCGGCAGGCGGGTGACGACGACGGCGGCGCGCGAGAGGCCGTTCTTGACGCTGACGTCGACACCAGCGACGAGCCGGACATCGGGCAGGGCGAGCGGGCGGCCGGTGTCGATCTCACCCTTGAGGTCCTGCTGCAGGGCAATCGCCTCGCGCGGCGTCACGGCCCAGGCATGGCGGGGATGGAGTTGCATGGCCCCTTCATGGCAGGCGGGGACGTGCGCTGCAACGGGGGCGGGACGAGCCGGCCATGCCCTCCCCGATGGACCTCGTGCCCCGGATGCACTGCAGCATGAAACGCTGCGGTGCTGATCCGGGGCTTATTCACCTTGGGTGATAGGTGCCTTCGGCCGATTCATGGGCTGGTTCCCGGCGCGTATTCCGCTTCGCTGCATGCGTCCGGGAAACGAGGTTGTGCCTGGCGGCGGCGGTCTGCAATTCCGCCGACTGCCGACTGCCTCAGTTCGCGAAGCGGAAGTGCAGGACGTCGCCATCGGCGACCTGGTAGTCCTTGCCTTCGAGGCGCAGCTTGCCGGCGTCGCGGGCGCCGGCCTCGCCCTTCAGCGTCACATAGTCGCCATAGGCGATGGTCTCGGCCCGGATGAAGCCCTTCTCGAAGTCGGTATGGATGACGCCGGCGGCCTGCGGCGCCCTGGTGCCGCGGGTAATGGTCCAGGCGCGCGCCTCCTTGGGGCCCACCGTGAAATAGGTGATGAGGCCGAGCAATTCATAGCCGGCGCGGATCACGCGGTTGAGGCCGGGCTCCTCGAGCTCGATGGCGGCGAGATATTCCGCCTGTTCCTCGGCCGGCAGAACCGCGATCTCGCTCTCGATCTTGGCCGAGACGACGACGGCCTTGGCCCCTTCCTCCGCGGCGCGGGCGAACACGCGGGCGGAGAACTCGTTGCCTTCGTGGGCCGAGCCCTCGTCGACGTTGCACACGTAGAGGACGGGCTTCGAGGTCAGGAGGCCGAGCATGTCGAAGGCGCGCTCCTCCTCCGGCTTGCGCTCGACGAGCCGGGCCGGCTTGCCGTCGCGCAGCAGGGTGAGGGCGCGCGCGACGAGGTCGAGCGCCTCCTTCGATTCCTTGTCGCCGCCGCGGGCCTTCTTCTCGAGGGCGGTGACGCGCTTCTCGAGGCTGTCGAGATCGGCGAGCATCAGCTCGGTCTCGATCGTCTCGATGTCGGCGATGGGGTCGACCTTGCCCTCGACATGGGTGACGTCACCGTCCTCGAAGCAGCGCACCACATGGGCGATGGCGTCGACCTCACGGATGTTGGCGAGGAACTGGTTGCCGAGGCCTTCGCCCTTGGAGGCGCCGCGCACCAGGCCGGCGATGTCGACGAAGGTGAGCCGCGTCG
The DNA here is from genome assembly GCF_014196925.1 of Chelatococcus caeni. GTDB lineage: Bacteria > Pseudomonadota > Alphaproteobacteria > Rhizobiales > Beijerinckiaceae > Chelatococcus_A > Chelatococcus_A caeni. The sequence goes on along the minus strand of NZ_JACIEN010000003.1, from coordinate 523,037 downwards.
GGATGATCTGCGCCGAGCCGGCGATCCCGGCAAGGGCCGTAAGGCGCGGGTCGGGAACCGCCACCTCGCCGACGTTCGGCTCGATGGTGCAGAAGGGATAGTTGGCCGCCTGGGCCGCCGCCGTCTGCGTGAGCGCGTTGAAGAGCGTCGACTTGCCCACGTTCGGCAGGCCGACGATGCCGCATTTGAAACCCATCACCTATCCTCCGGCGCGTTCGCCCGGGCGCTTCACGTCGCCCCAACCCCGCGCATCCATGGCCAGATGCACCTTGTTCTGGAAACTGGCGTCCTCGCCCCTGGCAAGGAGCGTCGCGAATTCAGCCACCGCGCCCGTGAGATCCTCGACCCAAGGCTCCTCCGCCTTGGCGAAGTCGTTGAGCACATAGCTGTGCACGAGCGCCTTGTCGCCGGGGTGGCCGATGCCGAGGCGCACCCGGCGGTAGTCGTTGCCGACGTGGGCGGAGATCGACCGCAGGCCGTTGTGGCCGGCGATGCCGCCGCCCGTCTTGATGCGCAGCTTGGCCGGCGCGAGGTCGAGCTCGTCGTGGAACACGACGATGTCCGCGAGGGCGACCTTGAAGAAGCGCTGCGCCTCGCCGACCGCGCGGCCCGATTCGTTCATGTAGGTCTGGGGCTTCATGAGCAGGAGGCGCTCGCCGCCGACGACGGCCTCGGCCACCTCGCTCTGAAAGCGACGGCGCCACGGGCCGGCATTGTGCCGGCGGGCGATCTCGTCGACGGCCATGAAGCCGATGTTGTGGCGGTTGCGCGCATAGCGCGCGCCCGGATTGCCGAGCCCGACGAACAGCAGCATGGCGAAGCCCCGTGAGCGAAGGGAGCACATGATGCTCCCGGAACCCGGCGCGGCCGGCAAGGCGCGGCCGTCATGCGCCGGATTCGAACCCCGGGCCGCGGCGCGGGGAAAGGCAGCCGGGGCGGACGAACAGGCCCGCCCCCGCGTGGGAGAATTACTTCTCCTCGGCCTCGCCGGCGGCCGCTTCCTCGGCCGCCTCGGCGGCGAGCTTCGACGGCGCGACCAGGGTCGCGATGGTGAAGTCGCGGTCCTGGATGACGGGCGAAGCGCCGGCCGGCAGCTTGACGGCCGAGATGTGGATGGAATCGCCGATCTCACGGCCGGTGAGGTCGATGTCGATCGCATCCGGGATGGCATCGACCGGCACGACGAGCTCGACCGTGTGGCGCACGACGTTCAGCGTGCCGCCGCGCTTCAGGCCGGGCGAAGCTTCCTGGTTGAGGAAGTGCACCGGCACCTCGACGTTGACGGTGGCGTCGCGCGTCACGCGCAGGAAGTCGACGTGGAGGGGCGTGTCCTTCACCGGGTCGAGCTGGAAGTCGCGCGGGATGGCGCGGGTCTTGCTGCCGTCGACGTCGATCTCGAACAGGGTCGTGAGGAAACCGCCGGAGAAGATCAGGCGCTTCGTCTCGTTGAAGTCGAGCGCGATCGGCTGCGGCGCTTCGCCGAGACCGTAGATGACTGCGGGAACACGGCCTTCACGGCGAACGGCACGGGCGGCCCCCTTGCCGACCCGCTCGCGAGCCGAGGCCTTGAGCTGCTTGACAGCGGACATGGCTTCGATCCTTTGTGGTCACGGAACAGAAACGGCCGTGCTCGCGCACGGCCATTCACGTTCATCCGAACATGTGTGGCGCACCCGTGCCTCCAGGGGTGTCTGGCGGGCGCGCGTTGCCTTTAGCAGCAAGTCCTCGATTTTGCAACGCTGCGTGGCCGGGCCTCAGCCCTGCGCCTGTGCCCGTTCCTCGGCGAGATGGCGCGACAGGTCGGCCGCCGCGGCGGCGGAGGTGTCGCCCCGGCCGTCACCGCCCTGCACGACGACCGCATTGGAGGCGAAGCGGATGCCGGCGTCGGTGAAGCCCTTGAACAGGCGCTTGACGGCCTCGCGCTGGATGAGGGCCTGCCGGCCGGGCTTGACGGTGAACTTGAAGCGGCAGACGAGGGCGTTCTCCTGCACGTCGGCGACGCCCTGCATCTTCACGGGTCCGATGAAGTCCTTGCCGTATTCCTCGTGGGCCAGGAGGTCCTGGCCGATCTTCTTGGCGATCTTGCGCGCCTGCTCGACGTCGGCATCACGGGCGAGGCGCAGGTTGAACTTCACCGTCGCCCAGTCGCGGCTGAAGTTGGTGACGGCGCCGAGCTGGCCATAGGGAATGGTGTGGAACTGCCCGTTCTGGTGGCGGATGCGCAGCGAGCGTACGGAGATGCGCTCGACCATGCCCTTGTGGCTGCCGGCCTGGATGTATTCGCCGACGCGGAAGGCGTCGTCCGCGAGATAGAAGATGCCGGAGACGATGTCGCGCACCAGGGCCTGCGAGCCGAAGCTGAAGGCGAGGCCGAAGATGCCGGCGCCGGCGAGGATCGGGCCGATGTTGACGCCGAGATGCGACAAGGCGACGAGGATGGCGGTGGCGACGATGAGCGCGCCGACGAAGCCCTCGAGCAGCGGCAGGACCGAGGCGAGCCGCCCCGCCGGCCGCGGCAGGCCGGCGGCATCATGATCGTCCGCCGATCCGTGCGTCCGCGGGGCGAACTTGAGGCGTGCCCAGCCGCGCAGCAGCTCGAACAGGATGTAGCCGACGACGAGGATGCCGACCGCCGTCAGGAGCGCCTCGCGCCAGGCGTACCAGAGCTCCTGGCTGACGAGCGCGAGGATCTCGACCACCCAGAGCCGGACGAAAAAGGTCGCGAATACGGTGATGGTGACGGCGAGCACGATACGCCGCGCCGTGACCAGGATCTGCATGAGATGCGGCGAACCGGGATCGGGCACGGCGGCCTCCGCCTCGGCTGCATCCGCCGCCTCCGCATCCGCCACGAGGGCGAGTTCGGCCGAGGGCTCCTCGGCCGCGGCCGTCTGCGGAGCTTCCCGTGGGCGGCAGCAGGCGATGGCATAGGCGAGGAAGCGGTCGAGCGCCGCCACGACAAGGGCGAGCAGCGCCGAGAAGGCAGCGGCGTGATAGAGGTCGAAGTCGAGCGCGACGATGCCGTAGATCCACGCCACCCAGACGAGGACGACGATCGCATCGGTGCCGAGGACGACGGGACGCGGCACCTCGGCGGCGTGGGCGAAGAAACGGGCGAGCGTCGCGCCGGCGGCCGCGGCGGCAAGCGTGCCGACGAGCACGCCGAGGGCCTGTGCCGGCGGAGGGGCCATCCCGGCGCGGACGAAGACCGGCATGAGCGTGTAGAAGGCGAGCAGGATGGCGAGCGTCGCGCCGGCGCCGACGAGCACGGCGCGCACCCGCTCCTCTCCGACGGCCACGAGGCGCAGCTGCGGCTCCCGAGGGCGCAGGAGGATGAGCGGCAGCAGCATCGCCAGCCGCCAGCGAGCGGCCGTGCCGACAATGGCGACGGCAAGTGCATGCACCGGTGTGTCGCCACGCAGGAACAGCCGGGCGAGCAAGGCGGCGGCCGCGACCATGGCGACGAGGCCGGCGGCGTCGACGACGAGCCGGCGCACGGCCTTCTTCAGCCGCGCCCGCCCGTCGTCATCCGCATGAACCTCCACCCCTCCGGCGAGGCGCCACACCAGGGTGGGAACGAAGAGCACCGCGGCACCGATGAGGACGGCGAGAGCGAGGAGCGTGCCGGCGTCGGGGACGCCGGCCGCCATGGCGCGCCAGACGTCGGCAAAGGCGGAAGGGATCTGCGGCGTCGCAACGAGCACGTCCCACAGGGCGCGCCCCGCCTGGCCGATGTGCATGGCAAGTGCGTCGATGAAGCCTTCGCCGCCACCGGCAAGGGGGCCGGCATGCGCATCGGCGGTGTTGCCGGCGATCAACCCCGATCCGAGCCCTGCCGCTGCACGCATTCCCGTCCCCGAAACATCAGTTGCCACAGGATGATGCCTGTAGCGTGCAGAAGACAAGGAATTCTTACTGCTGAAAGCGCCATGCGGCCTCGACGGGGCGGGGCCGAAGCTGGCATTGATGAGTGGATCGCATCCGCCCGGTCCACCCCGCGAGGAACCCGTATGGCCCTGCATTTCTCGCCAGCCGAATTCGCCCGCCGCAAGGAGAGCCTGCTTGCCGCGATGGAACGGGAGAAGCTCGACGCGCTCCTCCTGTTCCAGCAGGAATCGATGTACTGGCTGACCGGCTACGACACCTTCGGCTTCTGCTTCTTCCAGAGCCTTCTCGTCACGGCCGGCGGCGACATCGTCCTCCTCACGCGTTCCGCCGACCTGCGGCAGGCGGAGCTGACCTCGAATATCGAGGACATCCGCATCTGGAAGGACGGCCGGGATGCCGACCCGGCGGGCGAGCTCAGCGCCATCGCGGCCGAGAAGGGCCTCGCCGGCAAGCGCATCGGCGTCGAGTACGAATCCTACGGCCTCGTCGCCGCCAACGGCCGCAGGCTCGACGCCGCCTTCGATGGCCTTGCGCAGCTCACGGATGCCTCGCTCGTCGTCACGCGCCTGAGGGCGGTGAAGTCGGAGGAGGAGCTCGCCTATGTACGCCGGGCGGCGGTGCTCGCGGATGAGGCCGACCGGGCGGCCATCGCCCTGACGCGGGCCGGGGCCGACGAGGGCGAGATCCTCGCCGCGCAGCACGCGGCGATCTTCCGCGGCGGCGGCGACTATCCCGCCAACGAATTCATCATCGGCTCCGGGCGCGAGGCCCTGCTGTGCCGCTACAAGAGCGGCCGCCGCGTGCTCGATGCGCGCGACCAGCTGACGCTCGAATTCGCCGGCGTCTACCGGCACTACCATGTCGCCGCCATGCGCACGCTCGTCATCGGCGACCCGCGGCCCGAGCATCTCACCTATCACCGGGCAGCGCAGGAGGCGCTGCTCGCCTGCGAGGCGGCCATGCGGCTGGGCAAGACGGCCGGGGACGTCTTCACAGCCCATGCCGAGGCGCTGGACGCGGCGGGGCTCACGCGCCACCGCCTCAACGCCTGCGGCTATTCGCTGGGCGCCAAGTTCACCCCGTCGTGGATGGACTGGCCGATGTTCTACGAGGACAACGACTGGCCGCTGGTGCCGGGCATGGTGATGTTCGTGCACATGATCCTGATGGATTCGCAAGGCGGCACCGCCATGTGCCTCGGCCGCACCTATCTCGTGACGGAGGGCGCGCCCGAGGCGCTGAACCTGGCCTCGCTCGACCTCGTCCTGCGCTGAGAGCGGGTGTCGCTCCATCTGCTGGAGCGACCGCGTATGACGCGAGCGGCGGTGATCCCTCCCCTTCGCAAGTCGGGTGTTCCCGACTTGCGCATACAAGTGCGGAACTCGGGCAAGCCCGAGTCCCGGCGGAGGGTGGATCGGTCCGAAGGACCAAGACGGGCGGGGTCAAGGACGGGAACGACGCGCACAATGCGGTTGCGTGTCTCCCTCCGTCGCTGCTTCGCAGCGCCACCTCCCCCTCGAGGGCGAGGATCACCGCAGCTCTCCTGCCTAACGTGGGCGCCTCCCGCACGCGGGGAGAGTAACGTGCTGTGGTCCATGTCCCGCCGGCCTTGCCATCCACGGATAGCCCCGCGCGTGCCGAGCATGGCCGCCATCCAGATGCCGCGCCGCAGCACAAGTGCTATTGTTCACCCGCGCCATCGCTGATAAGAGCCGCGCAGACCAATATGTCCGGGTTGTGACAGCGCGACCCGTGGCAGACGGCCAGGCTCTAGTTCCACAGCTCCGCTCAAACTACGGGAACGCGCTGGATGAAACCCTCGATCAAGCTCGTCGCGGGCAACTCGAACCGTCCGCTCGCCGAGTCCATCTCGAACTATCTCGAGGTGCCGCTCGCGACCTGCCAGGTCAAGCGCTTCGCCGACATGGAGGTGTTCGTCGAGATCCAGGAGAACGTGCGCGGCGAGGATGTCTTCGTCATCCAGTCGACCTCGTTCCCGGCCAACGACCACCTGATGGAGTTGCTCATCATCATCGATGCGCTGCGCCGCTCCTCCGCCCGCCGCATCACGGCGGTGCTGCCCTATTTCGGCTACGCCCGGCAGGACCGCAAGCCCGGCCCGCGCACGCCGATCTCGGCCAAGCTCGTCGCCAACCTCATCACCCGCGCCGGCGCCGACCGCGTGCTGACGCTCGACCTGCATGCCGGGCAGATCCAGGGCTTCTTCGACATCCCGACCGACAACCTCTACGGTGCGCCGGTGATGGTGCGCGACATCCGCGAGCACATGGACCTCGCCAATGTCATGGTGGTCTCGCCGGACGTTGGCGGCGTGGTGCGCGCCCGTGCGCTCGCCAAGCGCATCGACGCGCCGCTCGCCATCGTCGACAAGCGCCGCGAGCGGCCGGGCGAGTCGGAGGTGATGAACATCATCGGTAATGTCGAGGGCCGCTCCTGCATCCTCGTCGACGACATCATCGATTCCGGCGGCACGCTGTGCAACGCCGCCGATGCGCTGCTCGCCAAGGGCGCGCGCGAGGTCTACGCCTATTGCACGCACGGCGTGCTCTCCGGCGGCGCCGTGTCGCGCATCTCCTCCTCGCGCCTCAAGCAGCTCGTCATCACCGATTCCATCCAGCCGACCGAGGCCGTGAAGGTGGCGCCGAACATCCGCGTCATCACCATCGCCCCGCTCATCGGCGAGGCCATCGGCCGCACGGCGACGGAATCGAGCGTCTCCAGCCTGTTCGACTGATCGTTCGATGCCGGGGCTCGCCGACGACAAGGCCCTCGTCCTCTTTTCCGGCGGGCAGGATTCCACCGTCTGCCTCGGCTGGGCGCTTCAGCGCTTCGCCCATGTGGAAACGATCGGCTTCGACTACGGCCAGCGCCATGCGGTGGAGCTGACCTGTCGCGGGGTGATCCGCGAGCGCCTCGCCCGGCCGGGCGCGATGGGGGAGGGGCGGCTCGGCCCCGACCATCTCGTGCCGCTTGCGGCGCTCGGCGCCATCTCCGACACGGCGATGACGCGCGAGGTCGCGATCGCGACGGGCGAGAACGGCCTGCCGACGACCTTCGTCCCCGGCCGCAACCTCATCTTCCTCACTTTTGCCGCGGCGCTCGCCTATCGGCGCGGGACGCGCCATATCGTGCTCGGCGTGTGCGAGACGGATTATTCCGGCTATCCCGACTGCCGCGACGATACGATCAAGGCCATGCAGGTCGCCATCAATCTCGGCACCGACAGCCGTTTCGTGCTGCACACGCCGCTGATGTGGCGCGACAAGGCGGAGACCTTCGCGCTCGCCGAGAGGCTCGGCGGCGCGGACTTCCTCGACCTCGTCGTCGAGGAGACGCACACGTGCTACCTTGGCGAGCGCTCGCGCCGCCACGACTGGGGCTATGGCTGCGGCACCTGCCCGGCCTGCGAATTGCGCGCCGCCGGCTGGGCGAAATGGCGCGCCGGGCGCAACGCGGAAGACAACGACGGACCATGAACCCGACGACCGACAGGATCCGGCAGAAGCATTTCGAGGGCATCATCGCCCTCCTCCTCTTCGGCCTCACCATCCCCGCCGCCAACTGGCTCATCGGCAATGCCGGCACGGTCTGCGTGCCGGAGGGGCCGTGCCTCATCCCGGTCGCGCCGGGCATCATGGCGCCGAGCGGCGTGCTGATGATCGGCCTCGCGCTCGTCGCGCGCGACATCGTGCAGCGGCGCCTCGGCGCCAAGGCGGCGCTCGGGGCGATCGTCGTCGGCACGGCGCTCTCGGCGCTGCTCGCGCCGCAGGCCATCGTCATGGCCTCGGCCGCGGCCTTCCTCCTGTCGGAACTGGCCGATTTCGCCGTCTACACGCCGCTGCAGCGCAAGCGCTTCGTCACGGCGGTGGTGCTGTCGAGCGTCGTCGGCCTCGTCGTCGACAGTGCCGTCTTCCTGCAGCTCGCCTTCGGCAGCCTCGACTTCTTCGCCGGCCAGGTCATCGGCAAGGCGTGGATGGTGCTTCTCGCCGTACCCTTCATCCACTGGCTGCGCCAGCGCGACGCCCGCATCGGCCTCGCGCCGGCGTGATGCCGCATTCCCCGGCGGCCTCTTGACCTTCCGTCCGCGCGGCGTCACCTCATCGCTATGACGGCGGACGACTCGAAGAGTGGAAGGGGGCCCGCGCCGCAGGACGAGGCTGTCCTGGTGGAGGTGGGCGAGAACGGGGGCGAACTGCGCGAGATCGAGCATCTCGTCGCCGATGCGCCCGCCTCCGTGCGCGCCGGCGCCGAGGTCATCCGCGATTTCTGGAAGACATTGCCCAACAGCCCCGGCGTCTATCGCATGATCGACGCCGCCGGCGACGTGCTCTATGTCGGCAAGGCGCGCAGCCTCAAGAAGCGCGTCGCCAACTACATGCGCGGCATCGGCCACGGCGGCCACCGCACCATGCGGATGATCGCCGAGACGGCGGCCATGGAATTCGTCACCACGCAGACGGAGACCGAGGCGCTGCTGCTCGAGGCCAACCTCATCAAGCAGTTGCGGCCGCGCTACAACGTGCTGCTGCGCGACGACAAGTCCTTCCCCTATATCCTCATCACCGGCGACCACGCGGCGCCGCAGCTCGTCAAGCACCGGGGCGCACGCACGCGCAAGGGCAACTACTACGGCCCCTTCGCCAATGCCGGGGCCGTGACGCGCACCGTCAACGCCCTGCAGCGCGCCTTCCTCCTGCGCACCTGCACCGACAGCTATTACGAGAACCGCACGCGCCCCTGCCTGCTGTTCCAGATCAAGCGCTGTGCGGCGCCGTGCACCGGGGAGATATCGCTCGCGGATTACGGCCATCTCGTCGAGGAGGCGCGCGGCTTCCTCTCCGGCCGCTCCAGCGCGGTGAAGGAGATGCTGGCGGGCGAGATGCAGGCGGCCTCCGAGGCGCTCGAATTCGAGCGCGCGGCCCGCTACCGCGACCGTCTCGCGGCGCTGTCGGCCGTGCAGACGAGCCAGGACATCAACCCCCAGGGCGTCGAGGAGGCGGACGTCTTCGCGCTCGACGAGCAGGCCGGGCAGTTCTGCGTGCAGGTATTCTTCTTCCGCAATCACCAGAACTGGGGCAACCGCGCCTATTTCCCGAAAGCCGACAAGAGCCTGCCGCCGGAGGAGGTGCTGACCTCCTTCATCGCCCAGTTCTACGACGACAAGCCGTGCCCGCGGCTCGTGCTCGTCTCGCACGAGCCGGCCGAGCGCGACCTGCTCGTGGACGCCCTGTCGGCCCGCGCTGGCCAGCGCGTCGAGATCGCGGCGCCGAAGCGCGGCGAGAAGCGCGACCTTGTGGCGCATGCGGCGCAGAACGCACGCGAGGCCCTCGGCCGGCGCCTGGCCGACACGAGCTCGCAGCGCAAGCTGCTCGCCGCGGTGGGCGAGGCGCTCGGCCTTGCCGAGGCGCCGCGGCGCATCGAGGTCTACGACAACTCGCACATCTCCGGCACAAACGCCGTCGGCGCCATGATCGTCGCGGGCGCGGACGGGTTCATGAAGAGCCACTACCGCACCTTCAACATCCGCTCGCAGGACCTCACGCCCGGCGACGACTACGGCATGATGCGCGAGGTGATGCAGCGGCGGTTCGCGCGGTTGCTGAAGGAAGCGCCGCGGGGGGAGGCGGACGAGCCGGGCATTTTCGAGCAGACAGGTGCCGATCCCTCCCCTTCGCAAGTCGGGTATTCCCGACTTGCGCATACAAGTGCGGAACTCGGGCAAGCCCGAGTTCCGGCGGAGGGTGGATCGGTCCGAAGGACCGAGACGGGTGGGGTGCTCTCTGCGGCGCCCGCGCAGGCCCCCTCCGTCGGCCTGCGGCCGCCACCTCCCCCTGTGGGGGAGGATCAGGTCGCGCCCGGCCTTCCGGACCTCCCGCCGGAAACGGACAGGGATGAGGACGAAGCCTTTCCCGCCTGGCCGGACCTCGTGCTCATCGACGGCGGCAAGGGCCAGCTCGAGGCCGCGCGCCAGGTGCTCGCCGAGCTCCGCATCACGGACGTGCCGCTCGTCGGCGTCGCCAAGGGAGCGGATCGTGATGCCGGGCGCGAGACCTTCGTCATCCCCGGGCGCGAGCCCTTCCGCCTGCCGCCGCGCGATCCGGCGCTCTATTTCATCCAGCGCCTGCGCGACGAGGCGCACCGCTTCGCCATCGGCACCCACCGGGCCAAGCGCAAGCGCGACATCGGCCGCAATCCGCTCGACGAGATCGCCGGCGTCGGCCCTGCGCGCAAGCGGGCGCTGCTGCACCACTTCGGCACGGCGAAGGCCGTCTCGCGCGCCTCGCTCGACGACCTGCAGCGCGTGCCCGGGATCAATGCCGCCACCGCGCGACTCGTCTATGATTTCTTCCACGAGACGGACGGGCGATAAGCTGCCCGAGGTTGACGCACCGCAACAGAAAAGGTTTGCTCGCCCCCGATGAGTGAGACCACCACCACGCGCCGGAATGGCGCGCTGAGCCTGCCGAATCTCCTGACCTATGGCCGCATCGCGGCCGTGCCGGCGGTGGTCGTCTGCCTTTTCTGGCCGGAGGACGTGTGGACGCGGTGGATCGCCCTCGGCCTCTATATCGCAGCGGCGGTGACGGATTATCTCGACGGCTGGCTGGCGCGTGCCTGGTCGCAGCAATCGGCGCTCGGGCGCATGCTCGACCCCATCGCCGACAAGCTCCTCGTGGCGGCGTGCCTCCTCATGCTCGCCTCCGACGGGACCATCCGCGGCTGGAGCATGTGGGCGGCCATCATCATCCTGTGCCGCGAGATCCTCGTCTCGGGCCTGCGCGAATTCCTGGCCGAGCTGCGCGTCAGCGTGCCGGTGACGCGCGTCGCCAAGTGGAAAACGGCCTTCCAGCTCCTCGCCATCGGCTTTCTCGTCGCCGGCCCGGCCGGCGAGCGGGTGCTGCCCGGCACGGTCACGGTGGGCATCGTGCTCCTGTGGCTCGCCGCGATGCTGACGCTCTACACCGGGTGGGACTATATGAAGGCCGGGATCAAGCATCTCCTCGAGGAGGACGCGCGGCGGTCATGAAAATCGTCTATTTCGCCTGGGTGCGCGAGCGGGTCGGCAAGACCGAGGAAATCGTGACGCCGCCCGACGACGTGCGCACGGTGGCCGAGCTTGCCGGCTGGCTCAAGGGCAGGGGCGAGGAATATGCCCATGCCTTCGCCGAGCCGGATATCGTGCGCGCGGCCATCGACCGGCGCCACGTCAAGCCCGATGCGCCGATCGCGGGGGCGGGCGAGATCGCCTTCTTCCCGCCGATGACGGGCGGCTGACGCCATGGCCGATATCCGCGTCCAGTCGGCCGATTTCGATGTCGCGGCGGAAGTGGCGGCGGTGCAGGCCGGCGGGGATGCTGGTGCCCGGGAGACCGGCCCTCATGACATTGGCGCCATCGTCACCTTCACCGGCGTGTGCCGGAACGACGGCGGGCGCCTCGTGGCGCTCGAGCTCGAGCATTATCCCGGCATGGCGGAGGAGGAGATCGCGCGCGTGGCCGCGGAGGCGGAGCGGCGCTGGCCGCTGAAGGGCCTTTGCGTCATCCACCGCTACGGTCTCATCCGCCCCGGCGAGAACATCGTGCTCGTCGTCACCGCCTCGGCTCACCGGCAGGCGGCCTTCGAGGCGGCGTCGTTCCTGATGGACTACCTGAAGACCCGCGCGCCCTTCTGGAAGAAGGAGCATCTCGCCGACGGCACCAGCGGCGGCTGGGTGGCGCCACGGCAGGAGGACGACGAGGCGACGACGCGCTGGGATTGAGGGAACGGCGTAACCCGCTCGTCATGCCCCGCGCTCGTCGCGGGCATTCGCGTCTTCAACAGGCCGTGCCGGGTTAAAAAACGTGGATGGCCGGGACAAGCCCGGCCATGACGCTGGATATATCGTTCATCGCAGAGGCGGGCGGGCGTCCGGAGGCGCCCGCTGCAATTTCTTACGCCGCCTTGGCCTTCGGCTGCACCTCGGCCATGTAGTCCTCGAGCAGGGCCTTGGTGATGGCGCCGGGCACGAAGGTGTAAGGGCCGATCTCGGCGACCGGCGTCACCTCGGCGGCGGTGCCGGTGATGAAGCACTCCGAGAAGCCCTCGAGCTCGCCCGGCAGGATGGCGCGCTCGACGACCTCGAAGCCGCGGCGCTTGGCGAGCTCGATGACCGTGCGGCGGGTGATGCCGTCGAGGAAGCAGTCCGGCGTCGGCGTGTGCAGCGCGCCGTCCTTCACGAAGAAGACGTTGGCGCCCGTGCACTCGGCGACCTGGCCGCGCCAGTCGAGCATCAGGGCGTCGGCATAGCCCTTGCGCTCGGCCTTGTGCTTGGAGATCGTGCAGATCATGTACAGGCCGGCGGCCTTGGACTTGCACGGGATCGTCGCCGGATCCGGGCGGCGGAACTCGGCCATGTCGAGCCGGATGCCCTTGAGGCGCTGGGCCGGGTCGAAATAGCTCGGCCATTCCCAGGTGGCGATGGCGAGGTGGATCTTGTTGTGCTGGGCCGAGACGCCCATCATCTCCGAGCCGCGCCAGGCGACCGGGCGCACATAGGCGTCGACCTGGCCGTTCTTCTCCAGCACCAGGCGCTTGGCGGCGTCGATCTCCTCGACCGAGAACGGGATCTCGAAATCGAGGTATTCCGCCGACTTCTTCAGGCGCTGCGAGTGCTCGGTGGATTTGAAGATGGCGCCGCCGTAGGCGCGCTCGCCCTCGAACACGCAGGAGGCATAGTGCAGGCCGTGGGAGAGTACGTGCAGCGTCGCGTCCTGCCAGGGGACGAGCTTGCCATCGAACCAGATGACACCTTCACGCTGATCGAACGGAATGACTGACATTGGGAGATTCTCCTCACGACCTCGTCCGCTTTCAGTGCCGGAGGGTCAGAATGCTACCCAAAAAAGCCCGGCAAAGTTCATTCGTTTCGCGGATCGCGCTTGACGAGTAACAATCAGCTTGAGATATGTCAATAAGGCTGACGTAACGGAGTGACGCATTGTCTGGAGCCCTTGCCGAGGCGCCGCCCGCGGCTGCGACCGACCCCGCCGAGACGCAGTCGTGTTTCGACGTCATCGAGCTTCTGTTCTTCGCCTATCGCGACTTCGTCAGCGATCCCGACCGCATTCTGACGGACTACGGCTTCGGGCGGGCCCATCACCGGGTGCTGCATTTCGTCAACCGCCAGCCGGGCCTGACCATCGCCGAGCTGCTCGACATCCTGCGCATCACCAAGCAGAGCCTCAACCGCGTGCTCAAGGAGCTGGTCGAGAAGGGCTTCGTCGAGCAGCGCACCGGCGTGCAGGACCGGCGCCAGCGCCTCCTGTTCCCCACCGTCAAGGGCCGCGACCTGGCGCTCGCGCTCTCCCGGATGCAGGGCGAGCGCATCCGCCGGGCGATCGACCGGTGCGGCGAGGATGACAGGCAGGCGGCGCTGCGCTTTCTTTTCGCCATGATCGACGAAAACGATCGCGACCACGTGGCGCGCCTCGTGTACGGTGCGGGCGAACGGAAGGGGCAGTGACGGGCGGGTGCCGCCTGTCGGGGATTGACGGATGCGAAGGGCGATTTCGCTGGCGGACGATGCGCCGCACATTCTCGTGGTCGATGACGACAGGCGCCTGCGCGATCTCCTCACACGCTTCCTCAGCGAGAACGGCTACCGCGTGACGCCGGCCGCCAATGCGGCCGAGGCCGAGACGCGGCTCGGCCACATGGTGTTCGACCTGATGGTGCTCGACATCATGATGCCCGGCGAGAACGGCTTCGACTTCGCCAAGCGCCTGCGGCTGCTGTCGGGCATGCCGATCCTGATGCTGACGGCGCGGGCGGATGCGGGCGACCGGGTGAAGGGGCTCGAGATCGGGGCGGACGACTATCTGTCGAAGCCCTTCGAGCCGCGCGAGCTCCTGCTGCGCGTCGGCAACATCCTCAGGCGGGCGGGCAACGGCGAAGGCGCCCAGGCGCCGGCCGATGCCATCCGCTTCGGCGAGTTCACCTTCCGCCTCGACCGCGGCGAGCTGCGCCGCGGCGACGAGATCATCCGCATCACGGACCGGGAGCGGGAGATCCTGAGCATCCTCGGCTCGCGCCCCGGCCAGCAGGTGCCGCGCGAGGCGCTCGCCGGGCTCGGGGCCGGTGCCAGCGAGCGCACCGTGGACGTGCAGATCAACCGGCTGCGCCGCAAGATCGAGCGTGACCCGGCCAACCCGGTGCATCTGCAGACCGTCCGCGGCATAGGCTACCGGCTGCTCGTGGACGAATGACGTGACCTCATGAGCCTGATCAGTGCGATGGGTCGACCGTCGGCCTTCTTCCACCGGGCCTTGCGCTGGGTCGGCTCGATGATGCCGAAGGGCCTCTATGCCCGCTCGCTCATCATCATCATCGCGCCGGTCGTCATCCTGCAGTCGGTCGTCGCCTATGTCTTCATGGAGCGGCACTGGCAGCTCGTCACGCGGCGGCTGTCGTCCGCCGTGTCGGGCGACGTCGCGGCGCTCATCCACGTCTACGAGAGCTATCCGCAGGATGCGGAGGCGACGATCCTCACGCGCATCGCGGCCCAGGACCTCGGGCTCGACGTCGACATCCTGCCGGGCGAGGAGCTGCCGCCGCCGGGGCCGAAGCCCTTCTTCTCCATCCTCGACAGCGTGCTCTCCGACGAGATCCGCAAGCAGGTGGCGCGCCCGTTCTGGATCGACACCGTCGGGCGCTCCAACCTCATCGAGATCCGCATCAAGCTCGACAAGGTGGTGATGCGCATCATCGCACGGCGCAGCCTCGCCTATGCGTCGAACTCCCACATCTTCCTCGTGTGGATGGTGACGGCATCGCTCGTGCTGCTCGCCGTCGCCATCCTCTTCCTGCGCAACCAGATCAAGCCCATCCTGCGCCTCGCCGACGCCTCCGAGGCCTTCGGCAAGGGCCGCGAGGTCGAGTTCCACCCGCGCGGGGCGCGCGAGGTGCGCCGGGCCGGCCAGGCCTTCCTCGAGATGAAGCAGCGCGTCGAGCGGGCCATCGACCAGCGCACGACCATGCTGAACGGCGTCAGCCACGACCTGCGCACCATCCTGACGCGGTTCAAGCTGTCGCTCGCCATGCTGGAGGACACGCCCGACGTCGAGGCCCTGCGCAAGGACGTCGACGAGATGACGCGCATGCTCGAGGCCTATCTCGCCTTCGCGCGCGGCGATGCCGGCGAGCAGCCGGCGCCGACCGACATGCGGGACCTGCTCGAGGACCTGCAGGCCGATCTCGAGCGCCAGGGCCATGCGACGAGCGTGACCGTGGCCGACGACCTCGTCGTCACCGTACGGCCGGACGCCTTCCGGCGCCTCCTCGTCAACCTGGTCGCCAATGCGGCGCGACACGGCGAGAACATCGCCATCAATGCCCTGCGCGACCTGCGCTGGCTCATCATCACGGTGGACGACGACGGCCCCGGCGTGCCGAAGGAGCTGCGCGAGGAGGTGTTCAAGCCCTTCGTGCGCCTCGACGAGGCGCGCAACGTCGACGACGGCGGCACCGGCCTCGGCCTTGCCATCGCCCGCGACATCGCCCGCTCGCACGGCGGCGACGTGACGCTGATGGACAGCCCGCTGGGCGGCCTCCGGGCGATGGTGCGCATACCCGTCTAGCAGGCCTCAGTACAGCCGCCCGCCGTTCGGCACAGCGCGGTCCGGGCCGATGAGCATGACGTTGCCGGCCGCGTCCGGCACGCCGAGCGTCAGCACCTCGGACATGAAGGGGCCGATCTGGCGCGGCGGGAAGTTGACGACCGCCAGCACCTGCCGGCCGACGAGATCCTCGGGCCCGTGGTTCTGGGTGATCTGGGCCGACGACTTCCTGCGCCCGATGTCACCGCCGAAATCGATCACGAGCTTGAATGCCGGCTTGCGGGCCTCCGGGAAGGGGGCGACCTCGACGATGGTGCCGACGCGGATGTCGATCTTGAGGAAATCGTCGAAGGTGATGCGTTCGCTTGCGAGGGCAGTCGACATCGGCAGGAATTCTCCATCGGTTGCGGGCGTCGCCGCATGTGCCGCCGGCGACGCTCCAATGCAAGAGCATCGCGCAACGCATCCCAACGTCGGCGTGGAGAAACGGCCGATGGTGACAGAAGATGCCGCATCCGGGCCCGCCGCAGCAGATCCTGCGGCGGGCCCGAATGATGCGGGTCAGATGGCCGGGGCGAAGGATTCGTTGTCGTCGCCGTCGATGTCGCGGCGGCTGCGCGCCCGCTCGCGCCAATAGCGGCGATTGCGGGCGCGGCCCTCGCAGAAAACGCGTGCGGCGGCCCGGAACGGGGCGGCGAGACGGTAGGCATCCTCGGCGCAGCGCAGCATGCGCTCCCCGCGCGTCAGCTCCCGGTCGAGGCGCGCCATGGTCGCGGCGAGCGCCGGATCGTCGTCGTCGTACCAGGTGTCGAGCACGCGCGCGTAGACGAGGACGGCGCCCTGCAGGCGCACCTGCCCCATAGAGCCTTCCGTGTCGATGCCCGCAGCCTCCAGCATGAAGCGCTGGGAATTGAGCGTCAGCCGCGCCAGCTCCGGCAGGGCCGTCAGTTCGCGCCGGAGACTGCGGGACAGGCGCTTGAGGGCGGCCCGGTAGGGGGTCAGCGCATCGAGCCGGCGCATCATGACGTCGAAGACGCGCTCGCGGGCCGGCTGGTCCGCCATGCTGTCGGGCGCATCGGGCGCCGGCATGGCCTCAAGCACCGCCTTGTCGATGCGGCGGCTGAACTCGGCGAGGACGGCGCCCTTGGAGCCGAAGGCGCCGCGGAACTCGGCGAGCGTCACGCCCGCCTCGGCGGCGATGTCGGAGAGGCGGATCGCGTCCCAGTCCCGCTCGGCGGCGAGGCGCATGAGGGCCTCGACGATGTCACCGCGGATGTCGCGCGCCTTTTCGGTGGCCTTGGCTGCCATGTCGTCCTCCTCGATGCACGGTCTATCTTCAAGATAGGCATTGCTGCCGGCATCGGAAGGGGAATCGTGCCTGCAGGGCGCGATTGCGCGCCCCGACAGCCCGTCGACTGCCGGCGATGGCGGCCGGCAGCGTTCTCATATCTCTGTCAGCCGGACAGTTCGCCGGCGCGTTTCCTGGCTGCCGCGACGGCCTTCGTCAGCAGCGGCTGCAGCCCGTCCTTGGCCATCAGCACGTCGAGGGCGGCGGCCGTGGTGCCGCCGGGGGAGGTGACGTTCTGGCGCAGCTTGGCCGGGGCGAGCTCCGTCTGGCGCAGCATCTCGCCGGCGCCGACCACCGTGGCGCGGGCGAGCCGGGCGGCGAGGTCCGGCGGCAGGCCGGCGGCCGCTCCCGCCTCGGCGAGGCATTCGGCGAGATGGAAGACATAGGCCGGGCCGGAGCCGGACACGGCCGTGACCGCGTCGATCAGGCTCTCGTCGTCGAGCCATTCCACGGTGCCGACGCCCTTGAGCAGGCTGTCGGCAATGATGCGCCGCTCGCGGCTGGTCTCGCGGCCGGTGACGGCGGCGGTGACGCCGCGGCGCACGGCGGCCGGCAGGTTCGGCATGGCGCGCACGATGGCGCCGGCCGCGGGCAGGCGCGCGCGCAGGTTGGCGATGGTCTTGCCGGCGAGAATGGAGACGACGAGCGTCCCGGCGCCGGCGAGCCGCGCGATGGTGTCGGCGCTCGCATCGAGCGACTGCGGCTTGATGGCGAGGACGAGGGCGGCCGGTGGATCAACCTCGGCGAGCGGCGGGTTGAGCCTGAGGCCCTTCTCGCGCGCGAGCGCCGTCATCTCCGGCGCGGGGTGCGGGTCGAGAATGGTCACGGCCTCCGGCGCAAGGCCGTTGGCGAGCCAGCCGTCGAGCATGGCGCCGCCCATCTTGCCGGCGCCGACGAGAACCAGGGTTTCGGGAAATACGAGAGACATCGGGCCCCTATCCGAAGAAGATCGACCTGCGCCGAGGGCGCGGCCTGATGCCCGCTGTTGTAGGCCGCGGCGGCGCAACTTGCCACCGCGACCTGTCCGGCTGCGGCGTCAGGCCTCGCCTTCGGTTTCGAACAGGACGCTCTCCAGCGCCTCGCGGGCGCTCTTGCCGGCCCAGAGCACGAACTGGAAGGCCTGGTAGTGGCGCTCGCAGGCCTCGAGGGCGGTGCGCAGCATGCTCTCGCACTGGCTGCGTGTCGGCTCCGCACCGCCGCTCAAGAGCAGGGCGTGACGGAACATGACGACGTTCTGCGCGCTCCACAGGTCGAAATGGCCGACCCAGAGCTGCTCGTTGATGAGCGAGACGAGCTGCAGCAGTTCCGCCTTGCGCCGCTCGGGCACCTTGAGGTCGAAGGCGCAGGCGACATGCACCGCCTCGACGTCCTCGATCCAGGTGAAGGCGATATGATACTCGGCCCAGACGCCGGCCACCGAGATCGACATTTCGTCGTCCTCGGCCCGGTCGAAGGCCCAGTCGTTGATGAAGGCGAGCCGCTCGACGACATCGAGCGGGTGTTCGCTGCGTTCGTAATCAAACTCGACGTGGGTCATTGCCGATACCTCGGCTCGCTCGGACGGTTCGGGCAACCGGCCATGAGCCCGGCTGCCGTGAAGCAACGCAGTACACGGGCGACGCGACCACGCCGTTGCCGCTATATTTCGAAGAGATATCGCGCCAACGACGTATTCGTTACAGGCACTGATCCGAATAGACCGAACGCCTGCGACGAATCACCTTTCTCTTCGACTATAGCGCGCCGGAGTCCCGACGCACAGAACACGTTTGAACGCTCGGAGATTCGGGCCCGGGCCACAACCGGTGCCGCCGGCCTGTCCACAACGGATGAAGGGGGCGGCCGGGCGGCGGTATGCACGCGCTCGGCGATTGGTGGCAGTGCAGCGTAAATGCTGCAGCGCAAGGCGGGGCGCCGGCGTGTGCAGTCCGCCTTCACTCTGCGCTGGGGGCCGGTTCACGTTCCGCTCGCCTTGCGCAGGCCGGAAAGCGGAACCGCGACCTGCGACAGCTGGCGAAACCGTCAAGCCCGGACGTCAGGCCTGGCCTGCTTCCGGGACCTTGAGGATGACGGCTTCGTCCGGGCCGATCGGGCGCCCATCCTCGGTGCGGATGTCGAGCCGCACCGCCTGGCCGGTGGCGCGTTCGACGAGCTGCGAATGCTTTTCGCCCGGCGCGAAGAGGTGCCGCTCGCCGAACTGCCGCAAGGCGACCATGACGGGGAAGAGATCGCGCCCCCTCTCGGTCAGCCGATATTCCTGGCGGGCGCCCTCGGCGGCGGGCACGGTCTCGAGAATGCCTCGCTCCGTGAGGGCGCGCAGGCGGGTCGCCAGGATATTCCTGGCGATGCCGAGGCTCCTCTGGAATTCGCTGAAGCGTGTCAGCCCGTCGAAGGCATCACGGACGATCAGCAGCGACCACCAGTCGCCGATCACGTCGAGCGAGCGGGCGCTCGGACAATAATCGCCCTTGTGACTCTTGCGCTTGACCATGGCGCTCTGCGGGCTCCCGTGACTGCCGTCGTCATGACGGTTGCATAATAAAACCGATATTGCTATCGATCAATCGGTTTCATATTGAAACTCATCCCGCACGGAGCTCGACATGCAACCGGATCACACGGCTGCGCCCGCCGGCGCCGCCGGCGCCTGTGCGCGCCTCGATGGAACCGCAACAGGTGCGGCTGCCGGCGCGCCGCTCTCCCGCGCCCTCGCCCTGCTCTTTGCGACGGCGAGTGGGCTCGCCGTCGCCAATGCCTATTTTGCCCATCCGCTTCTCGACGTGATGGCTGACGACCTCGACCTGCCGCGCGCGACCGTCGGCCTCATCGTGGGTGCGACGCAGGTCGGTTACGGGCTTGGACTGATCCTCCTCGTGCCGGTCGGCGATCTCGTCGATCGCCGCAAGCTGGTGATCATCCAGTCCCTCCTGATGGTCCTCGCGCTTCTTTCGGTCGGCTTCGCCCCGACCGGAGCCGCGCTGCTCGCCGCGATGGCGGCCATGGGCTTCTTCGCCGTGATCACGCAGGCTTTCGTCGCCTATGCGGCGAGCCTCGCCCGGCCCGACGAGCGCGGCGCGGTTGTCGGCACGGTGACGAGCGGCATCGTCATCGGCATCCTGCTTGCCCGCACCGTCGCAGGCGCTCTTGCCGACGTCTCCGGATGGCGCACCGTCTATCTCCTGTCGGCGGCCCTTACGCTCGTCATCACCGCAATCCTCGTTCGCGTCCTCCCGGCACAGCCGAAGCAGGGCGCCCACGTCCCGTATCCGCGGCTCATCGCCTCGCTCGCCACGCTCTTCCGCGAGGAACCGGTACTGCGCGTCCGCGCTATTCTCGCCATGTTGATCTTTGCGGATATCACGACGCTGCTGACGCCCTTGGTTCTGCCGCTGAGCGCGCCACCCTATTCGCTCTCCCACACGATGATCGGCCTCTTCGGGCTCGCCGGGGTCGCGGGCGCGCTCGGCGCCGCGCGGGCCGGGCACTGGACGGACCGGGGGCTCGGACAGCGCGTCACCGGGATCGCGCTCGCGCTCATGCTCGTCTCGTGGCTGCCGATCGCGCTTCTCCCTTACTCCATCCTGTGGCTGGTCCTCGGCGTCATCGTCCTCGACTTCGGCCTGCAGGCGGTGCACGTGACCAACCAGGGCCTCATCTATCGTGTGCGGCCGGAGGCGCAGAGCCGGCTCACCGCCGCCTACATGGTCTTCTATTCGATCGGCAGCGCACTGGGCTCCTCGTCCTCGACGGCCATATATGCCTATGCGGGCTGGACCGGCGTCTGCCTGCTAGGAACCGGCATCGCGGCGGTGGCCCTCCTCTTCTGGGCCTTCACGCTGCAGCGGTGACGGAAGCGGCTGTGTCTCGCCCGTTCCTTGCCTGCTTGCCGCGCCCCTTGCCAGGGCGGGCCCCGCCGGCTCAAGCGGGACTGGCCAGAGCGCGTGGCCCGCCTTTACCTCCAGGCACGCGCTCGTTCCCCGGATGCACCGCGGCATGAAATGCTGCGGTGCATCCGGGCCCATCCTAAGGTGCCTTCGGCAGATTCTTGTGCTGGGTCCCGGGTCGCATTCCGCTTGCGCTGCATGCGCCCGGGACACGAGGTTGCTCTTGGAAGCGACGGCGTGCGATCGGCTCGACTGCCGACTGCCGCTTGCCTATTCCCGCTCCGCCGCGTCCTGCTCGTCGCGGGCGAGGCGCGCCTCGAGCTCGGCGATCCGGGCGGCGAGGCGGTCGTTCTCGTCGCGGGCGGCGGCGGCCATGTCGCGCACGGCGTCGAACTCCTCGCGGCTGACCACGTCCATGCTGCGGAGCATGCGCTCCATCTGGGCGCGGACGATGGTTTCCAGCTCGCGGCGGGCGCCCTCGGCCATGCCGGCGGCATCGGTGACGAGGCGGGCGATGTCGTCGAAAATCCGGCCGGTGGTCTGGGTCATGGCTGCCTCCTCGCGCAGTTTGGCTTGGCTATAGCACAAGTGCGGCGGTGCGAGCGGCCCCTTCCCACGAAAAGATTGTCGCACTCAGGCCCCGTTTCCCGTGCTATGGCCGGTGATGTCGTCGCGGGCCGCCGCGGCGGGGTTGACGCCGCGTCCCTGGTCGGGAAAGTCGCGCGAAGACCGCCCGGACGATCCGCTGACGAGATCGAGATGCCCACCTTCGCAATCGCCTTCCCCATGATCGATCCGGTGGCCATCAGCATCGGTCCGCTCGCCATCCGCTGGTATGCGCTCGCCTATATCGCCGGGCTCCTCGGTGGCTGGTGGTATGCGCGCGCCCTCGTGCGCAAGCCGGGCCTGTGGGGCGGGATGGACCGGCGGCCGACGCAGACCGACCTCGACGATCTGCTCGTCTATGCGGCGATCGGCGTCGTCGTCGGCGGGCGCCTCGGCTACGTCCTCTTCTACAACCTGCCGCACTATCTCGCGCAGCCGGCGGAGATCCTCGCGGTGTGGAAGGGGGGCATGTCCTTCCACGGCGGCCTTCTCGGGGCGGCGCTCGGCGTCGTCGTGCTGGCGCGCCGGCGCGGGCTTCCGGTCCTGACCATGTTCGACCTTGCCGCGACGGTGGCGCCCATCGGCCTCTTCTTCGGCCGCATCGCCAATTTCATCAATGCGGAGCTGTGGGGGCGGCCGGCACCAGACTTTCCCTATGCCGTCATCTTCCCGGGCGGCGGGCCCGTGCCGCGCCACCCGAGCCAGCTCTATGAGGCCTTTTCGGAGGGGCTCCTCCTGTTCGCGCTGCTGGCCCTCGTCGTGCGCCTCGCCGGCTTTCGTCGGCCCGGCCTCGTCGCCGGCGTCTTCGCCGCCGGCTATGCGGTGGCGCGCAGCGTCTGCGAGTTCTTCCGCGAGCCGGATCCGCAGCTCGGCTTCCTCTTCGGCCGCGAGGTCTCGGCGCTCGAGGGCGGGGTGACGATGGGCATGCTGCTCAGTCTGCCGCTGCTCGCCGCCGGGCTCTTCCTCATCTGGCGGGCCCTGCGGCGCGAGCCGCTGCCGGCCGGCGGAACGGGAGCAGCGGCATGAGCCAGCTCAAGAGCGAGATCGCTGCCATCATCGCCGCCGAGGGGCCGATCTCGGTCGAGCGCTTCATGGCGCTCGCCCTCGGCCACCCGCGCCACGGCTATTACATGACGCGCGACCCCTTCGGCCGAGCGGGGGATTTCATCACGGCGCCGGAAGTCTCGCAGATGTTCGGCGAGCTCATCGGCCTGTGGGCGGCGTCCGTCTGGCAGACGATGGGCGCCCCCGACAAGCTCCGCCTCGTCGAGCTCGGCCCCGGCCGGGGCACGCTGATGGCGGATCTCCTGCGCGCCGGCCGCGTGCTGCCCGGCTTCTCCGAAGCGGTCGACGTCCATCTCGTCGAGACGAGCCCGGTGCTGCGCGCCGCGCAGAAGGCCTCGCTCGCCGGGCGCGTCGCGGCGCTCCACTGGCACGACCGGGTCGAGGACCTGCCGCCGGGGCCTGCCGTCATCGTCGCCAATGAGTTCTTCGACGCCCTGCCGGTGCGCCAGTTCGTGCGCCAGGGCGGCGTCTGGCGCGAGCGGCTCGTGGGCCTCGATGGGGAGGGGCGCCTCGTCTTCGGTCTTGCGGCGGAATCGGAGCCGCGCCTCACGCAGCAGGCGGGGGAGGGGGCGGTGCTGGAGGTGCCGCTCGTCGGTCACGGCATCATGCGCGCCCTCGCCCAGCGGCTCGCGGCCGACGGCGGGGCGCTGCTCGCCATCGACTACGGCCATCTCGCGACGGCGCCGGGCGACACGCTGCAGGCGATGAAGAATCACAAGCCGGTCGATCCGCTGGCCGAGCCGGGCGAGGCGGACCTGACGGCGCATGTGGATTTCGCCGCCCTCGGGCGGGCGGCGCTCGCCGCCGGCGCCGTGCTGCAGGGACCCGTCACGCAGCGGGTGTTCCTCGAGGCGCTCGGCCTCGGCACGCGGGCGGAGCGGCTGCAGCGCTCGGGGAGCCCCGATCAGGCCCGGGCCATTGCCGGCCAGCATCAGCGGCTGGTGGAGGGCGGGCGCACCGGGATGGGCGAATTGTTCAAGGTGATGGCGGTGACGCATCCGGACCTGCCGATGCTGCCGGGCTTCGACCGCCTGACGACACCGGCCGAGGCAAGCGGGGAAGAACCATGAACGCACCGGACAGGGCCTTTGCGGACAGTGCGACGGCGGAGGCGATCGAGGCGGAGGCGCTCGCCGCGCTCGGCGGCATCCGCCACGCCTTCTTCACGCGCCGTGGTGGCGTCTCGGGCGGCATCTACGGCTCGCTCAACGGCGGCACCGGCTCGCGCGACGACGCGGCAGCCGTGCGCGAGAACCGCCGCCGCATGGCGGCCCGGCTCGGGCTGCCGGCCGAGAGCCTCCTCGGCCTCCACCAGGTCCATTCGCCGGACGTGGTGACCGTCGAGGCGCCATGGCCGGCGGATGCGCGGCCGAAGGCCGACGGCTGCGTGACCCGGGTGGCGGGCATCGGCCTCGGCATCTCCACGGCCGATTGCGGGCCGCTGCTCTTCGCCGATCCCGAGGCGCGCGTCATCGGCGCCGCCCATTCCGGCTGGCGCGGTGCCTTTTCCGGCATCGTCGAGGCGGTGGTCGTGGCGATGGAGGCGCTCGGCGCGGAGCGCGGGCGCATCACCGCCGTGCTCGGGCCGACGATCAGCGCATCAGCCTATGAGGTCGGGCCGGAATTCGTCGCCCAGTTCCACGCGGCCGACCCGGCCTATGAGCGCTTCTTCACGCCTGCGCAGCGGGCGGACCATGCCATGTTCGACCTGCCGGGCTTCATCGGTGCGCGCATGGCGTCGGCCGGCGTCGGCCGTTTCGTCGACCTCGGCCTGTGCACCTATGCCGATGAGGACCGTTTCTACAGCTACCGCCGCGGGACCCACCGGGGCGAGCCGGACTACGGCCGGCTGATCGCGGCGATCACGCTCACTTCGTGAGCCGACCCTTCGCGGCGGCCTCGGCGAGCAGGCGTCGCTCGATGTGCTTGGCGACGCGCAGGTAGCGGTAGAAGGCGAAGTTCATCGCCGTCATGAAGCCGTAGACCCCGCGCACGAAGTGCCGGCGGCCGAAATAGGCCTTGATGAAGGCTGCCGGAAATTCGAGGTAGAGCCGCAGCATCGAGACCCGCTCGCCACGCTCTTCGAGATTGTCCGCCTGGGCGTCGGTGTAGCTGTTGAGCTTGGCGAGCTGGTCGCCGAGCGAGCGCACCGAGAAGTGGTGAATGGTGCCCTTGAGCCGGCGCACGCGCGCGCCGGGGGCGAGCACGACCCGGTCGTGCACCGTCGAATCGGAATAGCGACCCATGCTGCGCCGGTAGAGCCGGACCGGCGCCAGGGCGTAGGCGAGGCGATGCGGCGCCGCCTCGCCCGGGAAGATCTCGGCGATCCGCGTCTCATAGGCATCGGCGGCGGGATCGCCGGCGGCGAACAAAGCCGCGATCTCGGCAGCGAGATCCGGCGGCACGACCTCGTCCGCATCGATGTTGAACAGCCAGGGATGGCGGCACTGGTCCTCCGCGAAGCGCTTCTGCGGGCCGTAGCCGGGCCACGGATTGAAGACGACGCGGGCCCCGTGCGCCTCGGCAACGGCGACGGTCGCGTCCGTCGAGCCCGAATCGACGACGACGAGATCATCCGTCAGGTGCCGCACCGCCTCGAGCGTTCGGCCGATGCGGTCCGCTTCATTATGCGCGATGACGAAGATGGAGAGAGGCAGGCTCACGTGTCACACCCTGAGTTCCAGCCTGCCTTTGGCACGCGGGTGCGCGCGCGGCAAGACTCCCGCGCCGTCCAAGGCCGCCCTGCGAGTCGCTTTTCAGCGCAACGCGAGCCTGCGAAGCGGCGGCCCGCCGGCAGCGGGGTTGGGGCTGGCGATGCCGGTGCGAGCGATCGCGCTTCCACCTCGCTTCGCGCGCCGGCATTTCCGGCGACAAGTGTCGCGCGGCGGCCTCTTAAGTGTTCGTTAGGCATAGCTGCAATGCAGCAACCGGGCAGGCATGCCGCGAAGGCTGCGCCATAACGTCCGGAATGGGGTCGAGAAGGGCATGATGAACGGTTGGTTAACACCGCCGTCCGGCTACGAAAATGAAATAAACACAATAGGTTGATGCGTTCGCGCGGAAGGTGCCAGCCGCCCTTGCGCCGCCTGCCTTAAGGTGGTCCCACATTTCTCCCGGCTTCCGTCACTTTTCAGCCATAGTCGCCGAAGGGGCCTGTGGCGGCGCAGCAACAGACAGCCGGGAGAGGTTCGGTTAGAAGGATGCAACTTCCGGGCGGGCCGCGGTCCGTGGGAAGCATTAAGGAGTTAAATGATGAAAAAGATTCTTCTCGCGGGTGTTGCTGCTGCCGGCCTCATCGCTTCCGGCGCCGCGGCGTTCGCTGCCGACCTTCCGAGCCGCAACGTCGCCCCCGTCGCTCCGGCTCCGGTCGTTCCGATCTTCACCTGGACCGGCTTCTACGTCGGTGTGAACGCCGGCTACGGCTGGGGTGAGTTCTCGAAGGCTCCGGGCTTCGATGATCCGGACGGCTTCGTCGGTGGTGGCCAGATCGGCTACAACTACCAGATCGGCCAGTTCGTCGTCGGTCTCGAGACGGACATCCAGTACGCCGACCTCAAGGGCAGCACCTCCGCCACGACGTTCGCCAACGGCAACATCGGCACCGGCCGCGGCGAGGTCGAGTACTTCGGTACCGTCCGTGCCCGCGTCGGCGCTGCCTTCGACCGCGCCCTCATCTACGTGACGGGTGGTCTTGCCTACGGCGAGACGAAGTTCTCGGGCATCGACGCCACGGCTGGCCTGTCGTTCTCGAAGTCGGAGACGAGCGTCGGCTGGACGCTCGGCGCCGGTCTCGAGTACGCCTTCACCAACAACATCACTGCCAAGGCCGAATACCTCTACGTCGACCTCGGCGACAACCGTTACTACGGTGCCAACAAGGCGGAGACCCAGTTCTCGGTCGTCCGCGCCGGCCTGAACTACAAGTTCTAGTCGGCTTCCGGTTCACACCGGTTCCTCACGACCCGGCGACTTCGGTCGCCGGGTTTTTTATTGGCCGGGGCGGCAGCGCACCCACAGCGTGAAACGCCCGGCCCCGGAGCGTCTAGGCCGGGCCGTGGCGTGCGTTACGCCGAAACCTTCGTCTTCTCGAAGGCGGGGACGCGCTCCGCGAAGTCGTCGAGCCAGGCGACGAGTGCCGGATGCTCGTTGCGCCAGGCGCCGCCGAAGCGCAGGTCGAGATAGCCGAGGGCACAGGCCAGCGCGACATGGCCGATGTCGAGGCCGGCGGCGAGGCTCGGCGGGGCGGCGGCAACCGAGGCGAGGGCGCGCGCGACCTTGCCGGCCTGGTGTTCCACCCACTTCGGCTCGTGCTTGTCCGGGCCGCGGAAGCGGCTCTCGTAGACCTGCAGGATGGCGGCATCCATGATGCCATCGGCGAGCGCCTGGCGGACAAGCGCATCGAAGCGCTTCTCACCCGCGGGATAGAGGCCGCCGCCGGCGAGGTGGTCGAGATATTCCGCGATGACGCGCGAATCATAGAGGACGCGTCCATCCTCGAGGACGAGGGCCGGGATCTTGCCGAGCGGGTTCTGCCGGCGCAGCGAATCGCCCGGGTCGGTCGTGTCGGCCGGCACGATCTCGATACGGTCGGAGAGGCCCAGAACGGCGGCGGCGATCTTGACCTTGCGGCCGAAGGGGGAGGCGGGGGACGAGCGCAGGACGAGCATGGGCTAAGCTTCTCCTCGGGCGGTCTGAAGGCGAATCGGCAGCGGCTGACGTGTCGGCAGCCGTGGCAAGCTTTGTGACGGGCCGGCCTTGTGCGGGCAAGCGCCCGCGGCGCATGGCTGCGGGGTGAGGCCGGCGGTGCGGGCCGTCACTCGCCGGCGATCCATTCGGCGCGGAAGCCGGCGCGGGCGCCTTGCGCCAGGCGCTCGGCGAGGGCCGGCAGCAGGATTTCGGCCTCCTCCTTGAGCGTCCACGGCGGGTTGACGACGACGAGGCCGGAGCCGTTGAGGCGAGCCGCATCGCGCCCGTCGGTCACCATCAGTTCGAGGCGCAGCACCTTGCGCGTGCCGCTTGCGGCGAGGCGCGCGGCGAAGGCGTCGATGGCGCGCACGTCCTTGATCGGGTACCAGCCGGCGAAGAGGCCGGTCGGCCACTTCTTCCAGGCGCGGGCGATCTCGTCCGCCAGCCGCTCGAGTTCTCCCGGCTCCTCGAAGGGCGGGTCGATGAGCACGAGGCCGCGCCGCTCGGGCGGCGGGATCATGGCGTTGAGCGCGGTCCAGCCGTCGAGCGCGATCGCCTTGATGCGCTGGTCGTAGGTCAGGATGCGGGTGAGCGTTTCGGCGTCCTTCGGGTGCTTCTCGATGGCGATGGCGCGGTCCTGCCGGCGCAGCATGGCCGAGACGAGCATCGGCGAGCCGGGATAGGTGTTTTCCCCGTGGCGGGCACGCACGGCTGCGATGGCGGCCCGGTAGGGAGCGATCAGCGCCTCGGCCTCCTCGGGCAGCGGCGCCTCTAGCCGGCCGATGCCGTTGCGCCATTCCGCGGTCTTCTCGGCCTCCTCGCCGGCAAGATCGTACAGCCCGATGCCGGCATGGGTGTCGATGACGCGGAACGGCGCGTCCTTCTTCAGAAGATGGACGAGGATGCGCGCGAGCAGCGCGTGCTTCATCACGTCGGCGAAATTGCCGGCGTGATAGGCGTGGCGGTAGTTCATGTCGGCAAGATCCTCACCGCGGCGCCTCGACCTTGAGATCGCCGAAGCGGCAGCCGCTGCGGTCGACCTCGGGACAGGTGCGGAAGCCGCGCAGGTCCTTCGTCAGGCAGATGCGCACCTCCTGCAGCACGCCGCGCCGGCAGACGATCGACATCATGTCGGTCCTGAGGCCCTTGTTAACGGCGACGAAGGCGCGTTCGAGGTCGATGGGCGTGAAGGCCTGGTCCCCGGCCGGGCTCTGCAGCTGCGGCGGGATCGTCACCATGTCGCGCGCGCGCTTCACGTCGGCGAAATAGTCGCTCGGGCTCCTGCCGGAGCAGGTGCCATGCTTGCGCCACTGATAGCGCACGAGGCCCTCGTCCGGATAGAGCCCCGCGGCTTCGGCGACGGCGGCGCGCGAGGGATTGCGTGGCACGTTGGCGCAGTCGGTCGGATAGCCCCGCTCATGCTGCGGCCACAGGCCGTGCACGACGAAGCCGAGGCCAGCCCCGTCACGGCACTGCTCGCGCTCGTCGGCCTTGTCGGACAGCGCGCAGAAGCCCGGCGACCAGGAGAGGGCAAGCACGTAGAAGTCGAATGCGCCGGGGCGGCCACCCCGCTCGGGCCCGGCGGCATCGGCACCGCCCGCGAGCAGAAGGGCGCTCAGGCTCGCGCAGATGGCCAGCCCCGCTCTGCGGCCGGTGAGGCGGGGCCGCCCGTTCGATCTCGGCATCGGCGCTCTTTCAGGGGCGGGCGGCGCGGCAGTGGCCGCCATAGGCATAGGAGCGGTCGAGCCCGCTGACGCACCATTCGACGTTCCAGCCCCAACCGGCAAGCCCGAGATCTTCGCGCACCGAATAATAGACCGTGCGCTTGCGCCCGTCGGACGTCCAGGAGCGGGCCGCGCAGAAGCGGCGTGGAATGTAGCTCGCGCCCCACGGGCGATAACCGAGGGAGCGGATGTGCTCGAAACTGGTGATGCTGAGCGAGGAGGCCCAGTAGCGCGCCTCGGTGGTGGCGAAGCGCTCCCGGATGTCGGAGAGCACGGCCGGATCGTCGCAGGCCGGCACGCGGCCCGTCCAGGGCACCTCCCGACGCTCGGCCGGGACCGTGTCGGAAAGATAGGCCGGGCCGGCGCGATAGGCGACGGTCCGGTCGTAGTCGGCGGCAAGGGCCATGGAGCTCATGGTAACGGCTGCGACTGACAAGGCGAACAAGGCGCGCATCGCTCTCCCCACACGCAATGAGTGAAGGTCGTGTGGCGGACGATGCGCGGCGCGACGGCGAAGGTCAAGCGGCGCGGCGCCGTCTCAGAGCGAAGCGGCCGAGCGGGCGGCCTGGTCGTAATGGCCGGACAGGGCCCGCATGTTGCTCGCGATCTGCGACAGGGCGCCCTCGTCGAGGCCGAGGCCGCGCACCGCGCGCACGAGCAGCTGCTCGCGGATGGCGCGATAGCGCAGGCAGGCGGCCTCGCCCTCGGGCGTGACGGCGACCGTCTTCTCCTTGCCCGTGCGGCCGCTCTTCACGAGCTTGAGGCGCTCGAGCTTCTTGACGGCGTAGGTCACGAGGTGGGTGTCCTCGACATTGAGGACGAGGCAGATGTCGGCGAGCTTCTTGCCCTTGCCGCGGTGGTTGACGGAGTGCAGCACGAGCACGTCGAGCGGCGACAGGTCCGGCACCCCCGCGGCGGCCATGCCGCGCACCATCCAGCGATGGAAGGCATGGCTGACGAGGATGAGGCCGAACTCGAACTCCGAGAGCGCGGGCAGGGCGCCGGAGGCGAGATGGGCCGAGGAGACGATGGGGCCGAGCACGGGCAGGTCCCGTGCCTCCGCCGGGGCGCTGTCGGTGCTGTTCTTCGTCATGGCGACCTCCGCAAGCCCTCAGCCCGCCTCGAGCATGGTGCGCGGCAGCCACAGCGCGAGATCGGGAAAGATCGCGAGCAGGGCCACCACGACGGCGAGGATGAGGAAGAAGGGCAGGGCATAGAGGCCGATGCGGAAGATGCTCCGCCCGGTCATGCCCTGCAGCACGTAGAGATTGAAGCCGACGGGCGGCGTGATCTGCGCCATCTCGACGACGATGACGATGTAGATGCCGAACCAGATGAGGTCGAAGCCCGCGGCCTGGACGAGCGGCATGATCACCGCCGTCGTCAGCACCACCATCGAGATGCCGTCGAGGAAGCAGCCGAGCACCATGTAGAACAGCGTCAGCGCCAGCAGCAGCTGCCACGGGCTGAGGTTCATGGCGCCGATCCATTCGGCGAGCGCCCGCGGGATACCGGTGAAGCCCATCGCCGTCGTCAGGAAGGCCGCGCCGGCGAGGATGAAGGCGATCATGCACGAGGTGCGCGTGGCGCCGAGGAGCCCGTCGCGGAAGCTCGCCCAGTCGAGCGTGCCCATGGCGCGCGACATGACGAGCGACAGCGCGACGCCGACGACCGCGGCCTCCGTCGCCGAGGCGAAGCCGCCGTAGATCGAGCCGATGACGCCGAGGATGAGGAGGATGACCGGGATGAGCCGCCAGCCTGCGACGAGGCGCTCGCGCAGCAGCATCTTCGGCTCGCGCTCGGGCATGCGACCGGGGTTGAGGAGCGCCCAGCCGCCCACATAGGCCATGAAGAGGCCGGCGACGAT
Organism: Chelatococcus caeni; assembly: GCF_014196925.1. GTDB lineage: Bacteria > Pseudomonadota > Alphaproteobacteria > Rhizobiales > Beijerinckiaceae > Chelatococcus_A > Chelatococcus_A caeni. The sequence goes on along the minus strand of NZ_JACIEN010000003.1, from coordinate 492,354 downwards.
GATGCCGGGCACGACGCCGGCGATGAACAGGCGCGCGATCGACTGCTCCGTCGCCGCGCCGTAGACGATCATGATCAGCGACGGCGGGATGAGCAGCCCGAGCGTGCCGCCGCCGGCGAGCGTGCCGATGGCGAGGCGCTCGTCATAGCCGCGCTTCTTCAGCTCCGGCAGCGAGATGCGGCCGATGGTGGCGCAGGTTGCGGCGGAGGAGCCGGAGACGGCGGCGAAGATCGTGCAGCCGACGACGTTGACGTGGAGCAGCCGGCCCGGCAGGGCGCGCATCCACGGCGCGAGGCCGGAGAACATGTCCTGCGACAGGCGCGTGCGGTAGAGGATCTCGCCCATCCAGATGAACATCGGCAGGGCGGTGAGGTCCCACGACGTCGCCGCGCCCCAGACGGAGGTGGCGAGCACCTGGCCCGGCGGCGCCGAGACGGCGATGACCATGCCCGAATAGGCGACGATGCCGAGGGCCAGCGCGATCCAGGTGCCGGTGCCGAGGACAAGGAAGAGGACGACGATGAGCAGGCTCGCGAGCGTGACGGCGTCCATCGCTCAGGCCTCCTTGCCGACGGCGATGGCGTCTTCCGACGAGCGGAAGGACGGGCGTCCGCGCACCGCGGTCTCGTGCAATTCGTCGAGGATGGCGATGGTCAGGATGGCGAGGCCGATGGCGAGGCTCGCCTGCGGGATGACGAGCGGCACGGGCACGATGCCGTAGGATTTCTCGTTGAAGGCCCACGAATCGAGGGCGAGCTTGGCCGTGTACCAGGTGCCGTAGCCGCTCGCGAGGGCGGAGAGGCCGAGCGCGAACAGCTCCATCGGCCTGCGCAGCCGTTCCCCGACGAGGGACAGCAGCATGGTGACGCGGATATGGCTGCCGGCCTTGAGGCTGGCGCCGAGCGCGAGGAAGCTGCCCGCCGCAAGAAGGAACCCGCCGATCTCGGCGAGCGAGGGCACGATGAATCCGGTCTGCTCGAGCCCGACCGTGCGCAGGGCGCTGTCGAGCAGGCGGGCACCGACCTGCAGGCCGACGAGCACGGCGATGGCGACGAGGCAGAGGCCAGCGAGCCAGAGCGACAATGAATAGAGACGGTCGAGGGCCGCGCGCATGAGGCCTCCTCCTGCCGGCAGGATGATGAAAGGCGGGCGTCACCGCCGCCGGGGCGGTGCGGATCATTGCATCGAGGGCGCCGGGTCGTGCGGCGGTGAGATGCAAGCCGGTGGTGCTGTTCCCCTCTCCCCCGCTTGCGGTGGGGAGGGGCTAGGGATGGGGGGCGATGCACCGTCCCAACCCCTGCCACCGTCAGCCTGCGGCACCGCTCCCCACCCCGAGCCTCCCCACCACTGCGTGGGGGGAGGGGGAATGGCTCCCGGAGCCCTTGGAGCGATCTATCCGCGATCGGCTCCGATGCGGGACAGCCCTGTCCTCAATTGCGGTAGGCGTCGAGGATGGCCTTGCCGTCCTCGCCCGCGGCCTTCTCCCACTCGGCGGTCATCGTGGCGCCGATCTCGGCGAAGCCCTTCTTCATGTCCTCGGAGGGGGCGGTGACCTTGATGCCGTTCTTGGCGAGCAGGTCCGTCTTCTCCTTGGTCTCGACGGCGCTCATCTCCCAGCCGCGCTCCTCGGCCTTCTTGGCCGCCTCGAGCACCGCCTGCTTCTCGGCGTCGCTGAGCTTGTCGAAGGCGGCCTTGTTGACGATGACCATGTTGCGCGGCAGCCAGGCCTGGGTGTCGTAGTAGTGGCTGAGGAAGTCCCACACCTTGGAATCGGTGCCGGTGGAAGGCGAGGTGATCATCGCGCCGACGCGGCCGGTGGCGAAGGCGGTGGCGATGTCCGAGGCCTCGATCTGCACCGGGACCATGCCGGCGAGCTGGGCGACGCGCTCCGTCGACTTCGAATAGGCGCGGAACTTGACGCCCTTGAGGTCGGCGAGCGTGTCGAGCTCCTGCTTGGCGAAGATGCCCTGCGGCGGCCAGGCCACTGAGAACAGCAGCATCAGGCCCTGCTCGCCGAGCTTCTTCTCGAGGATGGGCTTCTGGGCCGCATAGAGCTTCTTCGAGGCGTCGTAGCTCGAGGCGAGGAAGGGAACCGAATCGACCTCGAAGATCGGGCTCTCGTTGGCGAGGCGCGAGACGAGCAGCTCACCGGCCGGCACCGTGCCGCTGCGCACGGCATTCTTGATGTCGGGGTGCTTGATCAGCGACTGGTTGGCGTGGACCGTGATCTGCAGCGAGCCGCCGGTCGCCGCCTTCACGTCCTCGGCGAACTGGACGATGTTCTTGGTGTGGAAGTTGCCGTCCGGATAAGGCGTCGGCAGGTCCCACTTGTTCTGCGCCACGGCCGGCGAGGCAAGAAGCGCCGCAAGGCCGAGGCCCGCGGCAGCGCGCGTCAAAACGTTCATGACAATCTCTCCCGTGCGGCGCGCGCCCCTTCGCGCGCCGATATTCGCATGCTAGCGGGGCCGGATTTCATGTCAACAAATTGTTGACGTTTTATCATCGTCCTGCTTCTCTCATCCCATGCGCTGCGGCCCGGGAGGGCCCGACGGCGCCGGCAGGAGCGCCTTGGCAGCGGCCGACGCGCCGCGAGGCCGGCACGAAGCCCAGCGTGATTTCGGACATCGGGAGAGCATGATGGCAGGTCGGTGGGATTTCTGGATCGATCGCGGCGGCACGTTCACGGACGTCATCGCGCGTGACCCGCAGGGCAGGCTGCATGCGCGCAAGCTCCTCTCCGAGAACCCGGAAGCCTACCGCGATGCCGCCGTTCAGGGCATCCGCGACCATCTCGGCCTCGCCAGGGGCGAGGCGATCCCCGCCGGCCTCATCGGCGACGTGCGCATGGGCACGACCGTGGCCACCAACGCGCTGCTCGAGCGCAAGGGCGACCGGGTCGCGCTCATCACCACGAAGGGCTTTCGTGATGCCCTGCGCATCGGCTACCAGGCGCGGCCGAAGATCTTCGCCCGCAACATCATCAAGCCCGAGGAGCTCTACGAGAGCGTCGTCGAGATCGAGGAGCGCGTGCTGGCCGACGGCACCGTCGAGGCGGCGCCCGACCTGATGCAGGTCGAGGTGCAGCTCGCCGGCATCCGGGCCAAGGGCATCGATGCGCTCGCCATCGCCTTCATGCATGCCTACCGCTATCCCGCCCACGAGCAGGCGGTGGCGGAGCTCGCCCGCCGCATGGGCTTCACGCAGGTCTCGGTCAGCCACGAGGTCTCGCCGCTCGTCAAGCTCGTCGGACGCGGCGACACCACGGTGGTCGACGCCTATCTCTCGCCGATCCTGCGGCGCTACGTGGCGCAGGTGTCGGAGGAACTCGACATCGCCCGCACCGGGGCGCGCCTCATGTTCATGATGTCCTCGGGCGGCCTCACCGCCGCCGAGCTGTTCCAGGGCAAGGACGCCATCCTCTCGGGCCCGGCCGGCGGCGTCGTCGGCATGGCCGAGACGGGCAAGTCCGCAGGCTTCGACCGCGTCATCGGCTTCGACATGGGCGGCACCTCGACGGACGTCGCCCATTTCGACGGCGAATACGAACGCGCCTTTGAGACCGAGGTGGCTGGCGTGCGCATGCGTGCGCCGATGATGCTCATCCACACCGTCGCCGCGGGCGGCGGCTCGATCCTGCATTTCGACGGCTCGCGCTTCCGCGTCGGGCCCGATTCGGCCGGCGCCAATCCGGGCCCCAAGTGCTACCGCCGCGGCGGCCCGCTCGCGGTGACCGACGCCAATGTCATGCTCGGCAAGCTGATGCCGGAGTTCTTCCCGAAGATCTTCGGCCCGGCGCAGGACGAGGCGCTCGACGCCGAGGCCGTGCGCGCGGCTTTTGCCGCCATGGCGGCGGAGGTCGGGGACGGGCGCAGCCCCGAGGAGGTGGCCGACGGCTTCATCCAGATCGCCGTCGCCAACATGGCCGAGGCCATCAAGAAGATCTCGGTGCAGCGCGGCTACGACATCACGGCCTATGCGCTCAACTCCTTCGGCGGGGCCGGCGGCCAGCACGCCTGCCTCGTGGCCGATGCGCTGGGCATGACGAAGGTGCTGATGCATCCGTTCTCGGGCCTGCTCTCGGCCTATGGCATGGGCCTCGCCGACGTGCGCGCCACACGCCAGAAGGCGCTCGACGTGCCGCTTGATGCCGCGGCCCCGGCCGCCGTCGCGGCGCTCGGAGATGGGCTCGCCGCCGAATGCCTTGCCGAACTCGAGGGCCAGGGCATCGCGCGCTCCGACATCGAGACCTTCGTGCGCGCCCATGTGCGCTATGCCGGCACCGACACGGCGCTCGCCGTGCCGGCGGGGGACGTTGCCGCCATGCAGGCGGCCTTCGAGGACGCGCATCGCCGCCGCTTCGGCTTCATCGACGACACCAAGGGGCTCGTCGTCGAGGCCGTCGAGGTGGAGACCGTCGGCGGCGGCGCCCGCTTCGCGGAGGAGGCGGCGGGCGACGAGCAGGCCGCCCCGGCCGAGCCGCACCGCACGACGCGCTTCTTCAGCCAGGGCCGCTGGCACGAGGCCGGGGTCTTCCTGCGACAGGAGATGAAGGCGGGCGCCCGCGTGCCGGGGCCGGCCGTCGTCATCGAGCCCAACCAGACGGTGGTCGTCGAAGACGGCTGGGAGGCGCTCTTGACCGGCAAGGACCACCTCGTGCTCGAGCGGGTGAAGGCGCTGCCCAAGCGCACCGCCATCGGCACCGAGGCCGACCCGGTGATGCTGGAGATCTTCAACAACCTCTTCATGTCCATCGCCGAGCAGATGGGCGTGACGCTGCAGAACACCGCCTATTCGGTGAACATCAAGGAGCGGCTCGACTTCTCCTGCGCCGTCTTCGACCGCGAGGGGCGGCTCGTCGCCAATGCGCCGCACATGCCGGTGCACCTCGGCTCGATGGACCGCTCGGTGGAGACGGTCATCCGCCAGAACCCGGTCATCCGCCCCGGCGACGTCTATGTGCTCAACGCGCCCTACAACGGCGGCACGCACCTGCCGGACATCACGGTGTGCACGCCCGTCTTCGACGAGAAGGGCGAGAACATCCTCTTCTGGGTGGCGAGCCGCGGGCATCACGCCGATGTGGGCGGCACGGCGCCGGGCTCCATGTCGCCGCGCGCCCGCACCATCGAGGAGGAGGGCGTCTATATCGACAACTTCAAGCTCGTCGATGAGGGCCGCTTCCGCGAGAAGGAGCTGATCGACCTCTTCCTCGGCGCCAGATACCCGGCCCGCAACGTCGTGCAGAACGTCAACGACCTCAAGGCGCAGATCGCCGCCAACGAGAAGGGCGTGGCCGAGCTCAGGAAGATGATCGGCCACTTCGGGCTCGACGTGGTCGAGGCCTACATGGGCCACGTACAGGACAATGCCGCCGAGAGCGTGCGCCGCGTGCTCGACCGGCTGCACGATTCATCCTTCGAATACGAGATGGACCAGGGCTGCTTCATCCGCGTGAAGATCACGGTCGACAAGGAGAAGCGCGAGGCGACCGTCGACTTCACCGGCACCTCGCCGCAGCGCGACGACAACTTCAACGCGCCCGCGCCGGTGACGCGCGCCGCCGTGCTCTATGTCTTCCGCGTCATGGTGGATGACGAGATCCCGATGAATGCCGGCTGCCTCAGGCCCATCAACGTGGTCGTGCCGGAGGGCTCCATGCTGTCGCCGCGCTACCCCGCGGCGGTGGTCGCGGGCAATGTCGAGGTGAGCCAGGCCGTGACGAACTGCCTGTTCGGTGCGCTCGGTGCGCTCGCCGCCGCCCAGGGCACCATGAACAACCTCACCTTCGGCAACGACCAGTACCAGTACTACGAGACCATCTGCTCGGGCGCGCCGGCCGGCGAGGGCTTCAGCGGAGCCGACGGCGTGCACACGCACATGACCAACTCGCGCCTGACGGATCCGGAAATCCTCGAGACGCGCTTCCCCGTCGTGCTGGAGGACTTCCACATCCGGCCGAACTCGGGCGGAAAGGGGCGCTGGCGGGCCGGCAACGGCACGAGCCGCACCATCCGCTTCCGCGAGGCGATGGATTGCGCCATCCTCTCCGGCCACCGCCGCGTGCGGCCCTTCGGGCTCGCGGGCGGCGAGCCGGGCCAGGCGGGCCGCAACCTCGTGCGCCGCAAGGACGGGCGCATCGAGGAACTCGGCGGCTGCGACCAGACGCTGATCGAGGCGGGCGAGGCCATCACCATCGTCACGCCGACCGGCGGCGGCTACGGCAAGGCCTGATCGGCCGTGCGGTGATGCCTGGCCGATGCGAATCGGCCAGGAGGAAGAGCCGGGCAGGCGCAGTGGGCGCCTGCCCCAGAAGGAGGAGCCGGAGCACATGATCAGGGTCATCATCGCCGGGGCGACCGGCTGGGTCGGCAAGGCGCTCGTCGCCGCCGTGCACGAGGCGCCGGATCTCGCGCTGGTCGCGGCGGTCGCGCGTTCGGCGGCCGGGCGCGATGCGGGCGAGGTGGCCGGCATCGGGCCGATCGGCGTCGAGATCCTGCCGGATGTCGACGCCGCGCTCGCGGCGCAGGCCGACGTGCTCGTGGACTATACCAAGCCGGGCGCCGTGAAGGCGCATGCGCTCAAGGCGATCGCCGCCGGCTGCCACGTGGTCGTCGGCACGTCGGGCCTCGGGGCGGAGGATTATGCCGAGATCGACGATGCCGCGGAGGAACGGGGCATCGGCGTGATCGCCGCCGGCAATTTCTCGATCACGGCCACGCTCATGAAGCGCTTCGCGCTCGAGGCGGCCAAATATGTCCCCGACGTCGAGATCATCGACTATGCGGCGGCGCAGAAGCCGGACGTGCCGTCGGGCACGGCGCGGGAACTCGCCGAGACGCTCTCCTTCGAGCGCCTGCATCCGACCTCGCGTCCGGTCGACGATCTCAGCGGCATCCGCGAGACGCGCGGCGGCGCCGTCGGCCTGTCGACGCCGGTGCAGGTGCATTCGGTGCGCATGCCGGGCTACCGCCTGTCCTGCGAGGTGCTGTTCGGCCTCGATGACGAGCGCCTGGCGCTGCGGCACGACGCCGGGTCCTCGGCCGCCCCTTACGTCGGCGGCACGCTGCTCGCCGTGCGGAAGGTGGCGGAGAAGCCGGGGCTCAGGCGCGGCCTCGACAGCATCATGGACTGATCAGGAGCCGCCGACGAGGCCCGGCGGCCGCAGCACGCCGAGCGTGCCGTCGGTCCGCGGGCGCGGAGGCGGGGCGGCATAGCTCTGCGTCGGATAGGCGGGCGGAGCCTGATAGGTGGCCGGCCGGTCCTGCTGTCCGTAGACCGGCGCGGCGTGGCTCGTCGCCATCGGCGGCGCGCTGGCCGGCGCCGGCCCGACCTGCCATCCCGGCGGCGTCCTGGTGGACGACATGCCGAGATATTCCTCATCGATGACGGCGCCGCCCTCGTCCTCTCCCTCGCCGAGCGGCTGGTCGTGGATGGTCATGGGGCTGCCACCGGGGCGGTCGTAGCCCTTGTAGACCGGGCCGGCCGGCCGGGGCGTGTAGGCCGGCTCGCCGCCATAGGGAGCGGCCTGCCGGGGCCTCGCGTCATACTGTCCGGGCACGAGGCGCGGCGTGAACTTGATGACCGGCTTGCAGATCGTCCGGCCCTTGGCATGCCGGGCGAGATCGAGATGGAAATGGTCGTAGTGGAATGCGTCCGAGCCCGGGCCGAGCACCGTCGAGAAATAGCGGCAGGAGCCCACGAAGACCTCGCGCAGGAATTCCTGCTCCACCGGATCGCCCTTCCACCCTTTGGCGACCGTGATCTTGCGTCCGTCCGACAGGTGGAAGGCCATGACGTCGACGGCGTTGCCGTAGGAGTGCTCCGACTTGCGCGCGCCCGCCTGGTTGTTCATCGAGCGGCACGAATAGGACCCGGCCCGCAGCTCGGTCACCGGCGCGCCGAAATAGAGCGAGGCGGCGGGCTGGACGACCTCGATCAGCCAGGTGTCGAAGGTGGAGATCGCGGGGCAGGCGAGCACCGCCTTGGACGTCAGGCCGATCTCGCCGCCGGCGAAAGCCTTGACGCGGAACGGATAATCCATGCCGCAGGCGCCGGGTCCGGAGATCGACTTCATCGGTTCGACATAGGCCGACGGCTGCACGAGCTTCTGCGCGAGGCAGGCCGATTCCGCCTCGCTGCGCCAGGCTTCGCGTTTCTCGAATGTCATCAGCCCGCAACCGGCGACGCCGGCACAGGCCAGTATCGCCGCGGCGAATGTCGCAAATCTGCGCGCCATTAACGCAACTCTCCGCGCGCCCCCTTATGCGGCGGAGGATGCAGGGATTGTCCTAACGTTTCTTCAACGTTGACAGAACCTTGGCGGAAATGGGCAACGTTTCGTATGACGGGTTTGCGAAGCAATATTGCTGCCTCTGCTCGAAGTGCTTTTCAGAAGTACTGGAATCGAGCTGATGGAGTGCCTCCGCCGGGTATCGTAATCCCCAGCCTGTAGCTGGCGAAAAGCGAAAGGGAATGAACCATTTAACGAACGATAAAGGATGTTGTACGGAGGCCATGCCGCGTTGCACAACATTTGGCGCTTCGCAAGGCCGCCCGTTGCTGCTAGATTCCGTCCCCTAGGTCAAACCCATGGAGGTCACCTATGGGCCTGACGCTGCTGTCACGTTTGAACATCGTGGCGATGAGTGCCGCCTTCCTGTTTGTCGGCGCCATCATCATCGGGGCTTTCTGACCGGCGGCTTCGCCGCCTTTGTCGATAGTGTTCCCGTTGCATAGCGTTCAAAACAAGCCATCGAGAACGGAGATCCAGGTGCGAGGGATCTTCCTTCTTCGAAAAGCCTCGTGACCGTTCCCTTTCGGGCGGTGCGTGCAATCAAGCCCCAACCAAGCCCAAGGGTCGCCGTCTCCCGACGGCGACCCTTTCAATGGGCGATCCGGTCGCCGTCTCCCGACGGCGTCCCTTTCCGGTTCACGATCCGGTCGCCGCCAGCGAGACGCGGTCCCTGCCATTTCGGCTGTTCGGCCGTTTCAGCTGTCGGGACAGGGCTCGCTCGTCACGTGCCAGGAGGTGTTGTTCAGCTCCATGCCGCAGGTGGCAAGGCGCGGGCCGGCGCTGGTGGGCAGGCAGACGACCTCGCCGAGTTCGTAGTCGCGCCCCTTGGCCCGGCAGGTGCAGGGGATGGTCATGGGGGCCGCCGCTCCAGGGGCGGCCGAATGGCCGGCGGCACGGTGCGCGGGCGGTCTCGACATGACCTGCGCCCCGGCGGTGGGCACCGGAAGCGCGGTACAGCCGAGGATCAGGCTGCAGGCAAAGAGGCGAGCGAGGCGGCACAGGCCCGCCCTTGATGGGCCTCCCATGCCGGATGCCTGTCCCGGCTTGCCGACGGAGCACAGAGCCATGGCGTTCTCTCGCCTTGCAGCCCGGCGTCGAGCGTCGCGCCGACCCGCCCCCGGGTCAAGATGTCCACTGCTCCCGCGCGCCGAAATAATACCGCCGGACCTGTTGGCCCCGGCGGGCCATGCCTATATTGCAGGCACCATCATGAACGGGAGGCCATGCTGACGATGCTTTCTTCTTTCGCGCGTTTTGCCCGCGTTGCCGCCATTGCAGTGGCGGCCGTTTTTGCGACGGCCGAGCTGGTCGAGGCCAGGGCGGGGCGGGGAGGCAGCTTCGGCAGCCGTGGCGTACGCACCTTCAGCGCCCCGCCGCCGACCAACACGGCGCCGCGCCCGACCCAGCCCATCGAGCGGTCGATGACCCAGCCCGGCCAGACGACGCCCGGCGTCGCCGCGCAGCGCCCCGGCGCCGCCCAGGCCGCGCCACAGCGGCGTTTCGGCGCGGGGTTCTTCGCCGGCCTCGTGGGCGCGGGTCTTCTCGGCGCGCTCTTCGGTGCGGGCTTCTTCGGCGGCCTCGGCGGTCTCGGCTCGATCCTCGGCATGCTGCTGCAGATCGCGCTCATCGGCGGCCTCGTCTGGCTTGCCCTGTCATTCTTCCGCCGCCGCCAGCAGCCGGCCTTCGCAGGCGCAGGCGCCGGTCCCGCGAACGGTGCCGCACGCTCGTCGCTGCCCGGCCTCGCCGGCCTTGGCGGTGGGCAGGCGGGCGGCATGACCGGCGGCAGCATGGCCGCCGGTGCGGGGGACGGCTCGCTCGCCCTCGGTGCGGAGGACTTCGACGCCTTCGAGCAGGCCCTGCAGGATGTCCAGAAGGCCTTTTCGGACGAGGACCTGGCGGCGCTCCGGCGCCTGACCACGCCGGAAATGGTCTCCTTCCTCGCCGAGGACCTGGCGGACAATGCCAAGGAGGGCGTCGTCAACCGCCTCGCCGATCCCAAGCTCCTGCAGGGGGACCTCGCGGAAGCCTGGCGCGAGGGGGCGGAGGACTACGCGACCGTCGCCATGCGCTTCTCGCTGATCGACTACAAGGCGGACCGCACGAGCGGCGCCGTCGTCGAGGGCAGCACGAGCGAGCCCGTGGAGGCGACGGAGCTGTGGACCTTCCGGCGCAGCCGCGGCGGTCCGTGGCTGCTGTCCGCCATTCAGCAGGCATGATCCGCCCCGCCGTGGGCTGAGCGGCGCCTTGGCGCCAGCCGCGTGAGGCCGTAGCATCGCTTCCGCCGAGAAGGAGGGGAGCGATGCCACAGGCATTCCGGGGTGTCTCGCGACAGGTGCAGGCGGCGGCCATCGCCGCCGTTTCGGTGTTTGGCCTCGCGCTGGCCGGTGCCGCGCCAGCGCAGGCGCAGAGCTGCGGGCGGGACGGCAGCGGCTTTTCCGCCTGGCTCGCCGCATTCCGCCAGCAGGCGGTGGCCCAGGGCATTCCGGCCGAGGTGGTGGCGGCCGGCCTCGACGATGTCTCCTACGACCGGGCGATCATCTCGCGCGATCGGGGCCAGGGCGTCTTCCAGCAGAGCTTCCTGCAGTTCGCCGGGCGCATGGTGGCCGATTACCGCCTGAAGACGGGCGCCAACCGCATCCGCCAGCAGGCCGGCCTGTTCTCCGCCATCGAGCGCCAGTACGGCGTGCCGGCGGAGCCGATCGTCGCCTTCTGGGGGCTGGAGACCGATTTCGGCGCCAACACGGGCAAGGATCCGACGCTGAAGGCGCTGGCGACGCTCGCCTATGACTGTCGGCGGCCCGAACTCTTCCGCGGCGAACTGATGGATGCGCTGCGCATCGTGGCGCGGGGCGATCTCCGGCCGTCGGAGATGCGCGGCGCCTGGGCCGGCGAGCTCGGCCAGATGCAGTTCATGCCGTCCTTCTACTACAAGTACGGCGTCGATGCGGATGGCGACGGGCGCGTGGACCTGCTGCGCTCGACCCCGGACGCGCTCGCCTCGGCCGCCAATTTCATGAGCAGCCTCGGCTGGCGGCGCGGCGAACCGTGGCTCGTCGAGGTGCGGGTGCCGGCGAGCCTGCCCTGGCATGAGGCGGATCTCGAGATCCGCCATTCGGCCTCGCAATGGGCGAGCTGGGGCGTGACGCCGCGGGCGGGCGCCCTGCCGCCGGGCAACGCCTCGCTGCTGCTGCCCATGGGCCGCAACGGCCCGGCCTTTCTCGCCTATGACAATTTCCGCGTCTTCCTGCGCTGGAACCAGTCCTTCGTCTACGCGACGACGGCGGCCTATTTCGCGGCGCGGCTCGCCGGCGCGCCGGCGGTCGCGCGCGGCAACGGCGAGGTGGCCATGCTCGGCGCCAAGGAGATCGCGCGGCTGCAGCGCCTGCTGGCGCAGCGCGGCTACGATCCGGGGCCGATCGACGGCAAGCTCGGTGCGGCGACGCGCGCGGCGGTGAAGAAGGCCCAGATGGAGTTTGGACTACCGGCCGATTCCTTCCCCACCGCCGAGCTTATCGCCCGCCTCGGCGGCGGCTGACGGTCAGCGGCAGCTGTAGCCGACGAAGCACTGGGCGGTGTCTCGGGTCGCCAGATATTCCGGCACGGGGAAGTCGCGCGCGGAGCAGTTGTTGACGTAGGTGCTGAACAGGTGGGGGCCGCGTGAGATCATGACGCGTCCCTGCCGCTGCACCATCTCCTGCAGCTCGGCGCAGCTGTGCGCCTGGGCGGGGACCGGGGTCTGCTGGGCAAGGGCGGGCGTCGCGGCGCCCGCGAGAAGGACCGAAGCAATCAATACGTTACGCAAGTTCATTGCGCCGTCTCCTTGGCGTTTCTCAGGTGCCTCGGTGCCCCGCCTCACATGGGGTGTCGCGGCTGCGACGTCACGAGCGCAAGCCATGCCCGCCCCGCATGGCGGGCTGCGCCGGTCGAATGCTTCTGAAGCTGCAGGTGGATGCGGGGGAGCCCGCGACGCTATTTGCTGAGGCAGCTGTAGCCGATCAGGCATTGGGGATTGTCGCGCGCCGGCACGTAGGCGGGGCTCGGGATGTCGCGGGGCGCGCAATTATTGGCGTAGGTGCCGAACATGTAGGGCGCGGTCGAGATCACGACGCGGCCCTGACGCTGCACCAGCGCCTGCAGCTCGGCGCAGGTGAGGCTACGGGAAGGAACGGGGCTCTGCTGGGCGAAGGCGGGAACGGCCGTGATCAGGACGAGCGCGGAAGCGGCGAGCAGGTTTCGCAGCGGCATCGGGATCTCCCTGGGGGCGCTGTTCCGTCCCCCCGCGGGAAGATGGGTTGCGTTCTCAACGGCGTCATCCGGCAACCATGCCGTGCGTGCCATCGTCGCGGCATTCCGGCCGTCTCCTCACGCAGATGTGACGGCATGCGCCGGCGACATTGACAAGCCGCGGATCTTGTCGCCTCATCTGCGCATGGGGGTTCTGCGATCCCCTCACGAGGCGACAGGCCGAAGCATCGCGTTCCGCTCCTCTTGATTGAGAAGGGACGCTGTCATGCCGTCGTTCAATGCCATTTCTCCGGACAAGCTCTTCCGTCTCATCGGCACGCCGAAGTGCCCGGTTCTCGTCGACGTGCGCACCGACGAGGATTTCGCCGCCGAACCGCGCCTCGTGCCGGGGGCGATACGCCGGCCGGGAACGGAGGCGGCCCGATGGGCGCAGGAGTTCATCGGCCGCCAGGTCGTCGTCATCTGCCAGAAGGGGCTGAAGCTCAGCCACGGCGCGGCAGCCTGGCTGCGCCAGGCCGGCATCGCCGCCGAGGTGCTGGAGGGGGGCACGCAGGCCTGGAGCACGGCGGGCCTGCCGATGGTGCCAGTCGAGAAGCTGCCGGCGCCGGACGCGCAGGGCCGCACGCTGTGGGTGACGCGCTCGCGGCCGAAGATCGACCGAATCGCCTGCCCCTGGCTCGTCCGCCGCTTCGTCGATCCCGCCGCCGTCTTCCTTTTCGTCCCGCCCTCCGAGGTGCTCGCCGTCGCCGACCGTTTCGGCGCCACGCCCTTCGACGTGGAGGAGGTGTTCTGGAGCCACCGCGGGCCCTTGTGCACCTTCGACGTCATGGTCGAGGAATTCGGCCTCACCGTCGGGCCGCTGTCACATCTGGCCGCCATCGTGCGCGGCGCCGACACGGCCCGCCTCGACCTCGCGCCGGAGGCGGCGGGGCTGTTGGCGGTTTCCCTCGGCCTGTCGCGCATGTATGCGGACGACAACGAACAGCTCGAGGCGGGCCTCGTTCTCTATGACGCGCTCTACCGCTGGTGCCGCGACGCAACGGACGAGACGCACAACTGGCCGACGAACAAGATGAAGGGCACGTCATGACCGAGACATTGCGGACCGCGCGGGACGAGGACGCGGCGCCCGCCGGCCGCTTTCCAAGCTTCTCGGAAGGCGTGCGCACCTGGGCGCGAATCGCGGCGCTCAGCTTCGGTGGCCCGGCGGGGCAGATCGCCGTCATGCACCGCATCCTCGTCGAGGAGAAGCGCTGGCTCGGCGAGAAGCGCTTTCTGCACGCGCTCAACTTCTGCATGCTGCTGCCGGGGCCGGAGGCGCAGCAGCTCGCCGTCTACATCGGCTGGCTGATGCACCGCACCGCCGGCGGCATCGTCGCCGGCGTGCTCTTCGTACTGCCGGGGCTCGTCGCCATCATGGCGCTGAGCGTGATCTACGCGCTCTACGGCAACGTGGGCTTCGTGCAGGGGTTGTTCTTCGGCCTCAAGGCGGCGGTGCTCGCCATCGTCTTCGAGGCGGTGCTGCGCATCGGCCGGCGGGCCCTGCGCAACGCCACGATGGTGTCGCTGGCCGCGGCGTCCTTCATCGCCATCTTCGTCTTCGCCGTGCCGTTCCCGCTCATCATCGCCGCGGCCGGCCTCATCGGCTACATCGGCGGCCTGAGGCGGCTGGCGGCCTTCTCCGGCGGCGGGCACGGCCCGGCCGCCAAGGCGGGCGTGGACGACGCGCGGACGGTGCTCGGCGAGACCATTCCCGCCCATGCCCGGCCCGGCGGCACGCGGGCGCTGACGGTCGCGGCCGTGCTGCTCGTGCTGTGGCTCGCCCCCACCGCAGCGCTTCTCGCTGCCTTCGGGACGGGCAACGTCTTTGCCGATATCGCGGTCTTCTTCAGCCAGATGGCCGTGGTGACCTTCGGCGGGGCCTATGCGGTGCTCGCCTATGTGGCGCAGGAGGCGGTCGGCACCTACGGCTGGCTTGCGCCCGGCGAGATGCTGGACGGGCTCGGCATGGCCGAGACGACGCCGGGGCCGCTGATCATGGTCACCCAGTTCGTGGGCTTCATGGGGGCCTTCCGCGATCCCGGCACCCTCTCGCCGCTCACGGCGGGCATCCTCGGCGGGCTGTTGACGACCTGGGTCACCTTCACGCCGTGCTTCCTGTGGATCTTCCTCGGCGCGCCCTATGTGGAGCGGCTGCGCGACAACCGCGGGCTCGCGGCGGCGCTGTCCGCGATCACGGCCGCCGTGGTGGGCGTCATTCTCAACCTCGCCGTATGGTTCGCCTTGCACGTCGTCTTCGGCGAGGTCGGCACGTTCGAGGGCTTCGGCATGAAGCTCGCGGTGCCGGAGCTCGAGAGCATCCGGCCGGTCGCGGCGGCCCTGTCGGTCCTCGCCGTCCTCGCCGTCTTCCGCCTGCGGTGGGGCATGATGACGGTGCTCGGCCTCAGCGCCGCCGCCGGCGTCGCCCTGCAGCTCGCCGGCCTCGGGGCGTAGCTCAGCCGCGCAGCGGCTTCAGCGCCTCGGCCCAGCGCTTCAGCTCGACGAGGAGCGCCTCGGCGCTCTTGATGTGCAGTTCGTTGGGCTGGAAAACGCCGTCCTTGACGTGCTGGGCGACCATCGGGACCGTGACGGCCTCGACGATGGGTACGAGGCGCATGGCGGACAAGGTCTGCTTCGTCATCTGCACCGCCCTGAGGCCGCCGGAGACGCCGCCGTAGCTGGCGAAGGCGCAGGGCTTGTAGCCCCATTCGTTGTAGACGTAGTTGAGCGCGTTGAGGAGCGCGGGCGTCGGGCCGTAGTTGTACTCCGGCGTGACGAAGACGAAGGCATCGGCGGCTTTGACGCTCTCGCTCCAGCGCTTCGTGTGCTCGTGCTCGTACTTGCCCAGGCGCGGATGGTGCGGCTCGTCGTAGATGGGCAGGTGGAAGTCGGCGAGATCGACGAGGTGGGTGTCGAACGTGCCCTGCTTGACGGCGAGCTCATGAAACCACTTGGCGACGGACGGGCCGACGCGGCCGGGGCGGGTGCTGGCAATGATGACGTTGAGACGCAGCATGAGGTCTCCCATGGCGAGAATCGGTGGGGTTCGACCGTGAAGACGGCTGCGGACAGGATTAAGCCCGCCCTGTGACTCGGGCAAGGCAGGGGCGGGGGGAGCCGGGTGGCCTGGGCGCTACTTCACCGGTTCGTGTCCGTCTCAGGCCGCGCGATGATTGGCGGCATGGGCAGCGAGCCAGAACAGGTCGTTGGGCAGCGTGCCTGCCTCGTCGGCGGAGAACTCCGGCCGGATCCGCCGCAGGTAGTGCATCGGCAGCGGGCCCTTGTTCTTCACCGCGACGGAACCGCGCGGCTCCGTCTCGAACAGGGCGGCGACATAGAGGCAGGTGCGGTCGGAGATGTTGATCTCGTCCGGCGGGCAGGCTGCTTCCATGCGCTCGGCGAGATTTACGGTATCGCCCCAGATGTCGAAGGTGAACTTGTGCCGGCCGACGACGCCGGCGATGAGGGGCCCCGTGTGAATGCCGATGCGCAGCGGCCAGGGGCGCATGTGCAGCTTGGCGCGTGCGCGATTGGCCCGGGCCGTCGCTGCCCGAATCTGCAAGGCGGCGAGGCAGGCATCGATCGGGTGAGAGCGGTTGGCGACAGGCACCCCGCCGACGCACAGGTAGGCATCGCCGATGGTCTTGAGCTTCTCGACACGATTGCGGGCGGCGATCTCGTCGAAGCAGCTGAAGACACGGTCGAGCTCACCGATGAGACCGGCAGGCTCGGTCTGCTCCGTCAGATGCGTGAAGTTCTCGAAGTCTGTGAAGATGACCGATGCGGATTCGTAATAGCGGGGCTCGACGCGGTGATCGCGCTTCAGTTCCTCGGCAATCGCCGCCGGCAGGATGTCGAGCAGCAGGCTGTCCGCCTTGTCCTTTTCCGCGATCAGCGCTGTGCGCGCCTCCTCGAGCGCGCGCAGCATCTCGTTGCGCTCGATGAGCTGCCGGCGCAGCTCCAGCTGCGCCACGGCCTGGCGGGCGAGCTGGCGGATGGCCTCCTGCTGGCCGGCGCTGATCTCGTGGGCCGTGAAGTCGATGACGCAGAGGGTGCCGAGGGCGTAGCCTTCCGAATTGATCAGGGGCATGCCGCAATAGAAGCGCACATGCGGTTCGCCGGCGACGGTGCCGAGGTTGCGGCAGCGCTCGTCCGCCATCGTATCGGGGATGTAGAGCAGGTCGTTGCGGGACAGCGTCTGCGAGCAGATGGTGATGTCGCGCGGGCATTCCGTCAGCTCCGGCGGCAGGCCGTATTTCGCCTTCAGGAATTCGCGCCGCTCGTCGATGAGGCCAATGAGGGCGGCAGGGCAGTCGCAGATCTGGGCCGCAAGCTCGGTCAGGGCGTCGAAGGGAAACTCGGGCGGCGTGTCGAGGACCGCGTAGCGGGCAAGGGCAGCAAGGCGTGCCTCCTCGCCGGGCTGGGCGGAGATGGCCATGGCTGTTCTCCTGTGCTGGTCTCGACCGGCAGGAGACATTTATACACCATCTCGTCCCGGGGCTGGGGCGCTCTTGGGGCGCCCGCGCGGAATTGGCCCGGCGCCCGTCAGCCCTTGCGGCGGCGCCCGCCCTTCTTGACCTTGGTCGAGCCGGCCCAGTCGTCGTCGAGGTGCGGGGCGGGGCCCGCCGCGCGGGGCAGGGTCTCGCGGCCGGGGCCCATCTCGTCGAGCGTCGGCTTGCGGGCGCGGGACCCGCTCTCCGGCGGCGGCAGGTTGGCCTTGGCGCCATACTTGCGCTGGCCGGCGTAGCTGCCGGCCTTGTCGGCCACCTCCTCCTGCCGCGCCAGTGGATCGTTGGCGATGGCGAGCTCGGTCGCCTGCAGGCGCTTCAACTCGTCGCGCAGGCGGGCCGCCTCCTCGAACTCGAGGTTGGCGGCGGCCTCGCGCATGCGTTTCTCGAGGTCGGCCATGACGGCCTTGAGGTTGTGGCCGACGGCCCCCTTCTCGGCGAGGCCGGTATCGACGCGCACGTGATCGCGCTCGTAGACCGAGTCGAGGATGTCGGCGATGTTCTTCTTCACCGACTGGGGCGTGATGCCGTGCTCGGCGTTGTAGGCGAGCTGCTTCTCGCGGCGCCGGCTGGTCTCGGCCATGGCCCGCTCCAGGCTGCCGGTCATGGCATCGGCATAGCAGATGACGCGGCCGTCGACGTTGCGCGCGGCGCGGCCGATGGTCTGGATGAGCGAGGTCTCCGAGCGCAGAAAGCCTTCCTTGTCGGCATCGAGGATGGCGACGAGGGCGCATTCGGGAATGTCGAGGCCCTCGCGCAGCAGGTTGATGCCGACGAGCACGTCGAAGGTGCCGAGGCGCAGGTCGCGGATGATCTCGATGCGCTCCAGCGTGTCGATGTCGGAATGCATGTAGCGCACGCGCACGCCGTGCTCGTGCAGGTATTCCGTCAGATCCTCGGCCATGCGCTTGGTCAGCACCGTGACGAGGGCGCGGTAGCCCTGGGCGGCCACCGCCTTCACCTCGCCGAGGAGGTCGTCCACCTGGCTGCGCGCCGGGCGGATCTCGACCGGCGGATCGACGAGGCCGGTCGGGCGGATGACCTGCTCGACGAAGACGCCGCCGGTACGCTCCATCTCCCAGTTGGCCGGCGTCGCCGAGACGTAGACCGACTGCGGCCGCATGGCGTCCCATTCCTCGAAGCGCAGCGGCCGGTTGTCCATGCACGAGGGCAGGCGGAAGCCGTATTCGGCGAGCGTCGCCTTGCGGCGGAAGTCGCCGCGGTACATGGCGCCGATCTGCGGCACGGTGACGTGGCTCTCGTCGACGAAGATGAGGGCGTTGTCGGGCAGGTATTCGAACAGCGTCGGCGGCGGCTCGCCCGGCTTGCGGCCGGTGAGATAGCGCGAATAATTCTCGATGCCGGCGCAGGAGCCGGTCGCCTCCATCATCTCGAGGTCGAAGGTGGTGCGCTGCTCGAGCCGCTGGGCCTCGAGCAGGCGGCCCATGCGGTTGAGCTCCTCAAGGCGCCATTTCAGCTCTTCCTTGATGCCCTTGATGGACTGGATGAGCGTCGGGCGCGGCGTCACGTAGTGCGAATTGGCGTAGACCTTGACGAAGGAGAGGTCGGCCGTCTTCTCGCCGGTGAGCGGATCGAACTCGACGATCGATTCCACCTCGTCGCCGAAGAGGCTGATGCGCCAGGCCCGGTCCTCGTAGTGGGCCGGGAAGAGCTCGATGACGTCGCCGCGCACGCGGAAGGTGCCGCGCGCGAAGTCGAGCTGCGTGCGCTTGTAGTGCAGGGCAACGAGGTCGGCGATGAGCTGGCGCTGCTCGATGGTCTCGCCCACCTTCACCGAGAAGGTCATGGCGGTGTAGGTCTCGACCGAGCCGATACCGTAGATGCACGAGACCGAGGCGACGATGATGACGTCGTCGCGCTCCAGCAACGCGCGCGTCGCCGAGTGGCGCATGCGGTCGATCTGCTCGTTGATCGAGGACTCCTTCTCGATATAGGTGTCCGAGCGCGGGACGTAGGCCTCCGGCTGGTAATAGTCGTAGTAGGAGACGAAGTACTCGACGGCGTTGTCCGGGAAGAAGGACTTGAACTCGCCGTAGAGCTGGGCCGCCAGGGTCTTGTTGTGGGCGAGGATGAGCGCCGGGCGCTGCGTCTCCTCGATGACCTTGGCCATGGTGAAGGTCTTGCCCGAGCCGGTGACGCCGAGCAGCACCTGGTCGCGCTCGGCGGCCTCGACGCCGCCCACCAGTTCCTTGATCGCCTGCGGCTGGTCGCCGGCGGGCTCGAAGTCCGACTTCATGCGGAAGCTGATGCCGCCTTCGGACTTCTCCGGCCGGGGCGGGCGATGCGGCGTCCACAGCTTGCCGTCCTTGAAGAGCGGATTGCCGCTTTCGAGCAGGGCCGACAGCGCCGCGACCGTCGCCGAGACACCGCCCGGCGCAGCCTCGGCATCCGCTGGCCTATCCGTCCGCTTGCCGGCGCGCCGCGACGGCGCGTCGCCGGCCTCGGGAACGAAGCGTGCCTGGGGCGCCTCGCCGAAGCCGGCGGCTCCGCCCGGCCCGGCGGTGCCCTTGTTGAGGGCCGGGTTGAGCAGATCCGCGAGAAACGGGTCGAGCGGTTTCAGCTCCGGCTTTGCGGCCTTGGAGCGGGGGGAAGACGACTTGCGGGCCATGAGAACGAATATGGTACGAGTCTGCGCGTGACGGAAGGGGGTCGTGCGGCGGGCGGAGCCAGGCGACTCGTAGGGAGCCTTCGGCGCGTTGCCGGCGCTGGTTCCCGGGCCGCATTCCGCTTCGCTGCATGTGCCCGGAAAACGAAGCTGCTCCTGAAGAAGGCGATGTGCGATCCGCCCGCTGCCGGCCTTCCCGTTGCCCCTGCGACAGGACCGGTGCACAAAGGCGCGGCCGTGGGGCAGGGAGATTGATGATCGATGCGTTGCAACATCTGCGGCGGCACCGCCTTCGAGGACATGCCGAAGCGCCCGTTGGCGCGCTGCACCACCTGCCGCTCGCTGGAGCGCACACGGGTCGCGGCTCTGAAGATCACGGCACAGGTGCGGCCGCAGCCGGGCGCGCACGTGCTGCATTTCGCGCCCGAGCAAGGGCTGTCGCAGCTCCTGCGCGGCATCGCCGGAGAGAACTACCGCGCCGTCGACATCGACCCGCCGCGCTATGCCCATCTCGGCCTCGACGTCGAGCCGTTCGACCTGTGCCGCGACGTGTTCACCCTGCCGCGCAGCCGCTACGATCTCATCGTGCACAACCATGTGCTCGAGCATATCGAGTGCAATTATTCGGTCGTGCTCATCCGTCTCGCCCAGTCGTTGAGCGAGAACGGCGCGATGCTGTTCAGCGTACCGATCGTCGGGGACGATTTCACCGATGCCATCGTCGATGCGAGCGACGAGGAGAAGGCCGCGCGCTTCGGGGCCTTCCGCCACTACCGCCATTTCGGCCGCAGGTTCATCGCCGAGACCCTCGGCATGATCTTCGACATGGCCCCGGACTATGACCTGACAAGGGATTTTCCGCCCGAGGTGCTGCGCGAGGCCAATATTCCCGAGCATCACTGGCGTGACTTCACCGGCACCAGCATCTTCGTCGTGCGGCGGCGCGACCTGCGCGTGTGACGGCTCAACCGTCCGACAGCTCGAAGTCGAGCACGAGGATGCCGTCGATGCCGCCTTCGCACAGGGCGACCAGGGCGGCACCCGCGACCTTGTGATCGGGATGGGCGAGATAGGCGTCGCGCGCCGCGGCGTCGGCGAAATCGACCACGAAGCCGTGCGTGTAGCCGCGCGCCAGCCCTTCCGGGCTGGCGTCGTGCCCGCCCTCGAAGCCGAGCATGCCAGGGACGACCGCCCGGAGGTTGGCGAGCGCGTCGAAGACGGCCTCGATCTCGCCCTGTTCCGTCCCGGTCGCGAACCTGACGAGGACGACGTGCCGCACCCGCGGTCCGCCCGCCGTGGCCGCTGCAGGCATGGCAAAGGCGCCAGCTGCCGCCGCGCCGATCGCCGGCAGCATCAGCGCGCGTGTCAGCGAACGTCTGGAGATCGGTTGTGTCGTCATCAGCGCGGCCTCGATCTGTTTGGGCGACCTTAGCCGCGGCGGCGGCCTCGCGACTTCGCGCCGACGGCGCACGGCTATGCGAAATCGGCGTCCCGTCATGCGTGGCGCGCCGTTGACTGGACGGGGCTGCACGGGCATGCCGAAGATCGGGCTGGCAGTATCAGAACAGTCTCTCCGAAAGCGCCGCAGCGATGGCCGACGGTCTCCTTTCCGTTTTCTCGATCGAAGCCGTCGGCGCCGTTGCCGCCGTGCTCACGACGCTGTGCTGGATCCCGCAGGCGGCCCGCGTCATCCGCACGCGCGAGACGCGGGCGATCTCGCTGACGACGCAGGTGGCGCTGACCTGCGGCGTCGTGCTGTGGCTCGTCTACGGCCTGTTCATCGGCAGCTGGCCGCTGATCGGCTCCAATGCCGTCACCCTCGTCCTGCTCGGCGTCATCCTGACGATGAAGCTGCGTTACGGGTGACGGCGCGCCCCGCAGGCGTTAAGATTTCGTTCATCACGACGCGTAACGGTTCGGGACCGTTCCGCTCCGCCCGACAGGCGAGACCGCCGGTCCCCGGACGGGGCTGGCGACGTGCTGCCAACGAGATGACCGGATATGACACGGCGAACCCGAAGCTGCGGACAAGGTCGCTTTGCGCGCATGCGTTCGGCATGCGCGCGGCGCCGGCTGCGCCTGCTTTCGGCCGCTGCCGTCGTCGTTGCCGCCGCCAGCGCGCCCGCCTCCGCATCCGAGGCGATGCCTGCCACCGCGCCGCTGCCTCCGGTGCGGCCCCCGCCCGAGGGCCAGGCCATGCCGCTCGAGGAATGGCAGGCATTCGACCAGTCGTTCTCCTTCAATGCCGAGATGTGGACCGACAGCCCGCAGGAGCCGATCTGGGCCGAGATGTCCGCGATCGCCGCGCAGTTGCTGAGGCGCGGCAACCGGCGCGCCATCGCGCCGATCCTGACGCTGGCGCCGGTGGCGAGAGGCATCAAGGAGACCGACGCGGGCCTCAGCGGCCCGTTGGCCGTGCGGCAGGAGAAGGCCTTCGGCCTGCGGCTGAGGACCGGGCAGGGTGTGTCGTTCGCCACCGAATTCAAGAGCGGTGAGGGCACCTGGCAACCCGTCGATACGCGCCTTGCCTGGCGCGTCGCCCGGCAGATGCCGGCGGACGAGGGCTGGGTGTGGTCGGCGGGCTTCGGCGGCGGCCTGCCGGTCGGCCACGCGCCATACTCGCAGACGCTCGATGTGGCGCTCGGGCGGCGTTTCCGCGGCGGGGAGGGCGCCTGGTCCGTGATGCCGGAGCTCGCCGTCAACACGGTCTACACCAGCCACGGGGCCGAGCGCTGGCAGACCACCTTGAGGCCGCAGGTCAAGGCCAAGGTGGACGTGCTCAAGTCGGCCGACGACCGGCTCAAGCTCTATCTGGAATCGTCCGTCGGCTATGCGCTGCCGGTCGGCGCGGACGCGGCCGGGCTGTCGGCGGGGACGCGGCTCAACCTCATCTTCCGGCCCGGCGGCTGAGGCCTATCGAATATCCTTGCCTGGAGGGCGCGGATGGAGCATGAGGGCGCGCTCCAACCACCTCGGTCCCGTTCATGCTGCCTGCCGTCTCAACTCCCCACGTCGCGCCGGTCGCGCTCCTCGTCCTCTCCAACGTGTTCATGACCTTCGCCTGGTACGGGCACCTGAAGTTCAAGACCTCGCCCCTGTGGATCGCGGTCTCGGCGAGCTGGG
This sequence comes from Chelatococcus caeni, assembly GCF_014196925.1. GTDB lineage: Bacteria > Pseudomonadota > Alphaproteobacteria > Rhizobiales > Beijerinckiaceae > Chelatococcus_A > Chelatococcus_A caeni. The sequence goes on along the minus strand of NZ_JACIEN010000003.1, from coordinate 469,520 downwards.
CCATCGCCTTCATCGAATACTGGTTCGCCGTGCCGGCCAACCGCATCGGCCACGAGGTCTATTCGGCGGCCGAGCTCAAGACGATGCAGGAGGTGATCACCCTCGTCGTCTTCGCGCTGTTCTCGGTGGTCTATCTCAAGGAAGCGCTGACGCTGAACCACCTCGTCGGCTTCGCGCTCATCGCCGCCGGGGCCTTCTTCATCTTCCGCGGGCCGCTCGGCTGATCAGCCCGCCGGGCGCAGCCTGAGCACCCGGCCATCGGAGGAATCCGTCAGGAGGTAGAGGAAGCCGTCCGGCCCCTGCCGCACGTCGCGGATGCGTTCGCCGAGGTCGCGCAGCATCCGCTCCTCGCCCAGGATGCGGTCCCCGTTGCGCTCGATGCGCACGAGCACGCGGCCGACGAGCGCGCCGGTGAACAGGCTGCCGCGCCATTGCGGGAAGGCGTCGCCGGTGTAGAAGGCCATGCCCGACGGCGCGATCGACGGATCCCAGTAGTAGAGCGGCTGCTCCATGCCTTCTTTCGCCGTGCCCTCGCCGATCTTGGCGCCGGAATAGTCGACGCCGTAGCTGATCACCGGCCAGCCGTAGTTGCGGCCCTTGCGGGTGATGTTGATCTCGTCGCCGCCGCGGGCGCCGTGCTCGATGGTCCACAATTCGCCGGTATCGGGATTGATCGCGGCGCTCTGCGCATTGCGGTGGCCGTAGGACCAGATCTCCGGTCGCGCATCCTGCCGGCCGACGAAGGGATTGTCCCCGGGCACGGAGCCGTCGGTCCCGATCCGCACCACCTTGCCGAGATGGGTCGTGAGATCCTGGGCCTTGTCGCGCAGGTTGAAGCGCTCGCCGAGCGTGACGAAGAGCGTGCCGTCCGGCGCGAAGGCGAGGCGCGAGCCGTAGTGGTTGGCGCCGGAATAGGATGGCTCCTGCCGGAAGATGACCGTGACGTCGCCGAGCGCGCTGGCGTCGTTGTTCAGCCGGGCGCGCGCGACGGCCGTGCCCGCGCCGCCGCCCCGGCGTGGCTCGGCATAGGTGAGGTAGAGCGTGCGGTTGCTGGCGAAGCCGGGATCGAGCGCGATATCGAGGAGGCCGCCCTGGCCCCGGGCGGCGACGTCGGGCGTGCCGGCAAGCGGGTTCGAGACCGTCCCGTCGGCGGAGATCCGGCGGATGTTGCCGGGCCGCTCGGTGACGAGCATGGCGCCGTCGGGCAGGAAGGCGAGGCCCCAGGGATGGGCGAGGCCCGACGCGACCGTCTCGACCACGATTTCGCCCTGGCGAGTCTTCGCGCGCAGAGGCTCGGCATTCTGAGCCGCCGCGTCGAAGGCAGGCAGGAGGATCAGCGCGGCTGCCGCCGAGAGCCGGCCGCACAAGCCGATGGACATGGTCGTCTCCGTGATCGCGCAGGCCCGTCGGGCCGGAAAGGCTGCCCGTCAGGCTAAGAAGCGGTCACGGACGGTCAATGGCTGCAAGGTCACGTTGCTGCGAGGCGGCGCCCGCAGCGGTCCATCGATCAGGGTGATTGCCGTCAGGAAACGGGATGCACGATGACGGCCGGCTCGCGGGCGACGGTCTGGCCCGTGCCGATGCCGGTGCCGATGGCCACGGCCGCGGTGCCGAGCGTCAGGATGACGAGAAGCGCGAGGGAGAACTTGAACTGGCGTTCCGCTTCGACGCGCGTGACGGAAGCCGCCACGGCGCGGGGCCGGCGGATGTCCGAGAGGCGGATCGGATCGTTGACGTTCATGGCTCTTACTCCATGTCCACGACTTGTGGACGAGTGAGATTTTGCTGCCGTATACACGGGGCCGCGGTGCGTTGGCGCACACGGGTTCAGCAATTCAGTCTTCCCCGCGGGAGCCGGGCGGCGTGATTGTCCAATGCCGCCCCGGCCGCATTTGTTCCCGCCGGCCGCTTCTCCGGCGCCGACCCATTCGGCCAATTCATCGATGCCATGAGCACGTTTGGCTTGCTCTCGGCGGCCGGCGGCACTACACGAACGGCGCCCGTGCGCGCGGGCTCGACACCAGTTCAATCCGGAGACGTTCCATGGCCTTCCTCGCCGACGCTTTGTCCCGCATCAAGCCGTCCGCGACCATCACGCTCACGCAGAAGGCGAGGGATCTCAAAGCCGAGGGGCGGGACGTGATCTCGCTGTCCGTCGGCGAGCCGGATTTCGACACGCCCGAGAACATCAAGCGGGCGGCCATCGCGGCCATCGAGCGCGGCGAGACGAAGTACACGCCCGTCTCGGGCATCCCGCAGCTGCGCGAGGCCATCGCCGCCAAGTTCAAGCGCGAGAACGGGCTCGACTACAAGCCCTCGCAGACCATCGTCGGCACCGGCGGCAAGCAGGTCATCTACAACGCCCTGCTCGCCACGCTGAACCCCGGCGACGAGGTCGTCATCCCGGCGCCCTACTGGGTGAGCTATCCGGAGATGGTGGCGCTCAACGGCGGCACGCCCGTCTTCGCCGAGGCCAAGCTCGAGGACAACTTCAAGCTCCGGCCGGAGGCGCTGGAGCGCGCCATCACGAAGAAGACGAAGTGGGTCATCCTCAACTCGCCGTCGAACCCCTCCGGCGCGGCCTACAGCTTCGCCGAGATGAAGGCGCTGACGGACGTGCTCGTCCGCCATCCGCACGTGTGGGTGCTGACCGACGACATGTACGAGCACCTCGTCTACGGCGACTTCACCTTCGTCACCCCGGCGCAGGTGGAGCCGGCGCTCTACGAGCGCACGCTGACCATGAACGGCGTCTCCAAGGCCTATGCCATGACCGGCTGGCGCATCGGCTACGCGGCCGGTCCGGAGCAGCTCATCAAGGCCATGGACCTCGTGCAGGGCCAGCAGACCTCGGGCGCCTGCTCGATCGCGCAATGGGCGGCGGTCGAGGCGCTCGCCGGCCCGCAGGACCACCTGCCGCGCTTCCGCAAGGCTTTCGAGGAGCGTCGCGACCTCGTCGTGTCCATGCTCAACCAGGCCAAGGGCCTCTCCTGCCCGACGCCGGAGGGCGCGTTCTACGTCTATCCCTCCTGCGCCGAGCTCATCGGCCGGACCGCGCCCTCGGGCAAGAAGATCGAGACGGACGAGGACTTCGTGCTCGAGCTGCTGGCGACGGAGGGCGTCGCGGCCGTGCACGGCTCGTCCTTCGGCCTCGGCCCGAACCTCAGGATCAGCTACGCCACCTCGAACGAGAAGCTCGAGGAGGCCTGCCATCGCGTCCAGCGCTTCTGCGCCAGCCTGCGCTGAACGCGGCTCGTCCTGCTGGAATGCGACGGGGCCTTCGGGCCCCGTTGTCGTTCCGGCCGGTGATCGGCTCCACACGTGCGGCAGGTGAGGGAACCGTCGGTCGGGCCGCGCGTTGTTGTCCCATCCTGTCCTCAGACAATGGGAGCCAAGCCGTGAGCAAGCGACCCACAGCGGCCACAACCCTGGCCGCCATCGCGATCGTCGGCATAGGGGGCATCGGCGCGCATCATGCCTTCGCACAATCGAGCCCCGTACGAGCATCGCCCAAAACCGAGGTGGGCCGCCTCGCCTGCAACGTCTCCGGCGGGGTCGGTTTCATCATCACCTCCCAGCGCGCTCTGAACTGCCGCTTCACGGACAACCGCGGCCGCACGGAGCAGTATGTCGGCACGATCCGCAAGTTCGGGCTCGACATCGGCGCAACGACGGGCGGCGTGCTTGTCTGGGCTGTCGCGGCCTCGACGAGCCGGCTCGGCCGCGGCGCCCTGCAGGGCGAATATGCCGGCGCGAGTGGTGAGGCGACGGTGGGCGCAGGTGTCGGCGCCAATGTCCTCGTCGGCGGCTCCAACCGTGCCGTCAGCCTCCAGCCGCTCTCCGTGCAGGGCCAGACCGGCCTCAACCTCGCGCTCGGCGTCGCCGACATGCGGCTCGAACTCGCCCGCTGAGGACCCGCGTCCACAACCGGAGCAAACCCCGGCACGAGCCGGGGTTTTCCTTGTTTACGGCAGCCGGCCGGCCCCGTATTGGTGTGCCCAACGCATCAGCGCCGAAGGCGCATCAAACGGGGGATGCTCAATGACAGGGGTTGCTTCTCGGCCGTCGGCGCGCTGGCGTCTGGCATCGATCGGGCGCAAGGCCGCGGTGGCGGCTTTCGTCGTCGCGGGCCTTGCAGGATCCGTGCTGCCGGCCGCGGCGCAGGAGAAGGTGACGGTCGGCGTGCTGCGCTTCGTCTCCTCGGGCGGGCTCTTCCTCGCCGTGGAGAAGGGCTATTTCAAGGACGAGGGGCTCGATGTCGAGCTGAAGTTCTTCGAGGCCGCGCAGCCCATCGCGCTCGCCGTCGTCTCCGGCGACACCGAGTTCGGCGTCACGGCCTTCACGGCCGGCTTCTACAATCTCGCTGGCAAGGGCGCGCTCAAGGTCATCGCCGCCCAGGCGCGTGAGAAGAAGGGCTACGAGGGCAACCTCGTGCTCGCCTCCAACGCCGCCTACGAGAAGGGCCTGACGAGCCTCGACAAGCTCTCCGGCAAGTCGGTCGGCATCACGCAGGTGGGCTCGTCCTTCCACTACCAGATGGGGCAGATCGCCGCCGCCAACGGCTTCGCGCTCAAGAGCGTCGAACTCAAGCCGCTGCAGTCGCTGCCCAACATGGTGGCGAGCATCAAGAGCGGGCAGGTCGACGCCATCATCATCGCGCCGCATCTTGCCAAGCCGCTCGCCGCCTCGGGCGAGGCCAAGCTCATCGGGCGCGTCTCCGACGTCACCGAGTACCAGTTCGGCGGACTGTTCACGAGCACCAAGATGACCACGGATAAGCGCGCCACGGTCGAGAAATTCGTGCGCGCCTACCAGAAGGGCGCCGAGGACTACGCCAAGGCGTTCCTCGCCAAGGATGCCTCGGGCAACATCGCCCATGCGCCCGACAGCGACGCCACGGCCGCGCTCGTCGCCAAGCACGTCTACCCGTCGGAGGAGCCGGCCCAGGCAGCAGCCAAGGTGAAGGGCGCGGCCTTCTTCGTCGACGAGAAGGCCCGGCTCGACGTCGCCGACATCCTGACCCAGGTGCAATGGCTGAAGGACGAGGGCCTCGTCGATGCGTCGGTGGACGCCAAGGCGATCCTCGACCTCAGCTTCATCGACGGGCACATCAACGCCAACTGAAAGCGGCCGCTCCCACCTCACAACCGTCATGCCCGCTCTTGTCGCGGGCATCCACGCCGCGACACTCGAGCAAGACCGAAAGGCATGGATGGCAATAGCAACGCGCTTGCGCGTTGCGTCTCGTCAAGATGGCGCAAATCGGGCTTGTCCGACTTGCGCGGACGAGCCCGGCCAGGACGTGGGAGAAATGTCGAGCGCCGCCCGTCTGAGGCGCCTTTTTCGGGTGTGATTACCTGCGGCGGCGCTCCCGCCGCAGCAATTGTTTGAAAGACCGGACATGCAGCTCATCGCCGACCATATCGCCCATGCCTACGGCCCCCTGCCGGTGCTGGACGACATCTCCTTCACCGTCGGGCCGGGCGAGGTCGTCGCCATCGTCGGCCCGTCGGGCTGCGGAAAGTCGACGCTGCTGCGCATCCTCGGCGGGCTCGAGAAGCCGCAGGCGGGGCGGGCGCTCGTCGCCGGCGCGCCGCCCGCTGCCTCGCTCAACCCGCTGACCTTCGTCTTCCAGGACTTCGCCCTGCTGCCCTGGCGTACCGTGGAAGGCAACGTGCGTCTGGTGCTGGAGGGGCACGGCCTGTCGCAGGCCGTCGTGGCGGAGACGATCCGCGACGTCCTCGCCCGCACAGGCCTCACCGATTTCGCCAGGGCCTATCCCAAGCAGCTCTCCGGCGGCATGCGCCAGCGCGTCGGCATCGCCCGCGCGCTCGCGGCGCGGCCGGCGGTGCTGCTGATGGACGAACCTCTGTCGGCGCTCGATGCGCAGACACGCGAACTGCTGATGGACGACCTCGTGGAACTCGTCTCGGGGGAGGGCAGCGCCGAGGCGCTCGGCATGGTCTATGTCACGCACAATCTCGACGAGGCGGTGCGGCTCGCCGACCGCATCCTCGTCCTGTCGCGCCGCCCCGGGCGCGTGCGCGAGACGGTCACCGTCGCCGGCGACCGGCGGGCGCGCCGCTCGGACGACCCGGAGCTGGTGCGCCGCGCCCGCGAGCTGTGGGAGCTGATCCGGGCCGATGCCGCCGAGGCGGACCGGGAACTCGCCGATGTGGAGACGATCAATGGCTGATGTGGCTCATGACCTGCGCCCGGCGGCCACGGCCGACAACCGTCCCGTCACCTTCCGCGGCGGGCTTTTCCTGCCGCGCACCCATCGGCTCGTCGGCTTCGCCGCCCTCGTCGCGCTCATCCTCCTGTGGCAGGCCGCCTCCAGCTTCGGCTGGATGAGCCCGGTCCTCGCCCCGAGCCCGGGCGAGGTGATTGACGCCCTCAAGCGCATGGCCCTCAGCGGCGAGCTCGCCACCCATCTCTCCGCCTCGCTCGTGCGGCTTGCGGGCGGCTTCGCCATCGGCGGCACGGCGGGCATCGCCTTCGGCATGGCCATCGGCCTGTCGAGCCTGGTGCGCTCGCCGGGAGCGACGCTGGTCGCGGCGCTCTTCCCCATCCCGAAGATCGCGCTCCTGCCGCTCTTCATCCTGTGGTTCGGCATCGGCGAAAGCTCGAAGGTGGCGACCATCGCCTTCGGCACCTTCTTCCCGATGGTGATCGCGACCTACGGGGCCGTGGACAATGTCGACCGCTCGCTCGTGCGCATGGGCCGCAGCTTCGGGCTGTCCTCCTTCGCCATCATCTCGAAGATCATCCTGCCGGGGGCCCTGCCGGGCATCCTGTCGGGCATGCGCATCGCCTCCTCCATCGGCATCGTCCTGCTCATCGCCGCCGAGATGATCGGCGCCAACGAGGGCGTCGGCGCCATGGTGCTGGCCGCCGGCAACCTCATGCAGTCGGACCGCCTGCTCGCCGGGGTCGTCGTGCTCTCGCTGCTCGGCCTCACCGTCGCGGGCGTCATCGGGGCCGTCGAAAAGCGCCTGCTCGCCTGGCGTTGAGCCGCGTCGCCCGCGCCGTTGCGGGCGCCGCCTCACCTCGACCCTTGATTCGCACGCTCGACGGCGTGACGATCACATGACGGCCCGAGCAGCCGTCATGTCAGGGAGAGGCGGCCATGGATGCCAACGGTAGAGAACGAGCGGGGCCCCGGTGCATCGCCATCGTCGGCCCCTACCAGAGTGGCAAGACCAGCCTGATGGAGGCCTGTCTCGCCCGCATGGGGGCGATCGACCGGCAGGGGAAGGTTGCGGACCGGAACACGACCGGCGATGCCTCGCCCGAGGCGCGGGCGCAGGGCATGAGCATCGAGCCCAACGTCGCGAGCGGCGATTTCCTCGGCGAGCGCTTCACCTTCGTGGATTGCCCGGGGTCCGTCGAGTTCCTGCACGACATGCGCACCGTCCTGCCGGCCTGCGATGCGGCCGTCGTCGTCTGCGAGGCGGACGACCGCAAGGTGCCGGCGCTCGAGCTCGTGATGCGCGAGCTCGAGGAGGCGGACGTGCCGCGCTTCCTGTTCCTCAACAAGATCGACGCGGCGAGCCGGCGCGTGCGCGAGACGCTCGCCAGCCTGCAGCGGGCGTCGCGCACGCCGCTCCTGCTGCGCCAGATCCCCATCTGGAAGGACGGCATCGCCATCGGCTTCATCGACCTCGCCCTGGAGCGGGCCTTCGTCTACCGCGAATATGCCGCGAGTGAGGTGATCGACCTGCCCGTCACCGAGGTCGGCCGCGAGAAGGAGGCGCGCTTCTCGATGCTCGAGCGGCTCGCCGACTACGACGACGAGCTCATGGAGGATCTCGTCGAGGAGATCGAGCCGCCACGCGACAGGGTGTTCGACGACCTCTCGCGCGAGGTGCGCGACATGCATGTCGTGCCGGTCCTGTTCGGCTCGGCCGAGCGCGGCAACGGTGTCACGCGCCTGCTCAAGGCGCTGCGCCACGAGGCGCCGCGGCTCGCCCAGACGCGGGTCCGCCTCGGCGTGCCGGAGGAGGGACCGCCGCTCGCCTTCGCCATGAAGACGATCCACAACGGCCAGGGCGGCAAGCTGACGCTGGCGCGCGTGCTGCGCGGCGCCATTTCCGAGGGCGACACGGTCGTGTCCTCGCGCGGGGGAGAGGCGCGCGTTGCCGGTATCGTCGACCTGAAGGGCCAGGGCCAGAGCCGCCGCGCCACGGCGGAGGAAGGTGAGACGGCGGCTTTCGCACGGCTCGACAATGTCGCGACGTCCGACGCCTTTGCCGCCGGCAAGGAGCGTCCGACGGCGATCGTCTCCGTCGCTCCGCCCGACCCCGTCTTCTCGCTCGCGCTCGTCGTGCGCGACCGCAAGGACGACGTGCGGCTGACGACGGCGCTCGCCAAGATCGTCGAGGAGGATCCCTCGCTCGTGCTCGAGCAGCGGCCCGACCTCGGCGAGATGCGCCTGTGCGGGCAGGGCGAGATGCACCTGCGCGTCGCCATGGCGCGGCTCGCCTCGCGCTTCGGCGTCACGGTCGACGTGCGCAAGCCGCAGATCGCCTATCGCGAGACCATCCGCCACGCGGCCCATGCCCGCGGTCGCCACAAGAAGCAGTCGGGCGGGCACGGCCAGTTCGGCGACGTCGTGCTGCATGTCGAGCCGCTGCCGCGCGGCGAGGGCATCGTCTTCACCGACACCATCGCTGGTGGCGTCGTGCCCAAGCAGTACATTCCCTCGGTGGAGATCGGCGTGCGCGAGGCGGCGGAGCGGGGACCGCTCGGCTTTCCCGTCGTCGACATGAAGGTGACGCTGACGGACGGCTCGTACCACACGGTCGATTCCTCCGACATGGCCTTCCGCGCCGCGGCAAGGCTCGCCATGGCCGAGATGCTGCCCAATGCCAAGCCGGTGCTGCTCGAGCCGATGCTGGCGGTGGAGATCGCCGTGCCGACGGAGGCGATGTCGAAGGCGACCGCGATCATCTCGGCGCGGCGGGGGCAGATCCTCGGCTACGACGGGCGGCCGGGCTGGCTCGGCTGGGACCTGGTGAGCGCCATGATCCCGGAGGCGGAGATGGACGACCTCATCGTCGAACTGCGCTCGGCCACCGCCGGTGTCGGCAGCTTCTCGGCGCGGTTCGACCATCTCGCCGAACTCAGTGGCAAGTCGGCCGATCAGGTCGTCACGGCCCGCGCCACGGCGGTCAGCGGCTGAGGGGCTGAGCGGACCAGACCATCTTCCCCCCTCTCCGTCCGCGAGGAGGGGGAAGATGATTCTCCTGCGCTTTTGCGCCGTTCTCGCGGGCCGTCGATGCGCCGAAGCGGCCGGGCCGCGGCTGCAGGCGCTTTCATGCGGTCATTTCGGCGCCGAATCCCGCGTCTATCGACAGTCTTTCCCGCCTGAATGAGAATGGGCGAAGAGCCGGCGCAACCGGCCGGGACAGGAGAGGGAGAACGTCATGGTGGAGGCGACCGAGGCGCGGCACGGGACCAACGAGCAACTGATGGCGAGGCGGCCGTGGCTGCGGTCCTATCCGCCGACGGTTGCCGCGGAGATCGATACGGACGATCTCGGCACGCTCGCCGACCTCTTCTACGATGCGACGCGCGACTTCGCCGACCGGCCGGCCTTCGAGAGCTTCGGCAAGGCGCTCTCCTACGCTGAACTGCGCGTCGCCGCCGAAGCGGTAGCCTCCTGGCTGCAGGCCCGCGGCATCAACAAGAGCGATCGCGTGGCGCTCATGATGCCGAACGTGCTCGCCTATCCGGCGGCGATGTTCGGCGCGCTCATCGGCGGCTGCACGGTGGTCAACGTCAACCCGCTCTATACGCCGCGCGAACTCGCGCACCAGGTGAACGACGCCGGGGCGCGCGTGCTCGTGGTGCTGGAGAACTTCGCCCATACGGTGGCCGAGGCGCTGCCGCAGATGAAGCTCGACCACGTCGTCATCGCCACGCCGGGCGACCTGATGGGCCTCAAGGGCACGATCGTCAATCTCGTGTCCCGGCACGTGAAGAAGGCGGTCAAGCCCTACAGCATTCCGGGCGCCGTGCGCTTCGCGGCGATCCTTGCCGAGGGCCGGCGCCGCGCGCCCGATCCGGTCGCCCTGACGCCGCAGGACGTCGCCTTCCTGCAATATACGGGCGGAACGACCGGTGTCGCGAAGGGCGCGGTGCTCACGCACGGCAACATCACCGCCAATGTCGCCCAGATGAAGGCCTGGCTCGGGGGCTGGGTGAAGACGGACGGGAGCCGCCACGTCATGGTGACGGCCCTGCCGCTCTATCACATCTTCTCCCTCACCGTATGCTGCATGATGATGATGCGCATCGGTGCCTGCGGCCTGCTCATCGCCAATCCGCGCGACATCCCCGGCTTCGTGAAGACGCTGAAATCGCGACCCTTCACCATGATCAGCGGCGTCAACACGCTCTACAACGCGCTTGCGCACAACCCGCAGATCGGGGACGTCGACTTCTCGCCCGTGCAATTGTGCATCTCGGGCGGCATGGCGACCCAGGCGGCGGTGGCCAAGCGCTGGAAGGACATTACCGGCAAGCCGATCATCGAGGGCTACGGCCTGTCCGAGACATCGCCGGTCGTCTCCGCCAACCGGCTCGACATCGAGGAATTCACCGGCACCATCGGCTTTCCCCTGCCGTCGACGGATGTCGCCATCCGCAGCCTCGACAACACCGACGCTCCCTTCGGCGAGGTCGGGGAATTGTGCGTGCGCGGCCCGCAGGTCATGGCGGGCTACTGGCAGCGCCCGGACGAGACGGCGAAGGTGATGACCGCCGACGGCTATTTCCGCACCGGCGACCTCGCCGTCGAGGACGAGGAGGGGTCCTTCCGCATTGTCGACCGCATGAAGGACATGGTGCTGGTCTCCGGCTTCAACGTCTATCCCAATGAGGTCGAGGATGTCCTCGTCCGGCATCCGAAAGTGCTGGAGGCGGCGGTCGTCGGCCAGCCGGACGAGCATTCGGGCGAGATGGTGCTGGCCTATATCGTCAAGCGGGACGAGAGCCTGACGGAGGAGGAACTGCGCGCCTTCGCGCGCGAGAACCTCACCTCCTACAAGGTGCCGCGCCGCGTCGTGTTCCGCGACAGCCTGCCCAAGACCAATGTGGGCAAGGTGCTGCGCCGGGCGCTCAGGGACGAGGCGCAGGCCGACGGGCAGCCGTGAGCCGACGAGCGCTCCCGAAGGCGTGAGTTGTCGCCGGCCGCGCGTGGCTCTACCCCTGTGCACGGAGGGCGGATCTGCCTCGGGAGCGCATCCATGCTGATCAGGACACCACCCGGCTGGCGCATGCCGGAAGCGGCCGCCACACCGGAGGCGATTTTCTTCAACCGCCGTGCCTTCCTGGCGGGCGCCGCCGGTCTTGCCCTCCTCGGAGCCGGCCGCACGGCGCGGGCCCAAGATGCGCCCGCCGGGCCTTATCCCGCGCCGCGCAACGAGCGTTTCGTGCTCGACCGGGGCGTGACCCCGGAGGAGATCAACACCTCCTTCAACAATTTCTACGAATTCGGCTCCCACAAGCGCGTCGCCGCCGGGGCCGAGGCGCTCGCGACCGATCCGTGGACCATCAAGGTCGACGGGCTCGTCGAGCAGCCCTTCGAGATCGGCTTCGACGAGCTCCTCAAGACCATGCCGCTGGAGGAGCGGCTCTATCGGCACCGCTGCGTCGAGGCCTGGGCCATGGCCGTGCCGTGGACCGGCTTTGCCCTCAGCGCCCTCGTGGAGCGCGCGCGCCCGCTCGGCTCGGCGAAATACGTCGTCATGCAGACCTTCCACGACCCGAAGATCGCCTCCGGTCAGCGACAGACGTGGTATCCGTGGCCCTACACCGAGGGCCTGACCATGGCCGAGGCGACGAACGAGCTCGCCTTCCTCGTCACCGGCGCCTACGGCAAGCCGCTGCCGAAGGTGATGGGGGCGCCGCTGCGCCTCGCCGTGCCGTGGAAATACGGCTTCAAGTCCATCAAGTCGATCAACCGCATTTCCTTTTCCGAAACGCGGCCGACGAGCTTCTGGGAGGCGCTGCAGCCCGCCGAGTACGGCTTCTGGGCGAATGTGAACCCTGAGGTGCCGCACCCGCGCTGGAGCCAGGCCGCGGAGGAGATGATCGGCACGGGCGAGATGTTCCCCACGCAGATCTACAACGGCTACGGCGAGTTCGTGGCCGGGCTCTACAGCGGCCTCGAGGGCGAGAAGCTCTTCCTCTAGGCGGAGCGCCACACTCATGCATCTCGTGCAGAAACTGCGAGCGCCCCCGCGCGCGGTCCATGGTGCACGTGCGCATTCTGCCGTTTAAGGTGCGCACGGCTCATGCAGCGGGGAAGCCATGCCGTCCGGTTCACAGACATTGACCGCCACCTTGCGGCGCCCGCGGAAGCAGTTCTGGCGGGATGTCCTCATCTTCGCACTGCTCGGCCCGGTCTTCGGGCTGGTCGCCGCCCTATGGGGCATTCCGCTGGCGTTCATTGCCACAGGGAGCCGCATTTTCCACGCTCCCGCGCCCGTCGATCTTGGCGTCCTCAAGTTCCTGCCGCTGGGCTATTATATCGGCCTTCTGCCGGCGCTGGTTGCGGGGTTCGTCCATGCGGGGCTCAGCAGGCGAGGGATCCTGCCCCCGCTTCGCCTGGCCATCGTCGTCGTCGGTGTCGGGGCTGTCGCAGGCTATGTCGGCGTCGCCTTGGCGATCGGCGGCATCCGCGGTTTCAACGACTGGCTGGCGTTGAGTGCGGCGGCCGGTGCGGTCGCCGCCACCCTCTGCTTCGCCCTTTGCGAGTTCCTCGACCTGAAGCGGTTGCGGCGGGCAAGGTCACTATAGCCGGCGCGCAAGAAAAAAGGCCGGGTTCCTGAGGGAACCCGGCCTGAAGTCATGTCCGACCGAAGCCGGAACACTTCCAGAGGGGAACGGCCGAAATGGGCTCTACGCCGGGAGGAGGTGCGGAGCCCATCGCCTTCAGCCACGAGTGATATGGGCCTTCGCCAGCGCTTCCGCAACGCAGCCGGGGACATGTCAGCCATGCATCCAGCGTCGGCATCGCGCAGCGGCGTGGCGCGCGAGGCGCCGGCCGCAAGTGCCAAGAAAAAAGGCCGGGTTCCTGAGGGAACCCGGCCTAAGTCATGTCCGACCGAAGTCGGAACACTTCCAGAGGGGAACGGCCGAAATGAGCTCTACGCCGGGAGGAGGTGCGGAGCCCATCGCCTTCAGCCACGATTGATATCGGCCTTTTCCTGCCTTTTTGCAATGCAACATGGGGCATGTCAGCTATGCAGGTGCCGCATGTTTATGCAGGTCATATGTCATAATTCCGCTTTAAAAAGCTGAATATATCCCGCACCGATTCAGCAGCTCAGTAGGTCCAGCGCTGGGCCTTGCTGATCAGGAAGTCGCGGAAGACCTGCACCCGCGCAACGTTCTTCATCTCTTCCGGATAGACGAGATAGCTCTCCAGCGAGGGCATTTCCACATCGGTCAGGATCTGCACCAGACCGAGCCCCGGCTCGACGATGTAATCGGGCAGCACCGCGATGCCCGCGCCGCGCTCGACGGCCTTCTTCAACGCCGTGATATTGTTGACGACGAGATGGTAGGGGCGCGGATCCTTGGGATCGCGGCCCGCCGTCGCAAGCCAGTGCACCGCCAACAGGTAATGCGGCATCGAGCCGCCGAAGGACAAGATGCGGTGGTTGTCCAGGTCCACCAGCTTCTCCGGCTGTCCGAAGCGCTTGAGATATTCGGTGGACGCATAGACGTGGAAGTGCACCGTGAACAGGCGGCGCTGGATGAGGTCGCCTTGCACCGGCTGGCGCAGGCGGATGGCGACGTCGGCCTGACGCATGGACAGGTCGAGCTCCTCGTCCGACAGGATGAGTTCCACCCGCACCTCGGGGTAATGGTCGAGGAACTCGCCGATGCGCGGCGTCAGCCAGTTGGTGCCGAGGCCGAGCGTCGTCGTCACGCGCAGGGTGCCCGACGGGCGCTCGCGCGACTCGGCGAGGCGCGCGCGCGTCGCGTCGAGCCGCATGGTCATGTCGCGCGCGGCGCGGAAGAGCAGCTCGCCCTGCTCGGTCAGGATGAGGCCCCGGGCATGGCGGTGGAAGAGCGGGGCCTTCAACTCGCGCTCGAGCGCGCTCACCTGCCGGCTGACGGCCGACTGGCTGAGTCCGAGATCATCGCCGGCACGCGTGAAGCTGCCTGCCTCGGCGACAGTGTAGAAAATCCTGATCTTGTCCCAATCCACGGCCGCCCCCGCTGGCCTTCCGCCTGTTGTGCCGGCAGCGCCCGGGGGGGCCACCGTCGCGTTTCCTCGTTGATTTATTCGGCCGCTTCGCGCGTGGCCTCGCGGACCGTCAGCCAGCGCTCGGCGTCGAGTGCGGCCATGCAGCCGAGGCCGGCGGCCGTGACCGCCTGCCGGTAGACATCGTCGGTGACGTCGCCTGCGGCGAAGACACCCTCGATGTTCGTGCGCGTCGTGCCCGGCTCGGTCCTGATGTAGCCGCTCGGGCTCATGTCGAGCTGGCCGACGAACAGCTCGCTCGCCGGCTTGTGGCCGATGGCGATGAAGACGCCGTCGGTCCGGCGCTCGCTGACGGCGCCGGTCTTGACGTTCTTCAGGCGCACGTGGGTCACCGAGGCGGGCGTTCCCTCGCCGCAGATCTCTTCGAGCGCCGTGTCCCATACCAGCTCGATCCTGGGATGCTGGAACAGGCGATCCTGCAGGATGCGCTCGGCGCGCAGCTCGTCGCGGCGGTGAACCAGCGTGACCTTGGCCGCGATGTTGGCGAGGTAGAGCGCCTCCTCCACGGCCGTGTTGCCGCCGCCGATGACCACGACCTCCTTGCCGCGGAAGAAGAAGCCGTCGCAGGTGGCACAGGCCGAGACGCCGAAGCCCTGGAAGGCCTCCTCCGACGGCAGGCCGAGCCACTTGGCCTGGGCGCCGGTGGCGATGATCAGCGCGTCGCAGCTGTAGGTGTCGCCGCCGTCGCCGGTGAGGCGGAAAGGCCGCTGCGACAGGTCGACGGCGCCGATGTAGTCGCTGACGATGCGCGTGCCGACGTGTTCGGCCTGCAGACGCATCTGCTCCATCAGCCAGGGGCCCTGGATGACATCGGCAAAGCCCGGGTAGTTCTCGACGTCGGTCGTGATGGTGAGCTGCCCGCCCTGCTGCAGGCCCGTGACGAGAACGGGCTCCAGCATGGCGCGGGCAGCATAGATGGCAGCGGTATAGCCGGCCGGGCCGGAGCCCAGGATGAGGACCTTAGCATGCGTGTGCGTCATGGCGGACCGATCGACTGTTCGCCCTTTCAGGCGTCTGCGACAGGAGCGTCGCGGGGTGAAGAGAGGAAGCGCCTGCGATGGGCCTCGTAGGCCCGGGCGACAGCCTCTGCAATGCTCGGGGTTGAATCTAAGGGTTGGTATGCGCTTCCTTCAAGTCTCCCCCGAAAGGCGTGCACAATTCCTGCGCGCCTGAGACCTTCCAGCAACGCTTTGAGGCGCGGATGGCCGCCGCTCGGCTCGAAGACGAGCACCGGGCGGCCCGTGACCGCCGCCTCCCCGGCCATGTTGGTCGAATCGGCCGTGACGACGACGGCCTCCGCGAGGGCGAGCATGGCGACATAGGGATTGTCGCCGCAGCCGTCCCACAGATAGACGTTCTCCTCCTCGGCGAGCTCGGCGAGCGCCGTGCGCAGCGCCGGCGGCGTGCGCCGCGAGGCCGTGATCATCAGCGAGACGCCGCTGGCCCGCAGCGACTTCAGCCCCGTGACGAAACCGGCGATGTCGGCGGGCGTGAAGGTGTGATGCCGGCTGTCGCCGCCGACGAGGACGGCCGCGCGCGGCAAGGGAAGGGCGGCGAGGCTTGCAGGCGGCGCGGCCCGCGCGGCGGTGATCCGCGCGGCCGAGATGCGGTGCGGCGGCGTCAGCGTCGCCATGACGTTCTCGCCGCGCAGCCTGTCGTGCTCGCCGACCCAGATGAAATCGGCGGCGGAGGCCCCCGTGCGGGGATCCTTCAGGAAGACGGTGAAGGTGCGTCCGCCCGAAGCGTGCTTGACGTGGCGCAGATAGGGCACGGCGCGGCGGCCGGAGGCGATGACAAGGTCGGGAAAGGGCGGTGCGATAGGGCTCGCGGGCTGCCCGGACGCCTCGCGCGGATCGATGGGGCCCCACGGCATCAGCCAGGACCAGGGCGCGCGGGGGGCGATGCGGCGCAGCTGCGGCTCGATGCCGAGCGCGGCCGCGAGGCCGAGGCACTGGGTCTCGTCGCCCGCCTTGCCGTCGGTGAGGATCCAGGCGCTGTCAGCGTGCAACATCGTGAGACTCTCTTGCGAACTCGGCGCCCGAATCATACTAAATCAGGCGACCACCGTGCCCGTGCCTCGTCGCATGACGCAATCGTCCGGCACCTGCGAGAAGGATAATCGCGCTTGCGCGTGGAACTCGACGCGACGGACTGGAAGATCCTGAAGGAACTCCAGGCAGACGGCCGCATCACCAATGTGGAGCTGGCGCGCCGCGCCGGACTTTCCGCGCCTCCCTGCCTGCGCCGCGTGCGGGCGCTCGAGGAAGCCGGCATCATCCGGGGCTACCGGGCGATCCTCGACCAGCGGCGCCTGGGCTATGATGTCACCTGCTTCGCCATGGTCAATCTCGCGAGCCAGGCCGAGGCGGACCTCGAGGCCTTCGCCGCGCGCATCCGCCAGATGCCGCTGGTGCGCGAATGCTGGACCCTGTCGGGCGAGACGGACTTCCTCCTCAAATGCGTGGCGCCGGACCTGCGCTCCTTCCAGTCCTTCGTGCTGGAGCTGACGGCGATGCCGAACGTGCGCAACGTGCGCACGGCGCTGACGCTCGACCTCGTCAAGGACGAGCCGATCGTGCCGATGGCGGACGGATCGGGAGCGGGGTAGGGGCGGACCGGCTGGCCGGGCGTTTGGGTTATCAGCCGGTCGCGTCGGGACCGCTGGCCCGATTCTCACCGCCGCCGTGCCCACGCTTGTCGCGGGCATTGACGGCCGAGAACGGCGTGCAGGCGTCATGGCCGGGCTTGTCTCGGCCATCCACGCTCTTCGACCTCGCGCCAGCATCACGGCGTGGATGCCCTCGACAAGCGCGGGCATGACGGCTGAGGGGGCTGGATGGTCTTGTCACGCCATGCATTCGGTCAATGTCCAGACCGCTCACGGCAACCGTTTCCCACGTTCAATCAATGTCTTGAAGCCAGGCGAGGACGTCGATCGGACAGCCGGGACAAGCCCGGCCAAGACGGCGGGGGATGTCGGACCGGCGCTGTGGGCGCCGTCTGATCGGCTCGACCGATGCGATGTCGTTGCGTAGGCCAAACAGGTGCGCGGGGCTACCGTCCGACGATCTTGCGCTTGACCCAGTCGGCATAGAGCTGGGCGATGGTGGCGGCGCGGCGCTGTTCGTTGTCGGCGAGATACCACGGGCCGGAATAGCTCGACGGCAGGGCGAAGAGGATCGGGTAGCGCGCCTCGATCTCGCCGCGGCGGCCGACGATGAGCGCCTCGCCGTCGAGATAGTCGCTGTCGGAGCCGCCCTCCGCGAAATCCGTGCCGTTGATGCGGATGGAGGTGCCGCCCGACCAGGCCGACAAGGTGAGGCTCTTGAGGCGCACGACGAGACGCGGCGCCGTGCGGTCGCGCGGAGCGAGCCGGCCGGCGAAGGCGCTCGCGAGCGCCTCCGACAGGCTGTCGCCGACGAGCGTCGCGAAGGGGCCCTGGCCTTGCGCGACGAGGGCCGAGATGTCGACCGAGATGGCCGAGAGGCGCAGCGCCTCGGCCTCGCCCGCCGGCAGCGGCGTCGTCCCCGGCGTGACGCAGGCGCCGAGCGCCAGCGTGCCGGCGAGCGCGGCCATGCCGAGGAGGTGACGACGCGACACCGTTGCCATGGAAGGCCTCCGAATCCGGATCAGCCGAAGCGGACGTTGATGATCTCGTATGACTTGCCGCCGCCGGGGGTCACCACCTCGACGCTGTCGCCGATGGACTTGCCGATGAGGGCGCGGGCAACCGGGGAGGTGACGGAGACGCGGCCGGAATGGACGTCCGCCTCGGGCTCGCCGACGATCTGGTAGACCTTCTCCTCCTCCGTGTCCTCGTCGACGAGGGTCACGGTGGCGCCGAACTTTACGGTGTGGCCATTGAGCTTGCTGAGGTCGATGACGTCGGCGCGCGACAGGAGGCTCTCGAGCTCCTGGATGCGGCCCTCGTTGAGGCTCTGCGCTTCCTTGGCGGCGTGATATTCCGCGTTCTCCGAGAGGTCGCCGAGCGCACGCGCCTCGGCGATCGCCTGGATGATGCGCGGACGCTCCTCCTGCTGGCGGCGCTTGAGCTCCGCTTCGAGGGCCGCATAGCCTGAGGCGGTCATCGGGATCTTTTCCATCGCGTACGTTCTCTCACAACAAAGATGCCGTCCGGGGCCGCAATCGTACCCCGTGACGCGTGATGAAACTCGACGTGTTGCGGCCTGCGTCTCGCCTAGGCGCTCTTCGAGCCGGCCGGCCAGTACTCCTGCAACGCTCGCACCTCGAGGTCGCCGGCGAGATAGGCCTTGATACCTTCGGCGGCGGCGGCCGCACCGGCAAGAGTGGTGTAATAGGGCACCTTATGCAAGAGGGCCGCGCGGCGCAGCTCGCGCGAGTCGTGCAGGGCCTGCGCGCCCTCCGTCGTGTTGAAGACGAGGTGGATCGAGCCGTTCTTGATGGCATCGACGACGTTCGGCCGGCCTTCCAGAACCTTGTTGATACGCTCGGCCGCCACGCCCTTCTCGGCGAGGAAGCGCTGGGTGCCGCTCGTCGCCACCACGGTAAAGCCGAGGTCGGCGAGCGTCTGCACCACGGGCAGGATCCGGTCCTTGTCGGCGTCGCGGACGGAGACGAAGACCGTGCCGTCCTTCGGCACCTTGGTGCCGCCGCCGAGCTGGCTCTTGGCGAAGGCGACCCCGAAGGAGCGGTCGAGGCCGATGACCTCGCCGGTGGAGCGCATCTCCGGACCAAGCAGCACGTCGACGCCGGGGAAGCGGGCGAAGGGGAACACGGCCTCCTTCACGCCGATATGCGCCAGCTCCTTGGGCCTCAAGCCGAAATCGGCCAGCTTCTCGCCGGCCATGATGCGGGCCGCGATCTTGGCGATGGGCTCGCCGATGACCTTGGCGACGAAAGGCACCGTGCGCGAGGCGCGCGGATTGACCTCGAGCACGTAGATGTCGCCGTTCTTGATGGCGTACTGCACGTTCATGAGGCCGCCGACGTCGAGCGCGAGCGCGAGCGCCTTCGTCTGGCGCTCCAGCTCCTCCAGCGTCTCGGGCGAGAGCGAGCGCGGCGGCAGCGAGCAGGCCGAGTCGCCGGAGTGGATGCCGGCTTCCTCGATGTGCTCCATGATGCCGGCGATGAAGACGTCCTTGCCGTCGCAGAGGCAGTCGACGTCCACCTCGATGGCGTCCGAGAGGTAGCGGTCGAAGAGCAGCGGGTTCTTGCCGAGCAGGGTGTTGATCTGGCCGGTCTTGTCGTTGGGATAGCGCGCCTTGATGTCGTGCGGCACCAAGGCCGGCAGCGTGCCGAGCAGGTAGTCGCCGAAGGTGTCCTCGTCGCGGATGATGGCCATGGCGCGGCCGCCGAGCACGTAGGACGGGCGCACGACGAGCGGCAGGCCGACCTCGGCGGCGACGAGCCGGGCCTGCTCGACGGAATAGGCGATGCCGTTCTTCGGCTGCTTGAGGCCGAGCCGGTCGAGCAGGCGCTTGAAGCGGTCGCGGTCCTCGGCAAGGTCGATGGCATCGGGCGAGGTGCCGAGGATCGGCACCTTGTGCTCCTCCAGCGCGCGGGCGAGCTTCAGGGGCGTCTGCCCGCCGAACTGCACGATGACGCCGTGCAGGGTGCCGTTCTGCCGCTCGGTGTCGATGATCTCGATGACGTCCTCCGCCGTCAGCGGCTCGAAATAGAGCCGGTCGGAGGTGTCGTAGTCGGTCGAGACCGTCTCCGGGTTGCAGTTGACCATGATGGTCTCGTAGCCCGCATCGTCGAGGGCGAAGCAGGCATGGCAGCAGCAATAGTCGAACTCGATGCCCTGGCCGATGCGGTTCGGCCCGCCGCCGAGGATGACGACCTTCTTGGCGTCCGAGGGCTGCGCCTCGTCCGCCGGGGAGCCGGCGAAGGGCGCCGCATAGGTCGAGTACATATAGGCGGTGGGGGAGGCGAATTCGGCCGCGCAGGTGTCGATGCGCTTGAAGACCGGGCGCACGCCGAGCGAACGGCGTAGGGCCTTGACCTCCTCCTCGCTCTTGCCGGCGAGGACGGCGAGGCGCGCATCCGAGAAGCCCATGGCCTTCAGCTGCCGGAAGGCGCCAGGCGTCGTCGGCAGGCCGTACTTGCGGACCTTCGCCTCCGTCTCCACGATCCCCTGCATCTGCGCGATGAACCAGGGATCGATCTTGCAGGTCTCGTGGATCTGCTCGGCATCGACGCCGAGCCGCAAGGCCTGGGCGACGTTGAGGAGGCGCTCCGGCGTCGGCGTGCCGAGGGCTGCCTTGATGGCGTTCTTGTCGTCGCCCTGGCCGAGGCCGGGAATCTCGATCTCGTCGAGGCCGGTGAGGCCCGTCTCCAGCGAGCGCAGCGCCTTTTGCAGGCTCTCCTGGAAGGTGCGGCCGATGGCCATCGCCTCGCCGACCGACTTCATGGCCGTCGTCAGCACCGGCGCGGCGCCGGGGAACTTCTCGAAGGCGAAGCGCGGGATCTTGGTGACGACGTAGTCGATCGTCGGCTCGAAGGAGGCGGGCGTCGCCCCGCCGGTGATGTCGTTGGCGATCTCGTCGAGCGTGTAGCCGACCGCGAGCTTGGCCGCCACCTTGGCGATTGGGAAGCCGGTGGCCTTCGACGCCAGGGCCGACGAACGCGAGACGCGCGGGTTCATCTCGATGACGATCATGCGCCCGTTCGCCGGATTGACGGCGAACTGGACGTTGGAGCCGCCGGTCTCGACGCCGATCTCGCGCAGCACGGCGAGCGAGGCGTCGCGCATGATCTGGTATTCCTTGTCCGTCAGCGTCAGCGCCGGCGCCACCGTGATGGAATCGCCCGTGTGCACGCCCATCGGGTCGATGTTCTCGATGGAGCAGACAATGATGCAGTTGTCCGCTTTGTCGCGGACGACCTCCATCTCGTACTCCTTCCAGCCGAGCACGCTCTCCTCGATCAGCACCTCGTTCGTCGGGGAGGCGTCGATGCCGCGCTCGACGATGTCGATGAACTCTTCCTTGTTGTAGGCGATGCCGCCGCCGGTGCCGCCGAGCGTGAAGGAGGGGCGGATGATGGCCGGCAGGCCGATGTCGTCGAGGGCCTTCAAGGCATCGGCGAGATTGTCGATGTGGTGCGATTTCGGCGTGTCGAGGCCGATCTTGGTCATGGCCTCGCGGAAGAGCTCGCGGTCCTCGGCCTTGTCGATCGCCTCGGCGGTGGCGCCGATCATCTCGACGCCGAATTTCTCGAGCACGCCCATCTTCTTGAGCGACAGGGCGCAGTTGAGCGCCGTCTGGCCGCCCATGGTCGGCAGCAGGGCGTCGGGGCGCTCCTTCTCGATGATCTTCGCCACGATCTCGGGCGTGATCGGCTCGACATAGGTCGCGTCGGCGAGATCGGGATCGGTCATGATCGTCGCCGGGTTCGAATTGACGAGGATGATGCGGTAGCCTTCCGCCTTCAGCGCCTTGCAGGCCTGGGTGCCCGAATAGTCGAACTCGCACGCCTGTCCGATGACGATCGGCCCGGCGCCGATGATGAGGATCGAGGCGATGTCGGTGCGTTTGGGCATGCGTGTCGCTCGCGTCTTCGTCGTGACCTGGGGCGCCCGGCAGGACCGGCCGGGCACATAAAAAAAGGCCGCGCCATCGGCCTTCCATGAGAGCCGGAGCGCGTCCCCGTGTGTGCGTGGCGGGGAGCTTGCTCCGTCCACGTTCCGGCCCTCTTAGACGAGAATCGTCGACGTGGAAAGGGTTGTGCGCCCTGCGCATGGGTGCGCCCGTGCCGCGCGCTCACATGGCCGGCGCAGCGGGCGTTGCCGCAGGCGCCGCGGGCCCCTGATCGCGACCGGGACTAGCCGGCGCGCAGGGTGTGCGGCCGACGAGGCTCCCGGATCGCAGCGGGTGCGGCAATAATCCGTTCGCCGGGGGCGCGCCGGGCGCCGGGGCCCTCAGGCCCGCTCGGTGCCGGGCTTGTGCCTGTCCATCATCTCGACGAAGCGGTCGAAGAGGTAATGGCTGTCCTGCGGGCCGGGGGAGGCTTCCGGGTGGTGCTGCACCGAGAAGGCGGGGCGGTCCTTCAGCGCGATGCCGCAATTGGAGCCGTCGAAGAGCGAGACATGCGTCTCCTCGGCGTTCTCCGGCAGGCTGTCGCGGTCGATGGCGAAGCCATGGTTCATGGACACGATCTCGACCTTGCCGGTCGTGTAGTCCTTGACCGGATGGTTCGCGCCGTGGTGGCCCTGGTGCATCTTGGCCGTCTTCGCACCCACGGCGAGGCCGAGCATCTGGTGGCCGAGGCAGATGCCGAAGGTCGGCACCTTCCGGTCGAGCAGCGAGCGGATCAGCGGCACGGCATATTCACCGGTGGCGGCGGGGTCGCCCGGGCCGTTGGAGAGGAAGACGCCGTCGGGAGAGAGGGCGAGGACGTCCTCGGCGGTCGCCGTCGCCGGCACCACGGTGACCTTGCAGCCGCGGGCGGCGAGGAGGCGCAGGATGTTGCGCTTGACGCCGTAGTCCACCGCGACGACGTGGTGCCTGGCCTCTCCTTCGCGCCGGCCATAGCCCTCGCCGAGCACCCAGGTCGTCTCGTCCCATTCGTAGCGCTGGGTGGTGCCGACGAGAGGCACGAGGTCGAGCCCGTCCATCGACGGCACCTCGGCGGCGAGCTTCTTCAGGCGCTCGATGTCGAAATTGCCGGCGGGATCATGCGCGATGACGGCATTGGGCATGCCCTTCTCGCGGATGAGGGCGGTGAGCGCACGGGTGTCGATGCCGGAGAGGCCGACGATGCCGCGGGCCTTGAGCCAGGCGTCGAGATGGCGCGTCGCGCGCCAGTTCGAGGGCTCCGTCACGTCGGCGTGGACGATGATGCCGCGCACCTCGGCCGAGGCGGCCATGTTGACCGTCTCGATGTCCTCGTCGTTGACGCCGACATTGCCGATGTGGGGAAAGGTGAAGGTGATGATCTGCCCGGCGTAGGAGGGGTCCGTGAGGATTTCCTCGTAGCCCGTCATCGCCGTGTTGAAGCAGACCTCGCCGGTCGATTCGCCGGTTGCGCCGAGGCCGAAGCCTTCGAGCACGGTGCCGTCCGCCAGGACGAGGACAGCGGTTGCGCGCGGCTCTTGCCAACCGCCCGCCATTGCGTCGTCTTGCAGCATCGCCATGATCAGTTTAAGCCCTCGGCCGACGCCATCACGTCCGGCCATGAAAAACCGGGCCGGCCGCTTGCGGCCGTCCGCGCCACTGGCGGCGGAACCTAAGAAGCGCGGGCGCCGGCGTCAATGTACTTGTCGTGATGGAAGCCATAACAACGAGAGGATCGTCATGCGCGCACGCTTCACAGAGGCCATGAAGGAAGCCATGCGGGCGGGCGACAAGCCGCGGCTCGCGACCGTGCGGCTCATCCAGGCCGCCCTCAAGGACAAGGACATCGAGGCCCGCGGCGCCGGCCGCGGCGAGGCGAGCGAGGAGGAGATCCTCGCCATGCTGCAGAAGATGATCAAGCAGCGCCAGGAATCGGCCGAGATCTACGAGAAGGGCGGCCGGCCGGAACTCGCCGAGCAGGAGCGGGGCGAGATCGCCGTCATCACCTCCTTCCTGCCCCAGCAGATGGACGAGGCCGAGGTCGGCGCGGCGATCGACGCGGCCATCGCCGAGACCGGGGCCGCCGGCATCAAGGACATGGGCAAGGTGATCGGCGCCCTGAAGGCGAAATATGCCGGGCGCATGGATTTCGCCAAGGCGAGCGCGATGGTGAAGGCCAAGCTCGCGGGGTGAGCCGTCAGACCTCGACGAGATCGAGCCTCTTCTCGATACGGTCGAGGCGGGCCTCGATACGGTCGATGCGGGATGACAACGAGGCGTATTGCTGCTCGAGCAGCCCGTATCGTTGCTCGAGAAGGCCGAGGCGCTGCTTGATCTCGCGATTGTCCTCGCGTAGCGCATCGACCTTCTCGTCGATGCGCCTCAGGTAGCGCAGGATGATGTTGTCCGGTTCCTCGGCCATGCCAAATTGTCGAGTGGTTGACGGGGCATGTCAATCGATCCCCGCCCGGGCGGGCGCCGCTGCGTGATACTCTGGCGAGCCGGTTGAACCCGGGCCCGGATTCGGAGAAGCCTGTGGATTGCGTTGATAAGCTCGTCCGCCAACTGCTTTGCGCCGGGGCGACACGCACGCAGTGCGCTTTCGGCTAGGATGCGTTAGAGCAAAGGCAGGACGATGCGTTTTCCGCCTTCCATCCTCGAGGAGATCAGGGCGCGGCTGCCGGTGACGGCGGTGGTGGGCAAGCGCGTGCGCCTTATCAAGGCGGGGCGCGAGTGGAAGGGCCTGTCGCCCTTCAACGCCGAGAAGACGCCGTCCTTCTACGTCAACGACCAGAAGGGCTTCTATCACTGCTTCTCCTCCGGCAAGCACGGCGACATCTTCACCTTTCTCATGGAGGTCGACGGGCTCTCCTTCCCCGAGGCGGTGGAGCGGCTCGCGGCCGAGGCGGGCGTGACGCTGCCGAAGGTCTCGCGCGAGGCGGCTGCCGAGGAGGAGAAGCGCAAGAGCCTGCACGACGTGCTCGAGCTCGCCGCGTCTTTCTTCGAGGCGACGCTCGCCGCGCGCGAGGGGGCGAAGGCGCGGGACTATCTCGCCGGCCGCGGCCTCGGCCCCGACATCCAGCGGCGCTTCCGCATCGGCTATGCGCCGGCCGACCGCTTCGCGCTGCGCGACCACCTCGCGGCCAAGGGCGTGCCGTCGGAGATGATGGTCGAGGCCGGGCTGCTCGTGACGGGCGAGGACGTCGCCGTCCCCTACGACCGCTTCCGCGACCGGGTGATGTTTCCCATCGCGGACGTGCGCGGGCGGGTGATCGCCTTCGGCGGGCGGGCGATGAGCGCCGACATGCCGGCGAAATACCTCAACTCGCCCGAGACCCCGCTCTTCCACAAGGGGCGGCTCCTCTACAACCACCACCACGCCCGCAAGGCGGCGCACGACAGGGGCGCGGTCATCGCCGTCGAGGGCTATGTCGACGTCATCGCCTTGAGCGCAGCGGGCATCCATCACGCCGTCGCGCCGCTCGGCACGGCGCTGACGGAGGAGCAGCTCGCCCTCCTGTGGCGCATGGCCGACGAGCCGATCCTGTGCTTCGACGGCGACAAGGCCGGCCAGCGCGCCGCCTTCCGCGCCATCGACGTGGCGCTGCCGGCCCTGCAGCCGGGCAAGTCGCTGCGCTTCGCCCTCCTGCCGGAGGGGCAGGATCCGGACGACCTCGTGCGCAGCCGCGGGCCGGCGGCGATGGAGGCGGTGCTGGCGCAGGCGCGGCCCCTGTCGGACATGCTGTGGGCGCGCGAACTGGAGGCCGGGCCGCTCGACACGCCGGAGCGGCGGGCCGCGCTGGAGCGGCGCATCGGCGAGGTGCTCGGGCAGGTTCGGGACGAGGTGCTGCGGCGACATTATCGCGCAGATTTGATGGCGCGGCTCGGCGAGATGGCGCCCGCCGGCGCGATGCCGGCAGCGGCAGGCGGCCGTGGCGGTACCTGGCGCGGTCGCGACGGCGGGGGGCAGCGCGGCTACGGCCGCGCGCCCGGCAACTGGCGCGGCGGGGCGGGCCAGCGTGCCGCCGCCGCCTCCGTGCCTAAGGCGAGCCCATTGCTCGCCCGTCATCCGCTGTTCGCCGCCAGCGCACCCGCGGTTTCGCCGCGCGAGGCCTTGATCCTCATGACGCTGCTCGTGCATCCGCGCCTGCTCGAGGAGCATTGCGAGGCCATTGCGACGCTCGACTTTTCCGACGCGCAGGCGGCGCGTCTCAGGGCTGCGCTCGTCGATGCGGCGGCCGAGGGCACGAGCGACGGCGCTGCCATTTCCGCGCGGTTGGAGCGGGCGGGGCTCGGTCCCGTCATCGAGCAGTTCCGCCGTGCGGTGCGGCCCGGTGACGCCTGGGTACTTGAATCCGGCGCCGATTTGTCGGATGTGGAGAATGCCCTGCGTCAGGCCATCATCTTGCAAAGGCGCCGCCGCTCGCTACATAGCGAGTTGAAGGCGGCCGAGCGCGCATTGGCGCAGGACGACAGCGAGGCCAACCTCGTGCTGTTGTGCGATCTGCAGGCGCAGATAACATCGCTCGACGGTGCCGAGGCGGAGGTGGAGGCGGTCCGGACGCAGGCGGGAAACCTCGTACCGGGACGTAGCTCATGATGCGGGCCGCAGGCAAGATGCACCGGCCACGAAAGTTGTGGTCGACAGGTGAAGCCGGGAGATGGTTAACGGTTAGGCAAACGATCTTTGGCTTGATCGGCAGATGAGTGATTTGGGTGGCCCGGCCCGTGCCGGCGCTGCCTTTTCGTCTGTTGCAGCCGGAGAGCCTGCCGGGCGCGATGGACCGGGGCGAGTGGAGCAGTCAAATATGGCGACGAAAACGACGGAACGGGACGAGACGCAGGAAACGGCGGAAACGCAAACCGACAGCCCGCTGCTCGACCTGACCGACGCCGCTGTCAAGCGGATGATCAAGCTCGCCAAGAAGCGCGGCTACGTCACCTATGACGAGTTGAACGAGGTCCTGCCCTCGGAGGAGTTCTCCTCCGAGCAGATCGAGGACGTGCTCGCCCAGCTCAACGAGATGGGCATCAACGTCATCGAGTCGGAAGAGGCGGACGACGCCAACGCCGAGGGCGGCGAGACCGAGGAAGAGGAAGTCGACGGCGGCGACCTCGTCGAGGCGACGCGCTCGGCCCTGCCGGCCAAGGTCGAGACGAAGAGCGAGCCCGCCGAGCGCACCGACGATCCCGTGCGCATGTATCTGCGCGAGATGGGCTCCGTCGAGCTTCTCTCGCGCGAGGGCGAGATCGCCATCGCCAAGCGCATCGAGGCCGGCCGCGAGGCCATGATCGCCGGCCTGTGCGAAAGCCCGCTCACCTTCCAGGCCATCATCATCTGGCGCGACGAGCTCGTCGAGGGCCGCGTCCTGCTGCGCGACATCATCGACCTCGAGGCGACCTATGCCGACCCCGAGGGCAAGGGCACCCCGCGCGTCGCGGAGGACGGCGAGGACAGCGAGGAAACGGCCAGCGAGGACGAGAGCGCCATCGCCGAGGCCGAAGGCGACATGGACGAGGACGACATGGAGAACAACGTCTCCCTGTCGGCCATGGAGGCGGAGCTGAAGCCCCGCGTCCTCGAGACCTTCGACAGCATCGCCGAGAACTACAAGAAGCTGCGCCGCCTGCAGGACCAGGACATCGAGAACCGCCTGCAGAACCTCAAGCTGTCGCCGTCCCAGGAGCGCAAGTACAAGAAGCTCAAGGACGACATCATCGTCGACGTGAAGTCGCTGTCGCTCAACCAGAACCGCATCGATGCGCTGGTTGAGCAGCTCTACGACATCAACAAGCGGCTGATCGGCCTCGAGGGCCGGCTGATGCGCCTTGCCGAAAGCTATGGCGTGGCGCGCGAGGACTTCCTGCGCCAGCACCAGGGCGCCGAGCTCGACCCCAAGTGGGTGCTGCGCGTCTCCAAGCTCGGCACGCGCGGCTGGCGCGACTTCGTCGCCAACGAGAAGGACCGCATCAAGGACCTGCGCCAGGAGATCCAGACGCTCGCCTCCGAGACGGGGCTCGAGATCCTCGAGTTCCGCAAGATCGTCGCCATGGTGCAGAAGGGCGAGCGCGAGGCGCGCCAGGCGAAGAAGGAGATGATCGAGGCGAACCTGAGGCTCGTCATCTCCATCGCCAAGAAGTACACGAACCGCGGCCTGCAGTTCCTGGACCTCATCCAGGAGGGCAACATCGGCCTCATGAAGGCGGTCGACAAGTTCGAGTACCGGCGCGGCTACAAGTTCTCGACCTACGCCACCTGGTGGATCCGCCAGGCCATCACGCGCTCCATCGCGGACCAGGCGCGCACCATCCGCATCCCGGTGCACATGATCGAGACGATCAACAAGATCGTCCGCACCAGCCGGCAGATGCTGCACGAGATCGGCCGCGAGCCGACGCCGGAGGAGCTGGCCGAGAAGCTCGCCATGCCGCTCGAGAAGGTGCGCAAGGTGCTGAAGATCGCCAAGGAGCCGGTGTCGCTCGAGACGCCCATCGGCGACGAGGAGGACAGCCACCTCGGCGACTTCATCGAGGACAAGAACGCCGTCCTGCCCATCGACGCGGCGATCCAGTCCAACCTGCGCGAGACGACGACGCGCGTGCTCGCCTCGCTCACGCCGCGCGAGGAGCGCGTGCTCCGGATGCGCTTCGGCATCGGCATGAACACCGACCACACCCTCGAGGAGGTCGGCCAGCAGTTCTCGGTGACGCGCGAGCGCATCCGCCAGATCGAGGCCAAGGCGCTGCGCAAGCTCAAGCACCCGAGCCGCTCGCGCAAGCTGCGCAGCTTCCTCGACAACTGATCGTCCCGGACGGGAAGACAAGGGCGGCCGAAAGGCCGCCCTTCTTTTTTGAGCTTTTTTGAGCTTTCCGGCACGGCTGCTGTCGTGCCGAAAGATGCGCGCGGACATGGGGCGCGAGATTTTTCAGCTGCCCGCCTCTTGGCGCGGCCTGCGCACAATCACAATATAGGCGGAATGACCACCGAAGAGATCGCTTCAGCGGCGGCGTTGTCGCCCGCGCTCACCGATGCCGGCGTTCGTGTTCCGGGCAGCGCCGAGAGGATCCTGCCCGGTGCCGACGGCCGTGGCGTCGACGGCGCAGTCGCCCCCGTTCCGCAGCGGCGGGACGGCGATGGGAAGGACGGCGCCGCCGGGCCGTTCGACTGCCCGCAGTGCGACAGCACCTACATGCTCGCCGGCCAATTGTCGCCCGACGGCCTGAGGGCGAGCATCGCGCTGCGTGACTGGCTCTTGAGCGAGGCGCGGCAGATGCGCGATTCCGTCGCCATCGTCGCCGGCATGTGCGAGCGCATGCTGGCCGCCGGCCTGCCGATCGACCGGGTGTCGCTCACCATCAAGACCCTGCACTCGCTGCATGCCGCCATTTCGCGCACCTGGATCAAGGGGGCGGGCGTCACCCTGCAGGCGTTCCCCTACCGGGTTGAATCGCACGACGGCTATCTGCGCAGCCCCTTCTATGCCGTGCACCAGGCGCGCCGGCCGTTGCAATTGTGGCTGCCGAAGACCGCGGAGGACTGCTACGGCATCGTGCCGGAGCTGAAGGAGGCCGGCTACACGCACTATCTGTGCTTCCCGGTGTTCTTCGCCAACGGCGATGCGAACGGCATCGCCTTCGCCACCAAGTCCCCCGAAGGCTTCTCGCCTGAGCACCAGGCGCTGATCGAGGCCGTCATGCCGGCCATCGGCGCGGTGATGGAGATCACCGCCGGCTACATCACGCTCGGCCATGTGCTGCGCACCTATATCGGCGACGAGCCGCAGAAGCGCGTGCTGTCGGGAGACGTGCGGCGCGGGGAGGTGACGCGCATCCGTTCGGCCATCCTCTTCGCCGACATGCGCGGCTATACGCGCTTGACCTCGAATCTCGCGCCGGAGGAGACGGTCGACCTGCTCAACGGTTATTTCGACTGCCTCGTGCCGCCCATCGAGAGCGAGGGCGGGGAGGTGCTGAAATACATGGGCGACGGCCTGCTCGCCATCTTCCGCGACCGGGGGGACGACACGGGCGCGGCCGCCCAGTCGGCGCTCGATGCCGCCCAGGCGGGCCTTGCGCGTCTTGCGTCCGCCAATGATGCGGGCGAGCTGCGCGTCCGGCTCGCCGCCGGCATCGCCCTTCACCATGGCGAGGCGGCCTATGGCAACGTCGGCTCTGGCGACCGGCTGGATTTCACGGTCGTGGGACGGGACGTCAACGTGACGAGCCGCGTCGCCAAGCTCAACCGCCAGCTCGGCGAGCCCCTGCTGATGACGCGCGCCTTCGTCGAGCACCTGTGGGCCGATCCGCACCGGCTCGGCCATTACGAGCTCGACGGCCTGAGCGACGCGGTCGAGGTCTACCGGCCCTAAAAGATCAGAGCGGCAGCGCCCGCAGCAGGGCGGCGCAGGCGACGCCGGCCAGCATGGCGCCGACGGCGCTGCGCGTCAGCACCATCACCAGCCCCGCCGTCGCCACCGCCAGCATCGCTGTCGGCCCACCCTTCACGGCCGCCGGCACCACCAGCGCCACGATGACCGACATGGCGAGATGGCGCAGGAAGGCCTCGATGCGCGGCGTGATCGGCACGAAGCTCATGATGACGACGCCGCCGATGCGGGTGAGGAGGGTGACCGCCGCCATGAGCGCGATGGCGAGGAGGGCGGTGGTCTCGTCAACCATGCCGGAGCGCCCCCGTGATGCCGCCGGCGAGCGCCCCTGCGACGACGTGCCAGCCGAAGGGCAGCACCCAGGCCCCGACGAGGGCGACGGCCGCCGCGACAATCCACGGCACGAGGTCGGGCAGGCCGCGCCACTGGCCGACGACGGCCGCCGTGAAGAACGAGATCATCAGGACGTCGAAGCCGAAACGGGTGAGGTCGCCGAGGTTGGCGCCGAGCACGGCACCGACCGCGGTGGCGAGGATCCAGGCGACCCACATGAGGAGCCCGCTGCCGAGAATGAGGCCGGCATCGGTCTCGCCGCGCTGCAGGGCGCGGGTGGCCTGGGCCCAGTTGGGGTCGCTCAGCACGCTGAGGACCGCATAGCGCTTCGCCACCGGCAGGTGGAGCAACCAGGGAGCGAGCGCCGCGCCGAGCAGGATGTGGCGGGCGTTCACCGCAAAGACCGTCAGCGCCAGCATCAGATAGGGCATGGGCGAGGCCCACAGGTCGAGCGCGGCGAACTGCGAGGCGCCCGCGAAGACGAGCGCGCTCATGAGGACGGAGAGGGTGGCCGGCAGCCCCTTCTCGATGGCTGCGGCGCCGAAGGCGATGCCGAACGGGATGACGAAGATGGCGACCGGCGCGATCTCACGCGCGCCGTCGACGACCCCGCGCAGGGTCAGTGTCGCTGTTCGGGCCGTCCTTGCGGGCGCGCCGTGCGCGTTCATGACAGGTCCTTCCTGGTGCCGACCGCGAGAAGCCGGCATGGCTCGCCTCCTGTCAACCGGCCCGGGCGCTCGGCAGCTGCGCATCCGCCGCAGGGCCGAGGGGCGCCAACATCGCTAGCGCCGGGTTAAGCCGCTCGGCGAAACACGCGGGTCGGGCGAAACCAGCACTTTACGGCTCTGTGGCATCGTCATCCCGTTGCCATCGAGGTCCGCGGATGACGCCCGACAAGTCCAACCCGCTGCCGCTCCGGTTCTCGGCCGATCAGGGCGGCAACATCGCCATCTGGTTCGCGCTCGCCCTGCTGCCGCTCGTCTTTTCCGTGGGCGTCGCGGTCGATTATTCCCGGGCCGCCACCCTGCGCACCAAGCTGCAGCGCGCGACGGACGCGACGATCGTGGCGATCGCCCCGCTCGCCTCGCAGAAATCGAAAGCGGAACTGCTCACGATCGCGCAGACCTATTTCGACGCCATGATGGGGCCGGACCTGTCCAAGATGGGCGGTTCGGCGGCGCATATCGACGACATCTGGATCAGCAACGCCCAGACGGAGATGAAGCTCTACACCTCGGCGGCCTATCCGCCGATCATCATGAACATCGGGCGGCTCAGCAAGGAGGCGATCCCGATCAGCGCCTATACGCGCACCGTCATCTCCAACGACACCTTCGAGATCGCGCTCGTCATGGACAACTCGGGCTCGATGGGCGCCACCGTGGGCGGGCGCACCAAGATGGCGGCGACGAAGGACGCGGCGAAGAAGCTGGTCGATACGATGTACGCCAGCCCCGCCGTCGCCGAGCGCACCAAGATGTCGGTCGTGCCGTTCACGCTGTCGGTCAAGGTCGGCGCGCAATACTACAACAAGACCAATCCGTCTGCCTCGGCCCCATGGCTGGATCTCGGAGCGAAGTCGTCGATCCATTGGGAGAACATCAAGCTCGATACGAGGTCGGGCGCCTGGAACCCGGCATCGCGCTTCGCGCTCTTCAAGGAGCTTGGCGTCGATTGGGCCGGATGTGTCGAAACGCGGCCCGGCGAGCACGGGGTCAAGGACACCCCCGTCAGCCAGAGCGACGGCAACAGCTATTTCGTGCCGCAGTTCGCGCCGGACGAGCCTGGGACGAAGGACCAAACCACCACGATCTACAGCGGCCGCTTCACCAACAGCTATATCGACGACAATGGAGGCGGCTGCAGCTCGTCGCCGAGCTCCGAAACCGACGCGCAACAGCGGGTGTGCAAGTACAAGATCGGTGGCGTTTCATCAAAGCGCAGCAACTCCCGCGGCCCCAACGCGAGCTGCGACGCGCGCGAGCTGACCCGCCTGACCGGCACCGCGCAGACGATCCGCAGCGCCATCGACCAGATGAACGCCTCGGGCAACACCAATCTGTTCGAGGGCTTCATGTGGGGCTGGCGCACCATCTCGCCCAACACGCCCTTCGCCGAAGGTCGCCCCTATGGCACGGAGAACAACCGCAAGATCATCATCCTGATGACGGACGGCGACAATGTGTGGAACTCGGCGAGCAACACCCTGAACAGGTCGATCTACTCGCCCTTTGGCTATTATACGAACAACCGGCTGGCGACCAACGTGACGACCTCCGCCAAAGCCACCACCGTGATGGACGGCAAGACGCTGGAGGCCTGCACCAACGCCAAGGAGAAGGGCGTCATCGTCTATACGGTGGCCTTTTCCACGCCCAACGACCCCATCAGCAATGCCGGCCTGACGCTCTTGACCAACTGCGCATCCATCGACCCGACCGATTCGAGCCACCGGCTCGCCTATATCGCGGCGACGCCCGACGAGATCATCGCGGTCTTCGAAGAGATCGCCCGCAACATCGGGGCGCTGCGCATCGCCGAGTGAGGACAGGCGGGCGATGACAACCAGCCGGCGGCGGGCGGTATTGTCAGCGCCCGTCGCCTATGCCATGGAAACCCGGCGCCGCGGGAACGTTTCTGTGCGATAGCTGTGCCATGAGACGCGTCGGCGGCGCCAAGTCCTTGATGGGCCAGTAGCTCAATGGTTAGAGCCGGCCGCTCATAACGGTCTGGTTGCAGGTTCGAGTCCTGCCTGGCCCACCATGTATTTCAAGTGCTTAGGTGCTGGGCCTGCGCCGCCAGCGAAATCTCCAACGAAACTCAATGCTCGTCCGCAGCCGGACCGCCTATCGTCGCAGGAATGCGGGCGATGACCTTGATTTCGAAGTCGAAGCCCGCGAGCCAGTTGACGCCGACTGCCGTCCAGTTCGGATAGGGCGGTGCGCCGATCTCCTCCGCCCGCACGGCCAGCACGGTCTCGATCTGTTCGTCCGGCCTCGTGTGGAAGGTGGTGACGTCGACGACGTCGTCGAAGCTGCATCCGGCCGCGGCGAGGACCGCGCGCAGATTGACGAAGGCGAGCCGGACCTGGTCCTCGAACACGGGTTCCGGCGAGCCGTCCTCACGGCTTCCGACCTGGCCCGAGACGAAGAGAAGATCGCCGGAGCGAATGGCCGCCGAATAGCGGTGAACGTCATACAACGCATGGCGGTTGGCCGGGAAAATGGCGTCACGTCGAGGCATCTTGTGTTCCTTTCTGTCTTGGCAAGAGGGGCGGCCGGAGCCGGTTGACGTTTGTTTGCAGAACTGCACGGGGCGGGTCACAGCCGCGCCAGCTCCTCTTCCGTGAAATCCGCTGTTTCCGCGATGTGCTTCTGCCGGTCGAGTTCGTCGATGCGTCCCGCGAGAGCCTTGCGGACGCCGGCATAGGCCTCGGCGCCGAGCACCAGCCGCTTCGGCAGGGGAGGGTCCTGATCGGCAAGGCGGATCATCGCGTCCGTCATTCGGTCGGGGTCGCCCTTGATCACCCAGGACCCGTGCAGCGCCTCGCGGATGCGGTCGGCGGGCGTCCCCTCATAGGCCGCGAGCGGCCGCGTGCGGGCGAGATTGTCGCCGAAGCTGGTTCGCGCCGGCCCCGGTTCGACGAGGGTGAAGGCGATCCCGAAGGGGGCGACCTCCTGCGCCACCGAGTCCACGAAGCCCTCGATGCCCCACTTGGTCGCGTGATAGAGGCTGAAGGCGGGGTAGGCGATCTGGCCGCCTTCGCTCGACACCTGCAGGATACGGCCGCCGCCCTGGCTGCGCAGGTGCGGCAGGGCCGCCTGGATGAGCGTGATCGAGCCGATGAGATTGGTGTCGATGATGTCCCGGACCTGCGCGTCGCTCGCCTCTTCCGCCGCGCCGAGCAGGCCATAGCCCGCGTTGCTGACGACGAGGTCGATGCGAGGGACCGTGCCGAAGGCGCGGTCGACCGCAGCGCGTACCGAGGCGGGATCCTTGAGATCCATTGCGACGATGCGAAGTGTTTCACGATGGCGGGCCCGCAGGTCGGCAAGCGCATCCTCGCTGCGGCTCGTGCCGATGACGCGGTCGCCCCTTGTCAGGGCCTTCTCGGCCAAGAGCCGACCGAGACCGGACGACACACCCGTTATGAGCCAGGTCTTCTGCATTTCTCACACCTCCTGATTGACAGAGGAGGAGATAGGGGGGCTGCATTGCGCGCATTAGCCGTTGAAATCGGCATGGGGTGATGCAAAATCCCCATCAATGCCCCGCCCGTCGCTCAATGATCTCACCGCCTTCGTGGCCGTTGCCACGCACCGCAGCTTCCGCCGCGCGGCGGACGAGATCGGGACGGCGCCTTCCACATTGAGCCATGCGATGCGGGCGCTCGAGGAGCGCATGGGCGTGCGCCTTCTGAACCGCACGACGCGCAGTGTCTCGCCGACGGAGGCCGGCTTCCAGCTGCTCGCCCGGCTTCGGCCGGCGCTCGCCTCGCTCGACGAGGCGCTCGACAGCGTGGCGGACTTCCGGGGCAATGTCGCCGGAACCGTCCGCATCAACGCGCCGCGGCTCGCGGCAGGGCTGCTCGTGCGCGAGGTTCTCCCTCGGGTGGCGGAGCGCCACCCGGATGTGACCGTGGACGTCGTCGTCGAGGGGCGGCTCATCGATATCGTGTCGAGCGGCTTCGATGCCGGCGTGCGCTTGATCGGCTCCGTCCCCAGGGACATGGTCGCCGTGCCGTTTGCCCGTGCGCTGACATTCGTTTGCGTCGCGTCGCCCGCCTATCTCGACCGCTTCGGCGAGCCGGGAACCCCCGAGGACCTGCAACGCCACCATTGCATCGGCCACCGCATGCCCAGCGGCAAGCTCTACCGATGGGAGTTCGAACGCGCCGGCCAGGAACTCGTGATCGACGCGAACGGCCCCGTCGTCCTCGATGACGAGGAGCTGATGGTCGAAGCCGCCATCGAGGGGCTCGGCATCGCCTATGTGGCGGACTGGGCCGCCGAGACGGCGCTGTTGGACGGCCGGCTGCGCAAGGTCCTCACCGCATGGATGCCCGGTCCGGAAGAGATCGCGGTCTACTATCCCGGGCATCGCGCGGTGCCGCCGGCCCTGCGCGCCTTTCTCGACGTCGTCAAGAACCTGCGGAAGACAGAGCCCTAGCCGGTCAGCGAAGCAGCCGGCTAGGCATGCAACGCGTGGCCGAGCGCCTTGAGGGCCGCTTCCTGGAAGGCTTCGCCCTGCGTCGGGTGGGCGTGGATCGTGGCGGCCACGTCCTCGAGCCGCGCCCCCATCTCGATGGCGAGGCCGAAGGCCGTCGCGAGTTCGGACACGCCCTGGCCGACCGCCTGGATGCCGAGCACCAGGTGGTTGTCGGCGCGCGCGACGATGCGCACGAAGCCGTCCTCGGCGAGGCGCGTCATGGCGCGCCCGTTGGCGCTGAAGGGGAACTGGCCGATCTTGATCTCCCGGCCGCCGGCGCGCGCCTCTTCCGGCGACTGCCCGACCGCAACAATCTCGGGATCGGTGAAGCAGATGGCGGGGATGGCCCGGACATCCCAGCTGCGGCGCCTGCCGGCGACGACCTCGGCGACCATCTCGCCCTGGGTCATGGCGCGATGCGCGAGCATGGGCTCACCGGTCACGTCGCCGATCGCGTAGATGCCGCGCATCGAGGTGCGGCATTGGTCGTCGATGCGCAGGAAGCGGCCGGCCATGTCGAGGTCGATCTCCTCGAGGCCCCAGCCGTCGGTGACCGGGCGGCGGCCGACCGCCACCAGCACCTTCTCGGCCGGGATGCGCTTCTCGCCGCTCGCGGTCTCGACGATGAGCGCATCCCCCTTGCCCGACAGGCCGCGCGCTTTGGTGCCGGTCAGCACCGAGACGCCGATCTCCTTCAGCCGCTTCACGACCGGCCGCGTCAGCTCGGCGTCGTAAAGCGGCAGGATCCGGGATTCGGCCTCCACCACGGTGACGGCGGTGCCGAGCTTGGCGAAGGCCATGCCCAGTTCGAGGCCGATATAGCCGCCGCCGATGACGACAAGCGTCCTGGGCAGCTTCGTCAGGGCCAGCGCTTCGGTGGACGAGATCACCGGTCCGCCGAAGGGCAGGTCCGGCAGCGCGACCGGCTCTGAGCCGGTGGCGATGACGATCGCCTGCGCGCGGATGACCTGCACCCCCGTCTCCGTCTCCACGGCGACGGTCTTGCCGTCCCGGAAACGGGCCCGGCCGTGGACAGACTTCACGCCGGCCTTCTTGAGGAGGTTCGCGACGCCGTTGTTGAGGCGGCCGACGATATGGTCCTTCCAGGCGATCGTCTTCCTGAGGTCGAGGGCCGGCGCGGAGACGGAGATGCCGAGCGGGGCCGAGGCGCTCGACCAATGAACGGCCTTCTCGAACTCCTCGGCCGCGTGGATCAGCGCCTTGGACGGGATGCAGCCGACATTGAGGCAGGTGCCGCCGAGCCTGCCGCTCTCGACGATCACCGTATCGATGCCGAGCTGGCCGGCGCGGATCGCACAGACATAGCCGCCGGGGCCGGCGCCGATCACGAGCAGCGAGCAAACGATCTCGTTCATCGTCTTCCTCAGCCTTCCACGAAGATCAGGGCGGGCGTCTCCAGGAGCGCCTTGATGCGCTGCACGAAGACGGCCGCGTTCCAGCCATCGATGATGCGGTGGTCGAACGAGGACGACAGGTTCATGACCTTGCGCGGAACGAATTCCTTGCCGTCCCAGAGCGGCCGCACCGCCATCCTGTTGACGCCGACGATGGCGACCTCCGGCCGGTTGATGACCGGCGTCGTGGCGATGCCGCCGAGCGCGCCGAGGGAGGTGATGGTGATCGTCGAGCCGGCAAGCTCCTCGCGTGTCGCCGTACCCTTGCGTGCTGCTTCCGCGAGGCGGTTCAGCGCGGCTGCGCAGTCCCAGATGTCGCAGGCTTCCACATGCCGGACGACGGGGACCAGCAGGCCGGCCTCGGTCTGCGTCGCGATGCCGATATGGATCCCGCCGAAGCGGCGGACGAGCCCGGCCTCGTCCTCATAGTGGGCGTTGATCATCGGCTGCTCGCGAATGGCCGTGACCATGGCGCGCATGAGGAAGGGCAGGAGCGTCAGGCGCGGACGGTCGGCGCGCTTCTCGGCGTTGAGCTTGGTCCGCAGCTCTTCGAGCGCGGTGACGTCGACCTCTTCCACATAGGTGATCGGCACGATGCGGGCATGCGCGAGCTCCATGCGCTCCGCGATGCGCCGGCGCAGGCCGATGACCTTGATCTCCTCGACCGTGTTGTCCGGCGCGAGCCTCGGCCGCGCGGTTCCGGCAGGCCCCTCGCGCAGGAAGGCGTCGATGTCCTCGTGCGTGATGCGGCCGGCGGGCCCCGTCCCCGGCACCTGGCGCAAGTCGATGCCGGCCTCCCGCGCACGGCCGCGCACCGCCGGCGAGGCGACCGGCTTCTCGCCCGAGGGCCTCGGGGCCGCCCCCATGGCGGGCGTGGCGCGCGCCGCGGGTGCCGGGGCTGGCTTCGGCTCTACCTCTTCCGCCACCGTCCCGGTCGCGGGCGGCCGGGACGGCTCCGGCTCAGCCGCTCGCACACCCGGGTCGGTCGATGCCGTTGCCGGCGCGTCGGTGTCGCCCTCACCCGGGGTCCTGAGCCGCACGAGCGGCGCGCCGACGGCCACCTTCTCGCCGATCTCCGCGCCGATCCAGGCGACTTCGCCCTCGACGGGCGAGGGAATCTCGACCGTCGCCTTGTCGGTCATCACGGCGGCGAGCACCGCGTCCTCGCGCACCAGATCACCGACCTTCACGTGCCATTCGACGAGTTCCGCCTCCGCGATCCCCTCGCCGACGTCGGGCAGCTTGACGGTGCGTTCGCCCATTCAGGCCTCCATCGCTCGCACCAGCGCCTCGCCGACGCGGGCGGGGCCGGGGAAATAGTCCCATTCCTGGGCGTGGGGGTAGGGCGTGTCCCAGCCGGTGACGCGGCCGACCGGCGCCTCGAGGTGATAGAAGCAATGTTCCTGCACGAGGGCGGCGAGCTCCGCGCCGAAGCCGGAGGTCAGCGTCGCCTCGTGCACGATCACGCAACGCCCCGTCTTACGGACCGACTCGACGATGCAATCGAGATCGAGCGGCAGCAGCGTCCGCAGGTCGATGATCTCGGCGTCGATGCCGGTCTCCTGCGCGGCGGCCTCCGCCACATAGACCATCGTGCCATAGGCGAGGACCGTGACGCTGCTGCCCTGCCGGCGCACCTCGGCCTTGCCGAGCGGGACGGTGAAATGGCCGGCGTCCACATCGCCGAGCGGATGCCTCGACCATGGCGTCACCGGCCGTTCGTGATGGCCGTCGAACGGGCCATTATAGAGCCGCTTCGGCTCCAGGAAGATGACCGGGTCGGGGTCCTCGATCGCGGCGATCAGCAGCCCCTTGGCGTCGCGCGGGTTCGACGGCACCACCACCTTCAGGCCGCAGACATGCGTGAAGAGCGCTTCGGGGCTCTGGCTGTGGGTCTGGCCGCCGAAGATGCCACCACCGGACGGCATGCGCACGACGATGGGACAGGTGAACTCGCCGTTCGAGCGGTAGCGGATGCGGGCCGCCTCCGAGACGATCTGGTCATAGGCCGGATAGACATAATCGGCGAACTGCACCTCGACGCATGGCCGGAGCCCGTAGGCCGCCATGCCGATGGCGGTGCCGACGATGCCGAGCTCGCTGATGGGCGTGTCGAAGCAGCGGGTCTTGCCGTATTTCTGCTGGAGGCCCGCCGTGCAGCGGAAGACGCCGCCGAAATAGCCGACATCCTCGCCGAAGACGACGACCTTGCCGTCCCGCTCCATGGATATGTCGATGGCCGAGCGGATGGCCTCGATCATGGTCATGCGCGGCATGGCTCAGACTCCGGCCTGATGGCGCTGGCGCCTCAGATGCGGCGGCATCTCGGCATAGACGCCCTCGAACATGTCGCGCACGGACGGCTTGCCGCCCGAATGCAGCGTGCCGTGCTTCTCGGCCTCCTTCTGCGCCACGATGACGCTGTCCATCACCTCGGCCTCCGCCTGCCTGTGCCGCTCCTCGCTCCAGGCGCCGCGCCGGACGAGGTGGTTCTTGAGCCGGATGACGGGATCGCCGAGCGGCCATGCCTCCGATTCGTCCTTGGGCCGGTAGGCCGACGGATCGTCCGAGGTGGAGTGAGCGCCGACGCGGTAGGTGACGTATTCGACGAGCGTCGGGCCGAGATTGCGCCGGGCCCGTTCGGCCGCCCATCTGGCGACGGCGTAGACGGCGAGATAGTCGTTGCCGTCGACCCGCAGCGCCGGGATGCCGAAGCCGAGGCCGCGCGCGGCGAATGTGCCGGCCCCGCCGCGCGCGATGCCCTGAAAGGTCGAGATCGCCCACTGGTTGTTGACGATGTTGAGCACGACCGGCGCCCGGTAGGTCGAGGCGAAGACGAGGGCGGCGTGGAAATCGCTCTCGGCGGTCGACCCGTCGCCGATCCAGCCCGCCGCGATCCGGGTGTCGTTACTGATCGCCGACGCCATCGCCCAGCCGACGGCCTGCACGAACTGCGTCCCCAGATTGCCGGAGATCGAGAAGAAGCCGTGCTCTTTCGAGGAGTACATGATGGGGAGCTGCCGGCCCTTCAACGGATCGGCCTCGTTGGAGAAGATCTGGTTCATCATGTCGACCATCGGGTAGCCGCCCGCAATCAGGAGGCCGGCCTGCCGATAGGTCGGGAAATTCATGTCACCGGGCTCGAGCGCCTTGCGGAAGGCACAGCTCACGGCCTCCTCGCCCATGTGCTGCATGTAGAAGGAGGTCTTGCCCTGGCGCTGCGCCATCAGCATCCGGGCGTCGAAGGCACGCAGCGTCATCATGTGGCGCAGGCCCTCGAGCAGGGCTTCGTCGGAGAGCAGGCCGCTCCAGGGGCCGACCGCCTCGCCCTCCCGGTTCAGGACGCGGATGATCGAGAAGGCGAGATCGCGAATGTCGCGCGGGTCGACGTCCACCGGCGGTCGCGGCACCGAGCCGGCCTTCGGGATCGGCACGTTGGAAAAGTCCGGCGTGCCGCCCGGCCGCACTTCCGGTTCGGGGACGTGCAGGCTGAGAGGGGGAAAGTCGTCCATCATGAAAGCCTATGTGCTTGCCGGGACTACCAGAACACGACCGTCGCGGACGCGATGCGCATGGCCGGGCCGCCCGGCCCGACCGAGGGATCGGCGGTGCCGCCCATGCGGGCCACGCAACTGCACGAGCGCCGCCCGCGCCGATCATCGGCCGGATCGGGCGCAATTTCCACTGTTGCGTGCATCGGAGAGGAGCGGCTGCGGACTGCGCAGACCCTGCGCCGTCAGTCGCAGACCGGCGTCGGCACGATATCGGGCGGAGGCGTCCGTTTCGATTCTGCGAGCGTCATCTGCCCGTCGTCACCGGCCAGCCATTTGAAGACGCGGTCGTTGTAGGTGCGCAGTTCCTCGCGCGACAGCTTGCCGTCGCCGTCGGCATCGATGCCCCTGAAGAAGCATCTGGCCACGGAGAGGGCGACGGGGGCCGGGAAGTCCTGGTCTGCGACCAGCCACGCGGCATATTCCTTCACCGTCAGCGTGCCGTTGCCGTCGGCATCGATCGCCCGGAGCTCCGCTTCGTCCGCGGCGGCGTGCTCTTCATAGGTGATCACGCCGTCGCCATTCCGGTCGATCTCGGCAAAGCGTTCGTCCTGCGTCTGTGCCAGGGCACCGGACGAGAATGCGAGCACGAGCAGGATGGCGCAGGATGGACGGATCACGGCAAACCTCCGGGCAGGCGGATATCCGTCGTCCAGTAGGCAACAATGGCGGCGGCGTCCAGCCTGCGGGTCAGCTAAGGCCTGTTCGGCTTCCACACTGTGCGTGCGGGTTCGCGGCCCCGGCGGCCGCGCCCTCCGGGGGGCTGACATCGTACCGTCGCTGGAAGGCCACTCGCGTGAAAGGTTGATATCAACAGATATAGGTTGATATCAATCATTCTTTTTCAACAGGATGCCGACCCCATGTCTTCCTATCGCTGGGTGCTCGTCGGGGCAGGGGCCCTGATGTCCTGCGTCGCCGTCGGGGCGATGTTCTCGC
The DNA here is from genome assembly GCF_014196925.1 of Chelatococcus caeni. Lineage (GTDB taxonomy): Bacteria > Pseudomonadota > Alphaproteobacteria > Rhizobiales > Beijerinckiaceae > Chelatococcus_A > Chelatococcus_A caeni. The sequence continues at coordinate 427,865 of NZ_JACIEN010000003.1, read as the reverse complement.
TCGCCATCTTTCTCGACCCGATGGCGACGGAGACCGGCTGGTCGCGGTCCGGCCTGTCGAGCGCGATGACGCTCAACTTCCTCGTCATGGGTGTCGGCGGCTTCGCCTGGGGCGCGGCGAGCGACCGTTTCGGCACGCGCATCGTGGTGCTCATCGGGGCCGTGGTGCTCGGGCTGGGGCTCGTGCTGGCGAGCCGGGCGACATCGCTCGTCGGCTTCCAGCTCACCTACGGGCTTCTCGTCGGCGTCGCGGCCAGCGCCTTCTTTGCGCCGATGATCGCGGCCGTCTCCGGCTGGTTCGACGAGAACCGGAGCCTTGCCGTCTCGCTCGTCTCGGCCGGCATGGGCGTTGCGCCGATGACCATTTCGCCGCTCGCGCGCTGGCTGATCACGGCCTATGACTGGCGCACGGCGATGCTGCTCATCGGGCTGCTGGCCTGGGCGCTCCTGCTGCCTGCAGCGCTCCTCGTGCGCCGGCCGGCGGCGGACGCCGGTTCCGCAGGAGCCGCCGCATCTGCCGCGGGCGGGGGCGGCCCCTCGGTCGGCGCCGCATTCCGCTCGCCGCAGTTCCTCGTCCTCGGCCTCACGTTCTTCGCCTGCTGCGCCGCCCATTCCGGGCCCATCTTCCACATGGTGAGCTATGCCATCGTCTGCGGCATCGCCCCGCTGGCGGCGGTGAGCATCTACAGCGTCGAAGGGCTGGCGGGGCTCGGCGGGCGTGTCCTGCTCGGCCTGCTCGGCGACCGCTACGGCGCCAAGCCCGTGCTCGTCGCGGGCCTCATGGTGCAGGCGCTCGCCATCGGCAGCTATACCTTCGTCAGTTCGCTCGGGGAGTTCTATGCGCTCGCCGTGATCTTCGGCACGGCCTATGGCGGGGTGATGCCGCTCTATGCGGTGCTGGCGCGGGATTATTTCGGCCAGCGCATCCTCGGCACCGTCTTCGGCGCCGCGACCATGCTGTCGAGCATCGGCATGGCCATCGGCCCGCTGTTCGGCGGCTGGGTGTTCGACACGTTCGGCAATTACGCCTGGCTGTTCATCGCCTCGAGCGGCCTCGGGCTGGCGGCCGTGGCGATCGCGCTCGCCTTCCCGTCGCCGCGCCGGGAGCGGCTGCAACTGGCCTGAGGTCGCTGGTGGGCGCTGCGGAGCGCCACCGCCCGGGGCAGGGTGGTGGCGCCTGTCGGGCTGCAAGAGTGTCCGTCAACGCGCCTGATGGTGCTGCGCGTACCAGTCGGCGATCTCGCTGCCGGTGGCGAGCCACACCTCCTGTCGCGAGGTGATGTGGGCGAGGGCCCTGTCGAAAGCGCGCATGCGGTGCGGATGGCCGATCAGGAACGGGTGCAGCGCGATGGCCATCACCCGGCCGGTCACGGCGCCATCCTCATAGAGCCCGTCGAACTGGTCGCGGATGGTCTGCGCGAAGTCCTCGCCCGTCTGGGCGCGCTCGATGAAGGCGGCGTAGTCGTTGATCTCGGCGGAGTAGGGCAGCGACAGCATGCTGCCGCTCCTGACGCGCATGGGATAGGGCTGCTCGTCGTTGACCCAGTTGGCGACGTAGCCGACCCCCGCCTCGGCGAGGAGGTCGAGCGTGCGGTGGGTTTCGCTCAGGCCCGGGCTCAGCCAGCCGCGTGGCCGCGTGCCCGTGGCCTCGGTGATGGCGTCGAGCACCGTCGTGACGAGGTGCCGCTCCTCCTCCTCGGACTGGGCGTTGATCATGGTGGAGTTGTTGGTGCCGTGCCCCATCCACTCCCAGCCGAGCGTCTTGCCGGCTTCCAGGATGCGCGGATAGTGGCGCACGACATCGGCGTTGAGGGCGGCCGTGCCGCGGATGCCGTGCCGCTCCATGACCTCCATCAGCCGCCAGATGCCGACGCGCACGCCGTAGTCGCGCCAGGAATAGTTGAGGACGTCGGGCACGAAGGCGGTCGTGGCCGGCACGATCGCCGCGCCCGGCCGATCGAACAGGAAGTGTTCGATGTTCGGGATGACCCAGACGGCGACGCGCGCGCCGTGCGGCCAGCGCAGGGGCGGGCGGTCGACGATGGCCGAATAGGGGAAGCGGCCGTGTTCCTGCGGGATCGCTGCAGCCTGTGACATGGATGGTCTCCTTGCTCGTCTCGACCGATGCCGCGCATCGGCCGGTCGCAAGGGAGATAGCGGCGCTCGTGGAGGAGAAGAATTGGGCTTCAGTGATGAAGACATCGGACTAGAATGTCCGAAATCGAGGATCGTCCATGGACAGCCTGCACGCCTTCAACGCCTTCGTTCGCGCCGCCGAGGCGCGCAGCTTCACGGTCGCCGGCCGGCAGCTCGGCGTGTCCTCGTCCGCCATCGGCAAGGCGATCGCGCGGCTCGAGGAGAAGGTTGGCGTGCGCCTGCTGCATCGCTCGACGCGCGCGGTCACGCTGACGGCGGAGGGGGCGCTCTTCCTGGAGCGTTGCCGCCGCATCTTCAGCGAGATCGAGGCGGCGGAGCTGGAGCTGGCGCAGACGCAGGGCGCGCCGCGCGGGAAGCTGCGCGTCAGCCTGCCCATCGTCGGCATGCTGATGATGCCGACGCTCACGGCCTTCATGCAGGCCTATCCGGACATCGAACTCGACCTCGACTTCACGGACCGGCTGGTCGACGTCGTGGAGGAGGGCTTCGACGTGGTGGTACGGGCCGGTGCGGTGAGCGATTCCCGCCTGATGATGCGCGTCCTGGGCGGCTTCCGGCTCGGGCTCGTTGCCTCGCCCGGCTATCTTGCGCAAAGGGGCACGCCGCGCACGCCCGCGGATCTCGCCGGCCATGCCTGCCTGCACCATCGCTATGCGACGAGCGGCAAGCTCGAGCCCTGGCCGCTGCGGCGCGGCGCAGGGGATCCGGAAATTCCGGTAGCGGCCGTCGCCAACACCATCGAGCCGCTGATCGCGATGGTGGAGGCCGGACTCGGCATTGCCTGCCTGCCGGATTTCGCCATTCGCCGGCAGCTCGCCGAAGGGCGGCTCTGCGCGGTGCTCGCCGAGCACACGGAGCACGAAGGCACCTTCCGGCTGCTTTGGCCGTCGAGCCGATACATGTCGCCCAAATTGCGCGTCTTCGTCGACTTCATGGCGCGACACCTCTTCGCGCAATGAGGTCGCCTATTCGGACAATTGCGCCGTCGAACGCTCGTAGCGGGTTTCGCCCGTCGCGGCATCGACGCCCGCGAGGCTGACGTCGTAGCCCCACAGCCGGCGCACGTGGCGCAGCGTGGCATCGCGCTTCTCCTCCTCGAGGAGGACGCCGTTCTTGATGTAATGGGCGAGCCGCAGGTGCCGGTTACCGAGCAGGTCGACGTCGACCACCTGGATGTCGGGCAGATTGGCGCCGGTCTCGTAATTGCGGGCGAGGGCGGTGCGCACGGCTTCATAGCCGCGCTCATTGTGGATGGACGTCACCTCGCAGAAATTGTCGCCCGCCCTGTCGGACAGCAGGAACAGCCGGAACTTCCGGATCAGCGCCGGGCTCAGATATTGCAGGATGAAGGATTCGTCCCGGTGGTTGGCCCAGGCGTCGATCAGCGTGGCGCGCCAGTCGCCGCTGCCGGCGAGATCGGGAAACCAGTCCCTGTCCTCCGCGGTCGGCTCCGTCGCGATGCGCTCGATGTCCTGCATCAGGGCAAAGCCCAAGGCATAGGGGTTGATGCCGGAAAAGCGCGGGTCGTCGAAATCGGGTTGGAAGACGACGTTGGAGTGGCTTTGCAAAACCTCCAGCATCGTGCCCTCGTTGATCTTCCCCTGATCATAGAGGCGGTTCATGATGAAGTAGTGGACGAAGGTGGCGCAGCCCTCGTTCATCACCTTCGTCTGGCGTTGTGGATAGAAATACTGGGCGATGACGCGCACGATGCGCAGGATCTCGCGTTGCCACGGCTCCAGGATGAGGCTGTTCTTCTCGAGGAAATAGAGAAGGTTTTCCTCCGGCAGGTTGAGGGCCTTCTTGCGCTCTGCCGCGTCGCGCTCGGCCTTGGAGGCGCCGTCCTCGTCGCTGGCATCGGTCGAGGAGGGGAGTGTCCGCCACAGGTCGTTGTAGGTCTGCTCCTCGTATTCCAGCCGCTCGCGGGCGCGCTCGCGCTCCTTCTCCGAGGAGAGGCGCGGCGGGCGGCGGTAGCGGAAGACGCCCTGATCCATGATGGCGTGGGCGGAATCGAGGATCTCCTCGACGGCGGCGGTGCCGTGGCGCTCCTCGCACTTCGTCACGTATTTCTTGGCGAATTCCATGTAGCCGAGGATGGCGTTGGCGTCGGTCCACTGCCGGAAGAGATAGTTGTTCTTGAAGAAGTGGTTGTGCCCAAAGGCGGCATGCGCCGTCACCAGGGCCTGGATGGCCATGGTGTTCTCCTCCATCAGGTAGCTGATGCAGGGATTGGAGTTGATGACGAGCTCGTAGGCGAGGCCGCGCAGCCCCTTGCGATAGAGATGGTCCTCGAAGACGAAGCGCTTGCCGAAGGACCAGTGCTGGTACATCAGCGGCATACCCACCGAAGAATAGGCGTCGAGCATCTGCTCGGAGGAGATGATCTCGATCTGGTTGGGGTAGACGTCGAGCTGGAGCTCCTCGAGAGCGATGGTCTCGATGGCTTCGTAGGTGCGCGAGAGGGTGGCGAAGTTCCAGTCGGAGCCGGAAAAGAGGAGCGGTGAGGCTGGCCGTTTCGTCATCCCGATCCCCGTTCACTTGCGCTGCTGCGTCGTGGGCTGGCGGGCGAAGAGCTTGCGGAAGACCGGGTAGATATCGGCCGGCCGGGCGATCCGCGTCATCTGGAAGTTCGGCCATGCCTCGTTCACCGTGCGGTAGGCCCGCCAGAGCGAGGTGCCGTTGTCGGTCGCGCCGAAGATCTCGGTCTCGCGCTCGTCGATGATCTCGACATAGGCGTAGTACTGGCAGAGGCGCATCAGCGGCCCATTGAGCAGGGACGAGCAGCGCTCGGAATCGCCGGCGATGTTGTCGCCGTCCGAGGCCTGGGCGGCGTAGATGTTCCAGTCCCGGGCCGGGTAGCGCTCCTCGATGATGCGCTGCATCTCCTCGAGGGCGGTCGAGACCACGGTGCCGCCGCTCTGGGTGGAATAGAAGAAGGTGTCCTCGTCGACCTCCCGCGCCTCGTCCGTGTGGCGGATGAAGACGATGTCGATGCGGTCGTAGCGGCGCTTGAGGAAGAGGTGCAGCAGCACGAAGAAGCGCTTGGCGAGGTCCTTCTCCCGCTCGCCCATGGAGCTCGACACGTCCATGAGGCAGAACATTACCGCATTGGCGTTCGGCAGCGGCTGCGGCTCGAAGCGGTTGTAGCGGATGTCGACGGGATCGACATAAGGGATGCGCCGGCGCCGGCGTTCCAGCCGCTCCAGCTCTCCGTGCAGCTCCTCGAGCCGCTGGCCGCTGCCCGGCGCGGGAGGCGTGGCCTCGAGCGTCGCGATCTCCTTAGCGAGGGCTTCGATATCCCCGCGGCGCGGCCGGTGCAGGGCGATGCGGCGGCCGTAGCTGTTGCGCATGGTGCGCCCGACATTGATGTTCGTCGGCGCGCCGCTCGTCGCGAAGCCCGCCCGGCGCGGCTTGTAGGACACGGTTTCCTTCAGGGAGAGCTTGATCATGTCGGGCAGCTCGAGGTCCTCGAAGAACAGGTCGAGCACCTCCTCGCGCGAGAGCACGAACTGGAAGTCGTCCTCCGCCTGGCCGCGGCCAGCGCGGGAGCCGGCACCGCCTGCTCCTCCGCCGGGCTTCGGAATCCGATCGCCCGGCGTGAACTCCTTGTTTCCCGGCAGGATATATTGCCGCTGCCCGCTGGTGCGGGCGGGCTGGAAGGTCGGTTCATCCGTGCCGCGCGCGGGCATTGGCACGCCCTGCTCGGCATCGACATCCGCGATCTTGCCCGCCCTGATCCGCTCCTTGACGACCCGCTTCAGCTCTTCGTGGGCACGCCGCAGGAAGCGCCGCCTGTTCCCGAGGCTCTTGTCCTTCGGGTTGAGGCGGCGATCGATGAAGTTCGGCATCCGCTGACCTCGCCCATTGGCGCCTCATCCCGCCTTGTTGACACGCATGTACCAGTCGACGAGGCGCCGGACCTGCCGCCTGGTATAGCCACGGTCGACCATGCGATGCACGAACTCGTCGTGCTGCTTCTCCGTGGCACTGTCCTTCTTGGAGCCGAAGCTGATCACCGGCAGCAGGTCCTCCACCTGGGCGAACATGCGCTTCTCGATGACCTCGCGCAGCTTCTCGTAGCTCGTCCACGCGGGATTGCGGCCGTGGTTCCTGGCCCGGGCGCGCAGCGTGAACTTGACCACCTCGTTGCGGAAGTCCTTCGGGTTGGCGATGCCTGCCGGTTTCTCGATCTGCGACAGCTCGCTGTCGAGGATCTCGCGGTTGAGGATCTGCCCCGTGTCGGGGTCCTTGAAGTCCTGGTTCTCCAGCCAGGCGTCGGCATAGGCGATATAGCGGTCGAACAGGTTCTGGCCGTATTCGCTGTAGGATTCGAGATAGGCCTTCTGGATCTCGTGGCCGATGAACTCGGCATAGCGCGAGGCGAGCTCGGATTTGATGAAGTCGAGATAGGCGGTCTCGGTCTCCTTCGGGAACTGCTCGCGCTTGATGGCCTGCTCGAGGATGTACATGAGATGGACGGGGTCGGCCGCGACCTCCTTGGTGTCGTAGTTGAAGGTCTCGGACAGGACCTTGAAGGCAAAGCGCGTGCTCACCCCGGTCATGCCCTCGTCGACGCCGGCGGCGTCGCGGTATTCCTGCACGGGCTTCGCCTTGGGGTCGATGTCCTTCAGGTTCTCGCCGTCATAGACCCGCATCTTGGTATAGAGCGGCGAGTTCTCGTGCTCCGCGAGCCGGGTCGAGACGGTGAAGCGGCTCAGGATCTCCAGAACCTCCGGTGCGCAGGGTGCCTTGGCAAGCGCGCTCTCGCGCAGCAGCTTGTCATAGATCTGCCGCTCCTCGGTCACGCGCAGGCAATAGGGCACCTTGACCACCAGGATGCGGTCGAGGAAGGCCTCGTTGTTCTTGTTGTTCTTGAACTGCAGCCATTCCGATTCGTTGGAATGGGCGAGGACGATGCCCTGGTAGGGGAAGGCCCCGAAGTTCTCCGTGCCGTTGTAGTTGCCCTCCTGGGTCGCCGTCAGCAGCGGATGCAGCACCTTGATGGGGGCCTTGAACATCTCGACGAACTCGAGCAGCCCCTGCGTCGTGCGGTTGAGGCCGCCGCTGTAGGAATAGGCGTCAGGATCCGACTGGCTGTAGTTCTCGAGCTGGCGGATGTCGACCTTGCCGACGAGCGAGGATACGTCCTGGTTGTTCTCGTCGCCGGGCTCGGTCTTGGCGATGGCGATCTGTCGCAGGCGCGAGGGCATCAGCCTGACGACACTGAACTTCGAGATGTCGCCCCCGACCTCGTCGAGGCGCTTCGCCGCCCAGGGCGAGATGAGGCCGGTCAGGCGCCTTCGGGCGATGCCGTACTTGTCCTCCAGAAGGTCTGCCATGCGCTCGGGATGAAACAGGCCGAGCGGCGATTCGAAGATCGGGCTGACGGTGCCGTTGATCGCCAGCGTGTAGATGGGGCGTTGCTCCATCAACTTCTTCAACTGCTCGGCGAGCGACGATTTGCCGCCGCCGACAGGACCGAGCAGGTAGAGGATCTGCTTGCGTTCCTCGAGCCCCTGCGCGGCATAGCGAAAGTAGCCCACGATCCGCTCGATCGTGTCTTCCATGCCGTAGAAATCGGCGAAAGTCGGATAAATCTTGATCGTTCTGTTGGAGAATATCCGGCCGAGGCGTTCGTCGGCACTCGTATCGACGAGCGTCGGTTCTCCGATGGCATCAACCATCCGCTCCTGAGCGGTGGCGTACATGCTTTTGTCATCACGGCACGCGAGAAGATAGTCTTGGAGACTCATCTCCTCCTGCGCCGTACTTTTATAAATCTCCGAAAACAGATCGAAGACGTCCGATTCTCTCCTTTGCATAGTGCTCTCCCGCGGCAGGCCCGGTCATTGCGACGGGATGGCCATCGGCTCCTGCTCTCGGAGTGAACCATTTTGCGCACCCACGGTTCCCTTGGGGCAGAACCCTTTGGGAATGGGCACGACAGGCGCCCCAGCAGTCACCTTCGGGCTGTCACATCACACCTCCGGAACGATCGATTGCCGACTCACCTGAGAATAATATAGGGCTCCGCCGCCCTTCTGAAATTGTTCTCTTCCAGAATGTGATCGGAAGCCCTGCCGCCGATCAGGGGATGAGCGCCGTGAGGGCGAGTGCCGCCGGGATGGCGAAGGCTGCGAGCACGGTCTGCGTGGCGGTGATCCCGGCCATCAGCGGCGCGTCGCCGCCGAGCTGCCGGGCGAGGATGTAGGAGGAGGAGGCGGTCGGCAGCGCCTGGAACATCAGCGCGATGGTCGCAGCCGGTGCGCCGAGGCCGGTGAGCCGCACGGCCAGCAGCGTCACCATTGGCATGACAAGGAATTTTGCCACGGAAGAGGCGGCGACCGGGCCGATCCAGGAGCGGGCCGCGCCGAAGTCGAGCGCCGCGCCGACGCACAGGAGGCCGAGCGGCATGGAGGCGGCGCCGAGGGCGCGCAGCGCCGGCTCGATCCCGGCCGGCGGGCGCACGCCGAGCCACTGCAGCAGAATGCCGCCGAGGCAGGCGACGACCAGCGGGTTCGTGACAATCAGCCGCAGGACGCCGAGGGCCGCGACCCGCGCCGTGCCGAACCGCGCGAAGACGAGGATGCACAGAAGATTGACCGTGGGCACGATGGCCGCATTGCACACGGCGGCCAGCGCGATGCCCGGCGCGCCGAAGATCCCGGCGGCGAGGCTCACCCCGATGTAGTTGTTGAAGCGGATGCTGCCCTGGAAGATCGAGGTGAAGGCGGCGCCGTCGGTGCGGAACAGGGGGCGGGCGAGGACGACGACGAGGGCCACCGTGACGGTGGCGCCGACGAGCACGAGCGCCAGTTCCCGCACGGGCAGGGCGTCAATGTCCGCCGTCGCGAGGCCGTTGAGGAACAGGGCCGGCAGGAGCACGAAATAGCAGAGCCGCTCGGCCTGCGGCCAGAAGGCCTCGGCGATGAAGCCGGAACGGCGCAGCCCGTAGCCGAGGGCGATCATGAGGGCCACGGGGATGAGGGCGAGTGCGACCGTGCCGGTCACGCGCGTCGCCCCCCGGGCAGCCGTTCACCGACCGGCGGGCGCGGCTGCCTCAGCGGAAAGACCGTCGGGGGCATCGTGATTCGTCCTCTACCCGTGCAATCGCGGATCACTGCGGATAGCGCCTGACGTGCCGGCCAGCAATTCCCTGCCGCGCATACGCCGGCGACCCTTCGCTCATGGCTGCGGCGGGGCTTGAGCGCCGTCGCCCATCGGCTACCGTTGCGGCCCATGCCCGCTGCCGTTGGAGCCCTCGATGCCGGATCTGTCCGCTTTCCCGATCACGAAACGTTGGCCCGCCGCTCACCCCGAGCGCCTGCAGCTCTATTCCGTGCCGACGCCGAACGGGGTGAAGGTATCCATCATGCTGGAGGAGACCGGGCTTCCCTACGAGGCGCACGCCATCGAGTTCGGCGCCGACGGGACGCGGACACCGGAGTTCCTGTCGCTCAATCCCAACGGCAAGATCCCGGCGATCATCGATCCGGACGGCCCCGGTGGGGCGCCGCTCGGCCTGTTCGAATCCGGTGCGATCCTGCTCTATCTCGCCGAGAAGACGGGGCAGTTCCTGCCGCAGGACCCGGCGCGGCGCTGGGAAACCATCGCGTGGGTCTTCTTCCAGATGGCCGCCATCGGGCCGATGTTCGGACAGGTCGGCTACTTCCACAAGTTCGCCGGCCGGGAGATCGCCGACAAGCGCCCGCTCGAGCGCTACGTCCATGAATCGAAGCGCCTGCTCGGTATCCTCGAGGCCCGGCTCGACGGCCGCTCGTGGATCATGGGCGAGGAGTACAGCATCGCCGACATTTCCATGCTCGGGTGGGTGCGCAACCTCATCGGCTTCTACGGCGCAGGCGACCTCGTCGGCTTCAGCGGGCTGAAACATGTGCCGGCCTGGCTCGAGCGGGGCCTCGCGCGTCCTGCCGTGCAGAGGGGCCTCGAGATTCCGCGACGATCCTGATCCCGGCCGGAGGGAACTCACGCCCGCCGTCTCCGTTCGTCGGTCATCGCATGAAGGAGTTGAACGATGGCCGATGACGACGTTGCACGCGTATGGGACCTCGTGGAGAAGATCGGCTTCTGCATGCTCGCCACGCATGACGGCGAGGACATCCGCTCGCGCCCCATGGCGGCCTATCCGGACCGGGACGGGCAGGTGATCTATTTCCTCACCGACGCGGCCAGCTGGAAGGACGAGGACATCGACCGCGATCCCAACGTCGGGCTCGCCTTTGCCGATACGGACGGGCAGAAATACGTCTCCCTGACCGGGCGGGCGACCATCTCCAACGACCGCCGCAAGATCCATCAGCTGTGGTCGACGCCGGCCAAGGCCCGGTGGGACAGCCCGGATGATCCCTCCATCCGCGTCCTGATGGTGCGGCCGAAGGATGCCCAGTACTGGGATAGCCCGGGCACCGTCGTGAGCTACATCAAGATGGTCGCCGCGGCCGTCACCGATACCAGGCCGGCGATGGGGGATAACGCCAAGGTCCGGCTGTAGCCGCGGCTTCCGCGCCGCTAGGCCGGCCGCAGCACCTGGCGCGCGACATCGATGAAGGCGCGCAGCTTCGGCTGTGCCCCGGCCCGGCGAGGGAAATAGAGGAAGAGGCCCGGACTGCGGGGCAGGAACGGCTGCAGCACCGGTACCAGCCGTCCGGTCCGGATCTCCGCCTCGGCGGCGATGTCGGCGACATAGGCGAGGCCGAGGCCGGCCGTGGCAAAGGCGACGAGCAGGGCGCCGTCGTTGACGAGGAGGCCGCCCGGCGGGTCGACCGTCACCGAGCGGCCCTCGCGCTCGAATTCCCAGCGGTAGACGGCACCCGATGTCGGAAACCGGTAGCGGATGGCCTCGTGCCGGGTCAGGTCTTCGGGCAGCTCCGGCGTGCCGCGGGCGGCGAGATAGGCAGGGCTCGCGACCACCGACCAGGCGATGTCGCGCGTGAGGCGCACCGCCACCATGTCGCGCTCCACGAATTCGCCGATGCGGATGCCGGCGTCATAGCCGCGGGCTGGCAGGTCGACCGTCGCGTCCTCGACGGAGATCTCGACGGACACCTTGGAATGGGTGCGCCGCAGGGCCGGGATCACCGGCTCGACGACGAGCGGCACGGCCATGCGGAGGACGGTGAGACGCAGCAGGCCGGCCGGTTCCTCGCCCATCTCCCCGACAGCCTCGATCGCCCGGGCGATCTCGGCCGCCGCCGGCCCGGCGCGGGCAAGCAGCGTGGCGCCGGCCTCGGTCAGGCCTACCCGCCGGGTGGTGCGCAGGAAGAGCGGCGTGCCGAGGCGCGCCTCGAACGCTTTCACAGCCTGGCTGACCGCTGCGGGCGACACGCCAAGCCGGGCGGCGGCAGCCGTGAAGCCGCCAGTCTCGGCGACGGCGAGGAAGGCGGCAAGGCCTGGGAAGGGATCGGACGAGGTCGCGGACATGGCGAAAATTATAAAGCACTGCTTAAAGGTGCACAAAGCGGAGCCGGATTTTTCATGATAATCCGCGGCGGTAGCCTTCTTCACGCCATAGCGAGGAGAGGGACATGGACAGTCGATCACAGGCGGGCAGGCTGCCACGGCGGCAAGTGCTCGGCGGCATGCTGGCGGCCGGCGCGGTCGGAGGCACCGGCATTGCCGCGAGCTCCACGGCAGCAGAGGTCGCAGGCGTGCTGACAGGCAAGGTGGCGATCGTCACGGGCGGCACCTCTGGCATCGGAGCGGTGACGGTCGCCGCCCTTGTGGCGGCCGGCGTCCGGGTGGCCTTCAATGGCCGGCGGGAGGACCTCGGCCGCGTGGTCGAGCAGCGCGTGCGTGAGAGCGGGGGCGAGGCCGTCTATCTCAGGTCGGACGTGCGCGACGCCGGCCAGATGGAGCGGTTCGTCGCCGACACGGTGGCGCGCTACGGTCGTCTCGACATTGCCTTCAACAACGCGGGCATCGACCTGCCGCCCGCCCCGATCGCCGACACCGACATCGCCGGCTTCGACGACCAGATCGCCACCAACCTGCGCGGCGTCTTCCTAGCGATGAAATACGAACTGCCCCATCTCGTGCGCGCGAAAGGGGCTATGATCAACATGGCCTCCATCGGCGGGCGGCATGCCTTTCCCAACATCCTTGCCTACGGCGCATCCAAGGCCGCCGTCATCCACATGACGCGCGCCGCTGCCCAGGAATATGGACGCGACATGCGCATCAACGCCATTGCGCCGGGACCGATCGAGAGCCCGATGCTGGAGCGGGTGCGGCGCGACTGGAAGGTAACGACCGAGCAACTGGTCGCTCCCTACCCCATGCGGCGCGTCGGCACGGCGGAGGAGGTGGCCGCCCTGGTGCTGTTCCTGGCCAGCGATGAGAGTTCCTATGTGAGCGGCCACGTCATCGGCATCGACGGCGGCGACCTGCCGTAACGCTCACACATCCGCCGCGAGGACCGGCCTGCCGGCCAGCGCCTTCCGGCACGCGGCGTCGAGTGCAGCCGGGTCGGCGGCGAGCCGCTCGACAGCGACCCAGCGGTTCCAGTCCGCCGCGACACTCCAGCCGGGCTCGCCGACACAGGCGAGCGGCAGGCGGTAGTGCAGCACCTCGCGCTTGCCGACCTTGTCGGTGAGGCGCGGGGCAATGCCCTCCGGATCGCGGTGCAGGAGGAGAGGCAGGAGATCGAGCGAGCGCCGGCGCGTCGGATTGTCGGCGAGATAGTCCTCGGCGAGCGCCTCCTCATCGGGCCAGTAGTCGGGCGACAGCACCTTCTCGACATAGGCCGGCGGATAGGCGGGCGGCGCGAAGAGGCGGGCGACGACGTCCGGGTGGGTATCGTCGCGCAATTGCGGTTCGAGAACGAGGAAGGCCTTGAGGAGACACGCCAGGGTGTGGGGGCCGAGATCCGGCAGGGCGATGTTGAAGTGCAAGCCGAGCGCGCCGAAGGGCGTGATGCCGCGCCCGCGGGCGCCGGCTTCCCGCAGGACGCCGACGGCATGATCGACGCGGTGCAACGCGTCGAGCCGCAGGGGAGCGGTGATCAGCTCGCGCGGCACGAAGGGCGAGAGGGCCGCACCGAGCCGCGCCGAAGCGGGCGGCGAAAGGCGGGGCAAGGGGTGCTGCTGCGCGCGGTGCGGATGGACGTGCTGGACGTCGAGCTCGACCGTGAGATCGCCGATGGCGCTCGCCTCGAGATGCCAGGCGTGGGCATCCTCCTCCCGCACCAGGCCGCCGAACGCGGCGGCGAGCGCATCGGCGGCGGCGCGGACCGGCAGCCCGATGAATTCCACTTCTACCCCGACCCTGCGCGGGCGGCCATCGGCCGTCAGCGGAACGGGCGGGGCATGGAAGCGGGGCTCGCGATCGTCCGAAGGGGCGAGGCTCTCCATTCTCCCGATGTGGGCATCGAAGCGGCCGCTCGCCAGAGGCCCTCGCGGTTGGTGGGTCTCTAGCGCCCGCCGAGGGCCCGGTAGATCCTGCTTCCGGCGCGGCCCGTCGGCGGCATGCCGAGGCGCCGTTCGGCGGCGGCGATCGCCTCGCGCGTCGCCGGGCCGATCTTCCCGTCCGCCTCGCCGATATCGTAGCCCTGCGCGATGAGGAGCTTCTGCAGCTGCAGGCGCTGCGCCCGCGACAGGCCCGGATCATCCGTCGGCCAGGGCGTGCGCAGCGGCGGGTAGCCGGCCATGCGATCGGCGAGGTGGGAAATGGCGAGGGCGTAGGATTCCGCCTGGTTGTAGGAATAGATGGCGTCGAAGTTGCGGAAGACGAGGAAGCCCGGGCCGTTGGGGCCCGCCGGCAGCAGCAAGCCGGCCTGCGCCCCGCCGGAGAGCGGCGAGCCGTCGGCGCGGGTAACGCCACGCTGCGCCCAGGTGGACAGCGGCGCCTTGTTGCGCCGGCCCGTGGGGCCGTTGTAGCCGGCCGGCACGCGCACCTCGAACATCCACGACTCGCCCTGGCGCCAGCCCGCCCGCTTGAGATAGTTGGCGGTGGAACCGAGCGCGTCGGCGACCGAACTGACGAGATCGCGGCGTCCGTCGCCGTCGAAGTCGACCGCGAGGCGCTGGTAGGTGGAGGGGATGAACTGCGTCTGGCCGAAGGCGCCGGCCCACGAGCCGTAGAGCTTGTCGAGCGAGAGGTCGCCGCGCTGGACGAGCTTGAGCGCCGCCATCAGCTCGCCCTTCCAGAAGCTCGTGCGCCGGTTGCTGGCACAGGTCAGCGTCGCGAGCGCATGCGGCAGGAAAGAGCTGCCCGCTTCCTGGCCGAAGTCGGTCTCGACCCCCCAGACGGCCGCGATGACGAAGCGGTCGACGCCGAACTGGCGCTCGGCGGCGCGCAGGATGTTGTCGTAGCGGCGCATCATGGCGCGCCCCTGGGTGACACGCTCCTCGTCGACGAGGAAGGCGAGATAGTCCCAGATCGGCGTCTTGAACTCGGGCTGGACCGTCGACAGACGCAGCACCTTCTCGTCCGGGGCGGAGATGTCGAGTGCGCGGTCGAGGATGGCGCGGCTGACGCCTTGCTGTGCCGCCTCCTGCTTCAGGCCGGCGACGCAGGACTGGAACGAGGCGGCCGCGGGGCTGGCCAGTGTCACGGCGAGTGCGGCCCCGAGCAGCATCGATCGCATGCGTCTTCCTCCTGTGCGTGTCCTGTCTCTTCGGCGGAGTCTAACCGATTCTTCGTCGGAGCCGACCCGCACGGTCAGCGGTGCCGCCGCATCAGCAGCATCAGGGCGCCGCCGGCGATGAGCGCCCAGAAGGCGGCGCCGATGCCGAGGAAGGCCGTGCCCGAGGCGGCGGTGACGAAGGTCACGATCGCCGGCAGGCGCTCGTTCTCGCCGGAGAGGGCGGCGACGAGCGCGCCGGCGAGGCTGGCGAGGAGGGCGAGGCCGGCCACCGCCTCGATGAGCAGCGGCGGCGAGGCGGCGATGAAGGCCGCGGCAAAGCCCGCGCCGAGGCCGAGCACGACATAGGTCGCACCGGCGACGGCCGCGGCGATGTAGCGCCGGCGTGGATCGGGATGGGCCTCGGGCCCGGCGCACAGGGCGGCCGTGATGGCGGCGAGGTTGACGAGATGGCCGCCGAAGAAGGCGATGACGCCGCTCGCGAGGCCGGTCGACACGAAGATCGGCTTCACGTCCGGCTGGTAGCCGTTGGTGCGCAGCACGGCGAGGCCGGGGATGTTCTGCGAGGCCATGGTGACGATGAAGAGCGGCAGGGCGATGCCGACGAGGGCGTCAAGCGTAAAGGCGGGCACGACAAAGACCGGCCGTGGCCAGATGTCGGCAAGCGCGCCGTCGGGGATCGGCGTCGCGAAGACGACGATGAGCGCGGTGACGACGACCGCGACCGGCACGGCATAGAGCCGGGCGACGCGCATCGTCACCGCCCAGGCGAGGATGATGGGCAGGGCGAGCAGCGGCATCGCGCCGACCGCGCGCACCGGCGCGAGGCACAGGTCCATGAGGACGCCGGCGAGCATGGCGCTCGCCAGCGACACGGGGATGGCGGCGACGGCGCGGCCGAAGGCGCGCCACAGGCCGGCGACCACGACGAGGCCCGCGGCGACGAGGAAGGCGCCCGTCGCGGCGGCATAGCCGCCGTGCATGGCTCCCGTGGCGACGAGGAGCGCCGCGCCGGGCGTCGACCAGGCGATGCTGATCGGCAGGCGCGTGCGCAGGGAGAGGAAGGCTCCGAGCAGCCCCTTGACGACGCAGAGCGCGAGGAGGCCAGAGGCGGCCTCGGCCGGCGATGCGCCGGCAGCGGCAAAACCCTGCAACACGATGGCGAAGGACGAGGCAAAGCCGACCACGGCGGCGAGGGCGCCGGCGAAGACCGGTTGGACCGCAGAACCGCTCGCCGGCGCTGATGCGGCAGCAACGGAATGGACGGGTTCGACGCCGTCGCCGGCGGTGGTGGCGGTTTCGGTGCGCATGGCGGAGCTTCTGCGGCGATGGACTTTGCGGTTGAAGCGCGGGCCGGAGTATTGCTAAATTGGATCCAATCGACAAGTGGATATTGGATGCGAATGACGATGGACGGTGGACGACGCGCCGTGGCGGCTGAAGGGAGCGAGGCGGTTGCGGCCCTCGTGGCCGATGTCGGCCCGCGCTATCGCACCGCGACGGAGTTCGTGGAGGCGACCCTGCGCCAGGGCATCCTGAGCGGTCGGCTGTCCGGCGGCACGCCACTCCGGCAGGAGGAGCTGGCGCGGCTCTTCAACGTCAGCCGCATGCCGGTGCGCGAGGCGCTGCGGCAGCTCGAAGCCCAGGCCCTCATCGATTTCGTGCCGCATAAGGGCGCCGTCGTCACCGACATCTCGGCCGAGGATGCCGCCGACAACTACGCCATCCGCCGGGCGCTCGAACCGGCGGCGCTCACCCTCTCCATCCCCCATCTCGACGCGCAGGACTTCGCGCGCGCCGAGGAGCTGATCACCGAGATGGATGCCGAGACGGAGCCCGGCCGCATGGGCGAGCTCAACCGGCGCTTCCACATGTCGCTCTATGCCCGCGCCGGGCGGCCGAGGCTGCTCGCGCTCACCGAGCAGCAGCTCGCCTCGGCCGACCGCTACGTGCGCTTCCACCTCGCCGCCAAGGGGCAGGAGCACATGGCCCAGGAGGACCACCTCGCCATGCTGGCGGCGGCGCGTCAGCGCGATGCGGCGCGGGCGGTTGCCGTCCTCCTCGGCCATCTCGACACGGCGGCGGTGACGATCGACGCCTTCTTCCGCGAGCGGGCCGGCTGACCGTCGCATTTGGCAGCGGCGCCCGGCTGCGCTAGATGGCGGGCGAACCATCCCGCGCCGAAAGCATTTGAGCACCATGGCCCCGCCGCTCCTGCAACTGACCGACATCCACCTGACCTTCGGCGGCACGCCGCTCCTGACGGGCGCCGAGCTCAGCGTCGGCGAGGGCGAGCGGCTCTGCCTCGTCGGCCGCAACGGCTCGGGCAAGTCGACGCTGCTCAAGATCGCCGCCGGGCTCGTGGAAGAGGACCGGGGCGAGCGCTTCGCCCAGCCCACGGCGACGATCCGCTACCTGCCGCAGGAGCCGGACCTGTCGGCCTTCGCGACGACGCACGCCTATGTGGAGGCGGGGCTGGCGCCGGGCGACGAGCCCTACCGCGCGCGCTACCTCCTCGAGCAGCTCGGCCTCACCGGCGATGAGGCGCCCGCTAACCTCTCGGGCGGGGAGGCGCGCCGGGCGGCGCTGGCGCGCGTGCTCGCGCCGGAGCCGGACATCCTCCTCCTCGACGAGCCGACCAACCACCTCGACCTGCCGGCCATCGAATGGCTGGAGAGCGAGCTCAAGGGCATGCGCTCGGCGCTGGTGCTCATCAGCCACGACCGGCGCTTCCTCGAAAGCCTGTCGCGCGCCACCGTCTGGCTCGACCGCGGCGTCACCCGGCGGCTCGACAAGGGCTTTGCCGCCTTCGAGGCCTGGCGTGACGAGGTGCTGGAGCAGGAGGAGCGCGAGCGCCACAAGCTCGACCGCAAGATCGCCATGGAGCTGGACTGGCTGCGCTACGGCGTCACGGCCCGGCGCAAGCGCAACCAGCGCCGTCTCGGCGAACTCGGTGCCATGCGCAGGGAGCGGCGCGAGCAGCGCCGCGTGCTCGGCAATGTCGACATGACGGTGAGCGAGGCGGAGCTGTCCGGCACCCTGGTCGTCGAGGCCAAGCACATCGCCAAGGCCTACGGCGAACGCCGCATCGTCGAGGACTTCTCCATCCGCATCTTCCGCGGCGAACGCGTCGCCATCGTCGGCGCGAATGGCGCCGGCAAGACGACCCTTGTCGAGATGCTGACGGGCCGGCTCGCGCCCGATGCCGGCACGGTGCGGCTCGGGGCGAACGTCGCCATGGCGCGGCTCGACCAGACGCGCTCGGCCCTCGACCCCGAGGCGAGCCTGACGGAGGTGCTGACCGACGGAGCGGGCGACAGCGTTGTCGTCAACGGGCAGTCGCGGCACGTCGTCAGCTACATGAAGGACTTCCTGTTCTCGCCGGAGCAGGCGCGCACGCCGGTCAAGGTGCTCTCCGGCGGCGAGCGGGCGCGGCTCTTGCTCGCCAAGGCCCTCGCCAGCCCCTCGAACCTCCTCGTGCTCGACGAGCCGACCAACGACCTCGACCTCGAAACCCTCGACCTGCTGCAGGAGATGCTGGCCGATTATGCCGGCACGGTCCTCCTCGTCAGCCACGATCGCGATTTCCTCGACCGGGCGGCGACATCCGTCCTGATGGCGGAGGGGCAGGGGCGCTTCGTCGAATATGCCGGCGGCTACAGCGACATGGTCGCCCAGCGCGGCAGCGGCGTCGGCGCGCGCGCGGTGGAGAAGGCGAAGGTCCAGAAGGCGCCGAAGCCGGCGGCCGAGAAAGCGGCGGCGCCGGCGCCCCGGAAGAAGCTGAGCTTCAAGGACAAGCACGCGCTGGAGACCCTGCCCGCCCGCATCACCGAACTGGAGAAGACGGTCGCCGAGCTGGCCGGAAGGCTCTCCGACGAGGCGCTCTATGCCCGCGATCCCGACGGCTTCGCGCGGGTGAGCGCGAAGCTCGCCGAGGTGCAGGGCGAGCTCTCGGCGGCGGAGGAGCGCTGGCTGGAGCTGGAGATGCTGCGCGAGGAGCTGGAGGGCTAGACGGGGCGCAGGCCGACGACCTGCAGGCGCGCTCAGCTGAGTTCCTGGGCGAGTCCGATGAGAAGCCCTTCAGGCCCGCGGATGTAGCAGAGCCGATATGCGTCTTTGTACTGGACGACTTCGCCGACGAGCTGCGCGCCGCGGTTGCGAAGCTTTTCAAGCGTCTCGTCGATATCGTCCACGGCGAACATGACGCGGAGATAGCCTAGAGCGTTGACCGGAGCGGTCCGGTGATCCGCGGCCACAGGCGGCGAGAGGAAGCGGGATAGCTCGAGCCGGTTGTGGCCGTCCGGCGTGCGCATCATGGCAATCTCGACACGCTGACCGGCGAGCCCAGTGACACGTCCGGCCCATTCTCCTTCGATCGTGGCCCGCCCTTCGAGCTCGAGACCGAGCTCGCGAAAGAAATCGATCGCTCCGCCGAGGTCTTCGACGACGATTCCTACGTTGTCCATCCGTTTGAGCGCCATATGTGCAATCTACAAGGTGTGATCTGGCCCGTAAACTCATCGATCTGCTTTCCAGGTGAGCAAGCGGTTGATAGAGGGGGCGGAAGGGAGCCCTGCGATGCGTGGCAGATCTTCGCGGCTCATCTCCCGATAGAAAGCTTGCGGTTCGGACGGTTTGCCGCGCTTGTCCTTGATGCATCGCGCTGCATAGTGGTGCTGCCGCGCCGTGCGGCGGTGCCGGGCCTTCGCCTTGTCCGAGAGCGTTGCCAGACTGCGTCCGTTCCTCGTGCTCCTCGCCGTGCTCGGGCTCGCCGGCGGGTTCGTGCTGCGCATGGCCGGCCATGGCGCGGCTGCGCCCTACGTCTGGGCGGCGGCGACGGCGCCGGTGCTCGCGGCGCTCGTCGTCGAGATCATCACCAGCCTGCGCCGCGGCGACGTCGGGCTCGATATCGTCGCCGCCTTGTCCATGTCGGGGGCGCTCGTTCTCGGCGAGACGCTCGCCGGCGCCGTCGTGGCGCTGATGTATGCAGGCGGGCAGTATCTCGAATTCTACGCGGAAGGCCGGGCCCGGCGGGAGATGCGGGCGCTGCTCTCGCGCGTGCCGCGCAGCGCCCTGCGCTACGACGGGGAGGGACGCATCGCCGAGGTGCCGCTCGCCGACATCCACCCCGGCGAGCGCCTCCTGATCCGCCAGGGCGACGTGCTGCCGGTGGACGGGCGCGTCGTCGACGAGCCGGCGATGGTCGACCAGTCCGCCATCACGGGTGAATCCGTGCCGGTGCGGCTGTTGCCGGGGCGGGAAGCGCTGAGCGGCACGACGAATATCGGCGCCGCCTTCGATCTCCTCGTGCTGAGGCCGGCGGCCGAGAGCACCTATGCCGGCATCGTCCGGCTCGTCGAGGAGGCGCAGAAGGCCAAGGCGCCGATGGCACGCCTCGCCGACCGCTATGCCATCGCCTTCCTCGCCGTCACCGTGCTGCTCGCCGGCGCCGCCTGGCTCGTCAGCGGCGATCCGGTGCGGGCGCTCGCGGTGCTCGTCGTGGCGACGCCATGCCCGCTCATTCTCGCCGTGCCCGTCGCGCTGGTCGCCGGGCTGTCGCAGGCGGCGCGGCATGGCGTGCTGATCAAGGGCGGCGGGGCGCTGGAAGCCCTGTCGCAGGCGCGCACCGCCGTGCTCGACAAGACGGGGACCCTGACCTTCGGTCGCGCCCGCCTCGTCGATGTCCGGGTCTTCGCCGGGGCGAACGGGGACGGAGATGTCGATGCCGACGAGGCACTGCGGCTCGCCGCCTCGCTCGACCAGGCCTCCGCGCATGTCGTCGCCGAGGCGCTGATCGAGGCGGCGGGGGAGCGCGGCCTCGCCCTGTCGGCGCCACATGAGGTGAGCGAGACGGCCGGGCGGGGGCTCGCTGGCCGGGTGGAGGGGCGGGCGGTCGCCGTCGGCAGCCTGTCCTATGTCGGCGAATATCTCGACGGGGCCGTGCCGCCGATCGAGGGCATGGACGGCAGCACGGCGGCGGTCGCGGTCGCGGTGGACGGGCGCCTCGCGGCGGTGCTGCTGCTCGCCGATCTCCTGCGGCCGGATGCGGCGGGCCTGCTCGCGCGCCTGGAGCAGGAGGGCGTCTCCCGGCTCGTCCTCGCCTCCGGCGACCGCAGCGACATCGTCGCCGAGATCGCCGCCGGCCTGCCGCTGGCGGAGGCCCGCGGCGACCTGTCCCCGCAGGACAAGCTCGGCATCGTGCGGCGGGAGCGCCGCAGGGCCACGGGTGCGGTCATGATGATCGGCGACGGCATCAACGATGCGCCGGCCCTCGCGGAGGCGGATGTCGGCATCGCTGTCGGCGCGCGCGGGGCGAGCGCCTCGGCGGAGGCGGCCAATGTCGTGCTGCTGGTGGAAGGGCTTGCGCCTGTGGCGGATGCGCTCGTCATCGCCCGGCGCTCGCGGCGCATCGCGCTTCAGAGCGTCTATGTCGGCATCGGCCTGTCGGGTCTCGGCATGCTCGCGGCCGCCGCCGGCTTCCTCGCGCCGGTGCAGGGGGCGCTGCTGCAGGAGGTGATCGACGTCGCCGCCATCATGAACGCGCTCAGGGCGCTCGCGCCGGCACCGGGCATGAGCGCGCCGGGGACGGCCAAGGGCTCATGAGCCGGTGGGCGCGGGCAGCACGCTTCCCGTCGCTTCCATCATGTCGGCGAGGTTGCGCACGGCGCTGACGAGACCGGCGCGTTCACCGGCGGGCAGGGCCGCGAGCATGGCCGCCGCCTCGTCGGGCAGGAGGGACGGGGCTGCCGCGAGCACGTCCCGCCCTGCCGGCGTCAGCCGGGTGTGGACGATGCGCCGGTCGACGACGTTGCGGTAGCGCTCGACGAGGCCGCGCCCCTCGAGCTTCTCCAGGGTCACGACGACGGTCGCCGGCGTCAAGTCGGCATAGCGGGAGAGGGCATTCGTCGTCACCTCGCCGAGGTCGGCGACGCCTTGCAGGATGACGATCTGCGACGTGGTGAGGCCCACCGAGCGCGAGATCGCCTTCGAGCGCGTCTCCATCACATGCACGATGCGGCGGATGGCCTTCGACAGGGCCTGCAGGTCGTCCTGCGCCGGCAGGATGCGCATGGAACCACCGGCGCTCGATCCGGCTTCCCCCAGCCCGGAACCCACCGGGACTGTCTGACGTTCATCAACTTTCATGGCTTGCTCCGCCATTGTTTTGACATCAAAACATTCGCCATGTAAAGATTAGATATCAAATTATCTATCGTGAGGCGCCGGCCTGAAGCGCCGGTCATCGGGGAGATCGACGGATCGATGTGCGGAATTTGTGGTGAGCTGAGGTTCGACGGACGCTCTGCGGACATCGCCATGCTGGAGCGGATGACGGGGGTGATGACACCGCGCGGCCCCGATTCCGGCGGCGTCGTGGCGCGCGGCCCGGTCGGCTTCGGCCACCGGCGCCTCAAGATCATCGATCTCACCAACAAGGCCGAACAGCCGATGGTCGACGCCGACCTCGGCCTGACGATTGCCTTCAACGGCTGCATCTACAACTACCCCGAACTGCGCGAGGAACTCGCCGGCCTCGGCTACCGCTTCTTCTCGCACGGCGACACCGAGGTGATCCTCAAGGCCTATCACGCCTGGGGCATCGATTGCGTCAAGCGCTTCAACGGCATGTTCGCCTTCGCCATCCACGAGCGCGACAGCGGCCGTGTCGTCCTGGCCCGCGATCGCTTCGGCATCAAGCCGCTCTATCTCGCCGAGGCGGACGGCGCGCTGATGTTCGCCTCCTCGCTGCCGGCGCTGGTGGCGACGGGCAAGGTGGACGTGACGATCGACCGGGTGGCGCTGCAGCATTACATGACCTTCCACGCCGTGGTGCCGGCGCCGCGCACGATGCTCAAGGGCGTGCGCAAGCTGCCGCCCGCGACCGTGCGGGTGATCGAGCCGGACGGCGCGCAGAAGGACACCCAGTTCTGGCGCCTCGATTTCACGCGCACGCCCGCGGACGTCGCGCGCTCGGCCGAGGAGTGGCGCGACATGGTGCTCGCCTCCGTGCGGCAGGCCGTGAGGCGGCGCATGGTGGCGGACGTGCCGGTAGGCGTGCTGCTCTCGGGCGGCGTCGATTCCAGCGTCATCGTCGGCCTCCTTGCCGAGGAGGGGCAGAAGGGGCTGATGACCTTCTCCATCGGCTTCGAGGAGGCGAACGGCGAGAAGGGCGACGAGTTCGTCTATTCCGATCTCATCGCCCGGCACTACGACACCGACCACCACAAGATCTTCATCCCCTCCGCGCGCATGCTGGAGGCGCTGCCGGCGACCATCGGCGCCATGTCCGAGCCGATGGTGTCCTATGACAATGTCGGCTTCTTCCTCCTGTCGCAGGAGGTGGCGAAGCACATCAAGGTGGTGCAGTCGGGGCAGGGGGCGGACGAGATCTTCGGCGGCTATCACTGGTATCCGCCGCTCGCCAGCTCCAACGCGCCGGTCGACGACTATGCCCGCCATTTCTTCGACCGGGACAACGGGCGGCTCGGCACGCATCTCAATCCCGAGTGGCACCTGATGCGGGACGAGGCGCGCGCCTTCGTCGAAGAGCACTTCGCCATGCCCGGCGCGGACGATCCCGTCGACAAGGCGCTGAGGCTCGATTCCACCGTGATGCTGGTCGACGATCCGGTGAAGCGCGTCGACAACATGACGATGGCCTGGGGCCTCGAGGCGCGGGTGCCCTTCCTCGACTACGAGCTGGCGGAACTCGCCGCGCGCATCCCGTCCGAGCACAAGCTCAGCCAGGGCGGCAAGGGCGTCCTCAAGGAGGCGGCGCGGCAGGTCATCCCGCACGAGGTCATCGACCGCAAGAAGGGCTATTTTCCGGTGCCGGCCCTCAAATACATCGAGGGGCCGACGCTCGAGATGGTCGAAGCCGCGCTCACGTCGCAGAAGGCGCGCGAGCGCGGCCTGTTCGACCAGCGCTATCTCGAACGGCTGTTCGCCGATCCCAAGAGCGCCATCACGCCCCTTCGGGGCTCCGAGCTGTGGCAGGTCGCCCTGCTCGAGATGTGGCTGCAGACGCACGGCCTTTGACCGGGGAGACAGGCATGACGGGTTCGACATCGCGGCGCGGGCGCGGCGCCTATGCCCACCGCCTCGAGCGCATGCGCAACCAGGCCATGGTGCCGCCCTTCGGCGAGGGGCGCGAGAGCGATACGCAACAGACGAAGACAGGGGCCGCGGTCGACTGCGGCTGGGGGCGCCTCCTGTTCGGCCAGACCTTCGAGAGTGCCGAGGCGCTGGTCGAGACGATGCGCGCCGAGGCGCCCGAGCGGCGCGACATCGCCGTCTACGTGCGCGACCCGCACGTGGTGCTGTCGCTCGCGCCGCAGGAGATGTTCCTCGATCCCTCGCACACCTACCGGCTCGACCTCGCGACCTACAAGACGGCGCGCCGGCGCCCGGCCGGCTTCTTCATACGGCGCCTCGCCTCGGCCGCCGATGCCGATGCGGTCAACCGCATCTATGCGACGCGCGGCATGGTGCCGGTGCGGCCCGATTTCTTCTGGTCGCAGCGCGACAGCCGCGCCGTGACCTGCTTCGTCGTCGAGGACGAGCTCACCGGCAACGTCATCGGCACGGTGATGGGCGTCGACCACGGCCGGGCCTTCGGCGATCCGGCCCGCGGCTCGTCGCTCTGGTGCCTCGCGGTCGATCCCCAGGCGACTCGGCCCGGCATCGGCGAGGCGCTGGTGCGCCACATCGTCGAATATTTCAAGGCGCGCGGCGCCGCCTTCACCGACCTGTCCGTGCTGCACGACAACGAGCAGGCCATCGCGCTCTACGAGAAGCTCGGCTTCTATCGCGTGCCGTTCTTCACCCTGAAGCGCAAGAACCAGATCAACGAGCGGCTGTTCGTCGGCCCCGGGCCCGAGGCGGAGCTCAACCCCTACGCCCGCATCATCGTCGACGAGGCGCGCCGCCGCGGCATCGACGTGCAGGTGACGGATGCGCCGGGCGGCTTCTTCCGCCTCTCCTACGGCGGGCGCACGGTGCATTGCCGCGAGAGCCTGTCCGAGCTGACGACCGGCGTCGCCATGTCCATCTGCGACGACAAGGCCGTTACCCGCCGGGTCGTCGAGCGGGCGGGGCTCACCGTTCCGGCGCAGATCGAGGCCGACGGCCGGGAGGCGCTGGAGGCCTTCCTCGCCGAGCATGGCTCGCTGGTCGTCAAGCCGGCGCGCGGCGAGCAGGGCCGGGGCATCGCCGTCGGCGTGGAGACGATGGAGCACCTCGAAGAGGCCATCGCGACGGCCAAGCTCTATTGCGACCGCGTGCTGGTGGAACAGCGCGTCGCCGGCGAGGACCTGCGCCTCGTCGTCATCGACTATCGTCTCGTCGCCGCCGCCGTACGGCGGCCGGCCCGGATCGTCGGGGACGGGCGCGCCACCATCCGCGAGCTGATCGAACGCCAGAGCCGCCGGCGCGCGGCGGCGACGGGCGGGGAATCCACCATCCCCCTCGATGCCGAGACGGAGCGCTGCGTGGCGGCGGCCGGCTACGGTCTCGACGATGTCGCTGACCAGGGCGAGGAGATCGCCGTGCGGCGCACCGCGAACCTGCACACCGGCGGCACCATCCACGACGTGACCGGCGAGGTGCACCCGCGCCTCGTCGCGGCGGCGGTGGCGGCGGCGCGGGCCATCGAGATCCCCGTCGTCGGCATCGACCTCATGGTGCGCTCGCCGCGCGAGCCCGACTATGCCTTCATCGAGGCGAACGAGCGGCCCGGCCTCGCCAACCACGAGCCGCAGCCCACGGCCGAGCGCTTCGTCGACCTGCTGTTCCCGCTCTCGGTGCCGGCGGCGGTGCGGCAGGCGGCGCTTCTCGACGGGCGGGACCGATGCAGCGCCTGACCATCGACACGGCCTATCTCGCCGCCGTGCTGGCACGGCTCCTGAACATCCCGAGCCCGACCGGCTACACCGATACGATCGTGCGCGAGGTCTGCCTGGAGATCGAGCGGCTCGGCCTGTCCTACGAGCTGACGCGCCGCGGCGCCATCCGCGCCGTCCTGCCGGGGCGTGAGAGCAAGCCGGCGCGGGCGCTCATCGCCCATGTCGACACGCTCGGTGCGCAGGTGAAGCGGCTGAAGGAGAACGGCCGGCTCGAGCTCGTGCCGATCGGCACCTGGTCGGCGCGTTTCGCCGAAGGCGCGCGCGCGACGATCTTTGCCGAGAAGGGCGCCTATCGCGGCACCATTCTGCCGCTCAAGGCCTCGGGCCACATCTTCAACGACGAGGTCGACAGCCAGCCCACCGGCTGGCCCTACGTGGAGCTGCGCGTCGACGCGCTGGCGCGCAACCCGCGCGACCTCGCCCATCTCGGCATCGACGTCGGCGACACGGTCGCCATCGACCCGCAGCCGGAGTTCCTGCACAACGGCTTCATCGTCTCGCGCCACCTCGACGACAAGGCCGGGGTCGCGATCCTTCTCGCCGCGCTCAAGGCCCTGAAGGCCGAAGGCGCCGAGCCGGAGGTGGACACCCACTGGGTCTTCACCATCGCGGAGGAGACGGGGGTCGGTGCCTCGGCGGCGCTCGCCAACGACGTCGCATCGATCGTCGCCATCGACAACGGGACGACGGGGCCGGGGCAGAATTCGGACGAGTTCGGCGTCACCATCGCCATGGCGGACCAGACCGGCCCGTTCGACTTCCACCTGACGCAGAAGCTGGTGCGCCTGTGCCGTGACAACGACATCCGCTACCAGAAGGACATCTTCCGCTTCTACAGGTCGGATTCCGCCTCGGCGGTGGTCGCGGGGCACGATGTGCGCGCGGCCCTCGTCACCTTCGGCATCGACGCCTCGCACGGCTACGAGCGCATCCACATGCACGCGCTGCGCTCCATCGCCGAGCTGCTGACGGCCTATGTGCTGAGCCCGGTCGAGATCCGTCGCGATGCCGAGGAGACGAGCCCGACGGTGCGCGGCTTCACCCGCCAGCCCATGGACGAGGCCGAGCAGGAGCCGGGGCTCGTCGATACCCCCGACCCGGGCGGAGAGTCGTGAGAGGGGAACGTCAGCGCATGAGCGGCTCGGCATGATCGGCATGGCTCGCGGCGCCGGTCTGCGCTAAATGGGGCGGCATGAAGCGGCAGATCCGCCGCCGGCCCCCGGGAGGAAGCGATGCGTCTCGTCGAAGCTCTGGCAACCCGCCCGCTCGTCGCCATTCTGCGCGGTGTGACGCCGGACGAGGCCGTCGCCGTCGGGCAGGTGCTGGTCGATGCGGGCTTTTCCATCGTCGAGGTTCCCCTCAACTCGCCCCAACCGCTCGACAGCATCGCGCGCCTCGCGCAGGCCTTCGGCGAGCGCGTGCTGATCGGCGCCGGTACGGTGACGACGACGGCGGAGGTGAAGGGTGTCGCCGACGCGGGCGGGCGCATCATCGTCAGCCCTCATTTCGACGAGGCGGTGGTGACGATGGCGCTCGGGCGCGGGCTCGATGTCCTGCCCGGCTGCATGACGCCGTCGGAGATCTTCGCGGCGCGCCGGGCCGGCGCCGAGGCGGTGAAGATATTCCCGGCGGAAGTCGTCGGCATGGCGGGGGTCAAGGCGCTGCGCTCGGTCCTGCCGCGGGATCTGAAGATCTTGCCCGTCGGGGGCATCTCGCCGGAGAACATGGCCGAATTCGCGCGGGCCGGCGCCGATGGCTTCGGCATCGGCTCGGCCCTTTACAAGCCGGGCATGACGCTTGAGCAGATCGCCCGCGCGGGCGAACGCTTCGTGGCCGCGGGCGCGGCGGCCTTCGGCGCGAAGTAGCGCCGGCGCGGCCTTAATTTTTCACGTCCGCTCGGATGCTTCTTCCTCGCGCGAGCGGGGCCGGCAGCGCATGGCTGCGCCGGGACCTTGAGCCGTTGCGCCGTTCCGGACCATCTTGGATTCTTCTCCCCTGCTAATCGAAACGCATTAGTTGATAGGCTTCTCCTCCTCTCCGGGAATGACATACTCGCAGGGTCAAGAAGAAGCGACATAATGGCTTGGTTGAATCCTGCGGGGTTCGACAACCATGGTGCCATTCGTCGACGCTCAATGATCGCACCTGTCTCGTTTCCATAGAGAAGTGTTCTGCGTTTCTATTCTGCGAGGGAGAGACGATATGCCCCTGAACGACAATGACACCTTTGAAGTCGACCAAAGTAACGGCTTGAACGATTCCGACTTCAACATGAACGTCGGCACGGCGAACCAGGTCGGCTTCTTCAATTTCGGCGGGGCCGCTCAGGGCATCAGCAGCGGCGGCAACGGGCAGAGCAACACGTCCTGGATCACCGACACCGGCGGCGCCGGCGGCTGGTTCAACGGAAACGACTATTATTCCGTCGACCAGGGCAACGAGATGCTCGACAGCGACGCCAATGCCAATGTCGGCACTCTCAACCAGGCCGGGCTGTTCAATTTCGGCGGCCTGTCGCAGACCACGACGAGCGGGGGCAACGGACAGTCCAACACGTCCGCCATTGAGGACGGTGGCTTCGCCGGCGGCTGGTTCAACAACAACGACGACTATCGCGTCGACCAGTTCAACGGCATGGCCGACACCGACGAGAACATGCAGGTCGGCAACATCGCCCAGATCGGCGGGCTGAACTTCGCCGGCGTCGGACAGAGCATCGACAGTGGTGGCAACGGCCAGAGCAACACCACCTGGATCGGCGACACCGGCTTCTCGTTCGGCCTCGGCAACGGCAACGACAGCTATTTGATCGGCCAGTCCAACAACATGTTCGACAACGATGCCAATGCCAACGGCGTGGGCATCTCCCAGTTCGGCGGCCTCAACATCGCCGGGGTGGGACAGAGCATCTCGAGCGGCGGCAACGGCCAGTCCAACACCTCCAATATCTCCGACTTCAGCCTCGGCTTCGGGGCCTTCAGCGACAACGACAGCTATGAGGTCAGCCAGTTCAACGGCCTCTACGACAACGACCAGAACATGAACCTGACCACCATCCAGCAGGCCGGGTTCGGGAATGTCGCAGGCGTGGGCCAGAGCATCGTCAGTGGCGGCAATGGGCAGTCGAACACGTCCGACATCAGCGACTTTGGCCTCGGCTTCGGCGCCGGCAGCAACAATGACGAGTTCAACGTCGGCCAGCAGAACATCATGTTCGACAACGACATCAACACGAATGTCGGCGTGGTGGCTCAGCTCGGCTTCGGCAATGTCGCCGCGATCGACCAGAGCATCGACAGTGGCGGCAACGGCCAGAGCAACACGTCCTGGATCGGTGACACCGGCTTCGGCGGCTTCGGCAACAACAACGACAGCTACAGTGTCACCCAGGCCAATTACCTCATGGACAACGACAGCAACACCAACGCTGCCAGTGTCTCGCAGTCGTTCGCCTTCAACTTCGCCGGCTTCGACCAGGATATCGTCAGCGGCGGCAACGGCCAGAGCAACACGAGCGCGATCGACGACGCGTAGTCCGACGAACCGACGGATGCGGACGGGGTGCGGACCCGGCAGGCCAGCCGGGCCCGCACTGCCGGCGCCAGCGGAAGGGACGGGACGATGCCGGTCGATCGCATTACCGAGTTGCTGTGGAACTATCTCAGGGTGCCTGTCGCGCACGAGGGG
This sequence comes from Chelatococcus caeni, assembly GCF_014196925.1. Classification (GTDB taxonomy): domain Bacteria; phylum Pseudomonadota; class Alphaproteobacteria; order Rhizobiales; family Beijerinckiaceae; genus Chelatococcus_A; species Chelatococcus_A caeni. The sequence continues at coordinate 398,517 of NZ_JACIEN010000003.1, read as the reverse complement.
GAGCAGCCGAGCGTGTCCCTCGCCTATGTGCGCGCCGACGGCGAGGAGCCGGAGGTGGTGCAGCTCGGCCCCGATCCCGTCTTCGCCGCCCGCATCGGCGAGCTCGATGCCGCGAGGGTGAGCAGCCTTCCGGTCGAGCCGGCGTTCCTGGGCGGCCTCCATCTTCTTGCCGGGACGGTCGATCTGCCGCATTCGTGGCTCGATATCCATGTCGGCGCCGGGAGCCTCACCGCTCAGGCGGCGGTGCAGGGCGGCGATGCCGGCGACGTCGGCGTCGGTGGCGCGGTCGGCGGCAACCATGGCGCGGGTTCGCTGGCGCCGTCCCCAACGCCCGCCACACCTCACAAGGCGCTCGTGGCCCACGGCACCGCCGCGCCGGTGGATGCCGAAGAGGATGCTGATACGCTGAGCAGCCGGCCCGACCTGCCCGACCTCACGGACGCGGAGGCGCAGCAGGTGGTGAAGAGCGGCCAGAACGTCCAGATCAACGAAGTCGTCATCGACGTGCCCGGCACGGTCGACAATGCCGCGAGCGGCAACCTGTCGACGTTCGGGCCGATCGGCGAGCTGTTCGAGACGCTGAGCAGCCAGCAATTTCTGCAGGGGTTCTCCGTCGACAGCCATCTCGGCGGTGCGCTGTCGCAGACGGCCGTTCTGCAGTTCAACGGCCTCGTCGACCGCGACGCCAACGTGCAGGCGGCGCGCCTTTCCATGGCCGAAGCGGGGCCCGACAGCGTCGGGACAGTGACCCAGCAGACGACGAGCGGGGGCAACAGCCTGAGCAACGAGGCCGTGCTGGTGTCCGGCAGCGACGGCTACGACCTCATCGTCGTGAGCGGCAATTATTACGAATACAACATCATCCTGCAGTTCAACCTGATCATCGACCGCGATCTCAACCAGGCTTTCGTGCAGGCGGTGATCGGCGATGGCGAGGCCTCGCAGCAGGTGCTGTCGAGCGGCGGCAATCTGCAGGTCAACGAGGCCGCCATCGTCGACACCAACAGCGGCGGCGGGTTGCAACTGATCGGCGGCATCTACAGCGAGCATTTCATCGCGGTCCAGTCGTCGATCCTGTTCGACGGCGACGTCAATGCGCTTATCGCCCTGCTCGGACCCGAGGGGATTGCCGCGGCCGTCTCCGGCCAGTTCGTTTCCAGTGGCGGCAACGTCCAGATCAACATGGCGCGGTTCGGCTTCGAGGAGGGGGAGGGCGCCTGCGACGACGTGGCCGCGTGGCTCGACTTCCTGGCCAATCCCTTCGCCGGCGGCGCCTATGCCGTGCAACTCGTCGACGCCGACGGCAAGCCGATCAACGTGCTCTTCGTCGACGGCGACTACCACGACATCAATCTCATCGTGCAGGTGAACATCATCGACGACAGCGACAGCAACGTCGTCGATGCCACGGCGAGCGGCGCGCACAACCTGTCCGGCGACGGCTTCGGCGCCTTCGACTTCGACCAGTTCGCCGGATCCGGCAGCAACACGACCGTCAACCACGCCGTCATCATCGACGACAACGGCGGCTTCGGCGCCCAGGTCGTGGCCGGCAACTACACCGAGTTCAACGTCATCGTGCAGCAGAACGTGCTCTTCGACGGAGACGCCAATGTGGTGACCCAGGTCGCTGGCGCCGTCGAACAGATGGCTCACGACGAACTGACGGAGGCGCTCGCCCACGCACCAGCGGCGGCGAGCGGCGACGCGCTACACACGCTGACGGGCTGACCAGCAACGCGACACGGCATCAGACGAAGCCGGGAGGCGGCAGATGCGAGATCCGACGCGTGATGATACGACGGCCTCTGGCGCCGCTGCCGGGCGTCCACGGAATCTCGGCGACATGCCGCGACCATCCGGGGGAGAAGCCTTGCGGCTGCCGCGGGCCACCTGGCCGCCGGTCTTCACGACGGAGCGTCCGGGCGCTGCCGCCACGGCCCGCAAGGCCGCACCCGATGCCGGCGCCTCCCCGCAGAAGGCGCCGCCGCCGGTCGATCTTGCCGGCCGGCAACAGGCGCGCGACCAGATCATCGCGCCGACCCCCCCTGCCGGCGGCAAGGGAGGCGGCGCAGGCACGGGCAAGAGCACCAGCCGGCGTGCCTACCAGCCGCGGGCCGACGTCATCCGCAACGGCCTGCGCGCATGCAGCCGCGGCATCCTGCAGGTCGGCGCCTTCTCCGTCGTCATCAACATCCTGATGCTGACGGTGCCGCTCTATCTGTTCCAGCTGTCGGATCGTGTCCTGACGAGCCGCAGCATCGACACGCTCGCCATGCTGTCGATCATTGCCGTCGGCGCGCTGACCCTGCTCGTCCTGCTCGACGCCCTGCGCCGCTTCGTCCTGACGCGCATCGCCGTGCAGCTCGAGAGCCTGCTCGGCGCTCCCGTGATGTCCGCCGCGCTGCGCTCGGCCGATGTCGGGGCGACGCGCGACATCCAGGCCCTGCGTGATCTGCAGCAGGTGCGCTCCTTCATCAACGGGCCGGTGATGCTCGTGATGTTCGATGCGCCGATGGCGCCCCTCTACTTCCTCGCCGTCTTCCTCATCCATCCGGCGCTCGGCATCATCGCGACCGGCGCGGGCGTGGTGCTCTTCGGCATCGCCGTGCTCAACGAGCGCATGACGGCGAAGGAATATGGCGTTGCAGGCAATTTCGCCATGCGCGCCAACATCCAGGCCTCGGCCCAGGCGCGCAACGCCCAGGTCATCGGCGCGATGGGCATGCTGGAGGAGGCGATCCTGCTGTGGGGGCGGGAGAATGCGGCTTCCATGAAGGCGCAGGTCCACGCCAACGACCGCAACATCTATCTCGCCAGCGTGTCGCGCTACGTGCGGCTCGTGACGCAGATCGGCATCCTCGGCTGGGGCGCCTATCTCGCCGTGCAGGGCAGCGTCACCGGCGGCATGATGATCGCCGCCTCACTCATCGCCAGCCGCGCTCTGGCGCCGATCGAGGGCGCCATCGACGGCTGGCGCGGCTTCGTGCAGGCGAAGTCTGCCTACCGGCGCGTCCGCTCGCTCCTCGACATGCCGGCGAACGACACCGAGCGCATGCTGCTGCCGAAGCCGGAAGGGCGGGTGCAAGCGGACAAACTGCTCTACATCCCGCCCGGCACGCGGCGCACGGTGCTCAACGGCGTCTCCTTCACGCTCGAGGCGGGGGATTCGCTCGCCGTCATCGGCCCCTCGGGCGGCGGCAAGTCGACCCTGGCGCGCATGCTCGTCGGCTGCATCGCGCCCACGGCCGGCAGCGTGCGCCTCGATTTCATGGACCTGCGCAACTGGGACCGGCGCCAGCTCGGCGAGAGCATCGGCTACCTGCCGCAGGACATCGAGCTCTTCCCCGGCACGATCAAGGCCAATATCGCCCGCATGCGGGAAGACGCCACCGACGAGGAGATCGCCAAGGCGGCCGCCCTCGCCGGCGTGCACGAGATGATCTCCGGGTTCCAGGACGGCTACGAGACGGAGATCGCGGTGGACGGCAGCCCGCTCTCGGGTGGACAGAAGCAGCAGATCGCGCTGGCCCGGGCCTTCTTCGGCGAGCCGCGGCTCATCGTGCTCGACGAGCCCAACGCCAATCTCGACACCATGGGCGAGCGCGCACTCGCAGCGGCGCTCGCCCGCGCCAGGCGCCAGGGCATCACGGTCGTGCTCGTCACGCAGCGGCCTGCGGTCCTGCAGAGCGTCAGCAAGATCCTGATCCTGCGCGAGGGGCAGGTGGCGGCCTTCGGCGAGCGCGACCAGATCCTGCCGCGCCTCATGGCGCAGACGCAGGACGAGGCGCTCGCCGCCGCCCGGGCACCGGGCGTGCCGGCGCAGCCGCAGGCATAGGCCGGGGACATTCGGGAGGAAACGATGCCCCATGCGATCATCACCGGTGAGGAGTGGTGCGAGGACGTGCCGCGCGCCACGCGCTGGCCGCTGCTGCTCGGCTCGCTGGTCCTCGTCTTCGGGGTCTTCGGCTTCGGCGTCTGGGCGAGCGTCGCGCCCATCGACGGGGCGGTGGTCGCGTCCGGCACCTTCGTCGCCACGGGCCAGAACAAGATCATCCAGCACCTCGAGGGCGGCATCATCTCGAAGATCATGGTGCGGGAGGGCGACATCGTGGAAGCCGGGCAGCCGCTGGTGCTGCTCGACGACACCGACGCCAAGGCCAACCTGCGGCGCCTCACCCTCCGGCACGACCGCCTGCTCGCCATCCAGGCGCGGCTGGAGGCCGAGGTCGCCGGCGCGCAGGAGCTGCAGTTCGATCCCGATCTGCTCGCCCGCGCCGCCGATCCGGAGGTCGCGGCCATCCTCGAGGGCCAGAAGATCGAGTTCAAGGCACGGCGGGAGCGGGTGACGAGCGAGGTCGCCATCCTCGAACAGGGCATCGCCGCGTTGCGCGAGAACATCAACGGCGGGCGGGCGCAGCTTCGCGCGGTCCAGGTGCAGCTCGGCCTCGTGGCGCAGGAGCTGGAGGGCAAGCGCGAGCTCCTGAAGAAGGGCTACGTCCGCAAGCCGGACGTGCTGGCGCTCGAACGCGCGCAGGCGGGCCTCGAGGGCCAGATCGGCCAGCTCACGGCCGGCATCAGCGACGCGCGCGAGCGCATCAGCCGCGAGCAGCAGAAGATCTCGCACGTGCGCTCCCAGCTCATCCAGTCGGCGACCGAGCAGTTGCGGAACACCCAGAGCGAGCTCGACGACGTGCGCGAGCGGACGCGGATGGCCGAAGGGGTCAGCGAGCGCGTGACGATCGAGGCGCCGGTGAAGGGCATCGTCGTCAAGCTCATGTTCCATACCGCCGGCGGCGTCGTTGCGCCCGGCAAGGACATCCTCGAGCTCCTGCCGGCCAACGACGAGCTCATCATCGAGGCACGCGTGCGCCCGCAGGACATCGACAGCCTGCACAGCGGCCAGACGGCCCTGGTGCGGCTCACCGCGTTGAACCAGCGCATCACGCCGATGATCCCGGGCGAAGTCGTCTACGTCTCGGCCGATGCGCTGCCGGATGAGCAGCGCGGCACGACCCACAGCAGCGCCTATATCGCCCGGATCTCCCTCGACAAGGCGGCGGCGTCCGAGCTGCCGAAGTTCCGGCCGACGCCGGGCATGCCGGCGGAGGTCTTCATCAAGACCGGCGAGCGGACGTTCTTCGCCTATCTGCTGCGGCCGCTGACCGACAGTTTCGCAAGGGCCTTCCGGGAGCGCTAGGGGGCGGCGGTCGAAAAAGCACCGTTACACGCGCAGGTATTGGCGAGCACATGAACGTTTCGCATTTGGAGAATTTTAATCAAAAATATTGCGAAAATTTTCTATTTAATGTAATTTCCCTGATGCTCGTCGCCGTTCTCGGGTTGGGGCGGGGGTAATTTTGTCCTGTTGAAGGTGAACGTCAGTAAACACCAAAACGGGGGCGTCGATGCATTCAAGCCAGACTTCAAGAGGCGGCCGGGAGGCCGTGGAGCGAAGATCGGCCGGGACGCTGCCGGAGGGCATGGCGGCACTGCCGCAGCCGTCGGCCGCGCGCGGCATGAAGCGCGGGCGCGAGATCGTCACCAGCATGGTCGACGTGTTCTGTCGCCTCTCGGGTGCGCGGAGCAGCATCGCCGCGCAGCTCAACGCGGCGAGCCGCACGGCGGCCCCGTTGCACGTGGCAGGGCCCGAGGCGAGCGCGATCGCGAGCCACTGCCAGGCCCTGCTTCAGCCGGTGGCGAGCGATGTCGGCGTCAGGGAATCCTCCCTGCTGAGCACCCCGTCGGACGGGCCGCTGGTCATCCTGGAGCGGTTTCTCGACGGGCGCCTCCTGACCGGCACCATGCGGATCGCCCCCGATCCGACGGCTTTCGCCCTCGCCTCGGTGTTGCTGCCGGCGCGGCAGGACCTCATCGTCCTCGAGCAGGAGCGCCGCGCCTTCGGGGCACTGCTCCAGGGGATCGCCGACACCTTGCGGGAGCAGGCGCTGCCGCCGCGCCCGCCGGGCGCCTTCATGAGCGCCGCGGTCGTCGACCGGTGCGTGCCCTGGGGCTACGTGGTGGTCGACGAGGAGGGCTTCATCCTCTTCGCCAACCAACGGGCGCGGGCGGCGATCGTCGCCGGCTGCGGCATCGAGGGCCGCGGCGGCCGTCTGCGGGCCCTGCGCTCGGTCGTGGACCGCACGCTCGCGGCCACCGTCAGCGAGATGGCCAAGGCCGCCCTCGCGGGCGCCACGCCCCCTTCGCGGGTCATCGCCGTTCCCAACGCCGACGGAGAATGCCGCTTCGCGCTCAAGATCGCGCCGTGCGGGCGTGGCGAGGGCACCGGCATGGGCACCGCCTATGTCTTCATCATCGACCTGAAGAGCCGGCTGCGCGCCAATCACGAGGAACTCGCCTGCCTGTTCTCGCTGTCGGACAAGGAATCGCGCTTTGCCGAGCTCTTCTGCTCCGGCCTGCGGCTGAACGAGATCGCCGCGATGATGGGCATCACGGCGAATACGGCGCGCGTGCACCTGCACAACCTGTTCAAGAAGACCGGCACCTCGAGCCAGGTCGAACTGGCCTGGAAGCTGGCCCGCGTACTGTAGCCGGCCGTCCCCTCACGGGCGGGCGGCACGGACGACGCTGCGGATGGCGAAGGCCGACTGGATGCGCGCGACCCCGGGTAGCCGCGACAGGACGTCCGTATGGATGCGCTCGTAGTCGGCGGCATCCTTGGCCGAGACGCGCAGGTGGTAATCGGCGAGGCCGGTCATCAGGTAGCACTCCTGCACCTCGGGACACTTGCGCACCGCGGCCTCGAAACGGCGGAGGAACTCCTCGGTCTGACGCTCGAGCGATATCTGCACGATGACCACCGTCGCGTCGCTGCGCGGCCCCTCGTCGACGATGGCAGCATAGCCGCGGATGACGCCGCTTTCCTCGAGGTTGTGCAGGCGCCGCAGGCAGGCCGACTGCGACAGGCCCACCTCGGTGGCGAGCTTGGCATTGCTCATCCGGCCGTCCTGACGCAGGAGGCGCACCATGCGCAGGTCTGTCGCATCAAGCTCGCGCATGCAATTTTCCTCTAAAACATGAACATAATTTGCAATGATCCGGCTAATATTCGCATATAGTTCGATATCATGCAAGGAAATGAGGGGATCATTGCGTGTATCCTGCGCCTGAGGCATCGCCTGCCGATGATGCGGCGGGGCTGATCCGGTGAGCGGAGGAATGTCGTGAAGGTGCTCGTTCTCGGCAGCGGCGTGATCGGCGTCGCCAGCGCGTATTACCTCGCCAAGGCTGGGCATGAGGTCACGGTCGTCGACCGGCAGCCGGCGCCTGCGCTCGAGACGAGCTATGCCAATGCCGGCGAGGTCTCGCCCGGCTATTCCGCGCCGTGGGCCGGGCCCGGCGTGCCGGTCAAGGCGGTCAAGTGGCTCCTGATGAAGCATGGGCCGCTCGTCGTGCGGCCGCGGCTCGATCCCGCGATGTGGGTCTGGATGGCGCAGATGCTCGCCAACTGCACGAGCGCGCGCTACGCGGTCAACAAAGCCCGCATGGTGCGGCTCGCCGAATACAGCCGCGACCTGCTGCGGGCCCTGCGCGCCGAGACGGGCATCGCCTATGACGAGCGCAGCCGCGGCACCTTGCAGCTCTTCCGCGAGGCGGCGCAGCTGGAGGCGACGGCGAAGGATGCGGCCATCCTCGCCGAGTCAGGCGTGCCCTACGAGGTGCTGGACGTCGAGGGCTGCATCCGGGCCGAGCCGGCCCTTGCGAGGGTGCGCGAGAAGTTCGTCGGCGGGTTCCGCCTGCCCGACGACGAGACGGGCGATTGCCACCTGTTCACGCAGAAGCTCGCGGCGTTGTGCGCCGACATGGGCGTGGTCTTCCGCCAGGGCGTCAACATCAAGGCCCTGTCGGTGGAGGGCGGGCGGCTCGCCGGCGCGTCGACCGATGCGGGCTTCCTCACGGCCGATGCCTATGTCCTGGCGCTGGGCAGCTTTTCGCCGCTGCTGCTGCGCCCGCTCGGCCTGTCGATCCCGGTCTATCCGGTGAAGGGCTATTCGATCACCGCGCCGGTCGTCGACGAGGCGGCCGCACCGGTGTCGACGGTGATGGACGAGACCTACAAGGTGGCGATCACCCGCCTCGGCGACCGCATCCGCGTCGGCGGCACGGCGGAGGTCTGCGGCTATGACATGACGCTGCGGCCGGCCCGGCGCGCGACGCTCGATCATTCCGTCGGCGACCTGTTCCCGGACGGGGGCGATCTGACGAAGGCGAGCTTCTGGTGCGGCCTGAGGCCCATGACGCCGGACGGCACGCCGGTGATCGGGCCGACGCGCCTGTCCAACCTCTATCTCAACACGGGTCACGGTACGCTGGGCTGGACGATGGCCTGCGGCTCCGGCCGCGTCATCGCCGACATCGTCGGAGGGCGCAAGGCCGAGATCGAGACGGCGGACCTTGCCATGAGCCGCTACAGCTGAGCGAGCCGGCGTCAGCCGGGCTGGCCGGAGCCCAAGGTGTCGGGCAACTTCTCGATGATGCTGGCGAGATCTTCCTCGTCGACGAGCTGTGCCGCCTCGTCGGGAGAGAACCAGCGCCGTTCGCGCTCGTCCATCTCCGGCCAGCGGCGGCGCTCCTTCTCGACCGTCAGCGGGAAGAGCTCGACCTCGCAGTCGACGGTCGCGTTGCGCTTCAACCGCTTGGCATAGACATAGGAGCCGATGGGGTGGGCTGCGATGGAGCCGGCCACGCCCGCCTCCTCAAAGGCCTCGCGTGCCGCCGTGTCATGGCCGTCGAGGCCCTTCATCGGCCATCCCTTGGGCACGATCCAGCGGCGCGTCTGGCGCGAGGTGATCAGCATGATCTCGAGCTGGCCCTCCGGGGTGAAACGCACCGGGATGGCACCGAACTGCTTGCGGCGGGACTTGCCCATGGGCTCCTGATACATCGTTTTTTGTTGTGAACCTCGCTGGTCTTAACGGGCCTGCCCGGTTTCCGCCACTCCGCAAAACGAAAACGCCGCCCCTTCGCGAAGGGGCGCTGCTCAATCGAAGCGGCGGGAGCAAGCGGCGCTTATGGCAGCGCCATAACAGTCATACGCCCCTTTGTGCGGACTGTCATGTCGGCTACGGCTGCCACGCTCGCGCCTGCCGCAAGTTTGCTGCGGAAGCGAAACGAAAACCGAACGAATCGAATATACCATAACCGGCTAACAATTCGAGCGCCGACTTGTTCCGTAAAAAAGCTTCAGGAGAGCTTCAGAAGCCGCTCGCCCCGCCGGCCGTCAGGACGATCTGGGGGGCGGGCGACGGGACCAGCCGGGTGTGGGTCGCCGCCGCGACGTCCGGCGTGCGGGCGGCGTCCATGATCTCCCGGGCGAGGCTGCCGGCGAGGCAGGCATAGCCCCGGTCACTCATGTGGAAGCCGTCTGCCGCCAGCATCGGGCGCAGGCCGCCCGGCGCATGGAGGGCCCAGGTCTTCATGAGCCCGTAGCGGGAGAAGACGCAGGCCTTCATGCGCGTGCCGACGTCGTCGACGATGGACACGAAGCGTTCGTAGCGCGCCGGCCGCGAGATGGTGGGGTAGAACTGCTGGTCGATCAGGACAAGGTCGGCGCCGGTGGCGAGAACGCTCGTGACGCCGCGCTCGATCAGCTCCCGGAAGGCATCCTCGTGCACGTCGGCAAGGGCGTCATTGGTTCCGACCTGCCAGAGCACGAGGTCCGGCTGCACGATGGCGAGCTGCTGCTCGAGGCGAACGAGCGTCTGCGCCGCCGTCTCGCCGCCGACGCCCGACACGTGCATGCGCACCTCGATGCCCGGCAGGGCGGCTTCGACGAGCCGTTCGAGCTGCAGCGGGTAGCCGGCGCCCGGAGCGGATGCGCCGACGCCGGCCGTCGTCGAGGAGCCGATGGCGAGGATGGTGAGCGGAGCCCCGGTCGCGATGCGCTCGGCCGTCCGCTCCAGCGTGTCGTTGACCTTCAGCATCGGCTGATGGGCGGCGCAGCCCGGGCCGGCGTCCGCTGCCGCCGCAGGGGAGGGGATCCGGACATTCTCCTGCGCGCGTGGCGCGGCGGGCGACAGGAGAAGCCCGGCCGCGGCGAGAAGGATGCACCCCAGGCGGCCAGGCGCACGACGCACTGCTGCCGACGTCAGTCGCAACACATTGTGCAAGATGATACGCCCCCCTCGGCGCGACGCGCCGCTACAGATATGCTCTCAAATAGCACGGCGGCGAGGTCGGCAAAAGATGCCCGGTTTTGGCAAATGCGGCCGCCCGGCTGGACGAGTGGTTGCGCAAGCGCCACCTTGATCAGAGGGCCCGCTACGGGCCGAGACCGCGGGCCAAGGGAGACGGCGCGTGAACGTGATGAAGGCAGGCGGGTTCGAGCAGGTCGCGAGCGCGAGCGAAGCGGTCGATCGGCTCGCGGCACTGCATGGGGCGGCCTGCCAGTCCCTGCGCGGCGCGCTCGAGCGCTATCTGAAGGAGCACAAGCCGCCGACGCCGGCCGAGCGGGCCACCTTCCGCTATCCCGAAGTGCGCGTGACCTATCGCCCGGAGGGCGTCATGCCGGTCTCGGCGCGCGCCTATGCCAAGTTCCAGGGCCCGGGCGTCTATTCGACGACGGTGACGCAGCCCGAGGCCTTCCGGCCTTATCTCGTCGAGCAACTCGGCCTCCTGATGCAGGATTTCGACGCCCGCGTGGAGGTGGGCGTCAGCGGGCTCGACATTCCCTATCCCTATATCGTCGACCGGGGGGACGAACTCGCGGGGCAGGGCGTGAGCGCGGCCGAGCTCGCGCGCTTCTTCCCGACGCCCATGCTGGCCGCGGTCGGTGACGAGATCGCCGACGGACTGTGGGAGGTCGAGGAGGGCAGGGCGCGCCCGCTCGCCCTCTTCGATGCGGTCCGCGTCGATTTCTCGCTCAGGCGGCTCGTGCACTACACCGGGACCGACTGGCGCCTCATCCAGCCCTGGGTGCTGCTCACCAACTATCACCGCTACGTCGACCAGTTCGTGCGCTGGGCACTGGCGCGGCTCAACGACGACGACCGCTATGAGCGTCTGGTGCTGCCGGGCAATGTCGTCATCCCGCGCGGGCTCGCGGAGGACGAGGCCATCGCGCGCGTCACCGGCGTCGCCTGGCACCGCTTCCAGATGCCGGCCTATCACCTCGTGGCGCGCGACGGCCATGGCGTGACCCTCGTCAACATCGGCGTCGGACCGGCTAACGCCAAGAACATCACCGACCATCTCGCCGTGCTGCGCCCGCACTGCTGGCTGATGATCGGCCACTGCGGCGGCCTGCGCCAGTCGCAGATGATCGGCGACTACGTGCTCGCCCACGCCTATCTCAGGCAGGACCGCATCCTCGACGAGGCGGTGCCGACGCATGTGCCGATCCCGGCGCTCGCCGAGGTGCAGGTCGCCCTGCAGGAGGCGGCGGCCATCGTGACCGGCGACAAGGGCGAGGCGCTGAAGCGGCGCCTGCGCACCGGCACCGTCCTCACCAACGACGACCGCAACTGGGAGCTGCGCTGGTCGCAGGAGCGGCGGGTCATCAACCTCTCGCGCGCCATCGCGGTGGACATGGAGAGCGGCACCATCGCCGCCCAGGGCTATCGCCTGCGCGTGCCCTACGGCACCCTGCTCTGCGTCTCCGACAAGCCGCTGCACGGCGAGATCAAGCTGCCCGGCGCGGCCAACGCCTTCTACGAGCGGGCGGTGGGGGAGCATCTCGAGATCGGCCTCAAGGCGCTCGACCTCCTGCGCAGCCAGCGGGCGCAGCTGCATTCACGCAAGCTGCGCAGCTTCGACGAACCCCCCTTCCGCTGATCCCGCGCAGACCCGCGATGCGCCACCGGCATGGCATCGGCTGCGGCAATTGGTGCAGGCTCGCGGCCCCGACCAGCAGCGAGGCCTCCCATGCAACTGTCGATCGCCGACATCACAGCGGCTTTTCCGAAATTCCGCGTGGCGGTGGTGGCGGTCGACGATCTTGCGATCACCGGTGCGCGCCCGCCCGCCCTCGATGCGCTCATCGCCGAGCGCGAGGCCGAGTGCCGGCAGCGCTGGGGCCAGCGCGAACTGTCGCAGGTGCCGGGCATCGCCGCCTGGCGCGAGGCCTACAAGGGCTTCGGCATCAAGAAGACGAGCTACCGCTCCTCGGTCGAGCGGCTCGTCAAGCGCGTCACCGCCGGTGAACGGCTGCCCGTCGTCAACAGCTTCGTCGACCTCTACAACGTCGTGTCGCTGACCCACGTCTTCTGCTGCGGGGCGGACGACCGTGACAAGGTCGCCCCGCCGCTCGCCTTCCGCTACGCCCGCGAGGGCGACAGCTTTCGCGATATGGCGGCCGCCCCCGATGCGGATCCGGAGGACCCGCCGAAGCCCGGCGAGGTGGTCTATGCCGATGCCCGCCACGTGCTGTGCCGGCGCTGGAACTGGCGGCAGGATGCACGCACCGGCATCGATCCCAACACCACGCGCACCGTCACCACCATCCAGGCGAACGGCGTCGGCGACCTCGAGGCGGCGGTCGCCGATTTCGTCGCCCTCGTCGCCGCCCATTGCGGCGGCCATTGCCGCGTCGCCATCGCCGACCATGCGACGCCGGTGGTGACGCTCTGATCCCGTCAACGGCGCGCGCGAAAAGCCGCGGCGAGGGTGCGCAGGGCCGTGCGCGTGCGTGGATCGCTTGCCCGGCTGTGCAGCACGACGGGTGAGGAGGGAAAGGCCGGCAGGCCCCAGTCCGGCCCGATGTCGACGGCGCCGGGCGGCGCGATGCGACGGGCGAGCGGCGCGACGGCGAGGCCGGCCTCGACGGCCGCGGTGACGGCGGCGATGCCGCTGCCGACGAAGGCCTCGGTCCAGGCGATCCCGGCCGCATCGAGCAGGCGCAACGCATGCCCCCGCACGCCGCAGGGCGGCGCCAGCGAGGCGAGCGGCAGGGGCTCCACCGGCGCGCTGCCCGCGAGGCTTTCGGCGGCGAACCAGCCGAAATCATCGGTGAACAGCGCCTCGCCGTCGCGCCGGTCCGCCTCGCGCCGCACGATCGCGGCATCGACCTCGCCCGCGTCGAAGGCCTCGAGCAGCGGCCGCGAGAAGCCCGAGCGGATCTCGATGCGCAGAGCCGGGTCGCTCGCGCCGAGGCGGGCGAGGAGGCGGGGCAGGTCGGGCCCGGCGACATGGTCGCTGATGCCGAGCACGAGGCGCCGCTCCTGCGGTGCCTCGCAGGCGAGGGCGCGTTCGTGGGCGGCGAGCAGGTCGCGCGCCGGCTGCAGGAAGGCCGCACCCTCGGGCGAGAGGCGGACGAGACGGGGCGTGCGCTCCAGCAGGCGTCGGCCGAGGCGCTCCTCCAGCCGGCGCAGTTTCAGGCTCACGACCGATTGCGTGGTGCCCAGCACTTCGGCCGCGCGGGTGAAGCTGCGCAGATCGGCCGTGAGAACGAAGGCCTCAACGGCGTCGATGTCGAGAGCCGCCATGGTGATTCCGCGAGTCATTTCATTTCGCAATCATTGTTATCTCTGATGATGCGATTTTTCAATCTATGCCGCCGCGGTAGCCTGCTGCATCCGAAAATGCAGGAGACGAACCATGCCGATCATCGAGGTGAAGTTTGCCGCGGCGCCGGGGCGCCGCGTCGCCAGGCGCGAGATTGCAGGGACGGCGAGCGCCCTTGCGGCCGACATTCTGGGCAAGTCCCCCGCCGTCACCGCGGTGGTGGTGGAGGAGATCGCGGCGGAGGACTGGTTCTGCGGCGGCCATGCGCTCGCCGAGAGCGGGCTTGCGAGCTTCTGGCTGTCCATCCGCATCACGGAGGGCACGAACACGCGCGCGGAGACGGCGGAATTCATCGCCGCGACCTTCGCCGCCATGGGCCGCCTGCTCGGGCCGCTGCACGAGGAAAGCTACGTCCATGTGATGGAGGCGCGCGGCTTCGCCTACGGCTACGGCGGCCGCACGCAGGACGAGCGGGCGATGGCGGCGAGGATGAAGGCGCCGGTGCCGGCGTGAAGGGGCCGGGATGGCGCCGAGGGCAACCGGGCTGATGCCCGTATCCTGGAAGGGAAGGGCTATCGCACGTGAAAGAGCGCTATTGATCCCTCCCCTGCAGGGGAGGGTGGATCGGTCCGCAGGACCGAGACGGGTGGGGTGAGGGCCGGGAACGGTGTTCACAATCTCAGCCGTGCGGCCCCCTCCGTCACCGCTTCGCGGTGCCACCTCCCCCGGTGCGGGGGAGGATCGCGGCCGCCCTCATGCTTGCTGCCCGTATGCGTCTTGTCTGTGCCGAACCGTGTTCGGTCTTGCATCTCTCTCAGCTTCATATAAACATATGTTTATATCTGACGGACGAGAGCGATGCGCCAGCCGCTGTCACTGCCATTCACGACGTTGCTCGCCGGGCTCAAGGCCGCGGCGGAGGAGACGCGCCTGCGCATCCTGGCGCTGCTCGCGGATGGCGAGCTCAACGTTTCCGATCTCACCGACATCCTCGGCCAGTCGCAGCCGCGCATCTCGCGGCATCTGAAGCTGCTCACCGAGGCGGGGCTCGTCGAGCGCCATCGCGAGGGGGCCTGGGCCTTCTTTCGCCTCGATCACCGCAACGGGGCCGCGGCGGCGATCCGGGCGGTTCTGGAAAGCCTCGATCACGACGACCAGCAGCTCGCCGCCGACCGGGCGCGGCTCGCCGCGGTGCGCAAGGCGCGCGCCGAGAGCGCGCAGGCCTTCTTCGCGCGTCTTGCCGCGGACTGGGACCGCATCCGCTCGCTGCACGTCTCGGAAGAGGCGGTGGAGGAGGCGGTGCGCGAGGCCATCGGCGAGAAGCCGCTCAACGCTTTCCTCGACCTCGGCACCGGCACCGGGCGCATGCTGCAGCTCGTCGCGCCGCTCGCCCGCCGGGCGGTCGCCGTCGATGCCAATCATGCCATGCTGTCGGTGGCCCGGGCCAATATCGAGCGGGCCGGGCTCTCCGGCATCGAGCTGCGCCAGGGTGACATCTATGCCCTGCCGGTCGAGCGCAACGCCTTCGACCTCGTGCTCGTGCACCAGGTGCTGCACTACCTCGACGATCCCGCGCGGGCCATCCGCGAGGCGGCGGCGGTGCTGGCGCCGGGCGGGCGCCTGCTCGTGGTCGATTTCGCGCCGCACGAACTCGAGTTCCTGCGCGCCGAGCACGCCCACCGCCGCCTCGGCTTCGCCCATGAGCAGATCGCCCAGTGGTTCGCCGAAGCGGGACTCGATCTCATGGCGACGCGCGAATTGAAGCCGCCGCGCAGCGACGCCGACAAGCTCACCGTCTGCCTGTGGTTGGCGCGCGACAGGCGCGTCGTCACGGACTGGCCCTTGCAAGCACCCGAGAAAGAGGTCGCCTGATGTCGCACGCTCCCTTCCGCCCCAGTCGTCGCGGCGCGTGCCCGGTGCGCGTCTCCTTCGAATTCTTCCCGCCGAAGACGCCGGAGATGGAGGCGACGCTGTGGGCCTCCATCGAGCGGCTGGCGCCGCTCGGGCCCCATTTCGTCTCCGTCACCTACGGGGCCGGCGGCTCGACGCGCGAGCGCACGCACAGCACGGTGAAGCGCCTCGTCGAGGAGACGCCGCTCGCGCCGGCCGCGCATCTCACCTGCGTCTCGGCGACCCGCGCGGAGGTGGACGAGGTCGTCCGCGCCTATTGGGCGGCGGGCGTCCGCCACATCGTGGCCCTGCGCGGCGACCCGGCCGAGGGCATCGGCGCCGCCTATACGCCGCATCCCGGCGGCTATGACGGCTCGCCCGAGCTCGTCGCCGGCATCCGCGCCGTCGCCGATTTCGAGGTCTCCGTCTCGGCCTATCCGGAAAAGCACCCGGAGAGCGTCTCCATCGACGCCGACATCGAGCTTCTGAAGCGCAAGGTGGATGCAGGCGCGACGCGCGCCATCACCCAGTTCTTCTTCGATAACGACGTCTATTTCCGCTACCTCGACAAGGTCCGGGCGCGCGGCATCGACATTCCCATCGTGCCGGGCATCCTGCCGGTGCAGAACTTCAAGCAGGCGGCCAATTTCGCCGCGCGGGCGGGGGCGAGCATCCCGGCCTGGCTCGCGGGCCGCTTCGACGGCCTCGACCAGGACGTGGAGACGCGGCGCCTCATCGCGGCGGCGGTCGCGGCCGAGCAGGTCATCGACCTCGTCGACCGCGGCGTGACGGACCTGCACTTCTACACGATGAACCGCGCCGACCTCGTCTATGCCATCTGCCACCTGCTCGGCCTCAGGGCCGGAACGGCGGTGGCCGAGCCCGTGGCCGCCGCGGCGGTGGCGTAACCCATTCAAAGGTCGTTTTGACATGACAGACGTTCGCCCCGCCGACGGCGCCGAGGTGCGCAGGGCCCTCACCGAAGCCGCACGCCAGCGCATCCTCGTGCTCGACGGGGCCATGGGCACCGAGCTGCAGGCCTACAAGTTCTCGGAGGAGGACTTTCGCGGCGACCGCTTCCGCAGTCACAACCGGGAGCTGCGGGGCAACAACGACCTCCTCATCCTCACCCAGCCGGACGCGGTGCGCGACGTGCACCTCGCCTATTTCCGCGCCGGGGCCGACATCGTCGAGACGAACACCTTCTCCGGTACCTCGATCGCGCAGGCGGACTACGCGCTGGAGGCGATCGTCTATGAGCTCAACGTCGAGGGCGCGCGCCTCGCCCGCGCGGCGGCCCGCATCGCCGAGGCGGAGGACGGACGGCGCCGCTTCGTCGCCGGTGCCGTGGGGCCGACCAACCGCACGCTCTCCATCTCGCCCGACGTCAACAACCCGGGCTTCCGCGCCGTGACCTTCGACGAGGTGTGCGACGCCTATGCCGAGCAGGTGCGGGGCCTCGTCGACGGCGGCTCGGACATCATCCTCATCGAGACGATCTTCGACACGCTCAACGCCAAGGCGGCGATCGTCGCCGCCAAGCGTGTCTTCGCCGAGAAGGGCGTCGACCTGCCCGTCATGATCTCGGGCACGATCACGGACCTCTCGGGCCGCACGCTCTCGGGCCAGACGCCGGAGGCCTTCTGGTATTCGGTGCGCCATGCCGAGCCCTTCTCGGTCGGCCTCAACTGTGCCCTCGGCGCGCGCGAGATGCGCGCCCACATCCAGGAAATCGGCAAGGTCGCGGACACCTTCGTCTGCGCCTATCCGAACGCCGGCCTGCCCAACGAATTCGGCCTCTACGACGAGAGCCCGGAAGCGATGGCGGCGATGATCGCGGAATTCGCCGAGGCCGGCCTCGTCAACCTCGTCGGCGGCTGCTGCGGCTCGACGCCGGCGCATATCCGGGCGATTGCCGAGGCGGTCGACGGCAAGGCCCCGCGTGCCATCCCCGAGATCGCGCCGCGCATGCGTCTCGCCGGGCTCGAGCCCTTCGTGCTCACGCCCGACATTCCCTTCGTCAATGTCGGCGAGCGCACCAACGTCACCGGCTCGGCCCGGTTCCGCAAGCTGATCACGGCCGGCGACTACGCCGCGGCGCTGGACGTTGCGCGCGACCAGGTGGCGAACGGCGCGCAGGTCATCGACGTCAATATGGACGAGGGCCTGCTCGACAGCCAGAAGGCCATGGTCGAGTTCCTCAATCTCATCGCAGCCGAGCCCGACATCGCCCGCGTGCCGGTGATGATCGATTCCTCGAAGTTCGAGGTGATCGAGGCCGGGCTCAAATGCGTGCAGGGCAAGGCCATCGTCAATTCCATCTCGCTCAAGGAGGGCGAGGAGAAGTTCCTCGCCGAGGCACGCATCTGCCGCGCCTTCGGCGCCGCGGTCGTCGTCATGGCCTTCGACGAGACGGGGCAGGCCGATACGGAAGACCGCAAGGTCGCGATCTCGACGCGCGCCTACAAGCTGCTGACCGAGAAGGTCGGCTTCCGGCCCGAGGACATCATCTTCGATCCCAACGTCTTCGCCGTGGCGACGGGCATCGAGGAGCACGACAACTACGGCGTCGATTTCATCAACGCCACGCGCCGCATCCGCGAGAGCCTGCCGCACGCGCATGTCTCCGGAGGCGTCTCGAACCTCTCCTTCTCCTTCCGCGGCAACGAGCCGGTGCGCGAGGCGATGCACGCGGTCTTCCTCTACCACGCCATCGGGGTGGGGATGGACATGGGCATCGTCAACGCCGGCCAGCTCGCCGTCTATGACGAGATCGAGCCGGAGCTGCGCGAGGCCTGCGAGGACGTCGTCCTCAACCGCCGCAAGGACGCGACCGAGCGGCTGCTGGCGCTCGCCGAGAACTTCAAGGGCAAGGGCAAGCAAGCCAGGGAGCAGGACCTCACCTGGCGCACCTGGCCGGTCGACAAGCGGCTGGAGCACGCGCTCGTCAACGGCATCACGGACTATATCGAGGAGGACGTCGAGGAGGCGCGCCTTGCCGCCGCGCGGCCGCTGCACGTCATCGAAGGCCCGTTGATGGCCGGCATGAACGTCGTCGGCGACCTCTTCGGCGCGGGCAAGATGTTCCTGCCGCAGGTGGTGAAGTCCGCCCGCGTCATGAAGCAGGCGGTCGCCTATCTCATGCCCTACATGGAACAGGAGAAGGAGGCCGAGGGCATCACCGACCGGCCCGCCGCCGGCAAGGTGCTGATGGCGACGGTGAAGGGCGACGTGCACGACATCGGCAAGAACATCGTCGGCGTGGTCCTGCAGTGCAACAACTATGAGGTCATCGACCTCGGCGTCATGGTGCCGGCCCAGAAGATCCTCGACACCGCGCGCAAGGAGAAGGTCGACATCATCGGCCTCTCCGGCCTCATCACGCCGTCGCTCGACGAGATGTGCTTCGTCGCCTCGGAGATGGAGCGCGAGGGCTTCGACATCCCGCTCCTCATCGGCGGCGCGACGACCAGCCGCGTGCACACGGCGGTGAAGATCCACCCCAACTATGCCCGTGGGCAGGCGGTGCACGTCAATGACGCGAGCCGCGCCGTCGGCGTCGTCTCGGCCCTCCTGTCGTCGGAGCAACGCGGCCCCTATATCGAGACGGTGCGCGGCGAATATGCCAAGGTCGCCAGTGCCCATGCGCGCAGCGAGGCCGACAAGCAGCGCGTGCCGCTGGAGAAGGCCCGCGCCAATGCGGTCAAGATCGACTGGGCGGGCTACACGCCACCGAAGCCGACCTTCCTCGGCACGCGCGTGTTCCGCTCCTACGACGTCGGGGAACTCGTCCGCTGCATCGACTGGACGCCCTTCTTCCAGACCTGGGAGCTGAAGGGCCGCTTCCCGGCGATCCTCGAGGACGAGGAGCAGGGCGCGGCGGCGCGCCAGCTCTACGAGGATGCGCAGGCGATGCTGAAGCGCATCGTCGAGGAGCGCTGGTTCAACCCGAAGGCCGTCATCGGCTTCTGGCCGGCGAACGCGGTCGGCGACGACATCGCGCTTTATACGGGCGAGAGCCGGCAGGAGAAGCTCGCCACCTTCTTCACGTTGCGCCAGCAGCTCACGCGGCGTGACGGGCGGCCCAATGTGGCGCTCGCCGATTTCGTGGCACCCGAGGGGGTGAAGCCCGATTATGTCGGCGGCTTCGTGGTGACGGCGGGCATCGAGGAGGAGCGCATCGCCCGGCGCTTCGAGCGCGCCAACGACGACTATGCCTCCATCATGGTCAAGGCGCTCGCCGACCGCATCGCCGAGGCCTTCGCCGAGCGCATGCACCAGCGCGTGCGCAAGGAGTTCTGGGCCTATGCCCCGGACGAGGCGCTCGACAACGACGCGCTGATCCGGGAGGAATATGCCGGCATCCGCCCGGCGCCGGGCTATCCGGCCCAGCCGGACCATACGGAGAAGGACACGCTCTTCCGC
This sequence comes from Chelatococcus caeni, assembly GCF_014196925.1. Lineage (GTDB taxonomy): Bacteria > Pseudomonadota > Alphaproteobacteria > Rhizobiales > Beijerinckiaceae > Chelatococcus_A > Chelatococcus_A caeni. Next base: position 378,741 of record NZ_JACIEN010000003.1, on the reverse strand, counting down.
CTGCTCGAGGCGGAGCGGCGCATCGGCGTGAAGCTCACCGAGAGCTTCGCCATGTGGCCGGGCTCGTCCGTCTCCGGGCTCTACATCGCCCATCCGGACGCCTTCTACTTCGGCGTCGCCAAGGTGGAGCGCGACCAGATGGAGGACTATGCCCTGCGCAAGGGCATGGAGATCGCCGAGGTGGAGCGCTGGCTCGCCCCCATCCTCAACTACGACCCGGCGACCTACGCGCGCCAGGCGGCGGAGTAATCAGCAGACCAGAAGCATCGCTCCTCGCCGTCATGCCCGCGCTTGTCGCGGGCATCCACGCCTTGACATGTCGAGCAACCTCAAAGGCGTGGATGGCCGGGACGAGCCCGGCCATGACGACGGAAAGGGGCAGCCTGGAAGCACCAACGCCGTTTGGGTCTCGTGCTAGCGGCAGCTATTTCGCATGCCCACTCACACGATCACGGTTGCCGCCGGCCGGCCGGCGATGAGGTCGCGCAGGGTGGTGATGGTCGATGCATCGGCGATGCCGTCGATGCGCTCGGGGCGGAAATGGCGCTGGAAGGCGGCGACGACGGCGGTGGTCGCCTCGTCGTAGCGGCCGGTGAGCGCGATGTCGTAGCCGTACATGGCGAGCATCGCCTGCAGCGCCTCGACCGGCTGGCCGCTCTCGCCGGGGCTGAGGAAGCGCCCGCCGCGCACCGGTGCCGGGCGCACGAAATGGCCGATGCCGGCGCGGTTGAGCTCCTCCCAGGGGAAAAGTTCACCAGGATCCAGCTTGCGCTCAGGCGCGACGTCGGAATGGCCGAGGACGCGGTCGGCCGGGATCGACCAACGGGAGACGATGTCACGGCTGAGCGCGATGACGGCGGCGATCTGCGCCGCGGGATAGGGCGGAAGGCCACCGTCATGGCCCGGGTTGGCGATCTCGATGCCGATCGAGGCCGAGTTGATGTCGCGCTCGCCGGCCCATGAGGCCTTGCCCGCATGCCAGGCGCGGCGCCCCTCCGGCACGAGCTGCAGCACGTGGCCGTTCTCGAAGACGAAATAATGCGCGGAGACCTCGGCCGCGGGGTTGCACAGGCGCTGCAGCGCCTCGCCCGCGTCCGGCATGCCGGTGTAGTGCAGCACCAGCATGTCGGGACGGCGCGGCATGCCGTCCGCGCCCAAGCGCTCGCCGTGGTTCGGGGAGGGGAAGACCTTGGCGGCGACGGGGCTGTCGGGTTTGGGCTGCTCGCTCATGACGTGACCTTTGCGGGCTCTTTCTCGTTCATCCGTCGCTGGCGCACGATCTCGTCCCAGGCGGCATTGAGGGCGGCAGTGCGGTCGGTGGCGATGCGCACGGCCTCGGGCGGCAGGCCGCGGGCGATCTCCCGGTCGGGATGGCTCTCGGCGATGCGCCGGCGGTAGAGACGGCGCAGCTCCGCGTCGCTCATGCCGCGGTCCGCGCCGAGGATGACATAGGGATCGTCCGTGCGGTGTACGTGACGGGCCTCGATGCGCGCGAAGTCCGCTTCGCTCAGGCCGAAGATGCGGGCGACGGTCGCGAGATAGGCGAGTTCGTGCTCGTGCAGGGCGCCGTCGGCCGCGGCGATGAGGAAGAGGCCGTCGAGCACGTCCTCGAGCAGCGCCGGCTCGTCGGCGAGGAGGGCGGCCAGCTGGCGGGCATAGGCCTCGAAGCCGGCCGTGGTCGCCTTGGCGACGTTGAACAGGCGTGCGATCTGGGCGAATTCCTCGGCCGGCGCTTCGATGATGGCATGGAAGGCGCGGATCTCGGAGCCCGTGACGACGCCGTCCGCCTTCGCCATCTTGGCGGCGAGCGCGACGAGCCCGGTCGTGAACACGACCTGCCGCGGTGGCGGCCGGAAGAGGGCGTTGGCGTCATCGATGAGGAGATGGCCGGCAAGTGCGCCGAGAAGAGCGCCGAGCGGGCCGCCGATGGCCAGTCCGATGCCGGCGCCGCCGAGCTTGCCCCAGCCGAATTTGCCCCACATGGGTCGAGACCGCTTCCCTGCCACCGCTGCCCCGATGCTGCGCCCGCGCGCTTGTTCCGCGCCGGGGCGGCGCGACGCCGGCCTCAACAGACAAGGCAGGAGAGAGCTAGCGGGGCAGGGGGTTCTTGGCAAGGCGGGAAAGGCGGCCGGGAGCGTGCGCGCGGCCGGTCCGGCCGCGCGCAGATCTTCAGTAGCACTCGCGATAGCGGCGGCCGCGATAGTAATAGTAGTCGCAGCGCGGAGCAGTGGCCGCGCCGACCACGGCACCTCCGGCGGCACCGATGGCGCCGCCGACGAGCGCTCCGCCGACGTCACCGGTCGCTACGCCGCCGATGGCGGCTCCGGCCGCACCGCCGATCAGCGCGCCGCCGACAGCCCGGTCCTGCGGGGTGTTGCAGGCGGCAAGGCCGAGCGCAACCAGTCCAAGTACGGCGCCCTGCCTGAGATGACGCTTCATGGTATTGCTCCTGTTCCACTGGGCCGGCCGGTATCCGGCGCGGCCGAGATTGCCATTCTACGCGCGGCTTGTTGCCACGACAATTTCTGCTCGCTACAAGGCGGTTTCTTTGTGTCGCTCCATGTGCGCGGACTTTCCTGTTGATAATTTCTTGTTATAGAAAATAATAGTATATCACATCCATGTATTTGGCAATTTTTCCTTCAGAAAAAGTGTATATCTTTTACTTTAACATTCAAATTCCCTGCCGCCGCCCGATATGTGCCTCATTCTTGGGTGAAGTCCTCCGTCTATTCAATGGCTGTTGCCTCGGGGATGGGGGCGATCATGGTAGGACGACTGGCGGTCTGTTGCGTCGCTCTGGCGGTGTCGGCCTCGGCCTGCGCCCAGACGGGAGACGGGGATAAGGTATCGGCCGCGGGCGAGACCGTTGCGGCGGCGGCGATGCCGGTTCCACGCCCCGCGGGCCTCGGCGAGCGCGCGGCCGGGCGGACCGTTCCGGCGCCGGACAACCGGTCCCGCGTGCGGATCCTCATCGCCCGCCACGCGGCCGAGCGGGGCGTCCCGGCCGATCTCGCCGACGCGGTCGTCCGGCTCGAGAGCAACTACAATCCGCAGGCGCGCAACGGCGGCAACCTGGGGCTGACGCAGATCAGCTTCGCCACGGCGCGGGCCTATGGCTACAGCGGCTCGCGCGAGGGTCTGTTCGATCCCGAGACCAATCTGACCTTCGGAATTCGCTATCTCGCCGAGGCCTATCGCCTCGCGGGCGGGGACACCTGCGGCACGATCCTCCGTTATCAGGCCGGCCATCGCGCCCGGTCGATGACGGCTGCCGCGCGGCGCTATTGCGCCAAGGTGAGGCCCCTGTTGGCGGCTCGATCTTGAGGAGAAACAGCAGGACGAGCCGGTAACGGACGTATCCCGAAACAGTGCCGAGCGAAGCATGGCCGGGGCGCCAGCCCCGGACGGGATGTCCTTTTGTGTGTGTAAGGGTCAAGGAGTACGCGTTTTGAAGAGTTTGCGTTCCGCCGCTTTCGGCATTTCTTCCATCCTCATCGTTTCCGCCACGCCGGCTCTGGCCGATCAGTCCGACCAGTACGAGGTATTGTTCCAGCCGCGCGCCGACATCACCAAGATCGACCAGACCGCGTCGGAGCCCTCCCGCGAGGCTGCCCGCAAGACCGTGAAGGCGCGTGCGCGCTCGCACGAGGCGGCGGTCGCCCGGACCGAAGCTGCGCGGGACAAGGTGGCTGCGCGGGACAAGGCGCCGGTCAAAGCCGAGCGCGGCAAGGTGGTCAAGAACGGCCGCGCGCTGGGCTATGTCCATTCGACCCGCGAGCGTTACCGCGACCTCATCGCCAAGCACGCCAAGGAGCATGGCCTGCCGTTCGCCCTCGTCGACGCGGTCGTGCGTGTCGAGAGCCGCTACAATCCGCGTGCCTACAACGGTGGCGCCTACGGCCTCATGCAGATCAAGCACCAGACCGCCCGCGGTCTCGGCTACGGCGGTTCGGCGGCCGGGCTCTACGATCCGGACACCAACCTGCGCTATGCCGTGAAGTACCTCGCCCAGGCCTACCAGATGTCGGGCGGCGACACCTGCACCACCGTGATGCGCTACCAGAGCGGCCACTACGCCAAGCGCATGAACGGCGCGAACCGCGCCTATTGCTCCAAGGTGCGCACGATCGTCGCGAGCCTCGGCTCGCAGGAATCCTGATCGATCTCCGCTCCTTCGATCTCCTGATGCACGCCGCCGGGTGTCTTGCGCGTGACGCTTGACCCCGGCGGGCGCAATCCCATATGCCGGGTGCGCCAGTCGGCCGGACGGCCGCCGCATGCGGGGCGACCCATGTGCGGAGGAAAGTCCGGGCTCCCAGGAAACACGGTGCCGGATAACGTCCGGCGGGGGCGACCCCAGGGACAGTGCCACAGAAAGCAAACCGCCCTTCGAAGCCCCGGCGGAGAAGGGCAAGGGTGAAAGGGTGCGGTAAGAGCGCACCGCGCCGGCGGCAACGTCGGCGGCACGGCAAACCCCACCGGGAGCAAAACCGAATAGGGACGACGGGGGCGCGCAAGCGTCCGGGCCGGTTTCCAGGCCTGTCGTCCGGGTTGGTTGCTCGAGGCGGTCGGCAACGACCGTCCCAGATGAATGGCCGTCACGTCCGGGGCGACCCGGGCCATACAGAACCCGGCTTACAGGCCGACTGGCATTTTCTTTCTCCTGATTCATGAACGGCATCGGACGGCGGGATGGGCCGCGTCCGATCTGCTGCCGCATGCTTGCATTGCCGTGCCTCGTCCGGCCGCACGCACGAGCACGGGCGCTGGAGCGCCGCCGCTCCCCCTCGTCATGCCCGCGCTTGTCGCGGGCATTTGCATGTCGGCTTTGCCGCCGCCTGTCGCCTGTCTGGCGGAAGCCGTTGCCTCAATTGCGAAAATTCGCGGTGTCAGGCGGTGCTTTCCGGGCTCCCGAAACCCTTCGTTAACCATGTCGCGCTGTCATCGTGGCTGCTTCGACGCTTGCCGCCGGGGTGTCCGATTCCGTTGACGACCATGATTTCCCATGCTATCCCAAATCATCCCGTCGCTGGACGTCTGTTTCGAGCTTCGCGGGGCCGGCGCCAAGGCGGTGCGGGGCTCGCGGCCGGCCGGATTCAACGGTGGCGGCGGGGTGGGGTGCGGCGGTGCGGCCGCGGCTCCGGTGGAAGCGAACGGTGCCGCAAGGGCAGGGGGCCATGGACCGCTTCGTGTCCAACTTCACGAACCGGGTGGACGCGAAGGGGCGTGTGTCGATCCCCGCGTCGTTCCGGGCCGTGCTGGCGCGGGACGGTTTCGAGGGGCTCTACGTTCATCCGGCGCTCGATGCGCCGGCGCTCGATGCGGGCGGCAACGCATTGCTGGCGGAGATCGACGGGCTTCTGTCGACGCTTTCGCCCTATTCGGAGGAGCGCGATCATCTCTCGACCGCACTCTTGGGCACCAGCGAGGTGCTCAAGGTCGATCCGGAGGGGCGCGTGATCCTCACCGACACGCTCAGGGAGCATGCGGGTCTGGCCGATACGGTCACCTTCGTGGGCCATGGGCACAAGTTTCAGCTTTGGGAGCCGGAGCGCTTCCGTGCGCATCTCGAGGAGGCGCGCGCCAAGGTCCGGGATCTCAAGAAGTCGCTCGGCGCGGCGAGGGGGTTGGCCACGCCTCTCGCATCGAGGCCGGGCGGCATGCCTCCCGGAGCACGGGAATGATGACGGGCCGCGGCGACGGCTCGGCCGACGCCGCTGGCGGACCGGCCCGTCACGTTCCCGTGCTCCTGGGGGAGGTGCTGGCGCATCTTTCGCCGCGCGGCGGCGGCGCCTATGTCGACGGCACCTTCGGGGCGGGCGGCTATACGCGCGCCATCCTTGCGGCGGCGCCCGATCTTCGCGTGCTCGGCATCGACCGTGATCCCGACGCCATTGCCGGCGGGGCCGATCTCGTGGCGGCGAGCGGCGGGCGGCTGGTGCTCGCCCATGGCCGCTTCGGCGATCTCGACGTGCTGGCGGAGGACGCGGGCTTTGCGCCGGCCGACGGCGTCGTCCTCGACATCGGCGTCTCCTCCATGCAGCTCGACGAGGCCGGGCGGGGCTTCTCCTTCCGCTTCGACGGCCCTCTCGACATGCGCATGGAGCAGAGCGGCGAGAGCGCGGCGGACCTCGTCAACACGGCGGACGAGCAGGTGCTCGCCGACATCATCTATCACTACGGCGAGGAGCGGCGCTCCCGCGCCGTGGCGCGCGCCATCGTCGCGGCGCGCAAAAGCGCCCCCATCGAGACGACGCGTCGGCTCGCGGAACTCGTCGCCGGCGTCGTCAGGGCGGATCCCCATGGCCCGCACCCGGCGACGCGGACGTTCCAGGCGCTCAGGATCGCCGTCAACGACGAGCTCGGCGAACTGGTGCGGGCGCTCGTCGCGGCCGAGCGCATCCTGAAGCCGGGCGGCCGGCTCGTCGTCGTCACCTTCCATTCGCTGGAAGACCGCATCGTCAAGCAGTTCCTGGCGCGGCGCAGCGGCCGCGCCGGCGGCGGCTCGCGGCACGTGCCGGGGCTCGCCGGGCCGGAGCCGTCCTTCACGCTCGTTGCGCGCGGCGCCGTCGCGCCCGGGGCGGCGGAGGTGGCGGCGAACCCGCGCGCCCGGTCGGCCAAGCTGCGCGCCGGCGAGCGGACGGAGGCGCCGCCGCAGGGCGAGGACGAGGCGCTCGCGCTGCTCGCGAGCCTGCCGGCGCCGAAACGGAGGGGCGGGCGATGATTGTCCGGTTTCTGCACATCGCCGCCATCGGCGCGCTCGTCGCCTCGGCGGGCTACGCCTATTCGATCAAGTACGACACGATCTACCTGTCGGAGCAGGTGGCCAAGCTCAAGGCCCAGGTGCAGCGCGAGAAGGACGCGATCGCCGTGATGCGGGCCGAGTGGCAGCTGCTCAGCCGGCCGGACCGCGTGCAGGCGCTCGCCGCCAGCCATCTCGACCTGCAGCCGCTCCAGGTGCAGCAGATCGTGCGCCTGCAGGATGTGCCGGAGCGCAAGGCGCAGGTCGACGCCATCGGGCGCAAGCTCGAAGACCTCGGCCTCTCGGCGCCGACCGCGACCCCCGGCGCCGGCGATGCCGACGCACGCACGCCCTCGACCTCCAGCCGGTGATGGATGCCATGCACGACACGGATCCGACCGCCCCGCAGCAGAAACCCAGTCAGAAGGCCGCCACCGAGACACGGGCGGCGCGCCTGCGCCGTTTCCTCGCGGGTGTCTTCAGCCTGAGGGTCGAGAAGTCGCAGGCGCGGGTCGGCGTCGTGACCCTCGCCTTCGCCGGCCTGTTCGTCGTCATCACCGGCCGCCTCGTCCTGCTGGCGGTGGCGCCCGATGCGCCGGGCGACCTGCGCCGCGCCTCGGCCGAGATTTCCATCGCCCGGCCGGACATCGTCGACCGCAACGGCATCCTGCTCGCGACCGACGTGAAGACCGTGTCGGTCTATGCCGAGCCGCGCAACATCATCGACAAGGACGAGGCGACCGAGCTGCTGACGGCGGTGCTGCCCGACCTCAACGCCCGCGAGCTGCGCGAGAAGCTCGGCACCCGGCGCGGCTTCGTCTGGGTCAAGCGCGAGATCACGCCGCGCCAGCAGGTCGAGGTGCACCGCCTCGGCATCCCCGGCGTCGGCTTCCTCACGGAGAACAAGCGCGTCTATCCGAACGGGCCCATCGCCTCGCACGTGCTCGGCTTCGCCAATGTCGACAACGAGGGCATCGCCGGCATCGAGAAATATATCGACGGCCTCGGCCTGCGGGCGCTGGCGGGGGCGGGTTTCGCGACCCAGGCGACCGACCTCGAGCCCATCAAGCTCTCGATCGACCTGCGCGCGACGCACGCGCTGCGCGACGAGCTCGTCAAGGGCATGGAGAAATTCAAGGCCAAGGCCACCGCCGGGCTCATCCTCGACGTGAAGACGGGCGAGGTCGTCGCGCTCGCCTCCCTGCCGGATTTCGACCCGAACAACCCCGTCGAGGCGCTCGATCCCGACCGGATCAACCGCATCAATGTCGGCGTCTACGAGATGGGCTCGACCTTCAAGGCCATCACCACGGCGATGGCGCTCGATTCCGGCAAGGTCAACATCAACTCCACCTTCGACGCCCGCGGCGTCATGCGCTACGGCCGCTTCACGATCCGCGACTATCACGGCCAGAACCGCATCCTCAGCGTGCCGGAGATCTTCATCCACTCGTCCAACATCGGCACGGCCAAGATGGCCCTGACGGTCGGCGTCGAGGGTCACAAGGCGACGCTCAGGAAGTTCGGCCAGCTCGACCGCCTGCGCACGGAGCTGCCGGAGAGCGCGGAGCCGATCCTTCCCCCGCGCTGGGGCGAGCTCAACACCATCACCATTTCCTACGGCCACGGCCTCGCGGTGGCGCCGATCCAGGCCGCGGCGGGCACGGCGGCGCTGATCAACGGCGGTCATTTCATCACCCCGACCTTCCTCAAGCGGGACGAGGAGGAGGCGCTTGCGGGCGCCCGCCAGGTGGTGAGCCCGAAGACGAGCGAGGCCATGCGCTACATCATGCGCCTCAACGCCGAGCGTGGCTCGGCCCGCAAGGCGGCGGTGCGCGGCTACTACATCGGCGGCAAGACCGGCACCGCCGAGAAGGTCATCAACGGCCGCTACGACCGCAACAAGAACTTCACCACCTTCATGGCCATCGCGCCGGCGGACGACCCGAAGTATCTTTTCGTGGTGCTGTACGACGAGCCGCAGGGCCTGCCGGAGACCTACGGCTATTCCACGGCCGCCTGGAATGCCGGCGTGACGACCGGCAAGGTGATCGAGCGCGTCGCGCCGCTGCTCGGCCTGCCGCCGCGGTTCGAGAAGCCGTACCGGCCATTCCCGGCCATGGCGCAGGCCGGCGCCTGGGGCATCCAATGACGGACGCTGCACGCACCGACGGTTTTGCACTGGGCGACATCCTGCCCGATGCCTTCGCCGGAACGCTCCATGCACCCGTGCGCGTGCGCGGCGTTGCCTTCGATTCGCGCAAGGTGCAGCCGGGCGACGTCTTCGTCGCGCTCGCGGGCGCGCGCGAGGACGGCCGGCGCTATATCGCGGATGCGCTGGCGCGCGGCGCCGCCGCCGTGGTGGCGGAGGGAGGCCGGCCCGAGGACTTTCCGCGGGAGGTGATCTTCGGCTCCGTCATCGACGCCCGCCGGGCGCTGGCGCTGGCCGCAGCGCGGGTCTTTCCCCGCCAGCCCGGCACGATCGTCGCCGTCACGGGCACGAGCGGCAAGAGCTCCGTCGCCGAATTCGCGCGCCAGCTCTTCGCGGCCTGCGGCCACGAGGCGGCGAGCCTCGGCACCATCGGCGTGGTCGCGCCGTCGGGTGCCCACTACGGCTCGCTGACCACGCCGGATCCGATCGCCCTGCACCAGACGCTTGACCGCCTCGCCGGCGAGGGCGTGACGCACCTTGCCATGGAGGCGTCCTCGCACGGGCTCGACCAGCGGCGGCTCGACGGCGTGCGCCTCGCGGCTGCCGCCTTCACCAATCTCGGCCGCGACCACCTCGACTATCACCCGACCGTCGAGGCCTATCTCACGGCCAAGCTCCGGCTCTTCGAGCGCCTCCTGCCCGAAGGCGCGATCGCCGTCGTCAATGCCGACGCGCCGGAGGCCGCGCGGATCGAGGCGATTGCCGAGGCGCGGGGGCTCGATGTCATCAGCGTCGGCCGGGCCGGCCGCGACATCGCCATCGCCGACGTTGCGCGCGAGGGCTTTTCGCAGCGCCTCAAGCTGGCGCATGAAGGCCATTTCCACGAGGTGCTGCTGCCGCTCGCCGGCGACTTCCAGGCGGCGAACGCCGTCGTCGCGGCCGGGCTCGCGCTCGCGGCCGGCTGCGTGATGGAGGACATCGTCCACGGGCTTGCCGGCATTGCCGGCGTCAAGGGGCGCCTCGAGCGGGTGGCCGAGGTCAACGGCGCGCTCGTCGTCGTCGACTATGCGCACAAGCCCGATGCGCTCGCCCATGTGCTCGATGCGCTGCGGCCCTATGCCACCGGGCGGCTCTTCGTCATCGTCGGCGCGGGCGGCGACCGCGATCCGGGCAAGCGGCCGATGATGGGCGCCATCGCCAGCGAGAAGGCCGACGTCGTCATCGTCACCGACGACAATCCACGCTCCGAGGACCCCGCGACGATCCGCGCCGCCATCCTTGCCGCGGCCCCCGATGCGCGCGAGATCGGCGACCGCGCCGAGGCGATCCGCACGGCGGTTGCCGAGCTCGGACCTGGGGATGTTCTCGTCGTCGCCGGAAAAGGTCATGAAACGGGCCAGATCGTCGGGTCAACGACCATACCGTTTTCCGATCACGAGGCCGTGCTCGCGGCCGTTGCGGACCTTGAACGATGAACGACGCCCTCTGGACAGGCCTCGAAATCCTCGGCGCGCTCGGCGCCCGGGCGCACGGCGGCCTGCCCGACACCATTACCGGCGTGTCGATCGACACGCGCACGCTCGCGCCGGGCGATCTCTTCTGCGCGCTCGCCGGCAGCCGCGACGGGCATGAATTCGTCGCCGATGCGCTCGCCAAGGGTGCGGCAGCGGCGCTCGTCGACGAGGCGCATTTCGATGCCCTGTCGCACCTCGGGCCGCTGCTGGTGGTGCCCGACGTGCTTGCGGCCATGGGCGCGGCTGCGCGCGCCGCGCGCGCACGCACGAAGGCGCAGGTCGTCGCCGTCACGGGATCGGTCGGCAAGACCGGCACCAAGGAGGCGCTGCGCCTCGCCCTCGGCAAGCAGGGCAGGACGCATGCGGCCGTCGCCTCCTACAACAACCACTGGGGCGTGCCGCTGACGCTGATGCGCATGCCGCGCGACAGCGCCTACGGCATCTTCGAGATCGGCATGAACGCGCCCGGCGAGATCGCCGCGCTCGTGGCGCAGGTGCGCCCGCACGTCGCCATCATCACCACCGTCGGGCCCGTGCATCTCGAATTCTTCCCCTCGGTCGAAGCGATCGCCGATGCCAAGGGCGAGATCTTCTCCGGCATCGAGCCGGGCGGCACGGCCATCATCAACCGCGACAATCCCCATTTCGAGCGGCTGAAGCTGCATGCGGCGGCCTCTCCCGCCGGCCGCATCGTCTCCTTCGGCGAGCAGGAGGGGGCGGACGTGCGGGCCGAGCGCATCCTTCTCAAGTCCGACATGACGATCGTCGAGGCCCGGGTCTTCGGCGAGGCCATCGCCTACCGGCTCGGCAGCCCCGGCCGGCACGTCGCGCTCAACAGCCTCGCCGTCATGGCGGCGGTCAAGGCGCTCGGGGCCGACATCGCCCTTGCCGGGCTCGGCCTCGGCGAGCTCCAGCCGATCATCGGGCGCGGCGAGCGCACGTCGATGAAGGGGCCGGGCGGCACGATCACGCTCGTCGACGAGAGCTTCAACGCCAATCCCGCCTCCATGCGGGCGGCGGTCGACACGCTCGCCGAGGCGGACGTGGGGCTGCGCGGCCGGCGCATCGCGGTTCTCGCCGACATGCTGGAGCTCGGGCCGGACGGGCCGGCGCTGCACCGCGCGCTCGGCGAGTTCGTGGCGCAAAGCGGCGTCAATCTGGTCTTCGCCTGCGGTCCGCTGATGAAAAACCTGTGGCAGGCCCTTCCGCAGGAGATGCGCGGGCGCTATGCGCAGACACCTGCGGAGCTCGAGCCGGAACTCGTCGGCGCGCTGCGCGGCGGCGACGTCGTCATGGTCAAGGGCTCCAAGAGCACGTACGTCTCGCGCATCGTCGCCACCCTCAAGGATCGCTACCCCCGTGAAGCGGCGCGTGCCGAAGCGGACATGTAAGCGGAGAAGACAAGAGCATGTTCGTCTGGCTCGCCGAATTCAGCGACATCATCCCGGGGCTCAACGTCTTCCGGTACATCACCTTCCGCACGGGCGCCGCGACGGCGACGGCGCTGTTCTTCGTCTTCATGTTCGGCCCGGCCATCATCGCGGCCCTGCGCATCAAGCAGGGCAAGGGCCAGCCGATCCGCGAGGACGGGCCGCAGTCGCACCTGCTGACGAAGAAGGGCACGCCCACCATGGGCGGGCTGATGATCCTGTCCGGGCTCGTCGTCTCGACCCTGCTGTGGGCCAATCTCGCCAATCCCTACGTGTGGGTCGTGCTTCTGGTGACGCTCGGCTTCGGGGCCATCGGCTTCTACGACGACTATCTCAAGGTCACCAAGCAGTCCCACAAGGGCTTTTCCGGCCGTTCGCGCCTCGCCATCGAGGCGCTGATCGCCGGCATCGCCTGCATCGCCATCGTCCTCGTGGCGCGGGCGGACCTGCCGCCGACGCGCGATCTCCTCGCCACCTCGGTCGCCATCCCCTTCTTCAAGGACCTGCTCCTCGACCTCGGCTGGTTCTTCATCGCCTTCGGCGTCTTCGTCATCGTCGCCGCGGGCAATGCGGTGAACCTGACCGACGGGCTCGACGGCCTCGCCATCGTGCCGGTGATGATCGCGGCCGCGACCTTCGGTTTCATCGCCTATCTCGTCGGCAACGCCATCTTCTCCAACTACCTGCAGATCAATTTCGTGCCGGGCACGGGCGAGCTCGCCGTCATCTGCGGCGCCGTCATGGGCGCGGGCATCGGTTTTCTGTGGTTCAACGCCCCGCCGGCGCAGATCTTCATGGGCGACACCGGCTCGCTCGCCCTCGGCGGCCTCATCGGCACCATCGCGGTCGCGACCAAGCACGAGATCGTGCTCGCCATCGTCGGCGGCCTCTTCGTCGTGGAGGCGCTGTCGGTCATCATCCAGGTCGCCTCCTTCAAGCTCACCGGCAAGCGCGTCTTCAAGATGGCGCCGATCCACCATCACTTCGAGCAGCTCGGCTGGACGGAGCCGCAGGTGGTGATCCGCTTCTGGATCATATCGGTGGTGCTCGCGCTCATCGGCCTGTCGACCCTGAAGCTGAGGTGAGACCATGATCCCCGTCACCTCCTTCGCCGGCAGGCGGGTCGCGCTCTTCGGGCTCGGCGGCTCGGGGCTCGCCACGGCCGAGGCGCTGGTGGCGGGCGGGGCTGATGTCGTCGCCTACGACGACGGGGAGATGGCGCGCGTCACCGCGGCCGCGAGGGGCATCGCCGTCGAGGACCTGCGCGACATCGCCTGGGACGGCGTCGCCGCGCTCGTGCTCTCGCCGGGCGTGCCGCTGACCCATCCCGAGCCGCACTGGACGGTGCCGCTCGCGCGGGCGGCCGGCGTCGAGATCATCGGCGACGTCGAGCTCTTCTGCCGTGAGCGGGCGAGGCTCATGCCCGAGGCGCCGTTCATCGCCGTCACCGGCACCAACGGCAAGTCGACGACGACGGCGCTCGTCGCCCATCTCCTCAAGGTCGGCGGGCTCGACGTGCAGACGGGCGGCAACATCGGCACGCCGGTGCTGGCGCTGGAGCCTTTCGCGGCCGGCCGCGCCTATGTCGTCGAGTGCTCGTCCTTCCAGATCGACCTTGCGCCCTCGCTCGCGCCGAGCGTCGGCATTCTCCTCAACATTACGCCCGACCATCTCGACCGGCACGGCACGATGGCGAACTACGCCGCCATCAAGGAGCGGCTCGTCGCCGGCTCCGGGCTCGCCGTGATCAGCGTGGACGACGACTTCTGCCGCGCCATCGCCGGCCGGCGCGTCGCGCTCGGGCGGCCGCTCGAGACCATCTCGGTGGAGCGCATGCTCGAGGAAGGCTGGTCCTGGGAGCCGCATCGCCTGACGCTGCGGGCGGCGGGCCCCGACGATGCCATCGCCGTCGCGGCGTGCATCGACCTTGCCGGCATCGGCTCCCTGCGCGGGGCGCACAATGCCCAGAACGCGGCGGCGGCGGCCGCCGCCGCGATGGCGACGGGGATCGACCTCGGCGTCATCCGCGCGGGCCTTGCGCGCTTCCCCGGCCTCGCCCACCGCATGGAGCAGGTCGGGCGGGCCGGCAAGGTGCTGTTCGTCAACGATTCCAAGGCGACCAATGCCGATGCGGCGGAGAAGGCGCTTTCCGCCTTCGACGGCGGCATCCACTGGATCGCCGGAGGCAAGGCGAAGGAGGGCGGCATCACGCCGCTCGCGCCGCTCTTCCCGCGCATCGCCAAGGGCTATCTGATCGGCGCGGCGAGCGATGATTTCGCCGCGACGCTCGACGGGCGGGTGCCTTATGAGCGCTGCGGCACGCTCGATGTCGCCGTGGCACGGGCGGCGGAAGATGCGGCCGCCTCGGCGGAGGCCGAGCCGGTGGTCCTGCTGTCGCCGGCCTGTGCGTCCTATGACCAGTTCCGCAATTTCGAGATACGCGGCGACCGGTTCCGCAATCTCGTCCTGGCCCTGCCCGGCCTCGTGCCTTTCGCGAAGGAGTGAGCCATGGTGTCGCGCGCAGAACGGACGGTGCTCGCCGACTGGTGGTGGACGGTCGACCGCTTCACCCTCGGTGCGCTCGGCGTGCTCATGGTGGCGGGCATCGTCTTCCTCATGGGCGGTGCACCGCCGGTTGCCGAGCGGCTCGGGCTGCCGACCTTCCATTTCATCAACCGGCAGGTCTTCTATCTGCTGCCGGCCATTCTCCTGCTCATCGGGACGTCGCTGCTGACGCCGCGCCAGGTGAGGCGCATGGCGCTCCTCGTCTTCATCGTCGGCATGGCGCTCATCGTCGCGGCGCTCTACGTCGGCCCGGAGGTCAAGGGCTCGCGCCGCTGGATCTCGCTCGCCGGCATCACCGTGCAACCGTCGGAATTCGTCAAGCCGACCTTCGTCGTCCTCATCGCCTGGCTCTTCGCGGAAGGCGGGCGCCGCCGCGACATGCCGGGAACGATCTTCGCCATCCTGCTCCTGCCCGCGACCATCGTGCCGCTCATCCTGCAGCCGGACATCGGCCAGACCATGCTCGTGACGCTGGTGTGGGCGGCGGTGTTCTTCGCGGCGGGGCTGCACATCTTCTGGGTGGCCGGCATCGGCGGCATGGGCCTTGCCGGGCTCGTCGCGGCCTATGAGTTCATCCCGCACGTGCGCGGCCGCATCGAGCGCTTCCTCAACGACGATGTCGGCGACACGTTCCAGGTGGACATGGCGATGGAATCCTTCGCGCAGGGCGGCTGGCTGGGCAAGGGACCGGGCGAGGGCACGGTCAAGCGCATCCTGCCCGACGCGCATACCGACTTCATCTTCGCCGCCACGGCGGAGGAATTCGGCATCGTCGTGTGCATCGCCATCGTGCTGCTGTTCGCCTTCATCGTCATCCGCAGCCTCATTCTCGCCCAGCGCAACGACGATCCTTTCTGCCGCCTCGCGGTGACGGGGCTTGCGACGCTCTTCGGCATCCAGGCCTCCATCAACATGATGGTGAACGTGCACCTCCTGCCGGCCAAGGGCATGACGCTGCCCTTCATCTCCTATGGCGGCTCCTCGCTCTTCTCGCTCGCCATCGGCATGGGCTTCCTCATCGCCCTGACGCGCCGCAGGCCGCGGGCCGAGATCTACGACGCCGGGCCACGGCGCTGGGGCGAGGCGCGATGAGCAAGGAGCGCTTCGTCCTCCTCGCCGCCGGCGGCACTGGCGGCCATCTCTTCCCGGCCGAGGCGCTGGCGGCGGCGCTCGGCCGGCGCGGCGTCGCGGTGGCGCTCGCGACCGACGAGCGTGCGGCCGCCTATGCCCATCATTTCCCGGCCAGCGAGCGTTTCGTCATCCCTTCGGCAACGCCGTCGCGGCGCTCGCCCTTCGCCGCCGTGCAGTCCTTCGTCACGCTGGCGCGGGGCGTCTGGCGGGCGCGCCGCCTGATGCGCGAGCGCCGGCCGGCCGTCGTCGTCGGCTTCGGCGGCTATCCGACGGTGCCGCCGGTGCTCGCTGCCACCATGGCGATGGTGCCGAGCGTCATCCACGAGCAGAACGCCGTCGTCGGCCGCGCCAACCGCTTCCTCATGGGCCGCGTCACGGCCATCGCCACCGGCTTCGCCGCTGTGAAGGGCCTGAGCGAGGCGGCGCGCGCCAAGACGACGCATACCGGCAACCCGGTGCGCCCCAGCGTCATCGAGGCCGCGGCCGTGCCCTTCCGGCCGCTTGCGGCCGGCGAGCGCCTGTCGCTCCTCGTCTTCGGCGGCAGCCAGGGCGCGCGGGTGATGAGCGACGTGGTGCCGGTTGCGGTCGAGCAACTCGGCGAAGCGGCGCGCGCGCGCCTCCACATCGTCCAGCAGGCCCGGCCGGAGGATCTGGAGCGGGTGCGCGGCATCTATGCGCGCCTCGGCGTCTCCTGCGAGATCGAGCCCTTCTTCAACGACCTGCCGCGCCGCATGGCCGCGGCGCATCTCGTGGTCTCGCGCGCCGGCGCCTCCACAGTGGCCGAGCTTTCCGTCATCGGCCGCCCGTCCATCCTCGTGCCGCTGCCGGGCGCGCTCGACCAGGACCAGGCGGCCAATGCCGCGAGCCTCGGGGCCATCGGCGCGGCCAGCGTCATTGCGCAGGGCGAATTCACGCCCGCCCGCCTCGCGGCGGAGATCGAAGCGCGCCTCGATGCACCCGAGGCATTGACGCAGGCGGCCGAAGCAGCCAAGAGCGCGGGCATCGTCGACGCGGCGGAGCGTCTCGCCGCGCTCGTCATACGCATCGGCAAACTCGCCCAAGAAGAAGCCTCGCAAACGGAGACGACGACATGAAGCTGCCGCGCGAGCTCGGCCCCATCCACTTCATCGGCATCGGCGGCATCGGCATGTCGGGCATCGCCGAGGTGCTCCTCAACCTCGGCTACACGGTGCAGGGCTCGGATGCGAGCGACAACGCCAATGTGAAGCGCCTGCGCGAGAAGGGGGCTTCCGTGTCCGTCGGCCATGCGGCCGAGAACCTCGGCGATGCCGAGGTCGTCGTCGTGTCCACCGCCATCAAGCGCGACAATCCGGAGCTCGCCGCCGCGCGCGAAAAGCGCCTGCCGGTGGTGCGCCGGGCCGAGATGCTGGCCGAGCTGATGCGGCTCAAGACCTGCGTCGCGATCGCCGGCACGCACGGCAAGACGACGACGACCTCGATCGTCGCGACGCTGCTCGATGCCGGCAGCTTCGACCCCACCGTCATCAACGGCGGCATCATCAACGCCTATGGCACCAACGCCCGCCTCGGGGCCGGCGACTGGATGGTGGTGGAGGCGGACGAATCCGACGGCACCTTCCTCAAGCTGCCGGCGGATGTAGCGATCGTCACCAACATCGACCCCGAGCACCTCGACCATTTCAAGACCTTCGACGCCATCAAGGCGGCCTTCCGCTCCTTCGTCGAGAACCTGCCGTTCTACGGCTTCGCGGTGATGTGTATCGACCATCCGACGGTGCAGGACCTCGTCGGCCAGATCGAGGACCGGCGCGTCATCACCTATGGCGAGAATCCGCAGGCGGACGTGCGCCTCATCGACATCGACCTCAACGGCGGCAAGAGCCGCTTCAAGGTGTTGATCCGCGACCG
This sequence comes from Chelatococcus caeni, assembly GCF_014196925.1. GTDB lineage: Bacteria > Pseudomonadota > Alphaproteobacteria > Rhizobiales > Beijerinckiaceae > Chelatococcus_A > Chelatococcus_A caeni. The sequence goes on along the minus strand of NZ_JACIEN010000003.1, from coordinate 361,314 downwards.
CAAGACGAGCGCCGAGACGGTGATTCCGGATCTCGTCATGCCCATGCCCGGCCACCACAACGCGCTCAACGCCACGGCGGCGATCGCCGTCGCGCACGAGCTCGGCATGAGCGCCGAGGCGATCCGCAAGGCGCTCGCCGGCTTCGGCGGCGTCAAGCGGCGCTTCACCCGCACTGGCGAGTGGAACGGCGTCACCATTTTCGACGATTACGGCCACCACCCGGTCGAGATCGCCGCCGTCCTGCGCGCCGCCCGCGCCTCGACGAAGGGGCAGGTGATCGCGGTGATGCAGCCGCATCGCTATACGCGGCTCAAGGCCCTGTTCAACGACTTCTGCACCTGCTTCAACGATGCCGACGCCGTCATCGTCGCCCCGGTCTATGCCGCGGGAGAGCAGCCGATCGCGGGCGCCGAGCGCGACGATCTCATCGCCGGCCTCAAGGCCCGCGGCCACCGCCAGGCGATCGCCCTCGACGGGCCGCAGGCGCTCGCCTCCATCGTGCGCCGCCTCGCCCGGCCCGGCGACTATGTCGTGTGCCTCGGCGCCGGGACCATCACCAACTGGGCCTATGCCCTGCCCGGCGAGCTCGAGGCGGGGGAGGGGTGATGCGGGAGCGCCCCGTCCACGACCCGCACGAGGCGAGGCCATGAGCTTTCCCGACATCACTGCCGAGCTTGCCGCCGCGATGCCGGGCCTGCGCGGTGCGTTCGTGGCCAATGCGCCGCTTGCGCCGCTCAGCTGGTTCCGCACCGGCGGGCCGGCGCAGGTGCTGTTCACGCCGGCGGACGAGGACGATCTGGCGCTCTTTCTCGCCAACCTGCCGGAGGGGGTGCCGCTCACCGTCATCGGCCTTGGCTCGAACCTCCTCGTGCGCGACGGCGGCGTGCCGGGCGTCGTCCTGCGCCTCGGCAAGGCCTTCGCCGAGGTGAGCGTGGAGGAGGGCAGCCGTGTGCGGGCAGGGGCCGGCGCACCGGACGTCAAGGTGGCGCGCGCCGCTGCCGAGGCCGGCATCGACGGGCTCGCTTTCCTGCGCGGCATCCCCGGCGCCGTCGGCGGGGCCCTGCGCATGAACGGCGGCGCCTATGGCGGAGAGGTCAAGGACGTGCTCGTCGCGGCGCGGGCGCTCGACCGCAGGGGCCGGCGCCACGTGCTCTCCTGCGCGGACATGCAGTTCTCCTATCGCCACGCCGGCGTGCCGGAGGACCTCGTCTTCGTCGAGGCGCTATTCGAGGGGCGGCCCGGCGATCCGGCGGCAATCCTCGCCCGGATGAACGAGATCACCGAGGCGCGGGCCGCGACCCAGCCGGTGAACACACGCACCGGCGGCTCCACCTTCAAGAACCCGGACGGGGCGAAGGCGTGGCAGCTGGTCGACGCCGCCGGCTGCCGCGGACTCAGGATCGGCCAGGCGCAGGTGTCGGAGATGCACTGCAACTTCCTCGTCAATCTCGGTGGCGCCACGGCAACAGAGATCGAGAACCTCGGCGAGGAAGTGCGCCGGCGTGTGCAGGCGCACTCCGGCGTGATGCTCGCGTGGGAGATCAAGCGGGTGGGCGTGGCCTGACGCTGCGCCGGCCCGCGGCCCGGCGCTCCGTTGGCGAGCCGGTGCCGCACCTCGTTGGATAAGGATGCGGGAACATGACCAAACACGTTGCGGTGCTGATGGGCGGCCTGTCCGCCGAGCGCGAAGTGTCCCTCAACTCGGGCAAGGCCTGCGCCGATGCGCTCGAGGGGGAGGGCTACCGCGTGACGCGCATCGACGTGGGCCGCGACATCGCCGCCGTGCTCGACCGGCTGAGGCCTGACGTCGTCTTCAACGCCCTGCACGGCAGCCCGGGGGAGGACGGCACCATCCAGGGCATCCTCGAGATCATGCGCCTGCCCTACACCCATTCCGGCGTGCTGGCCTCGGCGCTCGCCATGGACAAGGCCAAGGCGAAGCTCGTGATGGCGGCCGCCGGCGTGCCGGTGGCGCACGGCGTCGTGGTGCACCGGCGCGAGGCGGCCGAGCGCCATGTGCTGCCGCCGCCCTACGTGCTGAAGCCGGTCAACGAGGGCTCGTCGGTCGGCGTCATCATCGTGCGCGAGGAGCGCTCGCATCCGCCGCAAGAGTTAACGCGGCCCGACTGGCCGCACACCGACTGGCTGCTCGCCGAGGAATATGTCGCCGGGCGCGAACTCACCTGCGCCGTGATGGGCGGCAAAGCCTTGGGTGTCATAGACATCCGGCCGGCGGCCGGCGTCTTTTACGACTATGATGCAAAATATGCGAAAGGTGGCTCGATCCACATCCTCCCGGCAAAAATTAAACCAAAAATTTACCAACAGATCGAAGAGTTGGCGTTAACGGCGCATCAAGCACTCGGCTGTCGTGGCGTCTCCCGCGCCGACTTCCGGTACGACGACCGGCCAGAGGGATCTGGCAAGCTCGTCTGCCTCGAGGTCAACACGCAGCCCGGCATGACCGAGACCAGCTTGGTGCCCGAACTAGCCGCGCATGCGGGGTATTCATTCGGCGAGCTAATGCGATGGATGGTGGAGGACGCCTCCTGCGACCGGTAGGAACGAGAAGCCCCCGCGGGGCGATCTCGGCCGCTGCGGCCATGCCCGCCGGCGCGCTGTTCGCCGCGCCGGAATGGCCACGCCTGCGGCTGTTCCGGGCATTGCGCCGGCGCGGCTACGTGCGCGTCGGCGGCCGCCGTCGGCTGCCGCGCGGCCTCGGCAGCGCGCTCACCATCGCTCTTTTCGCGGGCATCGGTCTCTACGGCGCCTTCGCCGGCGGGCACGTCGACCGGTTCAGGGCCGAGAACGGCACCCTGAGCGACGCCGTCGCCCGCGCCTTCGGCTTCGGCATCAGGCAGGTCGTCATCTCCGGCCTCGCCGAGCTCAGGCCGGCGGAAATCCTCGCCGCGGGCGGCATTTCGCCGAACAGTTCGGTGCTGTTCATCGATCCCGCGGCGGTGCGGCAGAACCTCGAGGCTGTGCCGATGATCCGCGAGGCGTCGGTGCGCAAGCTCTATCCGAACGAACTCGCCATCACGATCACCGAGCGGGAGCCCTTCGCGCTCTGGCAGCGCAACGGCGAGGTCTTCGTCGTCGCCGCCGACGGGACGGTCATCGATTTCCTGAACGATGCGCGCTACACGCGCCTGCCGCTCGTCGTCGGCGACCGCGCCAACGTGCACTCGGCCGACTATCTCGAACTCCTGGACGCCGCAGGCTCCCTGCGCGAGCGAATCAGGGCGGGCTCGCTCATCGCCGGCCGGCGCTGGAACCTCATCCTCGACAACGGCCTCGAGGTGCGCCTGCCCGAGGCGAACCCGACGGCGGCGGTCGCCCGGCTGGCGGAGCTCGAGGAGAGCGACCGCATCCTGGAGCGGGACATTCTCGTCATCGACATGCGCCTGTCCGACAGGGTGGTGATGCGGCTCGGCGTCGAGGCCGCGGCCGCCCGCGCCGAGGCGGCGAAGAAGAAGCCCGCGAGCGGCAAGGAGGCGGACATATGAGCTCCTTGCGCAATGGCCTGACGCCGCGCCTGAAGCCGCTGTCCGCCCGCAAGAGCACCCTCCTGTCGGTGCTCGACGTCGGCACCAGCAAGGTGGTCTGCCTCATCGCCCAGCTGCTGCCGGCGAGCGACAGCGACGTGCTGCGCCGCCGCACGCACCAGGTGCGCGTGCTCGGCATCGGCCACCAGCGCTCGCTCGGCCTCAAGGGCGGCATCGTCGTCGATCTCGAGGCGGCCGAACAGGCGATCCGCCAGGCCGTCGATGCGGCCGAGCGGATGGCCAAGGTCGAGGTGCAGTCGGTCATCGTGAACCTGACCGGCGGGCGGCTCGCCGCCCAGAGCTTCGCCGCCAATGTCGCGACCCGCGGCACGGTGACGAGCGCGGACGTGCATCGCGTGCTCGATGCCGCGAGCGCCCACAGCCTGAAGCCGGGCCGCGTCGTGCTGCACGCCCTGCCAACGGGCTATGCGCTCGATGGGCAGAAGGGCGTGCTCGACCCGGTCGGCATGATCGGCGAGAACCTCGGCGTCGACCTCAGCGTCGTGACGAGCGAAGCTTCCGCCGCGCGCAACCTGATGCTGGCCGTCGAGCGCTGCCATCTCGACGTCGAGGCGATCGTAGCGAGCCCCTATGCGGCGGGCATCGCCACGCTCGTCGACGACGAGGCGGAGATGGGCGGGCTCGTCATCGACCTCGGCGGCGGCACGACGAGCTTCGGCGCCTTCTTCGCCGGCCATCTCGTCCATGCCGACGCGGTCGCCGTCGGCGGCCATCATGTCACCATGGACGTGGCGCGGGGCCTGTCGACGCACCTCGCCGCGGCCGAGCGCCTCAAGACGCTCTACGGCGGCGCGCTCCCCTCCGCGTCGGACGAGCGCGAGATCATCGCGGTGCCGCTCGTCGACGAGAGCGAGCGGGACGTGCCGAACCACATGCCGAAGTCGCATCTGGTGCGGATCATCCGCCCGCGTGTCGAAGAAATCCTGGAGCTGGTGCGCGACCGGCTGAAGGCCGCGGGCTTCGCCCCGGCCGACGGGCGGCGCGTCATCCTGACCGGCGGGGCCTCGCAGTTGACGGGCCTGCCGGAAGTCGCCAGGCGCATCCTGGCCGGTCCGAAAGGCTCGGCCCAGGTGCGCATCGGCCGGCCGCTCGGCATCAAGGGGCTGCCGGAAGCCGCGAAGGGACCCGCCTTTGCGGCGGCGGTCGGTCTGCTGGTCTACCCGCAGGTCGCCCATATCGAGCATTTCGAGCCCAAGGCGGCCCGGACCATGCTCGCGACAGGCACGGATGGTTACCTGTCCCGAATGGGACGATGGTTCAGGGAGAGCTTCTGAGATTGGAGCGGCGCGGCGGCCGCGACAGTCTGGAACCGGAGTGAGAGGGGCGCGCAGCCGGGCGCCGTTTGAGAAGAAGAGGCCACGACCATGGCGATCAATCTGCAAGCCCCGGACATCCGGGAACTGAAGCCCCACATCACGGTGTTCGGCGTCGGCGGCGCCGGCGGCAACGCCGTCAACAACATGATCGAGTCGGGGCTGATGGGCGTCGAGTTCGTCTGCGCGAACACCGATGCCCAGGCGCTCACCAGCGCCCGCGCCCAGCGCATCGTGCAGATGGGTCTGCAGGTGACGGAAGGCCTCGGCGCCGGCTCGCAGCCGGAGGTGGGCCGCGCGGCCGCCGAGGAGGTGATCGACGAGATCCGCGATCAGCTGTCGGGTGCGCACATGGTGTTCATCACCGCCGGCATGGGCGGCGGCACCGGCACCGGGGCGGCTCCCGTCATCGCCCGCGCCGCGCGCGACATGGGCATCCTGACCGTCGGCGTCGTGACCAAGCCCTTCCACTTCGAGGGCCAGCGCCGCATGCGGGTGGCGGAAGCCGGCATTGGCGAGTTGCAGCAGGCCGTCGACACGCTGATCGTCATCCCCAACCAGAACCTCTTCCGCGTCGCCAACGAGAAGACCACCTTCGCCGATGCCTTCGCCATGGCGGACCAGGTGCTCTACTCGGGTGTCGCCTGCATCACCGACCTCATGGTGAAGGAAGGCCTCATCAACCTCGATTTCGCCGACGTGCGTGCAATAATGCGGGGCATGGGCAAGGCGATGATGGGCACGGGCGAAGCCTCCGGCGACGGCCGCGCCATCACGGCGGCCGAGGCCGCCATCGCCAACCCGCTCCTCGACGACGTGTCGATGAAGGGGGCACGCGGCCTGCTCATCTCCATCACGGGCGGCCCGGACCTGACGCTCTACGAGGTGGACGAAGCCGCGACGCGCATCCGCGAGGAGGTCGATTCCGAGGCCAACATCATCCTCGGCGCCACCTTCGACGAGAGCCTCGAGGGCACGATCCGCGTCTCGGTCGTCGCCACCGGCATTGACCAGGAGCTGATTCACAACGCGCAGGACCTGTCGCTGACGGAGCAGCGCATCGCCGAGGTCGCCGAGCGTCTGCGCTCGGAGGCGCGCCAGCGGGCGACGCATCCGGCCGTGGCGCCGCGCCCCGTGGCCATCGAGACGGCGCCGCGCGTCGCCGCCGCGCCGGTCGCGCCCGAGCCGATGCCGGCTCCCGCGCCGGTCGCTGCCCCGGCTCCCGTGGCGGCGCCGGTGGAGCCGATGCCGGCTCCGCAGGCTCCGGCCGCCGAGTTCGTCCAGCCGGTCGCCGAGCCGGCGCCGGCGCCGGTCGCTGCCCCGGTTGCGGCTCCCGTCGCTGCGCCCGTTCGCCAGGAGATGCCGCGTGCGGAACACGTGCGGCACGACGTCATGATCGCGCCGGCCGCCGCGCCGCGCGCTGCCATGGCGGCGGCGATGGCCCCGGCTCCGGCCCCGGTCATGCACGAGCCGGCGCCGCATGAGATGCAGGAGCATTTCATCCCGCCGCAGCCCGAGCGGGCCGTGGTGCGCCCGACGCGCATGCCGCGCGTCGACGAGCTGCCGCTGCCGGTGCAGAACCAGATCCGCGCCGCGCGGCCGGAGCATCAGGACCACGGCGCCGACCACAAGCGCATGTCCCTGCTGCAGCGCATCGCCTCGGTCGGCCTCGGCCGCCGCGACGACCACCAGCCGGCCGCCCCGGCGCCCGCGCCGCAGCCGGTGCGCCAGCAGGCGCCGCAGCCGGCTCCCTCGCCGGTGCACGCCGAATATGCCAAGCGCCCGCAGGCGCAGGGCTACCGGCCGGCACAGGGCGCGCTCGACCCGCACGGCCGCGCCCCCGCGCCGAACCGGACGATCGACGACGACCAGCTCGAGATCCCGGCCTTCCTGCGCCGTCAGGCCAACTGAGCGCCGCCTTCTCGAGGCCATGATCCGACCCCGGGGGCGCGAGCTCCCGGGGTTTTCTTTCGTTAATATTTTTCAAAGGTTTACATGTATCGTGAGGGCCCGACGATCAGTGTAACAGACAGTAAGAAAGCGTGATTTGGTCGCTTTTGGCGGCGCGACTATGTTCCACGCAACTCGCGCGGGATTCGAAACGTCGATGTCGCGAATCACGTGCCTCGGCAAGAGTCGCAAGCCTTGCACTGTCTTGAGTACATCCGCCCGCTCCGGGCGACGGGACCGAAAAGAATGAAAGCCAACGGGCAGACGACGCTTCGTGATACCGTGACCCTGACGGGCAACGGCGTTCATTCCGGCAAGCCGGTGCGGCTCACCGTTCATCCTGCGGACGTCAACCACGGCATCGTCTTCCTGCGGACCGGGCTCACCAACGGCCGCGAGCGGCTGATCGAGGCGCGCCACATCGCCGTGAGCGCGACGGAGCTCTGCACCGTCATCGGCGAAAGCGACTCGGGCGCGGTCGCCACCATCGAGCATCTCATGTCGGCGCTCGCCGGCCTCGGCATCGACAATGCGCTGATCGAGGTCGATGGTCCGGAGATCCCGATTCTCGACGGCAGCGCCGCCCTCTTCGTCGAGGCCTTCGACCGCGTCGGCCTCGCCTCCCAGTCGGCGGCGCGCCGCTACGTGAAGGTACTGCGTTCGGTGCGCGTGCAGCAGGGCAAGGCCTTCGCCGAGCTCAAGCCGCGCGACAAGGGCTTCCGCCTCGATGTCGAGATCGATTTCGACACGCCGCTGATCGGCCGCCAGCGCAAGATCGTCGACCTGTCGGCGACGGTCTACCGGCGCGAGATCGCCAATGCCCGCACCTTCGGCTTCATGCGCGACGTGGAGCGGCTGTGGAAGGCGGGCTTTGCCCTCGGCGCCTCCCTCGACAACACGGTGGCGCTCGGCGAGGACCGCATCCTCAACGAGGAGGGCCTGCGCCATCCCGACGAGTTCGTGCGCCACAAGCTGCTCGACGCGATCGGCGACCTCGCCCTCTCCGGCCTGCCGCTGATCGGCAACTATCACTCCTATTGCGGCGGGCACCGGCTGAACTTCATGGTTCTCGACGCCCTGTTCTCGGACCGCGCGAACTACGCGATCGTCGAGGGCGAGCCCCGGCGCGAGCAGGGCCATGCGGAGATCGCGGGCGGCATCGCCGTGCCGGCCTACGCGCCCGACATCCACTGACGTCCGCTTGCGGCGCCATCGAAACGCCGTTTTCAGCCTCGCAGGTTGCCGCCGTCGAAATCGGCTCGCAATGCTTTTCCAGACCTTGGCGGAAGCGGTGGCTTTGGGTTAAACAGCCCAACCGTCGAGCGATGGTGAGCCGTGGCCGTGGGGCCGCAGTGGAGGAAGGTGAGGTAATGCGCTCTGCATTTTCGTCCAAGACCGCCCGGACCGGCGCGCTGATGCCGAATATCGGCAGGCTGCTCGCATGCGCGGCGCTGGGCCTTTCTCTGACGGCGTGCGACACGCTCTCCTCGCTCAATCCCTTCGAGAAGGACGACAAGTACAAGCCCGAGCTCGTCCCGGACGTGCCGGCCGCGAACCTCTACAACGAAGGCCTCGGCCTGCTCGCCAAGAGCGAGTATCCGGACGCCTCGAAGAAGTTCGACCAGATCGACAAGACCTATCCGCGCAGCGAATGGGCGCGCAAGGCGCTGATCATGAAGACCTACGCCTCCTACGAGGGCGGGGAGTTCAGCGAATCGGTCAACGACGCCCGGCGCTACCTGACGCTCTATCCCAATGGCGAGGATGCGGCCTACGCGCAGTATCTGCTCGCCATGTCCTACTACCGCGAAGTGCCGGACGTGACGCGCGACCAGGAGCGCACGGAAAAGGCGCTCGAGGCCTTCCAGGAGCTCGTCGAGCGCTATCCCCGCTCCGAATATGCCGAGGACGGCAAGTTCAAGCTGCAGGTGGTTCGCGACCAGCTGGCCGGCAAGGAGATGGAGGTCGGCCGCTATTACCTGCAGCGGCGCAACTACACCGGCGCCATCAATCGTTTCCGCGACGTCGTCAGCAAGTACCAGACGACGCGCCACGTGGAGGAGGCGCTGGAACGCCTGACGGAGGCCTATCTCGCCCTCGGCGTCGTCAGCGAGGCGCAGACCGCGGCGGCCGTGCTCGGCCACAACTTCCCCGACAGCCCCTGGTACAAGGACGCGTACAAGCTGCTGCAGAGCGGCGGGCATGAGCCGCGCGAGGACACGGGCTCGTGGATCAGCCGGGCTTTCCGCGGCTTCACGCGTTCCGTGGGGCTCGGCGGCTGATCGCGGCGCGGACGGCATGCTCGTCCAGCTCGCCATCCGCGACATCGTCCTGATCGACAGGCTCGATCTCGCCTTCGATCGCGGCCTCAGCGTCCTCACCGGCGAGACCGGTGCCGGCAAGTCCATCCTGCTCGACGCCTTCGCGCTCGCCCTTGGCGGGCGCGGCGACGGCGGCCTCGTGCGCCACGGCGAGGCGCAGGGGCAGGTCACCGCCGTCTTCGAGGTGCCGGGCGAGCATCCCGCCTGGCAGGCGGCACGCGGCTTCGACATCGCCGAGGACGGCGCGCTCATCCTGCGCCGGGTCCAGCATGCGGACGGGCGCACGCGCGCCTTCGTCAACGACCAGCCGGTCAGCGTCCAGGCGCTGAGGGCGATCGGCGCCGCGCTCGTCGAGATCCACGGCCAGCACGACGACCGGGCGCTTGTCGACGCGGCCACCCACCGCGCCATTCTCGATGTCTTCGGCGAATTGCAGCCCGAGGCTGCGGCGGTCGAAGCGGCCCATGCGCGCCTGCGCGAGGCGCGGGCGGCGCTCGTGCGCCACCGCGCCCGCGTCGAGACCGCGCGCAAGGAGGCCGATTTCCTGCGCCATGCGGCCGAGGAGCTCGAGGCGCTCAATCCGGAAGCCGGCGAGGAGGAGGCTCTCGCCGAGCGGCGCCAGCTCATGATGCAGGCGGAGAAGGTGGCGAGCGACCTCAACGAGGCCTTTGATGCCGTTGCCGGCAATGCCTCGCCCGTGCCGGTCCTCTCCGCCGCCGTGCGCCGGCTGGAGCGGCGCACGCAACAGGCGCCGAGCCTCGTCGAGCCGAGCGTCGCAGCCCTCGATGCGGCCCTCGTCGCGCTCGACGATGCGCGGGCCGCGCTGGAGGAGGCGCTGCGTGCGGCCGCCTTCGATCCGCGCGAGCTGGAGCGGGTGGAGGAGCGGCTGTTCGCCTTGCGGGCCGCGGCACGCAAATACGACGTGCCGGCGGACGACCTCGCGCCCCTGCGCCAGCGCTTCCTGGCCGATCTCGCCGCCATCGATGCCGGCGAGGCGGAGCTCGGCCGGCTCACTGCGGCGGTCGATGAGGCGAGCGCCGTCTATCGCGCGGCGGCGGCGCGCCTCAGCGCCGGGCGCGCGCAGGCGGCGGCCCTGCTCGAAGCGGCCGTCAATGCGGAATTGCCGCCGCTCAAGCTGGAGCGGGCGCGCTTCATCGCCCGCATCGACACCGACGACAGCATCGAGGCGGCGGAAGGCTTCGACCGGCTGGAGTTCTGGGTGCAGACCAATCCCGGCACGCGGCCGGGCCCGCTGATGAAGGTCGCGTCCGGCGGCGAGCTGTCGCGCTTCATGCTGGCGCTCAAGGTGGTGCTGGCGGACAAGGGCTCGGCGCCGACGCTGATCTTCGACGAGATCGACACAGGTGTCGGCGGCGCCGTGGCCGATGCCATCGGCCAGCGCCTGAAGCGCCTCGCGGCGCGGGTGCAGGTCGTCGCCGTCACCCACGCCCCGCAGGTCGCCGCGCGCGCCGCCAACCATCTCCTCATCGCCAAGGAAGCGGCGACCGCCGACAAGGTGGCGACGCGCGTGACGCCGCTCGCCGAGCGCATGCGCCAGGAGGAGATCGCCCGCATGCTCGCCGGGGCAACCATCACGGACGAGGCGCGCGCCGCCGCGGCGCGGCTGCTGGAGACGGAAAGCTGAGCGCCTGAAGGCCAGGCGCGCAGCCGCTCCAATCCCTCCCGCAAGGTTAAGGCAGCAGCACCGTGGCGCCGGTCGTCTGCCGGGATTCGAGCCGGCGATGGGCCTCTGCGGCCTCGCTCAGGGGCAGACGGGCGTGGACCGGGATCGTGACCACGCCGCTCGCCACCACCTCGAACAGCTCCCGGCTCATGGCGAGCACGTCCTCCCGCGTCGCGAGATGGTCCGGCAGCAGCGGCCAGGTGGTGAAGAGCGAACCCTTCCGCGCCAGGAGCATGATGTCGAAGGGCTCGATCGGCCCCGAGACGGCGCCGAAGCTGACGAAGGTGCCGAAGCGCCGCAGGCAGTCGAGCGACAGGGGAAAGGTCGCCTGGCCGATGCCGTCGTAGACGACGTCGCAACCGCGGCCGTCGGTGATCTCCCTGACGCGGGCCGCGAAATCCTCGCGGCGGTAGTCGATGACGTGGTCGCAGCCGTTGGCCCGCGCGAGTTCCGCCTTCTCCGGCGAGCCGGCGGTGCCGATGACCGTCGCGCCGAGATGCTTCGCCCATTGGCCGAGGATGAGCCCGACGCCGCCAGCCGCGGCATGGACGAGCACCGTATCGCCGGGCGCGACGCGGACGGTACGGCGCAGCAGATATTGCGCCGTCAGGCCCTTCAGCATCATCGCCGCGCCCGTCTCGTAGCCGATCGCCTCGGGCAGGTGCACGAGGAGGCGCGCCGGCACGATGCTCTCCTCGGCATAGGCGCGCGGCGTGTCGACGTAATAGGCGACGCGGTCGCCGGGGGTGAATTCGCCGACACCCTCGCCGACGGCGACCACCTCGCCGGCGCCCTCATTGCCCGGCGTGAACGGCAGCGCGGGCGGGGGATAGGCGCCGGAGCGGTAGTAGACGTCGGTGAAGTTGAGGCCGACGGCGCGGTTGCGCACGCGCACCTCGCCGGGGCCCGGCAGGCCGATATCGACTTCCTCACGGGTGAGCACCTCAGGCCCGCCGTGGCGGTGGACACGGATCGCTTGCATCGTTCTGTCTCGTCTGGTTGCGCTGAAGCTTCGCCCGGGCTCGACAGCGAGATAGCGTGACGCGAGCCATCATTGTAGAGTGATGACGATGAGATCAGAGTTCAGCCGGAATGATACCTGAGCAAATCGGCCTCGACCTGCTGCGCACCTATGTCGCCGTGTGCCGGCAGGGCAGCCTCAGCAAGGTCGCGGCGCAGACGGGGCGCGCCCAGTCGGCGCTCAGCATGCAGATGCGCCGGCTCGAGAGCCTCGTCGGACGGCAGCTGTTCCAGCGCACCGGCCGCGGCGTGGTGCCCACCGCCGAGGGCGAGGTCCTTCTCGGCTACGCCACCCGCATCCTCGCCCTGAGCGAGGAGGCCCTGTCGCGCCTGCGGCAGGCGGAGATCAGCGGCGTGGTGCGCATCGGCCTCGCCGAGGAGGTCGCGACCGCGACGCTGCCCGCGGCGCTCGGCCGGCTCAACCGGGCCTATCCCGACATACGCCTCGACGTGGTGGTCGAGCATGCGCTCGCGCTCGGCCGGCTCTGGGGGGAGGGGGAGCTCGACGTCGCCATCGCGCCGACCTCCGCCGTCGCCGGCGATGCCGTGGTCACGTGGAACGTCGCGCTCGAATGGATGTGCGCCGTGGATTGCACCCCGGATCCGTCGCGCCCGCTCGATCTCGTCGCCTTCGCGGCGCCGTGCCTGTGGCGCCAGCGCATGCTGGAGGCCCTGGTCGCCCTCGGCAGGGAGCATCGCATCACCTTCACCAGCCAGAGCATCACGGCCCTTGCGGCGGCGGTCGAGAACGGGCTCGGCATCGGCCTCCTGCCGCCGGAGAGCCTGCGCACGGGCGCGCTCAGGGTGCTGAAGCCCGCCGCCGGCGTGCCGGAGCCGCTGACGGTCCAGTACGGCCTCTATGCCCGCGACCGGCGCTCGGCGGTCGTGGACGCCGCGGTGGGCGTGCTTGTGGAGGGTCTGCCCGTGCTGCCGGTACGGACGAGCGGTGCGAATGGTCCTGCGGGCGGACTGAACGGCGAAGGGCGGGTGGCGATGACGAGGTAGGTGAAGACGGCCCGCTTTGTCATATAGTCTGCGCTCCCCGAATCCATGAGCGCGACGCCCATGTCCGAACGTTCTTCGTCCTCCACAGCGGGTGCTTCCCTGCGCGACGTCGCCGTCGAGGTATTGACGCCGCGGGAGGCGAAGCGCGAGCACGCGATGCTCGCTACCGAGCTCGCCGAGCACGACCGCCGCTATTTCGGCGAGGATGCACCTACCATCTCCGATGCCGACTACGACGCCCTGCGGCGCCGCTACGAGGCACTGGAGGCACGCTTTCCCGACCTCGCCACCGACGAGAGCCTGACGAAGAAGGTCGGCACCCGGCCGAGCGAGAAATTCGCCAAGGTGCGCCATCGCGTGCCCATGCTGTCGCTGTCGAATGCCTTCGCCGACGAGGACGTCGCGGAATTCGTCGTGCGCATCCGCCGCTTCCTGGGCCTCGCCCCCGACGCGCCGCTCGCCATCACGGCCGAGCCGAAGATCGACGGCCTGTCCATCAGCCTGCGCTACGAGAAGGGCCGCCTCGTCACGGCCGCGACGCGCGGCGACGGCGAGGAGGGCGAGGACGTGACGGCGAATGCCCGCGTCGTCGACGCCATCCCCAAGGAGATCGACGCCGCCGACATGCCCGAGGTGTTCGAGGTGCGCGGCGAGGTCTACATGCGCCATGCGGATTTCGCGGCGATCAACGAACGCCAGGCCGAGGCCGGCAAGCCGCTCTTCGCCAATCCGCGCAATGCCGCTGCCGGTTCGCTGCGCCAGCTCGACCCCGCCGTCACCATGCGGCGGCCGCTCGCCTTCTTCGCCTATGCCTGGGGCGACGTGTCGGCCCTGCCGGCCGACACGCAGATGGGGGTGGTCGAGGCGCTGGGGCGCTGGGGCTTTCCCGTCAACCCGCTGATGAAGCGCTGCGACGGCGTCGAGGATCTGCTCGCCCGTTATCACGCCATCGAGGCCGACCGGGCCAATCTCGGCTACGACATCGACGGCGTCGTCTACAAGGTCGACAGCCTCGCCCTGCAGCAGCGCCTCGGCTTCGTCTCGCGCTCGCCGCGCTGGGCCATCGCCCACAAGTTTCCGGCCGAGCGGGCGATGACGGAACTCATCGACATCGAGATCCAGGTGGGCCGCACCGGTGCCATGACGCCGGTGGCGAAGCTGAAGCCCGTCACGGTGGGCGGCGTCGTCGTCGCCAATGCGACGCTGCACAACGAGGACTACATCCGCGGCATCGGCGGCGACGGCCAGCCGATCCGCGGCGGCATCGACATCCGCATCGGCGACACGGTGGAGATCCAGCGCGCCGGCGACGTCATCCCGCAGGTGCTCAGCGTCGTCATGGACAAGCGCCCGCCCGGCTCCGAGCCCTACCGCTTCCCGACCACGTGCCCGGCCTGTGGCAGCCATGCGGTGCGCGAGATCAACCCCCGCACGGGGCGGGAGGACGCGGTGCGGCGCTGCACGGGCGGGCTCACCTGCCCGGCGCAGGCCATGGAGCGGCTGAAGCATTTCGTGTCGCGCAACGCGCTCGACATCGACGGCCTCGGCGACAAGCAGATCGAGCTCTTCTTCCGCGAGGGGCTGGTGCACGGCCCGCAGGACATCTTCACCCTGGCCGAGCGCGATGCGACGGGCCTGAAGAAGCTGAAGGACCGCGAGGGCTTCGGCGAGACGAGCGTGCGCAACCTCTTCGCCGCCATCGAGGCGCGCCGGCAGGTGCCGCTCAACCGCTTCGTCTTCGCGCTCGGCATCCGCCACGTGGGCGAGACGACGGCGAAGCTCCTCGCCCGCCACTACGGCACCTTCGAGGTGCTGCGCGCGGCCCTGATCGCCGCCCGCGACCAAGCCTCGGAAGCTTGGGCGGAACTCAACGCCATCGACGGTATCGGCGAGGTGGTGGCGGAGGCGCTGGTGCAGTTCTTCGCCGAACCGCACAACGAGACGACGCTCGATGCGCTGCTTGCGCAAGTGACGCCGCAGGAGATGGAGCGGACGGCGACCATCGAGAGCCCCGTCGCCGGCAAGACGGTGGTTTTCACCGGCACGCTCGTGCGCATGTCGCGCGACGAGGCCAAGGCCATGGCCGAGCGCTACGGCGCCAAGGTGGCGGGCTCCGTCTCGAAGAAGACCGACCTCGTGGTGGCTGGGCCGGGGGCCGGCTCCAAGCTCGCCAAGGCGCAGGAGTTCGGTGTCGAGGTCATCGACGAGGACGGCTGGTTCACGCTGGTGGGGGCGTGAATCGCGCCCTTTCGTCGCTCGGCATATGAACATCGAGGCCTTGATCCTCCCCCGCATGGGGGAGGTGGCGCTGCGTAGCAGCGACGGAGGGGGCGAGCGGCAGATATCAAGAGCGCCGTCCCCGGCCTCGCCCCCACCCGTCTCGCGCGGTCGAGCTCGGGCTTGTCCGAGTTCGACACCTGAGGAAGCCGAAGTCGGATAGATCCGACTTCGGACGGCGCGATCCACCCTCCCCTCA
This sequence comes from Chelatococcus caeni, assembly GCF_014196925.1. Classification (GTDB taxonomy): domain Bacteria; phylum Pseudomonadota; class Alphaproteobacteria; order Rhizobiales; family Beijerinckiaceae; genus Chelatococcus_A; species Chelatococcus_A caeni. The sequence continues at coordinate 345,978 of NZ_JACIEN010000003.1, read as the reverse complement.
AGGGGAGGGATCAATTGCGCTCGTTCATATGTGAGTACCTTGGCGTGAAGCGCTCCCGCCCTTTCCTCCGGCGGCGACACGGTCTAAGACACGCGCATTCTCCATCTGAAAGCCTGCCCCATGCTCGAAGGCCTGCCGCCGCACAAGCCCACCCATTCCATGCGCCTTGCCGCGGACGAGGCGTCCGCGAAGGCCATGGTCGAGCTCCTCGGGGAGTTCTTCGATCCGGCCGAGACGGCGGTGGCGGCCTTCGAGGCGGCGGACGGACGCTGGCACCTGGAGGTCTATTTCTCCAGTGCGCCGGACGAGGCGGCGATCCTGAGCCTGCTGCGCCCCATCGTCGGCGATGCGGTGGACGCGGCGGTTTTCGCGCCGATCGAGGTGAAGGACTGGGTGAGGGCGAGCCTCGAGGGCCTGAAGCCCGTGCGGGCCGGGCGCTTCCTCGTCCACGGCAGCCATGACCGGGAGGTCGTGCGGGCGAACGACATCGCCATCGAGATCGACGCGGCGCTCGCCTTCGGCACCGGCCATCACGGCACGACGCTCGGCTGCCTCCTGGAGCTTGTTGCGGAGCTGAAGCGCGGGCGCCCGCGCCATGTTCTCGACGTCGGCACCGGCACCGGCATCCTTGCCATCGCCGCGGCGCGGGCGCTGCACGAGCCGGTGGTGGCGGGGGACATCGATCCGGTGGCCGTCGCGGTCGCGCGCGCCAACGCGAGACTGAACGGCGCGCGCGACCACGTGCGGCTTTACGCAGCGCCGGGCGTGCAGCACCGTCTTGCCGCCCGCGCGGGTCACTACGATCTCGTCTTTGCGAATATCCTTGCCCGGCCGCTCAGGCTTCTCGCGCCGTCCCTGCGCAAAGTGCTTGCCCCGCAGGGCACCTTGGTGCTCTCGGGGCTGCTCGTCCGCGATGTGCCGGGGGTCGTCAGCGCCTATGCCTCGCAGGGGCTGGCGCTCGTCAGGCGTGCCGAGCGTGAAGGCTGGGCGACGCTGGTTCTGAGGCGGGGAGGCGCTGCCCCCCGCCCGCGTCGATGAAAGGCCGCTGTCAGTAATCGATGGCCGGGTAGCGGCGACGCATCTCGCGGCGCATGGCCTGCGCCTCAGCGACGATCTCGGCCATCGTGACCGTAAAACGGCCGATTGCCCTCAGGATGGTCACGATGAACATGTCTGTTGCCTTTCGATCGATGTGAACCGGCTGCGCAGTCCCTCGCCTCAGCGGGCGAAGGGCAGGGCGCCGGACTTGCCGAGGCTGACCTTGTCGAGGTCCGCGTCCTTCAAGGTCAGCGGGCCGTAGATCGCCTCGAGGCGGCGGATTTCCCGGTCGGCAGCGCGCATGCGCGCCTCGACGAGGGCATTGAGGATGCGCTTGAAGACACCGGTCTTCTTGGGCGCTACATAAGCGATGTCGGTCGTAACGTAAGCCATGGGTCCATCTCCGCACGTTGGAGGACAGCCCGGGAACGCTTCCTCGCGTGTTTATGGTCGCAATATAGGGAATGCTGCATGTGCGAAGAAGATGGGTCAGCGCATATGACCTATGCATGCTGATCGGGCCTGTTCGCGGGATGCTTGCCAGAGCAGCGTGAGGTGCATGACAATTGTGCGACGCTGCCGCCGCATTGGGCGCGCGAAGCCCAAAAACCGGTTACATATGAAACATTTGCATGAGCGAGCCCGAAGCTGATGAGGCAGAGCCGCTTTCAGGCCTTCGACAACGATCGCGACCCGGCGGCCTGCGGGCCGCGTCTTGCTGCGCTGCGGCATGAATTGCGCCGCCGGGGCCTCGACGGCTTCGTCGTGCCGCGCGCCGACGAGCACCAGGGCGAATACGTGCCGCCCCATGCGGAGCGGCTCGCCTGGCTCACGGGCTTCGCCGGTTCGGCCGGCACGGCGGTGGTGCTCCTGGACAAGGCGGCGATCTTCGTCGACGGGCGCTATACGCTGCAGGTGCGCGAGCAGGTCGACACCGAACTCTTCGGGCCGGTCGCGAGCAACGAAACGCCGCCTTCGGCCTGGATCGGCGAGAACCTGCCGGAGGGGGCGAAACTCGGCTACGACCCATGGCTGCACACGCCGGCGGCGGTGGACAGGCTCGCCCGGGCGGCCGAGGAGGCGGGCGGCACGCTGGTGCCGGTGGCCGACAACCCCGTCGATGCCATCTGGAGCGACCGCCCCGCGCCGCCGCGCGCACCGGCGCGGCCCTATCCGCTCGTCTTCGCCGGCATCTCCGCGGCCGACAAGCTGTCGCAGCTCAACGAGAAGCTCGCCAAGGCGCGCAGCGATGCCCTCGTCGTCAGCGACCCGCATAATCTCGCCTGGCTCTTCAACCTGCGGGGGGCGGACGTCACCCATACGCCGCTGGCCCTCGGCTATGCGCTCGTGCCGCGCGAGGGCAGGGCGACGATCTTCATGGACGAGGGCAAGATCGGGGCGGAGTTGCGCGAGGCGCTGGCGCCGCTCGCCGATATCGCCCCTCCTGACACTTTTCCCGCCGCGCTCGCCACGGCGGCGGCCGGCGGACGGCGTGTGCGGCTCGACGCGGCGACGGCGGCGGCGGCCTTGCGCGAGACGGTGAACGCGGCCGGTGGCACGGCCGATGTCGGCGATGACCCGATCAGCCTCATGAAGGCGGTGAAGAACGAGGCGGAGAAGGCCGGGGCCCGTGCCGCGCAGCGCCGCGACGCCGTGGCCGTCGCCCGCTTCCTCGCCTGGTTCGCCCGCGAGGCGCCCGGCGGCGGCCTCACCGAGATCGACGCCGCGGTCGCGCTGGAGAATTTCCGCGCCGAGACGAATGCGCTCGTCGACATCTCCTTCGACACCATCGCCGGCGCCGGGCCGAATGCGGCCCTGCCGCATTACCATGTCACGATGGCGAGCAACCGCCGCATCGGCGAGGGCATCTTCCTCATCGATTCCGGCGCGCAATACGAGGACGGCACGACGGACATCACGCGCACGCTCGCCGTGGGCACGCCGAGCGCCGAGATGCGCGAGCGCTTCACCCGCGTGCTCAAGGGTCACATCGCCATCGCCACGGCGGTCTTCCCCAAGGGCACCAGCGGCGCGCAGCTCGACAGCTTCGCCCGCCGGCCGCTGTGGGAGGCGGGGCTCGACTTCGATCACGGCACGGGCCACGGCGTCGGCGCCTTCCTCTCGGTGCACGAGGGGCCGCACCGCATCTCCAAGCTCGGCACGACGCCGCTCGAGCCGGGCGTCATCCTCTCCAACGAGCCAGGTTACTACAAGGAAGGCGAATACGGCATCCGCATCGAGAACCTCGTCCTCGTCGAGGAGCGGGACATGCCCGGTGCCGACCGGCCGATGCTCGGCTTCGAGACGCTGACGCTGGCACCGATCGACCTCGCGCTTGTCGAGCCTTCGCTGCTCACCGACGAGGAGCGTTCCTGGCTCGACGCCTACCACGTCCGCGTGCGCGAGGCGCTGACGCCGGCGCTGGAAGGCGCGGACCGGGAGTGGCTGGAAGAGGCGACGCGGGCGATCGGGGGCTGACCCTGCCTTGAGCAGGGCTGCCCGGCTCCGAGCTTCCCCTCCCCCCGCGGGGGGGGGGGGGGGGGGGGGGGGGGGGGGGGGGGGGGGGGCGGGCCCCCCCCCCCCCCCCCCCCCGGGGGGGGGGGGGGGGGGGGGGGGGGGGGCGCGCCCCCCCCCCCCTCGCCGCCCATTGCCACGCCAGACGTTCGAGCCGGCGCGCCCAAGCTTCCGGGCCTCCTGCCTGCGGCACCGCCCCCCACCCCGACCCTCCCCGCCGCAAGCGGGGGGAGGGAGGAGCGGTGCTCTGCTGTCTCGGTACCGCCTGGTGCGAAGCCAGCCGATACTATCCCGCGACCATCCGCAGCAGGACCACGCTCGCGACACCCACGGCGATGGTGGCGAGGAGGGGCAGGCGCGTCGCGGCCACGGCGGTGACGAGGGCGGCGAGCGTCTCCGGCCAGCCGGTGGCGAGCGCGGTCGGTGCGATGACGGCGACGAGCACAGCCGGCGGGATGGCGTCGAAGGCCGCCTTGGCGCGGCCGGAGAGGGCGAGCCGTCCGACGAGGAAGATGCCGGCGATGCGCGTGAGGTAGGTGATCACCGCCATCGCGAGGATGGCGGCGAGCGTGGTCGGGTCGATGGTCATGCGGCCTCCGGCGCGTCCTCGCCGGCGGGGGCGGCGACATAGGCGGCGGCGATGCCGGTGAGTGCGCCGGCCGCCACGTGCCACGGCGGGCCGAAGGCGAAATAGGTGGCGGCCGAGGCGGCGGCGCTCGCGCCGATGGCGGCGGCGCTGACGCGGCCGTTCCAGAAGCCGGCGATGAGGCCGATGAAAAGCGCGGTGAAGGCGAAATCCGCGCCGATGCGCGCCGGATCGCCCAGGAACGAGCCGAGGACGGCCCCGGCGATGGTTGCGCCCACCCAGGAGAGGGGCAGCAGTCCCGCGACGGCGAACCAGTAGGCCGGGGTGAGCGGCCTGTCCTTCGCCCGCCGCTCGGCCAGCGCCCAGGATTCATCGGTGAGGACGTAGAAGCCGGCGAGCTTCTGGCCGAGGGAGAAGCCGCGCATCTTCGGCGCCAGCGAGGCGCCCATGAGGATGTGGCGGGCGTTGATGAGCAAGGTCGAGAAGGCGAGCGTGGCGATGGGCACCGGCCATGTCCACAGTTCGAGCGCCGCGAACTGGGCCCCGCCGGCGAAGACGAGGACGGACATGAGGCCGGCCTCGGCCGGGCTCAGGCCCTTGCCGGCGCACAGGGCGCCGAACAGGAGGCCGATGGGCGCGGCGGCGATCATCACGGGCATGATGTCGCGAATGCCGGCCGCGCGCTCGCGCGCCATGTCGACCGGCGCCGAGGGCGCAAAGGGCTTGTTCATCGGGCAAAGGCCATGCGGTAGGCGCCGGGCGTAACGCCGCGGCGCAGCTTGAAGGCGCGGGTGAGGTGGCTCTGGTCGGCAAAGCCCGTCGCCTGCGCCACCTCGGCCGGCGAGAGCCCGGCGCGCAGCAGGGTTTCGGCGGCATTGATGCGGCGATTGACGAGGAAGGCGTGCGGGGTCATTCCCGTCTCGCGCGCGAAGGCGCGGATGAGATGATGGCGCGACAGGCGCGCCTCCGCCGCCAGGTCTTCCAGCGTGAAGGGCTCGGCGAAACGCTCGCCGAGCAGCGCCTTGATGCGCGCGACGGGGCCGTGCTCACGCCCGGGCTCGCGCGCGGGCAGGCGGGCATGGCGCACGATGGCGAGGGACAGGAACCTGTAGAGGAGCTCGGCGCCCTTGAGGGCGTCCTCCTCCTCTTGCAGGGCCACGTGGGCCTCCACGAAGAGGGCGAAGCCGGCCGGATCGTGCACCACGGGCTGGGGGAAGAAGGGGATGCCCAAATCGGAGCGCCCGCTCACCTCGGCGGCGACGGCGCTCAGCGTCTCGATGGAGGGGTAGCTCATGCGGTAGGCATAGCCGCCGTCGTGCGGGGCGCCGTCGTGCACCTCGTGCGGGTTCATGAAGACGAGTTCGCCCGGTCCCGCATAGCCGCGCCCCCGGCGGCTGGAGAAGGTCTCGCAGCCGGCGAGGATGGCGCCGACGGCATAGGTCTCGTGCGCATGCGGAGCGTAGCGGTGCGAGCGGAAGGTGGCGGTCAGGCACTCCAGCCCGCCGAAGGGCGAGGCCGCGAAGAAACGCGCCCGCTCGTCATCCGCGAGCGGCGTCGCCGCAAAAGCCTCTTCCTGTGTCACCGTATCCATGCCGCCATCATACGCGAAAGCGCCCGAGGCCGGTCTTGAACAAAAGTGATGCGAGCGATCTCAATCCTTGAAGATACGCTCGCCCTGCTCGTCGACGATCTGCCGGCCCTTGGTGAGCGCGAAATTCTCCGCGTCGCTGCGGCTCGCGTGGGTCTCGGCGCGCACGAAGCGATATTCCTTGATCTCGCCGCCGATGTCCTTCTCGATGATGCCGGCGGTCTGGAACTGGCCGCCGGCGGGGTAGGGCGCGGGGCGGATGCGGAAGCCCTTGTATTCCACGGCCTCGCCCGCAGGCGCCTCCTCGGCCGAGGCCTCCCGCCCGCCGCCGAAGAGCCCGCCCAAAAGTCCCTTTAGAAAGCTCATTGGCTCATCTCCCCCTCAGCTGCCGCGCTCAACGAAACTGTCGAGCACCATCTTGCGGCCGGCCTTGTCGAAATCGACGGTGAGCTTGTTGCCGTCCACAGCCGTGACCGTGCCGGGGCCGAACTTGAGATGGAACACGCGGTCGCCCGTGCCGAAGGCCGATGCCGTGCCCGTCGACTTGGCGACGAGCTCGCCCTCGATCATCAGCGGTCCGCCGCGCCTCGCGCCGGCACCGCGCCCCGACGCGAAGCTGCCCGACTGGCCGCCGCGTCCGCCGGCCCAGCCGGCGCTGTTGGCCTGCGCGCGCTGCCAGCCCGGCGTCGCATAGGAGGAGCGGAAGGGCTCGGCCATGTCGAAGCGGCTCTGGCCGTAGCTGCCGTAGGTATAGGCAGCCGGCGCCTCGGTCACCTCGACGCTCGCCTCCGGCAATTCATCGATGAAGCGGCTCGGGATGGTCGAGTTCCACAGGCCGTGGATGCGGCGGTTGGAGGCGAAATAGAGCTTGGCCCGGCGCCGCGCCCGCGTGAGGCCGACATGGGCGAGGCGCCGCTCCTCCTCGAGGCCGGCACGGCCGCTCTCGTCGAGGGCGCGCTGGTTCGGGAACAGCCCTTCCTCCCAGCCGGGCAGGAAGACGGTGTCGAACTCGAGCCCCTTGGCGGCGTGCAGGGTCATGATGCTGACGCGGTCGTCGCTGTCGCTCTCGACCGCGTCCATGACGAGCGAGACATGTTCGAGGAAGCTCTGCAGGTCGGGGAACTCCTCGAGCGAACGGACGAGCTCCTTGAGGTTCTCCAGCCGGCCCGCGGCCTCGGCCGAACGGTCCTTCTGCCACATCTCGGTGTAGCCGGATTCCTCCAGCACCACCTCGGCGAGCTCGGTGTGGGGCGTCGCCTCGAGGCTCTGCGACCAGCGCGAGAAGCTGGCGAGGAGGTCGCGCAGCGTCCTGCGGGGCTTCGGCTTCAGCTCCTCGGTCTCGACGATGAAGCGCGCCGCCTCCATGAGCGGGATGCGCGCGGCGCGGGCATGGGCGTGCAGCACCTGCAGCGTGGCGTCGCCGAGGCCGCGCTTCGGCGTATTGACGATGCGCTCGAAGGCGAGGTCGTCGGCCGGCTGCACGACGCAGCGCAGATAGGCGAGGGCGTCGCGGATCTCCATGCGCTCGTAGAAGCGCGGGCCGCCGATGACGCGGTAGGGCAGGCCGAGCTGGACGAAGCGGTCCTCGATCTCGCGCATCTGCGCCGAGATGCGCACGAGCACGGCCATTTCGGAGAGCGGATGGCCCTTTCTCTGCAAGGCCTCGATCTCCTCGCCGATGAGGCGGGCCTCCTCTTCGGAATCCCAGGCACCGGTGACGGTGACCTTCTCGCCCGGCTCGTCCTCGGTGCGCAGGGTCTTGCCGAGACGACCCTCGTTATGGGCGATGAGATGCGAGGCGGCGGCGAGGATATGGCCGGTGGAGCGGTAGTTGCGCTCGAGCCGCACCACGGTGGCGCCGGGGAAGTCGTGCTCGAAGCGCAGGATGTTGTCCACCTCCGCGCCGCGCCAGCCGTAGATGGACTGGTCATCGTCGCCGACGCAGCACAGGTTGCGGTGCGCCTGGGCGACGAGGCGCAGCCACAGGTACTGGGCGACGTTGGTGTCCTGGTACTCGTCGACGAGGATGTAGCGGAAGCGGCGTTGGTAGTCGGCGAGGACGTCGGGATGCTCCTGGAAGAGCCGGATCGATTCCAGCAGCAGGTCGCCGAAGTCCGCCGCGTTGAGGATCTTCAGCCGCTCCTCATAGAGCGCATAGAGTTCCGCGCCGCGCCCGTGGGCGAAGGCGGCGGCCTCGCCGTGCGGCACCTTCGAGGGCTGCAGGGCGCGGTTCTTCCAGCCGTCGATGAGGCTGGCGAGCTGGCGGGCCGGCCAGCGCTTGTCGTCGATATTCTCGGCCTGCAGCACCTGTTTCAGCAGCCGGATCTGGTCGTCGACGTCGAGGATGGTGAAGTCGGATTTGAGGCCGACGAGCTCGGCGTGGCGGCGCAGGATCTTGGTGCCGATGGCGTGGAAGGTGCCGAGCCAGGGCATGCCCTCCGCCGCGGGGCCGACGAGGTGCGCGACGCGCTCCTTCATCTCGCGCGCGGCCTTGTTGGTGAAGGTCACGGCGAGGATGCCGGACGGCCAGGCGAGCCCGGTGGCGATGAGATGGGCGATGCGCGTCGTCAGGACGCGCGTCTTGCCCGTTCCGGCCCCGGCGAGCACGAGGACCGGGCCTTCGGTCGCCTCCACCGCCCGGCGCTGCTCGGCATTGAGACCGGAGAGATAGGGCGTCGGCGCGGCGGCCGCGCGCGCCCGTGCGGCGAGCGAGCCGGGGCGGGGCGTGTGGGCGAGATCGTCGGGGCCGGACGCAGGGCCCTGTGGGGGTACGCGAGTCATCGGTCGGACCATGGACCAAAAGGCGAACGGCGTCGAGTGTCGAGGACGCCTGCCGGCCTAGGATGGGAGGCACGCAGCCCCTATATAAGGGGCATGACGAGAGGAGTGGACAGAATGCCCCGCAGGATGGTGTTGCTCGCGCCGGCCCTTGCCGCGGGCGCGGCGCTGATGGTCGGCCTTGCCGGCCCGCTGCCGGCGCACGGCCAGGAAGGGGCGCTCAACCGCGTGGAGCGGCAATACCGCCAGTCCGATCGCGACGTGACACGCGAGTTGCAGCGCTCGCAGGACCGGCAGCAGCAGCAGTTCGAATTCAACCAGATGCGGCAGCAGCAGCAGATCGACCGCTTCCAGCAGCCCCTGCGCTCCCTGGAATGCCCGCGCTGCTGATCGCGGTCAGTGGCGGGTGCCGGAGGCGAGTTGCGGCTCGTGCTCTTCCTCGCCCCGGTCGGGCACGGCGATGGACCTGCCGGCGTCTTCCGGATGCGGAAGGCGGGCATGCGCCGCGCGCATGACGGCGAGGTTCGCCAGGATGTCCGGCGGGAAGGCCGCTACCTTGCGCGTGCGCATGTCGACGTGCAGCGACAGGTTCTCGCAGGAGGCCGCCAGCCAGCCCTCGGCGGCGTGATGCAGCTCCATGAAATAGTGGATGCGCTTCTCGTCGAAGGCGAGGAGCTGCAGCGTCACGCGGACCGGGTCGTTCTCGCGCAGTTCGCGCCGGTAGCGGATGTGGCTCTCGACCACGAAGAACGAGGCCTTGCGCTCCTCGACATAGCCGGGGCCGAGCCCGACGAGCCCGAAGGCCTCATCCACCGCCCGGTCGAAGAAGACGTTGTAATAGGCGGCGTTGAGGTGGCCGTTGTAGTCGATCCAGTGCGCCTCCGCCCGCATGGTCGAGGAGACGAAGGGGGCAAAGAACAGGGCCGGTGCGTCTGCCGGGTTGCGCAAGGAACCTCTCCGGATCGTGCTGGCTGTCGGGCGCCGGGCGAGGCACCCCAAGGTCAAAGTTTAAGCATTCCAACCTGAATGCAAACCTAATGAATCGTGTCGCCTTGCGACGAATGCGCACTTGTGCGCGGCGCAAGGGCATAGAAGATGCGCTCGAGCCCATGAGCAACAGCCCGAGGATTCGAGAATGACCACCGCCGCAGAACGGCCGGCAAGGCCCGACGAGACGACCGTGGCGGCCGTCGTCGCCGCGCTCGCCGAGCGCTTCGGCAACCGCCTCGTCACGAGCCAGGCCGTGCGCGAGCAGCACGGCCATACCCTCACATGGATCCCGAACCAGCCGCCGGACGCCGTGGTCTTCCCCGAGAGCACCGAGGAGGTTGCGGAGATCGTGCGGCTGTGCGCCGCGCACCGCATGCCGGTCATCCCCTTCGGCACGGGCACCTCGCTCGAAGGCCATGTCAACGCGCCCTACGGAGGCGTATCCATCGACATGAGCCGCATGAAGCGCATCGTCGCCGTCCATGCGGAGGACCTCGACTGCACGGTGGAGGCGGGCGTCACGCGCAAGGAGCTCAACGAGCACCTGCGCGACCAGGGGCTCTTCTTCCCCATCGATCCGGGGGCGGATGCTTCCCTCGGCGGCATGGCGGCGACGCGGGCCTCCGGCACCAATGCGGTCCGCTACGGCACGATGAAGGACAATGTGCTGGCGCTCACGGTGGTCACGCCGGCGGGCGAGATCGTCAAGACCTCGACGCGCGCCCGCAAGACCTCGGCGGGCTATGATCTCACGCGGCTCTACGTGGGCTCCGAGGGCACGCTCGGCGTCATCACCGAGGTCACGCTGAAGCTCTCCGGCATTCCCGAGGCGGTGTCGGCTGGCGTGTGCCCGTTCCCCTCCGTCAAGGCCGCGTGCGACACCGTCATCGCCACCATCCAGATGGGCCTGCCGGTCGCCCGCATCGAGCTGCTCGACGAGGTGATGATTCGCGGCGTCAACCTGCACGCCAAGCTCGGCCTCCAGGAGACGCCGATGCTCTTCGTCGAGTTCCACGGCACGGAAGCGGGCGTGAAGGAGCAGGCAGAGCGCTTCGGCGAGATCGCGGCGGAGTTCGAAGGCGGCGCCTTCGACTGGGCGACCCAGCCCGAGGATCGCTCCCGCCTCTGGCAGGCGCGGCACGACGCCTATTGGGCGGCGCTGGCGCTGCGGCCCGGCGCCCGCTCCGTCGCCACCGACGTGTGCGTGCCGATCTCCCGCCTTGCCGAATGCGTCGACGAGACCAAGCGCGACATCGAGGCGAGCGGCCTCATCTCGCCGATCGCGGGCCATGTGGGCGACGGCAATTTCCATTGCCAGCCTCTCCTCGACCTCGACAATGCGGACGAGGTCGAGCGGGTGAAGGGCTTCATCGACCGGCTCGTGCGCCGCGCCATCGCCATGGGCGGCACCTGCACCGGCGAGCATGGCGTCGGTCAGAAGAAGATGGTCTATCTCGTCGAGGAGCACGGCGCGCCGGCGCTTGAGGTGATGCACACGCTCAAGGCCGCGCTTGACCCCCTCAACATCATGAATCCCGGCAAGACGCTGCCGCCGCGGGCGTGAAGAACCGGGGTGGAGAGGCGGCTTGCTTCTCCGCCCCGCCCCGACGGCAATCACAAGGCCGGGAGCCGACATTCTGCTTCTTCTTTATGTGATCCGGTTGGGCTATAGAGGCGCGCATTGCGATCGCCTCCATATTTTCAAAGCAAGATCATTTTCAGATGAATGCAACCCGTTTCTGGGAGCAGCAGGCGCTCGGCGCCGCGGTTTCCCTGCTGCCGCGCTCGCCCCGGTATCGCGACATGCGCCTCGAGGATGTCGAGCAGCGCCTCGTGCCGGCCATCTCGCGCGGGCAGATCAAATTCTACCTTGCCGACGGGGAGCCGCAGGCCTTCGCCACCTGGGCCTATCTGACGCGAGAGGCGGCCGATGGGCTCCTGACCGGCGAGCGCGAGCTCCTCGATGCGGATTTCGATGCGGGTGAAGAGACCTGGCTGGTCGATCTCGTGGCAGCGCCGGGCAAGGCGCTGCCCGTCGTCCGCGACCTGCGTGGCACCGTCTTCTCCGGCCGCAGCCTGCGCCGCCTGCGTCGGGGGCCGGGCGGGGGCTGGCGTTGCGTGCACATGTGGAAGGTGCAGGAAGCCGGGAAGACGCAACCGGGACCCGGCGAAGCGCTCGCCGCGCTCGCTGCGCGCCACGCCCGCTTCATGGCGGGGGACGCCGCGAGGCGGTGGCTGCCGCCCGGCGGCGCTGGCGAAGCCATCGGCCGGCGCCCGGTCCATTGAGCTTGCCCGGCCGACGTGCCAGAGATGAAAGGGCCGAGCCGCGGTTGGCGACGCAAGGCTCGCCACAGCCGCGCCGTCAAATCCGCTAAAGTGAGGTGAAAACCTCGATCAGCCGAGCCCGACGAGCGTGCGCGACTTTCTGACGGTCATTGCCATCCTCCTCATCCTTGTGTTGAGCGCGGCTCTCGCGGTGCCCTATTTCATCGATTGGGAGGCGCGCCGCGGCGAGGTGGAGGGCGTGCTGGGCGAGGCCCTCGGGCTGCCGGTGCGCACCGGCGGGGTCATCGAGCTGCGCCTCCTGCCGACGCCGGAGATCGTGCTGAGCGACGTCAGCCTCGGCGAAGCCGGCGGGGCCATGCTTGCCGCCCGGCGGCTCTCGGTCGAGGTCGCGCCGATGCCCCTCATCAAGGGCGAGGTGCGGGTGATCGAGGCGGGCCTCGACGCGCCCGTTCTTGCCGTACGCGTCACCGACGACGGAACCCTTGTCCTGCCGCGCCCCGGTTCTGTCTCGGCCGCCAATGTCGCGATCGCCATCGAACGCCTCGGCATCACGCGCGGTGAGATCAGGGTGGAGGATGCCGCCGGCGCCGAGATCGCGCGAATCGGCGAGATCGAGGCCGAGATCGTGGCGGCGAGCCTCGCCGGGCCCTGGCGCATCGAGGGCGAGGCGAACGGCGTTCCGCTGCGCGTGTCGACGGGGGTGCGTGAAGCCGGCGGCGACATGCGGCTGAAGGCCGTGCTCGGCCGCGCCGCAGGTGGAGGCCTGCTCGACGTCGATGGCGTGCTGAAGCTCGCCGACGGGCCCGGCGGGAGATTGCTGCCCGGCCTTGCGGCCGCCGTGCGATACACCGAACCCTTGGCCGGCGCCGGCGAGCCTCGCCAGATCATTCTCTCCGGCGCCGTGGAAGGCGACATCCGCAGCCTTTCGGCGCGCGACCTCACGCTCGACCTCACGCACGGCGAGGGCAGCAAGGACCTTGCGCTGACGGGCACGGCGACGCTCGACCTCGGCGGCCGGCCGGCCCTCCGGGCGAGCCTCGGCGGCCGGCGCGTCGACCTCGACGTGCTGCGCGAGCGGATCGACGAAGGCGCGCTCGGGCTTCGCGCGGCCGGCTTGCTTGCGCGGCTGCCGCTCCGCCTCGACCTGTCGCTCGAGGCATTGGCGATCGCGGGCGAGGAGTTCGGCCCGCTCACGGCCGGATTGCATCGCGACGGGGACGTCCTCGCCCTGTCCCGGTTCGATCTCGGGCTGCCGGGGGAAACCCGCATCGCGGCACGCGGCGAGGGGCTCATCCCGCTCGGCGGGCCGAAGGACGACATCTCGGGAACGGGGTCCATTTCGCTCGACAGCGGCCAGCCGCTGGTGTTCGCGCGGGCGCTGGTGCGCATGGGGGCGTCGCAGTCGCTGGCCGAAGCGCTCGCGGGCCTGCCGCGATTGTCCGCCAGCGCCGAGCTCGCGCTCGATCACGGCAGCATCGGCGCGCGCAACATCGCCGTGAAGGCGGGTGAGGCGGAGGTCGGCGGCGCGATCCGTTTCATGCCAGCGGATGGCAGCGGCGGGCGCCCGCGCTACGAGGCCGAGGTGACGGCGAGCAGGGTCGACATCGCCGCCCTGCCGCAATTCGAAGGGCTGCTCGCCCTTGCTTCCGGCGCCGACATCGGCCTGTCGCTCGATGCGCGCGACCTCGGCCTCGGGGCGTCCGGCCGTGACGCGCTGGGGCGCCTCAGCGCCCTCGTGGAGGCCGGATCGCAGGGCGTCGTCGTCGAATATCTCAATGCGTCGGGCTTCGGCGGCGCGCAGATCGAGGCGCAAGGGCGCATCGATGCCGCTGGCGGGCGGCTGGGCGCGACCATCGACGCCGACCATCCGCAGGCGCTCGCCGCGCTCGCCTCCCGTTTCCTGCCGGCGCGCGCCGCGGCGGCGCTGACGCGGGCGGTCGCGGACGGCGGGGCGCTCCGCCTCACGCTCGAGGCGGGGCGCGTGGACGCCGGTGCGCCGCTCTTCGTCAAGGCCGACGGCAGGATCGGCGACACCGAGGTGGACATGGGGCTGTCGCTGCCGCCCGCTTCAGGGGTGGGGGCGGAGCTCGAGGTCAGCCTCGGGGCCGGCGACGGGGCGCAACTGCTCGGGCAGCTCGGCTTCGATGTCCTGCCGCTGCCGGACGGCGAGGGGGGCCGCCTGTCGATCTCGGCGCGGGGCGCTTCGCTCGACGACATGGCCGGGCGCTTCTCGCTCGCGGCCGCCGGAGCGAGCCTCGCCGGCGAGGGAACCTTCAGCTTTTTCGAAACGGCGCCGCTCTTCGCCGGGCGGGTAACGATGACGGCGGGCGACCTCGGCCGCCTCGCGGAGGTGCTGGCGCGGCCGTTGCCGGGCGCAGGGGCATTGCCGCTCGAACTGACCGCCGATGCGACGCTCGGCGGCAGGGGGCTGTCGCTCGTCAATCTTGCGGCGACGGCGGGCGGCGTTCCGCTGCACGGGCGCCTGACCGTGGGCGAGGGCGGCCGTGTCGAGGGGGCGGTCCATTTCGAGCGCCTGGCGCTCGCCAATGTCGCGGCGCTCGCACTGGGCCCGCTGCCCATGGCGCCCGAGGGGCGCGCATGGTCCGGCGAGCGCCTTGGTGCCGCCGCCCCGCCTGTCGACGGTGCCCTGACGCTGACCGCCGGCAGCCTGGCCCTGACGCCGACGCTCACTTTGCGCGATGCGGCGCTGCGGTTGTCGCTGCATCCGGCCGGGCTCGCCATCGACGATCTCAATGGCGAGCTCTCGGGCGGCCGCATCGAGACCAGTCTGACGATGCGCCGGGAAGGCTCCCTCGCCGCGATCTCGGCGCGCGGCAAGCTCACGACCATTCCGCTTTCGAGCATCGCCGGCAGCGGGCTTCCCGGCACCCTCAGCGGCGATTTCGAGATCGGCACGGCCGGGGAAAGCCCGGCGCGGCTCGTCGCCAACCTTGCCGGCGGCGCCACCCTGTCGGTGGCGGATGCGTCGATCCCGGGGCTCGATCCATCGGCCGTCACCCGCATGGTGGCGCAGGCACTCGCCGCCGATACGCTGCGGCCGGACCTGCCGATCGTGACGGCCGCGCTTGCCGAGGAGCTCGACGAGGGCACGTGGCCCTTGCCGCAGCTGTCCGGCCCCGTCAGCCTGTCCGGCGGCGTCCTGCGCTTCGGCCCGCTGACGATGCCGACGCAGGCCGGGGTGGCCGAGGGGTCGCTCTCGGGCACGCTCGACCTGCGCAGCCTCACCGTCGACCTGCGGGCGACCGTCATCGCGGCGACGTCGCCGAAAGGCTGGACAGGGCCGTCGCCCCAGGCGGTGGCCATCTGGTCCGGGCCGGTCGATGCGCCGAAGCGCAGCCTCGATGCGGGCAGCCTCGCCAATGGCCTCGCCGCCATCGGCATCGTGCGTGAACTCGAGCGCATCGAGGCGATGGAAGCCGACGCGCGCGAGCGCGCCTTCCACAACCGCCGTCTCAGGGCGGAGCGCGAGCAGCGCGCCCGCGAGGCCGAGCGCCGCGCGGCGGAGGAGGCGAGGCGACGCGAGGAGGAGGCGCAGCGGCAGCAGGACTTGCAGCGGCAGCAGGACTTGCAGCGCCAGGAGGATCAGAGGCGGCTGGAGGAGTTGCTGCGCGAGGAAAGCCAGCGGCAGGAGCAGGCGCCTGTCCCACCCGAGACCCCGTTCCGGCTGCAGCCGCAGTCGCAGGAGGGGCGCGGGCCGACGCAGCTGCAGCTTCCGGCCATCCACCGCCTGCCGGAGTTCGAGCCGGATGGGGCAGGGGAGCCGACGGTGTCGCCGACGGGCGGCAGCGGGGGCTCGCCCGAGGCTCCGACGGCGCCAAGCGGCCGTACGCCGCCTCCTCCGGGCGGACCGCTCGATATCCGGCCGACGGCCCGCTGACGCAGCTCAGCCGCGCGCCGCGGCGCGCACATAGGCGAGCACGGCAACGCGAATGGCGGAGGACAGGTTCTGCTCGCCACGCTCCTCGTCGATGGCGGCGACCGCCTGGGCGACGGAGATGCCGCGCGCCGCAGCCATCTCCTTGAGCGCTGCCCAGAACGGCTCTTCCAGCGACACGCTGGTGCTGTGGCCGGCGATGACCAGCGAGCGCTTGACGATGCCGGCGCGGCCGGGCGGCGTCATGTCTCCTCGTCGGGCGCGGCCAGCCGGTGGCCCTCATGCGCCCGCGCCGCCCGCTCCTCCTCGCGCTCCATCTTGAGGCGCTCGGCCTTCGGCCGGCCGAAGCGGGCCCGGTTGGCTTCGGCCTCGGCCTCCTTCCGGCTGCGGGCCTTGGCCTTGCGGGCCATGCGCAGGTTCACGATCTCGGCCATGGCGCCCTCCTCACCGCGGGCCGAGCATGCCCGACGGGTCGACCCAGCGGTCGAAATCCTCGGCGCCGACGAGGCCGGAGGCGAGCGCTTCCTCGCGCAGCGTCGTGCCGTTCCTGTGCGCCGTCTTGGCGATCTTCGCCGCATTGTCGTAGCCGATATGCGGGGCGAGCGCGGTGACGAGCATCAGCGAGCGGCCCATGAGCTCGCCGATGCGCGCCTCGTTGGCCGTGATGCCGGCGACGCAGTTGTCGGCGAAGCTCGTCGCCGCATCGCCGAGGAGACGGATCGACTGCAGCAGGGCATGGGCGATGACCGGCTTGAAGACGTTGAGCTCGAAATGGCCCTGGCTCGCCGCGAAGGCGACGGTGGTGTTGTTGCCCAGCACCTGGGCGCAGACCATGGTCATGGCCTCGGCCTGGGTGGGATTGACCTTGCCGGGCATGATCGACGAGCCGGGCTCGTTCTCGGGCAGCGACAGCTCGCCGAGGCCCGAGCGCGGCCCAGAGCCGAGCAGGCGGATGTCGTTGGCGATCTTGAACAGGGCGGTCGCGGTGCTCGCCAGGGCGCCGTGGGCGAAAACGGCGGCCTCATGGCCGGCGAGGGCGGCGAACTTGTTCGGTGCCGAGGTGAAGGCGAGCCCCGTGTGCTCGGCGACGCGGGCCGCGAAACGCGCGGCGAAGTCGCGATGGGCATTGAGCCCGGTGCCCACGGCGGTGCCGCCCTGGGCGAGGGAGAGGAGGCCCGGCTGGGCGGCGCGGATCTGGTCCATGGCGAGCGCGATCTGCGCCGCATAGCCGGAGAATTCCTGGCCGAGCGTGACCGGCGTCGCATCCTGCAGGTGCGTGCGGCCGATCTTGATGATGTCGACGAAGGCGCGGGCCTTGGCATCGATGACGCCGCCGAGATGGGCGAGGGCGGGCAGAAGGTGGCGCTCGATCTCGATGGCGGCCGCGATGTGGATCGCCGTCGGGAAGGTGTCGTTGGACGACTGGCCGAGATTGACGTGGTCGTTGGGATGGACCGGGCTCTTGCCGCCGCGGTCGGCGCCGAGAATCTCGTTGGCCCGGCCGGCGATCACCTCGTTGACGTTCATGTTCGTCTGGGTGCCCGAGCCGGTCTGCCAGATGACGAGGGGGAACTCCTCGTCATGCCGCCCCTCGAGGACCTCGTCCGCGGCGGTGGCGATGGCCTGCGCGAGGCGCGGCTCGAGAAGGCCCAATTCGCCGTTGGTCTCGGCCGCGATGCGCTTGATGAGGGCGAGGGCGCGGATGAGCGGCAGCGGCATGCGCTCGCCGCCGATGCGGAAGTTCTGGATCGACCGTTGGGTCTGGGCGCCCCAGTACCGGGCGGCGGAAACGGCGATGGGGCCGAAGCTGTCCTCTTCCTGCCGGACGGCACCGCCCTCGGCCTCAGTCTTCGTTCCGGATGCGTCGGACATGGCAGTCGCCTTTCATCTCAAAGGGCAACAGGCGCGGGTCGCGTCGCAGCGGCCGAAGGTACCGCGCAGCAGGAGCGGCCCGGCCCATCAGGTCTTCTTGCGGAAGGCATCGAGGCTGACCACCTGGGCGCCCTTGCCATCCGCATTGTCCTCGGGCTTGGGCTCCTCGGCCGGCATGTCGGTGGCGGCGGGAGCCTTGTCCTTGGGCTTGGGCGCCTCGGCAGGGGGCTCCGCCTTTGCCGCCGCGGGCATCGCCCCGGCCGGCTCGGGAAAGGCGTCGTGTGCGTCCCCCGCGAGCGGCGGCGGTCCACCGCCTTCGGCCTCGCCCGCCTCGCCGTCCTGGCCGAACTTCAGGCCGAACTGGACCGAGGGGTCGTAGAAGCCGACCACGGCCTCGAAGGGGATCATCAGCCGCTCGGGCACGCCCTGGAAGGACAGGCCCACCTCGAAGGCCTGGTCCGTGACGGCGAGGTCCCAGAACTGGTGCTGGAGCACGATCGTCATCTCGTGCGGGTAGCGCTCGCGCTGGCGGCTCGACAGCCGCACGCCCGGATGATCGGTGCGGAAGGAGATGTAGAAGTAGTGGTCGCCGGGCAGGCCGTCGCGCACGGCATCGGCCAGCAGCTTGCGCACGACGCCCCTGAGCGCCTCCTGGACGAGCAGGTCGTAGCGGATGAGATCCTTCGCCATGTGTTCCGGAGCGATGCCTTCTAGGCCAGCGATTGACAAGAAAGTGGAGGCTTCTGTTGCCAGGTGCCTCCGAACCCCGCCTGCCGGGGCTAACCGTCAGGACTTTGGATCGGTAACCTAAGCTGCGTTACGCAGCCGCGGCGACCGGAGCATAGTTGTCGTTGGCAACTATAAGTTCGGCCCGATAACGGCGGAACCATGCCGAGCGAAAGCGCACCCTTTACACCCTCGTCGATCCTATTTCGCCCCCGCCGAAACGCGAGGCCCGCTCGCGTTTGGGTGGAGGCGCCGGGTACCGCCCCCGGGTCCGATGGGTTTATTGCGATGGCCGTTTATCGCCATAGCCGCCTTGCGACGGCACCCAGAATATAGGGACCTTCTCGGCCCGATGGAAGGCCTTCACCGCCATTCTCGCGCAGTTGCCGACAGGCAAGGGAGGGCCGGCGGCATGCCATCCGAACGGCGGCTTGCCGCGCCCTCCCGGCAGCACTGTGGCCTGCAGCCATTGCGATGCGACATGTAGAAGATATGTTGCTGTCGTTCTATTTATAAATAAATTCCAATTATGAAAGTTTATGTCTGTTGACATGGCGTATGGAGGAAGCATTATTGGAGCGCCGTTTGGCACTCGGTGTGTATACTGCTTAAACAATAATAATCATGCGATTTGCGGTCGGGCCGGATCGCTGTCGTGGCGGCCATTCGTGCATTGCGGCGTCACGGCTTCATTGTGAAAGACAGTTGCCTCCGAGCGCAGACGGATGAACGTCTGCGCTCGTCCTTTCGTGGCCTGCGACGCGCCTTCGCCGGCGCCGGAGGCATTCACCGGCGCCGTTGCCGATGCTATGCCTCGACGGGACGGAATCACGTGAGGCGACGATGCGCGCTTATCTCGACCTGCTGCGCCGCGTGCTCGACGAGGGCGTGCGCAAGAGCGACCGGACCGGGACGGGCACCTTGTCCGTCTTCGGCCACCAGATGCGTTTCGACCTCGCCGAGGGCTTCCCGCTCGTCACGACGAAGAAGCTCCATCTGCGCTCCATCGTGCACGAGCTGCTGTGGTTCCTGAAGGGCGACACCAACGTGCGCTACCTTCAGGAGAACAAGGTCAGCATCTGGGACGAGTGGGCGGACGAGAACGGCGATCTCGGCCCCGTCTATGGCAAGCAGTGGCGCGCGTGGGAAGGCGCCGACGGGCGCACGGTGGACCAGATCGCCTGGGTGGTGGACGAAATCCGCCGCAACCCCGATTCGCGGCGCCTTGTCGTGTCGGCCTGGAACCCGGCCGAGATCGACAGGATGGCGCTGGCGCCCTGCCATTGCCTCTTCCAGTTCCATGTCGCCGACGGCCGCCTGTCCTGCCAGCTCTACCAGCGCTCGGCGGATGTCTTCCTCGGCGTGCCCTTCAACATCGCGAGCTATGCGCTGCTGACGCAGATGATGGCGCAGGTCACGGGCCTCGTGCCCGGCGACTTCGTCCATTCCTTCGGCGATGCGCATCTCTATCTCAACCATCTCGACCAGGCGCGCCAGCAGCTTTCGCGCGAACCGCGGCCGCTGCCGCGCCTCGTGCTCAACCCTGCGGTGCGCTCGATCTTCGATTTCACCTTCGAGGACATCGTGATCGAGGACTATGATCCCCATCCCGCCATCAAGGCGCCCGTCGCCGTTTGAGGGCTCCCGCCCCGGAAGGCTCACCGAAGAAGACCCGCGATGTCGCTCGTCATCCGTCCTGCACAACCGGCCGATCTCGGCCTCGTCGCCGCGCTCGTGCGCGAGCTTGCCGAATACGAGAAGCTGGCCCACGAGGTCGAAGCGACCGAGGGCGATCTCGAAACTGCGCTCTTCGGCGCCAATCCGCGCGTCTTCTGCGATATCGCCGAATGGCGGGGCGAGCCGGCGGGCTTTGCCCTGTGGTTCTACAATTTCTCCACCTTCCTCGGCCGCCACGGCCTCTATCTCGAGGACCTCTTCGTGCGTCCGGCCTTCCGTGGCGAGGGCATCGGCAAGGCGCTCCTCGCCCATCTCGCCCGGCGCTGCGTCGAGGAGGGGCTCGGGCGGCTCGAGTGGTGGGTGCTCGACTGGAACGAGCCCGCGATCGGCTTCTACAAGCGCCAGGGCGCGCGCATGATGGACGAATGGACCGTCTGCCGCGTCACGGGCGACGCGCTGACGAAACTGGCGGAGGCGGCGCCGTGAGCGGGGAGGGTTCGCCCGTTTCGCTCGCCATCATCGTTGCGGCGGCGGACAACGACGTCATCGGCCGGGACAACCGGCTGCTCTGGCGGCTGCGCACGGACATGCGGCGCTTCCGCAGCCTGACGATGGGCCATCCGGTGCTGATGGGGCGCAAGACCTTCGAATCGATCGGCAAGCCGCTCGCCGGCCGCGAGACGATCGTGCTGACGCGCGGGGGCGGCGAGCTGCCGCCGGGCATCGTGCGGGCGACGAGCCTCGACGAGGCACTGGCGCTCGGGCGGGAGGCGGCGCGCCGCCTCGGCGTCGGGCGGCTGATGGTCGCCGGGGGTGCGCAGGTCTATGCCGAGTGCCTGCCGCTCGCGGACGAGATCCTGCTCACCCGCGTCCATGCCGCTCCCGCCGGCGATGCCGTGTTCCCGGTGATCGACCCCGAATTCTTCGCGGAGACGGGCCGCGAGGCGCACCCGGCCGGCGCCGAGGACGAGCACGCGTTCACCTTCATCAACTACAAGCGCAAACGTGAACGGTCGCAAGGGGCTCCAACCGTCGAAAACCGTTGACGTTCAGCGATTCATTCCCCACTTCCGCCCTTGACAGGTCGGGGATGGACAACCCATCAACGCTGGCGGATCGTTGCAACGCTGCGGCTGCGGCCGCTCCGAAACAGGTGAGGAACGTCTCAGCATGCCTTGGAGCAACCAGAGCGGCGGACCGTGGGGCCAGAAGCCCGGCGGTCCGTGGGGTACAGGACCGCAGGGCGGGGGAGGCAACACGCCTCCGGACCTCGAGGAATTGCTCCGGCGCAGCCAGGACCGCCTGAAGACCATGCTGCCCGGCGGCGGCATGGGCGGCCGGGGCGTCGCCTTCATCGTGCTCGGCGCCGTCCTCCTCTGGCTCGCGACGGGCTTCTACACCGTCCGGCCCAACGAGGTCGGCCTCAACCTCATCTTCGGCAAGTACGTCGGCAAGACCAACGAGGGCCTGCGCTACAACCTGCCGTATCCGATCGGCACGGTGGTGAAGCCCGAGGTCACGACGGTCAACACCATCGAGGTCGGCATGCGCACGGGCGACACGACGCGCCGCGTCGTGGCCGGCCGCGAAGTGCCGGAAGAAAGCCTGATGCTGACCGGCGACGAGAACATCGTCGACATCAACTTCGCCGTGCAGTGGCAGATCGACCCGGCGAGGCCCGAGGACTACGTCTTCAACCTGCAGAACCCTGATGCCGCCATCAAGGCCGTGGCCGAGAGCGCCATGCGCGAGGTCGTGGGCCGGCGCAACATCCAGACCGTGCTGACGACGGACCGTGTCGCCATCGAGGGCGAGGTGCGGCAGCTCATGCAGGAGACCCTCGACAGCTACGGCGCCGGCGTGCAGATCCGGCTCGTGCAGCTGCAGAAGGTCGATCCGCCGCAGCAGGTCATCGACGCCTTCCGCGACGTGCAGGCGGCCCGGCAGGACCAGGACCGCATGCGCAACGAGGCCGAGACCTACGCGAGCCGCATCGTGCCCGAGGCCCGCGGCCAGGCGGCGCAGATCCTGCAGTCCGCCGAGGCCTATCGCGAGCGCGTGGTCGCCGAGGCGCAGGGTGCGGCGTCCCGCTTCACCCAGGTCTACGAGACCTATCGCGCCGCGCCCGAGCTGACGCGCGAGCGCATCTTCCTCGAGACCATGGAGCGCGTGCTCGGCGGCATGGAGAAGGTGATCATCGACCAGAAGGAAGGGGGCCAGGGCGTGTTGCCGTACCTGCCGCTGAACGAACTCACCAGGCCGCAGCAGCAGCCGCGCGGCAACGCACAGCAGGGAGCGGCCCGATGAACGGCAACGTCTGGAAGATGGGCGGCCTCATCCTCGTCGCCGCGGCCCTCATTCTCGCCTACGCCTCGACCTTTATCGTCTATCAGACGCAGTCGGCGCTGGTGCTGCGCTTCGGCGGCGTGCGCAAGGTCGTCATGGAGCCGGGCCTCTACTTCAAGGTGCCGATGGTCGAGAACGTCGTCTACGTCGACAAGCGCGTGCTCGACCTCGACCTGTC
Organism: Chelatococcus caeni; assembly: GCF_014196925.1. Taxonomy (GTDB): domain Bacteria; phylum Pseudomonadota; class Alphaproteobacteria; order Rhizobiales; family Beijerinckiaceae; genus Chelatococcus_A; species Chelatococcus_A caeni. Next base: position 323,504 of record NZ_JACIEN010000003.1, on the reverse strand, counting down.
GGAGCAGGAGGTCATCGCCGCCGACCAGAAGCGTCTCGTCGTCGACGCCTTCACGCGCTACCGCATTACCGATCCCGTGCGCTTCTACCAGACGGTGAACAATGTCGCCGGCGCCAACCTGAGGCTGGGCAACATCGTCAACTCGACGGCCCGCGCCGTGCTGGCGGATGCGACCTTCACCGACATCGTGCGCGAGCAGCGCGCCAGGCTGATGCGCTCGATCCGCGACGACGTGAACACGCAGGCGCAGGGCTTCGGCATCACCGTCGTCGACGTGCGGCTGCGCCGGGTCGACCTGCCGCAGGCCAACAGCCAGGCGGTCTACCAGCGCATGCAGACGGAGCGCCAGCGCGAGGCGGCGGATATCCGCGCCAACGGCTCGCAGATCGCCCAGAGCATCCGGGCGCGTGCCGACCGCGATGTGACGGTGATCAAGGCCGATGCCGACCGCAGGGCACAGGAACTGCGCGGTGAGGGCGACGCCGAGAGCAACCGCGTCTTCGCCGACGCCTACGGGCGCGACCCCGACTTCTTCGCGTTCTATCGCTCCATGCAGGCTTACGAGACGAGCCTGCAGGCTTCGGACACGCGGCTCGTGCTGGCGCCGGAAACGGACTTCTTCCGGTACTTCGGCAACGCCTTCGGTCGCAACTCCAACTCGGCTCCGGCCGGGGGCGGCCGGCCGTCGGCGCCGCAGCAGCAGCCCGCTCCGGGGCCGCAGTCGGGCCTGGCGACGCCCTGACGGCGCGAGCGAGGGGGGCGCTGGCGTATGATGGATTTTCTCGCGGCGCTCGGCCTCGTCCTGGCCATTGAAGGGCTCATCTTCGCGGCCTTTCCGAGCGCGGCCAAGAGGGCGCTGGCGGAGGCCTCCGAGGCGCCCATCGAGCGCATGCGCATCGTCGGCGTCGTCTCGGCGGTGCTCGGCGTCATCATCATCTGGTACGTGCGGTGGGGCGGCGCCTGAGGCGGGGCTGTCCGACGCCGGCCGGGACCGTCCGTTCCGGCACCCCGCTCTGCGCCGGGCGCCTTGCGGCAGCGGGCACGATCACGCACAGTTGCGTGTGCAAGCCGCCGTTCCGCCGTATTTGAAGAATGAAACCTCGGAAGACCGGAAGGTTCGGCGGTGCGGGCCGCTGCCGGGGCAACCAGCGACACGGTGGCGCGAGCCTGCGCCCCAGGGAACGAGGATTACAATGACATTTCTTCCGCCCATTCCACGCGCTCTCGGCGGCACGGGGCTGCGGCGCGCGTTCTCGGCCTTTGCGGTGGCGGCCGTCATGGCCGTCCAGCTTCCGGCCGCTGCCTTGGCGCGCGGGCCGGAATCGCTGGCCGATGTCGCCCAGGATGTCATCGATGCCGTGGTGAACATCTCGGCCTCGACCACCGTGGAGGCGCGCAGCCCGTCCTTTCCGCAGCTGCCGCCCGGCACTCCGTTCGAAGACCTGTTCGAGGAATTCTTCAACCGCCGCGGTCAGGGCGACAACGCGCCACGCCAGCAGCGCCGCTCCAATTCGCTCGGCTCGGGCTTCGTCATCGATGCCGAGGGCATCATCGTCACCAACAACCACGTCATCGGCGAAGCCAACGACATCACGGTCGTCTTCACCGACGGCAGCAAGCTCAAGGCCGAGATCGTCGGCAAGGATTCGAAGCTCGACCTCGCCGTGCTCAGGGTGAAGCCGGACCGGCCGCTCAAGGCCGTGCGCTTCGGCGATTCCGAGGCGCTGCGCATCGGCGACTGGGTGCTCGCCATCGGCAATCCCTTCGGCCTCGGCGGCTCGGTGTCGGCCGGCATCGTCTCGGCCAACAAGCGCGACATCGATTCCTCGGCCTTCGGCAACTACATCCAGACCGACGCCGCCATCAACAAGGGCAATTCGGGCGGCCCGCTGTTCAACATGAACGGCGAGGTCATCGGCATCAACACCGCCATCCTGTCGCCCACCGGCGGCTCGGTCGGCATCGGCTTCGCCGTGCCGTCCTCGCTCGCCGAGCCGACGATCCGCCAGCTCATCGACTTCGGCGAGACGCGCCGCGGCTGGCTCGGCGTGCGCATCCAGAACGTCGACGACGCGACTGCCGAAGCGCTCGGCCTCGACAAGGCGCGCGGCGCGCTCGTCGCCGGCGTCGACGACAAGGGCCCCTCCAAGGCCGGCGGCATCGAGGTCGGCGACGTCATCGTCTCCTTCGACGGCAAGCCGGTGGCCCAATCGCGCGACCTGCCGCTGATGGTGGCCCAGACGCCGGTCGGCAAGGAGGTCGAGGTCGTCATCATCCGCAAGGGCAAGGAAGAGACGAAGCGCATCGCCCTCGGCCGCCTCGAGGAGGCGACGGACGAGACCACGCCCGGCCAGAGCGGCCAGAGCGACAAGCCGGCGGTCAGCCAGGCGCTCGGCCTCGAGATGTCGGCCCTCAACGGCATGCTGCGCCAGCGCTACAACATCAAGGAAGACATCAAGGGCGTCGTCGTCACCAGCGTCGATCCCAATTCGGCCGCAGCCGACAAGCGCATCCAGGCCGGCGACGTCATCGTCGAGGTCAACCAGGAGCAGGTGGCGAACCCGCAGGACGTGACCAAGCGCATCGACGCCGTGAAGAAGGAGGGAAAGAAGTCCGTGCTTCTGCTCGTCTCTTCCGCCCAGGGCGAAGTGCGTTTCGTGGCGCTCAGCCTGCAGTGAGCCCTGTCGCACGCAACGAAAAAGGGCGGCCCTCGGGCCGCCCTTTCTGTTTGGGGCGCGGCTCAGGCCACGAAGTCGTCGCGGCGATAGCCCTGGAGATAGAGCAGGGCGCTCAGGTCGCCATGGTCGATGCGGGCATGGGCGGCGGCCGCGACCGCCGGCTTGGCGTGATAGGCGACGCCGAGGCCCGCTTCGGCGAGCATGGCGAGGTCATTGGCGCCGTCGCCGACGGCGAGCGTGTCGCTGTCGGCGAGGTCGAGACGGGTCCGCAGCTCGCGCAGCGTCGCCAGCTTGGCCTCGCGCCCGAGAATGGGCTCCTCCACCCGCCCGGCGAGGGTGCCGTTCTCCTCGATGAGGAGATTGGAGCGGTGCTCGTGGAAGCCGATGCGGGCCGCGATGGGGCCGGTGAACAGGGTGAAGCCGCCGGACACGAGGCAGGTGTACGCGCCCTGCGCGCGCATGGTGCGCACGAGTTCGGTGCCGCCCGGCGTCAAGGTGATGCGCTCGGCGATGATGCGGTCGACCACCGAGACCGGCAGGCCGCCGAGGAGGGCGACGCGCTCGCGCAGCGCCGGCTCGAACGGCAGCTCGCCGCGCATGGCGCGCTCGGTGATGGCCGACACCTCGGCCTTCAGCCCGACCAGATCGGCGAGCTCGTCGATGCATTCCTGCCCGATCATGGTCGAATCCATGTCGGCGAGGAACAGGCGCTTGCGCCGGCCGGCGAGCGGCTGCACGACGATGTCGACGGGCGCATCGCCCAGCGCCTCGCGCAGCCTCTCGTGGGCAGACACGCCGTCGTGGGGCGAGAAGCGGATGTCGGCCGCCACGCCTTCGTCCAGCCAGGCCGGCACCGGGACCGCCTCGAGGCTTCTGGCCGCCGCCTCGACCAGATCTTGGCTGAGGACGGGCGCGGCCGGATTGGTTATGAGAGTAGCGACGTGGGTCAAGGTCTCAGTCATTGCCGGAGAAGATCGTGACGGAAAGGATGCGAGCCGTCCTCATCGCAGGGCCGACGGCTTCCGGCAAGTCCGCATTGGCGATCGCGCTCGCGCAGGAGCATGGCGGCATCGTCGTCAATGCCGATTCCATGCAGGTCTACCGCGACCTCCGCACCATCACCGCGCGGCCGAGCGAGGCCGAGGAGGCGACGGTGCCGCACCGGCTCTACGGGCATGTGGACGGCGCGGTGAACTATTCCGTCGGGCGCTATCTCGCCGATGCCGCCACGGTGCTCGCCGAGGCGCAGGCGAAGGGGAGGCTGCCCATCTTCGTCGGCGGCACGGGCCTCTATTTCAAGGCGCTGTGCGAGGGGCTGTCGGAGATTCCGCCGGTGCCGGAAGAGGTGCGGGCGGCCGTGCGCGCGGCCGCCGAGGGCCGGGGGACGCCGCTGCTCTATGCCGATCTCGCCGCGCGCGATCCCGTCACCGCGGCCCGGCTCAACCCGACCGACCGGCTGCGCATCCTGCGCGCCATGGAGGTCTTCGCGGCGACGGGCAAGCCGATCGCGAGCTTCCACGGCCGGCGCAGCCGGCCTCTCCTCGCCGGCTGGCGCCTCTACAAATATTTTCTCGCGCCGGAGCGGGCGGCGCTCTTCGCCCGCATCGACAGCCGCTTTGCGGCGATGATGGCGGCGGGCGCGCTCGAGGAGGTGAGGGCGCTCGCGGCGCGGGGGCTCGATCCCACGCTGCCGGTGATGCGGGCCCACGGCGTGCCCTGGCTCATCCGCCACATCCGCGGGGAGATCGACCTCGCCGAAGCGATCGAGAAGGCGCAGGCCGACACGCGCCACTATGCCAAGCGGCAGTTCACCTGGGTGCGCCATCAGCTGCCGGATTTCTCGTGGCTCGCCCCGGAAGCCGCTCATGAGGCGATGGGCGAGGCCCTGCGGGCGGCACCCCGCGACGTGCAGGAGCGATCTTCCGCTTGACCGCCCGGCGGGCCTCGGCTAGCGTGCCCGCCACAGACGTGGAAGGAACGTGCGGCTTATGCGCGCAATTCTTATTGTAACGGGGGCGCCATCGACGGAGCGGAGATGATCCGCAGGTCCGGCTGGTGGCGCATGCAGGGTCCTTCGGGGCCCTTTTTTGTTGCCCCTGTCCGACCCGTCCGGCCACGCCGACGAGGGAACGGAGAAGACGATGAGCGAGACGATGACCGGCGCCGAAATGGTGGTTCGCGCGCTGCAGGACCAGGGGGTCGAACATATCTTCGGCTATCCCGGCGGCGCCGTGCTGCCGATCTATGACGCATTGTTCCACCAGGACAAGGTCAAGCACGTGCTCGTGCGGCACGAGCAGGGCGCCGTGCATGCGGCCGAGGGCTATGCGCGCTCCTCGGGCAAGGTCGGCGTCGTGCTGGTGACGTCGGGCCCGGGCGCGACCAATGCGGTCACCGGCCTCACCGACGCGCTGATGGATTCGATCCCGCTCGTCTGCCTCACCGGGCAGGTGCCGACGCATCTCATCGGCTCGGACGCCTTCCAGGAGGCGGACACCGTCGGCATCACGCGGCACTGCACGAAGCACAATTATCTCGTCAAGCGCATCGAGGACCTGCCGCGCATCATGCACGAGGCCTTCTATGTCGCGGCGAACGGCCGGCCCGGCCCGGTCGTCATCGACCTGCCGAAGGACATCCAGTTCGCCAGCGGCACCTATGCGCGCCCGGCGAGCAACCAGCACAAGACCTATCGCCCGCAGGTGCAGGGCGACATGGAGAAGATCAAGGCCGCGATCGCCCTTATGGCTTCGGCCAAGCGGCCGGTGTTCTACACCGGCGGCGGCGTCGTCAACGCCGGGCCGCAGGCCGCGGCGCTGCTGCGCGAGCTCGTGCGCCTCACGGGCTTTCCCGTCACCTCGACGCTGATGGGCCTCGGCGCCTATCCGGCCTCCGACCCGCAGTTCCTGGGCATGCTCGGGATGCACGGCACCTACGAGGCCAACCTCGCGATGCACGGCTGCGACGTGATGATCAACATCGGCGCGCGCTTCGACGACCGCATCACGGGGCGGCTCGATGCCTTCTCGCCGCATTCGCGCAAGATCCACGTCGACATCGATCCCTCGTCGATCAACAAGAACGTCAAGGTCGACATCGGCATCGTCGGCGACTGCGCCCACGTGCTCGAGGACATGGTGCGCCTGTGGCGCTCCACGGCGCCGCAGGTGGACAAGGCCGCGCTCAAGGGCTGGTGGGACGACATCACCGGCTGGCGGAGCCGCAACTGCCTCGCCTATCGCAAGTCGAGCGACGTCATCAAGCCGCAGTACGCCATCGAGCGGCTGTACGAACTGAGCAAGGACCGGGAGGTCTACGTCACCACCGAGGTCGGCCAGCACCAGATGTGGGCCGCCCAGTTCTTCAAGTTCGAGGAGCCGAACCGGTGGATGACCTCCGGCGGGCTCGGCACCATGGGCTACGGCCTGCCGGCGGCCATCGGGGCGCAGCTCGCGCATCCGAACGCGCTCGTCGTCGACATCGCGGGCGAAGCCTCCATCCTCATGAACATGCAGGAGATGTCGACGGCGCTGCAGTACCGCCTGCCGGTCAAGGTCTTCATCCTCAACAACCAGTACATGGGGATGGTGCGGCAGTGGCAGGAGCTGCTGCACGGCGGGCGCTATTCGGAGAGCTACTCGCACTCGCTGCCGGATTTCGTGAAGCTGGCCGAGGCCTATGGCGGCGTCGGCATCCGCTGCGACAAGCCGGACGAGCTCGACGATGCCATCCGCGAGATGATCGACACGCCCCGTCCCGTCATCTTCGACTGCGTGGTCGACAAGAGCGAGAACTGCTTCCCCATGATCCCCTCGGGCAAGGCGCACAACGAGATGATCCTGGGCGACGCGGCCGAGGACATCGGCTCGGTCATCGACGCCAAGGGCAAGATGCTGGTGTGAGGTGAGGCACCGCACCCTCCCCCCCGGGGGGAGGGTGCGCCGCGTGCGCGTCAACCGTGATCGTTTCCCTCACATGCCTTGATTGGACGGGCGCCGGCTGCCGCGGCAGTCTCGGCGCCCCACAGTCGAAATCGGACGAAGGCCCATGAAGCTCGTCATCGCCAACAAGTGCTATTCCTCCTGGTCGCTGCGCCCGTGGCTCCTCATGCGCCACTTCGGCATCCCCTTCGAGGAGGTGAAGGTGCCCTTCGGCCCGACCTTCGACGATCCGGCGTGGAAGGCCGAGGTTGCCCGCTTTACGCCGGCCGGCAAGGTGCCGGCCCTCGTCGACGGCGACATCCCCGTCTGGGAATCGCTCGCCATCATCGACTATCTCGCCGACACGCACCCCGACCTCCCGATCTGGCCGCGCGAGCGGGCGGCGCGGGCCATGGCGCGCGCGATGGCGGCCGAGATGCATGCCGGTTTCTCGGCCCTGCGCTCGGCCTGCCCGATGAACCTCGGCAAGAAGTATGCGGCCATGGATCTCGGCCCGCAGGTCGCGCGCGACGTGGCGCGCGCCGCCTTCGCCTGGCGCGAGGCGCGGGAGCGCTTCGGCGCCGGCGGCCCGTTCCTCTTCGGCGCCTTCACGGCGGCTGACGCGATGTACGCGCCGGTCGTCACCCGTCTCGAGACCTATTCCTTCCCCGTCGATGCGGCGACACGCGCCTATATGGACGCGGTCCTCGACCTGCCGGCCTTCCGCGCGTGGCGCGAGGATGCGCTGGCCGAGCCCTGGATCGTCGCCGAAGACGAGGTGGACGCAGAGCCCATCGCGAATTATCGCAAGAGTGCGTGAGGACAATCATGCAGCATGTTCAGCCCCCCTTCGCAGGTCCGCCGATGAAGTCCCACTATTCAGATGCTCCCGCCGCCGAGCCCATCGCGCGCCATACGCTCGCGGTGATCGTCGACAACGAGCCGGGCGTGCTGGCGCGCATCGCCGGCCTGTTCTCCGGCCGGGGCTACAACATCGAGAGCCTCACGGTTTCCGAGACCGAGCACGAGAAGCACCTGTCGCGCATCACCATCGTGACGACGGGCACGGCGCATGTCATCGAGCAGATCAAGGCCCAGCTCTCGCGCCTCGTGCCGGTGCACCGGGTGGACGACCTGACGGTCAACGGCGATGCCATCGAGCGCGAGCTGGTGCTCGTCAAGGTGGTGGGCAAGGGCGAGGCTCGCGTGGAGGCGATGCGGCTCGCCCAGGCCTTCGGCGCCCGCACGGTCGATGCGACGCTCTCGTCCTTCATCTTCGAGCTGACGGGGACCAGCGACGAGACGGAGCGTTTCATCAGCCTGATGACGGCCTGCGGGCTGACGGAAGTGGCCCGCACCGGCATCGCGGCCATCGGCCGCGGCGCCGAGTCCATGTAAGAGCCATGTGAGAGCCATGTGAGACAGGCGCGGCGCGCGGGCCGGGGTTCATTCAGCCGTCGGGGACGGGCGCGTCTGGCACTGGCGGCCAGGCTCCTGGCCGCGTTCCTGGCCGGGCTTGTCACCGGACTTGCCGCCCTGCCGGCCGCGGCCGGCGAGCCGGGCGGCTTCTGGGGCGAGCAGCGGCGCGGCGCCAATTTCTTCAACAAGGTCGAGACGCGCGCCCGGCTCGACGCCGCGAGGGACTTCGGCGTCGATTTCGTGCGCCTGACCTTCGACAAGTGGCGGGGCGAGCGGCGCGATTTCCTCGCCGGCAGTCTCGATGCCTACGCGGGGCTCGTGCCGGCCGATCTGGCGCGGCTCAAGCGGGTGCTCGACGACGCTGCCACCGCCGGCGTCAAGGTGGTGCTGACGCCGCTCGGCCTGCCCGGCGCCCGCTGGGTGCAGCTCAACGGCCGTCGCCACGACGGCCGGCTCTGGCGCGACAAGGCCTATTGGGATGAGGCGGCCGCCTACTGGCGCGACATCGCGACAGCCTTCAAGGGCCACCCCGCCATCGCGGCCTACAACGTCGTCAACGAGCCGGTGCCGGAGAGGGGCCATCGCCTGCCCGAGGACGACCTTGCCGCACGCGACCGCTGGTGCGCGGCGGCAAGGGGCACGGCGCGGGACCTCGATGCCTTCTATCGCCACATGGTCGCGGCCATCCGCGCCGTCGACGCCACGGTGCCGATCGTCCTCGACACCGGCTCCTACGGCCAGCCGGCGGCGGTGCGCTGCCTTGTGCCGATCGCGGACGACAACGTCATCTATTCGGTGCATCTCTACGCGCCCTATGATTTCACCAGTCACGAGAACCGGGGGCGCTTCACCTACCCCGGCGTCGTGCGGGCCCATGGCAGGGCGGAGTACTGGGACAGGGCGCGCGTTGCGCGGCACCTGTCGCCGTTCCTGGAATGGGCCGAGGCGAGAAGGATCCCGCGCTCACGCCTGATGGTGGGCGAATTCGGCTGCGTGCGCTGGAACAGGGGCTGCAGCGCCTATCTCGCCGACGTCGTCTCGCTCGTCGAGGAGGCTGGCCTGCACTGGGCCTTCTATTCCTTCCGGGAGGATGCCTGGGACGGCTACGACTACGAGCTCGGGACCGGGAGGCCGAAGGCCGCCGTCCGCGCTGCGCTGCGGCGTGGGGAGCGGCCGCGCGGGGCGGAGCGTGACGAGCCGTTCATGGCCATCCTGCGCAGGGCGCTCGCGGGGCGTTCGTGAGTGTCATCCCGAGAAGCCGCCGTCGGCGAGGAAGGCGGCCTCCTCCTCCGTCGTGGCGCGTCCGAGGATGGGGTTGCGATGCGGAAAGCGGCCGAAGCGGGCGATGATGTCGCGGTGCTCGACGGCATAGGGCAGGCCCTTCTCGTCGCCCGCCGCCTCGTAAAGCGCGACGCAGCGCTCCTGGTCGACGAGGTTCTCAGAATGCATGAACGGCAGATAGAAGAAGCCCTTCAGCTCCGGCGGCACCTTCTGGTCGAAACCCTTCGTCAGTGCCCGGTCGGCGACGGTGCGGGCCAGCGCATCCGTGGCGAAGGCGCGCGGCGTGCCGCGGAAGAGGTTGCGGGGAAACTGGTCGAGCAGGATGAGCAGGGCGAGGACGCCTTCCGGCGTCTCCTCCCACCGGTTCAGCGCACCGGCGGCCGCTGCCTCGTGGGTGGCGAGAAAGCGCGTGCGGATCTCCTCGTCGAAGGCCTCGTCGCGCGTGAACCAGCGCTCGTAGCCGGCCTCGCGCCAGAAGGCGATGATCTCATCGGCATTCGCTGCAACCATGGTGCGACCTCCCTTTCAAATCGTTCCATATTACGGATCTATGGGACGCATACCGGAACTCTCTTGATCCTCCGCGCCGGATTTTACTTGACCCACAGCGCTTCTCGGGCTTTACCGCCGTCACAGAAACGTTCCACGACACGACCCGCACCGCGCATGATGGTGTGGGCCAGCGTGCCATCATAACCACCTTGCCAAGGAAAGGGCCCATCATGCGTGTGTATTACGATCGCGACGCCGATCTCAATCTGATCAAGGGCAAGAAGGTGGCCGTCGTCGGCTATGGCAGCCAGGGCCACGCCCATGCGCTCAACCTGCGTGACAGCGGCGTCAAGGACGTGGCGGTCGCCCTGCGCAAGGGCTCGGGTTCGGCGAAGAAGGCCGAGGCCGAGGGCTTCAAGGTGATGGAGGTGGCCGAGGCCGCCAAGTGGGCGGACGTCATCATGATGCTGACGCCGGACGAACTGCAGGCCGACATCTACCGCGAGCACCTCGCCGACAACATGAAGAACGGCGCTGCACTGCTCTTCGCGCACGGCCTCAACGTGCACTTCAACCTCATCGAGCCGCGCGCCGACCTCGACGTGCTCATGGTGGCACCGAAGGGCCCCGGCCACACGGTGCGTTCGGAGTACCAGCGCGGCGGCGGCGTGCCCTCGCTCATCGCCATCCACCAGGACGCCTCGGGCAATGCCCATGACCTCGGCCTGTCTTATGCCAGCGCCATCGGCGGCGGCCGCGCGGGCATCATCGAGACGACCTTCAAGGAAGAGTGCGAGACCGACCTCTTCGGCGAGCAGGTGGTGCTGTGCGGCGGCCTCGTCGAGCTGATCCGCGCCGGCTTCGAGACGCTGGTCGAGGCGGGCTACGCCCCCGAGATGGCCTATTTCGAGTGCCTGCACGAGGTGAAGCTGATCGTCGACCTCATCTACGAGGGCGGCATCGCCAACATGAACTACTCGATCTCGAACACGGCCGAGTACGGCGAGTACGTCACCGGCCCGCGCATCATCACGCCGGAGACGAAGGCGGAGATGAAGCGCGTGCTGACGGACATCCAGTCCGGCAAGTTCACGCGCGACTGGATGCTCGAGAACAAGGTCAACCAGACCTCGTTCAAGGCGACCCGCGCGCGCGTCAACGCCCACCAGATCGAGGAAGTTGGCGAGAAGCTGCGCGCCATGATGCCGTGGATCAAGGCCAAGGCGCTGGTCGACAAGTCGAAGAACTGAGGACCTGGGCCGCTGCGTCGTCATGGCCGGGCTTGTCCCGGCCATCCACGCCTCTCAGCCTGGCGCTGCTGGCGATACGTGGATGCCCGGGACGAGCCCGGGCATGACGGTGAAAGGGATCTCCTTGCGCTCCCAATCAAAGCCCCGGTGCATCGCGCCGGGGCTTTTTCACATGAACGCCGGCCAGAGCTTCTGCAACGCGAAGGCACCGGGGGCGAGCAGGACGAAGGCCCAGACCATGGCGGAGGAGATGTTGGCCATCTGGAACAGGAACTGCGGCATGGCGAAGATGCCCGCGATGAGCGGGACGACCGCCCGCAACGGCCCGAAGAAACGGCCGATGAAGATGCTCCAGGGACCCCAGCGCATGAAGAACAGGTGGCCGCGCGCCACCATCTGCGGATAGCGCGACAGGGGCCACACGCGCGTGGCCGCATCCTTGAAATAGAAGCCGATCAGGTAGGAGACCCAGTCGCCGAGGCTCGCGCCCGCGGCGGCGCCCAGCCAGATCGGCCAGAATTCGAGGCCGCTGACGCCGATGAGGGCGCCGATGCCGACGAGAATGCCCCAGGCCGGCACCAGGAGCGAGAGGAAGGCGAAGGATTCCGCGAAGGCGAGCCCGAAGACGATGGCCGGGGCCCATTCGCCGTGATCGCGGACGAAGGCCACGGTGCCGGAAACGAAACTGTCAAAGGTCATCAGGGGCCCGGGTGGAAGGAACGGCTCCATATGTCGGAAGCCAACAGGAGAGTGCAAGTGGCGGACCGGCAGGTGCTGCCGCGGGGTCCGCGGCGGTTGCGTCGCAGGCCGTATCGGGTAACGTCTCCTGCTTCAAACGAAGACAAGGAATCGGGGGACGCTCAATGATGGGACGGGCATGCACGCTCCGGCACAGGTGAGGGAGGCGGACAGCCCGGCGGTTAGGTTGTCGCAGGTGGCGATCACCTTCGCGCTCAAGGGCGGCGGCACCTACCAGGCCGTGCGCGACATCGACCTTGCCGTCGGCGCCAGCGAGTTCGTCGCCATCGTCGGGCCGACGGGCTGTGGCAAGTCGACCCTGCTCAACGCGGCGGCGGGGCTGCTCAAGCCCTCGACCGGCGGGGCGGACATCTTCGGCGAGCGGTTGTCCGGGCTCAATGCCCGCGCCGGCTACCTCTTCCAGCAGGACGCGCTCATGCCCTGGAAGACGGCCATCGACAATGTCGCCGTGGCGCTGGAGCCGAAGGGCGTGCCGCGGGCCGAGGCGCTGGCGAGGAGCCGTGAATGGCTTAGCCGTGTCGGCCTCGCGGCCTTTGCCGACCGCTATCCGCACATGCTGTCGGGCGGCCAGCGCAAGCGCGTCGCGCTGGCGCAGATGCTGATCCGCAACCCGCAGATCCTGCTGATGGACGAGCCGTTCGGGCCGCTCGACGCGCAGACGCGGCAGATCATGGGCAATCTCCTGCTCGACCTGTGGGCGCAGGACCGAAAGGCGGTGATGTTCGTCACGCACGACCTCGAGGAAGCGATCGCGCTCGCGGACCGGGTGGTCGTGATGTCGGCGGGACCGGCGGCGCGGATCGTCGGCGATTATCCCGTCTCCCTGCCGCGGCCGCGCGACATCGCGGAGATCCGCCTCGATCCGGCCTTCCACGCCATCCACAAGGCCATCTGGGGGACCCTGCGCGTCGAGGTGCAGAAGGCCTACGCACAGGGCGAAGGGGGTAACGCATGAGACGCGTGACGCTTCTTGCCATGCAGGTGGGCGTCGGGCTCGCCTTCCTTCTCGTCTGGCATCTCCTCACCGCCGTGCCCATGAGCGGCGGCAAGCCGCTGTTCGACCCCTTCTTCTTCTCGACGCCGCTCGATGTCCTCGCCCGCACGTGGAAGGATCTCGCCTCGGGCGAATTGTGGTACCACCTCGGCATCACCCTGACCGAGACGGTGCTCGCCTTCACCTTCGGCGCCATCGGCGGCATCGCCTTCGGCTTCCTCTTCGCGCGGCGCGAGATCCTCGCCAGCGTGTTCGACCCTTACATCAAGGCTGCGAACGCCCTGCCGCGCGTGGTGCTGGCGCCGATCTTCGCCCTGTGGTTCGGCCTCGGCATCTGGTCGAAGGTGGCGCTCGGCTTCACGCTCGTCTTCTTCATCGTGTTCTTCAACGTCTACCAGGGCGTGCGCGAGGTGAGCCCCGTAGTGCTCGCCAATGCCCGCATGCTGGGCATGAACGAGCGCCAGCTCTTGCGCCACGTCTACTGGCCGGCGGCGCTCACCTGGATGTTCTCCTCGCTGCACACTTCGGTCGGCTTCGCGCTCGTCGGGGCCGTGGTCGGCGAATATCTCGGCTCCTCGGCCGGGCTCGGCTACAAGATCCACGAGGCCGAGAGCGTCTTCGACGTCACCGGCGTGTTCTCGGGCATGCTGGTGCTCGCCATCTTCGTCATCGTCATCGACACCTTCGTCACGGCCATCGAGAAGCGGCTCACCGTCTGGCAGCCGGGCACCGGGGCGGCGACGGCGCAGGGGTGAGCGTAGAGGCGGACCAGAAGGCGGGCGAACGCCGAAGAACCCTCTCCCCGCAGGCGGGGCGAGGGAACACAAATGACAACAGGTGGGAGGAAACCGATGACATTCTGGAAGACGATCGCGGCAGCGGCCCTGATGGCGGTTGCCGGCAGCGCGGCCCATGCGGCGGATGTGGAGAAGCCGAAGCTGGCGCTCGGCGTCGGCGGCAAGCCGCTGCTCTACTACCTGCCCCTGACCATCGCGGAGCGGAAGGGCTTCTTCAAGGAGGAGGGGCTCGAGGTCGAGATCAACGATTTCGGCGGCGGCGCCAAGTCCCTGCAGGCGCTCGTCGGCGGGTCGGTGGACGTCGTGACCGGTGCCTATGAGCACACCATCCGCATGCAGGCCAAGGGCCAGGACATCCGGGCCGTCATCGAGCTCGGGCGCTTCCCGGGCATCGTGCTGGCCGTGAAGAAGGAGAAGGCCGACGCCATCAAGTCGCCGGCGGACCTCAAGGGCGCCAAGGTCGGCGTCACGGCGCCGGGCTCGTCCACCAACTTCTTCGTCAACTATCTCATCGCCAAGGCCGGCGGCAATCCGAAGGATGCGGCCTATATCGGCGTCGGCGGCGGCGCGGGCGCCGTGGCGGCCATGAAGAAGGGCGAGATCGAGGCCATCTCGAACCTCGACCCGGTCATCTCCAAGCTCGAGGCGGACGGCGACGTCGCCGTCATCGCGGATTCGCGCACGGAGCAGGGGACCAAGGAGATCTTCGGCGGCTCCAACCCGGCGGCGGTCGTCTATCTGAAGCAGGACTTCATCGAGAAGAACCCCAACACGGTGCAGGCCATCGTCAACGCCTTCCATAAGTCCCTGAAGTGGCTGGAGACGGCGAGCGCCGACGACATCGTCGCGACCGTTCCCGAGGCCTATTACCTCGGTGACCGCTCGCTCTACGAGCGCGCCGTCGAGGCCTCGCGCGAGACCTATTCGCGTACCGGCATCATCCCTGAGGACGGCATGAAGAGCGCGCTCGACATGCTGGTGCAGTTCGACGAGGAGCTCGCCAAGGCCAATGTCGACCTGTCGAAGACCTTCACCGACACCTTCGTGAAGAAGGCCGCCGGCGGCAGCTGAGCCGGGGCGTAGGAGAGGAGGCAGCCATGGACGAAGAGAAGTTCAACATGGCCTTGCGCAAGTTCCTGAAGCAGGTGGGCGTCACGTCGCAGCGCGAGATCGAGCGCGTGGTGCGCGAGGGGGCGGTGCCCGGCGGCCGGCTGAAGCTGCGCATGCAGCTCACGGCCGAGGGCGTGCCGCTCGACCACGTCATCGAGGAGACGATCGAGCTGAAGTGACGGGGCCGCGGCGTGCTTCAACCTGTTGCAAGTCGGGCAAGCCCGACTTGCAATGACAGGCCCGGACAAGGAGCAACCGCTCGATCCATCTCGTGGGCGTGGGGCACTCCTCACGCCTTTTCATTTCTCCTTCGCGTCCTGCGCCGCTAAACCGAGGCTCTGCGCTCGGGAGGGCTTGGGATGAACGTTCTTTCCATTCAGTCGCACGTCGCCTTCGGCCATGTCGGCAATGCCTCGGCCGTGTTCCCCATGCAGCGCCTGGGCGTCGAGGTATGGCCGATCCATACGGTGCAGTTCTCCAACCACACCGGCTACGGCGCCTGGAAAGGGCGCGTGTTCGACGCGCCGATGATCGAGGAACTCGTCGACGGCATTGCCGAGCGCGGCGTGCTGCCGGTCTGTGATGGCGTCCTGTCCGGCTACATGGGCTCGGCCGACATCGGCAACGGCATCCTCTCGGCCGTCGGGCGGGTGAAGGAGGCCAATGCGGCCGCGCTTTACTGCTGCGATCCGGTCATCGGCGATGTGGGGCGCGGCGTCTTCGTGCGTCCGGGCATTCCCGAGTTCATGCGCGAGCACGCCGTGCCGGCGGCCGACATCATCACGCCGAATCAATTCGAACTCGACTTCCTGTCCGGCCGCAGCTCGGCGACGCTTGCCGAGGCGAAGGCGGCGGTTGCGGCGGTGCGCGCCACCGGGCCGCGCGTGGTGCTGGTCACCTCCCTCCATACCGAGGAGACGCCGGCAGACGCCATCGACCTCCTGGCGGCCGACGGGGAGGGCACCTGGCGCGTGCGCACGCCGCGCCTGTCCCTCGGCATCAACGGGGCGGGGGACGCGATCGCGGCGCTCTTCTTCGTCCATTTCCTGCGCAGCCGCTCGGCGGCCAAGGCGCTCGGCGCGGCGGCGGCCTCCGTCTACGGCCTGCTCAAGCGCACGCAGGAGGCGGGCTCGCGCGAGATCCTCACCGTCGCGGCGCAGGACGAGTTCGTGACGCCGAGCCACAGTTTTCCGGTGGAAGCCGTCTAGAGCCCGTTTAGATCAGCTTGCCCCGCAAGCAGATCGGTGAATCCGTCTCCAGGGGCTTCACACCGCGGGCGGCCGGGCGCCTAATAGGGCGTTGCGGCAGCTTCGTCGCGCGGGGCCAAGCGGGCGAGGCCGGAAGGGGCGAGGGTTGGGGCGGATGCGGCTGCGCGTGGCGACGTTCAATGTCGAGAACCTCATTGCGCGCCACCGCTTCGGCACGGCGGCGCGCATCGAGACGGCGGCCGCCATGTCGCTGTTCGAGTTCGCCTCCAAGGAGCATCGCGAGGCGGTGGAGCGCTCGGTCGCGGTGGCGCTCGAGGACGACAAGCGGCAGATGACGGCGCTCGCCATCGCCGAGACCCATGCCGACATCCTGTGCCTGCAGGAGGTGGACAGCCTGTCGGTGCTGGAAGCCTTCTTCGCCAATTACGTGCACCGCCTCGCCGACAAGCGCTACGGCCATTTCCGCCTCAAGCACGGCAACGACGTGCGCGGCATCGACGTCGCCTGCGCCATGCGGCGGGATCTCGTCGCCGGGCCCGGCGCGGTGCGCGCCACCTCGCACGCCGAGCTGACCTTCCGCGACCTCGACGTGTTCGACGACGACCTCGCCGCGATGGGGCGCCTCGAGACGGACCGGCTCTTCCAGCGCGACTGCCTCATGGTCGACGTCGATCTCGGCGAGGCGACGCTCACGCTTTTCGTTTGCCACTTCAAGTCCATGAGCAACGGCCGCGACGACGGGCGCATCGCCACGCGCCCCCTGCGGCGGGCAGAGGCGCGGGCCGTGCGCCGCCTCGTCGAGGCGCGTTTCGGCCCCGCCGTCGCCGAGGCGAACTGGCTCGTCATCGGCGATCTCAACGGCTGCGAGGAGACGATCGGTCCCGGCGCCCGCGTGATTGCGGAAGGGGAAAGCGGGCTCGAGCCGCTGACGCACGGCTTTGCCGTCAACCCGCTCTCGGCCCTGCCGGCGCACGAGCGGTGGACGCATTTCCGCCGCGCCTGGTCGGAGAGCGAGGAGCGCATCGTCGAGCGGCACATGGAGCTCGATTACATCCTCCTCTCGCCGGCGCTCGCCGCGGCCAATCCCGCACCCGAGGTCGAGATCGTGCGCCGCGGGCTGCCCTATCGCGTGCCGCTCGATCCGCGGCAGGAAAATCGCTCGCTGGCGGCACTTGCAACGTCCTGCGATCGTTATCCCCGTGTCGGCTGGGACCGGCCGAAGGCGAGCGATCATTGTCCGCTCGTCGTCGGGCTCGACCTGCCGGCCCGACGCAACCCGCCGCAAGCATAGGAACTGAGACGATGGGACGCCGTTTCTTCACGCTCGACGTCTTCACCGACACCGCGCTCGGTGGCAACCCGCTCGCTGTGGTGCTCGACGGGCAGGGGCTCGGCGATGCCGGCATGCAGGCCATCGCCAAGGAGTTCAACCTGTCCGAGACGGTCTTCGTGCTGCCGCCCGAGGATGCGCACCATCGTGCCAGCCTGCGCATCTTCACGCCGACGGCGGAACTGCCTTTCGCCGGCCATCCCACCGTCGGCACGGCGGTGCTGCTCGGGCTCATCGACCACGGGCCAAGCCCCGGCGCCCTTGCCTTCACGCTTGAAGAAAAGGTGGGCCTCGTCCCCTGCGCCGTCGAGATCGCCGGCAAGGGCAACGGGCGGGCGACCTTCACCTTGCCGCGCCTGCCGGGGCGGCTGAGCGAGCTTGCCTCGCCCGCAGCCCTTGCCGCGGCGCTCGACCTCGCCGTCGAGGACATCGGCTTCGGCATGCATCAGCCGGCCAAATACTCCGCCGGCGTGCCCTATGCCATCGTGCCGGTGGCGGGGCGGGCGGCGGTCGACCGGGCGCGGCGGCGCGTCTCCGCCTGGGATGCCGCCTTCGGCGACGGGCCGCGCGCCAATGCCTTCATCTATTGCCGCGAGCCGGTGGACGCCGGCCATGCCTATTATGCGCGCATGTTCGCGCCGGACCTCGGCATCGGCGAGGATCCGGCGACGGGCTCGGCGGTGGCAGCCTTCGCCGGCGCGATCATGGACTACGACACGCCGGCGGACGGGGAACACATCCTCGTCATCGAGCAGGGCTATGCCATGGGGCGCCCCTCCCAGATCGAGCTGACGCTGACGGTCGAGGGCGGGGCGCTCGTCAAGGCCGCCATCGGCGGCACGGCCGTCGTCGTCAGCGAGGGAGCGCTGTTCCTGTGATCGAAGAGCCCATGATCCTGCCGCTCGCCGGCGTCGAGGCCTGGTGCGAAGAGGGGGCCTGGCCCTGGGCGCAGGAGCACAGGGCGGCGATCGACGCGCACTGGGCGCGCCGGACGGCCGAGAGCCCGGCGCTCTACAACGGGCGCGTGCTGATCTGCTGCGAACGGCGGGTGGAGGACGGCATCCTCAAGGTGCGCTACCGGGAAAGCGACTATGCGAGCTTCCTCGCCATGCGCGACCTCGACTTTCCTCCCGGCAGCGCGGGCAACTGCTTCGCCATGGCGGCGCTGCAGGCGGCCGACGGGCCCTATCTCCTCGGCATCATGGGCGACCATACGGCGAACCCCGGGCGCATCTATTTCCCCGCCGGGACGCCGGATCCGGGCGATGTCCTGCCCGACGGGCGCGTGGACCTTGCCGGCAGCGTCAGCCGGGAACTCCTCGAGGAGACGGGGCTCGGCGAGGGCGAGGTCACGATCGAGGAAACCTGGACCGCCGTCATCCACGGTGCCCGCATCGCGCTCATGCGCCCGGTGCGCTCGCCCCTGCCGGCGGAGGTGCTTCACGCGCAGATCAATGCGTGGCTGGCGCGGCAGGAGCAGCCGGAACTGGCGGGAATGCACGTCGTGCGTGCACCGGCCGACATCGACACGGTGCGGATGCCCTATTTCACGCAGGTCTTCCTGCGGCACCTGCTGCAGCGCTGAGCCTGCCCGTTTCCGGGAAGCATGCTCTTCAAGGCCGACATACTGGGGAAGATCGCGCAGGGAGACGTGACGCTCGCGTTCCGGCGCTGGACGCGCCCGAGCGTCAAGGTCGGAACGCGGCTGCATACGCCGTGCGGCGTGGTGGAGATCCTGTCGCTCACCTCATGCACGGAGGAGGCGCTGACCACCGACGATGCCGTTCGCGCCGGATACCGCGACCTTGCCGCGCTCAGGAAGGACCTTGTGCGCCGCAGCACGGGTGAACTGGTGCGCATCGCATTTCGCTATGCCGGAGCCGATCCGCGCAGGGCCCTCGCGCAGGAGAGCGCCTTGTCCGAAGGGGATGCGGAGGCGATCGCGAAGTGGCTCGATGCGCTCGACAGCCGGAGCCGGCGCGGTCCCTGGACGCGCCGGACGCTGGCGCTCGTTGCGCAGTCGCCGGGCGTGCCGGCGCGCCGGCTCGCCGAGGAGACCGGCTGCGCCATGCCCTTGTTCAAGACGGATATGCGCAAGCTCGGCGCCCTCGGCCTCACGACCAGCCTCGCCGTCGGCTACCGGTTGTCGGCGCGCGGCGAGGCCTTTCTCGCGCGCGATCAGCGGTAGCCGTAGCGCGACTTGGTGGCTGCCAGCATGGCGACCGCGTCGCGGTCGGCGCCGCTCGTGCAGGTGCTCGCGGCCTTGTCCACTTCCGGCGTCATCTTGGCGTAGACGGTGGGGCTGAGATAGCCGGTGTCCACGTCGCGGCGGGTGATCTCGCGGAAGGTGTTGATCTCGCGGGCGCAGGCGCTGTCGCCCGGCAACTGCGGCACGGCCGGGGTGGCGGCGGCCTGCTGCTGCGTCGGGCTTCCGCCCGTCGTGTTGCAGGCGGCGAGGGAAAGTGCCAGCACGGTTGCGCCGAAAAGCGTCGGCAGCGCGCGGATCGTCATGTCTCAACCTCTCCATTCTGGTGTGGAATCGCGACACGGCAGCCTTGGCGGGCAATTGGGACGCGTCAATGGCAAGAGCCGGATCGACCGGCCCTGCCGTGCATTCGCCGATAAAGTGTTGCTTGTCAGCACGGGGTGTCGTCGTTTAGAAGCAATCTGGACATGTCGCCAGCGCATCGGGTGCGCTGGGCGAGCGCGAGGGGAACGGGCCGTGGTCATTTCCGGCTCCAGCATGACGATGGCAGACGCGGCATCCGCCGCCGCATCGTCGCGCGCGCTCGGCGTTCTTCGTCTTTCCGGTCTGCTTCTTCTCCTTAGCCGCCCCTGAGCGCCGGCTGGGCACGCGTGCCTGGGCACTCAGGGGACGACACGAAGACCGCGTCACCGACGAATATCGACGACACGCCGGCCGCAGCGCCGTGCCGCCCGAAAGGACAGTTCACCATGACCCATCCCACGACCGACGCCGCGAAGAAGGCGAGCGACCGCGTCATCATCTTCGACACGACGCTGCGCGACGGCGAGCAGTGCCCCGGTGCCTCCATGACCTTCGAGGAGAAGCTGGAGGTCGCGGAGCTCCTCGACACGATGGGGGTGGACGTCATCGAGGCGGGCTTCCCCATCGCCTCGGTCGGCGACTTCGAATCCGTCTCTGAGATCGCGCGGCGCACCAAGCGCGCCGTGATCGCCGGCCTCGCCCGCGCCATCCCCGGCGACATCGCCCGGGCGGGGGAGGCGGTGCGCCATGCGCAGCGCGGCCGCATCCACACCTTCGTATCGACCTCGCCGATCCATCTCGCCCACCAGATGCGCAAATCCGAGGAGGAGGTGCTGGAGATCATCACCACGACGGTGGCCCAGGCGCGCAACCTCGTCGAGGACGTCGAGTGGTCGGCCATGGACGCGACGCGCACGCCGATCGAGTACCTGTGCCGCTGCGTGGAGGCTGCGATCAAGGCCGGCGCCACCACCATCAACCTGCCGGACACGGTGGGCTACGCGACGCCCGACGAATACCGCACTATGTTCCGGACCATCCGCGAGCGGGTGCCGAATGCCGACAAGGCCATCTTTTCGGTGCATTGCCACGACGACCTCGGCCTCGCGGTCGCTAATTCGCTGGCCGGCGTCGAGGGCGGCGCGCGCCAGGTTGAGTGCACCATCAACGGCCTCGGCGAGCGCGCCGGCAATGCGGCGCTGGAAGAGATCGTCATGGCCATCCGGACGCGCCGCGACATCCTGCCCTACGAGACCGGCATCGACGCGACGATGCTGACGCGGGCCTCCAAGCTCGTCTCGGCGGTGACGTCCTTCCCGGTGCAGTACAACAAGGCCATCGTCGGGCGGAACGCCTTCGCGCACGAGAGCGGCATCCACCAGGACGGCATGCTGAAGAACGCCTCGACCTACGAGATCATGACGCCTGAATCCGTCGGCGTGAACAAGACCTCGCTGGTGATGGGCAAGCATTCGGGCCGCCACGCCTTCCGCGAGAAGCTGAAGGCGCTGGGCTACGACCTCGGCGAGAACGCGCTGGAGGACGCCTTCCGCCGCTTCAAGGACCTCGCCGACCGCAAGAAGAACGTCTACGACGAGGACATCGAGGCGCTCGTCGACGAGGAGATCCTGACGGCGCACGACCGCGTCAAGCTGGTGTCGCTGTCGATCATCGCCGGCACGCGCGGCCCGCAGCGGGCGACCATGAAGCTCGACGTCGGCGGCGAGATCCGCACCGAGGAGGCGGAAGGCAACGGCCCGGTCGACGCCACCTTCAACGCCATCAAGGCGCTGGTGCCGCACGAGGCCGTGCTCGACCTCTATCAGGTGCACGCGGTGACCGAGGGCACCGATGCCCAGGCCGAGGTTTCGGTGCGGCTCTCGGCGCAGGGCTCGTCCGTGACCGGCCGGGGCGCCGATCCCGACACGCTGGTCGCCTCGGCGCGCGCCTATCTCGCGGCGCTCAACAAGCTGCTGATGCGCGGCGAGCGGCTGCACGCCCACGCCGCCGAATGAGGAAAGGCGGCCCGGCACTGCCGCGCCGCACCTGTCCCGGCCCGCGGCTATCCACAGCCGCGAGGTCCGTGACGGAAAAATGAACAGGACCTGCTGGACAAGCCCCGCGGTCTTTGCTACTTCCCCGCTCGTTCCGCTGGCGATGACCGGCGCGACATGTTGATGGGCGCATAGCTCAGTTGGTAGAGCAGCTGACTCTTAATCAGCGGGTCCTAGGTTCGAGCCCTAGTGCGCCCACCATCAACTCCCTGAAGATAATCGGCATTTCGAGCGGCGTGCGAAACGGGAAGCTGTCCGGTTTCGCCTCTTGGGCCGTTGGTGGCCAACGTCCGTTCCGCTCGCTGCTGCGGCAATGCTGCGGGCTTCTAAGCCTCCCTAACACCGCCGGCGTGCGGCCTTTCCGGCGTCGTTGACGGCTGGGGAACAGGGCCCAGTCCCGTGCCGAGGGGCCGGTGTTCCGGGAACAATGGGCAGCAAAAGGCCGTTGGCTGTTCCTCGGCTGGGGTGGCTGAGGAGAGCCACCATGAAACGAATGCTCATTGGCATCGCCGCCCTTGCGCTCAGCGCCGGTGCGGTCCTCGCCCAGGACCTCGTCTGCTACGACATGCGCGCGGGTGGCGCACCCTATCCACCGGGCAGGGCCGTGGCTACGAGCGCGACCTTCTATGACGGCGGCGCGGTCGCAGTCGCGCCCGGTCCCGTCGTGGTCGCGGAGCCTGCTGTTGCTCCCGTGCGCAGGAGCTGGGCCTGGGAAAGCTGCGCGAGGCTGTACCCCTCCTTCGATCCGGCAACGGGCACCTTCGTCGGTGAGGACGGGCTCGTCCATCTTTGCCAGTGAGGAAGGGCAATCCGCCGGACGTTCGACAAGCGCCCGGCAACAGCCCGGTCGAGGCAAGGCGGGCCCGCGCTGAACGGGCCCGCCTCGAGACGTCACATTACTGGCAGATCACCCGGCCGTACGCGTCCTCGAAGCAAGCCGTTGCCGGCTCTCGGTAGACGCGGCGGCGTTCCACATAGGTGGTCGTGCTTGGAGCCGGTTCCACATAGACCCTCCGCGGCGGCGGGGTCGACACGGCGCCGGTCGTCGCACCGCTGGCGACGCCGATCCCGGCGCCCACCGCCGCGCCGACGGGCCCGCCGACGATGAAGCCGACACCAGCCCCGGTCAGGCCACCGGCGACGGCACCGCCCGCGGTGGCATTGGCCTGGGCGTTCTGCGCCGAGGCGGCCACCGGCAGGCCGATCAAGGTGACTGCGGTCGCAATCGCGAAAATCGTCTTGCGCATGCTCTCCTCCTTTCGCGAACGATGGTAAACAAACCGTAAGAAGAGCCGCTTGTTCCGGGCTGGCGCGCCGTTTCGGTCACAAACTGTTTCAAAGGATTGCATGGTATGTAGATGAAGGTGGAGAGGTGGGCGTTCATCTGTTGCTTATGCGTTATGAATTTCTTCCAATATTCTGTGGGCGAGGCGCCGAATAACAAGGACAGACGATACGATCGTTCTCGCCGGCCTGGCCGAGCCGTGTCGCGGCGTCGGGCGGCGGGGCCGGGCCGTTTGGCCGTCAGCGAGCCCGGCCCTGGCTCTGCCGAGGTGCGGTCCTTGCCCGCAAGAGATGTTGCGGAGTGGCGCGTCTCACATCCACTGCCGGCCGTCCGCGACGGCGCAGCCGTGCGGGGGCAGGACATTGCCGAAGGTGGCGTGCAGCCTGTCGCAGCCCCACTTGCGCAACGGCGGCGGCATCAGCGTGTTGAGGGTGATGCCTACTTCGTCATAAGGGCTCGTGGTGTTGCTGACGTAGCGATACCAGCGGCTGCCGGCAACGCCGACCATGGCGAGGACGACGATCAGCATCACCTGGGCAAGTTTCTGCATATGCTCCGAATCCCGATCGGCCAGGGGAGGTGGCCCTCTATCAGCCAGATTGCGGCGCGCCAATGGCGCAATGGCCGATCGGCTCAGTCGCCGAGCGCGATCTCACGCAGGGGATCGCCGCCGTCGATGAACAGCCGCCCCTGCGGGGACAGGGCTGCGACAAGGCGGCGCCTCACCCTGCGGCCGGTCTCGGGATGGCGGCCGTCCAGCGCGCCGACGCGGATGGCGACGGCGATGTCGTAGGGCGCTTCGCCGGGTGCGAGTTCGAATTCCTCGGCCGCCATCTGGCGCAGGCTCAGGCGTCCCGAGGCGATCGCCTCCCGCGACAGCGCCCGCGCCCGTGCGATGGCCTGCGCCGAGCGGTCGATCGCCAGCACATGTCCGTCGCCGATGCGTTGCGCGATGGCGCGGGCCATCGCGCCGGGCCCGCAGCCGATTTCCAGTACGCGAAGGCCATTGGACAGTGGAAGGGCATCCACAATGGCGCGCAGGCGCGGCGAGAGTTCCGTCCCCATGCGATTTCCCGGTCGATAGCCCCGTCGGCGGAAGCCGGCCGGTGGGCGTCATGGAATTCTGGCAAGCGCCCGAGACAGTCGCAAGCCAAGCGCGCGGAGCGCGGCAACGGGCGAGCTGCCGCGCCAGCACAACCCGCGCCTGCATCCCGCGAATGGCGTTCGGCGCCGACATGGTCGATGTTAGGGCCAAGGGCTGCGAGCCCGCGCAACAATCGGCCCAAAGAGGCCTCCGCGCCGGCGGCGCGGCATGGAGGAAACATGACGGCAACGACACCGGGCTCGGGCCCGGCGATCACTCAGGCTTTCGCGGCCGATCTCTTCGCCGGCCGGTCCGTGCTGGTCACGGGTGGCACGAGCGGCATCGGCCTCGGCTGCGCCAGGGCCTTTGCGGCTCTCGGCGCGCGCGTCGTCGCGACGGGCGCGACGGCCGCCGAATGCGAGCGTGCAGTGGAGACGGGCGGGGAGCGGCTCACCTTCGTGCCGCTCGACGTGCGCGACAATGAAGCTATCAGTGGCCTCCTTGCGGGCTTCGAGCGCCTCGACGTGCTGGTGAATGCGGCCGGCGTCATTCGCCGCGATGTCGAGTTCGAGCCCGAGGCCTTCGCCGACGTGGTCGACATCAATCTCAACGGCACGATGCGCATGTGCGCCGGTGCGAAGGCGAAGCTCGCGCAGAGCGGCGGCGCCATCGTGAACGTCGCCTCCATGCTGTCCTTCTTCGGCGGCCCGCGCGTGCCGGCCTACAGCGCCTCCAAGGGCGGCATCGCCCAGCTCACGAAGAGCCTCGCCGCCGCCTGGGCCGCCGAGGGCATCCGCGTCAACGCGGTCGCGCCCGGCTGGATCGCGACGCCGCTGACCGAGACGCTGCAGAAGGATAAGGAGCGCAGCGGCGCCATCCTTTCCCGCACGCCGATGGGGCGCTGGGGCACGCCGGAGGAGGTGGCGGGCGGCGCCGTCTTCCTCGCGTCGCCCGCGGCGCGCTTCATCACCGGCGCCATTCTCGCCATCGATGGCGGCTATCTCACGGTCTGATTTCGGGAGGACAAGACATGAACGGGCAAGATCCCGCCGCCGGCGGCATCGACGAGAAGTGGCTGCCCTATCGCCATCCGCAGCCCAGGGAATCGCCGCCGGAGCTCGTCATCCCCAATGCCATTCCCAACGACGAGCGCATCTGGGTGCCGGTGGAGGAGAACGTCTGGTTCCGGCCGCTGCTGATGGCCGCCTCGCGCGGCTACTGGATGAACCTGCTCAAGGTACGCAAGTCGGGCGTGCTCTCGCGCCACCGCCATCCGCAGCCGGTGCACGCCTTCGTGCTGAAGGGCGAGTGGCGCTATCTGGAGCACGACTGGGTGGCGCGCGAGGGCTCCTATGCCTACGAGGCGCCGGGCGAGACGCACACGCTCGTCGTCGACCCGCATGTGGAGGAGATGATCACCCTGTTCCAGGTCAACGGGGCGATGATCTACGTCGATCCGGACGGCAAGACCGTGGGTTACGACGACGTCTTCACGCGCATCGACAAGTGCCGGGCCCATTATGCCAAGAACGGCCTCGGCGTCGACTACATCGACCAGTTCATCCGCTGAGCGGACCGACCACGAGGGAAAAGAGCAATGGATTTCGGCATCGCAGGGCGCAACGCCCTCGTCTGTGCGGCGAGCAAGGGTCTCGGCAAGGGCTGCGCCCTTGCCCTGGCGCGTGAAGGCGTCAATGTCACCATCACGGCGCGCACCGCCGCGGACCTGGAGAGAACGGCGGACGAGATCCGCCGTGCGGCGCCGGGCGTGAGCGTGCAGACGGTCGCAGGCGACATCGCGACGCCGGAAGGGCGTGCGGCCGCGCTCGCCGCCTGCCCGGCACCCGACATCCTCGTCAACAATGCCGGGGGTCCGCCGCCCGGCGACTTCCGCGACTGGTCGCGCGAGGACTGGATCAAGGCGCTCGACGCCAACATGCTGACGCCGATCGCGCTCATCCAGGCGACGGTCGACGGCATGATGGAGCGCGGCTTCGGCCGCGTGGTGAACATCACGTCGAGCGCGGTGAAGGCGCCGATCGATATCCTCGGCCTCTCCAACGGCGCGCGCTCCGGCCTCACCGGCTTCATCGCCGGCCTGTCGCGCAAGACCGTGCGGCGCGGCGTCACCATCAACAACCTGCTGCCGGGGCCGTTCGAGACGGACAGGCTGCGCGGCACGGCGGCGGCGCGCGCCGCCCAGAGCGGACGGGCACCGGAGGAGGAGATCGCGGCCATGGCGGCGGCCAACCCGGCCGGGCGCCTCGGCACGGCCGACGAATTCGGCGCCGCCTGCGCATTCCTCTGCAGCGTCCACGCCGGCTACATCACCGGCCAGAACTGGCTGATGGACGGCGGCGCCTATCCGGGCACCTTCTGAGCGCCTGCGCCGCGCGCCGGCCGGTCTTTTTACGGGAAGACCGCCGGCGCGCGGTGCGACAAGAGGGCGTCGAAATAATCGATGGTGCGGCCGAGGCCGATCTTCACCGGCACCGTGGGGCGCCAGTCGAGCACCTCGTCGGCCAGCGAGATGTCGGGACGGCGCTGGCGGGGATCGTCCGCCGCCGGCGGGCGGCGGACGATGTGCGAGCGCGAGCCGGTGAGGGAAAGGACGAGCTCCGCCAATTCGATCATCGACACTTCCTCGGGGTTGCCGAGGTTGACCGGCCCGGTGACGCCGCCGTCGGCCTCCATCAGGCTGACAAGGCCGCGGATGAGATCGTCGACGTAGCACAGCGAGCGCGTCTGGCTGCCGTCGCCGAAAATCGTCAGGTCCTGTCCGGTCAGCGCCTGCACGATGAAGGTCGAGACCACGCGCCCGTCGTTGGGATGCATGCGCGGCCCGTAGGTGTTGAAGATGCGGGCCACCTTGATCGGCACGCCGTGGGCGCGGTGATAGTCGAAGAACAGCGTTTCCGCGCAGCGCTTGCCCTCATCGTAGCAGGCGCGCGACCCGATGGGGTTGACGTTGCCCCAGTAGCTCTCCCGCTGGGGGTGCTCGGCCGGGTCGCCGTAGACCTCCGAGGTCGAGGCCTGGAGAATCCTGACACCGAGGCGGCGGGCGAGGTCCAGCATGTTGATGGCGCCGAGCACGCTCGTCTTCGTCGTTTCCACCGGCGAGGCCTGGTAGTGCAGGGGCGAGGCCGGGCAGGCGAGATTGTAGATCTCGTTCGCCTCGATCTGGATCGGTACCGTCACGTCGTGGCGCACGATCTCGAACTTGCCGCCGTGCAGCAGGCCCTCGACGTTGCTGCGATCGCCGGTGAAGAAGTTGTCGAGACAGATGACGTTGTACTTCTTCTTCAGCAGCGCCTCGCACAGGTGCGAGCCGAGAAAGCCGGCACCGCCCGTGACGAGGGCGGTGCGCGATGCGCGAGAGGGCAAACGATCTGCGATATCGATGTGACGCATGGGACGCCTCGTCCGGCCGTGGCCGTCGTGCCCAAATTGGGCCCGACGGGAAAGAAGATATCAAGTCAAATTGATTCTGAAGGTGAACGCGGGTGGAGGAGGAGCCTTGGAATTCCGTCGAGAAGAACGCTACTCTTCTCAACGTGAACGCAGCTTCCCCGGTGGGAGGCAACGGCTCGCCCTGTGCTTGGCGGTAAACCGGCCGCTGCAGTTATGCTGCGTCATTCTTCCATTCAAGTTAACGATATTCGTTGGTGGATCAGGTTTCTGCGACGGCAAGAACTTTCCGTAGTTTCCCCTTTTGAGATAGTCTAGGGTGATCTTTGGGTGAGCAAAGGCCCGTCCCGTGGGGGAGGGCGTCGCTTCGAATGGCACATGAGTCCTGTTCATGCGGTTGTCGACGTGGACCGGCGCCCAGAGGGCGACGTTGGGGCAGGGAGCGTCGGGGGAGGGCGTGAAGGCGCCGTCCTGGCTGGATCAGTTTCTGACCGCGCGGTGTGGCGGGCACGAGCCGGCTGACCTCGCGGCGCTGGCCGAGGACCTTTCGGAGCAGGGCGCGCGCTGGCCAAGGACGGCCCGGGCCTGCAAGCGCGGCATCGACATCGCCGGCGCGCTCGGCGGCCTTCTTCTGCTGCTACCCATCCTCCTCGTCATCGCCTTCCTCATCAAGGCGACGAGCCGGGGGCCCGTCTTCTTCGGCTCGCCGCGCGTCGGCCGCGGCGGCAAGCCGTTCTTCATGTTGAAGTTCCGGACGATGTATGCCGACCGCGGCGATCCGACCGGGGTGAGGCATACCGTCGCCAACGATCCACGCGTGACGCCTCTGGGGGCCGTGCTGCGCCAGCGCAGCCTCGACGAGCTTCCCCAGCTTCTCAACGTGCTGCGGGGAGACATGTCGCTCGTGGGACCGCGCGCCCATCCCGTCGGCATGCTGGTCAACGGCGAGCTCTACGAGAAGGCGGTGCCCGCCTATCCGCTGCGTCATCTTGTGCGGCCCGGCATGACGGGCCTTGCGCAGCTGGCGGGCTGGCGGGGCGCGGTGACGGACCAGACCCACGCCACACGGCGCGTCGTCTGCGATCTCGCCTACATTCGCCACTTCTCCCTCTCGCTCGACATCGTCATCCTCGTCGTGACGGCCGCGCGGGAGTTCTGGGCCGGCTCGGGGACGTGACGACATGCGGCCATCATGCATCGCGGCGGACAGGGCGGAACGAAACGCTTTCTTTGCAGTTCGGCGCGAGACTGGAGCCGCATGCAAGTCAATGGTAGGATTTCGTCCGCTGAATCAGATGCCTGAATGCGCTCCGGCAGAGATGTCCTGCCCGAGTGTTCCGTTCCCAGAACCGTGGAACGTATCGCCATGCTGATCATCATCGCTCTCGGGGCACTGGTTCTCGGTCTCTTCGCCGGCCGACGCGGCAAGGCCGTGGCCTGGGCCGGCGGATCCCTTCTCGCCGCGGTCGCGGGTGGCATTGCGGGCGGCGCGTCCGGCGGATGGTCCGGCCTTGCGGCCGGCGCCGGAACGGCCGTCCTTGCCTTCAACATGGGCCTCATGCTCGTCCTGCTGCTGGAGCTGGCACGTGCGCAGCGGGGGGCCTCACCACGCGGCATGCAGCGGCCGGCGGACCGGACGACGTCGCCGAGCGCCTCGGCGAGGTGGATATCGCCGCCTCGGCCCTCGCGCGCACGGCGGCCATGATGAAGGAGCGCGACGGCCGGCAGGGCGGTGAGGCGGCTCGCAAGCCGTCGGACAAGGCAGAGAGCCAAGGTGCCCACAGGCCCGTCCGCAAGTCCCGCTGAGGTGGCGCGCGAGCCGCTCGCCGCACCGCGGGTCACCTTTCTTGGTGCTCCCTTCGATCTCCTGCCCAAGGATGCGGTGCTCGACCGGTTGAAGGATTGCAGCTCGGCGGAGCCCTTCGCCTATGTGGCGACGCCGAATGTCGACCATGTGGTGCGCCTGTCGCGCCAGCCGGACCTTCTGAGCGTCTATGAAGCGGCCTGGATGAGCTGGTGCGACAGCCACCAGATCGAGCGTCTCGGCAAGCTCGTGGGGCTCGACCTGCCCCATCTCAACGGGACCGACGTGATGGAGCGGCTGTTCGCCGAGGTGCTCGCACCGGGCGACACGCTCGCCGTGGTCGGCGCGGATGCGGCGCTGGGCGAGGCGTTGCGGCAGCGTTTTCCCCAGTACCGCTGGCACTTCCATGCGCCGCCCATGGGGCTGGCCCACAATCCGCAGGCGTGGCGGGCCGCGCTCGACTTCGTGGCGGCGCATCCGGCGCGCTTCGTCTTCCTCGCCGTCGGCTCGCCGCAATCGGAGCGCCTCGCCCTTGCGATCGTGGAGGAGGGGCGCAGTTGCGGCACGGCCTTCTGCATCGGCGCGGCGCTCGAGTTCCTCACCGGCCGTAAGCAGCGGGCGCCAGTTCTGATGCAGACGCTCGGGCTCGAATGGCTGCACCGCCTCCTGCAGGAGCCGCGTCGCCTCTGGCGCCGCTATGCCGGCTCGCTCCTTCCCTTGATGCTTCTCTTTCTGCGCGAGGTCCGGGAAAACGGCCTGCGCCGTGCGCAGAAAGTGATTCCGGAACGGCAGGCAAGGGGCTGATTTCTATCGGCTTTAGCGTGGTCGTGCTGGTCCGCTCGCCGGCTTGGCCGCACCGGCGATCCCCATGGCGAGGGCGGCGGCGGCGGTCAAGGTGATCGCCTGGTACTGGAGCGCGAAATCGACGAGACCCTGGACCGCGAGCAGGAGCCAGCTCGTCAGGGCGAAGAGCGCGACGTGCCAGCCGCCCTCGGAGCGGCGCAGCGCGCGGGCGCACATCAGCATGAGCAGCATGACGAGCAGGAGCATGGCCGCCGCGGCCGGCAGGCCGAGCTCGACGGCGAGTTCCAGGTAGATGTTATGGGCCTGCGCCCAGATGAGGAACATCTCCTGCCCCGGCTCGCGCCAGGCCGGGAAGACGAGCTGGAAGGTGCCGGCGCCGGTGCCGGTGAGCGGCCGGGCCGCGATCATCTCGGCGACCGTGCGGTAGAGCCACAGGCGCGACTGGCCCGATCCACCGTCGGCCTCGATGCGCGCCATGAGATGGGCGCCGCTGACGTGCAGGGTCGCCAGCGCAAGGCCGATGAGCATGACGGCGAGGAGCGGGACGATCAGGATAGGAGCGCGTCGGACGCTGACGAGGAGCAGCAGGCCGACGCCCGCCGCAAGGGCCGTTGCGGCCGCGCCGGAGCGCGAGCCGGTGAGGACGATGGCATTGGCCAGGATGGCGAGCGGCACGAGGAGCAGCAGCAGATAGGCGAGCGAAGCGGCCGACCGCCGCCGGATGGCGGAGATCGCTTCCGCGAGCGCGGCGAGAAGGCCGATGCCGAAATAGGCTGCGGCGGCATTCCGGTTGACGAAGGTGGCGGTCAGCGAATCGCGATAGGCCCATTTCTCGAACCAGAGGATGGTGCTGGATCCCATGAGGTCGAGCACCAGGCCGTAGAGGGCATAGCCGGCGCTCGCCCACATGAGCCAGCGCAGGAGGGCTGCGGCGCCGCCCGGGTGCGTGGCGAGCCGCAAGGTCACCCAGAAGACGGCGGCGGCCGTGGCGAAGCGCAGCGCCGCGAGCAGCGTCTGCCAGGGCGCCGCGGTGATGCGGGCCGTCAGCGGTTCGCCAAGGGCCTCCGCAGCCGCCGCCCAGATCGGGTCGGCCAGGGGGGAGCCGGGCGCGAGGGGCATGAGCGCCTGTACCAGCATCCAGCCGAGAAGGGCGGCAGCGAGCATGGCGCACAGGGCAAGTCCGGTGCGAATCAGGCCATCGAAGCGCAGGGGCACGGGGCGCAGCAGGGCGACGGCCGCGACGAAGCAGCCCGCGACGACGGCGTTGATGCACCAGAACAGCGGGCGGTTCGACGCGAGCGGCAGAGGCAGCAGGCCGAGAAACACGCCCCAAGCGCCGGTGAGGAGGCGCGCCGGGACGGAGAGCGCGGCGTGCGACGCCGTGATCGTGCGGTCGCCTCCCGCATGGCCGGCAACGCTTGCTGTCATGGCTGTTTCGTCACCCGCCCGTGGTCTTCCCGCGCCGCGATCCTAGTCCAGCCCTCCCGCTCCGGTCCATGGTGCTGCCGCAATCGTCCCCCTTGCCGCCGGGCAAGGCCGGCCCGACAATGATGCAGGCGTACAGGGGGCAGGGGCGTCCGTCCCACGCCGGAGGAGACGCGTTGGGGCAGGCGGGGCCGAGGATCCTCATCGTCATGCGGCGGGTGCCGACCCATGCGCGTGTCGGCAACACGGCCGTTCTCGTCGCGTTGGCCGAAGCGCTGCGGGGCAAGGGGGCGCGTGTCGACCTCCTCGTCGTCTCCGCGCGCGCCTTCGGGCGCCGGCCGGTGGAGCGCATCGACCTGCCCGCCGGCAGCTTCGACCGCCTCCATTGCGCGGAGGCCTTGCGGCTGGGCCGCTGGGTCGTGGCGGCGCGGCCCGGCCCGTGGATCGGCGCCCTCGGGGCGTTCGCCGGGCGGATCCTGCGCGGCGGGCGGGGCTCGCCCGGCGTCTGGCCGGCCACCCTGCCGGTGACGGCGGGGGAGATCGCAACGGTCGAGGCCGAGCTTGCGCGCGAGCCGTGCCGTGCCGTCATCGCGGACTATGTCTTCCTTGCGCCGCTCGCCCGCCTTGCCATGGCTCATGGCGCGCGCGGCATCGTCTATCTTCACGACCTCATGTCGCAGCGCCACCGCCGCTTCGTGGAGCAGGGGCGCGCGCCCGACGTGCCGGCGATGACGCTCGACGAAGAGGTGGGTCTCATCGGCGGTCTCGATGCCGCCGTGGCGATCCAGGAGGAGGAAGCGCGGCAGCTCGCCGCCCATCCCGCTGCCCCGCCCGTGCTCGTCGCGTCGATGCCGCGCAGGGCGGTGCGTGTTGCGCAGGCGGTCGCCGATCCCGACCGGCTCGTCTTCGTCGGTTCGGACAATCCGGCCAATGTCGATGCCCTCGAATGGTTTTTGGGCGACGTCTGGCCGCGCCTGCAGGCGCTGCGGCCGAATGTTCGCCTCGATGTCGTCGGCGCCATCGGCACGGCTTTCCCCGATCTGCCGCGGGGCGTGGAGCGGCATGGCGCCGTGGCCGATCTTGCGCCGTACCTGTCGCGCGCGGCGCTCGCCATCGCGCCGCAGCGCATCGGCAGCGGGCTCAACGTCAAGCTCCTCGACTATCTGGCGCACGGACTGCCGGTGGTGGCGAGCCCGCTTGCACGCGCCGGCCTGAAGGAGGAGGCCGCGGCCTGCGTGCTCGAGGCCGCCGACGGCGAGGCCTTCGCCGCCGGCATCGAGGGGCTTCTGGCCGATGACGGAAAGAGGGCCGCGTGCCGGGCGGCGGCCTTCGCCTATATCGAACGCCATCATTCGCCCGAGGCGGTGTATCAAGGCCTCTTCCGCGTCATCGGCCTCGACCGTCGGCCGGTGCCGTCGGCCGTCGCGGGGGACTGATCCGTGCATGCGCCCGTGAGCCTCGGCAGCAGCCTCCTCGTCTTCGCCAGCGGGCGCCTCGCCGCCGTCGCGCTCGGCTTTGCCTTCCAGCTCCTCGTCGTGCGCGTGCTGCCGCTCGCCGATTATGCCGGCTATGCGGTGGGGATGGCGGCGGCGCTCCTGGCGCAGTCGCTCCTGCTCTTCGGCGTGCCGACGGTGCTCGCCTACGAGGCGAGCGCGCGTCATCACGCGGGCGACGGTCCCGGCCTGCGGCGCCTGCTGGGCCGCGTCGCGGCGGTGCGGCTCGGCGTGCTCGCCCTGTTCGCCCTCGCCGCCTTCCTGGCGTCGGTCGGCGGCCTCCTGCCGGCATCGGCCGACGGCGTGCTGGTCACCGCCGCGGTGGTCTGGGCGGCGGGGCTCCTCCTCGCGAGCGACGCCGAAAGCATCTGCCAGATCCTCGGGCAACAGCGGCTGAGCCGCGCCGTCGCCGCCGGGGAGCCCCTCGTACGGCTTGCCGTCCTCGTGACGTGGCTCGGGCTCGGCCGGCACATGGATGCAGCGACCGTCGTCACGCTTTGCGCCGCAACGGCAGCCCTTGCCGGGCTCGCCCTCGTCGGCGCGGCAGCGGTGGGTGTTGCCCGGCTCGGCGCGACGGCCGGGGACGGGCAGGCGCCGCGGCAGAACCTCGCGGCGCTTGCCGGCGCAAGCTATCTCAGCACGGCCGGGGCCATGGTCATGAGCCCGCCCGCCGTGCGCCTCGCGGTATCGGGGGTGATGCCGGTCGAGCTCCTCGCGGCCTTCTCCTTCATGCAGGGACTGATGCTGAGCTTCCTGCGCCTGACATCGGGCATCGTGCTGTCGCCCTTCATCGAGCCGGCGGTGATGGGCCATGCGGCGCGCGCCGGCTCGCAGGCCCGAATGGCGGCGGCGCTGTCGCTCGTGTTCAAGCTCGACCTCGTCGTCTTCTCCACGGCTGTCGTCGGCCTGCTTGCCGGCGGGCCGGCGGTGCTGGCGCTGCTCGCCGGCGGGCGTTTTGCGGGTCTCGACTGGCTGCTGCCGGTGCTCTTCGTCCTGCCGCCGCTCTATGGCTTCTATCGCAGCCTGGAGACGGCGGCTGCCGTGATGGCGCGCCGGAGGGCGCTCGCCACCATCCTGCCCATCGGTCTCTTCTGGCTCGGGATGCTCATCCTCACCGGTCTGGTGGCGCCGCTCGCCGCCGCCCTCGTCGTCCCGATTCTCGACATCGGCGCGCGTCTCCTCCTGCTCGGGGCGAGCCTCAGGAGGAGCGGCGTGCGCGGCATCTGCGATCTGCCCTTCCTCCTCGTCGTCGTCGCGAGCGCGCTCATTGTCGGCATGGGCGCGCGTCTGATGGCGGCGGATGTGATGCCGGCCATGCAGATCCTCGTCGCGGGGCTGGCGGCGCTCGTGCACCTTGCCGTGGTGCTCGGCCGGGCGCGGCGGCTGCCAGCGGCGGAGCATGACATCGTGGCCGCGTCGATGCCGCGGTTGCTGCGCTTCCTCCCCGCGTCCGTGAAGCGCGAGGCCGTGCCATGACCGCCACCGCCGCCGGACCGGCCCTCACCGTCGTCGTCACCCGCCTCGGCATCGACGGGGGCATGGATCGGGTCGTCGAGGCGATGGCCGCCGCGCTCGCCGACCGGGGCGAGGACGATGTGCAACTCGTCTGCGTGACGACGCGCGGGCGCCTGGGCAAGCTGTTGTCGCCCCTCGTCTTCGCCGGCGCGCTGGCGCGCTGCCTCGTCCTCGGCCTCAGCGGCCGGGCGGATGTCGCGCATCTCAACCTCGCCACCCGCGGCAGCGTGCTGCGCAAGGCGCTGATGGAGCGCGTCCTGTCGCTTGCGGGCGTGCCCGTGGTCGTGCATCTGCACGGGGCCAATTTCGACGATTATTACGCGGCCTGCGGCCCCCTGATGCAGGCGGCCATCCGTGGGCTCTTCCGCCGCGCGGCCTGTGTCGTGGTGCTCGGCAGCCACTGGCAGGATTTCGTCACGCGCATCGCCGGTCCCGAGGTGATGACCGCGATCGTCTACAATGCCGTGCCGCGCGTGGCGGCTGCGACGGAGCGCGAGGACGGCAATGTGCATCTTGTCGTGCTCGGCGAGGTGGGAGAGCGCAAGGGCACCGACGTGCTGCTCGACGCGCTGTCCCTGCTGCGCGGGCGCGGCATCGGCGGCTGGCGCTGCACGATCGCCGGCAACGGGGCGGTGGAGCGTTTTCGCGCCCGGGCGGAAAGCCTCGGCCTGTCGGGGCTCGTCACCTTTCCCGGCTGGCTCGATGCGGGCGCGGCGAAGATGCTCGCCGGGCGGGCCGATGTCGTCGTCCTGCCGTCCCGGGCCGAGAACCTGCCGATGAGCATCGTGGAGGCCATGGCGGCGGGCAAGCCGGTGGTGGCGACGCCCGTCGGCGCCGTCGCCGAGATCCTCCACGACGGGGTCGAAGGCCGGCTCGTGCCCGTGGGCGATGCAGCAGCCCTGGCCGATGCACTTGCCGGGCTCATCGGCGACCGGGAGGCGCGCCGGCGCATGGGAGAAGCCGCGGCAGCCCGCCATGCGGCCGACCTCGACAGCGGCGTCTTCATCGAGCGGCTGGTGGCCGTCTGGCGCAAAGCGGCGGGGAGGGCGGCATGATCGCGGCGCTGCGCAACCGCTGGCCTGGGCTGTTTTCAGGGCGTGGCCGGCCGCGCACCATCAGCCTCGGTCATGCGGCGATGCCGGAGGGCCTGCGCGTCTATTGCATCGGCGACATCCACGGGCGGGCGGATCTGCTTGCCCGTGTGCTCGCCGCCGTTGCTGAGGACCTGCGCGGCCATGACGGCGAGGTGGCGCTGGTAACGCTCGGGGACTATGTCGACCGCGGCCCGGATACGGCGCAGGTGCTCGACATGCTGGCGGCCGGCCCGCTGCCGGGCATCACCTTCCATCCGCTCATCGGCAACCACGAGGTCATGCTCCTTTCCGCGCGGATGGGCAGTGGCGATGCCATGGCCTGGCTGACGAACGGCGGGGACGCGACGCTCGCGTCCTACGGCATCGACTGGCGCAGCCTCGCGCCGGAGCGCGGCTTTCCCGAGCTCGCGGACGTCCTTCGGCGTCGCATGCCGCAGGGCCATGTGGACTTCCTGAGGCGTTGCGCGCTGACCCATGCCGCCGGCGATTATCTCTTCGTGCATGCCGGCATCCGGCCGGGCGTGCCGCTGGCGCAGCAGCGGCCGGAGGATCTCGTCGGCATCCGCCGGCCGTTCCTCGATGCGGCTCAATTGCACGAGAAGGTCGTGGTCCACGGCCATACCATCGTCGAGACGCCCGAGGTCTGCCGCAACCGCATCGGCATCGACACGGGGGCCTATGCGTCGGACGTGCTGACCTGCCTGTGCCTCGAGGGGCGGGGTTATCGTTTCCTCGCCTCGTAGGCGGTTCGGGCGGCTTTCGTGCGCGTTGTCGCCTACCCCTTCAGCGTGCTAGCTTTTTTCCGATCAGTGTGTCCCGTTCGGGATGAGGAGACTTCATGGCGTTCGTGCGTCTTCCGCATTCGCGTCGCAACGCCATCTCCGCTGCGGTCTTCCGGAAGCTGCCACCTTGGTCGATGGGTCCCGTGCCGCTGCCCGATGGGCCGGCGGGCCGGGGGGAGGGGCATCTTTGAACGAGTTCGATCTTCAGTCGCTTATGGGCCTGCTGCGCCGCCAGCGCCTCGCCATCGCCGTCACCGTCGCCGCCATTCTTGGCCTCGTCGTCCTCGCGCTGTCGCAGGTCCCCTCGCGCTATTCCGCGACGACGCTGGTCATGATCGACCCGCGCGAGCAGAGGCTGGTCAGCCTTGACAATGCGGCGCCCGCTCCGCCCAACATCGGCGCCGTCGACGGCGAGGTGGAGATCATGGCGTCGCCGGTGATCGCGCGGCGCGTCATCGCCAGGCTCAACCTGCAGGACGACGAGGAATTCAACCGGCCGGATCTCCTGGCCCAGATTGCCGCGGGCCTCTGGCCGGCCGCCGTCGACGGGGCCGAGGGGCAGTTGCAGCCGGGCCAGCCGCTCTCACCGCGCGTCGAGCGGCGAATCATCGACCGGCTGGCGCGGCGCGTCGACATCTCCCGCCGCGGCGTCACCTCGATCATCGCCGTCGAAGCCTCCTCGCGCGATCCGGACAAGGCGGCCCGCATCGCCAATGCCTATGCCCAGGCCTATATCGACGACCAGATCGCGAGCCGGCTGCGGCTCGTGGCCAATGCCGAACGTGTCCTCGCCAGCCGGGTGACGGATCTCGGCGAGGAACTGCGCCGGGCTGAAGCCGAGCTCGACCGCTACACGCTGGAGCAGATGATGGAGCGGGCCGGGGAGGACGGCCGCAACCGGCTGCTCTCCCTGCGCACGACACTCGAGGAGGACATCGCCGCGCGGACCGACGCGCTCACCCGGTTGCGGGCGCTCGAGGCGCTGGTGCAGGCGGGGGATGCGGCCGGCATCGCCAGGGTGCTGGCGGGGGGCGAGAGCGAGCAGCTCACCGAGGAGCGCCGGGAGATCGAGCGCCAGCTGTCGGCCAGGCTGCCGGCGGCGCGGGCGGCGGCGCTGCGCACGCGGCTCACCGCCATCGATGCGCGCATCGTGGCGCTCGGCAGTGCCCGCGCCGAGGAGCTGCAGCGGACGGCGGACGTGTCCGAGCAGCGGGCGCAGCAGGTTCGCCGCGACCTCGACATGCTCGTCAATGCATCCGACCTGCCGGCCGATGCGTCGGTCCAGCTCTACAAGCTCCGCGAGGAAGTGGCGGCGACCCGTGCGCTCTACCAGAACTACCTCGGCCGCCTCAGGCAGGTGAGCCAGCAGCGCGGCCTCGTGCTGGCCGACAGCCGCGTCGTCGCAGAGGCGATGGCCGCGGTGCGGCCGAGCTTCCCGCCGACGGTGCCGATCCTGTTCGCCTCGCTGTTCCTCGCCTTCGGAGCGGGGTTCGGCATCGCCTGGGTCCGCGACACCTACGGCCGCGGCTTCCTCAGGGCGGACGAGGTGGAGGAGGCGACGGGGCTCGACGTCGTCGCGAGCATGCCGCAGGTCGAGGCAGCCAAGGGCGGTGTGCCGGTGCAGGACAAGGTGGTGCGCGAGCCCGGCTCGGCCTATGCCGAAGCGATTCGCCGTCTGCGCCTGGGGCTCGACATCCTGATGAGCGCCGGCGAGGGCGAGGCGGCGGGGAAGGTCGTGCTCGTCACCTCGACGAAGCCGGGGGAGGGCAAGTCCGTCACGGCCGTCGCGCTCGGGCGGGCGGCGGCCCTCGCCGGCCGCAGGACGCTCGTCATCGACTGCGACCTGCGCAAGCCGAGCGTGCATCGCCTGCTCAAGGCCAAGGTCAAGACGAGCCTCGTCGACATCCTCGCCGACCGGGCGACAACCGCCCATGTCAACGACATGCGGGTGGTCGACGCGCTCAGCGACATGTCGGCCTTCGTCAGCGGCGATGCGCAGTATTTCCCGGCCGAGAGCATCCTCGATTCGGCGCGCTTCCGGGCGTTGCTGGAGGGTTGCCGCAAGGCCTTCGACGTCATCATCCTCGATGCGCCGCCGCTGGCCGTCGTCTCCGACCCGCTGCTGCTCGCCGTCTATGCCGACGTTGTGCTCTATGTCGTGCACTGGAAGACGACGACGCAGCGCGAGGTGCTGCAGAGCCTCAAGGAACTGCGCCGGGTCAAGGGCGAGACAGTCTATGTCGCGCTGAACGGCGTCGATGCCTCGTCGGGAGAAGAGAGCTACTATCCCTATACGACCAACGGACGAAAGCCGGGCGAGGCCTCGTAAGGTTCGCCCGGGTCCTCGTCAGACGCTGTGCCAGACCCACATCTGGGTGGGGGACTGGACCTTTTCCCACCAGTAGGGGGTGCTGCGCCAGGGCCTGACGGCCTCGGACAGATTGTCGAGGACGTAGTCGCCCCTGTCCGTCCGCACCACGAGAACGGCGTGCTGCTCGCCGCCCGGGATGCGCACGATAGCCATCAGCAGGGCGCTGGAAGGCCAGCCCTGGGCGATGAGGCGCTGGCGCTTCGTCAGGGCGTAGTCCTTGCAGTTGCCCGCGGCCGGAGCCACGCGCCACCTGTCGAGCACGCCCATCCGGTTGAGGCCGGCCACGGGGCGAATGGAGCTGTTGACGGCAGTATTGACGGCGAGCATCTGCTGCAGCCGCTTGGACGAGAGCCTGATCTGCCCGTCACCCGTCACATCTCCTGCGCCCGCGCGCGGCCGGCATACGGCGGGCTGATTGATGCAAAGGTCGTAATAGCCCTCGGGGATCGGCACGGATGTGCCGAGACTGATATGCGTCGACCGGCGGAGCCCGAACGCCTCGAGCGGGTCGACGGAGGGGGCTGTCATGGCAGGCGCCGCAGAAACGCACAGCATTGCGGCGACGGCGATAGCAAGCTCTCTCGTTTTCATGATGGGACGCCTCTTATTGTCTTGAATAAGGCAATTCTGCGTCCCTTCTTATAAATATCTCCTGCCGATAAAAGTGCAATTGTACGTATTCATGACCGTGGACTATCGTCCTAAGCGCATTTCAACTTATGGTAAAATTTATTAAAACTTTTAACTATAAGGTTTTATGGGTTTTGTTGGCTATTTGGAACGGGTAGGGTGGTGTTCCTTTCCGCAACGCTGGCGCCTTTGCGCGTCGCCGGGTCTTCTCTGCGGCTCAAGGGCGCCGCTATGCGTGCGAAATGCCTGCGGCGCCGTCGAAGGACGGCGTCCGCGGCCCATGCGCAGGCCGAGGGCTAGATTCCTGTCTCGGGCAGGAAAGTCCTGATCGGATTTTTTTCGCGCGGCCGGGATGCGGCAGGCGGTTGGGGCCCTGCCGCCGGCGCCCTCAAGCTGGGCGCCGTCGCGAAATCCGGGAACGCGTTACCCGAACATTCCGGCCGGAGCGCGTGGCAGTCGGGCGGGGGAAGTCGCCTTCCTGCGAGCGGCCTGAGGCGGGATGCAAAAAACAAAACCCGCAGAAGACCTGCGGGTTTCCAGAGGATATCAATGAACGCTGTCTCGTCCGCGTTTCTTCTTCTGCCGCTCAGCCGCTGCTGCCGGAATTGTCGGAGAGCGCGGCGGGCGTGTCGACTGCGGCAGGCCGGTCAGCCACGACAGCGACGAAGCCGATGGGGCACAGGCCGCCACGTTCCAAGATGAAAGCCGGGGCCGTGTTCGGCGGAACAGGCTGGCACACGATGGCCTGGAATGGGCCGTTATTGATCGTCGGGGCCTGCTGGGCACCCGCCGGGACGAAAGACAAAGCAAAGGCACCTGCGGCGGCCAGCGCCGCCAAACCATAACGAGACCGAATGAGCGGCAACATAGCCCGCGCCCTCCACAAGAGATCGATAAAAATTTATCAGTTTTTTAGTAAAAGCGGAAGCGGTCTTATCGAACCAAGTTTTGCAAAGTCGAGAAGGGCTGTTTCAGGCGTTGGCCGCCGCCTGGCAGGCCATGAGGATAGCGCCTTCGGTGGCGTCCGCCGCGGCCGGAACGACCCTGTCCGTCACGTAGGGAGGCAGCCACGGCTGCAGTGCGCCGGCCACGCCGCCCATCAGGCAGAGCCGCGGAGCACCGGCGCCAAGGAGGCGCTCGGCGATGCGCGCGACATCGCGGGCGGCCGCCTCGACGAGACTCACGGCCAGGGCGTCGCGCTGGCTCGCATAGTCGAAGACGAGCGGTGCCAGGCGCGCAAAATCGGCCGGGCGGGCAGAGCGCGCCCAGTCGATGATCATCTCGGGATTGCGGCCGAAGCCGTCGAGCAGCGTCTCCGCCAGCGCGGTCATCGCCGCCCGCCCGTCATAGGCCCAGAGTGCCCGCCGGATCGCCTCACGGCCGATGGCGAGGCCGCTGCCCTCGTCGGAGATCTCGGCGCCCCAGCCGCCTACGTAAGTACGCTCGCCGTTGACGATCGACAGCCCGCAGGAGCCGGTGCCCACGATGAGGATGGCCCCGTTCTCGCCGCCGAAGGCGCCGAGCCAGGCGGCATAGGCGTCCGTGTCGAGCGAGATCGAGCGGAAGGGCATCCGGCTCGCCAAGAACTGCTCGCGGGCGGAGGTCTGGGCCGCCCCGGCGAGGCCGAAGCCGGCGTGGATGAGCGACGTCGTCTCGCGCGGAAGACCGGCGCGGTCGAGGATCGCGTAGCAGCCGGCGAGGATGGAGCGGGCCACCGTCTCGGGATCGAAGCGGATGTTGGAGGGCCCGCCGCTCGCCTCGCCGACGAGGGTGCCGTCGCCGGAGCGCAGGCGCAGGCGGCACTGGGTGCCGCCGCCGTCGACGCCGAGAAGGAAGGTGTCTGCCGCGCCCGATACGAACATCACGCGAGTATAGACGGATTCGGGCGCGGCGCAGGAAGCGGCGTTGCGGCGCAGGCTGCAATCGGGCCGTCAGGCGCCCTTCTTGCTGGCGTTGGGGAAGAAGAGCTGCTCGCCCTCGATCCTGTAGCTGGCGATGGCGGCCTGGCCTTCGGGCGAGATGACCCAGTCGATGAAGGCGCGGGCCTCCTTCTCCTTCACATGCGCATGGCGCGCCGGATTGACGAGGATGATGCCGTATTGGTTGAAGAGCCGGTCGTCGCCCTCGACGAGGATGGCGAGATCGCCGCGGTTCTTGAAGCTCAGCCACGTGCCGCGGTCGGCGAGGATGTAGGCATCCATGCCCGCCGCGGTGTTGAGGGCGGGCCCCATGCCCGAGCCCGTCTCGCGATACCAGTTGCCGCCGGCCTTCGGGTCGAGCGCCGCGAGCTTCCACAGGTCGAGCTCGGCCTTGTGGGTGCCGCTGTCGTCGCCGCGCGAGACGAAGGGCGCCTTCTTCCCGGCGATGGCCTGCAGCGCCTTGACGGCATCGCGGCTGCCCTTGACGCCGGCCGGGTCGCTCTTCGGCCCGACGAGGACGAAGTCGTTGTACATCACGTCGGAGCGGCCGACGCCGAAGCCCTTGGCGACGAAATCCTCCTCCGCGCTCCTGGCGTGGACGAAAACGACGTCGGCATCGCCGCGCTCGCCGATCTTCAGCGCCTGGCCGGTGCCCACCGCGACGACGCGCACCTCGATGCCGGTCTTCTCGGTGAATTGCGGCAGGAGATGCTTGAAGAGGCCGGACTGCTCGGTGGAGGTCGTGGAGGCGACGGTGATGAAGGGCTTTTCCGTCGTCTGCGCCCCGGCCGGGGCGGCAAATCCCCAAATCGCTGCGCCCATGGCTGCGGCCATGACGGCGCGGCGGGTCGTTTCGAACAGCCTCATGATCATCTCCCGTCCAATCGTTCAGCCCACGATGTCGCCGCGCAGGAAGGCGGCCGCCTGCGGCGTGCGCGGGCGCTCGAAGAATTCCCCGGCCGGCGTGTGCTCCATGAGCCGGCCGCGGCAGAGGAACAGCACCTCGTCGGCGAGGCGCCGGGCCTGGCCGAGATCGTGCGTCGTCATGATGATCTTGGTGCCGGCGG
The DNA here is from genome assembly GCF_014196925.1 of Chelatococcus caeni. GTDB lineage: Bacteria > Pseudomonadota > Alphaproteobacteria > Rhizobiales > Beijerinckiaceae > Chelatococcus_A > Chelatococcus_A caeni. Next base: position 281,022 of record NZ_JACIEN010000003.1, on the reverse strand, counting down.
CATCGATGGCGCGGATGGCGTCCTCGATCGCGCGGCAGGCGCCGGGGTCGAGGCTGGCCGTCGGCTCGTCGAGAAAGAGCACGTCCGGCTTCAGGGCCGCCGCGCGGGCAATGGCGAGGCGCTGCTGCTCGCCGCCGGAGAGCACGCGCGCCGGCCGCTCGGCGACATGGGCGAGGCCGACGCTCGCGAGCGCGTCGCGGGCACGCGCCGGGCGTTCGCTGCGTCCGAGGCGGCCCTGCAGCGACAGGGCATAGGTGATGTTGGCGAGGGCGGAGCGGCGCAGCAGCACCGGCCGCTGGAACACCATCGCCTGCCGCCGGGCGACGTCCTGGCGCCCGAAGGCGTCGGCGCCGGCCCAGCGCACGGCGCCGTTCGTCGGCGCGATGAGGCCGTGGCACAGGCGCAGCAGCAGGCTCTTGCCGGCGCCGTTGGGGCCGAGGACGACGGTGCGGCTCGACGGGCCAATGGTGGCCGAGATGCCGTCGATGAGCGTCTCGCCGCCGCGCGCATAGGTCAGCCGGTCGAGGGTGAGGGGAAGGATGGTGGCCCGGGCATGCATCGGCGGCCTCATCCCGCTGCGCGGCGGGCCGTGGCGCCGAACAGGTGGGCAGCGGCGTTGATGACGAGCACGATGACGAGCAGCACGATGCCGAGGCCGAGCGCCAGCGGCAGGTCGCCCTTGCTCGTCTCGAGCGCGATGGCCGTCGTCATGGTGCGCGTGACGCCGTCGATGTTGCCGCCGACGACGAGGATGGCGCCGACCTCCGCCATGGCGCGGCCGAGCCCGGCGAGGATCGCCGTGACGAGGCTGAAGCGCGCGTCCCACAGAAGCGTCGGCACGGCCCGCAGCCGGCCGGCGCCGAGGGAGGTGAGCTGCTCGCTGTATTCCGTCCACAGGTCGGCGACCACCTGACGGGTCAGCGCCGCGATGATCGGCGTCACCAGCAGCGTCTGGGCGATGACCATGGCCGTCGGGGTGAACAGGAGGCCATAGGGGCCGAGCGGGCCGGCCCGCGAGAGGAGGAGATAAACGAGCAGCCCCGCGACCACCGGCGGCAGGCCCATCAGGGCATTGATGACGACGATGACGGCGCCGCGACCGGGAAAGCGGGCGAGCGCCAGCGCAGCGCCAAGCGGCAGGCCGATCAGGGCGGCGCAGAAGACGGCGGTGAGGCTGACCTTCAGCGAGAGGGCGGCAATCTCGACGAGGGCCGTATCGCCCGTGACGATCAGCCGCCACGCCGCCGCCAATGCTTCGTCGAACCCCTGCAATCTCGCCTCTCATCCGGCCACGACCGTTCCCGCACGACCGTGCCTCATGCCCATGATGCACGGCTGCGCCGTGAAACCGATATGATATCTGAAGCATATCGGGGATAGGCGGGGCCTATCCCCGTTCCGCCATTGTCGCGCCGCGAGGGAGGTGAAGCTCCGGCGCGCCTGCGTCGACATGAGCCGAGCCAGCGCCTTTGCCGGACGAATCACTCCTCCGGCGCGTCGCGCATCATGGCGCGCAGCCCGGCGGCTTCGCCGGCAATGGACTGCAGCGCCTTGCGTTCCATTTCCTCGTAGAGGGTGAGGACGCGCAGGCCCGCGTCGGTGAGGCGCGCGCCGCCGCCGCCGGAGCCGCCCTTGGCCGCATCGACGAGCGGCTCGCGAAAGCAGGTGTTCATGGTGCGCACCAGGAGCCAGCTGCGCCGGTAGCTCATGTTCATGCGCCGGCCCGCGGCCGCGATGGAGCCGGTGTCGCGAATGCCGCGCAGCAGCTCGGCCTTGCCGGGGCCGATGGCGATGGACGAGCCCAGCAGGAGGCGCAGGCGTACCTCGACGTGCTCCTCCATGGCGGTGCGGCTGCCTCCTCCTCGCTGCGGGATCGAGGAGATTATACGGCGACGAGCGGCGCTTTCACCTGCGGGCCGCGATCGAGCCAGGCCGGCACCGGCAGGCCCTTCTCGCGCAGGAACGCGGGGTTGAACAGCTTCGACTGGTAGCGCGTGCCGTAGTCGGCGAGCACCGTCACGATGGTGTGGCCGGGGCCGAGATGCCGGGCGAGGCGAATGGCGCCGGCGACGTTGATGCCGGACGAGCCGCCGAGGCACAGGCCCTCGTGCTCCAGAAGCTCGAAGACGAGGGGAATGGCCTCCTCGTCCGGGATCTGGAAGGCGACGTCGACCGGCGCCCCTTCGATGTTCTTGGTGATGCGGCCCTGGCCGATGCCCTCGGTGATGGACGAGCCCTCGGCCTTGAGGCTGCCGTGGGCGTAGTAGTGGTAGAGGGCGGCGCCCATGGGATCGGCGAGGCCGACGGTGATCTTCGGGTTGCGCTCCTTCAGCGCCATGGCGACGCCGGCGAGCGTGCCGCCGGTGCCGACGGCGCAGATGAAGCCGTCGACCTTGCCGCCCGTCTCGTCCCAGATCTCGGGGCCGGTGGTCTCGATATGCGCCTGCCGGTTGGCGACATTGTCGAACTGGTTGGCCCAGACCGCGCCCCTGGGGTCGCTCGCCGCGATCTCCTCAGCGAGGCGGCCGGAGACCTTCACGTAGTTGTTGGGATTGGCATAGGGGACGGCCGGCACCTCGACGAGTTCGGCCCCCAGAAGACGAAGGGTGTCCTTCTTCTCCTGCGACTGGGTGTCGGGAATGACGATGACGGTGCGGAAGCCCATCGCATTGCCGACGAGCGCGAGGCCGATGCCCGTATTGCCGGCCGTGCCCTCGACGATGGTGCCGCCGGGCTTCAGGGTGCCTTTCGCCAGCGCGTCCTTGATGATGAACAGCGCCGCCCGGTCCTTGACGGACTGGCCGGGGTTCATGAACTCGGCCTTGCCGAGAATCTCGCAGCCCGTCATCTCGGAGGCCCGCTCGAGGCGGATGAGGGGGGTGTTGCCGATGGCTTCGACGACACTTGGCTTGATGCTCATGGGCGGGCTCCGTTGCAGCTCATGACCGGCTGCCGCAGGCATTAAGGCATGGCGGATGAATTGTCCAACGATCCCGCGGCGCCCGCGTCAAAGCACGTTTTCCGGCGGGTTTTACGTGGCCGCGGGCACGGTTGACGCGGTCCGCCCCTTGCCCGAAAAATGCGGCCGGCAGGAGGGGCTGATGGGCCGGCTGACCACACATGTGCTCGACACCGCCGCCGGCCGACCGGCCGAGGGCATTCGCATCATGCTCTTCCGGCTCGAGGCGGACGGGAAACGGACTCTGGTCGCCGAGGCCGTGACGAATGCCGACGGGCGGACCGATGCGCCGCTCCTCGCCGGGGCCGACTACCGGCCCGGGCGCTACGAACTCGTCTTCCACGTGGGCGCCTATTTCCGGCGCGACGGGCGCGGCGGGACGGTCCTGCCTTTCCTCGACGAGGTGCCGGTGCGGTGTGGCCTCGCCGAGGCCGACGGCCACTACCACGTGCCGCTGCTCGTTTCTCCCTGGAGCTATGCGACCTACCGCGGCAGTTGATGCCGCCGATCCGCGCGGATCGGGTGGCCCCAAGTTTTTTCGAAGAGGAGTTGATGTCATGGGATTGTTCAGCTTCATCAAGGAAGCCGGAGAGAAGCTCTTCGGCGCGAGCGAGGCGAAGGCGGCGACGCCGGAGGAACTGAAGAAGGAAGTCGCCAAGCACGGCCTCAAGGTCGACGGGCTCGACATCGCCGTGTCCGGCGACACCGTGAAGGTGTCCGGCAAGGCGCTGTCGACGGAGGAGGCCGAGAAGGTCATCCTCGCGCTCGGCAACACCGTCGGCGTCGCAGCGGTGGACGATGCGCTTATCGTGGAGCAGGAAGCGCCCAAGGCGACGATGTACACCGTGGTGAAGGGCGACACGCTGTGGAAGATCGCCGAAAGCCACTACGGCAAGGGCAACGGCGCCAAGCACACCGTGATCTTCGAGGCCAACAGGCCGATGCTGACGCATCCCGACAAGATCTATCCGGGCCAGGTGCTGCGCATTCCGCCCGTCTCCTGAAGCCTTGGCCGAACCCCTGTCTCCCGGCGGGCCGGGAGACAGGTTGCTCCAGTGTCACCGCTCTTGTCTTGTCCGCCGGGAGGCGACAATCTCCGCGTCCGCCTCCGAATCGCCGGAGGCGGAAGAGCGGTGACGGCGAGGACAGGACATGACGACGGTGATCGACCTCGATCGCGAGACCGTGGCGGCGGGTCTTGCCGACGGCTCAGTCGTGCTCGTCGATGTGCGCGAGCCGCATGAATTTGCCGCCGGGCACATTCCCGGGAGCGTTTCCCTGCCGCTTTCCAGCTTCGATCCCGGCGCTCTCGCCGCCTATGCGGGACGGCGAATCGTATTTTCCTGCGCAGCAGGAGTGCGCTCCCAGCAGGCGCTGATGCTGAGCCAGGCAGCAGGCCTCGATCTGTCGGAGCACTATCGCGGCGGCTTTAAGGACTGGATCCTGAGCGGCGGCCCTGTCGAGGTCTAGGCCCTTGCGCCTCGACGGACGCCGGTCCGGCGCAGAGGCAAATATCCTCGCCGGCGGAAATGCACTATCATCAGAACGATAGGCGCCTTTCCGCCTGAATTGAATCAAACGCCGCCAAAGTCGTCTTGCTGCGCGAATGGGGCTGCCGCGCGGCGGAAAGACGGCCTTCATGCCACGGTGTCAGTGTTGCATTGCGGCAACCATGGCAATTCGGTGGCGAATGTTGCACCTGCTGCCCTTGTTATCCCGGGGCACGCACTCGATATAGGCCCCTGCCAAACGTCCTCGAACGGTAGCGTCTCCTTCTCCCTTGCTGAACTGGTGGATTTCATGCGCGCGATGCGACCCCTATTCCTTTCGCTCATCGTCGCTGGGCTGGCGGCATGTTCCGACACCGGCGAGCAGCAGGCCGGGCAGGGCGCGCCGCCGCCTTCGCCGGTGACGGTGGCCAAGCCCCTCGTCAAGGAAGTGGTCGAGCGCGACGACTTCACGGGCCGCTTCGCCGCTGTCGACGCAGTCGAGGTGCGCTCACGCGTCTCGGGCTATCTCGAGCGCGTGGACTTCGAGGACGGCGCCAACGTCAAGGCTGGCGACGTGCTGTTCGTCATCGACCGACGGCAGTACAAGGCCGCTCTCGACCAGGCCCAGGCGACGCTGGTCTCCGCCCAGGCACGGCTGAACTTCGCCGAGAGCGACCTCGACCGCGCCGAGTCGCTGCGCCGCACCGGCAACATCTCCGACCAGCTGCTCGACCAGCGGCGCCAGAACTTCCTCACCGCCAAGGCCGAGCTCGACCGGGCGCAGGCGGCGATGCAGGAGGCGAGCCTCAACTACGAGTTCAGTGAGGTGAAGGCGCCGATTTCCGGCCGCATCAGCCGCCGCTTCATCAGCACCGGCAACCTCGTCAACGCCAACGACACGCTGCTGACCACCATCGTCAGCCTCGACCCGATCTACTTCTATTTCGACGTCGATGAGCGTTCGTTCCTCGCCTACAACCGCGTCTTCAACCTCGATGCCCCCAACGGCTCGGGCGAGCCGGTCGCGGTCCAGATCGCGCTGACGGACGAGACGAAGCCCGCCCGCGAGGGCAAGCTCGACTTCGTCGACAACCGGCTCGACGAGGCGAGCGGCACCATGCGCCTGCGCGCCATCGTGCCGAATGCGGAGCTGTTCATCACGCCGGGTCTCTTCGGCCGCGTCTCGGTGCCCGGCTCGCCTCCCTATCAGGGCGTGCTCGTGCCCGACGAGGCGATCGCCACCGACCAGGAGCGCCGGCTCGTCTGGGTCGTCGGCGAGGACAACACGGTCAAGGCGCAGCTCGTGCGCCCCGGTCCGCGCATCGATGGCTACCGCCTGTTCCGCGAGGGTCTGAAGGGCGACGAGACCATCGTCGTCAACGGCCTGCAGCGCGTGCGTCCCGGCGCGGCGGTGGCGCCCGAGATGACGACGCTGCCGCCGACGCGCTGACGTTCCCTTCTTTACGCTGCGGCCGCCGGCACGGCCGCCCGCACTGCCGCTGGAGTTCTCCGCGATGAAGTTCCCGCATTTCTTCGTCGACCGGCCGATTTTCGCCTCCGTGCTGTCGATCGTGACGCTGCTCGTCGGCTTCATCGCCTACGTCAACCTGCCGGTCGCGCAATATCCCGACATCGCCCCGCCGACCATCGTCGTCAGCGCGCAATATCCGGGCGCCGACGCCAAGACGGTGGCCGAGACGGTGGCGACGCCGATCGAGCAGGAGGTCAACGGCGTCGAGGGCATGCTCTACATGTCCTCGTACTCGACGGCCGACGGGACGATGCAGCTCACGATCACCTTCAACATCGGCACCGATCTCGACCAGGCGAACGTGCTCGTGCAGAACCGCGTGTCCGTCGCCTTGCCGCGGCTGCCGGAAGAGGTGCGCCAGCTCGGCGTGACGACGCGCAAGAGCTCGCCGAACTTCCTCATGGTGGTCCACCTCCTGTCGCCGGACAACACCTTCGACGAGCTCTACCTCTCGAACTACGCCCTCATCCGGGTGCGTGACCAGCTTCTGCGCGTCGAAGGTGTCGGCGACATTACCGTCTTCGGCGTGCGCGAATATTCGCTGCGCGTCTGGCTCGATCCCAACCGCCTGTCGTCCTACGGCCTGTCGGCGGGCGACATCGTGCAGGCGCTGCGCGAGCAGAACGTGCAGGTCTCGGGCGGCGCGCTCGGCCAGCAGCCGGCGCCGGCGGACCAGGCTTTCCAGATCACCGTGCAGACACAGGGGCGCTTCAGCGACGTACGCCAGTTCCGCGACATCATCGTCAAGGCGGGCGAGGGCGGGCGGCTGGTGCGCCTGCAGGACGTGGCACGGGTGGAGTTCGGCGCGCGCGATTACGTGACGAACTCCTATCTCGACAACAAGCAGGCCGTGGCCATCGGCATCTTCCAGCGCCCGGGCACCAATGCCTTGCAGGCGTCGGAAGACATCATCGCCAAGATGGAGGAGATCAAGAAGGATTTCCCGCCCGGCATCGACTACACCATCGTCTACAACCCGACGGAATATATCGCGGCATCGGTCAACGAGGTCTACAAGACCCTCTTTGAAGCCGTCCTGCTCGTCATCATCGTGGTCGTCGTCTTCCTGCAGTCGTGGCGCACGGCGATCATCCCCATCGTTGCCATTCCGGTGTCGCTCGTCGGCACCTTCGCGGTGATGGCGCTGATGGGCTTCTCGCTCAACACGCTGACGCTGTTCGGCCTCGTTCTCGCCATCGGCATCGTGGTCGACGACGCCATCGTCGTGGTCGAGAACGTCGAGCGCAACATCGCCCTCGGCATGTCGCCGCGCGATGCCGCGCACGAGACGATGGACGAGGTGGGCACGGCGCTCGTCTCGATCGCCCTGGTGCTGTCGGCGGTGTTCATCCCGACGGCGTTCATCCCGGGCATTTCCGGGCGCTTCTATCAGCAGTTCGCGCTGACCATCGCCGTCTCGACGATCATCTCGGCCTTCAATTCGTTGACGCTGTCGCCGGCCCTGTGCGCGCTCCTCTTGAAGCCGCACGACCCGCACCACCAGCCGCGCTCGCTCCTCGCGCGCATCGGCAACCGGCTCGCGGGCGGCTTCAACCGGGGCTTCGACAAGGCTTCCACCGGCTATGCGCGCTCGGTGCGCGGGCTGGTCGGGCGCAAGTCGGTGCTCGCCCTGGCGCTCGTCGTCTATGGCGGCCTCGTCGCGGCGACTGTCGGTATCACCCAGCGCGTGCCGACGGGCTTCATTCCGGCGCAGGACCAGGGCTACCTCATCGTCGTGCTGCAGCTGCCGGACGGCGCGTCCCTGTCGCGCACGGATGCGGTCGCCAAGCGCGCCAGCGACATCGCCATGCAGGTGCCGGGCGTCGCGCATGCGGTCGGCATCGTCGGCCTCAACGGCGCCACCTTCACGACCAACTCGAACTCGGCCGTGATCTTCGCGACGCTGACCCCCTTCGAGGAGCGCCTGCCTCAGGGGCTCAACGCCAATGCCATCGCCGGCCAGCTCATGGGCCAGCTGCAGCAGATCCAGGAGGCGTTCACCATCGCCATCCCGCCGCCGCCCGTGCAGGGCCTCGGCAATGCCGGCGGCTTCAAGCTGCAGCTGCAGGACCGCATCGGGCTCGGGATCGAGCAGCTGCTCGCGGTGACGCAGGAGGTGATGATCGCGGCCAACCAGAACCCGAACGTGACCCGCGTGTTCACGACCTTCGGGGCCAATACGCCGCAGATCTACCTCGACATCGACCGCACCAAGGCGCGCATGCTCGACGTGCCGCTGGCGAACGTGTTCGAGGCGCTGCAGATCAACCTCGGCTCCGCCTATGCGAACGACTTCAATGCCTTCGGCCGCATCTACCAGGTGCGCGTGCAGGCGGACGAGCGTTTCCGCATCGAGCGGTCGGACATCGAGCGCCTGAAGGTGCGCAGCGCCAACGGGGCGCTCGTGCCGCTCGGCTCGCTGGTGCGGATCCGCGACGTCGCGGGACCGGTGCTGATCCAGCGCTACAACATGTTCACCAGCGTGCCGCTGCAGGGTGACGCGGCGCCGGGCGTGTCGACGGGTGCGGCGCTCGATGCCATGGAGCAGGTGACGAACACCACCGTGCCGCCGGGCGTCGGCTTCGAGTGGACGGACCTTGCCTTCCAGGAGAAGGCGACGGGCAACACGGCGATCTTCATCTTCGCGCTCGCCGTCGTCTTCGTGTTCCTGGTGCTGGCCGCCCAGTACGAGAGCTGGGCCCTGCCGCTCGCCATCGTGCTCATCGTGCCGATGAGCGTGCTGGCCGCCATGATCGGCGTGACGCTGCGGGGGATGGACAACAACATCCTGACGCAGATCGGCCTCGTGGTGCTCATCGGCCTTGCGGCGAAGAACGCGATTCTCATCGTCGAGTTCGCCAAACAGGCGGAGGAGCAGGGCAAGAAGCCCGTGGAGGCGGTGGTGGAGGCGGCGCGCCTGCGTCTGCGGCCCATCCTGATGACGGCCTTCGCCTTCATTCTCGGCGTCGTGCCGCTCGTCATCGCCAGCGGCCCCGGCGCCGAGATGCGCCAGGCACTGGGCACGGCCGTCTTCTCGGGTATGCTGGGGGTGACGTTCTTCGGCCTCTTCCTGACTCCGGTCTTCTACATCGTGCTGCGCTATCTCGTGATCGCGCTGCGCGGCGGCCGCCGGGGCCTCAGGGAAGCCTCGCAGCCGGCGGGGGGCGAGGCCAGCTGACCGAAACGACCGACGAAAGGACCATGCGATGCGTGCGATGAAGTTCGGTGTGGGGCAGGCAGTGCGGCGCGTCGAGGACGCGCGTTTCGTGACGGGGACCGGACGCTACACGTCCGACATCGCTGCCGAAGGCATGGCCCACGCCGTCGTCGTGCGCAGCCCGCACGCCCACGCGCGCTTCGCGATCGAGAACGTGGCCGAGGTGCGCGCCATGCCCGGCGTGCTCGCGGTCTACACGGCGCAGGACGTCGCCCATCTCGGCGACATCCCCTGCCTCGGCCCGGTCAAGAACAGCGACGGCAAGCGCATGGTGCTGCCGCCGAACCCGGTGCTGCCGAAGGATACGGTGCGCCACATCGGCGAGGCCGTGGCCTTCATCGTGGCCGAGACGGAAGCGGCCGGGCGGGATGCGGCGGAAGCGCTCGCCATCGACTGGGAGCCGCTGCCGGTCGCCGTCGGCATGGAGGCCGCGCTCGCCGAGGGCGCGCCGCTGGTCTGGCCCGAGGTGCCGGGCAACGTCGCCTTCGACACGCACCACGGCGACAAGGCGAAGACCGACAAGGCCTTTGCCAAGGCCGACCGCGTCGTCTCGCTGACGCTCGTCAACAACCGCCTCGTCGCCAATTATCTCGAAACGCGCGCCTGCCTCGCCGAGTATGATGCGGGCAAGAGCCGCTGGACCCTGACGCTCGGCAGCCAGGGCAGCCATGACATCCGCGACATTCTCGCGAGGCACATCTTCAAGGTCGAGCCCGGCAATATCCGCGTCGTCACGCCGGACGTCGGCGGCGGCTTCGGCACCAAGATCTTCATGTATCGCGAATATCCGCTGACGATGTTCGCGGCCGAGCAGCTCGGGCGGCCCGTGCGCTGGGTGGCCGAGCGCTCCGAGCATTTCCTGGGCGACACGCAGGGGCGCGACAACGTCACGACGCTCGAGATGGCGCTCGACCGCCGTGGCCGTTTCCTTGCCATGCGCGTCGACCTCAAGGCCGATCTCGGCGCCTATGCCTCGCAGTTCGGGCCCTATGTGCCTGCCGCGGGCGCGACCATGTCGCCGGGCTGCTATGACATCCCGGCGATCGACGTGCGCGTGCGCGGCATCTACACCAACACGGTGCCGGTGGACGCCTATCGCGGGGCCGGCCGGCCCGAGGCCGCCTATGCCATCGAGCGCTTCGTCGACTACATCGCCCACACCATCGGCAAGGCGCCGGAGGCGCTGAGGGCGCTCAACTTCATCAAGCCCGAGAAGATGCCCTACAGGACCTCGACCGGCCGGGTCTACGACAGCGGCGAGTTCGAGGGGCATCTGCGCCGGGCGCTCGAGGTGGCCGACGCCGCCGGCTTCAAGGAGCGGCTCCGCGCCTCGCGCAAGAAGGGGCTGCTGCGCGGCATCGGCATGGCCTCCTATATCGAGGCCTGCGCCGGCGGCGGGCCCGAGGCCGCCGAGGTGCGGATCGAGGAGGACGGGTCGGCGACGGTGCTGATCGGCACCCAGTCGACGGGGCAGGGGCACCTGACGGCCTATGCCCAGCTCGCCTCGCAGCAGCTCGACCTGCCGATGGACAGGATCCGCGTCCTCCAGGGTGATACGGACGCCATCGCGACCGGCAGCGGCACGGGCGGCTCGCGCTCCATCCCCGTCGGCGGCGCCGCGGTGCGGAAGGCCTCGGTCAGCCTCGTCGAGAAGCTCAAGCAGCTCGCCTCCGAAGCGCTGGAGGCGGGGCCGGCGGATCTCGAGATCGCCGCCGGTGGCGTGCGCATCGCCGGCACCGACCGCAGCCTCTCCTTCGCCGAGGTCGCGAAGCTGCCCGGTGCGAGCGCGGACATGCTCAAGGCGCGCGAGGACTGGACGCCTCCGGCCGACACCTATCCCAACGGCACCCATGTCGCCGAGGTGGAGGTCGACCCCGATACGGGCACGGTCACCATCGCGCGCTACACGGTCGTCGACGATTTCGGCGTCACGCTGAACCCGCTGCTGCTCGCCGGGCAGGTGCATGGCGGCGCCGTTCAGGGCATCGGTCAGGCGCTGCACGAGCGCGTCGTCTATGACGAGGGCGGCCAGCTCGTCACCGCCTCGCTCATGGACTATCGCCTGCCGCGGGCCGACGACCTGCCGTCCTTCACCTTCGAGACGCGCAACGTGCCGTCGACGACGAATGTGATGGGCATGAAGGGCGCAGGCGAGGCCGGCGCCATCGGCGCGACGCCCGCGACGATGAATGCGGTGGTCGACGCGCTCCACCGGGCCCACGGCATCGCGCATATCGACATGCCGGCAACGCCCGACCGCATCTTCGCGGCCATCCGCGAGGCCGAGGCGAAGCGGGCGGCGTGAGGTTTCCGGCCTCGGAGCCATCGGCCCGATCGACGACAGGGGCGGCCTCGCCGCCGTGCGCTTCCAGGCGAACCTGATCGTCACGGCGCGCCGGGGCGGGCTGCCCGCTCGTCGGCACCGCCCAGCTGCGCCAGGGATCCGGCGGCAGGCATGGCGACGGGCGTGGTACGGCTCCCGTAATCTTTCCGCCGTACGGGATGCGCTTGCGTCGCCCAATCTCCCAAAGGCATCATCATGTACCCAGTCCACATTCGCGAGCTTGCGCCGGTCAGGGTCGTATCCATCCGCCACGTCGGCCCTTACGAAGCTGCCGGTTCCGCCTTCGACCAGCTCTGGGCGTGGGCCCACGCACGTGGCCCTATCCCGGCCAACCTTCGCGTTTTCAGCATCTATCACGACGATCCCGCATGCGTGCCGGCGGATCGTCTGCGCTGCGATGCCGCGATGTATGTCGGCCCGGATGCGGAGGGCGACGGCGTCGTCACGGTCCGCGAGATCCCTGGCGGACGCCATGCCGTGCTGGCGGTGAAGGGACCTTATTCCCTCGTTCCGCAAGCCTCGCGATGGCTGCTTGAAACATGGCTGCCGCAGCACGGCGAACGTCCGGCAAGGGCCCCGTTCGACGAATATCTCAACAACCCGGCCACCGTACCGCCGGAAGAACTGCGGACCGATATCTGCCTGCCCCTGGCTGGCTGAGCGCCGCCCGCGCCACGCCAGCGCCGGCAACCGTCACGTTTCCGAGATGGCTCTGGCAGAAACCGCCTCGCCGCTGACCGCCTCGATGAGGCGCTTTGAGATTGCGACCACCGCCTCGGACGAGATGCTCGACACCGGGATTTGGGAAAGCCATCAGCTGAAACGGGCGGGGAGAACGCCGCCCGTTCACGACCTCGTCATTGGAACGAGTCCAGAGCATGCGCTTTCTATCCGCCGAGTCTGGCGGGCTGACTGCTGGCGAATCGTTTGGACGAGGGAGACAGGACGCATGAAGCTGATCGCTACGGCTGTCGCCGTTGCCATGATCGGGGCCACGGCCGCGCTGGCGCAGGAAAACGTCATCGGGCAGCGCCAGCAGCTGATGAAGGATGCGGGGGCCGCAACGCGGACGGGCGCTGCCATCGCCAAGGGCGAGGCGCCGTTCGAGCTCGAGAAGGCGCGACAGGTGCTGACGACCTACGTCACGGTCGCGGAAAAGGCGGTGACGCTGTTCCCCGCCGGCAGCGACGTGGGCGAGACGACGGCCGCGCCGGCGGTGTGGCAGGACAATGCGGGCTTCAAGGCGGCCTTCGCCAAGTTCGAGGCGGATGCGCAGCAAGGCCTGTCGTCGACCAGCGACCTCGACAGCTTCAAGGTCGCGTTCGGCACCGTCACCAAGAACTGCGGCGGCTGCCACGAGACCTTCCGCATCAAGAAGAACTGAGGCTGGCATGCGGCGGGCGCTCTCGGCCGTTGTCGGGCTCGCGATCATCGGCGCCGGGGCCTTCTGGGTCGCGACGAGCCCGGCGCTGACCGCCTCCGGGGCCGACGAGGCGCCCGGCGGGGCGCCCGATCTCGCCAATGGCGAGGCGATGTTCTACGCCGGCGGCTGCACCTCCTGCCATGCGACGCCGGGGCAGGACGACAAGCTGCGCCTCGGCGGCGGCCATGCGCTCGAGACGACGTTCGGCACCTTCCATGTGCCGAACATCTCGCCGCATCCCCGCGACGGCATCGGGGCCTGGAGCGAGGCGGACTTCATCCGCGCCATGCGCCAGGGTGTCTCGCCCGACGGCGAGCACTATTATCCGGCCTTCCCCTACACCTCCTATCAGCGCATGACGGCCGCGGACCTGCGCGACATGTTCGCCTTCATCCGCACGCTGGCGCCCGTGGAGGGCGAGGCGCCGGCGCACGACCTTGCCTTCCCCTACAACATCCGCCGCGGCATCGGGCTGTGGAAGCTCGCCTTCCTCGATGGGGAGGCCTTCCAGCCGGATACGTCCAGGAGTGAGGCGTGGAACCGGGGGGCCTATCTCGTCGAGGGGCCGGGGCACTGCGCCGAATGCCACAGCCCGCGCAATTTCCTGGGCGGCATCGTCGCAGAGGCGCGCTTCGCCGGCGGTCCGTCGCCGGAGGGCAAGGGCACCGTGCCCAACATCACGCCGTCGCCCGACGGCATCGGCAGCTGGTCGAAGGGCGAGGTGGTCGAGCTCCTGACGAGCGGCTTCACGCCGGAGTTCGACTCCGTCGGCTCCACCATGGCGCCGGTCGTCGGCAACACGGCGAAGCTGCCGCAGGCCGACCGCGAGGCGATGGCGGAATATCTTCTGTCGTTGCCGCCGCGGCCCAAGGCGACGCAGTAAATCCCGACCGGCGCGATCGAGCAGCCGTCATGCCCGCGCTTGTCGCGGGCATCCACGCCGCGGCGACGGCACGAGGTCGAAGGCCTTGATGGCAACGGCAGCGCGCGGGCGGGGTGCGCCCGCCCTCAGTCCATCACCGCGGCCTTGAGGATACAGACCATCACCGCACGGCCGGGGGCGTTGCCGATGCAGCGCACGGTATGCGGCCGGTCGCAGCGGTAGCGCAGGCTCTCTCCGGTCCTCGCCTGCTGCACCACGCCGCCAACCTCGACCTCGAACTCGCCCTCGAGCACGGACAGGCACTCGACGGAGCCGCGCTGGTGGCTGTCCGAGTCGAGAACGGCGCCAGGCTCCGCCTGCACGTCGTACCACTGCAGCCATTCCACCGTCTTGATCCAGCCGATGATGGCGAGCCGCATCTTGCCGTCATCGGAGACGAGGATGGGCGTGTCGGCGCGGGAGGACTTCTGGATGAAGGGTTCGTCGTCGGCGCTCGACAGCACGCGGTCGATGGAGATGTCGAGCGCCTGGCTCAAACGCCAGATGGTGGCGAGCGTCGGGTTGGTCTCGTTGCGCTCGATCTGGCTGATGATCGACTTGGCGACGCCGGACTGCTCGGCGAGCTCCGACAGCGACAAGTTGTAGGCCTTGCGCAGGCGCTGCACCGTCTTGCCGAGCTGGCCCGAGAGTATCTGGGCGCCAGCCTCCAGAGCCTTGCTGCGATCCTTGCCTTCGACGGCCATGCGACAGGTCCTTGCGTTCCGCTAAAGCGGACGGATGTTTGAAAGGTCGGACGCAATGTGGCCGACCGGAGGCGGCGGATCAAGCGCCGACTGCATCCGGGCCGTCAACGTGTGGGTGATCAGTGCGTCGCGAGTGCTGCTGCCATGCCGGCGGCAAGGCCGGCCCAGGCGCGGCCGCCTTCCTGCGCGGCGGCGTAGCTCTGGGCGATCCTGCCGGCGAGCGGGCTCGTCGCAGCGATGCTGGCGAGGATGTCGCCGGCCGCATCGCGCGCCGCATCGAGCACCGGCTTGGGGAACAGCGGCGTGCGCACGCCGTGCCGCTCGACGAGCACCTTGAGCGCCTCGCCGTTGAGGCGCGCGGCGTCGGCCAGGGCCTCGGCATGTTCGGCGCGGCAGGCATCGCGGACGATGGCGCGGAGATCGTCGGGCAGGTCGTTCCACGCCTTCAGGGAGATGAGGCACTCGCCGGCGCCGTTCGGCTTGTTGAAGCCCGGCGCGTAATAGAGCTGCGTGGCCCGGTGCAGCCCGAGGGCAAGGTCGCTCGACGGGGCGAGGAATTCCACCGCATCGATGGCCCCGGTCGACAGGCTGGTCGCGATCTCGCCGGGCGGCAGCGTCACGGGCGTCGCGCCGAGGCGGCGGAAGACCTCGCCGCCGAGGCCCTGGACGCGGATGCGCAGGCCGTTGAGGTCGTCGGGGCTGTCGATCGCCCTGCGGAACCAGCCGCCCATCGAGGGGCCGGTGTTGCCCGCGAGGAAGGCGCGCACGCCGGAGGGGGCATAGAGCTCGTCCCACAGCGCCTGGCCGCCGCCGATCTCGATCCAGGCCAGATGCTCGATCGGCCCGAGGCCGAAGGGCACGCTGGTGAAGAAGACGGCAGCCGGCATCTTGCCCTGCCAGTAGAAGGCGGCCGTGTGGGCCATCTCCACCACGCCG
The DNA here is from genome assembly GCF_014196925.1 of Chelatococcus caeni. Lineage (GTDB taxonomy): Bacteria > Pseudomonadota > Alphaproteobacteria > Rhizobiales > Beijerinckiaceae > Chelatococcus_A > Chelatococcus_A caeni. Next base: position 265,496 of record NZ_JACIEN010000003.1, on the reverse strand, counting down.
CCCGCCACGGCGTCGAAGACCTCGAAGGCGGGCACGATCTCGCCGGCGGCGAAGACATCGATCACGAGGCGCCCGCCGCTGGCGGCGCCGATGCGGTCGGCGAGGCGCTGGGCCGAGATGCCGGGGCCGGGCAGGTTGCGCGGCCAGGAGGTGGCCATGCGCCAGCGCCGGCGTGTCTCGGCCCGCACGACGGCTGGGGCCGACAGGATGCCGACGGCCATAAGGCCGCTGCCGGCGAGGAGCCGGCGGCGGTCGCTCCGCATGGCGTTGCCCTTGTCCTTGCTCATGTTCAGTCGCCCCACCACTGGTGGAAGTGGTGGACAGGGCCGTGGCCGGCGCCGATGGCGAGCCGCTCGCTCGCCGCGATCGCCGCGCTGACATAGGCCTTGCCGCCGGCCACCGCTTCTTCGAGCGTCGCGCCGCGGGCGAGCTGGGCGGCGATGGCGGAGGAGAGGGTGCAGCCGGTGCCGTGCGTGTTCTTGGTCGCCACGCGCGGTGCCGAGAAGCGGTGCACACCATCGGGCGTGACGAGAAGGTCGGTGCTGTCGGCGCCGTAGCCGTGGCCGCCCTTGACGAGCACGGCCTTCGGGCCGAGCGCCAGGATGCGCTCGCCCACGGCCTGCATCGCCGCCTCGTCGTGCGGCACCGGCATGTCGACGAGCGCGGCCGCCTCGGGCAGGTTGGGCGTGACGAGGAGGGCACGGGGCAGCAGCAGGCTGCGCAGGTTGTCCACGGCGGCCGGCGCCAGCAGCCTATCGCCGCTCGTCGCCACCATGACCGGATCGACGACGATGCGCGTCGCGCCGTGGCGGTCGAGCCCCTCGGCGACGGCGGCGATGACGTCGGGCTGCGACAGCATGCCGATCTTCACCGCGCGCACGAAAAGGTCGGAGAAGACCGAATCGATCTGCTGCGCCACGAAGGCGGCGGGCACGTCGTGGATCGCCTGCACGCCGAGCGTGTTCTGCGCCGTCAGCGCCGTGATCACGCTGGCGCCATAGACCCCGAGCGCCGAGAAGGTCTTGAGATCGGCCTGAATGCCGGCGCCGCCGCTCGAATCGGAGCCGGCGATGGTCACAGCGATCGCTGCCATGGTTCCGTGTTTCCTTCCCTCAACGTCCGGCGTCGGTCGCGCCGCGAGCCGCAAGCGCCCCGTCGACGATGCCGCGCAGGTTGTGCGCCGCCGCCTCCACGTCCTCCGCCATGAAGACGGCCGAGATCACGGCGATGCCGTCGGCGCCCGCGCCGATGACGGCGGCGGCGTTGGTCGCATCGATGCCGGCGATCGCGCCGACGGGCAGGCCGGGCCGTGTTCCGCGGGCACTGTCGACGAGCCGCGCGAGACCGGCGAGGCCGACCGGCGGATCGGGATTGTCCTTGCTCTCGGTGGCGAAGACCCCGCCGATGCAGCCGTAGTCGACCGGCAGGGTGGCGAGCTCCGCGACATGAGCCAGCGTCTTCAGCGTGACGCCGATGATGGCCTGCGGACCGAGCAGGCGGCGGGCATCGCCGGCCTGCATGTCGTCCTGGCCGACATGGACGCCGTCCGCGCCGGCGGCGAGCGCGACGTCGACCCGGTCGTTGACGAGGAGCGGCACGCCGGTGCCCGCGAGGGCCGCCCCGATCGCGCGGGTGCGGGCGACGAGGTCGCGCGTGCCGGCGTGCTTGTCGCGGTACTGGACGAGGGTTGCGCCGCCCGCGGCCGCCGCACGGGCGAGGTCGGCCAGGTCCCGGCCGCGCGTGCGCTCCGGATCGAGGATGGCATAGAGCCTGAGGTCGACCTTCATTGCTCGCACCTCAGCCGGGCGGCGATGGCTGCGTCGTCCAGCGTGTCGAGCGCGTCGAGCAACAGGGGCGGGAAGGTGCCGGGCCCGCCGGCCTTCTCGCCGGCGATCTCGCCGGCGATGCCCATGATGGCGAGTCCCGAGGTCGTGGCGAGAAGCGCATCGTCGCTCACGGCGAGGCAGGCGGCGACCACGGCGGTGGCCGCGCAGCCCATGGCCGTCACCCGGGCCATGAGCCGATGTCCGTTGGCGATGGTGATCGAGCGCCGGCCGTCGGTCACGATGTCCGTCGGCCCGGTCAGGGCGACGATGCAGCCGCGCTCGCGGGCAAGATCCATGGCGCCCTTGCGGTCCGCGGGCCGACGCGCCAGGGCCTCGAACTCGGAGGCGTTCGCGCGCAGCACCTTCGGCTTGCGGGCGAGAAGCTGCTGGGCGATGGCGAGGCGGCGGGGCGAGGCGTCGACGAACACCGGGTCGAGCAACCAGGGCAGGGCCGCGTCCTCGGCCGCCGCGATGGCGAGCGGGATGGCGGCGCGGCGCTCCGTATCGAGGGTGCCGAGGTTGACGAGCAGCGCATCGGCACGGCGCGTGAAGTCGGCGACCTCGTCGGCGACGACGGTCATCGACGGGACGGCACCGGCTGCGAGCAGCATGTTGGCGGTGAAGTTCTTTGCCACCGCGTTGGTGATGGCGTGGACGCGGGGCTGCCGCTCGCGCAGCCGCACGAGGATCTCGTGGGCGACGTGGGCGGAGAAATCGCCGGATCGCATGGTCCTGTCCGTCCGCCCGGGCGGCGGCCCGTCGTTTCGCATCTCGCATTCCTCCGCCGGCACGACCCGGTTCAGGTTCGGTGGGTTGACGCGTTGCGCCTCTCAGCCCGGCCTTATGGGCACCCCATGGAGATCAGTGTGGCTTTAAGGCGGCTCACCGCGCAATGCAAGCGCGGCTCAGGTGGCGCGCGGCGGGGCCGCGGCGTTGGCGCGGCGGCGCTCGAGGCCGAGGCGATGCTCGCGCCAGATGACGAAGAGGCCGGAGCCCATGACGATGGACGAGCCGGCGATGACGGCCGGCACCGGCAGTTCGCCGAAGACGAACCAGCCGATGAGGATGGCCCAGATCATCGTCGTGTATTCGAACGGAGCAACCAGCGAGGCGTCGGCATAGCGGTAGCTCTGCGTCAGCAGGATCTGCCCGAGGCCGCCGAGGATGCCGATGCCGACGAGGATGCAGAACTCGGTGAAGGTCGGGGCATTCCAGCCGAGCACGATGGTGGACAGGCCGAGCAGCGTCGTCAGCATGGAGAAGTAGAAGACGACCGCGCCGGTCTTCTCCGTGCTGATGAGCCGGCGCACCTCCACCGTCGCCCCCGCCGCGCAGCAGGCGCCGACCAGCGCGAAGACGGCACCGATGGCCGCGCCATCGCCGAAGCCGTTGACGAGCACGCTCGACTGGAAATGCGGGGCGAGCATGATGAGGACGCCGACGAAGCCGACGGCGACCGCCGTCCAGCGGTAGACCCGCACCGTTTCCTTCAGCACGAGTGCCGCGAGGATGACGACGATGAGCGGGGCCGTGTAGCCGATCGAGATGGCATCGGGCAGGGGCAGGAACGACAGGGCGAAGAAGCCGCAGAACATGCCCGTGGAGCCGATGACGCCGCGGCGGGCATGGCCGAGGATGTTCTTCGTGCGCACCGCGTCGATCAGCTCGCCGCGCCAGCCGAGCCACAGGAGGAGCGGCACCAGCGCGAAGGCGGAGCGGAAGAAGACGAGCTCCCCGGTCGGAAACTCTGTGCTGACGATCTTGATGCCAGCGGACATCAGGGTGAACGAAAGCGCCGAGAGGACCTTGAGGCCGATACCTAGGAGGGGATTCACGACTGTCTGCCGCCTTGGATGCAGGTGTAACCAAACCACGAAACGGGGGCTTGCCCAAGGCCGTCCGGGGCAAGCCTGTCATGCGCAGGGGGCACGGGAACAGGGCGCGTCATCAAAGTGAGATGTGAATCGGCTCTTTAGGGCCAGCGCGATCAGACGGACGGATCTGCCCCGTGTCCCAAGAAAGCGACGCTGTCCGCGTCCGGACCTTGTTCATCTCGGACGTCCACCTCGGCACCAAGGGCTGCCAGGCGGAGCTGCTGATCGATTTCCTGCGCCACTATGATGCCGACACGGTCTTCCTCGTCGGCGACATCATCGACGGCTGGCGGCTGAAGTCGGGCTGGTACTGGCCGCAGGCGCACAACGACGTGGTGCAGAAGCTGCTGCGCAAGGTGCGCAAGGGCGCGCGCCTCATCTATGTGCCGGGCAACCACGACGAATTCCTGCGCGACTATGTGGGCAGCAATTTCGGCGGCATCGACATCGTCGAGCACGCCATCCACGAGACCGCGGACGGCAAGCGCTACCTCGTCATCCACGGCGATCACTTCGACCTCGTGGTGCGCCACGCCAAGTGGCTCGCGCTTCTCGGCGACTGGGCCTACGGGGCGGCGCTGACGATCAACACGTATCTCAACGTCGTCAGGCGGCGGCTCGGCCTGACCTACTGGTCGCTATCGGCCTGGGCCAAGCTCAAGGTCAAGAACGCCGTGAACTACATCGGCCGCTTCGAGGAGTTGCTTGCTTCCGAAGCGCGGCGGCACGAGGTGGACGGGGTCATCTGCGGCCACATCCACCACGCCGCGATGCACGACGATTTCGGCGTGCGCTACGTGAATACCGGCGATTGGGTGGAATCCTGCACCGCGCTCGTCGAGCATTACGACGGAAGCCTCGAGATCCTCAACTGGTCCGGACGGATGCCGCAGCGCGCCGCCATGGCGGGCGAACCGGTTACCGAGCAGCCCCCGCGCACCGCGAAGGCGGCGAGGGTGGCGGCATGATGCGCGTCGTCATCGCCAGCGACGCCTGGCGCCCGCAGGTCAACGGCGTGGTGCGCTCCCTGGAGAACGTGGCGGCCCATGCCTGCTCGCTCGGGGCGGACGTGCATTTCGTCACGCCCGACGCCTTCACGACCGTGCCCCTGCCGTCCTACGGCGAAATCCGCCTCGCGCTCGCCGGCACCCGCCGGCTGCGCCGCATGCTCGCCGAGCTGAAGCCGGACTTCGTCCATATCGCGACGGAGGGGCCGATCGGGCTCGCCATGCGGCGCGTCTGCCTCGCCGAGGGGCGCGGCTTCACGACGAGCTACCATACGCGTTTTCCGGAATATCTGGCGGCGCGCCTGCCGGTCCCCGAGCGCTGGAGCTATGCCGCCCTGCGCCGCTTCCACAATGCCGGCGCGGGCGTCATGGTGAGCACGCCGACGCTCGAGCGGGAGCTCGGCGCGCGCGGCTTCGCCAATATCATGCGCTGGTCGCGCGGTGTCGATGCCGACCTCTTCCGCCCGCGCGCGGACATGCGCGGCGCGCTCGGCGTGCCCGGGCCCGTCTTCCTCTATGTCGGCCGCGTCGCGGTGGAGAAGAACATCGAGGCCTTCCTCAAGCTCGACCTGCCGGGCACGAAGGTGGTGGTGGGCGACGGGCCGGCGCGCGCGCGCCTGCAGCAGAGCTTCCCGCAGGCGCGCTTCCTCGGCACGCTGACGGGCGAGAAGCTGGCCGAGGTCTATGCGGCGAGCGACGTCTTCGTCTTCCCGAGCCTGACGGATACCTTCGGCATCGTGCTTCTGGAGGCGCTCGCGAGCGGGCTGCCCGTCGCGGCCTTCCCCGTCACCGGCCCGCTCGACGTCGTGGGCGGCACCGGCTGCGGCGTCCTTGACATGGACCTGCGCAACGCGGCGCTGGCGGCGCTCGACATCGACCGCGGCCTCTGCCGCGATCTGGCGCTCACCTACAGCTGGCAGGCGAGCGCGGGCCAGTTCTTCGACAACATCGTGCGGGCGAACGCCTCGGCGGGCGGCGTGCCGCTCGCTGCCTGATTACACGCTCAGGTGAAGCGACGCAGCTTCTCCTGCCAGCTCAGGGCGTCGAAGGCGGCGAGCACCGACGGCTCGAAGCGCGGCTCGTCGCTCTTCTGGGCGGCGTCCTGCCGCTGCGGAACAGGCCGTGGCGCCTCGTCCCGGGCAAGCGCCGCGCTGCCGCGGCGCGTGTTGCCGGGATCGACGAAGACGACATTGCCGGCATAGCGCCGCACCCGTGCGGGCTGCACCTCTCCGGGGCCCGGCGCGGCCCGCGCGACGGGCGGCTCGTCCGACGGCGACGCCTCCTGCGCCGGTTGAGCCGGATGGCTCGCTGCATCGTTCGGGCGTGTGTCCGAGGTCCTCTCCGGCGTGGCGGCGGGGGCGGGCGCGTCGGTGCGCCGGCGACGCAGGCCGTTGTCGCTTCCACCGGGAAGGCTCACGACGACGTCGGGCTTGTCGCGTCCGGCGCGGGGCGCTTCCTCGCGCGGGGCGAGGCCGCGCAGGCGCTGCTCGACACTGGCGAGGAGCGCGAGCGCCTGGCCGAGGCGGCGCACGGTGATGTCCTGCATCAGGCCGAGGGTGTGCAGGTCGCCGGCATGCTTCTCCAGCGCGGTGCACAGCGCCTCCTCGGCGCCACGCTCGCGCAGCGCCCAGGCGAGGTCCTGGATCTGCTCGGTGGCGTTCGCCATGCCGTCGGCGGCGGCGCGGGCCGTGCGCAGCACGGGATCGGTGCTCTCGTCCGCCTCAGGCAGGGGATCGTCCCGCCGGGTGGCCGCGATCGCGGCCTGCCCGGCCGCGACGAGCGCGGCGACATCCGCGATCTCGGATTCGAGATAGACGAGCCGGGGCGAGCGCCCGGGGATGGCGCCCTGCATCTTCTCGATCGCCCGCAGTACGGACAGCGTGTCGCTGTTGCGGTTGCGGCGCGCGAACTCGTTGAGGAACCAGCGCCCGCGCTCGCTCTCCATCACCGCGGCCTCGATGGCCTCGTAGCTCGCATCGTCGAGCGGCTTGTCGCTTTCGGTCATGCGGCCCGTCCGTACTCGTTTCACTCACGCAGCGCCGCCGCTCAGCGCAGCGACGACGGGCGACAGGCTAGTGCAAGCATCTGAACGATCCCTTACGGCTCGATTGCGGCCGATGCCGCGATTCGCCGTTCGACGCGCCGGGTGCCGGCGCGGGGAGCCTTCCGATGGATGGCCTCGTTCGCCTGTGCCTGCTCAATGCCGTCATCTTCGTCGGCACCGGCCTCTATCTGCCGTTCTTCCCCGTCTGGCTCGAAAGCCGCGGGCTCGATGCGGCAGCCATCGGTCTCGTCCTCGCCATCCCGATGGTGGTGCGCATCCTCGCGACGCCCTTCATCACCGGGCTGGCCGACCGGCACCTGCCGGCCGGCGTGCTGCTCGCCATTGTAAACGCCGGCCTCCTCGCTGCCTACGCCTTGCTGGCTGAGACCGGCGGGCCTGCCGGCATCATGGCCGTGATGGTCTTCGTCGGCTTGTGCATGGCGCCGCTCATCCCGCTGACCGACGTCACCACTACGGCCTACCTGCACGGGCGGCCGCGGCTGAGCTACGGCGGCATCCGGCTCTGGGGCTCGGTCGCCTTCCTCGTCACCAATCTCGTCGGCGGGGGCCTGCTCACGGTCCTCAAGGCGGATGCCTTCGTCTGGCTGCTGGCGGCGGTGGCGGGCCTCGGGGCCGTGGCGGCGCTCGCCGCGCCGAGGGGCGAGCGGGAGTTGCCGGTCGACGCCGCGCTCGCCGTCGCCCATGCGGCGCGCCGGCAGCGGAAGGCGCTCTTGGCGCTCGTCATGGCCGCGGCCAGTGTGCAGGCGAGCCACGCCATGATCTACGCCTTCGGCACCCTGCACTGGCGCGGGCAGGGGCTTTCGGGCAACGCCATCGGCCTGTTGTGGTCGCTCGGCGTCCTCGCCGAGATCGTTCTCTTCGCGCGCCTCGGGCCGTTCGTCGGCACGGTGCGGCGGGGTCTCGCCTGCGTCGCCCTCGGCGGCGGGGCGGCGCTCGTCCGCTTCGCGCTGATGGGGCTCGATCCCGGCTTCGCCGGGACGCTGGCGCTGCAGCTTCTGCACGGCCTCAGCTTCGGCGCCACGCATCTCGGCACCATCGCCGCCATCACCGGGCTCGCGCCGCGCGGCGCGCGGGCGCGCTGGCAGGGCATCCTGACGGCCTGCAACGCCGGCGCCATGGCCGCGGCGACCATGGCGAGCGGTCCGCTCTACGGCGCTTTCGGCGCCGGCGGCTACTTTGCCATGGCGGGGCTCGGCGCGCTCGGCATGCTGCTCGCCCTCCTCGCCGCGCGGCGGATTTCTCAGCCCCAGAGCAGGGAGGAGGGCGGCGAGACCGTGCTGCCGTCGTAGGCGAGGCCGTGCGGCCGGTCGCGCGCCAGCAGCAGCGGACCGTCGAGATCGACGAAGCGGGCGCGCGGCGTCAGCAGCATCGCCGGAGCCATGGCGAGCGACGTGCCCACCATGCAGCCGACCATGATGGCGAAGCCCTGCGCCTCGGCCTCGGCGGCGAGCCTGAGGGCCTCGGTCAATCCGCCCGTCTTGTCGAGCTTGATGTTGACCGCATCGTAGAGCGGCCTGAGCCTCGGCAGGTCCGCCCGGGTGTGCAGGCTCTCGTCGGCGCAGACCGGCACGGGGCGGGCGATATCTGCGAGCACGGCGTCTTCGCCTGCCGGCAACGGTTGCTCGACGAGGGCGACGCCGTTGTCGGCTGAGGCCTGCATCAGGTCCGCCAGCAGGTCGGGCCGCCAGCCCTCGTTGGCGTCCACGATGAGCGTCGCATCGGGCGCGGCGGCGCGCACGGCCTCGAGACGCCGGATGTCGTCCTCCGGCTTGCCGAGCTTGATCTTGAGGATGGCGCGCTCCCGTGCCGCACGCGCGGCCTCGGCCATCGCCGCCGGCTCGGCGAGGCTGATGGTATAGGCCGTCGTCGCCTTGCCGAGGCGGTCGATGCCGGCGAGGACGTGGGCGGGCACGCCGGCACGCTTGGCCTCGAGGTCCCACAGGGCGCAGTCGAGCGCGTTGCGGGCGGCGCCCGCCGGCATCGCCTCCTGCAGGCCGTCGCGGTCGAGACCGGCGGCGATCGCCGGGGCGAGCGCCTCGATGGCGGCGGCGACGCCCTCGACGGTCTCGCCATAGCGGGCATAGGGCACGCATTCGCCGCGCCCGGTGAGACCCGCCTCGGTGATGGCGGCGGTGACGACGACCGCCTCCGTGCGGCTGCCGCGGGCGATCGAGAAGACGCCGGCGATGGGAAAACGCTCGATCGTGACGGAGAGCCTGCGGTCGGTCGTGGACATTTCTTCTTCCCGGCGAGGACACGGCAGGGTTGCGATAAAGCCACAACCGCCGGCGCAAGGCACGCGCAATGGCCGCCGGGCAGGAATTCCGCGGCGCTTTTGTCGACAGTCACGGTTCCGGCGCGTTATCACGGTGCCTGGATTCGACGGGGAGCGCACCCTGGGCGAGGCATGGCAGGCATCGAGGCGATGAATTCCGGACCGGCGATCGCCGTCGACGAGCGCGGCGGCGATATGCGCTTCGTCGTGTCCGGACGCTGGACGGCGCCGCATGCCGCCGAGGTGGAGCGGCTCGCCGCGACGCTTCTGGAGGAGGCCCGCGGCGGCGGCAGCGTGCGCATCGACATTTCGGGGATCGAGCGGCTCGACACGCTGGGCGCCTGGGTGCTCGACCGGACGCGGCACGAGCTGGGCGACCGGGGCCAGCGGGCCGATTTCGTGGGCGCCCGCCCGGAGCATCAGACGCTGCTCGACGAGATCGCCTACCGCGGCTTCCAGGAGCCGACCCGCAGGAAGAGCTCGCGCATCGTCGACTTCCTGGTCGACGTCGGCCGCACGGTCGTCGAGGTGGGCAAGGACTTCATGCGCGGCGTCAGCTTCCTCGGCGAGGTGGTGGCGGCGCTCGTCGGGGTGCTGCTCAACCCCCGCCGCTTCCGCTTTCCGGCCCTCGTGCACCAACTCGAGCACATCGCCTTCCGCGGCGTGCCCATCATCGCGCTCATCTCGTTCCTCGTCGGCGCCATCGTAGCGCAGCAGGGCATCTTCCAGCTGCAGCGCTTCGGCGCGACGCCTTTCGTGGTCGACCTCGTCGGCATCCTCATCCTGCGCGAACTCGCGGTGCTCCTCACCTCGATCATGATCGCCGGCCGCTCGGGCAGCGCGTTCACGGCCGAGATCGGCTCGATGAAGATGCGCGAGGAGGTGGACGCGCTGCGCGTGATGGGGCTCGACCCCGTGCAGGTGCTGATCGTGCCGCGCGTGCTGGCACTCATCATCGGGCTGCCGCTGCTGACCTTCCTGTCGATGATGTCGGCGCTGCTCGGCGGCGGGCTCGTCGCCTGGGTCTATGGCGGCATCAGCCCGGAGATCTTCCTCGCCCGCCTGCAGGGGGCGATCGCGCTCTCCACCTTCCTCGTCGGCCTGATCAAGGCGCCGTTCATGGCCCTCGTCATCGGCCTCATCGCCTCGCTCGAAGGGCTTGCCGTGCAGGGCTCGGCGGAGTCGCTCGGCCGGCAGGTGACTTCATCGGTGGTGAAGGCCATCTTCATGGTGATCGTGGTCGACGGTCTCTTCGCCATGTTCTTCGCGGCCATCGATTACTGACATGGACGACACGCCCCAAGCCCCCGCCAGAACCGCCGACGAGCGCGAGCGCGAGGTCGTCATCCGCGTCCGCGGGCTCGAGGTCGGCTTCGGCGAGAAGACGATCATGAAGGGGCTCGATCTCGACGTCTATCGCGGCGAGATCCTCGGCTTCGTCGGCGCTTCGGGCACCGGCAAGTCGGTGCTGACGCGCGCGATCCTCGGCCTCGTGCCGAAGCGGGCCGGCACCATCGAGGTCTTCGGCGAGGATCTCGACGGCCTCAATCCGGCTTCGCGCAGGGCCATCGAGCGGCGCTGGGGCGTGCTGTTCCAGCACGGGGCGCTGTTCTCCTCGCTGACGGTGAAGCAGAACGTGCAGGTGCCGATGCGCGAGTACCTCGACATGTCGGACCGGCTGCTCGAGGAACTCGCCATGCTCAAGATCGAGATGGTGGGCCTCAGCCCCGACGCGGCGGACAAATATCCCTCCGATCTGTCGGGCGGCATGATCAAGCGCGCCGCGCTCGCCCGCGCGCTCGCCCTCGATCCCGAAATTGTGTTCCTCGACGAACCGACGTCAGGCCTCGACCCTATCGGGGCGGGCGACTTCGACGACCTCATCGCCACCCTGCAGAAGACTTTGGGGCTCACGGTTTTCATGGTAACCCACGACCTCGACAGCCTCCATTCGGTCTGCGACCGTATCGCGGCGCTCGGGGAGGGGCGAATCATCGCATCGGGAACGATCGAGGATATGCTGGCCTCGGATCACCCCTGGGTGAAGGCCTATTTCCACGGCAAGAGAGCCCGGGCCGTGATGGCCGAGTGAGAAAGAGACGACAGGCGGTATGGAGACACGGGCCAATTACGCTCTGATCGGATTGTTCACGCTGGTGGTCATCGCCGGCGCCTTCCTGTTCGTCTACTGGTTCGCCGGGGCGGACGTGCGCGCCAACCGCGTGGGCTACCGCATCGTCTTCTCGGGCTCCGTCTCCGGCCTGTCGCGCGGCTCCCTCGTGCTGTTCAACGGCCTCAGGGTCGGCGAGGTGTCGACCATCGAACTACTGCCAGAGGACCCGCGCCGCGTGGTCGCGCGCGTCGACGTCGACCGGACGACGCCGATCAATACCGATACGAAGGCGAGGCTCGAATACCAGGGCCTGACCGGCGTCGCCAACATCCAGCTCACCGGCGGCGATCCCGCCGCACCGCCGCTGGAGGCGGGTCCCGGCCAGCCGCTGCCGACCATCTTCGCCGACCGCTCGGATTTCCAGGACCTCTTGGAGACGGCGCAGCGGCTCGCGGGCAAGGCGGACGATGTGCTGACCAAGTTCGACCGCATCGTCGGCCAGGCCGAGGATCCGATCACCCGCACGGTGCAGAACGTCGAGCGGTTCTCCAGCGCCCTCGCCGACAACGCTCCCGGCCTCGAGCGGCTCCTCAGCAACGCCGCCGACCTGTCGAAGCGGCTGGACACGCTCGCGGCAAATCTCGACGAGGTGGTGAAGGCGGTGCCGCCGGACCGCGTCACGCGCATCGTCGACAACGTCGACCGCTTCACCGCGGCGCTCGGCGATTCGAGCGGCGACATCGAGTCGACGCTGAAGGACATCGCCTCGATCTCGAAGAAGCTCGACGTCGCGGCGGACCGTGTCGACGGCGTCCTGAAGGCGGCGGAAGGCTTCCTCTCCTCGCCGGAGGGCAAGGGCGCCTTCGAGGAGGTGGCGGAGGCCGCCCGTTCCATCCGCGTGCTGGCCGACAACCTCGACAAGCGCACGGCCGAGATCACGACCGGCATCAACCGCTTCACCGGCCCCGGCCTGCGCGATTACGAGGCGCTGGCGAGCGAAGGGCGCCGGACCCTCAACGAGATCAACCGCGTCCTGCGCAGCGTCGAGCGCAACCCCCAGCAGTTCATCTTCGGCAGCAAGCCGGGATTGCCAGCCTACAGTGGTCGCTGACATGAACCGCAGATCGTCTGCCGCTTCTTCCGGCGGCTCCGTTCGCCCCGACGCTTGCGCGCTGTTCGCGGCGGCGCTCGTCCTCGCCGGCTGCGCCGGCCCGGCGCCCGCGACCTTCGATCTCTCGGCGCCGCGCGAGGTGACGGGGGCGGCCCGCATCGGCGGCGACCAGCTCATCGTGACGGAGCCCGTGGCGCTGCAGACGCTCGACGGCAGCGCCATCATCGTCAAGAGTGAGGGCGGCGCCGTCTCGCAGCTCGACGGGGTGCAATGGGCCGACCGGCTGCCCAAGCTGGTGCAGACGCGTCTGATTCAGACCTTCGAGAACGGCAGCCGCCTCGGCCGCGTGGCGCGCCCGGGCGAGGGCGTCGTCGCCAATTACGCGCTCGGCAGCGAAATCCGCCGCTTCGAGGTGTCGAGCACCTCGTCCGAGGCGGTGGTCGAGATCTCGGCGCGCCTCATCGAGACGGTCAGCGGCCGCGTGGTCTCGGCCAAGATCTTCTCGGCGCGCGTGCCGGTCGCCGGCATCACCGGGCCGGGAGCAGCGCGCGCGCTCGACGAAGCGCTGTCGTCCGTGCTGCTGCAGATCGTGCGCTGGTCGCCGGCACGGGTGTGACCGGTGTGCTACTCGGCTAGGAAGAGAGGAGCCGCAAGGTGCGGCTCCTGCAACCGCCGTCAGATCCCGCCATACGGCGGCACGCCGTAATAATCGTCGATGCTGCGGGTGTAGCCGCGATCCTGCCAATTCGGCTCATCGTTGACGCCGTAGCTGGGCGCCCCTTCGAGCCGGCTCTTGTCGAGATCGACGACGTAGCCGCCCATGCCGGTGTCGTAGGTCAGGACGCGCCACGGCAGGGGATGGTAGCTTTCGCCCATGCCGAGAAAGCCGCCGAACGACATGATCGCATAGGCGACCTGGCCGGAGCGCTTGTCGATCATGACGTCATAGATCGAGCCGAGATGCTCGCTCTGACGGTTGTAGACGTCCGTGCCTTCGACCTTGCTCGCCGCGATGAGGCTGCTGGTTTCCTCGGTGGCGACGCCGGAGCTGGAGCTGGAGCTGTAGTCGGTCATGCTGGCCTCCCTCGCAGGTTGGGGCAGAACAACCAACAATTCGGCGTTCTGTTCCAGCGCCGGGGCACGATGGCGCGGACCGGGCTGGGCGATCGACGCTGCATCGCCATCCGCGGGGCGCGAGGGGCGCGCCGGTCAGCGCCTGAGCATGTTCAAGAGTTCGGTATCTCGCAGCTCGCGCCAGCCGTCTTTCCGCGGCACAGCCCGAGCCCGGCTGTTACCGCTCCCGCCGATACCAGAAGGCATCGGCGATGCGCGCCATGCCGGCGCGTTCATAGAAGCCGACCGCATCAGGTACCGAGGCGAGCATCAGGCTGACCTGCGGGCCGATCAGGCGGCGGGTTTCGTCGAGAAGCCCCTTGCCGATGCCGAGGCCCTGGGCCGAACGCGACACGGCGAGCTCGGACAGGTAGCAGCACCAGCTGAAATCGGTGACGCAGCGCGCGACGCCGAGAAGCGGCCGGCCAGGCTCGTCGCGGCGCGCCGTGACGATGAGATCGGCGCCGGAGAGCATCGCCTCCAGTCGCGCTTCATCGTCGACGGGGCGGATCGCGCCGAGGCCGGATTCGATCAGCACCCGCCGGAACTCGGCGCGGTCGAGGCTGTCTTCCCGGCCATAGAGGATGGGGCGAGAGGCGGTCATGGCGGGCGAGCAGGGTCCTTCGATCTGTCGTCGCGACGCGGGCCGGCCGACGCCACTGGCGCAGCGGATCCCGGCGCGGGAAAATTGCTCCCTCTCGCGTGCAAATGCAAAGGGTGAACTCCCATGAGCGGAGCAGCTGCTCGACCGCTGCAAAAGGCCGGCCCCTGCCGGACGCGGGGCGCTTCCCACTGCGGCCGCTACTCAATAGCGATCCCAGAAGCCCGGCTGGGTCTGGCTGTACTTGGTGAAGGCTCCGTACAGCGTGTTGGGATCATAGAGCCGCTTCTTCAGATCCTTGAGGAACGGGGCGAGGCTGCGGAAGCGCCTTTCAGGCGAGCCGGTGATCGAGCCGGGGCGTGGATCCAGGGACTGGGCCGGCCCGCTCTTGGCGAGCGTCCTGTAGATGTCGTCGATCTGGCTGAAGATGTCCCGCTCCGCCTGCGCCAGCTGGTTGGCGACATGGGCGTAGCAGTCGTCGACGCTGGTTTTCGTCTTGCATTCGGCCATGGCCATCCGGAAGGGATAGACGCGCCAATCCATCCCCCGGTAATGGCCGTCGAAGGGCGGGTCGCGGTGTCCCGTCATCTCCCCGCGCTCGTTCTCGAACTGGACCTGGACATAGAGCGCGACGAGGCCACGGTCATAGTACCAGAGGTCGAGGAAGCCTGGAAAACCGATCTTCCTGGCGAGGTCCACCCAGTCTCCGAGGCGCTTCTTGCGGTCTCCGGCCCAGCTCGGCTCGTTCGCAGCCTGGGCCGCGAAGTCGAGGATGCGCTCCGCCAGGTTGCGCTCCGACTGGAGCGTGACCTGCGGCGAGGCGGTGATCGCCATCGCTTCGTCCTCGGTGATGCTCACCCGGGCGAACTTGATGCTCATCATCCACCGGCTCGTCGGCTCGCGATGCGAGCGCCGGTAGAGGGCGGCGGCGATGGTGATCTTCTGGCCAGGGGGATAGCCCTCGCCCTTGAGTTCGGCATGAAGACCCTGCAGCTCCTGCGTGGCGCGGACGAGGCCGCGGGCAAAGTAGCCGCCATCGGATCTGTAGACGATGTAGTGGCGCAGCTCGTAGGCGACGTTGGCTGCGAACCTGTCGAAGTCCAGGTCGAAGGTCGGAGTCAGGAGGACGACGGGCTTCGGCAGGATCGGCGTCCACCCGCCGAGCTCATGCTCGTTGGCGCGCCTGCGGAACTCTTCGATGGGCATGTAGTCCGTGCGCTGAGATGCCATGGCCGGCCTCGCACGAAAGAATGGCGGGCTGTGCGGCTGACCGCCTTCGCTCCGCATCCACGCAGCTGCGTGACTGCTTCTGATAATATCACCGGCACGCCCCCCACGGAACGACGGCGCTCCGCGCCGCGAGGAACAAAGAAAAAGGCGCGGAGGGAGCCGCGCCTTTTTTCTTCCGAGCCGGGCCGCGATCAGTCGAAGCGGCCGGTGGCGTGCGCCAGCATGGTGTAGACCTTGCCGGTCTCCGACGTGAGGTAGGTCTTGGCCATCATCGAGTCGCGGTCCTGGCGCGAGACCTCGGCGAGCAGGCGCTCGAACTCGTCGATGTAGCGGTCCACCGTCTCACGGAACTCCGCGTCCTGACGGTACTTGCGGCGGATCTCCTCGAAGGTCTGCTGGCCCTGCAGCGTATAGAGCCGCCGGGTGAAGACGTTGCGCTCGCCGCGCTTGTAGCGGTCCCACAGCTCCACCGCCGCATCGTGATCGATCATCCGGGCGATATCGACCGAGATGGAATCGAGCAGCTCGATGGTGCGGCGCTGGTTGGCGGGCGCGCCGGCCGCGGCCTGCGCGGCGGGGGCTGCGGGCTTCGCCGGCTCGCCCTCGTCGCGCGAGGCGCGCACGAGGAGATCCGAGAGCCAGCCGCGGCCGCCGGCCTGCTGCGGCGCGGCCTCGCGCTGCGGGGCAGGGGCGGGCGCACGCGGCGCCGGTTGCGGGGCGGGAGCCGCAGCCGGCTGGGCAGCCTGCGGTGCCGGCTGGGGCCGCGGCGCCGGCGCGACCGGGCGCTCGGCAACCGGACGCTCGGCAGTCGAACGCTCGGCCTGGGCCGGACGACGCGGCTGGGCCGCTTCCACCACGTCGACGGCGCGGCCCGACCGGGTGACGATCTCGGTCAGCTCGTTGAGCGCCTTGATCTGGTCGGCGACGACGCGGCGCATGGCGGCGGTCGTCTCCTGCGTCTCGCGCGGCATCTCGATCACGCCGCGCTTCAGCTCGCCGCGCGTCGCCTCCAGCTCCTCGTGGATGCGGGCCGTCATGCCGCGCATGTCGTTGGCGACGGAGTGGAAGCGCTCGGTGGCCTGGCTGAGCCCCTGGCTCATCTCGGCGATGACCTGCTCGTAGGCCTGGCGCAGGGCAGCCGCCGTGCGCTCGCGCTCCTTGCCGGTCGTCGTGCGGATGAGGTCGAACTGCTCGCCGATGGCCTGGGTGGCCGACTGGGCGTTCTCGGCCAGCACGGAGCCGATCTGGCGCGCCTTGCGCTCCGCCTCCTGCAGCGTCTCCGAGAGGAGGGCGCTGAAGGACCGGGTGATCGATTCCATGTCGTCGGCCCGCTCGCCGACAACCGAGACGAGGTTCTCCAGCGTCTGGCGGCGCTCGTCGAGGGCGACGCCCACGCGGGATTCGACGCCTTCGAGCAGGCGCGTCGCCTCGGCGATGGCCTTGATGTGCTCGTTCGTGACCTCGGCGACGGCCCGGCCCTGCTGGCCGAGCTTCTCGGCGAGACCGGCGGCCTGGGTCAGCGTCTGGCCGGAGATGGCGCGCAGCGCCTCGACCTGGGCGGCGACATCGCCCGCCGCGCGGCCGGTCTCCTCCTTCACCGCGCCGAGCACCTCCTGCAGTTCGCCGACGCGGCTCGTCAGCCCGTCCTCGACCTGGGCGAGGTTGGCGCTGGCGCTCGCCGTCATCTGCTGCAGCAGGCGGTTGGCCTCGGACAGGCGGTCGAGCACGCCCGACAGCTCGCCCTTCAGGCGGTCGTTGGTGGACATCAGCGTCTCGATGGAGCGGCTGGTGCCGTCCTCGATGACCCGGCGCAGCGATTCGCTCGACGAGCCGAACAGGTCGGTGAGCTCCTGCGAGCGCTCCTGCACCGCATCGACGATGGAGCGGCCGCGCGTCTCCAGCGTGCGCACCACCGCCTCGCCGACCGAGGCGACCTCGCGGGCGATGCTCTCGCCGCGGTCGGCGATGGCGCCGACGAGGCCGAGGCCCTTGTCGTCGAAGAGGCGCTCCAGCTCCTGGGCGCGGTTGCCGAGGGTGGCGTTGATCGCCTCGGCGCGGGCGGCGAGGTTCTCGGAGATCGCCTGGCCGCGCTCGTCGAGCGTGGCGCTGACGGTGTCGAGCCGGTCGACGACCCGCTCCTCGAAGCGGGCGACGCGCTGGTCGAGCGTCGCCGCGATGTCGAGGGCGCGGCCGCCCAGCGTCTCGTTGATCTCCTGCGCCTTGCCCGAGAGCACCTCGGTGAGCTGCGCGCTCTTCGTCGAGATGACGCCGCTGATCTCGTCGACCTTGGAGGCGAGCGCCTGGGTGACGTCGCGGCCGCCCTCGGCCATGACGCGGGCGATCTCCTTGGTGCGCTCGACGAGGGCGTCGTTGAGGGCACTGGCGCGGGAGCCGAGATTGTCGTCGATGCGCACGATGAGCCCGTCGAGCGACTTCGCGATCTCCTGGCTCTTGGTGGCCGAACGTTCCTCGAAGCGCGCGATGTGCGCTTCCATGACGTCGCCGGCCTCCTTGGTGCGCTCGGCGAGCGCGTCGGCAAGCTGGGTGCCGTGGGTCGTCAGCAGGTTCTCGACATCAGCGAGGCGGGCCGTGACGGTCGTCGTGAAGCCCGACGTGTCGTTGGCGATGCGCTCGGCGAGCGCCTGGCCCTTGGTGACGATGACATCCTCGAAGCCGGCGAGGCGCATGGACAGCGCCGCGTCGAGCCGGTGGCCGCGCTGCTCGATGGTCTCCTCGAGCGCCGCGAGGCGCGCGCCGAGGGTGGCATCGAGCGTGCGGGCGCCGCTCTCCACGAGCTGCTGGAAGGAGCCGAGGCGGGCCGACAGCGTCTCGTCGAGCGAGCCGGCGCGCGCATCCACCGTGCGCTCGAAGCTGGAGAGCTTCTCCGACAGGCTCGCGTCGAGGGTCGACGTGCGGCTCTCGATGGCATTCTCGAAGGCGGAGAGGCGCGTGTCGAGCGTGCTGTCGAGGCTGACCGCGCGGCTCTCGATGGCGTTCTCGAAGGCCGAGAGGCGCGCGTTGAGCGTGTTGTCCAGGCTGAGGGCCCGGTTCTCGATGGTCTCCTCGAAGGCCGACAGGCGGGCGTAGAGCGTCATCTCCAGCTTGTCGCCGCCGGTCTCCATCGTCTTCTCGAAGGCGGCGAGGCGCTCGCCCAGCTTCTCGTCGACGAGGCGGCCGCGGGTGTCGATGGTCTCGGCGAGGGCCTCGGCGTTGCGCGCCAGGGCCTCGTTGACGCGCGAGGCCTGCGTCGCAATGGCGAGCACGACGTCCTTGCCGGTGCCGGCCATGAGGGCGCGGGTCTCGTCCGTCTGGCTGGCGAGCATGTCGCGCAGCTCGGAGGTGCGGCCGGCGAATTCCTCGGCGAGCGTCCGCGCGCTCTCCTCGAAGGTGACGCGGGCGCTCGCGGTGCGCTCCTCGAGCAGGGAGGCCATGTGCGTGCCGGTGGTCGAGAGCGTGGTCTCGAGCGAGCGGGCGCTGTCCTCGAAGGCGGTGCGCACGAGGTTGGTGCGGTCCTCGACCAGCGAGGCGAGGCGGTCGCCGACCGTCCCGAGGCTCTCCTCGATGCCGCGGGTGCCGTTCTCGAAGACGGCGCGGACGTTCTCGGCGCGGGTCTCGAGGAGGTCGGCGAGGCGCTCGCCGGTGCTGGAGAGGCTGTCATCGAGCGCGCGCGTGCCGTTCTCGAAGGCAAGGCGGATGCTCTCGGAGCGGCTGTCGAGCAGGCTCGACAGGTGCCCGCTCGTGCTCGACAGGCTTTCGTCGAGGGTGCGGGTGCCGTTCTCGAAGGCGAGGCGGATGGCTTCCGAGCGGCTCTCAAGCAGGCCGGACAGCTGCTCGCCGGTGTTGGCGAGGCTGCGGTCGAGGGCCTGCGTGCCGGTCTCGAAGGCGCGGCGCACGTCGTCCGAGCGGCTCTCGAGCAGCGCCGCGAGGCGCTCGCCGGTGGTCGACAGGCTCTCGTCGAGCGTGCGGGTGCTGTTCTCGAACAGCTCGCGGGCGACGCTGGTGCGATCCTCGACGAGGCCGGCGATCCGCTCGCCCGCCGTGTTGAGGGTCATCTCCAGCGCCTGGGCGCCGTCCTCGAAGAAGCTGCAGGCGGCGTTGGCGCGCTCGGAGATGAGGGCGGCCATGCGCTCGCTGGTGCTGGTGAGGGTCGTCTCCAGCTCCGTCGCGCTCTGCGAGAAGACGGTGCGGGCGGTGTTGGTGCGTTCCTCGATGAGGCCGGCGAGGCGGTCGCCCGTTTCGGCGAGCGTCTGCTCGAGGGAACGGCCGTTGACGTTGATGACCTCGTGGATGCGCTCGCCCGTCTCGGCGAGGCGCACGGCGAGGCCCTCGCCGCGCGAGGCGATGGTGTCGGCGATCTCGCGGCCGGTGATCTCGATGCGCTGCGTCACCTCCTCGCCGCGGGCGCCGATGGCGACGCTGAGCGTCTCGCCCGTGGAGCGCAGGGTGTCGTTGACCTCCATGGCGCGCTGGGCGATCTGCTCGGCGACGCTCGTGCCGGTCTCGGCGAGGGTGCGGGTGAGATCGGCGGCGCCTTCGTTGAGGCCTGTGGTGAGCACCTGGCCGGTGCGCTCGATGGCTTCGGTGATCTCGCGTGCCTTGCCGTCGAGCGTCGAGGTGACGTCGGCGCTGGCGCTGGCGAGGCGGGCGCCGACGGCGTCGCTGGTGGAGCCGAGGCGCTCGACGAGGTCGCCGCCGCGCGAGGTGATCTCGTCGATCATCCGGTCGCCGGCGCGGCCGAGGGCGAGCGTGATCTGCTCGCCCTTCGAGCCGAGCTGCTCGGTCACGCGCGTGCCGGCGGAGGCGACGGCCTCGGCGATGACGCGGCTCGCACCCTCGAGCTCCTGGGCGAAATGCTCGTGCGCGCCGGAGATGGCGGTCTTCACCCGCTCGCCATTGCTGATGATGGCCTCGCGCTGGGCGACGAGCTCGTCGAGCAGCGAGCGGATGCGGATCTCGTTGTCGCCGTAGGCGCGCTCCAGCGTGGAAATCTCGGTGCGCACCAGCGTCTCGAGCTCGCCGGCACGGGCGAGCGCCCGCTCGAGGCCGTCGCCCATCGCGGCCACCTCGCGGCGCACGGCCTGGGAGAGGTTCACGACGGAATCGGCGGCCAGGTTCTCGGGCTGGGCGAGGCGCACGGCAACGCCCGTCATGGCGCGGGCGACGAGGCGCATCTCCTGCGCGCGGGTGTGCAGCGTCGCGAGGACGAAGAACAGCACGACGGGGCCGAAGACCGTCAGGGCGAGCAGGGCGCCCTCGACGGCGCCGATGGCCCCGATGGCGCCATCGATGCCGACGGCGCCGAGGTTGTAGCGCTGCCAGATGCCGGCCCCGGTGAGGCCGAGCCACACGAGCGAGGCGAGGAGGGCGAGCCAGTAGGCGCGGGAGGAGGGCCGGGCCTGCAGGGCCTGCAGAAGGGCCCCCACCGTCTCCTTGTCGTCGTTGGCGACGCGGGAGGGATCGGGCGCGACGACACCGGCCGGCTTCTGGCCGGCCGGGCGGGCGGCTGAATCAGGGGCGGCTTTTTCGGCGGGGCGGGCGCTCATCGGCTTCCCATCGTCCGTGGCAGGCGCGGTGTCCCGGGTGCCGGGCTTCGGTGCCGGCATCTTGAGGGACGGCTTGGCAGGCGAGAGCTGGCTCGCCTTGGGCATCTCGGGGGTGCCTTCGGCCGGCTTCTCGGCCGGGGCACCCGTAACGGAGGCGAAAAAGGCCTGTTCGTCGATCTCGGGCAGGCGCGGCTCCTCCGCCGGATCGGGCAGCTTGCGCGCCGTCGCCGCCCGACTGTCGAGCGCCGTCAGGTTCAACGCCTGCTCGATAGCCGACAGGGCTGCTTCCGTCGGGTCTTTTGCCTGATTGTCCTTGGCCATGATCGCCGCCTCACTCACGCCACACCACGGGTCCGCCGCCGCTGCCTGTTCCGGCAACGGCGGCCTGCGTCCGGACGGGGCCTCCTCGCTTGCGCAAGACCGCCCGGCCGCAAGGACCGCCATTTACCAAAACAGTCTATCGTTCGGTTCCGGTGAAAGAAACCCGACCGGACGGCCACTTGAATGTTTCGTTAACGCCTTGTTTACCATTTGAAACGTCAAAGACTTATGGCGGGAGAGTGGCATGGTTGACGGACGGCGCATGAAGCGGCTCTCTTCCATGTGGACAAGCCCGATCGCCGGCCCTGCCGGCTCGCCGCCGGGACGAGGATCATGATGGCTGCCCGCGAGACGGATGATGCCGCTTCGCCTTTGGACGAGGAATTCCTGCTGCGCCAGGCCGCCGGTGACGCGGCCCTGATGCGCGAGGTGGCCCAGCTCTTCCGCGAGCAGCTCAAGGGCCAGATGGCCGTCATCGCCGGCAATGGCGCGGCCGCGCTGCGCTACGAAGCCGCCCACACGCTCAAGGGGGCTTCGCTCGCCATCGGCGCCCGCCCCCTCGCCGAGGCTGCAAGACGGATCGAGGCCGAGCTGCGGCGCGCCACCGAAGGCGGTGAGCAGGCCGGGCTCGAGCATCTGCTCCCGCCCCTCGAGGCGGCTGCTGCCGATTGCGATGCGGCCCTCGCCGAACTCCTGACACGCGGCTGATCCGGGGCGGGTGGCGGCTGCGACGCACCGCCGGTGTTCACATCGCCTGCAAATGTTCTAAAGAGGGCGGGAATCGCCACGGAGCAGGGCAT
Organism: Chelatococcus caeni; assembly: GCF_014196925.1. Classification (GTDB taxonomy): domain Bacteria; phylum Pseudomonadota; class Alphaproteobacteria; order Rhizobiales; family Beijerinckiaceae; genus Chelatococcus_A; species Chelatococcus_A caeni. The sequence continues at coordinate 243,617 of NZ_JACIEN010000003.1, read as the reverse complement.
GCCCAAGATCACTTTCATCGATGCCGACGATACCGCCCGCACGGTGGAGGCCGAGGTCGGCGCCACCGTGATGGAGACGGCCATCCGCAACGGCGTGCCGGGCATCGAGGCCGAGTGCGGCGGGGCCTGCGCCTGCGCCACCTGCCACGTCTATGTGGACGAGGCCTGGCGCGAGGCGGTGGGCGAGCCCGAGCCGATGGAGGAGGACATGCTCGACTTCGCCTTCGACGTCAGGCCCAGCTCGCGCCTGTCCTGCCAGATCCGCGTGCGGCCGGAGCTCGACGGCCTCGTGGTGCGCACGCCCGAGCGGCAGGGCTGAGCCGGCTTTCGCTCACCCCTCGGCGAGCGGCAGGCAGATGTCCGTGACGAGATCCTGCGCCGGCACCTCGCGCGGGTCGTTGCGATAGATCTCGTAGGGCGGGCGGTCCGCCGGTTCGTGCCCGCTCGCGGGCAGCCAGGCGCGGTAGAGCCAGTCGTAGGCGCGCTCCAGCTCGGCATAGGGCCCTCGGTGGCGCAGCACGGCGTGCGTGCCGGCAGCGATGGGGACGATGTGGACGGTGGCGTCGTCCTCGACCTCGGGGCCGACGGTGATGCCGGCGTCGGAGCGCAGGTCCTTGGCTGCGACGCTGCCCGGGTCGTCGTAATAGACGCCGACGGTGACGGCGCCCGGGCCGAGGAGGCCGCGCGCCGCTGCCCAGGGCATCAGCCGGTCGAAGGCACGGCCGATCTCCATGTAGGGTCCCACATGGCGGATGGCGGCGAGGCGCAGCGCCGACATGGGCTGCAGGGTGACGGTCCAGGGACTGGTCATGGGTCCATCCTCTTCGTGGGGACGCCCGGCGCCGGGCAGCAGGCGGCCGCGGCGCCGGTAGGCTGCGGGGGCATGGCCGTAGGAGGCCGCGAAGGCGCGCGTGAAGGCGGCGACGCTGCCGTAGCCCGCCCGGGCGGCGATGCGCGCGATGGGCGATTGCGAGGCGACGAGGCCATGGGCGGCGCGGTGCAGCCTGAGGCGCCGCGCCGTCTCCGCCGCCGTCTCGCCCGTCATCGCCCGGTAGATGCGGTGAAAGTGGTAGGGCGAGAGACAGGCGATGCCGGCGAGACGCTCGAGCGACAGGTCGCCGTCGAGGTGGCCGGCGATATGCGTGGCGACCCGGGCGATCCGCTCGGCGTAGTCGAGGCGTGTCTGCGACTTCAGGCCGATCATGTCTCCGTTCCGCTCCCTCGCGCGTCGCGCCGGTCCTTCCGGCGCCGGTGGAGAGTACCGATAGCGGCTTGATCGGCGTTGCGCATTTTCCGTGCCGGACGGCGTGCGCTCCATGCCGCTGAAGCCGCGCTCGCCCGCGCCGGGGGCGGTTGACCTCGATCAACGCCGCGGCGAGGCTGGGTGACTAGGTTTCATCGTCTCGATGACAAGGGGGTTTCGATGTTCAAGTCCATCCTGGTGCCGGTCGATCTCGCCGAGGTCGAGGTCTCGCGCGCGGCCATCGACAAGGCGGTGGCCTTCGCCAATGCCTCCGGCGGTCAGGTGCGCCTCATCTATGTGCGCTCGATCCTTCCCGTGACCTTCATGGAGTTCGTGCCGCCGGATTTCGACGCCGAGCAGCAGACCGACAGCGAGGCCAAGCTCAAGGAAGTCGCCGAATCCGTGCCGCTGCCGAGGGAGCGCGTCTCCACGGCGGTCCATATGGGCGCCGTCTACAACGAGGTGCTCGAGGAGGCGGCGAAGATGAACGCCGACCTCATCGTCGTCGGCTCCCACCGCCCCGCCATGGCGACCTATCTCCTCGGCTCCAACGCCTCCACCATCGTCCGGCATGCGCCGTGCTCGGTGCTCGTGGTGCGCGAGAATCACACCGGCGAGGGCTAAAGCGGCAGGGGCTTCAGCTTCGCGGCAGGAGGTCGGCCGGCAGATCGTCCGCGGTCGCCGGCCGCGGACGGTTGCGCAAGACGAGCGGGGCGAGCTGCCAATAGGCGAGGGCGAGCACGGCAAGGCCGATGAGAGCCGTCGTGCCTGCGCCCTGGCTGACGGCCTGGTATGCGAAGCCGGCCAAGCCGAAGATCGTGACGAGGCCGATGGCCGCCAGCAGCAGCCAGGCGGCGTGGGAGCGGCCGCAGCGGATGGCGACGCCCGGATTGGCCGCCGCCACCGCGGCGACGAGAGCCCGCACGAAGGCGGAATAATCGCCGTTCTGCGTCTGCGCGCCGGAGAGGCCCCAGTTGACATTGGTGAGCGACAGGCTGCGGCCGTCCGCCATGCGCAGGGTCGTGCGGTAGACCTCGCGCACCGCCGTCTTCGATTCGAACGTCAGGCGAATCTCCCTGATCGCTGACAGCGCGACGGTGTCGACGCGTCGCCCGGCATCGGCCACCAGCCGGTCGCCCTCGAGCCGGTAGGTGACCTCGAAGCCGACGGGCCGGGGCTTCTGGCGATAGACGTGGCCGGGCGGGTTCCCGGCGTCCTCTGCGATGTCGTCCTGATCCTGCATGGCCGTCTTGTCGGCGAAGGCGGGCGCGGAGGCAAGGGGGCGGAGGCGAGAGGGCCGGGCGAGGAGGTGGAGGCGAGCGGTGCGCGTAAAGGCGCGCTCGTGCCCCGGACGCACCGCAGCACGTGAGTGATGCGGTGCAGATCCGGGGCCCATTCGCCGCGGGGTATATGGCGCCTTCGGCAGGTTCTTGCGCTGGATCCCGGCCCGCATTCCGCTTCGCTGCATGCGTCCAGGATACGAGCTTGCGCCGGGGTGCGGCGGTCTGCAATTCCCCCGACTGCCGACTGCCGACTGCCGACTGCCGACTGCCGACTGCCGACTGCCGACTGCCGACTGCCGACTGGCGCCGCCGCCTCACCGCATCAGCGCGCGCATCGCCCGGTCGAGGCCGTCGAGCGTCAGCGGGAACATGCGGTCGCCGATCAGCTGGCGCACCATGGCGATGGAGCGGGTGTAGCCCCAGCGCTCCTCGGGCACCGGGTTGAGCCACACGCTCTTCGGGAATTGCGTGAACAGCCGCTGCAGCCAGACCTCGCCCGCCTCCTCGTTCCAGTGCTCCACGGAGCCGCCGGGCATGGCGATCTCGTAGGGGCTCATCGAGGCATCGCCGACGAAGACGGCGCGATAGTCCGACGGGAAGGTGCGGATGACGTCGAGGGTGGGGATCGTCTCCTCGAAGCGGCGGCGGTTCTCCTTCCACAGCTGCTCGTAGGGGCAATTGTGGAAATAGAAGTGGTCGAAGTGCTTGAACTCGGAGCGCGCGGCGGAAAAGAGCTCCTCCGCCTTCTCGACGTGCCAGTCCATGGAGCCGCCGACGTCGAGGAAGAGCAGCACCTTCACCGCATTGTGCCGCTCCGGCACCAGCCTCACGTCGAGATAGCCCTTGTGGGCCGTGGCGCGGATGGTGTCGTCGAGGTCGAGCACCTCGGCGGCGCCCGTGCGGGCGAAGCGGCGCAGGCGCCGGAGCGCCACCTTGATGTTGCGCGTGCCGAGCTCGACCGTGTCGTCGAGGTCCCTGAACTCGCGCTTGTCCCACACCTTGACGGCGCGGAAGTTGCGGTTGCCGTCCTGGCCGATGCGGATGCCTTCGGGATTGTAGCCGTAGGCGCCGTAGGGCGAGGTGCCGGCGGTGCCGATCCACTTGCTGCCGCCCTGATGCCGCTCCTTCTGCTCGGCGAGGCGCTGGCGGAGCGTCTCGAACAGCTTGTCCCAGCCCATGGCCTCGACTTGCCGCTTCTCCTCCTCGGTCAGATAGCGCTCGGCGAGCCTGCGCAGCCATTCCTCGGGAATGGCGGCCTTTTCGACAACCGGACCGAGGGTCTCCAGCCCGTTGAAGACAGTGGCGAAGACGCGGTCGAACTTGTCAAGGTTGCGCTCGTCCTTCACGAGGCAGGTGCGGGCGAGATAGTAGAAGTCCTCCACCTTCTTGTCGGCGAGGTCCGCCTCCAGCGCGCCGAGCAGGGTGAGATATTCCCGCAAGGTGACGGGGATCGTCGCGGCGCGCAAAGCGGTGAAGAAGTCGAGGAACATGCCGGCAATCTAGAGCATTTTCCACCGAAGTGGATGCCGGTCCGGCGAAGAAAATGCTCTATTCTCTGAAAGATAGACGCTCTTTCCGATTCAACCGCATCGCAAAGCGCTAATGCAGCCCTCGCAGCGCCGCGCGACGGCATCAAAAAAAGGGCCGCCGGGCATGCCGGCGGCCAAGGTGCTGGGTTGACGGGTCTCGAAACGACCGACCGAGGGCCGGGCGCTTACTGCTGCTGAGCCGGCGGGGCCGGCGGAGCGCCACGGTGGTGGAAACCGGCGTGACGCATGCGATGGCCGTGACCGCGCTGCATGCCAGCGCGCATCAGCACGTCGAAGCGGCCCTTCTGCGCCTCGTCGAGGCTTTCGTAGAGCGGCTTGGCGGCTTCGGCCAACTTCTTCATCTCGGTAGCGCGCTTCTCCATGAAGTCGGCGCGCATCTCGAGACGCTCGATGGCGCCCCGGCGTTCCGTGCGCTCGGTCCGGCTCTCGCGCCGCTCCTGCATGGCGTCGGCACGGGCCTTGGCCATGTCGCGCAGGGCGGTCTCGAGGGCAGGCCAGTTCTTCTCCTGGTCGGCGGTGAGCTTGAGGCCAGCCTTGAGGCCGGCGATGCGCGCGTCGAGGAACGCCGCCCGGTCGGCTTCGCTGAAGCGGGGGCCGCGCTTCTCCGCCTGCTCGGCACGCGGGCCGGCGCCGGGCTGCGCGCCATTCTGGGCCATGGCCATGAGGGGAGTGACGGCAACGCCCGCCGCAAGGGCCGCTGCAACGATCGCTTTCTTCATCGTGGTCCTCCATTCGATGTGGACCAAGGATGGGCTCCCCGATGCCCGATTTCAAATTAAACTTCCGCAATGTTCATGTTATCAGAATATTTACAAAAATGAATACCTGTTCATGTTTCCGTGTATTGCGTAGTTCAACGTCAATCCACCCGTTTATATAATAATCGATGCATGGGCCGGCGCGGGGTTTTGTCTGGCTTCCGGTATCCGATGCTTGTGCCGCGCCGGCAGTCTCCATGTTATGTCAGTACCATCCGGGGCCCCAGACGCCCCAGTCCCAGTTCATCGCGGCCTGCTGGTTCATCATCGCCGTCATCTGCTGCTCGTCGGCGAGGTTCTGCTGGAAGACCATCTGCCGGTAGTTGCCGTAGGCCGTCTGGTCGCCATAGTACAGGCAGCGGCAGATGCTGGGGTCGGCGTAGAGATAGAGGACATTGCCGTTCTGCGCCTGCTGGACGAACTTGTGCGCCGGCAGCGCCTTGAGCGAGGCGAGCTTGTCGGGCGTATCCGCCGGCTTGATCTTGAAGCCGGCCGCCGACAGCATGTCTTCCTTGTTCTGGATCGACGAGACGCACCCTGCAACGGCAAGTGAAGCCGCAACGGCAGAGACGATAATGGCTGTCCTTCTCATGCCACTCCCCCCTATATGAACGGTCGATCTTCCCCGTTTTCGTGTGGGGAGCACGCTGGCCGACAGGCCAATAATTCCAAACAGCTTTAAAATTCAACGGGGATTACTGTCGGTACGTCGGTGGAATAAGTCAACCGGCGCGAAGCACTTTTCCGGCTTGGCGCTGTCGCGGTGGTCACTGCCCCCCGCTTTCGCGCATGGCGCGCAGTTCGTTGCGGAAGAGGTCGCGCCGGTCGTGCACCGCGGCGATGGCCAGTCCCATGGGCACGCCGAGATGGACGAGGGAGGCTTCCGAGAGCTGGAGGCTCGCCTCGATGGTCTCGGGGACCGCATGCGTCACGCCGAGGCCGTAGAGATGCCGCGCGTGGCGTGCGTCGCGGGCGCGCGCGATGATCTTGATGCCGGGCTTCAGGGCCTTCGCCTGAAGGACGATCTCGTCGACGGCCGTCGAGGCATCGACGGTGATGATCAGGCCGGCGGCATCGGCGATGCCGCACAGGCGCAGGTATTCGCGCCGGGTCGCGTCGCCGTAGAAGACGTTGCGGCCCTGGCGGCGCTCCGCGGTGACGGTCGCGACGTCCCGGTCGACCACGAGATGGTCGATCGCCTGGGCCGCCAGCATGTCGGAGACGAGGCGGCCGACGCGGCCGCAGCCGATGATGATGGCGTGCCCGTGCTCGCCCGGCTCCGGCTGCACCTGCGCCTCCGGAGGCAGGGCTCCGGGACGGTCGAAACGCCCGGCGGCGATGGCGCCGAGGCGCGCGAGCAGGGGAATGAACACCATCGTCACGGCCGTGGCCGCGATGGCGATGTCGCTCACCGGGCGGGGGATGACGGCGAGGGCGGCGGCATGGGTGAGCAGGACGAACGCGAACTCGCCGCCGGGGCCGAGCAGCAGGGCGCTCTCGGCCGCCGCCGCGTGGCCGCCGGAGAAGAGACGCACGAGGCCGTAGACGATGAGCGTCTTCACGAGGACCGCCGCGGCGGCTGCGCCGAGGATGATGCCGGGCTGGCGCGCGATGCCGCCGATGTCCACCATCATGCCGACACTGATGAAGAAGACGCCGAGGAGCAGCCCCTTGAAGGGCGCGATCATCACCTCGATCTCCCGGCGATATTCCGTCTCGGCCAGAAGCAGCCCGGCGATGAAGGCGCCGAGCGGCATGGATAGGCCGGCCGCGCCGGTCGCGAGCGCGGTGCCGACGACGACGAGGAGGGCCGCCGCCATGAACAATTCGGGGCTGTCGGCGGCCGCGACGAGGCGGAAGAAGGGGCGCAGTGCCCGCCGGCCGATCAGCACGATGACCGCGATGGCGAAGACCGCCTGGCCGATGGCGATGACGAAGCCCGTCGCCACGGAGCCTTCCTCGCGCGCGCCGAGCACGCCGACGAGGAAGAGGAGCGGCACCACCGCAAGGTCCTGGAACAGGAGGACGGCGAAGCTCGTACGTCCGGCGGAGGTGCCGAGGCGTCGGCGCTCGGCGAGCGATTCAAGCACGATCGCGGTGGAGGACAGGGCTAGGGCGCTGCCGATGACGAGCGCCTCCGCCGCCGCGCCGCCCGCGAGCGCGACGCCGAGGCCGAGCGCGGTGGCGCAGGCCACGACCTGGGCGAAGCCGAGCCCGAAGACGAGGCGCCGCAACGTCCACAGGCGGGCCCAGGACAATTCGATGCCGATCACGAAGAGCAGGAACACGACGCCGAATTCCGCGATGCGCGCCATCAGCTCCTGGTCGGAGATGGTGAGGTAGCGCAGCACCGGTACCTCGCCGACGAGGTCGCCGAGCCCGTGCGGCCCGAGCACGGCTCCCACGCCGAGGAAGCCGAGAACCGGGCTGATGCGGAGGAGCTTGATCATGGGCACGGCCGCGCCGGCCGCGGCGAGAACGAGGAGGGCGTCCTTGTAGGTCTCGACTGGTACTGTCGCTGTCATCGCCCGTCCGTGCGCGCCGCGGCGCAGAATCCGCATCCGCTCGCGGCATCATGGGCGAGCGGCAGCCGCCGAGGCAATCGCGGATATGGGCGCTCCGCGGCGAGTGACCGGCTGTCGCGGCGCAGGCTCGTCACCGGGAGGGGCCGCAGCATGAAACGGTGCGGTGCAGGGCCAGGGCCAGACGGTGCAGGCCGTGCGGCGCCTGCGGCGAGTCGCCAGCGCTGGTTCCCGGGTCGCATTCCGCTCACGCTGCATGCGCCCGGGAGACGATGTCGTACGCGGGGAGGGGGCGATCCCTCCGGCGCAGGCGCGTTCCCCGGACGCGCCGCAGCACGCAGTGATGCGGTGCAGATCCGGGGTCCATGCCTCTCAGGTGGTTCGGGGCCTTCGGCGAGTCTTGTGCTGGTGCCCGGGTCGCATTCCGCTTCGCTGCATGCGCCCGGGAAACGAGGTTGCTCCCCGTATGGGACGGCTGCCTTTTCCCCGACTGCCGACTGCCGACTGCCGACCGCCGACTGCCGACGCCTGGCTAAGCCACCGACAGCGCCTGCGTCAGGTCGGCGATGAGGTCGTCCGAGTGCTCGATGCCGATGGACATGCGGATGGTGGCGTCGCTGATGCCGATGCGCTCGCGCGTTTCCTTCGGCACGCCGGAATGGACGGTCGTCGCCGGATGGCAGACGAGCGATTCCGTGCCGCCGAGGCTCACCGCCAGCTTGAAGATGCGCAGCGCGTTGAGGAAGCGGAAGGCCGCCGCCTCGCCACCGCGGATGTCGAAGGAGAAGGTGGTGCCCGCCGCGTCGCACTGGCGCGCGAAGGTGCGCCGGGCCGGGCTCTCGGCGGGCAGCAGCGTCGGGTAATAGACGCGCGCCACCTTCTCGTGGCCGGCGAGGAAGGCGGTGACCGCCTCGGCGTTACGGCAGGCGGCGCTCATGCGCAGGCTGAGCGTCTCCAGCGAGCGGGCGATCATCCAGGCCGAATGCGGGTCGAGCTGGGTGCCGATGGCGCCGCGCAGCAGCTTGATCGGCTTCACCAGCTCGCGCCGGCCGAGCACCGCCCCTGCCACGAGGTCGGAGTGGCCGCCGACGTACTTCGTCAGCGAATAGACCGACAGGTCCATGCCGTGGGCGAGCGGCTTCTGGAACAGCGGTCCGAGCAGCGTGTTGTCGCAGGCGACGATCGGGCGGTGGCCCTGCCTGTCGCCGATCTCGTCGGCGACACGGCGCACGAGCGCGAGGTCGACGAGGCTGTTGAGGGGGTTCGACGGCGTCTCGACGAAGACGACGCTGACGCGGCCCTTCGCCATCGCCGCCTCGGCCGCGGCGCGCACGGCCGCCTCGTCGACGCCGTCGATGAAGCCGACCGCATCGATGCCGAAGGGCTTCATCGTCCTGGCGATCAGCGTTTCGGTGCCGCCGTAGAGCGGCTGCGAATGCAGGATGACGTCACCCGGCCGGGCGAAGGCGAGCAGCGTCGTGGCGATGGCCGACATGCCGCTCGAGAAGATGGCGCCCATCTCGGCGCCCTCGAAGATGGCGAGGCGATCCTCGACGATCTCGCTGTTGGGGTGGTTGAAGCGCGAATAGACGAGGCCTGGCTCGGTGCCCGGCTCCGGCTCGCGCCGGCCCGCGGTGAAATCGAAGAAGTCGCGCCCTTCCTCCGCCGAGCGAAAGACGAAGGTGGAGGTCAGGAAGACCGGCTGCTTCACCGCTCCTTCCGAGAGGGCGGGGTCGTAGCCGTAGCCCAGCATCAGCGTCTCGGGATGGAGCTTGTGATTGCCGATCTTGTCCTTGTGGTAGTCAGACGATGCCATGACAAGCGTTCCCTCGATTGGCGGTTTGCCCGTCCCGCCGGCCGCGAGGCCATGCGGAGCTGTCTCAACGCTAGTGTGCGCCCTTTGGCATTGCTCGGCCAATCGGATCGCGCAAATGTGCTCGCAAGGGCAGGAACTGCCAGAATGGAGGGGGAATGGGGCAGATATCGCTCGACTCGACCGACCGCCGCATGTTGCGCCTGCTGCAGGGCAACGGGCGCATGACCAACCAGGAGCTGTCGGAGCGCATCGGCCTGTCGCCATCGCCGTGCCTCAGGCGCCTGCGCCGGCTGGAGGAGGCGGGCGTCATCCGCGGCTATGCGGCCAAGGTCGACCAGAAGGCCTACGGCCTGCCCGTCACCGTCTTCGTCTCGGTGCGGCTGACACGCCAGAACGAGGAGGAGATCGCCGCCTTCGAGCAGGCGGTCGCCGGCTGGGACGAGGTGAGCGCCTGCTATCTGATGACCGGCACGCAGGACTATCTCCTACACGTGGTCGGCGAGGGCATCGAGGACTACGAGCGCTTCGTCAAGACGCGGCTGACGCGCCTCAGGTGCATCGCCGCCATCGAATCGAACTTCGTGATGGGCGTCGTGAAGGAGGGGGCCGTCTTTCCGGAGGTGGCGGGGTAGGGACCCGTCATGGCCCGGCTTGTCCCGACGGCTGCCCGATCGACGCCCTCCACCTGGCCTCAAGCCATTGATCGAACGTGGAAGACCGTTGCTGCGAGCGGCCCGGCCTGACGCCTGCACGCCGTTTCTTCGCCGTCATGCCCGCGCCCGTCGCGGGCATTCCCGCCACGACGTGGGCGCGGGGTCGGAGGGCGTGGATGGCCGGGACGAGCCCGGCCATGACGAACGGGGGAGGTCGTGCCACTCTTCCCGTTCCATTCGCATAACTGTCTCCGCCGTCATGCCCGCGCCCGTCGCGGGCATCCACGCCGCGACGCTCGTGCGAGGTCGAAGGACGTGGATGGCCGGGACGAGCCCGGCCATGACGAACGGGGAGGTTGTGCCACTTCTCCTGTTCCATTCGCATAACTGTCTCCGCCGTCATGCCCGCGCCCGTCGCGGGCATCCACGCCGCGACGCTGGTGCGAGGTCGAAGGGCGTGGATGGCCGGGACGAGCCCGGCCATGACGGGTGGGGGAGGTCATGCCACTCCTCCTGTTCCATTTGCGTACCTGTCTTCGCCGTCATGCCCGCGCCTGTCGCGGGCATCCACGCCGCGACGCTGGCGCGGGGTCGGAGGGCGTGGATGGCCGGGACGAGCCCGGCCATGACGAACGGGGGAGGTTGTGCCACTCCTCCTGTTCCATTTGCGTAACTGTCTCAGTCGTCATGCCCGCACCCGTCGCGGGCATCCACGCCGCGACGCTGGTGCGAGGTCCAAGGGCGTGGATGGCCGGGACGAGCCCGGCCATGACGGTTGCACGCCGTTTCTCCGCCGTCATGCCCGCGCTCGTCGCGGGCATCCACGTCGCGACGTTGGCGCGGGGGCGAAGGGCGGGGTCGGCCGGGACGAGCCCGGCCATGACGGGTGTGCGCCGTTTTCTGCCGTCACGCCCGCGACAGTCGCGGGCATGACGGCGGGGCGGGCTTTCGTCGAGAGGCGTGCCCCGCTTGCCCCGTCCCCGTCCGCTCCCTACTGTCGCCGGCGAGGCTGCGCCCCCCGGTTTCAGGAGACGACATGCGGTTTGACGGCACCGATACCTATGTGGCCACGGAGGATCTCAAGGTCGCGGTCAATGCGGCCATCGTGCTGGAGCGTCCGCTCCTCGTGAAGGGCGAGCCCGGCACCGGCAAGACCGTGCTCGCCGAGGAGATCGCGCGGGCCGTCGGCGCGCCGCTCATCACCTGGCACGTCAAGTCCACCACCAAGGCGCAGCAGGGGCTCTACGAATACGACGCCGTCTCGCGCCTGCGCGACAGCCAGCTGGGCGACCCGCGCGTCTCCGACATCGCCAACTACATCAAGCGCGGCAAGCTGTGGGAGGCCTTCGTGTCCGAGCGGCGCCCGGTGCTGCTCATCGACGAGATCGACAAGGCCGATATCGAGTTCCCCAACGACCTCCTGCTCGAGATCGACCGCATGGAGTTCCACGTCTACGAGACGGGCGCGACCGTGCGGGCACGCCAGCGGCCCATCGTCGTCATCACCTCCAACAACGAGAAGGAGCTGCCGGACGCCTTCCTGCGCCGCTGCTTCTTCCACTACATCCGCTTTCCCGACCACGAGACCATGGCCCGGATCGTCGAGGTGCACTATCCCGGCATCAAGAAGCGCCTCGTCGCGGAGGCCCTGCGCCTCTTCTTCGACATCCGCGACGTCCCGGGCCTCAAGAAGAAGCCCTCGACCTCGGAGCTGATCGACTGGCTCAAGCTCCTCATGGCCGAGGACATCGACGCCGACACCCTGCGCGAGCGCGACACGCGCAAGCTCATCCCGCCGCTCCACGGCGCGCTCCTCAAGAACGAGCAGGACGTCGGGCTTTTCGAGAAGCTGGCCTTCATGAGCCGGCGCGAGGGGCGGTAGGCGCACCGAGATGCCCGCGCCAGCAGATTAGTATGATGACTTGAAATTGGTGTGCACGTCGATCCTCCCCCGCATGGGGGAGGTGGCGCCGCGAAGCGGCGACGGAGGGGCCTGCGGGTGGCATTTACGCGCGCCGTGCCCGGACTTGACCCCACCCGTCTCGCGCCTTTGGCGCGATCCACCCTCCCCTTGAGGGGAGGGATCAAGGCAAGTGACTTGCGCCGACTTGAATGCATAATGCTGTGGGCTCGCTGGCAATCCCTGGGATCTCAAGCGATCTGAGCGGGGCGTCCGGAAGGCGGAGCCGCCCCCACCTCTAACCCCTCCCCGCCGCAAGCGGGGGGAGGGGAATTGCATTCAGCGCTCCTCCAAAAACCGCCGCAGCGCGCGGCCGACGTTCTCGATGTGGGCGCGCAGCAGTTCGCAGGCGTCGTCGATGCGCCCCGCGCGGCAGAGGTGGACGAGCTCGGCGTGCTCGGCCTCGGCTCGCTCCATGCCGCCGGTCAGGGACAGCTGCAGGCGCGTGTGGCGGTCGCAGTCCTGCAGGAGGTTGGCGACGATGCCGGCGGTGCGCGGCTTCTCGGCACGGCTGTAGAGCAAGAGGTGGAACGCGCGGTTGAGCTCGCCCCAGCGGCTGACGTGCCGGGCGCGCAATTCGTCGCTGTATTCCTCCAGGATGCGGTCGAGGCGGGTGTAGTCGTCGTCCGACAGCTGCGGGGCAGAGGCGGCGAGGAGGCGCGGCTCGAGGAGGAGGCGCAGTTCGAACAGCTCCTCGATCTCGGCCAGCGACAGTTCCGGCACCACGGCGCCGCGGTGCGGATGGATCTTCACCAGCCCCTCGGCTTCGAGCTGCATCAGCGCCTCGCGCACGGGAATGCGGCTGACGGCGAACTCGGCGGCGAGCGCATCCTGCCTGAGCTGGCTGCCGGCCGGGATCTCCCCATCGAGGATGCGCCGGCGCAGCTCGGCGGCCACGGCCGCCGAGATGGTGCGGTGCTGGACCGTCTTGCGGAGCGGAGAGGTGAGGGCGGTGCCGTCCATCGTGATCCCGGTGTGCGCTTGACAGCATGGATTTTATACAATCTACAATTCATGGCAATCTCGCATCCGGAGAACGGCCATGGCAGCGCGCATCGGCTGGGAAGGCGTCTTCCCCGCAGTCACCACGCAGTTCCGCGCGGATTTCAGCCTCGACATCGAGGCGACGCGCAAGGTGATGGCCGGGCTGATCGACGACGGGGTGTCCGGCCTCATCGTGTGCGGCACGGTGGGCGAGAACACCTCGCTGTCGCGGCCCGAGAAGGTGGCGGTGATGGAGGCGGCGAAGGATGTCGCCCAAGGGCGCGTGCCGGTCATCGCCGGCATCGCCGAGTTCACCACCGCCTTCGCCGCCGAGACGGCGCGGGAGGCGGCGCGCGTCGGGCTCGACGGCATCATGGTGATGCCGGCGCTCGTCTATTCGGCCAAGCCCCACGAAACGGCGGCGCATTTCCGCGGCGTCGCCGGGGCCACCGACCTGCCGGTGATGGTCTACAACAATCCGCCGATCTACAAGAACGACGTCACGCCCGACATCCTCGCTTCGCTCGCCGATTGCGACACCATCGTCTGCATCAAGGATTCCTCCGGCGACACGCGCCGCTTCACCGACATGCGCAACATGGTGGGCGAGCGCTTCGTGCTCTTCGCCGGGCTCGACGACGTGGTGGTGGAGAGCGTGATGCTGGGAGCCGCCGGCTGGGTGTCGGGCATGTCGAACGCCTTCCCGCGCGAGGGCGAGACCCTGTTCCGCCTGGCGCGCGCCGGGCGTTTCGAGGAGCTGCGGCCGCTGTACGACTGGTTCATGCCGCTGCTCCATCTCGATGCGCGGCCCGACCTCGTCCAGTGCATCAAGCTGTGCGAGGAGATCATGGGCCGTGGCTCGGCCCTGACGCGCCCGCCGCGGCTGCCGCTCACGGGCGAGGAGCGCCGGGCGGTCGAGGACGTCATGCAAAAGGCGCTCGCCACGCGCCCGGCGCTGCCGGACGTCGGGCTGAAGAGCGCGGCCTGACAGACGGAGGCGGACCATGGCGCGCCACACGTTCTTCTGCATCGACGGGCACACCTGCGGCAACCCGGTCCGCGTCGTCGCCGGCGGCAGCATTCCGCGGCTCGACGGCGAGACCATGTTCGCCCGCCGGCAGCATTTCCTCGCCGAATACGACTTCATCCGCACCGGCCTGATGTTCGAGCCGCGCGGGCACGACATGATGTCGGGGTCCATCCTCTATCCGCCGACGCGGGAGGATTGCGACGTCGGCATCCTCTTCATCGAGACCTCCGGCTGCCTGCCCATGTGCGGCCACGGCACCATCGGCACGGTGACGATCGCGCTCGAGAACGGGCTCGTCCGCCCGAGGACGCCGGGCGTGCTGAGGCTCGACACGCCGGCCGGGCTCGTCGAGGCGCGCTATGTCGAGAACGGGCCGTTCATCGAGCGCGTGCGCATCACCAACGTGCCGTCCTTCCTCCTCGGCACGGGCTATGACGTTGCGGTGGAGGGGCTCGGGCCGCTCAAGGTGGACGTCGCCTACGGCGGCAATTTCTACGCCATCGTCGAGCCGCAGGACGGGTACGGCGACCTTGCCGAGGTGAACCCGTCCGACATCCTGCGCTGGAGCCCGAAGCTCAGGCAGGACTTCAACGCCCGCCACCGCATCACCCATCCCGAGAACCCGGCCATCGACCGGCTGACCCATGTCATGTGGACGGGCCGGCCGAAGACGGAGGAGGGAACAGCGCGCAACGCCGTGTTCTACGGCGACAAGGCCATCGACCGCTCGCCCTGCGGCACCGGCACGTCGGCGCGCATGGCGCAGCTCGCGGCGCGCGGGTCCTTGCGCGAAGGGGATGTCTTCGTCCACGAGAGCATCATCGGCTCGACCTTCTCCGGCCGCATCGAGGCAAGGGCGAAGGTCGGCGGGCATGACGCGATCGTCCCCTCCATCGAGGGCTGGGCGCGCGTCACCGGTTTCAACACCATCGTCATCGACGACCGTGATCCCTTCGCCCACGGCTTCCAGGTGGTCGACGGCATCGGCTGAGGCGGGGGGCATCCCGGCGGGCTGCCCTTGCGTGGCCGGGGCGGGATGCCTAGCTTGGCGCCCATGCTTCGCCTCATGCTCCTTCGTCACGCCAAATCCGCCTGGCCCGCCGGCGCCGCCGATCACGAACGGCCGCTCGCGCCGCGCGGGCGCGAGGCCGCGCCGCTCATGGGGCGCTACCTCGCCGGCGAGCATCTGGTGCCCGACCTCGCCGTGGTCTCGACGGCGAAGCGCACGCAGGAGACATGGGCTCTCGTCGCGCCCGCCTTCGCCGAGGAGGTGCCGAAACGCGACGAGCGGCGCATCTACGAGGCGAAGACGGACGCCATCCTCGCCGCCATCCGCTCGACCGGGCCGGACGTGCGCACGCTGCTCGTCATCGGCCACAACCCGGGCTTTGCCGATCTCGCGACGCGGCTCGCCGGCCACGGCGACCGCTATGCCTTTGCCCGCCTGCGCCAGAAATATCCGACGGCGGGGCTCGCCGTGATCGATTTCGACGTCGCGTCCTGGGCTGACGTGGCCGAGCACGGCGGGCGGCTCGACCGCTTCGTCACGCCGAAAATGATCGGGGGCGAGGATGAGGACTGAGGCCGGCACGGACGCGGAGCGCGCCTGATGCCGCCGTCCTTCCTCGACGGCACGGTCGATGCGCTGAAGAGCCTCGCCGAATATGCGGCCGGCGCGGTGCGGCCGACGCTGCGCCTCGGCGTCACCGGCCTCGCACGCTCGGGCAAGACCGTCTTCACCACGGCGCTGGTGCATCACCTCACGGGCGTGACGCCCATGCCTGTGTTCCGTGCCTCGTCCGAGGGCCGCATCCGCCGCGCGCGGCTGGCGCCGCAGCCTGACGACACGGTGCCGCGCTTCACCTACGAGGACCATCTCGCGGCGCTCACCGGCCCCGGCCGGCAATGGCCGCAGTCGACCAATCGCATCGCCGAGCTGCGCGTCGAGATCGACTACGAGCGTCCGCCCGGCTGGCGGTCCGGCCCGGCGACGCTGGCGCTCGACATCGTCGACTATCCCGGCGAGTGGCTGCTCGACCTCGGCCTGCTCGACCTTTCCTATGCCGAGTGGTCGCGCGCGACGCTGGAGGCGAGCCGGCGGCCGGAGCGGGCGCCGCTTGCGGCCGCCTGGCACGCGCATCTGGCGACGCTCGCGCCCGACAAGCCGGCCGTCGAGGCGGAGATGGTGGCCGCGAGCGACCTCTTCAAACAGTACCTCTCGGCGCTCCGCGCCGGCCCCGAGGCGGTGGCGACGACCCCGCCGGGCCGCTTCCTGATGCCCGGCGACCTTGCCGGCTCGCCGGCGCTGACCTTCGCGCCGCTCGACGTCAGGCCCGGCGCACCGCATGCGCCGGCGAGCCTCGCGAGCCAGATGGAGCGGCGCTTCGAGGCCTACAAGAACCATGTGGCGCGGCCGTTCTTCCGCGAGCATTTCTCGCGGCTCGACCGGCAGATCGTGCTCGTCGACGTGCTGGCGGCGCTCGATGCCGGCGCGCGGGCGGTCGGCGAGCTCGAAGGGGCGCTCGACCAGGTGCTCGGCGCCTTCCGGGCCGGGCGCAACACGCTCGTCAGCAGCCTCTTCGCCCCGCGCATCGACAAGGTGCTCTTCGCCGCCACGAAGGCCGACCATCTGCACCGCAGCGACCATGCGCGCCTCGACGCCATCTTGCGGCTTCTCGTCGAGCGCGCCATCCGCCGCTCGGAAGGGGCGGGGGCGCGCGTCGACACGCTGGCACTCGCCTCGGTGCGGGCGACGCGCGAGGCAAGCGTGCGCGAGGGCGGCGAGCGGCTGCCGGCCATCGTCGGCGTGCCGTGCGCGGGCGAACGCGTGGGCAACGAGGTCTTCGACGGCGAGGGCGAGGCGGCCATCTTCCCCGGCGAACTGCCGGATGACCCGAAGGCGATCTTCTCCGGCGCCGTCGTTCCCGGCAGCCTGCGCTTCCCGCGCTTCCGCCCGCCGCTCAGGGTGCCGGATGCCGCCGGCCGCATGCCGCCGCTGCCGCACATCCGCCTCGACCGGGCGCTCGAATTCCTCATCGGCGATCGATTGGCCTGACGACATGAGCAAGGGACCGCGCGCCTTCCGCCTCGACGAAATGCCGCCCGACCGGGAGCGGCAGACGATCGAGCTTTCGCCCGGCATCGTCGTCGAGCACGAGCCGGAGGAGGCCATCGCCGATGAGGAGGCGGTGACGGCACGCCCGCCGCGGCGCCGGCGCCTGCCGTGGCTCGGCATGCTGCTCTCCGCGCTCGGCGGGCTGCTGCTGCTCGCGCTGGGGCTCGGCGTCGAGCGGCTCGTGCGCGATCTCATGGCGAGCTACCCGGCCCTCGGCTGGTTGGCCCTCGCGCTGGCAGCGCTGGCGCTCGCCGGCCTCCTCGGCATCGTCGTGCGCGAAATGCTCGGCATGCTGCGCGAACGGCGCATCGAGGGCCTGCAGAAGGAGGCCGCGCGCATCCTCGCCGACAAGGACGAGGTGGGAGCGCGCAAGCTCGTCGCCGATGTCGCCGCCCTCTATGCCGGGCGGCCGGAGACGGCGCGCGCCCGCGGGCGCCTCGCCGATCTCGGCGATGCGGTGATCGACGCGCCGGAGCTTATCGGCCTTGCCGAGCGGGAGCTGCTCGCGTCGCTCGACAGGCGGGCGCGGCGGCTGGTGGCGGAGGCGGCGCAGCAGGTTTCGGTCGTCACCGCGCTCAGCCCGCGCGCCATCGTCGATGTCGCCTTCGTGCTCTATTCCGTCATGCGGCTGATGCGGCGCATCGCGGCCCTCTATGGCGGGCGGCCGGGCACGCTCGGATTCCTGCGCCTTGCCGGCAACGTGCTGTCGCATCTCACCCTGACGAGCGGCATCGCCATGGGCGACAGCCTGCTGCAGCAGGTGATGGGGCTCGGGCTCGCCGCGCGCGTCTCGGCCAAACTCGGCGAGGGGGTCGTCAACGGCCTCCTGACGGCGCGCGTCGGCCTCTCGGCCATCGCCGTCTGCCGCCCCCTGCCGTTCACGGTGCTCGAGCCGCCGGTCCTCGGGGACGTGGCCTCGAGCCTCTTCGACCGCTCGGCAGCGAAGCCTCCGGAAGGGCAGTAAGGGTCGCCGTCCGAAGGCCGCCGGCGCAAGGCGCATTGACGTTGCGGAAACGATTTCCCACAACGGGCGCGGTTCGCAACGCCGATCGTGCAGCCTCCCCGCTGCGCCGGCGCGTGGCGGGGGCTGTGGACACCGATCTATGCTGTTCAATTCCTTTGCGTTTCTTCTGGCGTTCCTGCCGCTGGCGCTCGCCCTGCACTGGCTCGCCGAGCGATTCGCGCCGGCCGCCCGGCTGCCGCTGCTGCTCGTCCTGTCCTTCATCTTCTACGGCTACTGGGATGTGCGCTTCATCCCGCTGCTCGGGCTGTCGATCCTCATCAACTGGGTGATGGCGCAGCTCTTCGTCAGGACCCGCCTCGCCACGCTCATCGTCGCGGCCATCGCCGCCAACCTGACCGTGCTCGGCATCTTCAAATATGCGGCCTTCTTCGCCGACCTGGCCAATGCGGCGGCGGACCTCGGCCTGCCGCGCTACGAGTTCGCGCTGCCGCTCGGCATCTCCTTCTTCACCTTTCATCACGTGATGTACCTGGTCGACCTGAGGGCCGGGCGGGCGCCGCGGTTCGACCTCATCCGCTACGGGCTCTACATCGGCTTCTTCCCGCAGGTGCTGGCCGGGCCGCTGGTGCGCTGGACCGAGCTGATGCACCAGCTCGACGAGCGGCCCTATCTGCGCAGCGATGCCGCCCAGCGTTTCGCGCAGGGGCTGATGCTGCTCACCGTCGGCCTCGCGAAGAAGGTGCTGATCGGCGATCCGCTCGCGGGCTACGCCAATCCCGTCTTCGAGGCCGCCGCGAACGGCGGCGCGCTCACGACGCTGCAGGCCTGGCAGGGCACGCTCGCCTTCACCTTCCAGATCTATTTCGACTTCTCCGGCTACACCGACATGGCGCTCGGCATCGCGCTGATGTTCGGCGTCGTGCTGCCCCAGAACTTCGAGGTGCCCTACCGCGCCGTCTCGCTGCAGGATTTCTGGCGGCGCTGGCACATGACGCTGTCGCGCTTCCTGCGCGACTATCTCTACATCCCGCTCGGCGGCAACCGGCATGGCCTGTCCATCCAGCTGTTCGCGCTGTTCGCCACCATGACGCTCGGCGGCCTGTGGCACGGGGCCGGCCTCACCTTCGTCTTCTGGGGCATCGCCCACGGCCTCGGCCTTTGCGCGGGCATTCTCTGGCGGCGCACGGGCGTCGTCATGCCGGCCGTGCTCGGCTGGGCGCTGACCTTCCTGTTCGTGGCGCTGACGTGGGTGCTGTTCCGCGCCACCAGTTTCGACGCGGCGATGCGGCTCTATGAGGCGATGTTCGGCTTCGCCCCCTTCGGCTCGGGCTTCAAATGGCGTGCGCTGGTGATCGCGGCGCTCGTCGCCATGATCGGGCCCACCGCCTGGGCGGCCGTTCACCGCCTGCCGCCCAACCGCTGGCTCGCGGTGGCCTTCGCCCTCCTTTTCGTGGTCATCCTTCTCAAGATCGGCGACGATGCCAACTACGAGTTCATCTACTTCCAGTTCTGAGGCGGGCGACGCGGCGCCGTGGCGCCGCTTCGCCGCGACCTTCGTCGGGGCCGCGGTCCTGACCGTCGGCATCGTGCTCGGCGCGGTCGTCGTGCTCGATCCGTATGACACGGGGCGCGGCTCGGTCGACTGGGGCGTCGGCGTCTCTCCCCAGGGGCCGCGCACGGCCAATGCGAGCCGGGGCCGCGACCCGTCCTTCAATGCCGCCGTCATCGGCAATTCGCACGTCCAGCTTCTCTCGCCCGAGCGGCTGTCGGCCGGGACGGGACTGTCCTTCGTCTCGCTGATCGTGCCGGGCACCGGCGCGCGCGAGCAGGTCGCCATGCTCGACTGGTTCGTCAGGCATCACGAGGGAACGGCGCGGGCGGTCGTGCTCGGCATCGACGAGTTCTGGTGCGAGGGCGATCCCGCGCTGCCGCTGCGCCATCCCTTTCCGTTCTGGCTCTACGACGCGGACGTCCTGTCCCACCTCAAGGGGCTGCTGCGCTTCGACGTCGTGGAACGCCTCGGCGAACGCGTGGCCTTCCTCGCCGGCTACGGCGAGCGGGCGCGGCCGGACGGCTACTGGGACTACGCGCCGGAATATCTCGGCATGGGCTATGACGGGCCCGACAAGGTGAAGGACCTGTCCGTGCCGCGGCCGACCATGCAGGCAGACCCCACGGGACGGTTCCCGGCGGCCGTGCTGTTGCGGGAGGTTCTTGCAGGGCTGCCGCCCGATCTCGTCGTCGTCCTCATCTCGCCGCCGGTCTTCATCGCCGGGCTGCCGGCCGCCGGCAGCGAGGAGGCGGCCAACGAGGGCCGCTGCATGGCGGCCTTCGCGGCCCTCGCGGCCGGGCGCCCGCGGACCGCGTGGCTCGACTGGCGCAGCGACAGGCCGGAGAATCGCGACCCGGCCAACTTCTTCGACAAGACCCACTATCGGGCGTCGCTGGCGCACGAAGTCGAGCGGGCTGTCGCGCAGGAGGTGAGCAAAATGACAGCGGCCGAGTGAGAAGGCAGGCCTTCGGCACGATGTCATCTCGAAAAGCGGGCCAAGTCGCAAAACTTCGACAAAAGGAGAGTGTCAAACCGCGTTGTCGGGACTTGTCCGGCCCGCTATATAGGCGCCACTCCGGGGGGAATGCCTCGGGCTGGTCATGGGATGAGAGCAGAAGCCACGCATGCCTGAAATCGAACTCGAGGAAGGCTACCGGCCATCTGAAGACGAGCCTTTCATGAACGAGCGACAGCGGGACTATTTCCGCCGGAAGCTCAACGCCTGGAAGGACGAAATTCTACGAGAGAGCCGCGAGACGCTGGCGGCCTTGCAGAACGAGAGTGAGAACCACCCCGACATTGCCGACCGCGCCTCGTCCGAGACGGATCGCGCCATCGAGCTTCGGGCGCGCGACCGGCAGCGCAAGCTGATCGCCAAGATCGATGCGGCGCTGCAGCGCATCGAGGACGGCACCTACGGCTATTGCGAGGAGACGGGCGAGCCCATCTCCCTGCGTCGTCTGGAGGCGCGGCCGATCGCCACTTTGTCGCTCGAGGCGCAGGAGCGGCACGAGCGCAACGAGCGCGTCTACCGCGACGACTGACGGTCATTGCAGCGTTGTTATCGCGACGGCGGCGCGGGCTCCTGCGGGTCCGCGCCGTCTGCGTTCTTGCGCGCCATGAACTGCGCCTGGTTGTCGGCGACGACGTTGCCGTAGGTCGCCGCCCAGCGGGCGAGCGCATCGAGCACCGGATCGAGCGACCAGCCGAGTTCGGTCAGCGTATATTCCACCTTCGGCGGCACGACCGGATAGACCTTGCGCCGGACGAGGCCGGCAGCCTCCATCTCGCGCAGTTGCTTGGTCAGCTCCTTCTGCGTGATGCCGGGAATGGCGCGGGCGAGCCGCGTGAAGCGCAGCGGCTCACCCTCTGCGCGCACGAGCTCGATGAGGACCGGCACGGCCCATTTGTTGGCGATGACGTCGAGCGTGCTGCGAATGCGACGCTGGCAGGCGCAAGGGCCGAGGTCCTCACGCAGGAAAGCGGCTTTGGCGCTGCGGGTTACAGTATCCATTTGGCATGTATAGCACAAAAATCTGCCTTCTTGCACAAGGATACCGTTCAGGCGATACGGGCCTCCCCAACTGGAGGAACCTGATGATCACCCTTCACTATGCGCCCGGCGCCTGTTCCATCGCGGCCCATATCATCCTCGAGGAAATCGGCCGGCCCTTCGAGGCGCGGCCGGTCTCGCTGCGCAAGGGCCAGCAGTACGAGCCGGGCTATCTCGCCATCAATCCGCGCGGCAAGGTGCCGGCGCTGACGACGGCCGACGGCATCGTGACGGAGAATGTCGCGATCCTCACCTATCTCGCCGATCTCGCACCGGAGAAGGGCCTCCTGCCGCGCGACGGCTTCGCCCGCGCGCAGGCCCTGTCCTGGCTCGGCTTCCTGACCAGCGAGCTGCACGGCAGCTACGGGCCGCTCTTCGCGCCGCAGCGGTTCATCGACGGGGACGAGGTGCAGGCCGCCCTCAAGGAGAAGGCACGCACCCGCCTTGCCGGCAATCTTGCCGATGTCGACGGCCGGCTGGCGGGGCGTGACTGGGCGCTCGGCGAGTTCTCGGTGGTGGACGCCTATCTCTATCCCTTCTTCCACTGGGCGAAGACCTACATGGGCTTCGACATGGCGCCCTACGCGAACTACTCCGCCCATCATGCCCGCATGCAGGCGCGGGCCTCCGTGCAGCGGGTTCTCGCCCGCGAAGAGGCGGGCCAGGCGCTGCTCGATGCCGCCTGACGGCGGCGGGAACGGCAAAAAAGAAACGGCCCGGGTCAGCCCGGGCCGTTTCGCATTCCGCCCAGGCGGCGCTGTCTACTTGTCCTTCGCGGGCTCGCCGCGTCCGAGCAGGCGGGCGAACTCGGCCTCGATGCTCTCCACGGAGAACGGATCGGGCTTGTCGCTGTCCGGCTTCGGCGCAGGCCGCTCCGCGGGCTTCACCTCGAGCGGCGCGGCGCTCTTGGCCGGCGCCTGGGGTGCAGGCTCGGCGGGGGCCGGTGCAGGAGGAGCCGCCGCTTCGGGTCGTGCCTCGGGGGCCTTGGGGGGCTCCCGGCGGACGGGCTGGGGCGGCGGCGATACAGGGCGAGGCGGGGCGGGCGCAGGCTCGACGGCCGGCCCTTGCGAAGAAACCTGCGGCGCGGCGGGGGCCGATGGCGGTGTGCTGCTGGCGGGCCTGTCCTCGCGACGCATCGACCAGGCGTTGGCCGGCCTGGCGGGAGGCGTCAGGCCGCCTCCGACTGGCGCGCCGGTCGAAGCCGGGGCCGGGGTGGCGCGCGGGGCCACCGGCGGGGGGGCGCCGGGCGTTGCCGGGCGTGGAGCGAAGGTGCTCGCGGGTGGCGCGGCCGGGGTCTCCGGACGGGCCGGCGGCGCCGCCTTGGTCAGTTCCCGCGCCAGCTCTTCGGCCAGCTGGGCGGAAAGATCCGGGGCGGGCGCCTGCAGAGGCGCCGCGGAGGGGGCCTGCGGCTGGGGCGGCACGGCGGTCTCCCGCGGCGCCGGACGCGGGGCCGCGGGGGGCGGTGTCGGCGTTGCGGGCTGGGTCGTCGCGGCGGTCGACGGCCGGGCGGCCGAGAAGGGGCGCTTCAGGGCCTCCTCGAGCTGTCGCGCCATCGAGGACAGGGCCTTGTCCTCGGCGGGCTTGGCCGGCGCGGGAGGAACCTCCACGCCCGGCGCGGCGGGCGTCTCGCCGCGCGAGGCGGAGAAAGCGCCGGCGCTGGCAGCGGCCGGTTGAGCAGGGGGTGGAACAGGCCTCGACGGCTGCGCGGCGGGGGCCGGCGGAAAAGCCGGGGGCGCAGGCATCACGGGAGCCGCGGGCGCGGCCGGCGCAGGTGCCGGGGCCTGGACGGGCGGGGCAGGAACCGGCTGGCGAGGCTCGTCGAATTCATCGCCGTCGAAATCGTCGCGCGGCTCGACCACGGCCGGGCGCAGGGGCGCCTGCGCCTCGAGGCCGGGGATGACCGGGGCGAGGGCCGCCTCGAAGCCCGGCAGCGGCGCACCGGCGCGCGCCGCGCCGCGGACGATGCTGCCCTCGATCAGCACGTCCGTCGGCCCGCCGATCATGACGAGATGTTCGACATTGTCGCGCCTGACGAGGACGAGCTGGCGCTGGCGGTCGAGATCGAAGACATCGACGATGCCGAGCCGCGGCTGGCGGGCGCGCGGAGAGGAGGAGCCGGCGACGCGGCTGCGCCCGGACGTCGCCCGCCGGACGGCGAGCGCCACCAGTGCCACGACGCCGAAGATGATCGCGAATGCGATGAGATATTGGCCTGCGTTCGAGATTTCCATGCCGAACAACATGCGCGTGGCATGTTTCCCAAGTCATTCCACCACCGGACCCCTCCGGCAGTATCCCACATGGCGCGCAGCGTAAAGCGCTTTGCCGCAAAGGTTAATGCCGGAATGGCGCCAATGGCCTCAGAAATACGCCATTTCAGCGGCATTTACGGTCCGTTTACCATAAAGGCGGCAATTTTTTCCGCCCTCCTGCGGGCCGCCAGGAGCGCGAGGGTGGCGCGCGTCTTGTCGCGACGCGCCAAAAGGGAGGCGCCTGCGGCGTGGATCATCTATGTCTTGCGGCAATTGGGCCTCGGGACAGACGCGAGAATCTGGCAATAGTCATGCACCAATCGCCGCAGGAGAGGCCGCAAGGCATGAGCGAGACGACCGCCGCGACCACGCTCGACCGCTCGGAACGGTCCGGCCACGCCGGACTGCTGCTGCTGCTCGCCGGGCTCCTCGTCGCCGCCGTGCTGTCGCTGAGCCTCCTGTCGGACGAGAAGGCGCAGGTCTTCATCGTCGCCTTCCTGGCGATCCTCGCGGTCGCCGGCATCTTCTGCCTCTTCGGCCTCGCCGTCGGCGTGCTGCAGTTCGCCGGCCGCGTCGCCCGCAACGACCTCACCAAGCTGATGGCCGACACCGCGGCCGAGGGTCTCATCGTCGTCGAGAGCGACGGGCGCGTGATCTATGCCAACGGCGCCTTCCTTACTTTGAGCGGCTGCCGCACGGCGGCCGAGGTGCGCACGGTCGAGCGGCTGTTCACCGGCGCGCCGGAGGTGTCGGAGGCGATCTACCGCCTGTCGCAGGCTGTGCGCGAGGGAAGGGCGGCCGGCGAGGAGATCCGCCTCGCGCCGGCGCTGAACGGGGCGGAGGCCGCCTGGTACCGTGTGCGCGTGCGCCCGCTCGCCCGCCCCGGCGGGCGCAATGCCGCGCTCTGGACCATCGCCGACGTGACGCGGGATCGCGAGCGCCAGGAAAACGTCTTCCAGGAGCTGCAGCACGCCATCGACTATCTCGACCATGCGCCGGCCGGGTTCCTGTCCATCGATCCGGCGGGCGAGATCGTCTACATGAACGCGACGCTCGCCGGCTGGCTCGACCACGACCTCGCGCAGGTGGGCTCGGGCGGCCTCAGCGTGGCCGACGTCGTGCCGCCGAACGCGGCGGCCCTGATCGGCGCCGTCACCGGCGGCCCCGGCGAGGTGCGCACCGAGATCATCGACATCGACCTGCGCCGGCGCGGCGGCCAGTCGCTGCCCGTGCGTCTCTTCCACCGCGTCGCCTTCGGCGCCGACGGGCGGCCCGGCGCCTCGCGCACGCTCGTGCTCAACCGCTCGCCCGGCGAGGACGTGGCCGAGGGCCAGCGCGCCGCCGAGGTGCGCTTCGCCCGTTTCTTCAACGACACGCCCGTGGCGATCGCCGCCGTCGGCCGGCGCGGCGAGATCCTGCGCAGCAACGCCGCCTTCGCCCGTCTGTTCGGCGCGCCGGGCGAGCGCACCATCACCGGCGTCGTCGCCGAGCGGGACGAGGATGCGCTGGGCAATGCCCTCGCCGCGGCGGGGGAGGGGCGCGGCGACATCGTGCCGCTCGACGTCGCCATCCGCGGCGCGGAGGACCGCTCGGCCCGCATCTACGTCAGCGGCGTGGCGGATGCGGAGGGCGACGGCGAGGCCGCCATCGTCTACGCGCTCGAGACGACCGAGCAGCGGGCGCTCGAGGCGCAGTTCGCCCAGGCCCAGAAGATGCAGGCGGTGGGCCAGCTCGCCGGCGGCGTGGCGCACGACTTCAACAACGTGCTGCAGGCCATCATCGGCTATTCGGACCTGCTGCTCGCCAACCACCGGCCGACGGACCCGTCCTTCCAGGACATCATGCAGATCAAGCAGAATGCCAACCGGGCGGCGAGCCTGGTGCGGCAGCTGCTCGCCTTCTCGCGCCGGCAGACATTGCGGCCGCAGGTCATCCAGCTCTCCGACAGCCTGTCCGACCTGTCGCTGCTCCTCAAGCGCCTCATCGGCGAGCGCATCGAGCTCGAGCTGCGCCACGGGCGCGACATGTGGCTGACCAAGGCCGACGTCAACCAGTTCGAGCAGGTCATCGTCAACCTCGCGGTCAATGCGCGCGATGCCATGCCGGACGGCGGCAAGCTGTCGATCCGCACGCAGAACGTGCCGGCGCAGGAGGTGGCGGCCTACGGCTACAAGGCGGTGCCCGAGGCCGATTTCGTGCTCGTCGAGGTGTCGGATACCGGCACGGGCATTCCGC
Organism: Chelatococcus caeni; assembly: GCF_014196925.1. Classification (GTDB taxonomy): domain Bacteria; phylum Pseudomonadota; class Alphaproteobacteria; order Rhizobiales; family Beijerinckiaceae; genus Chelatococcus_A; species Chelatococcus_A caeni. The sequence continues at coordinate 217,647 of NZ_JACIEN010000003.1, read as the reverse complement.
CGCACGTGCTCGACAAGATCTTCGAGCCCTTCTTCACGACGAAGGATGTCGGAAAGGGCACGGGCCTCGGCCTCTCCACCGTCTATGGAATCGTCAAGCAGACCGGCGGCTTCATCTTCTGCGACAGTTCCGTGGGCGAAGGCACCACCTTTCGCATCTTCCTGCCGCGGCACGTGCCGCTGGAGCAGGAGGCCGCGCCCAAGCCCGGGGCGGCGAAGACGCTCGCGGCCGACCTCACGGGTCGCGGCACGATCCTGCTCGTCGAGGACGAGGAGGCGGTGCGCGCCTTCGGCGCCCGGGCGCTCACCTCGCGCGGCTATACCGTGCTCGAGGCGAGCTCCGGCACGGAGGCCATGGCCATCGTCGACGGGCTCGACCAGCCGGTCGACCTCGTGGTGTCGGACGTGGTGATGCCCGAGATGGACGGGCCGACCCTGCTGCGCGCCCTGCGCGAGCGCTTCCCCAGCCTCAAGATCATCTTCGTCTCCGGCTATGCCGAGGACGCCTTCAAGAAGAACCTGCCCGAGGGCGAGCAGTTCACCTTCCTCCCCAAGCCCTTCAGCCTCAAGCAGCTCGTCGAGGCGGTGAAGACGCAGCTGAAGTGACGGCCCCGCCGGGCCTGGGACCCGGCGGATGCGGCGCGAACAAAAAAAGAACTTGTGAACGGGAACAAAACGGGTACATTGACTGCGGCGCGCATTGAGAATCCTTCGCTTCCCGTGCATAAGGACGAGCATTCATGTCTCAGCCCACATTGCGACTCGTAGAAGGTAGTTCCATGGACAAGGCGAAAGCCCTCGATGCCGCGCTGTCACAGATCGAGCGCGCCTTCGGCAAAGGCTCGATCATGCGTCTCGGGCAGAACGACAAGGCGATCGAGATCGAGACGATCTCGACCGGCTCGCTCGGGCTCGACATTGCCCTCGGCGTCGGCGGCCTGCCGCGCGGCCGTGTGATCGAGATCTACGGGCCGGAATCGTCGGGCAAGACGACGCTCGCCCTGCACACCGTCGCCGAGGCGCAGAAGAAGGGCGGCGTCTGCGGCTTCATCGACGCCGAACATGCGCTTGACCCCGTCTATGCCCGCAAGCTGGGCGTCAAGCTCGACGACCTGCTCATCTCCCAGCCCGACACGGGCGAGCAGGCGCTCGAGATCGCCGACACGCTGGTGCGCTCCGGCGCCATCGACGTGCTGGTGGTCGATTCGGTGGCCGCGCTCACGCCGCGGGCCGAGATCGAGGGCGAGATGGGCGATGTGCAGCCCGGCATGCAGGCGCGCCTCATGAGCCAGGCGCTGCGCAAGCTCACGGCATCGATCTCGCGCTCGAACTGCATGGTGATCTTCATCAACCAGATCCGCATGAAGATCGGCGTGATGTACGGCAGCCCGGAGACGACGACGGGCGGCAACGCCCTCAAGTTCTACGCCTCGGTGCGCCTCGACATCCGCCGCGTCGGCTCCATCAAGGACCGCGACGAGGTGATCGGCAACACGACGCGCGTGAAGGTGGTGAAGAACAAGGTCGCGCCGCCGTTCAAGCAGGTCGAGTTCGACATCATGTACGGCGAAGGCGTGTCGAAGATGGGCGAGCTCATCGACCTCGGCGTCAAGGCCGGCATCGTGGAGAAGTCCGGTTCCTGGTTCTCCCACGACAGCCAGCGCCTCGGTCAGGGACGCGAGAACGCCAAGCAGTTCCTGCGCGACAATCCCGACGTGTCGGCGCGCATCGAGGCGGCCATCCGGCAGAACGCCGGCCTCCTCGCCGAACGCATCCTCGACAATATCGACCCGACCGCCGAGGACCTCGACGAGGGTGAGGCGTGATCAGGGACGTGTCATAGGATTTTATCGTGACGGGGCCCTTGGGGCCCCGTTTCCATGTCCGGGGTCGCCGGCCGGGAAGCGGCCGCGTTTTTATCGGCTCGTGCCCGGCCCGGTCCGGCGCCGGACGGACTTCCTCCGCCGCAACGGATTCATCCTCTCGACAAGAGCTTGGCCCCTCTCTAGAAAACAGCGCTGAATTCCCATTTTCCGGCTGCGGCTCCTGTTCCCGCGTCCGGCTGAACGGGTGAGGGAGGGGCGAGGCCGGATCTCCGCAATTGCGGAGGGCGGGCAAGCCGGAACCGGCGGCCATGCGCCGCATATCGAACGAAGTGTGGGCTCTATGAGCGGCGTCAACGAGATCAGAACAACGTTTCTCGACTATTTCGCGAAGAACGGCCACGAGATCGTGCCGTCGAGCCCGCTGGTGCCGCGCAACGACCCGACGTTGATGTTCACCAACGCCGGCATGGTGCAGTTCAAGAACGTCTTCACCGGCTCGGAGAAGCGGCCCTATGCGCGTGCCACGACCTCGCAGAAATGCGTGCGCGCCGGCGGCAAGCACAACGACCTCGACAATGTCGGCTACACGGCGCGGCACCACACCTTCTTCGAGATGCTCGGCAACTTCTCGTTCGGCGACTATTTCAAGGACCGCGCCATCGAGCTCGCCTGGAACCTCGTGACGAAGGAATTCGGCCTGCCGGTCGACAAGCTGCTCGTCACGGTCTTCGCCGAGGATGACGAGGCCTTCGGCCTGTGGCGGAAGATCGCCGGCCTGAGCGAATCCAAGATCATCCGCATCCCGACCTCGGACAATTTCTGGCAGATGGGCGACACGGGCCCGTGCGGCCCGTGCTCGGAGATCTTCTACGACCACGGCGACCACATCCCCGGCGGCCCGCCCGGCAGCCCGGACGAGGACGGCGACCGCTTCATCGAGATCTGGAATCTCGTCTTCATGCAGTACGAGCAGCTCTCGCCCGGCGAGCGCATCGCGCTGCCGCGCCCGTCGATCGATACGGGCATGGGGCTGGAGCGCGTCTCTGCCGTGCTGCAGGGCACGCACGACAACTACGCCACCGACCTGATGCGCGCGCTTATCATGGCCGTGGCGAACGCGACCGGCGTCGATCCCGACGGAGCGCAGAAGGCGAGCCACCGCGTCATCGCCGACCACCTGCGCGCTTCGGCCTTCCTCGTCGCCGACGGCGTGCTGCCCTCCAACGAAGGGCGCGGCTACGTCCTGCGCCGCATCATGCGGCGCGCCATGCGCCATGCCCAGCTGCTCGGTGCGCGCGATCCGCTGATGTGGCGGCTCGTGCCGGCCCTGGTGCGCGAGATGGGGCAGGCCTATCCCGAGCTCACGCGGGCGGAGGCGCTCGTCACCGAGACGCTGAAGCTCGAGGAGACGCGCTTCCGCAAGACCCTGGCGCGCGGCCTCGCCATCCTCGACGAGGAGACGCGCGAGCTCACCGCCGGTGCGAAGCTGCCCGGCGAGACGGCCTTCACGCTTTACGACACCTACGGCTTCCCGCTCGACCTGACGCAGGACGCGCTGCGCGCGCGCGGCATCGGCGTCGATACGGACGCCTTCGCCAAGGCGATGGAGCGCCAGCGCGAACTCGCGCGCGCCTCCTGGGCCGGCTCCGGCGAGGCGGCCACGGAGACGGTGTGGTTCGGCCTGCGCGAGAAGGTCGGCGCCACCGAGTTCCTCGGCTACGACACCGAGACGGCGGAGGGCGTGGTCGCCGCCATCGTGCGCGACGGCGCCGAGGTCGCGAAGCTCGAGGCGGGCGAGGAAGGCTTCGTCATCCTCAACCAGACCCCGTTCTATGGCGAATCCGGCGGCCAGGTGGGCGACAGCGGCGTCATCCGCGCCCCCGGCACCTCCGTCACCGTGCGCGACACGCAGAAGAAGCTCGGCGATCTCTTCGTCCATGCGGCGAAGGTCGAGGCTGGCACGCTCACGGTGGGGCAGGCGGTCGAGCTCGCCGTCGACCATGGCCGGCGCAGCGCCATCCGCGCCAACCATTCCGCGACCCACCTCCTGCACGAGGCCCTGCGCGAGGTGCTGGGCGATCACGTGGCGCAGAAGGGTTCGCTCGTCGCCCCCGATCGCCTCAGGTTCGACTTCAGCCATCCGAAGCCCATCGCCGAGGAGGAACTGGAGACGATCGAGGCCATTGCCAACCGCGTCGTGCTGCAGAACGAGCCGGTGGTGACGCATCTGATGGCGGTCGACGAGGCGATCGCCTCGGGCGCCCGGGCGCTCTTCGGCGAGAAATACGGCGATGAGGTGCGGGTCGTCTCCATGGGCACGCGGCCGGAGGAGGGCGGCAAGACCTTCTCCATCGAGCTGTGCGGCGGCACGCATGCGGCGCGCACCGGCGACATCGGCCTCGTCACCGTCGTCTCGGAGGGCGCGGTCGCTGCCGGCGTGCGCCGCATCGAGGCGATGACCGGCGAGGCGGCCCGCCGCCACCTCGCGGCGGAGAGCCGGCGCCTGCGCGATCTTGCGGCCATCCTCAAGGTGCCTTCGGCGGAGGCCGCGGCGCGGCTCGAGGCGCTCGTCGAGGAGCGCCGCAAGCTCGAGCGGGATCTTGCCGATACGCGCCGCAAGCTGGCCATGGGCGGCGGCTCGGGCGACGGGGATGCGGCGGCCGTCAAGGAGGTGGCCGGCGTCAAGCTCTTCGCGCGGTCGGTCTCCGGCGTCGCCATGAAGGATCTCAAGGCGCTCGCGGACGAGGGCAAGAAGCGCGTCGGCTCCGGCGTCGTCGCCATCGTCAGCGTCGATGAGGAGGGCAAGGCCGGCGTCGTCGTCGGCGTGACCGACGACCTCACGGAGCGCTTCGATTCGGTCGCCCTCGTGCGCGCCGCTTCCGAGCGGCTCGGCGGCAAGGGCGGCGGCGGCCGGCGCGATCTCGCCCAGGCCGGCGGGCCGGACGGCGCCAAGGCGGCCGACGCGCTCGCGGCGATCGAGACGATGGTGGCCGGAGCCTGAACGCGCTCTACGGCCAGCGCTTGGTGTCGTGGTCCGGGTGCTGGCGCGAGGCGAAGGCCTCAGGGTCGTTCTGCCAGGAACTCGTCGGCACCTCTTCCAGCCGCACCAGCTCGGCAGCGAAGGCGGGGCGGTTCTCGGGCACCAGCTGCCGCTCGGGCGGCCAGCGCGTCGGCTCGTCGAAGCTGCCGGCGGTCATCGCATAGCGATGGCCGCTACGGTAGTGGTAGAAGAGGGGCGTGCCGCAGGCGGAGCAGAAGCCGCGCTCGGCCGCCTCAGAGGACCGGAAGCGCGACGGCTCGCCGCGCGTCCAGACGAGGTCGTCGTCCTTGACGTCGACGAAGGCGCCGAAGAGGCCGCCGGTCGCCTTCTGGCACATGCGGCACCAGCAGATGCTGGGCTCGAAGGGCTCGCCATAGACGGCATAGCGCACGGCGCCGCACTGGCAGCCACCGCTCGTGACATATCTGCGTTCGTCGGCCATCGCTTCGTCCTTTCGTCGCGTGAGTGTGCCATCGCTGCGCCGAAACGGAAAACCGGCCATTATGATCCCGCCCATCGTATGCTCGATGGCGGCGATGCCGGCTGCAGCGTCGCCATCCGCTCGGACCATCGTGACGCCCAGTCTGCCTGTCCGTCAGAGCCAGGTCTGACCCGCATGCCCGCCTTTCGACCGGGCGCAGGTGTCGCGGCGTGGATGCCCGCGGCAAGCGCGGGCATGACGGCGGAAAGGGACAGCTGTCGGAGAAGGGCCTGGGCGCGCTCTCGAAGCTTCGGCGCAAGTCCAAAGCAAAACGCCCGGGCGGTGAGCCCGGGCGTCGTTGCATGCGACAAAGGCGGGCGCCGTCAGGCGGCCATCGCCTTCTTCAGGTTCTCGTCGATCTTGTCGAGGAAGCCGGTGGTGGACAGCCACTTCTGGTCGGCGCCGACGAGGAGGGCGAGATCCTTCGTCATGAAGCCGGCTTCGACCGTGTCGATGCAGACCTTCTCGAGCGTGTCGGCGAAGCGCTTGAGCTCGGCGTTGTCGTCGAGCTTGGCCCGGTGGGCGAGGCCGCGCGTCCAGGCGAAGATGGAGGCGATCGAGTTGGTCGAGGTCTCCTTGCCCTTCTGGTGCTCGCGGTAGTGGCGCGTCACCGTGCCGTGGGCGGCCTCGGCCTCGACGGTCTGGCCGTCCGGCGTCATCAGCACCGAGGTCATCAGGCCGAGCGAGCCGAAGCCTTGGGCCACGGTGTCGGACTGCACGTCGCCGTCATAGTTCTTGCAGGCCCAGACATAGCCGCCCGACCACTTGAGCGCCGAGGCGACCATGTCGTCGATGAGGCGGTGCTCGTAGTGGATGCCGGCGGCGTCGAACTTGGCCTTGAACTCGTTGTCGTAGACCTCCTGGAACAGGTCCTTGAAGCGCCCGTCATAGGCCTTGAGGATCGTGTTCTTGGTGGAGAGGTACACCGGGAACTTGCGGGCGAGGCCGTAGTTCAGCGAGGCGCGGGCGAAGTCGCGGATCGAATCGTCGAGGTTGTACATCGCCATGGCGACGCCGGCGCCGGGGAACTTGAACACCTCCTTCTCGATGACCGAGCCGTCCTCGCCCTCGAACTTGATGGTGAGGCGGCCCTTGCCGGGCACCTTGAAGTCGGTGGCGCGGTACTGGTCGCCGAAGGCATGGCGGCCGACGATGATCGGCTGGGTCCAGCCCGGCACGAGGCGCGGCACGTTCTTGCAGATGATGGGCTCGCGGAAGATGACGCCGCCGAGGATGTTGCGGATGGTGCCGTTGGGCGACTTCCACATCTCCTTGAGGCCGAATTCCTTCACGCGCGCCTCGTCCGGCGTGATCGTGGCGCATTTGACGCCGACGCCGTACTTCTTGATGGCCTCGGCCGCCTCGATCGTCACCTGGTCGTTGGTCGCGTCGCGGTGCTCGACGCCGAGGTCGTAGTATTTCAGGTCGATGTCGAGATAGGGGTGGATCAGCTTGTCCTTGATGTACTGCCAGATGATCCGGGTCATCTCGTCGCCGTCGAGCTCGACGACCGGATTGGCAACCTTGATCTTGCCCATGTGTCTCACCTCGCACGGGTTGAAGCGTAGTGGGGCCTCGGCGCGCGTCCGTGCGATGCACGCGCCGGCGCCTGCGTGATACATCGCAACGGCTGCAGTTTGAAGGCCGGCTTTCGCATCAGTGGCGCCCCTCCCGTCCCGCGGCCCCCTTGCGGCAGGCGCCGCGGCGGCTAAAACCCGGATCCAAGGAGAACCTGTTCATGTCCGAGAGTGCAGCCGCGCGTGGCCCCGTCATCATCCTGGTCGAGCCGCAGATGGGCGAGAACATCGGCATGGCCGCGCGGGCGATGGCCAATTTCGGGCTCGCCGAGATGCGCATCGTCAACCCGCGCGACGGCTGGCCGAACGAGAAGGCGGAGGCGGCCTCGGCGGGGGCGCTGCACATGCTGTCCGGCGCCCGGGTGTTCGGCACCGTCGAGGAGGCGGTCGCCGACCTCAATGTCGTCTTCGCCACCACGGCGCGCGAGCGGGGGCAGCAGAAGCGCGTCTTCGGCGCCGACGGGGCCATGGCCGAGACGGTTGCGCAGGCCGCCGCCGGGGCCGGCGTCGGCGTGCTCTTCGGCCGCGAGCGCACCGGGCTCGACAATGACGCCGTCGCGCTCGCCGATGCGATCATCACCTTTCCGGTCAACCCGGCCCATGCCTCGCTCAACCTCGCCCAGGCGGTGCTGCTCGTCGGCTACGAGTGGTTCAAGGCGAGCGGCGGGGGCCTGCCCTTTTCCGCCGGCGAGCGGCCGGTGCCGGCGACGCGCGAGGCCGTGCTGTCGTTCTTCGACTATCTCGAAGGCGAGCTCGATGCGGTCGGGTTCTTCATGCCGCCGGAGAAGCGCTCGATCATGGTGCGCAACCTGCGCAACATCTTCCACCGGCTCACGATGACCGACCAGGACGTGCGCACCCTGCGCGGCGCCGTCGTCGCCCTGGTGCAGGGCCGGCGCGGCGGACGCAACCTGCCGCGCAAGGGACGGGCGGGGGAGGATGGGGAGTGATCCGACGGATAGTCGGGCAGTGAAGATCAACCGTTCCGTGTCATGGCCGGGCTCGTCATCGCAAGTCGGCTCGCCCGACTTGCGACATGTCAAAGAAACGCAGCACGCATGCGCGTTGCTGCAGCCATCCACGCTTTGAGCTTATACCGCCTTCCAGAGGCGTGGATGCCCGCGACAAGCGCGGGCATGACGGCGGAACGGGCGTCCTCAACCCTTCGTTAACCCGCCCGGCCGCTTCATTGCCGTTCGGATCAAGCGAGCCGCAGTGCCATGCGTATCGACCTTCTCGCCGGAACGGTCTATCACCCCGCCGTCATGCCGCCGCACGTGCCGACCATCCTCGTCTTCGATTCGGGCCTCGGCGGCCTGACGGTTTATGCCGAACTCATCAAGGCGCGGCCGGACGCGCGCTTCGTCTATGCCGCGGATGATGCGGCCTTTCCCTATGGCCGGCTGTCGGAGGCGGCGCTCGTTACGCGCGTCCTTGCCGTGATGGAGGCGCTCGTCGCCGCCCATGCGCCGGAGATCGTGGTCATCGCCTGCAACACGGCCTCGACGCTCGTGCTGCCGCATCTGAGGGCGCGCTTTTCCATTCCCTTCGTCGGTACGGTGCCCGCCATCAAGCCGGCGGCGGCGCGGTCGGCGAGCCGCATGGTGAGCGTGCTCGCGACGCCGGGCACCGTGGCGCGGGACTATACGCAGGACCTGGTGCGGGCCTATGCCGGGGACTGCGCAGTAGAACTCGTCGGCTCGACGCGGCTCGCGGCCATCGCGGAGGCGGAGCTGGCCGGCGCGCCCGCGAGCGACGCCGAGATCGTGGCGGAGATCACCCCCTGCTTCCGCGAGGCGGCGGACGGGCGGCGGACGGACACCGTCGTCCTCGCCTGCACGCATTATCCGCTGCTGCTGCCGCGCCTCGAAAGGCTGGCGCCGTGGCCGGTCACCTTTCTCGACCCCGCGCCGGCGATCGCGCGGCGCATGGTCGAGCTCATCGGCGCGCCGCTTCTCGGCCATGAGGGGGAGGAGGAGGCGCGCGCCGTCTTCACCGGCACGGGCGCGGGTGACACGCTGAAGGCGGCGCTCGCCGCGCGCGGCTTCACGCGCATCGACACCGGGGCGCTCGCCTTTGCCATGGCCTGACCGCCGCTGCGCGATGCTGAGCCGATTGACAAACCGCCTCCTTGTCGCGTAAGGACCCCCATCGCTCGCGGGCTCGCAAGGCCCGCGTTCGTATTTCGTGCGCACCCGCGGGCCGGCAATGTCCGGCCCTGTCGCCCGCAAGGGAGAGGAGGGCGCGTTCCTCACTGTTGTTCCGTTCTAGAGGACACGCGATGTCAAAGAGAATTTCGGCGAAGTACAAGATCGATCGCCGTATGGGCCAGAACATCTGGGGCCGCCCGAAGAGCCCCGTGAACCGCCGCGAATATGGCCCCGGCCAGCACGGCCAGCGCCGCAAGGGCAAGCTGTCGGACTTCGGCACCCAGCTGCGCGCCAAGCAGAAGCTCAAGGGCTACTACGGCAACATTTCCGAGAAGCAGTTCCGCCGCTACTACCAGGAGGCCATCCGCCTGCGTGGTGACTCGGGCGAGAACCTCATCGGCCTTCTCGAGCGTCGCCTGGACGCCGTCGTCTACCGCGCCAAGTTCGTGCCGACGGTCTTCGCCGCCCGCCAGTTCGTCAACCACGGCCACGTGCGCGTGAACGGCCGCCGCGTCAATATCGCGAGCTACCTCGTCAAGCCGGGCGACGTCATCGAGGTCAAGGACGCCTCGAAGCAGCTCGCCATCGTGCTCGAGGCGGTTGCCCTCGGCGAGCGTGACGTGCCGGACTACATCGACGCCGACCACGCCAAGATGAAGGCCACCTACGTGCGCGTGCCGACCCTGTCGGACGTGCCCTATGCGGTCCAGATGGAGCCGAACCTGGTCGTCGAGTTCTACTCGCGCTGACCGGTTCCGGAACCGATCGAGACGAAAAGGCCGCAGCGATGCGGCCTTTTTTGTTTAAAAGGTTATGCTTTCAAAGCTCTCTTTATTCTGCCATTGTGTCTTCATCTGTATGATCGTGCGAGATGCTGGACAATGATCCATCAACAAGTGAGGGTCTTCGGTCAGGCAGCAACTGGGTTGGCGAGGAATCCACTGGGGATTATTGCTCTGTTCATCGTTTTGGTTTATGGGTTTGCTTGTCTTGTGACTGTTTTATCGGGGTCTTTTTCCGAAAGAGAAAGAATAATTTTAGTATATTTTTTAGTTTTATTTCCGGTTATTGTTTTGGGGGTGTTCGGCTGGTTGGTTAGTGGTCATAGCGGAAAGCTGTTTGCGCCTAGTGATTTCAAGAATGAGGATAATTATGTGAAGATGCAGCTATCGGCGGTGGCTTCTTTGGCGATCGCCGCTTCTAAGAAGGATATTCCGTTTTCTCGAAAAGAAGTTGAAGGAATAGTGGATATTGTTCATTCGTCTGCGCCTTCCGAGGATCTTGGAGAGGATACTTGGCGCAATCACGTTCTTTGGGTAGATGATCGTCAAGAGAACAATGTATTTGAGCGACAGGCATTTGAAGCCTATGGCATCAGGTTTACGCTCGTGGAATCCACAAGCGAAGCTCTTTCTAAGTTGAAGATACAGCGATTCGCGGCTGTGATCTCAGATATGGGTCGTCGAGAAGGGCCTAGAGAGGGATATAAGCTTTTGGACGAATTGCGCAGTAATGGAAATAAGATTCCGCTTTTTTTCTATGCCTCTTCAAGGGCGCCTGAGCATATACAGGAAACTTTGAATCATGGCGGGCAGGGGTGCACTAACGACGCTCAAGAGCTGTTCCAGATGGTTACAAGAGCAGTTATAAGCACCCGTCGATGAGCTGTTCCCCAGAGGACTATCAAGCTTCTACGCGGCTCAGAGCCGCTTCAGCATCCCCGCAAAGCGCATCAGCCCCTCCGGCCAGGGCCCGTGGCCGCTGGCCGAATTGAGGTGGCCGGCATCGCCGGCGTCGACCAGCGCCGAGCCCCAGGCGAGGGCGAGATCGGCCGCTTCGTCATAGGGGCAATATTGATCCGTGCGGCTGGCGACGAGCACGGATGGGAAGGGCAGGGGCTCGCGCGGGAAGGGCGTGAAGGCGGCGTCCGTGCCAGGAATGGCGCGGATGGCGCGCTCGCTCGGCGTCGCCACGAGGAAGGCCGCGCGCACCTTTCCCCCCGGCAGGTTCGGTGCCGCATGGGCGATCAGCGGCACGCCGGCACTGTGCGCGACGAGGACGACCGGGCGCTGCGCGGCATCAACCTCCGCGACGAGGCGGGCTTCCCACTCCGGCCGGTCGATGCGGTACCAGTCGTCCTGCACCACCCGGCGGGCCGTGGAGAGCTTCTCCTCCCAGCGGGTCTGCCAGTGGTCCGGCCCGGAGCCGGACCAGCCGGGCACGATGAGGATGTCGCAGTCGGACGTGCGCATGGCGGTCCCGTTACTGTCCCATATTCGCCCGGCGCCATGCCCCGCGCCTGTCGCGGGCATCCACGCCTTGGAGCCTTAGGCAAGGCCGGCCATGGCCGGCGTGGAGAGGTCACGCCTCTCCGAACACCCGGCGGAAGATGGTGTCGACGTGCTTGAGATGGTAGCCGAGGTCGAACTTTTCCTCGAGCTCGGCGTCGGAGAGGTGCTTGTTCACCTCAGGGTCGGCCTTGAGCAGGGAGAGGAAGTCGCCCTCGCCGCGCCAGACGGGCATGGCGTTGCGCTGCACGAGGCGGTAGGCGTCCTCGCGGCTGACACCCTTCTGGGTAAGCGCCAGCAGCACGCGCTGGGAATGGACGAGGCCGCCGAGCCGGTCGAGGTTCTTCTGCATGTTCTCGGGATAGATGAGCAGCTTGTCGACGACGCCGGTGAGGCGCGCGAGGGCGAAGTCCAGCGTCACCGTGGCGTCGGGGCCGATCATGCGCTCGACGGAGGAGTGGGAGATGTCGCGCTCGTGCCACAGCGCCACGTTTTCCATGGCGGGCATGGCATAGGCGCGCACCATGCGGGCGAGGCCGGTGAGGTTCTCGGTGAGCACCGGGTTGCGCTTGTGCGGCATGGCCGAGGAGCCCTTCTGCCCCTCGGAGAAGAATTCCTCCGCCTCGTAGACCTCGCTGCGCTGCAGATGGCGGACCTCGGTCGCCAGGCGCTCGATGGAAGAGGCGACGACGCCGAGGGTGGCGAAATACATGGCGTGCCGGTCACGCGGGATGACCTGGGTCGACACGGGCTCGACGGCGAGGCCGAGCTTTTCGGCGACGTATTCTTCCACGCGCGGGTCGATGTTGGCGAAGGTGCCGACGGCGCCGGAGATGGCGCAGGTCGCGATCTCCCTGCGCGCATTGACGAGACGCTCGCGGCAGCGGTCGAATTCGGCATAGGCCTGGGCGAGCTTGAGGCCGAAGGTCACCGGCTCGGCATGGATGCCGTGCGAGCGGCCGATGGTCGGCGTCATCTTGTGCTCGAAGGCGCGGCGCCGGATGGCGGCGAGGAGCGCATCCATGTCGGCGAGGAGGAGGTCGGTCGCGCGCACCAGCTGCACGTTGAAGCAGGTGTCGAGCACGTCGGACGAGGTCATGCCCTGGTGCACGAAGCGCGCCTCGGGGCCGACGATCTCGGCAAGATGCGTCAGGAAGGCGATGACGTCGTGCTTCACCTCGCGCTCGATCTCGTCGATGCGCGCCACGTCGAAGACGGCCTTGGAGCCCTTGTCCCAGACGATCGCGGCGGCCTCCTTCGGGACGACGCCGAGCTCGGCGAGGGCACTCGTCGCGTGGGCCTCGATCTCGAACCAGATGCGGAATTTCGCCTCAGGCGACCAGATGGCGGTCATCTCGGGGCGGCTGTAGCGCGGGATCATCCTCGCCTCCTGGCTGAACGGTTGAAAATCAGACGAGTTCGCCGCGCGCCCGCTCGGCGGCGCTGCGGATGGCGGCGATGTTGCCGGCATAGGCGCTCTCGCCGCCCTTGAAGACGGCCGAGCCGGCCACGAGGGCGTTCGCCCCGGCCTTTGCCAGCGCGCCGGCGTTGTCGGCGGTGACGCCGCCATCGACTTCGAGGTCGATGGGCCGGTCGCCGATCATCGCCTTGATCCGCGCCACCTTGTCCAGCGCCGAGGGGATGAAGGCCTGCCCGCCGAAGCCGGGGTTGACGCTCATGACGAGCACGAGGTCGACGAGGTCGAGCACATAGTCGATGGCGCTCTCGGGTGTGCCGGGATTGAGCGACACGCCGGCTTTCTTGCCGAGCGCGCGGATGGCCTGCAGCGACCGGTGCAGATGCGGCCCCGCCTCGGCGTGGACGGTGATGATGTCGGCGCCCGCGGCCGCGAATTCGGCGAGATAGGGGTCGGCCGGCGCGATCATCAGGTGCACGTCGAGCACCTTCTTCGTGTGCGGGCGGATGGCGCGCACCACCTGGGGACCGAAGGAGATGTTGGGCACGAAATGCCCGTCCATCACGTCCACATGCACCCAGTCGGCCCCGCCGGCGTCGATGGCGCGCACCTCCTCGCCGAAACGGGCGAAATCGGCCGCGAGGATGGAGGGGGCGATGGCGAGGGCGCGCTGCATGGGAACCGTCCGCTTGAACATGCTGCAGGGGCGAAGGGCCCCGCGCGTGCCGCCTAGCACGGAGGGCGGGGCGGGGCAACGGGTGGGCGCACGGGGAAGCCGCGCCCGGGCTGCCCGACTGTATGCACGCCGTGCAACCGGCTGCCGGTGGGCGGCAGGCGCCATGATCTGAAATATTGAACGTTCATTGTCGCCGAACTGGGTCGTTCGATAAGCAGATCGGATGTTTTCTGGATGAGATTATTATTTTTGCACAATAATTTCCCGGGGCAATACGCGCGCATCATCAAGCATCTCAATGGCCGGAAGGGCATCGACATCCTCGCCGTGTCGCGGGCCGGCAACCGCCAGCCGTCGCCCGTGCGGCGCATCGACTACGAGCCGCATCGGAGCGTCAGCGAGCAGGTGCATCCCGCCCTGCGCTACACCGAAGAGGCCGTCATCCGCGGTCAGGCGGTCTACAAGGCGCTCGCGCCCGCGCGGGCGAAGGGCTGGCGGCCGGACGTGATGCTGGCCCACAGCGGCTTCGGCGACGGGCTCTTCCTGAAGGACCTGTGGCCCGATGCGCGCTACATGCCGTATCTCGAGTGGTACTACCGCGCCTACGGCTCCGATGCCTCCTTCTTCGATGAAAGGGCCAAGGATCCGAATGTCGAGCTGCGCATCCGGATGAAGAACACCGTCATCCTGCAGGATCTTGCGGCGATGGACTGGGGCCAGTCGCCGACGCAGTACCAGAAGTCCCAGTTTCCCGGCGTCTTCCATGGGCGGATGTCGGTTCTCCACGACGGGGTCGACACCGACTATTTCGCGCCCGACCCGCGCGAGACCCTCACCATCGGCAGCCACGTCTTCCGGCGCGGCGATCCGCTCGTCACCTATATCGCGCGCGGCATGGAGCCCTATCGCGGCTTTCCCCAGTTCATCGAGGCGGTGTCGCTGCTCCAGAGGATGCACGCCGGCGTCCATGCGGTCGTCATCGGCGAGGACCGCATCGCCTACGGTCCGAAGGACAAGGCCTCCTACAAGCAATGGGCGCTGGAGACCTTCAGGCCCGACCTCGGGCGCCTCCACTTCCTCGGCCGTCAGCCGCTCTCCGTGCTGCGGCAGGTGCTGCGCGTATCGGCGGCGCATGTCTATCTCACCGCGCCCTTCGTGCTCTCCTGGTCGATGATGGAGGCGATGGCGACGGGCGCGCTCATCGTCGGCTCGGATACGGAGCCGGTGCGGGAGGTCGTCGACGACGGCCGGACCGGGGTGCTCGTGCCCTTCTTCGAGCCGCCGCGCCTGGCGCAGCGCCTGCTGGAGGTCCTCGCGGCGCCGCAGCGTTACGAAGATATCCGTCGCAGGGCGCGCGCGCTGATGCTGCAGCGCTATGACGAGCGTGAGCTGTGCGCGCGCTATGTCCGGTTGATCGAGACCGTCGCTGCCGGAGGACGGCCGGGACCGGCCGGCCATGGCCCGGTCAGGGAGAGCGTGCGGATGCCGGAGGCGGCCGTCATCTGAGCGCTTCAGCGCCGGGCGGGCAGGGGCGTGCGCAGCATGCGGCGGGCGAGCGGCTCCAGCACGAGCGGCATGAGGTAGATGGGAAACTGGGCCATGGCGAAATAGAGCCAGGTGCCGTCCGGCACCGCGCCGGCCATGGCGGCGACGAGGAGCCCCATGTTGCGGTGGCCGGTGGCATAGCCGATGACGAAGGCCTCGCGGGCGCCGAAGCGCGCGGCCAGCACGAAGAGGCTGGCGGCGATGCCGGCGAAGGCCACTACGAAGACGATCAGCGCATCGGTGGCGACGGCGAGCGGGTTGGCGATCATCGCCTCCGCTACCCCGTCCATCGCCCCGACCGCGAAGATGAAGAAGAAGACCACGTTGAGGCCGTCGAGGGCGGCGCGCCGGCGCGCGATCCGCGCCAGGCCGACGAGCCGGCGCAGCACCAGGGCGAGCACCGCCGCCCCGCCGAGGAGGAGGGCGAGGCGCAGGGCGAGGACCGAGGTTTCGATCGGCACGGCGGCCCCGGCGATCACCTCGGCCACGAGCGGCGCGGTCAGCGGCGTCGTCACCATGCTGGCGACGAGCACGGTGACGAGGAAGGAGGCATCGAAGCCGAGCAGCGTCGCCACGGCGGGTGCCGAGAGGATCGGCGGGGCGGCCGCCATCAGGGCAAGGCCAAGGGCGAGCTCCGGGCCGACGAGATCGTGTCCGAGGGCGAGGACGATGCCGCCGAGGGCGATCGGCAGGGAGGCGACGATCCAGAACCAGGCAAGCAGGATACGCCCCGGCTGCCGCAGGAGGGCGCGTATGGCGCCGAAATCGGCGCGCAGGAAGGTGAAGACGAGGAAGAAGAAGACGCAGGTGCCGATCAGCGGCCGGGCGAGACTCGCGAACTGCGGCAGCGCCAGGCCGATGAAGATGGAAGCGGCGAGGGCCTTGGTGCCCTGGCGGCCGAGCAGGGCCAGGGGCTTGAGGAGAATGGTCTGCAACACGTCCCTGGCCTTCCTTCCGTATTTCCCCGGCCGTTCTTCATGTGGTCCGGGTCCGCATCCCTCATCGAGAAAGAAGCGTCCGGCCCCCTTGCGCCGATGGCAGGCGTCGTGCTTTCGCCATGCGGGTGCCGGCGTTGTCCGCGACGGGCCGCCATCCCAGAATGCGCCGCCGGGTTCGGCATCAGCAAGAAGGTCAAATGCATGCAAACGGACGTCGTCGTGCTCGGAGCGGGTATCATCGGGGTGTCGGCGGCGTTGCATCTGCAGGCGCGCGGGCGGTCTGTCGTGCTTCTCGACAGGCGCGGTGCGGGGGAGGAGACGAGCCACGGCAACGCCGGGCTCATCGAGCGCGCCAGCGTCGTGCCCTACGGCTTTCCGCGCGATCTCGCCTCGCTCTTCCGTTACGGCCTCAACCGCTCGGCGGAGGCGCACTACCATCTCGCCTTCCTGCCCAAGGTGGCGCCCTGGCTGGCGCAATACTGGTGGCACTCCTCGCCCCGGCGCCATGCCGTCGCGGCCAGGGCGATGCTGCCGCTGATCGAGCGCTGCGTCACCGAGCACGAGGCACTAATGCGCGAGGCCGACATCCTGCCCATGCTGCGGCGGATCGGCTGGATCAAGGGTTTCCGCGACAAGGCCGAGTTCCAGCTGGCGGAGGAGGAGGCCCGGGCGAGCGCCGCGCTCTACGGCCTCAAGCTCGAGGTGCTCAGCGGCGCGGACCTGCGTGCCAAGGAGCCGCACCTCACCGGCGACTTCGCGGGCGGGCTGCACTGGCTCGATCCCGCCAGCGTGCCGGACCCGGGCGCCGTCACGCGGGCCTATGCCGAGCTCTTCGAAAAGCGCGGCGGGCGCTTCCTGCGCGGCGACGCCCGTTCTCTCGTCGCCTCCGGCAGCGGCTGGACCGTGGCGGCGGAAGAGGGGCCTGTCACAGCGCGCGAGGTGGTCGTGGCGCTCGGCCCGTGGTCGGGCGAGATCTTCCGCCCCCTGGGGTACCGCATCCCGCTCGCGGTCAAGCGCGGCTACCACATGCACTACCGGCCCGCGGGCAATGCGGTGCTCAACCACCCGCTCTACGATGTCTCGGGCGGCTACCTCATCGTGCCGATGACGCGCGGCATCCGCCTCACCACGGGGGCCGAGTTCGCCGACCGCGACGCGGCGCCGAGCCCGGTGCAGCTCGCCCAGGTGGAGCCCGAGGCGCGTCGCGTCTTCCCCCTCGGTGAGCGGGTGGATCCGGAGCCGTGGATCGGCGCGCGGCCGTGCCTGCCGGACATGCGGCCCGTCATCGGCGAGGCGCCGCGCCACAAGGGGCTGTGGTTCGCCTTCGGCCACAATCACCACGGCTTCACGCTCGGCCCCGTCACCGGCCATCTCCTGGCGCAGATGATGACCGGGGAGGCGCCGCTGACCGATCCCGCGCCCTATGCCGTCGGGCGCTTCGGCCGATAGAGGTCGCGCCAGGCCGGCAGGGCGCCGGGCAGGGGGAGCGCCGTCGCCTCGTAGACGCCGCGGGCGATGGCGCGGGCAAGGCAATCGGCCGCGACGGCGCCGAGATCGGCGAAGGCGTAGATGTCGTCTTCCGGCAGCGGCTTGAGGCCGGTCGCCGCAGCGAAGACGAGATCCCCGTCGAGCGGCGCATGGGCCGGGCGCAGGGCGCGGCCCATGCCGTCGTGGGCGACCATGGCGAGGCGCTTGGCCATGGCCTTATCGAGGACGGCGTCGGTGGCGACGAGGGCGATCGTCGTGTTCTGGCCGGGGCCGCCCTTGTAGCGCGGCAGGAGGGCCTGACGGTCGAAGTCCACCGGCAGGCCGCAGTTGCCGAATTCGCCGCCTTCCTCGTAGGGCGCGGCCCAGAAATGCGGCCCATCACCGACAGTCGCCGAGCCGACGGCATTGACGGCGACGAGGGCGCCGACGGTGTGGCCGGTGCGGGTGACGGCGCTCGCCGAGCCGAGCCCGCCTTTCAGGTTGACCGTCGTCGCGCCATAGCCGGCGCCGACCGAGCCGAGCGGAAAATCCTTTCCGGCCGCCGCGACGGCCGCCATGGCGAGGGCGCGGTGGGGCGGTTCGCCCTCGCCGCGCGCCCAGGGCTTGTCGCCGCCATTGAGGAGATCGAAGAGAATCGCCTGCGGCACGATGGGCACGCGCACGTCGCGGATGGCGAAGCCGCGGCCCTGTGCCGCAAGCGCCTGCATGACGCCGCCGGCCGCATCGAGCCCGTAGGCCGAGCCGCCGGACAGGACGATGGCGTCCACCGCCGCCACCGTCGTCTCCGGTTCGAGCAGCGCGCTCTCGCGCGTGCCCGGCGCACCGCCCATGACGGCGAGGCTCGCCGTTGCCGGCCTGTCGAAGACGGCGACCGTGAGGCCGGTTGCGGCGGTTGCATCGTGGGCATTGCCGATGCGGATGCCCGAAACGTCGGTGATGAGGTTGAGCATTGTGGTCATGGTGCGATGGTTGCCGTGAAGGGCGGCGCTTCACAAGGGGGCGAGGCGGCATTTCACCGCCTTTCGCCGGGCCGGCGCTGCGGCTAAGAGCAGCCCCATGACCGACGTCTCCACCTCCGCCGCGGTTCTTGCCGGGCTCGTCAGCTTCCTCAGCCCCTGCGTGCTGCCGCTGGTGCCGCCCTACCTGTGCTATCTCGCCGGCACGACGCTGGACCAGCTGACGGAGCGGCGCGAGCCGCGCGTCAGCCGCAAGGCGCTGTTCGCCGCCTTCTTCTTCGTGCTCGGCTTCGCGACGGTCTTCGTCATGCTGGGCGCGACGGCCTCGGTCTTCGGCCAACTGCTGCGCCGCTATGTCGACGTGCTCGGCACCGTAGCCGGCATCGCCATCATCGTCATGGGGCTGCATTTCCTCGGCGTCTTCCGCCTGTCCTTCCTCTACCGGGAGGCGCGGCTCGACGTCGCCAAGCCGGCCGGCATCGGCGGCGCCTATGTCATGGGTCTCGCCTTCGCCTTCGGCTGGACGCCGTGCATCGGCCCCATCCTCGCCGCCATCCTCGCCGTCGCCGGCACGGAGGAGAGCGTCGGGCGCGGCGCCTTCCTGCTCGCCGCCTATTCGGCGGGCCTCGGCATCCCCTTCCTCCTCGCGGCCCTCGCCATGAAGCCGTTCGTCGCGCTCCTGCGCGGCATGCGCTCGAAGTTCCACCTCGTCGAGAAGGTGATGGGCGGTCTCCTCGTGCTGACGGGTATCGCCTTCCTCACCGGCGCGCTGACGGACATGTCCTTCTGGCTGCTCGAGACCTTCCCGGCGCTCGGGGCGCTCGGCTGAGCAACGGCGGCCCCGCAGGAAACGGGTGGGCAAAACGGGTCGCCGGGCGCGATCCAAGGGCGAAGATGGATGCTCCTCGACTGGGAGCATTTCCATGGCCTATCGCATCCGCGGCCTCGATCCGCGTCTCTTCGACGATTTGTTCCGGCTGGATGAAGCCTCGCTCGCGCGCCGCGGCATCGTCCGGCGGCGCGTCACGGCATCCGGCACCAGCCCGTGCCGCGTCAGCCTGCAGGATGCGCAGCCGGGCGAGGAGGTGCTGCTGCTCGCCTTCGCCCACCACACTGAGGAGACGTCGCCCTACCGCGCGTCGGGGCCCATCTTCGTGCGCCGCGCGGCCGAGGAGGCTTACGATGCCGTGGACGAGGTGCCGCCGATCCTGCCGGCGCGGCTGATCTCGCTGCGCGCCTATGACGCCGCGGGCATGATCGTCGATGCCGGGGTCGTGCCGGGCGTCGAGATCGAGAGCCACATCTACCACTTCCTGGCCCGGCCGGATATCGCCCACGTCGACGCGCATTTTGCGGCCCGCGGCTGCTTCGCCTGCCGCATCGAGCGCAGCTGAGGCCAAAAGGAAAGGCCCGCCTCGGGGGAGGCGGGCCCGTTGTCTTCCAGTGCTGCGAGATCAGTTGATCTCGTTGCCGGCGTAGTCGATCTTGCCGTCGGAGCCCTTCTTCCAGACGTACATGACGTAGTCCGGACGGGTGATGTCACCCTTCTTGTCGAAGGAGAGGTCGCCCAGCACCGTCTTGAAGACCTTGCCGGAGTGGATCACCTCGGCCACCTTCTTGGGCTCGAGGGACTTCGCCTCTTCCGCCGCCTGCTTGACGATCTCGACCGCCGCATAGCTGTAGAGCGTGTAGGCCTCGGGATCGTAGTTCTTCTTCAGGAAGCGCTCGACGACCTCCTTGGCCGCCGGGTTCTTGCGCGGGTCGGGCGCGAAGGTCATGAGCGTGCCCTCGGCGCCGGGGCCGGCGATGGAGACGAACTCGCTCGAGACGATGCCGTCACCCGACATCAGCGGCGCCTGCAGGCCCTGGTCGCGCATCTGGCGGATGATGAGGCCGGCCTCCGTGTGCAGGCCGCCGAAATAGACGACGTCGACATTCGCGGCCTTGAGCTTGGAGACGAGGGCCGAATAGTCCTTCTCGCCCGGGTTGACGCCCTCGTAGAGGACTTCCTTGAGGCCCTTGGCGTTCATCGACTTCATGGTCTCGTCGGCGAGGCCTTTGCCGTACGGCGTCTTGTCGTGGATGATGGCGACCTTCTTGTCCGCGAAATTCTTGGACAGGTAGTCGCCCGCCACCTGGCCCTGCTGGTCGTCGCGGCCGCAGATGCGGATGGTGTTCCACAGCCCGCGCTCGGTGAACTGCGGATTGGTGGAGGCCGGCGTCAGCTGCAGGATGCCGGATTCCTCGTAGACCTCCGAGGCCGGGATCGACACGCCCGAGTTGAAGTGACCGACCACGTACTGCACGCCGTCGCTGGCGAGCTTGTTGGCGACGGATACGCCCTGCTTGGGGTCGGAGACGTCGTCGCCCACGCTGACCACGATCTTCTGGCCGAGGATGCCGCCGGCGGCGTTGATGTCCTCCGCCGCCTGCTCGGCGCCGTTCTTCATCTGGGTGCCGAAGCTTGCGTTCGGTCCCGTGATGGGGGCGCCGACCGCGATCTTCACCTGGGCGTTGGCAGCGCTGGTGAAGGCGAGGCCAAGACCGAGCGCAATCCCGGTCAACAGCACTTTCTTCATCTGGTACTCCCCTGGTTTTTGTCGGGCCCCGCTCCGGGGCTCCGGTCGGCGAGCCTCTCGCCTTGGGCGCAATCTTGCGCCATTTGCGGCGAGAGTCACTCGCAAACGGTGGTGTCTCAGCCGCTGCCCTTCTCGCGCCAGGTCAGGGGACCCGTCCGCTCGTAGAGCCAGCGATACTGCGTCGTCATCTGCCGCGTGCGCGTGTAGCGGAAGCCGGTGAGGCCGATGACGAGGAGCACGATCGCGTCCACGATGTAATAGTGGAGCGACAGCAGCGTGCCGTGAAAGAGAGCGAAGTGGATGAAGCGTACCCCCCCGGCGAGCACGAGCAGATAGAACACCGCCTGCCACACCGGCGCCCAGATGAGCGCCACCGCCCGCCCCGTCATCCAGGCGGCCCAGCCACCCATGATGCAGGTGACGAGGAGGAAGAGGAGGAACGAGCTTTCTTCGTAGAGGATGCCCTGCATCGTGTGTTCCTCAGTGGGCCCCGCCTTCGAGATAGGCGGCGCGGACCTGCGGGTTCTCGAGCAATTCCTTGCCGGTACCCTGCAGGGTGATCGATCCCGTCACCATCACGTAGCCGCGGTGGGCGAGCTTGAGCGCGTGATAGGCGTTCTGCTCGACGAGGAAGACGGTCATGCCGTCGCGCTCGTTGAGCTCGCGGATGACGTTGAAGATCTGCTTGACGACGAGCGGGGCAAGGCCGAGCGAGGGCTCGTCGAGCAGCAGGAGCCGCGGCCGGCTCATCAGCGCGCGGGCGATGGCCAGCATCTGCTGCTCGCCGCCGGAGAGGGTGCCGCCGCGCTGGTTGAGCCGCTCCTTGAGGCGCGGGAACATGGTGCAGACCCGCTCGAGATCCTCCTCGAAATGGGCGAAATCCTTGATGGACGCACCCATCTGCAGGTTCTCGAACACCGTCATGCGCGGGAAGATGCGCCGGCCTTCGGGGGATTGCGCGATGCCGAGATGGGCGATCTCGTGCGTCGGCATCTGGGTGATGTCCCGCCCGCCGTAGGTGATCGAGCCTTCGCGGCAGCGCGGGTTGCCGAAGATCGTCATCATCAGCGTGGACTTGCCGGCACCGTTGGCGCCGATCATCGTCACGATCTCGCCCTCGTGCACGTCGAGGTCGACGCCCTTGAGGGCGATGATGTTGCCGTAATAGGTCTTGACCCCGCGCACCGAGAGAAGGGGCGCCCGCCCGGCCGCGGCCTGAGCCGGCGCGGGCATCATTGCTGCGTCGCTCATAGGCCGACCTCCGCTTCCACGTGCTCCACTTCTTCGTCCTCGACGCCGAGATAGGCGGCGATGACGCTCTGGTCGTTGCGCACCTCCTCGGGCGTCCCGTCCGCGATCTTGGTGCCGTAGTCGAGCACCACGACATGGTCGGAGATGCCCATCACCACCGACATGTCGTGCTCGATGAGCAGGATGGAGGTGCCGTGATCCTGCCGGATGGACAGGAGCAATTCGTTGAGCTCATGGCTCTCGCGCGGGTTGAGGCCGGCGGCCGGCTCGTCGAGGCACAGGAGGATCGGGTCCGTGCACATGGCGCGGGCGATCTCCAGGCGGCGCTGGGCGCCGTAGGGCAGGTCGCCGGCGGGATCGTCGGCCCGGTCGATGAGGTTGATCTTCTCCAGCCAGAACTTCGCCTGCTCGACCGCCTGGCGCTCCGCATCCCGGAAGCCGGGCAGGCCGAGGAGGCCGAAGACGGTGAAGCCGGAGGCGAGCATCAGCGGATTGTGGCGGGCGACGAGGAGGTTCTCCAGCACCGTCATGCCGGTGAACAGGCGGATGTTCTGGAAGGTGCGGGCGACCTTGGCCTTCCAGGAGATGGAATGGCCCGGCAACCGCTCGAGCAGGAGGGTGGAGCCGTCGCCATGGCGCAGCGACAGCATGCCCTCGCTCGGCCGGTAGAAGCCGGTGATGCAGTTGAACACCGTCGTCTTGCCGGCGCCGTTGGGGCCGATGAGGGCGGTGATGTCGCCGCGGCCGACGCTGAAGGAGAGATCGTTGACGGCGACGAGGCCGCCGAAGCGCATCTTCAGATGCTCGACCTCGAGTACGGGATCGTCTTGCCAGCGCATCAGCCGTGCCCCTCCTTGACGAGCGAGCCCGAGATGGCCTTGCGCTCGGTGAGTACGATCGACGGCTCGCGGTGACCGACGAGCCCGCGCGGACGCCAGACCATCATCGCCACCATCGCGAGGCCGAAGATGAGCAGGCGATATTCGTTGGGATCGAAGCCCGCGCCGAAGACCTGCTTGAGGAAGTCGAGATTGCGCAGGAGCTCGGGCGCGCCGACCATGAGCACGGCCGCGATGGCGACGCCCACCTGCGAGCCCATGCCGCCGAGGACGACGATCGACAGGATGATCGCCGATTCGAGGAAGTTGAAGCTTTCGGGCGACACGAAGCCCTGGCGCACGGCGAAGAACGACCCCGCGAAGCCGCCGAACATGGCGCCGATGGCGAAGGCCGTGAGCTTGGTGTTGCGGGTGTTGATGCCGAGCGAGCGGCAGGCGATCTCGTCCTCGCGCAGCGCCTCCCAGGCCCGGCCCACGGGCAGGCGGCGCAGGCGGATGGTGACGAGATTGGTGATCAGCGCCAGCATCAGGATGAGGTAGTAGAGGAAGATCATCCGGTGCATGGGGCTGAAGGGGATGCCGAACAGCGACGCGAAGCCGCCCTCGCTCGAATCGAACGGGACGCCGAAGAAGGTGACGCGCGGGATGGAGGAGATGCCCGCCCCGCCGTTGGTCAGGTCCACCCAGTTGATGAGCACGAGGCGGATGATCTCGCCGAAGGCGAGGGTGACGATGGCGAGATAGTCGCCGCGCAGGCGCAGCACCGGAAAGCCGAGGATGATGCCCCAGAAGGCGGCGAGGATGCCGGCAAGCGGCAGGCACAGCCAGAAGGACCAGCCGAACGTCGTCGACAGCAGCGCATAGGAATAGGCGCCGACCGCATAGAAGGCGACGTAGCCGAGATCGAGCAGCCCGGCGAGGCCGACGACGATGTTGAGGCCCCAGCCGAGCATCACATAGGTGAGGATGAGGATGCCGAGGTCGACCCAGTAGCGCGCGCCGCCGAGCCCGCCCGAGGCGAGGGTGGCGAGCACCGGATAGGCGACGGCGACGCCGAGGAAGAGCGGCACGGCGATGCCGAACAGCTTCTGCAGGGCGGGGCTCGCCGGCGCCTTGAGCCGCGGCGGGGCGGCCGCGCGGCGCGCGGCGCGCAGGCAGAGCACGAAGCGCAGCGCGAAGATCAGCGCGCAGGCGACCGCCACGACGCCCCAGCGGGGCTGCAGGTAAAGCGCGTTCGCCTGGTTCTGCTCGGTCTTGAAGGCGAGGATCGGGATGGACAGCCCGAGCGTCAGCAGCGCGGCGATGCCGGCCTCGCGCAGCGCGGCGGCAATCTGCGCGCCCGTTGCGGAGGAGGTGGCTTCGGCGGTGGCGATGGCGGGGGCGTGCGGTGTGTTCAGGGCCATGGTCCGCGCCTCCCTCAGACCTTCTCGACCTCAGGCCGTCCGAGAATGCCGGACGGCATGAAGACGAGGACGATGGCGAGCAGCGAGAAGGCCGCGACATCCTTGTATTCGATGGAGAAATAGGCCGACCACAGGGTCTCCACCAGGCCGATGATGAGGCCGCCGAGCACGGCGCCCGGCAGCGAGCCGATGCCGCCGAGGACGGCCGCGGTGAAGGCCTTCACCCCCGGCACGAAGCCGTCGGCGAAGCTCACGACGCCATAATAGAGGAGGTACATGGTGCCGGCGACGGCCGCGAGCGCGGCGCCCATCACGAAAGTGAGCGAGATCGTCCGGTCGACGTTGATGCCGATGAGGGCGGCCATGCGCCGGTCCTGCTCGCAGGCGCGCTGGGCGCGCCCGAGCGACGTCTTCTGCACCACGTACCAGAAGACGGCGAGGAGGATCGCGGTCGTGACCATGATGATGATCTGCTTGTAGGACAGCGCCACGGCATAGCCGTCACGCTCGAAGAGCACGATCACGTCACGCACCATGGGCGGGATCGGCTTGTTGCGCGCGCCCTGCGAGACCTGGACGAAGTTGGACAGGAAGATCGACACGCCGATGGCCGAGATCAGCGGCGCGAGGCGGAAGGAGCCGCGCAGCGGCCTGTAGGCCATGCGCTCCAGCGTCCAGCCCCACAGGGACGTCAGCAGCATGGCACCGATCATGACGATGATCAGCGCAATCATGATCGAGCCGATGCCGAGCCAGGCCGTAACGAAGAGGAAGAGCATGAGCGCGATGAACGCGCTGAGCATGAAGACGTCGCCGTGGGCGAAATTGATCATGCCGATGATGCCGAAAACCATCGTGTAGCCGATGGCAATGAGGCCATAGATCGACCCCAGCGTCAGCCCGTTGATGAGCTGCTGTACGAAAACTTCCATAATCTACCGTTCCCCTGATGGGCGGGCCCTTATTGTTTTTGTCGTCCGCAGCGTGTCGGCGAAAACACGGCGCGGAAAGAGTCCACCGGAACAACACTGTGCTTAGCAACGGGGATCGGTCAAGACAATTGCCGAGGCCGGGGCGACCGGCAAAAAAGCAACGGATGCACCGTCGGCGCCCGGGCATGCGACCAAAAATTGCGCGCC
The DNA here is from genome assembly GCF_014196925.1 of Chelatococcus caeni. Lineage (GTDB taxonomy): Bacteria > Pseudomonadota > Alphaproteobacteria > Rhizobiales > Beijerinckiaceae > Chelatococcus_A > Chelatococcus_A caeni. Next base: position 192,055 of record NZ_JACIEN010000003.1, on the reverse strand, counting down.
GCGGGCTTCGCTCCGCCGCAGTCGGCGTGGCTTCGATGCCGGCCGCCCAGCGCCCGGGCGGATCGTCCCGGTGCCGGTGCCTGCGAACTCCAATGATGATTCGATGAGGCTGGCCGGTATTGTATATTATCGATATAGTATAAAATATTTATTGCTTCCCGGTTAATAAATATATTGTACGCAAGAAATCTATTGTGGCGGTGGTGTTGCCTGCTTCTTCTCCCTGCGAGGGGGCGGCGCCAACGTAGGTTTCTGACGATGAGTTCTGTGGACAATGATATAGGTGCATCCTGCGGTGCCGAGGCCCAGTCGCTTGCCGAGCAGGCCTATCGTGCCATCGAGGACATGGTCGTGCGGCTCGATCTGCCTCCAGGCTCCCGCCTGACCGAGAACGACCTGTCGCAGCGCGTCGGCTTCGGCCGCACGCCGGTGCGAGAGGCGCTGCAGCGGCTGCATTACGACGGGCTCGTGCGTGTCTTTCCCCGCAAGGGCATTGCCGTGTCCGAGATCAATCCGCTCGACGTGCTCGTGGCGCTCGATGTCTGTGTCGGCATCGAGCGGCTGGTGGCCGTGAGTGCCGCCCGCCGCGTCGCCGGGGGCGCGTGGGCGGTGACGGAGCGGCTGGCCGGCGTGCAGGCCGGGGCGGCCAGCGCCGCCGGCGGACCGGCCGTGGCGGAGCAGTTGGCGGCCGCGATGGCGGAGGCGGCCGGGACGGGCGACATCGTCGGATTCGTCGAGGCGGACAAGGCGATCGACAGGATGCTCGCGGAGCTGTCGGGAAATCCCTATGCCGCTCGGGCGCTGATGCCGCTGCAGGCGATGGCGCGGCGGGCATGGCTGTTCTTCCGGCGCGCGTCCGACCTCCTGCCCGCGGCGCAGCGGCACGAGGACCTGCTGCGTGCCGTCTGCGCGGCCGAGGTCGCCGCCGCCGATGCGGCTGCGGAGGCTCTCATCGCCCACGTGCGCGAGAGCATCAAGGAGGCCGTCAGCCGCCTCTAGCGTGGCCCGTCCCGGTCTCCGCCCCTGCTTCCGGTTGCTTCGCAGATCACGCCGGGCCATATGAAAAGGCCGCAGGAGGCCTTGATGCACCGGGTTTTCATCGACGACGCATTCGGCGATACGCATGACGACCATGCCGCGACGCCGACCGAGCAGGCGTTTCGCGAGGCCATGAGCCGCGTGCCCGGCGCCGTGCACGTCGTCACGACGGCCGGTCCCGCCGGGCGCATGGGCTTCACGGCAACATCCGTGGCGCCGGTGTCCGATGCGCCGCCGACGGTGCTGGTGTGCCTCAACCGGGCCAGCCAGGTCCTGCCGGTCCTCGAGGCCAACGGGGTCTTCTGCGTCAATACGCTGGCCGGCGGCGAGGGGCCGCTCGCCGATGTCTTCGCCGGCCGCACCGGCCTGTTCGGCGCCGAGCGCTTCCGGTCCGGCGGCTGGACGAGGCTGGAAACGGGCGCGCCGGCCCTCGTCACCGCGAGGGCGGCCATGGATTGCCGCCTGACCGAGACGATCGATGCCGCGACCCATCGCATCCTCATCGGCGAGGTGCGGGCGCTCGCCATCGGCGCCGAGGGGGACAGCCTCGTCTACAAGGGGCGTCGCTACCACGCCCTGTGACGGCCTCAGCCGCGCAGAAAGTCGCCCGCCAGCCTGCTGAACTCGGCCTCCGCCTCGACATTGGAGATATGCGCCGCATCGAGGGCCACCAGCGACGAGCCGGCGATGGCCTCGTGGATCTGGCGGCCGGCGGCGGGCGGCGTGGCCGGATCATGCGCGCCGACGACGACCAGCACGGGGTTTTCCGCCGCGCGGATCGTCCAGCGCTGGTCCATGTCGCGGATGGCGGCGCAGCACCCGGCATAGCCGTGGGCGGGCGTCGTCAGGATCATCTCGCGCATGGCGGCGGTCGTTTCCGGGGCTCGCCCGCGGAAGCCGGCCGTGAACCAGCGCTCGACGGTCGCATCCGCGAGGGCGGCCATGCCGCCGTGCCGCGCGGTGCGGATGCGGCCGTTCCAAAGGTCAGGCGGCCCCATGTGCGCGGCCGTATTGGCGAGGACGACCCGCCCGAGCCGCTCCGGCGCGTGGGTCATGAGCCACATGCCGACCATGCCGCCTTTCGAGACGCCGCACCAATGGGCCTTGGCGATGCCGAAATGGTCGAGAATCGCCAGGGCATCGCGGCCGAGCTCTTCGATGGAATAGGGCCTGTCCGGCGCGACCGAGGCGCCGTGCCCGCGCGAATCATAGCGCAGGATGCGGAAGTGCGATTGCCAGGCGCGGACCTGCGCGTCCCACATCGACATGTTGGACGACAGCGAGTTGGACAGCATGAGAACCGGGGCGTTTTCCGGTCCGTCCATGCGCACGTTGAACGGCTCGCCGGCGATGTCGATGATCGTCATGTATCCCGCTCCTCCTCCTTGGATCCCCTGCATCTCGCGCAGGTTGCGCCACCGGCGCAAGGGGGCAGAGGGGACAACGGCGGCCCGTCATGCTTCTGAGGGGCTGGCCGCGCGTGCGTTCTTGCGTAGATTGGAGGGCATCGAACCGGCCCGCTCGCACCAGGCGGCGATGACGACGAGGGAGGCAACCCATGGCCATGACGATGACGGGCGAGAACATCCTGCCGGCGGACCGGGCCACGGTCTGGGAGAAGCTCAACGATCCGGAGGTGCTCAAGGCCTGCATCCCGGGCTGCGAGGAGCTGGAGCGGACGGAGGACAACGGCTTCCGCGCGGTGGCGAAGGTGAAGGTCGGGCCGGTGAAGGCGACCTTCAAGGGCAAGGTCGTGCTCTCGGACATCGACGCGCCGAACGGCTATACCATCACCGGCGAAGGCGAGGGGGGCGTCGCCGGCTTCGCCAAGGGCGGGGCCAAGGTGCAGCTCGCCGACGTGCCGGAGGGCACGAAGCTGACCTATGACGTCGAGGCGCAGATCGGCGGCAAGCTCGCCCAGCTCGGTGGCCGGCTGATCAACGGCGTCGCCAAGAAATACGCCGACGAGTTCTTCGCCAATTTCGCCAAGGTGGTGGGAGCGGAGGAGGCGGCCTGACAGGCCGTGCGAGCGACGCGCGGCGGGAGGCGAGCTCCGCCCGCCGCATCCAGCGACATCTCACGATTTCCTGCGGCACCGCGACGTGATCCCGCCCCGGGCCGTCGCCATCCGGGCGCATCGGGACCGGCAAACCCATCGGAACTGTGAATTGACCGTCTGCCTGCTGGCACCGCGAAACCGGATGCCGGACAAGGGCGGATTATTTTTTAAGTCATTCATTCATTCGAGGGTTTTCAGATGGGCCGAGTCTCATCGTTTCGCCCGCCCGTCGCCGGCAAGACACGGGCGGAGGATTTCGACCAGCAGCGGCGCGCCGTCGGGACGAGCGCGCAATGGGTGGCCGAGCACGGGCGACCCCAGCGGCACGGCAGGCCGCCGCTGCCCGGTTCGCCCGGCGCGCCGGGCCTGGCTCTTGTCGCCGCGATCCTGCTGGCCGTCGAGTACGGGGCCAATGCGGAGCAGGTTCTCCGCACGCGGGGCGAGCGGATGCCCCATGGCGGTCCCCGGCCGAACCTGCAGCCGCAGCGGGATGGCCGCGGCAGCGGGGCGACACAGGCGGCCAGGAACGCCACCGCCCTTTCGCCGGCGCCGGCACGACCTGCGGGCGTGCCTCCATCCGGTCCTGCCCCTGCCGGCGGCGGGCCGCCGCACCCCGTCGTTCCCGGTCTGCGGCCGAGCCCGGCATCCCGCCATCCGAGGGCTGCCGGGCCGGCGCGCACGGCCGCGACGGCCTCGGTGAAATGCAAGGACGGCCACAGCAAGCAGATCCACGACGCCATACAGGCTCCGCCCAGCCGACGCGGCGTCGGCGAGGAGGTGATCCGGCGGGAGGGGCACGACCCGCACGAGGAGGTGAGCGTCACCGACCATATGCCGCTCGGCGTCGGCGGCGCGAGCATCCCCGCCAAGATGAGCCGGATCGATGTCTACCTCGACGACCAGATATCGGTGTTTCCGTTCTTCCATCGGGACGTGCCCGACGAGATCAAGAAGCTTCCGGATCTGAACAAGCTCTTCGATCAGCGGTTTTCCGAGTACGTCGGCGAGGTCGCGGCCTCCTTCTCCGAGGCGGTGTCCGACAAGCTGTCGCAGATGGGCATCGCAGCAGGCGACGACGCGTCCATCCTCACCGTGCACGGCCGGGTGATGGCCAGCAAGGGCGGGCATTTCGAGATGCTCTATCCCCAGGGCCAGCAGGGCTATCTTCTGAAGATCACCCAAGGCGGCGAGCCGCGTTATTTCGCGCTGTCGAACAAGCTGTGCGGCCTCGTCGCCCCGGTTCCCGCGGATGAGGCCGGCCGTAACGCCTGGCTCGCTCAACATGCCGATCTGTTCTTCGAGGCAGGTGTGCAGAACACGATGCTGCCGGCCGCTTCGTATTCCGCACGCCCTCACAAGGAGGGGCTCGATGCCAACAGTGCCGTGCAGGAAAGCGCCCTCGACATCGTCTCACATGCCATCCTGCCCCTGAAGGACGAGGCGTTCGGCGAGACCGATCTCGAAGCCGCCATTCATCTGGCACGCAGCGCCATCCTGCCCTACTACGAAGCGGGCCGGGAGCTGAGCGACGGCGAGATCAAGGAGGCGCTGAAGTCCGCCGGGCTCGAGACCCTGGTCCTCGCCGGAGGGCGCGTCATCAAGGGGGGAGCGCAAACCCTCACCAAGGGCGTGCGAAAGGCCTTCGGCAAGGGCAAGTCGGCGCTGAAAGGGGCCGCCGACGCCGTCGGGGATGCTCTTGGCAGGCGGGCGGGACCGGGCGGCCGCAGCGGGAAGGCGTCGGGCCTGTCGACCGGCCTGGGGTCGGTCCGGTCGGGCCGGTTGAAGCACGCCTCGAGCGAAGTCGTCAGGACCTTCCGTGCCGGGGCGCAGGAGCTGCGCTCGCCGTCCGTCACGAAGGACCTGAAGGAGATCGGGGCTCTGGTGAAGGGCGACCGGCAGATCCAGAAATTCCTGTCCTGCCCGAAGGAGGGCTGCGAAGCGGCGCTCGAACCCGTCATCGCCGCGCTGAAGGGAGCAGGCTACGAAACGCGCGTCCGCGGCATGTATCTGTGGAGCAACGCGAATATCGACGCCCCCAAGAACCACTTCCTTGTCCTCGCGAAGAAGGACGGCGTCGAATACGCGGTCGACGTGACCGCGGGGCAGTTCAGCGAGTTCGGCTTCTCGGGCGCCCTCATCGACACGGAGGAGGCCTGGGCGCGGACGCTCCATGACGCAGCCAGGCGCACGCTGATCAAGTACAGGGATTTCAACACGCCGCAGGCCGCCCGGTCGGCCTTCCACCCGCTCAAGGCCGTCGGGCCGACCGATGCGTTCGAGGGGTCGATCATCCTGTCCAGCCCGCGCTGGTACGGTGTCGCCAAGAAGACCGTGGAGATCTACAAGGTCATCGACAGGAAGAGCGGCATCTACAGGAAGGCGAGGGTGACGCGATACCACGTCACGCGGCAGCGCAAGGGCTGACGCTTGGGTCGCTCCCTGCGCGGGTACCGAAGGGCGCGACGCGGCACCGCCGCGTCCGCCGACGTACTTCGCACCAGACGCCGCTATCGCGAAAATTTTGCGGCGCAAAGCGCGAAAAACGACGATCCGCCGGTTCTCATTCAGCGCTTGACCCCCGATTCCGGCCGGTTCAGACTGGATTTCGACCAGTTCCAGGGTAGGGGTCTCGATCCTGGTATCCCGTGTCCGATGTCGCCGTAAGCGACCATCGCAACGAGCCGCACGCCCGTGCGCGCCTAAGGGGAGGGTTCCGAATGACCACCGTGACGATGACGGTGAACGGCAAGACCGTGAGCGCGGACGTCGAGCCGCGCACGCTGCTCGTACAGTTCCTGCGCGAAAACCTGAAGCTCACCGGCACGCATGTGGGCTGCGACACCAGCCAGTGCGGCGCCTGCGTCGTCCATCTCGACGGCGTCGCGGTCAAGAGCTGCACCACGCTCGCGGTCAGCTGCGAGGGCGCATCGGTCACGACGATCGAGGGCCTCGCCGCCGGCGGCAAGCTGCACCCCATGCAGGAGGCCTTCCGCGACAACCACGGCCTGCAGTGCGGCTTCTGCACGCCGGGCATGATCATGGCCGCCATCGACATCGTGAACAGGTGCGGGCACGACCTTGCCGAGCACACCATCCGCGAGGAGCTCGAGGGCAACATCTGCCGCTGCACCGGCTATCACAACATCGTCAAGGCCGTCGCCGCCGGCGCGGCGGCGATGGGAACGACATCGCTGCAGCAGGCCGCCGAATAGCGTGCCCAACGGCCCGGCGGAGCGAGGCTCCGTCCGCGGCCGGACCAACGGATCGCGCGTCGAGCCGGCCGTCCGAGAGCCTGTGCCGCGCGCTGCAGTTTCTGGGAGGAAACGATGTCCGTGACGCATATTGGCGCTGCCGTGCGCCGCAAGGAAGACCAGCGTTTCATCACCGGCCGCGGCCAATATACCGACGACCTGTCGCGCCCGGGCCAGACCTACGCCTATTTCCTGCGCTCTCCCCACGCCCACGCGAAGATCCGCTCGATCGACACCGCGAAAGCGGCGGCGATGCCGGGCGTCGTCGCCGTGCTGACGGGCGAGGATCTCGCCAAGGACAACGTCGGCGGGCTGATCTGCGGCTGGATGATCCATTCCAAGGACGGCACGCCGATGAAGGCGGGGCCGCATCCGGCGCTGGCGCAGGGCAAGGTGCGCTATGTCGGCGACCATGTGGCCGTCGTGATCGCCGAGAGCCTCGCCGAGGCGAAGGATGCGGCCGAGGCCGTCGAGGTCGACTACGAGGTGCTCCCCGCCGTCGTCGATCCCGCGGCGGCGCAGAAGGCGATGAAGGGCGCCGAGCCGGTGCACGAGGTGGCGCCGGACAACACGGTCTTCGCCTGGCATCTCGGCGACAAGGCCGCCACCGATGCGGCCTTCAAGGGGGCCAGGCACGTCACGACGATCGACCTCGTCAACAACCGGCTCGTCCCCAACGCGCTCGAGCCGCGGGCGGCGATCGGCGACTACGATCCGGGCACGGACGGCTATACGCTCTACACCACGAGCCAGAACCCGCATGTGGCGCGGCTCGTGCTCTCGGCCTTCGTCGGCATCGCGCCCGAGCACAAGCTGCGCGTCATCGCGCCGGATGTCGGCGGCGGCTTCGGCTCCAAGATCTTCATCTATGCCGAGGAGACGGTCTGCATCTGGGCGGCGAAGAAGGTCGGGCGGCCGGTGAAGTGGACGGCCGAGCGCACCGAGGCCTTCCTCGCCGACGCGCATGGACGCGACCACGTCTCCCATGCCGAGCTCGCCACGGACGACAAGGGCAGGATCCTCGGCCTTCGGGTGAAGACCACCGCCAATCTCGGTGCCTATCTCTCCACCTTCGCCTCTTCGGTGCCGACCTATCTCTATGCCCCGCTGCTGTCCGGGCAGTACGACATCCCGGCGATCTACTGCGAGGTGGATGGTGTCTACACCAACACTGCGCCGGTCGATGCCTATCGCGGTGCAGGCCGGCCGGAAGCGACCTTCGTCATCGAGCGCCTCATGGAGGTGGCGGCGCGGGAGCTCGGCATAGACCCGGCGCAGTTCCGCAAGCGCAACTACATCAAGAAGTTCCCGCACCAGACGCCGGTCATCATGAACTATGACGTCGGCGATTATCACGCCTCGCTGCAGAAGGCGCTGGAGCTCGCCGACTACAAGAACTTCGGCAGGCGCAAGCGCGAGAGCGCGCGGCGCGGCAAGCTGCGCGGCATCGGCTTCTCGTCCTACATCGAGGCCTGCGGCATCGCCCCCTCGCAGGCGGTGGGCTCGCTCGGCGCGGGCGTCGGCCTGTGGGAATCGGCCGAGGTGCGCGTCAACCCGACCGGCTCCGTCGAGGTGCTGACCGGCTCGCACAGCCACGGCCAGGGCCACGAGACGACCTTCGCCCAGCTGGTATCGGACAGGCTCGGCATCTCCATCGACCAGGTGACGGTGGTGCACGGCGATACCGACAAGGTGCAGTTCGGCATGGGCACCTATGGCTCGCGCTCCGGCGCGGTGGGCATGTCGGCCATCGTCAAGGCGCTCGACAAGGTCGTCGCCAAGGGCAAGAAGGTGGCCGCCCACGTGCTCGAGGCCGCGGAAGGCGACATCGAGTTCAAGGACGGCAAGTTCTCCGTCGCCGGCACGGACAAGGCGCTCGGCTTCGGCGACGTGGCGCTGCAGGCCTATATCGCCCACAAGTTCTCGGGCCAGGAGCTGGAGCCGGGGCTGAAGGAGGGGGCGTTCTACGACCCGACCAACTTCACCTTCCCGGCGGGCGTGCACATCTGCGAGGTCGAGGTCGACCCGCAGACGGGCATCACGCGCATCGAGCGCTGGACGGCGGTGGACGATTTCGGCGTCGTCATCAACCCGATGATCGTCGAGGGCCAGGTGCACGGCGGCATCGCCCAGGGCGTCGGCCAGGCGCTGCTCGAGGGTGCGCGCTACGACAAGGACGGCCAGCTCGTGACGGCGAGCTTCATGGACTACTGCATGCCGCGCGCTGACGACCTGCCGTCGTTCAACGTGGGCATGACGTCGACGCCGTGCCCGTCGAACCCGCTCGGCATCAAGGGTTGCGGCGAGGCGGGCGCCATCGCCGCCCCGGCCGCCGTCGTCAATGCCATCACGGATGCGGTCGGCCATGAGGACATCGCCATGCCGGCGACGCCGCAGGCCGTCTGGCGCGCCTGCCGCAAGGCGCCGATGCGCATGGCGGCGGAATAGGCCTCAGGATCGGGACAGGCCCCGCCGCCCGGCGGCGGGGATATCGGAACGGGGAGAAACCCATGTACGCCTTCGACTACCACCGGCCGACGAGCCTGAGGCAGGCGGCCAACATGCTGGCGAAGAACGAGGACGCCAAGCTGCTCGCCGGCGGCCACACGCTGCTGCCGACCATGAAGCAGCGGCTCGCTGCGCCTTCGGCCATCATCGATCTCAACGCCGTCGCGGAGCTGTCGGGCATCGAGCTCAAGGGCCGCTCGCTCGTCATCGGCGCCATGACGCGGCACGCGGCCGTCGCCGCCTCGCCCGTGGTGCGGGAGGCGCTGCCGGCGCTCTGCGAGCTCGCCGAGGGCATCGGCGACCCGCATGTGCGCAACCGCGGCACCATCGGCGGCTCCATCGCCAACAACGACCCGGCGGCGGATTACCCGGCGGCGTGCCTTGCGCTCGGGGCGACCATCGTCACCAACAAGCGCAAAATCCCGGCCGAGGAGTTCTTCACGGGGCTGTTCGAGACGGCGCTGGAGGAGGGGGAGATCGTGACGAAGATCTCGTTCCCCCTCGTCGGCAAGGCGGCCTATGAGAAGTTCCCCAACCCCGCCTCGCGCTACGCGCTCGTCGGCGTCTTCGTCGCCAAGCGCGGCAGCGACATCCGCGTCGCGGTGACGGGAGCGGGCGCCGACGGCGTCTTCCGCGTGCCGACGATGGAGGAGGCGCTGAAGAAGCGCTTCTCGCCGAAGTCCCTCGAAGGCGTGACAGTGCCGGCCGACGGGCTCAACAGCGACATCCATGCGGATGCGGAATACCGCGCCCACCTCATCGGCGTCATGGCCCGCCGGGCGGTGGCGAAGGCGACGAACCGGGGGTGACGGCGGGGCAGAGCTGTCGCGCTTTCTGAAAGGACGCGCCCTCCTCTTGTCATGCCCGGCCTTCTCGGCCGTCATGCCCGCGCTCGTCGCGGGCATCCACGCGGTGCCGCCGGGCACCCGGTTGCAGGACGTGGATGGCCGGGACAAGCCCGGCCATGACGAGCGGGGAGGGTCTGCGCCATGCCGGCCATGACAAGCGGGGAGGGGCTGCGCTACGCCGGGCCATGACGGGTGGAGAGGCCGTGCGCCACGCCCGGCGATGACACCGGCACGCCGCTCCCCGGCCGTCATGCCCGCGCTCGTCGCGGGCATCCACGCGGTGCAGCCGGCACCCGGTTGCAGGACGTGGATGGCCGGGACAAGCCCGGCCATGACGGTGGAGAGGTTGTGCGCTACGCCCGGCGATGACGGACGGGGAGGGTCTGCGCCATGCCGGCCATGACAAGCGGGGAGGGTATGCGCTACGCCGGGCCATGACGGGTGGAGAGGCCGTGCGCCACGCCCGGCCATGACACCGGCACGCCGCTCCCCAGCCGTCATGCCCGCGCTCGTCGCGGGCATCCACGCCGCGCCGCGGGCACCCGGTTGCAGGACGTGGATGGCCGGGACAAGCCCGGCCATGACGGGCGGGGAGGTTGTGCGCTACGCGCTGGCCATGACGGGCGGAGAGGCCGTGCGCCATGTCCGGCCATGTCCGGCCACGTCCGGCCATGGCCGCGGGAAGCCGCGTGGGCGATTACGGGCGGCTTCCGGCTTTCTTCTCTCTGCGGCTGTGCGTAACCTGCGCTCCGATCACCCATTCACGAAGGACCGCATGACCCAGCCCCTTCAGCTCCCCACCTCCATCGACGAGACGGTCAAGCTCCTCAAATCGGCCGGCTATGTCAGCGACAGGCCGCTTGCGACGGTGCTGTTCCTGGCGCTGAAGATGGAGCGGCCGCTCTTCCTCGAGGGTGAGGCGGGCGTGGGCAAGACCGAAATCGCCAAGGTGCTCGCGGCCTCGCTCGGCCGCCGGCTGGTGCGGCTGCAGTGCTACGAGGGGCTCGACGTCGCCTCCGCCGTCTACGAATGGAGCTATGCGGCGCAGATGATGGCGATCCGCCTCGCCGAGGCGGCGGGCACCGTCGACCGCGAGCAGCTCGAGCACGACATCTTCTCCGAGCGCTACCTGCTGCGCCGGCCGCTGCTGCAGGCGCTCGAGGGCGACACCGCGGGCCCGCCGGTGCTCCTCATCGACGAGCTCGACCGGGCGGACGAGGCCTTCGAGGCCTTTCTCCTCGAGGTGCTGGCGGATTCCCAGGTCACGGTGCCGGAGCTCGGCACCATCCGGGCGGAGCGCCCGCCCATCGTCGTCATCACCTCCAACCGCACGCGCGAGATCCACGACGCCCTGAAGCGGCGCTGCCTCTACCACTGGGTCGACTATCCGACGGCGGTGCGCGAGCTCGCCATCCTCAAGGCCAAGGTGCCGCAGGCGCCGGCCCGCCTGTCGAAGGAGGTGGTGGCCTTCGTGCAGGCGCTCCGGCGCGAGGAGGTGTTCAAGGTGCCAGGCGTCGCCGAGACGCTCGACTGGGCGACGGCGCTCGTCGAGCTCGACGCCGTGGCGCTCGATCCGGCCATCGTCTCCGACACCCTCGGCGTGCTTCTGAAATACCAGGACGACATCCAGAAGCTGCAGGGCTCGAAGGTCAAGGAGATGCTCGATGCCGTGCACGCCGACCTGAGGGCGGCGGAGTAGCGGGCGCTGCGGCAAGGAAGCGCCGATCACCTTCCCTTGAGTCGAGGGGCGGGCAGCCGGCGGCGGCTCGTGCATCGCAGCACGAGAGCCTATATGGTACCGGGATGCAGGGGATCGATGCCGCCATGGACGGCAAGCTCACCGAGAACATTGCCTATTTCGCCCGGGCACTGCGCGCCGCCGGCCTGCCGGTCGGGCCGGGCAGCGTCGTCGATGCCGTCCATGCCGTGGCCGCCGCCGGCATCGGCGGACGCGAGGACTTCTACTGGATCCTGCATGCCGTCTTCGTGAAGAAGCACGAGCACAGCGCGCTCTTCGACCAGGCCTTCCGCCTCTTCTGGCGCCGGCGGGCCCTCGTCGAGAAGCTCATCGCCATGATGAGCCCCATCGCGCCGGGAAGCTCGGCCGAGGACAAGCCGCCGCCGGGCGCGGCGCGTATCGCCGATGCCATGGCCCCGCCGGTCCGCCCGCCCGAAGAGGTGCGCGAGGAGGTCGAGTTCTCCGCCCGTCTCACCGTCTCCGATCGTGAGGTGCTGCGGGCCAAGGACTTCGCCCAGATGAGCGCGGCCGAGATCGCCCGCGCCCGCCAACTCATCGCCAGGCTGCGCCTGCCGGCCGACCGGGTGAAGACGCGCCGCTATATCGCCGATCCGCACGGCAGTCGCATCGACGCGCGCCGGAGCCTGCGCCGCACCTTGCGGGCCGGCGGCGGCCTCATCGAGCTCGCCATGCGCGAGCGGGCCGAGAAGCACCCGCCGGTGGTGGCGCTGGTCGACATCTCGGGCTCGATGGCCGAGTACAGCCGCATCTTCCTGCATTTCCTGCATGCGCTCACCGAGAGCCGCCGGCGGGTGACGAGCTTCGTCTTCGGCACGCGGCTCACCAACATCACGCGCGAGCTCAAGGCGCGCGACCCGGACGAGGCGCTGGCGCGGGCCGGCGCGCTGGTGCGCGACTGGGAGGGCGGCACGCGCATCGCCACCTCGCTCGCGGCCTTCAACCGGCACTGGTCGCGGCGCGTGCTGGGGCAGGGCGCGGTCGTTCTCCTGTTCACCGACGGGCTGGAACGTGACGTGGCCGACGATCTCCCCTTCGAGATGGACCGGCTGCACCGCTCCTGCCGCCGGCTGGTGTGGCTCAATCCGCTCCTGCGCTTCGACGGGTTCGAGGCGCGGGCGCGCGGCATCAGGGCCATGCTGCCGCATGTGGACGATTTCAGGACGCTGCATAATCTTGCCGCCATGGAAGAGCTCTGCGCGGCGCTCGCCGGGCCGGCGCGCCGGGCGGAGGATCCGCGGCGCTGGCTGGCGGCGGCCTGAGGCCGCCGGAAAGGGACGAACCGATGTTCGCGAACGAGGAAGACATCCTGAAACAGGCGGAGAAGTGGAAGCACGAGGGCCGCGAGGTCGCCATCGCCACGGTGGTCGAGACCTGGGGCTCGGCGCCGCGGCCGGTCGGCAGCCATCTCGTCATCGACGGGGAGGGCAATTTCCTCGGCTCCGTCTCCGGCGGCTGCGTCGAGGGCGCGGTGGTGACCGAGGCGCTCGAGGTCATCGACGAGGGCAGCCCGCGCATGCTGGAATTCGGCGTCGCCGACGAGACGGCCTGGAAAGTGGGCCTGTCCTGCGGCGGGCGCATCAGGGTGTATCTCGAACCGCTCGATTGACGGGCTGGCAGCAGGGGAAGGGAACATGCCGCCGATCGAAACACTCATCGCCTTTGCCGCAGCGACCGCGGTCTTCGCCTATATGCCGGGGCCGGCGATGCTCTATGCCGCGGCGCAGACCTTCGCGCGCGGCCGGCGCGCCGGCTTCATGGCGGCGCTCGGCATCCATCTCGGCTGCTATGCGCATGTGCTGGCGACGGCCTTCGGCCTGTCGGCGCTGCTCGCGCTCGTGCCCGTCGCCTTCACGGTCATCAAGGTGCTCGGCGCCGCCTATCTCGTCTGGCTCGGCCTCAGGATGATCCTGCAGAAGGCAGACGCCGGGGCGTCGGAGGCGGCGGCACCGAAATCGGCCCGCCGGGCCTTTGCCGAAAGCGTCATGGTGGAGGTGCTCAACCCCAAGGCGGCGCTGTTCTTCCTCGCCTTCCTGCCGCAGTTCGTCGATGCCGGGGCGGGGCTGCCGGTCTGGCAGCAGCTGCTCATCCTCGGCACGATCGTCAATTTCGCCTTCTCCTCGGCGGATATCGCGGTCGTGCTGACGGCCTCGGCGGTGATGCGGCGCCTCGGGCGGGGCGGCTGGGGCGAAAGACTGACGCGGATCGCGGGCGGCTCGCTGCTGGTCGGGCTCGGCGTCAAGCTGGCGACGGACAAGAGTTGAGGGGCTGAAGGGCGGACGGCATGAAGCTCGACATACTGGCGGCGATGAACGCGGAACGCGCCGCGCGGCGCGCCTGCGTGCTGGTGAGCGACCTCGACAGCGGCGAGCAGCGGCTGGTGGTCGAGGCGGCGCTCGGCGAGGATCCGCTGGCGCCGCTCCTCCTCGCGCAGCTGCGCTCGGGCAAGAGCGGCATGGTGGAGAGCGGAGGGCGCCGTCTGTTCCTGACGGTGCAGGCGCCGCCCATTCGCCTCGTCATCACCGGCGCCGTGCACATCAGCCAGGCGATGGTGCCGATGGCGCGCCAGCTCGGGCTCGACGCGGTGATCATCGATCCGCGCACCGCCTTCGCGACGCCGGAACGCTTCCCCAATGTCCGTCTCGTGCCGGAATGGCCTGACGAAGCCCTGCCCCGGATCGGGCTCGACCGCTACACGGCCTTCGTCGCCCTGACGCATGATCCGAAGATCGACGACCCGGCGCTGTCGGCGGCGCTGCGCAGCGACTGCTTCTACATCGGCGCGCTCGGCTCGCGGAAGACGCATGCCCGGCGTGTCGAGCGGCTGACAGAGGCCGGGTTCACCCCCGCCGACATCGGGCGCATCCACGCCCCCATCGGCCTGTCCATCGGCGCTGTCAGCCCGGCGGAGATCGCGCTCGCCATCCTCGCCGAGGTGGTGGCGAGCCTCAGGCAGGGGGACGGGGCATGAGGTTCGGCCCGCTTCCCGTCGCCGAGGCGGTCGGTGCCGTCGCCGCCCACAGCGTGCGTGCCGGCGATGTCGTGATCCGCAAGGGGCATCGCCTGACGCGGGAGGACGCGCAGCGCCTCGCGGCCGCCGGCGTTTCGTCCCTGACGGTCGCGATGATGGAGCCCGGTGACGTCGGCGAGGACGAGGCGGCCCACAGGCTCGCCTGCGTGGTCGCCGGGGAGGGGGTGCGTGTCGAGCATCCCTTCACCGGCCGGTCCAACCTCTTCGCCGAATGGCCGGGCGTCTTCGTCGTCGAGGCCGAGGGGGTCGATGCCATCAATGCGGTCAGCGAGGAGGTGACGCTGGCGACGCTGCCCGCCTTGAAGCCCGTGGTGGCGGGCGAGATGCTGGCGACGGTCAAGATCATTCCCTATGCGATTTCCGGCAACCTCCTGGAGCGGGCCGAGGCCGCCGCGCGCCACATCGCGCCGATCCTCAAGGTGCTGCCCTATCGGCTGACCGCCGTCGGCGTCATCTCCACGCGCCTGCCGGGGCTCAAGGAGAGCGTCATCGACAAGACGCTGCGCGTCCTCGCCGGGCGGCTGGCGCCCACCGGGGCCGTCGTCGCATCGGACGAGCGCGTGGCGCATGACGAGGCGGCGCTGCGCGAGACCGTGACCGCCGTCGCCGAGCGGCCGGACATCGACATGGTCATCGTCTTCGGCGCATCGGCCGTCGCCGACCGGCGCGACGTGGTGCCGGCAGCGATCACCGGCGCCGGCGGGATGGTCGACCATCTCGGCATGCCGGTCGACCCCGGCAACCTGCTGCTCGTCGGCCGGCTTGCCGGCAAGCCCGTCCTCGGCGCACCGGGCTGCGCCCGCTCGCCGAAGGAGAACGGCTTCGACTGGGTGCTGCACCGCCTGCTCGCCGGCCTCTCCGTCACCTCCGCCGACATCATGCGGCTCGGCGTCGGCGGCCTGCTGATGGAGATCGTCTCGCGGCCGCAGCCGCGCGAGGGCGGCGAGCCGCAGCCCGAGGACAACGGCGCATGAGCCCTGTGGCGGCCATCGTGCTCGCGGCCGGCCGCTCCACCCGCATGGGCGCGGCGAACAAGCTGCTGTGCCCGGTCGATGGCGAGCCCATGGTGGCGCATGCCGTCGCCGCCGCGCTCGCCTCGCGCGCCCGTCCGGTCATCGTCGTGACGGGGCACGAGGCCGACGAGGTCGAGGCCGTGCTGCCGCAGGGCGTCACGGTCGTGCGCAACGCGGACCATGCGAGCGGCATCGCCTCTTCGCTGCGCTGCGGCCTCGCGGCGGTGCCGGATGAAGCGGAGGCGGCCGTCGTGCTCCTCGGCGACATGCCGCGCGTCGGCGCCGCCGCCATCGACAGGCTGATCGCCCTCTTCGCGGAGGCGCCGCAGGTCGCCGCCGTGGCGCCGAGCTGGCAGGGGCAGCCGGGCAATCCGGTGCTGCTCGCGCGCCGGCTCTTCGCCGACGTGATGCAGCTCAAGGGCGATGAGGGTGCGCGCCGGCTGTTCGCCGGCCGCAGCGATGTCATGAGTGTGGCGATGGATGATCCCGCCGTCGCCATCGACATCGACACGCCCGAGGCGCTGGCCGGATTGGCGGCCGCCGAAGGCAGGTAACGGGACCTGTCACGCGAGTGTCATCGAAAAGAAGTGCATTGCGGTGCCTTACACCCGAGCGCTTCAATCGAGGACAACATGCGCCGACAGATGTTTCTCACGGCTCTCGCCGCCGCCCTGATGGCCGGCACGAGCGCGGCTGCCCTGGCCGAGCAGAGCTTCAACCGCATCGCCACCTTCCCGGTCGTCGCCAACCTGCCGGCGGATCGCGATGCGCAGAAGGAGACGGTGGCCGAGATCATCGCCGCCTCCGAGGACGGCAACCTGCTCGTCTATACCGACTCGCCGCAGAACGCCGTCGGCTTCGTCGACATCACCGATCCGCGCCAGCCCAAGGCGGCCGGCTTCCTGCCCGTGGGCGGCGAGCCCACCTCGGTGACGGTCATCGGCGGCAAGGCCTTCGTCGCCGTCAACACGTCGAAGTCCTACAAGGAGCCGGACGGTGTCCTCGCCGTCGTCGACATCGCCGCGAAGAGCATTGAGGCGACCTGCGCCCTCGGCGGCCAGCCGGATTCGATCGCGGCGAGCCCGGACAAGGCCTTCCTCGCCATCGCCATCGAGAATGAGCGCGACGAGGAGGAGAACAAGGGCAAGCTGCCCCAACTGCCGGCCGGCAACCTCGCCATTCTCCCGGTGAAGGACGGAGCGGCCGATTGCGCGGGCAAGAAGACCGTCGACCTCACCGGCCTTGCCACGGTGGCGCCGGAAGATCCGGAGCCCGAGTTCGTCGCCGTCAACGGCCGCAACGAAGTGGTCGTCACCCTGCAGGAGAACAACCACATCGCCGTCGTCGATCTCGCCACGGCGAAGGTCGTCGGGCATTTCCCGGCCGGCACCGTGACGCTCGACGCGATCGACGCCAAGCGCGACAAGATCATCGCCGCCACCGGCCGCATCGAGAACGTGAAGCGCGAGCCCGACGCGGTGAAGTGGATCGACGACGAGCGCTTCGTCACCGCCAACGAGGGCGACTACGAAGGCGGCTCGCGCGGCTTCACCATCTTCCGCAAGGACGGCACGGTGGAATACGACAGCGGCAACGCGCTCGAGCATCTCGCCATGCGCATCGGCCACTTCCCCGAGAAGCGCGCCGACAAGAAGGGCGTCGAGCCCGAGGGCATCGAGGTCGCGCGCTACGGCGACGAGACGCTGATCTTCGTCGGCACCGAGCGGTCGTCCTTCGTCGCGGTCTATCGCGACGCCGGGCCTGGGCAGGCGCCGCAGTTCCTGCAGGTGCTGCCGTCGGGCATCGGCCCCGAGGGGCTGCTCGCCATCCCGCAGCGCAACCTCTTCGTCACGGCGAACGAGACCGACCTCGTCGAGGACGGCGGTCCGCGGGCGACGGTCATGATCTACGAGCGTGGCGAGGGGGCGCCGGTCTATCCGATGATCGCCTCCGCCGACGATGCGAAGGGCCTGCCGATCGCCTGGGGCGCGCTGTCGGGCCTCGCGGCGGACGGCGCGCAGCCGGGCAAGCTCTTTGCCGTGACGGACAGCGCCTATGCCGAGGCGCGCATCCTCGAGATCGACGCTGCGAAGAAGCCGGCGGTGATCACGCGCGCCATCACGGTGACGCGCGACGGGGCGCCGGCCAAGGGGCTCGACCTCGAGGGCATCGCCTGGCGTCCGGCCGGCGGCTTCTGGCTCGCGTCCGAGGGCAACCCTGAGAAGAAGGACGCTCCCACGCACAGCAGCCTCGTGCGCGTCGATGCCGAGGGCGCGGTCGTCGAGGAGGTGGCGCTGCCCGAGACGCTCGCCGCGGCCGCCACGCGGTTCGGCTTCGAGGGTGTCGCGGTCGTCGGCGAAGGCGCCGAGGAGACGGTCTATGTCGCCGTGCAGCGCGAGTGGAAGGATGATCCCAAGGGCTTCGTGAAGATCCTCACCTACAAGCCGGCGACGAAGGCGTGGGGCGTCATGCGCTACCCGCTCGATGCCGCGCCGAAGGGCTGGATGGGCCTGTCGGAGCTCACTTATGTCGGCAACGACACTTTCGTAGTCATCGAACGCGACAACCAGTTCGGCGACAAGGCCGTCAAGACGCTGCAGGCCTTCTCCGTCAAGGGGCTGACGCCGGCGGCGGTCGGCGAGAAGGATGCGCCCGTGGTCGAGAAGCGCAAGCTGCGCGATCTCGTGCCGGATCTTGCGTCGGCCAGGGGCTATGTGCTCGACAAGATCGAGAGCTTCGCGGTCGATGCGGCGGGCGACGCCTTCATCATCACCGACAACGACGGCGTGGACGGCGCCTCGGGCGAGACGGTGTTCCTCAACCTCGGCCGCTTCACGGTCAACTGACCAGGCATGCCCGAAACGGAAAAGGCGCGGGACATGTCCCGCGCCTTCCTCGCATGCACGTATAGCAGTCAGGCGGCGCGGCCGTCGACCGAGATGCGGCCGGCGCCGGCCGAGGCGATGGCCAGCAGGCCGCCGGTGATCGCGACGTTCTTCCAGAAGTTGATCATCTGGGCGGGATCGACCCAGAACTGGTGGAAGAGAAGCGCGGAGAGCGCCGTGAAGCCGGCCAGCGCGAGCGCGACGAGACGCGTCTGCCAGCCGATGAGCAGCAGAAGGCCGCCGCCGAGTTCGATGAGGATGACGAGCGGGAGAAGAATCCCCGGCACGCCGGCCGATTCCATGTATCCCGCGGTGCCGGCGTAACCGGTGATCTTGTTGAACCCCGCCGGTATGAAGAGGACTGCCAGCAGCACGCGTGCCAAAAGCAGCCCGAGCGCGTTCAACGATCCCATATGTGGTTCCTTTCTGTTCGTCCGATTCTGTCGGAAAACGCGACGCCGACGGGTGTGACAATAGCTCACCTAGCCGGCGCTGAGCAGGTGGCCGGTGCAAGCCGCGGCTTGCGGCGATGCAAAAGTGAACGCAGGCGTGCGGGCAAAGAAAAGGCGCGGAAGCCGAAGCCCCGCGCCTTCCCGAAGCACGTTTCGCAACTTGGGCGGATGGACTTCCTCAGAAGTCCATGCCGCCACTTCGGCCGATCCAGTCGGCCGAAGCACTTGCCTTAGCTTGGGCGGATGGACTTCCTCAGAAGTCCATGCCGCCCATGCCGCCGCCGCCGGGCATGGCGGGAGCGGCCGCTTCCTTCTTCGGCTTCTCGGCGACCATGGCCTCGGTCGTGATCAGCAGGGCGGCGATGGAGGCCGCGTCCTGCAGTGCCGTGCGCACGACCTTGGCGGGGTCGATGATGCCCTTCTTGAACATGTCGCCGTATTCGCCGCCCTGGGCGTCGAAGCCGAAGGCGTAGTCGTTCTTCTCCAGCACCTTGCCGACGATGAGCGAGCCGTCCTCGCCGGCGTTGACGGCGATCTGGCGGGCAGGGGCCTGGATGGCGCGGCGGACGATCTCGATGCCGGTGCGCTGATCGTCATTGGCCGGCGTCAGACCATCGAGCGCCTTGACCGAGCGCAGCAGCGCCACGCCGCCGCCGGGCAGGACGCCTTCCTCGACCGCAGCCTTGGTGGCGTGCATGGCGTCGTCGACGCGGTCCTTCTTCTCCTTCACTTCGACCTCGGTGGCGCCGCCGACGCGGATGACGGCC
Organism: Chelatococcus caeni; assembly: GCF_014196925.1. GTDB lineage: Bacteria > Pseudomonadota > Alphaproteobacteria > Rhizobiales > Beijerinckiaceae > Chelatococcus_A > Chelatococcus_A caeni. The sequence continues at coordinate 172,447 of NZ_JACIEN010000003.1, read as the reverse complement.
ACGCCGCCGGCGAGCTTGGCGAGACGCTCCTGCAGCTTCTCACGGTCGTAGTCCGAGGTGGTCTCCTCGATCTGCGCCTTGATCTGCTGCACGCGGGCCTCGATGTCGGCCCTGGAGCCGGCGCCGTCGACGATGGTGGTGTTCTCCTTCTCGATCACCACCTTCTTGGCCCGGCCGAGCATGTTGAGGGTGACGTTCTCGAGCTTGATGCCGAGATCCTCGGAGATGGCGGTGCCGCCCGTCAGGATGGCGATGTCCTGCAGCATGGCCTTGCGGCGGTCGCCGAAGCCCGGCGCCTTCACCGCCGCGACCTTGAGGCCGCCGCGCAGCTTGTTGACGACGAGCGTGGCGAGCGCCTCGCCCTCGACGTCCTCGGCGACGATCAAGAGCGGCTTGGTGGACTGGACGACGGCTTCGAGGACCGGGAGCAGCTCGTTGAGCGAGGAGAGCTTCTTCTCGTGGATGAGGATGTAGGGATCCTCCAGCTCCGCGCGCATCTTCTCGGCGTTGGTCACGAAATAGGGCGAGAGATAGCCGCGGTCGAACTGCATGCCCTCGACGACGTCGAGCTCGGTGGCGAGGCTCTTGGCCTCCTCGACCGTGATGACGCCCTCGTTGCCGACCTTCTGCATCGCCTCGGCGAGGAAGCGGCCGATCTCCGTGTCGCCGTTCGCCGAGATGGTGCCGACCTGGGCGATCTCGTCGTTGCTCGAGATCTTGCGGGCGTTCTTCCTGAGGTCGGCGACGATAGCCTCCACGGCCATGTCGATGCCGCGCTTGAGGTCCATCGGGTTCATGCCGGCGGCGACCGACTTGGCGCCTTCCTTCACGATCGCCTGGGCGAGGACGGTGGCCGTCGTGGTGCCGTCGCCGGCGATGTCGCTCGTCTTCGAGGCAACCTCGCGCACCATCTGCGCGCCCATGTTCTCGAACTTGTCCTCGAGCTCGATTTCCTTGGCGACCGTCACGCCGTCCTTCGTAATGCGCGGCGCGCCGAACGACTTCTCGATCACGACGTTGCGGCCCTTCGGGCCGAGCGTCACCTTCACCGCATTGGCGAGAATGTCCACGCCGCGCAGCATCTTCTCGCGCGCGTCAGCCGAAAATTTTACGTCCTTGGCAGCCATAATCGTCACTCCCTGATAGACATGACTTCAGGCATCAGATGGGTTCTTGCCGGAAGGGCCCCGTTCAGGCGGCCTTCCTGCTCTGCGCGGTGCTCTCGATCACGCCCATGATGTCGCTCTCCTTCATGATGAGGAGATCCTGGCCGTCGATCTTTACCTCGGTGCCCGACCATTTGCCGAACAGCACGCGATCGCCGACCTTGACGTCCGGGGCGACGATCTTGCCGTTGTCGTCGCGCGCGCCGGGACCGACGGCTACGACCTCCCCCTCCTGCGGCTTTTCCTTGGCCGTGTCGGGAATGATGATGCCGCCCTTGGTTTTCTCCTCGCTGTCGAGGCGACGAACGACCACGCGGTCGTGCAGCGGACGGAACTTCATCGCGAACCTCCTGAAATGGCTGATTCATTTATCGATGTCGCCCGACGGCCCCGGATGGCAGCCGCCCGGCGCATCGGCGAGATAGGTGCGTGGATGCGGGCCCGCAAGGGCCCGGGCGCAAAATTTTGGCAATCTCCTCATGAGAGTGCCAATACATCGGCGCCAGGCTGTCAGCAGTCCGTCATGATTGCTGCTAACGCATTGGAACTAAACGTATAATTCACGAATTATGCTTTAAAGTGGATGCTGCCATCGTCCACCATTCAGGTCCTTTGCGACGAAGGAGGAGCCATGGTTTCGAGCGACTTCGTGAAGCAGGTGGCCGGTTATGGCCTGACCACCGCGACCATCCTTTACCGCATGCCCGATCACCCGCGCCTGCTGCAGACCTACATCTGGCAGGAATACGACATGGCGCCGCGCTTTCCGGAGCTGCACCGGTTCCTGGAGTTCTGGCAGAAGAAGCTGGAGGGGCCGCTCCATTCGGTGACCGTCGCCCACAGCCGACTCATCAAGCCGGCCGAGCTGAAGCTCGTGGACGGTATGGTGAGCCTGCACTGAGGAGGAGGGCGGCTGCGCGGACCGCATGCCTGCGGGCCGCGCCCCCTTCTCGGGCCCCCTTGGCCGGGGGGCGGCAGTGAGATAGGAATGCGGCCTCACAAACTGAGGCCCGGTCCTACCTCGTGTCGACGCTGCCCCGTACCTCCGCCGTCCTCAATGCACTCACGGTCGGCGAGGGCGAATACCTGACCGTCGACGAGATCCTGCAGACATTGCGCCAGCAGGCCTTCGCGCTGCTCGTCGTGGTGCTCGGCCTGCCGAACTGCCTGCCGATGCCGCCGCCGATCCCGCTCATCTGCGGCTTCGTACTCGCCTTCGTGGCGCTGCAGATGGCACTCGGCCGGCAGGCGCCGTGGCTGCCGCGCCGGCTGCTGCGCAAGTCCGTCGCGCGGGCCGACGTTTCTCGAGCGGTCGAGCGGGCCATGCCCGTCCTGCGCCGGCTGGAGCGCATGTCGCGGCCGCGCCTGCAGTTCTTCGCCACGCAGCCCGGCATGCGGGCGATGGGGCTCATCCTGCTCGTCGTGGCGCTCGGGCTGCTCGTTTCGGCGCCCTTCATCGGCCAGATACCGCTCGGCCTCGCGGCCTGCCTCATCGGGCTCGGTCTCGTCGAGCGCGACGGCCTCGTCATCATTCTCGGCATGACCGCAGGCGTCTTCGGCATCGGCCTCAGCCTCGGCTTCATCGTCGCGATCGTCAGCGGCATCGCCGCACTCGTCGGCTACGCCTGACGTCCGGCAGGCGAGGGCGGCCGCGCCCTCAGGCGACGGCGCCGGTGCGGCCCTTGTCGGGCTCGATGCCGAGCAGCCGGTCGATCGCATCGGCCGGGACGGGCCTCGAGAACAGGTAGCCCTGCAGCTCGTGGCAGCCGAGCGCCTGCAGGAAGCGGTGCTGCTCGCTCGTCTCCACCCCTTCCGCCGTCACGGTGAGGCCGAGCGCGCGGCCGAGATGGACGACGGAGTGCACGAGGATGGCCGATTCCCCCGTCGTCTCCATGCTCTCGAGGAACGAGCGGTCGATCTTGATCTTGTCGAAGGCGAAGCGGCGCAGATAGATCAAGCTCGAATAGCCGGTGCCGAAATCGTCGAGGGCCAGGCGCACGCCGCGCGCCCTCAGCTCCATCATCGCGTCCTCGGCCGCGTCCGCATCGTCCATGACGACGCCTTCGGTGACCTCCAGCTCGACGCGCGTCGGGTCGATGTCCGCCGTCTCGATGATGTTCATGACGCTGGAGACGAAGTCGCGCTGGCGGAACTGGATGGGCGAGACATTGACGGCGATGCGCAGGCCCGGCCAGCGCTTGGCGTCCTCGCAGGCCTTGCGCAGCACCCATTCGCCGAGCGGGATGATGAGGCCGCGCTCCTCCGCGATGGCGATGAACTGCTGCGGCGGGATCATGCCGTGCTGGGGATGCGGCCAGCGCACCAGGGCCTCGACCCCGACGATCTCCTCGCCGTTCGCCTTGTACTGGGGCTGGTAGTGCAGCTCGAGCTCGTCGGCGAGGATGGCCGCGCGCAGGTCGTCCTCCACCACCTTGCGCAGGCGCAGCGCCTCGTCCATCTGGCGCTCGAAGAAGCTGTAACGGTTGCGGCCGCCGTTCTTGGCCTGGTAGAGCGCCGTGTCGGCGAGCCGCATCAGCGTCTCGCGCTCGGTCCCGTTGCGGGGGCTCAGCGCCACACCGATCGAGACGCCGATGGTGACGGAGCCGCCGGGCACCTCGCAGGGCATGGTCAGGGCGTCGAGAATGCGCCGCGCCAGCGCTTCCGCATCGCGCGGGTCCTTGACGTCCGTCTGGATGATGGCGAATTCGTCGCCGCCGAAGCGGGCGAGCGTGTCGGCGCCGCGCAGGAGGTTGGACAGGCGCCGCGCCACGATGCGGATGAGCATGTCCCCTGCCTCGTGGCCGTAGGCGTCGTTGACGTCCTTGAACCGGTCGAGGTCGAGGAACATCACGGCGAGGCCCTCGTCGGAGCGCTTGATGCGTGCGAGCTCCTGGTCGAGCCGCATGCCGAAGAGCAGGCGGTTGGGCAGGCCGGAGAGGGAATCGTGGCCGGCGAGCCGCTGCACCTGCTCCTGGCGCCGGCTGAGCTCGATCAGCTGGCCGCGGACGTGCAGCAGGATGCCGGCGGCAAAGGCCAGCGTCAGCAGCGCGATGGCGCCGATCGCCGTCAGCGCCTGGCTGTTGATGAGGGCGCTCGGTAGGGACGATTGCCAGACGAGGAAGGCGGGACCTCGGTCCGTGGCGTCGTCGACGGCGATGGCGCCGTCGTGGTGCTGCCCGTCGTTCGCCGCCAGGCGCAGCTCCTGAAGGCCGAGCGGGCCGGCGATCTCCGACAGGGCGCGCGCGTCGAGCTCGCTGGCGCCGACGACGATGTGCGGGCTTTCGTTGCTGATCGTCGTCGCGGCCACCACATAGGCGCCCCAGCCGTCGTGGACGATGCGGGTCGCGCCGCTCGTCACGGCCGTGCCGGCGTGGAGCGGCAGCTCGCTGATCTCCTTCTGGCGCACGTCACGGGCGACGGCGTCGAAGATCACGCGCCGCGCATCGAACGCCTGCTGGCCGGCCACCCGCCCGCCGACGCTGCCGAAGAGCACGGAATTGTCCGTGTCGAGCAGGAAGATGGCCCATTGCCGGGTGAGGCCCTTGCTCTCGGAGGTGAGGATGGCCGCCGTGCCGACCGGATCGACCGGGCGATGGCTCACCTTGTCCTCGCCCACCGTCGTCGCGAAGGTGCGCACATGTTCGAGGGTGTGCTGGCGCAGATCGTTCAGCGCGAGGGTCACGCGGGCGCGCTCGTCCTGCATGGCCGCCTGGTCGAGCGTGCGGCTCATCCACCAGAACACGCTGCCCGAGAGCAGCAGGATCAAGAGGATCAGCGCCGCCATCGGCCACACGAGGCGCGTGGCGACGGTCGTGGGGGAGGGGAAGCCTTTCACGGGCAAGCGTGCAGATCCTCGCGCTCGAAGCGGGTGCCCCACCCTGCCGCACGTTCCTTTAAATGAAGTTTCCTTTTCTGTCGCCCGCGCGGCTTTCTCACTCCATCAGCCCCAGCCCGCGAAAGCTCGCGTGGCCGTCGCGGCCGACGATGATGTGGTCGTGCACCAGGACGCCGAGCGGCTCGGCGATCTCGCCGATGGTCCGCGTCATCTTGATGTCGGCGGAGGAGGGCGTCGGATCGCCGGACGGATGGTTGTGGACGAGGATGATGGCGGTCGCCGAGAGTTCGAGCGCCCGCTTGACGACCTCGCGCGGGTAGACGGGCGTGTGGTCGACGGTGCCGGTCTGCTGCAATTCGTCGGCGATCAGCCCGTTGCGCTTGTCGAGGAAGAGGACGCGGAAATGCTCCTTGTCCGCGAAGGCCATGGCGGTGCGGCAATAATCGATGACGGCGTTCCAGGACGAGAGCACGGGGCGCTTGGCGACGGCGCCGCGCGTGATGCGCCGGGCGGCCGCCTCGACGATCTTGAGGTCGGTGACGACGCTGTCGCCGATGCCTTCGACCTCGGCGAGGCGCGAGGGCGGCGCCGCGAGCACCTCGGCGAAGGATCCGAAGCGCCGGATCAGCTCCTTCGCCAGTGCCTTCACATCCCGCCGCGGGATCGAGCGGAACAGCACGAGCTCGAGCAGTTCGTAGTCGGCGAGCGCGGCCTCGCCGGCCTCCCGGAAGCGGCTGCGCAGCCGCTCGCGGTGGCCGTGGTAGTGGGGCGTGTCCTCGGCGTCGCCGACGTTGGTCATGCAGGCGTCTTGTAGGGGGGCTGATGATAGCCCTTGGGGGAGAGCGTGAAGATCTCGACGCCGGTTTCGGTGACGCCGACGGTATGTTCGAACTGCGCCGAGAGCGAACGGTCGCGCGTGACCGCGGTCCATCCGTCGGACAGGACCTTCACGTGCGGACGGCCGAGATTGATCATCGGCTCGATGGTGAAGATCATGCCCGGCTTCAGCGGCACGCCTTCGCCGCGCCGGCCGAAGTGCAGGATGCTCGGCTGCTCGTGGAAGGAGCGGCCGACGCCATGCCCGCAGAAGTCGCGCACCACGGAGCAGCGCTCGCCCTCGGCATATTCCTGGATGACGGCGCCGATGTCGCCCGTCGTCGCCCCGGGGCGCACGACGGCGATGCCGCGCATCATGGCCTCGTAGGTCACCTCCATGAGGCGCTGGGCCCGGCGCGGCACCTCGCCGACCGGGTACATGCGGCTCGAATCGCCGTACCAGCCGTCGACGATGAAGGTCACGTCGATGTTGACGATGTCGCCCTCGCGCAGCGGCTTCTCGTCCGGCTGGCCGTGGCACACCACGTGGTTGATCGAGGTGCAGCACGAATAGCGGTAGCCGCGATACATCAGCGTCGCCGACAGGGCGCCGTGGTCCATGGCGAACTGGAAGACCATGCGGTCGATCTCGGCGGTCGTGACGCCGGGGGCCACGTGGTCGGCCAGCATGTCGAGGCACTCGGCGACGAGGCGGCCGGCCTTGCGCATGCCCTCGAAACCCTCGGGGCCGTAGTAGACGATGTTGTTGGCGCGGCGCGGCGCAAGTTCGCTGTCGAGATCTATCATGTCGCTTGTCCGGGGCGCCCCCGCGCCCGATCACTGCCCCAATCTATTGATCAAAGCCGCCGACGCAAGGGATGGCGCGAAAGGCGCGGGTGATCTCGGCGCTGGCGCCGGCGGGCGGTGACGTGTATGGCAAGAGCAAGACGAAACGGGCGGCGCCCTTCGCGGATGCGTCGTGACCCCAGGACGATGACGATCAGCTCCTTCAACGATACTGAACCCTTCGGCCGCTTCGCGCCCAGGTCGCTGGCCCGGACGGTGATCGAGATGACGCGCAGCCTGCCGGACAGCTGGCTCGGCAAGCGCACCGCCTATGGCCTCAGGCGGCTCGTGATCAACCATCTCGACGGCGCGCCGGTCGATGTCGAGACGCTCGGGGCGCGCATGCGCCTCTATCCCTACGACAACGTCTGCGAAAAGAAGATCCTGTTCACGCCGCAGTTCTTCGACCGGCAGGAGCGCGCGCTGCTCGCCGAGCGCATCGGTGACGGCTTCGTCTTCATGGACGTGGGGGCGAATGTCGGCGCCTATTCGCTCTTCGTGGCGGCGCTCGCGGGGCGGCGCGCGCGCATCCTCGCCGTCGAGCCGCAGCCCGACGTCTTCGAGCGTCTCGTCTTCAACATCAGCCTCAATCCCTTCGGCACCATCAAGGCGGTGGCCTGCGCCGTCGCCGACCGGGCGGGGGAGCTGACCCTCTTCCTCGACCACGAGAACCGCGGCGAGTCGAGCGTCAAGATCGTCGGCTCCGGCACCGCCAAGTCGGTGCGCGTGCCGGCGACGACGCTGGCCGACCTCGCGCGCGAGGAGGGCTTCGAGCGCATCGATGCCATCAAGCTCGACGTCGAGGGGGCGGAGGATCTGATCCTCGAGCCGTTCCTACAGCATGCGCCGGCGTCGCTCTTCCCGCGCCTCGTCATCCTGGAGGATGGCAGCGGGCGCTGGCAGATCGACCTGCCGGCGCTCCTGCGCGAGAAGGGCTACAAGCTTCTCGCCAAGACGCGGATGAACTTCGTCTTCGAGCGGGCGTGAGCCCTCACTTCTTCCCGCGCGTCTCCTGGTCGAGCTGCAGGCATTCGTAGAGCTCGACATAGCTCGGCAGGCCGGCGCCGCGCGTCTCCGAGAGGCACTCGTCGCGCTGGGCCGCGGGGAAGGCCGCCCATTCCTTCTCCAGGGTGGCACGGGTGCCGTTTTCCTGCGCCATGCAGCCGTCGAAGGCGGCCTTGTCGAACTGCCGGCTCTGGCCGAGCGCATCGGTGGTGGCGGCGTCGCGACAGCTGCGCTCGACGTCGAGTGCCGGCGGCCCCTCCGCCGCGAGGCCCTGCTGCAGACCGGCGACGAGGAGTGGAACAGCAAGGATTGCGAGACGGGCGAGCGGCATCGTTGACCCCCAGCAAGACGGCCGTCGGCGCAAGGGCGACGACCCGGACGCCGCAGCATAGCGCAACAGGGGGGAGGGCCGTTAGTCCGGCTGATCAGACGACGACGGGCAGCGGCGTCTCGGCGACGATGCCGGCCGGCGTCACGCGGCAGGCGAGGGCATAGGCCTCGACGCCGCGCGCGCGGGCCCGCTCGAAGGCACGGGCATAGGCGGGGTCGAGATCAGCGGCGAGCGTGAAGGCCTCCGCCTCCATCTGCACGATGAACAGCATCGCGGCGCGCGCGCCCGCTTCCACCATGTCGCCGAGCTCCTCGAGATGCTTGGCGCCGCGGGCCGTGACGCAATCCGGGAATTCGGCGAGGCCGGGCCGGCGCATCAGGTGGACGTTCTTGACCTCGACGTAGCAGGGCGGGCGCCCGTCCGCCTCGAGCAGGATGTCGACGCGGCTCGCCCGGCCGTACTTCACCTCGCGCCGCAGCCGCTCGTAGCCCGCGAGCTGCGGAATGAGCCCGGCCGTGATCGCCTCGGCGGCGATGAGGTTGGGATGGCCCGTGTTGATGCCGACGAGCTGCGGCCCGCGCCAGCCGAAATCGACCTCGACCAGCTCCCAGGACAGCGGCAGCTTGCGCGCCGGATTGGCCGAGCGCGAGAGGAAGACGCGGCTCGCCGGCGCGACGAGGCCGAGCATGGCGCCGGGATTGGCGCAATGGACGGTGACGACGTCCCCCTCCGCGGTCTCGATATCGGCGAGAAAGCGCTTGTAGCGGCGCAGGAGGCGCCCTTCGGCGAGGGGGCTGGGAAACTGCATCGGCTCCTCCGGCTGGACGGCCGGCAGGTAGCAGTGCCATGCCGCGGCGGCAAGCCGGGGCGGCAGCTTTGCTCTTGATCTTGCCCGGCCATGCCGCGAAAACCCCTTCCCACGGCGGCGGGTGATGCCATAAAGCCGGGCGAGGGAGAGGTGCATGACAGCAGCAGCGCAGGGCCCGGTGACCGCGGCGGTCCTCGTCATCGGTGACGAGATCCTGTCCGGGCGGACCAAGGACAAGAACATCGGCTATATCGCCGACTATCTCACCGCCATCGGCATCGACCTGCGCGAGGTGCGCGTCGTGCCCGACGTGGAGGAGGAGATCGTCGCCGCGGTCAACGCGCTCAGGGCCCGCTACGACTATCTCTTCACCACCGGCGGCATCGGTCCGACGCATGACGACATCACGGCGGACAGCGTCGCCAAGGCTTTCGGCGTCGGCATCGGCGAGGACCCGCGGGCCATAAGCATGCTGCTCGAGCGCATCAGGCCGGAGGACCTCAACGAGGCGCGCCGGCGCATGGCGCGCATCCCGCACGGGGCCGAGCTCATCGCCAATCCCGTCTCCAAGGCGCCGGGCTTCCGCATCGGCAACGTCATCGTCATGGCGGGCGTGCCCGCCATCATGCAGGCGATGCTCGACGAGGTGGCGCCGACGCTGAGCACCGGGCGGCGCATGCTCTCGGCCACCATCCGTGCCGACGCGAAGGAGGGCGACATCGCCGCGCCGCTGAAGGCGATCGCCGACGCGCATCCCGACGTCTCCATCGGCAGCTATCCCTTTTCCGAGGATGGCCGCTTCAACACCAACATCGTCGTGCGCAGCCGCGATGCGGAGCGCCTCGAGGCCGTCCGCGCCGCCGTGGCCGAGATGGTCGCGCGGCTCCACGCGGCGCCCTGACGTTCGACACCAGAGGCAAGACCCATGTCGCCCACCTCCGAAAAAGCCTTTCCCGTCTCCTGGGACCAGTTCCACCGCGATGCGCGCGCGCTCGCCTGGCGCCTGCACGGCGCGGGGCCCTTCGAGGCCATCGTCTGCATCACGCGCGGCGGCCTCGTGCCCGCGGCGGTCGTGGCGCGCGAGCTCGAGATCCGCCTCATCGAGACGGTCTGCATCGCGAGCTACCACGACTATCAGAACCAGGGCGAGCTGATGGTCCTCAAGGAGATCGACCCGAAGATCCGCGCGCTCGGCGACGGCAGCGGCGCGGGCGTGCTCGTGGTGGACGACCTTGTCGACACGGGCAAGACGGCGCGCATGGTGCGGCAGATGCTGCCGAAGGCGCATTTCGCCACCGTCTATGCCAAGCCGCAGGGCCGGCCGGTGGTCGACACCTTCGTCACCGAGGTGTCGCAGGACACCTGGATCTACTTCCCCTGGGACATGGGCCTCACCTTCCAGCCGCCGATCCGCAACGGCGCGTCCGGCTGAGAATGCCTTTCGAGGCGTGTGAAGCGTGCGACGAAACCCTCTCCCCGCTAGCGGGGAGAGGGAGGTGCCGTCTCGCGCGTTTCACCGTTCCCGATGGACGTTGAGCCTCAGGCGAGCACCAGCGCCGCAAGGGCGGCGAGGACGAGCCACTGCAGCAGCGAGGCGCGCCGGAAGAGCGCGAGCGCGCGGCGAATGTCGGCGGCCGTCGCCTCGGCGCGGCCGTTCCCCATGAAGGCGTCCTCGACGCGCGTCGAGCCGTAGATGCGCGGGCCGGCGAGCCTGAGGCCGAGCGCGCCGGCCATGGCCGCTTCCGGCCAGCCGGCATTGGGCGAGCGATGGCGATGGGCGTCGCGGCGCACGGCGGCGATCGCAGCGCGCGCATCGGCGCCGCGCGTCAGCGCGGCCGCGAGCACGAGGAGCAGGGCCGTTAGCCGTGAGGCCGGCAGGTTGACGAGGTCGTCGAGGCGGGCCGCGGCCCAGCCGAAGGCGGCATGTCTCTCGGTCTTGTGGCCGATCATGCTGTCGGCCGTGTTGATGGCCTTGTAGGCCGCGGCCCCGGGCAGCCCCGCCACGGCCAGCCAGAAGACCGGCGCGACGATGCCGTCCGAAAAGTTCTCGGCGAGGCTTTCGATGGCGGCGCGGGCGACGCCCGCCTCGTCGAGCGTCTCGGGGTTGCGGCCGACGATCATGGCCACCGCCCGGCGCCCGCCATGGAGCCCTTCCGTCTCCAGCCCGGTGGCGACGGCCGCGACATGGTCGTGAAGGCTGCGCTGCGCAACGAGGCTCGACGCGAGGACCGCGATCGCGACGAGCGCGAGCGGACCCAGGAGGCTCAGCAGCCCCTCCTGCAGGAGGAGGGCGGGGATGGCCGCCGCCGCGACGATGACGAGAAGGGCGATAACGCCCCCGGACCGCCGCGTGGTAAATGATTCGTTCTGCCTGTTGAGATGCCGGTCGAGCCATGCGATGAGCAGTCCCAGCCAGGTCACGGGATGGCCGGCGACACGGAAGAGGGCGCGCGGATAACCGGCAATCGCCTCAAGAGCGACGGTCAGCGCGGCGAGGGGAAGGGCAAACGTGAGATCCATGACGGAGCATGCCGATAGCATGGCTCAGCCCGGCAGCCGAGACGGCATTGTGCACGGCGGGGACCTCGGTGCGGCGCGCCGGCTGTTTCCGGCCGCGCCGCAGCCGTGGCTCGACCTGTCGACGGGCATCAATCCGCACGCCTTTCCGCTGCCGGCGCTGGCGCCCGGCTGCTGGACGCGCCTGCCGGAGGAGGGGGAGCGGCGGCGCGTCGAAATGCAGGCGGCTGCGGCCTATGGCGCCGTGCCGCAGGCCCGTTGCGTCGCGGCGCCGGGTACGCAGGCGCTCATCCAGCTGCTGCCGCGCCTGCGCCCGCGCGGCCGCGTCGCCGTTCTCGGCCCGACCTATGGCGAGCATGTCACCGCCTGGCAGGCGGCGGGGCACGACGTGCGCGTCACCGCGAGCGTGGACGATCTCGCCGCCTCGGACGTGGCGGTGATCGTCAATCCCAACAACCCGGACGGGCGCACGCTGCCGGCGGCCGAGATCCTCGCCCTTGCCGGGCGCATGCGCCACTGGGACGGCCTCGTCATCGTCGACGAGGCCTTTGCCGACGTGATGCCGCAGGTGAGCTGTGCCGGGCTGCTCGACGCCGTCGCGCCGATCCTGCTGTTGCGCTCCTTCGGCAAGGCCTATGGCCTCGCCGGCGTGCGCCTCGGCTTTGCCATCACCGCCGACGAGGCGCTGGCCGGGCAGATCCGGCAGGAGCTCGGCCCCTGGGCCGTTCCCGGCCCGACGCTCGCCGTGGGGCTCGCCGCACTCGGCGACCGCGTCTGGATCGAGGCCATGCGGCACCGGCTCGCGAGCGATGCGGCCCGGCTCGACACGCTGCTGGCCGGCCCGGAGCTTGCCGTCGTCGGCGGCACGCCGCTCTTCCGGCTGGTCGAGACGAGCCGCGCCGAGGCGCTGTTCGAGCATCTGGGCGCACGCGGCATCTACGTCCGCCGCTTCGACCACGCGCCGAACCGCCTGCGCTTCGGCCTGCCGGGGGACGAAGCGGCCTGGACGCGCCTTGCCACCGCCCTTGCACAATTTCCGCAGCGAAGGGCCTCCAAGCGGGCCTGACCCGGGTTGCGCCCGCTCCCGGCGGGCGGTAACCCTCGCCGCATGCGGACGTGGCGAAACTGGTAGACGCAAGGGACTTAAAATCCCTCGGGCTTGCCCGTGCGGGTTCGATCCCCGCCGTCCGCACCAAGCCGGCCCGCCCTCACACGGGCGTGACATCGCGCCTTCGTGACAGCCGGTCCGTCCCCGCCGGCCTATCCTTGCGCCGCACGATCCGACAGCGGCCGTGTCCCGCCTCGTGGGGCCGGCCGGAACCTGGGTGGGACGATGATGAGCCGCAGGAACATTCTGGGGGGCGGCGCGCTGGCCGCGGGAGCGGCTGCGGTCGGACGCCTGTTCGGCGCCCGCGAGGAAGCGAAGGCCGCGGGGCGCTTTCCCGTCGAGAAGAGTGATGCGGAGTGGCGGGCGGCGCTGACGCCGGCGCAGTACAACGTCCTGCGCAAGCATGGTACGGAGCGGGCCGGAACGAGCCCGCTCAACGGCGAGAAGCGGGCCGGCATCTATCATTGCGCCGGTTGCGAGCAGGCCGTGTTCTCCTCCTCGACCAAGTTCGAGAGCGGCACGGGCTGGCCGAGCTTCTACGCACCGCTTGCGGGGGCCGTCGGCACGTCCGAGGACAGCAGCTTCTTCATGACGCGCACCGAGGTGCATTGCAGCCGTTGCGGCGGCCATCTCGGCCATGTCTTCGACGACGGGCCGCCGCCGACGGGCCTGCGCTATTGCATGAACGGTGTCGCCATGACGTTCACGCCGTCGTAGGCTTCGTCATTCTGACCGGCGGACCCGACATGCGCGCCTTTGCTCTCGGCTCTCTTCTCCTCGGCCTCGCCCTGATCCTCGGCGGCCCGGCACCGGCTGCCGCTCAAGAGGGGGAGGGCGGCGCGAGCGCCATCTTCGCCGGCGGCTGCTTCTGGTGCATGGAGCCGCCCTTCGATGCCGTGCCGGGCGTGACGGCGACGATCTCCGGCTATACCGGCGGGCGAACGCAGAACCCGACCTACAACGAAGTCTCCTCGGGCCGGACCGGCCACAAGGAGGTGGTGAAGGTCGTCTACGATCCCTCGCGCGTCACCTACGAGCAGTTGCTCGCCATCTTCTGGCGCAACATCGATCCCCATGACGCGCGGGGCCAGTTCTGCGACAAGGGCGACCAGTACACCTCGGCGATCTTCGTCGCCTCGCCCGAGCAGCGCCAGGCGGCCGAGGCCTCGCTCAAGGCGGTGAGCGGGCAGCTCAAGGGGCGCGTCGTCACCGAGATCCTGCCGGCCGCGACCTTCTATCCGGCCGAGGAATACCACCAGAACTATTACCGCAAGAGCGCGGCGAAATATAAGTACTACCGCTTCGCCTGCGGCCGCGACCGGCGGCTCGAGGAGGTGTGGGGCCCGGCCTCCTGATAGATCAGGCCGCGCTCAGCCGGGCGTCGCGCCGCTGCGGCGGCTCCCATCCGTAGAGCCAGGCGTAACGCGCCAGCATCGCCTCGCCGCTCAGGCGCGACATGACGAGGTTGCGCATGAGCGAGAGCGGGGCCGCCATGTGGTAGACCCGGCCGTTCTCGCGCGCCGCCTGCTGCACGTGCACGGCGCGCGGCTGCCGGGCCGCCTCGTAGGCGCGCAGGGCCGCGGGTACGTCGTTTGGCTCACCGGCGAGCGTATCGGCGAGGACCGCCGCATCCTCGATGGCGAGCGCACCGCCCTGGGCAAGGAAGGGCAGCACGGGATGGGCGGCATCTCCGAGGAGCGTGACCGGCCCAAGCCCCCAGGGGCGCGGCGGCGGCAGGTCGAAGAGGGACCAGACGCGCCAGTCGAGCGACCGGTCGGCGAGGGCGCTGAGCGCAGGCACGGCGCGGGCGAGGTGCCGCGCGACATCAGCCTCATGGGCCTTGCTGTTCCACTCGCTCACCGAGCCTTCCGCCCGCGCGACGAGGACGATGTTGATCAGCCGGCCGCGGCTGACCGGGTAGTGCACGAGGTGCATGCCGCGGCCGAGCCACAGGCCCGTGATGTTGCCGGCCATCTCCTCCGGCGCCTCGCCGGCCGGGATGGTGGCGCGCCAGGCGGCATAGCCGCGGTAGACGGGCTTGCGGGCATCCCCGAGCGCCGGGCGCACCGACGACCAGATGCCGTCGGCGCCGACGACGAGGCCGGCCTCGCGCTCCTCGCTGGCACCGCCGGCGGTTTCGACGGCGAGGCGCGCCTTGTCCCCATCGACCGTAACCCCGGTGACCTTGCGGCCGACGGCCATGCGGATGTTCGGCTCGCCGCGCGCGGCGTCGAGCAGCAAGGTGTGCAGGTCGGCCCGGTGGATCACCCAGTAGGGCGCGCCGAAGCGCGCGCGCATCGTCTCGCCGAGGGGCATCGTCGCCAGCCGGCGGCCGGATGACAGCGAGCGGACGACGAGCTCGTCGGGCGTCACCGCCTGACGCGTGAGCGCCGGGGCGAGGCCAAGGGCGACGAGCACGCGGCTGGCGTTGGGCGAGAGCTGGATGCCGGCGCCGGCCTCCTCGAGCGTGGTGCGCCGCTCGAGCAGCGTGACGGCCCGGCCCTGGCGGGCGAGGAGAAGTGCCGTGGTCAGGCCGCCGATGCCGGCGCCGACGACGACGGCCGGTGGCGTGCTCTGAGGCATGATCGGGCTCCGCCGGCCTCAGGCGGCCGTGGCGGCTTCCGCGTGCCACAGGCAGTCGGCCGGCTCGCTCTCCTCGGCCCTGAGCGTCGCCTTGTAGCGGTAGAGCGTCGAGCAATAGGGGCAGACGATCTCGTTGTCGTCGCCCATGTCGAGGAAGACGTGGGGATGGTCGAAGGGCGGCTTGGCCCCGATGCACATGAACTCGTGCACGCCGACGTGGATGACGGCGACGCCCGCATCGTTGTGGAAGTGGGGGACGGATTTCGCGGCCATTGCCATTGACCTCATCTTGGCGGATCAGCGATTTGCGGCGCACCATAGAGCATGGTGCGAAAAAGTGGAGACCGGTTTTTCGCCTGCGGCTGCGACAAATGAATAACCTCACGCTTGCCCGGCGCTGGCCGGCCTCAGCCCCGGGCATGTGTTCACCCGATGGAAACCCGCAGCCCCTAGCGTCGGGCTGCACGAGCGAGAGAGACATGCATTTCTTCAGTTCCGACGGCGTCCGCCTCGCCTATGTCGACGTTCCCGCGCACGAGGGTGAGGGGCGCCCCGTCATCCTGGTGCACGGCTTCGCCTCGAACCACGCGGTCAACTGGGCGAACACGCTGTGGACGACGACGCTGGCGCGCGCCGGGCGGCGCGTCATCGCGCTCGACAACCGCGGCCACGGGCAGAGCGAGAAGCTCTACGAGCCCTCGGCCTATCATTCCGACGTGATGGCCGAGGACGTGCGGCGGCTGATGGACCATCTCGACCTCGCCGAGGCGGATGTCGTCGGCTATTCCATGGGCGCGCGCATCACGGCGCATCTCGCCCTGCGTCACCCGGGCCGCGTGCGCTCGGCCGTGCTCGGCGGGCTCGGCATTCATCTCATCCACGGCGTCGGCCTGCCGCTCGGCATCGCCGATGCGATGGAGGCGCCGTCGCTCGATGGGCTGACGGATCCGATGCAGCGCATGTTCCGCGCCTTCGCCGAGCAGACGAAGAGCGACCTTGAGGCGCTCGCCGCCTGCATCCGCGGCTCGCGCCAGACGCTGACGCGCGAGGAGGTGGGGACGATCGCCGTGCCGGTGCTCGTCGCCGTCGGCACCAACGACCCCATCGCCGGCTCGCCGCACGAGCTCGCCGCTCTCCTGCCCAACGGGCGGGCGCTCGACATTCCCGGCCGGGACCACAACCTCGCCGTGGGCGACAAGGTGCACAAACAGGGCGTCATCGCCTTCCTCGCCGAGCAGGACGAGGCGTGAGGGCGAAAAGCGGAATCGCCTGAATCGCTTGCTGGTGAAAGCTCGAGCGATGATTCCGGCGCTTGAGAAACAGATTCAGCGACTTCGCGTGCCGAATCCGCCAGTTGAGAAACTGATTCAACGGATACCCGTGCGTTTCGCGAACTGATTCAGCGCGCGCTGCCAAGCTCCTGAGCGGGAATCGCTTTTGCAAGCAGCGGCAGGACCGTGTCACGGATCAGGCTGGCGAGGCGCCAGCGATCGGCCTCGTGCAAGGGGAGCCATGCCAGTTCCGCGATCTCGGCAGCGGCATGCGGCGTGCCGGCAAGGCGCGCGGCAAAGAGATGGGCGAGGACATCGGTATCCGGCTCGTTGGCGGCGGGCGCCGTGAAGACGCCGAGCGGGCGGAGCGTGCCGGGCTGCGGCGCGACGCCGAGCTCCTCGGCGAGTTCGCGCGCGAGGGCGGCCTCGGGCGCTTCTCCCTCCTCGATCTTGCCACCGGGCTGGATGAAGACGTCGCTGCCGTGCTTGCGCACGACGAGGAGGCGCCCCTTTTCGTCGCGCACGGCCGCGACGGCGATCCTGAGACGCTTGCGTTCCATCACCGTCCTCACCTCATCGCCCGGTGAAGCGGGGCGTGCGTTTGCCGAGGAAGGCGGCGCAGCCTTCCGCATAATCGGCGCTGGCGAAGCAGGCATCGGCCAGGGCCTGGAGGTCGTCCGGCGTGCCAGCGCCGGGCAGGCCCGCGGCCGTGGCGATGGCCGCCTTGGCGGCGCGGATGGTCAGCGGCGCATTCGCGGCGATGGTCGTGGCAAGGCTGGCGGCTGCGCGCTCGATATCGTCGGCGGGCACCACCTTCTGGACGAGGCCGAGGGCGAGCGCCTCCGCCGCCTCGATGCGGCGGGCGGTGAAGATGAGGTCCTTGGCGGCGGCCGCGCCGATGGCGGCGACGATCATGCCCATGCCGGCCGGCGGATAACCGACGCCGAGCCGCGCGGCGGGAATAGCGAAGACGGCATCGTCGGCGGCGATGCGCAGGTCGCAGGCCAGCGCGATGCCGAGCCCTCCGCCGAGGCAGAAGCCCCGGATCAGGGCGAGCACCGGCTTCGGACAGGCGGCGACGGCCTCGAAGGCGGCGAGATTCGCCGCCTCGTAGGCGCGCCCGCCCTCCGGGCTCGCCCTGAGCGAGCCGAACTCGCCGATGTCAGCGCCGGCCGTGAAGGCGACCTCGCCCGCGCCGCGGATGACGACGACGCGTACGTCTTCGTTTGCGCCCAGGGTTGCCATGACCTGCGGAAAGGCGCGCCAGGTGGCGAAATCGATGGCGTTGCGGCGTGCCTCGTTGTCGATGGTCAGCGTCGCCACGCCGGAGGCGACGGACAGGCGCAGGCTGTGGGAGGCGGCGGGGGCGGGCATCGGCAGGTCTCGCTCACTGATCCTGGCTCATTGAATCCTGGCTTGCTGATCGCGCCGACTCGGCACGACCGGTCGATCATATACGGCGACAAGTGCATGGTGCGACCCGGCCGCCGGCGCGTGAGGGCCGCGGGATGGCCGCCACAAGCGGGTCGTGCGGCGAACGGGCGATCTGCCGCTCAGGGGTCGGCGACGGCACGATCTGCCGCAAGACCGTCCCGGGTGCCCCCTTGGCGCGCCGGCCACGGCGCCCTAACTTAGGCGGACCTTGCGGTGGGGCCGAACCGTCCGGCCGTGGGCGCGCAATGACGAGGAGACGAGCATGGCCCCCGGTCAGACGAAGGCGAGCGAGCACAGGCGCCACGGCCTCGAGGCGGTCGATCCGGTGTGGACGCGACTGCGTGAGGAAGCCGAGGCGGTGGTGACGCGTGAGCCGGAGCTCGCCGGCTTCGTCATCGCCACCATCCTCAACCACGACACGCTGGAATCGGCCATCATCCACCGCGTCGCCTCGCGGCTCGACCACGATGTCGTCTCCAGCGAGCTGGTCAGCCAGGCGTTCAGCGCCGCGGTCGCCCATTCGCCCGAGATCGGCGAGGCCTTCCGGGCGGACATCGTCGCCGTCGCCGACCGTGACCCGGCCTGCACGCGGCTCATCGAGCCGGTGCTCTACTTCAAGGGCTTCCACGCCATCCAGACCTACCGGCTGGCGCACTGGCTGTGGCAGCAGGGGCGGCGCGACTTCGCGCTCTACCTGCAGAGCCGCTCGTCCGAGGTGTTCCAGACGGACATCAACCCCGCGGCCCGCATCGGCAAGGGCATCTTCCTCGACCATGCCACGGGGCTCGTCGTCGGCCAGACCGCCGTCGTCGAGGACAATGTCTCGATCCTGCAGGGCGTCACCCTCGGGGGCACGGGCAAGGAGCGGGGCGACCGCCATCCCAAGATCCGCCAGGGCGTGCTGATCGGAGCCGGCGCCAAGATCCTCGGCAATATCGAGGTGGGGCAGTGCGCCCGCGTCGCCGCCGGCTCGGTCGTGCTGCACGCGGTGCCGCGCAACACGACGGTCGCGGGCGTGCCGGCGCGGGTCGTCGGCACGGCCGGCTGCGCCGAGCCGGCGCGCAGCATGGACCAGATCCTCGCCGAGAAGTTGGGGGATTGAGGACCTTCGCTCTTGCCCGTGGGCCTCGTTCCGTGGCAAGCGGGGGCCCTTCCGAAGACCCGAACACGAGAGGCGGCGCCATGGACAAGAACGAACTTGCCAAAGTCGAGCGGTTTCTGCGCCGCACCTTCGCCAATGCCGGCATCCGCGTCGTTGCGCGTCCGCGCAAGACCGACTCGGCGGAGGTCTATATCGGGGAAGAGTTCATTGGTGTGCTCTTCCTCGACGACGAGGACGGCGACAAGTCCTACAGCTTCCAGATGGCGATCCTCGACGCCGATCTCGAGGACTGAGCCGACAAGGCATCCATCGAAAAGGGGCGCGCCCGGCGACGGGCGCGCCCCTTTTTCGTTGCCGGCCGTCATTGCGGCTCGGGCGGCGCCATGATCGCGATGAGCCGTTCGGCGCCCGCGCCGAGGCGGGCCCAGTCGGCGAGCCGTTCCGGGCCGAAGCGCAGCATGACGTCGATGCCGGCAAGGCGCATCACCGTGGTGCAGAGCGGCGCGATGACAGCCGTCGCGGCCTGGCGCGTGCAGCGGGCGAAGAAGCGCCGCCCGTCGGGCGGGGCGAGATAAAGCTCCTCGCCCTCGTAGGGCGTGCCGGGGCGGAAACGGCGCAGCACGAGGCCGCCGGGCGTGGACCAGGTCTCGGGCGTGAGGAAGCGCATATAGAGCTTCGCCGGCCGCTCGGCCGGATCGAGCGCCGCGTCCGCCGGGACGAGGGTGACGGCGACGATCTCGGCCTCGCCGTCGGCCGCGGCGCCCGGCCAGGGAATGGCGAGATCGAGCCGGGGCACCGTGCCGCCCGAGCGATCCATCGTCTCGCGCAGCCAGGATGCGGGCACGCTCAGCGGGTGGCCGGCGAGTTCGTAGTCGATGCGGGCGGGGGCAGGCTTCTGCGGCGCTGCGGGACGCAGGAAGGCGATGCCCGCCAGGGCGGCGGCGCCGGCGGCCGCCGCGGCGAGCGACAGCCGCAGCAGGACCGAAGGCCGCCGGGCAACGACAGAGAAGAGCCTTTCCGCTGCGAGGACCATGGTTGACGTGATCTCCAGACCGCCGGACGGCGGCTGCGGCCAAATTGCGCCATCTTGCCTAAAGCCGCGTTAACCAAGCGGGGTGGCGCGGGGCTTCCTGAAGAGGAAAGGTGCACTTGACGCGAGCCCGCCGGCGGGCCCTCCTTGCGCAATCGACTGTGGAGACCGTGATGCCCGTCTATGCCCTTGGCGATCTCAGCCCCGAATTGCCCGCCGCCGACCGCTTCTGGATCGCGCCCGATGCGCATGTGATCGGCCGTGTCCGGCTCGGCGACGAGGTCGGGGTCTGGTTCGGCGCCGTGCTGCGCGGCGACAACGAGCTGATCGACATCGGCGACCGCTCCAACATTCAGGAAGGCGCCATGCTGCACACGGACATGGGCTTTCCGCTCACCGTGGGGCCGGATTGCACCATCGGCCACCATGCGGTCCTGCACGGCTGCCGCATCGGCGCCTCCACGCTCATTGGCATGGGCGCCACGGTGCTCAACGGCGCGCGCATCGGCAACAACTGCCTCGTCGGCGCCAATGCGCTCGTCACCGAGGGCAAGGAGTTTCCCGACGGCTCGCTCATCGTCGGGGCGCCGGCCCGGGCGGTGCGCGCCCTCGACGAGAAGGCCCTCGCCGGGCTCAGGCTGTCGGCCATGGGCTATGTCGGCAACTGGCGCCGGTTCGCGGCGGGGCTGAAGCGGCTCGACTGAGCGTGTTCAGCGTGCGTCGTCCGCATGCGTCGTGATGACCGCGAGAAAGGCCTCGGCATAGCGGGTGAGCTTCGACTCGCCGACGCCGGAGATGGCCGCGAGGTCGGAGCGGGTGCGCGGCGTGCGCGCCGCCATTTCCTGCAGCGTGCGGTCGTGGAAGATGACGTAGGGCGGCACGTTCTGCTCCTTCGCCAGTTCGAGGCGCCGCGCGCGCAGCTTCTCGAAGAGCTCGCGGTCGCCCTCCGGCAGCGCCTCGACCGCCTGCCGGCGCGCCGCCTTCCGGCCGCCGGGCTTCGGCTTCTTCAGCGCCCGCAGCATGATCGAGGACCGCTCGCGCAGGAAGCTCGCCCCCTTGGCGGAGATGGAGAGGCTGCCGTGCCCGGCGACGTCGACGATCACCAGACCGTGGGCGACGAGCTGCCGGATGATGGAGCGCCACTGGCTGCGGTCGAACTCCCGGCCGATGCCGTAGGTGGAGAGCTTGTCGTGCCCGAGCCGCTCGATGCGCTCGTCCTCCTCGCCCAGGAGCACGGCGACGACATGGCCCTGGCCGAAGCGCTCGCCCGTGCGGTGGATGCATGACAGCAGCTTCTGGGCGGCGATGGTGCCGTCGAAGGTCTCCGGCGGGTCGAGGCAGACGTCGCAATTGCCGCAGGGCGGGCCATCGTCGCCGAAATAGCGCAGCAGCACCTGACGGCGGCACTGGCAGGATTCGGCGAAGCCGAGCAGCGCATCGAGCTTGCGGTGCTCCATGCGCTTGCGCTCGGTAGGAGCGTCCGATTCGTCGATGAAGCGGCGGCGCAGCGCCATGTCCTCGGCGCCGTAGAGCATCAGCGTCTCGGCGGGCAGCCCGTCACGGCCGGCGCGGCCGGTCTCCTGGTAGTAGGCCTCGATGCTGGCCGGCAGGTCGACATGCAGCACGAAGCGCACGTCCGGCTTGTCGATGCCCATGCCGAAGGCGATCGTGGCCACCATGACGAGGCCCTCGCCGTGCTGGAAGCGGCGCTGGTTGGCCTCCCGCGCTGCCATGTCCATGCCGGCGTGATAGGCGAGGGCGGTGAAACCGTGGGCGTTGAGCGTCGCCGCCACTTCCTCGGTCTTGCGCTTCGACAGGCAGTAGACGATGCCGCTCTCGCCCTTGCGGGTGCTGAGAAAGCGCAGCAGCTGCTGGGTCGTGCCCTGCTTCTCGGCGACGCCGTAGCGGATGTTGGGCCGGTCGAAGCCGGCGACGAAGCTGTTTTCCGTGCCGATGGCGAGATGGGCGACGATCTCCTCGCGCGTCGGGGCGTCGGCCGTGGCCGTCAGCGCCATGCGCGGCACGTCGGGAAAGAGGTCGACCAGCACGTCGAGCGCGCGGTACTCGGGCCGGAAGTCGTGCCCCCATTGCGAGAGGCAATGGGCCTCGTCGATGGCGATGAGGGACAGGGGAACGGACTTCAGCCGCTCGAGCGTCTCGGGCCTGAGCAGGGTCTCCGGCGCCATGTAGAGGAGATCGATCTCGCCACGTCCCACCTCGCGCCAGAGCTCGTCCTTCTCCGCGCCCCAGATGCGCGAGTTGAGCGCCGCCGCGCGCACGCCCGCCTGGCGCAGCGTCGCGACCTGGTCCTCCATCAGGGCGATGAGGGGCGAGACGACGAGCCCGGTGCCGCGGCGCACCAGCGCCGGGATCTGGTAGCACAACGACTTGCCGCCGCCGGTGGGCATCAGCACGAAGGCGTGCCGGCCGGCGATCACGTGGTCGATGATCTCCGCCTGACGTCCGCGGAAGGCGCCATAGCCATAGACGGTCTTGAGGATATCGAGGGGCTGGGCTGACAAGGCTCGAGTCGCTGGAGGCGAGAGGGAGGTGCCTTGCTAGCCGATTTTCACCGGCGGCGCACGTGGCGCGACAAGAGGCAGCAGCTTGGTTGAGGACGGTTACGGCGCCTTATCTGTCGCGAGATTCTCGAAGAGAAACTAACATTTCTCGGCAGCGCGTAGGCGGTTGGTCACGTCGACGACACCCGGATCATTCCATATCGCGTCCCGCAGGAGGAACTTATGGCTGTTGGTGCGCTCGATGTAGGTTGAGCGACCGTGGACGATCTCGGCGGGGATCAGCGCTGCTCGCACCACCTGGTAGTCTTCATCGAAGAGGACGGCGGCGAGAACATCGAACCCGTCGAAGGAGCGGATTGCCGACAGCTGTCGGGATTTGTTGCGGTGGTGGATGCGCCTTGCTTTGATCTGATACCGCGTTCCGTCATCGCCGGTAGCATCAAACGCCTTTGCCGAATTAGCTTCCTGCACCCATCCAAAAGCGGCGCAGAAGAGATATTCTGCGAGATCGCCAGTCGGATTATTCGCTGTCCGCAGCACGTTCCGAGCCCGCAATTCCTCCATGATAGTGGCATGGAGGACGAGTAACTCGGGAGTCGGCTTATCGCGCAGGCTGTCCATGACCTCGGCATGCCTAACCGAAGCTCGGATTGAGCCGCCCGAGCTCACTTCAGCGCGCCGCGGCGGTGGCCGTGCCGGCGTCGGGCTGGCCGAGGGCGACCCACTGCATCGTGTCCTGCTGCGACTGGCGCTTGATGAAGCGGTAGCCGGTCGCCGTCCACGAGAGGATCGAATCGCGCTTGTTGTCGAGGATGAAGTCGCCGCGGGTGGTGCGCACGGTCAGCACCGCATGGCCGTCGCCGACCTCGTCCCGCACCACGGTGATCAGCAGGGCGCGGGCGGGGAAGCCCCGCTCGATGAGGAGCTTGCGCTTCATGAGGACGTAGTCCTCGCAGTCGCCCTTGCCGTCGACCGGCAGGTCCCACGATTCCTCGACGCCCCAGTGCTCCAGGTCGGTCACGGGCGTGATCGAGTGGTTCACGTCGAGGTTGACGCGGACGATGTCGTGCCAGTCCGACCGGTCGAGGTCGATGACGCTGGGGCCGTCCGCGTCGTCGGTGCATTCGCTCCAGTTCGTGCGGCAGAAGGCAAGCCAGCCGACCGGCGGGCGGGCCATCGTGCGCTCGATGGCAGAAGAAGCGTCGGGGAGATTGACTTCGAGCTGGTGAGCCTGGGAAACGGAAGCCGTCTTGCGCGTATCCGCCTCGGCCGTTGCGGCCAGCGAAACGAGGCACAAGCCTGCAAGCGCCAGAATGACGGAGGTACGCGAACCCATTTACCGCCCCAACCCCTTTAAGATTTCATTTACCTTTTCATAGGCGCGGGTGATGCCGCAAGGCGGCGCGGGCGTCAACGTCTCATCAAGGTTAACATTTGTTCATAGATGTGGTTTTCGAGGCACGCCCTGCCTAGTCCGCGGGCGGTTCAGCGCGGGCTTGCCGTCATCTCGCCGCCCTGGTGGCCGAGAGAGGCCCAGCCGGCGAAATCCTGGCTCTCGCGCTTCACGAAGACATAGCCGGTGGCGAGCCAGGGCAGGACGGCGTCGCGCTTGTTGTCGAGGATCAGGTCGCCCCGGTCGGTGCGCACCATCAGCACGGCATGGCCCTCGCCGTTCTCGTCGATGACGACGGCAAGGCGCAGCGCCCGCCGGGGCAGGCCGGCCTCGGCGAGCAGCCGGCGCTTCAGCAGCGCGTAGTCCTCGCAATCGCCCTTGCCGCTGTCGGGGTAGTTCCAGCTCTCGACGACGCCCCACTGCTCCTCGTCGGTCTGCGGCGCGATGGCGCCGTTGACCTTGCGGTTGATGGCCGTCAGCAGCCGCCAGCGGCGGGCATCGAGGCTGACCAGCGCATCTTCCTGCGGATCGACGGCGCAATCGGCCGGATGCTCACTGCAGAACTGCAGCCAGCCGATCGGCGCGCGGGCGAGGCCGTGCTCGGCCGCCGCCGGCGTCGGCTCCGGCCGCTGCCCGTATGCCAGGGCACCGTCCGCCGCGACGGCGCCGGTGAGGATGAAGACCAATGCGACGATCGGATTTTTCATTGTCGCCTCCCAATTCGTCGGGAGACATCATAGGGCGGCAAAATCCATCGACGTTGAATAAAACAAGCGTAATTTGACAGATATACGGGCCGTTAATGCATGATTTGTTAAGTAAATTAAAGATGAACTTAGATGCGGCGCATTTTAGCGAGGCCGTCCACCCGACGGTGACGATGGGAGAGCGCCCTTTTCCAGCGTCCTGGCCGGGTTTATCCCGGCCATCCACGTCTCCCGGCGTGTGCGCGATTTCATGGCGTGGATGCCCGCGACGAGCGCGGGCATGACGGCGGGGAAGGTTGCGCCAGGTCGTGACCTGTGCCGCCGCGTGTCTGGTTGTCGCGCTGGCTGATCGCCTCCGCTTTCGCCGGGCTGACCCGGGCGACCAGGCGGTTTCAGAGCGCGATCGTCTCGTCGAAGTCCTGTTCGGGCAGCGGTGCCAGGAATTCGACGGCGAAGCCGCCCTCGAAATGGCGCGTCACGCGGCCCTCGGTGCGGCCGAGGGTGACCATCGTCCCGGACGCCGGGGCGGAGGCGGACGAGACGGCGGCGCCGGACAGCGAAATGTCGATGATGCGCACCGTCTGGCGCTCGCCGCCGGCGATTTCCATCGTCGTCAGCTGCCGGTTCGGCACGATGCGGTCGTGGCGGCGGTCTTCGGGCAGCCCGAGGGTGTCGCGGTGCACCAGCCACATCAGCTGGGTGGCGATCTTCTCGCGCTTGCGCGGCGTCGCTGTGAAGCGCACGGCAAAGCCGTTGTCGATATGGCGGGTGATCTCGCCCTCGAGGCGGCCGATCTGCTCGAGATAGATGATGACCCGGTCACCGATGGCGCCGGGCGTCGGAGCAACGAGGCTGACGCCGCCGGGCGACATGTCGAGCGTCTGGCACGGATATTCCTGCTTGTCCGGCAGCATGTAGCGGCCGACGAGCGTCACCGGCACCCGCTGATGGCGTCGGCGGTCCGGCTTGCTGGCACGCAAGGCAATATTTGTCGGTGAAATCGGCCGCGCCATCGTGTCGAAATACCAAGCTGCAGAGAATCAGCCATTGGACAAGTACAATAGATACTTGATCCCCGACGATCCATGAAGCGCTGAAAGCGCATGGACAGTCATGCGCTCTTGCCTTGCGTGGGGCTTTTCCTTCGGGAGGACGCCGGCGCGGCCCGGCTTCGGCAGGGCGATCAGCCCCGGCCGCCGCGAAACACCATGAGATGGCCGCGGCGGTCCTGCAGGGCGCCTGCCGTGGCTGGCCGGTCGGCCCCTTCAGGCCAGAGGACCCGCGCGGAGGTGAAGGTGAGAGGAGACAGCGGAGCGAGGCCGAGCCAGTCGGGCGGGGCCGCGGGCGAGAGCGCGCCGAGCATGCGGGCGTGGGTCTTGCCGCGGCAGCGCAGCGGCAGCAGCATGAGCTCGAGGTCGATCTGCTCCGCTGCAGGCGCAGTCGCTGCAAGGATTTCCGGGCGAGCCTCGGCGCCGGCGACCACGCCCGCCTGGTTGTCGAGCACGAGGGCGACGGCACGGGCGCTCTCGCGCCGGCTGGCCTCCTGCCACAACGAGGCGAAGGCGCGGCCCTTCAAGTCTCCCCCGACGAGGGTACACAGTCGCGTGCCGGCCAGGCGGAAGCGGGGCTCGCCGCCGTCGATGTCCAGGATGAAGGTGTCGCCGAGGATGTGGCGGATCTCGCCGGGCGCGATCTCTCCCCGCTCGGGCGCCGCCCGCTCCCCGCGCAGGCGGTTCCAGTAGTCGTAGAGTGCGCGGCTCGTCACATGTTTCATTTTGATCCGCTGTCGTCCCGGCTCCATGCGCAACCGTGCGGCGCGCCGGTGGGAGAGGGCGGCACGCGGCGCGTGATTGTGCCGTTTCCTCCCAGCCCGGCACGGTTGCCGACATTATGTTCTTGAGAATGCAGCACCCGTGCCAGGGATGGGGAGGGGTAACGGGCGTTTACCTTTCATTAGGGTTAATATTTTCTTGCCGTTGCCCCTTGCGGGCGGCCGCGCCATGCTCCTGAACATTCGGCAAGGGGCCTTTCGGCCCTGCCGGCAGGGAACGTCGAACAAGATGGCCGGGCCGTGGCGCCACGGCCAGGAACAGGATGCCGTGGGGGGAGGGGCGACATGCCTCTCCCCCTTCGCGTTCGCGTGAGCGGTCCCGCGCGCGCGTGACGAGCGGATTGACGCGGCGGGGAAACTGTTGCCTGTTGCCGCGGCGGCGGCCGAGGCGGGCGTCGTGGCCACCTTCGACGCTTGCCTTTCGGAGCCCATGTCGCAGCAGCCTTCCTCCGGCCCCTCGCGTGAGCCGATGTTCAACGCCCCGGCGGTCGTCGTCGGGTCGATCGCCGTCATCGTCGCCATCCATATCCTGCGTTCCGTCATCGGTGAGGAGACGGATTTCCGCATTCTCGTGGACTTCGGCTTCATCCCGGCGCGGCTCGTCGTCGGCCTCGGCTTCGAGAGCCTCGATGCCATCGTGGCCCGGGCGGCGGCGATGCCCGACGGCGGCTACTGGCAGATGTTCGCCCGCCTCGTCCTCGGCGATGGCGCCGCGCCGTGGGCCCTCGTCACCTATGCGCTGCTCCATGGCTCGTGGGCGCATCTCGGGGCCAATTCCCTGTGGCTGCTCGCCTTCGGCAGCGCCGTCGCGCGGCGCTTCGGCGCGGTGCGCTTCCTCGTCCTGTGCCTTGTCTGCGCCATTGCAGGGGCGCTGGCGCATCTGGCGAGCCGGCCCTTCGACGTCGTGCCGATGATCGGCGCCTCGGGCGCCATCTCGGGCGTGATGGCGGCGGCCGCGCGCTTCGTCTTCCGGCCGGACTGGGGCCACATGTTCGGCATCGACCTCAGCGCCCACCGCATGCCGGCCGAGAGCCTCGGCCAGCTCATGCGCAACCGCCGTGCCCTTGCCTTCATCGGCATCTGGTTCGTCGTCAATCTCGCCTTCGGCGTCGCCGCCCTGCCGCTCGGCCTGGCCGAGGGCGGCATCGCCTGGGAGGCGCATATCGGCGGCTTCGTCGCGGGCCTGCTGCTGTTTCCGCTCTTCGACCGGGCTCATTCGCGCGAGCGCGCGGACTGAGCCGCGGCATCTCTCCCGCCGCCTTGCGCTTGCCGGCGAGTGCAACCACTATGGGCCGAGTGGGTGAATCGCAGGCGTCCGGTGCCGTTGCGATCGCACGGGACCGGCGCCTCGATCTGGCATGGAGGAGCTGATGACCGTTGCCCAGATCCTGGCGGCCAAGGGCCGCAGCGTCGTGACCATTCCTCCGAACAAGACGCTCATGGAGGCAGCCCAGCTTCTCGCCGAGCGGCGCATCGGCGCCGTCGTCGTGGTCGACGAGGGCGGCAAGGTCCTCGGCATCCTCTCGGAGCGCGACATCGTCCGCGAGATCGCCAAGGCCGGGCTCGACGCCCTGAAGGAAGGCGTGAGCCGGCACATGACCGAGAAGGTCGTGACCTGCACGAGCGCCTCGGCGATTACCGACATCATGGGCATCATGACCGAGGGCAAGTTCCGCCACCTGCCGGTGGTGGAGGACGGCAAGCTGACGGGCCTCGTTTCCATCGGCGACGTGGTCAAGTACCGGGTGGCGGAGATCGAGGCCGAGCACAAGGCCATGCGCGAATATATCGCCATGGCCTAGAAGGGAGGCGGCAGGCTCAGCCCTGCTCGGCGAGCGGGACCTCCAGCATCTCGCGCAGCTCGTCCAGCGCGCGCTCGGCAGCTTCCATGCCGAGCGCGATGGCCTCGTCGGCCCGGTGGAAGTCGAACAGGCCCATGCGGCCGAGGCGTGGCGACACCATCACGTCCGGCGGGTCTCCGGCGAGGCGCGAGCGGGCGATGCGGTCCTGCGTGATGTTGAAGGCATCGACCATCACGGCGCCGATGCCCGGAGCCCCGTCCGAGCGCCGGCCGAACTGGCGCATGCGCATCGCCGCTCCGCGCACGGGGGCGAAGAGGCCGCGGGCGGCCTGGGCCTCCTCCTCGATGAGGTCTTCGTCCGTGCCGTGCGCGGGAATGACGGCGCCGCGGCCGCGCGTGTCGCTGCCGTTGAGGTTGACGCAGAGCACGATCTCGGCCCCGAGCGCGCGTGCCGCCGTCACCGGGATCGGGTTGACGAGGGCGCCGTCCATCAGCCAGCGGCCGCCGAGCCGCACGGCGTCGAAGATGCCGGGCAGGGCATAGGAGGCGCGCAGGGCCTCGGTGATGGAGCCGCGCGTCAGCCAGATCTCGTGGCCGCTGCCGAGCTCGGTGGCGATAGCGACGAAGCGGGGCGCAAGCGCCTCGATGCGGATGTCGCCGAGGTGGTGCGAGAGCATGCGCCGGAGGCGCTGGCCGGCGATGAGGCCGGAGCCGTTGAGGTGAAAATCCATCAGCCCCATCACGCGCCGCTTGGTCAGCGAGCGCGCGAAATCCTCGAGCTCGTCCAGCTTGTCGCAGGCGAAGCAGCCGCCGACCACGGCGCCGATGGAGGTGCCGGCGATGACGTGCGGGACGAGGCCCTCGCGCGCGAGGACGCGCATGATGCCGATATGCGCCCAGCCGCGCGCCGCCCCGCCCCCGAGCGCGATGCCGAACGGGCGCCGCTTCAGCGGCAGGGTGGGGTCGGGCTCAACGGCCATGGTCGCCGCCAGCGATGCGATGTCTTCGAACATCCGGTCGCCCTCTGCAGGAACAACGCAGCCTGGCAGGATGAAGTTGCAGCGGAATGAATGAAAGAGGCTTGTGTCGCCTTTTTGGCCCGGCGGTCGTCTGTGTCACTCCGTGGCGTCGAAGGCGAGGCGTCCGCGCCCGTCAGGCTCGGTGATGACGCGCCGGTAGAAGCAGGAGCGACGCCCGGTGTGGCAGCAGCCGCCGTCGCCGCCGACCTCGACCTTGAGGACGATGGCATCCTGGTCGCAGTCGATGCGCATCTCGACGACGCTCTGGATCTGGCCCGAGGTATCGCCCTTGTGCCAGAGGCTGGCACGCGAGCGGGACCAGTACCAGGCTTCGCCCGTCTCGACGGTGCGGGCGAGGGCCTCGGCGTTCATGTGGGCGACCATGAGCACCTCGCCGGTCGCCGCGTCGGTCGTCACGCAGGTCAGGAGTCCGTTCGCGTCGAAGGCCGGCATCAGCCGGTCGCCCTCCTCGACGTCCGCCTTGCTGCCGCGCGCGGCAATGAAGTCACAGCGTTCGCACATGTCCTGTCTCTTGGTTCGAAGTCCCGCCCCGAGGCATCATCCTGCCCTCCGGTCGCGCCCGCAGCGCAGCAGCGTGAAGAAGCGCACCTGCTCGGCCGGATCGTCGCGGAAGACGCCGCCGAAGCGGGTCGTCACCGTGAGCGAGCCCTGTTTCTGCACGCCGCGCATGGACATGCACATGTGCTCGGCCTCGATCATCACCGCCGTGCCGCGCGGGGAAAGGTGCGTCTCGATGGCGTCGGCGATCTGGGCCGTCAGCGCCTCCTGCGTCTGGAGGCGCTTGGCATAGGCATCGACCAGGCGGGCGAACTTCGACAGGCCGACGACGCCGCCCGCGGGGTAATAGGCGATGTGCGCGCGGCCGACGAAGGGCACCATGTGGTGCTCGCAGTGGGAATGGAAGGAGATGTCCCGCACCAGGACCATGTCGTCGTAGCCGCCGACATCCGTGAAGATGCTGTCGAGCAGCTCGCCCGGGTTCTCGCGATAGCCGGCGTAGACCTCCTCGAAGGTGCGCACGACGCGCTCGGGCGTCTCGACGAGGCCTTCACGATCCGGATCGTCGCCGGCCCAGCGGATGAGCGTGCGCACGGCGGCTTCCGCCTCGGCGCGGCTCGGCCGGACGGCGGCGGCGTCCTTGCCGCAGCCGTTCCGGACGGTACCCGTGTTCGAAGATCTTGCGGCGGTCTTCATCCGGCCTCTCCCGATCGGCCATGGTGCCGCCGGCCGAAACGCATCCCCGCCGCGCGTCGGCCGCATGTCGCGGGCACCTGCCGCATCTTCCGCAGGCCGTCATCTCGGGCGGGCCTGCTTTTGCATCCATGCATCGGGCCTTATATAGGGGACCGGCACGGATGGAACCAAATCCGTCAGGTTGGAGCGGATATGCTCTCGGATATCTACAACAGGCGCATTCTGGAACTGGCGGCGGACATTCCGCGGCTCGGGCGGCTTGCCGCGCCGCATGGCAGCGCCACCGCCCATTCCAAGCTCTGCGGGTCGACGGTCACCGTCGACGTGTTGCTCGACGACGGGCGCGTCAGCGACTTCGCCCATGATGTGAAGGCCTGCGCCCTCGGCCAGGCGTCGTCGTCCATCATGGCGCGCAACGTCATCGGGGCGGATGCGGCGGAACTGCGCGAATTGCGCGAGACGATGCGGCGCATGCTCAAGGACAACGGCCCGCCGCCAGGCGGGCGCTGGGCGGAGCTCGCTGTGCTCGAGCCGGTGCGCGACTACAAGGCCCGGCACGCCTCGACGCTGCTGACCTTCGATGCCGTCGTCGAGGCCGTCGACAAGGCTCTGGCGGCGAAAGCCGAAGCGCCGGCCGCCGGGGCCTGATATCCCCGGCGCCGTTGCGCCCTTCTCACCAGGTGGTCTTGAACGAATAGGCGGCGGTGACGCCGACGCTGAACTGGTTGCGTGAGCCAAAGGCGCGCACGATCGGGCTCTTGCCCGCATCGCCGGTCAGGTAGTCGTAGCGGCCGAAGACGGTGGCGTTCCACTCGTCGCTCCAGTCGTAGGACACGGCGGCCGCCGCGCCGACGGAGCGCACGCCGCCGTCGGCCTTGAAGGGCCAGACCCGGCCGTTGATCGCGGCCTCGTAGGGCGTCACGCCGTAGTATTTGTCCATGTAGCCGCTGTCGGCGAGGACGACGCGCGGGCCACCGGAGATGGTGAAGCGATCGATCTTCTGCACCCAGTCGAGGCCGACGCTGCCGACGAAGCCGCTGCCGTTGAGGCCGTGGCGGATCTCGAAGCGGGCGCGCAGCTGCTCGGTCGGCCACAGCTCGACGAAGACGCCGGGCTCGATCGTCCAGTTGATCTTCGACAGGCCGTAGAGGCGCCGGTCGTCCTGGTAGTAGCGGCCGCCCTGATAGGCGGCGACGACGCCGAAGCTGACGAGCGGGTTGCCGTAGAAGGTGAGGCTCACTCCGTCGTCCGGCGCCGCGAAGCGCTTGGGCTCGGTAGCGCGGCGGATGGTGAAGGAGGGAAAGGCGACGAAGCTCGACTTGTCGGATCCCTGGTATTGGGGCGTGACCTGGGCATTGCCCTTGATCGTGAGGATCCAGTCGTTGGGTCCCACCGGTTCGCCGGCGAAGGTCGTCTCATAGGGGCGGGACGACTGGGCGAGGGCGGAGGTGGACGACAATGCGAAAACGCCGAGGGCCGAAGCGGCCAGGGTGGCGGCAAAAGCGACGCGGCTGCCAGACAATGTGCTACTCCTGAACGAATGCCGGCACTCTCGCGCAGCGCAGTTAACGTTTCGTGGCGAAAACGACGCGAAACGTGGCGCCTGCTCCGAGCGTAACCATATGGAAGGCGATTCCCCAGCGGCGAGAGACATGAATCCCGGTCAGTGGATAGCGCATCTTATCATCCGTGGCTACCAGCTCACGCTGTCGGCTTTCGTCGGGCGCCAGTGCCGGCACTGGCCGAGCTGCTCGGCCTATACGGACGAGGCGATCCAGGCGCACGGCCTGTGGGCCGGCGGGTGGATGGGTTTCGCCCGGATCTGCCGCTGCACGCCGCTCGGCACGAGCGGCATCGATCTGGTGCCGGAGGCGTTGCCGCCGGCAAGCGCCTGGTATAAGCCGTGGACCTATGGGCGCTGGCGCGGCGTCAATGCGCCGCCGGCCTTCGCCTGCGAGGCCGTCGAACCGG
The DNA here is from genome assembly GCF_014196925.1 of Chelatococcus caeni. GTDB lineage: Bacteria > Pseudomonadota > Alphaproteobacteria > Rhizobiales > Beijerinckiaceae > Chelatococcus_A > Chelatococcus_A caeni. The sequence continues at coordinate 140,136 of NZ_JACIEN010000003.1, read as the reverse complement.
ACGGCGACGGTGCCTCGCCGCCGCAAGGAACCCCGTCCGGACAACCTTGAGACGAGAAGCGCTTACCTGCCGTCGTTTGCAGGAGTGAGCGGGAGACTGTTGATGATTACGCTGACCTTTCCCGATGGCGCCGCGCGCCAGTTCCCCCAAGGCATTTCCGGGCGCGAAGTCGCCGAAGGCATCGCCAAGTCGCTCGCCAAGCGCACGGTGGCCATGGCGCTCGACGGCAACCTCGCCGACCTTGCCGACCCGATCACGCGCGACGCCAGGATCGAGTTCGTCTCGCGTGACGATCCGCGCGCGCTCGAGCTCATCCGGCACGACTGCGCCCACGTGCTCGCCGAGGCGGTGCAGACGCTCTTTCCCGGCACGCAGGTGACCATCGGCCCCGTCATCGAGAACGGCTTCTACTACGACTTCTATCGCGAGAAGCCCTTCACGCCGGAGGACTTCCCGGTGATCGAGGCGAAGATGCGCGAGATCATCGCGCGCGATGCCGCCTTCACCAAGGAGGAATGGTCACGCGAGCAGGCGCGGTCGCATTTCGAGACGAAGGGCGAGGCCTTCAAGGTCGAGCTGGTCGATGCCATCCCGCCCGGCGAGACGCTGAAGATCTACCGGCAGGGCGAATGGCTGGATCTCTGCCGCGGGCCGCACATGACGAGCGTGGGCAAGGTCGGGTCCGCCTTCAAGCTGATGAAGGTGGCCGGCGCCTATTGGCGCGGCGATTCGAACAATCCGATGCTGACCCGCATCTACGGCACCGCCTGGGCCAGCCAGGAGGACCTCGACGCCTATCTCAGGCAGCTCGAAGAAGCCGAGAAGCGCGACCATCGCCGCCTCGGGCGGGAGATGGACCTGTTCCACTTCCAGGAGGAGGGGCCGGGCACCGTCTTCTGGCATCCCAAGGGCTGGACGCTGTTCCAGAGCCTCATCAGCTACATGCGCCGGCGCCTCGCCGCCGACTATGAGGAGGTGAACGCGCCGCAGCTCCTCGACAAGTCGCTGTGGGAGATCTCGGGCCATTGGGGCTGGTATCGCGAGAACATGTTCGCGGCGACCTCGGCCGGCGACGAGACGGAGGACGAGCGCGTCTTCGCCATCAAGCCCATGAACTGCCCGGGCCACGTGCAGATCTTCAAGCACGGGCTCAAGTCCTACCGCGACCTGCCGCTCCGGCTCGCCGAATTCGGCGCCGTGCACCGCTACGAGCCGTCGGGCGCGCTGCACGGGCTGATGCGCGTGCGCGCCTTCACGCAGGACGATGCGCATGTCTTCTGCACGGAGGACCAGCTCGCCGAGGAGTGCCTGAAGATCAACGATCTCATCTTGTCGACCTATGCCGACTTCGGCTTCGACGAGATCGTGGTCAAGCTCTCCACGCGGCCGGAGAAGCGCGTCGGCTCCGACGCCCTGTGGGACCACGCCGAGGAGGTGATGGGCAAGGTGCTCGAGCAGATCGCCGCCCAGTCGGGCAACCGCATCAGGACGAGCATCAACCCGGGCGAGGGCGCCTTCTACGGGCCGAAGTTCGAATATGTGCTGCGTGACGCCATCGGCCGCGACTGGCAGTGCGGCACGACGCAGGTGGACTTCAACCTGCCGGAGCGCTTCGGCGCCTTCTATGTCGACCAGGACGGGCAGAAGAAGACGCCGGTGATGGTGCACCGGGCCATCTGCGGCTCGATGGAGCGCTTCGCCGGCATCCTCATCGAGCATTTCGCCGGGCATTTCCCGCTGTGGCTGGCGCCGCAGCAGCTGATGGTGTGCACCATCACCTCGGAGGCGGACGACTATGCGCTCGAGGTGCTGAAGGCGGCGAAGAAGGCCGGCCTGCGCGGTGACGTCGATCTGCGCAACGAGAAGATCACCTACAAGGTGCGCGAGCACTCGCTCGCCAAGGTGCCGGTGCTCGTCGTCGTCGGCAAGAAGGAGGCGGCCGAGCGCACGGTTTCCATCCGCCGGCTCGGCTCGCAGCAGCAGGTGTCGATGACGCTCGACGAGGCGCTCGCCTCGCTGGTCGAGGAATCCGTGCCGCCCGACATCCGCCGCGAGCGTGCCGAGACGCCGGCGCTCAAGCAGGCCGTGGCCTGATCGGCTGGCTCCCTCTCCTTGCAGAAGGAGAGGGAGCTTGCACCCGCCTGCTGCATCAAGGGGGCGGCAAAAGTCCACCCTGCCAAGCCAGCTCCAGTCGCTCGGCAACGCGGGCAAGCCGCTTGTCGCGGCTCCAGAGGGTCGATCCGGCGGTCAGCCGGGTGGACGCCAGCAAGTGGGCATCGACATAGCCGATGCCGAGTCCAGCCAGCGCGTGCTCGTCGATGAACGCCAGCACTTCGGCATCGGTGGCGAGACTTGCGTGCGGTAGCCCTTGAAGCGCCGGGAGGATTGCCTGGCGCTGGCGCAGGAAGCCGAGTGCCAGCTCCCCGATGACAAACGGATGCGTCAACACGCGGCCATGATCGAGCAAGGCGGCAAGCGTTTCCTCGCCGGTGCGCAGGTGATCGACCCAAACCGACGTATCGACGAGGATCATCGGGGCGTCATACGCCGCCGCGGTGCAATCTCAAGATCAGGTTCGGTGCCGCCGAGACGGGCGAGACGGCGTGCGCTTTCCCGCTCGATCAGCGCCTTGAGCGCCTCTCGCATGAGGGCGGACGTTTCCTTGAGGCCGGTGAAGGCCTGAGCCTTCGCCAGAAGATCATCATCAAGGGCCACGGTCATGCGCATGGTGCTGTCATCCTCAGGAGAGGCCGACGATAGCATCATTCGACGGGCCTAACCATGCGCGGCCCGTTTCTTCCCGGCATGTTGCCGAGCCGATCCCTTACCGTGCCACCACCTCGATGTCGCGGTCCTGGCCGCTCTCGACGGTGAATTCGCGCGTGTAGACCTGCCCCTCGTGGCGGGCGATGACGACGTATTCGCCTTCGGCCAGGATGAAGGACGGGAAGGCGCCGATCTCCTCGCGGATGACGTCGCCGCCCGGCGTCAGCACGCTGAAGGCCGTGCCGGCGAAGGCTTCGCCGCCCGCGGCACGGACGAGCTTCAGCGTCACCGTGGCGGCGCGGTGGTTGAGCGTGGCGTCGGTGAGCTTGCCGTTCTCGACCTTGAGGTCGGCCCGCATGAGGGCATTGGAATCGCCGTAGCTGGAGACGACGTGGTAGGTCCCCTCCGGCAGGCGCACGACCGAGCCGGAGCGCGCCTTCTCGACGACGAGGCGTCCTTCGTCATTGTTGCCGACGGGCACGAAGACCGAAAAGGTCATCTTCTCGGGTGGGATGGGGTTCGCGCCGATGGCGCCGTGGATGCGCAGGCCGCCGGCCGAGATGGTCAGCCGTTCGACGGTGTCGCGCGTCAGGGAGACGCGGCGCGTGGCGCTGGCGAAGCCGTAGGCCGCGTGGATGCGGTAGTCGCCCTTGGGCAGGGTGACGGAGGGCGAAGCGTCCTGCGACTTGATCACGATCTTGAAGTCCTCGCCGTCCGGCGCATCGGCATAGACGCGCCAGACGAGCCCTTCCCCGATCGGCTTGGTCTCGCCGGAGAAGACGGCGCTCAGATAGAGGGTCGCGGTGCCTTGCGTGTCCTGGAGCTGCGGCGGCGGCGCGTTCTGCAGCCGCGGGGGCACCTGCGCAAGGGCGCCGGCCGCGAGGAAAGGCAGCCCGAACGCCATCAGGGCAAGTGCGCTCCAGCGATTGAAGACCTTGATCACGTTGCTGGTTTTCCGTTCGTGCCGGGAGCCGGAGAGATCTTTCCATAAGCGCCCCGGCGAGCAGTTGCCACCCAATTGTGAATGGAAGGTGGCATCGCGCCTTGGCACGGCCTCGCGCCGGAGGCATCGCCGCGCAGGCGGCCATGCGCGCGACGGCGTTGACGCAGGGCGGCGGAGCCGCGATGACAACGGCGGGCACGAGGCGCCGAAACAACGCTTTTTCAAACAGTTCCAGCCTGGAGCGAAGAGCCGATGTCGAATGCAACGATCGAACTCCTCAGCGCGCGCCGGTCCGTGGCCGCCCGCCAGATGCAGGCCCCGGCGCCGAGCGAGGACGAACTCAACACGCTCCTGACCCTCGCCGCGCGGGTGCCCGACCACGGCAAGCTCGTCCCCTGGCGCTTCATCGTCTTTTCGGGCGAGGCCCGTGTGAAGGCCGGGGAGATCATCGCGGCCGCCTTCGCCGCGGACAATCCGGAGGCGGACGAGAAGCGGCTCGCCGCCGAGCGCGAGCGCCTGACGGGCGCGCCGCTCGTCGTCGCGGTCGTCTCGCGCGCCGCGCCGCATGCGAAGATCCCCGAGTGGGAACAGGTGCTGTCGTCCGGCGCGGTGTGCATGAACCTCGTCGTCGCGGCCAATGCGATGGGCTTCGCCACGAGCTGGATCACCGAGTGGTACGCCTATGACCGGCGCGTGCTCGAGGCGCTCGGCCTTGCCGCCAGCGAGCGCATCGCCGGCTTCGTCCACATCGGCACGGCCAGCGAGACGCCGGCGGACCGGCCGCGCCCGGAGCTTGCCTCCATCGTCACCCGTTTCGGCGAGTAGGGCCCATGATCTACGACGCCGTCGCCCGCGACCACGGGCTGCCGCACGACCCCTTCAAGGCGCTCGTGGCGCCGCGGCCGATCGGCTGGATCTCGTCGCTCAACGAGCGGGGAGAGGCCAATCTCGCGCCCTACAGCTTCTTCAACGCCTTCTCGACCTATCCGGCCATCGTCGGCTTCTCCAGCGAGGGGCAAAAGGATTCCGTCGCCTTCATCGCCGAGACGGGCGAGTTCGTCTGCAACATCGCGACCTATCCGCTGCGCGACGCCATGAACGCGACCTCGGCGCCGCTGCCGCGCGGCGTCAGCGAATTCGAGGCGGCGGGGCTCGCGCCGGAGCCGTCGCGCTTCGTCAAGCCGCCGCGCGTGCGCGGCATCGCGGCGGCGCTCGAGTGCAAGCGCCTGCAGATCATCCGGCTGGAAGACATGGACGGGCGCGCCCTCGACCGCTGGCTGGTGCTGGGCCAGGTCGTCGGCATCTATATCGACGACCGCTACCTCAGGGACGGGCTCGTCGACACCGCCGCCATGCAGCCCATCGCCCGGCTCGGCTACCACGACTACAGCGTCGTCGACGAGGTGTTCTCCCTCGTGCGGCCGAAGGGCGGGAACTAGGGACGGCCGGTTCCGCAGTGCGACTGCTCCCCCTCCCCGTTAACGGGGAGAGGGGACACGCCGCGCTGTCGGACCCGCCGTCTGCAGGGTTTGAGCTTCACCCCTCCTTCGGCGCACGCGCCAGCACGCGCTCGGCGCGCTTCAGGTGCGGACGGTCGACCATCTCGCCGTCGACGGCAAGGACGCCGGCCTGCGGATTGGCCGCGAAGGCCTCCACGATGGCGCGGGCCTCGGCCATGGCCTCGGGCGTCGGCGTGAAGGCGGCATTGATGACCGGCACCTGGGCGGGGTGGATGGCCATCTTGGCGACGAAGCCGTCGCGTCGCGCCGCCTCGCATTCGGCGGCGAGCCCGTCGAGATCGCGGAAATTGGTGAAGACGGCGTCGACCGCATCGACGCCAGCCGCCGCGGCGCCCATGAGGGTCAGCGAACGGGCGAGGCGATAGGGCTCGGCGTAGCGGCCGTCGGGCAGGCGGTTCGTCTCGGCCCCAAGGTCGGCGGAGAGATCCTCGCCGCCCCAGGCAAGGCCCGTGAGGCGGTGGCTCGCGCCGGCATAGGTGCCGAGGGCGAAGACGCCGCGGGCCGTCTCCGTGCCGATGGCGAGAATGCGGGTCTTGCCGTCGGCGAGGCCGAATTCGGCCTCGCGCACGGCGATCTTGGCGCCGAGATGCGACACGTCGGTGCCGCCGGCGGCCTTCGGCAGCACGATGCCGTCTGGCCCCGCCGCCATGACGGCGTCGAGATCCCCTTCGCTCAGGCCGCTGTCGAGGGCGTTGATGCGCACGTAGAGCAGCGGCCGCGCCGGCTGGTTGCCGACATCGCGCAGGAAGTCGGCGGTGACGCGCCGGGCGGTTTCCTTCTCCGACAGCGCGACGGAATCCTCGAGGTCGAGGATCAGGGCGTCCGCCCCGGCCGTCAGCCCCTTGTCGAGCTTCCTGCGGCTGTCGCCGGGGACGAAGAGCAGCGAGCGCATGGCCGTCACACCGCCGGGCGCTTGCGCATGAAGGCCTGCCGCCGGCATTCGGCGACGAGCGTGCCGTCCTGCTTGTAGGCGCGGTGCAGGAAGTCGACGATGCCGGCGTCGGGACGCGACTGCGAGGAGCGCACGGCGACGACCTCCGTCGTCACGTTGATGGTGTCGCCCTCGAAGAGGGGCGCGGGGAAGCGCACGTCCGTCATGCCGAGATTGGCGATGGTGGTGCCGACCGTGGTGTCGTTGACCGAAATGCCGATCATCAGGCCGAGGGTGAACAGCGAGTTCATCAGCGGGCGGCCCCATTCGGTCTCGGTGGCGCAGAAATGCGCATCGATGTGCAGGGGCTGGGGATTGAGCGTCATGTTGGAGAACAGCATGTTGTCCATCTGCGTCACGGTTCGCGTGAGGCGATGGCGGATGAGCTGGCCGACGCTGAAGTCTTCGAAGTAGAGCCCGCCGCGCGGATGCGGACTGCCGTTTGCCTGCGCCGTCATGGAGTAGAGGTCCCTCCGGTTGCCGTGTTCAGACTTCGTTTACCATAACCGCCCCATGCTGCGAGGCGAGCCATATCGCACTCTTCCCCGTTCCCGTGCCTGGGGGAAAACCGCGATATGCACATATGGCTTTGGTGGATGTGCGGACCGGCGGGGCTCCGGCCGCACCCGCCGCTTGGGATTGGGGCAATGATCATCCGCCGCTTTCTGCTCTGGGTTCGCTCCGCCGCGGCGAGCGAACGGGCGCGAGGGGCGGGGGCGCTCGCCCGTGCCTATGTCTCGGCCCGGCTCTCGCCCGAGGAGCGGCGGGAGGCGGAGGCGGCGCTGCTCAGCCTCCTCGACGACACCTCCTCGGCCGTGCGGCGCGCCCTTGCGCGCGAACTCGGATCCGAGCTCGACATTCCGCGCCATCTCCTGCTGGCGCTCGCGCGCGACCAGAGCGACGTCGCGGCGCTCGTCCTCGCCCGCTCGCCGCTGCTCATGGCCTCCGACCTCGTCGATTGCGTGGAGGCGGGCGATGCCCTCGCCCAGACGGCCGTTGCGGTCCGCCCCGGGCTGCCGCTCGCCGTCGCCACGGCGCTCGTCGCGGTCGGCGCGCCGGATGCGCTCGTCGCGCTGGCCGAGAACCACAGCGCGGTCCTGCCCGAGTTCCTGATGCACCGCATGCTCGAGCGCCATGCGAAGCTGCCGGTGCTGCGCGAGGCGTTGCTGGCGCGCCCGGACCTGCCGGCCGCCGTGCGCCAGCGGATCGCGGTGGCCGTCGCCGAGCAGCTGACGGCCTTCGTTACCGGGCGCCGCTGGCTCGGCATGGAACGCGCGGAAGGCGCCGCACGCGAAGCGGGCGAACGGACGGTGCTGACCATCGCCGCGACGGCGCCGGACGAGCCCTCTCTCGCGGCGCTCGTGCGGCAGCTGCGGCAGGAGGGCCGGCTGACGCCGCGACTGCTGCTGCGCGGGCTCCTCAGCGGCGAGGAGCGGCTGTTCGCCTGTGCGCTGGCGGAACTCGCCGAGGTGCCGCCGGGACGGGTGGCGGCGCTCGCCGGAGACGAGCGCGGACGGGGGCGCGAGGCCCTGCTGGAACGGGCCGGTATCCCCGGTGCCCTGCGGCCGGCCTTTCTCGCCGCCTGGTCCGCCTGCCGGGCGTGCTCCGGCCACCGGTGGGAGGAAGGTGGTTCCGTCGGCCTGTCCCGTCCGATCCTGGAGCGCGTGATCGCCGCCTGCACGTCGCGCGGCGATGCAGACGGGGATGCATTGACGGCGCTGCTGCGGCGCTTCGAGGCCGAGGTCGCGCGGGAGGAGGCGCGGGGCACGGCGGCGCGCCTTGTGGAGAATGCGGCGCTCGGCGCCCTGATCGAGGCGGACCGCGCCGTCATCGACGGGCAGCGGCCGGCATCGCGGCTCATCGCCGCCTGAGGCGGTCAGTAGCCGAACTGCTCGCGCAGGATGCGCTCGTCCAGGCTGTGGCCGGGGTCGTGCAGCATGACGAGGTCGACGCTGCGGTCCATGGCGATGTCGACCCGCGTCACGGAGCGGAACTCCGTGTGGTCGGCCACGGCGCTGACCGGGCGCTTGTCGGCTTCGAGCACGTCGACGCGCACGCGCGCATGGTCCGGCAGCAGGGCGCCGCGCCAGCGCCGCGGGCGGAAGGCGGAAATCGGCGTCAGCGCGAGGAGCGTGGCGTTGAGCGGCAGGATCGGGCCGTTGGCCGACAGGTTGTAGGCCGTCGAGCCGGCCGGCGTGGCGACCAGCAGGCCGTCCGCCGTCAGCTCCTCGAGCCGCACGAGGCCGTCGACATAGACGCGCAGCTTCGCCGCCTGGAAGGTCTGGCGCAGCATGGAGACCTCGTTGATGGCGCGCGCCTGGTGCGGCATGCCGGCCGCATCGTGCGCGATCATCAGCAGGGGGTGCACCACGCTGCGCTCGGCCTCCTCCAGCCGGTCCACGAGGTCGTTCTCGTGGAACTCGTTCATCAGGAAGCCGACCGAGCCGCGGTTCATGCCGTAGATCGGCTTGCCGGTGCCCATAAAGCGGTGCAGCGTCTGCAGCATCAGCCCGTCGCCGCCGAGGGCGACGATCGCGTCGGCTTCGTCCGGCGGGTGGGTGCCGTAGCGGGAGACGAGATTGGCCGCGGCCTTCTGCGCCTCGGGCGCGTCGCTCGCGACGATGGCGATCTTACCGAATCGGCGGGCCATGGGCGCCCCTGTCCTGGCAGGCCGAAACAGCGCGGGCGGGCGCCCGACGCATCCATCGGCGGGGAGGAGACCCATAGCCGCAATGGGGGCGTCCCGTCCAGCAAGGATGCCGGAGGGGACGCGGCGCGGAGGATGCCGCGCCGGTCCGCATGTTCAGATGATGGGGCTCCAGGCCACCGGCACGAAGGCGAAGCCGTCGCCGTCGCGGGCGATATGGCCGGTCGCCGGGAAGGGAGCGTGGTAGAAGGCCACCTGCATCTTCTCGCTCGCCGCCATGTCGAGCAGGCGCTTGCGCGTCTCGCGCGCCATGTCCCCGTCCATGTCGAAGATGGCCTGCCACTCGGGATTGCGGACGAAGAGGGCGGGGTGGTTGGTGGTGTCGCTCATCACCATGAGCCGCCCCTCGCCGGCGGTGACGGCGAAGACCGTATGGCCCGGCGTGTGGCCGTAGGCGGCGACGGCCGTCACGTTGGGCACCACTTCGCTGTCGGCCTTGAACTGCTTCACGTCGCCCGCGATGGGGCCGAAGACGCGGCGCACGTTCTGGAAGGCGCCCTTCATGCCGTCGGGTGCCGCGGCCATCTTGGCGTCGTCCATCCAGAAGGCCCATTCGGCTTCGGGCACCAGCACCTCGGCGCTCGGGAAGACGGCCGTGCCGTCCTTGAGCCTCAGCCCGTTGATGTGATCGCCATGGAAATGGCTGATGACGACGGTCTCGACGGCCGCGGGGTCGAAGCCGGCGGCGCGGAAGTTCGCCATCCAGAGGCCGCTCGTCGGCGCGCCCGAATCGCCGTTGCCGGTGTCGATCAGCGTCAGCTTGCCGCCTCGGTCGATGACGAGGGTGGTAAAGGGGATGGTGATGTTGTCGCGCGGCAGGAAGGCGGCGTCGAGCGCGCCCTGGACATCATCGAGCTCCGCATTGCGGATGAAGCCGTCGATCGGGCGGCGGCCCACGCCGTCGTTAACCGCGGTGATCAGCAGGTCGCCGACCTTGTAGCGGTAGAAGCCGGGCGCCTGGCGGTCGGGCTCGACCGGCGAGGTGGCGGGAAGCGTCTGGGCGGAGGCAGAGGCAGGAATGGTCATGGCGCTGCCGGCCGCGGCGGCCGAAACGAGTAGACTGCGACGATCTAGCATGGCTGCCTGTTCCTCCTCGTGTCGATGACATTCTTGCCGGCGATTTCCGGCCCGGAGGGCACTTGCAAGCCCGTCGGACCTGGCCAGCGCGGCACGTCGATAAGGGCCACAGGCCGCGCCGGGGGTCGATCCGCATCCGCGTCACAAGTGTGTGACCCTGGGTTGTGTCGGGGGAAAATGCCGCGCCACTGGCACGGGCGGCATCGCGACATCATATTCTCGCCCGGTGGGCGTGATGTGTTCGCGGCCAGAGATGGAGAAGGATCAGATCATGCAGGGGTACGACCCCCGTTTCGGCCCGCAGATGCGCATCGTGCGCCTGTCCCGCTGGCAGCTTTGGCTCGCCGCGGCGGTGGGGCTGGCGCTCGTCGTCACGCTCGCCATCGTTGCAGCCGGCGTTTTTCTCGTCGTGCTGCCGGTCGTCGTCGTCGCCGGGCTCGGCTATCACCTGTGGATGAAGTGGCGCGGGCAGCGCCCCGGGGGGCGCGCCGACGACATGGTGATCGATGCCGAATACTCGATCGTGCGCCGCGAGGACGAGCGGCACATCGAAGGGCGCGGCGTGCCCAGGGACCACAGATAACAGAAGCCACGCCGTGAGCGGCGCGACGCCGGCCCTCGGGTCGGGATGAAGCCGATCGCGCCCGCTCAGCGCCGCCGCGGCGGAGGGCCGCGCCGTGCCGCACCGGGGCCGGGTCCACCGCCGTCGGTCTTGTGACGGAAGGTGATGCGGCCCTTGTCCATGTCGTAGGGCGTCATCTCGACGGTCACACGATCACCGGCGAGGGTGCGGATGCGGTGACGCTTCATGCGGCCCGCGATATAGGCCAGAATTTCGTGGTCGTTCTCGAGGACGACGCGAAACTTGCCGTCGGGCAGCACGTCGACAACAGTGCCTTCAAACTCGATGGTATCTTCTTTCGACAACAGCTCTTCCTTTCAGAACGCGGACGATCCGCTTCATTACCGCACGGCCGTGCGCTCCGACGGGGCGGGACACACGTCCCGGAGGACGCCCGTCGGGCTCACGGGATGAGCCGGCCAACGATCGCCCGCCGTTCGGCGCGCCTTTAACAGGCCTTTGGACTGTGCGGCATGCCATGGCGGCGCCACCGGTACGGTCGGGGAACACGGCCGAGGCGTCCGGGGTGCCTTTGCGGGCACGAGGCCGGCCGGAACGGCGCCACCGGCGGGGCTCATAGCACACTTTGTGCCCTCAATGCCAACAAAAGCAGTCCGGCCGGTGCGGGCAGGCCATCACGTCCGCGCTACAGGAAGAGCCATGCGAGCACCGCCAGGGCGAGGCTCGAGAGCAGGATGATCAGGACCGGCAATCCGAGCCGACCCTGCCGGGCTTCGCGGGGGGTGAGTTCCGGTTCATCGGCCATCTCTCGCCTCCGTTGTTCTGATGGGATGGCCTCCCTGCGGAAGCCATCGGTCGCCGAGGGCTACGCGATCCCCCGTGCTCCTTCAGTGTCCTGCCTCAAAGCGACGTCGCCCGCAGCGGCTCGTGCGTGCGGGCGACGGTCGCGGGGCCCGTCACCGGGCCGGGCTGGCTCAGTAGCACTCGCGGTAACGGCGGCCGCGGTAGTAATAATATTCGCACTGCTGGCCCGTGGCGGCCCCGACCATGGCGCCGCCGGCCGCGCCGATCGCGCCGCCCACGACCGCACCTCCGGTCGTTCCCGTCGTCGCTCCGCCGACGGCCGCACCGGCCGCACCGCCGATCAGCGCGCCGCCAACAGCCCTTTCCTCCGGGGTGTTGCACGCAGCAAGGGTGAGGGCCACAGCGGCGCAGACAATATATTTCGTCATGTGGTCATCCTTTCGGATTTTCGTCTTCCTGGTGCTTCTGGAAGGGCATCTCGTCGCGCAGTCGCCAGGAGTGCTTCCGCCATGAGTGCTTCCGCAAAGCAAAACGCACCATCTGCGCGTTGGTTCCAAGGCGCGACGCTTTCTCTCCATCGCCTCAACTCGGGTGCACGCTACCTGAACGTGCAAAGCGCCGGCTGTTCATCTTCGATCGTCGCGGTGGAGACGGATCAGCTTCTTGCCCCTGTCGCTGATCACGATGCGCGACGGCCGCTCGACCGCCAGGCCGAGTTCAAGGAGGAGGTGCCGCATGAGCGGAGGGATGAGGTCTGCCTCCGGCGCGCCGCGGTTGAGGCGCTGCAGGGCTTCCCATTCCTCCTCCGACAGGTCCGACCGATCGACGCCCATGGCTTTCCCGAATTTCGTCCTCTTTGATGCGGCGTTGCTCCCGCCGGGTTCCCCGCAGCCATTGCCTCTTGCGGCCGCGGGCGAAGCCTGTTAGCCGAAATGCGTGGACCGGCGCCGGTTTAGCTCAGTTGGTAGAGCAACCGCCTTGTAAGCGGTAGGTCGTCAGTTCGAGTCTGACAACCGGCACCATCTTGCTCATCCGGCCGGCCCGCTTCTTTTCCACGTCAACTGCATCGTCGATCGCCCGGACCCGCTGCAAACGGGTCGTGTGGCGGCGCACGGCGTCATGCCGGGTGCGGGAGCACAGTTCCATCACATCCGACATCCGCAGTCCCCGGGCGGGATGCGGCGGGTGCAACCGGAGGATGGAACGATGAGCCGCATGAGCCTGAAGATCCTTGCTATCCCGCTCGCCTGCGCCACGATCGGCGCGAGCTTCGTCGCCACGACCGGCGAGGCCGAGGCCCGGTGGCGCGGCCGTTACTACGGCGGCGGCGCCGTCGCCGCCGGCGTCATCGGCGGCCTTGCCATCGGCGCGCTCGCCGCCTCGGCGGCGCGGCCGGCCTACGGCTACCCGGGTCCGGTCTATGTGGCCGACCCGTACTGCTACAAGGTCCGCGAACGCGTGTTCGTGCCCGGCTACGGCTGGACCACACGGCGTACCACCGTTTGCGACTGAAGCCGCGTCCCCACCGTCCCGATCTGGCAGCACGAAGGCCGGCGAGAATCCCCCGCCGGCCTTCGCGTTTGTCCGCAAATTGCCGCAGTGCGGGTGACGAATAGGGAACAGGGATGGTTCATCCGGCGTTCAGCCACAGGAGAATAGCATCCCCACGATGACGCTGAAGGGGGAGTGCGGGGCGCTCCCCGGTTTGGGAGAAGAACCATGATGTTCCCGCTCAAGGCTAGAAAGGTCGCCGCGCTCGGCCTTGCCGGCTTGACCCTGGCCGGGGCCTTTGCCGCGACCACCGGAGAGGCCGAGGCGCGCTACCGCCGCGGCGGCAACGCCGGGGCGGCCGTGGCCGCCGGCATCATCGGCGGCCTCGCCGTCGGCGCGCTGGCCGCCTCCGCTGCGCGGCCCGCCTACGGCTATCCCGCGCCCGCCTACGACTACGGCCCGCCGCCTTACGCCTACGGCCCCGGCCCGGCCTACTACGACTATGGGCCGGAGTGCTTCGTGCAGACCCGCCGGGTGTGGGTGGACGGCTGGGGCTGGCGCGTTCGCCGGTTCACGGTCTGCGACTGACCTTCGCCTGCCGCCAATAGCGAAAAGGCCCCGCCGGGAGACCGGCGGGGCCTTTCGTTTGGGGAGCCGTCAGGCCCTGGTTGTGTCAGCCTTCGTACTTGAAGATGTCGCGGTCCTTCGTCTCGGGCACGAAGAGCAGGCCGACGACGAAGGTCATGAGGGCGACCACGATCGGGTACCAGAGGCCGTAGTAGATATCGCCGGTCGCAGCCACCATGGCGAAGGCCGTCGTGGGCAGGAAGCCGCCGAACCAGCCGTTGCCGATGTGGTAGGGCAGCGACATGCCCGAGTAGCGGATGCGCGTCGGGAAGAGCTCGACGAGCTGGGCGGCGATCGGGCCGTACACCATCGTCACGAAGAGGACGAGCAGCGTCAGGATGGCGACGATGGCGACCGTGTTCATCTTCGCCGGGTCGGCCTTGGCCGGATAGCCGGCGGCGCGGATGACCTCGGTCAGCTTCGTATTGAAGGCCGCGCTCTGCTCCTTGAAGGCGCCGGCGTCGAGCGCCAGGCCGTCGAAGGAGGCGATGACCTGGTCGCCGACCTTGACCTGCGCCACCGTGCCGGCGGGAGCCGCCTCGTTCGAATAGTTCACCGAGTTGCGGGCGAGGAAGCTCTTGGCGATGTCGCACGAGGAGCGGAACTGCGCCGTGCCGACCGGGTTGAACTGGAACGAGCATTCCGACGGGTCGGCGACGACCGTCACCGGGGCGCTCGCCTGCGCCGCCGCGAGGTCGGGATTGGCGAACTTCGTCAGGCCGTTGAACAGCGGGAAATAGGCGATCGCCGCGATCAGGCAGCCGCCGAGGATGATCGGCTTGCGGCCCACCTTGTCCGACAGCCAGCCGAAGAAGATGAAGAACGGCGTGCCGATGGCGAGCGAGATGGCGATGAGGATGTTCGCCGTGGCGGCATCGACCTTCAGCGTCTGGGTGAGGAAGAAGAGGGCGTAGAACTGGCCCGTGTACCAGACGACGGCCTGGCCCGACGTGCTGCCGAAGAGGGCGAGCAGGCCGACCTTGGCGTTCTTCCAGGTGCCGAAGGCCTCCGTCAGCGGCGCCTTGGACTGGGTGCCGTCCTCCTTCATCTGCTTGAAGGCGGGCGATTCCTGCAGCTGCAGCCGGATCCAGATCGAGATGCCGAGCAGCACGATGGAGATCAGGAACGGAATGCGCCAGCCCCAGGCCGCGAAGGCTTCCTCGCCGAGATAGGTGCGGGTGCCGAGGATGACGATGAGCGACAGGAAGAGGCCGAGCGTCGCCGTCGTCTGGATGAAGCTGGTGTAATAGCCGCGCCGGCCCTGGGGCGCGTGTTCGGCGACATAGGTCGCCGCGCCGCCATATTCGCCGCCGAGCGCCAGACCCTGCACGAGGCGCAGGATGATGAGGATGACGGGCGCAAGAATGCCCCACGTCGCATAGGTGGGCAGGACACCGACGATGAAGGTCGACAGGCCCATCAGCACGATGGTGACGAGGAAGGTATACTTGCGGCCGACGAGGTCGCCGAGGCGGCCGAAGACGAGCGCGCCGAAGGGCCGCACCGCAAAGCCGGCGGCGAAGGCCATCAGCGCGAAGATGAAGCCTGCGGTCGGATTGACGCCGGAGAAGAACTGCGCGGCGATGATCGCCGACAGCGAGCCGTAGAGATAGAAATCATACCACTCGAATACGGTGCCGAGCGAGGAGGCGAAGATGACCTTCTTCTCCTCCCGGGTCATCGGCCGGGCCTTGACACCCGTCGCCGTTGCGTTTGCCATGCTCATGGCCGAGGCTCCTTGGAATGTTCCATGACCTGCAGCCGGCCGAGGCGACGAGCGAACGCCGCACGGCAGCCGGACCTCCGGCCCTCTGCCGCGCGGTCTTGCGATCGACGAGACGATCGGTGGATCTGGCGCCCACGGCCGCCCGACAACGGGCTGTTTCCCTCATTCGGCACGGGGAGTGCCCCGCGCCGCTTTCGCGACTGATCACAGCCGGGAAGGTGAGTGAAAGCTTAAGAGCGGCCTTCTAATCTGTCGCTCGACAATTGGTCGTCATTCCAAAGTCTTAAGTGCGCCGCAATAGTGCGGCGCAGCATGTTCAGCCGCCCAGGTCAGCCGGCGGCGCGGCTCGCCGCATAGAGGGCGATGGCGGCGGCGTTGGAGACATTGAGGCTCTTGATGGCGCCGGGCATGTCGAGGCGGGCGAGATCGCTGCAGCGCTCGCGGGTCAGCTGGCGCAGCCCCTTGCCCTCGGCGCCGAGGACGAGGCCGAGCGGGCGTGCGAGGGGGATGTCGCCGAGCGGCGCCGGCCCAGCCGAATCGAGGCCGACGAGCTGGAAGCCACGCTCGCGCAGGGCGAGCATGGCCTCGGCGAGATTGCGCACCACGATGAAGGGCACGTGCTCGAGCCCGCCCGAGGCCGACTTGGCGAGCACGCCCGTCGCCGCCGGGCTGTGGCGGGCCGTGGTGACGATGGCCGCGACGGAGAAGGCGGCCGCCGTGCGGACGATGGCGCCGACGTTGTGCGGATCCGTGATCTGGTCGAGCACGAGGACGAGCGCATCCGCCGGCAGCGAATCGATGGCCGGGGAGGGAAGCGGATCGACCTCGAGCAGCAGGCCCTGGTGGACGGCATCGGGCTCGAGCAGCCGGTCGATCTCGCCGGGCCGGACGATCTCGGGCGCGATCGGCAGGTGCTCGAATCGCTCCAGCAGCCGCTTGTGGGCGTTCTCGGTGGCCATCAGGCGGCGCGGGCGGCGCTGTGGATTGCCGAGGGCCTCCACGACGGGATGCCAGCCGTAGAGGATCGCGACATCGATGGCGCCCGGCGGCCCGGCGCGGCGCGGCGCGCCCCGGCCGCCCCCCGGCTTGCCGGCCTTGCCGAAGCGCGGGCCGCGGCCGCCCGTCGTGGGCGGCTTTCCCTTGCGGGCTGGTTTCCTGGTCGTCTGTCCGGCCGGCGGGGCCTTGTCGCTGGTCATCGATCTTGGTCCGGGGATTGGCTGAGCCTCCTGTGGCACGAGAGAGCCGTGGATGCCAGTTGGTTTTGTGTTGACACCGGGGATCGGCCTCACCATAAGAGGCCCCGCGCTGTCGGCGTCGTCGCGTTCCGAAGGTTTTCGTGAAGCATGCGGCGGCTCGGCGCGCCGCCCGGCGGTGCTTCCGAGGATTGAGTCGGAGGGGTGCCCGAGTGGTTAAAGGGGACGGACTGTAAATCCGTTGGCTACGCCTACGTTGGTTCGAATCCAACCCCCTCCACCATTCCCGAAGCAGCCAGTGCGCGGGTGTAGCTCAATGGTAGAGCAGCAGCCTTCCAAGCTGATGACGAGGGTTCGATTCCCTTCACCCGCTCCACCGCCTTCCGCATCGTTTCGATCAGAGCTCTCCTGCGGTCGAAGCCGGCAGATGGCGCGCGGGCGGACGGGGACTCGACAATCTCGACCGGCTCGGGCTAAAGGCTCGCCCACCTGTTCCTCGGGGCCCGATGGGGAAAATTCTCGGGCCCGAGGCAAATTCGCTCTTGAAGTATGGGGCGAAGGGTCTTAATCGACCGCAACCCAAAAGCCACACGTGCAGAGGCGTCTAGGATCCTACGATGGCGAAGGAAAAGTTTGAGCGCACGAAGCCGCACTGCAACATCGGGACGATTGGTCACGTTGACCATGGCAAGACGTCTCTGACGGCGGCGATCACGAAGGTTCTTGCGGAGAAGGGCGGGGCGTCGTTCACGGCGTACGACCAGATCGACAAGGCGCCGGAGGAGAAGGCGCGCGGCATCACGATCTCGACGTCGCACGTCGAGTACGAGACGGACAAGCGCCACTACGCGCACGTGGACTGCCCCGGCCACGCGGACTACGTGAAGAACATGATCACGGGCGCGGCGCAGATGGACGGCGCGATCCTGGTGGTGTCTTCGGCGGACGGCCCGATGCCGCAGACGCGCGAGCACATCCTGCTTGCGCGCCAGGTGGGCGTGCCGGCGCTCGTCGTGTTCATGAACAAGGTCGACATGGTGGACGACCCCGAGCTTCTCGACCTTGTCGAGCTCGAGGTGCGCGAGCTTCTGTCGAAGTACGACTTCCCCGGCGACGACATTCCGATCGTCAAGGGCTCGGCGCTGTGCGCGCTCGAGGACCGCAGCCCGGAGATCGGGCGCGACGCGGTGCTGCAGCTGATGGACGCGGTTGACGCGTACATTCCGCAGCCGGAGCGTCCGAAGGACCAGCCGTTCCTGATGCCGGTCGAGGACGTGTTCTCGATCTCGGGCCGCGGCACGGTGGTGACGGGTCGCGTCGAGCGCGGCGTGGTCAAGGTCGGCGAGGAAGTCGAGATCGTTGGTCTGCGTCCGACGCAGAAGACGACGGTGACGGGCGTCGAGATGTTCCGCAAGCTGCTCGACCAGGGCGAGGCGGGCGACAACATCGGCGCGCTGCTGCGCGGCACGAAGCGCGAGGACGTCGAGCGCGGCCAGGTGCTGTGCAAGCCGGGCTCGGTGAAGCCGCACACGAAGTTCAAGGCCGAGGCGTACATCCTGACGAAGGAAGAGGGTGGCCGCCACACGCCGTTCTTCAACAACTACCGTCCGCAGTTCTACTTCCGCACGACGGACGTGACGGGGATGGTGAAGCTGCCCGAGGGCACCGAGATGGTGATGCCGGGCGACAACGTGGCGATGGAGGTCGAGCTGATCGTCCCGATCGCCATGGAGGAGAAGCTGCGCTTCGCCATCCGCGAGGGTGGCCGCACGGTCGGCGCCGGCGTCGTCGCCTCCATCATCGAGTAAGCAAGGCACAAGGCCGCGCGCCGCACCAGGCGGCGCCGGTCTCTTCGGGGACCTTCCCGAAGTGATTTCCACCGCCTCGCGAAGCGGCTTTGCTGAGCGGCGGCGATGGGATATAGGAGGCGGCGGTCGCGTCGCCTCTACCGCAGCGGGTGGTTTCCACCCGATGCGGCATAGCCGGTGGGCGACGTCGATCCGCCGGTTCCGCTAGGAGTGTAGCTCAACTGGTTAGAGCACCGGTCTCCAAAACCGGGGGTTGGGGGTTCGAGTCCCTCCACTCCTGCCAGCGGATCTTTCGAGTGGCTCTTGTCCCAGTGTCAAGAAGGCTGCTTGTGCCGGGACCGATTGACGGCGTGTGACCGCAACGGCACGCGCCGCGTTGTGATTCGAGGCGGTCGCGCGCGCTGTTGCGACGAGAGGCGGGGGCGAAGCCCGCGGACGTGAGGACGATGGCAAAGACGAACCCGTTCGAATTCCTGCAGCAGGTCCGCAACGAGGCGGCCAAGGTCACCTGGCCGACGCGCAAGGAGACCATGGTCACGACCGCCATGGTCTTTGTCATGGTGATCATTGCAGCGCTGTTCTTCCTCGCTGCCGACCAGATCATCCGCTTCGGCGTCGGCCTGATCCTCGGTGTCGGACGCTGAGGGGAGAAAGTCATGAGCTATCGCTGGTACATTGTCCACGCCTATTCCAACTTTGAGAACAAGGTGGCGCAGTCGCTGCGCGACCAGGCGCAGCAGCGTGGGCTCGAAGACAAGTTCGAGGAGATCCTCGTCCCGACCGAGAAGGTCGTCGAGGTGCGCCGCGGCCGCAAGATCGACACCGAGCGCAAGTTCTTCCCCGGCTACGTGCTGGTGAAGTGCGACCTCACGGACGAGGTCTATCACCTCATCAAGAACACGCCGAAGGTCACGGGCTTCCTCGGCGCCGACAAGTCGAAGCCGCTGCCGATCCCGGACCACGAGGCCGAGCGCATCAAGGGCCAGGTGGCCGAGGGCGTCGAGCGGCCGAAGTCGTCGCTTCACTTCGAGGTGGGCGAGCAGGTGCGCGTCGCCGACGGCCCCTTCGCCTCGTTCAGCGGCGTGGTTGAAGAGGTGGACGAGGGCCGTGCCCGGCTCAAGGTGGCGGTGTCCATCTTCGGCCGCGCGACGCCGGTCGAGCTCGAATACGGGCAGGTCGAGAAGGTCTGACCGAAGGCTCGCGTTCTGTCAGCGTCATGGCCGGGCTCGTCCCGGCCATCTGCGTTTTTGATGTTACCCGACTTTCCCGGGCATGGATGCCCGCGACAAGCGCGGGCATGACGGCTTGTGGAGCCGGGCCGCCCAGCTCTTTGCCGCCCAGCCCTTTGCTACCCAGCCCTTTGCCACCTCGCGCTTCGCCGCCTTGCCACCCTCACGGGCCGCGCGTCGCCGTTCTTTTCGTGTTATCGGGATAACACCCTCGCATCGCCTCGCGCCTGTAGCCTTCCTGCTTGCGACAGCAAGGGAGGAAACAATGGCAGGCAAGCGCATCCTGATGATCGTCGGCGATTTCGGCGAGGATTACGAGATCATGGTGCCGTTCCAGGCGCTGCTCGCCGTCGGCCACACCGTGCATGCCGTCTGCCCGGGCAAGAAGGCGGGCGAGGCGGTCGCCACGGCCATCCATGATTTCGAGGGCCAGCAGACCTATTCGGAAAAGCGCGGCCACAATTTCGCGCTCAACGCCACCTTCGCCGAGGTCGAGCCCGCGTCCTACGACGCCCTCGTCATCCCCGGCGGCCGCGCACCCGAATATCTGCGCCTCAACGACACGGTCGTGTCCTGCGTGCGGCACTTCTTCGAGGCGGGCAAGCCGGTGGCGGCCATCTGCCACGGTGCGCAGCTCCTCGCGGGGGCCGGCGTGCTGAAGGGGCGTACCTGCTCCGCCTATCCGGCCTGCAGGGCGGAGGTCGAGCTTGCGGGCGGCACCTATGCCGATATCGCCATCGACGCGGCCGTGACGGACGGCAACCTCGTCTCCGCGCCGGCCTGGCCGGCCCATCCGGCCTTCATCGCGCAGTTCCTCGCCGTGCTGGGCACCGAGATCCGCCACGGCTGAGGTGCGGAATCGGCCGCGGCCCCGCGCTGCCGTCTTGCGTTCCGCCCCGCCGGTCGCGCTAGACTGCCGGCGCCGACAGGAGGGGAGGGAAGGCCATGTGCAAGCTCTTCGTGAGCGCCGATCCGCAGCTGTGGGAGACGCGGCTGCGGTCGATCAGGCTCAACGGCTTCTCGACCAGTGTGCGCCTGGAAAATCTCTACTGGCGCGTGCTCGAGGAGATCGCCGGGCGAGACGGCATGAGCGTGGCGCAGCTGCTCGGCCGCCTCTATGAGGAATTGCTGGAGGCGCGGGGCGAAGTCGAGAACTTCGCCTCGTTTCTCAGGGTCTGCTGCGGTCGCTATCTCATGCTGCAGCTCGCGGGCGAGGTGCCGCGCGATCCGGGGCAGCCGATCGCCGGGCTCGATGCCGACGCCATCCTCACGCGCGAGGCACGTAGACTTGGCGGCGAGCCACGCCGCTTCATGCCGGCCGCCTGAAGGCGGCATCCGTCCGCTGCGCCGCGTTTCGATGGCGGGGCTGAAGCCTAGCTGCAGCTGTCCGGCGGCGTCGGGGTCTGGCTGATGCCCGCGGGTTTGGGCGGCGGCATGGCGGCACCGCGTGCGCCTGCCGAACCCATCGGCCCGGCGTGAGCCGCTTCAGCGGTCGCCAAACCTTCCCTGACGTGTTCCAGATCATCCTCGCGCGCATAGTGCAGTGTGGCGAGGAAAGCCTCGGCCGTCAGGTCCGGTGCGAGCTTCGCCATCCGGGCGTAATGGGCGGCTGCCGCGGTGTGATCCCCCAACCAGGCGTAGGTTGCGGCCACAAAAGCGTGCTGGCCGGCATCCATCTTGGACAGGTGCATGAAGGCTTCGATCGCGTCGGTGTAGTCCCGGGCGGTGAAGTGCGCCTTGCCGAGGTGGCTCCAGAAGCGCTCGGGGTGATGCGGGTTCAGCCGCATCGCCCGCCCGATCCAGTCGGCTCCTTCCTTCGGGCGGCCGAGCCAGGTCAGGAACTCGCCTTGCTGGACCACCACGAGATCGTAGTTCGGATTGAGCGCCAGGGCCCGTTCCTGGTGGTAGCGCGCCTTGTCGAGGTCGTTGCGGCTGATGTCGATGGCCGCCAGTATCCGGTGCACGTCCGCATCGTTGTCATCCAGCGTCTGAGCCGTCTCCAGCTCGCGGACGACCTCCTCGAAGGTGGCCTCCTTGTCGGCGCACCAGCCGTAGACCCAGGCCTGGCCCAGGATGCAGCCCCGCCAGGCGTGGGCATGGGCATAGTCGGGGTCTAGCTCCACCGCCCGGGTCACGAGCTTCAGCGCCTCCTCGTTTTCGGCGCGATCGCTCTTGTGGTGGCGAACCTTGGCGGCAAGCACGCACTCGTAGGCGGCGAGGCTCGCCGGCGTCTTGCGCGCGAGCAGATCCTGCTGGGCGGCTTCGACGCGACCCGGCAGCGTGGCGACGATGGCAGCGGTCAGCTCGTCCTGGATGGCAAAGACGTCGTCGAGCTTGCGGTCGTACCGCTCGGCCCAGATGTGCGTGTCGCTCGATGTGTCGATCAGCTGGGCGGTGACGCGCAGGTGCTCGCCCGCTTTGCGGACGCTGCCCTCCACCAGATATTGGGCTCCCAGCTTCTGCGCGACCTCGCGCAGGTTCACCGGCTGGCTCTTGTAGACGAAGGTGGAGTTGCGCGAGATGACGAACAGTTCGTGCCGGCGCGACAGCTCGGTGATGATGTCCTCGGTCAGGCCGTCGACGAAATATTCCTGCTCGGGATCATCGCTCATGTTGGAGAAGGGCATGACCGCGATCGACGGCTTGACGACGCTCCGGCGCGCCGGTTCCATCCCGGCCCCGAGGCTCGCCGTCCCCTCGTCGAGCATGGCGCGCCAGACCCGGACCGGGCGTGAAATATTCTTGAGCGATTTCTCGCCCAGGTCCTCGAACCTGATCTCGACCCGATCGGAAACCTGTTCGTAGACGGCCTGCGTAACGTAGATCCCGCCTACCTCGGCCAGTTGCTCGAGCCGGGCGGCAACGTTCACGCCGTCGCCATAGATGTCGTCTTCGTCGAAGATGATGTCGCCGAGATTGATGCCGATGCGGAATTCGATGCGCCGGCTTTCCGGCACGTCGGTGTTGCGGCGGCGCATGCGGAGCTGCACCTCGGCGGCGCAGCGCACGGCGTCGGCCACGCTGCGGAATTCAACCAGCATGCCGTCGCCGGTGGTCTTGATGATGCGGCCCTTGTTCTTGGCGATTGCGGGGTCGATGAGCTCGATCCGGTGTGTGCGAAGCCGCGCGAGCGTTCCCGCCTCATCGGCCTCCATGAGCCGAGAATATCCGGCCATATCGGCTGCCAGCACCGCCGCGAGCCTGTGTTCCATGCTCAACCTCTTGGGCTCAGTGCCATATTAGCACGGACACCGGGCAAGCAAAGGCGATTGCGTCCGCCCTGTCGGGGGGCGTCTGTCGCGTCCTGCGGCGTCTAGGCCCTTTTCTTTCTGGCCCGGATGGTGTAGGCGACCGCTCGTTCCCTTGCTGGAACAGCCATCCGCGGGAGGCCCGTCCGGTTCGCCAGCCGGAGCAAACGGGCCGCAACCGCGATCACCAACCATCCGCCGCCTGCGGTCTTTCGTGGCGCGGCGGACTTTGCGTTGCACGCCATGGCAGGCGGGCGACGCCGAGTGAGCATCCCATGGCGAAGAAAATCACGGGTTACGTGAAGCTTCAGGTGCCGGCGGGCGCGGCCAATCCGTCGCCGCCGATCGGCCCGGCGCTCGGCCAGCGCGGCCTCAACATTATGGAATTCTGCAAGGCCTTCAACGCGAAGACCGCGCAGATGGAGAAGGGCATGCCGATCCCGGTGGTCATCACCGTGTATCAGGACCGCTCCTTCACCTTCGACATGAAGCAGCCGCCGGTCTCCTACTTCCTGAAGAAGGCCGCCAAGCTGGACAAGGGTTCCAAGACCCCCGGCCGCGGCACCGTCGGCAAGGTCACGCGCGAGGCGCTGCGCGACATCGCCGAGAAGAAGATGGCGGACCTCAACTGCGACACCGTCGATTCCGCGGTGGCGATGATCGAAGGCTCGGCCCGTTCGATGGGCCTCGAGGTCGTGGGCTGAGGAGAGCGATCATGGCTAAGATTGCAAAGCGCGTGGCCGCAAGCCGCACCGGCGTCGACCGCATCAAGCTCTACGGGCTCGAGGAGGCCGTGAAGCTCGTCAAGGAGCGGGCTACGGCCAAGTTCGACGAGACGATCGAGGTGGCGATGAACCTCGGCGTCGATCCGCGTCACGCCGACCAGATGGTGCGCGGCGTGTGCAACCTGCCGAACGGCTCGGGCCGCACGGTGCGCGTCGCCGTGTTCGCCCGCGGCCCGAAGGCCGACGAGGCCAAGGCCGCCGGTGCCGACATCGTCGGCGCGGAGGACCTGCTCGAGCGCATCCAGGGCGGCACGATCGACTTCGACCGCTGCATCGCGACGCCGGACCTGATGCCGCTCGTCGGCCGCCTCGGCAAGGTGCTCGGCCCGCGCGGCCTGATGCCGAACCCGAAGGTCGGCACGGTGACCATGGACGTCGCCGGCGCGGTGAAGGCCGCCAAGGGCGGCGCGGTCGAGTTCCGCGTCGAGAAGGCGGGCATCGTCCACGCCGGCATCGGCAAGGCCTCGTTCGACGCGGACAAGCTCGTCGAGAACATCAAGGCCTTCGCCGACGCGGTCGCCAAGGCGAAGCCCTCGGGCGCCAAGGGCACCTACATCCAGCGCATCGCCATCTCCTCGACGATGGGCCCGGGCGTGAAGGTGGAGCCGTCGACGGTCGTCGGCGCCTGAGATTGCGGGCCGCGGTGCTTCGCCGCGGTCCGAGCCCTGCCGCGGGGCGGGTCCGTTGCGGGCCGGCCGCGCGTCGGGGTGGTGCCGGGCACGGCCCTTTCGCGCGTCTCCTTGCGGCATGCCCCTTGGCAAACCGCCTGCGAGGCGTTAAATACCGGTTCGTGTCTGGTGAGACCGGTGCGGGGGAACAGGGTTCTGCCCGTATTCATCATCGAATTCCGTCTGGGTCACCAGGCGGTGGAAGGCCGGCAGGCCAAGGGGTAACCCTTTGCCTGCGCGGCCTTATGTCCTGTCCGAGACTGCAGGTGCCGAACGGATTTTCCGGGCGGCGTAATTTCGCTCCGATGCCTGCATAGACGGGGGAAGACTGGTTCGTATTGCCGCCGGCACGTCCGGCGGCGGTGTGGTCGGTTCGAACCTACTCGCCGGTTGCGTTTCTGGCGCATCCGGTTGGACAGGGCTCACGAGCGCCGTCCGGCGATCGTGGCCTTTGGCCGGGGTCGCATTCGGGCGGCATGTGCAGCCGGCGGCGGGCGAGTGCTCGCCGTCAACCGGAGAGAGCAAGGTGGACAGAGCGGCAAAAGCTGATCTCGTCGCGACGCTCAACGATGTGTTCAAGAGCACGGGCGTTGTCGTCGTGGCCCACTATGCGGGCCTCACGGTTGCCGACATGCAGAAGCTTCGTCGCGAGATGAAGCAGGTCGGCGCCACCGTGAAGGTTGCGAAGAACCGCCTCGCGAAGATCGCTCTCGAAGGCACGGATGTCGCTTCCATCGGTCCCCTTCTCAAGGGGCCGACGTTGCTGGCCTTTTCCAGCGACCCGGTAGCGGCGCCGAAGGTCGCGGTGGATTTCGCCAAGGCGAACGACAAGTTCGTCATCCTCGGCGGGGCCATGGGCGCGACTGCCCTGAATACGGACGGTGTGAAGGCGCTTGCCTCGCTGCCGTCCCTCGACGAACTGCGCGCCAAGCTGGTCGGCCTCATCCAGGCTCCGGCCACGAAGATCGCTCAGGTCGTCAACGCGCCTGCCGCTAAGGTGGCGCGCGTTTTCGGGGCCTATGCCAAGCGAGACGAAGCGGCGTGAGGCCGCGTGAAAACCGAACCCAAATCGAACCGATCCAGGAATTGAACAATGGCTGATCTTGCGAAACTCGTCGACGAGCTGTCGAACCTCACGGTCCTCGAGGCGGCCGAGCTCGCCAAGCTGCTCGAAGAGAAGTGGGGCGTCTCCGCGGCTGCCGCCGTGGCCGTCGCCGCTGCTCCGGGCGCTGGTGGCGCCGCTGCCCCGGCCGCCGAGGAGAAGACCGAATTCGACGTCATTCTTGCCGCCGCCGGCGACAAGAAGATCGAGGTCATCAAGGAAGTGCGCGCCATCACGGGCCTCGGCCTGAAGGAGGCGAAGGACCTCGTCGAGGGCGCCCCGAAGCCGCTGAAGGAAGGCGCGCCGAAGGACGAGGCCGAGAAGATCAAGGCTGCCCTCGAGAAGGTCGGCGCCAAGGTCGAGCTCAAGTGATGTCCCGGGGCCGCGTCCTGCGGCTCCGCATCGCAGATTGCGGCGGTCCCGGGGGAGTTTTCCCCGGGGCCGTCGCGTCGTCGCTGGCAGGGCATCCGGCCTGACGGCGACGGTGGGCCGGAAGGTCCACGAGAAGCGGCGGGAACCCGCCGTCAACCGCGCGACGGCTAGCGCGGTCTACATGAAGTTCCGCCGAGGGGCGGAGCGGCTGACCCGGCGGCCAGGTGGCCGCACGACCGGACCGCCCGGTCAGCCGTGCGTGAGGAGCGAGAACCGAACATGGCCCAGACGATCACCGGCCGGAAACGCGTCCGCAAGTTCTTCGGCAAGATCCGGGAAGTGGCGGAGATGCCCAACCTCATCGAGGTTCAGAAGGCGTCCTACGACCAGTTCCTGATGGTCGACGAGCCGAAGGGCGGGCGCCCCGAGGAGGGGCTTCAGGCGGTCTTCAAGTCCGTTTTCCCGATCTCGGACTTTTCCAACACCTCCCTGCTGGAATTCGTCAAATACACGTTCGAGCCGCCGAAATATGACGTCGACGAGTGCCGCCAGCGCGGCATGACCTTTGCTGCGCCGCTCAAGGTGACGCTGCGCCTCATCGTGTTCGATGTCGACCAGGATACCGGCGCCAAGTCCGTCAAGGATATCAAGGAGCAGGACGTCTACATGGGCGACATGCCGCTCATGACGGACAACGGCACCTTCATCGTCAATGGTACCGAGCGCGTCATCGTCTCGCAGATGCACCGTTCGCCGGGCGTGTTCTTCGACCACGACAAGGGCAAGACGCATTCGAGCGGCAAGCTGCTCTTCGCCGCCCGCATCATTCCCTATCGCGGCTCGTGGCTCGACATCGAGTTCGACGCCAAGGACATCGTCTATGCGCGCATCGACCGGCGCCGGAAGATTCCGGTGACGTCGCTGCTCTATGCGCTCGGCCTCGACGGCGAGGAAATCCTCGACACGTTCTACGGCAAGGTCCCCTACGCGAAGGACAAGGACGGCTGGCGCATGCCGTTCGACGCCGGCCGCATGAAGGGCTTCAAGGCGGTCAGCGACCTCATCGACGCCGACAGCGGCGAAGTCGTCCTCGAGGCCGGCAAGAAGCTGACGGCCCGCGCCGCCCGCCTCATCGAGGAGAAGGGCGTCAAGGCCCTGCGCGCCAGCGATGAGGACCTCTACGGCCAGTACATCGCCGAGGACCTGGTCGACCCGTCGACCGGCGAGATCTACGCCGAGGCTGGCGAGGAGATCACGGCCAAGCTGCTCACGGCGCTCGTCGAGCAGGGCTTCACCGAGATCCCGGTGCTCGACATCGACCACGTCAACATCGGCCCGTACATCCGCAACACGCTCGCCGTCGACAAGAACTCCTCGCGCGAGGAGGCCCTGTTCGACATCTACCGCGTGATGCGCCCGGGCGAGCCGCCGACGCTGGAGACGGCGGAGGCGATGTTCCACTCGCTGTTCTTCGACGCCGAGCGCTACGACCTCTCCGCGGTCGGCCGCGTGAAGATGAACATGCGCCTCGACCTCGACTGCCCGGACACGGTCCGGACGCTGCGCCGCGAGGACATGCTCGCGGTGGTGAAGGCGCTCGTCGACCTGCGCGACGGCCGCGGCGAGATCGACGACATCGACCATCTCGGCAACCGCCGCGTGCGCTCGGTGGGCGAGCTCATGGAGAACCAGTACCGCCTGGGTCTCCTCAGGATGGAGCGCGCCATCAAGGAGCGCATGTCCTCGGTCGACATCGACACGGTGATGCCGCAGGACCTCATCAACGCCAAGCCGGCGGCGGCGGCGGTGCGCGAGTTCTTCGGCTCCTCGCAGCTGTCGCAGTTCATGGACCAGACCAACCCGCTGTCGGAAGTGACGCACAAGCGTCGCCTCTCGGCGCTGGGCCCGGGTGGTCTCACCCGCGAGCGCGCCGGCTTCGAGGTGCGCGACGTGCACCCGACGCACTACGGCCGCATCTGCCCGATCGAGACGCCGGAAGGCCCGAACATCGGCCTCATCAACTCGCTCGCCACCTTCGCGCGCGTCAACAAGTACGGCTTCATCGAGGCACCGTACCGCAAGGTGAAGGACGGGCGCGTCACCGAGGAGGTGGTCTACCTCTCGGCGATGGAGGAGCAGAAGTACAACGTCGCCCAGGCGAATGCGGCCATCGACGGCGAAGGCCGCCTGACGGAGGACCTCGTGGTCTGCCGCCGCGCCGGCGACGTCGTGGTCATGCCGCCGGACCGCGTCGACTACATGGACGTGTCGCCGAAGCAGCTCGTCTCGGTCGCCGCGGCGCTCATCCCGTTCCTCGAGAACGACGACGCCAACCGCGCCCTCATGGGCTCGAACATGCAGCGCCAGGCCGTGCCGCTGGTGAAGGCGGATGCGCCCTTCGTCGGCACCGGCATGGAGGCGGTCGTCGCCCGTGACTCCGGCGCCGCGATCGCGGCCCGCCGTACCGGCATCGTCGACCAGGTGGACGCGACGCGTATCGTCATCCGCGCCACGCAGGATCTCGACCCGACCAAGTCGGGCGTCGACATCTACCGGCTGCAGAAGTTCCAGCGCTCCAACCAGTCGACCTGCATCAACCAGCGTCCGCTGGTGAAGGTGGGCGACATGGTCAAGCGGGGCGACATCATCGCCGACGGTCCCTCGACCGATCTCGGCGAGCTGGCGCTCGGCCGCAACGTGCTCGTCGCGTTCATGCCGTGGAACGGCTACAACTTCGAGGACTCCATCCTCCTCTCCGAGCGCATCGTGAAGGACGACGTGTTCACGTCGATCCACATCGAGGAGTTCGAGGTCAGCGCCCGTGACACCAAGCTCGGGCCGGAGGAGATCACGCGCGACATTCCGAACGTGTCGGAAGAGGCGCTGAAGAACCTCGACGAGGCCGGCATCGTCTATATCGGCGCCGAGGTCCACGCCGGCGACATCCTCGTCGGCAAGATCACGCCGAAGGGCGAGAGCCCGATGACGCCGGAGGAGAAGCTCCTGCGCGCCATCTTCGGCGAGAAGGCCTCGGACGTGCGCGACACCTCGCTGCGCGTGCCGCCGGGCGTCACCGGCACCATCGTCGAGGTGCGCGTCTTCAACCGCCACGGTGTCGACAAGGACGAGCGCGCCCAGGCCATCGAGCGCGAGGAGATCGAGCGCCTGGCCAAGGACCGCGACGACGAGCAGGCGATCCTCGACCGCAACGTCTACGCCCGCCTCGCCGAGGTGTTGACGGGCCAGACGGCGATCGCGGGTCCCAAGGGCTTCAAGCGCGACGCCGAGCTGACCCGCGAGGCGCTCAACGAATATCCGCGTTCGCAGTGGTGGCAGTTCGCCGTCGCCGACGACGCGGTGATGAGCGAGCTCGAGGCGATGCGCAAGCAGTACGACGAGTCGAAGAAGCGCCTCGAGCAGCGCTTCCTCGACAAGGTCGAGAAGCTGCAGCGCGGCGACGAGCTGCCGCCCGGCGTCATGAAGCAGGTCAAGGTCTTCATCGCGGTCAAGCGCAAGATCCAGCCGGGCGACAAGATGGCCGGCCGGCACGGCAACAAGGGTGTCGTGTCGAAGATCGTGCCCATCGAGGACATGCCGTTCCTCGACGACGGCACGCATGTCGACATCGTCCTCAATCCGCTCGGCGTGCCGAGCCGCATGAACGTCGGCCAGATCCTGGAGACGCACCTCGGCTGGGCCTGCGCGGGTCTCGGCCGGCAGGTGGGCGAGGCCTACGACGCCTACATGAAGACGCAGAGCATCGAACAGCTGCGTCAGAAGCTCGGCGAGGTCTACGGCGACAACGGCGAAGTGGCGTCGATGTCGGGCGACGAGCTCGTCGAGATGAGCGCCAACCTCAGGCGCGGCGTGCCGATCGCGACGCCGGTCTTCGACGGCGCCAAGGAGGCCGACATCGAGCAGATGCTGGAGCAGGCGGGTCTTCACCGCTCGGCCCAGTCGACGCTGTTCGACGGCCGCACGGGCGAGGCGTTCGACCGCAAGGTGACCGTGGGCTACATCTACATGCTGAAGCTCCACCACCTCGTCGACGACAAGATCCACGCCCGCTCGATCGGCCCCTATTCGCTCGTCACGCAGCAGCCGCTGGGCGGCAAGGCCCAGTTCGGCGGCCAGCGTTTCGGCGAGATGGAGGTCTGGGCGCTCGAGGCCTACGGCGCGGCCTACACGCTGCAGGAGATGCTGACGGTCAAGTCGGACGACGTCGCCGGCCGCACCAAGGTCTACGAGGCCATCGTGCGCGGGGACGACACCTTCGAGGCCGGCATCCCGGAGAGCTTCAACGTGCTCGTCAAGGAGATGCGCTCGCTCGGCCTCAACGTCGAGCTCATCTCGACGAAGAAGCCGTCCGCGGAGCTGCCGCCGTCGGAGGCTGCGGAGTGACCGGCGCCTCTGGCGCCGCGTTGCCCGCGCGAGGGTGAGGGACAAGGGGCCGCGGACGGCATGAGCCCGCGGCCCATCGTAACAAGCGTCGATGTCGGGGGACGCCCCGATGTCCGCATGAAATGCCGGCGGAGACGGGTCGCCCAGGCGGCGCCTCCGCAACCGAGGAGACGGCGATGAATCAAGAGGTCATGAATCTCTTCAATACCCAGGCTCCGGCGCAGACCTTCGATCAGATCAAGATCTCGCTCGCCAGCCCGGAGAAGATTCTGTCCTGGTCCTACGGCGAGATCAAGAAGCCGGAGACGATCAACTACCGCACGTTCAAGCCCGAGCGTGACGGCCTGTTCTGCGCGCGGATCTTCGGCCCGATCAAGGACTACGAGTGCTTGTGCGGCAAGTACAAGCGCATGAAGTACAAGGGCGTCATCTGCGAGAAGTGCGGCGTCGAGGTGACGCTGGCGCGCGTCCGGCGCGAGCGCATGGGCCATATCGAGCTCGCGGCGCCCGTCGCGCACATCTGGTTCCTGAAGTCGCTGCCGTCGCGCATCGGCCTGCTGCTCGACATGACGCTCAAGGATCTCGAGCGGATCCTCTATTTCGAGTACTATGTCGTCATCGAGCCGGGCATCACCCCTCTCAAGGAGCGTCAGCTCCTGTCGGAGGAGGAGTGCCTGCGCGCGCAGGACGAGTACGGCGAGGACAGCTTCACGGCGATGATCGGCGCCGAGGCGATCCGGGAGATCCTCCGGAGCCTCGACCTCGAGAAGATCGCGGCGGACCTGCGCCAGGAGATCGCCACGACGACCTCCGAGCTGAAGCCGAAGAAGCTGATGAAGCGCCTCAAGATCATCGAGGCCTTCATCCAGTCCGGCAACAAGCCCGAGTGGATGATCCTGACGGTCGTGCCGGTGATCCCGCCGGACCTGCGCCCGCTCGTCCCGCTCGACGGCGGCCGCTTCGCGACGTCGGATCTCAACGACCTCTACCGCCGCGTCATCAACCGCAACAACCGCCTGAAGCGGCTGATCGAGCTCCGGGCGCCCGACATCATCATCCGCAACGAGAAGCGGATGCTGCAGGAGGCCGTCGACGCGCTGTTCGACAACGGCCGGCGCGGCCGCGTCATCACGGGTGCCAACAAGCGCCCGCTGAAGTCGCTCGCCGACATGCTGAAGGGCAAGCAGGGCCGCTTCCGCCAGAACCTGCTCGGCAAGCGCGTCGACTATTCCGGCCGCTCGGTGATCGTCGTCGGTCCGGAGCTCAAGCTGCACCAGTGCGGCCTGCCGAAGAAGATGGCGCTCGAACTGTTCAAGCCGTTCATCTATGCGCGGCTCGACGCCAAGGGCCTCTCGGCCACGGTGAAGCAGGCGAAGAAGCTCGTCGAGAAGGAGAAGCCCGAGGTCTGGGACATCCTCGACGAGGTGATCCGCGAGCATCCCGTGATGCTCAACCGCGCGCCGACGCTGCACCGCCTCGGCATCCAGGCCTTCGAGCCGACCCTCATCGAGGGCAAGGCCATCCAGCTGCATCCGCTCGTCTGCGCGGCGTTCAACGCCGACTTCGACGGTGACCAGATGGCGGTGCACGTGCCTCTCTCGCTGGAAGCCCAGCTCGAGGCGCGCGTGCTGATGATGTCGACGAACAACATCCTGCACCCGGCCAACGGTCAGCCGATCATCGTGCCGTCGCAGGACATCGTTCTCGGCCTCTACTACCTCTCGATCCTGGCCGAGGGCGAGCCGGGCGAGGGCAAGGTGTTCGCCGACATGGGCGAGCTCGAGCACGCGCTCGCGGCCAAGGTCGTCACCCTGCACTCGAAGATCAAGTACCGCTGGACGGGCGTGGCCGAGGACGGCTCCACCTATTCCAAGGTCTACGAGACGACGCCGGGCCGCGTGATCCTGTCGCGCGTCCTGCCCAGGCACCCCGCCGTTCCCTTCGACGTCGTGAACAAGCTCATGACGAAGAAGGAGATCTCGAACATGATCGACACCGTCTACCGCAACTGCGGGCAGAAGGAATCGGTCATCTTCTGCGATCGCATCATGGGCCTCGGCTTCTACCACGCGTTCAAGGCCGGCATCTCGTTCGGCAAGGACGACATGGTGGTGCCCGAGAACAAGTGGTCGATCGTCGACGAGACGCGCGCGCTCGTGAAGGACTACGAGCAGCAGTATCAGGACGGTCTCATCACCCAGGGCGAGAAGTACAACAAGGTGGTCGACGCCTGGGCCAAGTGCTCGGATCGCCTCGCCGGCGAGATGATGGCGCGCATCTCGGCCGTGCAGAAGGACGAGAGCGGCCGCGACAAGCCGGTGAACTCCATCTACATGATGGCCCACTCCGGCGCCCGCGGCTCGCCGGCGCAGATGAAGCAGCTCGCGGCCATGCGCGGCCTGATGGCCAAGCCCTCCGGCGAGATCATCGAGAGCCCGATCATCTCGAACTTCAAGGAAGGCCTCGACGTGCTCGAGTACTTCAACTCGACGCACGGCGCCCGCAAGGGCCTTGCCGACACGGCGCTCAAGACGGCGAACTCGGGTTATCTCACTCGCCGTCTCGTCGACGTGGCGCAGGATGCGGTCATCCGCGAGCCGGACTGCGGCACCGACAAGGGCATCCGCATGCGGGCCATCGTCGATGCCGGCCAGATCGTCGCTTCGCTCGCCTCGCGCATCCTCGGCCGCACGGCGGCGGAGGATCTCGTGGACACGGACGGCAAGGTCATCGTGCCGGCCGGCACCATGATCGAGGAATGGCACATCGAGCCGATCACCGCCGCCGGCATCCAGGAGGTGAAGATCCGCTCGGTGCTGACCTGCGAGGCCAAGAACGGCGTCTGCGCCACCTGCTACGGGCGTGACCTCGCGCGCGGCACGCCGGTGAACTACGGCGAGGCCGTCGGCGTCATCGCGGCGCAGTCGATCGGCGAGCCGGGCACGCAGCTCACGATGCGCACGTTCCACATCGGCGGCGCCGCGCAGATCGCCGACCAGTCCTTCGTCGAGTCCAACTTCGAGGGCACGGTCAAGATCCGCAACCGCAACGTGGCGCGCAACTCGGACGGCGACCTCATCGCCATGGGCCGCAACCTCGCCGTGCTCATCGTCGGGCCGGACGGGCAGGAGCGGGCGGTGCACCGCATCCAGTACGGCGCGCGCCTCAAGGTCGACGAGGGCGACACCATCAAGCGCGGCCAGCGCATCGCCGAGTGGGATCCCTACACCCGGCCGATCCTGACCGAGGTCGATGGTGTGGTCGGCTTCGAGGACCTCGTCGAGGGCGCCTCGATGTCGGAGCAGATCGACGAGTCGACCGGCATCGCCAAGCGCGTCGTCATCGACTGGCGCGGCTCGGCCCGCACGTCGGACCTCCGGCCCGCCATCGTCATCCACGACGAGAACGGCAAGATCGCCAAGCTCGCCCGTGGCGGCGAGGCCCGTTCGCTGCTCGCGGTCGAGGCCATCATCGGCGTCGACCCGGGGGCGAAGGTCAAGGCCGGCGACGTGCTCGCCCGTATCCCGATGGAGAGCGCCAAGACGCGCGACATCACCGGCGGTCTGCCGCGGGTGGCGGAGCTGTTCGAGGCGCGCCGGCCGAAGGATGCGGCGATCATCGCCGAGAAGTCCGGCACGATCCAGTTCGGGCGCGACTACAAGAACAAGCGCCGCCTGACGCTGATCCCGCATGACGGCTCGGATTCGGTCGAGTACCTCATCCCGAAGGGCAAGCACATCCACCTTCAGGATGGCGACGTGGTGGAGGTCGGCGACTTCATCGTCGACGGCAACCCGGCGCCGCACGACATCCTCGCCATCAAGGGCGTCGAGGAACTGGCCGCCTATCTCGTCAACGAGATCCAGGAGGTGTACCGCCTGCAGGGCGTGAACATCAACGACAAGCACATCGAGGTGATCGTTCGCCAGATGCTGCAGAAGGTCGAGATCCAGGAGGCGGGCGACAGCGAGTTCCTGCAGGGCGAGCAGGTCGACCGGCTGGAGATGGAGGAGGCGAACGAGACGCTCGTCGCCGAAGGCAAGAAGCCGGCTTCTGGCACGCCGGTCCTGCTCGGCATCACCAAGGCGAGCCTGCAGACCCGCTCGTTCATCTCCGCCGCCTCCTTCCAGGAGACGACGCGCGTCCTCACGGAGGCCGCCGTCAACGGCAAGACGGACACGCTCGAGGGTCTCAAGGAGAACGTCATCGTCGGCTCGCTCATCCCGGCCGGCACCGGGGCGGTGGCCGCCCGCCTGCGCGAGATCGCGCAGCGTCGCGACGAGCTGATCCTGGCGCAGAAGGCGAACGAATCCGGCCAGGCCGCCGCGGCGGCCGTGGGCGGGGAGTTGCCGCCGGCTGCGGCCGAGTAAGGCGCTTCGCCAACGACAAGGAAAGGGCCGCCCCGCCGGGCGGCCCTTTCGCTTTTTCGGATATGTCGCGGATGCCCGCCTCCGGTTCCCGAATGTTGCCGGGGGAGGGCGCCGCCTTGGCAGATCGTGCGAGGCAGCCGCAGCGGGCGCTCGCCAGCCGGAAATCGAAGGCTGCAAACGAGAAAGACATTGACGAAGGGCGACTCAAAGGTTAAAACCCGCCCACTTCCGGCAGGCCGTAGGTCTCTCTGTCGGGGCAACAGCCCTGACCTTTAGGTCCTAAACGCTGTCGAATTCAGCACCGACTGGCAGCAAGTCAGGCTTGTAGAGTCAGATCAGGAGCATGACCGCGGCCCGCCGTGGTCCTCTGCGGGCTAACGCGCCGGAGGCATTCCGCCGAAGGCGCGGATTTGTTTTGCTTGCGGCCGAGCGTTCGCGCTTGCCGCATCAACGGGAAGGTCGCACGGCTTCTTTCGGTGCTGTGCGGTTGGAGCAGTCTAGGCAAGCGGCCGGAAGGCCGAAGCGAAGAGAGCGAAGCATGCCGACGATCAGCCAGCTGATCCGCAAGCCGCGGACGGCGCAGAAGAGCCGGAACAAGGTTCCTGCACTCGAGGCCTGCCCGCAGAAGCGGGGTGTGTGCACGCGCGTCTACACGACGACGCCGAAGAAGCCGAACTCGGCTCTGCGTAAGGTTGCCAAGGTGCGCCTGACGAACGGTTTCGAGGTCATCGGCTACATCCCGGGCGAGGGTCACAACCTCCAGGAGCACTCCGTGGTCATGATCCGCGGCGGCCGCGTCAAGGATCTTCCGGGTGTGCGCTACCACGTTCTGCGCGGTGTCCTCGACACCCAGGGCGTCAAGAACCGTAAGCAGCGCCGTTCGAAGTACGGTGCCAAGCGTCCGAAGTAATTCGGGCGCTTTCCGAAATTTCAAGGCGGAGCGGAGCATATGTCCCGTCGTCACAGTGCCGAGAAGCGCGAGATCATCCCGGACGCCAAGTTCGGTGACGTGGTCCTCACGAAGTTCATGAACTCCGTGATGCGCGATGGCAAGAAATCGGCTGCCGAGGCCATCGTCTACGGCGCGTTCGACATCATCGAGCAGAAGATGAAGGCTGATCCTCTCGAGGTCTTCCGTCAGGCGCTCGACAACGTGTCGCCGGCCATCGAGGTGCGGTCCCGCCGCGTCGGCGGCGCCACCTACCAGGTGCCCGTCGAGGTGCGTTCGGAGCGCCGTCAGGCGCTCGCCATCCGCTGGCTGATCCAGGCCGCGCGTTCGCGCAACGACCGCACCATGGTCGACCGCCTGTCGGCCGAACTCATCGATGCCGCGAACAACCGCGGCAGCGCAGTGAAGAAGCGCGAAGACACGCACCGCATGGCGGAAGCGAACCGCGCCTTCTCGCACTACCGCTGGTAATCGGCGCAAGATCGGACGGAGCTCGTACAATGCCCCGCAGTCATGCCATCGAGAACTACCGCAATTTCGGCATCATGGCCCACATCGATGCCGGAAAGACGACGACGACCGAGCGGATTCTCTACTACACCGGCAAGAGCCACAAGATCGGCGAAGTCCATGACGGCGCAGCCACCATGGACTGGATGACGCAGGAGCAGGAGCGCGGCATCACCATCACGTCGGCCGCGACGACCTGCTTCTGGCGCGAGAACCGTCTGAACATCATCGACACGCCCGGCCACGTCGACTTCACCATCGAGGTGGAGCGTTCGCTGCGCGTGCTCGACGGCGCTGTGTGCGTGCTCGACGGCAGCCAGGGCGTGGAGCCGCAGACCGAGACGGTGTGGCGCCAGGCCGACAAGTACGACGTGCCGCGCATCGTGTTCGTCAACAAGATGGACAAGGTGGGCGCCGACCTCTACCGCTGCGTCGATTCCATCATCGACCGCGTCGCCGGCAAGCCGGTCTGCCTGCAGCTGCCGATCGGCTCCGAGGGCGGCTTCAAGGGCGTCGTCGACCTCGTCGCCATGAAGGCTCTCGTCTGGGAAGACGACGTCCTCGGCGCGAAGTTCAACGTCACCGACATCCCGGCCGATCTCGCCGACAAGGCTGCCGAGTACCGCACCAAGCTGGTCGAGGCCGCCGTCGAGCTCGACGACGACGCCATGGGCGCCTATCTCGAGGGGCAGGAGCCGGACGAGGCCACCCTGCGCAAGCTGATCCGCATGGCGGTGCAGCAGCGCGCCTTCCACCCGGTGCTGTGCGGCACGGCCTTCAAGAACAAGGGCGTGCAGCCCCTGCTCGACGCGGTCGTCGACTACCTGCCGTCGCCGCTCGACCGCGGCGCGATCAAGGGCATCGACGTCAACACGGAAGAGCCGATCGAGCGCAAGCCGTCGGACGACGAGCCGTTCTCCATGCTCGCCTTCAAGATCATGGACGACCCCTTCGTCGGCACCATCACCTTCTGCCGCGTCTATTCGGGCAAGGTGGAATCGGGCTCCTCGATCGTCAACTCGACGCGCGAGAAGAAGGAGCGCGTCGGCCGCATGCTCCTGATGCACGCGAACAACCGCGAGGACATCAAGGAAGCCTATGCCGGTGACATCGTGGCGCTCGCGGGCCTCAAGGAAGTCCGCACCGGCGACACGCTGTGCGACCCGCTGAAGCCCGTCATCCTCGAGAAGATGGAATTCCCGGCGCCGGTCATCGAGATCGCCATCGAGCCGAAGTCGAAGGCTGATCAGGAGAAGCTCGGCATCGCGCTGTCCAAGCTCGCCGCCGAGGACCCGTCCTTCCAGGTGTCGACGGACCAGGAGTCCGGCCAGACCATCCTCAAGGGCATGGGCGAGCTCCACCTCGACATCAAGGTCGACATCCTGCGCCGCACCTACAAGGTCGACGCCAATGTCGGCGCGCCGCAGGTGGCCTATCGCGAGCGCATCTCCAAGCGCGTCGAGGTGGACTACACGCACAAGAAGCAGACCGGCGGTTCGGGCCAGTTCGCGCGCGTCAAGATCGTCGCCGAGCCGACCGAGGCGGGCACGGGCTACGCGTTCGAGTCCAAGATCATCGGCGGCGTGGTGCCGAAGGAGTACATCCCGGGTGTCGAGAAGGGCCTCGAGTCCGTCCTCGGCGCGGGCGTGCTCGCCGGCTTCCCGGTCGTCGACCTCAAGGTCGAGCTGATCGACGGCGCCTACCACGAGGTCGACTCCTCGGCGCTCGCCTTCGAGATCGCGGCCCGCGCCGCGCTGCGCGAGGCGCTGCAGAAGGGCGGTGCCGTCCTCCTCGAGCCGATCATGAAGGTCGAGGTGGTGACGCCGGAGGACTACACCGGTTCGGTCATCGGCGACCTCAACTCCCGCCGTGGCCAGATCCAGGGCCAGGACATGCGCGGCAACGCCGTTGTCGTGAATGCCATGGTGCCGCTGGCCAACATGTTCGGTTACGTGAACACGCTGCGCTCGATGAGCCAGGGTCGCGCGACCTACACGATGCAGTTCGACCACTACGAGCAAGTGCCGCAAGCGGTCGCCGCCGAGGTTCAGGCCAAGTACGCCTGAACCTGAAACGAGAACGAGACACGACTGACGTCGAGTTCCTTTGAAGGAGCCCTACGATGGCGAAGGAAAAGTTTGAGCGCACGAAGCCGCACTGCAACATCGGGACGATTGGTCACGTTGACCATGGCAAGACGTCTCTGACGGCGGCGATCACGAAGGTTCTTGCGGAGAAGGGCGGGGCGTCGTTCACGGCGTACGACCAGATCGACAAGGCGCCGGAGGAGAAGGCGCGCGGCATCACGATCTCGACGTCGCACGTCGAGTACGAGACGGACAAGCGCCACTACGCGCACGTGGACTGCCCCGGCCACGCGGACTACGTGAAGAACATGATCACGGGCGCGGCGCAGATGGACGGCGCGATCCTGGTGGTGTCTTCGGCGGACGGCCCGATGCCGCAGACGCGCGAGCACATCCTGCTTGCGCGCCAGGTGGGCGTGCCGGCGCTCGTCGTGTTCATGAACAAGGTCGACATGGTGGACGACCCCGAGCTTCTCGACCTTGTCGAGCTCGAGGTGCGCGAGCTTCTGTCGAAGTACGACTTCCCCGGCGACGACATTCCGATCGTCAAGGGCTCGGCGCTGTGCGCGCTCGAGGACCGCAGCCCGGAGATCGGGCGCGACGCGGTGCTGCAGCTGATGGACGCGGTTGACGCGTACATTCCGCAGCCGGAGCGTCCGAAGGACCAGCCGTTCCTGATGCCGGTCGAGGACGTGTTCTCGATCTCGGGCCGCGGCACGGTGGTGACGGGTCGCGTCGAGCGCGGCGTGGTCAAGGTCGGCGAGGAAGTCGAGATCGTTGGTCTGCGTCCGACGCAGAAGACGACGGTGACGGGCGTCGAGATGTTCCGCAAGCTGCTCGACCAGGGCGAGGCGGGCGACAACATCGGCGCGCTGCTGCGCGGCACGAAGCGCGAGGACGTCGAGCGCGGCCAGGTGCTGTGCAAGCCGGGCTCGGTGAAGCCGCACACGAAGTTCAAGGCCGAGGCGTACATCCTGACGAAGGAAGAGGGTGGCCGCCACACGCCGTTCTTCAACAACTACCGTCCGCAGTTCTACTTCCGCACGACGGACGTGACGGGGATGGTGAAGCTGCCCGAGGGCACCGAGATGGTGATGCCGGGCGACAACGTGGCGATGGAGGTCGAGCTGATCGTCCCGATCGCCATGGAGGAGAAGCTGCGCTTCGCCATCCGCGAGGGTGGCCGCACGGTCGGCGCCGGCGTCGTCGCCTCCATCATCGAGTAAGCAAGGCACAAGGCCGCGCGCCGCATCACGCGGCGCCGGTCTTCTTCGGGGTCGGCCCAAGGGGTCTGTTATGAACGGTCAGAATATTCGAATCCGCCTGAAGGCGTTCGACCATGGCATTCTCGACGCGTCGACGCGCGAGATCGTGTCGACCGCGAAGCGGACGGGCGCGGAGGTCCGGGGCCCTATCCCGCTGCCGACGCGCATCAAGAAGTTCACGGTCAACCGCTCGCCGCACATCGACAAGAAGTCGCGCGAGCAGTTCGAGATGCGCACGCACATGCGTGTCCTCGACATCGTTGAGCCGACTCCGCAGACGGTCGATGCGCTGATGAAGCTCGACCTCGCCGCGGGCGTCGATGTGGAAATCAGGCTCTGATGGGCTTTTGCCCATCAGCCTCGGGAACGCCTTAGAGGATACGCTCATGCGCTCTGGCGTCATTGCAAAGAAGGTCGGCATGACCCGCGTCTTCACGGACGCCGGGGAACATGTTCCGGTCACGGTCCTGAAGGTCGACAATTGCCAGGTTGTCGCGCACCGGACGATGGAAAAGAACGGCTACACCGCGCTGCAGGTCGGCGTCGGCACGGCCAAGGTCAAGAACGTGTCGAAGGCCGAGCGCGGCCGTTTCGCGGCTGCCGAAGTGGAGCCGAAGAAGCGTCTCGCCGAGTTCCGGGTCGACCCGCAGCACGTCATCCCCGTGGGCGCCGAGATCACGGCTGACCACTTCGTCGTCGGCCAGTTCGTAGACGTGACGGGCGTGACGACCGGCAAGGGCTTCGCCGGCGGCATGAAGCGCTGGAACTTCGGTGGTCTGCGCGCCTCGCACGGCGTGTCGATCTCGCACCGCTCCATCGGTTCGACCGGCGGCCGCCAGGATCCGGGCAAGACCTTCAAGAACAAGAAGATGCCCGGCCATCTCGGCAGCGAGCGCGTCACGACCCAGAACCTGCGCGTCGTCCAGACGGACGTCGAGCGCGGTCTGATCCTGGTGCAGGGCGCGGTCCCCGGCGTTGCCGGCGGCTGGATCATGGTTCGCGACGCGGTCAAGCGCGCGCTGCCGAAGGACGCCCCGGTTCCGGGCGCGTTCCGCGAGCGCGGCAACGGCGAGGCCGCTGCGGCGATCGAAGGTGAGGAGCGCGCGTGATGAAGCTCGACGTGACGACGCTCGACGGCGGCAAGGCCGGCTCGATCGAGCTCAACGAGGCGATCTTCGGCCTTGAGCCGCGGGCCGACCTCATCCACCGTTACGTGCGCTGGCAGCTGGCGAAGCGCCAGGCCGGCACGCACAAGACGCTCGGCCGCTCCGAGATCAGCCGGACGACCAAGAAGCTCTACCGTCAGAAGGGCACGGGCAACGCCCGTCACGGCGCGGCTTCCGCGCCCCAGTTCCGCGGCGGTGGCAAGGCCTTCGGCCCGGTCGTGCGCGATCACGACCACGACCTGCCGAAGCGGGTGCGGCAGCTCGCGCTGCGCCACGCCCTCTCGGCGAAGGCCAAGGACGGATCGATCGTCGTTCTCGACGCTGCGGCGGTGAACGAGCCGAAGACCAAGGCGCTCAAGGAGCGTTTCGGCAAGCTCGGCCTGACCAACGCGCTGATCGTCGACGGCGCGGCGGTGGACGGCAATTTCGGTCTGGCGGCCCGCAACATCCCGAATGTGGACGTGCTGCCGGTCCAGGGCATCAACGTCTACGACATCCTGCGGCGGGACAAGCTGGTCCTGACCAAGGCCGCCGTGGACGCGCTGGAGGCACGCTTCAAATGAGCATCGATCCGCGCCATTACGACGTCATCGTCGCTCCGGTGATCACCGAGAAGGCGACCTCTGCCTCCGAGCAGAACAAGGTCGTGTTCAAGGTCGCAAAGACGGCGACGAAGCCGCAGATCAAGGCGGCCGTCGAGAAACTGTTCGACGTGAAGGTGACGGGTGTCAACACGCTCGTCACGAAGGGCAAGGTCAAGCGCTTCCGCGGCATGGTCGGTCAGCGCTCCGACGTCAAGAAGGCGGTCGTCACCCTCGCCGAGGGCCAGACGATCGACGTGACGACGGGTCTTTGAGCAGGTGAGGGAGTGAGCCGATGGCTCTGAAGACATTCAAACCGGTCACGCCGGGCCTGCGCCAGCTCGTCATCGTCGACCGT
Source organism: Chelatococcus caeni (assembly GCF_014196925.1). Lineage (GTDB taxonomy): Bacteria > Pseudomonadota > Alphaproteobacteria > Rhizobiales > Beijerinckiaceae > Chelatococcus_A > Chelatococcus_A caeni. Next base: position 98,869 of record NZ_JACIEN010000003.1, on the reverse strand, counting down.
TCGGAGCTCTACAAGGGCAAGCCGATCAAGACGCTGACCGAGGGCAAGTCCGGTTCGGGTGGCCGCAACAACAACGGTCGCGTGACCGTGCGGTTCCGTGGCGGTGGCCACAAGCAGAGCTACCGGCTCGTCGACTTCAAGCGTCGCGAGAAGCTGGGCGTGCCCGCCACCGTCGAGCGCATCGAGTACGATCCGAACCGCTCGGCCTTCATCGCGCTGGTGAAGTACGAGGACGGCGCGCTGTCGTACATCCTCGCGCCGCAGCGCCTGTCGGTGGGCGACGTGGTGATGTCCGGCGAGCAGGCCGATATCAAGCCCGGCAACGCGATGCCGCTCGGCAACATCCCGGTCGGCACGATCGTGCACAACGTCGAGCTGAAGATCGGCAAGGGTGGCGCGCTGGCCCGTTCGGCCGGCACCTACGCGCAGATCGTCGGCCGTGACCAGGGCTACGTCATCCTGCGTCTCAACTCGGGCGAGCAGCGCCTGGTCCATGGCCAGTGCTTCGCGACCGTGGGCGCGGTGTCGAACCCGGACCACATGAACACCTCGATCGGCAAGGCGGGCCGCTCGCGCTGGCTCGGCCGCCGGCCGCACAACCGCGGCGTGACGATGAACCCGATCGACCACCCGCACGGTGGTGGTGAGGGTCGCACCTCCGGTGGTCGCCATCCGGTGACCCCGTGGGGCAAGCCGACGAAGGGCAAGAGGACCCGCTCGAACAAGCGGACGGACGATTTCATCGTCACGAGCCGCCACCAGCGGAAGAAGAAGTAAGGGGCGCGCGATGGCACGTTCGGTTTGGAAGGGCCCGTTCGTCGACGGCTACCTCCTCAAGAAGGCCGAGGCCGCTCGCGGTTCCGGTCGCTCTGAGGTGATCAAGATCTGGAGCCGCCGCTCCACGATCCTGCCGCAGTTCGTCGGCCTGACGTTTGGCGTCTACAACGGTCAGAAGCATGTCCCGGTCCTGGTGACCGAGGAGATGGTCGGCCACAAGTTTGGCGAATTCTCTCCGACGCGGACCTTCTACGGGCACGCGGCGGACAAGAAGTCGAAGAGGAGGTGAGCCATGGGTAAGCAGTCCGCTACCCGCGCGCTCAACGACAACGAGGCCAAGGCGGTGGCGCGCAACCTGCGCGTCTCCCCGCAGAAGCTCAACCTCGTTGCCGCTTTGATCCGCGGCAAGAAGGTCTCGACCGCGCTCGCCGACCTCGAGTTCAGCCGCAAGCGCATTGCCATCGACGTGAAGAAGGCGCTCGAGAGCGCCATCGCCAACGCCGAGAACAACCATGACCTCGACGTCGACGACCTCGTCGTCGCCGAGGCCCATGTCGGCAAGTCGCTTGTCATGAAGCGCTTCCATGCCCGCGCCCGCGGCCGCGGGGCGCGCATCGAGAAGCCGTTCTCGAACCTGACCATCGTGGTTCGGGAAGTCGCTGCGGAAGCGTGAGGAGCAACTGATGGGACAGAAAGTCAACCCGATCGGTCTGCGGCTCGGCATCAACCGGACCTGGGATTCGCGCTGGTTCGCCGACAAGGGCGAGTACGGCAAGCTCCTGCACGAGGACATCGCGATCCGCGAAGCCCTGATGAAGCAGCTCAAGCAGGCGGCGGTGTCGAAGATCGTCATCGAGCGTCCGCACAAGAAGTGCCGGGTCACGATCTACTCCGCCCGCCCGGGCGTGGTGATCGGCAAGAAGGGCGCCGACATCGACAAGCTGCGCAAGACCGTGGCCAAGATGACGGACGCGGACGTCGCGATCAACATCGTCGAGGTGCGCAAGCCGGAGATCGACGCGACGCTCGTCGCCGAGTCGATCGCCCAGCAGCTCGAGCGTCGCGTCGCCTTCCGCCGCGCGATGAAGCGCGCCGTGCAGTCAGCGATGCGTCTCGGGGCCGAGGGCATCCGCATCAACTGCTCGGGCCGCCTCGGCGGCGCCGAGATCGCCCGGATGGAATGGTACCGCGAGGGCCGCGTGCCGCTGCACACGCTGCGCGCCGATGTCGACTACGGCACGGCCACGGCGTTCACCACGTACGGCACGTGCGGCATCAAGGTGTGGATCTTCAAGGGCGAGATCCTCGAACACGATCCGATGGCGCAGGACAAGCGGCTTGCCGATGAAGGCGGGCAGCGCTCCGGCGGCCGTCGCGAGGCCGCGGCGTAAGGCCGCCGGCGGTCAGGAGGCAGGATAATGCTGCAGCCCAAGAAGACGAAATTCCGTAAGCAGTTCAAGGGGCGCATCCATGGCGTCGCCAAGGGCGGCACGGACCTGAATTTCGGCCAGTTCGGCCTCAAGGCCCTCGAGCCGGAGCGCATCACCGCGCGCCAGATCGAGGCCGCGCGCCGCGCCATCACGCGTCACATGAAGCGTGCCGGCCGCGTGTGGATCCGGATCTTCCCGGACGTGCCCGTGACCGACAAGCCGACCGAAGTGCGTATGGGTAAGGGCAAGGGCGCGCCGGAATACTGGGCGTGCCGCGTGAAGCCCGGCCGCATCATGTTCGAGCTCGACGGCGTCGCCGAGGACATCGCCCGCGAGGCGCTGCGTCTCGGTGCGGCCAAGCTGCCGATCAAGACGCGCTTCATCCAGCGCATTGCCGAGTGAGGGAGCGGGAGATGAAGACCAAGCAGCGGCTCTCCGACCTCAAGACCATGACGGTCGATCAGCTCCAGGACGAGCTCGTGAAGTTGAAGAAAGAGCAGTTCAATCTTCGCTTCCAGCGTGCTACGGGGCAGCTTGAGAACACCGCCCGCGTCGATGAGGTCCGCAAGGACATCGCGCGCGTGCGCACGTTGCAGCGGGCCAAGCTCGCTGAAGCGAAGGCTTGAGGAGGCGACTATGCCGAAACGTGTATTGCAGGGCGTCGTCGTCAGCGACAAGCAGGACAAGACCGTCGTGGTCAAGGTCGAGCGCCGGTTCACGCATCCGCTCTTCAAGAAGACGGTGCGCCGGACGAAGAACTACCACGCCCACGACGAGAACAACCAGTTCAAGGTCGGCGACATCGTCTGGATCGAGGAGTCGCGGCCGTTGTCGAAGCTCAAGTCCTGGATTGTCCTCGAAGAGGCGACCAAGGGCTGAGGATCTGGACGGGCCGCGCGGGCGAAAATCCGCCGGCCGTTCCACGATTATCTGGTTGCACGAGCATTTCCGAGCGTCCGCCCCCTTTCCCCGGGGCGGACATTCGGTTATGGAGCGTGCGCTAATGCGTAGGCGAGGGGACGGGAGATCCCCGTCAGGCGTAGTCCGGCAGGCAGGGCCGAGCCGGAAACCGCTTGAGACAGAGAAAGGATCGTTGCCATGATCCAGATGCAAACCAATCTCGACGTCGCCGACAATTCCGGCGCCCGTCGCGTGATGTGCATCAAGGTATTGGGTGGTTCGAAGCGTAAGTATGCCGGCGTCGGCGACATCATCGTCGTCTCCGTGAAGGAAGCCATCCCGCGCGGGCGCGTGAAGAAGGGCGACGTCATGAAGGCGGTCGTCGTGCGCACCGCCAAGGACATCCGCCGGGCCGACGGCTCGGTCATCCGCTTCGACCGCAATGCGGCCGTTCTGATCAACAATCAGAAGGAGCCCGTCGGCACCCGCATCTTCGGGCCCGTGCCGCGTGAGCTGCGCGCGAAGAACCACATGAAGATCATTTCGCTGGCGCCCGAGGTGCTGTGATGGCTGCGAAGATCAAGAAGGGCGACAAGGTCGTCGTGCTGACCGGTCGCGACAAGGGCCGTTCCGGCGAGGTCGTCCAGGTCATGCCGAAGGAGGAGCGTGCGCTCGTCCGCGGCGTCAACATCGTCAAGCGCCACCAGCGCCAGACGGCGAACCAGGAAGGCGGCATCATCTCCAAGGAGCTGCCGGTGCACCTGTCCAACCTCGCCGTTGCCGACCCCAAGGACGGCAAGCCGACCCGCGTCGGTTTCAAGGTGCTCGAGGACGGGCGCAAGGTTCGGTTCGCCAAGCGCTCGGGAGATCTGATCGATGGCTGAGACGGCGAAGATGGACGCGGCCTACACGCCGCGCATGAAGAAGCATTACGACGAGGTCGTGCGGCCGAAGCTCATCGAGGAGTTCGGCTACAAGAACCCCATGCAGGTTCCGGCCATCGAGAAGATCGTGATCAACATGGGCGTCGGCGAGTCGGTCAACGATTCCAAGAAGGCGTCCGTGGCGGCCGAGGATCTCGGCCTCATCGCCGGCCAGAAGCCGGTGATCACGCGTGCCCGCAAGGCCATCGCCGGCTTCAAGGTGCGCGAGAACATGCCGATCGGCACGAAGGTCACGCTGCGCAAGACACGCATGTACGAGTTCGTCGACCGTCTCATCACGGTGGCGCTCCCGCGCGTGCGCGACTTCCGCGGCCTCAACCCGAAGTCGTTCGACGGGCGTGGCAACTTTGCTCTCGGGATCAAGGAACACCTGGTGTTCCCCGAGATCAACTACGACAAGGCCGAGGCGATCTGGGGCATGGACATCATCGTCTGCACCACCGCCAAGACCGACGAGGAGGCGCGTGCTCTCCTCAAGCACTTCAACTTCCCGTTCCGGCAGTGAGAGCCTTCTCTCTCAAACGCGGACACCGGAGATAGACATGGCGAAGAAGAGTTCAGTCGAGAAGAACAAGCGGCGCGAGCGGCTTGTGAAGAAGTATGCGGGCCGGCGCGAGCGTCTGCTCGCCATCGCCAACGACGAGTCGATGTCGATGGAGGAGCGCTTCGAGGCGCGCCTGAAGCTGGCGGAAGTTCCGCGCAACGCGAACCCCACGCGCATCCGCAACCGGTGCGAGGTGACGGGCCGTCCGCGCGCCTACTACCGCAAGCTGAAGATGTCGCGTGTCGCGCTGCGCGAGCTCGGGTCGAAGGGTCTCATCCCCGGCCTTGTGAAGTCGAGCTGGTAAGGAGGATCCCCCATGGCGATCAATGATCCGCTCGGCGATATGCTGACCCGCATCCGCAACGCGCAGATGCGCCGTCGCGGCAAGGTTTCCACCCCCGGCTCGAAGCTGCGTGCGCGCGTCCTCGACGTGCTGCAGTCCGAAGGCTACATCCGCGGCTATTCGACGACCGAGTACGGCAACGGCCGCACCGAGTTCGAGATCGAGCTGAAGTACTACGACGGCGAGCCGGTCATCCGCTCGATCGAGCGTGTATCGAAGCCCGGCCGTCGCGTGTACGCCTCGGTCGACACCATGCCGCGCGTGGCCGACGGCCTCGGCATCACCATTCTCTCGACGCCGCGTGGGGTCATGGCCGACCACCTGGCGCGCGAGACGAACGTGGGCGGCGAAGTGCTCTGCAAGGTCTTCTGATCTTCAGGGCACGGACTAGAACCACGGAGAGGCCAAATGTCTCGTATCGGTAAGAAGCCTGTTGCGGTGCCGTCCGGCGTGACGGCCAACCTCGACGGCCAGACGGTCAAGGTGAAGGGCGCCAAGGGCGAGCTGTCCTTCGTCGTTCCCGACGACGTTGCCGTCGTCCTGGAAGATGGGGCGATCAAGGTCGACCCGCGCGATGAGACGAAGCGTGCGCGTGCCCTGTGGGGCATGTCGCGCTCGCAGGTGTCGAACATCGTCGAGGGCGTGTCGAAGGGCTTCGAGAAGAAGCTCGAGATCAGCGGCGTCGGCTACAAGGCCGCCGTTGCCGGCAAGGTGCTGAAGCTGTCGCTCGGCTACAGCCACGACATCGACTTCGAGATCCCGCAGGGGATCACGATCACGACCCCCAAGCCGACGGAAATCATCGTCGCTGGCATCGACAAGCAGCAGGTCGGCCAGACGGCGTCGGAGATCCGCAGGTTCCGCGGTCCCGAGCCCTACAAGGGCAAGGGTGTGAAGTACGCGGACGAGTTCATCTTCCGCAAGGAAGGCAAGAAGAAGTAAGGAGCGGATGAGATGGGCAAGCACCTCAACGCGACGGAACGCCGCACGGCGCGCGTGCGTCGCGCGATCCGCGCCGCCGCCAATGGCCGCCCGCGGCTGAGCGTTTTCCGGTCGTCGAAGCAGATCTACGCGCAGATCATCGATGACACCGCCGGCCGTACGCTGGCTGCGGCCTCGACGATGGAGAAGGACATGCGCGAGCAGCTCAAGACGGGCGCGACGGTCGAGGCCGCCGCCGCCGTCGGCAAGCTGATCGCCGAGCGCGCCGTCAAGGCGGGCGTGAAGGAAGTCGTGTTCGACCGCGGACCGTTCATCTATCACGGCCGCGTGAAGGCCCTGGCTGACGCGGCCCGCGAGGGCGGCCTCAGCTTCTGAGGCTCGAGGATTGGGGGCGGGCGGAGTGCCGGAGACGGCACTTCGCCCGTTTCCGTCGCCGGAACGGCCTGTGAAACGCAAAGGCGCGCAACCGCTTTTGCGTTTCAGAGTCTGGTTGGGCTCTTGTCATCGGCGCTCGTGCGTTGCATGTGTGTCCCACATTGCAGGCACGAGTCTGCCACAGGCGGCATGTTTTGCGAGCGGAGCCGCCCCGCGTCAGTCGAGAAGAAGATATGGCTAGAGAACGTCAACCGCGTGAGCGCGAGGAGCGCGACAGCGAGTTCGTGGATCGCCTGGTCCACATCAACCGCGTCGCCAAGGTCGTGAAGGGTGGCCGTCGCTTCGGCTTCGCCGCCCTCGTCGTCGTCGGCGACCAGAAGGGCCGCGTCGGCTTCGGCCACGGCAAGGCCCGCGAGGTGCCGGAGGCCATCCGCAAGGCCACCGATGCCGCCAAGCGCGGCATGGTCCGCGTGCCGCTGAAGGAAGGCCGCACGCTGCATCACGACGTCGCCGGGCGCTGGGGCGCCGGTCGCGTCGTCCTGCGCGCCGCGCCGGCCGGTACCGGCATCATCGCCGGCGGCCCGATGCGCGCCGTGTTCGAGACGCTTGGCATGCACGACGTCGTGGCGAAGTCGCTCGGCTCGTCGAACCCGTACAACCTCGTGCGGGCCACCTTCGACGCGCTGAAGCGCGAGGACAGCCCGCGTTCGGTGGCTGCCCGCCGCGGCCTCAAGGTCTCCACTCTCCAGGCCCGTCGTCGCGATGGCGACGCCGAGGCCGCCGGCGCCGACGCGTGAGGGGAGGGCTGGTGATGACTGACAAGAAGTCCGCCAAGACCGTCACGGTCGTGCAGACCGGCAGCCCGCTGCGCCGCCCCGGCGTGCAGCGCCAGACGCTGATCGGCCTCGGCCTCAACAAGCTCCATCGCCGCTCGACCCTCGAGGACACGCCCGCCGTGCGCGGCATGATCGCGAGCGTCAAGCACCTCGTGCGCGTCGTCGACGAGCAGTGAGGAGGGAAGACCCATGAAACTCACTGACATTCGCGATAACGAAGGCGCGACCAAGAAGCGCATGCGCGTCGGCCGGGGCATCGGCTCCGGCAAGGGCAAGACCGGCGGGCGTGGCGTCAAGGGCCAGACCTCCCGCTCGGGCGTGCGCATCAAGGGCTTCGAGGGTGGCCAGATGCCGCTCTACCGGCGCCTGCCGAAGCGCGGCTTCTGGAACCCCTTCTCGCGTGACCTCAACGAGGTCAACGTGGGCCGCGTCCAGGAGGCGATCGATGCCGGCAAGCTCGACGCCGCGGCTCCGGTCACGGTCGAGGCGCTCGTCGCCGCCGGCATCTGCGCCCGTGCGCGCGACGGCGTGAAGATCCTCGGCCAGGGCGAGCTCACCGCCAAGCTCGTGTTCGAGGTTGCCGGCGCGTCCAAGAACGCGGTCTCGGCCATCGAGAAGGCCGGCGGTTCGGTGAAGATTCTCGCGCAGCCCGTGGTGGAAGCGTGAGCTAGATCCCACTTGAGCAACGGTGCGGCGGCTGGGGCCTTCTCCGGCCGCCGCGTCCATGCGGGGGATCGTAAGGGATGAAGCGATATGGCATCGGCAGCTGAACAGCTCGCAGCGAATCTGAATTTCGGGGCCTTGGCCAAGGCCGAGGAACTCAAGAAGCGGATCTGGTTCACGCTCGCCGCCCTCGTCGTCTATCGCGTCGGCACCTACATTCCCCTGCCGGGGATCGATCCCAACGCCGTGGCGGACATCTTCCGCCAGGCGCAGGCCGGCGTGCTCGGCCTCTTCAACATGTTCGCGGGTGGCGCGGTCGGCCGCATGGCCATCTTCGCCCTCAACATCATGCCGTACATCTCGGCATCGATCATCGTGCAGCTGCTGACCAGCGTCGTGCCGACGCTCGAGGCCCTCAAGAAGGAGGGCGAGCAGGGCCGCAAGGTGATCAACCAGTACACGCGCTATCTGACCGTGCTCCTGGCCGTGTTCCAGGCCTATGGCATCGCGATCGGGCTCGAGAGCTCGGGCAACGTGGTGCAGGACCCGGGCATGTTCTTCCGCATCTCGACGGTGATCACGCTCACGGGTGGCACCATGTTCCTGATGTGGCTCGGCGAGCAGATCACCTCGCGCGGCATCGGCAACGGCATTTCGCTCATCATCTTCGCCGGCATCGTGGCGGAGCTGCCGTCGGCGGTCGCCGGCACGCTCGAGCTCGGCCGGCAGGGCGCGGTCTCGACCGGCCTCATTCTCGGCGTGATCGTGATGGCGATCGGCGTCATCGCCTTCATCGTCTTCATGGAGCGCGCCCAGCGCCGGCTCCTGATCAACTATCCCAAGCGCCAGGTCGGCAACCGCATGTACGAGGGGCAGACATCGTTCCTGCCGCTCAAGCTCAACACGGCCGGCGTCATCCCGCCGATCTTCGCTTCCTCGCTGCTGCTCCTGCCGACGACCATCGCCACCTTCTCGCAGGACCAGGGCACCGGCCTCCTGTCGACGATCTCGGCCTATATCGGCCACGGCCGGCCGGCGTACATGATCCTCTACGTGGCGCTGATCGTCTTCTTCGCGTTCTTCTACACGGCCATCGTCTTCAACCCGACGGAGACCGCGGACAACCTCAAGAAGCACGGCGGCTTCATTCCGGGCATCCGGCCCGGCGAGCGCACCGCTGACTATATCGACACGGTCCTGACGCGCATCACGGTGATCGGCGCGGCCTATCTGGCGCTGATCTGCCTCATTCCGGAGATTCTCATCTCCTATGCCGCATTGCCGTTCTATTTCGGTGGCACATCGCTCCTGATTGTCGTGAGCGTGACCATGGATACGGTCGCGCAGGTACATGGGCATCTTCTCGCCCATCAGTACGAAGGGTTGGTGAAGAAGGCCAAGTTGCGGGGGGCAAGGCGCAAATGAGGCTCATTCTGTTGGGGCCGCCGGGAGCGGGCAAGGGCACGCAGGCCAAGCGGCTGGTCGCCCGCTACGGCATTCCGCAGCTTTCGACGGGCGACATGCTGCGCGCCGCGGTGGCCGCGGGCACGCCGATCGGCCTGAAGGCCCGGGCGGTCATGGATGCCGGACAGCTCGTCTCCGACGACATCGTGATCGGCATCGTCGCCGAGCGGCTGGACGAGCCGGACGCGCGCAAGGGCTTCATCCTCGACGGCTTTCCGCGGACCGTCGCCCAGGCGAAGGCGCTCGACGGCCTGCTCGAGAGCAAGGGCCTCAAGCTCGACGCCGTGGTCGAGCTCAAGGTTGACCAGGACGAACTCGTCGGCCGCATCGTGAAGCGGGCCGAGGAGACGAAGGCCCGGGGCGAAGCCGTGCGCAAGGACGACGATCCGGAGGTCTTCAAGACCCGGCTCGCGGCCTACAACCGCGATACGGCGGTCGTCGCGCCCTATTATGCGGAGCGGGGCCAGCTCGCCGTGATCGACGGCATGCAGGACATCGACAAGGTCTCGGCGGACATCGAGCGCGTGCTCGTCGCGGCCTGACGGATTTTCCCGGGTGGGTTGACTTTGCCTCGACAAGGCGTTAGTGGACGCGCCCTACGTTCATGAGCGATGCTGCTTCCTCCGCGAGAGGAGGCGGTGTCGCTCGTCTTATTGACGCCTGCAGGGGCCGGGCTCCACCGGACGCAGGCCACAACGCCCGGTCGGGTTGTCCGACCGGCACATGGAGACGGCAATGGCCCGTATCGCTGGTGTAAACATTCCGACGAGCAAGCGCGTCGTCATCGCGCTGCAGTACATCCACGGCATCGGCCCGAAGAATGCGGGCGAGATCTGCGAGAAGGTCGGCATCCCGGCCGAGCGCCGCGTCAACGAGCTGACCGACCAGGAAGTGCTGCAGATCCGCGAGACGATCGACCGCGACTACCTCGTCGAAGGCGACCTGCGCCGCGAAGTGTCGATGAACATCAAGCGGCTCATGGACCTCGGCAGCTACCGCGGCCTGCGTCACCGCCGCAACCTGCCGGTCCGCGGCCAGCGCACGCATACGAATGCGCGCACCCGCAAGGGCAAGTCCAAGCCGATCGCCGGCAAGAAGAAGTGATCTCGCGGGCCCGCCATGTGCGGGCTCGTGTCGTACGTCCCCTCGGGGACATCATCCCGAGCGCCTGGTGTGACGGGCGCGCTTGAAGGATCCTGAAGAATGGCAAGAGAAGCCACCCGCGTTCGCCGCCGTGAACGCAAGAACATCGTGTCGGGCGTCGCCCACGTGAACGCCTCGTTCAACAACACGATGATCACCATCACCGACGCGCAGGGCAACACGATCTCCTGGTCGTCCGCCGGCGCCATGGGCTTCAAGGGCTCGCGCAAGTCGACCCCCTATGCGGCCCAGGTCGCGGCCGAGGATGCCGCGCGCAAGGCGGCCGAGCACGGTATGCGCACGCTCGAGGTCGAGGTGTCCGGCCCGGGTTCGGGTCGTGAATCGGCCCTGCGCGCGCTTCAGGCGGCGGGTTTCACGGTGACGTCGATCCGCGACGTGACGCCGATCCCGCACAACGGCTGCCGCCCGCGCAAGCGCCGGCGCGTCTGATGCCTTGCCGGCACGGCTTAGCCGCCGTGCCGCGCCTGTAGCGGGCGAGGCTGTCGTGCCCCGCCCGACGTTTGAGACACGCATGAGGTGCGGTCGTGATCCAGAAGAACTGGCAAGAGCTCATCAAGCCGAACAAGCTCGAGGTGTCGCCGGGTGACGATGCCAGGCGCGTGGCGACGGTCGTCGCCGAGCCGCTGGAGCGCGGGTTCGGCCTGACGCTCGGCAACGCGCTGAGGCGCGTGCTGCTGTCGTCGCTGCAGGGCGCGGCGGTGACGGCCGTGCACATCGACGGCGTCCTGCACGAGTTCTCGTCCATTCCCGGCGTGCGGGAGGACGTGACGGACATCGTGCTCAACATCAAGACCATCGCGGTCAAGATGCAGGGCGACGGCCCCAAGCGCATGACGCTGCGCAAGCAGGGCCCGGGCGTCGTCACCGCGGGCGATATCGCCACGGTCGGCGATGTGGAGATCCTCAACCCGGAGCTGGCCCTGTGCACGCTCGACGAGGGCGCGGAGATCCGCATGGAGTTCACGGTCAACACGGGCAAGGGCTACGTGGCGGCCGAGCACAACCGTCCCGAGGATGCGCCGATCGGCCTCATCGCCGTCGACAGCCTCTACAGCCCGGTCAAGAAGGTCTCCTACCGCGTGGAGAACACGCGTGAAGGCCAGATCCTCGACTACGACAAGCTGACGATGACGGTCGAGACGAACGGGGCCGTCAGCCCGGAGGACGCGGTGGCCTATGCCGCGCGCATCCTGCAGGACCAGCTCGCCGTGTTCGTCAACTTCGAGGAGCCCCGCCGCGAGGAGGCTGCCGTCTCGACGCCGCAGCTGCCCTTCAACCCGGCGCTGCTCAAGAAGGTGGACGAGCTCGAGCTCTCGGTGCGTTCGGCCAACTGCCTCAAGAACGACAACATCGTCTACATCGGCGACCTCATCCAGAAGACGGAAGCCGAGATGCTGCGCACGCCGAACTTCGGCCGCAAGTCGCTCAACGAGATCAAGGAAGTGCTCGCCTCCATGGGCCTGCACCTCGGCATGGAAGTGAGCGGCTGGCCGCCGGACAACATCGACGAGCTCGCCAAGCGCTTCGAGGAACACTACTGAGTGGCAATAGGCAGTTGGCATTAGGCAGTCGGAGTTGGGTTCCGATTGCCGACTGCCCACTGCCGACTGCCTCAAGAACAATGGACGGCCGTACCTTGGCACGGCGGCCGTGAGACAAGGAGAGAGCCATGCGTCACGGTTTCGCGCATCGTCGTTTCAACCGCTCGTCCGAGCACCGCAAGGCGATGTTCGCCAATATGGCCGGTGCGCTGATCAAGCACGAGCAGATCGTCACCACGCTGCCCAAGGCGAAGGACCTGCGCCCGGTGGTCGAGAAGCTCGTCACCCTCGGCAAGCGCGGCGACCTGCACGCCCGCCGCCAGGCGATCGCCCAGATCCGCGACGTCGCCCTCGTCAAGAAGCTCTTCGACGTGCTCGGCCCGCGCTACAAGGAGCGCAATGGCGGCTACACGCGCGTGCTGAAGGCGGGCTTCCGCTACGGCGACAACGCGCCGATGGCCGTGATCGAGTTCGTCGACCGCGACGTCGATGCCAAGGGCCAGGATTCGGGCCCGACGCAGAAGGAAGAGGTCGTCGAGGCCAGCGAGAGCTGAGCCTTCGCCTCGTCTGCGTTGAAGGAGGGCGGCTTCGGCCGCCCTTTTGTTTTGCGCCGCTGCGGTCCAGCTCCCTGAAGGAAAGGCGGGGCGCGGGGGACGCGCCCCGCTTTGCGCGCAATCGCGCGGGAAACTATATCTGCCGGTGAGAACTTTCCGGATCTGTCCACGGCAGCACAGCGAGACACCATCGATGCATCGTTCGCTTGTCCTTCCTGCCCTCGTCGCGGCCCTCATCGCAGCAGGGCCGGCGCCGGCGCAGGAGCGCCAGGTGCCCGCCGACAGGGCGCAGGTACAGCTCTCGCTCGCGCCGGTCGTCAAAAAGACGGCGCCGAGCGTCGTCAACGTCTATGGCGCGCGCGTCGAGAAGCGGCCGTCAAATCCCTTCTTCGAAGATCCTTTCTTCCGCCGCTTCTTCGGGGACGGCGGCTTCGGCGTGCCGCGCGAGCGGGTGCAGCGCTCGCTCGGCTCGGGCGTCATCGTCGACCCGTCCGGCCTCGTCGTCACCAACAACCACGTAATCGAGGGCATGACGGAGGTGAAGGTGGCGCTCGCCGACCGGCGCGAATTCGCCGCCGACATCGTGCTGCGCGACCCGCGGACGGACCTCGCCGTTCTCCGCCTTGCGGAGAAGGGGCCGTTCCCGGCGCTCGCCTTCGGGGATTCCGAAGGGCTCGAGGTCGGCGATTTCGTCATCGCCATCGGCAATCCGTTCGGGGTGGGGCAGACGGTGACGCAGGGCATCGTGTCGGCGCTCGCCCGCACCCAGGTCGGCATCAGCGACTTCCAGTCCTTCATCCAGACGGATGCGGCCATCAACCCTGGTAACTCCGGCGGGGCGCTCGTCAACATGCGCGGCGAGGTCGTGGGCATCAACACGGCCATCTTCTCGCGTTCCGGCGGCAGCCACGGCATCGGCTTCGCCATTCCCTCGGCCATGGTGCGCGTCGTCGTCGAATCGGCGCGCAACGGCGGCGCCGCCGTGCGCCGGCCATGGTTCGGCGCACGGCTGCAGCAGGTCACCAGCGACATCGCGGAAAGCCTCGGCCTGCCGCGGCCGGCGGGGGCGCTGGTCGCCTCGGTCGACGAGCGCGGGCCGGCGGCCAAGGCCGGGCTCAGGCGCGGCGACCTCATCACCGCCGTCGGCGGGCAGCCGATCGACGACCCGGACGGCTTCGGCTACCGCTTCGCGACCCGGCCGATCGGCGGCACCCTGCCGCTGACGGTGCTGCGCGGCGGCAAGGAGGAGGTGCTCTCGGTTTCGCTCGTCGCCGCGCCGGAGGATCCGCCGCGCGATCCGGTCACGGTCGGCGGGCGTACGCCGCTGACGGGCATCACGGCGGTCAACCTGTCGCCCGCCGTGGTCGAGGAGCTGTATCTCGAGCAGGCGGAGAACGGCGCCGTCGTCTCGGAGCTCGCGGAGGGCAGCCCGGCGGCGCAGTTCGGCTTCCAGAAGGGCGACGTCATCATGGCGATCAATGGCGCGAAGATCGCCTCTTCGCGGGATCTCGCCCGCGCGACGAGCCAGCGCGCCCGCTACTGGGAGCTGACCATCAACCGCAAGGGCCAGGTCTTCACCACGGTGCTCGGGGGCTGAGCGGGCGCGATGAGCGATCTTTTCGGGGCTGCGGGGCTGGACAAGGAGGCGCCGCGACCGCTCGCCGACCGGCTGCGGCCGCAGCGCCTCGCCGAGGTCGTGGGGCAGGACCATCTCGTCGGGCCGGACGGGGCGCTGACGCGCCTGTTGCGCTCCGGGTCGGTGGGCTCGCTCGTCTTCTGGGGACCGCCGGGAACCGGCAAGACGACCGTCGCGCGGCTGCTCGCCGGCGAGACGAAGCTCGTCTTCGAGCCGATGTCGGCCATCTTCTCCGGCGTCGCCGACCTCAAGAAGGCCTTCGAGACGGCCCGCGGCCGCCGCGCCGCGGGGCAGGGCACCCTGCTCTTCGTCGACGAGATCCACCGCTTCAACCGGGCGCAGCTCGATGCCTTCCTGCCGGTGATGGAGGACGGCACCATCACGCTCGTCGGCGCGACGACGGAGAACCCGTCCTTCTCGCTCAACGCCGCGCTCCTCTCCCGCGCCCGGGTGATGACCTTCAAGGCCCTCGATGAGGAAGCGATTCAGAAGCTCCTCGCAAGGGCCGAGGAAATCGAGGGAAAACCGCTGCCGCTCGATGCGGAGGCGCGGCTGTCGCTCGTGCGCATGGCCGACGGGGACGGGCGCGCCTCACTGACGCTCGCGGAAGAGATCTGGCGTGCCGCGGGCGAGGGCGAGGTCTTCGACACGGCCAAGCTGCAGGACATCGTGCAGCGGCGGGCGCCGATCTACGACAAGGCGCAGGACGGGCACTACAACCTCATCTCGGCCCTGCACAAGACGATCCGCGGCTCCGATCCCGACGCCGCGCTCTATTATCTCGCCCGCATGCTGGACGCGGGCGAGGACCCGCTGTTCCTCGCCCGCCGCCTCGTGCGCATGGCGGTGGAGGACATCGGCCTCGCCGACCCGCAGGCCCTCGTCGTCGCCAATGCGGCGAAGGAGGCCTACGACTTCCTCGGCACGCCGGAAGGGGAACTGGCACTGGCGCAGGCGGTGATCTATCTCGCCACCGCGCCGAAGTCGAACGCGGCCTACGTCGCCTTCAAGGCAGCGAGCCGCGCGGCCAAGGAGGGTGGCTCCCTCATGCCGCCGATGACCATCCTCAACGCGCCGACGCGCTTCATGAAGAACGAGGGCTACGGCGCCGGCTACGCCTACGACCACGACGAGCCGGACGCCTTCTCGGGGCAGGATTACTGGCCGGAGAAGCTCGGGCGCCAGCATTTCTACGAGCCGGTGGAACGCGGCTTCGAGCGCGAGATCCGCAAGCGGCTGGAGTGGTGGGAAAAGCTGAGGGCCGAGCGGCGGCGGTGACTTTGCCCGCTGAAGAGGCTATCGACGGGGCAGGGCGCGACGACGCCAGGCCCGGCTGCATTCGGAGCATCGCATGAAGAACACGAGAACCGGCTCCGGCGGCTCAGGCCCGCGCTCCGGCCCGTCGACGCGCAACGGCCGCGGGCAGGCGCGCGCGGGCCGGCCGGCGGCTCAGGGCGCCGGCAAGGCGCCGGGCACAGCGAAGGGTGCGGGCAAGGGGCCTGCGCGCGGCACGCGCGGTCTCGAGCGCGCGAAGGCGGCGACCCCCGCCAAGACGCCCCGCGCAGGGCAGGCGCCGGCATCTTCGGTCAAGGCGGGCACCAAGGCGGCGGCCAAGGCGGCAGCGACCGAGACGCTCGTTACCGGCGTGCAGACCCTGACGGTCGCGCCGGATGAAGCGGGCATGCGCCTCGACCGCTTCCTCGTCGCCCGTTTCCCGCAGCTCGCCTTCACCCATATCCAGCGCATCGTGCGCAAGGGCGAGTTGCGCATCGACATGAAGCGCGCCAAGCCGAACGAGCGGCTCGAGGCGGGCCAGAGCGTGCGCGTGCCGCCGCTCAAGCTCGAGGAGAAGAAGCCCGCCGCCCGCACCCCGGCGAAGGACGAGAGCGACGCCACCTTCCTCAAGTCCATCACGCTCTACGAGGACAAGGACGTCCTCGTGCTCAACAAGCCCATGGGCCTTGCGGTGCAGGGCGGCTCGGGCACGACGCGCCATGTCGACGGCATGCTGGAGGCGCTGCGCGATGCCGAGGGCCAGAAGCCGCGCCTGGTGCACCGGCTCGACAAGGACACGGCCGGCTGCCTCGTCATCGCCAAGACGCGCTTTGCCGCGACGACGCTCGCCAAGTCCTTCCGCTCGCGCTCGGCGCGCAAGATCTACTGGGCGCTGGTCGCCGGCGTGCCGCGCGTGCGGCAGGGCCGCGTCTCGACCTATCTCGCCAAGGAGGAGGCGCTCGACGGCGATGCCCGCATGCGCGTCGCCCTGCACGGCGACGAGGGGGCGAGCCATGCCGTCACCTATTACGCCGTCGTGGACACGGCGGCGCAGAAGCTCTCGTGGCTGTCGCTGAAGCCGGTGACCGGGCGCACGCACCAATTGCGCGCACATACGGCCCATATCGGCCACCCGATCGTCGGCGACCCGAAATATTTCAACGTCGAGAACTGGGAACTGCCGGGCGGCATCCAGAACCGGCTGCATCTGCTGGCGCGGCGCATCGTCATCCCGCATCCGCGCACGGGCAAGCCCATCGACGTGACGGCGCCGCTGCCGCCGCACATGCAGCAGTCGTGGAACCTGCTGGGCTTCGATACGGGCGGCTACGATCCGATCGTCGAGGCGCCGGAGGAGTAGCCGTGCGCTTCCTCGTCTTCGACATCGACGGCACGCTGGTCGACAGCCAGAACCTGCTCGTGGCCGCGCAGGAGGCGACCTTTGCCGCGCATGGCCTGCCGGCGCCGAGCCGGGAGCAGGTGCTCTCGGCCGTCGGCCTGTCGCTCGCCGAGACCTTTCGCGCGCTTGCGGGGCCGGATGGGCCGCATGCGGCGCTGGAGGCGACCTATCGGGTGGCCTTCCCGCGGCTTCTCGCCGAGCCGGCGCTCGCGTCACCGCTCTTTGCCGGGGCCGATGCGCTGGTGCGCGACCTTGCGGGGCGGCAGGATCATCTCCTCGGCATCGCCACCGGCAAGTCGCAGCGCGGGGTGCGCCGGCTGTTCGATGCCCACGGCTGGCACAGGCTCTTCGCCAGCGTGCAGACGGCGGACGATGCGCCATCAAAACCCCATCCCGCCATGCTCGAACAGGCGATGGGGGAGGTGGGTGCTCTGCCGGGCGAGACCGTCATGATCGGCGACAGCACCTATGACATGCAGATGGCGCGGGCCGCCGGTTGCCGCGCCGTCGGTGTCGGCTGGGGCTATTGCCGGGTCGATGCCCTGCGGGAGGCGGGGGCGCAGGTGATTGTGGAGTCGATTGAAGAACTTGCGGCCGTTCTTGCCCATTCTGATTCAGCCCGGGCCCTCGGCGCGGCGGTGTGACCGGCGGCTCGGTCGCAGATTCCGCTTTTGCCTGCAAGTCATTGGCGTGGAATCGCTTCCGCGTCGCCGCGCCGGCTTCTTCGTGTTAAGGACGCATCATGCGTGACGAACTGACCAGCGACTGGTTTCCCACGGACGGCGAGACCGTGCGCGATCCGATGCGGGTGGCCCAGCAGTCGATGAAGGCGAACCTGCCGCGCCGCTTCTACAAGGAGGCGGCGGTGGAGGAGCGCGCGGAGGGTTTCGTCCTCGTGCTCGACGGGCGTCCGGCTCGCACGCCCGGCAGGGCGCTCCTGGCGCTGCCGACGCGGGCGGCCGGCGAAGCCGTGGCGGCCGAATGGGCGGCGCAGGGCGAGCAGATCGACCCCGCGACGATGCCGCTGACGCGGCTCGCCAATTCCGCCATCGACGGCGTGGCGCGCGAGATGGCGGCGGTGGCGGCCGATGTCGTCAAATATGCCGGCTCGGACCTCCTGTGCTACCGCGCCGAGGGGCCGGAGCGGCTCGTCGCGCGCCAAAGGGAGATCTGGGACCCGATCCTCGCCTGGGCGCGGGAAGCGCTCGGCGCGCGCTTCGTGCTCGTCGAGGGGGTGATGTTCGTGGCCCAGCCCGAGGCATCGCTTTCCGCCACGGCCGCCGCGGTGGCCCGGTTCGACATTCCCCTGGCGCTCGCCGCGCTCCATGTGCTGACGACGCTCAGCGGCTCCGCCGTCATTGCGCTCGCCGTCGCCCGCGGTCACCTGACGGCGGAGGCGGGCTGGCGGGCCGCGCATCTCGACGAAGAGGTGCAGATGGAGATCTGGGGTGAGGACGAGGAGGCGCTCGCCCGCCGGGCCGTGCGCTGGCGCGACTTCGCCGCGGCGGCGCGTATGCTCGAGGCGATCCACTGAAATCCCGCATGGCAGCCCTCACCCACGTCAGGGCGAGCTGATCCCTCCCCTTCAGGGGAGGGTGGATCGGTCCACAGGACCGAGACGGGTGGGGTCAAGGCTGGGAGCGGGGCTTGCAATCTGAGCCCCGCGGCCCCCTCCGTCGCTGCTGCGCAGCGCCACCTCCCCCATGCGGGGGAGGATCAAGGTACCGGGTTCTTCTGCGATAATGCCGCCATCGGCGGGGAGAGGAAGGTTCGGCCGTCCCCGCGCCGGTGCTTCGGACGTCCCGAGCCTCTCGCCTAAGCGGCCTTGCACTTATCCGCCTACCGTATCGGTTCCTGCGGCTTTGCCGGCGTGCTAATCACGCAGGCGACAAGGAACCGACCGTGGGGGAGGCGCATGAAGGACATCCTCGAGAGGCTCGAAGAACGGCGCGCCGGGGCGCGCCTCGGCGGCGGCGAGAAGCGCATCGCCGCCCAGCATGCGCGCGGCAAGCTCACGGCGCGCGAGCGCATCGCCCTGCTGCTCGACACGGGCTCGTTCGAGGAGTTCGACATGTTCGTCGAGCACCGCTGCGTCGACTTCGGCATGGAGGGGACGAAGTTCCCGGGCGACGGCGTCGTCACCGGCTGGGGCACCATCAACGGCCGCACCGTCTTCGTCTTCGCCAAGGACTTCACCGTCTTCGGCGGCTCGCTCTCCGAGACGCACGCGCAGAAGATCACCAAGATCCAGGACATGGCGGTGAAGATGCGCGCGCCGGTCATCGGCCTGTTCGATGCCGGCGGCGCCCGCATCCAGGAGGGGGTCGCGGCGCTCGGCGGCTATGGCGAGGTCTTCAAGCGCAACGTGGTCGCCTCGGGCGTCATCCCGCAGATCTCGGTGATCATGGGTCCCTGCGCCGGCGGCGACGTCTATTCCCCGGCGATGACCGACTTCATCTTCATGGTGCGCGACACGAGCTACATGTTCGTGACCGGGCCGGACGTGGTGAAGACCGTGACCAACGAGACGGTCACGTCGGAGGAGCTCGGCGGCGCCAAGGTGCACACGACGAAGTCCTCCGTCGCCGACGGGGCCTGGGACAACGACGTCGAGGCGCTCTTGCAGATCCGCAGGCTGATGGACTTCCTGCCCGCCAACAACACCGAGGGCGTGCCGGAATGGCCGACCGAGGACGAGGCGGACCGGGTGGAGATGTCGCTCGACACGCTCGTGCCGGACAACCCGAACAAGCCCTACGACATGAAGGAACTCGTCCTGAAGATTGCGGACGAGGGCGATTTCTTCGAGATCCAAGAGGCTTACGCCAGGAACATCATCACCGGATTCATCCGGCTCGAGGGGCGCACCGTCGGCGTCGTGGCCAACCAGCCGATGGTGCTCGCCGGCGTGCTCGACGCGGATGCCTCGCGCAAGGCGGCGCGGTTCGTGCGCTTCTGCGACGCCTTCGAGATCCCGATCCTGACCCTTGTCGACGTGCCCGGCTTCCTGCCCGGCACGGCGCAGGAATACGGCGGGCTCATCAAGCACGGGGCGAAGCTGCTCTATGCCTATTCCGAGGCGACCGTGCCGCTCGTCACCGTCATCACGCGCAAGGCCTTCGGCGGCGCCTATGACGTCATGGCCTCGAAGCATGTGGGCGGGGACGTGAACTACGCCTGGCCGACGGCGCAGATCGCGGTGATGGGCGCCAAGGGCGCGGTCGAGATCATCTTCCGCCAGGACATCGGTGATGCGGAGAAGATCGCGGCGCGCACGAAGCAATACGAGGACCGCTTCATGTCGCCCTTCGTCGCGGCCGAGCGCGGCTATATCGACGAGGTGATCATGCCGCATTCGACGCGCCGGCGCGTGGCCCGCGCCCTCGCCATGCTGCGCGCCAAGAAGGCCGAGCAGCCCTGGCGCAAGCACGACAATATTCCGCTTTAAGGGGGATCGTACAGTTCCCGTCGTCATGCCCGCGCTTGTCGCGGGCATCCACGCCGCGACGCTCGCGCTCGGCTGAAAAGGCGTGGATGGCCGGGACAAGCCCGGCCACGACGGGCGGAAAGGGTTCGCGTGAACCGGTTATCTGGGGCCGGCGCCTACCGTCCGTCAAAATCCTCCACCGTCCCCAGCGCCGGTTTCTCGCTCTTGCGCAATTCGCGTCCGATGCGCTCCACCGTGCGGAAGACGCGCAGGAAATTGCGCGAGGCGATGCCGGCGATGGCGTCGTCCGACCAGCCGCGGCGGATGAGCTCGGCGAGGAGGTGCGGGAAGCGGCTCGCGTCCTCCAGGCCCGGCGGCGTCGGGCCGCCGAAGAAGTCGGAGCCGATGCCCACGTGCCGGAGGCCGGCCTTGTCGGCGATATATTCGGTGTGATCGCAGAGCTGCTCGAGCGTGCCGCGCGGCCACGGGCCCGCGTCACGCGCGCGGGCCGCGACCGCCGCTCCCATGTCGATGTCGTGGCGGCTCTTGCCGTACTCGTCCTTCAGCGGACGCATCCAGTCGCGCGACTGCTGGCCGATGAAGTCGGGCACGAAGGTCGCCATGACGATGCCGCCGTTGCCTTTGACGCGGGCGAGCACGTCGTCGGGCACATTGCGCGGGTGGTCGCACAGGGCGAAGGCATTCGAGTGGGAGAAGACGACCGGCGCGCGCGAGACGTCGAGCACCTGGCGCATGACGTCGTGCGAGACATGGGCGCAGTCGACGATCATGCCGAGGCGGTTGAGCTCCCGCACCACGGCGCGGCCGAAGGCAGTGAGGCCGCCGTGGCGCGGCGCATCGGTGGCGGAATCGACCCAGTCCAGCGTCTCGTTGTGGCAGAGCGTCATCAGCCGCGCGCCGGCGGCGTGCCAGACGCGCAGCGGCGCCAGGCTGTTCTCGAGGCCGACGCCGCCCTCCACGGCGATGAAGGAGGCGATCTTGCCGAGCTTCTTGGCCTTCGCGATGTCGCTCGCCTTCGTCGCCGGCATGAAGACGTCGGGATGCGCCTCCTGCAAGCGCAGGATGACGTCGATCTGCTCCAGCGTGGTGCGGCCGGGATGGGGCACATAGGTCGGGATGAAGGCAGCCCAGAACTGGGCGCTGACGCGGCCGGCGAGGAGGCGGGGGATGTCGGTGTCGCCGTCCTGATGCTCGCGGGTCAGGTCGTAGGCGAGGACGTCGCCGCGGGCTCGGGCGTCCTCGCGAATCACCCATGGCAGGTCGTTGTGGCCGTCGACCAGCGGCAGTGTTTCGAGAAGCCGGAGTGCCTTGTCGAGCGCATCGTCGCGCGCCGGCGACCTGCGTGCCGCAACCTGTGCCAATTCTTGTTCCCCCTCGGTGGAGCGCCCGGCCGTCGGGGCCGACGCCACACACTCCGTTGCTCTTCGGTGATTGGCAAGCGGCTGCGGGTCAGGGCTGCCGGGCGAGCCTTGCAGGGGACGCGAGGCTGCGGGTGACGGAGGCGGCGAGGGCGCAAAAAGGAAGACCCGAAGCGGGGCGATCCGCGCTTCGGGCCTTGCCTATCCTTCGAGGGCTCTTCAAGCGGCCTCGGCCAGCCAGCGTGCGGAGAGATTGACGTCCGCCTGCGTCAGGCCGTGCCCGGCCGGCAGCACCTGGTGCTGCACCGTCGCGCCCGCCTCGCGCAGCAGGCCGGCGAGCCGCGCCGCATCGTCGGCCGGGACGATCGGATCGGCCGAACCCGACAGCATCAGCACGGGCTTGCCGGCAAGGTCCGGCAGCACGTCCGGCACCAGCGGCGTCATGACCCTGAGGAGGACGGCCCCGGCAAGCGCCTCCGGCGCGAGCAGCAGCATCGCCGCGGCGATGTTGGCGCCGTTGGAGAAGCCGAGCGCGATTGGCTGCGCGATGCCGTAGCGCTCGCGGGCCTCCTCGACGAAGGCGGCGAGCTCGGCCGCGCGGAGCTTGATGTCCTCGACGTCGAACCGCCCCTCGCCGAAGCGGCGGAAGAAGCGCGGCATGCCGTTCTCCAGCACCTTGCCGCGCGGCGACAGGAGCGCCGCCCCGGGGGCGAGCGTGCGGCCAAGCGGCACGAGGTCATGCTCGTCGCCGCCCGTGCCGTGCAGCAGGAGGAGCGGCGGGCGCTCGGCGCCGCCGGCTTCGTAGTGATGGATGAAGTCGCTCATCGCAATTGTTCCTGCCGTGCCCGCGCGAGGGCGGGCACGGCTCACGGGGTTGATGGTCCGGCTCAGTCGAGCGCGGGCAGGACGGCCTCGATCCGCTCCCGGTCCTTCTCGTAGAAGGGCGGCAGCTTGAGGGAGGTGCCGAGCGCCTCGAGGCTCTCGTCGATGGCAAAGCCCGGATCGTCGGTGGCGATCTCGAAGATGACGCCGCCGGGCTCCCGGAAATAGACGGAGCGGAAATAGTTGCGCTCCTTCTGCTCCGTCGCGGCGATGCCGAGCTTCTCGCGCAGCGCCTTCGCCATCGCCGCCTGGTCCGCGTCGCCCGCGGCCCGGAAGGCGACATGGTGCACCGAGCCGGCGCCCATGGTGCCGGGCAGGAAGCCGCCGGCGATGCGCAGGTCCACATAGCCGCCGACCTCGGCCTCGCCCCGGTAGCGGACGAGGTTCTCCGTGCGGCCGGCTTCCACGAAGCCGAAGACCTCGGTCAAGACCGCCGCCGTCGGCTCCGGCCGGTCGACGAGCAGCGTCACGCCCGCGAAGCCGCGGATGGCGACCTCGGCCGGGATGTCGCCCGTCGTCCAGGCCTTCCCGACGAGGCCAGGCGTCGCGACGAGCGCCAGGCGCATGCCGTCGGGATCCCGGAACGGCAGGACCGTGCGGTCGAAGCGCCTCGTGGGCGCCTCGTGCGTGACGCCGAGGGTAATGAGCCGCTCCGTCCAGAAGCCGAGCGCCTCCTCGGGGATGAGGAAGGCGGTTTCCAGCGTCTGGCCGACGCCCGGCCGTCCCGGCGCCACGTGCGACCACGGGAAGAAGGTGAGGATGGTGCCGGGGTTGCCCTCCTCGTCGCCGAAATAGAAGTGGTAGGTGCTGGGATCGTCGAAATTCACCGTCTTCTTGACGAAGCGCAGCCCGAGAACGCGGGTGTAGAAGTCGAGGTTGCGCCGCGGGTCGCTCGCGATCGCGGTGACGTGGTGAATGCCTGCCGAACGTGCCATGGCTCTGCTCCCTGGCTGCTGTTGCCGCTCTTGCTGCCAGATGGCGACGGCAGCGCAAATCCCTAGCCGCGCAAATGCCTCTTGCACCGCTGCAAGACGGGAACCTCGGCATGATGGCGACAGTTGCACCGATGACGGTGATTTTCCGTCAACCACGGGCCGTCAACAACGCTTAACCTGAACAAAGATTCACGATTGGCCGTTAAGAACTTGGCGAGTGGTTGGGCGCAGGATCGTTCGTGACAGGAAGCAATCACACCGGCGCAAAGAATGCCGGGGAGGCGTCAAACAATGCTCAACAAGAACTTCTTCCGTTTCGTCGACGAGATCCTCGACCGTCAGCGCATTACTGCGAAGGACGTGGCGCATCTGCAGCGTGAGATCTTGCCGGATGGCATCGCATTTCGCGAAGAAGCCGATGTGCTGATCGCGCTCGACCGCGCGGTGAAGGATCAGGATGCATCCTTCGCCGATTGCCTCGTGGCGATGGTGGTCGATTTCGTCGTTTGGGGCGAGCGTCCCACCGGCATCGTGCGCGGCGAGGATGCGCACTGGCTGGTCACCTCGCTCGGCGCCGGCGGCGGACCGACGGTCAACGCGCTGCGCATCGGCATGGAGGTGGTGCGCGAGGCCCAGCAGGTGGACGAGGTGCTGCTCGCCTTCCTGCTGCGCGGCCAGGGCAACCGCCTGCGCCGGGCTGTGGGCGAGCCGGCGAAGGCCATGCCGCGCCGCTTCGCCGCGGCCTGAACGGCAGCGTGCGCATCATTTCCCTTTACAAGCCATGCGCGCAATGACGCAGTCTGCGCATGGACCTCAACGATCTCTTCTACAGGCTCGCGGTGTCCCTCGCCGTGGGCCTTCTCGTTGGCATCGAGCGCCACTGGCGCGAGCGTGACGCGCCGGCCGGCAGCCGCACCGCAGGCGTGCGCACCTTCGCGCTGTTCGGCTTCTTCGGCGGTATCGCGGCGATCATGGCGCAGGCGCTGGCGCCGCAGAACGCGCCGGTGGCGGCGATCGTCCTCATGGCCGCGCTCGCCGTACTGTCGGCCGCGCTCATCACGTTCAAGCGCCGCGAGGCCGAGGCCGACGCCAATTTCAGCGTCACGGGCGTCGTCGCGGGGCAGGCGACCTTCGCGCTCGGGGCACTCGCCGTCCTCGGCGATCCCGCCTTCGCAGGGGCCGCGGCCGTCGTCATGACGGCGCTTCTCGCCAGCCGCGAGGTGCTGCACGCGCTGCTGCGGCGCATGCGCTGGAGCGAGCTGCGCTCCGCCATCGTGCTCGCCGTCATGACCTTCGTGGCGCTGCCGCTCATCCCCGACGAGCCGCTGCCGCAGCTCATGGGGCTCAACCCGGCGCGGGTCTGGCTGCTCGCCATCATCCTCGCCGGCGTGTCCTTTCTCGGCTATGTCGCGGTGCAGCTCTTCGGCGCTGAACGTGGCCGGCTCGTCGCCGGTGCCACCGGCGGGCTCGTATCCTCCACGGCGGTGACGCTCGCCAATGCCCGGCTCGCCCGGGCGGGGGAGGCGGCGCTGCCGCTTGCCGCCGGCGCGCTCGCGGCGGGGGCGGTGTCCTTCATCCGCACGGCCGTCATCGTCACGGTGGTGGCGCCTGAACTCGGCCGGCTGCTGGTGCCGGGCCTCGGGCTCGGAGCCGCCGTGCTCGTCGCCGGCGCCTGGCTGCTCGCCCGCCGGGAGGGGGCGCCGGCGCCATCGGCCGCCCCCGAAGGCGGCAACCCGTTCGAGCTCGGCGAGGTGCTGAAGCTCGCCGCGCTGCTCGCCTTCGTGCGCGTGGTGGGCGATCTGGCGGCCGAGCATCTCGGTGCCGTCGGTGTCTATGCCGTTGCCGCCGTCTCGGGCCTTGCCGATGTCGATGCGGTGTCGCTCGGCGTCTCCGGCCTCGTGCCCGACCGGCTCGCCCTCAGCGCGGGGGCAATCGCCATCGCCATCGCCGTCGGCAGCAACACGATCGCCAAGTGCGTCTATGCCGCGACGCTGGGCGGGGCGGCCTATGCCGGGCGCTTCAGCCTCGTATCCCTCCTCGCGCTTGCCGCGCTCGCCGCCGGGCTTCTCGCCGCCTCTGCACAAATGCCCGGATGAGCATCCGTCTTTCGCCGCAATTGTCGCCCCCGACGCTCTCGTCTAGAAGCGGAGAGGGGAAACGATCATCAGGGAAGCGTCCATGTTCTCGAAGATCCTGATTGCCAATCGCGGCGAGATCGCCTGCCGGGTCATCAAGACGGCGCGTCGCATGGGCATCGGGACGGTGGCGGTGTTCTCCGAAGCGGACAGGGACGCGCTGCATGTGGAGATGGCCGACGAGGCCGTCTTCGTCGGGCCGGCGCCCGCTGCCCAGTCCTATCTCGTCATCGAGAAGATCGTCGAGGCGTGCCGGCAGACCGGAGCCGAGGCCGTGCATCCGGGCTACGGCTTCCTGTCCGAGCGGGCGGCCTTCGCCGAGGCGCTGGCAAGCGCCGGCATCACCTTCATCGGGCCCAATCCCAAGGCCATCGAGGCCATGGGCGACAAGATCGAATCGAAGAAGTTCGCCAATGCCGCGAAGGTCTCGACCGTGCCGGGCTTCCTCGGCGTCATCGAGAGCCCGGAGGAGGCGGTGAGGATCGCCGACGACATCGGCTATCCGGTCATGATCAAGGCCTCTGCCGGTGGCGGCGGCAAGGGCATGCGCATCGCCTATTCGGCGGCCGAGGTGGCGGAGGGCTTCGCCCGCGCCCGCTCGGAGGCGGCGTCCTCCTTCGGCGACGACCGGGTGTTCGTGGAAAAGTTCATCACCGATCCGCGCCACGTCGAGATCCAGGTCATCGGCGACAAGCACGGCAACGTCGTCTATCTCGGCGAGCGCGAGTGCTCCATCCAGCGCCGCAACCAGAAGGTCATCGAGGAGGCGCCCTCGCCGCTGCTCGACGAGGCGACGCGCCGCAGGATGGGCGAGCAGGCGGTGGCGCTCGCCAAGGCGGTGAACTACGACTCGGCCGGCACGGTCGAGTTCGTGGCGGGCCAGGACCGCTCCTTCTACTTCCTCGAGATGAACACCCGCCTGCAGGTGGAGCATCCGGTGACCGAGATGGTCACCGGCATCGACCTCGTCGAGGAGATGATCCGCATCGCCGCCGGCGAGAAGCTGCGCTTTTCGCAGGAAGACATCCGGCTCGACGGCTGGGCCGTCGAGAGCCGCGTCTATGCCGAGGACCCGACGCGCGGCTTCCTGCCCTCGACGGGCCGGCTCGTCACCTATCGCCCGCCGGCCGAGGGCGAGGCGGACGGGGCGCGGGTGCGCAACGACACGGGCGTCGTGGAGGGGGGTGAGATCTCCATCTACTACGACCCGATGATCGCCAAGCTGATCACCCACGCGCCGACGCGCGCGGCCGCCATCGCGGCCCAGCAGCGGGCGCTCGATGCCTTCGCCATCGACGGCATCCGCCACAACATCCCCTTCCTCTCGGCGCTGATGGCCCATCCGCGCTGGCAGGAGGGGCACCTGTCGACAGGCTTCATCGCCGAGGAGTTTCCCGAGGGTTTCGCCATGCCGAAGCCGGAAGGGGAGGTCGCCATCCATCTTGCGGCGGTGGCGGCGGCCATTGACCATCTGTTCAACGAGCGCAAGCGCCGCATCTCGGGCCAGCTGCGCTCGGCCAAGCCCGTCAGGTTCGAGCGCGAGCGGGTGGTGATGCTGGGCCGCGAGGCCGTCCCGCTCACCATCGACGACAGGGACGGAGCTCTCGTTCTCGCCTTCGCCGACGGGCGCACGGTTGCCGTCGCCTCGTCCTGGCGCCCCGGCGAGCCGGTGTGGCAGGGCCGCGTCGACGGCAAGGCGATCGCGGTGCAGGTGCGGCCGATCCTCAACGGCGTGGCGCTCGCCCATGCGGGCACGGCGACGGAGGCGCGCGTCTATACCCGGCGCGAGGCCGAGCTTGCCGCCCTGATGCCGGAAAAGGTGGCGGCCGACACCTCGAAGCAGCTGCTCTGCCCCATGCCCGGCCTCGTCAAGGCCATCGCCGTCGCCGAGGGCCAGGAGGTCAAGGCCGGCGAGACGCTCGCCATCGTCGAGGCGATGAAGATGGAGAACGTGCTCAAGGCCGAGCGCGACGGCACCGTCGCGAAGATCCACGCCAAGGAGGGCGACAGCCTCGCGGTGGATGCGGTGATTCTGGAGTTTTCGTGAGGGGCGCATGGGCTGCAGAGCAGCCCATGCGCAAGTCCATCAGTTGAAGGCGTAGTTGCGGTAAAGGACGACGTTGCTCAAGCTCGACGTCGTGTCATTTCCGAGATCCGGCGAACCGGGAACCCGCTGCACGCTGTCCGTCGCGCCATTATAGGTAGCCCGAACGATGGCGCCGGACACACCACTGCCGTCGGTCTTGTAATCGTTGATGATATTGCCGCCGACCAGAATGCGTCCATGGTTGGCATCGCTGTTGACCAGTGCAATGCCACCGCCGCACTTCTTGACCGTATTGCCCGTGACCGAATCGAAGATCTTCTGGTTGCCGAGCTTCCCGCTGTTGACGTTGGTCGGGAACACCGAGATTCCGAAGGCCTCCACATCCTCGACCATATTGCCGGTGATCAGTACGTCGCCTTGGCCGCCGATGCCTTTTCCATAGGTCTGATATGAACCGCCCGGATAGGTAATCGTGTTGTTGCGCGCCCGGGTCACCTGATTGTTGGCGACGACGGCACGGCGGCCGCCGGCATCCACATTGGTGACGGAAATGCCGACCCCGCAGAGATCGACGATATTGCCCGACACGATGCCTCCGTCATAGACGATGGCGGGATTGCTGGAGCCGTTCGGTGCCTCGACATAGATCGCGACCTCCGGTGCATCGAAGCACTGGTTGTTGATCACCTGGCTGGCGCTGCAGCTGTTCAGCCGGATGGCGGAAAAAGCGGAGGAGGTGATTTCGTTTTCCGCGACGATTAGATTGTTGGCGCGGTAGGATGAGAATCCGTTCCCATACTGACCGGTGCCGCCCGAGACGTTGCCGGTGTTGCGGATCCGATTGCCGCGCACGATGGTGCCGTCCCGACCGATGCTGTACCGCCAGACGGCGATGCCATTGTCCTGATTGCCGTCGAGGCGGTTGGACAGAATGCTGAGCCCCGTGGCATCGACGGAGAAAATGCCGCGCGAAGCGTTGCCGTTGGCTTCACAGCCTTGGACGCGTCCGCCGCATTGCCAGAGGAAGAGGCCACTGGCACCGGAGTTGACGACCTGGCAATCAATGATCTGCAGGCGATCGCACTTGCTTGCGTTGATCAGGCCGGGAGTGCCGTATCCGTTCGGAAATGGTGCGTGCTGGCCGTCGATCCGCAGGCCTCGCAGCGTTACATCGGCGAGCCGGCCGGATGCGGGTGCGATGGCAAAGCGGCAGGTCTCGCTCCCGCTGACCGGGATGAAGGCCGCGCTGCCCGATTGGGCATAGATCTCGACCGCCTTGTCGACCACAGCTTCGGTGATCCGATAGGTGCCGGCCGGGATGAACAGCGGTAGCCGCTGCGTGGCAGCTGCATCAATGGCTGTGTTCAGAATATTCGACTGATCGGAGGAGGCGCCGGGCGTGAGGCCGAAATCGGCAGCGTTCAAGGACGTGGCGGTCATGAAGCAACTCCTGTTTGGATGGCGATAGGAACATATAGGGAACAAATTTGGCCGGTCAATGAAAAAAATCCTACGCTGCGAGGTGATGGCGGGATTGGTGCCGCAAGGAGCGCCTGCTACGCTGTGACGATGCAGACGAGATCGAGCCGAGAGCCATGACCTCCCGCGTCATCGTCCATGCCGTTATCAAGGGTCGCGTGCAGGGCGTCGGCTATCGGGCTTGGACGGCGCGCGAGGCGGGGGCGCGGGGGCTTGCGGGCTGGGTGCGCAACCGGCGCGAGGGCTTCGTCGAGGCGGTCTTCGCCGGGCCGGCCGATGCCGTGGAGGCGATGCTCGCGGCTTGCCGCGCGGGGCCGCTCGGTGCGCGGGTCGAGGCCATCGAGCGCTATGACGAAACGGGGAGCGCGCTCGCGCCGGGGAGCGCGGCGGATGGGTTCACGGTGCTGCCGACGGTGTAGGCGCGGCGCAGGTCAGGCCATGAAGGCGGCGAGGAAGGCCTCGGCGTCGGGCTGCAGCCAGTCCACCGCGCCGGAGATGTAGCCGACGATGTCGCCGTTGCGGTCGACGAGGTAGGTGATGGGCATGCCGTAGAGGGCGAATGGTGCGCCCTTGCGGTTGCCGGCGTCCGAATAGGCGACGTCCCCCTCGGGATCGACGAAGACGGGGAGCTTCTCGATGCCGTGGCGCTTCAGGAAGGGCGCGACCACTTTGGTGCCCTCCCGGTCGAAGGAGATGGCGGCGACGTTGAGGCGCTGCGCATCGATCGTCCGCACGAAGGCCTCGAGGCGCGGCATCTCCTCCCGGCACGGCGGGCACCAGCTCGCCCAGAAATTGAGGAGATGGACGCGCCCATCCGGCGCGAGCGTGTGCCGGCGGCCCCGGACATCGGTCAGGGCGAGCGCCGGCATCTGCCGGCGCGGCTCCAGCCAGACGAACTGGCTGCCGCCCTGCCGGAGCGAGGGGGCGGCGCGGGCGGGCAGAGCAGGGGCGGCGAGGGCTGCGAGGCCGCCGATGAGGGAGCGGCGGGAGAGGGAGCGTGCGCGCGTCATCGCACCGCCCATAGCTCGACGGGGCGGGCCTGCCAATGGCGTCTCGCGCCGATGTGAGGCGCTGCGTGTCGCCGCCCCACGCTTGATGCGGCGCGGGTGCCGGCTATCCTTCGGCAAAATGCTGCGAGGAGACGCCGTGAGCCGCAACGATTCGATCCGCCCGCGCCCGACGGACAACGCCTTTCTCGGTCCGCTCGACGGCGGCTCGCTCGAGCCGACCTATTCGGGGGCGCTGTCCTTCATGCGCCGGCGCTACAGCCGCGATCTGTCGGCGGCGGATGTCGTCGTGTGGGGCGTGCCGTTCGATTGCGCCACGTCCAACCGGCCGGGCGCGCGCTTCGGGCCGCAGGCGCTGCGCCGCGCCTCCGCGATCTTCGACGGCGATCCGCAGTTTCCCTCCGGGCTCGATCCCTTCGAGGCGCTCACGGTGATCGACTGGGGCGACTGCTCGTTCGACTATCGCCGGCTCGACCAGGTGCACGGCCTCGTCGAGGCGCAGGCGGCGGAGATCGTCGCGGCCGGATGCCATCTGGTGACGCTCGGCGGTGATCATTCCATCACGCTGCCGCTGCTGCGCGCCCATGTGGCCGAGCATGGGCCGCTGGCGCTGGTGCAGTTCGACGCCCACCAGGACACCTGGGAGGACGACGGCGAGGGTACCTCGCACGGCACCTTCGTCACCCGCGCCGAGATGGAGGGGCTGATCGACTGCTCGCGCTCCATCCAGATCGGCATCCGCACCGTCGCGCCGGACGATTTCGGCATCGCCATCGTCGATGCCTACGAGGCGCGCGGGCTCGGCGTCGCCGGCATCGCCCAGCGCATCCGCGAGCGGGTGGGCGAGGGGCCGGCGTACCTGTCGTTCGATATCGATGCGCTCGATCCCGCCTTCGCACCCGGCACGGGCACCCCGGTCGCCGGCGGCCTTTCGAGCGCCGAGGCGCTGATGGTGCTGTGGAGCCTGCGCGACATCGACTGGCGCGGCATGGACCTCGTCGAGGTGGCGCCGCCCTACGACCATGCCGACATCACCGCCATCGCCGGCGCGACGGTGGTGCAGCACTACCTGCAGATCCTCGCCGAGCGGGCGCGCGGGTGAGTGGTTTCCCTCCCCCTTGCGGGGAGGGATAGGGGGGGTGCCGCATGCGGGAGGCCGTGTTCTTGCGTCACGACCCCGCCCCGACCCCCTCCCTGCAAGGGAAGGGGAATTGATGTGGACGAGCGATGTTGATCCCTCCCCTTCCAGGGGAGGGTGGATCGGTCCGCAGGACCGAGACGGGTGGGGTCAAGACCGGAGACGGTGTTCCCAATCTGAGCCCCGCGGCCCCCTCCGTCGCTGCTGCGCAGCGCCACCCCCCCATGCGGGGGAGGATCATGACCTCGAGCTTGATGTGCGATAACCCTCCCCGCGAACGGGAGAGACTGGCCGGGTCGTCATTGACACCGGCGCCGCTTTCCCGGATAAGCGTGCCCCATGATCACCGTCGCGCACACCACGCTGAACCGACGCCGCCGCGCCGCCCTTGCGCGCGTGCGATGACGCGACCTCGCGTGTCGTGATCGGAGCCGCGCTTGAAGCGCGGCTTTTTTGTTGCAATTTCGTCCCCATCTTCTGTTACCACCAGCAAACGCTCGAAAACCGTCGCCCGGACAATCGTCAGGAGCCGTCCATGAACGACACCTCGCTTCTCAATCCCGCCCGGGCCAAGGCTGCGGGTGCGCGGGCGCCGCGCGTCTTCATCGACGGCGAGGCCGGCACCACGGGCCTCGGCATCCGCGAGCGGCTCTCGGCGCTGCCGCAGGTCGAGCTCAGGTCCATCGCGCCGGAGCTGCGCAAGGACGTGGAGGCGAAGAAGGCGCTGCTCGCCGACGTCGACCTCGTCGTGCTCTGCCTGCCGGACGCGGCCGCCAAGGAGACGGTGGCGCTCGTCGAGGCCCTGGGAGAGGCCGGTCCGCGCGTGCTCGATGCGAGCACCGCCCACCGGGTGGCGCCGGGCTGGGTCTACGGCTTCGCCGAAATGACGCCGGGCCAGCGCGCGGCGATCGCCGGGGCGCGCATGGTGTCCAATCCGGGCTGCTATCCGACGGGGGCGATCGCGCTTCTGAGGCCGCTCGTCGACGCCGGGCTCGTGCCGGCGGACTATCCCGTCACCGTCAATGCGGTCAGCGGCTATTCCGGCGGCGGCCGCACGATGATCGAGGCCTACGAGGCGGGCACGGCGCCGTCCTTCGAGCTCTACGGCCTCGGCCTCGAGCACAAGCACCTGCCGGAGCTGCAGGCCTATTGCGGCCTCTCGCGGCGGCCGATCTTCGTGCCTTCGGTCGGCAACTTCCGCCAGGGCATGCTGGTGTCGATCCCGCTGCACCTCGACACCCTGCCGGAGCGGCCGACGGGAGCCGACCTGCAGGCGGTGCTCGCCACGCGCTATGCGGTGAGCGAGCTCGTCTCGGTGGCCCGGCAGGACGATGCGAGCGTCACGGGCGGCAAGATCGAGCCCGAGGCGCTCAACGACACCGACCGGCTGGAGCTCAGGGTCTATGCCAACGAGGCGCGGCGGCAGGCGGTGCTCGTCGCCCGGCTCGACAATCTCGGCAAGGGCGCCTCGGGCGCGGCGGTGCAGAACATCCGGTTGATGCTGGGAGTCTAGGCCGTCGGCAGATCGGCAGTCGACACATCTCACGACTGCCGACGGCCTACTGCCGATTGCCTTAGCCCTCGTAAGCCCGCACCTGCTGCTTCTGCGTGCCGAGGCCCTCGATGCCGAGCGCCACGACCTCGCCGCCCTTGAGGAAGCGCGGCGGCTTCATGCCCATGCCGACGCCGGGAGGCGTGCCGGTGGTGATGACGTCGCCCGGCTCGAGCTTCATGAACTGCGAGATGTAGGACACGAGGAAGGGAACGGCGAAGATCATGGTCTTCGTCGAGCCGTCCTGCACGCGCTCGCCGTTCACCTCGAGCCACATGGAAAGGTTCTGCACGTCCTTGATCTCGTCGGTGGTGACGAGCCAGGGGCCGAGCGGTCCGAAGGTGGGGCAGCCCTTGCCCTTGGCCCACTGGCCACCGCGCTCGATCTGGTATTCGCGCTCCGACACGTCGTTGCAGACGCAGTAGCCGGCCACGTAGTTGAGCGCGTCCTTCTCCTCGACGTAGGACGCCTCCTCGCCGATGACGATGGCGAGCTCGACCTCCCAGTCGGTCTTCTGCGAGCCGCGCGGCACGATCACGTCGTCATTGGGGCCGACGATGCAGGACGGGGCCTTGTTGAAGAGGATCGGCTCCTTCGGGATCGGCGAGTTCGTCTCCGCCGCGTGGTCGGCATAGTTGAGGCCCACCGCGATGAAGTTGCGCACGTTGCCGACGCAGGGGCCGAGGCGCGTGCCGGCCGGCACGGCGGGAAGGGTCTTCGGGTCGACGGCGGCGATGCGCGCCAGCGAGGCCTTGGTGAGAGCCTTGCCGGCGAGGTCGGGGACGATGCCGGAGATGTCGCGGACCGTGCCCTCGGCGTCGACGATGCCCGGCTTTTCCGCGCCCGGATTGCCGTAGCGCACCAACTTCATGGGGTATCCTCCAATTGAAACGTTTCAAGCGGGGCGGAGTGTGCTGCGCCCGGGCGTCGATCGCAAGCCGGATCGGTGCAGGTCCGATGCGCGCGGCGCGTAACCGATGCTTGTTGCGGTAATGTCACATCGGGCGAAAAGTCGCCAGCCGCACGCTTTTTCCGCAGGCGAGAAGGACCTGTGGGCGGACGGAAAAACCATTATGGTTTCCATGTGAACTATATCGGGGGCGGCCGAGTTCGTGTTGTGCGCTGCAGCAATCGGCGCATTTCGGCATGGTTTTCCCGGGCCTCTCACTGAAATGTCAGTTTGCAAACAAACTGTCCGGGAGCTTGTCACTATATTGATTGTCCAAGTTGGCCTTGGCAGCATGCGAATCAAGGGCGCTCGCAAGTAACAGACGCCTCCGTGGGACGTATGGGTCAGGGGAACATCCATGAGGGATTCTCAGAAATTTCTTGCGTGGACGGCCATTTGTTCAGTTTCATTGATCGTTGCTGCGGCCGAAGCGCAGGCCGGCTCGTTCGCCATCCGTGAGCAGAGCGCCACCGGGCAGGGCATGTCATTCTCCGGCGTTGCGGCCGGTTCTGCCGGTCTCTCGTCGATGTTCTGGAACCCGGCGACGATCACCATGAGCCCTGGCTTCCGCTTCGAGGGCCATGCGTCGGTGATCTTCCCCGAGGCGAAGATCAATCCGGACCTGCCGACCCTCGGCCTCGTCGGCGCGCTCGGAGGCACCCCCGTCGGGTCCGGCAATATCGGCCAGACGGCCGTCGTGCCGGCCACCTATGCGAGCTATCAGGTCAACGACCGGCTCTGGCTCGGCGTGTCGATCAATTCGCCCTACGGCTTCATCACCAAGCCGGACCAGAACTGGGCCGGCCAGACCTATGGGCGTTCGTCGAAGGCCTTCTCCATCAACGTCACGCCGACGATCGGCTACAAGGTCACCGACTGGCTGTCGATCGGTGTCGGGCTGCAGGTGCAGTATCTCGACGTGACGTTGAAGCGCGCGCTCGGCCTGTCGCCGCTTGCGCCGGCCGCCATCCTCGAGGGCGATGCCTATGGCGTCGGCTATACGCTCGGCCTCACCCTCACGCCGCTCGAGGGCACCGAGATCGGCCTCGGCTTCCGATCCTCGATCCGCCACCAGCTCGATGGCAACATGCGGCTGGGGCCGACCACGGTCGCCCCCATCAAGGCCAACGTGAACCTGCCCGAAGTGCTGACCTTCGGCGTTTCGCAGCGCCTGTCGCCACAGTGGAAGGTGATGGCGGGCGTCGAGTGGACCAACTGGAGCCGGCTCAACATCGTTCCCGTCACCAGCGCGATCACCGGTACCGCCGTGACGGCGCTCCCCTTCAGCTACCGGGATGGCTGGTTCTTCTCGGTCGGCGCCGAATACCAGATGACGGAGCAGCTCGCCCTCAGGGCCGGCCTCGGCTACGAGCTCTCGCCGATCACCGACCGCACGCGTGACGTGCGCATCCCGGACAACGACCGCCTGTGGGCCTCGATCGGCGCCACCTACCAGTGGAACGAGCAGCTGTCGTTCGACATCGGCTACACGCATATCTTCGTCAAGGACACGGACATCCGCCTGGTGCCGGGCAATCCGCAGTTCGCGGCGCTGCCCTTCGTCGCGGAGGTCAAGCCGTCGGTCGATATCGTCTCCGTGGCGCTCAAGTACCGCTGGGACGAGCCGGCCAAGCCGATCCCCGCGCCGATCGTGCGCAAGTACTGATCGCTTTTCCCGGATTGCCCATGCGAAGGCCCGGGCCGGTCGCCGGCTCGGGCAAGAAGCTCGGGCAAGAGGAAAGGCCGGCGGGCGACCGCCGGCCTTTGCGCGTCGGCGTCCCGCCTCAGTCCCGCATCTTCACATAGGTGCCGGGGGCGTCGCACAGGGGCTCGAGCGGCCCCTCGGCGGGGTCGCGCGCCTTGACCCGTTCGGGGCTCTGGGCGGCGATCCAGTCGATCCAGTCCGGCCACCAGGAGCCGGGCACCTCCTGCGCCTCCTTCAGCCAGTCGTCGAGCTCGCCGCGCGGCTTGCCGTTGACCCAGTGCTGGTACTTGGGCTTGGCCGGCGGATTGACGACACCGGCGATGTGGCCTGAGCCGGCAAGCACGAAGCGGATGCGCCCGCCGAAGAGCTGCGAGCCGAGGAAGACCGACCGGGCAGGGGCGATGTGGTCCTCGCGCGTGGCGAGGTGATAGGTCGGAATGGTGACGTCCGACAATTCCAGCCGCGTGTTGCCGAAGTTCATCCGGCCCTTGGCAAGGTTGTTCCTCAGATAGCACTCGCGCATGTAGAACGAGTGGTTGGCTGCCGGCATGCGCGTGGAATCGGAGTTCCAGTAGAGCAGGTCGAACGGCAGCGGGGAGACGCCGCGCACGTAGTTGTTGACGATATAGGGCCAGATCAGGTCGTTCGGCCGCAGCATGTTGAAGGCGGTGGCCATGCGCGAGCCCTCGAGATAGCCGCGCTTGGCCATCTCCTGCTCGATGGCCTTGATCTGGTCCTCGTCGACGAAGACCTTGAGATCGCCGGCATGGGTGAAGTCCACCTGGGTGGTCAGGAAGGTGGCGCCCGCGATGCGCGTGTCGCCGTTCGCCGCCATGAAGGCGAGCGTCGCCGCGAGCAGGGTGCCGCCGACGCAATAGCCGACGGCCGAGACCTCCTCCTCGCCCGTGTTGCGGGCGACGGCGTCGAGGGCGGCGAAGATGCCCTCGCGCATGTAGTCCTCGAAGCTCTTCTCGGCCAGCTGCTCGTTCGGGTTGACCCAGGAGATGCAGAAGACGGTGAGCCCCTGCGCCACCGCCCAGCGGATGAAGGACTTATCGGGGTTGAGATCGAGGATGTAGTACTTGTTGATCCACGGCGGCACGATGAGAAGCGGCCGGCGCAGCACCTTCTCGGTCGTCGGGCTGTACTGGATGAGCTCCATGAGCTCGTTGCGGAAGACGACCTTGCCCGGCGTGTTGGCGAGGTTGGTGCCGACCTCGAACCGGTGCGGGTCCGACTGGCGCACCTTGAGCTGGCCGCCGCCGGCCTCCACGTCCTCGGCCAGCATCTGCATGCCGCGCACAAGGTTGGCGCCGCTCTCGCGCAAGGTGGTGCGGATGAGCTCCGGATTGGTCGCGATGAAGTTCGACGGGGCGAGCGCGCTCGCGATCTGGCGCACGTAGAACTGCGCCTTGTGCCGCGTGTGGTCGTCGAGGCCCTCCGCATCGGCGGCGAGTCGGTCGGCCCAGTCGGTCGTCAAGAGGTAGGCCTGCTTGATGAAATCGAAGAGCGGGTTCTCCTCCCATTCGGGGTCGGCGAAGCGCCGGTCCTTGGGATCGGGCGCGATGACCGGCTCGGCCTGTTCCCCCTGCATGCGCCTCAGGGTCGACGCCCACAGGTCGAGGAAGCGCGAGGTGAGGGCGGACTGGGCCTCGATCGCCTTCTGCGGATCGGACATCCACTTCTCGGCGACATTGCCGAGCGTCTTGACGATGTCGCCCACCTCGTCGGCGGCTCCGCCCTTTGCGCGGCCTTCCTCGTATGGCTTGAGATAGGCGGCCGCCACCCGGCCGGCCTCCTCCACGAACTGGGCCATGTTGCGCGACAGGGCCTCGAAATCCGGCATCGGCGTGCCGGGTCGCTGGTCGCCCTTATCAGTCATGCGCCCTCCGCCTCTTTCCTCGACGGCATGTCTCGATCCGTTCCCTTTTTCCTCATATTAACCGACAATCTGTGACATGGGCATCATCGACGGGCATCATTGCCGGCATGGGCATCGCGCATGTGGATGAGAGACTTGTCGCAGATGGTCCTTTCACAAGAGTTCATACCGATGAGACGTTCTTTGCGAGGCCTTTTCCAGTCTGCGCCCGCGAGCCGCGCCTGCCGGGCGCTGCCCGTGCTGCTGCCGCTCGTCCTTGCCGCCTGCACGAGCGGCGGCGAGGCGGTGCGGGGCGTCGCCGTCGCCACCGGGCTTCGCGCCGAGGCGCCGCAGTCGGCCGAATTCGTCACGCAGTCGCGCCCCGAGGACCTCAGCTACATGCCCATCGGCGTACAGCCGCCGGCCCGCGCGATACGGCCGCGGACCGCCGACGAGGCCGAACGGCTGAAGCAGGAGCTGGAGGCGCGGCGGCGGGCGAACGAGGCGGCCGCCTCGGAGGCCAAGGCGCTGTCGGCGACGCCGGGAGCGCAATAGCGCGGCGGCCATGCCGCAGGCGCGAAAAAACATTCTGCCTTTGGCCGGCCGGGTGCTAAATCAAAGCTGCCGCGCCGGAAGGATTGTGATGCGCGGCCCGATCCAGGGACTCGAGTAGCCATGACCGATTTTCACCGCATCAAGCGTCTGCCGCCCTATGTTTTCGAGCAGGTGAACCGGATCAAGGCCGCCGCCCGAGCTAACGGGGCCGACATCATCGACCTCGGCATGGGCAATCCCGATCTGCCGGCGCCGCGCCACGTCATCGAGAAGCTGGTCGAGACCGCCGGCAAGCCGCGCACCGACCGCTATTCGGCCTCCAAGGGCATCGGCGGGCTGCGCCGGGCCCAGGCGGGCTATTACGAGCGCCGCTTCGGCGTGAAGCTCGATCCCGACACCCAGGTGGTCGCCACGCTCGGCTCGAAGGAGGGCTTCGCCAACATGGCGCAGGCCATCACCGGGCCCGGCGACGTCGTGCTCGTGCCCAATCCGAGCTATCCGATCCACGCCTTCGGCTTCCTGATGGCCGGCGGCGCCATCCGCTCCGTGCCGGCCGAGCCGACGCCGGCCTTCTTCCCCGCGCTCGAGCGGGCGGTGGTGCATTCGATCCCCAAGCCCATCGCGGTCGTCGTCTGCTATCCGTCGAACCCCACGGCCTATGTGGCCTCGCTCGACTTCTACAAGGACCTCGTGGCCTTTGCGAAGAAGCACGAGCTCATCGTCCTGTCCGACCTCGCCTATGCCGAGGTCTATTTCGACGGCGAGCCGCCGCCGTCGGTGCTGCAGGTGCCGGGCGCCATGGACGTCACGGTCGAGTTCACCTCGATGTCGAAGACCTATTCCATGGCCGGCTGGCGCATGGGCTTTGCCGTGGGCAACGAGCGGCTGCTGGCGGCGCTCGCCCGCGTGAAGTCCTATCTCGACTACGGCGCCTATACGCCCGTGCAGGTGGCGGCCACGGCCGCCCTCAACGGGCCGGACGACTGTATCGTCGAGATGCGCGACATCTATCGCCGGCGCCGCGACGCGCTGGTCGATTCCTTCGGCCGCGCCGGCTGGCAGATCCCGGCGCCGAGCGCCTCGATGTTCGCCTGGGTGCCCATTCCGGAGCCCTTCCGCGGCCTCGGCAGCCTCGAATTCTCGAAGCTGCTCGTCGAGAAGGCGGATGTCGCGGTCGCGCCGGGCATCGGCTTCGGCGAGCACGGCGACGAATATGTGCGGATCGCCATTGTGGAGAACGAGCAGCGCATCCGCCAGGCCGCCCGCAATATCCGCCGCTTCCTTGAAACGGCGGACAAAACGTTGCACAACGTGGTCCCGCTCGCGGCCCGGCGCTGAGGCGCCGGCCGCGCCGGATCTCGTTGCCTTTCGTTCCCGCGAGTCTGGTTCACCATGTCGCATGATTTCAGGGTCGGCATCGCCGGCCTCGGCACGGTCGGCGCTTCCGCCGTGCGCATGCTTGCCCGTCAGGACGAGCAGCTTACCGCCCGTCTCGGACGCCGGGTGAGGGTGACCGCCGTGACCGCGCGCGACCGCACGCGCGAGCGTGGCTTCGATCTCGCGACGCTCACGTGGTTCGACGATCCGGTCGCGCTCGCCCGCAGCGGCGACATCGACTGTTTCGTCGAGCTCATCGGCGGGGAGGACGGCCCGGCGCTCGAGGCCGTCACCGCGGCGTTGGAGACCGGCAAGCACGTCGTCACCGCCAACAAGGCGCTGCTCGCCCGGCACGGCGTGACGCTCGCCGCGCTCGCCGAGAAGAAGGGCGTGTCGCTCGCCTTCGAGGCTTCGGTCGCCGGCGGCATTCCCGTCATCAAGACGCTGCGCGAGGCGCTCGGCGGCAACAGCGTCAGCCGCGTCTACGGCATCCTCAACGGCACCTGCAACTACATCCTCTCGCGCATGGAGGCGGAGGGCCTGTCCTTCGACGAATGCCTCAAGGACGCGCAGCGGCTCGGCTATGCCGAGGCGGATCCGACCTTCGATATCGGCGGCTTCGACACGGCGCACAAGCTGTCGATCCTCACGAGCCTCGCCTTCGGCACCGAGATCGACGCCGAGGCGATCTATGTCGAGGGCATCTCCTCGATCAGCCCCATCGACATTCGCATGGCCGACGAGCTCGGCTACCGCATCAAGCTGCTCGGCGTCGCCGAGCGGACGAAGACGGGCATCGAGCAGCGCGTCCACCCCACGATGGTGCCGAAATCCTCCGCCATCGCGCAGGTGATGGGCGTGACCAATGCCGTCACCATCGACGCCGATGCGGTGCGCGAGGTCACGCTCGTCGGCCCGGGGGCGGGGGGCGACGCGACCGCCTCGGCCGTCGTCGCCGACATCTGCGACCTTGCCGCGGGCGGTGCAGGGCCGGCCTTCGGCGTGCCCGTCGGCGCGCTGCGCAAGCCCGAGCGCGCGGCGATGCGCATGCATACCGGCGGCTATTACGTGCGCCTCACCGCCTATGACAGGCCGGGCGCCGCGGCTTCCATCGTCACCCGCATGGCGGAGGCGGACATCTCGCTGGAGAGCATCGTCCAGCACCGGTCGGAAGATGCCGCCCAGCGGGATCCCTCCGGGCGCTCCGGCGCGCCGGTGCCGGTAGTGCTCATCACCTATGCGACGACGGAAGCAGCCATCCGCAAGGCGGTGGACAAGGTGATCGGCGACGGGCATGTCGCCGAGGCGCCACAAGTTATCCGTATTGAACGGGAGTGAGCTGCGGCTGATCGTGCCGCGCCAGCGAACAGGCTCGCACCTTGAATGATCCAGACGGCCGTTCCGGCCCCGCTGATCTGAACGGCCTTTAGGGAGATCCGACCGCGATGAGCGAGATTACCGTCAAGCCGAACCAGCTGATCGAACGCATCCTCACGCTGGAGCTCGTGCGCGTGACCGAGCGTGCCGCCGTCGCCGCGGCGCGGCTGCGCGGGCGCGGCAACGAGAAGGCGGCCGACCAGGCCGCGGTCGATGCCATGCGCCGGGAGCTCAACCGCCTGCCGATCGACGGCACCGTCGTCATCGGCGAGGGCGAGCGCGACGAGGCGCCGATGCTGTTCATCGGCGAGAAGGTCGGCAACACCAAGGGGCCGAAGGTCGACATCGCGGTCGATCCGCTCGAGGGCACGACGCTCTGCGCCAAGGACATGCCGGGTGCCATCACCGTCATGGCCATGGCCGAGGCGGGCACGCTGCTCGGCGCGCCCGACGTCTACATGCAGAAGATCGCCGTCGGTCCCGGCTATCCGGACGGGGTGATCGACCTCGACGCCTCGCCGGTGGACAACATCAACGCCCTCGCCAAGGCCAAGGGCGTCAAGCCGAACGAGATCAACGTGATGATGCTCGACCGGCCGCGCCACGCCGACATGATCGCGGCCGTGCGCAAGACGGGCGCCGGCATCCGCCTCATCACCGACGGCGACGTCGCCGGCGTCATCTTCACGGCGAACCCGGAAGAGACCGGCATCGACATGTATCTCGGCATCGGCGCCGCCCCGGAGGGCGTGCTCGCGGCCGGGGCGCTGCGCTGCGTCGGCGGCCAGATGCAGGCCCGCCTCATCCTCGACACGGCCGAGAAGCTCGACCGCGCGGCCAAGATGGGCGTCGACGACCCGAACCGGAAGTACCATCTGCTCGACCTCGCCTCGGGTGACGTCATCGTCGCCGCCACGGGCGTTACCAACGGCGCCCTTCTCTCGGGCGTGCGCTTCCGCAAGGACGTGATCGAGACGGAGACGGTGGTCTACCGCTCGGCCACGGGCACCGTGCGCCGCATCAAGGCCGAGCACCGGGAACTCGCCAAGTTCCATCTGGATTGATCGTTCTCCGGATCGGCTCACACGGCAGCCGCCGGGAGGGGAGGCACGATGTCGGAGGATGGCATTGTCGTGCGGCCGCTCGCGGCCGCGGACCGGGCGGCGTGGGACCCGCTGTGGCAGGGCTACCAGGCCTTCTACGGCATCTCCCTGCCGCCGGCGGTGACGGACGGCACCTTCGCGCGCATGCTCGATCCCGCCGAGCCGATCCATGGCCTCGGCGCCTTCGTCGACGGCGAGCTCGCGGCCATCGCGCATTACGTCTTCCATGCCACGACGTGGAGCCTCGCGCCGCGCTGCTACCTCAACGACCTCTTCACGGCCGAGGCGCAGCGGGGGCGCGGCCTGGGGCGGCGGCTCATCGAGGCGGTCTATGACGCGGCGCGCGCCGCCGGGGCGGAGCGCGTCTACTGGCTGACGCACAAGGACAACGCAGCGGGCCGGGCGCTTTATGACCGCGTGGCGGAAGATGCCGGCTTCATCCAGTACCGCAAGTCGCTGCCCTGATGCGCTCTTCCCTGATGCTTTCTTCCCCGGTGCTTCTACCCTGAGGCGGTTGGCCCCGCGGTGGCGCCGTGAATAATCGGGCCATGAGCGAATCATCCCTCGCGCGGGCCCCCATCGATTCCGTAGACAGTCCCGCGGCGGCGTCCCACGCGCCGCGCCCCTTTCTCGGTGTCCAACGCTCGGCCCTCGGCCGCATGTGGCGCGACCGGTGCGACGAGACGCAGGCGCTGCAGGCTCTCGCCATGGTGCAGCAGCACGGCCTGCCGGACATGGTGGCGCGCGTGCTCGCCGCACGCGGCGTCGCCGCGGGCGATGCCGTGCCGTTCCTCGAGCCGCGCCTGCGCGATCTCCTGCCAGACCCTTCCGTGCTGCGCGACATGAATGCCGCCGTCGCGCGGCTCGTCGCCGCGGCGGAGCGGGGCGAGCAGGTCGCGATCTTCGGCGACTACGACGTCGACGGCGCCTGTTCGGCCGCCCTCATCGGCGGCTTTCTCGGCCGCTGCGGCGTTCCCTACGTCATTCACATCCCGGACCGGCTGACGGAGGGCTACGGGCCCAACACGGCGGCCGTCACGGCGCTGCGGGAGGCGGGGGCGCGCCTTCTCGTCACCGTTGACTGCGGCACCGCGAGCCATGCGGTCTTCGCCCATGCGCGCGAGCTCGGCATGGATGTGGTCGTCATCGACCACCATCAGGCGCCGGCGGACCTGCCGCGCGTCGAGGCTCTCGTCAATCCGAACCGGCAGGACGATCTCTCCGGCCTCGGCCATCTCGCTGCGGCCGGGGTGGTCTTCCTCGTACTCGTCGCGCTCAATCGCGCGCTGCGGGAGGCCGGCTTCTGGCGGGCGGACCGGCCGCAGCCCGATCTTCTCGCCGAGCTCGACCTCGTGGCGCTGGCGACCGTGGCCGACGTCGTGCCGCTCAAGGGCCTCAACCGCGCCTTCGTGCGCCAGGGGCTCGCCGTCATGCGCCGGCGCGGCCGGGCGGGACTGACGGCGCTGATGGACACGGCCGCCCTGTCCGGACCGCCCGAGGCCTGGCACCTCGGTTTCCTGCTCGGGCCACGCATCAATGCCGGCGGGCGCATCGGCGATGCGGCGCTCGGCGCCCGGCTGCTCCTGACGCTGGACGATGCGGTGGCGCGGGGGACCGCGGCGGAGCTCGACCGGCTC
The DNA here is from genome assembly GCF_014196925.1 of Chelatococcus caeni. Taxonomy (GTDB): domain Bacteria; phylum Pseudomonadota; class Alphaproteobacteria; order Rhizobiales; family Beijerinckiaceae; genus Chelatococcus_A; species Chelatococcus_A caeni. The sequence goes on along the minus strand of NZ_JACIEN010000003.1, from coordinate 55,537 downwards.
AACAAGGAGCGCCAGGCCATCGAGCTCATCGCCGTCGAGGAGGCGATGGCGCAGGCGGACATGGCGCTCACGGCCGATCCCGACCGGGCGGTGCTCGTGGTGCACGCGCCGGACTGGCACCCGGGCGTCGTCGGCCTCGTCGCCGCGCGGGTGAAGGAGCGTTTCCAGAAACCCGCCTTCGCCTTTGCGGCGAACGGCGACGGCGGCCTCACCGGCTCCGGCCGCTCGATCGCCGGGGTCGATCTCGGCGCTGCGGTGCGCCGGCTGGTCGAGGCGGGGCAGGTGGCGAAGGGCGGCGGCCATGCCATGGCGGCCGGCGTGACGCTCGCCAATGACAGCCTGCCGGCCTTCACCGAGGCCATCGACGCCCTGCTGCGCGACAGCGTCGCGGTGGCGGGAGCGGACACGGCCCTCCTGGTCGACGGGGCGATGACGGCCGCCTCCGCCACGGCGGAGCTGATGGCGCGGCTTGCCGGGGCAGGGCCCTTCGGCTCCGGCCACCCGGAGCCGGTCTTCGCCTTCCCGCATCACATCCTCACGGAGGCGGCCGTCGTCGGTAACGGCCATGTGCGCCTCAAGCTGCGGGCCGGCGACGGCAGCCAGGTCGGCGGCATCGCCTTCCGCGCCGCCGACCAGCCGCTCGGCCGCGCGCTCCTTGCGGCGCGCGGCGAGCGTATCCACGCTGCCGGCAGCCTCGCCATCGACCGCTGGGGCGGGGCGGAGCGCGTCGACCTGCGGGTCACGGACGTGGCGCCCGCCACGCCCGGCAAGGCTGTGGATGGGGCCTGATCCACCGTTCTTCCCCGGCGGTTGTGCTTGCCGCGGCCGGCGAACCGCTCTATATGTCGCGCCGCTACCTCGCCTCGCGAGGCCGCGCGCCCATCGTCTAGCGGTCTAGGACGTCGCCCTTTCACGGCGAAAACAGGGGTTCGAGTCCCCTTGGGCGCGCCACCTAAATTCCCATAAAAATCAATATCTTAGGGTTGCGGGCGGGCTGCAAAATCGCAGAACACAACGCGAACTGGCCAGTTAAACTGGCCAGTTAAAACCGGCCAGCGGCCCACCAAGGCACCCGGTCCTCGGCCACCCACCGACGAATCGTCGAGACGTCGACGCGAAGAAGCGCGGCCAGCTCCTTCTGCCAGCCGCGCCTCCCGAAGCGGGCGATCGCCCGCGCTTTGAACTCAGCCCCGCTCATTCTGCGCGGAATGTCAACTGTCGATTTTTCGTATTTTTCGCAACTCGCTACACGCCGCCCACGCTGCGAGGCACCTGGGCCACCGGCCCGTGGTGCGACCACTGATCCCGGCCGGCGTAGTAGCCCCGGTTGAAGTAGCGGATCATGCCGGGGTTGAAACCGATGATCGCGCCGGTGGCTGGATCCTGTTCAATCTCGACGATAGCGCCGCCGACGTGCGCCTCGATCGACTTCTTGCGCATGAACGGGGTCTGGTCCTGGCAGCATCCGGTCTGGAGATACCAGACGTTCCGCACCAGGCCGGGGTCGAGCTTGTGGTAGTGGCCGAGCAGGATGATGGCCGGCTTCGTGCCGCCTTCCAGCGATTCGATGATCTTCTGCGGCCGATAGGAGAGGGCGTAGGCAGTGCCGCCGCCGGGGTGCACAACGGCCATGATGACCGACTTCCCGGTGTTGGCGTTCACGATCTCGACGTGCGCCTCCATGAAGCCGAGGTCATGCCAGTCCTCGCGCCCCGCCTGGCGGAACGTCGACTGGCAGTAGCGGCCGACGTCGACGCCCTCGCGCTGCGCATACCAGCCCTCGTGATCGTCGCCCCACACGGCGTAGGTCGAGATGCCCTCCCGCTCCGGCCACCGGTTCGCCAGCTCGCGGCACTGGTTGTCGAGTCCCGCCGTGTCGATATCGTATTTGTTGAACCGCGCCTCGCCGTCGATCCAGTTGCCCGTGTGGAACACATGCTCGACGCCGGCCGCGGCGAACCGGTCGTAGAGGTCGTCGACCACATCCCACCGGCTGTACTTCGATCCGGCGTGATTGTCGCCGATGGCGCCGAAGACGAGGCGGTTGTTGGCGTCGGTGTAGATGCGCAGCGGCTCGCCGGCCGTCCATGCCGGCTGATGCTGCCGCGCCACCTCGAAGCGCTCGCCGACCAGCATGACCGACACGCCGGTGCTGCGGAGCGTCTCGACCGCCGAGAGAGCCTGCGCGGCCGTGATGCCGAACCGCGACGACAGCTCCTCCAGCGAGGCGGGCGCGGTGCGTAGCGCCGCGGCCACCTTGGCGGCGAGATCCTCGCGCGGCTGCGCGGCCACAGCGCCGGATCGGAAGAGGCTCCAGTCGGGCTCGAAGTTCGGCTTGCCGGCCTCGGCAAGCTGCCGCTGGCGCCGGACCCAATTGGTAAGCGTCGCATCGTGGATCCCGAGCATCCTGGCCGCGACCTGCACCGCGGAACCCCGGCCGCCCATGTCGACGTTGAAGGGGTTGGCGCCGCCCCGGAGCGCCGCCTCGATGGCCTCCTTCCGGCGCCGGGACTCGTTCTCGTTGATCGGAGGTGTCGGCATTGCGTCTTTCCTTTCTTCCCAACTCACAACACTTCGGGCGCGCTACTTGCGGTAGCGCGTGCCTTCCCATCCCTCGACGGCGATCGGCAGGCCGGCGGCCCATGCCGGCACCTCGCCCATGATGCGCTCGAACTCCTCCAGCGAGCCCTCACCGAGGGCGCGCTCGGCGACAACCTCGTCGTGGACCGTGAGCACGATCGGATAACCGGCGGCCTCCAGGCGCACCATGGAATCGGCGAGCACGTCGCGAGCGATAGCCTGCGTCACGTTCTCGGCGAGCTTGCCGCCGTAGGTGTACTGCTCGCCCCATTTGTGGGTGCGGCTGTCGACGCCCATGTACTGGAGCGTCCGCTTTGTCGTGCCCCACGACGTCGCCTTCTCGACAAGCTTCGGGTAGGGGTAGCAGAGCGGCCGTCCGCTCGGCAGGAGCAGCCACAGGAACGAGCCGGCCACGCGGAACTTGACCGGAGCGGCGTAGGGGTCGCCGTATTCGTCGAGAACCGGAACGACCTTGCCGGGATGCTCGACCGCTTCGATGGCCGCGTTTTCGAGATCCTGCCAGTAGCACACGATCCGCGGGTGCTTGTGGCGCCACGCGCGCTTGACGACCTCGGCCGGAAGCCACGCCCGCTTGGCGATGCCCGAGGACTTGCCGTAGGCATCCCATGCCTCGTGCGCCTCGTCGACGAACCGCGGGTCGGCCGCCTCCATGACGATGTCGAAATACTCCTCGATCTTGAGGCCGTAGGTCTTTGCCATGGTGCGGAAAGCCGCCGGGCCGCCCTGGTAGCCGAGCGCCAGCTCGGAGACCTTGCCGATCTGGCGCCGGCTGTCCTTGCCGATCTCGCTCGGTGGCACGCCGAAGATGCCGCCGGCCGCGACCTTGTAGAGGTCCGGGCCGGTGCCGGCGTCATATGCCCGGAATGCGTCGAGCTTCCAGCGCTCCCCGGCCAGCCACGCGATGCCGCGCCCTTCGATGTTCGCGAAGTCGGCCGTGACGAACCGGGTGCCCGGCGCGGAGATGACGGTGCCGCGGATGCAATTCGCCACCGCCGAGATGGGCTCCTCGTACATCATGTCCATGACGTCGAGGTCGCCGACGAGGATGGCCTCGACGGCCTGGTCGACGTCGAAGCCGTCTTCCGGCCGCATGAGGTTCTGCGGCTGGAATCGCCGGCCGGCCCACCGCCCGGTGGACGCGGCGTGGAACTGGAGCATCATCTTCGAGCGGCCGTCGCTGCTCTTGCCGGCCATGAGCGCGTTGATCTTCGACACGCTGGCCTTGGCCGCCTGCCGGCGCAGTTCCAGCGCGCGGCGCACGTCGGCCGGCAGGTCGTCGCGCACTAGGATGTCGGTGAGCGTGTCCTTCGACAGGCTCGTCGCGTCGACGCCGCGCAGCTTCACGAACTCAAGGAGCTTCTGAACCTGCGAGCATGCAGTCACGCGCTGCTCGGTGACGCGCGCCATTTCCTTGTCGAGGCGCTCGGCCGTGGCCTTCACGATGCGCTTGGCGCTCTCGCACATGGCGACGTCGACATAGACGCCGCGATCGTTGATGCTCTGGTCGAGGTGCCACAGCGCCAGCTCGGACGGGGTGAGGGGCACAAGGCGCTTGTGAAGGGAGCGCTCGACCTCGACGTCATGCTGGCAATAGGTGTAGAGGCGCTCGCGTTTCTCCGGCTCATCCCACCACTGGATGCAGCCGCAGGCGAGGCCGAGGTTGCCGTAGAACTCGCCGGTGCCGTCGCAATAGGAGCACTTCGGGTCCGGCCCCTTCCGCGGCCGGCACATCTGGAGCATGAGCGCGCGGCCCTTGGTGTCCTTCTGGACGTCGAGCCCGAGCGCGCGGGCAGCGTTCTCCAACGAGCCCGGTAGCGCCATCGCATGCGCCATCACCATCGTGCAGCGCTGCCGCTCCAGCGGGATTTCCGGCCAGCCGTAGCGCGGGGCCATGATGTAGTGCTCGGCGAGGCGTTCAAACGCCGCGTTGTGGGCATACGCCAGCCAATCCGGGTTTTCGGCGGCTTCGACGAACTCGTCGGGCACCGGATCGCCGGGCACCCACAACTTTACCGGCCCTTCGTCGACGGCGTAGGCGCAGCACCAGACGTCGGTTGTGGCGTGCTCCATATAGGCGTGGGTGCCGGCGGCCTGGAGATCGACGACGGATCGGGTCTCGTAGTCGCGGTGGAGGATGTGCTTCATGCCGCGCCCCCCGGCTTGTCGACGATGTCGTAGGAGACGATCCCGAGCCCCGCCGGCCGCCAGATGCACCACATACAGTCGGTGTGCGGGGCGCCGGCACCCGTGAAATCAAGGCGCCAGTTGAGCGCGAGGATCTGGTGCGGGCGCCACCGGCGGAAGAGCGGCGCGCGGCGTTTGGCCTGCCAGAAATTGCTCTTGAGCAGGAGGGCCATGTGCCCGATGCCGAGACGCTCGGCGTGCTCGATGAACTGCTGCGCGAGCTTGAACGGGGGGTTGGTGACGATCGCGGCGCCCCATGCGCTACGCGTCCCGAGGAAGTCGATACCTCCCTTGCCGTAGCCGCGGTCGACGAGGTCGGTGGGCGTTACAGCGTAACCGGCCTTGCGCAGCACCTCCGCCAAGGCGCCGTCGCCGCAGGCCGGCTCCCACACCCCGCGGGGGAAGTCCTCGATCCAAGGCAAGAGCGCACGGGTGGCCTCGGGCGGCGTCGGGTAGAAGTCATCACTCCGGCGCTCGCCGCCGGAAAGCATCGCGTTCAGGACAGCCATGACTGCGGCGCCCCGTTCACGAGCCGGTAGAACATGAGCTTGAAGTGCGCCGCGGCGGCCTTCGGCCTCCACAGGTGCAGCGTCACGCCGAGGGGTTCGCCTGGCAGGCGCCACGGGGCCGGCTCCGGCCTCATGAGCTGCGCCTTCTCGTCGTGCAGGATCCGGTTATCGAGATCCTTGACCTCGGCCGGCCACGGGTGGGGCACGCCGAACTTCGCGGCGATCGCCCGCTCGACGGCCGCCTCGGCCTCGGCGTAGCCGCTGACGCTCCGCTTCACGGGCCGCGGCAGGTCGCACAGATAGGCCTCGGCCGCGTCGTGCAGCAGCGCGGCCAGCTTGTTCGGCGGCGATGCGCGCTCGGCGACGAGGACGCTGTGCTCGGCGACGCTGTAGAAGGCGCGGCAGTGGCCGTTGTAGCGGCACAGATTCCCGAGCGCGTGAGCGATATCGTCGATGTCGACGTCGTCGGGGCGGGGATCGAGTGGCCAGAACTGGCGGCCCGTGTAGGTCTGCATCCAGTCGCCTTTGCGGGTGTCCATTTTCGCAACTCGCAACATCAGGGGCGAAGTGAGCCCCATTGGTCAGCCATGGCCTCGGCGATGCCGGGAAACGTTCGGGACCGCTCTTTCCATCGGTCGGGGCCTGGGGGCGCCCGATGCACGCGCGACCACGCGCGGTGCTCCGGGGTGCCCGGCTTCGGAGGGATCAGTCGTTTGGTGGGGACGAGCGGGGGAAGCCCTTTGAGGTAGAAGCTCGTTGCCTTGAAGAAGGGGTCTCCGAACCACCAGGGCTGCACCGTTTGCGCCGGCGGCTGATAGTTGCGGATGCGCTCCTTCGCGTACCGGTGCATGACCGGGTTCTCGACAGCGATCCGGGGGATGGGCGCATTCCAGCAGGCCGAGAAGAGGTCGGCGCCTTCATCCAGCTCCCGCCACATCTCCTCGGCCGTGCGGCCAGGCGGGGGCACTTTGAGCCAACGGACGCCGGAGTTGCACAGACGGGTGCACGGCGGGTGCGCGACCATGAGCAGATCCCACCCGTCGTTGAGGTAGTTCCGCACGTCGCCGACAAGGTGCTTGTTGCTCCGGTCCTCGGCCGGTAGCAGGTCGCACGACCATGCGTCGTGTCCGCGGGCGGCGAACGCCCGGCGCACGATGCCCGAGAACTCGCAAGCGATGAGGACTCTCATTTTCGCAACTCGCAACAAAGAGGGCGGACGGGGGCCGTAGCCCCCGTCACGTTCAGGCCAGCATCTCGGAGAGGAGGTGCTCCTCGTACAGCTCGACGACCGCCTGGAAGTCCGATTCCTGCTTCTGGCGGCGCCGGGCCTCCTTGAACGCCTTCACGTCGAACCCGCGGGCCTTCATCTCGGCGTAGACCTCCTTCATGTCGTCACGAACCGATTTGGCCTCTTCCTCCAGCCGTTCGATGCGCTGCTGATAGCTGCGCAGCTCCTCGGTCGCGACGGCGCCGGAGTTGTGCCCGATCGAGGGGGTTCCTTCGCTCATGCCAGGAGCCCCTTGATCTTGTCGGCCGTTGCCTTCGCACGGTCGGCCTCACGGTTGTGGGCCTCGTGCTCGGCCATCAGCCGACCGCTCTCGACGAGCTTGCGCTGGCCTTCGGTCTTCTCCCTGTCGGCGAACGCCAGCAGGTCATCGACCATCTTCGAGAGTCCGGCCGTGATGCTCTCGAAGGTCTTCTTGCGCGGAATGACCTTCATTTTCGCAACTCCCAACAAGCGGGTCACACGAAAAGCGACGCCGCGTCCTCGCTGTCGTCCCCGCCGATGCCCTCGACCGGCTCGAACTCGCTCGACGCGGCCACGCGACCGCCGCCGATGGGCTCGTCGTCCTCGAGGAGCTGGACGTTCTGGAGGCCGAAGCTGACACCCTTGCCGCCGGTCGGGTGCTTCCACGCATACGGCCGCAGCGACACGAACGCCCACCGGCCGCCGTAGACCTCGTCGGCGCGGTCCTCGAAGACGTCCTTGCCCTCGCGGTCGGCCACGCCCGGCCGCTCGTTCGAACGGGCGCGGATCATGGTCGGGTACTCGTCCGCGTAGTCGGCGAACCGCTCCTGCTCCTCGGTCTTGATGAACGGCGTCTTCACCCCCTTGGCGTCCTTGCCGAACTCGGCAAACGCCGCGTCCTGGGCGCCCTTCTTGAGGAGGGCGATGTCGGCCGCCTTCGGGACGAGGATCGTGAGCTGGAACTTCGGTTCCTGGTCGCTCCCGCGAGGCGCCCACGGCTTGAACAGGGCCGGGTATACCATGCGGATACGCGGCGTGATGATGTTGCCGGTCTTCTGGCTGATGCGGCAGACCAACGGATTGATAGCCATGCGAATTTTCCCTTTTCTCAATTCACAACATCGATCTCACACTTTGAGCACGGCTCCGGCACGTGAGCGCCGATTCCACTGGTTGGCGGGGATGTCGGGGAATCTGCTAGTGCGCGCGCATCCCGGCGATGCATCCGCTCTCGCGGAAGGCCTCTTCCATGCCGTCGAGCGCAGCGGCGATAGCCGAGGAGTCGCCGGCCACGGTGGTGGCGATCTCCTGGTCGTTCAGAAGCAGCAGAACAACGTCGCCGTTGTGCAGGACGACGATAGGAACCTCCAGCCCCTCGAAGCTCCCCATCACCACATGCGAGAACGCCCACGCTTTCTGCCGCAGGACGGCCTCGATTGTCGCCAGGATCGGTTCCGTGTTGCGCATATCAAGCCTCCGCAAACTCGGTTTTCGCGTCCACACGAACCGCCGGTCTCTTGTCTTCTTCTGGAACAAGGTTCGTGCCAGATGATTTGCTGACGACGAGGTGCTTAATGTCGTCTTTATTCTTCTTGCCGATTACCGTCTCGGCCTTCGCCGGGGACAGCATCTTGCGCTCGTAGAGCGCCTCATCGTCGAGGCCGTAGACCATCGACAGGTAACTCGCCGCCTCGTCCTCGTCGCGCCACCGGCGTGTGGCGCGCTTGGCCACCAGCTTGAACCCCGGCGGCATGCGGCCTTCGGTGGCCTCTGCGTGGGCGAACTCCTCGACGCGACGGAACCAGTCCTTGAAGAGGTGCGCCTCCCGCAGGATGGCGGCCAACCGCTCCGGGGCGATCGTCGAAGGCTCGGACAACTTCAGCTCTCCATCCTCGGCGAACTCGATCCGCGCCAGCTCGGCGCGGCGCGCCCGGTTGGCCGGGCAGTCGGGGAGAGCGGGACAGAACTTGCACCACTCGCCGGCCTGGAGCGGCGCGTCCGGCTCCTCGGTCGCCTTGGCGGCGGCCTCCAACTCGAACCGCCATTCGAGGAGGGTGACGGCGTCGGTCTTCCACGTCTTGACCTCGTCGCCCTCGGCGCGCGGCTGCACGACGATAAGCTCGACCTCGTCGATGCCGCGGTTGTGGTAGCGGAGCGCCGCGCCCACCGCGTAGGTCATGAGCTGCTTGTTCTCGCGCGGATCGACCGCGACGCCCTTGCCGTGCTTGTAGTCGACGATGACGAGCTTGTGCGTCGACGGCCGGTAGAGCAGGAAGTCGCCCGTGCCGAAGATGTCCGGGTGCACCGACGACAGGTCGAGCCGCTGCTCGGTCTCGTACTCGTCGCCCTCCTGCACGAGGCTGCGCACGAGGTCGAGGTAGACTTGGACCGCCCCTGCCATCTCCTCGTCGATGGCGAACACGCGAGGCTTGCCTTCGAGCTGCGGCGGCATGGTCTCGTGCACCCTGCCGGTGTTGACGTCGACGCATCCGTCGAGGAAGCGGTCGGCGTCGAACCCGGTATTGAGGCACATCTCCGCCAGCGTATGCGCCGCGGTGCCCTCATCGGCCCAAATCGACGACCGGGACTCGATGCCGGCCGACAGCCGAACGGAGCCGGGGCAGTTCACCCAACGGCTGGCGGCTGACGGTGCCAACTTGGCGTGAGCGCGATCAGCGTGCGCCCGGCCTTCGGCGTGTTTGTCCTTCGCTTTGGTCATGGAGCACCGTGAACGAATAGTGAACATTTAGGATCATGGACCTATGCGGCGTCAAGCAGCTTGTCTGGCTTCCCTAGACATGTGCATATTGTCCTAGTCACCGATGGGTCTTGCGGATCTTGCGAAGAGCCGCGCCCGAGTACCGGGAACGCCGGTGTGCCGGCGGCTGCGGCTCGTACTTGATCGGCACTTCAACGAAGTCGTAGAGCTCGCCGGCCTGCTTGTGCCGGCGCCGGGGGACGAGCCGCCGATGCCGGGAAATCCCGACGACCGGCAGCGGATTTTCCGCCATGAACTTCTGACGGCGCGTCGGGACGGTCTTCGCGGCCGCAATCATGGTCGCGGCAGCGACGAGCCCGAGCGCAATGGGGTTCGGCTCACGCATTGTCCGGCATGTCCTGGATGCCAAGGGGGAGGGCCTGCTGATCCGGCCCGGACGCATCGTCCTGACGGAGCGCGTTCCGCTCGACGTAGGCGAGCAGCTCCTTGGCGATGGCCTTGGCGCGGTCCTCGTCGAGGTAGATCGACACCGTCCCCTGGTTGAGGATGAGATAGCCGTCGAAGAAAAACGCCATCACGTCGCCGCGGGTGCTGTCGATGACGGCCATCTCGCTCGTGCGGAAGGTCGTCACCCGATGTTCTCCTTCGCCGTCGCGATGACCTTCGGCCGCGCATTCTCGTCGACGTCGGCGAGGGACTCGGCCTCGGCGAGCGCCTCGAGCGCCCGGTCGGCGTCAGCGATGAAGGCGGCATACTGGTCCGCCTTGAGCGCCGAGATGTTCGGCTTCTCGACCTTCGGAAGATGCTTCCTGAACAGGGCGACACCGATCTCCGGCGCCAGGCGCTTGCACACCTCCATGAGCTTCGCGCGGCAGTCGTCGGCGGTATGGGCCGGCGCTTCTTCGGGCTCCGCGGGGGGCGCCTCGAACTTCTCCTCCGGCTGCGCTTCGGCCTCCGGCACGGGCTCGGCGACGGTCTTCTCGGCCGGCTCCTCCTTCGTGCGCTTCGTGGCGCGCTTCGGCTTCTCGGCCGCCTCGGGCGCCGGGGCGCTCGGCGTCGGCTCCGCCTCCGTCTCCCGCGGAGGCGGCGTGACACGCGCCTCTCGGCCGGCGAGGGCGAAGGCGCCGAGGGTGCCGAGCAGCTTCTGCGCCAGCTCCGGGCCTTCCGCGGCAGTGATTTCGAGCTTGATGGTCATGCGATTCTTCCTTTTTCCCAACTCGCAACATCAGGACCAAAGAGAGCGGATGTCCTGCATCTTCCGCAGGACCGCTTTCTGGACGTCCTCGTCGATCGAACCGGCGAGGGTGGCCACGCGCACGATGCAAGCGTTGCGCTGGCCGATACGGTGGATGCGCATCGCGGCCTGCTGGTTCTCCGCCGGCACCCACGATGTTTCGACGAACAGGAGGTCGCTCGAGGCCGTCAGCGTCAGGCCGGTGCCGGCCGCCTGGAGCTGGCCGATGAAGACGCGGCATGCGGGGTCGTTCTGGAAACTGTCGACGACCGCCTGCCGCACCGCCGGAGTCGTCGAGCCCGTGACCACGACTGCGCGGTCGAGCGCATCAGACAAAGCAGCGATGACTTCCTTGTGGTGAGCGAACAGGACAATCTTCGAACCGCCCGCGTCGAGCCAGTCGCGCACCCATTCGACCACGGGGGCTACCTTGGCGAGGCCGGTGAGACGGCGCAGACTCGCGACATGGGGCGCGATCTCGGCGAGACCGCCGACGCCCTTCTCCGCGAGCGTCTTTCGAATGACGTCCGATTCGACCATCCCGGCATCGTTGAGCGCTACCGGCAACCGGATGCCTTCGAGCGGCAGCGTGTCGAACCGGATCGGCGGCAAGTCGGTGAGCACCTCCTCCTTCCGGCGCCGGAGCACGAACGGGGCAATACGCTGGCGCAGCTCCTTGAGGTTCTTGCCGCCGGTGATCTTGATGCCGAAGCCGTTGTCGAACGTCTTGCAGAAGCGGCCGACGAACGGCCAGTAGGCCAATGGCTTGCCCGGAATCTTGGGGTTGAGGATCGCCTCGGGGAACACGGCGCGCGCCAGCGGCCACAGCTCCGCGGGATGGTTCGGCGTCGGCGTGCCGGTGAGCAGGAAGACATGCTTTGCGTGCTCGACCAGGCCGCCCTTGCCGTCACACTTCGGGCCGAATATCGCCTTGGTGCGCTTGGCGTCCTTGTTCTTGAGGTAGTGCGCCTCGTCGAGAATGAGGACGTCGCAAGTCGTCGCGCCGCCGAAGTCGTGCGCCTTGTTGTAGGACTTGACGAACAACTCCCCGCCGAAACCGGGCCAGAACTTCTTGAACTCGCGCCTCCAGTTCTCGCATAGCGACGCGGGGCACACGATGATGACGCGGCGCGCGGCAATTTTCTTCGCAGCCGCAATCGCCTGGGCCGTCTTGCCCAAGCCCATGTCGTCCGCTAGCAACCCGCGACCGACGCGCGCAAGGAAGGCGGCGCCTTCCTCCTGGTAGGGAAACAAGCCTGCGTCTTCTGCAACGTTCATTTTTCGCAACTCTCGACAATCAAGACGCATTTGTGGCGGCCTTCCTCCGATTTCCGGTCATGTCCTCCCCGAAGGGAAGCGCCGGCCCCGGATCGCCATGTTCTTCGTCACCTCGATCAGCATGTTCGTGGCGCGCGCGGAGGCGATGACATGCGTTGCGCCATAGATGTCGAGGATCGCCTGCTTGATAACGTCGGATTCGGAGCGGTCGCCCATCTTGGCGGCGTAAACCTTGCCGTACTCGACGGCCTCGTCGAACCCGATTTCGACCTCGATATTCTTCATCTCTAGTCTCCTTGGCTACTTCAAAAGCTCTTCGATTTCAGGTGACGAGGCCTGGTGCTCCGCCACGTACCAATGCGCGAGAGCCAACGCATCGATCTCGTTCTCGTCGCCGGAATGCGCGTATCCGCGCTCGTCGGCGGCGGCTCGCATGTGGTCCTTCGAGGCGTTGCCCTTCCCGGTCCAATGCTTCTTGATGGTGCCGACCGGCACGCCTTCGCAGGGCACCCCGCGGGTTTCGCACCAGCGGAGGAGGGTGGCCTGGAGACCGCCATAGATGTGCGCGGCATCGGTGCCGCGGTGCTTGCGCACTTCCTCGTAGACGACGTGCCGGAAGCCCACGAGCTTGTGCAGCTCGTCGAGGTGCCGCTCGAACCGGACGTAGCGCATGCTGACGGTGTCGTAGCGGCCGACCTTGAGGCGCCAGAAGCCGCAGCGCAGGCCGCGCTCATCGGCGCCGTAGGCCCATCCGGTCGTCGTCCCGAGGTCGAGCGCAAGGACCGTCACGCGACGATCTCCTCGACGTTGTCGTTATGAACCCACCCGAAGCCCCGGACAGCTACTCGCCATCGGTCGCCTGGGGTGTCGTCGACCTCGCTAACCTCGCCGGAACGAAGGTCGCAGCCGGCGCGGAACCGCACCACATCGCCGACCTTGGCACGTTTCCAGGCGGGTTCTTCGACAACCTCCAGAACGTCCGGCGAACACCACCAGCAATGGCCGTCTTTGCCGCGCACGTCTCTGTCGTGGCCGTCGTGGCCGTTGAAATCCTCGTCAAACTCGACCAGAACATGCATGCTACCGTACTCGCGGGCACGGAGCACACGACCGAGAAAGCCGATGCGCATGCCCGGATGGGCATCGGGCGGCAGATTACTCAGCCGGACCCGATCGCCGACCTTGAACTTCGGCGCTGGCCCCTCCTGCGCGGTCGTTGTCGTTTCGGCACTCGCCGCAACTCGCGCAACTTCGGCGCCGCAAGCGCCGTAGCCGGCCACGTCGACCCACGAGTCTTCGTGGTCCGGGGTCTCCTCCAGCCGTGCGAGCTTGAGGTCGACGCTCATCGTCGCAACGTCGACCGCGTCGAGCGCGACCGGCGCGCCGTTACTGTCGCACAGCGTGAGGCCGCGGTTCTGGAGATGGACGTTCCAGCGGCGCGCGATGCGCTCGAAATTCTCGGCCGGTGGGCCGTAGGCCTTGGGCCGCTTGTTCACGGCGTCGAGCGCCTTTTCCAGGATTTCCTTGCGGGTGTTCATTCGCAACTGCCTCTAGTCACGGAAGAAATCGGCGCAGAGGTGGAGCGCCAGCCATACGCAGAACACAGCGGCCAGCAGCTCCACCAGAAACTGCGTCACGAGAGATCGTCCTCTCCCCGCGTGAACCAGCACGCGGCGCCGAGCCCGACCATGCCGAGCAGGTAGCAACCGAGGGCGAGGAATACCTCAGCCCATCCGGTGAGTGCGCCGAGGACAATACCGGGAACGGCGAACGTCGCCAGCGTTCCCCAAAAGATGAAGTCGTTACGGGCCGAGGTGCTTTTGAATGCGGCCATCGTAATTCTCCATGAATGATCGAATCTTTTGCTCAGTCTTCGGCCGCGGTTTACGTCCGCGCTCAAGCTCACGGACCAGGTCGGGATCACCGGCGCAGAGATGCCCGAAGCGTGCCCGGCCCATGCCGTGGCTCCGCAGGAAGCTCTCGATCTCGGTCAAAAGCGACGTGGTCGTCATGTCCTTACGATTGACAATCCTGTAGGGTTTTGTCAATCCTATTTTTGCAACTCGCGCAATTTGCGCAGAACGCACCCGCACCAAGGAGAGCCCTCATGAAGCTCCTACTGCTTATCGGCGGCCTCGTGGTCGCCGGCCTGCTGGCGCTCGGCATCTACCGGGCGCTCCAACTCCTCGACCGCAAACCGCCAAGGAAACGCTGACATGCGCCGAGACCCGTTCGACCCCTTCGAGTCCGCCCCCTCGAGGCGATCGTTTTCCCCCTCTCAGAAAGGATTCTACATGCGTGCCCCCGCAATCGCGGCTCTTGCCGTCGCGGCATTCTTCACCGCCGTCACGACCCTCTTCGGCTCCTGGTACACCATCGACCAGGGCGAGCGCGGCGTCCTGCTGCGCAACGGTGCGGTCACCGGCGTGGCCGGCCCCGGCCTCGGCTTCAAGATGCCGATCGTCGACGACATCGTGACGTTCAGCGTGCAGGACCGCATCGTCACCTACGAGCGCCTCGCGGCCTACAGCCGGGACCAGCAGCCGGCCGACATGCAGGTCTCGGTCAACTACCGACTCGTGCCCGAGCAGGTCGTGGACATCTACTCGCGTTTCGGCAGCGAGGAGGCCGTCGTTGCCCGGCTGATCCAGCCGCGTGTCATGTCGGAGCTCAAGACGGTCTTCGGCCGCTTCAATGCCGTCACGGCGATCCAGGAGCGCGAGCGCCTTAACGCGGAGGTGAGGGCGGCCATCGCCGAGGCCGTCGCCGGGCCTGTGATTATCACCGGCGTGCAGATCGAGAACCTCGATTTCAGCGACGCCTACGAGGCCAGCATCGAACAGCGCATGCTTGCCGAGGTCGAGGTGCAGCGGCTCCGCCAGAACGCCGAGCGCGAGAAGGTGCAGGCCGAGATCACCGTCACCCAGGCGACCGCCAAGGCCGACGCCGTCCGTGCGCAGGCGCAGGCCGATGCGGATGCGATCAAGCTGCGCGGCGAGGCCGAGGCGCAGGCCATCCGCGCCCGCGGCGAGGCGCTGCGCGACAATCCGAACCTCGTCGGCCTGGTGCAGGCGGAGCGCTGGAACGGCCAGCTCCCGACCACGATGGTGCCCGGCGGCGCTGTGCCCATGCTCGGGCTCAACCGGTAACGGCCGCCTGCAATGACCGAACCGACACTGGAGCGCACGCTCTACGTGCTCGTGCGCAAGGACACCGGCGGATTCCTCCGGCGCAGGCTGCGCGATGGAAGCGCCGGCAACACCCCGCAACTCTACGAAGGCCCGAGCACGGCAATCTCGGCGGCGAAGAGGTCGCCCGACGTTGAAGACGTCGACGATTGGGAGGTCGTGCCGGTGCGCGTCCAAAGGCTCGAACAATGACCATCCGCCGGAGCGACGCCAACTCCGCCAACACGCAGGTGTCGATCTCGCACCGGTTGAATTTGCCCCGGTCGCACATCGACGCCCTGGCCGCGCACGCCGCGCGGCTCCGCGAAGACCCCGAATACCTCGCGCAGAAGCGCCGCAAGGCCGCCTTCGTCGGCGGCCTCACCGGCCGGCGCAACATTCCCGTCACGTTGCCCCGCGTGGGCTTCGCCGAAGGAGGCGACGCCGCCGCACCCACGGAGGCGGGACGAGATGAGTGACGGCTCGCGTCATCCCGTCCAACGGAAGCTACTCGCCGCGTTCGCGGCGCGTGGCTGGTGCGGGAACGTCCGGGCGCACGAGCTGCCCCCGGACAGCCCGTACATCGCCTATGTATCCGTGACGCTCGGCGATCGCCCCGACAAGCAGGTGCACGGCGGCGTTGCCATCGCGAAGGAAATGGCTGACCGCCCGGACATAGACGCCTGCATCGAGCGGCGCGTTGCCGCGCTCGCGCGGATCATGGGAAGGCTGCGCGAATCGCGTCCGAAGGAATCGCCGCCTCTCGCATCTCGCAACAGTTGACGGCGTATAAAAAGAGCCCGATGGTCGACCCATCGGGCTCTTCCCCTTCCCGCCAAGGAGATCCAGGCACTCGCCCGCCTAGACGGTTCAAGATATGGCACACATCGACTTGGACGACAAGCTCTCCGCAGCGCTGGACATCGCCGGCCGTGGCTTCCGCGTGTTCCCCCTCCGCGAGCGCGACAAGCTGCCAGCCATTTCCCGATTCCCGACGCGCGCCACGCAAGACGCAACACAGATTCGCGAGTGGTGGGTTGACCCCGCCGGGCTCGTGCAGCCGAACAACATCGGCATCGCGACAGGCAACGGCCTGCTCGTGCTCGACATCGACCAGAAGCCCGGCAAGCGCGGCGCCGACAGCCTCGACATGCTGCTCATGGCTTACGGCGAGCTGCCGGCGACCGTCGAGGCCCTCACGCCCTCGGGCGGCCGGCATCTCTACTTCCGCACGCCGCGCGACGTGGCCAACAGCCAGGGCGATCGCGGCGGCATCGCCGCCGGCATCGACGTGCGCTGCCATCACGGCTATGTCGTCGCCCCCGGCAGCGTCACCGCCGCCGGCAGCTATGAATGGGCGATCGGCCGCAGCCCCAAAGACCTGCCCATCGCCGACGCGCCGGATTGGCTCCTGTCATTGTGCGAAGCGCCTCGAGAGCGCAAGGAGACCGACGACACGCCGCTCGTCGACCTCGACACCGACGACGCCATTCGCCGCGCCGAGCGATGGCTCGCCGAATCCGCGCCCATCGCGATCGAGGGAGAGGGCGGGGACGTCACAACCTACCGCGTCGCCGCGCGGCTCAAGGACTTCGGCATCTCGCCCCCGCTCGCGTTCGAGATGCTCGCGAACCAGTGGAACGACCGGTGCCGGCCGCCGTGGCAACCCGACGAGCTGATGCGCAAGGTCGACAACGCCTATGCCTACGGCACCAGCCCGCCCGGCGTGCGCACGCCGCAGGCCGATTTCGGCCCCGCCGACTACGAGCCCCCGCCGCCAGCCCCGAAGCCCTACTTCACCGCCGAGGCCTTCACCGGCGAGCCCCCCGAGCGCCGCTGGATCGTCGAGGACTGGATCCCCGCCGGCACCGTGACGTCGATCTACGGTGACGGCGGCCTCGGCAAGACGCTCCTCGCGCAGCAGCTCATATATGCGTCTTCCACCGGCCGCCAATGGCTCGGCATGGACGCGGCGCCACGCAAGTGCCTCGCCGTGTTCTGTGAGGACGACCGCGACGAGCTGCACCGCCGCCACGCGGCGATTGTCGGCGGCCTCGGCTACGAGTTTGCCGATGGCCTGGCCAACGCGCTCATCTGGCCCCGCGTCGGCGAGGACAATCTCCTCGTGACGTTCGACGCGGCCGGGAAGCCAACCCGCACCCCGTTCCTACGCCAGCTCGCGAAAGCCGTGCTCGACGAGCGCGTCGAGCTTCTCGTGCTCGACACCGTCGCCGACATGTTCGGCGGCAACGAGAGCCTGCGCGCGCAGGTCAATTACTTCGTGAAGACGGTTTGCGGCGGCCTCATCAAGGCCGCGGCGCAACGCGGCGTCGAGCTTACCGTCATCATCCTGGCGCACCCGTCGCTCGCCGGCATGGCCACGGGGACGGGCTCCTCGGGCTCGACGGCCTGGAACAACGCCGTTCGCTCGCGCCTCTACCTCACCCGGCCGGAAGACGGCCGCGGCGACGAGCGCATCCTGTCCCGCAAAAAAGCGAACTATGCGGCGGCCGGCGACGACACGGCCATTCGCCTGCGGTGGGATGGCGGCGTGCTGCGGCCCCGTGATGAGGGCGACAACGATTGGCCCGCGCCTCACGAGCTGGCGGCCGTGGCGTCTGTCTTCGGGGAGGCTTGGGAGGCGGGCGCCCCGCTCTCTCCGCACCCGCAGACGAGAGCGACGGGCCGGTTCGCTCCTCGCGTGCTGCACCAGCGCCTCGGGATGGATGCGACAGAGGCGGCGCGCCTGGTCGATGATTGGCTCGGCAAGGGCATCCTCAAATACGAAGAATGCGACAAGCGCTCGAAGCTCAAAGGGCTCCGCGTCGTCAAATCCGTCGACGAGATATTCGCGATTGTCGGGGTTGCGGAGGTTGCGGAAGTCGCGCCGGAGACTTCCGCGGAACTTCCGCAGACGGAGGGGAACACCAGCTAAGTCATTGAAATCATTATGCGGAAGTCGGTTTGCGGAAGTCTTGCGGAAGTTGCGGGACTACAGGTGCTAAGTCATTGAAATCATTATGCGGAAGTCTTGCGGAAGTTGAGTGCGGAAGTCAGTCCCCCCTAAAGGGGGGAGGACTGACTTCCGCTGACGTCGCCGAGACGGGGGGACAGGCGGAGGTTTGCGGCGGTGGCCAGAAGACGCAAAGCGTGGTGGCTCGACCTGGTTGCACTCGACCCGACACCGGTTGGCCTCGACACCTGGAGACCGCCGATGCGGCGGGGCGACAAGCACACCCCGACCGCGATCGAGCGCATGAAGCGGGCGCAGCGTGCGCGGTGGCGTCGGGAGAAGCTGGAGCAGCGGCGCGCGGCGAAAGAGCGACGCCGGCAGCGCGGGAAGGCGCGGACGACGAGGCCGGTCGTCACGCTGGAGATGAAGATCGCGGCGAGACTCGAGCCGGGGCGGCGTTATTCGCAGCCGGAGGTTATCGAGGCGACGGGGCTCAAGCGGGGCTCGGTGGTCATGCGGCTCAAGACGATGCGCGAGCGCGGACTGTTGGAGCGGGAGCGTAATCCGGCCTGGAGGCCGCACGTCTACGTGAAGGGGTTGCCCATCAGCGTGCAGGCGAAGCGCGCGCCCGAATGGCTATACCGGCTGACGCCGGCCGGCGAGGAACTGCACGAGGCCGCCCGGCTTGTGATCTGAGGGTCGGTTGCGGTATCTCTTCGGCGGGCGGAGGGCTCGACGATGAGGATTGCGATTGTCGCGTGCGCCGTGCTCGTCGGCGGTTGCGTGTCGGCGAATGGGCAGCTTGACGTGTGGTTTGATATTGCGAGCCCACCCGGCAAGACGAGGGGTAAGGAGGCGTTCGACATGGACGCGGCCGGGTGCCGATTCGCGGCGCAATCAGCGATGCAGGGAAGGGCGCCGTTCGTGCCGTATAGCGGTACGAACGTGAACGCCGCGACTGCGAACCTCATCGGGGCGATGAGTGTGCCGGAGGCGCCTTCGGTCTCTGATTGCCTACTGGCAAAGGGATGGCGTTATCTAGGCAAGGCCCCCGACAGGGCGGAGGCCGATCGGATGATTGACAGATACAAGGCCTCCGCGGGGAGGTAGGAGAGCCCTCCGAAGAGGGCTCCTTTGCGTTCAGCAATTCCGTGCGATTTGTCCCGGTGCCCGATGGTAGAGATCCAGAACTTGTTCGGCGAACCAATCGGGGACTTCCATTTCGATGTGACACATGCCGTTTCCGCGCCATCCGCAGAAGAGTTCTGTGTCGACCCACCTTCTCGCGGGCGGCCGGCGGTGGTGCGCTTTGACAGGGACCGTCTTGCCCTGACGCCAGGCCATGAAAACCTCAACAAGGAGGCGGCGGACATCGGCGGCGCGTGCGGTGCGGCTGAACATGCAAACGATAAGCGCCTGGGGCTCGTTGAGGTGATATTCGGTCACGAGGTGACGGGCGCCGTTGGCGCGGAGTTGCGCCCTGCGGCGGGGCGCAAGGGTGCCGAATGACTCAAGCTCATGCCGATTGCGCTCGATGATTTCTCGGATCTTGCGCGGGCGCTCAAAACCTAGCGCCTCAGCAAGGCGCAGGTCGAGCACACGCGGCTCGTCGTTGATGACGTGCAGGTCGGAAACTGAGATGAGATCTTGCATGGTGGTGCTCCACAGCGATGTTGCGCGGAGCGCCGGCCGTTTCTGATGCGGTCGGCGCCCAGGGCTCAGAAACACGGCTGTGGTCGTGCCTCCATGCCTTTGGGCTTGCGCCTTGGACATGCGCATGGAGACCCTGGACTCTATCGGCAGAACGCACTCTCGGGGAAGCGGGTCCGCCACAGCACATATGGGTTTCTGAGGCCCATGCGGGAAGGATGGCGGCGAACGCGATTCTTGTCAAGGCAGGAGGTGAAACCCCGCGGGCGGGGCTTCACATGAAGGCGGCCGATATCCAGACGGCCAGGATGGCGGCACCGGCAGCGGCGCGCAGGGCGGATGCGAGCAGGGCGATCATTCGAGCCATCCCATCCATTGAGCGAAGAAGCCGATTGCCAGCACGACGGATAGCGCCAGCATGGGCGAGGCGGCGATGAGGGCGCCGAACTGATATTCGTTCATGCCCTGGCGCTCCCTTGCAGGATGGCGCGGCCCGCGTTGGTGATGCAGAAGCGCCGGGGCTGACAGCGGCGGGCGAGTCCCTTGGCGACGAGGCGCCCGCAGGTTTGGACGTCGTAAGGTTCGCTCGCCTCGGCATGCCCTGCCGACGCCATGCGCGCGAGCCAGCGGAGCTGACGCGGGCCGACGTGGCGGTTGTTTTCGAGGACGGCCAGGAAGTCGATAGCTTCGAAGACGTCGAGGCGCCCAATCTCTTCGCCGGAGGCGAGCGAGAAGAGCACGCGCCGGCCATCGTTCGCGGTGCGGTCGTCGCGCCGATGCCCAAAGCCGAGCTTCTCGAGACAATGACTGATGGTCTCGTGCTTGCTCATCGCCGGCCCTCCTTGGCGTTGAGCTTGTCAGCGGCCCGTTGCGCGGCTTCGCGGGACCGGAAGAGGCGTAGGCGGCCTTTCGGCCCACAAGCTTCCTGGAATCTAGGTTCGCCCGGCGGCGGGTTGTGGAACGGCGGATAAAACTGGCGAACCACACGCCACCCGCCCGGATGTCCGCTGGCGGGAAGCCATTGGAGCCAGTAGTCGGCGCTTTCCTTTGTCATGGGAGGAGGAAGCATTTCAGCGCTCCCACACGAGGCGGCCGTGCTCGTCGAGGACGCTGTAAGCGTCGGCCGAGTATGCGTCGTCGCCCGGTTGCCACTCGGCCGACTCGGCCCGCAACAACGCGAGGCGGCGCGCCTCCTCGTGGTCGGGCGCCTCAACTTCGATCTCGGCGACTTGCTCGACATACTGTTGCAGTTGCACTTTGAATTTCGGCATGGCGGTTCTCCTGGTGTCGGGCAATGGCGCCCGCTCATGCCGGCGGCACGCGCCGGCATTGGCTGGCGTCACGGGATGAGACCGGCCGCGCGCTTTTGGTCTTCCGACAGCCAGAGGCCGCGCCGATTCAGCTCTTCAAGAGCCTCGGCTTGCTCAGGTCCGCGCATGTGAATGGCGCGGATGATGACGGCATAGGCAGGAACGGACGCGACAGGCGCGAGCGTCGCTTTCGGCCCGTGCCAGCCGAAGAAGCGGCCGGACGTGCGGCACAACAAGGCAATGCGCCATTTGCGACAGCGCTTGGGCTTGGCGGGCACGTACCAGCGCGCGGCGTCCTCGCGCTCGAACGTGAGCGCGACGGCCTCGGCTGCGGCCTGGGAGGGGTAGAGCGTGGCGGGCATTGCGGACTCCTGTCGGGGTTGGGGAGGCGGTATTTGCGCAACTCGCGCAGGTTGGGGCGAGCCAAAGCCCGCCCCGGCGCTCGCTCAGGCGGCCTTGCGAAGCTCCGCCATGCGCTCAGCGAGCACCCACAGCGCCTTGTTGAGCTTCACATCCTGGTCAATGCCGTTGACGGCGCGCGTCGAGACGCGGCGAGGGCGATTGTTGGCGTCGCGCGCGATGCCGCGCAGTCCGCCACGGATGACGTTTTCTTGCACGACGTTGAAGGTCATCCAAAGATCGCTCTTGTTCGCGTCGTCATAGCGGCGCGGCAGCAAGAGCTTTTCGGGCTGAATAGGCGTTCTGATCTCGCCCTCGGCATCGGCGAAGCGCAGGACGTGCGCGGCCTCGGCAAAGGCTTGACGTTCCGGCGGGGAGAGCTGGAGCTGCGACCACTCTATGGGCGCTTCCAACGTCTTTTCGGCCTCGCCAAGCACGCGATAGGTGCCCTCGATAACCTTGGACGTGACGTCGCCCGAGTGGCGAACCTTCACGCTGTCAATCGTGCTCGTCTGAGCAACAAGGCTGTTCAGGCAGCGAATGCGGAAGAGGCCGGCCATCAGGTCGTATGCCGACGTTCCGTCGTTCGCGTTCTTGAGCAAGATTTCGCAAACCGTGTCGCCGACCTGATAGCGCCGGCCGTCATCCATCCGGCGCAGGCGGATAAGGTGCTTGGTGAAATCGCGCTTTGATACGTCACGCGAGCGCGATTGCTTGGCGCCGACAGGCAAGAAACCTTCCTTAGCGAGCCCGCGCAGCACTTCGATGGTGGGAATCGGCTTGAAGCGCTCAGAGCGGCTTTCGTGCGCCGTGGTCGCGAAGATGGAAGGCGCGAGCCGGAAAAGCTCGTCTTCCGTGAGAGCGCGGCCGGTATCGAAGCGGGCGGTTTGGGCATAGACAGTCATGATCGGACTCCTTGGCGGGTTGAGTGCGGAGCGCTTGTTGCGTTCTGCAAAATTACGATATGTGCGACTCGCGACATGAGTCAATCGCTTTTTGCGTGTTTTGCGCGTTTGTCGTCTTTCGCATGTTGCGACAATCGGCTAGAGCTGCTATATCCTTGCGCAAACGCAAGCAAAATGGGGCGATCTTGTGCGCAGCATTGCGAAAATGCAATTGACAGAGAAGCAGCGAATCTTTGTCGAGCGTGTGGGCGCTGGGGACACGCCGCAAGCTGCTGCCAAAATGGCAGGGTATTCCAGCCACCAGCAAGAAGGATGGCGGAATCTGCAATCTCCAGTCGTGCAAATTGCGCTGCGCCAGGAGATGCAGCGGCGCCTAGCCGTGGCCGCGCCGTTGGCGCTCAAGGTGCTCGTCGATATCCTCGAAAGCCCTAAGGCGCAGCACCGCGACAAGGTAGCCGCTGCGAAAACCGTGCTCGACCGGGCCGGATTCATCGCGCCGGCCGCCACAAAGCCCACAAACAGCGACGACAAGCCGTTGCATGAGGCATCCACGGCCGAGCTTCGCGAACGTGCCGAGAGGCTGGCGCGCGAGCTAGCGGAGCGCGCGACGCCAGTGCTGGAAGGGGTTAGCGTGCCAGTTTCGCCAACGGATGACGATCAAGTCATTGATATGCTTAGGTAGTTCGAGCCTATGACAGGCGGCAACGCGCCTGGGAGTGCCCTTCACCCCCCGGGCGGGGGCCGGCGCGCGGACTCCGAAATGCGCAGGGCTTTTCGACTAAATTGCAGGTGGGTAAAAATCACGCGGCGCGAACTGCGCTTGACAAATTGCGCAACTCCCTACAGCATTTGCGTCATGGTGCGGTGGATGGGTTGCGCCGCTCGGGGCTAGCGGCCCGGATATCAGCTCCCCATTCCGAAAGCCACCCCGAGGGCCGCACCTCCCCGTTCCCCACCCCCGAGGATCCCCACCCATGGACGCCGAAATCAAAGCCCGTTGGCTCGAAGCGCTCCGCTCCGGCCGCTACAAGCAGGGCAAATACCGACTGCGCACGCACGACGACCAGTTTTGCTGCCTCGGCGTGCTCTGCGACCTGGTCGAACCGGAGAGGTGGATTCCGGCGGAGGATGGGGGAGAACCCGTCTACGCTCATGGGCACAGCCACTTCATCGGCTTCCCTGCCCTCGACATGCTCGGTGGGGGCGGCCTCAGCTCCGGCACCGCATCCACACTCATCAAACTGAACGATGCCGGCGCTTCCTTCCCCGAGATCGCCGACTACATCGAGGCGAACCTCTGATGCGCCGGCTTCGCCGCCTCCCGCCTCGGCCGCCGGAGCCGCCGGAAGGCTTCGTGACGCTCACCGCCCGGTTGGTCGACGCGGAGCGGTTCGCCAGAGTCAAGCAGGACATCATGGCGAAATACGACGCGCTCCCCCGGCACATTCGCGACCTCTTGAAAGATCCCGAGGGCCTCTACTACGGCACCGGATTGACAAAACGCGCAACTCGCAACACGATGTGAACTAATCGAACGCCCCGGCAGCGTTTCAGGACTTTGCGCCGCCGGGCATTGAGGCCACCCGCTCAGTCAGGCGGGGAATAGGGCGGGTGGCCTCCTCCACAAGAGGTTTTGCGATGGCCGAGCCTTACGCAATCCTGCTCGCCGGACTGGTCCAAATCGCCATTGAGGCGCTCAAAGTCTTCGGCATCGGCCTCCTGGGAGGCGCCGGTTTCTGGCTTGCGGCGCGGCTACTGCGCACCTCTTGATTTTGCAACTCGCAACGTGATAGTTTCGGCCCGTTCCGGGCTGTAAGGCCGCCTCGCCAGCGGCATCCGAATGGCTTCACGACTGCTGTCGTGGATGAGGGCCAGGATGCCGCAGCCGCAAAAATACTTCCCCTCGTTCAGCTTCACGAATTTCTCGACGCTCAGTCCGACGAAGCAACAGCCGGGCCAGCAGCTCGACGCGCAGTTCAACGCGCTCAAGCTCACGACTGACGAGATCATCACGAACCTGGGGCTCATCCAGCGCGACGACGGCTTGCTGGCCAATCGCACGGTCGGCCGCGAGCAGCTCCGCGAGGACATCACGCTCGGCTTCAACGCGCCTTCGCCGTGGGAGCCGAACACGGTCTACACCGACTTCGACACGGTCTTCTACGACAGCAAGTTCTACGAGGCGCGCGCCACCCACACCTCGGGTGAGGTGTTCGACCCGGCGCAGTGGAACCTCATCGCCGACTTCACCGTCGCGACCGCCGAGGCGCAGGCCTGGGCGGATAAAGCGCAGGAATGGGCCGAGAAGACGGACGGCCCGGTCGAGCCCGGCCAGTTCTCGGCGAAATATTGGGCGACCTCGCCTGATGTGGCGACGGTGGCCGGGAACATCGCCGCTGTTCAGACGGTGGCCGATAACATCCAGGCGGTCATCGACGTCCCCGACAATATCGAGTTGGCGGCCTTCTACGCCGTGCGGGCGCAGGAATGGGCCGAGAAGACGGACGGCCCGGTCGAGCCCGGCCAGTTCTCGGCGAAGTATTGGGCAGGCGTCGCGAACGAGGTCGCGATCCCCAACGGCAGCATCACTGCGGTCAAGCTGGCCAACAGCGCCGTCACCGAAACCAAACTTGCCAACAGCGCCGTCACCGAGGCGAAGCTAGCCGATAACGCGGTCTCGGCGCGGACGCTGGCCACCGGCGCGGCGACGCGGCCCAAAATCGCCAACGACGCGATCGACGCCGCGAAGATCGACGCCGCTGCGTCCGCGGCGATCCTCGACAAGCTCATTCCAGCCGGCGTCATCTGGCCGTTCGGCTTGCCCGAAAACGAGATCCCGGCTGGCTGGATCGCGCCTTACGGCCAGCAGATCACCACCGCGTATCCGGTCCTGCGCCAGAAGCTGCTCGACGCCGGCTCGCCCTACGGGACGGCCGGCGGCAACCCGCTGGCGCCGGATTATCGCGGCCGTGTCCTCGTCGGCAGGGACAACATGGGCGGCGTCACCGCCGGCCGCATCACGGCGGCCGGCTCGGGCATCGACGGGACGGTCCTTGGTGCCGCGGGCGGCGCGCAGAACGTCACGCTGAGCGAAGCGCAGATGCCGGTGCACAATCACACGGCGAGTTCGGTTGTGAACGATCCGGGGCACTCTCACTCGGATGTTCGCACCGACTATTGGGGCGTCGCGAACGGGATCGTCGGGGGCTCGACGCCTCCCTACACGGGGTCCGGCGGCTCGGCGTTCACCGGCATCACAGTGACGACCACCATCCAGAACAAGGGCGGCGGCCAGGCGCACCCGAACGTGCAGCCGGCGGCGATCGTCAACGTCATCATGAAGGCGCACTAGAATGCCGTACCTGCAGCCCTACGAGCCGGATTACAGCTTCTTCGGGTTCCAGAACGCGAACCCGCAGAGCCCGTTGCCGGGTGACAGGCTCGACGCGCAGCTTGAGGACGTCGCGTTCTCGCTGGAGCAGGTGATTGCGTTCCTGCAAGGGTTCACGACGGCCGAGGGCAAGCTCGCGCCCGGCAGCGTCGGCCCCGACCAGCTCGCCCCGTCCATCAGCCTGTCGTTCGAGCCGCCGGCCCCGTGGCAGCCGAACACGACCTACACGACGCGCTCGACGGTCTTCTACGCCAACGACTTCTACATCGCGAAGAAGGACCACGTGTCGGGGGCGGTATTCGACCCGAGCAATTGGAACCTCCTGGCGGACTTTTCGCAGATCCTTGTCGGGGCTGAAGCGGCGAAGGTCGCGGCCGAAGCGGCGGCCGTGTCGGCCGCAGGCTCGGCGAGCGCCGCCGGAGGCTCCGCTACCGCCGCAGCAACAGCGGCCAGCAACGCAGGCAACAGCGCGACGGCGGCAGCGGCATCGGAATCGGCCGCCGCCACCTCGGAGACCAACGCTGCCGCCAGTGCGGCGACGGCGTCGGACGCTGCGGCAGTGGCGCAGACGGCCGCCGTGCAGGCGTCGGACGCGGCAACGGCGGCGGCCACATCGGCAGTCGTCGCGGAGCAATGGGCGGAGGCGGCGCAGGAGGGTGCGCTGCCGGACGGCAGTGTGACGACGGCGAAGCTGGCGCTCGGGGCTGTCGACAGCGACCGGCTTGCGGATGGCAGCGTGACAACGGCGAAGCTGGCGATGGAATCTGTCGACAGCGACAGGCTCGGGAACGGGAGCGTCACCGCAAGCAAGCTGGCGCTCGGCGCCGTTGGCAACGGGCAGCTCGCCGACATGGCCGAGGGCACGATCAAGGCGCGTGCTGCCGGGGGCGATTCCGGTCCCCCGCAGGATCTGTCGGTCTCCGACGTGCTGAACATGATCGGCACGACCCACGGGGATCTCATTTTCCGGGGGGAGCATGGTTGGGAGAGGCTCGCGCCGGGCGGCGTGGGGCAGGTCCTGGCGACATTCGGCGAAGGTGGCAATCCGGCGTGGATCGACCCGCCTTCCGGCGGCGGGAAGCTCGACGGCGTCGGCAACATTGACGTCATCACCGGCGGGACAACGCTCCTGCGTCCTCAAAGCGACGACCAGTTCCTCCGCATTCGCGCGCTCGAAGGCTTCGGGGGCTTCCCCTACACCCACAACTTCGACCTCGAAACCGGCGTCGCTGAGGAAGGCGACTTTTTCTTTATTCACCTGACGCTCAACTCCGGCGAGGACACCGCCACGGTGAACTTCCGCAACGGCACCGGCGGCGCGGTGCTTTGGGGTGTGACGTATTCCGGCTCGATCGCCCGGTACTCGCTTTGCGTCGTCTACGACGGCGCCGCCTGGCGCGTGGCCTGGGTGATCCAAAGTCTGGCGTGAGGCACATGAACCAGCTCGACGAAATCTCCCGCGCCATCGGCGAACTCTCGGCCAAAGTGTCGGGAGTTGAGAAAACGGTTGCGCGCATCGACGGCAAGATCGGCGACGTGGTGGAGCGTGTCGTCAAGGTCGAGAGCACTGTCAGCGAGCACGAGGAGCGCATCGATGGCGCCGAGGCGGTGGCGAAGCGCGTGGAGCGCTACGAGCAGCGCGCCGTGGGCGGTGTGGCGCTTGTGACGCTGGCCGCCGGGGGCCTCGGCGCGATGGCCTGGGCCAAAATTCGGGAGTGGCTCGGCATATGAGCGACGACTTCCGCATCAAGGAGCAGCTCCTCAAGGCGACGCGCCGCGAGATTGCAATCCGCGAAGGACGCGACGACCTGCTCCGTTACATGCAGCTTACGATGCCGGACCCGGAGGATCCCGAGGATGCCGACCGGAGCGCGTACATCGTCACGCCGCAGGCGCGGATGCTCTGCCAGATCGTCGAGAAGGTCTACGCCGGTGAGATTCCGCGTGCGGCCGTGTCCATCGGCCCGCAGCTCGGCAAGTCGCAGATCCTCACGCGCGCCGGCCCGGCGTGGATGAGCGGCAAGAACCCCCGCATGAACGTAATGGTGGGGGCCTACAACCAGGACTTCGCCAACGACTTCGGCAACGACGTCAAGACGATCGTCGAGAGCCCGGTGCACAGCCAGGTCTTTCCCGGCTATGGCCTGATGAAGTCGGCCGTCGACCAGCTCATCACGCACCGCGGGGGCAAGCTGTCGTTCGTCGGCGTTGGCGGCTCCGGTACCGGTAAGCCGGCCGACCTTTTCATCGTCGACGACCCCATCCGCAACGACGATGACGCGCAGTCCGAGACCTACCGAGAGAAGGTCTGGAAGTGGTTCACGAGCGTGGCGTTCTCGCGCGCCCGGACGGGCTTTCGCACCATCGTCGTGCACACCCGCTGGCACGAGGACGACCTCATCGGCCGTCTGTGCGACCCGGACCATCCCGAGCGCAACAAACGCTTCAAGGGGATCGCCGACAACTGGAGGTATTACAACCTGCCGGCGGTCGTCGACGACCCCAAGCTGGCCAACGCGCTCGGCCTGACGCTGGAGCCGCAGTCGGACAAGCTCATCGTGTCGATGTTCGGCACGAAACCGATTGCCGCGCTCGCGCCGGAGATGAAGGATCTGCGCCTGCTCGCCGAGGCGAAGAACCTCGACTCGCGCACCTTCGGCGCCCTCTACATGGGCAGGCCGGCGCCCGAGGACGGCGACTACTTCAAGGAGGCGGACCTCGTCCCCTATTACAGCGAGGACGAGCTGCCGCTCGTGCTCGAGGTCTTCGGCGCGTCCGATCACGCCGTGTCCGAGAAGCAGCGTGCCGACTACACGGTGCTCGGCTGCGTCGGCGTAGACTCGAGGGGCGATATCTGGGTGCTCCCCGACCTCGTGTGGGAGCGTATGGAGACCGACGACACCGTCGAGGCGCTCCTCAACCTCTTCAAGACGCGCAAGCCTTTGCTCTGGTGGATGGAGAGCGACCTCATTTCGAAGTCGTTCGGCCCGTTCCTCTACAAGCGCATGGAGGAAGAGAACGTCTACTGCACCATCGACCCGGTGACGGTCTCTCAGGACAAGCGCAAGAGGGCGCGCGCCATCCAGGGCCTCATGCGCCGCAAGAAGGTGCACTTCCCCGCCTTCGCGAGCTGGTGGCCGCAGGCCAAGCAGCAGCTCCTCAAGTTCCCGTACGCCACCCACGACGATTTTGTCGACTGGCTGGCGCACATCGGGCTCGGCCGCGTCAAGGAGACCGAGCCGAGCGAGGCCCGCAAGGCCGCCAACTCCAACGAGCCCCCGAGCGGCTCCATCGCGTGGGTGCTGCGGCAAACTGAACAGGCCGAGCGCGCGGCGAAACGCCGTGCCGCGACGGCGGGATGGTAGCGTATGGACGATTTCGCCGAAACCGTGTGGCTCGACAAGACCGAGGAGGGGAGCCAGTACGGCTCGACCCCGGTCAAGGTGCCGGACGACGCCGAGAAGGCCGCACCCGCTCAACTCGCGCTCATCGAACAGTGGATCGAGCGCGTCAAGCACGCCAAGCGCTATTTCGAGAAAGACTTCGAGCGCATGGACAAGTGCGAGCAGCTCGCGACCGATGGCGCCGAGCAGGAGTGGATCGCCGGTAACAACTACACCGTCCCGGTGACGAACCGCCACATCAACCTGGCGGTGGCGGCTCTCTACGCACGCAACCCCACCATCGTAGCCAAGCGACGGAAGAGGCTCCAGTTCCAGTTGTGGGATGGGAACCCCGAGACGCTCATCGCCGCGATGCAGGCGGCGCAGGGGGGCGTCGACCCGGCAACGGGCATGGTCCAGCTCCCCGACCCGAACGCGATCGCGCTCGTTCAGGAAGTGCAGCAGGCGAAGCAGTACAACCAGATGGTCGAGCGCATGGGGAAGACCATGGAGATCCTCTCCATGTACTTCTTCAACGAGCAGACGCACGGCTACAAGGAGGAGTTCAAGCAGCTCGTCCGGCGCGCGAAGACGACCGGCGTCGGCTACGTGAAGCTCGGGTTCCAGCGTATCCTCCAGAAGCGGCCGGACGTCATCGGCAAAATCCAGGACGTCACCGACGAGATGGCCGCCATCCAGGCCGCCATGCAGGATGCCGCGGAGGGCAAGCTCGAGGCCGATTCCGCGCGACTCGGTGAACTCGAGACCATGCTCCAGGCACTCCAGCAGGAACCCGACCTTATTGTGCGGGAGGGGCCGGTCTTCGACTTCCCCCGCTCGAAAGAGATCATCATCGACCCGAAGTGCCGGAACCTGCGCACGCTTGCCGGCGCCCGGTGGCTGGCGCACGAGTTCGAGATGACGCCGGAGGAGATCAAGGAGACCTACGGCATCGACGTCGGCACGGCGTACACCTCGTATGACCCCGCCGGGAACGGCATCAACATCGACTCCACCGCCGGCAAGGACTGCCGAGGCGTGGCGAAGGTGTGGGAGGTGCAGGACAGCCGGACGCAAACCGTTTTCACCATCTGCGACGGCTATCCGAACTGGCTCAAGGCGCCGGCACCGCCGGATGTGAAGATCGACCGCTTCTTCACCGTGTTCCCGTTGGTGTTCAACCAGGTCGAGAACTCGAAGAAGCTCTATCCGCCGTCCGACGTGTGGCTGATGCGCCATCCGCAGCAGGAATACAACCGGGCGCGGCAGGGGCTCCGCGAGCATCGGCAGGCGAACCGGCCGAAATATGCGGTGGCCAAGGGCAAGTTCGAGGAGACGGATCTCCAGAAGCTGGAGAACCATCCGTCGAGCGCCATCCTGGCGCTCAAGGGTCTCGGCATCAACGACAAGGTCGAGAATTACATCCAGCGCATTCCGTTGGTGAGCATCGACCCGAGCCAATACGAGGTCGAAGGCGTCTTCTCCGACATCCTGCGCGTCGTCGGCTCGCAGGAGGCGAATTTCGGAGCTACGCAGCGGGACGTCACCGCGACGCAGTCGTCGATCGCCGAGCAGAGCAGGACGGCGACCATTGCCGACTACGTCGACGACCTCGACGATATGCTGACGCAGCTTTCCCGCGGCCTCGGGCAGCTCATGCTCTTGGAGATGAGCAAGGAGAAGGTCGTCGAGATCGTGGGGCCGGGGGCCGTGTGGCCGGAGCAGATGCTCACGCGCGAGCAGGTCGTGCAAGACCTCTTCCTCGACATCCAGGCAGGCTCTTCCGGTCGGCCGAACCAGGCCGCCGAGCTGGCGAAGTGGGAACGTGCGACGCCGCTCCTCATCCAGATTCCTGGCATCGGGCCGAAGCCGATCGCGCGCAAGCTGTCCGAGCTGCTCGATATCGATCTCGACGAGCTGTACATCGAGGGCCTGCCGTCCATCATGGCGCTCAACGCGATGGCCGGAAAGCAGGCGCAGCCGGGCACCGGCGACCCCGCAAACGACCCGAACGCGCAGGGCGACCAGGGCGCGCAGAACGCGAGAAGGCCGCCGCAGAACGAGCCGGGACCGCAGCCGGCCTACCCGGCGCCGGCCTCCGGGCTTGCACCAATGCAAAATGCGGCTTGACCTGAGCTGCTAGTTTTGCGAAAAAGCAAAGAGCGCAAAACGCGCAACTCTCGCAAGGAGTGACCGTATGCCGGGTTCGTCGCCGGAAGATTTCGACCGTATGCCGGGTTCGTCGCCGGCCGAGGAGCCGGCCACGGCGCCGGTGTCTGGTGAAGGCGGAAACGACGCGGGTTCGCCGACCGCAGCAGCCGAGGACGGTAAGTCCCTTCTGGATGTTCTTGAGGGCGTCCTGGGGACCGGGAAGTCGTCCACCCCGGAAGGTGGTGAGGGCTCGGAACCCGAGGCCGAGCCGGCGGCCGAAGCGAAGGAAGGCGCGCAGCCATCCGACGACGAGGACGACGGTGCAGACCTTGGGCCTGTGACCGAGGAAGAACTCGCCAAGTATCACTCGAAGACGCGCAGGCGTATTCGCGGGCTTGTTCAGAACGTCGAGGCGCTCGGCCAAGAGGTGGAAACCCTCAAGCCGCACGCCGAGATCGGGCAGAAGCTCTCCGCGTATATGGAGACCACGGGTCTCGACCAGAACGACGTCAATCTCGCGATGGGTATTGCGAACCTCATTCGCAACGACCCGGAGAAGGCGCTCGGAGCACTGGTCCCGATCGTCCAGCACTTGCAGCAGAACCTCGGGTTCGTCATCCCGCAGGATCTCCAGCAGCAGGTGCAGCAGGGCCTCCTTACCGAGGAGCACGCCGCGGAGCTGGCGCGCACCAGGGCACGGGAGCGGATTGCGACTGAGAGGGCTGCACGCTCGACCGAAGCGGTAGTCCGCCAGAATCAGGCGCACCAGACCGAGAGGCTGACGGAAGCGATCACGGGTGCTGCGAAGGCGTGGGAAGCCAACTGGTCCAAGACCGACCCTGACTATGGGTTGAAGCAGGGCCGCGTGCGCGAGCTGATCGAACTCGACCTTTATCGGAACGGGCCGCCGGGTTCGCCCCAAGACGCTGTTTCCCGCCTGGAAAGGGTGAAGAAGCAGGTCGAGGAAGAACTCAAGAGGTTCGCCCCTCCGAGGCGAGAGATCAAGCACGTGACTGGCCAGGCTTCGAGTGGCGCAGCGCCGAAGCCCAAGTCCTTTGAGGAAGCCGTCGATTTGGTTCTCGGGCAAGGGATCGGTTGAGCGCCTTCGGTGAAGGCACACGCAAGCGATGGCAACGTTCCCTCTCCAGGTGTGGGAGAACCTGGTTAACACCACGCTCGATTGGTTCATGGACACTCCGAATGTCCATGTCCAGAGCATCCACGAGCGTCCTCTGTACGACTGGCTGATGGCCAAGCAGAAGACGTTCCCCGGCTCGAAAGAGTTCCTCCAGGTCCGCGTGCAGGGCGACTTTCCGCCCATTATCGAGGGCTGGTCCGGCGACCAGACGGTCGGCTACGACAACCCGGCCTACGTGAAGGTCGCGTCGTATCCGTACAAGAGGATTCACGCCGGCATCAGCTTCACCGCGGACGAACTCATCCGCAACGGCATCAGCATCGTCGACACCACGACCGGGCAGGGCGATTCCGTCCACAGCCGGGCCGACAAGCTCCAGCTCGTCAACCTGCTGGAGAACAAGGTCATGACGATGCGGGAGTCGATGAAGAACGACATGAACGAGATGTTTTGGGGCGACGGCACGCTCGACCCCGAGCTGGTGCCCGGCCTGCGCTCGTTCATCGTCGACGATCCGACCGCACCCCTCGTGGTCGGCGGCATTGACCAGGGCGCCCCGGAAAACTGGTGGTGGCGCAACCGGGCCAACCTGGCCATCGATCTCGGCACCGACCCGAAGGAGCAGCGTCTCCTCCGGTACATGGACAACGAGATCGTCCAGCTCTCCAAATACCGCGCGCGGCCTGACCGTGCCTTCGCCGGCTCGGACATGCTCCAGCGGTTCAAGGACGAGATGCGCCTCGGCGGCTACTTCTCGATGGATGGCTTCCGCGGCAACAAGGATCTCGGCACCGGCGGGATCTACTTCAACGGCATCGAGATCCACTACGATCCGACGCTCGACGACCTGGGTTACTCGAAGCGCCTCTACCTGCTCGACAGCAAGCACATCCGGCCGCTGGTCGTGCAGGGCGAGAACATGAAGCGCCACAACCCGGCTCGTCCGCCCGAGAAGTACGTCTACTACCGGGCCGTTACGTGGGTCGGCGGGCTCGTGTGCGACCAGCGCAACAGCTCCGGCGTCTACGCGTTCGCGTGACCGGATTGTTGGGAGTTGCGAAAACATGGATACCGCACTTTTCTCCGACCTCCTCTCGGTGACGACCTCGGCGCCGGTCGCGACCAACGGGACGCTTACGTTCCCGTATCCGTCCGGCAAGGCCGCCGCCGACTATGTCGCCGACAAGGGCAGGATCTTCGCCCGTGGCCTGATGGCCTACTTCGACGCGGCGGATGACGGCATCGACATCGCGTTCGGTGCCAGCATCACCGTCACCTACAAGGGTGAGACGTCGATCCCGGCCAACACACAGGTCCAGCTCGAAGTCTTCCACGCCAACGGCGGCGTGGCGACGCTGACGCCGATCGCCGACCCGTCCGCGGCCACCGCCGAGGATGTGGCGAACAAGGTCAACCAGATCATCGCGGCCCTCCAGGCCAACGAGCCTCCGCTCGTCTGATGCAGACGGCGGCCTACGGGCCGCCGTTCCCTTCTTCACGAGGTTCAGATGCAGCTCTACGACATCAAGATCCGCTTCTCCGAAAACGACGGCATCGTCTTCACGGAGGTGCTCAAGAAGGATGTGCCCGCCTCGGAGGTCATGTTCCTTCAGGCGCTCCACGGGCCGGGCCGCGTGCATGTGCTCAAGGCGTCGGGCGAGAAGCAGGTCCACGGCGGCGCCGAGCGGGCTCGTCTCCGCGACCTCTACGCCCGCGGTCGGGAGACCGGCCGGAAGGTCGCGCTCATGCAGCAGGTTTTCGGGCCGGCCCATGTGCCGCTGCCCGAGTTCGTGCCCGGCTACGAGCCCGCCCCGGCCGTCGAGGCCGAGGGACCGGCGGCGGCCGAGGTGAAGCCGAAGCGGACCCGCGCCAAGCAGGCGTCCGAGCCGGCGGAGCCCGCGGCCGAGGATATGCTCGGGTAACGCCCGATGCCGCGCGGCACGCAGCTCATTGAACTCGTCGGGTTTCTCCGCGAGGAGATCGGCCGATCGACGGACATGTCGGTCGGCAACGACGACGTGCCGGCGCTCAAGCGCATCATCCGGCGCACGCAGAACACGCTCTACGCAAAGTGGGACTGGCCGTTCCTCATGGTCAAGCCCACGATCCAGCTCCAGCAGGGCCAGCGCTACTACGATTTCCCCGAGGGGCTCTCCTACGACAAGATCCAGGAGATCGTCGTCTGGTGGAACGAGCAGCCCATGCCGCTGATCCGCGGTATCGGGCCGGCGCAATACCTCATCCTCAACAGCGAGAAGGGCCAGCGCGTCGACCCCGTCCGCCGGTGGGACGTTTACGATTCCGAGTTTGGCATCCCGCAGATGGAGGTGTGGCCAGTCCCGGCCAGCAATCACCAGCGGATCCAGATGTGGGGCAAGCGCAACCTGCGGCCCCTCGTCAAGGATAGCGACCGCGCCGATCTCGACGACGACCTTATCGTCCTCTTCGCGGCGGCCGAGATGCTCATGCGGCAGGAGGACAAGGACGCCGAGGCGAAGCTCGCCGCCGCGCGAGACCTCTTCGAGGCCCTCAAGGCGGACTCCAAGAGCGAGCAGCGCACCTACGCCATGGGCCGTGGCAGCGGCGCCGGCAGCGGGTGGCCGAACATCACCAACCGGGCAATCGTCATTGTCGGCGGTGGCGGCTCGGGCCACGGCACGTGAGGTGCCCCGGTGGCCTACCTCGCGGTTGAAGACTTCAAGCTCGGACTAGACCGCCGCAGGCCGCGCAAGGCCGGCGTGCCGGGCACGCTCTGGCTCCTCGTCAACGGGCACATCAGCCGCGGCGGCGACATCGAGCGCCGGAAGGAGTTCGTTCCCTTCTACGCCTTGCCGCCCGGCACCTTCGGGATGGCGTCCGTCTACACGCAGCTCTTCGTTTTCGGATCCCTCGACCTGGCCGGCGCAATGCCCATCGGCGTCCAGTATCAGCGCTGCGAGGCGACCGGCGCGAACATGGTCGAGGTGCTCGATGTTCAGACGTTCGACGGCAAGTTCTATGTGATCGCCGAGTTCGACGACGGCAACGTCTATCACTTCTACGACGGCGCGCGCGTGGCTGATTGGGATGTGATCGCGGACGCCAACACCAACTTCGCGGCGCTCGCCGGCCTCCTGGCCGAGAAGGTGTCGGCGGATGATGCCGTCCAGGTCGCGTCGGCCGGCCAGACGATCACGCTCCAGGCGCGGGTGCCGGGGGTGCCGTTCACGGTCTCGGGCAGTGCCGTCGACCGGGGGAGCACCGACGACCAGACGGTCACCATCACGACGGTGCAGCCGAACGTGTCGGAGGTGCCCGAAGTCCGCGCATCGGCCGCGATCGAGATCATCGACGGGGTGAACGACACCGACAACGCGGTCACGTCGGTGACGGTCGACGGCGTCGAGCTGCTGTCGGAGCCCGTGCCGTGGACGGCGACCAGGGAGGCGACGGCTATCCGCCTCCAGCAGGTCATCACGAGCGCGGCGGCGCAGACGGGCTATGATGCGACCGTCGCCGGGGCGGTCGTTACGATCCATGCGGCGCCCGGCACCGGTGCTGCGCCCAACGGTCTCCCCGTGGCCGTGACCCACGGGACGAACATCCAGCTCAGCCATGATCCGGTCCTTGGTGGCGGCGTCACGCATGTGGACCCCGTCCGGCAGGTCGTGACCGCCACGCTCGGCGGCACGTTTGAGCCCGTCGACATGTTCTCGTTGACGGTCAACGGTGTCGAGTACCGGGCAACCGGTCGCGCCGCCGGCACGGGCCGGACCTGTTGGGTGTTCAAGCAGCGGCTCTGGAGCACGTCGCGGAGCCTGCTGCGCTATTGCATGCTCAACAATCCGTCCGTGTGGGATCCTGCTAACACGACCGAGGACAACGACGCCGGCTTCATCAACCTCGCGAACCAGAACGAGGGGCAGGACAACCTCGTCTGCGTCGCCGAGTACAACGGCCGGGCCGCCATCTTCAGCCGCAACAGCATCAGGATTTGGGAGCTGGCCGTCGACCCGGCGCAGAACTCGTTCGTCCACACGCTGGAGAACAGCGGCACCATGGCGCCGCACTCCGTTGTCTCCTACGGCAACAACGACGTCTTCTACCTGAACGACACGGGTCTGCGGTCGGTGCGCGCCCGCGCGGCCACTGACAACGCCGCCGTCGCCGACGTCGGCAACGCCATCGACCCCTATGTCCGCCAGTGGCTCGACGCCGTCTCCTCCGACACGGCGCGCCGCGCGGTGGCCGTCATCGAGCCGATCGACGGCCGGTACTGGCTCGCTGTCGGCGAGCGCATCTTTGTCCTCAGCTACTTCCCCGGCGGCGGCCAGAACAACATCAGTGCGTGGAGCGTGTACGAGCCCGGCTTTGTCGTCAGTGACTTCACCCGCATCCACAATCAGCTCTACGCGCGCAGCGGCGACACGATCTATCTCTACGGCGGCTTGAACGGCGACACCTACCCGGACGAGGGGCAGGGTGTCGTGCAGGCCTGGCTCCCGTTCCTCTCGGCCCGGAACCTCGGGCAGATCAAGGGCATCATCGGTTTCGACATCGCATGCGAAGGCTTGTGGGAGGTCGAGGTCTGCATCAACCCGAACGACGAACGCCAGGTGATTCTCGCTGGCCAGCTCGAAGGGTCGACCTATTCGGAGCCGAACATCGCCCTCAACGGGCGTGCGGCTGTATTCGCGCCGAAGTTCGAATGCCGCTCGGCCGGCCCGGCGACGCTCTCGTCGTTCGCCCTCTACTTCAAGAACGCGGAGCCCGCGAAGTGAGGGTGCGCCCGCTCACCACGGAGGCCCTCCGGTTCGTGCTCGCCAACATGAGGGCCGCCGACCGCGGGGAGATCGGCATGCTCCGGCATGCCAGCGGAGCGGAGGCGCTTCAGGCGGAGCTTGAGGTCGTCCTGCAACCGCCGCTCGGGGCCGGCTGGTCCTTTCATCTCGACGACGGCACGCCGGTGGCCATCGGCGGCGGTTACGAAAAACATCCCGGCGTGGCGTTCATCTTCCTGGTAGCCACCGACGACCTGCCGAAGTTGCGCGTGCCGATCGCCAAATGGGCGCGCCGCGTCATCCCCTTCGCCTTCAAGAAGATGCCGATCCACCGCTTCGAGACGACGTCGTTCGCCGGCCGGCGTGACGCGCACCGATGGCTCCGGTTCCTCGGGGCCGAGCGCGAGGCCGTCCTCAGCCGTTACGGCCGCAACGGGGAGGACTTCTACGTCTATCGCTGGCTGCGTGAGTTGCAAAATTGAAACCTCGACAAAATGGACAGCCGGTGCTAGGTTCCCGATCGGGCGGCCGTACTAGGTCGGAGATCGCCGCACCGACGCGTGTCCTGACGATGAAGGAGTCTCAGGATGGGCCTCGGTGGCAGTGGGAAGGCGGCGCGTAACGCCGAAATCGCCCGCAACGTGAAACTGGACGAGGAAGAGCGCGCCCGGCAGGATCGCATCCGGCAGGGGCAGTCGACGATCGACCAGAATTTCTCGCAGTTCAACGACGACTACTACGGCAAGCTCCAGCAGGACTACCTCGATTACTACAACCCGCAGATTGACAAGCAGTACGAGGAAGCCCGCAAGAAGCTGATCTACAGCCTGGCGGAGTCGGGCGGCCTTGAGAGCACGGCGGGGGCGAAGGCGCTTGCCGACCTGCAAGAGGCGCTCAACACGCAGCGCACGAGCCTCGGGCGCTCGGCGCAGGGGCTCGTCGACGAGCGTCGAGGGGCGATCGAGCAGTCGAAGTCGGACCTCTACGGCCTGAACACGTCCGCGGCTGACCCGTCGCTGGCCTCCGCACGGGCGCTCGCCAGTGTCGGCTCGCTCAACACGCCGCTGGCCACGTCGCCGATCGGCGACCTCTTCGGCTCGTTCCTCAGCAACTACGCGGCGTATCAGGGCGGCAAGAACCAGAACAACATGAAGGGCTTCGGCGGCGGGGGCTTCTCGCCCGGATCTGCGTCGGGGTCGTCTTCGAGCTACGTGCGAGGGTGATGAGCCATGGGAATGGAGATCGTCCTCCCGCTGCTCGCCTCCGCGGCCCTCAGCGGCGCGGGCACCGTCATGTCGGCTCGCGAGCAGAACAGCGCGCGCCAGCGTGACGCGATGGCGCGCCTCGCCGCGACGGACCAGGAGATACAGAAGCAGCGCAAGTTCCAGCAGGAAGCGGCCGACATCTTCGGCAACACGATGCAGCGCTTCACGCCGGAACAGCAGCAGGCGACGCAGCAGGGCGAGACCGACAAGCGCACGCAGGCGCTCGTCGACAACCTGGAATCCAACGCGCCGAACTACACGCCGCCGATCTCCGGTTCGGCGCCGACCATCGTCGGGCAGACCCTTGCCGACGCCATGACGAAGGCCATGGACCGCAGCAAGGCGGATGCGACGCGCCTCGGAAAGCTCCTCGGCAGCGAAGGAACCATGCTGTCGAACAGCCTCGGCCTCACGCAGGGCGCCCGCGGCATCAGCACCGTGAACGACTTCTCCAACGTGTCGGCGAGCCTCTTCCCGACCCGCATGGAGTCCATAAGGAACGCAGCCTTCAAGCAGCCGTCCGGCTTCGGCGACGTGCTCCGCTCCGGCGGCCAGCTCTTCGCTTACGGCGCCGGCCGCGGCTGGTTCGGGTGAGGTAACAGATGCCGTCGCAGCGCATTCCCGGTGTCCTCTCGCCGGTGGCTGATTCCATGAGCAGCCTGCTCAAGGTGCTCATGTCGGCGCCGGACGACGCCACGGTGGCCGCGAAGCGCGGTACGGCCGAGAAGCTGATGCGCGAGAACGAGGCCGCGGCGGCCCTCGGCACGCTCATGTCCGGCTTCAAGCCCGGCGGCAGCGTGGCCGACCTTTACGGAACCGCACTGCGCGGCGGCATCAACCCGCAGCACGTCGGCGACGCCATTCGCGGCGTCACGGCGGTGGCCCCCGACGTTGACGACCTGATGCGGTCGCGCGCCTTCCTCGGTGCGGGAGGCGCCTGGAGCAGCACGCCGACCGGCTTCGCGCAGGGGCAGGCGACCGAGATCCAGAAGCAGCGGTTGGCCAACGACGCCGCGATGGCGCGAGCGCAATTCGAGCTGAACAACAAGCCGACCGAGATCATGACGCCGGAAGGGCCGCGCATTGCTCGGACGCAGGACGCTATCGGGCAGATGCCGCTCGCGGCCGAGTCCAACGTGCGGGGCGGCTTCCTCGCGCAGAACTTCGGCAACGTCGGCGCGCTGCCGCCGGCCGAGCAGCGCATCCTTGGCGCGGAGAGCAAGACGCAGCCGACGCCGCGGAACTACGTCGCCGGGGGCCAAAGCTTCATCACTTACGACGGCGTCACCGACGCGCGCAGCGGCCAGCCGCTGCCGGCCGGCGGCTATATCGCCAACGCGCAGGGCACCGCGAACGACGTCGGGCTGCGGCCGAACGTGCAGGGCGACCTCCAGACGCGCGTCATCAACGCGAACTCGGCGCTGGAGGTCGGCAACCAGATCCTCGGCATTCTCGCAAAAGACCCCGCGGTGGTCGGCCCGACCGGCAACACGCGCCGCCTATTGCAGGACGCGACCGACGTCTTCGGCTCGGTGGCGACGGTGTTCGGGGGGCAACAGCAGCTCGTCGGGGAGATCGACCGGGCGCGCCAGGATCTCGTGCAGACGCTCGGCCCGCAGGCGCAGACGCTGCTCCCCGAACTGTTCAACCCGAACCTCAACAGCATCGAGACGCTCAACGGCTTCCTCGTCTACAAGGTTGCCGAGGCCCTCGGGCAGTCCGGGCGGGGCGCCAGCGACCAAGACATCCAGCGTGTCATTCAGATGGTCGGCTCGCCGTCGAGCTGGCTCACCGGCCCGACCACCTACGAGAACAAGATCCGCACGATCCTCGACCTGGTCACGTCCAGTCGTGATGCGGCGCAGCGGGCGCTGTCCGGCGGAGCCGGCGCCTCGGCCGGTGCGGCACCCGCAGGCGACCCCACGGTCGGCACAACCCCGGCGCCGGCCGGCGATCAGCCGCGCCGTCGCCGCTACAACCCGGCAACGGGGCAGATCGAATGATCGAGATCGAGGCCCCTGACGGCAGCATCGTCGAGTTTCCCGATGGCACGCCGGACGACGTGATCACCGACGCCATGCGGCGCGCCTTCGGCGGCCCGCAACAGAGCGGCACGCCCGTGGCGCAGGCCCCGGCGGCTGCGCCGCAACCGGCGCCGGGCGCTCAGCCCGCGCCGCCGATCTCCCTCGGCGACTCGCAGGTCAACTGGCAGGACCAGGTGCCCCCGCCTGCGGCGGCGCAGGCTCCCATTGAGCCGCCGGGCGCGGCCAAGTCGCTTCTGTTCGGCACGCAGGCGGTCGGCCGTGGCCTCGCCGACGCGGCGGGCGCACTGCCGGACCTGTCGAATTTCGCAGCCAACATCCTGCTCGGCGGCGCGGACCTCGCAGCCCGGCCGTTCGGTGGCAGCGTGGACTTCCGCTTTGGCCCGAGCCCGATCGGGTCGAACGCCATCGCCGACAGGGCGTCGCAGCTTGTCGAGAGCGCGGGCATAGACTTGGTGGACCCGCAGGAGATGCCGGCCGGTCAGCGTGTCCTGTACGATGCGGCCCGAGGCGGCACCGCCGCGGCGGCGACCGCCGCGCCGCTCGCCCGCGCGGCGCCCACCCTCGTGGCGGCGCGGGAAGGCGGTCAGCGCATCGCGCCCCCGGCGGCCGAGCGGCTGATCGAACCCTACGTCTCGAGTCCGGCCCGGACGATCGTCGGCGACATCGCGGGGGGCGCCGGTGCGCAGACCGCCGCCGGCCAGGTGGAGCGCAGCGAGACAGTTCAGGATGCCCCGCCGTGGTTGAAGGGTATTGTTCAGATCCTCGCGCCGTTCGTCGGTGCCGTTGGCGGAGTCGGCCTCACCGAGGGCGTAGGCGGCCTCGGCAGCGCCGCACGGACTGCGGCATTGCGCCGGTCGACTGACACGAACCTCGCGCCCGATCCGTTCACCGGCCAGTCGTTCAACCGGGCCGACGTCGAGCAGGTGGCGCGCGAGGTGCAGGACGCCAGCCGGCAGGGGCTCCCGATGCGCCAGGCTGGTGCAGCGCCGGAGCGCGCCGCGCAGACGATCGAGGATCGGGCAAACGAGTTCCGCGCTGCCGGCCTGCCGGTGCCGACAACCGGGCTCATCGCCGACAACGTCGGATTGGCCGGCCTGGAAGGGCAGCAGCGCGTCACGAATCGCGCGCCCTTCATCAACAGGGATGACACGGTCTCGGGCGCCGCGAGCGAGCGTGTGCGCTCCATCCGCGACGAGACGGCCGACCCGCAGGCCGCGCGGGAGTATGCACAGCGCTATGGCGAGACGCGTCTCGACCAGGCACAACGGGAGGTGGACCGCGAGCGCGGCCGGCTGCGGGAAGTCGAGACGGCGCAGGCCGCCGACCGCGGTGCGCAGGTGCCGCTGGCCTCGCGCGCGGCCCGCGATGAGGCCAGCGGCCGGCTGCACCAGTCGGTCGTCGAGGACTACACCGCCGCGCGCGCCGAGAAGAACCGCCAGTTCGACGAGGCGCCGGGGCGCGTTGAGCAACTCCCAGCCGACAGCGTGACTGCCGCTGCGCAGCGCGTGCGGGAGCGTGTCAATGCGCTCAATCCCCGCCAACGTGAGGAACTTCCCGGCGATTTCGTCGAGCGGCTGGAGGCTCTCGCACCGGACATTCGACAGCGGACGGTTACAAGCCCGGTCCTCGATGAGAGCGGCCGGCCGATCACCCGCGTAGAGGAGGTGAATGTCGGCGGTCCCGGCACGGCAGCAGGTGGCGACTTGGCCGAGCTGCGTAAGACGCTCAGCACTGCCGAGGAGGTTGCGCGCACGCGGGGCAACTTCAAGCTGGCCGATGGCATCCGCGATCTGCGCGGCGCCATCAACCGGACCATCGAGGAGGCGCCCGGCTACGCCGAGGCCAACCAAACGTACCGCGAGTTCGCCGGCCGCTACCGGCCGACTCCGACCGACGAGATGGCGAAGTTCACGCGCGAGATTGATCGGGGGCGCGAACCGCCGCCGTCGCAGACCGCGTCGCGCTTCCTCGGCAGCGGCCCCGAGAAGGTCGCGTCGCTCCGGCGCGTCATCAGCGAGCGGGGGGAGGGCGCCGCGACGGATTACCTGCTCGGCGAGGTGGCGAACATCGCCCTGTCCGGCAGCAACCGTCTCAACTGGCAGGCCGTGTCGAATTGGGCTTCGCGTAATGCCTCGGTGCTGCGCGAGTTCCCGGCCGCGCAGCGGGAGGTCAACAGCATCATCGCGCGGGCGCGCCGCGGCGACCAGCTCTCGACGGAGCAGCTCGACCGCCTCCGGCAGGCCGAGCGCCAGCTCGGCGCAACGCAGCGCGACCTCGATCGGAGCGCCGCCGGCATCCTGATGGACAAGGATCCGCAGCGTGCCGCGCGCGCCATCCTTAACGACAGCGACGACCCGGTTGGGAGGATGCGCGAGGCCGTCAAGCTCCTCGGCCGCAACGAGAAGGCGCTCCGTGGCTTCCGGGCGGCGGTGGCCGACGAGATGCTTGAGCGTGTCACGACCACCAAGCCGGATGCGCTCAAGCCGGACGAGTTCGCGACCACCTACGCGCAGCTCACGCGGAACTTCGAGAAGAACCGCGCAGCGCTGGCCGAGGTGCTGACGCCGGAGCAGATGAACGCGCTCCAGCAGGCGCACAGCCTGCTCAAGAGCTTCACGACCATGGGCAAGCAGGCGCTCCCCGGCTCGCAGACGGGCGAGCGCTTCGGGAACTTCCTCCGGCCGCTCGAAATGGCCGTGCGCATCCGCTACGGCGCCCTCCAGGGCGGCAGCATCATGAAAAAGGCGCGGCTGCTCCTGTCGAACATCCCGACCAACGAGGAGAGCGTCAACGCCCTCAAGCTCATGATGGCCACCGACCCTGATGTGGCCGTCTACCTGCTCCGCAAGGACGTGCGGAACTTCGACGCCCCGGCGGCCAACGGCCGCCTGCAACGCCTTCTCGCCACCGCCAGCGCCGCCCGTGCCACCAACGAAGAGGATTGAGGATGGCACGTAGGGTCAATGCGGAAGGGCTCCGGCTCATCAAACAGTGGGAGGGCCTGCGGCTGCGGGCCTATCGGGATTCGGGCGGTATCTGGACGATCGGCTACGGCCACACGTCGGACGAGAAGCTCACCGTTCGCGAGGGGCTCACTATCACGGAGGCGATGGCCGAGGAGATGCTCGTGCACGACCTGCGCGAGGCCGAGGCCGCCGTCGAGCGCCTGGTGAAGGTGCCTCTCACCGACAACCAGTTCGCCGTTCTGGTGTCCTTCGTCTTCAATATCGGCGTCGGGGCTTTCGAGAAGTCGACCCTGCTCAGGAAGCTCAATGCCGGGCAGCACGACGCCGTGCCGGGCGAGCTGGCCCGGTGGGTGCACGTCAAGGGGCAGCGCGTGCAGGGGCTCGTCAACCGCCGGGCGGCCGAGGCCGGGTTGTGGGCCAAGGGCTCGTTCGTCTGCTCGAACACCGTCGAGCCGCAGCCCGACAAGCCGCCGGTCGTGGACAAGGAGACGGTGTCGTGGGGCGCCGGCATCCTGTCGACCCTTGGCGCGCTCTTCGCCGGCAGCGGGCCGGTGCAGTGGGCGCTTGCGGTCGTCATCGTTGCGAGCTTCGGCGTCGGGCTCTGGTTCTTCATCAGGAAGCGGGTGAGGGCGGCATGACGGCGGCGCTGGCGTGGTTGTGGGGCAAGGCGAAGGACTTCGCCATCTGGATCGGAATCGCTGTCGCGCTGCTCGTCACCATTGTGGTCGAGGCGCGTCGGGCCGGCGCCTACAAGGAGCGCCTCGCGCAGCGCGAGAAGACGGATGCGATGCGGGAGAAGTGGGATGAGGTTGATCGCGAGCGTGTTGATTTTGACGCTTCCCTTGGCCGCCTGCGCGACAGGTCGAAGCGTTGAGTGCCCGCCGCTTGCCGGCCCGCCCTCCGCGGTGGTCGACGCTCTGGAGAGCGCTGGCCGCACGGATCCGAGCGCGGCGGCGTGGGTGATCGATCTCGACCGCCACTACCAGAAGCTCGACGCGTGCCGGTGA
Organism: Chelatococcus caeni; assembly: GCF_014196925.1. Lineage (GTDB taxonomy): Bacteria > Pseudomonadota > Alphaproteobacteria > Rhizobiales > Beijerinckiaceae > Chelatococcus_A > Chelatococcus_A caeni. The sequence goes on along the minus strand of NZ_JACIEN010000003.1, from coordinate 11,273 downwards.
GGAGGTAGACCGTGGCCAACATCGACCTCGCCAACTTCCTCGCTCCTGGGCAGGACGTCAGCCACCTCCGGCTGCAAGAGGCGCTGATGCGCGGCCTCACGGGATTGCTCGCCGAGGCGCCGGACATTGTCCGGCAGAACCTCCGCATCAACAGCGGCTATCGAAGCCCCGAGCGCCAGGCGCAGCTCTTTGACCAGGCGCTCGCCAAGTACGGCTCGGAGCAGGCGGCGCGGAAGTGGGTCGCACCGCCCGGCCGCAGCCGGCACAACTTCGGCATGGCGGTCGACCTCGGCTACGGCCAGAAGGGGACGCCGATCTACGACGAGGTTCGGCAGTGGGTCCACCAGAACGCCAATCGCTTCGGCCTGCACTTCCCGATGGCTCATGAGCCGTGGCATGTCGAGCCGATAGGCTCCCGCCGCGAGATTCCGGGTAGCGCTCCTGTTGCAGTTTTCGCACATAATTCTCAATTCCCGACATCCGCAAGCGGATACGCGCCCGAATCGACGCCCGCGCCGCAGGAGAACCTCAGCTTCTTCCTGCGCAACGCGTATCTGCAAAAGGATTTGGGATCAGGCGCTTACCTCGATCCGAAGAAGGCGGAGATGGCGCTGGCCGAACTTGCGAGGCTCGGCCCCTTCGGTTGAGCGGCTCAGTTGTGCCCGTGCGCGTTAATGTCTATATTCGCGTTTGTCGCGAAAACGCGATTTTTGACATTTCCGCACGAGGAGAGGATGGCCAAACACTACATAAACCCGCCCCCGACGAGTGAACCGTCCGAGGGGGTATCGTCCCTGGATGCGCGTAAGGAGTTCGCTCGGCGCCTCCAGGCGCTTCGCAGCGCCAAGGGATGGAACCAGTCGGAGCTTGCCCGTCATGCGTCCAAGCACATGACGGCGGGAACCGACTTCAACCGCAGCAACATCTCAGCCTACGAGCGCGCAGTGACCCTGCCGCGCACCGAGCATCTGCACGCGCTGGCGAAGACGCTCGGTGTCAACCCGGCCGATCTTATCCCGGCCCGCGGCGTCGCGTCGGTCAACACCAAAGCCTCGCCGGTGTCGATGCAAGATCTCGGCGACGGTCGCGTTTGGTTGCGCGTCAACAGCACGGTGCCGTGGGAGACGGCGCTGGAGATCATTCGAAAGGTGAAAGAGTCGGATGAGCCTACTGACAAGTAAGGACGTCGCCGCCGCGCTCGGGGTTGACACTCGCACGGTGCAGTCGTGGGTCCGCAGGGGTGCCCTCGTGCCGGATTCCATCACCCTCGGCGGCCACGCTCGATACTCGCCCGAGACCGTTGAGGAGCTGAAATCCAAATGTCTAGAGCGAAACGGGATCTCCCCTGGGTCGACACCAGGGGCGGTGTCTACTACGTCCTCTGGAGCGTCAGCAGCGTCGATGCTGCCGGCCGGAAGCGGACGTCAGTTGAGCGCCTCAGCCTTCGCACGCGCGACCCGGACGAAGCGCAAACTCGCTTCGCTGCCTTCCTCGCGGAAGGGCAAGACGTCCTGCGCCCCGCTGCCGAGCGTCGAGGAAATGCTGGCCTGACGATCAAGCAGGCACTCGACGACTATTGGCGCGAGCACGTCAACGCGCTGGACGACCGGGGGCGGCCGAACGTCGCCGACCCGACCCGCCAGGAGAATGCCATCCGTCACCTCAAGGCCTTCTTCAAGGAAGACCTCGTGACGGACATCGACATCCCGAAGTGCCGGGCCTACACGGCGGCCCGCCGGGCAGGGACGATCGGCGGCGGCAAGCGGCGCAAGAACAAGAAGGGCAGCGACAGCACCATTCGGCGCGAGCTGGTAACTCTGCATGCGGCGGTCGAGCACGCCATCAAATGGAAGCGGCTTACCGGCATCACCGTCGACCAGCTCCCGCAATTCGAATACCCGTCCGATCGTCGCGACACAGAGGAGAGCGGGGAGGCCCCGTGGCTGACGCATGCGGAGCTGGCGATGCTGCGCGCCGCAGCCACTGGTCGGCTCGCCGACTTCATCGAGATCGCCTACTACACGGCCAGCCGCAAGCGCGCCGTCGAGACGCTCCAATGGTCGCAGGTGAGGCTCGCCGAGGGCAAGATCCATCTGGCCAAGGTGGGCGAGCGGAAGACCAAGAAGCGGCGCCCCATCGTGCCTATTGATGCAGAGCTACGGCCGACACTGGAGCGTCTGCACCAGGAGCACGTCGCAGAGAAGAGGGCGACCGATTGGGTGCTCGGCACCCCGACTTCGCTCTATCGCCCTTTCGTGAAGCTGTGCGCGAGCCTCGGCATCAAGGCGAGCCCGCACATTCTGCGTCACACCCGCGCGACGCATCTCCTCATGGACGGGGTGTCGATCTACGACGTGGCGCGCCTGCTCGGCGACACGGTGCCGACTGTCGAACGGGTCTACGGCCACCACTCGGCCGAGTACCTCGCGAAGTCGATCGAGAAGAAGAAGGGGAAGCGAAATGGAGAAGGCCGAGAAGCTGCTTGAGACGACCGCCGCAGCGGTCGGCGCGTTCGAGTGGACCGACATTGGGGCTGCGTGGGGCTGGTTCGGAATCGCGGTCGCGCTGTCGCTGGGAATCATCCAGATCGGCGACCGGATCCTGGCGAAGTTTGGCTTGTGATACTGGCCATTGATTGTCGCGTTTTGCGCGTTTCAGTTATGGCAGATTGTTGATTTATAAGGCGAAAATGCGTTTTTGCAACTTGCACGCAGCCCTTTCACGGCGAAAACAGGGGTTCGAGTCCCCTTGGGCGCGCCACTTCGGACCAATCTGCGAACGCTTGCGCCTGCCGCCTTCGCGCCCGAAGCGTCCGTTTCGATCCCATCATCCGAATTTGCAGCTCTTCCACTGTAGCGCGCAAAATCGCGTGCGACTCTGCGCAACATCACATGCGAGCGCGCGCCGTGCCCTCACGACGGCCCTCGGATGACCACTTCGCGCACGGATTTGGCCGCACCATTCCCACCCGCCGTGTAGGTCAATTCGGCCGTCTCGATCCGCGCCCATGAGAACAGCGCCCGGACCTCGGGCACGTCGTTGAGCGTGAGGATGAAACGGCCTTGAAGGCCCCTCAAAATGGCCGCCATCTCGGTGAACTCGTCGCGCCCGAACAGCTCCCGGCCGTAGTAGTGCTCGGTGCCCCAATAGGGCGGGTCGAGATAGAACAGCGTGCCCGGACGGTCCCAGCGCTCGATGAACTGCCGCCACGGCAGGCACTCGATCCAGACACCAGCGAGGCGTTCATGTGCCGCCTCCAAGAGCGGCCCCAGCTTGCGCACGTCGAATCGGCCCGGCGCCTGGGTGTCGATGCCGAACACCCGACCGGCTACCTTGCCGCCAAATGAGAGGCGCTGCAGATAGAGGAATCGCGCTGCTCGTTCCAGGTCGGTCAGCGTGTCCGGCTCCCGCCTCAGCAGCCGTTCGAACTCTGCCCTGCTGCTCAGCTGCCATTTCAGCATGTCCATGAACGGCTGGTAGTGCCGCTGCAGGATGCGGAAGAACGTCGCGACGTCGCGGCTGAGGTCGTTGATCGCCTCGGCCTTGGGCACGGCATGGCGCTTGAAGAACACGCCACCCATGCCGACGAACGGCTCGCAGTAGGTGGTGTGGTCGGTTGCGGCGATGAGGTCCGCGAGCAGCTTCGAGAGCTGCTTCTTGCCGCCGATGTAGGCGGCCACCGGGCGGATCGGCCGCACGGTCTGCAGATCAGCATTCATATTGTGTATCGACCCAGAATCAGCGCCCATGCGCGCGCGGCCTTCCAAGGCCGTCGTGGCGGGCGATGTGGTGCAATGCTCGTCGGGCGGTCCCCCACTTCCCCAAGTAGGCCGCCGGAGCCCTCGGGCTCCCCCGTCACGTCACCATTCAGTCGTCGTCATCGTCCTTCGTCGACGTCCCGTCCTCCTTCGCCTTGATCTCGATGCGGGTGTGCCAGCCCTCGTCGGCCCACGTGTGCTCGACGGCCTCGGCGCGCCACACACCGGCGATCTCCTTGCGGAAGGAGCTGCCGGCGATGACGTCGGCCTCGGCCTGGGCGTCGACGCGGCCGAGGGCCAGTTCGAAATGGCCGTCTCCGGTGTTGCGGGTCAGGCGCCGGGCTTCGGCCTGCGCCGCCTTCTCGGCCTGTTCCCGGCCGGGCAGCGGATCGCGGATGGTGAAGTCCGGGCCGTCGAGGCCTGTCGGTGCGTCGACGATGACGCGCTTGCCGGTCCGCTGGTCGATGTAGGCGGCCCGCACCTTGCCGTACTGCGCCCGGCCATTCGGGTTCACTTCCCAGCTCGAGCAGTCGCTTTTCTCGATCTTGATGGCCGGCAGGAGCAGCCCGCTCGCCGACTTCGCCATGCCGCGCGGCGCCATGACGATGACGTTGCCCATGGGCTTCAGCACGGCGCCCAGGTCATCGGCGAGGCGCGTCAGAAAGTCGATCTCGCTGCTGTCGATGCGGGCCTTGTACGGGATCGAGATGCCTGCCAGCTCGGGAGAGACACGGGCCGAGAGGCCGTTGCGGCCGGCGATGCGCTCAACGATCTTGCCGACCGTCGTGTTCTCGAAGTGCTCCCGGCCTTCGCCCTTCAGCTTGCGCCGCAGGTCGGCCGCACTCGCCTGTAGCACCATGGTCTCGCCGCCGCTCACATCGCCGGCGAGGCTCAGCGTCTGCAGCTCATAGAGCCCGATCAGCTGGGCCGGTCCGGTTTCCTTCCAGCCGGCATAGAGCTCGATCGACGCCTTCTCGCGCGGCAACTCCAGGGCATTGCCGGCATCGTCCAGCTTGAACGTGGCCTGATCGGACTTCTGGCCGGCCTCGTCACGCACGCTCGCCTCGATCAGGCGATTATAGAAGCCGCCCGAGACCTCCTGGCCGTCCACCTTCACGATGAGGACGGGCGTGAAGCCGCGCTGCGTCGTGCTGAAGACGTAGGGCATCTCAACTCCACAGGCGCACGACGTCCTGCCGTGTCCTCGGCCGCGCCTGCGGCTCTGGCAGCTCGACCTCGATGCCCACCGGCAACATGATGCCGACGTCCGCGATATCGGGATTGAGGGCGAGCACTTGCTCGACAAGGCCCTCGTCCTGCCGGCCGAAGGCCTGCCAGACGACGAGGTCGACGGTCATGCTCTCTCGCTCCACCTTGACGCGCATCAGAACAGCCCCCCGAAGCGAGGATCGCCACCGAGGGGAGCGATCCTGACGTCGAAGCCGACCTTGCGGCCGATGCCGTTGTCGCCGATCCACTCATGCTCGGCGCCGACTTCGAGAATGACCACGGTGCCGAACACGGACGCCGCCGCACCGCCGGCCGCCCAGCCGAGAAGATCGACCGGCTGGCCGGCCGACTGCGTCGCCTTGAGGGCGAGGTACTCCTCGTGCCCGCCGAAGTCCTGGTGGAAGTAGAGGCCCTCGATCTCGAACTCGTCCTCGCCGCGGCCGGTGAACTGCCGCGCAGGACCGACGCCGAAGCGCCCCACCGCCGGCCAGTTCGCGACCGTCCGCTCACGCAGGCGCTGCAGCGACAAAGGCAAGGACGCAAAGACATGCGGGCCGAGGGCGAGCAGCGGGATCTGCATCAGTCGACTCCGTCGTGAAGGGCGCCGTTGATCGGCGCCGGTCGGCCGCCGCCGGCCCGCCCGGAGACGGCCTGCACGCGCCGCGCGACGGCCTCTGCCTCGGCAACCGCCTGTGCCCCGCCGGCCCGGATGCCGGCAGCGAGCGTCGACATCATCGCCTGCCCGGCCGGGGCGAGATTGGTGCCGGCGAGCGTCGAGCGGATGGTGGCCCCGGTCTCGACGGCACTGTCGGCCGCTTCCTGCAGCTGCTGGGTGATGGTGGAGCCCAGGTTGATGTCGACGCCAGGCCAATGGCCGGCACCGATCGGGGCGATGCCACGGCTCTCCTGGCCGAAGGGGCCGGACGGGCCGAAATGCAGCGTGCTGTTCCCCTGCAGCTTGTCGAAGGCGGCACGGCGGCGCCGCTCGCGCTCGTGGATCTGCGCCAGCACGGCCTTGCGGTCGCGGAAGCGGCTGTCATAGGCGTGATCGGCCTCGGCCGAGGCCTTGGCCTTCGCCTCGGCATCCTCGGCCGAGCCGCCGACCCAGTCATTGAGCCACTCGTTCCACTTCCGCCCGCTCAGCCAGGGCAGGGTTTCCTCAAGCTTGTTCTCGATATTGCCGCCTGCACCGAGGTTTGCGGCGGGCTCGATCTGGATGAGACCGTTCTCACCCATTCGCCCTTCGAGCCGCGCGCGCTCGCGGTAATACGTGTCGATCTTGGTCATGAGCCGCTGGAGGAACGTGCCGCGCTCGTCGACGCGGCCCATGAGATCGATCAGCTCCTGGACCTGCTCATTGATGCCGGGCAGCGCCCAGCGGCCCATGCGGTCGCCGACTTCCGTGGCCAGCGTTTTCAGGCGTTCGAGGTGATTGGCGGTGGTCCCTAGCTCGATGTTGAGGTTCTTCTGTGCCGAGCCTTGCCAATTCGCCGGCGATTTGAGGATTTCAAGGTTCTTCATGATCTCAGGCAGCGCCTGACCGGCACGAGCTATCTCGTCCCACCACTCCTCGCCAAAAATCTTGATCGCAGCCGATGCCTGATCCGGATGCTTCTGCAGCCGCTCCAGCACGTCGAGCATGGTCTTGAGGGCGTCCGTTCGCATGCCCTTCTCGACCTGTCCGCTGGAAAGCCCAAGCATCTTCAGGCCTTGGCCCACTCTCTTCTTGCCGCCCGAACGTGCTGTCCGAAGCGTCGATGCGAAGGCTGCGAATCCCCGCGAAGCAACCTCGGGTACGATCGCAACGTTGTTCATCGCAGTCAGGAACGCGAGCGAGGTGTCGAACTCGACGCCGGCCGCTTTCGCAGCCGCTCCGGCGCGCTGGAACATCTCGACCACGTCCATTTCCTTCGCCGATCCAGAGTCGGAAAGGGCGTTCACCTTGTCGACGAACTGCTCCAGCTCTTGGTTCGTCCATTGGGTGGCAGCGCGGATCTTTGCGAGCGCCTGCGACGTCTGGTCGGCCGGCGCATCCCAGGCCGTGGCTGCGGCCATGGTGATTCGAAGGAACTCCGGCATGTCCTCCTTGGACACGCCGGTGGCGCCCGCTTCAGCAACGAGTCCGGCGATCTCCTCGCGGGAGCGCCCATAGGCGATCGCTGCGTTGACGATCAGCCTTTCGATCTTCGCCAGTTCGGCGGGATCGTCCATGCCATCGAGCTTCTTGCGGACCTCGGCCATTGCCTTCTCGAAAGAGATGGACTGGCCGACGGTGGCACCCGTGGCGAGCCGTGCGGCGTAGACGCCGCCTGCCGCGGCCAGAACGCCGCGCCCTCCGGCGATGATGCCGGGCGGCTCCTCCACGGCTGCTGCCGACGCATGTCTCGGCGCCCCCGACTGCCGTTGGTTGCGGGGTTGGCGCTTGTTGAGCTTGTCCAGCTCCTGACGGGTCCGCGCCGCCTCCTTGCCGGCCCTGCGGAGATCGTCCGCCAGCCGCTTGCCCGCGCGCGTGTTGTTCAGCTTCCTCGCCTCGGCGACGACGCCTGCGACCTCGCGCTTCGTACGGCGTGACTCGTTACCGGCACGCTTGAGCCCGCGCTCCAGCTGCTCGCCGCCGCGCGTCTTGCCGAGGCGGTCGGCCTCCTTCTTCACCCCCTGAAGATCCCGCTGCGCCCGCTTGGCCGGGCCGGCCAGCTTGTTCACCAGCTCCAGGAAGAGCTTGACGCGCATGTTGGACATGTCAGTCCTCCTCCCCCAGCGTCACCAGGGCGGCCTCGTGGTGCCACATGAGGATCTCGGGCACGCGCATGGCGAGGACGGCGGGCAGAGGTGTCATCAGCACATGCGCCACCTCGGCGACGAAGGCCGGGAACGCCGTCAGGCCTCGGTTCCGGTCTCGCCCATCGCTTTGTCTGCCAGCGCCACGACGTCGGCGAGGTCCGGGTCGTCCCGTAGCTGGCGCGGCAAGAAAGGGCGGCAGGCGGCCACGAAGCGCAAGTAGTCGTCGTCGCGCAGGCCGGCGACGACGGCCGGGTGCACGCCGGCCATGGCCGCGCGGGCGAGATCGAGCAGGGCATCCTCGTCGCCGCCCGCATCGACGATGATGCCCATGAACTGGATGCCCGACAGCGCCCGCACGGTGAGCTGATCGAGCCGTTCGCCATCGACCAGGAGCGGATAGTCCAGCGGCACCACGGTCGACCAGCGATCGGGATCCGCCGGCGCCACGACTGGCCCGGCCGGCGCGATGCGTGCGGCCGGCTGGGGCGTTGCACCGGGGAAGCCTGGCGGTGGCTTCACGGGCGTCAGATCGTCCTCGGCCATCAGAGGTTCGCCCCGATCATGTTGGCGATGCGCTGGGCCTGCCCGTCGCCGTCGACCCAGCCGCCCAGCTCGACGTTCCACCGGCAGATCTCGCGGGTGCCGATGGTGAGGACGTATTTCGAGATCGACTTGATCTCGTATTCCGTCCCGGCGAAGCCGCCGCCCTCGGTCTCGTCCGTCTCGGCATTGAGGCGCCCGTACATGGTGGCGATGACCTGCACCTCCCTCTCGGACGCCGAGGTCGCATATTCGTTCACGAGGGCGCCGAGGATGGTGAACTTGCGCCGCGTGCCGAAGGGCGTCTGGAACAGCGCCAGCATCTCCGGCTGCATGCCCTGCATTTTGAAGGGCACCGCGCAGGGCTCGCGCGAGGTGGCGATCTCGACGGCGCCATTGGCGCCGGCCGGCGTAAACGACTCGTATGTCTCCCGCTGCACAGGGAGCTTGGTGCGCCCGAGCACGAGGTGAGCGTTCAGCGTCTGGCCGTTGGCGTCCTCGGCCAGAAGATTGGCTGCGCGCAGGATGAGGAAGGGAAGCTTCGCCATGGGAGGTCTCCGTTGCCCGCGCCGTCAGGCCGCCTGCCGCTCCAGCGTCTGCAGGATGCCGTTGGCCAGCTCGGCGTAGTAGGTGAGGTTGCGACGGGCGCCGAACTGCAGATCCTGCAGCGGCGCGGCGGGCTCGCGGTCGTACTCGACGCGCAAAATGCCCGAGGCGAGGCTCTCGTTCGTGTTGAGCGGGCGCTCGAACCACGCCCGACCGCCAAGGATCGCGCCGACTGCCTTCAGCTCGTCGAGGAAGTTGTCGAGCGACTGGATGACGGCGACGCCGAGCGGCACCGACAGGTTGCGGTCGAGCGCCCAATAGAAGGCGTTGATGACCGCGTCGTCGATGGCGTCCGTGGTGCGCACCACGTTGACGAAGCGGTCGAGCGGATCCTGCGCGCAGGTTTCGTTCCCCCACAGGATCGAGCCGGCGCGGATCGTGGCGATACGCTTTTCGTTCAGCCAGTTGGCTTCGCTGTCCGGCTCGCCGGTGTAGTAGCTGATCGGCCGCGACGGGCCGAGGATGCCGCCGATCGTCTGGTTGGACGGGCTTTCCCACGGCCCGCCGATGTCCCGGTCACGCTTGACGAACAGCCCCGCGACGCGGCCCGAGCCCGGCTGGTTGATGATCTGCGTACCGGCCAGAACCTTGACGGACGGGTGAAAGAGGTACGCCCGCTTGTCGTCGGCGAAGTCGGAGCGATAGGTGTCGGCCGCCTCCCTCGACGTGTCCGGCGTATCGAGGATCTTGATGCCGCGCAGGCGGTTGCAGATGCCCGTCAACTCGGCCGCCACCGGGTTCTTGGCATTGCCCAGGCGCTGACTGGTGTAGCCCGGCACGAAGACGAGTTTCGCGGGCTTCGAAGCCTCTTTGAAGGCATGGACGCCCGAGTTGTTGGCGCCCGAGCCGACGATGTTCGCGATGGTCGCTTCCAGCTTGTCCTGGTCGTTCGCCCCGTCGCCCTCGGCCACGCGCACGACCTGCAGTTCGGCGACGACGCCCTGGTCGTCGACAGCATCGAGCACCGCGTCGACGTTGCCGCCGGCGCCGAGCGCCGTGCGCATCTCGGTGTCGTTGGTGAACATGGTCGTCACCACGTTGAGCGGGAACTTCTCCGGGTCTGCGGCTGGCGCCACCACGACAGCGCCGAGCGTGGAATACTCGTTGACGGAGACGGGCCGCGTCGTCTGACCCGCCTGGAAGACGCGCGTGCCGTGGAAATATTCGGAGATGGGCATATCGTCCCTCGATCGACAGGTGCTTGACAGCGGACTGATCGACGGGAACGGTAGGGAGACAGCCAAACTGCAAGGCCCCGGACGCGCGTCCGGGGCCTTTTTTCGAAGGCGCAACGGCGAGGCCGTCCGCTGACGCAGGTGGAGCTTGACACAGCGGCCCAACTGGACTGAATGCTTGGAACTCCCGGGTCGGTTGGGCCGTTCTCCGGCCGACACCCCGCAGCGCGCGGGTCCCGCTAGGAGGTACTATGCCTGAATGTCCGTCGGATTCGGACCTCAATCTGCTGAAGACCGAAATCTACATGATGCCCATGGGCGGCGGCAGCAGGCTCCTGAATAGTGCCAGGATGCATTTAGAGAACGCGATGTCCCGCGTGCAACCGGACGGCGCGGCTCTCGATCTGAGAGACAACGTCCTCCGCGAGTGCGAGCGGCTGGCCGCGGCGGCCAACAGTCTGAGCACAAAAAAAGGGGATCACGTTGCCGAACTGCGAAAGGTGGCCAGCGATGCAGCGGATGCTCTGCGCCGCCACCTTTCTACGTTGATGCCGCTACCGGTGCAGAACAGTCTCGCCCCGGATTCGGCCGCATCCCCTGCTGACGATCGGGCATGAGATAGCCGCTGTCATGAACCGCCGTTCGCAAAAGCAGCATCAATCTGCGCGGTGGTGGTGATTGCCCCTGCCGTGATGTCCGCCAGGACCTGTGCCTCGATCGCGAACGCGTCGCGGATATGGGTCCGCACCGCCAGCGCCAGCGCCTCCATGTCGGCATTCGTGAGCGCCCGGAACTCGCCATCGGCGAACTTCCACGCGTCGCCATCCTGGCGCTCGCCGCGCTCGATCGCGAGCACCTCGGCAACGATCTTGCCCTGGCTTTCCCGGTCTGTGTGGACCGACCAGCCCGACCAGGTTGTGCCACCAACCTCGGCTTCCCAGCGACGCATGGCGGCATACTCGGCAAGGCTCGGCTCTGGCTGCGGAACGTCTTCGAGCTGATAGCTCTCGCGCGGCACGCCGTCGTCATCGACCAGGACGGGCCCGCCGACCGGCACCTTGCCGGGCGGGATGATCGCCGGTTGGATCACGGCGAGCCCCGCGTCCTCCAGCTCGGCCGGCGACCAGCAGCGCTCAACGTCCAGCGTGTTGTGGCGGGCCTCGTCGAGCCAGCCGTCCCAGCG
>NZ_JACIEN010000002.1 GCF_014196925.1 Chelatococcus caeni | reverse complement strand
CTGGATCTCGCTCAGGCTCAGGTGCTGGTGCGGCAGGAGCCGCGACTGCGCCCCCTGCACCGCCGCCAGCAGCTCCGCGACGCTCATGGACCCGGCGAGCCGCACCCGCGCCGGCACCGTGTTGATGAACAGGCCGACCATGGCCTCGACCCCGGCGAGCTCCGCCGGGCGGCCCGATACCGTCACCCCGAACACCACGTCGTCGCGGCCCGTCTGGTGCCCGAGCAGGATCGCCCAGGCCGCCTGCACCACCGTGTTCAGCGTCACCTCCGAGCCGCGCGCCAGCCCCTGCAGCGCCGCCGTCTCCGCTTCGTCCAACTCAAGCGTCACCGCCCCGGCCTCGCCCGCCGCCGGCCCGTGGCCGCCGGCGAGCCGCGTCGGCTCCTCGAGCCCGGCGAGTTCCGCCGCGAAGGCCGCCCGCGCCGCCTCCCGGTCCTGCCCGGCGAGCCAGGCGAGATAGTCCCGGTAGGGCGCCACCCGCGGCAGCGCCCGGCCCTCGTCCCGGTAGAGGGCGAACAGCTCCTTCACCAGGACCGGCATCGACCAGCCGTCGAGCAGGATGTGATGGTTGGTGACGACGAGGCTGTGCCGTGCCGCCTCGCCCTCGCCGCCGTGACGCAGCAGGGCGAAGCGGATCAGCGGCGCCGTCTCGAGGTCGAAGCGCCGCGCCCGGTCCCCGGCGAGCCAGGCCGCAAGCGCCGCCTCGCCGTCTCCTGCACCAGAGAGGTCGATCTCCTGCCACTGCGGCCCTGCCCCGTCGACGACGACCGCCACCGGCCGCGACAGGCCGCGGTGGCGGAACGAGGCCCTGAGGTTGGCGTGCCGCTCCACCAGCCGCTCCGCCGCCTTCTTCAAGGCCGCCGCCTCGAGCCGTCCCTCCAGCTCCAGCACCAGCTGCACCGTATAGACGTCCGGTCCCACCCCGTCGTAGAGCGCGTGGAACAGCAGCCCCTCCTGCAGCGGCGTCAGCGGCCAAACGTCCGCAAGGCCCGCAATCTCTCGCTCCAGACCCGACACCTCCGCCTGCGACAGCCCGCTCAGCAGGACGTCGGACGGTGTGCGCGGCGGCGGCGCCTCGGTCGCGACCGCGGCAAGGCGCGCCACGGTCTTCTCGGCGAAGACGTCACGCGGCGTGAACTGCAGGCCCGCCCGACGCGCGCGGCTGACGAGCTGGATCGACATGATGCTGTCGCCGCCGAGCGCGAAGAAGCCGTCGTCGATGCCGACTTCGGCAAGGCCCAGCACCTCGCGGAACAGCGCGCAGAGGAGCGCCTCGCGCCCATCGCGCGGGCCCCGGCCCTCGGCCGGCTTTTCCAGCTCCGGCGCCGGCAGCGCCCGCCGGTCGAGCTTGCCGTTGGCGTTCAGCGGCAGGGCGTCGAGAATGACGATGGCCGAGGGCACCATGTACGACGGCAGTTCGGCCGCGAGCGCGAGGCGCAGGGCGCCGGCCTCCGGGCGCTGCCCTGCCGCGCCGACGACATAGGCGACGAGGCGCTTGTCGCCCGGCCGGTCCTCCCGCACCACGACGGCGCATTGGCCGACGTCGGGCCGGGCGGCGAGCACCGTCTCGATCTCGCCGGGCTCGATGCGAAAACCGCGGATCTTCACCTGCTGGTCGACCCGGCCCACGAAGGCGAGGGTGCCATCGCGCCGCCAGCGCACGATATCGCCGGTGCGATAGAGCCGCGCCCCGGGCGGTCCGAAGGGATCGGCGATGAAGCGCGCCGCCGTCAGGTCGGGGCGGCCGGGATAGCCACGCGCCACGCCGCAGCCGCCGATATAGAGCTCGCCCGGCACGCCGAGCCCGACCGGCGCCAGCTTCTCGTCGAGCACATGCACGGTGACATTGTCGCGCGGGCGGCCGATGGCGATGCCGCCATCCAGCGCCTCGTCCGGGGCAAGCACGTGGAAGGTCGCGAACATCGTGCCTTCCGTCGGCCCGTAGGCATTGACGATGCGCGTCGCCGGGCAATGGGCACGCACGGCCCGTACCGCCGCCGGCGACGCCGCGTCTCCCCCGGTCCACACTGCGCCGAGCGGTTGAAGGCAGGCCGGGTTCTCGGCCGCCACGAGGTTGAACAGGCTCGTCGTCAGGAAGGCGGCGGTCAGCCGCTCCTCGGCAATCAGGCGCTGCAGCGTCGCCGGATCGAGCGGGCCGGGCGGCGCCACGACGATCTCGCCGCCGCTGAGCAGCGGCACCCACAGCTCGTAGGTCGTCGCATCGAAGGCATAGGGCGAATGCAGCAGAACGCGGGCGTGCTCGGCCTCACCCCAGCAGCGGTCGTGGACGAGGTGCAGCACGTTGCGGTGGGAGACGCCGATGCCCTTGGGCTGGCCGGTCGATCCCGAGGTGTACATGACATAGGCGAGATCGTCCGGCGCCCCCGCCACGAAAAAGGGCTCCTCGGCATCGCTCTCCTCCGCCATGTCGGCGGGGACGACCGGCACGTCGCCGAGAGCGGCGGCCGCGGCGACATTGTCGGTGACGACGGCGAGCGCGCCGGTTTCGGCAACGACCTGGCGCTGGCGGGCCGGAGGGTCGGCGAGATTGAGCGGCACGAAGGCGGCGCCGGCCTTGAGCACCGCGAGCGTCGCCACGACGAGATCGGCGGACCGCTCGATGAGCACGGCGATGCGCCGCTCCGGCCCGCCGCCCAGCCTTGCGAGCCGGCGCGCCAGCGCGCTCGCCTTGCGGTCGAGCGCGGCGTAGGTCAGCACCTCGCCGGCGCAGCGCAGGGCGACGGCCTGCGGCCGGGCCGCGACCTGAGCCGCGAAGGCCGCCTGCATCGTCCCGAGCGCCTGCGGCACGGCGACCGCTGCCCCCCGCCCGAGCCGCGCCAGCCGTTCCCGCTCACCGGCCGACAGCAGGTCCATGTCGGCAAGCGGACGGTCGGGCGCGGCGACGGCGGCGCCGAGAAGGCGCACGAAGCGCTCCGCGATCAGCGCCGCCGTCTCGGGATCGAACAGGTCGCGGCTGTATTCGAGCGTCCCGACGATGCCCGCCGGCGCCATGTCCGGGCCGTGGGTCTCGCCGAGTTCGAAGGCGAGATCGAACTTCGCCGTACCGAGAGGGACCGCGAACGGCTCGGCCGCAAGGCCCGGCAGGCGGATCGTCTCTTCCGCCCCCGGCTCCAGCGACAGCACCACCTGCACGAGCGGATGGCGCGACAGCGAGCGCTCCGGCTCGAGCGCATCGACCAGCCGGTCGAAGGGCAGGTCCTGATGCGCGAAAGCCTCGAGATCGATGTCGCGCACGCGCGCCAGCAGGGTGCGGAGGCTCGGGTCGCCGGCGGTGTCGACCCTGAGGACGAGGGTATTGACGAAGAAGCCGACGAGATCGTCCAGCGCCTCGTCGCCTCGCCCTGCGACCGGCGCGCCGATGGCGATGTCGGTCCCCGCCCCGAGCCGGCCAAGGAGTGCGGCGAGCACCGCCTGCAGCACCATGAAGGGGCTTGCATTCGCCGACCGGGCAAGCTCCCGCAACCGCGCATGGACTGCCGCCGGCACCACGACCGGCACGAGGCCGCCTTCGCCGGAGCCACGCAGCGGCCGCGGCCGGTCGCCCGGGAGGTCGATGGCGGCCGGCATGCCGGCGAGCACGCCGCGCCAGTGCGCGAGTTCCCGCGCCAGGGGACTGTCCGGCGCATCCGCCGGGCCGAGGAGCGCGGCCTGCCACAGCGTATAGTCGGCATATTGCACCGGCAGCGGCGGCAGGGCCGGGGCGCGCCCGTGACGGCGCGCATCATAGGCTGCGGCAAGGTCGCGCCAGAGCGGCGCGAGCGACGCCCCGTCGCCGGCGATGTGGTGCAGCGTCAAAAGGAGGACATGCTGCCCGGGACCGAGCGCGAAGAGATCGGCCCGCAGCGGCAGGTCGCGCGACAGGTCGAACGGGCGCCCCGCCGCCTCGGCGAGCGCCGCCGGCAACTCCTGCGCGGCGCAGTCGCCGTGAAGGCGCGGCAGCTCCGGCACGATGCCGGCAGCCGGCAGGACGACCTGCCGCGGCACCCCGTCGCTCTCGGCAAAGACCGTGCGCAGGCTCTCGTGGCGGGCGACGACGTCGGCCAGCGCGAGCCGCAGCGCGGCGATGTCGAGAAAGCCGTGCAGCCGCACGGCGAACGGCAGGTGATAGGCCGCGCCCTGACCCTCGCCGAGCTGGTGGAGGAACCACAGGCGCTGCTGGGCATGCGAGAGCGGGATGGAGGCCGGCCGCTCCTGCGGCCCCAGTGGAGGACGCTCGTCACGCGCGCCGCCGATGCGGCCGGCGAGACCGGCAACCGTCGGCGCGGCGAACAGGTCGCGCAGGGTGACGCCCACGCCGAACTGCCTGCGGATGCGGTTGACGAGCCGCGCCGCGGACAGGGAATGTCCGCCGAGACCGAAGAAGTCGTCGTCGATGCCGACGGCACCGAGGCCGAGAACCTCGGCGAAGAGCGCACACAATGTCTCCTCGCGCGCATCGCGCGCGCGCCGCCCCGTCGCCGCGGGCACCACGGCCGGCGCCGGCAGGGCCTTGCGGTCGATCTTGCCGTTCGGCGTCAGCGGCAGCGCCGGCAGCGGGACGAAGAGGCGCGGCACCATCGCCTCGGGCAGGCGGGCGGCGAGATGGGCACGCAGCATGCGGCTCTCCACCGCCGCGCCCGGACAGGGCACGACATAGGCGACGAGCTCCTTGTCGCCCGCCGCCCCGTCCCGCGCCACGACCACGCAGCGCGCAACGGCGGGATGGCCGGCAAGTGCAGCCTCGACTTCGCCGGGCTCGACCCGCACGCCGCGGATCTTCACCTGATGGTCGGTGCGGCCGATGAATTCGAGCGTGCCGTCCGCGCGCTGGCGCACGACGTCGCCGGTGCGATAGAGCCGCGCGCCGGGCGGGCCGAACGGATCGGCGACGAAGCGCTCGGCGGTGAGCTCCGGCCGGCCGTGGTAACCGCGGGCAAGGCCCGCGCCGCCGATGTAGAGCTCGCCCGCGACACCGGGCCCGACACGGCTGAGCCGATCGTCGAGCACATGGATGCGCGTGTTCCAGATCGGGCTGCCGATGCCGACGTCCCCGGCAGAGCAGAGGCCGTAGAGACTGTCGCCCGTCGCCTCCGAGGAACCGTAGAAATTGTAGAGCCGCGCCTTCGGCAGACGGGCGGCGAAACGGGCCGCGAGGGCCGGCGGCAGCGCCTCGCCGCTCGTCACCCACGTGCGGCAGCCTGCGAGGTCCTCGCTCTCGCCGATATCGAGCAGCGCGGCCAGGAGGCTCGGCACCACCGTCAGGCGGGTGATGCCGAAGCGGCGGATGGCCGCGACGAGGCCGGCGACGTCCCGCGCCGCCTCCGCCTCGACCATGACCATCGCCGCGCCGTTGAGGAGGACGCCCAGCAGTTCCGTCGAGCCGTCGATGAAGTTGAGCGACGTGCGCGCCAGGACACGCTCGCCGGCACCGAAGGGACAGGCCGAGCCGATCCAGGCGAGGCGGTTCGTCATGGCGCCCTGCAGCCCGACGACGCCCTTCGGCCGCCCGGTGGAGCCGGAGGTATAGACGAGATAGGCGGCATGCCCGGCCTGCACCGGCTGACGGCGATCGCCCTCGGCGGGGGCCGTCGCCGGCGCGGCGGCGAGCGTCTGCGCCATCGCGGGCGTGTCGATCTGCAGCCGGCGCTGCCCGGGCGCGATGGCGGCAAGGAGGGGTTCGCTTCCCGCGGCGGTCAGCACGAGCGCCGGCGCGGCATCGCCCACCATATAGGCGAGCCGCTCCGGCGGATAATCCGGATCGAGCGGCAGATAGGCGGCGCCGGCTTTCAGGACCGCGAGAAGGGCGGCCACCATCCCGGCGTCGCGCGGCAGGGCGAGACCGACGAAGTCGTCGGGGCCGATGCCGAGGCCGATGAGGTGGTGCGCCAGGCGGTTGGCTCGCGCGTCGAGGGTGGCGTAGTCGAGGGTGCCGTCTTCCAGGATGAGGGCCGGCGCCGCGGGCGAGCGCGCCACCTGGGCCTCGAACAGCTGGGCGAGATGCGCCGCCGGCAGCGCGTGCGCCGTCGCATTCCAGCCGTGCGGCAGACGGGCTTCGGCAGCAACACGGCCCTCGGCGGGATGAACGGCACGGTTCATGCGCGTGTCCGATCATCCAGGCCGGAGCGGCCGGCCGGCGATCCGGCAGGCGTGCGGAGGCATGGGCGCAGGTGGCCGCGCGGCCGCGATTCCGGCCCGAGCATCGGCAACGACATGGTCGACGGCCTCCCCAGCCCGTCTGCCGGATTCCCCAATCCGGCCTCTTCTGTCCGCCTCGAGGGCTTCGAGGCATATCCATTCCTGACGCGGTGGCCCGGCCGCCTCAGAGGCCGAGGCGCGCGCGCAGCCCCTGCGGCGGCGGATCGGCACGGACGAGCCCACGCCGGCGCAGTTCCGGCACCACGGCCCGCGCGAATTCGTCGAAACTGCCCGGAAAGTGCGTGGGCGTGATGACAAAGCCGTCACAGGCTTCCGCCGCGAAAAAGGCTTCGAGCGCGTCGGCGACATCGCGCGCCGTGCCGACGAGCCGTGGCGTCGACGACGAGCGGGCAAGGCGCAGTGCGATCTCGCCCAGCGTCCACCTGCGATCCGGATCCTCGGCGCGCACCTGGTCGAGCCAGGGCACGGCGGCGCCGGCATCGACGGCGGCCCGCATCGGCGTTGCCGCGATCACCTCCTCGATCGGCGTGTCGGCGGCAAAGCGGGCGAGGTCCATGCCGAGCATGGCGGCAAGGAAAGCCCGCGCCATCTCCGGGTGGATGATCTCGTCGAGATAGGCGGCCCGCGCGGCGGCGATGGCGCGCGTCTCGCCGAGCACCGGCTGCACGGCCGCCAGCAGGCGGATGGAGGCGGGATCGCGCCCGAGCGCCTCGGCGCGGCGGCGCACGTCGTTGCGCAGCTCGGCCATGCCAGCGGCCTCGTTCTGGATGGCGAACATCACGTTCGCCCAGCGGGCGGCGAAATCCCGGCCCCGGGGAGAGACGCCGGCGGCCATAAGCACGGGCCCGCCTCCCGGCGTCGCCGGCAGGGACAGGGGCCCGCGCAGGCGGAAGAACTCCCCCGCGTGGTCGATGGTCGAGACCTTGTCCGGGTCGGCGAAGCGGCCGCTGTCCTTGTCGCGCAGCAGCGCGTCCTCGTCCCACGAGGTCCACAGCTGCGAGCACACGGTGAGCGTCTCGTCGGCCCGGCGGTAGGCGGTGGGTGAATCGAGCGGCGCGAAGTGGCCGAAGTTGTGGGCGTTGCTCTCCCCGGCCGAGGTGACGATGTTCCACGCCATGCGCCCGCCGCTGAAGTGCTCCAGCGTGCTGAAGATGCGGGCGATGTGGTAGGGCTCCATGTAGGTCGTCGACAGCGTCACGGTGAAGCCGAGATGCCGCGTGACGCCGGCCATGGCCGCCACGAGATGCGAGGGGTCGTGCCGGATGGAGCCGACCGCGCCATGGGCGACGAAGGTGCGGTAGTCGCCGCCCGGGCCGGTCGCGATGCTCAGGGATTCCGGCACGAAGGCAAGGTCGAACCCGCCGCGCTCCAACGTACGGGCGACATCCTCATAGAGGCTGCGGTCGCAGAAATCGGTCTCGCTGTAGGGGTGCCGCCACATGCCGCCAAAGTGACTGCCCGGCACGAGAATATAGCCGGCAAGGGTCATCCAACGGCGCATGCGCGCGTCTCCAGGAAACGGCAGGATTTCGTCAGCTTCGTCAGCCCGCCGGCTGGCGAGGAGCGCATGCTATGCCGCACCACGTGCGCTTCGCAAGCTGAAGGATAATTAAATGTTGGAAAGGCGCGGGCCAGCACACCGAATTTCTGTAAAATTCTATCGAAATACGGGCGCTCATCGCGCAACAGCGAAGAGCTCTTTGCCGAAATGATCCTCAGCTGTCATTCACCATGCGGGACAGGGCTCGTCCTTCGGCGCGGGCCGGTTCACGCCACCCCGGTCACGCCACCTTGGGCGAGCGGCGGGTCACCGGCGGCGCCGCGAGCGCACGCGCCATCGCCTCACCGGTCAGCCTGTTGTGCTCCTCGAGCCGTTCCGCGAGGTCGAGCCGCGTGCGGGCGCGCAGCGCCACCATGATGCGCTCATGCTCGGCAAAGGATGCATCGAGCCGATGCGGCACCTCGTTGACGGCGAAGCGATAGCGCCAGATCTTCTGCTGCAGGACGGCATAGTTCTGGATGAGGACCGGGTTACGCGTCGCCTGCGCGAGCTTCTGGTGAAAGGCGTGGTTGATGTGGGTGTAGGCCGCATGCTCGCCCTCCGCCAGCGCCGTCCGTAACGCCTGGTGGAGCTCCTCGAGCCCGGCAATGTCGTCCTCGGTCGCGCGCTCGGGCACCGTGAGCCCGATCAGCCGTTCCAGCGCGCCCTTGACCTCGAAGATCGGGGCGAGCTCCGCCGGGTCGATCGGCGCGACGATGGCGCCGCGGTTCGGCCGCAGCGTCACGAAACCTTCCGCGGCCAGCACCTTCAGCGCCTCGCGCAGCGGCGTGCGCGACACGCCGAAACGTCGGCACAGCTCCTGCTCGGGAATGCGGCTGCCGCCCGGCAGGGTGCCGTCGAGCAGCAGCGACCGCAATTGCGCCGTCAGCAGCGCATGCAGGCTCGTCCGGCCGCCCGGCGCGGTATCGTCGTCGCGTGGGATATCGGCGTCGTCGGTCACGGGAACAGGCGGCCCGGCAGCCACAGCGCGATGGCGGGAAAGGCGACGAGCAGCCCGACCATGGCCAGCATGATCACGACGAACGGCATGGCGCCGCGCATCACGTCGCCGATCGAGCCGCGCCCGCGCACGCCCTGCACGATGAAGAGGTTCATGCCGAGCGGCGGCGTGATGAGGGCGACCTCCATCATGATGACGAGGAAGATACCGAACCAGACCGGATCGATGCCGAAGTGCACGACGATGGGCATCACGATCGGGATCGTCGCGATCATCATCGACAACGTTTCGAGGAAGCAGCCGAGGACGAAATAGAAGACGACCAGCAGCAGGACGACCTCGAGCGGGCTCGAGGCGATGCTGCCGACCGCCCGCGTCAGCGTCTGCGGAATGCCGAGGATGCCGATGACGAAGTTGAGGAACTGCGCCGCCACCACGATGAGCAGGATCATGGCGCTGATCTTCACGGTGGAGAGCATCGCCTCGTGCAGCATGGCGATGGAGAAGCGCCGCTTGGCCATGGTGACGAGGAGCGCGCCGACGACGCCGATGGCGGCCGATTCCGACGGTGTCGCCCAGCCGAGATAGATCGAGCCCATGACGAGCACGAAGATCACGAGCGGCGGCAGAATGTCGACGAGGTTGCGCAGCCGCTCGGCAAAGGGCACGGCCGGCGGCGTGACGCCGGCAAGTGACGGCCTGACGAGGCTGACCACGAGGATGTAGCCCATGAACAGCAGGGCGAGCACGATGCCCGGCACGAGACCGGCCGCGAACAGCTGCCCGATCGAGGTGTTCGACATCGAGCCGTAGATGATCATGTTGATCGACGGCGGTATCAGGATGCCGAGCGTGGCGCCGGCAGCGATCGAGCCGAGCGTCAGCCGGTCGTCGTAGCGGTATCTCTCCATGGTCGGGATGGCGACCGTCCCGATGGTCGCCGCCGTCGCGACGGAGGAGCCCGATACCGCCGCGAACAGGCTGCTCGCGGCGATGTTGGTGTGCAGGAGCCCGCCCGGCAGGCGGCGCAGCCAATCGGTGAGCGACCTGTACATGCCGTCCGTGACGCCCGAGCGCACCAGGAGCTCGCCAAGGAAGATGAAGAGCGGGATGGCCGTCAGGATGAAATCGTTCAGCACGCTCCACGCCTGATTGCCGAACACCAGGAGCGACGGCACGCCGAGATAGGTGAGCGCACCGAGCGCGGCGGTGGCGAACAACGCGACCGCCACCGGCACGCCGGCGAGCATGACGCCGAGCATGACGAGAAAGCCCACTGCGGCGGGCAGCAGGCCGATCATGACCCGGCGCTCCGCTCGCCGAGCTGGGCGGCATGCTCGTGCAGCTCTTCGCCCAGCGTCTTGATGCCGTACCAGCGCGCAAGGTTGGGCGACCGGGAGAAGAAGAGAATGGTCGCATGGACGGCGCTCGCCACGGCGACGAGGGCGAAGAACGCAAGGCCCGCGACCCAGACCGCCTGCGGCTGCCAGAGCGGCGTCATCATCGGCGTGCCGGAGAGGGAGCGGTATTCGATGCTCTCGGCGAGCGTCGTCCATCCGCGCCAGGCGAAGAACACCGCCATCGCGGCGAGGGACAGGGCCGAGAGGAGATTGAAGCAGCGGCGCGCGGCCGCGGGCAGCCGTTCCAGCACGATCTCGACCCGGGTGTGCGAGCGCTCGAGCAGGGCATAGGCAAAGCCGAAGGCGGCTAACATGGCGAGCACGTAGCCGCCGAATTCGTCGCCGCCCTGCAGCGAGAGGTTGAGAAAGCGCCGCAGCAGCACCTCGGCCGTGATCAGCAGCGAGAGCGCGAGCACGCCGTAGCCCGCGACGAGGGCGATGAGCCTTGCGAGCGGCCCGAGACAGGTCTCGACAGGATTGGTCCGCATGGCTCCCCGTCCCGTTCATCGGCAGCCGACCCGCCGGCGGCGGATCGGCTTGTCCAGGCCTTACGTCAATGGATGGCGAGGCCTGCGGCCTTGCCGACGGTGTCGTTCCAGGTCGCAGTGCACTTCGGGTCGACCGCATTGCAGGTGTCGCGCCAGATCGGCAGAACCACCTTCTCGGCGGCTTCCTTGATCCGCGCCTGGTCGGCGGGCGCGATCTCCACCAGCTGCATGGAGAACTTCTTGTGGTTCGTGCAGCTCTGCCCACCGGTGTTGCAGGCCACCGCCTCGTCATTGGACGTGATGGCGAAATCCCACAGCTGGTCCTCGAGCGTCCGGAAGGCGGCGGCGAGCTTGGCCTGCTCGTCGGGCGAGAACTTCTTCCAGGTGTCGAGATTGATGAAGTGCCCCTGCACCGAACCCGACACGGACAAGGGCAGGAAATGGCTGGTCACCTCCGGCCAGTTGCCGGTGTTGCCGGAGGTCGGCGAGGTCACGCCGCAGGCGACGACGCCGCGCTGCAGGGCCGGATAGACCTCCGAGAACTGCAAGGTCACCGGCGTAGCGCCGAAATGCTCCAGCATCGCCGACATCGAGGGCGTGAAGCTGCGCACCTTGAGGCCCTTGAGGTCGTCCAGCGTCTTGACCGGGCTGTTGCAGTAGAACACCTGCGGGCCGAAGGGCCACAGCGTGAGGACCTTGGCGTTGAACTTCTCCTGCAGCCGGGCGTCGAAGGCTTCGCGATAGGCGTCGACCGCCTTGCGCAGGGCGCCCATATCCGTTGAGACGCCGATCAGGTCGATGCCCTCGAAGAAGGGATCATCGCGCGAGGCCATGCCGATCTGCACCGACATCACGTCGAAGGAGCCGCCACGCAGCATGCGCAGCGCGTCCGGCGCCTTCACGCCGACCACGTCCATCGGATTGTAGTTCATGCCGATGGGGACGCCGGCCGCCGCCCCGAGACCCTCGAAGAAGGCGCGCTCGATGGCCACCTGCTTGGTGTTCTGCGAAAAGTTGCCGGCGACACGCAGCGCCGTTTCGGCGCTCGCGCCGGCCGAGCCGACGGTCAGGGCGGCGAGCGCGCCGGCGCACAGAAGAAAATGCTTCATGGGTGGAGCCTCCGAGGCGCGATTTTGAATTCAAATTGCGCTCCTGAAGCGTTGCAGGTTCCTCCCACCGCTCAAACGGGAAATGTTGTGCAGACGCACCTGCACCGAAGCTTATTATTTTCAGGATCTTGATGCCTGCACTGCTTGAATATCGGGCAGCGGTGCACAAGCATTACCCAGATCGCAGTCGACGGGAAACCTACCCGAAGACCTCGTTCTATTGTCACCGCCGCAGATCCCATGCGATCTGATAGCGCCGCGGACCCTCTTCCGCGGATCAAGCGGCGAGCGCGGAGTGCAGGAAATGAATGCAAAATCGGGCCGCAGGCTGATCGGGATGCTGACCCCTTCCTCGAACACCGTGCTGGAGCCGCTGACGGCGCGGATGCTCGCGCCGCTCTATCCGGACGTTTCCGCCCATTTCGGGCGTTTCCGCGTCACCGAGATCGCCCTCGACGAAGCGGCGAACCGCCAGTTCTCGCTGCCGCCGATCCTCGAGGCGGCCGAGCTGCTCGCGGACGCACGCTGCGATGTCATCGCCTGGAACGGCACGTCCGCGAGCTGGCTCGGCTTCGACACGGACGCCGCCCTGTGCGCCGCCATCACTGAGCGCACGGGCATCCCGGCGACGAGCGCCATCATCGGCCTCAACAAGCTGCTGCAGCGGCTCGGCGTGCGCCGGCTCGGCCTCGTCACGCCCTACACCGCCGACGTGCAGGAACGCATCATCGCCAATTACGCCCGCCACGGCATCACGATCGTGGCGGAGGCGCACAGCGGGTTGCGCGACAACTTCTCCTTCTCCGACGTGACCGAGGCGGAGATCGCCGCGATGTGCGAGCGCGTGGCCACGGCCCGCCCGGACGCCATTGCCATCGTCTGCACCAACATGCGCGGACCGCTCATCGCCCCCGACCTCGAGCGCCGGCTCGGCGTGCCGGTGCTCGATTCCGTCGCCTTCACGCTGTGGAGCTGCCTCGACGTCATGAATGTGCCAACCGCGCCGCTGCGGGCCTTCGGCGCCGTCTTCGCAGGCGAAACAATTCCGCCAGAATCCACGACTGATATCTGACGCAACCTTCCGACCAGCGGCGTTCGGGGTGCCGTCAGCGATCCGAGGTGCGCCGGCGGCAGGGTTCGTCCGCCACACGATCGGGTGATCATTGCGGGCGCGCCACGAAGCCGTCAGAGTTGCGTGCGATGCAGCAAATCGACGACCGAAACGCAACCGCGGGCGGAACCATCCCCGCTTCCCGAGCATTTCGATCTTAGACATGACCGAATCGCACGCCCAGGAAAGGCGCTCGTCGGACGGCGCGCCGCACTCTCGTATCGATGCCATTTTCAAGGGCGCGGCGGTGACCGCGCTCCTGCTGCTCACCTTCGTCGGCGGCGCCATCGTCACGGCCGGCGACGTCTTCCCCGGCCCCCAGATCGCCCGCGCCTATCAGGGCGGCAAGGCCCTCTATGACCAGATCGCCAACTACCGCGACGTCTTCACGAGCGACCTGTGGCCGCAGGAGCGCCGGCCGGAGCGTGGCGTCACCGTCCATGCCGAGGGCCTGGCGCAGGAGGGGGTGACGCTCTACACGTCGGGCCACGAGGCGGCCGCCTATCTCATCGACATGAAGGGCGAGGTGCTGCACGAATGGCGCCGCCCCTTCAGCCTGGTGTGGGCGGCGGGCACCGGCGCCGTGAAGCGGCCGATGCCGGATTCCCACGTCTATTTCCGCAATGCCCGCGTCTTCCCCAACGGCGACCTGCTCGTGATCTACGAGAGTGTCGGCGACACGCCCTACGGCTACGGCATCGCCAAGCTCGACCGCAATTCCGAGGTCATCTGGAGCTATTCCGGCCGCGCCCATCACCAGCTCGACATCGCCCCGGACGGCAAGATCTATGCGCTGACGCACGAGATCGTCGACGATGTGCACGAGGGGCTCAACCATCTCGCCCGGCCGCGGCTGGAGGATTTCCTCGTCGTGCTCTCGCCGGACGGCGAAGAGCTCAAGAAGATCCGCCTGATCCCCGCCATCGCAGGCTCGCCCTTCAGCACCCTCCTGCATCGCATGCCCGGGTTCTCGGCAGCCGATCCGCTTCACGCCAATGCGGTGACCTACATCGACGGCACCGCCGCCGCCAACTTCCCCTTCGGCAAGGAGGGGCAGGTGCTCCTGTCCCTGCGGGAAACCAACACGCTGATGGTCCTCGATCCCGAGACCGAGGCCGTCACCTGGGCCACCGACGGCTACTGGATCGGCCAGCACGACCCCGACATCCTGGCGAACGGCAACATCCTGCTGTTCGACAACTACGGCAATTACGACAAGCCCGAGGGGCTCTCGCGCGTCATCGAGATCGACCCGCGCAGCATGGCCGTCGTCTGGGAATATGCCGGCACGCCGGAAAATCCCCTCATCAGCGAGATCCGCGCCGACCAGCAGCGCCTGCCGAACGGCAACACGCTCATCAACGAATCGAGCGGCGGGCGTCTCGTGGAGGTGACGCACGCAGGCGAGGTCGTATGGGAATTCATCAACCCGGTCCGCGACGGCCCCGACGGCAACCAGATCCCGATCATCGGCTGGGCCATGCGGCTCGACCCGGCCGGGCTCGATCCGGCGCTGCTCGAGCCCGCGCAGCCCGCCCCATCCCGGAAGGAGACAGACCTATGAGGAAGCTCACGGTCCCCCTCACCCTCCTCATGGCCGTGCTGCCGACGGCCGCCTTCGCCTATGTCGGCCCCGGCGCGGGGCTCGGCCTGCTCGGCGCGCTGTGGGCCCTCGTCGCGGCCATCGGCACCGCGCTGGTCTTCGTCCTCGCCTGGCCGATCCGCAACATGCTGCGCCGCCGCCGGGCCGACCGCGCGGCCGCGTCGCGCGAGCCGACGGTCGATGCGCCCCATGCCGGTGCTCCCCAGACCGGTCCGGGCTTCGGCAACGAGGTGTCGCAGCGGCGCTGAATGCGAGGGACGAGGTCATGGGGCTTCTCGATCTGCCATCGCCCATCCTCACCCAGATCGACCGGTGGCTCGATCAGGTGCCGCCGCTCGCCAAGCTGGTCCTGTGGGCGGCGCTGGGGGCGATCCTGTCCATGGAGATCTACCGCCTCCTGTCGCCGCAGCGGCGTATCGGCCAGATCAAGGCCGCGCTGGAGCGCACGCGCAATCACGTCTCCCGCTTCGACGGCGAGTTCGCGGAGGCCTGGCCGCATATCCGCCGCATGCTCGCGCTTGCCCTGCGGCGCGTGTTCATCGTCCTGCCGGCGACCCTGCTCGCCTCGCTGCCGGTGCTCGTCTTCATCATCTGGCTGGACGGCAACTACGGCGGCACCTTCCCGCCGGCGGGCGAGCCGGTGAGCGTCGCTGTGCCCGGCGCCTTCGAGGGGCGCTGGATCGACCGGGGGGACGGCGCGCCGCCCCGGGCCGAGGTCGTCGATCCGGCCGGCGAGCCCGTGCTCGACGTGCTGCTGACGACGCCCATCGCCGTCGTCCACAAGCGCCGCTGGTGGAACATGCTCGTCGGCAACCCGGCCGGCTACCTGCCGGACGAGGCGCCGGTGGAACGCATCGACATCGCCCTGCCGCGCCAGGAGTTCCTGCCGGTCGGGCCGAGCTGGCTGCGCGGCTGGGAAGCCACCTTCTTCGCGGCCCTGGTGCTCTTCGCGCTCGTCTTCAAGTCCGTGCGCCGCATCGAATGAGACCGGACCGAACGCCATGAACGAGACCGCCGCCCACAAGACGTCCGCTCAAAAGACGTCCGCCCGCATGGACATCGACCCCTGGACCGATCGGCTCGGCGGCCTCCTCGAGCGCTACCCGCGCCTGTGGACGCGCCTCGGCGACCTTGAGACCCGTCTCGTCGCCGACCGCCTCGACGCCGTCGCCGTCGACCGGCCGATCTATGTCACCGGCCTCGCGCGCTCCGGCACGACGGTGCTGCTCGAGCTCCTCGCGCTTCATCCGGACACGGTGGCCCATCGCTACCGCGACTTCCCGCTGGTGCTGACGCCCTGGGCCTGGAACTGGTTCGTGGACCGCGCCGGACGTGGCGAGGCGGTGGCGCGTGAGCGGGCGCACCGCGATCGCATCACCGTGACGTCGGAAAGCCCGGAGGCCTTCGAGGAGGTCATCTGGATGACCTTCTTCCCGGACATCCACGATCCCGGCCGCGATGCCGCCCTCGGCCGCGACACGGGCCACCCCGCCTTCGAGGCCTTCTATCGCGACCATATCCGCAAGCTCCTGGCGCTGCGCGGCGGCTCACGCTATCTCGCCAAGGGCAACTACAACGTCACGCGCCTGCCCTACCTCCACAAGCTATTCCCCGATGCGCGCTTCGTGGTGCCGATCCGCGATCCGCAATGGCACATCGCCTCGCTGATGAAGCAGCATCGCCTGTTCGTCGCGGCCGAGCGCGAGGACGAGCGGGTGCTGCGCCACATGCGGCGCAGCGGCCATTTCGAGTTCGGCCTCGGCCGCCGGCCGATCGATGTCGGCGACGGGGCGGCGGAAGTGACGCGGCTGTGGGCGGAGGGCGAGGAGGTCGAAGGCTGGGCGGCGCACTGGGCGATCGTCTATGGCCACGTGGCCGACCGCCTCGCCGCCGATCCGGATCTCGCCGCCGCCACCCTCGTTGTCCGCTACGAGGACTTCTGCTCCGCGCCGGCCGAGGTGATGGCGCGCGTGCTCGATCATTGCGCGCTCGCGCCGGGCAGCCTGCCGGAGGCCGCGGCCGCCCGCATCAGCGCACCCGACTATTATCAGCCGGACTTCACGGAAGAGGAGCGGGCGACCATCGCGCGCCGCACCGCCGCTGTGGCCGGCCGCTTCGGCTATGGCTGAGAGTTTCGTGCAACCTCGAACCGTGGGGAGATCATGCCGCAAAAGATCTTGATCATGGGATTGCCCGGCGCCGGCAAGACGACGCTCGCCCAGGCGCTGACCAAACGCTTGAACGCCGTGCATTTCAATGCCGATGACATCCGCACCAACGTCAACAAGGATCTCGGCTTCTCGATGGAAGACCGCATCGAGCAGGCCCGCCGCATGGGTTGGCTGTGCGACCAGGTGACCAAGACCGGCGCCTTCGCCATCGCCGATTTCGTCTGCCCCACGGAAGAGACGCGCGAGGCCTTCGGCCGCGACGCCTTCATCATCTTCGTCGACCGCATCAAGAGCGGCCGCTTCGAGGACACCAACCGCCTGTTCGTGCCGCCGGCGCGGGTCGACCTGCACGTCACCGCCACCGGCGAGCCGGATTACTGGGCGGAGAAGGCCGTGCGCCAGCTACGGCCGCATTTCGACCCCAAGGCCCCGACAGCCCTCTTCATCGGCCGCTACCAGCCCTTCCACGACGGCCACAAGGCCCTGATCGAGGAAGGGTTGCGCCGCGTCGGCCAGGCCTGCATCGCCATCCGCGACACCCACGGCACCGATCCCAAGAACCCGTTCTCCTTCGAGGACGTGAAGCTGCGGATCGAGACGGCGTTGCGCGCCTACCAGGGCCGTTTCGCAGTCGTGCCGCTGCCCAACATTACACGCGTGTTCTACGGCCGTGACGTGGGCTATTCCATCGAGCGCATCGAGCTGGAGGCGGACCTCGAGGTGATCTCGGCGACAGACATGCGCGCCCGCTTGCGCGTCTAGGGCCCCCCGAGGCCGCGGGAATGGGCCTCCACGCGGCCACGCGGACGATCACTGACGCCGATTTGTGCATTCAGATTGCATACACTTGGTCTATCATCGCGCTGCATCGGGTTGAAACGAGCAACGGCGGCAGAGCGATTCCATGACCTTCGATACCGTGATCCGCAACGGCACCGTGGCGACGGCGTCCGACACCTTCACCTGCGATGTCGGCATCGAGGCGGGAAAGATCGTCGCTCTCGGCCGCGGCCTCGACGACGCGCGCGAGATCATCGACGCCACCGCGCGCCTCGTGCTGCCCGGCGGCATCGACAGCCACGTCCACATCTCGCAGCCCTCCGGCGAGGGCATCGTCATGGCCGACGATTTCGAGACCGGCACGCGCTCGGCCGCCTTCGGCGGCAATACGACGGTGCTGCCCTTCTGCCTGCAGGAGAAGGGCCGCCCGTTGCGCGAGGCGCTGACGAACTACCATGCGCTCGCCGAGGGCAACTGCTACACGGACGTCTCCTTCCACCTCATCATCTCCGATCCGAGCGAGGCGGTGCTCGGCCAGGAGCTGCCGGCGCTGGTCGCCGACGGCTACAGCTCCTTCAAGGTCTTCATGACCTACGAGGGCCTCGCCTTGTCGGACCGGGAGATCCTCGAGGTCATGTCGGTGGCGCGCGAGACCGGCGCCCTCGTCATGATCCATGCCGAGAACTACGATGCCATCCGCTTCCTGACCGACCGGCTGGAGCGCGCCGGCAAGACGGCGCCGCATTTCCACGCCGCCTCCCGCCCGATTGCCGTGGAGCGCGAGGCGACGCACCGGGCGATCTCGCTCGCCGAGCTCGTCGACGTGCCGATCATGATCGTGCACGTCTCCAACCGCGAGGCGATGGAGGAGATCCGCCGCGCCCAGCAGAAGGGCCTCAACATCTACGGCGAGACCTGCCCGCAATATCTCGTGCTGACGGCGCGGGATCTCGAGGGGCTCAACATGGAGGGGGCGAAATACGTCTGCTCCCCGCCCCCGCGTGACGAGGCGAGCCAGGCGGCCTGCTGGGAGGGGCTGCGCACCGGCGTCTTCTCGACCTTCTCGTCCGACCACTGTCCCTTCCGCTACGATGATCCCGCCGGCAAGCTCGCGCCCAAGGGGCGCACCAGCTTCCGCTGGGTGCCGAACGGCATCCCCGGCGTCGCCGCCCGCCTGCCCATCCTCTTCTCGGAAGGCGTCGTGAAGGGGCGGATCAGCCTCAACCAGTTCGTCGCCTTGTCGGCCACCAACCACGCCAGGACCTATGGTCTTTATCCGCGCAAGGGCACTATCGCCATCGGCGCCGATGCGGATATCGCCATCTGGGACCCGGAGCGCCGCGTCACCATCACCCACGCGCTCATGCAGGACGGCGCGGACTACACGCCCTACGAAGGCATCGAGGTGACCGGCTGGCCGGAACTGACCATGGTGCGCGGACAGACCGTGGTTCGTGACGGGGCGCTCGTCGGCCGCAAGGGCTTCGGCACGCATCTTTCCCGCGACCTGCCGAACGCCGGCCGTCGCGGCCCCTGACAGGGCGGCGCCCGGCCGGCATGGAGCGGACCGCGACGCTCGCATAAGATCGGGCGGGGATTCGCCCCGCCTTTCGCACCGGAGCGGCCATGGCCGTCAATGAAGCAGCAGCGCACGAGACGCACGAGAATCTGTCGAGCCAGGCCCACCGGATCGTCTCGCACATGATTCATACGCGCCGCCTGCGTGGCGGCGAGGTCATCGTCGAGGCCAAGCTCGCCGAGGCGCTCGGCATCTCGCGCACGCCGCTGCGCGAGGCCCTGCAGCGGCTCGAAGGCGAGGGCCTCGTCGTCAAGGCGGCGCACCGCTCCTTCATGGTGCGCAATGTCGATCTCGCCGAATATCTGCAGAGCCTGAAACTGCGGGAGATCCTCGAGCCCGAGGCGGCGGCGCTCGCCATCGGCCGCATCGACCGCGGCCGCATCCGCGCCGCGCGCGAGGAGATCGATGCGCTGGTCTCGGCACCGGTCTACGACATCGAGACGCACTGGCGCTCCGACACCTCCGTGCACGAGCTCTATATCGCCGCCTGCGGCAATGCGGTGATGGCGCAGATGATCCGCTCGCTCCGGGTGACGACGCGCCTCTTCGAGATCGCCCAGCTCGCCGACCGGCTTGGCCCCGATTCATCGGAACACATCGCCATTCTCGACGCTCTCGAGGCCGGTGATGCCAAGGCGGCACGCCGCGCCGTGCAGACGCACATCCGCAGCCTTTATCGCTACGCCCTCGACCTTGTCGCCTGACCTGCCGGCATGCCGGCGAAGCGCCATCGGCATACCGGCTATCGACAAGCTAGCCGCACTCCGGATAATCGCGCGAGCGGCACCCTGCCGCCGACAGAATGGGCGAGACGGCATGGCCAGCGACCGCAGCATCACCAATGAGACCGGCAAACTCGCCGACAACGTCTATCGCGCCGTGCTCGGCGACATCCTGAGCTGCCGCCTGCCCGGTGGCTCGGTCATCCAGGAACGCAAGCTCGCGGCCGCCCTCGGCGTCTCGCGCAGCCCCATGCGCGACGCCCTCAACCGGCTCGAAGGCGAAGGCATGCTGGTGCGCCTGACGGAGCGACTGCTCACCGTGCGCGTCATCACCCTGCAGGACTACCTCCATAGCCTCGACCTGCGCGCCCTCGTCGAGCCGCAGGCGGCCGCCCTCGCAACGCCGCGGATCACGGACGAGGAGATCGGACGGCTCGACACGCTCCTCACCACGCTGGAGAACACGCAGGAGCCGACGGCCGAGCAGCATTGGACCTTCGACGACGCCTTGCACGGCACGCTCGCCGAGCGCAGCGGCAACCCCTTCCTCGCCCGCACCATCCACGAGATGCGGCGCTACACCAAGATCTTCGAGCGCCAGACGGTGCCCATGCGCCTGAGCGCCGGGCTGGTCGATCACCGCAAGCTCGTCACGGCCCTCACCGCCCGCGACGCCGACAAGGTCAAGGCCGCCATGGCCGAGCACATCCGCAAGGTCCGCAAGCGCACGCTCGCCGGCCTCTGAGGGGGCGAAGGACCGTCTTATCAGCACCGCCTGCCCAACAATCGCGCAGCGGCGCGCTTGCGTGATCGTACATTCCATGCATTAAATTGGTATACCAGTAGAATGCTCAATGGCACACTGATTCCACTGCCAACATCGCCGCAACGCCCGGCATTGGCCGGGGTCCCACAGAGGGGACAGCCATGTTCAGAACCGCATCGTTCCGCCTTTCCGCCGTCCTCGGCCTCGCCCTCCTGACGAGCGGCGCTGCACTCGCCGCCGACTGCAAGCCCGCCGTGCCCGACACGGCGCTCATCGGTGCCGGCAAGCTCGTCATGTCGACGAACCCCACGCTGCCGCCGCTGCAGTTCATCGACCAGTCGGGCGAGCTCAAGGGCATGCGCGTCGAGCTCGGCAAGGAGGTCGCCAAGCGCCTCTGCCTCACGCCCGAATACATCCGCATCGAGTTCTCGGCGATGATCCCGGGCCTGCAGTCCGGCCGCTGGGACATGATCAACACCGGCATCTTCTTCACGCCCGAGCGCGCCAAGCTGATGTACATGATCCCCTATGAGAAGCAGGCGATCAGCCTGTCCGTCCCCGCCGGCAAGGGCGCGACGGTGACGAAGCCCGAGGATCTCGCCGGCAAGACGGTCGGCGTCGAGATCGGCGGCTTCGAGGAGAACAAGACGAAGCAGCTGAGCGAGGAGCTGAAGGGGAAGGGCCTCGCGCCCCTCACCATCCGCACCTTCGACAATTTCGCCCTCGCCTATCAGGCGCTGCGCGCCGGCCAGGTCGAGGCGGTCGTCTCGATCGACGGCGTCGCCAAGGAATATGCCGACCGCGGCGATTTCGACCGCGCCATCTCCGGGCTCTACGCCACGCCTGTCGCGCTCGCCTTCGCCAAGAAGGACCTCGCCGAGGCGGCGCTCAAGGTGCTCAACGAGATGAAGGCCGACGGCGCCTACCAGAAGCTCTTCGACGCTTATGGCGTCGTGCCGACGGACGGGGAGCTCGCCCTCGCCGGCCCCGGCATGTAGGCGGGCCGGCTCTAATGCGCGGCGGACCGCGCCACGGTCCGCCGATACCCGCACGGGAGCGCGAAGGCTGGAGCACGTGATGCAGATCTGGAACTGGTCGGGCTTCTTCGACTATCTGACCAACCCCTTCATCCTCGGCGGCGCCTTCACGACGCTCTGGCTCACGGCGGTTGCCATCATCGGCGGGCTCGTTCTCGGCTTCGTGCTGGCCCTGATGAAGATGGCGCCGAGCCGGCTGCTGTCGGCGCCGGCTGCCGGCTACATCTGGCTGTTCCGCGGCACGCCGCTGCTCGTGCAGCTCATCGTCATCTACACGGGCCTGCCGCAGCTCGGCATCAAGCTCAGCGTTGTGGAATCGGCGCTGATCGGCCTCACCCTCAACGAGGCCGCCTATCTCGCCGAGATCGTGCGCGCCGGCATCACGGCCGTGCCGCAGGGCCAGGTGCGGGCGGCGCGGGCGCTCGGCATGCGCGAGGCGCAGATCATGCGCTACATCGTCATGCCGCAGGCGCTGCGCATCATCATCCCGCCCCTCGGCAACTCCGTGAACGGGCTCCTGAAGACGACCTCCGTCACCTCCGTCATCTCCATGGAGGAGCTGCTGCGCCGCACGCAGGTGCTGATCCAGGAGCGCTTCATGGTGCTGGAGCTCTTCGCGGTGGCCGCCATCTACTACCTCGTCATGACGACGCTGTGGGACATCGTGCAGCGCCGCATCGAGCGCCGCTTCGGCCGCGCCTACCAGCAACTCGGCAGCGCCACCGAACAGCGCTGACGGCAGGAACCAACGACAACGGCAATCAAGGGCAAGGCGCGGCCGCAGCCGCGGGCAAAGACATGACAAAGACCTTTCGCGGCACCTATACGGTGATGATCACCCCCTATGACGAGGCCGGCAACGTGGACCTCGATGCGCTCGCCGCCTTCACCGACTGGCAGGTCCGCGAGGGCATCCACGGGCTCATCCCCCTGGGCTCGACGGGCGAGTTCCTGTCCCTGTCGCCGGACGAGCGCACGGCGATCACCGAGACGGTGATCCGCACCGTGGCAGGACGCGTGCCCGTCCTCGTCGGCACCGGCGCGGAAGACACGCGCGAGGTCGTGCGCCTCAGCCGCGAGGCCGAGGCCCTCGGCGCCGACGGCGTCATGATCATCCCGCCCTTCTATTCGACGCCGACCGACGACGAGCTCTATCGCCATTACAAGACCGTCGCCGAGGCCATCGGCATCCCGATCATGGTGTACAACAACCCGGCAACGGCCAATGTCGACCTGAGGCCGGAGCTGGTGGCGCGGCTCGCGGCCATCGACGGCTGCGACTACATCAAGGAATCGACGCTGGAGGTGACGCGCGTGCGCGACATCATCCGCCTGTGCGGCGAACGCATGACCGTCTTCGGCGGCATTCTCGGCTTCGAATCCTTCGTCGAGGGCGCCGAGGGCTGGGTGGCCGTCGCCTCGAACGTGGCGCCGGAACCGCTCGCCCGCCTCTTCTCCCTCGTCGCCGACGAGGGGAACATCCCCGAGGCGCGCGCGCTCTATCTCCAGTGGTTGCCCGTTATCGAGGCCGTCGGCGGCCAGCGTTATGTCGCCGGCACGAAATCGCTGCTGACGCACATGGGCTTTGACGCCGGCGCGCCGCGCCCGCCACGCCTGCCCCTGCCCGCCACCGTCGATGCCGAGATGCGCCGGCTGGTCGAGGCGTTCGGCCTGCAATTTGCCGCGTGAGGCGGCCGACACGGGGGAAGCGACGGTGCGCCTGAGGCCCATGGGAAGCACTGAGGAAGCGATCACCATCCGCTTCGACGGCCGTGACCTGCCCGCCCGCGCCGGCGAGACGATCGCCGCCGCCCTCTTCGCGAATGGCCTCAACACCACCTGCCGCGGCAAGGACGGCGCGCCGCGCGGGCCCTTCTGCGGCATGGGCGTCTGCCACGACTGCCTCGTCACAGTGGATGGCCGGGCGAGCCAGCGCGCCTGCCTGGTGAAGGCGGCGGCCGGGATGATCGTCGCTTCGCAGCCGGCCATCCCCGACGTCAGCACCGGCACCGACCTCGCCGCCGTGCCCCGGGCCGCCCTGCCCGAGGAAGAGGTCGATATCCTCGTCATCGGCGCCGGCCCCGGCGGCCTGTCGGCGGCCGAGGTCGCGGCCCGCGGCGGAGCCTCCGTCCTTGTGGTCGACGAGCGGCCGATGCCGGGCGGCCAATATTTCAAGCAGCCCGCCTCGTCCGGCAGCGCCCCGCCCGAGGGTCCCGATGCGCAGGCCCGCGCAGGCGCCGCCCTGATCACCGCCGCGAGCGAGGCCGGGGCGGAGCTGCGCGGTGACACGCTGCTGTGGGGCGCCTTTCGCGAGGACGAGCGGCTCGTCATCGGCTATCTGCGCGAAGGCAGGGCCGGCTACGTCAGGCCGCGCATCCTCGTCATTGCCACTGGTGCCTTCGAGCAGCCGCGCCCCTTCCCCGGCTGGACCCTGCCCGGCGTCATGACGACAGGCGCCGCGCAGACGCTGGTGCGCAGCTACGGCGTCGCGCCGGGCGAGCGCATCCTCGTCGCCGGCAACGGCCCGCTCAATCTGCAGGTGGCGGCGGAGCTCGCGCGCGGCGGCGCCCATGTCGTCGCCGTCGCCGAGGCGGCCCCCGCCCCCTGGACGCGACCCGGCGAGGCGATGGCGCTGATGCGGGCGGAGCCGTCGCTCGCCGTGGCGGGCCTCCGCCAGCTCGCGACCTTGAAGCGGCACGGCGTGCCGGTGCTCTGGCGCGCTCGCCTCGCCCGCGTCGAAGGAGAAGGACGGGCGAGGCGGGCCGTGCTCGTCGGGGCGAAGGGTGAGGAGCGGCCGTTCGCAGTCGATGCCGTCTGCATCGGCGAGCGTTTCGCGCCCGCCAACGAGCTGCCGCGGCTGCTCGGCTGTGCCCACACGGTGAGCGCTGACGGCTTTCCGCATCTGGAAGTCATGCGCGACGATACCGGGGCGACCTCCCTTGCCGATATCTTCGTCGTCGGCGAGGCCGGCGCCTTCGGCGGCGCCCATATCGCCATGGCGCAGGGGCGTCTCACCGGGGCCGAGAGCCTGCGCCGCCTCGGCCGCGGCACCGGCGACGACCAAGCCGCACGGCGAAGGCTCGGACGCCATCGCCGCTTCCAGAAGGCCTTATGGCGGCTCTTCGCCGCAGAGGAGCCGGGCCTCGCCGACGCGGACAACAATACGATCCTCTGCCGCTGCGAAGCCGTGACGCGCGCGGCGCTGCAAGAGACCGCCGCCGAGGCCAGTGCCGGCGATCTGGCGACCCTGAAGCGCCTCACCCGCGCGGGCATGGGCCGCTGCCAGGGCCGCTACTGCACCCCGCGCCTCGCTGCCTTCCTGATGCCGCCGAAGGAAGAGGCCGGCTTCCTCGCGCCGCAGATGCCGCTGCGCCCCGTGCCGCTTGCCGCCCTCGCGGTCGAGAAGCCGGAGTGGGGCGGGCACAAGCGGGTGCTGCTGCCGCCCTCCCAGCCGCGGACCGGCTTGCCGCCGCTCGATGTCACCGCGGCCGATACGGTCATCGTCGGCGCCGGCATCGCCGGGCTGTCGACGGCGCTGTTCCTCGCGCGTGCCGGCCGGGAGGTCGTGGTGCTCGACCGCGGGCGCCCCAACGGCCAGGCCTCAGGCGGCAATGCCGGCAGCCTGCATGCGCAGCTCCTGTCCTTCGACCACGGCGCCAGGGCCGAAGGCGGCGGCTCGCCCGCCGCCCGCACCCTGCCGCTGCAACTGCAGTCGATCTCGCTGTGGCAGGAGCTGGCGCGCGAGACCACCCGCGACATCGAGGTGAAGATCACCGGCGGGCTCATGATGGCGGAGACGGAGGAGCAGCTCGCCTTCCTCGTGGGCAAGACGCTGATCGAGCGCGCGCAGGGCGTCGACTGCGACGTCATCGACGCGGCGACCCTGCGCCGGCTCGAGCCGGCCCTCGACGAGCGCTTCATCGGCGCCGCCTATTGCCCGCAGGAGGGCAAGATCAATCCGCTCGTCGCGACCCAGGCGGTGCTGGACCTCGCGCTGGCCGCCGGCGCCAAGGTCGTTTCCGATACCGAGGTGACGGGCATCGAGGCCGACGGGTCGGACTATCACGTGCGGACGAACCGCGGAACGATCCACGCCGGACGCATCGTCAATGCCGCCGGCGCCTTCGCCGGCGAGATCGGCCGCATGGCCGGCATCACCGTGCCCGTCTTCGGCGCTCCGCTGCAAATGATCGTGACCGAGGCGGTGGCGCCGCTCGTGTCGCATCTCGTCGCCCATGCCGACCGGCATCTCACGCTGAAACAGGCGGCGAACGGCAATGTCATTATCGGCGGCGGCTGGACGGCGGGGCTCGATCCCGTCCACCGGCGCCCGCGGCCGCTGCGCGCCAGCCTCGAGGGCAATCTCTGGGTGGCACAGCACGTCGTGCCCGCGCTGCGCCGGCTCAACGTGATCCGCAGCTGGGCTGCGATGAACATCAACATCGACGGCGCGCCGATCCTCGGCGAGCATCCGGCACGGCCCGGCTTCTTCAACGCCGTCACGTCGAACGGCTACACGCTCGGCCCCATGGTCGGCCGCATTACTGCCGATCTCATCACGCGCGGCCGCACGGACCAGGACGTCGCCGCCTTCTCCATCGCCCGCTTCGGCACCTGACGAGGAGCCCCGCCATGATCACCATCGACAGCGTCAGCAAATGGTACGGCGACTTCCAGGTGCTGAAGAACTGCACGACGACGGTCGAGAAGGGCGCCGTGGTCGTGGTCTGCGGCCCTTCGGGCTCGGGCAAGTCGACGCTGATCAAATGCGTCAACGGGCTCGAGGATTTTCAGGAAGGGACGATCACCGTCGCCGGCACGTCGGTCGGCGCGCCCGACACCGACCTGCCGAAGCTGCGCTCGCGCGTCGGCATGGTCTTCCAGAACTTCGAGCTCTTCCCGCACCTGTCGATCATGGACAATCTCACGATCGCGCAGGAGAAGGTGCTCGGCCGCAGCCGCAGCGAGGCGGCGGAGAAGGCCCGCCAGCTTCTGGCGCGGGTGGACCTCTCCGCGCAGGCACAGAAATATCCGCTGCAGCTCTCAGGCGGCCAGCAGCAGCGCGTCGCCATCGCCCGCGCGCTCGCCATGGACCCGGTCGCCATGCTCTTCGACGAGCCGACCTCGGCGCTCGACCCGGAGATGGTGTCGGAGGTGCTCGACGTCATGACGAGCCTCGCGCGCGAGGGCATGACCATGATGTGCGTCACCCACGAGATGGGCTTCGCCCGCAAGGTGGCCGATCGCGTCATCTTCATCGACAAGGGCGAGATCGTCGACGACCGGCCGACCGAGGACTTCTTCGGCAAGGAGCGCAGCGGACGAGCCGAACAGTTCCTCAGCAAGCTGCTCGGCCACTGAGGCACGATCGCCTCGCCGGGCCTCACGGCGCCGGGGCGAGAGGCGGATCGGCGACAGCGCGCAGTTCGAAGCCGCCCACGGCGAGGGTCGCGGGACGAGCGCCGGTATTCGCGACGAGGATGTCGAGGCTCAGCCTCGGCCGCCCGCCGGGCCGCGGGCGAAGTGGCGGCGTCGCGATCAGCCCGCACCACGCCTCCGCCGGCCAGGCATGGAGCTTGCCCGCGCCGTCGCGGAACGGATCCATGCCCGCGCTCACGAGCCCGTCCGGCGCATCCTCGGCGAGGCGCAGCGTCACGCCCCGCCAGGCCGGCGAGGCGCCGACCTCGACCTCGACCGACGCCTGCATCCAGCCGCCCGCGGGCAGAGCGGCGGCCGGAACGTCCACCGGCACCGTCAGCCGGACCGAGCCCGGATCCCCGCCGGCGCCTATGATGTCCAGCTTCTGCCAGAAGCCCAGGCCGTCCGGCCGGCGAGCGAAGGCTGCCTTCACGTCGACAGCATGCGACGTCTCGACGAGAAGGCCCTCGCCCTCCGCCGCCGCGCGGATGAGGAAGGGATCGTCGCAGAGATTGCCGAGGGGGTTGTCGCGCGGATCGAACCGATCGTCGCGCGACAGGGTGCGGCGGGGCTGGAGCGGCAGGAGCCCGGCGAGATAGGCGGCGAGGGCCTTGCCGACCGCATATCCGCCGGCCGGGGCGAAATGCGTCCCGTCGTCGGAATAGCCGTCACGCGGCACGCCGAACGGCGAGGCCCGGTCGATCCACGGCTCGTTCCAGTCGAACAGGAACACGCCCCCGCGCGACCGGGCATAGGCCCGGCTGCGCTCGTTGATCCACTGCGCCTTGGCGCGCTCCGCGCCGCCGGCTGGCCACTTCTCGGTGCCGCGCGCCAGGATCGGCAGGAGGATGACCGCGCAGCCGGCATCGACGAAACGGTCGCAGATCCGCTCGCGCCCGGCCTGAATGGTCTCCTTCGCCTCCACCATCATGTCATTGGTGCCGGCATCGACGATGATGAAGTCGAAGGCCGCGCGATCCGCGAGGACGTCCCCGAGCCGCGCCTCGATGTCGCGCACCTTCTGCCCGGAGACGCCGAAGTTGAGGCCGCCGAAGCCGCGCGTCCCGCCGGGCCGGTTGCTCGGCTCCCATCCCGGCCGCACGCGCCGATCGTGGAACACCGGCAGCGACAGGCGGCCGGTCGACAGGACCTCGGCCCAGGCCGCCCAGCCGCGCGACGAGGTGGCGATCAACCGCTCGTCGGCAAAGTGGTTCTGCTGAACGAGCGACGTGCCGATGATCGCCGCCCGCCAGCCCTTCAGCCCGGCCATGATGGACGCTCCGCTCAGGAGAAGAACGTGCCGCCGTTGACATCGACGCAGGCGCCCGTGACGAAGGCGGCATCGTCGGACGCCAGGAAGGCCACGGCGGCGGCGACCTCGTCCGACTGCCCTTCCCGCTTCAGCGGCGTCGCGCCGGCCACCCGCTCGCGCACCTCGGGCTTCGTGAACGTGTCGTGGAAGGTGGTCGCGATCATGCCCGGACAGACGGCATTGACCCGGATCTGCGGCCCGAGTTCCTTGGCGAGCCCGCGTGTGAAGGTCATGACCGCGCCCTTGGACGTCGCATAGGCCAGCGCGCCCGGCCCGCCTCCGTCACGGCCGGCCTGCGACGCGAGGGCGACGATGGCGCCGCCGCCGGCCATGCGCGGCACCACGGCCTTCGCGGTCAGGAAGAGCGAGGTGAGATTGACGTCGAGCACCGCGCGCCAGAAGCCGAGGTCTATCTCGCCGAGCGTCCTGCGCGCCACGAGGCCCCCCGTGACGTGAACGAACGCGTCGATGCGGTCGCCGAAGGCAGCGGCCGTCGCTGCGACCGCAGAGGCCACCTCGTCCTCGCGCGTGAGATCAGCCCGAATGGCGACGGCCCTGCCGCCCGCCCGCTCGATGAGCGAAACCGTCTCGTCCGCGCCGCCGCGGGCGGCATTGTAGGTGACGGCGACGGCGGCGCCCTCCCCGGCCAGCCGCAGGGCGCAGGCGCGGCCGATGTCGCGCCCGCCGCCGGTGACGAGGGCTACCTTGTTGTCGAAGCGACGCATGTCTCTGGTCCTTGATTGCGTGGAAGAGCCGTCCCGGGCTCAGAAGTCCTTCGGCAGGACGATGCGGAAGCGACGGTCGTCGACGTCGGTGAAATAGACGTCGGACGTGAAGCCCTGGTCGTCGATGAAGGAGAAGATCCTGCGCGCGTCGTCACGCGGATACGGCACGAGGAGCGTGACGAGCGTGTGCTTCCTCGCCGCCGGCACGTCGGCGCGCAGGTGGTGGTGGAGCGGCAGTCCCTCGTATTCCGCCGGATCGATGCCGGGGAAGCCGACGACTTCCGTCAGCTTCGGCGGCCCGGCCGTCGCGAGTACGAACTGGCCGTAAAGACCTGCCTTCGCCCCCGTGTAGCGGAAGGTGTTGTGCCCGACCTCCAGCGGCCCGGCGGCATGATAGAGGAAGGTGATCGGCAGGGCGTCCGTGCATTCGACGCGATCGACCAGCACGACATATTCGCCATGGACGAAATAGACGTCCCGGATCGCGGCGCTGACGGCGGGATTGGCGACGGCATAGGCCGCGGTCGCATCCGCGCGGATGAAGACGTGGTCGCTCGCCTCGCGCACCTCGACGATGCGCCCCCGCGCTTGGCGGGCAAGCGCCTTGTCCCGGTCGGCGTACTGGCCCTTTCCATCGATGAGGATGGCGTTCTTCGAGCGGGTCTGCCGGCGCCATTCGCGGTGCATGGCCGAGTTGAAGGCGACGTAGTAGCCGCTCTGGATGGCGAGATCCTCGCCATAGGCGAAGAGCAGGAAGGCGTTCTGGTCGCCGTGGCTGTGGCTGAGCGAGCCGTAGTCGCTGCTCTTGACCAGGAACTGGATGTGCCGGTCGGGATCGTGGAGGTGCTGCTGGATGGCGACCCAGCCGACATCCCGGAACCACTTGACGGGCGGCAGATCATCTGGCGCCCGCGCCGCGACGGCCGGATAGTCATGCGCATAGACGAGATCGTCGAAGGCGAGATCCCACCAGCCGTAATTGTAGAACTCCATCTCCGTCCCGGCGGCGTTGCGCCGGACGGTCTCGAAATACCACTGATAATAGCCGTTGTCGGTGACCCCGGCGAACTGGCGCATGTTGTAGCCGACCTTGAGGCTCGGCAGGTCGCCGAGGGTCGAATCGTCGCCGAAGCAGGCACGGCGCGTGTCAGGCGCCTTGGTGTAGAGCGGAAAGTCCCCCGTCCTCTGGAAAAACGGGCGGCGGTAGAGGTC
The DNA here is from genome assembly GCF_014196925.1 of Chelatococcus caeni. Taxonomy (GTDB): domain Bacteria; phylum Pseudomonadota; class Alphaproteobacteria; order Rhizobiales; family Beijerinckiaceae; genus Chelatococcus_A; species Chelatococcus_A caeni. Next base: position 818,360 of record NZ_JACIEN010000002.1, on the reverse strand, counting down.
GAGCCCCAGGAACTTGCGGATGAGGTTGGCGGCGTCGATGAGATAGGCAAGGCCCGTCGTCCAGTAATGCGGCCCCTCGGCCCAACCGCCATCGGCGCCGCCCCACGGCGAATAGAGCGTGAAGAGGAAATCGACCGTGTAGTCGAGCCAGACCTGCGCCTCCGGCTCCTCGTCGAGGAGTGCGATGCAGGCTGCCGCGAGCGCTGCCGACAGCGCACGCACGGCGTGGCTGTCGTAGGGGAACACGTTGATGCGCGCATGGCGCATGACGTGATCGGCGATCTCGCGCGTGCGCTGGAGCAGCACCGCCCGGACCTCGGCGCGCTCGTCTTCGCTGAGGCCGTCATGCAGCCAGTCGTAGCCCCAGGCGAGCGCGGTGACGACGCGGAAGGCCGCCTCGTCGTTGTAGGCGCGCGAGGTGGTGCCGGCCGGATCCCACGAGGCGACCGCAAGAAGCCATTCGCGCGCCCGGGCGGTCAGCGCCTCGTCGCCGGTCACGCGCCCGGCGATGGCGAGATGGCGGATGGCGTAGATCACCTCCTGGCAGTCGATGTACATCTGCCGCCACAGGCCCGCGACCCTGACGTTGTCGGGATAGGGCGAGGGCTCGGCGATGATCTCGCGCATCATCCAGGGAGCGACCGAGCTGGCGTGGAACCGCGACCAGCCGCAGTGGTCCGGATCGGCTGCGAGCGCCTGGCGGAAGGCGGCGACCTCCTCGGGCCGCAGCCACAGGCGCGGATGGCTCATGTCCACGCCCCGGTAGCGATCCCCAGCCCGCGGCAGCGGCGTCTGCGGCAGGCCTTCGGTGATCTCGAAGCTGCGCGTCCGGCTCCAGTCGGACACGACGCGCCCGGCCGCCTCATCCCAGAGGGCGTAGCTCCAGAAATACCGGCCGGGCGCAAGCACGGCGTCGGGCGTGAAGAAGTTCCAGGCGATGTCCTCGTGCACCGTCGTCGCATCGTCCGGGAAGGCCTCGCTGCGCGACAGCCGCAGGGCATAGCGCGCCGCATCGTCGAGCGCCGGCAGCCAGGAGAAGCGGGGCGGGTTTTCGGTCGGCGGCGCGCCTTCGTCGGGAGCGTAGGAGATCGTCAGCGAGCCCGCCCTGGGCTCGTCGAGGAAGACGCGACGCGGCCGCTGCACTGTCGTCTGTTCCATGAAACGGGACCACCCTTCGTGCGTCGGGAGGCGGGCGCCGTGCAGACACCCGCCCCGCCGGCGTTACTTCTGCGAATACTGGCGCTGGTAGGCGTTCTGCATGACGGCGAGGACCTTGTCGTAGCCGAGGCTCTTCAGCCGCGCCTGGTAGCCGTCCCAGTCCTTCTCGACATCGCGTGCGCCGAGGACCCAGGTCTGCTGCATCTCGGTCATGTAGGTGAGGATCGCGGGCCAGTGCTTGTCGTAGAGGGCCTTTTCCTCGGCGTTCAGCGACACGCCCAGGAAGTCGTCGATCAGGTAGTCGCCCTTCTCGTATTCGGCGATGCCGGCGAGGGCGAGCGCATTCGTCCACGGCTTCTCGTAGTCGTAGGTCTGCCAGTAGCCGCGCGGGACCTGCGCACCGATCTCCCACAGCTGCGCATTGACCGGCGTCGGGCTCTCCAGGACGCTCTTCTTGTAGGTCGGCTGGCCATCGACCATCTCGTAGGTCACGCCCTCGAGCCCGAAGTTCGACAGGCGCCGCCCCTCGGGCGAGAACCAGAAGTCGAAGTACCTGATCGTCTCGACCGGGTGCTCGTTGGTGGTCGAGATCGCCCATCCGGCCGGCTGCACGCGGGCGCGGCGATTGTCCGCGAAGCGCCGGCCCGAGACGGTCGCCGGCGGCACGATGGGCTTGAACAGGAAGCCTTCGATCTTGCCCTTGAGGGCGTCGGTATAGCTCGCCGTCGAGGCGAACCAGTCGTGCGTCATGCCGCCGAGGTCGTTGCCGAGCAGGTATTCGCGCGCCCGTGGCCCGCGCGTGAAGATCTCGTGGTCGATGAGGCCTTCCTTGTACCATCTGGCGAGGTTGGCGATGCCGGAGCGGTAGGTCTCCTCGGCCCAGGGATGGCGGATCTGCCCGTCGTAGACGGCGAAGTCGCCGTAGCGGTCCGAGCCCGAGACCCGCGCATCCCACATGTTGATGAGGCGGATGGCATCGACAGGCTCGCGCGCGAAATACGGCACCTCGTCCTTCTTGCCGTTGCCGTTCGGGTCCTTCTCGCGGAAGGCCTTCAGCACCGTGTAGAGCTCGTCGACATTCTGCGGCGGCTCAAGGCCGAGCTTGTCGAGCCAGTCCTGACGGATGAACCAGCCGCGCGCGAATTTCCCGTCCGGCACGTAGGGGATGAAATAGAGCTTCCCGTCCGGGCCCGAGATGGCCTGCCGGATCTGCGGATGGGCATCGAAGAACGCCTTGATGTTCGGCGCATGGGCGGCGATGAGCTCGTCGAGCGGTACGAAGGCGCCTTCGAGGCCGAAGCGGATGAAGTCGTCCTTGAGACCGCCGACGGCATCCCCGCCGACGATGTCGGGCAGGTCGCCGGACGCCATGAGGAGGTTGAAGGCATCGCGGCTCGACGTCGTGGCGAGCGAAGCGACGTTCTTGACCTTGATGCCCGTGAGCTCGGCCGCCTTCTTCTCCACGGGCCAGTCTTCGCGATAGACGTATTTGTCGCGAAAGTGGAAGTGGATCGTCAATTCGAGCGGCTTGTCGGTGATCTTCGCGGCCTGTTGCGCCTGCCCGGCTCCCGGCAGCGCAAGCGCCGCGCAAAGAGCAAGAATGGACGCCCGCGGCAACCCGTTCCTCATGCTTTCCTCCCGGGGATGTATCGTTATTCCTTCACCCCGCCCAGAAGTATTCCCTTGCTGAAATACTTCTGCACGTAGGGGTAGATCAGCAGCACCGGTATGATCGACGCGACCATGATCGCCGCGGAGACGGTCTCGAACGAATAGCGAGAGGTCAGCAGCGAGGCTGCGAATTCGTCATTGGCGCTCAGGTCGACGATGACGCGCTTCAGATAGAGCTGCAGCGGTATCTTCTCTTCCCCGCGCAGGAGAACCATGGCCCAGAAGTAGCCGTTCCAGCGCGTGACGATGCAGAACAGCGCGACGGTGGCGATGGCCGGCTTCGACAGCGGGATGAAGACCTTCCACAGCAGCTGGAAGTCGCTCGCGCCGTCCATGCGTGCGGCTTCCTCGAAGGCCTTCGGCACCGCCTCGAAGAAGTTCCGCAGCAGGATGATATTGAAGGCGTTGCAGGCGAAGCCGATGATGATGCCGAGGCGCGAGTCGAGCAGCCCGAGGTCCCGCATGTTGAGGAAGAACGGGATCATGCCGGCGTGGAACCAGAGGGTGAAGGCCACCATCAGGTTGAAGAAGCGCCGGCCGCGCAACTGATGCCGCGACAGCGCATAGGCGCCGGGCACGATGATGAGCAGGCTCATCGCCGTGCCGCCGAAGGTGTAGAGGAAGGTGTTGCCGTAGGAGACCCAGAACATGCGGTCCGACAGCACCCGCTCGTAGGCCGCGAGGGTGAGGTCCACCGGGAACAGGAAGACCCGCCCCGAGGTCACCGCCGCGCCGGAGCTGATGGACGCCGCCAGGATGTAGATGAACGGGTAGAGCGTGCCGAGCACGAACAGCGCCAGCAGGAACCCGTTGGCGTAGCCGAAGAAGCGGTCGCCGCGCGAATGGAGCGTGAAGGCGGACATCGGCTTTCCCTCACCACAGCGACGCGGTGGAGACCTTCCGGCTGAGCCGGTTGGCCGTGAAGACGAGGATGAAGGCGATGACCGCGTTGAAGAGGCCGGCCGCCGTGGCGACGTCGTACTGCATGCCCTGCAGGCCTGTGCGGTAGATGTAGGTCGAGACGACGTCCGCGGTCTCGAACGTGGCCGGCTGGTAGAGCAGGATGATGTATTCGAAGCCGACCTCGACGAGGTTCCCCACGCGGATGATCAGCATGATGATGATCGTCGGCAGGATCGAGGGCAGCGTGATGCGCCACATCATCTGCCAGCGCGAGGCGCCGTCGACGCGCGCGGATTCGTAGAGCGAGGGACTGATGCCGGCGATCGCGGCGAGATAGACGATCGATTCGAAGCCGGCTTCCTTCCAGATGCCCGAGCCGATGAAGACGGGACGGAACCACTCCGGCTGTGTGAGGAAGTAGATGGGCTCGATCCCGAGCGCGCCGAGCGCCAGGTTGACGACGCCGGTCGACGGCGACAGGAGGTTGATGACGAGGCCGGCCACGATCACGACCGAGATGAAATGCGGCAGGTAGACGATGGTCTGCCCCCACCGCTTCAGGCCGGCATGCTGCACCTCGTTGAACATCAGCGCCAGGATGATCGGCACCGGGAAGGCGAAGATCAGACCGAGGAAGCTGATGATCAGCGTATTGGCGAAGGCGCGACGGAAGAGCTCGTTCTCGAACAACGTGTAGAAGTTCTCGAGGCCCACCCAGGGGCTGCCGGCGATGCCCTTGAAGGCGCTGAAGTCCTTGAAGGCGATGACGAGCCCATACATCGGCTTGTAGAGGAAGACGAGAAACCAGATCAGCATCGGCGCCAGCAGCACATAGAGCTGCCAGTTCGCCGCGACGTCCTCGGCGAGCCGCCTCAGATAGGCGCCGGCAACGGATGTCGCCGACGACCGGCCGGCGTCACGCGAGAGCGCGTCCGCTTTCCCGGTCGAATAGTTGGATGCGGTCGACATCGAAATGGATCCTCCCGATCCCCGCCAGCGCCCCGATGTCGTCCGGGGTCTCGGTCTTGGCGATGATGGCCTGGCCGCCGACGCGGCCGTGCAGCAGTGCCTCGGAGCCGAGCGGCTCCACGAGGTCGATCTCGCAGGCGATGCCCGATGCGCCCGCGCCCAGCCCGATCGCTTCCGGGCGCACGCCGAGGATGATGGGCCGCCCGTCGCTGGCCTGCGGCAGCGCCCGCGCCGGCAGCGGCACCGTCGTCCCCTCCGCCAGCACGCCGACGGGGCGTCCCTCGACCGTGCCGATGACGGCCTCGATCAGGTTCATCGGCGGCGAGCCGATGAAGCTCGCGACGAAGGTGTTCGCCGGCTTGTGGAACACCTCCATGGGGCTTCCGACCTGCTCGATGCGCCCGCCGTTCATGATCACGATGCGATCGGCCAGCGTCATCGCCTCGACCTGGTCGTGCGTGACATAGAGGCTGGTCACGCCGAGCCGCCGGTGCAGCCGCTTGATCTCGGCGCGCATCTGGGTGCGCAGCTTGGCGTCGAGGTTCGACAAAGGCTCGTCGAAGAGGAAGACCTGCGGCCGGCGCACGATGGCCCGGCCCATGGCGACGCGCTGACGCTGGCCGCCCGATAGGTCGGCGGGCTTGCGATCGAGATAGTCGCTGAGCCCGAGGATCGCCGCCGCCTCGGCGACCGCGGCGGTGACCACCTCGTTCCGCTCCCGCCGCACACGCAGCCCGAAGGCGATGTTCTCCGCCACGTTGAGATGCGGATAGAGGGCGTAGTTCTGGAACACCATCGCGACGTCGCGGTCCTTCGGCGCCACGCGGTTCACCACGCGCCCGTCGATCGCAACCGTGCCCTGCGAGATCTCCTCGAGGCCGGCGACCATGCGCAACGTCGTCGACTTGCCGCAGCCCGACGGTCCGACGAGGACGACGAATTCCCGCGGCGCCACGGCAAGGTCGATGCCGTGCACGACCTCCACGGTGCCATAGCGCTTGACGACGCCGCTCAGCTCCACCGACGACATGTGCTCGCTCCTGCCACTGTCGTTCCCTCCGCTTCGTTGCTCTTGGTCTTGGCTGCCTTCGAGGCCGGTCAGGCCGTCGAGGACGCCGCGTGTCGTGGCGCGCGCTTGCGGCCCGAGCGCGTGTTGATCTTCTCGATGTAGGACCAGAGCTTGGGGTTGCCGGACAATTCGCCGAGCTTCGATTCGAGCGAACCGAGATGGGCGACGAGCGCCTCGCGCGCCCGCGCCGGATCGCCGGAGCGGATGGCATCGACGATCGCCTTGTGCTCCTTGATGACGTCCTCGGTGCGCCGCACCGCGAACACCCGCTTCAGGTGGCGCATGCGGTCAACCTCGCCCTTGGCCTGGTTGACGATCGTCCAGACGCCGGGCAGCCGCGCGGCGACGAAGATATCCCGGTGGAAGTCCTCGTCGAGCTGGAAGAAGGCCGCGAAATCCTCGCTGCGGGCCGCCTCGACCTGCATCGCGACACACATGTCCAGGCGGCCGAGATCCTCGAAAGAGTGGCGGCGGGCCGCCTCCATGGCCGCGCTCTCCTCGAGGCGAACGCGCACGAAGACCGCTTCCATGTAGCGCTGGATATCGATGGGCGCGACATAGGTGCCGCCCTTCGGCACCACGGTGAGCAGCCCCTCCTCGGCAAGGCGGATGATCGCCTCGCGCACCGGCGTCTTGCTCACGCTGAGGGCGGCCGCGACCTCCTTCTCGGACAGCGCCCGCCCCGGCAGCAGCTTCACCTCGATGATGAGCTGCCGCAGCAGCCGATAGACCTCCCCCGCCATGCCGCCGCTGCCGCCGCCGGTGAGGGCCGCGGGGCTGAGCAGTTCCGTCAGGGGAAGCGACGGCAACTCGACAAGCTCTGACATATCAATTCCATGTCTGAAATCTCAGTTATGATTCTGATATGTCAGTTTGTGCCACTCGTCAACCGGTCTCGGGATAATGAGGCGGCAACGATCGTGAACCGGCACCAAATGGCCGCTTGACCTTCCCACCGTGGAAGGGGCGATGCTTTGGCCTCCACGCCAAGGCAGAGGCCGGCATGAGACATTCGCACGGTGGCCCTGACGGCCACGCCGACGATCGCGCGCCTGGTGCCCACGCGGGGCACCATCATCATGACGCAGCTGCGGGCGAGCCCGGGACGGTGAAGGATCCGGTCTGCGGAATGATGGTGGATCCGCACACCACACCGCACCGGGCGCAGCATGCCGGCCGCACCTATTATTTCTGCTCGCCGGGGTGCCAGTCGAAGTTTGTCGCGGAGCCGGCGCGATACGCCGGGCCGGCGGGGCAAAAGGCCCGGGGCGTTCCCGAGGGACAGACGATCTACACCTGCCCGATGCATCCGCAGATCCGCCAGGTGGGGCCGGGATCGTGCCCGATCTGCGGCATGGCCCTGGAGCCGGTCGTGGCCGAAGCGGACGGTGGCCACAGCCACGAACTCGTCGACATGAGCCGCCGGTTCTGGATCGGCCTCGCCCTGTCCCTGCCGATCGTGGCTCTGGAGATGGGCGGCCACCTGACGGGCCTCGGCCACTATCTCGGCCAGCAGCAGTCCAATTGGGTCCAGTTGCTCCTCGCGACGCCGGTCGTGCTGTGGGCGGGCTGGCCGTTCTTCGTGCGCGGCTGGTACTCGCTCGTGAACCGCAGCCTCAACATGTTCACGCTCATTGCCATGGGTACCGGCATCGCCTGGCTCTACAGCCTGGTCGCAACACTCGCCCCCGGCGTCTTCCCCGCCGCCTTCCGCGGCGGCGACGGGTCGGTCGCCGTCTATTTCGAGGCCGCCGCCGTGATCACCGTCCTCGTCCTCCTCGGACAGGTGCTCGAGCTCAGGGCGCGCGAGAATACCAGCGGGGCGATCCGCGCGCTGCTCGACCTTGCGCCGAAGACCGCCCGCCGGATCGGACCGGACGGAACCGAGGAGGAGGTCCAGCTCGATGCCGTCGCGGTGGGCGACCGTCTCCGGGTGCGCCCGGGGGAGAAGGTGCCGGTCGACAGCGACGTCGTCGAAGGGCGCAGCTCGGTCGACGAGTCCATGGTCACCGGCGAGTCGATGCCCGTGACCAAGGAGGTCGGCACCAAGGTCATCGGCGGCACGATGAACCGGTCCGGCGCGCTCGTGATCGAAGCGCAGAAGGTCGGCCGCGACACCATGCTGTCGCAGATCGTCCAGCTCGTGGCCGAGGCGCAGCGCAGCCGCGCGCCCATCCAGCGGCTGGCCGACGAGGTCTCGAGCTATTTCGTGCCGGCCGTGATCGTCGTGGCGCTCCTCGCCTTCGCGGCCTGGGGCGTCTGGGGGCCCGAGCCCCGCCTCGCCTTCGGCCTCGTCGCCGCCGTTTCGGTGCTGATCATCGCCTGCCCCTGCGCGCTCGGCCTCGCCACGCCGATGTCCATCATGGTCGGCGTCGGGCGGGGCGCCCAGGCGGGCGTGCTGATCAAGAACGCCGAGGCCCTGGAGCGCATGGAGAAGGTCGACACGATCGTGGTCGACAAGACGGGCACGCTGACCGAAGGCAAGCCCGCCGTCACGGCGGTCGTGCCGGCACTCGACTTTGCCGAGGACGAGGTCTTGCGCCTGTCGGCCAGCGTCGAGCGCGCGAGCGAGCATCCGCTCGCCGTGGCCATCGTCGAGGCGGCCGAGCGACGCGGCATCGCGACGGTTCCGGTCGCCGACTTCGACTCGCCGACCGGCAAGGGAGTGCTCGGCACGGCCGACGGCCGCCATGTCGTGCTCGGCAACAAGGCCTTCCTCGCCGAGCACGGCATCGATGCCGCGCCGCTCGAGCAGCAGGCCGACGACCTTCGGCAGGACGGCGCCACGGCCATCTTCGTCGGCATCGACGGCCGTATCGCCGGCGCCATCGCCATCGCCGACCCCGTCAAGGCCTCGACGCCGCAGGCGCTCGCCGGCCTCGCCGCCGAGGGCATCCGCGTGGTGATGCTCACGGGTGACAACTGGACGACCGCCCGGGCCGTCGCGCGCCGGCTCGGCATCGAGGAGGTCGAGGCCGAGGTGCTGCCGGACGGGAAGAGTGCCGTGGTGGAGCGCTACAAGAGCGCCGGACGCACCGTCGCCATGGCCGGCGACGGCGTGAACGACGCCCCGGCGCTTGCGACGGCGGACATCGGCATCGCCATGGGAACCGGCACCGACGTGGCCATGGAGAGCGCCGGCGTGACCCTGCTCAAGGGCGACCTGACCGGGATCGTTGCGGCGCGGCGCCTGTCGCGCGCCACCATGGGCAACATCCGGCAGAACCTGTTCTTCGCCTTCATCTACAATGCCCTCGGCGTGCCGGTTGCCGCGGGCGTCCTCTATCCCTTCCTCGGCATCCTGCTCTCGCCGATCATCGCGGCGGCGGCCATGGCGCTTTCGTCCGTGAGCGTCATCGGCAACGCCATCCGCCTGCGGGCGGTGAAGCTCTGACGGCCGGAAACCTGCCATCCACGCCTTGCAAAGGCTCTCCGATCACCCGATCCGATTAGCCCAGCATCATGCCATGGCTTGCGGCTTGCTCTAAAGTCTGACGTTCGTGGGCCGGGAGGTCCGCCGACGGATACACTTGTCCGGATCGGTTCGGATCGCAAACGCGTCCTGCGCGGGGTCCGCCGACAGGACGTTCGAGGGACGGTCATGACGCTACCCACTGGCCCCTCCCCTTCCACAAGCGGCGTGATGACCGCCTGGGCGCAGCTCGTCGGCCAGATCTTCACCGTGTGGCGCGAGGCCGGACTCTCCTGGAAGCCGCGCGTCCGCTGGTTTCCGCGCATCCCGCCTCACCTCGACATCGTCTTCGGCTGGCTGTTCGACCCGGCGGAAGGGGATGACGTCGACGCCATCCTCTTTTCCGATGAGCGCAGTTCCTCGCCGCTGCACGATATCCGCGACTTCGTCGGCGGGCTGCAGCTGCCGATGATCGATATCAAGGGCCGGGCGGGGGAATTCGCCGACGCCGCCTTCGACATCATGCGCCCCAACACCTGGTCCGAGACCGCAAGACGCATCGTCGGTTTCCGGCAGCAGCGCGAGAGGCTCGCCCCGCAATATCGCCATACCCGCGAGCCGGACCTCGAGATCCTGGCGCACATGTATGTCTCCGGCCGGCCGTTGCGCGGCATGCGCTATCCGCTGACGCCGGAAGCCGTCTGCTATCCCGGCTTCTTTTCAGCCGCCCGGGTCGTTCCGATCGCCGAGGAGTTCGTCCTGCGCGGCTTCCTCAAGAAGACCTTCCTCGATCGCCTGCACGAATGTCGTTCCTGCCGCTCGCGCCGGCTGAGCGCGCGCGAGGAGTGCCCCTCCTGCCGCTCGGCGGACCTGCGCGAGACCGCCCTCATCCATCACTTCCACTGCGCCGCCCTCATGCCGGAAGAGCTGTTCCGCCACGGCACGGCGCTCGTCTGTCCCAAGTGCAAGCGGCAGCTGCGCAACTACGGCAAGGACTACGACCGCCCCGGTCACGCCCATGTCTGCAACACCTGCGACACCACCTCCTCCGAGCTCGAGGTCGGCTTCGTCTGCCTCGACTGCAGCGCCCGCATGGACGGCGATGCCGCCAACCGCGTCGATCTTTTCAGCTATTCGCTCACCGATGCCGCCAGGGCCTTCCTCGAGGGACACGCCGCGGTGCTCGCGGCGAACCTGCCCGTGTCCCTGCAGCGGGAGGTGGCGCGCCTCAACGCCACCGCCGGTGCTCGCGCCGCAATCGCCGAGATCCGCTTTGCCGGCAAGGATGCGCTGATTGCAACGAGCGGCCGTCCAGCCTTCCAGAAGTCGCGCGATCTGCTCGTCGAGAACCTCCGCAACCGGCTGGCCGGCGTCGGCTCGCTGCACGTGGCCGAGGACGTGGCCTACATCCTGATCGAATGTTTCGAGCCCCATGCGGAAGCATGGCTGCACAGCCTGCTCGCCCGCAGCGAGCATCTCCTGCGTTACAAGCTCGACGCGAGGCTCGCGATCGCGCAGCTCCTGGGAAGAGCCCAGCCGTGACCGCGCTCGAGCTCGGCTTCTCCTTCCTGCTGAGCCAGACGACCCTCAGCATCGCGATGGTCTTCTGGTACACGCTGATCTTCGAGTTCCCCCGCTATATCCTGCCGTTTCTGGTCGTCGGCCATCTCATGCGCTCGCCGGACGAGCACGTGCCACCGGCGGAGGAGGAACCCTCGGCGCGCCCCAGCGTCAGCATCATCCTCGTCGGCCACAACGAGGAGCAGGCGCTCGAGGCCTGCGTGCGCTCGCTGCACGAGCAGTCGCTGCGCGAGTTCGAGATCGTCATCGCCAGCGACGGCTCGACTGACCGCATGCGCGGCGTCGCCCGGGACCTCGTCAGGCGCGGCCTTGCCACGCGGGTCCTGTCCACGGATCTCCGGGGCGGCAAGTCGAGCGGCATCAATCTAGCCTGCGCCTTCGTGACCGGCGACATCATCATCAATGTCGATTGCGACTGCTCCTTCGACCGCTATGCCATCGAGCGCCTGGTGGCGCCCTTCGCCGATCCGCGCGTGGGGGCGGTCTGCGGCGATATCGCGCCGAGGAACAGCGGCGCGAGCGTGATCACGCAGTTCCAGGAAATCGAATATCTGCAGTCGATCTCGGTCGGCAAGCGCATCGCCGGCGCCGTCAACCAGGTGGTTTGCGCCTCAGGCGCGTTCAGCGCCTTCCGTCGCAGGGCGCTCGACGACATCGGCGGCTTCGATGTCGGTGGTGGCGAGGATCTCGACACGACCATCCGCCTGCGCCTGAAAGGCTGGCGCATCGTCTTTGCGCCCGAAGCGATCTGCTACACCGACGTGCCCGTGACGCTTTACCAATACATCCGCCAGCGCCTGCGCTGGGAGCGCGACGCGATCTGGATCCGCTTCCGCAAGCATGCGCGGCTGATGAACCCGCTGTCGCCGGCCTTTCGCCTGACCGAGGCCATCCACGAGTGGGACTTCGCCCTCTTCAACGTGGTCGCGGCCTTCGCCTTCCCCGTCTATCTCGTCTGGCTGTTCGTCCAGTACGGGTCGTTCGCGCTCGCCATCCTCGTCGGCATGCAGATCGGCCTGATGATCATCGATACGCTCATTCTGGCGGCGTCCACCTGGTGCACCGGCCGCCGCGTCTTCCTGCGCAACCTGCTCTTCCTGCCCGGCTATTCGCTGTTCATGACCTATGTCATGCGCCTCGTCCGCCTCTCGGCCTACATCGACGAATGGGCGTTCTCGGGCTCGCACCGCGACAACTACACCCCCATGAAGGTCCGCATGCAGCGGCCCTGGTAAAGACGGGTGCTCACGTGAAACGCCTGCGCAAACAACCCCGTGTCGACCTCCTGGATGCCCAGCAGCGCTCGGCTTCGGGCAGGCTCGGCCGCACGGTCTATCTCGTGCTTGTCATCCTGTTCCTCGGTTCGCTGGCCTACTACCTGATCGGCAGCATGTTCGTCCTCTCGATCGACGGCACGGTGCTCAAGGAGCGCTATTCGGTCGGCGCCAGCTACACCGGCAAGGTGATGGAGGTCTATGTCAAGGAGGGCGACAAAGTGGAGACGGGAACGCCGCTCGCCCGCCTCGAATCCTTCGAGATGATCCGCGAGCTCGCCAATTTCGACCTGCGCGACAGCGAGCTCTCCATCCGCGAGGGCCAGCTGAACGGCAGGCTGACCTCGATCGCAGCCGTCGCGCCGCTGGCGGAACGGACGGCGCGGGAGACCGGGGCGACGTCCAGCCAGTTCGACACCATCTCCGGCCGGGGCATCGTCTCCCTGCTGTCGAAGGACGACGCCCTGCGCAACAGCCTCCAGGCCGCCGAGCGCCTGGCGGCGCTGCAGAGCGAGAAGGCCGCGACCGAGAACGAGCTGATCCTCCTCAGGCGGTCCCGCACCATTTTTCGCGAGGCCATCGACAAGCTGAGCGCGCTCTATGACGACGGCTACCTGCGTGCGATTGCACCCGGCGTCATCGGCGCCAAGGTGCCGATCCCCGGGCAGATCGTGAAGTTCGGCGACGAGCTGATGCAGATCAACGGCGGCCAGTCCTACATCCTGGCCTATCTGCCGGACGAATATCTGTTCGAAATCACCGAGGCCATGCCCGTCAAGGTGAAGGGCGGCGCTCAGTCGGCGCGGGGGCGCATCGAATCCATCCTGACGGTCGCAGATGCATTGCCGGCCGAATTCCAGAACATGTTCCGCCCGCGCGACCGCTCGCGGCTGGTGCGGATCGGCCTCGAACAGCCGAATTCCTTCGCCGTGTCGCAGAAGGTGACGGTCTCGGGCTGCGCCTTCGGCTATTGTTGGGCGCATTGAGGGTCACGGCCGCGATCGGACGAGCCGGGCAGCGCTCCGTCAGCGCCCCGTCAGGGGGCCAAGCCGGCGCGCGTAGCGCCGCATCATATCGAGCCCGAAGTCGGTCGGCCGCAGCGCCGGCGCGCGGTCGTGGATCGCGAGCCCGGCGCGCTCGCCGAACAGGCGCTTGCCATAGGCGATCATCGTCTCCAGCGACTGCATGACGAAGACGATGGCGGGGAGGATCTCCGCATAGCCCGCCATGGCAGCCTCTTCGTCCCCGGTCCGCCAGCGCTCGTGGATGTGCACGGCGCGGTCGATGCATTCGGGCGCCAGGATGAGGCCGACGCAACCGGCGCGCAGGTTGTCGATCAGCTCCAGCCCGCCGCGGCCGTTGAAGACCGGCAGCCGGCCGGCCGTGGTCGCAATGAGGCGCTCGATATCGATGCTCGCGCCCTCGCCCTTCAGCAGGCGGATGTTGGGAAAGCGTGTCGTGAGGGTGACGATGTCGTCCGCCGACAGGCCGCGCCCCATGTAGGCCGGTGCGTTCTGGATGGCGACGGGCAGATCGGTCGATCCGGCGACCCGGCCGAAGAAGTCGATGTACTCCCCGGCGCCATAGCTGCCCACCATCGGCGGCTGCAGGATGACCCAGTCGGCGCCCGCCGCCGCGGCGGCCTTGACGCCCTCGACCTGCTCGGCCACCGAGGCGCCGTAAATGGTGAAGCCGAGCGGCACGCGACCATTCGTGTCCTGCGCCACCCAGTCCATCAGCTGGCGGCGTTCGGCTGCCGTCAGCTTGGCGACCTCGGTCGCGAGCCCGAGCGCCACCATGCCGTGAACGCCCGCATCGAGGCAGAGCTGCGTCTGCCGGCGCATCGCCTGCCGGTCGAGCCGCTCATGCCCGTCGAACAGGGCGTAGACGACGGCGTGGATGCCGCTGAATGGGCTGCTTGCGTTCATGTGGCTCTCTCGTCGGGCCGCCCATCATCCGGAAGGCGCGGCAAAGGGTGGACCCGTGCCGCCGAGGCTGCCGGCCGGGCGGGTGCAGCCTCGACAGGTTCGGCATGACGGTTCGCGCCCGTCACTTGCCCTGCTGGCGAAGGCCGAGCGCGCCCATGAGCTCGCCGTTGCGGGCATGCTGGTCCTCGAGGAAGATCCGGAATTCGTTGCCCTTGGCAAAGGCGACGCCAAAGCCGCGATCGGCCATGAATTTCGCGAATTCCGGCGCCTTCACGACCTTCTCGACGGTCTCGGTAAGCTTCGCGGTGATGTCGTCGGGCAGGCCCTTCGGCGCGGCGAGCCCGCGCCATGTGCCGCCGACCACCTCCTTGCCGATCGCCTCCTTGGCGACGGGAACGTCCGGGAAGGCGGGAATGCGCTCGTTGGCCAGCACGAGCAGGGCCTTCACGCGGCCGGCGTCGACCATCGCGCGCCCTTCGGGCAGCGAGGACGGCACGATCTGCACGCCGCCCGAGGCGAGTTCCTGGAAGCCGGGGGCGGCGCCCTGGCTCGGCACGACGGCCACGGCCTTGGCATCGATGTCGGCGGCCTGCAGCAGGCCGGCAAAGGCCAGATGGAATGCCGCGCCGACCGGCATGCCCGACAGCTTGTAGGTGCCCGGCTTCGCCTGCTTGATGGCATCGAGCGCCTGCGCCGCATCCTGCCACGGGCTGTCGGCGGCGACATGGAGGGCGGCGGCGTCGAAGTTCACCAGCGCGACCGGCGTGACGTCGGCATAGGTGAACGGTGCCGTCCCGGCCCAGTAGTAGGTGGTGATCTCGGCGGTGGCGAGGCCGATGGTGTAGCCGTCCGGCTTGGCGCTGACGATCTCGGTGTGGCCGACCACGCCGCCGCCGCCCGTGCGGTTGACGACGTTGACGGGCTGGCCGAGCTCCTTTTCGAGCCCCGACGCGATGACGCGGGCCACCGCATCGGTGCCGCCACCGGCTGCCCACGGCACGATGAGCGTGATGGGACGGTCCGGCCAGGCGGCCTGTGCCGGCACGATGGCCGCGCCCAAGAGGATGGCGGCCGACACGATGCGCTTGAACATGGGGGTTCCTCCGCTTTCCTTGTTGGTTTCGTTCAGCCCCGCGCCTCGAGATTGCGGCGCGTGAAGCCGATGGTCGCTTCCATGGCGCGCCGGGCTGCCGCTGCGTCCCGGCGCAGGATCGCCTCCACGACGCTGGCGTGGTTGGGCAGGTTCTCCTCGAACCAGCGCATCTCGTCGATCGAGGCGGCGAAGATGGCCGACAGGATCGCGTCGATGGCTCCGCGAAAGCTCTGCAGCACCGGGTTGTGCGTGGCATCGAGCACGGCGAGGTGGAAGGCACGGTCGGCCGCCACCGCGGCAGCGGCATCCGTGCGCCCCCGCTGCATGGCGACGAGCGCCTCCGTCAGGCGCAGCTGGTCTTCGGCCGTTGCGCGTTGCGCGGCTAGGGCGGCGGCTGCCGGCTCGATGATGGCGCGCGTTTCCTCGAGCGCGAGGAGCAGCTCGCGCTCAGGCCCCCGCTCACCCGTCAGCCAAGTCAGCACGTCACGGTCGAGCAGGCTCCATTCGGCGCGCGGGCGGACGCGGGTGCCGTGGCGCGGCGCGACGCTGACGAGCCCCTTCGCCGCCAGGGTCCTCATCGCCTCGCGCACGACGCTGCGGCTGACGCCGAACCGCGCCTCGAGCTCGTGCTCGGCGGGCAGCGTCGCCCCCTCGGCATGGCTGCCCCCGGCGATCTCGGCCCCGAGGGCTGCGACCACCGCGCCGATGCGGCCCGGCTTCTGCCTGCGAACCATGCCGCGCCTCCGCTCAGAACTTGCCGTACTGCAGGTAGGCCCGCTGCGGATCCTCGCCTGCGCGAATGGCGCGGCGCAGTTCCGATTCCGTCGCGATGACGGCCTCGGTACGCGCGATGATCTCCTTCGCCCGGTCGGCCGGGATGACGATGATGCCGTCGCGGTCGGCGAGGACGAAGTCGCCGGCACGGATCGTGACGTTGCCGATGGTGACCGGCTCGTCGAAGGCCTCGGGCCGCCACGCGGCGACGATGTCGACCGGCGTGGTGTAGCGGCAGAAGACGGGAAAGCCCTGCTCGATGATCAGTTCCGTGTCGCGGCAGCCGCCATCGACGATGTAGCCGCGCACGCCGCGCAGCTTCAGCGCCTCCGCCGACAATTCGCCCATGAGGGCGCGCGTGTCGTCCTGCGGCTGGCAGACGATGACATGGCCAGCCGGCGCCCGGGACAGGAGGCCCGTCCATTCGAGCAGCGAGGTATGCGCATCGACCTCCGGATCGGGCCGGCCACGCACGGTGAAGACCGGACCCGCGACCCGCTGGTCGGGCACGAGGCCGCGGATCGTGCGCGGCAGGACGCCCGGCCTCAGGCCCATGTCCCGCATGACGTCGTAGATCGCGCCGGAATAGCACCGGTCCAGCCTGTCGGCGAGCGTCGCCATCGGATCCTCCCTGAGCAGTCGTGTCAGCATGACACGGCCGCGACCCGCCACGCAACAAACATCTGATGTTAAACATCTGATATTTGGTGCGAGGAAAGCGGGCCCTTTCTGAAGCCGGCCCCCACCCCAGCCCTGCGACATCGTCTCTGCCCCAAGGGCGCTTGATCGGCCGCATCGGACTGGAACGTAAGGACAATTCCCGGCCGGGCCATCCTCTGCTAGGGTGCGGGCATGCTCGAAGCCGGCATCTCCATAGCCCCGCCGTCGGAGGAGCGGCCACCAGCGGCCGCCCTCTATCAAAGCGTCCTCGACGTGCTCCGGTCCGCGGTCTCGTCCGGTGCGCTCGGGCAGGGCAGCGTGGTCATGGAGGCCGTCGTCGCGGACGTCATGAACACGAGCCGCACGCCCGTCAAACTGGCGCTCGAACTGCTCGCCCAGGAGGGACGGCTCAGCAAGCTCGACGGCCGCGGCTATCTCGTCCTCGGCGAAGGCCGGACCGTGCCGGAAAGGCGCCGGCGGATCACCCGGCAGGAATTCGCCGCCATCACCTCGAGCGGTGCCGCCGAGCGATCGCCCGCGGCCTGGACGCGCATCTATGACGAGGTCGAGCGCGAGATCAGCGGCTGTTCGATCTACGGCCGGCTGTCCGTCGTCGAGCTGGAGCTCGCCCATTACTACAACGTCAGCCGCACCGTCGCCCGTGACGTGCTGACCCGCGTCGAACGGGTAGGGCTGATCGAGAAGGACCAGCGGTCGCGCTGGCACGTCGTGCCCCTGACGCGGGAGCGCATCGGCCATTTCTACGAGGTGCGGCGCTATCTCGAGCCGCCGGCCCTGCGCAGCGCCGCGAGCGCCATCCCCCAGGCCCTGCTGACGCAGATGTGGCTGCGCCTGACGAGCGCCCTCGAGCGCTACCCGAACGTCAGCGAGAGCGAGCTCGACCAGCTGGAGCGCGACATCCACGTCGATTGCACCAGCTTCTGCGGCAATCCCGAACTCATCAAGCTCCTGCGCATCAACCAGGCGCTGCTCATCTCGAACAAGCACATGCTCGGCAGCTACCTGCGCCTGCCGGAGCTCGATCCCTTCCTCGGCGAGCACAAGGCCATCCTCGAATGCCTCGGCCGGCGCGACGGCGACGCCGCCGCGGCGGCGCTCGACGTCCATCTCCAGCTGTCGCTGCCGAAGGTGCTGAAGCGGCTCGACATCCTGTCCGCGTCGCCGCCACCGCCCCCACCGCCCTATCTGCTGCCGGAATAGGGCGGGCGCTCACGACGCCTCGAAGACCTGCAACGCCGTGCGGTTGCGGGCGATGAAATCCCAGTCGTAGGCAACGCCGAGGCCCGGCCCCTCCGGCACCGGCACGCAGCCGTCCTGCCCCACCGCGTCGAGCTCGTCACTGTAGCCGTCGGCATAGACCGGCGGCATCGCGTTGCGGCATTTCGGGCCGACGAGCGCCAGTTCGTAATAGTTGGAGTTGCGCATCGCCGACATGCAATGGCGATGGGCGGGGCCGCTGGCGTGGATCTCGCAGTCGAGGCCGAAGGCCTCGGCAAGATGCGCGATCTTCATCGTGCCGGTGATGCCGAGGTCGTATTCGGGATCGGCCCGCACGAAATCCGTTCCCCCGGCCACGATGAGATCGGCCTTGGGCTCGATGCCGCGGATGTGCTCGCCCTGCAGCAGAGGCGTCGCGATCATCTGGCGCAGCTTCGCATGGGCGTGCATCGAGACGCCCGTGTCCCGATACGGATCCTCGTACCAGAAGAAGCCTGCCTCGTCGCAGGCGCGGCCCACGGCGAGCGCATCGGCGAAGGTGCGCAGCTCGCAGGCGGGATCGAGCATCAGCGCCATGCGGCCACCGACGCTGCGCCCGAGCGCCAGCACCGTCTCGACCTCCTCGGCCGTGTTGCCCTCGCACCAGCCGTGCATCTTGAAGGCGCGGAAGCCCATGTCGTGGCACGCCTCGGCGAAGGCGACATAGGCCGCCGGGCTGTCCAGCCCGCCGTTGCGGTCACCGTGGAAGGTGCTCGCATAGGCGGGAAGCCGCTTCCTGTAGCCGCCGAGAAGCGCCGAGACGGAGGCGCCATAAGCCTTTCCGGCAAGGTCCCACAGGCAGATGTCGATGGCGCCGAAGCCCATGTGGTCGTACTGGCGGTGCGCCCGCTTGAAGTCGTCGAAGATCTGTTCGCGGGCGAACGCGTCGCGGCCGACGAGATGGGGCGCGAGCGCCACCGTCTGGGCGAAGGCCATCGGCGTGCCGCCCCACAGGGCGACATATTCCCCCCGCGCGCCGCCTTCCGCTTCGATGACGAGGGCGTATTTCGAGAGCGGCGTTCGCGCCCCCGGCGCATAGACCAGATTGAACCCGCTGCCGTCTGGCGCGAGGTCCTTCGCGTCGAAGGAGAAGGCATGCAGCTCGACGCGCGTGATCTTTGGCATCGACGGTTCTCCCGAGTGGCCGCGCTCAGCGGATGAGCCCCGGCAGGAGGAGCGAGATGGCGGGAACGTAGGTGATGACGAGGAGCGCCACGATGAGCACGCCGAGGAACGGGGCGACGGCGACGAGGAAGCGCCCGAGGCTCGTGCGCGAGATGGCGCAGGTGACATACATCAGCACGCCCAGCGGCGGCGTGATCTGCCCGATGACGAGATTGACGATCATCAGGATGCCGAAGTGGACGAGGTCGATCTGTAGGGTCGTCAGCAGCGGCATCAGCACGGGAATGAGAATGATGATGACCGCGATCGTCTCCATGAACATGCCGATGAAGAGCAGCAGCACGTTCAGCATGAGCAGGACCGCCCATGGGTTCTCGGAGATGCCGGTGATGAGCTGGAGCAGCTGCTGCGGCGCCTGGTTGATGGACAGCACCCAGGCGAAGGGCGCTGATGTCGCGACGATGATCAGGATCGAGGCCGTATCGCGGGCCGTCTGCGCGAGGATCGACGGCAGGTCGGCGAACCGCACCGTGCCATAGACGAAGACGCCGACGACGAAGGCATAGCCGGCGGCGACGGCGGCGACCTCGGTCGCCGTGAAGACCCCCAGGCGGAAGCCGACGACGATGATGACCGGCATAAGGAGGGCCCAGATGGCCTGCCGGAACGACGCCTTGAGGCGCGCCCCGGAGAACGGCTCGCCACGGGCATAGCCCTTCACCCGCGCGATGACCGCGACGACGCCGAACAGGCAGGCCGCGATGAACAGGCCAGGCAGGATGCCGGCGATGAACAGGCTGCCGATCGACACATTGGCCTGCCAGCCGTAGACGACGAGCAGGATCGAGGGCGGAATGATCGGCGCGAGCGTGGCTGCCGCCGCGGTCAGCGCGACGCTGAAGGCCTTGTCGTAGCCGTTCTTCACCATCTGCGGCACGAAGACCCGGGTGGTCGCCGCCGCATCCGCGAGCGACGAGCCGGAGACGCCGGCCATGAAGACGTTGGCAAGCACGTTCACCTGCGCGAGGCCGCCGCGGATGTGCCCGACGAGAGCCCGCGTCAGGTCGAACAGGCGCTCCGAGATGCCGGAGGCGTTCATCAGCGTCCCGGCCAGGATGAACAGCGGAATGGCGAGCAGCGGGAACGACTGCACGCCCGCGGCGATGCGCTGGGCGGCGACGGTGAGCGGAATGCCGTCCCACCAGATGGCGAGGAGGGCCGAGCCCGCGAGCGCATAGGCCGTGGGCACGCCGATCATGAGGAGAACGGCGAGGGCGCCGAGGGTGAGAAGCATCAGAGAGGCGCTCCGGGCTCGTCTTCCGCCATTTCCATCGTCGACATGAGCACCCGCTCCGGCCCGCTGGATAGGGTCTCCCGCAGGATGTGGAGCATGGCTGCGACGCTCGTCACCGGCAGGGCGAGCGCGACGACCGAGAAGGACAGGTTCATCATCGGCGTGCGGTCGTTCGCCACACGCTGCGCGTAGAGCAGGCCGTAGCGCACGCAGATCCCCAGGATGAGGAAACAGGCGAGGACAGAAAGGATGCCGAGCGCCACGCGGACAGGCAGCGGGGCGATGCGCGGCAGGCTGTCGACGCGGATGTGCTGATGGCTGGCGAAGCAGGCGCTGGCGCCGATGAACACCATCCAGGTGAACAGGATGGTCACGAGCTCCTCGGTCCAGGTGAAGGGCGAGGCGAGTACATAGCGGAAGAAGACCGCCGCGAGCAGGGTCGCGGCGATGATGCCGAGAAGCGTCCACAGCAGGTGGTATTCGACGCGCCGCACGGCATCGTCGACGCGGGCAAGGATCTGCAGCATGGGGCCGCCCTGATAGCGCTGAAGGCAGAAGGGCGGACGGCGAAGGGCCGCCCGCCCGGGCTCAGGTCTCAGTCGGCGCGCAGGGTCTCGATCGTCGAGACGACGCGGTCGATGTTCTCCTTGCCCCAGCGGCCGGCGAGTGCGGAGAAGACCGCATCCTTCGTCTTCTCGGCGAAGGCCGGGCGGTCGGCGTCGTCGATGATCTTGGTGTTGCCGGCCTCGCGGATCTGCTCGAGCATGCCCTGCTCGCGGTTCTGCTGCAGGAGCGTGTTCTTCGCAGACATCGCGCTTGCCTCCTCGATCAGGACGCGCTGATGCGCCGGATCGAGGCGTTCGAACGAGGCCTTGTTGATGAGGATCATGTTGTTCTGCAGCATGTGCCGGGACATGGTGAGCACGCCCTGCACCTCGTAGAACTTCCGCGAATAGATGGTCGGGATCGGGTTTTCCTGCCCGTCGACGGTGCCCTGCTGCAGGGCGGTGTAGACCTCGCTGAAGGCGATCGGTGTCGGCGCCGCGCCGAGGCCCTTCACCATCTCCACCCAGACGGGGGATTCGGGCACGCGGATCTTGAGGCCCTTCATGTCCTCGGGCTTGCGCACCTCCCGGTTGGCGAAGGTGAAGTTGCGCCAGCCCCAGTACCAGATCTTGGTCAGCGGGATGATGTTCTGGCTCTTCTCGAGCTCGTCGAAGACGGGCTGCATGGCCGGGCCGGAGATCACCGCCTCGGCTTCGCGCCAGTCGGTCCAGAGAAAGGGCGTGCTCGGGATCTCGAGCGCGGGCACGAGGGTGCTCGCCGCGGCCATCGACGGGGCGGAAATGTCGAGCGCGCCGTCGCGGACCTGCTGGACGAGCTCGACCTCCTTGCCGAGCTGCTCGCCGGGGAACACCTGGATCGTCACCTTGCCGTCGGTGCGCTCCTTGACGCGCGCGGCAAACTCGTCGAACAGCGCGGCCGCGATTTCGCCGGGCGTATTGGCGTGCCCGAAGCGCAGGTTCTGCGCCGCCGCCTCGCCGACAGGCGCCAGCACGACGCCAAGCGCGGCGATCCCTGCATAAAGAAGCCCCTTCATCGACCGTCTCCTTATCCCTCGATAAACGTCAGCCCCTTGTTGGGCGGGGTCTTGCCGCCATCCTATTCAGAAACGCATTGTGCATGCAAGGAGCAATAAGTAAGGTTCGGCCACTGCACCCGGATCAGCCGATGGAACGAGACCGATGATCGCCAATCCGAATCCAACCGTTCGCCTGCACGCGGACGACAATGTCGTCGTCGCGCGAACCGACCTCTTGCCCGGCGTCGCCGTCGCAGATGAAGGCGTGCGGACGCAGACGCGCGTGCCCATCGGCCACAAGGTGTCGACCCGGCCCATCGCCAAGGGCGAACCGGTCCGCAAGTTCGGCCAGATCATCGGCTTCGCCTCGACCGACATCGAGCCCGGCGAGCACGTCCATGTGCAGAATGTCGAGATGCGCGACTTCGGCCGCGACTACGCGGCGGGCCAGGAGGTGCGGCCCACGGCCTACGTTGCCGACCACAAACGCGCCGTCTTCCAGGGCTTTCGGCGCACGAATGGCAAGGTGGGTACGCGCAACTACATCGGCGTCCTGACGACGGTGAACTGCTCGGCGACCGTCGCACGGCAGATCGCGGCGCAGATGACCCTGTCCGGCGCGCTCGAGCCGTTCGGCGCCGTCGACGGCGTCGTCGCCCTGACCCATGGCACCGGCTGCGGCATGGCCGATTCGGGCGAGGGCTTCGCGAACCTGCAGCGCACCGTCTGGGGCTATGCCCGCCACCCGAATTTTGCCGGCATATTGCTCGTCGGCCTCGGCTGCGAGGTGAACCACATCAACTTCCTGCTCGACGCCTACGGCATCGCGCAGGGCCCCCTCTTCCGGGTCATGAACATCCAGGACACGGGCGGCACCCGCAAGACGATCGAGGCCGGCTGCGCCATCATCCGCGAGATGCTGCCCCATGCCGCCGAGGCACGGCGCGAGCCCTGCCCGGCGAGCGAACTCACCGTCGCGCTGCAGTGCGGCGGCTCCGACGGCTATTCCGGCATCACGGCCAACCCCGCACTCGGCCACGCGGCCGACCTCATCGTGCGCCACGGCGGCACGGCCGTGCTCGCCGAAACGCCCGAGATCTACGGCGCCGAGCACCTGCTCACCCGCCGCGCCGTCAGCCAGAAGGTGGCAGACAAGCTGATCGAGCGCATCCGCTGGTGGGAGGACTACACCCGGCGCAACGGCGGCACGATGGACAACAATCCCTCGCCCGGCAACAAGGCCGGCGGGCTCACCACCATCCTGGAAAAATCCCTCGGCGCTGCGGCCAAGGGCGGCACGACGAACCTCGTCGAGGTCTATCGCTATGCCGAGCTCGTCACCGCCAAGGGTTTCGTCTTCATGGATTCGCCCGGCTACGACCCGGCATCGGTGACGGGCCAGATTGCAGGCGGATCGAATGTCGTGTGCTTCACCACCGGCCGCGGCTCGGTCTCCGGCTACAAGCCCGCCCCGTGCCTGAAGATCGCCACCAACACGACCATGTACGACCGGATGGCCGAGGACATGGACGTCAACTGCGGCGGCATCATCGACGGCTCCGCGAGCGTCGAGGCGATGGGCCGCGAGATCTTCGACAAGATCATCGCCACCGCCTCCGGCACGGCGACGAAGTCGGAAGCCCAGGGCTTCGGCGACAACGAATTCGTGCCCTGGCAGATCGGCGCCGTGATGTAGGCAGGGAGTTCAACGGGCGGACGGTGTGCAGCCACCGCCCGCCCGATTTCCGATGTCACCCGCGCGCAGGGCGGACGTGGTCGAAGCGCGGGTTGGCTTTGAACACCGCCGTGCGGCTGCCGCCGGCGCGCATCTCCTCGCCGATGCGCCGCTCGATGCGCTGCAGTTCCTCGGCATCGGCGATGATCTGCTCGGCGACGCCGGCGGGAATGGCGACGGCGCCGTCGCCGTCGGCGAGGATGTAGTCGCCCGGCGAAACCCGCACAGGGCCGTCCGACTGGCCAGGCAGGCAGACCGGGACATCGACCTCGCTCAGGCGCCAGCGGCGCGCGCCGTTGACCGGCGTGACCGCCCCGACCACGCAGGGAAACCCGAGGTCCCGGATCTCATTGGCGTCGCGGATGGCACCGTCGGTAACGAGGCCGACGCAGCCGCCACGCTGCAGGCTCAAGGCGACGAAGCCGCCGAGAAGCGCCCCGCCCTGGAAGCCGCCGGCCTCGATCACGACGACGGTTCCCGGCTTCGCGACACGCTCGAAGGTGTCGGCCGGCGCCGCCGACGCCTGCGCACGCCCGGCGACGTTGCGCTCGCCCCTGAGGCAGGCGGCCCGCCCGGCGAACCGCTGGCCCGGCGCGAGCGGCACTAGAGCCGAGGCAAGCGCATGGTTGGGCAGGCCGGCCTCGTCGAGAACGTCGCTGACCTGGCCGGTCTCGAGATTCCGCAGCCGGTCGAGAAGGGGATCGTGCATCGTCTTCGGCCCCTCACAGCATCGCGGTGGCGTCGAGACCAAGGCCCCGCGCGACGGCGACGACCTCGTCGATGACGGAGCGGCTCACCGCGAGCCCTTCCGCCCGTTGCTTCTTCTCCTTGCGGAACTCGATCTCGCCGGGCATCAGGATCTCGTCGACGCCGGGCGCGCGCTCCGAGGCCTTCATGATGGCGATGTAGGCGTCCATCCGCTCCTTGAACGCGGCAACGTCGGTGAAGGCGGCGATGTTGATGGCGATGACGAAATGGCCGTTGCGCTGCGGACGGTCGAGGTCGTCATAGAGGTTCGTGAGCTCCTGGCCGAAGGCGCCGCCGGTGAGCAGGCCCGACAGGATCTCGCAGGCGAGGATGAGCCCCCAGCCCTTGTGCCCGCCGATGGGCAGGATCCAGCCGCCGTTCTTGACCCAGTTCGGATCGTTCGTCGGCCGCCCTTCCGCGTCCACGAGCCAGCCGTCGGGCAGTTGCATGCCCTTTTCGGCGTAGTAAAGAATCTTGCCGCGCGAGGACATGCCGAGCGCCGCATCGAGCACGATCGGCAGGGCCTCGCCGGTTGGCACGCCGATGGCGATCGGCAGCGGGCCGGTGAGCGGCGTCTTGCCGCCCCAGACCGGCATGATCGGCGAGCCGTTGGTCGTGGCGATGCCGATCATGTCCTGGGCGATCGCGCGCTGGACGTAATAGGCGTTCTCGCCGTTGTGGTTGGAATTGCGGATGCCGACGGCTGCGATGCCGGTCGTCCGCGCCTTCTCGATGGCGATGTCCATCGCATGCGAGGTCAGCACCGCCCCCAGGCCTTCGCCGCCGTCGATCAGCATGGTGGCGGCCGTCTCCTTGACCACGGTCCCCCGGCTCGCCGGTTTGAAGCCACCCTGCTGCAGCCGGCGGATGTAGACCGGCAGGCGCAGCACCCCGTGCGAATTCATGCCCCTGGCATCGGCGGACACCAGCGATCCGGCGACGAGGGCGGCGTCCGGCGCGGGAACGTCCACCTTCTCGAGCATGGCCTGGACCAGGGCCTCCAGCCGGGGGGCATCGACGAGATACGAGCCGTCTTCGAGGAGTTTCATCAGCATTTTTCCTTTTGTTGGGACGCGCGGGTCAGGGCGCGCCGAGCACGAGGTTGGGCAGCCAGAGCGAGAGCCCCGGCACGAGTGTCAGGATGAGGACCGTGGCGACCCCGGCCATGAAGAAGGGGAAGGTCGCCGCCACGCCCTTCTCGAGCGGCACGTCGCCGATGCGGCAGGCGAGCGCCAGCACGATGCCGACGGGCGGTGTCAGGAGCCCGAGGCAGAGGTTCGCGGTGACGATCACGCCGAAATGGACAGGGTCGATCCCGAGCTGCTGGGCGACGGGAAAGAGGATCGGCAGGATCATGATCTTCGCCGCGTTCACCTCCATGAAGGTGCCGAGGATGACGAGCACCACGTTGACGAGCAGGAGGAAGGCGACCGGCGTGTCCGCGACGCTCAGGATCCAGGCCGCGACCGTCTCGGGCGTCTTGGTATAGGCGAGCACCCAGGAGAAGAGCCCGGCGCCGCCGATGATGATCATGACGACGGCGGTCGACTGGACAGTGCTGCGAAGGCTTGCCGCCAGCGTCGCGAGGTTGAGCTCGCGATAGATGAGGCCGATGCCGATGGCGTAGAGCACGGCAATGGCGGCCGCCTCCGTCACCGTGAAGACGCCCATGCGGATGCCGACGAGGATGAAGACCGGCAGCAGCAGGGCGAAGCCCGCCGCCCGTGCGGTGGACAGCACCTCCCGCATGGGGGCCGGCGGCTGGACGGTCATCTGGCCCCGATGCGCCTTCCACACGACCACCGCGATCATGACCACGGCCCAGAGGAGCGATGGAATGATCGCCGCGATGAAGAGGCGCAGGATCGAGGTGTCGGTCAGGAAGCCGTAGAGGATCCAGGCGATGGAGGGCGGGATCATCGGCGACAGCGGCGCCGAGCAGGCCGTGACCGCCACCGAGAAGGCCGGCGAATAGCCGGAGCGCACCATGGCCGGGATGAAGGTGCGCCCGAGCGCGCTCGTGTCCGCTACGGCCGAGCCGGAAATGCCGCCGAAGAGCACCGACGTGAGCACGTTGGAGATGGCGAGGCCCCCGCGGAAGCGGCCGACGAGGGCATTGGCGAACCGGATGAGCCTGTCCGAGAGCCCGCCGAGGCTCATGAGCGCACCGGTGAAAAGGAAGAAGGGGATGGCGAGCAGGGAGAAGTTGTCCATGCCGGCGAAGATCCGCTGCGGCATGATGAGCGGATTGACGGTGCCGCCGAAGAGAAGCGCCAGCATGCTGCCGATGATCACGGCAAAGCCGATCGGCACACCGATGAGCATGAGGAGGAGAAAGGAGACGGCCAGAATAGTGAGCATCACGGCGGTCCTTTCACCGGGACAGGCGGCGCGCGAGGAGGAAGAAGGCGATTAGCCCGGCCCCGATCGGCACGGCCGCATAGGCCCAGCTCATCGGTAGGCCGAGGCCCGTCGAGATGCGGCGCAGGCCGGAGGCGGCGAAGCCGTAGCCGAAATAGGCGAGCGAGCCCGCCATCGCGATGAGGATGAAATCGCGCACCACCGAGACGGCCCGCTCGAGCGGCTCAGGCAACATGTCGACGAAGACGGTCACCGCAACGTGGCCGCCGTGTTCGAGCACGTAGGCGCTGCCGAGCATCGTCACCCAGACGAGCAGGAAGCGGGCGAGTTCCTCCGACCAGATCGTCGGCGCGTGCAGCACGTAGCGCGCGAAGACCTGCCAGACGATCGCCGCGACCATGACGAGAAACAGGCCGATGAGGACCTTGTCGAGAACACGCTCGACGAAATGGACGAGACGGGACATGGGAGCCGTTCGGAAAATCGGGTTCTGGCCGCCTTCCGGCAGCCGGTTCGCCTGACGGCGGGCGAAAAGAAAGGGGCGGGCCCGAAGGCAGGCCCGCCCGGCCGGTCAGCTCTGGCCGGCCTGCTGGAAGCGCACGATCCACTCCTGGAAATCGGCGGGATACTTGTCCTTGAGGGGCACGAGCTTCTCGCGGAAGGCCGCCACGTCGGGCCGCACGATCTTGACGCCGTGCTTCTCAAGCTCGCCCTCATAGGTGGCGAGGAGCTTCTGCATCTCCTCGGAGCCCCAGGCCATGGCCTTCTCGCCTTCCTCGATGAGGACCGCCTGCGTCTCCTCCGGCAGCTTGTTGAAGAAGTCCGCGTCGAAGATGAAGGTGTAATAGGCGTTCACGTGCCCCGTCATGATGACATAGGGCACGGCCTCATAATATTTGGAACGCAGATGCGCCTCGAGCGGGTTCTCGGCAGCGTCGATGATCCCCTGCTGCAGGGCAGAGTAAACTTCCAGGCTGGGCATCGGCGTGGGGCTCGCGCCGAGTGTTTCCCACGTGGCGCGGAAGATCTGCTGGTTGGGCACGCGCAGCTTCAGGCCGGCGAGATCCTCCGGCTTCTCGATGGGGCGGCGCGTCGCCATTTCCCGCGCGCCGCGGAAGCCCGCCCCGACCAGCTTGAAGCCGGCACGCTTCTCGATCTCGTCATGGAAGGCCTGGCCGACGCCGCCCTTCTGCATGACGACCTTGAAGTGGTCGTAGTCGCGGATGAGGTAAGGGTACGATCCGAGGCCCGCGAGCGCATCGTAGCTGTCGAGATGCCCGACCTCCTGGATGACGATGTTGGTCGTGCCGAACTGCAGGGCCTCGATCGTCTCGGCCGCACTGCCGAGCGCGCCCGAATAGGACATGTCGATGACGACCTGGCCGTTCGTGCGCTCCTTCACCGCCTGCGCATAGCGGTCGCCGACCTTGGACCAGATATTGTCGGGCGGCGCGATGGTGGCGGCCTGCAGGCGCAAGGGCTCCGCCTCGGCAGAGAGGGTGAAGGCGAAGAGGGTCGCGAACGCGGCAAGACTTCGCCGGCACAGCCGGGTGTTGATCATGGGCTCTTCCTCCATTGGGATTGACGGCGCGGGGTTGCGCGTTTACCGCGCTTATTGATGCACGCTAACATGATGTTAGCGTCTATCATTCGGAATGGTCAAGGGGCGGATCGAATGACGAGCGACAATATGGCGCCGGCGCGCCGCAACCGGGCCTCGGCCAAGCAGGCGAGCATGGCCGATGTCGCCCGGCAGGCGGGCGTCTCGATGATCACGGTCTCGCGCATGCTGCGGCAGCCGGATCTCGTCACTGCCGAGACGCGCCGGCGGATCGAAGAGGCGATGGCGGAGGTCGGCTACGTGCCGAATCTGGTCGCCGGCGGGCTCGCGGCCACCCGCACCCAGGTGGTCGCCGCGATCGTTCCCTATATCCAGCACGGCGTCTTTGCCGATGCGGTGCAGGGCCTGTCGGACGCGCTCAGCCCGTCCAAATACTGCGTCCTCCTCGGCAATACCGCCGAATCGAGCGAGGGCGAGGAGGCCATCGTGCGCACGCTGCTCGGCCATCGGCCGGCAGGCCTCGTCATCCAGGGCGCCAATCATTCCCCCGCCACGCGGCAACTCCTTCGGAAGGCGCAGATCCCGGTCGTCGAGATGGGCACGCTCCCCGACGAGCCCATCGACTGCTGCGTCGGCTATTCCAACCGGCAGGCCGCGATCGCGATGACCGAGCGGCTGATCGCCGGCGGGCGGCGGCGCATCGGCTTCGTCGGCGCCGATCCGTCCCAGAACGACCGCCATGCCCAGCGCCTCGACGGCTACCGCGTCGCCCTGGAGGCGGCGGGGCTCGATTTCGATCCCCGCCTCGTCGTGCGGGCACGCTTCGGCATCGCCCAGGGGCGGGAGGCGCTCGCGCATCTGATCGCGGTGGAGCCGAAGCTCGACGGCCTGTTCTGCGCCTCGGACCTGTGGGCCGCCGGCGCGGTCTATGAATGCACGCGCCGCGGCATCGCGGTGCCGGACGCCATCGCGATCGCCGGCTTCAACGACCAGGAGCTGGCCGCCGAGATGGTGCCCTCCCTGACCACCATCCGCGTGCGCCGCCACGAGATCGGCTTCGTCGCCGGCAACCTGATCCTGGCGCGCATCGAAGGCAGCGAGAGCGGCCATAAGCGCATCGATGTGGGCTTCGAGCTGATCGCCCGCGAGAGCGCCTGAACGGCAGCAGGCGGTCACCGGGGCGACTCGGCGAGGAGAAGGTCGAGCTCCGTCACGCGCTTGCCGTCGATGAGCGCCCGGCATTGAGCGTCGAAGACGCGGAAGTGCGGCGCGGCGAGATGCGCGGCGAACGCTGCCCGATCCGCATAGATCTCATAGAGGACGATGTTGAAGGGATCGCCGGGGCGGCGGCAGACGTCGAAGACGAGGCAGCCGGGCTCGTCGGCGAGTGAGCGGCACGCGTTCTCGCAGATGAGCGCCTCGAACGCCTCCTCGGCCCCCTTGCGGACGGCGAATTCGACGAGGATGGCATAGCGCTCGTCGCGGCTCTCCGGTCCGGATACCGGCTCGTGGAGGGACAGGCCCGGATCGGTCATCAAGAATGCTCCTTCTTTTCTCGGCCTGTCACGGCCGCGTGCCATAGATCGCGGCGGGAGACGCGAGCCGCGCATCGACGGCCGCACCATCCGCGGATGATGATCCCGCGCCTCAGGCCCCGTCGCCGCCTGCCCCCGCGGTGCGCAGGCGCTGCAGGGCGCGCGCCCGCCAGCGCCGGTAGGCCGGCAGCTGGGAGAGCACGATGAGCGTGATGGCGAGCACGAGGATGAGGCTCAGAGGGCGGGTCACGAAGGGCGTCAGATCCCCCTGCCCCACCATGAGCGCGCGCCTGAGGTTCTCGTCGGCCATCGGCCCGAGGATGACGCCGATCACCAGCGCCGAGATCGGGTAATGCATGCGCGTGAGGAAATAGGCCGCGAGCCCCACCGCGAACATCAGGTAGAGGTTGAACGTGCTGAGGCCGAGCGCATAGGAGCCGAGGACGGACAGGATGGCGACGACCGGCAGGAAGAGCGACGGCGGGATGCGCAGCAGCTTCACGACCTGGCGGGCGAGCAGCATGCCGTTGATCCACATGGCGAGCGACGCGAGCACCATGATGGCCGCCAGCTCGACGAGGAAGTTGGGCTGCTCGATCGACAGCATCGGCCCGGGCGTCAGTCCGTGCAGCATCAGCGCCCCGAGCAGCATGACGGCCGGCGGGCTGCCGGGGATGCCCAGCGTGACGAGGGGGATCAGCGCGCCGCCGATGCAGGCGTTGTTGGCCGTCTCCGACGAGATCAGCCCGGCCGGCTCGCCCTTGCCGAAATTCTCGGGATTGGGCGAACTGGCCTTGGCGGTGCCGTAGGAGACCCAGCCGGCGATATCCTCCCCCACGCCCGGCACGGCGCCGATGCCGACCCCGATCATGGCTGAGCGGATGACATGCTTGAGGTTGCGCAGCATGGTCCGGATGTCCGGCAGGATGCGGCCGACGGCTTGCAGCCTGACGGCGCCGTCCCCCTCCCGCAGGCCGTGAATGATCTGCGGAATGGCGAAGGCACCGATCAGCACCGGCACCACCTCGATGCCGGAATCGAGCTCCGGCACCCCGAAGGTGAAGCGCGGGAAGAACATCAGCCCGTCGCGGCCGACCGTCGACAGGGCAAGGCCGAGGAAACCGGCGATCCAACCCTTGATGACGAGATCGGAGCTCTGCAGCGTGCCCGAGATGATGATGCCGAAGAGCGCGAGCAGGAAGAACTCGTAGGACGTGAACTGCAGCGCAAGCTCGAGGATGAGCGGCGCGACCACCACGAGGGCCAGCATGCCGACCACCGTCCCGACGAAGGAGGCCGTGGTCGTGAGCCCGAGGACGCGGCCGGCCTCGCCGCGCTGCGCCATGGGATAGCCGTCCATGGCCGAGGCGGCGGAGGCGGCGGTACCCGGAATGTTGAGCAGGATCGCCGAATAGGAGCCGCCATAGACCGCCCCGACATACATGGCGATGAGCGCGATGAGCGCCATGTTGAGGTCGAGCGAATAGGTCAGCGTGGCGAGAAGGCCGACGCCGAGCGTGGCGGTGAGCCCGGGCAGCGCGCCGAAGGTGATGCCGAGCAGGCTCGCGCCAATGAGCAGGAGCCAGCTCACTGGCTGCGACAGGAGCCCGGCAAGGGCCCCGGCAAAGGCGCCGAACTGATCGAGAACCGTCATGAGCATACCATCATGGCTCGCTCACCGGAGGAGGAGGAGGCGGCGCGCCGCGTCGAGCGTATTGATCGTCACGCCTTCCACCGGCAGGGGCACGAGCAGCCCCCATTTGAAGACGACGGAGAGGATGAGGGACGTGCCGAGCGCCACGACGAGGCAGCGGCGCCAGCGCCTGCGCTCCGGCGCGCCGGCGGCCCAGGCGACGCTCACCGCGGCAGCGAGGAATGCCGCCCAGACCGCAAGGTCGCGCAGGTCCGCCCCCGTGGAGCGGGGCTGCGGCCGCCAGCCGGCGGCGAAGGTCGCCAGGAGGACCGCGGCGATCGCGCAGGCGAAGACGGCAAGGCCCGCCTTCCGCACGCGGGCGGTGGGCAGGTGGTACGCCGCCGCGAGGGTGAGGAGCGTGAGCGCCGTCGCCGCCGTGAAGTCGACGTAGGGGACGAGGCAATAGATGTAGCCGCCGAGGACGAAGGCGACGATCCAGATGTCCCGCGCCGCCCCCGCATGGCCCCGCAGCGCCCGCGGCGTGACATCGGCGAGCGCGGCGCTCGCCGCGCCGGCACGCACGGCGGTCGCAAGCAGGGAACAGGACAGGAGGATCAGGAAGGCCGAGACGATCAGCGGCAGCAGCGCTGGCGAGACGTACCACGCGTTGCGCACCCCGGCATAGGACCCTTCGAGCGGATAGCCGAGGGTCTCGACCAGCATGAAGACCGATATGGCGACGAGGACGAGCCCGGTCCAGAAATCCGCCTTGCGCAGGCCGGGCACCGACTGATCGTTTCGGCTCACGACGCACCCCGCGGGAGCATTGGTGACAACGGCAGGGACGGGACGGGCTCGGCCGCCGGCCTTCAGCGCCAGCGGTCGACCCGCCCCGGCTTCTCACTTCGCCGGCTTGGGAATGCCGAGCTTCTCGGGGCTCACGGTCGCGGCGCCGAGCTCGTGCAGCGTCCAGGCGAACAGGCCCTCGAGACGCTGGAACTCCTCGCGCGCCGCCTCGCCGCTCTTGCCCGAGATCTCGTAAAAGTTCTGGGCCGCCCAGCCCTTCACCTTGTCCGACTGCACGGCCTTGTCGAAGGCATCCGTCAGGGTCTTCTTGACCGCGTCCGGCGCATCGGCGCGCACGGCAAAGCCGATGGCCTGCTGGATGGGCAGGTGCTCCTTGAGGTCCGGGAAATCGGCGAAGGCGGACGGCACATCGCCGATGCCTTCCACGCTGACCGCGTTCGGCGTCAGCATGGCGAGCGGGCGCAGGCGCTTGGCACGGATGAGCTGCTGCTGCTCGGCGAGGGAGGTGACGACGACGGCGACCTCGCCCGAGACGGCCGCATTCTGCGCCGGGGCCGAGCCGTCATAGGGAATGTAGTTGAACTTGGCGCCGGTGCCCTTCTCGAGGGCGAGCAGGTTGAGGTGGTGGATGGAGCCCGCGGCGCTCGCCCCGACGCGGATCTCGCCGGGCTTTGCCTTCGCCGCCTCGATGAGCTCCTTGAGCGTCTGATAGGGCGCATTCGCCGACACCGACACGAGATCGGGCGAGCCGCCGACGATGAAGGGCTGCCACACCTCGAAGCGCTGATCCCAGCCGCCCTGGACCCCTGCCGTGACGTTCGATTCCGAGATGCCGGCCAGCGTATAGCCGTCGGCGGGCTGGCCGTAGACGAAGCTCATGCCGGCCGAGCCGCCCACGCCGCCGGTGCGGTTGACGACATTGATGCGCGCCGGCAGGTGCTGCTGCATCTCCGCCGCGATGAGCCGGTTCACCGTATCCGTGCCGCCGCCGGCCGCCCAGACGACGACCACGCTGATGTCGCGCGCCGGATAATCCTCGGCACGCGCCACGGTCGCGGCGGCGACCAGCGCCACTGCGGCTGCGGCACCTGCCCCACCCATGAACTTTCTCATGGTTCCTTCCTCCCTGGTCTTCATTCCGGCCCCGGTTGACCGGGCTATTGATTTCTTCTCACGATCCGGTATTCATTTACGTATACACAAACGAGTGCACCGTCAACCATGATCGAACTCGCCAGTCTCACTGCCGTCGGCTCCGGCCTCGTGCGGCCCGAATGCGTCATCGCCCACGCGAGCGGCCTCGTCTTCACGGCGGACTGGCACGGCGAAGGCGGCGTCGCGATCATCGGCGCGGACGGACAGGTCAGCCGCATCACGGCGCGCGGCGCGCCGCGGACCATGCGCCCGAACGGCATCGCCCTCGAGCCGGGCGGCAGCTTCCTCCTCGCCGATCTCGGCGCGGAGGAAGGCGGCGTCTTCCGCCTCCAGCCGGACGGCGGCATCGAGCCCGTCGCGACGGAAATCGACGGGCGTCCCTTCCCCGCGACGAACTTCGTCTACCGCGATGCCGATGGCGGGCTCTGGGTGACGGTGAGCACCCGCCGCGTGCCGCGCGACCTCGGCTACCGGCCCGATGTCGATGACGGCTTCATCGTGCGCATCGATCGCCGGGGCGCGCGCATCGTCGCCGACCGGCTCGGCTACACCAACGAGTGCCACGTCTCTCCGGACGGGCGCTATCTCTACGTCAACGAGACCTTCACCCGCCGCCTGTCGCGCTACGCGCTGCGTGCCGACGGCTCGCTCGCCGGCAAGGAAGTCGTGGCCACCTTCGGACCCGGCACCTTTCCCGACGGCCTCGCCTTCGATGCGGAAGGCGGCATCTGGATCACGTCGATCGTCAGCAACCGCCTCATCCGCGTCACCCCGGACGGCGGGCAGGAGGTGATGCTGGAGGATGCGGACGCGGGACACCTCGATGCCGTCGAACAGGCCTATGCCGCCGGCCGGCTCGGGCGCCCGCATCTCGACACGGTCCGCAGCAGGCTCCTGCGCAACATTTCGAGCCTCGCCTTCGGCGGGCCGGATCTCTCGACGGCCTGGCTGGGCTGCCTGCTCGGCGACAGCCTCTTCTCCTTCCGCAGTCCGGTCGCCGGCGCGCCGCCGGTGCACTGGTCCCATCCGCTCGGCCCGCTCGCCTCGCTTGCCGCGACCGGTCCCTACCCCGCAAACGGAGCATCCGCAGAATGAACCCCTCCTCCACCTTCCGCATCGCGGTCCTTCCCGGCGACGGCATCGGCGTCGAGGTCATGCAGCCGTGCATCGACGTCCTCGAGGCGGCCATGCGCCGGGTCGGCAATGTCGCGCTCGATTACGAATGGCTGGAGGCGGGCGCCAACACCTATCGCGAGACCGGCAACGCCCTGCCGAAGGCGACCTTCGACGCCTGCGCGAAGGCCGATGCCATCCTCCTCGGCGCCATGGGGATGCCGCACATCCGCTATCCCGACGGCACCGAGATCGCCCCGCAGCTCGACCTGCGCTTCGACCTCGGCCTTTATGCCGGCGTGCGGCCGATCCGCACGATCCCCGGCGTGCCGAGCCTGCTCGCCAGCCCCCGGGCCGAGGCCATCGACTTCGTCATCATCCGCGAATCGACGGAAGGTCTCTTCGCCTCGCGCGGCAAGGGCGTCGTCACGGACGACCGGGAGGCGCGCGACACGATGGTGATCACGCGCCCGGTCTGCGAGCGCCTGTTCGACTTCTCGTTCCGCCTCGCCGAGGACCGGCGCGGCAGCGGCAGCGGCAAGGGCCGGGTGACCTGCGTCGACAAGGCCAATGTCTTTGCCTCCTTCGCCTTCTTCCGCAAGATCTTCGACGAGCGCGCCGCACGCTTCCCCGATCTTGCGGCCGACCACGTCTATATCGACGCCATGGCGCTCTCGCTGGTGCTGAAGCCCTGGGAGTTCGACGTCATGGTGACGGAGAACATGTTCGGCGACATCCTGTCGGACCTCGGGGCCGGCCTCATCGGCGGCATGGGCTATGCCCCCTCCGCCGACATCGGCGACGAGCATGCCGTCTTCCAGCCCTGTCACGGCAGCGCGCCGGATATCGCCGGTGAGGGCAAGGCCAATCCGACGGCGATGTTCCAGTCGGCGGCGATGATGCTGGACTGGCTGGGCGAGCGCCACGCGGCTCCGAGCGCGCGGGCGGCGGCGCGGCTCATCACCGATGCGATCGACGCGGCCTTCGCCGACGGACGCCTGCGCACCTGCGAGTTCGGCGGCGATGCCGATACCGCCGCGGTGACCCGCGCCATCCTCGCCGCCATCGATAACGACACCGCCCGGGTGGCGGCCGGCGGACGGGCCTGAGCCATGACCAGGCTGCGCGTGGCCACCATCGGCGCCGGCTATTTCAGCCAGTTCCACCACGATGCCTGGGCGCGGATGGACGACGTCGAGATCGTCGCCATCTGCGACCGCGACATCGACAAGGCGGCGGCCTTCGCGCAGCGTTTCGCGATTCCGGGGGTCTATGCCGACGCCGCGCGGATGCTCGACGAGGTTGCGCCGGACCTCCTCGACATCATCGCGCCCCCTGCATCCCATCGCGAGCTCGTCGGCCTCGCTGCCGAGCGCGGCATCCCCGCCATCTGCCAGAAGGCGTTCTGCCGCTCCCTGGCGGAGGCGGAGGAGACGGTCGCGCTCGCCGAGGCCGCCGGCATCCCGCTGATCGTGCACGAGAACTTCCGCTTCGAGCCCTGGCACCTGAAGATCCGGGAACTCATCGATGCCGGCCTCGTGGGGCCGCTCTACCAGGCGAGCTTCCGCCTGCGGCCGGGCGACGGGCGGGGCGAGCGGGCCTATCTCGACCGCCAGCCCTATTTCCAGACCATGGAGCGCTTCCTCATCCACGAGACGGCGATCCACTTCATCGACACCTTCCGCTTCCTGTTCGGTGAGGTGGCGGGGGTCGATGCGCGGCTGCGACGGGTCAATCCCGTACTGCGCGGCGAGGACGCGGGCATCATCGTCTTCTCCCTCGCTAACGGCGCCGCCGCCCTCTTCGACGGCAACCGTCTCTCGGACCACGCCGCCGACGACAGACGCCTGACGATGGGCGAGATGCTCGTCGAGGGCGAGAACGGCACGTTGCGCCTCGACGGCTACGGTCGTCTCTTCTTCCGTCGCTTCGGGGAGAACGCCGAGGAGGAAATCGCCTATGAATGGGAACGGCGTGGATTTGCCGGCGACAGCGTCTACAAGCTGCAGCGCCACGTCGTCGACCATCTGCGCCATGGGCGGCCCGTGGTGAACACCGGCCGCGATTACCTCGTCAACCTGCGCATCGAGGAGGCGATCTACCGGTCGGCGGCACGGGACTGGGAACCGGTGTAGATAGAGTGGCAGACGGAGGGCAGTGACGATCGTGCGGATGGAGAACCGAGACAGCGAAGAGCGCATGTCGCTCACGGCGCGGGCCTATGGCGAGATCCGCCGGCGCATCCTCGACAACGAGATGCCGCCGGGCACCATGATGCTCGAGCAGGAGCTGGCGGCCATGCTCGCCATGAGCCGCACGCCCGTCCGCGAAGCTCTCATTCGGCTCGCCAACGAGGGCATGGTCGAGGTGCGCCCGCGCCACGGCATGCGCGTATTGCCGGTTTCGGCCGACGACATGGCCGAGATCTACCAGATCCTCACCGCGCTCGAATCGGACGCCGCCGCCGAGATCGCCCGCACCGGGTTGGGCCCCGAGGAGCTCGCCGCCCTCAAGGGCGCCGTCCAGGAGATGGAGGACGCGCTGGCGGCCGACGACCTCAAGGCCTGGGCGCGGGCCGACGGCCATTTCCACACGCTGCTCATCGAGGCCTGCCGCAACAAGCGCCTGCGCGCGCTCGTCTACCAGTTCTGGGACCAGACCTACCGCGTGCGCATGCTGACCCTGACGCTGCGTCCGCGCCCAACGGATTCCAACAGGGACCACCAGGCCCTCGTCGATGCCATCGAGCGGCGCGACCCGGAAGCCGCCGCCCGCATCCACCGCGAGCACCGGCTGCGCGCCGGCGCCATGCTGGTATCCCTCCTGCGCAACGGGCCGACCCAGCTCTGATGCAGAAGCCCGCCGCGATCATGTATCGCCGCCGGCGCCGGCGATGCCGGCAAGGCTCGCCGGACGGATGAAGCCTTGGCGGGTGCAGCGTTCCAGCAGCGCCCGGTCCGGTTCCGGGCCAAAACCGGGCGCGTCATCGAGAAGGACCGCACCCTCCACGAGCTCCTGCGGCCCGCCGCGGATCGCGTCGAACAGGGGGCTCTCGCGCACCTGCCGTTCGAGGATGAGGAAAGACGGCAGGGCCGCCGCCACCTGCACGCTGATCCGGTCGAGCACCGGCCCGACCGGATTGTGGAGGCTCACCCCGACGCCCGAGGCCGCCGCCAGTTCGAGCATGGCAAGGCCGGTGCGGATGCCCGTCCAGCGCAGGTCCGGCAGGATGGCATCGCAGGTGCCGCGCGCCAGAAAGTCCCGGGCCTCCGCAAAGCTCTCCAGATGCTCGCCGCCGGCGATGCGGATGCCGCGGTCATTGGCGAAATGGCGCAAGGCCCGCCCCGTTTCGGCGTCGAAAGCGTCCTCCGCGAGCGGCTCCTCGAGCCAGTAGAGGCCCGCGTCACCGACCTCGCGCAGGACCGTGCGCGCCATCACCGGCGAAAGGCGGGCGTGACAATCGACAAGCAGCGCCACATCGGGACCGATCGCCTCGCGCACCGCAGCGATGCGGGCCAGGCCGGCGCTCAGGAGGCGCGTGCCCGCCTGATGGTCGACGCGGGCCCAGTCGA
The DNA here is from genome assembly GCF_014196925.1 of Chelatococcus caeni. Taxonomy (GTDB): domain Bacteria; phylum Pseudomonadota; class Alphaproteobacteria; order Rhizobiales; family Beijerinckiaceae; genus Chelatococcus_A; species Chelatococcus_A caeni. Next base: position 780,370 of record NZ_JACIEN010000002.1, on the reverse strand, counting down.
GCCCGTCGAAGGGCGCGATCTTCACGGCCCTGTAGCCGTCCTGCGTCACGACCTCCCGGGCGCGTGCGGCAAAGGCCTGCGGCGAGCGGTTGGTGATGCCGCGGTTGATATTGGCGTAGACCGGAACCGCCTGCCGTTCCGGCCCGCCGAGCAGGGCGGCGAGCGGCAGGCCCGCACGGCGCGCAAGCGCATCGAGGAAGGCCTGCTCGACGGCACGCATCACCGTCAGCCGCGCCTGCGAGGCATGGGCACTGCGCAGGCCGGCGAGGGCCTCGCCCGCTCCCGCGAAGGACCGGCCGGCGAGAAGCGCCCCGGCATGGCCGATCTCGGCGAGCACCGCCTCTTCCGCTCCGGCGAGCGTCGCCTCGCCCCAGCCGGCGATCCCGTCGGCAAAGCCGAGCTCCAGCAGGATCCAGACGGTTTTCGCCGACACCTGGATGGTGAAGGCCTCGACGGATGTGATGGGCAGGGGCCACCGGCCGCCTGCGCGAGACGTTTCCAAGGGCGCCTCCTCTGTGCTTCGCCCGAAGGGCGCTCGTCTCACGCCGTGTTGGCGGTCGGGCTCTCCTTGCGGACGAGGCCTTGGGCCTTGAGCTCCTCCCAGAAGGCGGGCGGAATGTGAAAGCGCATCATCGCGACATTGGTCTCGACCTCGGCGGGCGAACTGAAGCCTGCGGCGACACTCGCCACCACCGGATGACCGAGCGCGAATTGCAGCGCCGCCGCCGCCAACGGCACGCCGTGACGCTCGCAGACGTCCTCGATCTGCCGCGTCCGCTCCAGGATCGCAGGCGGCGCATCGGCATAGAAGAACTTCGCGCCCGGACGCGCACCGGTCGCGAGGATGCCGGAATTGAACGGCGCCGCCGAGACGATGGAAATTCCCTCGCGCTCGCAGAGCGGAAAGAGCTGGTCGAGCGGCGACTGGTCGAGCAGCGTGTAGCGGCCCGCCAGCATGAAGCAGTCGAAGCGGCCGGCTTCCGCGAAGCGCACGAGGATCTCGTTGTCATTGACGCCGACGCCGATCGCCTTCACATGGCCGTTGCGGCGCAGCTCGTCGAGGGCGCGATAGCCGTCGGCCATTACCTCGTCGAAGCGGCGGTCGACGGCATCGCCGTGCCAGCGCCGGTTGACGTCGTGGATAAACAGGATGTCGAAATCGACGAGGCCCGTGCGCTGCTGGCTGTCCTCGATCGACCGCATGACGCCGTCGTAGCTGTAATCGTATACGACCTCGAAGGGCAGCGGGTCGACATACATGCTCTCCGGCGCGCGGCCGCGCACCGGGCGGAGCAGCCGGCCGACCTTGGTCGACACCACGCAATCGCCTCGGCGCTCACGCAGGGCGTGGCCGAGGCGATGCTCCGCGAGCCCGAGGCCGTAGAACGGCGCCACGTCGAAATAGCGCAGGCCCGCGTCATAGGCCGCCGCCACCGTCGCATCGGCCTCGGCGTCCGAGAGCGCTCGGTAGACGCCGCCCAGCGGGGCGGCGCCGAAACCGAGCACCGAGACGGCAAGGTCGGTGCGGCCGAGACGGCGCGTCGGGACGCCCTCCGTCATCTCAGGCGTCCTTGCTGGCGCGCACGGTGATGCCCGCCTGCTCCTCGCGCAGGTGCAGCACCGAGGTGACGTCGAAATCGGCGAAGCCCGTGGTCTTGGCCTCCACCAGCACCGCATGGGCCGCGTCGCCGACCGGCGTGTCGACGCCGAGCGCCCTCGCCATGCCGATGGCCAGCCGCTGGTCCTTCTCCCCGAGCTTGACCATGAAGCCGGGCGAGAAGTCACCGGCGAGGCCCTTCTTCGGCAGGGCGATGGCGAGCTGGTTGTTCCAGGCCATCGTCGTGCGCATGACCTCGGTCATGAGCTCGAGCGACAGGCCGGCCTTGGCGCCCATGACGAGCGCCTCGCTCGTTGCCGACAAGATGGTGGCGGCGAGGAAGTTGTTGGTGAGCTTCAGCGCCTCGCCCATGCCGAGACTGCCGCAATAGAAAAAGTCGCTGCCCATGCAGGCGAGGATCGGGCGCACGCGCTCGACCACGGCGGGATCGCCGCCCACCATCAGGGTCAGCGTGCCGGCGATGGCGTGATCCTGGGTCTTGCCGACGGGGCTGTCGACCATGGCGATGCCCTTTTCGGCAAGCGCCTGGCCGACACGCCGCGTCACGGCGGGATCGATGGTGCTCATGTCGACGAGCACGGCGCCCGGGCGCATGGCGTGGGCGAGCCCGCCCTCGCCCAGCACCGCCCGCTCGACGTCCGGCCCGTCGGGCAGCATGGTGATGACGACATCGGCCCCGTCGGCGAGATCGGCGAGCGAGGCCGCGGCCTCGCCGCCGACCGCGACATGCGCCTCGATGGCGTTGCGGTTCAGGTCGAAGCCCTTCACGCGATAGCCCTTGCGCAGGATGTTGCGCGCCATGGGGCCACCCATGGTGCCGAGCCCCAGAAACCCGATCCTGTCCATCGATTCCATCCTTGTTCGATCCGGCAACGGATCAGTTCTTCGTCTGCCAGCGGTCCTGCTGCCATGTCGGCAATCCGCGCAGATCGCCGGCGTCGGAGGCCGTGAAGGCGCTCTCGTCGGGCTTGCTGCCCGAGAGTTCGTAGGCCTCGCGCAGGAGCGGCGCGGCCTTGGCGACATTGTCGTGCACGACCTGCCACTCTAGCGGGGCCGGGATCAGCCCGCCCGCCACCATGAATTTCGAGGTCTCGACGATGGCGCTGACGTCACCCTGCGTCGGCCACACCCAGCCGCGGCGGAAGAGCACCTCGTCCTCCACGACCTTGGCGCCGAGGTCGGACGGCAGGCCCCAGTATTTCTCGACGCTGTCGGAAATGGCGGCCGGCGACATGCCCTTCAGCGCATCGACGGCTTCCTGCTGGGCGGCGACGAAGGCCGTGATCAGTTTCGGGTGCTTGTCGAGGAGTTCATCCCGCGTCATCCAGAAGGAGCGGTGCAGATAATAGCCGTCCGGGTAGAAGGCGGACTTCTTGACCGACGGCAGCAGGTGCCCCGCCCCCTCGCCTTCCGGGCCCTTGTAATGGTCTTCCGTGTAGCCGAAGGAATTGACGATGCCGACGGTGCCGACCTCCTTCTGCGCCTTGAGGAAGGCGGGATAGATCAGCACGGCCGCATCCATGCCGCGCGGGATGGTCGCCGCCTGCGCCTGGGTCGGCGTGTTGATCATCTTGATGTCGAAGTCGCGCGGATTGCCCGAGCCGAGCTCGTTGAGGAGGATCTGAGAAAAGGCGTTGTAGGGGTCGCCGCCCAGCAGCGCGCCGACGGTCTTGCCCTTGAGATCCGCGATATTGCGGATCTCGGATCCCTTCCGCGTCGCGACGACGAAGCGGAAGTGCCCCTCGCCGACATTGACCACCGTCCACGGCTGCTTGGCGGCGAGGCCGCGGATGATGGGCGTGTTGCCCCACATGCCGAGGTCGAGATTGTTGCTGACGAAGGCCTCCACCATCGGCTGCGCGGAGGGATAGTCACGCCAGTCGACCGTCAGGTCGTAGCCGGCCTCCTTCGCCTTCTTCTCGAAGACCTTGTTGTTGAGCATGTATTGCGTGACGGGCGAATTGCCGGCCGCCCAGGGCTGACGCCCCACGGAGACGCTCACGGCCTGCGCCCGCGCGATGCGCGGCGCGGCGATGACCGCGATGCCGGCCGCTCCGGCCGTTGCGAGGAAACGGCGACGCGTTGGCTTGCTGGTATCCCTCATGTCAGTCCTCCCTTGGCCCGCTTTGCTGCGGGCTCCCCTCAGCGCCTGTCGATGGTGGCTTCGTAGGCCTCGCGGCGGATGAGCTGCCAGATCTCGTCGGCGAGCGTCTGGAATTCGCTGGTGGCGCGCAGGCTTTCGCGCCGTGGCCGCGGCAGATCGATGTCCATCACCGTCTTGATGCGGCCGGGGTGGTTGCTCATCACGGCGACCCGGTCGGCGAGGAACACCGCCTCGTCGATGCCGTGCGTGATGAAGATGACGGTCTTGCGCTCCGCACGCGGCAGGTCTTCGCCCCAGATGCGCAGAAGCTCCTCCTGCAGGATGAGCCGCGTCTGCGCATCGAGCGCCGCGAAGGGCTCGTCCATGAGCAGGACTTCGGGCTCGTTGGCGAGGGCGCGCGCGAAGGCGCAGCGCTGGCGCATGCCGCCGGAGAGCTCGTGCGGATATTTGTGCTCGGCCCCCGTGAGCGAGACGAGGTCGATGTAGTGGCGCACCAGCTTGTCGCGCTCGGCGGCGCCGAGCCGCGCATCCGAGCGGAAACGCGGGCCGAATTCGATGTTCTCGCGCACTGTCTTCCAGGGAAAGAGCGCGTAGTCTTGGAAGACGACACCGCGCTCGGAGCCCGGGGCGCGGATCGGCGCGCCATCCATGGCGACGGTGCCGGCGGACGGCTCGGCGAGCCCGGCGATCATGTTGAGGATCGTGCTCTTGCCGCAGCCGGACGGGCCGACGATGCAGAGAAACTCGCCCTGGACGATGTCGAGCGAGACATCGGCGATCGCAAGTGTGCGCTGGCCCGTGCGCGGGACGATGTATTCCTTGCTGATGCCGTCGAGGCGGATCTTCGGCGCGGCTTGATCTAGCGCTTCCATGGGATCATCCAGTATTCGAGGGCGCGCACGCCGCGGTCGATGAGAAGGGCGACGACGCCGACGCCGATCATGCAGACGATGATGCCGGAGAGATCGACGCTGTAGGCGTAGAAGACGAACATCATCTGCCCGATGCCGCCGGAGGCGCCGCCGCCGGCCTTCGCCCCTACGGCAAGCTCCGCGGCGATGATCGATGTCCAGGCGACGCCGAGCGCGAGACGCGCGCCGACGAAGAGATTGGGCAGGGCGCCGGGCAGGACGACCGTGCGCAGGATGGTCAGGCGGCCGACGCCGAGGGTGCGCGCGGCGCGGATGAGGCCGGGATCGATGCTGCGCACGCCGTGGATCGTGTTGACGATCATCGGGAAGAACGCCGCATAGCCGACGATGAAGGCGGCCGCCGGCGTGCCCGTGCCGAACCACAGGATGGCCAGCGGCAACAGGGCGATGGGCGCGATCGGCCGGAAGCTCTCGATGATCGGATCGAGGTTGCGGCCGACCGGGCGATAGGCCGCCATGGCGGTGCCGAGGACGAGCGCGAGCGCGGCGGATGTCGCGAAGCCGAGCATGACGCGCTGCAGGCTCTGCAGCAGGGCGAGCGGCAGTTCGCCGCTGGCAATGAGCGTCCAGCCCGTGGCGAGGACATCGGCCGGCACTGGCATGCGGTCGGCGGGCGCCGCCTGCATCGCCGCGAGCTGCCACAGAATGAGCAGCAGGGCCGGCAGGACGAAGGGGCGCAGGCGAAGGGCGAGATTCACAATGCGCCTCCCTGCGTCTGGGCCCAGGGGGTGAGCACGCGTTGCAGCCAGCGCAGCAGCCGGTCGAAGAGATAGCCGAGCAGGCCGATGAGGAAGACGAAGGCGAGCACGCTCGGCGTCATCAGCAGCTCGCGATACCACTCGACGGCAAAGCCGAGGCCGGAGGGCGCGCCGATGAGCTCGGCCGCGACCATGGCCATCCAGCCGGCGCCGGCCCCGAGCCGCGCTCCAACGAGGATGTTGGGCAGCGCCGCCGGCCAGATCACGTGCCGGACGATGTGTGCCCGGCCGACGCCGAGCACGCGCGCGGCCTGTACCAGCCCCGGATTGACCGAGCGCACGCCGACGACGGTGTTGATCACGATCGGAAAGAAGGCGCCGTAGAACATGATGGCCGTCGGCAACGCCTCGCCGACACCGAGGATGAACATGCCGAGCGGGATCCAGGCGATGCCGGAGATCGGCCGCAAAAGCTCGATCAGGGGATCGACCATGGCGAAGACGTTGCGGCTCAGGCCCATGGCGAAGCCGAGCGGCACCCCGAGGAGGATCGCGAGGGCGAAGCTCGTGCCGAGCCGGGTCAGGCTCGCCACCACGTTGCTGAACACTTCGCCCTGCCGCGTCAGATCGACGAGCGCCTCGGCCGCCGCGATCGGCGAGGGGAGAAGGATGGGGTTGCCGATCCACAGCGAGACGAGATGCCAGATGACGAGGAAGACGGCCATCGCCCGCACATAGACGAACAGGCCGCCGATCGACGCGTAGATGCGGGCGGCAAGGGGCGTCGGCCAGTATGGCGTGGCGCCGCCCGGCGCCACGGCGGCGCCATTCTCGTCACGAGCCGTCAAGGGCTCCTCCCAGGATCGCTTTTCAGGATCATTTTTCTTGTCTATTGGGTAATGGTACCGGTACCATTCGACAGCGTCAAGCGACTGGGCTAGATGAAGCGCGCATGACCAAGATGTCCGATCCAACAGGCCGGGGCGCCAAGCGCGCAGGGATCCGCGACGTGGCGCGGCTCGCCGGCGTCGCGCCCATGACCGTGTCGCGCGCCCTCTCCTTCCCGCATCTGGTTTCGGCGGAAACCCGCGAGAAGGTCGCCGCCGCCATCGCCGCCACCGGCTATATTCCCAACCGGGTGGCGAGCAGCCTGTCGTCGAACCAGACCATGACGATCGGCGCGGTCATCCCGACGCTGCGCAACTCGATCGCCGCCGATTTCGCCGAGGGCTTCAATCAGGTGCTCCGCGCCCGCGGCTACCATCTCCTCCTCGGCAACAGCGAATTCGTGCCGGAGGACGAGGAGGCCATCGTCGTCGAGTTCCTGTCGCGACGCGTCGACGGCATCTACCTGACCGGTTCCACCCATACCGAGCGCACGCGCAAGCTGCTGCGCGACAACGCCGTGCCGACCGTCGAGATCGCGAGCCTGCCGGAGGATCCGATCGACCTGGCGGTCGGCTTCTCGAACTTCGGCGCCGCCTATGCGGTCACGAAGATGTTCGCCGAACAGGGCTATCGGAAGGTCGCCCTGTTCACGACCTTCACCAAGGACAACGAACGGCAGGTGGAACGCCAGGCGGGCTATCACGCCGCCGTGCATGAATTCGGCCTCGACGACGATCCGGAAGGGCTCGTCGCCGAGCTCGAGATGGATCTGAAGGCCGCGGCGCGGCAGCTGCGGCTTCTGCTCGAGCGGCGCCCGGATGTCGAGGCGCTGTTCTGCACGGGCGACTTCATCGCGGCCGGCGCGCTGTTCGAGGCGCAGCGGCTCGGCCTCACCGTGCCGCAGGATCTCGCCATCGCCGGCTTCGAGGGCCTGGAGATCGCGGAGAATCTCAATCCCTCGCTCACGACCGTGCGCATCCCCCGCTACGAGATCGGCCGCAAGGCCGGCGAGATGCTGCTCGACCGCATCGCCCGCCGGCCGGTCGAGACGCCGGTGGTCGACCTCGGCTTCGAGATCATCAGGCGGGAATCGACCGCGGCCACGGCAGGCCAGCCGAAGGTCCGCGCCGAGGCGGGTGAGCGGCCGGCCGGCACAGGCGGGTGAGGGAGGAGCGGTCCATGGGATACGCGATCCGGGCGGTCTCCGAGCCGGTCGATATTCTCGGCGAATCCCCCGTCTGGAACGCGCGCGAGGCGGCGCTCTACTGGGTCGATATCCGCGCGCCCGCGCTCAGGCGGCTGAACCGCGGCGGAACGGTCGAGACCTGGCCCATGCCCGATCTCGTCGGCGCCGTCGTCCTGCGTGTGGACGGCCGTCTCCTCCTCGGCCTGCGCACGGGGCTCCATACCTTCGATCCCGCCGATGGGCGGCTCGTACCATGGCTGCCGATCGACGAGGGCCATGCGGAAAACCGCATCAACGACTCGCGCTGCGACAGGGCGGGCCGGCTGTGGTTCAGCACGATGTGGGACTTCGGCCGGCGGCGCACCGGCAGCCTCTACAGGCTCGACGGCGCCGTGATGCAGCTGGAATCGATCATCCGGGATCTCGCCGTGCCCAACGCCATCGCCTTCTCGCCCGCCGGCGACCGGGCCTATTTCGCCGACAGCGCCGACGGCGCGATCCACTGCCTCGCCCTCGATCCGCGAACCGGCGCCCTCGGCCCGCCTCAAGTCTTCGTGCCGGCCGGCGTGGTGCCGGGCAAGCCGGACGGCGCGACGGTCGATGCCGAGGGCTTCCTCTGGAACGCCCGCTTCGGGGCCGGCATCGTGGCGCGCTTTTCGCCCGACGGCCGGCTCGAGCGCGTGGTGCCGCTGCCGGTGTCCAACCCGACCTCGTGCAGCTTCGGCGGGCCTGATCACGCGACGCTCTTCGTGACCACCGCCACGCAAGGGCTGGACGACGCGCAACGCCGGGCGCAACCGCTCGCCGGCGCGGTCCTTGCCTTCGAGCCGGGCATAGGCGGGCTCGCGGAGCCGGCTTTCGCCGGATGAGGCGGCGCGGAACAGGCGCAACGACAAGACAACGGGAGGCTGCCATGCAGGAAGGGGCGACGGGACCGGGGCCGGCGGGCGGCAAGACGGGCGGCGCGCGCCGCGACGATGCCAGCTTCCTCGGCTTTCCCCGGCCTAAAGGGCGTGCCGGGATCCGCAATGCGCTCCTCGTGCTCGGCATCAACGGGCTCGTGGCGCCCGCGGCGCGCCGCATCGCCCAGGCCCTTCCCGGCAGCAGGCTCGTGGCGACGCCCTATGGTCGCGGCCAGCTCGGCCCCGACAAGGAGGTGCACTTCGCCCAGCTCATCGGCCTCGGCGCCCATCCCAATATCGGCGCGACGCTCGTCGTGGGCGCGGACCGGCCGACGGCCGAGATGATCGCAGAGGCGATCGTGGCGCGGTCCGGAAAGCAGGTGGCGATCGTCACCCTCGATGACGTGCACGAGGACGCGCTCGCCCTGACCGAGCGCGGCATCCGGCTCGGCGGCACGCTGGCGCGGGCGATCTCGGCCGAGCGGCGCCAGCCGGTGGCGGTCAGCGACCTCTTCATCGGCATCGAATGCGGCCATTCCGATGCGACCTCCGGGCTCGTGAGCAATCCGCTCGCCGGCGCGGTGGCCGATCGCCTCGTCGATCGCGGCGGCACGGCCGTGGTCGGCGAAACGCTCGAATGGCTCGGGGCGGAACATGTCCTCGCCGGACGGGCAGCCGAGGCCTCGATCGGCGAAGCGATCGTCGAGGCGGTCGCCCGGCGCGAGAAGGCCGTCGCCGCGCTTGGGGTCGATCTCCTCTACAACAACCCCGGCTACGAGAACGTACGCGGCGGGCTCTCGTCCATCGAGGAGAAATCGCTGGGCGCGATCGCCAAGGCCGGCAGCCGGCCGATCCGCTCGGTCCTGCCCTTCGCCGCGCAACCGGCCGGTCCCGGCCTGCACGTCATGGACGGGCCGGGCTTCTCGCCGGAATCGCTCACGGGCTTCGCCGCGGCGGGTGCCCAGCTCATGCTGTTCACCACCGGCCCCGGCAACAGCTTCTGCAGCCTTGTCGCGCCGACGATCAAGATCAGCGCCCATCCCGATGCCACGAGGGCGCTGGCCGAACAGGTCGATTTCGATGCGAGCGCGGTCCTTCTCGCCCGCGCGACGGTCGACGATGCAGCCGACCAATTGTTCGATCGCCTCGTGGACGTGGCGTCGGGCACAGCCACATGGGGCGAGATCTTCGCCGAAGGCGAGGAATGCCTGTTCCGAAGCGGAGGCTCCTTCTGATGTCGGGATCCGAGAAGCCGGAAGCCGCCTGGGAGGCGATGGCCATCAACGCCGCCGACAACGTCGCCGTCGCCCTATGCGACATCGAGGGCGACGTGAATGTCCGTATCGGCGATGCCGTTCACGTCATGCGTGTCGCGGCGCCCATTGCGATGGGGCACAAGTTCGCCACGCGCGACCTCGCGGCCGGCGAGCCCGTCCTCAAATACGGGGAATGCATCGGCATCACGACCGCACCGGTCGCAGCCGGCGAACATGTGCACGTCCACAATCTCGAGAGCCGCCGCGCCCGACGCGAGGCCGGTTGAGGGGGGCGTCACCGTATCCCGGCGCCGCCCGTTACGATGCACAGGCCGGGTGTGACAGCACCGCTTGCGGCGGGATCCACGCGCCGCGTGTCAGGAGTTCCCGAACCTGGCTGCGGACCATGTCGGCCAGCGCCCGCGTCGCCGTGGTCGTCGGGCGCTGGGTGGAGGTGGCGAGGAGGAGCTGGCGCGTCAGCTGCGGCTCGACGATGCGCCAGAGCTTGATGCGCCCCGAGCGGACGAGCTGATGGCAGCTCGAATAGGACAGGATGGTGTAGCCGAAGCCCTGCTCCACGAGATTGAGCGTCGAGGGCATAGCCTCCACCTCGAGTTCGACATTCACCTTGATATGCGCCGCGCCGAGAATTTGGTCGACTAACAGACGCAGGCCGTGCGGCCGGCTCGGCATGATCATCGGCAGCGCCGACAGGCGCGAGGCAAGGACCGGCCCGGGCGGCAGCCGTTCCGGATCGGTGTCGGCGCCGAGCAGGAAGAGTTCGTCCTGCAGCAGCGGCTCGGAGATGAGGTTGCTGACGCCCGGCGCGTTGTAGAGCACGGCCACGTCGATCTTGCCCGTCATCAGCCATTCCAGCACATGGCCGCTGAAGCCCTCCATCACGCGCATGGCGATGAGCGGGAAATCACGCCGGAAGCTGCGGACCAGCGGCACGGTGAGCACCGAGCCGACCGATGGCGGCATGCCGATGATGATCTGCCCCTTGGGGCTCGTGCGCAGGGCCGCGATGTCGCCTTCGGCCCGGGCCATGGTGTCGAAGATGCTGCGCGCATATTGCTCCAGGAGCTTGCCCGCCTCCGTCAGCACGATGCCGCGGCCGTTGCGATAGAGCAGTTCCACGCCGAGCTCCTGCTCGAGTGATTTGATCTGCCGGCTCAGGACGGGCTGTGCCACCGAAAGTATCGCCGCTGCCCGCGAAAAGCTCCCGGACTCCGCAACACCGGCGAACATCTTCAGCTGCCTGATATCCATCCCTGCAACTCTTTCTTGTCCAGCCGTTGTGCCCGGCGTTGTCCAGCAATAGCACAAAGTTGTCATAACAGTTAGCGCAAGCCCGACAGCGACTTGCAGGCATTCGTCTGCCACCATCCGGCCCCGGGCAAGGCGCACCATGCGCTTCGACAAAAGGGAGAATGACGATGGAGGAAGCACTGGAACGTCGCACGGCGCTGCTCACCGGCGCGGCCGGCGGCATGGGCAAGGCCATCGCGCGGGCCCTCGTGGCGAGCGGCCGGCAGGTCGTCCTGGTGGACCGCGCGCCGGAGCCGCTGCACGCACTCCAGGCGGAACTCGGCCGGGCGGCCCATGCCGTCGTGCTCGACGTCAGCGACGGCGCCGCCGTCGCCGCTCTGCCCTCCGCCCTGCCTCCGGCATTCGGCCGCATCGACATCCTGATCAACAACGCCGGCCACGACATCGGCGGGCGTACCCGCTTCGACATCGGCTCGGCCGACGACTGGGCCGCCATCATCGAGACCAATCTCATCGGCCTCATGCGCATCAGCCGCGCCATCCTGCCTGACATGGTCACGCGCAACCGCGGCGACATCGTCAACATGAGCTCCATCAGCGCCCTGCGGCTGGTGCCCGACATGGCGGCCTACACGGCGAGCAAGACCGGAGTGCACGCCTTCACCGGCGTCCTGCGCGGCGAGCTCGCCGAGACGGGCATCCGCGTCACCGAGATCATGCCCGGCCTCACGCGCACCGGCATCATCGCCGCCCGCTATCGCGGCGACGAGGCGGCGGCCGAGCGCTATTTCGCCGAGTTCAAGATGGCCCTCGCGCCAGAGGACGTGGCGCGCTGCATCCTTTTCGCGCTCGATCAGCCACCCGAGGTGCAGATCGCCGAGATCGTCGTGCTGCCGGTCAACCGGTGGTGATCACGATCCGTCGCGCCGCTTGGGCTCGAGGTCGAGCCGGGCGGCGATGCCTTCGAGGCCGGGCGCGGCGGCCGGATAGAGCGCGAGCACCAGCGGATCGTGCCCGGGCACGATATGATCCCTCGACGTCGCCAGCCTCTCGACCGTGTCATAGCCCTCCAGCACGCCTTCGAGGCTGTGCACCGTCGGGAAGACGCGTCGCTCGTCGAGATGGCGGTAGAAATGGGCGGCATCCGAGGCGATCACCACATGGCCGCGCCGCGTCCTGACGCGCACGCATTGCAGGCCCTTCGAGTGGCCGCCGATGTGGTGCAGGGTGATGCCGGGCACGATCTCCGACGTGCCGTCGTGGAAGCGCACCTTGTCCGCATAGACGCGCCGGACCATGCCCACGACGTCCTCGACCTCGAAACTGTGGCGCAGCACGTGGTGGCACATGCAACGCCCGGTGACGAACTGCATCTCGCAGTCCTGCACGTGAAAGCGGGCGCGGGGGAAAAGGTCGTTGTTGCCGGCATGGTCGTAGTGCATGTGCGTGATGATGACATCCTCGACCGTGCCGGGATCGACGCCGACGGCCCGCAGGCCCTCGGCCACGGGCAGCACGAACTCGCGCCCGCGCCGGCCGCCGGATTCGGCATTGAACCCCGTGTCCACGACGAAGGTCCGCTTCTCGCCGACGATCGCCCAGACGAAGTAGTCGAGCGGCATGTCGACGTCGTGCGCATCGCCGCCGATGAAGTTCTCCGGCGACCGTCGGGCGCTGTGGCCGTAGCGGACCGCATAGACCTCGTAGATGTCGTCGCCCATGGCCTCCCTTTCCCGGTTTTGCGGCGTCAGCGCATGACGAAGGGGTTCGGCACCTCACCGCTGGTGTCGATCCAGACGCTCTTCTCCTGCAGGTATTCGCGCACGGCGCTGAGGCCGCTTTCGCGCCCGATGCCGGAGCGCTTGTAGCCGCCGAAGGGCGACATGTAGCTGACGGCCCGGTAGGTGTTGACCCAGACGGTGCCCGCTTCGAGCCGCTCCGCCATGGTGAGCGCCCGTCCGATGCTCTGCGTCCAGACGCCGGCGGCGAGCCCGTACAGGGTGCCGTTGGCGATGGCGATCGCCTCTTCGTCGTCGTCGAAGGGGATGATCGAGAGGACGGGCCCGAACACCTCCTCCTGCGCGATGCGCATGGTGGGCTTCACATGGGTAAAGATGGTCGGCTCGACGAACCAGCCCTTGCCGCATTCCGGCCGGGTCGCGGGCGTGCCGCCGAGCACGCAGCGCGCGCCTTCCGCCTTCGCGATCTCGATATATTCGAGCACCTTGGCGTGCTGAGGACGCGTGGTGACCGGGCCGACCTGGGTGGCCTCGTCAAGAGGATCGCCCATGCGCGCAGTCTTCGCCACGGCGAGCAGGCGCTCCACGAAATCGTCGTGCAGCGAGCGGTGCACCAGGGCGCGGGAGCCTGCGATGCAGGTCTGCCCCGTCGCGGCGAAGATGCCGGAGACGACGCCCTTGACGGCGTTGTCGATCTCGGCGTCCTCGAAGACGATATTGGCCGACTTGCCGCCGAGTTCGAGCGTCACGGGCTTGATGGAGCGGGCGGCGAGTTCGTAGACGCTCTGGCCGGTGCGGTCGCCGCCCGTGAAGGCGACCTTGGCGACGCGGGGATGCGCGACGAGCCGCTCGCCGATCTCGTTGCCGAAGCCGGTGACGATATTGACGACGCCGGGCGGGAACCCCGCCTCCTCGAACAGCCGCCCGAATTCGAGCGCCGACGCCGACGAGAACTCGGACGGCTTCCAGACGACCGTGTTGCCGGCGCCGAGGGCCGGCGCCAGCTTCCAGGCCGCGAGCATCAGCGGCGAATTCCAGGGGGTGATGGCGGCGACGACGCCAAGCGGCTCCTCACGCGTGAAGTTGAAGACGCCGGGCTTGTCGATCGGGATGACCCGGCCTTCGAGTTTGTCCGCGAGGCCGCCGAAATAGTAGAACCACTGCGGGATGTAGCGCAGCTGGCCGCGCATCTCCGTGATGAGCTTGCCGTTGTCGCGGGTCTCGATCTCGGCGAGGCGCTCGGCCTCCGCTGCGACGAGATCGCCGAGCCTGCGCAACAGGGCCCCGCGGGCGCTCGCGCTGATGCGCCGCCAGGCGGGATCGGCGAAAGCGGCGGCCGCAGCCGCGACCGCCCTGTCCACGTCGGCGGGCGTGCCACGCGGAATGCGGGCCCAGGCTTCCCCGGAAAACGGGCTCTCGGTCTCGAAGGTCTCTCCCCCGGCAGCCACGATCCAGGCGCCGCCGACCAGCATCCGATAGGTCTTCACGCTCCCACACTCCTCTGCCGCTATTTCGCCCCGTCGACCTCGGCGAAGACCTCGCGCGCCGTGCGGAAGGCGTCCACGCCGGCCGGCACGCCGCAGTAGATGGTCACCTGCAGCAGCACCTCGCGGATTTCCTCACGGGTGACGCCGTTCCGCAACGCTCCCTTGAGATGCATCCTGAGCTCATGCGGGCGGTTGAGCGCGCTCAGCATGGCGAGATTGAGCATGCTGCGCGTCCGGCGGTCGAGGCCCTCGCGGCCCCAGACGGCGCCCCAGCAATATTCGGTGACGAGTTCCTGCTGCGGCATGTTGAAATCGTCGGCCGCGGCGAAGGATTTCTCGACGAACTCCTTGCCGAGGACGGATTTGCGGATCTCGAGGCCGCGGTCAAAAACGTCCCTGCTCATGCGCTGTCTCCTGTTGGGGGAAGGAACCGCGGCCGCCCTCGGTGAACGACCGCGGGTGAAATCTATTTCTTCGACCAGAAGGCCTTGGCCATGGCGAGATCGGGCGGATAGACCGTCACCGGCAGGCCGTCCTGCCACTGCACGATGGTGAAGCTCGCATCGACGCGGCGGCCCTTGTCGTCGAATTTCATGCGGCCGCCCGGGAAGTATTTCGTCGGGCCGGACGTCAGGTCCATGCTGCGCAGGGCCTCGGCCACGGCCTCCTTGTCGGCCTTGCCGGCCAGCTCGAGCGCTTCCTTGATGATCCACATGTCGCCGTAGGTCGAGATGGCGTTCTGCGTCATCCAGGGCTCGTCATATTTGTTGCGAAGCTCCTCGATGAGCGCCTCGTGCCCCTTGGAGCCCCAGTTGCCGACGACGGTCATCACGCCCTGCAGAAGCTCCGGGCTCATGTTCTTCAGAAGGTCCGGCTCGGCGACGGCGATGCCGAAGGAGATGACCGGGATGCGCGCCTGGGCGAGGCCGAATTCGTTCATCTTCTCGAGAAGGAGCTTGGCATCCGAGATCACGGTCGGCAGGAAGAAGAGCATGTCGGGACGCGTGGCGCGCACGCGCTGCACGAGCGGCGTCGCATCGGCGAGCGGCGGCGTCCATGTCTCGTCGACGACGAGTTCGAGGCCATACTGCTTGAGCAGCCGCTCCTTCATCGGCTTCACCGAGGCGACGGAAGCGGCGGTGTTGTCGGTGATGATGGCCACCGTCTTCGGCCGCTCGCCGGAGGTCGCCTCGGCGAGCTTCATGATCTCGGGCAGCGCTGTCTCGGCCTGCGCCGCCGCGGTCGCCGAGGTCTGGAAGACATATTTGAAGCCGCGCTCGGTGATGAGGTCGGAATAGGACAGCGTCAGCACCGGCAGGTGCGCCCGCTCCGTCACCTCGGTGACGGCGAGGGTGAAGGAGCTGAGATAGGCGGCGCTCGCCGCCACGAGGTCGCCCTCCTGCGCCACCATGCGCTGGGCGGCGTTCTTGGCCTTCTCGGTGCTGTCGCCGGCATCGATCTGCACGAGCTTCAGCTTGGCGCCGCCGAGCGCCTTGATGCCGCCCGCGGCATTGATGTGCTCGACCGCCATCTCGGCGCCCATGCGCATCACCTGGCCGGGCCGGCTGTAGATGCCCGAGAGCGGCACGAGCAGGCCCACCTTCACCTCGGCGGGCTGCTGCGCCGCGGCCTCGCCGGTGATCGCGGATGCCGCAAGAGCAAGCCCGGCGGCCAGCACGGCGCGGCGGCTCGCACCACACGTCTTCGTGTTCATGATTGTCCCTCCCTGGATGATGGTCTTGCTTGCGCCGGGCACCCTCAGGCCTTGGGCCAGAACGGCTGCGCCGTGGCGAGATCGGGCGGATAGACGGTGACGGGCACGCCGTCCTGCCACTGCACGATGGTGATGCCGGCGCCGATGCGCCGGCCCCGCTCGTCGAATTTCAGGATGCCGCCCGGGTAGTACCGCGACGGTGCGCCATCGAGGTTGCGCAGCGCCTCGGCAACGGCGAGGCGATCGGCCTTGCCGGCCTTTTCCAGCGCCTCCTTGAACAGCCACATATCGCCATAGGTCGAGATGGCGTTCTGCGTCATCCAGGGCTCGCCGTACTTGGCCTTCAGCTCCGCCATCAGCGCCTCCTGGCCCTTCGAGCCCCAGTTGGCGACGATGGTCATGAGGCCCTGCACCACCTCCGGCGTCACGCTCTGCAGCATGTCGGGCTCGGCCACCGTGATCGAGAAGGAGATCGTCGGGATGCGCCCCTGCCCGAGGCCGAACTCGCTCAGCTTCTCGAGGCCGAGCTTTGCGTCGGACACGGCGTTCGGCATGAAGAGGAGAAGATCAGGACGCGCCGAGCGGACGCGCTGGACGAGCGGCGTCGCATCGGCGAGCGGCGGCGTCCAGACCTCATCGAAGAGGAGTTCGAGGCCGAGCTCGTCGAGCAGCTTCTCCTTGATGGCCTTGGCGGTGGCGACGGAGGTCGCCGTGTTGTCCATGACGATGCCGACCGTCTTCGGCCGCTTGCCGGACGCCGACTGGGCGAGCTTCATCAGTTCCGGCAGCCCCATGGCGGATTGCGCGCCTGCGGTCGCCGCGGTCTGGAAGATGAACTTGAAGCCGCGTTCCGTGAGCAGGTCCGAGTAGGACAGCGTCACCACCGGCAGCTGCGCCCGCTCCGTGACCTCCGTCACCGCAAGCGTGAAGGAGCTGAGATAGGAGCCTGTGGCGCCGACGAGGTCCGGCTCCTGCGCCACCATGCGCTGCGCTGCGTTCTTGGCCTTCTCCGTCGTGTCGCCGCAGTCGATGGTCACCAGCCGCAGCCTGGCGCCGCCGAGCGCCTTGATGCCGCCCTGTGCGTTGATGTGCTCGATGCCCATCTGCGCGCCCATGCGCATGACCGTGCCGGGCCGCGTGTAGAGGCCGGACAACGGCACGATGAGGCCGATCTTCACCTCGGCCGGCTGCTGCGCCCGCGCCGCGCCGGCAACCCCGAAAGCCGCGGCCGTCGCGATGAGGCCGCGCCTCGTCAACGATCCCTTGCTGTGCATCCCGTCCTCCCCTTTTTTCCCGTTCCCGCCTTTGCGGCGGCTGTTGTCGTCACATGCCGAGATAGGCCTGCCGGACACGGTCATCGGCGCGCAGCGTCGCGTTGGTGCCTTCCAGCACCACGCGCCCCGTCTCCAGCACGTAGCCGTAGTCGGCCGTCTCCAGCGCCTCCGCGACCCGCTGCTCGACGAGCAGGATCGTGAGGTTCGTCTGGCGGCGGATGTCGATGAGCCGCTCGAAGATGAAGTCGGCCATCGCCGGCGCGAGGCCCATGGACGGCTCGTCGAGCATCAGCAGCTTGGGCGCCGAGGCGAGCCCGCGCCCGATGGCGAGCATCTGCTGCTGGCCGCCCGACAGGGTGCCCGCCGGCTGGTGGCGGCGCTCGGCGAGCACCGGCATCAGGGTCAGGATCATGTCGAGGTTGGACCGCCAGGCGCGCCGGCCCGCCGCCGTGTAGGCGCCCATCTCGAGGTTCTCCATCACGGTCAGCGACGGGAACACCTGGCGGCCTTCCGGCACGTGGGCGATGCCGAGATGCGCGCGCGCCGACGGCGGCACGCTCATGAGGTCCTGCCCGTCGAAGACGAGCCGCCCCGCCGACGGAATGACGATGCCGGAGATCGTCTTGAACAGGGTCGTCTTTCCGGCCCCGTTCGGGCCGACGATGGCGACGAACTGCCCGGCGGCCACCTCGATCGAGACGCCCTTGAGGACCGGCAGCACCGAATAGGCCGCGTCGAGGCGATCAATTGTGAGCATAGGCGCCCCATTTCTTGCCGAGATAGGCTTCGACCACCTGCGGATCGCGCGTGACCGCCTCCGGCTCGCCGTCGACGAGCACGGCGCCGTGGTCGAGCACGAGGAAGTGGTCGACGAGGCGGACCATGGCCTGCATCGTGTGCTCGATGATGACGATGGTGGTGCCTTCGTCCGCCAGCCTGCGGATGACGGCGATGACATCGTCGACCTCGCCGTGGCCGAGGCCTGCGAGCGTTTCGTCGAGCAGCAGGATCTCGGGCTGCCCGGCGAGCGCCCGGGCGATCTCCATCAGGCGGAGCTGCCGCGTGGCGAGGCCGCCGGCGATCTCGTCCGCATGGTCGGCGAGCCCGACCCGGCGGATCGCGTCGGCCGCGAGCCTGCGAGCCTCCTCGTCGGTCGCCGCCTTGACGAAGGCGCCGACGAGCACGTTGTCCGCCACCGTCATGCGCTGGAACGGGCGCATGATCTGGAAGGTGCGGCCCATGCCCATGGCGCACAGCTGGTGAGGCTTGCGACCGACGATGTTGCGGCCGTTGAGCAGCACTTCCCCCGTATCCGGCACCAGGAAGCCGTTGAGCAGGTTGAAGACGGTGGTCTTGCCCGCCCCGTTCGGGCCGATGATGCCGAGGATCATGCCCTTGCGGACCTGGAAGCTGACGTCCTGCACGGCCTTCAGGCCCCCGAAGGACTTGGAGAGACCCTTCACGTCGAGGATGACCTCGTCCCCGACCGTGCGGCGCGGGCGCTGCGCCGACCAGGCAACGACATTCTCCGGCGACGGCGGCGGAGCCTCGGCCGCCGCAGCCGGCGCCCGCTTGAAGAAGCGGTCGCGCAGCGTCCAGAACAGGCCCTCGGGGGCGGCGATCATCACCGCGATGATGGCGCAGCCGTAGATCACGCCCTGGATGCCGGGCACCCAGGCGCCGAGTTCGGCATGCAGCGTCTCGCTGACCGGAATGAGGATGAGCGCGCCGATCACCGGGCCCCAGACCGTGCCGACACCGCCGAACATGGCGACCGTCAGGGCCTGCGCCGAGACGAGCATGCCGAACACCGCGATCGGCGTGACCACGAGGAGGACGACGGCGTAGAAGCCGCCGATGCCGCCCGCGATCATGCCGCTGAGGGCGATGGCGCGCAGCTTCCAGCCGAGCGTGTCGATGCCGGCGGCATCCGCCGCTGCCTCGTTCTGCTTGATCGCCATGAGGGCGAGGCCGAAGCGCGAGCGCTCGACCCTTCGGGTGACGAGCATGACGAGAACGAGGATGACGAGCGCGATGAAGGTGTAGATGCGCCCGTCCGAGAACTGCATGTAGGCTGCCGGATGCACCCGCTCCATGGGGAGCGAGACCTCCTGGTAGCCGAGCCACTCGAAGACGTAGAGCAGCGCCAGCGGATAGGCGAGCATGGCGAGGGCGAAATAGTGCCCCCTCAGCCGGAAGGTCGGCAGGCCGACGACGAGGCCGGCAATGCCGCCCAGCACGGCCGCGATGGGGATCGAAATCCAGGGCGAGAGGCCGAAATAGTTCTGCGCCAGCGCGACCGTATAGGCGCCGAGGCCGAAGAAGGCCGCATGGCCGAACGAGACGAGGCCCGTATAGCCGCTGAGCAGGTTCCACGACAGGCCCATCGTCGCCCAGACGAGGACCAGCGTCATCATGAGCTGGTAGTAGGAGTTGGTGACGGTGAGCGATAGCGCCGCATAGACGACGGCGAAGACGAGGATCGCGAGGAGAGAGCGGTCTTGCCTCATGTCACGTCCTCTCCACGACGCGGCCGAAGAACCCTTGCGGCCTCAGGAAGACGATCAGCAGGAACATCACGAAGATCGCGGTGTTCTGGAGCTGCGTCGGCAGGACGAGCGTCGACATCTGCTGCACAAGGCCGATGGTCATGCCGCCCCAGAAGGCGCCCATGATGCTGCCCATGCCGCCGAGCACGACGCCGGCATACATGACGATGACGTATTCGAGCCCGACGAAGGGGTGGAACGGATAGGTCGTGGCGAGCAGGCCGCCCGCCACCGCCGTGATGGCGACGCCGAGCCCGAAGGCGACGCGGTGCGCGCGGTCGACGTCGATGCCCATGTAGGTCGCCGCCACGGGATTGTCGGCCGAGGCGCGCAACGCCTTGCCGAGACGCGAATGCGTGATGACGAGCGCGATGCCGGCAATCACCACCCCCGATATCAGGGCGGCGATGCCGCGGGACTTGTTGATGAAGACGCTGACGAAGTCGCCCCAGAAGGGCCCGAGCTCCCAGGCGCTGATCGACAGCGGCGTGCGGATCGACACGGGCATGGAGCCGAAGGCGATGAGCGCGCCGTTCTGCAGGATGAGCGCGATGCCGAGCGTCAGGACGAGCTGGGCGTAATGGCCCTCGCCGTCGAGGCCGAGCGTGCGCGTTCCCGTCACCTGCGAGATCAGCGCCCGGTGAATGCCGTAGCCGACGACGAACAGCAGCGGCCCGGCGAGCACCGCCGCCACATAGGGCCCGAAGCCGTTGCCGAAGAGCACGTGGATGCCGAGCGCCGTGAAGATATAGTAGGCGGCGTACATGCCCAGCATCATGAAGTCGCCGTGGGCGAAGTTGATCACGCGCATGACGCCGAAGATGAGCGCCAGCCCGACGCACATAAGCCCATAGAGCGAGCCGACGAGCACGCCGGCGACGAGCGCCTGCAGGATGTTCTCGATGATCTGGGGCGCGGTCACGGGCCTGTCCTCCGCATCCGGTGCCCGCTGGCGCCCACGCGCCAGACTGTCGACATGACTGAAGCGTGCATCGCGCCACGTTCCTCCCGGTTCTTCCAGCCGCTTGGGCGGCTCTCTTTGGCCGGCGCCCCAGCGCCGGAATTGGCTTATTCGGCGGCCGACAGAGGTTCGGCACGCCGCTTGGCTTCGCCCCTCGGAGCGCACAGCACGAGCAGGCGCCCGGCATCGGCGATTGCGTCGAGATCGTCCACGAAGGCCTCGATCTCGCGCGCCCGGCGCTCGCCGAGCACGGCACCGGCCGCCTCGCGAAAGCGCCGGCGCACGTCGTCGGCCGTCGCATGCACCACGTCCTCGAGCCGCCGGGCGATCCGCCTGCCGTCGGCAAGGCCGAGGACGACCTCGGCCCCCTGCGCGGCCGGGAAGGCGGCGGTGAGCGCCGCGTCTTCCGAGAGGCGCGTCACCGACACGAGGCGCATGATCTCCGCGTCGGCGAGACGGGCGTAGTTCGCCTCCTCGATCGCCCCCCGCGCGAGGGCGGCGGCAACGCCGAACTGGATGCTCATCTTGGCCTGCAGCGGCCGCTCGTACGGGCCAGCGAAGTCGCAGCCCGGATAGCGCAGCGCCGCCCTGGTCACCCGGATCGACACGGATCGGACGGCCTCGGAGCCGGCACCCGCCTCTTGCAGCGCCGCGACCGCGGCCTGGCATGGCGTCTGGGCGAAATTGCAGGCCGGAACGGGCTTGTTGTAGACGTCGAGGATCTCGAAATGCCCATCCGCGAACAGCTCGATCCCGTCCGGCGGCAGCCTGCGGGCGAAGGCCGCGAAGAGGCCGGCCTCGCCCTCGAGAATGTCGGGCGACGCGAAGGCGCCCGCTTCCGCCAGTTCCACCGCCGTGACGGTATTGCGGGCGGCGAAGGCGGGCTGGAAATACATCTCGCTGCCGCCGTGATGCGGCCATTGGTTCAAGCCGCCGACGGTATTCGCCGCGAGCGAGAGGGCCGAGGTCGCCTGTTCGGCGTCGAAATCGAGGAGCCGGGCCGCCGCGAGCGAGGCGCCCAGCGGCGCGGTGAGCCCCGTCGGCCGGAAGAGACGGGCGAGATCGGCGTCGAACAGCGCGCGGCCGATCCTGCAGCCGGCTTCATAACCGATCACGGCGGCCCTGAGGAGATCGCCCCCCGAGACGGGCCGGCGCTGCGCCAGGGCGAGCAGCACCGGCCAGACGACGACGCCGTGGTGGCTGATGCTGCCGGCATGCATGTCCTCGCGCACCAGCCCGTGCCCGAGCGTGGCATTGACGAAGGCCGCATCGCGTGGCCAGGCGACATGGTCGAAGCCGACGACGTGGGCGCCCGTCCCGGTCGCCTTCGTCACCGCGAGCGCCTGCCGGCTCCACGGCAGGTCGCGCGCCTCGAAGGCGCAGGACATGAAATCGATGAGGCATGTCCTCGCCTTCGCCGCAACGGCCTCCGGCAGGGGCCCGCCCGCAGCATCCAGCGCCCGGCGCGCCAGCCGGCCGGCAAGGAATTGGTGTTTCGCGGACGCGGTCATGGCGGCCCTCGCGCTCGATGCTCAGCCCCGGATTTCGACGCCGGCCCACTCCTCGACCACCTTGGCGATGGAGGTGAAGTCGGAATCCGGGCCGAATTTGGCGTTGGTGACGGCCAGCATCTGCCGGACGATGGCGCCGGCGACCATCGGCACGCCCATCGCCTCGGCCTCGTCGATGCAAAGGCGCACGTCCTTGTAGGAAAGCCCCGTCGCAAAGCCGAAGTCGAAGGTGCGGGTCAGGATGGCGCGCGGGAACTTGTCCTGGGTCGCGCTGTTGCGGCCCGTGCTGGCATTGAGGATGTCGATGAGGACCTTGGGGTCGATGCCGGCCTTGACCCCCATCACGACGGCCTCCGAGGAGACCACGAGCGCCGCGGCGGCGAGGAGGTTGTTGGCGAGCTTGGCCGTCTGCGCGAGGCCCGGCTTCTCGCCGGTGTAGAACAGCCGCCCGAAGATCTTGAGGATGGGTTCGAGCGTCTCGTAGGTCTCCCGCGGGCAGGACACCATGACGGCGAGCGTGCCGTTCCTGGCGCCGGCGATGCCGCCGCTCACGGGGGCATCGACGCCGATCTTGCCGCTCTTCGCGAGGCCCTCTGCGAGGAGCTTGGCCGTCCGCGGCCCGCTGGTCGACAGGTCCACCACGATCCGCGCGCGGCTGCCGGAGGCGATCCCGCCCTCGCCCAGCACAACCGCCCTGACGATGTCCGGCGTCGGCAGGCTGACGAAGACGATGTCGGCGCGGGATGCGAGATCGGACGGCGAGGATGCGGCCCGCGCACCCTGGCCGACGGCCGCCTCGAGGGCGGCACCGTTCGCGTCGAAGACGCATACCTCGTAGCCGGCCTCGACGAGCCGGCCGCTCATGGGGCCGCCCATGCGGCCAAGACCAACGAACCCAAGCACCTGTGCCGCCACGCGACGCTCTCCCTGCAGAGAGCCCCGGAGCGCAGGAGCGCGGCGGGGCTTCCTCGATGTCGGGAGAACTATGAAGCGGTGCCCGTGCGAGCGGCAGAACGATCCGCGTCATAACAGAAATAGCATTTGGAGCACGGCCATGCCGCGTCCGGCACCCGTGGACGATCATGCTCGCGGCATCTAGGAACCCGCACGCAACGTCTCGACGCGGTCCGCCACCAGCCCGGGACGTGCCCTCGAAAATCGCGCCTATGTTGGAATGAGCCCGAGGCCTTCGATGTGGTGCGCGAAGGCCTCGACGAATTCCACGGCGACGGGCGACGGGCTTCGATGGGGCGGAAACACCGCCGCGAAGTCGAAGTCGATGCGCGGCAGGAAGGGGCGGGCGACGACGCCGCGCGAGGCGTATTCGGCCGCGGTGAAGGGATCGCAGATGGACACGCCGAGGCCCGAGGCGACGAGCCCGCACATGATCTCCGACAGGGCGGTCTCCACGCGCAGGACGCGGGAGACCCCCGCCTTGGCGAAGATGTTGTCGATGAGGTGCCGGCCGGAGCTGCTCGGCATGAGCGAGATGAAGGTCTCGCCCTCGAAATCCCGCGGCTCGAGGACGGCCCTGCTCTCGAGCCGATGCCCCCGGGGCAGCACGGCGACCCGCGCCAGGGCCGGCATGCGGCTCATCGGCAGGCCGGAATGGGCGATCGGCACCTCGGCGAAGCCGACGTCGCACTGCAGGTTCAGGACCCAGTCGACGACGATCGGCGAGATCACGCCGAACAGCGCGAAGCTGAGATTGGGCCGCTCGAGCAGGAAGCCGCCCGAGAAGCGCGGCAGGAAGCCGTTGGCGAGCGCCGGCAGGGCGGCGACGCGCAGCATGCCCGTGCGGCGCGTGCGGATCTCCTCGGCCGCCGCGAGGATGCGGTCGAGGCCGAGGAAGGAGCGCTCCACCTCCGCATAGAGGGCGCTGGCGGCGGCCGTGGGAACGAGGCCGCTCCCCTTCTTCTCGAACAGCCGCATGTTCAGGGACGACTGCAGGTCGCGCAGCATGCGGCTGATCGCCGGCTGCGTCACGCCCATCACCGCGGCGGCCGCCGTGACGCTGCCCGACAGCATCACGGCGCGGAACGCCTCCACCTGCCTCAGATTGATCCGCGCCATCGCGTTCCCGATCATAACATTCGTTTATAACAAAGATATCATTATGAATTTGACGATCAATCCGCTTCTTTGGAAGGATTTGAGGGCACTCAGGACGCGGGTGAGACAGAAAAAGCCGCCCCCTGCGTCCTGGCCAACAGGGGAATCAAAGCTCATGCACCGCTCACAGCTGATCGCCGCGGCCAGTCTCGCGGCAACGATGGCGTTCGCCCCGCCCGCTTTCGCGCAGGAGAAAGTGCTTTATGTCGCCGGCTACGGCGGCTCCTTCGAAAAGACCATGCGCGACGAGGTCATCCCGCAGTTCGAGAAGGAGCACGGCGTCAAGGTCCAGTACGTCGCCGGCAATTCGACCGATACGCTCGCCAAGCTCCAGGCGCAGAAGGGCAACCAGCAGATCGACGTCGCCATCGTCGACGACGGGCCGATGTATCAGGCGATCGAGCTCGGCTTCTGCGGCCGCATCGCGGACCTGCCTGCGGCCGATCTCTACGACGCGGCGCGCTTCAAGGACGACCGGGCGGTGGCCATCGGCCTCGTCGCCACCGGCCTCGTCTACAACAAGGATCTGTTCGCCGAGAAGGGCTGGAGCGCCCCGGCGTCCTGGGACGACCTCAAGGATCCGAAGTTCAAGAACCTCATCGTCATCCCGCCGATCAACAACACCTACGGCCTTTACACGCTGCTCATGTTCGCCCGCATGAACGGCGGCGGCGAGGACGACATCGAGCCGGGCTTCAAGGCGATGAAGGAGGTCAACGCCAACGTCCTCGCCTACGAGCCCTCGCCGGGCAAGATGACCGAGCTCTTCCAGTCGGGGCAGGCGGCGCTCGCCGTCTGGGGCACCGGCCGGGCGCAGTCCTTCGCCAATACCGGCTTCCCCGTCGACTTCGTCTATCCCAAGGAAGGCGCCGTCACGCTGCTCGCCTCGGCCTGCCCGATCGAGAAGCCGGGCGTCTCGCCCCTCGCCTCGGCATTCGTCAAGGCGCTGCTGAAGCCGGAGCTGCAGCTCGTGCTGCTCAGGGATTACGGCTACGGCCCGGTCAACAGGAACGTCGAGGTGCCCGCCGAGCTCGGGCGGATGGCGCCCATCGGCGAGCGGGTGAAGGCGCTCTACAATCCCGACTGGGCGCGCATCAATCCCAAGCGCGAGGAGTGGACCAAGCGCTGGAACCGCGAGGTCGAGCGCTGACCCTCCGGCTGCGCGGCATCCGCGCAGCCGCCGTCGCGCGCCCCCTTCGACCCTGCTCGCGGCGCCGGCCGGCAGCCGGCGCCCTCCACTCCTCCTTTCATGGGACACGGCCGTGGCCTTCCTCGAACTCGACCATGTCAGCAAGCGCTTCGGCGGCCACGTCGCCGTCGAGGGCTTCTGCCTCAGCGTGGCGAAGGGCGAGTTCATCTCGTTCCTCGGCCCCTCCGGCTGCGGCAAGACCACGACCCTGCAGATGATCGCGGGGTTCCTCGATCCCTCCGGCGGCGCGATCCGCCTCGACGGGCGCGACCTTGCGCGGGTCAGGCCGGCGAGGCGCGGGCTCGGCATCGTCTTCCAGAGCTACGCGCTCTTCCCGCACCTGACGGCGGCCGAGAACATCGCCTTCGGCCTCGAGATGCGCGGCGTGCCGCGCGCCGAGCGGGAGGCACGCGTGCGCGACGCCCTCGCCATGGTCGGGCTCGCCGGCTACGGCGAGCGCCACCCGCGCCGCATGTCCGGCGGCCAGCAGCAGCGCGTGGCGCTCGCCCGCGCGCTCGTCATCCGGCCGGACGTGCTGCTGCTCGACGAGCCGCTGTCCAATCTCGACGCCAAGCTGCGCGAGGACATGCAGATCGAGCTGCGCCAGATCCAGCGCAACCTCGGCACGACGACCGTGCTCGTCACCCACGACCAGACCGAGGCCATGGCGCTGTCGGACCGCATCGTCGTCATGAGCAAGGGGCGCATCGAGCAGATCGGCACCCCGCACGAGACCTACGAGCGCCCGGCCTCGGCCTTCGTCTCGCACTTCCTCGGCAAGACCAACGAGTTCCCGGCCGAGGTCCGGCCGAACGGCAGCGGCCGGGTGCTCGTCGCCGGCTCCTGCCGGTGGCCGGCGCCGGCTGGTCCCTCCGGCGCCGTCACGATCACCGTGCGCCCGGAGAAGGTGGCCTTCGCCGACGGCACGGCCGACGGCCTTGCGGCCCGGATCGCGAACCGCATCTTCCAGGGCAACCACTGGCTCTTCCAGTGCGAGACGGAGTGCGGCGCCGCCCTCGTGGTGCGGCAGAACAACGGCGAGCGGCAACCGGCCGAGGGCGAGGCCGTGCGCCTCGTCTGGCGGGCCGAGGACATGGGCCTGCGCCGGGGAGGCGAGGCATGACCGCGACCGCCGCCACGACCACCGCCGCCCCGCCGGCCGCAGCGGCTGCCAGCACCAGCGCCTCCGCGCAGAGGGCGCCCTGGGCGCTCGTCCTGCCCGCCCTCGCCTTGTTCGTCGCGGTGCTCGTCGTGCCGCTTGCGATGACGGTCCTGCTCTCGTTCCACAACTGGGGGCAGTACACGGGGATCGAGCCCGTCCTCGTCCTGAAGAACTGGGCCGAGATCTGGTCGGACGGCTATTTCCTCGAGATGTTCGTGCGCACCTTCCGCATCGCCGCGCTCGCGACGGTGCTGACCGCACTGCTCGGCGCGCCGGAGGCTTACATCCTCCACCGCATGCGCCCGCCGTGGAAGGGCCTCTTCCTGCTCGTTGTTCTCGGGCCGCTCCTGATCTCGGTCGTGGCACGCACGCTCGGCTGGGCATTGCTGTTCGGCGGCGAGAACGGCGTCGCCAACAAGGGGCTGATCGCGCTCGGCCTGATCGACAGGCCGCTGCCCTTCATGTTCACGGAGACGGGCGTCGTCATCGCGCTCGCCCATGTGATGATGCCCTTCATGGTGCTCTCGGTCTGGGCCGCGCTGCAGCGTCTCGATCCGCAGATCGAGAACGCGGCGACGTCGCTCGGCGCCGGCTCCCTCACCGTCATCGGCCGCATCATCCTGCCGCAGATCATGCCGGGCATCCTCGCCGGCGGCATCATCGTCTTCTCGCTGTCCGCCAGCGCCTTCGCCACCCCCGCCATCATCGGCGGCCGGCGGCTGAAGGTGGCCTCGACCCTGGCCTACGACGAATTCCTCAACACGCTCAACTGGCCGCTCGGCGCCGCGGTCGCCGTGCTGCTGCTGCTGGCCATCGTCCTCATCGTCGTGGGCAGCAACGCGCTGATCGAGCGCCGCTATGCGGAGGTCTTCCGATGAGCCGCAACGGTCCCCTGTCGCTTCTGTTCCACGCCGTCTTCGTCGTCTTCATGCTGGCACCGATCGCCGTGGTATGCCTCGTCGCCTTCACGCCCGAGGGCTATCTCTCGCTGCCGGTCAACGGCTTCTCCCTGCGCTGGTTCCGGGCGCTCGCGAGCTATCCGGAGTTCATCGACGCGTTCTGGGTGAGCCTGTGGGTCGGCGCCGCCTCCTCGTTCATCGCGCTCGGCTTCGCCATTCCGGCCGCGCTCGCCGTGGCTCGCCACCAGTTCCCCGGGCGCGAGGCGATCTCCGCGCTCTTCCTTTCGCCGCTGATGATCCCGCATGTGGTGCTCGGCGTCGCCTTCCTGCGCTTCTTCACCCAGATCGGCATCAGCGGGACGTTTCCGGCGCTGCTCGTCGCCCATGTCATCCTGGTGTTTCCCTTCGCGCTACGCCTGACGCTGGCGGCGGCGGTCGGCATGGACCGCTCGGTCGAGATGGCCGCCGTGTCGCTTGGGGCGAACGGCTGGACGTTGTTCCGTCGCATCACCCTGCCGCTCATCCTGCCCGGCGTCGTCAGCGGCTGGGCGCTCGCCTTCATCCAATCCTTCGACGAAGTCACCATGACGGTCTTTCTCGCCGCGCCCGGCGTCGAGACGCTCCCGGTCCGGATGTTCCTCTACGTGCAGGACAATATCGATCCGCTCGTCACATCCGTCTCCGCCTGCGTCATCGCCATCACGATGATCGCGCTCGTCCTGCTCGACCGGTTCTACGGGCTCGACCGCGTGCTCGCCGGCCACAGCGACCGCAGCAGCTAGGGAGAGCTGAGATGTCCAGGGACTATGACGTCGCCGTCGTCGGCGGCGGACTGCTCGGCTCGGCCATCGCCTGGGGGCTCGGGCGCCTCGGCCAGCGCGTCTGCGTGCTCGACGAGGGCGACATGGTCAAGCGCGCCTCGCGCGCCAACTTCGCCCTCGTGTGGGTGCAGAGCAAGGGCCTCGGCATGTCCGCCTATACCCGCTGGACCGTCGCGGCCTCCAACAGCTGGCCGCGGCTGGCGGAGGAGATCCGCGAGCAGACGGGGCTCGACGTCTGCTTCCAGCGCAACGGCGGCTTCCACCTCGCCCTGAGCGAGGAGGAGCTGGCCCAGCGCGCCGACACGGTGAAGCGCATGAGCGAGCAGCCGGGAGGCGCAGCCTACCACTTCGAGATCCTCGGCCACGCCGAGGTGGCGAAGATGCTGCCCCACATCGGCCCCGAGGTCGTCGGCGGCAGCTTCTGCCCGCTCGACGGCCATGTGAATTCGCTGCGCACCTTTCGCGCGCTCCACACAGGCCTCGCCCGTCTCGGGGTGGACTACCGCCCCGACCATGCCGTGACGGCGATCTCCTATACCGGCGGCGGCTTTCGCCTGACGACGGCGGGAGGCGAGATCGCCTCCGGAAAGGTCGTGCTCGCCGCCGGAAACGCCAACGAGACCCTCGCCCCCATGGTCGGGCTCACGGCGCCGATGGGGCCGACGCGCGGCCAGGTCATCGTCACCGAGCGGACGGCCCCCTTCCTCCCCCATCCGCTGACGACCATCCGCCAGACCGACGAGGGCACGGTCATGATCGGCGACAGCAAGGAGGACGCGCTCGATGACAGCGAGGCCCGGCTGCCGATCACCTCGGTCATGGCCGACCGGGCCCGGCGCACGTTCCCGCTGCTCGGGCGGCTCAACGTGGTGCGCAGCTGGGCGGGCATCCGCGTCATGCCGAAGGACGGCTTTCCCATCTACGACCAGTCGCAGACCTGCCCCGGCGCCTTCGTCGCCTGCTGCCACTCGGGCGTGACGCTGGCCGCGATCCACGCCTACGAGCTCGCCCCCATGATCGCCGCCGGTCGGCTCGACCCGGACAGGACCGGCGCCTTCAGCGCCCGGCGCTTTGCCGAGGCGGCGAAGGACGGGACGGACATGCCCGCAGGGCCGCATGGCGCGTGGGCTCAGGAGAAGCGGAATGTTCAAGCGCATTGAGGAGGACCGCCGCCGGGCGGTCGAGATCTTCGTCGAGGGGCAGAGCGTCACCGCCCGCGAAGGCGACACCGTGGCCGCGGCGCTGCTCGCCTCCGGCCTCGACGTGCGCCGGTCCACCGCCGTGAGCGGGGCGCCGCGCCTGCCCTACTGCATGATGGGCGTCTGCTTCGACTGCCTCGTGACCATCGACGGCATGGGCAACCGCCAGGGCTGCCTCGTGCCGGTGCGCGAGGGCATGAGGATCGAGATCCAGAAGGGCAAGAGAGAGATCGGACGATGACCAGCATCCCCCAGCGCGACGCCTATGACGTCGTCGTCATCGGCGCAGGTCCCGCCGGCCTCGCCGCCGCGGCGCTCACGGCCGGCGCCGGCCTCGCCACGCTCCTCGTCGACGAGAACATGGGCCCGGGCGGGCAGGTCTGGCGCGCCATCACGACGACGCCGGTCAAGGAGAAGCGCCTTCTCGGCGACGACTACTGGGCGGGGCAGCGCCTCGTCGACGATGTGCGGGCGAGCGGCGCCGAAATCCTCCAGCGGGCGACTGTCTGGAGCCTCGACCGGACCCTCGAGGTCGGCCTGTCCATCGACGGCGGCGCCCGCCTCGTGCGGGCGAAGCGCATCATCCTCGCCACCGGCGCGCTGGAGCGGCCGTTCCCGATCCCCGGCTGGACCTTGCCGGGCGTGATGACGGCGGGTGCCGCGCAGACGATGCTCAAGTCTTCCGGCCTGCTGCC
Source organism: Chelatococcus caeni (assembly GCF_014196925.1). Classification (GTDB taxonomy): domain Bacteria; phylum Pseudomonadota; class Alphaproteobacteria; order Rhizobiales; family Beijerinckiaceae; genus Chelatococcus_A; species Chelatococcus_A caeni. Next base: position 750,202 of record NZ_JACIEN010000002.1, on the reverse strand, counting down.
GCAGGGCCGGGTCGTCGTCGCCGGTCAGGGGCCGCTCCTGTGGCTGCTGTCCGCCCAGATCCTGCGCATGGGCGGCATGATCGACCTCGTGCTCGACACGGCCGACCGCCGCAACCGCCTGCGCGCCCTGCCGCACCTGCCACCGTTCCTGACCTCGCCCTATTTCTTCAAGGGGCTCGCCATGATGCGCGAGGTCCGCGCCCGCACGCAGGTCGTCGGCGGTGTCACCAGCCTCGCCGCGAGGGGCAGCGGCCGCGTCGAGGCCCTCGCCTACGAGGCAGGCGGTCGCCGCTCCGAGATACCGGTCGACGTGCTCCTGCTGCATCAGGGCGTCGTGCCCAACGTCAATCTCGCCATGGCGGCGGGCGTCCGGCACCGGTGGGACGACGTCCAATTGTGCTGGGTCCCGGAGCTCGACGAGCGGGGCGAAAGCTCCGTCGCCGGCATCCACGTCGCCGGCGATGGCGCCGGCATCGGCGGGGCCAGCGTCGCGGTGCACCGCGGGCGCATCGCCGCGCGGGCGGTGATCGAGGCGCTGAAACCGGAGGCGGGCCTGGCCCTGGCCGACCATGCCACGCTGGCGTCCGAGCTCGCCAGGGCCGAGCGCGGACGCGCCTTCCTCGACGTGCTGTTCCAGCCGGCGCGCCAGTTCCGCATCCCCGCCGACGAGACCGTCGTCTGCCGCTGTGAGGAAGTGACGGCGCGGGACATCCGCGAATCCGTCGCCCTGGGCGCCACGGGCCCCAACCAGCTGAAGGCCTATCGCCGCACGGGCATGGGACCGTGCCAGGGCCGCCTGTGCGGGCTGACGGTGACGGAACTGATGGCCGAAGCGCGCGGCAGGACGCCGGCGGAGATCGGCTATTACCGGCTGCGCGCGCCGGTAAAGCCCATCACGCTCGCCGAGCTCGCCTCGCTGCCCAAGGGCGAGGACGCGACGAAGGCCGTGGTCAGGGGATGACGCGCGCCGACGCCATCATCATCGGCGGCGGGATCCACGGCTGCTCTACGGCCGTGCACCTCTGCCTCAAGGGGCTGCGCCCCGTTCTCGTCGAGAAGGACTATGCCGGCCGCCACGCTTCCGGTGTCAACGCCGGCGGCGTGCGCCAGCTCGCCCGCCACACGGCCGAGATTCCGCTCTCCATCCGCTCCATGGGCCTCTGGGAGCGGATCGCGGACATCGTCGACGACGATTGCGAGTTCGAGAGCCACGGCCAGGTGCTGGTCGCCGAAACCGGGGAGGAGCTCGCGGCCTGCCGCGCCCGCGTGGCCGAGCTCGAAGCCCTCGGCTTCAGCCACGAGGAACTGATCGACGCGGCCGAGCTGCGCCGCCTCGTGCCGGCCGTCTCCGACAGCTGCCCCGGCGGCATCGTCTCGCGCCGCGACGGCGCCGCCAGCCCGGCGCGCACGACGACCGCCTTCCGGCGCAAGGCCGGGCATCTCGGCGCCATCGTGCGCGAGGGCATGGGCGCGACCGGTATCCGCAGGCAGGACGGGCTCTGGCGGGTCGATGTGGGGTCGGAGCGCTTCGAGGCGCCCATCCTCGTCAATGCCGCCGGCGCCTGGGGCGGGGACATCGCCGCCGGCCTCGGCGAACCCGTGCCGGTCGAGACCGTGGCGCCGATGCTGATGATCACCTCGCGCGTGCCGCCCTTCATCGCGCCCGTCGTGATCCTGCGCGGGCGCAAGCTCTCCTTCAAGCAGTTCGGCAACGGCACGGTGCTGATCGGCGGTGGTCATCTCGCGACGCCCTGTCGCGATACCGGCGAGACGATCCTCGACTGGCGCAAGCTGCAGGAGAGCGCCCGGACGGTCTTCGAGCTCTTTCCCGTCATGCGCGGCGCGACCATCGTGCGCGCCTGGGCGGGCATCGAGGCGAGGACGGGCGACGACCTTCCCGTCCTCGGCCCGAGCGCCGTGCACGAGGGCCTCTATCACCAGTTCGGCTTCTCGCTGCACGGCTTTCAGCTCGGCCCCGGCGCCGGCGCCGTCATGGCGGAGCTGATCGTCGACGGCAGCACCGCAACGCCCATTGACGGCCTCGGCATCGGCCGCTTCGCACGCCCTTCCCCTCCCCCTGCTCCAAGAGGACAGCCATGAGCATCAAGCGCAACATCCGCACGCCCATCATGCACCGCGCGGTCGAGGCAAACGGCTTCGTCCATGTCGGCGGCATCATCGCCGACGATACCGGCCTCTCGATGGGCGAGCAGACCCGCAACATCCTCGCCAAGCTCGCCGGCTACCTGAGGGAGGTCGGCTGCGACCTCGGCAAGGTCGTCTCCGCCACCATCTTCGTGACCGACCTGTCGCGCAAGAAGGAGATGGATGCGGTCTGGACGGAGGTCTTCGGCGATACCCTGCCAGCCCGCGCCACCGTCGGCGTCGCCGACCTCGGCGGCGGAGCGCTCATCGAGGTGGTCGCCATCGCCGCGAAAACCTGACCGCTGCCCTCGCGTTGCGGTGCGGCTCGGATCCGCACCGCCGCGAGCTGGATGAGGAATGGGCGGGACAGGTTCAGGACACCAGCCGCCCGGGTCGTGAGGCGGTATTTTGAGGCACGATGACGGCGGCCCGTCCATATCCTCCGGAATCCTCGACCGGAAGCTTCACCGCGCCGGCCGGCAGCTGGGAAATCCCGTGTCGAGACTTCATTGCCTCCGGTGAGTTGATCCGGCTACTGCAAGGTCGCATCGCGGGCGGATCCGCAGCGCGGCCGAGCGCCGGTCGTGCTCCCTTCCAACTTTGCTGGATGTGACGCCTGCCGGAAGCGCCTGGCCCCTGCCCGGCGCACTCGGTGCTATGCTCGGATTCGCCTCACCGCTGTTCGAGAAGCACGCCCTCGATGCCACCGAGCTCCGACCAGAGACTGATCTCGACCTCACTGCCGTCGGACACGCAGCTTCGCGTCATATTCGCCGTCGTGGTCATGCTCGTCGTCGCTCTCGCTGTGACGGCTCCCTATGCGGGGCGTCCGACGCAGGGCACCGAGATCTTCCTCCCCGCCTATGCGGCTGCCGTCTTCGTCATCGAGATGACGACCGCGGCCCTTCTGTTCGCCACCTTCCGCGTGCAGCGCTCGGTCCCGCTTCTCGTCCTGGCCTCGGGCTACCTGCTGTCCGCCGTCCTCGCCGTGCCCTGGGCGCTCAGCTTCCCGGGTGTGTTCTCGGTGCTCGCATGGGATCAGAACCTGCAGGCGACGGCCTGGATCGCGGCGATCCGGCGCATCGGCTTCGCGGTCGCGGTGGTCGGCTTTGCCCTGTCAGATCCGCGCCGGACGGTCAGGTCGCCGGGCCGCTGGGTGCTGGCCTGTGTCGGCGGGCTCCTCGCGGGCGCGGCCGCGGTCCTCTGGTTCGTGGTGACGGCGACGCAGAGCCTTCCCGCCTTCATGGCCGACGCCCGGAGCACGGCTCCCGCCTGGGCCTATGTGCCGCCGCTCGCGCTCCTGCTCTATGCCGTCGGCATCGCCGTGCTGCTGACGCGGCGCCGTTCGACGCTCGACATCTGGATGTCTGTCGCCCTCCTGTCGCTCTTCGTGGAAATCCTGCTGATCTCCTACATGGGCGCCGCGGTGCGGCTCAGCATCGGCTGGTGGTCGGGGCGCTTCTTCGGCCTGGTGGCGGCGGGCACCATCCTGCTCGTGCTGCTCGCGGAGACGACCGGAAGCTACGCCCGCCTGGCCCAGGCGGCGGTCAACGAGCGCCGGGCGCGGCGCGACCGGATGACCGCGATGGAAGCCCTGTCGGCTTCGATCGCGCATGAGATCAACCAGCCTCTTGCCAGCATGGTGACCAACGCCAACGCCGGCCTGCGCTGGCTGTCCCGCGCCGAACCGCAGATCGGCGAGGCGGAGGCCGCATTGAAGCGCATCGTCGACGACGGCCACAGGGCCGACAAGATCGTGTCCGGCATCCGCACCATGTTCCTGAAGGGCGCGCAGGAGCGGGTCGCCGTCGATCTCAAGTGCGTCATCAACGAGGCGCTCGGCCGGAGCGCCTCCGAGCGGGCGCTCGCGGCAGTCGAGGTCGAGACCGTCTATCCGCCTGAGATCAAGATGGTGATCTGCAATCCGATCCAGCTGCTGCAGGTCGTCTCGAACCTGATCGACAACGCGGTCGACGCCATGAAGGCGGGCGGCGGCCGGGTGCGCCGGCTGACCATCAGCATCGAGGACGGCGAGCCGGGGGAGGTCGAGGCCTCCTTCGCCGATACCGGTCCCGGTGTCAGCCCGGACATCGCCGACCGCATCTTTCTCCCCTTCGTCTCGACGAAGCCCGACGGCATGGGCATGGGCCTCATGTTCTGCCGGTCGGTGATCGAGGCCCACGGCGGCCGGCTCTGGATCGCCGCCAACGCGCCGACCGGCGCGGTCTTCCGTTTTTCCCTGCCCGCGTCCACTGTGGTGGAGGCCAGCAACCAGGTGGGCGTGCATCCATGAGCGACGATCCCGTCGTCTATGTCATCGACGATGACCCTGCTATTCGCGTCTCGCTGGAGAGCCTGCTGGCCTCGGTCGGCTACGCGGTCCGGACCTTCGGATCCGCGGAGGATTTCCTCGCCGCCGAACAGGCCGATGCCCCCGCCTGTCTCGTGCTCGACGTGCGCCTCAAAGGCAGGAGCGGGCTCGAGTTCCAGCGCGAACTGGCGCGCCGCGGCCAGAGCCCGCCCATCGTCTTCGTCACCGGCCACGGCGACGTGCCGATGTCGGTCGCCGCGATGAAGGCGGGAGCCGTCGAGTTCCTGACGAAGCCCTTCCGGGACCAGGACCTCCTCGACGCGGTCCACGAGGGCATCGAGCGCCACCGGCGCGAGCGCGATGAGGCGAGCGCCATGGGGCAGATCCAGGGGCGCTACGAGACGCTCTCGCCGCGGGAACGGCAGGTGGCGGCCCTCGTCGCCTCGGGACTGATGAACAAGCAGGTGGCCGACCGGCTCGGCCTCAGCGAGGTCACCGTGAAGGTCCACCGGGCGCAGATCATGCACAAGCTGCAGGCGCGGACCCTGGCCGACCTGATCCGCATCACCGACCGGCTGGGGATCGCGCTGGGCCAGGACTGACAGCCCCAGCCTTTCCCGGCGGACGCAGGAGCGCCGCTGCCCCCAGCACTATACCGGGGGATAGGCGGCACTATCCGCCTGCACAATTGCGCCGATCGACCATCCGACCCTACCTTGCCGTCACTCGACGCGTTCCCGGCGGGAGCGCCTGAATTTCAACCCGAGGTCCGGATCCGCGAGCCTGTCGCACAGGAAGGATCACGCACGTCCGCGACCCGCACGAGCGATGGGAAAGGGACCAGAGAGATGGCACAGGCAAGCGCTGCGCCGGGGCGGAGCCTCCTCGATCCGACGAACCACATGCTGATCATGATCGACTTCCAGTCGCAGATGGCCTTCGCGACGAAATCGATCGATGCCGTGCTCCTGCGCAACAACGCGGCGCTCGTGGCCCATGCGGCCGCCGGCTTCAAGGTGCCCACGATCCTGACCACGGTGGCCGAGAAGAGCTTCTCGGGACCGATGTTCGCCGAGATCACGAAGGCTTTCCCGGATCAGCCGATGCTCGATCGCACCTCCATGAACACCTGGGAGGACGAGCCGGTCATCGCGCGCGTCAACGAGATCGGCAGGCAGCGCATCGTGCTCGCGGGGCTGTGGACGAGCGTGTGCATCGTCGGACCGGCGCTGTCGGCGCTCGACCAGGGCTTCGAGGTCGTTGTCGTCACGGACGCCTGCGGCGACGTCTCGGAGGAGGCGCACGAGCGCGCCGTCGCGCGCATGGTGCAGGCCGGCGCCGTGCCCATGACCGCCCTGCAATACCTCCTCGAGCTGCAGCGCGACTGGGCGCGGGCCGGGACCTACGATCTCACCACCGGCATCGCCAAGGAGTTCGGCGGCGCCTACGGGCTCGGCATCATCTACGCCAAGACGATGTTCGGCGCCTCGGAAGGCCATTGAGCTCCACCACCGCGGCATTCCGCAGCAGCAACGGGAGTGACCTTCATGCCCAGCATCGCGACCAGGGACGGTGTCGAGATCTTCTTCAAGGACTGGGGGCCGAAGGATGCGCAGCCCATCGTCTTCCATCACGGCTGGCCGCTGAGCGCGGATGACTGGGACGCGCAGATGCTGTTCTTCCTCGCCAAGGGCTACCGCGTCGTCGCCCACGACCGGCGCGGCCACGGCCGCTCCACCCAGGTCGCCGACGGGCACGACATGGACCATTACGCGGCTGATATCGCCGCGGTGGTCGAGCATCTCGACCTGCGCGGGGCCGTCCATATCGGCCACTCCACCGGCGGGGGCGAGGCGCTGCACTACACGGTCCGCCATGGCAGGGGCCGCGTCGCCAAGCTGGTGCTGATCGGCGCGGTGCCGCCGATCATGGTGAAGACGGCGGCGAACCCCGGCGGCCTGCCCATCGAGGTGTTCGACGGCTTCCGCGCCGCGCTCGCCGCCAACCGCGCCCAGTTCTTCCTCGATGTCCCGACCGGCCCCTTCTACGGCTACAACCGGCCCGGCGCGGAGGTTTCCGAGGGCGTGATCCGCAACTGGTGGCGCCAGGGCATGATGGGCGGCGCGAAGGCCCACTACGACGGCATCAAGGCCTTCTCGGAGACGGACTTCACCGAGGACCTGAAGGCCGTCGAGGTGCCGACGCTGGTGATGCACGGCGACGACGACCAGATCGTGCCCATCGCCAACTCCGCCCTCCTGTCGGCGGAGCTCGTCAGGAACAGCACGCTCAAGGTCTACGAGAAGCTCCCGCATGGCTTGTGCACGACCCATCCCGACGTGATCAACGCCGATCTGCTCGCCTTCGTGCGGGCGTGACGGTCCGGCGCCGGAGCGGCAGGAGAAGGTCCATGAAGCTCTATCTCGCCTCTCTCGGCGCCGGCATTCTGGTCGGGATCGTCTACAGCCTGATCAACGTGCGCTCGCCGGCACCGCCCGTGGTGGCGCTCCTCGGCCTGCTCGGCATCCTCGTCGGCGAGCAGATCATGCCGGTCGCCAGGCACATCGTTGCCGGCTGCGGCTTCCGCGAGGCGGTCGGCCGCGCCAATTGCGGCAACCACATCCTCGGCGAACTGCCGGCCAATTCCGCCGAGGCCGCGGCTGGCGATGCCGGCCGGGGCCCCGGCGGCTGAGACAGGCGTCGATGACCACCCGTCGCGAGATCGTCGCCGGCATGGCCGCGGCAGCGGCTTCGGGCCTGATCCCAACCTCGGCGAGGGCTGAGACCATGAACGAGACGGCAGATCTCATCCTCCTCAACGGCAAGGTCACCACGCTCGACAGGCAGAACCCGCAGGCGGAGGCGGTGGCGATCCGCGACGGCCGCTTTCTCTTCGCCGGCACGGCGGCCGATGCGATGGCGCACGCGGGGCCCGCAACCCGGACGATCGACCTCGGCGGGCGACGCGTCATCCCCGGGCTGATCGACAGCCACATGCACATCATCCGTGGCGGGCTCAACTACAACATGGAGCTGCGCTGGGACGGCCTGCGCTCGCTGGCGCAGGCGATGGAGATGCTGCGCCGTCAGGTCGCGGTGACCCCGCCGCCGCAATGGGTGCGCGTCGTCGGCGGCTTCACCGAGCATCAGTTCACCGAGAAGCGCCTGCCGACGCTCGACGAGATCAATGCCGTCGCGCCCGATACGCCGGTCTTCATCCTCCATCTCTACGATCGCGCACTGCTCAACGCGGCCGCGCTCAGGGTCGTCGGCTATGACAAGGACACGCCGAACCCGCCGGGCGGCGAGATCGTGCGGGACGCGGCAGGTAACCCGACGGGGCTCCTCCTCGCCAACCCCAATGCCACCATCCTCTACGCGACCCTCGCCAAGGGGCCGAAGCTGCCGCCGGACTACCAGAAGAACTCCACGCGCCACTTCATGCGCGAGATCAACCGCCTGGGCGTGACCGGCGTCATCGACGCGGGCGGCGGCTTCCAGAACTATCCCGACGACTACGCCATCATCGAGGAGCTTCACCGCGAGGGCCTGCTCACGGTGCGCATCGCCTACAACCTCTTCACCCAGCGGCCGAAGGAGGAACTGGCCGACTTCACGGCCTGGGCGAAGCAGGTCTCCCCCGGGGCGGGCGACGATCTCTACAGGAGCAACGGCGCCGGCGAGATGCTCGTCTACAGCGCCGCCGATTTCGAGGATTTCCGTGTCGCGCGGCCGGAGATGCCGCCGAACATGGAAGGTGACCTCGAGCCGGTGGTGCGGCTGCTGGCCGAGAACCGCTGGCCATGGCGGCTGCACGCCACCTATGACGAGACGATCTCGCGCGCCCTCGACGTGTTCGAGAAGGTGAACCGCGACATCCCGCTCGCCGGGCTCAACTGGTTCTTCGACCACGCCGAGACGGTCAGCGACCGCAACATCGAGCGCATCGCCGCCCTCGGCGGGGGCATCGCCGTGCAGCATCGCATGGCCTTCCAGGGGGAATATTTCGCCGAGCGCTACGGTCACCGTGCCGCCGAGCGCACGCCGCCCGTCGCCCGCATGCTGGCCGCGGGCGTACCGGTGGGCGCCGGCACCGACGCGACGCGGGTGGCCTCCTACAATCCGTGGGTGTCGCTGGCCTGGCTCGTCACGGGCCGTACCCTCGGCGGCCTTGCGCTCTACCCGGCGGCCAACCGGCACGACCGCGAGACGGCGCTGCGCCTGTGGACGCACGAGAACACCTGGTTCTCCACCGAGACGGGCAAGAAGGGAATGATCAAGGCCGGCCAGCTCGCCGATCTCGCCGTGCTGTCCGACGACTATTTCGCCGTCCCGGAGGATGCGATTGAAGACATCACCGCGGTGCTGACCCTGCTCGGCGGCAAGCCGGTGCACGGCAGCGATGCCTTCGCGCCGCTCGCACCGGACCTGCCGCCGCCGATGCCCGACTGGTCGCCGGTGCGTACCTTCGGCGGCTATCAGCAGCGACGGGCGGGGCTCGGGACGCAATACGCCCTCGCGGCGGGCTGCGGCTGCGCCACGGCCTGCGGCGTCCACGGGCACGCCCATGCGGCGGCCTGGGGATCGACACTCCCCGTCTCGGATACCCGCAGCTTCTGGGGCGCCCTCGGCTGCGCCTGCTGGGCAGTGTGAGATGGACAAATCGTCTCCGGAGGGGCAGGTGAGCGCGCCCGCCACGGCTGTACCGGCGGGTGGCGGTTTCGCGCCGCTGCGCCACACGGCCTTCGCCGTTCTGTGGGCGGCGACGGTGCTCGGAAACACCGGCACCTTCATGCGCGACGTGGCGAGCGGCTGGCTCGTCACCGACCTGTCGGCGTCCCCGGCCGCCGTTGCCGCCATCCAAGCCGCCGGCACCCTGCCGGTCTTCCTGCTCGCCGTTCCCGCGGGCGTGCTCTCCGACATTCTCGACCGGCGCCGGTTCCTCATTGCCGTGCAGCTTCTCCTCGGGCTGGTCAGCCTGACGCTGCTCGTGCTCGCCGCGACCGGAGCGATGACCGTGTCGGCCCTCGTCGCGCTCACCTTCGTCGGCGGCATCGGCGCCGCCCTGATGGCCCCGACGTGGCAGTCGATCGTGCCCGAGCTCGTGCCGCGGGCGGAGCTCAAGAGCGCGGTGGCGCTCAATTCGCTGGGCGTCAACATCGCCCGCGCCATCGGCCCGGCGGCGGGCGGCCTGCTGCTCGCCGCCTTCGGGGCGGCCTTTACCTATGGCGTCGATCTCGCCAGCTACGTCATCGTCATCGCGGCGCTCCTGTGGTGGAAGCGCCCCGCGAACGAGGACGACGGCCTCTCCGAACGCTTCGGCGGCGCCCTGCGGGCCGGCCTGCGCTACATCCGCTTCAGCCGCGAGCTTCACGTCGTGCTGCTGCGCGCCCTGTTCTTCTTCGCCTTCGCCAGCGCCATCTGGGCCCTCCTGCCGCTCATCGCGCGGGATCTCCTGGGAGGGGGAGCGGCCTTCTACGGGGCGCTCCTCGGCTCGGTCGGCGGCGGGGCCATCCTCGGTGCGGTGCTGATGCCGTGGGTCCGTTCGCGCCTCGGCGTCGACGGACTGATGCTCGCCGCCGCCGTCGTGATCGCGGCAGCGAGCGCCACGCTCGCGCTGTCCCCGCCGCAATGGGCGGCGATCCTCGTCCTCCTCGCCATGGGAGCGGCGTGGATCGCGGCGCTGACGACGCTCAACGCCACCGCGCAGGCAGTGCTGCCCAACTGGGTGCGCGGCCGCGGGCTCGCCGTCTACCTCACCGTCTTCAACGGCGCCATGGCCGGCGGCAGCCTGACCTGGGGCTTCGTCGCCCAGGTCGCGGGCCTCTCCGGAGCGCTCGTCGCGTCGGCGCTCGGGCTCCTCGCGGTCGGCCTCGCCCTGCACCGCCTGCCCCTGCCGGCGGGTGAAGCCGACCTCACGCCGTCGAACCATTGGCCCGAGCCGATCCTCGCCGCGCCGGTTCCGGGCGATCGCGGCCCGGTCCTCATCCTGATCGAATACGAGATCGATCCCGAAGACCGATCCGCCTTTCTCGCTGCGCTCGCCCGGCAGTCACAGGCGCGCCGCCGGGACGGCGCCTTCAACTGGGGCGTCACCGAGGACGCAGCCAATCCCCGCGCGATCGTCGAATGGTTCACGGTTGAATCCTGGGCCGAGCACCTCAGGCAGCATCGCCGGGCGTCCCATGCCGACGCCGACGTCCACGCCGAGATTCGCCGCTTCCACATTGGCGCGGAACCGCCGCGGGTGCGGCACTATCTGTCTCTGTCCTGAGTGTCGAAAGCAGGGGTGTGAAGCCCCTCGATCATTCGCCCTTGACATAGGAAACGATCATTTCCTAATTTGCCTGAATGGAACAGGCATTGAGCAGACAGACCAACGCCCGCCCCGGACGCCCGCGCGCCTTCGATCAAGACAAGGTCTTGAACGACGCCATCACCATGTTCAGCCGCAAGGGCTACAGCGCCAGTTCCGTTGCCGATATTTCCCAGGCGCTCAAGCTGACGATCGGCAGCATCTACAAGGCCTTCGGAGACAAGCGTGGTCTCTTCACCGCAGCGCTTCAGCGCTATGTGGAGCAGCGATACGAGCGGACGTCGGCCGCGCTTCGAGCTGCGCCCAACGGACGGGAGCGGGTACGCGGCTTTCTTCTGGAATATGCCGATCTAAGCCATGGCGAGGCCGGGCGCACCGGCTGCCTTGTCGTTGCCACAGCGGTCGAGTTCGGCGCTTGCGACCCGGAGCTTGCACAAAACGTCGCCCTGCTTCTGGAAGCCCGCGAAAAGAGCCTGCGTCGCTTCATCGAGGAAGGCCAGACCGACGGCTCGATCGGCCGCCAGATCGATGCGCAGACCGCCGCCCGCGCCCTGTTATGCATGGCGCAAGGCATGCGCGTACTCGGCAAGACCGGCCGCACCCGTGCCGAGATGATCGAGGTCGCCGAGCAGGCAATGCGCATCCTCGACTAATTTTTTTGCCAAATTAGGAAATGATCATTTCCTAACCAGGGAGCCTTCCATGAACGTGTTACGCCAGTCGCCCCCGGCAGCTGCGAAGCCCTTGCCGTTTCCGCAGGCCTTTCGTCACGGCACAGCCCGCGTGGGGGATCTGCATCTCCACTATGTGGAGGGCGGAGAAGGCAGACCCATCCTGCTGATCCCGGGGTGGCCGCAAACCTGGTACGCCTGGCGCCACGTGATGCCGCTTCTCGTCGAAGCCGGACGCCGGGTGATCGCGGTCGACCCACGCGGGACAGGAGAATCCGACCGCCCGCTCGACGGCTATGACCTCGCCACCGTGGCGGCGGATATCCATGGCCTGGTCGAGGCGCTCGATCTCTTGTCAAGCGGTCCGATCGATGTCGCAGGACACGATGTCGGGGCCTGGATCGCCTACGCCTATGCGTCGGACTGGCGATCCGACATTCGCCGATTGGCGCTTCTCGACGCGCTCATTCCGGGCCTTTCGGCCGCCCGCGTCGACCTCGGCGTTCGGGAAGGCCATCTGCGCAGTTGGCACTTTCCTTTCAACCAGCTTGACGATTTGCCCGAGCTATTGCTGGCGGGCCGGGAGCACGCGTTCCTGACGTGGCTGTTTCGAGCGAAGTCGGTCCGCCCATGGGCCTTCACGGCTGACGATATCGACGAATATGCGCGCCAGTTGGCGGCCCCGGGCGCGATCCGCGCGGCGACCGCCTATTACAAAGCGGCCTTCTCCGCCGAAGGCATCGCCGCCAATCGGAGCCGCGCGGAGAGACCACTCGAGATTCCCCTTCATGTCCTCGGGGCGGAACGGGGCCTTGGCGAGGCCATGGTCGAGGCTTTGACTCCGCTCGCGCGCGACGTCAGGGGCCGCGCCGTCTCCGACTGCGGCCACTACATGCCCGAGGAATGCCCCGACGAGATTGCGGCAGAGCTTCTCGCGTTCTTCGAGCCGGCGTCCATACGCACGGAGCGCTTCGCATGAACGGGTTCTATCTCATGCTCGCCATGGCCGGCGGCGCGATGATGCCCGTTCAGGCCGCGATGAACGCCCGCCTTGCGCAGGGCGTCGGTGGAACGACCTGGGCCACGGCTCTTTCCGCTCTGGGCGTCGCGGTCGTGCTTTCCGTCGCTGGTTTGATAGCGGGGCACGGTCGATGGGCGGGAGCAACGTGGCAGGCGCCATGGTGGGCTTGGGGCGGAGGTTTCTGCGGCGCCATTGTGCTCTTCGCGGCCGCGGCGGCCACGCCCCGAATCGGAGCCATGACGATGGTCGCCCTGATGGTCGCGGGGCAAGCCCTGGCATCCGCAGCCCTCGACGCGCGCGGATGGTTCGGTCTCACGGCGCAGCCTCCGACAGCTGCGCGGATCGTCGCCGCGCTTTTGATCGTCGCTGGCGCGATCATCCTTGCATTGTCCTCCAGCCCCGCGCGCTCGAACTGACGCCAGCGTGGCGGAGTGATCATCGCCTTGGATCGGCGACCATCAGGCCACACCAACTGTTCGGGGCAGAGCGGCATCCGGCGCGGGTGCACTGCGCCGGCACCGCCATCAACGGCAAGACGCTCGGCATCCCGTTTGGAGGTTGGGCGGCGCATATGCGCCGCCTTCCGCAACCGTAATGGTCGAAGCGCTCCCGCGCGGACGATCGGCCGCCTCAGACCTGCGCCAGGCCTCCATCGACGAATACCTCGCCGCCGGTCATGAAGCTGCTGTCGGAGGACGCCAGAAACGCGGCGACCGCGCCAGTTTCCGCCGGATCGCCCATGCGCCCGAGCGCCGTCGTGGCCCCCAGCGCGTCCATTCCTTCCTCACCCACGACTTCGAGCGCCAGCTCGGTCTTGATCGGCCCCGGCGACAGCACATTGACGCGGATACCCGTGCCACGAAGATCCAGTGCCCAGCTGCGCGCCAGGTTGCGAACCGCCGCCTTCGTGGCGCTGTAGATGCTGAAGGCCGGCGTTCCCATCACGCCCGTGCTTGAACCGGTCAGGATGATCGACGCGCCTTCCTTCATCAGCGGAAGGGCCTTCTGCACCGTGAAGACCAGCCCCTTCACATTGAGGTCGAAGATCTGGTCGTAGTGGTCGGTCGTGATCTCGCCGAGCGGCGCGAAAGACCCTGTCCCCGCGTTGGCGAGCAGGATGTCAAGGCCGCCGCGCTCGGCCTTCACCGTCTCGTACAGCCGGTCGAGATCGGCCATGTCCGTGACCGAGCCCCGCACCGCGCGGGCGTTGGGACCCAGTTGCGCCAGGGCGGCGTCCAGCGCCGCCTACCGCCGCCCGAAGATGTAGACGAACGCGCCTTCGTCGACGAACCGCTTGGCGGCCCCAAGTCCGATGCCGCTTCCGCCCCCTGTCACCACCGCCGTCTTACCCTGCAATCTGCTCATCACGTGCTCCTTGAATGACGTCGCACCAAGCTGGCGGGGCATACACCTATTGACAAGTATGCACCTTTTGGTAAGTACCTAGAAATGTCATTGGATAATCGAGACCCGACCGCCTCGGTGACGGACGCTTCGCCGCCTGATCATGCCCGCTCCCCGGCGCTGGCCGGTTTCACATGCGGCCTCGACGTGACGCTGCGGGTCATCGCCGGCAAGTGGAAGCCACTGATTCTCTACTTCCTCGCCCAGCGTGGGCCGACCCGCTACGGCGAATTGCGGCGCGCCGTGCGCGATGTCAGCGACAAGGTGCTGATCCAGCAGCTCAAGGAGCTGGAGGCCGATGGTCTGGTGAAGAGGACCGATTACAAGGAGGTCCCGCCTCGGGTCGATTATAGCCTGAGCCCCTTGGGCGTCAGCCTGGCCGAAGCCCTCGTACCGCTCTGCACCTGGGGGACGCAGAACCTGGCGGAGGTGAGCCGGATCTTCGCTCGGCGGGCAAAGCGGGAAAGCTGATCAAATCCGCGTGGCCCACAGGCAGGGCGCTCGATGGCGCTGGCCGCGCGAGGTCTTCCCCGCTTCTCTGCGCCAATCCTTGGCTCGGCTGATCGCTTGACACCATTAACCTGCTAGGAGCTGGCATCGCCGCCGCTTCGGCTGCGCCTGCGCGGTGATTGCAGCGCTCGGTGCGACACGTCGGGAGCCAATCAGCGGGGGATGGCCCTCTGCTCGAACAGGCGCCGTCGAGCGCTGTCAAACGCGCGATTCCGAATACCGATGCCTCCCCTTCCGTGCATCGTCCTGGCGGGTGACTTGGCCGACGACTTGGCCGGCGACTTGGCCGTCAGTGGAATGGGACGCGGGAGGCGAACCGCGCCTATACCGTCTCGGCGTACATCCCATGACTCGCTTGAAGGCTGTGCTGAAGGCGCTTTCCGACTCGTAGCCGAGCGACAGCGCGACGGCCGAGACCGGGTCATTGGTGTTCTCAAACCTGTCGCCGGCGAGCATCATGCGCCAGCGCGACACGTAGTCCATAACCGTCTCGCCGACCGTCACCTTGAACTTCAGGGCAAAGCTGGATCGCGACATGCCGGCGCGCTCGGCGAGTGTCTGAAGGGTCCAGCGACACGCTGGATCGGCATGAATGGCGGCAATCGCAGCGCCGAGCTGCTTGTCCGCAAGGGCGAAGAACCATCCGACGCCGGCGGCCGGCCCTTCCTCCAGATGCAGTCGCAGGGCCTGGACCAACATCATGTGGGCAAGATGCTGCGCAATGAGCGAACTGCCCGGACGCCGCTCACGCAACTCCTGCCGCATACGCTCGACCGACCAAAGCCACGCACTCTGCTCAGGCTCTCTGCGGATGTGGACGATGGGCGGAAGCATGCGGAGAAGGCTGGGCGAGTTTCGGCCGCTCACGGCGAAGCGGCTGCCTACCAGGAAAAAGTCGCCGCCGTCATTGACCGTTACAACACCGCCCGGGTTGGCCGGCGGAAAGAACGCGCTGGCATCAACAGGCGTCAAGGCCATGTCGCTGGCGAGCCGGAAGTCCCGGCCGCTCGGCAATACGAAGCAGTCGCCCGCTCGGAGCCTCACGGGCTCAGCGATATCCTCCACGAGCAGCCAGCATTCACCCGATATCACCGCGTAGCACTTCATTCGGTTCTGCTGATGGGAGAACTGGACCGACCAGTCGCCGCCCGCATCGAAACCGGAGGACACATAGCTGCGCGGCTTGAGCAAGGACAGCACGTCTGACAGCGGGTCCATGAATCCTCCTGGACGATCGCGAAGATAATATGGACATCCTAGCATAGATAGAACTCATCCCAGTGATTATAGTTTATGAGACAAACAGACAAGCAGTCCGTCAGAGGAATTAACTTTTTTTGTCAACGGCAACGAAAGCACTAAATAGATATAGACACAACGCCCCGCAATCCCGCAGACCTTCAACTGATCACCGCAGCTCGTCTGCTGTATACTTGCATCGGCGGTAGCTGCAAAGGGAGCCGGCAGCAGGCGGCTCTTTCAACAACACCACAGCAGCTGTCACAGCCCTCAGGTTGGCCGGAACGGAATCGGCCGCCGCCGCGTGCCATCGCTTGGCCGCGCCGCGTGAGGTGGTTGCGGCGGATGACCGCCATCGTCCCCGACGACACCCGGTGCGGCAATCACCGCCTATCTCGAAAATCCCCCGGGAGATGCATTCATGACCGCGTTCACGATCAATGGACGCGCGGTGGACGTCGACACCGCGCCAGACACGCCGCTTCTGTGGGTGATCCGGGAGCATCTGAAGCTCACCGGCACCAAGTTTGGCTGCGGCATCGCACAGTGCGGAGCCTGCACGGTTCATGTCGACGGCGCGCCGACGCGCTCCTGCGTAACCTGGCTTGAGGACGTGGCCGGGCGGCGAGTGACGACGATTGAGGGCCTGTCGCCGGATGCCGGCCATCCGCTTCAGAAGGCCTGGATTGCCGAGCAGGTCCCGCAATGCGGCTATTGCCAGTCCGGGCAGATCATGCAGGCGGCGGCTCTTCTCGAGAGCAACCCCAACCCCACGCGCGAGCAGATCGTCGAGCACATGGACGGCAACATCTGCCGCTGCGGAACCTATGTGCGGATCATCAGCGCGATTCAGCGCGCCGCGCGGGAGGGCTGAGACATGATCAAGATGATCAAGCTTCACAGCCGCACGCTTTCGCGGCGCAGTTTCCTGATCACGGCGGGCGGCTTCGGCGTCGCGGTCGCCTTCGGCGGCCTACCCGGGCAGGCCGTGGGTGCCGCAGTGGCGCCGGCCGCCGAGGGCAATTACCGCCCGAACGCTTGGGTGACCATCGCGGCCGACGGCATCGTCAGCATCATGTCGCCAGCCTCGGAAATGGGCCAGGGCATCATGACCACGCTGCCGCTTCTCATCGCCGAAGAAATGGATGCCGATTGGGACAGGATCCGCATTGTTCAGGCTCCATCCGATGCGGAGAAATATGGAAATCCCGGCTTCTATGGCATTCAGCTCACGGGCGGCAGCGAATCCACGCGCGGCTATTACGACCTGCTGCGGCTGACCGGCGCGCAGACCCGCAAGGTCATTCTGGCGAGCGCGGCCGGCATGCTGAACGTGCCGGTGGGCGAACTCACGACGGAGCCCGGCAGGGTGGTGCATGCACGCTCCGGCCGCTCGTTCGGCTACGGCGAGATCGCCGCCGATGGCGCGCTCCCCGATCCGCTGCCGCAGGCGACCGAGGCCGATCTGAAGCCGGCCGATCGATGGCGCTATATCGGCAGGCGCACGGTCCAGCGTGTCGACGTGCCCTCGAAGGTCGACGGCTCCGCGATCTACGGCATGGACGTGCAGCGCCCCGGCATGCTTTACGGCACGGTCCTGCGGGCGCCAGTCCAGGGCGAGCGGCCTGAAGCCATCGACGACGCCGAAAGCAGGGCCGTACCGGGCGTGGTGCAGATCGTTCCGCTCTCCTACGGCGTCGGAATCATCGGCGAGACGGTCGAGGCGACGCAGCGGGCCAAGGATTTGCTCAAGGTGACTTGGAGCAGGTCGTCGCGGGTCCGCAGCTATACGAGCGGCAGCCTGCTGGAACACTACCGCAGCGTGGGGCGCGACCTCTCGCAGACGGGCGTCGAGGCGCTCTCGGAAGGCGATGCGGAGGGGGCGCTCGCGGGAGCCGTTACGGTCATCACGGCCGACTATATGAGCGATCTCGTCTGTCACGCGACCATGGAACCGATGAACGCGACGGCGCTTGTGAAGGGCGATAGCGTGGAAATCTGGGCGCCGACCCAGGGCCCGACGCATACCCAGAGGTTTGCCGCGGAGGTCGTCGGCACCACCCCCGACAGGGTCAAAGTGAACACGACTCTCCTCGGCGGCGGCTTCGGCCGCAAGGCCGAGGCGGACTTCATCGTCGATGCGGTGTCATTGGCAAGGGAGGTCGAGGGCCGGCCGGTCAAGGTCATCTGGAGCCGTGAGGACGATATCCGGCACGACAAGTTCCGGCCTCTCGAGGCGCAGCACATCCAGGTCGGGCTCGATGCCGACGGCAACATCCTCGGCTGGCGGCATCGCATCGTGGCGGATTCCATTTTCGCCCGGACAATGCCCGACCTGTTCGCGAGCCGGGGTGGGCATGACGACGTCGTGACGGAGGGGGCGCAGTTCAACTACGCCGTCCCGGCCCATCGGATCGAATACATCCGCCAGGACAACGGTCTGGACATCGGCTTCTGGTTCGCGGTCGGGGTCGGCTACACCAGGTTCGGCATCGAATGCGTCATCGACGAAGTTGCGGCGGCCACGGGGGCCGATCCCGTACAGCTCCGGCTGAAGCTCCTCCCCGAACAGCCCCGGGCCCGCAACGTGATCGAAACCGTCGCGGCGATGGCGGAATGGGATCGGAAGCGCGACGGCCGGGCGCTGGGGCTCGCCTATTCCGACGCCTTCGGCTCCCACTGCGCGCAAATCGCCGAAGTGTCGCTCAACAGGGAAACCGGTGCGATCAGGGTGCACAAGGTCTGGTGTGCGGTGGACCCGGGGGTGGCGATCCAGCCGGTACACATTGAAGGCATGATGATCGTCGGCATCGCCAATGGCATCAGCCACGCACTGTTCGAGCAGATCAACATCGTCAATGGCGAGGTGCAGGAAGGCAACTTCGACACCTATCGGGTGATACGCATGTCCGAGGCACCTGACATCGAGGTGGCCATCGTCCCGACATCCGGGAGTCCCGTCGGCGGCATGGGCCAGGTCGGCCTGCCGCCGGTCGGGCCGGCAATCGCCAACGCGGTGGCGCGCCTCACGGGCGGCGTACGGCTCCGGCACTACCCGTTCCTGACCGAGCGGGTGCTGGAGGCATTGGGCGCCTGAAATCCGAGTGCTCTCGGCGCAAGTTGCCCGCGATGCCTTTCTGGAGCCCGCCCATCTGGTCGCGGGCATGCGCTATCGACCCGGAGGCACCGATGCCGAGCGAGCCGCGCGAGCCTTCCGGAGCGCCCAGGCTGAAGCTCGCCTGCTGCCCCACCCCAAAACTCTTCGACGAGGACGACTGGAACGAGCCGTAGCCGGATTGGGCGCTCTCGACGAGGAGGTCGCGGCCGACGGTCAGAGTCAGGTCCCGAAAGAGGACGCTCGCTTAGGATCTCGCCAAAGCTCATTATCGAAATAGACAATTTGAAAGCTGGGCAGCTCCACCTTCAACTGATCCCGTAGCCTCCGCCCTTCTTTGTTGAAGGCGATAGCGGCCGCTTTGGAAGAAAACCCAGATTCTACTGGATTATCGCGATCCAACGTTTCGCTGTAGCTTGCTGCCCATGCTTCGAGGGCCGCTTTCAGCGTCGCTGAAAGTGGCAAAGTCTCAGGATTGACATTTCGGATTTCGTCAAGATCCCAAAGAGGCCAGCAGTCATAGTCGGCCATCAGTTTGATTTTACGTACCTTCGATTTCATCTCTCGCCCCTCACGGCAACGAAGTGGGATTGGCGCCGACAATGAAACCGTTGCTCCCAACAGTGATAGCCATTCGGTGCGTTTGGCCGTTGAACGAATATTCATAGATTGGACCCTCGACGCGGGCATCGAGCATCTCCCGAGCGACGAGTGCCATCTGGTCACTGGCCGAGGCATGGCCTGAGAAGTCCTTGCCGAAACCGCCGGGCACACAGCCGTAGATCAGCCGCGTAAGTCACTGTCGATGCGATATTCTCGTCCCCGGAAATCAGTAACGATAATCTTACCGCCAGACGCAACAGAGGAGACGATCAATTCATCATGATCAAGTAGAGTCTTCGAAAAATCCATATTCGACATATTTCTATATATTACAACGGAGTCACATATAATAAAAACGCCCTCCGAATTAAGGTATATTCTTTGAATATCCTCTCCCTCGAAGAGCCTGGCAAGCGTTCTATTTTTAATAAATATCCAATTCCGGCCAGCGTATACCGAAATATCCCCAGAACGCGAAACGGAGAAGCGAGGCGTATAGGCCGAAATGAACTCACATTCTCCAATTATAAGGCCATCTACATCAACTTTATAAATAGACATCTCGCCGTTCAATTCCGTCTCCAAGAGAGTCAGCGCTAATTGGTGGGCAATCAGAGAAAACGACCTCATTTCTTATTTACCTCCTGGCCGGGAGCGCTGTAATTAGTTCAATACTGCCATTGCTGCGAACTTGCCAAACGGACTTCACGCCTGCCGTCACTCCATTTGGCCCTGTTATCTCAGACGATACCTCAATTTTTGAGCCCCTTACAGAGGCCGACCCAAAGTTATCCTTAAGTTGATTTGTCAATGCAACGCCAAGGTCGTCTCCCGCAAAGCCGAGATAATCCTTAAAATATCCACCCTTCCCTAGGCTGTCTTGGCTATATGCTACCTTCCCGAGCAAATAGTCGATTTTCCCGAAGGGGCTGTTATTTGGGCCCGGAATGGCAATTTTTGACGTGTCCAGAATGGCCCCATCTGCTCTGGCAAGAAAGCGGGTGGCGGTGTCTTGTGCAGCTCCTGGTATCTGAGCACTGGGAGCAGTGCTGAAGCGCACCTTCGACGCGGCGCTGGCGCCGGCGATTATCCCCGCGATGTCGAAGGCCGTGTCGATGACCTTCTGATCGCGCGGATCATTGGGATTGGCGAAGAAGTACTCACCGGTTAGCCGGTTTTGATAGAGCAGGCGACCGCTTTCGTCGACTGCCCCGAAGTTGCCTCCGTTCTCATCCGTGCCGATGATGACCGGCCCGTCGCCGTAGATCGCGGCGTGGTTGCCGAGAGGTCCCGCGAAGCCGTTGAGGAGGGTCAATCCGCCGATGATCTGCTGGATGGTATCCGGCCGGGCAGCCATCATAGCCATGTAGGCTTCAAGGCACTTCTGGCGATCGTCGCCAGAGAAGGTGATGGTCTGCCCGTCCGCTGTCTTGACCTGGCACGTGCCGGCAGCATGTGCGGTGCCGATGAACAGGTCGAACAGGTTGAAGCCCTGGCTCGGGTTGCAGGCACCCAGCTGCGCGACAATATCAGCATCGCTGAGCGCACCCCGCTCCTTGGCAGCGGCGAGATCGGAGAACGTGGCGTTCCCCTGCCGCCCCAGTTCGCCGAACACGCCGGTGGAGATCTCGGCCAGTGTCTTGCCGACGAATTCAACAGCCTTGATCGCCTCCCGCACCGCCGTGTCCGACACATAGAACTCGACGCCGGAGCGCTCGTTCTTGGTGATCTCCTGCGCCCTGTCGAGATCGCGGTTCAGCGCTGCGACGTCCTGGGTCTGGTTCTTCCGTGTCGCGGATGATGATCTCGCCGGCACCGACCGTGGCGCGGGTTTCCTGCTCGCGGTCATGCTCGGCGACGTGGCCGGACAGGCTGCCGCCGGTGGGGACGCCCGTCGCCGTGTAACCGGGCTTGTCGCCGCCGGCAGGCGAGGTCCCTTGCTCCTTCTGCCCCTTGCCGTCACGGTCGATGGCGAAGCTGATTCCCGCCTGAGCGCTCCACGACGAGCCTTTGTCGTGGTCGTGGAGGTCGGAGAAGCCGAGCGTACCGGTGTCGAGGACAAGGTCCCCGGTGAGCGAGGCGATGACCGCGCCGTCGATCTGCGTGTGGCCCTCGACGCGAGCGTGGAGCGTGTCGAGGGCAATGATCGACGTCTGGTCGTTGACCCAGGCATGGTCGGAGGAGCCGCGGCCCGCGCCCACCGAGATCGAGCCCGAGACCGGGCTGGTGCCGACGCCGACGAACACGCTGCCGCCGATATTGCTGGAGCGGCTCGCCCCGTGGCCGGTGTCCTGGCGCGAGGCGACGGTGAGGTCTCCGCCGATGTTGAGGAACACGTCCCGGCCGGTGGCGTTGGCGCCGGCGAGCGTCGCATCGCGCCCGGCGACGATGGTGAGCGTCTCGCCCGCATCGAGCCGGGCGTTCAGGCGACGGTGAGGGCCGCCCAACGCCCTGCTACTGTCGGAAGCCCAAATGAGTGACCACAAGGTCGTTCGTCGAAGATGCCCTGAAGACACCTCCGTCTTCCGCTTCACCGCGGCGCTCACCCGGTTGTGTGCGAACGGAGCCTGCCAGCCCTATTTAGGGCCAAGCGGACAGGGTACTGGCCGGCTTCCCTTCGGGGGCGTCCCAAGGCAGGTCCGGCCCCAGCCGCTCAACCCTTTAGGGACGGGCTCCTATGAGGCGGATGGAGGCGAGCTTGACGAAGGCGAGCGCTTTTGCGTTGACTGTCCGTCCGCGAAAAGCGCAACCACAGAATCATGGTTTGTATTCCACAGTATAGTTGTTACCGAGCTCCTTCTGTAATCGCTTGGCTAGCTCGGCACCTTTTATAATATGGACCGCCTCCAGATCAGACGACTTAAAGCCAGAATCAGGCGGATATTCGCTGTTGAAAGTCGCCTGATACTCATCGTCCCAAGCTAGAATGGCTCGCTTCAGCTCCTCCGAAATGGGGAGATCATCAACATCAATATGACCCATTTTTTCCGAGTCGGGACAGAAGACAGGCCCCGCCAGATACTCATTCGCAAGCCGTACCGTCATCATGGCAATGGCTTCCAAGTGCTGACCGGATTTGCTCGAACAACAAATCCATTCGATCCAATACCAATCGCTATATACTGCTCGACACCGTTGTGTATAGTGCGGTAGACATTTGCTGATCCGTTCGTTCCTACAATACTTCCTTGTTCAATAGCATTCATAACGACCGTCTGTATCTTCTCGCGAGGTATTCCTTTATTAACGAAATCAACTTCATGTCTCTTATAAATATGCTGCAATCCTGCAGAATCACTGCCTATTTCAATCCAGACTGTTCTTCCGTCCGGAAGCCTGCGGATATCAACCACATTCGCAGGTGTGATCTTGGTTCCGCCCCTTACCAGATCATCAATAAGCTGTGCTCTATTTGCCCCCTTCACAGCGCCGTACAGCTCGCGCACGGTATCAGAAATCTTGGCGGTAAAGCCAGCGCGCGCGTCCTTGGAGACGAACTTCATCGATGCGATCACAGCGGCGGCGATCAGCCCGGTGGCGACCTCGGGGCTGAACTCGCCGTTGCCGAGGGCAACGAGCTGCTTCGCCAGGAACGTCCCCATGGCATCGGCGAGGTCCTCGACGCGGCCGCCGCTTCTCTCGAACGCCTGCCTCGCTTCCGCGGCGAACTGATCCATGATCAGGCCCGACGGCAGCAGATCGAGCGCGCGCATTGCCTTGGCGAAGCCGTCCGGATCGGCGGCAATGCGATCGGCGAAATAATCCACGATCGGCGCCCCGTAGGGCGCGATGGCCGAGCGCAGCTTGTCGAGCCCGTCGAGGCACAGGTCGATGGCCTCCCGGCTGTATTGCTCGCAGACGCCGGCGTAGGCAGGGCCGACGAGGACATCGATCAGGTTGAAGCCGCCCTGGCTGGCGCAGGCCTGCAGGGCGGCACGGGGAAGCTTGCCGTCCAGCACCTCGCCCATCAGATCGAGCGCTTCGGCCTTTGTCGCCGCAGCAATATCGCTGCGGGTGTCGAACAGGCTCGACAGGGCATCGACCAGGGTGCCGCCCACCAGCTGCATGGCAGCGAGCGCACCGGCGATATCAGCCGGTCGTTGCGGGACGCCCTCGGCAGCCGCCTTGCCGAGCTTGTCGAGGTTGTCGCGGATCCCGGCGAAAACCGAGGCGATCTCCTGGATGGCGGACGAGGAGACATAGAACTCGACGCCGGAGCGTTCGTCCTTGGTGATCTCCTGCGCCCTATCGAGATCGCGGTTGAGAGCCGCAACGTCCTGGGTCTGGCTGGTTTGGAGGCGGTAATGACCCGCTATTACAAGTGCATCTTTACGCCGCTGATCCCATCAGTAGCGTGCCGTCCCCGTGGAAACTGAGTAACGGTGACGAGCATTCAAAGGGCGGGATCTTTCGACCTCCAGCCGCCCGCCCCTCTCTCGTAGCAAGCGTAAAAACTTCGAGGCCTTTCGATGGCCCCAGACTCCGATATAGTCGCAATTAGTTTCGTCATTTGTATAAACCACCAATCGCCCAAATATCTCCTTGATGGAAATTTCATCAAAAATATTACCCTCACCTAGTTTATCAATTACGCAAACAATAGTATCCCCAGCCGCCGAAAAACCGGTGTCTCGAAACCAGTACACCCGACTACTTTCCATGATACACCTACTTCAGATTAATATGATGATTTCCGATTCCCGGAACTTCCAGATTTATATGCGGAACCTGCCCAGATAGATATTGTCCAGGCAACAAATCAAAACGGATTATCAGCCCATTAGGGAATATAAATTGAGTAGCGCCCTTGGGAGTCGTGACTTGACGAGGCTTTCCACCACCTAGACTTTCAAGTTGTGAAGCAATTGACCCTGTTACTAAATCATCATCGTCAGCAGATTCGGCGCGCCTCATAAGGATATCATAAAGCGCAGCCATCCCAACGTTCGCCGCGTTAATGACTTGCTGAGCAGCGGAGGACGACACATAGAACTCGACGCCGGAGCGCTCGTCCTTCGTGATCTCCTGCGCCTTGTCGAGATCGCGGTTCAGCGCCGCGATGTCCTGGGTCTGGTTCTCCGTGTCGCGGATGATGATCTCGCCGGCGCCGACCGTGGCGCGGGTCTCCTGCTCGCGGTCGTGCTCGGCGACGTGGCCCGAGAGGCTGGCGCCGGTAGGCGCTCCCGTCGGCGTGTAGCCAGCCTTGCCCTTTTCTCCGGTGCTCGCGCTGATCCCCGCCTGAGCGCTCCAGGACGAGCCCTTGTCGTGATCGTGGATGTCGGAGAAGCCGAGCGTGCCGGTGTCGAGGGTGAGATCGCCGGTGAGCGAGGCGATGACCGCGCCGTCGATCTGCGTGTGGCCTTCGACGCGGGCGTGGAGCGTATCGAGGGCGATGATCGACGTCTGGTCGCTGACCCAGGCATGGTCGGAGGAGCCGCGACCCGCGCCCACCGAGACCGAGCCCGAGACGGGGCTGGTGCCGACGCCGACGAACACGCTGCCGCCGATGCTGCTGGAGCGGCTCTCCCCGTGGCCGACATCCTGGCGCGAGGCGACGGTGAGGTCGCCGCCGATGTCGAGGAGAACGTCCTGGCCGCTGGCGTTGGCGCCCGCGAGCGTCGCATCGCGCCCGGTGACGATGATGAGCGTCTCGCCGGCATCGAGCCGGGCGTTCAGGTTCTGGAGCCCGCTCATCTGATCGCGAGCATGGGCGATGGAGCCGTTGGCCGTGAGGCCGACGGTGGCCCCGCTGGTGAGGCTGACGCTGGCGCCGACGCCCACCCCAAAACTCTTCGACGAGGACGACCGGAACGAGCCGTAGCCGGATTGGGCGCTTTCGACGACAAGGTCGCGGCCGACATCGAGGATGAGGTCCTGCCCGGCAACCGCCTGGGTGCCCTCAAGGTGCATGTCGCGGCCGGCGGTCAGCGTCAGGTCGCCGGCGGCGGTCAGCGTCGTCGGCCGCGCCGTCTCGCCGTAGGCCCACTGCCGGCTCGTCGAGGAGGAGGCGCCGGCGGTGATCGAGCCGGAGAGGGTCGGGTTCGACAGCTGCAGGGCGGCGTCGACCCCCTGCATGATGCCGGAGGCCATGCCGATCGCCTTGTAGGCGTCGTTGCCGTAGCCGGAGTTGAAGGTGGAGGCGGCGCCCTTCAGCTGCTCGAGCGCGCCCGAGACGTTCTGGCTGACCTCGGCCTTGAGGCCGACGAAGCTCTGCTTGCGGATCTCGAGCTCGCGCTCCACCTCTGTGGCGGCGAGCAGCGCAAGGTCGCGTTGGGCGGTGACGGCGATGTCGCCGCCGGAGACGATGTCGGCCGCGGTGGCGGTGACGTCGCGCCCGGCGGTGATGACGACCCCGCTGCCGCCCTGGATGAGCGAGGCCTCGGCGACCGTCTTCTCGTGCGCCTGATAGAGGCTGTCGCGATGGGCGCCGATCGACAGCGAGACCGAGCCGTTGCCGGCGGAGACGCCGATGCCGACGCCGGAGACTTTTCGCGAATAGGTCGAACCCTCGGCCTCCATCCCCGGGGCGATGGTGACGTCACGCCCGGCGGCAAGGCGCGCCTCCTCCGCGGCCGCGATGGCCGAGCCGACGATGTCGATGTCCCCCTTGGCGCTGATGTCGACATTGCCGCCGGCGGTGAGCGATGAGGCGACGTTGGCGACCTCGGCCGTGGTCGAGGCCACCTTCTTCGAGCGGTAGACATCCATCCAGCCGTCGCCGAAGTGGAGGCCGACGCCGGAAGTCTTTTTCCAATAGGCCGTATCGCGCACGTCCTGGCCGGCGAGGATGCGCACGGAGGCATCCTCGCGGCCGTCGGCGCCGGCACCCGCTGCGACGGTGAGGTCCTCGCCCGCCGCCAGATGGCTCGCCACGACCGTCACGTCGCCGGCCGCCGCGACGGTGAGATTGCCGCCGGCCGAGATCAGCGAAGCGACGTTGCGCTCCTCATGCTCGCTATAGCCGAAGGACGAGCGGCGCAGGGCGTTGCCCTTCCTGCCGCCCGCGGCGACGTCGGTGACGTCCACGACGGACGAGATGACGATTTCCCCGCCGGCCGCGAGGGTGGCATCCTCCGCCGCCGTCACCGTCGATCCCGCGACGATGAGATTGCCGCCGGCGGCGATGGTGAGGTCGCCGCCGGAGGCGACGAGGCCGGCGGCGTGCTCGACGGTGTCGATCCGCGTCCAGCGCTTCTTCGAGCCTTCGAACAGGCTGTTGGCGATCTGCTGCGCCTCGAGGATGACGTCGCCGCCGGCCTTCAGGGCGAGGCTGTCGTTGCCGATGAGGACGCCGCCGCGGTTGACGAGGTCGCGCTCGGTGGTGATGAGCAGGCTGTCGGCCACGATGAGGCCGCCCGACTGCAGCTCCTGCCAGGCGTAGCGGCCCTGCGCTGTCCAGGCGGCGCGCTGCTCGTTCAGGAACTCCCCGGCGGTGATGGTGAGCGTGTTCTCGGCGAGGATGGCGCCGGTGTTGTGCACCCTCTCGCCCTCGAGGAGGATGTCGCCGGCGATGAGCTCGCCGCCGGCACCCTTCACCCATTCGCCGAGCCGGTCCTCGGGCAGGAGGAGCTGCGGCACGAGGACGGGGCGGCCGTCGATGAGCTTTTCCTCGTACCAGAGGATGGGCTCGGCGATGCGGGCCTTCTCATCGGCTGTCAGCACCTGGCCGAGGCGGATGTCGGGATTGGCCTTCAGGAACGCGACCGTGCCCTGGTAAAGCGCCTCCTGCTGTTCGACGGGATTGCGGTAGGCGGGGTCGAGGATGGCGCGGCCCGTCTGCTCGATGAGCGCCTCACGGATGAGGCGGCGCTCCGTGGTCGGGTCGGCGAAGACGG
Organism: Chelatococcus caeni; assembly: GCF_014196925.1. Classification (GTDB taxonomy): domain Bacteria; phylum Pseudomonadota; class Alphaproteobacteria; order Rhizobiales; family Beijerinckiaceae; genus Chelatococcus_A; species Chelatococcus_A caeni. Next base: position 723,032 of record NZ_JACIEN010000002.1, on the reverse strand, counting down.
TGATGGGGCCGCGCACGTCGCCGACCTCGGCGAGGATCCATCCCGGGCTGCGCTCGTCGGTGCCGCCGGGGATGGGCGCGCCGTTGAGGAAGGTGACGTCGCCGACGGTGACCGGCTTCGGCGCGGCAACGGCGCCGGCATAGGCGGCAAGGTCGATCGCCGCATCCGGCAGGCGCGGCGCCGCCGTCGGCAGGTTGCGGTCGGTGATGCCGATGGTGATCGCCGGCGCTTTGATCTGGGCGGTCTGGGATTGCACCGTGCCGGTATTGGTGAAGCTGCCGCTGGCATTGGCGCTGAAGGCCCCGCCGGCATGGAAGAGGGCCGGCGTCTCGCCCACCGCATAGACATAAGGACCGTAGAACACGCCCTTGCGGATGGCGGTCTGCGTCATCGTCAGGGTGCGGGCGAGGTTCTCGACCGTGCCGGCGGTGATGACGAGGTCGGTGCCGGCAAGGATGGACGAGGCCAGGTTGCGCACGGTGCCGGCGCTGATGGCGAGCCGCCCGTCGGCCTGGATGGTGGCGGCGCCCGAGGTCTCGTACTGCGTCTTCTCGTTGCCGTAGGCGTCGGTGCCGCCGGGGATGACGTAGTCGTAGTTGGAGATGCCGACGTCGGTGCGGGTGTTGAGCACCGTGCCGCCGACAGTGATCGCCATGTCGCCCAGCGCCTCAATGACCGAGGCGTGGTTCCTGAGGTCGCCGGCCGCGCGGATGTCGGCATCGCCGCGGGTGAACAGGACGCCGCCGCCGGGATTGCCCGGATCATTGCGGCCGACGAGGATCGAGCCGCCGGTCGAGGCGAGGCCGAGGAAAGAGCGCGAGGCGATGGTGCCGAGGACGGTGAGGTTGCCGGCCACGGCAAGCGCGAGGCTGCCGTCGACGATCAGCTGCTCGCCGGCGCCGATGGTGAGCCCCTGCCCCGTCAGGGTGAGCGCCAGGTCCCTGCCGAAGTTGAAGGTGCCGCGATCGGCGCCGCCGGCGCGCGTCAGGTCGAGGTCGGTGGTGGCCGCCTGGACGGCGGCGCCGTCGCGGCCCTGCAGGACGGAATGGGCGCGGTTGGCGAGATGGCCGGCGACGAGCGCCGTCAGGGTCTTGCCGGACAGGACGGCGAGGCTGCCGGCGGCGCCACGGCTGTCGAGGCTCGCCGCCTCAAGCTGCAGGGCACCCGCCGCATCGACGATGCCGGCATTGACGAGCGCGCCGGCGAGCGCCAGCGTCACATTGTCCCCCTCGACATGGGCGCCGGCGGCATTGGTGAGCCCGGCGGCCGCCAGGAAGATATCGCCGGCCGCCTTCACCGTGCCGCTGTTGGCGATGGTGCCGCCCGCCGCGATGCCGATGGCGCCGCCGCTCTCGATGCGGCCCGCATTGGCGAGGACCCCGCCGATCTCGGCCTCGACGAGGCCGAGCGCCTCGATGACGCCGGCATTGTCGACGTTGTCCGTGACGGCGAGCGCGACGAGCCCGCCCGCAAGGCTCGCCCCGGCGCGGTTGGCGAGGGAGCCGGCGGCGAGCGCGAGGCTCTCGGCGCCGATGGCGCGGCCGCCGTTGTCGAAGGCCCCGGCGACGATCAGGTCCGCCGTGACGGCCGACAGGAGGCTCGCCGCCGAGCCGGCGCGGTAGGAGGCGGAGCGCAGCGTTAGCGCCCCGTCGCTGGCGATGACGCCGCCCGTGTTGGTGACGTCGCCGGCGACGATGGCGAGGCTGCGCGGCGACAGGATGCGGCCGAGGTTGGTGAGGTCGCCGGCGACGGCGAGCGTCAGCTCCGGCCCGTAGACGACGCCGCCCGCTTCATTGGTCAGCACGTCGCTCGCCAGCGTCGCCGTCAGGCGGCCGTAGAGCGTGCCGGCATTGACGATGGCCTCGCTCGCGGTGAGCGCCAGGTGATCCTGGACGAGCGCGCCCGTGGCGCGGTTCTCGAAGCGCTTGCCGACGGTGAGCGCAAGATCGGGATAGTCGAGGACCGTGGCGTTGGTCAGCGTCTCGCGCGCGGCAAGCGTAACGCGCCCGGGCGCCGAGAAGGCCGTCCCCTCCCCGAGCGTCAGGTCGGGGGCCGCGACGGTGACGTCGGTCTCGGCGGCGAGCCCCGTGGCGTCGAGGCGGATGCGGCCGAGGCCCGAGACGGAGATGTGCCGGCCGGCGGCGACGAAGCCGTCGGTCGTGACGTCATCGGCCTCGATGGCCACGTTGCCGAGCGCCGAGGCGGTGCCCGTGGCGAACAGTGTGCCCGACGCGCGCAGGCTGATCGCCCCGCCGGCGGCGAGCGTGCCGCGGCTGTCGAGCGAGCGGATCGCCTCGGCGACGATGTGCTCGTTGGCGGCGAGGCGCGCCCCCGCCGCCACCGTCACGTCGCGGCCGCGCGCCGTGAGCCGGCCGGCCGCGGCATGGTCCCCGGCGAGGCTGAGCGCGCCCTCCGCCTTGAGGTCGAGGTCGCCCGCCGCCGCGGCGCCGGCGAGCGACAGGTCGCCGAGCGAGCGCACGACGAGGTCGCCCTCCCCCGCGCTCAGCGTGCCGGTGAGATGGACGCCGAGGTCGAGGTCGCGCGACAGCACCGAGATGCTGCCGGCGCTGACCGTGCCCGCCGCGCTCGAGCGGATGGCCGGGCCGGAGACGGCCGGGATGTCGACGCCGGCGAGCGGCGTCGCGACGTCGCTCTGCTGGTCCCAGTGGACCGCACCGGCCCTCAGGCGCACGCGCTCGCTCGCCGTCACCGCCCCGTCGATGGCGAGCTGGCGGCCGACGAGATCGATGCGGGAAAGGGCGCCGTCCGGCGCCGAGACGCCGGTGCCCTCGATCGACACGGTGCCGCGCCGCACCGCGAAGCCGACCGTGCCGGTCGTGTAGTCCGGCACCGGCACGCCGGTCGACAGCGTCACCCGGCCGGTGTTGAGGAAGGCGCAGGAACGGCAGGTCACCCCGTTCGGGTTGGCGACGATGACGTCGGCCTTGGCGCCGAACACCTCGGTCGGGCCGTTGAGCAGCGAGGACGCGGTGCCCGTGACCTCGTTGAGGATGACGCTCGCCGGCCGCCGGCCGACGAGGTTGGGGTTGGCGCCGATCTCGCCGCCCAGCACCGAGGTGCCGCCGAGCCCCGAGTTGTTGAGGATGAGGCCGCGCGTGTCGACGTTGTACGCGCGGAACTTGTTGTGCGAGAGCCCGCCCAGCGACGGCGCCGTGATGTCGACCACGGGCGCCCCGCGCGGCGAGACCCCCACCCGCGGCCGGAATTCGATCGGCGCCGTCGGATCCGTGATCACCTGCGCCTCAGCCAACCCCGCCGTCAGCGGCTGCAACGCCACCAGCACCGCCGCCAGAAGGCCGCCGGCCCGCCCGGCGAGCGAAGCCCCGATCCGCGACAGGCGAAACCCGGCCGGACGGGCGCTCGGACGCATGGCATCGACAGGAAAAGGACGCATCGGGAGGGATCTCGGACGTGGGCGGGCGAACAGGCGTGGCGGAATGGTGCTCAGCGCTCCGGAGGAGCCTCGGGCATGCCGTCGAGACGGGCGTAGACCTCGGCCAGGGTCGATTCCGGAGCCGGGCAGCGCTTGGTCCTGGCGATGTCCTCGAGCACGCGGTTGCGGTTGCGCAACGCGTCGATCTCGACCTTCTCCGGCGACTTCGGATCGATGAAGAAGAGCGCGGGCAGGAAGAGGACGACGCCGGTCGTCGCCAAAACCGCGTTCTTGACGTTGGCGCTGTCCTTTTCCTTGATCGTCGCGACGATCTGGCGCTCGTTGGCCTCGAACTCGCGCGCGATTGCCGGGCAATCGAGCGACACGTCCGCCACATTGGTCGCGGGGACGGGCTTCGCCTCACGCCCGCCGCAGCCGGACAGTGCGAGACCGGCGGACACGATCACAACGAGCGCCCCGGCCCGTCCAAGAACAGTCGTCATCATCTTCTTCCGTAAATGGCCGGGCATCGGCGCCGGCAGAAAATTCGCGCTCACCGCGCCGCCCTCCACGCCTTGGCCTCGGCCTGCGCCTTTGTGACGTCCTCGGGGGACAGCCCGGCCGTGACGCGGGCGAGGGCCTCCGTGCCGCCCGGGTGCTGGCGGGCGGCGGCGAGGTTGTAGTGGACGTGCGCCTTCATGAGGTCGGGCGGCAGGCCGAGGCCCGCCTCGTACATGGCGCCGAGCTCGAACAGGGCGACCGGATTGCCGAGGGCGGCGGCCCTGCCGAAATAATCCGCCGCCTTCCCTGGATCCCGGTCGACGCCGAGGCCGTCGCGCCAGATGAAGCCGAGCGCGTTGAGCGCGCCGATGTTGTTCTCGGCGGCCGCCTTCTCGTACCAGGCACGGGCCTTGGCCGGATCCTTGTCGACACCCCTGCCCTCGGCGAAGAGCCCGGCGCAGTTGAAGGCGGCATCGGCATCGCCCTTCCCCGCTGCCTCGCAGATCAGCTCCTGCGCCGCCGCATAGTCCTGCAGCACGCCCTCGCCGCGGTAATGCATGAGGCCGAGGCGGTTCATGGCCTTGGCCGAGCCCTTGTCGGCGGCGGCGAGGTAGAGCACCCGCGCCTTGTCGAAGCTCGCCTCGACGCCGATGCCGAGCTCGACCATGCGCCCGAGATAGAAGGCCCCGTCCGGCGCGCCGGCGTTGAAGGCCGCATTGAAGCGTGCGAGCGCCGTCGAAAAGTCCTTGCTCTCCAGCGCCGCAAGGCCCGCGGCCAGGGCGTCCGGGGCCGGCGCTGCGGAAGCCTTGTCCGCAGACTTATCCGCAGCCTTGGCCGCTGCGGGCTTGTCCTTCGCCGGCGGAGTGGCGGGCGATCTGGCCGGTGTCTGCTGGGCGACAGCCGCGGTGGCTGTCAGGAGAATGGCGGCGAGCGCTACCGTCGGGCGCATGAAAGGACCTTTCAGAGCAGTTTGAAGCTGGCGGTGAGGTAGACTTCTGGTGTCGTCGGCCCCTTCAGCCCGCGCTGGTAGACCGGCTGGGCGATGCTGGCGTCGAGGTTGAGCCGGCCATGGCGGTAGCGCAGGCCGGCACCGAGGCCGGCGCGGGCGAGGTTGCGGCCTTCGGCGAGATTGCGGCCGTAGCCGAGGTCGGCGAAGACATAGGGCTGCAGGGCCGAGAGCACCTCGTGGGCGAGGACGAGGTCATCCTTCAGGTCGCCGATGATCGCGTCGGCCGGCACGGCGAAGGCGAATTCGCTGCGCAGCACGGCCCCGCTGTCGACCTTGACGGCGCCGTTGGTGAAGCCGCGCACGGTCGACGAGGAGCCGAGCGTCATCTCGTCGTCGCCGTAGAGCGGCACGGGCGAGAACTGCGCTGCAAGGTCGAGGCGCAGGAGGCCGATGTCCGGCACGGCCTTGGCGAAGCCGGCGAAGGCGTCCAGTTTCCAGAACTGGGCGTGCGGCGCGTCTGCCGGCAGGTCCGGCGCATCCTTCGTCGCCCCGAGGACGGGAAGCCCGCGGTTGATGCCGGCGCCGTAGGAGAGTTGCGCCTTGTCGAAGAACAGGGTCTCGGAGAGCCCGAGGCGGGCCACCGAGAGCGCCTGCGGCGTCAGCTGGGCGGAATTGACGAAGCGCTCGGAGCGTCGCCATTGCAGCGAGCCGTCGATGGCGACGAGCCGGTCGGCGTTCTTGACGAGCGCATACGACAGCCCGCCCGTCACCGTGCCGCTGCGGCTGAAGAGATCGACGGTGGGGACGATTTCCGTCAGGGATTCCGAATAGCCGGCGGCGAAGGAGAAGGTGAAGCGCCGGAAGGGCAGCGAGGCGGCGGCCCGCACCTCGTTGCTGTCGACGCCGCCGGCATAGGACAGCTGCCAGGCGTCGCTGATGCCGATGAGATTGTCCTTGGAAAGGTCGAGCCGCAGGCGGTTGGCGACGGTCTGGCCCGAGCCGTTGATATCGGCGCCGTTGATCTCGTAGCCGGCGAGAAGACGGAAGCTGTCGGCCGGCCGGTTGACGACGACGACGTTGCTCGTCGCCGGCGCCTCGCCCGCCTCGAGCTTGGCCTCCGCATGGCCCGAGCCGACGCGGTTGATCTGGTCGACACCGTGCTGCACGTCGTGGAGCTGCAGCACGTCGCCAGGCCCGATGGCGAAGGCGAACCAGGGCTTGAGGCCGGGGTGGGACGCCCCGTCGAGGATCTGAAAGCGGTCGAGCGGGTCGTCGAGCGTGTCGAGAAGGCCCGAGAGGCCCGAAATGACGCCCCAGAGCCCCCGCGCCTCCTCCACCGTGCCCCAGGCCTTTGAGAGGCGTTCGCCGAGCGGCAGCGCCTCGTCGCCGGCCTCCTCGCGGTAGGTGATGGCATCGACCCGGCCGGTGAAGACATTGAGCGCGAGCGCCCGGCTCGCCACCACGTCCTGCTCCGGCACATAGGCCTGCGTGGTGACGTAGCCGCGGTCCGCGTGCAGCGCGTTGACGGCGCCGACAATGGCGTTGAGATCGTCCGTGGTGACGCAGGATCTCACCTTCGGCGCGACCGCCTGCCGGATGTCCTCGTCGTCGATGAGCTCGATGCCGGCGATGCGGATCTCGTCGATGGCGAAGCAGCCGGACGCCTCGGCCCCGTCCTGTGGCCCGGCGCCGCTCGCGATGGTCAGCGAGCGTCCCGTGGGCTGCAGCGGCTTCTGCCTGCCGGCCGCCTCGCCCTCTGCAGCGATGACCGGCGCTACGAGCGCGCCGCAGGCGAAGGCCGTGCAGGCAAGGGCCGCGACGAGGCCGCGCGCGATGGACCGGAGCGCTCTCGCCATCTCAGAACCAGTCCGCGACGAGGCCGATCTTGCGCCGCGGGGCAGCCGGACGCGTATCGGGCGAAGAGACCGCCAGGATTCCGTTCGCGATGTCGCTCGCGGCCCCGGCAAGGATGGCGCCGGCGTCCAGGATCACGGGCCCGTCGGAGACGATGCGCAAGGTGCCGAAGGTCGTCTCGAAGACGCCGCCGACCTGCTGGAAGGAGACGACCGTCGTCGGGCCGGCGAAGGCATTGCCGAGGCCGCCGGGCATGGTGGCGAAGACCGGTACGCTGCGGGCGGTGCCGCGCACCTCCGGGGCGGTGATGACCAACTCGCCGATGGCCCAGATGCGCCCGCCGTCGTTGACGACGCTCTCCCCGGCCGTGATCAGCATGCCGGCCTCGGCATTGATGTTGCCGCCGACGATCGCCGCGGTGGATGCTCCCCTCCTGGTGCAGGTGAAGCCGCAGGTCTCGCTGTAGCTCCAGGAGCCGCTCGCCAGCCCGATGTTGTGCAGGCGCTCGGTCTCCATGACCAGCGCGCCATAGGCGTCGATCTGGCCGCTGTTGACGACGTCCGCCGCAAAGATGAGGACCGTTTCGCCGGCGATATAGCCGAGCTGGAGCGGAATGCGCGGCAGGCCGTAGTCCATGCTCGCCACCGTGAACCGGCGGCGCTTGCCGAACAGCCGTCCGAAGAACGACCCATGCGCCCGTTGCACGACCGCCACCTGCGGCGTACCGGCCGGCGTCATGTCGGTGACATTCTCCAGCCGTGCCGCGGTGATGTTCACGCGTTCCGCGGCAACCAGGCGGCCGGTGCGGTTCTCCACCGTGCCGCCGGCCGTCACCGAGAGCCCGCCGTCGCCCGCGGCGAAGGCGATGGCGAGCCTGTCGGGACTGTCGGACAGGAGGCGGATATCGCCGGAGGCGAAGAGCGTGACGTCGCCTCTGGAATCGGGATCGTCCGCATCCATCGCCGCGCCGGTCACCCGGCCCTTCAGGACGAGGTCTCCGGCGCGCGCCAGCAGGGTCACGGCCGACTTGCTTGAGGCGAGCGTGCTCTGGCGCGCCGGCGCGTTGAGAACCTCGACGGCATCGGCGGCGATCTTCACCGCCCGGTCCGCCTCGATCGCGGCGCCCGCGAGCGTCACCTTGCCGTTGGCGTCGATCGTGAAAGTGCCGCGCGCCGCCTGGCCGGCGCCGGCATAGCTCACGCCGGCGCCCTTGGCGTTGACGGCGATGCTGACGCGGCTCGCCGACAGGGAACCGCGCTGCGTGACGTCGACGAGGACGTCCTCGGAAGCACCCGCCTTGATGCTCCGGCTCGTGATCCAGCCGGGAATGCTGTCGCCCGCGCGGACGGCGGCATCGAGCGTCAGTTCCGCGTCTCCCGCCGTCAGGCCGACGTCGGCCTCGGACATCGTGTTCGTGTTGGTGACGGGCCCGTCGATCCTGATCCTCGCGGCGAGCATCTGCAGGCTCGCCATGGTTCCGCCGAGCCCGCCGGGGCCGACCTCGATGTCGCCGGCACCGGACGTCGCCGTGATGGCGCCGCCGTCGATGCGCACCTGGCCGGTCGACAGCAGCACGCCGCTCGTGTTGATGAACGAGCCGCCGTTGACGGTGATGCCGTTGGGGTTGGCGAGGATGACGTGCGCCCTGTTCCCGAGCACCTCGAGCGGCCCTTCGATGCGGCTGCGATTGGCGGAGGTGACCTCGTTGAGGATCGTCCTGGCGCCGGCCCCGGCGCTGTTGTCCAGCACCACGCCGGCGGCCGGCACGGAGAAATGCGTGTAGGTGTTGCGGCTGATGTCATGGGCGCCGGGCGGCGCGATTCCGACGGTGATCCGCCCCCCGGCGCCGACCGTCACCATCGTCGCGGTGCCGCCATCGGCCTGCACGGCCTGCGCCAAGGCCGCCCCGTTCGCACCGAGGGCAAGCGCGGCGAAGCCGGCGGCCAGCGCGAGCGGCCGCCCCGATCGACGGGAGGGGATCATCGGGCCGGCCCGTCCAGCGCGCCGATAGCCTTGGTGAAGCCGGCGAGCGACACGGTCACGTCGGCCGGCTTCTCCTTCGCCGTCCAGACGCGGAACACCGCCTTGTCGCCCGCCTTCATCTGCGCGAGCACGTTGCCGGCGAGCGCAAAGCCGGCGTGGCAGCCCGAGGCGTTGCAGGTCTCGACGAGCAGCTTGTAGGGCTTGCGCCCGTCGATCCTGAGCTCGATGCCCGGCGCGAGATAACCGCCGAGCGGCACCGAGACGATGCCGACGAGCCCCTTGCCGCCGGCGTCCGGCAGGACGGTGAGGAGGAAGACGGTCTCGCCGCTGTCCTTCACCGCGAGCCGCTGCACGGCCTTGCAGTTGCCCTTTGCCGCGGCCGTCGCCCCCGTCCCCTCCCCGCAATGCACCTCCCAATCGTCGAACCGCTCCACCGCCGGCGCGGCGAGGGAGCGATCAAGGCCGGCGCCAAAGGCGGCAGCCAGGACGACGGGCAGGAGGACGTGAACGCGGGAGGAAAGCGCGAGGAACATGACCGGATCGCAATGGGGGACGAGCCGCGTGCGATCTAGCAGGGGTCAACCATAATCACAACCCCTGATTGGATATACATTGCGTGCACAACTTTTAATAAAATTTGTTCGAAATGTGGCGGACGGCGTTCAAAAACATGGCGCGAGGCCCGTTGTCAAGGCATCGCAGGCTCGGCGGGATACCCATGCTGCAGGTCGATCAAGCAGGACGGCCCTGTCCGCGATCTTGTCCGCTAGCGCCCCGTCGTGCGTGACCAGGAGCACGGCGAGCCCGGTGTCGCGCACGATCTCGAGGAGCAGCTCGACCACCTCCTTCTGGCTGACCGGATCGAGACGCGAGGTCGCCTCGTCGGCAAAGAGGAAGACGGGGTCGAGCAGGAGCCCGCGGGCGAGCGCGAAGCGCTGCAGCTCGCCGCCCGAGATCTCGCCCGGCCGGCGGTCGAGGAGGTGCTCACCGAGCCGCAGGCGCGCGATGAGCGCTTCGGCCTTGCCCCAGGAGAGGCCGTGGAGCCCGACGAGATCCGCCAGCGCGCGCCGGATCGTCTGATGCGGGGCGAAGGCCGCTGGCGGGTCCTGATAGAGCTTCTGGAAACGCACCGGCGGCACGCCACCTTGCCGCTCGACGGTGCCGCTGCCGGCCGGGGCGAGGCCGAGGAGGATGTTGCCGAGCGTGGTCTTGCCGCAGCCGCTCGGCCCGACCACCGCCACGATCTCGCCGGCGCTAACCTCTATGTCGAGCCCCTCGAACAGGCTTCGCCCGCCATAGGCCTTGGCGAGAGCGCGGCCGGTCACGACCGGGGCGCCGGCCTGTGTCGGCACCCGGCGCTGCCACGTCGCCGGATCGGCGGCGAGGAGTGCCTTCGTGTAGGGATGGGTGGGAGCCGACAGAACCTCCTCCGCCGGCCCGTAGTCGACGAGCCGCCCGTCCAGCATCACGCCGATCATGCCGCCGAGCGCGCCCGCGACGGCGACGTCATGGGTGATGGTGAAGACGAGCCGGCCGGCCGCGATCTCCTGCTTCAGCCGCTCCACCACGCCGTCGCGCAACGCGGCGTCGAGCCCCTTGGTCGGCTCGTCCGCGATCAGGAGGGCGCTGTCACTCGCATGGGTGATGGCGATGGCTGCCCGCTGGCACATGCCGCCCGACATCTGGAAGGGATAGAGCGTCCCGGCACGGTCGAGGCCGACCTCGGCGAGGTTCTCCTCGGCCCGAAGCCGGCTTTCCTGCGCGCTGCGCCCATGCACGAAGCGGTGCACCTCGGCCACCTGCCCGGCAATCCGCATGGTCGGATCGAGGGCGAGCCAGGGTTCCTGCGGCAGGAGCGAGATGGTGCGTCCCCAGCCCTTGCGGCGGACCGCGGCCGGGGCGGCGAGGAGATCGGTGCCCGCGAGGCGGATGTGCCCCGAGGCGGTCAGGCCCGGCGGCAGGCTGCCCATCACTGCCTGGGCGACGAGCGACTTGCCGGAGCCGCTTTCCCCGAGCAGCGTGAGCGGCTGTCCCGGCCGGACAGAAAGAGTGACGTCCCGCACGATGGGCCCGGCACCGCCACTGACGCTCAGCCCCGCGATCGACAGGTCGCGCATATCGGTGGCGACGTTCATCGGCCTTCTCCGCGTGCGACGAGTTGCAGCCCGAGGACCAGGAGGACGATCAGCACCGCGGGGGCGAGCACGTGCAGGGGCGCCTCGGCGTAATAGGGAAGCAGCTCGACGATCATGCTGCCGAGTTCGGGCGTTGGCGGCTGCAGGCCGACGCTGATGGCGCTCAAAGTGGAGATCGCGATGATCGCGGTGGCCATGGCGAAGGCGGCGAGCGTCGCGATCAGCGGCGCGATGACCGGCAGGACATGGCAGCGCAGGATGTATGCCGGCCCGAAGCCGAGGAGCTTCGCCGCCTCCACATGCGGCTCCTTGAGGAGCGAGGTCGTCGTGGCGCGGGTGACGCGGTAGAACTCCACCCACAGCGTGAGTGCAAGGCCGAGGTAGAGCGGCCCGAAATGACCGGGCGCGAAGGCGAGCAGCAGCAGGACGAGCATCAGCCCGGGCAGCGCCAGGACGATGTTCGCCAGAAGCTCGAAGGCCCGCTCGGCGAGGCCACCGCGCCAGGCGGCGACGAGGCCGAGGAGGATGCCCGGCACGGCGGCCGTCAGCATGGTGAGGAAGGCCATGCCGAACGACAGCCGCGCGCCATGGGCGAGCCGCGCCAGCAGGCTGCGCCCGTAATGGTCGGCACCGAGGAGATAGTCGCCGCCGACGGGCGCGAGGCTCGCCGACAGGTCCTGCGCCGCCGGATCGACCTCGATCACGAGCGGGCCCAGGATGGTAAAGGCGGCGAGAGCGGCGATGAGGGCCGCGCCGGCCCCGCGTGCCGTCACGGCGCGGGGCCGGGACGCGGTGAGAACGTCGAGGCCGGTGCTCATCGCGCGCTCCTCAGCCGTGGGTCGAGCCATGCGGAGGCGGCGTCGACACAGGCCGTGACGGCGACGAAGATGAGCCCCATGGCGAGTGCGGTGCCCTGGACCATGGGAATATCCCGCTCGACGATGGCGTGGACGAGGGCATGGCCGATGCCGGGATAGGCGAAGAGGCTTTCCACCACGACGACCCCTTCGACGAGATAGATGGCCTGCAGGCCGAGATAGGAGACGACCGGGATGGCGGCGTTGCGCAGCCCGTGCCGGCGCACGACGACCGCTTCCGGCAGCCCCTTGTGGCGCGCGAAGGCGAAATGGGGCGCCCTCGCGACCGCCGCAACGGCATCGCGCGTGACCCGGCTCGACACCGCGGCGAGGCCGAGGGCGAGCGTCAGCGCGGGCAGCACGAGGTCCCGCGCCGTCCCGAAGCCGGCGGGCGGCAGCCAGCCGAGCCAGATGGCGAAGACGAGGATGAGGACGAGCCCGAGCACGAAGGGCGGCACGGCGCGCAGGCTGACGGAGGCGGCGAGCCCCAGCCGGTCGGCCCAGCCGGTCGGCCTGAGCCCCGCGAGGACGCCGGCCACGGGGCCGATGGCGAGCGAGATGAGGAGCGCCGCGGCGGCGAGCCAGAGCGAAGCGCCGAGCTGGACCTTCAGCTCCTCGATGACCGGGGCGCCGGTGACGAGGGAGTGGCCGAGGTCGAGCCGGGCGAGGGTCTCGAGCCAGTCCAGGAACTGGGCGGGCCATGGCCGGTCGAGGCCGAGCTCGAGCCGCACCTTGTCCGCGGCTTGCCCGGTCATGGCATCCGGCCCATAGCGACCGGCCGCGATGCGCATCGCAGCATCCCCGGGCAGCGCCCGCATCAGCGCGAATGAGAGGGTGCCGACGACCAGCGCCACGAGGCCGGCCTGTGCGAGGCGGGCCAGGAGAAAGCGTCTCACGAAGCGTCTCCTATTCGGCCCAGCGGACGGCGGCGAGGCCGTAATTGACCTCGAGCGGATCGACCTTGACGCCCGTGATGCGCTTGCTGGCGACGATGGCGAGTTCCGACCAGGTGACGGGGATGCTCGGCAGCTCCTCCTGCAGGATCTCGACCGCCCGCCGCTGCAACGGCGCGCGCGCGCCGGGGTCGCTCATGCCCACGAGCCGGCCGACGAGCGCCGGCAGCTCCTCGTTCGACCAGCCCATGGCGCCCCAGTCGCTGCCGCCGGGGCCATAGTCCTGCAGCAGGGTTCCGATCGGATCCGGGACGATGGAATAGAGGCGCGAGACGAGACCCATCTCCAGCGTGCCGTCGCGATGGCGGCTCGGGATCTCGGAGCTGTTGCCGACGGACACCTTCACCTCGATGCCCACCTCCCTCAACTGCGCCTGCAGCGCCGTGGCGATGGGCGGCAGCTCGGGCCAGTTGGCGTAGGTGACGAGCGTCACGCTGAAGCGCCGGCCGTCGCGCTCGAGAATGCCGTCGCTTCCCGGCTTCCAGCCCGCCTCGGCCAGCAGCCGCTTTGCGGCCTCCAGGTCGCGGCCGAGCGGCGCGAGATCAGGCACGTGCCAGCCGGCGAGCGCGGGCGGGAAGAGCTGCGTGGCGGCAAGGTCGGGATTGCGCAGGATCACCTTCGCGATGCCCGCCCGGTCGATGGCCTGGCTCACGGCCTGCCGCACCTTCGCGTCGTCGAAGAAGGGCGAGCCGGCATTGACCTTGAGGATGCGCGTGCGCGGGATCGTCGCGATCTGCACGTCGAGCTTGCCGTTGCGCCGCAGGCGTTCGACGGAGACCGGCAACATGGAGAAGACGAGATCGGCCTCGCCGCTCTCGGCCATGAGCGCGCGCGTCTCGCCCTGCCCGACGGCGAGATAGCTGACCTCGGCGATGCCCGGCTCCCCGCCCCACCAGCCTCGCGACGCCTCGAGCTCGAGCTTCAGGGGCGGCGTCAGGCTCTTCACCTTGTAGGGACCGGAGCCGACGATCCGCGAAACCTTGCCGGCATCATCGTAGGACGAGGGGGCGAGGATGATGGCGCTGAAATTGACGAGATAGGCCGGCAGGGCGGCGAAGGGCTTGTCGAGGCGGATCACCACGTCCCGTCCGTCGCCTGCGATGCCGGCGATCGGCACCTGCGTGAGCACGCCGACCCCGGCCCGTGCGCGCTCCAGGCTCGCCGTGGCGGCTTCCGCCGTCACGGGCGTCCCGTCATGGAAGACGGCATCGGGGCGCAGCGTGAAGCGCCAGACAAGGCCGTCGTCGCTGACCGACCACGCCGCGGCGAGCGCCGGCACGAGCCGCCCGCTCGTGTCGGCGGTGACGAGCGTCTCGGCCACCTGCAGCCGGCTGAACACGTAGCCCGACTGCGCCGGATCGACACCGGCTATCTCCCAGGGGCCGACGACCTTGAGCGGCTTCGCCGCCACGGCCGTGGACAGGGCCGCCAGCGCGGCAGCAAGGAACCATGCGATGCGCATCTGAGCCTCGAAACGAAATGTTATATCGTTTCATTAACCGGATGAGCAGGGCCGATGCAAGCCGAAGCCACGCGATATCCTCAGAACCGCTAGCCGGTTTCCCGTCAGCTCTGATCCGCAGACAGGCTTCGCCGTGTGTTGCGCGCCTTGAGGAGTGCGGCGACGAAGGCCCGGACGATGCGGCCCTTCTGGACATCGGGACGGAAGAGGAGGTGACTTCTGAACGGCACCTCCGGCTTGAACGGCCGCAGGACGAGGCCGCGTTCCTGGAAGCCGTCGGCCGCGAGCGGATTGACGATGCCGATCCCGACACCTTCAAGGGCCAGCGCGCAGACGGTCGCCGAATTCGGCGTTTCCGCAACGAGGCGGGGTTTCACGCCGGCCTGTTCGCAGATCTGGTGCAACCGCAGGCGCACGCGGTCCTCCGGCGACAGGGCGATGTAGTCGTGGCCGTCGAGATCGGGCGGGGTGATCATGCTGCGCGCGGCAAGGGGATGCCCGCCGGGAATGGCGCATACGCCCGGGAAGCTGCCGAAGAGCTGGTGATCGACGCCCGAGAGATCGACCTCGTCGGCGGCGAGGCCGAGGTCGTACTGCCCGTCCGCGACGTGGTTGCGGACGGCCGAGGATGACATGACCGTCAGGGTCACCGTGATCGACGGGTGCTGCTCGCGAAAGAACCGGATCGCCCTCGGCACCAATGTGGAGCCGAGGGCGGCGAGACTCGCCACCTTCAGGCTGCCGGATCCGAAATCCCGGATCCGCGCCGCCGATGCCCTGAGCCGGTCGAGACCGACAAAGCTGGCGTCGACATCTCGAAAGAACAGCTGCCCTTCCGGCGTGGGCACCAGCCGCCCCTTGATGCGATCGAACAGGGCAAAGCCGACCTGGGCCTCGAGCTCGGCGATGCCGCGGCTCACGGCCGGCTGCGTGATGCCCATCAATTCTGCCGCGCGGGAGACGGTGCCGCTGATCATCACGGCACGGAAGGCTTCGAGCTGCCGCAGGTTCACCGGTCGGGCATCCTATAAGCTTTGCGCATGGACTCAGGCTTGTCCGTCAATTGTCCTTCTACAGTGAGTGTGGATCAATGGTCCCGCAAGCCTTGAGCAGGAGTTTTCATGCGCGACCAGACGCTCTGCGTTCACAGACCGGCCGTATCTCAGGAGGGCTTCGCAAGTCTGGCGATCCCGACCTATCGCGCCTCGACCATCGTTTTTCCCGATGCGCGCTCCTATGCCGAGCGCAAGCAGCGCGGACCGGACGGCTATTCCTACGGGCTGCACGGCACGCCGACGACGCGCACGCTGGAAGCGGC
This sequence comes from Chelatococcus caeni, assembly GCF_014196925.1. Lineage (GTDB taxonomy): Bacteria > Pseudomonadota > Alphaproteobacteria > Rhizobiales > Beijerinckiaceae > Chelatococcus_A > Chelatococcus_A caeni. Next base: position 707,626 of record NZ_JACIEN010000002.1, on the reverse strand, counting down.
CTTGACGGAATTGCAGCAGGGCGTGCGCACGGCCCTCGTCCCCTCCGGGCAGGCTGCCATTGCCGTCGTGATGCTGACGGTCCTGATGCCGGGCGACACCGTGCTCGTCCCCGACACGGCCTATCCCCCGGCGACGGGCCTTTGCGAAAACTTCCTCAAGCCGCGCGGGATCAACTATCGCGTCTATGATCCGCTGATCGGCGGGGGCATCGCCGACCTCATGGATCCGACCGTCAAGCTGGTCTGGACGGAGTCGCCCGGCTCCACGACGATGGAGGTGCAGGACATTCCGGCCATCGTTGCCGCCGCGCACCGGCGCGGGGCGCTGGTCGGCTGTGACAACACCTGGGCGACCCCGGTCTACTTCAAGCCCCTGGTGCACGGCGTCGATTTCGTCGCCGAGGCGCTCACCAAATATGTCGGCGGCCATTCCGACCTGCTGATGGGCGCCATCAGCGTGCGGGAGCTGCCGCTCCACCGGCGCCTCAAGGATACCATGCGCATGCTGGGCATCGGGGTCTCGCCCGATGACGCGAGCCTGGCGCTGCGCGGCCTGGAGACCATGGGCGTGCGTCTCGCGCACGTCGCGCGGGTCGCGGCCGCTTTCGCCGAGCGGATGGCCGATCTCGTGCCTCCGCAACTCGTGCTCCACCCGGCCCTGCCGCATTGTCCCGGCCATGCCCTGTGGAAGCGCGACTTTTCGGGAGCGAGCGGCGTCTTCAGCCTCCTCGTTCCGCCGGATGCGGAGGCGGCGATCCCGGACCTGCTCACGGCGGCGAAGGTCTTTTCCATCGGCGCGTCGTGGGGCGGCACCCACAGCCTGATCGCGCCCATGAATGTCGTGGCCGACCGCCGGGTCAGCCGCAACGTTCATCAGGGCACGATCCTGCGCATCAGCATCGGGCTCGAGGACCCGGAGGACCTCTGGGCCGATCTCGCGCCCATCGTCGCGGCGATCGCCGCGGCGAAGCCGCCTGCCGCGCGGCTGGCGGCGCTCTGACCCAACAAGAAGAGAGGGGAACAAGATGTCGAAGAAATCACCGATCCTGTCGGCGCTGGCCGGCTTCGTTTTCGTCGCCTCGGCGGCAGGCAGCCCGGCCGCCGCCCAGTCGACCCTGGATGCCGTCAAGAAGCGCGGCCATGTCATCTGCGGAGCGAGCCAGGGCACCGTCGGCTTCGGCGCCCCGGACGGCAACGGCTACTGGCGCGGCCTCGACGTCGAGACCTGCCGCGCCGTCGCTGTTGCCGTCTTCGGCGACAAGGAGAAGGTCGCCTTCGTGCCGCTCAGCGGCCAGCAGCGCATCCCCGCCTTGCAGACCGGCGAGATCGATCTCCTGCCGCGCACGCTCACGTGGACCCTGCGCCGGGACGCCAACGGCATCAATTTCTCCGTTCCGAACTACTACGAGTTCACCGGGTTCATGGTGCCCAGGGAACTGGGAGCCACCAAAGTCGAGGACATGGCCGGCGCCTCCGTCTGCGTGCAGACGGGCTCCACGACCGAGGTTGTCGTCAACGACGTCTCGACGAAGCACAACCTCGGCCTGAAGCCGGTGATCTTCGACAATGTCGCTGCGACCCGGCAGGCCTTCTTCTCCGGGCGCTGCGATGCGCTCATCACCGATGCGGCCGCCCTTGCCTCCGTGCGGGCGACCCAGGCCAGCAACCCGGACGACTACGTCATCTTTCCGGCCACGCAATATATGGACGCCCTGACACCGGCCGTCCGGCACGGGGACGACCAGTGGTTCGACATCGTGAAATGGTCGATCCAGGCACTCCTGGCGGCCGAGATGTACGGCATCACCCAGGCCAACGTCGATGAGATGTTGACCTCGAGCGACCCGCGCGTGCGGCGCTTTCTCGGCGTGGAGCCCGGCAACGGCGCGGCCCTCGGGCTCGACGAGACGTTCGCCTACAACGTCGTCAAGCAACTGGGAAACTACGCCGAGATCTATGACCGCAATCTCGGCGAGGGGAGCCCGCTCAAGATCGATCGCGGCCCGAACCGTCTGTTCAGGGACGGCGGCCTCATGTTCCCGCTCGACTTCCAGTAGCCGACGGCCCCGGAACGGGAGGCGCTCATGCTCACCAGCCTCTGGTACAGCGAAAGGGCACGCAGCTGGCTGATGCAGGCGCTGCTCCTCGCTGCCGTCATCGCCCTTTTTTCCTGGCTCGCCGCCAATACGGTTGCGAACCTCGCCGCCCGCGGCATTCGCGTGGGCTACGACTTCCTGTGGCGGCCGGCACGCTTCCCGATCTCGGAAAGCGTGATCGCCTACAGCCCGGCGGATACCTTCTTCTGGGCCTTTGCCGTCGGCATTGCCAATACCCTCTTCATCTCGGTTCTCGCCATCGCCCTGTCGACCGCGTTCGGCCTCGTCGTCGGTCTGGCGCGACGCTCCCGAAACCCGCTGGCGGCCGGCGTCACCGGCGCCTATATCACCGCCGTGCGGAACACGCCGCTCATCGTGCAACTGCTCTTCTGGTACGCGCTGACGACCACCGCCCTGCCTGCGCCACGCAACGCCTGGAATCCGATCGACGGCGTGTTCGTGTCGCTCAGGGGCGTGTTCCTGCCGCAGCTGAGCCTGACGGGGGATGTTGGAAACTTCTCAGGCCTCGGCGTCGCCATCATCATTGCCGCGGCCGCCGCACTCGTCCTGGGCCGGCGCGCGGGCCTGCGGTTGCGCACCAGCCATGTCGTTGCGGCGGCTCTTGTTGCGCTCACTGTCGCCGCCCTTGCCTGCGGCATCGACATCTCGGCCACGCGGCCGGAGCTGCGCGGCTTCAACTTCGCCGGCGGCTTCAGGGTGTCGACCGAGTTCACCGCGCTCATCGTCGGCTTCGTCGTCTACACCTCCGCCTTTATCGGCGAGATCGTTCGTGGCGGCATCGACGCCGTGGGCAAGGGCCAGTGGGAGGCGGGGCGGGCGCTCGGCCTCAGTGAGCGCCAAACCCTCGGCAAGGTCGTGATCCCGCAGGCGCTGCGCATCATCATCCCGCCGCTGACGACGCAATATCTGTCGACCGTCAAGAACACGACGCTCGCGCTCGCCGTCGGCTATCCCGAGCTTGGACTGATCGTCGGCACGGTCATCAATCAGACCGGCCAGGCCATCGAGAGCATCGTCATCATGCTCGCCGTGTTCCTCTCGATCAGCCTCGCGGTGTCGCTGTTCATGAACTGGTACAACCGCAAAGTCGCATTGGTGCAGCGATGACCTCCACAACCTCCGTCGTATCGGCCCCCATCGAGGTCCTGCGCCCGCCCGTCGCGCCGCGCCGCTCCGCCTTCACGCTTCTCTTCGGCGATCTTGCGAGCGCCGGCATCACCGTCGCGACCGGCGGGCTCCTCGTCCTCGCAGCCCCGAAAATGCTGGAATGGGCGATCTTCGACGCGGTCTTCGTCACGGACGACCCGCGCGCCTGCCAAGGGGCGGGGGCGTGCTGGGCCTTCGTTGCCGACAAGCTCCGTTTCATCCTGTTCGGCGTCTATCCGCCGGAGGAGCAGTGGCGGCCGCTCGCTGTCATCGGCCTCATCATCGCCGGCGTGCTGATGACCCTGTCGCCTGCGCTGTGGGGCCGGCGGCTCGTCCTCGGCTGGGGCCTCATCATCGGCGCCATGCTGGCGCTCATGTGGGGTGGCTTTCTCCGGCTCGCCTTCGTGCCGACGAGCAGCTGGGGCGGACTTCCCGTCACGCTTCTCCTGGCGGTGCTGTCCCTCGGCCTCGGCTTTCCGTTCGCGGTGCTGTTGGCGCTCGGACGGCGCTCCGCGAAGCCGGTCGCGCGCGTGCTGTCGGTGTTCACCATCGAGATCGTGCGGGGCCTCCCGCTCGTCGGCCTCCTGTTCGTCGCCTCCATCCTCCTGCCGCTCCTGCTGCCGGCGGACTGGACGATCGACAAGCTCGGCCGCACGGTCGCGGCGCTCACCGTGTTTTCCGCAGCTTATCTCGCCGAGGTCATCCGCGGCGGCCTGCAGGGCGTGCCGGCGGGGCAGGACGAGGCGGCGAGAGCGCTCGGCATCCCCTACTGGAAGACGGTCTGGCACATCGTGCTGCCGCAGGCGATCCAGAAGGTCATCCCGCCGCTGACGAACACGGCGATCGTCATGGTGAAGAACACAAGCCTCGTCATGATCGTCGGCGTGTTCGACATGCTGAACGCCGGCCGTTCCGCGGCGACCGACCCAGCCTGGCCCGCGCCTTACGCGGAGACCTATCTCTTCGTGGCCGCGGCCTATTTCCTCATCTGCTACGGGATCTCGCGCTATTCGCTCTGGCTCGAACGGCGCGTCCGCGAAAGGGATTATCGATGATCGAGACCTCGCAGCCCCCTCGAGCGGCGGACATGACGCAGGCCGAGCCGGCCGTTCGGATCGAGGCCGTGCACAAGTGGTACGGCGCCTATCATGCCCTCAAAGGGGTGAACCTCGACATCCGCCGCGGCGAACGGGTGGTCGTCTGCGGCCCCTCCGGCTCGGGCAAGTCGACCCTCATCCGCTGCGTCAACCGTCTGGAAGATCACCAGAGCGGGCATATCGTGGTGAACGGCGTCGAACTCACGGGCAACCTGCGCAACATCGACGCCGTGCGGCGCGATGTCGGCATGGTGTTCCAGCACTTCAACCTGTTCCCGCATCTGAGCGTGCTCGACAACTGCGCCGTGCCGCTCGTCCTCGCCCGCAGGACGCCTCGTGCCGAGGCGGAGGCCACGGCCAGGCATTTCCTGGAACGCGTGCGCATTCCCGAACAGGCGCACAAGTTCCCCGGCCAGCTGTCCGGAGGCCAGCAGCAGCGCGTGGCAATCGCGCGGGCCCTGTGCATGCAACCCAAGATCATGCTGTTCGACGAGCCGACGTCGGCGCTCGATCCCGAGATGGTGAAGGAGGTGCTCGACACGATGGTCGCTCTCGCCGAGGAGGGCATGACCATGATCGTCGTCACGCACGAGATGGGCTTTGCGCGGCGGGTGGCCGACCGGGTCGTCTTCATGGACCAGGGCGAGATCGTGGAAAGTGCACCTCCCGAGATGTTCTTCGCCAACCCGGCAAGCGAACGCACGAGAGCGTTTCTCAGCCAGATCGTCCATTGAACCATTCGGTGGCAAAGACCACCTATGGTCTCTCTACCCCTGACCACGCTGCCAGATGTACCTTGCTCCAGCCAGACTGGTGCAGCCAGTCTCTCGTGTCTCGCAGACGCTTGAGCATGACTACAACGCGTCGATCCACGCGGTCACTGCGGCGGTCACGTCGTCCTTGCGATCGAGCATGATCCAGTGTCCTGCTCCGGTCCACGCTTCCACCTTGGACTTGGGATTCGAGAACCACGGCCGCATGCGGCGCGCCTGGGCCGGATCCCGGCACAGGTGGTAGAACGGCATCGACAGGTGCCGGCAGAATCGGGCGCTCGCCTCCTCCACGCCGACTTGATCGGGTCCTGTGAAAAGCGGACCAAAGGACTCACGCACGACGTGCTTGGGCATGCCCTGGACCCGTCGTGTGTGCCAACGCGTGAAAGCCGGGTCCATGCCGCGGTCGTAGACGCCGGCGAACAGCGCGGGAACCACCGTGCCAGGGTCGCCGGCGGCGAGGTCCCGGGTGGTCTTGCCGAAGAGCCGCGCTGCCGCGGCATCGAAGCCGAGCGCACCGTCGATCGACACGACGGCGCGGATCAGGTCCGGTCTTTTCACCGCGAGCCGCGCCGCGATCTGGGCACCCATCGAATGCCCGACGAGGACGAACTTGCGTCCCTGATAGGCGGCGAGGATCAACGTCTCGATGTCCGCCACATAATCGGCGGGGGTGTAGGACCCGGGGGGCATGACTTCTGACCTGCCGTGTCCGCGCAGGTCGGGGGCAACCACGCGGTACTTGCTCTCGAACACCGGCAATTGCCAGCTCCAGTCGTGCGAATCGCAGGTCCACCCGTGGAGCAGCATGACGTCGGGACCGCTCCCGACATCGGTGAAGAATAGCCGTGCGGTTCGTCGCTCGTGCGCCACCGCGGGCGCGGCAGTTCCTGTTCCGGTGCCGATTGCAGCGGCTGCCGTGGTCGCCCCCATCAATCCCAGCAACTTGCGCCGGGAAAGTTCAAGACCTTCATCTGCCATGAGCCCTCCTTTGCCTTGCACCGGCAGCGCCAGGGAAGCGCGGGCCGGAATTGATCGCCTGGAGGGGATAGATATAACTTGGATATCTACGATCAATTATGCACTTTGAGGTGCGTAGATATACGCGAGGATATCGGCATGCCGAGGACCCGACCTGCGGACGTGGACATCGTCTATTTCGCCGATTGCGCGGCGCGATCCTTCTTCGACCAGGTCGCCAACAAATGGTCGGTGATGATCCTGACCATCCTCGCCGAGCGGCCGACGCGCTTCAACGCGTTGATGCGCCGATTGGAAGGGATAACCCATAAGGCGCTGACTCAGGCGCTGCGGCGGCTCGAGCGCAACGGATTGATCGCGCGCAAAGTGATGGCGACGTCGCCGGTCGCCGTCGAGTATTCGATCACCGATCTGGGGCGCACGCTGCAAGCTCCCTTCGGGGCGGTCTACGACTGGGCGATCCACCACCTCGACGACATCGAGGAAGCCCAGCGCCGATATGATGCAAGAGCCGGGCTCTGAGGGGGCGACGTGGGGACGGGGACGCGCCGCGAAGCCGACGGTCCGCTGTGTGCCCGCGTCGGCCGGCCGCCAATGACCGACAAGCGGGCGAAGAGCCCTTCCGACCAAGCGAAGCGCCTCAGATTTGGTCTGCAATCGCTGCCTTGTCGATTATCGACCAGACCCTTGCGATCCTTCCATCGGCAAATTCGTAGAACACATTCTCGTCGAACTGGATGCGCTTACCGTTGACGGGCAGGCCAAATAAGCTGCCGGTCGGAGTGCAGTCGAAATGCAGGCGGCTGGCGATGCGCGGCGGATCGGACAGTAAAAGCTCAATGTTGAAGTAAAGATCAGGGATGGCCCGAAAATCGCCTTCCAGCATCTCCCGATAACCCGCCAGCCCCACCCACCTTTCGTTATAGTGAACATTGTCGTCAACGAACTGTCCGAGATTCACCCAGTCTTGGCGGTTCAGGCAGTCGATATAGCTCCGATAGATATCGGACAGTTGGCCGTGGCGCATTGGCATTGTCTCTGGGGATAGGTTGTTCCGCTGCTGAAAATGGTGAAATGCGGGATTACCGAGGTCAAGCCTTCTCTCGCGACGCCCTTCTGTACGTTTGCGCAAGACTGCCGCAAGGCCATTTTACGATTGCGCCAAAGGGGCCGTTTGCGGACCGCTTTCAGGTGAAAAGGGTGAAGCCGTCGACATCTTTGGTCGTGCATCCAGCAGCTTCGCCGACCTGATGGAGCAATTCGGAACTTTACATATGGGATGGGACGCAGGGATGATTTCCAGCACGTTGAAGTTGGCGTTGATGTAACGCGACCTGTATTCTACTGCGTCTCATGGAATTTTCGCATCTCTGGCCTTGGATGGGGCTCGGCCTGGCCGCGATGCTCCTGCTAGGGCTCACCATCGGCGACATGCGCGGCGATCGCGCCGTGCCGCACACCCATGACATGGTGTGGCTCGCCTGGGCGGCCACTGCCGCCTATCTGCTCCACCAGTTCGAAGAGCATGGCATCGACGCGCGAGGCGCGCCCTACGCCTTCCGCGGCACGCTTTGCACCTTCTTCGGATTTGCCAGTGCGGCAGCCTGCCCCATTCCGGATGCCTTCATCACCGCGGTGAATATTCCCGTGGCGTGGCTCGCAGGTCCCATCGCCGCCCTGCTGGGGCGCCGCTGGCCGGCCATCGCGCTGAGCTATTTCGGTGTGCCGACGGTCAATGCCTTCGCGCACATCGGTCCGGCATTCGCGGCCGGCAGTTATAACCCGGGCCTGCTCACCGCGGTTCTTCTGTTCCTGCCGCTATCGCTTTGGACCTTGTGGATTGCGTTGCGGAGGCCGGACCTTGGATGGCGAATGGTGGCCGCCACCATCGCCGGCGGCATCGTAGTGCATGCGGTGCTGATCCTGACGCTCGGAGCCTTTTTGATGGGCTCGCTCGGCGAAAACACCCTCGTCGCAATTGAGGTCGCCAATCCGGCGATCCCGATCCTCCTGGTTGCCGCAATCATGCGGCGACCTCATGCTCCTTGGTCGGCGGAATACGAAAAGCAGCTCGCAGCTTTTAGGATCAGGCGTGGTCGCCAAGAATGACAGCCATGGGGGCGCGCAGCGGTAATCGCCTTGAGGAGAGCAAGATTTGCTCAAGGGCATGGAGCGAACGCGCTCATGCGGAAGGCGCAGCACCGGACGTGAGCCTTCCGAGCCCTTATCAAACCAGTGCCGAAAGCCGTTCTGCCGTATCGGGCATGCGCTTCAAACTCGCCTTGATCCGGTCACGCCAGCGAGGACCACGCGACAGCGCATCCTGATAGGCTTCTGCGAGATCGTCCGGGCGGTCCTCAGAAAGAACCGACACAAGGAACTCGGCCTGAGCCCGGTCCTTTCGAGCCTTCAACTGATCAGGCCCGCCAAGGCGCCGATCGGCCACGATCAGCTTGTGAATGGCGAATCGCTCGGGCCGCGGTATCTGAACCAGAACGCCAGAACGGTATAGAGCGACCGCATGAATCGGGTCGGCGATCAGAAAGTTCAGATAGTTCAGGGCCTGGGCGCTCACCCCCAATGCAGGCAGCGGCTTGACCTTTTCCTCGCCAAAGGCCGGCGTCAGAAACTCGACCATTGCTTCCGAGTGACTCTGCCGCCATTTCCAAATCTGCCGATCATTTATACCGGGCACCGGATCAAACTTGAGCAACTTGAGTATCTCGGCGGGATTCTCTTCAACCTTGTCTTCCAGAACAACCGACAGCCGTTCGAAACTGGCGAAATCGATGTCGCCGGTTTGGGCCAGCTCCTCGTAATCCATGCGCACCCCGAGGTCGCCCTGGTAGAGGCTGTAAGCTGATGTTCCCACGAGCGTACCGCCAAGCCGGAACACCCCTGCCCGAGAAAAAGCGAGAAGCAATGATCCTGTTTCGCGATCGGTCGTGATGAAGCCCTCGGCTCGGAGCGTCCTGGTGAGCCTCGCCATCCGCTTCCTGCGCTCTTCCGCGTCGGCCTTCAGCGCTTCCGCGCGTTCCAGGCGTTGACGCAACTCCGGTTTGTCTTCGCCGAGATACCGGCTCATCATCTCGGTTCCGATCCGGAAGCGCTCATAGAGATAGGTTCGCCCGTTGCGCTGCCGCTCCTCGATGGTGCCAACCAGACCGGAGGCCCTTTCGTCGAGATGAAGACGTAGCAGGTCCTGATAGGCCACGACGGCCGGACGGCTGTGAGCAACGATTTTCATGGCGCTCCATGTCTCCGCGCTATGTGCATCAAATAATATTTTGATGCACACGGACACAAGTGTGCAGCAGAAAAATGACTGATGCACATGGATCAGGCCTTCCGAGAAGCAGGCCATCTCATTTACCGCGCTGGCGCGCTCCGGCGTAAGCGATTGAACGATAGCGCATCGAGCCGGGGGAACGGTTCCGTTCGCCGACGACCGGCCCGGGCCGGATCATTGGATGGAGGAGATCGAGAAGATCGACCTGAGCAGCCGAACCGGCGGCCGGGGGAATGCGGCCGGGACTAAGTCTCGTCCTAACGGCGATCGACCTCGAAACCGTCAGCGCCAATGGCCGACAGGGGTGAACAGGGAAACGGCCGCTTTCCGGCGGAAGGCGGCGATGCTGCCGTCCCGAAAACGAGGGTACTCTGGGAAAATACCGCTGTCCTAATCGTTGTATCTATCGCTGCGTGGGGAGTTCGACAGTCTGGCCCACAACATCGATCGCCACCTTGCCGCGAAGCCCACGGGAGCTTCCGCCTTCGAGCAATTCATGCGCATCGCCGACCCGAGCCAGAGGCAGCACCGCGCCGATGACAGGCTTGATCAGGCCACGTTCGATGAGGTTTGTCAGCGCGTCGAGCTTGCCGCGGTTCTGCCGTGTGAACACGAAATGATAGGCGGCATTCTTGCCCCACGCCTCGATCAGGTTTTGCGGCTGTGCGATGTCGACGATGCTGACCACCCGTCCGGCATCCGCGAGGGCGAGCGGGCTTTTCGTCAGGGTGTCGCCGCCGATGGTGTCGAACACGACGTTCACCCCCTGCCCATGCGTCAGGTCCGCCACGGCTGAGACATAGTCATCGGAGGCGTAGTCGATTACCTCGTCCGCTCCGAGCGAACGGACGAAGTCATGGTTACTGGAGCGCGCCGTCGTGATGACCCGCGCACCCATCGCCTTGGCAAGCTGGATCGCCACGGTGCCCACACCGCCGGCGCCCCCGTGGATCAAAATCGTTTCATGGACGGCAAGCTGGGCGCGGGTCACCAAGGCTTCCCAGATCGTACCGCCAACCAGCGTCAGGCTGGCAGCCTCCAGATGACTGATATTGTGCGGCTTGCGAGCGACCAGATCGACATCGACGACGTGCTGCTCCGCATATGAGCCCGGGCCGCCGAAGATTTTGGGCGTGTAGTAAACCTCGTCGCCTATCTCGAACGCGCTCACGTCCGCCCCCTTCTCTTCCACGACGCCGGAAACGTCGTGACCGATGATGGCGGGGAGCGGCACGTAATCGACATAGTCGCCGCGGCGGATCTGATAGTCCAGGGGATTGATGGCAGTGGCGTGAACGCGCACCCGGACCTGTCGCGGCCCGACAGCCGGTACGGAAACATCGCGCAGCTCGAACGCGTCGTAGCCACCGAACTTTTCGAGGACGATCGCTTTCATCGTGTCGGTCATGATCTCACCCTTTATCAAACCCAATTGAGGGGAGGAGCCTTATGGGCAGGTACACATCATCGCTCTCATTTGGCTCCCGGCGACTTCCTCGGGAGCAGCGGGCCGGCCGATCAAGATGCCGGGGAGCGATGTCACGATCCGCCGGCTCCCTCTTGTGACCGACGCAGCACGTCCTGCCATTCCGGGTGGCGACCGATCTGTGCTTTCGCGAAAGGACAGAGCGGTATGATGGCAATGCCGTCGCGCCGCGCATCCTCGATCGCCTGGCGCACCAGCCGCTCGCCGACCTTGCGGCCGCGCAAGCCCGCCGGCACTTCCGTGTGGTCGATGATGATCAGGCCTTCGCCGGCCCGGCTGTAGGTCATCTCGGCCTCCATGCCGTCGACGACGAGGCGGTAGCGTCCCTTCGACGCGCCATCCTCGCGCTCGACCCGTTCCTCGCCCGTCGGGGCCGCGGGCTTGACCGTTTCGGCATCGGGCGTGCGGACCTGCCGCGGCGCTCCATGCGCGCATTCGAGAAGCTCGCGGTCCCATCCGCCCAGATCGGCGGCGGCCTCGTAGGTCGAGACGAGGAACGCCATCAGGGCTTCGTCGGGATCGGCGGCCGACCGCACGGCATCATAGGGGAGGACGAATTCCGACAGGCCCTCGTGCCAGAACGCGGCGTCGGGTCGGACCGACGCTGCGCGATAGCCGGCCGGGGCCGGATAGGCGTAGGCATAGAAGGCCGGATAGTCGATACCGTTGCCGCCCGGCCAGAAGCCCGCCGAGGACACCTCGCGGTCATAGGCCTCCTGCGCCACGTCGTCGGGCAAGGCGGGGATGCCCGCCGGATGAAGCGGCGCGCGCCTGCCCGAAAAGCGGGTGACCGCCAGGTCGAGCGCGCCCCAGAACAGATGAACGGGACTGGACTTGCCAAGAAACGACGTTCGGAATCGGTTGAAGACCCTGTCGACCGCCATCAGGGCCTGATGGAAGCGCTGGATGGCTTCGCGATCATAGGGTCGGTCGCGATCATCCTCGGCGAAGAGTACCGGGAAGGGCACCTCGTTCGGTCGGCCGTTGAAGGTCGGGGTGCCGCCGAGCTCCGTGATCAGTCGAACGAAACGCGCGTGGAACGTCGCGACCGTGGTCGGCCCGAGATCGAACGACACCCTGCGGCCGTTGCCGCTGGTGCCCACGACCTTGTGCTCGCGCAGGTCGAACAGGATTTCGATGCCCGGGCCGTCGGGAATGGGCGAGGAGGCGAGACCGTTCGGCGTGACGTAGAAGGTCGCGTTCCACGAATGGTTGAGCCATGGCGTGTGGGCGAGCCGGTACTTGCCGGCGACCTGGAGGTAGAGATGCAGCGCTGAACACGTCTCGCGCCAGCTGAGGTAGTCGAGGTCGGGCCACTTGGTCATTTCGGTCCTCCAGGCTGGCTCCGGTCAATCCGGAAGGGGAATGTGCTCGTTGCGGTCGTCGACGGGCAGATCGAAGCGGCCGTTGCCCCAGTTCGCGGCGCGCCATTCGGCCTTGGCGAGTTCGATGCGCTCCTGCGACGAGGCGACGAAGTTCCACCAGATGTAGCGCGGTCCGTTGAAGGTCGCGCCGCCGAGGATCATCAGCCGCGCGCCGCGGTCCCCGGCAGCAACCGAGATGCGGTCCCCCGGCCGGAACACCATCATCTGGCCTGCCTCGAATTCCTGTCCGGCAACCGAGATCGAGCCTTCGACGATATAGATGCCGCGGTCTTCGTGGTTGTCCGGCATCGGCAGCCGGCTTCCCGGCTCGAGCCTTACATCTGCGTAGAACGTCTCGGAGAGCATCGTGGCGGGCGCCGCCATGCCGTAGGCATTTCCGAGGATAAGCCGAACCGAGACGCCACGGTCCTCGATGACTGGAAGCGTCTCCTTGCCATGATGCTCAAAGCTGGGGGCCACATCCTCATGGCTGTCCGGCAAGGCCAGCCAGGTCTGGATCCCGAACAGGCTGTTCGGGCCGCTCCGCGCCGTCGCGGAGGTGCGCTCCGAATGCGTGACGCCGCGCCCCGCGACCATCCAGTTGAGCGCACCGGGCCTAATGATCTGATCGGCGCCGGTGCTGTCACGGTGATGGAAGTCGCCCTGGAAAAGATAGGTGACCGTGCCGAGGCCGATATGCGGATGCGGCCGGACGTCGACGCCCTGTCCCGTCAGCAACTCGGCCGGCCCGGCCTGATCGAAGAAGATGAACGGCCCGACCATCTGGCGCTTCGGTGCGGGCAGGGCGCGCCGGACCTCGAAGCCGCCAAGGTCGCGCGAGCGCGGGACGATCAGGGTCTCGATCGCATCGACCCCGACCTCGTCGGGACAGCCCGGTTCGATTGATGGGTTCCAGCTCATGTGCGTTATCCCTTGTCTTCGGAGCGCCTGATCCTGCCGAGCGATCGTCGGAGCTGGCGGCCGAAACGCCCCCGACATCGGTAATTTCCGCGAACGTCCGCGACGCAGCGTGGCAGGAGCAGGCCCTGCCGTATCGGTCTGGCAGTCACGCATTCCCGCAGGCAGATGCGTCGAAATTTGGTCGCACCCTTTCCGAGAAAACGAACGAACTCAAGCCTCCGCGTCGCGACGCGCCGGAAAGGGAGCAAGAACGGCACCAGAGCGGCATGTCCTGCACCGCAAGGCCCAAGCGCATTCGCTAGTTACCAGCCGCCGATGAGCGCTTCCCTCAGGACTCAGGAGATTGGAATGACTTTTCGCAACGGCCTTGCTTCGCTTCTTCGCCCCGAGGATTCCGTACTGGTCCTGATAGACCATCAGCCCTACCAGCTGGCGAACCTGAACAGCCACGATCCGCATACCGTGGTCAACAATTCGGCCGCGCTGGCGAAGGCTGCGAAGGTCTTCGGCGTGCCCACCATCCTGACCAGCGTCGTCGCGGATCGTGGCGGTCATATCTTCCCGCAGATCACCGACGTGTTTCCCGGCCAGGAGATCATCGACCGGACGCTGATCAACACCTGGGAGGATCCCAAGGTTGTCGACGTGGTCAAGGCGACAGGTCGCAAGCAACTGGTCCTGGCCGGCCTGTGGACCGAGGTCTGCGTCGCGATGCCGGCAATCCAGGCGGCCGGCGAAGGCTGGGACGTGACAGTCGTCACCGATGCGTCCGGCGCCGTTTCGACAGAGGCGCATGAAATCGCCATCCAGCGCATGATCGCGGCCGGCGTGAACATGATCACCTGGATGGCGCTGGCGGCGGAATGGCAGCGCGACTGGGCGCGGAGCGAGACCGCCGGGGCGCTCAACGAGGTGGTCATCCAGCATGCCGCGGGCAGCGGCATCGCCTATCTGTGGGAGCAGCAGTTGCTCAACACGCCGGTGCCGAGCCCGGCGAGCTGATTTGAGTTGCGATGGCGAGGCGAGCCCGAGGCATCCCGCGAACGGGCGTGGCCTCGTCATCCATGGCGCTGCTCAAAGCTGCCGCGAAGGAGGCACGGATGGATTTTGAGAAACTCATGCAGGCCAACCTCGATCTGGTGTTCGGCGAACGTGACCCCACGCGGCGCATCGCGGCGATCCAAAGGATCTACGCAGAAAACGCGGAGCTTCACGAACCCGAGCGTTCGGCGCGAGGACATGAGGCGATCTCGCAGGCCGTAGCGGACGTTCTGGAGCATCTGCCTCCGGGCTTCGTGTTCACCGCATTGAGGCCGGCAGTGGGCCACAACGGCGTCGGTCGCTTGCAGTGGGGCGTCGGCCCGGCCGGAGGTCCGTTCGCGGCCACGGGCACCGATGTCGCGCATGTCGAAGGCGGCCTCCTTCGAACCCTGCATGTTTTCCTCGATCAACCGGAACCTTGAATGGGGATGGCGTCCTGAGCGGAGAGCGTGCTGGCGACGACCCCGCCGGGGCCTCTGTCGGTTTAAAGGAGCTGCTGCACATGACCGGATCTGGCTTTCCTGTGGGACTGGAGATGGATGTCTCCTATCCGAATTTCCAAGTCAGCCTGACGCTCCTGTCCACTGAGCAATTGAGGTTCGAGATCAAGGAAGGACCGTTCGCCCGGACCGAAACCGTCGATATTCAGGTCGTGCCGATCGGCAACAGCATCTTCGCGGTCAGCTGGCAGGAGGAGAGCGGCGCGACGGTCACGAATGTTCAGGACTACGATCGCAGTCTGGTCTTCTCGTTTGCGACACTGCCCGACGGGCAGTTCCTACGAATGACCGGCAAAATGGCGATCACACGGCCCGCGCATCGCAGCTCCGACGATCGGCCGCGGCGCAACAAGGAACTCGTCCTCGAGGCGATGATCTCTCTTTTCCAGCGTCGTGACGCGTCGGCTGTGGAACGGCTCTACGCCCGGGACTACATCCAGCACAACCCCAACATCCCCCAAGGTCGCGACGCGTTGCAGGCGATCGTCACCGGCCTGCCGGAGCACGTCTTCTACGAGCCCGGACTGATCGTCGCCGGCGACGATCTCGTCGCCATCCACGGACGCATCCGCGGCTGGGCGGACGAACCGCTGATCGCAGTCGATATCTTTCGGATCGAGGACGGCAGGCTGGCCGAGCACTGGGACGTGTTGCAGAGCGAGGTGGCTGCGACGGCGGCCGACGGCGGCATTTCGATGTTCGACCCCGAGGAAGGAGCACATGGCACTGCGCCGAAGCCGGGGTAGTCGCGAGCCACCCCATCCGATGCGGTCCATCAGGATCGACAATGACTTGTGAGAACCCGTCATGGAACGGGCGTCGACAGTTTCGCGGACCTCCTTCCCGGCTGAGCGCATCTCACCGGGGCCAGCCGAGCGAGGGGCTCGGCGGCATCTCGCGCGTCACCTTCCAGATGAGCACCGCCTCGCGATGAAGCGGTCCATCGAGGTTCTTGGCACAAGTCGCCCCAATCGTCCGGGCATCTCATCAGGGACCGCACATGATCTGATCGGTCGTCGGCGACATGACTCCGGGGCGATGGTGGCAATTGCACTTACCCCTGTATGATCGCCGCGCGTTCCGTCGAAACCGTCAACACAAGGCTCTAAACCATGCCCAAAGGATCGGACCTTCTTGTTGCCGCGCTGGAGAACGAGGGCGTGGACCGCGTCTTCGGTGTGCCGGGCGAAGAGAATCTCGACCTCCTGGAGTCGTTGCGAACCTCCGGTATCGAACTGGTCTTGACGCGCCATGAGCAGGCCGCGGCCTTCATGGCCGCGACGCATGGGCGGCTGACGGGCAGACCCGGTGTCTGCCTGGCCACGCTCGGCCCCGGCGCGCTGAACTTCTCCACCGGTGCGGCCTATGCGCATCTCGGGGCCATGCCGATGATCCTCATCACTGGCCAGAAGCCGGTGATGAGCGCCAAGCAGGCCCGGTTCCAGATAGTCGATATCGTGGCGTCGATGAAGCCGCTGACCAAGATGACGCGTCAGATCGTCAGCGCAGCCGCCATCCCCTCCACGGTGCGTGACGCCTTTCGCGTCGCGACGGAAGAGCGACCCGGGCCGGTGCATCTGGAATTGCCGGAGGACGTCGCGGCCGAAGAGGTCGAGAACGCCTCCGTCATTCCGGTCCACACCGCAGAGCGGCCTGTTGCCTCGGCCCTGTCGCTCGATGGCGCGGCGGAGATAATCCTTGGCGCCGGCCGACCGCTCGTCATGATCGGTGCGGCAGGCAACCGGCCTGCTCTGGTCGAGGCGCTTTCGAGCTTCGTGAGGCGCACACGGCTGCCGTTCTTCAACACGCAAATGGGCAAGGGCGCGGTCACCGGCGGCTCGAATCTCTACATGGGAACCGCGGCGCTGTCGGAGGGCGACTACGTCCACGAGGCCGTCGAGCGCGCCGACCTGATCATCGCCATCGGCCACGATACGGTCGAGAAGCCGCCCTTCCTGATGAAAAGCGCCGGCGGGCCACGAGTCATCCATGTCGGCTACCAGTCCGCCACGGTCGAGCAGGTCTACCACCCCGATATCGAGGTGATCGGCGACATCGGTGCTGCCGTCGAGGGGCTTGCCGAGCGGCTCGAAGGAAAGCTGACGCCCGACGAGGGAATGCTCGATCTGCGCCAGCGTATTCTCGCCCGCCTCAACGACCGCGCCGAGGAGGACCGTTTTCCGGTCACGCCCCAGCGCATCGTTCATGACGTTCGCAAGGTGATGCCGGAGGACGGCATCGTGTGCCTCGACAACGGCATGTACAAGATCTGGTTCGCGCGCAACTACCGCACCCATGTCGCCAACACGCTGTTGCTCGACAATGCGCTTGCGACGATGGGCGCCGGCCTGCCCTCGGCGATGATGGCGGCAATGCTTCATCCGGACCGCCGCGTCATGGCGGTCTGCGGCGACGGCGGCTTCATGATGAATTCGCAGGAGATGGAAACGGCGGTGCGCCTCGGCCTGAATCTCGTCGTCGTCATTCTCAACGACAGCGCCTATGGCATGATCCGCTGGAAGCAGGCGGTCGACGGTTTTCCGGATTTCGGCATGAGCTTCGGCAATCCCGACCTCGTGCACTATGCCCAGGCCTATGGCGCGAAGGGTTCACGGGTTACGGCGGTCGAGGATCTCGTGCCGACGCTCGAGGCCGCTTTCGCCGGCGGCGGGGTCCATCTGGTAGATGTGCCGATCGACTATTCCGAAAACACGCGCGTGCTGGTCGACGAATTGCGCAACCGCACACCCGACGTGGAATGCGCGTGAATGCAGGTCGAGGAGCACCGCCAATGCTGACAGTCGTGCAAGCCTTCGATCGCGCGCCGATCGTGGAGATCGAGTCCGACGATGCCGCCGCGCTGGAGCGCAAGTTGCAAGCCGCCGATCGCGTCTTCAGGGATCGCGACGGCTGGCTGAAGCCTCACCAGCGCATTACGATCCTGCGCAAGCTGGCCGCGCTGATGGAAGGCAAACGCGATCATCTCGCCATGCAGATCGCGCGCGAGGGCGGAAAGCCGCTGCCCGATGCCACCGTCGAGACCAATCGCGCCATCGACGGGGTCCACAACGCCGCCGACGAGCTGCGCAATTTCGCCGGCCGCGAGATCCCGATGGGACTGTCGACGGCCGCCGAGAACCGCTGGGCCTTCACGACCAAGGAGCCCATCGGGGTCGTCGCGGCGATTTCCGCCTTCAACCATCCGCTGAACCTGATCGTTCACCAGGTCGCGCCGGCCATCGCAGTCGGCTGTCCGGTCATCGTCAAGCCGGCGACCACGACGCCGCTGTCCTGCCGCGATTTCGTGGCGCTGGTTCGCGAGGCGGGCCTTCCCGAGCATTGGTGCCAGACCTTCGTCACGGAAGACAACGCACTGGCAGAAAGGCTGGCGACCGATAGCCGTGTTGCCTTCCTCAGCTTCATCGGCTCTGCCCGGGTCGGCTGGTCCCTGCATTCCAAGCTCGCCCCCGGCGCGCGCTCGGCGCTGGAGCATGGCGGCGCCGCGCCGGCCATCGTCGACCGCAGCGCCGATCTCGACAAGGTCATCGAGCCGATCGTCAAGGGCGGCTACTACCATGCCGGGCAGGTCTGCGTGTCGACGCAGCGCATCTTCGTTCATAGCGACATCGCCGATGACTTCACGCAGAAGCTCGTCACCCGCGTCGACAAACTGCGCACCGCCGACCCCACCCTGAAGGACACCGAAGTCGGACCGCTGATCCTGCCGCGCGAGGCCGACAGGGTCGGACAGTGGATCGAGGAAGCGGTCAAGGGCGGGGCCACGCTTGCGACCGGCGGCAAGCGCCTGTCCGAGACGACCCTGCAGCCGGCGGTTCTGCTCGACCCCGCCGCCGATGCGAAGATTTCGATGCTGGAGGTTTTTGGCCCTGTCGTCGCGGTCTATCGCTACCGCGATCTCGACGACGCGATCCGTCAGGCCAATGCGCTGCCGACTGCCTTCCAGGCGAGCATCTTCGCGCAGGATATCGATGTCGCGTTGCGCGCCGCCGACCGCCTCGATGCCTCGGCCGTGATGATCAACGATCCCACCGCCTTCCGCACCGACTGGATGCCCTTTGCCGGCCGCAGGGAGTCCGGATACGGAACCGGCGGCATTCCCTACACGATGCGCGACATGACGCAGGAGAAGATGATCCTGATGCGCAGGAGCTGACCTCGTTCGATCAGAACTGCGGGTCCAGCGCGTCCAGCGCGGCGCAGACCTCGGCGCCGAAGTCCGGATGGACCTGCCGAAAAAGCTCGATCTGCCGTTCTTGCGATGTTTCGCTGCGGGTCGGAGATCGACGGACGGTCGCGCCATGCCGGCAGGAACGACGTGCTGCGTCCCCGCGCTGGTGCCGGCCCTGCTTCAACAGGTCCTGATGGCGGCATGCAGGGCGATGCCCAACCTGTCAAGTTCGGCCTTCGTGAAGCTTTTCCCTCGGACGATCATGCGTGAGTAGAGGGGAGCAAAGAGAAGATCGAGCGCCAGCTCCCTGTCGAGATCCGCGCGCAATTCGTTTCGGGCAATGGCGCGATCCAGCAGTCGATGTCCGAACTGTCGCCGTGCCTCCGCGATGCCATGCAGCATCGACGCCAATTCGTTCGATCGCAGACGTTCGGCAATCAGATCGGGGATTATGCGGCGGACCAGAGGATGCCGCAGGACCGCGCGCGTCGCTCGAAGGTACTCCCTGATGTCCGCCTGCAGAGAGCCTTGGTCTGTGGCACCCAACCGCATGACCTCGACACTTCGTATCGCTTCGCACGCGAATTCCAGCTTCGACGGCCAGCGCCGGTATATCGCCGCCTTGCCGGCGCCCGCCCGTGCCGCCACGCGCTCCAGGCTTACTGCCGCAAAGCCGGTTTCTGCCCACTCCTCGAACAAGGCTCTGAACAGCGCCGTCGTCAGTTCGGGCCGGATGACCGCCGCCCCACTCGGTTGCCGTCTTTTTGTGAGGTCGACACTCTTGCGTTCCATCCAAAAGCCCTCCACTGTGGATGGAACGGTAGCGTCTCAACCTATGCGTGAGAAGAGATCGAGGCGAGCTTCAGCGGGTATTTCTGACTGACTTCGGGGCCGGAGACGAAGATCGCGGCAATGCCTTTCGCACACCGCCGGAAGGAAGGATTTGCTTTGGCCAATTGCGTCTACCGGTCGGTCTGCGCGGCGCGAAACAGGCCCCCGGCTCGGATTGGGAGGGCTGCGAGAAGCATAGGAGACACCGCATGACCGTGCCTGCCTATTCCTCTTTCGCTCAATGGTACAGCAACGGTCACCTTGCGCACTATGTGCGCACGATTAAGTCCGCAGGTGACATCATTCATCTGCTGGAGGCCGCGCAGCCGGCCGGGGACATGTCCGACCCCGCCGTCCCGGATCTCGTCCTATACCAGGACCTGCATGGTGGCAGTCGTGTCAGCGGCGATATGGGAGGGGGGCGCTTCGTTGTGAGGAGTGAAAAGGGCAGCTTCTTTCTCTCTGCTCCGCGGTTCGCAAACACGGTCATTGTCGACGCAGCGCATGAGCTTCGCAGCTTGTCGTTTCCGTTGGCGCAGTGGCAGCCTGTTCTGGATGAAGCCGCCGAAGGGCGGTTTTCTCTGGACTATCAGAAACTCTGTATGGGGGCGTTCGCTTCGCCAACGATCCGGTCCGCGGTGCGGAACCTGTGGGTCTTGTGCGATGAGGAGGGTGCGCCGTCGCGCCTGTTGGCGCAGGCCGCAGGCTGCGAGATTTTGGCCGAGTTGTGCCGGCTGGGCGGAGCACCTTTCACTCCGACAAAGGGCGGCCTTGCCCCCGGGGCGGAGCGGCGCTGCCTGGAACTGCTGCGGACGCGGCTTTCGGAAGACATCAGCCTCGACGAACTGGCGGCCGAAGCGCGGCTCTCTCCCTTTCATTTCGCGCGCATGTTCAAGCAGAGCGTCGGTGTGCCGCCACGGGTGTACCTGACCCGGCTGAGGATGGAGAAAGCCTGCGAACTTCTCGAGCGGACGGACCTTCCGATCACGGAGATCGCGCAGGAGGTGGGATATTCGTCGAACCAGGTTCTCGCCCGGGTATTCATCAAGCATCAACACATGAGCCCGTCCGACTATCGTCGGGCCGTTCGCGATCCGGTTCGCCCATCGATCTCACTTCGCGCGCGTCCGGCTCTGGAGGGACGGCAATGACCGTCCATGCCCATTCGTCATTCGCCCAGTGGCACAGCAACGGCCGACATGCGTCCTACTTGCGCACGATGAAATCCCCGGGCGCAATTCTCGACCTTCTTGAGGTCCAGCGACCAGCCGGGGACATGTCCCGCCCGGCCCTGCCGGACATCGTCCTGATGGAGGACATGCTTGGCTGCAGTCGTGTCAGGGGAGACCTGGGAGGAGGCCGCTTCGATATCACGACCGTGAAAGGCACCCTCGCCGTCGCCGCGCCGAACTTCGCGACCACGGTGATCAATGACGACAGCCATCGGCTCCGCAGCCTGGCGTTCCCTGTGGCACAATGGCAAGGCGTGCTTGACGAAGCCGCCGGCGGCCGGTTCTCGCTCGACAACTCCTGCATCTACGGCCGAGTGTTCGACTCACCGGCCATCCGGTCGGCGCTGCGGAACCTGTGGGCTCTCTGCAATGACGAGGGGGTACCTTCGCGGCTGCTGGCGCGGGCTGCAGGTTTGGAGATTATGGCCGAGTTGTGCCGGTTGGGCGGGACACCGTTGGCGACTGCAAAGGGCGGTCTTGCTCCGTGGGCTCAGCAGCGGTGTTTGGAGCTTATGCGGGCGCGGCTTTCGGAAGACATCAGCCTCGATGAACTGGCCGCGGAGGCCCGACTCTCACCCTTTCATTTCGCGCGCATGTTCAAGCAGAGCGTCGGTGTGCCGCCACGGGTGTACCTGACCCGGCTGAGGATGGAGAAAGCCTGCGAACTCCTTGAGACGACGGACCTTCCGGTCACCGAGATCGCGCAGGAGGTGGGATATTCGTCGAACCAGGTGCTGGCCCGGATGTTCATCAAGCATCGGCACATGAGCCCGACCGACTATCGTCGGGCGATTCGCGATCCAGTGCGTTCTATCGCGCCGCAGTGACTTTCAATGGCGGCGCCTGGCGGCGGGAAGCTTGCCGATGGAATTAGCGTGTCATGCCTCTCCTCCCGAACCACGAGAAGCCCGCGCCGCTCTCGCCGTCAGGATATGCTCGAGATCCTTCAGCGCGGCGGCCGCGGTGGCGAGAGGCTCCGTTCCGGATCCGATCGCGATCGTCTCGCCCATCGCATCCGTGGTGATGCGGATCGCCTTGTTCTTTCCCGACACATGCGCAAGCGGATCGCTCGGCGGGTAGGTCCGGACGCCGACGGCTGCCCGCGTCGCGCTGTCTGTCCGGACAAGGCGACCGACGAGCTTGGGAACGAGACGCTGCTTTCGCCACGCTTCGATATCGTGCGCCGCAATCGACTGAACGCCCTCGACGGAGAGATCGTCCATCGTCAGGTCGGCATCCAGGCCGAAATTGGCGATCAGGATGAGCTTGCTGGCGGTGTCCCAGCCCTCGGTATCATTGCGCGGGTCGGCTTCTGCGAAACCGCCCGCCTGGGCGCGCGCCAGCGCCTCGTCGAAGCCGAGGTTCTGATTCATCATCGCGTCGAGCAGGTAGTTGGTGGTGGCGTTCAGAATGCCCTCGATCTCGAGCACTTCGCAGCCTTTCAGGCTGTGCTCGAGAAGGTCGATCGTCGGCAGCGCGGCGGCGGCGGCGCCGCTGAGTTTCAGCATCGCGCCCGAGGATCGCGCCAGGGCCCGCAACTCCGGTCCGCTGTGGACCAGCGCACCCTTGGATATGACGATCGCGTCGCGCCCCGACGAGAGGGAGGATCGGATATAGGCGAGGCCGGGACCCCCGGTTCGAAAATCGCTGGGGCCCGCCTCGATGAGAATGTCGGCGCCGCTCGCCTCGATGAAGGCCGGGCCCGACAGACCCGGCTCGAGCGCATCCAGGCGCCCGGGTTCGAGACCGTCCGCGTCGGCCAGTCCGGATCGCGAGCCGCATACGGCGACGAGGCGAATGTCGGCTCCATGGACCTGCCGGTAGCGCTCGCGGCGGGCCAGGAGAAGGTTGGCTGTGGCGCGGCCCACGCCCCCGAAACCGGCAATCGCGATCCTGACGACATTCATGGTTTCAATGCCTTATCTTCGAGCATCGAGCACGGATCGCCAAAGCTTCCAACAGCGCCGAACACATTCCCGTTGAAAGCCGACCCTATCCGGCCGTCTATCCTCGCGCCAGCGACGGCGAGCAGGGCGTGCACGAAGGCGCGCTTGCGGCGATCGCGGCCGGCGCGGCCGCCGACTGCCTTCGGCGAAGCCGTCTCAGGCGCGGATGAAGGCCAGCATATCCGGGTTCACCACATCCGGATGCGTGGCGAACATGCCGTGAGAAAGGCCGGGATAGGTCTTGAGCGTGCCGTCCCTGACGAGCTTGATCGCCTTCAAGGCCGAGTTCTCGATCGGCACGATCTGATCGTCCTCGCCATGGATGATCAGCACGGGAACGGTGATTACCTTCAGATCCTCCGTGAAGTCGGTCTCCGAAAACACTTCGATGCAGTCATGATGCGCCTTGGCGCCGCCGCTCATGCCCTGGCGCCACCAATTGTCGATCAGGCCCCGGCTGACCTTCGCGCCCTCCCGGTTGAAGCCGTAGAAGGGTCCGCTCGGCAGATCGCGATAGAACTGCGCGCGGTTTGCCGCCAGGGCGGAGCGCAACCCGTCGAAGACCTCCATCGGAACGCCGCCCGGGTTGGCGTCGGACTGAGCCATCACCGGCGGGATCGCTGCGATCAGAATGGCCTTGGCCACACGGCCGCGTTCGGCGCGCGCCGCATAACGCGCGACTTCGCCGCCGCCGGTCGAATGGCCGATATGGACCGCGTCGCGCAGATCGAGCGCCTTGGCGATCTCAGCCACGTCCGCGGCATATGTGTCCATGTCGTTGCCGGTGTCGGTCTGGTCGGACCGGCCGTGGCCGCGCCGATCATGCGCGATCACTCGGTAGCCTTCGGACAGGAAGAACAGCATCTGGTTGTCCCAGTCCTCGGCGCTGAGCGGCCAGCCATGGTGAAACACGATAGGCTGCGCGTCTTTCGGTCCCCAATCCTTGTAGAAGAGGGTGGTCCCGTCGGATGTGGTGATGGTTGCCATTGCACGTCTCCTTCCAAACCAGGTTGAGCGGATACCCGAAATGGCAGGAGTCTTTCGTAGCGGCGCTCTCACCGGGTCGCAACGCTTGCCACCTGCTTTTCGCGTGATGGTTCTAGCGGGTTGGCGAACGTGCTGCGGCGCGGAAGCTGCTGCGCAAGTGCCGATCTTGCGGGCCGATTGCCGCCGCAGACGGATTCCTGCCCCGGAACATCGTGGCGAGGCGCGTACCGTGCCATCGCTCGGTCATAGAGGTCTCAGGAGATGACGCCGGCAATCCGACCAGGCTGCTGCCGGCGCAGCCCAATGCGACGATCCTCTGTTCGCCGCTGGCCAAAGGGGCCGAAGCTGGATTGCGAGTACCAGATCAATTCGTCCCGCCATTGCATGCGCGAGCGGAACAGCCTCGGGATGACGAGCGTCGTCGACGCCGACGGCGGTTTCCGGAGCTATCCCGACGACGACGCGATCATCGAGAAGCTGCGTGCCGAGCCGGCTCCAACCCAGGATGGGAGAACTCGACCGCGAGATCGACAGGCTGGTCGTCTCGCGATCCCTCGAAGCCGGGCGGGGTCCAGGTCGAGATCGCCGGCCGGCTCAATGCCCTCCTCGGGGAGACGGCCTATCCGAACGGCGTGCGTGGGGTGTGGGGAAAGGTGGTAGCGGAGGCCCGTTTCGGCCGCTATAGCCGAACGCAAGCCGTTGAAATCATTGACCTCGGATTGTGGCGCGGGTTCGGCGCGCCGAATGAGGTTGCCGAACTGGCCGCTTGATTGATGAAATGGCGGCGAGCCGACGAGGAGCCGCCCATGTGCAATCTCTACAATGTCCGGAGCAACCGCGAAGCGATCCTTGACCTTACGCGCGGCATGGTCGACCGAAGCGGCTGGAACGAACCGTCGCGCGACATCTATCCCGGCACGCTCGCACCTGTCGTCCGCGTCGGGGCGGACGGTGAGCGTGAGATGGTCATGGCGACCTGGGGCATGCCCTCGCCGCCGGCCTTCATCAAAAACTACGACCCCGGCGTGACTAACATCCGCAACACGAGCTCGCCGCACTGGCGCCGGTGGCTCGGCCCCGAGAGCCGCTGCGTCGTGCCGTTCTCCAGGTTCGCCGAGCCAAACCCGGCGGCCAAGGTCGAGGGGCAGCGGACACCGAACGCCTGGTTCGCACACCGCGATGAGCGGCCGATCATGTTCTTCGCAGGCATTTGGGCGCCGTGGCGCGGCGTCAAGAAGGTGCGGGACGGCGAGAGAGACTTTGAGCTTTATGGCTTCTTGACCTGCCCGCCAAACGCTGTGGTCGCACCGATCCATCCCAAGGCCATGCCGGTGATCCTCACAGACGCCGAAGAGGTCGAGACGTGGATGACGGCGCCGTGGGAGATCGCCCGCGAGCTGCAACGCCCACTGCCCGACGACATGTTGGCGATCGTGCCGCCGCCGGAGCGCCCGGAGTAGCGCCTCGCCGCTTGACCTCCCACATGAGAACGATACAAGAACGCCCCTTCCGAACAGGAGGGTATCATGTCGGGCCGCTCGATCACGATCGCCACGATCGCACAGTGCATTCGGTACGGGCACCGCATCACGGCGTACTGCCTCAATCTCGACTGCCGACACTCGCAGGAGCTTGACCTGCACGCCCTCGCCGAGCGCCTTGGCCCGGATCACAGCACCCTGCACAAGCACCTGGCGCCGCTCCTCAGATGCAAGGCCTGCGGCGGCAAGCGCGTCCAGCTCACAGTGCACCCGGATCCTCGCCCAGCGTGGAAGACCGCCGAGGAGCGAGGCGGCGCTTGACTATACACCATAACGGTGTATGTTAATTCCATCAGCGACGCGCTGAGCCCGCTCCTCGGGGCCAACAGTGGGAAGGATACAAAGATGACCCGCCTCGTCGTCACCCTCAAGGACAACGGCAGCGCCTACACCGGCTATCGCGTCGAGCTCGTCGAGGCGCCGGAACTCGTGGGCTCCGAAAAGCAGGTCGCCTGGGCCAAGGACATCCGCGCCAAGGCGCTTGACGAGGTCGCCGACATGGTCGCTCGCGCCGCTCAGGCGCACGGCATGAGCGTTGGCCCGATCCGCCTCGACGATCCGGCCGAGTGGATCGATGAGACCAAGGCCAAGGCGGCCGCCCTCACCGAGAAGCTCGCCGGCGAACGGGCCCTCATCAAGATCTTCGCGCAGTCGGGCGCCAAATGGTGGATCGACCGCCGCGACCTGGGTCTTGCTGCCCTCGCGAAGGAGGTCCGCTGATGTTCGTCGCTCCCCGCCCTCGCATGGCGCTCCTTTCCCTGGTCGAGGCCGGCCGTCAGGCCGGTCTCTACCTCGAGGC
Organism: Chelatococcus caeni; assembly: GCF_014196925.1. Classification (GTDB taxonomy): domain Bacteria; phylum Pseudomonadota; class Alphaproteobacteria; order Rhizobiales; family Beijerinckiaceae; genus Chelatococcus_A; species Chelatococcus_A caeni. The sequence goes on along the minus strand of NZ_JACIEN010000002.1, from coordinate 681,386 downwards.
CAAGATCACCCGCGGCCGCGGCTGGCGCAGCCGGCATGGCCGCGACGACGGCTCCCAATGGGCGTGGATCGGCATGGATGCGCAGGTGCATGGCCGCGCCATCGGTTACGAGTTGATCCATGCCGCGAAGTACCTGACCGGCTACCGGACGCGCGAGGAGGCTTGATCGTGGACGTCTCACCCGAGACCCAAAGGCTCAGAGACGGGGCCTTTTTCGAGGACTGGTCGGCATGGCGAGACCTGGGCGGAGGCCCACGATATACCAGCCATCCGGTTGGCAAGCGTCCGACGGGCAGACCCGTCTATAGCTGCACCCTCCATGGGAGGGCCGTGCTCTTGGATGGCGCGCCCGGCTTCGAGGTCGCGTTGCCACCGGACAGTCGGTGCGTGCGCCTGATCGAGAGCGTTCAGGGTGCCCGTAAATGGCCGCGCGGCCTGGTCAGAGAGGGGCACGTCTGGATGTGGTCCGTGCCGGCGGAGCGGTGGCGCGAGATGCGCAAGATACTGCCGATCCTCAAGGGGATTATCACAGTCAAATACGCCAAAGAGGGCGCCCCCGCATGACCTATCTCTGGCATTATACCATCGACACCGGCCATAGCCGACGCTCGCCGCGAGACGAGATACCGGAGCACGTATTGCGCGCCATGCGGGTGCATTTGTCGCGAGCGCTCGAGGACGGCCGCGATCCGGTCCCGACGCTCGCGCCGTATCGCCTGCGCGCCACATCGCACGGTGGATTTCTCGTGGCGACGGTCGAGGATGGCGACGGCATGCCGCTGGCGACCCTCGGCGTCGCGCCTCGATCGCGGGGCGCGGACAAGCTGTGGCGTAGCCTCCATAAGGCGAGCGCGGGAGATATCGGCCCAATGCCTGATGCGCCATGGCTCGCGGTGCGGATCGATAATCCCGATCTGCTTATCCCGGCCGCCTCGTGGTTAGCTGATTACGAGCGCTGCATCGCCTGGGCATGGATCGAGATGGGAGACGCGCCCCGTGGCTGATCACGATTGGGAGGCAGACCCGCGGCCATTTAGCGAGTGTCTCAAGGCATGGGTCGCCGAGCGCGGTTGGACGCGCAACCAGGCTGCGGCCGAGCTGCGCGTGCCGCGCTCCACCTATGACAAATGGTGCGACGGCGGAAAATGCGACCGCGAGGCAAGCCTGCGACGGCTGATGACGCTGATCGACCGCGCCGGCCCCTGAAACGTGAAAAAGCCCCGCCCGGCCGAAGCCGAGCGGGGCAAGTCAGGCAACAGCCAGAGTGGCGCTGGGAGCCACTCGGCATCCGGACTGTCCGGATCTATGAGGCGCCGGAGCGCCAATTCTCAACAGCGGTTGATGGGAGGCGATGGCGGCAGGCTGTCGCGGAGCTTGCGTGCCCAGCCGACGGCGAGGTCGCCGCGTTTGCGAGGCGCTTCATATCCCATTAGATACGTGGCCCGGGGCAATTTTGGGCGGGAGGCTGGCATGGAGTTTATCTTTGCGTCTATTTGCTTTTTCGCTATTGCAGCGATAATTTGGAACTTGGCGGCCGCCGCTTTCTTCGGAGACAAGGAGAAGCGCAAGGCGCTAGCCGGATTCTTCTTAGTTATTGCAGCTATTGCCGTGTATGCTGGCATGGAATACGCCGACTATAATTCTCGCAGGGCAGGATTTATCGACAACAAAGACCGCATCGCTGCCGAGAAGGAGGGTTTTTCACGGGCTGATGAATGGCGCGCTTTCAACGAGGAAAAGCTCGCGAAACAAAAAGCCGATGAAGAGCAGAAGGTGGCGGCATGCCGATCTGATCTCGAATGCTGGAGCAAGAAAGCCGTACAGGTGGGGATATCCCTTTGTCTAAAGCGGGTCCAAACAATGGCCGAGTACGAATATGAGTGGCTTGGGGGGGTATTTGATCGGCTGTCGAGAGTTCGCTGGCAGGATAAAGAAAATGGCATTATCACGCTTATTGGAGACAAGATTGCGATGCGGGATGAATTCGGCTCGTGGGCGCGCAAGATGTATGAATGTGACGTCGACCCCGTTGCGGAACCCTATGATAAGAGGCTGCTAGAAGTCCGGATTTATTGAGCCCTCACGCGCAACTCAAATCTCGCGGCGCTCGCTGATCCCTGGCCATTCGAACAACTGAGCGATAAAGTGGCCCGTGGGCTCAACATGTTCTTTGCGGTGGGGGCGGAAGGGGAGCGGACGGTGGACCGTCGCGCCAGCGACGCGCCCAGCGGATCACGGCATCGCAGATCGTCATGCCGCACAGCCCGAGCAGGAAGCCCACCGAGCCCTCGACATCGCCGAAGGGGTACCCCCAGAGCTCAAGCCAGCGGCGGACGAAGTGTGCCGTCGCGGGCGTGCCGTAGCCGGCCGTGAGGCCGCCGACCACCGCCGACGAGATCCGGGCCGTCCAGGTGTAGGAGGGATTGATCAGGCCCCGCACGATGCCGCCGGCTACCCCCGACGCGAGGTGAACGACGTTGACGCCGAGGAACACCAGGTTGCCCGAAGGCGGCTGCAGATCCGGCATTACTGTCCCCTTGCCCCTTGCATCAGGCGCGCCCTGATGTCCTCGACCCACGCCCGGGCGCCGACGATCCGGCGGTTGGCGATCGTCAGCGCCGCTGTGGTTTCGGCGAGCTTCTGCCGGGCGTCGTCGCCTTCCCGGACGGGTGGATGCGGCACCGGCTGGAATAGGGCGCCGGCGGTCGCGGTCGACGGTATATCTCGCGATGCCGGCGCATTACCGGTTGCCGTGCACGCGGCGTACATCAGCGCCAGTGAGGCGGCAGCGATCATCCGGCCTCTTCGCCAGATCGGCGGCATAGGCATCGTTCTTCCCCCTGAGTTCGGCCTGCAGCCGGTCGAGATCGGCCGTCTCGACCGCGACGATCTCGGCCGCCCCCTTGGCAATGGCGAGGTCGATCCGCAGCGTGGCGACCTCCGACCGGAGATCGCGGACAGTTGCGCCGCGGCCGGCGACGTGGTGACCGTAGAGAAAGCCGGCGACGAGCCCGATCGCCGCCAGGCCGGCACGGGACGTCGCCGCCGACACGACGGCGGAGATCATGACCATTCCCCGGCGCGGTAGCTCTCGACCTCGTCTCGGAAGATGTGACGGCCGACGAGGAAGAGGATGGCGCCTCCGATCAGGAGCAGCAGGGGCCAGTTGCCGGCGAGCGACGCGAACAGATCGCGGAACGGCGCGAGCGCGCCCGTGAACGAGCCGACCATATCGCCGATGCCCGTCAGCCATCCGAGGAAGCCGCTGATGCCCCCGGCCGGCTCAAGGGCCGCGTCGGCCGCGCCGACGCCCGCTGCCGTGCCCCCGATCAGCTTCGTGGCCTGCGCCGCCTTCGCGGCTGCGCTCGGCGCCGTCTTGGCCTCCGCTCGCGCCGTCGAGACCTCCCGCGGCGCAGCACGTGCCAGCGCGGCCCACGTCGCCTCGTCGAGCTCGGTCGAGACCGGCAGCCCGTTGTCGGCCTTGAAGGCGAGCAGCGCACCGCGCGTGCGGCTGCCCCACTTGCCGTCGACCATGCCCACCTCGGCATAGCCGAGATCGCGCAACATCCCTTGCAGGCGCATGAGATCCGCCTTCGACGCCCGGGAGGCATCCTTGCCCCCCGACACCTTCGCCGGGGCGGCCATCACGCCGAACGCCGACTTGGCGCGCGCCAGATAGGTGCGGCGCGCAGCAAGGTTCGTGAGTGCGCCGTTGAGCGCGCGCGTGGTGCCCTCGATATCGTCCCGGTCGGCCGCCGCCGTCATCCGGGCGGCGAAGTACCGCGCCGCCACCTCGATCGCCGTTTCCGGATCTCGCGCCAGCTCGGGGTTGCCCTCGAGATCGATGCCGGCCGCGGCACCGAAGCGCCGGTAGTTGTCGCGGCCGGTGAGCATGTACGCTCCGCCGCCGCGATAGCGCCAGCCGTCGCCGGGCGCCGTGTTGCCGAGCCTCCGGCCATAGACCTTCTCGGCGAGCGCCTCCGGCTTGCGCACGAACGGCTTTGCCGCGGCGTCCGTTTTGAACCGGGACGGCCACACCTGCCGGATCCTCGCGGCCGAAGTGTAGTTGAGGTTCTCGACCAGGGCGCGGAACCCGTCGGTCTCTTCGGCCATGTGCGCCAGGAAGTGCGCCATGCGCAGCGGCGTCGTGATGCCCTGCGATGCGGCATGCGTGTTGATGGGCCCGACCAGCTTCGAGGCGAGCGGAGCCGGCCCGCCTGCGATGGCCCGCAGGTCGGCGACGGTGACGGTGCGCATGGGGTCTCCTTCAGAAGCTCATCATTTCACGCGCGGGAACAGGGCGGTGGACGCTGGCAGCGAGAACTACCGCGAGCGCGACCACCATGAGAAATGCGATGGTGCGGGATATGTCGATGATCCGTCTTGGGAAATTCACTCTGTCGAGCTACCTGTCGCCGTTCTACCCCCTCCCGATGGGTGCATCGGCGGAATTGTCCTCGCGGCCCAAAGCCGCTAATGAGCGCGCTGCAACATGCAGCCCAACGACGGCTCCTACCGTCAGAGAATGGTCGAATATGAGTGACCTAAGCCAAGACGCGCGGACGCGCAAAATGCCGAGCCAAGTCGAGATGGCAATCGACGACCTGAAGCGGGCCCTCAGCCTCACCTGGTTCTGGGTCTCGCTCGGCTGGCAGGATATCGTCCAGCGCTATCGGGGTTCGATGCTGGGTCCGTTCTGGCTCACAATCACGACTGGCGTGTTCATCGCCGGTCTCGGGCCGCTCTACGCCCGCCTCTTCTCGCTCGATATGGCGCACTATCTGCCCTACATGGCACTGGGTGTCACGACGTGGGGCTTCATCACGGGCACGATCAACGATAGTTGCAACGCGTTCGTGTCGGCGAGCCATGTCATGAAGCAGATGAAGGTTCCACGGCTCGCCATCGTCTTTCAGGTCATATGGCGCAGCATCATCGCCTTCATTCATAACCTTCCGATCTACGTGATCATCTTCTTGTGGTTCCAGATACCGTTGACCTGGGAGACGCTGCTCGTCATTCCCGGTTTCGTGATCGTATGCCTCAATCTCGTGTGGATGGGGGTGGTTGTCGCTATCCTGTGCGCCCGCTTCAGAGATATCGCCCCTATTATTGGCTCCATCCTGCAAATCGGGTTCTTCATCACGCCGGTCATGTGGAGCTATAAGCTTCAGAACGTCAGTCCGTGGATCGTGAACATCAATCCGTTCGCGGCGCTCATCGAACTCATCCGGGCCCCGCTGCTGGGCGAGGTCATTTCAGCTCCCCTCGTCCTGCTCGCCCTGGGGTGTCTTCCCGTGGGCTTCGCGGTAGCCGCGGCCTTATTCGTGCGGGCGCGCCGGCAGATTGTCTACTGGGTCTGAGGCATTAAGCATGGCCGAAATTCTGATCGAAGACCTCCATCTCAGCTTTCCGGTGCTCCACACTGGACATCGTTCACTCAAGAAAACCATCGTCTCCACGGCGACGGGAGGCGCTATCCAGCGAGACGCGAGAGCCCTTCCCATTGTGCACGCGCTGCAGGGCATCTCGATGCACATCCATCCTGGCGATCGTATCGCACTCATTGGCCCGAACGGTTCGGGCAAGTCGACGCTCCTGCGCGTCATGGCCGGCATTTATGAGCCGACCGCCGGCTATATCCGTACGGATGGCGAGATCGTCCCGCTGCTCGATCTAAATCTCGGCTTAAACGGCGACATGACCGGCCGAGAGAACATCCTGACCCGCGGCATGTACCTAGGCATTCCACCGAAGGATTTTGAGCGGTTCGCGCCTGAGATCGAGGAGTTCACCGAGCTCGGCCCATATCTCGACCTGCCGGTTCGCACCTATTCGTCGGGCATGCAGATGCGCCTGTCACTGGGGGTCGCAACCACCCTGGAACCGGACATCCTGCTCATGGACGAGTGGGTTCTCGCCGGAGACGCGAAGTTCCTATCGAAGGCGCGCGAGCGGATGTCGCGGTTCGTAGAAAAAGCTAGCATCCTCGTGGTCGCCTCACATTCCGAGGAGATCATCAAGACTTGGTGCAACAAGGCTGTCTACCTGAAAGCAGGGGTCATTCAGGCAATCGGCAGCGTTGACGATGTCATGCGTGAATACAAGAAAGCTGCATAGGTAAGAAGTATCGAATGTCATTTTTTGGGGGGGCTGACGCAATGATCCGGAACCTGATGTCTCGACTGCGCACAGGCACCAGCGGCGAGCCTCGATACAAGGTCGTGTCGTTCTTTACGGAGGACAACGAATACGCAGAACATGCGGCGCGGCTCCGGGAAACTCTCGACCGCTGGCAGGTTCCTTACGAAATCGCCCCATTACGAAGCTCAGGTGTATGGGAGGCCGACTGCGCCCGAAAGGCCAGGTTTATCCGGGACGCTTGGAACGCTTCCGGCGTTCCTATCGTATGGCTCGACGCCGACGCAACGGTCGAGACTTACCCAAAGCTCTTCAATACCATCGATGCCGACTTCGCCGTCCATCGTTGGAATGGCTGGCAATTCGGCAGCGGGACACTCTATTTCGGCAAGTCGCCGGCCGCTGGAGCGCTGCTCGATCAATGGGTCCTTCGATGCGAAGCGGATCCGATAACGTGGGATCAAACACATCTCCAGTCGGCGTGGTGCGACACGGCAGCGACTCACCGACTGCGCACGTATTGGCTACCGCGCTCATACCTCCAGATATTCGACGCTGAGCAGGAGGCGGATCCGGTTATCAAGCATTGGCAGGCCTCTCGCGGGCCCAAGACCGATGGAAGAGCGAGTAGCAAGCCGCAGTTCGAAATCACACCCGAGGGCATTGAGCAGCGAAAATCCGGCAAACCGTGGCGCAATTCGGAGGAGGCATTCTGGATCTCCCAGGGCACCGCTCACATCAAGCCGGAAATCGGCCACGACTTCCCAGAAGGCTTCGATATCCGCCGGGTCCTTGATAATGCGATAGGTGGCCACTCACCAGTTCTTGAGATTGGATGCGGAGTTGGTCGGATAGCATCGCTGTTCAAACCGGACGAATATCTCGGTGTCGAGATCAATCCAACGGCAGTAAATGTCGCAAGGTCGTTATTGCCAGCACACGACATTCGCATCTTCGACGAAGGATATGCGTACCCTCCCGCTCCTTGCGTGCTGTTCTATACAGTCCTCCTGCACATAAATGACGATGTACTGCCAGGCATTCTTCGGAAGGCTGCAGGAGGTCGGAAGCGCTTCATCATCGCCGAGATTATGGACGACCGCTGGCGTCGAGACGGCGATCCCCCGGTGTTCAACCGGAACCCTGAGAGCTACATCCTGGCGATGCAAGCTCTTGGGTTCCGTTTGGTCCACGCGGAGAAGGCCGCCTACGCTCGTTACGACGTCGAGCCTTGGAATGTGGGCAGGGACAGTCGGTTGACAGTCCTCGCCTTTGAGCCGAATTCGACGCCTTAGGGTCACAAACCAGATAGCGGTATTCTGGTCGCCCCGATCGTCTCCTTCGCGATCGAGTAGCTGACCCACAGGTCCGTGGCGCCGATGGCAAGCGAGGCGTAGGAGGCGCCGCCCCCCTTGTATTCGCCGGGATAAGTCGGCGTCGTCGGTACGCCTTGGCGGACATACCAGAGCGACTGCCGAACCCGATATTCCTCTTCGAACAGAGCCAGATAGAGGGGGTCTCGGTCCGAGTTGAGGTTGCCCGTCACGGCAATGCGGCCATCAGGCAACCTAATGCCGTAGGCGGTGCTCGGCGAGTTCGGCAGGTCGGTCTCGCGGATATCGCTCCACAAAAGGCCGCCGTCGGTCGAGTATTGCGCCCACAGGTTGTTGGTCGGAGCTGTGACGCGGCGCCACAGTCGCACAAGTGCGTAGCCGTCCCCTTTCGCGTCAACCGTTGTCGGCTCGGCGAACAGATCCCCAGCCTGCTGCGCCCACATCGTCCAGGACACCGTCGGTGATAGTCCTGGGGTCGTGCCGCCCCATTGGCCGTAAAGGATCGCCTGTTCAAGCAGCGGCGGTCCCAGCACCGGGTCGTAGTCGATGGCGGCAACCCCGCTGGCCGGCGTGTAGCTCTCCGTCGAGATGCGGAACAGCGGACCTACAGTGCCATCGTCCAGGCACTCCCGAGCGCCGAGAAGAATGCCCAACATCTGGTTCGGCGCGATGACCTGATCAACGGCCGAGATGACGTAGAGCTTTCCTTCATGCTTGGCGAAGCACCGCGGATAACTGATTCGTGTACCGGCGACATAGCTCGCACCGGTGCCAGAAAATGCCGACTGCGGCGGCATGACGAGGATGGGCGCGGAGAAGGATACCGTCCCCGTGGGGCTCTGCGCCACGACCGTCATCTGGCCGCCCGCATCCTCGTTCGTCCCGCTGCTGCTGTTGGCAACCCACACGCGGCCATTATGCTCTGCGACTGCGGTATGGTGGCGGTACCGATGGGAAGCCAGATCGCCCTGGGTCGGCGCCGCGCCGCTCGGTGCGCCGACGGTGTAGTTCGTGAGGCTTGGTGCTGGCGCCGACAACGTTCCGCTTTGAGGCTCGCTCTGAAGCGAGCTGGGCCCCTGACCGCCGGCCCACGTGATCACCTCGCCGGCTACTTCGGTCACCCGGAGCTGCGTTCCAAGCGCGCCGCCCCAGGTGGCAGAGGCGCTCGATCCGTTGAGGTAGACCGGCTCGTTGTTGTTGCCGGGCCCCACGTTTGCATAGACCGTGTGGACGCCAGCCGCTCCAGGGATCATTTCCCCGGCCGCTCGCAGAATTGCCGCGGAATTCGCCGGTGGCGTCAACCACGCGCCGGCTCGCGCGCTGGTCTCATTGTCCAGGAACAGCGTGACCGCTGGGTGCGTGGTGTTGGCGCCTCTCGCAACCACGCCCTCCCACTCGACCCACAGCCGGTTATTCGGTCGGCTGACTTCAAAGGACACGGCCTGCAATCGCAGTCCCTCGTCGAAGCGCGGCGGCGTTCCGTCGAGAGGTATTGATGGTGTGGTGATCGAGGTCCACGTTCGATAAGGTGTCGCGACATGGGTCCCAAGCGGTGTGCCAGGCCGCGGGCCGAGCGGGCCTCCCACCGCTACCTCATCAATCGCATCCTGAACGGTCTGCGCGTCGAGGCCGCTGTTGGCGTTCTCATACCCAATCTTCGTTGCAGAGATCCCAGCGTTCGGATCGACATGCTCGTCAAGCAGGAAATTCTTAGCCATCTTCGCCCGGCCATCCGCGTCGGCTGACAGGGCGCCATCGGCGAGACCTTCCACGGTTAGCTTGCCGAACGATCCGTTACCGAGAAGAGGCTTCTGCGCATCGCCAACGGCAGGCGCCGGGACAAGACCGATCGCCCCTCCCTCCCCGCTGTCCCCCTGGAAGACCGGCGGCTCTGTATTATCGACCTTGCTCCATGCTACACCGTCGGAAATTACCCAATCGCCCACTTCCCAATCGGTAATGCCGCTGATATCCGTCGCTCCGGCAACAGCGACGATGTAGTACCATCCCTTGTTCCCGGGGGCCGCTGCCGGAACCGCAGGGGAGTTTGTGCCCGCGTTCCACGTGCCCTGATACGAGACAGCGCCGAGCACCGTCTCTGGCAGCTGGTTGGTCGGTATCTTCCCGCCTTCGTCGAGGCCAGCATAGCCGTTCGGTTCGCCCTTTCTCGCCGCATTCTCGGGCGCATAACCAAGGGCAGAGACGATCCCGTCGGTGGAGTTCAGTGCGCTTATTTGGGCCTGCATCCCATCGTCGGCATTGGCGCGCGTCTGTTGCTCAACCGACAGCGCGGAGTTCGTGGCGGCCTGACCGGCATACAGGTCGCTGAAGTTCGCGTTTGCCTTAGAGAATGCCTCGCGCAGCGGATCTCCATCTCCAGAGTTCGGCGCGGTGCCAATGTTGATGACCTGCTGAGCCATTGCAAAAAGCCTCCTGCGTCCGGCAGCCCCTCGGCGCCGAACGGCTCGATTTCCAGAAGTGATGATAAGGATCCCGCTATTGCGGGCCCGGCCATGTCACGGACTGATACGCCGCCAATGCCTCGGAATCATCCAATGCAGCCTTGACCGCTTGCCGTGCAGCCATCCTGACACGCTCAATTCTGGCAGCCGCCTTCCGCCATGCGTCTTCTTTCGCGAGGACCGATTCGGCGATCTCCGTGATTGATTTTCCGTCAACGCCGAGGCTGGCTGCGAGCAATGGAAAGTCGGCGGCCTTTGGTCGGCTGGCGGTCAGCGCTTCCCGCGCTTGATCAAGCCTGGCCAGATAGACGAGCCCATGGCCAGTCCCCGGAACGATGAAGCGCTGGTACTCCCGTTCAGCATCCTCGTCGATCGCGGCCAGAAGTCGTTCCTTGGCCACACCGATGGTGGAATGTGGCCCGCCGGGCGGTGTGGGAGCGGGATGGTACTCGCCGTCGATGTAAACCATACCGACATCAACGACGTCTGGCGCCGCCAGCATTCCGGCATCCGGATGAAAGCAGTCCTGGATACCGAACCCGTCGGGGACCGGGGCGACCTCGACGACGATGCCCCCCTGCAAACGCACTGCCTTCATACTACCACTCCACAATCACGAGGCCCGGAGAACCAGGCGCCGGTGTATTGCCATTGGCGGATCCACCGCCGCCTCCGCCAGGGGAATTCGACTGGCCACCAACGGAGGTTCCAAACCAGGTTCCCGAGCCCCCGAATGGTGCCGCCCCGCCTGCTCCGCCCAACCGATCGTTGTTGCCTCCACCCGAGTTGCCCGGTGATCCAGACAAGTTGATTGCACCTCCCGTGCCTGTGCCCCCCAAGCCGCGCGTCCCGAGATTCCCGAAGCCGCCCAGGCCACCGTCGCCGCCACTCGCGGAGCAGAACGCACCGAACGACGATGTCCCTCCAGCACCTCCGTTACCACCTGCCGCCCCCCCGCCGCCGCCGACTGTGACCGGTATCGACTGCCCCGGGGTGACGGCGAAGAAGCCCTCGGCGTAGCCGCCCCCGCCGCCACCACCGCCGGCCCAGCCAGCATTGGAACCACCCCCCCCGCCTCCGCCGCCCCAAACGCGTGCGCGCATGCGGAATACGTTTGGGGGAACGATGATAGATCCGGTCGAAGTGAAGATCTGGGCGCCTCTCGGAATGGCACCAAGCGTCGAGATGTCCATCGGCGAGAAAACCCGTCGGAACCGAAAGACCTGACCTGCATCCAAAACCACCTCAATGAGTTCGGAGGCACCCCAGTCACCGGCTGCAATCTCGCTGTCTCGAGGATAGCGAACGGGACGAGCGCCTAGGGCATTCACGTTGAGGGTCGCGGGGCCCGTGGAAGCCAGTGGAACGACAATCCGCAGAGGCGTTCCGATGATGGCGGAATAATCCGTGGGCGCCGGGTCGAGCGACAATGTCATCGCCGTGGCCGTTCCGCCAGCTACGATGTAGTTGAGGCTCTGGCTACGGATTGCAGCCTCGAAGATGGCCAGCTTTTGCGCCATATCGCCGTCATCTAACACGTCCTGGCCAGTCAGATCGGCCATGAATTGCCCGATCATCGCAGCCATGAATGCGGCCTGGCGCCACGTCTTGTTCAACTGAGGGGACTGGGCGATGCCCGCCTGAAAGCCCGTCTGGCGCGCCTGAAGGGCAGCCCAGCTCGCCTGGTCGAGCACGTTCGCGCCCGCCCCCGTGCCGAACGGCAGGAAGTCATTCGTTGCCATCGATGATGGTCCCTATGGGTCAGGAGGTGAAATGCTCCGGCGGGACGCCCCACGCGCCCTTGTCAAAGCCGCCGATGTATTCGTTCTCGATATCGAAGCCGAAGAGCGGCGCGTAGTTGACCGACGTGATCAGGTAATTGACGCGAACGCCTTCAGGCTTCAGCGGGATGTAGCCCTGGCTCAGGATGGCAAGGAACAGAATGGACGGGACCTTGCCGGACACGCCGATGGTCATGGACATGTCGTAGTTGTCGATGACGGACAGGTATGTCGATCCATCGGTGAAGATCGTGTCGAGCGCCTCCTTGATCGTCTCGTTGGTGCCGTCCCACTGGTTCGCGATGATCTTGGCGCGCAGCAGGATCCGGTAGGTGTCGTCGTCGAGCCGGTTGATGCCGGTTTCGCTGTCGTACGGCCCCTTCCAGATACCCTCGTCAAAACCCCTCCCCTCGGTGTCGAACGAGAAGTAGAGCCCGGGGATCGGCGTCTCGATGAAGCGGGACCGCCCGATCCACTCGCCGACGACGTCGAGTTGCGCCCCTATGGCCTGGTCGAGGTCGAAATCCTCGGGAAGGTCGGCCGTGAAGTCGGCGACGTCGACCATGACCTGGGCGACCGCCCGGACCGTCGCGACGAATTTCGGCTTGCCGCGGTGCCAGGAGGTGATGCGGCCGAGGTATTCCTCGACGTTCTCGGCCGGTGCAGGCGGTGCCGGCGCCACGTCCGCGGTGACGACCGTGCTGTCCGCCGTGAGCACGAAGCTCGCAGCGGTCGTGTCGAAGTCAGCCATGGGACGCTCACGGGGCGATGGAGACAGTGACGTCGGCGATGTCGCAATGCGACGCTTCGTCGAAGGCGAGCGTGATATCAGGCGTTCCCGGGCCGCCGGGCGACGACAGGTCGAGCGACACGAGGCGGAACGCATCCTTGCCGGCGATGCTCTTGATCGCCTCGATGACCTCGCCCCATTCGACGACGCGGGCCTCGCCGCCACCGATCTCGACGGCGTTGATATAGTCGACGGCCGCCTGCTTGATGCTCTCCTCGACGCCGGTCGTGTAGCCGGCGAGCGGCTTGAGCACGATGGCGACGCTGATGTCGACCTGCACCGGCCGGGAGAACCTGACGTCGTGGGTCACGCCATAGGCGTCGATCACGGTGACCGTGGTCGATCCGAAGGTCCCGGCACCCGGCGTCTTCTTGCGTGCGATCGTCTCGGCGATCGTCTGGGCATCGCCGCCCTCGACCACAAACGCGATCGAGTGCGACGGGATGCCGTTCACGTCCGTGATGTCGGTGTCGTTCTCGTAGACCCGGTACCGGTTGACGCCGCTGATCGACGCCACGGCGCCGACGATGCCCTCGAGGACGGTGCGCGAGGGCAGTGCGGTCGAGACGGCCTGCCGGCGCCTGAGCGCCGCATCACGCTCGACCGGCGCGCCCGGGACCGCATCGCTCGGATTGGTCACGGACTGCCACCCGCGCGTCGGCGTGGCGATGGTCGTGATGGTGTCCGGTGCGGCCTTCATGTCGCCGGGCTGCGCCGCGATCGCGGTGACCGTGATCTCGCCCGCCGGCGGAATGGTGACATTGACGGGGAGAAGCCAGCGGTTGCCGGCATCGTCGGCCGCGGCGCCGTTGCTGATCGTCGTGCCGGCGACGCCGACGATCCTGAGATCGACTGTCGACGATGTGGCGACGTTCCGCCTGAGGCCGTTGATCTTGACGACGCGCGACAGTCCGACGCCCTGCGCCGAGGAGGGCGAGAAGGCGTTGTAGACCGACACCGACATGCTGTTGGCATCGTGCAGGGCGAGCGCGAAGAGCGCGAGGAGCTGGCCGTCCTGGCTGTCGTTCTCGAGGTAGACGTCCTGGCCGTAGATGCCGCGGTATTCCGCCTTGAAGTAGTCGAGGCACGCCTGATAGGTCGGGGCATGGATGCCATTCTCGTCGATCGTGCAAACCGGCGTCGCCATCAGATCGGCCCCTGAACCGTGGTGCGGCCGTAGATCGTGTCGATCTCGGCCTGTCCGAAGAACTTGCGGGTGTTGCGATCGAGGTCGCTGAAGTAGCTCACGACCTCGGTTACGCCCTCGGTGCCGAGGATGCGGGCCCGGATCACGGGATCGCGCGTCGATCCGGTGTACTTGCCGAGCACCCTGGTCTTCCACGGCGTCCCGTCCGTGGTGTCGAGAAACCATTCGCCGTACTGCATCTGCAGCCGGGTCCACACCGCCTGTGCCGGCGCCTCGGGCACGTCGCGCCAGAAATCGGCCTGCTGGCGGCCGAAGACATAGTCGCCGTTCTCGTCGAGCTTGCGATAGCGCACCCCTTTGCCTCCTATTGATCCGGCGGACCCGACAGGCCTGCGCCCGGCTCGACGTTGGTATGGACGTGGTTCAGGAGGCTGACGCCGCCGGCACCGCCGGCGATGACGTCGCCCTCGACGACCAGCGTCCCCTTGATGGTCGCCGTGCCCGAGCCGCCGTTGATCTCCATCTCCAGGCCGTTCCCGGCGCTGATGCCGACCTTCTGCGGCGTCGTCAGGCCAATGCCGTTCGACGGGTGCAGGTCGATGTTCGTCTGGCCATCGTCGCTTCTGATCTGCGTCGATTCGGCACTGACGTTGCTCAGCTTGCGCGGCTGCGACCGGAACCCGACGAAGGCCATGGCGTCGCTCAGATCATGCATCCGGGCGCTGGTCTGCTGCTGTTCGCCGCCGGACTGATGCCAGCTGTCGATCGGCCGCGACGAGATGACGGCGAGCGCCTCGTCGCCCTCCTTGATCGGGAAGGTCATGGTCACGCCGCCGCCGCCGGGGAAGTGCAGCGGCACGTCCTGCAGGACCGGCAGGCTGACCCATTCCTGGGAGCCGTCGGGCTTGCGCACCGCCGCCTTGACTGTCGGCTGAAGGACGCAGGTCTGGTTCGCGAGGTCGACGCTGACGACGGTGCACGGCAGCGCGGTCCACATCGCGGCCTGGCGTCCGTCGAGCGCCGCCTGCAAGCCCTCGTCGAGGTCGCCGATGCGTTCGCGAAGGTCCATCAGCTTTGCTCCGGGTCGAGTGCGATGCCTCGCTGGGCGAGGCCGAGCGGCAGCGGCCCTTGGCCGTCGGCGCGGATGCAGGTGAGGTCGGAATACCAGGGCTGGCCGCGCGTATCGCCGATGTGGTCGACCGCGAGCACCTTGTAGAGCCCGTCGTCGGCCGTGGACGGGATCATGGCGTTGTGCACCTCGGCCGTGAACGACGGATTGAACCGGGCCTCCTGCACGCTCGCCTGATCGATCTTCACCCGCTTGCCGGGCACGATCTGCGGATTGAGCAAACAGCGCACGAGGATGCCGTCGATGGTCTGCACGGGCAGGCCGATCATACCGGTCCGCGAGTTCAGCACGATGGCCTCACCCGGCGCGGCCTCGCGGTTCGGCACGATCTGCAGCCGATCGTTCTGGATCGACCAGCTCATGTTCGTCGCGAAGCAGACGCGCCGCAGCACGTCGCGCGCCATGCCGAAGAGGCTGGCCGCCCGCGGCATCTTCTGCGAGCCGAGATCCGCGATATGGCCGACCTGCACCCCGTAGGGCTTCATCGCCTGGATGCACGTCTCGACCTGATCGCGGAAGGTGTGTCCGGCCGCGAGGGTCTTGTTCACAACGGCGTAGTTGTAGGCGCGGTCGGCATTCGCAGCGAGGATGGCGAGGTATGTGTCGACCGGGTTCTCGCGTCCCTTGCGGATCTGCTTCACCTCCCCGCGGAAGATGAGGCCGAAGTTCTCCCGATAGCCCGCCTCGAGCGAGACGGTGGTGAACTCCTTCTTGATGCGGTTCGCGGTCTCGTCCGACAGGTTGTAGATGATGATGTCGGAATGCGCCGGCGTCTGGAGCTCCCAGTGCCGCACCACGAACTTGATGCGCATCTGGGAGACGTCGATCTCCTGCGAGTTGCTGCCGACCTTGAGCCGGATCTCGCGTAGCCACTGCTTCGCCATCAGTCCTCGACCGTGAAGAAGAGATGAGCCTCGGTGCCGAGGTTATGGAAGGTCGGCGCCGCGTCGAGGTCGCCGTCCGTCGCAACCGTGAGCGCGCCGGCAAACCCCATGTAGCCGTATTGCTCGAGGAGGTCGGCGCCGGTCACGAGCGGGATGCCGGCGATCATCGTGTTCCCGTCGACGTCCGCAATGTCGAGGATCCATCCCGCCTCGGGCGCGTCACGATAGGTCAGCGTCAGCTGATACTCGGTATCGCCGAGCGTGATCAGGAACCGCTGCGGCATGGGCGACAGCGGCACTTCGAAGGTCGTTGCCATGAGGTCGGCATCCTCGTGTAAGGGCCGGTCGGATCTGGTAGGATGCGCGGCATGGGAGCCGACACATGCTGATTTCCCTTCTCGTCCTGATCCTGCTCGCGATCCTCTTCCCGGGGTTCATGCGGGTCGTCTTCGGCCTGATCGGCCTCGGCATCCTGTACATCCTGGTGCAGATGCCGTCGGCGGGCGCCGAGACGTGGGACGAGAGCATCAGGCGCCTGTGCACCTCCACCCAGCAGGAGGCATGCTGGGTGAAGTCCGGGGCTCCGGTCTGCGACCGTGACCAGGTCGTGTGCAGATCGGTCCCGGACCACGCGCCCGCTAAGATCCTGGGCAAGGACGGCAAGCGCTGGCAGGTCCAGACCGCCTACGGCAGCGGCTGGGTCAACGAACGCCTCATGATGATCGACGGCAGCAAGTAGGCGAGCGCTACAGGCCACCCGGCGCGTACTGGGCCTGCGCGAGCTGCTTTTGGCCCGTGTTCGCCGTAGCTGCCGTCTTCTGGGGCGAGGCCTGCGCGCTCTGAGGCGCTCCCGAGGTCGTCTGCGTATCGGCGATGATCACCTCGCGCAGCCGTGCCGTGACCATCAGCACGAACTCGGTATGCTCGTCCGTCGTGACCGACAGCGAGCCCAGGAGCATGTTCTCGTAGGCCCGCTTGCCGGTGTAGACGTCGAACGGCTCGCGCACCGCCTGGAGCGCCAGCAGCGTCTCGTAGACCTCCTGGACATAGCCCTCGGCGCGGGCCGTGCTGTTCGACCAGCCGCAACGCATCTCGATCTCGGACGGCCGCTTGAAGGCATGGTCCGAGATCGCGGCGCCCCGCTCGACCGGGTGATCGGTAATGATCAAGTCGTCGCGGTGCACCTCCTGCACCACGACGTGGGGCATGATCGGTCCGATCGCCCGGCCGTTGCGGATCAGCAGGGCGAAGGCCTCGTCGAGAATGCTCATCGGAATGCCCCCTGCGCATTGCGGAGCAGCGTCGAGTTGACGCCCTGCTGCTGGCCGGCCACCTGCTGCGCCGTCGCGGCCGGATCAGAGGAGCCGAGCACGTTGATCTCGGTCCGCTGGTGCAGGTTGACGTTCGACGATCCGCCGGCCACGTCGGGCGGCATCAGCATGGTGCGGCCACCCCCCATCTGCCATGGCGAGCGCCCCCCGATGGCGAACCGGCCGGGATCGAATGCCGGCGGCGCGGTCCACCCATGGGCCAGTTCCGACCATCCCTCTGCGATGGCGGCGCGCTTCCTCGATTCTCCGGCGATGTCCGCCGGGCGCTCGTAGAGCCTCGTCACGATCGCAGCCGCCTCGCCGGCCGACTTGACGCCCTGCAGCGCCCGCCAGGTCGCCCGCTCCTGCCCTTCCGTCATCTCCCAGTAGGCCGCCTTGAGCTGGTCGGCATGCGAGGCCGTCGAGATGTCGATGCCAGTGCCGGCGAGGATCTTGGCGCGCCGGTCGGGGTGATGCTGGAAGATGCCGTGTGCCCGGCCGCCATCACCGCGGGCGTTCGGATTGAAGCCGCTCTCGGCCTGCTCGTTGGCAACGAGCCCGAGGGCCGCTTCGTGGCTGAGGCCCTTCGAACGCCAGAAGAGATAGCTCTCTTTGGCATAGGCCCGCTTCTGCTCGCTGGTCGGCGGAGCGGTCTTGCCGCCGCCCCCGAGCCAGGTCGGCATGTTCCGGCTCCACCAGCCGCGCAAGTCGTTGATGTTGCCGAGGCCTTCCTTCTGGTAGCTCTCCCACGCCTGCCCGGGCGTGATGCCGGTGACCGCGGTGGCACCCTCGGAAGCGATATAGGCGCCAGCCCCGACGATGCCGAGGCGCAGGAGAAGCGCGTTCCACCCGAGCCCGACCGCGCTGAAGGCGCCGAGCACCCGCATGAGCCACTTCGTGGTCAGGTAGATCGCGAAGGCCTCGAATGCGACCTGCAGGCCATTCTGGCCGGTGATCGATTCGGCGAGCCTGTCGAAGGCCTGCCAGACCGGCTTGATGCCCTCGACGAGCGCGCCGAAGGCATTCGTCAGCGAGCGGATCGATTCGAGGATCGTGTGGAGCGCATTCTTGATCGTGTCCTCGTTCTGGAGGAACCACTCCTTCAGGTCCCGCATGTAGCGGGTGATGGTCGGCTGGAGCTCGATGAGGATCTTGTCGGCGACGACGATGATCGCCGTCTCCAGTGACCGGAACTCCCGCATCAGCTCCTTGGCCGATTCGGCAGCCTGCTTGTTGTCGAGGCCGACGCGCTCGGCCATGCGCTTGTATTCGTCGGCGAACTTGCCGGTGCCCTCGATCAGGGCGCGCAGCGTGCCCTCGTCGATGCCGAGCGCCTGGGCGTACTGGTTCGCGATGTAATAGGGCTGCCGGGAGAAGACCTTGCCGAGGTCCTGCAGCACATCGACCGTGTCGCGCAGGCGGCCGTTCTGCTCGGTCGCGACGCCAAGGCTGCGGATCAGGGAACCGAAGCCGGGGTTGGTGCGCAGGGCGCGTCCGAAGTTCTCGATCGAGGAGCGGGCACCCTCATAGGTGCCGCCCATCTGCGACACGGCATAGGACAGGGCCCGGATGTTCTCGACCGAGGCGCCGGTGCGCTGCGAGGCGTAGTAGAGGTCGTCGAACTTGCGCGCGATGGCGACGACCGATGCCGAGATGCCGGACACGGCGCTCGACAGCGCCGCGCCGAGGGCAAGCACATGCTTCGTGGCAGCGGCAACGCTGGCGTTGAACTTGCGTTCGGAGCTCGCGTCGACCTTGTAACCCAGGCCGACAAGAAACTCCTTGATCGTCTTGCTGTCAGCCACGGTTCATCGCCTCTCGGCCTTGCATCGCCTCTTGGGCTCGATAGGCATTCTCGTCCTGCACATCGATCGCCTCGTTCATGAGGGCGAGGTCGCACAGGTCGAGCGTGCCGTCCTTCAGGCTTTCGAACCGGCAAAGCCCCCGCATGACCGGCCGCATGAGCCAGTCGAGGTCGTCGGCGAGTGCTATGGGCTCGAAATTCAGAGCGGGCCCCTGCCGCTCGATCCCAGCGGCAGGTCGGGAAAAAAATCGCCGAGGGCCTCCTGGATCACGCGCATGGTGATCTCGAGCATGGCGAGGAGGTCGATATCCTCGAACATCGGGCCCTTGGCGCCCTTGCTCCATACCGGCGCCCAGCTGCCGCCCTCCTGCCGGCGGTCGCAGGCGCCGAGGCAGGTCGCGAAGATGAAGTTGCAGTGGTCATCGGGCAGGTTGGCAATGGCCTGCGCCACCGGCCCGAGCGCGTCGAGGCCGGTCGCGCTCTGTAGCGACGACAGGTCTCCGAGGTGATTGATGATGGGCGCGAGCCGGCGCATGACATGGAATTGCTCCATGGCCGGCAGGCGCCGCGTCTTGTAGGTGTGCCCCCTGACGGTGAATTCGCTCATCGCTCAGCTCTTCAGAGGATTTCGGGGGTGCCGACGCCGAGGATCTCGTCGATCATGCCGGCGTTGAAGGACCACTCGACCACGCCGCCCTCCTTGGCGTAGGTCAGGTCGGGCTGGCGCCGGAAGGCGCACTGCCGGCAGGTCGCGACGTCGCCGCGGACCGGATCGCGCACCACGATCGTGTTGTTGCCCCAGTTGGCGCTCGACTGCTGCTGGAAGTTGTAGAGGTCCTGCAGCCGGGCATTGGTCGGGCTCGTCTTGAGGAGGCGCACCGTCACCGTGCCGCCCTTGCCGGCGTGCAGCGAATGCATCACCGAACCGTCGGCGCCGATGGTCATGGTGTCCTTGTCCTCGACCATCGAGATGCTGATGCCCTCCTCCGAGGCGCCGGCCCCGTTGCCCAGGTTGAAACCGCCGCCCGGGCCGGTGATGGCGGCGGTCACGTTCGCAAAGCTGTAGGTCGCCATGGATCACCTCCGATCAGCGGTTGACGTTGATGGTGACGTCCGAGAAGTGCACCGCGCCGGCCATCTTGACGGCGCTCTGGACCGGCACCGACTTGCGCGCCTCGCGGTCGGCCTGGGCCTGGGTCGCAACGGGAGGCGCGTAGACGTAGTAGCCCTTCGTCAGCGTGTCGCCGCGCTTCAGCTGCCCGAAGCCGCCCGCATTCCAGACGCCCGGCGCGACAAGGCCGTTCGTCACGCCCTGTCCGAGCGCATTCTCGATCGTCGTGACGATCTCGTTGGTGCCCTCGTCGGTCTGCGGGATCTTCGTCGTCGACGTGTAGAGCAGGTTCCAGACGGCGGTCTGGACATAGTTCTCCAGCCAGTCGAGACCGTGCACCTCGTCGAAGAAGAAGCCGTTCGCCATCACGCCTTCCTGGATGATGGCGGTGTCGTTGTCGTAGTTGACGAAGACGTTTCCGTTCTTCGCCCGCAGGGTCGCGGCCTGCGTCTCGGTCAGCGTCTCCGCCGCAACGCCGGGCTCCTGCTTGAACTTCATCGTGATCGTGCTGCGGCTGGCGTTGAAGTTCACCGTGGCCGCGCGGCCGAAGAAGCTGGCGACCGCATAAGGGTCCGCCGAATACTGCCAGAAGACCTGGCTGTAATTCCCCTGCTTGAGGAGATAGCCGAGATCGCTGGTCGACAGCGGATCGAGCACCGTCGAGGACGTGATCGTGATGCCGAGGAGCCGCTTGCGCTGCGAACCCTGGATGTAGTCGGCAGCCGCGAGGACCTGCTGAATATCCGGAAGCGTCGGCACCGCGATGATGGCGGCGTACCAGTCGCTGTTGTGGTCGGCGAGAATGTGCAGCCCGTCGACCAGCGTCTCGGCCGCGATGCCGTCGACCGGGGCCGAGGCCGTGCCATTGGTCAGCTTGAGCATCCCCGACACGTCCGTGCCGGATCCGGCCGGCTCCGCGTAGCTGACCGTCGAGGTCGCGCCCGCCGAGCTGCTCTCCACCGTGAAGCGGGACGATGCGGCATCCCAGGTCATCGTCGCATCGGCGAGCGCCGTCGTGATGATCGCGGCGACGCCGTTGAGGTTCGTCGTTGCGCTGAAGTCGAGCGCCGAGAGGGTCTTCTCGACCCCGTCGATGCTGATCTTCATCGAGCCGTTGGCAATGGCTGTCCAGTTCGCCATGTCCTGCTCGGCGGCCTGCAGCACGCCGCCGCGGATCAGGCCCGAGGTCGCGGTCTGCGCCCACCGGCCGATGTAGACCAGCGACGGCTGCGGGATCTGCCCGAAGAAGCGCGCCGCGGCCCGGTATTCCGGCGCCGTGGTGCCGAAGTCCCCGGCGACGCCGGCCAGGTTGGCGTACTGGCGGATGCGCTCGGCCACGTCGATCACGTCGGACGAGCCGACGAGGAGGCCCGCACCGAAGTTGCGCGTCGGCGCGGCCAGGGGCGACATGACAATGTTCACATTGACGACGCCGCTGACGGAAAGACCCGATGCCATGGCCTAGTTCTCCACGGTGAAGGATTGCGAAAGCCCGTTGTCGGCGATGAACTCGCCCTGGGCCGAAAGCAGGTTGCGGACCGGGTAGACGCGCGTGACCTGGCGCCTCACCTGGATCGTGAAGTCGGATCGCTTGATCCATTGCTGGTTGGCGAATTCGGGCGCCGCGATGAGCGGCCCGACGCCGACAAAGCCCATGTCCGCGTGGAACAGGGGCTCGCGGTTCTGCGCGATGCTCAGCCCGTCGCGGGCCATGCCGGCATAGTGCTGCCGGTTCGGCCCGTAGAAGCTCGCGAGGATGTCGAGCACCTCGTGACGCTGGAGCTGGTCGACGCCCTCTCCGCCGGCGCCATCCGGGACGTGCCCGACATAGGCGTTGTCGTCCGGCGTCACATTGACGATGCCGATGGCGCACCAGTCCGCATCGGCGGGCGGCTGCTTGGGCGGCTTGGGCTGCCAGCGTGGCCGCACCATGGGCCCGGGCAGTCCGGTCAGGCCGACGATAAGGCCCTGGAAGAAATCATCGAGCGCATCGTCCTGCAGCGGCTGGGGCGCAGGAGGCCCATCGGGGACCAGATAGCCCCCGGTTGAGCTGTCGTTTGCCATGTGAAGGATGCCTCAGCCGGACAGGGGCTTCAGGTCGCAGACGACCTCGACGAAGCCGGCCCCGTAGGTGGAGTAGTCGTTCACCGCCGCGACGGTGTAGCGCCGGCCCTGCCACTCGACCTCGTCGGCCGTGGTGCCGTCCGCGTTGCCGTCGGTGAGCCGAAAGGTGGTGCAGATGAGGATCGAGCCCGTGATGCGCTCGCCCTCGGCGATCCGCTCGAGGATGTCGCCGCGATCCGAGGTGACGACACCGGAGAAGGGCGTAGCTGTCGTCTGGAGTGTCGAGCGCCCCCTGTCGTCGACGGTCTCGACGGACCGGAAGCACACGAGCGTGTTGTCGACGAAGTCCGGGTCGGACAGCACGTCCGAGACGTCGAGCAGCGGCATGTCACTTTCCCTTCGGCCGGATTACATAGGTGATGGCCCGCCGGTACTGCCCCGTGTCGATCAGGGGCTTTTCCCCGGTGCGGCCGCGCGCACGGCGCTTCGCCAACGTCTTCGGCGATAGCGGCTCGAATGGACCATCCGTGATCTTGCGTTGCACGGATGCCTGCGCAGTCAGGCCGACCGCGTGCATCGCCTGGTCGGCCGCTCTTGGCTTGCCGTCGATCGCCGCCTTGGCGCCGGCGCGCAGCCGCTTCGTGATCGGATCGAGCGCATCCTCTACGCCCGGCACCAGGTGCGCCCGGGCTGGGATGTTCGCAGCGGGAGAACCGAATTCCATGAGGTAGCCGATCTCAGCATTCGAGATCGGCACGCTCTCGCCCTCATCGGGCTTGCGCCCGGCATTTGCGTCCGGGATGCCGACGAGGACCTCTTTGTGGGTCAACTCGCGGACCTGCTTGAGCACCTCGGCGACGGTGTCCTTCGTGATCGTGACGCTCATAGCTGGATGCCCCCGGCGCCGAACATCATCACGAGGTCGATGAAGCGCGTTCCATAGGTGGTCAGGTTCCAATGGCCCGCGCCGGCCACGATGCCGGCATTCACGTCGTAGGAGACCGACACCTTGTCGACGGTCTTGCTCGACGTCGCGCCGCTCGACTGGCCCGGAATGCCGCCCGCGGCGGCCGTCCGCTGCGCCTGCGCCTCGAGCACGAGGTTGTGCGCGGCGAAGAGGGCGAGGGCATAGTCGAGGACGTCGCCCCACCGGCAGGCGTTCAGCAGCTTCTCGCCGAGCCCGAGCCAGAAGGTGATCTGGGCATCGGGATAGGTGGTTTCGCTGCTGAACTCCGGAAAGGTCTGCCGGAAGGTGGCGACGTCCATGGCCCTCGCCTCTCTGTCTCGATGCCGGCCGGTGTCAGGCCTTCTGGCCGGCCTCGATGGCTGCACGCAGGCGGTCGATGCCCCAGCGCTTGTCGACCTGGACACCGAGCTCGGCCGCCTTGGCAAGAAGCGCGGCCTTCTCGTCCGCCTCGGTGCTGGCACCTTCCGCCTTGGCCTCATCCTTCTGCTCGCCCGCGGCAGGCGGTTCGGATGAGGCTTCCGGCTCGGTCGCATGCTCGAGGATCGCTTCGAGCTCGTCGACACGGGCCAGCGCCTCGTCGCGCTGAGCGACGGCGGCGGCCATTTCCTCGGTCGCCTTCGCAAGGTCGGCGATGAGCTCGTCGACCTTGCTGCGCAGATCGTCAGTCGCGGCGTCGGCCTCGGCCGGCTGCTCCTGATCATCGTCCTTGGTGTGCAGCTTGGTGTACCAGTGCGAGGCAACTGCCTCGCTCACCCGATGCACGCCAACGGGGAAATGCTCACGCTGGTTGATGTCCAGCGTGAGCGTGAAGGGAGTGTGAACGCGGATCTCCGGCATGGATCACAGCCCGTCGCGGTAGCCGATCGTCTCCGGATAGACGAACTCGACGACGCCGAGGCGCCCGAAGTAGGTCGTCATCTGCCAGATCGACCGGTACTCCAGCGGGGTGCGCTGGAGCGGCGTCATGGGGAAGCGGACGCGCCGGATGTCCTTGGTATAGGCCACCATGCGGTCCACCGTGCCGAGCTGCCCCGGGGTGCCACCCACGCCGCGGCCGATGAGCCACTTGAGCGGGTAGATCTCGAGGTTGACGCCCTTCTGGCGGGAGATGTTGTTCTCCAGGATGTACTTCAGGATCGACACGTTGCCGGCCTCGGAGACCTTCACCGTGGCGATGTAGCCGTACTGCGCCGGCGGCAGCAGCAGACGGTTCGGCGTGACCGCCCAGGCCGAGGCCTGCCAGACAGAGGTCAGCAGCTCGTTGACGTCGCCGAGGATCTCGTCGGGCGTCTTCGTCGTCCATCCAGGCGTGCCGCCGGCGCCGTTGGCGACGTTGCTGACGTTCGTGACCTTGCCGCCGATGTTGGCATTGACGAGGCCGTTGTAGCCCAGCACCTCGTCGCCGACGTAGACCATCTCGTCGGTGTCCATCTGGTGCTTGAGCTGCATGCCCTCGTACTTCTGGGCATCGACCGGCCGGCCGAGCTTCATGGCGCTCTCGAGCTCGGGGATCGTGTAGGAAATCTCCTGGCCCCATAGGGTGAGCGGCTGGGCCGTCTTGCCGATATCGAGCTGCATGGCCGAGATCGAGTTGCTGTCGCTACCGATCCAGGCCTTGCCGTTCGGGTTGACGCCGCCAGCGGCCGCGAAGGACGAGTTCGTGAAGCTCGACACCTCGTCGGCGATCGAGACGTCTTCGCGCAGGTCGATATCGCGACCCCACGTGACGTCGACGAGCGGCTCGTAGAGGTTCTGGTCGAGACGTTCCAGTTCGCCGATGAGAAACGCGCCGGTCGAGTCGATGGTGCGCTGGTCGAAGGTCAGCATCCCATCCCGGGTGCGGGCGCGGATGATGGCCGGCTTGGCCAGTGCGAACATGCCCGGCACGACCTTGCGGCCGAGCATGGCGCCGGCGGCGATGCCGACAGGCGAGAGGGCGCCGAGGCCTGCCGCCACGGCCTGCGCTGCGCCGGCATCCGCATAGGCGCCGGTCGCGCTGAAGAGCGCCGCGATGGTGAGCACCGCGAGCGCGAGGACATTCCAGTTCCTCATTGGTCTATACCTTTCGTATTGTCGGGATGGGCCGATCGGCTCCCGCTCGGGTGATCAGAGGTTGTACGCGATCTCGGTGATCCCGTTGGCGTCCGCCGCGCCGGTGAAGTAGGCGTTCGTGACCTGGACCGTGTTCGCTCCATCCGCCGCAGCCTCGAAGCCGCCGATGGGCTGCTGCGCGGTGGCACTCCCGACGCGGATATAGACGGCGCCGTTCTTGGCTGCCGCGGTCGCGCCGCGCAGCTGCACGCTGACATAGCCGCGCTTCAGGACGTCGCCGATGCCAGCAGTCGGCGGGGTGGACACGCCAAGGCCATCGGTGCCACTGCCCGTAGTCGGGAACGGCCGCACGTTGATGCCGTAGAGGCTGGCCGCGGTCTCACCGCCGGCGTAGCGCTGGATCTTGCCGCCCACGACCTTGACCGGGACGCCATAGGAGGTCGGCGGGGCGGCGCTGTCGATGACATTGGGCTCGACGCTCGCCTGGTCGGGGCGCGTGATCGTGCCGGGGATGCCTGCCGGCATCCGGAAAGCGAATGCAACCATGTTTCAGATCCTTCTGGATGCTGCGGGGATGAGGTGAGGCTTACTTCCGGCTTCCCCAGAACTCCCGGTTCCTGCGGTTGATCTCGGCGAGCGGCGTGATCGCCACCTTGCTCTGGTCGCGGGTCGCGATGTCGAGACCGCGGCGGCCGTTGTTGAAGGTCTTCACGGCCTCCGACCCGGCGATGAATGCCACGCCGACCGCGTCGCAGGTCATCCGCGTGACCTCGCTCACGCCGATGGCCTGACGCACGATCTTGCCCCGGACTTCATCGGCGAGCGCCTTGCCGAGCGCCTTGCGGCGCATGGCGCACATGTTGTCGCGCATCTTCTTGCGCGGCATCGCGGCGTCATAGGTGGCGAGCTTGATGCCCGGCGAGAGGATCTCAGCCCGGGCAATGAGGTCCTGGAACTCATCCTTGAGGCCGGCGCTGTCCGAGGTGCGGGCCGCCTCGCCGAGCGGATCGTCGCCGCCGATCTCGTCCTCGTCGTCTGTCCGGGTGCCCTCCTCTTCCTCCTCGCCGTCCTCCGTCTTCGCCTCCTCTTCCTCGCCTTCCTCGTCGGCGGTTGCGGTCTGGGAGAGCTTGCCGACGGCTTCGGCGAGGGTGGCGATGGAAGCCTCGATGCGGGCGAAGCGCTCCTCGTAGGGATCGGGCTCGCCCTCGTCCTGCGCTCCCTCCTGGCCGAGCTTCTCTTCGCCCTTGGGCGCCACCTCGATCACTAGGCGATGGGTCTGGCCCTCGCCTTCCTCGTGCTCGTCCATGGTGTCCGGGGCGCTCTCGAGCGCCTCGTTCAGAAGGTCCTCGTCCTTGTACTTGAAGGCGCGGAGCACGCGGTCCTTCCAGCTCCTCTTCTTGGTCATGTCCTTGTCTCCGATCGAGCATCTCGGGCCGCAACGCCCGTCCTTCACCAGCGCAACGTGGTTGCCGATGATGTTGCGTTGCCGTCCTCGTCCAGGCTCGACTTGCTCGTAGTCGGCGTCGTAGCCGCAGGACACCTCGCGCATGCCATCGCGGACAGCGGCGATGGCCGAGGCTTTCGTGATCAGGAGGTCGGCGACGATGCAGTCGGCCATGTCGCCTTCACCGCGCCGCGGATCCATCACGACGCCGGCGGACAATTCGTCCCAGTTGTCCGGTGTGACATCCTCGTCGGGATGGTCGAGGGTGACGGGCTTGCCCGCGAAACTGGCGATCGTGTCCGGAGCGAACAGGTCGTCGGCATCGCGATAGATCCGGATAATGCCGTCCCGGCCGGCTTCGACGGGGACCTCTTTCGCCCGGTAGAGCATTTCGCCGGTGCGCGCGATCGGCACGCGACGGCACAGCAGGAAGCCCTCGGGGGTGAGCTCGCGCGTCTCCCCGATCTTCTCGGACGTATAGAACTTCATGGCTGTGCCGATCAGGATGTTGCGAGGATGCCGGCATCCCGCAGGGCTGCGAGCAGATCGTTGAAGTCCTGCTGGGTCGGCGCATCGGACAGGTCGGCGATGGGCGCCATCTGCCTGACGCCGCCGGCATCGGTCTGGGTTGCGGCCGGGATCTGCGACGCCGGCATCTGGCCGCCTTCGTCGAGCGGACCGGCCGGATCGCCGATGCCGCCGAACCCGAACTGCTCGGCGTCCAGCTTGCCTTCCTCATCGAGCGTCGCCACGCCGTTCGGGGCGCCCTTTTCGCTCTGCGGAATACCGGCCGCTGGCGCCCCGGCGCCGGAGATGGACCGGCCGACGATGAGTTCCGCCACTGCCAATCGGCCCTTCGGTGCATAGTCGGACATGCCGCGTCCCCCCATGTGGTGGAATTGCAGTCGGGTTGCAGGTAGAGTTCCCGGCCATGCGCAGCACGCCGGAAGAGATCGTCGAGGAGCTCGAAGAGCTGGCCGCCATTTCGGCCGATGATCTGAACGAGGCGAACGCCCCGCTCGCGCAGGTCATCCGTGTCCCGGACGTCGGCAAGGAAGACACCGCCGAATGGCAGGCCGCTTCCATGATCCGGCGCTTCGTCGAGGCGCTGCGGAAGATCGCGGGCGACGCGCCAGATCCGGCACGGATCGCCCGGGACGCACTCGACGACGCGGGCAGCGTCACTCCTCCGGAATGACCGGCTCCGGATAGCACCGGCAGTTCGGCAGTGCGCCGGCATGGCCGGTCAGGCCGTCGAGCGTCGGCGGATCGTCCCAGGCGACGAACTTGCCCGCCATGCGCCGATGGGAATCGCGCACATCGCTGTCGCCGGCCGTGCGCCAGATGTAGCCGGTGCTGCCGATATGTTTCGCCCGCGCCTTCGTCAGCTCGGTCGAGACGCGTCCGACCTCAGTGCGGGCGATGAGGTTCGCCCGGCTTTCCGTCACCTCTCCCGAGCGCATGATCTCCTTGGCGATCTCGCTCGCCCGGCTTGCGTTCTCGATGCCTTCGAGGGTCAGCCGGTGGACGCGCTCGGCCGCTTCGGTCGGCAGGCTCGTGATGAGCTTGACCTGCTCGGCGAGCGCCTCTCGCATGGCCTGCCCGGTGGGTGCTGTCCTGATCTCGCGCCGTAGCTCGGCCGCCATCTCGCGCGAGGCTTGCATCCAGGCGCGCTCATCGCGCGCCGCGATCTCGGATACCATCCGCTGCCCGACCGCCTCGGCCCACGGCCGGATGGTCTCGGCGTAGCGCTGAAGCGCAGCATCGAGCCGTGGCAGCGCCTCCGGATCGCCCGGCGGGAAGGCCTCGACGATCTCCCCGACATGCCGGGCGATCCGGCGCAGCTGTGCCGCATAGCGAGCCTCGAGCTTGCGCGCGCGGGTAAAAGCCGATCGCTGGCTTCTGCCCGCGGCGCGATCACGGGTTCGATATGGGCTCCGGTGCAAGCTTCGCTCCCCTGGGGTCAAGGTCGGCAAGGGCCGGATCGATCCCGGGCAGTGGCAGGTCGCCGATGATCTCGCCCGCCGGCGGCGGGTCCTTCTCCGCCTCGGCGATTTCCTCGTCGGTGATTGCCCCGAATACGCCCGTCGTCGTGCTCGCCTGCCGCAGCTCCTTGAGCGCGGTGGCGCGGCTGATGACGCCGCCCTCTTCCGCCGCCAGCACGGCGTCGGTTGTGCCGCGGGCCACCTCGGCCTTCTGCATGTCAGTGAGCTGCCACAGCGGCCGGAACTCGAAGCCGAACTCGCGTGGCGTCTCCTTCGACAGGCGCGACCTGGCGACGAGATCGAGTGCCACCTCGATGCCGCGCCGCAGGCGCGTCTCCTGCGCGTTCTTCACGCCGTCGTAGTAGGTCCGCAGGTCGCTTTCGCCGGTGGAGTTGAGCCCGGCCGGCGATTGGCCGAAGAGCCGTACGAGCGGTATCTGCAACGCGCCCGAGATCTGCTGCCCGAACTGGAGCAGCAGGTCCGACAGGCCCGAGAAGGTGTAGTTGAAGGCGGCGAACTCATCCTTGGCGTCGAGCAGCGTCAGGCCCTCTGTCGACTGGAACTTGCGGATGAAGTCCATCTGCTTGACCAGGCCTTCGAGGGCTTGGCCGCCCGTCGCGAGTATTTTGCGCAGTTCCTCGACCTTCACGGTCCGCAGATGCGCCTTGTAGACGAGCTGGGCCGCGCCCGTTGTCGTGCTGTCGAACATCACCAGCCGGTCGTAGAGGCGCTCGATGACGCTGATGCCCCACAGGTTCTCGGTGATCCGCTGCCAGTACGGCAGGTCGACGCCGACGAGCCTGATGCACCGGCTGTGGTGGACGCGCTTGCCGCGCAGGGCCGGAGCGTCGGCCGTGATGTCGTAGAACTTCGGCAGCCCGAGGTCGGGGCCGAAGTCCGAGACCAGGTCCGACAGGCTCGGCTGGACCATCCAGCGGTCGAGGACGAAGAGGCCCTTGTACTGCCCCTTCGTCACGGTTTGAGGCCGCAGTGGGGTCGCGGGGTCCTGGCCGTCGACGAGGTGCATCGCGATCGCGCCGCCATAGAGCCTCGACCACTTGATCGCTTCGTTCAGGCTCTCCCAGAAGGCGAGGTCCGACATCTCGGCCGCCATTTCGCCGAGCTCGTCGGGTTTCAGGCCGCCGTTCATGATGATGCCCTCGCGGGTCATGTCCTCGGCGATGACGTCGACCGCTTGGCCGCAGAGCCAGGACCCGCGATACATCCATTCGAGCAGCACCCGGTTTCTCGTGACCGGGTTGAAGCCGTATGTCGACGCCGACAGCATGTTGTCGGTGCCGATGCCGAGCCGAGCCTCGAAGTTCTGGAAGCTGTCGCTTGTGCGGACCGATACCGCCGGTACGCGGACACGCTGCTTCGGAGCCTCCTTCGTCATCCGCCGGCGAGCCTCTTCCAGAGTTCAGGGTCGAAGCCGTCGCCGAGCATCAACTCGGTGATGGCCCACACAAGGGCGTCGGCGCGGTTGGGCGAGTTCTCGCCGATGTAGCCGCTCGACGTGAAATTGCACATCTCATCCTCGAGGTCGTGGAAGGCACCGACGTGGTGCACCCTCCCCTGCTCGTAGAGCGCGGCGACAGGCTCCGCTCGCACGGCCTTGCCGCGCGACGCGACCACTTCCTTGAACGCGACCTGCTTGTCCGCTGTCTCGATGACGAACTTGACCATACCGCCGCCGAAGTTGCGCTCGGCAACGAGGAGGTCGGCGGCGAAGGAATGATAGGCCTCGACGGCGCGCCGGCCCCAGCCGGCCGGGGACAACAGGCAGGTGCGGTCGGCAAGGACATAGGCGTCCCCGTCGATTCCCCGGCCGGCGACAATGATGCCGATGTCATCGGAGCGCTGGTCGGGATTATCCGAAGCACCGGAAGGGTCGACCGCGACCACGATGCGAGCAAGATCCGGGGCCGCCTTGACCCTGCCCTCGTCGAGCATGGCGCGGGTCCACAGTGCCCCGGCGACGTCATCGATGATCTCGCCGTCGAGCTCCTGTCGCCCGAGCCGTGTGCCGGCATAGCGCTCGGTCACGGACTTGAGGAAGGTCGGCGCCAGGTTGCCTGCGTTGTCGCGCGTCGCGCCCCGCGTCACGCGCGTGCTCTCGGCCGCGATGATCTCGCGCAGCACCGGGATCGGCTTCGGCGTCGTCGTCACCAGTTGGCGAGGATCGGACCCGAGGCGCAGGCCGAACTGCAGCATGTCCCAGGTCTCGCGGGCATAACGCCACTTCGCGATCTCGTCGCACCATGCGCCATCGAACTGAGGGCCGCGCAGCTGATCCGGCTCGGTCGCGTTGAACAGCGTCGCCGTCGCACCGTTCGGCCACGTCAGGCGCCGCTTCGACGGCTCGTACATCGGCCGGAAGGCCTTCGGGTGAACGGCGAGAATGCCGCTGTCACCCTCGACCATGACGTCTCGCGCGTCGGCTGCCGTCTCGGCAACGAGCGCCAGGCGCATCCGCCTGCCCGGCTCAAGCGGCGTCGCGCCGCAGACCTCAGCCCTGATCCACTCGGCACCGGCCCTCGTCTTGCCGAAGCCGCGCCCGGCGAGGATCAGCCAGGTCAGCCACTGGCCCGGCGGCGGCAACTGCTCGGGACGGGCCCAGAACTGCCAGTCCCATTCGAGGGCGGACGCCTCTTCCTCACTCAGGCTTCGAAGGATCGCCATCCGCTCCCGCTCGGGAAGCGAGGCGAGCGATTCTGCCAGCGATGCGCTCACGCGGGCTCACATCCTCGGTTTGGATCGGTCCGCCGCCGGGCCCCGAATGCTCGATGGCCGCAAGCTTCGGATGCACGTAGGGAGCGGCGGCCTTGGCCGCCTCGAAGCGCACGTCGCGCGGGTTCTTCGGGTTGCGCAGGAGCTGGAGCATGTAGTCCAGCGGGGTGAGGCCGGAGGCCTTGATCTCGGCCTCGCGCTTGAGGGTCACCTTGTTCGGCACCCCCTTCTTGCGACCTCCGGTCTTAAATCCCTTGGCCATCTACTTCTCGTCTAGTTTTCGACGCCCCCCTGATGCGCTGTTGGTCACGACAACCATTGGCGCGCCACGCTCGGTCGACACCAATGGAGACCAAGCGATGAAGAAGATGATCGACCTGACCACCGTGATTGCCGCAGCGGGGCTGCTCTTCACGATCGGCGCGCATTTCAGGTGGTGGTGACCGATTCCCGGGCCCATCGCGCGCGGGGTTCTTCTCGTCGTTCTCCAATGGAGACGTCATGACTGGGCGAGCGCTCGCCTTGTGGCTCGCTCATGTCGTGACGGTGAGACTGGGAGCGACGCACCAGGAGGCCGCGCGTGAAAGGTTCGGCTATCGTAGGGGGAACGCGAGGAAAATCGGGGGTTCCAGTTCCACTTGTCAAGAGGGGTAGGTGTGACATTTGAGGGGGCGCTGTGACAGAGGCTCAACACCAAGCGCAGCTTGCGTTTGAGCCGGTTGTATTGCGCGCCGATTTTGTCACAGCTTCTGTAAGGCGTTGAAATAAAATGATCTTTTATTAAGGCTGTGGAAAAAGCTGTGACATGTGGAAAACGTGTGGATAAGTCATCTTCCGGAAGTCGAATAAACGTGCTCTGTCAACAGGATAAGACCACGGTCGACCTTCCGGTTGAAGCCGGAATAGGACCATCCCCGGTTGCGACATAGGCGACGCAGGTTGTATCGCCTTGAGGTTGCAAAAGCCCATGCCTGTAACGTTGTGGCTGCACCGGGTTCGGTCTGGCGGAGCCATAGGAGCCAGCCGAAGGCAGCGTGCATGCTGCTGATTTCGGCGGCGGTTGGGCGCACACGCGTCCGGTTGCGGCCGGCATCGTCATTGCGGCGATCATCGGCGGTTTGCGTGCCCTGAAACCAGAGATCAAGCTCCTCATGAACGTAGGCCGGCATGGCGCGGCCGTAGCCGCGGGGCCGCATACCTTCGGGCATGGCGTCGAGCGTTTGAAAGGCGCGGCGCAGATGCCAGGCGATCCATCCGGGTGTGCCGGCGGGGGGCTCGACATTGGGATCGAGCCGCCGCTCGAGGTTGTTCACCTTGAGGGCATCGAGGTCGATAGCGTCGGCGCGCAGCTTGGGGGACATCATTGTCCTTTCATAGGGACATGTTCCGATTTCAGAGGGACGGACTTGCGGCCTCAAGGGAAAACCGGCGCAAAGCCGGCGGATCGCCCATTCCTGGGCATTTTCCCAGCAATGGTGCCCGATCAATCAGGGACAGGAACGCGCCATGCTGGGGACATGAGAGCGAAAATGAAGGGACATGATCTGGATGGGTTGGGGACATTTCTTCAGAAACGAGGGACGCTCTACTCGCATCAGGCAAAGGGGACATCGAGCAGATCATCGATCGCCTCCGCAATGGCCTCCGCAATGGGCTCCGAACGCTTTCGCGTCTCCGGCGGATCAATGCCGAACACCCTCTTGCTCGTGCGCCATATCCATTCGCCGTCCTTACCGATGAAGCCCGCCAGAAGAAGCTTCTCGGCCGCCCGGTCGCGGGCCTTCTTCACCCGCTCCTTGAGCTTGTCCGGATCTTCGTCCTCGCCCTGCGCAAGGCGCTCATATTCGTCGCGCCATTCGCTCAGGGTGACGCACTCGACATTAGCCGGCGCCCGGATTTCCTGCGGCGCCGCACGGCCCTTGCGCTTGAGCGCCTCGGCAAGGCCACGGAATGCCGTCTCGAGGTTCGGCTTGAGGTGCCAGCGGCCATCCTCGGAGATGCGTGGCCCCTTGGTATCGGCGATGCGGGCGCTCGTGTCCTCGACGGCACCGGCCGGCGCGGTCACGACGCAGGACGTCACGGGGTCGCCGTCGGCGTCCCGGCCGGTCTCGACCTGGCGCAGCACGAAGGTGCAGACGGGCCCAGTCTCGCCCTCCCGCTGCTTGGTCAGCACCGCCTTGCGCAGCGGCCGGCCATCGGCGTCCTTGAGCTGGATCGCGTGCTTGCCCTCCTCGCGGGTTGCCCAGTCGACGTCGATCGTCGTCTCGAAGTCGCCGGTGAGCGATCCATGTCCGCGGGGCCGGCCGCCGCCGGCGGGCTTGTGATGCACCACCAGGACGGAACACTGGCAGGCCTCGACGATCCGCATCACGCGGGCCCGGACGCGGGACACGTCCTCGCTGGCGTTCTCGTTCGCCCCCGGCGTCGCCGCCGACCAGGTGTCGAGCACGATGAGCCCGAGCGGCTCCGAAAAGACGGACCCCCAGTGCAGGATTTCGGCGATAAGCGCCTCGACGTCCTCGTCGCCGGAGAAGAGGTCGGCGCGGCGGGTCAGCACCACCATGTCGATGCTGTCCTCGGGCCGCAGCTTGTGGTGCAGCGCATAGGCCTGCTGGCGTTTGCGGAAGCCCTTGCCGCCCTCGAAGGCGCAGTAGACCACGCCGGCGCGCCGCACCCGGTGGCCGAAGAAGTCGACGCCACGGGCGACGTGGGCGGCGAGGTCCTGTGTCCAGAAGCTCTTGCCGGTCTGGGGCGCCCCGTAGACCAGGACAGCCTCGCGCATCGGCACGATGCCCTTGACCAGCCATTCATAGGCCGGCCCGGTCTTGAAGATGTCGCCCCATGTGATGGCGCCGAAGCGTGAGTTGTACGGCGGCGGCTCCCAGCTCGGCAAGTCGGCGACATACGCCTCGAGCCGCTCGCGCGTGCCGCCGCCCTTCTCGATCCAATCGGTGACGTCTTCCTTCTCACCGATATCTGGCCAGATTGCCGAGAGGTCACAGACGCGCACGCGAGCGGCAATGCCGCGCAGCGCGCCGGCGACCTTGGGAACGCGCTCACGCCCCGCCTTGTCGTGGTCCGGCACGATGACCACGTCTGCACCGCGTAGGAGCTCAGCGTGCAGTTCCGGATCCCAATGCTTGGCACCGCCCGAATTCGTAGTCGCCGCTAGTCCCATGCGGACGAGCGTCTCGACGTCCTTCTCGCCCTCGCAGAGATAGATCGTCTCTCCGGCGGCAATAGCCTCACGAATCTCGGGAAGGCGGTACAGCGTGTGCGAAATCGGCTCTTCAAGCCTTCTCTTTTCTTTGCAGCCCCACTCCTTCCACCGGTCCTTGTCATACTTGAGCCAGTCCTGGCCCGGCGCTCGCCTCATATATTCGCCGGCATCAAGGCCCCAAAACCAAACGCCTTTTTCATCGGGCGAAGGTCGGCGCTGCGAAAATGTCTTCCTGCGCTTTGCGTTGTCGATCCACTCCTTCCGACAAACCTGATAGAGCAGTTCGCCGGCAAGGTCGGTGTAGTCGTACACCGCCGTGATCTCTGGTTTGGTAGACAGGAACGGTTGGGCGGCCGCCGCCGGCACGTCGCGCTCATCCCAGGGCGGCACACTGCTGTCGAGACCGTCATCATCATGGTCATGAACAGAGTGGGAACGGCCGCTGCCGTTGGCGCGGCGCTTCTGCTGCTCGACATAGATAGACGCACCGAGTTCCCGGTTCAGCCATTCTACCGCCTCGCGCCCATCTATGCCCTTCTCGCGCTTGAGGAAGTCGAGCACGCCTCCGCCGATTCCCTCCTCATGGTCGAACCAGGTGCCCTTTTCGATGTCGACCGAGAACGAGCCGCCCCGGCCCCAGCGCAACGTCTTGTTCTTCGACAGCACTCGGTTCGGCTCGCCGCGCAGGAGGCGGGCCGCCGGTTCCATCCATTTGCTGAAATCAATGTCGCTGGGACGAGCCATCGTTTTCGTTGTCCTTATCGGGCGTCGTCAAGGATGTTGCTGATCAGATCGAGAGCGCGCGTGTCATGTCCGATGCTCTCGATCAGCCGGTAAACCAGAGCGCATCGCGTTATGCCGCGCGCCTTGGCCGCCAGGTCGAGCACCCGCACCGTGGCCGGCGTGACCGCCGTGATGCAGATCGTGGTACCCCCGTCGGGAGACTGGACCGAGATGCCGGCGCGCCGCAGGAACTGGCGAACCGCGTCGGGCGTGGAAGCGACGACGGGATCGGCAGCGATGTCGGCGGCGCGCAGGCCTCGGCCGGCGAGGAATGATGCGCGCATGAGGCGCCGTTTTCGATCGCCATAGGCATCGCTCACGTCGACACCCCGTCATCGAGCACCGCATTGACGAGATTGCCTTCGACAACATCGGCCAGGAGCCGATAGCAGAGCGCTTCCATGGAAAGCTTCCGCGCCTTCGCGTGTGGCACGAGAAGTTCGCCAAGGTTTTCGTCGATGTTGACGGTCCACTTCTTACGGGGCAGGCGAGACGCCGCACGCGGATCGCCCTTGAGGCGCGCCTTCCTGACGGCCATCAACACCGTATTCGTGCGGTTAGCCCCGACGAGCCGCGCTATCTCGTGCCCCGGTAACCCTTGGGCCCAGAGATCAAGGACAGTGTTGTGGTCGATCATCCGCCGTCGCGGTTTCGGCTGACGGCGCGGTGTGTCCATCATCGCATTCATGCCGCCCTCCCCCCGACAGTGACCTTGGCGAGGAGCTTTCGGGCCTCATCCTGGACGCACAGCAGCCGGGCGAGGGTCGCATCGACCGCAAGAAGGAGCCGCACGTCCTCGGGCTCCAGGCGCACAAAGGTGGCGCAGAGGCGACCGTGCCGATCCGTGCAGCGGTCGACGATCCGAGCTGTCAGCGCCTGCATCTCGGCGAGCGTGGGTTTTCGTGGCTGTTCCGTCATGGCGAGCCTCCGAACAACACCAGTTCCTTGGGAGCGGCGCGGCCCCAGCGCGCCGAGGCATAGTCGTGGAGCGCGACAGCATCGGCCCGGTTGTCGTCGCGGCAGTCCCGGTCGAGCAGACCGAGCAGATGGCAGCGGTCGATGAAGAGCTGCTTCTTGAGCTTGCGGTCACCGACACGACCGCGGCCGATGAAGTGCTTCGAGATCGACTGGGCGTGCGCCGCGGCGACGCGGACCCGGTAGCAGCCGGCGACGGCATAGACGGCGCCGAGATAGCCGAAGGTGTTGGCGGCGGCATGCCCGGACTTCTGGCCGCCCGGCTCGAGCGCGGCCTCGATGACGATGAGATCGGGACGCTCGACCGAGAGGTGATCGCGCAGACGGCGCCCGAGGCGCGCCCACGCTTCCTCACGAGTGTCGTCATCGCCCTTCAGCACCCACGATCCGCTGGTCGGCCGCTTCCCGGCCGGGCCCATCGCCCAGCCGGTGCGACCGCCGAGGTCGAGCGTCCAGATCAGCATCGCGCCGCCCCGTCCGCTTTACGCCGCCGCCGGCGGCTGCGGCTGATCCCCGCTGCCATCCTTGTTCTTCAGGAAGCGCGGCCGCGGATCCTCGCCCTCGTCGTCGGCCCCGGGCATGCCGACGATGCCCTTGATGCCCTTCTTGAGGGCCTTCACGTTCTTCTGCGTCTGGGTCTCCTCGGCCTTCTGCACTGCGGCCTGGCCGAGCGGCAGGTCCGACAGGCCGCCGAGGGCCTCCCGGATCAACTCAACGCTCTCCTGGTCCTCTTCCTCGAGGCCCTCGAGCACGGCCTCGGCCTTCGCCTGCAGATCGCGCATCTTCAGGTGAGCCTTGAGGGCGCGCTTCGGCACGCCGTCGTTGCCGGCAAGCTCGAAGACCTTGTTGATCATCTCGCGCTTGTCGCGGCAGTACTTCATGTACTCGCCCTGCTTAGACAGCATGTCGGCCTTGTGCCGGTCGATCTCGCCGATCCAGCGCTTGAGCTTCTCCGCATCGAACCCGTTGGACTTCGCAGCTTCAGGCATTGCTCGCTCTCCTTTCAGGCGGCTTGCTCGGCGGTGATTTCCAGGAGATCGAACAGGGTCGGCACCGCCATCCGCTCGGCGGCGGCCTCGACATGCGAGACGCCGTCGCGGAAGTATTTCCGATCGAGTTCGATGCCGATGGCCCGGCGACCGAGCCGGATCGCGCAATAAGGGACGGTCATGAGGCCGCCGAAGGGATCGAGGACGGTCTCGCCCTGCATCGACATCTGCACGATGACGCGGTCGACGATGTCGAACTGCAGCGGGCACAGGTGCTTTTCGCGGCCGGCTGCGGCCTGGATCGTGTTGAGCGTGCGCATCCGCGTCACGTCAGTCCACACGTCCGGGTGCCGCGAATGCGGCGGGATGAGCATGAAATCCGGCGGCAGGAGGTTGTAGCGGTCGAGCTCCTCGGCGAACGCGACGTGCGTTCCGAAGTCGTAGGCGTGCTCTTCGCAATACCGCTTCCAGCCGCGGAAGATCGGCTTCTTGTCGTCGGGATTGGCGCGCCCGACGCGGACGAGGTCCTGCAGCTCGGCTGGCAGCAGGAAGCGGTTGCCGTCCGACGGCATGTAGCCGTGGGCGTCCAATTGCCACCGGCCGCGAGAGTATCCGGTGCCCGGCACCGGGCGCTTGTCCCGCTGAAAGGGCTCCGTCGGCCCATCGGACCCGGCGACATAGACGAGCGGCTTGTCCTTCACAACCGGTTCGTCGGCATAGCCGTTGCCGCGATCGGTCGGCGGCTTGCGGAAGATGAGGAGGTATTCCGGCATGCCGGCGCCCATCCGCGTGCCGTCCTTGCATTGCTCGGACCAACCGAGGCGATAGGTCTGGCTGTTCTCGCGCACGACGTCGGTCGCAATGGTCTTGCGCGCGAGGAAGGCGAAGCCGTGCCGCCGAAAGTGCGCCACCGTCAGGTCGCTGAACGGCGACACGGTCTGGAAGCCGAACCCGTTGATGCCGCCCGGCACGATCCGGTCCTTGACGTGGATGACCGCGTTGCGCCCAGGTTTCAGGACGCGCAGCAGCTCCGGCGTCAGGAAATCCATCTGCTCGAAGAAGTGCTCGTCGCTGTCGGTGTGGCCGAAGTCGTTGTAGCTCGGCGTGTATTCGTACTGGGTCGAGAAGGGAATCGACGTGACGATGAGGTCGACGCTGTCGGCCTCCATTCGTCGGGTCTCATCGACGCAATCGTTGTGGACCAGGCGGTATCCGTCGCCCTCCACTACCTCGCGCTCGACGCCGATCGAGCGGCTCAACACCTCCGTCAGCGCGGCCCGGCCGAGGCCGTACTCGCGGATTATGGCGCTCATCCGCTCTGCCTGATCCTCGTGACGGCGCCATTTCGCCTCGAGGTTCCGGCGCTGCTCGCGCTCGGCTTCCGTGTAGATGAGGTCGATGCGGACGACAGGACTGGGCTGGCCGTACCGCACGAGGCGGTGCAGCGCCTGGATGAAGTCGTGGAACTTCGGCCCGATGCCGAGGAACACGGCCCAATGGCAATGGAACTGGAAATTGCAGCCCGCCCCCGACATCGAGGGCTTGGTGGCGAGTTCCGCAAAGCGGCCGTGCTTGAAGTCGAGCGCGGTCTGCTCGTTCACCTCGGTCGGCTGCGAGCCGTAGATCGACCTGACGGTCGGGATGGCGCGCTCGATCGAGCGCCGCTCGTCCTCGAGATCGTGCCAGATGATCCGATGGGCTTGCGGGTCCTCGGCTCGGATCTCCGCCAGCTTCGCCATGCGCGCGGGCAGGCTGTCCCGCTTCTCGCGCGCCGCCTCCTGCACGCCACGGGCAGCATCGCGCAACAGGCGCATCTGCCCGTCTCGCTCCTCCCCAGCCGCGGCGTGGTCGCTCGCGACCTCGTGCCAGCGGATGTCGAGATGCGGCAGCTCATAGCCGTCGTCGGAAAAGCCGATATCGGACGGCCGCTGCAGGAAGAGTGCCCAGGACGCGACCCACAGCCAGAACTCGCGTTCCTTGTGCGGATGGAGGGTGAGCCGATCGGCCTTTTCGCTGTCGCGCCTGAAGAAACGTGTCTTGGCCTGCCCGACGTCCATGATGTCGAGAAAGGCGGCATAGGCGAGCAACTCGATATACTCGTTCGGGTCCGGCGTCGCCGTGGCCACGAAGCGATACTTCACGCCCTCCGTCCGCACGCCCGCCTTGCGATCATCGCCGGCGAATTGCGCCATCAACTGGCGGAAGGTCTTCGTGCTGCCGAATCCGCGCAGTACCGCGGCCTCGTCGAGCGAAACGAAGCCGAAGGCGGATGGATCGATCTTGCCCTCGCGCAGGGTCTCGTAGTTCGTGAGGTTGATCGAATGCTCGTCGACCTCGTCCATGGATCGGATGAAGCGCATCTTCACGGCGCAGTCGCCGCGAAAGCGCGTCTCCGCCTCCTCGAAGAACTCGTGGCGCACGCCGAGCGGCACGCCGATGAGCGGCACGACGCCGGTGTTCTTCATGGCGAGACGCGCGAGCTCGATTTGGGCGCTCGTCTTGTGCATGCCGAAGCGCGAGAAGAGCGCGCGACGGCCGCCGTGGGCGAGCACCGGCACGATGGCGCGCACGAAGTCCTTCAGGTCGGGGTTGACCTCGGCCGGATCGACCTCGAAGCCGCGCACCGGCGCGACCTTGATTTTCCCCTCGAGGAACTGGCGATAGGGATCGCTCATTTCTTGTCCCGCTGTGGCGGGGCCATCCACACCCGGGCGTGATGCTCCGGGCAGTAGGACGAGCCGAATTTCGTCTGGCAGCCGCAGTAGGTCGGCATGCCGCCTGGAGACGGTGCGCAGAGCCAGCGGCAGTGATTTTCACGAAGGTCGATGAGGGAGACCCTGCCGGGTGCGGTTGCCTCGGCTTCCATCAGAGCGAGGGTCTCGCGTCCGCGGCGCGCCTCCGGATTGACGTGCTCGATCCGCTTGGCTTCGGCCTTGCGCGCGATGTTGCCGGGATGGAGGCGCTGCTTCTGTTCTTTCGCGGGGACGGCGGCCGGAGCCGCCGCCCCCGTCGTGCCGACCTGGCGATCTTGCGGGCAGCCCATTGCTGAAGGCTCACGCCCTCCCCTTCCGGAGGTCCCGCACGCAGATCGCCCTTTTTCCGGACTTGCACCGGCCGCCCCGTCGACCCGGGCCGCGGTGATGTCTCCCCCGGAAGGGATCCTGGAATTCTTCGCCGCCTTGGCGGCCCGCGGTGCGTGGCGTCGCTTCTGCGACGGCCTCTCGTCGAGGGCCGGGAAGTCGCGCCGCCGCAATCCGAGATGATGCAGCTTGCCTGCGACCACGTTGCGCGTAGGGGCGCCTATCTCGACCGCGATCTCCGTCGCGCCGAGGCCTCGGTGAAAAAGGCGGCGCAGGTCTGCGAGCCGCTCCTCGGTCCAATCGAACCTAGCCATCGGTCTGCCCCAGAAGCTTGCGGACCTCGGCCTCGTGGCCGATCAGGGACTTGAAGATCCCGGCGGCGGCGGCGATCACTTCTGCCGACCGGCGGACCTCGACGACGGCCACCGCAAGGGCCCTCTCGCCGCTGCTCGCCGACAGATGCTCGAGCTTCTCCAGCCCGAACGCTTCCCGCGTCGCCGCGAGCTGCAGTTCGACCGCGATCTCGGCAAAGGTCGGCGCGCGCGACATCAGCGGACCTCGCGGCGCCGCGTCAGGATGGCGACGATCTCGTCCTCGGCGTCCTTGTCGTCGGCCGAGAAATGCTGAGCCTCGTCGAACTGCTGCTTGGCGAGCAGGATGATGTTCGTGACGGCGGCACGCACGGTCTGCATGCGGCGCTTCTCGTCCGCTG
This sequence comes from Chelatococcus caeni, assembly GCF_014196925.1. Taxonomy (GTDB): domain Bacteria; phylum Pseudomonadota; class Alphaproteobacteria; order Rhizobiales; family Beijerinckiaceae; genus Chelatococcus_A; species Chelatococcus_A caeni. The sequence goes on along the minus strand of NZ_JACIEN010000002.1, from coordinate 640,492 downwards.
CCACGTTGCGGCTCGCCTCAATCGGATCAGCGCTCATGCTGATGCTCTCCATGTTCTTCGATGTGCCGGGAGACCACGGCATCGGCCGCGGCCTGGATGATGTCGTAAGCGGAGCGGGAGCCGAGCCGGACCACCAGGTATCCGAGCGCCCCGTATAGGCATCCCTCGGCGAACTCGTGGGCCACTGCCGGGCCCCTATCGCTTTCGAGCTGCAGGATGGTCTTGACCATCTCTTCGGAGGTGGACGCGGTCAGCGTGTTCTGCATAAGCGCCTCCGGGCTGCTCAATCGCGTCCCGTGGATCGGGCGCGCTCCTCACACCTTCGAGACCACTTCAGAAGTACCCCCGCAAAATCGGCGAAGAACTCCGCGAGGCGTTGCAGGATGATCGCCAGCGCAAGCCAGAAATAACGACCGATGCCGCTCATACTGGTTCCTTAGAGAGAGGCGAGCTCGGCTTTGATACTCTCCAGCTTTCGCTCAAGTTCTTGCTGACGGTGCTCGCGCGCGGCCCGATCGAGCCACCGCGGCTTTTCCTTCACCATCGATGCCAGGAACTCGGGCCCATAGTTCAGCGCGAGCGTCACCGTCGCTCGGAACCCCGGCGCGCTGACGCCGTTGAGCCAGTTCTTGATGCTTTCGACGGGCAGGCCGGTGTCCGCAGCGACGTGCATGGCCGTCTTCTGCGGGTAGATGGAGCGCAGGAAACGCGCCATCCCATCGGCATCGATCGATCCGGACCAGTTCTGGCCCACACCGGGGCAGGATTGCCCCTGGTTCCGTGCAGATATCATCGCGGCTTTCTCCGATGCTTTGGACATCGGAGCGGCGACCGAGCGCTGGGAACGCTTGGTGGTCGAAGCCGGACGGCCCGAGGTACTGGGAACACCCGGTCCGGAGATGGCGAAAGCCGACAGGGAAACAGAGGCGGAGGCGGGCATGTCAGAGCGCCTCCAGAGGAAGAGAAGGGCCGACGCTCGCGCGCCGGCAAGTCGGGCGCCCCATGGGAGCGCCTCGGGAGGAGATGGAAAAGAGGTCGCCATGCCGAAGGCGAAGCACATCGCCCCGAACGAGATCATCCATACCCCGGACGTCTTCGCCAGCGGCGTTGATGTCCACGATTGGGAAGACTGGATCCGAATGACGTTCTGGGCAGACGCGCGGCCCGGCATCGATGATGGGGACGCAAAACACGAACGACGCGTCGTCGCTCATGTCGTCATTCCGCGCTCGAGCCTGCCCAATCTGATGCGATCCCTGCGGCAGAGCGCAGGCCACCGAGAAGAGCCACGCCGACACAGCTGAAGCAGGAAGAGGGGCCGTCATTGGGCGGCCTCGCTTGCTTCCGGAGCCTGGTCCGACACGGCGCCTGGTGCGCCACCGACAGCGCCGGCATGAATCTTCGCGAGCGCCTCATAGGTGACGCCCGGAAGGTCCAATCGCTTGGCGCCCTCGACGATGCCCATCCAGTATTTCGGCGGGATGTTCCCGCGCCGCTTCATTTCGGACGCGGTGGATGCCCCTACGCCAAGAACCCTGGCGACGGCACTCGACCCTCCGAAAGCGTCAAAGATGTCAGCGATGGTTTGCATGGCGAGAAACATCTACACGCAACGTGTTGATGAAGTCAACATGATTTATGTCAACACGCCGTGGCATGGTTCTGCCATGGAAATGGGCGATCGCCTCCGGCAGGCGCGTATCGAAGCCGGGTTCAGCTCTGCGATGGGCGCGGCCAAGCGGTTCGGCTGGTCGCCGTCGACCTATGCCGCGCATGAGAACGGCCAGAACCGCTTCGACGAAAAGGCCGCCCGGAAATACGCCGATGCGTTCAAGACCTCAGCAGCTTGGCTGCTGACCGGCGAAGGGGACGCGCAAGCCGGCCATTCCGTCCCGATCATGGGCTATATCGGCGCCGGCGCGGAGATCCAGCCCGAGTTCGAGCAAGTGCCGCCGGAGGGGCTCGACACGGTAGAGCTCCCCTTCCCCGTGCCGGACGACATGATCGGCCTTGAGGTCAGGGGCGATTCGATGCTGCCGGCCTATAGCGATGGGGACGTCGTCGTCGTGTATCGCGACCAGCGGTACGACCCGGCCACCTACATCGGCGAGGAGGCCGCGGTGCGTACCCACGATGGGCGCCGCTTCCTGAAGCGCCTGGCGCCGGGGCCGGAGCCGTACACGTTCACGCTGGAGAGCTTTAACGCACGGCCGATCATCGGGGCTCGCGTTGCCTGGGTCGGCGAGATCTGGGTGACCGTGAAACGTGGGCAGATCCGCCGAATCGAGCAGCGGGCACGCGCAGCGCAGCTGCGGCGCGATAACAACCGCGCGGCTATGGGCGTCGGCATGGAAGAGCTGCCGCTCGAGGATCGCAAGCAGTCCTGAACGTCAGGGACATTCGCAGGGACAGAACCTATTCCCACAGGGACAGCGGCTCGGGCGACAACCCGCGCGCCCACGCGCGCGGGGATTGAGAACAACCTATAACGTTGTTCCTGAGATGAAGGGTGGGGCGCTGGGAGCGCCCCCTTCGTTCACAACGATTCCCGCTTGAGATCGGCCGCCGCGCGCGTCGCGTGCGCGCGAGGATCGCCGTCGTCCCGCATCAACATAATTCGTGTTGACACGCTACATGTAAGCCGGTAGCGTCAACATGTTCGATGTTGGAGGCACCGATGGCCCTCTCGTCCTATCCCTTCATAACCGCCGACGGCCGCTACGACCGTCCTGCGATCATGCGCGAGGCGTGGGCCCTGCGTCGCAAGTGGGGCAAGCCGGCACCGCTCGGCGCATTCCTGCGCAAGGTCTGGAAGCAGGCTTCGATCCAGCGCAGCCAGTGGGAAATCGATGATGCGCGCTCCCGCATGTCGGCGGTCGAGCGTTGTCGCGATGAGCTGCAGCACGCGCTCTATGCCGCGAACTGCATCGGCGAATTCACCGCATGGAAGCGTGAGACGGCGCGGATCGAGGCCGAACTGGCGGCGCTCGACACGGTCGCCCCGGCGTTTCTGCAGGCCGCGGAGTAACCGCCATGCCCCTCGATTGGACCGCTCACTTCGTCTCGGGTCTGTGGCACGCCACCGACGTCGACGGCACCCGCTTCTCCATCCAGCGCCTCGATGCCGACCGCTGGTCCTACGCGTGGTCGAGCGATTGCAGCCCAATCCATCTGGGCGTCCGCGAATTCCCGACCTTCGAGGCCACCAAGGCTTTCGTCGAACGAAACCTCACGGCAGCGGCCACGCAGGCCTACGCCACGCTGGAGGTTGCCTGACATGAGCATGATCACCGCGCGGCCGTGGAAACTGCTGAAGTGCCCCTGCGGGCACCCATCCTGCCGGCAGTACCAGTTCGCCAATCAGGGATCCTACGGCCTCGACAAGGACGATGCCGAGTTCGCCCTCCGCGCCATCAATGCCTTCGACGCGATGGTGGAGGCGGCCGAGGAACTGTCCGACGCTCTGTCTCGATACGGCTTCCCGGTATCCGCTGCAGCCGAGAACGCCCTTGCGGCGGCCGGCAGTAAGGAGGCGCGGGGGCTCCATAGGGCAGCCACCCAGTTTCGCACCGCCCTCGCCCTAGCAAGGGGAGAGCGGTCATGACCCCCTGCCCCATGGCCGACGCCCGGCTTTTCAACTGCTGCACGGACTACGCCGAGCCGGACTGGTCGCGCTTCGCGTCGCTGGAGCTCGCCGGCTGCTGCGATCTCATCATCCCCGCTGACCCAGAGGCGACGATGGTCGCGGCAGGGCAGTCCGCGGCGGTCGCCGAGTTCTTCTGCGTCTACGGCCGCAGCGCCGAGGGAGAGGCCGAGGCAATCACCGACATCGATGACCCGCGCGACGCTCTGGCTGTAGCGGCCGAACTCGGCCTGCGCTCCCGGCTACCGGTGTCCCTGTCCCTGACGCTCGCTTCGCATGGAGCACAACCGTCATGAACCGCGACCACATCGAAGCCGCCGCCGGCTGGGCCGTGATCTTCGGCCTGTTCTTCGCCTTCTGGATCGTCACGCCCGCCCATGCCGCCGAGCCTTGGCCGCGCTGGGCGTGGCACGACTACGCCGCCTTCGCGGTCGGGACGTTCTTCATCCTGCCGTCCCTCATCCTCATCGCCTTCTGCGTCCGCGCCGTGCTGCGCGACATGCACCGCGGCCTGGAAGATCCGCACGCCGAGCCGCACGGCGATGTGCCCCATACCCGCGCCATTGACGAGGAGACCACGCCGTGACGAGGCACCATCGCCCGCGCCGTGAGCGCCCGCTCGACATCCGCCGCCTCAACATCGCGGCGATGGCGGCGAACCTGATCGCCGACGAAGCAGATCTCGACGACGAAGGCGACGTGCTGCGCGCCCTCATGGGCCGCGGCTACGGGCCCGAGCTCATCGACCAGAACATCGACGAAGCCATCAGCGAGGCCCGCTCGCTGCAGCGACTGCGCGTCGATGCCGAGAGGATTTCCGCATGAAACCCGAACGCCTTTCGGCCGCCGCTCTGCTCAACCTCGCGGCGAAGAAGCGGGGCACCGAAGTGCTCAAGATCGCGTCGCACGACAGCTGGCTCGGCAATCGTCGCCAGGACGTGACCGCCTCGACGATCGGCGCCCTGCTCGGGGTTCACGAATATCAGACGGCCTATGGCCTGTGGGCGCTCAAGGCCGGCCTGGTGCAGGCCGATCCGGAAGAGACGCCGGCCATGCGCCGCGGCCGTCTTCTTGAGCCGGTCGGCATCAAGCTGCTCGGCGAGGAGCGCCCGACCTGGCAGATCATGGCGAACCCGGTCCCGGGAGGCGTCTACCTGCGGGACCCGGCGCGCCGGATTGGTGCGACACCGGATGCCTTCGCCGTCGATCCGGAGCGGCCGGGCTTCGGCATCGTGCAATTCAAGTCCGTCGAGCCGGGCATCTTCCGCCAGAAATGGCGCGAACCCGATACCGATGAGATCGAGCCGCCGCTCTGGATCGCGGTGCAGGCCATTGTCGAAGCCGAACTTGCCGGCGCGAGCTGGGCATGCGTCGCGCCGCTCGTCGTCAGCTACGGCATCGACATCTACCCCGTCGAGGTGCCGCTGCACGCCGGCATCGTCAAGCGTGTCGGCGACGTGGTGGCCGACTTCTGGCGCCGCGTCGCGGAGCGGGACGCGCCCGATCCCGACTACGGCCGTGACGGCGAACTGATCGCCTCGCTCTACCGTGAGGACAACGGCCTCGAGAAGGACCTGTCCCGCGACAACATGATGCCGGTCATCCTGCAGGAGCGCTCGCAGCTCAAGGCCGAGATCAAGCAGCGCGAGAGCCGCATCGGCGAAATCGAGAACGAGATCAAGGCGAAGCTCGGCGAGTACGAGCGCGCCTACGTGCCCGGCTGGAAGGTCGAATGGTCGACCATCAACCGCGCCGGATACGCCGTGAAGCCGACGACCTATCGCCGGCTCAACCTCAAGGCCATCGCCTGAAAGGAGCCGCCGAAATGACCGTTGCAGAAGCCATCGATCCCCGCCTCGGCATCGGAGGCAACAACCCGCCCGACCTGCGTGAGCGACTGGCCGAGGACCATGCCCAGTTGCGGCATGAAATCGAGAAGATCGCCAGTCGCGCGAACGGCGCGCCCAAGGAGGTCAAGTCGGACGATGACCTCGTCGCCGTAGGCGAGATCATCAAGGACGCGCGGGAACTGACGAAGCGCGTCGACCGGGCGCGCGTTGCGGAAAAGGAACCGTTCCTCCAGGGCGGTCGGGACGTCGATGCCTTCTTCAAGGTGTTCATCGAACGTCTCGACAACATCGCCAAGAAGCTCGGCGACCGGGCCACGGTCTACCAGCGCGAGAAGGCCGCCGAGGCTCGCCGCAAGGCCGAGGAAGAGGCGCGCAAGCTGGCGGAGGAGGCCGAGCGCCAGCGCCAGATCGCGGAGCGCGAGGCCGAGCGGAACCGGCCGACGGCATCCGCCAAGCACGAGGACAAGGCCGAGGATCTCGCCGAACGCGCGGCCCAGGCTGAAGCCGCCGCGGCCGCGAAGGCGGCGGACCTGACGCGGGTGCGCAGCGATACCGGGACCGTCGCCAGCGCCCGCGCCGAGTGGAAGGGAGAGATCGTCTCCATGGACGCGATCGATCTCAACGCGCTCCGCCCGTACCTCAAGCGCGACCACGTGCAGATGGCGCTCAACACCTTCGTGCGCATGGGCGGCCGCAAGCTGGCCGGCGCGAAGATCTTCGAGGACGTGAAGGCCTCGTTCCGCTGATCCCTCCTCGCCCCCGCAATCCCGACAGGAGACCACTATCCATGAACGCGAATGCTCCCGCCGTCGTGCAGGACGAAGAGATCAGCCACCAGTTGCCCGTCGGCTATGAGGGCGGCGGCATGCAGAGCCTCGCCGTTGCCCTCTCCCGTGCCGAGGTCGACACGCAGATCGCGACCGCGCGGGCGATGCCCCGCAGCATCCAGCGCGCCGTGCAGAACATCCTCACCCTCGCGACGCTCGACGAGGAGACGGCGGAGGAATGCGTCTACGCGCTCCCGCGCGGCGGCAAGCCGATCAAGGGGCCGTCCGTGCGCCTCGCCGAGATCATCGCCGGCCAGTGGGGCAACTGCCGCGTCGGCGCCCGCGTCGTGCATGTCGATCGCTTCGAGAAATACATCGAGGCCGAAGGCGTATTCCACGACCTGGAGACGAACACCGCGACAACGGCCCGCGTCCGGCGCCGCATCAGCGACAAGAGCGGGCGCGTGTTCAACGACGACATGATCGTCGTCACCGGCAATGCCGCCTGCGCCATCGCCAAACGCAATGCGATCCTCGGCGCCGTTCCGAAAGCCGTGTGGCGCAAGGCTTATACCGCCGTCGAGAGCGTGCTCGCCGGCGACGTGAAGACGCTCGTCGAGCGCCGCGACCGCGCGATGAAGGCCTTCGCCGCATTCGGCGTGACGCCGGAGCAGATCTTCACCGCCCTCGACGTCCAAGGCGTCGACGACATCACGCTCGACCACATGGCGACGCTTACGGGCATGCACTCGTCACTGAAAACCGGCGAGGCCACCGTCGAGGAGATGTTCCCGCGCATTGCTCCCGCCGGAGCGGCGACCGATCGCCCCAAGGACCTCAAGAGCAAGCTCGACCAGGTCGCGGAGGGCGACACGCAGCAGAACAAGGCCGACGAGGCCGAGGAACCCGGGCCGACCGAAGCGGCCCGGAAGGACGCCGGGGCGCCTGCCAAATCAGCCCCCCAGCCCCAGGAGGGCGCCCCGGCGTCGACCGCGAAGAAGTCCCGGAACAGCCAGGCGCAGACCGCGCCTGCAGAGGCCTCGGCCACTGGGCCGAAGGCGGGCTCGAAAGAGCCCAAGGACGCTGCGCCTGTCGAACAGCAGCAGGACGCCGGGCCGGAGCCATCGGCCGGCTCGGCGTCCACCTCCTACGACGAGCTTATCGAGAAGTATGAAGCGGCCTGCTCCGCAGCGGCGACGATCGAGGACCTCGACAAGGCCACCGACATCGTCACCGACGCCCTCGACGAGATGAGCCTCGACGAGCGCACCCGCGTGCAGAACGCCTTCGAGGCGCACGAGGCGCGCATCAAGTCTGCCGCCGCGCCGGCCGAGGAGGAGACGGAAGAGGTTCGCCAGCTCCGGGAGACGGCCCGGGCCAAGGCGAAGCTGGGCAGCAAGCGCCTCAAGCTGTGGCGCGGCGCCCTCTCGGCCGAGCACGAGAAGCTCCTCGCGCCCATCGCCGACGAGTTGAACGAGCTAGCGGCCTACGCCGACAGCAAGGGAGGCGAGTGAGCCATGCGCATTCGCGTCGTCGACCTCGAAACGACGGGCTTCGCGCCCCCTGAAGATGGCGTCGGCACCGGCGTCTGCGATCTCGGCTGGGTCGACCTCGTGCCGACCTCTGCCGAATTCCTCGGATGGCCGCGGGAATGGACGATCTGCCCGATGGTGCAGATGTATGTGCATCCCGGGCATGCGATCCCGGCGAAGGCCTCGGCCATCCATCACATCGTCGACGAGGACGTCGCCTGCGCCCCCTCTTGGCCCGAGGCCCTTGAGATGGTCGCCGCTCCTGCCGACGCGACCATGTTCGCGGCGCACAACGCGAAATTCGAGCGCCAGTGGTTCACGGACGAGGTGCTCGCCGGCCGGCCGATCATCTGCACCTACAAGTGCGCGTTGAGGCTCTGGCCCGACGCGCCGGGGCACAGCAACCAGGCGCTGCGCTACTGGCGCAATCCGGAGGGGCTCGACCGGCATGTCGCCGACTTCGCGCACCGCGCCGGCCCTGACGCCTATGTCACGGCGCACCTGCTGCGCGACATGCTGCAGATCGCCACGATCGACGAGCTCGTGCAGTGGTCGAGCGAGCCCGCGCTTCTGGTGACGTGCCACATCGGCCGGTATCGCGGCACGCCGTGGCGCGACATCGACAGCGGCTTCCTCTGGTGGGTGCTCGAGCGCGACTTCGACGAGGACGTGCATCACACGTGCCGCTACTGGCTCGACCAGCGGCGCGCCGAGGCTGCGGCCGGGGAAGTCGCGTGATGATCCCGGGCGGCTGGCACCTCATGAGCGGGAGCAACGTCGTCGCGACGGGACCTCTCGCCGAGGTCATAGCCGAGGGCGAGTTGCGCGGGCTCATCACGAGCGAGCGCTACGCCGCCAGCCGCACCGGTGACGACGTCACCCGCCGCCGGCTCCAACCCGGCATCTGGATCGTGCCGGCCGCCGGGCAGCGCGTCCGACGCCATGCCGGGCCGCCGGCACGGCCCGTCGAGGCCGATACCGACTGGTATTCCATCCCGTTCTGAGGGTGTCATGAAAACCGACATCGCCATCTGGAACATCGTCGCCGATCGGCTCGACGCGGCAGCCCAGGCTCACCGGGCCGGCGCTGAGAGAATGTCCACGACCGTCCCGACCAAGACCGGGGACGACGTTGCGATCGCCACGGCCGAGGCGGCAGTAAAGCGCAGCATCGCCGACACGCTGGAAGGCCTCGCGAACGACGTTCGCCAGGTCCTGCAGGAAGAGGCCTCGCAATGACGACGGCCTTCCCGCTCTCCTGGCCGGATGGCTTTCCGCGGTCGAAGAGCCGCGAGACGGGCCAGTTCCGGACGTCGCTGGCAGGCGCGCTGAACAACGTGCGCACGAGCCTCAACCTCTTCGGGCGCGACAGCGGCAAGCCTGTCACCGACGTCGTGCTGTCGTCGAACGTCTCGCTCGGGTGCGAGAAGCCGGCCGATCCGGGTGTCGCGGTCTGGTTCCGCTGGCAGGGCATGCAGGTCTGCATCCCGGTCGATCGCTACGCGACGCCTGCCGCGAATCTGCAGGCGATCCACCACGTGCTCGAGGCGCGCCGCGTCGAACTCCGGCACGGCACCCTCGCCCTCGTCATGGCGTCGATGAAGGGGTTCGCCGCCCTCCCCGCTCCGGCCGGCCGCCACTGGTCCGAGGTGCTCGGCGTCTCGCGCACGGCCGGCAGGGACGAGATCGAGGCCGCCCATCGTCTCCTCATCCGCCAGCACCACCCGGACAGCGGCGGCTCGGAAGCGGCTGCCGCCGAGATCAATGCCGCGCGCGATGCTGCGCTGAAGGAGCGGACATGATCGGCACCATCCTCATCTCGCTCCTCGGCTACGGCGGAGCGCTCTTCTTCATGTTCGCCTTCATCGTGTCCATGCGGAAGTTCGCCGCCGCATCGGCCGACAGCTACCAGGAGGAGCGGTTCGCAATCGCGGCCGTCATCTCCTTCTTGCTCGCCTTCGCGCTCGCCGCGCTCACCCGTCTCCTCGGAGGACTTTGATGGACATCGAGCGCGAATATCGCGTCGCCCATATGTGCTGCAGCATCGGCGGCGGCGCCAAGGGATTCCGCAAGGGCAGTGCCCGCGTCGGCAGCATGCGGGCGAAGTTCCGCAACATCGGCGGCATCGACGTCGTGCCGTCGGCACTCGCCGATTTCGAGCACATGGCCGGCTGCAAGGGCACGCTGCTCGACCTGTTCTCGCTCGACCAGTACCGCGCGTTCCACGGCAAGGAGCCGCCGCCGGGCTGGCGCGAGGCGACGCCGGCGGACATCCACCGCGCCTTCGGCTACGAGCGGCCGCACATAGTATTCATGTCGATGCCCTGCAAGGGCTTCTCCGGCCTACTCGCCGAGAAGGTTTCCCTCAGTCCGAAATACCAGGCGCTCAACGGCCTCACGCTGCGCGGCGTGTGGCTCCTGCTCGAAGCCTACAAGGACGATCCGCCGGAATTCCTTCTCTTCGAGAACGTCCCGCGCATCGCGACGCGGGGCCGATGGCTGCTCGACCAGATCCAGGCGATCTACGACGCCTATGGCTACGCATGGGCCGAGACGACGCACGACTGCGGCGAGCTCGGCGGCCTCGGGCAATCACGCAAGCGCTTCCTGATGGTGGCCCGGCACCGCGAGAAGGTGCCGCCGTTCCTCTATGAACCGCCCAAGCGCCGGCTCCGCGGCGTCGGCGAGGTGCTCGAGAAGCTGCCGCTGCCGGGCGATCCCGCCGCCGGCCCGATGCATCGCATGCCGAGCCTGCAGTGGAAGACATGGGTGCGGCTCGCGTTCGTCGAGGCCGGTTCCGACTGGCGGTCGCTCAATCGGCTTCGCGTCGAGGACGGCGCGCTCGCAGACTACGGGATCGCGCCCGAAGGCGACTGGCAGGCGAGCGTCCTCGGCGTGCGGAAATGGGAGGAGCCGAGCGGCACGGTCGCCGGGCGGTCGAGCCCGACGAACGGCTCGTACAGTGTCGCCGACCCGCGCTATGGCAACTGGCACGATGGCGCCTCCAGCGCGAAGCTCCGCGTCACGGACTGGAACGGCTCCTCGTTCTGCGTCACCGGCGCGCAGCACGTCGCCTCCGGGGCACTGTCTGTGGCCGATCCGCGCATGCCGCAAGGCTCCTCGGAATACGGCCAGTACGGCGTCCGGCGGTGGGAGGAGACGGCCGGCGCCGTCATCAATGTGAAGTCGCCGGGCCAAGGTGGTTTCGCCGTTTCGGATCCGCGTATCCCCGGGCCGCCCCGCTTCAACAACGTGTTCCGCATCGTGCCGTGGGGCAGCACGTCGCCGGCCATTGCCGGCCCCGGCGGTCCGGCAGGCGGCCTCGCGGTTGCCGATCCTCGCGCTCCGCAGCGCGAAAACTATAAGCCGATCAAGTACAAAGTCTCTGGCTGGGACGAGGCGTCTAAGACGGTGATCGGCGCCAGCCACGCCGGAGATGGCGCATTCGCGGTGGCCGATCCCCGTCCCGACTGCCTGCCGGCCGACCGGGAGACGTACCGGACGCAAGGGCACTACGGTGTCCGGCGCTGGACGGAGCCGACCGGCGCGGTGCCGGCCTATGCCAAGTACGACCGGGGCGCTTGGGCTGTCGCCGATCCGCGCGAGCCGCAGGCGTCGGGAGACGCGGGCGCATTACCGGCGCCCGACGATCGCCTCGTCGCCGTCATCCGCGCCCTCGACGGCACGTGGCACCGGCCCTTCACGACACTCGAACTGGCCGCCCTGCAATCGCTCGTCGATCCCGAGGAAGTCGGCACCTGGTGCCTCGCCGGCTCGTCGGACAGCGCGTGGCGTGAGCACATCGGCAATGCCGTGCCGCCCGATGCCGCGCAGGCAATCGCGGAGGTAATGGGCCGCACACTGCTGCTCGCCGAGATGGGCGAGACCTTTATGCTGAGCGCGGATCGCATCTGGGTGCAGCCGATCGAGGTCGCGCTCGCCGTCGACACGCCGGTGCCGGAGGTGAGGCCATGATCTGCGCCCACTGCAACACCGACACCGTCCAATGGACCGGCAGCATCCTGGCACCGACCGGGATCCGATGCACCGCCTGCGGCTGGAGCGCCTCAGGCCCGGCGCCCGAACCGGCACAGAACGAGGAGCCCGACGAGGGCGGCCCGTGCCCGCATTGCCGGACCATCGGCCTCGAATGGCGCCAGGACGAAGAAATGGGGGGCTGCTCGTGCCATCGGGGACACGCCCCCTGCGGCTACTGCCTGAGCGCGCACCTCTATTGCTCCGAATGCGGATGGGAGGGCGAACGGCCATGAGCGACATCAAGACCATCCCTGATTTCTCGCCGCCGATTTGCACAAGCGACCACTGCCGGCACTACAGCTTCGATCTCGACGGGTTCCTCTCCGGCACCGGCCCGCGATGCGCCAGGGGGATCGACATCTCGGGACCGGGCGAAGCCAGTCCTTGCCTGCCGGCTGGCAGCCAGTTCCGCGCAAGGATCGATTGCCCACTGCGCGAAGACTACACCGATGAGGAGCGCGCAGCCTGGCGCGCATGGGTCAATGAAAGCCTTGAGCGGGTCCGTATCGTCATGCCGGCGATCCCGAAGGGCCAGGGCGGCGTGATCGATTGCCCAGCCTGCAAGGTCGGCCGGGTGCATTGGTCCCGATCCCCGCGCAACGGCCATCTGCACGCCCAGTGCACGACGCCGAATTGCTTCTCGGTCATGCAGTAGAGGGCCGACGTCATGGCTTCCAACACCAAAATCGAATGGGCGCATCACACCTTCAATCCGTGGGTCGGTTGCACGGCCGTCTCGCCGGCCTGTGACCACTGCTACGCCGAAAGCTGGGCGAAGCGCACCGGGCAAGCACACCTCTGGAAAGGCGACCGCCGCCGGACGTCAGAGGCCAACTGGCGCCTGCCCCTGAAATGGAACCGACAGGCTGAAGCGGCCGGTATCCGATTTCGCGTGTTCTGCGCCAGCCTCGCCGACGTGTTCGACAACCAGGTCCCCCAAATCTGGCGCTCGGACCTGTTCGCCCTGATCGAGGACACGCCGCACCTCGACTGGCTGCTTCTGACGAAGCGTCCGCAGAACATCCAGAAGATGATCTGGCCGAAATGGGATGCCGGACTGCCCTGGAATATCTGGCTCGGCACGACTGCCGAAGACCAGCACGAGGCCAACCGTCGCATCCCGCATCTTCTGGAGGCGCCGGCGGCGGTGCGGTTCATCTCGGCGGAGCCGTTGCTCGGTTCGATCATCTTTGAGCCGTGGCTGAGCCGGATCGACTGGATCATCGTCGGCGGCGAGAGCGGCCCCGGCGCCCGGCCGATGCATCCCGATTGGGCCCGGTCGATCCGCGACCAGTGCGCGGCGGCGGGCACGGCGTTCTTCATGAAGCAGATGTGGGGCGCGGCCAAGTCAAAGATGCCGCCGATCCCGGGCGACCTCATGATCCGGGAGATGCCTCGTGCCCAGAGGTAAGCACAACAACCACCCGAAGGCTTCGCAACAACACCGATGGAAGCCGGGTAGCCGTGTCGGGAGCAATGGCTACGTCAAGGTGAGGGTCGGAAAAGGACACCCCTTGGCCGATCCGAACGGCTGGGCCTACGAGCATCTTGTGGTCTGGTGCGCTGCAGGCAGTCCGCGTCCGAAGCGCGACGAGATCCTTCATCATCGCAATGGGGACAAGACGGACAACCGGATTGCAAATCTGGAGCTGATGAAGCGTCGCGCCCACAACGCGCATCACCTCGCCGAAGATGGCCGCCGGTGCCGAGTGACAGGGCGGTTGCTCCCCCGCCGCCTCCTCGACGGCCGTGAGCACAACGACATTTCGGAGGCGCGGGCCAATGACTGACCGCCCGATCCCGTTCTCCCCGCCCATGGTCCGCGCGATCCTGCGCGAGATCGAGCAGCCCGGCACGGGCAAGACGCAGACGCGGCGGGTGTTGAAGCCGCAGCCCTATGACTTCCCCCACCCGGGCGATGGGCTCCGTTGCTGGAATGCCAGCGGCGTTGTCGGCGGGCGCATCTGCATCACCGACCGTGGCCTGCTTAATCTACACCGCAAGCCGCGCGCCGGAGACCGCCTCTGGGTGAAGGAGGCGTGGCGAGTATGGGCCGGTGTCGACAAACTCCCGCCGCGCGATCTCCGGACTGATGCGATTGTAATATACGGGGCTGGCGGATCGAGCGAGGCGTCCGAAGGATACCGTCGCACATCTGAATGGCCCGCATCCGAGAGCAGCAGGCCCAAGAACCTCGGTCGCTACCGCCACGCCCGCTTCATGCCGAGATGGGCGAGCCGCATCACGCTCCTCGTGACCGACGTGCGCGTCGAGCGCCTGAACGACATCAGCGAAGCCGATGCGATGGCCGAGGGGATGCCGGCGAGCGTGGCGAATAGCCCTCGCGTCTGGTTCATGACTCTCTGGAACAGCCTCCACGGCCCCGGCTCATGGGAGGCAAACCCCTGGGTGGCCGTCTACGGCTTCCGGCCCGTCCTCGCCAATATCGACGCCATGGAGGGGTGAGATGAGCCGTGAACACGACGTTGTGACGCTTTCAGGCGCCGAGTACGACGCCCTCCTCTCCGAAGCAGAGGAGGCAAAAAGACTGAGGGAGGAACTCGCCGCTCTCCGCGCCGCGCCGGCCGACCCAGCTATGTGGAGATGGCGCGGACCCAAAGGCGGCTGGATTGCGGACGAACGCAAACCATCGGCATGGGACGCGGAACCGCTCTACACCGCCCCGCCAGCGCCGGTGGCCGTGAAGCCGCTGGAGTGGCACGCGAGCACGTGGCGGGATAACTCATGGCTTGCCCCGCACGGATTTGGCGAAAACTACGTCGCGTATCTCAATGGCGAGACGTGGCGTTGCGTCGGTCATGATTTTCCCTCGCTAGAAGCCGCCAAAGCCGCCGCCCAAGCGGACTACGAGCGCCGCATCCGTTCGGCTCTTGTCGCCGCGCCGGCCGCTGAGCCGGTGGCGTCGCCTAGGTGTCCTATGCACGGCTCTCCGGACAACTTACCGGCGGAGTGCCCGTCTTGCGGGCGCGCGATTCATACCGGCTGCGGCCTCTATGACAGCGCGGATGGTGTGAGCGATCCGGAATTGGTCCTGGACGGCATCGCTGATGAGCTCCTGAACTGGGGCTACACCGACATGGCGAACCGCGAAGGCATCAGGACATTCATGTCGGAGCTGGCGACCCTGCGCGGTGACGATTACATCGCCGAACTGATCGGTAGAGCGCACGAGGCTGCCGTCAAGGCGTCGGCGAAGTACCCGCAGCCCAACTATGTGACGCTGAAAATCGCGGAGGAGGCCGGAGAGGTCGTTCGGGGCGCAGTCCACTACGCCGAAGGGCGCATGAACTGGTACGAGGTTGAAGATGAAATCGTGCAGCTGTTGGCGATGCTTATCCGCTTCGTCACCGAGGGCGATCAAGTCAATGGCGTGATTCCTCCGCATCTCGCTGCACCGGAGTTGGGGCGATGACAAACGCTCCCAAATTGCCAGAACACATCTCATCGGATGGTCGCGAGGTTTGGGCATGGGCCGCCGCGTTCTCGGCACATGTCCAGCGGCAAGATCAGATCCGCCGCATCTCCACAGACATCGTCCGCATCGGCACACGGTGCGTCGATTGTTCGAAGTGGATGAAGAGCCGGGAATGCCCGCGCGAACGGAATGTAAACGGGCGCAGCCAAGGACCGTCAGGCGACGCGCCCCGGTGCTCGGCTTTCACCGAATGCCATTTCGCCACGAAACGCCGAGATGAACTCCGGGGAAAGCTCGCCGCCCTGAAGGAGGGACGAGATGAGTGAAGTCGCCACTTATGCCGGGCCCCTCCGCGGCATGCACGTCTACCTGGTGCCGTCGGGCACGACTGTCATGGATGAGCGCTCGGGCGAGAGCATAGAGATTACGAACAACTCCGTCGCGATAAAAGGCAACGTCATTTGGTGCACGGCCGCTTTCGCCGAGAAGCTGCGGGCCGCCGTCCTCAGGGAGACGCAGGATGGCTGAGAGGCCGGATCCCATCCCACCGCGAGAGGTGCAGGAGCGCATGCGCACCGGCTGCCTCGTCGTGATCGCAGCCTGCCTGCTCGGGATCGTGCTGGCGCTCCTTGCCGAGCGCGCGTGGGGCGCCGAGCCGCTCATCGTGGCCGTCGACGGCGACACGATCCACGTCGACGACGAGCGCATCCGCATCGTCGGCCTCGACGCGCCAGAGACGTACCAGGCGCGGTGCGACAGCGAGCGGCAGCGGGGCCACCGGGCCACCGCCCACCTGCGGCGCCTGCTCACCGGCGGCACCGTCACCATCCGCCGGCAGGGCCGCGATCGCTATCGCCGCACCCTCGCACGGGTCTACATCGACGGCCGCGACGTCGCCGCGATCATGATCCGTGCCGGTCATGCCGTGCCCTATGATTGCCCGCGCGGCCGCTGCCCACGGCGCATCGACTGGTGCAGCGCCACCACATGACCCTTCCCCACCTGCAAAGAAGAGCTCGCCAGATGTGCGGAGCGGAAAGGCCTCCCTTGAATGACGACGAAATCCACAGCGGCTCTGCCGCCGGGGACAACGTCTGGTCCATCCCTCGATCCCGAATTGCGCGCCAAGGCAAAGGCCGCTTTGATCAGGTTCGTGGAGGCGCTCGCCGATCGGCAAGCTCTGATCGACCACGAGGCGGCGCTAGGCAAGGGTAGCCCCAATGACCAGACACGCTCGAGGAACCCGCGCCGCCGTCTACGCCCGGTTCTCGACTGACCTTCAGCGGGACCGGTCCATCGACGACCAGGTGGCGCTCTGCCGTACCTTCGCCGAGCGCAGTGGGTACGAAGTTGTCGCCACGTTCCACGACCGGGCGCGCTCCGGCGCATCCATCTTCGGCCGGGACGGCTTGATGCGCCTGATAGAGGCCTCGCGTGCGCAGGCCTTCGACATCCTGATCGTCGAGGCCCTCGATCGTCTCTCGCGCGACCAGGAAGACCTCGCCGGCCTCTACAAGCGCCTCACGTTCCAGGGCGTGAAAATTATCGCCGTGCACGACGGCGCGGCCGATCCGGTGCAGATCGGCGTGCGTGGCATGCTCGGAAGCCTCTACCTGCTCGATCTGGCGAACAAGGTGCGCCGCGGCATGGATGGCGTGATCCGCGACGGCCGGCATGCCGGCGGCCGTGCATATGGCTATCGGCCGATCCCGGGCAAGCCGGGCGAGCTCGAGATCGTCCCGGAAGAGGCCGAGGTGGTGCGCCGCATCTTCGGCCTCTACCGCAGGGGGACCTCGCCGCGCTCAATCGCCGCCATGCTCAACAAGGACGGCGTTCCGCCGCCGCGTGGCCGCGCCTGGAACGCCTCGACGATCAACGGCAACAAGGCGCGCGGGCACGGCATCATCCAGAACCCGCTCTACCGCGGCCAGATCGTCTGGAACCGGGTCCGCATGGTGCTCGACCCGGACACGGGCAAGCGCATCTCGCGGGTCAATCCCGAATCGGAATGGCGCTATGCCGACGCTCCTCACCTGCGCATAGTTGAGGACGGCGACGCAGAGGCAGCGATCCAGCGCAAGGCGGAAAGGACGCGGGACGTGACGCGTAAAGAGCCGCGGACAAAGAGGATGCTTTCAGGCCTTCTCAAGTGCGGGTGCTGCGGCGGCAGCATGGTCATCTCCGGCAGTGACCGTAGCGGTCAGCGCATCATCTGCAGCACGTTCAAGGAGAGCGGCTCGTGCTCCAATCGCGGTCGCTACTACATCGAGAAGGTCGAGCGTATCGTTCTGGATGCGCTTCGGCAGCAGCTCGCCGACCCTGACGTCATCGCGGCCTACCTCAAGCGGTATCAGGCCAAGAGGCGAGCCTTGGAAGCTGACGCGCGCCGCTCACGGGCCAACGTCGAACGGCGGCTTGCCGAAGTCGACACGTCGATCAAGAGGCTCGTCGACGCCCTTGCCGACGGCACGGTGGAAAAGGATGACGTCGCGGCGCGTATGGCAGAGCTTAAGGCCGAGCGCGAGGATCTGAACGCACAACTGAGGCTTGCCGGCAGCGACACTAATGTTGTGGAGCTGCATCCCCAGGCGATCGAGCGCTATCGCCAGAACGTTGCCGAGCTCGGGATGATCATGAGCGGCAGCAAGGAACTGCCCTGGGAGATCGTCGCACCGCTGCGCGAAGTCGTCGACAGCGTTATCGTGATGCCGCGCGCGGCGCGCGAGCCTTATGAGATCCGGATCATGGGTGTACTGACCGCCCTGACAGGGCAGCAGATCTGGCCATCCGGAGTTTCGGCTATAGAAGTGGTAGCGGAGGAGGGACTCGAACCCCCGACACGCGGATTATGATTCCGCTGCTCTAACCAGCTGAGCTACTCCGCCCCTTCGGGCGCGGCGCTTGGCACCGTGCGGCGGGATATAATGAGGTGGCGCGGCGGCTGTCAAGGAAGCTCGCGCGCTTTCCACGCATTGTGCAGCAGGCGTGTGCGCCCTTGGATTGCCCGCCGGGAGAGACCCGCGGTCTCTCGCCTTCCCCGACGGTCAGGCGAACTTGCGCAGTTGCATGACCTTGAAGAAGCCGCCGGGGAAGACCGACTCGAGCGAGACGACTTCGGCCACCCCGCGCGAGCGCGCCCAGCGGGCGATGCGCTCCGCCTTGAAGGCCGAGCTCCAGCCCACCTTGCTGGCGAGCGGCGCCACCGCCTCCTCGAGGCTGGCGAGCGCGCCGCCGGCAGCACCGAAATGATTGGCGAGGACGATCTCGCCGCCCGGCCGCAGCACCCGCGCGAATTCGTCGAGCGCGGCCTCGGGATCGGGCACGAGCGTGATGACGAACTGCGAGACCACGGCATCGAAGGTCCCGTCCGGGAAGCCGAGGCGGCAGGCGTCCATCACCGCGAGCGCCTCGACCTGGCGAAGGCCGAGCCGGTCGACCTTCTGCTGCGCCCGCCGCAGCATGTGTTCGGACAGGTCGACGCCGGTCACCTGCGCGCTCTTGGGATAGGCATCGAGCGACAGGCCGGTGCCCACGCCCACCTCGAGGATGCGCGTACCGCAGGCGAGCGCCGCCGCAACCGCCCGCTGGCGCGCCGGCGCCGTCAGCTTGTCGTAGACGACATCGTAGACCGGCGCCCACCGCTCGTAGGCCTTGCGCATCGAGGCCGTATCGGGCCCCTTGATGTCGGCCGCTGCCATTGTCCCCCTCGTCGAACCGTCTCCGTCAGGCCACCGCGCCCTCTCCGAGCGTTTCGCGCATCGGCACCGGACGCGTGGCGCGGATGGTGCCGCCGCCCAGCACCTGCGCACGACCATCTACACCATCGTAGATGACACAGGCTTGACCGGGTGCAACCCCCTCCTCGGCGCTGGCCAGGACGATCTCCACACCTTCCGCGTCGCGTCGCAGGAAGGCCGGGCAGGGCTGGCGCGTGGAGCGCACCCGCACGGCCACCTCCAGGCCCTCGGGCGGCAGCGCGTCGAGCGCCACCGGGCCAAGCCAGTTGACGTCGCGCAGCCTGATGCTCTCGGTGCCGAGCATCTCGCGCGGACCGACGATGACCCGGCCCTTCTCCGCATCGAGCTTGAGGACGAACAGCGGCTCGCCGACCGACAGGCCGAGGCCGCGCCGCTGGCCGACGGTGTAGTGGATGATGCCCTCGTGCCGGCCAAGCACCCGGCCGTCCACGTGCACGATGTCGCCGGGCGCCACGGCGCCGGGCTTCAGCCGCTCGATGATATCGGTGTAGCGGCCGTTGGGCACGAAGCAGATGTCCTGGCTGTCGGCCTTGTCGGCCACCGTGAGGCCGAATTCGTGGGCGAGCGCCCGCGTCTCGCTCTTGGCCATGTCGCCGAGCGGGAAACGCAGGAAATCGAGCTGCTCGGCCGTCGTCGCATAGAGGAAGTAGCTCTGGTCGCGCTCCGGGTCGGCGGCGCGGAAGAGGCCGCGGCGACCGTTCGCCAGGGGGCGGCTGGCGACGTAATGCCCGGTCGCCAGCACGTCGGCGCCGAGATCGCGCGCCGTCTCCAGGAGGTCGGCGAACTTCACCGACCGGTTGCACTCGACGCAGGGAATCGGCGTCTCGCCGGCAAGGTAGCTCTCGGCGAAACGCTCGATCACCGCGTCGCGGAAGCGCGACTCGTAGTCGAGGACGTAGTGGGCGATGCCGAGCCGCTCGGCGACCCGGCGCGCATCATGGATGTCCTGGCCGGCGCAGCAGGCCCCCCGGCGGTGGACTGCGGCGCC
Organism: Chelatococcus caeni; assembly: GCF_014196925.1. GTDB lineage: Bacteria > Pseudomonadota > Alphaproteobacteria > Rhizobiales > Beijerinckiaceae > Chelatococcus_A > Chelatococcus_A caeni. The sequence continues at coordinate 620,480 of NZ_JACIEN010000002.1, read as the reverse complement.
GTGGTCGTAGAGCTGCAAGGTGATGCCGATGACATCGTAGCCGTCGCGCTTCATCATCGCGGCGACGACGGAGGAATCGACCCCGCCCGACATGGCGACGACCACGCGCGTCTCGGCGGGTGGCTTGGCGAGATCAAGGCTGTTGAGCATGGCTCATCCTCTCCTCCCCGCCCGGCAAGGCGGAGGTGCAGCTGGCTTGGGCATACATATAATGCCCGGCAAGCGCAGTAAAACCCGGTGTTCCCCTTAGGCGGGCCGTGTGTCGGCTTTGCGGCGGCGGCTGCCCTGCAGGCTTGGAAGCCGGCAATTCCTGCCGCCTTCGCAGCGTCGTGACGGCATCACCGACGAGGATGCGCTGCAGCTTTTGCTTTAGGCAAATCTTAAATCACGCAGGTCTAAGCTCCCTCTCGACGTTGGTCAGTCGAGTTAGTGTGAGCGTATCATGACCGAACCCCAACGCCCGAGGGTGAAATACGTCATCGGGCCCGACGGCAGTCCATTGACGATTGCCGACCTGCCGCCGTCCTCCACCAAGCGCTGGGTCATCCGGCGCAAGGCGGAGGTCGTCGCCGCCGTACGCGGTGGCCTGCTGAGCCTCGACGAGGCTTGCCAGCGCTACACGCTGACGGTGGAGGAGTTCCTGAGCTGGCAGCAATCCATCGACCAGCACGGCCTCGCCGGCCTGCGGACGACGCGCATCCAGCACTACAGACAGTGAACCGTCTCCGCCGGGTGGTGCGGTCTCCCGGACGCAACCTCGGAAAGACAAGGAAACGCCGGCCCCCGGGCCGGCGTTTCCGCTTCCGAAGCAACGGCCGTCGCCCTCGGTGACCGTTTTCCATCGGGACGCGACAATTGTCGCGAGCCGTTTAACCGCTCCCTAACCATAAGCGCGAAAACATCCGCACGCACAGCGGCGGGGGCTTGCGGCTCGCGCCATCACGCACGGAGACGGCGGTATGGGAATGAAGCCCTCACGGCACGCAGGGTCGCTTCGGCAGGGATGGGCATATCGGCAGACATGGGCCTATCGGGCACACGGCCGGTTCGTTGCCGGACCTTCGCTGATGACGGCATGCGATGCCGGTGCGGCGCGATGAGCAATGCGACGCCCCGGGAGCTCCCGCCCACCCTCCCCGCCGCGCTTGCGCTCGTCGGCCAGCCCATGGCCGTCGTCGAGCGGGAGCTGATCCTCGCGACGCTCGTCCACTGCAACGGCAATCGAACCCATGCCGCGCGCATGCTGGGCATCTCGATCCGCACCCTGCGCAACAAGCTCGCCGATTACACGGCCGCCGGCTTTGCCGTGCCGGAGGCCGGCAGCGGCATCGCGCGCAACGCTCCCGCCTGAAGCAGCGGCTCGCTCAGCGCTTGCGCAGCCACAGGCTCGTCTCGAAGGCGCCGTCCACCAGCGGCAGGGCGCCTGCGGCGCTCGCCGCAACCGCCCGTTCGAGGCGCGTTGCGGCGTAGTGGCTTGCGAAGACGATGTCGTAGCCGCCGCCCTGCAACAGGGCTGCGACGAGCAGTTGCTCGTTGTAGCCGCGCCAGCCCCACGCCTGCGGATAGGCGTCGGGCAGGAAGATGTCGTGCACATGCACGAGGACGCCGGCCGGCAGCCCCGGCAGGATGTCGAGGAACAGCCGGTCGACGTCGTTGCCCGGCATCGCGATGTGGCTCGAATCGATGAACAGGACGTCACCCGCCGCCAATGGCGGAAAATCGTCGCCCTCCACATCCTCGACCACGACCGGCCGATGCGTCACGGTAAGGGCGGCGATGTCGGCGCGCGGCGCCGGATCGATGCAGGTGATTCTGGTCGCGAGGCCGCCGTCCGCGACCGCGCGGGCCATGAAGCGGGTGGAATGGCCGGAGCCGATCTCGACGATGCGCGCCGGCTTCTCGCGGCGCACGATGGCATAGGCCGCCGCCGCGTCGAGCCGGGGAAACCACATCTGCCGCCAGCGCAGCCCCGCTCCCTCGGCCGGAATGGCGGAAAGCTCCGCCGCCACCGCGTCGATCGCCGCGAGCGTCGCCGCCATCGCCGGCTCGGCGGCCGCGAAGAGGGGCTCGAGCGCGGAATAGCGGGCAGAGCGTGCCTCGCGGGCGTGCCGGTAGGGGATGAAATAGCCGCGGCGCGCAAGGCCGGTGACGGTGCCGAGACCGAAGGCGAGGCGGCGCAGGCGCGTGCGCAGCGCCGGCATCAGGAGGCGCCATCTCCCGAACGCGACGGGCCCGCCTTGCCGGTGCCGACCTTCGCCGTGACCCGCTCCTTGAGCGTGCGGGCGATGCGCGAGCGCTCGAACAGCACCACGACGACGATCGAGAAGGCGAGCGGGATCAGCAGGTAGAACAGCCGGAAGACGAGCAGCGCCGCGAGCACGTCCGCCGGATCCATGTCCGGCATCGCCTTGAGGAAGACGAACTCGAGCACCCCGAGGCCGCCGGGCGCGTGCGAGATGAGCGCCGCCGAGAAGGAGGCGAGGAAGACGCCGAGGACGACGAAATAGCCCGGGTTGCCGGCTTCCGGCAGCGCGAAATAGATGATGCCGGCGGCGCCGAGCAGCTCGAGCGGGGCCGCGAACAGCTGGCGCAGCGTGATGTTGAGGCGCGGGTAGTAGATGGCGAAATTGCCGATCTTCAGCGGCTTGAACTCGCGCCACGACCCGAGCACGTAGAGCGCGACGAAGGCGAGCATGGCAATGCCGGCAAGCCGCGACAGCCAGATGGGCGCGTCCTCGACGAGCCGGTTGACGATCTCCGGCTCGCCGACGAGCACGAGCCCGCCGAGCAGGACGCTGCCGAGGCCGAAGGTGAAGGAGCACAGGGCGACGAGCACGCCGACCTCGGCGAGGCTGAGCCCCATCGTGCCATAGGCCCTGAGGCGCACCATGGCGCCCGACAGCACCGAGGCTCCGATATTGTGCGACAGCGCGTAGGTCGTGAAGGAGACGAGCGAGATGACGACCCAGGAGAGCTTCTTGCCGAGATGCAGGAGCGCGATGCGGTCGTACCAGGCGAGCGCGCCATAGGCGACGATCGTGGACAGGCCGGCGAGCAGCCAGTGCTTCAACTGGATGGCGGCGATACTGTCGAACACCTCGCTGGCGGAAATGTCCTTCAGCTCCCGGTAGAGGAGCCAGGCGGAAAAGACGACCGCGGCAAGGCCGACGACCGGCCAGACATACTCGAGCTTCTTCTTCATAGATCCTTGAGCTTCGCCCCCGCTGCCAAATGCTTCCTCAGTGCATTCCCCGATGCACTCCCGGTGCATTCTTCGCCGATCCCTGTCGGCATCTGTGCCCGACCGGGCGCCCGCCCGCAAGGCTTTCTTGACGCCGGCCGGCCTTCTCGTGCAAGGGCAGGGAAAGGCTCGCGCCGCCGGCTTCAGGGGCCACGGCGCGGGCCCCTATCAGGATCTGGAGAAGCGCCGGCCATGCTTTGCGACGGCTATACCGACATCCCTGCCGGCAAGCTCGCCACGGTGGTCACCTACCTCGAGATGACCGCGCCGCCGACCACCGGCAAGGGGGACAGCGGCGATTTGTCCCTGCGGCGGCTCGGGGCAGCCGACGTCGACCGTTATCTCGCGCTGTTCAGGACGGTCGGCGGGCCGTGGCTGTGGTCCAGCCGGCTGACGATGCCGGCGGCGGAGGTGGCCCGGATTCTCGCCGATCCGGACGTCGAGGCCTATGCCGTCGTGCTCGCCGGCGAAGAGGCCGGCCTGCTGGAACTCGACTTTCGCGGCGGTGACGAGACCGAGCTCGTCTATTGCGGCCTGGTGGAATCAGCCGTCGGCCGCGGCACCGGACGGGCGCTGATGCAGCCCGCCCTCGCACGGGCATGGTCGCGCCCGATCCGGCGGCTGATGGTGCACACGTGCCACCTCGACCACCCGAGCGCCCTGCCCTTCTATGTCCGGATGGGGTTCCGCCCCTATAAGCGGGCCGTCGAGGTGATGGACGACCCGCGTCTCGCAGGGCTCCTGCCGCCCGATGCGGCGCCGCACGTGCCGGTGATCGCGCCGCCGCGCTGAGCGGCCGGCGCGGTCAGCAGTGGGCGACCACCTCGCGGGCGGAATCGCGAACCGTCTCGCGATCGTCGAGCAGCTCGACCTTGCGCAGTTCCTCCAGCGCCTCGTCGAGCTCGGCCCGGGCCTCGTCGAGCTGCCCGCGCAGTTCCTCGGCGGAGCGCACCAGGTTGTCGCGCCGCTGCGCCGCCGCCTTCGCATAGGTCGGATAGGCGAAATGAGCCGGATCGGTGATGCCGGCCCGCGCCTCCTCGGCCGCGATCTCGCGCGCCAGCTCGTCGGCCATGCGCGTGAACTCGGCCGACATGGTCTCGATCTGGTGGACCCTGCGGCGCTTCTCTTCCACGTGGAAGCGCTTCAGGCGAATAAGCGTGTTCCGCGACTTCATCGCTTGTACTACTCCTCGACAAGCCGCCAAAGACGGGGCACAGCCGCCGCAAAAAGGCCGCTGACCTGTCGAACCATCGCCGATGGAGGTTAGTTCTTCCTTACCCGGAGGCATCTGCTGCCGTGGCGACGGCGATGACGCGGCCATTGCGACATTCCTGCAACAGCACCCGGCCCGGACGAGCAGGACGATCCCCAGCGCGAGCGCCCGGACGCGTGCGAGTTATCCAACGCCGCCGTTCGTGGGGTCGCCCGTCAACCTTTCATTTACCGAGGTCGTTAAGACTGAGGCTACGTCTGCTCCACCGGCGGCACGGGCTGCCATGCCGGAGCAAGCGAGTCACATGAGTCACTTGCACCGATTTCCTCATGCGTTGCGTTAACTGTGTAGAAACTGGAAACCGACTGCGATTCAATCTTTTACGCCGACTTTCACATGTTTTGGCGAGAGGTTCTTGCAAGAGGGAATCAGTTTTTGTTAACCATTTGGGCGTAGCGTCGCGAGTCGGAACGAGTGGGAAGATCGGACGCCAGCGCCGCGGCGTAACGCGGGCAGCGTCGGAAAGCCGGGACACCGCCAGCGCGGGCCTCGGGGCGAGGTTGGGGACCTGACATGCGCGTATTGCTCATCGAAGACGACAGCGCCACCGCGCAGAGCATCGAGCTGATGCTCAAATCCGAGAATTTCAACGTCTACACGACCGATCTCGGCGAGGAGGGCGTGGATCTCGGCAAGCTCTACGACTACGACATCATTCTCCTCGACCTCAACCTGCCGGACATGTCCGGCTACGAGGTGCTGCGGAGCCTGCGTGTCGCCAAGGTCAAGACGCCGATCCTGATCCTGTCGGGCCTCGCCGGCATCGAGGACAAGGTCAAGGGCCTCGGCTTCGGCGCCGACGACTACCTGACCAAGCCCTTCCACAAGGACGAGCTCGTCGCGCGCATCCACGCCATCGTGCGCCGCTCCAAGGGCCATGCCCAGTCGGTCATCACGACCGGCGACCTCGTGGTCAACCTGGACACCAAGACGGTGGAGGTGGCGGGCAACCGCGTGCACCTCACCGGCAAGGAATACCAGATGCTGGAGCTCCTCTCCCTGCGCAAGGGCACCACGCTGACCAAGGAGATGTTCCTCAACCATCTCTACGGCGGCATGGACGAGCCGGAGCTCAAGATCATCGACGTGTTCATCTGCAAGCTGCGCAAGAAGCTCGCCAACGCCTCGAGCGGCAAGAACTACATCGAGACCGTCTGGGGCCGTGGCTACGTGCTGCGCGAGCCCGGCGAGATCGAGGAGCGCATCTCCGCCTGAGGCCGCCTCCCGACCGGCAAGAGGCGCCACGACGAAAAGCCCCGCATCGCGGGGCTTTTTTCTTGTCCGCCTCTCATCATGGAGGCCGGCAGCGACGATGGCCCCTGCCGGCTGCCCTGTTCACGCAGCCCGGGTGGCGCCGCGCCGCCGCGGCACGTAGACGCCGCGCAGGGTGGGATGCATCTCGACCTCGTCGCCAAGGCCGATCACGGTTTCGGCCGCGCCGAGGAACAGGCATCCGTCCGGCGCGATCTGCCGCCCGATCCGTGCCAGAATGTCCGCCTTCATCGCCATGTCGAAATAGAGCAGCACGTTGCGGCAGAAGACGATGTCGAAGGTGCCGAGCGGCGAGAAGTCGCGCATCAAGTTGAACGGCCGGAAGGTGATGCGCTGGCGCAGCTCCGGCGCGATCTGCCACGAGTCGCCAGTTTGCGTGAAATAGCGCAGGAGGAGCTGGACGGGCAGGCCGCGCTGCACCTCGAACTGGCTGTAGAGCCCGGCGCGGGCACGCTCCAGCGCCTGGGTGGAGAGGTCCGTGCCCAGGATCTCGATGCGCCAGCCGGCAAGCCGCTCGCCCATCTGGTCGAGCATCATGGCGAGCGAATAGGGCTCCTGGCCCGTGGAGGCCGCCGCGCACCAGATGCGCAGCGCCCGCGTGCTCGCCCGCGCCTCCAGAAGCCGGGGCAGGATGTCGTTGCGCAAGGTATCGAAGGGTGTCTTGTCGCGGAAGAAGAAGGTCTCGTTGGTCGTCATCGCCTCGACGACGGCGCGCTCGAGCTCCGCATCGCCGGCCCGCAACGCCCTTACGAGCGCCTCCAGCGTCTCGAAGCCGCGCTTGCGGCCGAGCGGCTGCAGCCGGCTTTCGAGGAGATAGCGTTTCTCCGGCGTCAGCGCGAGGCCGGAACGGGCGCGGACGAATGTGCACAGGTAATCGAAATCGGCGTCAGTCATCGGCGCCCCCCTCCATGAAAACGCAAATCGCCGGCGCGATGCCGTCGAGCGGCAGAATGGCGCGCGCCAGCCCCTCGCGCGCGATCGCACCCGGCATTCCCCAAACGGTGCTGGTCGCCTCGTCCTGCACGATGACGGGCGCGCCGGCGGCAGCGAGGCTGCGCGCCCCGGCGAGCCCGTCCCGCCCCATGCCCGTGAGCACGACGGCGAGCGCCGCCGGGCCGTAGACGGCGGCCGCCGTCTCGAACAGGACGTTGACGGCCGGCCGGCAGACGTTGGTCGGCGGGCCGTCATGGACATGCAGGAAAACGTCAGCCCCCCTTCGCACGAGCCCGGTGTGCCGCCCGCCCGGCGCGACGTGGATCACCCCCGGCCGCACGGCCTCGCCGTCCTCGGCCTCGCGCACCTCGCAGCCCGCGATGGCGGCCAGATGCTCGGCGAAGACGGCAGTGAAGATCGGCGGCATGTGCTGCACCACGACGACCGGCAAGCGCCGCAGCACCGATGCCGGCAGCTGGCTGAACAGCCGCATGACGGCCCGCGGGCCGCCGGTCGAGGCGCCGACGACGAGGCAGGCAGGCCTCGCGGCCGCAGCCGCGGGCGCGGCAAGGCGCGGGGGCACGACGATGTCGGGCTTCTGGCCCCGCCCCGCAACCGCACGGATCTTCTCGACGAGTTCGCTCCGGAAGGTGGCGAGCGCGTCCGCGTCCCCGCGCGAGGAGGGCTTCGGCACGTAGTCCGCCGCGCCGAGCGCCAGGCAGTGCAGGGAGATCTCCGCATTGCGTCGCGTGAGCGTCGAAACGACGAGAACGGCGACGCCGGGCCTTGCCGCCAGCAGTTCCGGCAGGGCCGTCAGCCCGTCCATGTCCGGCATGTCGAGATCGAGCACGATGACGTCGGGAGCGGCGCGCGCGACGAGCGCTAGCGCGACGCGGCCGGTCTCGGCCTCCGCCACCACGTCGATGCCCGGCTCCTCGCTCAGCCAGCGCAGCGCAAGGGCGCGCGCAACGGCCGAATCGTCGACGACCATGACCCGTATCACGACACCGCCCCCGCCGATGCTCCGGCACCCGGGCCGGCCGCAGCCGTTCCCGCCGCCCGCGCGCAGCGCCTCAGACCAGCCCGACCTCCTGGAACTTCGCTTCCACGATGTCCTTGTCGAAGGGCTTCATGATGTATTCGTCCGCGCCGGCCTGCAGGGCCTTGGCGATATGGGCGACGTCGTTCTCGGTGGTGCAGAAGATGACCTTCGGCCTGTCGCCGCCGGGCAGCTGGCGCAGCGCCTTCAGGAACTCGTAGCCGTCCATCACCGGCATGTTCCAGTCGAGCAGCACCGCCTCGGGCATCGCCTCCTGGCATTTGGCGAGGGCCTGGGCGCCATCCTCGGCCTCGCTCACCTCGAAGGCGAGCGCCTCGAGGATGCGGCGTGCCACCTTGCGAATGACCGCCGAGTCATCGACGACAAGACAATGCTTCATGTTGCGAGACTCCCAGTCAACGCTCGATCATAGCCGGCCATGGCGCCGCGCGGGACAAAGATCAACCGCCCCCTCCATCGCCATCGAAGGAAAGCACCGCATCCACATCGAGCACGACGAGAAGGCGGTCGTGCAGCCTGTGGATGTGCGACGCGAGAGATGCCCAGCGGCCGTCGAGATGGGGCGGCCTGGGTTCGCGCGTGTCGGCCGGCACGCGCAGCACCTCGCCCACCCCGTCGACGATCAGGCCGAAGCTCTCGTCGCCCTGCTCCAGGCCGACGGCCATCACCGTCCCCACCGTCCGCTCCCGTGCCGGTAGGCCGAGGCGCCGGCGCATGCACACCGCGGTGACGACGCGGCCCCTGAGATTCACGAGCCCCCGGACCTCGGGCGGTGCGAGCGGAACGGGCGTCAGCCCGCCGACGACGAACACGTCGCGCACCCGTGCGATGGGGATGCCGAACAGCTGCTCCCCGACGGTTACCGTGACGTATTGGATGCCGTCGTCGACGGCGCTGGCGCTGATGGCGGGATCGATCGCGCTCATGCCGCCGCTCCATAGCCGTCGATGCTCGCCGCGAGCGCGGCGAGAAGACCGCCGCGGTCGAACTTCGCCACGAATTCCACGCCGCTGTAGCGTCTCGCCCGCTCGACGATGGCCGGGCTGATGTAGGAGGACAGCGCGATCACCGGCAGATGCCGCGTGCGCTGGTCGATGCGCATGCTCTCGATGAGATCGAAGCCCGTCTTACCGGGCATTTCGATGTCGCTCACCACGACGTCGATGATGCGTTGCGAGGCGAGCACGTCGAGGGCTTCGTCAACGCTGCCGGCAAGGGCCAGGCGATAGCCGGCCGCCCTGAGGACCGGGGCCAGCATGCCGCGGAAGAAGTCGGAATCGTCGACGAGCAGCACGGTGCGCACCGGCGCGTTGGGCACCGCCGCCCGGCGCAGCCAGTCCTCGTGCGCGAGCGGCAGGAAATACGCGACGTTGATGAGTTCGGTCGCCTGCCCGCGCACGACGGCCGAGCCGACCAGGTCCGGCCGCTGGGGCACCGGGTCGATGGTGAGCCGCTCGTCGACGATGTCGACGATCTCGTCGACGATCAGCCCCATGGCGCGTTCGGCATCGGAGAAGACGAGGATGGGCTGCATGCCCTCCTTGCGGATCACGAGGCGCTCGTGCGCGGTGACGAGCGGCATCAGCCGGCCCCGGTACTGCACGAACGGGCGGTCGCCGATCCACTCGATCCGGGTCGCATCGATCTCCTCGAGCCGCGTGACGAGGGACAGCTGCACCGCCTTCTGCCCCGGCCCGCCGGCCCGGAAGACGAGGAGCGCCGTGGCCTCGATCTCCTCTTCCCGCTCCTCCTCCATTTCCGCCAGGGCATCGGCAAAGGCCGCCGCATCGACGCCTTGCGCGCCGAGGATGCGCGAGACGCCGTTGGGATCGATGATGAGGACCACGGCCCCGTCGCCAAGGATGGTATTGCCGGAGAACACCTGCAGATGCCGCAGCTTGCGCGACATCGGCTTGACCACGATCTCCTCCGTGTGGAAGACGGCGTCGACGAGAAGGCCGAAGCGCTGCCGCCCGACCTGGATGACGACGATGAAGCCGTCGTCATCCTCCTTTGCCCCGGCGCGGCCGAGCAGGCGCGCGAGGGACATCACCGGCAGGAGCCGCTCGCGCAGCCTGAGCACGGGCGCGCCGTTGACGGTCTCGATGCGCTGCTCGGAGCCGGGGCGCACGCGCACCAGTTCGAGCACCGCCATCTGCGGAATGGCGAAGCGCTGGTCGCCGACGCTGACGATGAGCGCCGCGATGATGGCGAGCGTCAGCGGGATCTTCACCGTGAAGACCGTGCCGCGACCGGGCTCGGAATGGATGTCGATGACGCCGCCGATGAGCTCGATGTTGGTCTTGACTACATCCATGCCGACGCCGCGCCCCGACACGGCCGTCACCGCCTCGGCGGTCGAGAAGCCGGGATGAAAGATGAACTTGGCGACCTGCGCCTCGCTCATGCGCTCCACCTCGGCCGCCGGCGCAAGGCCGCGGGCGATCGCCTTGGCCCTGATGGCGGCGAGGTCGAGGCCGCGCCCGTCGTCGGCGATCTCGATGGTGATCGTGCCACCCTCGTGATAGGCGCCGAGGCGGATGGTGCCGCGCTCCGGCTTGCCGAGCGCCCGCCGCTCGGCAAGGCTTTCGAGCCCGTGGTCGGCCGCGTTGCGCACCATGTGCGTCAGCGGATCCTTGATGACTTCGAGCACCTGGCGGTCGAGCTCCGTATCGGCGCCGCGCATCACGAGGTCGATCGGCTTGCCGAGCTCGGACGAGAGGTCGCGCACGAGCCGCGGCAGCTTCTGCCAGGCGCTGCCGATGGGCTGCATGCGCGTCTTCATGACGCTCTCCTGCAGCTCGGCCGTCACGTGCGACAGGCGCTGCAACGGCACGTTGAAGGTGTTGTCCTCCTGGCGGCGGGCGATGTCGAGCAGCTGGTTGCGGGTCAGCACCAGCTCCGAGACCATCGTCATCAGATGCTCGAGCGTGTTGACCGCCACGCGGATGGTCTGCTGCCGTGTGCCGGCCGCGGCGTCCGCACCTTCGGCGGCGGCTGCGCCCTGCGGCGACGGCGCCGGTCGCTCCTCGCCGGGAGGCTGCGCCTCGGGCTCGTCGAAGGCGGCCAGGATGGCGGGATCGATGCCGCGCCGCCCGGGGCCGCCGCTGGAGCGTTCGAGCGGAAGGATGAGGTCGTCGTCGCGGCCCGGCGGCTCCACCGACGTGCGCTCGAGCTCGGTGATGATGTGCTTGATCCGGTCGATCGTGGCCAGGATCAGCGTGACGTCGCGGCTCGTGACCGCCTGCTCGCCGTCGCGGAAGCGCCCCATCAGCGTTTCTGCGGCATGGGCGAGCGCCTCGAGCCGCGGCAGGCCGAGGAAGCCGCAGGTGCCCTTGATGGTGTGAACGAGGCGGAAGATGTTGCGCAGGATGGCGCTGTCGTTCGGGTTGCGCTCAAAGCGCACGAGTTCCACGTCGACGGTGTCGAGATACTCGCTCGTCTCCGTCAGGAACTCGCGCAGCAGTTCATCCATGACGCACACCCGAAAAGCGCGCGCACGGCCGATGATGGCCGCCCGCGCCTCTGCGATCCGACGGGCAGTGTCAGGGGTAAGAGTTTAAGTTAGGTTGAAATCCCGCGCCATCCTGCACGGATGGCGCGCAGGCGCTCAGCCAGCCACCGGGCCGGCCTTGATCAGCACCGTGTCGTCCTCGAGCGAGAAGCGCGCATCCATGCCGGCCGCCCGCGCCACGAGCCCGGTGTAGAACGGCTGGATCGCATGCGCGTCGACGCTGCCGCCTTCCGCCTTGCCGGCCAGAAGCTGCTCCGCATGGGTCGGAATGCGCGCGCTCACGCCCTTGGCGGCGATGGTGAAGCGCGCATCGTCGCCGTCCACCTCGGCATCGACCGTGATGGAGCCGCCGCGCGGGATCGCATTCGTGGCGAGAAGGATGAGGTTGAGCAGCAGCTTGACCTTGTTCTTCGGCAGCAGCAGGCGCGGCACGTTCCAGACGAGGGAGACCTTGTCGTCCTGGATGAAGCCCTTGGCGACGTTCTCGGCATCGCCGAGATCGATCGAGGCCCCGGCGGAGCCGGCCGCGCCGAAGGCGAGGCGCGCGAACTGGAGGCGGGCCGAGGCCTGCCGGGCGCTCTTCTTGATGAGGTCGAGCGCGAATTCCTGCATCGAGGTGTCGTTCTCGTCCTCGAGCACCTCGAGCCCGTTGACGATGGCCCCCACCGGGCTGATGACGTCGTGGCACACGCGGCTGCACAGGAGAGCGGCGAGATCGAGCGCATCGAGCGTAACGGCGGTCATGGCGGCTCCGCGGAAGGGGCTAACGCGAGGTGAATGCACCCCGGAACGGGGCGCGAACGATTTTCGGTGATACACTGCTTCGCGCGGGGCAGGAAGCCCCGAGACCACCGAGCATCGCACCCGGTGCGCTGCTTGCAATTCGTTGCCGTTTTGCGCACAACCGCCCTCGTTCCGTCACGACCCAGCGCCCCTGATGCCGCCCTTTTCTCCCGACGCCGACGCCCTCGCCATCACCCTCGCCGCCATCGCCCACGGCGCCGGCGCAAGGATCCTCGAAAGCCGTGCCAAAGGCTTCGCCACCCGCACGAAGGAGGACGGCAGCCCCTGCTCGGATGCCGATATGGCGGCGGAGGCGTTCATCGCCGCCGCGCTGGCCCGCGCCTTCCCGCAGGTGCGCGTGATCTCGGAAGAGAGCGCCGATACGGCGGCACCGGTCGGCCGGGAAGAGGCCTTCTTCCTCGTCGACCCGCTCGACGGCACGCGTGATTTCGTGGCCGGCGGGTCGGAATTCACGGTCAACATCGCCGCCATCGTCGCGGGCCGCCCGATCGCCGGCGTCATCCACACGCCCGCGGACGGCCGGTTCTGGATCGGCGGCGCAGCCGCCTACGCGACGATCGCGCCGGCCGGCGGCCCGCCGCCGGCGCGGGATAGCCTGCGGCCCATCCGCACCCGGCCGGCCTCCCGCAAGGCGCTGACGGCGCTCGCCAGCGCCCGCCACGGCGATCCGGAAACGGACCGCTTCCTCGCCGCCCTTGCCCCGCACGAGCGGCGCAATGCCTCCTCGGCCCTCAAGTTCTGCCTCGTCGCTGCGGGCGAGGCGGACGTCTATCCGCGCTTCGGGCGGACCATGCAGTGGGACGTCGCGGCGGGCGACGCCCTGGTCAGCGCGGCGGGCGGCATGGTGACGACGCCGGACGGCACGCGTGTCACCTATGGCGACATGACGGACGGCTTCGCCAACGGCCCGTTCATCGCCTGGGGCGATCCGGCCCTCGCCCGCGACACGGCGCTGCTCGCCGCCGCAGTCGGCGGCCGGACCTGAGCGGGCGCCGCCTGCGCCCGCCTTCGCCCCGACATTTTTGACGCAGAACGTCCCGCCGCGATTCGCTGCGGCACCGCCTCCGGGTAGGCTGCCGCGGGCGGTTATTTCCGGGAAATGAGCAGCTTTCCGCTTCCGTTTAGCAATCTCGTTAACGATTTGTGTTCCATGATGGGGAGCGGGCGGGCTTTAGTGCATGGAGTATTGCTGATGCGAGCCAGCTGGAAAGCGGCCTGGCGTGCCGCCATGACGATCGTCGCGGCGCTCCTTCTCGTCGCGCCCGGTGTCGCCCTCGCCCAGGGCGCGCCGGCACAGCAGGACACGTTCTCCCCCCAGGAACTCGTCCAATCGGGCCATAAGGCCTTCGGCAACGTCTCGCGCGGGCTCGCGCTGACGATCGAGGAGGCCGTGCGCCGCTGGGGCGAGCCCAACGGCTACATCGTCGGCCAGGAGGCCTCGGGCGCCTTCGTCGGCGGCCTGCGCTACGGCGAGGGCGTGCTCTACACGCGCAACGCCGGCGACCAGCGCGTTTACTGGCAGGGCCCCTCGGTCGGCTTCGACTTCGGCGGCGACGGCGCGCGCACCATGATGCTCGTCTACAACCTGCCGACGGTGAACTCGCTGTTCCAGCGCTTCGCAGGCGTCAACGGCTCGGCCTATCTGGTCGCCGGCTTCGGCATGACGGCGCTGAACGCCAATGGCATCACCATCGTGCCGATCCGCACCGGCGTCGGCGCCCGCCTCGGCCTCAACCTCGGCTACCTGAAGTTCACGCCGGAGGCGACCTGGAATCCCTTCTGAGCGTTCAGCCGGAGCGATTCGAATGACGGGTCCTTGACTGGAAAGACCGGTCAAGGCGTGCCATTTTCATGAAAAGCCGGCTCGGGGCCGGCCGGCTGCAACGGGCGTGAAGGGGAAGCGGGGCCGTGATCGAAGCGCTGATGATCTTCGCGCTCGGGTTCCTCGCGGCCACGCTCCTGGCGATCGTCGTGCTTCCCGCCGTCAACCGCCGCGCCGAGCGCCTGATCCGCCGCCGGCTTGAGGCGCAGTTTCCCCTCTCGATCGCGGAGCTGACGGCCGAGAAGGACCATCTGCGGGCCGAATTCGCCGTCGCGCTGCGCCGTCTCGAGCAGCAGCTCGAACGGGCGCGGGACCGGCATGCGTCGGCGCTCGCGGACATCGGCCGGCGAACGGCGGAGCTGAAGCAGCTCGAGGACGAAGGCGCGACCCTCGCCGCCACCATCGCCGATCTCGAAAGCCGCCTCGCCGAAACCCTCGCCACGCTCGAGGCGACGCGCGCGGAAGCGGCGCGGCTCGAGGCGGCCCTCAAGGAGACGACCGACAGGCTCGGCGCCCGCGACGAGGCCTACCGTGTGCTCGAGACGGCCCACAAGGACGCGCTGATCGACATCGATACGAAGCGCATCGCCGTCGCGGGGCTCGAGACCCAGCTCGCCAACCACGTCGACCGCATCGCCGACCTCGAACAGGTGCTCGCCGCCACGCGGGCCGATCTCGTCGCCGCGCAGGCCGGCCTTGCCGAGCGCGACAAGCTGCTGGAGAGCGCGCGCACGCACGAGGAGGTGCTGTCGGCCCGCATCCGTTCGCTCGACGACATGCGCCGCGAGCAGGCGACGCGCATCGAGGTGCTGGAGGCGAGCGAGGTCGATTATGCCGCACGCCTGACCGAGGCCTCGGCCGCCGCGTCGCGGCGCGAGACCGTTGTCGCCGAGCGCGATGCGGATCTGGCCCGTGCGCGCGATCTCATCGCGAAGCTCCGGGCCGAGGCGGCGGCGACTGACGAGAGGGAGCGGTCGACGGCCCGCGCCCTGGAAGAGGAGGTCGAACTGATGCGCGCCGAGAAACTGTCGCTCGAAGGGGCGTTGCAGCAGGCCCGCGCCGACCGTGCCCGCCTGCAGCGGGAGCTCAACCGCCTGCAGCGCGACATTCGCAAGCTGCCGGCCGAAGCGGGCGATGATGCCTCGCTGCTGCAGCGGATCGATCAGCTGGCCGATGCGATCATGGCGGCTCCGCAGCCGGAACCCGACCGGGCGGACGAGGAGAAGAAGCCGGTCGCCCGGCAGACGGCGTAAGGCCGCTCCCGCGGGCCGGCGACGCTCACAGCGCCGCCGAATCCTCCGCCGTCAGGCTCGCGCCCGTGATGCGCGGCTCGATGAAGGCGACGACCCGCTCCGCGAGCGCCTCCGCATCGGCCGCGGCCGCATCGAGCAGCAAGTCCGGCGACAGCGGCGGCTCGTAGCCTTGGCCAACGCCGGTGAAGGTCGCGATCTTGCCGTCCTGCGCCTTCGCGTAAAGCCCCTTGGGATCGCGCGCGGCGCAGACCTCCGCCGGCGTATCGACGAAGACCTCGACGAACTCGCCCGGCGCGAAGCGCTCGCGCAGCCGCTCCCGGTCCGCCCGCACGGGCGAGACGAAGGCGCAGAGCACGACGAGGCCGGCATCCAGCATCAGCCGCGCCACCTCGCCGGCCCGGCGCACGTTCTCGGCGCGGCTCGCAAGGTCGAAGCCGAGATCGGCATTGAGCCCCTGGCGCAGGTCGTCCCCGTCGAGCACCGTCGTGTGACGGCCGAGGGCGTGCAGCTTGCGCTCCACCAGATTGGCGATGGTCGACTTGCCCGACCCCGGCAGGCCGGTGAACCAGACGGCAAGCGGGCGCTGGTGCTTGAGACCCGCGCGTGCCGCCCGGTCAACGTCGAAGCCGTGGCGGTGCACGTTCGTGGCCCCGAGGGCCTCGACCGCCATGCCCGCCGCGACGGTGGCGTTGGTGAACCGGTCGATGAGGACGAAAGCGCCCGTGGCGCGGTTCTCGTCATAGGGGTCGAAGGCCACCGGCGTCACGGTGTCGATCTCGACGACGCCGATGCCGTTGAGGGCGAGACTGCCCGCCTCACGCTCGTCGAAGGTCTCGACGTCGATGGCGTTGCGGATCGCCCGGACGGTGGCCGGCACGGTGCGCGTGCCGAGCTTCATGAGATAGGACCGGCCCGGCGCCAACGTGTCCTCGCTCATCCACACGAGCCGGGCGGCGAGGCGGGAGGCGACCGCCGGCCGCGCCTTCGGGTCGGCCAGCACCTCGCCGCGCGGGGCGTCGATCTCGTCGGCAAGCACCAGCGTCACGGCATCGCCGGCGCGGGCCGTCTCCCGGTCGCCGTCGAAGGTGACGATGCGCGTCACGCGGCTCGTCTTGCCGGAGGAGGCGGCCACCACCTCGTCGCCGACGCGCACGACGCCGCCGGCGAGCGTGCCCGAGAAGCCGCGGAAGTCGAGGTTCGGCCGGTTGACCCACTGCACGGGAAAGCGCAGCGGCCCGTCCGTGCGCGCCGCCTCGACCTCCACCTCCTCGAGATGGCCGACGAGCGTCGGGCCGTCGTACCAGGGGGTGTTGGCGCTCGGCGCGGCGATGTTGTCGCCGAAGCGCGCCGAGACCGGGATCGGCACGATGGACGAAAAGCCGAGCTTGCCGGCGAAGGCGGCGTAGTCGGCGACGATGGCGTCGAAGCGCTTCTCGTCGAAGCCGACGAGGTCGATCTTGTTGACGGCGAGGATGACGTGCCGGATGCCGGTGAGCGCCGCGATGACGCTGTGGCGCTTCGTCTGCGTCAGGACGCCCTTGCGGGCGTCGATGAGGATGATGGCGAGCTCGGCGTTCGAGGCGCCGGTCGCCATGTTGCGCGTGTACTGCTCGTGGCCGGGCGTATCGGCGACGATGAAGGAGCGGCGCGGCGTCGAGAAATAGCGGTAGGCGACATCGATGGTGATGCCCTGCTCGCGCTCGGCCTCGAGCCCGTCGACGAGCAGCGCGAAGTCGATGTCGCCGCCCGTCGTGCCGTGGCGGCGCGAATCCTTCTCAAGTGCCGCGAGCTGGTCCTCGAAGATGGCGCCCGTCTCGTGCAGCAGCCGCCCGATCAGCGTCGACTTGCCGTCGTCCACCGAGCCGCAGGTGAGGAAGCGCAGGAGGCCGCGCGCGGGCGCAGCCGGCAAGGGCGCGGGGCGGGCGAGCGTTGCGACGGCGTTCATCAGAAATACCCCTCGCGCTTCTTGCGCTCCATGGAGGCCTTGTCGTCCCGGTCGATGACGCGACCCTGCCGTTCCGACGCGCGCGAGGCCATCAGCTCGTCGACGATCGCCTCCAGCGTCTCGGCATCGGATTCGACGGCGCCGGTCAGCGGATAGCAGCCGAGCGTGCGGAAGCGGACCTTGCGCAGCTCCGGCTTCTCGCCGGGGTTGAGCGGCATGCGCTCGTCGTCGACCATGATGAGCGCGCCGTCGCGTTCCACCACCGGCCGCTCCTTGGCGAAATAGAGCGGCACGACGGGAATGTTCTCGGCGAGGATGTAGTGCCACACGTCCCGCTCGGTCCAGTTGGAGAGCGGGAAGACGCGCATCGATTCGCCCGGGTTGATGCGGGTGTTGAAGAGGTTCCACAGCTCCGGCCGCTGGCTGCGCGGCTCCCAGCCGTGCTGGGCGTTGCGGTGGGAGAAGATGCGCTCCTTGGCGCGGCTCTTCTCCTCGTCGCGGCGCGCCCCGCCGAAGGCGGCGTCGAAGCCGTACTTGTCGAGCGCCTGCTTCAGGCTTTCCGTCTTCATCACCTGGGTGTGCAGGGACGAGCCGGAGCGGAACGGATCGATGCCGCGCGCCTTGCCCTCCGGATTGACATGAACGATCAGCTCCCAGCCGAGCTCGCGCGCCGTCTGGTCGCGGAAGGCGATCATCTCGCGGAACTTCCACGTCGTGTCGACATGCATCAGCGGGAACGGCGGCTTGCCCGGGAAGAAGGCCTTGCGGGCGATGTGCAGCATCACCGACGAGTCCTTGCCGATCGAATAGAGCATCACCGGGTTGCGGAACTCGGCCGCCACCTCCCGCATGATGTGGATTGCCTCCGCCTCGAGGCGGGCAAGATGCGGCGTGAGGCCAAGGCGGGGCGCCTCGGCCCGGGCCGGTTCGAGGACGGAGAGAGCGGCGGCGTCGGAGCGATACATGGTCGTTGACGTCTTTCGCGAAATCAGAGCCGGCCGGCGGAGCTGCGGCGCCAGGGATGCCCGCCGGCGACCGGCGGGGCGGCCTCGTCGCGGCTCGCGGGCTGGTAATGCAGGGAGACGAGATTGATGCGGCCGTCACTGAGCGCCGCGATCGTGCCTTCGTGCGTGATCTCGAGCGCATCGAAGCCGCAGCGCAGCATGAAGCGCAGCTGGTCGCGCAGCACGTTGCCGGTGGCGCGCAACTCGCCGCGATAGCCGAAGCGCTCGCGCAGGATGCGCGCCGTCGAGTAGTTGCGCCCGTCGGTGTATTTCGGGAAGGTCAGGACGACGAGCGACAGGCGGTCGATGTCGTCCTCCAGCCCGTCGAGCCCCTCCCCCGCCTCGATGACGACGCCGAGCGGCGCATTGCGCCCGGCGAGCCCGTCACGTTCGGCGATGAAGCGCGCCTTGGGCAGCGCCACCGGCCCCTCGGCCGGCAGGGCCTCGTCCGCGCCGAGGATGCGCCAGGGATCGTCCGCGACGAAGGAACCGTTCCTGTAGAGGGCCATCAGGCGCTCCTCCTCTCGACACCCGCCTTGGAGACGTGGATGCCGCATTCGATCTTGGCCGAGCCGCGCCAGCGCCCGGCGCGCGGGTCCTCCCCCGCGGCGACCGGCGTGGTGCAGGGCGCGCAGCCGATGGAAGGATAGCCGCGGCCGACGAGCGGATGGACCGGCAGGTCGTGCGCCCGGAGATAGGCGCGCACCTCCTCCATGCCCCAGGCGGCGAGCGGCGTGACCTTGATATGCGTCGCATCGGCCTCGAAGACCGGCATCGCCGTGCGCGTCGCGGCCTGGTAGCGCTTGCGGCCCGTGATCCAGGCCTCGAACGGCGCGATCGCGCGCGCCAGGGGCTCGACCTTGCGCAGCCGGCAGCACTCGTCCGCGTCGATGGCGAACATGGCGCCATAGGGGTCGAGCCGCTCCATCGCGGCCGCATCGGGCCCGACGGTGCGCACGTCGGTGAGGCCGAGGAGATCGACGAGTTCGTCGCGGTAGGCGAGCGTCTCCGGGAACAGCCGGCCGGTATCGACGAAGGTCACCGGCAGGTCGCGGTCGATGGTCGCCGCCATGTGCAGCAGCACAGCCGATTCGGCGCCGAAGCTCGACACGAGCGTGATGCGCTCCGGGAAGAGCTTGCGGATGGCGAGGCGCATGATGGCGAGCGCGCCGAGGTCGCCATGGGCGGCCTCGAGCTCGCTCGCCCGCGCGGCGAGCGCGGGCGGGGCACTGCCGGGCGCCAGCTCCTCAAGCGTCGGCATAGAGCGCCTCCCGGAACGGGGTCTCGCCGAGCCGGCGGAAGGCGGCGAGGAAGGTCTCCTGCGGTCCCTCGCGCAGCCTGAGATAGGTCTCGACGATGGTTTCCACCGCGCCGACGACCTCCTCCGACGAGAAGCCCTTGCCGACGATCTCGCCGATCGAGCAGGTCTCGTCGCCCGAGCCGCCGAGCGTGATCTGGTAGAACTCCTCGCCCTTGCGGTCGACGCCGAGGATGCCGATGTGGCCGACGTGGTGGTGGCCGCAGGCGTTGATGCAGCCGGAGATCTTGATCTTGAGGTCGCCGATCTGCTTCTGCCGCTCGATGTCGGCGAAGCGCTCGGCGATGCGCTGCGCCACCGGGATGGAGCGGGCGTTCGCCAGCGCGCAGTAGTCGAGCCCGGGGCAGGCGATGATGTCGGTGACGAGCCCGGCGTTCGGCGTCGCGAGGTCGGCCTCGGCGAGCGCCGCATGGACGGCCGGGATGTCGTCGAGCCTGACATGCGGCAGCACGAGGTTCTGCTCGTGGCTGACACGCACCTCGTCGAAGCTGTAGCGCTCGGCGAGGTCGGCGATCAGCTCCATCTGCTCCGCCGTCGCATCCCCGGGCGGGGCACCGATGGCCTTCAGCGAAATGGTGACGATGCCGTAGCCCGGCACCCTGTGCGGGGCCACGTTGCGCTCGACGAAACGGGCGAAGCTGCGGCTGTCGGCCTTCGCCGCCTCGAAGGCGGACGAGCGCGCGGACAGTTCCGCGAAGGCCGGCGGCGCGAAATAGGCGCGGATGCGGGCGATCTCCTCCTGCGGCATCGTCAGGGCGCCGCGGGCGCGGATGTCCTCGTATTCGGTCTCGATGTCGCGCGCGATCTCGTCGACGCCCGTCTCGTGCACGAGGATCTTGAGACGCGCCTTGTACTTGTTGTCGCGCCGGCCGTGCATGTTGTAGACGCGCAGGATCGCCTCGCAATAGCTGAGCAGCTCCGCCTCGGGCAGGAAGTCGCGCACCTTGCGGCCGATCATCGGCGTGCGGCCGAGGCCGCCGCCGACCCAGACGGCAAAGCCGGTCTCGCCGGCCTCGTTCCGCTTCACCTGCAGGCCGATGTCGTGCACCTGGATGGCGGCGCGGTCCGCCTCCGCCGCCACGACGGCGATCTTGAACTTGCGCGGCAGGAAGGTGAACTCCGGGTGCAGCGACGACCACTGCCGGAGGATCTCGGCATAGACGCGCGGATCGGCGATCTCGTCCGCGGCCGCGCCGGCGAAATGGTCCGCCGAGACGTTGCGGATGCAGTTGCCCGAGGTCTGGATGGCGTGCATCTCGACCTCCGCGAGCTCCTTGAGGATCTCCGGCACCTCTTCGAGCTTGATCCAGTTGAACTGCAGGTTCTGCCGCGTCGTGAAATGGCCGAAGCCGCGGTCGTAGCGCCGCGCGATATGGGCGAGCCGCCGGAGCTTGCGGGAATTCAGCGTGCCGTAGGGAATGGCGATGCGCAGCATGTAGGCGTGCAGCTGCAGATAGACGCCGTTCATCAGCCGGAGCGGCTTGAACTCGTCTTCCGTCAACTCGCCCGAGAGGCGGCGCGCCACCTGGTCGCGGAATTCCTCCACGCGCTCGGCCACGAACTGCCGGTCGAATTCGTCGTAGCGGTACATGGGACTGTCGTCTCCGGATGCGCGGGGTTCAGGCGGCGATGACGGACGGATCTTCGCCCGGCATGACGATGGTGGGGCGCCGTGCGGCGCGGATCGCCTCGCGCAGCAGCACCGGCACGAGCCGGCCGTCGTCGCCCTCGGTCATGGCGACGAGATAGACATCGACGACGAGGTTACGGGCGCCGTCCGCCTCGCCCAGGGCGAGCAGGGCATCCGCCGCTTCCTTCGTCTCGGCCACCTCGGCCTCGGCGATGTCGGTCGACCAGCGCCCGTCCGCCGTGCGGAATACGACGAGGCCGCTGTCGAGGGCATTGGCGGTCACGACCTTGGGACCGGCGCCCTTGGCATCCTTCTTCATCAGGCTCTCCTTCAGGCGGCGCCGGCGAGCGCCGGCTGCCTGCGGGGGATCGGTTCGGCGATGGGTTCGGCCGCCTCAAGATCGCCCTGGGCGAGCGCGGGGCCGACGAGAATGAGGACGGGGCCGTCAACGTCGGCCCGCGCCGACAGCGCCGGCAGGTCGGCGAGCATGCCGGCGAGCAGCCGGCGCGTCACCCGCCCGGCGTTCTCCACGGCGACGACCGGCGTGTCCGGCGCGACGCCGGCGGCGAGGAAACGCGCCTGCGTCTCCTCAGCCACCGTGCGCCCCATGTAGACGGCGACGGTGCCGCCGGCAGCGGCGATGGCCGGCCAGCCGGCCGGCTCGCCGCCCTCGGCGCCGTGGCCGGTGGCGAAGGTGAGCGAAGAGGCGACGCCGCGCAGCGTAAGCGAGGCCTGCGCATCGGCGGCGGCCGCGAGCGCGGCGGTGACGCCGGGCACCACCTCGGCGCGGATGCCGGCGGCTCTGAGCGCGGCGAGCTCCTCGCCGGCCCGGCCGAAGACGAGCGGATCGCCCGCCTTGAGGCGCGCTACCCGCTTGCCCTGGCGGGCGAGGCGCACGATGAGGCCATCGATCTCCGACTGTGAAATGGAATGGCGCCCCTTGGCCTTGCCGACGGCGATGCGCTCGGCATCGCGGCGGCCCATATCGACCACCTCCTGCGGCACGAGCCCGTCATGGACGATGACGTCGGCCTCGAGCAGCAGGCGCTGCGCCCGGAGGGTCAGGAGATCGGCGGAGCCGGGGCCGGCGCCGATGAGCCAGACGACGCCGTCTTCCCCGGCGCTGGCGGACAGGGCCGTGAGGGCGGCCCGGCGTGCCCCGCCGAGGTCGCCGGCGAGCGCGAGCCGCCCGGCCGGGCCGTCGAACAGGCGGTTCCAGAACCTGAGGCGCGCGCTGTTGGTGGGAATGGCCGCCGTCACGGCGGTGCGCAGGGAGCGGGCGAGCTCGCCGAGCCGGCCGAATTCCGGCGCCAGCATCGCCTCCACGGCGGCGCGGATGCGCTGGGCGAGGACGGGGGCAAGCCCGTCCGTCGAGATGGCGACGGCGACGGGGGCCCGATCGACGATGGCCGGCACGGCGAAATCCGACAGATGCGGCCGGTCGACCACGTTGACCGGCACGCCGGCGGCGCGGGCGTGGGCGGCGAGCCGGGCGTCCTCGCCCTCGTCTCCCGTGCCGATGAAGACGAGCGCCGCCTCGGCGAGATCTTCGGCGGCGAGATCGCGGGCGCGGTGATCGATGCCGTTCGTTTCAACGAACGCGGCAAGGGCCGGTTCCAGCGCCGGCGCGACGAGCCGCAGCCGCGCCTGCGACCGTCCGAGCAGCCGCAGCTTGGCGAAAGCCTCGTCTCCGCCGCCGACAATCACGACCAGCCGGTCGCCGACATCATAGGAGATCGGAAAATAGCGCAGGCCGCTCACGAATTCACCGTCAAGTTGCGTGAATTTGATCTTTAAACACAGTACCACGTGATAATTGGATTAAAAATACAAAACTGATATGTTATTAATCTCGTTGCGAGATGGCCTGGGCTGCAGCCGCCGGACCCAGGCCCATGGCAGCATGACCATCGCCACCCGGCCGCGGCGCCCAATAGGCCAGCAGCAGGAAGGCGAGCCAGGCGCCCAGGACGATGGCCGCATGACGGAGCAGCGAGAGCTGTTCGGGCGAGAGCACGATATTCCACATCCCAATCCGATATTTGTTCGATCGTACAATTCTTTCCGTCTCTCGTGAATAGGATAATTTCACTGAAATTATAAGTGGTATGTTTCTTAGAAAGGCACAAATCGTCCGGTTTAGCGGAATTTTTCGATTGACAGGCCGATCGGCCAGACCGATAGTGCGCCCCGTGCCGGCCGCCCGTGCGGTCGCACCGCGGTGATTTGACCCATGCAGCTTGCGCCGCGTCACCAAACGCTAAAGCGCCACGAACGGTCTTCGTGGCTCGAGGATCGGAGATGACGATGACGCCCCTGGCGAAGTTCCATGACGAAGCGACACACCGGCCCTGCCGGCGAATGTGTTGTCGCTCCATGATGGGCTGACGGACCCTTCCGCAGCCGGCCCGGTGCGGCCGTTTTCTGACACTACCCTTCTTTCATCAGCCGGAATCGCGCCTTCTCAGCCGATCCGCTCATCCGTGACATTTCGGGTGCCTCGCCGGCTTTGGCGAGACCGGCACGGACAACGCACGAGGACAATCATGACCCGTTTCGCTCTCGACCGCCGCGCCTTCGGGGCGCTCGTCGCAGCCGGCCTCCTCCTTGGCTCCACAGCCCTCGCCGCCGCCGAGACCATCAAGCTCGGCGTCATCGGCGGCGACGAGGAGGAGATCGCGGAGGTCGCCAGCAAGGTCGCGGCCAAGGACGGCCTGACCATCGAGATCATCGCCTTCTCGGACTACACGCTGCCCAACGAGGCGCTCGACCGCGGCGACATCGACGCCAACGCCTTCCAGCACAAGCCTTATCTCGATGCGCAGATCGCCGCCCGCGGCTACAAGATCGTGCCGGCCGGCTACACCATCGTCGAGCCGATCGGCTTCTATTCCGCAAAGCACAAGGAATTCGCCGCCCTGCCCGAGGGCGCCAAGATCGGCATCCCCAACGATCCGAGCAACGGCGGCCGTGCGCTGCACCTCCTCGCCGGCAACGGCCTCATCAAGCTCAAGGACGGCACGGGCCTGACGGCGACGCCGCTCGACATCGCCGAGAACCCGAAGAAGGTGAGCTTCGTCGAGACCGACGCCGCCCTCCTGCCGAAGCAGCTGCCGGACCTCGACGGCGCGGTCATCAACACCAACTACGCGCTCGGCGCCGGCTTGAACCCCACCGACGACGCGCTGGTGCAGGAGAGCCGCACGGACAATCCTTACGGCAACTTCGTCGCCGTGCGCGCCGCCGACAAGGACAAGCCCTTCGTCGCCAAGCTGGTCGCCGCCTACCAGTCCAAGGAGGTGGCCGACTTCCTCACCGAGCGCTTCAAGGGCGCGGTGCTGCCGGCCTGGTGAGGCCGGGCGATCCTCGCCGAGCCGGACCGTCCCTCTCCGCGCAACGTTGGGAGAGGGGCTGCGGTCCCGCCGCTCGCATGCACCACGCCCCGGGAGAACGCCATGTTCCACGCCTACATCATCGAGGTGGGCGGCGAGGCGGCCGGCATCCTGGCGCGCGAGGGGGAGCGGTTCCGCTTCCACGCCACGGCGCGCGCCTACGAGCCGCTCGAAGGCCGCATCTTCGCCGACCCGTGGACGGCCCAGCGCGCCGCCCGTCTCGCGCTGAAGGATGATCAACGGGGGGCTCGCGCCCGCGGCCGAATGACGGCATAAGGCCGCAAGGCCACCGCACGCCCCCGGAAAAGAGAATGACCGTGAACGCCCATTCCCCCATCGCCGCCGACGCGGCGATCCCCGCGAGCGACGAGGCGGAGGATGCCATCATCCGCTTCGAGGGGGTCGCCAAGTCCTTCCCGGCGCGCAAGAGTTCGGCCGCCGTGCATGCGCTCGCCGGCATCGACCTTGCCGTGCCGCGCAGCTCCGTCGTCGGCGTCATCGGCCGCTCCGGCGCCGGCAAGTCGACGCTGATCCGCCTCGTCAACGGGCTCGAGAAGCCCACCGCCGGGCGCGTCATCGTCGACGGCACGGACGTTGCCGGGCTCGGCGAGGGCGCGCTGCGCTCCGTGCGCCGCTCGATCGGGATGGTGTTCCAGCACTTCAACCTCCTGTCGTCGCGCACGGTCTTCGACAACGTCGCCCTGCCGCTCGAGATCGCGGGCACCGACGCCGCGACGATCAAGGCGCGGGTCACGCCGCTGCTCGATCTCGTCGGCCTCGCCGACAAGCGCGGGCGCTATCCGGCCGAGCTCTCCGGCGGGCAGAAGCAGCGCGTCGGCATCGCCCGCGCGCTCGCCACGCAGCCCAAGGTGCTCCTGTCCGACGAGGCGACCTCCGCGCTCGATCCCGAGACGACGCGCTCGATCCTCGACCTCCTCGGCACCATCAACCGCGAGCTCGGCCTCACCATCCTGCTCATCACCCACGAGATGGCGGTGATCCGCGCGATCGCGCAGCGCGTCGCGGTGCTCGATGCCGGCCGCATCGTCGAGCAGGGCGACGTCTTCGACCTGTTCACCCGGCCGCAGCACGAGACGACGCGGAGCTTCCTCGCCGCCGAATCCGGACGCGAGTTGCCGGCCTTCGTCGCCGACCAGATCCAGGCCGAGCCGATCCCCGGCGGACAGGTGGTCGTGCGCATCGTCTTCCGCGGCCCCTTCGCCACCCATCCCGTGCTGTCGCAGGTGACGCGCGAGCTCGGCATCGACGTCAACATCCTCGGCGGCGCGGTCGATTCCATCGCCGGCCGTCCGTTCGGCACGCTCATCGTCGGGCTGCCGAACGACGGCACGTCGCTCGACAAGGCGCTCGCCTTCCTCAAGGAGCGCGATCTCGATACGGAGGTGCTCGGCCATGTCGCCTGAAATCGCCCGTCTCATCCTGCAGGCGACCGCCGACACGCTCTATATGGTGCTCGTCGCGACGGCGCTCGGCACGCTTTTCGGCCTGCCGCTCGGCGTCTTCCTCGCCACGAGCCGCCGCGGCGAGCTATTGTCGGCGCCGTGGCTCAACGGGGCGCTCGGCTTCATCGTCAATGCCACGCGCTCGACGCCCTTCATCATCCTCGTCGTCGCCATCATTCCCTTCACGCGCCTCGTCGCCGGCACGTCGATCGGCACCACGGCGGCCATCGTGCCGCTGACGGTGGCGGCGACGCCCTTCATCGCCCGCCTGATCGAGGCGGCGGTGCGGGAGGTCGACCAAGGGCTTATCGAGGCGGCTCGCGCCATGGGCGCCTCGCCCCTGCAGATCGTCGCCAAGGTGCTCGTGCCCGAGGCGCTGCCCGGCATCGTGCTGGGCCTCACCCTCGCCATCGTCAGCCTCATCGGCTACTCGGCCATCGTCGGCGTCGTCGGCGGCGGCGGGCTGGGCGACCTCGGCATCCGCTACGGTTACCAGCGCTTCATGCCCGAGGTGATGGCGGCCGTCGTCATCGTGCTCATCGTCCTCGTGCAGGGCGTGCAGAGCCTCGGTGATCGCCTGGCGCTCAGGCTCAACAAGCGCCTGCGCCACGCCTGATCTCGTTTCCGCAGTTCCACACCACTGGGGGTTATTCCTTATGTCCATCCGCATTCTCACCGCCGCCCTTGCCGCCGCCATCGGCCTCGGCGCGGCCTCCGCCCAGGCGGAGACGATCAAGATCGGCGTGACGCCCGGCCCGCACGCCCAGATCCTCGAGGCGGTGAAGCCCGTCGCCGCCAAGAAGGGCCTCGACATCGAGATCATCGAGTTCTCGGACTATGTCGTGCCGAACACCGCGCTCGACGCCGGCGAGCTGCAGGCCAACTCGTTCCAGAACCAGCCCTATCTCGACAACCAGGTGGCCGACCGCGGCTTCAAGATCGAGAGCGTCGGCCTCACGGTGAACTTCCCGCTCGGCATCTACTCGAAGAAGCACAAGTCGTGGGACGAGGTGCCGGACGGCGCCACCATCGCCATCCAGAACGACCCGACGAACGGCGGGCGCTCGCTCCTCCTCCTGCAGGACAAGGGCGTCATCAAGCTGAAGGACGGCGTCGGCTTCAAGCCCACCGTCGCCGACATCGTCGAGAATCCGAAGAAGCTGAAGTTCCTTGAGGTCGACGCCGCCCAGACGCCGCGCTCGCTGGACGACGTCGCCGCCGCGGCGGTCAACACGAACTATGCCGTCTCGGCCGGCCTCACGCCGCAGGATGCCATCCTGCGCGAGGACGCCAAGGGTCCCTACGTCAACCTGATCGCCGTGCGCAGCGCCGACAAGGACAAGCCCTGGGTGAAGACGCTGCTCGAATCCTATCACTCGCCGGAGGTGAAGACCTTCGTCGAGGAGACCTTCAAGGGCGCCGTCCTGCCGAGCTGGTAAGCGCCTGTCTTTTCCTCCCGAGCCTTGCCCCGGCCCCTGGCCGGGGCTTTTTTGTCTGGCGCCCTCGAAGGCGCAGGCGTTGCACCGTGCGCCGGGGGCTCTATCCTGCCGCAGGAAGGCAATGGGGAGGCAACACTTGTCGATCGCGCGGGTCCTGGCCTGGTCGCTCGCCTATTTCGTGCTGGCGTACTACGCGCAGATGTTCGCCGGCGGCGCCGACGGCATCGTGCCGGTCTGGCCGGCCATCGGCATCGCACTGTTCCTCGTCCTCCGGCACGGGCCGGCCGGCCTCCTGCCGGTGGCCATCGGCGGCGCGGCAACGGTCGCCAACGCCTACGCGGAGCCGCTGCGCCTCGCCGCCGAGCTCCTCCTTGTCGGGGCGACGATCGTCGGCGCCCTCGCCGCCCGCCATGCCTGCCGCCTCGCCGGCGGTGCCGCCGACATGTTCGGCCGCACGCGGGACATGGTCGTCTTCCTCATTGCCGGCTGCCTCGTCATCTCCGCCGTCGCGGCCCTGATCGGCGTTCTCGTCCTCTACCTGACCGGCGCCTTCCCGGGCACAGAGCGCCTCGTCGACCTGCCGCCGCGCTTCATGACCTGGTTCATCTCGGACCTTGCCGGGACCGTGCTCGTCACGCCGCTGCTGATGGCCTGGAACGGCCGCGAGGAGTTCGGCCGGCCATCACTCGTCAGCCTCGCCTGCTGGCTGGCGCTCATCGTCGCCGCCATAACCGCCTGGCTCGTCGACTTCACGCCCGATGTCGAGAACGCGGCGATGCTGCTCCTGTTCGGGCCGACACTCGCCGCGGCGGCACTGACCACGAAGCCGCGCGCCTTCACGGCCATCGTCCTGTCCGGCGCCTTCATCGCCGTGACCGTGGTGGTGGACAACATCTATGAGACGCAGCAGGGCCTGCGCCGCGAGACCGTGGCGCTGCTTCTCGTGCAGCTGTACCTCGTCTCCATCGTGGAGACGCATCTCGTGCTCTATGCCGCGATCACGGAAAGCCGCCGCTCGATCGCCGAGCGGGTCAATCTCTCCAAGCACTTCTCGCCCAACATAGTCGATCTCATCGCCCGGCTCGGCCGCCCCTTCGAGAAGCCGCACCGCCAGCCGGCCACGGTCCTGTTCTGCGATCTGCGCAATTTCACCCGCCTGTCGGAGGCGGAGGGGCCCGAGGCGACCATCGCCCTCCTCAGGGATTTCCACGCCACCATGACGGATATCGTCTTCCGCCACGAGGGGACGCTCGACCGCTATCTCGGCGACGGCCTCATGGCGGTGTTCGGCATGCCCGAGCCCTCGCCCGACGATGCGCTGCGCGCGATCGCCTGCGCGCGCGAGATGCAGGAGGCGCTCGCCGGCATCAACGAGCGGCGGCGCACGCGGGGGGAGGCGCCGCTCGACATGGGCATCGGCCTGCATACGGGCGAGGTGATGCTCGGCGACATCGGCTCGGAGACGACGCGGTCGGTGACCGTCATCGGCGACACGGTAAACGTGGCGAGCCGGCTGCAGAGCCTGAGCAAGGAAATCGATGCCGCCATCGTGCTGAGCACGGAAACGCGGGCGGCGGCGCTGAAGGCCTGCAGCGGCGATACGGGCCTGCTCTCCGGCCTCGTCCACGTGGGCGCCATGACACTGCGCGGACACAGCCGGCCGACCGATACCTGGTCGCTGCCGCGAATGCACCCGGCGGTGCCCGCCGCCTGAGCGGCGGGCCCAATTGCCGGATCTCGCGCCCGTCAGTCCTTGGCGCGTTCCACGTAGGAGCCGTCGGCCGTCATGATGACGATGCGAGTGCCGGTGCCGATGTGCGGGGGCACCATGGTGCGCACGCCGTTCGACAGGATGGCCGGCTTGTAGGAGGACGAGGCGGTCTGGCCCTTCACCGTCGGCTCCGTCTCGACGACCTCGAGCGTCACGCGCTGCGGCAGGTCGATGGCGACCGCGTTGCCCTCGTAGATGGAGAGCATGCAGGCCATGCCTTCCTGCAGGTAGACGGCCTGATCACCGATGACGTCGCCCGACACGGGCAACTGGTCGTACGTCTCCGGGTTCATGAAAATGTAGTTGTCGCCATCCTGATAGAGATAGGTGTGCTCGCGATCCTCGACATAGGCGCGCTCGACCTGCTCGGTCGTCTTGTAGCGCTGGCTCGTCTTGGTGCCGTCGGACAGGCGGCGCATGTCGATCTGCGTGGTGGGCGTGCCCTTGCCGGGAAAGAAGCTCTCGGCCGAAAGGACGACGTAGAGCTGACCGTCCACCTCGAGAATGTTGCCCTTGCGCACGGAGCTGGCGATGACCTTCACTGATGTAACCTCTGTTGTCGCTTGTCCTTGGGCAGCCCCGGCTCCAATATCCGGCCGGCCCGTGAAACGTCGGCGCGCACCATAGAGCATCGGAGCGAAAAGTGGGAACCGCTTTTCGCTTCCTCCCCGCCGCGCGGCTTCTCACGCTCGTCCAGCCGCGCTAGAAGTCCCGCCATGCCGAACACGACCGCCTGGTGGCGCCCCCATTTCCATGCCGATCGCCGGCCGCTGCTGCTCACGCGCGGGCGTGTGAAGGAGGCCCTGCGCCGCCTGTTTGTCGACGAGGGCTTCACCGAGGTCGAAAGCGGCATCCTGCAGGTCTCGCCGGGTAACGAGACGCACCTGCACGCCTTCGCCAGCGCCCTTCTCGGCGCCGATGGCGTGCCGCGCCCGCTCTATCTGCACACCTCGCCGGAATTCGCCTGCAAGAAGCTGCTGGCGGCGGGGGAGACGCGGATCTTCGACTTCGCCCGCGTCTTCCGCAACCGCGAGCGCAGCGACCTGCACCATCCCGAGTTCACCATGCTCGAATGGTACCGGGCCGAAACCGACTATCGCGCCATGATGGCGGACTGCGCCCGCCTCCTGCCGCGCGCCGCCGAGGCGGCGGGCGCCACGCGCCTCGCCTTCCGCGGCCGCGAGGCGGACCCCTTCGCGAAGCCCGAGGAACTCACCGTCGTCGAGGCCTTCGCGCGCCATGCCGACATCGATCTTGCCCCGACCCTCGGGCCGGACGGGGCGGACAACGACCGCGACCGGCTCGCGGCGCTTGCCGGCGAGCGCGGCATCCGCACCGCCACCGACGACACCTGGTCGGACATCTTCAGCCGCATCCTGTCCGAGCGCATCGAGCCCGGGCTCGGCTGCGGCCGGCCCACCCTCCTCACCGACTATCCGGCGAGCGAAGCGGCGCTGGCCCGCCGCAAGCCGGACGACCCACGCCTTGCCGAGCGCTTCGAGCTCTATGCCTGCGGCGTCGAGCTCGCCAATGCCTTCAGCGAGCTGACGGACCCACACGAGCAGCGCCGGCGCTTCGAGGCCGACATGGCCGAGAAGGAGCGCATCTACGGCGAGAGCTACCCCATCGACGAGGAGTTCCTTGCCGCGCTTGCCCTGATGCCGGCAGCGAGCGGCTGCGCGCTCGGCTTCGACCGGCTGGTGATGCTGCTCGCCGGCGCTCGGCGCATCGAGGACGTCATCTGGACACCGATGCCGCGCGAAGAGGAGAGCCGGCCATGACCGCTCCGTTCAGGCGCCCGCTCACGCGGGCCCGGCAACTCGTCGACGCCGGTCTTGCGCCCCCGGAGAAGCTCGAAGCGCTCGAGGCCGTCGCCGCGCGCTATGCCGTCTCCATCACGCCGACCGTGGCGGGGCTGATCGACGCGGACGATCCCGACGATCCCATCGCGCGCCAGTTCGTGCCCGATGCGGCCGAGCTCGTCACAAGCCCCGAGGAGAGGGCCGATCCCATCGGCGACGATGCCCACAGCCCCGTCGAGGGCATCGTCCACCGCTATCCCGACCGGGTGCTCCTGAAGCTCGTGCACGTCTGCCCGGTCTATTGCCGCTTCTGCTTCCGCCGCGAGATGGTGGGCCCCTCCGGCCACGGCACGCTCTCGGGCGACGCGCTCGCCGCGGCCCTCGGCTATATCCGCGACACCGAGGCGATCTGGGAGGTCATCCTGACCGGCGGCGACCCGCTCGTCGCCTCACCCCGCCGTCTCGCTGAGGTGATGCAGGCGCTGGCGGGCATCGATCACGTCAAGGTGGTGCGCTTCCACAGCCGGGTGCCCGTGGTGGAGCCCGGCCGCATCGACGATGCGCTGGTTGAAGCCCTCAAGGCGTCGGGCAAGGCGACCTATGTCGTCGTCCACGCCAACCACCCGCGCGAACTGGGCGAGGAGGCATGCCAGGCCCTCGCGCGGCTGGCGGATGCCGGCATCGTGCTGCTCAGCCAGACGGTGCTGCTCGCCGGCGTCAATGACGATCCCGCCGTTCTCGGGGCGCTGATGCGCCGCTTCGTCGAGAACCGCATCAAGCCCTATTACCTGCACCACGGCGATCTCGCGCCGGGCACCGGCCATTTCCGGACGGGCATTGGCGAGGGGCAGGCCCTGATGCGGGCCCTGCGCGGGCGCTGGTCGGGCCTGTGCCAGCCCACCTATGTGCTCGACATCCCCGGCGGCCACGGCAAGGTGCCGGTCGGCCCGTCCTATATCGAGACATCCCCTGACGCAGAACGGTTCACCATCAGCGACCCCAACGGCGGCACGCACAGCTACCCGCCCGGGACGGATCAGGAAGGGTAAAGCGGCAGGGCCGGAATGGCCGCGCCGTCCTCACTCAGAACCACGTAGCGAAAGCCGGCCTGCCGGGCGTGGCCGAGCACGAACGCGAGGTCCGGCGCGGCAGCGCACAGGGCGGAATCCTCAAGCGCCGTAACGGGAAAGGCATGGCCGTCCTTGACCGAGATGACGGACCACAGCCGCGGATCATAGTCGGCGATACGCCGCCGCGTCTCGGCGCACAGGTGCAGGATGGAACAGACCAGCGTGCCCCTGCGCATCCGCTTGCGCCGGCCAGCCGGGCGGCCGCGCTCATGGGCCGAAGTCGAGGCCGAACTCATCACCGGCGCCTCCCCTTATGAAACATCTGGGGGGAACTGAGCACGCGCCGTGCCAGACCGGCCGTGCGAGGCCACACCGGCATCGGGACAGGCGAGGAAACGGGAGGCGAAGGTGGATTGCCGTGTGCGGGCGATCACGCGCGCCGGCGGCGACCCATCCAGCTGACGATCATCGGCAGCGCGATGCCGATGCCGAGGAAGCGGGCGAGGTGGTGCGACCCGACGAAGATCGGATCAAGCCCCATGATGAGGGCGAGCACCGTCATCGCCTCGAGCCCGCCGGGCGCGAAGGCGACCAGTGCCGTGCCGAAGGGCACATGGGCGAGGCCCGCCGCCGCGAAGGCGAAGACCGAGGCGACGATGATGGACAGGACGAAGGAGGCGAAGGCGGCCGGCATGCTGGCGACGAGCGCGTGCCGGTCGACTGAGCGGAAGCGCGCACCGATGAAACAGCCGAGCAGCACGAGGCCGAAGGTGGTGATGCTGGGCGGCATCAGCCCATCGACGATGGAGAGCGCATGCGCCGTGCCGCTGACCAGCGTGGCGCCGAGCAGCAGCGGCGCGGCCATGCGCAGCCGGCGCAGGACCTCGCCGACGCCCCAGCCGAGGAGGAGCACCACGCCGAGCGACAGGGCACTCATCGCCATGCCGCCGAAGACGATGCCGCCCTGCCCGCCCTCGAGCGCGAAGAGCACGCTCGGCAGGACGACGACGAGGACGGCGAGGCGGAAGGACTGGACGACCGCGATGGGGCCGACGCTGGCGTTCCTGTCGGCCGCGACGGCCATGACGGTGGACAATGCACCCGGCATGGAGGCGAGCAGCGCATCGAGCCGGTTCCACCGCGACAGCCGCACCAGCCACAGGCCGGATGTGATGACGACGGCCGCGACGCTCAGCGCCAGCAGCATGAGGCTCGCCGGATAGCGGGCGAAGGCGGCCATCGCTTCCGGCGTCGCGGCCGCCCCCATGGAGGTGCCCGCGAGCAGCATGGCCGCATCGGCGAGGCCGGGCGCCATCGGCACCGCGCGGCGGGCGGCGCACAGCAGGCCGACCGCGACGACGGAGCCGGACAGCCAGGCGGCCGGAACGTCGAGGAGATGGAAAACGAAGCCGCCGGCCGCCGCAACGAGGATCTGGCCAACCTGCCGAAGGCCGTTTCGCACCGTCTCGCGATCGCGCAGCATCCGCCCGTCCGTCTCCCTGTCTCCGGCGATGCCCCTTCAATGCACCGCCCGGACGGCTTCGCCAAGGGCGCCCGGCGCAGGGCGGCCCTGCCGAGGGCGAAGGACGCTCAGGTCAGCGCGCGGGCGAGGCGGGCGACGGCCTCCTCGAGATCCTCCGCCTTGCGGGCGAAGCACAGGCGCAGGAAGCGCTCTCCACCGGCACCGAAGGCCGTGCCGGGCGCAAGGCCGACATTCGCCTCGTCGACGAGGCGGATGGCGAGGCGGCGCGTATCATCCTCGCCGTCGACGCTGAAGAAGAGATAGAAGGCGCCGGCCGGCTCCGCGAAGCGCACGCGGCCCGTCGCGGAAAGGCCGCGGCAGACGATGTCGCGCCCCGCCTTCGCCCGCGCGGTCTGGTGGGCGATGAAGCCTTCGCCCTGGTCGAGCGCGGCGATGCAGGCGCGCTGGATGAAAACGGCGACGCCCGAGGTCGCATATTGGATGAGGTTCTCGATCACGTCGCCGAGGACGGGCGGCGCCTCGAGCCAGCCGACGCGCCAGCCGGTCATGGCCCAGTTCTTCGAGAAGGTCTGCACGAAGACGATGCGGTCCTCCGCATCCATCACGTCGCGGAAGGACGGCGCGCGCTCCGAGCCGTCGTAGACGAAGCGGCCGTAGATCTCGTCGGCGATGATCCACAGGCCGTGCCGGCGCGCGAGGGCAAGGATAGCGGCGAGCTCCTCGCGGCTCGCAGTCCAGCCGGTCGGGTTGGCGGGGGAATTGATGCAGATGACTCGCGTCGCCGGCGTGATCGCACGCGCGAGGCGGTCGAGGTCCAGCGTCCAGCCGGCATTGCTGAGCTGCATCGGCACGGGGACGGGCGTCGCGCCGGCGATGCCGATGGCTGCCTCGAAATTCGGCCAGGCCGGCGTCGGCACGACGACCTCGTCGCCGCTGCCGACCAGCATGCGCACGGCGATCTGCAGCGCCTGCATGCCGGAGCCCGTGACATAGAAGCGCTCGGCCTCGTAGGTCTTGCCGTAGAGGCGCGAGATGTAGCGCGCGAGGGCCTCGCGCAGCTCGGGGATGCCGCGCTGCCAGGTGTAGAAGGTCTCGCCCGCCGCGAGCGAGCGTGTCGCCGCCTCGGCGATGAAGGCCGGCGTCGGCATGTCGCCCTCGCCGACCCACAGCGGGATCAGGCCGGGCCGCGTGCGGCCGTGGTTGACGACGTCGACGATGCCGCTGGCGGGAGCCTCGCGGGCTTCGCGGCGCAGGCTGGACAACAGGGAAAGATCGGTCACGACGGGACGCTCGCCGGCAGTTTGGACTGCCGCGCTCCTACACCATCGCAGCGCCACGAGCCATGAATTGTGGCGATGAACCGATCAAACTTCATGAAGGATGCGCAGGCGAGGGCCGCCGCGCACGCCCTCAGACGCTCCGGCTCCTGAGGAGGTCGCGGATCTCGGTGAGCAGCTTGACGTCCGCCGGCGGCTCGGGAGCCGTCTCCGGCGCCTTCTCCTGCTGGCGCTTCAGCCGGTTCATCGCCTTGACGACCATGAAGAGCACCCAGGCGATGATGACGAACTTGAGCGCGATGGTGAGGAAATTGCCCCAGGCGAGCACCGCCCCCTGCCTCCTCGCCTCCTCCAGCGAATTGGCCGTCACCTCGGATGCGAGCGGCAGGAAATAGTTGGAGAAATCGAGCCCGCCGGTGATGGCGCCGACGATCGGCATGATGATGTCGTCGACCATCGACGACACGATCGCGCCGAAAGCCGCGCCGATGATGACGCCGATGGCGAGGTCGACGACATTGCCCTTGAGCGCGAATTCCCTGAATTCCTTCAGCATCCTGCCCCTCCCTGCCGAAAGCGATGCAGTGTCGTGATGCGCCGCAGGTTACCGCAAGCGCGCAGGCGATACACGGGGAAATTGCAGATCCTGCACCATGGGCCGCCACCCGCGGTGCGCTTTAGTCCAATGGCCTTCGCCGCGCGGGGGCGGTAGGCTCCCCGAAGGTCGCGCGGCGCGACCGGATGTCGTTGGAGGCGTCGTCGGACATGCTGGCCGGCTGGGTGGTCGTTCTCGCAGCCCTCGTCTATCTGTGCGGTCTCTTCGCCGTCGCCCATGCCGGCGACACCTTCGCCCGGGGCGTGATGGACGGGCGCATGCGCGCCACGATCTACGCGCTTGCCCTCGCGGTCTACTGCACCAGCTGGACCTTCTTCGGCTCGGTCGGCCTCGCCGAGCGCTCGGGGCTCGATTTCCTCACCATCTATATCGGGCCCATCCTCGTCATCGGGCTCGGCCATCGCCTCGTCGGGCGCATCGTGCAGCTCGCCAAGGCGCAGAACATCACCTCGATCGCCGACTTCGTGGCCGCGCGCTACGGCAAGAGCGACCGCGTCGCCGCACTCGTCGCCGTCATCGCCGTGGTCGGGGCCGTGCCCTACATCGCCCTGCAGCTCAAGGCGGTGTCGTCCTCGCTCGAGGTCTTCCTCGCGGCCACGGAAGACCACGGGCTCGGCCGCTCGATCTTCGGCGACCTCGCCCTCCTCGTCGCCGGCGTGCTCGCCGCCTTCGCCGTCGCCTTCGGCACGCGCCAGATCGATGCGACGGAGCATCACGACGGCCTCGTCCTCGCCATCTCGCTCGAGAGCGTCGTCAAGCTCTTCGCCTTCCTTGCCGTCGGCTTCTTCGTCACCTTCTGGATGTTCGACGGCCTCGGCGAGCTGTGGCGGCGGGCGGGCGAAGCCGCGGATCCCGGCATCATCTCGCGCACGTCCGAACCGGTGAGCTTCCTCACCCTGACGGTGCTTGCCGCCGGGGCCGCCATCCTCCTTCCGCGCCAGTTCCACATGACGATCGTCGAGAACCGGCACCCGGCCGACATCCGGCGCGCGGCCTGGATGTTCCCGCTCTATCTCGTCCTCATCAATCTCTTCGTCATCCCCATCGCGCTCGCCGGCGAGGTGATCTTCCCGCGCGGCTCCATCGACTATGACATGACGGTGCTGGCCCTGCCGCTCCACGACGGCGCGGTGCTGATGGCGCTCGTCGCCTTCATCGGCGGCCTCTCGGCCGCCACCGCCATGGTCATCGTCGATTCGGTGGCGCTCGCCATCATGATCTCCAACGACCTCGTCATGCCGCTCGTGCTGCGCCGGCGCGGGCGCCGCGGCGAGGACGAGCGGACGGATGCGGGCGACCTCGGCCGCTTCGTCGTCATGGTGCGGCGCATCGCCATCGTCGCCGTCATCCTCTTCGCCTATGTCTATTACCGCGCCTCGGGCGAGGCGGCGCTCGCCGCCATCGGGCTCCTGTCCTTCGCCGCGGTGGCGCAGATCGGCCCGGCCTTCTTCGGCGGCCTCGTCTGGCGGCGCGGCACCGCGCTCGGCGCGAGCGCCGGCCTCGCCGCCGGCTTCGCCATCTGGGCCTATACGCTGCTCCTGCCGAGCCTCGCCGGCAGCGAGGGGATCTGGCACGACCTCGTCCGCAACGGGCCCTTCGGCCTTGCCGCCCTCAGGCCCACGGCCCTGCTCGGCACCGACCTGCCGCAGCTTACGCACGGCGTCGTCTGGAGCCTCGCCGTGAACGTCGCCGCCTATGTCGGCTTCTCGCTCATGCGCCCGGCCAACCCGATGGAGCGGCTGCAGGCCAACGTCTTCATCGCCCGCGACAGCGCACCCATGGCCCAGGCCTTCCGCCTGCGCCGCTCGGCCGTCACGGTCGACGACCTGCGCTCCACCGTCGGCCGCTATCTCGGCACGGAGCGCACGGACGCCGCTTTCGCGAGCTTCGCCGCGAGCCGCGGCGTCACCCCGAACGGCAGCGCCGAGGCGGACATCCACCTCCTGCGCTTTGCCGAGCACCTGCTCGCCTCGGCCATCGGCGCGGCCTCCTCGCGCCTCGTGCTGTCGCTGCTGCTGCGCCGGCGCAACGTCTCCACCAAGGCGGCCCTCAAGCTGCTCGACGACGCCTCGGCGGCCATCCAGTACAACCGCGACCTGCTGCAGCATGCCCTCGACCACGCGCGGCAGGGCATCACGGTGCTCGACAAGGACCTGCGCCTGATGTGCTGGAACCGGGCCTTCCGCGAGCTTTACGACTTGCCGGAGGAGCTCGTGCACGTGGGCGTCGGCCTCGAGGAGATCGTGCGCTTCAACGCCGAGCGCGGCTCCTACGGCAAGGGCAACCCGGATGACCTGATCGCCGCGCGCCTCGAGAGCTTCGTCAACGACACCGAGCCGGTCCGGCTGAGGCTCTATCCCTCCGGCAAGGTCATCGAGATCCGTTCCAACCACCTGCCCGACGGCGGCCTCGTCACCACCTACGCCGACATCACCGAGACCGTCGGCGCCGAGGAGGCGCTGGAGCGCGCCAACGAGACGCTGGAGCGGCGCGTGCGCGAGCGGACGGAAGAGCTCATGCGCCTCAACGAGGAGCTGCGCGGCGCCAAGGCCGCCGCCGACGAGGCCAATGCCTCCAAGACCCGCTTCCTCGCCGCCGCCAGCCACGACATCCTGCAGCCGCTCAACGCGGCGCGCCTCTATGCCACCTCGCTCGTCGAGCGCGACCGCAAGTCCGGCGACGCCGCGCTCGCCGAGAACATCGACGGCGCCCTCGACGCGGTGGAGGAGATCCTCACCGCCCTCCTCGACATCTCCCGCCTCGACACCGGGGCGCTCAAGGCCGAGCCGTCGCTCTTCCGGCTCGACGACATGTTCCGCGCCCTCAGGCGCGAGTTCGGCCCGATGGCGCGCGAGAAGGGCCTCGAGCTTGCCTTCGTCAACACCTCCGGCACGGTCAGGACCGACCGGCGGCTGCTGCGCCGCCTTCTGCAGAACCTCATCTCCAACGCCATCAAATATACGCCCACCGGCAAGGTGCTCGTCGGCTGCCGCCGGCGCGGCAACGGGCTGCGCATCGAGGTGTGGGACACGGGCCTCGGTATCCCGGCCTCGAAGCAGAAGGTGGTCTTCCGCGAGTTCCTGCGGCTCGAGCAGGGCGCCCGCGAGGCCCGCGGCCTCGGCCTCGGCCTCTCCATCGTCGAGCGCATCTCGCGCGTGCTCGACCACCCTCTGTCGCTGCGCTCGATCCCCGGCCGCGGCTCGGTCTTCTCCGTCGAGCTGCCGCTCGTCACGCCGCTGCCGGCGGGCCCGGCCGCCACCGAGGTGGAGCCCGCGCCGGCAGCACCGCTCAATGGCCTCGTCGTCCTCACCATCGACAACGAGAAGCAGATCACGGAGGGCATGCAGGTGCTGCTCGGCGGCTGGGGCTGCACCGTCCTTGCCGCGTCCGGCCTGAAGCAGGCGCAGGACGTGCTGCGCCGCAAGGGCACCCGGCCGGACGTCATCATCGCCGACTACCACCTCGACGAGGGCGACGGCATCGAGGCGATCGTCGCCCTGCGCTGGAAACTGGCGCGCGAGCTGCCGGCGGTGCTGCTCACCGCCGACCGCTCGCCCTCCGTGCGCGCCGAGGCCGCCGCCAAGGACATCCACGTGCTGCACAAGCCGCTGAAGCCGGCGGCCCTGCGCGCGCTGCTGACGCGCTGGAAAGCGCTCAGGATCGCCGCGGAATAGGGCTCAGACGTCGCTCGAATAGGCCGGCCGACCGCTCGCCAGCATGTCGGCGACAAGGTCGATCCGGTCCTGACCCCAGAATACCTCGCCGTCGACCACATAGGACGGCGAGCCGAAGACGTCTGCCGCGAGGGCATCGGCGATGTTGCCGGCATAGGTGGCCTTGGCCGCCTCTCCGTGCGCACCCGCCAGCATCGCCCCGGCATCGACGCCGACCTCCGCCGCGATCGCCGCCAGCACCGCCTCGTCCGCGAGGTTCTCGTCCCGCGCCCACACGCCCGCGAAGGCGCGCGAGGTGAAGGCCGCCGGATCGATGCCCGCCGCCTGCAGGGCGATCACGCAGCGGTCGGCGAGCGACACCTCGAAGGGCCAGAACTTCGGATGGATGTTGAGCGGCACGCCCCGCTTCTCGCGCCAGCGCTGCAGCTCGACGAGCCGGTAGCGCTGGCGCACCGGATGGCGCCTGGCGAGCGGCAGCCCGCCCGTCTCGGAAAAGACCTCGCCGAGGAAGACGGGCTTGTAGGTGACGGCGCACCCGTGCCGCTCGGCCGTGGCGAGGAAGGGCGCGTGGCCGAAATAGGCCCAGGGGCTGACGAGGGAGAAGTAATAGTCGATCTTGCGCATGCTGCCGGGCCTCCCGATTCCATTCGGGGACAGGTTAGCCGCCCGGTGCCTCGATGCCAGCCCGCTTCGGCGCATGCCGGGCTGCGTTTTTCATCGCCTCCTCCGCAGCGATGAAGGCCCTGACCTCCTCCGGCGGCTCGGGCGAGGCGGCGCTGACGCCCACCGTCTCGAGCAGCTGCGCCACGGGCACGAAGGCCTTCGCCCGGCGGTCGTAGAGCCCGCCGCGCAGCAGCGCGACGGCTGCCACCATCTCCTCGCCGCGGCGGTTGCGCGCGATGAAGCGCTGCTCCATGACGAACCAGCTGTCGGACCACGCGACGATGCGGCTGTCGAGCCGGAAGCGGCGGAACAGCCGCAGCTCGCGCCGGTAGCGGATGCTCGCCGCGGACAACACGGGCGTCCATTTGTTGGCGAGCACCGCCCGCCACAGCCCGCTGCGCAGGAGAAGGTCCATGCGCCCGAGATCCATGAGCGTGAGATAGCGGCCGTTGTTCATGTGGCCGTTGGTGTCGAGATCGAGGAGCCCGACGCGGAACGACAGGCGCGAGACGCCGTCGGGCATCGCGAGCCGCTCGCGGAACGGCGTCGTCAGGAGGAGCCAGAGAAGGCGCAGCCAGAGGTTCATGGAAAATAGCCGCCGGGCTATGACACCTGCATCGCGGCGTCATGCCCGCGCTTATCGCGGGCATCCACGCCTTTGCGGGCTGAGCAACGACAAGGGCGTGGATGGCCGGGACACGCCCGGCCATGACGACCCTACGCTACCTTCTCTTACGCTGCCTTCTTCCGGGCCAGTTTCTCGGCGGGCGCCGCATAGAAGCTCGTGCGCTCGCGGGCCATGCGCACCAGCAGGCGGCAGGGCTTGAAGCGCTCGCCGTGCTTCTTCGCCAGCACCTTGGCGAGGTCGACGAAGGCGGCGACGCCCATGCCGTCGATGTAGGACAGCGTGCCGCCGGTGAACGGCGCGAAGCCGAAGCCGAGGATGGAGCCGACGTCCGCCTCACGCGGGTCGGTGATGACCTTCTCCTCGACCGCCCGCGCCGCCTCCAGCGCCTGCGCCACGAGGAAGCGCTGCTTCAGCTCCTCGATGTCGATGGCGTCGGGATCGAGCCTCGTCTCCTGCAGCTCGACGAGCCCCGGCCACAGGCGCTTCTTGCCGCCTTCGGGATAGTCGTAGAAGCCCTTGCCGTTCTTGCGGCCGAGGCGGCCCTTCTTCTCCACCATCTCGACGAGGAGCTTCTCCTGCGCCGGGTCGATGGCCTCGGGGCCCACCTGCGCCTTCGTCGCCTTGAGGATCTTGAGCGCAAGATCGAGCGCCACCTCGTCGTTGAGCGACAGCGGGCCGACCGGCATGCCCGCCATGCGCGCCACGTTCTCGATCATGGCCGGCGGCACGCCCTCGAAGAGCATCTGGTGCCCCTCGCGCACATAGGCCATGACGCAGCGGTTGGCG
This sequence comes from Chelatococcus caeni, assembly GCF_014196925.1. Classification (GTDB taxonomy): domain Bacteria; phylum Pseudomonadota; class Alphaproteobacteria; order Rhizobiales; family Beijerinckiaceae; genus Chelatococcus_A; species Chelatococcus_A caeni. The sequence goes on along the minus strand of NZ_JACIEN010000002.1, from coordinate 579,347 downwards.
TAGAAGCCGCGCGCATCGTTGACGACGATCGGCGTCTTCTTGATGGCACGCACGTAGTCGAGCGCCACGGCGAGCGCCCGGTCACCCGTCTTCTTGCCGAGGATGACCTCCACCAGCATCATCTTCTCGACCGGCGAGAAGAAGTGGATGCCGACGAACTGCTTCGGCCGCTCGGAGTTCGCGGCAAGGCCGGTGATCGGCAGGGTCGAGGTGTTGGAAGCGAAGATGGCGCGCGGGCGCATCGCCGCCTCCGCCTTGGCGATGACCTCGGCCTTGACCTTCGGGTCCTCGAACACCGCCTCGATGACGAGGTCGCAGTCCTTCAGGAGCCCGTAGTCGTCGCTCGGCGTGATGCGGGCGAGCAGCGCCTCGCGGTCGGCCGTCTTGGCGCGGCCCTTCATGATCTGGTCGCTCATCAGCTTGTGCGAATGGGCCTTGCCCTTCTCGGCGGCCTCCACGCTCTGGTCGATGAGCACGACCTCCATGCCGGCGAGCGCGGTGACATAGGCGACGCTCGCCCCCATGAAGCCGGCACCGATGACGCCGACGCGGCGCAGCTTCGCCTGCGGCACGTCCGCCGGCCGGCGGGCGCCCTTGTTGAGCTCCTGCATGGAGACGAAGAGCGTGCGGATCATCGCCGCAGCCTCCTTCGAGCGCAGGATCTTCGCGAAATAGCGGCTCTCCACTTCGAGCGCCAGGTCCATCGGCAGCTGCAGGCCCTCGTAGACCGCCTGCAGGATGGCCTTCGCCGCCGGATAGTTGTCATGCGTCTCGCGCCGGTAGATGGCGTTGGCCGCCGGCCACACCTGCATGCCGGCGGGCGAATAGACGCGGCCCGACGGGTTCTTGAAGCCCTTCTCGTCCCACGGCGCCACGGCGCTGCCGCCGGCGCGCAGCCATTCCTTCGCCGTCTCGACGATCTTGTCGCGCGGCGCCACGGCATGGACGAGACCCATGTTGCGCGCCATCAGCGGGCGGATCTGCTCGCCCTTGAAGAGCATCTGCAGGGCGTCGCCCGTCTGCATCAGCCGCGCCACGCGCTGCGTGCCGCCGGCGCCGGGGAAGAGGCCGACCTTGACCTCCGGCAGACCGACGCGCGTCGCATCGACATCCGAAACGACGCGGAAGTGGCAGGCGAGCGCCAGCTCGAAGGCCCCGCCCAGGCACACGCCGTGGATCGCGGTCGCGAACGGCTTGCCGCAGGTCTCCAGCCGCCGGTAGAGCTGCGACAGCTTGCGCGATTCGGCGAAGAAATGGGCGACGGCCGCCTCTTCGCCCTTCGTCCTGGCGAGCTTCGCATAGTCGGCGCCGAGGCCCTGCAGCATGGTGAGATCCGCGCCGCCGGAGAAGGCTTCCTTGCCGGAGGTGATGATGCAGCCCTTGATGGCGGCATCGGCCGCCACCGTCTCGATGATGGCGGAGAGCTCCTCCATCACCTGAGGCGTGATGACGTTCATCGAGCGGCCGGGCATGTCCCAGGTCGCGACCGCGATGCCCTCGGCATCGGTCTCGAAGCGGAAGTTCTCGAACTTCATCTTGTCCTCACACCCGTTCGATGATGGTGGCCGTGCCCATGCCGGCGCCGATGCACAGCGTCACCAGGGCCGTCTCCTTGCCGGTGCGCTCCAGTTCGTCGAGCACCGTGCCGAGGATCATGGCGCCCGTGGCGCCGAGCGGATGGCCCATGGCGATGGCCCCGCCGTTGACGTTGACCTTGGCCGGATCGAGTTCGAAGGCCTGCATGTAGCGCAGCACGACGGAGGCGAAGGCCTCGTTGATCTCGAAGAGGTCGATGTCGGCGATGGTCATGCCGGCGCGCTTCAGCACCTTCTTCGTCACGTCCACCGGCCCGGTGAGCATCAGCGCCGGCTCCGAGCCGATGTTGGCGAAGGCGCGGATGCGCGCCCGCGGCTTCAGGCCGGCCGAGCGGCCGGCCTTGCGCGAGCCGACGAGCACGGCCGCCGCCCCGTCGACGATGCCGGACGAATTGCCGGCGTGGTGCACGTGGTCGAGCGCCTCGACCTCGGGATGGGCATCGATGGCGACGGCTGAAAAGCCGCCCATGTCGGCCATCTGCACGAAGGAGGGCTTGAGCTGGCCGAGCGTCTGCATGTCCGTGCCCGGCCGCATGTGCTCGTCCTTGTCGAGGAGGACGATGCCGTTGACGTCGGTGACCGGCGCGACGGAATTCTTGAAATAGCCCTTCTCCCAGGCCTTGGCGGCGCGTTTCTGGCTTTCCACCGCATAGGCGTCGCAGTCGTCGCGGTTGAAGCCGTATTTCGTGGCGATAAGATCGGCCGAGACGCCCTGCGGCATGAAATAGGACTTCACCGCGATCTCCGGCTCGACCGGCCAGGCGCCGCCCGAGGCGCCGATGCCGACGCGGCTCATGGATTCGACGCCGCCGCCCACCACCATGTCGTGCTGGCCGGACATGACCTGCGCGGCGGCGAAGTTCACCGCATCGAGGCCGGAGGCGCAGAAGCGGTTGATCTGCACGCCGGGCACATGGTGGCCGTAGTCGGCATTGAGCGCCGCCGCGCGAGCGACGTCGCCGCCCGCCTCGCCGACCGGATCGACACAGCCGAGCACCACGTCGTCGACGAGGCGCGTGTCGAGGTCGTTGCGCTCGCGCAGCGCCTTGAGCGCCGTCGTCGCGAGTTGCAGCGTCGTCACCTGGTGCAGCGCACCGTCCGCCTTGCCGCGGCCGCGCGGCGTGCGCAGATGGTCGTAGATGTAAGCGTCAGGCATGAAGGCCTCCCGGCATTGGGCTCTCCTCCCCTTGGGGAGGAGCAGGGCTTGGGGTGGGACCGGCAGAGCCCGGCGTCCAACCCCGCTCGCTTGGCTCACTGCGCCTCTCCGCAATGGGAGAGGTCGAACTCAGAACATCTCCGCCGGCAGCGCCATCATCGTGTCGGCACCGGACGAGATCCGGGCAAGATGCGCCGCGCTCTCCGGCATCGTCCGCTCCATGAAGAAGCGGCCGGCGAGCAGCTTCGCCTCCATGTCCGCCGCATCGCCGCCGTTCGCCTTCTTCGCGAGCGCCGTCCTGGCGATCTGCGCCCACATGTAGCCGAGGGCCACGAGCCCGAAGAGATGCATGTAGTCGTAGGACCCGGCGCCCGCATTGTCGGGCTTCGCCATGGCGTTGTTCATGAACCACATGGTCGCCTGCTGCAGGTGGCCGAGCGCGGCCTCGAGCGGCTTCACGTAAGGCGCCATGGCCTCGTCGCCGGCATGCTCCTTCACGAAGCCGCCGACCTCGTTGAAGAAGGCCATGATCGCCCGCCCGCCGTCGCGCGGCAGCTTGCGGCCCACGAGGTCGAGCGCCTGGATGCCGTTGGCACCCTCGTAGATCATGGCGATGCGCGCATCACGCACGAACTGCTCCATGCCCCACTCGGCGATGTAGCCGTGGCCGCCGAACATCTGCTGCGCCTTCACCGCATTGTCGAAGCCGACATCGGTCAGGACGCCCTTGAGGACCGGCGTGAGCAGGCCGAGCTGGTCGTCCGCCGCCTGCTTTTCGGCCGCATCGCCCGAGCGATGCGCGACGTCGCTCTTCAAGGCCGTCCACAGCACGAGCGCCCGCGCCGCCTCGTTGAAGGCGCGGATGGAGAGAAGGTTCCGCCGCACGTCGGGGTGGACGAGGATGGGGTCGGCTGGCTTGTCCGGATCCTTGGCGCCGGTGAGCGAGCGGCCCTGCAGGCGCTCGCGCGCATAGGCGACGGCGTTCTGGTAGGCGACCTCCGACTGGGCGAGGCCCTGGATGGCGACGCCGAGCCGCGCCTCGTTCATCATCACGAACATGGCGTTGAGGCCCTTGTTCTCGGCCCCGACGAGCCAGCCCTTGGCCCCATCGTAGTTCATGACGCAGGTGGCGTTGCCGTGAATGCCCATCTTGTGCTCGATGGAGCCGCAGGACACGCCGTTCGCCGCGCCGAGCGAGCCGTCGCCATTAACGAGCCGCTTCGGCACCACGAAGAGCGAAATGCCCTTGGTGCCCTCCGGCGCGCCCTCGATGCGGGCGAGCACCAGGTGGACGATGTTTTCGGTGAGATCGTGCTCGCCGGCCGAGATGAAGATCTTGGTGCCGGTGATGGCATAGGAGCCGTCGCCGTTCGGCACCGCCTTCGTCTTGATGAGGCCGAGGTCCGTGCCGCAATGCGGCTCCGTGAGGTTCATGGTGCCGGACCAGGTGCCGGCGATCATGCTCGGCAGATAGGTCTTCTTCTGTTCCTCTGTGCCGTGGGTCATCAGCGCCGCGATGGCGCCCATGGTCAGGCCCGGATACATGGCGAGCGCCATGTTGGCCGAGGAGGCGAATTCGTTCATCACCGCGGCGAGCGTATAGGGCAGGCCCTGGCCGCCATAGTCCGGATCGGCCGCGAGCCCGATCCAGCCGCCCTCGGCGAAGGCGTCATAGGCCGCCTTGAAGCCCTTCGGCGTCGTCACGCGCCCGTCGTCGTGGCGGGTGCAGCCTTCGAGATCCCCGGTACGGTTGAGCGGCTGCAGCACCTCCTCGCACAGCTTCGCGCCTTCCTGGAGAATGGCCTCGATCAGGTCCGGGCTCGCCTCGGCGAAGCCCGGCAGATTGTTGTAGCGCTCGATCCCGAAGACGTCCTCGAGCAGGAAACGGACATTCTCGACTGGTGCCTTGTAGCTCGGCATTCCGTGGCTCCTCCCGCGTTGCGCCCACCCGGCAACCGCCGGCGGCGCGGCGGGCAGGGCACATCATGGTTCACATATAAACCATCTCGGCGCCTTTCGAAAGGGCGTGCGCCGTTCCGCTTTCATCGCGCTGCCTTCCGGTGCCCCGTGCGCCGCGGGCAGGCGGCATGCGCATCCTGTCTGTTATGGTTAACGGCTTCTTTACCATAATCAGGAGAATTTGACCCACCGGCAGCATCGCGCAGGACGTGCCTGCGGCAGCGCAGTGGGATCACGATGGCACAGACCGCCCCCTGGAGTGTGAAGGGCATCGACCCGCAGGCGCGGGACGCGGCCAAGGAGGCGGCGCGCAAGGCGGGAATGACGCTCGGCGCATGGCTCAGCACCATCATTGCCGACCAGGCGGCCGACGGCGACAGCGGCACGCCCCCGCCAGGACGGGATTCCCTCGCCGCCGTCAGCGAGCGCCTCGCCCGGTTTGCCCGCGAGCACACGCAAACCGCCGCGCCCCCGCGCCGTCCCCAGGCCGGCGCCGGTCTCGACATGCCGAGCCTCGACGAGATCGTGGCCCGCGTCAGCGAGCGCAGCCTCGCCGAGACGCGGGCTGCCGCGGCCCGCACGGCCAGCGCGCTTGATTCGGTCGCCCGCTGGATGGAGCGCACCGAGACGCACGTCGCGGAGAGCGCGCGCGCGATGGCCGACCGGCAGGACGAGACGGCCGGCGCCATCGGCAAGGCCCTCATCGCCATTGGCCGGCGGCTCGGCGACATCGAGCAGCACCTCGCCGCCGACAGGGCACCCAATGTCGCCCCGCGCTGGCATGAGGATGCCGACGCGCTGCGCGACGCGCTCGACGATGTCGGGGAGCGGCTTGAGGCCATCGCGGCCACGGCCGGAGATGAAGCCGGCGAGGAGGAGACCGTCGGTCCGCTGATGTCCGAGGAACGGGCGGCCCGCCGGCGGCTCGAGGCGGCCGTCGCCGAAATCCGGCGCCGGCAGCGCGAGCTCGACAACAGCCCGACCCTCGGCGAGCGCTTCGCCGCCATGAACCGGCGGCTCGACGAGCGCCCGCGCCGCAACCACGCACCGATCGCACGAGAGGCCGCGGCGCACGACCGCACCGCCCCGAGCCTCGGCGAAGAGGCCATCATCGTCCGGCTGGAAGCCCTGTCGCGCAAGATCGACGAGGCCTTGCGGCCGGTGGCGGCGATGCCGATCGGCGACGTCCTCGCGCGCCTCGACCGCCTCGACGAGCGCCTGGAGCAGCCCGCCGCTGCGCCCGACCTGGCGCGCATCGAAGGCATGATCCACGCCTTGACGGCACGCATCGAGGAGGTGCGCACCGCCGAGACCGACACGGCCGGCCTCGACGCCCTCGAGCGGCAGATCGGCCAGCTCGCCGAGCGCATCGATGCGGTCGGCGCGGCGCCGGCCCTTGCCGAGCGCGAGCGCATCGCGCACGGCATGGCCTCGCTCGAAAGGACGATGGCCGATCTCCTCGCCGACATGCGCCACCAGCTGCGCGAGGAGATGCGCGAGCTGCAGGACGGCACCGCCGAAGCCATCGAGCAGGCGGCCCGGCGCGCGGCCGAGGCGGCCCGCACCGCGCTGCCCGATGCCTATGAGGCCGTGCCCGCCGAGATCGGCCAGCTCAAGCGCGACCTCGCCGAGCTGAAGACGACCCAGGCGAGCACCGACCTCCGGACGCAGGACACGCTGGAAGCCGTGCACGAGACGCTGGAGCGGATCGTCGACCGGCTCGCCCTGCTCGAGGAGGACATGACGGACGGGCCCTCCGCAACGGGCGCCCCGTCGCGCCTGTCCGAGGACGATCCGGCCGATTCGGTCGAGTTCGAGGACCTGCGCACCAGCCTCGACGCCCTGCTCAGGGCCAACGAACCTTCCCGCAGCCGGGGGGACGAGGTCGCACCGCCGGCGCGCCCGGCTGCAGCCGATGCGCCGACGCCGCGCGCCGCCCTCGCCGCGCTCCTCGCGGCGCAGCCGGCAGAGGACGCCCCGCCTCCAGCGAAGGACGCGAAGCCCGCCGCGCCGGCGTTCGATGAGGCGCCCACCGCAGCGGTCAAGGCGAGCTTCATCGCGGCGGCCCGGCGGGCCGCGCAGGCTGCCGCGGCGGAAACGGCCGCCGCGCTGCCGGACACCACCTCGCGCGCCAGGGAGACCGAGGCCGCCGAAAGGACCGAGGATCCCGTCCGCGCGCTCCGGGCGGAGCCGCGGCCGACGGCGGCTACGCGCCGCAATGCCGCCGCTTCCCCGGTCGCGCGGCTCAGGAACGGCGTCGCCGCCCGGCGCAAGCCCCTGCTGATCGGCCTCGCCGCCATCGTCATCGCCGTCGGCGCGGCGCAGGTGCTGAGCGGCCTCGCCGGCAAGTCCCTCCCCACCGGCGACGCGGAACCCGCAGCGGCCCATGACGCCACCGCGCCCGCTCCGCGGGAGGAGGCCGAGGCGCCGTCGTCACGGCCGGCGCAGGCAGACGCTCCCACCCCCGACGCCTTCAACCCCTTCGCCGCCAACCCCTTCGCACCCGACACCGGCCCGGCGACGACGGGCTCCCTCCCGGCGACCCCGGGCATCCCCGACAGCGCGCCGCCGCCGGCCCCCGCGCCGGAGCAGAATTCGCGCCTCGACGAGGGCCTGCCGGCCTCCCTTCTCATCCCGCCGAGTTATGTCGCCGACCTGCCGGCGGAAGGCCTGCCCGCCCCGTTGCGCAAGGCGGCGGCTGCGGGCGAGACCGCCGCCGTCTACGAGGTTGCGACCCGCCTCGCGGAAGGCCGCGGCGTGCCGCGCGACGTTGCCAAAGCCGCCCGGCTCTTCGAGGCCGCGGCGACGGGTGGCCTCGTGCCGGCGCAATACCGCATCGCCAGCCATTACGAGAAGGGCATCGGCGTCGCGCGCGACGTCGGCACGGCGCGCATGTGGTACGAGAAGGCGGCCGAGGCCGGCAACGCCAGGGCGATGCACAATCTCGGCGTGCTCTACGCCGAGGGCATCACCGGCAAGCCCGACTATGAGACAGCCGTGAAATGGTTCAGCAAGGCGGCCGAGTTCGGCGTACGCGACAGCCAGTTCAACCTCGCCGTCCTCCTCGCGCGCGGCCTCGGCACCGAGCGCAATCTCGTCGCCTCCTACACCTGGCTGTCGGTCCTCGCCCGCGACGGCGACAAGGACGCCGCCGCCAAGCGCGATGAGCTCGCCCGCAGCCTGACGGCGAGCGAGCTCGCCATCGGCAAGGCGGCCTTCGCCCGCTGGCAGGTCAAGGTGCCCGTCCGCGCCGCCAATGAGGTGCCCGCGGGCGGCTGGGAGCTGAGCGCCGCCGCCCCGTCGCCGGGGGCGCAGAAGCCCCCCGGAAAAGTGTCGCGGCTCTGACAGCTCCTGCGCGACCCGGTGCCTTTCGCACGGCGACCAAGGGGTCAGTACACGGCCCTGTGCACAACCGTAGCTGTCATGCCTTGGTTTTGACCCCACGTTAAGGGACGCTTCCCTAGACTGACGAAGCAGCCGCGTGCCGACGGCCCGCGGCCGCTGTCGCATTCGACCGAGCGTCCGAGTACCGTGCCGTGCACATCTACCTGCCCATCGCCGAAATGTCCGTCAACATGTTCACCCTCCTCGCCATGGGCGCGGCGGTGGGCTTCATCTCGGGCATGTTCGGCGTCGGCGGCGGCTTCCTGATGACGCCGCTCCTGATCTTCCTCGGCATCCCGCCGGCGATCGCGGTCGCCACCCAGGCCTCGCAGATCACGGCTTCCTCGGTCACCGGCGCCCTCGGCTACTGGCGGCGCAAGGCGCTCGACTTCAAGCTCGGCGGCGTGCTGGTCGCGGGCGGCTTCGTCGGCACGCTGCTCGGGGTGTGGTTCTTCAACGTCATGAGCCGCCTCGGCCAGCTCGAGTTCGTCATCGTCGTCAGCTACGTGACGCTCTTCGGCATCATCGGCTCGCTGATGCTGGCCGAAAGCCTCAAGACCATGTGGGCGACGCGCCGCGGCGTCGTCCCCCTCTCCCGCCGCTCGGGCGAGCATCCGTGGTATCTCGGCCTGCCGTGGAAGATGCGTTTCCACCGCTCCAAGCTCTACGGCAGCGTCATTCCCATCGTCACGCTCGCCATGCTCATCGGTTTCGCCGGGGCGGTGCTCGGCATCGGCGGCGGCTTCATCCTCGTCCCCGCTCTCATCTATCTCTTTCGCATCCCGGCCGCCGTGGTGGTCGGCACGTCCCTCTTCCAGATCCTCTTCACGATGATGGCGGCGACGCTGCTGCACGCCTTCACCAACCAGTCGGTGGACGTGGTGCTGGCGATGCTGCTCATCATCGGCGGCGTCATGGGGGCGCAGTTCGGCGCCCGCGCCGGGCAGAACCTCAAGGGCGAATCGTTCCGCCTGCTCCTCGCCATCCTCGTTCTCGGGGTCGGCATCCGCTTTGCCATCGATCTCGTGGTGAGGCCGCAGGAGCCCTTCTCGCTCGTCACCGTGGGAGCACGGCCATGACGAGGACGGGGCCAACAAGAACGGCGACGTCCCGGCTGCTGCTCGCCGCGGCCGCCCTCGCAGGGCTCTTCGCCTCGCTCGCGCCGGCGGCGGCCGAGACGCTGATCTTGTCCCTGTCGACGCACCGGGTCTCGATCACCTCGACCTACACGGGTTCCTCCATCGTCGTCTTCGGCGCCATCGAGCGTGACGAGCGCACCGTGGCGCGGGCCGCGCCCTATGACGTCGTCATCACCGTGCGCGGTCCGCGGCGCACCACGATCGTGCGCGAGAAGGAGCGGGTCGGGCCGCTCTGGCTGAACACCTCGCAGCGGCGCTTCGTCGACCTGCCGACCTATCTGGCCGTCCTCTCGTCGCGACCGATCGACGAGATCGCGGGCGGGGCCTTTCTCACCCGCTACCGGCTTGGCCTCGGCATGCAGATCACCACGCCGGGCATGGAGCACCTGACGAGCGAGGAGCCGTTCCGCGAGGCCCTGCTGCGGCTCAAGAACGACCAGAGGCTGTTCGCCGAGGAGCCGCGCGGCGTCACCTTCCTGACGCCGTCCATCTTCCGTGCGCCCATCACCCTGCCCGCCGTCGCCCCCACCGGCAATTACGACGTCGAGGTCGCGCTCTTCGTCGACGGGGCGCAGCTCGCCCGGCAGACCACCAATTTCGAGGTGGTGAAGACCGGCTTCGAACAGGCGACGGTCACCCTCGCCCACGACCACGCCATCTTCTACGGCCTCGGCGTCGTCACCATGGCGGTGCTCTTCGGCTGGCTCGCGACGATCATCTTCCGGCGGGACTGACGAGGCTCAATCCGGCAGCAGCAGCGGCCAGCCGATGGCGTAGAGCCGCTGGCCGAGCACGTGGGCCGTGACGCCCTCGGGAAAGAGCGGCCGGAAGGCGGCATCGCGCAGGTTGAGCCCGCCCGTCAGGGCGCCGAGCGCCGGCATGACGATGCGCCGTGCCCCAGCGGCGAAGCAGCGGCGGCGCACGGAGCGGCCGGTGAGCCGCACCTTGGCGGCTGGATGCATGTGCCCGACGATCTCCGCCGTGCCGTCGTCGGCAGGCTCGTGCCGCAGCACCACGTCGGCGAGGCGCAGTTCGGCGGCGCTTTCCCCGCCGGCCGCGCGCGGCACCTGCGGATCGTGGTTGCCGGTCACCCACAGCCAGTCGCGGCCGCGCTGCAGCGCTGCGAGCGCCTCGCTGTCACGCGTGTCGAGGCGCCCATGCGCACCGGCATCGTGGAAACTGTCGCCGAGCGCGACGACGGCCCGTGGCGCATAGCGAGCGACGAGGCGCGCCACGGCGGCGAGCGTGGCGCGCGTGTCGTAGGGCGGCAGGAAGACGCCGCGGCCGGCGAAGGACGAGGCCTTCTCGAGATGGAGGTCGGCGACGACGAGCAGCCCCTCGTCCGCGACGAAGAGCGCGCCGGCGGGATCGGCGACGAGATCGAGCCGCCCGAGGCGCAGAACCTGCGCCGCGCCCGCTGTGCCAGCCTCGCCACCCATCGCGTTCACTGCATCGCCTCTTCCATCATCGCCGCCTCGGCCTCCGCCAGCATGTGCTCGGCGGCCTCGCCATAGACCATCTCGCGGCCGATCTCGAGCATCACCGCCACCGAGAGCGGCGAGAGGTGATCGAGCGGCGCGTGCACGATTCGCCCCGCGACACGCACCAGCATATCGCCGAGCCTGCGCACGTCGAGCAGCCCCGTTGCGGCATCGGCGCGCGCCGCGCGCAGGAGGACGTGGTCCGGCTCGTGCCGGCGCAGCACGTCATAGACGAGGTCGGTCGACATGGTGACCTGGCGGCCGGTCTTCTCCTGGCCGGGAAAGCGCCGCTCGATCATGCCGGCGATGATCGCGCAATGGCGGAAGGTGCGCTTCATCAGCGCCGATTCCGCCAGCCAGTCCTCGAGGTCGTCACCCAGCATGTCGGGGGCGAAGAGCTCGGCGAGCGACAGGCGCCCCTGGGTGACCGCGAGGCCGATGTCGGCGATGCCCCAGGCGGCGAGGCCGTAGTCGTTGGCGACGAAGCCGAGCGGCTTGAGACGTGCCCGCTCCAGGCGCCGCGTCAGCAGCATGCCGAGCGTCTGGTGCGCGAGCCGCCCCTCGAAGGGATAGGCGACGAGATAGTGGCGCCCGCCGCGCGGGAAGGTCTCGACGAGCAGCTCCCCCGGCCGCGGCAGGCGCGACTTCATCTTCTGTGCCATCAGCCAGTTCGCCACGGGCTTCGGCAGGCGGTGCCAGTCGCCCGGGCTCGCGATCATGGCGCGCACGCGGCTGGCGAGGAAGCTCGACAGCGGGAACTTGCCGCCGGCATAGGACGGCACCTTCGGGTCCGTGCCCGCCGCCGTGCGCGAGGTGATGACCTCGTTCTCGTAGATGCCCTCGAAGCGCAGCACCTCGCCGGCGAAGACGAAGGTGTCGCCCGGCGTCAGCCCCTCCGCGAAATATTCCTCCACCTCGCCGAGCACGCGGCCGCCGCGCACGACGGTCATCCCGCCCGCCCGGCGCGGGCGAGCGAGGCGCACGCGCAGCATCGGCTCCTCGACGATGGTCCCGACGTTGAGCCGGTACTGCTGGGCAACGCGCGGGGTGGTGACGCGCCACAGCCCGTCCTTGCCCTTCACGATCCGCGCGAAGCGCTCGTAGCTCCTCAGCGCATAGCCGCCAGTGGCGACGAAGGCGACGACATCGTCGAAATCCCGGCGCGGCAAGCCGGCATAGGGCGCGGCGCCGCGCACCTCCTCGTAGAATGCATCGGCATCGAAGGGCCCGGCGCAGGCGCGGCCGAGAACATGCTGGGCAAGCACGTCGAGGGCGCCGGTGCGCGCGTCCGGCGTGTCCTGCGCCGCCTCTGCGACGGCGTCGAGCGCCGCCCGGCATTCCAGCACCTCGAAGCGATTGGCCGGCACCAGGAAAGCCTTCGACGGCTCGTCGAGGCGATGGTTGGCGCGGCCGATCCGCTGCATCAGCCGGCTCGCGCCCTTCGGCGCGCCGACATTGATGACGAGGTCGACGTCGCCCCAGTCGATGCCGAGGTCGAGCGTCGAGGTGCAAACCACGGCCTTGAGCCGCCCCTCGGCCATCGCCGCCTCGACGCGCCGGCGCTGGCCGGCGTCGAGCGAACCGTGATGCAGCGCGATGGCGAGGCCGTCGTCGTTCATCCGCCACAGCTCCTGGAAGACGAACTCGGCCTGCATGCGCGTGTTGACGAAGACCAGCGACAGGCGATGGTCGCGGATCGCCCGGTAGATCTCGTCCATGGCATGCAACGCCGTATGGCCGGCGAGCGGCGGCGCGAGCCGGCTTTCGAGGATGCCGATCTGCGGCCGCGCGCCCTCCTTCACCGTGATGATGTCCGGCGAAGGCAGGCCCGCGCGCTGCGGCACGAGATAGCGCGCCAGCACCTCCGGCTCGCGCACGGTCGCCGAGAGGCCGACCGTCGTCACCTGCGGCGCGAGAGCGAACAGCCGCATGAGGCCGAGCGACAGGAGGTCGCCGCGCTTCGACGTCACGAGCGCGTGCAGTTCATCGAGCACGACACGCCGCAGGCCGGAGAAGAACGCCTCGGCCTCGCGATGCGCGATGAGCAGCGCGAGTTGCTCGGGCGTGGTGAGGAGGATGTGCGGCGGGCGCTCGATCTGCCGCGCGCGCTTGTGGGCCGGCGTGTCGCCGGTGCGCGTCTCGACCTTGACCGGCAGCCCCATCTCCGTGACCGGCGCCTCGAGGTTGCGCGCGATGTCGACGGCGAGCGCCTTGAGTGGCGAGATGTAGAGCGTGTGGAGGCCGGCCCGGTCCGGCGCCTCCGCGAGCTCGACGAGGCTCGGCAGGAAGCCGGCGAGCGTCTTGCCGGCCCCCGTCGGGGCAACGAGCAGGGCCGAGCGCCCGGCCCGCGCGCTCGCGAGGAGATCGAGCTGGTGCGCGCGCACGTGCCATCCGCGCCCGGCGAACCAGGCGGAGAAGGCAGGCGGCAGGGCAGCCGCGGCGGGCGACGGAAGATGCGGCGTCACCCCCAAGAGGTAGCGCCTCGCGCGCGATCCGTCATCCTGCGGCTGCTGTCAAAGCGGCCGGACCGGCTTCTGCGCCGCGACGACGAAACCGGGCACCGGCCGGCCGCCGTCGTGGCGCAGGACAGCGGGATCGCACGCCACGACATCGAGCCCGACCGCGGCGAGCAGCGCCTCCACATGGCCGGTGCTGTGGGCGAAGCGCATGTCCTCGCCGAGGACGAAGCCGAGCGGCGCCTCGGTGACGTCCTGCACGGTGAACAGGAAGAGCCCGCCGTCGCCGATCGCCCGGGCGACCGCATCGAAAACGGGTGCGAGGTCGCCGACATAGATGAACACGTCGGCCGCGAGCACCAGGTCGGCGCAGCCCGGCGCCTCGCCTTGCAAAAACGCGGTCAGCTCGGCGACTGCGAGCCGGTCGTAGCAGCCGCGCCGGCGCGCCCGCTCCACCATGCGCGGGGCGATGTCGCATCCGGCGAGCGTGACGGCATAGGGGCGCACGGCCTCGCCCATCAGCCCCGTGCCACAGCCGAGGTCGAGCGCCAGGCGGAAATGCGGCGGCCGGCCGGTCGCCCCGCAGATGCCGCGCAGCGTCTCGAGAATGAGATCGGGGCCACGATAGGCCAGCTTCTCGACGAGGTGGCGGTCGAAATGCCCCGCATATTCGTCGAACAGCGCCCGCACATAGCCGGCCGACATGGCGCCGGTCGCGGGCAGCACACCGAGGCGGGCGAGCCGCAGGCCGGCGCCGAGCTCGTCCTCGGGCGACAGCCTGAGCGCCGTCGTGAAGGCGTCCAGCGCCTCATCCCTCCGGCCGAGCGCCTCGAACGCCTCGCCGAGGCTGATCCAGGCCGGCGCCCAGTGCGGCGCGAGGCGGACGATCTCGCCGATGAGCCCGGCGGCCGCCTCCCAGTCCTTCTCCCGCATCAGGCTTTCGGCAAAGGTGTAGCGTCGGTCGACGATGAGGTCGCCGGAGGTCATCAGCTTCGTTGGCCGCATGGGGCGTGGGGGACACTAAGGTTGGAGGGCGGCGGAAAGAACGCCGGGCGCTCGTCTTCGTCAAGCCGAAAGTGACGGCACCCGGGCCTCGCGGGCTTAACCGGCCGGGAGGGAGCAACTATCTTGCCTCCATGCAGGCGCGCGACATTCTCTCGCTCACACCGGCCGGGCTCTATTGCCCCCTCGCGGACGTCCATATCGACCCGCTGCGGCCGGTGCCGCGTGCGCTGATCACCCACGGCCATTCCGACCACGCCCGCGCCGGCCACGGCGCCGTGCTCGCGACGGCGGAGACGCTCGCCATCATGGCGGCGCGCTATGGCGAGGGTTTCTGCGGCACCGCCCAGGCGGTGCGCTACGGCGAGGCGGTGACGCTCGGGCCCGTGCGCGTCACCTTCCTGCCGGCGGGCCACGTGCTCGGCTCGGCGCAGATCCTCATCGAGGCGGGCGGCCTGCGCATCGTCGTCTCCGGCGACTACAAGCGCGCTAGCGACCCCACCTGCGCGCCCTTCGAGCCCGTGCGCTGCGACGTCTTCATCACCGAGGCGACCTTCGGCCTGCCGGTCTTCCGCCATCCCGATGCCGCCGGCGAGATCGACAAGCTGCTGCATTCCCTGACGCTCTTTCCCGAGCGGGCGCACCTCCTCGGCGCCTATCCCCTCGGCAAGGCGCAGCGCCTCGTCGCCCTCCTGCGCCAGCGCGGCTATGACCGGCCCGTCTACCTGCACGGCGCCATGGAGCGGCTGATGCAGCTCTATGGCGAGCTCGGCATCGCCCTCGGCGACCTGCGCAAGGTCGAGCCCGGCGGCCGCGAGAGCCTCGGCGGCGCGGTCGTGCTGTGCCCGCCGGGCGCCCTGCAGGACCTGTGGGCGCGGCGCTTCCCCGATCCGGTCGCCGCCTTCGCCTCGGGCTGGATGCGGGTGCGCGCCCGCGCCCGCCAGCGCGGCGTCGAGCTGCCGCTCGTCGTCTCCGACCATGCCGGCTGGGACGAATTGTGCGCGACGATCCGCGAGACCGGGGCGGGCGAGGTCTGGGTGACGCACGGCGAGGAGGAGGCGCTGGTGCACTGGTGCACGCGCGAGGGGCTCGCGGCACGTCCCCTCAACATGCTCGGCTACGGCGACGACGAGGCGGAGGCGGAAGCCGTCGCGGAGGAAGCCGTCGCGGAGCCTTCGGCATGAACGACTTCGCCGAGCTGCTCGACCGCCTCGCCTTCGAGCCGCGCCGCAACGCCAAGCTGCGGCTGATGGAGGACTTCTTCCGCACGACGCCGGACCCCGAGCGCGGCTATGCCCTCGCCGCCCTCACGGGCGGGCTCTCCTTCCGCAACGCCAAGCCCGGCCTCGTGCGCGCGCTCATTGCCGAGCGCACCGATCCGGTGCTCTTCGCCCTCTCCTATGACTATGTCGGCGACCTGTCCGAAACCGTCGCCCTCATGTGGCCGGCGCCATCGCAGGCGGGCACTGGCCACAACGCCTCGCCGCCGCGCCTCGCCGACGTGGTCGAGGGCCTCTCCATGACGGCGAAGACCGAACTGCCCGGCCTTCTCGCGCGCTGGCTCGATGCGCTCGACGAGACCGGGCGCTGGGCGCTGCTCAAGCTCATCACCGGGGCGCTGCGCATCGGCGTCTCCGCCCGCCTCGCCAAGACGGCCGTCGCCGGGCTCGGCGGGGTCGATCCCAATGCGGTCGAGGAATTGTGGCACGGCCTGACACCGCCCTACGAGCCGCTCTTCGCCTGGCTCGAAGGCCGGGCGGAGCGGCCGGAGGGGCTCGTCGTCGCCCCCTTCCGCCCGCCGATGCTGTCGCACCCGCTCGACGAGGAGGAGTTCTCGCGCCTCGACCCGGCCGAATTCTGTGCCGAATGGAAATGGGACGGCATCCGCATCGAGGCCGTGCGCGAACTGACGCTGGAGGGCCGGCGTATCGTCCGGCTCTATTCCCGCACCGGCGAGGACATCACCGGCTCCTTTCCCGACCTCTGCGAGGCCCTCATCGCGGAAGACGCCTTCGTCGGGGCGCTCGACGGCGAGCTTCTCGTCCTGCGCGGGGGGCGCGTCGAGAGCTTCAACGTGCTGCAGCAGCGCCTCAACCGCAAGGCGATCACGCCGCGCCTGATGCAGGAATTCCCCGCCCATATCCGCGCCTACGACCTGCTGGGCGAGGGCGAGGAGGACCTGCGTCCCCTGCCCTTCGCGGAGCGGCGCCGGCGGCTCGAGGCGCTCGTCGCGCGGCTCGCCGGCGGGCGCGTCGACCTCTCCCCGCTGGTGCCCTTCGCCAGCTGGGAGGAACTGGTCGCCGCGCGCGCCCGGCCGGAAGAGGCCGGCGCCGGCATCGATGCCGAGGCCGTCGAGGGCGTCATGCTCAAGCGCCGCGACAGCCCCTATGTCCCCGGCCGGCCCAAGGGCCTGTGGTACAAGTGGAAGCACGACCCGCACCTCGTCGACACCGTGCTGATGTATGCCCAGCGTGGCCACGGCAAGCGCTCGTCCTATTATTCCGACTACACCTTCGGCCTGTGGCGCAGCGGGCCCGAGGGCGAGGAGCTCGTGCCCGTCGGCAAGGCCTATTTCGGCTTCACCGACGAGGAGCTGAAGGAGCTCGACCGCTTCGTGCGGCGGGAGACGGTCAACCGCTTCGGCCCGGTGCGCGAGGTCGTCCACACGGGCGAGCGCGGCCTCGTGCTCGAGGTCGCCTTCGAGGGCGTCCAGCAGTCGACGCGCCACAAGTCCGGCGTCGCCATGCGCTTTCCGCGCATCAGCCGCATCCGCTGGGACAAGCCGCCGCGCGAGGCCGACCGGCTCGACTATCTCGCCGGCCTCTTGCCGCGCGAGGGAACGATGAAGACGAGGGCGGGGAAGACATGACGCAACGCGACGCCATCGAGACGACGCCGCTCGGCGCCGGGCCCGTGACGCGCCAGGCGAGCGCGCGCCTCGTGGTCCGCACGCGCGGGCCCGGCTTCACCGACATCACCCATGCCGTCCGGCGGTGGCTCGCGACGAGCGGCATCGCCGACGGGCTCCTCACGGTCTTCTGCCGGCACACCTCGGCCTCGCTGACCATCCAGGAGAATGCCGATCCGGACGTGCGCGCGGATCTCGCGACGGCCCTCGACCATCTCGCCCCGCGCAACCGAACCTATGTGCACGCCATCGAGGGGCCGGACGACATGCCGGCCCATATCCGCACCATGCTGACCGACGCCTCGCTCGCCGTGCCCGTCGTCTCGGGGCGGCTGGCGCTCGGCACCTGGCAGGGCATCTACCTCATCGAGCACCGCGACCGTCCGCACGCGCGGGAGGTGCTCGTCACGGCGATCGGCGCCGCTCAGGACGATGCGAGCGCCTGACCGGCGGTGCCGCCCCGCCAGCGCGACAGCGCGAGGCCGAGCGTCATTACGAGGACGGCCCAGGCCGCCGCCCACAGGGGCGCCGCTTCCCCGAGCCGCGCGGCGGGCCAGGCGAGTGCTGGCGTGCCGGCGATGAGGGCCGGCGCCAGCGCGGGCAGCTCGGTCGAGGCGACGATCGCCGCGCCGCCGAGGATGGCGAGCGCGGCCGCCCAGCCCCGCCCGCCGGGCAGCAGCGCGAAGAGGAGCGCCGGCAGGAGAGCGCCGGCCGAGACACCGAGGACGAGGTTCACCGCCACCGCCGGCGCGACGTTGCCCGCGAGCGGAACGGCTGCCGCGGCGGCCCCCAACGCCGCGAGCACGGCGAGCCGCGCGATCACGGTCTTGCGGGCGGTGGAGGCCCGCGGCGCGTTGACCCGGTAGACGTCGCGCGACAGGATAAGGCCGAGAAGGAAGCCGAGGGCGGCGACGCCCGCCAGCATCGTCGCCAGATGCGCGACGGCCGACATCTGCCTGAGCAGCCATGAGCCTTCGAGCAGCGCCCCCGGAAGATAGACCACGGCGGCATCGACGATGAGGACGAGCGCTGCGAGCACCACCGCCGCCCGCAGCGAGACACGGCCGGCAAGGCCCCTGCCCGGCAGGGCCGCGGAAAGGCCGGTCACGAGGGGCAAGGCCGCGACGCCCAGCATCGCGACGAGGAAGGGCACCAGCATGCCCTCCTCCGCCGGCCCGCCCGCGAGCCAGGCAAGAAGCGGCGCGACCGCCCCGGCAAAGGGCATCACGGTGTCCGCCCCCGAGCGCACGCTCTCGACGAAGGCGTGCCACCAGGCCGCGGCAAGGGTCGCGGCCAGCAGTCCGGCAAACCCCGCCACCAGCCCGCCCTGCACGGCGAGCGTCGCAGCGACGGCCCTCAGCCCGCCCACCATGGCGACCACCGCGGCGAGAACAAGAAGGAGGCGCAGGGTGGCGGGATAGCCGAGGGCGAGCGATTGCGCGAGGACGACGGCCGCATCCTGCAGCATCAGGGCGAGCGCGATGAAGGTGACGGGCACGAGGACGACGACGGCGGCGAAGCGCGCCGGCGCGCCGAAGCGCCCGGCGAGGGTGCCTGCAGGCGTCGGGGCGGCGATATCGTGGAGGAAGGGAGCGAGGACCGCATGCAGCACGAGCCCGGCGACGGCGCCCCAGCGCAGGGCGGGCGCATTGCCGGCCAGCACGACGAGTGCCAGCACGACGACCGGCAGGGCGAGGGTCGCCACCGCCGCCGGCAGGCTGCGGTCGGCGGCATCGAAGGTGGCGAGGCTCATCGTCCGCGCCCCGAGTCCGACGAGGAGGAAGAGCACGAGCGGCAGGCTGAGCAGCACGGGCGTCAGCAATGATTCGGGCACGCCGATGCGCTCGAGCAGCCACATCAGCCCGATCACGGACGCCATCGCCGCCGCGAGCAGAAGGCGCTGCGCCTGCCCCCCCGGCCTGCCGCCTGCCATCATGTCCCGAGGCTCCCGCTCCCGCCATTGTCCGCAGCATCTTCGTGTGACATGACGCACCGCACATGGCAAACTTCTGCTCGGCTCAGTCCCGCAAAGTTCAGCGGTTGTGCGGATTTTGCCTTGACGGGTGCGGGACCGACGAACGCAGGGCTTGCCGTCTCGCCGCCCCGGGGCGAAAAATGGCACGGCAGAGCATGGGGTGGGCCGTGAGCGATTCCGCAGCACGCATCATCATAGCGGACGACCATCCGCTGTTCCGCGGCGCCTTGCGCCAGGCGCTGGCGGGGGTGGTCGCCGACGCGAGCATCGTCGAGGCCGGCTCCTTCGCCGACATGTGCGCCGCGCTCAATGCGGACGCCTCCGCCGATCTCGTGCTGCTCGACCTCGCCATGCCCGGCGTGCAGGGGTTCTCCGGGCTGATGTACCTGCGCGCCCAGCATCCGGACATCCCGGTCGTCATCGTCTCGGCCAACGACGAACCGTCGGTCATCCGCCGCTGCATCGATTTCGGCGCCGCCGGCTTCATCCCCAAGGCGCTCGACGCCGAGGACATGCGCACGGCCATCCGCACCGTGCTCGCCGGCGGCAACTGGACGCCGGCCGACATCGACCTCGCCGCCCCCGTCGACCGCGAGACGGGCGAGCTCGTCAAGCGCCTCGCCAGCCTCACGCCGCAGCAGGTGCGCGTCCTGATGATGCTGTCGGAGGGCCTGCTCAACAAGCAGATCGCCTACGAGCTCTCCGTGTCCGAGGCGACCGTCAAGGCCCATGTCTCGGCCATCCTGCAGAAGCTCGGCGTCGAGAGCCGCACGCAGGCGGTGATCGCCGCGGCCAAGATCGCCGCCGCCGGGCAGGTGCCCGCGCCGAGCGCGGCCTGATCTAGAGCGACGCCACAAAACCTTCCATCCGCGCCAGCGCCTCGCGCGTCAGGCCGATGTCGAAGCGCGTGAAGACATGGCAGCCGCCCGGCCAGACGGCGAGTTCGCTGCGGTTGCCGGCCGCCGCCCAGCGCCCTGCCATGAAGAGCGAATCGTCGATGAGCGGATCGCGCGTGCCGATGGTGAAGAGCGCCGGCGGCAGGCCGGAAAGATCGGCATGGATCGGCGAGACGTCGGGAGCGCGCATATCCCCCTCCCGGCGCAGGAAGCCTTGCACGAAGAGGAAGATGTCGCGCGTGTTGAGGATGAGCTTCTCCTCCCCCCAGCGCCGCACGCTCGGCGTCAGCGCAAGGTCGTAGACGCCCGCGATGAGATTGGCGCCGGCAAAGGGCGTGAGGCCGTGCCGCTCCCTCAGGCGCAGCATCGTCACCACCGACAGGTGCGCCCCGGCGGAATCGCCGCCGATGATGAAGCGCTCGGTGCCGAAGCGCTCGCGCCCCTCGCGCACCAGCCACAGCGCCGCCGCCTCGCAATCGTCCGGCCCCGCCGGGTAAGGATGCTCGGGCGCGAGGCGATAGTCGACGGACACGGCGGCGAAGCCGAGCCGCTCGGCAAAGAACTCGAGGAAGGGATCCTGCTCGTCGGCAGCGCCCAGCATCCAGCCGCCGCCGTGGATGTGGAGGAAGACGCCCCGCGGCGTCTCGGGCGCGATGACGCGCAGGTGAAGCGGCCCGCTCGGCCCGTCGATGGTGACGACCTTCGCCCGCGGGCTCTTCGGCAGTGGCGGGAAGGGCCCGAGCCCCTTGGCGCGGTTCTCGCGCACCACGGCCGCGGGCGCGCTCCACTGGTCGGGCGCGCCGGTGAGCCGGGCGAGGATGTCCGCGTTGAGGGCGGCGGTTTCGGCATCGACGGCGTCGGGATGGAAGAGGCGGGGATCGAGCATCGGGACCTTGCGCGCGAGGAAGGGATCGTCCATGTCACGTTGCATGCGACATGCGCGGCGGCCGGCAGGCGCCGATGCGAGGAAACCATGCGAGGCCAGCTCTGGTCCAGAGCGAAGGGCCGGCCGAGGGACAGAAGGGATCGGACGATGGCGAACGGCTCGCTTCAGCGCTTTCTCGGCGGCTCGCCCCTGTCGGTCCTGATCAAGCTCATTTTCCTGTCGGTTCTCGTCGGCGCCATCATGGCCTTCCTCGGCATCACGCCGCTCGGCCTCATCGACGGCATCGTCGACTTCATCCGCCGCGTCGTCGGCCGCGGCTTCGCCGCTCTCCATGAGGTTGGCCAATGGCTGCTGTACGGCGCCATCATCGTCGTGCCAGTCTGGCTGATCGTGCGCCTGTTCGGCCGCCGCTAGAGGTGAGCCGGCCGTGAGCGGCGCCTGCGCCGACCCCGCCATCGCCCCGCGCCGGATCGAAACGACCCATCGGCGCATCGTGCTGCTGGCGCTGCCGATGATGCTGTCGCACGTGACGACGCCGCTGCTCGGCCTCGTCGACGCGACGGTGATCGGCCGCCTCGGCGAGGCGCATCTGCTCGGCGCCGTCGCCATCGGCGGCGTCATCTTCGATTTCCTGTTCTGGAGCTTCGCCGCCCTGCGCATGGGCACGGCCGGCCTCACCGCCCAGGCCTACGGGCGCGGCGACGATCGGGAGATCGACCGCGTGCTCGCCCGTGCCCTCGCCATCGTGGCCCTGGCGGGCGCCGCCCTCGTCCTCCTGCAATGGCCCGTCGGCCTCGCCATCTTCGCGCTCGTCGGCGCCAGCAGCGCCGTGACCGATGCGGCCTGGGCCTATTACGACCTGCGCATCTGGTCCGCGCCCTTCGCCTTCGCCAATTATGCCATCCTCGGCAGCGTCATCGGCCGCGGCCGCACCGACCTCGGCCTCGTGCTGCAGGTGTCGATCAACGTCGTCAACATCGCCCTGACGCTCGTCCTGGTCGCCGGGCTCGGCCTCGGCGTCAGGGGCGCGGCGCTCGGCACCCTCCTCGCGGAAGCCGCCGGGGTGGGGCTCGGCCTCGTCGTGCTGGCGCGGCTCGGCTCGCGCCCCTTCGCCGTGCCCCGGATGGATCTCCTCGAGCGGGAGAAGCTCCTCGCCATGCTCGGCCTCAACGCCGACATCGTGGTGCGTACCGTCGCGCTGCTGCTCGCCTTCGGCGTCTTCACGGCCTACGGCGCGCGCCAGGGCGACGTGACGCTGGCGGCCAACGCCGTGCTCTACAACATGTTCCTGATCGGCGGCTATTTCCTCGACGGCTTCGCCACGGCGACCGAGCAGCTGTGCGGCCAGGCGCTCGGCAGCCGGGACGCGCGCGGCTTCCGCCGGGCGACGGGGCTCGCGCTGTTCTGGTGCCTCCTCTTCGGCGCGGGCAGCTCGCTCCTCTTCCTCGCCTTCGGCAACAGCTTCATCGATTTCATCTCGACGAATGCCGAGGTCCGGGCCGCGGCCCGCGACTTCCTCGTCTTCGCCGCCCTCACGCCGGTCGTCGGGGCGGCAGCCTTCACCTTCGACGGCGTCTATATCGGGGCGACCTGGGGCCGGGCGATGCGCAACCTGATGCTCATCGCGTTCGCGATCTTCCTCGCCACCTTCCTCGTCCTGCTGCCGCTCGGCAATGCCGGCCTGTGGACGGCGCTCCTCGTCTTCCTCGCCGTGCGCGGCATCGGCCAGGGGCTCCTCTTCCCGCGCCTTGCCCGCGCGTCCTTCCCGCCGGCGGCGGGCTGAGCCGTTCAGGCCTTGAGGGCGAGGTCGGCCGCGTTGCGGCCGACGACGGACGACAGGTTGCCGAGCCTCTCGCGCGCAAGGCGGGCGCGCAGGCCCTCCTTGATGTCGCGCACGAGGCCGGGCCCCTTGTAGACGAGGGCCGTATAGAGCTGCAGCAGCGTGGCGCCGGCGGTGATCTTGGTCCAGGCCGTCTCCGCCGAATCGATGCCGCCGACGCCGATGAGCGGGAAGGCTCCTTCCACGCGCTGGTAGGTGGCCGCGAGCATCGCCGTGGCAAGCGGAAAGAGCGGCTTGCCGGACAGGCCGCCGGCCTCCTGGCCGACCATCGTCTCCACGAGGCCGGGCGGGCGCGTCACCGTGGTGTTCGACACGATCAGCCCGTCGATGCTGCGGCGGCGCGCCACCGAGACGACGGCATCGAGCTCCGGCAGCGTCAGGTCCGGGGCGATCTTGATGAGCACGGGCCGGCGCCCGTTCTCTTCAGCCACGGCGTCGCGCATGTCGAGCACGCGGGCGATGAGTTCGTCGAGGGCCGCGGCATGCTGCAGGTCGCGCAGGCCGGGCGTGTTCGGCGAGGAGATGTTGACGGTGAAATAGGCGGCATGCGGCGCGAAGGCGCGAATGCCGGCGACATAGTCGCTGATCCGGTCCTCGGTATCCTTGTTCGCGCCGATGTTGACGCCGACGATGCCGGGCCGCCCGCCACGGCGGCGAAGTCGCGCGACCCCGGCCGCGTGGCCCTCGTTGTTGAAGCCGAGCCGATTGATGACCGCCTCGTCGCGCACCAGGCGGAACAGCCGCGGCCGGCTGTTGCCCGGCTGCGGACGCGGCGTCATCGTGCCCACCTCGACGAAGCCGAAGCCGAGGCCGAGTGCCCCCTCGACCGCCTCGGCGTTCTTGTCGAACCCCGCCGCAAGCCCGACGGGATTGGGGAAGTCGAGCCCGAAGGCCTTGACGCCGAGCGCCGGCGCATCGGCCTCCGGCGTCGCGGCGGAAACCATCGAGAGCGCCCGAATGGCCAGGCGATGGCCGAGTTCCGGATCGAGGGCGAGCAGCGCCGGCCGCGCGAAGGATGCGAGGAGCGAGAACATTTACAGGTCGTCCGGAAACTGATGGCGCCCATCCGCGCCGAGCGGCAGCGGCCTGACCCAGCGGACCGCCGAAAGGGCGAGCGGCCCGTAGAGATGCGGAAAGAGGTCCCCGCCGCGCGATGGCTCCCAGCGCAGCGCTTCGCCGAGGGCTGCGGCCTCGATGGCCACGAGCACGAGATCCTGCTGGCCGGCGAAGTGCTTCGCCGCCGTCTCGCGCATCTGCGCGGCCGTCGAGAAGTGAATGAAGCCGTCCGCGACATCGACGGGAGCACCGGAAAACACACCGGCAGCCTCCGCTTCGGCCCACATCTGCCGCGGACAGATCTTGTATACCAACGCCACCGCCATACTCCCGCGAGTGCCCTCCCGCTGTAGGGGCTCGCGCTGCGAAGATCAATGCGCGGGACACCCCATTCAGGGGCTGTTGCGGCAAGATTTCGCACGAGACAAACGGGGCAATAAGTCCTATAGTTAGATTGTCATCCTAACGCGGCGGCACCCCCCCGCTGCGCGATGCGCCATTTCCGATGAGCGGGAGGTGGGCATGCTGTCGCACGAATCGATCTGGAACGCGATCGACGCCCTGGCGTCCCGTCACGGCCTCAGTGCCTCGGGCCTTGCGCGCAAGGCCGGCCTCGACCCGACGGCGTTCAACCGCTCCAAGCGCACCGGTGCGGACGGGCGCCCGCGCTGGCCCTCGACGGAATCGATCGCCAAGGTGCTTGATGCGACCGGCGCGACGATCGACGACTTCCTGTCGGTCGTCCGTCATCAGGAACAGGTGCCTCACCGGACCATCCCGCTCATCGGCTTCGCCCAGGCCGGGCGCGGCGGCTTCTTCGACGACGGCGGCTTTCCCGTCGGCTCCGGCTGGGACGAGGTGTCCTTCCCCGACGGCATCGACGAGAAGGTTTATGCGCTCGAAGTCTCGGGTGATTCGATGCTGCCGCTCTACCGCGACGGCGACGTCATCATCGTCTCGCCGACATCGAGCGTCAGGCGCGGCGACCGCGTCGTCGTCAAGACGGCCGATGGCGAGTTCATGGCCAAGGAGCTGAAGCGCCGCACCGCCCGCACGGTGGAGCTGCGCTCGCTCAACCCCGAGCACGAGGACCGCGCCGTGGCGGTCGGCGACATCGCCTGGATGGCCCGCATCATCTGGTCGAGCCAGTAGCCGAAGGCCCCCCTGAAAAGGAAAAGCCGCCGGATCGCTCCGGCGGCTTTCTGTCGACTGAACGCTACCCCACCGTCATGCCCGCGCTTGTCGCAGGCATCCACGCCTTGCAACCTTGAGCAACGGAAAAAGCGTGCTTGGCCGCGACGAGCGCGGCCAGGACGAGAGGCGCGGTTCCCCGCAAAGCCGGACAGCACAGGTCCGCCCGGCCTCCCAGGGATCGGCCCATCGTTACTCGGCGGCCGTCTCGGCGTCGGACTTGCCCTTGGCCTCGAGGTCCTCGCCCGTCTCCTGGTCGACGACCTTCATCGACAGGCGCACCTTGCCGCGTTCGTCGAAGCCGAGCAGCTTGACCTTGACCTTCTGGCCTTCCTTGACGACATCCGTCACCTTCTGCACGCGCTGCGCCGCGAGCTGCGAGATGTGGACGAGGCCGTCGCGCGAGCCGAAGAAATTGACGAAGGCGCCGAAGTCCGTGGTCTTCACCACCGTGCCCTCGTAGATGACGCCCACTTCCGGCTCGGCCGCGATGCCCTTGATCCAGTTGATCGCCGCGGTGATCGACTTGAGGTCGGACGAGGCCACCTTGACGGTGCCGTCGTCGGAGATGTCGACCTTGGCGCCGGTCTTCTCCACGATCTCGCGGATGACCTTGCCGCCCGAGCCGATGACCTCGCGGATCTTGTCCTGCGGGATCTTGATGGTCTCGATGCGCGGGGCGTACTGGCCGAGCTCGGCGCGGGCGCCCGAGAGCGCCTTGCCCATCTCGCCGAGGATGTGCATGCGCCCGGCCTTCGCCTGGTCGAGGGCGACGCGCATGATCTCCTCGGTGATGCCGGCGATCTTGATGTCCATCTGCAGCGCGGTCACGCCCTGGTCGGTGCCGGCCACCTTGAAGTCCATGTCGCCGAGGTGATCCTCGTCGCCGAGGATGTCGGACAGCACCGCGTAGCGCTCACCCTCGAGGATGAGGCCCATGGCAATGCCGGCCACCGGACGGCGCAGCGGCACGCCCGCGTCCATCAGCGACAGCGAGGCGCCGCACACCGTCGCCATCGACGAGGAGCCGTTCGATTCGGTGATCTCGGAGACCACGCGGATCGTGTAGGGGAACTCGTGATGCGGCGGCAGCATCGGGTGGAGGGCGCGCCAGGCGAGCTTGCCGTGGCCGATCTCGCGGCGCCCGGGCGAACCCATGCGGCCCGTCTCGCCCACCGAATAGGGCGGGAAGTTGTAGTGCAGCAGGAAGGTCTCCTTGTAGGTGCCTTCCAGCGAGTCGATGAACTGCTCGTCATCGCCCGTGCCGAGCGTCGCGACCACGAGGGCCTGCGTCTCGCCGCGGGTGAAGAGCGCCGAACCGTGGGCGCGCGGCAGGAAGCCCGCTTCCGCAACGATGCGACGCACGGTCTTCACGTCGCGCCCGTCGATGCGCGTGCCGGTGTCGAGAATGTTCCAGCGCACGATCTTGGCCTGGACTTCCTTGAAGACGGCCTTGACCTTCTCGGCCTCGAACCGGGCCTCGCCCTCCTCGGGGCAGAGCGCGGCCATCACCTTGGCCTTGGCGGCGTCCACCGCGGCGTAGCGGCCCTGCTTCTCGACGATCTGGTAGGCGGCGCGCAGGTCCGCCTCGGCGATCTCGAGGATGGCCTTCTCGACCTCCGAGACGTCCGCCGCTTCGAGGTTGCGCGGCTCCTTCGCCGCCTTCTCCGCGAGACGGATGATGGCGTCGATCACCGGCTGGAAATGCGCATGGCCGTGCATCACGGCGCCCAGCATCACGTCTTCCGGCAGCTCCTTGGCTTCCGATTCCACCATCAGCACCGCGTCCGCCGTGCCGGCGACGACGAGGTCGAGGTCGGAGCCTTCCATCTCGGCGGAGGTCGGGTTGACCTTGTACTCGCCGCCGACATAGGCGACGCGCGCCGCGCCCACGGGGCCCATGAAGGGCACGCCCGACAGGGTCAGCGCCGCCGAGGCCGCCACCATCGAGACGATGTCCGGATCATTCTCGAGGTCATGGCTCAGCACCGTGATGATGACCTGGGTGTCGCAGCGCCAGCCGTCGACGAAGAGCGGACGGATCGGGCGGTCGATGAGGCGCGAGATCAGCGTCTCGCGCTCGCTCGGCCGGCCCTCGCGCTTGAAGTAGCCGCCCGGGATGCGGCCCGCGGCATAGGCCTTCTCCTGGTAGTTGACGGTCAGCGGCATGAAGTCGATGCCGGGCTTCGGCTCCTTCGCCGCCACCACGGTGGCGAGCACGGTGGTCTCGCCATAGGTCGCGAGCACGGCGCCGTCGGCCTGGCGGGCGACGCGGCCGGTCTCGAGGGTCAGCTGCTTGCCGGCCCAGTCCAGTTCCACGCGTTGGATATCGAACATGTCTTTTCTCTCATGGTCGGGCCATGTGGTCGACGCCATGAGCAAGACGGCGAGAGGCTGCCCGCCCCGCCGGCCCCGAGGGGCGCGAACGGCGGGAAGCGTCTGGCGATCCTGCCATGGTCGTCAGCCTGGCCGGTTCGCGGCCCCTCCCCATGGAAGGGCCTGACGCAGAGCCGGAGGGGTGCATCGACATGCAACGGCCCGTCCGGCTGAAGGTGCCGCGCCCCGGGGGCGCCGCACCGATCTTCGGCCGCATCGCATGATGCGGCACCTGGCAAAATGCCCGGAGCGCGGACGCTCCGGGCAGAAACCTCAGCGGCGAAGGCCGAGACGCTCGATGAGGGTGCGGTAGCGGCCCTCATCCTTCTTCTTCAGGTAGTCGAGCAGCGAACGACGCTGCGACACGAGCTTGAGAAGGCCGCGCCGGGAGTGGTTGTCCTTGGCGTGGACCTTGAAATGCTCCGTCAGGTTGACGATGCGCTCCGTGAGGATCGCAACCTGCACTTCCGGGGAGCCCGTATCATTCGCCTCGCGGGCATAGTCCTTGAGGAGAGCCTGCTTGCGCTCGGCCGTGATCGACATCGGTTCTTCCTTTCGCTTGATGTCATCGATGCCGCCGCCGCTCTTGCGGGAGGCGGTTTGCCGCCGGCCGGGCCGGGATGTCGTCCAGCGCGGTCGCATCGGCATGCTGCGCGCGGGGACATGCCCCACGCGAAGCGGTCTCTATATACCCATTGGCGCGCCAAGGCCAGAGCGACCGTCAGCGCGCCTGCGGCAGGTTGAAGATGCGCCGCGGATGCAGCTCCCCGTGCTCCAGATCCCCCAGCGCGATGAGCGCGCCATGGGCGAAGACGGCGACGCAGCCCTCGCCGAGCGGCGCGTCGCGCCCGCGCAGCAGCACGGACTGGCCGCGCGCCAGCCGGCCGGCGTCCGAACGCGTCACCGAGACCTGCGGCAGGGTGGCGAGGCCGACCGCCACGGGCCTCAGGCCCTTCTCGGCCCGTGCCGCTTCGTCGAGCCCCTCGAGCTCGCGCAGGGCGTCGATGGAGATGCCGTCGGCCTCCTCGAATGGGCCGACACGTGTGCGCCGCAGCGTCGCGACATGGCCGAGGCAGCCGAGCGCCCGTCCGAGGTCGCGGGCGATGGCCCTGACATAGGTGCCCTTGCCGCATTCGGCGGCAAAGACGCTCGACTGGCCGTCGTGCGCGACGAGGCTCAGGCGGTCGATCTGCACCGGCCTGGCCTGCAGCTCCACCACCTCGCCGTCGCGGGCAAGGTCATAGGCGCGCTCGCCGTCGATCTTGATGGCCGAGAAGCGCGGTGGCACCTGCATGACGGTGCCCGTGAAACGCGGCAGCAGCGCCTCGATGGCGGCGCGGTCGGGCCGGGCCTCGCTCGTCGCGACCACCGCGCCCTCGGCGTCGTCGGTATCGGTCTCGGTACCCCAGCTGACGGTGAAGGCATAGGCCTTGCGCCCGTCCATGACGAAGGGCACGGTCTTCGTCGCCTCGCCCAGCGCCACCGGCAGCAGCCCCGAGGCGAGCGGATCGAGCGTGCCGGCATGGCCGGCCTTCTTGGCGTTGAAGATGCGCTTGATGATGGCGACGGCGTGGGTCGAGGTCATGCCGACGGGCTTGTCGAGCACCACCCATCCGTGCACGTCGCGCTTCTTGGGCCGCGGCGGCCGCGGTCCCCGCTGGCCCTCGCGCGGCTGGAAGCCGGTTTCCCCGCTGCCCAGCGCGACGCCGTCGCCCTGCTGTTCCTTGTCCTGGCTCATCGAGAGGTGATCCATGCCCGTCAGGCTTCGTCGTCGCTGTCGTCTGCCCCCTCGGGGCGCACAATGTCCCTGCGGACCTTGTCGCTCTGCAGGAGCGTGTCGATCCGCCGCGCCTCGTCGAAGCTCTCGTCGAGACGAAAGCGCACGTCGGGTGCGAATTTGAGGTTGATGCGGCGCGCCAGCTCGCCGCGCAGGAAGCGGCGGTTGCGCTCGAGCGCGGCGAGCACCGGCTTCGTGTCCTGGCCGCCGAGCGGCATGACGAAGACCGTCGCCAGCTTGAGGTCCGGGCTCATGCGCACCTCGGGCACGGTGATGACGTGCGAGGCGAGCACCTCGTCCATCACCTCGCCGCGCGCGAGGATCTCGGCGATCGCGTGGCGCACCGCCTCGCCGACGCGCAATTGCCGCTGGGACGGGCCCGCGCCCGTGTCGAAACGTGATTTAGCCATGTCTTCTCCCCGGGATCGGACCGGGTCCTGCAGCCTAGCGGCCGGTTGCCACGAGACGCCCGGCCCGCGGCCGGAAGGACGGGCCGCGGTCCACGCGCCGGCAGCGCCCGGCGAGCCACGAGGCCTGCCAGGCGGACCTGCCTTCTACGCCGCCCTCAGAGGCTGCGCTTGATTTCCTCGACGCGATAGCACTCGATGACGTCGCCGGCGCGCATGTCCTGGTAGCTCTCGAAGGCCATGCCGCATTCCTGGCCGGCAAGGACCTCCTTGGCGTCGTCCTTGAAGCGCTTGAGCTGGCTGAGCTTGCCTTCGTGGATGACGACGTTGTCGCGGATGAGGCGCACGTTGGCCCCGCGCTGCACGACGCCGTCGGTGACGCGGCAGCCCGCGATCTTGCCGACCTTCGTGATGTTGAAGATCTCGAGGATCTGCGCGTTGCCCAGCATGTGCTCGCGCAGCGTCGGCGCCAGCATGCCCGACATCGCCTGCTTCACGTCATCCACGAGGTCGTAGATGATGTTGTAGTAGCGGATCTCGATGCCGAGGCGATCGGAGGCTTCGCGAGCCTCCTTGTGCGCACGCACGTTGAAGCCGATGACGGCCGCGCCGGAGGCTTCCGCCAGCGTCACGTCGCTCTCGGTGATGCCGCCGACGCCCGCATGGATGACGCGCGCCTGCACCTCGTCGTTGCCGATCTTCTCGAGCGCGCCGACGATGGCTTCGATCGAGCCCTGCACATCGCCCTTGACGACGAGCGGGAACTCCTTGCGGCCGGCGCCTTCCTTGAGGTCGCGCATCATGTCGGCGAGCGAGCGGGCCTGGCTTGCGCCGCGCGCCGCAAGGCGATCACGCTTCAGGCGCTCGCGGTAGCCGGTGATCTCGCGGGCACGGGCCTCGGATTCGACCACCGCCACGCGGTCGCCGGCCTCGGGCGTGCCGTTGAAGCCGAGCACCTCGGCCGGCATCGAGGGGCCGGCTTCCCTGAGCTGCTCGCCGTTGTCGGCGACGAGCGCGCGCACCTTGCCCCACTCGGCGCCGGCGACGACGATGTCACCGACCTTAAGCGTACCGCGCTGCACGAGCACGGTGGCAACGGGACCGCGGCCGCGGTCGAGCTTGGCCTCGATGACCGTGCCTTCGGCGGCGCGTTCGGGGTTGGCCTTGAGGTCGAGGATTTCGGCCTGCAGCTGCAGGCCCTCGAGCAGCTTGTCGAGATTGGTGCCGGCCTTGGCCGACACCTCGAACTCGAGCGTCTCGCCGCCCATCGATTCCACCACCACCTCGTGCTGGAGCAGCTCCGTGCGCACGCGCTGGGGATTGGCGTCGGGCTTGTCGATCTTGTTGATCGCCACGATCAGCGGCACGCCGGCCGCCTTCGCGTGGTTGATGGCCTCGATCGTCTGCGGCATGACGCCGTCATCGGCCGCGACCACGAGCACGACGATGTCCGTCACTTTGGCGCCGCGGGCGCGCATGGCGGTGAAGGCCGCGTGGCCGGGGGTGTCGATGAAGGTGATCTTGCCGCCGAGCGGCGAGGTCACCTGATAGGCGCCGATGTGCTGGGTGATGCCGCCGGCCTCGCCCGCCACCACGTTGGCGTGGCGGATGGCGTCGAGCAGCGACGTCTTGCCATGGTCGACGTGGCCCATGATGGTGACGACCGGCGGGCGCGGCAGGAGCGTGCCTTCCGCGTCCGGCTCGTCGAACAGGCCCTCCTCGACGTCCGCCTCGGAGACGCGCTTGACCGTATGGCCCATCTCCTCGGCGATGAGCTGCGCGCTGTCGGCGTCGATCACGTCCGTGATCTTCAGCATCTGGCCCTGCTTCATCAGCAGGCGGATGACGTCGACGCCACGTTCCGACATGCGGTTGGCGAGTTCCTGGATGGTGATCGTCTCGGGAATGACCACCTCGCGGCTGATCTTTTCCTTCGGCTCGTTGTGGCCGTGGCCCTTCATGCGCTGCAGGCGACGGCGGAAGGCGGCGGCCGAATGGGTGCGCTCCTCGTCGCCCGTCAGGGCCGCGGTCACGGTCAGGCGGCCGCGGCGGCGCTCCTCGCCACCGGCGCGGCTCGGCTTGGGAGCCGGCGCGGGCGCCGGGCGGGGCGCGGCCCCGGGCACCCGACGCGGGGCGCGGCTCTCGCTGTCGTCCTCGGCGGCGCGGCCGGCGGGCGCGCCGGCAGGGCGGCGCGGCGCCTCGGCCTGCGTCGCCGGGCGCATCTCGCCGCGCGGGGCCGCGGCAGCGGCGCGCGGTGCCTCGGCGGCGGGGCGCTCCTCCGTCCCCAGGCGACGGCGCGCCTCGTCCTCGGCCTTGCGCTTGCGCTCGTCGTCGACGCGGCGGCGCTCCTCCTCCTCGCGCTTGCGCGCTTCGGCAGCCTCGCGCTCGCGGCGCTCTTGCTCCTCGCGCTCGGCACGGCGACGCGCCTCTTCCTCGGCGCGCTGGCGATCCTCGACGTCGCGGCGCTTGGCGTCCTGCAGGGCCTGCAGGCGCGCATCGCGCTCGTCGTCGGTGAGCGAACGCAGCACCACGCCGGACGGACGCTGCCCCCCGGGACCACGGCCCTGCGCCGGCCGGCCGCCCTGCGGCTGGGCCGGGCGCGGCGCCGGCGCGGCGGGCGCTGCCTGCGGCTGAGCCGGAGCCGGCTGGTCCTTGCCTTCACCACCGGGCCCGATAACGCGACGCTTCACCTTCTCGACCACAACCGCCTTCGAGCGGCCGTGGGAAAAGCTCTGGCGCACCACGCCCTGTTCGACGGGGCGCTTCAGCGTGAGCGTCTTCGACGGCGTCACGCTCAGCGTCTTGTCGGTCGGGTTTTTCGTGTCACTCATTCGGCTCGAATCCTGCGCCTTCGTGTTTGTCCAAATCTCGTTCGCGCGGCGCGCCCGGGGCTTCCTCCCCGGGCGGCGTGCCGCCTTCTCCATTGCGGTAGCGCGCCAGCCGGCGCCACCGCGCAAGAAATCCCTCGCTGCCCGGCCCGGCAATCAGGGCAGCATGTATCACATGAGAGCGCCCCAATGCCAAATCCAAATCGTGGCCAGCAAAAACTTCGACCACGTCGACCTCTGCGGCGCGCTCACCGAGCCCCCGGAAAAGCGCCTGCGCGATCTTGCGCCGCCCATCGGCCGCCGCCTCCGCGGCATGGATGATGGCCTTGACGCGTCCGGCGGCTGCGGCCTCCTCCACCTTGCCGAAGCCGGTGACCACGAGGCCCGCCTTGTTGGCCAGGGCGAGCGCCTGCACGCCATCGCGCTGCAGGAGCCCCTCCACGTCGCCCGCCAGCGTCTGGGGCACCGTCACCTGCGCCTTCAGGCCCCGGGCGAAAGCCTTGCGGCGAACCGCCTCGTCGACCAGCGCGCGACTGGCGCCGACCCAAACGCCACGCCCGGGCAGTTTACGGCGCAAATCGGGCACGATCGTGCCGTCCGGCGCCGCGACGAAGCGGATCATCTCGTCCGGGTCGCGCTCGGCGCGCGTCACGATGCAGCGCCGATGCGGCCCCTCGTCCCTGCTGCGCGGCACGTCCAACTCCTCAAGCGGCCGGCGGGCAGTCCCGCCGGCACCGCAGGATGCCCGGCCTTTAGCCTTCCTGCTCCTCCACCGGCGCACCGTCCCCTTCGGCCTCGGCCTCTTCCTCGGCCGGCGGCTCGATCCAGCCCGCCTTGACGCGCGCGGCCATGATCATGTCCTCGGCCTGCTGGCGCGAGACCTCGAAGGCATCGAGGATGCCCTTGTGGCGTGTGGTCTCCGGGCCGTTGCGCTCGGTCCAGCCGGCGAGCTCGTCCGTGGCGCAGCCGGCGAGATCCTCGATCGACTTGATGTCGTTCT
The DNA here is from genome assembly GCF_014196925.1 of Chelatococcus caeni. Lineage (GTDB taxonomy): Bacteria > Pseudomonadota > Alphaproteobacteria > Rhizobiales > Beijerinckiaceae > Chelatococcus_A > Chelatococcus_A caeni. The sequence goes on along the minus strand of NZ_JACIEN010000002.1, from coordinate 546,035 downwards.
CGCCGAAGGTGACCAGCATCGCCGTCGTCACGCCGTCGATCTCGCGCAGCTCGTCCGCGACGCCGAGTTCCTGGCGCCGAGCGTCGAGCTCGGCCTCGAGCTTGGCGAGATATTCCTCGGCCCGGGTCTGGATCTCCTGCGCCGTCTCCTCGTCGAAGCCCTCGATGGTCGAGAGCTCCGGCAGATCGACATAGGCGATCTCCTCGACCGAGCTGAAGCCTTCCGAGGCGAGCAGCTGGCCGACGACCTCGTCGACGTCGAGCGCCTCCATGAAGAGCTTGGTGCGCTCGATGAATTCCTTCTGGCGGCGCTCCGACTCCTCGGCCTCGGTGAGGATGTCGATGTCCCAGCCGGTGAGCTGGGAGGCGAGGCGCACGTTCTGGCCGCGGCGGCCGATGGCGAGCGACAGCTGCTCGTCCGGCACCACCACCTCGATGCGCTCGGAATCCTCGTCGAGCACCACCTTCACCACCTCGGCCGGCTGCAGCGCGTTGACGATGAACGTCGCCGCATCCTGCGACCAGGGGATGATGTCGATCTTCTCGCCCTGCAGCTCCTGCACCACGGCCTGCACGCGCGAGCCGCGCATGCCGACGCAGGCGCCGACGGGATCGATGGAGCTGTCGCGCGAGATAACCGCGATCTTGGCGCGCGAGCCCGGATCGCGGGCCACGGCCCGGACCTCGACGATGCCGTCGTAGATCTCCGGCACCTCCTGGGCGAAGAGCTTCGCCATGAACTGCGGATGCGTGCGCGACAGGAAGATCTGCGGCCCGCGCGTCTCGCGGCGCACGTCGTAGAGATAGGCGCGGATGCGATCGCCGGGGCGGAAGGTCTCGCGCGGGATCAGCTCGTCACGGCGCACGATGGCCTCGCCCCGGCCGAGGTCGACGATGACGTTGCCGTATTCGGCGCGCTTGACGGTGCCGTTGACGATCTCGCCGATGCGGTCCTTGTATTCGTCGTACTGCCGGTCGCGCTCGGCCTCGCGCACCTTCTGCACGATGACCTGCTTGGCCGACTGGGCGGCGATGCGGCCGAAGTCGAAGGGCGGCAGCGTGTCGGCGATCACGTCGCCGACCTGGGCGGCCGGGTTGTGGCGGCGGGCATCGTCGAGGCTGATCTGCGTCGCCATGTCCTCGACGTCCTCGACCACCTGGAGGTGGCGCGCCAGCCTGAGCTCACCCGTGCGCGGGTTGATCTCGGCATGGATGTCCGTCTCGGCCCCGTAGCGCGAGCGCGCCGCCTTGGCGATCGCATCCTCCATCGCCGCGAGCACGATGGTGCGATCGATCACCTTTTCGCGGGCAACCGCATCCGCGATCTGCAAAAGCTCGAGCCTGTTGGCGCTGACGGCCATGTCCGTCACTCCTCCTCCTGATGCCCTGCCGCCCGGCATACCGCCCGGCCGGCAGGATGAAATGCGCTGCCGCGGCCCCGCCGCGGCTAGTGGGTTGCGTCCCCGGTGCCGTCGCCCGCGTCCTCGCCGGCATCGTCGCCCGTCTGGGCAGCCTTGCCGCGACGCAGCGCCTCGGTGATCAGGGCGTCTGTGAGGACGAGCCGCGCCTCGGCGATATCGGCGAGGGCGAGCGTCACCTCGGGCTCCTCGTCCGGCTTTGCGTCGCTGCGCTGCAGCCTGACGCCGCCGTCGGCCAACCCGAGAAGGATACCACGAAAACGCTTGCGGCCCGAGACCGGCAGGCTCGTTTCCACCTTGGCCTCGTGGCCGCTCCAGCGCTCGAAATCGGAGGCGCGCACCAGCGGCCGGTCGATGCCGGGCGAGGAGATCTCGAGGTGATAGGCGCGCTCGATCGGATCCTCGAGGTCGAGCACCGGCGAGACGCCGCGGCTCACCGCCTCGCAGTCGTCCACCGTCATCGTGCCGTCCGGCCGCTCGGCCATGATCTGCACGGTGCAGCCGTTCTGCCCCGTCACCTTGACGCGCACGAGCCGATAGCCGAGGTCCCCGAGCACGGGCGCCACGATCGCGGCGACGCGCGCGGCGACGCCCGTCTCCTCGATGATGCGGACCTCGTCGAGCTCCATGATGCGGCGTCCTCCAGCCGATGGCGCCGCCCCGGAAGGGGGGCGCAGCAAATGATGCCGACGTCCAGAACGAAAAAGAGCGGACCCGCCGGGGCCCACTCCGTCACGGTTCCATTCGAACCATTCTGGATGTCAGGATGGCCGCAACATAATCGCGCCGGGGCGCCGGCGCAAGCCCCGCAGCCGGAAAAGAGCCGCTGCCCGCCTATAGAAGCCCCGCCGGACGCTCGCCCGCCGCCCAGGCGAGCGCCTGCTCCAGCCGGTCGTTGCCCCAGAACATCTCGCCGTCGGCGGTCAGGAAGGTCGGCGCACCGAAGATGCCGCGCGTGCGCGCCTCCTCCGTCTCGGCCCTGAGCCGCGCCTTGACCGGGTCGCCCTGCGCGGACGAGACGGTGGACGCGACGTCGACGTCGAGGTCGCGCAGGATGTCGCTAATGACGGCGATCTCCGAGATCGAGCGCCCCTCTCCGAACTGCGCGGCGAAGACGGCGCGCGTGAAGGCCGGCGCCAGCCCCTTCTCGCGCAGCGCGATGGCGAGCCGCGCCACCGTCAGGCTGTTCTGAGGGAAGGGGTCGGGCCGCGTCAGCGCGAGGTCGAGCCGCGCCGCCTCGCGCGCAACGTCCCGCCACATGTAGCGCCCCTTGCTCGGATAGAGATTGAAGGGCGAGGACGTCCAGCCGTGGCTGGCGAAGATCGGCCCGAGCAGGAAGGGCCGCCACCTGAGGTCGACGCCCGCCGCCTCGGCGAGGGGCTCGATGCGCATGGCGGCGAGATAGGAATAGGTCGAGGCGAAGTCGTACCAGAAGTCGAGGACGGGACGTTGCGGCACTGAGAACTCGAAACGCTGGAGGAGGCGGGGCGGGGAAGCGACGTTCCCTCACCCATAATCGCGGCTTTCGCGTGGCATGCACGCGCCACCGCTCTCCGTCCCCGCTATCCACGGCTTGCACCCGGCCGCAGCCTCACTATAGTCCGCCCGCTTTCACTGCTTTATGGCGGCAGCGGCCGCTCACACGAGCCTCACGAGTTCCCGATCATGTCCGACAAGCGCGTGAAGAAGGTCGTCCTCGCCTATTCCGGCGGCCTCGACACCTCCATCATCCTCAAGTGGCTGCAGACGACCTACGGCTGCGAGGTCGTCACCTTCACGGCCGACCTCGGCCAGGGCGAGGAGCTGGAGCCCGCGCGCCAGAAGGCCCTGCTCCTCGGCATCAAGCCGGAGAACATCTTCATCGAGGACCTGCGCGAGGAATTCGTGCGCGACTACGTCTTCCCGATGTTCCGAGCCAATGCCCAGTACGAGGGCCTCTATCTCCTCGGCACCTCGATCGCCCGTCCGCTCATCGCCAAGAAGCAGATCGAGATCGCCGAGAAGGTGGGCGCCGATGCGGTCGCCCACGGCGCCACCGGCAAGGGCAACGACCAGGTTCGCTTCGAGCTCGGCTATTACGCGCTGAAGCCGGACGTCACCGTCATCGCCCCCTGGCGCGAGTGGGACCTGACCTCGCGCACCAAGCTCCTCGAATTCGCCGAGCAGAACCAGATCCCGATCGCCAAGGACAAGCGCGGCGAGGCGCCCTTCTCGGTGGACGCCAACCTCCTGCACGCCTCCTCCGAGGGCAAGGTGCTCGAGGACCCGGCGCAGGAGGTGCCGGACTACGTCTATTCGCGCACCATCGATCCCGAGGCCGCGCCCGACACGCCGACCTACATCACCATCGATTTCGAGAAGGGCGACCCGGTCGCCATCGACGGCGTGAAGATGTCGCCGGCGACGCTGCTCGCGAAGCTCAACGAGCTCGGCCGGGTCAACGGCATCGGCCGCCTCGACCTCGTCGAGAACCGCTTCGTCGGCATGAAGAGCCGCGGCATGTACGAGACGCCCGGCGGCACGATCCTCTACGTCGCCCACCGCGGCATCGAGTCGATCACGCTCGACCGCGGCGCCGCGCACCTCAAGGACGAGCTGATGCCGAAATATGCCGAGCTCGTCTACAACGGCTTCTGGTTCTCGCCCGAGCGCGAGATGCTGCAGGCGCTCATCGACAGGAGCCAGGAGCTCGTCTCCGGCCAGGTGCGCCTCAAGCTCTACAAGGGCGGCGTCCACCTCGTCGGCCGCGACAGCCCCTATTCGCTCTACGACCAGGAGCTGGTGACCTTCGAGGAAGGCGCCGTCGCCTACGACCACCGCGACGCCGCCGGCTTCATCAAGCTCAACGCCCTGCGCCTGAGGACGCTGGCCCAGCGCCGGAAGAAGCTGGGGCTCTGAGCCGCCCTTCACGCCCGCGCCTGTCGCGCGGCCGTCCGTCCCCTCCCATCATGGCCGGGCTTGTCCCGGCCATCCACGCCGTTGACGTTGCTCAACCCGTAAGGCGTGGATGCCCGCGACAAGCGCGGGCATGACGGCGCAGAGGCGAGCCGGGAAAAGCGCCGGCCGAAACGTGTGACCGCTCAACACCTGCGTGACGGCTGAAGCGTTGCCCGAGGAAGATGCCCGTACCGCACCGCACCACGCCCCCTCGTTGACAAACCCCGGCAAAAGCCCAAGAGTCTCGCCCCATGTTCCGAGGGGGGCCCCGCTAGGGGGCTGAGATACCGCCGGCGACGGGCGCGAAACGTCCAGACAACGCGGTGACCCTTAGGACCTGATCCGGGTCATGCCGGCGAAGGGACGGAAACGCGCGATCGACGCCAATCCCAAACGAATCGCTGATGCCCGGGTCTCCTTGTCGAGCGAGGAGGAGATCCACATGACAGTGCATACCAAGCCCGCGACCGCCACTCCGGACGCCGTCACCACCGGCCCCATCGCCGGCTCGCGGAAGATCTATACGAGCCCCGACGGCCGCCCCGACATCCGTGTGCCCTTCCGCGAGATCGCGCTTGCGCCGACCTCCGGCGAGGAGCCGTTCCGCACCTACGACACCTCCGGCCCCTATACCGAGCCCGAGGCGGTGATCGATCTCGCGGCGGGCCTCGCCCCGGTGCGCGGCGACTGGATCGCCAAGCGCGGCTTCGCCAGGGTCGAGGCTCGCGCCGTCAAGCCGGAGGACAACGGCAACGTCTCGGCCGACAAGCTGGTGCCGCACTGCCCCGCCCCGCGCGACGTGCTCGCCGGCAAGGCCGGTGGGCCGGTGACGCAGCTCGAATTCGCGCGCGCCGGCATCATCACCGAGGAGATGGTCTACGTCGCCCACCGCGAGAACCTCGGCCGCGCGGCCATCCTCGCTGGCGCCGAGGAGCGGCGCGCCGACGGCGAGGATTTCGGCGCCGAGATCCCGCCCTTCATCACGCCCGAATTCGTGTGCCAGGAGATCGCGCGCGGGCGCGCCATCATCCCGGCCAACATAAACCACCCCGAGCTCGAGCCGACCATCCTCGGCCGCAACTTCCTGGTGAAGATCAACGCCAACATCGGCAATTCGGCCGTCACCTCCTCGGCGGCGGAAGAGGTCGAGAAGCTCGTCTGGGCCATCCGCTGGGGCGCCGACACGGTGATGGACCTCTCCACCGGCCGCAACATCCACAACATCCGTTCCTGGATCATGCGCAACGCGCCGGTGCCGATCGGCACCGTGCCGATCTACCAGGCGCTGGAGAAGGTGAACGGCGAGCCCGAGAAGCTCGACTGGGAGGTGTTCAAGGACACGCTCATCGAGCAGGCGGAGCAGGGCGTCGACTATTTCACCATTCACGCCGGCGTGCGCCTGCCCTATGTGCCGCTGACGGCCAAGCGCGTCACCGGCATCGTCTCGCGCGGCGGCTCGATCATGGCGCGATGGTGCCTCGCGCACCACAAGGAGAGCTTCCTCTACGAGCGCTTCGACGAGATCTGCGACATCATGCGCAAGTATGACGTCTCCTTCTCGCTCGGCGACGGCCTGCGCCCCGGCTCCATCGCCGATGCCAACGACGCGGCCCAGTTCGCGGAGCTGGAGACGCTCGGCGAGCTCACCAAGATCGCCTGGGACAAGGGCTGCCAGGTGATGATCGAGGGCCCCGGCCACGTGCCGATGCACAAGATCAAGGTGAACATGGACAAGCAGCTCGCCCATTGCGGCGAGGCGCCGTTCTACACCCTCGGCCCGCTGACGACGGACATCGCCCCCGGCTACGACCACATCACCTCGGCCATCGGCGCGGCGATGATCGGCTGGTTCGGCACGGCGATGCTCTGCTACGTCACGCCGAAGGAGCACCTCGGGCTGCCCAACCGCGACGACGTGAAGACCGGCGTCATCACCTACCGCATCGCGGCGCACGCGGCCGACCTCGCCAAGGGCCATCCCTCGGCCAAGCTGCGCGACGACGCCTTGTCGCGAGCGCGCTTCGACTTCCGCTGGGAGGACCAGTTCAACCTCTCGCTCGACCCGGACACGGCGCGCGCCTTCCACGACGAGACCCTGCCGAAGGACGCGCACAAGGTGGCGCATTTCTGCTCCATGTGCGGCCCGAAGTTCTGCTCGATGAAGATCACGCAGGACCTCAGGGCCGAGGCCGAACGCATGGTCGGCCTCGAGCAGAAGGCGCAGGAGTTCAAGGACAAGGGTGCCGAGATCTACGTGCCGGCAAAGTGAAGGCCCTCATGGGAACCGTCCCCGGATCAGATCCGGGGACGGCACGCCCCTCAGGACGATGACGTGGAGCGCGCGGCAAGACCGTTTCCATGGGCGGCTGCGCGCTAGATCAACCGGTCGTACTTTGCCAAACTCGCCTCGATCTCTTCCGCAAGATCGGGATGAGAGGACAAGACCTTGTTCGTCAGTCCGGCACCGATGCCGTCGATGGCGGACGCTATCCCGGCAGCATAAACTTTGTATTCCTCCGCGCTGCAGTGCTCCTTCAACAGCACGAGCAGGCCCTGGAGTTCTGCGGCATTGCGGAACGCCACCCGGATGACGTGGCGCGCCAGATCTTTTTCCATCTTCTGACCTCTACGTACGAGGCTCCCATGACTGCCGCGACGGACAGCATCGTCTCCGGCCGGAAGCGAAATATCAAACAAGCTCTCACGGTTTGCCATACCAGCGAGCATTCAAGCACTTACGAACGTCCCACGGATTGTGATCGCCGTCGGCGCTCCCGGACGACCGCCTGATGGCGTTTCCGGATGACACCGTGCGGCGTGATTGCTAATCACCGGGCCAATCATCGTGCCCAACGGGAACCCGCCATGAGCCAGACCGATCTCGCCACCACCATCGACACCGCCTGGGAAGAGCGGGCCGGCATCTCGCCTGCGACGCGCGGCCCCGTGCGCGAGGCGGTGGAGACGGCGCTCGCCCTGCTCGATTCCGGCAAGGCGCGCGTCGCCGAGAAGGTGGACGGCGCCTGGCAGGTCAACCAGTGGCTCAAGAAGGCGGTGCTCCTCTCCTTCCGCCTCAACGACATGGCGGTCATCCCCGGCGGTCCGGGCAAGGCCACCTGGTGGGACAAGGTGCCCTCCAAGTTCGACGGCTGGGGCGAGGCCGAGTTCAAGGCCGCCGGCTTCCGCGCCGTGCCCAGTTGCGTGGTGCGCCGCGGCGCCCATGTCGCGCCGGGCGTGGTGCTGATGCCCTCGTTCGTCAATCTCGGCGCCTATGTCGACGAAGGCACCATGGTCGACACCTGGGTCACGGTCGGCTCCTGCGCGCAGATCGGCAAGAACGTGCACCTGTCCGGCGGCGTCGGCATCGGCGGCGTGCTGGAGCCGCTGCAGGCGAATCCGGTCATCATCGAGGACGACTGCTTCATCGGCGCCCGTTCGGAGGTGGTCGAGGGCGTCATCATCGGCGAGGGCTCGGTGCTCTCCATGGGCGTCTTCATCAGCGCCTCGACCAAGATCATCGATCGCGCCACGGGCGAGGTCTTCGTCGGCCGCGTGCCGCCCTATTCCGTCGTCGTGCCCGGCAACCTGCCCGGCAAGCCGCTGCCCGACGGCACGCCCGGCCCCTCGCTCTACTGCGCCGTCATCGTCAAGCGCGTCGACGCCCAGACGCGGGCGAAGACCAGCATCAACGAGCTTCTCCGGGACTGAGGCTCGTCGATCGTCATTTGGACGTCATGGCCGGGCTTGTCCCGGCCATCCACGCCGATATCACAGGGATGGCCGGGCTTGTCCCGGCCATGACGCCGTAAAGCCGCCTATCCGAGGCTCCCCATGACCTCCGCCGACCCCGTCGCCCTCGCCGAGGCGCTGATCCGCTGCCCCTCCGTCACCCCTGACGAGGCCGGAGCACTCGCCTTCTGCGAAAAGGTGCTCGCCGAGGCGGGCTTTGCGACCGAGCGCGTCACCTTCTCGGCGCCCGGCACGCCGGATGTCGAGAACCTCTATGCGCGCTACGGCACGGGTGCGCCCTACCTCCTCTTCGCCGGGCACACCGACGTCGTGCCGCCCGGCGACGCCGGCCGCTGGCGGCACGATCCCTTCTCCGGCACCGTCCAGGACGGCGTCCTCTACGGCCGCGGCGCCTGCGACATGAAGGGCGGCGTCGCCGCCATGCTCGCGGCCGCCATCCGCTTCGTGGCAGCCAATCCCGGCTTCGGCGGCTCCGTCGGCTTCCTGCTGACGGGCGACGAGGAAGGCCCGGCCGTCAACGGCACCGTCAAGCTGCTCGAATGGGCCAAGGCGAGGGGCGAGCGCTTCGACCACTGCATCCTCGGCGAGCCGACGAACCCGAAGCATCTCGGCGATATGATCAAGATCGGCCGGCGCGGCTCGCTGACCGGCCACCTGACGGTGCACGGCCGGCAGGGCCACGTCGCCTATCCGCACCTCGCCGACAACCCGGTCCACGGCATGGTGCGCCTCGTCTCGGCACTGCTCGCCGAGCCGCTCGATGCCGGCACCACGCATTTCGCGCCGTCGAACCTCGAGATGACGACGCTCGACGTGGGCAATCCCGCCTCCAACGTCATCCCGGCCGAGGCGCGAGCGACCTTCAACATCCGCTTCAACGACATCTGGCTGCCCGCAACGCTCGCCGCCGAGATCGAGCGCCGCCTCGCCGCGGCGGCCGGCAATGCCGTGCGCTACGAGGTCGCCTTCGCGCCCACCAACGCCACCGCCTTCGTGACGGAGCCGGGCGATTTCGTCACCCTCGTGCAGGATGCGGTCGAGGCTCATACCGGCCGGCGGCCGGCGCTGTCGACCACGGGCGGTACGTCCGATGCGCGCTTCATCAAGGACTATTGCCCGGTAATCGAATACGGCCTCGTGGGCGAGACCATGCACCAGGTCGACGAATGCGCCCGCGTCAGCGACATCGAGGCACTCACCGCCATCTATGAGACGGTGCTCGGCCGGTATTTCATGCCGTCCTGACGGGATCCACCGGCATGGACAAGCCGGCGCGGCACGGGCACCCTGCGGCGGCATGATTCAGGCGCCGGCACGGCGCATTCCCGACGAGGCGCGCATGGGCTTTCTGCCGCAGGAAATCATTCGCAAGAAGCGCGACGGAGCGGCGCTCACCGAGGAGGAGATCTTCTTCCTCATCGAGGGTCTGACCCGTGGGCGGGTCACCGAGGGCCAGGCGGCGGCCTTTGCCATGGCCGTCTTCTTCCGCGGCATGGGCCTCGACGAGCGGGTGGCGCTGACCGAGGCCATGATGCGCTCGGGCGAGGTGCTGCAGTGGGACCTGCCCGGCCCGGTGCTCGACAAGCATTCGACCGGCGGCGTCGGCGACACGGTGAGCCTCGCCCTCGCGCCCGCCGTCGCCGCTTGCGGCGGCTACGTGCCGATGATCTCCGGCCGCGGCCTCGGCCACACCGGCGGCACGCTCGACAAGCTCGATGCCATCCCCGGCTATGTCTCGCAGCCGGATGCCGACACCTTCCGCGCCGTCACGCGCAACGTCGGCTGCGCCATCATCGGCCAGACGGGTGACCTCGCCCCGGCCGACAAGCGGCTCTACGCCATCCGCGACGTCACGGCGACGGTCGAGTCGATCCCGCTCATCACGGCCTCGATCCTGTCGAAGAAGCTCGCCGCGGGGCTCCAAGGCCTCGTCATGGACGTCAAGGTCGGCTCCGGCGCCTTCATGGCGAGCCTCGAGGAGGCGCAGTCGCTGGCGAAAAGCCTCGTGACCGTGGCCAATCGCGCCGGCCTGCCGACGAGCGCGCTCCTGACCGACATGGACGCGCCGCTCGCCAGCGCGGCGGGCAATGCGGTCGAGGTCGCCTATGCGGTCGACTATCTCACCGGCCGCCGGCGCGAGCCGCGCTTTCACGAGGTAACGGTCCGGCTCGGCGCCGAGATGCTCTTCCTCGGCCGCATCGTGGCGAGCGTCGCCGACGGCCGTGCGCGCATGGAGGAGGCCATCGCCAGCGGCCGTGCGGCCGAACGCTTCGGCATGATGGTCGCGGCGCTCGGCGGGCCGGCGGATTTCGTCGAGGCGAGCGAGCGCCACCTCGCCCGCGCGCCGGTGGTGCGCGCCGTCCATGCGCATCGCACCGGCTTCGTCACGTCGGTCGACACGCGCACGGTCGGAGTCGCGGTCATCGCGCTCGGCGGCGGCCGCACCCGCGCCGAGGACGTCATCGACCATGCCGTCGGCCTCACGAACCTGGCCGGCCCCGGCGAGGAGGTGGGCCCCGGCCGGCCGCTCGCCATCGTGCACGCACGCGACGAAGGCACGGCCGATGCGGCCGAGGCCGCGCTGCGCCGGGCCTACGTGATCGGGCAGGACAAGCCGGCCGGGCGCGGCATCATCCTCGAGCGCATGGCGGAGCGTGTGGCATGACCATTCTCGTCGCCCTCACGGGCTGGCACGTCGATTCCTGGGTCGAGCGGCTGGAGCGGCTGCTGCCCGGCCGGCGCGTCGTGCGCCTCGGCGATGCCTACGACCCCGCGGCGGTTACCTATGCCGTGGCCTGGAAGCACCCGCCCGGCGCCTTTCGCGGCCTGCCGAACCTGAAGGCGATCTTCTCCCTCGGCGCCGGCGTCGACCACCTGATGGGCGACCCCGACCTGCCGGACGTGCCGATCACGCGTGTCGTCGACGACGACCTCACCAACCGCATGAGCGAATATGTCGTCCTGCACTGCCTGATGCACCTGCGCCAGCAGCGCCGCTACGACGCGCAGCAGCGCGCGCATATGTGGGAGGACGACCGCCACCAGCCGGCCGCGCGCGACGTCAGGGTCGGCGTCATGGGGCTCGGCGTCCTCGGGCAGGATGCCGCCCGCAAGCTCGCCGTCATGGGCTTCGACGTCGCGGGCTGGAGCCGCACGCCCAAGGACTGTCCGGGGCTCCAGGTCTTCACCGGCGAGGCGGAGCGCGCCGCCTTCCTCGCCCGCACCGACATCCTCGTCCTTCTCCTGCCGCTCACGCCGGAGACGCACGGCATCGCCAACTACGCCCTGTTCAAGGGCCTCGCCCGCGGCGGGCGCCTCGGCGGCCCGGTCTTCGTCAATGCCGGTCGCGGCGGGCTGCAGGTCGAGGAGGACATCCTCCGGGCGCTCGACGACGGCACGCTCATGGCAGCCTCGCTCGACGTGTTCGAGACCGAGCCGCTGCCCGACAGCTCCCGCTTCTGGGACCACCCGAGCGTGATCGTGACGCCGCACAACGCCGCCATGAGCGATCCGGACAGCATCATCCGCCTCGTCGCCCGCCAGATCGCGCGCTTCGAGGCTGGCGAGCCGCTGGAGCACCTCGTCGACCGGCAGCGGGGATATTGAGCGTCAGAGCCGCTTGATGCTGGTCACCGGCCCGGCGCCGGCGGCTTCGATCCGCGCCGTCGCGACGGCGAGCGGCTCGATCACCGTCGCCATGTGATGGCCGTTGGCGTGCAGCAGGTTGGCGCTGTCGACCATGATGCCGACATGCCCCTTCCAGAACACGAGGTCGCCTCGCCTCAGCCCCGTGAACTCCTCGGTGATCGGCAGCGGCGAGCCGAGCGCCCGCTCCTGCAGGTCGCTGTCGCGCGGCGCCTCGACGGCTGCGGCCGAGAGCGCGAGCTGCACGAGGCCCGAGCAGTCGATGCCGAGGCTGGTCTTGCCGCCCCACAGATAGGGCACGCCGACGAAGCGCTCGGCGATGGTGACGAAATCGTCGGCGAGCGGCGGGCCGATGAAGGCGAGGTGCCGCGCGAAGATGGCGCTGCTATCGGCGAGGCGCGCGAAATCGCCCTCGAAACCGGTCACCGCCACGCCCGCCATGAGCGACAGCGCCCCAACCGGCGGCAGCTTGATGGACGGGCCGGGGTAGACGAAGGTGCGCAGCACGGCCACCCGATGCGTCGGCGCGGGCTCGATGGCGCCGAGCGTCGACACCGGCAGGTAGCCCACATAGCCGTCGCCGGCGAGCTGCGCCCAGGCCCAGCCCTCCTCCTCCTCGAAGACGCGCACGGCCTCGCCGGCGAGCGCCTCGGTGTCGAGCGGCGCATCGGGCCGCGGCTCCCGCCGGAGCGGCGCGCTCGCCGCGACGATGCGCCTCTCCCGCGCCTTGACGTAGCGCGTGGCCGCCACCGTGCCGGCGAGGAAATCGGCGGCGAGGTCCGGCCGGGCCGGAGTGATGCGCGGATCCGTCAGCGTCATTCCCGTTTCCCCTATCGCGGCAGCACCCTGCCCTGGGCGACGATGAGATCGCCCAGCCGCTCCACGGCGAGCGCTCCCTTCACCGTCCGCTGTATCACGACATTGCGGCGGTCCGCATCATCCCTGCGGCGGGCGACGAGATCCAGCCGGCCCATCGTGTCGAGCGCACGCGTGATGACGGGCTTCGTCACGCCGAGCTTGCCGGCGAGCCCGCGCACCGTGTGCGGCGGCGGCTCCAGATAGATCGTGAGCAAAATGGCAAGCTGCCGCGCGGAGAGGTCATGCGACAGATCCTGCCCGTCCTCGCGCACGAGATCGAGCGTGACGCGATGCCAGAGGGTGAGAGCCTCGAGGGGCCGCAGTTCGACGGGCATGGAACGCAAGGGGGCCGGATCGTTTCGGTTCCGTATTATTTCGGCCGGGCGATCGGCGGGCAAGCACGACCCGTGAGCGCGGTTAAGAAAGGCCTCATGCCGGCAGCCTCAAGGGCGGCATTGAGGTCTCGTCGCCTGGCCCCTGCCCTGGCGTGCCGATCTGCCGACGTGAAGCGGCAAAGCGCCACGCTTCCCTTTGTCATGGCCGCGCTTGTCGCGGCCATCCACGCCCTTCAACCGCGCGCTTCCGTCGCAGCGTGGATGCCCGCGCGACGAGCGCGGGCATGACGGCGGAGCGGGACGCGCCACCTCTAGACAAAAGACCTACGACTTTCGTATTATATGCGTCGCAACATCCGAGGCTGACATGCTCATCACAGCCGATGAGGTGGCCCGCTCGCTACGCGGCTGCTGGCAGGTCCTGAACCGCAGCAAGGGCGCGCTCGAAACCTTCGACGTCAGCTTCACCGGCTTCTGGCACTCGTTCCTCGCCATGGCGCTCGCCGCACCGGCCTTCGTCGTCGGTGTCGCGGCCGCCCGCTTCACCCGCTCCGGCCCGGACTGGATGCACGACGGCGGGCTCTTCGACATGCCCGACATCCTGTTCGCCCAGGCGCTGGTCATCGCCTCGGCCTGGCTGCTCTTTCCGCTGCTGATGCTCGGCTTCGTGCGGCTCATGGGGCTCGAGCGGCGCTATGTCGGCTATATCGTCGCCTATAATTGGTCGAACGTGGCGGCCCTTCTCCTGCTCGCCCTGCCGCCGGCACTGCATGTGCTGGGCCTCGCCACGGCGGGCCTTGCCGTCTTCTACGCCCTCGCCTTCGGCTTCATCGTCTTCTATTTCCGCTGGCTCCTCGCCCGCATCGCGCTCGGCATCTCCGCGGGCCTTGCCGGCTTCATCGTCGCCATGGACATCGCCACCTTCGTGCTGGTGCGCACCTTCGTCGGCTGACGATCAGTAGTCGACGCCGACGAGATAGAGCCCGCCCGCCGGCGCCATCGGCCCGCACGCCTTGCGGTCGCGCGCCGCGAGGGCGCGGCGCACGTCCTCCGGCCGCCATTTGCCGGCGCCCACCCGCTCCAGCGTGCCGACCATCGAACGCACCTGGTGGTGCAGGAAGGATCGCGCCGAGGCCTCGATGCGGATCTCGTCGCCAAGGCGGCTGACGTCGAGCCGGTCGAGCGTGCGCACGGGCCCCGACGCCTGGCATTCGGCAGCGCGGAAGGTCGTGAAATCGTGCCGGCCGACGAGGTGCTGCGCCGCCTCGTGCATCGCCGCGGCGTCGAGCGGCCCGGGCACATGCCAGACGAGCCGCGCATCGAGCACCGGCTGCGGCCGCCGGTTGAGGATGCGGTAGAGGTAGTGCCGCTTCACGGCGGAGCGGCGGGCATCGAAATCCACCGGCACCTCGGCGGCAAGGAGCACCACCGCCGCATCGCCCATGAGCTTCAGATGCGCGTTCGTGGCATCGCGCAGCGTGTCCGTGCGCCAGGGCCGGAAGAGGTCGAGATGCACCACCTGGCCCGTCGCGTGCACGCCGGCATCGGTGCGGCCGGCGCATTGCACGCGCGGGCTTTCGCCGCAGAAGCGGGCGAGCGCCTCCTCCAGCGCCTGCTGCACGGAGCGCCCCGTCTCCTGCCACTGCCAGCCGACATAGGGGCTGCCGTCATATTCGACGATGAGCTTGTAGCGCGGCATGGCGATCACCCCAGCGCCGCGAAGGCGGCGGCATAGCGCAGCGGCCCCCGCGCCGCCCGGCCGGCGTCACTCAGCGCGAGCGCCTGCAGATACGGCCCGTCATAGGACGTGCGGAAGGCCCTGGCCCGCTCTGCATCGAAGCCGAAGCGGCCGTAATAGTTCGGCTCACCGAGCACGAGCACCACATCCACCTCCGTTTGTCGCAGCCGCGCGAGCCCTTCCCTGACCAGAGCCGTGCCGATGCCGGCCCGTTGGCGGGAGGGATGCACCGCGAGCGGTGCGAGGGCTGCCGCACGCACGGGCGCAAGACCCATCAGAGGCGAAAAGAGGATATGGCCGACGATGTCGCCATCGGCTTCCGACACCAGCGTCAGCAGCACATCCCCGTCCGCCCGCAGCCGGCGGACGAGATCGGCCTCCACCGGCCCCCCGAAGGCCTCCCGCAGCAGTGCATCGACGGCCGCTTCGTCGCCGGCGGCCTCCGCACGGATGATGCAACCAGGCCCGCTCACGCCAGCACGTCGCCCGGCGCGAGGCGGGTGCCGCGCAAAAACTCCTCGCCGCTCGTCATGCCGCGCCCGGCGCGCTGCACCTGCAGGAGCTCGACGGCGCCCTCGCCGCAGGCGACGACGAGCCCGCCCGGAAGCAGCGTGCCCGGCGCCCCGACGCCCTCGGCGCGGCGCGTGCGCAGCACCTTCACGCGCTCGGGCCCCTTGCCGAGGTCGGCCATGAGGAAAGCGCCGGGAAAGGGCGAGAGGCCGCGCACCAGGTTGTGTACCTCGCCGGCCGGGCGCGACCAGTCGATGCGCGCCTCCTCGTTGGTGATCTTGGCGGCATAGGCGACGCCCTCAACGGCCTGCGGCACGAAGGAGAGCGCATCGCGCGACAAAGCCGCGAGCGCGCGCACCATCAGGTCGGCGCCGAGCCCGGCGAGCCGGTCATGCAGCTCGCCCGCCGTCATGTCCGGGCCGATGGTGATGCGCTCCACCATGGCGACGGGGCCGGTGTCGAGCCCCTCCTCCATCTTCATCACGGCGACGCCCGTCTCCGCATCGCCCGCCATGACTGCGCGCTGGATCGGCGCGGCGCCGCGCCAGCGCGGCAGGAGCGAGGCGTGCAGGTTGAGGCAGCCGAGCGTCGGCGCCTCCAGCACCGGTACGGGCAGGATGAGGCCATAGGCGACGACAACCGCGACATCGGCCGCGAGCGAGCGGAAGGTCTCCTGTTCCTCTTCGCCACGCAGGCTCCTGGGCGTGAAGACGGGAATGGCGAAACGCTCCGCCATCTCGTGCACCGGCGAGCGCTTCTCGCCCATGCCACGGCCGGCCTTGGCGGGCGCGCGGGTGTAGACGGCGACGACCTCGTGGCCCTGGCCGACGATTTCGGCGAGCGTCGGCACGGCGAAATCGGGCGTGCCCATGAAAACGATGCGCAGCGACATGGCACCTGCCGGATGTGGGGCGGCGAACGGCGCCGCGAGCGCCCTTCCCTAAACGCCGGCGGCAGGCAAGGGCAAGCCCCTTGCTCCGCGGCGGCCGCGCTCTGCCGCCGCTCCGGCCTCCCGGGAGCCGCCGTTGCAGACAGAAACAGGATACGCGATGCCCGCCATCCACCCGTCATGGCCGGGCTCGTCCCGGCCATCCACGCCTTCGACGTTGCACGATGAGGCGTCGATGCCCGCGACTGGTGCGGGCATGACGGACGGGAATAGCGCTGATTATCCTGCAGCCTCGCGCCGGGCCACCTTGGAGAATTTCTTCATCACGCGGTCGCGCTTGAGCTTCGACAGGTGGTCGAGGAAGAGGACGCCGTCGAGATGGTCGATCTCGTGCTGCAGGCAGGTGGCGAGCAGCCCTTCCGCCTCGATCTCCTGCGCTTGGCCGTCGCGGTCGACATAGCGCACCCGCACGCGCGCCGGCCGCTCCACCTCCTCGTAATATTCCGGGATGGACAGGCAGCCTTCCTCGTAGGTGCTCGTCTCCTCCGAAGACCACACGATCTCCGGGTTGACGAACACCATCGGGCGCTTGTCCTCGCCCTCGCGCGAGACGTCGAGCACGAGGATGCGCTTCATGACGCC
Organism: Chelatococcus caeni; assembly: GCF_014196925.1. Lineage (GTDB taxonomy): Bacteria > Pseudomonadota > Alphaproteobacteria > Rhizobiales > Beijerinckiaceae > Chelatococcus_A > Chelatococcus_A caeni. The sequence goes on along the minus strand of NZ_JACIEN010000002.1, from coordinate 529,314 downwards.
GATCTGTACCGCCGCGAGGCCGATGCCCGGCGCGTCGTACATCGTCTCCAGCATGTCGTCGGCCAGTTGGCGGATCTCGTCCGTCACCGCCTCGACGGGTTCGGACGGCTGCTTCAGGCGGGGATCGGGAATGACGATGATGGGACGGATGGTCATGGCACACGCTGGGTTGGAAACACAGGCGACATAATCATTCCCGTCGCGCCGGTCAACGTGTTCCGCTTTCGTTCGCATCGGGCGCACGAATCGGCTAGCGTTGCGCGCATGAACGACATCGCCCTCACCATCGGCGCTCACGCCTTCACCTATGCCCAGGTGGCGCTCGGCTTCGCGCTCGCCGTCATCCTGCTGCTCGTGCTGCTCGCCCGCAGCACCGCCCGGGCCGGGCGCGAGCGCTCGCTGGAGGCGGCCGCCGCGGCCGAACGGGCGCGCGAGTTCGACGACAAGGTGGCGGAGATGACACGGCTGCAGGCGGAGATGCAGGGCCGCATGCAGACGATGGCCGAGATCTTCGGCACCCGCCAGGCGGATCTCGCGCGCCTCTTGAGCGAGCGGCTCGACGGCCTGCAGCACCGCGTCGGCCAGGGGCTGGAGACGACGGCCCGCCAGACGAGCGAGAACATCGCCCGCCTCAACGAGCGCCTCGCCGTCATCGACGCCGCGCAGAAGAACCTCACCGATCTCACCGGCGAGGTGGTCGGCCTCAAGGACATCCTCGCCAACAAGCAGGCGCGCGGCGCCTACGGCCAGGGACGGATGGAGGCGATCATCCGCGACGGCCTGCCGGCGGGCGCCTATACCTTCCAGGCGACGCTGTCGAACCGCACGCGGCCGGACTGCCTCGTGCACCTGCCGGGCGACCATCCGCTCGTCATCGACGCCAAGTTCCCGCTCGAGGGCTTTTCGGCCTTCCGCGAGGCCAACAGCGAGGAGGCACGCCGGCAGGCGGGCCAGCGCGTGAAGGCCGACGTCTCCACCCACGTGCGCGATATCGCCGAGAAATACCTCATCCCCGGCGAGACGCAGGACATGGCGCTCCTCTTCGTTCCTTCCGAGGCGATCTATGCCGACCTGCATGAACATTTCGACGACGTGGTGCAGCGCGCCCACCGCGCCCGCGTCGTGGTCGTCTCGCCCTCCCTTCTGGCGCTCGCCATCCAGGTGATGCAGGCGCTGGTGCGCGACGCGCGCATGCGCGAGGAGGCGCAGAAGATCCAGGTGGAGGTGCGGCGCCTGCTCGATGACGTGAAGCGCCTGAGCGACCGGGTGGAGAAGCTCGACACCCATTTCCGCCAGGCGCAGGAGGATGTCGGCCAGATCCGCATCTCGACCGACAAGATCGTCAAGCGCGGCGAGCGCATCGACGCCCTCGAGTTCGACGACGCGGAGCAGCCACGCCCGGCCATCGCCAGTCCCGTCCGGGCCGCGGAATAGGGCACCGTTCGACAAGCGGTGCACCGGCCCATCGGGGGTCTCTTTGCGTTTCCGCCTCTCCGTCATGGCCGGGCTCGTACCGGCCATCCATGCCCTTTACGTTGCACAATGTTCGGGGCAGCGCGGATGCCCGCGACAAGCGCGGGCATGACGGCCCATGAAAGTCACGGGCCTCACATCCTCAAACGAACCGCCCCGCCACCAGCGCCTCGATCGCCGCCTTGTCCGGAATGCTCGGCTGCGCGCCCGCCTTCGTGCAGGCGAGGCTGCCGGCGGCGACGCCGCGTTGCAGCGCCCCGGTGAAGCCGTAGCCATCGGCGAGCGCCGCGGCGAAGGCGCCGCAGAACGTATCGCCCGCCGCCGTCGTGTCGACCACCGCGACGGGCGGCGCCGGCACGGCCCGGCGCACCCCGCCCGTCCAGGCGACGAGCCCTTCGGCTCCGAGCGTCACGATGGCCGCGATGCCGTGGCGGGCGTCGATCGCGCGGGCGATGGCGTCGGGGACGCCTTCCGCGATGCCGAGGGCCTCCGCCATCACGCGCGCCTCGTGCTCGTTCATGACGAGGATATCGAGGAGCGCCACGAGCTCCGGGTCCGGCCGTCCTGCCGGGGCGAGGTTGAGCATGACGCGCGCGCCATGGGCCTTGGCGATGCGCGCCGCGGCGACGCACTCGGCTTCCGGCACCTCGCGCTGCAGGAGGAGGATCGCCCCGTCCTCCCAGGCGAGCCCGGCGAGCGCCTCGGCACGGGCGTGGCCATTGGCGCCGGCTGCGACGACGATGGCGTTCTCGCCCGCCGCGTCCACGGTGATGAAGGCGGCCCCCGTCGGCTCGTCGAGACGCGCGACACGGGACAGATCGACGCCCTCGGCTATGAGGAGACCGAGCGCCGCCTCGGCGAGCCCGTCGCGCCCCACCGCCCCGGCCATGGTCACCCGCGCGCCCGCACGGGCGGCGGCGAGCGCCTGGTTGGCGCCCTTGCCGCCGGGGTGCACGGCATAGCCGGGACCGATCACGGTCTCGCCCGGCGCCGGAATGCGCTCGACCCGCGTGACGAGATCGGCGTTGAGCGAGCCGAAGACGACGATCATGGCTTCAGTCACTTGGTGCCGTACATGCGGTCACCGGCGTCGCCGAGGCCCGGCATGATGTAGCCGTGGTCGTTCAGATGCTCGTCGATGGCCGCGGTCCAGATCGGCACGTCGGGATGCTCGCCGCGCAGCTTCTCGATGCCCTCGGGGGCGGCGAGCAGGCACACGAAGCGCATCTCCTTGGCGCCGCGCTCCTTCAGCCGGTCGATGGCGGCGACGGCGGAGTTGGCCGTCGCCAGCATCGGGTCCATGACGATGACGAGGCGCTCGGCGAGATTGGTCGGGGCCTTGAAGTAATATTCGACGGCCGTCAGCGTCTCGGGGTCGCGGTAGAGGCCGATGTGGGCGACGCGCGCGGAGGGCACGAGGTCGAGCATGCCGTCGAGAAAGCCGACGCCGGCGCGCAGGATGGGCGCGAAGACGAGCTTCTTGCCGGCCAGCATCGGCGCGCGCATCGGCGTGAGCGGCGTCTCGATATCGACATCCTCGAGCGGCAGGTCGCGCGTCACCTCGTAGCACAGCAGCATGCCGATCTCGTTCAGCAGCTGGCGAAAGCCCTTGGTGGAGCGCGACTTGTCGCGCATCAGCGTCAGCTTGTGCTGCACCAGGGGATGGTCGACGACGGTAACGCCTTCCATGGATCGGCTCCGGCCTCTGGATGGTTGACACGGGCGGTTCTGCGCCGCTTGCCCGACAATAAGCACCGGCGCGCCACCGCGGGAAGGCGGAATCAGAACACCGTGCCGTCGCTGGCGATGGAAAGCGGTGGAGAACCGTCGCCGCGCTTCTCGCGCGCGATGCGGCGGCCGGCGGCCCAGGTGCCTCCCTCGAGCACGCGGGCAAGCGGCATCGCCCGCTCGTCGCAGCCGAGCCGCTCGCGCACGAGGCGGGCCACCTCGTCGAGCAGGGCCACCGTCAGCGCCCGCCACTCGACGACGAGCGGCGAGGACACCTCATGGGTGCGCGCCAGATCCTCCGGATCCTTCAGGCGGATGGCGCCGAGGTCGATGAGGAGGCCGCCGTTGCGATATTCCGGCAGGCCGGTGAGCCCGTCGATGCCGGTGACGGCGAGCCCCGCCTCCTCCAGCGGCTCGATCAGCGAATAGGCCAGCCATTGCGACAGCTTGTGGAAGGGCACGAGGCCCGCCGTGCCCCCCTCGCCCGGCATCAGCGGATGCATCCACGTGTCGCCGAGCTCGAGGCCGGCGATGGTGAGGCGCGCCGGCCAGACCGCGGAGAGATGGGCGAGGAGCATGTGCAGGATCAGCTCCGCCGGCACCTCGCCGCCCGCGCCCTCGGCCACCAGGGCATCGAACAGCCCGCCCGGGCGCGGCCCGTCGGCGCGGGCGAAGACCTCGGGCTTGGCCGCAGCCACCGTGCCGAGGCCGTAGAGCAGCGCGGCCCGGCCCTCGACCCCGACGAGCGCGTTCTGCTCGCTCGCCTTGAAGCCGGCGGCGAGGTCGCGCGCGGTCACCTCGCGCAGCCGCTTGGCGTCGGCGCGCAGCGGATCTTCCGCGCAGAAGGAGAAGAGCCCGGCCTCGAACATGCGCAGCGAGGCGACCGCGAGGCCCTCGGAACGGGCATAGGCCTCGCCCGTCTCGTCCTCCCTGTAGCGCCAGACGGGACCGGCGCCGGCATCGAGGAGGACGCTGAGGATGGCGAGGTCGAAGGCGGCCCGGGCCTTCGCGGCGGCATCCGGCCAGCGCGTTCGCGCCGCGAGCGCCCCCCAGCGGTCATGGCCACCCGCGGCGAAATGCCGCCAGCGGGCATGGAAGGGGATGGCGAGCGTCGGGTAATTGGCCCGGATCGTATCGACGACATAATCCGCCACCAGGGGCAGCCGGTCCATGTCGACGGCGCAGTGGAGGAGGCGCCCGTCCTGCGCGAGGCCGAGCATGGTGCGGGCCCGCTCGCGCACCGCCCGCGCCGACAGCAGCGCCCTGACCGTATCAGGCGAAACGCCCCCGGCCTCGCTCGTACGCACCGACCGTTCCGTCATCACCCGCCAGTCCCTCAATAACGATCGAGGTCGCGGCCGACCGTCGCCTTGAGCGCGGCCTCGTCCGGCGGCGTCTCCGGCGTATAGTAGCCGGCCGCCTTCTTGGCCGCGAGTTCCACCTGCGCATCGGGCGGCACGAGTTCGTCCGGGATCGGCACCCGCTCCCCGATCTCGATGCCCGAGCCGGTGATGGCGTCGTATTTCATGTTGGACATGGAGACGAACCGGTTGATGCGGCGGATGCCGAGCCAGTGCAGCACGTCCGGCATCAGCTGCTGGAAGCGAGCGTCCTGCACGCCGGCGACGCATTCCGTGCGCTCGAAATAGGTGGCCGCCTGGTCGCCGCCTTCCTGGCGCTTGCGGGCGTTGTAGACGAGGAACTTCGTGACCTCGCCGAGCGCCCGCCCCTCCTTGCGGTTGTAGACGATGACGCCGGCGCCGCCCTTCTGCGCCTCGCGCACGCATTCCTCGATGCCGTGCACCAGATAGGGGCGGCAGGTGCAGATGTCGGAGCCGAAGACATCGGAGCCGTTGCACTCGTCGTGCACCCGGCAGGCGATGGTGCGCTTCTCGTCGGTCAGCGCCGCGACCTCGCCGACGATGTAGACCGTGGTGCCGCCGATGGGCGGCAGGAAGACGTGCAGGTCCGGCCGCGTCACGAGCTCCGGGAACATGCCCCCCGTCTGTTCGAAGAGCGTGCGCCGCAGCTTCTGCTCGCTCGTGCCGAAGCGCTCGGCGACCCCCGGCAGGTGCCAGACCGGGTCGATCGCGATCTTGGTGACGGCGATGTCGCCGGAGGCGTGCAGGATGGTGCCGTCGGCCGCGAGGCGGTGTCCGGCGATGGCGGCGAGGATCTCGGGCAGGTTGAGCCGCGCGCGGGTGACGGCGATGGAAGGCCGGATGTCGGCCCCCTCCGCCACCTCGCGGGAAAAGGCGCTCGCCACCATGTGGCCGAAGGGATCGAGCGAGACGATGCGGCCAGGCTCGCTCCATTGCGGATGCGGCCCGATGGCGACGACGGGATCGGTGTTGGTGAGGTCCGGCCGCACCAGCGGGTTGAGCGCGCCGGACGAGACGGCGAGCGCACGGTAGAGCGCATAGGCGCCGCCATGCGCGCCGATGACGTTGCGCAGGCCCGGATTGGTGACGGTGCCGATCACCGGCCCCCGCTCGGCGGGAGTGCCCGCGCCCCAGCGGATGGGAAAGCGTGCGGGCGCCTCGGGCTCGGGATGGGAGGTGAGACGGATATGGCTCGACCGATTCGGCGTCGTCATGGCCTGTGCCCCGAAGAGAACGAGCCCTCGCCGAAAAGGCTGGAGGGCTCGAAGGGTCTCGACCGGAGGGAGCTTGCTGCACCGCGGCGATGGCGTCAACTCGCAGCGCAAATGGTGCGCGTGTGACCTGCATCAAACCAAACGGCGTCGCCTGCGCCGAACATGGCGGCCCTTATCGATGGGATGAGTGCATGCGTAAGATCACCATTCTCCAGGGCCACCCCGACAATGATCCCGCCCGCCTGTGCCGCGCCCTGGCGGCCGCCTATGCGGAAGGCGCCCGCGCCGGCGGCCACAGCGTGAAGGAGGTCGACATCGCCCGGCTCGACGTGCCGTTCCTGCGCACGCAGAACGATTTCGAGCTCGGGCTGATGCCGGAAGGCCTTGCCGAGGCGGGCGAGGCACTCGCCTGGGCGGATCATGTCGTCCTCGTCTTTCCCCTCTGGCTCGGGACATTGCCGGCCCTTGCCAAGGCCTTCCTCGAGCAGGTGCTGCGCCCCGGCACCGCCTTCCGCTACAAGGGCGGCGGAGTGCCCGAGAAGCTCCTCACCGGCCGTTCCGTCCGCATCGTCGTGACGATGGGCATGCCGGCCTTCATCTACCGCTGGTGGTACGGTGCCCACGGCCTGCGCGGCCTCGAGCGCAACATCCTTTCCTTCGTCGGCCTGGGGCCGATCCGCCGCAGCCTGTTCGGCGGCGTCGGCACGGCCAACGAGGAGAAGCGCCGGCTCTGGCTCGCGCGCATGGCGAGCCTCGGGCGCGAGGGCCGCTAGGGGACGGCGATCAGCAGAAGGACCACGGCCTGCCAGGCCCGGAACCCGGCAGGCCGAGATGGGCGGCGAGCGTCTCGCCGATATCGGCGAAGGTCGTCCTGAGGCCGATCGCCCCCGGCACGACGGCGGGGCCGAAGGCGAGCACCGGCACCTGCTCGCGCGTATGGTCGGTGCCGCTCCAGGTCGGGTCGTTGCCGTGATCGGCGGTGACGACGGCGACGTCGCCGGGGCCGAGCAGCGCCTCGATCTCCGGCACGCGCCGATCGAAGGCCTCGATGGCCGCGGCATAGCCGGCGACGTCCCGGCGGTGGCCGTACTCGGTGTCGAAATCGACGAGGTTGGAGAACACGAAGCCGCCGTCCGGCAGCGCCCGGAGCGCCTCGAGGGTCGCCGTCAGCACGGCGTCGTTGCCGTGCGGCTTGATCTCCCGTCCCGTGTGCCGGTGGGCGAAGATGTCACCGATCTTGCCGACAGTGACGATGGCGCGGCTGGCGCCGGCGAGCCGGTCGAGAATGGTCCCGTCCGGCGGGGGAATGGCGAAGTCCTTGCGGTTGCCGGTGCGGGTGAAGCCGCCGTCCGGCGTGCCGACGAACGGCCGGGCGATGACGCGGCCGATCCTGAGCGGGTCGACCAGGGGGCGGACGATGCGGCACAGCTCGTAGAGCCGCTCGAGCCCGAAGGTTTCCTCGTGCGCGGCGATCTGCAGCACGGAATCGACGGAGGTGTAGAGGATCGGCTTGCCGCTCGCCACGTGCTCGGCGCCGAGCTCCTCGATGATGGCGGTGCCGGAGGCGTGGCTGTCGCCGAGGATGCCGGGCAGCTTCGCCGCCGCGACGATCTTCGCCACGAGCTCCGGCGGGAAGGCGGGGTGGGTGTTCGGGAAGTAGCCCCAGGCGAAGGGTACCGGCCGTCCCGCGATCTCCCAATGGCCGGAGGGGGTGTCCTTGCCGATGGAGGTCTCGCGCGCGACGCCCCACTGCCCCAACGGCTCGTCCGGCCGCGCCACGCCGGCGAGCGGGCGCCCGGTCGACAATTCGCAGGCCTGCGAGAGCCCGAGGCGGGCGAGGTTGGGGATCGCGAGCGGCCCCCGGCGCAGGCCCTGCCTGTCCGCCCCGCCCGACGCGCAGGCCGCGGCGATGTGGCCGAGCGTGTCGGCGCCCTCGTCGCCGAAGGCGGCCGCATCGGGAGCGCCGCCGGCACCGACGGAATCGAGCACGATGAGAAGGGCGCGTGGCATGGCGTGCGTCTCAAGGAATGCGTGGGGACGCCGGTTGTAAGGTGCGCCCGGCGGCCTGCGAAGTCATTTAACTTTGCAGATTGTTTCAGGTCGCCTGTTTTCAGGTCGCCTGTTTTCAGGTCGCCTCTGCCGCGCGCGCGAAGGCCGCGGCGAAGAGCTTGCGCGTGTATTCGTGCTTCGGAGCCGCGAAGATCGTCTCCGCCGGCCCCTCTTCCACGACGACGCCGTCCTTCATCACGATGAGCGCATTGGCGAGCGCGCGCACCACCTTGAGGTCGTGCGAAATGAACATGTAGGCGAGGTCGCGCTCGGCCTGCAGCTTGCGCAGCAGATCGACGATCTGCGCCTGCACCGACATGTCGAGCGCCGAGGTCGGCTCGTCGAGCACGACGAACTTCGGATCGAGCGCCATGGCGCGCGCGATGGCGATGCGCTGGCGCTGGCCACCGGAGAACTCATGCGGGTAACGGTCCATCGCCGCCGGGTCGAGCCCGACGTCGGCGAGCGCACGGGCGACGATCTCGCGCCGTTCCTCGTAGGACAGGCCCGGCTTCTGCACGTCGAGCCCCTCGCCCACGATCTCGGCGACGGAGAGGCGCGGGCTCAGCGACCCGTAGGGATCCTGGAAGACCACCTGCAGGTCCTTGCGCAGCGGCCGGATCTCCTTCTGCCTGAGGCCGTCGATGTTCCGGCCGAGGAAGACCACGGGCCCCTCGCTGGCGATGAGCCTGAGGAGCGCAAGCCCGAGCGTCGTCTTGCCGGAGCCCGATTCGCCGACGACGCCGAGCGTCTCGCCGGCGCGGATGGAGAGCGAGATGCCGTCGACCGCCTTGACGTGGCCGACCGTTCGCCTGAGCAGCCCCTTCTTGATGGGAAACCACACCCTGAGCGGCCCGGCCTCGACGACGACGGGCGCCGTTCCGGCCACCGGCCGCGGCTCGCCCTTCGGCTCGGCCGCGAGCAACTTGCGCGTATAGGCGTGCTGCGGCCGCGTGAAGACCGCTTCCACCGGGCCGGTCTCGACGATGCGCCCCTCCGTCATCACGCAGACCCGGTCCGCGATGCGGCGCACGATGCCGAGATCGTGGGTGATGAAGAGCAGCGCCATGCCGAGCCGCGCCTTGAGGTCGGCGAGCAGGGCGAGGATCTGGGCCTGCACCGTGACGTCGAGCGCCGTCGTCGGCTCATCGGCGATGAGCAGGTCCGGCTCGTTGGCGAGCGCCATGGCGATCATGACGCGCTGGCGCTGGCCGCCCGAGAGCTGGTGCGGATAGGCCTCGAGCCGCTCGCCGGCCGAGGCGATGCCGACGAGCTCGAGCAATTCGAGCGTGCGGGCGCGGGCCGCCGGCCCGCTCATGCCGCGGTGCAGCCTGAGGATCTCGCCGATCTGCCGCTCGATGGTGTGGAGCGGATTGAGCGAGGTCATCGGCTCCTGGAAGACCATGGTGATGTCGTTGCCGCGCACGGCCCGCATCTCCGCCTCGCTCGCCGCGATGAGGTCCCGCCCCTTGAACAGCGCCTGCCCGGACGGATGATGCGCGGCCGGATAGGGCAGGAGCTTGAGCACCGACAGGGCCGTCACGGTCTTGCCCGAGCCGGACTCCCCGACGATGGCCACCGTCTCGCCCGGCGCGACGTCGAAGGACACGCGGTCGACGGCAAGCGTCTCCTGGCCCGCCTGGCGGAAGGCGACGGACAGGTCTCGGACGGAAAGGAGGGGCGTGGTCATGGGGCGCCGCGGACGATTTTTTGGAGAAGATGCGGCCCGAGATCGAGGGCCGTCAGCGGCGGCGGTACGGCGAGCCGCTTGTCGGTGGTGGGGAAGAAGCGACATTCGCCGCTAAGGGCGGTCGCGACGTGGATCGCGTCCGGCAGCTTCAGACCCGGCCTGTCGGCACGCAAGCTGGCAGCACGCACCAGTACGGCGCGTTCCACTGCCAGCACCTCGAAACAAGAGCGCGATGCAATGAGGCCTTCATAGCTGTCAGCGAGCTTGCGGTCCCGGGCGGCGAGAGGTTTGACGAGCACTTCGGCGAGGGAGAGCTCGCTGGTGACGGCAACGAGACGTCCTTCGTCCACCGCATCAAGCACCTGCCACGCCTGATCGCTGAGCCCACCCTGCATCTCCATGGCGGCGATGAAGATGTTGGTGTCGCAATAGACCTTCGTCGGCGACGTCACCGGTCCCACTCGTCCCGCAGACTGCGCACGTGGGCATTGATTTCGTCCGCGGACGAGAAGCTCGGCCGGGCCTGTCGCCGGAAATCGGCCAGCTTCTTGAAAATCTGCTGCCGCTCCCTTGTCTGCTCCGGGGCTTTCGCCCCCGGCCGGACCTCCTCCTCGATGACGACGCGCACGGTCGCCGTCGGGTCGAGATCGTCCCGCAGATCCTCCGGCAGCTTGCTCACGGGGTAGTGCTCGCGCACAACTCTGCCCATCGTCGGCTCCTTGTCCGCCTCACCATAGCATCGGCTCAGCCAAAGGTCTTGCGCGGGTCGAAGGCGTCGCGCACCGCCTCGCCGACGAAGATGAGCAGCGACAGCATGATGGCGATGACGAAGAAGCCGGTGAGGCCGAGCCACGGCGCCTCGAGGTGATTCTTGCCCTGCGCCAGCAGTTCCCCGAGTGACGGCGAGCCCGGCGGCAGGCCGAAGCCGAGGAAGTCGAGCGACGTCAGTGTCGTGATCGAGCCGTTGAGGATGAAGGGCAGGAAGGTCAGCGTCGCCACCATGGCGTTCGGCAGGAGGTGGCGGAACATGATGGTCCCGTTCGACAGGCCGAGCGCGCGGGCGGCGCGCACATATTCGAAGTTGCGCGCGCGCAGGAACTCGGCCCGCACCACGCCGACGAGCGCCACCCACGAGAACAGCAGCAGGATGCCGAGCAGCACGAAGAACCCCGGCGTGATGACGGCCGAGATGATGATGAGCAGATAGAGCGCCGGGATCGCCGTCCAGATCTCGATGAGCCGCTGGAAGACGAGGTCGATCCAGCCGCCGAAATAGCCCTGCACCGCGCCCGCCGCGACGCCGATCAGCGAGGAGACGACGGTCAGGGTCAGGCCGAAGAGGACGGAGATGCGGAAGCCGTAGATGAGCCGCGCCACCACGTCGCGGCCCTGGTCGTCGGTGCCGAGCCAGTTCCATTCGATGTCGGCGCAGGTGCTGCCGCCGACGCGCTCGGCGGACGGGCGGCACTCGCCGTCGCCGAGCAGCCACGTCGGCGGCGAGGGCGCAGGCACCGGCAGGTTGCGGTTGTGCGTGTTGTAGGAGAAGCGGATGGGCGGCCACAGGGCCCAGCCGTTCTCGGCGATCTCGGACGCGATGGCGGGGTCGCGGTAGTCGGTGACGGCGAAGAAGCCGCCGAACTTCTCCTCCGGATAGTCGATGAGCACCGGCGCCAGGAGTTCGCCCTTGTAGGAGACGAGGATCGGCCGGTCATTGGCGATGAACTCGGCGAAGAGGCTGAGGACGAAAAGCACCAGAAAGATCCAGAAGGACCAGTAGCCGCGCCGGTTCGCCCGGAAATTGGCGAGACGGCGGGCGTTGATCGGCGACAGGCGCAGCAGCCCCCGGCGCGGCAGCGGCGGGGCGAGCCTGGCCGTCTCCTCTGGCGTCGTGAGGGTCGAGGTCTCGGCCACTCACACCTCCCGCGTCTCGAAATCGATCCGCGGATCGATCCACATGTAGGTGAGGTCGGAGAGGAGGTTCACGAGGAGGCCGATGAGGGCGAAGATGTAGAGGTTGGCGAAGACGACAGGATAGTCGCGGTTGACGATGGCCTCGAAGGACAGGAGCCCCAGGCCGTCGAGCGAGAAGATGGTCTCGATCAGCAGCGAGCCGGTGAAGAAGGCGCTGATGAAGGCCCCGGGAAAGCCCGAGACGACGATCAGCATGGCGTTGCGGAAGACATGCCCGTAGAGCACCTGCCGCTCCGACAGGCCCTTCATCCGCGCGGTCAGCACATAGTGCTTGCGGATCTCCTCGAGGAAGGAGTTCTTGGTCAGCAGCGTCGTCGTCGCGAAGGCGCCGAGCGTGAGCGCCAGCACCGGCAGCGTGATGTGCCAGAGATAGTCCCCGACCTTGGCCATGAGCGGCAAGTCGCGCCAGTTGTCCGAGGTCAGCCCCCTGAGCGGAAAGAACTGCCAGAAGGAGCCGCCGGCAAAGAGCACGATGAGCAGGATGGCGAAGAGAAAGCTCGGGATGGCGTAGCCGACGACGACCACGGCCGAGGTCCAGGTGTCGAAGCGCTCGCCGTCGCGCACCGCCTTGGCGATGCCGAGCGGGATCGAGATGGCATAGGAGATGAGCATCATCCAAAGCCCGAGCGAGATCGACACGGGCAACTTCTCGGCGATGAGGTCGACGACGGCGATGTCGCGGAAATAGCTGCGGCCGAAGTCGAAGGTGGCGTAGTCCACCATCATCTTGGCGAAGCGTTCGGGCGCCGGCTTGTCGAAGCCGAACTGCTGCTCGAGCTCCTTGATGAAGGCCGGATCGAGCCCCTGCGCGCCGCGATAGCGCGACTGGCCGGCGTCAGTCGCGCCGCCGCCCCCGAAGCGGGCGGTGGCGCCGGCATCGGTGCCCTGGATCTGCGCGAGCACCCGCTCAACCGGGCCGCCGGGCGCGAACTGCACAATGACGAAGGAAACGAGCATGATGCCGAACAGCGTCGGCACCATGAGGAGAATGCGTCGCAGCGCGTAGGCCAGCATGGGGGCTCGCTCAGGCGGTCACGGCAGCGCCGGTCATCGTGCCTCTCATCCCTTCCAGCCGATGGCCCGCGCCTTGTCGGCGTCATACCACCACGTGCCCGGCGCGCCCGAGCCGTATTTCGGCGTCTTCTCCGGCCGCGAGAAGATGTCCCAGTAGGCGACCAGCGTCTGGTCCTTGTACCACATAGGCACCCAATAGCGGCCGGCCCGCAGGATGCGGTCGAGCGCCCGGCAGGCGATGGTGAGCTCCGCACGCGTCTTGGCCCGGCCGATGCGCTCGATGAGCGCGTCGATGGCAGGGTTCGCGATGCCGGCGACGTTGCGTGAGCCCGGCGTCTTCGCCGCCTCGGTGCCGTAGACGACGCGCATGCTGTCGCCGGGCGTCAGGCTGCCGCTCAGCGCCATGCTCGCCATGTCGAAGTCGAAGTCGTCCATGCGCCGCCGGTACTGGGCCGCATCGACGATGCGCGAGCGCGCCTCGATGCCGAGCCGCTGCAGGTTCTCCTGGAAGGGCTGCGTATGCGGCTGCAGCGTCGGCTGGAAGTCGAGGAACTCAATGGTGAAGGGCTGCCCGTCCGGCAAGAGGAGGCGCCGCCCCTCGCGCTTGCAGCCGGCGGCGCGCAGGAGCTCGTCCGCCCGCCGCAAGAGGGCCCGGTCGCTGCCGGAGCCGTCGGACACCGGCGGCACGTAGGGCTCGCCGAAGACCTCCTCCGGCAGGTCGGCCCTGAACGGCTCGAGGAGCGCCAGCTCTTCCGGCGAGGGGGTGCCGGTCGCCTTCATCTCTGAGGCCTCGAAGAAGGACGTCAGCCGCCTGTAGGCCGAGTACATGATGTTCTTGTTCGTCCACTCGAAGTCGAAGGCGAGGCCGATCGCCTCGCGCACGCGCGGGTCGCGGAACTGCGCCCGGCGCGTGTTGAAGTACCAGCCCTGCGTCGGCACGGCAGAGCGCGTCAGAATCTCCTCGCGCTTGACGCGGCCTGCGCGCATGGCGGGGAAATCGTAGCCCGTCGCCCAGATGCGTGCCGTAAATTCCTCGTGGTAGTTGAAGGCGCCGGACTTGAAGGCCTCGAAGGCCACCTGCCGGTCGCGGAAATATTCGTAGCGGATGCGGCCGAAATTGTTGCCGCCGACATTGACCGGCAGATCGCGCGCCCAATAGTCCTCGACCCGCTCGAATTCGATGAAGCGGCCGACCTCGAAGCGCCCGACCTTGTAGGCGCCGGAGCCGAGCGGCGCCTCGAGCGTGGTCGCCTCGAAATCGCGATTGCTCCAGTAGGCCTTGGAGAAGACCGGCAGGCTCGCGACGACGAGGTGCAGGTCGCGGCTGCGCTGCGGCGACAGGCGGACGGCGACGACATCCTCGCGCTCCACCTCCGTGCCGACGACCTCGGTCAGGATGGCGCGGTAGTTCGGGTGCCCTTTCGTCTTGAGGATGTCGAGCGAGAAGGCGACGTCCTCGGCCGTGATGCGCGAGCCGTCGTGGAAGCGCGCCTCGGGCCGCAGCACGAAGCGGTAGGTCAGTTCGTCCGGCGAGATGCGCACGGCACGCGCCACGAGGCCGTAGAGCGCGTCGGGCTCATCGCCGGAGCCGGCCATCAGCGTGTCGTAGGTCAGGTCCATCCCGGCCGCGCCGTCGCCGCGCAGCACGAAGATGTTGAGCGTGTTGAAAGTATCGAAGTTCTGGTTGCCACCCGCCTGCTTGATCTGCAGCGACAGCGTGCCGCCCTTCGGCGCATCCGGATTGACGTAGCTGAAATGCTTGAAGTCCGGCGGATAGGCGAGGTCGCCGAAGGCGGACAGGCCATGCACCTCGGCCTCGTCGGCCAGCCCCATGCGCGGCATGAACAGCCCGGCGGCCGTCGCGCCGCCCGCCGCGAGCAGGGCGCGCCGGGTGAAGGAAAAGCGCGTCGGGTCGAACAGCGGTCCGTTCACGTGTCTCGTCTCCTTCCGCAAGGGCGCCGGGCACGCCGATGCACGGAGCGGGCGGCCGGCTTCCTGCGCGCCCCTACCTCGCAAGGCGCGATGCATCGGCACAGTAGGACGGCCGGCAGGGTCAGCGGAACCCCGGTTGTCGAAATTGTGTGGCGGGAGAAGCGCCGGCGCGGCGCTTAAAAACGATTCGGCCGGGCTTTTGGCCCGGCCGTCTCGGCTGTCCCGGATGTCCCGCTCACTCCGCCGGCAGCGGCGCGGGATTGTCGGAGAGGGTGCGCAGGTAGGCGAGGATGTCCGCCCGCTCTTCCGGCTTGGGAACGCCGGCGAAGGCCATGATCGTGCCCTTCATGTAGCCGCGCGGATTGGCGATGAACTCGTTGAGATGCTCATAGGTCCACTTCTCGCCGTTGCCGCCATGCTCCCTGAGCGTGGCCGAATAGCTGAAGTCGGACACTTCGGCGATCTGCCGGTCGACGACATCCCACAGGTGCGGGCCGACCTTGTTCGGGCCGCCCTTCTCGAAGGTGTGGCAGGCCTTGCACTTGGCGACGGCCTTCTCGCCGCGGGCCGGGTCGGCCTGGGCCAGAAGCTGGGGCAGCGGCACGGCCGGCGCCTGGGGAGCAGCCTCGCCGCCGCCGGTTGCTTCCTCGGCCGAAGGCAGGTCGTAGCCGGGCACCGCGGGCCGGTGCGGGGCGAAGACGATTCCCGCCACGATATTGAGGCCCATGACAAACAGAAGGGTGCCCAGCACGGCGCCCGCGATCTTGTTGAGCTCGAAGGAATCCATCGGTCGGCAGCTCCGGTCCGTCGCTACGGACGAGGTGTCGGCAAAGGCAAGGGCGCCGCACGGGGGCAGCCCCATGCGGCGGCGGATGATTACCCGCTTTGGCGGGCGCTTGGCAATAAGGCGCGTGCGGTTATGTCGTCGCACCGCCCCCGCGCGCGCAATTGTCCACCGCGCGTCGGGGAGGACGGACCGCGCAGCGCCTGCTATAAGCGCCCGGCGCGCCGGGCCGCTCCCCGCGGATACCCGGCCGCGCCGCAACGAGAACGACCAGCGAAACGCCGACATGTCCGACCCCATCGTCCTCATCCCCGCCCGCCTCGCCTCGACGCGCCTGCCCGACAAGCCCCTCGCGGACATCGGGGGCGAACCGATGATCGTGCACGTCATGCGGCGGGCCGAGGAGGCCGGCATCGGTCCGGTCGCCGTCGCGACCGACGCGCCGGCCATCGCCGAGGCCGTGACCAGGGCCGGCGGACGGGCCGTGATGACGCGCCCGGATCACCAGTCGGGCTCGGACCGGATCCACGAGGCCCTCGAGAGCCTCGATCCGGAAGGCCGGCACGACATCGTCGTCAACGTGCAGGGCGACCTGCCGACCATCGATCCGCGCGTCATCACCGCCTCGACGCGGCCCCTTGTCGACCCGGCTGTCGACATCGCGACGCTCGCAGCGGTCATCACCCGCGAGGAGGAACGGACGGAGCCGAGCGTGGTCAAGGCCATCGGCAGCGAGATTGCGCCGGGCCACCTGCGCGCGCTCTATTTCACCCGCGCCACCGCGCCTTACGGCGAAGGGCCGCTGCTGCATCACATCGGCCTCTATACCTATCGCCGCGCGGCGCTCGCCCGCTTCGTCGCCCTGCCGCCCTCGCCGCTGGAGCGCCGCGAGCGGCTCGAGCAGCTGCGGGCCGTCGAGGCGGGAATGCGCATCGACATCGTCGTCGTGGACGACGTGCCGCTCGGCGTCGACACGCCGCATGATCTCGAACGCGCCCGCGCCATGCTCGCGCCGCGCCGCTGACCTTATCTTCCGCGAGGACTTCCCCAATGGCCAAGAAGATCATCGCCTACCAGGGCGAGCCCGGCGCCAATTCGCACATCGCCTGCAAGGACGCCTATCCCGACTGGGAGCCCCTGCCCTGCGCGACCTTCGAGGACGCCTTCGCCGCGGTGCAGGAGGGGCGGGCCGAACTCGGCATGATCCCGATCGACAATTCGATCGCCGGGCGCGTCGCTGACATCCACCATCTCCTGCCGACCTCGGGCCTCCACATCGTCGGCGAATATTTCCTGCCCATCCACTTCCAGCTGCTGGCCCCGAAGGGGGCGACGCTCGCCACGATCAAGACGGTCTACAGCCACGTGCACGGGCTCGGCCAGTGCCGCAAGATCATCCGCAAGCTCGGCCTCAGGGCCGTGGTCGCGGCCGATACCGCAGGCTCCGCCCGCATGGTCGCGGAATGGAACGATCCCGCTTCGGCCTCGCTCGCCACCCGCCTTGCCGGCGAGATCTACGGCCTCGACACGCTCATGGAGGACGTCGAGGACGAGGCCCACAACACGACCCGCTTCGTCATCCTGTCGCGCACGGCGCAGTGGATGGAAGCCGGCAAGGGACCGGCCGTCACCAGCTTCGTCTTCCGCGTGCGCAACGTGCCGGCGGCGCTCTACAAGGGCCTCGGCGGCTTCGCCACCAACGGCATCAACATGACGAAGCTCGAGAGCTACATGATCGAGGGGCATTTCTTCGCCACGCAGTTCTACGCGGAGGTCGAAGGCCACCCCGAGGACAAGTCGCTCAAGCTGGCGCTGGAGGAGCTCGGCTTCTTCTCGCGCGAGCTCAACATCCTCGGCGTCTTCCCCGCCCACCCCTATCGCGAGAACATCCGCGAAGCCGCCGAGTAGAATCCACCGGCCGCGGTGCTGCGCGGCCCGCCGCCGCGTGATATGGTACGCCAACAAGACGAAGCTGGCCCCCATCAGCCGGCTCAGCGAAAGTCGTGTTGTCGTACCAGTGTCGCCCTTTTGTGGCCGTTCTCCTGGTCGAGGCTGCACGCCAATCGCCAGATCAGGGAGCCGCGTCATGTCGATCATCATCAGACGTGCCACACCGGCCGACATCGAGGCCATCGGTCGTCTCGTCATCGACGTTTGGCGGGAGACCTATCGCGGCATCCTCTCCGACTATGTGCTCGCGACCCAGACCGTGCCGGTCGGCGAGCGCAGCATCCGCTTCGTCGGGCTCGACAGCGACGGCAACGGCCGCGCCGCGCTCGTCGCCGAGCGGGCGGGCGAGGTCGTGGGCTTCGCCGCGGCGGGTCCCGCGACCGACGGCAGCCTCGGCACCGCGGCCGAGATCGCGCCGCCCTATGTCGCCCGGCGGCTGCAGTTCCGCGGCATCGGGGGGCGGCTGATGGGCGGCCTCGCCCATGCGCTCATGGCCTCCGGCCATGCCAGCGCCGGCCTTTGGATTCCGCGCGACAACGTCGCGGCGGTGGCCTTTGCCCGCGCGCTAGGCGGCACGGTCGCCGGCACGCGCAGCACCTGCGCCGGCGAGACGATGCTCGAGGAGATCGCGGTCATCTGGCCCGATCTCGCCGATCTCGCCGTCTGGCACGAGGAGCCGGTCGCGCTCTCCCGCGCCGGCCGGACGGCGCCGGGCCTCGCCGCATCCGACATCGTCGCCGCCGATGCGCTCGCCCGGCTGCGGCCGGGCGGCTGAGCGGCCGCTCAGAAGCCCTCGCCCTCCTCGACGAAAGCCTTGAGGATGTGGTGCGCGATGGCGAAGGGCAGCGGGGCGGTGAGCCCGTCCGGGTGCTCGCCGCGCAGCATGGCACCGACCTCCGCCCGCGTGAACCAGCGCGCGTGCTCCAGTTCGATCGCGTCGACGACGAGATCCTCGTCGAGGGCTTCGGCGAGGCAGCCGATCATCAGCGACGACGGAAACGGCCAGGGTTGCGAGGCGAGGTAGCGCACCCGCCCGGTGCGGATGCCCGCCTCCTCCATGGTCTCGCGGCGCACGGCGTCCTCCACCGTCTCGCCCGGCTCCACGAAGCCGGCGAGGCAGGAATACATGCCGGGCGCGAAGCGCGCCTGCCGGCCGAGCAGACAGCGCTCTCCACGAACCGACAGCATGATGACGACCGGATCGGTGCGCGGAAAGTGCTGCGCGCCACAGGCGGCGCAATCCCGCCGCCAGCCGCCGCTGGCGCTCGCCGTCCGCACTCCGCAATTGGCGCAGAAGCCGTGCCGGCGGTGCCAGTCCATCAGGGCCTTGCCCTCGCCGAGCGGGCCGAGCTCGTCCTGCGGCAGGAGGCCCTGGACGGCGATGGAGCGCAGGTCGATGGCGAACAGGCCGCTCTCCTTGAGCCGCTCCCCCTCGCCCGCCGCAATCAGTGTCGCGAACAGCGGCGTGCCGTCAAGCGTGCCGAGCAGGGCCGTCTCGGCGACGGGGGCGAGCGCCCCGGCCTCGGCCATGGTGAAGCGGGGCGTGAAGGCCTCGCCATCGCGCCTGAAGATCGGGACGTCCCCGGCGATGACGAAGGAGCGCGCCTCGGGCAGCGCCATCATCGCCGCGATGTCGCTCGCCTTCTCGCGTCGCTCGGAGTGGCGGACGAGACGGTTGCGGGAGAAGCCGATCCGCGCCGAACGTTCGGGAAAGATCTCGCCGGACGGGGAGGCGGTGTCGTCGGACATGTTGCGGGCCATGCGTTCCATTCCTGTCAGAGGCCGAGCCGGGCGCGCAGCCCGGCCGTGAGACGCTCCGCCGCGGCGACATCATAAGGCTCGGCACGGCCGACGCCCCAGACCGGGCCGGGCCAGGCCGCGTCGCCCGTCGTGCGCGCGATCACGTGGACATGCAGCTGCGGCACCATGTTGCCGAGCGCCGCCACGTTGAGCTTGTCCGTCGGCACGAGATCGCGCAACGCCTGCGACACCTGGCGGATCTCGGCGCTCAGCGCCGCGTGGTCCGCTTCCGGCAGGTCGACGAGCTCGCGCGCCTGCGCCCGGCGCGGCACGAGGATGAGCCAGGGGAAGCGGCTGTCGTTCATCAGGAGGAGCCGCGACAGCCCGAGCTCGCCGATGGGGCGCGTATCGGCCGCGAGGCGTGCGTCGAGCTGGAAGGCATCGGTGGTGCTGTCTGGCATGTCGGGGAGGTCCGCATCCGGGCCGTTCTGGCCGCTGCCCAATCTATAGGCCCGCCGCGCCGATCGGCCAACGGCGAAAGCAGCCGGAACGCTGTCGCCCGCCCCCTGCGCTGTGGAGCGGCCCCAGCTTGAAGCTTGCACAAGCGGCCGCGATCCCCGATATAGAGGGCGGGAGGTTGGCGTTGGACGTTCCACTCGCCAACCGGGTCAGGTCCGGAAGGAAGCAGCCCTAACGAGCACGGGCGGGTCTTCGTTCAGCCTCCCACCTATCAGACCGGGATCTGGCCTCTCTCTCGGGACGTCGCCCACGGCGTCGGACACGTGGTTGCGGCCACGCTTCCCGCGAGCGGCAGCGTGAAGGGGCCGATGACGGATTTCGACACCGTGACGGACGAAGGCGGCGCACCGGACGATGCGCCCGCCCTGCCGGGCCTGCCGCAGCCGGCCCCCGCGCCGAAGTCCGGCGCCTACCGGGTCCTCGCCCGCAAGTACCGGCCCCGCGCCTTCCCCGATCTCATCGGGCAGGAGGCGATGGTGCGCACCCTCTCCAACGCCTTCGAGACCGGCCGCATTCCGCAGGCCTGGATGCTGACCGGCGTGCGCGGCGTCGGCAAGACGACGACGGCGCGCATCCTCGCCCGCGCCCTCAACTACGAGCGCCCCGGCATCACCGGCCCCACCGTCCACATGCCCGAGCTCGGCGTGCACTGCGAAGCCATCATGGAATCGCGCCACGTCGACGTGATGGAGATGGACGCGGCCTCGCACACCGGCATCGACGATGTGCGCCAGATCATCGACGGCATCCGCTACGCCCCCGTCTCGGCCCGCTACAAGGTCTACATCATCGACGAGGTGCACATGCTCTCGGAGAAGGCGTTCAACGCCTTCCTGAAGACGCTGGAGGAGCCGCCGCCGCACGCCAAATTCGTCTTCGCGACGACGGAGATCCGCAAGGTCCCCGTCACCATCCTCTCGCGCTGCCAGCGCTTCGACCTGCGCCGCGTCGAGGCGGGCACGCTCGTCGCGCATCTGACGCGGATCTGCGCCGCCGAGGCGGTGGAGGCCGAGCCGGAAGCCCTCGCCATGGTGGCCCGCGCCGCCGAGGGCTCGGTGCGCGATTCGCTCTCGCTGCTCGACCAGGCCATCGCCCACGGGGCGGGCCGCGTCGGTGTCGAGGAGGTCCGCGCCATGCTGGGCCTTGCCGACCGCGGCCGCATCATCGACCTGTTCGAGCACGTGATGCGCGGCGACCTGCCGGCGGCGCTCGGCGAGTTGAAGAGCCAGTATGACGCCGGTGCCGATCCCGCCGTCATCCTCACCGACCTGGCCGGCTTCACCCATTTCGTCACCCGCCTCAAGCTCGTGCCGGCCGCGGGCGAGGATGCCGCCATAACGGACGTCGAGCGCACGCGCGGCGCCGACTTTGCGGCGCGGCTCTCGGTGCGCATCCTCTCGCGCACCTGGCAGATGCTGGTGAAGGGCATCGCGGAGGTGCAGGCGGCGCCCCGGCCCATCGCGGCCGCCGAGATGGTGCTGGTGCGCCTCGCCTATGCCGCCGACCTGCCGACGCCGGACGAGGCGCTGCGCCTCCTGCGCGAGGGCAATGCCTCCGCGCCCGCGGGCAGCGGCAGTGCCGGGCCCGCCGGCGGCGGCGCGACGATGAGCGGCGCCGAACGCCCGCGCCCGATGCTGGCCGCGAGCGGCCCTGCCCTCGCCCGGGCGCCCGCCGCGGCCCCGGCCATGGAGCCGGCCGTGCCGCAGATGCGGCTCGCCCGCTTCGAGGATCTCGTGGCGCTCGCCGGCGAAAGGCGTGACATCGGGCTGAAGCGCGCGCTGGAGCGCGACGTGCGCCTCGCCCATTTCGAGGACGGGCACGTGGAATTTGCGCTCGTCGACGGGGCGAGCAAGACGCTCGCCGGCGACCTCTCCCGCCGCCTGCAGGAGTGGACGGGTCGGCGCTGGGTCGTCTCCATCGCCCGCGAATCCGACACCCCGACCTTGCACGAGAAGGCGGAAGCGGAAGCTGCCGAGCGCCTCAGCGGCGTCGCCGGCCACCCGCTCGTCCAGGCGGTGATGCAGCGCTTCCCCGGCGCCGCGATCGTCGACGTGCGCGACATCGCGGCCGAGGAGGCCGCCGCGGCGCCGACCGTGGAGGAAGGGCTCGCCCCGGCGGACGAAGAGCCCTATATCGACGATGATTTCTGATCGGACGCTCGTCCGGTCGCCCGATGTTCTGATCGCTTGAGCGGGAGCCACGACCATGAAGGACCTGATGGGCCTGATGAAGCAGGCGCAGGCCATGCAGCAGAAGATGGCCGACATGCAGGCCGAGCTCGGCAGCCTCGAGGTCGAGGGCACGGCCGGCGGCGGCGTGGTCACCATCCGCATGACCGCCAAGGGCGAGGTCCGCGCCGTGAGCATCGACCCGAGCCTGATGAACGCCGACGAGAAGGAGATCCTCGAAGACCTCCTCGTCGCCGCCAGCAACGACGCGCGCCAGAAAGGCGAGCGCCTCGCGCAGGAGCGCATGGCCGAGCTGACCAAGGGCCTGCCGCTGCCGCCCGGGATGAAGCTGCCGTTCTGAGGGGCGTAGCCCTTCCCCTGAGCGGCTCGATGTATATGGCGCGGGGGCGCTGGTCCCTCCCCTCGAGGGGAGGGTGGATCGCGCCAAAGGCGCGAGACGGGTGGGGTCAAGGCCGGGTATGGCGCTCCACAATGGCAGTCGCGGCCCCTTCCGTCGCCGCTGCGCGGCGCCACCTCCCCCCTTGCAGGGGAGGATCAAGAGCGCGGATTGCATCGCCCTCCTCAAGGGGGAGGCAGGCCGCGCAGGCGCACACCTGGAAAATGACGATATCGCACCCGCGCCCGCTTGAGAGATCCTGCATGCCCTCACCCGTCGGACCCGAGATCGAGCGTCTCATCCAGCTTCTCGCCCGCCTGCCCGGGCTCGGCCCCCGCTCGGCCCGGCGGGCGGCGCTGCATCTCATCAAGAAGCGCGAGCAACTGCTCGCGCCGCTTGCCGAGGCGGTGCGCGTCGCCGCCGAGCGCGTCGTCGTCTGCTCCAGCTGCGGCAATGTCGACACCAGCGACCCCTGCGCCATCTGCGCCGATGCGCGGCGCGACCCCTCCGTCCTCATCGTCGTCGAGGACGTGTCGGACCTGTGGGCGCTGGAGCGCGCGGCCGTCATGAACGCGCGCTACCATGTCCTCGGCGGCGTGCTCTCGGCCCTCGACGGCGTGCGGCCGGAGGACCTCAACCTCGACGGGCTCGTCGCTCGCGCCGCCGCCCCGGAGGTCAAGGAAGTCATCCTCGCCCTCAACGCCACCGTGGACGGCCAGACGACGGCCCATTACATCACCGACCTCCTCTCGCATCTGCCGGTGAAGATCACGCGCCTCGCCCACGGCGTGCCCGTCGGCGGCGAGCTCGACTATCTCGACGAGGGCACGCTCTCGGCCGCCATCCGCCAGCGCACCACCTTTTAGGCGCCGGGCGAAGCGAACCGGCCGGAAGGGCGGTGCCTGAATCGCGCTCTTCTGGTAGGCTGCCTCGTCAGGCGAGGAACGGCCATGCGGACGCCATCGCAACAGGCCATCCGGCTCGGATTTGGGTTCGCCATTTCACAAGCGCTGCGCGCCGTGATCGAACTCGGCGTCCCTGACCTGTTGGCCGATGGCGAACGGCCGATGGATGAACTTGCCGCAGCCACGGGAGCGCATCCGGAAGCGCTTTACCGGGTCATGCGGCTGCTCGCGTCGGAGGGGGTGTTCCGGGAGGTCGAACCCCATCGTTTCGCGCTGACGGATATCGGTGCCACCTTGCGCAGCGGCGCTGCGGGTCCCGGCGACCTGGTGCGCATGCTCAACAGCGAAGCCTATCTCGCCTTCGCCGAGCTCCTGCATTCCGTCCGCACCGGCAAGCCGGCTTTCGACAAGGTGTTCGGCAGCCCGCGGTTCGACTGGCTGTCGCGCCATCCGGAGAGGGCCGCATTGTTCCAGCGTGCCATGGTCGCGATAAGCCAGGGCAGCAACGAAGCGGTTGCCGGAGCCTACGATTTCGGTTCGTTCACGCGCGTGGTCGACGTCGGCGGCGGGCACGGCCAGCTTCTCTCGGCAATCCTTGCCCGCAACCCGCACCTGACCGGCGTGCTGTTCGATCTGCCGTCCGGCACCGAGGCGGCCCGCCAGGAGATCGGAGGCAACCTGCCGCGTACCGAGATCGTTGCCGGCGATTTTTTCGAGAACGTGCCCGCCGGCGATGTCTACATGATCAAGAAGGTCATCCACGACTGGGACGACGAACGCGCCGCGCTCATCCTGCGCAATTGCCGCAAGGCCATGCCGCCGAACGGCAAGGTCCTTGTTGCCGAAACGCTCGTGCCGCCGGGCGACGAGCCCGGCGAGATCAAGACCGTCGACGTCATCATGCTCGCCGTCACCGGCGGCCTGGAGCGGACCGAGGCGCAATATGCCGACCTGTTCGCAGCCGCCGGGCTGCAGCTCGAGCGGGTGATCGAGACCTCTGCGCCCATCTCCATCCTCGAGGCTGCGCCCGCTGCGTGAGGACCGTTCGAACTGATGGTTCCCGGTTCACGCGCCGTTCATGCTTGCCCCGCATGATGGCGCCGGACTTCGCCGCTTGCGAGGAAAGGCTGCATGACGGGGCTCATGGTGAAGACGACGGCGGCGGCGCTCGTCGTGGTCGCGCTCGCCCTGTTCGTGACGACAGATCTCGCCGGCCGCCTCGCCGGACCCAACGCGCCTGCCCGCACGGAGGCCACCGCCTCAGCCGTCGACATCCCTGCCGCATCGCCGGCGAGCGGCACGAGCGAACGCCTGACGAAGGCCCGCAACGGCCATTTCGTGGCCGAGGCCCGCATCAACGGCGTCGCCATGCGCATGCTGGTCGACACGGGCGCGAGCCTCGTCGTCCTCAACGAGGACGATGCGGCGCGCGCCGGCATCCGCCCCTTCCCGAGCGACTACAAGCATCGGCTGAGCACCGCGAACGGCGTGACGCTGGGCGCCCGCAGCACCTTGCGCGAGGTGCGGCTCGGGAGCATCGTCGTACGCGACGTGGATGCCGTCATCCTGAAGCGCGAGGCGCTCGCCACCGGCGGGCTCCTCGGCATGTCGTTCCTCTCCCGCCTCGGCGGCTTCGAGACCACCGCCGACATCATGGTGTTGAAACCTTGAGGCAAAAGCGACGTTGATCCCCTCGGTCCAGCTTCCGCCGCCATTGGCGGCGAGGCTTGGAGCCGAGCCATAGCCCGTTATCCCGAGTGCCCATCAGAAGGACGAAGCCAACTCCATGTTTCCGAAGCCCCTGCCGGCCCTGACGCCGAACACCTACGACTACGAATCGCTGCCGATGGTGAAGCCGACCGGCTTTCGCGAATACGACGCCCGCTGGCTGTTCCAGAAGGAAATCAACCTCATGGGCGTGCAGGCGCTGGGCATGGGCCTCGGCACGCTGCTCAAGGAGATGGGGGTTAAGCCCGAGATCGTGACCGGCCACGACTTCCGCGGCTATTCCTCGGCCATCAAATATGCCCTCGTCTCCGGCCTCATGGCCGCCGGCGTCCGGGTGAAGGACATCGGCCTCGCTCTGTCGCCGATGGCCTATTTCGCACAGTTCGACCTCGACGTGCCGGCGGTCGCCATGGTCACCGCCTCGCACAACGACAACGGCTGGACGGGCGTGAAGATGGGCGCGCGCCGCCCCGTCACCTTCGGCCCCGAGGAGATGGGCCGGCTCAAGGACATCGTGCTGTCGGCGAGCTTCGACCTCACCGGCGGCGGCGCCTATGAATTCATCGAGAACTTCCCCGCCCGCTACATCGCCGACCTCACCGACCGGCCGAAGCTGAGACGCAAGATCAAGGTCGTCGCCGCCTGCGGCAACGGCACGGCCGGCGCCTTCGCGCCGAAGGTGCTGGAAGCGATCGGCTGCGAGGTGATCCCGCTCGATGCCGAGCTCGACCACACCTTCCCGCGCTACAACCCCAACCCCGAGGACATGAAGATGCTTCATGCCATGGCGGAGAAGGTGCGCGAGACGGGCGCCGACGTCGGCCTCGGCTTCGACGGCGACGGCGACCGCTGCGGCGTCGTCGACAACGAGGGCAACGAGATCTTCGCCGACAAGATCGGCGTCATGCTCGCGCGCGACCTGTCGACCCTCCACCCCGGCGCCACCTTCGTGGTGGACGTGAAGTCGACCGGCCTCTTCAACACCGATCCCGCCCTCCAGAAGAACGGCGTGAAGGTGGATTACTGGAAGACCGGCCACAGCTACATCAAGCGCCGCGTCAGCGAGCTTTCGGCGCTGGCCGGCTTCGAGAAGTCGGGCCACTTCTTCTTCAACAAGCCGGTCGGCCGCGGCTATGACGACGGCATCCTGACGGCCCTCGCCGTCTGCGACATGCTCGACCGCAACCCGACGAAGTCGATGGCCGATCTCTACCGCGACCTGCCGAAGACCTGGGGCTCGCCAACCATGGCGCCCCACTGCGCCGACGAGGTGAAGTACGAGGTCGTCGAGCGCGTGGTGAAGCGCTTCACCGGGATGAAGGACAAGGGCGAGGCCGTCGCCGGCCAGAAGATCGTGGACCTCGTCACGGTCAACGGCGTACGCGTCGTCGCCGAGGACGGCACCTGGGGTCTCGTGCGCGCCTCTTCCAACAAGCCCGAGCTCGTCGTCGTCGTCGAGAGCCCGGTGTCGGAAGCGCGCATGCGCGAGATGTTCAAGGCCGTCGACACGGTGCTGCGCGAGAACCCCGAGGTCGGCGCCTACAACCAGACGATCTGACCATCGGCCTCACACGGGCAGGCCCTCGGCCCTGAGGGCCTGCGCCAGGCGGACAGGATCGGTGAAATGGTGCGCGGCCATGCCCACGGCACGGGCCGCCGCCACGTTGGCGGGGCTGTCGTCGATGAACAGGCACTCCGCGGCATTGAGGCCGTAGCGGTCGACGAGCAGGCGATAGATCGCCTCGTCCGGCTTCACCAGCCGCTCGTGCGCCGAGACGACCGTGCCCAGGAAGCCGTCGAGGAAGGGAAAGCGCGCCCGTGCCAGCGCGAATTTCTCGGCGGAGAAATTGGTGATGGCATAGGTCGGCACGCCCGCGGCGCGCAGCTCCTCCAGGATGCGTACCGTGCCCTCGATGGCACCCGGCACCATCTCGTGCCAGTGCCGGTCATAAGCCTCGATCTCGGCCCGCCATTGCGGGAAGGCCGCCACGCGTTCGGCAATTGCCTCGGCGAAGGAGCGGCCGCGATCCTGCTCGAGGTTCCATTCCGGCGTGCAGACCTCCGCCAGGAAGCGCTCGACCCGCTCCTCGTCGCCGTCGAAGATGCGGCGGTAGAGGTGGCGCGGATCCCAGGAAATGAGAACGTTGCCGACGTCGAAGACGACGGTGGTGATGCGCGTCCTGGTTGCGGCCTCTTGGTCGATCATGGTGCGGCGCGGGCTCCCTCGGGATGGCTCGTCGGCCGCAATCTGCGCCACGGCGGCGGTGCGCACAAGCCGCCGGCGCGGGTCCGCGTTCAGCTCACCTTGCAGGTCGACTGGCCGTCG
The DNA here is from genome assembly GCF_014196925.1 of Chelatococcus caeni. GTDB lineage: Bacteria > Pseudomonadota > Alphaproteobacteria > Rhizobiales > Beijerinckiaceae > Chelatococcus_A > Chelatococcus_A caeni. The sequence goes on along the minus strand of NZ_JACIEN010000002.1, from coordinate 502,344 downwards.
CGCGCGACCTGCGCCACCGAGCGCGGGCGCATGTAGGTCGTCTCGCTCATGCGCAGGACGCCGTTGTCGAAGACATTGCCGAACAGGCCGAGCATCTCGAAGACGCCGGCAAGGCCGGTGGAATAGGGATAGGTCACCTGGCCGATGATGACGGAGGAGCTGACGTTGCTGGCAAGGTCCGCCGCCGAGGCCGGGAAGGTGTAGACCGACCCCGCCGCCGGCGCGATGCCGGCCCTGTTGGCGTCGGACCAGCACACGCGCGCCGCACCCTTGCTGTCGATATAGACGCTGAACAGGGCAAGCTCCGCCCCGGCCGGCGAATAGGGCGCCATCACCGCCGCCGCCGCCGCGAAGATATTGTCCTTCTCGCTGTCGCTGATGCGGCTGCGCTGGGCGGTGAGGTCGGCCAGCGCCCGCGAGGCGATGGTCAGCTTGCGGTCGATGCTGATGCCGATCGTCGTCACCGCCATGCCGAGATACATGACGAGCATGAGCGGCAGCACGAGGGCGAACTCGACGGCGGCGACGCCGCGCCGGTCACGCCCGAAGGCGCCGAGCCCCGCCGCCAGCCACCGGCTCGAGACCATCAGGAATTTGCCGGCAACGCTCATGCGCTCATGCCCCCGAGGCCTGCGGCTGCGGGAAGGGCTCGTTGCGGAAGGCCGCCGAGGACATGATCAGCCGGTTGCCATTGGCAAGATTGCCGAGGCCCGGGTTGAGCAGCGGCACGAAGATCGGCACCTCGAGCGCGACGCGCACCACGACGATATCGCCCGCCTGCCCCGGGGAAAAGGTGAAGTTGCGCGTATCGACCTCGCCCCGGTTGTTGATGGGCAGCGAGGTATCGGCCCCGGAAAAACCGGAGAAGGTGCGCACGTCGATGGCGACGCGGGCGCGGCAGTCCTCGGCGCTGACCAGCACGAAGGGGCCCTGTGCGCACACGTCTTCCTTGAACTTCTTGAGCTTTTCCTCGGTCGATCCGCCGTAGCCCCCCGCCTGCACCTGGCCGGTGAGGATGAGCCGCGCCGAATTCTGCACCGCCGTCTCGAGCGACTGTTCGGTGAAGAAGACGAGCGCCGTCTCGATCAACGTGAACATCAGGGCGATGAAGGGGATGACGACGATGGCGAATTCGACCGCCGTCGCGCCCTCCTTGTCGCGGCGGAACAGCCGCAACAGCGACACGAAACGGCTGGAAGCTCGCCTCTTCGCAGCCATCGCGGTTGCCCCCTTGCACATCATCATCGCCATTGCCCGGCGTCACATCGCCGGTGCTGCCAAGGTGCAAGATAATTGTCATGCACTCCCGCGCGCCAGCGAAAGATCAGGTTTTGGTTACGACAACTATTCGCCGGTCGCGAGCTTGTTGCGCTGCTTCGCCTGTTCCGTCCGTTCGGAGAAGTAGTTCATGTCGTCGCCCAGCGTCAGCATGGGCTGGCAATTCGGCGTGCACGACAGCGACTCCCGCCCGGTGCCGCGCATGACGGTGACGACCGTCGCCGCCGGCGCCTCCACCTGGATCAGGGCTTCGGCAACGACATTGCCGCCCGCGTCGATCGCGATGAGATTGGTGGTGCCGTAGCTCTTGCCGGTGACGACGAGGACGCCGTTGCGCTGCAGGTTCACGTCCGCGATGGCCGGATTGCCGACGACGACCGTCTGCGCGCCGGCCGGCAGGCGCACGAGCCGCGCCTGGTCGGCCGTGACCGTGACGGTCTCGCCCGCCGTCAGGGCCGGTGCCGGCGAGGCAGCCGCAAGACAGGCAAGCGCTGCGGCGACCGCGGCAAGTCCGGCCCGGCCACTGGCCGAGCCCATGTTCCGGCGCCCCATCATGCCCGCCAACCCCTCACCTTCCCACGAATATTGCCGACAACTTGCCGGAGAATGGTGAAACTTTGCCTAACGCACGTCATCCCCGTGTCCGCCGATGCAAACGGTGCAACAGCGCGGCGCTGGGGTGTGCAACTGCCCCCGCCGTCATGCCCGCGCTTGTCGCGGGCAGCCACTCCCGGAAAGTCGCGCAACGTCAAGGCGTGGATGGCCGGGACGCGCCCGGCCATGACGGGAAGGGTCTGCCCAGCGCCGCCGAAACGCTCGCATGCGGAACAACTTCGGAAAACCCGGCGCGGGACTGGACTGGACCTCCCTGCCGGACACCCCTCCTCCTGAACGGGCAGTTACTATTTGTCGACAATTGTAATAACAGCCGTTTAACTATATTGCGCAAGTCATCGCCATGTGCCACTTTCTCTGATCACTTTAACTTTGCCGAAAGAAGCAGGCGATAACGTCGGCGTCAGTTCCGAGCGGTGCAGCGAAAACAACCGGCGGACAGTGCAGCAGTGATAGCAGGAGTTCATCCATGAAGACGCTGTTTTCCCGTTTTGTCAGCGACGAGTCCGGCGCCACCGCCATCGAGTACGGCCTGATTGCCGCGCTCGTGGCTGTTGCGATCATCACTGCGCTCGGCATTCTCGGCGACGGGCTAACCGACATTTTCGAAGGCGTCGGCAAGAAGCTGTCGGCTGAAGCCGCCAAGACCCAATAACCAGCAGTCCCACGCAGGGCATCTTCTTGCGACGGCCCTGGCGGTCCCGGGCCGTCGCACCGCATCCGCATGGAGAACATATCGTCTCCAGATGTCTCCCGAGTACAGTGCAAGACAGCCAAGAATGACCGACATCGCCATCCTCACGCTCTTTCCCGCCCTCATGGCCTTTGCCGCGGCGAGCGACATTGCGACGATGACGATCTCGAACAAGGTGAGCCTTGCGCTCGTCGCCGGCTTCTTCCTCGTCGCCTTCGCCGCTGGCCTGCCGCTTCCGGTGATCGGCTTGCACCTCGCGGCCGGGGTCCTCGTCCTGGCGATCACCTTCGCCCTCTTCGCCGCCGGCTGGATCGGCGGCGGCGATGCCAAGCTCACGGCGGCGACCGCGCTCTGGTTCGGCTTCGGCCACCTCATGCCCTATCTTCTCGTCGCCTCCCTCCTCGGCGGTCTGCTCACCCTCGTCGTCCTCAGGCTGCGCAAGATGCCGCTGCCGGCCTTCGCCCTCGGCTGGGGCTGGGCGCAGCGCCTGCACGCCGCCAACCGCGGCATCCCTTACGGCGTCGCCCTCGCCGGCGCCGCGCTCTTCGTCTATCCGCAGACGGACATCTGGCAGGCGGCGCTCATGGTCCGCTGACGGACCCGCGAAAGTGTGCCATTCGAGCGGTCGGGCATACGTTCTGTTAACCATAATTTGACGATTGGCTGATCAGATTCCCGTCAATGGGGGAGTGACCCTCGTCGGGGTCTCTGATCGACATGAAGCCAGCCCGTCTCGTCATCCTCGGCGTCGCGCTCGTCGCGGGCGTGGCCGCGGCCTATCTTGCCACCGGCCGCAAGCCGCCGCCGGCACCGGCGCCCGTCGCGGCCGCCCCGGCGCAGAAGACCGAGGACGTGCTCGTCGCCGCCGTCGACGTGCCCATGGGCAACGGCCTCAAGGCGGCGGACCTGCGCTGGCAGGCCTGGCCGGAGGACGGCGTGCCCAAGGGCGCCGTCACCCGCGCGGCAAGCCCGAATGCGATGGAAGACGTCTCGGGCGCCATCGCCCGCACCGCTATCCTGGCGGGTGAGCCTGTCCGGCACGAGCGGCTGATCAAGGCCGACGGCTCCGGCTTCATGTCCGCCATCCTGCCCACCGGCAAGCGCGCCATCGCCATCAGCATCGACAACCGCGGCGCCTCCTCCGCCGGCGGCTTCATCCTGCCCAACGACCATGTCGACGTCATCCGCACCTATCGCGACGAGGAGGCCTCGAAGCAGCAGGGCGTGGACGTGACGGTGGCCGAGACCGTCCTCACCAACATCCGCGTGCTCGCCATCGGCCAGACGGTGCAGGAGAAGGACGGGGAGAAGGTCGTCACGGGCGAGACGGCGACGCTCGAGGTCGATCCCGGCCAGGCCGAGGTGCTGACGCTCGCCCAGAAGGTGGGGCAGATCTCGCTCGCCCTGCGCTCCCTTGCCGATGCCAACGATACCGGCTCGATCACCCGCGGCGACGATGGCTCCCTCACCATCGTGCGCTTCGGCGTGCCGGTGCAGACCCCGAGACGCTGAGCCATGGCGGCCCCGATGCACGAGACAGCACAGACGGCGGCGCCAGGGCCGCGAGCCACCAGAACCGCCGGGCCAGGGAGCCTGCGGCTTCTCCTGCTCGCCGGCCTCGCCGCCGCGGCGCTCGCCCTGCCGGCGGCGGCTTCCGCGCAGGGAACGATGGCCGCCCCGACGCTCGCCGTCGGCGGCGACGAGCACGCCATCGCCCGCCGCATCGACCTGTCCATCGGCCGCTCCATCGTGGTCGACCTGCCGCGCGACGCCAAGGAGGTCTTCGTCGCCGATCCCAAGGTGGCCAATGCGGTGGTGCGCTCGACGCGCAAGGTCTTCCTCATCGGCGTCGCGGACGGCGCCACCTCCATCTTTGTCATGGACGCCGCCGGCCGGCAGATCGCGGCCTTCGAGATCACGGTTGGCCGCGACCTCAACATCCTGCGCCAGACGCTGCGCACGGCGATGCCGCATGCCCAGATCGAGGTGAAGCCGGCGGGCGAATCCGTGCTCCTCATCGGCTCCGTCGCCAATACGGGTGAAGCCCAGCAGGCAAGCGACATCGCCAGCGCCTTCCTCGGCGGCGACATCGGCGGAAGCAATGGAGGCGGGGGGCCGGGCGGCGCCAGTTCCAGCCGCGTCATCAACGCACTGACCATCCGCGGCAAGGACCAGGTGATGCTCCGCGTCACCGTGGCGGAGATCAAGCGCAACGTCGTCAAGCAGCTCGGCATCGACACGACCGGCGAATGGCGCCTCGGCGACATGACGCTGACGGGCGCGATCACCAATGCCTTCGGCCTCGGCAACGAGTCGCCGTCGAGCAACATCAGCGTCAGCGGCGGCGGCAATTCCGCCACCCTGCGCGCCCTCGAACAGGCCGGCGTCGCCCGCACCCTCGCCGAGCCGACGCTGACCGCCGTGTCGGGCGAGACGGCCACCTTCCTCGTCGGCGGCGAGGTGCCGATCCCGACCGGCTACGCCTGTCAGGGCCCGAGCGGCGGTTGCACGACCACCATCGAGTTCAAGAAGTTCGGCGTCGCCCTCACCTTCACGCCGGTCGTCCAATCGGAAGCGCGGATGAGCCTGCGCGTCGCGACCGAGGTGTCGGAGATCGACAACCAGAACACCTATCGCAGCAACACGCTCATCATCCCGGGCTTCAACGTGCGCCGGTCGGAGACGACCGTCGAGCTGCCCTCCGGCGGCACGCTCGTCACGGCCGGCCTCATCCAGCAGAAGTCGCGCCAGGCCATCAACGGCTTCCCGGGCCTGCTCAACATCCCGATCCTCGGCACGCTCTTCCGCTCGCGCGACTACCAGCGCGACGAGAGCGAGCTGATGATCGCCGTCACGCCCTATATCGCCAAGCCCATGAGCGCCAATGCCGTCACCCGGCCGGATGCCGGCTTCGCCGACGCCATGGACCCGCAGACGGTCTTCCTCGGCCGCCTCAACCGCGTCTACGGCAAGGGCGGCAACGCACCGCAGCCCGCCGTGGCGCGCGGTATCTTCGGTTTCATCAATGACTGACGGGCCCAGCCTCACGCGCGGAGACGCCGCCATGCCCCGCACCCGCAGAACAGCCGTCCCCCGCCTCGCCGCGGCGCTCGTTGCCCTGCCGCTCGCCGCCTGCGGGGCCGACCGCTACGTCACCAACGCGACCTATCCGGCGGATTTCCGCGAGCGCCATCCGATCACGCTCGTCGACGCGCCCGAGACGCTGGACGTCTTCGTGACGTCGGCCCGCGGCATCGATGCCCGGCAGCGCACCGACATCCTCGCCTACGCCGCCGAATACCGCCGCCACGGCAAGAGCCTCGTCACCGCCTACATGCCAGCCGGCACCGGGCAGGAGCGCGCCCTTCACGGGGCGCTGCAGGCGGTGCGGCAGGTCTTTTCCGAGGCAGGCGTGCCGGCCTCCGCCCTGACCGTGGCGCGCTACAATCCGACCGAGCCGATGCTCACGGCGCCCATCCGCCTGAGCTATGCCAAGCTCAGCGCCCGCGTCGACAGCAAGTGCGGCGAGTGGCCTCAGGACCTCGCCAGCGGCAGCAGCGTCGACGGCTGGAAGAACCGGCCCTACTGGAACCTCGGCTGCGCCTACCAGGCGAATTTCGCGGCCCAGGTCGCCGACCCGCTCGACCTCGCCCGGTCGCGGCCGGAGGGGCGCATCGACACCGTCAAGCGCCTCAACGCCAACGAGAAGCTGCGTCGGGGGGAGGACCCCTCGACGGAATACAAAATCGACGCCACCAAGATCAGCGACGCGGCCGGAGGCAACTGATGGCAAGCGCTCAGGACCTTACGCGCAGCGAGACCGGCGAGCGCCTCATTGCGCCGGTGCCGCGCATCACCATCGAGGCCTTCTGCGAGACACCGGCCGTCGCCGCGGTGATGGAGATCGTTGCCGCCGACCGGCGCCTCGCCCGCGCCCAGACGAAGCTCGCCATGGGCGGCGCCTCGGCGGCGGTCGAGGCCTTCCGCCACGCGCCGACGCCGAACGTCATCATCCTCGAGACGAACAGCGACCGCGAGGCGATCCTCACCCATCTCGACAGCCTGTCGGAGGTCTGCGACGTCGGCACCCGGGTGCTCGTCGTCGGCCATGTCAACGACGTTCAGCTCTACCGCGAGCTCGTGCGCCGCGGCGTCAGCGACTATCTCATCGCGCCGCTCTCCGTCGTCGACACCATCGCCGCCATTTCGGAGCTGTTCGCAACGCCCGGCGCGGAGCCGCTCGGGCGCACCATCGCCGTCGTGGGCGCCAAGGGCGGCGTCGGCGCCTCCACCGTGGCGCACAACCTCGGCTGGTCCATCGCCCGCTCGGCGCATCTTGCCACCGTCATCGCCGATCTCGACATCGCCTTCGGCACCGCCGGCCTCGACTTCAACCAGGACCCACCCCAGGGCATCGCCGAGGCTGTGTTCTCGCCGGACCGGATCGACGCCAATCTCGTCGACCGCCTGCTGTCGCGCTGCAGCGACAACCTCAGCCTGCTGGCCGCCCCGGCCGTGCTAGACCGCACCTGCGACCTCAACGAAAGCGCCTTCGACCAGCTGGTCGACGTCCTGCGCGCCTCGATCCCGGCTATCGTCCTCGACTTGCCGCACGTCTGGACGGCCTGGCTGCGCCGGGTGCTGATCGCCGCCGACGAGGTCGTCATCGTCGCCGAGCCAGATCTCGCCAACCTGCGCAACGCCAAGAACCTCGCCGACCTGCTGCGCCAGACGCGGCCGAACGACCGCAAGCCGCGCCTCGTCCTCAACCGGGTAGGCGTGCCAAAGCGGCCGGAGATCGCGGCTGCCGACTTCCTGAAGGCGTTCGACGCCGAGCTCGCCGCCACCATCCCCTTCGATGCGCAGCTCTTCGGCACGGCGGCGAACGGCGGGCAGATGCTGTCCGAGGTGCAGCCCTCCGGCAAGGTGCCCGCCGTGTTCGACGAGCTCGCCGCGGCCATCACCGGGCGCGCGGAGCAGCGGCGGGCGCGGGCCGGCGCCTTCCTCTCGCCCATCATCGCCCGGCTCGCCCGACGCAAATCGTAACGGCGACACGGAAACGGAACTGGACGCGAACATGTTCGGCAAGCGGACGAGCCAGAATGGCCCCCTCGGCGGGGCGGCACCGGCCCCCCAGCCGGCGCGGCTCGGCCCGGCCGCCGCGCCGGCGAGGATCGATCCGCCGCCGCGCGCCGCGCCGCCGCCGTCCGCCCCGCAGCCCGAGCCGCCGCGGCCGGAAAAGCGCCATTCGGAGGAATATTACCAGACGAAGAGCATGATCTTCGGCGCCCTCATCGAGGCGATCGACCTGTCGCAGCTCGTCAAGCTCGACACCGAGACGGCGCACGACGAGATCCGCGACATCGTCACCGAGATCATCGCCCTCAAGAACGTCGTCATGTCGATCGCTGAGCAGGAGGAGCTGCTCGACGACATCTGCAACGACGTGCTCGGCTACGGCCCGCTCGAGCCGCTGCTCGCCCGCGACGACATCGCCGACATCATGGTCAACGGCGCGGGCTACACCTACATCGAGGTCGCCGGCAAGATCCAGCGCTCCAACGTGCGCTTCCGCGACAACCAGCAGCTGATGAACATCTGCCAGCGCATCGTCAGCCAGGTCGGCCGGCGCGTGGACGAGGCCTCCCCCATCTGCGACGCACGCCTGCCGGACGGCTCGCGCGTCAACGTCATCGTGCCGCCGCTCGCCATCGACGGGCCGGCGCTCACCATCCGCAAGTTCAAGAAGGACAAGCTGACGCTCGACCAGCTGGTGACCTACGGCTCCGTCTCGCAGGAGGGCGCCGAGGTCCTGCGCATCGTCGGCCGCGTCCGCTGCAACACCATCATCTCGGGCGGCACCGGCTCGGGCAAGACGACGCTGCTCAACTGCCTCACCCGCTACATCGACCACGACGAGCGCATCATCACCTGCGAGGACGCGGCCGAGCTGCAACTGCAGCAGCCGCACGTGGTGCGCCTCGAGACGCGCCCGCCCAACCTCGAGGGCCAGGGCCAGGTGACGATGCGCGACCTCGTGCGCAACTGCCTGCGCATGCGTCCCGAGCGCATCATCGTCGGCGAGGTGCGCGGCGCGGAGGCCTTCGATCTCCTGCAGGCCATGAACACCGGCCACGACGGCTCCATGGGCACACTCCACGCCAACTCGCCGCGCGAGGCGCTGTCGCGTCTCGAATCCATGATCACCATGGGCGGCTTCGCTTTGCCCTCGCGCACCATCCGCGAGATGATCTGCGCCTCCGTCGACGTCATCATCCAGGCCGCGCGCCTGCGCGACGGCTCGCGCCGCATCACCCACATCACCGAGATCATGGGCATGGAGGGTGACGTCATCATCACCCAGGACGTCATGACCTACGACATCACCGGCGAGGACGCGAACGGGCGCCTCCTCGGCCAGCACCGCTCGACGGGCATCGGCCGGCCCCGCTTCTGGGAGCGGGCGCGCTATTTCGGCGAGGACCAACGCCTCGCCACCGCGCTCGACGCCATGGAGCGCGCGGGCGGCGAAGCCGTGGCGTGAGGGCCGCACCATGGACGAGATGCTCCTCACCCTCTTCGGCTCCCTCGCCCCCGCGAACCTCGCCGTCGCGGCGCTGGTGACGGTCGCGGTCGGCGGCATCGCCTATGTGCTCGTCTATCCCTGGCTGTCGGGCGAGAAGCGGGCGGAGGAGCGGCAGAAGGCGCTCGTCGGCACCTCCGCCCAGCGCGCTGCAGAGCGCCTCAACGCCGCCACCGCCAGCAAGCGCGAGCAGGTGGCGCAGAGCCTCAAGGAGATCGAGGCCCGCGAGAAGCGGCGCAACAAGCTCTCCCTCGAGATGCGCATCACCCAGGCCGGCCTCGCCTGGACGAAGCCGCGCTTCTTCCTCGTCAGCGCCGGGCTCGGCCTTGCCACCGCGCTCCTGCTCTTCCTCATGACGCACCGGCCCGTCATGGCGCTCGCCGGCCTCTTCGTCGGCGGCCTCGGCCTGCCGCGCTGGCTGCTCGCCCACCTGCGCAACAAGCGCATGAAGCGCTTCGTCGAGGAGTTGCCGAACGCCCTCGACGTCGTGGTGCGCGGCGTGCGTGCCGGCCTGCCGCTCGGCGACTGCCTGAAGATCATCGCCTCGGAGGCGGCCGAACCGGTGCGCTCCGAATTCCGCGCCATCGTCGAGGCGCAGGCGCTCGGCCTGTCCGTGACGGACGCTTGCGCACGCCTGCCCGAGCGCATGCCCATCCCCGAGGCGAACTTCTTCGCCATCGTCATCGCCATCCAGCAGAAGGCGGGCGGCAACCTGTCCGAGGCGCTCGGCAACCTCTCGCGCGTCCTGCGCGAGCGCAAGAAGATGAAGGGCAAGATCCAGGCGATGAGCATGGAGGCGAAGGCCTCGGCCGGCATCATCGCCTCCCTGCCCTTCGTCGTCGCCATCCTCGTCTACATCACGAGCCCGAGCTACATCGAGCTCCTGTGGCTCAAGGACACGGGCAAGATCGCCCTCGCCGTCTCGGGGGGCTGGATGCTGGTCGGCATCATGGTCATGCGCAACATGATCAATTTCGACTTCTGAGGAGGCGCGGGTGGCGATCGTCGAGGCCCTCACCGACCGGTTGCTCGACAGCCAGTTCATGCTGGCGCTCCTCGCGGCCATCGCGGCCGCCGGCACGGTGCTGACGCTCGCCCTGCCGCTCGCCGAGCGCAACGCGCTCGACAAGCGCATGAAGGCGGTGGCGCTGGAGCGGGACAAGATCCGCGCCCGCGAGCGCGAGCGCATGATGGGCCAGCAGCGCGCCTCCCTGCGCCAGCAGCCCAAGGCCTACATGAAGCAGGTGGTCGACCGCTTCAACCTCGGCCACTGGCTCGGCACCGACACGGCCCGGGCGCGCCTGACCATGGCCGGCTACCGCGGCCAGCAGGCGGAGATCGCCTTCCTCTTCTTCCGCATGGTGCTGCCCATCGGCCTGTGCCTGTTCACGGCCTTCTACGTCTTCGTGCTCCTCAAGCTGCAGCAGCCGCTCGCCATCAGGCTCGGCATCGTCATCTTCGCCGCCTATGCCGGCATCAAGCTGCCGGAGCTCTTCGTCTCCAACGCCATCCAGAAGCGGCAGGTCTCGATCCGCCGCGCCTGGCCGGATGCGCTCGACCTTCTGCTCATCTGCGTCGAATCCGGCATGTCGATCGAGCAGGCCTTCCGCAAGGTGGCTCAGGAGATCGGCCCCCAGTCCGTGCCGCTGGCCGAGGAGCTGACGCTCGCCACGGCGGAGCTCTCCTACCTGCCGGACCGGCGCGCCGCCTTCGAGAACCTCGGCACCCGCACGGGCCTCGACATCGTCAAGAACGTCGCGACCGCGCTCATCCAGGCCGAGCGCTACGGCACCTCGCTCGGCCAGGCGCTGCGGGTCCTCGCACAGGAGAGCCGCGACCAGCGCATGAACGAGGCCGAGAAGAAGGCGGCGGCCCTGCCGCCCAAACTCACCGTGCCGATGATCCTCTTCTTCCTGCCGGTGCTCTTCGTCGTCATCATCACCCCGGCCCTCATCCAGGTCTTCGGCTGGAAGTGATGGACCGGCCTGCCGGGGAAAGGCCTTTCACGACGCGGCCTTGAGCATGGCGTAGCAGGTCTCCCCACCGGCGGAGAACGGCTCGTAGGCCTTCTGCGCCTGCTGCAGCCATTCGCGGTGCGAATTGTAGCGCGCCTCGACCGCCTCGATCGGCTTCAGCGCGAGGAACTGCCGGCCGTGGCCCAGGAAGCGGCAGGCGCGCGCGACGAGGCGCCGGCTGCGGTCGCGCAGCCAGGCGTAGTCCCACAGCACGTCCAGCACCTCGCGCTTGACGTTGGCGGCCAGCTCGGGGTCGGTGACGATCTCGTCGGGCTGGCGATTTGCGAGGACGCGCCGCAGGTCGCCATAGTCCTCCCGCAGCTGCTTGACCGCATATTGGAGATCCGCCTCGTCCTTGACCAGGCCGAACCACAGGTTCGGATCGAGCCGATGGACCAGGGGTGACGACTGGAAGTCGCTCGAGAACTGCATGGCCGCGAATTCATCGAGGTCGACCTCCCGCTCGATGAGCCTTATGGCCGCGACCTGGGCGGCAAGATCGGCGCCGGCTGCCGTCACCGCCCGGTTCGAGCCGCCATCCTCGGGATCGACATAGGCGCCGCCGTCGTCCAGCACCGGATCGATCTCGGCCACGAACTCGAGCAGCGGCGCCGCGCGGCTCAATCTCACCGCCAGTTTCGCCAGGAGCTCCTGCGCCTGCGCGTCCTGTCGCTGACGCTCCAGATAGTTCTGCTGAAAGAAGAAGATGAACAGCGATATGCCGATCCCCAGGAGGATCACGCCGAGCTGTGAAAATGTGTTCCTGTAATACTCAAGCTGCTTCTCCTTGTGCCGCTCGTCGCGCGCCGTATAGTGAACAACCTGGTTATTGATGAACAGCGACACGATCAGCAGCAAGGCGCCGAGCAGCCCGAGCATGGCGATGAGTGCATGGCTGCCACCGAATGTCCAATCGAACTCCATCGCCGGTACCTTTCGAATGCTTCGCCGGCTGCCCCGGATCACCGGAACTGCCGGCTCGCTCGTTGAAGCATCGAACCCGTCTCATAAAACCGGACCGCCGGCTTTGGGCCTCGTCCCCCTCTCAGCCGACGGCCTTGCCTGCTCAATCACCGGCGCGCTTCAGCACGCCGAGCCCCAGATCGTTGAGGTGCTCGATCTCGACCTCATAGGCCTTCCCATCGGGCCCGATCGCGAAGGTGATGGCGAGGAGCATGGCCGGCATCTCCGCATAGGGGCGATAGGTAAACAGGTCGCGGTCGAAATGGCTGAGCGGGACGACCCGGTTGCCGTCTGGACCGAGCCGGATTTCGAGCCCCCCGTCCTTCTCGGCGACCACGGCCCGTCCGACGTAAGGATTGGCATAGGTACCGGCGTAGGACGAGAGCGGGAGGGCCGGCCTCGGCGACGCGGGCGGCGTGCCGTAGCGCTTGACTGCCGCCTCGATCGCCGGCCCGAAGAGCTGATCGTAGAGCCTGCCCCAGTCCGCACTCCAGTCGCGGGTGGCTTCGCCCCGCATCACCAGATCGAAGAACGTATCGGCAAGGCCTTCCGGCACGCCGGTGGGGAAGGCGTTGGCTAGGACCGCGATGCCGAGCTCTTCGTCGGGAAGCAGGCTGACGAGCGTGCGGGCGCCGTCGCTGAACGCGCCGGCATGTCCCCAGACCTCGCCGTAACGGCCATACTCCAGGTTCCAACCGAGACCGTAGAAGACCGGGCTGCCGGTGATGGGATGCCTGCCGAGCGACATGTGCGGCAGGTGCGTCTGGCCGATCGCATCCGCATCGATCAGCTGCTGGCCGTTGTACTTGCCCTTGCCGAGATGAAGCCGCATCCACTGCGCGACATCGCGCGCATTGGAGCTGACCCCGCCGGCCGGCGATTGCGCATCGGGATCGCGCCTGGCAAGCGCCTGCCATCGGCCGTCGTGCCGCGCGTGGAGCGTGGCGCGATTGGCGCGCGCGAGGAAATCGGCATGGCGCGAACTGGTCGAGACCATGCCGAGCGGCTTGTAGAGCTTGCCCTCGGCTGCCTCCTCCCAGCTCATGCCAATGGCCGCGGCCGCGGCGACGGCCCCCGCAGTGAGCCCGAAGTTGCTGTAGGAATAGCCCGAGCGGAAGCTGCTCGACGGCTTGACCTGGCGAAGCCGGTGGAGGATCGCATCGCGCCCGTAGCCGAGCTCCTCCAGCTCGTTGCCGGCGCCGCCCGGAAGGCCGCTGCGGTGGCAGAAGAGATCGCGGACGGTCACCTGCGCGGTGGGATAGGCCTCATGGAGCTGGAAGCCCGGGTCGATGTCCGCGATGCGCGCATCCCAGCTCGTTCCGGCCTCGCCTACGATCGCCGCAACCACGGTCGAAGCAAGCGGTTTCGACAGCGAGGCGAGCTGAAAGACGGTATCGGCGTCGACCGGCGCGCCGCCGCCCTCTGCCCTGACGCCGAACCCTTTCAGGAAGACGACCTCGTCCCGGTAGACGATCGCGATCGACAGGCCTGGAACCTCGTCCTTGTCCACGATCTGCCGGGCCATCTCCTCCAGCCTGGGCAGGGCGGCCATCACCCTGTCCCTGGTCGCGTGCTCGAAGGACTGTGCGCGGCCAGTGAGTGGCGCGCTGATCAACGGCACCATGAAGAGAAGGCGCAGAGCGAGGAAGCGGATGCGCGTGACGGGGTGCTCCACTGGATGGGTCATGATGCCCCTCGCGGTGCGGCGTTTGCGCGAACTATACATGACATGAATGAGGCACGTCCTGCTTGCCGGCACACCGGCTTTGGCAGACATCCCGCCGTTTATGTCATTTCCGCTAGCGCACCGCGCCCCTAGGCTGCCGTCCGAACATCAGGACGAGAGGTGGCCCCATGAAGGCGCTGATCGCCGGTGGCGGCATCGGCGGGCTGACCACGGCCCTGTTCCTGCATGCGATCGGGATCGAGGTCGAGATCTTCGAGCGCGCCGGCGAGATCCGCGAGCTCGGCGTCGGCATCAACGTCCTGCCGCATGCCGCAAGGGAACTGGCGGGCCTCGGGCTTCAGCCGGAGCTGGACGCCCAAGGCATCCGCACGCGCGAGCTCATCTATGCCAACCGGCTCGGCCACGTGGTGTGGCGGGACCTGCGCGGCATCGAGGCGGGGCACGACCATCCGCAATACAGCATCCATCGCGGCAGGCTCCTGAAGCTGATCCACGCGGCGGTGATCGACCGGCTGGGCCGCGACGCCATCCGCACCGGCTGCCAGGTTGACGGATTTCGCCAGACGGCGGACGGCGTGGCCGTCGCGCTGTCGGGCCCCGGCGGACGCACCCGCGCCTCCGGCGACCTGCTCGTCGGCGCGGACGGCATACACTCCACGGTGCGCGCCCGGTTGTTCCCCGATGAAGGTCCGCCGATCTGGAACGGCGTGATGCTGTGGCGCGGCTGCACCCGCTGGCCGACCTGGCGCGACGGCCGCACGATGGCGATCGCCGGCGGCAATTTCGCGAAATTCGTGTTCTATCCGATCGAGGCCGATGCGGCAGAGCCGCAGACGCGCCTCACCAACTGGGCGGTGATGGCGCGAACGGGAGCCTCGGGCGCCGCGCCTCCGCGCCGGGAGGATTGGACCCGACAAGGCCGGCTGAAGGAGGTGGTGCCCTTCGTGCGCGACCGCTTCCGGCTGGATTTCGTCGATCCCGCAGAGATCATCCGGGCGACCGGGACGTTCTACGAATACCCCAATTGCGACCGCGATCCGCTCGACCGCTGGTCTTTCGGACGCGTGACGCTGCTGGGCGACGCCGCCCACCCGATGTACCCGGTCGGCTCCAACGGGGCGAGCCAGGCGATCCTCGATGCGCGCAGCCTCGCCGGCCACCTCGCCTCGGCCGGGTCGGTCGAAGCGGCGCTCGCGGCCTATGACGCGGAACGCCGGCCCGCGACATCGGCCATCGTGCTCGCCAACCGCCAGGGCGGCCCCGAAGGCGTCATCGACATGGTCGAGGCAAGGGCGCCGGACGGTTTCGACGATATCGAGGCGATCGCGTCCCACGACGAGCGGGAAGCCGTCGTGCGCGGCTACGCCCGCCTGGCCGGCTTCGCCAGCCGCGCCGGCGCAAAGCCGGCCTGACACCTGCGGGCCTTACAGCACGGCATGCATGTCGCGGAAGAGCCGCGGCGCGACGCCGAAGCGGCGCTCGAAGGCTTCCGCCAGCCGCGCGGGCGGAAAGAGGCCGACCTGCGCCGCGACCGCTTTCAGCGAGAGCCCCCGCGACAGCAGCATGCGCGCCGCATCGAGCCGCGCGGCCTCCACGAAGCGGGCGGGCGTCTCGCCCGTCGCGGCCACGAACCGACGGTGGAAGGTGCGCTCGGTCATTCCGGCGCGGGCGGCGAGCGACGGCACGTCGAGCGGTGCATCGAGGTTGGCCTGCATCCATCCGATCAGGTCCGCGAACGGGCTGTCGCCCTTGACCTGCGCCTTGAGGACCGGGCTGAACTGGGACTGGTAGCCGGGGCGGCGGGCATAGAGGATGAGCCGCTTCGCGACCTCGCCGGCGATCGTTGCGTCAAGGTCGTGCGCGATCATCGCCAGCGCCATGTCGATGCCGGTCGTCACCCCCGCCGAGGTCCAGAGCCGCCCGTCGACGACATAGAGCGCGTCCGAATCCACCGCGACCTTCGCAAAGGCGTCGGCAAATGGCCGGCAGGCGTCCCAGTGGGTCGCGACGCGATGGCCGTCGAAGAGACCGAGCGCCGCCAGCACGAAGCCGCCGGTGCAGACGGAGCCGAAGCGCTCGGCCTGCCGTACAAGCGGCGGCAGCGCGGCCCGCAACGCCGGGTCCGCCACCGCCGGCAGGAGGTGCTCCCGTTCCGCGCCGACGACCAGCACGGTCTGGACGTCCCCGGGGCGCACATCGGTAATGGACCGCGTCTCGACCGCGACCCCGCTGCTGCTCTCCACGGCCCCGCCTTCGGCCGACAGCAGCGTGACCCGGTAGAACGCGGGCTTCCCGCTCTGGCCGAGAGCACGATTGGCGCCGGTGAAGACGGAAGCCGGCCCCGAGGGGTCGAGCAGCTCGAAACCGGGATAGACCACGAAGGCGACGTGATGCATTGGCAGAAATTATCAGCTGTTTGTCATTCCTGCCAGGGCTCGCGACATCTAATGTTGCTCTGGAGGCGCTGAGAGGCGCTGGATGCCGGAGAAGCTCCGCATGTCGAAAGTGCACCTCTTGTCAGGCGTTCTGGTGGTCCTCGTCCTCTGCCTCGGGGGTTTCGGCGGCTGGATCCTCAGCCTGCCGGCCGCAACGGCGGCTGTCGAGGCGCCGCCGGTGCCACGGGAGGAGGCGGATGCCATGCTCGCTGCACTGAAACCCGTAAAACGCGAGCGTCCGCTCATAGCCGTCATCGCCCTCAACGAGGCCACGGAGACGACCGACTATCTGGTGCCGGCCGGCATCCTGAGGCGGGCCGATGTCGCCGATGTCGTGATGCTGGCGTCCGGCCCGGGGCCGGTGACGCTCTATCCGGCCCTCCGGGTCATCCCCGATGCGACGCTCGCGCAGTTCGACGCCGCGCATCCCGAAGGGGCGGACTATGTCATCGTGCCCGCCATGAGCCGCGACGACGACCCGGCCGTGCTCACCTGGCTGACGTCCCAGGCAGCGAAGAAGGCGCGGATCATCGGCATCTGCGCCGGCGCCAAGGTGGTCGCTGCCTCGGGCCTGCTCGACGGCAGGCGCGCGACGACCCACTGGTATTACCTGCGCGAGATGCTGGGCCGGAGCCCGACGACCACCCATGTCGCCGACCGGCGCATGGTGAGCGACGAGGCCGTCACGACCACCACGGGCATCTCCGCCTCCATGCCGATGATGCTGACGCTGATCGAAGCGATCGCCGGCCGGACCAAGGCAGAAGCGGTGGCCCGCGACCTCGGCATGGGAGAATGGGACGCCGGGCACGCGAGCGGCGCGTTCAGGCTCACGCGCCCCTTCGCGGTGACCGTGCTCGCGAACAGGATGGCCTTCTGGAACCGGGACGAGTTCGGCCTCCGCCTCGAGCCGGGCGTGGACGAGGTGTCGCTGGCGCTGGTGGCCGATGCCTGGTCGCGCACCTACAGGTCGCGCGTCACGAGTTTCGCCGCTTCGGCGGATGCGATCGAGACCCGCAGCGGCCTTCGGCTCATCCCCGACAGCCTTGCCCATGACTGGCCGGAAACCCGGCGCATCCTGCCCTTGCCGGCCGAGCGGCCGGCCAATGCGCTCGACCGGACGCTCGACTCGATCGCCGCGCGCTACGGAGGCGCCACCGCCGACGTGGTCGCCATGCAGCTCGAATACCCCCGCGTGACGGCAGGCCGTTAGGCCGAACAAGCGGCTCCCCCACGGCCTCCGCCTCGCGGGTCCGGCAGTGAACACCAGCAGGAGCAACCGACATGAGAAGGATCATCGCAACCGCCTATGTGTCACTCGACGGCGTCATGCAGGCTCCGGGGGGCCCGGAAGAGGATCCCACGGGCGGCTTCGCTCTTGGCGGATGGCTCGTGCCCTATTGGGACGACATGATGAACAAGCGCATCATCGACAGCATGGCCGAGCCCTTCGACCTTCTTCTGGGGCGCCGGACATACGAGATCTTCGCCGCCTACTGGCCGCACGCCGGTGACAACCCGATCGCCAACCGTTTCAACGCGGCGACCAAATACGTCGCCACGCGCAGCCTCGACCATCTCGACTGGGCCGGTTCCATCCGCATCGGCGGCGACGTGGCAGCCGAGATCACGCGGCTGAAATCGGGCGACGGCCCGGACATCCAGACCTGGGGCAGCAGCGATCTGTTGCAGACGCTGACAACCGCCGGGCTGATCGACGAATACCGCGTCTGGATCTTTCCGCTTATCCTGGGGCGCGGAAAGCGCCTGTTCGAGGACCGCCTCCCGGCACGGGCGCTCGCGCTCGCCGACACGACGACCTCATCGACCGGCGTGGTGATCAACACCTACCGGCCGGCGGGGGAGGTGAAACCGGGATCGTTCGTCGCCGACGCGCCATCCGACGCGGAACTGGCGCGGCGCAGGAAGCTGGCGGACGAAGCCCGCGCATCGTGAGCCCGGGCGGTGGCGGCGAAACGGCCTCGCCGAGGCGCCGGGCACCCGACGAAGAGGAGCACCAGCCATGTCGCTCGCCCGCGTTCAGAACTTCTCCGTCTCGCTCGATGGTTTCGGCACCGGCGAAGGCCTGAGCCGTGACGAGCCGTTCGGCCACGCCGGCGAGCGGCTGCACGAATGGATGTTCGCCACCCGGTGGGGCCGCGAGATGTTCGGTCTGCCGCCCGGCGGCACCGGCGGCGTCGACGACGCCTTCGCGCGGCAGTTCTATCCCGGCATCGGCGCCGAGATCATGGGCGCCGGGAAGTTCGGCCCTCCCGGCTGGCAAGGGAACCCGGAGTGGACGGGCTGGTGGGGGTCGAACCCGCCGTTTCACACGCCGGTCTTCGTCCTCACCCATCACCCGCGCCCGTCGATCGCGATGGAAGGCGGCACGATCTTCCATTTCATCGACGCCCCGCCGGCCGAAGCGCTGAAGGTCGCCCGCGAGGCGGCAGGGGGCAAGGACGTGCGCATCGGCGGAGGGTCGATCGTCGTTCGGGACTTCCTGGCCGCCCGGCTCATCGACCACGCGCATGTCGCCGTGGTCCCGATCCTGCTCGGCCGGGGCGTACGCCTGTGGGAGGGGCTCGAGGGCCTCGAGAGCGACTACCAGATCGAAGCCACCTCCTCGCCCGGCGGCGTGACGCACATGACCTTCACGCGGAAGGATGCGTGAAATGCCGCGGGCCCTTTCATCTCAAAGAAACGGCCTTGCGAGCATCTCCGCGCCGAGGAGGAGAAGGCACATCAGGAAGCCGCGCCGGAAGGTCGCTGGATCGATGCGGCGGCGGATCGCCTGTCCGGCCCACATCCCGGCGAGCGCTGGAACAACCGCGAGCGCCGACAACGCGACGTCGTCGACCTGGAAGACGCCCCGCGAGGCGAGCCCGGCCGCAAGCGCCACGGTGGACATGGTGAAGGACAGGCCGAGCGCCTGGACGAGATCATCCTTCGTGAGGCCGAGTGCCTGAAGATAGGGCACGGCCGGAATGACGAAGACGCCCGTGCCGCCGGTGACGAGGCCGGTCGTCACGCCGACCATCGGTGCCAGCCACGCCTCCAGCCTCCACGGCACGTGCAGCTGTTGCGCAAGAAGCGTATAGCCGGCATAGGCGACGAGCGCGGCCCCGAGCAGGGCCGTCGTCGCGCTGGTATCGCCGCCCGCCAGCAGCGGCGACGAGCACGAACGAAGGATCCATCATGGCATCCGGATAGCGGATCGTTCACCCGCCGCAATGCGGATCCGCCGCAGCCTGCCTTCGGCTAGCCCGAAGGCACGGCACCGCCTATGCTCACACCCATGCGCTTCGACCTGACGGACCTTCGCCTGTTCCTCGCCGTGCTCGATGCCGGCAGCATCACCCATGGCGCGGCCGAGGCCGGCCTGTCGCTCGCCGCAGCCAGCGAGCGGCTGCGCGACATGGAAGCGGCCGGCAAGGTCGCGCTTCTCGAACGGGGCCGCCGCGGCGTCACGGCGACGGCGGCCGGTGAGGCGCTGGCGCATCATGCCAGGATCATCCTGCGCCAGATGGCGCAGATGCGCGGCGAGCTCGGCGAGCACGCGAGCGGCCTGCGCGCGACCGTGCAGGTGGCTGCGAACACTGCCGCCCTCAGCGAATTCCTGCCGCAACGGCTCGGCCCCTGGATGGCGGCCAATCCGCGCATCGACGTGGCGCTGAAGGAGCGGCAGAGCGCCGAGGTCGCGAGAGCCGTCACGTCCGGGCTGGCGGAGATCGGCATTCTCTCGGACGCCGTCGACACCTCCGGCCTCGTGCTGCGGCCCTTTGCCGTCGACCGCCTCGTCGCGGTTGCCCCACATGGTCATCCGCTGACGGCGAGCAAACGCATCGCCTTTGCCGAGATCCTGCACGAGCAGGTCGTCGGTCTGGCCGGCGGCGCATTGCAGGAGCACATCGATGCGCAGGCCGCGCGGATGGGCGCCCGGCTCAAGATGCGGGTGCGCATGCCCAGCTTCGACGGCATCTGCCACATGGTGGCCGCGGGCGTCGGTCTCGGCGTCGTGCCCGAGATGGCGGCGCGCCGCTGCGGACGGTCCATGAAGCTCATGCGGCTTCGGCTCACCGATGCCTGGACCACGCGCCGCCTGGCGGTCTGCGTCCAGCATGAAGAGGAGCTCACGCCTCCGGCGCGCGCGCTCTTCGCGTTCCTCGCATCCGACGGTTGCGCTCCGGCCTCTCCGGGCAACTGAATGCGGCGGTTTCGGAACCCGATCGCGGAGCAGCTGTTTCAGGGACGCATTCACTCCACTTTTCGCCCGTAGGGGTCTTCCACCACGACCAGACCAAGGAGGCCGGCCGATGCTCGTGCAGATCGGAACTCTCATCGCTGCGACGAGCCTTGTTCAGCTGGCCAACGGCTTCTTCAACACCTTCCTCTCGCTGCGCCTGACCATGGAGGATTTCGGCCCGACCGGCACCGGTGTCGTCCTCAGCGCCTATTTCATCGGCTTCACCGCCGGCGCCGTCGGGTCGGGACGGCTGATCCGGCGCATCGGCCACATCCGTGCCTATGCGGCCTTCGCCGGCATGGTCGTGGCCGCGACGGCCGCCATGCCGCTCTCCGTCTCGCCCGCCGTCTGGATCGCCTGCCGGGCCGCCATCGGCCTCGGCTGCGTCGGCCTCTTCATCACCACCGAGAGCTGGCTCAACGCCAAGGCGGAGGCGAGCCAGCGCGGCCGCGTCTTCTCGGTCTACATGGTCGGCACCTTCACGGCCCTCGCCGTCGGGCAGCTGCTGATCGGGCAATTGACGATCCAGTCGGCCGCCCCGTTCTACGTCATCATCGTGCTCTTCGCCCTCGCGCTCGTCATGGTCACCCTGACGCGGGCCGAGGCGCCCGGGATCATGCCGGAGGCGACGCTGCCCTACGGCGATCTCACCCGCCAGGCGCCGGTCGCCGTGATGGGCTGCGTCATCGGCGGCATGATCACCAGCGCCTTCTATGCCTTGGTGCCGGCCTGGATGCTGCGCGACGGCATCACGCAGGACACCATCGCCATCTTCATGCTGGTGGCCGTGCTCGGCGGGCTTGCGCTGCAGGTGCCCGTGGGGCGCCTGTCCGACCGCAACGACCGCCGCCTGGTCCTCGCCGGCCTTGCGGTCGGCTTTGCGGCTTCGGCGCTGCTGCTCGCGGTGCTGCCCCCCAGCCCGGCCACGGTCCTGCCGGTCGCGGCGCTGCTTGGCGGCTTCATGTCGACCCTCTATCCCGTCAGCGTCGCCCACGCGCTCGACCGCATGCCCGCCGACCGCGTGGTGGCGGTCAGCGGCCGGCTGGTGCTCGTCAGCGGCTTCGGCTCGGCCCTCGGCCCGATGATCGGCTCCGGCGTGATGGCACGGCTCGATATCGACGGCCTTCTGTACTTCATGGCCTCGATCGCGCTCCTCCTCGCTGCCGTGGCCCGGATGCGCATCGCCTCGCGGCCGCCGCCGGCCGTGCGCGCCGAGCGCCCGTTCGACATCATCGATCCCACGACAGCCCCCATCTCGCAGGAGCCCGAGGCGACCGATCCCGACGGCTCCCCACGCGCTGTGCCTGCCTGAGCGGCCCGGCCGCCCGCTATTTCGGCACCGCCCCGTGCACTTCGCGTCAGGGGTGCGATTGACGGCGTGAAGGGCGAGTGCTTTCCTTCGCCCGGCAAAGTCGACGCGCCGGAAAGACTTGGATTCGCTCAACTTTAAATCAAATGCCGGCGCGATCCAGAAGCGGGAGGCAGATGTGAGCCGTATTCGAACGTTCCTCTGCGCCGTCGCTGCGCTGTTTGCGATCACGACCCTGGCGCAGGCCGAAACCGTCTATCACCGCGGCAACGCCGGCGACCCGAAGACGCTCGACGCGCATCAGACCTCGATCGACGTCGAGGCCAACGTCCTGTGGGACCTGCTCGAGGGTCTCGTCGCCTATGACGAGGCCGGCAAGGTCGCTCCCGGCGCCGCCGAGAGCTGGACCATGTCGCAGGACGGGACGGTCTACACCTTCAAACTTCGCGACAACGGCAAGTGGTCAAACGGCGATCCGGTGAAGGCCTCCGACTTCGTCTTCTCCTTCCGCCGCATCATGGATCCGCAGACGGCGGCGAAATACGCCTCGCTGCACTACCCCATCAGGAACGCCGAAAAGATCAACAAAGGCGAGATGAAGCCCGAGGAACTCGGCGTGAAGGCCGTCGACGACCTGACGCTGGAGATCGCGCTCGAGCGGCCGACGCCCTATTTCCTTGAATTGCTCACGCACCAGACGGCGCTGCCGATGCATCAGGCGAGCGTCGAGCAATTCGGCAAGGACTTCGTGCGGCCGGGCAACTTCGTCTCCAACGGCGCCTACAGCCTCGCCGAGAACGTGCCGGGCGACCACATCAAGGTGGTCAAGAACCCGCACTACTGGGATGCGGCCAACGTCAAAGTCGACGTGGTCATGTTCTATCCGACCGAGGACAACGCCGCCGCGGTGCGCCGCTTCATGGCCGGCGAGCTCGACACCAACTACCAGTTCCCCATCGACCAGCTGCCCTTCCTCAAGGAAAAGCTGGGCGGCCAGGTGAAGACCTCGCCCTATCTCGCCATCGAATATTACGCCATCAACAACAAGAAGGAGCCGTTCAGCGACCCGCGCGTGCGCCGCGCCCTCGCCATGGCCATCGACCGCGACTTCCTCGCCGACAAGATCTGGAGCGGGGCCGCCGTGCCCGCCTACAGCCTCGTGCCGCCCGGCATCAACGGCTACACGCCGGCCGAGGCCGAATTCGCCGCGCTGTCGCAGCTCGACCGCGAGGACGAGGCCAAGAAGCTGATCGAGGAGGCCGGCTACGGCCCGGGCGGCAAGCCGCTCAAGATCGAGATCCGCTACAACACCAACGACGCGCACAAGAAGGTGGCGACCGCCATCGCCGACATGTGGAAGCAGGTGTTCGGCGCCGAGGTCACGCTGCTCAACACCGACATCAAGACGCACTACGCCCATCTGCAGAACAGGGGCGACTTCGACGTCGCACGCGCCGGCTGGGTCGGCGACTATGCCGATGCGCAGAACTTCCTCTACCTCGGTGTCACCGGCAATGCCGTCGGCAACTATTCGCAGTTCAGCAATGCGAAGTTCGACGAGCTCGTGAAGACCTCCGACGCGACGCTCGATCCCGCGGAGCGGGCGAAGATCATGGTTGAGGCCGAGGCCATCCTGCTCGCCGAGATGGGGCTCATCCCCATCCTCAACCGCACGTCGCTCCACCTCGTGTCCGACAAGGTGAAGGGCTGGGCCGACAACGTGCGCAACGTGCATCGCAGCCGCTACATCAGCATCGATCGTTGATGACCACGGGCGGCCCCGCCGGGGCCGCCCCTCGCTGCGGAAGAGGTCATGCTCTCCTACACCCTGCGCCGCCTCCTCAGCGCCATCCCCACCCTCTTCGTCATCGTCACCGTCGCCTTCTTCCTGGTGCGCTTCGCCCCGGGCGGGCCCTTCGACCTCGAGCAGCCGCTCGCCCCGCAGGTGCTCGACAACCTGCGGCGGGCCTACAGCCTCGACCAGCCGCTCCACGTCCAGTACCTCGACTATCTCGGCAAGCTGGTGCGCGGCGACTTCGGCCCGAGCTATGTCGCGATCGACTTCACGGTCGGCGAGATGCTGCGCCGCGCCCTGCCCTATTCCATCACGCTCGGCCTCAGCGCCCTTGCGCTCGCGATCTTCGGCGGTGTCGCGGCCGGCGTCTTCGCCGCCCTGCGCCAGAACAGCGCCGCGGACTATTCCGTCATGACCGTCGCGACGGTTGGCGTCACGGTGCCCAACTTCGTCGTCGCCCCCGTCCTGCAGCTCGTCTTCGGCCTCATGCTCGGGCTGCTGCCCATCGGCGGCTGGGGCGACGGCGGCCTCGCCCACCGGCTGATGCCGACGGTTGCGCTCGCCCTGCCGCAGATGGCGGTGATCGCGCGGCTCACCCGCTCGTCCATGATCGAGGCCCTGCGCGCCGATCATATCCGTACGCTCAGGGCGAGCGGCCTGCCCGGCTATGTCATCATCCGCCATGCCCTCAAGGGGGCGCTCTTGCCGGTGATCTCCTATCTCGGGCCGGCCGCCGCCGCCCTCGTCACCGGCTCGGTGGTCATCGAGAAGATCTTCGCCATTCCCGGCATCGGCGCCTATTTCGTCGAGGGCGCGCTCAACCGGGACTACACGCTCGTCATGGGCACGGTCGTGACGCTGGCCGGCTTCGTCGTCGTCTTCAACCTCCTTGTCGACCTCGCCTATGCGGCGCTCGACCCGCGGGTGCGCTATGACTGACGGTACGCTCGCCACCGACGCCGCCGCGGCGAAGCCCGCCCCCGCCGGCCGCAGCCTCTTCGCGCTCGCCATGCGGCGCCTCCTGCGCAACCGCGCCGCCGTCGCAGGCAGCATCGTCCTTGCCCTCATCACCCTCTTCTGCGTCGCCGGCCCCTGGCTGTCGCCGCACCCCTACGACCGCGTCTACCGCTCCTATGTCGCGATGCCGCCGAGCCTCGAGCTTTATCCGAAGGAATCGGCGCTCGCCGGCGCCATGGGCGAGGCGCTGGAGCGGGCGCGCCTCGCCATGGCCAACTTCTCGGTCGACGGCGACAGCTTCCGCGTCACGCTCCGCTCGGACCGGCCGATCGACCCGCGCAACACGCGCTACATCGAAAGGCTCGATGAATTCGCCGATCCGCGCGTGGTCGAGACGCTGGATGACGGACGCACGCTCGTTGTCGCGGGTCGCGTCAACCGCCAGCTCTTCCTGATGGGGACCGACCGCAGCGGTCGGGACCTGATGACGCGCATTATGGTCGGCGGCCGCATCTCCCTGCTCGTCGGCCTGCTCGCCACCTTCGTCAGCCTCGTCATCGGCGTCGCCTACGGCGCCATCGCGGGTTTTGCCGGCGGGCGCATCGACAATCTCATGATGCGCTTCGTCGACGTGCTCTATTCCCTGCCCTTCGTCTTCTTCGTCATCCTGCTCGTTGTCTATTTCGGCCGCGACTTCGTGCTCATCTTCGTCGCCATCGGCGCCGTCGAATGGCTCGACATGGCACGCATCGTGCGCGGCCAGACGCTGGCGCTGAAGCGCCGCGAATTCGTGCAGGCGGCGGAGGCGCTCGGCGTCGGCACGGGCGGCATCCTGAGGCGCCACGTCGTGCCGAACCTGCTCGGGCCCGTCGTCGTCTTCGTGACGCTGATGGTGCCCAAGATCATCCTGCTCGAGAGCTTCCTTTCCTTCCTCGGCCTCGGCGTGCAGGCGCCGCTGACGAGCTGGGGCGTGCTCATCTCGGAAGGCGCGGCCAACATCCAGAGCGCGCCCTATCTCATCATCTTCCCGTCCATCTTCTTCGTCGCCACGCTCTTCGCCCTCAACTTCATCGGCGATGGCCTGCGCGACGCGCTCGACCCAAGGGACCGCTGATGGCCGATACCGTGCTCAGCGTCCGCGGGCTCAGCGTCCGCTTCGAGACCGAGAGCGGTGCGGTCGAGGCCGTGAAGGGCATCGACCTCGACGTCGACGCCGGCGAGACGGTGGCCATCGTCGGCGAATCCGGCTCCGGCAAGAGCCAGACCATGATGGCGGTCATGGGCCTTCTTGCCCGCAACGGCCGCGCCGACGGCTCCGTCCGCTACCGCGGCGAGGAGATCCTCGGCTTGCCGGCGCGCGCGCTCAACCGCTACCGCGGGCGCAAGATCACCATGATCTTCCAGGAGCCGATGACCTCGCTCGACCCGCTCTACCGCATCGGCGAGCAGATCGCGGAGCCGCTGATGCGCCACGCCGGGCTCTCCCGCACGGCGGCCCGTCGGCGCGCCGTCGAGCTGCTCGACCTCGTGCACATCCCCGATCCGGAGCGGCGGCTTGCCGCCTATCCGCACGAACTGTCCGGCGGCCAGCGCCAGCGCGTGATGATCGCCATGGCGCTTGCCAACGATCCCGACATCCTCATCGCCGACGAGCCGACGACGGCGCTCGACGTCACCGTGCAGGCGCGCATCCTCGAGCTCCTGTCCGAGCTCAAGGCGCGGCTCGGCATGGCCATCGTCTTCATCACCCATGACCTCGGCATCGTCCGCCGCTTCGCCGACCGCACCTATGTCATGAAGAGCGGCGAGGTGGTGGAGAGCGGCGCGACCGGCACGCTTTTCGAGCGGCCGCGGCACGACTACACGCGCATGCTGATCGAGGCGGAGCCGACCGGCCGCAAGTCCCCGCCGCCGCCGGACAGCCCGACCGTGCTCACGGCCGAGGACGTGCGCGTCGTCTTTACCCAACACGAGGGCCTGTTCGGCCGCAGGCGGCACGACCTGCGCGCGGTCGACGGCGTCGATCTCACCGTGCGCCGCGGCGAGACCGTCGGCGTCGTGGGTGAATCGGGCTCCGGCAAGTCGACGCTCGGCCGCGCCCTGCTGCGCCTGATGCCGGCGGCCGGCCTCGTGCGCTACGAGGACCGCGCGCTGATGCCGCTCGACCGGGCCGCCATGCGGCCGCTGCGCCGGCACATGCAGCTCGTCTTCCAGGATCCCTTCGGCTCCCTGTCGCCGCGGCTGACCGCGGGCGAGATCGTCACCGAGGGCCTCCTCGTGCACGAGCCGGGCCTGACCCGCGCCGAGCGTGACCGCCGCGCCGCATCCGCCTTCGAGGAGGTGTGGCTCGACCCGGCCACCCGCCATCGTTTCCCGCACGAATTCTCGGGCGGGCAGCGCCAGCGCATCGCCATCGCGCGCGCCATGATCCTCAAGCCGGCGCTCGTCGTGCTCGACGAGCCCACATCAGCCTTGGACCGTTCGGTGCAGAAGAGCATCGTGGAGTTGCTGCGCCACCTGCAGGAGAAGCACGGCCTCGCCTATATCTTCATCAGCCACGACCTCGCCGTGGTGCGGGCGCTCTCCGACGAGATCATGGTGATGAAATCGGGCAAGGTGGTCGAACGCGGCTCGGTCGAGGCGATCTTCGACAAGCCGCGCGAGGCCTACACGCGTGAATTGATCGCCGCCGCCTTCCTCGACGGGCGCGGCGTGCACATGGAGGCCGCCGCCGGACCAGGGCTCTGAGGCCAGCGGAGGAAGTCTTCCCCGTCCGTCCGAAGGCGGCGCCGCGCCTCAGACCCGGCGGCCGTCCTCGCCGAAGACATGGGCCCGCTCGACGTCGAAGCCAAGCGGCAGCCTCTCGCCGGCGCGGATGTGGCGCTGGCCGTCGAGCAGCAGCGTCGCGTTCTGGCCGTCGGCGGTGCTGGTGTAGACCACCGTCGAGCCGCCGAGATGCTCGACGAGCTGCACCGAGGCTTCACCGAGGCTCGCGCCGTTGTCGCGCGCTTCCACGTGCTCGGGCCTGAGGCCGAAGACGAGCGGCTCGCCCGTCCGCGCCGCGAGCGGCCGCTCCAGGGTGAGCGCGCGCCCGGCTACCTCGATGGTGCGGTGCGAGGGATCGCCGTCGGCGAGGCGGGCCTTCAGAAAGTTCATCTTCGGCGAGCCGATGAAACCGGCCACGAACTGGTTGGCCGGGTTGTTGTAGAGGTCGAGCGGCCGGCCCACCTGCATGATGCGTCCGTCGCGCAGCACCACGATCTTGTCGGCCATGGTCATGGCCTCCACCTGGTCGTGCGTCACGTAGATCATGGTGCTGCCGAGCGTCTGGTGCAGCTTGGCGATCTCGACGCGCATCTGCACCCTGAGCTCGGCGTCGAGGTTCGACAGCGGCTCGTCGAAGAGGAAGATCTTGGGCTCGCGCACGATGGCGCGGCCGATGGCGACGCGCTGGCGCTGGCCGCCGGAGAGCGCCTTGGGCCGGCGCTGCAACAGATGGCCGATCTGCAGGATGTCGGCCGCCTTCTTCACCCGCGCCTCGATCTCCGCCTTCGGATAGCCCGCCGTCTGCAGGCCGAAGGCGAGGTTCTTGTAGACGTTCATGTGCGGGTAGAGCGCGTAGGACTGGAACACCATGGCGATGCCGCGCTTGGAGGCCGGCACCTCGTTGACGCGCTCCCCGTCGATGCTCAACTCCCCCGCCGAGATGTCCTCGAGCCCGGCGATCATGCGCAGAAGCGTGGACTTGCCGCAGCCGGACGGGCCGACGAAGACCGTGAACTCGCCCGGCTCGATGGCAAGGTCGATGCCGTGGATGACCTCGACGGAACCGAACCTCTTCTCGATCTTCGCGAGATTGATGCTGCTCGCCATGGTTCTCGTCCTCCCGTTCAGGCGGCGGGCCGCCAGCTCAGGTATTTGGGATGCGCCGCATCGAGCGGCAGGGCGACGTCCTCGCCCGTCGCGTCGGAATGGTAGAAGGCCGTCACCAGTTCGAGCGCCCGGCGCGCATCAAGGCTCGTCACCGGCGGCGGATCGCCGGCGAGGAGCGCCCGGTGGAAGGCCTCCATCTGGCCGTTGAAGCGCCGGCCGACGGCCGGGAAGCCGGCCAAGAGCTCATCGATCTGCCGGCCCACCACCTCGTTCGCCGGGATGATGCGCCAGGGGCCGTCGCCGGGCGAATAGGGTGCGTGCGTGCTCTCGAAGGTGACGTTCTCGAAGGACAGCCGCAGCCGGCTGATCTCCTCGTGCGAGCCGAGGGTGGCGGTCGCGGAGACGAGGGCGCCCGAGGCCATCAGCCAGCTCGAGGAGACGCAGTCCTCCACCTCGATGGCGTTGACCCGCGTCGCCGTGCGGGCGAACAGCCGCTCCACCGGCCCCATGAGGAAGGTCATGAGGTCGTGGATGTGGATGGCGTGAGTCATCAGGACGCCGCCGAGTTCGGTCGCCCAGCGGCCCCGCCAGGGATTGTCGTAATAGTCGGGCCCCCGCTTCCACAGGGTCTCGCAGGTGCCGACATAGGGCTTGCCGGCAAGGCCGCTGTCGATGATGCGGCGGGTCTGCATGGCGCCGTCGCCGTAGCGGTACTGGAAGATCGGCATCAGCCGGCCTTTGGCCTTCGCCTCCGCCGCGATGATCTCGTCGACCTCGGCGAGCGAGCCGACGAGCGGCTTTTCGCAGACGACGTGCTTGCCGGCGGCGAGCGCCTTCAGGACCATCGGCCGGTGCGTCGCCGGCGGCGTCGAGATGTCGATGATGTCGACATCGTCCATGGCGAGGAGCTGGTCGAAGTCGCGGCAGCGCCGCGGCACGTCGAATTCCTCGGCGACGGACGAAAGGCGCGTCTCGTCGAGATCGCAGACGGCGAGGACGCGGTACTTGTCGCCGTGCGGCTCATAGCCCTCGACGATGTGCGAGCGGCCGATGTTGCAGCCGACGACGGCGACGTTGAAACGCTTGGTCATGATTGCGCCTCCGCGAGGGCCTGGGCCTTGAGGGCGATCTCCATGGCGGCGAAGCAGCGTGCCTGCGGCATCGCCGTCTCGGTGCGGTTGCGGATGTCGGACACGAGCTGATCGCCATAGGGCAGCGGCGTGTCCGAGCAGTCGATGTATGTCACGCCCTTCCGGTCGGTGAGGAAGAGGTGGTCGGTGCCCGGCCGCCCGGCGACGTCGATATATTTGCGCAGCTCGATCATGCCGTCCGTACCGGTGAGGAAGAGGCGCCCGTCGCCCCAGGTCGACAGGCCGTCGGGCGTGAACCAGTCGACGCGGATGAAGCCGCTGGCGTCCTTCGTGGCGAGATGGATGTCGCCCTGGTCCTGCAGGCCCGGCCGGTGCGGATGGGCGCGGTTGGCGACGCTCGCCGACAGCACCTCAGCCGTCTCGGCCCCCGTGAAGAACAGGAACTGCTCGCACTGGTGCGAGGCGATGTCGACGAGGATGCCGCCGTAGCGTCGCCGCTCGAAGAACCAGGCCGGGCGCGTCGCCTCGCGCAGCCGGTGCGGGCCGAAGCCGGTGACCGAGACGACCTTGCCGATGGCCCCGGCCGCGACGAGCTCGCCCGCCTTCACCGTGGCGCGGTTCTCGAAATGCTCGGAATAGAGGATGGAGAGGATGCGCCCGGTCTCGGCCTGCACCGCCTTGACCTCGGCGAGTTCCTTCAGCGTCACCATGCCCGGCTTGTCGAGCATCACGTCCTTGCCGGCGCGCATGGCGGCGATGGCGAGCCCCGCCCGCTCGTCGGGAATGGCCGCTGTGACGATGAGGTCGATGGCTGGATCCTCCAGCGCCCGGCGCCGGTCGTCGAGCCGCGGCGCGCCGGGATAGCGCGCGCCGAAGGCCGCCGCGAGGTCGTCCTCCCCGGCGAAGTAGCCGGCAAGCTCGGCTCCTGCCCTCAGGAGGCAGTTCACCTGCCCGTAGATGTGATCGTGGTTGAGGCCGACGGCGGCGAAGCGAACGGGTTTCATGGGACGCGGGGCCTCAGCGTTTCATGCCGGTGGTGGCGATGCCCTCGATGAGCAGTCGCTGGAAGAAGAGGAAGAAGAGGAAGACCGGCACGAGCGACAGGTTCGACATCGCGAACAGCGCCGACCAGTCGGAGGTGCCGGTCGAGTCGACGAAGGAGCGCAGGCCGAGCTGCACCGTGTAGGTGTTGATGTCGTTGAGATAGATGAGCGGGCCGAAGAAATCGTCCCACGTCCAGATGAAGGAGAAGATCGCCGCCGTCGCCAGCACGGGCAGCGAGAGCGGCAGCATGATGCGGAAATAGATGCGGAAGGGGCCGCAGCCGTCCATCACCGCCGCCTCGTCCAGTTCGCGCGGGATGCCGCGGAAGAACTGCACCATCAGGA
The DNA here is from genome assembly GCF_014196925.1 of Chelatococcus caeni. Lineage (GTDB taxonomy): Bacteria > Pseudomonadota > Alphaproteobacteria > Rhizobiales > Beijerinckiaceae > Chelatococcus_A > Chelatococcus_A caeni. The sequence continues at coordinate 471,415 of NZ_JACIEN010000002.1, read as the reverse complement.
AGATGAAGAAGGCGTCCGTGGCGAGATATTTCGGCACGATGAGCGGCAGCGGCGTGTTTACCCAGCCGAGCTCGAGGAACAGGATGTACTGCGGGATGAGCACCACGTGATAGGGCAGCATCAGGGTGCCCAGCATCAGCGCGAACCAGAAGTTGCGCCCGCCGAAGCGCAGCCGCGCGAAGGCGAAGGCGGCGAGCGAGCAGCCGAGGACGTTGCCGATGGTCGCCAGCACCGAGATGACGAGCGAGTTCCAGAAGAACTGGCCGAAGCTCACCTGCAGCCCCATCCAGCCGCGCAGGTAGCTGCCGAAATCGACGCTCGAGGGAATGAGCGAGGTCGTGCCGAAGAGCTCGTCCTGCGGCCTGACCGAGCCCGAGACCATCCACAGGATGGGATAGAGCATGGCGATGGACGCGGCGATGAGCGCCCCGTGGATCAGCAAGGAGCGTGTGCGGGAGCGCCGGCCGCGTGACGGCGGGGCGGCCGTGACGGTGGCGTCAGTCATCGTAGTGCACCCAGTAGCGCGCGCTGAGGAACGAGAAGGCCGTGAACAGCGCGATGATGACGAGCAGGATCCAGGCGAGCGCCGCGGCATAGCCCATGCGGAAGAAGCCGAAGGCCTCCTGGTAGAGGTAGAGCGTGTAGAACAGCGTCGAGTTGATCGGCCCGCCCGTGCCCTCGCTGATGATGAAGGCCGGGGTGAAGGCCTTGAACGCCTCGATGGTCTGGATGACCGCGTTGAAGAAGACGACCGGCGTCAGGAGCGGCAGCGTGATCTTGAAGAACTGGCGCGCCTTGCCCGCCCCGTCGATCTCCGCCGCCTCGTACATGTCGGTCGGGATCTGCCGGAGGCCGGCGAGGAAGATGATCATCGGCGAGCCGAACTGCCAGATGGAGAGGACGACGAGCGTATAGAGCGAATAGTCGGGATTGGAGACCCAGCTCGGCCCCTCGATGCCGAAGGCCTTCCAGAGCAGCATGTTGACGAGGCCGTCGGAGGCGAAGAGCTGGCGCCACAGCACCGCAATGGCGACCGATCCGCCGAGCAGCGACGGCAGGTAGAAGATGGCGCGGTAGACGGTGAGCCCGCGGATGCCGCGGTTGAAGGCCATGGCCACGGCGAGCGCGAAGACGAGCTTCAGCGGCACCGACAGGACGACATAGATGAAGGTGACCCGCATCGCGGCGGCGAATTTCGGATCGTCCGTCGCGATGCGCACGTAATTGGCGGCTCCCACCCAGTCCGGCGCCCGCAGGAGGTCGTAGTTCGTGAAGGACAGGTAGAGCGAGACGAGCGCCGGCCCCAGCGTCAGGCCGAAGAAGCCGATGAGCCAGGGGGCGAGGAAGAGATAGCCCGGCGCATTGCGGGCCAGCATCCGCCTCAGGGCGCCCCGTCGCGGTGCGGCGGCGGGGCGGGCCTCGTCCACCCAGACGGTGGGATGAACCGTCATGGCCGGCGCCTCAGCCGCGCTTCAGGATGGTCTGGGCTTCGCGCACCAGCTTCTCGCCGCCGGCCTCCGGCGTCGCCCGGCCGAAGCCGACCTCCTCGGCGACGCGCTTCAGCGCGAAAGCGAGCTCACCCGCGCCGGGCGGGGGCGGCGGCGGCAGCGCGCCGACACCGGGCGTGATGTCGGCGATGTATTTCACCATCACCGAATCGAGGTCGTTGAGCTTGGGCGCCAGCCCGTTGCGCATCGATTCGGAGGCCGGCACGCCGCGCTCGACGCCGAGGATCTCGACACCGGTCGGATTCGCGACGAGGAAATTGGCGAAGGCCACCGCCGCATCCGCATGGGCGGAGCCGTTCGCCACGCTGATGAGCATGGAGGGCTTCAGATAGTGGCCCGACGGCGACTCGGCGCTCACCTTCGGATAGGAGCTGACGCCGAGGCGCGACTTGTTGAGCTTCTGATAGCCGATGTACTGGTTGGAATGGGCGAAGGCGGTGGCCGCCTTGCCGGTCGTCAGCGGGTTGGTCTCGATGTTGAGCTGGTCGAGCGCCTGCACGTCGGCGGGCACGCAGGCGCCGCTCTTGCGCATCTCGGCCCACATGGCGAACCACTTCCCCGCATCCGCCGGCTCGAAGCCGAGCGCTCCGTCCGCCGTGAACAGCGCCTTGCCCTGCTGCCTCAGCCAGTTCTCGAGCGCGGGCTCGACGCCGCTCGCATCGGCCGAGGCATAGAAGCCGGGCTTCGTCTTCTTGGCGCTCAGCGCCGCGCCCTTCTCGGCGAATTCCTCCCAGGTCGTTCCCGGCTTCGGCGGCTCGATGCCGGCCTTCTCCCACGCCGCCTCGTCGTAGAGGACGATGCTCGAGTTGACCCCGAGATTGACGCCGTAAAGCTTGCCGTCGACCCGCCCGGAATCGATGTTCATCTGCCCGAAGTCGGCGATGTTCAGGGACTTGTCGAGATAATCGTCGAGCGGCTTCAGCGCCCCGCGCCGGGCGTATTCGAAGATGTAGCGGTAGTCCATCTGGATGAGGTCCGGCGCGTTGCGCCCGGCGACCTGGGTGGCGAGGCGCGGCCAGTAGTCGCTCCAGCCGGCGAACTCGCCGGTGATCGACACGTCGGAGGCGACGCCCTTGTAGGCCTCGATCGCCTTGAAGGTGCGGTCCGCCCGCTCCTGCGAGCCCCACCACAGGAAGCGCAGGCGCGCCGACTGGGCCCATGCCGGACCGCCGCCGAACGCCGCGAGCGACAGGGCCGCCGCGCCACCGGAAAGTACACTTCGCCTGCTGAGCGTGATCGACATTCGCGTGTCCTCCCTCAGGACATCCCCGCCGGAAGCGGGACGGGATATCGGCTTTTTCGCCGTTTTATAACCGTTCAGTTACAAACGTGACCGTGGCGGGGCGCTTTGTCAAGCGCCGATCGCACCCGGCGCAAAATGCCCGCTCCGGCCATTGGAGCATCCTGCGGCCGACGAGGTCCATCATGGCCGGGCTCTTGCCCTTCCGAGCCCCTGTGAAGCGGCCACGCGGGACGGTACATGGCCAAGCCCGACCGTTTGCCTGCTTTTTGAGCGGTGCGGGCATCCGGCACCGCGGGAATCGCGCGTGCCTGCGCCGCGCCCGGTGCCGCGCCGCGGCGGGAGCGCCCTTTCGCCTCTTGACAGGGAACGCTTTCGGCTTCCACAAATCACCAACCAGTTACAAAATGCCGCTGCGAACCGGCGCCCGGGAACCGCGGCGCGGATGCTGCCCCGGATGGCGTCTGCGCCTCCGGCGGAGGAGGAAACGGTCATGGCTGAGGGTTCCAACCGCACCCGTTACGCGCTCGTCGGCGTGGGCAATCGCGGCACCACCATGTGGGGCCGCGAACTGCTCGCGGGCTGGGGCGACTATGTCGAACTCGTCGGCATCTGCGATCTCAACCCGATGCGGGCGGAGCGGGCCCGGGCCATGATCGGCTCGGCCGCGCCGCTCTATGCGGACTTCCAGCAGATGATGGCCGAGCTGAAGCCCGAGCTCGTCGTCGTCTGCACGCCGGACGACACCCATGACGACATCATCGTCAAGGCGCTCGAGGCGGGCGCCGACGTCATCAGCGAGAAGCCCCTGACGACGACGGCCGAGAAGATCGAGCGCATCCGCGCGGCGGAGCAGCGCACCGGTCGGCGGGTGGACGTGTCCTTCAACTACCGCTTCGCGCCCACCGCCGCCCGCATCAAGGAGCTGATCGACGCCGGCGCCATCGGCGAGGTCGCCTCGGTCGACTTCCACTGGTACCTCGACAACCAGCACGGAGCCGACTACTTCCGCCGCTGGCACGCCTTCCGCGCCCGCTCGGGCAGCCTCTTCGTGCACAAGGCGACGCACCATTTCGACCTGCTGAACTGGTACCTCGATTCCGACCCCGTCGAGGTGAAGGCCCACGGCGAGCTGCTGCATTACGGCCGCAAGGGGCCGTTCCGCGGCGAGCGCTGCCGGACCTGCCCGCACAAGGCAAGGTGCGACTATTATCTCGACCTCTCGGCCGATCCCTTCCTCGACACGCTCTACGAGGAGCCCTCCGCGGTCGACGGCTATTTCCGCGACGCCTGCGTCTATCGCGAGGAGATCGACATCCCCGACACGATGACGGCGACGATCCGCTACGCCAGCGGCGTGCAGGTGTCCTATTCGCTCAACACCTACATGCCGGTGGAAGGCCACCACATCGCCTTCAACGGCCACCGCGGCCGCATCGAGCTGCGGCAATACGAGAAGCAGCCGTGGGAAGCGCCGGCGGTCGACGAGATCCTGCTGATCCGCAGCTTCGGCGGCGGTGTCGAGCGCATCCGCGTGCCGCACGAGCCGGGCGGCCATTACGGCGGCGACAACCGCATGCGCGACATGATCTTCAGGCCGGGCGCGGACGACAGGCTGCGCCAGCGCGCCGGATCCCGCGCGGGTGCCATGTCGGTGCTGTGCGGCATCGCCGCGCTCGAGAGCGCGACGAAGGGTGGCGCCTGCGCCGTGCCGCCCCTGCCCGCCTGAGGTCAGCTGCGCCGACCGGCCGCCTGGCGCAGATAGGCCATGTTGGCGGCGACCTCGGACGGCGGCAGGCTCTGGGCCAATACCTGCTCGGCCTCGCCCATCTTGCCCTGCAGCCCCAGCACCAGCGCCAGGTTCTGCTTCACGCGCCCGTCCGCCTGCGGATGGGCGGTCGCCTGCCGCAGCACGCGCTCGGCCTCGGCGGGCTGCTTCGACAGGGCGTAGGACAGGCCGAGGTTGGACAGCACGCTCGGCTCGCCCGGCACGATCTTGAGGGCGGTGAGGTAGTAGCGCTGGGCCGCCGCATGGTCGCCGAGCTGGTCGGCCACCGTGCCCTGCGCCGACAGGACGCGCCAGTCGGGCTTGTCCGGCGTATGGGCGCGGGCGAGCACCCCTTCCGCCTCCTTGAAGCGCCCGACGTCGATGAGCGCCTTGCCGTAGGCGGCGAGCACCTCGTGGTCCTTGGGGCTGTGCAGCGCCGCCTGCTGCAGCACCGCGACGGCCTGCGAGCGCTGGTCGAGCGCACGCAGCGCCTGCGCGTAATTGAGCGCAGCCTGTTTGTCCGTCGGCCGCGCCTCGTAGCGCTTGCCCCAGTCCTGCGCGGCGGCGCGCCACTCGGCCTCGCCACGCGCCGTCGGCGCCTGCGGCTCGGCCGCACGCGAGCCGATCAGGCCGATGGAACCGGTGACGTCCCCGCGCGACAGGCAGCCGCCGAGCGAAAGCGCAAGGACCGCCATCGCCACCGAGCGCCCGAGAACGACCGACGCACGCCGCCGAGCCGCAGTCGGCCTGCAGGATTGAGCCGCCATGATCGCCCCCATACTGACATCGCATCAATGCGCCCGATGCCATTGATAGATCGTTAACCCTAACGAGGCGTTAACCGGGGCCGGCGGGGGGAAGAACCGCGCCTCGGTCGTCGCTTCGGCTGCCCGGCGGCAGGTCGGCAGCGCCCTATGCCTATTGCGCAGGCACCCCTGCTCATTCTTCGGGCTTCCAGATTCCAATATGCGAGAACATCATTCTCATATGATGGAACAGCCGCTCACGGACGACGATATCGCCAGGGCGCTCGGGCGCAGGCTCAAGGGGCTGCGCCGCAAGGCGGGGCTGACGCTCGACGCACTCGCGGAGCAGGCAGGCATCAGCCGTGCCATGATCTCCCGCATCGAGCGCGGGGAATCGAGCCCCACCGCCGTACTGCTCGGCCGGCTCTGCGCCGGGCTCGGCGTGAGCCTCGCCTCGCTCTTTGCACGCGAGGCGCCTGTGGCGAGCCCCCTGCAGCGGGCCGGGGAGCAGCCCGTCTGGCAGGATCCCGAAACCGGCTACGTGCGGCGCGCCGTCTCGCCCTCCGGCACCGGCTCGCCGGTCGAGATCGTCGACGTGACGCTGCCGCCCGGGGCGCGGGTCGCCTTCGACCACCCGTGGCTGTCGCGCGGCATCGACCAGCATGTCTGGGTGCTCGACGGCACGCTGGAGAAGACCGTCGGCGACGAGGTCTTCCTGCTCCACACGGGCGACTGCCTGCACATGCGGCTCGACCGCCCCAACGTCTACCGCAACCCGGGCACGCGGCCGGTGCGCTACGCCGTCGTGCTCGCCCCCGTCGATGAGCGCAAGGGCTGAGACGCCATGAACGAAGCCGCCACCGTCGCCGAAGGATCACCTACTGACTCCGCCGCCATCCGCCCGCTGACGGCCGGCGAGGCGATCGCCCGCCTGGGCGAGCTCGCCGCCGTACTCGTCGATGCCGTGGTGCACGGCGCCTCGGTCAACTTCCTCGCCGGTCTGACGGCGCAGGAGGCTGCCGCCTTCTGGCGCGGCCAGCTGCCGGGCATCAGTGACGGCAGCCGCGTGCTCTTCGTTGCGGAGGAGGACGGCCGCATCGTCGGCACCGTCATCCTCACCTATGCCCACCAGCCCAATGCGCCGCACCGGGCCGAGATCGGCAAGATGCTGGTGCTCGCGAGCCACCGCCGCCGCGGCATCGGCAAGCGCCTGCTGAGGGCGGCGGAGGAGACGGCTCGCGCCGCCGGTCGCACGCTCCTCCTCCTCGATACGCAGACGGGCAGCGCGGGCGAAGCCCTCTACCGCGCCTGCGGCTGGCACGCGTTCGGGGTGGTGCCGGACCATGCGCTCGCGACCGACGGCGTGCCCGCGGCCACCACCTTCTTCTACAAGAAGCTCTGATCCATGCCGACCATTCGTCCTGCGCGCGAGGCGGACATTCCCGCCATCCTCGCCCTGCACAACCACCACATCCTCAACAGCCTCGCCATCTGGCGCTACGAGCCCGCCGATCTCGACGAGCGGCTCGGCTGGTTTCGCGAGCGCACGCAAAAGGGCTTTCCGATCCTCGTCGCGGACCTGCCCTCGGCGGAGGTCGCCGGCTTCGCCACCTACGGGCCGTTTCGCACCGGCGCTGGCTATGACGGCACGGTCGAGAATTCCATCTATGTGCGCGACGACGTCCAGCGCCGAGGCGTCGCGGCCGCCCTGATGGAGGCGCTCATTGCGGAAGCGAGGCGCGACGGGCGCGCCGTGATGGTGGCCGCCATCGGCCTGCCGAACGATCCCTCGCGGGCCCTCCACACCCGCTTCGGCTTCCGCGAGGTCGGTTGCCTCGAGGGGATCGGCCGCAAGTTCGGCCGCGCGCTCGACCTGCTCATGATGCAGAAGGATCTGTGATCCTGCGCCACGCGGCAGCGCAGATGGACGGCCGCCTCGCATGAATCTCCCCCTGCCGCAGCGATGCACACCCGTCCCGCTCGTCCGCCCCGCCGCCCTCGCGGCGGCACCGCGCCCGTGCTATCGACGACAAGTTCATCGAGGAGGACCCGTGACCGTGCACGCGCTCGTCGCCGCCATCGACACCCCTTCCATCGCCGTTCACCTCGTGCAGCCGGAGAGCTGGCCGGGCGTGCGCGACAGCCTGCCGGCGAGCGCCCGCGCCTTCGCCGAGGCGCACGGCTTCGAGCCGAAGCCGGGACGCTACCTCGCGCTGCCCGATGCCGAGGGCGCCATCGCGGCCGTGCTGTTCGGCATGGATACGGCGGACAGCCGCCGGGCGGACCCCTTCCTGGCCGGCAAGCTGCCCGGCCTCCTGCCCGAGGGCACCTATCATTTCGCCACGCTGCCGCCCGGCACCGCCGAGACGGCCACGCTCGCCTTCCTCCTCGGCGCCTATCGCTTCGAGCGCTACCGCGACAAGAAGGACGGCGGCTGCCGCATCGTCCTGCCCGAGGGCGTCGACGGCGACGAGCTGGCGCGGATCGCCGAGGCGGTGACGCTCGGGCGCGACCTCGTCAACACGCCGACCAACGACCTCGGCCCGGACGGCATCGAGGAGGCGATCCGGGCGCTCGGCACGCGCTTCGGCGCCGAGGTGCGAACAATCGTCGGCGACGAGCTCCTGAAGCAGAACCTGCCGATGATCCATGCGGTCGGCCGCGCCTCGGCGGTGCCGCCGCGCCTCGTCGACCTCACCTGGGGCGCGGCCGATGCGCCGAAGATCACCCTCGTCGGCAAGGGCGTCGCCTTCGACACCGGCGGGCTCGACATCAAGCCCTCCAGCGCCATGCTGCTGATGAAGAAGGACATGGGCGGGGCGGCGGCCGCCATCGCGCTCGCCCAGATGATCATGGACGCGCGCCTGCCCGTGCGTCTGCGCCTTCTCGTCCCGGCGGTCGAGAACGCCATTTCCGGCGCCGCCTTCCGGCCCGGCGACATCCTTCAGAGCCGCAAGGGCATCACGGTCGAGATCGGCAATACCGACGCCGAGGGCCGGCTCATCCTCGCCGATGCACTCGCCCTCGCCGACGAGGAGGCGCCTGAGCTCATCGTCGATTTCGCCACGCTGACCGGCGCCGCGCGCGTCGCCCTCGGCCCGGACCTGCCGCCGCTCTTCACCCGCGACGAGGGCCTCGCCGGCGACCTGCAGCGCCTCGGCCTCGCCGTCAACGACCCGCTGTGGCGCCTGCCGCTGTGGGGCGCCTACGATTCCATGCTGGAATCGAAGGTCGCGCAGGTGAACAACGTCTCGAGCGGCGGCTTCGCCGGCGCCATCACCGCCGCGCTCTTCCTCCAGCGCTTCGTCGAGAAGGCGACGGCCTACGCCCATCTCGACATCTATGCCTGGAACCCCTCGACGAAGCCCGGGCGGCCGGAGGGCGGCGAGGTCCAGGGCGCGCGGGCGCTCTACGCCTATCTCAGGGAGCGCTACGGCTCGCTCGGCTGACCTTCGCCGGCCTGCGCATGGCGCCGCAGGCCCTCGACGACACGCTCGGCCGCCCGTGACAGCGGGCGGTCGACGAGCGTGATGATGCCGACCGCCCCGAGGTCGAGCGTCAGCTCCACCGGCAGGACGGCGAGAAAGCCGCGCTCGATCCACGGCGCCACGGTGTTGCGCGGCAGCACGGCGAGGAAGTCGCCCGCCAGCAGCAGGTTGATGGTGATGTCGACGGAATCGGTCTCGATCGCCTGCACCGGCGAGGGCAGGCCGGCCCGGCGCAGCATGTCCTCGAAACGCGCATGCAGCACGCTGCCCGGCGGGTGCACCACCCAGGGCCCGTCCATGAGACGGCGCAGCTCGAGGTTGCGCAGCGCAAGGTCCGCCGCCCGCGCGGCGATGGGGTGATCGGCCCGGCAGACCACCACCTGCCGCTCGTCGACGAGGAATTCGAACGACAGGTCGTGCCGCTCGCTCGTCACCGGGATGCGCCCGACGACGAGGTCGAGCCGCCGCTCGCGCAGCGCCGCGAGCAGCGTGCCGCTCGTGCCGAGAACGAGCGACAGCGCGATCGGATCGCTCGCACGGTGCAGCGACACGGCCGTGGCGCTGATGAGGCCCGGCACGGCGCCGACGATGGAGCCGAGGCGCACGCGCCCGCCGCGGCCGCTGGCGATGGCCGCCAGCTCCTCGCCCGCCGCCGACAGCTCGGCGACGATGTTGCCGGCCCGGCGCAGCAGCGCGTCCCCGGCCGCAGTCGGCCTGAGACCGCGCGGCAGGCGCTCGAAGAGGCTGGTGCCCACCGCCTCCTCCACCTGGGCGAGCAGCTTGGACGCCGCCGGCTGGCTGATGTGCACCGCCTCCGCCGCGCGATGCAGGTTCGCGTGTTCGCCGATGGCGACGAGCAGTTGCAGCTGGCGCAGCTTGAACCGCCGCACGGCCGCCTCCAGCGCCGGTGACGCGGCGGCCCTCGCCCGTTCCCCTGTCGCCATGTCGATATCCATTTTCATATCGATTGATCGAAGAAAGCGATTAGGCGGTTATCGATCTTTCGTCTAGAGCCATTCTCAAGAGCTGCGCCGCCTAGAGCCCGTTCCGATCAGATTGCATCGCAATCCAGTCGGTAAAACGGTCTCTTCTTAGAGTTCAGAGCCGGCCGGATGCATCGGAGGAATGTTCGAGGATGGATCGATGACCGACTATAAGCCGACCGTCGCCTTTCTCGGCCTCGGCCTCATGGGCGCGCGCCAGGCGCGCCGCCTGATCGAGGCCGGCTGGCCGCTCGTCCTGTGGAACCGCTCGCGCGAGAAGGCCGAGGCGCTCGCCCCGCTCGGCGCCCGTGTCGCGGCGAGCGCCGCCGAGGCGGTGGCGGAGGCCGACATCGTCATCACCATGCTGGAGAACGGCCCCATCGTCGAGGACGTCGTCTTCGCCCAGGGCGTCGCCGGCGCGATGCGGCCCGGCGCCGTTCTCATCGACATGAGCTCGATCAAGCCCGCCGAGGCCCAGGACCATGCGGCGCGCCTCGCCGAAAAGGGCATCGCCTATCTCGATGCGCCCGTCTCCGGCGGCACGGTGGGCGCCGAAGGGGGCACGCTCGCCATCATGGTGGGCGGCGACGAGGCGGTCTTCGACCGCATCGCTCCCGTCTTCGCGCCCATGGGCCGGGCGACGCGCGTCGGCCCGCACGGCGCCGGCCAGCTCGCCAAGCTCGCCAACCAGATCATCGTCGGCGTCACCATCGGCGCCGTGGCCGAGGCGCTGATGCTCGCCGCGCGCGGCGGCGCCGATCCGGCCAAGGTGCGCGAGGCCCTGCGCGGCGGCTTCGCCGAGAGCCGTGTGCTCGACCTGCACGGCGCCCGCATGGTGGAGCGCGACTTCACGACCAAGGGCCGCTCCGTCACGCATCTCAAGGACATCGACAACGCCCTCGATGCCGCCGAGCGCCTCGGCCTGGCGGCGACGCCCTTCACGGCCGCGACCGCCGACCTCTTCCGCGGCCTCCTCGCCAATGCCGGCGATCTCGACCACTCGGGCCTCCTCGTGGAGCTCGAGCGCCGCAACCCCGCCAACTGATCGACGCCGGGACAAGGACCCTCACCCCATGAGCAACGGCACCAAGAAGAAGCTCCGCAGCCAGGAGTGGTTCGGCAAGCAGGACAAGCACGGCTTCCTCTACCGCTCGTGGATGAAGAACCGCGGCTTCCCGCAGGACCAGTTCGACGGCCGCCCGGTCATCGGCATCTGCAACACCTGGTCCGAGCTCACCCCCTGCAACTCGCATTTCAAGACCATCGCCGAGCACGTGCGCTGGGGCATCCTGGAGGCCGGCGGCTTTCCGCTCGAGTTCCCGGTGATGTCGCTGGGCGAGACGCTGCTGCGCCCGACGGCGATGCTCTACCGCAACCTCGCCTCGATGGACGTGGAGGAATCGATCCGCGCCAACCCGCTCGACGGCGTCGTGCTGCTCATGGGCTGCGACAAGACCACGCCCTCGCTCCTCATGGGCGCGGCGAGCGTCGACCTGCCCACCATCGGCATCTCCGGCGGCCCCATGCTGCGCGGCATCTACCGCGGCAAGCACATCGGCTCGGGCACCAACACCTGGTCGATGAGCGAAGACGTGCGCGCCGGCAAGATGACGATCGAGGAGTTCCACGAGGCCGAGGCCTGCATGCACCGCTCGCACGGTCACTGCATGACCATGGGCACGGCCTCGACCATGGCCTGCATGGTGGAGGCGCTCGGCGTCGGCATGCCGGGCAACGCCGCCATCCCCGCCGTCGACGCGCGCCGCAATCACCTCGCGCGCGAGGCCGGCCGGCGTATCGTCGAGATGGTCAACCAGGATGTCGTCCTGTCGCAGATCCTGACGCGCGAAGCGTTCGAGAATGCCATCCGCGCCAATGCCGGCATCGGCGGCTCGACCAATGCCGTCATCCATCTCATCGCCATGGCGCGCCGCATCGGCGTCGAGCTCGACCTCGACGACTGGGATGAGCTCGGCCGCGACGTGCACTGCCTGGTCGACCTGATGCCGTCGGGCCGCTTCTTGATGGAGGACTTCTACGAGGCCGGCGGCCTGCCGGCGGTGCTGCGCGAGCTCGGCGAGCGCGGCCTCCTCAACAAGGATGCGCTCACCGTCAACGGCCGCACCATCTGGGAGAACAACGAGAACGCGCCCTGCTGGAACCGCGAGGTGATCCACAGCTTCGATGCGCCGTTCAAGCCGGACGCGGGCATCGCCGTGCTGCGCGGCAACCTCGCTCCCGACGGCGCCATCATCAAGCCTTCGGCGGCCTCCCCGCACCTCATGAAGCACACCGGCCGGGCCGTCGTCTTCGAGGACATCGAGGACTTCCACGCCCGCATCGACGACGAGAACCTCGACATCGACGAGACCTGTGTCATGGTGCTCAAGAATTGCGGGCCCAAGGGCTATCCCGGCATGGCCGAGGTCGGCAACATGCCGCTGCCGCCCAAGATCCTCAAGAAGGGCATCACCGACATGATCCGCATCTCCGACGCGCGCATGTCGGGCACGGCCTATGGCACGGTGGTGCTGCACACGGCACCCGAGGCCGCCGCCGGCGGGCCGCTCGCGCTTGTTCAGAACGGCGACATGATTACGCTCGACGTCGCCGCGCGCAGCCTCACCCTGCACGTCTCCGACGAGGAGCTCGCCAGCCGCCGCGCCGCCTGGCAGCCGCCGGCGCCGCACACCGACCGCGGCTACGTCAAGCTCTACGTCGACCACGTGCTGCAGGCCAACGACGGTGCCGACCTCGACTTCCTCGTCGGCAAGAGCGGCTCGGCCGTGCCGCGCGACAACCATTGATGACGGGAGGAATGCCGATGTCCCTTCGCCTCGTTCAGTTCTTCGATGAAGCCGGCATGCGGCGCGTCGGCGTGCCTTCCGACGACGGCCGCCGCCTTGCCGTGCTCAACGATACGCAGAGCGTCTATGCGCTGGCGCTCGACGCGGTGGCTGCGAACACGCCGCTCGTCGAGCTCGTGCGCAAGCGGCTCGGCGACAAGAGCGTCGACTACGACGCCGTCATCGCCGACCGCCGCCTGCTGCCGCCCATCGACCATCCGGACGAGACCCGCTGCCACGTCACCGGCACGGGTCTCACCCATCTCGGCAGCGCCGACACGCGCGACAAGATGCACAAGTCGACGGTGGAGGCCGACGAGGCGGCGCTGACCGATTCCATGAAGATGTTCCGCTGGGGCATCGAGGGCGGCCGTCCGGCCGCGGGCGCCGTCGGCGTCCAGCCCGAATGGTTCTACAAGGGCAACGGCCGCTTCATCGTGCCGCCGGGCGCCCCTCTCGTCTCCCCGGCCTTCGCCGAGGATGCGGGCGAGGAGCCGGAGCTCGCCGGCCTCTACGTCATCGCCCCGGACGGCACGCCCGTGCGCGTCGGCTTTGCCCTCGGCAACGAGTTCTCCGACCACGTCACCGAGCGCAAGAACTACCTCTTCCTCGCCCATTCCAAGCTGCGCCAGAGCACCTTCGGCCCCGAGGTGCTCATCGGCCCGCCGCCCGCCGACATCCGTGGTACCAGCCGCATCCGCCGCGACGGCGCGGTGCTGTGGGAGAAGCCCTTCGTGACGGGCGAGGCCAACATGTCGCACAGCTTCGCCAACCTCGAGCATCACCACTTCAAATATGCCGAGCACCGGGTGCCCGGCGACGTGCACGTCCATTACTTCGGCACGGCGACCCTGAGCGTTGCCGACGGGGTGCGCACGCAGGAGGGTGACATCTTCGAGATCGAGGCCGAAGGCTTCGGTCGCCCGCTGCGCAACCCGCTCGCCATCGCCCGCGAGCCAAAGGGCCTCGTCGCCGTCCGCGAGGCCTGAGAGCCCATTTTCCGGGGCGGACCGCGTCCGCCCCCGGCGCACCACGTGCACAAGCTGCCTTCAACTCGACTGCCCGGCCCGCGCCCGTGGGCCGGGCAGTCGACTAGCAATCGACACGACGTTTGATGTGCGGCCCTGCCATGCGCCGCACGTGTCGATTGCGGGAGGGGTTGCATGGGTCACCGGCTTGGATCAGCGGCGACGGCCGCATTCCTCGCGATCTGGTTCGCCGGCTGCATGACGGCCGGCCCGGGCACGCAGGCGACCGCGACCATCGCGGCTGAGACGTCGCAGGCCGGACGCCTCATCTTCCTCGCCGAGGATATCGCCGGCCGCGGCGAGACGCAGACCGCGCTCGCGCTCTATGACCGCGCCGGCGAGATCGCCGGCGACGATGCGGCGCTCCACGCCCGCCTCGGCGACGCCTACCTGCGGCTTGGCGAGAACGAACGTGCCGAGCGCGCCTATTCCACCGCCCTCAGGCTGAAGCCGGCGGATGCCGCGGTCCTGCTCGGCCTCGGCTCGGCCAAGTTGCGCAAGGGCGAGACGGCGCAGGCCCTGGCGCTCATCGCCAAGGCGGCGCCCCAGGTTGGCAGCGCCGCCGCCTACAACCGCCTCGGCGTCGCCCACACTCTCGCCGGCGGTTTCGCCGAGGCCGAGGCGGCCTATCGCAAGGCCCTCGCGCTCGATGGCAGGGACCTCGACATCAAGACCAATCTCGCCCTCGTCGCCGCCCTCGCCCGCCGCGACGGCGAAGCACAGGCGCTCATCGCCGAGGTCGTCGCCCAGCCGACGGCGGAGGAGCGGCACGTCCGCGCCCGGGTGCTCGTGCTCGCCCTGACCGGCAAGGGCCCCGAGGCGCGGAAGACGGCCCATCGCGGCCTCGACCAGGGCGACGTCGACAAGCTGCTGTCCCAGGCGAGGACAATCGCGACCTCGGGCGATGCCAGGGCCAAGGGCGCGGCCCTCGGCGCCGTGATGATCTGAGACGTGAGGCACGGCCCGTCACTTGTCGGCCGACACGCTCTTGCCGGGGTCGCGCTCGCCGCCGGTCAGGTACTGCTGCGCCGCGCGGAAGGTCGGCAGGCCGGGCGCGCGGCCCATGCGGCGGCCGTAGACGAGGTCGCGCTGGCGCTCCGTCATGCGCATCAGGTTGTAGGCATTGGCGCAGCCCGGCGGCAGGAAGGGCCCGAGGTCGCTCGTCTCCGTGGGATCGGGGGTCATGCACGCCTCCGGGACGAGGCCGTTGACCGGCACGGTGACCGCGGAGCGCCCGGCGCGCCCGGCCGCATTGCCGTAATGGGGCGAGTAGTCGGGCGGCGTCCGCGCGCAGCCGGCAATGGCAAGGGCAGCAACAAGGGCAGCAGCAAGGGCGGCCGCAACGGCGCAGTGCCGCGAAATCATCGTCATCGTCCTTCTCCGCCGTTATTTGAAGATGAGGCCGGAGGACGGCCCCTTGACCACCCGCGCGGCGGCCTGCTGGCCGAGCGCCTGGCGCGGCCGGTCGAGCGGCGTCGCCAGGCGCTTGTCGCCGACCGGGGACACGATGTAGGGCGTGATGAGGATGACGAGCTCGCTCTCGTCCCGGCGAAAGCTCTGCGAGCGGAAGAGCGCCCCCAGGACCGGCAGATCGCCGATCATCGGGATCTTCTCCAGCGACTGGGCGAGGTTGCGCTGGAAGAGGCCGGCGATGGCGAAGGTCTGGCCGCTCGCCACCTCCACCGTCGTTTCCGCCCGGCGCACGGAAAGGGCGGGAATTTCGAGCCCGCGCAGCTGGACGGCACCGGCCGCGGACAGCGTGCTGACCTCCGGCCGCACGCGCAGCGCGATGCGGTCCTCCTGCAGGAGGATCGGCGTGAAGGCCAGGGAGACGCCGAACGGCTTGTAGCTGATGGAGAGCGCCTGGTTCTGGCCCGGCACCGGGATGGGAATCTCCCCGCCTGCGAGGAAGGTCGCCTCCTGCCCCGTCACGGCCGTCAGGTTGGGCTCGGCCAGCACGGTCATGATGCCGTTGCGCTGCAGGGCCTGCACCAGCACGTCGACATTGACGGAACCGAAGCCGCCACTCCCGCCGCCCCCCTTGTTGACCGTGCCGAGCGAGAAGAAGCCGGCGCGGAAGGCGAGGTTCCAGTCGATGCCGAGCACCGTGAGATCGTTGCGCGAGATCTCGGCGAAGCGGACGCGGATGTTGACCTGCTGGGATCCGGCGACGGTCATCCTGTTGTAGGGCGTCTGCCCGTCCGGCGAATAGGCGTTGGCCACCTCGCCGACATCGATCGCCTCGGCCACGGAGCCCGTGTTCCCGCGCGCGACGAGGCGCTTGCCGAACAGCGAGACGTCGACGTTCGACTGCGGCTGAAGCGCGCCGACGGCCTCGTTCGGCGGCGTACTGTCGACGACGACGCGCAGCCTCACCTCGGCCTGCAGCTCGTTGTTGGGGGACAGGGCGATGAGATTGGTGACGCCCGGCTTCTTGCCGAACACGTAGACCGCATTGGGCGTGACGACCTTGAGGTCGGCGATGTCCGGATCGGCCACGAAGACCGAGGCGGCCGGCCTGTCGAGATGCAGCATCCGTCCCTGGCTCACGGAGAGGTCGAGAACCCGCGGGGGCGCCGCCTGCAGGCTCCGCGCTCCGATCGTGATTGCGAAAAACACGCCGGAAACCACGACGACGAGGCGCAGCAGCACATATGTCATCGTCTGCCGGTCTATGCGCGCCGGCCCGACGCAAAGCCGGTCCCTGCGCTGCCACCATCTGGTCAGAAACATGATGATCCCCTGCTGATGTCGCAGCCCGAAGGGCCGCAGCCGGCCCGATTGCGCCAGCCGGGCATGCATCACCGATCGGCGGCGGTCCCGCTCGGCGTCCGCCCCGGTGTGCCTGTTACCTGCTGACAGGGAGCGGGAGCATCGGACCCGCCCGGCATGCGCCGGTCGGCGGCTGCTCCCTCGCGCCGGGACTGGCCCGACAACCGTGCGCAATTGGCATACAGATGCGGACGCCCGTCATGGCGGCACCCGGCGGGCAGCTTGCAGATGCTGTCACGGCGCCGGTCGTCCACAATAAACCCAGTCATCCACAGGCGGGACCGCGGAATCGCCGGTCATAGCGCGCCGGCGCGGACGAGCATCATGGCGACGGGGCGGAAGAGATTTTCCCGCAGCGGCTCGCCGAGGCCATGGGTGGCGAGGCCCGCGACGACATCGGCTTCGGCATCGGCCTCGATGCGCAGGCCGCGCTGCTGCGCCTCCTCGAGGGCCTGGGCGACCCGCGCGCCCTGGGCCTTGAAGACGACGGACGGGATCCCCTCCTCCGGCGTGTATCGGAGGCCGATGAGATGCTTGCCGTCGGTGACCACCAGCGACGTGGCGGCGAGGCCGAGCCGCACCGGCATGCGCGCCTGCTCCTGCCGCAGGCGCCGCCGCTCGGCCTGCATGTGCGGATCGCCTTCCTGGTTCTTGCGCTCCTGCTTCATCTCCGTCTTGGTCATGCGCATCTCATGCAGGAAAAGGCGGCGCTGCAGGAGGATGTCGGCGATGCCGACGGCGGCGAACACGCCCACCGCGACATAGGCCGTCGCCTTCAGCATCGCGACGAGCATCGGGCCGAAACAGGCAAGGCCGCAGGCCGGTATCTCCATCAGCGGCGAAAGCCACAGCCGGAGGACGGAGACGAAGGCGGCCGCCAGCACGACCACCTTGACGAGGCTCTTGCCGATCTCGACCCAGGCGCGCATCCCGAAGATGCGCTTGAGGGCGCTCGCGGGGCTGAAGGTTTCCGGCTTCGGCTTGATGGCTTCCATGGCGAAGAGCGGCCCGCCCGTCGCCGCCATGCCCGCCGCCAGGGCAAGGACGAAGGCGACCGCCAGGGCAGGCAGGACCAGGGAGATCCAGGCAGCCCCCGCCTCGATGAGCGCCGGCACGAGATCGTGCGGCGTGGCGGTGGCCCGCACCATGGCATCCGTAAGCGCCAGCAGCCGTTCGGCCCAGTTTTGCCAGAGGCCGCTGACGAGCAGCACGATCCCTGCCACGGTGGCGGCAGATACGAGATCGCCGGCCTTGGCGACCTGGCCTTTCTTGCGCGCATCCTGCAGTTTCTTGTCGGATGCCGGGAGTGTCTTCTCTTCGGATGAATCTGCCATTGCGCGGTACCGTTGCTCTGCAGGCCGCTGCTTTGCGGCGGAAGCCCGGTGGCAAGAGACGAGGCGGCTGCAGGGACGGGCCGCCCCGGCCGTGACGATCGATCAATACGCCGCCGCCAAATTCATTATTCACGAATATATTCAACGTATTTATTGATATAAACACCTTGAACGTTATGTTATCTACGCTCGGATGAGCGCAATGAATGATATATCACTCTCGCTCAACGCCGAGACGTAAGCTATTCACGATGGTATGTATTACCTTTGAAAGGATTTACTGATGACCATAAGCGCCCCTCCCATGACAACCCAGAGCGCGTCGTCCAGCGCTTCGGAGCTGGAGCAGTTCAGCACGCAGATGCGGCAGCTGCAGAAGGACCAGATGGCCTTCCAGCTCAAGGAAGCGCAGCGCACGATGATCGACAAGCAGATCCAGACTGTGATCGATAACAACAAGGACCGCGCGAACGCCGCCATCCAGGGCGCCCGCGTTCAGTAAGAACGGACAGTTTGCCTGCCCGCAGCATTTTATACGGTGCCGACTTCATGCCGGCACCGCGCCATTGCGATGCGCCCCTTGCCTTCACGTCATGATTTTTCGAGAGCCGCCATGCAGCTTCGAACCGCCACATCCAGCGGCCGGGCGAATGTCATCGACGCCGGACGGGCCGTCGCCACCCGCCTCGTGGCGGGCGGCGGGAAGCCGCAGGAGATGGCTGGCCAGCCTCCGGCCGGCCCCGCGCTCGCCGTCGTCAGCGGCTGCCATGCCGGCGCCTCGTTCCAGCTTCTGGACAAGGTCTACCGCATCGGCTCCACGGCGGAGGCGGACATCGTCCTCGCCGATCCCGGCATCGCGCCCGACCATGCCACCATCCGCATCGGCCGCGGCTCGATGAAGGTGGAGGCCCGCGGCGGTGACGTCGACGTCGCCGGCCATGGCCTCCTGCCCGGCGGCTACGGCCGCCTCGTGCGCCTGCCGGCGGAGATCACGCTTGGTGGCGCCACGCTGCGCATCACCGACGACCGCATGCCGCCGCTGCCGCGCGCCGTGCACCTCGCCCGCCGCGCCGCGCGCAGGCCCCTGCCTGTTGCCGGCCTCGCCCTCGGCCTCATCCTCGCGCTGTCGCTGCCGGTCATCCTGATGGAGCGGGGCCGCGGCGCCGGCGCGGATGCGGCGGGGCAGGCGGCCGGCACCGCGCCGCAGATGCGCCCGACGACACATGAAGCCGCGGAACAGCTGAAGTCGCGCATCGCTGCCGCCGATCTCGCCGGTCTCCAGGTGACGGCCGTCGACGACAGCCGGATTGTGGTCGCCGGCGTAGTCCCGGAAAGGAAGATGCCGGCCTGGACCGAGACGCGGAGCTGGTTCGACGCCACCTACGCGCAGAACCCGCTCCTGGTGTCCCAGGTGACGGCATCGGATTCCTTCCCCATCCAGGGCCTGCGCCTGCGCGCCGTCTGGTTCGGCGACACGCCCTATGTCGTGACGGGTGACGGGCGCAAGCACCACGAAGGCGCGGTGATCGAAGGCGGCTGGCGCGTCGAGCGCATCGACCGCGAGGCCGTCACCTTCGCTCGGGACGGCAATGTCGTGAGGCTCACCTACTGAAGCCCCCGCCCGACCGGGACTGAGGAACGAACGACGATGACGACGAGCAACATCGATCGGACGCGGCGCACCGTCCAGCCCGTCTCCCGGCCGGCGCCTGCGCCGCCCGCGAACCGCGACGTCGCCTCCTCCCCGGGTCGCGAGGCGCGGTCTCAGGCGAGCGGCGAGGTCCGGTCGCATCCCCTTGCCCCGGTCGGCCGCCGCCAATCCTCGACGCGAAGCAGGGCCGGCGTCGGCACGCCGCTGCCGAACACCGCCGAGGGGCTCGTCGAAAGCTATGTGCGCCCGCCGCCGGAGGACATGTCCCTGGTCGCCGGGCCGGCCTGCCTCGGGCTGCTCGATGCCATCGTGGCGGAGATCGTGCCCGTCCTCGAGGACATCCCCGGCGACGCCGCCGCCATCCTCGCGGCCGAGCGCGACCAGCGGCGCGATCTTCTCACCCGCCTCTACGCCATAGGGGGCGTCGCCTGAACGAGAAGCGGCATGAAGCGGCGCGCCTCCTGCGCGCCCTCGGACATTTCTACAGCCGCTACGGCCAGCACGGCCGGGGGCTGGAGCTGCTGCGGCTCGCCGAGCATCTCCTGCCCGACGACGTGGGCGTGCAGCGCAGCCTCGCGCAGGCGCTGCTCCTCGCCGGCCAGCCCGAAGGCGCGCTTGCCGCGATCGAGCGCCTCAAGCAGCTGGAGCCGGCCGTGCCGCCGGCCCTCAGGCTCCTCGAAAGCCGCGCTCTCTGGATGCTCGGGCGAGCGGGCCAGGCGCGCCGCGCCTTCATGGATTACGTCGAGCAACGCGGACCGCCCTGATGCCGGCAAGCTTCCTCAAGAAGATCCTCCTGGCCGCCTCCCAGCGGGGCGACATCGCCTTCGCGCTCCTGGTGGTGGTCGCGGTGATGATGATGATCATCCCGCTGCCGACGGGGCTCGTCGACGTGCTCATCGCCTGCAACATCGCTGCGAGCACGCTCATCCTCCTCGTCGCCTTCTACATCAAGCGGGCGACGGACCTGTCCTCGCTGCCGACCATCGTGCTGATGGCGGTGCTGTTCCGCATCGCGCTCGCCATCACGACGACGCGGCTCATCCTGCTGCAGGGCGATGCCGGCGAGACGGTGGAGGCCTTCGGCACCTTCGTCATCGGCGGCAATGTCGCGGTGGGCCTCATCGTCTTCCTGATCATCACCGTGGCCCAGTTCGTCGTCATCACCAAGGGCGCCGAGCGCGTGGCCGAAGTCGGCGCGCGCTTCACCCTCGATGCCCTGCCCGGCAAGCAGATGAACATCGACAACGACCTGCGCAGCGGCGCCATCGACCAGGCGGAGGCGCAGCGGCGGCGCAGCCTGCTGGAGCGCGAGAGCCAGTTTTACGGCGCGATGGACGGATCGATGAAATTCGTCAAGGGCGATGCCATCGCCGGCCTCGTCGTCATCATCATCAACCTGCTCGGCGGCCTGACCATCGGCGTCCTCCAGCGCGGCATGACCCTCGGCGACGCGGCGCTGCGCTATTCGCTGCTGACCGTCGGCGACGGCCTCATCGCGCAGATTCCCGCCCTTCTCGTGTCGATGGCCGCCGGCACGGTGGTGACGCGCGTCGGCAGCGACGGCGATCAGGACGTCGGCTCCGCCATCTTCAGCCAGCTCTCGCGCGACCCGCGCGCCTTCGGCCTCGTCGCCGCCGTGCTCGCCGCCCTCGCCCTTCTCCCCGGCTTTCCCACCCTGGTGTTCCTCGTGCTGGCGGCGGTCTTCGCCGGCGGCACATGGCTCATGCTGCGCGGCACGGCGCGCACGGCCGCGGCCGCCGAGGGCCTCCGGGCCGCCACCCGGGCGCTCGAGCCGCGCCTCGTGCTGCGGCTCGGACCGGATCTCGCCGCCGCCATCCCGCCCGCTCCCCTTGCGATCGAGATCGACCGCATCCGCGCAGGGCTCCTCACGAGGATCGGACTGCGCCTGCCGAACCTCGCCGTGCGCACGGACGCGGCCCTGCCTGGCGATGCCTTCAGCCTCGACCTCGACGGCACGCCGGAGGAAAGAGGGACCCTGCCGGCGGGCCATCTCGCCGTCTCGGCCGGCGCGATGGACCTCGATCTCGCCGGCCTGCCCTACGAGGAGGAGGGCGCGACGCAGCACCACGCCGAAACCGTCTGGGTGCCTGAGGCGCATCGGGATGCCCTGGAAGCCGCCGGCTTCACGGCCCGCGAGCGTCGCGAGGTCCTGCTGAAGCGGGTGGAGGAGACGCTCGGCAACACGGCCATGCACTTCCTCGGGCTGCAGGAGACGCGCAACCTCCTGGCGCAGATCGAGGGCGAGTACGGCGAGCTCGTCGGCGAGGTGCAGAAGCTCATTCCGCTGCAGACGCTGGCCGAGCTGCTGCGCGGCCTCGTCGCCGAGCAGGTGCCGATCCGCAACCTGCGCCTCATCCTCGAGGCCATCGTGGAATGGGCGCAGTATCACCGCGAGGTGATCACGCTCGAGGGCTTCGTGCGCAGCACGCTGCGCCGTCAGATCTGCTTCCGCTGGGCGGACGAGAACCGCGTCATCGCCGCCTACGTCCTGGAGCGCGAGATCGAGGAGCTCGTGCGTGTGGTGCTGCAGCAGGGCTTCGGCAGCGCCGGCGCCCGCGATTCGCTCGCGCTGCTCGCCGCGCGGATCCGCGAGCACCTGCAGGATCCGCCGCCCGCGCCCCTGCCGGTCGTCCTCGCCCAGCGCGACGTTCGCCTCGGCTTGCGCCAGATCCTGCTGCAGGAAGGCTTGCGGCTGCCGGTGCTCGCCTATGACGAGATCGCGCCGGACTATTTCGTCCAGACGGTCGCCACCGTCACCGTCACGCCCGACGGTCTCCTCGTCCTGCAGGCCGCCGCGCAGGAAGCGGCACGGGAGCCGCCACAGGAGGCCGGGATCGAGGCCGCCGGCGCCTGACGGCCGGATCGGCCGGACCATCATCGCCGCGGCGCGAGTTCGCCGAGCACCTGGGCGCTGTTGAGGCCATAGGCGAGGCCGTCGCGCATGTAGGTGACGAGAAAGGTGCAGTAGACGACCAGCAGCAGCATGAAGACGAGGTTCTTCAGCGCCAGCGACAGGCTGAAGGCGTTGAGCTGCGGCGCGGCCCGCGCGACGAAGGCCAGCACCACGTCGGTGATCAGCATGGCGGCCATGATCGGCGCCGCCATCAGCACGCCGAGGAAGGTGACGTCGTTGAGCAGCCGCAGCACGATGAAGGCATGCGCGACCTCGAACTGCGGCCACAGCCGGTCGAGCGGCCACAGGAGATAGCTGTCGTAGACGGCGGCGACCATCACGTCCACGCCGTTGGCGCTGAAGAACATCGCGAGCATGGCGAGCGTCAGCAGCGTGCCGGTGACGCCCGCGTCGGTGCCCGAGCTCGGATCGATGAGCGTGGCCGAGGTCGAGCCACGCTGCAGGTCCATGATGTCGCCGGCGGCCTGCGCCGCCCAGAAGGGTATCCCGAAGATGAAGCCGATGATGAACCCGACCGTCGCCTCCTTCAGGGCAAGTCCCACGCCGGCGAACATCGTCGGCAGGCTGCCATCGAGCATCGGCGGCGGCGCCACCGCGACCATGGGCGCAGCGAAGGCCATGGCGGCGGCGCCGCGCATCGTGTTGGTCAGGCCGAGCCGCTCGAAGGCCGGCGCGATGGCCATGACGCCCAGAAGGCGCGCCGAAACGAGAGCGAGCGTCAGAACGAGGGCGTGAAGCGCGTCGAGCGCCTGCGACACGAGCGCCAGGCTCACGGCCGCCCTCCGCGCCGCAAGCGGCGCACGGGGCAAGCCGTCGCCGGGCCGGGTCCACGCCCTGGAGGACATTCCGATCCAGCCGGATCGGAACGAGCGTCCACCATCTTGAGAAGGGAGCGTTTTCGCCGAACCGTTATCCCCTTCGGCGGACAAGGCTCTACGGCACCACGAAGGGAAACTCGTCGAGGATCGTGCTCGTCTCCGCAAGGAGCAGGGCCGAGAATGCCGGCCCGAGGGTGATGACGAGCACCACAACGACCACGAGCTTCACGGCCTGCGGCAGGGTCTGGTCCTGGATCTGCGTCACGGCCTGGAGAAAGCCGACGACCACGCCGAGCACCACGGCCGCCGCCAGCGGCGGCCCCGAGAGGATCAGCATGGTCACGAGCGTATTGGCCATCTTGGTGGCGAGATAGTCCTGGCCCACGGGCACCTCCGGACACGACGGCGCGCAGCGATACGGCGGAAGCGGCCCCCATCGTTCAGGCGTAGCTCAGGATGAGGCCGTGCATGAGCCGCGACCATCCGTCGACGGCGACGAACAGGAAGAGCTTCAGCGGCACCGAGATCAGCATGGGTGACACCATCATCATCCCCATCGCCATGAGGATGTTCGAGACGACGAGGTCGATGACGAGAAAGGGCAGGTAGAGCAGGAAGCCGATCTGGAAGGCGCGCGTCAGCTCGGAGCTGATATAGGCCGGCAGCAGGATGACGAGATCGTCCTCGCTCAAACCCGCCTGGGCCTGCTGCGGCCAGATGCGCTGCGTCGCCGACAGGAAGAACTGTCGCTCGCGCGGCGTCGCGAAACGCGCGAGATGCTCCCGCAGCGGGCCGGCGACCTCGCGGCCCACGCCCACGAGCCCCTGGACCGTGCGGACATTGAGGTCCTGCTCGCTCAGCTTCTGGTGGATCGTGGTGAGCAGCGGGGCCGACACGTAGACGGTGAGGACGATGGCGACGGCATAGAGCACCACGTTGGGCGGCGTCTGCTGCACGCCCAGCGCGTTGCGCACGATCATCAGCACGATCGCGATTTTCAGGAAGCCGGTCGTCAGCACGGCGAAGAAGGGCAGCAGGCCGAGAGCGACCGAAACGGCGGCGATGCCGAGGACGTTGACCTCGCCACTACCCATGGCCGGCGAGCCTGACGATCCGAACGCCGATGCTCTCGCCGATCCGCACCATCACGCCGCGGCCGATGCGCCGGCCGTTGGCGAGAATGTCGACCTCGCCGGCAACGGGTACGGCGAGCGGCAGGGTGACCCCCGGCGCCAGCCGCTGCACCTCGGCGAGCGGCAGATCGAGCCGCCCGAGCTCGAAGACGAGGTGGACCGGCACCATGGCGAGCGCCGTATCCTCCGCATCGGCTCCGGATCCCTCATCCTGCCCCGCTGTCGTCATGCACCACTCCAGCATCGATCCGGCCGCCGGCCACGGAAAGTCCTCGAGACGGATGCCGGCCTCCTCCACCACGACCGGCGCGGCGAGACAGTCCGCGATCACAACCACGGCCGCATCGGCCCCGGCCACGCAATCGACAAGCACCGCATCGCCG
Source organism: Chelatococcus caeni (assembly GCF_014196925.1). Taxonomy (GTDB): domain Bacteria; phylum Pseudomonadota; class Alphaproteobacteria; order Rhizobiales; family Beijerinckiaceae; genus Chelatococcus_A; species Chelatococcus_A caeni. The sequence continues at coordinate 446,782 of NZ_JACIEN010000002.1, read as the reverse complement.
ACCCGCAGCGAGGCGACATCCGCCACCGGAAGCGTCGTGGCGCCGATGCGGACCGCTACGGAACACGGCAGTTCGTCGTGCCCGCCCGGCGGGGGCCCGTCGCCGAGCGCGGCGATGATCTCCTCGCCCGTCTCCGGCGGCAGCAGCAGCCGGGCGGGAACCTCCTCCCGTCCGTTCCGGATGATCCTGACATCGACCCAGGGGCCCCGCGTCTCATCGGGGGCCTGCGATTGCAGCGAAACCAGCACGATCGCGGCCCCGAGCCGGTCCTCCAACGCGCGAAGCCCGGGCAGCATGGCGAATTCGGCAAGCATGGCGAGGTGTTGCGGCGACAGACGCGCAGGATCGAACTGCGGCGGCAGCACCTCCAGCACCTCCTCGGCGAAGGCGGCTGGCACCCAGGCCGTCGCCGGCCGCCCTCCGATCGTCAGATCAAGGGTGACACCAGGCACGACCGGCACCGGGCGGGGAGCGAACACGACGTGCGCCGGAACGCCGGCGAGGCTCACCTGCCAGGGCCTGCGCAGGCGATAGGCCACGTTCCACAGGTGCATGGCCTCGACGTCGAGCGCCGCCGGCACGAAGGGCAGGGGCGACGGCAGCGACGCCGCCTCCGCCGCAGCGGCGACCGGCCGCTTGCGCGGGGCGGCCCTCTTGCGCGGCGCCGGCGCTTCAGCTGCGGGGGAACGGCGTGCCATGGCTGCTCCCGGCCAGTGCGACCGCGCGATCCTCGGCCTCCGCCTCCACGAGTGCCTCGTCCCGCCGCAGCTGTTGCATCTTCCGCTCGTCGAGCAGCAGGTCGAGCTTGGCGAGCTTGCGCCGGCGCCGCTGCAGCTCCTGCCGCGCTGCGGCAAGCGTCGCCGCCTGGGCCTCCCGTTCCTCGCCCGCCGCGGCAGCGCCGGCCCGGCGACGCCCGGCTTCGGCGGCGACCCCATCGAGCACCGCCTGCTGGCGCGCAATGTCGGAAGCACCGGCGAGGCGCACGGCCATGCGGCCGAGCAACGTCTTCTCCTCCTGCCGGGCCGTCGCCGCGTGTTGTTCAACCGCCGCCTGCGCTGCGCGCACAGCGGCCTCGGCCTCCCGCAGCCCGCGTTCGGCGCGCATGATGCCTTCCTCCGCGCGCGTGAGGCCGCGCTGCCGCAGGCGTCGCAGCAGCATGAGCGTCCGCTCCTGCGTCATGGCACGAGCGTCCGCATGCGCTGCTGGACCTCGGCGAGGGTCGACCGCTCGGCCTGCCCCTGGCGCAGGAGGGCATTGATGGCATCGATGCGGTCGATGGCCTCGTCGGCCCGTGGATCGCTGCCGCGCTGGTATTCGCCCACCCGCACCAGCAGCTCGACCTCGGCGTAGCGCGCCATCAGGTCGCGCACGCGGCCGGCGAGGCGGGAATGCTCCGGCGCGACCACCGCATCCATCAGGCGGCTGCGGCTCTTCAGGACGTCGATGGCTGGGAAATGATTGCGATGGGCGAGCTCCGCCGACAAAACCACGTGGCCGTCGAGGATGGAGCGCACCTCCTCCGCGATGGGGTCCTGCGTGCCGTCGCCTTCCATGAGGACCGTGTAGAGGCCGGTGATGGCGCCGCCCTGCCCCGGGCCGCTGCGCTCGAGCAGCTGCGGCAGCACCGCAAAGAGCGACGAGGGAAAGCCACGCCGCGTCGGCGGCTCGCCGGCGGCGAGGCCGATCTCGCGCTGGGCGCGGGCGAAGCGCGTGACGCTGTCCATCAGCAGCAGCACGCTGCGGCCCTGGTCTCGGAAATATTCGGCGATCGCCGTCGCCACATAGGCCGCCTTGACGCGCTCGATGGCCGGACGGTCCGAGGTGGCGACCACCGTCACCGACCGGCGCCGCCCCTCCTCGCCGAGCTCGCGCTCCAGGAATTCGCGCACCTCGCGGCCGCGCTCGCCGATGAGGCCGATGACGACCACGTCGGCTTCGGTGCCCTTGACGATCTGGGCGAGCAGCGTCGACTTGCCGACGCCCGGTTCGCCGAAGATGCCGATGCGCTGCCCCCGCGCGCAGGTCACGAGCCCGTCGAGAGAGCGGATGCCGAGCTGCAGCGGCTCCTTGATGATGTCGCGCGCCATCGGCTGCGGCGGCGGCGCCTGCAGCGGATAGGTGCCAGCCATGTCAGGCGGCGGCCAGGCGCCGCCGTCGAGCGGCTCGCCGAGCGCGTTGAGCACGCGGCCGAGCAGGCCCGGTCCCACGGGCACGCGCAATTCGCTGCCGGTCGGAATGACCTCGGTGGCGCTGGAGAGGCCCGACACGTCGCCGAGCGGCGTCAGGACCGCCGCGTCCTCCAGGAGGCCGACGACCTCGCCCAGGACCTCGACTCCTGAAACGGGGTCGCAGAGCCGGCAAACCTCCCCCAGCCGCACCTCGGCCACGCTGGCATGGATCGTGACGCCGACGGCCCGCAGGATGCGTCCCTTGACGACGCGCGGGCTGACGGTTTCCGCCTGCCGCCGCAGCTTCGGGAGGATGCCCGCGATGCGCGCATCGATGTCGAGGGCGTCGCCCCGCATCACCCCCGTCCCTCCCGCCGCGGCAGGGCCCCGGCCAAGGCCGAGAGCTGCGTCTCGAGATCCGCGTCAACGATGGCGAATTCGCTCGCGAGCCGGCAATCCGTGGGGCCCATCGTCGGATCGCCCGCAACCGCGATGGTAACCGCGAGGCCTTCCCGCTCCACCCGTGCGTTGACCTCGTCGCGCACCTTGGCGCAGGCGTCGGGGTGCACCGTGATCTTGAGGTGTTTCGCCCGGCGGAAATTGGCCAGGGCCTCGCCGGCGAGCCGCGCCACGAGATCGGCGTTCTCGAAGGTGCCCAGCACCTGGCGCACGATACCCATGGCGAGATCGGCCACCTCGCTCTCGAGCGAGCCGAGATAGCGATCGACGGCCGTGACCGTCTGCGCCAGCTGCTCGGCCGCCGCGGCGTTCTTTTCCTTCACGCTGGCGAGGCCGTCCCGGACGCCCTTCTCGTGACCTTCGGTGTATCCCCGGCTCATTTCCGACGACGCGAGATCCTCCGCCTTGCGGAGGGTCATCGCCGCCTTCTGCCAGATGTCCACCTCCGGGCCACGCACGATCCGGCCGCCGCCACCCAGGGTCGATAAGCGATCCGTACTGTTCATGTTCATCCCGCTGCCTGACGATAGAGCCCCGGTCCGATCTCGCCGAACGGAGCCGGGATGGGCCCGGGCGTGATCGTCCCGTCCTCGAATTTGAGCATCAGCCGCGCCGTCACCGCTGCCGGAAGTTGCGCAACCCATGCCAGAAAGCTGTACCAGCCGTCGCGAGCCACCACCTCCGCCGCGCCGGCGAGAACGTCGAAGCGCATGCCCTGCGGCCCTGCGGCCCGATTGGCGAGGCCGAAGGCGATGAGGTCGGCGTCGAGCGACCCGCGCAGGACTTCCACGTCCGGGGCGAGAACCACGTTGGCGATGGCGTCCGCCCAATAGAGCGCGCCCGCACGAAGGGCGGCAGCCATCAGCTCCTCCGGCGCGCGCACGACGATCGACCGGTCGATCTCGGCGCAGTCCATCCCGGCGCCGACCGGCGGCACGAGACCGGCGGCCTCGAGCAGGGCCGTCAACCGCGTGGCGAAGCGCGGCTCCGCCTGCAGCGCGGCGCAGAGGTCCGGCGTCATGGCGCCGCCGAGCGTGTCGGCCAGGCGCCGCGGATGCGCATAGCCGCCGGGCAGGCGCAGGAAGGCGCGCCAGCGGCTCTCGTCGGCAGTGGCGGCGAGCGGCGTCATTCAGGCCGCCTCCCGCTGCTGGTAGGCGGGCGCCGGACCGGCCTCGTCCGGCCCGTCGGCATCCCGCCGCGTCGCTCCCAACGCGTAGACCCCGGACCGGCCCCGCCAGGCGAGATAGCCGAGCCCGGCCGCAAGCGCCACGATGGTGAGCGCGGACAGCCCCATCAGCAGGCGCGCCCAGCCGAGGCTGTCGGGGCGCAGCCACATGCCGAGGAAGGAAACGGGCGCGGACTCGGCGGGCGTTTCCGGCCGGTCCGGCGCGGGCACGAGCACGACGGACACGCCGTCATAGGTGAGCCCGGAGATACCGTTGGCCACCAGCGTCTTGATCTGCGGCACGTAGTCAGCGAGCGGCGCGCCGGTCTTGTGCCGGATGAGGACGGAGGCGGAGGCCGGCGTGGACGCATGCTGCAGCGGCGCGTATTCGGGCAGGACGATGTGCACCCGCGCCGAGAGGACGCCGTCGATCTCGCCCACCGACCGGGACAGCTCCTCGCTGAGGGCATAGGTCATGCGTGCCCGCTCCTGCAGCGGCGAGGCCACCAGCCCTTCCGGCTTGAAGACCTCGCCGAGCGTGGCGTGCGCCCGCCGGGGCAGGCCGTTGTTCCTGAGAATGTCGAACGCGCGCGCGAAATCGTTGCCGCCGACCGAGACGGTGATGCGGCCCTCCTTGTCGGTGGCCCGGCTGGCGCCGATGCCGTGGTGCTGCAGCGCCGCGATGATCTCGTTCGCCTGGCGCTCGTCCAGGTTGCCGTAGAGCTCGGCCTTGCAGGCCGCGACGGCGAGCGCAAGCGCGATGACCGCTGCAAGACGGAGCCGGCGCGGGCGAGACGATGACGCGGGCACGACCGGCATGGCTCATCCCCTCAGCAGCATCTTCAACGTGCTGATCATGCCCGAGAACGCCGCGATGATGAGTTGCATCGCCAGGTGGTGCTTCTGCTCCCCGCTGGCACGCTCCTTGATCTGCCCGAAGAAGGCTTCGGCATCCTCCTCGGGGCGCCCCGTATTCATCTCGGCCGACAGGTCGGCATCGTCCTGTCTGCGCTCGAAGAAGGGCAGGATGCCGTCGCGCACCGCCCCGGCGATGGCCGGCAGCCCGTCTCCGGCGTCGAGCGATCCCGCTTCAGCCGCCCACTGCGCTCTGGCGTCGTTCAGCGACCATTGGAATTCCTGCACCGACTGGGTCGGCTCGATGGGATCGACGGGCTTCACGCCGTTGTCCAGAAGGCCGCTTATGGCTGTGATGGCGTTCATGACCAGTTCCATGGCGAAAACGGACGCGCCACCGGCTGCGGGAGGCACGAAGAAGAGGTGGATCGGCGAGGCTTCAGCCTTTTGCGTCACCAGGCTCGGCGGCCGGCCCGGCGGGGCGAAGCAGGGCGAGCGGAGAGCTGTCCGCGACCGCATCGGCCGGCCCGGCGTGACCCTGCTTCGCCTGCTCGATGAAGGCCTGCATCTTGTCCAGAAGCTCCTGATCGAGCCCGCCGGGCCGTCGCCGCTCCAGGTTGTCGATCCCGCGCACCTCGTTCATGCTGCCTCGCTTGCCGCAATTTAAGCTAATGACTACAATCGATTACGCAAATTATACATGCGAAGCACCGCCGGACGACAGTCGCTGCGGGCTGAACTCTCTCTACACGCACCATGAACAATCGCGGGATCAGGACGAACTCTCGGCGCCCGCGCGAAAGACCCGCACCCGCGCCTCGGGAGTGCCACCCTTCATCAGCGACGCCAGCGTCTGGCGCACGAGGGTGCGGTAGACCGGCGGCCCGGAAATCGACAGGACGCTGCGGCCTTGCGCGAGCCGGACGGGATAGCGCGCATCCGCCACGCCCAGTTCGCGAAGCGCCTTCAGCAGCTCCTCCGGCGAGGCCGAGCCGTATTCGACGATCTCCGTCCGCTGCTCGTCGCTCGAGGAAATGTGCAGCGTCGTGCCGTCGTAGTACCAGGAGAGCCCGAAACGGCCGCAGAGGTCGTCGAGATACGTCCGCGGCGCAGCGGGCAGGATGCCGCCGCGCACGCGGCCCCGGACGCGGTCGCTGAGCTTGACCGGAATGCGCATGTGATTGCCGAACTCCGTCAGCACGTCGCGGAGATCCTCGTCGAGGGCGATGTAGTCATAGGACAGGGTAGGCCACGCAGGCTCGGTGGCCCACGCGCCCGGTGCCGCAAGCCCCGCAATCACCGCGGCGAAGGCCGCCAGCCGGTAGCGGCGCATGTGCGACATCAGCACGCCTGCACTCCATCCACGTAAGGTCATGGTCGTTCCTTCCCGATCGCGCCCAGGCGATCGATGATCGTGGCGCACCACGCTCGCGCGAGATGTCCCGCGCCCGTGGCGGCGAGCCGCACTGCATGCAGCTCATATAATTCGATGCAGGATATCTACGATCGAAGAACGGATGTGAGAATAGAGACGCTGCGAAATTGATTATTCAGGGCGTCAGGCAAAGGTAATTACCAGGATAGACTTGCAGCGAGTGCCGATCAGAAGGCATCGGGCGCCGGCCGGCGCCTCTCACCGCTCGTCGCGCGTCGCGAGGAAAGCCCGCAGCAGCCGCCGCAGCGTCACGGCCGCGAGGGTTGCGACGTCCTTCGTCTCGCCGTGGCTCGGGGTCGCGCCCTCGAGACCGGCCGCCAGGTTGGTGACGACCGACAAGGCCGCGACGCGCAGGCCGAAGCGGCGGGCGAGGATGACCTCGGGCACGGTCGACATGCCGACGAGATCGGCGCCGAACATGCGGGCCATGCGGATCTCCGCCGGCGTCTCGAAGCTCGGTCCGGAAAACCACATGTAGATGCCGGAGTTGAGCGTGATGCCGGCCGTCTTCGCCGCCAGCATCATCCGCTTGCGCAGCATCTCGTCGTAGGCCAGCGTCATCGGCACGAAGCGCCCGTCGCCGGTGTCGCCGATGAGCGGGTTGAGCCCGGAATAGTTGATGTGGTCCGTGATCAGGGCGAGGCTGCCGGGGCGGATGTCCGCCCTGAGCGAGCCGGCGGCATTGGTGAGCACCAGCGGCGGGCTGCCGAGCCCGGTCAGGAGGTTGATGGGCGCGCGCATGACGGCCGCATTGCCGGTCTCGTAATAATGCGCCCGCCCGCCGTAGATGAGGATACGGCGCCCCTCGATGCGGCCGGCGATGAGCCGCCCCGCATGGCCCGAGACGCCGCTGACCGGGAAGCCGGGGATGTCGGCATAGGGCACCTCGCGCGCCTCCTCGACATCCTCGACGATGTTGCCGAGACCGGTGCCGAGCACCAGCGCGGCATCGAAGGGCCCCGCGATGCCGCGCTCCGCGAGCAGGCCGAGGGCCTCGTCCCGCAGCTTCGCGTCCGTCCCAGCCGCTCCGGTCATGGCTTCACCCGTCGTTCGTCAGATTGTCCGGACCGAAGGAGACCGGCAGCAGCTCCCCGAGCGTGAAGCTGCGCCGCAACCCCTCCGGCCCGCAGACATGGACCGGCGTATCCTCGCGCGCGAATTCGCGCAAGCGCTGCCGGCAGGCGCCGCAGGGCGTGACGAGCGCCGCGCCCTCCCCCACCACGAGAGCCGCTGCGATGCGCCGCCCGCCCGCCGCGACCATGGCGACGATGGCGCCGGCCTCGGCGCAGGAACCGACCGGGTAGGACGCGTTCTCCACGTTGCAGCCGGCGAAGATCCGCCCGTCCGGGGTCGCCACGGCGGCTCCGACGCTGAAGCGCGAATAGGGCGCATAGGCCTTCTCGCGCGCCGCGCTCGCCGCGCGGAAGAGGTCGTCGAGGAGGCTCATCTCACCGTTCCTTGACATAGGGGATGCCGGAGGCTCGCGGCGGCACCGCCCGGCCGATGAAGCCCGCGAGCAGGACGACCGTCATGAGATAGGGCAGCGCCTGGATGGCCTGCACTGGCACCCGGCCGATGACGGGCAGGGGCACGCCCTCGATGCGGATGGCGACGGCCTCGAGCAGGCCGAAGAGCAGGCAGGCGCCGAGCGCCGGCCAGGCCCGCCACTTGGCGAAGATGAGGGCGGCGAGCGCGATGAAGCCCTTGCCCGCCGTCATGTGCGGCAGGAAGCCGGCCGCCTGCGCCAGCGCGAGATAGGTGCCGCCTAGTCCGCACAGGAGGCCGGCGAGAACCACCGCCGCATAGCGCAGCCCGGCGACGGAAATGCCGGCGGTGTCGACCGCCGCCGGGTTCTCGCCGACCGCCCGGAGGCGCAGGCCGAAGCGCGTGCGCGCCAGCGTCCACCACGTGGCGATAACGGCAAGGAGCGCGAGATAGACGAGCAGCGAATGGCCGGACACGACCTCGCGGTAGAGCGGCCCGAGCAGCGGGATGCCGGACAGCGCCTCGGCCCCCGGCAACGTGATCTCGCCGAAGCGCGCCGCCCCGTCCACCGGCGGGGTGCGCCCGCCCTGATGGTACCAGGCATTGCCGACGATCGCCGTCAGGCCGGCCGCCAGCATGTTGATGGCGACGCCCGAGACGATCTGGTTGCCGCGCTGGCTGATGGCCGAGAAGCCGTGCACCAGCGCGAAGGCGACCGACGCCGCAAGGCCGGCGAAAAGCCCGACGAGGGCCGAGCCGCTCGCATAGGCGGCGGCGCCCGCCGCAAAGGCGGCGACCAGCATCTTGCCCTCGAGCCCGATGTCGACGACGCCGGAGCGCTCGGACCAGAGGCCGGCGAGGCAGGCGCACAGGAGCGGGATGGACAGCCGCACGGCCGAATCGAGCACGGCAAGGAGCGAGGCGAGGTCCATGCTTACCCCTCCTCGGCCGTGCGCACGCGCCGCGCCGCCGCGAAGCCGGTGCCGAGTGCGACGAGCCGCGCCGCGAGGCGCCGGAACAGCCCCTCGAGCGCCCCGGCGAAGAGGACGATCACACCGCCGATGACGACGACCATGTCGCGGGTGATGGCCGGCATGTCGAAGGCCAGCTCCGCCCCGCCCTGGTAGAGCACGCCGAAGAGGAGCGCCGCGAAGATGACGCCCGCCGGATGCGCCCGGCCCATCAGCGCCACGGCGATGCCGACGAAGCCGTAGCCGGAGGTGAACTCGAGCAGCAGCCGGTGCTGCACGCCCATGATCTCGTTCACCGCGAGCCCGCCGGCGAGCGCACCCGACAGGGCCATGGCCACCATGATCATGCGCGCCGGGGACAGGCCGGCATAGACGGCGGCGGAGGGATTGGCGCCGACGGTGCGGATGGCGTAGCCGAGGCGCGAGCGGTAGACGAGCGCCCACACCCCCGCCGCCGCGGCGAGGGCAAGGAGGAAGGTGAAGTTGAGCGGCGAGGTCGGCGCCGCGATGCCGAGCGCCCGCAGCGCCTCGTGCACATAGGGGATGACGGCGTGGCGCGCGAAGGCGCGCGTCTCCGTGACGCCCCGCTCGCCGATGACGTTGACGACGAGATAGACGATGAGCGTCGCGGCGAGGAAGTTGAACATGATCGTCGTGATGACGATGTGGCTGCCCCGCCGCGCCTGGAGGTAGCCGGGCACGAAGCCCCACAGCGCGCCGAAGGCCGCCGCGCCGAGGATGCCGGCAGGGATGAGGAGGACGCCGGGCAGGAAATCGGCGTAGAGGCAGACGAGGGCCGCGCCGATGCCGGCGACCGTCGCCTGCCCCTCGCCGCCGATGTTGAAGAGGCCGGCGTGATAGGCGAGCGCCACGGCAAGGCCGGTGAAGATGAAGTTCGTCGTGTAGTAGAGCGTGAAGCCGACGCCCTCGGCCGAGCCGAGGCTGCCGGCGATCAGGAGGCGCGTCGCCATGAAAGGGTCTTCCCCGATGCCGGCGACGACGAGGCCGGCGACCGCGAAGGCCGCGGCGACGCTGAGCGCCGGCACGAGGATGACGTCCGCCCAGCGCGGCAGGTCGATCGGCGCGCTCATACCTGCCCCTCCACGCCCGCCATCAGGAGGCCGAGGTCGCGCTCGTCCGTCGCCTCGGGCCGCCGCTCTCCGGTGATGCGCCCGCCGCACATGACGAGGATCCGGTCGGCGAGGCTCATGATCTCTTCGAGCTCCACGGAAACGAGGAGGACGGCGACCCCGGCGTCGCGCAGCGCGATCAGCCGGCGATGGATGAACTCGATGGCCCCGATGTCGACCCCGCGTGTCGGCTGGCCGACGATCAGCACCTTCGGCGCCCGCTCGATCTCCCGCGCCAGCACGATCTTCTGCTGGTTGCCGCCGGAGAATTTCGAGGTCTTCAGCAGCGGGTCGGGTGGGCGCACGTCATAGGCGGCCATCTTGTCGGCGAGGTCGGCGATCATGCGGCCGCGCTCCAGCAACGGGCCGCGGCCGTAGGCCGGATCGTCGGTGAAGCCGAGCGCGGCGCTCTCGTAGGCCGAAAAGGCCGGCACGAGGCCGGTGCGCAGCCGGTCCTCCGGCACGTGCAGGAGGCCGAGCCGGCGCAGGTTGTGCGGCGTATGCGCCTCGCGCGTCAGCACCGTGCCGTCGAGCGCAATGGTGCCGAGCGTCGGCCGCCGCATGCCGGCGATGGCCTCCATGAGCTCGCTCTGGCCATTGCCGGCAACCCCGGCGATGCCGACGATCTCGCCGGCCCGGACGCTGAAGGACACATCCGCCACGCGCAGGCAGTCCCGCTCGTCGACGACGGAGAGGTTCTCGACCGTCAGCCGCGGCTCACCAGCGGCGTGCGGGCGCTTTTCCACGCGCAGCAGCACCTTGCGGCCGACCATGAGCTCGGCGAGCTCGGGCGGGGAGGTCGCGGCGGTGTCGAGCGTGGCGACCATCTGCCCGCGGCGCATCACCGAGACGCGGTCGGTCACCGCCATGATCTCCTCGAGCTTGTGCGTGATGAGGAGCACGGTCTTGCCCGCCTCGCGCAGCGTCCGCAAGAGGCCGAAGAGCGCCTTCGCCTCCGGCGGCGTCAGCACCGCCGTCGGTTCGTCGAGGATGAGCACGTCGGCGCCGCGATAGAGCGCCTTCAGGATTTCGACGCGCTGCTGCAGGCCGACCGGCAGGTCGCCGACGAGCGCATCGACGTCGACGGCAAGGCCGTGGTCGGCGGCGAGGCGCTCGAGCTCCGCCCGCGCCCGGGCGAGGCCCCGGTCGAGAAGCGGCCCGCCCTCGGCGCCGAGCATGACGTTCTCGACGACGGAAAGGCTGTCCACCAGCATGAAGTGCTGGTGGACCATGCCGATGCCGAGGCGGATCGCATCGGCCGAGCTGCGGATGCGGACCGGCGTGCCGCCGACGCGGATCTCGCCGCCATCGGCCTCGTAGAAGCCGTAGAGGATCGACATCAGCGTCGACTTGCCGGCGCCGTTCTCGCCGACGATGCCGTGCACCGTGCCCCGCGCCACCGAGAGGTTGACGCGATCGTTCGCCCGCACGGGCCCGAAGCGCTTGTCGATGTCGACGAGTTCGATCGCCGGAGGCTCGACCGCGTCCCTCATCACGCGTGACGACCCTGGCTGCTCAGACGGGGCATTTGTTGTCGGAGCGGTAGTCGTGCACCTTGATGGTACCGGCCTTGATCTCCTCGGCGGCCTTGTCGACCGCTTCCTTCATCTCCGGAGTGATGAGCGAGCGGTTGTTGTCGTCGAGCGCCCAGGCCACGCCCTCCTCGGCGAGCCCCAGGTTGACGACGCCGGGCTGCCATTGGCCGTCCTTGGCATCCATGAAGGTCTTGTGGGTCGCCGTGTCGACGCGCTTCAGCATCGAGGTCAGCACCTTGCCCGGATGCAGGCCGTTCTGGTTGGAATCGACGCCGATGCCGAGCTTGCCGGCATCCGCCGCCGCGCGCAGCACGCCGATGCCGGTGCCGCCGGCCGCGTGGTAGACGACATCGGCCCCGCGGTCGATCTGGCTCTTGGCCAGCTCGCCGCCCTTGACCGGGTCGTTCCAGGCTGCGCCCGTGGTGCCGGTCATGTTCTGGAAGATCTCGGCCTGCGGGTTGGCGTGCTTGACGCCCTGCACGTAGCCGCAGGCGAAGGCACGGATGAGCGGCACGTCCATGCCGCCGACGAAGCCGACCTTGCCGGATTGCGACGCCATGGCGGCGAGCATGCCGACGAGGAAGGAGCCTTCCTGCTCCTTGAAGAGGATGGACTGCACGTTCGGCCGTTCGACCACCATGTCGATGATCGTGAACTTGAGGTCGGGGAATTCGCCGGCCACCTTCTCGACCGCGCTCGCCTGGCTGAAGCCGACGGCGACGATGGGAGAATAGCCGTCGCGCGCGAAGCGGCGCAGCGCCTGCTCGCGCTGGGCATCGTTCTGCGGCTCGAAGTCGCGATAGGCGACACCGGTCTCGGCCTTGAACTTCTCGGCGCCGTCATAGACGCCTTCGTTGAAGGACTTGTCGAACTTGCCGCCGAGGTCATAGACGATGGCGGGCTTGAAATCCTGCGCGAGCGCGGCTGCGGCGCTGGCGGCGAGACCGGCGAGCGCGAGGCCGAGGGTCCTGAGACGCATGGAGGCTTCCCCTTCGTGGCATGCGGGCGTCGGCTTCCTGGCCGCGCCCGCTTGGCATCTACGATGGCACGGCTCGGCAGCGGATTCCAAGAGCCGCCCGACCCGCCCGGCAGGCACCGTGCACAGCCATCGCAGCGCCGCCTTCCGGCCAGTCGCGCCCGGGGCTATTGTCGCGCCATGACGAATGCCATGACGAACGCCGCCAGCCTGTCCCACGACGAGATCGAGCGCTATGCCCGCCACATCGTGCTGCGCGATGTCGGCGGCCCCGGGCAACTGAAGCTGAAGAAGGCGCGCGTCCTCGCCATCGGCGCCGGCGGGCTCGGCGCGCCGCTGCTGCAATATCTCGCCGCGGCCGGCGTCGGCACGCTCGGCATCGTCGACGACGACGTCGTCTCCCTGTCCAACCTCCAGCGCCAGATCATCCACGGCACGCCGGACGTCGGCACGCCGAAGGTCGACAGCGCCGCCGCGGCCATCGCCCGGCTCAATCCCCATGTCACCGTCGCGTGCCACTCGCTGCGCGTGAATGCCGAGAACGTGCGCGCCCTCGTCGCGGCCTATGACGTCATCGCCGACGGCTCGGACAATTTCGCCACACGCTATGCCGTGGCCGACGCCTGCTATTACGAGAAAAAGCCGCTCGTCACGGCGGCGCTCGGCACCTTCGACGCTTCGCTGACGACGCTGCGCCCCTTCGAGCGTGGTCCGGACGGCACGCCGAACCCCACCTACCGCTGCCTCTTTCCGAGCCCGCCGCCGCCCGGCACGGTGCCGACCTGCGAGGAGGCCGGCATCCTCGGGGCGCTCGCCGGCGTCATGGGCTCGCTGATGGCGCTCGAGGTCATCCGCGCCATCGTCGGCTTCGGCGAGCCGCTCGTCGGCCGGCTGCTGATGGTCGACGCGCGCTCCATGCGCTTCGAAACCCTGACCTATGGCTGGGACCCGGAGAACCCGCTGAGCGGCACGGCGGCCGTCGCCGCCGAAGGCTGAGCCTCAGCGCTTGCCGGGCGTCACGTCGAAGATGACGAAGGACTTGCCGTCCTTGCGCCGGCCGGACGAGACGGCGCCTTTCATGCCGCGCGCCGGCGCCGCCCGCCCCGCGCCCTCCGCCGCGGCGTCTCCCGCCGGCACGAAATTGCGCTGCCCCTGCCGGGGGCCGAAGGAGGCAAGACAGGCGTTATAGGCGAGCGGCTCGTCGATCCGCTCGCAGTCCTCGATCATGCGCGGCTTGCCCTGGGCCAGCGCGGCGCAGGGAAGGCAGACGAGGGCGAGGACGGCGAGAAAGCGCAAGGCGTTTGGCTCCGGCGACGGCCCTTTATACAGGCCCCAGCAGCCGGAGCGCCACACCTCCCTCCCCCCGCTTGCGGCGGGGAGGGGGACAGGTCGCTCTGCTCCGGAGACTTGATCGAGCCTATCCGGCACAGCGAGAGACGCGGGGCCAACGATGCCGCCCTACCCCCTGAGCGCCGCCCCGGTCTTCTTCGCCACCTGCTCGACGATCTTCGCCGAGACGGCCTCGATCTCCGCATCGGTCAGCGTCTTGTCGGTCGGCTGCAGCGTCACGGCGATGGCGATGGACTTCTTGCCCTCGCCGACGTGCGGCCCCTCGTAGACGTCGAAGACCGTGACCTCGGTGACGAGGTTGCGGTCCGCCGCGCCGGCCGACTTGACGATCTCCGCCGCTGCGACCTCGCGGTCGACGACGAAGGCGAAGTCGCGCGTCAGCGGCTGGAAGTCGGACAGCGCCAGCTTCGGCTTCATCTTCGTGGGCTTCGCCTTGGGCGCCGGCAGCGCATCGAGCGTCAGCTCGAAGGCGACGAGCGGACCCTTGACGTCGAGCGCCTTGAGGATGCGCGGATGCAACTCGCCAAAGGCGCCGAGGACCGCCCGCGGGCCGAACTGCAGCGTCGCCGAGCGCCCCGGGTGGTACCAGCTCGGCCCGCCGGGCACGATCTGCAGCCCGCCTGTCGGGATGCCGAGCGCGGTGAGCAGCGCCATGGCGTCGGCCTTGGCGTCGAAGACGTCGACGGGCTTCGCCTCGCCGTCCCAGCGGCGGCCGACACCCTCGGCCCGCGCCGTGCCGCGGCGCAGGGCGCAGGCGACGATCGTCTGCCCCTCCGGCTCGTCCGAGGCGAAGACCTGGCCGACCTCGAACAGCGCGACATCCGGATGGCCGCGGTCGGCGTTCTTCTGCGCCGCCTTGGCGAGGCCGGGCACGAGGCTCGGCCGCATGTCGGAGAGCTCGGACGCGATCGGGTTGGCGAGCGCGAGGCGCGGATCGCCGCCGCCGAACAGCTCCGCCTCCGCCTTGCCGATGAAGGACCAGGTGACGGCCTCCACGAGACCGCGTGCGGCGAGCGTGCGCTTGGCGAGGCGCGTGCGCTTCTGCAGCAAGGTCAGCACGGGCTTGGCCACCGCCGCCTCGAGCCGGGGGAAGGGCACGGCCGGCACGTTGTCGAGCCCGGTGATGCGCATCACCTCTTCAACGAGGTCGGCCTTGCCCTCGATGTCCGCCCGCCACGACGGCGGCATCACCTCGACCACCTCGCCCGTGCCGGCGACGAGGAAGCCGAGGGCCTCCAGCGTGCCGCGCATGGTCCCGGCCGGCAGGTCGAGGCCGGTGAGGCGCTTGACCTCGGCATAGGGGAAAGCGAGCGCCCGCCGGGTGTCGGGGATGGAACCGGCGAGCGTCGCCTCGCTCGCCTCGCCGCCGCACAGGTCGAGCACCATCTGCGTCGCGAGCTCGAGGCCCGGCTCGCAAAAGGCGGGATCGACCCCGCGCTCGAAGCGGTAGCGCGCGTCGGAGACGATGCCGAGCTTGCGCCCCGTCTGGGCGATGTTGAGCGGGTCCCACAGCGCCGATTCGATCAGCACGTCGGTGGTCGTCTCGTCGCAGCCCGAGTGTTCGCCACCCATGATGCCGCCGATCGATTCAACACCGTTGTCGTCGGCGATGACGACCATCGACGGGTCGAGCGCATAGCTGCGCCCGTCGAGCGCCAGCACCTCCTCACCGTCGCGCGCATGACGCACGACGAGATTGCCCGCGACCTTCTTCGCGTCGAAGACGTGCAGCGGCCGCCCACGGTCGAAGGTGATGTAGTTCGTGATGTCGACAAGGGTGTTGATGGGCCTGAGGCCGATGGCCTTGAGGCGCCGCTGCAGCCACGCGGGCGACGGCCCGTTCTTCACGCCGCGCACGAGGCGCAGCGCGAAGGCGGGGCACAGGTGCGCATCTTCGCCCGTGAAGGCGAGCGAGACGGAGACGGGGCACGGGCCGTTGCCGGGAACGGCCGTGACCGCCGGCGTCTTCAACCGGCCGAGGCCCGCGGCGGCGAGATCGCGCGCGATGCCGGCGATGCCGAGCGCATCGGCGCGGTTCGGCGTCACCGCGATCTCGATCACGGGATCGTCGATCCCCGCATAGGCCGCGAAGGGCTGGCCGACCGGCGCATCCTCGGGCAGGTCGATGATGCCCTCGTGGTCGTCCGACAATTCGAGCTCGAAGGCCGAGCACAGCATGCCACGGCTCTCGACACCGCGGATGGTGCCGACCGTGAGCGTGATGCCCTTGCCGGGAATGTAGGTGCCGGCCGGGGCGAAGACGCTCTTCATGCCCGTGCGCGCGTTCGGCGCGCCGCAGACGACCTGCACCGGCGGCTCGCCGCGGCCGGTGTCAACCATGCAGACGCGGAGCCGGTCGGCATTGGGGTGCTGCTCGGCCGAAACGACATGCGCGATGACATAGGGCGCGAAGAGCGCCGCCTTGTCCTCCACCGCCTCGACCTCGAGGCCGATGCGGTTGAGCGTGTCGGCGACGTCCTGGACGGTCGCGTCGGTGTCGAGGTGGTCCTTGAGCCAGGAGAGGGTGAACTTCATGAGACAGCTCCACCAGAACCGCTCTCGATGAGGCGGGACACGGAGGAAGGATAGCGGTGAGCGACGGCAGCCAGGACGGTATCGAGGACGCTGTCGAGTTCGTTCAGCACCTGCCCATTCCAGAAACGCAGGACACGGTAGCCCTGCTGTTCGAGCCAGGTGTCACGGGCGGCATCCGCAGCGCTGCGGGCCTCGAAACCATGCTGTGCACCGTCCACTTCGATGACGAGACGGGCCTCATGGCAAACGAAATCCACGATATAGCGACCGACCGGCGCCTGCCGGCGGACATGCAGGCCGTGGAAGCGATGGGCCTTCAACGCATGCCAGAGCTTTCGCTCGGCAGGCGTGAGTTCCCGGCGCAGACGCCTTGCCCTGTCGCGTTGCCCGTTGCGCACGCCGATGTCCTCCCGCGGATCCCCTCCCCCCACGTGGGGGAGGGTTAGGGAGGGGGGGAAGCTGGGCGCCATCCGGGCAGAAATCTTCCGACGGCGGCACCGCCCCCCCTCTCCAGCTCTCCCCCACGAGGGGGGAGAGGGCAGCACCGCCCCGGCCTCGGCCATCACGATCACGACGACAGCCCTCCGGCCAGCGTCGGCAGGTCGAGCGGGCGGAAGCCGTAGTGCGACAGCCAGCGCACGTCCGCCTCGAAGAAGGGGCGCAGGTCCGGCATGCCGTATTTCAGCATCGCGATGCGGTCGATGCCCATGCCCCAGGCGAAGCCCTGGTACTCGTCCGGGTCGAGCCCGCAGTTGCGGAGCACGTTGGGGTGCACCATGCCGCAGCCGAGGATCTCCAGCCAGTCCTCGCCCTCGCCGAAGCGGATCTCGCCGCCCTTGCGCGCGCACTGGATGTCGACCTCCGCCGATGGCTCGGTGAAGGGGAAGAAGGACGGGCGGAAGCGCATCTTCACCTGGTCGACCTCGAAGAAGGCCTTGCAGAACTCCTCGAGGATCCACTTCAGGTGGCCGATGTGGGAGGACTTGTCGATGACGAGCCCCTCCACCTGGTGGAACATCGGCGTGTGTGTCTGGTCCGAGTCGCAGCGGTAGGTGCGGCCCGGGATGATGACGCGGATCGGCGGCTTCTGGCCGAGCATGGTGCGGATCTGCACCGGGCTCGTGTGCGTACGCAGCACCTTGCGCTCGCCCTTGTCGTCGGGCGGCAGGAAGAAGGTGTCGTGCATGTCCCGCGCCGGATGGCCGGCGGGGAAGTTGAGCGCCGTGAAGTTGTAGAAGTCGGTCTCGATATCCGGCCCCTCGGCGATGGAGAAGCCCATGTCGGCGAAGATCGCCGTCAGTTCGTCGATGACCTGCGAGATGGGGTGGATGCGCCCGCGCGTCTGCGGCCCCTCCTGGAGCGGCAGCGTGACGTCGACGCGCTCGGCGGCGAGGCGGGCGGCGAGCGCCGTCTCCTCGAGCGCCGCCTTGCGCTCGGCGATGGCGGCGTTGACGCGGTCGCGCAGGCCGTTGATGAGCGGGCCCTTTTCGCGCCGCTCGTCCGGCGTCATGGCGCCGAGCGTCTTCAGGAGCTCGGAAACGCTGCCCTTCTTGCCGAGCGCGGAGACGCGCACGGCTTCGAGCGCGGCCTCGTCCGCGGCGGCGGCGACGGCGCCGATGAGCGTGCGTTCGAGAGTGGGAATATCGGTCATCGGTCCCTCGGGATGGTTACCGCTTGTCGGCAACGGCCGAAGGACCGTCAAGCCCTCAGGCCGCGATGAGGCGAGCGGCGCAGGGCGCCGCTCATCGCTTCCAGGGCCTCGGTAGGGCGGATGCGCTGCTGCGGCACGGCCGCGGGGCGGGATCGGATGACCCTGCCCCGGCAGGCGCCACAGGCGTCAGACTGCAGGCAGTGCAGCCTTGGCTTTCTCGCAGATCGACTTGAAGCTCTCCGGCTCGCGGATGGCGATGTCCGACAGAACCTTGCGGTCGATCTCGATCCCGGCCTTGCCGAGGCCGTCGATAAATCGGCTGTAGGTCAGGCCGTGCTCGCGCACCGCGGCGTTGAGGCGCTGAATCCACAGGGCGCGGAACGTGCGCTTCTTGTTCTTGCGGTCGCGATAGGCGTACTGCATCGCGCGATCGACAGCCGCCTTGGCGGTGCGGATCGTATTCTTGCGGCGGCCGTAGAAACCCTTGGCAGCCTTGAGGACCTTCTTGTGTTTGGCGTGAGCGGTCACGCCGCGCTTGACGCGGGCCATGAGCTAATCTCCTGGAACTGGGACGTTTGGGTTCAGCCGTTGGGCAGGAAGAACTTCTTGACGTTCTTCGCGTCGCCCTCGAAGAGCACGGTGGTGCCCCGCTGGTTGCGGATGAACTTGTTGGTCCGCTTGATCATGCCGTGGCGCTTGCCGGCCTGCGCGGCGATGACCTTGCCGGTCCCGGAGATCTTGAAGCGCTTCTTGGCGCTCGACTTCGTCTTAAGCTTGGGCATTTTGCTTCCCTTGTCCGCCGCTGCCGGCCCTTTCACGAAGCCTTGCCCCTCACGGAAAATCCCGCGGAGCCCGCTCCCCGAACGGCGCCGATCAACGGCCCATGTGCTCGAAAGCGCTGCAGACCGCCACGGCAGCCCGTAACGAGCCGGGCGATCTGAACGAGGCCGGGCTTATGCCAGAGATGGGCGAGAAAGGCAATGGGGTGGGAAATGTGCGGGAAGGCCGCGGCGCCAGATCCACGCCTGGCGAAAGAGAGCGCTGGGCCGGCCGAAGTCCGACGCCCAAGCCCGCCCGCATAGTCTCTAGTCCACGAACGTCACCACCGCGCCCCTCTCGGTCATGCGGGCGAGCGCCTCGGCGTCCCAATTGGTCAAGCGGACGCATCCGTTCGAAGCCGTCTTCCCGATCTTGTCAGGATCCGGCGTGCCGTGGATGCCGTAGGTGTCCTTCGAGAGGCCGATCCACACGGACCCGACCGGATTGTTCGGCCCGGGCGCGATCTTGAGCTTCCGTTTCCGGCTGACGCCCTTGAGCTGCACGCGGGACGGATCGTAGCGATAGACGGGGTTGTGAACCACGGCGCGCACCTTGTGGGTGCCGCTCGGCGCCGGGCTTTCCTCGCTGCCGATGCTCGCCGGATAGAATGCGATGAGGCCGCCATCCTTGTCGAAGGCGCGCACCGCCTTCTCCCGCTTGTGGACCTCGATCGTCTTCACCTTCCCCTCGGGCGGCTCCGTTGCGATGGCGGCGACGACGATCGACGTGCCGGCCTCGTCGATGTTCCGGCCGGGATTGAGAGCCTTGAGCAAGTTCTCGTTCATGTGGAACTTCTCGGCCAGAAGCTCCGCCGGGCTGGTGTAGCCAAGCCGCGCCAGCTTCGCCCGCCGTTCAAACTTCGCTGGAATGTTCTTGACGAAGGGGCCTTTCACATCCTCCTCCGCAATCGTGTATTCCTTCAGGACCGGCTCGCCCGAAACTTCCTTCAGCTTCGCCCAGCTCGTCTCGTCGAGCTTGCCGTCGCCGTCGAGCTGATGATGCTTCTCGAACGCCGCCAGGGCGTGCTCGAAATTCTCCCCGGCACGGCCATCGATCACTCCCGGCGAGAAGCGCGCTCGGTCAAGCAGGATCTGCGCCTTGATCACAACGGGATCCGGCCCCTTCACCTTTGCGGCTGATAAAGGCAACTCCGCCTTGTTCACCACATCGAGGCTCAGCGGCTCGGCAGCTGCCGCCGTGAAGGGAGCCAGAACGATCAGAACGACGAGCCTCGGCAGGTCCATGATGGACGCCTCTTCGTGAGCCGACTTCGCGCAATGGATAAAGCGCGGCCCGCCTCGTCGGGTTCCGTCACTGGCAGAGCCTCAGACCGCCCCGGCGCACGCGCAGGTCGAGGTGGAGGTGATCGGCATGGGCCTCATCGGCACCCGGCCCCAGCACGGTGGTGAAATAGGCGCAGGCTTGTGCCCGGATCGCCGCGCCGAACAGGGCTTCGGGCGTGTCCTCGGTCGCCTGGTGCGCAATCAGCAGGTTAGGCCGGCCCGAAAAGGCGAACCCAATGACATCAAGCGCGTTTGCGAAGGCATGCTCGCTGAGCTGCCCGCCCTCCTGCCGGTTCCGGTTCCGGCACTCGTAGGAGGTGCCGATCAGGATTTTTGTCGGTGGGCGCTCCATATGATGCTGCGCGGCCGGAGTGACGGCCTCCTCTGTCCAGAGCGCCAGAGCCTCGGCAACGGGGCAGACCATGGTCGCGGCAGGACTGAGCTCGACGCCCCCAGGAAGCCGCGATACGAGAAGGGGTTCGGCCGCGCCGCATGCTCCGTTCCGCAACGGAGACGCCGCCTCGAAGACGACCCCCTTGGCCGCGAGGCGATCGCGGCAGCTCGATGCGCCCGGAGGAGCGACCTCGGCCGGCGGCTGCGGAACCGGTGCCGGTGCCGGTGCCGGTGCCGGTGCTGGCACGAGATCGGCAGGACGCGGCGGCGGCAACGGCGAATTCGCGCCCTTCATCGCAGAAGCGGCGGCTGCTGGCCCGGTCGCAACCGCCATCAGCG
The DNA here is from genome assembly GCF_014196925.1 of Chelatococcus caeni. Taxonomy (GTDB): domain Bacteria; phylum Pseudomonadota; class Alphaproteobacteria; order Rhizobiales; family Beijerinckiaceae; genus Chelatococcus_A; species Chelatococcus_A caeni. The sequence continues at coordinate 426,233 of NZ_JACIEN010000002.1, read as the reverse complement.
TTGCGGAAGCGCATAGGAAGCGTAGCTTGGTATTCACAAGAAGACGAACGTCATGCGCCCGGCTCCGTTCCAAAATCGCCCTGAATTCGGGAGCTGTACCCTTGCCGGGCCCGGTGGTCGAAACGGACTCAACGTCACCGTCAGGCCGCCCCGGACCACAAGCGGCCCTCAACCGACCGTCAACCCAATCTTGGACACAAGAAAGCCGCCGGACAACGCCGGCGGCCTGAAATGCGTCCCGTGCGACCAGCGCGTCAGCGCGGCGCCATCACCATGATCATCTGGCGGCCTTCGAGCTGCGGCTCGCTCTCCACCTTGGCGATCTCGGCCATCTCTTCCTTGACGCGCAGGAGCAGCTTGTAGCCGAGGTCCTGGTGCGCCATCTCGCGGCCGCGGAAGCGCAGCGTCACCTTGACCTTGTCGCCCTCTTCGAAGAAGCGGCGCATGGCCTTCATCTTCACCTCGTAGTCATGGGTGTCGATGCCGGGCCGGAGCTTGATTTCCTTGACCTCGACGGTCTTCTGGCGCTTGCGCGCCTCGGCGGCCTTCTTCTGCTCGAGAAACTTGTAGCGCCCGTAGTCGAGCAGCTTGCAGACCGGCGGCGTCGAGTTCGGCGCGATCTCGACGAGATCGAGCCCCGCCTCCTCGGCGATCTTCAGCGCATCGAAGAACGACACGACGCCGCGGTTCTGCCCGGTCTCGTCGATGAGCTGGACCTCACGGACACCACGAATGTCCCGGTTGGCGCGCGGCCCCTCCTTCTGGGGCATCGCCATTGCTCTCATAGGCCTGCGAATGGTTCGTAACTCCTCGTTCGGTGCCGGTGCGGATGCATCCTGCGGCCTCGGACAGCGCGATGTGGCCCGACCCCTTCGGACCGATCCGCCGATGCCAAGCCGCGACGCTGCCGCGCCGGTACGCTCGTTCTGGCTGAAACGCCGACATTCTGCACAAAGGCAGGAAAAGTCAACAGATCAAGCACGCCGCCGCGGGGCGCGCGCCTCGATCAATGCGGCGTAGACGTCGAGCGTGTCGGAGACCATGCGCTCGAGCGAGAACATGTCCTCCACATGCGCCCGGGCCCTGAGGCGCAGCGCCTCCGCCTGCGTCGCGCCGAGCGACAGCACCTCGCCGAGGGCGGCGGCCAGCGCCGGCGCATCGCCCGCCGGCACGTGCCAGCCCGTGCGCGCTCCGGCGTCGACCTGCGGCGGCGCCAGCACCGTCTCCGGCACCGCGCCGAGGTCGCTCGTCACCACGGGCGTGCCCATGGCCTGCGCCTCCACGGCCACCCGGCCGAAGGCCTCCGGCTCCGTCGAGGGCACGGCGACGACGGAGGCGGCCAGCATGGCCGCCGGCATGTCGGCGCAATGGCCGACGCGGCGCACGATGCCCTGAATCCCGCGCTCGGCGATGAGGCCGTCGATCTCCCGCACATAGCCGTCGCGTCCCTGCGCGTCGCCGGCGAAGACGAAGACGACGTCGCGCAGGCCGCCATCGGCGAGACGGCGCGCCGCCTCGACGAGCACGCGGTGCCCCTTCCAGCCCGTCAGGCGCGCGGCGAGCAGCACGATGCGCTCGTGCGGCTCCACCTTCCATTGCCGGCGCAGCGCATCGACCCGGGCCGGCGAGACGGCCGAGGGCGAGAAGACGGAGAGATCCGTGCCGCGGTGGATCACCCTCATCCGGTCGCGGGCGAAGGGATGCATCGCGGAGATGAGCTCGGCCGTGTAGCGCGAATTGGCGATGACGACATCGCCGCGCGCCATCACCGAATTATAGGTGACCTTCACCTTGGAGCTGCCGGAATAGCTGCCGTGATAGGTGGTGACGAAGGGCAGGCCGAGCGCCCGCGCCGCCGTCAGCGCCACCCAGGCCGGGGCGCGCGAGCGCGCATGCACCACGTCCACCCCCTCGTCGAGGCAGATCCGCATCAGCTTGCGGGCATTGACCAGCATGGCGAGCGGGTTCTTGCTCGCCGCCGGAAAGGGGATCCACACACCGCCCTTGGCCTGCAGCTCGCCGACGAGCCGGCCGCCGGCGGTTGCCACCAGCGCCCGCGCGCCGACGGCGGCGAGGCCGGCCGCGACATCGACCGCCGTGCGCTCCGCCCCCCCGATCTCGAGCTCGGGAACGATCTGCAGCACCGTGCGACCCGTCAGCGGGTGCTCGGTCGAAGTGGGGAAAGGTGCCGGCATGCCGGGTCGCGTCAAAACTGCCACCGGTGTATGAGGCCTCCGAAACGCTGAACTTGAGAACAGCCCCTCCGGAGTGTTTAGGATGAGCGCGCCCGAACCGCAATTTCTGAAACGTCAGGAAAATGGGGACGAGTACCGCCTCGCGCTGCGCAAGCGTGAAGGCGCGGCCCCCGCCGTCGTCTGGCTCGGCGGCTTCCGCTCCGACATGCTGGCGACCAAGGCCTCGGCGCTCGACGACTGGGCGGCCCGCACCGGCCATGCCTTCGTGCGCTTCGACTATGCCGGCCATGGCGAATCGGAGGGTGATTTCGAGAGAAGCTGCATCTCCACCTGGCTCGCCGACAGCCTCGTCGTGATCGAGGCCGAGGCCGGCGAAGCGCCGATCCTCGTCGGCTCTTCCATGGGCGGTTGGCTGGCGCTGCTCGCCACGCGCGTCCTGCGCGCGAAGAACTCGCCCGCCGCACCCGGCGGCCTCGTGCTGATCGCTCCGGCGGTCGATTTCACCGAGCGGCTGATGTGGGACGAGATGCCGGAGGCGGTGCGGGACGAGATCATGCGCGAGGGCCGCTACCTGCAGCCCTCGCAATATTCACCCGAGCCCTATGCCATCACGCGCCGCCTCATCGAGGACGGGCGCAACCACCTGATGCTCGGCAGCGCCATCGCCACCGGCTGTCCGGTCCACATCCTGCAGGGCATGCAGGACCCGGACGTGCCGTGGCAGCACGCGATGGAGCTCGTCGAGCATCTGCCGGGGGACGAGGCCGTCGTCACGCTGGTGAAGGACGGCGACCACCGCCTGTCGCGGCCGCAGGATCTCGACCTGCTCGTCGCCGCGGTGGAAGGCCTCGCTGCCCAGAAGGTCAGTGGACGCTGACCGTCTCGAGGTCGTTCTCCCAGGCGTTGGCGATGGCGGCATCCTTCGAATCGGTCAGAAGGATGGGCGTGCCGTCGGCCGCCAGCAGGGCGAAGAGGTCGAGACCCGGCTGGATGTCCGGCGCCTGGGGAAAGAGCTCGCGCACCTGCTCGGAGCGGATCGGCCGCACATAGGCGACCTTGCCGCCGCCGGCCTCGGCCAGCGCCGCGACGTCATGGACGTCGCCATGGAATTCGAAAGCGTCGTTGTCGTTCATCGCACCCTCCTCATGAAGCGGTGTCGGTGGTCGGCCGCGGCTCATCCGCGCGCCTGGATGTCGATCTTGCGGATGATCCGCTCCGGTTCCGGCCTTGCGAGATCGACGGACAGAAGGCCGTTCGAGAGGTCTGCACTGAGCACCTCCATTCCATCAGCCAGCAGAAAGGTTCGCTGGAACTGCCGCGCGGCGATGCCGCGATGCAGGAAGTGACGCGTCTTGTCGTCGCTCTGCCGCCCGCGGATGACCAGCTGGTTCTCCTCGACCGTGATCTCGAGCTGGTCGCGGGTGAAACCGGCGACGGCAAGCGTGATTCGCAGCCTGTCCGGCTCACTGTCCGTGCGCGGCAGCCGCTCGATGTTGTACGGCGGATAGCCGTCCGACGTCGCCTTGGCGACACGGTCGAGCGCTCGCTCGATCTCGTCGAAGCCGAGCAGGAACGGTGAGGACAGGGACGGTACACGCGACATTGCGAAGCCCTCTCAGGCACTTCGGAACCTTGGACCCGCCTGCGGCGGCATCCTCGTTGCCAAGCATATGGCGCTGCCCCGCCAACCGGTCAAGGGCGGCGCTGGCGCGTCGCGGCCGTGGCCGCGCGGCTGGGAGGCGGCACCGGCCGGACCCGACGGGAAAGCGGAGGAAGGGTCTGCGGATCGGGCGCCGATGCAGGCCGGAAGCGCCGGCCTTCGAGGCGGCCCATCGCGAGGAGGCGATATCCTCCCGCCAACCGGGCACGTCAGAAATCTACGATGCTTGGAGGGTTTGGTGGAGCCAGGCGGAATCGAACCGCCGACCTCTTGAATGCCATTCAAGCGCTCTCCCAACTGAGCTATGGCCCCATCCGAACCGGTGCGGCTTGGGTTCCGCACGGGGCCGCCGCGAGGGCGACGGCCGGGTCTATATCCTCAACGCGTCGTCGTATCAAGCCTCTTCATCGTCGTCGATGTCGCCGTCGATGAGATCGCTCACGTCGTCGTCCGAGGTTTCGTCTTCTTCCAGGAAAGTGTCGTCGTCGTCAATATCATCTTCGATATCGACGTCGTCATCCACAGCCCCTTCCTTGGCCTTCTCGCCGGCGGCGACCTCGTCGAGGGAGACGATTTCCGCACCCGTCTCGAGCTCGGGCTCCTCGCCCTCCTCGGCCCGCGCCACCTCGGCGCGGCCGCGCAGGGTCTGGGCGACAAAGACCGTGCTGCACTTCGGGCAGACGATCGGATCCTTGTTGAGGTCGTAGAACTTGGCGCCGCAGCTCAGGCATTGGCGCTTCGTGCCGAGTTCCGGTTTCGCCACGGTGATGCTCTCTTCCGGGGTTGAAGTCGAGCGCTCCCGTTAGTCATGTGTCCGCCGCCTGTCAAACCCTAATCGCAGTTTTTTTCGCCGGCCGGCCCGGCGATTTCATCCGGCGGCGAAATGCGCTAGGGAGCGGATGCCTGCCCTTTCAACCGGAACCGAGCGCCCGTGTCTTCCCATTCCGCAACACCGCAACCGCTCACCGCCCGCCGCGGGGCCAGCCTCACCGGCCGCCTGCGCGTCCCCGGCGACAAGTCCATCTCCCACCGCTCGCTGATCTTCGGCCTCCTGAGCGCCGGCGAGACGGCCATCAGCGGGCTTCTCGAGGGCGAGGACGTGCTGCGCACGGCGGATGCCGCCCGCGCGCTCGGCGCGGATGTCGAGCGTCTCGGCGAAGGGCGCTGGCGCGTGCGGGGCGTCGGCATCGGCGGGCTCGCGAGCCCGGCCGGCGTGCTCGACTTCGGCAATGCCGGCACCGGCTCGCGCCTGATGATGGGCGTCGTCGGCGGCCATCCGATCACCGCGACCTTCGACGGCGACGCCTCCCTGCGCAAGCGGCCCATGCGCCGCATCCTCGACCCGCTCGTGAAGATGGGCGCGCGCGTCGTCTCCGAGGCCGAGGGCGGCCGCTGCCCCATCACGCTCGAGGGCGCGCGCGAGGCCGTGCCGATCGTCTACGAGACGCCGGTCGCCTCGGCGCAGATCAAGTCGGCCGTGCTGCTCGCCGGCCTCAACGCGCCCGGCCGCACCACCGTCGTCGAGAACGAGGCCTCGCGCGATCACACCGAGCGCATGCTGCGCCACTTCGGCGCCGAGGTGAGCGTCGAGCCGCACGGCAGCCACGGCCGGCGCATCACCCTCGTCGGCCAGCCGGAGCTGACCGCCAGGCCCGTCGTCGTGCCGGCCGATCCTTCCTCCGCCGCCTTCCCGCTGGTCGCCGCGCTCATCGTGCCGGGCTCCGACATCGTCCTCGAAGGCGTCATGATGAACCCGCTGCGCACGGGCCTCATCACCACGCTCATGGAGATGGGCGCAGACATCGCCGTGCTCGACCGGCGCGAGGAGGGCGGCGAGGACGTGGCGGACCTGCGCGTGCGCGCCGGCACGCTGAAGGGTGTCGACGTGCCGGCCGAGCGCGCGCCGTCGATGATCGACGAATATCCCATCCTCGCCGTCGCCGCCGCCTTCGCCGAGGGCGAGACGGTGATGCGCGGCCTGCACGAGCTGCGCGTCAAGGAATCGGACCGGCTCGAGGCCGTGCTGGCCGGCCTCCTCGCGGCCGGGGTCGATGCCGAGATCGCCGGCGACGACCTCATCGTGCGCGGCGGGCGCGTTGCGGGCGGCGGCACGGCCGCGACGCACCTCGACCATCGCATCGCCATGTCCTTCCTGGTGCTGGGCCTCGCCAGCGAAAAGCCGATGCAGGTGGACGACGGCACGATGATCGCGACGAGCTTCCCGACCTTCGTGCCGCTGATGCACGGCCTCGGCGCCGACATCGGCTGACGGGCGGGGATGGCCATGATCATCGCCATCGACGGCCCCGCCGCCTCCGGCAAGGGCACGCTCGGGCGCCGGCTCGCCGCTCACTTCGGCCTGCCGCATCTCGACACGGGCCTGCTCTACCGGGCCGTGGCCCACCGCCTCCTCGCCGCGGGCGAAGCCCTCGACGACGTCACGGCGGCGACGGCGGCGGCCCGGGAGCTCGACCTCGAGCGCCTCGACGAGAGCGCTCTTCGCGGCCGCGCGATGGGCGAGGCGGCCTCCATCGTCGCCGCCATGCCGAGCGTGCGCGAGGCGCTCATTGCCCTGCAGCGCACCTTCGCCGGCCAGCCCGGCGGGGCGGTGCTCGACGGGCGCGACATCGGCACGGTGATCTGCCCCGGAGCCGACGTGAAGCTCTTCGTCACGGCGAGCGCCGAGGAGCGGGCCCGCCGCCGCTGGCGCGAGCTCGTCGCGCGCGGCGAGCCGGCCGACGAGGCCGCGATCCTCGAGGACATCCACCGCCGCGACCGGCGCGACGCCGAGCGCCCCACCGCCCCGCTCGCCGCGGCCACCGATGCGCATCAGCTCGACACCACCCGGCTCGATGCCGACGGCGCTTTTGCGGCGGCGCTCGGCATCGTCTCGACCGTGATGGCCTCGCGCACGAAATCGTGAGCCCGCGCAGACGAGCCGTTCCATCGTTTCGCCGGGAGTGGCACACTTGATGGTCCCCCTCGCCTACCGGGAGAGAGGAGACGCGAGATGGGCCATCCGGCAATTGGGACGCTGCCGTGGGGATCGTTCGCCGGGGCAGCACTCGCCTGCCTCATGATGCTGCCGGCAGGAGCGCTCGCGCAGGCAGGGCCGCAGGAGGTCGATGTCGCGCTCGTCATCGCCGTCGACATCTCTTATTCCATGGACGAGGACGAGCAGCGCCTGCAGCGCAAGGGCTATGTCGAGGCGCTGCGCTCGACGCCCGTGCTCGACGCCATCGCGCGCGGCCCCGTCGGCCGCATCGCCGCCACCTATGTCGAATGGGCGGGTTCGAACTCCCAGGACATCATCGTTCCCTGGCAGGTCATCGAGGGGCCCGAGAGCGCCGATGCCTTCGTCGAGCGCATCGCCGCCGCGCCCATCCGGCGCGCCTACCGCACCTCGATTTCCGGCGCCATCGATTTCTCCGCCAACCTGTTCGGCGGCAGCGGCTTCACGGCCATGCGGCAGGTCATCGACATCTCCGGCGACGGGCCGAACAACCAGGGTCGGCCGGTCACCGATGCCCGGGACGAGGCCGTCGCCCGCAACATCACGATCAACGGCCTGCCGCTGCTCTACAAGCGCTCGAGCTACATGGATATCGCCGATCTCGACATCTACTACCGTGACTGCGTCATCGGCGGCCTCGGCGCCTTCGTGGTGCCCGTGCGCGAGCTCGAGCAGTTCCCGGACACCATCCGCAAGAAGCTCGTCATGGAGATCGCCGGCATCGGCGAGCCCACGCCGCAGGTCGAGCGCACGGCCGCGGAAAAGAAGGCCTCCTGCCTCGTCGGCGAATGGCGCTGGAACGAACGCATGGGGAACTGAGGCATCGGGCAGGGAGCCCTCAGCTCCGCCGGCTGAGCCAGCGGAAGCCGATGAGCGTCCCTGCCGTCGCCGCGACGCACAGCGCCAGCGCCCACCAGGTGCCGCCCCGCGTCTCGAGGAACGGCAGGTCGGCCGTGTTCATGCCGAAGATGCCGGCGACGAAGGCCGGCGGCAGGAAGAAGGTCGTGATCAGCGACAGCACGTAGAGATTGCGGTTCGCCGCCACCGCGAGGCGCGCCGAGATCTCGTCCTGCAGCAGGCGCGCCCGTTCCTGCGCCGCCGCCACGTCGTGGGCCGCAGCGTCGATGCGCTCGATGAGCGGACCGCACAGGGCGACGAGCCCGAGCGGCAGGCCGCGCCCGCCCTCGTGCGAGAGCCGCTGGAACAGCGCCCGCAGCCCCGTCAGCCGGCGGTGGCAGGCGGAGAGCTCCCGCCGCAGCGGCCCGAGCGCCCGCATCTCCTCGTCGACGTGGTCGGCGAGCACCCGGTCCTCGACGCGGTCGACGGCATCGGCGAGGCGGTCGCCGGCATCCTCCAGGTGCCCCAGCACGCGGCCGACGATGGTTGCGAGAAGATCGCCGACCGCCGGGCACGGATGGCCGTGCGACACGCGCTCGTGCGCCTCGGCCACGGCGCAAAGCTTGTTGCGGCGGCCGCTGATCAGCAGGCGTTCGCCCACGATGCAGCGCAACTGGCCGAGATCGTCGCTGCGATGGTCGAATTCGAGGATGTTGTCGCTCACCACGATGCCGACGAAGGCACCGATGGCGAGCACGCGCTGGTGGTCCTCGGCGTCGAGCATCAGCCGCCTGAGCGGTTCGGGCACGGCGGACAGGCCGGCGAGCCACTGGCGGGCACGCACGTCGACGAGATCGATGTGCAGCCAGAGGAAGCCTTCCGCAGGCAGCGCCATCGCCGCCGCCGCGTGCTCATCCACGGGGCGGGCGTTTCCCTCCGCGTCGAAGACGTGGCCCCAGACGAGGCCGGGAAAGGCGGGAAAGACGTGGCGCGGCAGCGCGACGGTCAAGGCATGCACCCCGAAGAGCGGAACGGCCTTCACCCATGGCGTGCGCCCGTGACACTTGCGTGACAGCCGGGAAGAAGGACGGGCACGGCGGCGGAAAAGGCCGATTGCGCGAAGGCCGCAGCTTTCCTAAGACCATTGCAGCGCCGCGAAAGCGGGCCTTTTTCCGGCCTCCAGCGAAAGCCGCCATGACTGAGACGACCGAGACACCCGCCGCCCCGCTCACCATCGCGCTCGTCGCCCACGACGCGAAGAAGGCGGAGATGGCCGCCTTCGCCGAGGCGCACCGCAACGAGCTCGCGGGCACGAAGCTCTATGCCACCGGCACGACCGGCGCGCGCGTCATGGAGCGCTGCCCGGAGCTCAGCGTGACGCGGCTGAAGAGCGGCCCCCTCGGCGGCGACCAGCAGATCGGCGCCCTGATCGCCGAGGGGCGCATCGACATGCTGATCTTCTTCGTCGATCCCCTGTCGCCACATCCGCACGATGTCGACGTGAAGGCCCTGATGCGCCTCGCCCTCGTCTACGACATCCCGATGGCCCTCAACCCCGCCACCGCCGCCCTGCTCCTGCCCGTCACGGCGCCGGCCTGACGGCTCACAGGCTGCAGTCGCTAGGTGCCGCGGGGCTTGGCGCGCGTCGTCGGCGCGGCGCTGACCGGATCCTCCGGCCAGGGGTGCTTGGGGTAGCGGCCGCGCAGATCGGCGCGCACGCCGGCCCAAGAGCCGCGCCAGAAGCCCGGCAGGTCGCGCGTGATCTGGATCGGCCGGTGGGCCGGCGACAGGAGCTCGAGGATGAGCGGCACGCGCCCGCCGGCGAGCGTCGGATGCCGGTCGAGCCCGAACAGCTCCTGCACCCGAAGCGCGATGGACGGTCCCTCCTCCCCGCCGTAGTCGACCGGGATGCGCGAGCCCGTGGGCGCCTCGAAATGGGTCGGCGCCTCGGCATCGAGCCGGCGCATCAGCTCCCAGGGCACGAGGCTGCGCAGCGCCGCGTCGAGATGGCCGGCGTCGATCCCGGCAAGGCCGGTCACGCCGACGATGTGGGGGGCGAGCCAGTCCTCGACGTTTCGCGCCAGGGCCTCGTCCGTGAGATCGGGCCAGGGCTCGCCCTCGGCCCGGCGCAGGAAGGCGACCCGCCCGCGCAGCTGCTGCTGGCCCTTCGTCCAGGGCAGGCCATCGATGCCGACGGCCGCGACGCCACGCGCCAGTACCGCGGCGGAGACCTCGTCCGGCGGCACGGCGAGCGGCTGCTGCGCGAGGACGAGGGCGCCGAGACGGCGCAGCTTGCGGGCGCGCAGGGCCCGGGCCGCCCGGTCGAACACCACCTCTTCCACATCCTCGATGTGATGGCCGGCGACGGCCTCGATGCCGGTCGGCGTGATCGGCGCGGCGAGCACGATGCGGGCGCACGCGCCGCCGCCGGCGATCTCGGCGACGGCAAGGAAGGGTTCGCGCGCCAGCCGATCGGCAGGTTCGACGAAGGCGCCGCGTCCGTTGGCGAGGAGGAACTCGCCCGCCTTGCCGCGCGCGCGGGCGATGCGGTCAGGATAGGCGAGCGCGACGAGGGCGCCGGGCTCGTCCTCCGCCACCTCCGCCGGCAGCCCCGCAGCAGCGGCCTGCCGCGCCCAGCCCGCCGCCGCGCGGCGCATGTCGGACGCCCGGCGCGAGCGGTCGGCCCGGAAACGCTCCAGCCGCTCGACGAGATCCGTGCCGCTGCCGCCGAGCCCGCGCTCCACGAGGACGGCGGCGATCTCCGCCGCCGTGCCGGCCGCGGCGCCTGCGGCGAGGACCATGCGCGCGAGGCGCGGCGGCAGCGGCAGGTCGTGCAGGTGCCGGCCCGTCGGCGTGAGCCGGCCGCCGCCGTCGAGCGCGTCGATCTCGACGAGGAGGCGCCGCGCCTCGGCGAGCGCGGCCGAAGGCGGCGGGTCGATGAGGCGCAGCCGCGTCGGGTCGCTGAGGCCCCAGGCCGCGCAGTCGAGCAGCAGCGGCGCAAGATCCGCGGTCAGGATCTCGGGCCTCGCGAAAGGCTCGAGCGCGCCGTTGCCCGCCTCCTCCCATAGCCGGTAGCAGACGCCCGGCTCCGTCCTGCCGGCGCGGCCGCGCCGCTGGTCGGCGGAGGCGCGCGACACGCGCACCGTCTCAAGCCGCGTCAGGCCGATGTCGGGCTCGTAGCGCGGCACGCGCGCGAGGCCCGAATCGATGACGACCCGGACACCGGCGATCGTCAGCGAGGTCTCGGCGATGGACGTGGCCAGCACCACCTTGCGCCGTCCGGCCGGCGCGGGGGCGATGGCCCGGTCCTGCTCGGCACGCTCCAGGGTGCCGTAGAGGGCCGCGACGTCGACCCGGGGGTCCCGGATGCGCGCGTCGAGCATCTCCGCCACGCGGCGGATCTCGCCCTGCCCGGGCAGGAAGACGAGGAGCGAGCCGGCCTCCGCGCCAAGCGCCGCGACCACCGCGTCGGCCACCTCGTCCTCGATGCGCCGGCCCGGCGTGCGGCCGAGATAGCGCGTCTCGACCGGAAAGGCCCGGCCCTCGCTCTCGATCACCGGCGCATCCCCGAGAAGCGCCGCGACCCGCGCGCCGTCGAGCGTCGCCGACATGACGAGGAGCCTTAAGTCCTCGCGCAGGCCTTCCTGCGCCTCGATGGCGAGGGCGAGGCCGAGATCGGCATCGAGCGAGCGCTCGTGGAACTCGTCGAACAGGACCGCCGATACGCCCTCGAGCGCCGGATCGTCGAGGATCATGCGCGTGAACACGCCTTCGGTGACCACCTCGATGCGCGTCTTGCGCGAAACGCGCGTCTCGAGGCGGACCCGAAGGCCGACCGTCTCGCCGACCGATTCGCCCAGCGTGTCCGCCATGCGGGCGGCCGCCGCGCGCGCCGCGAGACGCCGTGGCTCGAGCACGATGATGCGCCCCCCGCACCAGGCCTCGTCGCGCAGGACGAGCGGCACGCGCGTCGTCTTGCCGGCGCCGGGCGGCGCCACGAGGACGGCGGCGCTGCGGGCCGCGAGCGCGGCGCACAGGGCCGGCAACGCGGCATCGACGGGCAGAGGCTCGGTGAAAGGCGGGTGCGTCATGCCGCCCTTGATGGCGAAGAAGAATGCGCCCCGCAAGCGAAGTCGAACGGTCCGGCCGCGGATCGCCACGGAAGATGACGCGGGAACGTGAACGACGGGAGCGGCGGGGCAGGGCTTTGTTTACGCTCCGGGCGTAGTCTCGCTGCCCAGCCGCCATCAAAGCGACGACTGGAATGCCCTCGTTCAACTACTTTCTTCCGTTCGTCGAGAGCGCATCGTTTCTCGTCCTCTCCGCCGTGCTGCTCGCGGTCCTCGCGCCGTCGCTCGCGCGATGGCCGCTCGTCTGGCAGGTGGCCGTCGGCGTCGTCTTCGGCTTCGTCGCGCTGGTCAGCATGCACCGCCCGGTGATGCCGGCGCCGGGCCTGTTCTTCGATGCCCGCAACGTGATGGTGATGCTGGCCGGCCCGGTCGGCGGCATCGTCAGTGCGGTGATCACCGCCGGCATCGCCATGGCGGTGCGGTGGGAGGCGGCGGGGACCGGCCTTGCCGCAGGGCTCATCGGCATCGGCCTCAGCGCCCTGGCCGGCTCGGCCTACCACCTCTTCCTGCGTCGCAGGCAGCGCGGGCTCGACCGGCGCGACCTCCACGTCCTCGGGGCCATGGCCGGCATCCTGCCGCTGTTCAGCCTCGCCGCCCTGCCGACCTGGGAGGCGGCCGCCGATGCCCTCAAGACCATTGCCGCTCCGCATATCGTCGTGAACTGGCTCGGCATCGAGTTCGCCGGGCTGCTCCTGCTGTGGGACCGGGAGCGGCGCTCGGCCGTCCTTGCCCTCGACGAGACCGCGCTGCTGCGGCGGGGCATCGTCGACAATGCGCCGGGCGTGCTGTTCCAGCGCGTGCTGCATCCGGACGGCCGCATTTCCTTCCCCTTCGTCTCCAAGGGTGCCATCGAGATCTTCGGCATCGAGGCGGCCGAGATCATGAAGAGCGCGGACAACGTCCACCGCCTCGTCCACCCGGAGGATCTCCCGTCCTATCGCGAGGCGCTCGACCTCTCCGCCCGCGACGGCGTGCCGTGCAACGTGCAGATCCGCGTCATCCGGCCCGATGACGGCCGCACCGTCTGGCTGCGCACCCAGGCGACGCCGCGCACCGGCAACAGGGGCGAGATCATCTGGGACGGCTTCGTCATCGACGTGACCGACCGCATCACCGCCGAGGAACTGAAGGCCGAGAACGAGCGCTCGCGCCAGCGTACGCTGCGCGAGCTCGCCGACCGCTTCGAGCACGGCGTGGGGCAGGCGCTGCGCCAGCTCTCGCGCGCCGCCGACGACATGCGGGCGGCCGCCGGCAATCTCGCCACCACGGCGCAGGGCACCAGCCGCAAGGCCACCGAGGTCGCCGCCGACGCGGAGGCGACCTCCGCCCACGTGCGCACCGTGGCCGGCGCGGCCGAGCAGATCCACGCCTCCATCGACGAGCTCACCCGTCAGTCCATGGTCACGGTGGACAAGGCACGCGAGACCTCCGAACACGTCGCGATGACCCGCGCCGACGTCGACGGCCTCGTCGATGCGGTGCAGAAGATCGGCACCATCGTCGAGTTCATCGAGGACATCGCCAACCAGACCAACCTCCTCGCCCTCAACGCCACCATCGAGGCCGCACGCGCCGGCGCCGCCGGCCGGGGCTTTGCGGTCGTGGCGGGAGAGGTCAAGAGCCTCGCCGTGCAGACGAGCAAGGCGACCGCCGAGATCGCCGCCAATATCGAGACCATCCGCAGCGCTTCCGTGGCAGCCGTGCGGGCCGTCGCCTCCATGGACGGCACGGTGGCCGACATCGGCCAGGCCGTTTCCATCGTCGCCGACGTCGCCAAGGCCCAGTCCCGCGCCGCCGAGGAGATCGCCGTCAGCGCCCGCCAGGCCGCCACGAGCACCCAGGCGGTCTCGGGCAATATCGGCGACGTGCGGCTCGACGCCCAGAGCGCCGGCGTCGCCGCCGAGCAGGTGCTGCAGGCGGCGACGGAACTCGACGAGCAGGCGCTCGCCCTCAACGAGGCCGTCGACGCCTTCGTGCGCCAGGTCCGCTCCGCTTAGCGCCAATTCCGCTCCGCCCTGGCGTCACGTCCCTGTCGCTCTTCGCCTCGACAAATTATTTGACTCAGTCAAATAACAGCGGGATGCTGCCGCCATTCGGGAGGATCGAACCCATGGCAACCGCAGCGCTGCGCCAAGACGAAACGGGCGTCGACACGGGCAACACAGTCGAGGATCGCATCGCGGCAGTGCGGCGCTTCAATCGCTTCTACACGCGCGAGATCGGCTTCCTGCACGAGCATCTGCACGACAGCGGCTTCGTGCTCAGCGAGGCGCGCGTGCTCTACGAACTCGCCCATTGCGGGGAGACGACGGCCACGGAGCTGCGCCGCGAGACCGGGCTCGACGCCGGCTATCTCAGCCGCCTGCTGCGCCGCTTCGAGGACAAGGGCCTGCTCGCGCGCCGCCCCTCGCCGGAGGACGGCCGCCAGTCCCTCCTGTCGCTGACGCCGGAGGGGCAGAAGACCTTCGCCCGTCTCGATGCCGCGGCCCGCCGCGAGGTCGGGGCCCTCGTCGCGCCGCTGCCGGAGGACGCGCAGGAGAAACTCGTTGCAGCCATGGCCGCGCTCGAAGGTGTCCTGGGAACCGGCCGCCTCGACCCAGCGCGCCTTGTCCTCAGGCGCCACCGCCCGGGCGACCTCGGCTGGATCGTCGCCCGCCACGGCGCGCTCTACGCCGAGGAATACGGCTGGGACGCAAGCTTCGAGGGGCTCGCCGCCAAGGTCGTCGGCGAGATCGCCGAAAATTTCGATCCCGTGCGCGAGCGCATCTGGATCGCCGAGCACGACGGCGTCAGGCTCGGCTCCATCTGCCTCGTGCGCCAGTCGGACGAGGTGGCGAAGCTGCGGCTGCTCCTCGTCGAGCCGGCGGCGCGCGGCCTCGGCCTCGGCCGGCGGCTCGTGGCGGAATGCATCGCCTTCGCCCGCGCGGCGGGCTATGCCCGCATCACGCTCTGGACCAACGACGTCCTGACCACGGCCCGCGCCATCTATGCCAAGGCCGGCTTCCGCCTCGTCGCCTCCGAGCCGCACCGGAGCTTCGGGCAGGACCTCGTCGGCGAGACCTGGGAACTCGACCTGTAGGCCGGCCGCGCCCCTCAGCCGCCGACGTTGAAGGCCGCGAGCGCCGCCATGTTGACGATGTCGGTGTCCTTGGCGCCGAGCGGCACGATCTGCACCGGCTTGTCGAGCCCGACGATGAGCGGGCCGATGACCGTGGAGCCGCCGAGCTCCTGCAGCATCTTCGTCGAGATCGAGGCCGAGTGGAACGCCGGCATGACGAGCACGTTCGCCGGCCCGGACAGGCGGCAGAACGGATAGACGCTCATCACGTCGCGGTTGAGCGCGACATCCGCCGCCATCTCGCCGTCGTACTCGAAGTCGCAGCGCCGCCCGTCGAGGATGCGCACCGCCTCCTGCACGCGCTCGGAGCGCTCGCCCGTCGGATGGCCGAAGGTGGAGAAGGCGAGCATGGCGACCCGCGGCTCGTAGCCGAGGCGGCGGGCGACGCCCGCGGCCTCCACCGCGATCTCCGCGAGATCCTTCGCGCCCGGCATCTCCGTGATGGCCGTGTCGGCGACGAGGACGGTGCGCCCGCGCGCCAGCACGATGGAGACGCCGATGACCCGGTGGCCCGGCTTCACGTCGATGACGCGGCGCACGTCCTCGAGCGCGATCGAATAGTTGCGCGTCGTGCCCGTCACCATCGCGTCGGCGTCGCCGAGCGCAACCATGGCGGCCGCGAAGTGGTTGCGGTCCTGGTTGATGAGGCGCTGGCAGTCGCGGAAGAGATAGCCCTTGCGCTGCAGCCGGTCGTAGAGGAACTGCGCATAGGTGGCATTGCGGTGCGACAGGCGGGCGTTGTGCACCTCGATGCCGTCCTTGGCCTCGAGGTCGATGCCTGCGAGCCGCGCCGTCTCGTAGACGCGCTCCTCGCGCCCGACGAGGATGGCCGTGCCGAGCCCCTGGTTGACGAAGGAGACGGCGGCGCGGATGACCTGCTCCTCCTCGCCCTCGGCGAAGACGACGCGCTTCGGGAAGCGCCTGACGCGCTCGAAGATGCGGTTGAGCGTGCCGGCCACCGGATCGCGCCGGGCCGAGAGCTGCGCCTTGTAGCCGCGCATGTCGACGATCGGCCGCTGCGCCACGCCCGTATCCATCGCCGCCCGGGCGACGGCGGAAGGCACCACGTGGATGAGGCGCGGATCGAACGGCACGGGAATGATGTAGTCGCGCCCGAAGCGCGGACGCGCGCCCTGGTAGGCGGCCGCCACCTCGTCCGGCACGTCCTCGCGCGCAAGGTCGGCGAGCGCCTGGGCCGCGGCGATCTTCATCTCCATGTTGATGGTCGTCGCCTGCACGTCGAGCGCGCCGCGGAAGATATAGGGAAAGCCGAGGACGTTGTTGACCTGGTTGGGATAGTCCGAGCGGCCCGTCGCCATGATGGCGTCGTCGCGGATGGCCGCGACCTCCTCCGGCAGGATCTCTGGGTCCGGGTTCGCCATGGCGAAGATGATGGGGTTCGGCGCCATGGAGGCGATCATCTCCGCCGTCAGCGCCCCCTTGGCGGAAAGGCCGAAGACGACGTCGGCGCCGTCGAGCGCGTCGGCGAGGCTGCGCGCCTTCGTCTCGGCGGCATGGGCCGACTTCCACTGGTTCATGCCCTCCTGGCGGCCCTTGTAGACGACGCCCTTGGTGTCGCACAGGATGACGTTGTTGGGCGCGAAGCCCATGGCCTTGATGAGCTCCGCGCAGGCGATGCCGGCGGAGCCGGCGCCGTTGATCACGAGCCGCGTCGATTTCACGTCCCGGCCGGTCAGGTGCAGCGCGTTGATGAGCCCCGCGGCGGCGATGATGGCCGTGCCGTGCTGGTCGTCGTGGAAGACCGGGATGTCCATCAGTTCGCGCAGGCGCTCCTCGATGATGAAGCAGTCCGGCGCCTTGATGTCCTCGAGGTTGATGCCGCCGAAGGAGGGTCCGAGATAGCGCACCGCGTTGATGAAGGCGTCCGGGTCCTCGGTGTCGACCTCGAGGTCGATCGAATCGACGTCGGCGAAGCGCTTGAAGAGGACCGACTTGCCTTCCATCACCGGCTTGGAGGCGAGCGCCCCGAGGTTGCCGAGGCCGAGGATGGCGGTGCCGTTGGAGATGACGGCGACGAGGTTGCCCTTGGTCGTATAGTCGTAGGCGACGCTCGGGTCCTCGTGGATCGCCTTCACCGGCACGGCGACGCCCGGCGAATAGGCGAGCGAGAGGTCCCGCTGGGTCGCCATGGGCTTGGTGGGCACCACCTCGAGCTTGCCGGGCCGCCCCTGCGAATGGAATTGCAGGGCTTCCTGGTCGGTGAAGGTCGGGCGGGAGCGGCGCTTGGCAGTGTCCATCGTTTTCTTGTCTCGGGCGTTTCCTGTCGGGGCGAGAC
This sequence comes from Chelatococcus caeni, assembly GCF_014196925.1. GTDB lineage: Bacteria > Pseudomonadota > Alphaproteobacteria > Rhizobiales > Beijerinckiaceae > Chelatococcus_A > Chelatococcus_A caeni. The sequence continues at coordinate 408,984 of NZ_JACIEN010000002.1, read as the reverse complement.
CTTACGGCAGTCGCGCGATGCCCCTCAAGCGAAGTTCTCCACGATTTCTGCAAAACATCCATGCAACGGTGGATGAAACACCCGTGCGGCTCTGCTAGCGTCCCCGCCCATGAGCCGGGAAGTCAGCGCCGCGACGGATGATCTGGAGCAGACGGGCGGCAGCGCCGCCGCGCCTGCCGCCACGCGCGAGGCTGCGCGCTCCGAGGCCGAGCCCCAGCGCATGACGCCGATGATGGCGCAGTATGTGGAGATCAAGGCCGCGCATGCGGACTGCCTCCTCTTCTACCGCATGGGCGATTTCTACGAGCTCTTCTTCGAGGATGCCGAGATCGCCTCGCGCACCCTCGGGATCGTCCTGACGAAGCGCGGCAAGCACCTCGGCGAGGACATCCCCATGTGCGGCGTGCCGGTGGAGCGCGCCGAGGACTACCTGCAGCGCCTCATCGCCGCCGGCCACCGCGTCGCCGTCTGCGAGCAGACGGAGGACCCCGCCGAGGCGAGGAAGCGCGGCGGCAAGTCCGTCGTGCAGCGCGGCGTCGTGCGCCTCGTCACGCCCGGCACCATCACCGAGGACAGCCTGCTCGACCCGGCGCGGGCCAACCTCCTCGTCGCCCTCGCCCGCCGCCGCACCGGCGAGGACAGCTACGCCTACGGCCTCGCCGCCATCGACATCTCCACCGGCCGCTTCACCGTGACGGAGACCGCCGCCGCCGGGCTGTCGGCCGAGATCGCGCGGCTCGACCCGCGCGAGATCGTGGTGCCGGACACGATCTACGACGAGCCGACGCTGCGTGACCTGTGGCGCGAGCAGCGCGCCGCCGTCACGCCCCTGGCGCGCGACGGGCTCGATCCGGCCTCCGCCGAGCGGCGGCTGAAGGATTTCTTCGGCGTCGCCAGCCTCGACGCCTTCGGCGCCTTCTCGCGCGCCGAGATCGCCGCGGCCGCCGCCGCCCTCGCCTATGTCGAGCGCACGCAGCTTGCCGCCCGCCCGCCCCTGTCGCCGCCACGCAGCGAGGATGTCTCCGGCACGCTCTCCATCGATGCGGCGACGCGCGCCAATCTCGAACTGATGCGCACCCTCTCGGGGGAGCGGAGCGGCAGCCTCGTTTCGACCATCGACCGCACGGTGACGCCGGGCGGCGGGCGCCTCCTCGCCGAGCGGCTCGCGAGCCCGCTGACGAGCGTCGCCGCGATCCGCGCCCGCCACGACGCCGTGGCCTTCCTCCTCGGCGAGCGGCCGCTGCGCGAGCGCCTGCGCCAGGCGCTCTCCGCGGTGCCAGACATCGCCCGTGCCCTGTCGCGCCTGACGCTCGGCCGCGGCGGCCCGCGCGACCTCGCCGCCGTGCGCGACGGGCTCGTGGCGGCGGAGGCGATCGCCTCCCTCCTCGCCAACGCCGCCCCGCCCGCGGAACTGGCGGCCGCCGCCGAAGCGATGCGCGGCGTCGCGCCGGGCCTCGCCGAAAACCTCTCCGCCGCCCTCGCCGACGAGCTGCCGCTCCTGAAGCGCGACGGCGGCTTCGTGCGCGAGGGCTATGACGGGACGCTCGACGAGGCGCGCGTGCTGCAGGTCGATTCGCGCCGCTTCATCGCCGCCCTGCAGGCCCGCTATGTCAACGAGACCGGCTGCCGGACGCTCAAGGTCAAGCACAACAACGTCATCGGCTATTTCGTCGAGGTGCCGCCGGCCGTCGGCGAGGACCTCGTCAAGCCGCCGCACAACGCCACTTTCGTGCACCGCCAGACCATGGCGGGGGCCATGCGCTTCTCCACGGTCGAGCTCGGCGAGCTCGAAGCCCGCATCGCCTCGGCGGCGGAACGCGCGCTCGGCATCGAGCTTGCCGTCTTCGAGCGGCTCGGCGATGCCGTCATCGCGGCGGGCGAAGCCATCAAGCGTGCTGCCGAGGCGCTCTCCATCGTCGATGTTACGGCGGCGCTCGCGCTTCTTGCCGACGACCTCGGCTGGACGCGCCCCACCGTCGACGACAGCCTCGCCTTCTCCATCGCCGCCGGGCGCCATCCGGTGGTCGAGGCGGCGCTCAAGCGCGCGGGCCAGACCTTCGTCGCCAACGACTGCGCGCTCTCGCCGCCCGAGGGCGAGAAGGCCGGGCGCATCACCCTGGTCACCGGCCCCAACATGGCCGGCAAGTCGACCTTCCTGCGCCAGAACGCGCTCATCGTCGTGCTCGCCCAGATGGGCGCCTTCGTGCCGGCGGCGCGGGCCCATATCGGCATCGTCGACAAGCTGTTCTCGCGCGTCGGCGCCGCCGACGACCTCGCCCGCGGGCGCTCGACCTTCATGGTCGAGATGATCGAGACCGCCGCCATCCTCAACCAGGCGGGCGAGCGCGCGCTCGTCATCCTCGACGAGATCGGCCGCGGCACGGCGACCTTCGATGGCCTGTCCATCGCCTGGGCGGCGATCGAGCACCTGCACGAGATCAACCGCTGCCGCTCGCTCTTCGCGACCCACTATCACGAGCTCACCGCGCTCGCCGAGCGCATGGCCCGCGTCGAGAACGCAACCGTCCGGGTGAGCGAGTGGAAGGGCGACGTCGTCTTCCTGCACGAGGTCATCCCCGGCGCGGCCGACCGTTCCTATGGGATCCAGGTGGCGAAGCTCGCCGGCCTGCCGCCCCCGGTCATCGCGCGCGCCCGCGCCATCCTCGACGAGCTGGAGAAGACCGAGCGCGAGAAGCCCGTCGCCACCCTCGTCGACGACCTGCCGCTCTTCGCCGCCGTGCCGGCACGCCCCGCCGCCGCCGCGGCGCAGAAGGACGAGCTCGGCGAAGCGCTCGACGGCGTCGATCCGGACGAGATGTCACCCCGCGAGGCGCTCGAGGCGCTCTATCGCCTTAAGGCGCTGCGGGCCGAACGCGACCGTCACTAGTCAGGCCGCCGCTGCGACCCGGCGCAACCGCCTCAGCCGCAGCGTGAAGAGCATGCCGTTCCAGGCAACGCAGATGGCGAGGCCGATCAGCAGCGCAGCGGTCGATCCGAGCGGCACGGCGGCAAGGTGCACCGCCGTCAGCGCGGCGGCGAAGCCGGCAAGTCCGTAGACGCTGCTCGCCGCGACGGCACCGGCCGCCGGCCCGCCGATGGCCCGGTGCGTGACGACGAGAATGCTCGAGATGACGATGGGGAAGAGGGCGAGAATGCCCGAGGCGACCGCCCCGATATGCCAGCTGACGACGCTGAGAACGCCCACGAGCGTCGCGACGGCGAGCGCGCGCAGCATCAGGTCGACCGGACGGGGACCATCCGAGGCCGGAATCACGACCCGCGAGAAGCGCCGTGCCAGCGGCACCCCCACGGCAAGGGCCGCGGCATTGACGAGCAGGCCGAACCACAGCGGCGGCGTCATCGTGCGGATGGCGAGGGCGGCGAGGAGCCACACGCCGATCGCCCCGGCGATGCTGCCGAGCCCGCCCGCGCCACGCCGGGCGAGCACCGCATAGGTCATGGCGAAGATCACCGTGACGACGTTGATGCTGACGCTGCCGACCGCGCTCTCGGCGATGAAGGCCGGGCCGTGGTCCATGGCGAGCACGACATAGGCCGGGCCGGCGGAGATCGGCAGCGTCGCGATCAGGCCGCCGACGAAGGGCCCCGCCTTCTGCGCCGCGAGCGAGCCGGAGACCACGATCGCGGCGACGAGCACCATCTTGACCGGCAGCGCCAGGAGCGCGGCATCGAATTCCATGTCCCGGACCTTCATCCCCGACGGCGCGCAGCAGCCGCCGGACAAGGGCATAGCGCGTTGGGGCGGGCGAAGCCCGCGACGTCTTTGCAACCCTGCCCTGCCGCCGCTGAAAGCGGATACCCGCCGCAATGGCGCCGGCTTTTGTTCTCTTCCTGTTCTTGAGCGGGACCGCGATCGCCGTTAAGGTGCGCCCGGGCCGGGGGATAGAGCATGGTGGCGAGGGTCGCGACGGTCGCGTTCGAGGGCATCGAGGCACGCGCGGTCGACGTGCAGGTGCAGATCGCGCCGGGCAATGTGGCCTTCACCATCGTCGGCCTGCCCGACAAGGCGGTGGCCGAAAGCCGCGAGCGCGTGCGCTCGGCCCTGATGGCGGCGGGGCTCGCTTTGCCGGCCAAGCGCATCACCGTCAACCTCGCCCCGGCCGACCTGCCCAAGGAGGGCTCGCACTACGACCTGCCCATCGCCCTCGCCGTGATGGCCGCCATCGGCGCGGTGCCTGCGGATGCCCTTGCCGGCTATACGGTGCTCGGCGAGCTCGCGCTCGATGCGTCCGTCACGGCCGTCGCCGGCGTGCTGCCGGCGGCCATCGCCGCCAATGCGCGCGGGCACGGCCTCATCTGCCCGGCCGCCTGCGGCCCCGAGGCGGCCTGGGCGAGCGGCGATCTCGACATCCTCGCCCCGCGCTCCCTCGTCCAGCTCGCCAATCATTTCAAGGGCACGCAGGTCATGGCCCGGCCCGAGCCCGCGGTGGCGCGCCCCGGCGCCGACCTGCCGAACCTGAGGGACATCAAGGGCCAGGAAAGCGCCAAGCGGGCGCTGGAGATCGCCGCCGCCGGCGGCCACAACCTGCTCATGAACGGCCCGCCCGGCGCCGGCAAGTCGATGCTGGCGCAGCGCCTGCCCTCCATCCTGCCGCCGCTCGCCCCGGCCGAGCTGCTCGAAGTCTCGATGATCCAGTCCGTCGCCGGCCTTCTCGCCGAGGGCGCCCTGACGGATCGCCGGCCCTTTCGCGCACCGCACCATTCCGCCTCCATGGCCGCGCTCGTCGGCGGCGGTCTGAGGGCGCGGCCCGGCGAGGTCTCGCTCGCCCACCATGGCGTGCTCTTCCTCGACGAATTGCCCGAGTTCCAGCCCCAGGTGCTCGACAGCCTGCGCCAGCCGCTGGAGAGCGGCGAGGTGCTGATCTCGCGCGCCAACCACCGCGTCAGCTATCCGGCCCGCTTCCAGCTCGTCGCCGCCATGAACCCCTGCCGCTGCGGCCGCGCCACGGAGCCTGGCTTCGCTTGCCGGCGCTCGCCCAACGAGCGCTGCATGGCGCAGTACCAGACGCGGCTGTCCGGCCCGCTGATCGACCGCATCGACCTCGTCATCGAGGTGCCGGCCGTCACGGCGGCGGATCTCATCCTGCCGCCGCCGGCCGAGGGTTCGGCGGAAGTGGCGCGGCGTGTCGCGCGCGCCCGTGCCGTGCAGAGCGCCCGCTATTCCGCGCTCGGCCTCGCCGAGGTCACCACCAATGCCCGCTGCCCCGTGCCGGTGCTCGAGGAGGTGGCGCGGCCGGACGATGCCGGCCTTGCCCTCATTCGCGAGGCGGCCGACGCCATGCGCCTCACCGCCCGCGGCTATCACCGGGTGCTGAAGGTGGCGCGCACCCTCGCCGATCTCGACGGCGAGGAACGGGTCGGGCGCCTGCATCTCGCCGAGGCCCTGTCCTACCGAACGGCGCTCGAGCGGCTCGCCGTGCCGGCCTGAACCGCTTAACGGGCGATTCAGCACGCCTGCCAACGCAATCTCAACGCCTCCATGGGAGTTTGCGCAGCAACGAAAAGCTGAGCTGATCCGCCCGATGGACCTTCTGACCACCTCTCATGACCTCGTGACTGGCGCCGCCGCGCTGATCGTGGTCGCGACCGTGGTGTGGCTCATCGCCCGGCGCCGCAGGACCCTTCTCGCCCAGATCGACCGGCTGGAAGCCGAGATCGAGACACTGCACGATTCGGTCTGGGAACTGTCCGAAAGTCGCGAGCACTACCGCAGCCTCGTCGAGGCGCAGGGCGACGTCATCGTCCGCCGCGCCCAGGACGGGCGCATCATCTACTGCAACGACGCCTTCGCGCGCCTCGCCGGCCGGTCGCGCGAGGAGCTCGTCGGCAGCCACTGGCAGCCGGTCGTGCGCGAGATCAGCGACGTGCGCCTGTCGACGACGGGCGCGCGCATCTTCGACGAGGCCATCGACTTCCGCAGCGGCATCGTCTGGATCTCGTGGATCGAGACCCTCGCCATCGGCGACAGCGGCGCCGAGCGCCAGCGCGTCGGCCGCGACGTGACGAGCCGCGTCGCCGCCGAGCACGACCTGCTCGACGCGCGCCACCGCGCCGAGGCGGCGAGCGAGGCCAAGTCCCGCTTCCTCGCCACCGTCAGCCACGAGGTGCGCACGCCGCTCAACGGCATCCTCGGCATGGCCGATCTCCTCGCCGACACGCGCCTCGATCCCGAACAGGCCACCTATGTGCGCGCCGTCAAGACCTCGGGCGAGGTGCTCCTGTCGCTCATCGACGACATCCTCGACTTCTCCAAGATCGAGGCCGGCAAGATCGCCCTCGTGCAGGAGCCGTTCGACCTGCGCAGCCTCGTCGAGAACGTCGTCGAGCTCCTGGCCCCGCGGGCGCAGGGCAAGGGCATCGAGATCGCGAGCTTCATCGCGCCCGACCTGCCGGCACTCGTCATGGGCGACCGCGACCGCCTGCGCCAGGTGCTGATGAACCTTGCCGGCAACGCAGTGAAGTTCACCGACCAGGGCGGCGTCGGCGTCAGCATCGAGGTTGAGGCCGACGGGCACATCGCCTTCAGCGTCGCCGACACCGGCCCCGGCATCCCCAAGAGCCGCCAGGATGCGGTCTTCCGCGAGTTCGAGCAGGTCGACGACACCGCGAGCCGCCGCCATGGCGGCACGGGGCTCGGCCTCGCCATCTGCCGCCATATCGTCGAGCGCATGGGCGGCACCATCACCGTCAAGAGCGAGGAGGGCCGCGGCGCCACCTTCCGCTTCGCCATCGCCCTCGCGAGCGTCGGCGGCGACAGCCGACCCGCGCTGCCTCCGCCGACGCAGGTCGACCTCTCCGGCAAGCGCGTGCTCATCATCGCCCATTCGCCCTTCGAGGCACCCTTCATCGCGCGCCGGCTCGCGGCGGCCGGGGCGGGCGCCGAGATTCGCGAAAGCGAAGAGGCCGCGAGCGCGGCGATGGCGGCGGGCGGCTACGACGTTGTCCTCACCGACTGCGCGCTCGGCGAGGAGGCGGCGCGGCGCCTCGCCACCCTCGCCCGGCGCTCCGGCGTGCGGCGCAGCCTCGTCCTCCTCTCGCCCTTCGAGCGGCGCGAGTTCGGCCCGCCGGCCGCCGCCGGCTTCGACGGCTATCTGGTAAAACCGGTGCGCGCCCTGTCCCTGATGCAGCAGATCGCGCACGAGCCCGCCGCGCTGCCGCCGCAGCAGACCCATTCGGCGCAGGCCCAGGCACTGCCCCGGGCGGGCGAGGGAGAGCCGCGCCGGCGACGCGTCCTCCTCGCCGAGGACAACGAGATCAACGCCCTGCTCGCCCTCAAGCTTCTCGAAGGGGCGGGGGCCGAGACGCTCTGGGTGCGCGACGGTGTCAAGGCCGTCGCTGCGATGCGGCGGGTGCTCGCCGGCCACGAGGAGCCCTTCGACCTCGTCCTGATGGACGCGCGAATGCCCGAGATGGACGGGCTCGAAGCGGTGCGCCGCATCCGCGCCGCGGAGGCCGCCCATCCCCGCCCGGTCCATGCGCGAATCGTCATGTTGACGGCTAACGCCTTCGCCGAGGACCGCGCCGCGGCCATGGCGGCGGGAGCGGACGGCTTTCTTGCCAAACCGTTTGAACGCCAGAAAATTCAAGAACTTGTCGAGGGCGCGGATGCCACCGGCGCGGCCCGGGCCTGAGCCTGTCGCCCCATCTCATCGTTGTCACAAAACTTTCCGAGGCTTATGGTTCCGTTAAGATATGCGGCGGAATGGCTGCGTCGGCAAACCGGCGCGCCGGGCTGACGACGCCGCTTTCGGGGCAGACGGTCTGGGGCTCATGGTTTACGATCCGACACAGGTGAAGACCTCGCAAGGGGCCGCGCAACCCGACATCATCCGGGTCGCGCCGCGCGGCTTTACGAACATGCTGCGCCCCAGCAACTGGGGGGCCGCGACGGCGAATGCGCTCCTGCCGTTCCGCGCGCCGGCCCCGGCCGATGCCGGCGGTTTGCCGACCATCCTCGGGCGCCTCGGCTCGCTCGAGGTGCGCCTCGCCCGCACCCGCAAGGAGATCAAGCAGGCGCAACGGCTGCGTTTCCGCGTCTTCTACGAGGAGATGTCGGCGCTGCCGAACGCGACGTCCATGCTGTCGCGGCGCGACATCGACGAGTACGACGCCATCTGCGACCACCTGCTCGTGCTCGATTACGACGTGCCGAAGAAGGCCTTCCGCAACCCCAAGCCGCAGGTGGTCGGCACCTACCGCCTTCTCCGGCAGGAGGTGGCCGACCGGCACTGGGGCTTCTACACGGCCGGCGAGTTCGACATCCAGCCGCTGATCGACGCCAATCCCGGCAAGCGCTTCCTGGAGCTCGGCCGTTCCTGCGTGCTGAAGCCCTATCGCAACAAGCGCACCGTCGAACTGCTGTGGCACGGCATCTGGACCTACGTGCTGCACCACCGCATCGACGTGATGCTGGGCTGCGCCAGCCTCGAAGGCACCAATCCCGACCAGATGGCCCTGCAGCTCAGCTTCCTGCACCATTTCGCCCGCGCGCCGGAGAACTGGCGGGCGAACGCGCTCACCGGCCGCGGCGTCGCCATGGACCGGCTGCCGAAGGAGGCGGTCGACCCCAAGGCCGCGTTGCATGCGCTGCCACCGCTCGTCAAGGGTTACCTGCGCCTTGGCGCCTCCATCGGCGAGGGGGCCGTGATCGACCATCAGTTCGGCACCACGGACGTGCTGGTAGTGCTGCCCGTCGAGGCGATCAACCCGCGCTACATCGGCCACTTCGGCCCGGCCGCGAACCGCCACGCCGCCTGACGGGGTTCAGCCCCGCCCGGCGAGCTCCGCCCGCGCCAGCTCCGCAATCCCCTCGCGATAGGTGGGATAGGCGAGCGACACGCCGAGTTCCTCGCGCAGGCGACGGTTGGAGACGCGGCGGTTGTCGGCATAGAAGCTGCGCGCCATCGGCGACAGCTCGGCCTCCGCGAAGGGCACCTCCGGCGGCGGCGCGATGCCGGCGAGTTCGGCCGCATAGGTGACGACGTCCTGCGGCGGCGCCGGCTCGTCATCGGCGACGTTGTAGATCGCCCCGGGCGACGGCCGCGCGAGCGAGGCGGCGAGCGCGGCGGCGATGTCCTCCACATGGATCCGGTTGAACACCTGGCCGGGCTTGATGATGCGCTGCGCCTCGCCGCGCAGGAGCTTGGCGAGCGGGCTGCGCCCCGGCCCGTAGATGCCGGCGAGCCGGAAGACCTGCACCGCCTTGCCCGTCTCGCGACCGAGCGCCAGCCACGCCTCTTCCGCAAGCACGCGCTGGCGCGTGCGCCCCATGGAGGCGTTGAGCGGCGCGCTCTCGTCCACCCAGGCGCCGCCGTGGTCGCCATAGACCCCGACGGTGGACAGATAGGCGATCCACCTGAGCCTCGGCGCCCGCGCGATCGCCTCGCGCGCGGCCGCCAGCACCACGTCCCCCTCCGGCCCCGGCGCGATGCTGACGATGAGGGCATCCGCCTCCGCGAGTGCCGCGGCCGCAGCCTCCGGCAGGTGCCCGTCCGCGAAGACGAAGGCCTCGACCCCGCCCGGCGCCGCATTGACCGCGGCCGCCTTCTCGGTGCTGCGCACCGTTCCCGAGACGCGGTCGAAGCGTTCGCGGTACCGGGCGACGAAATGGCCGGCGCTGTAGCCGAGACCGAAGACGAACAGGTTCACGTCAGCCCTCCCCGGCGCTCTCGCCGAGCGCCAAACGCCATTCCTCGCGCACGCCCATATCCTCCTCCCCGTCCATGCGGATCGCAGCGAGCGCCGTGAAATCCTCCGCCGGCAGCACCCGCGACAGGGCCCACACGGCCGTGCCGCGGACCAGCGCGGAGGGGTCGTCGAGGAGAGGGAAGGCCGATTCCGCGAGTTCCGGCAAGCCGGAATTGCCGATGGCGACGAGCACGTTGCGGATGAAGCGCTCGCGTCCCGTGCGCTTCACCGGCGAGCCGGCGAAGAGCTGGCGGAAGGCGGCATCGTCGAGCCGCGCGAGCGCGGCGAGCGACGGCGCCGTCAGCTCCGGCCGGGCGGCGAGGCGCGCCTCCCGCGCTTCCCGCGCGAACTTGTTCCACGGGCAGACGGCGAGGCAGTCGTCGCAGCCGAAGACGCGGTTGCCCATGAGGGGGCGCAGGTCGCGCGGGATCGGCCCCTTGTGCTCGATGGTGAGGTAGGAGATGCAGCGCCGCGCATCGAGCACGTAGGGCGCAGGGAAGGCCGCCGTCGGGCAGATGTCGAGGCAGCGCCGGCACGAGCCGCAATGGTCCTCTTCCGGCGCGTCGGCCGGCAGCTCGGCCGTCGTGAAGATGGCGCCGAGGAAGAGCCAGCTGCCGAAGGTGCGCGAGACGAGCACGGTGTGCTTGCCCTGCCAGCCGAGGCCGGCCGCCTCGGCGAGCGGCTTCTCCATCACCGGCGCGGTGTCGACGAAGACCTTGACGTCCGCCCCGCCCGCGGAAGCGAGGAGCGAGGCCACCTGCTTGAGCTTGCCCTTGATGATGTCGTGATAGTCGCGGTTGCGGGCATAGACCGAGATGGTCGCCCGTTCGGGCCGCGCGAGATTGGCCAGCGGATCCTCGGCGGGACCGTAGTTCATGCCGAGGAGGATGATGGAGCGCACCTCCGGCCAGAGCCGCGCCGGGTCGGCGCGCTCGTCGGCCCTGTCGGCCATCCAGGCCATGCTGCCCTGGCGCCCTTCGGCGAGCCACGCGCCGAGCCTTTCCGGCAGCTGCGGCACGGCGGCCGGATGCGTGACCTTGAGGACGTCGAAGCCCTCGGCCGCGGCCCGTGCGGCAACGGCGCGCCTGAGCGCCTCGCCCGTCAGAAATCGAGATCCGCGTAGTGGGCGGCCGGCGCCATGCCCGGCACCCTGTCGTTCAGCAGCGTCCGGAAGGACGGCCGCGATTTCACCCGTGCGTACCACGCCTTCGCCGTTTCGTCCTCGTCCCAGGGCACATCGCCCAGATAGTCGGCGCAGGACAGATGCGCCGCCGCCGCGAGGTCGGCATAGGTGAGCTGCGCGCCCGCCAGCCAGTTCCGCTTCGCGGCAAGGAAGCCGATGTATTTCAGATGATAGCGGACATTGCTGCGCGCCGCACGGATGGCGCTCATATCCGGCGGCCCGCCGCCGGCGTCCGCGCCCATGAAGCGCTTGTAGATCTTCTCGGTGACGAGATAGCCCGACACCTCCTCGAAGAACTTCTGGTGGAACCACTCCATCAGCCGCCGCACCTCGACCCGGTCGGCGACCGTCTGCGGCAGAAGGCGGCGCATGGCGTCGAGCCCGCCGCTCCGCGTCTCGTCGAGATATTCGGCGATGACGGAGGCGCCGGGCACCACGAGCCCCTGCTCCTCCACCAGCACGGGCACGAGCCCGGCGGGGTTGAGCACCAAGAATTCGGTGCGCCGCTCCCACGGCTTTTCCTCCACCACGGACGGTTCGGCGCCGATCTCGCCGAAGATGAGCCGGATGAAACGGGAGTGCGGACAGAAGGGATAGTGATGCAGGGTCGCCATGATACGCGCGGACTATGCTCACAGGCAGGCGGCAATAAGGCAGAAGCGGTCACCTGCCGGCATATCCGCGCGCCGCAGACCGGCTGGCACGATGGCCGCTCCCCGTATAGAACCGCTGCCGGGCTGACACAACTCGATTCGCTTTCCGGGGACGGGCCGTCCCCGCCCCGTCCCGCAACTCTTCACAGCCCGCCCACAACCTGCCGCAGGACCGCCGCATGACTCTCACGGACGCCCTCGAAGCACTCGTGCTCGGCCTCGTCGAAGGCCTGACGGAGTTCATTCCGGTGTCCTCGACGGGCCACCTGCTGCTGCTCGGCCATTTCATCGGCTTCGAATCGAACGGCAAGACCTTCGAGGTGCTGATCCAGCTCGGCGCCATCCTCGCCATCCTCTCGGTCTATTTCAGCAAGCTCCTCCTCATCGCCCGCGGCCTGCCGACGGACCCCGGCATGCGCCGCTTCGTCCTCGGCGTCCTCATCGGCTTCCTGCCGGCGGCGATCATCGGCGCCCTCCTGCACGGCTTCATCAAGGAAGTGCTGTTCGATCCGACGATCGTCTGCATCTCGCTCATCGTCGGCGGCGTGGTGCTGCTCGCCGTCGACGGGCTGACGCTGAAGGTCGAGCACCGGGACGCCATGCACTACCCGCTGCCGATGTATCTCAAGATCGGCATCTGCCAGTGCCTGGCCATGATCCCCGGCGTGTCGCGCTCGGGCGCCACCATCGTCAGCGCCATGCTGATGGGCGCCGACAAGCGCTCGGCGGCGGAGTTCTCCTTCTTCCTCGCCATGCCGACCATGGCGGGCGCCTTCGCCTACGACCTCCTGAAGAACTACAAGAATCTCAGCTTCAACGACGGCGCGCTCATCGTCGTCGGCTTCATCTCGGCCTTCGTCGCCGGCCTCTTCGTGGTGCGCTCGCTGCTCAACTTCGTCTCGCGGCACGGCTTCGCGGTCTTCGGCTGGTGGCGCATCGTCGTCGGCGCCGCGGGCCTCGCCGGGCTTCTCGTCTACGGCTGAGCCGTCGCATCGTTTGTCGCCTCAGATCGTCTTGGCCTCGTAGCGGCACAGGTCGTTGATGAGGCAGCGGCCGCAATCCGGCTTGCGCGCCTTGCAGACGTAGCGCCCGTGCAGGATGAGCCAATGATGGGCGTGGCGCCTGTAGGGCTCGGGCACGATTTTCTCGAGGCCGAGCTCCACCGCGAGCGGCGTCTTGCCCGGGGCGAGCGGGATGCGGTTGGCGACACGGAAGAGATGCGTATCGACGGCGATGGTCGGCGCGCCGAAGGCGATGTTCATGACCACGTTCGCCGTCTTGCGGCCGACACCCGGCAGGGTCTCGAGCTCCTCGCGCGAGCGCGGCACCTCGCCGCCGAAACGCTCGATGAGCTGGCGCGACAGGGCGATGACGTTCTTCGCCTTGTTGCGGTAGAGGCCGATGGTCTTGATGGCCTCGCGCAGCCGCTCCTCGCCGAGGGCGAGCATCTTTTCCGGCGTGTCGGCAATGGCGAAGAGCGGGCGCGTCGCCTTGTTGACGCCGACGTCCGTCGCCTGGGCCGACAGCGCGACTGCGACGAGCAAGGTGTAAGGATTGACGTATTCGAGCTCGCCCTTGGGCTCGGGATTGGCGTCGTGGAAGCGCCGGAAGATCTCGGCGACGGTCGCCGCATCCGGCACGGCCGGGCCCTTCCCGCCCTTGCCGCCCTTGCCGGCGCGGGCCGACGCCGTCTTGGCCGGCGCCTTTCTGGACGCACCGGCGGCCTTCGCCTGCCGGGGTTTGGAGACCGCCGGGCCGCCGGCGGGGGAAGAAGGGTGCTTCACGCGCATGCCGGTCCTATAATGGACGGCGATGACGAGCGACAAGCACTCTCTCCCGCCGGGTCCGGAAGCGGTGAGCGATCCCGCGGCCGAGCCGCTGTTCTGCGCGCTCATCACGCCGCACCGCTCGCTGGGGCAGAACGCCTTCCGGCTGGTCATGACGCTGATGTGCGTGGCGACCTTCGTCTCCAGCGTCCCCTTCATGCTCGCCGGCGCCTGGCCGGTCGCGGGCTTCTTCGGCCTCGACCTTCTCGCCATCTACCTCGCCTTCCGCGTCAATTTCCGCCGCGCCCGCAGCTTCGAGGAAGTCTTCCTGACACGGATCGAGCTTCTCCTGCGCAAGGTCGGCCATTGCGGCGACCGGCGCGAGTGGCGATTCAACCCGGCCTGGACCCGGCTCGAGCGCGTCAGCGACGAGGATTTCGGCCTGCAACGCCTGACGGTCGTGTCGCGCGGCGAGAGTGTTTCCGTGGGCAACGCCCTGTCGGCCGATGAGAAGGCGGACTTCGCCGATGCTTTCTCGGCCGCTCTCGCGACCGCAAAGCGCGGGTGAGCCTTCCGGAGCCATGCTTGGAATGGATCGGCTTTGCGGCTATATTGGAGAACGGAGTGGGGATCGGGTTTTCACCCGATCCCCGGTCCCTTAGCCTAGGAAGACCCGGAGAGAGACTTGCCAGCCCCTCCGGGTTTTCTTTATCGCCAGGAACAAGCCGAAGCCTGGAAAAATCCAGAACATGGCTTTCCTCCGGTCAGGAGGCGAGGCTGTCGCCGCAGCCGGGGGAGCCCATCTCCCCCGGTTGCATCGCTGGCCCGATGCTGCTGCTTTCGCCCCCGGCACCGCGAGCTTAGCCAACGGGATTTTCCTTGCCCAGAGAGGCCGAGCAGCTTTCGGGTGGCGCGGGCCGGCGCGATGCCTATGCTTGCCGCCGGAGGATTTGCCGGACCATGCTGGACAGCGCGATCAAGACCCTGCCCGTCTTCGACGACCTGCTCGCCGCGGAGAGCGCGGCGACGGCCGCCGGCGACTATGAACGCGTGCGGCGCATCATCGCCTTCATCTCCGAGCGCTGGCGCAGCCAGCCCTCGCTCGACGACATGGCCGCCCATGCCGGCCTGACGACGACGCAGGTGCACCATCTCTTCCGGCGCTGGTGCGGCCTCTCGCCCAAGGCCTTCCTGCAGGCGATCACGCTCGACCACGCGCGGGCCCTGCTCGATGCCTCCGCGAGCGTGCTCGAAACGGCCTACGAAGTGGGCCTGTCAGGCCCCGGCCGCCTGCACGATCTCTTCGTCACCCACGAGGCGATGACGCCGGGCGCCTACAAGGCCGGCGGCGCGGGCCTCGTCATGTCCTACGGCTTCCACCCCTCGCCCTTCGGCGAGGCCATCCTCGTCGCCACTGACCGCGGCCTCGCCGGCCTCGGCTTCGTGGATGGGGGCGACCGCGGAGCCGCCCTCGCCGACATGCGCCGGCGCTGGCCCCAGGCGCATTACGTGGAAGACGCGTCCGTGACCGGGCCACTCGCCGCGCGCATCTTCGATCCCGCCATGTGGCGGGCCGACCGGCCGCTCAACGTGGTCCTCATCGGCACGGACTTCGAAGTGCGCGTGTGGCGCACCCTGCTCAAGGTGCCGCTGGGCTGCGCCACCACCTATTCGCAGGTTGCAGAGCACATCGGCAAGCCGAGCGCGGCTCGCGCCGTCGGCGCTGCCGTCGGCAAGAATCCCATCTCCTTCGTCGTGCCGTGCCACCGTGTGCTCGGCCGTTCGGGCGCCCTCACCGGCTATCACTGGGGCCTCACGCGCAAGCAGGCCATCCTCGGCTGGGAGGCCGGGCAGGCAGGCGGCTGAAGCCGCCTCCCCGTTCAGGGGCAAGCCGCGGGCAGGTGCGGTCGCAAGCCTTGCGAAGCGCCACCCCCGCATCCATCTCATGGCAGAAGACAACGCCGCCGGCGCATGTGACAGTCGCCTTGCCTGCCGCAGGGCCTGTCCTTATATACGCGCCCGACGTGCGGATTGTCGGTTAGGGGCGCAGCGCGACAGCCAAGGCCGCGATGTGCCTGAGTTTGGTTAGAGTCAAGCCATGGGCCGGATCGCTTCGGGATCCGGCACGGCGGTCTGCTTGAAAGTGAGGGATCACATCCATGGGTAAGGTTATCGGTATCGACCTCGGCACCACCAATTCCTGCGTCGCCGTGATGGAAGGCACGACGCCCAAGGTGATCGAGAACGCGGAAGGCGCCCGCACGACGCCCTCCATCGTCGCCTTCACCGACGACGGCGAGCGCCTCGTCGGCCAGCCGGCCAAGCGCCAGGCGGTGACGAACCCCGAACGCACCTTCTTCGCCATCAAGCGCCTCATCGGCCGCACCTTCGATGATCCGATGACGAAGAAGGACATGGGCCTCGTGCCCTACAAGATCGTCAAGGGCGGCAACGGCGACGCCTGGGTCGCCGCCGACGGCAAGGAATATTCGCCGTCGCAGATCTCCGCCTTCACGCTGCAGAAGATGAAGGAAACGGCGGAAGCCTATCTCGGCCAGAAGGTCGAGCAGGCCGTCATCACCGTCCCGGCCTATTTCAACGACGCCCAGCGCCAGGCCACCAAGGACGCCGGCAAGATCGCCGGCCTCGAGGTGCTGCGCATCATCAACGAGCCGACGGCGGCCGCGCTCGCCTACGGCCTCGACAAGAAATCGACCGGCACGATCGCGGTCTACGACCTCGGCGGCGGCACCTTCGACATCTCGATCCTCGAGATCGGCGACGGCGTCTTCGAGGTGAAGTCGACCAACGGCGACACCTTCCTCGGCGGTGAAGACTTCGACATGCGCCTCGTCGAGTATCTCGCCGACGAGTTCAAGAAGGAGCAGGGCATCGACCTGCGCAAGGACAAGCTCGCCCTGCAGCGCCTCAAGGAAGCCGCCGAGAAGGCGAAGATCGAGCTCTCCTCGGCGCAGCAGACCGAGATCAACCTGCCCTACATCACCGCCGACGCCTCCGGGCCGAAGCATCTTGCGCTGAAGCTGACCCGCGCCAAGTTCGAGGCGCTGGTCGACGACCTCATCCAGCGCACCATCGAGCCGTGCCGCAAGGCGCTGAAGGATGCGGGCCTGTCCGCCGGCGCCATCGACGAGGTCGTCCTCGTCGGCGGCATGACGCGCATGCCCAAGGTGCAGGAGGTCGTGAAGCAGTTCTTCGGCAAGGAGCCGCACAAGGGCGTCAACCCGGACGAGGTGGTCGCCATCGGTGCCGCCATCCAGGCCGGCGTGCTGCAGGGCGACGTCAAGGACGTGCTGCTCCTCGACGTGACGCCGCTGTCGCTCGGCATCGAGACGCTGGGCGGCGTGTTCACGCGCCTCATCGACCGCAACACGACCATCCCGACCAAGAAGAGCCAGGTCTTCTCCACCGCCGAGGACAACCAGACCGCGGTCACCATCCGCGTCTTCCAGGGCGAGCGCGAGATGGCGGCCGACAACAAGCTGCTCGGCCAGTTCGACCTCGTCGGCCTGCCGCCGGCCCCGCGCGGCGTGCCCCAGGTGGAGGTGACCTTCGACATCGACGCCAACGGCATCGTCAACGTCTCGGCCAAGGACAAGGCGACCGGCAAGGAGCAGGCCATCCGCATCCAGGCCTCGGGCGGCCTGTCGGAGGCCGACATCGACAAGATGGTCAAGGACGCCGAGGCCCACGCCGCCGAGGACAAGAAGCGGCGCGAGCTGGTCGAGGCGAAGAACCAGGGCGAGAGCCTCATCCACGCCACCGAGAAGTCGCTCAAGGAGCATGGCGACAAGGTGGGGGCGGCCGAGAAGGGCGCCATCGAGGATGCGATCGCCGCGCTGAAGACCGCGCTCGAGGGCGAGGACGTCGCCGGCATCCAGGCCAAGACCAACGACCTGATGCAGGCCTCCATGAAGCTCGGCGAGGCCATCTACCAGGCCTCGCAGGCGGGCGAGGCCGGCGCCGAATCGGCTGAAGGCCAGGGTGAGGCGAAGGACGACGTGATCGACGCCGACTTCCAGGAAGTCGACGACGACAAGAAGAAGAGCGCGTAACCCACGCGCGACGGGACCCGGCGCTTGCGCCGGGTCCCGTCGTCATTGCATGTTGAATTCATCTCCCGCGCGCCGGCATGGCGCCCGCGCCGGGAAGGCCCAAGGGATCGGCCCGGTTCGATCTTCGAGGACGAGGTCGCATGGCCAAGGCGGATTATTACGAAATACTCGGCGTTGAGCGCAGCGCTTCCGACGGCGAGCTCAAGAGCGCCTTTCGCAAGCTCGCCATGCGCTACCACCCCGACCGCAATCCCGGCGACCATGCCGCCGAGGCGCGCTTCAAGGAAATCAACGAGGCCTACGAGGCGCTGAAGGACCCGCAGAAGCGCGCGGCCTACGACCGCTTCGGCCATGCCGCCTTCGAGCAGGGCGGCGGCATGAACGGCGCCCACGGCTTCGGCGCCGACTTCGCCTCCTCCATGGCGGACATCTTCGACGACCTGTTCGGCGATTTCATGGGTCGCGCCGGCACCCGTGGCCGCGGCAATGGCGGCGGTGGCCGCGAGCGCGGCGCCGACATGCGCTACAACCTCGAGATCACCCTCGAGGATGCCTACAAGGGCAAGACCGCGACCCTCACGCTGCCGACCTCGATCGTCTGCGAGGCCTGCGACGGCTCGGGCGCCAAGCCCGGCTCGCAGCCGCGGCAATGCCCGACCTGCGGCGGCTACGGCCGCGTACGCGCCTCCCAGGGCTTCTTCGCCATCGAGCGCACCTGCCCGGCCTGCCACGGCCGCGGCGAGGTCATCGACGACCCGTGCGCCGACTGTTCGGGCGCCGGACGCGTCACGCGCGAGCGCACGCTCTCCGTCAACATCCCGCCCGGCGTCGAGGACGGCACACGCATCCGCCTCGCCGGCGAAGGCGAGGCGGGCCTGCGCGGCGGACCGAGCGGCGATCTCTACATCTTCCTGTCGCTGAAGCCGCATCCCATCTACCAGCGCGACGGGGCGGACCTGTTCTGCCGCGTGCCGATCTCGATGGTCACGGCCGCGCTCGGCGGGGAATTCGACGTGCCGACGGTCGACGGCGGCGAAGCCCGCGTGAAGGTGCCCGAGGGCACCCAGACCGGCAAGCAGTTCCGCCTCAGGGGCAAGGGCATGCCGGTGCTGCGCTCGCGCGATTTCGGCGATCTCTACATCCAGGTGGTGGTCGAGACGCCGCAGAAGCTCACCAAGCGCCAGCGCGAGCTGCTCATGGAGTTCGAGGAAGAATCCTCGCGTGAGACGCACCCGGAAAGCACCGGCTTCTTCTCGCGCGTCAAGGACTTCTTCGAAGGCTTCGGCGGCGGCGTCAGCGGCAATGCCTGACCGGCAAGGGGCTTGACCGCGCCGGCTGGCTGTTTCAGCTATTGTTCGTCCCGAAAGACCGGAAAGTGTGGATCCGTGATTGAGCTGCGCCGCCGCGAGGAAAAGCCCCCGCTCGAAGACGAAGCCCGCTTCCTCAAGTCCTGGGTCGAGCGCCCGCTCGTCACGGGTGCGGTGAGCCCCTCCGGGCGGATGCTCGCCCGCACCATGGCAAGCTATGTCGACCCGCATCTCGACGGCCCGGTCATCGAGCTCGGCCCGGGCACGGGACCTGTCACCGAGGCGATCATCCGCCGCGGCGTGGCGCCCGAGCGCCTCATCCTCGTCGAGTTCAATCCCGATTTCTGCAAGCTGCTCAGGCGCCGCTTCCCGGCGGCCACCGTCGTCGAGGGCGACGCCTACGGCCTGGCGGAGACCCTCGGCGGTAGCGCCGCCCGTCCCGCCGCCGCCGTCGTCTCGAGCCTGCCGCTGTTCACGAAGCCGCTGCCCATGCGGCTCGCGCTGCTGAACGACGCCTTCGACCTGATGCGGAGCGGGGCGCCCTTCGTCCAGTTCACCTACGCGGTCGTGCCGCCCATCCCGAAGGACGCGGCGCATTATTCGGCGACCGCCTCCAACCGCGTGTGGTGGAACCTGCCGCCGGCACGCGTATGGGTCTATCGCGCCCGCCGGGCGTAGCGTGTCGACCGCCTTCTACGTGACCCATCCTGAGGTCGCGATCGACCCCGCCGTTCCCGTGCCGGACTGGGGCCTTTCCGACCGCGGCCGTGCGCGCACGCGCGAGGCCGCCGGCCTTGCCTGGACGCGCCGCATCGGCCGAATCGTCTCCTCCACCGAGCGCAAGGCCGTCGAGACCGCGACGATCCTTGCCGAGCACCTCGGCCTTGCCGTCGAGGTGCGCGAGGCCATGCACGAGAACGACCGCTCGGCCACCGGCTTCCTGCCGCCGCCGGAGTTCGAGGCGACGGCCGATCTCTTCTTCGCTCATCCGGACGAGAGCATCCGCGGCTGGGAACGGGCCCGCGACGCCCAGCGGCGCATCGTCGCCGCCGTCGAAGGCGCGCTCAAGGGCGAGGACGGCAGCCGCGATGTCTGCTTCGTCGGCCATGGCGGCGTCGGCACGCTGCTCTACTGCCACCTCGCGGGCGAGGCGATCGCACGGCGCTTCGACCAGGCGCCGGGCGGCGGCAACCTCTTCGCCTTCCCGATATTCGCCTTCGACAGCGGGCCGCGGAAGGTGCTACACGGCTGGCGCCCCTTCGACCAGCCGTAAAGGATACGTCCATGCAGACGAACGCTCGCGATCGCCTGATCACCGCGCTCGACATGCCGAGCGCCGACGAGGCCCTGGCGCTCGTCGACAGGCTCGGCGATGCCGTCAGCTTCTACAAGATCGGCATGGAGCTCGTTTACGGCGGGGGCGGCCTCGCCGTCGCCGAGCGGCTCGTGAAGGCGGGCAAGAAGGTCTTCCTCGACCTCAAGCTGCACGACATCCCCAACACGGTCGAGCGTGCGACGGCCCAGGTGGCACGGCTCGGCGTGCATCTCCTCACCGTCCACGGCTATCCGCAGACGATGCGCGCCGCCCATGCCGGGCGTGCCGGCACGGGTCTGAAGCTCCTCGCCGTGACCGTGATGACCTCCTACGACGACGACGATCTCATTGCCGCCGGCTATGCTGAGGGCGTCGGGCCGACCGTGCGCCGCCGCGCCGATCAGGCGAAGGACATCGGCATCGACGGCCTCATCATCTCGCCGCACGAAGCGGCCGCCCTGCGTGCCGCCCTCGGCCCGTCCATGCTGCTCGTCACGCCGGGCGTGCGCCCGGCCGGCAGCGCCGTCGGCGACCAGAAGCGCGTGATGACGCCGGGCGAGGCGATCCGCGCCGGGGCCGACCACCTCGTCGTCGGCCGGCCGGTGACGGCCGCGAGCGATCCACGCGCAGCGGCCGAGGCGATCGTCGCCGACATTTCCGCAAACCTAACCGCCTGAGGGAGGAGAGAATGGCAAAAGCCTATTGGATCGGCCGCGTCGACGTCGAGGACCCGGAGGCCTACAAGGCCTATGTCGCCGCCAACGGCGACGCCTTCCGCAAGTACGGGGCCCGCTTCCTCGTGCGCGGCGGCGCCTTCGAGGCAGTGGAAGGCGGCGCGCGCCAGCGCAATGTCGTCATCGAGTTCCCGGACCGCGAGGCCGCCGTCGCCTGCTGGCACTCGCCCGAGTACAAGGCCGCCAAGGCCAAGCGCGACGGCCATGCCATCGCCGACATCATCATCATCGAGGGCTATGACGGACCGCAGCCGTCGGACGGGTGAGCCCGGCGCGCCCGCCCCTTACCGCATAAGGCCGACGCAGGCGGCGGACCTCGCCCGCCTGCCGGACGTCGAGCGCTCGGCCGGCGAACGCTTCCGGGCGAGCGATCTTGCCTGGGTCGCCGATGAGCCGCCCGCTGCGGTCGAAAGCCATGCGCGCCACCTCGGCTGGCACTGGGTCGCGGCCGGCGCGGACGACGTGCCCGTCGCCTTCCTCTTCGCCCGGCCGTGCGGCGGCATGGTCCATATCGGCGAGATCTCGGTTGCCCTGCCGCACCAGGGGCGCGGCCTCGGCCGCGCGCTCATCGCCGCCGTCTGCGCCGAGGCGCGCCGGCAGGGTTTTGCCCGGGTCACGCTGACCACCTATCGCGACATTGCCTGGAACGGGCCCTATTACGCCTTGCTCGGCTTTCGCGAGATGGCGCCGGAGGAGCAGCCGCCCTTCCTGCGCGAGCAATTGGCCGAGGAGGCGCGGCACGGCCATGATGCCGCCCGCCGCGCCGCCATGGTGCTGGCGCTCGCCTGATCGCCGTGCAGGCGCGGTCCTTGCAGGCGCGGTCTTGGCGCAAGCCCCCCGCGCCGCTATACCACCGGCCACGGCCGGGCGCAGCGGCGCCGGCCAGCGCGGGAGAGACACCATGGCGGACATGCGACTCGTCGTCGTCGGAGCAGCCGGACGCATGGGGCGCATGCTCGTCAAAACCGTGCACGAGACACCCGGCACGGCGCTTGCCGCCGCCGTCGAGCGCGAGGGCTCGCCCTTCCTCGGCAAGGACGCGGGCGATCTTGCCGGCACCGGCAGCCTCGGCATCCCGGTGACGAGCGACGTCGCGTCCGCCTTCGCCGAGGCCGACGGCGTCATCGACTTCACCGCCCCCGCCGCGACGGTCACCTTCGCTCGCGCCGCGGCCGGGGCCGGCATTGTCCATGTCGTCGGCACGACCGGCCTGGCGGATGCTGACCTTGCCGTGCTTGCCGAGGCGGGACGCACGACGCGGATCGTCCAGTCCGGCAACATGAGCCTCGGCGTCAACCTGCTGACGGCGCTGGTGCGCCGCGTCGCGGCGACGCTCGGGCCGGAATTCGACATCGAGGTGCTGGAGATGCACCACCGCATGAAGGTGGACGCCCCCTCCGGCACGGCCCTCATGCTCGGCGAGGCCGCCGCGGAGGGCCGCGCGGTCGGCCTGCGCGAGCATGCCGTGCGGGTGCGCGACGGCCACACCGGCGCGCGCCGTGCCGGCGACATCGGCTTCGCCACCCTGCGGGGCGGCTCCGTCATCGGCGAGCACACCGTGGTCTTCGCCGGCGACGGCGAGCGCATCGAGCTCACCCACAAGGCCGACGACCGGGCGCTCTTCGCCCGCGGCGCGATGCGCGCGGCCCTGTGGGCGCGCGAGCGCCCGCCCGGCCTCTACACCATGACCGACGTGCTCGGCATCGCCGCGCTGTAAGCCCAACCCGATCCGGAGATCCCCATGGAGCGCCTTCTCGTCCTCGTCCGCCACGGCCAGAGCGACTGGAACCTGAAAAACCTCTTCACCGGCTGGAAGGACCCGGGCCTCACCGAGCAGGGCGTGGCCGAGGCGAAGGCCGCCGGCAAGCGCCTCAAGGCGCTCGGCCTTACCTTCGACATCGCCTTCACCTCGGACCTGAGCCGCGCGCAGCACACCTGCGACCTCATCCTGAAGGAACTCGGCCAGGAGAGCCTCGAGACCATCCGCGACCAGGCGCTCAACGAGCGCGACTACGGCGAGCTGTCGGGCCTCAACAAGGACGATGCGCGCAAGCGCTGGGGCGAGGAGCAGGTGCACGTCTGGCGCCGCTCCTACGACGTGCCGCCGCCCGGCGGCGAGAGCCTGAAGGACACGGCCGCCCGCGTGCTGCCCTATTACATCGGCGAGATCCTGCCGCGCGTGATGCGCGGCGAGAAGGTGCTCGTCGCCGCCCACGGCAACAGCCTGCGCGCCCTCGTGATGGTGCTCGACCGGCTGACGCCCGAGACGATCCCGACGATGGAGCTCGCCACGGGCGAGCCGCTCGTCTATCGCCTCAAGGCGGACACGACGGTGGAATCGAAGGACGTGCTCAAGGGCTGAGGCCCGGCCGCGAGGGCGATGACACAGGCGCTGGAACTGAGGCCGGGCGTCCTGCACTGGCCCGGCTATCTCGACCGTCCGGCGCAGGAGGCGCTGGCCGCCGCCCTGCGTGAGGTGGCGCGCGAGGCGCCGTTCTACACCCCGCGCATGCCGCGCACCGGCAAGCCCTTCTCGGTGCGCATGACGAATTGCGGCCCGCTCGGATGGGTCTCGGACGAGACCGGCTACCGCTACCAGCCGACCCACCCCGAGACCGGCCGGCCGTGGCCTCGGATCCCCGCCGCCCTCATGGAGGCCTGGCAGGCGCTCGCCGGCTATCCGCATCCGCCGGAGGCGTGCCTCGTCAACTTCTACGGCCCCGGCACGCGCATGGGCCTGCACCAGGACAGGGACGAGGAGGATTTCGACGCTCCCGTCCTCTCCTTGTCGCTCGGCGACACCGCCCTGTTCCGCATCGGCGGCACCGGCCGGCGCGATCCCACGGTCTCGCTGCGCCTCGCCTCGGGCGACGCCTTGCTCTTCGGCGGGCCGGCGCGGCTCGCCTTTCACGGCATCGACAGGATCATGCCGGGCACTTCGACCTTGCTCCGCGAGCCGGGCCGGATCAATCTGACCCTGCGCCGCGTCACGCGGCCCTGACAAACCATCATCGGACGGCGGCACCGCCACGCTGCCCGCCCCCCCGCAAGGAGAACGAGCGTATGGCATCCCTGCTGCCGCGTCTTGTCATGATGGCCCTGATGGTGGTCGCGGGCCTGAGCGCCGTGCCAGCCGTGCGCGCCGCCGAGCCGCCCTTCCTTCCGGGCCTCAGCATCGGCCTCGAGCCGCCCCCGTCCATGACGCCCGCCGGCCAGTTCTCCGGCTATGTCGACGAGAGCGCGGGCGCCAGCATCATCATCGTCGAGATGCCGGCCGAGGCCTATGCCGACATCGAGAAGGGCTTCAATGCCGAGGCGCTCAAGGGCCAGGGCGTCACGGTGCGCAAGCGCGCGCCCTTCGCGCTCGGCAAGGACGTCAAGGCCTTCCTCGTCGAGGGCACGCAGAAGCAGGGCGCCGCCGTCTTCGACAAGTGGATCCTGGTGGCGACCAACGGCAAGACCACCGCCCTCGTGACGGTGCAGGCGCCGGCCACGACCGCCGGCTACGACAGCGCGACGGTCGAGAAGAGCCTGAAGACGATCGCCTTCCGCGCGCCCCCGGGGGTCGACGAGCAACTCGCCTCCCTGCCCTTCCGCTTGGGCGAACTCGCCGGCTTCCGCATCGTGCGCGTCGCCACCGGCAACAGCGTGCTGATGACGCAGGGCCCCAAGGACGTGGTGCGCGAGGCCGAGCAGCCGCTCGTCATCGTCTCCTCGGGCGAAGCGGCCATTCCCGGCACGCTGGAGCAGGACCGTTTCGCCAAGCAGGCCTTCTCCACGCTGCCCGGCATCGCCAATCTCGCCATCCAGCGCATCGAGGGCAAGGACGAGAACGGCGTGCCGATGCACGAGATCGTCGCCACCGCCGACGACGTGCGCACCAAGCAGCGCCTGTTCCTGATGCAGATCGTGCGGTTCGAGCGCTCCAACTACCTGCGCCTCGTCGTCATGGCGCGCGAGAACCAGCGCGGCGACCTCGAGCAGCGCGCCCGCACCATCGCCGCCGGTCTGTCGGTCGGCTCGTAACGCTCAGCCGACAGGCGTCATCCAGCCGATCGGCGCCCCCTGCGGATCGCGCACGATGGCGACGCGCCCGACATTGGGGACGTCGACCGCCGCGCGCACGATGCTGCCGCCGAGGGCGAGGGCCCGCGCGACCGCTGCATCGACGTCGGCCACGCTGATGAAGGAGAACCAGTAGGGCTCACGGGCTTCCGGCAGGGCGCCGCAGGCAAGGCCCGTCACGCCGCCGGCGAAGGTCTCGCCGACCCTGGCGACGAAATAATCGCCGTCAGGAATGGCGAAGGGCTCGAAGCTCCAGCCGAGCGTCTCGGCATAGAAGGCCTTGGCCGCCTCGACGTCGTCCGTGGCCAGCTCGTTCCATACGAAGGTGCCGTGCATCGTCTCCTCCCGCTCGCGCCGCAGCGTCCCGCAAGGGGCGAGCAGACTAGCCCCCGCCGTCGGAGGCGGCCAGACCGGTGGAAGAAGCGGCGCCCGCTGGGCCGGGCGCCGGATGTCGCGATTTACTGGAGCTTCGTCTCGCCGGCGCCGTTGTCGCCGTTGCCGGGCTTCGGGCCGCCCTTGGAGACGCCCACGAGAGCAGGCCGCAGCACGCGCTCGCCGATGACGAAGCCGGCCTGCACCACCTGGACTACCGTGCCGTTCGGCACGCTCGGGTCCGGCACCTCGAACATCGCCTGATGCAGGTTGGGATCGAAGCGCTCGCCCTGAGGGGAGAGCTTCCGCACGCCGTGCCGCTCGAGCGTCTTGAGGAGGTCGCGCTCGGTCAGCTCCACGCCTTCCACGAAGGGCTTGGCGGCTTCGCTGCCGCGCACCTCCGGCGGCACGCTCTCGAGCGCGCGCTGGATGTTGTCGGCGACCGTCAGCATGTCGCGGGCGAAGCTGGTCATGCCATAGGCGCGCGCGTCCGCCACCTCGCGCTCGGTACGCCGGCGCAGGTTCTCCATCTCGGCGAGGGTGCGCAGCAGCTTGTCCTTGAGGTCGTCGCGCTCGCTGACGAGGGCCTCGAGCGCCTCGCTCGCGGCCTGCGCCGCCTCCGGCGCCGCATTCTCAGGAGCATCGGCCGCGGCAAGGGTCTCGTCGACCGGCTCGGGTCGGGTCGGCTTCTGGGTCATGCTGTTCCGTTGCTGGCTTGAACGATATTGAGGCCGATATCAGCCCTCGTGGCGGAAAAATCAAGGACTTGCCTTCGCGCGCGCCGCTTCGCCGCGCCCGGGCGGATGGCCGTCCTCCTCCTTGCGCAGCGCCTCCATCAGCGTGCGCCTGATGGCCGCCTGGCGGCTGCCGCTGACGATCTTGGCCCCGGTGAGATCCGTCACGTAGAACACGTCCACCGCCTTCTCGCCGAAGGTGGCGATATGGGCGGAGCCGATGTTGAGGTTGAGCTTGCCGAGCGCCGTCGTGAGGTCGTAGAGCAGCCCCGGCCGGTCGAGGCACGAGACCTCGATGACCGTGTGGCGCTGCGACAGCTTGTTGTCGAGCGCCACCTCCGGCGGCACGTGGAAGGCGCGCATGCGCTCGCGCGCCGACGAGGGCCGCTTCGAATCGACGAGATCGGCGATGCGCACCTCGCTCTTCAGTGCCCGCTCGATGGCGCGGGCGATGCGCTCGCCCCGGCGCAGCTCGTCCTCGTCCTCGACGAAGGCGCGCGAGACGAAGATGGTGTCGAGCGCCAGCCCGTCGGTGGTCGTGAAGATCTGCGCATCGACGATGTTGCCGCCGGCCGAGGCGCAGGCGCCGGTGACGATGGCGAGAAGGCGCGGATGGTCCGGGGCGAGCACGGTCAGTTCCGTCACGCCGCGGAAGCCGTCCGTCTCCACCGCCGTCGCCGTCGTGTCGCCGCGCGCTTCGGCTGCCGCGAGGAAGCGGGCGTGCTTCATGCGGCGTGGCAGCTCCACCTTGAGCCAGTAGGCGGGATAGTGCCGTCCGGCATAGGCCTCGAAGGCCGCGTCCGTCCAGTCCGGCAGGGCCTCGCGCAGGGCGGCCTGGGCGCGCCGGACGCGCTCCGCCTGGCCAACGCCGGAGTGGCCGCCGGACAGCACGAGCTCCGTCTCGTAATAGAGCGTGCGCAGCAGCTCGCCCTTCCACCCGTTCCACACCCCCGGCCCCACCGCCTTGATGTCGCAGACGGTGAGGATGAGGAGCAGCTTGAGCCGTTCCATCGTCTGCACGAGGGCGGCGAAATCGGCGATGGTGCGCGGGTCGGCGAGGTCGCGGCTCTGGGCGACCGTGGACATGACGAGATGGTTCTCGACGAGCCAGGCGAGAGTGTCGATCTCGCCCTCGTCGAGGCCGAAGCGCTTGCCGAGCCGGCGGGCGACGCGCGCCCCGGCGATGGAATGGTCCTCGTCGCGCCCCTTGGCGATGTCGTGCAGGAAGAGCGCCACATAGAGCACGCGCCGGTGCCGGATGCCGCCGATGATGCTGTTGGCGAGCGGATGCTCCGCCTCGAGCCGCCCGGCCTCGATCTCGGCGAGGACGCCGACGGAGCGCAGCAGGTGCTCGTCCACCGTGTAGTGGTGGTACATGTTGAACTGCATCATCGCGACGATGCGGCCGAAATCCGGCACGAAGCGGCCGAGCACGCCGACCTCGTTCATGCGCCTCAGCACGACCTCCGGGGCGTTGCGCGAGGTCAGGATGTCGAGGAAGAGACGGTTCGCCTCCTGGTCCTCGCGCACCGCCCGGTCGATGAGCTTGAGCGAGCGGGTGGCGAGGCGGCTCGCGTCGGGGTGGATGGCGCGGTTGTGCCGGTCGGCCAGCCAGAACAGGCGGATGAGGTTGACCGGATCGCGCAGGAACACCTCCTCGTCGACCACGGTGATGCGGTTGTTCTCGATGGCGAAGCCCGCCACCTCGAGGGCGCTGCGCCGGGATCCGCGCAGGCGGCGCACGAAGCGGTCGAGCATGGCGCGCGGCTTCTCCTGCCGCGCCTCGAGGGCCGCGCAGACGATCGCCGTCAGGTCGCCCACGTCCTTGGCGACGAGGAAATAGCGCTTCATGAAGCGCTCGACCGCCGAGAGCCCGCCGTGGGCGCCGTAGCCGATGCGCGCGGCGATGAGGCGCTGCAGGTCGAAGGACAGGCGCTCCTCCGCCCGGCCGGTGGCGAAATGCATGTGGCAGCGCACCCGCCAGAGGAATTCCTCGCAGCGGTGGAACAGCTTGTATTCGGCCTGGGTGAACAGCCCCGCCTTGACCAGCTGGCGCTGGTCGCGCACGCGATAGACGTATTTCGCGATCCAGAACAAGGTGTTGAGGTCGCGCAGGCCCCCCTTGCCCTCCTTGACGTTGGGCTCGACGAGATAACGCGAGGCGCCGCGCTGGGAGATGCGCGCGTCGCGCTCGGCGAGCTTGGCCTCGACGAAGGCCTGGGCCGTGCCCTCGACGATCTCGGCATCGAACCGCGTGAGGAAGTCCTCGTAGAGCGCCTTCTCGCCGGTGAGGTAGCGCGTCTCGAGCAGCGCGGTGCGGATCGTCATGTCCGCCCGCGCCTCGCGCAGGCAATCGTCCACCGAGCGCGTGGCGTGGCCCACCTTCAGCTTGAGGTCCCACAGGATGTAGAGCATCGCCTCGACGACGCTCTCGCTCCAGGCGGTCTGCTTGTAGGGCAGGAGGAAGAGGAGATCGACGTCCGAGCCCGGCGCCATCGTGCCGCGGCCGTAGCCGCCGGTGGCGACGACGGCGAGGCGCTCGCCGGTCGAGGGATTGTCCACCCGGTAGAAATGGCGCACCACGACGCCGTAGACGGCCCGCACGACGCCGTCCATGAGCGCGCAGAGCCGGCGGGCGCAGGCGAGCCCGTCCTGCTCGGCGAGGAGCTTCTCTTCCACCGCCGCCCGTCCCTTGACGAGCCCGGCCGAAAGGCAGGCGATGAGCTCGCGCCGCAGCTCATCGCGGTCACGGCCGTGGCGCGCCTCCAGCGCCGCGACCTCGGCCGCGATGTCGTCCGGCCCGTAGATCGGCCCCGTTCTGCGATCCATGCCCAATGGCTCCCCGCATCGTCGCCCGCGCACATAGCACAGGCCGCGCCAAAGGGCATGGCCTGCGAGCCGCCTTGACGCCCGCCGCCGCGCGGCGCACACGAGGGGCTGACCCCACGCAGGCCGGCAGCCACGGCAGCGCCCTATGACCGGCCAGAGGACACCCGAGGACACCCCATGGACGCCCAGTCCCTCCGCGCCCTCCAGGCGCCGCTCAAGAACGCCTACCGCGAAAACGCCGAAGCCGCCCTCGTCACGCTCAAGGCGCGCGGCGCCCTCGACGAGGCGAACATCGCCTGCAAGGTCGAGACCGGCCGCGCCCTCGCGGTGGCGGGCCTCCACCCGGCGACGGGCGGCACGGGGCTCGAGTTGTGTTCGGGCGACATGCTGCTGGAGGCCCTGGTGGCCTGCGCCGGCGTGACGCTAAAGGCCGTCGCGACGGCGCTCGAGATCCCGCTGCGCTCCGGCACGGTGGAGGCCGAGGGCGACCTCGATTTCCGCGGCACGCTCGGCGTCGACAAGGAGGCGCCGGTCGGCTTCCAGGCCATCCGCCTGTCCTTCACGGTCGATACCGATGCGCCGCAGGACAAGCTCGACCAGCTGATGAAGCTGACCGAGCGCTATTGCGTCGTCTACCAGACCTTGGCCAAGGGCCCCGCCCTGGAGACCCGCCTGCAGCGGGCCTGAGCACCGGAGACTGGCTCAGGCGCTCCGCCGCCGCTCGATCGCATCCCACACCGAGACGGCGAGGTCGGGCCCGCCGAGGCGCTTGATGGCGCGGATGCCGGTGGGTGACGTGACGTTGATCTCGGTGAGCAGCCCGTCGATCACGTCGATGCCGACGAGCACGAGGCCCCGCTCCTTGAGCGCCGGGCCGATCGTCTCGCAGATCTCGCGCTCGCGCGCCGTGAGATCGGTCGGCTTCGCCGCCCCGCCACGCACCATGTTGGAGCGGATGTCGTTCTCCGCCGGCACGCGGTTGACGGCGCCGGCCGCCTCGCCGTCGACGAGGATGATGCGCTTGTCGCCTTCCTTCACCTGCGGCAGGAAGCGCTGGATGACCCACGGCTCGCGGAAGGTCGCGGCGAAGAGGTCGTAGAGCGAGCCGAAATTCGGGTCCTCGCGCGTCACGCGCAGCACGGCCGCCCCGCCATGGCCGTAGAGCGGCTTCATGACGATCTCGCCCATCTCGCGGCGGAAGGCCTCGATGTCGTCCCTGTCGCGCGTGATCAGCGTCGGCGGCATCAGGTGCGGGAATTCGGTGACGAAGAGCTTCTCCGGCGCGTTGCGCACATGGGCGGGATCGTTGATGACCAGCGTCCTGGGATGCAGGCGCTCCAGCATGTGCGTCGTCGTGATATAGGCGAGGTCGAAGGGCGGATCCTGCCGGAGGAGGATGACGTCGATGCGCGAGAGGTCGATGCGCTCCGGCTCGCCGAGGCTCGCATGTTCCCCGGCGACGTCGCGCACGCGCACGGGATAGGCCTTCGCGGTGATCATCCCGTCACGCATCGAGAGGGTGTCGGGCGTGTAGTAGAGCAGGTCGTGCCCGCGCGCCTGCGCCTCGAGCATCAGGGCAAACGTCGTGTCGCCGGCGATGTTGATGCGCTCGATAGGGTCCATCTGCACGGCAACGGTGAGGCCCATGGTCGGTGTCCTTTCTCCAAACCATCCCTATATGGCGTGGCCCCGATCCATGCGCGAGGGCGCGGCCGAAGGCAAGCGCCCGCGCGAGCCGGCCGTTCAATCGATGGCGAGGGACAGGACCGCCGGCACGTGCCGCGGCAGGCTGCGCGGGGCGAGGAAGACGGCGTCGCAGCGCAGCGTCAGCCCCGCCGCCCAGGGATTGCGCGCCAGCCAGTGCCGCACGCAGCGGGCCATGCGCGCCGCCTTCTGCGCCGAGATGGCCCCGCGCGCATCGTCGAGCCGGGCGCGGGCCTTGACCTCGACGAAGGCGACGGTGTCGCCGCGGCGGGCGATGAGGTCGATCTCGCCGCCGGCGGCGGCATAGCGCCGGGCGACGATGCGGTAGCCCTTGAGGGTGAGGACGAGCGCGGCCAGCGCCTCGGCACGCAGCCCGGCCCGCTGCGCGCGGGCCTGTCGGCTCGGCTGGCGATCGCGGGCCGCCGCGCTCACGTGTCCGCCTCGCCGAGCCGGAGCGCGCGCTGGTAGACCTCGCGCTTCGGCAGGCCCGTGGCGCCGGCGACGAGGGCCACCGCGTCCTTGAGCGAATGGCCCGAGAGCGCCTCCTTGAGCATGTGCTCGACGTCGGCCTCGCTGTGGCGCTCCGCATCGACCGGCTGGGGCCCGATCAGGACCACGATCTCGCCCTTCGGCGGCGCCTCGGCCCCATATTCGGCCGCGAGCGCGGCAAGGGAGCCGCGCCGCACCGTCTCGTAGAGCTTGGTCAGCTCGCGCGCCACCGCCGCCGGCCGCTCGCCGAGCACCGCCGCCGCGTCAGCCAGCATCTCAGCGAGGCGCCGGGGCGATTCGAAGAACACCAGCGTGCCGGGAATGGCGCCGATCTCGGCCAGCCGCGCGCGCCGCGCGGCGCTCTTGGCCGGCAGGAAACCCTCGAAGAAGAAGCGGTCCGTCGGCAGGCCCGAGACGACGAGGGCCGTCAGCACGGCCGAGGGGCCGGGCACGGTGGTGACGGAGATGCCCTCGGCCAGCACCGCCTCGACCAGCTTGTAGCCGGGATCCGACACGAGCGGCGTGCCGGCATCGGACACGAGCGCGAGCGCTTCGCCGGCCTTCAGCCGGGCGAGGACGCGCGGACGCATCTGCGCCGCATTGTGCTCGTGATAGGCGAGGAGCGGCGTCGTGATTCCGTAGTGGGCGAGCAGCGTCTTCGTCACCCGCGTGTCCTCGGCGAGGATCGCGTCGGCCGCCGCGAGCGTGCCGAGCGCCCGGAAGGAGATGTCCTTCAGGTTGCCGATGGGCGTCGCGACGAGATGCAGCCCCGGCGCGAGCGGCTCGGCCTCGGCCGCGAGGCCGAAGGCGGTGAAGCGCGCTGCGGGCCGCCCGGTCGCGTCGCCCCGGCCTGCTGCATCCCGCCCCGCGATGTCCCTGATTCTGCTCGTCATGACCGTCCCTGTCGTCGCGACCCTGGCATGCCGCGCCCCTGTTCACGAGAATTTTGCCACGCGCCTTTCGCCTTCCATAGCAGACGCCGCCTCGCTCTGGGCAGATCATGCGCGCCGGCGGCCGGAAGGGGAGCGTTTACTTTTGGTTGCGATCCTTGCGCGACTTGCGAAGAATGCCGGCTCATTCGGCCCGCTGCCGGCCGCACCCCAGCCGAGAGGTGTTCAGGAGTCTGCCGTGACGCGCTTCCTTGCCCGCAATCTTGCCCGCCCGGACGCGACCCCCTCGCTCTGGCGTCGCCTCAAGCAGGCAGCCCTCGTCCTGGCGACGAGCGCGCTCGTCGCCTCGTGCAGCGGCGGCCTGTCGAACATGACGGGCACGGACGGCGCTGGAACCGAGCCCGCGGCGCCCAGCGTGCCGGGCACCACCATCGGCACCGGCAACGTCAAGGTGGCGCTGCTCCTGCCCCTGTCGGCCGGCGGCCAGGCCGGGGCGGCCGCCGTCTCCCTGCGCAATGCCGCCGAGCTCGCCATGAGCGAGTTCAGCCAGCCGGACATCCAGATCCTCGTCAAGGACGACCGCGGCACGGCCGACGGAGCACGCGCCGCGGCCCAGTCGGCCATCTCGGAGGGCGCCGAGCTGATCCTCGGGCCGCTCTTCGCCGATGCCGTGCGCGCCGCCGGCCAGGTCGCCCGCGGCGCCGGCCGGCCGGTCATCGCCTTCTCGACGGATGCGGGCGCCGCCGCGCCGGGCGTCTATCTCCTGAGCTTCATGCCCGAATCGGAGGTGGAGCGCGTCGTCGCCTATGCCGCGCGCCAGGGGCAGCGGTCCTTCGCCGCGCTCATCCCCAACACGGCCTATGGCCGCGTCGCACAGGCCGCCTTCCAGACCGCAGTGGCCCGCAACGGCGGGCGCATCGTCGCCATGGAGACCTTCGACCGCGCCAATGCCGCGGCCCAGGCCGCGAAGATCGCCGCCGTCGCGGGCGGCGCCTCGCCGCAGGTCAATGCCGTCTTCATCCCGGACAGCGGCGATTCGCTCATCGCCGTCGCCCAGGCGCTGCAGGGGGCCGGCGTCGACCCGCAGAAGGTGCGCATGCTCGGCACCGGCGTGTGGAACGAGGCGCGCGTCTTCTCCCAGGCCGGCCTGCAGGGCGGCTGGTTCGCCGCGCCCGAGACGGCCGGCTTCAATGCCTTCGCCCAGCGCTACCGCGCCAAATACGGCAGCGACCCGACGCGCATCGCCACGCTCGGCTATGACGCCGTCTCGCTCGCCGCCGCGCTCGTGCGCACGCAGGGTCAGCAGCGCTTCAGCGAGCCGGTGCTGACCAATGCCTCCGGCTTCGCCGGGGCGGACGGCGTCTTCCGCTTCAACCCGAACGGCACCAACGAGCGCGGCCTCGCCGTGCTCGAGATCCGCAACGGGACGGCTGCCTCGGTCTCCCCGGCGCCCCGCCAGCTCGGCGCCGGCGGCTGATCCTCAGGCCGCGAGGTCGGCCACCAGCGCGTCGAGAACGGGAAAGCCCGCCTCCGTCACGCGCAGCCGGCCCGCCGCATCGCGCGCGATGAGCCCGTCGGCGATCAGCGAATCGAGCCGGCCCGCATCGAGCGGCCGGCCGGCGAGCGCGGCAAAGCGCGCCGGATCGATGCCCTCGACGAGGCGCAGGCCCATCAGCAGGAATTCGTCCCCCTGCGCCTCTGCCGAAAGCGTCTCGCGGTTCTCGATGCCGTGGCCCTCGCGCTCCACCGCGGCGAGCCAGTCCTCCGGCCCACGGATGGTCGCGGTCGCAAGCCGCCCTTTGTCCGTCACGAGGCGCCCGTGCGCCCCCGGCCCGATGCCGGCATATTCGCCGTAGCGCCAGTAGACGAGGTTGTGCCGGCACTCCGCCCCCGGACGGGCGTGGTTGGAGATCTCGTAGACCGGCAGGCCGCGCCGGGCGCAGACCTCCTGCGTCACGTCGTAGAGCGCGCGCGCCGTCTCGCCGTCCGGCACGCTCAGCTTGCCGGCGGCGAACAGCCGCTCGAACCAGGTGCCCGGCTCGATGGTGAGCTGGTAGAGCGACAGGTGCTCGACGGCATAGCCGATCGCCTCCTCGAGCTCAGCCGCCCATTCGGCCGGCGTCTGGTGCGGGCGGGCATAGATGAGGTCGTAGGAATAGCGCTCGAACGTATCGGCCGCGATGCGCACGGCGGCGAGCGCCTCGGCCGCGGTGTGCATGCGCCCGAGGCGGCGCAGGTCCGCATCGTTGAGCGCCTGCACGCCGAGCGACACCCGGTTGATGCCGGCGGCGCGATAGCCGCGGAAGCGCTCGGCCTCGACGCTCGTCGGGTTCGCTTCCAGCGAGATCTCGGCGCCGGGCGCGATCGACCAATGCTTCGCCACCGCCTCGAGGATGGCCCCGACCGTCGCCGGCCGCATCAGCGAGGGCGTGCCGCCGCCGAAGAAGATGCTCGTCACCTCGCGCGGGCCGGTCAGCGCGGCATTGTGGGCGATCTCGCGCTCGAAGGCCGCGATGAAGCGCGGCTCGTCGACCGGCGTATGCCGCACATGGCTGTTGAAGTCGCAATAGGGGCACTTTGAGGCGCAGAACGGCCAGTGCAGATAGACGCCGAAGCCGGCATCGGCAGTGGGATGGGTCAAGGCTCGTCCTGCCGCTTTGGTCGACAATGGTGATTCATATGCAGTCACGCGCGTTTACAAGGAGCGCGCCGCAGTCCCCTTCCCCCGCTGCTGCGGGAACGGACCAGGGGTGGAGGGCGCCTCCATCGCGAATGCCCCACAACCCGGTCGGTGGCGGCGCCCCAACCCCGACCCCCTGCCACTTCGCGGGGTAGGGGAGCGGCAGGCACCGTCGCCGTTTCGCCCGGCCTATCCAGCCCCCGTGTCCTTTCGAAGGCAGGCGGCCGCGAGCTTCGAGAAGGCGCGCGCCCGGTGCGACAGGCCCTCGCCGTGGCCCCAGCCGTGCTTCTCGTCGCTCGCCATCTCGCCGAAGGTACGCTCGTGCCCGTCCGGCTGGAACATCGGGTCGTAGCCGAAGCCCCGGTCGCCGCGCGGCGGCCACGCCAGCGTGCCGAACACGCGGCCCTCGAACAGTTCCTCGTGCCCGTCCGGCCAGGCGACGACGAGGGCGGAGACGAAATGCGCCCGCCGCTCCTCGGCGCTCGTCGCCCCGCGGCGGGCGAGCTCCTCCTCCACCCGCCGCATGGCATGGGCGAAATCCTTGCCCGGCCCGGCCCAGCGGGCGGAGAAGATGCCCGGCGCGCCGTCGAGCGCGGCAACGCAGATGCCGGAATCGTCGGCGAGCGCCGGCAGGTCCGCCGCCTTCGCTGCCGCATGCGCCTTGAGCGCCGCGTTCTCGGCAAAGGTCATGCCGGTCTCCTCCGGCTCGGGCAGGTTAAGGTCGCCCGCCGAGACCGCCGAGACGCCGAAGGGCGCCATGAGCTCCTGCATCTCCCTGAGCTTGCCCGCATTATGCGTGGCGATGACGATCCTGCCTTCGAGCCTGCGCGCCATGGTCCCGCCCCCGCTCA
This sequence comes from Chelatococcus caeni, assembly GCF_014196925.1. Lineage (GTDB taxonomy): Bacteria > Pseudomonadota > Alphaproteobacteria > Rhizobiales > Beijerinckiaceae > Chelatococcus_A > Chelatococcus_A caeni. The sequence continues at coordinate 373,631 of NZ_JACIEN010000002.1, read as the reverse complement.
CATCACGGCCATCTTCTGCAGGTCGACGAGCTTGGCCGTGCCCGCCCGCGCAAGCTCGATGAGGGCCATCAGCTCCTCCACCGAGAAGGGCTTGCCCTCCGCCGTGCCCTGCACCTCGACGAGCCCGCCCGTGCCGGTGATGACGAAATTGGCATCGGTCTCGGCGGACGAATCCTCGGCATAGTCGAGGTCCAGCACCGGCGTCCCGGCATGGATGCCGCAGGAGACGGCGGCGACATGGTCCTTCAGGGCCTCGCCCTGCACCATGGAGCGCGCCTTCATCCAGGCGAGGCAATCGTGCAGGGCCACCCAGGCGCCGGTGATGGCGGCCGTGCGCGTGCCGCCGTCCGCCTGCAGCACGTCGCAGTCGACGACGATCTGCCGCTCGCCGATGGCGGAAAGATCGACCACGGCGCGCAGCGAGCGGCCGATGAGGCGCTGGATCTCGTGCGTGCGGCCGGAGGGGCGGCCGCTCGTCACCTCGCGGCGCGTGCGCTCCAGCGTGGCGCGCGGCAGCATCGAATATTCGGCCGTCACCCAGCCGCGGCCCGTGCCGCGCAGCCACGGCGGCCCCCGCTCCTCGAGCGAGGCGGTGCACAGGACGTGCGTGTCGCCGAACTTCACGAGACAGGAGCCCTCGGCATAGCGCGCCACCGCCCGCTCCAGCGAAACCTTGCGCAATTCGTCCGGCGCACGCTTGGATGGCCTCATCGCTTCTCTCCTCCGGCCCTCGGCCGCTCGTCCATGGTTTGCGATGCTTCTAAGCGGCTTTGGCGGACGTGGGAACCGCCTTTCGCGCATGGCGGCGAGACGGGCGATCGCCAGCGCGGGCCCCGCCTCCTATCCCCCGCCCGAAGGCTTGCCCAGCCTTGCCGCGAGGTTCACACTCGCGGCTTCCGTCCCGCGTCCCGCGCCCCCTTCCGCGGCGCTCGGCGGGGCACGATCCGGCACGGGACGGACTGGCCGGAATGAGCGCCGCGGCGGCCGAGAGCCGCCGGGAGGAGCGCCATGACGACCTATATCGTGCTCGCCAACTGGACGGATCAGGGCATTCGCAACATCAAGGAATCGCCGAGCCGGCTCGACGCGGTCAAGAAGATCCTGGCCGACATGTCCGGCAGCATGCAGGCCTTCTACCTGTGCATGGGCGATTTCGACATCGTACTCGTCATCGAGGCACCTGACGATGCGGTCGCGGCACGCTTCGCCCTGCAGGTGGGCCAGTTCGGCAATGTCCGCACGCGCACGCTGAAGGCCTTCCCCGAGGCCGCCTATCGCGAGATCATCGCCTCCCTGACCTGAGCGCCGACGCGCATCCCCGCCCCCGCGCGGGGATGCGCCACCTGACGAGGAGGATGAATGCGCCGATCGAAGATCAATGCGCTGATGCGCGACGCCGAGGCCTTTTTCGCCGCGCACCGTTTCGCGCTGCCGCCGTGGGCCGCCTGGTCGCCGGACGAGTGGCGCGCCCATCCGGCCGTGGCCCGTTACTGCGCCGAGCGGCAGATGGGCTGGGACATCACCGATTTCGGCTCCGGCGACTTCATGCGCCGCGGGCTCATCCTGTTCTGCCTGCGCAACGGCATCGCGGAGGCGCCGGGCGAGGTGCCCTATGCCGAGAAGCTGATGGTGGTGCGCGAGGGGCAGGAGACGCCCTGGCACTGGCACAAGGTGAAGATGGAGGACATCATCGTGCGCGGCGGCGGGCACCTCGCCGTCGAGGTCTTCGCCCACAATGCCGACGGCAAGCGCGGCGAAGGCCCGGTCGTCGTCCATTGCGACGGCATCGCCCGCGAGGTCGCGGCGGGCGAGCCCGTCCTGCTCGCGCCCGGCGAGAGCATCACCGTGCCGCGCGGCCTCGTGCACCGCTTCTACGGCGCGCCGGGCACCGGCACGGTGCTGGTCGGCGAGGTCTCGCAGGTCAATGACGACCGCGCCGACAACTTCTTCCTCGAGGAGCTGCCGCGCTTTGCCGCCATCGAGGAGGATGCGCCGGCGCTCCACCCGCTGTGGAACGAGGTCGAGGCCTGATCAGCGCCCGCCCGTCACCCGCACGAAGGCCCCCGTGACATAGGAGGCCGCATCCGACAGGAGGAAGAGGATGGTGCGCGCCACCTCCTCCGCCGAGCCGGTGCGGCCCATCGGGATGAGCGGCGTGAGCCGCGCCAGCCGCTCGGGCGCGTGGGAGCTCCTGGCGTGGATGTCGGTCTCGATGAGGCCGGGCTGCACGGCGTTGACGCGGATGTTCTCGCCCGCCAGCTCCTTCGACAGGCCGATGGTCAGGGCATCGATGGCTCCCTTGGAGGCCGCGTACCAGACATATTCGTTCGGCCCGCCGAGCAGCGAGGCGGCCGAGGAGACGTTGACGATGGCCCCGCCATGCCCGCCGTGCTTGGGCGACAGGCGGCGGATCGCCTCCTGCGCCGCGAAGATGGCCCCGGTCACGTTGAGGTCGATGCAGGCGCGGATGACCTCGCTCGACGCGGCATCGAGGCGGCTGACCTGGCCGGTGATGCCGGCATTGTTGACGAAATGGGTGAGCCGCCCGAGCCGCTCGTCGACCTCGGCGAAGAGGCGGCGGATGTCCTCCTCCTTGCCCATGTCCGCCTTGAAGGCTTCGGCGCGCACGCCCTTGGCGCGGCATTCGGCGACGAGCGCCTCGGCCGCGGCGGCGTCGCTGACATAGTTGACGGCGACGTGATAGCCCTCGGCGGCGGCGAGCCGGCAGGTCGCCGCGCCGATGCCGCGGCTGCCGCCGGTGACGAGAAGAATGCGGTCCATGGGTTCCCTCCGATGTCGTGTTTTACCGTCTTGTCCTTGCCGGCCATGGGAGCGCGGCGGGACCGTCCGCGTCAATGGCCGCGGCATCGGGGCGGCCATGCCCGGGACGGGAGGGTCGCGGCCATGGACAGGAGGCGGCGGACACGGCACAACGGCGCCGCCGCATCAGGCGGCGCCTGGTGGGTGGGAGCTTGAGACGCGATGCCCGAACTGCCCGAGGTCGAGACGGTAAGGCGGGGCCTCGAGCCGGCGATGGTCGGCGCCGGCATCACGGCCGTCGACCAGCGCCGGCCGGACCTGCGCTTCCCCTTCCCGGAGCGTTTCGCCGAGCGGCTGCAGGGCCGCGAGGTCGTCGCGCTTGGCCGGCGCGCCAAATATCTGATGGCGGATCTCTCCGGCGGCGACATCCTCGTCATGCATCTCGGCATGACGGGCCGCTTCATCGTCGAGGAGGCGGGCGGGGCGCTGCGCGAGCCGGGCGACTTCTACCAGGAGGCCGGCCACAACGCCGCCCACGACCATGTCGTGTTCCGGCTCTCCAATGGCGCCCGCATCACTTACAACGATGCCCGCCGCTTCGGCTTCATGACGCTCGTCCCCCGCGGCGAACTCGATGCCCATCCCCTCTTCCGCCACCTGGGGGTCGAGCCGCTGGGCAATTCCCTCGACGGCGCGCTCGTCGCCCGCCTCTTCGCCGGCAGGAAAACGCCGCTCAAGGCGGCGCTCATGGACCAGCGCCTCATCGCCGGGCTCGGCAATATATATGTGTGCGAGGCGCTGCACCGGGCCGGCCTGTCACCCCTGCGCGCCGCCGGCACGCTGGCGACGAAGGCCGGCCGACCGGCCGCGGCGGCCGAGCGGCTGGCGACGGCGATCCGCGACGTATTGACCGAGGCCGTCGCCGCCGGCGGCTCGACCCTGCGCGACTACATGAAGACCGACGGCTCGCTCGGCTATTTCCAGCACGCCTTCCGCGTCTACGACCGCGAGCATGCGCCCTGCCCGACCCCCGGCTGCCGCGGCACCGTCGCGCGGCTCGTCCAGTCCGGCCGCTCCACCTTCTGGTGCAGCCAGTGCCAGAGGTGAGCGCATGAGAAGGCGGTGGCGGCTTTGCGCGAATGCGTATGGACGCGGCCATCCGCCTTCGGGTAGCCCTTCAGCAACCCCATCGGAGGACTTCGCCCATGGCCTATGAAACCATCCTCGTGGAGACGCGCGGCAAGGTCGGCCTCGTCACGCTCAACCGTCCGCAGGCCCTCAACGCCCTCAACTCCCAGCTCATCAGCGAGCTCAACACGGCGCTCGACGGCTTCGAGAAGGATGCGGGCATCGGCGCGATCGTCATCACCGGCTCCGAGAAGGCCTTCGCGGCCGGCGCCGACATCAAGGAGATGCAGAACCTCTCCTATCCCGAGACCTACCTCGAGGATTTCATCACGAGCTGGGATCGCGTGGCCGGCCGGCGCAAGCCGATCATCGCCGCCGTGGCCGGCTTCGCTCTCGGCGGGGGCTGCGAGCTCGCCATGATGTGCGACATCATCATCGCCGCCGACACGGCGAAGTTCGGGCAGCCGGAGATCAAGCTGGGCGTCATGCCGGGCGCCGGCGGCACCCAGCGCATGACGCGCATCATCGGCAAGGCGAAGGCGATGGAGCTCTGCCTCACCGGCCGCATGATGGGCGCCGAGGAGGCGGAACGTTCCGGCCTCGTGGCGCGCATCGTTCCGGCGGCGGAACTTCTGGATGACGCGCTGAAGACGGCCGCGACCATCGCCGACATGTCGCTGCCCATCGTCATGATGACGAAGGAGAGCGTCAACCGCGCCTACGAGACGACGCTCGCCGAGGGCATCCGCTTCGAACGCCGCCTCTTCCACGCCATGTTCGCCACCGCCGACCAGAAGGAAGGCATGGCCGCCTTCGTGGACAAGCGCAAGGCGGACTTCAAGAACCGCTGACCGGCCTTTATAGAGGGCGCGCGTCTGCGGGAGTCGCGCGATTCTCATCCGGCGGGGAGGCCGGTCATCCATGGCCGGTCTCGAACTCGACATCGTCGCCCTGCTCGCGCTCGTGGCGGTCGTCGCCGGATTCGTCGACGCCATCGCCGGCGGCGGCGGCATGATCACGGTGCCGGCCCTGATGCTGGCCGGGCTCGACCCCGTCACCGCCGTCGCCACCAACAAGCTGCAGGGCACCTTCGGGGTGGCGGTCGCCACCCATCGCTTCGCCCGCGCCGGGATGATCGACTGGCGCGGGGCCGCGCCGCTCGCCGTCGTCGCGGGTATCGCGGCGGTCATCGGGGCTCTCGCCGTCAAGGTGCTGCCGGTCGCGCTCGTCGCCGCCGCAATGCCGATCCTCCTCATCGCCATCGCCGTCTATTTCGCTTTTTCCCGCAAGGTGCGCGACGAGGATGCGCGCGCCCGCATCGGCCGCCTGGCCTTCACCCTCGCCATCGTGGCCCCCGTCGGCTTCTACGACGGGCTGCTCGGCCCCGGCGCCGGCTCCTTCTACATGCTCGGCTTCGTCACGCTGCTCGGCTTCGGCGTGGTGCGGGCGACGGCCCATACCAAGCTGCTCAATTTCGCCAGCAATCTCGGCGGGCTCGTCCTCTTCGCCGCGACCGGGGCCGTCTTGTGGCCGCTCGGCCTCGCCATGGCGGCGGGGCAGCTCGTCGGCGCCCGCCTCGGTGCCGGCCTGGCCCTGCGCCACGGCGCCCGGCTCATCCGCCCGCTCATCGTCGCCGTCTGCTGCCTGATGGCGCTGCGCCTCCTTCTCGACGGCGCCAATCCGCTCGGCCAGTGGCTGCGGGGCCTCCTGCCCTGACACGCCGCCGACGATTCCCGGTCGCCGAATGCGACAGGCCGTTGACGCTCGGGCTGCGAGAGACTATAAGCCCGCGCTCATGGGCAGCGGCTTGATCGCTGTCATTTCCGTTCAACCGCCACCACCGATCCCGATCGCCCGGCCCTTTGCCGCGCGGCCAGATCGGGACGATACGAGGATCACCATGGCGAACACCCCGTCGGCCAAGAAGGCGACGCGCAAGATCGCCCGCCGCACCGCCGTGAACAAGGCGCGCCGCAGCCGCATGCGCACCTTCATCCGCAAGGTCGAGGAAGCGATCGCGACGGGCAACCAGCAGGCCGCGCTCGACGCCCTGCAGAGCGCCCAGCCGGAGCTGATGCGCGCCGCCCAGAAGGGCGTGCTGCACAAGAACACCGCCTCGCGCAAGGTCGCGCGCCTGACGCACCGCATCAAGGCGCTGCAGGCCTGAGGCCGCGCTGGCGGCATCTTGCCGCCGAACGCGTCTCCTACAGGGTCCGAAAGAGCCTGGCTTCGGCCGGGCTCTTTCTTTTTGCCGGCGGCAGAAGCGGCCGTTCTCGCGCGAACCGGGCGCCCGCCGGGCCGTTCGGCAACGCGCGGCGACGGCAGCATCGCGGGCGCGATTTCCGGCACCGGGCGGCTTGACAAAGCAGCGTTCTGTCGGGGTGGCGCGGCGGCAGTCGCGCCGCCATGACCGCGCAGACAAAATGCCGTGCTGACAAAACTTTAGGGGGCAAAGGGCTCGGCACGACCCGAATCCCCCCCGTTGGAAGCCCCCTGCAGGCCCCCTTCTGCAGACGGAAACAATGCCTTGAAACGGCTTCTCGGTTTCCGGCCACTCTTTTAAACTCGCTGGATCCACAAGGAGTTGCACGTAATTGCCACCACCTTGCGAGAGGCCGCGGAGCGGTTTGCGCGCTCTGCGAGGGCGACACAACCCATAGTCGTGTTGCGTCGGGCCGGCCCTTGGCGTAGGGTCATCCCACCTCGCCACCACGGCCGAGGTTCTCAATAGCAAGTCAAAAGCATTAAACCTCATTTCGGGGGAGGGGTTCGTGTTGTCTCGAAGACAAAGCGTCGCGCTACGCAGTTGCTTCAGCTCGAACCCATTGACTATTCCTCCCGGATTGCGGAAAAGCCTGTCCATACAGGCGAAGGATCAGGCGAGCGGCATAAGAACGAACCAATAACAACTTTTCCGACATAGCTGGTCCGAATTCGATTGCAGCAAGAGCGCCAGGATGCCGTTGCCCGAAAATGGCGGCGGCAGGCGGGGTTCTTTTTGCGAAACTCAATCGTCGGTAGCGGAATGCGTCCAGCGGCGCTGCAGGGTGGCCTGCATCGCAAGGGGCGTCTTCGGCACCAAACAAGAAGAACGAGGAGCTGGGGCGATGTACAAAGGCGAAGAGAGCGTGATCGAGGCCAAGGGCGCGGCTGTCCCGCACGGCCCCGTGCCCGATATCGATGACGCTCGCGGCGCCGCCGGCGGCAGCGAGGACCTGTCGGACGCCTGGGGGCGCGTGCGCCGCCGGCTGCGGGCCGAGCTCGGCGAAGACGTGTTCTCGAGCTGGTTCGGTCGGCTGGAATGCGACGGCCTTGCGGCCGGCACCGCCCGCCTGTCCGTGCCGACCCGCTTCCTCAAGAGCTGGATCGAGTCGCACTACGCCGATCGCGTCCTGGCGGTCTTCAAGGCCGAGCATGCGGCCGTCAGCCGCGTCGCCTTCTTCGTCCGCGGCGCGGTGACGCGCGAAATGCCCATGGCCGCCCGCCCGAGCGAGCCGGCCGCCGCCCCCGCGCGCGCTGCCGCCCCTGTCGTGGCGCGTCCTCGCGTCGCCGACGAGGCGCGCGAGAGCACGAGCGAGAAGGCCGCGGCCCCGGAGCTTGCCGACGACAGCGCCGCCAACGCGCTCGACCCGCGCCTCACCTTCTCCACCTTCATCGTCGGCCGCTCGAACGCCCTCGCCCATGCCGCCGCCGACCGCATCGCCCGCCATGAAGGCGGCGCGCCGCTCTACAACCCGCTCTATCTCCATGCCGGCGTCGGCCTCGGCAAGACGCATCTCATGCAGGCCATCGCCCACGAGGCGCAGGGCCGCGGCAAGCGCGTCATCTACCTGACGGCCGACCGTTTCATGTACGGCTTCGTCGCCTCGCTGAAGGCCCAGACGGCTCTGGCCTTCAAGGAGCGCCTGCGCGGCATCGACATGCTCGTCATCGACGACGTTCAGTTCCTCCAGGGCAAGTCGATCCAGCAGGAATTCGGCCACACCATCAATGCCCTGCTCGATGCCGGGCGGCAGATCGTCGTGGCGGCGGACCGTCCGCCGTCCGACCTCGAGGCCCTCGACGAGCGCGTGCGCTCGCGCCTCGCCGGCGGCCTCGTCGTCGAGATGTGCCCGCTCGACGAGGAGCTGCGCTCCCGCATCCTGTCGACGCGCATCGCCGCGGTGCAGGCCCTGCATCCCGCCTTCGAAGTGCCCGAGGCCGTCGTCGCCTATGTGGCGCGCGTCATCGCCACCAACGGGCGCGACCTCGACGGGGCCGTGAACCGCCTGCTCGCCCATGCGACGCTGACCGGCTCGCCTCTCACTGTCGAGACCGCCGAGGCGGCCGTGCGCGACCTGGTGCGCACCCGTGATCCCAAGCGCGTCAAGATCGAGGACATCCAGAAGCTCGTCGCCGGACGCTACAACGTCTCGCGCGCCGACCTCCTGTCCGAGCGCCGCACGGCGGCCGTCGTCAAGCCGCGGCAGATCGCCATGTATCTCTCCAAGGTGCTGACCCTGCGCTCGCTGCCCGAGATCGGCCGGCGCTTCGGCGGGCGCGACCACACCACCGTGCTGCATGCCGTGCGCAAGATCGAGAAGGCGGTGGGTGACGACCCGGCGCTGAACGAGGAGGTCGAGCTCCTCAAGCGCATGCTGCAGGAGTGAGCGGCCGCAGCCCGAGCTGCCGCGCCCGCCACTGTTGACACACCCGTTGCCGCCCTTGCACAAGGGCCGACAAGACGGCATTGTGCGTGCCCCGGTGGGCTACCAGCCAGCCGGGCAAGCGAGCCTCATGCGCCTTCGGGCGCCAAAGGGAAACGGGCGGTCATGAAGGTCACGGTCGAGCGGGCGGCGCTCCTCAAGTCGCTCGGGCATGTGCATCGCGTCGTCGAGCGGCGCAACACCATTCCGATCCTGTCGAACGTGCTGCTGCGCGCCGAGAGCGGCATGCTGCATCTCAAGGCGACGGACCTCGATCTCGAAGTCACCGAGGCGCTCGCCGCCGATGTGGAGATGGCGGGCGCGACCACCGTGCCCGCGCACGTGCTCTACGACATCGTGCGCAAGCTGCCCGACGGCTCCCAGGTCTCGCTCGAGACGGGCGGCGACACGAGCCAGATGCTGATCCGCTCGGGCCGCTCGCGCTTCACGCTGCAGGCCCTGCCCGAGAGCGACTTCCCCGACATCGCGGCCGGCGAGATGCCGCACCGCTTCACCCTGCCGGCGGGTGAGCTGAAGCGCCTCATCGACAAGACGCAGTTCGCGATCTCGACCGAGGAGACGCGCTACTACCTCAACGGCATCTATCTCCACACCATCGAGAGCAACGGCGTGCCGGTGCTGCGCGCCGTGGCCACCGACGGGCACCGCCTCGCCCGCGTCGAGACCGCCGCGCCCGAGGGCTCGGCCGGCATGCCCGGCGTCATCGTGCCGCGCAAGGCCGTGGCCGAGGTGCAGAAGCTGCTGGAAGACGCCGAGGCGCAGGCAAGCGTCGAACTGTCCCCGAGCAAGATCCGCCTGTCGATCGGCTCGGTCGTCCTCACCTCCAAGCTCATCGACGGCACCTTCCCCGATTATCAGCGGGTGATCCCGGCCGGCAACGACAAGCAGCTCGTCGTCGAGCGCGTGAGCTTCGCCGCCGCTGTCGACCGTGTCTCGACCATCTCCTCCGAGCGCGGCCGGGCCGTGAAGCTCGCTCTCGCCGACGGCCGGCTGACGCTCTCGGTCACCAACCCCGATTCGGGCAGCGCGACGGAGGAGATCGAGGTCGACTACGAGGCCGATGCGCTCGATATCGGCTTCAACGCCCGCTATCTCCTCGACATCACGGCCCAGCTCGACGGCGACACCGCGCTGTTCAAGCTCGCCGACCCCGGTTCGCCGACGCTGATCCAGGACCGCGAGGGCGCGAGCGCCCTCTACGTCCTGATGCCGATGCGGGTGTAAGCATCCGGACGGGACGGCGCGCACGCCTCGCCGGTCTGCGGCAAGAGGCGCGGCGGCGGTGCCGCGCCGCTGCGTGACGAGGCGATGACCGAGCAACCGCCATCCGCTGCATTGCCGCCGACAGGCGCGGCCGGGCCCTGCCGCGTGACGCGCCTCGGCCTGCGCGACTTCCGCAGCTATCGTGCCCTCGACGTCGACGTTGATGCGCCGCTCGTCGCCCTCGTCGGCGAGAATGGCGCCGGCAAGACCAACGTGCTCGAGGCGCTGTCGCTGTTCACGGCAGGCCGCGGCCTGCGGCGTGCCGACCTCGCCGCCATGGCGGCGCACGACGGGCCCGGCACCTTCTCCGTCTCCGTCACGCTCGACACCCGCTGGGGCGGCGTCCGGCTGGGCACGGGAACGGAGCGCGCGCCGGACGGCGGCCTTGCGCGCCGCTGCCGCATCGACGGCGAGACGGCGGGCTCCCCGGCCGCCTTCGCCGAGTATGTGCGCGTCGTCTGGCTGACGCCGGCGCTCGACGGCCTCTTCACCGGCACGCCCGGCGACCGGCGGCGCTTTCTCGACCGGCTCGTCCTCGCCGTCGACCCCACCCACGGCACGCGCGTCAATGCCTTCGAGCGCGCCCTGCGCAGCCGCAACCGGGTGCTCGAGGAGCATCCCCGCAACACAGCCTGGCTCGACGCCATCGAGACCGAGCTCGCCGAGCTCGCCGTCGCCGTCGCCGCCGCGCGGCGCGAGACCGTGACGCGGCTTGCCGCCCTCGTCCTCGCCGCACGCGACGACGCCTCCCCCTTCCCCTGGGGCGATCTCGCCCTCGCCGGCGAGTTCGAGGACATGGCCGCCGACCGGCCGGCCGTCGAGGTGGAGGACCTCTACCGCGCCCGCCTCGCCGAAGGCCGCCTGCGCGACCGGGCGGCCGGGCGCACGCTCGCCGGGCCGCAGGCGAGCGACCTCACCGTGCGCCACGGGCCGAAGGACACGCCGGCCGCCGAATGCTCCACCGGCGAGCAGAAGGCCCTCCTCATCGGGCTCGTGCTCGCCCATGCCCGCCTCGTCGCCGCCATGAGCGGCATGGCCCCGCTCGTGCTCCTGGACGAGATCGCCGCCCATCTCGACCCGCGCCGACGGGCCGCGCTCTACGGCACGCTCGCCGCGCTCGGCAGCCAGGTCTGGATGACCGGCGCCGACCCCGCCCTTTTCGCCGACCTGCCCGCGGACGCCGTGCGCTTCGCCGTGACGCCGGGCCGGCTCGCACCGGCGGCGCCCGCCGCATGACGCGAGCCCCGTCCCCGCTCGGCCATCCCGGCCGCTACGCCCCCTGGCTCGCCGGCGCCCACCAGCGCGCCCGCCGTCTCCTCGCACGCCTGCCGTGGCCGCTGCGCGAGTTCCTCGTCTTCGGCTTCAAGCAGGCCTGGGCCTCGCTCTTCGGCGCCATCATGCTGGCGCTGATCATCGTCACCAAGCTCGTCTGGTCGCCCGACTGGCCGGTCCATCGCTACGACGCGCTCTTCGCTGCGGCGATCCTCGTGCAGGTCGCCTTCGTCCTGCTGAAGCTCGAGGAGCTGGAAGAGGCCAAGATCATCTTCCTCTTCCACGTCGTCGGCACGGTCATGGAGATCTTCAAGACGCACGTCGGCAGCTGGACCTACCCCGAGGCGGCGGTGCTGCGCATCGGCGGCGTGCCGCTCTTCACCGGCTTCATGTATGCGAGCGTCGGCAGCTACATGGTGCGCGTCATCCGCCTGTTCGACATGCGCTTTGCGCACTACCCGCCCTTCTGGACGACGGCGCTGCTGGCGGGCCTCATCTACGTCAACTTCTTCACCCATCACTATGTCGTCGACGGCCGCTACGTCCTCTTCGTCGCCGCCTTCGTCATCTACGGGCGCAGCCGCATCTATTTCACGGTCGATGCGGTGCCGCGCTGGATGCCGCTGCTCCTCGCCTGTTTCCTCACGTCCTTCTTCATCTGGATCGCGGAGAACATCGGCACGGCGACCAACACCTGGCGCTATGCCGGGCAGGGGGACTGGCAGCTCGTCTCGCTTGCCAAGATGGGGTCCTGGTTCCTGCTGCTGATCATCAGCTTCGTCCTTGTCACCATCGTCCATCCGCCGCGACCGCCGGACGCGGCCGGAGGCAAGGTCCCGCCGGTGACGCCGGACTTCGCGGATGCGGGCATTTCTGCTAAGAACGGGGCGGTCGCCGGCGAGGAGCGCTGATCCGCCCGCGACGCATGGAGTTGCTGCTGTTCATGTCCGGTCTCGACCTCACGGGCCTTCTCGTCTTCGCCGGCGCGCTCACCGTGGCGGCCGCCTCGCCCGGCCCCGGCATCGCCGCGATCGTCGCGCGCGTGCTCGGCCGCGGCACCCAGGGAGCGGCCGCCTTCACGGCCGGCCTCGCCATCGGCGACGTCGTGTGGCTGACCTTCGCCGTGACGGGCCTCGCCGTCCTCGCCCAGACCTTCCACGGCGTCTTCCTCGTGGTGAAATACGCCGGCGCGGCCTATCTGCTCTATCTTGCCTGGAAACTGTGGAGCGCCCCGGCCGAAGCGCGCGAGATCGAGGCGGACCGCCGGCGCGAGCACCCGGTGAAGCTGTTCTTCGCCGGGCTCGCCGTCACCCTCGGCAACCCCAAGGTCATCGTGTTCTATCTCGCGCTCGTACCGAACATCGTCGACCTCGCCCGTCTCGACGCCGTGGGCTATGTCGAGCTCGTCGTCGTGACGCTGAGTATTCTCGCCGCGGTCTTCTCGGCCTATATCGTCCTTGCCGCCCGCGCGCGCCGCCTCTTCACGAGCGCTCAGGCGGTGCGCCTCGTCAACCGCGCCACCGGGACGGTAATGGCGGGCGCGGCCGTTGCGGTGGCGAGCCGTTGACGGGACGCATCGGAGCCAGGGCAAGGCTGCAAATGAGGCCGCGAAAGCGGCCGCAACACGTGCAATCGCCCGGTTGAGACACTAAATTTAACAGTCGAATCAAGCCTATCGCACGCCTCGCGTGCGGCTCAGGATCATTGACAGGATTATCGCCCCATGGCCGAACCCGCCCGCGACCTCAACCCCGACTCTTACGGCGCCGATTCCATCAAGGTGCTCAAGGGGCTCGATGCGGTGCGCAAGCGCCCGGGCATGTATATCGGCGACACCGACGACGGCTCGGGCCTGCACCATATGGTCTACGAGGTCGTCGACAACGCCATCGACGAAGCGCTCGCCGGCCATGCCACCGAGGTCACGGTGACGCTCAACGCCGACGGCTCCTGCACGGTGACCGACAACGGCCGTGGCATCCCGACGGACCTGCACGCCGAGGAGGGCATCTCGGCCGCCGAGGTCATCATGACCCAGCTGCACGCCGGCGGTAAGTTCGACCAGAACTCCTACAAGGTCTCGGGCGGCCTGCACGGCGTCGGCGTCTCCGTCGTCAACGCGCTGTCGAGCTGGCTGAAGCTGCGCATCTGGCGCAGCGGCAAGGAGCATTTCGTCGAATTCCACCACGGCGACGCCGTGGCCCCACTCACGGTCGTCGGCGAGGCGGGCGACAAGCGCGGCACGGAGGTGACCTTCCTGCCGAGCCCTCAGACCTTCTCCATCACCGAATTCGACTATGCGACGCTGGAGCACCGGCTGCGCGAGCTCGCCTTCCTGAATTCGGGCGTGCGCATCGTCCTCACCGACAACCGCCACGCCGAGCGCAAGCGCGAGGAGCTGTGCTACGAGGGCGGCGTCGAGGCCTTCGTGCGCTACCTCGACCGTACCAAGAGCCCGCTCATCACCAAGCCGGTGGTGCTGCGCGGCGAGCGCGACGGCATCGGCGCCGAGATCGCCCTGTGGTGGAACGACAGCTACCACGAGACGGTGCTCGCCTTCACCAACAACATCCCCCAGCGCGACGGCGGCACGCATCTGGCCGGTTTCCGCGCCGCGCTGACGCGCCAGATCACGGGCTATGCCGAGACGAGCGGCCTCACCAAGAAGGAGAAGGTCTCGCTCACCGGCGACGACTGCCGCGAAGGCCTCACCGCCATCATCTCGGTGAAGGTGCCCGATCCGAAGTTCTCCTCCCAGACCAAGGACAAGCTCGTCTCCTCGGAGGTGCGCCCCGTGGTCGAGGGCATCATGAACGAGGCCCTGTCGACCTGGCTCGAGGAGAACCCCTCCGACGGCAGGACGGTGGTGAGCAAGGTCGTCGAGGCCGCCGCGGCGCGCGAGGCGGCGCGCAAGGCGCGCGAGCTGACGCGGCGCAAGGGCGCACTCGACATCGCCTCCCTGCCCGGCAAGCTCGCCGACTGTCAGGAGCGCGACCCGGCCAAGGCCGAGCTCTTCATCGTGGAGGGCGATTCGGCCGGCGGCTCCGCCAAGCAGGGCCGCGCGCGCGAATATCAGGCCGTGCTGCCGCTGAGGGGCAAGATCCTCAACGTCGAGCGCGCGCGCTTCGACAAGATGCTGTCGAGCCAGGAGATCGGCACGCTGATCACCGCCCTCGGCACCGGCATCGGCCGCGAGGAATTCGCGCCCGACAAGCTGCGCTACCACAAGATCATCATCATGACGGACGCGGACGTGGACGGCTCCCACATCCGCACGCTGCTGCTCACCTTCTTCTTCCGCCAGATGCCGGAGCTGATCGAGCGCGGGCACCTCTACATCGCCCAGCCGCCGCTCTACAAGGTCACGCGCGGCAAGTCGCAGCAGTACCTGAAGGACGAGCGGGCGCTCGAGGACTATCTCATCGACGGCGGCCTCGAGGGCTCTCTCCTGCGGCTCGGCAACGGCGAGGAACGCGCCGGCGCCGACCTGCGCTCCCTCATCGAGGAGGCGCGCTTCGTGCGCCAGATGCTGGGCAGCCTGCACACGCGCTACAACCGCACCGTGGTCGAGCAGGCCGCGATCGCCGGGGCGCTGCGCCCGCAGGTGGCGGAGGAGCCGGCGGAGGCCGAAGCGGCGGCGAGCTACATCGCCCGGCGCCTCGACGCCATCGCCGAGGAGACCGAGCGCGGCTGGGAAGGCCGGGCGGAAGCCGGCGGCTTCGTCTTCGCCCGCACCGTGCGCGGCGTGCGCCAGGCGGTGAGCCTCGACGCGGCGCTCCTCGCCTCCTCCGAGGCGCGCAAGCTCGACGAGCGCGCCGCGAGCCTGCAGGACGTCTATGCCAAGCCCGCCACCTTCGTGCGCCGCGGCGACGAGAAGGCGATCGACGGGCCCGTGGGCCTCTTCGACGCCGTCATGGCCGCCGGCCGCAAGGGCATCCAGCTGCAGCGCTACAAGGGCCTCGGCGAGATGAACCCGGACCAGCTCTGGGAGACGACGCTCGACCGCGAGAACCGCTCGCTCCTGCAGGTGAAGATCCGCGAGGTCGACGAGGCCGACGACATCTTCGTCAAGCTGATGGGCGACATCGTCGAGCCGCGGCGTGAGTTCATCCAGGAAAACGCCCTGTCGGTGGCAAACCTCGACGTGTGACTTTGGCGGCGGCTTGCGGGCGGCGCACGCCCGCAAGCCGGTCCCGCCTGCCGACCGTCAGCGGGCGACTTCGACCAGCGGCCCGACGACGGCCGAGCCGCCGGCCCCGAGTTGGAAGTTCTTGCCGACATAGTCGAACGAGAACAGCTGAAGCTCCTTCCGGATCGGCACGCCCGAGGGCGAGTGCCGCCACACGTTTGGCGCCTCGATCGTGGTGTGGATCGCCGTCACGCCGCGCGGCCCGACGCCCCCGCCGATCGACGAGACCGTGCTCAGGCTGTCGCCCAATTCGTCCCAGGTGACGGGCAGCGGGGAAGTCAGCGGCTCGAAATCCATGTTGGTCCCGGCCGGGGAGGTCAGCAGCGTCTGCACCGCCTGCATCACCGGCCCGCCCTTCAGGCTCAGCGACTGGCCGAACCCGGCGCTCGGCGCGATATAGGCCCGCTGCTCGCCGGTCGTCCTGTTGCGGAAGACGAAGACGTTGAAGCCGATGACGACGCCCGGCAGGATGTTCGACACCGCGCCGCCCGGCGAGGCGACCGCCCAGTCCGAATAGCGCTGCCCGCCCGGCAGGGGCGGCAGGGGCCGCGGATTGGGCTTGATGTCCGGAGGCGGCGGCGGCGGCGGGATATCGCCGATGAAGATGTGGACCTCCACCGCGCGCATGTCGGCCGAATTGTCGCTTTCGGCCGCCTTGTAGCCTTCCTCGCCGCGCGCTTCCCAGAGCTCGATGGCGTTGAGGGCGCGATCGTCGAGGTCGCCGATGAACTTGAGGACCGCATTGGTCCGGTCGTTCGACAGGCGCTTGTTGTAGTTGGCGTCCCCGATCTTCGAGGCGAAGCCGATCAGCCACATGTGGAAGCCGGACTGGCTCTTCACATAGGCCATCTTCTCCGACAGCCAGCGCTTGTGCTGTCCCTCGAGCGCCGCGCTCCCCGTGTCGAAATCGATCAGCCGACCCTTGATATAGGCGTTCGATCGTACATAAGGCCCGACAACCTGTTCCCTGACCGGTGGCGTTTTCCTGGCCATGATGGTCCTCCCCTCCGGAGATGGCCGAAAGCAGGAACAGCTTAGCATCTGCCGCGACGGACGACGTGATCTCCCGCACCGGACGGCGGGGCCCGCCTGTGGCCCCGATGCCACGCCTTGCCGCTACTTGCGCTACTTCTGCCGGAGCGGACTTGCCCAAAAACTGATCACGCATTACAAAGGGCGCCCTTAACTCACCCCGCAGGAGGGCGGACATGACAGTTATCCGTCATACGCAGATGCCCTTTGCCATGCTGCGGGCGGGCGCCGGCATTTCTCCCGGCGGGCGCAAGCGCCGTTAGGTCGCGAGCGGCTTAGGCCGCCGACCCCACTTTCCACCTCCTATCCATTTCGGGACCGGGCCTTGGCCCGCGGGCCGTCGTGCGCGCGTCGCCGGCGCCTGCTTCCCTCATAAGGGCCGCCCGCGCCGCGCGGGCGTGATCGAACCGTGACCGCCGAACAGAACCGGCGCACGGGGGCTTTTCGCCCCGTGCTCGCCTTCCTCTGGCGCCGATGGCGATGCCATCCCGCCCTGCTCGCCGCCCTCATCGGCGGCCTCGTCGTCGCCACCGTCGCCGACGTGCTGGTGCCCGTCTTCGCCGGCCAGATCGTCGACGCCATCGCCCGCAGCGGCGAGACCGGACGCGAGGAGGCGCTCGGGGCCGCGCTCGTCGCGCTCGGCCTGCTCGCGCTCATGGGGCTCCTCGTGCTCGCCGGCCGCATGACGGGCATCCTCGCCATCATCGAGCTGACACTGAAGGTCATGAGCCGCACCGGCTCGGACGCCTTCGAGCGCGTGCAGCGCTTCTCGTCGGACTGGCACGCCAACAGCTTCGCCGGCTCGACGGTGCGCCGCATCAGCCGCGGCATGTGGGCCATCGACCTCGTCGGCGACACCATCTTCATCGCGCTCCTGCCCTCGGCCATGGTGCTCCTGGGCGCGACGCTGCTGCTGGGCTGGCGCTGGCCGCAGATGGGCCTCCTCGTCGCCGCCGGCGGCATACTCTACGTGGTGCTCACCATGCTCCTGTCGCTGCGCTGGGTGGCGCCGGCGGCCCGGCTGTCGAACAGCTGGGACACCAAGCTCGGCGGTGCCATGGCCGACGCCATCGGCGCCAATGCCGTGGTGAAGGCCTTCGGCGCGGAGACGCGGGAAGACGCACGCCTCGCCGCCCTGATCGACAAGTGGCGTCGCCGCACGCGGCGCACCTGGCTGCGCAGCTCCGGCTCGGAGGCGCTGCAGATCGTCACCCTCCTCGCCCTGCGCATCGGCATCGTCGCCGTCGCCCTGTGGCTGTGGTGGCGCGACGAGGCGAGCGCCGGCGACCTCGCCACGGTACTCACCATGTTCTTCATGGTGCAGGGCTACCTGCGCGACGTCGGCTACCACATCTCCAACCTGCAGCGCGGCGTCAACGAGATGGAGGAGCTGGTCGCCATGCACGACACGCCGCTCGGCGTGGAGGACATGGCCGATGCGAGGCCGCTGTCGGTCAAGCGCGGCGAGATCGTGTTCGAGCACGTCGATTTCCGCTACGGCGGCCATCCGACGCCGCTCTACCGCGACCTCAACCTCACGATAGCGCCGGGCGAGAGCCTCGGCCTCGTCGGCCCGTCCGGCTCGGGCAAGACGACGCTCGTCAAGCTCATCCAGCGCCTGCACGACGTCACCGGCGGCCGCGTGCTGATCGACGGGCAGGACGTGCGCCATGCGACGCAGGCCTCGCTGCGCGCCCAGATCGCCATCGTGCAGCAGGAGCCGGTGCTGTTCCACCGCTCGCTCGCCGAGAACATCGCCTATGCGAAGCCGGGGGCGACGATGGAGGAGATCCGGCGCGCGGCGGCGCTCGCCAATGCGGACGCGTTCATCGACCGCCTGCCGCGCGGCTATGCGACGCTGGTCGGCGAGCGGGGCGTCAAGCTCTCGGGCGGCGAGCGCCAGCGCGTCGCCCTGGCGCGAGCCTTCCTCGCGGATGCGCCGATCCTCATCCTCGACGAGGCGACCTCGGCCCTCGATTCGGAGAGCGAGGCGGCGATCCAGCAGGCCATGGCGCGGCTGCTCAAGGGCCGTACGGCGCTCATCATCGCCCACCGCCTGTCGACGGTGCGCGCCGTCGACCGCATCCTCGTCTTCGACCACGGCGTCGTCGTCGAGGAGGGCAGCCACGAGGAGCTCGTGGCGCGCACCGGTGGCCTCTACCGCCGCCTGTTCGAGCGGCAGGCGCTGGAACTGACGGACGGCTGGCGGCCATGAGGCCGCCAGCCTGCGGAGCGGTGGCTTGATCTCAACCTTGGTCGAGGTCCTATAACGCCGCTCCGCCATGAACCACCCGCCTTCCGGCCATGCCGAACGGCGGGCGTGCAACGAAGCGCAGGAGCTACCATATGCCCTTGGCCATGCTCATCCCCGCCGCCTGAGGAAGCGGCAAGCAAGACCCCTTCCCGCTGCGGCGCGCGACCCTGCCAGCCGCAGCTCCACCGATTTCAGTCTGGACGCCATGTTCCGCTTCTTCGAAACCCTCGTGGATCCGTTCCCCAGGGCCGAGGCCGTCGCGCCGCCGCGCCGGCTGGTGCCGTTCGTGATGCACTATTCGCGCCCGGTGCTGCCCTGGCTGATCGTCATGGCGGTGCTGACGGCAGTGATCTCGATCATCGAGATCAGCTTCGTCGGCTTCATGGGCTCGCTGGTCGACTGGCTGGCCAAGGCGGACCGCGCCACCTTCTTCGAGACGCACGGATGGGCGCTCATCGGCATGGCGCTGCTCGTCGTCGTCGGCTTTCCGCTCGTCGTCCTCGCGCAGTCGCTCGTCACCCACCAGACCATCTTCGGCAATTATCCGATGATCGCGCGCTGGCTGACGCACCGCTACATCCTCGACCAGAGCATGGCCTTCTTCCAGGACGAGTTCGCCGGCCGCGTCTCGCAGAAGGTGATGCAGACGGCGCTCGCCGTGCGCGAGACGGTGATGAAGCTCATGGACGTCGCGGTCTATGTCGTCACCTATTTCCTCGGCGCGCTGTTCCTCCTCGCCAGCGCCGACCTGCTCCTGATGCTGCCGCTCGTCCTGTGGCTCCTCGCCTATGCCGGGCTCATGGTCTTCTTCGTCCCGCGGCTCAGGGCCATCTCGATGCAGCAGGCCAACGCCCGGGCCGAGATGACCGGCCGGGTGGTCGACAGCTACACCAACATCCAGACCATCAAGCTCTTCGCCCACACCCGGCGCGAGCTCGACTACGCGCGCGACGCCATGGGCGGCTTCATGGACACGGTCTACCGGCAGATGCGGCTGGTGACCTGGCTCACGGTCGGGCTGCACACCACCAACGCGCTCCTGCTCGCCGGCGTCGCCGGCCTGTCGATCTACGCCTGGCACCAGTCGGCGCTGTCGATGGGCGCGATCGCCGTCGGCATCGCCATCGTGCTGCGCCTGCGCGGCATGTCCGACTGGTTCCTGTGGGAGGTCGCGGGGCTCTTCGAGCAGATCGGCACCGTGCAGGACGGCATGAACACCATCGCCCGGCCGACCGCCATCAAGGACCGGCCGGACGCGCGCGAGCTCGTCGTCTCCAGGGGCGAGATCCGCTTCGAGCACGTGCGCTTCAACTACGGGCGCGAGTCCGGCGTCATCGACGATTTGTCGCTCGTCGTGAGGCCCGGCGAGAAGGTCGGCCTCGTCGGCCGCTCGGGCGCTGGCAAGTCGACGCTCGTCAACCTGCTGCTGCGCTTCTACGATGCCGAGAGCGGGCGCATCCTCATCGACGGCGAGGACATCGCCGCCGTCACCCAGGCGTCGCTGCGCCGGCAGATCGGCATGGTGACGCAGGACACCTCGCTGCTGCACCGCTCGATCCGCGACAACATCGCCTACGGCCGGCCGGAGGCGAGCGAGGAGGAGATCCGGGCGGCGGCACGCATGGCCCATGCCGACGCGTTCATCGATGACCTCACCGATCCGTCGGGCCGCCGCGGCTACGACGCCCATGTGGGCGAGCGCGGCGTCAAGCTGTCGGGCGGCCAGCGCCAGCGCATCGCCATCGCCCGCGCGCTCCTGAAGGACGCGCCGATCCTCGTGCTGGACGAGGCGACCTCCGCCCTCGATTCGGAGATCGAGGCGGCCATCCAGGAGCAGCTCTATGCCCTGATGGAGGGCAAGACGGTGATCGCCATCGCCCATCGCCTGTCGACCATCGCGGTGCTCGACCGGCTCGTCGTCATGGACGGCGGCCGCATCGTCGAGACCGGCACGCACGAGGAGCTCTTGGCCCGCGGCGGCCTCTACGCCGCCCTGTGGCATCGCCAGTCCGGCGGCTTCCTCGGCATCGAGACGGACGAGGCGAGCGAGACGGCACCGGCCTGAGGCGTCACCGGCCTGAGGCGCTTCACCGGGGCGCGAACAGCTCCGGCCGCCGCAGGCGCAGCGTCTGCAAGAGGGCGAAGGTCTTGAGGTCGGTCAGCCTGCCCTCGTCGGCCATCACGGCGAGGGTGGCGAGCGGCAGCTCGTGGACGGTGATGCGCTCGCCGTCCTCGTCGAGCCCGCCGCCGTCCTCGACCCGGTCGGCCTCGCGGTATTCGGCGAGGAAGAGCGAGCAGCGCTCGGTGGAGAGGCCCGGCATCGTCCAGGCACGCACCACATTGACGAGCCGGTCGAGCCGGACGCCCGTCTCCTCCAGCACCTCGCGCCGGGCGCAGGCCGCGGGCTCCTCTCCCTCCTCGAGCCCGGCCGGCACCTCGAGCACCCTATCGCCGCCCTCACGCAGGATGGGCGCGCGGCATTGGCTCGTGAGCAGCGCCACGCCGCGCTCCGGGTCGAAGGCGAGCACCGCCACGGCCGTGCCGTGATTCTCCACTTCGCGGTGGATGACGAAACCGTCCTCGAAACGGATCGTGGCGACCTCCACCGTCGTCCAGCCGTCATAGACGATATGCGTTTCCTCGATACGTGCCGTCATGTCGCCTTCCCTGAGCCATCCTGCGACCGCCGCCGGGCCACGGCGATCATCGTTCACCACGACTTTGACGCGAACGCGACAGGAATCGCGTCTCATTACGACATGTTGCGCCTGCCTCCCACCAGCTTCGGCCCTTTGGCAGGCGCTGCCGGTCTTGGCGCGCCTTGCCTCAGGCAGCTATTGATGGGCCGCGCGCTCGCGGGTGCGAATCGCACGGGACCGGTCGCCGGATGGCCGGGAGCCGAAACGAGGAGTGGGATGAAGGTCGGGATCGACATGGGGGTGACGCAGGCGGGCACATCCGCCCTGCTCGATCTCGAGGAGCTGCTCGCGACGCGCCTGCTCGTGCAGGGCAATTCCGGCTCCGGCAAGTCGCACCTCCTGCGCCGCCTGCTGGAGCAGAGCGCCCAGTGGGTGCAGCAGGCCGTGATCGATCCCGAGGGCGACTTCGTCACCCTGGCCGACCGCTTCGGCCATGTGGTCGTCGATGCGAGCCGCAGCGAGAACGACCTCACCCGCATCGCCGCACGCGTGCGCCAGCACCGCGTCTCCGTCGTCCTCAACCTCGAGGGCCTCGACTCCGAGATGCAGATGCGCTGCGCCGCCGCCTTCCTCGGCGGCCTCTTCGACGCCGAGCGCGACTATTGGTATCCGATGCTCGTCATCGTCGACGAGGCGCAGCTCTTCGCCCCGGCGGCGGCCGGCGAGGTGTCGGACGAGGCGCGCAAGGTCTCGCTCGGCGCCATGACCAACCTGATGTGCCGCGGCAGGAAGCGCGGCCTCGCCGGCGTCATCGCCACCCAGCGCCTCGCCAAGCTCGCCAAGAACGTGGCGGCGGAAGCCTCGAACTTCCTCATGGGGCGCACCTTCCTCGACATCGACATGGCGCGCGCCGCCGACCTCCTCGGCATGGAACGCCGCCAGGCCGAGATGTTCCGCGACCTCGACCGCGGCCGCTTCGTCGCCCTCGGTCCGGCCCTGTCGCGCCGGCCGCTGCCGGTGACCATCGGCGCCGTCGAGACGAGCGCCCGCAGCGGCAGCCCGCGGCTCCTGCCCCTGCCCGAGCAGCCGCCCGAGGATGCGCACGAGCTCATCTTCACGCCCGCAGAGCCCGAGCCCATTCGCCCGCCGCCGCGCCGGCCCGTCGCACCGCCGCCGCCCTCGACCAACGACATCCTCGCCCAGCTCGTGCGTGCAAGGCCCGAGCCGCCGGCACCGAGCGAGCCGACCGAGCCGCCGATGCCGCCCGCCGAACGCGACGCGCTGATCGACGCCGTGCTCGCGGAAGTGCTCGCCGACCCCGATTCGGCCTTCCGCTCCATCGCCGTGCTCTACCAGGACTTCCTCGTGCGCTGCCGCATCCGCCGGGTGCCGGGCGCACCGCCGGACCTGCCGGCCTTCCGTCGCCGCCTCGCCATGGCGCGCGCCGGCATCGACGCGCAGAGCGCCGCCGAGGAAGGTCCCTGGCATGCGGCGGTCTCGCTGGCGGCGACCTTGCCGGAGGACATGCACGGCGTCTTCCTGATGCTCGCCCGCGCCGCGCACGACGGCGCCCCCTGCCCCTCGGACGCCGCGGTCGCCCGCGCCTACGGCACGCATTCGGCCGGCCGGGCGCGCCGCCTCATCGCCTATATGGAGGAGCGCGGCGTCATCGTCTGCCGCAACGACTTCCGCAACAACCGCGTCATGGCCTTTCCCGATCTCGGCTGGGAGACGGCCCCCGGCGATCCGAACGGGCCCGATGCAGCCTTTGGCAGCGAGACGAGCGTGGAGGCCGGCCCCGAAGAAACCTCAGCCGCCGGCGCCGCATAGTTAACGGAAAGTCAACGGGATCGGGCGCACCCTCGCCATCATTGCTGCTATGCTGGCCGTGGCCGGCGGTCGCCGCTGTCCGGCGGACAGCGAGCGACGAGACACCGGAATGATGCCGTGACGAAGACCGAGCGCCCCCGCCTCAGCCTCGCCGCCCTCCTCTCGGACGGGCGCCTCGCCATCATGCTGGCGCTCGGCTTCAGCGCCGGCCTGCCCTTCCTCCTCGTCTTCAGCACCCTGTCGGCCTGGCTGCGCGAGGCGGGCATCTCGCGCACCGACATCGGCCTCCTGAGCTACGTCGCCCTCGCCTACAGCTTCAAGTTCGTCTGGGCACCGGTGATCGACCGGCTCGACGTGCCGGTGCTGTCGGGCCTCGTCGGCCGGCGCCGGGCCTGGATGCTGACGGCCCAGGGCGGCATCGCGCTCGGCCTCGTCGGCATCGCCATGAGCGATCCGGGAACGAGCCTCGGCTTCACCGTCGTCTGCGCGCTCGTCGTCGCCTTCTTCTCGGCCACGCAGGACGTCGTCATCGACGGCTGGCGCATCGACGCCGCCCCCACCGAGCGGCAGGGCATGATGTCGGCCGCGTACCAGCTCGGTTATCGGCTCGCCCTCATCTGCGCCGGCGCGGGCGCGCTCTACATCGCCGATTTCGTCGACTGGCGCAGCGCCTACCTCGCCATGGCCGCGGTCATGGCCGTTGGCGTCGGCGCGAGCCTCCTCGCCCCCAATCTCGACATCGGCCGCGAGCGCGCCGCGCCGAAGGGCACCTCCTTCCTGGCGCGCGCCCAGGAGATGGTGGTCGAGCCCTTCGCCGACCTTGCTCGCCGCAAGGGCCCGATGATCGTCGCCATCCTCGTCCTCGTCGCGCTCTTCCGCCTGCCGGATTTCGTCGCCGGCGTGATGGCCAACCCGCTCTACATCGACCTCGGCTTCTCCAAGTCCGAGATCGCCAGCGTCTCCAAGCTCTACGGCGTGTGGATCGGCATCCTCGGCGCCTTTGCCGGCGGCATCGCGGCGACCCGCCTCGGCCTGTGGACCACCCTGCTCATCGGCGCCGTCAGCGCCGCTGCCTCGAACCTGATGTTCGCCTGGCTGGCGCTCGAGGGGCACAACCTCAATCTCCTGATGCTCAGCATCAGCCTCGACAACTTCGCCGGCGGCTTTGCCGGAACGGCGCTGATCGCCTACATGTCGAGCCTGACCTCGCCCGCCTTCGCCGCGACCCAATATGCGCTGCTGAGCTCGCTCTACGCCCTGCCCGGCAAGGTCGTCGGCGGCCTCTCCGGCTACATGGTGGACAGCTTCGGCTACCCGACCTTCTTCATCCTCACCGCCGCCATCGGCATCCCGACGACGCTGCTGTGCATCGCCCTCAGGGGCAGCATGGCGGAGGAGAAGGAGGACGAGGAGGCGACCGCCGTGCCGTCCGGTGCCCCGGCCCCCACACCCGCGGCGCGCGGCTGAGGCGCGTCAGCCGAGAAGCGCGAGCCCCGCGACCGAGACGGCGAGGATGACGAGCGTCACGCCGGTGACGATGACGACATGTCGCCAGCCGAGGCTCGCCAGCGCCCGCGGCGACGTGCCGAGGCCGAGCGCGGCGATGGCAAGCAGCAGCCCGGCGCGCGAGGCCTCGTTGAGCACCGCCGTGACCGGGCCGGGCAGCAGGCCGTAGCTGTTGACGAGGACGAGCGCCAGGAAGACGAGCGCGAAGACCGGCACGGGCACGCGCGCCCGCGCCGTGCTGCCGCCCTGGCTCGCGAAATAGAAGGCGACGGCGAGGACGACCGGCAGCAGCAGGAAGACGCGGAAGAGCTTGACCACCACCGCCGTATTGCCCGCCGCCTCCGACACCGCATAGCCCGCGCCGGCGACCTGGGCGACATCGTGGATCGCCGCCCCGAGGAGGGCGCCGGTCATGCGGTCGTCGAAACCGAGGAAGGCCGCGAGCGGCGGGTAGAGCAGCATGGCGAGCGTCGCCAGGGCGTTCACCGCCACGACGACGAAGGCGACGTCGGCTTCCCTTTCCTTGTAGTCGGGCAGCACGCTGACCGTGGCGAGGGCCGCCGAGGCGCCGCAGACGGCCGTGGCGCTGCCGACGAGCGCGCCATAGGCGTCGCTGCGGCCGAAGAGACGCGCCAGCCACACGCCCGAGACGAGCGTCGCCGCCATGCCGGCGACGACCACAACCATGACCTGCCAGCCGAGGCCGAGGACGTCGCCGACGGCGATCTTCAGGCCGAGCAGGGCGACGGCCCAGCGCAGCACCTTCTTGACGCAGAAGGTGAGGCCCGGCCTGAAGACCGACCGCTGCGCCACAGGATTGAGCAGGATGCCGACGACGAGCGCCAGCACCATCGCCGGCAGCCCGGCCGTGGCGCCGAAGAGGGCGGCGGCAAGGCGCGCCGCGATGGGCTCGAGCAGCGTCGCGACGACGGCGACCGCCGCCGCGAGCAGGATCCCCGGCAAGACATCGGCGAGGCCGCCCATGCGCCCGTTCAGGCGCCCGCGCGCGGGGCGCGACGAAGCTTCGGCGGTCGATCCGGAGGTGGAGGCGGTCATGAACGGGGCACCGGCTGCAATCGGCCCTCTCTAGCGCTGCCCGCCGCCGCCGGGAACGGCGGAAGGCGGGCAACGCCCATGCGCCAGCCGCGTATCATGCGCCAGCCGCGCATCGCGCTCAGCGCACCGGCCGGCGGAACAGCGGCTCCGGCAGGCCGGGCACCGGCACGCGCATGGAGAAGATGCCGCCGGACTGCGGCAGGCGCGCGAGTTCCTCCTCCGGCCGCCCGTCCCGCGCCGAGGTGACGAAGATCGTCTGCAGGTCCGCCCCGCCGAAGGCGATCATGGTCGGGCACTGGGCGGGCACCGGATATTCGGCGAGGAGCTCGCCCTGCGGCGAATAGCGCTGGATGCGACCGCCCTCGAAGAGGGCCGTCCAGTAGCACCCCTCGATGTCCACCGCCGCGCCGTCGGGCCGGCCCCGGTCGGCCTCCGTCGGCGTCAGGCGCACCCATTCCTCGCGGTCGGCGAATTCCCCGGTCTCGATGTCGTAGCGCTGGCGATAGACGGTGAAGGCGGGCGTGTCGGAATGATAGAGCCAGGTTCCGTCGGGGCTGAAGGCGAGGCCGTTCGAGGTGAGCAGGCCGCCGACGAGGGGCACGAGGCCGCCCTCGTCGAAGCGGTAGAGATGCGCCTTGCCGCCGGCCTTGGGCTCGTCGATGGTGCCGACGAGGAAACGCCCCGCAGGGTCCGTGCGCCCGTCGTTGAAGCGGCTCACGGCATGGTCCTCGGGATTGGCGGCGAGGCACTCGCGCACCGTCCCGTCCGCCTCGACGAAGAAGAGCCCCGTGCGCAGCGCCGCGATGAAGCCGCCGCCCTCGACGAGCACCACCGAACCGATGTCCTCGGGCATCGCCATGGCCTCGTCCACGCCCGTCGCGGGGTCGAAGCGATGCAGGGCCCGGCCCTTGATGTCCACCCAGTAGAGAGCCTGCTCCGCCACGGACCAGACCGGGCTTTCGCCGAGGCGGGCGCGTGCGTCGAGCACGCAGGTGAAGGGTGAACCCTCGCTCATGTGGTTTCGCTCCTTTTCGTTGATCTTCTCAATAGGGCAGTCGCCGCCCCCGCGCACCGTTTTTCGCCGCGCTTTTCACTTTGCGCATAGCAGCGACGCATTCAGCGCCGAGGTGAAGCCGCTTGCTGCAAAACGGCGCTTGGCAATAAGAAGTCCTCCGTAATTCATCTCGCTCTCTCCTTCTTTGGAATTATTTTAATTTAGATTTTTCGATTTTTACTTGCCATCTACCGTCTGTCTATTGCAGCAAAGCACATATGCATGCCTGTCCCCTGGCGACCGCGGCAGGCGAAAACAGACCGACAGCGAACGAGGCCGGACATGACAGCAACTCAGCCGCATGCTGGGCGCGAGGCACGCCGATGGATCGCCTCGCACACGGCCGGCGCCGCGATGCGTCGCCTCGCCATCGTTTTTGTTTTCGGCGCGCTCTCGATCGCAGCCGCCGAGGCGCAGCAGGAAGCGACGCAGCCCGGCGCTGCTGCCCCCGCGCAACAGGAAACCGCGCCGCAGGCGACTGCCCCTCGTGCGGAAGCGGCTCCCCCCACCGAGGCTGCGCCGCAGGCCGGGCCGGCGGCGGATCAGCCTGCCGCGACCGAAGGAGCGGAACCTGCGGCAACGCCCCCGGCGATCCCCCCCGCCGGGGCGAGTACTGCTGTGAACGAGGCCACGACCATGGGGGCGACGGCCCTCTTGCCGCACGACCTGTCGCCCTGGGGCATGTTCATGGCGGCCGACTGGGTCGTCAAAGCGGTCATGATCGGCCTTGCCTTCGCCTCGGTCGTCACCTGGACCGTGTGGCTCGCCAAGACGCTCGAACTGGCGGCCGCCCGGCGCGCCGCCCGGCGGGTCAATGCCGCGCTCGCCCGGGCCGCGACGCTGGACGACGCCCTGGAGGCGGTCTTCGACCGCGACCGCGTCGCCGCGCGCAGCCCGGCGGCGAACCTGCCGCGGGCGGCGCAGGGCGAGGTGGAGCGCTCCGGCGCCATGCCGGCCGACGGCATCAAGGAGCGCGTCGCCATCTCCATCGCCCGCATCGAGGCCAATGCGGCCCGGCGCATGACGCGCGGCACCGGCCTCCTCGCCACCATCGGCGCTACCGCCCCCTTCGTCGGCCTCTTCGGCACCGTCTGGGGCATCATGAATTCCTTCATCGGCATCTCGCAGGCGCAGACGACCAATCTCGCCGTGGTGGCGCCAGGCATCGCCGAGGCGCTGCTCGCCACGGCCATCGGCCTCGTCGCCGCCATCCCGGCCGTCATCATCTACAACGCCTTCACGCGGTCCATCGGCGGCTACAAGGCCCTCCTCGCCGATGCCGGCAGCGAGGTGATGCGCCTCCTCTCGCGTGATCTCGACCGTCGCGACCTTGCCGCCCAGGGACGGCGCACGAACCTGCGCGCCGTCTCCGGCCTGCCCGCCGCGGCGGAATGAACAGGCATCACCATGGCCGTCCAGCTCAACCACGGGGATGACGATCTCGCCGAGACGCACGAGATCAACGTCACGCCGTTCATCGACGTCATCCTCGTCCTGCTCATCATCTTCATGGTGGCGGCGCCGCTCGCCACCGTCGACGTGCCGGTGGACCTGCCGGTGTCGAACGCCGCCCAGCAGCCGCGCCCCGACCGGCCGCTCTATCTCACCATCAAAGCGGACCTCGGCCTCACCCTCGGCGAGGAGACGGTGACGCGCGAGGGCCTCGCCGCCGCGCTCGATGGGGCGACGGACCGCAACCGCGAGGAGCGCATCTTCCTGCGCGCCGACCAGGCCGTCGCCTACGGCGACGTCATGCAGGTGATGAACGCGCTGCGCGCCGCCGGCTATCTCAAGGTGGCGCTCGTCGGGCTGGAGCAGGCGGCCGCCGCGGCGCCCACGGCGAGCCCCTGACGGATGCGCCACCCCGGCTTCACCGCTGCGGAACATCCGGGCCGGCTGGCGTTGCGCTGGACGCTTGCCGGCACCGTGGTGCTGGCCGTGCACGGCCTCGTCGCCATCGGCCTGCTGCGCTCGGCCATGCCGTTCCAGGATCCCGGCGAGCCGCCGGCGGCCGTGATGGTCGACCTTGCGCCGCTGGCCGCCGCCCCGCCGAGCGAGGCGAGCACCGAGGACACGACGCCAGGCGAGGAAGCCGACACGCAGCCGACGGAGACCGAGGAGGAGCAGCCGGAGCCGCCCGAGCCCGAGCCTGTGCCGGAAGAGCCCCGGCCGGAAGAACCGGCCGAGCAGCCGCCGCCGGAGCCCCTGCCCGATCCCGTCGTCGAGCTGCCGGAGCAGGCGCCGACGCCCGATTTCGCCGAGCTGGTGACGCCAGCCGAGGTTGCGACGCTCGATGTGCCGCCACCGCCCGATGTGCCGACGCCGCAGGTGACGCTGCCGGCCCCCACGCCGCCGCAGCGCCCTCCGGAGCTGACCCCGCCCGAGCAAGCGAAGACCGCGGCCGTCCAGCCCAGGGTCGAGCGCCGCCCCCCGCCGCCGCAGCAGCGGCGCACGCGCGGCAGCCTGGCGCCGCAGGAGAACGAGGCCGCCGCGCCGGCCGCGCCCCGCGAAGGCTCGGCCCCCGTGTCGGGCCAGACGAAGATGGAATGGGCCGGCAAGGTCGTGGCGCACCTGCGCCGTCACATGCGCTATCCCGACCGCGCCCGCGCCGGCACCGTGACCGGCTCCGCCCAGGTGCTGCTGCGGCTCGACGCGGCGGGCAACGTGCTCGGCGTGCGCATCGCGGCGAGCAGCGGCTCGCCCATCCTCGACGCGGCCATCATCGACGGCGCCAGGAACGCGAGCCCCGTGCCCTCCCCGCCGCCGGCCATGATGCGGCAGGCGACGCTCAACGTGCGCGTGCCGATCAACTTCACCCTGCGCTGACCGGCGCGCAGGTCAGACCATCCGGATCAGACCATCACCTCGCGCAGTAGCGCCATGTAGTCGTCGCCGGTCGCCGCGCGCGGATTGGTGGCATTGCTGTGGTCGGCGAGGGCCTTCTCGACGATGCCCGGCAGCATGGCCTCCGTGACGCCGAGCGTCCTCAAGCCCGCCGGGATTTTGAGGCGCCGGTTGAGCGCATCGAGCTCGGCGGCGAGATCCGCCTCCGCCGGCAGGCCGAGCGCCGCCTTGATGCGCGCAAGCTTGTCGCCGACATGGCCGGCGTTGAAGCGCACCACCGGCGGCATCAGGATGGCGTTGAGCGTGCCGTGATGCAGCGACGGCTCCTTGAGGCTGCCGAGCGCATGGCTCAGCGCATGCACGGCGCCGAGACCCTTCTGGAAGGTGAGGCCACCCTCGAGCGCGCCCATCATCAGTTCGGTGCGCGCCGCAAGGTCGGAGCCGTCGGCGACGGCCCGCTCCAGGTTGCGCCAGATGCGGCCGGCGCCGTCGAGGGCGATGGCCTCGGCCGGCGGATTGTCGCGCGGCGACAGGAAAGTCTCGATGCAATGCGACAGCGCGTCGAGCCCCGTCGCCGCCGTCAGACCCGGCGGCAGGCCGAGCGTCAGCTCCGGATCGCACAGGGCGAGCCGCGGGATGAGATGCTGGCTGATGATGCCCACCTTGCGCCCGTCGGCCAGCGTCATCAGGCTGGCGCGGCCCACCTCCGCACCGGTGCCGGCCGTCGTCGGGACGGCGACGAGCGGCGCGACCGCCGCCGTGATATGGGCCATGCCGCCGTCGATGGCGGCATAGCGCGCGAGCGGCGCCGGATGCGTGGCGAGCAGCCCCACCGCCTTGGCGAGGTCGATGGGCGAGCCGCCGCCGAGCGCCACGAGTCCGTCGCAGCCTTCCGCCTTGTAGAGCGCGAGCGCGGCGAGCGCCGCCTCCTCGGTCGGGTTGGTCGGCACGTCGAGGAAGACCGGCGTGCCGGCCGGGCAGAGCGCCCCGACGCGCTCGACGAGCGGCGTCGCCGCAAGGCCGCGGTCGCTGACGAGGAGCGGACGCCGGATGCCGAGGGCGGCGAGGCTGTCCGCCAGCCTGGCGAGGCTGCCCGGCCCGAATTCCGTCGTCGTCAGATAAGAGATGATGCCCACTATTTTCCCCGTTTCCTCTTGTGTCTTGCCGTGCGGGCCCGCCGGTCAGCCCGGATCAGCCGCCGCATCGGCCGCGAGGTCGAGCCGCCCCTCGACGACGGCCCGCCCCTTGATGGTGACGCCGGGATCGAGCCCGGCGCACAGGAACCAGAACGCATGGTCGCCGGCCGGCACGGCAAGATCGAGGTCGATCCGCAGCCGGTCGCTGACCACCGCGGCGGCATGCACCACCCGGTCGTCATTCCAGACGATGGCATAGCCGATCTGCCGGCGCGGCATCGGTTCGTCGAGCTCCAGCGTCAGCCGCTCGTAACGCAGGGGCAGCAAGGAATAGTCGACACATTCGTGCGCAATGCGCCCGTATTCGTCGACCTCCACGGAGAACGAAGCCTCGAAACGCATACCGACACCACGACCCGACTGAACGCCACATGACGCAACATACAATTCTACCAGCGAAACATGATTCGTGCCGCTGGCGCAGAGCCGCCAATGCATGGCAGCCATCGCGTGACGTCTCTTAAACAGGAATGTCGCGGATCGCGCCGCCGTTCAGCCTGCCGCGACCTCGGCAGGCGTTGCCGCGAAGCGGATCGCCGCACCGCCCGCGGCCTTGGCGGCATAGAGCGCGGCATCGGCATCGCGCATCAGATCATCGACGACCGCGCCGGCAATCGGACAGACGGCGACGCCGACGGCCGCGGAAACGGCATGGCGCGTGCCGTCGAGCACGATCGGTTCCGCAATGACCTCGACGAGCCGCCGGGCGATGGCCTCGGCATCCTCGCGACCGGCGATATGCGGGCAGAGCACGGCGAACTCGTCCCCGCCGAGCCGGCTGAGGGTGGCCTCCCGCGGCAGCGCGCCGCCGAGGCGCTGCGCCACGACGACGAGCAGCCGGTCGCCGACCGGGTGGCCGTGCCGGTCGTTGATCGCCTTGAAGCCGTTGAGGTCGATCAGCATGAAGGCGAGGGTGGCGCCGCCCCGCTCCGGCCGCTGCCGCACCTCCTCGAAGGCCCGGCTCAGCACGCGCCGGTTGGGAAGCCCGGTCAGCGGGTCGAGCATGGCGAGATGCTCGGCCTGCCGTGCCCGCTCCTCCGCCGCGACCCGCCGCGCCTCTTCACGGCGTTGTTCGGCGAGCCGGCGCAGCGAGAACAGGAAGAGCACGATGCTGAGGATGAGGCCGAGCAGCAGCGCCTCGTCGATCTCGATCTTCTTCTCCACCGGATCGGTGACATAGCCGCTCGTGAAGATGTCGAAGTGCCAGGCGACCAGCACCGCGAGCGCCATGGCCGACACGAGCAGGAAGAGATCCTGCAGCGTGCTGCGCAGATGCCAGTCCGACGGCCTGATGCCGCCGTGGATCGCGGGCGTGCTCACGGGGGTCGCTACCTCATGCGGCGGGATCGCTGTCCCTGCACTTCGTCACTACAGCAGAGTGCAGCGCTTGCCAAAGAGGCGTGCGCGGAAATCGGGCGGCCGCGACAGCCGGCCGCGCCTGCCCCCTCTCCATCCCCCCGTTGATTTCCGCCGCGGCCCGATGCTTGCTTGGGAGCGGCGCGGCGTCTCGCGCCGCCCCTCCCGCCGCTATCTCCGGAGCCTTCGCCATGACGAGCCCCTATCCCCGCGACATGATCGGCTACGGACGCTATGCGCCCGATCCCGTCTGGCCGAACGGGGCGGCGATCGCGGTGCAGTTCGTCCTCAACTACGAGGAGGGCGGCGAGAACAGCATCCTGCACGGCGACGCCGCCTCGGAGGCCTTCCTGTCCGAGATCGTCGGCGCCCAGCCCTGGCCCGGCCAGCGCCACATGAACATGGAGTCGATCTACGAATACGGCTCGCGCGCCGGCTTCTGGCGCCTGTGGCGCATGTTCACCCGCCGCGGCCTGCCGGTGACGGTCTATGGCGTCGCCACCGCGCTGGCCCGCAACCCCGAGGCCGTCGCAGCCATGCACGAGGCGGATTGGGAGATCGCCAGCCACGGCCTCAAGTGGATCGAGTACAAGGATTTTTCCAAGGAGGAGGAGCGCGCTCACCTTCTCCAGGCGCTCGAGCTGCACGAGGAGGTGACGGGCGCGCGCCCGCTCGGCTGGTACACCGGCCGCTGCTCGGCCTTCACCACCGACCTCGTCATGGAGGAGGGCGGCTTCCTCTATTCGTCCGATTCCTACGCCGACGACCTGCCGTACTGGGTCGAGGGGCCGCACGGGCCGCACCTCGTCATCCCCTATACGCTCGATGCCAACGACATGCGCTTTGCCGCCGTGCAGGGCTTCAATTCCGGCGACCAGTTCTTCGCTTACCTCAAGGACAGCTTCGACACCCTCTATGCCGAAGGCCTCGAGGGCGCGCCGAAGATGCTCAACATCGGCCTGCACTGCCGCCTCGTCGGCCGGCCGGGTCGGGCCGCGGCGCTCGCCCGCTTCCTCGACTATGTCGCCGCGCATCCGCGCGTGTGGGTGCCGCGCCGCATCGACATCGCCCGCCACTGGTACGTCCAACACCGCCCGGCCGGCCTCGTGCCGAGCCGCCTCTCCGCCCCGCGCTTCACCGCGCTCTACGGCGACGTCTTCGAACATTCCCCCTGGATCGCCGAGGAGACGCACAGGCGCGGCCTCACCGCCGCCCAGGACACCGCCGAGGGCCTGCACGCGGCCATGTGCACCGTCCTGGCGCATGCCCCGCGCGAGAAAAAACTCGCCCTCATCAAGGCCCACCCGGACCTCGCCGGCCGCCTGAAAACCGCCGAGCTCGCCCCCGATTCCCGCCGCGAACAGGCCGGCGCCGGCCTCGACCGCCTGACGGCCGAGGAGAAGACGACCTTTCTCGCCCTCAACGACGCCTACAAGGCCCGCTTCGGCTTCCCCTTCATCATGGCCGTGAAGGGCAGGACCAAGGAGGAGATTCTGGAGGCTTTTCAGGCGCGGCTCGCGAACACGCCCGAAGCGGAGTTCTCGACGGCGATGGCGGAGATCGAGCGGATCGCGTTGTTGCGGTTGAGGGAGAGAGTGGGGTTATCGTTCGAATAGGACATCAACAGTGCTCAGGACGGGACAAGGTGATCCCGGCAAAGCCGATTGAATGAGGCTCTCTGCCTTTGAGGCTTATCAGCTCTGTTTAGCAATATCCTCAGCAAGTCCCGACGGTGTTACAACTCGCCATGAATAATATCATAAATCATCCTGCCAAATATTCTCCAGCTTTAACTTTTGATGTAACTCAACAGACCATCCGATACACTGGCGGCATTGTTAGAGCCCTGCCGCGTGGCGTCGCCTACGAAGTTGATGGCTTTTTTATTGGGATGTTTGCAGATGATGTTGGCTTGCGAGCTATCACACCAGGTTATGCGATGACGCAGGCCGTGACCGGGGTAGAATTGCATTCTTGGGTTGAGAACGTATTTGGCGCAAAAAATATCATCGAAATGCTGAATCGACCAGGGGAGTGCTACCGGCGAAAGTGGAGGCCGGGATCAGATGGAGCGCGGCACTCTCAGCTATATCTTGCACCTTCCGCGCATGCAATCACCCAAATCGGAATATATGGAGCTCCTATTTGACAGGCTTGAGGATATAGCAGCATTTACTGAATTTAACACAAGCAACCTAAAGTCATTCGGACATCGCACAAGAGAATTGCTCGCCCTCGCGTGCATGGAAGTTGAGGCATCGCTTCGCGCCGTACTCAGGGCCTCGGGCAGTTTCTCTGGGCGCGACCGCTTCAACATGAACGACTACGTCCGGGCATGTGAGCCGCTCTGCCTTCGGGAATTTCAGGTAACGCTTAGACGGCATCCAAACGTCGGCCCTCTGAGACCATTTCAAAGTTGGGACATAAAACAGCCGACGGCATCGCTCCCTTGGTATGATGCTTACAATGCAACAAAACACGACCGAGAGACTGCACTTGATCGAGCAACGCTAGAAGCGTGCCTACAAGCAATGGCTGCTGTTACAATACTATTCTGCGCGCAGTTTAGCCCGCCGGTCACCGCCGACTGGACACATGAGCCAGCGTATGCGTTGAACCGCTGGTTCACCGTGGAACTTATCGATCCAGATCCCGCCTCGTTCTATGTGCCGCCAGTAAGAGTCGAACTTGGACGGACTCCAGAGCTTTGGCTTTTCGATGGAAGGGGGACAGGGACTTGGAATGTCATGGATCTTTGCGTTCCGTAGGCCCGATGTTTGGTTCAGAAACACGCGCCCGTTCGAGCTCCCGTTGCCCACAAAAAGTTCGGGCTTGAACGGGACAAGCTAGGACGTGCCGGGACGGCGATTTAGAGATTTCCGAGGATTATCAGCGGCTTCCACCGCCCGCATGGGACGGGCTGAGACATCCTGAAACTGTCGCGGGACAGTGAAATGGTGCCCAGGAGAGGCGCAGGGAAAGAGCCGACAAGTCAAGGCGTTAGGAAAATGGGGTGCGGGAACGCTTCCCGATACAACCCGCTGCTTCCCGTACAGTTTCCCTAACCGCAAAGGACGATAGGCAGGGGCCGGCGCGCAATATGCGCCCGGCCCTTTCTGTTGCTACCTTTTGGATTTCCAAATCTGGGAATAAAGCAAGGCGGAATTGCTCGCCGTTTCGAAGCATTCATTGATTTCGGCTATTGCGCTTTGTTTCTATTTAGCCCCTAATCTCGAACTATCGGCCTGAGGCCTGATGGATGAATGCGCACATCGCGCCTCGAATTCTTCAATTCGGCATCCACTGGAGCATGACATGGCCGAAGATCACACCTCGAAGGATGCGCCGCGCCGTCCGCGCGCCCTGACCATCGACGACGCCTGCCGCGAATTGAGCGTATCTCGGAACTCGATCTATCGCGCCGTCGAGCGCGGGCAGCTCACGATGATCAAGGTCTGCGGTCGCAGCCTCATCACGGCCGCCTCCATCGACCGCCTTCTCGGCGAAGGCGGCGAGGAATGAGCCGCCTCGACCACAGCCGCACCAACGCGCGCGACCGGATGCGGCGCCAGGGCGTCGATGCGATCGACGACTACGGCGCGCCGGCCGGCCTCGCGCCGCCCAAGCGGCGGGCGGCCAAGGCTGAGCTGCGCGCCGAGGCCGAAGCGGCCGTCGCGAAAGTCTCTCGCATCGTGAGGTGCGCGGGCTGCGGTCATTCCGCCGCCGTCGCGATCCCGGCTGCGAAGCTCGGCAAGCGGTTTCGCTGCTCGCGCTGCGGCGCGGTCGCAAATGAAACGCCCGCCGCGCGGTGACGCGGCGGGCGCAAGGAACTTGCACATCGAGGAGCCAGAACGATGAGCAAAAAATCGTTCGCAGTCAATGACAAATCGTTCCGGGATCGGAACGATTGTGAGCCCGGCGCCGAGGATGGCGGCGGGGGCGGTCGCGCGAGGAAGGCCCAGGCAGCGCGGCAGGGTACGGCTGTCGCCGTCGGTTTGAGCCATGGCGAGCGGGCCAGGTGGCGCATGGGGCTGGCGGCTCAGCCGCACGAGGCCGTGCATTCGTCGGCCTATAGGCTCGCAACCGTCATCGAAGACTTCATGCACCGAGAGACCGGGGAGGCCTTCCCCGCGCAGGACGAGCTTGCGGCCCGGTCGGGCCTGTCGGGCAGGCAGGTCCGCGAGCACCTTGCGGCTCTCGCCAAGGCGGGTTGGGTCGCGATCCTGTCCGGGAAAGAGCGCACGCGGCCGAGGTCGAAGCGCGGCCTGCACTACCGGCCCATGTGGCCCGACGAGGCCACGCGAGCGCGGTGCATGGGCCAGAAATATGCCCCGGATGCGGTGGACGACAGCGCTCTCAAAACCGGAAGCGCAGCGCCGGTTCTGAATGGCGATGAAACCGGAAGCCGGCCGCCGGTTTTGGAGGGCGCTGAAACCGGAACTCCGGCGTCGCAAAACCGGAAGTACAGCGTCGCAAAACCGGAAGCCGGGCGCCGCTTTCATAGTACCGACCTAACCGACCTAGGGGCTTCCGCCTCAGCGGAAGCCCCTGAAGGTAACGATATAGGTAACAGTACTGTTGATGGGGGAACGCGCTTGAGCGCGTCCCCCATCCCGGCGGACGATAGAGATTGCCCCTCGACGGCCGACCTCGAATTGGCCGCGCTGGGGGCGCTTGAGGCGCCCCGCGCGGCCTTCGGCGGCGCGACGATCCCTCCGCCGGTCGATGATCCGTGCCGCGGGTGGGTGCCTGAGTACGCCCCCGCTGGCAGTGAAGATTACGCCGACGCGAACGCGCTTGCGGCGACCGCCTCGGCGCGCCCGATGCTCGACGAGGCTGAAGAATTCGAGTTCGACGACGAGGGGCGCGAGCGTCGGATAGGCGGCAACGATCGCGACCGCCGATACGAGCCGGACGACGTCGACGCCACCGAAATCGACGAGGACGGCCGAGAGCGGCCGATCCGCGACAGCGGCGACGGCGACGGGGCGGCGGACGGCTGGCTCTCCGACTGGCCGGATGACGAGGCCGAGAACGAGAGCGCCAAAACGGAGGAAGTGTGATGCGCCAGATGGAATTCACGTTCAGCGATGCCGCCCAGACCGAGGCGCCGCCGCGGGAGCCGCGCCGGCTCGCCATCGTGCCGCCTAGCGCTGACGTTTTGCCGTTCCCGCTTGCCCGGCGGGTGCATTATCTGCGCCGCGTCGTCGACCGCCTTGGCAGCCTGCCGAAAGACGACGCTGAAGCGTGGTGGCAAGAGCATCTTCGCCGCCTCCGTCGCCGCCGCCGCGAGATCGGCATGGATGAGGCCGCCATCAAAGCCGACCTTCTGGCCTTCGCGGCGGCCGTGCGAAACCTCAGAGCCTATGTGGCTCCCCGCGGGCGTCGCCCTGCGCCTCCCGCACCGCCGCCCGGCGGCGAGCCCGATCATCCGCCGCATCGGCGCGGCGCATAGGAGGCTGCCCGATGAGCCCAATTTCGATCCTCCGCCTCGCGCTCGTCTTCATCGCCGCCGCGACGGGCATCAGGCCGGCGCGTCGCAGCAGGAGGGCCGGATGACCGATCATGAAATCGACGACATCCTCGCCCGTCTCGACGGCCAGCGCGCCGACCCCGCCGAGGCGCAGCGGCTTGCCGAGGCGATCGTGCGGAGCGAGCTGCCGCACGCGCCGAAATGGTTGGTCGGCATCCTCGCCCGGCCCGTCATGCGCGAGATCCTGGCCGCTCGCGAGGCGACCCGCGCCACGTTCCGAGAGCGGGCGCGCGCCATCCTTCGGATCACACCCCGCGAGCACGTCGACCATGCGATGCCGCTCGCCGGCGACCCGACGATCTCGGCCGAAGAGGCGATAAGGCGGGCGAAGACGCTCGCCGCTGCCGCGCCCGGAGCCGGCGACGACCGGCGCGGCGACCTGCCGCCGACGCCGAGCCTTCAGCAGGCCGTCGCGGATCATGCCCAAGAAGTCACCTCCGGCAGTTGGCCGCTGGCTGTGCGGCTGGCGGTTATCGAGCAGGCCATCGAGCGGACGACAAAGCGGCTCGGCTATCGCGACGAAATCCTCGTCGAACGGGTTCGTCGCTGCCTTCTCCACGACGCTGCTGAGGCTCACTTCCACGCCGCCCGCGACCTCGCCCTCGATGAGACCGTGCCCCTCGCCTCGGCCCTCGCTGTCCTCGACGCGCTCGCTGCCAAGTCCGGCGGCGGGCGTCCGAATTGAACCTGCGCGGCGCCGAAGTGCCCGCGCCAACAATGGAGCTGCACCATGACTGATCTGCACACTGACGCCCGTCGCCTCGCTCGTGGGCACGCCCTCGAAGGGGACGAGCATTTCCTTGCCGCCGTTGCCGCCGCCTTGGAAGTCCTCGGGCCGAACGCGCGCCGCGACGATGTTCTCGGCGAGGCTGCGGCCCGACGCATCCGCGAAGAGCGAGCCCAGCGCGACGAGGCCGTCGACGCGGCGCGGCGCGACGGCGCCGCGGCCGAGCGGGAGCGCATTCGGGCGATCATGACAAGCGCCGAAGCCGAGGGCCGGCGAGCCGTAGCCGAGGCGCTGGCGTTCTCGTCCGACATGCCGGCCGCTGCCGCGATCGAGGCGCTGCGCTCAGCCCCGAAGGTGTCGGCGGCCGGTTGGTCGGAGCCGCCCCTCACCGACGAGCAGCGCGCCCGCGCCGAGGCCGCGCTCGCCGGCCGCCGCGCTCGCGACGCGGACGGCGGGCTCGTCGCCTACGACAGCGCGACGGGCGAGCAGGTCGCGGGTGCCGTCGTCTCCGGCCCCGACGAGCCGCCGAAGCCCGGCGCGTCGAAGACGAAGGCGCTCTGGAAGGACGCGATCGCCGAAGTCAACCGCGCTGGCACGTAGCGCTAGACGGCGCAGCGGGCCTCAAGCCCGCCGCCGCCATATTCGACCGAGGATCGCCGATGCCCGACCAACGAGAGCCCTGGCCGCCGCCCGACCTCGACCTCAACGATCCGCGCTGGCTTACCCCGAAGGAGGCGGCCCACATCGCCCGCGTTGACGAGCGAACGGTGCGCGAGTGGGCGCGCACGAAGGACATCGCGGTCTGGACGCCGGGCGGCCGCTGCTGGATCGATCGCCGGCGCCTTTTCCGTCCAAAACCTCCGGAAACGTCCGCAGACTTCAAATCCCCTGCGCCGCTGCTGCCGGGCATACTCGACCCCGGATAGGAGGTTGTCATGCCTGCATTCAATGAGCGCCGGCATCCCGGCGAAATTCTTTTGAGCGAAGCGGCCGGCAAGCGGTCGCGCCGGGGCGTCACGGTCGCGCCGTCGCAGTCCTTCGCGGCCGGCGCGGTCCTCGCGCTGCTCGCGCAGGTCGAAAGTGCGCCCGTGGACGTCTCGACTGGTTCTGAGAATGCCGGCGACGGCACGCTGACGCTCGCCGATCCGCCCTTGACGACGAAGGCCCGGCGCGGCGTCTATCGCGCGATCGCGACCGGCGCGACGACCTTCAGCGTCGAAGACCCCGCCGGCGTCGTCATCGGCATCGCCGCGGTCGGCGAGCCGTTCGGCGGCGAGCTGATGTTCGTGATCGCGGCCGGCTCGACGCCCTTCGAGGCCGGTGACATCTTCGAGATCACGGTCGGCGTCGAGTATGAGGCCGCCGCCTTCGATCCGTCTGCGACGGACGGCCGCGAGCGGCCCGGCGCCGTCGCCCTCACCGGCGTGACGGCCGGGGAAGACGAGACGGTGCGCATCGCTGCCCTTGTCGCGCATTGCGAGGTCAACGGCGCCGCGCTCGTCTGGCCGGATGGCATCAGCGCGCATCAGCGCGCGGTCGCGATCGGGCAGCTCCGCGCCC
Source organism: Chelatococcus caeni (assembly GCF_014196925.1). Lineage (GTDB taxonomy): Bacteria > Pseudomonadota > Alphaproteobacteria > Rhizobiales > Beijerinckiaceae > Chelatococcus_A > Chelatococcus_A caeni. The sequence continues at coordinate 333,726 of NZ_JACIEN010000002.1, read as the reverse complement.
GCGGCATCATCGTGCGATAGGGGGGCGAAATGGACATTTCCGAAACTGCCCTCGCCCTGCTGCCGGCCAAGAGCCGCGCGAAGCTCGAAGCGCTCATGATTGAGCGGCAGGCCGCGGTCGGCGCCTATCGCGCCGCGAGCGACCGCGAGCAAGAGGCCCGACGCGACGCCGCGCTGATCGAAGCGCGAGCCCGCGAGCGGCTTGCCATGCCGCCGGGCGTCGAGATCGATGCCCACCCCGCCACCGCCGTCGTCGCAGCGCGGAAGCACGCGCAGCAGCGCAGCGAGACCGAGGAGCGGCTCATGCAGCCCGTCGAGGCTGCGCGACGTCGCCTGGCGATCGCGTCCGACGCCCGCGAACGGGCGGCGGCGAGGCAGGAGGCCTTCGCCTTCCTCGAAGGCATCGAGACGTGGCTGGGCCGAGCCGCGAGCTTCGGCATTGGTCGCCTCGATCATTTCGCCCCCAAGCCGCCCAAGACCCGCGATTTCCCGGCCGAGAGCGAGCGCATCCGCCGCGAGCTCGCCGCGCTGGACGACGCATGGCAGGCCGCCGAAGGCGCCCCGGCGCCGGTCTCCGATCTTCGCGACCGCTTCCTCGCCGAGCTTGACGCCATAGCGGCGCAAGGGGAGCCGCGCGTCCATGCGACCGCCCGCGCCGGATCGCCCGTCGAGCTGGCCCGGATGACGCGGATCGCGACTATGCCGGTCGTCGCCGGCGGCGAGGCGCCCAGCCTCGCCCTCTCAGGCGATGCCGGCGCTTCGTTCTTCGTCTGGCTGATGCGCGACCAGATCGCCGCGAAGATCGGCGCGATGATCGACGCAGCGCCGCAGGCCGGCGCCCTGTCCGATACAGAGCGCGAAGCCCGCTTCGCCGAGACTTCTGCCCGGCGGCTTGAACTTGAGCGCATCGAAGAGGCCGCGATTGTCGCCGCCGAGGCGGAGGGCCGGATCATTGCCCGGCGCCGCGATGCCGATCCGCGCGCCGTTTTGGAGGTTCGGGAAGTCTGAGAGTTGCCGCCTTTGCTGCCGGATTTGGTCCTTCCCCGGCGGCGAGGCAGGCAGGGCGGCCGGCGCGCCTCTCCTCGCGCCGGTCGCCGCGGCCTCCCCTGCGGCCTCGGGCATGCTGCGTGGGGGGGCAGGCGGCCGGCGGAAGGAACCCGCCGGCCGCCGACCATCCGCAGGGCGGGGGGCAGGGCTCAACGCCGAACAGCGCCGAAACGGCCAGAAACCGCCCGAGAACGGCCGTGACGCTCGGGCCGGCCGGTTGAGCCGGGGATGGGCAGAATGGCCGTCTCGGGCCGCGAGAGGGCGCGACGTGCGCTTTAGGTACCTTTTGGGGGGAGCGCGGCCTGCGGCGGCGCGGCGGCCCCGAATTCGCGTGTTTTTCAGCTAGGAATTTTCGGCCTTCGCTTCGCCTTTTCGGAGCCTGACCGGAACGATCGGCCGCGACTGCAATAGCGCGGGCCGTGACGCTCATCGAATGCTTTGCGACGGCATGTCTGCTCGGCGATACAATTTTCGACCGCGCTGCGATGCCTGCGGTTCCAGCTGTGACGATCAGCCGACCGTGTCGAAGCGGTCGACGAGTGCATTGACGGCATCGACCCCGCCGTCAAGGACGCGCCGGCCGATCAGCGCCAGCAGCTCCTCGGGATCGCGATCGAGCCGGTCAGCGATGTCGTTGAGGCGCTGGCGATCGCTGCGCTTCCAGCGAAGCGTCAGGATGTCCTCGTTCGGCCGGCCGGGACGCCGAAGGTTCAGAAGGCCGAAGGACCGCAGCACTTGGCCAACATACGCGGCTGAGGTGCCGCCGACGAGCGCCGCGATCTCGGCGGGCGTCGCACCCGTCCCCGCCAGATAGGCCGCATAGACGCGATCCTGCTCCGTCCACATCCGCTGCGTCGTCATCTTCGGCGCCGCCGTCACGCTGCCCTCGCCGTCGACTGCCCCAGCGCAATGGCAACACGGGCGGCCAGGACGCGGGCGCGCTGTCCGCGCCGCTCAGCAAGTTCGTCGCGCAAGATGCGAAGGCGGGCCGTGTCCCGCTGCGCGTGTGCCTCGGCAAAGAACAACTCAAGGCGTTCGATCTGCAATCGCTGAAGCGGACGCATAGGCGATCCTCCGTTTCTCTCGATATCGGGTAGCCTGCCGCCATTTTCGCGTCAATGAAAGTGTGCGTTTTCCAAATCCATCGTTTTTATTCGCTCCAAAATTTCCAATTCCGAATATCGATCGGCTTTCGCCTTTGAATTGTCCTCGCAAATAGAATGAAGATCGCCGATTTGGTATGATCTACTCGATTATCAATTGATTTCTCGATGCGGCGAAGTGCTCGAAACTCGGGAAATCGCAAGTCGAGGCAATTTCAATGGCGAGCAAAACCAGCACTTTGACGGTGCGCCTGATCGATGCCGTCACCGGGCCGGCGCGGGCTGCGGCCCGCGCGATCAAGGGCATCGGGGCAGCGGTCGACCAGACCAATTCGCGGCGCCTCCTGATCGGCGCTGCCGTGGCCGATATGCGGAAGAACGTCGGCCGCGCCGCGCGCGACATCAAGCGCAACGTCGACACGCTGACGTCGAGCATGGCGATCCCGATGACGCTCGTCGGCGGCTTCGGCGCGAAGTCGGTCTATGAATTCGAGAAGATGTCGAACGCCGTCAAGGCGGTCACGAACATCACGGACGAGCAGAAGAAGTCCCTTCAGAGCTATGCGCAGGAGCTGAACAAGCTCTTCCCGTTCAAGAACCGGGACATCATGTCGGCCGCCTTCGAGCTTGGCCGCGCCGGCTTCAAGTATGAGCAGATCATGGGCTCGCTGCGCGGGACGCTCAATCTCGCGCTCGCCGGCGATATCGAGTTGCAGCGCAGCGCCGATATCGCGACCAACATCCTGACGGCGATGCGCCTCCCGGCGCAGACCGCCGAGGAGGCTGCGTCCTCGCTTCAGCGCGTCAACGACGTGATCGCCTATGTCGCAGCGTCGAGTAATACCGACGTGGGGCTGATGGGCGACACGCTGAAGTATGTCGCGCCGATCGCCAGCGCGGCGGGCGTCTCGCTTGAGGAGCTTGGCGCGGCGGGCATCGTGCTCGCCAAGGGCGGCATCCGCGGCGCCGAGGCCGGCGTGGCCCTCCGATCGGCCCTGACGCGCATGGTCAAGCCCTCCCTCGATGCGCGGCAGGCAATGGCCGAGCTGGGGCTTTCCTTCGAGGACTTCGCGACGTCGTTCCGCGCCTTCTCGATCGACGAGCTTGCGGCCGGCATGAAGAACGTCGGCTTCGACATCAAGCCCGTCATGGGCGAGCTGCGGCGCAAGCTCGAAGGCAAGACGCTCGAAGAGAACCGGGGCGAAATCTACGAGGTCATTCTTGAGACGCTGATCGGCGGGCTCAAGATCGACAAGGTCGTCGACCAGCGCAAGGTCGCCAAGTCGCTGTCGCGCTTCATTTCCAGCCAGGCCAATGAGCTGGACATGATCGGCCTCTTCGAGGCGCTCGTCGAGAAGGGCGCGACGACGGGGCAGATGGCCCGCATCTTCGATCAGCGGCAGGGCGCGAGGCTGACGAACCTCCTGCGCGACACCTTCGGCACGCCCGAGCTGACGACGGCGCTCGAAGATATCGAGAAGAACGCCGCGGGCGCGACCGACCGCATGGCGGCCACCCGCATGGAAGGCATTGTCGGCGTCGTGGCCGCGCATGTCGCCGCCTGGGAGAACCTTTTCATCGCCATCGCGAGGTCCGGCGTCCTCGAAGCCGTGACGAACATGCTCAACAGCATCACCGGCGTGCTTGAGCGGGCGGCGAAGGCAAGCCCGGAGCTGCTGAAATTCGGCACCTATGCCTTCCTGAGCGTCGCGGCGCTGGGGCCGCTGACGCTCCTCCTCGGCGGCTTTCTCGCAATCCTGCGGGCGATCTACGCGACTATGGTTCTCATCTCGGGAAGCGCGGCCGGGACCATCGCTGTCTTCCGGGCAGCGGCCGGCGTGGGCGCTGCCTCGGGCGCGGCCGGCGCGGCGGGCGCCGCCGCCGGCGCCGCGGGCAAGCGGGGCCTCCTGAGCCGCGTCCTGCGCTGGGGCGGGATGGCCGGCGTTGCCTGGGGCGTGAAAGACCTGCTCGGCCTCATCGACCCGAACGGCAACCTGTGGGGCGCGACGAGCGGGATCGATGCCTGGACGAAGCGCCACCTCGGCTTTGATCCGTCGAACATCGGCGGGGACGGCTCGACGATGCCGGGCGAGACGCAGGGCGAAGCGCGCGCCGAGCTGCGCTCGCGGCTCGAAGAGATCGACCGCAAGATCAGCGCGATCGAGGCGCGGACGCATCCCGCGATGCGCGACGCGCCGAACCCCGAGCTGGATCGCCTGCGCATGGAGCGGGCCGGCCTCGCAAACGAGCTGGATGCGTCGGCCGCGGCGCGGGCCGCTGCTGAAGCGACCGGCGATGCGTTCGACGCGGCCTTGGACGAGCGGCTGAGGAAGACGGCGGAGATGGTCCGCCAGCGCGCGAGCCAGATGATGAACGACCTGAGCTTTACCGCGAGCCCGACCATCCAGCCGAAGATCAGCGGCGCGACGCTGCGCGGTGTGCATGCCGATACGGGGGTTGATTGAGCGGCTGCCGCAGGGCGCCGTTAACGAATAGCTAAATAGGATGAGGCGGGCACTTCTGCTCTGCCGATCGAAGAAGGAATTAGCGATGAGAAAGCCATTCGAACACGACGGACAGACCTATGACGCGCGTGCCGAGACAGTCGGGGAAAGCGTACAGATAGCCATCTTCTATGGGGGGCGGCGTCTCTACACTCTTGAAATCGCAATCGAAACGCTAGCCGACATGCAAACGCAGCCAGCGACCGAGGGCACTACGATCGCCAGCTTGACCGACTACGTCATTTCCGACTTCAAGCGGCTGATTGATGCTGGTCTGTTGAAGATTTAGGCTTCTCCAGCCCTATCGCGCGCCCGGCGGGCCGGCGCAATGGAAGGCCGTTTCCTTGCGAAAAACCCTCGGTCTCGCGCCTCTTCGCCGCCAAGTTGGCGTGCCCCGGTAGGTGGGTAGCCGCCCGCCTCTTCCCGTCCGTTCCAGGCCGAATATTCGCCCCTTTTAAGATTGTCGCGGCATCGGGGCGGCGGTCCATCCGCCGCCCCTCCCCGGCCCGGAGTTGCTCTTTTCACGTCTCCCGATAACGGACCAGTCGGCTCAATCACGGGAGGCTCCCCATGCCAAAGCAGCATCCGGCCGATGCGGCCGACATCGCGAAGATCGCGCAGGCGACGCACTTCAACGTGCATCTCCGCACCGGGCCGCACGAGAAGGTCAATCGCCGGGCGAAGACGCTCGCCGCTGCGATCAAGGTCGCGGATCGGCTCGGCAAGACGGCCGGCGGACGGCAGCCGATGATCTACGCCATCGCAGCGGATGGCGCGACCGTCCACGTCCCCGTCGCCATGATCGCCCAGGCGCGCCGAGAAGCCGCCGCAGCGCCGCGGAGGGCCGCCGGCGCGCGCAGCGGCGCCGGGCAGCCGGCGAAGGCCTCGCGGCCGAAGGGCCGGCGCGCTGAGATAGCCGAGAGCGCCGCCAAGGGCATCCTGCCGCCGGCCCCCGACTTCTCGGCCCCGACGCACGCCCGCTTCAGGAAGAAGCTCGACGCGGTCGTCGAGATGGTCAAGGCCGGCGATCTCGAAGGGCTGCGCGCCTTCCATATCAATCCGGTCTCATCGAGCCCGAAGGCGATCGCGAAGTATCGCGACCTCGCGGTCATCGCCCTTAAGGCGAAGCGGGGGGCGGGGTAGGCCCGCGCTTGTGCCGGCGTCCGCGGACGGCTAGTTGTTTCTGATCGTTCAGGGTATCAGAACCCCTGAGCAGCAGCCCCTCGTCAATCTTCGTTGGGGTCTGGTATTCCGGGTGAGTTAGGAGCACATCAAGGGCGAAGCGAAGCAGGTCGGAAGCAATCAAGCGTTCCCCGGCGTGTTTAGTGTCAGCCGGTTCGGAGGCCTTCTTTGAGGTTTTTCTGGTTCGCCCATGGACGATGGCTGATCTTGCCTCATACAGTCGCTTGACCTTCGAGGTGACCTCGATCGCGGGGTATGCGGGGTCTGCACGGAGAAGCGCAAGAGCTCCTGCGCGAAGCCGAAGTTTATATGCGAGCGACTGGTTCTGATCGTCGCCCAGGAGCAGTTCGAGGCCAATTGTTCCGTCGAGTATCGCGTCGGCCGCGTCCGTGCGGGTGAGGCACCCATTAAGTCGCCGCACCGCCAATCGCACTGCCTCACTCTTATTATCAATGACGGCTCGATAGATGCGGCGGGTCTCGTTGAGTTGGCTGACCGTGACCGTTGATCCCTTGCGGATCCAGCCATAGTTGTCGTACTCGCTCGGATACTGGCGCAAGGTCGTGCCATAGACAGGCGTGAGGTCGCAGAAGTAGCTTAAGGCCCACCCCCTCGGTACCCACAAGATTTGCGCATACCCGGTGCTGATCCCTGTGGCTACTCTCAGCGCTCCAAAGAAGCTATCGATTGCGTCTACGACGTTTGCGGAGGACTGACCCAGCGATTTGGGCACCTCCTGAATGGTGTCAACCTCAAGGGTCCAGTCTTTGGATACGAAGGCATGGGTCGCCGCGCCAACCACCATCGGCACTGCCCCTGAACCGAGCGTGCTTATTCGGGCACGTGCCAACTGCATTTTCTTGGGTAAGCGGGTGATGTAGGCCGTCTCCGTGAGGGGAAAATGGTCGACCTCAAAATGCGTCATGGCAATTGGAACGACCAGCCGCAGGCCAAGACTGCGCCGGAGGGAACCCAATACGAGTGGGAAGATAACTGCACTTCGCCTTTCTGCTTCGATGGGAGCATCCAGTCCGTGGAGATGTAGGTATCTCTCCACAGCGTCGCCGACTAGGTGGTCGACAAGCCAATCTGACACAGTGTCTTTGTCAACAGAGCTCGCCAAGTCAAACCGTTTGCCAATCTCGTGGCTTCGGAGAAAGGCTGCGAGTTCCGCACCCTTAGGAAAGCCGTCAACAGGTCGGGAATAGCCAATCAGAAGTCCAGCGAGGCCGCGAGGTCGCATCGTGGATACGTAGTCCTTCGGCGCCTCGTCTCTGTAGAACCCCATTTCTTTGAACGACGGAAAGCCGCTGTCCAGAATGGACATGATAGGATAATCGTGGTGCGGGCCGACGTATTGGCCGGGTGCCCTCACCTGCTTCACAACTGCGGCGTGCAGTTCATCGAAAGCTGCCTCGAACAAGTCGATGTAGCGGAGAAACTCCTCATGACGCTTCTTCACCGCCTCCAAGCGTTTCGTCTCTGCGGCATTTGAGGGCATCGCTATCGGGTTCCTTTGGTGAAGCGAGCGGCCGAAGAACCTATAGCGGTCATCAGGCGCCAGACAAGCGAAGCACCACCCAACCTATCATTTCCGCCGCGGACGACTGACGGACGGGCGCGGCTGGCGAGCCACATCGCTTCCCCGTGAAGGCACGAGACCTCACGGGGGCTATTAGAATGAAGATCGATGGCGCCGCCGCCGACCGCCGTGACGTTCTTCCTCGATCGCTGCCGCCGCGCGGCGTCAACCGCGTCGAGGCGGCCCGATACATCGGCGTATCTCCAACCACCTTTGACGAGATGGTCAAGGACGGCCGGATGCCGAAGCCCAAGAGGGTCGGCTCCCGGACGATCTGGGATGTCCGCGCGCTGGACTTCGCTTTCGACGCATTGCCAACTGACGGCGCGCCCGCCGACGTGTGGGCGCGCTTCGAAGTCTGAACGCAAGAATGAAGGACTGATCGGAAATGAAGATCAAGCTGAAGCACGTCTACCGTGAGGTAGACCGGCACGGGAAGGAGCGGTTCTATTACCGCCATGAAGGCAGGGGCTCCCGCAGCCCGCTTCCCCATCCCGAGAGCCAGGAATTCCCCGACGCCCTTGCGGTCGCCCGGACGAAATGCGGCGCGCCGGCCGTCAAGCCGGCGCAACCCGAGAAGCAGAAGCTCGGCCGCAAGCCGAAGCCCGCGCCGAAGATGGGAAAGCCTGCGCCGGGCACGCTGCACGAGCTTTGCGTCCGCTACTTCAAGTCTCCTGACTTCATGCGGCTTGATGAGCGGACGCGGTATGTGCGCCGTCAGATCATCGAGCACTGCCTTCAGGAGCCCATCGCGCCCGGCGCGAAGGAGACCTTTGCGGAAATCCCGCTTGATCGGCTGACGCCGAAGGCGATCCGCGTGTTGCGGGATCGCAAGGCGGACTTCCCCGAGGCTGGGAACAACCGCGTCAAGGCGTTCCGCCAGCTCTTCAAGTGGGGACTTGAGGATGAGGCCGAAGGGCTGGACCGAAACCATGCCCGCGATGTCGCCTATTTCCCTTCGTCGGGAGATGGCTTCCATGCTTGGACGGTTCACGAGGTCGCGCAATTCGAGAAGCGGCATCCGATCGGGACGAAGGCCCGCCTTGCGCTCGCGCTCCTGCTCTATACCGGGCAGCGCCGGTCAGACGTTGTGCTGATGGGTCGGCAGCACGTCCGCGATGGCTGGATGCGCCTGACGCAGTTCAAGGGCCGGAAGCGCAAGCCGGTGACGCTTGAAATCCCGATCCTGCCGGAGCTTGCCGAGATCATCGAAGCCAGCCCGACCGGCGACCTGACCTATCTCGTGACCGAATACGGCCGGCCCTTCACGAGCAACGGCTTCGGGAACTGGTTCCGGGATCGCTGCAACGAGGCCGGCTTGCCGCAATGCTCCGCACACGGGCTTAGGAAGGCGGCAGCCGCGCGGCTCGCGGAAAGCGGCTGCACGATCCACGAGATCATGTCGATCACGGGCCACATGACGATCAAGGAGGTCGAGCGCTATACGCGCGGTGTCCGTCAGCGGGCGCTTGCCGGCGCTGCGGCCGACAAGGTCAGGAACATCCGGGAAACGCATTCTCCCGAACCTGCCCGGTTAGGGAAGGAAAGTTAGGGAATAATCTCACCTAACGCTTTGATTTTATTGATACTCTTTCAGAAAATGGTGCCCAGGAGAGGACTCGAACCTCCACGGCTTTCACCACTGGTACCTGAAACCAGCGCGTCTACCAATTCCGCCACCTGGGCCCATGTCAGGGCAGGCGTCTGTCTAAGCATGCGCCCCGGGCTTGTCAACGGCGCTTTTGCGCGGGCGCCCGCCGGCGCGGTGGACAATCGGCCGCAGCGGGGCGGGGGGCGCGGGCGCGCGGCCGCAGGGATCCACTGCAAGGTGCCGGCCGTTGCTTGAAAAGCGGCTGATCGGGCCCATAATCCCAAGGAAGACAGGAGCATGACGGCCATGAACGTGACGCCACGCGGTGCCTTGCCCCCCGGCGGCGCCTCGCCGGGCACGGGCGCGCATTCCGGCACGGCCTCCGGCACGACCGCAGGCCCGGTGGCGGAAGGGCCGCGCCCGCTCGTCGAGCTCAACGAGCGCTCGCGCGAGATCTTCCGCCAGATCGTCGAGAGCTATCTCGCCACGGGTGAGCCGGTGGGCTCGCGCAACCTCTCGCGCATGCTGCCGCTGCAGCTCTCGCCCGCCTCGATCCGCAACGTGATGGCCGATCTCGAGCAGACCGGCCTCATCTACGCGCCCCACACCAGCGCCGGGCGCCTGCCGACGGAGCTCGGCCTGCGCTTCTTCGTCGATGCGCTGCTCGAGATCGGCGACCTCACGGCGGCCGACCGGGCCAATATCGAGAGCCAGGTGCGCGCCGGCACCGGCAGCGCCTCGCTCGACGGCGTGCTCGCCCAGGCGACGACGCTCCTGTCCGGCCTGTCGCGCGGGGCCGGCGTCGTCGTCACCACCAAGCAGAACCTGCGCCTCAAGCACATCGAGTTCGTGCGGCTCGACCCCGGCCGCGCCCTCGTCGTGCTCGTGGCCGAGGACGGCTCGGTGGAGAACCGCCTGCTCGACCTGCCGCAGGGCCTGCCCGCCTCGGCGCTGACCGAGGCGACGAACTTCCTCAACGCCTGCATTCGCGGCCGCACCCTGGGCGAGGTGCGCGAGGAGATCGACCGCCGGCGCGAGGAGATCGCCCGCGAGCTCGACGCGCTGACGGCGCGGCTCGTCGAGGCCGGCGTCGCCATGAGCGTTGGCCCGGCCGAGGAGCGCCAGCTCATCGTGCGCGGCCAGGCGAACCTGCTCGAAGACCTCCGGGCCGCCGAGGACCTCGAGCGCATCCGCCTGCTCTTCGCCGACCTCGAGACCCAGAAGGACGTGATCGACCTCCTCTCCCGCGCCGAGGAGGGCGAGGGCGTGCGCATCTACATCGGCTCGGAGAACAAGCTGTTCTCCATGTCCGGCTCGTCGATGATCGCCGCCCCCTTCCGCGACGGCACCCAGCACATCGTCGGCGTCGTCGGCGTCATCGGCCCGACGCGGCTCAACTATGCCCGCATCGTGCCGATGGTGGACTATACGGCGCGCGTGGTGTCGCGGCTGCTGGAGGGGCGGTAGGCGCCCCCCTCACGGGAACAGCATCATCGCCGCCTCGGCTCCGGACGCCTCGTCGAGGGCGATGAGCTCCACCGCCATGTCTGCGGCGACGCCCGCACGCCAGCGGGCGAGCGCCGCCTGCGCCGCCGTCAGCGTCGCGAAGCGCACGGCGACGACCTCCTCCGGCCGGGCGGCGCCCGTCGCCAGCCGCCCGATGAAGAGGAGGCCGCCCTCGCCCCGGAGCGCGAGCCCCGCCGCATGGGCGAGGATCGCGTCGCGCACATGGGGCGCGTCCGCGCTATAGCGGCACAGCGCGATGGCGGGCGAGGAAGCGGCCGGTTGCGCGGCCATGGCGCCGCCCTCAGCCGTTGCGGAAGGTGTAGCTGTAGCCGTTGATCGCCGGCACGCCGCCGAGATGCGCGTAGAGCACCTTCGACCCGGCCGGGAAGAAGCCGCGCTCGACGAGGTCGATCATGCCCTGCATGGATTTTCCCTCGTAGACCGGGTCGGTCATCATGCCTTCGAGGCGGGCCGACAGGCGGATGGCGTCGAGCGTCTCCTTCGAGGGCACGCCATAGGCCGGATAGGCGTAGTCCTCCTTCAGCACGATGTCCTCTTCGGTGATGTCCTTGCCGCCGACGAGGGCCGAGGTCTTCTGCGCGATGTCGAGCACCTGGGCGCGGGTCTTTTCCGGCGTGCCCGAGCCGTCGATGCCGATGACGCGGCGCTGGCGCCCGTCCTTGGCGAAGCCCACCACCATGCCGGCGTGGGTGGAGCCGGTGACGGTGCACACCACGATGAAATCGAAGGAAAAGCCGAGCGCCGCCTCCTGCGCCCTCACCTCCTCGGCGAAGCCCACATAGCCGAGGCCGCCGTATTTGTGCACGGAGGCGCCGGCCGGGATGGGATAGGGCTTGCCGCCCCGGGCGCGGACGTCTTCGAGCGCCCGCTCCCAGCTTTCGCGGATGCCGATGTCGAAGCCCTCGTCGACGAGTTCGACCTCCGCCCCCATGACGCGCGAGAGAAGGATGTTGCCGACCCGGTCGTAGACGGCGTCGTCGTGCGGCACCCAGCTCTCCTGCACGAGCCGGCACTTCATGCCGATCTTGGCCGCGGTCGCCGCCACCATGCGCGTGTGGTTGGACTGCACGCCACCGATGGAGACGAGCGTGTCGGCGCCGCTCCTGATCGCATCCGGCACGATATATTCGAGCTTGCGCAGCTTGTTGCCGCCGAAGGCGAGGCCCGAGTTGCAGTCCTCGCGCTTGGCATAGAGCTCCACCTTGCCGCCGAGGTGTTTGCTGAGACGCTCCAGCTTCTCGATCGGCGTCGGGCCGAAGGTGAGCGGATAGCGGTCGAATTTTTCGAGCATGGCGTGGTCTTCCCCTTGGAAATGGATGGGAAAAGCCTAGCAACAGCGCCCTGAAGCGTCCTCCCGAAGTGTATGCCATTTATGCTTTGTTCTTCCAGCTTGTCCGCATAGCATCGCCTTCATGTTTCATCAGAAGGCCATTTGATGAAAGAATCCGCCACGCACGAACTCGACCGTACCGACCTGCGCATCCTCAGGCTGCTGCAGGCGGACGGGCGCATGGGCAATGCTGAGATCGCCAAGCGGGTCAACACCAGCGCGGCGACGTGCCACCGGCGCATCCAGCGCCTCCTCGCCGAGGGCTATGTGTCGGGCGTGCGGGCGCTCGTCGCGCCCGAGCGGGTCGAGCGCGGCACGCTCGTCTTCGTCGGCGTGGTGCTGGACCGTTCGACGCCCGAGAGCTTCGCCGCCTTCGAGGAGGCGGTGCGCGCCATGCCCGTGGTGCTCGACTGTCACGTGGTCGCCGGCGATTTCGATTATTTCCTGAAGATCCGCGTGCGCGACATGGTCGATTTCAACCGCCTGCACGGCGAAAAGCTCATCGCCCTGCCCGGCGTGCGCCAGACGCGGACCTTCTTCGTCCTCAAGGAGGTGGTCGACAACGCGCCGCTCGCGTTCTGAAGCGCCTCCCGCGCGAGGCACTTTGCCCGCCCCTGCGCCGTGCACCCCTTGGCGGATGGCCCGCACGCTGCTATTCCCGCGGCTTGACGATCACGGCCGCGCTCCCGCCCCCGCCTGCGCAGGAAGGCCGTCACAGCCGCGGGGACAGGCGGGCGAGCGAAACGACGTTCCGACATGACAACGAAGCCCATCGAGACCATCCGCAACTTCTCCATCGTCGCGCATATCGACCATGGCAAGTCGACGCTCGCCGACAGGCTCATCCAGAAGACGGGCGCGCTGTCGGACCGCGAGATGCAGGAGCAGGTGCTCGATTCCATGGACATCGAGCGCGAGCGCGGCATCACCATCAAGGCGCAGACCGTGCGCCTCGAATATCCGGCCAAGGACGGCAAGACCTACGTCCTCAACCTCATGGACACGCCCGGCCACGTCGACTTCGCCTATGAGGTCTCGCGCTCGCTGGCGGCCTGCGAGGGCTCGCTCCTCGTCGTCGACGCCTCCCAGGGCGTCGAGGCGCAGACGCTCGCCAATGTCTACCAGGCGCTCGACGCCAACCACGAGATCGTGCCCGTCCTCAACAAGATCGACCTGCCGGCGGCCGAGCCCGACCGCGTCAAGGAGCAGATCGAGGAGGTGATCGGCCTCGACGCGTCCGATGCCGTGCCGATCTCGGCCAAGACCGGCCTCGGCATCGAGGACGTGCTGGAGGCCATCGTCACCCGCCTGCCCCCGCCCAAGGGCGATGCCGGGGCGCCGCTGAAGGCGATGCTCGTCGATAGTTGGTACGACGCCTATCTCGGCGTCGTCGTCCTCGTGCGCATCATCGACGGGACGCTGAAGAAGGGCACGACCATCCGCATGATGCGCACCGGCGCGACCTATCCGGTGGACCGCGTCGGCGTCTTCCGGCCGAAGATGACCAATGTGGACACGCTCGGCCCCGGCGAGGTCGGCTTCCTCACCGCCTCGATCAAGGAGGTGGCGGACACCGCCGTCGGCGACACCATCACCGACGACAGGAAGCCCTGCGCCGAGCCGCTGCCCGGCTTCAAGCCCGTGCAGCCCGTCGTCTTCTGCGGCCTCTTCCCGGTCGATGCCGCCGATTTCGAGGACCTGCGCGCGGCCATGGGCAAGCTCCGGCTGAACGACGCCAGCTTCTCCTACGAGATGGAGACCTCTGCGGCGCTCGGCTTCGGCTTCCGCTGCGGCTTCCTCGGCCTCCTCCACCTCGAGATTATCCAGGAGCGGCTGGAGCGCGAGTTCAACCTCGATCTCATCTCCACCGCCCCCTCGGTGGTCTACCGCCTCAAGATGAGCGACGGCAGCGAGCGCGAATTGCACAACCCGGCCGACATGCCGGAGGTGATGAAGGTCGCCGAGATCGCCGAGCCGTGGATCCGCGCCACCATCATGACGCCGGACGACTATCTCGGCGCCATCCTCAAGCTGTGCCAGGACCGGCGCGGCGAGCAGGTGGACCTCAACTACGTCGGCAAGCGCGCCATGGTCGTCTACGACCTGCCGCTCAACGAGGTGGTGTTCGACTTCTACGACCGCCTGAAGTCGATCTCGAAGGGCTACGCCTCCTTCGACTACCAGATCACCGACTATCGCCCCGGCGACCTCGTCAAGATGTCGATCCTCGTCAACGGCGAGCCGGTGGATGCGCTCTCCATGCTCGTGCATCGCACCCGCGCCGAGATGCGCGGCCGCGCCATGTGCGAGAAGCTGAAGGACCTCATCCCGCAGCACCTCTTCCAGATCCCGATCCAGGCCGCGATCGGCGCCAAGATCATCGCCCGCGAGACCATCCGCGCCCTGCGCAAGGACGTGACGGCGAAGTGCTATGGCGGCGACGTCTCGCGCAAGCGCAAGCTCCTCGAGAAGCAGAAGGAGGGCAAGAAGCGCATGCGCCAGTTCGGCAAGGTGGAGATCCCGCAGGAAGCCTTCATCGCCGCGCTGAAGATGGACAGCTGAGGCACTTGGCCTCAGCCCCCGCCGCCTTTCGTCGCGGCGGATTCCACTTCCCTCAAAAATGCTCTAAGGAAGCCGCGACCCTTCCGACGGCCGGCAACGCCGGGCCAGCACTCGTGGAGACAACCATGGCGGCGCAAGCGCTCGATCCCCTCTCCAAGCTCGTCACGGTCTTCGGCGGCTCGGGCTTCCTCGGCCGCCACGTGGTGCGGGCCCTCGCCCGGCGCGGCTACCGCATCCGCGTCGCCGTGCGCCGGCCCGATCTTGCCGGGCACCTGCAGCCCCTCGGCCGCGTCGGCCAGATCCACGCCGTCCAGGCCAACCTGCGCTTCAAGAACTCGGTCGAGACCGCCGTCATCGGCGCGGACGCCGTCGTCAACCTCGTCGGCATCATGCAGGAGACGGGGCGCCAGCGCTTCGACGCCGTACAGGCCTTCGGCGCCCGCGTCGTCGCCCAGGCGGCCGCCGGCGTCGGCGCGTCGCTCGTGCACGTCTCCGCGCTCGGGGCGGACGCCCGCTCGCAGTCGCTCTATGCCCGCAGCAAGGCTGCCGGCGAGGAGGCGGTGTTCTCCGCCGTGCCGGGTGCGGTCGTCTTCCGCCCCTCGGTCGTCTTCGGCCCGGAGGACGCCTTCTTCAACCGCTTCGCCGCGCTCGCCCGCATGCTGCCGGTCGTCCCGCTCGTCGGCGCCGACACGCGCTTCCAGCCGGTCTTCGCCGGCGACGTCGCCGAGGCCATCGCCCGCGCCGTCGACGGCACCGTGGCCGGCGGGCGCGTCTACGAGCTCGGCGGGCCGCAGGCGCGGAGCCTGCGCGAGATCCTGGACTACATCCTCAAGGTCACGGGCCGGCGCAGGCTGGTGCTGCCGCTGTCCTTCGGCCTCGGCCGCGCCCAGGCGGCGGTGCTGGAGACGCTCGACAAGCTCACCCTCGGCCTCATGCCCGACGAATTCGTGCTGACGCGCGACCAGGTGACGCTGCTGAGGACCGACAACGTGGTCTCCGAGGCCGCCATCGCCGAAGGCCGCACGCTCGAGGGCCTCGGCATCCAGCCGGAAGCCGTCGAGGCCATCGTGCCGACCTATCTCTGGCGCTTCCGCGAACGCGGCCAGTTCGAGCAGACGCACCTCGCCTGATCAGCCGCCCCGCACCGTGGCAGTCGCCATCGCCCGCGCCTCGCGGGCGGCCAGCTTCTTGTGCACGTGCACCATGTAGGCCACGCCGAACAGCGGCGTCATCAGGTTGATGACGGGGATGGCGACGAAACCGGCGATGACGAGGCCGGCGAGCAACACCGTGCCGCGATTGCGGTGGCGCATGGCCGCCGCCTGGGGCATCGGGTGGAAGCGCCCGGCGGCGAGCTCGAAATATTCCCGGCCCAGCAGATAGGCGTTCGCCCCGAAGAAGGCGACGAGATTGATGCCGGGGACGAAGAGCAGCACCAGCGCGATGGCATTGACCATCAGCGACAGGCCGGCAAAGCGCAGCCCGTAGAGAATGGAGCGGCCGAAGGACAGCGGCCGGCCCGGCGGATCTGCCGGATAGTGGGCCCCTTCCACCATCTCCGCCGCATCGTCGAGGAAATAGCCGGCGACGAGCGCCGAGATCGGCGGGATGAGGAAGGCGAGCGCGATGAAGATGCCGATGCCGGCGAAGACGAGCGCGAAGCTGTCGATCAGCGGATAGTCCACCAGCAGCGCATAGCGGTCCATCAGCAGGGCGACCCCGCGCGTCAGCGCCAGCCAGACGAGCACGATCAGCGCCAGCGTCAGGGCCAGCGAGCGCCACAGGATGCGGCGGAACGGCGGCGAGACGATCTGCCGCCACGCCTTCAGGATGGCATCGGGATACATGGCTCTCCCAGGAAAAGAGCGGGGGCTTACGCCCCCAGCCCGGTCTCGCGCATGGAATAGATCGCCCCGTCCATCACCTTGCCGTAGGTCATCGCCTTGGCCCGGAAGGCGGTGAAGGAGGCATAGACCTCGCCCGCGAGCGGCGAGGTCTTGGAGAGATCCGACAGGACCGCCTCGGACTCGCGCCCGAGCGCCTTGACGATATCGTCGTTGAAGGCGCGCACTTCCACCCCCTTGTCGAGGAGCGGCTGGTAGCTCTCGACGTTGTGGAAGGTGAAGTCGGCGAGCGTCTCGTAGGAGGTCGCCTGCGTCGCGCGGCGCACGATCTCCCGCAGGTCTTCGGGCAGCGCCTCGTAGGCCTTCTTGTTGACCAGCATCTCGAGCGCGGGGCCGAACTCGTGGAAGGCCGGCAGGTAGTAGTACTTCGCCACCCGGTAGAGGCCGAAGGCGAGGTCGTTCCACGGGCCGACCCACTCCGCGGCATCGATGGTGCCGGCCTGCATGGCCTGGAAGATCTCGCCCGGCGGCGTCAGCAGCGTGTTGACGCCGAGCCGGCGCAGCACCTCGGCCCCGAGGCCGGCGATGCGCATCTTGAGGCCCTTGAGGTCGTCGAGGCTGTTGATCTCCTTGCGGAACCAGCCGCCCGCCTGGGCGCCGGAGGAGCCCGTGTAGAAGGGCAGCACGCCGAAGGGCTCGTAGGCCTTCTCCCACAGGGCCTGGCCGCCGCCGAAGGCGATCCAGCCCGCGTGCTCGTTGGCCGACAGCCCGAAGGGCACGCCGGTGAAGAAATGGAAGGCAGGGCTCTTGCCCTGCCAGTAATAGGGCGTGGCATGGCCGCATTCGACGGCGCCGGAGGAGACCGCGTCGAAGACCTCGAAGGGCGGCACCAGCTCGCCTGCGGCGAAGAGCTGCACCCTGAGCCGCCCGCCGGACATGGCGGTGATCATGTCCGCGAGGCGCTGGGCGTTGACGCCGACGCCGGGCGTGTTCTTCGGCCAGGACGTCGCCATGCGCCAGGTGATCGTGTCCTGCGCCCGCGCCACATGCGGTGCGGCGAGCCCCGCGGCGCCCGCCGCCAGCGCCCCGATGACGCCCCGGCGCGCCACCATCGATCGTCCTGCCTCGTGTCCCTTGGTCATGGCGTTCCTCATCCCCATACGGCCTCTGCCGCGATCGGTCGCGGACTTTAGAGCATCATCGGAGACAGGTGAAACCGGCTTTTCATCCAGCGGCGCGCCGAGCGCGCCGCGAGGTCGCCGGTTCGTGAACGGAACAATCGAACTTTTCACCACGTTTCAAGTCTGGTGCCTCATTTCGACCACAGGCAGCGGAAAAATTCCGGCGCACAGACGAATCGGGCTGACAATGGCTAAGTCCAGATCAAATCAGAGAATAGACTCGATCGACTTCTGGCGCGGAATCGTGCTGCTGTCGATCTTTATCAACCACGTTCCCGGCAACGTGTTTGAATACCTGACCCATAAGAACATCGGACTTTCCGATGCGGCCGAAGCATTCGTCTTCCTGTCCGGTGTTTCGGTGGCGCTCGCCTATGGCCGGCGCTTCCTGAGCGGCGAACTGGGCACGCCGACCCGCGCCCTGGGGCGGCGCGCGCTCACGATCTACGGCGTCCAGGTGGCGTTGTCGCTCGTCGCCGTCGCCCTCTTCGTCACGGCCGCCATCGTGTTCGACGACGACGGGCTTCTGGCCGAGCACGGACGCGACATCGTCGTGGCGGATCCCGTGCGGGCGCTCCTCGCCATCGTCGGACTGAGCCACCAGCTCGGCTATTTCAACATCCTGCCGCTCTACATCGTGCTCCTGCTCGGGACGCCCGCGATCCTGGCACTCGCCCGCGTCAACAGCTTCCTGATGCTGCTCGTGTCGGCGCTCGTCTATGTCGGCGCCCGCACGGTCGGCCTCAACCTGCCGACCTGGCCGGTGGAGGGCGAGTGGTTCTTCAACCCCTTCGCCTGGCAGTTCCTGTTCTGCATCGGCCTGTTCATCGGCCTTCACATGCGCGACGTGATGATGACGCGCGACAACCTGCTGTTCGCCGTCTGCCTAGTCATCCTCGCCGCCTCGTTCTTCCTGGTGACGAACGGCTTCCACCTCGTGCCCGGCCTGTGGGACAGCGTGCGCGAGGGGCTCGACGTCAGCAAGACCAACCTCGGCCTCGCGCGGCTGCTGCACTTCCTCGCGCTCGCCTATGTCGTCAGCCACCTCGGCCTGTCGAAGGTCTTCGCCCGCACGCCGGTCTACGCCCCGCTCTGCCTCATCGGCCGCCACAGCCTGCCGGTCTTTGCCGCCGGCTCGCTCCTGAGCGCGCTCGGCCAGATCATCCAGCACGTGCACCCGCCGGCCTTCCTCGACGAGATCGTGCTCGTGGGCGTCGGCATCGTCCTGCACTATCTCGTGGCACGGGCCTTCGCGGAGCGCACCGCGCGCCGCCGCGCCGAGCTCCGTCAGGCCTGAGCCGCACCGGCCGGCGGGTGAAGCGCTACCGGCCGGTCCTCGCCCCACAGGAAGCGCTTGTAGTCGAAGCCGGTCTCGATGGTCGGTTTGACGATGGCGAAATAGGGCGAGATGTCGAAATCCCGCGGCGCGTAGAGCGAATGGTGGCGGATGTGGAGGATCTCCTCCCGCCCGTAGGCCGACTTGACCCGCCGGTCGTCGTCCCAGTTCTTGACCCGCGGCAGGATCGGGTAGCGTACGCTCTGGAAGGCCTGGGCGATCAGCGTCGAGCAGATGGTGCGCGTCGGTTCGCCGGAGCCGAGTTCCAGCATGCGGCGGCGAAAGCGCACCGGCACCGGCGGCGTCGGCAGGAGGTAGCGCGCAAGGTCGACGATGTTGCGCACGTCGTAGCCGTAGCCGATGCGATCGACCATGAAGCGGATGACCGCCTCGCGGTCCGCCGGCGTCAGCGCCACGGGCCGGCACAGGCGCACGTGCATGTCGCGATACTTGGTGAGCGGCGCCGTCGTCACGCCGGCCTCCGCGGTCGCCTCCACGAGCAGGTGCGGCTCCCCGTCAGGCTCGCTGAGGCCGAGCCGGTCGCCGACGCACAGCGCCGCATGCGACCAGGTGGACTGCGTCAGGTACTTGATGGCGACGGCGATGCGCGTGTTGCCCTCGACGAGGAGCACGTCACCCGGCTGGATGACGCGCGCCAGGGCGTCGAGATCCGGCGGGAAGGCCGGCGCATAGCCCTTGATGGGCCGCGTCAGGAAGCTGACGAGCCCGCGGCCGATGCCGGTGAGAATGCTCGAGACCATGGCCCTCCCCTCCCCGCGCGGCGACCGCTCGCGGCCTCAGAGCATGGACGGCAGCACCCTGTCCGGCGGGCGATGGCCGTCGAGGAAGGTCTTGATGTTGACGATGACCTTCTCGCCCATGTCGACGCGCCCCTCGATGGTGGCCGAGCCCATGTGCGGCAGCAGCACCACCCGGTTCTGCCGCGCGAGCTTGAGCAGGCGCGGGTTCACCGACGGCTCGTGCTCGAAGACGTCGAGCCCCGCCCCGGCGAGGTCCCCCGCCTCGAGCATGCGCGCCAGCGCCACCTCGTCGACGATCTCGCCGCGCGCCGTGTTGACGAGCACGGCCTCGCGCTTCATCAGCTTGAGCCGCCGGGCTGACAGGAGGTGGTAGGTCGCCGGCGTGTGCGGGCAGTGGATGGAGACGATGTCCATCCGCGCCAGCATCTGGTCGAGCGAATCCCAGTAGGTCGCCTCGAGCTCCTCCTCGACCGCGGCGCTGACCCGGCGGCGGTTGTGGTAGTGGATGGAGAGGCCGAAGGCCTTGGCGCGGCGCGCCAGCGCCTGGCCGATGCGCCCCATGCCGACGATGCCGAGGCGCTTGCCGGTGATGCGCCGGCCCAGCATCCAGGTGGGCGACCAGCCCTGCCAGTCCCCGTCCACCAGCGTGCGGGCGCCCTCGGGCAGGCGCCGGGCGACCGCGAGCAGCAGCGCCATCGTCATGTCGGCGGTGTCCTGCGTCAGCACGCCGGGCGTGTTCGTCACGGTGATGCCGCGCGACAGGGCCGTCTCGACGTCGATGTGGTCGAAGCCGTTGCCGAAATTGGCGATGAGCTTGAGGTTCTCGCCCGCCTGGGCGAGCAGGGCGGCGTCGACCCTGTCCGTGATGGTCGGCACCAGCACGTCCGCGGTGCGCACAGCCTCGACCAGCTGCTGCGCCGTCAGGGGAGTGTCGTCGACATTGAGGTGCGCATCGAACAATTCGCGCATGCGCGTCTCGATGACGTCCGGCAGGCGACGCGTGACGACGACGAGCGGCTTCTTTTTCATGAGGGAGGCCTCGCATCCGGGGCGGCGTGTTCACCCCACGTTAAGCACAATCGGCAAGACATTGGATTGAACACGGGTTGCGCTCAGCCCCCTGCCGCCGGCCCTTCACTCCAGTTCTACACGTGGCCTCTGTAGCAAAGGAAGTCTGAAAGACAACCGGTAGAGAAGTCTAAGGCCGCTCCGGCCGCTCCCCGACGCCCCTCACGATGCTCCCACCCCGCAGCGAGCCCCCGCAAAGTAGAGCGATGCCCCACCTCGCCCGCCTCGTCCTCGCCCTTCTCTTCGTCGCCATCGCCCCCTCCGGGCGGGTCGCGGCCCAGGCCGCAGACGCGCCGATGGCGCGCGGCACGGTGAGCGGCCTGCCGCTGCCGCGCTACGTCAGCCTCAAGTCGGACCGCGTCAACCTGCGCGAGGGGCCGTCGAAGGATCATCGCGTCACCTGGGTCTTCACGCGCGCCGGCCTGCCGGTGGAGATCATCGCCGAGTTCGAGACGTGGCGGCGCATCCGCGATTCGGAGGGCAGCGACGGCTGGGTGCTGCACAGCCTCCTGTCCGGCCGGCGCACGGCGCTCGTCTCCCCCTGGAGCAAGGGCCAGGTCTTCACCATGCGCGAGCGCGCCGCGGAGGAGGCGGCGGTGGTGGCCCGCCTCGAGGCGGGCGTCGTGGTCGACGTGCGCCGCTGCACCGGCACGTGGTGCGAGGTCGCCGTCTCCAACCGCCGCGGCTTCATGGAGCAGGACAAGCTCTGGGGCGTCTACCCCAACGAACGCATCGAGTGACCCGGCCGCGCCGCGGCCGCCGTGTCAGGCGTGCACGGTGCCGTTGCTGTGCGGGAAGCCGCGATACGGCCGGTCGCGGTCGACCTCCTCGAGATCGGAGAGGAAGCGGTCCGCCCAGCCGCCGATGTCCGTGTTGGCGAGCCCCTGCCACATCCGCCGCCACCGCGCCCGGCGCTCCTCGAGGGGCATCATCAGCGCCTTCACATAGGCCGCCGCCGTTCCGTCGATGTCGTAGGGATTGACGATCAGCGCGCCGTCGAGGACCGAGGCGGCGCCGGCAAAACGCGAGATGACGAGCACGCCCGGATCGTCCGGATCCTGCGAGGCGACATATTCCTTGGCGACGAGGTTCATGCCGTCGCGCAAAGGCGTGACGACGCCGACGCGGGCGAGCCGGTAGAGCCCGGCGAGCTCGTTGCGGTTGTAGGAGCGGTTGATGTAGCGGATCGGCGTCCAGCTCACCTCGCCGTACTGGCCGTTGATGCGCCCGGCCGCCTCGCCCAGCGCCCGCTGCATCGCCGCATATTCGGGAATGTCGGCCCGGCTCTTGGGCGTGATCTGCAGGAAGGTGACGTGGGTGCGCCAGTCCGGCGCCGTCTGGAGCATGCGCTCGAAGGCGTCGAGGCGCTGCGTCAGGCCCTTGGAATAGTCGAGCCGGTCGACGCCGATCATCATCGTGCGGCCGCCGAGGCTCTCGCCCACCTCCTGGATGAAGCGCGAGCGGGCCGCGCGCGCCGCCGTGCGGGCAAAGCCGAGGCGGTCGATCCCGACGGGATAGACCCCGGTGCGCAGCGCCCGCCCGCCGACGGCGAACAGGCGCTTGCCGCTGGCGAAGGCACCCGCCTCCTCGACGAGGTAGGAGCCGAAGTTGTCGGCGTCCTTGCGCGTCTGGAAACCGACGAGGTCGCAGGCCGTCAGCGCGCGGCCGATCTCGGCATGGTTCGGCAGGGCGAGGAAGATGTCGAGCGAGGGCCAGGGGATGTGCTGGAAATAGCCGATGCGGTTGTTGACGCCGCGCTCGCGCAGCGCCTCGGCGAGCGGGATGAGATGATAGTCGTGGATCCAGATGAGATCGTCGGGCGCGACATGCTCGACGAGGAGGTCCGCGAAATAGCTGTTGACGCTGCGGTAGCCGGCCAGGTCCTTGCGGGCGAACTCGGTCAGGTCGAGCCGGTAGTGCAGCAGGGGCCACAGCGCCCGGTTGGCGAAGCCGTTGTAGTATTCCTGGTGGTCGTCCTGCGACAGGTCGCAGACGGCATAGGTGACATTGCCCTGCGGAACGAGGCTCGCCGTCTGCTGGCGCTCGCCGATGCGCCCGCTCCAGCCGAACCACAGGCCGCCGCGGTGGGCGAGAACGTCGTTGAGGGCGACCGCGAGGCCGCCGGCGGTGGCCCCGCCCTTGCGCGAGGGCACCGCGACACGGTTTGAAACGACGATGAGCCTGCTCAAAACGCGTCCTCCCAGGATGCTGACAGCGAGAGGGCCGCGTGGATGAGGCCCACCATCGAATAGGTCTGCGGGAAATTGCCCCACAGCTCGCCGCTTTCGACGTGGATGCCTTCGGACAGGAGGCCGAGACCGTTGCGCCGCCCGAGCACGTCCTCGAAGAGGACGCGCGCCTCCTCGCGTCGGCCTACCTTGGCGAGGGCCTCGATGTACCAGAGCGTGCAGATGGTGAAGGCCGTCTCCGGCTCGCCGAAGTCGTCCTCCCCGGCATAGCGGAAGAGATGCGCCCCGTGCCGCAGCCGCTGTCCGATGAAATCGACCGTGGAGACGAAGCGCGGGTCCTCGGCATCGACGAGGCCGATGTCGGCGAGCAGCAGGAGGCTGGCGTCGACGTCGTCGCCGCCGAAGCGGCTCACGAAGGTGCCGAGCTCCGCATTCCACCCGCGGGCGAAGATGCCGTCGCGGATGAGATCGGCCTTCTCGCGCCAGGAGACGGCCCGGTCGGGCAGGCCGAGCCGCCCGGCGATGCGCGCCAGCCGGTCGCAGGCGGCCCAGCACATGGCCGAGGAGTGGGTGTGGACATTGGCGAGCGTGCGGTATTCCCACAGGCCCGCATCAGGCTCCGCCCACAGCCGGGCGGCGTGCTCGCCGAGGCCCTCGAGCCGCTCGAACAGCGCCACGTCGCCCTTGCGGATCAGCCGCTCGTCGAAGAAGCACTGGGAGATGGCGAGGACGACGGAGCCGTAGCCGTCGTTCTGGCGCTGACGGAAGGCGTCGTTGCCGCGCCGGACCGGACCGAAGCCGCGATAGCCCGGCAGCGCCGGCACGATCTCCTCGTGCAGCTGCGCCTCGAACTGCAGGCCGAACAGCGGCTGCAGCTCCCGCTCGCCGTTGCGCGCGACGACGTTGGAGACGTAGCTGATGTAGTCCTCCATGGTGCGGGTCGCCCCGAGCCGGTTGAGGGCCCGCACCGTGAAGAAGGAATCGCGCAGCCAGCAGTAGCGGTAGTCCCACGTGCGCCCGCTCGCGCCGTATTCCGGCACCGAGGTCGTGAGGGCCGCGACGATGCCGCCCGTCTCCTCGTAGGCGCAGAGCTTGAGCGTGATGGCGGCGCGGATGACGACGTCCTGCCACTCGAAGGGAATGGCGAGGTAGCGCACCCACTCGCGCCAGTAGTCCTCCGTGTTCTCGCAGAACTTGCCGAACAACGTGGCCGGAGCCTCCGGTAGGGTCTCGTCGGGACCGAGGATCAGCGTCAGCGGCCGTTCGAGGATGAAGGGCACCTCGTCC
Organism: Chelatococcus caeni; assembly: GCF_014196925.1. Lineage (GTDB taxonomy): Bacteria > Pseudomonadota > Alphaproteobacteria > Rhizobiales > Beijerinckiaceae > Chelatococcus_A > Chelatococcus_A caeni. Next base: position 309,633 of record NZ_JACIEN010000002.1, on the reverse strand, counting down.
CGGATGAGGCCCGGCGAGCCGTCGGTCGTCAGGCGCAGCGTCTGCTCGCCGAGGTGGTAGCGGATGGTGTTGGAGCCGCGCGTCGTCTCGGCGCGCTCGCGGCCGTAATCATGGGACGGCCTGATGCGGACCCTGATCATGGGCGAGCCGACGAGGGGCTCGACCGAGCGCATGAGCATCCCCGGCCGGAACAGCCGGCCGTACATCTTGAAGCGCGGAACGAAGTCGACGATGCGCACCTTGGAGCCGTCCTCGGATTCGAGGATGGTCTCGAGGATGGCGGTGTTGGGCCAGTAGCGCCGCTCGCTGCGCTTGAAGCCCTGCAGGTCGATCTCGAAGACGCCTTCGTCGCCCTGGGCCGACGCGCCGAGCAGGCTGTGGAAGACGGGATCGCCGTCGAGCCTCGGAAAGCAGGACCACACGATCCGTCCTCGTCCGTCGATCAGCGCAGCGATGGCGCTGTTGCCGACGACGCCGAGATCGAGATCGGTCATGCCCTTCCCCCCTGCCTCCCGCCCGCGGCCGCGTCTGCGAGAAAGGCGCGCACGGCGGGCGGATCATCCAGATACAAATCTGCGCCGACCTCTTCAGGTTCCCGGCCCACCGCGACGGCGATGCCGTTGAGGGCCCGCGCCGCGGCGAAGGCGTCCTCGTCCGTCCGGTCGTCGCCGAAGAAGACGGGCCGCCGGCCGAGGAACGGCTCCTCCAGCATGAAGGCGTCGAGCGCCGAGCCCTTGTGCGCACCGACCGTGCGCAGCTCCATCACGCACTTGCCCGGCAGGGCGGCGAGCGTGCCGCCGCTCTCGTGCGCAAGTTCCTCCGCGAGCACCTTGACGGCCTCGGCCGCCTCGGGAGCGGCACGATAATGCACGGCGATCGACAGGCCCTTGTCCTCGATGAGGATGCCCGGGTTCGCGGCAAGGGCGGTCACGATGGCTTGCCGCGCCGCAGCGAGCGCCGGCGGGGCTGGAAAATGCTGGCACGCGCCGCCGGCGCTGCGCCGCTCGAGCCCGTGCAGGGCGCCGACGGCGGCGACCGCATCGCCGAAGCGCGTCTCGATCCAGGCGAGGGAGCGCCCGCTCAGCAGCGCCAGCGCCCCGTCATAGCGCAGCCGCGCGCGCACGAGGTCGCGGCACAGCTCATCCGACACGACGACGTCGTCCGGCCGGGGCGCGATGTCGACGAGCGTGCCGTCGATGTCGAAGAAGAGGGCGAAGGCGTCCGTGCGGGCGATGATCTCGTCGAATGCGTGCATCGTCGGGCGAGCGCGCGGCGCTCAGTCCTTGCGCCGCAGACGGACCACGACGTCGACGCGGGCGATCTCCATGCCCTCCGGCGGCGTCGGCAGGTCCCCCACCGTGATGGAGGGGCCGGGAATGTCCATCATCTTGTCCTCGCCCTCGACGAAGAAGTGATGGTGGTCCGAGAGGTTGGTGTCGAAATAGGTCTTGGAGCCGTCCACCGCGAGCTCGCGCAGGAGGCCGGCCTGCGTGAACTGGTGCAGCGTGTTGTAGACGGTGGCGAGGGAGACGGGCACGCGCGCCCGCGTCGCCTCCTCGTAAAGCATCTCGGCGGAGACGTGCCGGTCACCCTTGGCGAAGAGGAGCCAGCCGAGCGAGACGCGCTGGCGCGTCGGCCTCAGGCCGACCCGGCGCAGCTTCTCGCGCAATTCGTGGAAGGGGCACCCCCGACGCTCGCCCTGGACGGTCGCAGGCGCCTGCGCCGGGGCCCTGGAGCCCTCCTGCAGGCGTGCGGGAAGGTCCGTCTCCCGGCGGGAATGCACTTGCTCGCTCATGTCTGCCAATGGCCCGGAAATTGCTATCTGTTATCATTATCATATGGATTGGATCGTGCGATCGCAACCCGCCGGCGGCAACGCGAAGGGCGCCGCCACGGCTCCGCAGCCGCAAAAGCGCCGTTCCCCGCTTTCGGCCACGCGGTCACTATGTTAGGAGAGCCCGGTGCATCGGGCTCATAGCGCCCGGTTCGTGACAATCGAATGAAGGGATCGTCCGAGGATTATGGAGCGGCAGTCGAACTTCAGCTACGAGGAACTTCTCGCCTGCGGCCGCGGCGAGTTGTTCGGCGCCGGCAACGCGCAACTGCCGCTGCCCCCCATGCTCATGTTCGACCGGATCACCGCGATCGCCGAGGAGGGTGGCGCCCACGGCAAGGGCCTGGTGCGCGCCGAGCTCGACGTGCGCCCGGACCTCTGGTTCTTCGGCTGCCATTTCAAGGGCGATCCGGTCATGCCGGGCTGCCTCGGCCTCGACGCCCTATGGCAGATGGTCGGCTTCTTCCTCGGCTGGCTCGGCTCCCCCGGGCGCGGCCGCGCGCTCGGCGTCGGCGAGGTCAAGTTCGTCGATCAGGTGCTGCCGACCGTCAAGCAGGTGGTCTACGGCGTCGACCTGAAGCGCGTCTTCCGCTCCAAGCTCGTGCTCGGCATCGCCGACGGCTGGGTGGAGGCCGACGGCAAGCGCATCTACGAGGCCAAGGATCTCAGGGTCGGCCTGTTCCAGGCCGAGGCAGGCAGCGCGGCCTGATCGCACCGGCATGGTAGACAGCCCCGTTCGGGCCCCCCACATAGGGCACTGAGCCCGTTTGGTTGATCTGAGGAAAGGATACGGCTGCCATGAGGCGCGTCGTCGTCACCGGGATGGGCATCGTCTCGTCCATCGGCAACAACACGCAGGAGGTGCTCGCCTCCCTGCGCGAAGCGCGGTCGGGCATCGTCTTCGCCGAGGACTATGCCAAGCTCGGTTTCCGCTGCCAGGTCCACGGCGCGCCCGCGCTGAACCCGGAGGAGGTCGTCGACCGGCGCGCCATGCGCTTCCTCGGCACCGGGGCGGCGTGGAACCACGTCGCCATGGAGCAGGCGATCCAGGACGCCGGGCTCGAGGCCGGCGAGGTCAGCCACGAGCGCACCGGCATCATCATGGGCTCGGGCGGCCCCTCCACCCGCACCCTCGTCGAGGCCGCCGACATCGCCCGCAGCAAGGGGCCGAAGCGCATCGGCCCCTTCGCCGTGCCGAAGGCCATGTCCTCCACCGCCTCCGCGACGCTCGCCACCTGGTTCAAGATCAAGGGCGTCAACTATTCCATCTCCTCGGCCTGCGCGACGTCCAACCATTGCATCGGCAATGCCTATGAGACGATCCAATACGGCAAGCAGGACGTGATCTTCGCCGGCGGCTGCGAGGAGCTGGACTGGACGCTGTCCATGCTCTTCGACGCCATGGGCGCCATGTCGACAAAGTACAACGAGCAGCCGCGCACGGCCTCGCGCGCCTATGACAGGAACCGCGACGGCTTCGTCATCGCCGGCGGCGCGGGCGTCCTCGTCCTCGAGGAGCTGGAGCACGCCAAGGCGCGCGGCGCCAAGATCTACGGCGAGATCGTCGGCTACGGCGCCACCTCCGACGGCTACGACATGGTCGCCCCCTCCGGTGAGGGCGCCGTGCGCTGCATGCGCATGGCCCTCGAGAGCGTGAAGGTGCCGGTCGACTACATCAACCCGCACGCCACCTCGACGCCCGTGGGCGACGAGAAGGAGATCGAGGCCATCCGCGAGGTCTTCGGCGACAAGTGCCCGCCGATCTCGGCGACCAAGTCGCTGACCGGCCACTCGCTCGGCGCCACCGGCGTGCAGGAGGCGATCTACTCGCTGCTGATGCTGAACAACGGCTTCATCTGCGAGAGCGCCAACATCGAGGAGCTCGATCCGATCTTCGCCGACATGCCCATCGTGCGCGAGCGCATCGACAACGCCAAGCTCGGCTGCGTGCTGTCCAATTCCTTCGGCTTCGGCGGCACCAACGCAACCATCGTCATGAAGCAGCTCGACGCGTAAGCGGCGGGCATATCCGGGAGTGCCTCCTTGACAGGGCTCATGCACGGAAAGCGCGGCCTCATCATGGGCGTCGCGAACGATCACTCGATTGCCTGGGGCATTGCCAAGACACTTCGCCAGCACGGCGCCGAGCTCGCCTTCACCTACCAGGGCGAAGCGCTGAAGAAGCGCGTGGCGCCGCTCGCCGAATCGCTCGATTCGACGCTGGTGATGCCCTGCGACGTGGAGGACATCGCCACCGTCGACGCCGTCTGCGACGAATTGAAGGACGCCTGGGGCAGCCTCGATTTCGTGGTCCACGCCATCGGCTTCTCGGACAAGAACGAGCTCAAGGGCCGCTACGCCGACACGAGCCGCGCCAATTTCTCGCGCACCATGGTCATCTCCTGCTTCTCCTTCACGGAGATCGCCAAGCGCGCCGCGGCGCTGATGCCGAACGGCGGCTCCCTGCTGACGCTGACCTATGGCGGCTCGACGCGGGTGATGCCGAACTACAACGTCATGGGCGTCGCCAAGGCCGCGCTCGAGGCGAGCGTGCGCTATCTCGCCGCCGATTTCGGCGCCGAGGGCATCCGCGTCAACGCCATCTCGGCGGGGCCCGTGCGCACGCTGGCCGGCGCCGGCGTCGCCGACGCGCGCCTCATGTTCAACTACCAGAAGGCCCATGCGCCCCTGCGCCGCACGGTGACGATCGAGGAGGTCGGCGGCTCCGCCCTCTACCTCCTGTCCGACCTGTCGAGCGGGGTGACCGGCGAGATCCACTACGTCGATTCCGGCTATAATATCATCTCGATGCCGCGGCCGGACGTGCTCAAGGCCCAGGAGAAGGCCGAGGCCGTGAGCGAGCGGCTCGCCGACCCGGCGACGGCCTGAACGGACGAGTTCACCGGCTCGTGAGACCGCGGCGATTGACGCGGCCCGCGGGCCGGTGCACCCAGAGGCCCATGTTCCAGCCTTCACGCCGCACGATCATCCAGGGCCTCGCCGGCGCGCTCGTCGCCGGCGGTTCCGCGCAGGCGCTCGCCGCCGCCATCACGGCGCCGCACAACCGCGTGCCCAGCGAGCTCGTCAACGAGATCGCGCTCCTGCCCATCCGCATCGCGGTGGGCAGCGCCCAGCCCGACATCACGATCGTCGAGTTCTTCGACTACAACTGCCCCTGGTGCAGGCAGTCGTGCCGGGACGCGGCCGCCCTTCTCAAGAGCGAGCAGGACCTCGCCTATGTTCTCGTCAACTATCCGATCCTGAGCGAGCAATCGGTCGAAGCGGCACGCATCGCCCTCGCCTTTGCCGAGATGCGGCCGGCGGCGGATTATTTCGAGCTGCACCAGCGCATCTTCGCCCTCAAGGGCCGCATCGATGCGCAGCGCACCTTCGACATCGCCGCCACCTTCCCGCTCGACAAGCACGAGCTCCTGAAGCGGGCCGATTCGGAGGCGGTGACGAACGCCATGGGCCAGGCCGTGACGCTCGGCTCCGACCTCGGCTTCAACGCCACCCCCTCCTACACGGTGATGACGGAGGCCTTCCACGGCTTCGTGCCCCTCGCCGACAAGCGCGCCGTCATCGCCAACCTGCGCGCCTGCGACGCCGTCACCTGCTGAGCGGCGTCAGAACCGGTAGCTGACGCCCGCCCGCACGAGGTGGTTGGTCAGGTCGCCCTTCACCCTGACACCGTCGCCGAGCACGATCTTCTGGCCGCCGTAGCGCACGAAGTCGTATTCCGCCCGCAGGGCCAGGCGATCGGTCATCGCATATTCGACGCCGCCGCCGAGGAGATAGCCGCCGCGCCAGCCATCGCGCGTATGGCCGTCCTTGACGTCGATGTTGGTACGGGCATAGCCGGCGGTGGTGAAGACGAGGAGCCGGCCGACGGCGACACCCGCGCGGAGCTTGGCCGCGAGCATCCAGCTCTGGTCGATGCGCGCCCCGCCGAGCGCCGGCCCCGAGCCGCTCTTGCCGCCGAGATAGGCCGCCTCGAGCTCGCCGCCGAGCGCGAACAGGCCGAGCTGCGTGAGATAGCCGGCGTGCACGCCGCCGGTAAAGCCGCCTTCGGACTTGGCGCCGCGGCCGAAGCTCGCCCGCCGGTAGCCGCCGTTGACGCCGATGTAGCCGCCGCGCCAGGTGAAGGCGGGCGGCGCGGCGTAAGTCGGCGCCGTGTCGTAGATGCGCGGGGCGGGGTCCGCGGCAAGGGCCCCGGCAGTGCCGGCGAGGACGAGGACCGGGACGGCGAGTAGACGCAGATGCATGAAACGTTGCTCCAGTGGGAGGAATGCGGCGGCCATGGCCTGCCGGTGCGCCGCCCGTCCAGGACGCGCCGCGACCGGCCATTGCGTTGCGGGCGGCGGCGGGGATGGGGGCCCCGCATGCCGCGCCGGCCGCGGCGCGCGTCAGACCGTCGGGACGGCGCTGACGGGCGCTTCTCTCGCCCGCGGGCATTGCCGCTCCATTACGGAATGGGCGCTTCCTTCGGAAAAAGCAGCGCGACGCGTGCGCCGCCCTCTTCGGCCTCGCCGATGGTGACGGAGCCGCCGTGCAGGGCCATGACCTGCGCGACGATGGCGAGGCCGAGCCCGGCGCCCGCGCCCGCCCCGGCCCTCGCGAAGGGCTTCATCACCTCCGCCCTGAGGGTCTCGGGCACGCCCGCTCCGCGGTCCGTGACGGCGATCTCACCGGGGGCCACGCCGACCGTGACGAGCCCGCCGCCGTGGCGGACGGCATTCTCGACGAGGTTCGTCAGCGCCAGCCTCAGCGCCATCTCGCTGCCGGTGACGACGACCGGCCGCGGCGCCTCGAGCGCCAGCTCCGTGCCCGCGGCGAGCGCCGCCGGCGCCTGCTCGGCCACCACCATGCGCGCCAGCGCCACGAGATCGACGCGCGCCTGCGCCAGAGGCTGGCCCGACAGGCGCGCCAGGTGCAGCAAAGTCGCCACGATGCCCGACAGGCGCTGCACGTCCGCGATGAGCTCGGCCCGCAGGCCGACGTCCCGCACGCGCTCGAGGCGCATGCGCATCCTGGTCAGCGGCGTGCGCAGCTCGTGAGCGGCATTCGACAGGAAGTTGCGCTGCGCCTGCGCGGCGGCGTCGATCCGCTCGAGCGCGCGGTTGAAGGCGCCGGCGAGCGGCCTGAGCTCCGCCGGGGCCTGCGCCGCCGGCAGGCGCCGGCCGGCCGGCAGCCCGTCGATGGCTTCGGCCGCGCCGGCCATGGCGCGGACCGGCCGGGCGATCAGCCGCGGGATGGCCCAGACGGCGGCGATCATGACGAGGAGGACGAAGACGCCATAGGAGACGATCAGCGGCGTATTGTGGCCGAAGCCGAACAGCAGCTCCTCGGCCAGCGAGAAGGTGACGCCGCCGAGCTCGATCATCACCGGGCCGGCGCGTGTCTCCTCGGTCGAGGCATAGCCGAGCAGGCGCTTCTCGCCGACGACATACTCGAATTCCGCGTGTTCGATCCGCCCGGCCCAGCCCTGCAGCCAGGCCCCGGCCGGCGGCTGCGTCGGCCCGCCCGAGACGGTCTCGTCGCCCGCGCGCACCACGTACCAGAAGAACGGCCGGTCCGCCTCCAGCGCGGCGAGCGCCTTGCTCGCCTTCAGGACGAGGCGGCCGTCCGCGTCCCGGTCGACGGCCTCGCGCAGGATGCGCGCGGCATATTTCGAGCCTTCGGGCGACTTGTCGGGATCGCCGATGGTGACGAGCACCGAGATGAGCAGGACGGTGACGCCCACGAGGAGGACGGCCGTGAGGCATGCCACGGCCACGCTCGCGCGGAAGGTGATGGAGCGGGGCAGCCTCACGGCGCGCTCAGCATGTAGCCGACGCCGCGCACGGACCGGATGACGACGTCGCAATCGGCCTCGCGCAGCCGCCGGCGCAGCCGCGAGACGTGCGAATCGAGCGCGTTCGACTGGATGTCGTCGTCGAAGCAATAGACGGCCCCCTCCAGCGCCTCGCGCATGACGACGCGGCCGGCCCGGCGGGCCAGCAGCTCGAGCAGCGCGAGCTCGCGCCGCGGCAGGACGACGGGCACGTCGTCCCGGTGCACCGAACGCTGCACGCTGTCGAAGCGCAGGTTGCCGACGCGGATGACGGTGTCGCGCGCCGCCGACAGGCGCCGCAGGACGGCCCGCATGCGCGCGATCAGCTCCGCCGGCTCGAAGGGCTTGCCGACATAATCGTCGGCGCCGCCGTCGAGGGCGCTCGCGATCTCCTCGGGATCGTCGAGGGCGGTGAGGAGGATGGTGCCCGGCTGCGGGCGGAGCGCCCGCAGCTCCGCGATGAGGCTCATGCCCTCGCCGTCCGGCAGCTGCCGGTCGATGACGACGAGATCGAAGGCGGCGACGGCGAGCGCCGCCCGCGCCTCATCGAGCGAGGTCACGAGGTCGCACGGCCCGAGCGCCTGCATCACGGCGGTGCGCAGCCACCCCCCGAGGTCGGGATCGTCTTCGATGACGAGGACACGCATGATCAGCCCCCAAAGATCCGCCCCAAGATCCGCCCGGCCCGCCTTGGCCGGACAACATTACGCCAGCATGACCGGCCACCCGCCGCGCGCGCCGGGAAGCCCAGCAATGCACGGGCGGACTGGCCATTCGCGGCCGTTCGTCCTATTGGCTGAATGCACAAAAAAACGGCTTTCCGATACGGTGCGCCGCAACGGAAGCGGAGGAAACATGACGCAGCAGGCGAGTGCCCTGCCGCAGCGCGACGTCCGCATCATCGGCCTCGTCGGCGCGGCCCATTTTGCGAGCCACTTCTTCCAGCTGGTGCTGCCGCCGCTGTTCCCCTTCATTCGTGACGGGCTCGGGGTCAGCTACACGCAGCTCGGCGTCGCGATGGCGGTGTTCTATGCCGTCTCCGGCATCGGCCAGGTGGCCGCCGGCTTCCTCGTCGACCGCTACGGCCCGCAGCGCATCCTGCCCGTGGGCATCGCGCTCTTCGGCCTTGCGACGATCCTCGCCGGCCTCGCACCTGCCTATTGGATGCTGATCGTCGTCGCGATCGTCGCCGGCCTCGGCAACTGCGTCTTCCATCCGGCCGACTTCTCGGTGATGACGGCGCGCGTGACACCCTCGCGCCTTGCCCGCGCCTACAGCATCCACACGGTCTCGGGCACGCTCGGCTGGGCGGCGGCGCCGGTGACGCTGCTTCTCCTCAACGACCTCCTCGACTGGCGCATGGCGCTCATCGTCACCGGCGCGGCCGGCATCGTCTTCGCGCTCTATGTCGCCACGCAGCACCTGTTCCTGCGCGTCGCACCCCATGAGCCTCATGCCGCCGACTCGGCAAGGCCGCCACAGGGCTCCCCCAGTACGGCGCAACTGCTCTTCGCCGCGCCGGTCGTGCTGTGCTTCGTCTATTTCACTTTGCTGTCGATCGCGCAGACCGGCATGCAGAGCTTCCTGCCGAGCCTGATGCCGCACGTACAGGCGATCACCTTCGCCCTCGCCACCACCGCGACGACGGTCTATCTCGTCGCCAGCGCCACCGGCTCGCTCATCGGCGGCTTCCTCGCCGACCGGACGAGCAACCACGAGCGCATCGTCGGCGGCGGCCTCGTCGGCGCCGGCGTGCTCACGCTCGCGCTCGGCTATATCCCGCTGGCGCTCGCCACCGCCTTCGCGACGGTGGCCGTGGCGGGCTTCCTCACCGGCATCACCATTCCCTCGCGCGACATGCTGGTGCGCTCGGCGACGCCGGCCGGCTCGACCGGCAAGATCTTCGGCTTCGTCTATTCCGGCCTCGACCTCGGGGCGATGCTGGCCCCGGTCGCGATCGGCCTTTTCCTCGACGGAGGGCAGGCGCATCTTGCCTTCGCCTTCATGGCGGCGGCGCTGATCGGCACCATCACCGCGGCCTTCCTCGTCAAGTGGGGCACGCGCCGGGCCGCCGTGCGGGCGACGAACATATAAAGACTTCTTTATGTCTTTATTGCCTGCGGGCGGCGCGGCTGCTATAGGTCGCGCCGAACCTAACGCCGTATCGCAATCACGGATCGTCGCGCCATGACCCAGGACTACATCGTCAAGGACATTTCGCTGGCCGAGTGGGGCCGCAAGGAGATCGCCATCGCCGAAAGCGAGATGCCCGGCCTCATGGCCGTGCGCGAGGAGTTCGGCCCGAGCCAGCCGCTCAAGGGCGCCCGCATCGCCGGCTCCCTGCACATGACCATCCAGACCGCCGTGCTGATCGAGACGCTGAAGGCGCTCGGCGCCGACATCCGCTGGGTGTCGTGCAACATCTATTCGACGCAGGACCATGCCGCCGCGGCGATCGCCGCCGCCGGCATCCCCGTCTTCGCCGTCAAGGGCGAGACGCTGAAGGACTACTGGGACTACACCGCCAGGCTGTTTGACTGGCACGGCGGCGGCGTGCCCAACATGATCCTCGACGACGGCGGCGACGCCACCATGTTCGTCCATGCCGGCGTGCGCGCCGAGGCGGGCGACACCGCCTTCCTCGACAAGCCCGGCTCCGAGGAGGAGGAGATCTTCTTCGCCCTCATCAAGCGCATGCTCGCCGAGAAGCCGAAGGGTTGGTTCGGCGAGGTCGCCCGCTCCATCAAGGGCGTGTCCGAGGAGACGACGACGGGCGTGCACCGCCTCTACATGCTGGCCAAGGAGGGCAAGCTCCTCTTCCCGGCCATCAACGTCAACGACTCCGTGACGAAGTCGAAGTTCGACAACCTCTATGGCTGCCGCGAGTCGCTCGTCGACGGCATCCGCCGCGGCACGGACGTGATGATGGCCGGCAAGGTCGCCATGGTCGCCGGCTTCGGCGACGTGGGCAAGGGCTCGGCCGCCTCGCTGCGCAACGCCGGCTGCCGCGTCATGGTGTCGGAGGTCGACCCCATCTGCGCCCTGCAGGCGGCGATGGAGGGCTACGAGGTGACGACGATGGAGGACGCCGCCCCGCGCGCCGACATCTTCGTGACGGCCACCGGCAACAAGGACGTCATCACCGTCGACCACATGCGCGCCATGAAGGACCGCGCCATCGTCTGCAACATCGGCCACTTCGACAACGAGATCCAGGTCGCCGGCCTCAAGAACTTCAAGTGGCACAACGTCAAGCCGCAGGTCGACGAGATCGAGTTCCCCGACGGCAAGCGCATCATCCTCCTGTCGGAGGGCCGCCTCGTGAACCTCGGCAACGCCACGGGCCACCCCTCCTTCGTGATGAGCGCCTCCTTCACCAACCAGACGCTGGCGCAGATCGAACTCTTCACCAAGCAGGGCGAGTACGAGAAGACGGTCTACACGCTGCCCAAGCACCTCGACGAGAAGGTCGCGATGCTGCACCTCGCCAAGATCGGCGTGAAGCTGTCGAAGCTCTCGCAGGAGCAGGCGGCCTATATCGGCGTGACGCCGCAGGGCCCGTTCAAGCCCGAGCACTACCGCTACTGAGGCGGCGTTCTCCACACGCATCCACATCGATCGCCCGGTGGCCTCCACCGGGCGATTTGCCTTTTGTTAACCACTTCCTGCAGAAGTCGTTGAAACGCTACAGTGGCTCGATTCGCGGCCTGGGCGAGCGCGTGCGCGCGGCGGCGGAAGCGAGGATCGGACGATGCAGGGAGCAACGAGGGCTGGCGAACGGCGGGGGATGCGTTCCTCCCGTGCGATCCCCGCGCTCTCGTCCACGGCCCTCGCCGTCAGCCTCGCCGGCCTTCCCGCACCCGCCGCGGCTCAGGGACTCGCGCCGCTCATCAGCCGGGCCGCACCGCAGGATTTCGCCGGCCTTGCCCTCGTGCTCGGCCTCATCGCCTTCGCCACCACCACCGCCCTCGTGCACCTCAGGGAGCGCCGCCGCTGGGCGCGGCAGGAGGCGCTGCTCGCCGGCGAGAACGAGGAGCTGCGTGCCCGCGCCGACCGCGTCGCCCTGCTCGTCGCCACCGAGCCGCAGCTGCTCGTGAGCTGGCACGGGCGCGATGCCGAGCCGCAGATCGAGGGCGACGTCGGCATCTTCGGCGAAGGCGTCTCGGGCCGGCGGGTGCTGGCCTTCGGCTCCTGGCTGCCCGCGGCGGGGGCGCAGGCGCTGGAACGGGCGCTGGAACGCCTGAAGGAGCGCGGCGAGCGCTTCCAGATGAATCTGAGGGCCACCAGCGGCGCCTATTACGAGGCCGAGGGCCGCGCCATCGGCGGCCGTGCCGTGCTGCGCCTGCGCGAGGTCACCGGCGACCGGCTCGACCTGCTGCGCCACCGCGACGCCCTCGCCGAGGCGCAGGCGGAGAGCCGCGCGCTCGCCGGCGTGCTCGACGGCCTGCCCGAGCCCGCCTGGCGCCGGGACGCCGAGGGCCGGCTCACCTGGGCCAACCGCGCCTATGCCAAGGCCGTCGAGGCGGGCGATGCCGCCGAGGCGGTGAGCCGCGGGCTCGAGCTGCTCGATGCGCCGACGCGCAAGGCCATGGACCGCCAGCGCACGGCGGGCGCGACCTATCGCGACCGCGTCACCGCGGTCGTCGCCGGGGCGCGAAAGGTGCTGGACGTGACCGAGACGCCGAGCGGCGACGGCACCGCCGGCGTCGCCATCGACGTGTCCGAGCTCGAAGCCGTCCGCTCCGACCTCGAGCGGCAGATGGCGGCGCATGTGCGCACGCTCGACCAGCTGCCGACCGCCGTCGCCATCTTCGACGCCGGCCAGCGCCTCGCTTTCTGCAACGCCGCCTACCGCGAGCTGTGGCAGCTCGACGCCGCGTTCCTCGAAGCCGGCCCGACGGACGGCGAGGTGCTCGACGAATTGCGCGCCCGCCGCCGGCTCCCCGAACAGGCCGACTACCGCGCCTGGAAGGCCGACGTCCTCGCCGCGCACCGCTCGGTCGAGCCGCAGGAGCACTGGTGGTACCTGCCGGACGGTCGCACCCTGCGCGTCCTCGCCAATCCCAATCCCAAGGGCGGCGTCACCTATCTGTTCGACGACGTCAGCGAGCGCTTCAACCTCGAATCGCGCTTCAACGCCCTGCTCAGCGCCCAGGGCGAGACCCTGAACTCCCTGCGCGAGGGCGTCGCGGTCTTCGGCTCGAACGGCCATCTCAAGCTCTGCAACCCGGCCTTCGGCCACCTGTGGCAGCTCTCGGAGGACGTGCTGGCCGAACTGCCGCACATCGACGAGGTGATCCGCCTGTGCGGCCTCATGGCCCCGCAGCAGGAGGCCTGGGACGTCATCCGCGGCGCCGTCGCCGGTGTGCACGACACGCGCACCGGCTTCGCCGCGCGCATGGACCGGCACGACGGCACCGTCATCGATTGCGTCACCGCGCCGCTGCCGGACGGCTCGACCCTCCTCACCTTCACCGACGTGACGGCGAGCGTGGAGGTGGAGCGGGCGCTGAAGGAGAAGAACCAGGCGCTCGAACAGGCCTCGCGCCTGCGCGAGGACTTCGTCCACCACGTCTCCTACGAGCTGCGCTCGCCGCTGACCAACATCATCGGCTTCGTGCAGCTGCTCGATGCCGAGACGGTCGGCCCGCTGAACGACAAGCAGCGCGAATACGCCTCGCACATCACCAAGTCCTCGGCGGCGCTGCTCGCCATCATCAACGACATCCTCGACCTCGCCACCATCGACAACGGCGCCATCGCGCTCGCCTGCGAGGAAATCGACATCCGCGAGACGATCGACGCCGCGCTCGCCGGCCTGCAGGATCGGCTGGCGGAGCACGACATCAGGGTCGTCATCGACGTTCCGGCCGACATCGGCCGCTTCGTCGCCGACGCCAAGCGCGTGCGCCAGGTGCTGTTCAACCTGATGTCGAACGCCATCGGCTTCTCCGATCCCGGCCAGACCGTCACCGTCACGGCGCGTCGCGAGGGCGAGGAGGTCGTGTTCACGGTCAGCGACGCCGGGCGGGGCATCGCGCCGGAGGTCCGGGCCCGCGTCTTCGACCGCTTCGAGAGCCACACCCTCGGCTCCGGTCACCGCGGCGTCGGGCTCGGCCTGTCCATCGTGCGCTCCTTCGTCGAGCTGCACGGCGGCACGGTGGCGCTCGATTCGGCACCCGGCCGCGGCACCACGGTGACCTGCCGCTTTCCCCGCGTGCCGAGCCGCGCTGCAGCGGAGTAACGAGTTGGCTTTCGAGTGGACGAGGCGATGGTGAGTTCTCCCTTCCCGGCCGGGCAGGCTGCGGCTTACGGCACGCGCGGCGGCGGCGAGGCGGCGACGGCCACCTGGCAGCTCGACCTGCCGAACGAGGCGGCGACGCTGCGCCTTGCCGAGGTCTTGTGCGAGGAGCTGAAGGCGGGCGATCTCGTCACGTTGTCGGGGGATCTCGGCGCCGGCAAGACCACTTTCGCCCGCAGCCTCATCCGCACCCTCGCGGGCGATGCCGGCCTCGAGGTGCCGAGCCCGACCTTCACCCTGATGCAGCTCTACGACACCGCGCGCCCGCCGGTGGTGCATGCCGATTTCTACCGGCTCGGCGGCGCGGACGAGCTCATCGACCTAGGCTGGGAGGAGGCCTGCGAAGGCGCGCTCGTCCTCGTCGAATGGCCGCAGAAGGCCGAGGAGGCCCTGTCGCCGGACCGGCTGGACATCGCCTTCCACCTCCTGCCGCACGAGCATCCCGGGCGCCGCCGGGTCGTCATGACCGGACACGGCCGATTCGCGCCGCGGCTCTTCCGCCTGCGCGCCATCCGCACCTTGCTCGACGCCGCCGGCTGGGGCGACGCCGAGCGCCAGCACATCCAGGGCGATGCCTCCTATCGCGAATACGAGCGCCTCACCCGGCCCGACGGCGCAACCGCCGTGCTGATGATCTCGCCGCCCCGGCCGCCGGGCCCCGTGCTGCGCGGTACCAAGCCCTATCCGATCGCGGCGAAGCTCGCGCTCACGGTCCATCCTTTCGTCGCCGTCGACAAGGGCCTCAGGGCGCTCGGCTTCAGCGCGCCGGACATCTATGCCGCCGACCTCGACACCGGCCTCCTGCTGCTCGAAGACCTCGGCAGCGAGCCGGTCATCGCGGACGGCGCCCCCATCCCCGAGCGCTACCGCGAGGCGGCGCTGCTGCTCGCCAAACTCCACGGCACGACCCTGCCGGATGTCCTGCCCGTGGCCGACGGCATCGACCACGTCATCCCGCCCTATGATCTCGAGGCGCTGCTGACCGAGGTCGAGCTCATCATCGACTGGTATGCCCCGCACATCGGCGGCAAGGCCCTGTCCGCCGTCGCCCGGGCCCAGTTCAACACCCTGTGGACGCGCCTGCTGGCGGATGTCGTGACCGGCCCGGCGACCTGGACGCTGCGCGACTTCCACTCGCCGAACCTCATCTGGCTGCCGGAGCGCCGGGGGCTCGCCCGGCTCGGCGTCCTCGACTTCCAGGACGCCGTCCTCGGCCATCCGGCCTACGACCTCGCGGCCTTGCTGCAAGATGCGCGTGTTACCGTGCCGGCCGAGCTCGAATTGTCCCTGCTCGGCGCCTACGCCCGGGCCCGCCAGGGGCAGGACCCCGACTTCGACGTCGGAAGCTTCGCCGCCGCCTATGCCGTCCTCGCCGCCCAGCGTGGCACCAAGCTGTTCGGCACCTTCGCGCGCCTTGCCAAGCGCGACGGCAAGAGCATCTATCTCAACCACCTGCCGCGGCTCAGGACCTATCTGGTGCGCAACCTCGCCCATCCGGTGTTGTCCGAGCTGCGGCTCTGGTATGAGACGCACCTGCCGGCGCTCGTCGCCGACACCTGAGCTTTCGCGATGCCGAACACGATGAGCCGCCCCGCCGCCATGCCTCGCCGCACCATGCCCCGCCGCGCCATGATTCTCGCCGCCGGCCTCGGCAAGCGCATGCGCCCGATCACCGCCACGACGCCGAAGCCACTCGTGCGCGTGGCGGGGCGCTCCCTGCTCGACCGGGCGCTCGACAGGCTCGCGGCCGCCGGCGTCGAGGATGTCGTCGTCAACGTCCATTATCTCGCCGACCTCGTCGAGCAGCACGCCCGCCGGCGCAAGGGCGGGCCGAAGGTGCACATCTCCGACGAACGGCAGAAGCTCCTCGACACCGGCGGCGGCATCCGCAAGGCGCTGCCGCTCCTCGGCGAGGAGCCGTTCTTCCTCGTCAACAGCGACACCTTGTGGCTCGAGGGCCCGCTGCCGAACCTCGACCTCCTCGCCGACGAATGGGACGCAGAGCGGATGGACATCCTGCTGCTGATGGCCCCGACCGCGACGAGCCTCGGCTATGACGGGCGTGGCGACTTCTCCATGGATGCCTCCGGGCGCCTGACGCGCCGGCCGGAACGCGAGGTCGTGCCGTTTGCCTATGCGGGCGTCGCCATCGTCAAGCCCCAGCTCTTCGCCGACGCGCCGGAGGGCCCCTTCTCGCTCAACCGCATCTTCGACGAGGTGGCGGAGCGGGGCCGGCTCCACGGCGCGCGCATCGAGGGCCAGTGGCTGCATGTCGGCACGCCCGAAGCCCTGCGCGCGGCCGAGGCCCGCTTCGCCACGACGGACTGACCATGGCAAGGCAGGCGCCGGCACGGGTCTTCACCATCCCCCCGGGGGCGCCCTTCCTCGCAACCTTCGCCGATGCGCTGCTCGCCGGCCGCATCGTGCCCGGTTTCCCGGACGCCGACGATCCCCTCGCGCTCGCCTCGGCCACCATCTACCTGCCGACCCGGCGCGCCGCCCGCGCGCTCGCCGCCACCCTCGCCGAGCGGCTGCCGCAGCGCAGCGTGCTCCTGCCCGACATCCAGCCGCTCGGCGACCTCGACGCCGCGGAGCTCGCCCTCGCCGGCGAGGCGGAGCGGGCCTTCGGCGATGCCGCCGTGCATCTGCCGCCGGCGCTGGCGCCGATCGAGCGGCGCCTCATCCTCACCCGCCTCGTGCTGCAATGGGCCCGCGCCCTCGACGGCGCCATCCTGCCGGCCGAGGCGCACGAGCCCCTGCTCGTGCCCGCATCGCCGGCCGACGCCCTTGCCCTCGCCGACGATCTCGCCGCCCTCATGGACGGGCTCGCGACCGAGGACATCCCTTGGACGGCGCTCGCCGGCCTCGTCGAGGAGCGTTACTCGCGCTACTATGGCATCACGCTCGACTTCGTGAAGATCGCCGCCGAGATGTGGCCGGCCATCCTCGCCGAGCGGCAGGCGAGCGACCCGGCCCGGCGCCGCTCGGCCCTCGTCGATGCCCGGGCCGCGGGCCTCGCGGCGGCGCCGCCGCAACGGCCGGTGATCGTCGCCGGCTCGACCGGCTCCATCCCCGCCACGGCCCGGCTCATCGCCGCCATCGCACGCCTGCCCAAGGGCGCCGTGGTGCTGCCGGGGCTCGACACCGGGCTCGACGACGACACCTTCGCGCTCATCGGCGCGGGCGCCGACCTGACGGTGCACAACCACCCGCAGGCGATGCTCGCCCGCCTCCTCGCCACCATCGGCATCCCGCGCGCCGACGTCGCCGTCCTCGGCGCGCCCCCGCCCCGCCTTGCCGCCCGCTCGCGCTTCCTCTCCGAGGCCATGCGGCCGGCGGAGACCACGGACCTGTGGGCCGAGCCCGCCCACCGCCCGCCCGAGGCCGATCTCCACGCCGCCTTCGACGGCCTCTCCCTCGTCGAGGCGGCGGACGAGCGGGAGGAGGCGCTGTGCGCGGCCATTGCCCTGCGCGAGGCGCTGGAGGATCCGGCAGCGACGGCGGCCCTCGTGACGCCGGACCGGGCGCTCGCCGAGCGCGTGGCCGCCGAGCTCGCCCGCTGGGACATCGCCGCCGAGGATTCGGCCGGCCTGCCGCTGCGGCGCAGTCCCCACGGCACGCTCGCCTGCCTCGTCGCCGATGCGGCTGCCGCCGACCATGAGCCCGCGATCCTCGCGAGTCTCGTCGCCCATCCCCTCGCCCGCTTCGGCTGGCCGCGGGCGACGATGGAGCGCGCCGCCCGCGCGCTCGAGATCGGCGTGCTGCGCGGCCCCGCGCCGCCGCCGGGCCTTGCCGGCATCGCCGCCGTGCTCGCCGAGCGGCGGGCGGAAGCACGCGACCACCGCGCGCCGCGTCCGCTGCGCCGCTTGACCGACACGGACTGGGACCTCGCCGAGACGCTCCTCACGCGCCTTAGCGAAGCCTTCTCCGGCTTTCGCGCCGAGGACGGCGATGGGCTCGACCTCGTCGCCCTCGTCGGCGCCCATCGCGCCGCGCTCGATGCGGTGGCGCGTCCCGGCGCCGGCGAACCGCCCCCCCTCGTCGCGGGCGAGGCGGGAGAGGCCCTGGCCGAGGTCTTCGACGCGGCGACGAGCGCGAAGGTCGACGGCCTCACCGGCCGTTTCGCCGATTATCCGGCCTTCTTCGCCACCCTGATGGCCGACGCGGTGGTGCGCCGGCCGATGTCCGGCCACCGGCGCGTCAAGATCCTCGGCCTGCTCGAGGCACGCCTCGTCGAGGCCGATCGCCTCGTCCTCGGCGGGCTCGACGAGGAGGTGTGGCCGCCGACGGCACGCACCGATGCCTTCCTCAACCGGCCGATGCGCACGACGCTCGGCCTCGCCCCGCCCGAGCGGCGCATCGGCCAGACGGCGCATGATTTCGTGCAGGCGCTCGGCACGCGCGACGTGGTGCTGACCCGGGCCCTGAAGCGCGGCGATGCGCCGACCGTCCCGTCACGTTTCCTGCAGCGCATGCAGGCGCTGGCGGGCGACGGGCTGTGGGCGGAGCTCAGGCGACGGGGCGAGCGCCTGCGCCGCTATGCCGGGGCGCTGACGCGCCTGCCGGCGCTCAGGCCCATCGAGCGGCCGCGGCCGAAGCCCGACCCGGAGCTGATCCCGCGCCGCCTCAGCGTCACCGAGGTCGAGACGCTGGTGCGCGACCCCTATGCCATCTTCGCCCGCCACGTGCTGAAGCTCGATCCGCTCGACCCCATCGCCGTGCCGCCGGGCGCCGCCGACCGCGGCACCATCGTGCACGAGGCGCTCGGCGCCTTCACCGCCCGCCATCCCGTGACGCTGCCGGCCGATGCGCGCGAGGAGCTGGTCGCCCTCGGCCGACAGGCCTTCGCCCCCATCGCCGCCTATCCGGACGTCGCCGCGCTGTGGTGGCCCCGCTTCCTGCGCCTCGCCGAGGCCTTCGTCGCCTGGGAGACGGCGCGGCGCGCGGACATCGACGTCGTTCAGGCCGAGGTGGCGGGCGCCCTCGCGCTGGCGCTGGCCGACGGCAGCCCCTTCCGCATCACGGCACGCGCCGACCGCATCGAGCGCCTGCGCGACGGCCGGGCGGTGATCGTCGATTTCAAGACCGGCCGGCCGCCGAGCCCCAAGCAGGTCTTCGCCGGCTTTTCGCCGCAGCTCACCCTCGAGGCCGCCATCCTCGCCGCAAGCGGCTTTCGCGAGGTCGCGCATGTGCCGCCCGATCTCTGCGAGCTTCTTTACATGCATGCCGGCGGCGCCCGCGAGCCGCTGGTCGCCTGCCCGGTGAAGCCGCCGCGCGACGAGACGCGCTCCGTTGCCGAGGTCGTCGTCGAGCACGAGAGAAAGCTGACGAGCCTCCTGTCGCGCTATGTCGCCGGCGAGATCGGCTTCGCGTCGCGGCCCTTCCCGCAATTCGCCGGCCGCTTCGGCGCCTATGACCATCTCGCCCGCGTGCGCGAATGGTCGCTCGCCGGCGACGAGGCCGATCTTGGCGAACTCGGAGGCGAGGCATGAGCGGCCCGGCGCCCGGCGGGCTCAAGGTCCCGACGAAGACGATCCTCGACCAGCAGCGCGCCGCCCGGCCGGACGCCTCGGCCTGGGTGTCGGCCAATGCCGGCTCGGGCAAGACCAAGGTGCTCGCCGACCGCGTCATGCGGCTCCTGCTCGCCGGCACGGAGCCCTCGCGCATCCTCTGCCTCACCTTCACCAAGGCGGCGGCGGCGAACATGGAGAACCGCATCTTCGCCGAGCTCGGCAAGTGGGTGCGTCTCGACGACGAGGCGCTCGCCGCCGCGCTCGAGAAGCTCGAGGGACGGCGGCCGGACCGCGCCCGCCTCGCCCGCGCGCGCCGGCTCTTCGCCCATGCCGTCGAGACGCCCGGCGGCCTCAAGATCGAGACCATTCACGCCTTCTGCGAGCGCCTGCTGCACATGTTCCCCTTCGAGGCGAACGTGCCGGCGCGCTTCACGGTGCTCGACGACAACGAGAGCGCCGTGCTGCTCGCCGAGGCGCTATCCACGGTCATGGCCCGGGCCGCCCTCGGCCGCGACCCCGCCCTGCGCGACGCCCTGACGCTGCTCGCCGAGAACCATTCGGACACGGCCATCGCCGAGACGATCCGCGAGGCGCTGCGCCACCGCGCGGCGCTTCTCGCCTACGCGCGCGAGCCCGCCGCCTTCGCCGACGCGATGGCGGGCCTTGCCGCTGCGCTCGGCCTGGACGAGGGCGAGACGCCGCAGACCATCGCCCGCGCCATGTGCGAGGACGGCATCGCCCCGGCCGAATGGCCGGCCATCGCCGAGGTGTTGCGCGGCGGCAAGAAGACCGACCAGACGAATGCCGAAGCGCTGTCGCAGGCGGCGCAGGCGGACGATCCGTGGGAGCGGCTGGCGCATTACCGCTCGCTGTTCTTCACCCAGAAGGGCACGCCCGCGGCCAACCGCAGCGTGGCGACAGGGAGCGTCCCGCCCGATCTCGCCGAGCGTCTCTTCGCCGAGCGCGATCGCCTTGCCGCCCTCGACGAGCGGATGAAGGGCGCCCGCACGCTGGAGCGGACGCAGGCCCTGCTCACCCTCGCGCAGGCGGTCCTCGCGCGCATCGAGGCGGTGAAGCGGGCACGCGGGGCGCTCGATTTCGACGATCTCGTCGAGCGCACGCTGACCCTGCTCGAGCGCGCCGATGCGGCCTGGGTGCTCTACAAGCTCGATGCCGGCATCGACCACCTCCTCGTCGACGAGGCGCAGGACACGAGCCCGACGCAATGGGCCATCCTGAAGCGGCTGACGGAGGAGCTCTTCGCCGGCGACGGCGCCGTCGCGAAGACGCGTACGCTCTTTGCCGTGGGCGATCCCAAGCAGTCGATCTACGGCTTCCAGGGCGCCGCCCCGCAGGAATTCGAGGGCTCCGGCCGCTATTTCCAGACGCGGGCGCGGCAGGCGGACCTCCTGTTCGAGCCGGTGGAGCTCACCGTCTCCTTCCGCTCCGCGCCGGCGGTGCTGAGCGCCGTCGATGCGGTCTTCGCCGTCGAGACGCATTACCGCGGGCTCAGCTTCGCCGATGTCGCGGTCGGCACCGCGCACGAGAGCGCGCGCCCCGATGCCCCGGGCCTCGTCGAGGTGTGGGAGACGGAGCGGCCAGCCGACCGCGAGGAGCCGGAAGCCTGGGTGCTGCCGCTCGACGAGCTCGCCGATAGTGCGCCCGCCATCCGCGTGGCCGAGCGCATCGCCCGCACCGTCGAGCGCCTGACGACGCACGGCGACGACACCGGCCAGCGCTTCGCGCCGGGCGACATCCTCATCCTCGTGCGCAGCCGCGGCGCCTTTTTCGAAGCCGTGATCCGGGCCCTGAAGCGGCGCGGCGTGCCGGTCGCCGGCGCCGACCGTCTCGACGTCGGCCAGCATATCGCCGTGCGCGACCTCGTCGCCGCCGGCCGCGCCGCGCTCCTGCCCGACGACGACCTGACGCTGGCCGCCGCCCTCAAGAGCCCCCTCGTCGGCCTCACCGACGACGACCTCATGCGCATCGCCGCAAGGCGGGAGGACAGCGAGAGCCTCGCCGATGCCCTCGCGCGGGCCGGGACGGCCGGCGATGCGGCCGCCGCGCGGGCGGGGGAGGCGCTCGGGCGCTGGCGCAATGCCGCCGCACGCCGCGGTCCCTTCGCCTTCTATGCCGGGCTGATCGGCCCGGAAGGCGGCCGCGAGCAGCTCGTCGCTCGGCTCGGCCAGGAGGCTGGCGACGCCATCGACGCCTTTCTCGCCATGGCGCTCGATTTCGAGCACCGCCACGCACCCTCGCTGAAAGCCTTCCTCCTCTCCTTCGAGAGCGACGGCCGCGAGGTGAAGCGCGAGATCAAGCGCGACCTCGATGCCGGGCGCGACGAGGTCCGCGTCATGACGGTGCACGGCGCCAAGGGGCTGGAGGCGCCCTTCGTCATCCTCGCCGACGACTGCAGCCAGCCCAACGGCCGCCATGATCCCAAGCTCTTCGCGCTGCCCCTGCAGCGCTCCGGCCACACCGGCCCGGCGACGGTGCCGGTGTGGTCGCCGAAGCGCGACGAGGACGCCCCCGCCGTCGCGCGGCTCAGGGAGGCAGTGCGCACCCGCGAGGCCGAGGAGCACAACCGCCTCCTCTATGTCGCCATGACCCGGGCGAAAGACCGGCTCGTCGTCGCCTCCTACAGCAACGGCAAGCGCGGCAAGGACGGCAACTGGCCCGAGCTGCCCGCCATGTGCTGGACCGGCATGATCCGCCGCGGCCTGGAGGGCCGGCTGGAAGAGGTCGAGGTAGACGGCCTGAGGGTCCAGCGCTGGCAAAGCGGCCCCCTCGGCGCTGCCGCAGCCGCGCCGCCCCCCGCCGAGGATGGCGCCGGCATCGCCATGCCCGATTGGCTCGATCGGCCGGCGCCCGCGGAGCCGGAGGCGCCGCCGCCGCTCAGCCCCTCGAGCGCGCTTGCCGCTGCCGACAGGCCGCACCGTCCGGGCGACGGGCCCTTCGCGGCCGACGCGCGCCTTGCCGGCACGCTCGTGCACCAGCTCGTCGAGCATCTGCCCGGCCTGCCCGCCGCGGCGCGCCCGACGGCCGCCGAGCGATTCGTCGCCGTGCGGGCCGGGCGCCTCGACGAGGCGAAGCGGGCCGGCGTCGTCGCCCAGGCCCTCGCCCTTCTCGACGAGCCGGCCCTCGCGCCCCTCTTCGGCCCTGACGCGCGTGCCGAGGTCGCCGTCGCCGGCGAGATCGCCGTCGGCAGCACGAGGCGCGCCGTCTCGGGGCAGATCGACCGGCTCGTGGTGAGCGACGAGGCCGTCGTCTTCGCCGATTTCAAGACGAGCGCCCGCCCGCCGGCGGATCTCGCCGCGGTGCCCGAGGCGCATGTCGCTCAGCTCGCCGTCTATGGGGCGCTGCTTGCGGACATCTTCCCCGGACGCAGCCTCAGGGCCCTTCTCGTCTACACCGCCGGGCCGCGTGTGCTGGAGGTTCCCGGCGAGGCGCTCGCCGCCGCGCTCGACCGGATCCCGGTGTTGTGAACGGCCAGGGTGCCACCAGATCTAGCGTCAACGTGTGGGCACGCACACAAGTTACCTTGACCGGAACGGGGGGCCTTCCTACGTTCGGATCGACTTGCTGCGCAGACTGCGCCGCGCATATGGAAAGGAACTCATCATGGCGACTGCGAAGGTGACAGATGCGAGCTTCGAGGCCGATGTCCTGAAGTCCGCAGAGCCCGTCGTCGTCGATTTCTGGGCCGAATGGTGCGGACCCTGCCGCATGATTGCGCCCGCGCTCGAGGAAATCGCCACCGAGATGGCCGGCAAGGTCAAGGTCGTCAAGCTCAACGTCGACGAGAACCCGAACACGGCCGCCCAGTTCGGCATCCGCTCGATCCCGACCCTCATGATGTTCAAGGACGGCAAGCTCGCCGGCCAGAAGGTTGGCGCCCTGCCGAAGAGCGAACTGTCGAAGTGGATCTCGACCGCCGTCTGACGGACGCCGCATCGACGCCGGAAGAAGGGCCCGCCGGGCCCTTTTTTCTTGGCCCTCATGATTACTAGCGTCTTTCGCTAGCATTAGAATGAGCCTGTCTTCCGCCGGAGCACATGAGGCGTCCATGAAGACCACGATCACGGTCCGGGACATCGATCCCGGCGACAAATCCTGGCTCTAGCACGAGGCCGGCCGGCTGGGCATCTCCATGGAGGAGTTCGTGCGCCGGTTGATTCGCGAGAAGCGGACCAAGGCATCTGCACAGACAAAGCCCTCGGAGGCGTTCAGGCACTACTTCGGCGCCCTGCACGGGGTTGAGCTGCCGCCGCGCGCGGCAGGTTCGGCTATTCGCCCGTCCGTTTCGAAGCGGGCGGCGACGAATGACGGCGGGGGTCGGCTACCTGCTCGACGCCAACGTTCTTTCCGAGATGATGCGGCCCGCCCCCGACGGCAAGGTCGCCGATTTCCTTGATTCCATTGCCGGTCAAGGCCTGGGACTCGCCTCGATCACAGCCTGGGAAATACTCAACGGCATAGGGCTCCTGCCGCCCGGACGCCGCCGGATACGCTGCGGCAGCAGTTCCTCTTGCTGGTCTCGGACCTCTTCGAGGATCGGGTGCTCGACTGGACCTTCCAGGATGCTGCCTCCACGGCGCGCATCATGGAAGAGAAGCGGCGGCGCGGCGAGGCCCTGGACGACCATCTGCCCGATGCGATGCTGGCCGGCACGGCGGCAAGCCGCGACGTGACGATCCTCACCCGTAACGAGGCCGAGTTCCGCAACACGGGCGTGCGCTTCGTCAATCCCTGGACGGCACCCATCGTCTGACGCCGTTGCGCCGGAGCGGGCACCGGCTGCGCAATGCTCCGTCTCCAGATGCGCTCTTTTCGAGCGACCGGACTGGCAGGAGCCTTGGAACGCGCGCTTGCCGCCGCCGTGCCGCCGTGGCATGCCGGAGCCATGCAGGACACGGCCCTCCCCATCGCCCATCTCGTCCTCGGCGGCGCCCGCTCGGGCAAGAGCCGCCATGCCGAGGCGCTGGTCAGGGCGATGCCGGGACCGTGGATCTATATCGCCACCGCCGAGGCGCACGACGCCGAGATGGCGGAGCGCATCGCCCGCCACCGGCACGACCGGGGCCCCGGATGGCGGACGGTGGAGGCGCCCCGCGCGCTCGCCGCGGCCATCGCGGCGGCGCCGGAGGGCGCGCCCGTCCTCGTCGACTGCCTGACGCTCTGGCTCACCAATGTCATGCTCGCGGGCGAGGATGTGGAGGCCGCCTGCCGGCAGCTGACGGAGGCGGTGGCCCGCCGGCGCCGGCCGCTCGTCCTCGTCGCCAACGAGGTCGGCTTCGGCATCGTGCCGGACAATGCGCTCGCCCGCCGCTTCCGCGACCATGCCGGCCTCCTCAACCAGCGCCTTGCCGCCGTCGTCGACCAGGTCACCCTCGTGGTCGCCGGCCTGCCGCTCACCGTGAAGGGACGCGACCGATGACCGCCATCTCCCCCGAGGAAGCCGCCCGCCATCGCGAGAAGATGGTGAAGCGCAAGGCCGTGCAGGATGCGGAGGTGGCGGAGAAGACGCGCGAGAAGGGCCTCCTCATCGTCAACACCGGCCCCGGCAAGGGCAAGTCGACCGCCGCCTTCGGCCTCATGCTGCGCGCCCTCGGCCACGGCTGGAAGGTGGGCGTCGTCCAGTTCATCAAGGGCAACTGGGAGACGGGCGAGCGCCGCGCCATGGAGCGCTTTTCCGACCTCGTCGAATGGCACGCCATGGGCGAGGGCTTCACCTGGGAGACGCAGGACAAGGCGCGCGACATCGCCGCCGCATCGCGCGCGTGGGACAAGGCGAAGGAGCTGATGGCGCGGGACGACATCCGCCTCGTCATTCTCGACGAACTCAACATCGCCCTGCGCTATGATTACCTGCCGCTCGACGCGGTGGTGGCGACGCTCGCGGCGCGGCGGCCGGACCTGCACGTGGTCGTGACCGGTCGCAACGCCAAGCCCGAGATGGTCGCCGCCGCCGATCTCGTCACGGAGGCGGGGCTCGTCAAGCACCACTTCGCCGCCGGGGTGAAGGCACAGGAAGGCATCGAATTCTGATGGCAACGCCCGCGGTGATGCTCCAGGGCACCGGCTCCAACGTCGGCAAGTCGCTGATCGTCGCGGGCCTGTGCCGCCTCTTCGCCCGCCGCGGGCTCACCGTGCGCCCCTTCAAGGCGCAGAACATGTCGAACAACGCCGCGGCGGTGGCCGGCGGCGAGATCGGCCGTGCCCAGGCGCTGCAGGCGCGCGCCGCCCGCGCCGAGCCCACCGTGCACATGAACCCGGTGCTGCTGAAGCCCGAGAGCGACCGCGGCGCCCAGCTCATCGTGCAGGGCCGGCGTCACGGCCATCTCGACGCGCGCGACTTCACCGGCCGGCGCAAGGCGCTGATGCCCTTCGTGCTCGGCAGCTTCGCCAAGGTCTGCGAGGGGGCCGACCTCGTCATTGTCGAGGGCGCCGGCAGCCCGGCCGAGATCAACCTGCGCGCCGGCGACATCGCCAACATGGGCTTCGCCACCGAGGCCGGCGTGCCGGTGGTGCTCGTCGGCGACATCGACCGCGGCGGCGTCATCGCCAGCCTCGTCGGCACCCATGCCGTGCTCGACGAGGCCGACCGGGCCATGGTGCGCGGCTTCCTCGTCAACAAGTTCCGCGGCGATCCCGCCCTCTTCGCCGCGGGCATGACGGCGATCGCCGAGCGCACCGGCTGGCAGCCGCTCGGCCTGCTGCCCTGGCTTCCGGAGGCGAGCCGGCTGCCCGCGGAAGATGCGCTCGACCTCACCGGCACCGGCCGCAAGCCGGGCGACACCTTCATCGTCGCCGCCCCCGTCCTGCCACGCATCGCCAATTTCGACGATCTCGACCCGCTCAGGCTGGAGGAGGGCGTCTCCCTCGTCCTCGTGCCGCCCGGCCGGCCGATCCCGTCCGATGCCGACCTCATCGTCCTGCCGGGCTCGAAGGCGACCATCGCCGACCTCGCCCATCTCAGGGACGAGGGCTGGGACATCGACATCCTCGCCCACGTGCGCCGTGGCCGGCCCGTCGTCGGCCTGTGCGGCGGCTACCAGATGCTCGGCCGCACCATCGCCGATCCCGAGGGCATCGAGGGCGCGGCCGGCATCGTGCCGGGGCTCGGCCTCCTCGACATCGACACGATCCTGACAGGCGACAAGGCGGTGCAGCCGGTCGAGGCCGTCCATGCCGGGACGGGCTATGCCGTCACCGCCTACGAGATCCACCTCGGCCGCAGCGAGGGGCCCGATTGCGTGCGCGCGCCCTTCCGCGTCGCCGGCGAGCGCGAGGGGGCCATGTCGCCGGACGGGCTCGTCATGGGCACCTATCTGCACGGCATGTTCGCCGCCGACGACTTCCGCCGGGCCTTCCTCGCCCAGGCGAGCGGCGGCACCTTCCGCGCCAGCCTCGCCTACGAGCGCAGCATCGAGGAAGCGCTCGACAGGCTCGCCGCCCACGTCGGCCGGCACATGGACGTCGACGCGCTCCTCGCCATCGCGAAGGAGCGAGGCGGGGGCCAGGCTAGAGATTTATGAGTTTAAGTCGACGCGGAAGACTTGGCTTGATCCCTCCCTTTCGCAAGTCGGGTGTTCCCGACTTGCGCATATAAGTGCGGACCTCGGGCAAGCCCGAGGTCCGTGGGAGGGTGGATCGCGCCGTCCGAAGTCGGATTTATCCGACTTCGGCTTTTTAGGTGCCGAACTCGGGCAAGCCCGAGTTCGGAGGCGCGAGACGGGTGGGGTCAAGACCGGGTACGGCGCTCCTGATGTCACTCGCGTGCCCCCTCCGTCACC
The DNA here is from genome assembly GCF_014196925.1 of Chelatococcus caeni. Classification (GTDB taxonomy): domain Bacteria; phylum Pseudomonadota; class Alphaproteobacteria; order Rhizobiales; family Beijerinckiaceae; genus Chelatococcus_A; species Chelatococcus_A caeni. The sequence continues at coordinate 282,356 of NZ_JACIEN010000002.1, read as the reverse complement.
GCCATCGAACTCGGGCTTGCCCGACTTCGACATTTGGAAACCGAAGTCGGGCGAGCCCGACTTCGCGGCGCCACCTCCCCCGTACGGGGGAGGATCAACGCGTGCGCCGATCTTAAAGTCATCATGCTTCAACGCTCCCGGTTCACCTTGGCGCGCACCTCGGCGGCGAGTGCATCGATGGCCGCCGGCGTCGAGGGCCCACCGCAGATGGTGAGCCGGTCCGGGAGGAACAGGCGCCGCTCGGGCGGCAGCACGCCGGCGAGCGCCGGGTGGACGAGGAAGGCCGTGCCGTTGTCGATGGCGCGAGCATCGGCCTCGTCCATCACTACGAAGTCCGGCGGGCCCATGACGAGTTGCTCGAGGCGCACGAGGCCGCCCTGCGGCAGGCCGAGGCGGGCCTGCATCGGCTGAAGGCCCATGTGGCTTAGAAGCTCGGCGACGAGCGAGCGCTCCCCCGGCACGTAGCCGCGCCGGTAGAGGACGAGGACGGTGGCCGGGCGCCGGGCGAGGCCTTTGGTGCGCGCGAGCGCCGCCTCGATCTCGGCGGCAAGCGCCGCGCCGCGCTCCGGATGGCCCAGCCGGGCCGCGACGGCCGTCAGCTGCTCGCGCCCCCCGGCGATGTCGCGCCAGGGGTCGAGCACCATCAGCGGCACGCCGTGGCGCTCCAAAAGCTCGCGCTTGACGCGCGTGCCATAGCGGCCGCTGAGCACGAGACCCGCCTCGCCGACCAGGATCTCCTCGCCCGTGCCGCCATTGACCGGAAGGTCGCCCACCCGGCCCGCGAGGAAGGAATAATCCGCATCGCGCGACAGGGGACTGAGGGAGGCGATCTGTCCGCGATCGGCCAGCGCCAGCAGGAGCTGGTCGGCGCACAGGTTGAGCGAAACGACCCGCGCCGGAGGCGCTTCGGCGTAGCGGGCAACGGACGGCGCGGTTTCCGATCGGCCGGCCGCGGCGAGGCGCACCATATCCCCCTCCCCCCGCTTGCGGCGGGGAGGGGTTAGGGGTGGGGGGCCGGCGGGTGCAGGCCGGAAGCCTTCCGGGCCGACGGACACGCCACCTGCAATCGTCGAACGCCCGCCGGCGGAACCGCCCCCCACCCCGGCCCTCCCCACCACTGCGTGGGGGGAGGGAGGAGAGAGGCGCTCCGGCTCGCTGCTGCCGGCAGCCGGCGCAAGGCCGAGCCCCGTTGCAAGCACGATCGCGAACGCGACAGCCGTCCTCATATCCCTCATGTCCTTGCCCGCCCTTTCGGGCGCAATCTCGGCCGCAGCCTTACGGCGCTCCTTGCGCCGGCGCAAATGCACAGGCGGTGCATCCGTTCCGCATGCTTGCGGCCGAGCCGCGGTCTGCGTAAAGAGGCCCTGCGTTGGTGCCCCGCCGCAGCGGGGTGAAACGGGAACACGGTGCAAGACCGTGGCTGCCCCCGCAACTGTGAGCGGCGAGCGGCGATTCGACGAAGCCACTGGGGCCATCGGGCACCGGGAAGGCCGAATCGCAGCAGGGACCCGCAAGCCAGGAGACCGGCCAGCGCGCGAGGCAACCCTGACATCCGCCGGAGGGGCGGAATGGAGGTTTTCATGGCCGGTTCCGCCGGCCGTCGGACGCTCTCCGGCGGTATGTTCCTTTTGTCTTCCCTCACCCTTGCCGCCACCGGCGCCGCCGGCGACGAGATCACCCTGCGCGAGATCGTCGTCACGGCGACGCGCGGCCCGCAGGCCATCGCCCGCAGCGGCAGCGCCGTCACCGTCATTACCGCCGAGGAGATCGCCCGCTCCGGCGCCCGCACGCTCAACGACGCCCTGCGCCGCGTGCCCGGCCTCGACCTCACCGAGAGCGGCGGCACCGGCGCCACCACCTCCGTGCGCCTGCGCGGCGGCGAGCCGGGCCAGACCCTGGTGCTGATCGACGGCGTGCGCGTCAACGACCCGTCCACCGGCAACGGCCAGTTCGACTTCTCGCTGCTGGTGCCGACCGGCATCGAGCGCATCGAGGTGCTGCGCGGCCCCCAATCGGCCCTCTACGGCTCGGACGCGATGGGCGGCGTCGTCAACATCATCACCCGCAAGGGCCACGGCGAGCCGCGCGCAGCGGTCGCCGCCGAGGGCGGCAGCTACGGCAGCAGGGGCGTGCAGGCCGCCGTGTCCGGCGGCGATGCGCGCTTCAACTATGCCGTCTCGCTCAACGGCTACGACACCGCCGGCTTCTCGCGCTGGGGCTACCGCATCGGCCGCCTCCGCGCCCAGCACCCGTGGCCGCTGGAGAGCGACGGCACACGCCGCTTCGGCCTCTCCGCGCGCTTCGGGTTCTCGCCGAGCGAGGATGTCGCCTTCGACGTCGGCGGCTCGGCCTATGTCAATGCCACGCAATATGACGCGGCCTTCGGCGCCTTTCCCGACACCCCGTCGTCGAGCGTCCAGCGCCTCGGGCAGATCCATGCCCGGGCCACCGTCCACGCCTTCGACCGGCGGCTGAAGAACACCTTCCTCGTCTATGCCAACCGCACCGAGCGCGACTATCGCTCCATCAGCTATTACGGCAGCACGGCAGCGCCGGTGACGGACTGGTCGAAGGACGGCTACGTCGGCGGGCGCGTCGGCGTCTCCTATCAGGGCGACCTCTCGCTTGATGCCTTCGGCCTCCTCACCTTCGGCGGCCAGGTGGAGCGCGAGAAGCTGACGAGCACGAGCGAGGCCGTGCTGCCGGTGCCCGGCCCGCGCACGACGCTCGACGATGCCGCCCAGACCACCCGCTCCCTCTTCGCCCTGCACCAGATCACCCTTGCCGAACGCCTGAACCTGTCGCTCGGCGGGCGCATCGACGACATCGAGGGGGCGGACCGCTTCGCCACCTGGCGCGCCACCCTCGCCTACGACATCGCCGAGAGCGACACGGTGCTGCGCGCGAGTGCCGGGACGGGCGCCAAGGCGCCGACGCTCTACCAGCGCCTCGATCCGCTCTACGGCAATCCGGCGCTCGGCCCGGAGCGCTCCTTCGGCGTCGACGCCGGCATCGACCAGAAGCTGTTCGACGGCCGGCTCACCCTCTCCGGCACCCTCTTCCTCAACCGCTTCCGCGATCTCATCAACTTCCAGAGCGATCCGTCCTGCCGGCCGGACCAGACCTTCGGCTGCTACGTCAACGTGGCGCGGGCCGAGACGAGCGGCTTCGAATTGTCGGCCAAGGCCGAGCTCATCCCCGAGATGCTGAGGCTCGACATCGCCTATACCAACCTTGTCGCCGTCGACCTCACCACCGACCTCAAGCTCGCCCGCCGGCCGGAGAACACGGCGCGCATCGGCCTCACTTTGACGCCGGCGCCGGGCCTCGTCATCGCGCCGGCGCTCGTCCTCGTCGATGCGCGCTATTCCGCGCCGCACGAGAAGGACAGGCTCGCGCCCTATGCCCGGCTCGACCTCTTCGCCTCCTATGAGGTGTCGGAGCGCGTTTCGCTCTTCCTGCGCGGTGAAAACCTCACCGATGCGCGTTATGAGGAGGTGAAGAACTACGGCACGGCGGGGCGCTCGCTCTACGCCGGCCTCAAGGCCACCTGGTGAGGCGATGGACGGGATGCGGGGCAAGGAGATCGAGGAAGGCGCGACCCGCCGCCCCGGCCGCTGGCTGGCGGCGGCGCTCCTTGTCGTCCTCCTCGTCCTTTGCGTCCTGTCCCTCATGCTCGGCCCGGCGCGGCTCACGCCGGCCTTGGTGATCGAGGGCCTCTTTGGTGACGGCGGCGGGGCGGGCGTCGTCGTGCGCGACATCCGCCTCCCGCGCACCCTGCTCGCCGTCATCATCGGCGCGACGCTCGGCCTTGCGGGCGCCGCCCTGCAGGGCCTGCTGCGCAACCCGCTCGCGGCCCCCTCCGTCTTCGGGGCGCCGCAGGCGGCGGCGCTCGGGGCCGTCGTCGTCATCTATTTCGGCTATGCGGAGGTCTATTCGCCCGCCCTGCCGCTCGCCGCCATCGCCACATCCTTCCTGTCGGTGCTCGTCGTCATCCTCATCGCCGGCGAAAGCGCGAGCCTCGTCGTCCTCGTCCTTGCGGGGCTTGCCATCTCGAGCCTCGCCGGGGCGGCGACCTCGCTCGCCATCAGCCTGTCGCCCAACGCCTTCGCCGTCACCGAGATCGTCTTCTGGCTCATGGGCTCGCTGGAGGACCGGACCATGCGCCACGTCGCGCTCGTGGCACCCTTCGCGCTTCTCGGGGCCGCGCTCCTCCTCTCGCAAGGCGGGGCGCTGCGCACGCTGGCGCTCGGCGAGGAGGCGGCCCGCAGCCTCGGCATCGACGTGCGCCTGCTGCGCCTTGCGGTCGTCACCGGGGTGGCCGTCGGCGTCGGCGCGAGCGTCGCGGTCGCCGGCACCATCGGCTTCGTCGGCCTCGTCGCCCCGCACATCGTGCGCCCGCTCGTCGGCCACGACCCGCGCCGCACGCTCGTGCCGGCGGCGCTCGCCGGGGCGGTGCTGCTGACGGCGGCCGACTGCGCCGTGCGCGTCATCCCCTCCGCCACCGAGGTCAAGCTCGGTGTGCTCACCGCCATCGTCGGCGTGCCCTTCTTCCTCTACATCATCGTGCGCCGCCGGGCGGAGCTGACAGGGGCGCCGGCATGATGGGCGCCGCCCTCACCGCCCGCGCCGTCGCCGCGCGCCTCGGCGGCCGGCAGGTGCTCGCCGACGTCGACATGACGCTCTCTCCCGGCAGCCTCACCGCCATCATCGGCCCGAACGGCGCCGGCAAGACCACGCTGGTGCGGGTGATGGCAGGCCTCGTCAGGCCGGAGGCGGGCACGGTGCTCTTCGGCGAGCGGCCGCTCTCGGCGCTCTCGGCCCGCGAGCGGGCCCGCACCGTCGCCTATCTGCCGCAGGGCGGCACCGTCGCCTGGCCGTTGCCGGCCGCCGACGTCGTCGCCTTGGGACGCGTGCCGCATGGCGGCGGGCCAGGGACGGGCCGGATCGACCCCGCCGTCGCCCACGCCATGCGCGCCACCGACAGCGAGGCCTTCGCCGGGCGGGCCGTTACCACCTTGTCGGGCGGCGAGCGGGCGCGCGTCCTGCTCGCCCGGGCGCTCGCCGTCGAGGCGCCGGTTCTCATCTGCGACGAGCCGGTCGCCGCGCTCGATCCGCGCCACCAGCTCGCGGTGATGGGCGTGCTCGCCGCCGAGGCGCGGAAGGGCCGCGCCGTCGCTGTCGTCATGCACGACCTCGCCCTCGCCGCGCGCTACGCGGACCGGGTCGCGATCCTCGCCGAGGGGCGTCTCGTCGCCGCCGGCACGCCGCACGAGGTACTGACCCCGGCCATGCTGGCCGAGGTCTTCGGGGTCGCCTCCCTGCGCGAGGAGCGGCCCGACGGGCTGCTCGTCCTGCCCTGGCGCCCGCTCGCGCCCGAGCCCGGGCCCCTTCCGCCATCCGTTTGACGGATGACGAGGAACGTCATACCTCTAATCGACATGCCCGGCCCGACAGGCGGGACGGGCCTTCTGGTTCGAGAGAAGTCGATCATCTGCCATGACGGACGGCAGCCCAAGCCCGGACACCACCCGCGAGCGCATCATCGCCGCGGCAGAACAGCTCTTCCGCGACATCGGCTTCCAGAAGACGACCGTTGCCGACATCGCCAGGACGCTCTCCATGAGCCCGGCCAACGTCTACCGCTTCTTCGCCTCCAAGAAGGACATCAACGAGGCGGTGGCCGAGCGCATGACGGGCCGCAAGCGCAACCGGATCGAGGCCGTCGCGAAGGAGCCCGGCACGGCGCGCGAGCGCATGCGCCGCCTCCTGACCGAGATGCACGTCATGATGGCGGAATTCGCCGATGCCGACGCCAAGATCCAGGAGATGGTGGCCGTCGCCATCGCCGAGAGCTGGAGCGTCATCCATAACCACATCCGCGACCTCGACACGATCATCGCCAATGTGGTGCGCGAGGGCATCGCCGAGGGCGAATTCTCGGATGTGGATCCGGAGGTGGCCGGCCCCTGCGTGCGCGCGGCGATGACACGCTTCTGCCATCCGAGCGTGCTCGTGATGTGCCGTGACATCCCGCAGCCGACCCTCGACGAGCAGATCGACTTCATCCTTGCGGCCCTCGGCGCGGGGCGGCAGGGGGCACCCCGCCGTGCCGGCGAGACGGCCCGGGCATCGTGAGCCGGCCACGGCTCCGGCCGGCGAGGCGCGTTGACAAACCGTCCCGTCAGGCTGATACCCCCGCAGACATCCACTAAGAACGGCTCCAGATTCTTGGCACAGCTCCTGGCGAAGAAAACGCTGATCATCGCCCACGACCTCGGCGCGACCGTCCTTGCGGTCCTGCTCGCCTTTGTCGTGCGCTTCGAGGACCCGCAGCTCGGCGAGCGCCTGGCGCTGCTGCCGCACGTCCTCCTCGTCTTCGTGCCGCTCGCCGCCGTCACCTACTGGTATTTCGGCCTCTACCGCTCGCGCTGGCGCTTCGCCTCGCTGCCCGACCTGTCGAACATCTTCAAGGCGGTCACGCTTCTGGCGATGACCCTCCTCGTCGGCGACTACATCCTCGCCTCCTCCGGTTTCTACGGCTACTTCTTCTTCGGCAAGATCACCATCGCGCTCTACTGGGTGCTGCAGATGTTCCTGCTCGGCGGGCCGCGGCTCGCCTGGCGCTATCTGAAATATGCCCAGTCGCGCCACAGCATCGAGCGGCATGAGGCCACCGCCTCCCTCGTCCTCGGGCGCAGTGCCGAGGTGGAGGTCGCGCTGCGCGCCATCGAGAGCGGCGCCTTTTCGAAGATCTCGGCCAAGGGCATCCTGTCGCCGCGCGAGTCGGACCTCGACCAGGCCATCCGCGGCGTACCGGTGCTCGGCACCTTCGCCGATCTCGAGCAGGTCATCGCCGATCTTGCCGAGCGCGGCGTCAACGTGCGCCGCCTCGTCATGACGCCGAGCGCCATCAACGCGCCCGAGGCCGACGCCCTGCTCGCCCGCGCGCGGCGCCTCGGCCTGCCGCTGTCGCGGCTGCAGGGCCTCGACGAGGAAGGCCTGCGCGACCTCACCCTCGCCCCTGTCGACATCGAGGACCTGCTGCTGCGCCCGACGGTGGAGATCGACAAGGCGCGCCTCGCTCGCTTCATCCGCGGCAAGCGCGTGCTGGTGACCGGCGGCGGCGGCTCCATCGGCAGCGAGATCTGCGCCCGCGTCGCCGCCTTCGGCGCCGATGCGCTCTATGTGCTGGAGAGCTCGGAGCCGGCGCTGCACGCGGTGACCGAGCAGCTCGCCGTGCTCGACGCGCCGACGCGGATCGAGGGCGGCATCGCCGACGTGCGCGACCGCGAGCGCATCGAGCATCTCTTCCGCCAGTTCGCGCCCGACGTCGTCTTCCACGCCGCGGCCTTGAAGCACGTGCCCTATCTGGAGCAGGACTGGAGCGAGGGCATCAAGACCAACGTCTTCGGCTCGGTGAACGTGGCCGATGCCGCCGTCGCGGCCGGCGTGCGCGCCCTCGTCATGATCTCGACCGACAAGGCCATCGAGCCGGTCTCCATGCTCGGCACGACGAAGCGCCTCGCCGAGATGTACGCCCAGGCCCTCGATGCCGAGACGGCCGCGAACGGCGGCAGCGGCACGCGCCTCATCGCCGTGCGCTTCGGCAACGTCCTCGGCTCGGTCGGCTCGGTCGTGCCGAAGTTCAAGGCCCAGATCGCCCGCGGCGGCCCCGTCACGGTCACCCATCCGGACATGGTCCGCTACTTCATGACCGTGCGCGAGGCGGCCGACCTCGTCCTCACCGCCGCCTCCCATGCCGATGCCGAGGGCCGCACGGCCACCGGCGCCGGCCGCCGCGCCGCCGTCTATGTCCTCAAGATGGGCCAGCCGGTGCGCATCTACGATCTCGCCCAGCGCATGATCCGCCTCGCCGGCTTCGAGCCCGGCGTCGACATCGACATCGCCGTCACCGGCGTGCGCCCCGGCGAGCGCCTGCACGAGATCCTCTTCGCCCGCGAGGAACCGATGACGGAGACGGGCATCGACGGCGTCATGGCGGCCGAGCCGGTCTTCGCCGACAAGGCGCGCATCGCCGGCTGGCTGGCGCGGCTCGAGGAGGCGGCGCACGCCTACGACCGGGCGCGTGCCGAGGCGGTGATGGCGGAGGCCATCCCCGAGTTCAGCCGCCGGCAGCCCCCAGCCGCCGCAGGCCTTCCGGCGTCGTCAGAGCAGGTCGCCAGCCGAGCGCCATGAGGCGGCCCGGCTCGACGACGAGCGAGCCGGCCAGCCGCTCCAGCATGCCCTGCCGGCCGGCGAGCCGCAGCAAAGCCGCGATCCACCGCTCGTCGATGTCGACGAGGCCCGGGCGCCGCCCCATCCCGGCCCTGAGCGCCGTGATGATCTCCGGCAGCGAGACGGGCGCCGCATCCGCCACCAGCATGGATCCCGACAGCGGGCCGGGCTGCGCCAGCACATGGACGATGGCACCGGCGAGGTTCTCGACGGCCAGGAGCGAGCGCCGGGCGCCGAGCCCGGCGAAGGGCAGCGGCAGCGGCAGGCGCGCCAGCCTGACGAGCGCCCCCATGTTGCCCGCGACGCCCCGGCCGTAGACGAGCACGGGCCGCAGCGCCACATGGTCGATGCCGCGCTCGGCAAGGCCGCGCTCGGCGGCGAGCTTGGAGCGGCCGTAAGGATCGACCGGGGCCGGCGCGTCGTCGTCGCGCAGGGTCGCCGGCGCGCTCGCCCCGCTCTGGGCGCGGACGGAGGACAGGAAGACGAAACGGCGCACGCGGCCGGCGGCGGCATCGGCGAGCGCCAGCGTCGCATCGGTATTGACCCCCTGGTAGCGCGCCTCCGGAACGCCCGGCCCCACATGGGCGATGCCGGCGCCGTGCACGACCGCATCGACGCCGGCGAGCGCCGGCGCCCAGTCGACCGGTGTGGCGAGATCGCCGATGACGAAAGGCTCGCAGCCGGGCGGCGCGCGCCCCGCATCGCGCACGGCGGCGCGGACCGCATGGCCGGCCTCGCGCAGGGCCGCGGCCACGTGCCGGCCGACGAAGCCCGAGGCTCCGGTGAGGAGGACGGTGCCGCCTGCGCCCGCCGTCATGCCGGGGCCATGCCCGCGCGCGGGCGCGAGAAGCGCAGCAGCACGAAGCCGACGCCCGCCGCCCCGAGAGCGACGAGGGCCGCCTGAAGCGCCGGAGAGGTGACGCCCAGCGAAACCGCCGCCAGCAATGCGAGGAAGAGATTGAGGGCCAGCACCTGCCCGACGACGGCCGGCACCGAATAGCCGTTGTCGGTGGCGCGCTGGTAGAAGTGGCTGCGGTGCGCCTGCCACACGCGCTCGCCGCGCGCGAGTCGCCTGAAGAGCGTCAGCGTGGCGTCCGCCAGGTAGTAGAGCGGCAGGAGGACGGCGGCGGCGAGCCCGCCATGGGCGGCGAGCACGAGCAGCAGATAGCCGGCGATGAGGCCGATGGGCAGCGAGCCGACATCGCCGAGGAAGAGCCGGGCCACCGGCCGGTTGAACGGGGCAAAGCCGAGGAGGCCGCCGAGCAGGGCGGCCGCAAGCACGCCCTCCGCCGGCGGCAGGAAGCCCGACAGGGCGAAGGTGGCGAGCGCGGCGCACAGCGGCGCGAATTCCGCCACCGTCATCAGGTCGAGCCCGTCCATGAAGTTGACGAGATTGACGAACCAGACCCCGGCGAGCACCAGCAGGGCCTGCTCGAAGCCGAGGGGCAGCCAGTCCGGCCCGATACGCACCACGTTGGTAGCTGCGACGACCACCAGCCCGACGGCGGCGAACTGCGCGCCGAGACGCGGCAGCACCGGCAGCGGGCGGATGTCGTCGAAGGCGCCGAGCCCCGCGAGCACGACGGCCGCGAGCGCGACGGCGAGGAGCGCGGCACCGGCACCGGCACCGAGCGGCGGCAGACCGATCGCGAGGGCCGCGGCACCGGCCGCGAGCGCGGCCCCGAGCACGGCGATTCCCCCGCCCTGCGGCGTCGGGATGCGGTGGCTCGAGCGCGCGTTGGGCCGCGCCAGCGCATAGCGCTGCAGCAGCGGGCGCAGAAGGATGATGGCGAGCCCCGCCAGGAGGGCGGCGCCGAGGCAGGTGGTGGCGAACAGCGCCGTCACGTCGCGCTCCGGATCACGAACCGATCCCGCTCCCCGGCGGGCGGCGCGACAATAGCCGATGGAGGCGCGGCCGCAAGGGCGGGCGGACGATCCGGCTCAGGCGGCGACACGCGCGGCAGCGAGGTGGACCTCCTGCCCCTCGCGCGCCACGAAGGAGCCGGGCAGCATGGCGGCGAGGCGCCGCTCCATGTCGGCGAGATCGGCATCGGTGTGCCAGGGATGGACGTGGAAGGCCGCGAGCCGGCCGACGCCCGCCGCCCGGCAGAGCGCGACGCCCGCATCGCAGGTCGAATGGCCCCAGCCGCGGCAGCGGCAATATTCGGCTTCCGTGTACATGGCGTCGTAGATGACGAGGTCGGCGTCGCGCACGAAGGCGAGCAGCTCCTCGTGCGGCCAGGGGCCGAGCTCGTCATGCTCGATGTCGCTGACGTAGCAGACGGAGCGCCCGCCGTGATCGAAGCGGTAAGCGGTGGCACCGGACGGGTGCTGCAGCGGACAGGTGCGGACCTTGAGCCCGTCGTCGAAGGTCAGCGTCTCGCCGGCATGGAAGCCGACGTGCTCGATGGTCGCCGGCAGCTGGGCGAGCGTCACCGGAAAGAGCGGCGGCGCGAACAGCCGGTCGAGCGCCGCCTCGGCGCTCTCGCCGTCGAGATTGCCGCAGTGCAGCCTCAGCGTCGTGCCCTTCATCAGAGCCGGCCGGAAGAAGGGCAGGCCGATGACGTGGTCGAGATGGAGGTGGCTCAGGAGCAGGTCGATATGCGCCGGCGCATCGGCGCCGAGCGTCTGTCCGAGGCGGGTGATGCCCGTGCCGGCGTCGATGACGAACAGCCGCTCGCCGCAGCGCACCTCGACGCAGGCCGTGTGACCGCCGAACGTGCACACGTCCGGCCCCGACACGGGATGCGAGCCCCGGACGCCCCAGAAGCGGACGCTGAGATCACTCTCGGTCGGTTTGTTGTCCATAGCCATCTGCCATTTCTACCTTAGAAAAACCGCAAACGACGTGCGCTAGCGCACATGAAGGTCACGATTCGGAGGGTCACGATCCATCCGCCATTTCCGCCTCCGCCCGGGGCAGCGCCAGCCCGGCGCGCGAGAAATGGACAGTCCTGTCGAGGCAATCCTCGGGCAGGCCCGGCGGCAGCACGGCGACGAGGCTGCGGTTCTCGAGCCCCTGGCGCAGGCGCCCGATCAGCGCCTCGGCGTCGCTTCGCGTCATGCCGTCGAAGATGTGGCTGACCACGAGCACCTGCGGCTCGCGCGCCAGGCAGCGGATGAGATCGACCAGCCGGTCCGGCACCGGCGAGACGAGCCCCTTGCGCGGGCCGACGCGGGCGGAGAGCCCGAGCCGCAGCACCTCGGCGTCGAGGTCGAGCGAGGCGAGCACGCGCCGCACGGCGGCATGCACCCGCTCCTCCGCCCCGGCGATGTCGTAGGCCACGCGGCCGAAGAGCAGGTTGTCGCTGAGCGAGGCGGCGCTGCACAGCCGCTCCGCCTCCCAGAACTCGATGGCCGGCGCAAGGCCCGGCGGCAGCAGACGGGCGAAGGTGCGCCGGGCGGCGACGAGGCGCGCCTCCAGCGCCTCGTCGAGCAGGCCGAGGCGGTGCCGCGTCTCCACATAGCGCAGGGCGAGCGCGATCAGGAGATCACGGTCCTCGGCCTGCTCGCTGCGCCGGCGCTGGGCGCGGCGCGCGATCAGTCCCTCGTAGCGGCCGCGCTCCTCGGCGCTGAAGAAGGAGAAGCGCTCGATGAGGGCATTGTCGTCCGGGATGCCGGCGAACATCTCCACCATCTGCGTGGCGATGGCGAGGCCCATCTCGGTCAGCGGCCGCGTCAGATCCTCCGCCTCCAGCACCGCCCTGAGGAAAGGGTTGCGGGCGAGACGCCGCTCCTCGAACGTGTCACCCACGGGCACGCCGAAGAGGATGTTCTCGGCCACGGTGCCGTGGCGGTTGTAGCGCTCGGCGGCAAACGGATCGACGAGATCCTCGGTCCCGTCGGAAGCGAGCTCCTCCCTCACTGCCCGCCGGGCATCGGCGATGAAGGGGGCGAGGCGCGCCGCCGCATGGGCGCCGACGGCCCCGTTGAGCCCGAGACTGTAGACCTCGGCATCGACCCCGACGAGCTTGAGCGCGGCGATGAGCCGGGCATCGCACGCATCCTTGTCCCGCGTCAGGTCCGGCGGCACGCCGTAGGTCAGGTTGTCCCTGAGGCTGCCGTCGAGCATCACGGGATCGGCCCCGGCAAAGGCGATGACGGCCGCCCTGTAGCCGTCGGACATCTCGCCGACGTCGACGCCATCGAAGAGGACGCGCCCCTCCGTAGGATCGAGCGCCCCGCCGAGGACGGCCGCGAGCACGTCCGCCCCCGAGCCCGGCGGCCCGGCAAGGGCGACATGCGCCGGCAGGTCGAGTGTAAGGTCGACGCCCTCGAGCCTGTGGCCGGAATGCGGGTCGAAGGCCGTGAGCCCCTCGACGCCGACACGCTGCGGCGAGGGCTGCGGCAGGCGCGCCGCACGCCGGCGCCGCTCGCCACGCGCATTGAGGCTGCCGACGGCCCGGGCCAACTCCTCGAGGGCCGCCCGGCCCTCGCGCTGCCCGGCAATCCAGCGCGTGAGCGCATCGACCGGCCGCAGCATCAGGAAGGCGGCGAAGAGCGCGGCGACGAAGCCCCCGGCGGACAGCACCCGCTCGGCCGCGAGATTGCCCGCGATGACGATGAACAGCGCCGGAAGGCCGTAGCGGACGATGGCGACGAGCGCCTGCAGCCCGATCTGGCGCCGCGCCTGCGCGACCTGCCGGGCGGACAGCCGCGCCAGCATGGCGCCGAAACCGGCGAGCTCCGCCTCGCCCGTGCCGTGAATGCGGATGGCGGGCAACCGGCGGGCCGCCTCCTGCGCCATGCGCCCCGATTCCCGGTCGCCGTCGCGCGCGACGAGGCCGAGCGCAGCCCTTGCCTCGTCGAGCGGCCGCATCAGGACGGCGGCAGCGATGGCCCCGCCGAGGAAGAGGAGCCCGATGGACAGGTGCTGCGCGAAGCCGAAGGCGAGGATGACGAGGATTTCCGGGCCGACGCTGAGCGGCACGGCAAGCGCCTCCCGGAGCACCGGCGCGAGCCGGCCGACGCCTTCGCCGATCTGCCGGGCTGCCGCCTCCGCCTCGTCCCGCGCCGAGGGCCGGGCCGTGACGATGCGGCCGAAGATATCCTTCCTGAGCCCGTTCGTGGCGCGGCTCGCTGCCGTCGCAGCAAGAAGGGAGACCAGCGCCCTGAGCCCCACCTGCAGGAGGATGAGGGCAATGAGCGTTGCGATGGCCGCCGCCATATAGGCATCGCGGCCGAGGAGAATGCCCTCGGACACGACGACCTCACCGCCGCCGAAGACCGCGGGCAGCCCGAAGGCGAGGCGCAGAAACGGCGCCTGCGCGTCGATATCGGCGAAACGCCCGCCGATGAGGACGTCGTCGATCAGGGTCGCCAGCACGCCGAGGAAAAGAAGGACGGCGACCGCCAGGAGGAGGCCGACGAGGGCGATCACCAGATTGAGGCCGCGATTGCTGCGCCAGGCAAGTCGTAGGGGATCGCGTTCCATGGTTCTCCGGCGGCCTGTGGCGGGCCGCGGTGCGGCAACCCGTGGCGACGACCCTACTGACGTTTCGCGAAAGTTTGAACAGCTTTTGCAGGAAGATGGCCGGGCGCGGTGCGGCGAGCCGACATGCGGTCTGGCCAAAGCATCACCGCAGCATGACTTGCCATGAGCCGCCGCGCCGTGTCCTTCTGCACATCAAGAAACGGCAAGGCTTGGGGAGGATGGCGTGGCACCTGCGAGCGATGAGGGGGAAACCTTCGACTACATCGTCGTCGGCGCCGGCTCGGCCGGCTGCGTGCTCGCCAACCGCCTGTCGGCGGACCCGAAGCGGTCCGTCCTCCTCCTGGAGGCCGGCGGCCGCGACAACTGGGTATGGTTCCACATCCCCGTCGGCTATCTCTTCGCCATCGGCAATCCGCGCGCCGACTGGATGTTTCGCACGGAGGCCGTGGCCGGCCTCAACGGCCGCGAGCTCGCCTATCCGCGCGGCAAGGTCATCGGCGGCTGCTCCGCCATCAACGCCATGATCTACATGCGCGGCCAGGCAGCGGACTACGAGCGCTGGCGGCAGATGGGCCTTGCCGGCTGGGGCTGGGACGACGTCCTGCCCCATTTCCTGTCGATGGAGAACCACGTCGCCCCGCCCAATGCGCTGCACCGCAGCGGCGGGGAATGGTGCGTCGACTATCCGCGCATGCGCTGGGACCTGCTCGACGCCGTGCAGGACGCCGCCGAGAGCCTCGGCATCCCCAAGGTCGCGGATTTCAATACGGGCGACAATTTCGGCTCCTCGTACTTTCAGGTGAACCAGAAGAACGGCCGCCGCTGGAGCGCGGCGCGCGGCTTCCTGAAGCCGGTCCTCGGCCGTCGGAACCTTCGTCTGGAGACGGGAGTGCACGTGGAGCGCATCCTCGTCGAGGACGGCCGCGCCACCGGCGTCGTCTTCTCGCGCGGCGGCGAGCGCTTCACCATGCGCGCCCGCGGCGAGGTGGTGCTCGCCGCCGGCGCCGTCGGCACGCCGCAGCTGCTCGAGGTGAGCGGTATCGGCGATGCGGCCCGGCTCGCCGGGCTCGGCATCGACCCCGTGCGCGACCTGCCGGGCGTCGGCGAGAACCTGCAGGACCATCTGCAGCTCCGCCCCATCTTCAAGGTCTCGGGCGTGCGCACCCTCAACGAGGACTATGCGCGGCTCGCCAGACGCGCCGCCATGGCGCTCGAATATGCCCTCTTCCGGCGCGGGCCGCTGACCATGGCCCCCTCGCAGCTCGGCATCTTCACCCGCTCCTCGCCGGAGTACGAGACGCCGAACCTGCAGTTCCACATCCAGCCGCTGTCGCTCGACAAGTTCGGCGACCGGCTGCACCCCTTCCCCGCCTTCACCGCGAGCGTCTGCAACCTGCGCCCGACGAGCCGCGGCTCGGTCCATGCGAAGAGCCCGGAGGCGCGCGTGCCGCCGGCGATCGCGCCGAACTACCTCTCCACCGAGGAGGACCGGCGCGTCGCGGTCGACGCCATCCGCCTCACGCGCCGGCTCGCCGCCGCCCCGCCGCTCGCGCGCTTCTCGCCCGAGGAATTCAAGCCGGGGGCGCATCTGGCGAGCGACGAGGAGCTCGCCGGCGCGGCGGGCGATCTCGGCACCACCATCTTCCATCCTGTCGGCACGGCGCGCATGGGCCGCGACGACGATCCGCTCGCCGTGGTCGACGCGCGGCTCCGGGTGCGCGGCATTGCCGGCCTGCGCATCGCCGATGCCTCGGTGATGCCGACCATCACCTCCGGCAACACCAACTCGCCCACCATGATGATCGCCGACAAGGCGGCCGCCATGATGGCCGAGGATGCGCGCGTCGCCTGACCGGGCGCGACCCCGGCCGGTTTCCGCCCGGGCGTTTCCGGCATATGTTGCGTCGTTTCGCCGCGGCCGGATGCCGCGGCCTCCGCCAGGGGAGATGGCACATGGGGCTGGTCGACAGGGCAAGGAACATCATCGTCACGCCGCGGACCGAATGGCCCGTGATCGCGGCCGAGGGGGGCACGGTCGGCGATATCTACCGCAACTACGTCGTTCCGCTCGCGCTCATCCCGGCCGTCTGCGGCTTCATCGGCATGTCGGTACTGGGCTTCAGCATGGGCGAGGGCCGCATGCGCATGCCCTTCTTCAGCGGCCTCGTGATGGCGGCCCTGCAGTTCGGGCTCGGACTCCTCATCGTCTATCTCGTGGCGCTCGTCATCGATGCGCTGGCCCCGCGCTTCGGCGGCCGCAAGGGCATGCTCCCCGCCTTCAAGCTGGCGGCCTATTCCTACACGCCGGCCTGGCTGACCGGCGTCTTCCTCCTCGTGCCGGTGCTCGGCTTCCTCGCCATCCTCGGGCTCTACGGCATCTATCTGCTCTATGTCGGGGCGCCGCGGCTCATGGGGGTGGCGGAGAGCAAGGCCGGCCTGTTCACTGCCGTGGTCGTGATCATCGCGCTCGTCATGAGCTTCATCCTGTCGCTCGTGATCGCCTCCTTGATGCCCATGCCCGCCATGATGTGAGACCAAAGCTGTGCGAAGGCAGGAGCGCCGGCGAAGGACGGCGAAGTGACGGGTGGATGATATCGATGGATGGCTTTGATGGGTGACTTGGCCTCCCGGTTGGACGGCGTGCTGGTGCTGCCGGAGGACGGACGCCAGTCGCCGGTCGCGCTCGCCGTCCAGCGCGGGGTGCGGCGGCTCTTCGCCGGCCTCGGCCAGGTGACGGTGACGGAGCTTACCCTTGCCTCCGGTCGGCGGGCCGACGTGGTGGCGCTCGCCCCCGACGGGCGCATCACCGTCGTCGAGGTCAAGTCGTGCCTCGCCGACTTCCGCACCGACGGCAAGTGGCAGGACTACCGGGCCTATTGCGACCGCCTCTTCTTCGCCGTCACCGACGACTTCCCGCAGGAGGTGCTGCCGGAGGCGACAGGGCTCATCGTCGCCGACCAGTACGGCGCCGCCGTGCTGCGCGAGGCGCCGCTCCATCCCCTGCCCGGCGCTCGCCGCAAGGAGGTGACGCTGCGCTTTGCCCGCGCCGCCGCCTCGCGCCTCCACGCCGCCTTCGATCCCGAAGGCGCGCGCGGCATCATCTGAGATCCCTGCCGCCATCCGGCACGAGGCTTGCTGGACAAAGCCCGAAAGAGAGCGCACGCCGGCCTCAGGCCCGGCCGGCGTCGCATTGCGGGACAGGGCGTGCCATAACGGGAGCAGCCAGCATGACGTCGCCATTGCCGACCGGCGAGCGCATCGCCTGGGTCGATACCGCCAAGGGCATCTGCATCATCCTCGTCGTCATGATGCATGCGACGCTCGGCCTCGGCGAGGCGGTGGGCCGCGAGGGCTGGATGCATGAGGTCGTCGCCTTCGCCAAGCCCTTCCGCATGCCCGACTTCTTCCTCGTCTCCGGCCTCTTCCTCGGCCGGGCCGTCACGCGCGACTGGCGCATCTTCGCCGACCGGCGCATCGTGCATTTCCTCTATTTCTACCTTGTCTGGTACGTCATCCAGTTCGCCATGAAGGGCTGGGGCCTCGCCGGCGGCGATCCGGCCGAGCTCGTCCGCCTCTTCGCGCTCGGCTTCATCGAGCCCTTCGGCACCCTGTGGTTCATCTACATGCTCGCCGTCTACTCGGTCGCGGTGAAGCTGCTGCGCCGGCTGCCGCCGGTGGCGCTCCTCGCCGGCGCCGCCGCCCTGCAGATCGCCCACATCGAGAGCGGCTGGCTCGCGATCGACGCCTTCGCCGCCTATTTCGTCTATTTCGCCGCCGGCTACGTCTTCGCCCCACGCGTCTTCGCCATTGCCGCCTGGGCGGGCCGCAATGCGCTGCCGGCGCTCCTTGGGCTCGGCCTCTGGGCCCTCGGCAACGGCTTCGCCGCCTTCACGCCGAGCGGGGTGAGCGGCCACGAGACGATCGCCACCCTGCCGGGGGTGAGCCTCGCGCTCGGCCTTGCCGGCGCCGTCGCCATCACGGCCGTTGCCGCGCTGCTCGTGGCGCGCGGCCTTGCCGGCCCGCTGACCTATTGCGGCGAGCGCTCCATCGTCGTCTATCTCGCCTTCTTCCTGCCGATGGCGGCGATGCGCGTCCTCCTCGTCAAGACCGGCCTCGTCGACGTCATCGGCGTCGGCTGGGGCGCCGCCCTCGTGACGGCGGCGGGCGTCGTCGCGCCGCTCGTCTTCGAGCGGCTGATCCGCGGCACGGTGCTCGACGTGCTCTTCGTGCGGCCGCGGGCCTGCCACATCGCCGCCCCGGCGCGTCTCGCACCGGCCGGCTGACGGCCGTTTTCCCCGGACGGCGAGCGAAACGGATCGCGAACGCGGGCGAGGCGTGGCATAGTCCCGCCCCGACCTTACCGGCGATTCCCGAGAAGCACCCGTCCGAGAGCCATGTCCGAGCAAGCCGCCCCCGCCGTTGCCGTCCACGCCGCCCGTGCGCTGAAGCCGGGGGACCACGTCTTCCTCGTCGACGGCTCGTCCTTCGTCTTCCGCGCCTATTTCCAGTCCATGAACCAGGACCGGAAATACAACTACCGCTCGGACGGCCTGCCCACCGGCGCCGTGCGCCTGTTCTGCACCAAGCTGTTCCAGTTCATCCGCGAGGGCGCGGTCGGCATCACCCCGACCCACCTCGCCATCATCTTCGACAAGTCGGAGCAGTCCTTCCGCAAGGAGATCTATCCGGCCTACAAGGCGAACCGGCAGGAGCCCCCGGAAGATCTCATCCCGCAGTTCCCGCTGATGCGCGAGGCCGTGCGCGCCTTCGGCCTCAAGCCGGTCGAGCAGGACCGCTACGAGGCGGACGATCTCATCGCCACCTATGCGCGCGAGGCGACGGAGGCCGGCGCCGACGTGCTCATCATCTCCGCCGACAAGGACCTGATGCAGCTCATCCGGCCCGGCGTCGCCATGTACGACCCGGCCTCCGGCACCCAGTCGAAGGGCAGCTTCCGGCCCGAGCGGCGCATCGGCCGCGACGAGGTGCTGGAATATTTCGGCGTCGAGCCGCAGAAGGTGGTCGACGTGCAGTCGCTCGCCGGCGATTCGACCGACAACGTGCCCGGCGCCCCCGGCATCGGCATCAAGACGGCCGCGCAGCTCATCGGCGAATACGGCGATCTCGACACGCTCATCGCCCGCGCCGGCGAGATCAAGCAGCCCAAGCGGCGCGAGACGCTGACGAACCCGGACATCGTCGAGCAGATCCTCATCTCCCGCCGGCTCGTCTCGCTCGTCGACGACGTCACCGTCGAGACGCCGCTCACCGACCTCGCGCTCGTGCCGCCGGAGCCGCAGAGCCTCGTCGCCTTCCTGAAGGCGATGGAGTTCACCACCATCACCAAGCGCGTCGGCGAGCTCTACGAGGTCGACATCGCCGCCGTCGAGCCGGACGCCCGCCTCGCCACCCCGGGAGCCGGCCTCGGCTGGAGCCCCGGCGAGACGGTCGCGGCGCCTGCGTCAACCGCTGCGTCGGCCACACCGACGGGGCCGGGCGACGAGCTTCTCGTCCCGGCGGCGCTCGTCGCGAGCCGCGCGGCCGAGGCGGCGGCCCCGGTCGACCGCAGCACCTACGAGACGGTGACGAGCCTCGCCCGCCTCGAGGAATGGATCGCCGAGGCCCGCGAGCGCGGCCACGTGGCCGTCGACACGGAGACGAACTCGGTCGACGCCATGCAGGCCGAGCTCGTCGGCTTCTCGCTCGCCACGGCACCCGGCAAGGCCTGCTACGTGCCCCTGCAGCACCGTGACGGCGACGACCTCTTCGGCAACGGCCTTGCCGCCGGCCAGATCCCTCTGCGCGAGGCGGTGGCGCGGCTGAAGCCGCTCCTCGAGGACCCCTCGGTCCTCAAGATCGGCCAGAACCTGAAATACGACTGGCTCATCTTCGCCCGCCACGGCATCACGCTGGCGTCCTACGACGACACGATGCTGATCTCCTACGTGCTCGATGCCGGCCGCAGCTTGCACGGCATGGACGCCCTGTCGGAGAAGCATCTGGGCCATAAGCCCATCGCCTTCTCGGAGGTCGCCGGCTCCGGCAAGGCGCAGGTCACCTTCGACAAGGTGGCGATCGACAAGGCGACCGCCTATGCCGCCGAGGATGCGGACGTCACCTTGCGCCTGTGGCTCGCGCTGAAGCCACGCCTCGTCGCGGAGGGCCGTACGAGCGTCTACGAGACGCTGGAGCGGCCGATGGTGGCGACGCTGGCGCGCATGGAGAGCCGCGGCATCGCCATCGACCGCGCCATCCTCTCGCGCCTGTCCGGCGATTTCGCCCAGAAGCTCGCTGGCCTCGAGGAGGAGATCTACGCCATCGCCGGCGAGCGCTTCACCATCGGCAGCCCTAAGCAATTGGGCGACATCCTCTTCGGCAAGATGGGCCTGCCCGGTGCCAAGAAGACGAAGACCGGCCAGTGGGCGACCGGCGCCGGCGTACTGGAAGACCTCGCCGCCGAGGGCCACCCGCTGCCGTCGAAGATCCTCGACTGGCGCCAGCTCGCCAAGCTGAAATCCACCTACACCGATGCGCTGCCCGGCTACGTCAATCCCGAGACGCATCGCGTGCACACGTGCTTCTCGCTCGCCGCGACCACGACCGGGCGCCTGTCGTCGTCGGAGCCGAACATCCAGAACATCCCGGTGCGCACGGAAGAGGGGCGCAAGATTCGCACGGCCTTCGTCGCCGCGCCGGGCACCAAGCTCGTCTCGGCCGACTACAGCCAGATCGAGCTGCGCGTCCTCGCCCATATCGCCGACATCCCGCAGCTGCGGCAGGCCTTCGCCGACGGCATCGACATCCACGCCATGACCGCCTCCGAGATGTTCGGCGTGCCGGTGAAGGGCATGGACCCCCTGGTGCGCCGGCGCGCCAAGGCCATCAACTTCGGCATCATCTACGGCATCTCGGCCTTCGGCCTCGCCAACCAGCTCGGCATCCCGCGCGAGGAGGCCTCGGCCTACATCAGGAAATATTTCGAGCGCTTCCCCGGCATCCGCGACTACATGGACGAGACCAAGCGCTTCTGCCGCGAGAACGGCTATGTGACGACGCTGTTCGGCCGCATCTGCCATTATCCGCAGATCAAGTCGTCCAACCCCTCCGAGCGCGCCTTCGTCGAGCGCCAGGCGATCAACGCCCCGATCCAGGGCACCGCCGCCGATATCATCCGCCGCGCCATGGTGCGCATGGACGAGGCGCTGGAAAAGGCCGGCCTCGGCGCGCGCATGCTGCTGCAGGTGCACGACGAGCTGGTCTTCGAGGTGCCGGAGAACGAGGTGGACAGGACGCTGCCGGTCATCACCCATGTGATGCGCGAGGCACCCAACCCCGCCGTGGCTCTCGCCGTGCCGCTCGAGGTCGAGGCGAGGGCCGCGGGCAACTGGGAAGAGGCGCATTGAGCGACGCGCTGCGGACGCTTCCAGCTGAGCGCCGCCATGCCCCGCAGGCCATGCGGCGGTTCAGCTGAAGAGGGCAGAAGCGGGTCGAAAGGACCGCCCCCGTTCGTCATGGCCGGGCTCGTCCCGGCCATCCACGCCTTTGAACCTGATGCCCGTGCTGGACCGTGGATGCCCGCGACAAGCGCAGGCATGACGGGGAGGCCATTCCGCTCAGCCGATATCGGCCGCATCCACCTGGGCGATGCCGAGCGCCGCGAACCCCGCCTCGGTCGCGGCCAGCGACCCGTCGAGGTCGATGGCGCGGCAGGCGTCCTCGATGACCGTGACCGCGAAGCCGTGGCCGTGCGCATCCTCGGCCGAGTAGCGCACGCAGAAGTCGAGCGCGAGGCCGGCGAGGAAGACGCGCCTCAGGCCCCGCTCCTTGAGATAGCCGCCGAGCCCCGTCGGCGTCACGCGATCGTTCTCGTAGAAGGCCGAGTAGGAATCGATCGCCGAGTCGAAGCCCTTGCGCAGGATGAGCTCGGCATGGGGCACGTCGAGGTCCGGGTGGAACTCGGCGCCCGGCGTGTCCTCGACGCAATGGTCCGGCCACAGCACCTGCGGCCCGTAGGACATCTCGACGGTCTCGAAGGGCCTGCGGCCGGGATGGGCCGAGGCGAAGGACAGGTGGCCCGGCTTGTGCCAGTCCTGCGTCAGGATGACGTGGGCGAAGCGCCGCGCCAGCGCGTTGACCACCGGCACGATGGCGTCCCCGCCCTCGACCGCCAGCGCCCCGCCGGGGCAGAAGTCGTTCTGCACGTCGACGACGAGGAGGACGTCCGCTTCGTCGATCCGGATCCCTGCCATCATCGGCTCCCGTTCACGGCCGCAGGATCCGGCGCGCCGGACGCTCCGTCAATGCCTGCCATTGACACGGCCGCCAATGGCTGGAAAGAACGCGCCAACCGTGGTTCCAGGCGCTGCCGGAGCCGGCGAGGCCCTTCCTCCCTGCCGGTCCGCCGCCGCAAGATTTTTTGACGCCCCATGCAAAGCCCCCTCGTCAACGGCGGGCCCGCCGACCCCATCGCGCGGCGGCGCACCTTCGCCATCATCTCCCACCCGGATGCGGGCAAGACGACGCTCACCGAGAAGCTGCTGCTCTTCGGCGGCGCCATCCAGCTCGCCGGCGAGGTCAAGGCCAAGCGCAACCGCGTGCAGACGCGCTCGGACTGGATGGGCATCGAGCGTGAGCGCGGCATCTCGGTCGTCACCTCGGTGATGACATTCGAATACGGCGGCTGCGTCTTCAACCTGCTCGACACGCCCGGCCACGAGGACTTCTCGGAGGATACCTACCGCACGCTGACCGCGGTCGATGCCGCCGTCATGGTCATCGACGCGGCCAAGGGCATCGAGGCGCGCACGCGCAAGCTCTTCGAGGTCTGCCGGCTGCGCGACATCCCCATCGTCACCTTCATCAACAAGCTCGACCGCGAGAGCCGCGACCCCTTCGACCTGCTCGACGAGATCGAGAAGACGCTGGCGCTCGACACGGCCCCGATCAACTGGCCGATCGGCGCCGGCAAGAGCTTCGCCGGCACCTATACCTTCGGCACGAAGACGGTGCGGCGCATCGCCGACGACGAGACCATGAAGGTGAGCGGCGCCGACGACGCGGCCCTCGCGGCGCTGTTGCCGGCGCACGAGGCCGGCGCCTGGCAGGAGGAGGCGATGCTCGCCGAGGAGGCGCTGAAGCCCTTCGACCTCGCCGCCTTCCGCGAGGGGCACCTGACGCCCGTCTTCTTCGGCAGCGCCTTGCGCAACTTCGGCATCCGCGACCTCATCGACGCCATGGCGGCCTATGCCCCCTCCCCGCGCGGGCAGGAGGCGGACAAGCGCACGGTCGAGGCGGACGAGCCGAAGATGACCGGCTTCGTCTTCAAGATCCAGGCCAACATGGATCCCAACCACCGCGACCGCATCGCCTTCATGCGCGTGTGCTCGGGGCGGCTGGCGCGCGGCATGAAGGCGAAGCTCGTGCGCACCGGCAAGGCCATCAGCCTCAACGCGCCGCAGTTCTTCTTCGCGCAGGACCGCACGGTGGCGGACGAGGCCTATGCCGGCGACGTTGTCGGCATCCCCAACCACGGCACGCTGCGCATCGGCGACACGCTCACCGAGGGCGAGGACATCGTCTTCCGCGGCGTGCCGAGCTTCGCCCCCGAGATCCTGCGCCGCATCTCCATCAAGGACGCGATGAAGGCCAAGAAGCTGCGGGAGGCGCTCGAGCAGCTCGCCGAGGAAGGCGTCGTGCAGCTCTTCATCCCCAACGACGGCTCGGGCGCCATCGTCGGCGTCGTCGGCGCGCTGCAGCTCGACGTGCTGATCGAACGGCTGAAGACGGAATACGGCCTCGACGCCGCCTACGAGACGACGCGCTTCTCCGTCTGCCGCTGGGTGAGCGCCGACGACAAGGCCGAGCTCGACAAGTTCGCCACGGCGAACAATTCCGCCATGGCCGCCGACCTCGACGGGGCGCCGGTGTTCATGGCCTCGAGCCCCTTCTCGCTGCGCTACGACGAGGAGCGCTGGCCGGCCATCCGCTTCTCGGACGTGAAGGACTACCAGAAGAAGGCGGCCTGAGGCCGCCCCTTACACGAGCACCGGCCGCTCGGCGCGCTCCTCGAGCTCGAAGACGCGCTTGTAGCGCTCGACCTCGGCCGCCGGGCCCATGGCCTTGGCGGGATTGTCCGACAGCTTCACGGCAGGGCGGCCGTTGGCCGACACCACCTTGCAGACGATCGAGATGGGGTCGAGCGCCCCGTCCGGCGCGAAGCCGCGGAAGTCGTTGGTGAGCAGCGTGCCCCAGCCGAAGCCGAAGCGCATGCGCCCGGCGAAATGGTAGTGGATGCGCTCGATGGCGGTGACGTCGAGGGCGTCCGAGAAGATGGCGAGCTTCTTGCGCGGGTCCTCGCCGCGCTCGCGCCACCAGCGGATCGCCTCCTCGCCGCCCTCGATCGGATCCTTGGAATCGACGCGGATGCCCGTCCAGCTCGACACCCAGCTCGGCGCGGCGGCCAGGAAATGCGTGGTGCCGTAGGTGTCGGGCAGGATGATGAGCAGGTTGCCCTCGTAGTCCTCCTGCCAGTCGCGCAGCACCTGGTAGGGCGCGGCGGCGAGCTCGGCGTCGCTGTCGGCGAGCGCCGCATAGACCATCGGCAGTTCGTGCGCATTGGTGCCGACGGCCTCGACCTCGCGGCGCATGGCGATGAGGCAGTTCGAGGTGCCGGTGAAGGCATCGCCCAGGCCCTCGATCATCGCCTGCACGCACCAGTCCTGCCACAGGAAGCCATGGCGACGGCGCGTGCCGAAATCCGCGATCTGCAGGCCGGGCAGGGCCTTGAGCCGCTGCACCTTCTCCCACACCCGCGTCATGGCCCGGGCATAGAGCACCTGCAGCTCGAACTTGCCCATGGCGGCGAGCACGGCGCGCGAGCGCAATTCGTTGAGGATGGCGAGCGCCGGGATCTCCCAGAAGGTCGTCTCCAGCCACGGCCCGTCGAACTCGAGCTCGTACTGGCCGTCGCGCACCCGAAGGTCGTAGGCCGGCAGCTGGAAGCCCTCCAGCCACTCGATGAACTCGGGCGCGAACATCTGGCGCTTGCCGTAGAACATGTTGCCGCGCAGCCAGGTCGATTCCCCGCGGGTCAGCCTCAGGCTGCGGGCATGGTCGAGCTGCTCGCGCAGGGCGCTTTCCTCGACGAGGTCGGCGAGGCGGATGTCCTTCGAGCGGTTGAGGATCGAGAAGGTGACGCGCGTGTCGCGCTGGCGCCGGAAGATCGTCTGCGCCATCAGCAGCTTGTAGAAGTCCGTGTCGAGCAGGGAGCGGACGATCGGGTCGATCTTCCACTTGTGATTGTAGACACGTGTGGCGATGTCCGTCATGCCCCGGCTCCGTCGGCCCGTCCCGTTCGGCGTTCTCCCGTGCCGAAACTAGGCTTTGCCATATATCGGACGCAAGAACGGCCAGCGCATGCCGGCGCCGCGTCAGGCGGGCGGCCGTCCTCCCTCGAGGCGCGCCAGAACCTCCTCGGCGATGGCGAGCGAGGCGGTGAGGCCCGGGCTCTCGATGCCGAAGAGATTGACGAGGCCGGCCATTCCATGGGTTTGCGGCCCGTCGATGCGGAAATCGGCCGCCGGCTCTCCCTCCCTCACGATCTTGGGGCGGATGCCGCTGTAGCCGGGCGACAGGGCCTCCTCGTCGAGGCCGGGCCAGTAGCGGCGGATCGCCGCGGCGAAGGCCGCACGGCGCGCGCCGTCGACCTCGTAGCGGATGTCCTCGACCCACTCCGTGTCCGGCCCGAAGCGCGCCTGCCCGCCGAGGTCGAGCGTCAGGTGCACGCCGAGGCCATGGGCGCTGGGCGCCGGATAGATGAGCCGGGAGAAGGGCGCCCGCCCGGCGAGGATGAAATAGCTGCCCTTGCAGAAGCGCGTGCGCGGCACCGCATCTGACGGCAGCCCCGCGATTCGGTCTGCCACGTCCGATGCGCCGAGGCCGGCGGCATTGACGAGCTCGCGGCAGGCAAGGCGCATGGGCTCCGCCCCGCCGGTCCTGACGAGAAACCCTTGTGCTGCGGGTTCGGCCGCGACGAAGGGCGTGTTGAAGGCGAGGACGGCGCCGGCGTTCTCCGCATCGCCCTGCAGCGCCAGCATATAGGCGTGGCTGTCGATGATGCCGGTTTGCGGCGACCACAGCGCCGCGACCGCTGCCAGTTCCGGCTCCATGCGCCGCGCCTCGGCGCCGGAGATCATCGCGAGGTCTTCGGCGCCGTTGACGCGGCCGCGCTCGGCGATCGCCGCGACGGCGGCGATCTCGTCCTCGCTCGCCGTCACCAGCAGCTTGCCGCAACGGCGGTGCGGCACGCCGCGCGCGGCGCAATAGGCATAGAGCGCGCGCCGCCCCTCGACACAGAGGCGCGCCTTCAGGCTGCCCTCCGGATAATAGAGCCCGGCGTGGATGACCTCGCTGTTGCGCGCGGACGTGCCGGTGCCGATGGCGCCCTCGCCCTCCAGCACCACCACCGAGCGGCCGGCGAGCGCGAGCGCCCGTGCGACGGCCAGCCCGACCACCCCCGCGCCGACGACGATCGCGTCGACAAAATCATCCGCTTCGCTCATCGCCGGCCGAATCTCCCTGCCCGATCGCCGCCCTTCGGCGCGTATCTAGCGGCGGCCGGCGCGCCGCGAAAGGCGCTTCTCGCACGGGCCGCCGGCCCGGGCTTGCCATGCGCCGCACCCGGCTGGCACAACGGCGCCGACATGCGGCCGCACCGGCCACGAGGAGATATGGCGATGGATCTTGGACTGAAGGGCAAGCGGGCGCTGGTTCTGGGGGCGAGCCGCGGCCTCGGCGCGGCGATTGCCCGCACGCTGGCGGAAGAAGGCGCGAGCGTCGTCGCGGCCGCGCGCAGCGAGGAGAAGATCAGGGCCTGGGCCGACGCCCTGCCGGCCGAGGTCGGCGGGCGCGTCACCGCCGCGCGGCTCGACCTCGCCGACCTCGCCAGCGTCGAGGCGCTCGTCGAGCGGCTGATCGCGGAGGGCGGCGTCGACATCCTCGTCAACAATTCCGGCGGGCCGCCGCCGGCAGATGCGCGCGAGGCCAAGCGCGCCGACTGGCTGGTGCAGTTCGAGGCGATGGCGGCCAACCTCTTCCACCTCACCCAGCGCCTCCTGCCCGGCATGCTGGCGAAGAAGTGGGGCCGCATCGTTACCATCGCCTCCTCGGGCGTCGAGCAGCCGATCCCGCGCCTTGCCCTGTCGAACGGCATCCGCTCGGCGGTGGTGGGCTGGTCGAAGACGCTGGCGAGCGAGGTGGCGGGCCAGGGCGTGACGGTGAACGTGGTGCTGCCCGGGCGCATCGAGACCGAGCGGGTGGAGGAGCTCGACGCGGCCAATGCGCAGCGCCAGGGCAAGACGCCGGAGGAGGTGGCCGAGGCCTCGAAGGCGACGATCCCGGCCGGCCGCTACGGCACGCCGCAGGAATTCGCCGACGTGGTCGCCTTCCTTACGAGCGAAAAGGCCTCCTACGTCACCGGCGCCAAGCTCCGCATCGACGGCGGCGCGACCCGCGGCATCTGAGGCGGAGCGTCAAGAGAACACCGGCAACGTGCGTGGCTGGCGGCTGCCGTCTGAACCCTCTCCCCGTGAACGGGGAGAGGGAGTGACGCCACGGCTCGGACGATGCTTACGCCGCGGCGCTGTAGGGCTGCGGCGCCGGCTGCCCGTAGGCGCGGCCGAAGCGGTTGGCGAGGAAGGTGTCGAGCGCGATGTCCTCCTGCCGCACAAAGCCGCGCCGCGGCAGCTCGCCCGTCGCCAGCATGTCGAGCACCGCGCAGATGCCCGAGGCCGTGGTGATCTGGATGGCGCTGCGGGTGATGCCGTTGACGCGCGCGCTGTAGATCTTGTTGGCGTAGGTCTCCTGCACCAGGCGGCCGCCCCGGCGCCCGCTCACGGTGACGAAGACGACGACGACGTCCTGCAGGGTCGTCGGCAGCGCGCTTTCGAGGATGTCCTTGAACAGCTCGCGCCGGTGGCGCAGGCCGAGGTCGTTCAAGAGCGCCTTCATGATGGCGCAGTGGCCGGGATAGCGGATGGTGCGGTAGTTGAGCGTGCGCACCTTGCCCTTCAGCGTCTCGCACAGGGTGCCGAGCCCGCCCGAGGTGTTGAAGGCCTCGTAGGTGACGCCGTCGAGCGAGAATTCCTCGCGTTCCTCCAGCGCCGGCACCTCGACGAGTTCGCCCTCGACGATGGCCTCGCACGGCTCGCAATATTCGTTGATGACGCCGTCCGTGCTCCAGGTGAGGTTGTAGTTGAGGGCGTTGGACGGATATTGCGGTAGCGCGCCGACACGCATGCGCACGCTGTCGAGCGTGTCGAAGC
Source organism: Chelatococcus caeni (assembly GCF_014196925.1). Classification (GTDB taxonomy): domain Bacteria; phylum Pseudomonadota; class Alphaproteobacteria; order Rhizobiales; family Beijerinckiaceae; genus Chelatococcus_A; species Chelatococcus_A caeni. The sequence goes on along the minus strand of NZ_JACIEN010000002.1, from coordinate 254,363 downwards.
GGCGGGCGAGGTCGTGGGCGACGATGGAGATGAAGCCCGGCGCCAGCCCGCATTGGGGAATGAACGCGCTCTTCGCATCCGCTGCCAGCTCCCTGACGCGCCGCGTGCTGGCGACATCCTCCGTGAGGTCGAGATAGTGCACGCCGGCGCGCGCCGCCGCCTCGGCGATGCGCGTCGTCAGGTGATAGGGCGCGGCGCTGAGCACGGCGAACGTCTTCGCGAGCAGCCGGTCGAGCGCCCCGTCCCCGGCGATGTCGAGCCGGACCCTGGCGACGGGCAGGGCAGCGTCGAGCGCGTCGAGCTGGGCCTGATCACGGTCGACGACCGTCACGTCATAATCGCCGGAGCCCGTCAGCAGGTCGGCGATGGTGGCGCCGATCTTGCCGGCTCCGACGACGAGAATGGACTTGCGGTCACGCATGGCTGTGGTTCCCCGTTTGGCAATTGCCATCAGGATCGCACCTTGGCCGTCGAATTGAAGATTCCGCTTCGCCGAAACGCGAAGATCGCTTAGTGAAAACGACGATTCCTTCCTGCGAAACGCCGATGGACGATACCGACCGCCAGCTCATCGCCCTCCTGCGCGAGAATGCCCGCACGCCGACGGCCGACCTCGCGCGGCGCCTCAGGCTGTCGCGCACCACGGTGCAGAGCCGCATCGAGCGGCTGGAGCGGCGCGGCATCGTTGCGGGCTATACGGTGCGCCTGGCGGACGACTACGAGCGCGGCCTCGTGCGCGCGCATGTGCTCATCACGGCGCTGCCCAAGTTCGCCCGCAAGGTCGAGGAGGCGCTCGCCGGCATCGTGGAGGTGCGCACCCTCCACTCCATCAGCGGCAGCTATGACATGATCGCCGTCGTCGCGGCGCCCTCGATCGCGGAGCTCGACCAGCTCATCGACCGCATCGGGGCGCTGGAGGGCGTGGAGCGCACCATGTCCTCGATCATCCTGTCCACACGCATCAGCCGGTAGGACCTCATGACGGACAACAGGAAAACGGTGGCCGTCATCGGAGCCGGCCCGGCCGGGCTGATGGCGGCGGAAGAGCTGGCGCGGGCCGGCCTTGCCGTCACCGTCTACGAACGCATGCCCTCGCCGGCGCGCAAGCTCCTCATGGCCGGGCGCGGCGGCCTCAACCTGACGCACGGGGAAGGGCGCGAGGCCTTCCTCGCCCGCTACGGCGCCGCCGAGCCGTGGCTCACCCCGATGATCGAGGCCTTTCCGCCGGCCGCGCTGCGCGCCTGGTGCGAGGGGCTCGGCGAAAAGACCTTCGTCGGCTCGAGCGGGCGCGTCTTCCCGGAGAGCTTCAAGGCCTCGCCGCTCCTGCGCGCCTGGCTGCGCCGCCTCGACGGGCTCGGCGTGGCCCTGGCGACGCGCCACCGCTGGCAGGGCTGGGACGGGGACGGACGCCTCCTCCTCGAGAGGGAGGACGGCGATGCGCTTCACCTCGCGCCCGACGCCACATTGCTGGCGCTCGGCGGCGCGAGCTGGCCGCGCCTCGGCTCCGACGGGACGTGGACGGAGATTCTTGCCGCACGCGGCGTCGCGCTCACCCCGCTCGCGCCGGCCAACTGCGGCTTCGAGCATGCGTGGTCGCACCATTTCGCCGAGCGCTTCGCCGGCACGCCGCTGAAGCGCATCGCCATCGGCTTCGACGGCATGAGCGTCATGGGCGAGGCGGTCATCACGCGCGAGGGGCTGGAGGGCGGCGCCATCTATGCCCTGTCGGGGCGGTTGCGCGAGGCCATCGCCGCGCACGGCCCGCAGACGGTGACGCTCGACCTCAGGCCCGATCTCAGCCCGTCGCATCTTGCCGCCCGCCTCGCGCGGCCGCGCGGCAAGCAATCCACCGCCTCCTTCCTGCGTAAGGCGGGCGGCCTGATGCCCGTCTCCGTCAATCTCCTCAGGGAGGTGCTGGGCGAGTTGCCGGCCGAGCCCGCGGCGCTGGCGAAGGCGGCGAAGGCCCTGCCGCTCACCCTCACCGCGCCGCGGCCGATCGCCCGCGCCATCTCCAGCGCCGGCGGCATCCGCCGCGAGGCACTCGACGACAACCTCATGCTGCAGGCCCTGCCCGGCGTCTTCGCCGCCGGCGAGATGCTGGACTGGGAGGCGCCGACCGGCGGCTACCTGCTGCAGGCCGCCTTCGCGACCGGGGTGGCCGCCGCCCGGGGCATCCAGCGATGGCTCGGCGTGGAGCAAGCGTCGGGCGAAGCGGGGCCGAAATAGCCCTCCGCATAGACCTTGGCGCCGCGATCGGGCATCCTTTCTTCATCAGGCACAGCGACGTGCGGGGCGCCCCAGGCGGCGCCTGCCGCGCTTTTGGGCAGTTGCCATGCCACGAGCCCCCCATTGCTCCAAAAAGCGGGTCAGGTGCCGCTTGACAGTGCCGCTCATCCAGTTGCAGATTATTTGTATACCAACAAAAAACTGATCGGCATTGCTGATGCCGTCAGAGGGTGAACATCAGTTTCGGGAGGCATCGATGTACCTCCGTCCGCGGACCCTCGACGAAGCGCTCGACGCGCTCGCGACAACGGGCGCGCAAGTCCTGGCCGGCGGCACGGACGTCTTTCCGGCCCTCGGCGACCGGCCGCAGGCGCGCCCCTTCCTCGACATCTCGGCGCTGCCGGAGCTGCGCGGCATCGGCATGGGGCCGGACCATGTGCGCATCGGCGCCGCGACCACCTGGACCGAGGTCGCGAGGGCAGACTTGCCGCGCGGCTTCGACGCCCTGAAGGCCGCTGCGCGCGAGGTCGGCTCGATCCAGATCCAGAACCGTGGCACCGTCGCCGGCAATCTCTGCAATGCCTCGCCCGCCGCCGACGGCGTGCCGCCGCTGATCGCGCTCGATGCCGAGGTCGAGCTCGCCTCCCGCGCCGGCATCCGCCGCCTGCCGCTCGCCGCCTTCATCTCGGGCTATCGCCGCACGGAGCGGCGCGAGGACGAGATCGTCACGGCCGTGCTCGTGCCCCACGCCATGACGGACGCCCGCTCCGTCTTCCTCAAGCTCGGCGCGCGGCGCTATCTCGTCATCTCCATCGTCATGGTCGCGGCCATGCTGCGCACCGACGAGACGGGCCGCATCGACGCGGCGCGCGTCGCCGTGGGCTCGTGCTCGGCCGTGGCCCAGCGCCTGCCGGCGCTGGAGGCGGCGCTCATCGGCAAGCCGGCCGCGGCCGGTATCGGCACGGCCGTCGAGGCCGCGCATCTTGCCCCCCTTTCCCCCATCGACGACGTGCGCGCCACCGGTGCCTACCGCGCGGATGCGGCTGAGACGCTCGTCGCCCGCGCGCTCGAAGCCTGCGTGCGCGATGCTGCCAAGGAGGCCGCCTGACATGCTCGACCGGGTTGCCGCAACCGAGAGCCACGCCGGCGTCGCCCTCACCGTGAACGGCCGGACGGTCGAGGTCGCCGCCTCGCCCGCCGCGCGCCTCTCCAAGGTGCTGCGCGACGACCTCGGCCTCACGGGCACCAAGGTCGGCTGCGACGCAGGCGACTGCGGCGCCTGCTCCGTGCTCGTCGACGGCGAGGCCGTCTGCTCCTGTCTCGTCGCCGCCGGGCAGGTCGAGGGCTGCAGCGTCACCACTGTCGAAGGCCTGCCGGCCGGCCACCCCGTCGCCGGGCGCCTCGAGGAGGCCTTCCTGCGCCACGGCGCCGCCCAGTGCGGCATCTGCACGCCGGGCATGCTGGTCGCCGCCGTCGCGCTCCTTGCCGGCAACGAGCGGCCGAGCGAGGCCGAGGTGCTCGACGCCATCGGCGGCGTGCTCTGCCGCTGCACCGGCTATCGCAAGATCGTCGCCGCCATCCTCGACGTGGCGGCCGAGGCGCGGGCCGAGGTGCTGCCGGAGGGCGGCGCGGCCGTCGGCGCCCGCATCCGCCGCCTCGACGGGCTGAAGAAGGTGCGCGGCACCGACATCTTCGGCGCCGACGAGGCCCCGGCCGATGCCCTCGTCCTCAGGGCCGTGCGCAGCCCTTACCACCGCGCCGCCTTTTCCTTCGGCGACATCGACGCCTTCCTCGCCCGCCACCCCGGCATCGTGCGCGTCTTCACGGCGAAGGACGTGCCGGGCGAGAACTGCTACGGCGTCATCCCGCCCTTCGCCGACCAGCCGGTCTTCGCCGAGACGGAGGCGCGCTTCCGCGGCGAGGCGGTGGCGGCCATCGTCGGCGAGGCCGCGGCCATGGCGGCGCTCGACCTGTCCGATTTCCCCGTCACCTGGCAGGAGCTGCCGGCCAATACGACGATCGATGCGGCGCTCGCGGACGATGCGCCGCTCGTGCACACGGGCCGCGTGGGCAACATCCTCGTCGGCGGCCGCGTCGTCAGGGGCGATGTCGAGGCCGCGCTCGAGAAGGCCGACGTGGTCGTCGACGGCGAATTCGAGACCGGCTTCGTCGAGCACGCCTATATCGAGCCGGAGGCCGGCTTTGCCCGCCGCGTCGGCGAGCGCATCGAGGTGCAGGCCTGCACCCAGGCGCCCTACATGGACCGCGACGACGTCGCCAAGGTGCTCAGCATCGCGCCCGAGGCCGTGCGCATCATCCCGACCGCCGTCGGCGGCGGCTTCGGTTCCAAGCTCGACCTCTCGGTGCAGCCCTTCATCGCCATCGCCGCCTGGCACCTCGACCGGCCGGTGCGCATGACCTACACGCGCCCCGAGTCGATCATGACGACGACGAAGCGCCACCCGGCGCGCATCAGGGCGCGGGCGGGCGCGACGCAGGACGGCAGGCTCGTCGGCCTCGATTTTCTCGGCGACTTCAACACCGGCGCCTATTCCTCCTGGGGCCCGACCGTGGCGAATCGCGTGCCGGTCCACGCCTCCGGCCCCTATTATGTGCCGCATTACCGGGCGCTGACGCGCGCCGTGCACACCCACCTCGTGCCCGCCGGCGCCTTCCGCGGCTTCGGCGTGCCGCAGGCGGGCATCGCGCAGGAGCAGCTCTACGACGAGCTCGCCGACAAGATCGGCATGGACCGGCTGGAATTCCGCCTGCGCAACGCGCTACGCGCCGACCAGCCGACCGTGACCGGCCAGGTGCTCGGCGAAGGTGTCGGCATCCGCGCCTGTTTCGAAGCCCTTGTGCCGCACTGGCAGCGCGCTCTGGCCGAGGCGGCCGCCTTCAATGCGACGAGCGACGGCAAGGGCGACGGCCGGCTGCGCCGCGGCGTCGGCGTCGCCGGCATGTGGTACGGCTGCGGCAACACCTCGCTGCCCAATCCCTCCACCATCCGCGTCGGCCTGAAGCGCGACGGGCGCATTGCGCTGCACCAGGGCGCGGTCGACATCGGCCAGGGCTCCAACACCGTCATCACCCAGATCTGCGCCGACGCGCTCGGCGCGCCGATTGCCCGCTTCGATCTCGTCTCGGCCGACACGGACCTGACGCCCGACTGCGGCAAGACCTCCGCCTCGCGCCAGACCTTCGTTACTGGCAAGGCGGCCGAACTCGCGGGCCGCGAGCTGCGCGCCGCCATCCTGCGCCTCGCCAATGCCGGCGAGGGCGCGACGGTCAGCTTCGCCGACGATGCGGTCACGGTACGCGACGGCGGCCACGAGCGCGCCATCGCCCTGGCCGATCTGCCGGCCGACGAGCACGGCTACCTGCTGACCGGCGAAGCCACCTTCGACCCGCCGACGAGCCCGCTCGATGCCGACGGCCAGGGCATCCCCTACGCCGTCTACGGCTTCGGCGCCCATATGGTGGAGGTCGAGGTCGACACCGCGCTCGGCACGGTGAAGGCCCTCAAGATCACCGCGGCGCACGACGTCGGCCGCGCCATCAACCCGACCCTCGTCGAGGGACAGATCGAGGGCGGCGCCGCGCAAGGCCTCGGCCTTGCGCTGATGGAGGAGTTCTTCCCCGGCAAGGGCGAGAACCTGCACGACTATCTCATCCCCTCGGCGGGGGACATGCCGCCGGTCGAGTCGATCCTCGTCGAGGATGCCTCGCCCGTCGGCCCCTTCGGCGCCAAGGGCATCGGCGAACAGGCGCTGATCCCGACCGCTCCGGCCATCCTCAACGCCATCCACGACGCCACCGGCGTGCGCATCCGCCGCGTGCCGGCGACGCCCGACCGGGTGCGCGCCGCCCTTCTCGCCGCCAGAGGCGCACGAGGCTGACATGCAGAACGAACAGGCGGCCGCGCCGGGCGCGGCCAAGGACGACAAGATCCGCTGCGATGCCTGCCCGGTGATGTGCTACATCAAGCCGGGCATGACGGGCGCCTGCGACCGCTACGCCAACCACGAGGGCGAGCTGGTGCGCATCGACCCGCACGTGGTGCTGGAGCGTACGCTTGCCCAGGGCGGCAACGTGGTGCCCTTCAACAAGGGCGAGTGGGACGGCACCATCGTCCAGGGCGAGGAGACCTTCGTCACCGCCATCGGCGCCGGCACCACCTATCCCGACTACAAGCCCGCGCCCTTCATCGTCTCGTCCGAGGTGGACGGGGTGGACATGGTGACGGTCGTCACCGAGGGCATCTTCAGCTATTGCGGCGTCAAGGTGAAGATCGACACCGACCGCCACCTCGGCCCGGAGCAGGCGACCGTGCGCGTCGAGGGCGAGGCCGTCGGCCACGTCACCACCGGCGAATACGGCTCGCAGATGCTGTCGCTCGGCGGCGTGCATCACCTGACCGGCGGCTCGAAGAAGGAAGGCCGCATCACCTGCGACGCCCTGCTCGACCTGTGCAACGGCAAGCCGGTGGAAATGACCATCGACGACGGCACCACCGTCGTCGTTCAGGCCGGCAAGCCGCCGATCGTCAACGGCGTCGCCGAGGAGCGCATGCGCGTCGGCTGCGGCTCGGCCACCATCGGCATGTTCGCCAAGCAGTGGCACGGCAAGGTCGACGAGGTGGTGGTAGTCGACGATCACATCACCGGCGTCCTCTCCGAGCACCAGGCCGGCAAGCTGCTCGACATCCCCGAGACCGGCATCAAGATGAAGGGCCGGCGCTCGACCCCGGGCCGCTACTTCCAGGTGGCGGAGCCGGGCACGGGCTGGGGCGGCACCAACATCTCCGATCCCCTGTCGATCCTCGGCCCCTTCGACCCCAAGGTGGCGCGGCCGGGCCTCCGGCTCCTCATGGTCTCCACCACCGGCGAGCACCATGCCTATTACGAGCTCGACGAGACGCTGACGCCGGTCGAGCGCGCGCTGCCCGAGGCGCTGCGCCAGTCGGTCGAGCGCATCAAGGAGAACTGCGAGCCCGCCCTGTGCACCGTGCTCTTCATGGGCGGGGCCGGCGGCTCGCTGCGCGCCGGCGTCACCGAGAACCCGGTGCGCCTCACCCTCTCCGTCAAGGACGCGCTCACCTATGTCACCTGCGGCGGCGCGCCGGTCTATGTCTGGCCCGGCGGCGGCATCACCTTCATGGTGGACGTGACGCGCGTGCCGGAGAACGCCTTCGGCTACGTGCCGACGCCGGCCCTCGTCGCGCCCATCGAGTTCACGATGCGGCTGAGCGACTACGAGGCGCTCGGCGGCCATATGGGCGAGGTCCGGCCGGTCTCGTCGCTCGAGCCGGGCGAGGCGCGCCGGCAGGTGCCGCACCGCCTGGACAATCCCTGGCCGCTGTCGCCGCAGAAGGCGAAAAGGTCGCACGGATGAGGGACGCCGCCACCGCCCGCATGCTGCCCGACGGGCGCCGGCTGCACCTGCAGCACGGCCCGATCGACCTCATCATCGAGGCCTTCGGCGAAGCGGGCGAGGTGGCGCGCGCCTATGAGGCCGCGGCGCGGCGCTTCGCGACCCTGCTCGACGAGCTGTGCGCCGAACTGCCGGCGCTGCGGCGGCAGGCGCGCCCTGGCGATCCGCCGCTCGCCGGCGCGGTCGCGCGGCGCATGCAGGGAGCCGTCATGCCCCATGCAGCCGACGGCTTCATCACGCCTATGGCGGCCGTCGCCGGCGCCGATGCGGACGAGGTCCTCGCCGCCATGCTCGCCGTGGCGCGGCTCGACAAGGCCTATGTCAACAACGGCGGCGACATCGCGCTCCATCTTAGCGCGGCCAGCACCTTCTCCATCGGCATGGTGGACCGGCCGGACGAGCCGGGCCTTTTCGGCACCCTCAGCCTCACCGCCGCCCATGGCATCGGCGGTATCGCCACGAGCGGCCGGCACGGGCGTAGTTTCTCGCTGGGCATCGCCGACGCGGTCACCGTGCTCGCCCGCGACGCGGCGGCAGCGGATGCGGCCGCGACCATGATCGCCAACGCCGTCGACCTGCCGGGCCATCCCGCCGTCACGCGCGTGCCGGCCTCGGTGCTCGCGCCGGAGAGCGACCTCGGCGAGCGCCCCGTGACGCGCGCCGTGCGCCGCCTCGACGATATCGACATCGCGGCGGCGCTCGACGCCGGCTGCGGCTTCGCGCAGGCGCTTCTCCACCGCGGACTGATCATCGCCGCGGCATTGCATTTGCAAGGTCATACGCGAACGGTAGGCTCGCTGCCGGCCGCACCCACCGTCGCGGCGCCCGCGCCGCGGCCGGCTGACACTTTCCGGGAGACGGGTCAAATCCATGCCTGACGTCGATGTCCGCAAGCGCCTGATCACGGTGGAGGAGATCTTCCACGAGGGCGGCCAGCCGGCCGCAAGGCCCCTCAAGCGCGGCGCCATCGTCGCCGTGATCGCCAATCCCTTCGCCGGCCGCCATGTCGAGGACATCGCCGGCTTCATGGACGACCTGAAGCCCCTCGGCCTCGCCATGGCGCGGGACCTCATCGCCGCCCTCGGCGGCGACGTCGCGGCGATCGAGGGCTACGGCAAGGGCGCCATCGTCGGCGCCGCGGGCGAATTGGAGCACGGCGCGCTGTGGCACGTGCCCGGCGGCTATGCCATGCGCGAGGCCCTGGGCGATGCCAAGGCCATCGTGCCCTCGACCAAGAAGGTCGGCGGGCCGGGCGCGCGCCTCGACGTGCCGGTCACGCACATCAACGCTTCCTACGTGCGCAGCCATTTCGACGCCATGGAGGTGGGCATCCCCGATTCCCCGCGCGCCGACGAGATGGCGGTCATCCTCGTCATGACGACGGGGCCGCGCATCCACGCCCGCGTCGGCGGGCTGAAGGCGAGCGAGATCAAGGGAGAGGACGGCCTGAGATGAAGGCGAAGATCCGCAAGATCGCGACATTCGTCGAGGAAACCCACACCGAGATGGGCCGGCTGGTGAGCCCGCCGACCCGCAAGGCCGCGGCTGTCGCCGTGATCGAGAACCCCTTTGCCGGGCGCTATGTCGAGGACCTCGGCGAGCTCATGGACATCGGCGAGGAGCTCGGCGGCTTCCTGGCGGAGAAGGCCGTCGCGGCGCTGGGCATCGAGGGGCAGGCGGCCGAGAGCTACGGCAAGGCGGCGCTCGTCGGCGAGAACGGCGAGCTGGAGCATGCCGCCGCCATCCTGCACCCGCGCATGGGCACGCCGGTGCGCAAGGTGCTGGGCAAGGGCGCAGCGCTCATTCCCTCCTCGAAGAAACGCGGCGGGCCGGGCGCGGTGCTCGACATCCCGCTCGGCCACAAGGATGCCGCCTATGTGCGGAGCCACTTCGACGGCATGGAGGTCAGCCTCAACGACGCACCGCGCGCGGGCGAGATCCTGGTGGCGGTCGCCGTCACGGATTCCGGCCGGCCGCTGCCGCGCGTCGGCGGGCTGACGAAGCAAGAGATCAAGGGTGAGGACGGCTTGCGCTGACGGTCCAGACCAGAGGGGACGGGCGCGGACGATAACGGGAGAGAGCACATGCGGACGAGATTGCGAAAATCGGTAGCCTTTGCAGCCCTGGCCATTGTCGCGGCCACCGGCGCCGCCCGAGCCCAGGGCGAGATCAAGATCGGCGAGATCAACAGCTATTCGGCCCTGCCGGCCTTCACCGAGCCCTACCGCAAGGGCTGGCAGCTCGCCATCGAGGAGATCAATGCCAAGGGCGGCGTCGACGGCAAGAAGCTCGTCGTCATCTCCAAGGACGACGCCGGCAAGCCGGCCGAGGCCGTGACGGCCGCCAACGAGCTCGTCTCGCGCGAGGGCGTGGCGCTCATCACCGGCACCTTCTTCTCGCACATCGGCTTGGCCGTGGCCGATTTCGCCAAGCAGAAGCAGGTGTTCTTCATGGCAGCCGAGCCGCTGACGGACGCCATCACCTGGTCCAAGGGCAACGACTACACCTTCCGCCTGCGCCCCTCCAACTACATGCAGGCGGCGATGCTGGCCGAAGAGGCGGCCAAGCTGCCGGCCAAGCGCTGGGCGACGGTGGCGCCGAACTACGAATACGGCCAGTCGGCCGTCGCGGTGTTCAAGGAGCTTCTCTCGAAGGCCCGGCCGGATATCGAATGGGTGGACGAGCAGTGGCCGCCGCAGGGCAAGATCGACGCCGGCGCGGTGGCGCAGGCGCTGCTCGCGTCGAAGCCCGAAGCCATCCTCAACGTCACTTTCGGCGCCGACCTCGTGAAGTTCGTGCGCGAGGGCAACACCCGCGGCCTGTTCAAGGACCGCTCGGTCGTCAGCTTCCTCACCGGCGAGCCCGAATATCTCGACCCCCTCAAGGACGAGACCCCCAAGGGCTGGATCGTCACCGGCTATCCCTGGTACGACATCAAGACGCCCGAGCACGACGCCTTCCTCAAGGCCTACCAGGCGAAGTTCAACGACTATCCGCGCCTCGGCTCCATCGTCGGCTACGGCACGATGAAGGCGGTCGCGGCCGTCCTCGCCAAGGCCGGCTCGACGGAGACCGACAAGCTCGTCGCCGCCGCCAAGGGCGTCGAGGTCGACACGCCCTTCGGCAAGATCGTCTTCCGCGCGACCGACCACCAGTCGACGCTCGGCGCCTATGTCGGCAAGACCGACGTACGCGACGGCAAGGGCGTTATGGTCGATTCCGTCTATCGCGACGGCGCCAACTACCTGCCGTCCGAAGAGGACGTGAAGCAGCTCAGGCCGCAGGGGTGATGTTGCGGCTGAAGCGTTAAGGAGCGCCGCTGCCGTAGCGAGAGCGGCTATTCCCCTCCCCCACCCATCTCGGATTCACCCGGGAAGGGATCTTGGGAAGAGCAAGCCGGGATCACTCGACTTGCTCGGGGAGGGGTGGGGGTGGAGGCCGTGACGCAAGAACACGGCGGTCATCCAGGTGCCCCCTCCCTACCCTCCCCCGCAAGGGGGGGAGGGAATGAGCAGCGTCGCTCAGCCCAGCGAACCCCGGCGCAACGACGCCGGGCCTGACCAGAACCAGAGGGTCGCGTCCGTGGAATTCTTCGTCGTCCAGTTCCTGACAGGCCTCGCCAGCGCGGCTTCCCTGTTCCTCGTCGCGTCCGGCCTGTCGATCATCTTCGGCGTCACGCGCATCGTGAACTTCGCCCACGGCGCCTTCTACATGCTCGGCGCCTATGTGGCCTATACGCTCACCGACCGGTTCGAGGGCTTCTTCGGCTTCTGGGGCGGCATCGTCGTCGCGGCCCTCGTCGTCGCGGCCGTCGGCGCGCTGCTGGAGATCGTGCTGCTGCGCCGCATCTATCGCGCGCCGGAGCTGTTCCAGCTGCTCGCGACCTTCGGCGTGACGCTGATGGTGCAGGACCTCGTCGTCATGATCTGGGGCCCGGAGGACCTCGTCGGGCCACGTGCGCCCGGGCTGCGCGGCGCGGTCGATATCCTCGGCCTCGCGGTGCCGACCTACGACCTCTTCCTCATCGTGCTCGGCCCGCTCGTGCTCGGCGGCCTGTGGATCCTCTTCCACCGCACCCGCTGGGGCGTCCTCGTGCGCGCCGCGACCCAGGACCGCGACATGGTGGCGGCCCTCGGCGTCAACCAGACCTGGCTGTTCACCTCGGTCTTCGCGCTCGGCATCTTCCTCGCCGGCCTCGGCGGCGCGCTGCAGATCCCGCGCAACGCCGTCACCCATCTCATGGATCTCTCCATCATCGTCGAGGTCTTCGTCGTCGTCGTCATCGGCGGGCTCGGCAGCGTGCTCGGCGCCTTCATCGCCGCGGTGCTCGTCTCCGAGCTCAACGCCTTCGGCATCCTGATCTTTCCCAAGATCTCGATCGTCCTCGTCTTCCTCGTCATGGCCTGCGTGCTCATCGTGCGGCCGTGGGGCCTGCTCGGGCGCGCCGAAGGCCCGGCCCGCCAGCCGGCCGGGCTCAGCATCCGCCCCTGGCGGCCGATGAGCCAGAACCAGCGCCTCATCATGCTCGCCGTTGTCGTCGCCGCGGGCTTCGCGCCCTTCGTCACCGGCGACTACGCGCTGACGGTGCTGGCCGAGATCGCCGTCTTCGCCCTCTTCGCGGCGAGCCTGCACTTCCTGATGACGGTCGGCGGCCTCGCCTCCTTCGGCCATGCGGCCTATTTCGGCCTCGGCGCCTATGGCGCGGCCTTCGCCACCACCATGTTCGGCATGCCGATGATCGGCTCGCTCCTGCTGGGGCCGCTGCTCGGGGTGGCCGGCGCCATCCTCTTCGGCTGGTTCTGCGTGCGCCTGTCGGGCGTCTATTTCGCCATGCTGACGCTCGCCTTCGCGCAGATCGCCTGGTCCATCGCCTTCCAGTGGGTCGAGGTCACCGGCGGCGACAACGGCATCCTCGGCGTGTGGCCGGCGAGCTGGGCCTCGAGCCCCGCCACCTTCTACTGGCTGGCGCTCGCCGTCTCGGTCATCGGCATCGTGGCGCTCAGGGTGCTCGTCTTCTCACCCTTCGGCTATGCGCTCAGGGCAACGCGCGATTCCGCCCTGCGCTCGGAGGCGATCGGCATTGACCGCTCGCGCGTGCAGTGGGCCGCCTTCGTCATCGCCGGCACCTTCGCGGGCATCGCCGGGGCGCTCTTCGCCTTCCTGAAGGGCAGCGTCTTCCCGGACAACCTCGCCATCCCGATGTCGGTCGACGGGCTCGTCATGGTGCTGCTCGGCGGCATCGAGACGGTGTCGGGGGCCGTCGTCGGCGCCATCGTCTACAAGGCGCTCGCCATCTGGCTCGTCAGCCAGACGGACCTGTCGAAGCTCGTGCTCGGCGCCATCATCGTGCTGCTCGTCGTCGCCTTCCCCAAGGGCATCGTCGGCTTCGCGGAGGACCTCCTGGCCCGCCGCCGCACCCGGGCCGACGACGGCGGCAGCGCGGCGCGGACCGCACCCGCGAAGGCAACCGCCCCGACGTCCGGCAGCGGCGCCGCCCCGATCGCCGCCCCCAAGATGGAGGCCGCACGATGAGCACGCCCATCCTCGAAGTCGAGAACCTGTCGAAGTCCTATGGCGGCGTGCATGCGGTCAGGGGCGTGTCCTTCACCCTCGCCGCCGGCGAGATCCTCGCCCTCATCGGTCCCAACGGCGCCGGCAAGAGCACGTGCTTCAACATGCTCAACGGCCAGATCAGCCGCGACACCGGTTCGGTCAGGATCCTCGGCCGCGACACGGCCGGCCTGCGCCCGCGCGAGATCTGGCGTCTCGGCGTCGGCCGCACCTTCCAGATCACCGCCACCTATCCCTCGATGACGGTGCGCGAGAACGTGCAGGTGGCGCTGCTCTCGCACCACCGCGAGCTCGGCCGCCTGTTCGGCTTCGCCGGCGCGCGCCACCACGCCGAGGCCGACCGGCTGCTCGGGCTCGTCGGCATGCGCGACCTCGCGGAGCGGCCGTGTGGCGAGCTCGCCTATGGCGACCTGAAGCGCCTCGAGCTCGCCATCGCCCTCGTCAACGAGCCGAGGCTCCTCCTGATGGACGAGCCGACGGCCGGCATGGCGCCGAAGGAGCGCGTCGCGCTGATGCGCCTCACCGCGACGATCGCGCGCGAGCAGTCGATCGGCGTGCTCTTCACCGAACACGACATGGACGTCGTCTTCGAGCATGCGGACCGGATCATGGTGCTGAACCGCGGCAGCCTCATCGCGGGCGGCACGCCGGCCGAGGTGCGCAACAACCCGGACGTCAAGGCCGTCTATCTCGGCGAAGGCAGCGTCTATGGCGGAGAGGCCGCGGCATGAAACTCGAAGTCCACCAGCTCAACAGCTTCTACGGGCCGGCCCATATCCTCTTCGACGTCGACATCAACGTCGGCCCCGGCGAGGTGGTCGCCCTCCTCGGCCGCAACGGCGCCGGCAAGTCCACCACCTTCCGCTCCATCGTCGGGCTCGTCGCCCGGCGCGAGGGGCGCATCCTCTTCGAGGGCGAGGACATCACGGCGCGCCCGACGCACGAGATCGTGCGCCGCGGCCTCGGCTACGTGCCCGAGGACCGGCGCATCTTCACCGAGCTGACGGTGGAGGAGAACCTCATGGTCGGCGAGCAGCCGGAGCGGACGGGCGCCCCCCGCTGGACGCCGGAGAAGCTCTACACGCTCTTTCCCAATCTCGGCGAGATGCGCGGGCGCCTCGGCGGGCGCATGAGCGGCGGCGAGCAGCAGATGCTGACCATCGCCCGCACGCTGATGGGCAACCCCTCCCTCGTCCTCCTCGACGAGCCCTCGGAAGGCCTCGCCCCCAAGATCGTCGAAGAGATGGCGAACGCCATCCTCGCCATGAAGAACGAAGGCCTCAGCATCGTCCTCTCGGAGCAGAACCTGCATTTCGCGCGGCTGATCTCCGACAGGGCCTATATCATCGAGAGCGGGCGCATCCGCTTCGGCGGCACGATCCGCGAGCTCGAGGAGAGCCCCGACATTCGTGACGCTTATCTTGCAGTGTGATAGGCGGCGAGAGATCGCCGCCCGGACCGGAGTATCGATGACCTCAGCCGTTTCGACGCCAGCCTATGTTCTCGACGAGCAGATCGGCTTCATCCTCCGCCAGGTCAGCCAGCGCCACACGACCATCTTCATGACCATGATGGGCGAGGACCTGACGCCGACCCAATGGGCGGCGCTCGCCAAGCTCCACCAGGCCGGCCCGCTGTCGCAGAACCTCCTCGGCCGGCAGACGGCCATGGACGCCGCCACCATCAAGGGCGTCGTCGACCGGCTGACGAAGCGCGGCCTGACCGGGACGAGCCCCGACCCCGACGATGGCCGGCGCCTGCTCGTGGCCCTGACGCCGGAGGGCGAGGCGACCGTCGCACGCTGCCTGCCCCGGGCCGCCGCCATCTCCGAGGAAACGCTGAAGGAACTGAGCGCCGCGGAACGCGCGACGCTGCTCGCCCTGCTGCAGAAGATGCTCTGACGCGCTTCCGACCCCGCGGCCGGAAACG
This sequence comes from Chelatococcus caeni, assembly GCF_014196925.1. Taxonomy (GTDB): domain Bacteria; phylum Pseudomonadota; class Alphaproteobacteria; order Rhizobiales; family Beijerinckiaceae; genus Chelatococcus_A; species Chelatococcus_A caeni. Next base: position 239,204 of record NZ_JACIEN010000002.1, on the reverse strand, counting down.
CGTGCGCCCTATCCCGCTACGATCTCCGGCATGCGCGTCGCCGGCGGGGTGTTGCGGCTGCGCTGCGTGCGCACGATGCCGTCGATGATGGTCATGCCGATGCCCGGCAGGTCGCCGAGGCGCACGGACTCGAGCAGGTCCTTGCCCGCCGAGTGCTGGGCCTTGTCCATCAGCACGAAATCGGCCGCGCGGCCGACCTCGACCAGGCCGCAGTCGAGCTGGCGCATGCGCGCCGTGTTGCCGGTGGCGAAGCAGAAGGCCACCTCCGCCGGCACGTCACCGAGCGAGGAGAGCAGCGAGACCATGCGCAGGATGCCGAGCGGCTGCACGCCGGAGCCCGCCGGCGCATCCGTGCCGAGGATGACGCGGTTGAGGTCGCCCATCTCGCGCGCGATGCGCAAGGTGTAGAGCGCGGCCCGCTCGTTGCCGTTGTGCACCAGCTCGAGGCCGCGCTTGCAGCCCTCACAGATGCAGCGGATCTGGTCGTCCGGCAGGGCCGTGTGGCCGCCGTTGATGTGACCGACGACATCCGTGTCCGCCTCCAGCACCACGTCCTTGTCGATGAGGCCGGAGCCGGGGATGGACGGCCCGCCGGTATGGATGGTCGACTGGATGCCGTACTTGCGGGCCCAGGCCACCATCTTGCGCGCCGTCGGCCCGTCCTTGACGCCGCCGAGGCCGACCTCGCCGAGCAGCTTGACGCCCGCGTCGGCCAGGTCCTTGAAATCCTGCTCCGTCATGTCCGGCTCGATGCAGGGCGCGCCGGCGTGGATCTTCACGCCGCTCGGGCGGAAGGCGGAGAAGGTGCGCTGCGCGTAGATCGCCATGGCCTTGAGGCCGACGACGTCGCGCGGCCGGCCCGGCGTGTGCACCTCGCCGGCCGAGATCATGGTGGTGACGCCGCCGTGCAGGTTGCTGTCGATCCAGTTGAGCTGCTGCTGGCGCGGCGTCCAGTCGCCGGCGACGGGGTGGACGTGGCTGTCGATGAGGCCGGGCGTCAGCACCGTGCCGTTGGCATCGATGACTTCGCTCGCGCCGTCGGTGTCGACGTCCTTCTCGCGGCCGACGGCGGCGATCCGGCCGTCGATCGCGACCACCGTGTCGCCGTCGAGGATCGGCCGCTCGAGATCGCCGCTCAGGATCAGGCCGATGTTGCGAATGACGAGCTTGCCCTTCCCGCCCTGCTGTACCGCGTCGTGCGCCATAGGTTCCCTCTCTCCCGTTGCTTCGACCGGCCTCTCGCCGCCCGCGTCGCGACCCGATTGACAAGCCGGATCAGGTGCGCTAATTTGTTAGTATACAAACAATCCAGAGGCGAGCAAGAGCCCTTCCGGAGGTTCGCATGACCTATGTCGTGACCGATGGCTGCATCCGTTGCAAGTACCAGGATTGCGTGGAGGTGTGCCCGGTCGACTGCTTCTACGAGGGGGAGACGATGCTCGTCATCCATCCGGACGAATGCATCGACTGCGGCGTGTGTGAGCCGGAATGTCCGGCCGACGCGATCGTCTCCGACACTGACCCGCGCGCCGACCGCTGGCTGCCCGTCAATGCGAAATATGCCGCGATCTGGCCCAACATCACCGATAAGGGACCGGTCCCGGACGATGCGGACGCGTGGAAAGACGTCCCCGACAAGGAGAAATTTCTATTTAGTACGGAAAAAATGTAAATACTTGCAATTCCGTACGAGATCGTGCAAATAGAAGCTGGTTACCCCTTTTCCCCCGCGCGGCGCCCCGCTATGTGAAGGCGCGGCACTCAACCCCGCGGCACCGGCCGCGACGCAGATCCGGGAGCATGGACGAGAAGCCATGAGCAACTTCAACCAAGAGCGCGTTCTGAGCGTGCATCACTGGACGGACACGCTGTTCTCCTTCACGACGACGCGCGACCCCGGCTTCCGCTTCAAGAACGGCCAGTTCACGATGATCGGCATCGAGGTGGAGGGAAAACCCCTCCTGCGGGCCTACAGCGTCGTGAGCCCCAACTACGACGAGAAGCTGGAGTTCTTCTCCATCAAGGTGCCGGACGGGCCGCTGACCTCCCGCCTGCAGCACCTGAAGGAAGGTGATCCCATCATCGTCGGCCGCAAGGCCACCGGCACCCTCGTGCTCGACAACCTGATGCATGGCCGCAACCTCTACCTGCTCGGCACCGGCACCGGCCTTGCCCCCTTCCTCAGCCTGATCCGCGATCCGGAGACCTACGAGCGCTTCGAGAAGGTCGTCCTCCTGCACGGCTGCCGCCAGGTGTCCGAGCTCGCCTATGGCGAGATGATCACCCGCGACCTGCCGGAAGACGAGTTCCTCGGCGAGGAGATCCGCTCGAAGCTGATCTACTATCCGACCGTGACGCGCGAGCCCTTCCGCAACCGCGGCCGCATCACCGATCTCATCACGACCAGCAAGCTCTTCGGCGACATCGGCCTGCCGCCGATCGACGCCGAGAACGACCGCCTGATGCTCTGCGGCAGCCCGCAGATGATCCGCGACCTCAAGATCATCCTCGAGGAGCGCGGCTTCAACGAAGGCAACCACGGCGAGCCGGGCCATTTCGTCATCGAGAAGGCCTTCGCCGAGCGCTGAGCCCGGTCCTGCGTAGCTCTCCTCCCCTGCCTGAGGCGCGGCCGGCGTGAACCTGCCGCGCCTTTTCCTTTACGTCCCTCTCCCGCCTTGCCCCCCGCCCGCTGCTGGCCTATGACGCGCCGATGGCGAAGGGGCGCCAGACGAAGCGAGCGAGGCGACATGAGCGGCAAGCCGGCAAACGGGCAGGACAAGAACGCCAATGCGATGTGGGGCGGGCGCTTCGCCTCCTCGCCGAGCGCACTCATGGAGGCCATCAACGTCTCCATCGGCTTCGACAGACGCCTCGCCGCGCAGGACATCCGCGGCTCCGTCGCCCATGCCGACATGCTGGCGAAGCAGGGCATCATCTCGGAAGAGGACCGCGACGCCATCCACGACGGGCTGAAGCGCATCCTCGAGGAGATCGAGGGCGGCCACTTCACCTTCTCCACGGCGCTCGAAGACATCCACATGAACGTCGAGGGCCGCCTGCGCGACCTCATCGGCCCGGCCGCCGGGCGCCTGCACACGGCCCGCAGCCGCAACGACCAGGTGGCGACGGACGTGCGCCTGTGGGTGCGCGAGGCGCATGACCGGGCCGACGCCCAGATCACCAACCTCATGGACACGCTGCTCACCCAGGCGGCCGCCCATGCGGAGACGGTGATGCCCGGCTTCACCCACCTGCAGAGCGCCCAGCCCGTCACCTTCGGCCACCACCTCATGGCCTATGTCGAGATGCTGGGGCGCGACCGCTCGCGCATCCGCGACTCGCGCAAGCGCCTCAACGAATGCCCGCTCGGCGCCGCCGCCCTCGCCGGCACCTCCTTCCCCATCGACCGGCACGCAACGGCCGAGGCGCTCGGCTTCGACGGGCCGACGCGCAACTCGCTCGATTCCGTCTCCGACCGCGATTTCATCCTCGAATATCTGTCGATCGCCTCGATCTCGGCCATGCACCTCTCGCGCCTCGCGGAGGAGATCGTGATCTGGATGACGCCGCAGTTCGGCTTCGTGCGCCTGTCGGACCAGTGGACGACCGGCTCCAGCATCATGCCGCAGAAGAAGAATCCGGACGCGGCCGAGCTGGTGCGCGCCAAGCCGGGCCGCATCATCGGCTCGCTGGTGGCGCTGCTCACGGTGATGAAGGGCCTGCCGCTCACCTATTCCAAGGACATGCAGGAGGACAAGGAGCGCCTCTTCGACGCCGCCGACACCTACGAGCTCGTGCTCGCCGCCGTCTCCGGCATGATCGCGGACCTGAAGCCCGTGCCCGAGCGCATGGCGGCCGCCGCCGGCGCCGGCTTCGCCACGGCGACCGATCTCGCCGACTGGCTGGTGCGCGCGCTCGAAATGCCGTTCCGCGACGCCCACCATGTCACCGGGCGCCTCGTCGCCGAGGCCGAGCAGCGCGGCTGCGGCCTGGAAGACCTGTCGCTCGACGTGATGCAGGCGGTGGAGCCGCGCATCACGGACGCGGTCTACGCCGTCCTCGGCGTCGAGAACTCCGTGCGCTCGCGCATGAGCTTCGGCGGCACGGCCCCGGACAACGTGCGCGCGCAGATCGCCTGGTGGCGCGCCCGGCTCTGAGGCGAACAGCGCTGGCGGCCGCATTCCCCTCCCCGCCAGCGAAAGGACGGGGAGGGAGGCAGTCCCGACATCGCTCCACCGCTCTCGTCTTTCTTCAAGCGTTCGGCGCCGCGGCCGGGACCATTCGGCCGCATGGCGCGCCCGCCCCGGTTCGTGCTTTCCTGTAGATCGGACGGCCCGATTCCCGGAGGCTCGCGCCCATGCCCTGGTCCATTCACGTCGGCACCATCGCCGGCACCGCGGTGCGCATCCACGTCACCTTCCTGCTCTTCCTGGCGTGGATCGGCTTCGCGCAATGGCGCCTCGGCGGGCCCGCCGCTGCCGCCGACAGCGTCCTCTTCATCGCGCTCCTCTTCCTGTGTGTGCTGCTCCACGAGTTCGGCCACGTGCTCGCCGCCCGGCGCTACGGCGTGCGCACGCCGCACATCACGCTCTTTCCGATCGGCGGCGTCGCGAGCCTCGAGCGCATTCCCGAAAAGCCGGGCGAGGAGCTGGTCGTCGCCGTGGCGGGACCGGCGGTCAATGTCGTCATCGCCCTCGTGCTCGTCATCATCCTCGGCGCCACCGTCGACCTGACGGACATGGCGCGGCTCGAGGATCCGCGCGTCAGCCTGCTCGCGCGCCTCGCCGGGGCCAACATCATCCTCGTCCTCTTCAACATGATCCCGGCCTTTCCCATGGACGGCGGCCGGGTGCTGCGGGCGCTGCTCGCCATGCGGGTCGGCTTCTCGCGCGCGACGCAGCTCGCCGCCACCATCGGCCAGGGCTTCGCCTTCCTGCTCGGCTTCGCCGGCCTCTTCCTCAACCCGCTCCTCATCTTCATCGCCATCTTCGTCTATCTCGCCGCCTCCTCGGAGGCCGAGCACGTCGCCTTCCGCGACGTCACCCGCGGCCTGCCGGTCGGCGAGGCGATGATCACGCAGTTCGAGGTGCTCGGCCCGCAGAGCTCGCTCGACGATGCCGTCGAGACCATGATCCGCACGTCCCAGAAGGAATTCCCGGTGGTCGACGGCGGCGGGCACCTGCGCGGCATCCTGACGCGCGACGCCCTCGTCATGGCGCTCAGGAACCACGGCGCCGCATCGCCCGTCATCGAGGTCATGAATGCCGAGGTGCCGACGATCCACTACCGCCAGCCGCTCGAGGCCGCCTTCCGCAAGCTCAACGAGGCCAAGGCCCCGGCCCTCGGCGTGCTCGACGGCAACGACCGTCTCGTCGGCCTGCTCACGGCGGAGAACATCGGCGAGATGATGCTGGTGCGCTCCGTGCAGCCGGAATGGCGCTTCGGCCACCGCAACCCGCGCGCCTGACCGATCAGGTGCGGGCGTCCTCCCGCGCCGTCCGTGGTTCGCGCGGGCGCGCCTCCTCCAGCAGCATGGCCTCCTCCGCGCCCGTGCCGACGATGCCTGCGGGGTCGGCAGCCGCCATCAGATCCTCGGCTGCGGGAGGGGCTGCGCGCAGCGGGCGCGGCGCGAGGCCGGCATGGGCGGCGGCCGCGAGGACACCCATGATGGGCAAGACCGTCGTCATGGCGACGAAGGGATCGGCGAAGAACGCCGCGCCGACCGCCGAGCCGACGAGCCCGCCGCCGATCTGCATGAAGCCCGTCATGGCCGCCGCGGCCCCGGCGATGTGCGGAAAGCCGGCGAGCGCATTGGTCGTGACGCCAGGCATGACGAGGGCGATGCCGAAGGCCCACAGCGCCACCGGCACCATGACGGTGGCAAAGCTCGGCGGCAGCAGCCTCAGGCCCACCGCGAACCAGAGGGCGGCTGAGAGCGAGAAGACGAGGCCGGCCGAGATGAGGCGGCTCGCCTCGAAGCGGCGCAGCAGCCGCCCGACGATCACCGTGCCGATGGTATAGGCGCCGGTCTGGCACAGCATCGACAGGCCGAAACCCGTCGGCGTCAGGCCCACCCGGTCGATCATGACGAAGGGCAGCATGGAGGCGAGGGTATAGAGCCCGCCGGTGGTGAGGCCGAGGACGAGGCCCGCGCGCAGGAAGCGCCGGTCGCGCAGGAGAACGCCGTAGCTCGTCAGCATGCGGGCCGGGCGCGCCAGCGCCCTGTCGGGCGCAAGGTTCGTCTCGCGCGTCGCGAGGGCGAGCGTGAGGACCACGGCGAGGCCGTAGACGACCATGATGACGAAGAGGGCGTGCCAGCCGAAGGCGCTCGCCGTCATGCCGCCGAGCGTCGGCGAGACGGCGGGGCCGACGGCGAGCATCAGGCCGATCAGGTTCATGATGCGGGCCGAGGTCTGGCCCGTGAACTGGTCGCGCACGATGGCGCGCGAGATGGCGACGCCGGCCGCCACGCCGACGCCCTGCAGCGCCCGGCCGGCGAGCAGCCAGCCGATGCTCGGCGACCAGGCGGCAACGAGGCTGCCGGCCAGGTAGATGGAGAAGAAGCCGATGGCCACCGGGCGCCGTCCATAGGCATCGGAGAGCGGCCCGCAGACGAGCTGGGCGAAGGCGAAGCCGAAGAAATAGACCGTCAGCGTCAGGTTGATCGCCGCCGGCGTCGTGCCGAAGGCCCCGACCAGCGCCGGCATCGCGGGGGTATAGAGCGCCAGGCTCACCGGCCCGAGCGCCACGATGAAGGCGCCGATGACGGCCGTGCGCATCTCGCTCATCATCGGCGCGGCGGCGGACGGCTTCATGCCCCCTCTCCGCCGCTGCGGCTGCAGAGATTGCTGCGCATGCGGTCGAGCAGCCGGCGCATGGTCTCGATCTCCTCCTGCGAGAAGTCGCGCGTCGCGTCCTCGCGCGCCCGCGTCAGCACGACCTTGATCTCCTCCACGAGCGGCAGGGCCGCCGGGGTGAGCTGCACCGTCTTGGCGCGCCGGTCCTCCGGATCGGGAGCACGAGCCACCAGTCCGCGCGCCTCCAGCCGATCGATGAAGCCGACGAGCGTCATGGGCTCCACGCTCATGCGCTCGGCGAGGTGGCTCTGGCGGATGGGCGCGAAATGGCTGACGAAGACGAGGGCGCGCGCCTCGCCCGGCGTGAGGCCGAGGCCCGCCTCCTCCATGGCGCGGTCGAACCGCGCGCGCAGGAGGCGCGCCGCATCCGTCAGGAGGAAACCGAAGGTGGCTGGGCCGGTTCTCATGGGTCACCTTAATATAAGGACACCTTACTAAATCGTCGTCAAAGGTCAAGGAGCTGCTGCGCTGCAACAGACTTTCCGTTGCCGTTTGACGCACATCGGATTATAGGAACCGCGTGCCAGTGCGCGTGGGCAGCGCGCGCTGTCTCATCCGCTTCGCAATTTCGTGTCATGAGCCGGGCCCCATCCGCCGCGGCAGGAGTTTTCATGCAGCTGCGCAATATCGCCATCATCGCCCACGTCGACCACGGCAAGACGACCCTCGTGGACAAGCTGCTCGCCCAGTCCGGCGCCTTCCGCGAGAACCAGCGCGTGGCCGAGCGCGTGATGGATTCGAACGACCTCGAGAAGGAGCGCGGCATCACGATTCTTGCCAAGGCGACCTCGGTCGTCTGGAAGGGCACGCGCATCAACATCGTCGACACGCCCGGCCACGCCGACTTCGGCGGCGAGGTGGAGCGCATCCTCAACATGGTGGACGGCGCCATCGTGCTCGTCGACGCCGCCGAGGGCCCGATGCCGCAGACGAAGTTCGTCGTCGGCAAGGCGCTCAAGATCGGCCTGCGCCCCATCGTCGCCATCAACAAGGTCGACCGGCCGGATGCGCGGGCGCAGGAAGTGATCAACGAGGTCTTCGACCTCTTCGCCGCCCTCGACGCCACCGACGAGCAGCTCGACTTCCCCATCCTCTACGGCTCGGGCCGCGACGGCTGGATGGCGGCCTCGCCCGAGGGCCCGAAGGAGGACGGCCTTGCGCCGCTCTTCGACCTCGTGCTCGACCACGTGCCCCCGCCGACCGTCGAGGACGGCGCCTTCCGCATGCTCGGCACCATCCTCGAGGCCAACCCCTTCCTCGGCCGCATCGTCACCGGCCGCATCTCGGCGGGGCAGGTGAAGCCGAACCAGGCGATCAAGGTCATCGATCGCGACGGCAAGGTCATCGAGCAGGGCCGCGTCTCGAAGATCCTCGCCTTCCGCGGCATCGAGCGCCAGCCGATCGATCTGGGCGAGGCGGGCGACATCGTCTCCATCGCCGGGCTCGAGAAGGGCACGGTAGCCGACACCTTCTGCGCGCCGGAGGCCGACACGCCCCTGCCGGCCCAGCCGATCGACCCCCCGACCGTCACCATGTCCTTCCTCGTCAACGATTCGCCGCTCGCCGGCACCGAGGGCGACAAGGTGACGAGCCGCATGATCCGCGACCGTCTGTTCAAGGAGGCCGAGGGCAACGTCACGCTGAAGATCGAGGAATCGTCCGACAAGGATTCCTTCTTCGTCTCCGGCCGCGGCGAACTGCAGCTCGCCATCCTCATCGAGACCATGCGCCGCGAGGGCTTCGAACTCGCGGTGTCGCGCCCGCGTGTCGTCTTCAAGAAGGACGAGGCCACGGGCGAGACGCTGGAGCCGATCGAGGAGGTCGTCATCGACGTCGACGAGGAGCACTCGGGCGTCGTCGTGCAGAAGATGTCCGAGCGCAAGGCGGACATGATCGAGATGCGCCCCTCCGGCGGCAACCGGCTGCGCCTCGTCTTCCACGCCCCGACGCGCGGCCTCATCGGCTACCAGTCGGAGCTGATGACGGACACGCGTGGCACCGCGATCATGAACCGGCTGTTCCACGCCTACGCCCCCTACAAGGGCGAGATCGCCGGCCGGCGCAACGGCGTCCTCATCTCGAACGACGCCGGCGAGGCCGTGGCCTATGCGCTGTGGAACCTCGAGGACCGCGGCCCGATGATGATCGAGCCCGGCTGGAAGGTGTACCAGGGCATGATCGTCGGCGAGCACACGCGCGACAACGACCTCGAGGTCAACGTGCTCAAGGGCAAGAAGCTCACCAACATCCGCACCACGTCGAAGGACGAGGCCGTGCGCCTGACGCCGCCGATCCGCATGACGCTGGAGCGGGCGCTCGCCTGGATCCAGGACGACGAGCTCGTCGAGGTGACGCCGAAGTCCATCCGCCTGCGCAAGACCCTGCTCGACCCCAACGACCGCAAGCGCGCCGAGCGCGCCAAGGAAGCGGCGGCGGGCTGACGCCGACAAATGGAAAGGGCGCCGAAGGCGCCCTTTTTCATGTCCGCTTGAGAGGCGGCGCTCACATGTCCGGCCCGATGCTCACGTCGCTCTCCGGGACGATCGCGACATGCTCGCCGGCCCCGCGCAGCAGGCTCACCGCCGAGCGCGGCAGCCGGTCCTGCGTCGCGTAGGCCGCGGCGAAGAACACGAACATCGAGAGAAGGGCGAGGCGGCGGTACATGGTTCGGCTCCCGGTGCCCGGCGCCGCATCGGCGCGTCAGGCAGGGACAAGATGCGCCGAACCGGAACGGGCCGGCGTGCGCCCCCGCACGCGGCGGGGCCCGCCGAAGCCGAACAAGCAAAAGGGCGGCCACATGGCCGCCCCTGAGCTTCGCAAGCCAATCGAAAGAGGGCCTCTCGAAGGAGCGCCGAGATTCCCTCTCCCCGCTCACGGGGAGAGGGAATAAAGATCACAGCCCCTCGAACAGCGCCGTCGAGAGATAGCGCTCGGCGAAGGAGGGGATGATGATGACGATGGTCTTGCCGGCACTGTCCGGACGCGCGGCGATCTCGAGCGCCGCGGCCACCGCCGCGCCCGAGGAGATGCCGACCGGGATGCCCTCGAGGCGGGCGACGAGGCGCGCGGTGTCGAAGGCCGTCTGGTTGCCCACCGTCACCACCTCGTCGATCACGGAGCGGTCGAGCACCTGCGGCACGAAGCCGGCGCCGATGCCCTGGATCTTGTGCGGGCCGGGCTGGCCGCCGGAGAGCACGGGCGAATCCTCCGGCTCCACCGCGACGACGCGCAGGGAGGGCTTGCGCGGCTTCAGCACCTGGCCGACGCCGGTGATGGTGCCGCCGGTGCCGACGCCGGAGACGAAGATGTCCACCTCGCCGTTGGTGTCGTTCCAGACCTCTTCGGCGGTGGTGCGCCGGTGGATGGCCGGATTGGCCGGGTTGGCGAACTGCTGCGGGATGATGGAGCCGGGGATCTCGTTCTTCAGCTCCTCGGCGCGGTTGACGGCGCCGCGCATGCCCTGGGGGCCGGGGGTGAGCACGAGCTCGGCGCCGAGCAAAGCGAGCATCTTGCGCCGCTCGATCGACATCGTCTCCGGCATGACGAGGATGAGGCGATAGCCGCGCGCGGCGGCGACGAAGGCGAGCGCGATGCCGGTGTTGCCCGAGGTCGGCTCGATCAGCGTCGCGCCCGGCCTGATGAGGCCGCGCTCCTCGAGGTCGTCGATCATGCTGACGCCGATGCGGTCCTTCACGCTCGCGATCGGATTGAAGAACTCGAGCTTGGCGAGGAGGTTGGCCTTGACGCCCTTGTCCTTCGCCAGCCGGTCGAGTCGCACCAGGGGCGTGTCGCCGATCGTCTCGGTGATCGAATTGTAGATCCGCCCGCGGCCGGGCACGTGCTGCTTGTCCGCGGCGGGCTTGGCGGCTGGTTCGGCCATGATCTCGTCTCCACCCTTCTGCCGGCCTGCCGCAGAAGTGAAAGGCAGGCCAGGCGATTGAACCTCAGCCCCGATAGCATATTTACACAAAGACTGTCGATAATATTCCTATATTCACATTCTATATCGTAAAATCGACCGATGACGGCACGAGCCCGAAGACCGCGGCCTCCTCGGCGCGTCGGCACAGGTCTTCGACCGTCGATTCGTCGAGGATCCTGAGAAAGGCCTCCCCGGCATCACGCACCACCGGCCCGACGACGAGGTCGACGAGGGCGGATTCCGGCACGGGCGGCAGCGATTCCTCCGTCGAGGTCGCCATCGCCGCCCGCACGATCTCGCCGGCCGTGATGCGGCGGCGCTCGCGCGCGAGTTCATAGCCGCCGCGCGGTCCCCGCACTCCCTTGAGGATGCCGGCCCGCACGAGTTGCTGCAGCACCGTCTCGAGATGGCGCGGCGGCAGGTTGTGACGGGCCGCGAGCAGCTTCGCCGCCACCGGGCTCGGCCGGGCGTGGATGGCCACGTCGACCACGGCGGCGATGGCGAGAAGGCTGCGCCGGGAGAGCAGGATCATTGTCGTCGTTCCTCTTCGTCTGCTTCTCGCGGGTCACACGCCGGTCGACCCGAAACCGCCGGCGCCGCGCTCCGTCGCGCCGAGCCGGTCGACTTCCGCGAACCGGACCTGCCGCACGGGCGCGACGACCAGCTGTGCAATGCGCATGCCGCGGCTCACCGTAAAATCCGCTGCACCCGTGTTGATCAGAATAACACCGATCTCGCCGCGGTAATCCGCATCCACGGTCCCCGGCGCGTTGAGAACGGTCACGCCGTGCTTCAGGGCAAGGCCGGAGCGTGGCCGCACCTGCGCCTCGTAGCCCGGGGGCAACGCCATCGCGAAACCCGTGGGCACGAGCGCGCGGCCGCCGGGCGGCAGCGTCACCGGCCCACCGGCGGGTACGGCTGCCATCAGATCGAGCCCCGCGGCATGCGCGCTCTCGTAGCGTGGCAGCGGCAGGTCGCCCGCATGCGGCAGGCGCACGACCTCGACGAGCGGTTCGGCAGGCGGCGTCGGTGTCATGCGGATCCCTTCGGCATGGCGGCGGCGATGCGGGCCACGAGCCGGCGCGCCACCTCGTCCTTGTCCATGGTCGGCCAGTCCTCGACGCCTTCGCCGGTGACGAGATGCACCGTGTTGCGCGTGCCGCCCATCACCCCCGTGCCGGGGCCGACGTCATTGGCGACGATCCAGTTGCAGCCCTTGCGCAGGCGCTTCTGGCGGGCATGCTCCACCACCTTCTCCGTCTCGGCCGCAAAGCCGACGACGAGGCCGGGCCGCTGCTCGGCACGATGCGCGATGGTGGCGAGGATGTCGGGGTTCTCGACGAGGGCGAGCTGGGGGGTGCCCTTGCCGTTCTTCTTCATCTTCTGAGCGGCTTCGCCCGCCGTGCGCCAGTCCGCCACCGCCGCGGCGAAGACCGCGGCATCGGCCGGCAGCGCCGCCTCGACCGCCGCCAGCATCTCGCGGGCGGTCTCGACCTCCACCGTCGTCACCCCCGCGGGCGGGGCGATGGCGACCGGCCCGGACACGAGCGTCACCCGCGCCCCGGCGGCAGCCGCGGCTGCGGCGATGGCGTGCCCCTGGCGCCCGGAGGAGCGGTTGGCGATGTAGCGCACGGGATCGATCGGCTCGTGCGTCGGCCCCGACGTGACGAGGACGTGGCGGCCGGCGAGCGGCAGGTCCGCACCGCCGAGAAGCCGCTCGACGGCGGCCAGGATCTCCATCGGCTCGGCCATGCGGCCGGGGCCGAACTCGCCGCGCTCGGCCATCGCCCCCTCGTTCGGCCCCACGACGGCGACGCCATCGGCTTCGAGGAGCGCCATGTTGCGGCGCGTGGCCGGGTGCTGCCACATGCGCGGGTTCATCGCCGGGGCGACGAGGACCGGCTTGTCGGTAGCAAGAAGCGCCGTCGAGGCGAGATCGTCGGCATGGCCGCCCGCCATCTTGGCGAGAAGGTCGGCCGTCGCCGGCGCGACGACGAGGAGGTCGGCCGAGCGCGACAATTCGATATGGCCGATGTCCGCCTCGTCGGTCAGCGAGAAGAGGTCGGTGAAAGTGCGCTCGCGCGACAGGCTGGCGACGGAGAGCGGCGTGATGAATTCCGCGCCGCCCTTCGTCAGGATCGCACGCACGGAATAGCCGCGCTCCTTCAGGCGGCGGATGAGATCGAGCGACTTGTAGGCCGCGATGCCGCCACCGATGATGAGAAGGATACGCTTGGTCACGCGCCGCTCCCGTCGAGGATCGATCCGGCGCCGGGCGCTTGGGCGAGCGAGGCCGGCGCGGCGCGACGCGCAAACTAGCGCGTCGTGCACAGCACGCAAACAGTTCAGCGCGCCATGGAAGCCCTCGGCACGGAAATGAAGTATCAACCTTAACGTGCAGAGTGGCGGATTTTCAGCCGCCGAGCCACATGGCGGCCAGGATGGCCGCGATGACCCACAGCGCCAGGTTGCCCCAGCGGGCGCGGCGGGCCTCGGCGCGGCCGATGTCGGCGACGCTTTCCGGCGCGAGCAGGAAGCCGCGCTCGCCGGCGATCTCGAGCTGCTCGACGATGCGCTCGCCGCGGTTGAGGATCGACGGCAGGTGCCCGGCGAAGCCCGCGATCGACAAAGCGCCGCGCCCGGCCTCCTCCAGCCGGCCGACGGGGCCGAGGTTGCGCTCGATCCACTGGCGCACGACCGGGTCGGCCGTCGACCACATGTCGAGGCGCGGGTCGAGCGAGCGCGCCACGCCCTCGACCACCACCATGGTCTTCTGCAGCATCACGAGCTCGGTGCGCGTGTTCATGTCGAACAGCGCCGTGATCTCGAAGAGAAGCGTCAGGAGCTTCGCCATCGAGATTTCGTCGGCGCGCCGGTCGTGGATCGGCTCGCCGATGGCGCGGATGGCCTGGGCAAAATCCGCGATGCTGTGGTGGCGCGGCACGTAGCCCGCCTCGAAATGCACCTCCGCCACGCGGCGGTAGTTGCGCGTGATGAAGCCGAGGAGGATCTCCGCAAGGAAGCGCCGCTCCTTGTGGCCGAGCCGGCCCATGATGCCGCAGTCGACCGCGACGAGCCGCCCCTCGGGATCGACGAAGAGATTGCCGGGATGCATGTCGGCATGGAAGAAGCCGTCGCGCAGCGCCTGGCGCAGGAAGGACTGGATGACCGTGCGCGCCAGCACCACGCGGTCGTGGCCGGCGGCGACCAGCGCCGCCATGTCCGACAGCGGCGTGCCGTCCACCCACTCGCTCGTCATCACGTCGCGGGCGGTGAGGTCCCACTTCACGTCCGGCACGCGGAAGTCGACGTCGTCGCGGGTGTTCTCGCCGAGCTCCGACAGCGCCGCTGCCTCGAGCCTCAGGTCCATCTCCATGGCGACGGAGCGCGCCAGCGTCTCCACCACCTCGATGGGCCTGAGGCGCCGCATGGACGGGAACAGGCGCTCCGCCATGGCGGCGGCAAAGCGCATGGAGGCGAGATCGCGTGCGAAGCGCTCGCGCACCCCCGGCCGCAGCACCTTGACCGCGACCGTCAGCGCTCCCTCGCCCTCGCCGATGCGCGCCTTGTGCACCTGGGCGATGGAGGCCGCGGCGAGCGCCGGGCCGAAGTCGCTGAACAGCCTGTCGATGGGCACATCGAAGGCTTCCTCGATGGTGCGCACCGCCTCCTCGCGCGGAAAGGGCGGCAGCCGGTCCTGCAGGCTCTCGAGATCGGCCGCCGCGCGCACGCCGACGACGTCGGGCCGCGTCGCCAGGAACTGGCCGAACTTGACGTAGGAGGGCCCGAGCCGCGTCATCGCCGCCGCAAGGCGCGAACCGCTCTCGCGCGCGCCGCGCCGCTCGACGGTGCGGCCGAGCGAGATCATGAGGCGCATCGCCGGCGGCAGCGGGGCGACGTCGGTCAGGGAAAGCGCCCCTTCGCGCGCCAGCACGAAGCCGACGCGGGCGAGCCTGAAGCAGTGGACGAGCGCTGAGATCACGACCGCCTCAGATCTTCCAGCCGGAATGCAGGGCGACGATGCCGCCCGTCATCGGCCGGGCCGTGACGCGCACGAAGCCCGCTTCCTCGATCATGCCGGCGAAGGTGCGGGCGTTGGGGAACTTGCGGATCGATTCGACGAGATAGCGGTAGGGCTCGCCGTCACCCGTCACCATGCGGCCCATCGTCGGGATGACGTTGAAGGAATAGGCGTCGTAGATCGCATCGAGCACCGGCACGTCGACCCGGCTGAACTCGAGGCACAGGAAGCGGCCGCCGCGCTTCAGCACGCGGTGCGCCTCCTTCAGGGCAAGTTCGATGCGCGGCACGTTGCGGATGCCGAAGGCGATCGTATAGGCGTCGAAGCTGCGGTCCGGAAAGGGCAGGCTCTCGGCATTGCCCTGCACGAACTCGATGTCGTGCGCATGGCGCGCCGCCGCCCGGTCGCGCCCGACGGCGAGCATCTCGCCATTGATGTCGAGCACCGTGACCTTGGTGTCCGGCCCGCCGGCGTCGCTCACGCGGAAGGCGACGTCACCGGTGCCGCCGGCGACGTCGAGATGGTGGAAGGGCCGGTGCCGCGGCGGGCGCAGCGTGGAGATGAGCGCATCCTTCCACGCCCGGTGCAGGCCGGCCGACATGAGGTCGTTCATCAGGTCATAGCGGCCGGCGACCTTGTGAAAGACATCGTCGACGAGGCGCTGCTTGTCCGTGAGCCTCACGTTCGAGAAGCCGAAATGCGTGTCTTCGTCGCGCGCTGCCGTCATCGTCCCACCTCATCGAACGCCGGGACCATAGCCCGGCCGGCGCGGCCGCGCCATGGCACGGCACGTCGCGCCCCCGGGTCGTCACCCGAAAACCGCGCGCCGCACCTTGGACCGGCTCAACGCGCCGCGAGGAAGGCCTCGTGCTCGGCCAGGAGGACGCCGGACAGCGCCTTCTCGATCAGCGCCCGCGTCTCCGCGACGCCGTAGAGGGCGATGAAGGAGCCGAAGCGCGGCCCGCGCTCTTCGCCGAGCAGCACCTGGTAGACGCTCGAGAACCACTGCTGCGAGACGCCCGGGCGCCCGTCCGGGCTCTTCGTCTTGCCGCTGAGATCGGGGAAATGCCGGCGCCCAACCTCGTAGACGACCGCCTGCAGGGCATCGGCGTCGCTCGATCCCTCGAGCGCCGCGAGCTCGTTGTCGAGATCGGCCAGCGCCGCCCGCTCCGCCTCGCTCGCCGCCCGGAACGTCTTGGCCGGGCGCACGAAGTCGCGGAAGTAGTTGACGGCATAGCCGACGAGCTTGGCGAGCCGGGGATGCGTCTCGGGCGACGCGCCCGGCGCATAGCGACGGATGAAGCCCCACAGCACCGCCGGATCCTCGGAATTGGCGACGCCGGCGAGGTTCAGCAGCATGCCGAAGGTGAGCTGCGTCGACGTCCCGTTGGCCCCGGCCGCCTCGATCGTCTCCGGCGCCGGCGGCTCGCCGGCGTGGATGTGCCAGGCCGGGTTGCCGAGCCGGTGCTTCCACTCCTGCCGGCCATAGGCGTTGAGGAAGCCGAGATAATCGTCGACATGGCGCGGGATGACGTCGAAGAACAGGCGCTTGGCCTCGCGCGGCTTGTTGTACATGAAGAGGGCGAGGCTTTCGGGCGTGCCGTAGCGCAGCCACTCCTCGATGGTGAGGCCGTTGCCCTTCGACTTCGAGATCTTCTGGCCGTTCTCGTCGAGGAAGAGCTCGTAGTTGAAGCCCTCGGGCGGCGCGGCGCCGAGCGCGCGGGCGATCTGGCCCGACAGGCGCACGGAATCGATGAGATCCTTGCCCGCCATCTCGTAGTCGACGCCGAGCGCCACCCAGCGCATCGCCCAGTCCGGCTTCCACTGCAGCTTGGCATGGCCGCCCGTGACCGGCGTCTCGAAGCGCTCGCCCGTGTCGGGATCGCGCCAGACGATGGTGGCGCTGTCCTTCCTCACCTCCTCGATCGGCACCTGCATCACGATGCCGGTCTTCGGATGGACGGGCAGGAAGGGCGAATAGCTCTGCGCCCGCTCCGCCCTGAGGCTCGGCAGCATGATCGCCATCACCTCGTCATAGCGCTCGACGACGAGACGCAGCGTGTCGTCGAAGCGGCCGGCGGTGTAGCACTCGGTCGCCGACATGAAGGTGTAGTCGAAGCCGAAGGCATCGAGGAAGGCGCGCAGGCGGGCGTTGTTGTGGTGGCCGAAGCTCTCGTGCGTGCCGAAGGGATCGGGCACCCGCGTCAGCGGCTTGCCGATATGCGCGGCGAGCATGTCGCGGTTCGGCACGTTGTCCGGCACCTTGCGCAGCCCGTCCATGTCGTCGGAGAAGGCGACGAGCCGCGTCGGGATGCGATCCTCCGTCAGCACGCGGAAGGCGTGGCGCACCATGGAGGTGCGCGCCACCTCGCCGAAGGTGCCGATGTGCGGCAGGCCCGAGGGGCCGTAGCCCGTCTCGAACAGGGCCTCTTTCTTGCCCGACCGCTCCAGGCGCGCAACGAGTTTGCGCGCTTCCTCGAACGGCCAGGCGGCCGAGGCGCGGGCGGCCTCGACGAGCGCGGGATCGAGCTGGAGCGGATGCGTCATGATACTCGTCTCTTCAAGAAGGATGGGGACGCCGGCCAAGGCAAGGCTGCGGCGGGCGCGACACTAGGTAGGGCGCCCGGTTGCGTCAACGCGGCATTTCCGGCCAAATCCCGGAAAGGTCAATAGAAGCCGACCGGGAAATAGCGCAGGTAGAGCTCGGTATAGGTGCCGTTCTCCCACAGGCGCTGCAGTGCGTAGTCGAAGGCGCGCCTCAGCACCTTGTCGTCCTTGCGCAGCACGAAGCCCACGCCCTCGCCGAAATAGCGGCTCTCGAGATAGGGACCGCCGACGAAACGACAGCAGTCGTCGGCCACCCGCCCGTTGAGCCACAGGGCAAGGCTCATCCCGTCCCCGAACAGGTAATCGACCTCGCCGGCCCTCAGCGCCTCGCGCGCGGCGATGAGATTGGCATAGGGCTTCGCCTCCGCCTCGGGGAAATAGGCCTTCAGGAAGGCTTCGTGTGCGCTGTCGGCGATCACCGCGACCGTGTGACCGGCCAGCACCTCGGGCGTGAGCCTGTCCGGCGCCTTCTCGCGTCGCACGACGAAGCGGGCCGGCATGCGGTGGAAGGGAAAGGTGACCGCAAAGCCCTCCCTGAGCGTCGCCGTGACCGGAATGCCGGCCGCGACCACGTCGCCGTGGCCGGCCTCGAGCGCGGGCAGCAGCGTGTCGAACCGCCGGGCCTGGATCGTGCAGGCAACCGAGAGCACCTCGCAGGCGGCCCGCGCGAGCTCGACCGCAAAGCCCGTCGGCACGCCGTCCGGGCCGGCGAAATGCAGCGGCGGGAACTCGTCGTCGGTCATGACGCGGACCACCCGGACCCAGGACAGGTCCGGCTTCTCGATGCGGGTCCGCGTGTCCCAGAAATTGGGCACGACGGGCCCGCTCCCCTCCGCCGCGAAGACGGGTCCGCCGAGGAGGACGAGGAGGGCGAGCACGCCAAGCAGCGATCCCTTGAACACTCCGTCTCCTCCAGCGCCCGCCGACCGCGGCCGGCCGGCGCCTGTAGTTGTGCGCCAGCGGATCAATGCCGGCAAGAGGGCGCCGCAGGCGGCCAGCGATCTGCCTCGGGCGATTCCTACAAAGAAATTTACAAATCCCCGCCTGTGGATAAGCTGTGGAACGGGTTGTGGGGCAAAATAGATGAAGACAGAATTTCTATCCCCCGAAACCATCGGGGGAGCACGAAGCCATTTTGATCAAGAAGATAAAGATGTCTATTTAAGCTATACAAGTTTTACCCACGGAACGGACGGGGACGGCATCGGTTTTCTGCTGCAGCACGGCGTGTCGGGACAGGCTCTCGCCGAGGCTCGCCGATATGCACGCCTGTGGCGGGTCTCGCCGTTCGAGGCGCTGCTGGCCGCTGGCGCCATCGACGAGGAGGGGCTCTATGCCGCCGTCGCCGGGACGCTGGGCATGCCTTTCCTGCGCCGCGACGTGCGCATCGGCGCCGGCGCACGCTTTCCCGAATGCCTGACCGCCGGCGTCGTGCCGCTGCACCCCGACGGGCAGGGCCTGCGCTTCGCCATCGCGCCGGGCGTGCGGCATCTCGGCCGGTTCATGGAGCAGCACGCCCGCTGGCACGATGCCGGCGTGGCGCTCACGACGCCGCGTCTGCTGACCGGGCTGGTGCTGCGTGCCTTTCCCCGACACATCGCCCATCTTGCCGCCAATGGTCTTGCCGATGCGGCCGCCGCGCTCTCCTACCGGGGCCAGATGAGCGGCCTGCAGATCGGCCTGCTCGCGCTCGCCGTGGGCGTCATGAGCTTCCTCCTCGTCCGGGCGCCGGCTGCGGCCTTCGGCCTGTTCGCCTCGCTCTGCGGCCTCGTCTTCATCGCCATGGTGACGGTGCGCCTCGCCTGCTGCCTGGAGCCGCCCCGGCGCCCGCCGCGGCGCGGCCCGGAGGACCACGCGCTGCCGACCTATACCGTCATCGTGCCCCTGCACCGGGAGGCGCGCGTCCTGCCGCAGCTCCTCGCCGCCCTTAAGGGCCTCGACTATCCGCCGGCCAAGCTCGACATCAAGCTCGTCATCGAGAGCGACGACGCGACGACCGCCGAGGCGCTGCGCCGTCGGACGCTTCCGTCCTGGTTCGAGGTCGTCGTCGCGCCGCCGGGCCTGCCGCGCACCAAGCCCCGCGCGCTCAACCTGGCGCTGCAGCTGGCGCGCGGCGAATATACGGTCGTCTACGATGCCGAGGACGTGCCGGAGCCGCAGCAGCTGCGCCTGGCGGCCGGGCATCTTGCGGCCGCGCCTGCGCATGTCGCCTGCCTGCAGGCCCACCTCGCCATCGACAATGTCGACGACGGCCTGCTGACGCGCCTGTTCGCCATCGAGTATGCCGTGCTGTTCGACGTCATCAATCCGGGCCTTGCCGCCTTCGGCTTCCCGGTGCCGCTCGGCGGCACGTCCAATCATTTCCGGACGGCGGCGCTGCGCAGCGTCCATGCCTGGGACGCCTGGAACGTCACCGAGGATGCCGACCTCGGGCTCAGGCTGGCGCGCCTCGGCTACGCGGTCGAGGACCTGCCGTCGACGACGCGGGAGGAGGCGCCGGCGCGCCTGCGGGCCTGGCTCGCCCAGCGCACGCGATGGATGAAGGGATGGCTCCAGGTCTGCGTCACGCATACGCGCGAGCCGGTAACCGCGCTGCGGCAACTGGGCCCCGCCGGCACCCTGGGCGCCGTCGCGACGGTGGCCGGCACGGTGCTGACCGCGCTGTTCTTTCCCATCTTCCTCGTCACATCGGTGCTGATGCTCGCCGACGGCAGCCTGTTCACCGCCGATGCGCCGATGCGCCGCGTCTTCGCCGCCCTCGGCCTCACCCTCTTCGCCGCCGGCAGCCTTGCCATGGTCGTGCCCGCCCTCATCGGCCTGCGCCGCCGCAATCTGCAGCGGCTCGCGCCCTATGTCGCGCTGATGCCGCTCTATTTCGTGCTGATCTCCTTCGCCGCCTGGCTGGGCGTGATCGAGCTCATCCGCAGCCCGTTCCGCTGGAACAAGACGGAACACGGCCTCGCCCGAACCTCCGAAACGGCAAGGCGCCGCACGGATCCGGCCGATATGGCCGTCCGGCCGGTCAGAAGCAGCCGGCGATCGCGGTGAGCAGCCAGTCGGCGAAGACGGCCTGCGACGAATGGCTCCAGAAGAAGAGCCCTGCCGCCAGGAGTGCGACGCCGAAGCCCGCCGAGCCGGCAAGAAGCAACCGCCGCTGCCCGCTCGTCAGCGTGGCCTCGTCCGATGCCCGCACCCCGCCGCTCAGCTTCATGCCATCCACAGCGCACCTCGTCTCACCCGGTGAGGCCGACAGGATAGCAGCTCGCGCCCGAACGCCCAACCACCTGTCGTGACCGGTCTCGCCCGGCCGAGGCTCCCCGCTCTGGCCAGGCCCCCCCTGATCGGAACCGCGCTACGGCAGAAGCTCGAGGATCGTGTTGTTGATCCTCCAGCCGTTGTACTGGAGCGGAACGAGCTTGTGGCCGTGCAACCCACGAATCCGCCGGGCGGCGGCCCCCACGTCGAACAAGACGATCGGCCGCGCCGCCCTCAGCGCCAGCGAGAGGGTGTAGGAATAGGTCTCCGGCCACACGGAGGGCAGGAAGATGACGTCGATATCGAGGGCGTCGATGGTCTCGAGAACGGCGGCATTGTCATAGGGTCCGGTCACGGTGATCCCCGCCTGCGCCGCCTTGCCGTCGTTCTCGGTATAGCCGATGACGATGAACTCGACGGGCAGGCCGCGCAGCCGGGCATCGGTCGCGCAGTCGAGGAGCTTCTCGAAGCCCTTGATGGCGGAGATGGCGCCGAGCACGCCGACGCGCAGGATGCGGGAGCCGGGGCGCGGCCGCTTGAGCAGGGGCGTCGGCATGACGTTGTCGTGCGGCCGGATCTGGAAGCCGATGTCGGGGAAGTAGCCCTTCAGCCGTCTCGCGACGTCCTCGTCGGGCACGACCACGGCTTTCGCGCCGGCGAGCAGCTCGTGATAGTCCGCCCGCCACGCGCCGATGTCCGGCACGCCGAACTCCGTCGGGTTGGCCTGCAGGCAGGCCTGGCAGGCGGGACTGTCGGGCTCCCCGCAATAGACGCCCTTGGCGTCGATGAGGTTGATGCGCGGGCAGATGCCGAAATAGTCGTGCACGACCACCCGCCATGGCCGCTGCAGGTGCCTGAGCAGGTTCAGCACGCCCGAGGCCGGGCGGGAGCCGAAATCCATGATGTGGTGGACGTGGACCTCCGTGATCGCGAGGTCGTCCGCCAGGCGCTGGAGCAGCTGCAGGTCGAGGCCGGTGTGGATCCCCGAGAGCATCGGCATCGTCGCCACACGCGCACCCACGATGTCGAAGCGGTCGTGGAACCTCGGGTCGGCGACGGCACGGAAGACGCCGTACCCTGCCGCCTCCAGGCGCCGCATCTCCTCGCGCACGTGCTGCTCCGTGCCGCCGCCACGGATATGGCTGACGACGAGCACGTTTCTGGCCCGACATGAGCGCCGCAGGCGCTCCCGGTCGATCTGTTCGCGCGCGTGGCGCAGCGGATCCGCCTGGAGGAAGGCCTGCACCTGGGCCTGGTAATGCGGATGCCGCTCGCCGATGACCCGCATGGCGTGCTCGATCCGCTCGCGGCGCTCCTCCCGGAAGGAGGTCGCACCGAGGTGCCGGACGAAGACATTCGGGGCCGCGATGTTCTTCCAGCCGGCATCGATCGCGCGCAGCGAGAAGTCGTTCTCCTCGCCGTAGCCGGTCCCGAATGCCTCGGCATCGAAATAGCCGATCCTGTCGATGAGCCCTCTCTTGATGTACATGCAAAACCCGACGGCGGTCGGCAACTCGATGGCCTCTCCCGCATTCACCGAGGCGGCGATGCGGTCGATCTCCGCATAGGGCACCTCCAGCAGCCGGTCGTTGTCCTCGTTGAAGAAGGGATAGGAGCAGACCGTCCCGTTGTTGGTCAGGGGCGTCACCGTGCCGAAGCGCGCGTCGGCATGCGCGGCCTTCCGCAAGCGGTCGATCCAGTCGCCGAACACTTCCGTGTCGGAATTCAGCAGGATGACGTCACGGACGGGGTGAAGCTGCATCGCCTTGTTGACGGACCTGACGAACCCTTCGTTCTCATGGTTCCGGATCAGCCGGATGTAGCCCTTCTTGGCGAGGAGCCTGAGGACGTCCGACAGGTCCTCTTCCGGCGAGCAGTCGTCGACGACGACGACGCAGGAGGCTGTCTCGTTCTGGGCCGAGAGCACGCGGTAGAGACAGGTGATGGTCTCGCACTTGCCGCGGTAGACGGGAATGATGACGTCGACGGCGGCACGGGAGGCCCAGCCGAAGAGGTGCTGCATCGTCCCCGGACGCGGCAGGGCGAGGATCTTGCGCAGGTAGTGATCGGCGTCGTGATCCTCACCCGCGAAGACGGGATTCTCGGGCTTCGGCGGCAGCGGCACGCCGCGCCTGCGCTCCACCTGGCCATAGCGCACGAAATGCTCGAGCGCCGGCATGCCGCCGGCCGCCACGTCCGGATTGGCGGCGAGATAGCCGCCGGGGTTGAACATGTCGCTGGCGCAGCGACCTTCGGCGATCCCGAAGGTGACGAAATGCCGGAAGGGCTCGCCGCCCCAGCCCGCGATATCCGGATTCTTCTTGAGATAGACGGGATACGAGAACCACGGCGTCGGGCTCTTGCGCCGCCAGCGGCCCACGAGCAGGAAATGCAGCAGCGCTTCCGTCGTGATGAGGGAGCGTCCCGGGAAATGCCGCTGGTAATAGGCCGGATCGAAGAACTGGATCGGCACGACGGTCAGGTTGCCGCGCAGCAGGTCCCGCATTCCGGAGAGCCGCCCGGCCTGGTCGGGCGCCCGATGGAAATGGACGCTGCAGAGCCAGCGGCCGTACTTCTCCAGGACGAGCCCGCTGAGCGTGATCGCGATGCCGTGTCCGACGACCGGGACATGGTGCAGGAGATTGATCGATAGGAAGGCGATATAGCCGCCGGCGCCGATCAGCGTCCGTCTGGCGAGGAGATAGACCCACTGCGCCCCGTATTGCCGGGCCCGAAAGGATAGAACGCGGAAGACCTGCACCAGATAGCGGCATGCCGCGATGATCTTTGTCGCACAGGCGAAGACGATGCTGTCCAGATCCGAGAGAATCCCGGCCCTGTCCGCTTGTTGACGAACGCCGTGTGCCAGCCTGGAAACAATCTGCTGCATCTGAAAATTCCACTGTAATGAACGAACGACGCAACGAATGAAGAAAACAAAGGCGTGGGCATGCGGGAAAAACCTTCCCGCAGCTGTTCACCTCGACCAACCGGACGGATGATGCGGAGCCGGGCACCCCAACCCGGGGCGCCGATCACCGCAGCTCTTCCTTCCCCACCGGGCGGGCGCTGGGCGCCCGCGGCGTGCCGGCCCTGCCGTTGCGGCCGGCGCCACCCTGATGGTATGCGCACTGTCGGCAAATTCGACTCGACAGCGACTGGCAAACTCGGCCAAGAGGCTGACATATCACGCAAAGCTGCTTACGGCGGCTGCGGAGGCGGAAGGATGTGGAAGGTGGGAGTTTGCGTCGCCGCCACTGTGGCGCATGATGCCCGCTCCACGGGAGCGTCTCCGACGGAGGCACGACGATGGCGCCACGCCTGCCTGACCTCGCCAAGCGATCGCTGAAAACAGCCCTCGACGACTTCGGCCACGTGATGGAGCGGGTTCACACCCATGCGCTCAAGCAGCGCATGAGCCCGGATGAGTTCCGCGCGACTGTGGCCGGCCTCGGCTTCTCATCCATGCGCGAGTTCTGCGACCGCACCGGCCTGCCGGAAAGCACCATCGAGAGCTGGTTGCGCTTCGGCCTCTCCCACGATGCGGCCCAGCTGCTCAGCGCCATGATGGGCTACCGCAACCGCGTCAAGGAGGCGATCGAGGCCGCCGACAGCGTGACGAACGCCGGCATCGCCGATTTCTTCGAGGAGCGGCGGCTGCCCTGAAGCCGTTGCTGCGCCGCACAAATCGACCGGCGCGACACCTGAAAGTCTTGACCCGCGCGCAACGGGGATGGCACATCCCCCCGTCGGCATCTTTCCGCTGCCCTTCGGGCTTTCGGCTGGATGACGGCCGGGCCTGACGAGACGGGCGCCCCGTCGGAAACGACGTTGGCGGCGCCTTTCCGGCAGCGGGCATCCTGCCCGCATGCCGAGGCCCGAGGGGGGCTCACGACGTTGTGAACGGCCGTGCCCGGCGTGCCAGCGCGCCGGGGCGGGTGTTCAGATGCGGTCAATCGAAGGTGGGAACGACGCACTCGCATGAAACTGGCGCTCATCACCCTGCTACCGTTTCTCGGAGCCGTCTTCCCCGTCTTCTCCATCCGATCCGGCCGTAATGCGTGCGCCAGCCTCGCCGGGGCGTTCACGCTCGCGGCGCTCGTGCTGCTCCTCACCGAGGCGCCCGCCGTCTACCGGGGCGAGGTGCCGTCCTGGGACGTCGAGTGGCTCGCGCCGATCGGCCTGCGCTTCTCGTTCTTCGTCGACGGGCTCGGCTTCTTCTTCGCCGCGCTCATCCTCGGCATCGGCCTGCTCATCATCCTCTACGCCCGCTTCTATCTCGACCGCAGGGATCCGATGGGGGTGTTCTACACCTATCTCCTGCTGTTCCAGGGCGCCATGGTGGGCATCGCCCTGTCGAACAACGTCCTGATGATGCTGGTGTTCTGGGAGCTCACCTCGCTCTCGTCCTTCCTGCTCATCGGCTATTGGCGCCATCTGCCCGAGGCGCGCCAGGGCGCCCGCATGGCGCTGGCGGTGACAGGCGGCGGCGGGCTCTGCCTCATCGCGGGCATGCTCATCCTCGGCCATATCGCCGGCAGCTACGAGCTCACCGAGATCCTCGCGCGCGGCGAGATCATCAAGGCCTCGCCGCTCTACGGCCCGGCGCTGGTGCTCATCCTTCTCGGCGCCTTCACGAAGTCGGCGCAGTTTCCCTTCCATTTCTGGCTGCCGCACGCCATGGCGGCGCCGACGCCGGTGTCGGCCTACCTGCACTCGGCCACCATGGTGAAGGCGGGCGTCTTCCTGCTGGCGCGGCTGTGGCCGGCGCTCGCCGGCACCGACATGTGGTTCCTCATCGTCACCTCGGCGGGCCTCGTCACCATGCTCGTCGGGGCCTGGATCGCCATCTTCAAGGACGATCTCAAGGCGCTGCTCGCCTTCTCCACCGTCAGCCACCTCGGCCTCATGGTGATGTTGCTCGGTTTCGGCACGCCCATGGCGGCGATTGCCTGCGCCTTCCACATCCTCAACCACGCCACCTTCAAGGCGCCGCTCTTCATGAGCGCCGGCATCGTCGACCACGAGGCGCACACCCGCGACATCCGCCGCCTCGGCGGTCTCACGACGCTGATGCCGATCACCGCGACGCTCGCCCTCCTCGCCGCCGCCTCCATGGCGGGCATCCCGCTCCTCAACGGCTTCCTGTCCAAGGAGATGATGCTGGAGGAGGCATCGCACACCGCCTATGCCGGCATGGCCTGGCTGGTGCCCGCGCTGGCGACGCTCGGCGCGCTCTTCTCCGTCGCCTATTCGGCGCGCTTTGCCATCCGCACCTTCCTCGGCCCCGTCCGGCACGACTATCCGCACCATCCGCACGATCCGCCCTTCGGCATGTGGCTGCCGGTCGCCGTCCTCGTCGTCCCGGTCGTCGCCATCGGCCTCCTGCCGGTCCTCGCCGAGCCCATCGTCGTCCGCACGGCGACGGCGATCGTCGGCGGGCCGCTGCCGGAGTTCCACCTCGCCCTGTGGCACGGCCTGACGCCCGCGCTCTTCATGAGTCTCGTCGCGATCGCCGGCGGCGCCGCGCTCTTCGCGGCCTTCGATCCCGCCAACCGGCTGCGCCTGTCGCTGCCGCGGCCGGAGGCCAAGCGCCTGTTCGACAGGACGATCGGCGCCCTCGTCCTCGTTTCGCGCCGCTTCATCGACGCTTCGCACACGGGTTCGCTGCAGGCCTATGCGGGGGCCACCATCGTCGCCGTGGTCGTCGTCGGCCTCGTCGCCTTCTTCGACGCGCCCCATGGCGGCGGCGAGCGGGCGCCCATGGCGGTCAACCTGCCGGCCGTCATCGCCTGGTTCGTCCTCCTCGGGGCCGCGCTCGCCATCGTCCTGCGCCACGCCGACCGGCTGCTGACGCTCGTCCTCACCAGCGTCGTCGGCCTCATCGTCTCGCTTGCCTTCCTGCAGTTCTCGGCGCCCGACCTCGCCCTGACGCAGATCTCGGTCGAGGTGGTGACGACGATCCTGCTGCTGCTCGCCCTCAACCTCCTGCCGAAGGAGACGGTGCTCGAGAAGGGCATCGGCGTGCACCTGCGCGACGGGGCGATCGCCCTCGTCGCGGGCCTCGGCATCGCCGGCATCGCCTATGCGGTGATGACGCGGGACTTCACCACCATCTCGGATTACCACATCGCCCAGTCCAAGCCCGGCGGCGGCGGCACCAACGTCGTCAACGTGACGCTGGTCGACTTCCGCGGCTTCGACACCTTCGGCGAGATCATCGTGCTCGGCATCGCCGCCCTGACAATCTTCGCCTTGCTTGACAACGCCCTGCGCGGGGCTGCGGCCCGCCGGCTCGACGCCATGCGCCAGGCGTTCGCGGGCGAGGAGGGCAAGGACGCGCATCCGCTCATCCTCGTCGTCGCCACCCGCGTGCTGCTGCCGCTCGCCCTCACGGTCGCCGCCTACATCTTCCTGCGCGGCCACAACCAGCCCGGCGGCGGCTTCATCGCCGGCCTCATCGTCGCCATTGCCTTCATCATGCAGTACATCGCCAGCGGCTATACCTTCGCGGCCGGCCGCGCCCGCGTCGACGCCCAGGTCATGATCGGCGCCGGCGTCGTCATCGCCGGCCTCACCGGCATGGGCGCCTGGCTGTTCGGCAAGCCGTTCCTCACGAGCACCTTCGGCTACGTGCACCTGCCCATCGTCGGCGAGTTCGAGCTCGCCTCCGCCATGGGCTTCGACACCGGCGTCTTCCTCACCGTCGTCGGCGCCGTGATGCTCTCGCTCGCGCAGATCTCCCGCGTCGAGCAGCGGGCCGAGCGCGAGCCGGTGCCGGAGGGCCCCATGGACATCAAGCTGAAGCCGGAGGAGGCGCCCCTGCCGGTCCGCGCCGCAACCGAAGGAGCGGGCGAATGAGCATGGAATTCCTCCTCGCCAGCGCCATCGGCACGCTCACGGCGGCGGGCGTCTACATGACGCTCAGGGCGCGCACCTTCCCGGTCATCATCGGGCTCGCTCTCCTCTCCTATGCGGTGAACCTCTTCCTCTTCTCCATGGGGCGCCTCGTGGTGGACAGGCCGCCGATCATCCATCCGCTCGCCACCACCTATACGGATCCGCTGCCGCAGGCGCTGGTGCTGACCGCCATCGTCATCTCCTTCGGGATGACGGCGCTCATCGTCGTCCTTGCCCTGCGCAGCTTCCTCGAGACGGGATCGGACAATGTCGCCATGCGCGAGATGAACGAAGGCGCGAATATCGAGCCCCGGAGCGAGGAGGCGCCCCGATGAGCCACTGGATCGTCGCCCCCACGCTTCTGCCGGCGCTGACGGCCGCCTACCTCATCCTCTTCGCGCGCAACGACATCTTCCACCAGCGCATCGTCTCCGTCGCCGCGACGCTGATGCTCGTCCTCCTCACCTTCGGCCTCTACCAGCTGGCCGGCGACGGGGAATCGCGCGCCTACCTGCTCGGCAACTGGCCGGCGCCCTTCGGCATCGTGCAGGTGCTCGACCGGCTGTCGGCCACGATGCTCCTGCTGACGGCCTGCCTCGCCTTCATCGTCGTCGTCTACGCCATCCACGGCTGGGACCGGCGCGGCCGCTATTTCCACGCCCTCTTCCAGTTCCAGCTGCTCGGCATCAACGGCGCCTTCCTGACGGGCGACTTCTTCAATCTCTTCGTCTTCTTCGAAGTGATGCTGATCGCTTCCTACGGCCTCATGCTGCACGGCGGCGGGCCGCGGCGGCTCAAGGCCGGCTTCCAGTACGTCACCATCAACCTGATCAGCTCGACGCTCTTCCTCTTCGCCGTCGGCCTCATCTATTCGGTCACCGGCACGCTCAACATGGCGGACCTTGCGGCGAAAGCCGGCCAGGTCGGCGCGGGTGAGGTCGCGCTTCTGCGCACGGGCGCGCTGCTCCTGTTCATGGTCTTCGCCATCAAGGCGGCGCTGGTGCCGCTGCACTGGTGGCTGCCGACGACCTATGCCGCCGCTTCGGCGCCGGTCGCCGCGCTCTTCGCCATCATGACCAAGGTCGGCGCCTATTCCATCCTGCGCATGTACGGCCTCGTCTTCGGCGCCGACGCCGGGCCGCTGGCGCTCGTCGCGGCGCCGTGGGTGATCCCGGCCGCCATCGTCACCCTTGCGATTGGCGCCATCGGCGTCCTCGCCAGCCGCACGCTGCTCGACCTCGTCTGCTTTTCCGTCGTCGCGTCGATGGGCACGCTGTTGATCGCCCTAGGCCTCTTCGACGAGGTGGGCATCGCCGCCGCCCTCTACTATCTCCTGCACAGCACCCTGGCCGGCGCGGCGCTCTTCCTCCTCGTCGACCTCATCGCCGTGCGGCGCGGCCGGGCGCGCGACCGGCTGAACGCCGCTCCCCCCTTCCCGCGCGACTACGTCTATGGCGGGCTGTTCTTCCTCGCCGCCATCGCCATGGTCGGCCTGCCGCCCCTGTCGGGCTTCCTCGGCAAGCTGCTCATCCTCGATGCGACGCGCGAGACCGCCCATGCGGGCGTGATCTGGGCCACCGTCCTCGGCTCGAGCTTCCTTATGCTCGTTGGCTTCTCCCGGGCCGGCAGCGTGCTCTTCTGGAAGAGCGCCGCGCAGCCGCCGCAGGAGGAGGAGGAAGAGCCCAAGCGCCGGGTGCTGCCGACGGTCGCCGCCGGCGCCCTCATCGCCGGCATGGTCCTGCTCTCGGTCTTCGCCGGGCCCGTCTCCCGCGCCGTTACCGACACGGCGCAGCAGGCGCTGGACACGCGCGCCTATGTCGAAGCGGTGCTCGGCAGCATCAAGACAGCCCGCGCGACGGGACATTGAGCCATGCGCAAGATCCTCGTCCCCCACCCCATCCTGACCTTGCTCATCACGCTCGTCTGGCTGCTGCTGGCCAACGAGTTCTCGGCCGGCCACCTCGTGCTCGGCCTCATCCTCGGCGTGCTCATCCCGCAGATCACCAGCGTCTACTGGCCCGAGCGGCCGAAGATCGGCGCACCGCTCACGATCGTCGAATACGCGCTCATCGTGCTGTGGGACATTGTCGTCTCCAACGTGCAGGTCGCGCGGCTCGTCCTCTTCCGCCGCAGCGACGGCCTGCGCTCGACCTTCGTCACCGTGCCGCTCGACATCACGGCGCCGGAGGCG
This sequence comes from Chelatococcus caeni, assembly GCF_014196925.1. Taxonomy (GTDB): domain Bacteria; phylum Pseudomonadota; class Alphaproteobacteria; order Rhizobiales; family Beijerinckiaceae; genus Chelatococcus_A; species Chelatococcus_A caeni. The sequence continues at coordinate 209,451 of NZ_JACIEN010000002.1, read as the reverse complement.
ATCACGACGCTCGCCGGGACCATCACCATGACGCCGGGCACGGTGAGCGCCGACCTGTCCGCCGACGGGCGGGCCCTGCTCGTCCACTGCCTTGACGTCGACGACCCGGCGGCAACCGTCGCCCAGATCAAGGCCCGCTACGAGGCCCGGCTGAAGAGGATCTTCGAATGATCACGCTCGCCTGCCAGATCGCGCTTGTCGCCATCGGTCTTTCGGTGGTGTTCAACGTCTACCGCATCGTCGCGGGGCCGGACGTGCTCGACCGCATCCTCGCCCTCGACACCATGGTGATCAACGCCATCGCGCTCATCGTCGTCATCGCCATGCTCTTCGAGGCGCCAACCTATTTCGAGGCGGCCCTGCTCTTCGCCATGGTCGGCTTTCTCACGACGGTGTCGTTCTGCAAGTACCTGCTGCGCGGCAACGTGATCGAATGAACCCCGGCAAGGGACGGACCGATGCCCATCGTCGCTGAATTCCTCATCGCCGCCCTCATCGTCGTCGGCGCCTTCTTCCTGCTCGTCGGGTCCTTCGCGCTCGCCAAGCTGCCGGACATGATGCGCCGCCTGCACGGCCCCACCAAGGCGACGACCCTCGGCGTCGGCTCCGTCCTCGTCGCGTCGATGGCCTATGCGGCGGTGGTGCGCGGCACCCTGTCGATGCACGAGTTGCTCATCACGCTCTTCCTCTTCCTGACGGCGCCGGTGACGGCCTTCATGGTCTCCAAGGCGCATATCCTGCGCGATCGGCCTGAGCGCGCGAAGCTGCCGCCCACCGGCAGCGAGAAGGGCTGGGCGACGCTCGACCCCTCGCCCGGCTCGACGGACGAGCTGGCCGGCTTCGAGCGCTAATGACGGCCATGTCCCGGTCATCTCCGGAAGAGATGGCAGGGATCGCCGAAAACCATTTTTCCTGATGGGGTTCCGGCGCTATCGTTCGTCCATTCCTGAACGAGCGGATCGACATCATGCAGCGCCTCGACCTCACGCACCCGGTCATCCAGGCCCCGATGGCGGGCGGCGGCGACACGCCGGCCCTCGTGGCGGCGGTGAGCGAGGCCGGCGGCCTCGGCACGATCGGCGCCGCCTATCTGTCGCCGCAGCAGATCCTCGACGCGGCCGCCGCCGTGCGCGCCGTGACGACGCGGCCCTTCGGCATCAACCTCTTCGCGCCCCTGCCCGCCCCGCAGATGCCCGCCGAGGCTCGTGCCGCCTTCACCGCCGTCGCTCCGTTCTACGAGGAGCTGGCGCTGCCCGCCCCGCAGATGCCGGTGACAGCCGGTGACGCCTTCGCCGCCCAGGTGGAAGCGGTGCTGGCAAGCGGCGCGAGCCTCTTCAGCGTCACCTTCGGCCTGCCCGGCGCGGATGTGATGGCGGCCGTCAAGGCGAAGGGCATGCTCTTTGCGGCGACGGCGACGACTGTCGAGGAGGCTCTGGCCGTCGAGGCCGCCGGCGCCGATATCGTCGTCGCGCAGGGCAGCGAGGCCGGCGGCCATCGCGGCACCTTCGCCGCACCTTTCGAGCGGGCCATGATCGGCACCATGGCGCTCGTGCCGCAGGTGACGGATGCCGTTTCGATCCCCGTCGTCGCCTCCGGCGGCATCATGGACGGGCGCGGCATCGCCGCCGCCTTGGCGCTCGGGGCCAGCGCCGTGCAGATGGGAACCGCCTTCCTGACCTGCGCCGAGGCCGGGATCCCCGAGGCCTATCGCGAGGCCATTCTCTCGGCGAAGGAAGACGCCACCCGCGTGACCCGCGCCTTCTCCGGCCGGCCCGCCCGCGGCATCGCCAACCGCTTCATGGAGACGGTCGACGCCGGGGGCGCGATCCTCCCCTTTCCGCTGCAGAACGCCCTGACACGGCCGATGCGCACCGCCGCCGCCAAGGCCGGGCGCTCCGAATACCTCTCGCTCTGGGCGGGCCAGGGCGTGCGCCTCGCCCGCCGCCAGGGCGCGGCGGAGCTCATGGCCCGGCTGGCCGCCGAGACGGCCGAGGCCATCGCGAGGCTCTCCAGCCGCAAGGCCTGATCAGGACGCGGCGTGGATGAGCCGGCCGGCTGCATAAGTGGCGCGGACGGCCCGGTCGTCGCCCAGCGTCATGAGCACGAACAGCTCCTCCTCGAGGTCGCCGTCGATCCGGGCCATGCGGTTCGCCATCACCGGCGTCGCGCGCGCATCGAGCACCACCAGGTCGGCGAAGGCCCCCGGCTCCAGCGTGCCGATCTCGCCGGCGAGGCCGAGTGCCGCCGCATTGCCGGCGGTCGCGAGGTGGAAGGCCTCCAGCGCGCTCCAGTTGCGGCCGAGGAGCTGCTGCACCTTGTAGCCCTCGGCGAGGGTACGCAGCATGGAGAAACTCGTGCCGCCGCCGACATCGGTCGCCACCGCGACCCGCATGGCCGGCGCCTCGCGCGCCTGCCCCATCTCGAAGAGGCCGCTGCCGATGAAGAGGTTGGACGTCGGGCAGAAGACGGCGACCGAGCCCGTCTCGGCCATGCGCCGCCGCTCGGCCTCGGTGAGGTGGATGCAATGGCCGAAGAGGCTGCGCTCGCCGGTGAGACCGAAACGATCGTAGACGTCGAGATAGCCGGTGGCCTCGGGAAAGAGCCGGCGCACCGTCTCGATCTCGGCGTGGTTCTCCGACAGATGCGTCTGCACGAGAAGATCGGGATGCTCGCGCTTCAGCGCGCCGGCCGCCGCGAGCTGCTCCGGCGTAGAGGTGACGGCGAAGCGCGGCGTGATGGCGACGCGCTGGCGCCCGCGCCCGTGCCAGCGCTCGATCAGCGCCTTCGTCTCGTCATAGCCGCTCTGGGCCGTATCCGTGAGCGCCGGCGGCGCGTTGCGGTCCATCATCACCTTGCCGCCGAGCATGCCCATGCCGCGCCGTTCGGCCTCGGTGAAAAAGGCATCCGCCGAGACGGGATGCACCGAGCAGAAGGCGAGCGCCGTCGTCGTGCCGTTGCGGGCGAGCTCGTCGAAGAAGAACACCGCCTGCTCGGCCGCATGCGCGGCATCGGCGAAACGCTGCTCCTCGACGAAGGTATATCTCTCGAGCCATTCGAGCAGCTGCGCGCCGTAGGAGGCGATGACCTGCGTCTGCGGGAAATGGATGTGCGGATCGATGAACCCGGGCAGGACGAGCCCGTCCGGGTAATGATCGACCGGCGTATCGGCCGGCAGCGTCGCGAGAAGCGGGCTCGCCTCGCCGACGGCTGCGATGCGGCCGTCCCGCGCCAGCACCAGGCCATCGGCGAGATAGCGATAGCTCGCCCCGTCCCCCGCCCCGAGCGGCGGCGCAAGGAAGGTGAGGACGCGGCCGCGCACGGCGCGCCAGGCGGGATCGGCCATGGCCGGAAGCTCCATTGTTCGTGCCGATCAGATTGACGCCGGCCGGTACCGGCGTCAAAGCCGTTCACGGGGGCGGATCAGTTGCCTTCTTCGGGCAGGCGCGGTAGCGGCAGCACCTCGATGCCCTCCTCGTGGAGGGCATGCACCTCCTCGAGCGAGGCGTCGCCGTAGATGGCGCGCTCCTCCGTCTCGCCCGCATGCATGCGCCGGGCTTCGTCCGGGAAGCGCTCGCCGACGTTCTCGGCGTTCTCCAGGACGTGACGGCGCACCGCGCGCAGGACGGCGCGCATCTGCTGCTCCTTCTCCGACAGGAGTGCGACGGGCGCGGGGGCGGCAGGGGCAGCCGCCGGCACAGGCAGCCGTGGCGGACCGCCCTTGTCGGTGCGCTTCACCGCCGGCGCCATGATGGCCTTCGCCACCTTGGCGGAGCCGCAGTGCGGGCACGTGACGAGCCCGCCGGCCAGGAGCTTCTCGTAGGCGGCGCTGTCGGGGAACCAGCTGTCGAAGGCATGGTCCTTGTCGCAGACGAGGTCGTAGCGGATCATTTCACGCTCACTCCGGCGTCCGGACCGCGCGCCTCACGCCACGAGCAGCGGGTCGAGCCCGCCGCGGGCGTCGAGCGCATAGAGGTCGTCGCAGCCGCCGACATGCTGCTCGCCGATGAAGATCTGCGGCACGGTGGTGCGCCCGTCCGCCCGCTCGATCATTTCCTCGCGCAGCTCGCTGCGGCCGGTGATCTCGATCTCCTCGAACGGGACCCCCTTGCGCTGCAGCAGATCCTTGGCGGCGCTGCAATAGGGGCACCAGGACTTGGTATAGATGACGATGGGAGCCATACTCCTGCCTTACCTTCACGCGCGCCGACCCGCGGCGCCTTTCCTGTCATATAGGGGTCATTCCCCGCCGACGACAACTCGCGCGAAGGCGAGGACGTCGACCTGCCGCGCTCCGGCGCGCAGCAGCGCGCGGCTGGCGGCGTTGGCCGTGGCGCCCGTGGTCAGCACGTCGTCGACGAGGACGACCGAGCGGCCCTCCACCGCCATGCGCCGCTCCGGCGGCACGGCGAAGGCGCCCTGCAGGTTGCCGGCCCGCTGCGGTCGCGTGAGGCCCGCCTGCGGCCGCGTGCGCTTGACGCGGCGCAGCACCTCGGCCTCCCACGGCACGCCGGCGTGGCGGGAGACGACGCGGGCGAGCGCCGCCGCCTGGTTGAACCGTCGCGAGAAGAGCCGCGTGCGGTGCAGCGGCACGGGCAGGAGAACCTCCGCCTCGGCCAGGACCTCGCTGCCCGCCCGCACCATCATGCGGCCCATGGCTTCGGCGAGGTCCATGCGGTCGCCGTATTTCAGCCGGTGCACCATCTCGCGCGCCGCGCCGTCGAACCGGGCGACCGCCCGCGCCCGGGCGAAGACGGGCGGGTCGGCGATGGCCGCCGGCGACAGGAGCAGGCCGCCGATGTCTACGGCGAAGGGCGTGCCGAGCCGCTCGCAGAACGGCCGCTCGATGAAGGCGAGCCCGCCCCAGCAGCGGGGACAGAGCGCATGCGCCTCCGCCGTGGCCGCCCCGCAGGCGACGCAGCGCGGCGGATAGAGGAGGTCCGCCAGCATCGTCCCCGCCCGCCGGACGGAGCGGCGCAGGCGGACCGCGAGGGGCGAGCCGGCGACATGGCTCATGGACGAACGGCCGGCGGAAAGCTTTGACCTTGCCGGCGCAACGGCCCATAAGGCCGCAACGGATCACGCGCCATGACCAACGCCCCCCAGATCTTCGACCGCCGGCAGCAGCGGCTGCGCCTGACGCGCGCCGAGCGTCTCGGCTATGCCGATTTCCTGCTGGCGCGGGTCTGCGACGAGCTTGCCGAACGGCTCGCGGCCGTCAAGCGCAGCTTTACGCGCGCCCTCGACCTCGGCACCCCGCACCGCGGCGCCGTCGCGGCGCTCGCGGCAAGCGGCCAGGTCGAGCACGTCCTGCGCGCCGCCCCGGTTTTGGATCTTTCCCGCCCCGCCCCCTCCGGCGCGGCCGCGGTGGTGGCGGACGAGGAGCTCATCCCCTTCGCGCCGAAGAGCTTCGACCTCGTCGTCTCGCTGCTCGCGCTGCACGGCGTCAACGACCTGCCCGGCACGCTCGCGCAGATCCGCCGCTGCCTCGTCGACGACGGGCTGTTCATCGGCTGCCTGTTCGGCGGCGGCACGCTGAGCGAGCTGCGCGCCGCCTTCGCCACGGCCGAGGCGGAGGTCGAGGGCGGCGTCAGCCCGCGCGTCGCCCCCTTCGCCGATTTGCGCGATGTCGGCGCCCTCCTGCAGCGCGCCGGCCTTGCCCTGCCGGTGACGGATGTCGACACGCTCACCGTGCGCTACGACAACGCCTTCGCGCTGATGCGCGACCTGAGGGCCATGGGCCTCACCAACACGCTCGCCGAGCGGCGTCGCACGCCCTTGCGGCGGGCGACCCTGATGCGCGCCGCCGCCATCTATGCCGAGCGCTTCGCCATGGCGGACGGGCGCATCCCAGCGACCTTCGACATCGTCTGGCTGTCGGGCTGGGCGCCGCATGAAAGCCAGCAGAAGCCGCTGCGGCCGGGCTCGGCGAAGATGCGCCTCGCCGACGCGCTGAAGGGGCTGGAGCCGCCCGGAGAAGGCAAGGACGACTGAGCCCCGCCGCGAAAGCCGCCGCAAAGGTCTTGCAGCAAGGGTCTTGCCAACGGCCGGCGGCTCACGTCTCATTCGCAGGAAACCGGCTTCGGAACGAGTTCCCCGCACGGGACGGGAGGAGGCGATGCACCCCTTCACCTTCAGCACGGCGAAAACGGTCTTCTTCGGCGCCGGCAGCATCGCCCAGATCGGCGACATCGCCCGCGACCAACTCGGCGCGCGCGTCATCCTCGTCACCGACCGCGGCATCATCGACGCGAAGCTGCACGAAAGCGCGCTCGCGTCCCTCGCGGCGGCGGGCGTTGCCGTGACCATCTTCGACGGCGTGACGGCCGACCCGCCCGAGAGGGTGGTGCTCGCCGCGGCCGAACAGGCGCGGCGCGAAGGGGCGGAAGGGGTCGTCGGCTTCGGCGGCGGCTCGTCCATGGACGTCGCCAAGCTCGTGGCGCTGCTCGCCCGCGGCGAGGAGGAGCTCTCCTCCATCTACGGCGTCGGCCAGGCCAGAGGCCCGCGCCTGCCGCTGATGCTGGTGCCGACGACGGCGGGCACCGGCTCGGAGGTGACGCCGATCTCCATCGTCACCACCGGCGAAGCGGAGAAGAAGGGCGTCGTCTCGCCGGTCCTCCTGCCGGACATCGCCCTGCTCGACCCGGAGCTCACCTATGCGCTGCCGCATCACGTGACGGCGGCGACCGGCATCGACGCCATGGTGCACGCTATCGAGGCCTATACCTCGACGAGCGCCAACAACAATCCCGTCTCGCGGCTTCTCGCCAAGGAGGCGCTCAGGCTCCTCGGCGGCGACATCCGCTCGGCCGTGCGCGAGGGCACGCATGGGGAGGCCCGCGCCAACATGCTGCTCGGCGCCATGTTCGCCGGCCAGGCCTTCGCCAATTCGCCGGTCGCGGCCGTGCACGCCCTCGCCTATCCCGTGGGCGGCCACTATCACGTGCCGCACGGACTCTCGAACGCGCTGGTGCTGCCGCACGTGCTGCGCTTCAACGCCGAGACCTGCAGCCGCGCCTATGCCGAGATCGCCCCTTGCGCCTTTCCCTGGCTCGCCGAGGTGCCGGTGGCGCGGCGGGCCGAGGCCTTCGTCGAGGCGCTCACGCATCTGTGCGAGGAGGTCGGCCTCGCCCAGCGCCTGCGCGACGTCGGCATCCCGCGGGAGGACCTCGCCCGGCTGGCGCATGACGCGATGAAGCAGACGCGCCTCCTCGTCAACAATCCTCGTCCCCTGAGCGAGTCCGACGCCCTCGCCATCTACGAGGCCGCCTGGTGAACCATCGTCCGACGACGCCCGCCCCGGCCACTGACCGGCGGACGCGGCCCGCCCGCGCGGCCTATCGCCACTTCCACCCCATCGAGACGCGCTGGCACGACAACGACGCCTACGGCCACGTCAACAACGTGGTCTACTACGGCTATGTCGACACGGCGGTGAACCGCTTCCTCATCGAGAACGGCCTCATCGACATCGCCACGAGCCCGCACATCTTCCTCGTCGCGGAAACCGGCCTCACCTATTTCGCGAGCACCGCCTATCCCGACACGCTCGAGGTCGGACTCGCCGTCTCCCGCCTCGGCCGCTCGTCCGTCACCTATGACGTCGCCGTCTTCCGCGCCGGCGCGGACGAGGCCGTGGCGCGCGGCCACTTCGTCCATGTCTATGTGGAACGAGACAGCCAGAGGCCTGTGGAAATCTCGGACAAGATCAGGACGGCGCTGCAGCCGCTCGTCGCGGAGACGGAGAATATCGCCGGCTAATGATTGGTAGTGGACGTCCCGCGGATGCGAGCTGGCCGCCTGATGTCAGCCTGGCGCAATCGAAACGGAGCAGCGACGCGCAACCTCTCCGCCGTCCTGGCCGGGCTCGTCCCGGCCATCCACGCCTTACAGCCCTGGCGCAATCGTCCCGGCGTGGATGCCCGCGACAAGCGCGGGCATGACGACGGAACTGCCGGTCGGCCGACGCAGGGCATCGGCCGCGATCGCGATCACATCAGCGCCGTCAGGTGCGGGATCAGCGGCTCGTCGGCCGGCGGCATGGGATAGTCGCGCAAGCGGTTCGGCATCACCCATTTGAGTGCCTGCCCCTCGCGCGACATGGGCGTGCCCTCCCAGCGGCGGCAGACATAGAGCGGCATCAGGAGGTGGAAGCTCTCGTAGGCATGGCTGGCGAAGGTGAGCGGGGCGAGGCACGGCTCCGCGACGGTGATGCCGAGCTCCTCGTGAAGCTCGCGGATCAGCGTCTCCTCCGGCCGCTCGCCGGGCTCCACCTTGCCGCCGGGGAATTCCCACAGGCCGGCGAGCTGCTTGCCCTCGGGCCGCTGGGCGATGAGCACGCGCCCGTCGACGTCGAGGAGGGCGCAGGCGGCGACGAGGACGAGCTTCATGCCCAGCGCCTCACGAGCGGTAGTCGCCGTTGATGGCGACATATTCCTTCGTCAGGTCGCAGGTCCACACCGTCGCCTTGCCGCGGCCGAGGCCGAGGTCGACGCGGATGGCGATCTCGTCCCCCTGCATGTAGGCGGAGGTGGCGGCCTCGTCATAGGCGGGATCGCGCGCGCCTTCGTGCGCCACGCGGATGTCGCCGAAGAAGATGGCGAGCCTGTCGCGCTCGGCCGGCTCGCCCGCCTTGCCGACGGCCATGACGATGCGGCCCCAGTTGGCGTCCTCACCCGCCACCGCCGTCTTCACCAGCGGCGAATTGGCGATGGAGAAGGCGATGCGCTGGGCCGAGGCGGCACTGACCGCCCCCTCGACGGTGACGGCGACGAACTTGCGCGCGCCCTCGCCGTCCCGCGCCACCTGCTGGGCGAGGTCGAGCAGGAGCTCGCCGAGCGCCTTGCGGAAGGCGGCGAGCCTGCGATCGCCCGCCTCCTCGATGCGGGGAGCGCCGCGCTTCGCCGCTGCGCCGGTGGCGAACAGCATCAGCGTGTCGGAGGTCGAGGTGTCGCCGTCCACCGTCACCGCGTTGAAGGTGCCCTCGACGCCGCGCGCCAGGAGCCGCTGTAGGGCGGGCGCGGCGATCGGCGCGTCGGTGACGACGAAGGAGAGCATGGTCGCCATGTCCGGCGCGATCATGCCCGCACCCTTGGCGATGCCGTTGATGGTCACCGGCACGCCGCCGAGATTGACCGTGCGCGTCGCCACCTTCGGGAAGGTGTCCGTCGTCATGATGGCGCGCGCCGCCTCGATCCACGGACCGCCTGCGGCACGCTGCACGCAATCGGCCAGCACGCCCTCGAACTTCGTCGCATCGAGCGGTTCGCCGATGACGCCGGTGGAGGCGAGGAACACCTCCTCGGGCCGGCAGGCGGCGGCGGCAGCGGCGATCTTCGCCGTCAGCGCCACCGCATCGCGCCCCTTCATGCCGGTGAAGGCATTGGCATTGCCGGAATTGACGACAAGGGCCCGCGCCGTGCCGGCGGAGAGCTGCTCCCGGCACCAGTCGACCGCGGCCGACGGGCACTTGGAGCGGGTGAAGACGCCCGCCGCCGTCGTGCCCTCGTCGAACACCGCCATCAGCACGTCGGTGCGGTTCTTGTAGCGGATGCCGGCCGCGGCGGTCGCGAAGCGCACGCCCTCGACGGCGGGCATGTCGGGCACGGATTTCGGAGCAAGCGGGGAGACGGTGGTGGACATCGGATGCCTCGGGATGCCCTTGCGCGGTGCCCTCACGGGCGGCGGAGCGGAGCCTCGCGGACGAGCCCGGACGGGCCGGCCCGCGAGGAAGGATGCGCCGGTTGCTGCTCAGTTCTTCTTCGGCTCGGCGGGCGTCGCGCCCTCGGCCGGCTTCTCGCCGGGCTTCGCACCATCGGCCTTGTCGAGGCGCTCGATCTTGGCGTCCTTGCGCAAGGCGAGGATGAGGTCCTGCTGCGCCTTGCGGGCGAGATAGGCCTCGACCTGCTCTTTGACCTCGTCGAAGGTCGGCAGCGGCTTCTCGCGCTTGTCCTCGACCTTGATGACGTGCCAGCCGAACTGCGACTTGACCGGTGCCGAGACCTTGCCGGGCGCGAGCGCGAAGGCGGCCTCGGCGAATTCCTTCACCATCCGGTCCTTCGTGAAGTAGCCGAGATCGCCGCCCTCCTTGGCCGAGCCGGGATCCTTCGACATCTCGCCGGCGACCTTGGCGAAGTCCTCGCCCGCCTCGATGCGCGCGACGACCTTCTTGGCGTCTTCCTCGTTCTCCACGAGGATGTGCCGGGCGCGCACCTCGTCCTCCGGCTTCAGGTTCTTCATCGTCTCGTCGTAGAGCGCCTTGGCCGCCTCCGGCGTCACGGCCTGCTCGACCTGCTTCTGCAGGTATTCGTCGAGCAGCACCTTGTCGCGGTAGTAGGCGACGCGGCGCTCGAAGTCGGGCGTGGCATCGACTTTCGCGGCCTTCGCGGCCTTGGCGCCGAGCCTGAGGTCGATGACATAGCCGATGAGGTAGTCCTGCCGCTGGGCGTCGGCCATGGCCGGCAGCCGGTCGCCGAGATCCTGCGCCGCGATCTCGAGATCGAGGGCGGTGATGGGCTCGCCGTCGACACGGGCGAGCACCTTCGCCTCATCCGCTGCCTGGCTCTGCGCGGGCGCCGGCTGCGCCGGCGCCGACGTCTGGGCCGTGGCCGCCGCACCTGCGAGGAAAGCGGCACCGGTCAGCAGGACGAGGGCATGCGGGCGAAATCGTTTCATGGATCAGTCCGGCGCGAGCAACGTGGGACCAGCGCCGGCGGACCGCTCGCGCTGGGCCGGCCGGCATCATGGTCGGCATGAGTGGCCGATGCGCCGGCGCTTTGCAAGGGACAAATCGTCCGGGGCGCCCCTCTCCCGCTGTTGAAAGCGTTGACATTCCCGTGCCTCGATCCCATGTGGCGCAAGGGTCCCGCCCGCCAGACGGCGCCCCGGCGGACCAGCGACGCGCAACCTCTAGAGCTTATGCTGGACCGGCGCGCCCGCGCCGGGTAATTGTCGCGCGGCGACGGGAGTTCCGCCGTCCCGGCGGTACCCGAGGCGCATGCCCCGCGCGCAGGATCGTACCGCAAGAATTGTATCGTCCGGAAAGGCCATCGATGTTCGGCGCTCTCGCAAAAAAAATCTTCGGCTCGGCCAACGATCGCCGTCTCAAGACGTACCAGCCGAAGGTTGCGGCCATCAACGCGCTCGAGCCCGAGCTTGCGGCGCTGAGCGACGAGGCGCTGCGCGCCCGTACCGAGGAATTCAGGCGCCAGGTCGCGGAAGGGCGCAGCCTCGACGACCTCCTGGTGCCCGCCTTCGCCACCGTGCGCGAGGCGGCGAAGCGCGTGCTCGGCCAGCGCCACTTCGACGTCCAGCTCCTCGGCGGCATGGTGCTGCACGAGAGCGGCATCGCCGAGATGCGTACCGGTGAAGGCAAGACGCTCGTCGCCACCCTGCCGACCTATCTCAACGCGCTCTCCGGCAAGGGCGTGCACGTCGTCACCGTCAACGACTATCTCGCCCGCCGCGACGCCGAATGGATGGGCCGCGTCTACCGCTTCCTCGGCCTCACCGTCGGCATCATCGTCCACGGGCTGGATGACGGTGAGCGCAAGGCGGCCTACGCCTGCGACATCACCTACGGCACCAACAACGAATACGGCTTCGACTACCTGCGCGACAACATGAAGTACGACTTCGCGCAGATGGTGCAGCGCGGGCACAACTTCGCCATCGTCGACGAGGTGGACTCGATCCTGGTCGACGAGGCGCGCACGCCGCTCATCATCTCGGGCCCGCTCGACGACCGCTCCGAGCTCTACAACGCCATCGACGCGGTGATCCCGAAGCTCGTCAAGGAAGACTACGAGGTCGACGAGAAGCAGCGCGCCGTCTCCCTCACGGAAAAGGGCAACGAGCACATCGAGCAGCTTCTCGAGGAGGCAGGCATCCTCAAGGAGGGCTCGCTGTACGAGGCGAACAACGCCACCATCGTCCACCACGTCAACCAGGCGCTGCGGGCCCACACGCTCTTCCAGCGCGACAAGGATTACATCGTCCGGGGCGACGAGGTCGTCATCATCGACGAGTTCACCGGCCGCATGATGCCGGGGCGCCGCTATTCGGAAGGCCTGCACCAGGCGCTCGAGGCCAAGGAGCGCGTGCAGATCCAGCCCGAGAACCAGACGCTCGCCTCCATCACCTTCCAGAACTACTTCCGCCTCTATGACAAGCTCGCCGGCATGACCGGAACCGCCGCGACCGAGGCGGACGAGTTCGCCGACATCTACCGGCTCGAGGTGGTCGAGATCCCGACCAACCTGCCCGTGCAGCGCCTCGACGAGGACGACGAGGTCTACCGGACCGCCGAGGAGAAGTACAAGGCGATCATCCGCGAGATCGAGGCCGCCTCCGCCAAGGGCCAGCCGATCCTCGTCGGCACGACTTCCATCGAGAAGTCGGAGCTGCTCGCCGAGGTGCTCTCCCGCGGCGGCTTCAAGCAGATCGACTTCGGCCGCGAGGATGCCCTGAAGCCGCTGTTCGAGGCGGCCCGCTCAGGCAAGCCCTCGAAGCACTTTGCCGTGCTCAACGCCCGCTTCCACGAGCAGGAGGCCTTCATCGTCGCCCAGGCCGGCGTGCCGGGCGCCATCACCATCGCCACCAACATGGCCGGCCGCGGCACCGACATCCAGCTCGGCGGCAATGCCGACATGCGCATCGAGCACGAGCTCGGCGACATGGCCGAGGGCGAGGAGCGCCGGGCGAAGGAAGAGGCGATCCGCATCGAGGTTGCCCAGTTCAAGCAGCGCGCGCTCGAGGCCGGCGGCCTCTACGTGCTCGGCACCGAGCGCCACGAGAGCCGGCGCATCGACAACCAGCTGCGCGGCCGCTCCGGCCGTCAGGGCGACCCCGGCCGTTCCAAGTTCTACCTGTCGCTTCAGGACGACCTGATGCGCATCTTCGGCTCCGACCGCATGGACGGCATGCTCCAGCGCCTCGGGCTGAAGGAGGACGAGGCCATCATCCATCCGTGGATCAACAAGGCCATCGAGAAGGCGCAGGGCAAGGTCGAGGCGCGCAACTACGACATCCGCAAGAACATCCTGAAGTACGACAACGTCATGAACGACCAGCGCAAGGTCGTGTTCGAGCAGCGCCGGGAGTTCATGGCGGCCGAGTCGGTGCGCGAGACCATCGACGACATGCGCCAGACGGTCATCGACGACATCGTCGCCCGGCACATCCCGCCGGGCGCCTATCCCGAGCAGTGGGACGTCCCCGGGCTCGAGGAGAGCGTCGGGCGGGTCCTCAACCTCGACGTCCCCGTCGCCGACTGGGCGAAGGAGGAGGGCATCGCCGACGAGGAGATGCGCGAGCGCCTGCACAAGGCGGCGAACGAGGCCTATGCCGCCCGCCTCGAGAAGAACACGCCCGAGGTGATGACCTATGTCGAGAAGCAGGTGCTGCTGCAGACGCTGGACCATCTCTGGCGCGAGCATCTCGTCACCCTCGATCACCTCAGGCAGGTCATCGGCTGGCGTGGTCTCGCCCAGCGCGATCCGCTCAACGAATACAAGGCCGAGGCGTTCCAGCTCTTCGACGGCCTCATCGACCATCTGCGCGAGCATGTGACGGCGCAGCTCATGCGCGTCGAGGTCATGTTCCAGCCGCCGGCCGAGGCGGAGCTGCCGCCCATGCAGGCGCACCATCTCGATCCGCTCACGGGCGAGGACGAGCTGGCGCTGGCCCTCGCACCGGCCGCGACCGAGACGGGCGCGCAGGCGGCGCGTGATCCGAGCGATCCCGCGACCTGGGGCAAGGTCGGGCGTAACGATCCGTGCCCCTGCGGCTCGGGCAAGAAGTACAAGCACTGCCACGGCGCCTTTGCCTGACGGGCCCGCAGGGCCGGCGGCGGATGCGCGGAACAATACGACCCGCAGCACGTTGCTTCGCACAGCCATCGCGCGGTGGCGTGCGGGCGGTAACGGGCGGTCGTCATGGATCTGCGCAACTACAGGCGTCGACTGCGCTGGCCCGCATTGTCCCACCGGCGGGACGCGCCTCCCGCCGATCCGGCCGGGATGACGCCCGTCGACGAGGAACTCTTCTGGAAGACGATCACGCGCCTCGCCGTGATCGGCATCTTCGTGATGGCCTTCGGCGCGGTGCTGATGGCGACGCGGGCCGTGACCGCGCCCGTCTGCGCCGCCATCATCGTCGGCAGCATCGTCGGCCCCCTGGTGGAGCACATGGCGCGCCGGGGCGTTCCGCCGTTCCTGAGCTCCATCGGCCTCGTGTCGATCTTCGTCGCGGCGCTCTATCTCCTGGCGCTCACCTTCTCCGACCAGGTCAACACGTGGATCGAGCGCGCGCCGGAGATCGGCGGGATCCTCGAGGAGCGTTTCCAGGCCATGCGCGAATCCGTGGGCTTCCTGCGGCGCATCGAGCGCGGCCTGTCGGATGTCGGCCGGGGCGGGGCGATCGACGTGCAGGTGAGCGAGACCTCGCTCCTGGAGACGGCGCTCGCCGCAGCGACGCCCGCCGTGGCACAGTTCCTTCTCTTCGCCGGCACGCTCATCTTCTTCCTCGCCGGACGGGCGCAGATGAAGCGCAAGCTGGTCGTCGGCTTCATGACGCGCGAGGCGCGTCTCATGGCGCTGCAGATCGTCTCCGAGATCGAGCGGGCACTCGGCCGCTATCTCGGCACGGTCACGATGATCAACGCGGGCCTCGGCATCGCGACCGGCATCGCCATGTGGCTCATCGGCCTGCCCAGCCCCGCGCTATGGGGCCTGCTCGCCTTCGTGCTGAACTTCGTGCCCTATATCGGCGCGGTCCTCACCACGCTGACGATCTTCGCCGTCGGCCTCGTCTCCTTCGAGACGCTCGGCATGGCGGTCCTGCCGCCGGTCGTCTTCCTCGCGCTGACCACGCTCGAGGGCCAGTTCATCACGCCGAGCGTCGTCGGCCGCCGCCTCACGCTGAACCCGTTCATCGTCTTCCTCGCCGTGGCCTTCTGGACCTGGATCTGGGGCCCCATCGGCGCCTTCCTGGCGGTTCCGATCCTCATCGTCACCGTTGTGCTCCTCGAACATGTTTTCCCCAAGGACGAGGTAAGCCTGCCGGGCTGATCTTGCGCACCGCCCCTCCGGCCCGCCAACATCTCAGCCGGTCCCCCCGCCCCCGCGAGGCTGCATGACGCAACCGCAGATGATCCTCTTCGCCCTGATGGGCAGCATCCTCGCCCTGCTGCTCTGGGGGCGGATCCGGCACGATCTCGTCGCCATGGGGGGACTGCTCGTCGGCGTGGTTGTCGGCGTCGTGCCCGAGAAGGATGCCTTCAGCGGCTTTTCCCATCCGGCGGTGATCGTCGTCGCGCTCGTGCTCATTGCCTCGCGCGCGCTGGAGAACAGCGGCGCCCTCTCCCTCATCGCCCGGCGCATCGTCCGGCCCGGCCGCCCCATCGCCATCCATATCGCCGTCATCGGCGGCGTGGGCGCCGCCCTGTCGGCCTTCATCAACAATGTCGCGGCGCTGGCGCTGCTGATGCCCATCGACATCAACACCGCCCGCAAGGCCGGCCGCTCGCCGCGGCTGACGCTGATGCCGCTCGCCTTCGCCACCATCCTCGGCGGCCTGACCACCCTGATCGGCACCCCGCCCAACATTGTCGCCTCAACCTTCCGGCAGGATGCGCTGGGCGCGCCCTACAAGATGTTCGACTTTGCCCCGGTCGGGCTCATCTGCGCCATCACGGGCATCCTCTTCATCGCGCTCGGCGGCTGGCGCCTCATCCCCCGTGCGACGGCGGGCCGGCAGGTGCCGGAGCCGGCCCGCATCGACGACTTCGTCGTCGAGCTCGCCGTCTCGGCCCAATCGCCGGCCATCGGGCGCCTCGTCGCCCAGCTCGACGAGGAGAGCGAGGCAGCGGACGTCGTCATTCTCGGCCTGATCCGCGACGGGCGGCGCCTGCCCGGCCGCGCCCGCTTCGCCACCATCCGCGAGGGCGACCTCTTCGAGGTCGAGGGCTCGGCGGACGCCGTGGCGGCCTTCATCAAGGCGCTCGGCCTCGAACAGGCCAAGGACGACATCTCGGTCGACGCGCCGGAGGCGGAGGACGCCGCCCGCACGGGCGGACCGGCGCTCGTCGAGACCGTGGTGCGAGCCGATTCGCGCATCGCCTGGCGCTCGGCCGAGGCCTTCCGCCTGCGCTCGCGCTTCGGCGTGACCCTGCTCGGCATCTCCCGGCAGGGACGCACCTTCCGCGAACGGATCAGCTCGCGCATCATCGAGCCGGGCGACATGCTGCTGCTGACGGGGCCGCAGGCCGCGCTCGCCCATGTCGTCAACTGGCTGGGCACGATGCCGCTCAGCGAGACGAGCGTGCAGGCGGCCCGCACCTGGCGCATCGTCGTCGCCCTCGGCCTTTTCATCGGCGCGATCATCGCGGCGAGCGCAAGCTTCATCTCCTTCACCACCGCCATCGCCATCGCCGTCGTCGGCTATGCCGCCACGGGCCTCGTGACGCCGCGCGAGGTCTACGATCAGGTCGACTGGCCGGTCGTCGTCATGCTCGCCGCCCTCCTGCCGCTCAGCGCCGCCTTCGAGAGCGTCGGCGGCACGGCTCTGGTCGCCAACGCGATCGTCGCGGTGACGGCAGGCCATTCGCCTGTGGTCGCCCTTGTCGGCCTGATGCTCGTCACCGTCATCCTGTCGGACATGCTGAACAACGTCGCGACCATGGTCATCGCCGGCCCGGTGGCCATCGAGACGGCGCGGACATTGTCGGTCAATCCCGACGCCTTCCTGATGGCGACGGTGGTCGCGGCCTCGCTCGCCTTCCTCACGCCCATCGGCCACAAGAACAACACGCTCATCATGGGCCCCGGCGGTTATTCCTTCGGCGATTACTGGCGCCTCGGCCTGCCCCTAGAGATCCTGATGGTGATCGTGTCCGTCCCCGCCATCCTCATCGTCTGGCCGCTGTAGCGCATCGTCCGCCGAAGCGGTGCCCGCTCGGAGAAGAACCGAAGGTCCGCGTCAGCGACGAGGCTCTATTCTCGAGAAGATAGGCGCTCGTTCCGATTCAGTTGAATCAGAAGGGCTGTAGCGCCGCAAAACGAAAGCGGCCGTCGGGACGGCCGCTTCTGCCTGGAACCGGGATAAGGGCGGAGAGGCTCAGTTCGCCTGTTCCGTATAGGCCGACAGGCCCGACGGCAGGGCCGCCTGGGCACCGCGCATGAGCGGCGGCAGCGCGGCCTGCCGGTCCTTCTTGCCGGCCGCGGAAGAGGCGTCGGCGCCGCGGCGCCGGGGTGGCAGCGGGGCGTCGGTTGGTGCCGGCACCGCCGCGGTCTCGGCCTGCGGCTCGTCCTTGGAGCCGAACAGGCCGCCGAAGGACAGGAGACGGTCGACCAGCGGCCGTCCGTTCGGTCCGTTCGATGCCGAGGCGACGACGGGCTGCGCCTGCGGCGCGGGCGTCACGATGGTCGTCGCAGCCGGGACGGGCGCCGGGGCGGCAGCCGGTGCCGCGACCTGGACCGGCCTCGGCGCCTCGACGGGCCTCTCGCGGCCGCTGCTGTCGAGCTCGACGACCTGCGGGCCGCTCGCCAGCGCATCCGGCCGGCTGACCTCGAGCTCCGGCCGGTTGGACTGCGCGAAGACGCCGACGTTGCTCTCGGCGACGGCGGTCATCTGGCGGCGGAAGGATTCATGCTGGCCACCATCGGCATAGACCAGCTTGATGGCCTTGGTGCCGCTGTTGACGAGATCGGCGACCTTCGCCTCGTCGGCGCGCTGCTTCTGCGCGACGGCCATGGCGATGCCCTCGTCGACATCGAGCGGCGGGCAGGCCGCGGCAGGATCGAGGCGCTGGCCGTTGGCCGCGGTGGCATTGAAGACGTAGCGCTTGCCGCAGACGGCGACCTGCGGCTCCTGCTTCGACACCTCGAAGTGGTCCGCGCCTTCCTTCAGGTTGCGCCAGAAGGCCATGTTCTGGTCGTAGCGATGCTTGGCGAGGTTCTCCGCCGTCATGTGGAAGGGCATCGCCTGCATCTGCACGGCCTTCTGCCCCCCGGCGAAGGCCTCGCGCACGATGGCGTAGACCTCGGCGATCTGCTCGTCCGTCATGGAGTAGCAGCCGGCCGAGGAGCAGGCGCCGTGGACCATCAGATGGGCACCCGTGCGCCCGTAGGCGCGGTCGTAGGCGTTCGGATAGCCCATGTTGAACGAGAGATAGTAGCTCGAGTTCGGATTGAGCTGGGCCGGCGTGATGGCATAGAAGCCTTCCGGCGCCTGCCGGTCGCCCTCGCGCTTCTTCGGGCCGAGCTGGCCCGACCAGCGGCAGATGGGAAAGGTCTTCAGGAGCGCGTACTTGCCGGACTTGGTCTGCTTCCAGACCTCGAGCTCCGATTCCTTCTTGTAGGAGCGGATGAGGACCGGCGCATAGCGCGACATGTCCTTCTGCTCCATCAGCGCGAGCGTCTTGCTCGGAACGGGCTGGGAGGCGCGCACGCTGCGGGAGTAGGTGCCATCGTCCTCACAGGCTGCCACTGCAAGGGCCATCGTCGAGACCAGCAGCAATCGCTTGAGCATAACGCAACCTCTCGCTTCCCTGATGCCGGGCGCGGGGGCCACCGGCACCATCGAGCTTTAAACCCGTTAGCGTTACTCGAACCTTACCGGTGCACGCCGCCACGCACCGGGTCGGTTAACAGATTGTTAAAGCTGGCGCCCGATGGCCAGGAACTTGTCAGCACGCAAGGACCGGATCTCGTCGGGCGAAAGCCCGGCCAGATCCTGAAAAGCCGCTGCGACCGCATCGCCCGCAGCGTTCATGGCTGCCGCCGGATCGCGATGCGCTCCCCCCGACGGCTCGGGGATAATGCCATCGATGACCGAGAAGCGTAAGAGATCTTGTGCGGTGATCTTCATGTTGGTCGCCGCGTCCTGGGCACGCGAGGAATCGCGCCACAGGATCGAGGCCGCGCCCTCCGGCGAGATCACCGAATAGATGGCGTGTTCGAGCATGAGCACGCGGTTGGCCGTGGCGAGCGCGATGGCCCCGCCCGAGCCGCCCTCGCCGATGATGACGGAGACGTTGGGCACGCCGAGCGCAAGGCAGGCCTCGGTCGAGCGCGCGATGGCCTCGGCCTGGCCGCGCTCCTCCGCGCCGATGCCCGGATAGGCGCCGGCGGTGTCGACGAAGCTGATGACGGGAATGCCGAAGCGGTCCGCCATATCCATCAGCCGCACGGCCTTGCGGTAGCCCTCGGGCTTGGCCATGCCGAAATTGTGGCGCAGGCGCGCCTCGGTGTTGGCGCCCTTCTCCTGGCCGATCACGCAGACGCTCTCGCCGCGGAAGCGGCCGAAGCCACCGAGGATAGCCTCGTCCTCGCCGAACTTGCGGTCGCCGGCGAGCGGCGTGAAGTCCTCGATCAGCGCGGCGCAGTAGTCGACGAAATGCGGGCGCTGCGGATGGCGCGCCACCAGCGTCTTCTGCCACGGCGTCAGATTGGCGTAGAGATCCTCGAGGGCCTTGTCCGCCTTGGCTTCGAGGCGGGCGATCTCGTCGCCGATGGAGACAGCGCTGCCGCCTTCGGCCATGGCGCGCAGTTCCTCGACCTTGGCCTCGAGCTCGGCGACGGGCTTTTCGAAATCCAGATAGCTTCGCATGCGATATGGGGCGCCGGGGTTGTCCATCTTCGGGTGGCCCGTCCGCGACATCCGGCCGGGAGGACCCCCGCGGGGTCGGCGCGGGCGGACCTTGGCGACTGGCTGGCGCCAAGTCAAGACGAAGTCAAGAGGAAGTCAGGATCGGTCGGACGCCCGCTCACGACGGCCCCCGTTCGCGATGTGCCCGGCAGCCCGGCGGCCGCACCGTCGGCGGCGACATGTCGTCGCCCGTCGCGAAGCGCGGCGACAGCGCCCCCTGCGCCGGCACCAGCACGGGCCGCAGGCGTGCCGCGCGCCGCATCGCCCGCACCGCGACGGGCCGGTGCAGCTGCTTGACCGCCTCGATGACATGCACGCCGGCGAAGGGCAGCGACAGGCCGGCCCCCGCCCTTTCCCAGGCCACCGCCGAACGCAGGAAGAGCTGGCGCTGCAGCGGCGGCACATAGAGCGCCTCCAGCCAGTTCTCCGGCGAGAACAGCGTGCGGCGCATGAGGCTTGTGAGCTGCGAGCGGCTGTAGGGCTGGCCCTGGCCGAAGGGCGTCGTGTCCATGCGCGCCCACAGGCCGCGCCGGTTGGGTGCGACGAGAAGGACGCGACCACCCGGGCTCAACACCCGCCAGACCTCGCTCATCAACTCGTCCGGCGCCTCGCTCGTCTCGAGCGCGTGGACGACGAGCACGCGGTCGATGCAGGCATCCGGCAAGGGCAGCATGGTGGGCTCGACGAGGGCGGAGGCCGACGGGCCCGACGGCGGCCAGTTCACCACGCCCTGCGCCGCCGGCATGAAGGCGAGCGTGCGCTCGCTGCCGCTCTTGAGGACCGCGAGATAGGGCGTCGCGTAGCCGATGCCGAGAAGCCGCTGGCCGGTAAGGTCCTTCCACAGCCCCTCGACCGCGCGCAGCACGAGGCGCCGCGCCACCACGCCGAGCGGGCTCACGTAGAAATGCCTCAGATCGACCACATCGACCGCCAAAGGGGCTCCTCCTTCCCCCTGATCATCGGGATCGGAACCGCCGGTTGCAAGATGATGGCGCTTCGCGACAGAACGAACACCCGTGATTCGCCTGGCTGGGAAGAGGCTGTAAGGTCGCCTCGATCGTACGGTCGCCCCGGGGGCCGGAAGCCAAGGAGGACCATCGTGCCAGCCGACATCCATGTCTTTCCCTGCCGCAGCGACAATATCGGCGTCCTCGTCCGCGATGCGACGAGCGGCGCCTGCGCCACCATCGACGCGCCGGAGGAGGCCGCGGTGCGCCGGGCCCTCGCCGATACCGGATGGCGCCTGACGCACATCCTCGTCACCCACAAGCATCCCGACCACGTCGAGGGCATTCCCGGCCTCAAGCGGGAGACGGGCGCCACCGTCATCGGGCCGGCGGCGGAGGCGGCCGCCATCCCCGACCTCGACCGGACCGTCGCGGAAGGCGACGTGGTCGCGGTCGGCGATCTCAGCGGCGAGGTCATCGCCACGCCCGGGCACACGCTCGGCCACATCGCCTACTGGTTCGCCGGCGAGCGGGCGCTCTTTGCGGGCGACACGCTGTTCGCGCTCGGCTGCGGACGCCTGTTCGAGGGCACGCCGGCGGACATGTGGGCCGCCCTCGGGAAGCTTGCCGCCCTGCCGGACGACACCCGCCTCTACTGCGGCCACGAATATACGCTCGCGAACGCGCGCTTCGCGCTCGCCGCCGATCCGGACAATGCCGTGCTCGCCAAACGCGCCGCCGACATCGAGGCGACGCGGGCGCGGGGCGAATTGACGGTCCCGTCCCTCCTCGGCGAGGAGAAGGCGACCAATCCCTTCCTGCGCGCGGGCGAACCGGCCCTCGCCGCCGCCGTCAACCTCCCCGGCCGGCCGGCTGAGGACGTCTTCGCCGCGCTCCGCGCCTGGAAGGACCGGTTCTGATGCTGCCAGCGAACGGACAGGAAGCGCTCACGGCGGAGGCCATCGTCCGCCTGCTCGATCTTCAGCCCCACCCGGAGGGCGGCTGGTTCCGCGAGACCTATCGCGACCCGCGGGCGGCAGAGGGCGGGCGCGCCGCCTCGACGCTGATCTACTACCTGCTGGGGCCCGGCGGCACGTCCCACTGGCACCGCGTCGACGCCGCCGAGGTCTGGCACTGGTATCTCGGCGCGCCGCTGGTGCTGACCCTGTCGTCCGACGGGCACGAAACGCAAGCCCATCGTCTCGGCGCCGACCTTCCCGCGGGCGAGCGGCCGCAATGCGTCGTGCCCGCGGGCTGGTGGCAGACGGCGACGAGCCTCGGCGCCTTCACCCTCGTCGGCTGCACGGTGGCGCCGGGCTTCACCTTCGACGGCTTCGAGATGGCGCCGCCCGGCTGGCGGCCGATCCCGCGCTGAGGCCGCGAGGCCTCACCGCCCCAGCACGAGCCCCGGCAGCCAGGTCGTCAGCGGCGGCCAGAAGGTGGCGGCGAGCAGTACCGCGACAAGCGGCAACATCCACGGCACGATGGCCCGCGACATCGCCTCGAAGCGGATGTTGGCGATGCGCGCCGTGACGAAGAGGACGACGCCCACCGGCGGCGTGATCGTGCCGATCATCAGGTTGAGCACGAAGATGAGGCCGAACTGCACGGGATCGATGCCGAACTGGACGGCGATGGGCACCAGGATCGGGATGAGGATGAGCATCGCCGCCAGCGCCTCCATGACGCAGCCGACGACGAGCAGCAGCACATTGACGATGAGAAGGAAGACGAGCGGGTCGCCCACGGCGCCGATGATCATCGGCCCGAGCGTCTGCGGGATGCGCGAGATCGACAGGCACCAGGCGAGCGCCGCCGCGGTCATGACGAGTGCCAGCACGATCCCGGTCGTCTCCACGGTGTCGACGATGATGCGCGGCAATTGCCTCAGGTCGAAGTCACGGTAGACGACGAGCCCGAGGAAGAGGGCATAGACGGAGGCCACGGCGGCGGCCTCGGTCGGCGTCATGATGCCGCTCATCATGCCGCCGAAGAGGATGACCGGCGTCATCAGCGCCCAGTGCGCCCGTCGGTAGGCGACGGCGAGGGTCCTCAAGCCTGCGAAGGGATGGCGCGGCATGGCGCGCCGCGTGGCGACGACCGTGACCATGGCGGAGAGGGCGAGCGCCATCAGCAGGCCCGGAATGACGCCGGCGAGGAACAGCCCGCCGATGGAGACATCGGCGCTGACCCCGTAGATCACCATGGGCAGCGACGGCGGGATGATCGGCCCGATGGTCGCCGAGGCGGCCGTGATGGCCGCGGCGGTCTCCGGATCGTAGCCCTCCTGGCGCATCGCCTTGATCTCGAGCGAGCCGACGCCGCCCGCATCCGCCACGGCCGAGCCCGACATGCCGGCGAAGATCACGCTGGCGAGGATATTGGCGTGGCACAGCCCGCCGCGCATCCAGCTAACGCAGGCGCGGGCGAAGGCGAAGATCCGGTCCGTGATGCCGGCCGAGTTCATGATGTTGCCCATCAGGATGAACAGCGGCGCGGCGAGGATGGGGAAGGAATTGGCCGCCTGGGCGATCTTCTGCGGCACGATGTCGACCGGCATGCCGTTGATGACGACGAAGGCGAAGGCCGCAAGCCCCATGGAGGCGAAGAGCGGCAGGCCGAGCAGGAGCGCGGCGAACCAGACGACGAGGATCTCGGCCATCACGGCGGTCATGGCGCGGCCCCCGCCTCGGAATCGCGCCGGCGTGCGCCAGCGAGCACCTCCGCGATCTCGACGAGCGCCTGCGCCACGACGGCGAAGCCGGCGATCGGCATCGGCACGTAGACGAGCGCAGCCGAGAGCGGCAGGCTGACCCACTCCACGTCGAAGTTGCGCTCGATCAACCCGAAGCTGCGCGACAGGAGCACCATGCCGAGCGCGGCGACCGCGAGCTGGATCAGCACCTCGGCCCCCCGGCGCAGGGGCGGCGGCAGCTGGTCGATGACTACCGTGATGCGGATGTGGCTGCGCCGCCGCGCGGCCAGGATCCAGCCGACGAAGGCCGTCCATACCATCAGGTATTGCGCCATCTCGTCGGACCAGGCGAGCGGCTGGTTCACCAGCCTGAACACGACGCCGAGAAAGACGCAGGCAAGAAGCGCAAGGAGAAGCAGGACCGCGGCGGCGGCAACCGCCCGGTCCGCGAGAAGCCCGGCAAGGCGCAGCATGGCAGCATCCGAAGTCGGGGCGGGGCCTCCACCGGAGACCCCGCATCAGGAGAGGACAGGCGAAACGTCAGAGCGCGGCAAGCGCGTCCCAGGTGCCCTTACCCCATTTCTCCTCGAACTTCGGCGGCAGCTGCTCCAGCACCGGTTTGCGGAAGCTCTCCACGTCAGGCTCGATGATCGTCATGCCCGCCGTCTTCAACGTGCCGATGAGCTCGCCTTCCTGGCGCGAGAGCTCGGCATCCTGCCACTTGGCCCCGTTGGCGATGGCCGCGTCGAGGATCGCGCGGTCCTCCGCCGAGAGCCCCTTCAGGGCCGCCTCGTTGGCGATGACGAGCCGCGGCGTGATGATGTGGCCGGTCAGGACAAGATATTTCTGCACCTCGGCGAGCTTGGCGCTGTGAATGGTCGGCAGCGGGTTCTCCTGCCCGTCGACCGCCCCTTGGCTCAGGGCGAGGTAGAGCTCGTTGAAGTTGATCGGCGTCGCACGCGCCCCCCAGGCCTCGGCCATGGCGCGGAACGTGTCGACCGGCGGCACGCGCAGCTTGAAGCCGGCCATGTCGGCCGCCGAGCGTACCTCCTTGCTGCCCGTCGTCAGGTGGCGCTTGCCGTAATAGGTGATGGCGAGCATGCGCAGGCCGCGCCGGCTGACGAGATCCTCGTTCATCTTGGCGAAGATGGGCGAGGAGCCGGCCTTCGTCATGTGGGCGGCATCGCGCCACAGATAGGGCGCCTCGATCACCGAGAGCTGCGGCAGCAGCGCGCCGAGGGCCGCCGCGCCGTCCGTCGTGAACGCAAGGGCGCCGGAGACGACGGCGTCCATCATGTCCTTGCCTGATCCGAGCTGGCCGTTGGGGAAGCTCTGGATGTCGATGCGCCCGCCGGATTTCTCCTTTACCTCGGCCGCGATGCGGTCGATCATCTGCACCTGCGGGTGCGACTGGGGCAGCATCTCGCCCCAGCGGATCACCGTGGCCTGCGCCCTCGCGATCGCCGGCATGAACACGCCGGCCCCGAGCGCCGCACTGCCGGCGAGAAACGTCCGTCTGCTGACACCGTGCATCGTTTGTCCTCCCATTGGATCATGGCGCGGCTTTGCCGTCGTTCTTGACCCGGCCGATGGGCGGCCGGGCGATCCGTGCCCCATAGCGGCGACAGGCCGCCGCGGGATGGTCTCAGGCGCCAGCCGGCTCGCCGGTGATGGCCTCGAAGGCGGCAACGAGCTGATTCCGATCCGCCGCGGCGAGCGGCACGAGCGGCGGGCGCACGCGACAATAACCCTCGTCGCCGCGCCGGTGGGCGACAAGGGCCTTCACCGCCGGCAGCACTGGCAGGCTCACGATGGCTTCGACGAGCGCATTGACGTGGCGGTCGTCGCGGCCCTCGTGGACGAGGGGCCGCAGCAGCGCCGGGGTGATGTTGGCGAGGCCGCAGATGCTGCCCTCGGCGCCGTGGCGCACCGCGCGCGCCAGCAGGCGCTCGTCGCCGACGAGGACGGCGATGTCGCCGTGGTCGGCGAGGAAGCGCTCCGTCGTCGCCCAGTCCCCCGAGGAATCCTTGATGCCGGCGATGACGCCGCCGAAGGCATCGCGCAGGCGCCGCACCAGGCTGCTCGACAGCGGCACCGCCGTCTGCCCGGGGATATGGTAGAGGATGACGCCGCGCGCCTCGCCGCCGAGGCGCCCGAGAAAATCGCGGAACCAGCCGTAGAGCCCCTCGTCGTCGACGCCCTTGAGATAGAAGGGCGGCGCCACCAGCAGGCCGCGCACGCCGGCCGACAGGGCGAGCTCCGCCTGTTCGGCGGCCTCGGCCACGGTCGTTGCCGATACGCCCGCATAAACCTTGTCCAGCGAAATGCCGGCTCCCGCCACGGCGCCGAGCATGGCGGCGCGCTCGCGCAGCGGGAGGGAGAAGCCTTCGCCCGTCGTGCCGAAAAGCGTGATGCTGTCGCAGCCTTCGGCGAGGACGGCGCGGGCATGGCCGACGAGCCGTGCGAGATCGGGCCCGCCCCGCTCGTCGAACGGTGAAACCAGGGCGGCGGACAGGCCGAAACGTTGCGGCTCGCTCACGTGGATCCCCCCAAAGGATCGTCCCCGCAATGATCAGGGACCGCTTTTATGTTCTTTCTGACATGTTAGCGCGTTCCCGAAGCAGCGCAAGCGCCGCGCGAATCGCGTGCCGGCGCGCGGTCGACAGACATGGTTTGTGAAATGATGCGGGGAGCCGCTTTTGGTGGGCGGCAACATGAACGCAATGGAAATTCAAGTCGCCGCGCGGGGGACTTGATCCCTCCCCTCAAGGGGAGGGTGGATCGCGCCGCAGGCGCGAGACGGGCGGGGTCAAGGCCGGTGCTCTGATGTCAACCGCGCGCCCCCTCCGTCGCCGCTTCACGGCGCCACCTCCCCCATATGGGGGAGGATCGATGCGCGTACCGATTTAAAGCGATCAGGCGCTCTAGCGCTCGATGGACAGGAGGGCGCGCCGCACGGCCGCGAGGTCGCCCGCCATGTCGTTCAGCCGCTCGGCGAAAACCGCGCGCAGATGAACCGCTGCGTCGGGGAACTCGACGAGCACGCGCCGCAGGACGCTGCGCGGCAGCTTCGTCACGGAGGAAGGCTCGCGCGCGATGGCCGTCGCCGGCCGCTTCGTTTCGGCAAAGAGCGCGAGCTCGCCGATGAGCACGCCCGGCCCGACCACGTGATCCGTCGGCGAGCCGTCGTCGCGCGCATCGAGCGCGATCGCTCCCGAGCGCACCAGATAGCCCGCGTCGGCGAGCTCGCCACGGCGGAAGAGGATGTCACCGGCCCTCAGGATCCGCGATTCGGCCGCGAAGGCGATGAGCCGCAGCGCCTCGCGCTCGACGCCGGCGAAGGTCGGCACCACTTCGAGCGCCGCGATATCGTCGTTCAGTCCCATATCTGGCCGCCCGTCAGCGCTCCGATCATCACGGGATGAGTTTGTAGCCGCCCTGCTCGGTCACGAGAATGCGCGCGTTGGAGGGATCCTGCTCGATCTTCTGCCGGAGGCGGTAGATATGCGTCTCGAGCGTGTGGGTCGTGACATTGGCGTTGTAGCCCCAGACCTCGGCGAGCAGCACCTCGCGCGTCACCACCTTCTGCCCGGCGCGATAGAGGAAGCGCAGGATCGCCGTCTCCTTCTCCGTGAGCTTGAGCTTGGAGCCACGCTCGTTGACCAGCAGCTTGGCGCTCGGGCGGAACGTATAGGGCCCGATGGAGAACACCGCGTCCTCGCTCGCCTCGTACTGGCGCAGCTGGGCGCGGATGCGTGCCAGCAGCACCGCGAAGCGGAAGGGCTTGGCGACATAGTCGTTGGCGCCGGCATCGAGGCCGAGCACCGTGTCGCTGTCGGTCGCATGGCCGGTCAGCATGATCACGGGGCTGCGGAAACCGCCCTCGCGCATGCGCTTGACGGCGTCGCGCCCGTCCATGTCCGGCAGGCCGACATCCATGATGACGAGATCGATGTTGTTCTCCTTCACCACATCGAGCGCCTCGGCGCCGGATGCGGCGGTGGAGAGCGTGAACTCGTCGGTCAGCGCGAGCTGCTCGCTCAGCGTCTCGCGCAGGTCTTCCTCGTCGTCCACGATGAGCAGATGGCGGGCGTGGGGCATTGTCCTTCCATTGTTGGGCAGGAGATGCCGGCGCGGGCGGGCCGGAGCGACCCGGCGGCGCAGGAACGCATCCGGGCGAGGAAGTCCTAGACTAAGCGATCCGCGCCGGGCAACAAGTAGGCGAGGTCGACGCACCGGCTTGTGATGAAACGAACCTTCCTTCGCACCGTCAGGGTCCTTCCACGTCCGCTCGATGCCTCGCGCGGGCTTCTCGTCGCAGGACATGTCGTGCTGCCCTGCGCGCTCGGCAAGGGCGGCGTCACGCGCGTGAAGCGCGAGGGCGACGGCGCAACCCCGCTCGGCCGCTTCGCCCTCGGCGTTCTCTACCTGCGCCCCGACAAGGGCGCCCGCCCGCGCGCCGGCCTTCCCGCGCGCAGGACGCGCCCGGACGACGGCTGGTGCGACGCCCCCGGCGACCGCCGCTACAACCGTCCGGTGCGCCTGCCCTATCCGGCGAGCCACGAGCGGATGTGGCGCGAGGACGACGTCTATGACCGCGTGCTCGACATCCGCTACAACCGCGAGCCCATCCGCCCCGGCCGCGGCAGCGCCATCTTCATGCATCTTGCCCGGCCCGGCTTTGCGCCGACGGCGGGCTGCGTCGCCCTGCGGCGGGCCGACCTCAATCGGCTCCTGCCGCGCCTCGGCCCCAAGACCCTTCTCGTGATCGGCAGCGATCCGCGCCGGTCGTCCCCTCCCCGAAAGCAGAAACGATGAGCCGCCCCGCCTTCCTCTTCGACCTCGACGGCACCCTGACCGAAACCGACCACCTGCATTTCGAGGCCTTCAACGCCATGCTCGCCGGCTTCGGCCGCAGCATCACGCCCGAGGCCTATGCGCGAGAGGTGCAGGGCCGTGCCAATGCGGCGATCATGCGCGACATGTTCCCGGACCTGCCCGAGAGCGAGCACATCCGCCTCGCCGACGCCAAGGAAGCCGCCTTCCGCACCATGGCCGAGAGCCAGCTGCAGCCCGCGCGCGGCCTTCTCGACTTCCTGGCGCTGGCGGAGGGGCGGGCGATCGGCTGCGCCGTCGTCACCAACGCGCCGCGCGCCAATGCCGAGATGATGCTCGGCGCCATCGGCCTCGGGCGCCGCTTCGAGGCGATCGTCATCGGCGACGAGCTGCCGCGGCCCAAGCCCGATCCCCTGCCCTACCGCATGGGGCTCGACCTCCTGCGCGCCGACGCCGCGCGCTCCCTCGCCTTCGAGGATTCGGCCTCCGGGGTGCAATCCGCCCACGCGGCCGGGCTTTTCGTGGTCGGCCTGATGACGACCCTCTCCGCCGAGGCGCTCGAGGCCGCCGGCGCGAGCCTCGCCATCGCCGACTTCACCGACCCGCGGCTGATGGAGGTTCTGGACGCGCGGCTCGGCGGCAGCCCCAGAGGATAAGCGAAAACGCCCCTGATCCTCGCTGGCAGAGCCGTGAAGACCGATTCACACGGCCCGAACTGCGGGCGGTGAAGCGCAACGCCTCCTGCCGTCATGCCCGCGCCCGTCGCGGGCATCCACGCCGCTTCGATCGCATGAGGCGGCAAGGCATGGATGGCTGGGACAAACCCCGGCCAGGACGACTGAGAGGCATCCAGGAGCCGTTCCCAGGCCTCCCGCAAGGGCTAATGACGCGCCCCGAAAATGGCGCTGCCGACGCGCACATGGGTCGCGCCCAGCATCACCGCCTGCTCGAAATCGGCGCTCATGCCCATCGACAGGTCGGAGAGCCCGTTGCGCGCTGCGATCTTGGCGAGCAGGGCGAAATGCGGCGACGGCGGCTCGTCCGCCGGCGGGATGCACATGAGCCCGACCACGGGCAGGTTCCAGACATCGCGGCACTGCGCGATGAAGGCGTCGGCCTCGCCCGGCGTGACGCCAGACTTCTGCGCCTCCTCGCCGGTGTTGACCTGCACGAAGAGCCGCGGCCGGCGACCCGTCTTGTCGATCTCGCGCTTCAGCGCCTCGGCGAGGGAAGGCCGGTCGAGGGAATGGATCACGTCGAAGAGCAGGACGGCGTCATGCGCCTTGTTCGATTGCAGCGGCCCGATGAGGTGCAGCTCGACGTCCGGATAGCGCTCCTTGAGCGCCGGCCATTTCGTCTTCGCCTCCTGCACGCGGTTCTCGCCGAAGACGCGCTGCCCGGCCGCGAGCACCGGCTCGATGGCCTCCGCCTCGAAGGTCTTCGACACCGCGATCAACGTCACGGAAGCGGGATCGCGCCCCTCCTCGCGTACCGTGCGCGCGATCGATTCCGCGACGGCCCTCAGTCGCTCGGCGGCCAGCTGCGCCCTGTCGTCCACGGTCCTCATCCTCCTCGTGACCTCTCCAACCGCCGCGGGCGCGTCACGACACCGCGAAAGCGGCGCCGGGCGTTGACCGCAAACGGCATTCGTGTCCTAGTCCGCCCGGCAGCAACGATGCAATGGGTGTCCGCGCCGCGGCGCGGCAGGCCGCGTTGTCGTGCCGCCTCACCGGCCCGCCGCATTGACTGCGACCGGGCCATTTTCGCGAGCATTCCGACTTGACCGAGACCATGACGGTGGAACGATACAACCCCAAGGAGGCCGAACCCAAGTGGCAGGCCGTCTGGGAAGAGCGCGGCATCTTCCATACGCGCAACGACGACCCGCGCGACACGTATTACGTCCTCGAGATGTTCCCCTATCCGTCGGGGCGCATCCACATGGGCCACGTGCGCAACTACACGATGGGTGACGTCGTCGCCCGCTTCATGCGCGCCAAGGGCTACAACGTTCTCCACCCCATGGGCTGGGACGCCTTCGGCATGCCGGCCGAGAATGCCGCCATGGCCAACAAGGTCCATCCCAAGGAATGGACCTACGCCAACATCGCCACCATGCGCGGCCAGCTGAAGTCCATGGGCCTGTCGCTCGACTGGAGCCGGGAGATCGCTACCTGCGATCCCTCCTACTACCGGCACCAGCAGAAGATGTTCCTCGACTTCCTCGCGACCGGCCTCGTCGACCGCAAGACGGCCAAGGTCAACTGGGATCCCGTCGACCAGACCGTGCTCGCCAACGAGCAGGTGATCGACGGCCGCGGCTGGCGCTCGGGCGCGCTCGTCGAGCAGCGCGAATTGACCCAGTGGTTCTTCAGGATCACCGCCTTCGCGGATGACCTCCTCACCTCCCTCGACCGGCTGGAGCGCTGGCCGGAGAAGGTGCGGCTGATGCAGAAGAACTGGATCGGCCGCTCCGAGGGCCTCCTCGTGCGCTTCGCGCTCGATGCGGCGACGACGCCGAACGGCGAGAACGAGCTCGAGATCTACACCACGCGGCCGGACACGCTCTTCGGCGCCCGCTTCATGGCGGTCGCGCCCGACCACCCGCTCGCCACCGCCGCCGCCAGGACCAACCCGGAGCTCGCTGCCTTCATCGAGGAGTGCAAGCGCACCGGCACGGCCGCGGAGCTGATCGAGAAGGCCGAGAAGAAGGGCTTCGATACCGGCATCCGCGCCGTGCACCCCTTCGATCCGGACTGGAAGCTGCCGGTCTATGTCGCCAATTTCATCCTGATGGACTACGGCACCGGCGCCATCTTCGGCTGTCCGGCGCACGACCAGCGCGACCTCGACTTCGTCAATGCCTACGGCCTCGGCGTCACCCCCGTCGTCTGCCCGCCGGGCACGGATCCCGCCGCCTTCACGATCACCGACACCGCCTATGATGGCGAGGGCACGCTGATCAACTCGCGTTTCCTCGACGGCATGACCATCGCCGCGGCGAAGGAAGAGGTCGCCCGCCGGCTCGAGACCGAGATGCGCGGCGGCCGGCCGGTGGGTGAGCGGCGCGTCAACTTCCGCCTGCGTGACTGGGGCATCTCGCGCCAGCGCTACTGGGGCTGCCCGATCCCGATCATCCACTGCGACGACTGCGGCGCGGTGCCGGTGCCGGACGACCAGCTGCCGGTGGTGCTGCCGGAGGACATCGATTTCGACAAGCCCGGCAACCCGCTCGACCGGCATCCGACCTGGAAGCACGTCGCCTGCCCGCGCTGCGCGAAGCCGGCCCGTCGCGAGACGGACACCATGGACACCTTCGTCGATTCGTCCTGGTATTACGCGCGCTTCACCGATCCGCACCTCACGAGCCAGCCGACGAACCGCGAGGTGGTCGACCGCTGGCTGCCGGTGGACCAGTATATCGGCGGCATCGAGCACGCCATCCTGCACCTGCTCTATTCGCGCTTCTTCACCCGGGCGATGAAGGCGACCGGCCACGTGGGGCTCGACGAGCCCTTCGCCGGCCTCTTCACCCAGGGCATGGTGGTGCACGAGACCTACCGCGACGCCGGTGGCGCCTGGGTGCAGCCGGCCGAGGTGCGCATCGAGAGCGAGGGCGGCGCCCGCACGGCCTTCCACATCAGCACCGGTGAGCCGATCAGCATCGGCAGCATCGAGAAGATGTCGAAGTCCAAGAAGAACACCATCGACCCGGACGAGATCATCGGCACTTACGGCGCCGACACGGCCCGCTGGTTCATGCTCTCCGATTCCCCGCCCGAACGCGACGTGATCTGGACGGAGGAGGGCGTGCAGGGTGCCCACCGCTTCGTGCAGCGCCTGTGGCGCCTGATCGGCGAGGTGGTGGCCGTCACCGACGCGACCGACGGGTCGGCCGAGACGACGCTCGACGATGCCTCCCTCATCCTGCGCAAGGCGGCCCACCGCGCCCTGGCGACCGTCGAGGACGACGTCCTCAAGCTGCGCTTCAACCGCTGCGTCGCCCAAGTCTACGAATTGTCGAACGCGCTGCAGGCGGCCCTCAACGGCATCCGCGACGGCGAGCCCCCGGCCGCCGACATGCGCTTTGCCCTGCGCGAGGCAGCCTCGATCCTGGTGCAGCTCGTCGCGCCGATGATGCCGCATCTGGCGGAGGAGTGCTGGAAGGTGCTCGGCTTCGAGACGCTCGTCGCCGAGACGCATTGGCCCAAGGCCGACAAGGCCCTCCTCGTCGAGGACGTCATCACCCTGCCCGTGCAGGTCAACGGCAAGAAGCGCGCCGACGTGACGGTGCCGCGCGACGCGGACAACGCGGCCGTGGAAGCCGCGGCGCTCGCGCTCGAGGCCGTCCAGCGCGCCACCGAGGGGCGGCCCGTCCGCAAAGTCATCGTCGTCCCGCAGAGGATCGTCAATGTCGTCGCCTGACCGTCTCTCCCGCCGCGCTGCCGCCGGGCTGCGCCTTGCCGCCGTCGTCACGCTCGGCCTCGGGCTCGCCGGCTGCCTTCGCCCGCTCTATGCCGAGCGCGCGGACGGCACGACCATGCAGGATACGCTGCGCACCATCGAGGTCGGGTCGATCCCCGACATCGCCGGCCAGGAGCGGCTCGCCCATTACCTGCGCAACGAGCTCGTCTATGAGCTCACCGGCGGCAACGGTGCCCTCGAGCCACGCTACCGGCTGGAGGTCTCGCCGGCAGGCATCCAGGTGCGGACGGCGATCGTCGATACGATCAGCGGCAATGCCCAGTCGGCCAACCTGCAGGCCACCGCGAACTTCGTCCTCACGCGCATCGGCGAGGAGAAGCCCGTGATGACCGGCAAGGCCACCGCCTCGGCGAGCTACGACCGCAACCCGCAGCGCTTCGCCTCGACGCGTGCCGCGCGCGATGCGGAGATCCGCGTCGCCAAGGAGCTCGCCGACCAGATCAGCACGCGCATCGCCGCGACGCTCGCGACCCGCGGCTGAGAAACGGGACTTCAGGATGGTGGCGATCAAGGCGGGCGACGTCGATGCGGCCATCGCCCGGCCGTCGCCGCAGACGGCCGTCTTCCTCGTCTACGGGCCGGACAGCGGCCTCGTGGGCGAGCGCGTGCGCCGGCTCGTCGCCGGGGCCGTCGACAATCCCGACGATCCCTTCCAGCTGGTGCGCCTCGACGGCGACGAGCTCGCGTCCGATCCCCTGCGCCTCGCCGACGAAGCCCACACCGTGCCGCTCTTCGGCGGCCGCCGGGCCATCTGGGTGCGGGCCGGGAGCCGCAATCTCGCACCCGCCCTGACACCGGTGCTGCAGACGCCGCCGCAGGATGCCGTGGTGATCGTGGAGGCGGGCGATCTTTCCCGCACCGCTCCCTTGCGCCAGCTCTGCGAGAAGATGCCCGCCGCCGCGGCCCTGCCCTGCTATGCGGACAGCGCCCGCGACATCGGGGCGCTGATCGACGACATGAGCCGCAAGGCCGGCCTGCGTGTCGAGGCCGATGCCCGCGAACTGCTGCTCGCCTCGCTCGGCGCCGACCGGGCGGCGAGCCGGTCGGAACTCGACAAGCTCCTCACCTATGCCCATGGCCGTGACGTCGTCACGGTCGAGGATGTCGCCGCTGTCGTGGGGGATGTCTCGGCCATCGCCTTCGACGCCGCCATCGACGCCGCCTTCCTCGGCGATTTCGCCACGCTCGACCGCAGCTTCACGCGGCTGCAGGCCGAGGGCATGGATGCCGGTGTGCTCCTCGGCTTCGCCCTCCGGCACGCGCTCACCCTCATGGCGGCGCGGCAGGCCGTCGACATGGGCTCCCCGCCCGCGGTGGCCATCGGCAGCTTCCGCGGCCTGCATTTCAAGCGCAAGGCGGCGGTGGAGCGCCAGTTGCGCCTGTGGACGACGGCGAGCCTCAACCGGACCGCGATGGAGGTCGGCCAGGCCGTCAGCGCGACGCGGCGCCATCCGCAGCTTGCCACACAACACGCCCTGAAGACGCTCTGGGCCGTCGCCGGTATGGCCCGGCGCGCGGCGCGGTAGGTGCCGGGAATCACCCCCGCAGGCGGCGGCAGAGCGCGTCGAGCTGCTCCAGCGTCTTGTAGCGGATGCGCACCTCGCCGCCCTGCGCCTTGTGCTCCACGCTGACGGCAAGGCCGAGCACGTCCTCGAGCGCCTGTTCGAGCGCCCGGGTGTCCGGATCCTTCTCCTTGCGCGGCCGCGGCTCGCGCCCGGGCTCCTCGCCACCGCGCGCTTCCTCCTGCGCGATGCGCTCGACATCGCGCACGTTGAGGCCCTGGGCGACGACGCGCTCGGCGATCGCCTCCGGGTCGCTGACGGACAGGAGGGCCCGCGCGTGGCCGGCCGAGAGCACGCCGTCGTTGACCTTGCTCTTGATGCTGTCGGGCAGGCGCAGGAGCCTCAGGGTATTGGCGACATGGCTGCGGCTCTTGCCGATGACCTGGGCGAGATCGTTCTGCGAATACTGGAACTCCGCCATCAGCTGCTCGTAGCCGACCGCCTCCTCGATCGGATTGAGATCGGCCCGCTGCACGTTCTCGATGATGGCGATCTCGAGCGCCAGGCGATCATCGGCCTCGATGACCACCACCGGCACCTCGTGCAGGCCGGCCCGCTGCGCGCCGCGCCAGCGCCGCTCGCCCGCGACGATCTCGAAGACATCGACGAGATTGGGCACGGCCCGGACGACGATGGGCTGGATCAGGCCACGCTCGCGAATGGAATTCGCCAGTTCGTCCAGGGCCTCGTCGTCGAAGACCTTGCGCGGATTGCGCGGGTTGGGCCGCAGGAACTCGATGGGAACGGCACGCTGCCCGCGAGGACCGCGCCCGGCATCACCGAAGTCCTCGCCAACCTCCCCGATGAGAGCGGCAAGTCCACGACCGAGGCGGGAACGGGCAGGATCATCGACCATCTTTCAACTCCACCATCGCTTGTGCGGCCATCGCATCATCCGGCCGCGACCCGCAACAACACGGCACCGAAACGACATCCCGGCGGCTGCAACGCAGGGGCCGGGAATTTGGCGCCTCAGGCCGCCCGCAGGGTTTTCTCTCGCTGGATGATTTCCGACGCGAGCTTCAGATAGGCCTGCGCGCCAGCGCATTTGAGGTCGTAAAGGAGCACCGGCTTGCCGTGCGACGGCGCCTCGGAAACGCGGACATTGCGTGGAATGATGGTTTCGTAGACCTTCGATCCCATGAACTGGCGCACATCCGCGACCACCTGCCCCGAGAGGTTGTTGCGCGGATCGAACATGGTGAGCACCACGCCGTGGATCGTCAGGCGGGGATTGAGCGCAGAGCGTACCTGCTCCACCGTCCGCAGGAGCTGGCTCAAGCCCTCGAGGGCGAAGAACTCGCACTGCAGCGGCACCAACACCGCATCGGCGGCCGTCAAAGCGTTGATGGTGAGCAGGTTGAGCGACGGCGGGCAGTCGATCAGCACATAGCTGTAGGCAGGCTGCCCGCCCTCGTCCGGTGGCAGGGCCTTGATGGCGGCTGACAGGCGCTGCGCCCGGTCGCGATGGGCGGCGATCTCGAGCTCGACGCCGAGCAGGTCCAGCGTGCTGGGCGCCACCGCCAGGCCCGGAACCGCCGTCTGCAGCGCCGCCGCCTCCAGCGTCGCCGTGGCCGTCATCACATCGTAGGTCGAGACGCGCCGGCTCTTGCGGTCGATGCCGAGGCCGGTCGAGGCGTTGCCCTGCGGATCGAGGTCGATGATCAGGACCCGCTCGCCGATCGCCGCCAGGGCCGTGCCCAGATTGATGGCCGTCGTCGTCTTGCCGACGCCGCCCTTCTGGTTGGCGAGGGCCAGCACCCGCGGCTGGCTGCGGGCAGGCACATGAATGGGTGAGCCGATATCAGCCATGATCCGGACCATGCTCCCGCAGCTGACGGACGATGCAGATGCGCCCCTGAGGATCGGTGACGCTCGGAACAATGTCGTAGTCGATATTCCAAGATTTAGCGGCCACCGTCAATTCGGCCTCTAAATCTTGTCCCTTGGGAAAGACGCCGATCGCCCCGGTTCTCAACAGATCTTTGCCGAGATCAAGGAGATCCGTCAGCGGCGCAAGCGCCCGCGCGGTGAGCACATCCGCTTGGCCGAGGCTGGGCAGGACATCCTCGATGCGGCCGGCATGGACCTGCGCCCGCGCACCTGTTTCACGTGAAACAGCCCGCAGGAAGGCGCATTTGCGGCTGTTGCTCTCGACCAGGTGAACCTCGCCATCCTCGCGATTCCGCAGCAGGATCGCCAGCACCAGGCCCGGGAACCCCGCTCCGGATCCGATATCGATCCACTTCCGCGCCGTCGGCGCCAGTGGCAGCAGCTGTGCCGAATCGGCGATATGGCGCGTCCAGACATGATCGAGTGTCCGTGGCCCCACCAGGTTCTTCACATCCTGCCAACGCCGCAGGAGGTCGACGTAAATATCCAAGGCTGACAGCGCGCCGTCCGGGATCAGACCCAACGACAAGGCTGCTGCGCGATCCCCTCCGGTCGAATTCTTGTTCAGCATGATCGGTCCGGCTCCGAATCATTCTGCCGCAGCGGGGCGACGGGCTCGAGCGACTTCCGCGGCGAGGATGGTCAGCGCCGCCGGCGTCATCCCCTCGATGCGGCCCGCGTGGCCCAGCGTCCGCGGCCGGATCGTCACGAGCTTATGTCGGAGCTCCGCCGACAGTCCGGGCAGCAGGCTGAAATCCAGTCCTTCCGGCAGGACCGCCGCTTCGTCTCGCCGATAAGACGCAATATCCGTGGCTTGCCGGTCGAGATAGACCGAATAAATGGCATCCGTGCTCACACGCTCACGCGTCTGCCGATCGAGCGCCCCGATCTCCGGCCAGATTGCCGCCAGGCGATCGAATGTCACGTCCGGATGAGCCAGCAGCTGGAAGGCCGTGCGACGGCGCCCGTCCCGGTTGATCCACAATCCATGCGCCGCCGCCTCGTTGGGCGTGAGCGCCAGCTGGTCGAGCAACGCCCGTGCTTCGTCGAGCCGCTGGCGCTTGGCCCGATAGGCGGTAGCGCGTCGTCCACCGACGCAGCCGATGGCGATGCCGCGCTCCGTCAGCCGCTCGTCAGCATTGTCAACCCGCAGGGACAGCCGGTATTCGGCACGGGACGTGAACATCCGATAGGGCTCGGTCACGCCGCGGGTGACGAGGTCGTCGACGAGGACGCCCATGTAGCTCTCGGCGCGGTCGAAGACCACACCCTCTCCACCGCCGGCACAACGCGCTGCATTGAGGCCCGCGAGCAAACCCTGCGCCGCCGCTTCCTCATAGCCGGTCGTGCCGTTGATCTGGCCGGCGAGAAACAATCCTCTGACCGCCTTCGTCTCGAGCGTCGGGCGAAGTGCGCGCGGATCGACGAAATCATACTCGATGGCATAGCCGGGCCGGAGGATCTCCACCCGCTCGAGCCCCGGTATGGTCGCGATCATGGCCCGCTGCACGTCTTCCGGCAGCGACGTGGAAATGCCGTTCGGATAAACCGTGTGATCGTCGAGCCCCTCCGGCTCGAGAAAGATCTGGTGGCCGTCGCGATCGCCGAAGCGGACGACCTTGTCCTCGATGGACGGGCAATAGCGCGGACCGCGGCTTTCGATCTCGCCCGAATACATGGGCGCGCGATGGAGATTCGCCCGGATGATCGCATGGGTTTCCGCCGTCGTGCGGGTGATGCCGCATTCGATCTGTGGATTGGCGATCCGCTCCGTCAGAGTCGAAAAGGGTTCCGGCTCAGGATCTCCCGCCTGGCGCTCGAGGCTCGACCAGTCGATCGTCCGACCGTCGAGGCGCGCCGGCGTCCCCGTCTTCAGCCGCCCCAAGGGGAAGCCGAAACGCGCCAAGGCTTTCGACAGGCCGTGCGCCGGCGCCTCGCCCATGCGGCCGGCCGGGATCTTTACTTCGCCGATATGGATGAGGCCCCGCAGGAACGTTCCCGTGGTCAGCACGACGGCGCCTGTCTGCAGGACATCGCCGGACGCCATGACCACGGCGGTGACGCGGTTGCCGTCAAACAGGAGATCGTCCGCTTCTCCTTCGACGACGACAAGATTCTCGGTCGCGCGAATCTCGGCCTGCATCGCCTCGGCATAGAGCTTGCGATCTGCCTGGGCACGCGGACCACGCACGGCCGGGCCCTTGCGGCGGTTGAGCACGCGGAACTGGATGCCACCGGCATCCGCCACCCGCCCCATGAGACCGTCGAGGGCGTCCACCTCGCGCACGAGATGACCCTTGCCCAACCCACCGATCGCCGGATTGCACGACATGGCACCGATGGTGTCGAAGCGATGCGTCACCAGCGCCGTTGACGCGCCCATGCGGGCAGCGGCGGCAGCGGCTTCGACGCCGGCATGCCCACCCCCGATCACGATAACGTCGAACGAACGGTCCATGCGCACAACCTTCGGTCGAATCAGCCCTGTTTCACGTGAAACAGGGACTCATTTTCCGATGCAGAATCCGGCAAAGAGACGGTCGAGAACATCCTCGACATCGACCGTCCCGGTGACACGCCCGAGATAGCGCATCGCCAGGCGAATGTCTTCTGCAAAGAACTCGCCCGGATGATCGGGACCGGCCGAGATCGCGCGTTCCAGCAGGGTGAGCGCCCCCACGAACGCCTCCCGATGCCGCTCACGGGTCACCAACCCACCGTCTGCCACGACATCTTTGGCAACAGCTTCAAGCTTCGCCACGAGCGCTTCGATGCCCTCGCTGGTCGTGGCCGAAAGCTGCAGCTCATCGGCCTGTGCGCCGATGTCACTGTGCTCCGTAGCAAGATCGATCTTCGTCCGGATGGGAATGATCACGGCACCGGGAGCATCTCGAAGATGTTCCGTCGGCGAATCGAATGGGCGGAGCGACAGGATGACGTCGGCGGTCCGTGCCCGATCGCGGGCACGCCGCACGCCCTCCTGCTCGATCGGATCCTGGCTCTCGCGCAGGCCGGCGGTGTCGACCAGGGTGACCGGCACGCCGGCGAGATCCCAGTGCACCTCGATACTGTCCCTGGTGGTCCCCGGTATGTCCGAGACGATGGCGACGTCGCGCCGCGCCAGCGCGTTCAGCAGTGTCGACTTGCCGGCATTTGGCGGACCCGCGATGACCACGGTCAGCCCGCTCCGAATCCGCTCGCCGTTGCGGGCCCGCGCGATCTCCCGGCGTAGCTCATCCGCCACCGAGGTCAGCAGGCCCGTGGCACGCTCGCGCAGACCATGCGGCACATCCCCCTCGTCGGCGAAATC
Organism: Chelatococcus caeni; assembly: GCF_014196925.1. Lineage (GTDB taxonomy): Bacteria > Pseudomonadota > Alphaproteobacteria > Rhizobiales > Beijerinckiaceae > Chelatococcus_A > Chelatococcus_A caeni. The sequence continues at coordinate 170,079 of NZ_JACIEN010000002.1, read as the reverse complement.
GAGCTCCGCTTCGACGAAGGCCGATGCCTCAATGAGGGTCGTCCGCCACCGCTCCACGGCCTCGCGCAGGTCTCCCTGCATCTGCCGCATCGCCTGTCGGCGTTGCATCTCGGTTTCGGCATCGATGAGGTCGCCCAAGCCCTCGACGGTGCTGAGATCCATCTTGCCGTTGAGGAGCGCGCGGCGGCTGAACTCTCCCGCCTCCGCAAGCCGGCAACCGGGAATGACGACCAGGGCGCCCAGGACGGCAGCGACCACGGCCCGGCCGCCATGGACGTGCAGTTCCGCGACATCCTCCCCGGTAAAGCTGTTCGGGGACGGAAAGAATGCCACCAGGGCCTCGTCGAGCATCTCTCTGGAGCCCGGGTCCCGCAGCGTGCAGAGCTCCAGGCGCCGGGGCTTCGTCACTCGGCCTGAAATCGTTTCGAGGACGAATCGGCATGCCGGACCGGAGATGCGCACCACGGCGATCCCGGCGCGGCCTGCGCCGCTCGCCAGGGCGATGATCGTGTCGTTTCGGTCCATCTGCATCGTTGCGCTGTCGAATCGATTGCTGGGGGGCCATATGGCCACGCCCGAAGCTATACTGGCGTGGGATTTTCCCTTGTGACGGATCTTCCGGCGCTACCGTCTGTTGGGCCGGAAACGGAGGACAAGAATCATGAACCGCCTCGCCAACGAGACCAGCCCCTATCTCCTCCAGCACAAGGAGAACCCCGTGGACTGGTGGCCCTGGGGCGAAGCCGCGCTCGCCCGGGCCCGCAGCGAGAACAAGCCCATCCTCCTCTCGGTCGGATATGCCGCATGCCACTGGTGCCATGTCATGGCCCACGAGAGCTTCGAGGACCCCGCGACGGCCGAGGTCATGAACGAATTGTTCGTCAACATCAAGGTCGATCGCGAGGAACGGCCGGACGTGGACTTCATCTACATGTCGGCCCTGCATGCCCTCGGCGAGCAGGGCGGCTGGCCGCTCACCATGTTCCTCACGCCGGACGGCGAACCGTTCTGGGGCGGCACCTATTTCCCGAAGGAGAGCCGCTTCGGCCGGCCTTCCTTCGTCACCGTCCTGCGTGAGATCGCCCGCCTCGTCGCCCAGGAGCCGGCCCGCGTGGAGCACAACCGCCGCGCGATCGCGACGGCGCTCGCAGCGGAGGCCGACACCGGACCGGTCTTCGGGGAGGAAGCCCTCGGCCAGCTGTCCGAAAAACTCGCCCGCCTGGTCGATCCCGTGAATGGTGGCCTCCCCGGCGCGCCGAAATTCCCCAACCCTCCCCTCATCGAGCTGCTCTGGCGGCATGCCGCCCGTACCGCGCGCGAGGACGACCGCAGGGCCTTCGCACTGACGCTCGAGCGCATGGCGCGCGGCGGCATCCACGATCATCTCGGCGGCGGCTTCGCCCGCTATGCCGTCGACGAACGCTGGCTCGTGCCGCACTTCGAGAAGATGCTCTACGACAATGCCCAGCTGCTGGAGCTCTATGCCCTTGCCGCCCGGGACAACGGTGACCCGCTGTACGAGAGAGCGGCGGAGGGGATCGTTGCCTGGCTCGCGCGCGAGATGACCCTGCCCGGTGGCGGCTTCGCCGCCAGCCTCGATGCCGATTCGGAAGGTGAGGAGGGACGCTTCTACGTCTGGTCTGCCGAGGAAATAGACACCATCCTCGGCCCGGAAGCACCGTTCTTCGCCCGGCACTACGACGTCTCACCAAGCGGCAACTGGGAAGGCAAGGTCATCCTCAACCGACTCGCCGGCGTCCCCGCGACGCCGGAGGAGGAGGAGCGGCTCGATGCCCTGCGCGACAGACTGCTCGCGCAGCGCGCGGGCCGCGTGCCTCCCGGGAAGGACGACAAGATCCTGGCCGACTGGAACGGCCTGATGATCGCCGCCCTCGCCCGCGCCGCCCTCCTCCTGCACCGGCCGCAATGGCTGGCCCCGGCGGAAGGTGCCTACCGTTTCATTGCCGAATCGATGCGGCGGGATGGCCGGTTCGGCCACTCCTGGCGGGATGGTCGCCTGCTCTTCCCCGGAATGGCCAGCGATCATACGGCCTTGGTCCGCGCGGCCCTCGCGCTATACGAGGCAACCGGCAAGAACGGCTATCGGGATGATGCGCAGGCCTGGACCGAACTCGTCGAACGGCACTACCTCACCGACGACGGCATCCTTGCCATGTCGGACAGCGAGGCGGACGACATCATCCTGCGCCCGAAGCCGACGCACGACGACGCCGTGCCCAATGCCAACGGCATGCATGCCGAGAACCTGCTGCGGCTCGCCGCGCTCACCGGCGAACCCGCGGATCAACTCAGGGCCGACCGGTTCCTCGATCAGCTTCTGACGCATGCGGCAAGGGCGCCCCTTGCCCACGCCACCGCCCTCAACGCGCTCGACTTCCGGCTGTCCGGAGCGGCCATCGCGGTGGTCGGGGCTGGAGCTGACGACCTTCTCGCCGTTGCACGGGATGTTCCGTATCCGAATCGAACGGTCGTGGATCTCTCCGGAAGCGATGCGGCAAGTTACCCCGGTATTGCCGCGGGCGTTTCACCCGCTGCCGGCCGCTCCGCAGCCTTTGTTTGCTCCGGCGGCACATGCTCGCTGCCCGTCACGGATCCGAATCGGTTGGGGGAAACGCTGCAGGGCCTGCGGGGAAATAAAAAAGGGCGGGTCTGAACCCGCCCTTTGCGCAACCGTCGTGCCTGACGCGTCAGGTATTCATCGATTCGAAGAAATCCGAATTGGTCTTGGTCTGGCGCAGCTTGTCGAGCAGGAACTCGATGGCGTCGACCGTGCCCATCGGATTGAGGATGCGGCGCAGGACATACATCTTCTTGAGCACGTCCGACGGCACCAGCAGCTCCTCCTTGCGGGTGCCGGAGCGGGTGATGTCGATGGCCGGGAAGACGCGCTTGTCGGAGACCTTGCGGTCGAGGATGATCTCCGAATTGCCGGTGCCCTTGAACTCCTCGAAGATCACCTCATCCATGCGGCTGCCGGTATCGATCAGCGCCGTGGCGATGATGGTGAGGGAGCCGCCCTCCTCGATGTTTCGCGCCGCGCCGAAGAAGCGCTTCGGCCGCTGCAGGGCATTGGCGTCGACACCACCGGTCAGCACCTTGCCCGAGGACGGGACGACGGTGTTGTAGGCGCGGCCGAGACGGGTGATCGAATCGAGCAGGATGACGACGTCGCGCCCGTGCTCGACAAGGCGCTTGGCCTTCTCGATCACCATTTCCGCAACCTGCACGTGGCGGGCCGCCGGCTCGTCGAAGGTCGAGGAGATGACCTCGCCATTCACCGAGCGCTGCATGTCCGTCACTTCCTCCGGCCGCTCATCGATGAGGAGGACGATGAGATAGCATTCGGGATGGTTGGTCGTGATGGACTTGGCGATATTCTGCAGAAGCACCGTCTTGCCGGTGCGCGGCGGCGCCACGATGAGGCCGCGCTGGCCCTTGCCGATGGGCGAGACGATATCGATGATCCGCGAGGAGAAGTCCTTGCGCGTCGGATCCTCGATCTCGAGCTTGAGGCGCTCGTCCGGATAGAGCGGCGTCAGGTTGTCGAAGTGAACCTTGTGCCGGATCTTCTCCGGGTCCTCGAAATTGATGGTGTTGACCTTGAGCAGGGCGAAATACCGCTCGCCCTCCTTCGGGCTGCGGATGGGACCCTCGACGGTGTCGCCGGTGCGCAGGCCGAAGCGGCGGATCTGCGACGGCGAGACATAGATGTCGTCCGGCCCGGGCAGGTAGTTCGAATCGGATGAACGCAGGAAGCCGAAGCCGTCCTGCAGCACTTCGACGACACCCTCGCCGATGATTTCCGTATCGCTCGCCGCCAGCTGCTTCAGGATGGCGAACATGAGCTCCTGCTTGCGCATCGTGCTCGCGTTCTCGACCTCGAGCTCCTCGGCAAAGGCCAGCAGTTCGGTCGGCGACTTCGACTTCAGATACTGAAGTTTAATCTCCCGCATCGGGGACTCTCTGTTTTGATGGTTATGGTTGCCGGAAAAGGCAGACAAGACAGGTGGGAAACTCAGGCTCGGGCGGCACATCCGCAGTGGGGGCCGCCTCTCGGGATCGCGCAGACCTTGCAGACGAGCTGCAGCGACGCCAGCCTGATCGTTGGGAAGGCATCATGCAATAACGCCTTTTCCCGTCCCGCTCAAGCCCCTCGCCGAGCGAAACGGATCAGAAGGGCTTCAGCACCACGAGCAGGACGATGCCGATCATCAGCACCGTCGGCACCTCGTTGAGGATGCGATAGTAGCGGCTGGGACGCGTGTTGCGGTCCGCCGCGAAATCCTTGAAGCGCCGCACGAGAACCCCATGCACGGCGGACAGGAGGATGACGAGCGTGAACTTGCCGTGGAACCAGCCGGACCTGAACCAGCCGCCCTCATAGGCGAGATAGAGGCCGGCGAGCCAGGTCACGATCATCGCCGGGTTGATGATCGCCTTGAGCAGCCTCCGCTCCATGACCTTGAAGGTCTCGGACGTCTCCGAACCGGGCGCGGCGCCGGTGTGATAGACGAACAGCCGCGGCAGATAGAGCATGCCCGCCATCCACGAGATGACGGCGAGGATGTGCAGTGCCTTGATCCATTCGTAAAGCGCCATTGTCCCGCCCCGCTCTTTCGCTCCAGGCTTCTATCCTGTCTCAAACGCCCCTGACGCGGCGCAGCATCTGCTCGACATGGGCGACGGGCGTCTCCGGCAGGATGCCGTGCCCGAGATTGAAGATGTGCGGCCGGCCGGCGAAGGTCGCGACGATCCGGTCGACGGCCGCATCGAGCTGGCTGCCGCCGGCGACGAGCGACAGCGGGTCGAGATTGCCCTGCACGCAGACATGTGCCTGGACATGCTCCTGCGCCCAGTCGGGATCGACCGACCAGTCGAGGCCGACGACATCGGCGATGCCGGACTGCGCCAGCACCTCGAGCCGCTGCGCGGCGCCACGCGGGAAGATGAGGATGCGCGCCTGCGGTCGCGCCGCGCGCACGCCGGCCGCAATGCGGCTGATCGGCTCCAGCGACCAGCGGTCGAACAGCGCCGGCGGCAGGGCCCCGGCGAAGCTCTCGAAGATCTGCACGGCATCGACACCGGCATCGAGCTGCGCCACGAGATACGTCACCGAGGCATCGACGAGGCGCTCGACGAGCGCCGCGAAGAAGTCTTCGTCCCGATAGGCGAGAAGGCGGGCCGGCGCCTGGTCCGGCGTGCTCTTGCCGGCGATCATGTAGCTCGCCACGGTCCAGGGCGCGCCGCAGAACCCAAGAAGAGCCGTCTCCGCCGGCAGCGCCGCGCGCACCCGCTTCACGGTCTCCAGAACCGGCGCCAGCCGATCGAGATCGAAGGCCGGCGTGAGGGCCTCGAGCCCCTCGGCATCGGTGACGGGCCGCAGGCGCGGGCCCTCTCCTTCGGCAAAGGTGACGTCCTGCCCGAGCGCGTGAGGAATGACGAGGATGTCGCTGAAGAGAATGGCCGCGTCGAAGCCGAAGCGCCGGATCGGCTGCAGCGTCACCTCGGTGGCGAGATCCGGGTTGTAGCACAGGTCGAGGAAGGAACCGGCCCTGGCGCGCACCTCCCGGTATTCCGGCAGATAGCGGCCTGCCTGTCGCATGAGCCAGACCGGCGGACGCTCGCTCGGCTTGCCGTCGATCACGCTGAGAAGCAGGGGCTTCGTCGTTGCAGGCTCCACTGTGCACCCTTGAGAGAGAAAGAAAGAATGATTGAAAGGAATCTTTTTGTTTTTCCTGTTGGGCAGCGGATTAGCGTGCCTCATCCCGATCCACAATCCATCCCCAGCCTTCCGGTCCGCTGCCGATGGTCGCACGCGGCCTGCCGGGTCGCCGCCTCGCTTCGGAAGCTTAACGGTTTCTTAACCTTTCCGATCCGTTAACGCATCGGCGATCAGCTTCATTCATGACCCGTCCCCAAAGCCGTGATCGAGGAACCTGAATCCTCCCACAGCTGCGGACCTGTTGATCGCGCCGGCGACACGCGCCACAGTGCCGGCCGCAGCGGGCGCTCCGAAGCGGGCTTGTCCACATTCCTCGACTCCCGGTCCCCAGGGGCGGCCGACGAGGTGGTCGACGGGCCCGTCGACAGGCATCTGATGCCGCCGTCGCTGCCATGCCGGAGCTCGTGCCTTGGGTCGCAACTTCTTCCATCTCCACCTCGTCTCTGACGCCACGGGCGAGACGCTGATCGCAGTCGCCCGCGCGGCGGCCGCGCAATATGAAGGTGTCTCGGCGATCGAGCACATCTATCCTCTCATCCGCTCGCGCGCCCAGCTCGAGCGGGTCATCGAGGAGATCGACGCGGCGCCGGGCGTCGTCCTCTACACGATGGTGGAGGCCGAATTCGCCGAGCGGCTGGAAGCGGCCTGCGCCGCCGCCGCCTGCCCCTGCCTGTCGGTGCTCTCGCCGGTGCTCAATCTCTTCCAGTCCTATCTCGGCGCCGCGCAGGCGTCCCGGCCCGGCGCCCAGCACGTCCTCAACAGCGAGTATTTCAAGCGCATCGACGCCATGAACTACACGCTGCTGCACGACGACGGGCAGATGGCCGACGATTTCGAGGACGCGGATGTCGTGCTCGTCGGCGTCAGCCGCACGTCGAAGACGCCGACCTCGATCTATCTCGCCAATCGCGGCATCAAGACCGCCAACATTCCCCTCGTGCCGGGCATCCCCCTGCCGGACAGCCTGCAGAATGCGAAGAAACCCCTCATCGTCGGCCTCGTCGCGAGCCCTGAGCGCATCGTGCAGATCCGTCAGAACCGGCTGCTCAGCCTCAACGCGGACGAGGATTCGCCCTATGTCGACCGCGACAGCGTCGCGGAGGAGATCGCCCAGTCGCGGCGCCTCTTCGCCCGCAGCCAATGGCCCGTGATCGACGTGACGCGCCGGTCGATCGAGGAAACGGCCGCCGCCATCATCGACCTCTACAAGGCCCATCGCATGAAGTTCATCGCGATCTGAGCCGGCCGGGACAGCGACATGCAAGGCAGCGCGCAAGGCCACGCGACAGGCCTCTGGCTCGATCCCCATCCGCTCGTCCTTGCCTCGACGAGCCCGACCCGGCGCGATCTGCTCGTTGCGGCCGGGCTCGCGCCCGAGATCGAAGCGCCATCGGTCGACGAGCGGGCGGTCGAGGCCGAGAAGCTGACGGCCGATGCCGATGCGGCGAAGGCCGCGCTGCTCCTCGCCCGCGAGAAGGCTCTCGACGTCAGCCGGCGGCGGCCAGGCCGTCTCGTGCTCGGCGCGGACCAGACCCTCGCTCTTGCCGACGGATCCCGCCTCACCAAGCCGCGCGATGCGGACGAGGCCGCCTCCCAGATCGCCCGTCTCGCCGGCACCACCCATCGTCTCTGCAGCGCTTGCGCCATCGCCCGCGACGGCGAGATCGTCTTTTCCACCTCAGCCGAGGCGCGGCTCACCATGCGGCCGTTGTCGGACGCCTTCATCCGGCGTTATGTGGCGCTCGCCGGGTCCGGTGCGCTCGGCAGCGTCGGCGGCTATCAGCTCGAAGGGCTCGGCATCCATCTCTTCGAGCGGATAGACGGCGATCATTTCACCATTCTCGGCCTGCCGCTGCTGCCCCTTCTCGAGGGGCTGCGCACGATGGGAGCTCTTGCCCGATGACCGATCCCACCCGTCCCGTCCCCAAGGCCTGCATCATCGGCCACCCGGTCGCCCATTCGCGCTCGCCGATGGTGCACGGTTTCTGGCTGAGGGAGTTGGGTCTAGCGGGCGACTATACGCGCGAGGACGTGCGGCTGGAGGATCTGGCCGGCTTCGTCGCCTCGCTGCGGGAGCGCGGCTATGTCGGCGCCAATGTCACGGTGCCGCACAAGGAGGCGGTGCTCGGCCTCGCCGATGTCGTGAGCGAGACGGCACGGGCCATGGGTGCCGCCAACACGCTCTGGTTCGAGAACGGCGTCCTCCACGCCGACAACACGGATGTGCCCGGCTTCCTCGCCAATCTCGACGAGCGGGCTCCGGGTTGGGACAGATCGGGCGGGACGGCCACCGTGCTCGGCGCCGGCGGCGCGGCCAGGGCCGTCATCTACGGGCTTCTCGCGCGCGGCTTTTCGACCATCCATCTCGTCAACCGTAGCGAGGAGCGCAGCCTCGCCCTCCAGGCGGCCTTCGGTCCCGCGGTGAAGCCGTGCGGCTGGGACGCGCTCGCCGCGGTCCTGCCGGCGACGGACCTTCTCGTCAACACGACCTCGCTCGGCATGTCCGGCCAGCCGCCGCTTGTCCTCGACCTCAAGGCGCTGCCGGATACGGCGCTCGTGCACGACATCGTCTATATTCCCCTGACGACGGGCCTTCTGTCTGCGGCGCGCGCCCGCGGCCTTGCGACGGTCGACGGTCTCGGCATGCTGCTGCACCAGGCGGTGCCGGGCTTTGCGCATTGGTTCGGCAGGACGCCGACGGTGACGGAGGACCTGCGGGCGCTCCTGGTGCGCGACATCGAACGGGCGGCGGCGTGACCTTCATCCTCGGACTGACCGGATCGATCGGCATGGGCAAGTCGACGACGGCCGCCATGTTCCTCGGGCACGGCGTGCCGGTGCACGATGCCGACGCCGCCGTGCACCGGCTCTATCGTGGCGAGGCTGCCGGTCTCATCGAGGCGGCCTTTCCGGGCACAACCGGCGACGAAGGTGTCGATCGGCAGAAGCTCAGCGCCGCGGTGCTCGGCAAGCCCGAGGCCCTGCGGAGGCTGGAAGCCATCGTGCATCCGCTGGTGCGGCGCGAGGAGGAGCGCTTTCTCGCTTCCTGCCGGCAGGCCGGCGCGTGGCTCGCCGTGCTCGACATTCCCCTCCTCTTCGAGACGGGCGGCGACGGGCGCTGCGATGCCGTGCTCGTGGTCACGGCCGATCCGGACATCCAGAAGGCGCGCGTCATGGCCCGGCCCGGCATGACCGAAGAGCGCTTCGCGATGATTCACGTGAAACAGATGCCGGACGCCGAAAAGCGCCGGCGGGCGCATTTTCTCGTGGATACCGGCCGTGGCTTCGCTGCCGCTAAGGCCCAGGTCGCGTCTATCGTAAGGGCGCTCGCCGGGCGTCCCGGCCGCCCACGGTCGCAGGAAGGAACGACATGCTGAGGGAGATCGTCCTCGATACGGAAACGACCGGTGTCGATGCCCTCAAGGGGGATCGCATCGTCGAGATCGGCTGCGTCGAGCTTCTCAACCACATCCCGACCGGCCGTCACTACCACGTCTACATCAACCCGCAGCGGCCGGTCTCGCGCGGCGCCTTCGAGGTGCACGGCCTGTCGGACGAGTTCCTGGCGGACAAGCCGACCTTCGAAGCGATTGCGGGCGAGTTCCACGCCTTCGTTGCCGATGCGAAGCTCGTCATCCACAACGCGGCCTTCGACGTCGGCTTCATCGACATGGAGTTCGGCCGCATCGGCCTTCCGCGCGTCGTGCCGGAGAACGTCATCGATACGCTCTCCATGGCGCGCCGCAAGCATCCCGGCGCCTCCAACAGCCTCGACGCCCTGTGCGCCCGCTACGGCATCGACAATTCGCGCCGCACCAAGCACGGGGCGCTGCTCGATGCGGAGATCCTGGCAGAGGTCTACATCGAGCTGATCGGGGGCAAGCAGGCCGATCTCGGCTTCGGCGTGGTGGAGACGGTCACGACCCTCGCCGTCTCCACGCAGACCGCCATCCGGCGCACGCACGAGGCGCTTCAGCGGCCGATCGCCCTTCCCGCTGCGATCACCGACACCGAACGGTCGGCTCACGCGGCCTTCATCGCCGAGCTCGGGGAAAGCGCCCTGTGGCGCGAATACATCCGTCCCGAGGCGGAATAGCAGAACCACGAGAACGGCGCGCCCCGAGGAGCGCGCCGCCGTCTTTTGTCAGGACACGGTCTGCTGCTGCGCGGCCTGCATCTCGCCGAGCTTCTGGCGGTAGAGCGCGGTGAAGTCGATCGGATCGATGAACAGGGGCGGGAAGCCGCCGTTGCGCACCGCATCCGCCACGATCTGCCGGGCGAAGGGGAAGAGCAGCCGCGGGCACTCGATCATGACGACCGGGTGCAGCTGGTCCTTCGGGATGTTGCGCACGCGGAAGACGCCGCCATAGGTCAGCTCGAAGGCGAAGAGCACGTCCTGGCCGATCTGCGCCTTGCCTTCGAGGGCGAGCGTCACCTCGAAATCCGTCTCGGACAGCTGGTTGGCGCCGACATTGACCTGGATCGAGATCTCGGGGCTCTGCTGCTGCGGGGCGAGCGAGCGCGGGGCGTTCGGGTTCTCGAAGGAGAGGTCCTTGATGAACTGGGCGAGGGCGTTCAGCGACGGCGTCTGGTCGGCGTTCGCTGCGCCGTTGGTCGGGTTGTCGGTCATGTCGAAACTCCTCCGGGAGGAATGGTGATTGTCTCGGGGTCGTGATCGGTTCACAGTAGCCGGGCCCTCCGTGGACCGCCCGAAGGGACGACCCCGGCGGAAAAGAACCGGAATGCTCGCACTCTGCGTCAGAACGACCGTTTTGTTGAGCCCGTGCGGGCTACCACGGAAGCATTTGGCAAACAAGGCGACACGCGCGGGCGACCGCGGACTTGTCCGCACGCGGGGTGGATGTTACGAGCGCTCGCCCCCATATGCGAAGGTGGTTATCATTTCCGCTCCGACGCTGGACAGATGGGCAGACGATGGGGCTGCCCCCCGGGCTTGAGACGACAGAGAGGCCATGCAGGACACCTTCGACATCACGACGATCGTCTTTCTCGCTCTGGCCGTGTTCGTCATCTGGCGGCTGCGTTCCGTCCTCGGTCAGCGGACCGGCAACGAGCGGCCGCCGCAGGACCCCTTCGCCCGCCGTGAGCAGGCGAAGCAGCCGGGCGAGGACAATGTCGTGCGCCTTCCCGGCGCCGCCAACGATCGCGGGGAGATGGCCGAGGTCGGCGCCCAGGCGCGACCAGACCGCTGGGCCGGCGTCGCGGAACAAGGCTCGCCGACCGCGCGCGGCTTCGATGCCATCGCCGCCATCGAGCCCCAGTTCGACGCCCGCAGCTTCCTCGAAGGCTCCCGCCTCGCCTATGAAATGATCGTGACCAGCTTCGCCGCCGGCGATCGCAAGGCGCTGAAGGGCCTGCTGTCGCGCGACGTCTTCGAAGGCTTCGACAAGGCCATTGGCGATCGCGAGACGCGGGGCGAGAAGGTGGAGACCACCTTCGTCTCCATCGACGACGCCAAGGTCGAGCAGGTGGAGGTGCGCGGCAAGGCCGCCCAGATCACGGTGCGCTTCCTGTCCAAGCTCATCACGGCGACGCGCGACAAGGACGGCAAGGTCATCGACGGCGATCCGGAAGCCGTGGCCGACGTGGTGGACGTCTGGACCTTCTCGCGCACCCTCGGCGCACGCGATCCCAACTGGCTGCTCGTCGCGACCGAATCCGGGCAATGAGCCCTGGGCGACAGGCAGCGGATCGTTTCCTCCACTCCGGGACGCAGACGGCCTCCCAGAGTGTTGGCGTTGTCCTCGGGCGATCGCTCCCGGTTCTCATCGCGCTCGCAGCCTGGGCGTGCGGCGCCGCTGCAGAGCCGAACGTGCTTGCCGGCGCGCGTCTTGTCGAGCGCAGCTATGCCGACCTGACCGGCTGGCGGACCGACGCGCAGGCGAAGACGCTCGCCGCCTTCCGCCGCTCCTGCGACGTCATGGCCGATACCGCCGCCGCCCGGCGCGCCACCGGCTTTCCGCCCGATGGCCTGGCCCCGGCCTGTGCCGCGGCGCAGCGCCTGCCGCTGGAGGCCGGCGATGCCGAGGCGCGGGCCTTTTTCGAGGCCCATTTCGTGCCTTACCGCGTCGTGCCCCCGACCGGAGACGGCTTTCTCACCGGCTATTTCGAGCCGGAGGTGCAGGGTTCGCTGAAACCGTCGGCCCGCTTCACGACGCCCCTCCTCGCCCTGCCGGACGATGTCGTGCCACTTGGCGACGGTGACGTCCCGGCCCATCTCGCCGGCTTCACGGCCGCACGCCGGACGCCGGACGGGCTCGCTCCCTACCATGACCGTGCCGCCATCGAGGACGGGGCGCTCGGGGCGCAGGCGCGCCCGCTCGTCTATCTCGACTGGATCGACGCCTTCTTCGTCCATGTCCAGGGATCGGCGCGGGTGCGCATCGGGCCGAGCGCAGGGGATGTCGTGCGCGTCGCCTATGCCGGCCGCAACGGTCATCCCTATGCGTCGCTCGGCAAGCTCGTCGTCGCCGAGACCGGTATTCCGCCTGAACAGATGACGGCCCCGGCCCTCATCGCCTGGCTTAGGGCCAATCCCGAGGCCGGCCGGCGTCTGATGCGCGAGAACCGGTCCTACATCTTCTTCCGCCGGGCGGACGAGCTCGATCCGGCCGAGGGGCCGCTCGGCGCCGGCATGACCCAGCTCATTCCAGGCCGCAGCCTCGCCATCGACCGCGCGCTCTGGCCCTACGGCCTGCCCGTCTGGGTGGAGGCGGAATTGCCCGAGCCCGGCAGCGAGGCCCTGCGTCCGCTGCGCCGCCTCTTCATCGCGCAGGACACCGGCACCGCCATCCGCGGCCCGGCCCGGGCCGATATCTTCTTCGGCAGCGGACCCGCAGCCGGCGAAGCCTCCGGCATCGTCCGCCACGCGCCCTCCGCCTTCGTCGTGCTGCTGCCGAAGGGAAGCCCGCCCGCCGGCCGGGAGCGCAAGCCATGAGCCGTCGGCGCCGGCGCGAGCTGGACGAGGCCGAGCTGACCCTGTGGCGCCATGTTCTGAGGGACGTGAAGCCCCTGCCCGGCCGCGCCCTGCCGCAGCCGGAGGCGCCGAAGGCGCCACCTGCACCGCCCGAGGAGGCGGCGACGGCGACGATGGCCCTGCGCACCGCCGACACCGGGACCACGGGCCGTGGCCTCAAGACGAAAACCCTGCCGCTCGCACCGCTGGAGCGGCGCCTGCGCCAGGCGCTCAACCGCGGCACGCGCGCCGTCGATGCCAAGATCGACCTGCACGGCCTGCGCCAGAGCGAGGCGCACGCCGCCTTGCGGGCCTTCTTGCTGCGGGAACAAGCGCGCGGCAGCCAGCTCGTCATCGTCGTCACCGGCAAGGGCGGTACCGAGGCTCATTCCGCCGACCTTTTCGGCGGCGAGCGCGGCGTGCTGCGGCGCCTGGTGCCGCAATGGCTGTCGCTGCCCGATCTGCGCGTCGTCGTGCTCGGCTTCGAGGAGGCCGGCCGCACCCACGGGGGCGCCGGCGCCCTCTACGTGCGCCTGCGCCGCCGCAAGGGCGCGGGAGGCGCGCTGTGACGCCCTTCGGCGAGCGCGTGCGGGCGATGCGGGCCGAGCGCGGGCTGACGTTGAAGGACATGGCCGAGGCGCTCGGCGTCTCCAGCGCCTATCTCTCGGCCCTCGAGCACGGCAAGCGGGGCCGGCCGAGCTGGCCGCTGCTGCAGGCCATCATCCAGTATTTCAACGTGATCTGGGACGAGGCGGACGAATTGCAGCGGCTCGCCGAGCTCTCGGCGCCGCGCTCGGTCATCGACACGGCCGGCCTGTCGCCGCGGGCGACCGCCCTTGCCAACCGCCTCGCCGGCGAGATCGCCCACTTGAGCGAGGACGAGATCGGCGCCCTCGACGCTGTCCTCGATGCGGCCCGCAGGCGCAGGTCCGGCCCCGGCGCTTGACCGCCCGCGGAGGAGCGGGCAAAGCGGAGCCGGTTCCCGGTTCTTCCCGAAAGGCTCCCATGTCCCATCATCGCTACGACGTGCTCGGCATCGGCAATGCCATCGTCGACATCATCGCCCATACCGACGAGGCCTTCCTCGTCAGCCAGGACGTGCACAAGGGCGCGATGATCCTGATCGACGAGCCGCGGGCGGAAGCCCTGTACGAGGCCATGGGCCCGGCCGTGGTGATCTCGGGCGGCTGCGCGGCGAACACGGTGGCGGGGCTCGCCTCCTTCGGGGGGCGCGGTGCCTTCATCGGCAAGGTCCGGACGGACGAGCTCGGCGGGCGCTTCACGCACGACATCCGCGCGCTCGGCATCCACTTCCCGACGGCGCCCGCGGCCGACGGCCCGGCGACGGCGCGCAGCATGATCCTGGTGACGCCGGACGGCGAGCGCACCATGAACACCTATCTCGGCGCCTGCCAGAACCTCACCCCGGCCGATATCGACCGCGATACGGTGGAAGCCTCCGGCATCGTCTATCTGGAAGGCTATCTCTGGGATCCGCCGGCGGCCAAGGAGGCCTTCGTCAAGGCGGCCGACATCGCCCATGGCGCGGGTGGCCGCGTCGCCATCACGCTGTCCGATTCCTTCTGCGTCGACCGCTACCGGGACGAGTTCCTGGCGCTGGTGCGCGACGGCAAGGTCGACATCGTCTTCGCCAATGAGCACGAACTGAAGAGCCTCTATCAGACGGCGGATTTCGACACGGCCGTCGCCGCCTTCCGCCGCGAGGGCGCGCTCGGCGTCGTCACCCGCTCGGAAAGGGGCTGCCTCGTCGTCGAGCGGGAGGAGACCGCGGCGGTGCCGGCCTTCCCCATCGACAGGCTCGTCGATACCACCGGTGCGGGCGATCTCTTCGCCGCGGGCTTTCTCTTCGGCCTCGCCCGCCACTACGACCACCGCACCTGTGCCCGCCTCGGCGCCCTCGCCGCGGCCGAGGTCATCCAGCACCTCGGTGCCCGCCCGCAGAAGAGCCTCAGGGACATGGCGATCGACAACGGCCTGCCGGTGGAGTGAGGCCCAATAGAGGGCCGGCCGTCATGCCCGCGCTCGACGCGGGCATCCCCGCCTTTGACAAGAAGCGTGCACGGCCGGGACGAGCCGGCCGTGACGGCAGAAAGCGCGCCGGGCATCGGCATGATTCACGTGAAACACCGTCAGCCGGGCGCTATTCGCCCGGCGCTCACAGCCGTCGCAGCGCCACTTCCTCGATGCGGTGGTCCTCGCCCTTGCGCAGGATGAGGCTGGAACGCTGGCGCGTCGGCACGATGTTTTCGCGCAGGTTGACGAGGTTGATGCGCGACCACAGCCGCTCGGCGGTGGCGAGCGCCTCGTCCTCGGTTACGTCGGCATATTTGCGGAAATAGGATTTCGGGTCGCGGAAGGCCGTCTCGCGCAGGCGCATGAAGCGCCGCACGTACCAGTTGTGCAGCAGCGCCTCCTCCGCATCGACATAGATCGAGAAGTCGAAATAGTCGGACACGAAGGGAATGGCCTTGCCGTCGCGCGGCATGCGGGCGGGCTGCAGCACGTTGAGCCCCTCGACGATGAGGATGTCCGGCCGGTCGACCGTCACCGTCTCGCCGGGCACGACGTCATAGACGAGGTGCGAATAGACGGGCGCGGAGACGTTGCGCTTGCCGGCCTTGATGTCGGCCAGAAAATGCAGCAGCGCCTGCGTGTCGTAGCTCTCGGGAAAGCCCTTGCGCTCCATGAGGTTGAGGCGCGTGAGCTCGGCATTCGGCAGGAGGAAGCCGTCCGTCGTCACGAGGTCGACCTTCGGCGTGTTCGGCCAGCGCGCCAGAAGCGCCTTCAGCACGCGTGCGGTCGTCGACTTGCCCGCGGCCACCGAGCCGGCGATGCCGATGATATAGGGCACCTTGCCGTCCTCCTCGGCGAGGAGAAAGCGCTGGGTCGCGCGGAAAAGCCCTTGTGTTGCAGCCACATAGAGCGAGAGCAGGCGCGACAGCGGCAGATAGATGGCGGCGACTTCGGCGAGCGAGATCGGATCGTTCAGCGACTGCAGGCGCACCACCTCCTCGGCGGTGAGCGTCAGCGGCGTGTCGGCGCGCAGCTTCGCCCATTCCTCGCGCGAGAAGGTGCGGTAGGGCGAGATGTTGTCTTCCAGCGGCACAAGGCCAGGCACGGGCTTGTCCATATGCGTCTCCCGTCCGGCGGGGCCGGCCGTTCCTACTTCTGCCGGGACGCTTTCTCCGCAAGGCCCGATTGTGCGGTGCGGCGCGCCAGCTCCTGCATGACATCCTGCAACGGCACGCCGCCGGCATGAAGTACGACCATCAGATGATAGAGCACGTCGGCCGCTTCCGCGACGAGCTGCTTTTTGTCGCCCTCGACGGCGGCGATCACCGCCTCGACGGCCTCCTCGCCGAACTTCTTGGCCGCCCGCCCCTGACCGTCCGCGACGAGCCTGGCGGTATAGGATTCATCCGGGCTCGCCTTGGCGCGCTCGGCCACGATCCGTGCGAGGTCGTCGAGAGAAAAAGTGCCGCTCGAGAAAGTGCCGCTCATTGGCAGGCCTCCGGCTCAGGTGTCGAGGCGCATGGGCAGGCCGGCCGCAGCCATGTGGCGCTTGGCCTCGCCGACGCTGTGCTGGCCGAAATGGAAGATCGAGGCCGCGAGCACCGCGCTCGCATGGCCCTCGCGCACGCCGGCCACGAGGTCGTCGAGCGTGCCGACGCCGCCCGAGGCGATGACGGGCACGGAGACCGCATCGGCAATGGCGCGCATCAGCGCAAGGTCATAGCCGGAGCGCGTGCCGTCCTTGTCCATGGAGGTGACGAGCAACTCGCCGGCACCGAGCGAGACCACCTCGCGCGCAAAGGCGATGGCGTCGATGCCTGTCGCATTGCGGCCGCCGTGGGTGAAGATCTCCCACCGGCCCGGCCCGACGGCCTTGGCGTCGATGGCGACGACGATGCACTGGTCGCCGAACTTCTCGGCCGCTTCCTTCACGAAATCGCGATTCTTCACCGCCGCCGTGTTGATCGACACCTTGTCGGCGCCGGCGAGCAGGAGCGCCCGGATATCGTCCACCGTGCGCACGCCGCCGCCGACGGTGAGCGGCATGAAGCAGGCCTCCGCCGTGCGCTGCACGACGTCGAGCAGGATGCCGCGGTCCTCGTGGCTCGCGGTGATGTCGAGGAAGCACAGTTCGTCCGCGCCGGCCGCGTCATAGGCGATGGCGCATTCGACGGGATCGCCGGCATCGCGCAGGTCGAGGAACTTCACGCCCTTGACGACGCGGCCGTCCTTGACGTCGAGGCAGGGGATGACGCGGATCTTGAGCATCAGGCGGCCCCGCGGCTGGCGCGGATGAGCGCCATGGCCTCCGCCGGGTCGAGGCGCCCGTCGTAGAGCGCCCGGCCGCTGATGGCGCCGGCGATCTTCTGGCAGTCGGGCTGCAGCAGCCGCTGCACGTCCTCGATCGAGGCGAGCCCGCCCGAGGCGATCACGGGGATCGACACCGCCTCGGCGAGGCGCAGCGTCGCCTCGATGTTGAGGCCCATGAGAATGCCGTCGCGGGCGATGTCGGTATAGATGATGGCGGTGACGCCCGCGTCCTCGAAGCGGCGGCCGAGGTCCTCCGCCGTCATTTCCGAGGTCTGGGCCCAGCCTTCCACCGCGACGCGCCCGTCGCGCGCGTCGATGCCGACGGCGACGCCGCCCGGATGGCGCCGCGCCGCCTCGCGCACGAAATCGGGATCGCGCACGGCCGCGGTGCCGATGATGACGCGGCGGACGCCCTTCTCGAGCCAGCCCTCGACGGTGCGCAGGTCACGGATGCCGCCGCCGAGCTGCACCGGCAGCGCGATGCGGGCGAGGATGGCGTCGACCGCGGCGGCGTTCATCGGCCGGCCGGCGAAGGCCCCGTCGAGGTCGACCACGTGCAGCCATTCGAAGCCCTGCTCCGCGAAGCGCGCCGCCTGGTCGGCGGGGTCGTCGTTGAACACGGTGGCCTTGTCCATGTCGCCCTGGACGAGGCGCACGCACCGGCCTTCCTTGAGATCGATAGCGGGAAACAGGATCATTTTTACAGCGCCGCGATCATGTTGATAAATGTAGATAAGTCGCACCCTGTGGACGAGGCCAAAAACTGCATTATATTACAGTGCATTAGGCGTCGATGGCGATGCCGTCCTGTGGACGGCGAGCCTTGACTCGACTCGTTGCCCTATCGATCATGAAGATAGGCCATAAGAAAAGCCGGGTTGCCAGACCCGGCTTTTCGAATCCGCAGCGGTTTGGCGCCGCGGAACGCAGTTCATCTGCCCCTGCAGTGAATCAAACTGCAGCTGTGTGGTCAAGGCGCCATTCGATACGTGCCCTCGAGGAGGGAGCGAATGGCTGTGTCCGAATCCGTAGCAGTAAATTTTTGGATCGAGCGTGTTAAAGGCCGCAAGATAAGGGAGATCTGCGCTGCCTACGACGTCGATCCTCGTCGTCTTTATGAAGTGTTCGCGGGTCAGGTGCATCCAAGTAGCCTCGATAAGGCGCGGAGAGAGCTCGAAGAACACAGTCCGTCGCTGCTTAACAGTCCCAAGCTCCGCTTTCACCAGCCGACGAGGCAGGTAGTAAAAAGGGCTTCTGATCTGCAGTACGACTTGTTCACGGGCGCCAACCGATGAAGTTCTTGATGAGGGCGAGACCGAGCTTCTGGCTCTTCTCCGGGTGAAACTGCGTGCCGGCGATATTGTCGCTGGCGACGGCCGCCGTCACCGGCCCGCCGTAGTCGGTCACTGCGACGAGATCGTCGGCATCCGCCGGCGTGAGCGCGTAGGAATGCACGAAATAGGCGTGCCAGCCGTCCGTCCCCGTCGGGATCCCGGCGACGAGCGGATGGGCGCGCCGCACCTCGAGCGTGTTCCAGCCCATGTGCGGGATCTTGAGCGTGGTGTCGGCCGGCGCGATGGCCGCGACATCGCCGCCGATCCAGTCGAGGCCCGGCGTCGTCTCGTATTCGAGGCCGCGCGTGGCGAGAAGCTGCATGCCGACGCAGATGCCGAGGAAGGGCCGGCCGCGGCCGCGCACCGTCTCCTCGAGCGCCTCCACCATGCCCGGCACCGCATTGAGCCCGCGGCGGCAGTCGGCGAAGGCGCCGACGCCCGGCAGCACGATGCGCTCGGCCCGGCGCACCGCGTCGGGGTCGCTGGTGACGCTCACGCGCGCGTCGCTGCCGGCCTCGCGGGCCGCGCGCTCGAAGGCCTTGTGCGCCGAATGCAGGTTGCCGGAGCCGTAGTCGATGATGGCGATGGTCGGCGCTGCGCTCATGGCCGGCGCTCCGTTTCAGGGAAGAGGCCGATGACCGGCGCCTCGCGCGCCTGGGCCGGCATGGCGGGCGCGGCGATGGGGCCGCGCGGGGCCGGCGCCGGCGCTTCCCGTGACAGCCAGCGGGCGAAGGCGCGCACCTCGGCGCTTTCGAGATCGTCGGCGACGACCGCGTCGACGGCGGCGAGGCCGCGCCGTTCCAGCGCCCGGCGCCGGAAGGCATTGGCCTCGAGCGCGAGGAGCACGGCAAAGAGGATGCCGAGCAGCGTCGTCGCCCCCTGCGTCAGGTTGAAGACCCGTCCGGCGGCGGCCACCAGCACGGACGCCCCGAGGGCCGCGAGCGCGCCGAGCCACAGGCGGTTCCAGAGAAACCAGACGAGCGGGAAGATCAGCGCCCACCAGGCGATGCCGTCCTTGACGATGACGGCTTCGTCGAGCGCGCGGGCATCGCCCGGTTGCGCGCCCGCCGGCAGGTGCAGCGTATAGACCGCCATGGCGTCCTCTACAGGGATCCCTTGGTCGAGGGCACGCGGCCCTCCTCGCGCGGATCGAGGGCCACGGCGCGGCGCAGCGCGCGGGCGAGGCCCTTGAAGCAGCTCTCCGCAATATGGTGCTGGTTGTCGCCGTACAAGGTCTCGACGTGCAGCGTGATGCCGGCATTCATGGCGAAGGCCTGGAACCACTCGCGCACCAGCTCCGTGTCGAAGGTGCCGATCTTGTCGCGCGCGAAGGCGGTGCGGAAGACCAGGAAGGGCCGGCCCGAGATGTCGAGCGCGACGCGCGTCAGCGTCTCGTCCATGGGCAGGTGGACGTCGGCATAGCGCGCGATGCCGCGCTTGTCGCCGAGGGCCTGCGCGAAGGCCTGGCCCAGCGCGATGGCGCTGTCCTCGACCGTGTGATGGTCGTCGATATGCGTGTCGCCGGTGACGGAGACGGTGAGGTCGAAGAGCGCATGGCGGGCCAGGAGATCGAGCATGTGGTCGAGAAAGCCGACCCCGGTCGCTATCTCGGCCTTGCCCGCGCCGTCGAGGGCAAGCTTCACCGAAACGTCCGTCTCGCTCGTGCGGCGTGACACGCTGGCGGTGCGCATGGGTTCTCATCTCCGTCAGAGCCGCTGTCGCGGCGCACGCCTTCTAGCAAGCGACGCCGCCCGGCGCCACCCTGCGCTTCGTCGCGCCCGCCCGTCACCCGGCCCTTCTGTTGCGGGCGGCGTTGGCCGACGGGCGAAAAACGCCTACATGAAGGCGATGTTGCAGGATGATCGACCGGTCGCCGGCAGGTCGGATACCGGTGCGAGGGAATGGTGAGCTTGATGCAGACAGCGGCGGACGGGCAGTTTCACGCGACGACCATCCTCATGGTCCGCAAGGACGGGCGCACCGTGATCGGCGGCGACGGCCAGGTGAGCCTCGGCCAGACGGTGATCAAGGGCAACGCCCGCAAGGTGCGCCGCCTCGCCAAGGGCGCGGTCATCGGCGGCTTCGCCGGCGCGACGGCAGACGCCTTCACGCTGTTCGAGCGGCTGGAGGCCAAGCTCGACCAGTTCCCCGGCCAGCTCATGCGCGCCTGCGTCGAGCTCGCCAAGGACTGGCGCACCGACCGCTACCTGCGCCGCCTCGAGGCGATGATGCTGGTGGCCGACAAGAACATCGGCCTCCTTCTCTCGGGCACCGGCGACGTGCTGGAGCCGGAGGCGATCCACGGCACCTCCATCATGGCGATCGGCTCCGGCGGCAATTATGCGCTCGCGGCGGCACGGGCGCTCGCCGACAGCACCCACGATGCCGAGGACATCGTGCGCCGCTCGCTCGCCATCGCCGCGGACATCTGCGTCTACACCAACGGCAACCTCGTCATCGAGACCCTGGAGAACGCCTGAGGCATGTCCGCGTCCCCCTACTCCTTTGAGCCGGTGACGGAGGCGGATCTCGGCCTCCTCGGACGCTGGATCGCGACGCCGCATGTCGCGGCCTGGTGGGGCGAGGTCGAGAGCGAGCTCGAAGGCATCCGGTCCGATCTGGCCGACCCGGCCATGGAGGCCTTCATCGTCGCCCATGCCGGGCGGCCGATCGGCTTCCTGCAGAGCTACGTGGTGCACGCCGAGCCCGACCACCCCTATGCCGACCAGCCGGCGGGCGCGCGCGGCATCGACCAGTTCATCGGCGAGGCCGACATGGTCGGCCTCGGCCACGGCACGGCCTTCATCCGCCGCTTCTGCGAGATGCTGGAGAGGGCAGGCGTGCCACGGATCGTGACGGATCCGAATCCATCGAACGCCCGGGCCATCCGGGCCTATGAAAAGGCCGGCTTCCGGCCGCTCGAGGAAAGAGATACGCCCTTCGGCCGCGTGCTTCTGATGGCGCGCGACGGCGCGGCGCAACGAGGACAGCAATGACCAACTTCTCCCCCCGCGAGATCGTTTCCGAGCTCGACCGCTACATCGTCGGGCAGAAGGAGGCTAAGCGCGCCGTCGCCATTGCGCTGCGCAACCGTTGGCGCCGCCAGCAGCTCGAGGGGCCGCTGCGCGAGGAGGTCCTGCCCAAGAACATCCTCATGATCGGCCCGACCGGCTGCGGCAAGACTGAGATATCGCGCCGTCTCGCGCGGCTCGCCAATGCGCCTTTCCTCAAGGTCGAGGCGACGAAGTTCACCGAGGTCGGCTATGTCGGCCGCGACGTCGAGCAGATCGTGCGCGACCTCCTCGAGGTTGGCATCTCCCTCGTCAAGGAGGCGCGGCGCAAGGATGTGGAGGCGAAGGCCCAGCTCGCCGCCGAGGAGCGGGTGCTCGATGCGCTCGTCGGCGCCACCGCGAGCCAGGCGACGCGCGATTCCTTCCGCCGCAAGCTCAGGGCCGGCGAGCTCGACGACAAGGAGGTCGAGGTCGAGCTGCAGACGCAGGCGAGCGGGCTGCCCATGTTCGAATTGCCCGGCATGCCCGGCGCCTCCGTCGGCGCCATCTCGCTCGGCGACATCTTCGGCAAGGGCTTCGGCACCCGCGCCAAGCCGCGCCGCATGAGCGTGCGCGACGCCTACGAGCCGCTGGTGGCGGAGGAGAGCGACAAGCTCATCGACCAGGACCAGATCGTGCAGGAGGCCATCCGCGAGGTCGAGAACAACGGCATCGTCTTCCTCGACGAGATCGACAAGATCTGCGCCCGCGAGGGCCGCGGCGGGGCCGACGTCTCGCGCGAGGGCGTGCAGCGCGACCTCCTGCCGCTCATCGAGGGCACCACGGTCTCGACCAAGCACGGGGCGGTGAAGACCGACCACATCCTCTTCATCGCCTCCGGCGCCTTCCACGTGGCGAAGCCTTCGGACCTGCTGCCGGAGCTGCAGGGCCGCCTGCCCATCCGCGTCGAACTGTCGTCGCTCGACGAGGCGGACTTCCGCCGCATCCTGACGGAGACGGAGGCGAGCCTCGTCAAGCAGGCGGTCGCCATGATGGCGACGGAGGGCGTGACGCTCGCCTTCACCGACGACGCCATCGACGCGCTCGCCCATATCGCCGTCGAGGTCAACCGCACCGTCGAGAACATCGGCGCCCGCCGGCTGCAGACGGTCATCGAGCGGGTGCTCGACGAAATCTCGTTCACGGCGCCCGATCGCGGCGGCGAGACGGTGACGGTCGACGGCGACTACGTGCGACGCGAGGTCGGGGAACTCGCCCAGAATGCCGACCTCAGCCGCTTCATCCTCTGATCGGTCCGGCGCCGAATCGATTTGTCGCGGGCAGCGGCGGTGAGCGCGCCTGCGGCCGAAACGGCCTCCCCGCTGCCCCGCGCGGGGCTTCTCGTCGGGCTCGGCGCGGCCGGCTCGCGCATCCTCGGCTTCGTTCGCGACGTCGCCATCGCCGCCGTCATCGGCGCCGGCCCGGTGGCCGATGCCTTCCTCGTCGCCTTCCGCCTGCCCAATCTCGTGCGCCGCGTCCTCGCCGACGGCGGGCTGAACGGCGCCTTCGTGCCCCTCCTCCTGCGCATCGGCGCGGAGCGGGGCCCGGCGGCCGGCAGACGTTTCGCGGCCGAATCGATCGCCGCGACGGCCCTTCTCGGTCTGGTGCTCGTCGCGCTCGTCGCGCTTTTCTCCCCGCTCGTCGTCCTGACGCTGGCGGCGGGCTATGCCGGCGGGGACGAGCGCCTGCCGCTTGCCGCGTCCTACTTGCGGCTTGCCGCCCCCTTCATCGGCTTTTCGCTCATCGCGGCGCTGCTGACGGCGCTCCTGTCGGCTGAGCGGCGCTTTTCCGCCGTCGCCGCGATCGCGCTCGCGGCCAATGTCGTGCTCCTCGTCTTGCTGGCCGTCCTGTCCGGTCTTGCGCTCGACGAGGCGCGGGCGGCGACCTGGCTTGCGCTCGGCGTCGGCCTCTCGGGGCTTCTGCAGCTCGTCGCCGTGATGGGGGCCTGTCGCGGGGTATGGCCGGGTCTTGCCCGGCCGCGCTGGAGCCCCGACATGCGGCGGCTCTTCGCCCTGAGCGGCCCGGCCCTCGTGGCCAATGCCGCGCCGCAGCTCATGGCCGTGGCGGCGACGCAGCTCGCCTCGGCCATACCCTCGGCCGTGTCCTGGTTCTACTATGCCGAGCGGCTGTTCCAGCTGCCGCTCTCCTTCGTGTCGCTCGCGGCCGGCATGGTCGTCCTGCCGGAGATCGCCGCCCGGGCGGCCGGTGCAGATGCGCGCCGTGCCGTGGCCGCCCGTGCCGGCGAGGCGGCGCTCGCCCTGTCCCTGCCGGCTGCCGCCGCCTTCCTCGTGCTCGCCGAGCCGATGGCGGCGGTGCTGTTCGTTCGTGGCGCGTTCTCCGCGCATGATGCGACCATGACCGCCGATGCCTTGCGGGCGCTCGCCGTCGGCCTGCCGGCGGCGGCACTGGCGCGCGTCTTCATGCAGGCGGCCTTTGCCGAGGGCGACATGCGCGTGCCGGTCATGGCGACGCTCGGCGGTGTCGCCGCCACCCTTCTGGCAGGCGTGGCCCTGAAAGGCCTGCCCGGCGCCACCGGCGTCGCGCTCGCGATGTCCGCCGGGCTTGCGGTAAATGCGGCCCTGCTCCTTCTCTCCCCTGCCGTACGGCGGGCCGCGATGGCGCTCGATGCCGGCCGCATCTTGCGCCTCGGGCTGGCGAGTGCCGTCATGGCCGCGGCGGTGGCCGGCCTCGCCGCATCGGGTGCCGACAACCTGACGCCGACGGGCAATGGAATCCTTAGCCTTGCCCTCCTCGCCGCCATCTGCCTCGCCGGCCTCGCGATCTACGGCGCCCTGTGCCTCGCCCTGCGGGTCGACCCGCGCCGGCTCCTGCGCCATTGAGCGCGCCGCATCTTGCGCGAAGCGCCCGGCATTGCGATAAGGCCGCGCCTCGTGTCAGGGGAGCAGGCAATGGCGGTTTTCAAGGAACGGGTGTTTTCCGGGGTACAGCCGACGGGCAACCTCCATCTCGGCAATTATCTCGGCGCCATCTCGCGCTTCGTGCCGCTGCAGGAGACGTACGACTGCATCTATTGCGTCGTGGACATGCACGCCATCACCGTGCCGCAGGATCCCGGCGAGCTGCGCCGGCAGATCCGCGAGGTCACGGCGGCCTTCCTCGCGGCGGGCATCGATGCCGAGCGGCACATCGTCTTCAACCAGAGCCAGGTGGCAGAGCATGCCGAGCTCGCCTGGATCTTCAACTGCATCGCCCGCATCGGCTGGCTCAACCGCATGACGCAGTTCAAGGAGAAGGCCGGCAAGGACCGCGAGAACGCCTCCGTCGGGCTCTATGCCTATCCGACCCTGATGGCCGCCGACATCCTCGCCTATCGCGCGACGCACGTGCCCGTCGGCGAGGACCAGAAGCAGCATCTCGAGCTGACGCGCGACGTCGCGCAGAAGTTCAACAACGACTATGCCGCCGCTATCGCGGAGAACGGCCATGGCGACATGTTCTTCCCGCTGACCGAGCCGCTGATCCAGGGCCCGGCCATGCGCATCATGTCGCTGCGCGACGGCTCCAAGAAGATGTCGAAGTCGGACCCGTCCGACTATTCGCGCATCAACCTGACCGACGATGCCGACGCCATCGCCCAGAAGATCCGCAAGGCCAAGACCGATCCCGAGCCGCTGCCGAGCGAGGAGGCCGGCCTCGAGAGCCGGCCCGAGGCGGCGAATCTCGTCGGCATCTTCGCCGCCCTCAAGGGTGTGGAGAAGTCGCAGGTGCTGCACGAGTTCGGCGGCGCCCAGTTCTCCTCCTTCAAGGGTGCGCTGGTCGATCTCGCCGTGGAGAAGATGGGCCCCATCGGTGCCGAGATGAAGCGCCTCGTCGCGGATCCCGGCCATATCGACGCCGTGCTCGGCAGGGGGGCGGAGCGGGCGCGCGTCATCGCGCGCGAGACGCTCGACGCCGTCTATGACATCGTCGGCTTCATTCGTTCCGCGCGTAACAGTTGATCCGCGCCGCGCCGCTTGGCAGCATCGGGGCGACAGCGGCGGACACGAAGGCGGTGATCGATGACCGGCAAGCGGCGGCGATCCTATGAAGCGGGCCATCGCGCCAAGTTCCTGGTGGTGGTGGACGACACGCCCGAGTGCGACCGGGCCATCTATTTCGCCGCCCGCCGGGCGGCGCGCACCGGCGTCTCGGTGACACTGCTCAGCATCGTCCCGCCGGGAGAATACCAGCACTGGCTCGGCGTCGGCGAGCTCATGCAGGCCGAGGCGGTGGAGGAGGCGAACGAGTTTCTCGATACGGCGAGCGCTCGCGTGCGCGACATCGCCGGCCTCGAGCCCGAGCGCGTGGTGCTCGTCGGCAACAAGTCCGAGGAGATCGTCCGGCATATCGAGGAGGACGAGGACATCGCCCTTCTCGTCCTCGCCGCCGGCACCGGCTCCGAAGGGCCAGGGCCGCTCGTCTCGATGATGGCGGGCAAGGCGGCGGCGAGCTTCCCCATCCCCGTCGCCATCGTGCCGGGCCATCTCACCGACGAGGAAATCGACGCGCTCGCCTGAGCGACCCGCGCCGAACCTTGCGCCGGACAAAAGAACCGCCACATTGAAGGGTGTATTGTCTGTTGGAATCGTTCTAAGGAATGAGCCGACAGCCGCAGCATTTTCACCGCCGGTTCTTGACCCGGTCGCGTGAGGAGAGACCCGAATGTTCATCCAGACCGAAGCCACCCCGAACCCGGCGACCCTCAAGTTCCTGCCCGGGCGCACCGTTCTGCCCGAGGGCACGCTCGACCTGCGCTCGGGCGAGGACGCCTCGCGCTCGCCGCTGGCCGAGCGGCTGTTCGCCATCGACGGCGTGGCTGCCGTCTTCTTCGGCTACGACTTCATCACCGTGACCAAGACGGGCGGCGAGTGGCAGCACCTGAAGCCCGCCATCCTCGGCGCCATCATGGAGCATTTCATGTCGGGCGCGCCGCTCCTGCGCGAGGATGCCGGCGTCGACATGGACGATGCGGACGAGTTCTTCGCCGAGGAAGATGCCGCGACCGTGGAGACCATCAAGGAGCTGCTCGACACGCGCGTGCGCCCGGCGGTGGCCGGCGACGGCGGCGACATCACCTTCCGCGGCTATCGCGACGGCGTGGTCTATCTCGCCATGAAGGGCTCCTGCTCCGGCTGCCCCTCCTCGACGGCGACGCTCAAGCACGGCATCCAGAATCTCCTGCAGCACTTCCTGCCCGACGTGCGCGAGGTTGAGGCCGTCTGAGGGCTTGGGGCCAGGCCCGGCGGAACGCGAAAAACGGTTGCCAGCGTCGCGCGCGGCGATCTAGAGGACGTGCCAGCGAGGGAGACTTCAGTTTGCGCGTTCTCGGCATCGACACGGCGCTCGGCGCCTGTTCCGCCTGCGTTCTCGACGGCAGCACGGTTCTTGCGGAAGAGACCATGGTGCTCGCGCGCGGCCACGCCGAGGCGCTGCTGCCGCTCGTCGAGCGCGTCATGGCGGCCGTGCCGGGCGGCTTCGAAACGCTCGACCGCGTCGCGGTCACCGTGGGTCCCGGCAGCTTCACGGGCCTGCGCGTCGGCATCTCGGCGGCCCGGGCCATCGGCCTTGCCGCCGGCGTGCCGGTCGTCGGCGTCACCACCTTGTCGGCCTTCCTCGCGCCGCTCGTCGCGGCCGGCGGCAACCGCCTCAATGCCGCGGCCATCGATGCGCGCCACGGCCATCTCTACTTCCAGTGCATCGCGGCCGGCGGGCGCACCATCGTGCCGGCCCGCCACGTCTCGGTGCGCGATGCCGCCCGCGTCATCGGCTCGGGCCCCATGACCATCGCCGGCTCCGGCGCGGCGATCCTCGGCCACGAGCTGCGCAATCTCGGCGTCGACGCCAAGATCGCCGATGCCGAGATCGCGCCGCACATCGCCTGGGTGGCGCGGCTCGGCATGGCGGCCGACCCGGCGACGGCGCTGCCCAAGCCCGTCTACCTGCGCGCCCCCGACGCCAAGCCGCAGGAACACATGCGCATTCCCCGGCGCTGAGCCATCGGTGATAATCGGCGCGCCATGATTCTCGACCGCTGGCTGGGCCGCGCTTCATCCAATCTTCCCGCAGCCTCCGTCAGGCCGCTGTCGCCTGCCGACGCGGCGGCGGTCGCGGCCATCCACGCCGCCTCCTTCGCCCGCGGCTGGGAGGCGAGTGAGTTCGAGCGGCTCATCGCCGCAGGCACCAACGTGGCGGAGGGCGTCCTTGCGGCGGATGGCCGGGCCCTCGACGGCTTTGCCCTGTCGCGCATCGCCGCCGACGAGGCGGAGATCCTGACCATCGCCGTCGCCGAGGCGCGGCGGGGCCGGGGGCTCGCCCGCCACCTCCTCGCCCATCACCTCGGCTCGCTCGCCGGACGCGGCGCCCGGCGCATCTTCCTCGAGGTCGAGGCCGAGAATGCCCCGGCCCTGGCGCTCTACCGGCGCTTCGGCTTCGAGGAGGTCGGCCGGCGTAACGGCTATTATCGCAAGGCCGACGGCAGCACGGCGACCGCCCTCGTCATGGCGCGCGACCTGTCGTGAGCCGCGCTTCCGGCCGGCATGGACGCGCGTCATCCGGCTTCCTATAAGAGCGGGATGATGAGGAAAGGGAGGCGGGCCGCTTGGCGGGGGTGAAGCGCAGACTGCAAGGCAACGCCATCGAACGCGCCTGCGTCGCCCGCGGGATGCGCATGACCGGCCCGCGCCGCGTCATCGCCAAGGTGCTCGGCGATGCCGACGACCATCCCGATGTCGTCGAGCTGCACCGGCGCGCGGCGGCCGTCGACGAGCGCATCTCGCTGTCTACCGTCTACCGCACCGTCAAGCTCTTCGAAGACAAGGGCATCATCGAGCGACACCAGTTCGGCGACGGCCGCGCGCGCTACGAGCGCGCCCCGAAGGAGCACCACGACCACCTCATCGACATGAATACCGGCGACGTCATCGAATTCCACTCCGAGGAGATCGAGCGGCTCCAGGCCGAGATCGCCCGGCGCCTCGGCTACCGCCTGGTGCACCACCGGCTCGAGCTCTATGCCGTGCCGCTCGAGGACAAGGCGGACTGAACGAGCCATGCTGTCGCTGCGGGGCATTCTGCGCCTGTCGCTCATCGTGCCGGCGACGCTCGTCGGTATCCCGCTGCAGGCGCTCGCGGTCAGGCTCGACAGCCGGGCGGCGCGCCTCATCCCCCTCGTCTACCACCGCTTCATCTGCCGCGTGCTCGGCATCCGCATCAAGGTGGAGGGCAGGCCGCCGAACGGCCGCGAGGCGGCCCTCATCCTCGCCAACCACGTCTCGTGGCTCGATATTCCCGTCATCTCGACGCTGACGCCGCTCTCCTTCATCGCCAAGGCCGAGGTGAACGGCTGGCCGGTCGTCGGCCTGCTCGCCCGGCTGCAGCGCACGGTCTTCATCGACCGCACGCGCCGCAAGGCGACGGCGGCAACCAATGTCGAGGTGGCGCACAGGCTGCGCCGGGGCGACGCCATGGTGCTCTTTGCGGAGGGCACCACAGGGGACGGCCTGCGCATCCTGCCCTTCCGCTCCGCCCTCGTGGGGGCCGCGCGCGATGCGGTGGCCGATGCCGAGGCGCCCGCGTCCGAGATCGTGCTGCGGCCCCTCGCCATCACCTATGTCGGCCGCCACGGCCTGCCGCTCGGCCGCAACGAGCGGCCCGACATCGCCTGGCACGGGGACATGGAGCTTGCGCCGCACCTCGCCGCGGTCATCTCGGGAGCGCCGTTCGACGTGCGCATCACCTGGGGCGAGCCCATCGCCTTCAACGGCGGCAGCGACCGCAAGGAGGCGACGAAGGCGGCCGAGGACGTGGTGCGCGCGGCCGCGCGGGCGGCGCGGGCGAGCGGCCCCTGAGGCCGCCGGCCACGTCATTCATCCGCCGTCTTGCCTTGCCTATTCTCTCCGGAGGCGAGAAGCCTTAAACAGGAGGGACGGGCAGGTCGGCCCGGAGCGTTGAGTCGAAAGCGGGTGGCAGGCAGGCAGTGAAGAAGGTTTTCGTCAAATCCTACGGCTGTCAGATGAACGTCTACGATGCGGAGCGCATGGCGGACGCGCTGGCAGCCAAGGGCTATGTGGAGGCCGGAACGGCGGAGGACGCCGACCTCGTCATCCTCAACACCTGCCACATCCGCGAGAAGGCCGCCGAAAAGGTCTATTCGGAGCTCGGCCGCCTGCGCGAGATGAAGAAGGAACGCGCCACCGAAGGGCGCGGGACGCAGGTCGTCGTCGCCGGCTGCGTGGCCCAGGCCGAGGGCGGAGAGATCGTGCGCCGCGCGCCGGTCGTCGACCTCGTGGTCGGGCCGCAGAGCTACCACCGCCTGCCCGAGCTCCTCGCCGAGGCGAGCGCGCGTCCCGGCGTCGTCGACACGGAATTCCCGGCCGAGGACAAGTTCGACCACCTGCCGGCCCCGGCGCGGGAGAAGATCCGTGCCCGCGGCGTCTCGGCCTTCCTCACCGTGCAGGAGGGCTGCGACAAGTTCTGTACCTTCTGCGTCGTGCCCTATACGCGCGGCGCCGAGGTCTCCCGCCCCGTCGCCAAGATCCTCGCCGAGGCCGAGCGGCTCGCCGGGGCGGGCGTGCGCGAGATCACCATCATCGGCCAGAACGTCAACGCCTATCACGGCGAGGGGCCGGACGGGCGCGACTGGACGCTCGGCATGCTGCTCGAGCGCCTGGCCGAGGTGCCTGGCGTCGCGCGCCTGCGCTACACCACGAGCCATCCGCGCGACATGGACGAGACGCTGATCGCCGCCCATCGCGACCTGCCGGCGCTGATGCCCTATCTCCACCTGCCGGTGCAGGCGGGCTCGGACGGCATCCTCGCCGCCATGAACCGCCGCCATACCGGCGACGAATACCGGCGCATCATCGACGCGGTGCGCAAGGCCCGTCCCGACATCGCGTTGTCGTCCGATTTCATCGTGGGCTTTCCCGGCGAGAGCGATGCCGATTTTGAGGCCACCATGCGCCTCGTCGCCGACATCGGCTTCGCCAGCGCCTATTCCTTCAAGTACAGCCCGCGCCCCGGCACGCCGGCGGCGGAGATGGAGGGGCAGGTGCCCGAGCCCGTCAAGGCCGAGCGGCTCGCGCGCCTGCAGGCCGCCCTCGACGAGGACCGGCGCGCGTTCAACGCGGCGACCGTCGGGCGCACGGTCGATGTCCTCATCGAGCGGCCCGGGCGCCATGCCGGCCAGCTCGCCGGCAAATCGCCCTATCTGCAGGCGGTGCAGCTCGAGGCCGAGGGCCTCACCGTCGGCGACATCGTCCCGGTCGAGATCGTCGGGACGGCCCCCAACAGCCTGTTCGGCCGGCTCGCTGCCGGCCCGCCCGAAGAGAGGGCGAGCGCAGCCTAGGACGCGAGGAGAACGAGCTTGAAGCCAGACGATGGTCTGCCGCAGCGTCAGGTGAAGGACAGATCGCAGGCCTATGGCGGAGCCCGCGATGCCCCGGAGATCAAGATCGCCTTCGAAGACAACCGGCTCGCCAGCGTCGTCGCCGGCCAGTACGACCAGAACCTCGCCCATCTCGAGCGGCGTCTCGGCGTGCTCGCCAACGCCAACGGCAACCACATCGTCATCCGCGGCACGAGCGAGGCGGCCGAGCAGGCGCGCCGCGTGCTGCAGAGCCTCTACGAGCGGGCGCGCGCCGGCGAGATCGTCTCCATCGGCGACGTCGATGGCGCCATTGCCGAGAGCGCCCGCCAAGGCTCGCTCTTCCCGCCGGCGGACGAGGCGCAGCAGCGCTCGACCTTCGAGCAGATCGCGACGCGCAAGCGCGGCGCCGTCAGGGCGCGCAACGCGGCGCAGGACGCCTATCTGCGCCTCCTGCGCCGCTGCGAGCTCGTCTTCGCCGAGGGCCCGGCCGGCACCGGCAAGACCTGGCTCGCCGTGGGCCATGCCGTCTCGCTGCTCGAGCAGGGCGTCGTCGAGCGGCTCGTCCTGTCGCGCCCGGCGGTGGAGGCGGGCGAGCGCCTCGGCTTCCTGCCCGGCGACATGCGCGAGAAGGTCGACCCGTATCTCAGGCCGGTCTACGACGCGCTCTACGACTTCATGGAGGCGCGCCACGTCGAGCGCGGCCTGTCCACCGGCGTCATCGAGATCGCGCCGCTCGCCTTCATGCGCGGGCGCACGCTCACCAATGCCGCGATCCTGCTCGACGAGGCGCAGAACTGCACGTCCATGCAGATGAAGATGTTCCTGACCCGGCTCGGCGAAGGCTCGCGCATGATCGTCACGGGCGATCCCTCGCAGATCGACCTGCCGCCCGGGCAGGTGTCGGGCCTCGTCGAGGCGGTGCGCATCCTCGACGGCGTCGAGGGCATCGGCCGCATCACCTTCAAGGAGGCGGACGTGGTGCGGCATGAGCTCGTGCGGCGCATCGTCAAGGCCTATGACGAGGTCGGCCGGGGGATCTGAGCGTGAGGGGCGCCAATATCGACATCGCCGTCGAGAGCGAGGGCTGGGACGAACTGGCCGGCGCGGATGCGCTCGTCGCGCGCGCGGCGCAGGCGGCCCTCGATGCCGGCGGGCGCGCCTTCGCGCCGGGCGCCGAGGTGAGCATCGTCCTTGCGGACGACGAGGCGGTGCGCGCGCTCAACGCCCGCTGGCGCGGCAAGGACAAGGCGACAAACGTGTTGTCCTTCCCCGCATGCCCTCCTCAACAACTGGCCTCGGCACCCCATATCGGCGATGTCATCATCGCCTTCGAGACCACGCGGCGGGAGGCGGACGAGGAGGGCAAGGCCCTGGCCGACCACCTCTCCCATCTCGTCGTGCATGGGATGCTGCATCTTCTCGGTTATGATCACGAGACGGACGTCGAGGCCGAGGAGATGGAAGGTCTCGAGATCCGCATCCTGGCGGGGCTCGGCATCGCCGATCCTTACGCCGGTGCGGCCTTGGGCGAGTGAAGGGTGGCGG
The DNA here is from genome assembly GCF_014196925.1 of Chelatococcus caeni. Taxonomy (GTDB): domain Bacteria; phylum Pseudomonadota; class Alphaproteobacteria; order Rhizobiales; family Beijerinckiaceae; genus Chelatococcus_A; species Chelatococcus_A caeni. The sequence goes on along the minus strand of NZ_JACIEN010000002.1, from coordinate 137,720 downwards.
GATCATCCCGCCCCCAAGTCGTTGTTAGTGCATGAAGCGCCTCCGAACGGGCCGCGGCCCTTGGCGATCATGCTCCTGGAGCCAAGAAGGACGATGAGCGAGGATCGAAGTTCGAGCGAGGAAGCGAGGCCCGCCCCACACGGGCGGGATGGAGAGCACGAAAGCTGGATAGAGCGGCTGCTCACGGGCCTCAGGCTGAAGGCCGGCCCCTCGATCCGCGAGGATCTCGCGGATGCGCTCGACACAAATTTGCCCGGCGGAGAATTCACGCCGATCGAGCGTTCCCTGCTCAAGAACGTCCTGTCGCTGCGCGAGCTGCGCGTCAACGACGTGATGGTGCCGCGCGCCGACATCGTCGCCGTCCAGGCTTCCGCCACCCTCGCGAGCGTGCTGCACCTCTTCCGCACGGCCGGCCATTCGCGCATTCCCGTCTATGGCGAGAATCTCGACGAGCCGCTCGGCATGGTGCACATCCGCGATTTCGTCGACTACATCGCAGCGCGGGCCGAGACGGCCGGGCGCGAGCGCCTGCGCCGCAACGTCGGGCGCGGCCGCGGCGATGCGCCGGTGGAGGTGCAGGCCCAGGCCATGCGGCTCGGCGTCGACCTCGAGGCCCCGCTCTCGCGGGCCAGCATCCTGCGCCCGGTGCTCTTCGTGCCGCCGTCCATGCCGGCCATGGACCTGCTCGTGAAGATGCAGACCACGCGCACGCACATGGCCCTCGTCATCGACGAATACGGCGGCACCGACGGCCTCGTCTCGATGGAGGACATCGTCGAGATGATCGTGGGCGACATCGAGGACGAGCACGACGACGAGGAGGCCTCGCAGATCGTCGCCGACGGCGATGAGCGCTGGATCATCGATGCACGCGCCAGCCTCGAGGACGTCTCGGAAGCCCTCGGCGTCGAGCTCGCCGAGGCGGATATCGCCGAGGAGGTCGACACGCTGGGCGGCCTCATCGTCACCCTCGCCGGCCGCGTGCCGGTGCGCGGCGAGCTGGTGCCGGGGCCCGAGGGCCTCGAGTTCGAGGTGCTCGATGCCGACCCGCGCCGCCTGAAGAAGATCCGCATCCACAAGGTCAGGACCGAGCCGGCCCCGGTGCGCCGCGCCGGCCGCAGGGCCGAGGGCGGGGGGGCCGAAGCGCCCACGCCCGTGACGGAAGGCACCGTGGCTCCGGCGCGGGACGCGCTGGAGGATCAGAAGCCGGGGGCCGCCGCTTGACGCTCGCCGGCTTCGCGCGCGGCGTCGTCCTGTCCTGGGGCTGGCGACGGCGCCTCACGGCCTTCGCGGCAGGGGCGCTCGCCGCCCTCGCCATGCCGCCCTTCGGGCTGTGGCCCATCCTTTTCATTAGCCTGCCGCTCGCCGTCTGGCTCATCGACGGGGCGGGCGGGCGCACGCCGACGCGCACGGTGCTGGCGGCCGCGGCGATCGGCTGGTGGTTCGGCTTCGGCTATTTTCTCGCCGGCCTGTGGTGGCTCGGCGCCGCCTTCCTGGTGGAGGCGGACGAGTTCGCCTGGGCGTTGCCGCTCGGCGTCCTCGGCCTGCCCGCGGGGCTCGCCTTCTTCTATGCCCTCGGCTTCGGCCTCGCACGGCTCATCTGGTCCCCCGGCCCGGCCCGCATCCTCGCCTTCGCCGCGGGCCTTGCCGTTGCCGAATGGCTGCGCGGCCACATCCTCACGGGCTTTCCCTGGAACAGCCTCGGCATGGCCCTCGGCCAGCAGCAGCACCTGGCGCAGGTGGCGTCCCTCGTCGGGCTCTACGGCCTGACCGTGCTCGCGGCGGCGATTCTCGCGGCACCGGCGACCCTCGCCGACGACGGCGGGCGCTGGCGCCGTGCGGGGCCGAGCGTCGCCGGCCTCGTCATCCTGGCCGCGATGGCCGGCTATGGGCTGTGGCGCGTGCCCACGGCGCCCTCGCCGACGGTGCCGGGCGTCGCGCTGCGCATCATGCAGCCCAACCTGCCGCAGGATGCCAAGTTCCGGCCCGACAACCGGGAGGCGATCCTCAACCGCTATCTTGCTCTCAGCGACAACGGGCCCGCCGCGCAGGGTGCCGGCGTCACGCCGGCCGGCGCGGCTCGGGGCATGGACGGCGTCACCCATCTCGTCTGGCCGGAGAGCGCCTTTCCGTTCCTTCTGGCGCGCGACCCGGATGCCCTCGGCGCCATCGCGGCGCTCCTGCCGCCCGGGGCCGTGCTCGTCACGGGCGCGGCGCGGGCGATGGAGCCGCTCCCCGGCGAGACGAGCCTGCGCTTCTTCAATGCGGTCCAGGTCGTCGACGACGAAGGCCGCATCACCGGCATCTACGACAAGGTTCACCTTGTCCCCTTCGGCGAATACCTGCCGCTGGACGGGCTGCTGCGCCGTCTGGGCCTGCGCCAGTTCGTGCATGCGCCGGGCGGCTTCGAGGCCGGGCGCGAGCGAACCGTCCTGCCGGTGCCGGGCCTGCCGCCGGTGGCGGCGCTCATCTGCTACGAGGCGATCTTTCCGGGCGCGGTGCTGCCGCAAGACGGTACGCGTCCCGGCGTCCTGCTCAACGTCACGAACGACGCCTGGTTCGGGGAAACGCCGGGACCTTACCAGCACATGGCCCAGGCCCGGCTGCGCAGCATCGAGGAGGGCATTCCCCTGGTGCGCGCGGCCAACACGGGCATCTCGGCGGTCGTCGACGGCTACGGCCGGATCATCGCCTCGCTGCCGCTGGGGACGGAAGGCGTCCTCGACGCCCCCTTGCCCGAAGCCCTGTCACCGACGATTTATGCCCGGCTCGGGGATGTGGTATTCTGGTTCTTCACCTTGAGTGTAGCCGCCGGCGCGATGACCGCACGGCGACGTGGCCGGGTGGGCCGCGACGAACGGACGGGAAGACCATGAGAACAGCGCCTGCGAGCGTCAAGAAAGTCCCCAATCCGATCGACAAACATGTCGGCAGCCGTGTGCGCATGCGACGCATGTTCGTCGGCATGAGCCAGGAAAAGCTTGGCGAATCCCTCGGCCTGACTTTCCAGCAGGTGCAGAAGTACGAGAAGGGCACGAACCGCATCGGCGCGAGCCGCCTGCAACAGATCGCCAAGGTGCTTGGCGTGCCGGTGGAATTCTTCTTCGACGGCGCGCCGGCGGCCGACGGGGTGGCCGGCGGCTTCGCCGAGGCGCCGTCCTCGAGCTATGTGTCCGACTTCCTGTCGACCAGCGAGGGCGTGCAGCTCACCAAGGCCTTCATCCGCATCAAGGACGCGAAGGTGCGCCGGCGCATCGTCGACCTCGTCGTCGCTCTCGCCGACACGGAAGGCGAGGACGCCTGACGCCGTCCGTTTCGTTCGCTCTATCGAACCCGTCCGTCATTCCATCTTGACCCTGTGCGTCCGGGCTGTCACAACACCTCGCCTTCGGGCCAGAGCCCGTTCCGATCGGACTGCGATGCGATCCGGTCTGTAAAACGGTCTCTTTCTTAAAGCTCGGAGGCGGATTCCCGATCAGGTCGTTTCAACCTGATCGGGAATCCGCCTCCAGGCGGCCTCGGCGTGTGACGAAAGGATCGGGAACGTGGCGCGTTCGGACTATCTCTTCACCAGCGAATCCGTTTCGGAAGGCCATCCTGACAAGGTCTGCGACCGGATCTCGGATACGATTGTCGACGCCTATCTCGGCGCCATGCCGGAGGCGCGCGTCGCCTGCGAGACGCTGGCGACCACCAACCGCGTCGTCATCGCCGGCGAGGTGCGCGGCCCGTCCGACATCACGAACGACTACATCGCCCACCTCGCCCGCCTCGCCATCAAGGACATCGGCTACGAGCAGGAAGGCTTCCACTGGGAGACCGCCAAGGTCGAGGTGCACCTGCACGCCCAGTCGGCGCACATCGCGCAGGGCGTCGACGCTTCCGGCAACAAGGACGAGGGCGCCGGCGACCAGGGCATCATGTTCGGCTACGCCTGCCGCGAGACGCCCGAGCTGATGCCCGCCCCGATCTACTACGCCCACGAGATCCTCAAGACGCTGACCGCCGCCCGCAAGTCAGGCGAGACCGGCCTGCTCGGCCCGGACGCCAAGAGCCAGGTGACGGTGCGCTACGCCGACGGCAAGCCGGTCGGCGTCACCCAGATCGTGGTCTCGACGCAGCACATCGAGAGCCATGCCGGCAAGGAGCTGACCTCGCACGACATCCGCGCGATCGTGGAGCCCTATGTGCGCAAGTCGCTGCCCGCGGGCTGGATCGACGACAAGACCATCTGGCACGTCAACCCGACGGGCAAGTTCGTCATCGGCGGCCCGGACGGCGACTGCGGCCTGACCGGCCGCAAGATCATCGTCGACACCTACGGCGGTGCGGCCCCCCACGGCGGCGGCGCCTTCTCGGGCAAGGATCCGACCAAGGTCGACCGCTCGGCCGCCTATGCCGCGCGCTACCTCGCCAAGAACGTGGTGGCGGCGGGCCTCGCCCAGCGCTGCACCATCCAGCTCTCCTACGCCATCGGCGTCTCCAAGCCGCTGTCGCTCTATGTCGACCTGCACGGCACCGGCGAGGTCGAGGAGGCGCGGCTCGAGCGCGTGCTGATGGACGTGATGGACCTGTCGCCGCGCGGCATCCGCGAGCACCTCGGCCTCAACCGGCCGATCTACGCCCGCACCTCGGCCTACGGCCATTTCGGCCGCGCCCCCGAGGCGGACGGCGGCTTCTCCTGGGAGCGCACCGATCTCGCCGGCGCCATCCGCGCCGCGCTCGGCTGAGGCAGGTATCCGGACGGCACGCGTGATCGCGGAGCAGGACAGGGGCGGCGCCTTCTACGGGCGCCGCAAGGGCCACAGGCTGCGCGACAACCACGCCCGCCTGATGGCGGAGGTGCTGCCGCGCCTGCGTCTGCCGGCGGGCACGGAGCCGCTCGCCCCCGCGGACCTGTTCCCGCATCCGGTCCGTGAGGTCTGGCTCGAGATCGGCTTCGGCGGCGGGGAGCACCTTCTCGCCCGCGCCCGCGAGAACCCGGACATCGGCTTCATCGGCTGCGAGCCCTTCGTCAACGGCATGGCGAAGCTCCTCGCCGGCGTCGAGGAGCACGCCATCGCCAACCTGCGCGTCTGGGACGACGATGCGGCTCTCGTCCTGCCGCGCCTGCCGGAAGCGGCGATCGGCCGCGTCTTCGTGCTCTATCCCGACCCCTGGCCGAAGCGCCGCCACCGCAAGCGCCGCTTCATCGGCGAGGAAACCCTCGCCGCGCTCGCGCGCGTCATGCGGCCGGGCGCCGAGCTGCGCTTCGCCACCGACATCGACGACTATGCCGCCTGGGCGCTGGCGCGGATCGACCGCAGCGGCCTCTTCGCCTGGCAGGCCGAGCGGGCGGACGACTGGCGCCGGCCCTGGGCGGGCTGGCCCGGCACGCGCTACGAGGCCAAGGCCCTGCGCGAGGGGCGGCCGCCGATGTATCTCACCTTCGCGCGGCGCTGACCGGCTCCTTTTCCCTTTCGCCCGGCCGTTTCCGCTTGTGGAAAAGCCGCGTTTTCGTTATGACACCACCGTTCGGTGGGGCGCTGCATCCTGTGTGCGGCGGAGTTTTCCATTTCCTTCGTGCGAAATGGGCTCCGTGCCGCAAGACCCCGCTCCCCGACATGATCAGACGCTCTCCGTCGCCGGTTCAAGACGCCGGCACGGCCGCCGAGCCGCAAGGTGCAGGCGGGCGGCCACTACCGCATGGAATGCGTGCGTATTCCGTGCGGCCGGCGACAGGGGGCGTGATGCAACACCAGCCGCCGGCGTTGTCCGCCTTGATCGGCGTTAGGAGACCGAATGTCCGTATCCGCTCACCAGGCCCCGTCCCGTGAAGATTTCGCGGCGCTTCTCGAAGAGTCCTTCTCGCATGCCGAGCCCGTCGAGGGTTCCGTCGTCAAGGGCCGCGTCGTCGCCATCGAGAAGGACGTCGCCGTCATTGATATCGGCCTGAAGACCGAAGGCCGCGTTGCTCTCAAGGAATTCGTCGGTCCGGGTCGGGACCAGTCGCTCGACGTGGGCGACGAGGTCGAGGTTTACCTGGAGCGCATCGAGAATGCGCTCGGTGAAGCCGTCATTTCGCGCGACAAGGCGCGCCGGGAAGAGAGCTGGGTCAAGCTCGAGAAGGCCTTCGAGGACAACGAGAAGGTCACCGGCATCATCTTCAACCAGGTCAAGGGCGGCTATACCGTCGACCTCGACGGTGCCGTGGCCTTCCTGCCGCGCTCGCAGGTCGACATCCGTCCGGTGCGCGACGTCACCCCGCTCATGGGCGTGCCGCAGCCGTTCCAGATCCTCAAGATGGACCGCCGCCGCGGCAACATCGTCGTCTCGCGCCGCACGGTGCTCGAGGAGACGCGTGCCGAGGCCCGTTCCGAGCTCGTGGCCAACCTCGAGGAGGGGCAGGTCGTCGAGGGTGTGGTCAAGAACATCACCGAATACGGCGCCTTCGTCGACCTCGGCGGCATCGACGGCCTGCTGCACGTCACCGACATGGCGTGGCGGCGCGTCAACCACCCGACCGACGTCGTCTCGATCGGCCAGACCGTCAAGGTCAAGATCATCAAGATCAACCACGAGACGCACCGCATCTCGCTCGGCATCAAGCAGCTGCTGGCCGATCCGTGGGAAGGCATCGCCGGCCGCTACCCGGTCAACGCCCGCTTCAAGGGCCGCGTGACGAACATCACCGACTACGGTGCGTTCGTCGAGCTCGAGCCGGGCATCGAGGGCCTCATCCACGTCTCCGAGATGAGCTGGACGAAGAAGAACGTCCACCCCGGCAAGATCGTGTCGACCTCCCAGGAGGTCGAGGTGCAGATCCTCGAGGTCGATCCGGTCAAGCGCCGCATCTCGCTCGGCCTCAAGCAGACCCTGCAGAACCCGTGGGATGCCTTCGCCGAGAAGTTCCCGATCGGTTCCGTCGTCGAGGGCGAGGTCAAGAACAAGACCGAGTTCGGCCTCTTCATCGGTCTCGACGGCGACGTCGACGGCATGGTCCACCTGTCGGATCTCGACTGGAACCGTCCCGGCGAGCAGGTCATCGAGGAGTTCAAGAAGGGCGACGTGGTGCGTGCCGTCGTTCTCGACGTCGACGTCGAGAAGGAGCGCATCTCGCTCGGCATCAAGCAGCTCGAGGGCGACCCCTTCGCCGATGCCGGCGATGTCAAGAAGGGCGCCGTCGTCACCTGCGAGGTGGTCGAGGTGAAGGATTCCGGCATCGAGGTGAAGATCGTCGACACCGACATGACCGCCTTCATCCGCCGCGCCGAGCTCGCGCGCGACCGTTCCGAGCAGCGCCCCGAGCGCTTCGCCCCGGGCGAGAAGGTCGATGCCCGCGTCGTGCAGTTCGACCGCAAGGCCCGCCGCATCCAGCTCTCCATCAAGGCCCTCGAGGTCGCGGAGGAGAAGGAGGCGATCGCCCAGTACGGTTCGACCGACTCGGGCGCCTCGCTCGGCGACATCCTCGGCGCCGCCCTCAAGCGCGCCAACGAGAAGAAGTAAGCCGCGATCTTCGTTGCGGGACGGCCATGCCGCCCCGCAGCACGATCTGCAGGTGATCTTCGCAAGCGACCCGCCCGGCCTCCGGGCGGGTTTTGCTTTGCCTGCTTTTTGTCACCACCCCGCCTTGCCCGTGACGGGGCCCGGGGCTAGTGTCCACGGCGTCCCGACCAGCCGAGGTGAAGAGCCGAGCTTCGCCAATGACATACGATGCCGACATCATGGCAGACCGCCGGCGCCTGAGGCGCAAGCTCTCGTTCTGGCGCGTCCTTGCCGTCTTCGCCCTCATCGCCGTCGTGGTCGCGCTCGGTGCGCGGTTCGGCGCGGGTTCGGTGGTCACGGGTGACCAGATCGCCGCCATCCGCATCGGCGGCTTCATCAGTGGCGACCAGCGCACGCTCGACCTCATCAGGCGAGTCAAGGACGCCCGCTCGGTGCGCGCCGTGCTGGTGCGCGTCGACAGCCCCGGCGGCACCACCTCCGGCGCCGAGGCGATCTATACGGCGCTGCGCGAGCTCGCCGCGGAGAAGCCGACGGTCGCGCTCGTCGACGGCCTCGCCGCCTCCGGCGGCTATATCACCGCCCTTGCGGCCGAGCGCATCGTCTCGCGCGATACCTCGCTCGTCGGCTCCATCGGCGTCCTGATCCAGTATCCCAACCTCGCCGGCCTGCTCGACACCCTCGGGGTGAAGGTGGAGGAGGTGAAGTCGAGCCCCCTCAAGGCGGCGCCGAACGGCTTCGAGCCCACCTCGCCGGAGGCGCGCGCCGCGCTCGAGAGCGTGGTTCGTGATTCCTTCGCCTGGTTCAAGGGCCTCGTCGGCCAGCGTCGCTCCCTCTCCGGCCCGGCGCTCGACCAGGTGTCCGACGGGCGCGTCTTCACGGGGCGTCAGGCGAAGGATCTCGGCCTCGTCGACGAGCTCGGCGGCCAGCGCCAGGCGGTGGCCTGGCTCGAGAGGGAGAAGAAGCTCGCCAGCGATCTGCCGGTCCGCGAATGGAAGCCCGAGAGCGAGCGTCTCGGGCTGTCCCTCTGGTCGCTCCTCGGTCGCGCGGCAGCTTTCGCCGGCTATGACGACCTCGCCGGCGCGCTCAGGACGGTTGCGCTGCGCGAAGAAGCGGGACGGCTTGACGGCCTCCTTGCCGTCTGGCACCCTTCGCTTCAAAATAATTGAAATTTCAAAGGGATAGGCGGGGGATATGATCAAGTCCGAGCTCGTGATGCGGATTGCCGAGCAGAATCCGCACCTCTACCAGCGCGATGTCGAGAACATCGTCAATGCGATCCTCGAAGAGATCACCCGCGCGCTCGCGCGAGGCGATCGGGTCGAGCTGCGCGGGTTCGGCGCCTTTTCGGTCAAGCAGCGCAATGCGCGCGTCGGCCGCAACCCGCGCACGGGCGAGACGGTCGATGTTGCATCGAAGATGATTCCCGTCTTCAAGACCGGCAAGGAGATGCGCCTGCGCCTCAACGGCAGTGCCGCCGCCCCGGCGACGGGCAGGAAGGCCGCCGTGAGCGTGAGCGCGTGAGGGAAGTGGAGCCGTGACGGTGAAGCGCTTCGTCAAGTTCCTGGTGCTCGCGCCGGTCGCGGTCGTCATCGTGCTCCTGGCGGTGGCCAACCGCGCGCCGGTCGAGCTGTCCTTCGACCCCTTCTCGCGCACCGAGCCGGCCCTTGCCGTGACGGTGCCGTTCTTTGTCGTCATCTTCGCCGCGGTGATGCTCGGCGTCCTCGTCGGCGGCATTGCCGCCTGGCTCGCCCAGGGCAAGCACCGCAAGGCGGAGAAGCGCTATCGCCGCGAGGCGGACCGATGGCGCAGCGAGGCCGAACAACTGCGCGGCGCCGCGGGGCGGGCCGCGCTGCCGAAGGTGTGAGCCGCTGAAGCATTTCGGCCGGCTTCGCTGTCGCGTAACCGGACGGCACCCGATGGACAAGCCGGTGCCGCCATGCCACTTGCAGGCGTCATGTCCACCATCGTCAAGATCTGTGGGTTGAGAAGCGCCGAGGCCGTCGCCGCGGCGCTCGCGGCGGGCGCCGACATGGTCGGCTTCGTCTTCTTTCCCAAGAGCCCGCGCAACGTCTCGCTCGCCGAGGCTATCGCCCTCGCCGGGGCCGTGCGCGGCCGCGCCGAGATCGTCGCGCTCACCGTCGATGCCGACGATGCGGCGATCGCCGCCATCCGCGACGGCCTCAGGCCCGACTGGTTCCAGCTCCACGGTGAGGAGACACCGGAGCGGGTGGCCGCCATCCGGCGGCTCGCCGGCACGCAGGTGATGAAGGCGATCGGCGTCAGCGAGCCGGCGGACCTTGCCCGCCACGCCCCCTATGCGCCGGTCGTCGACCGCCTTCTGTTCGACGCCAAGCCGCCGAAGGGGGCAGAGCTGCCCGGCGGCAACGGCGTCGCCTTCGACTGGGACATCCTCGCGACAGGGGCCGGCGGCCGGCCCTTCATGCTCTCGGGTGGGCTCGATCCGGACAACGTGGGCGGTGCCGTGGCGCGGCTCGCCGCCGTCCCCGGCTTCCTCGGGGTCGACGTGTCCTCCGGGGTGGAGCGCGCCCCGGGCGAGAAGGACGTGGGCAGGATCAAAGCTTTTCTCGCCGCGGCGCGGGCGTGAAGGCGTCACGACCGCGGTGGCCCTGGCGGCCGCTTTGGCTTATGCAACGGGAAGCCACGGCGGCGAGCCGTCCCCGTTGTCGCACGAACAGAGAATGGACGAGGCGCGGGCCGAGGCTCCGCCGCTTGAGAAGGATGAAGGTCGCGTGACTGTGCAACCGCTCAACTCCTATCGCTCGGGGCCCGACGAGCGCGGCCATTTCGGCATGTTCGGCGGCCGCTTCGTCGCCGAGACGCTGATGCCCGTCATCCTCGAGGTCGAGAAGGCCTATGCCGCGGCCAAAGACGATCCCGCCTTCCAGGCGGAGATGGACGGCTATCTCGCCCATTACGTCGGCCGGCCGAGCCCGCTCTATTATGCGGAGCGCCTGACGGAGCACCTGCGTGAAGGTGCCGGCGGCAAGGGCGCGAAGATCTATCTCAAGCGCGAGGAGCTCAACCACACGGGCTCGCACAAGGTCAACAACGTGCTCGGCCAGATCCTGCTGGCCCGCCGCATGGGCAAGAAGCGCATCATCGCCGAGACCGGCGCGGGCCAGCACGGCGTCGCGACGGCCACGCTGTGCGCGCGCTTCGGCCTCGAATGCGTCATCTACATGGGCGCCGTCGACGTCGAGCGGCAGAAGCCCAACGTCTTCCGCATGCAGATGCTCGGGGCCACGGTGGTGCCCGTCCAGTCCGGCTCGCGCACCCTCAAGGACGCCATGAACGAGGCGCTGCGCGACTGGGTGACGAATGTCGCCACCACTTATTACTGCATCGGCACGGTGGCCGGCCCCCATCCCTATCCCGCCATGGTGCGCGACTTCCAGGCCATCATCGGCAAGGAGACGCGCGAGCAGGTGCTCGCCGCCGAGGGGCGGCTGCCGGATTCGCTCGTCGCCTGCATCGGCGGCGGCTCCAATGCCATGGGTCTGTTCTATCCCTTCCTCGACGACAAGGATGTCGAGATCCACGGCGTCGAGGCGGCCGGCCACGGCCTTGCGAGCGGCCAGCACGCGGCCTCGCTCACTGGCGGGCGGCCGGGCGTGCTGCACGGCAACCGCACCTATCTGCTGATGGACGACGACGGCCAGATCGCCGAGGCCCACTCCATCTCGGCCGGGCTCGACTATCCCGGCATCGGCCCCGAGCACGCCTTCCTGCACGAGACCGGCCGCGTCACCTACATCTCGGCGACGGACAAGGAGGCGCTCGAGGCCTTCATGCTCCTGTCGAAGCTCGAGGGCATCATCCCCGCCCTCGAGCCGTCGCACGCCATTGCCAAGGTGGTCGAGCTCGCGCCGCAGAAGCCGCAGGACCACATCATGGTCGTCAATCTCTCCGGCCGCGGCGACAAGGACGTGCCGCAGGTCGCCGACATCCTCGGAGGACAGTTCTGATGAGCCGCATCGACCGGCGCTTTGCCGCCTGCCGCGCCGAGGGCCGCGCGGCGCTCGTGACCTTCGTCACGGCCGGCGATCCGGATGCCGACACCTCGCTCGCGATCCTGAAGGCGCTGCCCCGCGCCGGCGCCGACCTCATCGAGATCGGCATGCCCTTCACCGATCCGATGGCCGACGGCCCGGCCATCCAGCTCTCCTCGCAGCGGGCGCTGAAGGGCGGCCAGACGCTGACGAAGACGCTCGACATGGTGCGCGCCTTCCGCGCGGGCGAGGCGGACACGCCCGTCATCCTGATGGGCTATTACAATCCCATCTACATCTACGGCGTCGCGCGCTTCCTGAAGGATGCGCGCGAAGCCGGCGTCGACGGCCTCATCGTGGTCGACCTGCCGCCGGAGGAGGACGACGAGCTCTGCGTCCCGGCGCTGAACGCGGGTCTCTCCTTCATCCGTCTCGCCACGCCGACGACGGACGACGCGCGCCTGCCGGCCGTGCTCGCCAACACCTCGGGCTTCGTCTACTACGTCTCGATCACCGGCATCACCGGCAGCGCGACGCCGGATTTCGGCGCCGTGGCCCAGTCGGTGGCGCGCATCAAGGCCCATACCGACCTGCCGGTCGTTGTCGGCTTCGGCGTCAAGACCGGCGGGCACGCCGCGGCCATCGCGCGCGGGGCGGACGGCGTCGTGGTCGGCTCCGCGCTCGTCGAGGCCGTGCGCGCCTCGCTCGACGGGGAAGGGCGCGCGACGGCGACGACGGTCACCGCCGTCGAGACGCTGGTGGGCGAGCTCGCCGCCGGCGTGCGCTCGGCCGCCAAGGCGACCGCTGCGTGAGGACGAGGCCCTCTCCCGTTCGCCGGAAGAGGGAGAGGTGCCATCCCTTGCAACACCGTCGCACCTAGCGAAAAGCCTCGCGAAGGTCTATGTGAAGGCCGCATGACGATATTTCAGGGTTGCGGCCAGGTTCCGTGACCCTTTCGGGCGTGGCAGGTCCACGCCGGGACACCAGAGGTTGCCCCCGTGAACTGGATTTCCGACGTCGTACGGCCCAAGATCAAGACGCTGTTCAAGCGTGAGGTGCCGGAAAATCTCTGGATCAAGTGCCCCGAGACGGGGCAGATGGTCTTCCACAAGGACGTCGAGGCCAACCTCTTCGTCATCCCGGGCTCCGACTATCACCTGCGCATGGGCGCCAGGGCGCGCCTCGCCTCCTTCTTCGACGGCGGTGCGTGGGAAGAGATCGCCCTGCCGGAGGTACCGACCGACCCGCTCAAGTTCCGCGACGAGAAGCGCTATGTCGACCGCCTGCGCGACGCCCGCGCCAAGACCGGCGTGCAGGATGCCGTCCAGGTCGGCGTCGGCGAGGTCGAGGGTGCGACCATCACCGCCGCGGTGCAGGACTTCGAGTTCATGGGCGGCTCGCTCGGCATGGCCGCAGGCGAGGCGATCATCACCGGCATGGAGACGGCGCTCGCCCGCCGGACGCCCTTCGTGCTCTTCGTCTCCTCGGGCGGCGCGCGCATGCAGGAGGGCATCCTCTCGCTCATGCAGATGCCGCGCACGACGGTGGCGGTTCGCAAGCTCAACGAAGCGCGCCTGCCCTATATCGTGGTGCTCACCAACCCGACGACCGGCGGCGTCACCGCCTCCTACGCCATGCTGGGCGACGTGCACATTGCCGAGCCGGGCGCCCTCATCGGCTTCGCCGGCCCGCGCGTCATCGAGCAGACGATCCGCGAGAAGCTGCCGGAAGGCTTCCAGCGCTCGGAATATCTCCGTGAGCACGGCATGGTCGACATGGTCGTGCACCGCCGCGACGTGAAGGGGACCGTCGCCAGGCTGTGCCGCCTGCTGATGAAGCAGGACAAGCCCGCCGTCGTCGAGCCTCCTGCGGACATGCCGGCGCTCGACGCCGCCGCGGAATAGGGATCAGCCCCAGACCGGGCCGGGGACCGCCATGGAATCGTCCGATGCCATGCTCGCGCGCTTTCTCGCGCTGCATCCCAAGACGATCGATCTGTCCCTCGGCCGCATCGAGCGGCTGCTGACGCGCCTCGGCGCGCCGCAGCGCCAGCTGCCGCCGGTCATCCACGTGGCCGGCACCAACGGCAAGGGCTCGACCATCGCCTTCATGCGCGCCGTTCTGGAGGCGGCCGGGCTCGTCGTCCACGTCTACACCTCGCCGCATCTGGTGCGCTTCCACGAACGCATCCGGCTCGGCCGCCCCGGCGGCGGCCGCTTCGTCGGCGAGGACCGGCTCGTCGAGGCCCTGGAACGCTGCGAGGACGCCAACGCCGGCGCCCCGATCACCGTTTTCGAGATCACGACGGCGGCGGCCATGCTGCTCTTCGCCGAGACGCCGGCCGACGTTCTGCTGCTCGAGGTCGGGCTCGGCGGGCGCCTCGACGCCACCAATGTCGTCGACGAGCCGCAGGCCTGCGTGGTGACGCCGGTCTCGCTCGACCATGCGGATTATCTCGGCGACAGCGTCACGCGCATCGCCGCCGAGAAGGCCGGCATCTTCAAGCGCGGCGCGCCGGCGATCATCGCGCCGCAGGAGCCGGAGACCACGGCCGTCCTCGAAGCGGCGGCGGAGCGCGTCGGCGCCCGCTCGATCCTCGTCGGCGGGCAGGACTTCCATGTGCACGAGGAGGGCGGGCGCCTCGTCTACCAGGACGAGCAGGGGCTCATCGACCTGCCCCTGCCGCGGCTCGCCGGCCGTCACCAGCTCGTCAACGCCGGGACGGCGCTCGCCACCTTGCGGGCGGCCGGCTACGGACGCCTGCCGGCAGAGGCCTTCGAGGCCGGCATGACCCGCGCCGAATGGCCGGCCCGCATGCAGCGCCTGCGCCGGGGCGGCCTCGTCGATCTTGCGCCCGAGGGGGCCGAGCTGTGGCTCGACGGCGGCCACAACCCGGACGGCGGCCGCGCGCTCGCCGCCGCCTTCGCCGAGCTCGAAGAGCGGCATCCCGCCCCGCTCGTCATGATCGTCGGCATGCTGGGCACGAAGGATGCCGACGGCTTCCTGAAGCCCTTCGTCGGTCTCGCGCAGGAACTCGTCGCCGTCCCCATCCCCACGCAGCTGGCCGCCCGCCCGGCCGAGGAGGTCGCGGCCATCGCCCGCTCCGTCGGCCTGAAGGCGCGGGCAGGCGACAGTGTCGAGGCGGCACTCGTGGGGCTGAAGGCGAAGGAATGGGAGCGCCCGCCGCGCGTCCTCGTCACGGGCTCGCTCTATCTCGCCGGCGACGTGCTGGCGGCCAACGGCACCGTCCCGCAATAGCTTTCAGGGGCGCGGACCGCGGCGGGATGCGGCGGCCGAGAGAGCACGGCTACTCGTCCTCGCCGAAGCGCTCGGCGAGCAGCGTGGTGATGGCGTCGAGGCAGGCCTGCGCGTCCTCGCCCTGGGCCGTCACGGTGATGCTGGTGCCCTGGGCGGCGGCGAGGGTCAGAAGGCCCATGATGGAGCGCCCGCCCACGGTCTCGCCGCAGCGGGTCACCGTGACGTCGGCGCCGAAGCGCTCGACGGTCTGCACGAACTTGGCCGAGGCACGGGCATGCAGGCCCTTGCGGTTGATGATCGGCAATTCGCGCGCCAGCGCGCCGTCCGGCACCGGCGCCGGGGGGCAGTCGTCATTGTCGAAGGTGTCGATGTCCATTGCGACGACCGCCGTCACTTGCCGGCGAGCACCCGGCTCGCCACGTTGATATATTTGCGGCCCGCCTCCTGCGCCTGCAGGACGGCATCCTCCAGCGGCTTCTCGTCGCGCACGCTGGCGAGCTTGATGAGCATGGGCAGGTTGATGCCCGCCACCACCTCGACCTTGCGCCCGTTCATCACCGAGATCGCGAGATTCGAGGGGGTGCCGCCGAACATGTCGGTGAGCACGACCACCCCTTCGCCCGTGTCGACCTGGCCCACCGCCGCCAGGATGTCCCTGCGGCGGCTCTCCATGTCATCATCCGGACCGATGGTGATGGTTTCAAACTGTTTCTGAGGGCCAACCACGTGCTCCAGCGCGGCGCGAAACTCCGTCGCCAGGCAGCCGTGGGTCACCAGCACAAGACCGATCATTCAAGAACCCGTGGCCCCGCCACCCAAAAGGAAGCGCCCATTTTGTGCATTGCGGCGGCAAGTGCAAGTGCCTGCGACCATTTGGTCATCGTTCCGACAAAACGTGCAGCATCGGACGCTCGAATCGCGGCAGCAAGCCCAGGATTACGGCTGCCGTAACGCCTCCCTCGCCCGCGAGGACGCGAATTCGCGGCAAGGTGACGCCTTCGACGGTCACCGTCCGGTCTGTGGATTGCGGGTATCGTTCCGGCGCCTCGGTGTCGCAGTCGACGACGAGGCGTACGACCGCCGCTCCCTCGGCCTCCATCTCGACGAGCCCGAGGCCCCGCACCTCGAGGAGCCCGGCAAGGGCTGCCGGGGGGCGGGCGACGAGCCGCCCGTTCGAGGCGCTCACGCTGCAGCGATCGTCGCTGACGAGGCGGGCGAACCGCCCGCTCGCCTGCGCGCCGGCGACGAGGGCGAGCGCCAGTCGCGACTTGCCCGTCCCCGACGCGCCGCGGATCAGGATGCCCGCCTCGTCGACGAGGACGCAGCCGGCATGGATGGTGGGAGGCGGGGCCGGAGCGGCAGTGCCGGTCATGAGCGTACGGCGGCCGGCAGGCGCACCACGAAGCGCGCGCCGAGGCATGGCGGCTCCGCGCCGGCAGCGGGCGCCATCCGGTTCTCGCCCCAGACGCGGCCCCGGTGCGCCTCGACGATCTGGCGCGAGATGGAGAGGCCGAGGCCCGAGTTCTGGCCGAAGCCCTGCTCCGGCCGGTCGGTGTAGAAGCGCTCGAAGATGCGCTCCAGGGCATGGGGCGGAATGCCCGGCCCGTCGTCGTCCACGGTGATGTCCACCTCGCCGCGGATGCGCTGCATGGTCACGCGCACCTCGTGGCCCGGCGGCGAGAAGGAGCGCGCGTTGTCGATGAGGTTGTTGACGACCTGGCCGAGGCGGCTGTCGTGGCCCATGACGAGATAGGCGTCGCGCTGCGGGCTGTCCTTGATCGTGAGGCGGATCGGGGCTGATTCGGCGCCGCGCACTTCGTTGGCAACCGTGACCACGGCCTCCAGCAGCCGGCGCAGGTCGACCGGCTCGGCCTCGGCGCGGGCGAGCTCGGCATCGAGCCGCGAGGCGTCCGAGATGTCGCTGATCAGCCGGTCGAGCCGCTTGACGTCGTGCTGGATGACGGCGAGCAGGCGCTTGCGCGAATCCTCGTTGCGGGCGAGCGGCAGGGTCTCGACGGCGCTGCGCAGCGAGGTGAGCGGATTCTTGAGCTCGTGCGCCACGTCCGCGGCGAAGGTCTCGATGGCCTCGATGCGGTTGTAGAGCGCCCGCGTCATGTCGCGCAGCGCGCCGGAGAGATGGCCGATCTCGTCCGAGCGGTCGGTGAAATCCGGGATCTCCTGCCGCGACTTGATGCCCCGGCGCACGCGCTCCGCCGCCTCGGCGAGGCGCCGCATCGGGCCGGCGATGGTGCCGGCGAGCAGCACCGACAGCACGAGCATCACGGCGGCCGCGACCGCGAAGACCCGAAGCAGCGCCCAGCGCTCGGCGGCGATGATGGTGTCGATGTCGCCGCCCTGGGTGGAGAGGACGAGCGCCCCGCGCACGGTGCGGAAGCGCTGGATGGGCACGGCGACCGACACGGTCGTCTCGCCGCGGGTATTGACCCGCACGACGCTGCCCGGCAGGCCGGTCAGCGCCTTCTGCACCTCGGGCAGGGACTTGCCGCTCGTCGCCGTGATGTCGTCGGCGAAAGGCGTTCCCGGGCGGCCGAAGAGGCGCTTCAGCCACTTCCAGCTACTCTCGAGCAGCGTCGGCTCCTCCTGCGAGATCGGCGGCAGGTCGAAGCTCAGGATATCGCCGCGCGAATAGAGATTGCGCGAATCGAGGAGGAGATAGCCTTCCCGGTCGTAGATGCGCGCGCGCGTGCGCGTGGGCGTCACCAGCCGGCGCAGCAGCGGCGCCACGCGCTCGGGATTGATGGAGAACTCGAGCGGCGAGAAGTCCTCCTGCAGGCCCGAGCTCTCGCCCGCCTGCAGCTGCAGCAGCTTGTCGGGATCGATGGTGATGGTGTCGGTCTCGACCGTCGCCGAGGCGGCGATGGCGCCGGCGATGATCTCGCCCTGGGTGAGCAGGCTCTGCACGCGCGCGTCGATGAGGCCGGCGCGGAACTGGTTGAGATAGAGGAAGCCGAGGAAGAGGGCGACGAGCCCGGCGAGGTTCAGGACGACGATGCGCCGCGTCAGGCTCGACGACAGGCGCGTGACCACCGCCTGGCCGACGCGGCTCACCCGGCGGGCAAGGCCGGCACGGGCCGGCGCCTGCGCACCGGCCTCGGCGCCGTCAGCCGGCGCCCGCGTCTCGTCGAAAGGTTCGGCGGTCATGCTTCCTCGCGACCGCATCGACGCGCCGGCCGGTGGCCGGCGGCTCTCGTGCCCATCTGCCGTCAGGTTTCCTTGAACCGGTAGCCCACTCCGTACAGCGTCTCGATCATGTCGAAGCTGTTGTCGACGGCCTTGAACTTCTTGCGCAGGCGCTTGATGTGGCTGTCGATGGTGCGGTCGTCGACATAGACCTGGTCGTCATAGGCCGCGTCCATCAGCGCGTTGCGGCTCTTCACGACGCCGGGGCGCTGGGCCAGCGCCTGCAGGATGAGGAACTCGGTCACCGTCAGCGTGACGGGATCGTTCTTCCACGTGCAGGTATGGCGCTCGGGATCCATCTTGAGGAGGCCCCGCTCCAGCACCTTGGCGTCGCTCTCGCGAACGGTCCCCTGCTCGCGCGGGCTCACGCGCCGCAGCACGGCCTTCACGCGCTCGACGAGGAGGCGCTGCGAGAAGGGTTTGCGGATGAAGTCGTCGGCGCCCATCTTGAGGCCGAACAATTCGTCGATCTCCTCGTCCTTGGAGGTGAGGAAGATCACGGGCATGTCCGTCTTCTGGCGCAGGCGGCGCAGCAGCTCCATGCCGTCCATGCGCGGCATCTTGATGTCGAGGATGGCGAGATCCGGCGGGTTGGCCTTGAGGCCGTCCAGGGCCGACGCACCGTCCGTATACGTCTGTATGCGGTACCCCTCGGCTTCCAGTGCGATGGAAACGGAGGTCAGGATATTGCGGTCGTCGTCGACGAGGGCGATTGTCGGCATACTGGCTCGCTCGTTCGCAGGCATCAGTGAAGCCGAGCCTCCTGCGGGACGAGGACGGCCGAAATATGACGATGACTGCCGGGTGATCCTACAGCTTTCGGGCGCATAACGCCATGTCCGCCCCTTTACCGGAGACAATATTGATGTCCGCCGCCGCCGATTCAACCGCCGCGTTCGATCCGCGCTCCGCCGCCGCCCACCTGCTGCGCCGTGCCCGCTTCGGTGCCCTGGGGACGCTCGCGGCCGACGGCGCGCCCTATGTGTCCCTCGTCAATGTCGCGACGGCCATCGACGGCACGCCCGTTACCCTCATCTCGACGCTCGCCCTGCACACGCAGAACATCACCCGCGATGCGCGCGTGTCGCTCCTCCTGACGCAGGTTGGCGCGGGGGATCCGAGCGCCCATCCGCGCATCAGCCTCGCCGGCCGCGCCGTCGCGAGCGACGACGAGGCTCTGAAGCGCCGCTTTCTCGCCCGCCATCCCCTGTCGGCCGGCTATGCCGGCTTCAAGGATTTCGCCTTCTACCGCATCGAGATCACCGGAGCCCATCTCGTCGCCGGCTTCGGCCGCATCGTCGACCTTGCGCCGCAGGACCTCGTCGATGACCTGGCCGGCGCGGAGCACCTCGTCGAGAACGAGGCCGGCGCCGTCGCGCACATGAACGAGGACCATGCCGATGCCTTGGCGCTCTATGCGACGAAGCTGCTCGGCCTGCCCGAGGGGAACTGGCGCGCGAGCGGCATCGACCGGCGCGGCCTCGACCTCGTCTGCGGCGACCTGACCGGGAGACTGGACTTCCCGGCCCCGATCGGGGCGCCGGGCGAGCTGCGGCATGTCTTGAAGGACCTCGCCGCCGAGGCGCGCCGGCGCTGACGCCTGCGACAGATACCGCCGGCCGGCCTGTCCGGCTTTAGCCCGAGTGGCTGACGGCGTCGGCAATGCAGCGCAGACCTTTCCGCCGTCTTGGCCGGGCTTGACCCGGCCATCCACGCCTTTGACGTTGTAGAACGTTCTACCGCGTGGATGCCCGCGACGAGCGCGGGCATGACGGCGGGTGCGATTGTGCTTCAACGCCGCGGCGCCGCGAGAAGGGAGCGTCGGATCTTCACCGGTCACGCTTCGCGGCCGCACGCCGTTGCCAGCAAGGAAGCAATTCCCTTCAATCGATTCGATGGAACGAGCAGCCTGTCCCCGCACTTGAAAGTCTGCCATATGCCGGGCATCGATGGTTCCGGCGGCTGCGGTGCGCGGACGTGGAGGCCTCGCGGCCTTGAGGTCCATCATGCGTGGCGGCGGGGGCGCAAGGAGGTCATTCGTGGACAACGTCGGCGTATTCAACGGCGCATGCGGCGCCGAGAGCTTCGGCTTCAAACGGCTCAAGCGCGTTTTCTGGAATTTCGAGGCCCCGCGCCTCTACGAGGAAGCGCTCAAGCGCGGCGAGGCGGTGCTCGCCAAGGGCGGCGCGCTCGCGGCTGAGACCGGCGTCCATACCGGCCGCAGCCCGAAGGACAAGTTCATCGTCAAGGACGATGCGACGCGCGATGAGGTCTGGTGGGACAACAACGGCGCCATCACGCCGGATCAGTTCGACACGCTGCTCGCCGATTTCCTCGCCCATGCCGAGGGCAAGGAGCTCTTCGCGCAGGATCTCTACGGCGGGGCCGACCCGGCCTATCGCGTCAATGCCCGCGTCTTCACCGAATATGCGTGGCATTCGCTCTTCATCCGCAACCTCCTGATCCGCCCCGACGAGAGTGAGCTCGCCCGCTTCGCGCCGCAGCTCACCATCGTCGACCTGCCGTCCTTCCGGGCCGATCCCGCGCGCCACGGCGTGCGCTCGCAGACCGTGATCGCCTGTGATTTCTCGCGCGGCATCGTCCTCATCGGCGGCACGTCCTATGCCGGCGAGATGAAGAAGTCGGTCTTCACCTTCCTCAACTACGCCCTGCCCGGAAAGGGCGTGATGCCGATGCACTGCTCCGCCAATGCCGGCGAGCGCGGCGACGTCGCCGTCTTCTTCGGCCTGTCCGGTACGGGCAAGACGACGCTGTCGGCCGATCCCTCGCGCACGCTCATCGGCGACGACGAGCACGGCTGGAGCGCCGGCGGCGTCTTCAATTTCGAGGGCGGCTGCTATGCCAAGACCATCCGCCTGTCGCGCGAGGCCGAGCCCGAGATCTACGCGACGACCGAGCGCTTCGGCACCATCCTCGAGAACGTCGCGCTCGATCCGCTGACGCGCGCGCCGGATTTCGACGACGGCTCGAAGACCGAGAACACGCGCTGCGCTTATCCGCTCGACTTCATCCCGAATGCGAGCGCGACCGGCCGCGCCGGCATGCCGAAGAACATCGTCATGCTCACCTGCGACGCCTTCGGCATCCTGCCGCCCATCGCCAAGCTGACGCCCGCCCAGGCCATGTATCACTTCCTCTCCGGCTACACGGCCAAGGTCGCCGGCACGGAGAAGGGGGTGAAGGATCCGGAGGCCACCTTCTCGACCTGCTTCGGCGCGCCCTTCATGCCGCGCCATCCGTCGGTCTACGGCAACCTGCTGCGCGACCTCATCGCCAAGCACGGGGTCGACTGCTGGCTGGTCAACACCGGCTGGACCGGCGGCAAGTACGGCGTCGGCCGGCGCATGCCGATCCGCGTCACAAGGCGCCTCCTGACGGCGGCGCTCGACGGCTCGCTGAACCGCGCCGACTTCCGGCAGGATCCCTATTTCGGCTTCGCGGTGCCGACCTCGGTGCCCGGCGTCGAGCCGCACATCCTCTATCCGGTGAAGACCTGGGCCAGCAAGGCCGAGTTCGCCGAGACGGCGAAGCGCCTCGTCGGCATGTTCCGGGACAACTTCAAGAAGTTCGAGGACCACGTCGACGCCGACGTGCGCTCGGCCGGCCCCGATCTGTCGATCGCGGCCTGATCAACGCTCGCGGGCGCGGGAGACGCGCCCGCGGCCCCCAATGCGGGCCGTCAGAGGCGCTCGTTGCGCTTCGAGAGCGCCGCCCGCAGACGGTCCCCGAGACGGCCCGTCGCCTCGGCGAGCCGGGCCTGCAGCGGGCCGAGGCGCGCGAGCGTCCCGGCCATCAGGCGCTCCAGCCGCGTCGTCGGCACGACGGCGGCGACATCCGCATCCTCGCTGTCGAGGATGAGCGAGATCGTATGCGCCACGCCGTCGTCGACCCCGCGGGCGACGAGCGTCACCGGCCCGAGCGCGATGCGGTCGCCCTCGCGCACCCCCTCCTCGAAGGTATCGCTGAACAGGCTTCCGACCGTCTGGTCGCTGATGTCCTCGTCGACGGCGATGCCGTAGGTCTGCGCAAGCTCGCCCAGCCTGATCTCGGGACCGAAGCTGAACACGCCGGCCGAGGCGCGCCCCTGGTGGCCCTCGAAGGGGGCGAACAGGCGGTCGAGCCGGTTGACGCGCTGCGGCGGCGCCAGGAAGTAGCCATAGTCGCCGACGCGCAGCACGCCCGCCTCCTCGGGGGTGAGGACGGCGTTGCGCCGCACGATGAGCACCGCGCGCGCCCAGGGCGGCAGCCCGCCCC
Source organism: Chelatococcus caeni (assembly GCF_014196925.1). Classification (GTDB taxonomy): domain Bacteria; phylum Pseudomonadota; class Alphaproteobacteria; order Rhizobiales; family Beijerinckiaceae; genus Chelatococcus_A; species Chelatococcus_A caeni. The sequence continues at coordinate 115,491 of NZ_JACIEN010000002.1, read as the reverse complement.
GGTCCATCACCGGGCTGTCCGCGAGCACGGGATAGCCGACCATCTCGTAGTCGAGCTGGCCCGGCAGGTCGATCTCGACGCGGCTCACCTCCGGCGCCGGGTCGGCGAGCGCCACCCCGGTGCTCTGCGCCACGCGGGTCACGGTCCAGCCCTGCAGCAGCAGCGAGACGAGCACGACGAAGAAGGCGACGTTGAAATAGACCTCCGCCTGCGGCAGCTGCGACAGCATCGGGATGGCGGCGAGGAAGATCGACACGGCCCCGCGCAGGCCGACCCAGGAGATGAAGAGCTTCTCGCGCACCGGGAAGCGGAACGGCGTCAGGCAGAGCCAGACCGCGGCGGGGCGCCCGATGAAGATGAGGAACAGGGCGATCGCGAGCGCCGGCACGGCATGCCCGACGAGATCGGCGGGCGTCACCAGGAGGCCGAGCATCAGGAACATGACGATCTGGCACAGCCAGGTCGCCGCGTTGTGGAAGCTCAGGATCGAGGCGAAGGCCCTCACCGGCCGGTTGCCGACGATGATGCCGGCGAGATAGACGGCGAGGAAGCCCGACCCGTTGACCAGCGACGTCATCGCATAGATCGCGACGGCGCTGGCGACCACGAGCAGCGGGTGCAGGCCGGAGGGAAAGGTGACGCGGTTGAGGACGAAGGTGATGGCGAAGCCGCCGGCGATGCCCGCCGCCGCGCCGACGATGCCCTGACGCAGGAGGAGGTCGACGAGGTCGGCCACCGAGGAGGTGCCGTCGGCGCCGATGAGCTGCACCAGCAGGACGACGAGGAAGACGGCGGCGGGATCGTTGGTCGCCGATTCGACCTCCAGTGTCGCATTGACCCGCCGCTTCAGCTGCAGGCCGCCGGCGCGCAGCAGGAAGAAGACCGCCGCCGCATCCGTCGAGGCGACCACCGAGCCGACGAGCAGCGCCTCGATCGGCCGCAGGTCGAGCACCAGCATGGCGACGAGCCCGGTCAGCCCCGCCGTGATGACGACCCCGGCTGTGGCGAGCAGCGCCGCCGGCGCCACGGCCCCGCGGATGCCGGCGAAACGCGTGCGCAGGCCGCCGTCGAAGAGGATGATGGCGAGCGACAGCGAGCCGACGAGATAGGTGGCGCGGTAGTCGCTGAAGGGGATGCCGCCGATGCCGTTCTCGCCCGCCAGCATGCCGATGGCGAGGAAGACGAGCAGCAGCGGCGCGCCGAAGCGCGAGGCGACGAGGCTCGAGGCGATGCCCACGACGACGAGGCCGGCGCCGAACAGAAGCAGGGAATTGAGAATGACGATGCTGGTCATGCGTCTTTCGGGGGCAGGCCATGGCTGCCGCCCGGCGCGGACGGCGCCGGCCGGCGGAGGAACCGGTGTGACATGAGGTTGAACCAGAATCCGGCGAAAACCGAATCGTTCGTCCATATGACAGCCGAGGAAGCCGGAATTCAGGCAAAATCGCGCAGAACTGCATGGCAAATCGCATTGTTCCAAAGGTGTTGCGGCCGTGCCGCACTCCCCTTGTCCCGTGCGCTGCACGGGGGTAACCGCCCCTTAATCCGCCACATTTATAGCTTGGTTGAAACGCTGCCCTGCAGTGGCCGCGCGTGCGGCCCGCGCACCTGCGCAAACGGAGAGACATGGCGTTCGACCAATGGCACGACCGGCAGCCCGTGCCCGGCCCTCAGGACGGAGCACGGCGCCGCGCCGCGGATGACGGATTCGACCTGCGCCTGTCGCCGGAAGACCGGCCCACCGGCATCGCCGCCGGCGCGCAGCGCCGCACGGCTCGCCCGTCGCCGGGCCCGCGTCCGCAGGAGCGGCGCGAGCCGGCGTTCTCGGCGACGCCTGCCGGCGTGGAGGATCCCGGCCGATATCCGGCATCGGACGGCGTGGACGGCCTGGGGGAGAGCCTTCCCGGGGACGGCCTTTTCCACGAGGAGGACGTGATGGCGAGGCGTGCGGCGGGTCGCCGCTCCCGCAAGGGCGGCGGGCGCGGCAACGGGGGAGGCGGCTCGGGCGGGGCGCGTCGCGGCGGCGGCCGCCGGCGGCGCTCGTTCCTCGGCTGGGTCGTGCGCAGCTGCTTCGTGCTCGCCATCTGGTGCGGCATCGCCGTTGCGGGCGTCGTCGCCTATCATTTCGCGCAGCTGCCGCCCATCGACCAGCTGACGGTGCCGAAGCGCCCGCCGAACATCGCCATCGCCGCCTCCGACGGCACGCTGATCGCCAACCGTGGCGACATGGGCGGGCGCGAGGTGAAGCTCGCCGAATTGCCGCCCTATCTGCCGAAGGCCTTCATCGCCATCGAGGACCGGCGCTTCTATGACCATTTCGGCATCGATCCGCTCGGCATCACGCGCGCCATGGTGCGCAACGTGACCTCGCGCGGCGTTGCCCAGGGCGGCTCCACGCTGACGCAGCAGCTCGCCAAGAACCTCTTCCTCACCCAGGACCGCACGCTTTCGCGCAAGATCCAGGAGGCGATCCTGGCGCTGTGGCTGGAGCAGAAGTTCACCAAGGACGAGATCCTCGAGCTCTATCTCAACCGGGTCTATTTCGGCGCCGGGTCCTATGGCGTCGAGGCGGCGGCCCTGCGCTATTTCGGCAAGTCGGCGCGCGAGGTGTCCCTGTCCGAGGCGGCGATGCTCGCCGGCCTCGTCCAGGCCCCGTCGCGCCTCGCCCCCAACCGCAACCCGGACGGGGCCGAGAAGCGCGCCCAGCTCGTGCTCTCGGCCATGGCGGACGAGGGCTTCATCTCCGAGGCCGCGGCCAAGAACGCGCTGATGGAGCCGGCGACGGCCATCAAGCCGCGCGGCGCCGGCTCGGCCAACTATGCCGCCGACTACGTCATGGACGTGCTCGAGGACTTCATCGGCCCCGTCGAGCGGGACGTGGTGGTGGAGACGACCATCGACGTCGGCATGCAGCGCGCGGCTGAGAAGGCGCTGGTCGAGGCGCTCGACAAGCAGGGCGGCAAGTACGGCGTCGGCCAGGGGGCGCTCGTCTCGCTCGCCACCGACGGCGGCATCCGCGCCCTCGTCGGCGGGCGCAACTACGGCCAGAGCCAGTTCAACCGCGCGACCGTGGCGATGCGCCAGCCGGGCTCCTCCTTCAAGCCCTTCGTCTATCTCGCCGCGCTCGAGAACGGGCTGACGCCGGACACGGTGCGCGAGGACGGGCCGGTCAACCTCAACGGCTGGCGCCCCGAGAACGCGAGCCGCAAATATGCCGGCCCCGTGACGCTGACCACGGCGCTGGCGCGGTCGATCAACACGGTCACGGCGCAGCTCATCGCCGAGATGGGGCCCAAGGCGGTGGTGCGCACGGCGCAGCGGCTCGGCATCACCTCGCCGCTGCAGCCCAACCTCTCGCTGTCGCTCGGCACCTCCGAGGTGCGGCCCATCGAGCTCGTCGCCGCCTATGCCGCCTTCGCCAACGGCGGCACCGGCGTCATCCCCTATCTCATCCGCGAGGTGAAGACGCCGGACGGCAAGGTGCTGTTCCAGCGCACGCCGACCGACCTCGGCCGCGTCATCGAACAGCAGCACGTGGCGGACATGAACATGATGCTGCGCCAGACCCTGCTGACGGGCACCGGCCGCCGAGCCGAGATCGCGGGCTGGGAGGCCGCCGGCAAGACCGGCACCAGCCAGGAATACCGTGACGCCTGGTTCCTCGGCTATACCGGCAGCCTCGTCACCGGCGTGTGGCTCGGCAACGACGACAGCAAGCCGACGAAGAAGGCCTCGGGCGCCAACCTGCCCGCCGAGATCTGGAAGACCTACATGACTGCGGCCCTGAAGGGCCAGTCCCCGGTGCCGCTGCCCGGCGGGCCGTTCAACCGCCTGCCGCCCGCCGACGACGAAGCGCTCGTCGCCGACGGCGGCTATGCCGGCGCTCCCCCGCCGGCCGCCGGCGGCGGGCCGCCCGCCCAGGCGGCTGCGCCGCAGCGCCAGCGCGGCCTGCTGGAGATGCTCTTCGGCGGGTGAGGTGGATCAGGCGCCGGCGCGGATGCGCCGGCTGCCCGTGAAGAGGGCGAAGGCCCCGACCCCGATCATCGCGATGGTCGCCGTGAGCGGCACGGCGGAGACCGCGACGACGTGGCCGACATAGAGCCCGACGAGGGCCGCAAACGTCATCTGGCAGATGCCGAGCAGGGAGGAGGCCGCGCCCGCCCGCTCCGGGAAGGGCATCATCGCCGCGGCCGCGGTCTGCGGCATGACGAGGCCGACGCCGAAGGTGTAGACGGCCATGGGCAGCACCACGGCAAAGACCGAGGCGACCCCGGCGAGCGCGAACGCTAGCATCACGAGGCCGCCGGCGGCGAGGCAGGCCGTGCCGAGGGCGATGGTGCCGTCGAGGCCGCGCCGGCCGACGAGGCGCTGGGCCAGCACCGTGCCGCTGATATAGCCGATGACCACCGTGCCGAAGGACAGGCCGAAGGCGATCTCGCCGAGGCCGTAGAGGTTCTGCAGCACGAAGGACGAGCCGGAGATGAAGCTGAAGAGCCCGGCATAGGTCAGCGCGGCGAGGCCGACATAGACGCGGTAGAGCCGGCTCGCGATGACGATGCGGAATTCGGCGCCGATGCGGGCCAGCGACAGCGGCCGCTCGGGGCGCTGCCGCAGGGTCTCGGGCAGCGCCGTGGCCACGACGGCGGCGAGCGCGAGGCCGCAGCCGAGCGTGACGGCGAAGCTCGCCCGCCACCCATAGAGCGCCTGCAGGACGCCGCCGAGCGCCGGAGCGAGCGCCGGCACGAGGCCCATGATCGTGCCCATGCGGGAGAGTTCGCGTCCCGCCCGCGGCCCCTCGTAGAGATCGCGCACGACCGCGCGGGCGAGCACGATCGGGCCCGAGGCGCCGAGCGCCTGGACGAAGCGTGCAGCCGTCAGCCATTCGATCGAGGGGGCCAGCGCGCAGGCCGCGGTCGCGGCGGCGAAGAGGCCGAGCCCGGCGAGCAGCACCGGCCGGCGGCCGTAATGGTCGGACAGCGGCCCGTGCACGAACTGGCCGGCCGCGAAGCCGAAGAGGAAGGCCGACAGGGTCATCTGCGCCTCGGCCGAGCCGGTGCCGAAGAAGGCGGCGATGACGGGCAGCGAGGGCAGGTACATGTCCGTCGACAGCGGCCCGAGCGCGGTCAGCAGGGCGAGCGTCGCGGTCATCGCGAGGGTGTCGGGTGAAAGGCGCATGGGAACCGGGCAGCCGGGAGGTGAGGGCATCCTCCTCTAGGCGTCGCGGGGGCGCCTGTCGAGCCTTCAGCCGTAGCGGTGCAGGGCGGTGCCGTGGCGCTTGAGCCAGGCCTCGGCCTCGTCCGTGCGCGGGCACAGTGCCTTCGTCAGCCGCCAGAAGCGCACGGAATGGTTCATCTCCTTGAGATGCGCCACCTCGTGCGCGGCGAGATAGTCGAGCACGAAGGGCGGCGCGAGGATGAGCCGCCACGAGAAGTTGAGGCGCCCGGCCGCGCTGCACGAGCCCCAGCGGCTCGTGGTGTCGCGGATGGTGACGGCGCTGGCCTTGCGGCCGAGGGCGTTCGTGTGCCGCTCGACGGCCGCGCGTAGGTCGCGCTCGGCTTCGCGCACGAGGAAATCGCGCAGCCGCCGCGGCACGTGCACCGCCTCGCCGCCGACGCTGATGATGGCGGCTCCGTCGCCGTCGCGGCCCGCCGCAGCGGGCGAGCGCTGTCCCGCAAGGTGGACGATGCGGTGCAGCTCGCCGCGTAGCGGCACCAGCGAGCCGGGCAGCAGGGGCACGCGCTCCGGCACCCGCTCGAGCCGCGTCGCCAGCCAGCCGCCGTGGGCGTCGGCGAATTGCCGGGCGCGTGCGAGCGGCGTGCGCTCCTGCAGGGTGAGGATGGCTTCGCCGGTCGCACCCGAGACGCGCAGCGTGATCCGCCGCGCGCCGGCGCGCCGCTTCACCGTGACCCGGTAGTCCTCGCCCGCATGGCGGACGAGGATATGGTCCGGATCGCCGGTGTGATCGTCGGGAGGTTTGATGCGCCGGAAGAGGCTTCGCATGAGCGGATGATGGCGATTCGGCCGGAACCCGTCACCAGAAATGCGGAGGGCCGTGGCCCGTCCGCTCACTCGGCTGCGACGCGCCGCGGCTTCCTCTTGCCGTGCATCGTTTCGATCGTGGCGATGAAGTCGGCGATGCGCGGTGCGATCTCGGCGCGGAAGCGCGAGCCGTTGAACACGCCGTAGTGTCCGACACTCTTCTGCAGGTGATGGACCCGCATCTCCGCCGGGATGTTGACGCACAGGTCGTGTGCCGCCTCGGTCTGCCCGACGCCGGAGATGTCGTCCTTCTCGCCCTCCACAGTCATCAGCGCGACGCGGCGGATGGCCGTGAGGTCGACCGGCTTGTCGCGGTGCATCATCTCGCCCTTCGGCAGGGCCTGGCGGACGAAGACCGTGTCGACCGTCTGCAGGTAGAACTCCGCCGTCAGGTCCATGACGGCCATATACTCGTCGTAGAAGTCCCGGTGCTTGTCGGCCGAATCGCCGTCGCCCTCGACGAGGTGGTTGAACATCTCGAGATGCGCCGAGATGTGCCGGTCGAGGTTCATGGCCATGAAGCCCGAGAGCTGCAGGAAGCCGGGATAGACCGAGCGCATGAAGCCCGGGTTCGGGAACGGCACGCGGAAGATGCAGTTGCGGCGGAACCACTCGGTGCCGCGTTCCTCGGCGAGCTTGTTCACGGCGGTGGGCGAGCGGCGCGTGTCGATCGGACCGCCCATCAGCGTCATCGAGCGCGGCACGAACGGATCGTTCTGCGCCTCCATGCGCGCGATGGCCGCGATCACCGGCACCGCCGGCTGGCAGACGGCGAGGACGTGCACGTCCGGGCCGAGCACGTGCAGCATGGAGATGACGTAGTCGATGTAGTCGTCGAGGTCGAACCGGCCCTCGGACAGCGGGATCATGCGCGCGTCCGCCCAGTCGGTGATGTAGACCTCGTGCGTCGGCAGGAAGGTCTCGACCGTGCCGCGCAGCAGCGTCGCATAGTGGCCGGACATCGGCGCGACCACGAGCATCTTCGGCTGGTTGGGGGTGCCCCCCGGCATCGACCGGTCGAAATGGACGAGATTGCAGAACGGCCGCTGCCAGACGATGCGCTCCCTGACGCGGGCGCGCTGCCCGCCGACGGCGGTGGTGCCGAAGCCGAACTCGGGCTTGCCGTAGCGGCGTGTCGACCGCTCGAACAGCTCGCAGGCGGCGGAGACCGAGCGCCCGTAGGGGGTGTTCGTCAGAGGGTTGGCAGGGTCGGAGAAGACGGCCTGGGTGGCGCCGGACAGGAGCCGGGCGGGACCGACCGCCGCATGCGCTGCCTCGTACCAGTAGTAGGCGAGATTCATTCCCACCTCCTTGATTCGTTTGCGCGCCGCAGCGAATCACACGCGATGCTGCAGTGCAATATCGCCCCGACTGTATCGCCGATTTGGATCGATTCAAACCTTTAAGTTATCAACAACCCATTAAACAAACGTCCAAAGGACAGCTTTGATCCATCGGAAAGAATGCCTGACGCCTATTGCAACGCACATGGGGAATACGAGCCGATCATTGTGCACGCGCGCGCAGCGTGCTTGGTAGGCGCCAGGGCAGGTTCCGGGCGCGTTTCCGGGCCCGTTTCATGCCGCCGCCCCGAAAGGGCAGCGAGGAGGGCAGCACATGCCGATGGCCGACGAAGCCTTCGTCGTTTTCAACCGACACGCGCAGCAGCTGCGGCTCGACACGCTGGTGCGCCTGCGCTGGCTCGCGGTCATCGGCCAGAGCACGGCGGTGGCCGGCGTTCACTTCGGCCTCGGCTTTCCCCTGCCGTTCGGCCTGTGCTTCCTCGTCATCGCCGTCTCGGCCTGGCTCAACATCGCCCTGCGCATCCGCTATCCGGTCAGCTACCGCCTCGGCGACGGCGCCGCCTCGGTGCTGCTCGGCTATGACATCCTGCAGCTCGCGGCGCTGCTCTATCTGACGGGCGGGCTGGACAACCCGTTCTCGCTGCTGTTCCTCGCGCCGGTGCTCATCTCGGCGACGGCGCTGCCGCCCTGGCGGACGCTGGCGCTCGGGCTTCTCGCCATGGCCTGCGCCACGGGGCTCGCCTTCGTGCACCAGCCGCTTCCCTGGCGGCCTGGCGAGGTGTTCCAGCTGCCCTTCCTCTACACCGCCGGCATCTGGGCGGCGATCTTCCTCGGGCTGAGCTTCACGGGCATCTATGCCTGGCGTGTCGCGGAGGAGGCGCGCCAGCTCGCCGATGCGCTGAGCGCGACGGAGCTGGTGCTGGCGCGCGAGCAGCACCTGTCGCAGCTCGACGGCCTTGCCGCCGCCGCCGCCCACGAGCTCGGCACGCCGCTCGCCACCATCGCGCTCGTCGCCAAGGAGCTCAGCCGCCAGTCCTCGCCCGACAGCGCCATGGGCGAGGACATCGCCCTCCTGCGCGAGCAGGTGGAGCGCTGCCGCGGCATCCTCGGCAAGCTCACCTCCCTCGGCACCGAGGAAGCGAGCCCGCTGGAGAGCCTGACGCTGCACCACCTCATCGAGGAGGTGGCCGGACCGCAGCGGCCGTTCGGCGTGCCGATCTCGGTGTTCTTGTCGGGCGAGCCGCCGGAGCCGGTCTGCCGCCGCAATCCCGGCATGCTCTACGGGCTCGGCAATCTCGTCGACAATGCGCTCGATTTCGCCCGCTCCAAGGTCGACATCCGCGCCTATTGGGACGCCGAGACCGTGTCGATCGCCGTGGCCGACGACGGGGCCGGCTTTGCCCCCGAGGTGCTGCTGCGCCTCGGCGAGCCCTATGTCACCACCCGCGGCGTCGGCCGGCGGGCCGGCGGCGAGGCCTCGGGCCTCGGCCTCGGGCTCTTCATCGCCAAGACGCTGCTCGAGCGTTCCGGCGCCACGCTCGCCTTCCGCAATGCCGCCGCACCGGCCCAGGGCGCCGTCGTGACCATCTCCTGGCCGCGCGCGGCCTTCGAACGCACCTCCGTGGTGGCCTGACGACACGGTTTTTCGTGACAGGAAGGGGAAACTTCCTATCTATAAGGTCGGGAGGTCGAAGCGCGCAGCTCGCGCGTGCGCGCGGCTGTCAAACGAGGATGATGATGCAGGCGAGTGCGAGTGAACCCGGTTCCGACCAGAGCCTCCTCATAGTCGACGACGATCGGCCGTTCCTGACGCGCCTGGCGCGCGCCATGGAGAGCCGCGGCTATTCCGTGCGGACGGCTGAATCGGTGGCCGAGGGGCTCGCCGCGATCGACGAGGATCCGCCCGCCTTCGCGGTGATCGACATGCGGCTCGGCGACGGCAACGGCCTCGACGTCGTCACGCGCCTCAAGGAGCGCCGGCCCGACGCCCGCGGCATCATGCTGACAGGCTACGGCAATATCGCCACCGCGGTTTCGGCCGTGAAGCTCGGCGCCTACGACTATCTCGCCAAGCCCGCCGATGCGGACGAGATCCACGCCGCCCTGATGGCGCGCGGCGGGGTGCGCGCCGCGCCGCCGGAAAACCCGATGTCGGCGGACCGGGTGCGCTGGGAGCACATCCAGCGCGTCTACGAATTGTGCGGCCGCAACGTCTCCGAGACGGCGCGGCGGCTCAACATGCACCGGCGGACCCTGCAGCGGATCCTCGCCAAGCGCGCGCCGCGCTGAGCCTGTTGCGAGCAGCGGGGGCGGCGATGCGCGCCGGGATGTGCGTTTCGGCACGGATCGCGGTCGGGATCCGCTCTAGCTCTCGCCCATAGCAGGACCGGAGCCTTCGGGCATGAAGCGCAGGATCGCCGCCATTCTCGCCGCCGACGTGGCCGGCTATTCGCGGCTCGTCGCCGAGGCGGAGGAGGAGACGCTGCAGAGGCTCGCCGCCTATCGGGAAGTGTTCGACGAATTCGTCGGCCGGCACGGGGGGCGCATCTTCAACACCGCCGGCGATTCGGTGATGTGCGCCTTCGACAGCGCGGTGGAAGCGACGCGCTGCGCCATCGACATCCAGGAATCGCTGCGCACCCGCAACCTGTCCCTGCCCGCCAACCGGCGCCTGCAGTTCCGCATCGGCATCAGCATCGGCGACGTGGTCGAGCGCGACGGGGACATGCTGGGCGACGGCGTCAACATCGCCGCGCGCCTCGAAAGCCTCGCCGAGCCCGGCGGCATCTGCGTCTCGCGCTCGGTGCACGAGACGGTGGCGAACAAGATCTCCGTGCCCTTCCGCGACATCGGCGCGCGCGAGGTGAAGAACATCCCGCAGCCCGTGCACGCCTTCGTCGTCGCCTGGCCACAGCAGGTCGCGGAGGTCGCGGACAGGCGCGCTTTGGGGGGCCTTTTCGCGGCCCTGCCGCGGCCCGGCGCCCCGATGCTCATGGCGCTTGCCGCGGCCGTGGTTGTCGCCGTCGCGGTCATCCTGTGGGCCGCCGGCGCGCTGACCGGCCGGGCGCCCTCGACAACCCCGCCGACCGCAGGCACGCCGCCGTCCGGCCATGCCACCGGCGCCGCGGAGCCCGGCGGGCAGGATGACGCTGCCGCCTTCGCCGCGCTTGCCCGGCGCGGCGGCATCGTGCCCGACGCCTCGAGCGCCGCCGAACTCTACCACAACGCCCGGCTCTATGAGGCGCGCGGCGACACGCCCGAGGCACGCCGTGCCTATCTCGTCCTGGCCCGGCTCGGCGGCGAGCAGGTCGATCCCCTCCTGCGCCTTGCGGCGCTGCTGCGCGCAGGGGAGGGGCGGGCCGGCGCGCGGGAGGTTTTCGGCGAGCTTCTCGCCCGTCGCGCGACGCGCGCGGCCACCCTCGTCCACGCTTTGCAGTTCGAGGGGGCCGAGCGGCGGACGAAGGTCGAGGCCTTCGCCGCCGCCCATCCCGATTTCGCGCCGGCCTTCTACCTGCTCGCCGGCGAATATGGCGAAGGGCGCCTCGGCACCCGCACGCTGACCGACCGGCGGCTGGAATTCGAGGCGCTCGAGCGCTTCCTCGCCGCGGACGAGGAGGGGCGGCTGCCGCCCTTCTTCCTCGACCAGTCGGTGCTGGCCGAGTGGCTCGACGATGCGCGCCGGCGCCGGGGCGAGACGGAGGCCTTCTTCGCCACCGGCACGACGCGGCCGGTCGCCTCCTTCACGCGCTCGAACGCCGGCTGGCATGCCGCGCTGTCCATGCCTGAGCCTGCGACGGCCATCAGCTACCGCATCGGGGACACGGGCGAATTCCGCGTAACGGGCACGAGCCAGGTCCTCGACCCGCGCACCGGCAAGCCGGCGCCGCTGACGAGCTTCCCCCTGCCCGCCGACCAGGAGAAGACCTCCGTCTACGTCATGTACGACGATGCGGCCGGCCGGCCGGTCGGGCCTTTCGTCATCGACTTCGACCCGCATGCGGCGCTCGTCGCCGGCCAGCGCGACGCGCTCAGGCAGGCCCCGGGCGCCTGGATCGCCTTCCGCGCCGACGGGCCGACGCTCGTCTATTACACCCATCTCGTCAGCTACCGCTGCGCCCTGCAGAGAGCAGTGATGGGCATCGACGGCGGTCCGCTGGAGACCGTGCTGCCGCTGCCGCCCTGCGACGAGAGCAATCCTTATGCGGTGCCGGCGAACGTGCGGCCCTATCTCATCGTCCCCGACGACACGCGCACCGTCTCCGTGCAGCTCGTCTTCGCCGACGGCAGCCGCTCGCAGGTGGAGACCTTCCGCCGGCCCGCCGCCCGGGACTGAATGATCTCATGCCGCACGCGGTCTTTTCGCGCGCCTGCGCCCATGGCATCGTCGCCGCGCCGTGGCGGGCCGCGGCGCTGAGGAGGGTTTTGCGATGGAATGGGCGATTCTCGGCATCGTCGTCGTGGCGGTGCTCTATGCGATCATGGTCTACAACGGCCTCGTGTCGCTGCGTCAGCGGGTCAACCAGGCCTTTGCCGACATCGACGTGCAGCTGAAGCAGCGGCATGATCTCATCCCCAACCTCGTCGAGACCGTGAAGGGCTATGCCGCCCACGAGCGCGGCACGCTCGACGCCGTCGTGCAGGCCCGCAACGCCGCGCTCGGCGCGCACGGCCCGGCCCAGCAGGCGGCGGCCGAGCAGGCGCTGAGCGGGGCGCTCGGGCGCCTCATCGCCCTCGCCGAGGCCTATCCCGACCTCAAGGCCAACACCAATTTCCAGCAGTTGCAGGTCGATCTCTCCGACATCGAGAACAAGCTCGCGGCGGCGCGGCGCTTCTTCAACAATGCGGTGTCGGAATACAACGCCGCCATCCAGGCCTTCCCCGCCGTGCTGTTCGCCGCGAGCTTCGGCTTCACCCAGCGCGAGTTCTTCGACGTCGGCGAAACGGCCCGCCAGCAGCTCGACGTCGCCCCGCAGGTCAAGTTCTGACGAGGGGGGCCGGGCATGCTGCCCGCCTTCGGCCTCTACAGCCACATCCGCAACAACCGCATCCGCTCGGGGCTGCTGCTCGCCGGGCTGTTCCTCCTTGTCTACGTGCTGACCTATGCCGGGGCGCTCATTGCCGAGGCAATGAGCCGCGACGACACGCTTGACGGCTACCTTCGCGGCGCCTTCGGCGGTCTCCTCACCGCCTTTCCCTGGGTCACGCTCGGCACGGGGCTGTGGCTCGCCATCGCTTGGAAGTTCCACCAGGGCATGATCGCGCTTCTGACCGGCTCGCACAGGGTGACGCGCGAGGAGGAGCCGAAGCTCTACAACCTGCTCGAGAACCTGTGCATCTCGCGCGGCCTGCCCATGCCGCGCCTCAGCATCATGGAGAGCGAGGCGCTCAACGCCTTCGCCACCGGGCTCAACGAGGAGCAATATGCCGTCACCGTGACGCGCGGGCTCATGGGCGCGCTGAACGATGCCGAGATGGAGGCCGTGCTCGCGCACGAGCTCACCCATATCCGCAACGGCGACGTGCGCATGATGGTCATCGCCGTCGTCATCGCGGGGGTCGTCTCCTTCTTCGGGGAGCTCATGTTCCGCGGCCTGACGCGCATGTCGTGGCGCGGCTCGTGGCGCGGCGGCTCATCCCGGCCGTCCTCGTCCTCATCGTCCGGTAGCCGCAAGGGCGGCGGTGGGGCGGTGGCCATCGCCATCCTCATCGCCGTCGTCCTCGTCGTCCTCTCCTGGCTCCTGTCCATCCTCATCCGCTTCGCGCTGTCGCGCTCGCGTGAATATCTCGCCGACGCGGGGGCGGTGGAGCTCACCAAGAACCCGGACGCCATGATCGGCGCGCTCCTGAAGATCTCCGGCCGGGGAGAGCTGGCGAACGTGCCCTCCGGCCTCATGGAGATGTGCGTCGACAACCCGCGCTCCGGCTTTACCGACCTTTTCGCGACGCATCCCTCCATCGACGATCGCATCGATGCCCTCGTGCGCTTTGCCGGCGGCCGGCGGCCCGAGCCGGTCGAGACCGTGCCGCACATCGCCGGGCGGCCCGACGCCGATCCGCCCCCCTCCGACACGTCGCCGCCGCACGGCCCGTGGGGCTGAGCTTGCGGGATGCCTGGTCCCTCCATATCTGTAGCCTTTACAGATATGGAGATGAGCATGCGCCCGAACCTGCCCGAGGACCTGTCCATCGGTGCCCTGTCGCAGGCGACGGGCGTCAATATCGAGACCATCCGCTACTACGAGAAGATCGGCCTCCTGCCGCCGCCGCCGCGCACCGAGGGCCGGCAGCGGCGCTATGACGGCACGGCGGTGCGGCGCCTGCGCTTCATCCGGCACGCCCGCGACCTCGGCTTTTCCGTCGACGCGATCCGCGATCTCATCGCCATGGCGGCCGACCCGGCGGCCTCCTGTTCGGGCGCCGACGCCATCGCCCGTGCGCATCTCAAGGATGTCGAGCGGCGCATCGCCCAGCTCGCGGCCCTGCGCGACGAGATCGCCCGCATGCTCGACCATTGCGGCGACGGCACCATCGCCGATTGCCGCGTCATCGAGGTGCTCGCCGACCACGGCCAGTGCCTGCACGAGGACCATCGCACGCCGGCCTGACAGGCTGCCGCCTCCCTCTTGCCACTGTCCGGCCGCTTCGATATGTAATGTTACAACGTTACATTTTGGAGATTGCCATGACCGTCGACGGACGTCTTCCGGTCACTGTCCTGTCGGGCTTCCTCGGCGCCGGCAAGACGACGCTGCTCAACCACCTGCTCAACAACCGCGACGGGCGGCGCATCGCCGTCATCGTCAACGACATGAGCGAAGTGAACATCGATGCCGACCTCGTGCGCGCCGGCGACGCCGACCTTGCGCGCACGGACGAACGCCTCGTGGAGATGACCAACGGCTGCATCTGCTGCACGCTGCGCGACGACCTGCTCGAGGAGGTGCGCCGCCTCGCCGAGGCCGGGCGCTTCGACTATCTTGTCATCGAGGGCACCGGCATCGCCGAGCCGCTGCCGATCGCGGCGACCTTCTCGTTCCGTGACGTCGAAGACCGGTCGCTGTCGGACGTCGCCCGGCTCGACACCATGGTCACCGTCGTCGACGCGGTGAATCTGACCCGGGACTATGGCAGCCGCGACTTCCTCAGCGACCGCGGCGAGACCGCCGGCGAGGAGGACGAGCGCACGCTCGTCGACCTGCTCGTCGACCAGATCGAGTTCGCCGACGTCATCGTCCTCAACAAGGTCGGCGATGCGACGCCCGGGCAGCGCGAGAGCGCCCGCACCATCGTCAAGGCGCTCAATCCGACGGCCCGGCTGATCGAGACGGACTTCTGCCGCGTCGAGCCCGAGGCCATCCTCGACACCGGCCTCTTCGACGAGGAGGAGGCCGCCCGTCATCCGCTCTGGTACAAGGAGCTCTTCGGCCACGCCGACCATGTGCCGGAGACCGAGGAATACGGCATCACGAGCTTCGTCTACCGGGCGCGGCGGCCGTTCCATCCCGAGAAGTTCAACGCCTTTCTCGCCCGCACCTGGCCGGGCCTCATCCGCGCCAAGGGCCATTTCTGGCTGGCGACGCGGCCGGACTGGGTGGGCGAGATGAGCCTCGCCGGCGCCATCTGCCGCACGGAGGCCCTCGGCTTCTGGTGGGCCGCGGTGCCGCGCGCGCGATGGCCCCGGCACGAGAGCTGGAAGGGGCTCATCGCCCGCCACTGGCACCGTGTGTGGGGCGACCGCCGGCAGGAGCTCGTCTTCATCGGCGCCGACCTCGACGAGGCGGCCATCCGCGCCGCGCTCGACGAATGCCTCGTCGGCCGGCCGGACGCCCTGCGCTTCAACCCGGCCGATTTCGCGGGCCTGCCCGATCCCTTCCCCACCTGGCGCCGCGCCATGGCGGCGTGACGTCTCTCTTGCGGAGAATCCCATGCGTCTTCTGTCCCTTGCGGCGGCGCTCGCGCTCGCCTTCCCCTCGCTTGCCCAGGCGCACGGCATCTGGATCGCCCAGCGCACGGGCGAGCTCGCCATCGTCTACGGCCATGGCGGCTCCGACGACGCCTATGATCCCGCCAAGGTCAGATCCATCGCGGCCCGGACAGCCGCGGGCGCCGAGGCGCCCGTGAAGATTGCCCGACGCGAGAAGAACGTCGTCATCACTCCGGCCGAGGAGGCAGCCGTCGTCACAGCCGTCTTCGACGGCGGCTTCTGGGCGAAGACCAGGGAGGGCAAGTGGGTCAAGAAAGGGCGCCGCGACGTGCCGGATGCCGAGAGCGCCAGCCATTCGCTGAAATACAACACGACGGTCCTCGCCGGCACCGGCGGCCCGCTCCCGCCGCAGGGCCTGCCGCTCGAGATCGTGCCGCTCGCCGACCCGATGACGCTGAAGCCGGGCGACGACCTGCCCGTCCAGGTGCTGAAGGGCGGCAAGCCGCTGGCGGGCGCGGGCGTCATTTCCGATTACGTCAACGAGAGCCACGGCGCGCCGATGACGACGGATGCCGAGGGCAAGGCGGTCGTGGTGGTGCGCAACGACGGCCTCAACGTCATCGCCGTCTCCGCCTCCGAGCCGACGCCCGGCGATGCCGACGTCGACCGCAAGGGCCTGTTCGCCACCCTGTCCTTCATGCTGCCGCACGTCGAGTAGGCCGGGCAGGGCGGCGATCAGGTCAATCGCATATGAGGAGCGAATTGATCCCTCCCCTTTTGGGGGAGGGTGGATCGCGCCGTAGGCGCGAGACGGGTGGGGTCAAGGCGGGAATGGTGTTCACAATCTGAGCTGCGGTCCCCTCCGTCGCTGCTACGCAGCGCCACCTCCCCCGTGCGGGGGAGGATCAGGGCGTCGATCGCCCCTTCCGGTACCGCATCCGGGCCGCTATAGCGGATCCGGCCGCCCTGACCGGGCGGTCGGATCCGCGGGGGAAGCGACATGATGGCGAATATCGCGGTCGGCATCTCGGTCAGCATGATCAACGTCGGCCTGCACGCCCTCGTCTCGGTGGCGCTGGTCCATTGGCTCGACCGGCGCGGCCTCGGTCACCGGCGCCATCGCCGGATGACGCTCGCCGTCGTCATGGGCGCCATCGGCGGCCTGCTCACGCTGACGCACATGGCCGAGGTGGCGCTGTGGGCCCTCGTCTATGTCCTCATCGGGGCGGCTCCCGCGAGCGGCAATGATTTCTACTTCGCCTTCGTCAATTACACGACGCTCGGCTACGGCGACCTCCTGCCCGACGAGGGATGGCGCCTTCTCGGCCCGATGGCAGCGGCGAACGGCGTGCTTCTCTTCGGCTGGTCGACGGCACTCATCTTCGGCGCGCTGCAGCGCGCCGCCCACAGGCTCGGCTTGGAGAAGGGACAGGGCGCGGCATAGGCGCCGCGCCCCGTTTCTTCAGTTCGCGGGCATCGCCGTCTCGACCAGCGTCGCCCAATAGCCGACGCCGACGGGGATGGCCTCGTCATTGAAGTCGTAGGCGGGGTGGTGCAGGCCCGCCGAATCGCCGTTGCCCATGAAGATGAAGGCGCCGGGGCGCGCTTCGAGCATGAAGGAGAAGTCCTCGGCGCCCATGGTCGGCGGCACCTCGAGGTCCACCGCGCCGGCACCCGCGGCCACCTTGGCGGCGATGCCGGCGGCGAATTCCGTCTGCGCCGCATGGTTGCGCGTGACGGGATAGCCGCGCTCGTACTCGACCGTCGCCGTGGCGCCGAAGGCGCGCGCGATGGTGGTGACGATCTCCTTCAGTCGCGTCTCGCACAGGTCGCGCAACTCCGGCGTCAGCGTGCGCACGGTGCCCATGAGCTCGGCCGTCTGCGGGATGACGTTGAAGGCCTCGCCCGCCTTGAAGGCGGTGACCGAGACGACCGCCGATTCGAGCGGATCGGCGTTGCGGGAGACGATCGACTGCAGGGCCGTGACGATATGGGTCGAGACGAGGAGGGTGTCGATCGTCTCGTTGGGCTTGGCGGCATGGCCGCCCTTGCCCTCGACGCGGATGCGGAAGCGGTCCGCCGCCGCCATCAGCGGGCCGGGGCGCAGCGCGAAGGAGCCGACCGGCAGCCCCGGCATGTTGTGCATGCCGTAGACCTCCTGCACGCCGAAGCGGTCCATCACCCCGTCGTCGATCATGGCCCGGGCGCCGCCGCCGCCTTCCTCGGCGGGCTGGAATAGGAGGACCACGGTGCCGTCGAAATCGCGCGTCTCGGCGAGATAGCGCGCCGCGCCGAGGAGCATCGCGGTGTGGCCGTCGTGGCCGCAGGCGTGCATCTTGCCGGACACCTTCGAGCGATAGGGCAGGTTCGTCTCTTCCTCGATCGGCAGCGCGTCCATGTCGGCCCTGAGGCCGATGACCTTGCCCGAGCCGCTGCTGCGCCCGCGGATGACGCCGACGACGCCGGTGCGGCCGATGCCGGTCACGACCTCGTCACAGCCGAAGGAGGCCAGCTTCTCGGCGACGATGCCGGCGGTGCGGTGGACGTCGTACAGCAGCTCCGGATTGCTGTGGAAGTCGCGGCGCCAGGTGGTGATCTCATCCTTGAGCGCGGCGATACGGTCGGTTTTCGGCATGGGAAGAACGGCCCCTCGTGGCTGGTTCGCGCCCGGCCGGGCGCGCTTTCCCCAGCAAAACGAAGCCGTCCGGTCAGGTCAACCGCGCAGCGCGCATGGGCTGCGGCCTCAGGGCCCGGTGCGCGCATGCGCAGTCCGACACGGCGCTGAATGGCCACTAGACCGTTGCAGGTGACACTGTCTATTGTTCGCATCAGAGCCGAATGAAACGGCCGGCGGCGCGTCCGCCACCCAGATCGAGCCTTGACCCGCGCCAAGACGGGTCGTGCCAGAGAGGACCATCATGCTGAAATTCGTCAGGGGGGCTGCCGTCGCGTCCTTCGCCGGCTTGCTGCTGGCCAGTGCGCCGCTGCAGGCCAAGACGCTGCGCTTCGCCTTCCAGGGCGACTACAAGTCGCTCGACCCCTATACGCTCAACGAGACCTTCACCCTCGGCATGCATGCCGCGGCCTACGAAGGCCTCACCAAGCGCGATCCAGAACTCAAGATCATTCCGGGCCTCGCCGAACGCTGGGAGGTGCTGGAAGACGGCAAGCGCTGGCGCTTCTACCTGCGCCAGGGCGTGAAATTCCACAACGGCAACGATTTCAACGCCGACGACGTGCTGTTCTCGGCTGACCGCGTGCGCGCCGACGGGTCCGACCTCAAGACCCGCATCCCGCCCGAGGCCAAGTTCGTCAAGGTGGACGACTACACGGTCGACGTGGAGCTGCCCGCCCCCAACCCGATCCTGCACTACGAGTGGGATACGTGGTACATCATGGACAAGGAGTGGTCGGAGGCCAACAACGCCGGCAAGCCGACCCCCGCCGCCGCGACCACGCCGAGCCATGCCGCGCTCAATGCCAACGGCACCGGCCCGTTCGTGGTCGAGAGCCACCAGCCCGGCGTCAAGACCGTCTGGAAGCCCAATGCGGGCTGGTGGGACAAGCCGCAGCACAACCTGACCGAGGCCATCTTCACGCCGATCGCCTCCGACGCCACGCGCGTCGCCGCCCTCCTCTCCGGCGAGGTGGACTGGATCGACCCCGTGCCGCTGCAGGATGTCGACCGCGTGAACGCGAGCGCCAATGCCTCGGTCATGCAGGGGCCTGAACTGCGCACCATCTTCCTCGGGTTCGACCAGTATCGCGACGAGCTGCTCTATTCCAACGTGAAGGGCAAGAACCCCTTCAAGGACAAGCGCGTGCGCGAGGCCGTCTACAAGGCCATCGACATCGAGGCGATCAAGGACAAGGTCATGCGCGGGGCCGCGACGCCGACCGCGCTCATGATCTCGCCGCTGCTGTTCGATCTGTCGGAGGACTTCAAACGTCCGGCGGCCGATCCCGAAGGGGCGAAGAAGCTCCTGGCGGAGGCCGGCTACGGCGAGGGCTTCGAGGTCGGCATGGATTGTCCGAACGACCGCTACGTCAACGACGAGCGGATCTGCCAGGCGGTGGTCGGCATGCTGGCGCGCGTCGGCATCAAGGTGAACCTCAACGCCCAGCCGAAGGCCAAGTACTTCGCCAAGGTGCTCGCGGCCGGCGGCTACGACACGTCGTTCTACCTGCTGGGCTGGACGCCGGGCTCCTTCGATTCCTACAACGTCCTCGCCAACATGTACCGTTGCCGCGACGAGAAGGGCAACGGCGGCAACAACAATCTCGGCAACTACTGCAACCCGAAGATGGAGGAGCTGATCAAGCAGGTCCTCGGCGAGACGGATACGGCCAAGCGCAACGAGCTCATCAAGGAGGCCTATACCCTCGGCCAGGTAGAGGACTGGGGCTACGTGCCGCTGCATCAGCAGGCGCTGGCCTGGGGCGTCGCCAAGAACACCAAGGTGGTGCAGCGGGCCGACAACCAGTTCCTGTTCTACTGGGTGACCAAGGAGTAAGGGGGCGAAAGGCTGCACGCTCGCGTGCAGCCTTGTCCGAGGCGAACCGCCCCCGCGTTCTCGCGTGAATGCCGTGCCCGGTGATGCCGGGCACGGGAAGGGCGGCGGTTTATCTGGCCGGCGGGAAGCCGGCGCCGGAGCGGTGCCCCGCGTCCTCGGGTGCGGGCCGCCGTCGCCCAACACGAAGAGCAGTCCATGCTTGCCTTCATCATCCGCCGCCTCGTCCAGTCCATCGGCGTGCTGCTGGCGGTGGCCTTCATCGCCTTCGCGATGTTCCGCTTCGTCGGCGATCCCGTGAACCAGATCGTCAGCATCGAAGCCTCCGCCGAGGAGCGGGCGCAGATCCGCGAGAGCCTCGGCCTCAACGACCCCTTCGTCGTGCAGTTCGCGCGCTATGTCGGCCGGGCGGCGAAGCTCGACTTCGGCATCTCCTACCAGTTCCGCCAGCCGGTGACGAAGCTGCTCGGCGAGCGCATGCCGGCGACGCTGGAGCTCGCCTTCGTCTCCGCCGTCTTCGCCCTCGTCGTCGGCATCCCGATGGGCGTCTACACGGCGCTCCGGCGCGACAGCTGGCTCGCCAAGCTTTTCCAGGCCGTGTCGCTCGTCGGCGTCAGCCTGCCGACCTTCCTCATCGGCATCCTGCTCATCTATGTCTTCGCCGTCACCCTCGGCTGGCTGCCCTCCTTCGGGCGGGGCGAGGTGGTGCGGCTCGGCGACTGGTGGACGACGGGCTTCCTCACCACCTCGGGGCTCAGGGCGCTCATCCTGCCGTCGATCACGCTCGGCCTCTTCCAGATGACGCTGATCATGCGCCTGGTGCGCGCCGAGATGCTCGAGGTGCTGCGCACGGACTACATCAAGTTCGCCCGCGCCCGCGGGCTGACGCGCCGGGCCATCAACTTCGGCCATGCGCTCAAGAACACGCTGGTGCCGGTCATCACCATCACGGGCCTGCAGCTCGGCTCCATCATCGCCTTCGCCATCATCACCGAGACGGTGTTCCAGTGGCCGGGCATGGGCGTGCTCTTCCTGCAGGCGGTGCAGAACGTCGATATTCCCATCATGGCCGCCTACCTGCTGCTGATCGCCTTCCTCTTCGTCGTCATCAACCTCGCCGTTGACCTTCTCTACGCGGTCGTCGACCCGCGCCTGAAGGTCACGGTGCGCGCCGCGTGAGGAACGAGATGCCCTACGTCACGCAGGAAGAAGCCAAGGCCTCCCCGCCGACGGTGGCGACGCCGGCGCCCGGCTGGTTCGCGCGGGTGATGGACCATGACCTCATGGCGAGCTTCCTCGCCTCCCGCGTCACGGTGCTCGCCGCCCTCGTCACGCTCGCGCTCGCCGTCCTCGCGCTCTTCGCGCCGCTGATCGCGCCCTACAATCCGTTCGACCCGGCGGAGGTCTTCCTCATCGATTCGCTCAATCCGCCGCGCTGGCTGCCGGCGGGCGACGCCCGCTTCCTGCTCGGCACGGACGACCAGGGGCGGGACCTCTTCTCGGCCATCCTCTACGGCCTGCGCGTGTCGCTCATCATCGGCGTGCTCGGCGTGCTGATGGCGGCCGCCATCGGCATCACGCTCGGCCTCGTCGCCGGCTATGTCGGCGGGCGGGTCGATGCGGTGATCATGCGCATCGCCGACGTGCAGCTCACCTTCCCGGCCATCCTCATCGCGCTCCTGGTCGACGGCGTGGTGCATGCGCTGCTCAAGGGGGCGAGCCGGGAGGACACGGCCTTCGGCGTGCTCGTCTTCTCCATCGGCCTGTCGTTCTGGGTGCAGTACGCGCGCACCATCCGCGGCTCGACGCTGGTGGAGAAGAACAAGGACTACATCCAGGCGGCGCGGCTCGTCGGGCTTCCACCCATCGTCATCATGGCGCGGCACGTGCTGCCCAACGTCATCGGGCCGGTGCTCGTCATCCTCACCATCAACCTCGGCCTCGCCGTCATCACCGAGGCGACCCTGTCCTTCCTCGGCGTTGGCCTGCCGCCGACGCAGCCCTCGCTCGGCACCCTCATCCGCATCGGCAACGACTATCTCTTCTCCGGCGAGTGGTGGATCGTCGCCTTCCCCGGCCTCACGCTCGCGGCCCTCGTCCTCGCCGTCAACCTGCTCGGCGACTGGCTGCGCGATGCCCTGAACCCGAAGCTCAGATGACAGAACCCGTCCTCTCCGTCCGCGACCTCAAGGTCCAATTCGTCACCCGCCGCGGCGTGCTGAAAGCCATCGACGGCGTCTCCTTCGACATCGCGCCGGGCGAGGTGCTCGGCGTCGTCGGCGAGTCGGGCGCCGGCAAGTCGGTGACGGGCTCGGCCGTCATCGGCCTCATCGAGCCGCCCGGCCGCATCGCCGGCGGCGAGATCCGCCTGAAGGGCGAGCGCATCGACAATCTCTCGCCCGAGGCGATGCGCCGCGTGCGCGGCAAGCGCATCGGCATGATCTTCCAGGACCCGCTGACGAGCCTCAATCCGCTCTACACGGTTGGCGAGCAGCTGGTGGAGACCATCAGGACGCACCTGCCCCTGTCGGCCGGGCAGGCGCGCCGGCGCGCCATCGATCTCCTGGCCGAGGTCGGCATCCCGGCGCCCGACCGGCGCATCGACGGCTATCCGCACGAGTTCTCCGGCGGCATGCGCCAGCGCGTCGTCATCGCGCTCGCGCTATCGGCCGAGCCCGAGCTCGTCATCGCCGACGAGCCGACCACGGCGCTCGACGTCTCCGTGCAGGCGCAGATCATCACGCTCATCAAGCGCCTGTGCGCGGAGCGCGGCACCGCCGTCATGCTCGTCACCCACGACATGGGAGTCATCGCCGAGACGGCCGACCGGGTGGCGGTGATGTATTCGGGCCGCATCGCCGAGATCGGCCCGGTGCGCGACGTGGTCAAGCACCCGCTGCACCCCTATGCGGTGGGGCTGATGGGCGCCATTCCCTCGCTCGAGACCCATGCCGACCGGCTGGTGCAGATCCGGGGCGCCATGCCGCGCCTCTCGGCCATTCCGCCGGGCTGTCCGTTCCATCCGCGCTGCGAGCGCGCCTTCGCCCGCTGCGCGGTGGACCGGCCCGAGCCGCTCGACCGCGACCGGCGCAAGGTCGCCTGCCATCTCTATGACGAGGCGCATGCGGAGATTGCGTCATGACCGAGACCCCCTTCGTCGCGGTGCGCAATTTGAGGCGCGTCTTCGACGTCTCCAAGCCCTGGCTCAACCGCATGCTGGAGGGCGGGCAGAAGCAGTATCTGACGGCGGTGGACGACGTCAGCTTCACCATCCGGCGCGGCGAGACCTTCGCGCTCGTCGGGGAATCGGGCTCCGGCAAGTCCACGGTGGCGCGCATGGTCGTCGGCCTCATGCCGCCCTCGGCCGGCGAGGTCGTCATCGATGGCGTGCCGATCAACGATCCGCGCCGCGCGGCGGACGTGCGGGCGCTGCGCCGGCGCATCCAGATGATCTTCCAGGACCCTTACGCCAGCCTCAATCCGCGCTGGCGCGTGGAGCGCATCATCGCCGAGCCGATCCGGGCCTTTTCCCTGAGCGCCAGCGCCCGCGAGGTGCACGAGCGGGTGGGCGAGCTGCTGACGCTCGTCGGCCTCCATCCGGCGGACGGGGACAAGTTTCCGCACGAGTTCTCCGGTGGCCAGCGGCAGCGCATCGCCATCGCCCGGGCGCTTGCCTCTAAGGCCGAGTTCATCGTCTGCGACGAGCCGACCTCGGCCCTCGACGTGTCGGTGCAGGCGCAGATCCTCAACCTGATGCGTGACCTGCAGGACCGCTTCGGCCTGACCTATCTCTTCATCAGCCACAATCTCGCGGTGGTCCGCCACATGGCGAGCCGCATCGGCGTCATGTATCTCGGCCGCATCGTCGAGATCGGCGGCGGGCGCGACCTCTTCGTGCGGCCGCAGCACCCTTACACGCGCATGCTGCTCAACGCCGTGCCCGACATCGCCATGACGGGCCGACTGCGCGAGGCGGTGCAGGGCGAGATCCCGAACCCCATCAACCCGCCGTCGGGCTGCACCTTCCACCCGCGCTGCCCCTTCGTCTTCGACCGTTGCCGGCGCGAGGTGCCGCCGCTCGAGGCGGGCGTCGCCTGCCATGCGGTCGCCGAGGGGCGCATCGCCGCGGCCTGACAGGGCCGCCGTCGTTCAAGGCTTGCCGAGACGGCCGAACAGCCGCGCCTTGGGCCGCGTCGTGCGGAACTGGCCGCGCTCGATGGCGAGGAAGGCGATGACGGCGATGCCGATCAGTGTCAGCCACCAGGCCTGCGTCGTCGCCATGCCCGAGGCGGCGACGACGAAGGCGACCGTGAAGGTGGCGATGGCCGCCGGAACGAGCGAGGCCGTCATGCCGCCGGCGGCGCGGATGGCGAAATAGAGCAGCACCGCCAGCGTCGTCGCGCCGACGACGCCGAGGTCGTACCAGATCTCGAAGGGCAGCGAGAGGGGCGCCTCGCGCGGCACGAGGCCGACGAGGCGGCCGCGCAGGCTGGCGTCGAGCCCGTGGCCGGTGATGAGGCGCAGGGGATCGCTGCGCACGATATCGGCCCAGACGCGGATGGACTGCACCGCCGGGCTTGCCGTGCCCATCAGCGCCTTGGCGAGGGGACGCAGCAGAAAGGGCAGGAGCGGGGCGGCGAGGATGACGGCGGCGACCGCGACGCGCAGCACGTCCCGGCCGACGAGCGGCCGCCATGACGTCAGGGCGAACATCGTCGCGCCGGCCGCGAGCGCGAGCAGCGGGATGAAGCTGCCGCCGACGACGACAGCGAGGCCGGCGACCGCGCCGAGCGCCAGCGCGACAAGCCCGTGCCCTCGCGAGACGAGCCAGCCGATCGCCGGCCACACCAGGACCGAGAGCGTGATGAGGCCGCGCTCGAGGCTGCCGGGATCGATCGTGTCGCGGCCGAGAAGGCCGAGGGCGACGAGAATGGCGAAGATGGACGCGGCGGCGGCGCCGATGCCGGTGAGATAGAGGTTGGAGGCGCGCATGCGCTCCGGCAGGGCGGCGATGCCGGCAAAGGCCATGGCGGCGGCGCCGAGAGCGTTGAGCAGCTTGTCGAGCGCCGTGTTCGCCTGCGGCGCCCAGGCGATCGAGAGCGCGGCCCAGCCGATGAGCAGCAGCGCCGCGAGGCCGGCCGGGGACACGAAGGTGCGCCGGAGGCTGCGGTTGAAGCCGCCGTTGGCGCCGTCCATCAGCGCGGCGAGGACCATGAGGATGATCCCGATCGGCACCAGGACCACCGCGGCGCGGCGCGCCACGAGCGCCGTGATCGGCACGGCGACGAGAAGGGTCGCAAAGCCGATGCGGCGCAGCAGGATGGCGGCGTCGAGCGCCGGATCGAGAGCGGGTGTGGGCGAACGCATGGGCCTACGCTTCAACCGACCGGCGGGCGGCACCGTGCCACCCGCAATTTCGGTCACGCTAGCGTGACTGCCGCTGTGATGCTGTAGGGCGAATGCAACACTCGCCGCCGCGATGCGGCCGGATGGCCGGACCGGCCTTATGCTTTCGTCGATTCCACGCCGGCGAGCCCGCGCAGGAAGTGGATGATGCCGGAAAAGTCCTCCCCGCCGTGGCCGGCGCCGGCATAGAGGGCGTAGAGCTGAGCCGCGGCGGCGCCGAGCGGCGTTGCCGCGCCGCTCGCCAGCGCCGCATCCTGCGACAGCCGCAGGTCCTTCAGCATGAGGTCGGCCGCAAAGCCTGGCCGGTAGCCGTTGTTGGCCGGCGACGCCGGTACCGGGCCCGGCACCGGGCAATAGGTGGTGATCGACCAGCACTGCCCGGAGGAGGTGGAGGCGACGTCGAACAGCGCCTGGTGCGAGAGGCCGAGCTTCTCGGCGAGGGCGAAGGCCTCGCACACCCCGATCATCGAGATGCCGAGGATCATGTTGTTGCAGATCTTGGCCGCCTGGCCGTTGCCGGCCGGGCCGCAATGCACGATGCGCTTGCCCATGGCCTCGAGGATGGGCTTGGCCCGCGCGAAGGCGCCGTCGGTGCCGCCGGCCATGAAGGTCAGCGTTCCGGCCTTCGCCCCGCCGACGCCGCCCGAGACCGGGGCATCGATCGCGTCCATCCCCGCCTCGTGCGCCATGGCATGGGCGCGGCGCGCGCTCTCGACGTCGATGGTCGAGGAATCGATGAAGAGCGTGCCGGCCTTCGCCGCCGGCAGGATCTCCTTCCACACGGCGATGACGTGCTTGCCCGCCGGCAGCATGGTGACGACCGCTTCGCTCGCCGCGACGGCCTCCGCCGCGCTCGCCGTGATGGTGACGCCGTCCTCGGCCGCAGCCTCGCGCAAAGATGCGACGAGGTCATAGCCGAGGACCTTGTGGCCGGCCCTGGCGAGATTGGCGGCCATGGGGCCGCCCATGTGGCCGAGGCCGATGAAGGCGATGGTGGTCATGGATTCCTCCCTGCCCGCGCTCTCGGCGGGCTTGTTCTCAGTTGCCGCTGCCGCGCCCGACGAGGCTTCTCGCCACGATGAGGCGCATGATCTCGTTGGTGCCCTCGAGGATCTGGTGGACCCGGAGGTCGCGCACGATCTTCTCGATGCCGTAGTCGGCGAGATAGCCGTAGCCGCCGTGCAGCTGCAGCGCCTGGTTGGCGATGTCGAAGCCGCGGTCGGTGGCGATGCGCTTGGCCATGGCGCAGAGCCGCGTCG
Source organism: Chelatococcus caeni (assembly GCF_014196925.1). Classification (GTDB taxonomy): domain Bacteria; phylum Pseudomonadota; class Alphaproteobacteria; order Rhizobiales; family Beijerinckiaceae; genus Chelatococcus_A; species Chelatococcus_A caeni. The sequence continues at coordinate 89,048 of NZ_JACIEN010000002.1, read as the reverse complement.
CCTCCGGATCGCGCGCATCGAGCGCCGCCGCCGCCCGCCACAGGAAGGTGCGGGCCGCCTCGAGCTCGGTCGCCATGTCGGCGAGGGTGAACTGCAGCGCCTGGAAATCGCTGAGGCTGCGGCCGAAGGCCTTGCGCTCGCGCATATAAGCGAGGCTCTTGTCGAGCGCCGCCTCGGCGCCGCCGAGCGAGCAGGCGCCGATGTTGAGCCGCCCGCCGTCGAGCCCGGCCATGGCGATCTTGAAGCCGATGCCCTCGTCGCCGAGCCGGTTCGCCGCCGGCACCCGGCAGTTCTCGAGGATGACCTGCCGCGTCGGCTGCGCGTTCCAGCCCATCTTCTTCTCGTTGGCGCCGAAGGAGAGGCCGGGCGTGTCCTTCTCCACGACGAAGGTGGAGATGCCGCCGGGGCCGGCCTCGCCCGTGCGCACCATGACGACATAGATGTCCGAGGTGCCGGCGCCGGAGATGAACTGCTTGACGCCGTCGATCACGTAATGGTCGCCGTCGCGCACGGCGCGCGTCTTCAGCGCCGCAGCGTCGGAGCCGGCGCCGGGCTCGGTCAGGCAATAGCTGGCGAGATGCTCCATCGCCGCGAGCTTCGGGATGAAGCGCCGGCGCTGCTCGTCGTCGCCGAAGCGGTCGATCATCCAGGTCGCCATGTTGTGGATGGAGATATAAGCCGCGACCGAGGGGCAGCCGGTGGCCAGCGCCTCGAAGATGAGCGCGGCGTCGAGCCGCGTCATGCCGGAGCCGCCGACATCCTCGCGCACATAGATGCCGCCCATGCCGAGCCCCCCGGCCTCCCGGATGACGTCGACGGGAAAGTGCTTCTCCTCGTCCCAGCGTACGGCATGGGGCGCAAGCTCACGGGCGGCGAAATCGCGCGCCATGTCGCGAATGGCGATCTGGTCGTCGTTGAGGGTGAACTGGGTCATGGCCGTTGCTCGGGGCGCCAGTCGGTGAGGTGTACGATATGGCTCGCCAGCGGTGAGCCTGCGAATTTGCGGATGAGATGGCCGTCCGCCGTGACCAAATAGGAGCCCATGCTGCGGGCGAGCTCGACATAGAAGCAGTCGTAGAGCGAATGGTCATAGGCCAGAGCCATCGTCCAGGCCGCGTCGCGCAACTCCTGCAGCGGGACGTATCCCGCCATCAGACGGTCGATCGTCTCCACCATCGCCATCGCGGCATCGCGCGTAAGCTCCTTCTTGCGGACATAGCGGAGAGCTGCGCTGCGAATTTCGGCGATGAAGAGATCGGGCGCGACGAGGGCCGCCGGCGTGCGAGGCAATCCGTAGACCTCGCCGCCGGGATCGGCCGGCATGAACCATCGGATCGCCGCGCTCGCATCGACCACGATCATCGCCGCTCGCGCTCCTCGCGGATGAGATCCTCGGGAGGCGTCCTGATCCCGAGCGGTCCGTGCTGGCGCCGGAATTCCTCGATGAGCGCGACTTTCTCGTCGGCGGACAGGGGCGCAATCGCCTTGAGGGCATCACGCATGAAGGTCTCGAAGGAGACGCCTGCCAGGCGGGCCTTGACCTTCAATCCCTCGATCACCTCGTCGTCGAGGTTGCGGATGAGCACCTGCCCCATCTGACACTCCAATGCTATCAAAAATGATAGCATATGGCCGGCGGCAGGTCATGCCGCCGGCCGCAGCATCAATTCATCGTCGGGATGACGAACTCCGCCCCCTCCTTGACGCCGGAGGGCCAGCGCGAGGTCACGGTCTTCGTCTTGGTGTAGAAGCGGATCGAATCCGGCCCGTGCTGGTTGAGGTCGCCGAAGCCCGAGCGCTTCCAGCCGCCGAAGGTGTAATAGGCGATCGGCACCGGGATCGGCACGTTGACGCCGACCATGCCGACATTGACCTTGGCGGCGAAATCCCGCGCCGCGTCGCCGTCGCGGGTGAAGATGGCGACGCCGTTGCCGTATTCGTGCTCGGACGGCAGCTTGAGCGCCTCCTCGTAGTTGTGGGCGCGCACGATGGACAGGACCGGGCCGAAGATCTCCTCTTTGTAGATGCGCATGTCCGGCGTCACGTGGTCGAACAGGCACCCGCCCATGTAGAAGCCGTTCTCGTAGCCCTGCAGCGTGAAGTTGCGCCCATCGACGACGAGCTTCGCCCCTTCCGCGATGCCGAGCTCGACATAGGACTTTACCTTGTCGAGATGGGCCTTGGTGACGAGTGGGCCGTAGTCGGCGCTCGGATCGGTCGAGGGGCCGATCTTGAGGCTCTCGACGCGCGGGACGAGCTTCTCGACGAGCCGGTCCGCCGTCGCCTGGCCGACGGGCACGGCGACGGAGATCGCCATGCAGCGCTCGCCGGCCGAGCCGTAGCCGGCGCCGATGAGGGCATCGACCGCCTGGTCCATGTCGGCGTCGGGCATGATGATCATGTGGTTCTTGGCGCCGCCGAAGCACTGCACGCGCTTGCCGTTGGCCGAGCCGCGCGAATAGATGTACTGGGCGATCGCCGACGAGCCGACGAAGCCGACCGCCATGACGTCATGATCGTCGAGGATGGCGTCGACCGCCTCCTTGTCGCCGTTGACCACGTTGAGGATGCCTGCCGGCAGCCCGGCCTCGATCATCAGCTCGGCAAGGCGCATGGGCACGCCCGGGTCGCGCTCCGAAGGCTTCAGGATGAAGGCGTTGCCGCAGGCGATGGCCGGCGCGAACTTCCACATCGGGATCATGGCGGGGAAGTTGAACGGCGTGATGCCGGCCACCACCCCGAGCGGCTGGCGCATGGAATAGACGTCGATGTTGGTGCCGGCGCCCTCGGTGTACTCGCCCTTCATCAGGTGCGGCACGCCGCAGGCGAACTCGACCACCTCGAGCCCGCGCTGGATGTCGCCCTTGGCGTCGGGAATGGTCTTGCCGTGCTCGCGGGCGAGCAGCTCGGCGAGACTGTCGTAGTCGCGCTGGACGAGTTCGAGGAACTTCATCATCACGCGCGCGCGGCGCTGCGGGTTCGTCGCGCCCCAGGCCGGCTGGGCCGCCCTGGCATTCTCGACGGCGGCCCTGACCTCGGCCGCCGAGGCGAGGGCGACCTTGGCGCCGACCTCACCCGTCATGGGCGTGAAGACGTCGCCGAAACGTCCCGATTGCCCTTCGACCTCGCGCCCCCCGATGAAATGTCCGATCGTGCGCATCTTGCGTTCTCCGATGCTCTGCCGGTTCTGTTCTGCTGTGCCGGCGCTGGGCGCGATGCCTTGCGGGAAGGGGCGCCGGAGCGCTCCCTCGCATCGGCCGGCGCCGGCCCTTGTCTTCGATAGTGGGAGCGAAATCGGCGAAAGCCAACGTGCCGATGACGTTCCGTCGGTCCTTCCGCACTACCATTGTCATTCGCGCACGACTATAGGACATTTCAAATCCGGTGCGTGCAAAGATACCAAAACGGGAGGCAAGCTGGGCATGAATCGCTTCGACTGGGACGACCTTCGCTTCTTCCTCGCCGTGGCTCGCGCGGGCCGCCTCACCGTGGCGGCGCGGCGGCTCGGGGCCGACCATGCGACGGTGTCGCGCCGCATCACGGCGCTGGAGGATGCATTGAAGGCCAAGCTCTTCGAGCGCCGGCCACAGGGCTATGCCCTCACCGAGCACGGCGAGCGCCTGCTCGCCAAGGCGGAGACCATCGAGAGCGAGGCGCTCGCGGCGCAGAGCGAGATCGGCGGAGCGGACCTTGCCCTGTCCGGCACCGTGCGCATTGGCGCTCCGGACGGCTTCGGCACCTTCTTTCTCGCCCCGCGCATCGGCCAGCTCGCCGAGCGCTACCCGGAGCTGGAGATCCAGCTCGTCGCCATGCCGCGGCTGCTCTCGCTCTCCAAGCGCGAGGCGGACATCGCCATCTCCCTGAACCCGCCGAAGGAGGGCAAGATCGTCGCCCGCAAGCTGGCGGATTACCGCCTCGGCCTCTACGCGGCGCCGGCCTATCTCGCCGCCCACCCGGCCATCGCCGCGCCGCAGGACCTCTTCGAGCACCAGCTCATCGGCTATATCGACGACCTCATCTTCACGCCCGAGCTCGACTATCTCGACGACATCGCCAAGGGCCTCAGGCCGCGCCTGCAGAGCTCGAACCTCATCGCGCAGATGCATGCGACCATCGCCGGCGCCGGCCTCTGCGTGCTGCCCGATTTCATGGCCGCGGGCGATCCGCGCCTCGTCCCCGTGCTGCGGCGCGAGGTCGAGCTGGTGCGCTCCTTCTGGCTGATCGTCCACGCCGATCTGCGCGACGTCGCGCGCGTCCGGGCGACGGTCGATTTCCTCGTGCGCGAGGCCAAGGCGGCGCGGGCCGTCCTGATGCCGCAGGACGAGGTCGAGGCGGGCGCCGCCTGAGCGTTGCGGGGCCCTTGTGCATGCCGTGTGAAGCAGCTTGCATTTTCGCTTCACACCGATTTAAACGATTCAGAGAGCCTTTAAATCGCTCAGCTGAAAGCCGGCGCAGACCGGCGGATCGCATTCTGGAGGAGACAATGATGGATCTGACCCGCCGCGCCGCCCTCGGCGCGCTCGCCCTTGCCGCATCCTTCGGCCTCGCCGGCCCCGCCGCCGCCCAGACGACCCTCAAGTGGGCCCACGTCTACGAGGCGAGCGAGCCCTATCACAAGTGGGCCCTGTGGGCCGGGGAGGAGTTCAAGAAGCGCACCAACGGCAAATATGCCATCGAGGTGTTTCCGGCCTCCTCGCTGGGCAAGGAATCCGACATCAACGAGGGCCTGTCGCTCGGCACCGTCGACATCATCTATACGGGCCAGCTCTTCGCCGGCCGCGCCTACGGCCCGCTCGCCATCGGCGGCGCGCCCTACATGTTCCGCGATTTCGCGCACTGGAATGCCTTCCGCAATTCCGACCTCTTCAAGGAGCTCGGCGAAGGCTACAAGAAGCGCACGGGCCACGACGTCGTCACCCTCACCTATTACGGCGAGCGCCACGTCACGGCGAACAAGGACATCAACAAGCCGGAGGACATGAAGGGGCTCAAGATCCGCGTGCCCGACGCGCCGCTCTACACCATGTTCCCGCGCGCCGTCGGCGCCAACCCGACGCCGATCGCCTTCGCCGAGGTCTATCTCGCCCTCTCCCAGGGCGTGGCCGACGCGCAGGAGAACCCCCTGCCGACCATCCAGGCCAAGAAGTTCTACGAGGTCCAGAAGAACATCATCCTCACCGGCCACATCACCGACGCCCTGCTCACCATCGTCTCGAGCGGCACGGCGCAGCGCCTGAGCGACGAGGAGCGCACGACGCTGTTCGCCATCCTCAAGGAGGCGGCCGACAAGTGCACGGACGACATCGTCCAGGCCGAGAAGGATCTCGTCGCCTGGTTCAAGGACCAGGGCAAGAACGTGGTCGAGGTGGACCGCGCGCCCTTCCGCGAGGCGACCGTCAAGCTGCACTCCGGGCCGGACGCCACCTGGGACAAGGCCACCTACGACAAGCTGCAGGGCCTCGCGGCCTCGAACTGACGAGACGACGCCGGGGCGCTGCCGCGCCCCGGCCCGCACGGCCCGGCGCGCGGCGCCGGGCTTCCCGAACGCCGGATGCGGGGGCGACGCGTGACGCAATCGAACGACAAGGACAGTCCGGAGGTCGACACGACCGAGGCCATGTTCGAGCAGTGGCGCGAGCAGGAAAGCCGCGTGCCGCTCGACGACCTGCGCCCGCAGGACGGCATCGTCTTCCTGATCTACTGGGCGCTCTTCGCCGTCGTCCTGCTGCAGTTCTGGACGCGCTACGTCCTCAACGATTCCTACGGCTGGACCGAGGAGATCGCCCGCTACCTGCTCATCGCCGTCACCTTCATCGGCTCGGTGACGGCCATGCGCAAGGGCTCGCACATCGCCGTCGAGGCCGTGATCACGCTGGCGCCGAAGGCGGTGCGGCACTGGACGCTCGTCATCATCGACGGGCTCGTCACCCTCTTCTGCGGGGCCATGGCCTGGTACGGCTACGAGCTCGGCGCCCGCGCGCCCGGCTACATGGTTTCGGTCGATATCCCGAAATCGGTCATCTACTGGGTCGTGTCCGCCGGCCTTGCGGCCATGACCGTCCATGCCGCGATCCGCTTCGTGCAGCGGCTCAAGGGGAAGCTCGAGGATGAGACCTCGGGTGCCATCCTCGACTGACATCCCGCCCTTTCAATCGATGACCCGGCCGTGACCCCCGCCACTGGAGGCCAGCGCGTATGTTGATCGCCCTCATGTTCGTCGCGCTCTTCGCCATGATCATCCTCGGCGTGCCAATCGCCGTGGCGCTGGCCGGTTCGTCCCTGCTCTACATCTTCCTGTCCGGCATCGCGCCCGAGATCACGGTGATCCACCGCATGGTCAACGGCGTCGATTCCTTCCCGCTGCTCGCCGTGCCCTTCTTCATCATGGCCGGCAACCTGATGAACTCGGCCGGCATCACCAAGCAGATCTTCGATTTCGCCACCGCGGCCGTCGGCTGGCTCAAGGGCGGCCTCGGCCATGTCAACGTGGCGGGCTCGGTCATCTTCGCCGGCATGTCGGGCACCGCGGTGGCGGATGCCGGCGGCCTCGGCACCATCGAGATCAAGGCGATGCGCGACCACGGCTACGACGCCAAGCTCGCCGTCGGCATCACCGCCGCCTCCTCGACGATCGGACCCATCATTCCGCCGTCGCTGCCGCTCGTCATCTACGGCGTCGTGGCCAATGCCTCGATCAACGCGCTCTTCGTTGCCGGCATCCTGCCCGGCCTGCTGATGGCGCTCTTCCTCTCGGCGACCGTCGCCATCTACGCCCATCGCAAGAAGATCGGCGCCGATGCCCGCTTCTCGGTCAGGCGCCTCGGCGTCACCTTCGTCGACGCCTTCCTGCCGCTGCTGACGCCGGCCATCATCATCGGTGGCATGAGCTTCGGCATCTTCACGCCGACGGAAGCGGCGGTCTTCGCCTGCGCCTACGCCCTGCTGCTCTCGGTCGTCATCCACCGCGTCCTCAACCTCGCCATGGTCGCCTTCGGCCGACCGGCGAAATATTCGGTCCTGTCCCTGCGCCAGTTCGTGCGCGTGACGATGGACACCATCGAGACGACGGCGGTCGTCCTCTTCATCGTCGCCGGCGCCTCCATCTTCGGCTGGGTGCTGACCACGACGCGCACCACCGAGGCGCTCGGTGCCTGGATCCTCGCCGTCGCCAGCGATCCCGTCACCTTCCTGCTGCTGATCAACGTCTTCCTGCTGGTCGTCGGCTGCTTCATGGAGACCATCGCGGCCATCACCATCCTGACGCCGGTGTTGCTGCCGGTCGCGCTGACGCTCGGCATCGACCCCGTGCATTTCGGCATCATCATGGTGCTCAACCTGATGATCGGCCTGCTGACGCCGCCGGTCGGCATGGTGCTCTACGTGCTCTCGCGCGTCGCCAGCATCTCCTTCGAGGATTGCGTCAAGGCCGTGGTGCCCTTCCTGATCCCGCTCTTCCTCGTGCTCGCCCTGATCACCTTCGTGCCTGCGACGACGATGTGGCTGCCGGAGGTCTTGAAGGCCTATGGGTATCTGTGATCCAACCGCAGTGAGAAACTGACGGGAGAAGACCGATGCCCTCCAAGCTCGACCAGCTGCGCGCGATGACGGTCGTCGTCGCCGACACGGGCGACATCGAGGCCGTGCGACGCCTCAAGCCGCAGGACTGCACGACGAACCCGACGCTGCTGCTCAAGGCCGTCGAGACCCCGGCCTATGGCCACCTGCTCGACGAGGCGATCGACTGGGGCCGCAAGCAGGCCGGCTCCGCCGAGGCGGTCACCGCTGCGGTCTGCGACCGGCTTGCCGTCTCCTTCGGCGCGGAGCTGACGAAGATCGTGCCCGGCCGCGTCTCCACCGAGGTCGACGCGGACCTGTCCTTCGACACCGAGGGCTCGATCGCCAAGGCGCGGGCGCTCATCGCCGCCTACGAGGCACGCGGCGTTTCGCGCGACCGCATCCTCATCAAGGTCGCCTCGACCTGGGAGGGCATCCGCGCCGCGGAGGTGCTGCAGCGCGAGGGCATCGACTGCAACCTGACGCTGCTGTTCTCACTCGTACAGGCGGCCGCCTGCGCCGATGCCGGCGTCTTCCTCATCTCGCCCTTCGTCGGCCGCATCCTCGACTGGCACGTCAAGGCCGGCGGCGGCCCCTACACGGCCGAGACCGATCCCGGTGTCCAGTCCGTGCGCGCCATCTACGCCTATTACAAGGCCCACGGCATCAAGACCGTTGTCATGGGCGCTTCCTTCCGCAACACGGGCGAGATCGAGGCGCTCGCCGGCTGCGACCGGCTGACCATCGGCCCCGCCCTCATGGACCAGCTCGCCGCCGACGAGGGCCCGCTGCCGCGCCAGCTCGACCCCGCCAATGCCGGCGAGGCTCCGGCGAAGATGACCCTCGACGAGAAGAGCTTCCGCTTCCTCCTCAACGAGGACGCCATGGCCACCGAAAAACTCTCCGAGGGCATCCGCCTCTTCGTCAAGGACCTGCGGGCCCTGCGGGGGCTTGTCGGCAAGCGCCTGGAGCAGGCGAAGGCGGCGTGAGCGTCAAGCCCGAGGAACGCGGCTCGCTCGCTTATTGAGCCAATCTCTGGGCCCCGGTTCTGCACCGCATCACTTCGTGCTGCGGCGCGCCCGGGGCACGAGGGTGTTCTCATATACGATCGTTCGTTTGCGTTACGTGTCCGTTTCGGTGCAAGCTTATCGCATATTCACGCGCTCGTTCCCCGGACGCATGCAGCGAAGCGGAATGCGATCCGGGTCCAGCGCAAAGAATTGCGCAGCTCCGAATTTCGTATGGACAATTACACCGTCTATATTCTCGCGAGCGGCCGTAACGGCACGCTCTACGTCGGCGTCACCAACAACCTCGCCCGCCGCATCTTCGAGCACAAGCAGAAGACCGTGCCGGGCTTCACCCGCCGCTACGGCGTCGATCGGCTCGTCTGGTGTGAACATTACCGGTCGATTGGCGAGGCGCGCCAGCGCGAAGCCTCGCTCAAGCGCTGGCGCCGGGCGTGGAAGCTGTCGCTCGTCGAGGCGATGAACCCGGCGTTGAGACGATCTGAACGACCGCCTCAACGCCGGATCACCCCTTCGCCTTGAGCGCCTTCTCGCGGATGGCGGAGAGCGTCGTCGCCGGAGTGATGACTTCCGGGTCGATGAGGCAGTGGATGATCGCCGGCTTGCCGGAGGCGAGCGCCCGCTCGAAGGCGGGGGCGAACTCTTCCGTGCGCTCCACGCGCTCGCCGTGGCCGCCGAAGGCGTGGGCGTAGGCCGCGAAATCCGGGTTCTTCAGCATCGTCCCCGAGACGCGGCCGGGATATTCCCGCTCCTGGTGCATGCGGATCGTGCCGTAGATGCCGTTGTCGACGACGATGACCACGATGGGAAGGTCGTATTGCACGGCCGTGGCGAATTCCTGCCCGTTCATCAGGAAGCAGCCGTCCCCGGCGAAGGCGACGACGGTGCGCTCCGGATGGAGCCGCTTGGCGCCGACCGCCGCCGGCACGCCATAGCCCATGGAGCCGGAGGTTGGCGCGAGCTGCGTGCCAAAGCGCCGGAAGCGGTGGAAGCGATGCAGCCAGATGGCGTAGTTGCCGGCGCCGTTGCACATGATGGCGTCAGCCGGCAGCTTCTCCTCGAGGTAGGCCATCACCGCGCCCATCTGCAGGGTGCCGGGCGTGCGCACGGGCGCCGGATCGCTCCAGGCGAGATAGGCCGCGCGGGCCTCCTCCCGGTTGCCGCCCCAGCCGATCGCCTTCGGCGGCTGCAGGCCTTCGAGCGCGGCCGAGAAGGCCGAGGGCGAGGCGTTGATGGCGAGCGCCGGGCGATAGACGCGGCCGAGCTCGCCGGAATCCGGGTGCACATGGACGAGCGTGCAGCCCGGCTCGGGGATGCCGAGGAGCGAGTAGCTCTGGCTCGGCACCTCCGACAGCCGTCCGCCGACGAGGAGCACGGTGTCGGCCGCCTTGACCCGAGCGACGAGCGCCGGGTTCGCGCCGAAGCCGATGTCGCCGATGTAGTTCGGGTGGTCGGCGGGAAACAGCATCTGCCGGCGGAAGGAGACGGCGACCGGCAGGTCGAAGCGCTCGGCGAAGCGCACGAAGCGCTCCACCGCCTTCTCGCTCCAGCGCGTGCCGCCGAGAATGGCGAGCGGCGCCTTCGCCGCCCACAGGAGCTTCTGCAGCTCCGCCATCTGGGCGAGGGCGGGATGCGTCTCGACCGGCTCGTAGGGCAGGGCATCGGCGACCGCGGCCGTCTCGACCAGCATGTCCTCCGGCAGCGCGATGACGACCGGCCCCGGCCGGCCGGAGGTGGCGACGCGGAAGGCGCGCGCAACGATCTCCGGAATGCGCGCGGCATCGTCGATCTCGGTGGCCCACTTCGCCATGGTGCCGAAGACGGCGCGGTAGTCGAGCTCCTGGAAGGCCTCGCGCTCGCGCATGCCGCGCTCGATCTGGCCGACGAAGACGATGAGCGGCGTCGAATCCTGCTTGGCGATATGGATGCCCGGCGAGGCGTTGGTGACGCCCGGCCCGCGCGTGACGAAGCAGATGCCGGGCCGGCCGGTGAGCTTGCCGTGGGCCTCGGCCATCATGGCCGCTCCGCCCTCCTGCCGGCAGACGGTGACGTCGATCGACGCATCGTGCAGCGCGTCGAGCACGGCGAGATAGCTCTCGCCCGGCACGCAGAAGGCGTGACGGACACCGTGGACGAGAAGCTGGTCGACGAGGATCTGCCCGCCGGTGCGCGCGTTCATGGCTTCATCCCTGTTGCTGGCGGGGTGCCTCTGCGCCCCAGGCCGGATCGTTGAGCACGTCCTCGGTATCGGCGCCGAGCCGCGGCGAGGGCCGCCCGGCGACCATCGGCGCCCCGTCGATGACGATGGGCGAGCGCACGGTCGGGATCGTGCCGCCCTCGGCCTCGGGGCAGGGGAGGTCCACCCGCATGCCGCGGGCGATCACCTGCGGGTCGGCGAAAACATCCGCCACCGAGTTGATCGGCCCGGCCGGCACGCCCTCGGTCTCGAGGCGGGCAAGCAGATCGTCGCGCTTGAGACGCCTCAACGCGCCGGCGAGGATCGCGACGAGGGCGCCACGGTTCTCGACCCGCGCCTTGTTTGTGGCGTATTCGCTCTGCTCGCCGAGCGCCGGCATGCCGATGACGGTGCAGAAGCGGCGGAACTGCCCGTCATTGCCGACGGCGACGATGACGTGCCCGTCCGCCACCTCGAAGACCTGGTAGGGCACGATGTTGGGATGGGCATTGCCGAGCCGGCGCGGTGCCTTGCCCGAGACGAGGTAGTTCATCGCCTGGTTGGCGAGCACGCCCACCTGCACGTCGAGCAGCGCCATGTCGACATGCCCGCCCTCGCCCGTCATGTCGCGCCGGCGCAAGGCGGCGAGGATGCCGATGGTGGAATAGAGGCCGGTGAAGATGTCGGCGAAGGCGACGCCGATCTTCTGCGGCTCGCCGTCGGGCGCGCCGGTCAGGTCCATGATCCCGCCCATGCCCTGGATCATGAAGTCGTAGCCGGCCCGCTCGCGGTACGGCCCGTCCTGGCCGAAGCCGGTGACCGAGCAATAGATGAGGCGCGGGTTGACGGCCTTGAGGCTCTCGTGGTCGAGCCCGTATTTCTTGAGGCCCCCGACCTTGAAGTTCTCGATGAGGACGTCGGCCTCGGCCGCGAGGCGGCGAATGATTGCACGCCCCTCCTCCGTCTCGAAATCGACGGCGATGGAGCGCTTGCCGCGGTTGCAGGCATGGAAATAGGCCGCCGACAGGTCGCCGCCGTCGGCCGCCGGCACGAAGGGCGGCCCCCAGCCGCGCGTGTCGTCGCCGCTGCCCGGCCGCTCGACCTTGACGACATCGGCGCCGAGATCGGCGAGCTGCTGGCCGATCCACGGCCCGGCGAGGATGCGCGCGAGTTCCAGAACCTTGAGGCCCTGAAGGGGGAGGGTGGTCATGTGTCGGGCCCTTCTCTGGCGTCGCGGCTCTCGGGGGCGCGCGGCACTGATCCCTCCCCTTGAGGGGAGGGTGGATCGCGCCGCAGGCGCGAGACGGGTGGGGTTACGGTCAGGGCCGCGTAAATCGTATCCATCACCACCCGTCGCTCACGGTCGACATCCTGGTTCGAGAAACGCAAGACACGAAAGCCGAGGCTCGCGAGATAGGCATCTCTCGCGCAGTCCGTTGCACGATGATCATCCCGTCCATGCTGATCGCCGTCGACCTCGACGACCAGTCGCTGCTTGAGGCAGGCGAAATCCACGACGTATCGGCCCATGGGAACCTGCCGCCGAAAATGATGCCCCGTCGGCACGATCTCCTCCCGCAGCCAGTTCCACAGCTTGACCTCCTGCGGCGTCATGCGCTTGCGAAGCCCACGCGGAACATGGTTCGGAAGGTCCGTGCGCGAGCGGTGACCCCACCCGTCCGGCGCTGCGCGCCGGCCACCCTCCCCTTGAGGGGAGGGATCAACGTTCCCGGTCACCGCCTCGTCATCCCCGCCCACGGCCAGCTCCATTCGCTCGCGCTTCGATCCCCTTTGGGGGAGGGTGGATCAGCCCGCAGGACAGAGACGGGTAGGGATCCTCTGCCGCTCGGCGTCCACCTCAGAAGAACGCCTGGATGCCCGTCTGCGCCCGGCCGAGGATGAGGGCGTGCACGTCGTGGGTCCCCTCGTAGGTATTCACCGTCTCGAGGTTCTGGGCGTGGCGCATCACGTGGTATTCTTCCTGGATGCCGTTGCCGCCGTGCATGTCGCGCGCCATGCGGGCGATGTCGAGCGCCTTGCCGCAGTTGTTGCGCTTGACGATGGAGATCATCTCCGGCGCCATGCGGCCCTCGTCGAAGAGGCGGCCGACGCGCAGGGACCCCTGCAGGCCGAGCGCGATCTCAGTCTGCATGTCGGCGAGCTTCTTCTGGATGAGCTGCGTGGCGGCGAGCGGCCGGCCGAACTGCTTGCGGTCGAGCGTGTACTGCCGGGCGCGGTGCCAGCAGTCCTCCGCCGCGCCCATGGCGCCCCAGGAGATGCCGTAACGCGCGCGGTTGAGGCAGCCGAAGGGCCCGGCAAGGCCCGAGACGTTCGGCAGCAGCGCCTCTTCGCCGACCTCGACATTGTCCATGACGATCTCGCCGGTGATGGAGGCGCGCAGCGAGAGCTTGCCGCCGATCTTCGGCGCCGAGAGGCCCTTGAGGCCCTTGTCGAGCACGAAGCCGCGGATCTTGTTGTCATGGGCGGCGGACTTCGCCCAGACCACGAAGACGTCGGCGATGGGCGAGTTGGAGATCCACATCTTCGAGCCGATGAGGCGGTAGCCGCCATCGATCTTCTCGGCACGCGTCTTCATGCCGCCGGGGTCGGAGCCTGCGTCGGGCTCCGTGAGGCCGAAGCAGCCGACCCATTCGCCCGAAGCGAGCTTCGGCAGATACTTGCGCTTCTGCTCCTCGCTGCCATAGGCGTTGATCGGATGCATGACGAGTGAGGACTGCACGCTCATCATCGAGCGGTAGCCGGAATCGACGCGCTCCACCTCGCGCGCCACGAGGCCGTAGGCCACGTAGCTCGCGCCCGCGCCGCCGAATTCCTCCGGGATGGTGACGCCGAGGAGGCCGAGCTCGCCCATCTCGTTGAAGATGGCTCGGTCCGTCTTCTCGTGCGCATAGGCCTCGAGCACGCGCGGCTGCAGCTTCTCCTGCGCATAGGCGCGGGCCGTGTCGCGGATCATCCGCTCGTCGTCGGTGAGCTGGTCGTCGAGCAGGAAGGGATCCGCCCAGTTGAAGGCGCCCATTGTATCCTTGGCCATCTGCGTTTCGTCCTTGGCAGGTCTGTTCAGTGTTCGGTGCGGCGCGCGAGATACCCCTCCCCCGCAAAGGGGGGGAGGGAGAAGGTTGCGCCCGGCCGCTCACGCGTCCACGTCGAAGGTCACGCCCTGCGCCAGCGGCAGGGCCGTGCCGTAATTGATGGTATTGGTGGCGCGGCGCATGTAGGCCTTCCAGGCGTCGGAGCCCGCCTCGCGGCCGCCGCCCGTCTCCTTCTCGCCGCCGAAGGCGCCGCCGATCTCGGCGCCCGAGGGGCCGATGTTGACGTTGGCGATGCCGCAGTCCGAGCCCTCCGCCGAGACGAAGCGCTCGGCCTCGCGCATGTCGAGCGTGAAGATGGAGGAGGAGAGGCCGGCGCCGACGCCGTTGTGCAGGGCGATCGCCTCCTCCAGCGTGTCGTATTTCACCACGTAGAGGATGGGCGCGAAGGTCTCGCGCAGCATCGGGCCGCTCTGGCCCGGCATCTCGACGAGGGCCGGGCGGGCGTAATAGGCCTCCTCGCCGCCGATGCCGGCGACGCGCCCGCCGCCGTGCACCGTGGCGCCGAGGCTCTTCGCCTCGGCGAGCGCCTTCTCCATGCCGTCGAAGGCGGCCTTGTCGATGAGCGGGCCGACGAGCGTGCCCTTCACGCGCGGATCGCCGATGGCGACGTTGCCGTAGACCTTGGCGAGGCGCGGCACCAGCTTGTCATAGACGCTGGCATGGACGATGAGCCGGCGCAGCGTCGTGCAGCGCTGGCCCGCCGTGCCCATGGCGGCGAAGGCGATCGCCCGCAAGGCGATGTCGAGGTCGGCCGAGGGGGCGACGACGGCGGCGTTGTTGCCGCCGAGCTCCAGGATGGCGCGGGCGAAGCGCTCGGCGAGCTTGGGGCCGACCTTGCGGCCCATGGCGGTGGAGCCGGTGGCCGAGACGAGCGGCACGCGCGCGTCGGCGACCAGGGCCTCACCGGCCTCGCGGCCGCCGATGACGAGTTCGAAAAGGCCCTCGGGCACGCCGCCGAAGCGCTTGGCCGCCCGTTCGGCGATGGCGGTCACGGCGAGCGCGGTGAGCGGCGTCTTCTCGGACGGCTTCCAGATCACCGGGTCGCCGCAGACGAAGGCGAGCGCGGCATTCCACGACCAGACGGCGACGGGGAAGTTGAAGGCGGTGATGACGCCGACGGGGCCGAGCGGGTGCCACGTCTCCATCATGCGATGGTCCGGCCGCTCGGTGGCGATGGTGAGGCCGTAGAGCTGGCGCGATAGGCCGACGGCGAAGTCGCAGATGTCGATCATCTCCTGCACCTCCCCGAGGCCTTCGGAGACGATCTTGCCCGCTTCCAGCGTCACCAGAAGGCCGAGGTCCTCCTTGGCGGCGCGCAGCTCCTCGCCGAGGAGGCGCACGAACTCGCCGCGCCGCGGCGCCGGCACCCTGCGCCATTCGGCGAAGGCTTTTTCGGCGCGGTCGACAGCCGCGCGGGTCTCGGCGGCGCCGGCCTCCCGGATATGGGCGATGATCTCGCCGGTGACGGGCGAGCGGGCGGCGAGGCCCGTCGAAGCGAAGGCGGTGTCGGACACGCCGAGGCGCTTCAGGATGGCGAGCGCCTCCTCGCGGGCGGAAGCGGCGGCGGTGTGAACGGTCATGTCTCTTCCCGGAGCGTTGTGCGGCCCCTGCCTCAACGGGGGTGAGGCGGCCGCCGTCTGATGCATCGCGGATGCAGGGTCTCGTCGTCGCGACAGGATGGCGGTTTCATGTCCGCGTTTCAAACGATATGTTCTCACGAGTTCATGATGAAATGGAATGAATGATGCGCGATGTCCAGCAGCGTCTCGCCTTGCCCTCGCTGACCGCGCTCGCCGCCTTCGAGGCGGCGGCGCGGCACCTGTCCTTCACCAAGGCGGCGGAGGAGCTCAACCTGACGCAGGGCGCCGTCAGCCGCCAGGTGGCGGCGGTGGAGGCGCAGCTCGGCCTCAAGCTCTTCGAGCGGGTGCGCCAGCGCGTGGTGCTGACGGCGGCCGGCAGCGCCTATGCCGGGGAGGTGCGCGAGGCGCTGGCGCGGCTCACCGCCGCGACCGTCAACGCCATGGCCTTCCGCGGGGCCGGCGGCATCCTCGACCTCGCCATCCTGCCGACCTTCGGCACGCGCTGGCTCATCCCGCGCCTGCCCGGCTTCTTCCAGCGCCATCCGGGCGTCACCATCAACTTCGCCACGCGCATCCTGCCCTTCGACTTCGCGCGCGAGGGGCTTGATGCGGCGATCCATTTCGGCGAGGCGGTGTGGCCCGGTGCCCGCATGCACCGGCTGATGGGCGAGGTGATCGTGCCGGTGGCGAGCCCGGCGCTCGTCGCCCGCCTTGGGCTCGCCGAGGTGGCGGACGTGCTCACCGTTCCGCTGCTGCAACAGGCGACGCGCCCGCGCGCCTGGGGGCTGTGGCTCGCGGCCCAGGGGCTCTCGGCCGACCGGGCCGTCATGGGCCCGCGTTTCGAGCAGTTCGCCATGGTGGCGCAGGCGGCCGTCGCCGGCCTTGGCCTCGCCATCGTGCCGCGTTTCCTCGTCGAGGACGAATTGCGCGCCGGCGCCCTCGTCGTGCCCTTCGAGCGGCCGATCACGAGCGAGGAGGCCTATTACCTCGTCTATCCCGAAGAGAAGGCGGACCGCCCGGCGCTCGCGGCCTTTCGCGACTGGCTGCTGGCGGAGTGCGGGACGGAGGCAGCCGGGCAGGTGGGGTGAGGGGCTTGCTCTCCGCAGCTGCGACGCCAGCAGCCCATGGACAAGCCACGCCGCATGCGGCAATCATGCGGGCTGCTCATGAAGCCGCCATCCGCGACGCTTCGCCTCCGCTCACTTCGGCGCTGCCAGGATCATGTCCCAGACCCCCAACGGTTCCACCCCTTCGGCCGAGACCGCCGACGTCGTCATCGTCGGCGGTGCGGTGATGGGCTCCTCCGTCGCCTTCCATCTCCTGTCCGATCCCGCCTTTTCCGGCCGGGTCGTCGTGATCGAGAAGGATCCGACCTACGCGCGCTCCGCCTCGGCGCTGTCGGCGGCTTCCATCCGGCAGCAGTTCTCGAGCCCGGTGAACATCCGCATCTCGCTCCACGGCATCGCCTTCCTGCGCGACATCGGCGCGCGCCTTGCCGTCGGCGACGAGCGGCCGGTGATCGATCTCACCGAGGGCGGCTATCTCTATCTCGCGGCAACGCCCGAGGGGGCCGAGACGCTCGCCAGCAATCGCGCGGTGCAGGAAGCGGAGGGCGCCGACATCGCCGTCTTCGATCCCGCCGGGCTCAAGGAAAAATTCCCTTGGCTCGCCACGGACGATCTTCTCGCCGGCGCCTGGGGCCGCAGCGGCGAGGGCTGGTTCGACGGCTGGGGCCTCCTGCAGGCCTTCCGCAAGAAGGCGCGGGCGCTCGGGGCCGAGTACCGCACCGGCGAGGTCGCGCATCTCGAGCGGCAGGGCGGCCGCGTCGTCGCCGTGCACCTTGCCGACGGCAGCCGCATCGCCTGCGGCGCGGTGGTCGATTGCGCGGGCTCGGACGGGCGGCGCATCGCCGCGAGCGCCGGCATAGACATCCCCGTCCATGCCAGGAAGCGCTATGTCTTCAGCTTCACCTGCAAGGGGCCCGTCGACAACTGCCCGCTGATGATCGACACCTCCGGCGCCTATGTGCGGCCCGAGGGCCATCGCGGCGCCGAGGGGCAGATGTTCATCTGCGGCATCTCGCCGGAGGCCGAGGCCGATCCCGACTGGGACGGCGATGCGGAGGCGGTCGACTGGTCGCTGTTCGAGGAGGTGATCTGGCCGGCGCTCGCCATGCGCGTGCCCGCCTTCGAGCACATCCGCCCCGGCCGGGCCTGGTCCGGCCCCTACGACATGAACCTCCTCGACCACAACGCCATCGTCGGCCGTGCCGGCGAGGTCGAGAACCTCTTCCTCGCCAACGGCTTCTCCGGCCACGGCCTGCAGCAGGCCCCCGCCGTCGGCCGCGGCATCGCCGAGGAGATCGTGCACGGGCGCTTCGTGACGCTCGACCTCTCCGACCTCGGCTACGGCCGCATCCTCGCGCAGCGGCCGCTGCGCGAGGCGAACGTCATCTGAGGTCGATCAGACCGGCGCGTGCTGGGTGCCGAAGCCGACCGCGATGCGGTTCCAGAAGTTGATCATGGCAAGGAGCGCCGTCAGCGCGACGACCTCCTTCTCGGAGAAATGCTCGTCGAGGGCGGCCGAGGCCCGGACGAGGGCGGCATGGTCGTCCATGCGTGTCATCGCTTCCGCATAGGCGAGGGCGGCGCGCTCGCGCGCATCGAAGGCGGGCGATTCCCGCCATGTCGGCAGGAGATAGAGCCGCTCCGGCTTCTCGCCGTATTTCTTCACCGCATCGCCGCCGTGCATGTGCACGCAATAGGCGCAGCCGTTGATCTGCGAGGCGCGCGTCTTCACCAGCTCGACGAGCGTCATGTCGAGGCCGAGCCCCTCGATGTCGCCGTTGAGCCGGCGCGCCGTGGCGAAGACGTCGGGGATGATACCGTAGGCGTTGATGGTTCTCGTCATCATGTGCTCCTGTGCACGGCCGAGCGAGGCCGCATGCCCTTGAAGACGCTGCACAGGGACGCCTTGTGACAGGGAAGCCGCAAAAAACTTCGGCTCAGCCGTCCGCGGGCATGCGGACGAGCTTGTCCGGATTGAGCACGAAATAGATGGCCGTGATCCGCTCGCCGTCGCTCGCCGCCATCACGATCCGCACCGGGCGTTCCTCCTCGTAAGTGACGAACCCTGCTTCGCCGGCAAAGCGCGCCGGCCGGTCGACGCGGCCGCGGCCGAGCTTGCGGGCGACCCCCAGCACCAGTCGCACGATCCGCCCGGCGCCGCGCACGATGTTGCGGGCGGCAAGCACCTTGCCGCCGCCGTCGGTCGTGATGGTCGCGTCAGGCGCCAGCAGGCGGATGAGGCGCTCGGCATCCCCGGCGGCGAGCGCGAGGCGGAACTCTTCCATGAGGGTTTCATGCCGCCGACGGCGCGCCAGGGCATCGGCCGGCGCCGCGGGGAGCTGCCCGTCGCCGAGCCGGCGCCGCGCCCGGGCGACGATCTGCCGGCAGGCCGCCTCGCTGCGGCCGAGCACTTCGGCAAGGCGGGCATAGGGCATGTCGATGAGCTCGCGCAGCACGAAGGCGCAGCGCTCCACCGGGCCGAGGCGCTCCATCAGCACGAGGACGGCATAGGGCAGGTCGCCGGTGAAGACGTCGCCGTCGTCCGATCCCGTCCAGGGCTCCGGCAGCCACGGCCCGTCATAGGCGGCGCGCTCGCGCCGCGCGGCCCGCAGCCGGTCGATGGCGAGCCGGCTCGTCACCGTGACGAGCCAGGCCTCCGGATTGTCGATTGCCCCGCCGGCGGCATGGAAGCGCAGGAAGGCATCCTGCACCACGTCCTCGGCGTCGCCCATCGTGCCGAGCATACGATGGGCGATGGCAAGGAGCCGCGGCCGCACGGCGAGGAACGCGGCCGCTCCATCATCCGCGATGGCATCGCCGGCGGCTGTCCCGGAGGCTGGCGGTCGGCGATGCTGGTTCATGTCCGGTTCCGGCCCGCGGGGCGGCTCAGAGGAGGCCGCGCTTGGCGAGGTTGCGCATCAGCTGCCCGGTGCCGAAGGTCCACGGTGCGCAATCCTGGCTGTGGCGCATGCGGTTGACGAGGCTGCCGAGCTGCGGGGCGGCGATGGTGACGATGTCGCCCACCTTGTGGGTGAAACCCTTGCCCGGCGCATCGCGGTCCTCGACCGGCGCGAACAGCGTGCCGAGGAACAGCACCGCCCCGTCCGGATACTGGTGGTGCTTGCCGATCATCTGGGCGGCGAGATCGGCCGGATCGCGGCTGATCTTCTCGATGGTGGAGAAGCCCTCCATGCGGAAACCGTCCTCGCCCTCCACCGTCAGCGTCACGTGCATGCGGCGCACGTCGTCGAGCGAGAAGCCGTCGTCGAAGAAGCGCAGGAAGGGGCCGACCGCACAGCTCGCGTTGTTGTCCTTCGCCTTGCCGAGGAGCAGGGCCGAGCGGCCCTCGACGTCGCGCAGGTTGACGTCGTTGCCGAGGGTGGCGCCGACGATGCGCCCGTCCGAGGCGACGACCAGCACCACCTCGGGCTCGGGATTGTTCCAGGTAGAGATGGCGTGGATGCCGGCATCCGCCCCCGTGCCCACGCTCGACAGGGGCTGGGCCTTGGTGAAGATCTCGGCGTCCGGCCCGATGCCGACCTCGAGATACTGGCTCCAGGCGCCTTGGGCCACGAGCACCTCCTTGAGGCGCATGGCCTCGGGCGAGCCGGGCTTGAGGCGGGCGAGGTCGTTGCCGACGAGGCGGTTGATCTCCTCGCGGATGGCCGCCGCGGCATCCGCATTGCCGCGCGCGCGCTCCTCGATGACGCGCTCCAGCATGGACACGGCGAAGGTCACGCCCGCCGCCTTCACCGCCTGCAGGTCGATGGGGGCGAGGAGGTAGGGCCGAGTGGAATCGCGCGTCGCCTCCACCGAATTGGCGAGGATGGCCTCGAGCGGGCCGAGTGATTCGCCCTCGGCCCCGCGCAGGGCGGCCGCAGGTGCGGAAGTTTCGCATAGGTCACGCATCGTCGCGAAAGCGCGGCTGATATCGAAAACCTCGCCCTCGCGAACGGTCACCACCGACGGGCCGGCGGCATCGGGCCGGAAGACGCGGCCGGCCAAGGCTGCCTTGGAGAAATCAGTCGGCAGAGTGGTGGCGGTGGAAAGGGTCAGGCCCCCCATGGATACGCTCCTCGTTGAAGTCTCGAATTTCGTTTCGCTTGCGTTTGTCGTCGATTATTCATTGAACTGTCATGTCATTGTCATGCTATGCTCGCTAGCAACGAAGAGAAGGGTCCCCGAGGGGGGCTCCGGGAGATGGGGAGGCTATCATGGCATCTCGTATTGTAACCATGGCAAGTGCGGCGGCCTTCATCGCCGCGGCGGGACCGGCTGCTGCCCAGACGCAGATCCAGTGGTGGCATGCCATGTCGGGCGCGCTCGGCGAGAAGCTCGAGAAGATCGCGAACGACTTCAACGCCTCGCAGAGCGAGTACAAGGTCGTCCCGGTCTTCAAGGGCAGCTATCCCGAGACCATGACGGGCGCCATCGCCGCCTTCCGCGCCAAGCAGCATCCGACGATCGTGCAGGTCTTCGAGGTCGGCACGGCGACGATGATGGCGGCCAAGGGCGCCGTCTATCCGGTCTACCAGCTGATGGCGGACGAGAACGAGCCGTTCGATCCGCAGGCCTATCTGCCGGCGGTGACGGGCTACTACAGCGACACGCAGGGCAACATGCTCTCGTTCCCGTTCAATTCCTCGACGCCGATCCTCTATTACAACAAGGACCACTTCAAGAAGGCGGGCCTTGACGAGAACACCCCGCCCAAGACCTGGCCGGAGGTCGAGGAATTCGCCAAGAAGCTGCAGGCGGCGGGCGTCGCGTGCGGCTTCACGACCCAGTGGCCGTCCTGGGTGCATGTCGAGAACTTCTCGGCCATGCACAACATCCCGCTGTCGACCGAGGCCAACGGCTTCGGCGGCCTCGGCACCGAGCTCAAGATCAACAACTCGACGCTCGAGAAGCACTGGACGGCGCTCGTCGACTGGCAGAAGTCGAAGGTCTTCGACTACGGCGGCCGCCAGGGCAAGTCGGATCCGAAGTTCCTCTCCGGCGAATGCGCCATGACCTTCGCCTCCTCGGCGGCGCGTGCCAACATCATGGCCAACGCCAAGTTCGGCGTCGGCTACGGCATGCAGCCCTACTGGCCGGACGTGCAGGGCGCCCCGCAGAACTCCATCATCGGCGGCGCGACGCTCTGGGTCCTCGCCGGTCGTCCGAAGGAGGAATACAAGGGCGCGGCGAAGTTCTTCGCCTACCTGTCGAAGCCCGAGGTCCAGGCCTGGTGGCACCAGCAGACCGGCTACCTGCCGATCACCAAGGCCGCCTACGAGCTGTCGCAGACGGAGGGCTTCTACGAGAAGAACCCCGGTTCCGACATCTCGATCAAGCAGATGAACCTCAATCCGCCGACCGACAACTCCAAGGGCCTGCGTCTCGGCAACTTCGTCCAGATCCGCGACATGATCGAGGAGGAGCTGGAGAACGCGCTGACCGGCAAGAAGTCGGCGAAGGACGCACTCGACGCGGCGGCGAAGCGCGGCAACGAGCTGCTCCGCCAGTTCGAGAAGTCCAACTCCTGAATAGCGTAACGTGAATGGCGGCGCCCGGACTGCACCGGGCGCCGCCCTGTTCCTTCTGGGGGGCCGATGCAGGCAAAACGGGTCACCTTCGGCGGCGGCATCGTGCCTTATCTGCTGCTTGCGCCGCAGCTCGCCATCACCATCATCTTCTTCCTGTGGCCCGCCGGTCAGGCGCTCTACACCTCGCTCTTCGCCGAAGACGCCTTCGGCCTGTCGCGCCAGTTCGTCGGCCTCGCCAATTTCGTCGCGCTCTTCGAGGATCCGAGCTACCGGGCGAGTTTCGCCATCACGGTCGTCTTCTCCGCCTCGGTCGCGGGCATCTCGCTCGGCCTCGGCCTCCTCTTCGCGCTCGCCGCCGACAAGGTGGGGCGCAAGGCGATGGTCTACCAGACGCTGCTCATCTGGCCCTATGCCGTGGCCCCCGCCGTCGCCGCCATTTTGTGGTGGTTCATGTTCGATCCCTCGGTCGGCGTCGTGGCGCGTGGCCTCCGGGCCATCGGCATCTACTGGAACCACCACCTCAACGGCACTGATGCGCTCATCATGGTCATCCTCGCCGCCTCGTGGAAGCAGGTGAGCTACAACTTCCTCTTCTTCCTCGCCGGGCTGCAGGCCATCCCGCGCACCCTCGTCGAGGCCGCGGCGCTCGACGGGGCGGGTCCCTGGCTGCGCTTCCGCAAGATCGTCTGGCCGCTGCTCGCGCCGACGACCTTCTTCCTGCTCGTCGTCAACATCGTCTACGCCTTCTTCGACACCTTCGGCATCATCCACGCGACGACCGGCGGCGGTCCCGGCCAGTCCACCACCATCCTCGTCTACAAGGTGTTCAAGGACGGCTTCGAATCGCTCAATCTCGGCGCGTCCGCCGCCCAGTCGGTGGTGCTGCTTGTCATCGTCATCGGCCTGACGGCGCTGCAGTTCCGCCATATCGAGCGCAAGGTCCATTACTGAGGGGGCGGGGACATGGTCGAATCCGGCCGCAAGCTGACTTTCGCCGCCCATGCGGCGCTCATCCTCGGTGTCGCCGCCATGGTGCTGCCCGTGTGGCTCGCCTTCGTGGCGTCGACCCATCCGGGCACCGACTTCCTCACCGGCCGCATCGGCTTCCTGCCGGGGCCGGGCCTCATCGCCAACTACAAGGAAGCGCTGTTCACCGGCTCCAGCGTCTCGGGCTTCCCGCCCGTCGGGCCGATGCTGTGGAACAGCTTCGTCATGGCCATGGCAATCGCCATCGGCAAGATCGCCATCTCGCTGCTCTCGGCCTTCGCCATCTGCTATTTCCGTTTCCCCTTCCGGGTCACGGCCTTCTGGCTCATCTTCATCACGCTGATGCTGCCGGTCGAGGTGCGCATCCTGCCGACCTTCGAGGTCGTGGCCAATCTCGGCATGCTCAACAGCTATTCGGGCCTCGCCATCCCGCTCATCGCCTCGGCGACGGCGACCTTCCTCTTCCGCCAGGTGTTCATGACCATCCCGGACGAGCTGACGGAGGCGGCGCGCATCGACGGGGCGGGGCCGCTGCGCTTCTTCTGGTCCATCCTGATGCCGCTGTCGCGCACCAACATCGCCGCGCTCTTCGTCATCCTCTTCATCTACGGCTGGAACCAGTACCTGTGGCCGCTGCTCGTCACGACGGACCAGAGCTACTACACCATCGTCATGGGCATCCAGCGCCTCGCGGCCGCGGCGGCCGAGGCCGATCCCGTCTGGCACCTCGTCATGACGACGACCATCCTCGCCATGCTGCCCCCGGTGGCGGTGGTCATCGCGATGCAGCGCCTGTTCGTGAAGGGGCTGGTCGAGACGGAGAAGTGAGCGGCGGCGCCCTGCCGGCCGCTCCTCTCACGCGTTCGGTCGCCGGCATCCGCGAAAACCGTAGACCATGAAAAACACGGATGGCCGGTTTGTGCGTTGCATGGATGCGACGAGCGCAACCCGTTCCTCTCGTCGTGGCCGGGCTTGTCCCGGCCATCCACGCGTTTGGCGTTGCTCGCACTTTCAAGGCGCGGATGCCCGCGACAAGCGCGGGCATGACGACGGGATCGATGACGCACCGGTGACGTCACGCCTTGTGCGTTACAGCCGGACAGGGCGGGAGTCGCAGGCGTTCCCTGCCCCTCACCCGTTGCGCGCGGCAAAGGCCTTGATGGCGTCGACGAGGACGCGCACGGCGACATCCGCGTCGTCGGCGGTGATCGATTCGGCCGGATTGTGGCTGATGCCGCCCTTGCAGCGCACGAAGACCATCGCCGAGGGGCACAGGCGCGCCATGGCCATGGCGTCGTGGCCGGCGCCCGACGGCAGGTGCCGCGCGGCGATGCCCTGGCCCGCGACGGCCGTCTCCAGCGCGCGCATCAGGCCCGCGTCCATGGCGGTGGCCGGCGCGTCGAAATAAAGGTCGAGGTCGAGTGCCACATGGCGCCGGGCGGCGATGTCGCGCATCTCGGCCACCATCTCCTCGACGATGGCGTGGCGCACGGGATCGTCCGGCGCGCGCACGTCGAGCATGAAGTCGACGCGGCCCGGAATGACGTTCGAGGCGTTGGGCGACACCTTGGCCATGCCGATGGTCGCCACGGTCGAGGGATCGCGGGCGCCGATGCGCTCGACCGCGAGGTTCATCTCGCTCAGCGCGGCGAAGGCGTCGCGCCTCAGCGCCATCGGCACGGTGCCGGCGTGGCCGGCTTCGCCCGTCACCACGCCGCGCGCCCGGGTGATGCCGTTGATGGCGCTGACGATGCCGACCGGCAGGTTCTCGCGTTCCAGCACCGGCCCCTGCTCGATGTGAAATTCGATGTAGCCCTTGACGGAGCCCGCATCGCGGCCGAGCCGCGTCACGGCCTCGGGGTCGCCGCCGAAGGCGAGGAGAGCCTCGCGCAGGCTCACCCCGTCGTAGTCCCTGCCGTCGAGCCACGCCGGGTCGTAGGTGCCGGCGATCGCCTGCGAGGTCGAGAGATTGGTGGGGAAGCGGACGTTCTCCTCGTCGCCGAAGGCCAGCACCTCGATGGCGAAGGGCATGCGCTCCCCGCGCCGGGCGAGCTCCTCCACGGCGACGATGCCGGCCAGCACCCCGAGCATGCCGTCATAGCTGCCGGCATCGACCACGGTGTCGATGTGCGAGCCGACGAGCAGCGCCGGCGCGCCCGGCTCGATCCCCTCGTAGCGGCCGACGACGGTGCCCGCGGCGTCGATATGCGCGCTCATGCCCGCCGCTTCCATCATCCGCTTCACCGCTTCGGCGGCGGCGCGATGGGCCGGCGAGAGGTAGAGGCGCGTCAGGCGCCCCGGCTCGTCGGAATATTGGTTGAGGTCGGCGGCGAGCGTCATCAGGCGCTCGCCGAGCACGGTGGTGGGCAGGGGCGGCATGGCGATCATGGCGGTCAAGCTAGCGGGCCCGGCCATGCCGCTCAAGCGCCATCAATAGGTGGCGCGCCCGCCGGACAGGTCGAAGACGGCGCCCGTGGTGAAGCTGTTGTCCTCCGAGGCGAGGAAGGCGACCATGCCCGCCACTTCCTCGACCTCGACGAAGCGCCCGCGCGGGATCTTCGACAGCATGTACTGGATGAATTCCTCGCTCACCTGTTCGAGGATGCGCGTCTTGGCGGTGGCCGGCGTGATGCAGTTGACGGCGATGTTGCGGTCGGCGAGCTCCTTGCCGAGCGACTTGGTGAAGCCGATGACGGCGGCTTTGGACGCCGAATAGGCCGAGGCGTTGGGATTGCCCTCCTTGCCGGCGATGGAGGCGACGAGCACGATGCGGCCGTAGTTGCGCGCGCGCATGCCGGGCACGAGCGCGCGGCAGCAATGGAAGGTGCCGTCGACGTTGATCCGCTGCACGCGCGCCCACTCCTCGAGCGGGTATTCCCAGGCCTTGAAGGTCGGCCCGGCGATGCCGGCGCTGTTGACGAGGATGTCGACGGCCCCGTGCGCCGCCTCCGCCGCCCTGGCGGCGGCTTCGACGGCGGCATAGTCGGTGATGTCGACGGCGCGGGCCGAGACACCCGCGCCCATCTCCTTCGCCGCCGCTTCCGCCAGGGCGCCGTCACGGTCCCACAGCTCGACGTGCTTGGCGCCGGAGGCCTTGAAGCGCTCGGCCACCGCGCGGCCGATGCCCTGGGCGCCGCCGGTGACGACCGCCACGCGCCCCGTCAAATCGATTTGATTCATGTGTTTCCTTCCCGAATATCCCTGTTTTTCGAAGCTGTTCGCGGGTCAGAGCGAGCCGGTGACGCCGCCGTCGACATAGAGCACGTGGCCGGTCACGAAGTCCGAGGACGGCGCGGAGAGATAGATGGCGGCGCCGGCGAGTTCCTCCACCTTGCCCCAGCGGCCGAGCGGCGTGCGCTTCGTCAGCCAGGCGGTGAAGTCGGCGTTCTCGACGAGGGCGCTGTTCATCTCGGTGGCGAAGAAGCCGGGGCCGATGCCGTTGACGCGGATGCCGTGGCGGCCCCAGTCCGCCGCCATGCCCTTGGTCAGCATCTTCACCGCGCCCTTGCTCGCGGCATAGGGCGCGATGGTCGGACGCGCGAGCTCGCTGATGACGGAGCAGATGTTGATGATCTTGCCGTAGCCGCGCGGGATCATGTGCCGCGCCGCCGCCTGGCCGACGTAATAGACGCTGTCGAGATTGGTATGGATGATCTGGTGCCAGTCCTCGTCGGCGAAATCCTCCAGCGGGGCGCGGCGCTGGATGCCGGCGTTGTTGACGAGGATGGTGAGCGGCCCGACCTCATGCTCGATGCGGGCGACGCCCTCGCGCGCCGCCGTGGCGTCGGTCACGTCGAACGGCATCGCCACCGCCTCGCCACCCGCCGCGCGGATGAGCCCGGCCGCCTTGTCGAGCTTGGCCGCGTCACGCCCGTTGAGGACGACGCGCGCGCCCGCTGCGGCAAGGCCGCGGGCGATGGCGAGCCCGATGCCCTGGCCCGAGCCCGTGACGAGGGCCGTCCGGCCCGACAGATCGAAGATCGACAGTGTCATCCCACCTCCCCCGTCAGTGGCATCCGCCGCCGTGCGCCGGATGCTCGTTGAGGGCATGTGACGACGCCGGGGCGGCCAGCGTCAAGCTGCGGGCGAGCCGGGTTGGCATGTCCGCGACGCAGGGCGGCCTCAGGCGTGGACTCCGAGCTTCTTCTGCAGGCTGGTGGAGGAGGTCGTGTACTGGAAGACGAGGCGCTTGTCCGGATAGACGTAATGGAACACGCGCTGGGCGGCGAGCGCCCCCTCGTGGAAGCCGGAGAGGATGAGCTTCAGCTTGCCCGGATAGCTGTTGATGTCGCCGATGGCGAAGATGCCGGGCACGCTCGTCTCGAACTTCTCGGTATCGACCGGGACGAGGTTCTCGTGGAGGTTGAGGCCCCAATCGGCGAGGGGGCCGAGCTTCATGGTGAGGCCGAAGAAGGGCAGCAGCACGTCGCAGGCGATGGTGAAGGTCGAGCCGTCGTCGCGGCGCACCACGGCCCCCTCCAGCACCGGTGCCTTGCCCTCGAGCTTGACCACCTGGCCGAGGTGGAAGTCCATCGCTCCCGCGGCGACGAGGGCGCGCATCTTGTTGACGGTATCGGGCGCCGCGCGGAAGGCGTCGCGCCGGTGCAGCAGCGTCAGGCGCTTCGCCAGCGGCGCGAGGTTCACCGTCCAGTCGAGGGCCGAGTCGCCGCCGCCGACGATGAGGATGCGCTTGTGGCGGAAGGGCTCCATCTGCCGCACGGCATAGAACACGCTGGAGCCCTCGAAGCCCTCGATGCCGGGGATCGGCGGCTTCTTGGGCTGGAACGAGCCGCCCCCGGCCGCGATGATGATGGCCTTCGTGACGAATTCGGTGCCCGCGTCGGTCCTGAGGCGGAAGAGCGGCGCCTCGGCTGTGCCGAGGCTCTCGAGCGTCTCCACCATCTCCGAGAGATGGAAGGTCGGGTGGAAGGGCTCGATCTGCGCCATGAGATTGTCGACGAGACCCTGGCCGGTGACCATGGGGAAGCCGGGAATGTCGTAGATCGGCTTCTCCGGGTAGAGTTCCGCGCACTGGCCGCCGACCTTCGGCAGGATGTCGATGAGATGGGCCCGGATGTCGAGGAGGCCGAGCTCGAAGACGGCGAAGAGCCCGACGGGCCCGGCGCCGACGATGACGACATCGGTTTCTATACGGTCGCTCATGGACGTAAGATGCCTCCGCTCCACGCGCGGCTTCGCGCAATCAGCCAGTTTTGCCACTAATGCCCCCTCGCGGGGGCGGGGATCAACACGTATCGGGAGAAACGCATGGCGGCCATCGAACGCACGGCGACGCGCATTGCGGGATTTGCCAATCCAGAGCTCGATTTCCAGCTCATGCGCATGCTGGGCGCCGCCAGCTATGGCGGCGGCGCGCCGGGGGAGATCTTCGCCGCCCGGGCCGGGCTCGACGAAACGCCGCGCGAATGGCCGCGCCGTTTCGCCGATCTCGCCGCCGGCATCGAGCGCCTGGCCGATGTCGCGCTCGGGCGCGGCCATCGCGTCAGCGCGCGCGAGCATTACGGCCGGGCCTCGATGTACTACCGGTCGGCCGAATATTTCTGCGATCCCTTCGTCGGCGAGGCGCTGCAGTACGGGCTCGCCAGCCAGCGCTGCTTCGCCGCGGCGATGCCCCTCTTCGCCGACAACGTCATCGCCATCGACATCCCCTTCGGCGACGTGCTGCTGCCCGGTTATTTCTGCGCGCCGGCGGGCGGTGCCGTCGACGGGCGCACGCTCGTCGCCATCACCGGCTTCGACGGCACCAACGAGGAGATGTTCTTTTCGGCGGCCCGCGCCGGCCTGGAGCGCGGCTTCAACGTGCTGCTCGCCCAGGGGCCGGGGCAGGTCTCGGCGATGCGCCGCTATCCGGACCTCGTCTTCCGGCCGGACTACGAGGCGCCGCTCGCCGCCGTCATCGACGCGGCGCTGGCGCGGCCGGATGTCAACGGCGACAGGCTCGGGCTCTACGGCGTGAGCTTCGGCGGCTATTTCGCGACACGGGCCGCCATCCACGATCCCCGGCTCAAGGCCCTCGTCCTCAACTCGCCCATCGTCGACCTCAAGGCCTATCTCCTCGGCTTCATGCCGCCCGGGGCGGAGGAGATGGAGGACCTGCCGCTCGCCTATGTGGACGAGATCCCGGACGAGATGATGCCGGTGACGATGAAGCTCTCCTTCAAGTCCGCCTGCCGGCGCTACGGCGTCGACGGCACGCATGCCTGGCTGAAGCGTCTCGCCGACTTCCGCGCCGAGGAGGGGCTCGAGCGCATCGCCTGCCCGACGCTCGCCGTGGTCGGCGAGGGGGAGGGCGAGGAGGCGCTGCGCCAGCTCGACGTCTTCGCGGCCAAGGTTGGAGGCCGCGTGACGCGCCACGTCTTCACCCGCGCCGAGGGGGCGGATATGCACTGCCAGGTCGGCAACCTGCCGCTCGGCCTCGCCGTCGTCTACGACTGGCTGGAGGAGGTGCTGTAGGGCCTAACCCACCGGCATGACGAGCCGCGCCACGGCCTCGCGCCAGCCGGCGAGCTTGGCGCTGCGCAGCGATTCGCTCATGGCGGGCGCGAAGCGCCGCTCGACCCGCCAGAGATCCGCGAACTGCGCCGGGGCGGGGAAGACGCCGGCGGCGAGGCCGGCGAGATAGGCGGCGCCGAGCGCCGTCGTCTCCTTCACCACCGGCCGGTCGACCGGGGCGGCGAGCAGGTCGGCGAGGCGCTGCATCGTCCAGTCGGACGCCACCATGCCGCCGTCGACCCGGAGCACCGTCTCGGCGCCGTCCGCCTGCGGCCAGTCGGCCCGCATGGCGGCGAGGAGGTCGGCGGTCTGGTAGCAGACGCTCTCCAGCGCCGCGCGGGCGAGCTCGGCCGGGCCGGTGCCGCGCGTGAGGCCGAAGAGCGCGCCGCGCACGTCCGGGTTCCAGTAGGGCGCGCCGAGGCCGACGAAGGCGGGCACGAGATAGACCTGCTGCGTCGGGTCGGCATCCTCCGCGAGCTGGCCCGTCGCGGCCGCGTCCTTGATGATGCCGAGCCCGTCGCGCAGCCACTGCACCGCCGCCCCGGCGACGAAGATGGAGCCCTCGAGCGCATAGGTGCGCCGGCCGTCGAGCTGATAGGCGATGGTGGTGAGCAGCTTGTTCTTCGAGGCGACGGGGGCAGCGCCCGTGTTGACGAGCGCGAAGCACCCCGTGCCGTAGGTCGATTTCACCATGCCGGGCGTGAAGCAGGCCTGGCCGACGGTGGCCGCCTGCTGGTCGCCGGCGATGCCGCAGATGCTGATCGGCGCGCCGAAGAGCGAGGCATCGCTCTCGCCGAACCTGCCCGAGCAGTCCCGCACCTCGGGCAGCATGGAGCGGGGCACACCGAGGAGGCGCATGAGCTCCTCGTCCCACTCCCCCTTGTGGATGTCGAAGAGGAGCGTGCGCGCCGCGTTGGTCGCGTCCGTCGCATGCACCCTGCCGCCGGTGAGCTGCCACAGGAGGAAGCTGTCGACGGTGCCGAAGGCGAGCTCGCCGCGTTCCGCCCGCGCGCGCGCGCCGGGTACGTTGTCGAGGATCCAGGCGATCTTGGTGCCCGAGAAATAGGGATCGAGGATGAGGCCGGTGCGCGCCGTGAACAGCGGCTCGTGCCCCTCTTCCTTCAGCCGGGTGCAGAGCGGTGCCGTGCGCCGGTCCTGCCAGACGATGGCGCGGTGGATGGCCCGGCCGCTCGCCCGGTCCCAGACCACCGTCGTCTCGCGCTGGTTGGTGATGCCGATGGCGGCGACCTCGCGCGCCGAGGCGCCGGCCTTGTCGAGCGCTTCGCGGCAGGTCGCGAGCGTCGTCTCCCACAGGTCCTTCGGCTCGTGCTCCACCCAGCCCGAGGCCGGGAAGTGCTGCGGGAACTCGCGCTGCGCCACGGCGGCGATGGAGGTGTCGGGCCGGAAGAGGATGGCCCGCGAGGAGGTGGTGCCCTGGTCGATGGCGAGAACGTAGGTGGCCAAGGAATGTTTCCTCCGGTTCGGCTTCTTGCGGTTCGGCTTCTTGTCGTGGCCGACGCTAGCGGACGCGCATCGCCCGCGCCAGAACCGCATCCGATCAGGTTGAAGCCAACCTCAACGGAATGGGTTCTCGCGGCTCAGGCGGCCTGCCTGAGCCGCGCGGCCATGAAATCGTCGAGCGCGGCCGCCTCCTCCCGCGTCAGGCGCAGGCCGAGCTTGGAGCGGCGCCACAGGACGTCCTCGGCCGTCATCGCCCATTCCTCGCCCATGAGATAGTCCACCTCGCGCTCGCTGAGGCCGGCGCCGAACTGGCGGCCGAGGTCCGCCATGGTGCGGGCTCCCTCGAGGATGGCGAAGGCGCGCGTGCCGTAGGACCGGGCGAGGCGCGCCGCGATGCCGCCGCCGAGATAGGGATGCTCGCCGGCGATGCGGCGCGTCAGCGCGTCGTAGCCGTCATGCGGGAAATCGCCGCCCGGCAGCGGCGCGCCCGCCGTCCACCCCGCCTTGGCGCGCGCCGCCTCGGGCAGCTGCGGCGCGAGCTTGTCGAGCACCGCCTCGGCGAGGCGCCGGTAGGTGGTGATCTTGCCGCCGAAGACGGAGAGGAGGAAAGGTTCGTTTCCCTCGCCCTCGCGCTTGAGCACGTAGTCGCGCGTCGCCTCCTGAGCCTTGGAGGCGCCGTCGTCATAGAGCGGGCGCACGCCCGAATAGGTCCACACCACGTCCTCGCGCCGCACGGGCTTTGCGAAATATTCGCTCGCCGCGGCGCAGAGATAGCCGATCTCCTCCTCGCTCGCCCTGACGGCGGCGGGGTCGCCGCGATAGTCGAGGTCCGTCGTGCCGATGAGCGTGAAGTCGTGCTCGTAGGGTATGGCGAAGATGATGCGGCCGTCGCTGTTCTGGAAGATGTAGCAGCGGTCGTGGTCGAAGAGCTTCGGCACGACGACGTGGCTGCCCTGCACGAGGCGCACGCCCGCCGGCGCCTTCTCGCGCACGATGCCGGCCAGCACGTCGGCCACCCAGGGGCCGGCGGCATTGACCAGCATGCGCGCCTTCACCGCCACGCGGGCGCCGTCGCTCCGCCGCTCGGCGCTGACGACCCAATGGTCGCCGCGCCGCTCGGCGCCGGTGACGCGCGTGCGCGGGTGGATGGCGGCGCCCCGCTCGGCCGCGTCGCGGGCGTTGAGCACGACGAGGCGCGCGTCCTCCACCCAGCAGTCGGAATATTCGAAGGCCGTGGAATAGCCGCCCTTGAGCGGCCTGCCGACCGGGTCGCGGCGCAGGTCGAGGCTGCGCGTCGCCGGCAGCAGCTTGCGGCCGCCGAGATGGTCGTAGAGGAAGAGGCCGAGGCGCAGCATCCAGGCGGGCCGAAGCCCGGCATGGTGCGGCAGCACGAAGCGCAGCGGCCGGATGATGTGGGGCGCGAGCTTCCACAGCACCTCGCGCTCCATCAGCGCCTCGCGCACCAGGCGAAACTCGTAATATTCCAGATAGCGCAGGCCGCCGTGGATGAGCTTGGTAGAGGCGGAGGAGGTGGCGCTGGCAAGGTCGTTCTGCTCGAACAGGACGGTCGAAAGCCCCCGCCCGGCCGCATCGCGTGCGATGCCGCAGCCGTTGACGCCGCCTCCGATGATGGCGAGGTCGAAGACCTTCTCCTGCACGCCTTGCTCCGTTCGCTTGCCCTGGTCGCGCAGCCGCCGGCTGCGCCCGCTCAACTTGCGGCAGCATAAACGAAATAGCTAGCGAAAACAATTCGGCCACAACGAAAGCGAAAACGAAAATATGCGCGCCGGAGGCCAGTTCAGCCGACCCGCGCGTGGGCCGCCAGGTAATCGAGGAACACGCGCACCCGGGCCGGCAGTTGCGCGCCCTGGCCGATGAAGACGGCATGGATCGTTTCGGTATCGCCGGGATTCAGGTCGGCCAGCACCTCGACGAGCCGGCCGGCGGCGAGGTCCGGCCCGATGTGGAAATGCGACAGACGGGCAAGGCCCGCCCCGGCGAGCGCGAGCCGGCGCGCGCTCTCGCCGTCGCCGACGAGGACATTGCCCACGGGCGGCACGGTGACGGTCGCGCCTGAAGCGTCGCGAAAAGGCCAGCCGGCGACGAGGCGGGTGAAGTTGAAGGCGATGCGGTTGTGCCTTTCGAGCTCCTCGAGCGTCGCCGGCGCGCCGTGGCGGGCGAGATAGTCCGGCGAGGCGACGACGGCCATGCGGCTCTCGCCGAGCTTGCGGGCGATGAGGGGCGAGGCGCGCATGGGCCCGACGCGGATGGCGACGTCGGCGCGCTCGTCGATGAGGTCGATGACCATGTCGGTCGCGACGATGTCGAGGGTGATCTCGGGATAGAGCGTGAGGAAGTCGGGCACGAGCCCCGTCAGCCAGTGCAGCCCGAAGGGCACGTTGCTGTTGACGCGCACCCGCCCGCGCGGCACGGCGCCCGCCGCCACCTCGCGCTCGGCCTCGGCGATCGCGGCGAGGACGGCGCGGCAGCGGCCGTAGAACGCCTCGCCCTCGGGCGTGAGCCGCAGCTGGCGCGTGGAGCGGTGCACGAGCCGCGCGCCGAGCCGACCTTCGAGCCGCGCCACGAGCTTGCTGACCGCCGACGGCGTCATGCCGATGCGGCGCGCCGCGGCCGAGAAGCCGCCGAGCTCGACGACGCGCGCGAAGACCTCCATCTCGCCGGAGCGGTTGATGTCGAGACGACTCATGACGCCGTTCTATCCCGTTCGATGTGAACTGAAGTCACAGATCCTGTGCCTTCCACCATGCTAGTTCACGCCGCCGGCCGGTTCCATCTCTCACCGCGAGCGGCCGGACGGCCGGACGAGCAGGAGATGGACGATGGAATTCAGGCGGTTGGGAGCATCGGGGCTGAAGGTGCCGGTCCTGTCCTTCGGCGCGGGGACCTTTGCGGGCAAGGGGCCGCTCTTCGGCGCATGGGGCAACACGGATGCCGGCGAGGCGCGCCGTCTCCTCGACATCTGCCTCGAGGCCGGGCTCAACCTGTTCGACACGGCCGATGTCTATTCCGATGGCGCCTCGGAGGAGGTGCTGGGCGAGGCGATCCGCGGCCGGCGTGACAAGGTGCTGATCTCCACCAAGACGGCGCTGCCGATGGGCGAGGGGCCGAACGACGCCGGCGCCTCGCGCGCCCGGCTCGTGAAGGCGACCGAGGATGCGCTGCGCCGCCTCGGCACGGATTACATCGACCTCCTGCAGCTGCATGCCTTCGACGCCGGCACCCCCGTGGAGGAGGTGCTGGCGACGCTGGACGCGCTCGTGCGCGCCGGCAAGGTGCGCTATGTCGGCGTCTCCAACTTCGCCGGCTGGCAGCTCATGAAGTCCCTCGCCGCCGCCGAGCGGCACGGCTGGCCGCGCTACGTGGCGCACCAGGTCTATTACTCGCTCGTCGGCCGCGACTACGAGTGGGACCTGATGCCCCTTGCGCAGGACCAGGGCGTCGGCGCCCTCGTCTGGAGCCCGCTCGGCTGGGGCCGCCTGACCGGCAAGATCCGCCGCGGCGCGCCCGTGCCCGCCGGCAGCCGCCTCAACGAAACCGCCGATTTCGGCCCGCCGGTGCCGGAGGAGCGGCTCTACCGCGTCGTCGACGCGCTCGACGAGATCGCCGCCGAGACCGGCCGCACGGTGCCGCAGATCGCCCTCAACTGGCTCATCGCGCGCCCGACGGTGGCCTCCGTCATCATCGGCGCGCGCAACGAGGCGCAGCTGCGCGACAACCTCGGCGCCCTGGGCTGGCGCCTCACCGCCGAGCAGATGGCGAAGCTCGATGCCGCGAGCCGCGTGACGCCGCCCTATCCGCATTTTCCCTATCACCGGCAGGAGGGTTTTGCGCGGCTCAACCCGCCGATGGTGTGAGGGCGGTCCCGCCCCGCGCCGCTGTGCAGGAGCGATGCGGCCGGCGATTGTGGTAAAGGACGGGCGGCGGCCCCCTCCCGGCCGTCGCCTTGGGAAAGCTTCGATGCCCGATAGACCCGCCGTGCTCTTCGTCTGCCTCGGCAACATCTGCCGCTCGCCGCTGGCGGAGGCGGCCATGCGGGCCGAGGCGTTGCGGGCAGGGCTCGACCTCCTCGTCGATTCGGCCGGCACGGGGCACTGGCACGTCGGCAAGGCGCCCGACAGGCGGGCGCAGGCCGTGGCCGCCCGCAACGGCATCGACATCAGCGGCTATCGCGCCCGACAGGTGGTGCGCGAGGACTTTTTGCATTTCACCCATGTCGTCGCGCTCGACCACGACAATCTCGCCCGGCTTCTCGCGCTGCGCCCGGCAGGCGCAGGCGCCGAAGTGAGCCTGCTGCTCGACCACGTTCCCGGCCGCGCCGGCGAGGCGGTGGCCGATCCCTATTACGGCGAAGCGGCCGGCTTCGACACGACCTGGGCGGATGTGACGGCGGGCGCGCGGGGGCTCGTGGCGCGGCTGTCGGGAGTTTTGTGAGGCGGGCGGAAACTGCCGTGCCGGGGGATGGACTCGTCAGCGGTCCGTTCGGGCCAAGGATCGCAAGATGATGCCCGGCCGCTCGGGTCTCCACCTTGACATGCTGTTATTTATATAACACGATATATAACATGTTAAATAAATCCTCACCCGAAGACACGCTCCGCTCCCTTGGCCTGATGACGCTCGGCAGCCGGTTGAAGCGGCTCGGCGAGCGGCTGCAGGCGGAGGCGCAGCCGATCCTGAGCGAGCTGGCGCCGCCGGTGGCCGCGGGCCAGCATCCGCTCCTCGCGGCGCTGTCGAAGCACGGCGCGCTGACCGTGGGCGAGCTCGCGGCGCTGCTCGGCGTCGCGCAGCCGGGGATCACCCGGGCTGTCGGCCAGCTCGCCGGGATCGGCCTCGTCGCGGTCACCACCGCGGCGGAAGACGGCCGCCGGCGGCTCGTCTCCCTCTCGCCGGACGGGGAGGCCTTCGTGGCTGCCGCGCGGGAGGGGGTCTGGCTCCGCGTCGAGAAGGCGGTGGCCGATCTTTGCGCGGGATTCGGCGACGAGCTTCTGGCGCATCTCGGCAGCATCGAAGACGGGCTCGCGCGACGGCCGCTGACGGCGCGTGCCGGGGAGGACCGAGAGAAATGACCGCGCATGAGCTCGATCGCCCGGCCTGGGCTTCGCTGACCTCGCGGCACGAGGCCTTCGCCGACGGAGATGCGAAGGCGCGGCGATATCGCCCCTCGATCGTGCCGTTCGCGGCAAGCACCGACGACAGCCCGGAAAGCCTCGAGGCCCTCGGGACCCTGCTGGAGCCGGGCGACACGGCAATCCTCCTGCAGGCCGGCGAGATCCGCCTGCCCGCGAGCCTCCGCGCCATCCGGCGAGCCGAAGGCGTCCAGATGGTGGCCGACGGCGGCCACGCACCCTTCGAGGACGAGAGGATTGTGAAGCTCGGGCCGGCGGATGCCGCGGACATGCTGGCGCTCGCCGCGCTCACCGAGCCCGGCCCGTTCACGCTGAGGGCGCTCGACATCGGCCGCTTCTGGGGCGTGCGCGACAACGGCCGGCTGGTCGCCATGGCCGGCGAGCGCATGGCCCAGCCGGGTCACGTCGAACTCAGCGGCGTCTGCACCCATTCCGAAGCAAGGGGCCGCGGCCTCGGCCGCCTGCTGTCGCGCTACGTGGCGGGACGGATCGCGGAAGGTGGAGACCGGCCCTACCTGCACGCCTTCGCCAGCAACACGGCCGCCATCCGCCTCTACGCGTCGATCGGCTTCACCTTGCGCACGACGATGCAGGTCGCCGTGATTGAGCGCGCCGACGATTGACGCGGCGCGCTGTGAGCGTGTGAGGGGCGGCGCGCGGCGCGTCTGCCGTATGGGCGTAGAATGGCGGTCGCCTCGAATTCGATGGCTTCGTCAATTCCGCCAATCTAGGTCACTGGCACGTCGGCAGGGCGTCCGACAGGGGGCGCTGCCCCAATTGATGACGATAGGTTTGGAAACAGAGCTTAAATATGCGGCTAGCGACAGAAGGCTAGCCGCATACAAGAGGATATAAGGCGTTAGCTTTAGTTAATTAGAATCAGTGCGGGTATTTTCCTCGACCCTCTTTAGGAATGCTGCGAGAAGGGCTGCGTCGATTTTCCCATCAGTTAAATCGTCCGTTGTAATTTCTCCGGCATCGCCGAATGAGAAGCGGAATTTTGGCGTATCACCCTCAATGAAATCAAACAAGCGCCCTTTGCGTTCTCTGCGATAGAACACGACAAATTTCCCTTGATAGTCCTTGTAATTAATTCTTTCTATTTCTCGAAAAAGCTTTTCATCCTTAACCAAGAACGCAAGTCGCTGTTTTGTATAATTGAAAATAGCGATCTCTGAATCTGTCGTGATAATACGTTCTTCAATCTTGCTCATAGAAGGCGAGTTGTCGACAACGATCGGCTCACCGCTCGGTTTTTCGGTTTCTTTTGTTGGCAGATCGAGGCGTTTCAGAATTCTTAGATTGATAAATTCGCGAAATGCGGAGCGAATAATGTCCTGATATTCAGTCAAGGCCTTAGCCCTAACATGACTAAGTCCGGCACTTTGGAGCAACATACGAGTGAATGGCTCAGATGGTGCCTCAGAAAGAGCGGTCAATTGCTGTACTATGCTCTGAAATACAAGCTTTCTCTTGGCTTCTGCGCCAATATTTTCCGGATCAAAGGAATTCTTCTGAAGACCTATTAACCCATCTAGTACGGAATCTTCCAGTTTCCCTTTCGAAATTTGTCGTAAATCAACAATTAGGAATGCAGATTGATCCATCATATTCGGTTCATCTGAATCCGCATAAAATTCATAAACGATTCCGTCCGTAAGAACTCCCATCTTTACTGTCGGGGCGGCATTAAAATAGGCCCTCAACTGTCCCCTCTCGTCTTTTAAAGCTGAACCGCAGCACTTACATTCAATTGCTATAACGGGTTGGTCTTTCTTTAAGATGGCAAAATCGACTTTATTCTTATATTTATCAGAGAAGTCGGCGCTATGCTCAGGGCAAACCTCATGAGGATCCTGGCAATTATATCCAAGAACACTCAAGAAGGGGAGTATAAGGAATAATTTCGTGCTCTCTTCGTTCGCGCAACGAGGCGCTAGCTCAACGGCTCTCGTTGCAAACAACGTTAACTTTTGGCGGAAATCTTCGGTCATAGCAGTCCCCCAGCAGCGTTTTAACGCTCGCAGGCGAATGCTAGCACCAACTGAAGTAAGTTCGCAAAAGGGCTTTTGATTCACATTCGCGGAAGGGAGTAGAGCCTTCAGTCGAACTCGCAGTGCGGCGGCTTCAATAGCGGCCTAAATGTCGCCCTGGTCGTGAACGGGAAAAATGGCGCGCCCGAAAGGATTCGAACCTCTGACCCCCAGATTCGTAGTCTGGTGCTCTATCCAGCTGAGCTACGGGCGCAACCAGCACCGGCTTCACGTGACGTGTCCGGCGACGAGGCCGTTCAATTAAAGCCTCGCGGGCGGCTTGGCAAGCCCCGCCGTGCGATATTCCTCGGCGTTGTCCACCGGTCGGGCCGGCCGGTCGTTCGAGAGGGTGGCTGGGCCGGCGGGGCTCGGCTGCGGCGGGTCGGCGCGCAGCCGGGGAAGGCGATGCAGGCGCCGCCGCTCAGGCGCCGTTGCCGTTCGTGCGGTCCGGCAGGTGGATGCGGAAGGTGGCGCCGGGGCCCTCCTCCTCGAGCACGATGTGGCCGCCGTGCAGGGCGACGAGCTCGGCCGTGATGGCGAGGCCGAGGCCGACGCCGCCGCGCCGGCTCGTGCCCTGGAAGGCCTCGAACAGGTGCTCGCGCGCCTTGGCCGGCACGCCCGGGCCGTTGTCGCCGACGCGGATCACGGTCGAGCGGCCGTCGCGCCGGGCGGCGATGGTGAGCGTCGGCGCGGAGGGGCCGGCGCCCGCCTGGGCCAGGGCCTGCACGGCGTTGCGGCCGAGGTTGATGAGGATGCGCGAGAGCTGGTCCGGGTCGGCGTCGACGGTGATGTCCTCATCCATGTCGACGACGAAGGTGATGCCGTTGCCGGCAAGGTCGAGGAAATCGGCGAGGTCGCGCACCAGCGGCGCCAGCCTGACGACGCGCCGGCGCGGCTGCGGCTCGGCCGCGCGGCCGTAGGCGAGCGTCGCCTCGCAGAAGGCGATGGCGCGCCCCAGCGTCGCGATGAGCTTGGGCGCGACGCGCCGCACCGTCGGGTCCGACAATTGGCTCAGCCGGTCGGAGAGGAGCTGGGCCGAGGCGAGCAGGTTGCGCAGGTCGTGGTTCACCTTGCTGACGGCGAGGCCGAGGTTGGCGAGGTGCTTCTTCTGCAGGAGCTCGCGCGACAGCGTCTCCTGCATTAGGGCGAGCGCGCGCTCGACCTCGCCGATCTCGTCGCGCCGCTCCGAGGGGCGGATGACCCGCTCCGCATCCTCCGGGTTGTGCTCGAAGGCCGTGACATTGGCCGCGAGCCGGCGCACCGGGCGTACGATGATGAGGTGGAGCGCGAGATAGACGAGGAAGGCCGTGATGCCGGAGATGGCGAGCGACAGGATGAGGATGTTGCGCGAGAAGGTGAGCATCGCCACCCTGAGCGGCCGCTCGTCCATCACGATCTCGACGAAATCCGCTCCCCCCTTGCCGGCCCCGATGACGCGCACCGGCCCGTCTGCCGGAAAGACGAGCGTCTCGAAGGCGTCGGCGATCAGCGTCGCCCAGTGGGCGTCGCGCAGGTCGATGACGCGGGCGACCTCGGGCGGCATCTCGGCGGTGGCGAGCAGGCGCCGCGCACCGCCGACGCGCACCGCCACGGCCCGGGCGCCGACGCCGGCGAGCAGCTTCTCCTCGAAGCCGGAGGGGACGCCGCCGGGCGGCACGGCCTCCAGCACGACGCCTGCCACCTGGGCGGCGGCGAGCCGGTCGTTCAGCCAGTTGCGGCGGAAGTTGGCGACCGAGGGCACATAGATCAGCACTTCCGCCAGCATGACGAAGAGGCCGGTGAGCACGAGCAGGCGCGCCGACAGGCCGAAACGGACGGACCCACGCGGGTCGCCCGCCGGCGCGCGCTCGCTCTCGATGTTCTCGTCCGGCCGTGCGTCCATGACGCTCCGTCTTCGTCGCCCTGCCTTGTCCGCCTGCGCCTGTTCAGCCGAACCGGCGCAGGAAGCCGATGAGCCGCCTCACCATGGGCTTGGCGGCACTCGGCGTATAATATGACATGGCGACGCGCCGCGAGATTTCGGAGATTGTGGGGTAGGGCACGGTGAGCCCGGCGAGATCCCTGATCCTGAGGTTGCGGGTCATGGCGAGCGTCCAGGGGGTGATGAGCTCGCCCGCGCCGGGCGCGGCGATGCCGCAGCCGAGGATGCGCCCGCCGCGGCCGAGGATCACCTTGATCTCGCCTTCGGTCCGCCGCTCCGCCTGGGCGCGGTCGTTCTCGGCCACCGGCCAGCGCAGCACGCTGATGCGCCCGCCGTCCGCCCGCGCCTCCTCCTCCGTCATGCCGACCACGGCGAGTTCCGGATCGGTGAAGGTGACGCGCGGCATCGTCCGCATGTCGACGCGTGGCCTGAGGCGGAAGAGGGCGCTGCGGATCACGAGCCCGGCATGATAGTTGGCGACATGGGTGAACTGCCGGCCGCCGCCGTCCGGCCCGGCGCAATCGCCGATGGCGTAGACGCGCCGGTTGCTGGTGCGAAGGTGCTGGTCCACCGCGATGCCGCGCTCGTCATGGGCGATGCCGGCCGCCTCGAGCTCGAGCCCGTCCGTC
This sequence comes from Chelatococcus caeni, assembly GCF_014196925.1. Classification (GTDB taxonomy): domain Bacteria; phylum Pseudomonadota; class Alphaproteobacteria; order Rhizobiales; family Beijerinckiaceae; genus Chelatococcus_A; species Chelatococcus_A caeni. Next base: position 48,314 of record NZ_JACIEN010000002.1, on the reverse strand, counting down.
ACCGGGCGGCGGCCGGTGGCGACGAGGAGGTGGCTCGCCTTCAGCTCCGTGCGGGTGCCCCGGTTCTCGATGACGAGGCGGATGTCGCCGTCCTCGCCCGCGACCTCGCTGACGGTGGCGCCTTCGCGGATGACGACGCCGTCGCGGCGCAAGGCGGCGAGGACATGGGCGGCAAGCTCGGGATCCTCCCGGCCGAGGGCGCGTCCGGCCTCGATCACGGTGACCGGCGCGCCGAGGCGCCGGTGCGCCTGCGCCAGCTCGAGGCCGATGGTGCCGCCGCCGACGATGACGAGATGCTCGGGCCGCCGCGTCAGGTCGAAGGCCGTCTCGTTGGTGAGGAAGGGCACGCTGTCGAGGCCGGCGATGGCCGGCACGGCCGGGCGCGAGCCGGTGGCGAGGACGAAGCGGCGCGGCTTCACGATGACGTTGCCCGCTTCCAGCGTGTCGCGGGCCACGAACCGGGCGCTGGCGCGCACCACGCGCACGCCGAGGGCGGTGAAACGCGCCACCGAATCGTTCGGCGCGATGGCGCCGATGACCGAGCGCACATGCTCGCGCACGCGGGCGTAATTGACCTGCGGGTCGAGCGTGCCGAGGCCGAACTCGCCCGCCTGGCGGATGTCGTGGGCGCGCCTTGCCGCGGCGATCAGGGCCTTCGACGGCACGCAGCCGACGTTGAGGCAGTCGCCGCCCATCTCCCCGCGCTCGATGAGCACCACCGGCACGCCGAAGGCGGCGGCCGCCGCCGCGACCGACAGGCCGGCCGAGCCGGCGCCGACGATGCACAGGTCCGGACGCAAGGTCTCCGTCACGGCACACTCCCAGGTTGTTTCGGAACGAGGGTTACGGGACCGGACCGTTCCCGTCGAGCCCCTTGTCAAGCCCGCAGAGGCGGCGCGCGAACAGCCGGCGCATCAGCGGCGGCAGGAGGGCGATGAAGCCGAGCGCGGCGAAGGCGATGAAGATGTGCTTGTTGATCAGCGTCTTCTTGTTGAGCGTCAGGGTGCAGGCCTCGCGCGCCGCCGCGAGGCAGGCCTCGTAGGCCTCCTGCTGGGCGGCGACCGCGCCGTCGAGCCCGGCGCCGGCGAAGGCGAAGGCGAAGGTGCCGGGCACGATGCCGACGACGGTCGTCAGCGCATAGGTGGCGAAGGGTACCCCGAGGAGGGCGGGGGCGATGTTGACGAGCCAGAACGGAAAGACCGGCACGAGCCGCAGGAAGAGCATGTAGGCCACGGCGTCGCGGCGGAAGCCGGCGGCGAGCCTCTGCAGGAAGGGCCCGGCCTTCGCCGCCAGCACGTCGCCGAGCGAGGTGCGCGCCGCGAGGAAGATGACGAACGCGCCGCTCGTCGCCGCCACGAGGGCGGCGAGCCCGCCGATCAGCCAGCCGAAGAGAAAGCCGCCGAAGATGGTGAGCACGAGCCCGCCGGGCAGCGACAGGGCAACGACCAGCGCATAGCCGAGGACATAGAACACGAGCGAGCTGGCGAGATTCCCGTCGACATAGTGCCTGAGCTCGACGCGCCGGGCGAGCAGCTGGTCGAAGGACAGGTGGCGGTGCAGGCCGAAGGCGAGGGCGAGCGCCATGCCGGCGAGGATGACGGCGAGCGGCAGGAAGCGCCGCACGGGATGCCGTGCCCGCGGGCCGCGCTTCGTGCCCCCATCCCCGTCCGCCCTCATTGCCGGTTCCTTGCGTTCCTGCTTCTCTTGTCCTTGGCGGCCCGGCGACGGGCCACGCGTCAACCCCGGTGCAACTTGCCGGAAGATGGCAGGTCAGGCCAGCCCGGCAAAGGGTGCGTCACCGCCTCGTGATGCCCGGCCGGCGGGCCGGAGCCGGCAGGTCGATGCGGCGCGTCCGCGCATTGACTTTCCCGCCTCCATCCGCCATAAGCCGCGCAGGTTGGGCGGCGCTCGTCGGGGCGCCGCTTGTCGTTCTGCGACGTCCCTCGTCGCCTTGCGGCAGCCAACGACAAAGAACAAGCAGCAGATGTGCCGCGTGACGGCACGCGGCGCCGGGCGGTCCCACCGGATCGACGGCGCCCACGATCGGAGATGAGGCCGTGAAGAGGACCTACCAACCGAGCAAGCTCGTGCGCAAGCGCCGCCACGGCTTCCGCGCGCGGATGGCGACGAAGGGCGGGCGCAAGGTGATCGCGTCGCGTCGCGCGCGCGGCCGCAAGCGTCTGTCGGCCTGAGGCCGGCCCTCGGCGATGCCATGCAGGGCGCTCCGGCAGCTGTACAGCGGCGCGGGCGCCTGCCCCGCCTGCGCAAGCGCGCCGAGTTCAAGGCGGCGGCGGGCGGCCGACGGTTTCACACGAGCCGCATGAGCGTCCAGGCCCTGCTGCGCGGCACGCGGCCCCAGGGAACCGCCGTTCCCGCAGGCCCGCGCTTCGGTCTCACCGTCACGAAGAAGACCGGTGGCGCCGTCGAGCGCAACCGCATCCGGCGCCGCCTGCGGGCGGCGCTCGGCGCGATCGCGCCGCGCTGGCCGCAGGCCGACATCGATTTCGTCGTGGTGGCCCGGCGCGATGCCCTGACGGCGCCCTTTCCGGCCCTCGTCGAGGATCTCGACCGGGCTCTTGCGACCCTCACAGAAAAGACCACATCCACAACGTCCGGCGCAAAGCGTGTCCGGGCGCAGTCGGCGTTGGCCGCGGCACCTTTTCCCGGAACTGAAACGGATCGTCCATGACCGGCGATAACAAGAACCTGCTCTTCGCCATCGTCCTGTCCGTCATCGTCCTGATCGGCTGGAACTATTTCTACGGCGTGCCGCAGATGGAGCAGCAGCGCCGCGAGGCGCAGCAGCAGAGCCTGCAGCAGGGCGAAGCCGGCTCCACGGCGCCCGTCCCCTCCGGGACCAACGGCGCGGGCGCGCCGACGGCGGGCACGGCACCGGCGGTGGTGGTGACGCGCGACGAGGCGCTCGCCCAGGCGCCCCGCGTCGTCATCGACACGCCGAAGATCGCCGGCTCGTTCTCGCTGCGCGGCGCGCGCATCGACGACATCTCGCTCAAGGCCTATCGCGAGACGGTGGACCCGCGCAGCCCCAACATCGTCCTCCTGTCGCCGGCCGGCAGCCCGCATCCCTATTATGCCGAGTTCGGCTGGGTGACCGGTGCGGGCGCGAGCGTGAAGGTGCCGGACGCCAACACCGTATGGACCGCGGACCGGGACCGCCTGACGCCGTCCGAACCCGTGACGCTCACCTTCGACAACGGCGAGGGCCTCGTCTTCCGGCGTCAGATCGCCGTCGACGACGACGCGATGTTCACGATCAAGGACAGCGTCGAGAACACCGGCGGCGAGCCCGTCACGCTGCATCCCTTCGGTCTCGTCTCGCGCCACGGCGTGCCGGCGACGCAAGGCTTCTACATCCTGCACGAGGGCCTCATCGGCGTCCTCGGCGACGATGGCCTGAAGGAGGTCTCCTACTCCGGCCTCGAGAAGGATCCCGTCCTCGTCGGTGACATGCGCGGCCAGGTCTACAAGGGCGTGACCGGCGGCTTCATCGGCATCACCGACAAGTACTGGGCGGCGGCCGTCGTCCCGAACCAGGACCAGCCCTACGACGGGCGCTTCTCGGTGTCGCCGGGTGCGCACGGGCCCCGCTTCCAGTCGGACATGCTGGGCGGACCGCAGACGGTTGCGCCGGGTGCCACGACCGAGGTGACGACCCGCCTCTTCGCCGGCGCCAAGGAAGTCGCGGCCATCGACCATTATGAGCAGGCGCTCGGCATCAAGCGCTTCGACCTGCTCATCGACTGGGGCTGGTTCTACTTCATCACCAAGCCCCTGTTCAGGGTGATCGACTTCTTCTTCAAGATGTTCGGCAACTTCGGCGTGGCGATCCTCATCGTCACGGTCATCATCAAGGCCATCTTCTTCCCGCTCGCCAACCGCTCCTACGTGTCGATGGCGAAGATGAAGGCGGTGCAGCCGGAGATGATGGCGATCCGCGACCGCTATGCCGACGACAAGATGAAGCAGCAGCAGGCGCTGATGGAGCTCTACAAGAAGGAGAAGATCAATCCGCTCGCCGGCTGCTGGCCCATCCTCATCCAGATCCCGGTCTTCTTCGCGCTCTACAAGGTGCTCTTCGTCACCATCGAGATGCGCCACGCGCCGTTCTTCGGCTGGATCAGGGATCTTGCCGCGCCCGATCCGACGACGGTCTTCAACCTCTTCGGCCTCATCCCGTGGGATCCCTCGCAGGTGCCGGTCATCGGCCACTTCCTGATGCTCGGCGTCTGGCCGATCATCATGGGCTTCACGATGTTCGTGCAGATGAAGATGAACCCGGAGCCGACCGATCCGATCCAGAAGACCATGTTCGCCTGGATGCCGGTGATCTTCACCTTCATGCTGGCGTCGTTCCCGGCCGGGCTCGTCATCTACTGGTCGTGGAACAACCTGCTCTCGGTGCTGCAGCAGGGCTTCATCATGCGCAAGAACGGCGTCAAGATCGAGCTGTGGGGCAACCTGCGCAACACCTTCTCGGGCCGCGCCAAGGCCTGACCGGCCGGAGCTGTGCCCACGAAGAACCGCGCCCGGCTCCGGCCGGGCGCTGTCGTTTGAGGCCGCCGCGCCGGCCTGAGATCGGGAGACCGGGATGAAGCGCCCGCCCGCCCCGCCCGCCGGCTGCGGGCCCCACCCGCTCGATCCGGCCCCGCTGCCCGGCCATCCCCGCGTCGGTTTCCTGAAGGCCTTCGTCGACCGTCCGAATGTCGAGGTGGGCGACTACACCTATTACGACGATCCCGCCGGGCCGCAGCACTTCCTCGAGCGCTGCGTGCTGCACCACTACGATTTCCTCGGCGACCGGCTCGTCATCGGCCGCTTCTGCGCCATCGCCACCGGCGTCACCTTCATCATGAACGGCGCCAACCACGCCATGACGGGCCTCTCGACCTACCCCTTCAACATCTTCGGCAACGGCTGGGAGGAGGGGTTCGACATGGGCTCCATCGCGGCGGGCCTGCGCGGCGACACCATCATCGGCAACGATGTCTGGATCGGCCACGAGGCCATGCTGATGCCGGGCGTCACCGTCGGCGACGGCGCCATCATCGCCGCACGCGCGGTGGTCGCGGGGCCCGTGCCGGCCTATGCCATCGTCGCGGGCAATCCGGCGCGCGTGGTGCGCATGCGCTTCACCGAAGCCGAGATCGAGGCGCTCAGCGCTATCCGCTGGTGGGACTGGGACGCGGCAAAAATCACACGCAACCTCGCTCTCATCCGCGGCAACGACGTCGATGCCTTGCGGCGGGCGCGCTGACGGCCTAAGCCTCGGACGATGAACGAGGCAACCGACGACGCCACCGACCACGCCGAGATCGGCCGCAAGCTGTTCGCGGGCGAGGCCGGTTTCATCTGGGCGACCGCCTCCCTCGGCGGCCTGCCGCCCATGGAGGGGCTCGAGATCGCCTTCGCCGGCCGCTCCAACGTCGGCAAGTCGAGCCTCGTCAACGCGCTGACGGGCCGCAAGGCGCTGGCGCGCACCTCGAACACGCCCGGCCGCACGCAGGAGCTCAACTTCTTCCGCATCGGCCCGGAGGACGGGGCCCCGCGCCGGCTGACGCTCGTCGACATGCCCGGCTACGGCTATGCGGCCGTCGGCAAGGAGAAGGTTGCCGCCTGGACCGACCTCATCCACGCCTATCTGCGCGGGCGCGCCAATCTCGCGCGCGTCTACGTGCTCATCGATGCGCGCCACGGCATCAAGCCCATCGACGCCGGCGTGCTCGACCTTCTCGACAAGGCGGCGGTCTCCTACCAGATCGTGCTGACCAAGACCGACGCCCTGTCACGAGCCGAGCTCGACAAGCGGCTCGCGGCGACGGCCGCCGCCCTCGCCAAGCGCGCGGCGGCCTTCCCGGTCATCTTGCCGACGTCGAGCCGCACCGGCGAGGGCATGAGCGAGCTGCGCGAGGCGGTGGCGCGGCTGATGGACGAGCGCGGCGCCCTCTAAGGGTGCCCGCAAAGCGGCGAGGGATCAAAAAGGGGGCGGCATGAGCGACCGGTTCTTTGTCTTCGTCGGCGGGCTCTTCGGCTTCTGGGGTGTCGCCGCGGCGGCTGCGGCGGCGCATATCGCCGGCACCGGCATGCTGGCGACGGCGGCGAGCATCCTCCTCGTCCATGCCGTGCTGCTCGTCGCCCTGCCGGCCGCGCTCAACGCCTGGGTGGCGCACCGGGGGCTGATGCGCATCGGCGGCTGGCTGCTCGCCGCGGGCGTCCTCCTCTTTACCGGCGACCTGACGCTGCGCGCCCTCGTCGACGACGGCCTCTTTCCGATGGCGGCCCCGGCCGGCGGCATCCTCGTGATGCTCGGCTGGGCGGCGATCGGCACGTCGGGCCTCGTCTCGAGCCGCCTGTGAAGGCGTGTTCCCGTTTGCCATGAGGCGTCGGAGCGGGGGCGACAGCCGCCTCCCTCCCTGCTAAAAGACGGCCTCGCGAAGCAACCCTTCCCTCAACCTGCGCCGCGACACGACATGACCGACCTTCCCGATCTACCCGACGTGCATACCCAGGCCGAGACGCTGGTGCAGGCGCTGCCGCACATGCAGCGCTACGACCAGGAGATCGTGGTCATCAAATACGGCGGCCATGCCATGGGCGACGCCGCGGCGGCGGAGGATTTCGCCGAGGACGTGGTGTTGCTCGAGCAGTCCGGCGTCAAGCCGATCGTCGTGCACGGCGGCGGCCCGCAGATCGGCCGCATGCTGGAGAAGCTCGGCATCAAGTCCGAATTCGCGGCCGGCCTCAGGATCACGGACAAGGCCACCGTCGACATCGTCGAGATGGTGCTCGCCGGCGCCATCAACAAGCAGATCGTCGGCACCATCTCGGTCGAAGGCGGCAAGGCCATCGGCCTGTGCGGCAAGGACGGCAACATGGTCGTCGCCCGCAAGGTGACGCGCACGGTGGTCGATCCCGATTCGAACATCGAGAAGATCGTCGACCTCGGCTTCGTCGGCGAGCCCGAGAAGGTCGACCGCACCGTGCTCGACGCGGTGCTCAAGGCCGAGCTCATCCCCGTGCTCGCGCCCGTCGCCGTCGGCCACGACGGGGCGACCTACAACGTCAATGCCGACACCTTCGCCGGCGCCATCGCCGGGGCCATGCGCGCCAAGCGCCTGCTCCTCCTCACCGACGTGCCGGGCGTGCTCGACAAGGACAAGAACCTCCTGCCCGAGCTCACGGTGGAGGACTGCCGCCGCCTCATCGCCGACGGCACCATCACCGGCGGCATGATCCCGAAGGTCGAGACCTGCATCTATGCGCTGGAGCAGGGCGTCGAAGGAGTCGTCATCCTTGACGGCAAGGTGCCCCATTCGGTGCTGCTCGAGCTCTACACGGACCACGGCGCCGGCACGCTCATCCGCCGCTGACGGGCGGCGGGAGGGCCGGCGAAACGGCGAGGCACGGCAGGACATGGCGACGGGCTATCTCTATCTCCTCATCGCCATCGTCGGTGAGGTCATCGCCACGTCGGCGCTCAAGGCGTCCGAGGGCTTCACCAGGCCGTTGCCGTCCCTCGTCACCGCCGTCGGCTACGGCGTCGCCTTCTACTGCCTGTCGCTGACGCTGCGCACGATCCCGGTCGGCATCGCCTATGCCATCTGGAGCGGCATCGGCATCGTGCTCATCTCGCTCGTCGGCTTCTTCGCCTTCCGGCAGGGCCTCGATGCGCCGGCGCTCGTCGGCATCGGCCTCATCCTGGCCGGTGTCGTCGTCATCAACGTCTTCTCCTCCTCCGTGCCGCATTGAGGCTTCCGCCGGGCCGGACGAGCTTGCAATCGCCGCTCCGGCACCCCATCTCCTTCCTCCTTTCACGCACGAGAGGTCGCAGATGAAGATGATCGACACGGTGCCGGCCGCAGGGGCGGAGAAGGCCCGCCGCGGCTTCGCGCATGTCGATACCTGGATCTTCGATCTCGACAATACGCTCTACCCGCACGAGGCGCAGCTGTGGCCGCAGGTCGACGAGCGCATCACGCTCTTCGTCTGCGACTTCTTCGGCATGGACGGCCTCTCGGCCCGTGCCCTGCAGAAGTATTATTACAACCGCTACGGCACGACCCTGCGCGGCCTCATGGAGGAGCAGGGCATCGACCCGCGCGACTTCCTCGCCTTCGCCCACAGCATCGATTATTCGCTGCTCGCGCCCGATCCGGCGCTCGCGACCGCCATCGGCGCCCTGCCGGGGCGCAAGCTCATCCTGACCAACGGCTCGCGCGGCCATGCGGAGGCGGTGGCGGAGCGGCTCGGCATCGGCGCGCATTTCGAGGACATCTTCGACATCGCCGACGCGGGCTTCGTGCCGAAGCCCGAGCCGGCGACCTATGCGAGCTTCCTCGACCGCCACGGCATCGAGGCCTCGCGCGCGGCGATGTTCGAGGACCTCGCCAAGAATCTCGCCGAGCCGCACCGGCTCGGCATGACGACCGTGCTCGTGCTGCCGAAGACGCCCGACCCCTTCCGCGAGCTGCACGAGCAGGAAGAGGTCGTCGCCTCCCACATCGAATATACGACCCGCGACCTCTCCGGCTTCCTCGTGCGCGACACCGGCATCGGCCGGGCCGACGCCGGCCCCTGATCAGGGCCGCCCGCGCCCGGCGAGGACGAGGCCGGTCATGGCCATGGCGGCGAGGACGACGGCCATGTCCCGGAAGGTCGCGGCATAGCCGAAGGCGCCGATCCATGGCTGGCTGACGAGCGGCGAGAGGAACTGCCCGAGGAAGATGCTGGCCGTGAGCCCTCCGGCCACCCGCCCGCGCAGGGCCGGCGGCGCCACGGTGAGCGCGGTTGCGCCGAGATTGGGGATCACCAGCCCCATGCCGAAGCCGGTGACGACGATGGCGGCGACCACGGCGACGTAGCTTTCGGCCATCGCCACGAGGCCGTAGCCGGCCGCCATGAGCCCGAAGCCGATCCCGAACAGCGTCGTGCTCGACCAGCTGCGGCGCAGCCGGCCGAAGCCGAGCGCGACGACCGCCTGCGCGAGCGTGAAGAGGCCGATGGCGAGGCCCGCCCGGCTCGGCGCCGCATGGCCGAGCTCGCGCAGATGGAACGGCAGCTGCGTCGGCACGAGGTAGAAGATGACGCTGTTGAGCATGGCGGCCGTCAGCAGCAGGGCGAGCGCCGCGGGCGAGCCGCTTGGCGCCTCGCCCGGTGCCGGCCGGGCGGCTCCGCTGCGCGCCGGCTCGGCGATGAAGGCGATGACCGCCGGCATGAGCAGGAAGGCCATGCCGTAGATGGCGAAGGGTGCCCGCCAGTCGATCTCGGCGAGGAGCCCGCCGCCCGTGAGGCACAGGAGGCCGCCGCCGCCGATGGCGGCGGATTGCAGGCCGAGGAACCGGTCACGCGCCGGACCGGCGAGATAATCGCCGACGAGCGCGGTCGCCGTCGTCATGATCATCGCCACGGCGACCCCGAGCAGCGCCCGGCTGGCGAGAATGGCGCCGAGCGAATCGAGCACCAGCCCCGACATGCCGGCGATGCCGTAGAGGCCGATGGCGCCGATCAGGAACGGGCGCCGGCCCCAGCGGTCGATGAGGCCGCCGGCAGGCAGGGCGACGAGCGCGATGGCGAGCGCCGGGATGGTGAGGACGAGCCGCGTCATCAGGGCCACCTGCTCCGTGCCGGCGAAATGCGCCTGCATGGCCGGCAGCGCCGGCGCGATGGTGGCGGCGGACATGATGGTGAGCACGCCCGTCGCGAGCAGCGTCGCGTTGCGGGCGCCGGCCCTGGGCCCGGCGGCGGCCGGAACCGCCTCGCCGCCGGCGAGCTCGCCCTGGCGCATCGGCCTCATGCGGCCACCTCGCTGTAGGCCGAGGCCTGGCGCGCGTCGCGCAGGGCGCGGGCCCACCAGGCGAGCCGCGCGAGCAGCAGGGCCATGGCCTTGTAGGCGCCGTCGCCCTCCGGCAGCGACCCGTCGGGGCGGAAGCGCTCGTGCGCCTGGGCGAAGGACACGCAGTCGCGGATCGTCGCCGCATGCAGCTCGCCGAAGACGAGCCGCAGCTGCTCGACGGCGCGCAGCCCGCCCGAGATGCCGCCGTAGGAAACGAAGGCGACGGGCTTGGCGTGCCATTCGTGACTGGCGCAGTCGATCATGAACTTGAGCGGCGCCGGATAGCCGCGGTTGTACTCCGGCGTCACCACGAGGAAGGCGTCCGCCGCCGCGATCGCCTGCCTGAGGCCGGCGACGGCCGGATCGTCGCGGCTCGGGTGGCGCAGCGACAGGTCGAGCCCGGCCGGGTCGAGGCGCAGGAGGGAGAAGGCGCCGCTCTTGTCGACTTCCGCCGCCGCCCAGTCGGCGACGGTGTCGCACAGGCGCCCTTCGCGGTTGCTGCCGTAGATCATCGCGAGCCGGATGGGCAGGGTCATCGGCATGGGTGCTCCATGGTTCGGCGTGCGCTGGCACGCGGGGAGCCGCAGTGATAAAACCTGAACTTAGCTTGAGGTCAATGCCCGGCTTCGAGCCTGGAAAGACCTGAGACCTGGAGGGCGAGCATGACGATGCCCGATCCTGTGGCGGTCGGCCGGGATCTGACGGTGGGCGAGGTCGCGCGGCGCAGCGGCGTCGCCGTTTCGGCCCTGCATTTCTACGAGCGGAAGGGGCTCATCCGCAGCCTGCGCAGCGCCGGCAACCAGCGCCGCTATCCGCGCGAGGTGCTGCGGCGCGTCGCCGTCATCAAGGTGGCGCAGCGGGTCGGCATTCCCCTCGCCGCCATCGGCGAGGCGCTGGCCGCATTGCCCGAGGGGCGCACGCCGACCGAGGAGGACTGGCGGGCCCTGTCGCTGAGCTGGCGGCAGGAGCTTGACCTGCGCATAGACCGCCTCACGCGGCTGCGCGATCAGCTCGACCAGTGCATCGGCTGCGGGTGCCTGTCGGTGAAGGCCTGCCGCCTGCGCAACCCGCACGATGCGCTCGCCCGCGAAGGCCCCGGGGCGCGGCTCCTCGATCCGGGCTGAGCGCTGCAGGGATCGCCATCCGCCACTCGCAGCCTACGACGTTCTGCACCCATAGGTTGATAATATCGCTCGCGATCGCGCGTTGAGGGCGTTCCCGCTGCGCGGCAAGGGGACGGCAACAGATCGGGTGGGGCGATGACGATACGGGAAGCATTTGAAACGCGGGCCAACAACTTCGACCTCCTGCGCCTCGTGGCGGTGCTGCTGGTGCTGTGGAGCCACAGCTACACGCTGACCGGCACCGGGGCGGAGCTCTTCCACTGGCTGACGGATGGCTACGACACGGGCGGGGGCATGGGCGTCGCCATCTTCTTCGCCATCAGCGGCTTCCTGGTGGCGCGTTCGGTGACCGTGCACGCCTCGGGTCAGTATCTCCTCAACCGCGTCCTGCGCATCGTGCCGGCGCTCGCCCTCGTGACGGTGTTCGATATCTTCTGCCTCGGCCCCATGGTCACGAGCCTCGGCCTCGCCGACTACCTGCTCCATCCCGAGACGCTGCAGCACGCACGCAACATCTTCGTCTTCGGCGTGTCCTTCAATCTGCCCGGCGTCTTCACGAACCTGCCCCATACCGGGGTCAACGGCTCCATCTGGACCCTGGCGCTCGAATGCGGGTTCTACCTGCTCCTGCCGGTCGCCATGGTCTGCGGGCTCCTGTCGCGCCGCGGCGTGCTGCTGCTCGTCGCCGCCGTCGCGGGGCTCGTGCTCTGGGGCAGCCAGGTGTGGGGCCTGTCCTGGGGGAACATGGGCGGCGAGCTCTGGGCTGGCGCCTCGCTCTTCCCGGTCCTGCGCTACGGCCTCGTCTTCGTGCTCGGCGCGGCGCTGTGGGTGCACCGGGCAACGGTCCCGGTCAGCGCCGGCCTCGCCCTCGCCTGCCTGATATTGCTCTACGCCTTCGCGAACCGGCCGGGCGCACAGTTCGTCTATCTCCTGGCCCTGCCCTATCTCGTCATCTATGCCGCGCTGGCGCATCCGCTGTCCTTCGACGTGAAGGAGCGGTTCGGCGACATGTCCTACGGCGCCTACCTGTTCGCCTTTCCGCTGCAGCAGCTGCTGATCTGGGCCTTCGGGCCCGAGGTCGGCCCGACGGCCATATCGCTCATGGCGACGCCGCTGGCGCTGGCGGCGGGCTTCGTCTCCTGGCATCTGGTGGAGCGCCCGGCGCTGGACCTCAGGTACCGGCGGGGCGCGGCAGCCGGTCTCGCCCGCCGCCCGGCGCCCACCGTCTGACGCCTGCATCGCGCCTGCGGCAGGGACGGCCCGGCCAGCCCTGCAGCCCCGGCACGGGCGCCATGCCCGCAGCGGATTTCCCTGCCCGCCGCCTTGCACTCGCCGCACCCCGCCCCCATAACCGGGCGGGGTGCGGCGCCTCTTCGAGGTCCGCGCCGCGCATGTGAAACGGGATGGGACGCGTCCGCAGCATGGAGGCAGGAGAGCACGAGGCCGGCGCCGTGGACGGGGACCGGGGACGTGCCGGGGCCGTTCAGCCCGCAGCCGGGCCGGGCACTGCGCTCGCCGCGCCCCCGCCGAGCCCGCCCGTCGAGGTCACCGGCGACACGCGCCGCCGGCTGTCGCTCATCGGCACCGTGGTCAGCGTCGCGCTCTTCCTCGCCTCGATGGTCGTGCTGTGGCGCATCATCGGAGAGATCAGCCTTGCCGAGCTCAGGAACGCCTTTGCGGCCGCCAGCGTGCGGCAGATCGCGCTCGCCATCCTCTTCACCTGCGTCAGCTACCTGCTGCTGACGGGATACGACGCCCTCGCCCTGCGCCAGCTCGGCCGCAGCATCGCCTATCGCGTCACGGCGCTCGCCTCCTTCACGAGCTACGCCGTCAGCTTCACGCTGGGCTTTCCGCTCGTCACCTCCGGGGCGGTGCGCTACCGCATCTATTCGCCCTACGGCATCAAGGCGCCGACCATCGTCGGCCTCACCGTCATCGCCGGCATCACCTTCTGGCTCGGCATGAGCGCGGTTCTGGCCTGGAGCCTGATGCGCGAGAGCCTCGCCGTCGCGGCGCTGACGGGCACGGTCGTGCGGCTCAACGAGGGGCTGGGCATCGCCATCGTCGCCGCCCTCGTCGGCTATCTCGCCTGGGTCGGCGTCAAGCGGCGCAGCGTCAGCGTGCAGGGCTGGCGCCTCGAACTGCCGGGCTTCCGGCTGTCCATCGGGCAGATGCTGCTCGGCGCGGGCGACGTCTGCGCGGCGGCGGGCGTCCTCTTCGTGCTCCTGCCGGGCGGCCACGGCCTCAGCTACGAGACCTTCCTCGCCATCTATGTCGCGGCCTGCATGCTCGGCATCGCCAGCCACGCCCCGGGCGGCATAGGCGTCTTCGAGGCGACCATGCTGATCGCCCTGTCGCACTTGCCGCGCGAGGGGGTCCTCGGCGCCCTGCTGCTGTTCCGGCTGTATTACTATCTCGTGCCCTTCGCCTTCGCGCTGCTGCTGCTCGGGGCTCACGAGATCGGCGCGCGCCTCGGCGATCCGGGGCGGCGCTGACGGCCGGCTCAGGCTGACCTGGCCCGCTCCCTGGCACGCTCCACGGCGAGGCCGGCCGGCTCGGGCCAGGCCGTCACCGGCGCGATGTGCTCGCCCTGCAGGTAGTCGACCCCCCATTGGGTGAGGAGGCGGGCGGTGTCCTCGTCCTCCACCCATTCGGCGACCGTGGCGATGCCGAGATGCTGGGCGAGGTCGACGAGCGTGCGCACGAAGAAGCGGTCGTCGCTCGACCGCGCGAAGTTCTGCACGAAGGCGCCGTCGATCTTGAGCAGGTCGATGGGGAAATGGCGCAGGTGCCGGAAGGAGGTGTGTCCGGCGCCGAAATCGTCGATGGCGATGAAGACGCCGAGCGCCTTCATGGCGTCGAGCGAGGCCCGCGTGGCGCCCGGGTCCTCGACGGCCGCCGTCTCGGTGATCTCGATGATGAGCCGCTCGGCGACGCCGGGGCAGGCGCCGAGCTGGGCGGCGAGATTGCCGAGCCAGGCGCGGCTCGCGAGCGTGCGCGGCGAGATGTTGAGGGCGATGCGCAGCCCCGGCTCGCCCATCATGCGGGCGGCGATCAGCTCGAGCATGCGGTGGTCGACGGCCTCGATCAGCCCGACCTTCTCGGCCGCGGGCACGAGGCGCGCGGCCCCGGCCTCGCCCCCGTCGGGCAGTCGCAGGCGCAGCAGGGCCTCGTGGAAGGCCGGCTGGCGCGTCACGGCATCGACGATCGCCTGGCGCGCGGGCACGATCCGGCGTTCGTTGAGGGCGGCGAGGATGTCGATCCCGTCCGCCGTGGCACGGCGTGTGGTCATGGTGGCAGCCAGTTGCGGTCCGTAGAAGACAAAGCCGCTGCCGCTCAGCCGCCGCGCCTCGTCGAAGGCGAGATTGGCGTTCCGCATCAGCGTTTCCGCATCGTCGGCATGCTGGGGCGCCGTCGCGGCGCCCATGCGCAGGCGCACCGCCGCCGCAGCCCCGCCGGCCGCCGCGGCGAGCCCGGCCATGCGCGCGGCGGCGACCGTCGCCTGCTGGGCGGAGCAGCCGCGCATGACGAGCGCGAAGCGGTTGCTGCCGTGGCGGATGAGCAGGTCGCCCTGCCGCAGCTGCCGCATCAGGACCTGCGCGGTGGCCGCGATGATGTCGTCGCCCCGCGCATAGCCGAGCGCCGCATTGATGGCCCCGAGATTGTCGATGGCGAGGAAGATCAGTGTCAGCGGCGTGCGGCGGCCGCAGTCCTCGGCGAAGAGGGCGCCGATCGTCCTGGCGAGGTCAGCCCAGCCGTCGGCCCGTGCGACGCCGGACTGCGCGGGCTCGCGCGCGATGCGCATGACGCCGTGCACGGTCGCCGGGCGCCCGTCGGGGCCCCCATACCAGCGCCCGCTGTCCTCGACGGCGACATCCGTGGCGCCGGCCCTGAGGCGGTAGTGGAGGCGGAAGGGCACGCCGGCGCCGGTGTCCTCGCCTGCGGTGGTGCGGAAGAAGGCGCAGCGGCCGGGGCCGGAGGCGACGTCGATCAGCCGGTCGAAGGCCGCGCCGGTCGCGAGCGCACCCCTGCAGTCGAGGCCGATGACCTCGGCGCCGTTGCTGCCGAAGCTGAGCCGGTCGCTGGCAAGGTCCCAGTCGTAGACCACCTCCCCGAGCGACGTCAGCAGCCGGCGGGGATCGAGCGGCGCGGCAGCGGCATCGGGCGTGAGCGACGCCGGATGGTCCGCGCGACGAGCGACGCCTGTCCAGTCTGCCATCGGCTGCCGGGTCCTGCCTGTCTGGGAGCTTGCCGCGTCTGGCACCGGAGGCGGCGGCTGAACCGGCGCGCAGAAACGCTAGCGGGCATCATGAACGGCAAGGGTTAACGGCCGGTAAAGAGTGGCGATCTCTGCACGCCGGCAACAAAAAAGGGCCGGTGAACCGGCCCTTCCTGTCGTATCGCTCGATGGAGCGTCCGCCTCTCACGCCTCGGCGCGGGGCTTCAGCACCTGCCGGCCGCGATACATGCCGGTCTTGAGGTCGACGTGGTGCGGACGACGCAGCTCGCCCGAGTCCTTGTCTTCCACGTAGGTGGGCTGCTGCAGCGCGTCGGCGGAGCGGCGGTGGCCGCGCTTCATCCGCGACGTTTTTCTTTTCGGAACGGCCATGGCTCAACTCCGGTCGATGGCTTCTGCGGGCCTGCGCGCGCAAAGGGGCGCAGGTCCCTCGTTGACGAAACTGTCTCTGGGACGCGGGCTTATACAGGCTCAGCGCCGGATTGGCTAGCCCTCGGCGGCAGAAAGTGGGATTTTCCCTTTACGCGCCGAGGCAGGAGACGTTCTCGTTGCCCATGCGGCCCATGATGCGCGAGGCATAGGTGGACAGATAGCGGGTCGGGCGGGCCGGGTTGCGCGCGATCGGATTGGGCAAGGCGGCCACGAGGAGGGCCGCCTCGCGCCGCGTCAGATCCCGCGCGCTCTTGCCGAAATGGCGCCGCGCCGCCGCCTCGGCGCCGAAGACGCCCTCTCCCCACTCGGCGATGTTGAGATAGGCCTCCATCACCCGGCGTTTCGGCCAGACGGTGTCGACGACGAGCGCGAGCGGCAGCTCGAGCCCCTTGCGCAGGTAGGAGCGGCCCGGCCAGAGGAGGATGTTCTTCACCGTCTGCATGGTGATGGTGGAGGCCCCGCGCGAGGCGCCGTCGCCGAATGCATCCTCGATGACGCTCTGCAGGGCGAACCAGTCGATCCCCGCATGCATGCAGAACCGCGAATCCTCCGCCGCGATGGCCGCCCGGGCGAGATGCGGCGATATGTCCGACAGCGGCATGTAGATGCGCTCAACCGGCTGCAGCGTGAGCCAGCGCCCCAGCATCAGCGTGGAGACGGGCGGCAGGACGCGGTAGACGGCGATGGAAACGGCCCAGAACAGCATGATGGCGAGCACCGCGCGCATGGTCCAGCGCAGCACCGTCCGGCCGATGGCCAGCCTCCCCCGGCTTCTTGCTTGCACGTTTGCGGTCATCTCCCTGCCCCTGAGTGGCCCATAGGCTTGACCGATCCGGGCGTCTCGGGCAAGCGACGCTTGCCTTCACGTTCCGGTGGCGACCTGGGAGAAACGACCATGGCGAGCTTGAGCGCCGCTTTTACCGAGCGTCTCGAGGCCGCGGCCCGCGCGCTGGAGCCACTGCTCGAGGCGCTTCTCGGCGGCACGCCGCTCGCCGGCGAGATCGCCCGCCCGCCCCGCCTTCTCGCCGCCATGCGCCATGCCGTGCTCGACGGTGGCAAGCGCCTGCGTCCTTTCCTCACCGTCGAGACGGCCCGGCTCTTCGGCGAGACCGGGGAGGGGGCGCTGCGGGCGGGGGCCGCCATCGAGCTCCTGCATTGCTATTCCCTCGTCCATGACGACCTGCCGGCCATGGACGACGACGACCTGAGGCGCGGCCGCCCCACCGTGCACCGCGCCTTCGACGAGGCCACCGCCATCCTTGCCGGCGACGCGCTGCTGACGCTCGCCTTCGACGTGCTCGCCGATCCGGCCCTGACGGCGGAGGCGGCCGTCCGTGCCGAGCTCGTGCTCGGCCTTGCCCGGGCGGCCGGGCTCGGCGGCATGGTCGGCGGGCAGATGCTGGACCTCGAGGCCGAGAGCCGGTCCACGCCCTTCGCGGAGGCCGAGGTGCGCCGCCTGCAGGCCATGAAGACGGGAGCGCTCATCGCCTTTGCCGTCGATGCGGGCGGGATTGTCGCGCGGGCGGGGGCCGAGGAGCGGGGTCGCCTCGCGGTCTATGGCCGGGCCCTCGGCGCAGCCTTCCAGATTGCCGACGACATCCTCGACCGGGAGGCGAGCACGGACGCGCTCGGCAAGCGCGCCGCCAAGGATGCCGACAGGGGCAAGGCGACGCTCGTCGACGTGCTCGGCATCGAGGCGGCGCGGGCGGAGCGCGATCGCCTCGCCGAGGAGGCCGTGGCGGCGCTCGCCCCCTTCGGCCCGGCGGCGGACACGCTGCGCGAGGCGGCGCGCTTCGCCGCCGCGCGCCGCAAGTAGGTCTTATCGGATCGCGTGGCCGCGGGCCTGGTGCTCCCTCTCCCCGCCAGCGGGGAGAGGGGGGGCTGGGCGCGGCGCCTACACCGTCACCTGGGTGCCGACCTCGACGACGCGGCCGGTGGGGATCTGGAAGAAGTCCGTCGCGTCGTTGGCGTTCTTGGCGAGCGAGATGAACAGCCTGTCCTGCCACATCGGCATGCCCGACTGGGCGGCGGGCCGGATGGAGCGGCGCGAGAGGAAGAACGACGTCGACATGATGTCGAACTTGAAGCCCCGCTTGCGCAGGATGGCGAGGCCCTTCGGCACGTTGGGCATCTCCATGTAGCCGAAGGTCATCTCCACCCGCCAGAAGCCGTCGGCGATGGGCTCGATGTTGACGCGCTCCTCGTCGTTGATGCGCGGCACGTCGGCCGTCCTGACGGTGAGGATGGCGTTCTTCTCGTGCAGCACCTTGTTGTGCTTGAGGTTGTGCAGCAGCGCCGAGGGGGCGGTCTCCGGATCGCTCGTCAGGAACACGGCCGTGCCCTTGATGCGGTGCGGCGGGCTCTTCTGCAGCATCTCCACGAGCTCGACGAGCGGCACGTCCACCTTGCGCGTCTTGGCGAAGAGGATGGCGGTGCCCTTCACCCAGGTCCACATCACGACGATGAGCACGCTCGCCAGCAGCACCGGCACATAGCCGCCGGAGAACAATTTGAGCAGGTTCGCCGAGAAGAAGGCGATGTCGATCGTCAGGAACGGCACGATCAGCAGGACGGCGGCGGCGAGGCTCCAGCGCCAGCCCTTCCAGATGACGAGGATGGCGAGGATGCCGTCCACCACCATCGCGCCGAAGACCGAGATGCCGTAGGCGTGGGCGAGGCCGCTCGAGGAGCCGAACATGGCCACGAGGAAGAGCACGCCGATGAGCAGCATGGCGTTGACGCGCGGCAGGAAGATCTGGCCCTGGTGCGAGGCCGAGGTGAAGCGCACCTCGAGCCGCGGCAGCAGGCCGAGCTGGATGGCCTGGCGCGTGAGCGAGAAGGCGCCGGTGATGACGGCCTGGCTCGCGATGATGGTCGCCACCGTCGCCAGGATGGTGAGGGGCAGAAGGCCCCAGTCGGGCACCATGCGGTAGAACGGGTTCTCGATGGCGTCCGGATGGGCGAGCACGAGCGCGCCCTGCCCGAAATAGTTCAGCACCAGGGCGGGAAAGACGAAGCACAGCCAGGCCGCGCGGATGGGGCCGCGCCCGAAGTGGCCGAGATCGGCATAGAGCGCCTCGGCTCCCGTCACGGCCAGGCAGACGGCGCCGAGGACCGCGAAGGCGACGACCGAGTGGTTGATGAGGAACATCAGCCCGTAGTGCGGCCACAGCGCCCGGAAGACGTCCGGATCGTCCATGATGTGCAGGATGCCCGTCACCGCCAGCACCGTGAACCACACGCCCATGATCGGCCCGAAGAACGCGGCGACCTTGCCGGTGCCGCGGCTCTGCACGGCGAAGAGCGCGACGAGGATGGCGACGGTGATGGGCACGACATAGTCGCCGAGCTCCGGCGCCGCGAGCTTGAGGCCCTCGACGGCCGACAGCACCGAGATCGCCGGCGTCAGCATGGAATCGCCGTAGAACAGCGCGGCGCCGGTGATGCCGAGCGCGAGGACGAGGGCGTGCGAGCGGCCCATCGCCCGCTGGGCAAGGGCCACGAGGCTCAGCGTGCCGCCTTCGCCCTTGTTGTCGGCCCTGAGCAGGATCACCACGTATTTGATCGTCACCACGAGGATGAGCGACCACAGGATGAGCGACAGCACGCCGATGATCGTTTCGCGGGCGATGGGCCCGTCGCCGTCCGAGACGGCATGCACCGCCTCGCGCAGCGCATAGAGCGGGCTCGTGCCGATGTCGCCGTAGACGACGCCGACGGATCCGAGCGCGAGGGCGAAGAAGCTGGAGGGCGCATGCACCCCGGCCTGTCCCATGTCGCCGGCAGCCTGCTCGCTGCTGCTGCCCTGACCTGCGAGCATGGAGGCTTTGGTATCTGAAACCATATGGATGAAGGCCTATGGTTGGCCACACATGAATGCCGCCGGCAGCCGGCCGCACGGCGCGCTGTTACCCTTCGGGGCGGCTGGGCCGCGACGAAGGCACCCTTAGGGCCGGCGGTGTTTACCACAAGCGGCAGGCCGGGCAAACGCCCCATGCGCCGATCGCCGGAAAGTGTGAATTGTCAAACGGATAGGATGGGACGGCAGGCTACTCGGCGGCCTTCGACAGGCGCTGCCCGAAGCGCCTGTCGATGTAATCGGCGACCAGCGTCTTGAATTCCGCCGCAATCGTCGGCCCGCGCAGGGTCGTGGCCTTCTGCCCGTCGATGAAGACCGGCGCGGCCGGCATTTCCCCCGTGCCGGGCAGCGAGATGCCGATGTCGGCATGTTTCGATTCGCCCGGCCCGTTGACGATGCAGCCCATGACCGCGACGTTGAGCGCCTCGACGCCGGGATAGCGCGTCTTCCACTCGGGCATCGAGGTCGAGATCCAGTCCTGGATGTCGCGGGCGAGCTCCTGGAACACGGTGGAGGTCGTGCGCCCGCAGCCGGGGCAGGCGGCGACCAGCGGCACGAAGGTGCGGAAGCCCATGGTCTGCAGCAGCTCCTGGGCCGCCTTGACCTCGAGCGTGCGGTCGCCCCCGGGCTCGGGCGTCAGCGAGAAGCGGATCGTGTCGCCGACGCCTTCCTGCAGGAGGATGCCGATGGCCGCGGCCGAGGCGACGATGCCCTTGGAGCCCATGCCGGCCTCGGTGAGGCCGAGATGCAGGGCATAGTCCGAGCGCGCGGCGAGGTCGCGGTAGACGGCGATGAGGTCCTGCACCGCCGAGACCTTGGCGGAGAGGATGATCCTGTCGCGTGCAAGGCCGATCTCCTCGGCCCGCTCGGCCGACAGGAGCGCCGAGCGCACCAGCGCCTCGCGCGTGACGGCGCGCGCATCGACGGGCCGGGGCGAGCGGGCGTTGATGTCCATGAGGTGCGTCAGCAGCTCCTGGTCGAGCGAGCCCCAGTTGGCGCCGATGCGCACGGGCTTCTGCCAGCGGATCGCCGTCTCGACGATCATGCCGAACTGCCGGTCCTTCTTGTCCTTGAAGCCGACGTTGCCGGGATTGATGCGGTACTTGTCGAGCGCCTCGGCGCAGGCCGGATGGTCGGCGAGCAGCTTGTGGCCGATGAAGTGGAAGTCGCCGACGATGGGCACGGCGATGCCCATCCGCGCCAATTTGTCGCGAATGTGCGGCACCGCTGCCGCCGCCTCGGCCCGGTCGACGGTGATGCGCACGAGCTCGGACCCCGCGCGCGCGAGCGCGGCCACCTGCCGCACCGTCGCCTCGACATCGGCCGTGTCGGTGTTGGTCATCGACTGGACGACGATGGGCGCCCCGCCGCCGACCGCGACGGAGCCGACCTTGACGCCGACGGTGCGGTGCCGCGCGCCTGCGCCCGCAGGGGCAGGCGTCAGCGCCTCGGTGCCCGGCAGATGGGTGATGTCAGCTGTCATGCGATCGGCTCGGAAGGCTCGTTTGGACGATCGAAGGTCTTGCTGCGCCTCTCGCGCCGTCAGGTCAAGGCTTGACTTTCGCCTTTTGCGCCTGCCCGGCAATGGGCACACGTGCCGGCGATCTCGACGACCTGGGCCCGCGGCTTGAAGGCGGCGCCGGTCAGCACCCGCCTGAGGGCCGCGCCGACCTCGGGCGAGGAGGCCTCGTCGACGCCGCCGCAGGTCTCGCAGATGAGGAAGACGACGAGCTCCCCGGGCTCGTGATGGTGCGGGCAGGCGACGAAGGCGTTCTTCGTCTCCAGCTTGTGCACGAAGCCCTGCTCCAGGAGGAAGTCGAGGGCGCGGTAGATCGTGATCGGCGCCACCCGCCGCTCGTCCTGCCGGGTCAGCGCCTCGGCGAGGTCGTAGGCGCCGAGCGGCCGGTGCGTGGCATAGAGCGTCTCCAGCACGGCGCGGCGGATCGGCGTCAGCCGCTGGCCGCGTGTCCGGCAGGCGGCCTCGGCCGCATCGAGCGCGGCAGGCGCCTCCTTCAGCCGGGCGGCGGCATGGGCGCAATCCCCGTCCTCGCCGTGGTGATGGTGATGGTCGTGGCCTGCCTCGATCTCGTGCATCGTGTCGCTGTCTGTCCCGTGGCCGTTGCCCGCCGCCGCTGTCATCAGGCGGTGGCGATACGGTGCCTCAATGCGAACATTATAGCGTTACTCGCCCGGCGAGGCACCGCACCGAGCGCATGTCCGCCGCGGCCTCGTGCCACCGGTTGCGCGAAGGGACTCGCGGCGAGCGGTCCCCGTGCGACGTGGGTTTGCAGTGCGGCGCAACATAGATAGGGTCTATCACCCCAGTTGCCCACCCCGCGGCGGCGCTTCGCCGCGAAGAGGGCCTTGCGAGAAGAGTTCTTCGTCGCGTCCAGGAACATCATAACAGCAGCCATCGGGAGCAACACATGTCGCTGAAATCGCGCACCGCCGTCGTCACCGGTTCAACGAGCGGCATCGGGCTCGCCATCGCCCGGGCCCTGGCCGCCGAGGGTGCCCACGTCGTCATCAACGGCTTCGGCGAGCCGGCTGCCATCGAGCGGGAACGGGCGACGATCGAGCGCGAGTTCGGCGTCAAGGCCATCTATTCCGGCGCCGACATGACGAAGCCGGCCGAGATCGCCCAGATGATCGCCGATACCGAGAAGTCCCTCGGCTCCGTCGACGTGCTCGTCAACAATGCCGGCATCCAGCATGTCGCGCCCGTTGAGGAGTTCCCGGTCGAGAAGTGGGACCAGATCATCGCGATCAATCTCTCCTCCGCCTTCCATGGCATCCGGGCGGCCGTGCCCGGCATGAAGGCGCGCCGCTGGGGCCGCATCATCAACACCGCTTCCGCCCATGCCCTCGTCGCCTCGCCCTACAAGTCGGCCTATGTGGCGGCCAAGCACGGCATCGCCGGCCTCACCAAGACGATCGCCCTCGAGGTCGCGACCCACGGCATCACGGTGAACGCCATCTGCCCCGGCTATGTCTGGACGCCGCTCGTCGAGAAGCAGATTCCCGACACGGCCAAGGCCCGTGGCATCAGCGAGGCCGAGGTGAAGGAGAAGGTGCTGCTCGCCGGCCAGCCGACGAAGGAATTCGTGACGGTGGACGAAGTCGCCGCCTACGCCGTCTTCCTCGCCTCCGACGCCGCGCGCTCCATCACGGGCGCGATCGCCACCATCGACGGCGGCTGGACGGCCGAATGACCGGCCGCGCCCCCCGCGTCCGCCATCCTGCCGGCAAGCCCCCGGCAAGCCGGCGGGCGGCTTTGCCGGCATCGCCGGCCCGAAGGCCGAGAAGAGCATCTGCCTTGCCCTGCAGGGCGGCGGCGCCCACGGCGCCTTCACCTGGGGCGTCGTCGACGCCCTGCTCGAGGATGGCCGGCTCGCCATCGAGGCGATCTCGGGCACGAGCGCCGGCGCCATGAACGCCGTCGTCATGACTCAGGGCTTCATCGAGGCCGGCATCGACGGCGCACGGCGCGACCTCGAGACCTTCTGGCGGCGCGTCAGCCGCGACGGGGCGCTGTCGCCGCTGCAGCGCTCGCTCGTCGACCGCATGCTCGGCATCTGGGGCGGGGGCGACGAGCCGCCCGGCCTCCTGTGGTTCGACATGGTGTCGCGCTTCGCCAGCCCCTACGACTTCAACCCGCTCAACATCAATCCGCTCCGCGACCTCATCGAGGAGCTGATCGACTTCGACAAGGTGCGCGCCTGCAACTCGGTCTCGCTCTTCATCGCCGCGACCAACGTGCGCACGGGCAAGATCAAGCTCTTCGAGCGCCCGGAGCTGACCGCCGACCACATCATGGCCTCGGCCTGCCTGCCCATGGTCTTCCAGGCGGTCGAGATCGACGGCGTGCCCTATTGGGACGGCGGCTACATGGGCAATCCCGCCCTCTTTCCGCTGTTCTACGGCGCGGCGAGCGACGACGTGCTCCTGGTGCAGATCAATCCGATCGAGCGGGAGGAGACGCCGCGCTCCGCCCGCGAGATCCAGAACCGCCTGACCGAGATCACCTTCAACGCGACACTCCTGCGCGAGATGCGCGCCATCGAATTCGTCACGCGCCTCATCGACGAGGGCAAGCTGTCGAAGGACGAGTACAAGCGCGTGCTCATGCACCGCATCGACGCCGACCTCCTGATGAAGCGCGTGACGGCGGCCTCGCGCCTGTCGGCGGACTGGAGCCTCCTGCAGCGCCTCGCCGATCTTGGCCGGCAGGCCGCGCGCAAATGGCTCAAGGAGAGCTATGATGACGTCGGCGTGCGGTCGACGCTCGACCTGCGCCACGAATTCGCCTGACGAAGCGCGGAAGGACCGGCCATGGGCGACTGGCCGCATCGGGCCGCCGTTCCCGGCGGCATCATCGAGATCGTGGTGGGGGACATCACGCGTCTCGCCGTCGATGCCGTCGTCAACGCCGCCAACCGCACGCTCCTCGGCGGTGGCGGCGTCGACGGAGCGATCCACCGGGCGGCGGGGCCGGAGCTTCTCGCCGAATGCCGCACCCTCGGCGGGTGCGAGACCGGCGAGGCGAAGATCACGCGCGGCTATCGGCTGCCGTCGGCCCATGTCATCCACACGGTCGGTCCCGTCTGGCGGGGAGGCGCGGAGGGAGAGGCGACGCTGCTCGCCGCCTGCTACGGCAATGCGCTTGCCCTCGCCGATGCGCACGGCCTTGCCCGCATCGCCTTTCCCGCCATCTCCACCGGCGTCTACGGCTTTCCCCCCGAGGAGGCGGCGCCGGTCGCGGTGGGCACCGTGCTGGCGAGATTGCCGGATATTTCCATCGAACGCGTCGTCTTCTGCTGCTTCTCGGCCGGCAGCGCCGTTCTGCACCGCGAGGCGCTCGAGACCCTCACGCGCTGATCTCAGGCCTCGCGAAAGGCCCAGACGCTCGTCTTCTTGATCTCGTTGTCTTCGAGCGCCCGCGTCACCGGCACCTCATAGGTGGCGAGCGCGGCGAGCCGTTCGCGCGCCAGATAACTGCGGCCGGGGTCGCCGATGAGCACAGTGGCGCCGCGCGCGGCGAGGCGCGACAGCCAGTCGGTGACGGCAGCGGCGAGATCGCGCTCGTAGCAGATGTCGCCGGCCAGCACGCAGTCCCACCCCTCGTCCGTGCCGACGAGATTGTCCTGGCGGACGGTGAGGGCGACACCGTTGGCCTCGGCATTCACCGCAATGGCCGCCGCCGCGAAGGTGTCGATGTCGCAGGCGTCCACCTGTGCCGCGCCGGCCCGTGCGGCGGCGATGGCCACGAGCCCCGAACCCGACGCGAAATCGAGCACGCGCTTGCCGGTGACGATGGCCGGGTGATCGAGGATATAGCGCGCCAGCGCCTGCCCGCCAGCCCAGGCGAAGGCCCAGAAGGGCGGCGGCAGCCCCATGGCGCCGAGCTCCTCCTCGGTCTTCTCCCACAGGGCCGTCGCTTCGTCCGCCACATGCAGCACGATCTCCGGCGCGTGCGGCACCGGCAGGAGCCGCGTATGGGTGCGGACGAAAGCGGCCTTGTCCGTTGCGAGGCGCGTCATGGCCGCTCGTCGAGCATGCGGCGGTAGAGGTCCTTCAACCCGTCCATCACGTGGCGCTCCGTGAAGCCGTCGAGCACGCGCGCGCGCGCCGCAGCGCCCATGGCGGCGACGCGCCGCGGATCGGCCGCCAGCTGCGCGATGGCCTCGGCGAGAGCCGCTGCGTCGTCCGGCGGCACCACGAGGCCCTCGATGCCGTCGCGCACCAGCGTACGGCAGCCGGGCACGTCCGTCGTCAGGACGGCGCGGCCGCTCACCGCCCCTTCGAGCAAGGTGCGTGGCAGGCCCTCGCCGCCGCGCGACGGCAGGCACGAGACGTGGTGCTCGCGCCAGACGCCGGCGATGTCGCGCGTCGGGCCGCGCCAGGCGATGCCGGGCTCCTCCGACCATTGCCGGAGCGTCGCCTCCGGCACCGCCTTGGGATTGTCGGGATCCGGCGCGCCGAAGAGCGAGAGCTCGACCGCGACGCCGTCCGTGCGGGCGCGGCGGACGGCCTCCACCGCGAGGTCGATGCCCTTCGACCACAGCATGCGCGCGACGACGGCCACCCTGAGCGGTGGCTGCGGCGGCAGCGGCGCCACGGGATAATCCGCTGGCTCGACACCGGCGCCGCCGACGATGGTCACGTTCGGCGCGCGCGGATCGAGCCCGATGAGACGCGGGTCGTCCTCGTTCTCGAAGAGGTAATGCGTGCCGCGGCCTTCGAGCCCGCCGCGGATGACGAGGCGAAGCCCGGCCCGCGCCACGCGCGCGACGGCATCGCGGCGGGCGCCGAGGAAGCCGAGGCCGGTCAGCGCATAGACGCGGCCGGCGATGCCGGCGAGACGCGCCGCAAGGCCGCCGAGCACGATGGAGCGCAGGGCGATGGCGTGCACGATGTCGGGGCGCTCCTCGGCGAGCACTCGGCGCATGGCACCGACGGTGCGCAGGATGGCGAGGGGGCTCATGCTGCGCCGGTCCGCCTCGAGCGCCAGCACGCGCGCGCCCGTCGCCTCGATCACCTCCCGGTGCGCCCGCACCCGCGCCACCACCGTCACGGCAAGCCCCATCTCGCGCGCGGCCCGCGCCATGGGCAGGAAATGCGAAGCGAAGAACCAGTCCTCGGTGACGAGGAAGAGAACGGAACGGGGCCGGTCGGTCACGATGCCTCACGCAAAGCCGAGAAAGAGCGCGAGCGCGCGGTTTACCGCGAGAAGGTCCGTCTCGTCGAGCCGGCCGAAAGGCTCGCCCACCTTGCCGCGGGGCACCGTGTGAGCCTTGTCGACCATGATCTGCGAGACCTTCTGCAGGCCGTTGCGCTCGTTCGGCTCGACCGTGATGCGCAGGAGCGGCGCCGCGACGAGTTCACTCGTCACCGGCAGCAAGGTGAAGGAGGGATGCGTGCTGAAGAGATCCGACTGGACGATCAGGGCCGGTCTGGGTTTGCCATAGGCCCCGGGAAGAGCCACGGTGACGAGATCACCGCGCCTCATTCACGCCAGCCCCGATGGTCCGAGACCGCTTCGATGAAATCGAGGATCTCGTCTTCCTCGGCGCTCTTGGCGATGAGTTGCGACTGGCGCCGGCATTCCTCGGCAAAGCCGGGCTGCGCCGGGTCCGGTATCCAGATCTGCACCGGCTTCAGCCCGGCCGCCCGCAATCGCTCGCGATGGCGCTGCACGCGCTTGGCGACACCTGCCATTTCAGTCTCCGACCTGTGTTACATGTAACATAGGTCGTCGCCTGTGGGACCGCAAGCGCTCCGCTATTCTCACATCGTCGCGCCGATCTGCCAGGGCACGAATTCGGCGTCGCCGTAGCCGAGCTCCTCGGACTTGGAGCGCTCGCCGGAGGCGACCTTCAGCACCTTCTCGAAGATCTCGCGGCCCTTGTCCTCGATCGACACGCCCTCGACCACGTCGCCGCAGTTGATGTCCATGTCGTCGACCATGCGCCGGTACATCTCGCTGTTGGTGGCGAGCTTGATCGACGGCGTCGGCTTGCAGCCGTAGGCCGAGCCGCGGCCGGTGGTGAAGGCGAGGACATTGGCGCCGCCGGCGACCTGGCCCGTTGCCGAGACCGGGTCGTAGCCGGGCGTATCCATGAAGACGAAGCCCTTGGCGGTGACCTTCTCGGCATAGCGGTAGACGCCCGTGAGCGTCGTCGTGCCGCCCTTGGCCGCGGCGCCGAGCGACTTCTCGAGGATCGTCGTGAGCCCGCCTGCCTTGTTGCCGGGCGAGGGGTTGTTGTTCATCTCCATCTTGTTGCGGGTGGTGTAATCCTCCCACCACTTGATGAGCTCGACGAGCTTCTCGCCGACCTCGCGGGTGGCCGCGCGGCGCGTCAGGAGATGTTCGGCGCCGTAGATCTCCGGCGTCTCGGAGAGGATCGCCGTGCCGCCGTGCTTGACGAGCAGGTCGGCGGCCGCGCCGAGAGCCGGATTGGCCGTGATGCCGGAATAGCCGTCGGAGCCGCCGCACTGCAGGGCGAGCATCAGCTCCGACGCCGGCACCGTCTCGCGCCGCGCCCTGTTGGCGACGGGCAGCATCTCGCGGATGGCGGCGGCGCCGGCCTCCACCGTCTTCTTCGTGCCGCCGATCTCCTGGATGGTGAAGGAGCGGAAGGTGTCGCTCTCCGTGATGCCGTAGATCTCCTTCCAGCGCGCGATCTGGAAGCCTTCGCAGCCGAGGCCGACCATGACGACCGCCGCCATGTTGGGGTTGGTCGCATAGCCCCACTGGGTGCGCTTGAGGACCTCGTAGCCCTCGCCCTTGACGTCGAGGGCGCAGCCGCCGCCGTGTACCAGCGGGATGACGCCGTCGACATTCGGATAGTCGTCGAGAAGCCCTGAGCGGCGGATTTCCTCGGCCATGTAGCGGGCGACCGTCGCCGAGCAGTTCACCGAGGTGAGGATGCCGATGTAGTTGCGCGTGCCGACCTTGCCGTTGGCCCGGCGGAAGCCCTCGAAGGTCGCCTGCTGCTCGACGGGCAGGATGTCCTCCTCTCGCGCCGCCTCGGCGAAGCGGTAGTCGCGGGCGAAATCGTGCATCTCGACATTGTGCTCGTGCACCCACTCGCCGGGGGCGATGGGCTTCGACGCAAAGCCGATGATCTGGCCGAACTTGACGATGGGCTCGCCCTCGGCCACCGGCACCACCGCCATCTTGTGGCCGCGCGGCACGCGCTGCGTCACCGCGACGCCGTCGACGGAAGCGCGGGGCTCCAGCGCATCGACGGCGACGATGACGTTGTCGCTGGCGTTGAGGCGAAGGGTACGGGGGGTGACGGGACGGTCCATGGGCGTGTTTCCGGGCGGGCTGGTTGGCCGCTGATATGGTTATTTGAATCGTTTTATACTACGCGGCTCCAGCCGATGCGAGCCCGCCGGGGTCGCCGGTTTCACTCCGCCAGCACCACGCCCTTGCGGATGAGGAAGCAGCCGTAGGGGCGCATGTCGCCCACCTGCACGACCGCGAAGGCCCCGCTCGCCGCCTCGTAGAAGGCATAGCGCTCGATGCCGACGAGCGGCAGCGCCTTGCCGGCCGCCCGGTCGATCACCGCCTGCACTTCGCTTTGGATCGGCGGCACCGTGACGGCATCGCCCACCACCTCCATGCGCCGTACCGGATCGTCGACGAAGGTGTCGACGGGCAGCAGCGACAGCACGGCCTCCGCGGCGCGCGCCATGGTGAGGCCGGGGATGCGCACGAGCTCGCCCGAGGTGGTGCGGCGCGCCACCGTCTCGGCCGGGAAATTGGCGTCGACGAGGGCGAGGTCGTCGCCGTGGCCCATGGCGGCGAGCACCCAGAGGAGGTCGGGCGTCAGGACGGGGTCGAGACCCTTGAGCATCGTGTCGGCTCCGGTGGTGGCGATCAGGCGGGCGTCGGCGCGTCGGGAGCGAGCAGGCCCTCGCTCTTCAAGTCGCTCCACAGCCCCGCGGGCGGGGGGGCGGCGAAGGCGGCGACGTTGCGGCTCACCTCCTCGGGCGCGACGCCGCCGAGCACGAGGCTCGCGACCGCGGGATGGCCGAGGGCGAAGTGCAGCGCCGCATGGGCGAGCGGGACGGAATGGGCCCGGCACACGGCCTCGATGCGGCGCACCTTGTCCATGACGGCATCGGGCGCGGGGGCGTAGTTGTAGCGAGCGCCCGGCACCGCGCCCGTGGCGAGGATGCCGGAGTTGAACACGCCGCCGAGCATGACGCCGATGTTCTTTTCCTGCGCCAGCGGCAGGAAGCCCTCGAGCGCCGGCTGCTCCAGGAGCGAATAGCGCCCCGCGAGCAGCATGCAGTCGAAGTCGCCGGCGCGGGCGAAGCGCTCGCACATGTCGGCCTCGTTGATGCCGACGCCGATGGCCTTGATCACCTTCTGGTCGCGCAGGTCGGCGAGGGCCCGGTAGGCGCCGTCCATCGCCTCCTTGAAGCGGGCCTCGATGCCGTCGGCGCCATGGGTCCAGACGTCGACGTCATGGATGAGCAGCACGTCGATGCGGTCGGTGCCGAGGCGCAGCAGCGACTGCTCGAAGGAGCGCATGGCGCCGTCGTAGGAATAATCGAAGGAGGCCTTGTGCGGCAGGCCGCCGGCGAAGCCGGGCGAGATCACGTCGCTCCGCGCTGGCGTCGCCGGCCGCTGGCGCGGATCCATCACCCGCCCGACCTTGGTCGAGAGCACGACGTCGCTGCGCTCGTGGCGCCGGAGCGCCGTGCCGCAGCGGTGCTCGGCAAGGCCGTTGCCGTAGTGCGGCGAGGTGTCGAGGAGCGTGATGCCGGCCGCGAGCGCGGCCTCGACGGTGGCGACGGCCGTGGCATCGTCGAGCCTCGCATAGAGGTCGCCAAGCGGCGCCGTGCCGAAGCCGAGGACCGTGACCTTGAGGTTGCTGCGTCCGAGCGTGCGTGTCGCCAGGCTCATCGATATCCTCCCTAACCGGTGTAGCCGAACTGGCGCGGCAGCCACAGCACCGTCTCCGGCACGAGGATCATCAGGAGGAGCGCGGCCAGGAGAATGAAGAGGAACAGCCACATCTCGCGGATGATGTCGCGCAGGGGGATGCCCGTCAGTCCGTTCATCACGAACAACAGCACGCCATAGGGGGGCGTGACCAGCCCCAGCATGATGTTGACGACGATGACGACGCCGAAATGCACGAGGTCGATGCCCATTTCCCGCGCCGCCGGCAGGAACAGCGGCACCAGCACGAGCAGCATGGTCGTCGCGTCGAACAGGCAGCCGAGCGCAAGGAACAGCAGGTTGACGAGCAGCAGGAAGACGAGCGGATGCACGTCCACCCCGCGCATCCAGCCGGCGACGAGCTGCGGGATGTTCTCGCTCGCGACGATGTAGTTGAAAATGAAGGCGCCGGCGATGATGAGCGCGACGACGGTGGTCGAGCGCGCGGATTCGGCAAAGAGCCGGAAGGCCTCCCGGATTGTCAGCGACCGATAGACGAGGCCGGCGAGCATGAGCGCATAGAGCGCCGCGAGCGAGGCGGCCTCGGTCGGCGTCGCGGCCCCGCCGTAGATGCCGTAGAGCAGGATGACCGGCAGCATGAGCGCCGGGAAGGCGCGCACGGTGGCGCGGGGCAATTCGCGTATCGGCACGGTGTCGTCGCGCGGGAAGTCGCGCTTGCGGGCGACCCAGGCGATGGCCCCCATCAGCGCGGCGGCCATGATGAGGCCGGGAATGATGCCGCCGAGGAAGAGGTAGCCGACCGAGGTATCCGAGACGAGCGCATAGAGCACCATCGGGATCGACGGCGGGATGATCGGCCCGATGGTCGAGGAGGCGGCCGAGATGGCGGCCGCGAAGCCTGGCGTATAGCGCTTCGTCTTGACCATCATCTCCGTGAGCAGCTTGCCGACGCCCGCCGCATCCGCGATGGCCGAGCCCGACATGCCCGCGAAGATGATGCTGGCGACCACGTTGACGTGGGCGAGCCCGCCGCGGAAGCGCCCGACGAGCGCCTGGCAGAAGAGCAGCATGCGCTCGGAGACGCCGCCGGCGTTCATCAGGTTGGCGGCGAGGATGAACAGCGGCACGGCGAGCAGCACGAAGCTGTCGACGAGATTGTTGAGGATCTGCTCGGAGAAGAGGCCGACGTCCTTGCCGGTGACGAAGAGATAGCCGATCGCCGCCACGAACATGGCATAGGCGATGGGCATGCCGATGGCCGCCAGCCCGAAGAAGGCGGCGAGCAGGAAGACGAAGGATGCGCTCATTCGCTGAAACCGGAAGGACGTTCGTCAAGCACCTCGCCCCAGCGGCGCGAAAGGAGGCGCGCGACGCGCAGGCCCTGGCGGATGACGACGCAGACGACGAAGACGATGAAGATGGAATAGAGGATGTCGTAGCGCAGGCCGAGGACCGGTGTCTTCTCGATGCGCATGAAGCTGATCCAGTCCACCGTCGCCGGCAGGGCGGCGAGGAAGGCGCCCAGCGTCACGAGCGCGCAGACGAAGGCGAGCCAGCGCTGCACGCGGCGCGGGCTTGCGAGCACCACCATGTCGAAGGTGATCTGGTCCTTGTCGCGCGTCAGGAAGGCCGCGCACCAGAAGACCACCCAGACATATGAGATCAGCGTCGCTTCCTGCGTCCAGGCCGTCGGGTCGTTGAGGACGTAGCGCGTGAAGATCTGCAGGATGAAGGCGGCGAACATGGCCATGAAGCCGAGCGCCGCCGCGATCGTCGCCAGGAAACGCAGCCGTTTCACCACAACGGACAAGGGTGCCTCCGGTACGCAGGGTCTGTTTTGGGGCAGTCGGCATCCTCCCTTC
The DNA here is from genome assembly GCF_014196925.1 of Chelatococcus caeni. GTDB lineage: Bacteria > Pseudomonadota > Alphaproteobacteria > Rhizobiales > Beijerinckiaceae > Chelatococcus_A > Chelatococcus_A caeni. The sequence continues at coordinate 16,527 of NZ_JACIEN010000002.1, read as the reverse complement.
CCCCTTGCGGGGAGGAGAAGGGGCGGGGAGCGTGACACGCAGCGATGGCGCCTTCAGGCTGCCCCCTCTGCCCTCCACGCTGCGGGAGAGGGCAGAGGGGAGCACCGGGCCCCCCGGCCGGTTGCTCTTACTTCACCGCGTTGATGCGTTCGACCATGCCCTTGGGCCAGGTCTTGGAGAATTCCGATTCGAGGTAGGCCTTCTGCACATGGGTGCGGAAGGCCTCGACGTCGGGCCGGTAGACCTTGAGGCCCTGCTGCGCGAAATCGGCCGCGAGCTGCCTCTCCTCGCCGATGCGCCCCTCGTTGTTGAAGGCCACGGCGGCCTTGGCGGCTTCCAGCACGGCTTCCTTCTGCTTGTCGTCGAGCTTGTTCCAGGTCGCGCCGGCGAGCGAGAGGAAGATGGAATCGACGAGGTGGTCGGTGAGCACGATCTGCTTGGTCACCTCGTAGAACTTCGCGGCCCGCACGGTCGGCAGCGGGTTGTCCTGGCCGTCGATGGCGCCGGTCTGCAGCGCCGTGTAGATCTCGCCGAAGGCGAGCGGCAGCGGGTTGGCGCCGAGCGCCTTGCCGAGGAACAGCCAGGTGTCGGAGCCCGGCATGCGCAGCTTGACGCCTGCGAGGTCCGCCGGGGTCTTCACCTCCTTCTCGATGCGCAGGTTGAGCTGGCGCGTGCCGAGATAGCCGACGGAGAGCACCTTGATGCCCATCTTGTCCTCGACGAGCTTGTACATCTCCTCGCCGATGTCGCTCGCGAAGACCTTCTGCTGGTGCTCGGGGTCGCGGATCAGATAGCCGGCGGTGAAGATCGACCACTCGGGGATCTGCTTGGCGATGTCGAAGGCCGAGATCATCGCCATCTCGAGATTGCCGCGCTGCATGGCGGCCGGCTCGGTGCCCTGCTTGAACAGCGTGGCGTTGAGGTGGATCTCGACGTCGAACTGGCCGGGCGCCCGCTTCTCGAGCTCCTCCTTGAAGACGGGGAGCATCTTGGCATGCCAGTCGGCTTCGACGGCGGGCGTCGAGATGCGCAGCTTGACCGGATCGGCGGCGAGCGCCGGGCCGGCGATGAGCGGGCAGGAGAGGGCAAGGCCGAGGACGAGCCGGCGGCTCAGCGAAAATGCCATGGTGACGATCCTCCCGGGATAACGGCTTGTTTGAGCGCCCGTTCCGGGCGCGATCGGCCGCATATTGCCGAAGCGGTGGAATGCTTGCAAACAAAAAACAACCAGCTAACATGTCAGCCGAGAAAAAGAGCCGTCGAGGGCCTGCGCAGGTCCTCGGCACGCGTGGCGCTTCTGCCCGACGGCCTGTCCCTGGGGCCCTGTCCGGGGCGCTCCGCCCGAAGGGCCTTGGCCGATGCCGTCGCCGGCTTTATGGGGATCGCGAGGCCAGGGCGCGCCATCGGCCCCGACGCCGAAGACATTGAGGAGGAGGACGAGATGGACCGGCCAGCGGACGACGGTGCCCCTCTCAAGCTGCGCGAGAAGGCCTATGACAGCTTCACGCAGCACCTTCTCGCGCGCAATGTCCGGCCGGGCCAGTTCATCTCCCAGCGCGAACTCGTGGCCCTGACCGACCTGCCGCTCGGCGCCATTCGCGAGCTCATCCCGCGTCTCGAGGCCGAGGGCCTCATCAAGACCGTGCCGCAGCGCGGCATGCAGGTCGCCCATCTCGACCTCAACCTCATCCGCGACGCCTTCCAGTTCCGCCTCTTCATGGAGCGCGGGGCCATGGACCTGTTCGTGCAGTCCGCCTCCGACGAGACGCTCGCCGCCGTGCGCCGCCAGCACGAGGATGTGCTGGCGCGGGCCGAGGCGCAGGGCGACACGCCCGAAATCGTCGCCGAGGGCCAGGCGGTCGACTGGGGCTTCCACGACATGCTGGTCGATGCGCTCGGCAACGAGATCATCACCAAGGCCTACCGCGTCAATTCCATCAAGATCCGCCTCATCCGGCAGGAGCTGGTGCGAATCGACGGTCTCGTGGCGCCGGTGATGCGCGAGCATCTCGGCATCATCGCCGCCATGGAGACGCGCGATCCGCAGAAGGCCGTGGCCGCCCTCTCGGCCCATATCGACAACGCCCGCAACCGTGCGCTCGGCCTGCGCTGACGGTTGAAGGACAGCCGCGCCGTCGGCCTGCCGGCTCCTCCCCGGCGCGCTCTGTCGGCTTGCCCGGACGGCCTGCGCGCGCTATTTCCAAATCGATTCAAACGGCGCCGAGAAAGCAGTTCACACCGGCTGCTCCGCTGGTTAGGGTTCGCCGCGCGACGCGCGGCGTCGCCATCGGGGGGCGCTTTTCGTCAAAAGGCTTGAAGCCGTTATCAGGAAAGGAAGTGCCGATGCGCGAGGGCCGCCTGCCGCTCGTCCACGAGGACCGCCTCTTTCCCGCCGATCCGTCCGCACGCGCCGTGGCGCGCCGGCTCTATGCCCATGTGAAGGACCTGCCGATCGTCTCCCCGCACGGGCACACCGATCCGCGCTGGTATGCCGAGAACGAGCCCTTCCCGGACCCCGCCCGCCTCTTCGTCGTGCCCGACCACTACATCTTCCGCATGCTCCACAGCCAGGGCGTGCGGCTCGAGGATCTCGGCATCGCGACGAAGGACGGCGCCGAGGTCGAGACCGACGGGCGCAGGATCTGGCGGCGCTTCGCCGAGCGATACCATCTCTTCCGCGGCACGCCGACGCGCACGTGGCTCGACCACGCCTTCGCCACGCTGTTCGATTTCGACGTGCGGCTCTCCGCCGAGACGGCCGACCTCTACTACGACCGCATCGCCGAGCGGCTGGCCGAGCCCGCCTATCGCCCGCGGGCCCTGTTCGAGCGCTTCAACATCGAGGTCATCGCCACCACCGAGAGCCCGCTCGATCCGCTCGTCCACCACAAGGCGATCCGCGACAGCGGCTGGAAAGGGCGCGTCGTCACGGCCTACCGGCCGGACCCGGTCGTCGATCCCGAGTTCGACGGCTTCAGGGCCAATGTCGAGGCCTTCGGCGAACTGACCGGCTGCGACGTCTCGACCTTCGCCGGCTATCTCGAGGCCCACCGCAAGCGCCGCGCCTTCTTCAAGGACATGGGCGCCACCTCGACCGACCACGGCCATCCGAGCGCTCGCACGGCGGACCTCTCGCCCGTCGAGGCCGAGGCGCTTTACACCCGCATCATGCACGGCAACGTCACGAGCGAGGATGCGGAGCTCTTCCGCGCCCAGATGCTGACCGAGATGGCGGCGATGAGCCTCGAGGACGGGCTCGTCATGCAGATCCACCCCGGCTCGATGCGCAACCACAACGCCGGGCTCTTCGCCCGCTTCGGCCGCGACATGGGTGCCGACATCCCGGCCGCGACCGACTATGTCCATGCGCTGAAGCCGCTGCTCGACCGCTTCGGCAACGAGCGCGAGCTCACCATCATCCTCTTCACGCTCGACGAGACCGCCTATTCGCGCGAGCTCGCGCCGCTCGCCGGGCACTATCCGTGCCTGAAGCTCGGCCCGGCCTGGTGGTTCTTCGACAGCCCCGAGGGCATGCGCCGCTACCGCGAGCTCGTCACCGAGACGGCCGGCTTCTACAACACCGTCGGCTTCAACGACGACACGCGGGCCTTCCCGTCGATCCCCGCCCGGCACGACGTGGCGCGTCGCGTCGACTGCGCCTTCCTCGCCGAGCTCGTCGTCACCCACCGCCTCGACGAGGACGAGGCGCACGAGCTCGCCCACGATCTCGCCTATCGCCTGGCCAAGGAGGCCTACAAGCTGTGACGCAGACGGCCCGCCTCAACACTGCGCGCCTCCCGGACCTGCCGCCCGATGTCGCCCGCCCGGCCTATGATCGCAAGGCGATGAAGACCGGCATCGTCCACCTCGGCATCGGCGCCTTCCACCGCGCCCACCAGGCGGCCTACACGGATGCGGTCATCGCCGGCGGCGACCAGCAATGGGGCATCGTCGGCGCCAGCCTGCGCAGCCCCGACACGCGCGATGCGCTGAAGGCCCAGGACGGGCTCTACACCCTCGCCGTGCGCTCGGGCGAGGGCGAGAAGCTCGCCGTCATCGGCGCCATCCGCGAGGTCGTGGTGGCGCCGGAGGATCCGGCGGCGCTCGTCGAGCGCATGAGCCATCCGGACGTGAAGGTCGTCACCCTCACGGTGACGGAGAAGGGCTATTGCCACGATCCGGCGACCGGGCGGCTCGACGAGAAGCACCCCGACGTGGTGCACGACCTCGCCAACCTCAACCGCCCGCGCTCGGCCATCGGCTTCCTCGCCGCGGCCATCGCCCGTCGCCGCAGCCTCGGCCTTGCGCCCTTCACCGTGCTGTCGTGCGACAACCTGCCGTCGAACGGCCGGACGCTGCACCGCATCCTCACCCGTTTCGCGGAGCTCGTCTCGCCCGACCTCGGCGCCTTCGTGCGCGACAAGATCGCCTGCCCGGACAGCATGGTCGACCGCATCGTGCCGGCGACGACCGACGAGGACAGGGCCGCCGTGGCGGCGCGCCTCGGCGTCGCCGACGCCTGGCCGGTGATGACCGAGCCCTTCACCCAGTGGGTGATCGAGGACCATTTCCCCTCCGGCCGCCCCGCCTGGGAGACGGTGGGGGCGACGCTCGTCACGGACGTTGCGCCCTATGAGGCCATGAAGCTGCGCCTGCTCAACGGCAGCCACTCGGCCATCGCCTATCTCGGCTATCTCGCCGGCTACCAGACCGTGTCCGAGGCCATGGCGGACGAGAGCCTCGCGTCCTATGTCGCCGCCCTCATGGACGACACGACGGCGACGCTGACGATCCCGCCCGGTGCCGACGTGGAGGCCTACAAGCGCTCCCTGCGCGAGCGTTTCCGCAATCCGGCGCTCAAGCACCGCACCTGGCAGATCGCCATGGACGGCTCGCAGAAGCTGCCGCAGCGCCTGCTGGGCACGATCCGCGACCGGCTCGCGGCCGGCTCCGACATCGCCCGCCACGCTCTCGCCGTGGCGGCCTGGATGCGCTACGTCACGGGCACGGACGAGAAGGGCGACGCCATCGACGTGCGCGACCCGCTGGCGGCGGACCTTGCCGCGATCGCGCGGTCCGCGGGCGGCGACCCCGCCGCGCTCGCCAGGGCGCTCGCCGGCGTCGAGGCGGTGTTCGGCGCCGACCTGCCGGCCGAGCCGCGCTTCCTTGCCGCGGTGAGCGAGGCCCTGGCGCGGCTCTACCGGGACGGCGCCCGCGCCACGCTCGCAAGCCTCGCGCACGGATGAGCAGGTAGCGTAAGGCACGGCTGCGCGGCCGTGCCGTTAACTTTTCGTTAACCATCGGGGCGCACGCTTCCAGGGTCACAAGGAGGGTGCGCCGATGTCGCTGCCGACTTTGTCCGACGACGAGTTGCGCGTTCCCGGGCGGGACGGGGAACTGCGCACGATCCTGAGAGCCGTCCCCGTCATCTACGACCTGCTGCGCGCCACCTACGGGGCCTGGCTCGCGCGCGACCCGCAGAACGCCGACAGTCTGGTGCGCCTGCACGGGGCGCTCATCATCATGTCGCTGGCGGATCTGCCGGAGGAGGAGCAGCGGCCGGTCAGCCGCCGGCTCGTGGCGCTGATGCGCGAGAGCGGCCTGACGGCGCAGCATATCCGCCAGCTCGACGCCGCGGTCGCGCTCGAGCTGATGGCCGTGGTGCGGGCGCAGAACCGCTGCTCGCAGCGCCGGCAGCGGCATCTCGCCGCCGTCATCGCGGCGCGGCTCGGCGCGATGGATTCGCGCGCGACCGCTGCCGCGGCCTGAAATCAGAAGGCCTTGAAGGTGATGATGGTGCGCGTGTCGGCGATGTCGTCGATGGTCTGCACCTTCTCGGCGACGAAATGGCCGATGTCGACGTCGCGGTCGACATGGAACTTGGCGATGATGTCGTAGTCGCCGGCGATCGAGTAGATCTCCGAGGCGATCTCACGGTCGGCGAGCTCGCTGGCGACCGCATAGGTCTTGCCGAGCTTGCACTTGATCTGGACGAAGAAGGTCTGCATTCCGCAACTCCTGCCACCGGGCCCCTTGCGAATCAACATCCGTGGCGGCGAGCTTATCGGCTCGCCAGCGCCGCCGCCCGCGCGATCGCCCATAAGCCCCGCGTCGCGATGTCCTCGTCGGCGATGGTCGTGCGCACGCCGAGGGCCTCCGCCGCATCGCGATAGCGCGCGCTGAGGCCGGCACTGCCGACGACGACGACCGGCTCGGCCGGCGGCTGCGGCCCGAGGGCGTCGGCGATCTCCGCGCCGATCATCAGGCCCGACATCAGGCTCGCCGCCGCCGCGGGGTCGAGGCGGTCGAACAGGCCGAGCGTGCGCACGCCGAAGAGGAGGTTGAGCAGCCCCCCAGGCCCGCGGCCGCGGGCCTCCTGCGCCATCCCGACGCCCTTCGCGAAGGCCGCCGCGTCGTGGACCGCGCCCTCGCTTATCTGGCGCCCGAGGATGGTGTGGTCCTTCAGGGCGGCGAAGGCTTCGCCGGTCATGTAGGAGCGGAAATCGAGGATGCGCCCGGCGGCGAGGCGCACCCACTTGCAATGGGTGCCGGGCATGCAGACGAGGCGCTCGGCGCCGCCGACGCCGTCCATCAGGCCGAGCAGCTGGGTCTCCTCGCCGCGCATGACGTCGGGCGCGCTGCCGGACTGGGAATCGAGCCCTGGCACCACGAGCACCCGGCGGGGCGCGTGCGGGGCGCTCACCAGCCCCTCGACGAGGCCGTCGAGCGTGCAGGGCGTCGTGATGTAGCGCGCCTCGATCCAGCCCTGGCGGCTGCCGACCATGCCGCAGAGCAGGGCCGGCGTGTCTGCGCCGGCGCCGAGCTCGCCGCAAAGCTCCTCGAGGAGGTCTCCATAGGGGACGCTCATGCGGGTGATGCCGGTCGGCCGCGCCGTCTTGGCGCGAACGGAGCCATCGGCCGCAAAGGCATAGGCCCTGAGGTTGGTGGTCCCCCAGTCGACGCCGACGAGCACCGTTTCCTGCATTCCTTCGTCCTCCCTTATTGGCGGTTACATGCCGGAAGGTGCGCGCCCTGTCCACGGGCAAGCGTCGATACGCTCGACGCCGCTGCCGCGCACCGTTAACCTGTTTGTTGCAATGTTCCGTTAGTGGCGTAGGGCGACTGTCGCGATAAGAGCGCTCCTTCGGCCCCTTTGCTCTGGTGCCGCGGGCAGCCGCCAAACTCTGGAGGGGGGCCGTCATGGACGCGTTGATCCGTTCCATTCGTCGCCATGGCAGACGTATCCTGCCGGTCGCCCTGGTCGCCGCGAGCCTTGCCGCCTGCAGCGAGGAGAACGCCTACGTTCCGCCGCCGCCGGCCAAGGTGCTGGTGGCCACGCCCGTCGAGCAGCCGGTGACCAATTACATGGCGCTCACCGGCAACACCCAGGCCTTCAACGCGGTCGATCTCGAGGCGCGGGTGCAGGGCTTCCTCACCTCCATCGACTACAAGGACGGCGCGGCGGTGAAGAAGGGGCAGCGCCTCTTCACCATCCAGCGCGACACCTATCAGGCCCAGCTCGACCAGGCGCAGGCGAACCTCGAGGGTGCCACGGCCCGCCAGATCAACGCCCAGAACGAGTACAACCGCCAGTCCCAGCTCGGCCAGCAGGACTTCGCCTCCAAGGCGCGGGTCGAGGACGCCAAGACCAACCTCGACCAGGCGACGGCCGACGTCGCGGCGGCCAAGGCGAACGTCGCGCTCGCCACCATCAACCTCGGCTACACCGAAGTGGTGGCCCCCTTCGACGGCATCGTCACCAACCATCTCGTCGATGTCGGTGCCCTCGTCGGCTATGCCGGGCCGACGAAGCTCGCGACCATCGTGCAGACGCATCCGATCTACGTCTACTTCAACGTCGACGAGCAGCAGGTGCTCCGGGTCCTGGAGGCGCTCGCCGCGCAGGGCCGGACGCCGGATCAGCTGAAGGACGTGCCGGTGGAGATCGGCCTGCAGACCGAGATGGGCTATCCGCACAAGGGCGTCATCGACTACATCGCGCCGCAGGTCGATGCGGGCACCGGCACGCTGATGGTGCGCGGCCTCTTCGAGAACAAGGACCTCGCCCTCCTGCCGGGCCTGTTCGTGCGCGTGCGCGTGCCCATGCGGCAGATCGACAAGGCGCTGCTCGTCGCCGATACGGCCATCGGGTCGAGCCAGCTTGGCAGCTACGTCTTGGTCGTCGGCGACGACGAGGTCGTCGAGCAGCGCACCATCACCACCGGCGCCTTGCAGGACAATGGCCTCAGGGTCGTCGAGAGCGGCCTCAAGGCGGGCGAGCGTGTCGTCGTGTCCGGGCTCCAGCGGGCCGTGCCGGGCAACAAGGTGGCGCCCGAGACGACCGAGATGGCCGGCAGGCGCTCCACCGCTGCCGCCAGGCCCTGAACCTGCGCCAGCCGCGGGCGCCCGCGCCGGGCGCCGTCCCCGAACGCCGAGGCAGCACCCATGTTTTCGCGCTTCTTCATCGAGCGGCCGGTCCTGTCGAACGTCATCGCGCTCGTGACGGTCCTCATCGGCGCCGTGGCCCTGCTGCGCCTGCCGGTCTCGCAATATCCCAACGTCACACCACCCACCGTCTCCGTGACGGCGCGCTTTCCCGGCGCCAGCGCCCAGACGGTGATGGAGACCATCGCCCTGCCCATCGAGCAGCAGGTGAACGGCGTCGAGGGCATGATCTACATGCAGTCGACGAGCGGCAGCGACGGCTCCTACAATCTCACCGTCACCTTCGCGATCGGCACCGACCCCGACTTCGCGCAGATCCTGGTGCAGAACCGCGTGTCGGCCGCGCTCGCGCAGCTGCCGCAATCGGTGCAGGTGCAGGGCGTCAACGTCCAGAAGAAGTCGACGGCCGTGCTGATGTTCGTGGCGCTCACCTCGCCCGACAAGCGCTACGACAGCCTCTTCCTCGCCAATTACGGCGTCATCAACCTGCAGAACGAGCTCGCCCGCGTGCCGGGCGTCGGCAGCGTCAGCATCTACGGTGCGGGCGAATATGCCATGCGCCTGTGGCTCGACCCGGACAGGCTGCAGGCCTTCAGCCTGACGCCGAGCGACGTCATCTCGGCCGTGCAGCAGCAGAGCCAGGAGGTCACGGCCGGCGTCGTCGGCATGCCCCCGACCCCGCAGGGCCAGAACTTCCAGTACACGCTCAACGTCACCGGCCGCTTCGAGAGGGCGGAGGACTTCGAGAACATCGTCGTCAAGGTCGACGGCGCGAACGGCGGCCGCATCACGCGCGTCAGGGACGTGGGCCGGGTCGAGCTCGGCGCCCAGACCTACAGCTACGCCTTCTCCCTGCAGGGGGCGCCGGCGGCGGGCATCGGCATCTTCCAGCTGCCCGAGGCCAATGCCATCGAGGTGGCCGAGGCGGTGCGGGCCAAGATGGACGAGCTGGCGCAGCGCTTCCCGCCCGGCCTCACCTATTCCGTACCCTTCGACACGACGACCTTCGTCGAGGCCTCCATCAGCGAGGTCTACAAGACGCTGATCGAGGCCGGCATCCTCGTGCTCCTCGTCATCATGCTCTTCCTGCAGGACTGGCGGGCGATGCTCGTGCCGGCGACGACGGTCCCCGTCACCATCATCGGCGCCTTCGCGGCCATGGCGGCGCTCGGCTTCACGGTCAACATCTCCACGCTCTTCGCCATCGTGCTCGCCATCGGCATCGTCGTCGACGACGCCATCGTCATCGTCGAGGGCGTGGCCCACCACATGTCGCGCGGCCTGTCCGGCCGCGAGGCGGCGGTGAAGGCCATGAACGAGCTGACGGGGCCGGTGATCGGCATCACCCTCGTGCTCATGTCGGTCTTCCTGCCGGCCGCCTTCATGCCGGGCCTGACCGGGCAGATGTACCAGCAGTTCGCGCTCGTCATCGCCGCCACCGCCCTCATCAGCGCCATCAACGCCATGACGCTGAAGCCGACGCAGTGCGCCCTGTGGCTGCGCCCGCCGACGCCGCCGGAGAAGCGCAATGTCATCTACCGCGGCTTCAACCGGGTCTATGACGCCTGCGAGCGCTGGTATGCCGGCCTCATCCACCACATGGTGAAGGCGAGCTACGTGATGGTTGTCGTGGCGCTCGGCCTCATCGGCCTCGCCTTCTGGGGCATGTCGCGCGTGCCCACGGCCTTCATCCCGCTCGAGGACCAGGGCTACATGATGGTCAACGTGCAGCTGCCCGACGGCGCCTCGCTGGAGCGCACCGACCGGGTGCTGGACGACGTGCAGAAGGTCGTCTCGCAGGTGCCCGGCGTCGACCAGGTCTTCACCATCAGCGGCATCTCGCTCCTCGACAACAACGCCTCGCTGCCCAGCGCCGGCGCCGTCTACGTGATGCTGAAGGACTGGTCGGTGCGCGAGAAGGATCCCGCCCAGGGCATGCTCGGCCTCTATCGGGTGCTGACGCGCGTCCTCGAGGAGAACATCCTCGACGCGCGCACCATGGTCATCCCGCCGCCGCCGATCCAGGGCATCGGCAATGCCGGGGGCTTCAGCTTCGTCGTCCAGTTGCGGGACGGCAGCGGCGACCTCGGGAAGCTGCAGGGCGCGACCGACGAGGTCGTCGCCAATGCGGTTTCCCAGTCGGCCGTCAGCTCCGCCTTCACCAGCTTCCGCGCCACGGTGCCCCAGTTCCACATCGGCGTGAACCGCACCAAGGCCGAGACGCTCGGCGTCACGGTCGGCCAGGTGTTCCAGGCGCTGGAGAGCTATATCGGCTCCACCTATGTCGGCCAGTTCAACCGCTTCGGCCAGGTGTTCCAGGTCTATGCCCAGGCCGAGGGCTCCTTCCGCCAGACGGTGGACACGATCAAGGGGCTGAAGATCAGGACCCAGACCGGCGAGATGGTGCCGCTCGGCACGCTCGTCGACGTCACGCCCATGGAGGGGCCGTCGATCGTCTCGCTCTACAACCTCTATCCGGCCGCGACCATCACCGGCATGCCGGCGCCCGCCTTCAGCTCGGGGCAGGTGATGCAGCTCATGGAGCAGATCTCCGCCCATACCCTCCCGGCGGGCATGGGCCACGAATGGACCGGCATGTCCTTCCAGGAGAAGATCGTGGGCAACCAGATCTTCTTCGTCTTCGGCCTCGCCGTCGTGCTCGTCTATTTCGTGCTCGCCGGCCAGTACGAGAGCTGGATCCAGCCGCTCTCGGTGATCCTCGCCGTGCCGCTGGCGCTGCTCGGCACCGTCGGCGCGCTCACCGCCCTCGGCATCGCCAACAACCTCTACACGCAGATCGGCCTCATCCTGCTCATCGCGCTGTCGAGCAAGAACGCCATCCTCATCGTCGAATATGCGCGCGAGCAGCGGGCCGAGGGCATGGCGATCGTGGATGCCGCGGTGGAGGCGGCGCGCCGGCGCTTCCGGCCCATCCTGATGACCTCCTTCGCCTTCATCCTCGGCGTCGTGCCGCTGGTGCTCGCCGAGGGCGCCGGGGCCAACGGGCGCAAGTCGATCGGCATCGCCGTCTTCAGCGGCATGCTGGCCTCGACCTGCCTCGCCGTGCTCTTCGTGCCGTCCTTCTTCACGGTGCTGCAACGGTTCGAGGAATGGTGGACCGGGCGCAAGGCACCCGAGGCGGGCACGGCCGCGGAGCCGCCGGCGGCGGTCTGAAGGCGCGCCTCAGGACTTTCGCATGTGGATGACGCGAGGCGGGGGCCCGCGCGTCCTGTTGGCTCGGCGGCGCCGGCTTTCTATTGTCGCGCCTTCCTGCGCCACCCAACCATGGAAGCCGCATGTCCGACATTCTGGAACGCATCGCCCCCGTCATCGCAGCCGACATCGCCGCGCGGCCGGCCCAGGTCCTTGCCGCCGTCCGGCTCATCGACGAGGGCGCGACCGTTCCCTTCATCGCCCGCTACCGCAAGGAGGCGACGGGCGGCCTCGACGACGCGCAGCTGCGCAAGCTCGAGGAGCGGCTGACCTACCTGCGCGAGCTCGAGGCGCGGCGCGCCGCCATCCGCGAGGAGATCGGCCGGCAGGGCAAGCTCACCGATGAGCTCGACGGGCGCATCGCCGCCGCCGCCACCAAGGCCGAGCTCGAGGACCTCTACCTCCCCTACAAGCCCAAGCGCCGCACCCGCGCCGAGATCGCCCGCGAGAAGGGCCTCGGCCCGCTCGCCGAGCGCATCCTCGCGGATCGCACGGTGGTGCCGGCGACGCTGGCGGAGGGCTACCTCGGGCCCGAGGTGCCGGACGTGAAGAGCGCCCTTGACGGCGCGCGCGACATCCTCACCGAGACCTTCGCCGAGAACGCCGACCTCGTCGGCCGCCTGCGCCGCTACATGCACGAGAAGGCCTTCGTGCGCGCCCGCGTCGTTGCCGGCAAGGAGGAGGCGGGCGCCAAGTTCTCCGATTATTTCGACCACGCCGAGCGCTGGGCGACGACGCCGAGCCACCGCGCGCTCGCCATGCTGCGCGGCCGTAACGAGGAGGTTCTCACCGTCGACATCGAGATCGATGCGGACGATCCGTCTCCCGTGAAGCCGGTGGAGCGCATGATCTGCGCGGCCTATGCCATCGCCCCGGACGGCGGCGCGGCCGACCGCTGGCTCGCCGAGGTGGCGTGCTGGTGCTGGCGCGTGAAGCTGTCGCTGCACCTTTCGGTCGACCTCATGTCGACCCTGCGCGAGCGCGCGGAGGAGGAGGCGATCCGCGTCTTTGCCCGCAACCTCAAGGACCTTTTGCTCGCCGCCCCCGCCGGCTCGCGCGCCACCATGGGGCTCGACCCCGGCATCCGCACCGGCGTCAAGGTCGCGGTCGTCGACGGCACCGGCAAGGTGGTGGACACGGCGACCGTCTATCCCTTCCAGCCGCGCAACGACGTCTCCGGTGCCCAGGCCGTGCTCGCCGCGCTCGTCGCGCGCCACAAGGTCGACCTCGTCGCCATCGGCAACGGCACGGCGAGCCGCGAGACCGACCGGCTCGTCGCCGACCTCCTGGCGCAGCTGCCGGCCGACAGGCGGCCGATCAAGGTGGTGGTCAGCGAGGCGGGGGCCTCGGTCTACTCGGCCTCGGAGGTCGCCTCCGCCGAGCTTCCCTCGCTCGACGTCTCCCTGCGCGGGGCCGTCTCCATCGCCCGGCGCCTGCAGGATCCGCTCGCCGAGCTCGTGAAGATCGAGCCGAAGTCGATCGGCGTCGGGCAGTACCAGCACGACGTCGACCAGCACCAGCTCGCCCGCGCGCTCGACGCGGTGGTCGAGGATGCGGTCAATGCCGTCGGCGTCGACCTCAACACGGCCTCCGCCCCGCTGCTCGCCCGCGTCTCGGGCCTCGGCGCCTCTCTCGCCGAGGCCATCGTCGCGCACCGCAACGCCAACGGCCCGTTCCGCACGCGCCGCGACCTTCTCTCCGTCGCGCGCCTCGGCCCGCGCACCTTCGAGCTGAGCGCCGGGTTCCTGCGCATCCGCGACGGCGACGAGCCGCTCGACGCCTCCTCGGTGCACCCGGAAGCCTACGGCCTCGCGAAGCGCATCGTCGCCGCCTGCGGGCGCGACGTGCGCACGCTCATGGGCGACAGCGCGGTGCTGCGCGGCCTCGATCCGGCGGCCTTCGTCGACGCGCGCTTCGGCCTGCCGACCGTGCGCGACATCCTGGCGGAGCTCGAGAAGCCCGGCCGCGATCCGCGCCCGCAGTTCAAGACCGCGAGCTTCGCCGAGGGCGTCGAGGAACTGTCGGATCTGAAGCCCGGCATGATGCTGGAGGGCACGGTGACCAACGTCGCCGCCTTCGGCGCCTTCGTCGACATCGGCGTCCACCAGGACGGCCTCGTGCACGTTTCCCAGCTCGCCGACCGCTTCGTCAAGGACCCGCACGAGGTCGTCAAGGCGGGCGATGTCGTCAAGGTGCGCGTCGTCGAGGTCGACGTGAAGCGCAAGCGCATCGCGCTCTCCATGCGCAAGGACGACGGCAGCGCGGCGCCGAGGCCGCGGGGTCCATCATCGGGCGCCGACAAGGCGCCGCGCCCCCGGCGCGACGACGGCCCGGCGAAGGGCGCCCAGCAGGGCGCCCTCGGGGCGGCGCTGGCCGACGCCATGCGGCGGAAGACGCGGTAGGATCCGAAGCGGGTGGCCGCGCCGAGGCTGTCCCCCTCCCCTCGCTTGCGGCGGGGAGGGGTCAGGGGTGGGGGGCCGCGCCGCCAATGCGCCGTTTATCGTGTCGTGCCGCTGATGCGCGGGAATTGCCGGTGACCGCCTGCCTGCGGAACCGCCCCCCACCCCGGCCCTCCCCGCCGCAAGCGGGGGGAGGGAGAGTGGCGCGCCAGCAATATCTCTTGCGCAATCGTCAAAGCTCCAGCGTCACCGTCACCGGTGCGTGGTCTGACGGGCGTTCCCAGCCGCGGGCGGCCTTGCCGATGTTCGCTTCCTTCAGCGTCGGGACGAGCGAGGGCGCGAGCCACACGTGGTCGAGCCGCCGGCCCTTGTTGGCAGCGGCCCAGTCGGGCGAGCGGTAGCTCCACCAGGTGAAGACCGGCTCCGGCACCGGCGTGAGGTGGCGGATGGCGTCGACATAGCCGGCGGCCTGCCGCCACTCCTCCATGCGCGTCGTCTCGATGGGCGTGTGGCTGACGACGTTCAGCAGCGCCTTGTGGTTCCAGACGTCGCTCTCGTAGGGCGCGATGTTGAGGTCGCCGACGAGGATGCTCGGCGCGGCCGTGGGCTTCGCCCGGTCGCTCCACTGCAACAGCTCGTCGAGGAAGGCGAGCTTGTGGGCGAAGCGCGGGTTGAGGTCCGGGTCGGGAATGTCGCCGCCGGCCGGCACGTAGTAGTTATGCACCGTGATGCCGCTCGCCGCCCCGGCGCCGGGGCCGAAGGTGACGGCGAGGTGGCGCGCGTCGTCCTTGCCGCAGAAGCTCATCGATTCGGTCGTCGAGAAGGGCAGGCGCGAGAGGGTGGCGACGCCGTGGTAGCCCTTCTGCCCGTGGAAGGCGATGTGCTCGTAGCCGAGCGCCTTCAGCGCCTTCAGCGGAAAGCGGTCGTTCGGGCACTTCGTCTCCTGCAGGCAGATGACGTCCGGTTGGGCCTCGGCGATGTGGCGCGCGACGTGGTCGATGCGCAGGCGCACCGAATTGATGTTCCAGCTGGTGACGGAGAGCTTCATGCCTCGGCTTTCGGCCTCATCGGCCGCAAGCGATTCGGCCGGACGGAAACGGGGCCCCGAACTTGGCCCCTGGCGCGGCGCGTTGCAAGGGATGGCGCGCCACACGTTCCATCCGGATCGGGCTGGGCTTACCGCGGCACGATGTTGACGTCCTGCAGGGCCACGGAGGTCTCGTAGCCCTGCGGGTCGACGACGATCCATTGCCGGAGGACATTGGCCTTGGCGTCGTAGACGAGCGTCACCTTCGACGTGCCGCCGAGCGTCGAGCTGTCCTCGAAGATCACCTCGACGACGCCGGATGGCGCGGTACGCACGTCGAGCACCTTGACGTCGCGGGCGAGGTCCACCCGGTCCTGCACCAGGAATTTCAGCGGCGTCTGGCCGATGGAATAGACGTCCTGGGTCCTCAGCTTCTTGTCGCGGATGGCGACGGAGCGCCCGTCGGCGACGATCTCGAGCGTGCTCGGCGGGTTGTACTGGAAGCGCAGCTGGCCCGGGCGCTTCACGTAGAGCGAGCCCGTCGCCTGTCGTCCGTCGCCGCTGTATTGGAGGAAATTGGCGGTGAGCGTGTCGATGCCGTTGAGATAGGCGTTGACCCGCGCCAGCGCCGCCTGGGGATTGGTCGGTACCGCCGCAGCGGGCGGCGGCGCGGCGGGTGCCGGCGCGGGCGGCGCCGGCCGTGTGGCGGTTTCGCCGGGGCTTGCAGCCGGCGCGGGGGCGCCGCCCGTTGGAAGGTCGGCCGGCCGGCGCGGCGGCAGCGGGTGGGACGCGGGCAGGGAGGCCTGCGGCGCGGCGCTGGGCGGGGAGGCCGGTGTGGGAGCGGGCGCGGGCGCGCGTGGCGCGGCGGGTTGGGCCGGAGGGGCCGGCCTTGCCGGCTGCGCCGCGGGCGGATGGATCTGCAGGGGCTGGGCCGCCACGAGCGTGGCGGCAAGGGCAAGGACCGGACCCGAAACGAGGCTTGCGAAACGTAGCGTCTTCATCGTCTTTCCAACGGCCGGCCGGCGGTGTCGGTTCCGGCCGGGGTGGCGCGCTGGCGCGCCGCGCCTGCGCGTGAGGTCAGGTATGCCATCGCTGTGGCGAAAGCGCGACGCCTCATTCGTCGCCGCCGGCCGGCGGCTCGATCAGGATCTCGCGTTTTCCGGCGTGGTTTGCGGGTCCGACGATGCCCTCGTTCTCCATGCGCTCCATGAGCGAGGCGGCCCGGTTGTAGCCGATCTGCAGGCGGCGCTGGATGTAGGAGGTCGAGGCCTTCTTGTCGCGCAGCACGATGGCCACCGCCTGGTCGTAGAGGTCGCTTCCCGGCGCGCCGAACGACGTGTTGTCGAACACGGCGCCGTCGGCCTCCGGTGCCGCGCCCTCCTCGTCGGCGGTGACGGCGTCGAGATATTGCGGCCGCCCCTGCGCCTTCAGGTGCGCCACCAC
>NZ_JACIEN010000001.1:1716483-1829069 GCF_014196925.1 Chelatococcus caeni | reverse complement strand
TTGCCGATCGTGATGTTGCCGGCGACGACATTGTGGAAGTTGAGGCCGGCGCCGAAGTTGGGCGCGTAGGTGCCCGCCGCGAGGGTCGAGCCCGCTGCGCCGGACAGGCCAACATATCCGGCCGCCGCCCAGACGCCGTCCGAGGTCAGCACCGTGTTGGCCGTGCCCGCGCGGAACTGTGCCGCTGTCGCCTTGTCGCCGGCATGCCAAACCGCATTGCCATTGAAGTCGATTGTGCCGTCGACACGAAGCGACAGGGTGCCGGCGATCACATCGTTGCCGTTGCCGTCGTCGACATAGACCCTCAACGCAAGGGCGCCGGAATTCCGATCCCAGTACAGCAGGCCGCGGTTCTTGCCGTCGGGATTGCGTAGCCAGACATGCGCGTTGCCGTTGGCTGTTGCCTGGGCGACCAGCCGGTCGATGGCCATCAGCGGGCCGGTCAGGTTGCCGCCGGAAAGGTTGAGCTTGGATGCCGGGTCGAACGTCTGAGCGTCCCAGATCTGGCGCCACGGCTGCCAGGTTCCATTGATCCGCAGGCGGAGCCAGCTGCCCCCATTGTTATTGAGTGCCGTCGCACGCTGAAGCACGTACTGATCGGACGTTGAGAACCGGAGAACCTCAAGGTGCCACCAGCGTCCGCTGGCCGCAGGCAGCGGCGCGTCATCCAGGAGTTGGCCATCATACCAGCCGGGCACGGTTATCGTGTTCAGGCCGGTGTTGTCCGGAAGACGCGTGTTCCGGCCATAGGTCAGCGCCTGTCCGACTGTCAGATTGCCGGCGATCGCGCCGCCGGCGACATCGAGCTTGCCGGCAAGCCCATTGATGATGGCCTGCACATTGGCCGCTTGCAGGTGGCTCGGAAACCGCGCGTCCTCGATGGTGCCGGAGCGGATGTCGCCGGCGGCGATGTAGGATGGCACCCACACGCCGGCCGCCAGCTTGAGGAACATGCCGTTGGCGGCCTGTTGGAGGTCAACCCCCTCCAGGGCGCCGAGTTGGTGCGTGTGATTGGCGGCCGCCTTGCCCTGCAACGCCGTCACGAGGCCGACGATGTGCTCGATCTGGTGCTCGTGCCCCATCGGAGCCTTGCCGGCCACGGCCGCCACAAGCGCGCCGACATCGCCGTCGATCTGCGACAGCGCCTCGATGAGCCGCACCACATCATCCCGGAGCTTGTTGCTCTGGTGCGGCAGGGCGTAGTTGCGGCTCTGCGTGCGGTTGTCGATGACGTCTGCCATGTGACCCTCAGACCGAATAGGCGCGCAGGCGGGCGATGGACGGGCGGGCGCCGGGGCCGCCTGTCAGCGTGATGCGGACGCGACCCCGCAGCGCGGTGACGTTCGTCCGCTCGTAGCGAGGCTCGGTCCAGCCGCCGCCGAGCACGCCGCTCCCGGCGGCCGAGAGCGGCTGCCAGCTGTTATCGGTGCCGTCGACGTGGACCGCGACTGCCGAGCCGGCCGGCAGCCGCGCCGCGAAGAGGGCCGCGACCCGCACCGCATTGCCCATGTCAAATGCGCGGGTGATGTAGGTGCCGGAGGTGCGGATGCGCCCGCCGACGAGCGTCGTGCCCGGATAGAGGATCGGCGCTACCTTGGCCGTGCCGGTCAGGACGGCCCGGAGCGTGACCGGACCGCTCACGAACTCGCTGAACGCCACCCCCTGCCCCGGCGCGAGCGCGATCACGGTCGAGCCAGAGACGAGCTCGTAGCGGGCCTGGGCGGCGTCGCTCGGGATGTCGACCGTGCCGCGCACCAGGACGTCGCTGATCTGGCTGAATGCACCGGTCCACAGGTCGATGGTGCGGCTCGTGGCGGTGAACCTCGCCGCGACCAGCTCGAAGTGCATGGCCGTGTCCTGGTGCGCCGTCCAGGCAAGGCGGTTAACGGACGAGAACAGCGGCGCGACGGTGTACGGATGCGACGAGACGCGCTGCTGGGTGACGGGATCGACGTCGCCGAGGCGGGCAATCGCCACGGCATGCTCCGCGTCGGCCGTCAGGACGACAAAGCAATACTGGCGGTCGGCCGGCAGGTATACCGGCGTGCGCCAGCGCGCTTCCACCAGCTGGCCCACCTCGACCGTCTGCATGTTGACGAATGCCTCCGCGAGCACCTCGTTGGTCGGATAGCCGTTGAGGACCGTGGAGAGCTGCACGCGTACGCCGTTGGCGCGGTTGCCGATGGCGGTGAACCGGAAGTTGACGCCGGCGAGCATACGCGGCTCGGGCAGGGTAAAGGGCTGCGCAAGCGGATCCGACGAGCCCCCCTCACCACTGCCTTCGTTCGGGCCCGACCCTTGATTGACCGGTGGATTGACGACCACGTTGGTGATCTGGTTGACCACGGTGATGTTGGTGATCTGCACCGGATCCGGGGCCGCACGCGTCACCAGGGTGACGCGGCGCATGGTGTTGACGTCGACCGTGCCCTCGCCGACGAAAATCGCCTGAGCGAAGCCGCCGGCGGCGCCCTCTGCCCGCACCAGGCGACGACCGGCCGGCATGTTGGCCGGGATCGAGAACGAGACGATGAGCCGCCCGTCCGGGCCGGTCGTCTGCGTGCCGGGCGGCTTCACGTCGACCCCGTCGAAGGTGAGTTTCGACAGGTTCTCGTTGGGCGTGAAACCTTCGATCGTCGCCTGGATGGGGATCTGGCGCAGGAACTCGGCTTGCTTGCGCTGGATCTCCACCACCTCGTTGATGGTGGTGGAGCCGGGCGGCGTGTCCGGTGCTGCGGTAAACTCCCGCGTTACTGGCGAGGTCCACTGCGTCTGCACTTCCGTCCAAAAATCCGCCGCCGGCTCCAGCACGAGCGCCGCCGGCATGGCCGTGAAGTTCATGTACGGATTGATCTTCATCGACGAGGTGCGCAGCGGCTGGCTGACGACAACCTCCTCTGCCCACGGCAGCGTCTCGATGGCCGAGCCGGCGCGCTGCATGAGCACATTGTCGATGGCGAGCTGCAGCACGCCGCGGTTGATCGCGGCCGTCTGCACGGCGCCCTGGTCGCGGTAGCTGTCGTCGACGAACGCGTCCGTGAAGATGCCGCGCTTGGCGACCGGCTCGCGGGCAAGGATATCGCGCTCGGCCTCGGAGCGGTCGAATGTCTCCAGCACGTCGATCAGCCGGCCGAACAGGCGCCGCTGCTGGTCGAAAGTGTAGTTGCGCGTGCCGTTGTTGATGACGGTCGGCGCGCCGAACCAGGTGTGGTGCACCTCGGCGAGCTTGAGCAACGACGTCGGCGCGATGGGCGGCAGGCCGCCGTTGCGGGCGCTGATGCCGCGCACATAGGCCGCCCGGCCCATGATATCCATGCAGATCAGGTCGATCCGCGGCACCTTGGACGTGTAGGAGACGAGCACCGGCCGGCCCTGCACGCCGCCCGAGACGGTCACCTCGCGGTCGGTCACGTTGTCCGGCACCACGGCGACGTTGTAGAGGTACGTGACCTGATAGGACGATCCCGCCGCGGGCTCGGCGCCGCCGGGCGCCCAGGAGACGCCATCGCCGGCAAGGGCATAGGTGGACGGTGCGAAGGTCGTGCCACCCTGCACGATGCTCTCGATCTCTACGACCGCCGGGAATTGCAACGCATCCGTGCCACCGGCCACCGGACCACGCACGAGCGTCTCCGTGACGCGCTTGACGACGATGGCCGAGGTGACGGCCGCGATCGGCGGGCGGGAGACTGCGACGATGGAAGAGCCGCCGGTCGGGCCGGTGAATGTGTGCGGCTCGGCCGCGATCGGCTCGAGGTCGGGATCCTCGGGCACGGCATAGCGCAGCGCCGTCTCCCTGATCCGCTTGAAGCCGCTGATGTTGGCCGTGCCGGCCGCGATCGAATAGACCTGATCCGTGCCGATGCGGCCGAGCGGCGTCACCTCGCAGCCGTCGACGATGTAGTGCCCGAGGGCGTCGTAGTCGTAGCGGGCGATCTGCTGGATGACGCCGGTGAGCGCCGGCGGCGGCATCTGGTCGATGACGGTGCCGTCGCGCAGCACGTAGACCGAGATGAATTCGCCGGGCTGCTCGTCATCGGCAAGCGCCCACACGAGGTGCTCGGCGACGCGCGCGGCGCCGGGCTCGCCCTCGCCCTCGGTGCCCGGATGCAGGCCGACCAGCGACGGCTCATCGTCCTCGGTGACAACCGTGCCAATCAGGCGCACGCCGACGCGCACCTCGCCGGTCATCGGCACGTCGGTCAGCACCGCCGCCTCGACGGGACGCACATCGCCGGCGACGTAGATGCGGCCGGCGGTGAGCGAGACGGTGCCGGCCTCGGTATCGACGATGATATCGGCCCCCTCCTGGCGGTCCCCGTCCTTGGCGATGAGGTTGCCGATGCGGCGCACGCGGCGCTCGCCGAGCGACTGGATCTCGTTGATCTCCGCCGCCTGGGCGATGCGGTCCTCGCGCATGACCACGCGCGCCCAATCGGGATGGTCCGCCGACCTGTCGTAGGCGCCGGGGACACCGGAAGGATGCTCGTGGGACATGGTCGCTCCTCAGAAGCGCAGGACGGCCCGCACGCGCTCGCGCACGGTGCGGCCGAATTCGATGGAGACAGGGGTTTCGGCGACCACCGGCCCGGCCGGGACGATGCCGCCTGCCGGCAGCCACCGGGCGCCGGGCGCAAAGCCGGCCGCGGGGACAGCCGAGAGAACGAAGCCGACGCTGAATGCCGTCGAGCCAAAGCCGTCGCCGAAATCGGTCATGGCCTCGACATAGAGGCGCGTGGCACCGGAAAGCTCGACTGCATATCGGTTGCTGCCGATGGCATAGATGCCGCCGGGTGCCGGCCGCACGGGCCAGCGAGCGCGCGCGCGGCGATAGCCGATGACGGCGCCGTCCGCGTCGCGGAATACGGCCCAGGCGGTTCCGGCCGGTACGGCCGCCAGCATGGCGACGGAGCGTGCGTGTTCGGCGTCCGAGGTCCAGGGCGCATCGGGCCATGGGATATCGTCCCAGCCCAGTTCGACCTCGCCGGTCGGCTCGATCCAGACGCCGAGCGCCTGCAGCTCGGCCTGGGTCATGGCGTGGTCGATGTCGTAGGGCCGGCCGAACGACCATTTGACGTCCGACTGCGGGATGCGAGCACCCGAATAGGCGCTCCAGAGCGTCTGCCCCCAGCGCGTGCGGCCCCATTCCAGCGCCCGGACGTCGTAGCCGTGATAGCCGCGCCAGAACGTCGAGCGCTTCGGCAGGGACAGCGTCGTGACGCCATCGATGCGGATAAGGTCGGCTTCGTCATCCCGCACCCGGTTGAGCGCCAGCTGCAGCATGTTCCAAAAGCGCCGGCGCGGCGGCGCTTCGTCGAGAGCCGCGCCGTAGCCCAACCAGGCGAGCGCCCGGCTGATCGACGCCGGCGTGCCGCGGACCCGCTGCCAGTCGATGCCTTCGTCGATCAGCTCGTACAGGTTCGGAACATAGGGCTGCAGCTCGCCGAGCCCGTATTCGTAGACGAGGAACGGCAGCCAGCTCGGTGGCGGGTTGCCGAGCTTCAGCCGCCGCATGGCTGTTACATTGGCCCCGACCCGCTCATAAACGTCCGTCGATGCCGAGAGCGTACGCTCCAGCGGGGTCGAGCTGTCCGGCTGAAGGTGGGGCAGCTCCATCAGTAGTCGCGCCCCCGGTTGTTGAGCTGGATCTGCCCGATGGCGAGCGCCTCGTGCGGCTCGGCCCGCACGTCGGCGCCGGGCTGCAGGAGCTGCACCTTGTAGACACCGGTGCGCATGAGACGTGCTGTCGCCCAGGCGAGCGTCAGGTCGAAGCCGAGCCCGGTCTCCGTCATCCATGCTTCGCGCAGGGATGCCGACAGGGTGCCGAGCACCGTGTCGGGCGTATCAGGCAGCAACCAGACGTCGGCCACGATGTCGACGACGTTGAAGATGGCGGAGCGCACGACGATCGTGTCGTTGATCAGCCTCACCTCGTCGTCGTTCAACGCGGCCGAGACCTGCGCAAGAAGCGCGGCATCGGCGACGCCGCTGTTGTCGGTAGCGTAGACGGCGACGAAGATGGTCGGATCCCGGCCGACCCGATAGACGCGGGCATCCGCCACGCGCAGGGACGCGGCCAGGGCGACGCCCCGATAGCGAGGCGCGGTGCCACCGGTCGAGCGGCCCTGGATGGCGAGAATGACGCGCAGGCGAAGGCGATCGTCCAGCTCGCCCGGAAGCCGAACGACGTCATAGAAAGCGGCGAGATGGTCGAGATCGGAGCCCTTCGCAAAAGCGAGCAGGCTCGCCCGCACCGCCTCGTTGATGCGCTGGCGCACGAGCAGCTCGCGATAGGCGCCGGTCTGGAGCGCGATCGTGACCGGCTCCGACTCGAGCAGGACCGTGTTGACCGACGGCAGCTCGGGCTTGGCGAGCCGCAGTTCCTCCCAGCGGCGCGTGAACTCCTGCGTCGCCGCGTCGAGGAGCATCTCGAACTCGAGCTCATCGATCGCCTGGGGCGGCGGGAGGGCGGCAAGGTCGATGGCGGTGATGCCCATCAGGCCGCCTCCCTCACGAGGCGCAAGCCCGTATCGGCGGCAAGCGTCACGTCGCGCTCCTCACTCAAGCTGTAATCGCCGAGGTGGCCGTTCGGATAGAAGATGCCGCTGATCTCGAAGGCGAAGACGCCATCGGCACCGGCGCGGGTCAGGCGGATCGTCTTGAGGCGAAAGCCCGGCTCCCACTGGCGCAGGGCCGCTGCGATGGCGGTATAGACGCGCATGATGTTCATGGGCGTGGCATTGCGGTCTTGCAGGTCGAGCGCGGCCGAGCCGAAGGCGCGGCGCATCACCCGCTGACCCACGCGCGTCGTGAGGATCTTGCCGATCGACTGGACGCAATGATCCCAGCCAGTCAGCAGCTTCCCCGTCTGCGCATCCATGCCCACCCGCACGGGATCAATCCTTGCGCTTCGTGGTCGGCGTCGCCGCCGGCCGCTCGATCACGCCGGACAGCAGCTCGTATTTCGCCTCCGCCTCGGTGAGGCGCAGCTCATGGCCGACCTTCGGGCGGACGGCACCGTCGATCTTCTCGGCCGGGATCTTCCGGCCGGCGACCCACCAGCCTGCCTTGTCCGTGGTGCGGAACAGCTTCGTCTCGGACATGCGTCTCTCCTCACTCGTCGATCAGGAACCAGCCCCGCCCGGTGGTGGCGTGGCCGCAGTTGGCGAGATGGCCGGCCCGGCAGACCGGCACGCCGTCGATGCTCATCCAGGGCGATCCCTGCGCCATGATCGGAGCGGTGTGCAGCGGTACGAGCGGCAGGTGCGGCGTGACGGGGTCGCCGCGCAGCACGACGAGCTGGCCCTCGACCGAGAACCAGTCCTGCCCGCCGGCGAGCTGGGCGCCGCCGGCGACGTCGAGGGCTTTGACCGCGATCCCCGGCATCAGGCCTTCACCCCGCGGAACTGCTGCGCCGTGAGCGTGACGGCGGCATCGGTGAGCACGAAGGAGGAGGCGCCCCGCTTCAGCTCGATCCGCTCGGCCGTGACGACGAACACCGTGTCGGCGACCTGCAGCTGGATCTCGCCATCCTTGATGGCGATGGTGGCGTTGCCGATGGTGATGATCTCGCCGTGCTCCTCGGCCGAGCCGGGTGAGGGAAAATCCTCGACGTGGCCGCCGGGCAGGACACGAGAGTGCGCACCGATCTCCCCGCCGGGCGACATGACGATGGCCGGCTCGCCCTTGCCCATGCGGGTGTAACGCGAGACGCCCTGGCCGTTCTTGCCGGCCGAGGCCGCCTGGGCGAGGAACGGCGAGACGAACGGCCCGCCGGCGGCGCCTTCGTCGTCAAAACGCACCTTCACCTGGGCGCCCCTGGTCTCCTCGACCGTGCCGACCAGGAGGAGCGCCCCGAGCCGGCGCTCCAGCGCCGCGACGCGCTTGCGCAGATCCCGCTCGCCGCCGCTCATGTTCCGTCTCCCGCCGTGCGGGGCGGCTCCGGCTCCCCGTCGCCGATGGCGATGCCGTCCGGCGTCCACGGATTGCGACCGGTCTCGATCGCCGCCTGGATGGCCGGCCGCGCGATATGGACGTCGAGCAGGCGCCACTTCGCTTCCAGCAGCGCGATCGCGACGGCGTGCTTGTTGCTCTGCTCGGAGACGGCGACGAGCTGGTCGCCGATGTCGGCGGCTTGCAGCTGGCCGAGCCCGACATAGGGATCGAACATCAACTCGACCGTGCAGCGATCGAGGAGGCCGAGCGCCGCGAGGTCGGCCGACGACAGCTCGGGGTTGGCGCGCCCCTGCCGGCCGGCGACGACGACGATGGCGACGGAGACGTCGAGGTCCAGGCCGCCGTCTTCCCGCTTCACCGGTTTGCTGCGCATGAAGCACACCCGCGCGGTCGGAGCGCGTGTCGAATCGTTGACCAGGTCGGCGAGGTCGTAGCGGTCGAGCTCGACGCGCACCTCGGTGAAGACGGGCCTGTTCGCCTCGTCTCGCGCAGCACGCAGCTTGCCTGCGACGGCGGTGAGCAGTGCGGCCACGCGGCTCATTGGAAGAGCCTCCGCAGATAGCCGACGGCCGCGGCGACCAGCTCGGCGCGATCCTCGACCGACAGGCCGATGTAGGGTCGGGCCGGCATGGTGACCTTGCGGGTCATGATGAACTGGTTGCCGATGCGGAAGGCGAGCGCACCGGCCGAGCGCGGCTTGATGGCGCCGCCGTGCTGGTGGATGGCCGCATAGACCAGGCCCGAGCCGACGATGGCCGCGTTGCCCGAGACGGCGTAGTCGATGGAGCGGGCGAGCGCGCCGGTGCGGTGGAGGATCGGCGTGCGCCGCTCGGCGTTCGGTTTCCAGGCCGAGCCGTCCGGTGCCGGCCCGCCCGAGATCAGCCGATCGACCGTTTGTTCGCGGATGAGCCGGGCGAGCGCTTCGAGCAGCGTCTCGCTTTGAAGCGGGTTCAAACGCGCGAGAACCGCCTCGATCGTGCCGAAGCCGGAGAGGTCGAGGCGGACGGTCAGCGCGCTCACAGCAGCCCCCCGCCGGTCGGCCAGCGCCGTTCGTCCGTGAAGAACGCCGCGCCGCTATCCGTCTCGGCCGAGTTCGGGCCGCCGCCGATCGAGATCTGCGCCGCCTCGAGTTCGGCGATATCGACCTTGCCGTCCGCCAGGGCCGTCAAAAAGGCGATGCGGATCTTGGCGCGCTTCTCGATCTCCTCGGACATGCGGTCGGCGGCCGGCGCCAGCTGCCAGCAGGCGAGGTCGATGGCGCACTGCTGGATGATGGCCGGGATGACCGGAAGCGGCAGCCGGTACCGCTTGCGCAGGTACGGGTCGATCATGGCGGCAGCGGCCGTGATGGCGCGGCTGACCGCGACGTCGATGTCGACGTCGGCCGGCACGAGCGTCTCAAGGTGGCGCGCGCCGTAGATCGCCTCGATGTCCTGCCGGCTCGCGTACACCGCAATACCTCCGCAATGGTGGGTGCCGGCTTTCCACCGGCTCGGCCGCTCCTCTCCCGGCTTGGTCCGCTCGATCCGCGTCGAGGCCGCGCCTACTCGGAACTCCCGCCCAGCGGCCCGGCCTTCACGCTCCGGTTTGTCCCGCTGCGTTGCCCGCGGTTCCTTTCGCTCGGGATCTCAGTCTTCGTCGGGGTCGGGGTTCTTCGCCGGCCGCACAGTGAGCTGGGGGTCGGCCAGGATCGCTTCCCACTGCGCCTCGGTGAGATCGTCCAGGGCGAGCGGGGTGCCGGCATGGGCGAAGTCGATGCCGGCACGGCGCCGGCCCTCCTTGGCCACCGCCGACACGATCACATGGAGGCCCTCGGGCTTGGTCGGGCCGATGGCCTCGGCGGGCTTTTGCGCCTTCTCGGCGCCGGCCGCCGGAGCCTGCTTGCTGTTGGGTTTCGCGCTCATCGGGTCACCTTGCGAACTATCGGGGAAGGGCTGGCCCGGCGATCAGCCGAGCCAGGGCGCCACGACCAGCTCGACGCGGCCGTAATCGAGGTTCGACTCGCCGCCCGCGAGGTTCTGTTTCTTGACGATGGCCTCCGCCTTCGAGCGGTTGCTCGGGCCGACGAGCAGGACGTCGGGCGTGATGCTGAGCGGCGCGCCGTAGTCCGCCTTGAGGAGCGTCATCGCCGTGAAGGCGGCGGCGAAGTTCGCCGGCGTGAGATCGGCCTTCGAGCCGAAGGCCGTCTGCCAGAAGCCGAAGCCGCCCGTGTTGCGGCTGTCCGCCCCGTAGATGAACTCCTTCTTCATGAAGACGTTCGGATCATCCGGGTTGTCGAGCGCTGCGAACACCGGCGCCTGCCGGTTCTGGAAGATCAGCGGCTTCAGCGCCTTCCGGGTGTCGAGCAGGAACCACGGCTCGGCGGTGCCGGCCTGGACGTTCGAGACGGAAACGAATGAGCCGTTGGCGTCGAGAACCGGATGGTCCGTGTCGAAGAAGAACTGGCCGTCGAAGCAGTTGGTGGTGAACCCTTGCTTGAACAGGCTGAAGATCAGTTCGTCCGGCTGGCGGCCTGCGGCGTCGCCGAGCATGCCCATCAGAGGGCGATAGAGGCCATATCGATCGTCGAGGATCGAGTTGCGCCCGACCGAGACCGTGTCCTCCCAGTCCTCGTTGACGAGGCGGTAGCTCGAGTCGGCAACGTTCTTGATCTGGCGCTCGCCGATCCATTTGCGCATGCCGGGGATCTGGTTGAGCCACGGGTACAGCTCCTCCGACGTGGTGGACGGCACCTCGGTCGCGAAGCGGCCCCACATGGGCTGCACTGCGCCGAGGCCCGCCTGAAAGTTGGCGCGGTAGCCCGTCGTGAGCGCCCGCAGGTTGGCCGAATTGATGTCCATGGTCCGTCCTCACGATGAAGGGTGGTTGCGGGAGGTGGATTTGAACCACCGACCTCCGGGGTATGAGCCCGGCGCGCTACCGCTGCGCTATCCCGCCGAAGCTCAGAGGGTCTCGACCCAGACGCCGGTGGGCTCGATGTCGAGCACCTTGCCGGCCCTGGACCGCGTGCCCGCCCCGTCCGTCTTGGCGACCGTCTCGTCGTCGACGACGTAGCAGTCGGCCAGCAGGTCGGCTTGGCCGATGGGATCCGCGGCGGCGTTCTTCCATTTGAAGACGCCGCGGCGAATGGTGATCGCCTTGGCGCCCGCGGCACCGTCGCTGTTGTCGACGGTTTCCTCGGCCCGGCCGGCCGCCGTCAGCTCCGCGGCGGTGGCGCCGGGGACCGCATGGCCGCCGTCGACGCACACGAGGGCGCCTTGCTGGATGACCGTGGCTGCGGCGACAGGGATGACCAGAAGATCAGGCGCACGCGTGATGGTGTTGCGGGGTTTGGCGAGGGGCATCGGGGCAGGCTCCGGTTGCGGATGGTCGCGGCGTCAGACGCGGCGGGCAGCGAGGAACGCGGCAGGCTCGATGCCGAGCTTGGCGGCGATCTCCTTCTCGGCGTCGCTGAGCTGGCCCGCGGCGCCGGTGCTGGGATCGGCCGTCGCGGTCGCGGGATCCACGCCGGGCGGAACGACCACGGGCATCGCGTCGATGGCCGCCTTCGTGGCGTCGTAGTTCGCTCTGGCGAGGGCGACATAGTGGTCGCGGGCGGCGGGGGCGATCTTGCCGGCCGTGACGGCCTCGTCGACCAGGGACGAGCAGCGGGCCGCCTCGGCGGCATCCCTGGCGGCCGCGATGGTTGCCTGCGCCTGGGCCAGCGCCGCCGCCGTCGCCTCGTGCTGTTCCTTGGGCACGTACTTGTCGGGATCGATGGCCGACAGGCGCGCGATGGCGCCCTTGGCATCGTCGAGGGTCGCGGTGTCGGCGAGGCCGAGCGCCGCCAGCAGCTCTTTCAGCATTGGGTCCTCCAGATGAGCGGATGCGACGGCCGGCATGCCGAGCGCCGGCGAGGTGACGAGGGCGGCGCCCTTGAGGAGACGGGCCGTCATGCCGTCCTCCTCGCGCCAGAAGGTGGGTGAGATGTAGCGATAACGGCGTGCCTGGAGCGCCTCGACGGCATCCGGCAGCCATTCGACACGGCCGAACAACCCCTCGGGGCGTGCCTCGACGGCGACGATCCAGCCACGCGCCGGCTTCGCGCCGAGCATCATCGTGAACTCGGTCTCGTGGTCGAAGTCGATCGGCAGCTTCAGCCCGCCCGCCGTGAAGCCGGCGGCCAGCCGCTCGGGATCGAACGCAAAGACCCGTCCGTCCCGCGCCGTGACGCGACCGCGCGGCGTGAGCTGGATCCACTCCGGCAGCGTGACCTCGCCGTCCGCGGCGGCGGTGACAACCTCGAAGGCCACGCCGCCGGCGATCAGGTCGGCCGGGAGAATTTCGTCACGGGGGGTTGCAGTTCGCTTCGGCATGAGGGCACCATGGCGAAGCTGGCGGAACACAAGGCCCCGGACGCACGTCCGGGGCGTTTGCTATCCGGTTCGCCCGATGTTACCTTTCCGAAGCGGTCGAGCCATGGAGTGCCGTCCAGGTGACGTGTAGGGGTGCCGACCTACCGACCGCTTATCCCTCTTTCCCCGCCGCTTTCAGAGCCTTCTGAAAGGCATCTTCGCGACCGCGGTAAACGCTGTTGAGGAAGAGCTCGCCCGAAGCGCTCGCCTTCAAGGCGATCTTCCACGGGATGCCGGCAACGCGACGCCACAGCACCAGCTTCGGGCCGGTCACCACAACGTCCGGATTGTCGATGGCCTCCTGCACGATCGGCCAGAAGGCTGTCGTCTCGGGATGCTTCTCACGGATCTTCGCCGCGTCGGCGACGCTCAACGTGAGGGTGCGGCTCTTCGTGCCGAGCATCGCCGCCAGCTCGTCGCCGAGCGCGGCCACCGGCCAGCGCAGCCGCCCGGCCGGCGCCTGATCAGGCTCGAACCGGCGTCCATGGTCAAACCCTGCACCGTTCTCCGTGACATAGCGAAAAACCGGATCCGCCCGCAGGTGCCGGATCGTCTCGCGCCGGGCCTCGTCGCCCATACGATCGAGCCGGTCGACAAGGCGGCGGCTCGCCATGCGCTCGCGCGTCCGGCCGGGGTTGCTCTCCCAGCCGGGATCGATACCGGCCGGGACAAGGCGCGACTCTCCGGTGGCGGGATTGGTCCAGGGCTGGAGATTGATGGGCGGGCGCTCGGTCGAGGCGCCTTCGCGCGGCGCGGCCCGGCTTCGGACCCGGCACTTGCAGCGCCAGCCGTTGGGCGGGTAGTGCGTGGCCCACCAGCTGTCATCGACCGGCAGCGTGGTGCCGACCCACGAGAGGTGCAGCGGTCGCTTCCGCTCCGACAACGAGGTCATGTATTCGAGATACGGCAGCACGTCCTTGGTGCGCTGGATGCGGATCCAGTCGCCCGCCGCCTCGGCCGAGCGGATGTTGGCGTCGTAGATGAGGGACAGGCGCCGCACCGAACCGAGCTGCGCCTTCACCAATTGCCCGGTGCGTGGATCGCGCACGCGCCTTTCGCCCCACCAGCCCTTGGCGCGCAACGTCGGCTCGAGCTGTGCACGGAACTGCTCGAAGGGGATGCGGTCGACCACAGCCTGCCGCGTGGCCGCCCGGATGTCGTCCAGGACGTCGAAGCCGGCCGTGCGGGCAACGGTATAGCCGAGGGCGTGCTCGCGCGGCGACCACTCGGACCACCGGAACGACGGCCGCGAGGGGCGCCGGTCGAAATACTCGACGACCTCCTTCGGCGCCTGGTTGAACAGGTCGTCAAGCGACATGAGCGGCCCCGCCGGACGGGCGCCCACCGGCGCGCGAGGACTTCCGGGACGGCCCGATGGGCGCGCCGGCCCGAAGAGGCGCCCCCAGGGGCTTCAAAACCCCTTTAACGGCGGCGCTGCGCCCCTCACTCCTCTCCCGCATCGCCGCGCCCCCTGCCGATCATGTTCAGGACCGCGATCCGGCGGGCGAGCCCGTCCACCGGCAGCTGCCCGTCAAGCCGGTCGAGGGAGGCGAGGAACTCGTCATAGTCGCGCGCGTCCTCGGCCGCCGCGCGGACGGCCTGCAGGATCGGATCCATGACCGGGCGCCAACCGTCCAGCTCGGCCGCGACGAGCGCGTCGATCTCGTCCTGGTCCTCGCCGCCGTCCGCCTGCAGCCGCGCCGGGCCACAGGCCGGGCACACGCGCGGGTCGAGGCGATAGCGGGACGGCATAGCCCCGCGCCCCGGCGGGGCGTCCCCATCCACAGACGGGCGCGCTCCCGCGCGCCCTATGGCGCTGGCCTTCTCCACCGGCACCTGGGGCGCGGCGCGAGCCTGCCCGGCCGTGAGCAGCTTGGCGCCCTTGGCCGGCTCCTTCAGGCCGAGCACGTCGTAGACCTGGGACTGCTCGACTTCGAGCCCCCGGTCGACGAGCGAGGTCACCGCATTCGACCAGACCTGCAAATCCTTCCGCTCGGGGATCGGGAAGTGCACCTTGGGATAGGCTACCTGCGGCCCGAAGTTGAGCTGCACCACGGGGATGATGAGCTGCTGCATGAGCGTCAGCTGCAGATCCCGCGTGTCGGAGCGCTTGATGTCGATGCGGACCTTGTCGAGCGTCTCCTCGCCGGCACGGGACGAGGCGGTGCCGTCGCCGGGCTTGCCGATGATCAGCTTCGACATTTGCTCGTCGATGAAGCGCGCGTGGCCCTCGAACGGTCGGTCCGAAAAGCCCTTCGGCTCCACGAACTCGATGTTCATGCCCTCGGGAACGATCGCGGCGGCATCGCGGCCGAGGCGGCGCACGGCGGCGAGCAGGACGGCGCGGTCCTCTTTCGACGAGCCCGGCCCGTATTTCCCGAGGCGCAGCGGCATGCCGTAGACTTCGAGGAACTGCGCCCAGTCCCGCATGCTGAAGCTCTTGAACATGAACGCCCAGGCCGCGATGCGCGCGAGCCCGTTGCGCGCCGGCAGGCCCATCTTCAGGAGCGGAACGTGCGTGAGGTACTTCAGCGGCGTGAGCGGCCGGCCGTCCGGTTCGGCCTGGATGCGCAGGCGAAACGCGCGCCGGGTCTCGCGGTCGAAGTGGAACAGGCGCGGGTCGCGCCAGATGAACCGCTCCGGCACCCAGCGGTTGCCCGTCCGCCAGACCATCTCGACGACGGAATAGCCCTTGGCGAGACCGTCGACGAGCATGTCGGGCAGTTGCTGGAAGGCCGGCGTCTCGACCAACTCGTTGCGCAGGAAGTCGGCGATCTCGACGTCGCGGGCGTTCTCGCTTGCCGGGTCGACCTGGACGTTGAGCGATGTGACGCCGTTCTTCCGGGTCTCCAGCACGTAGCGATAGTGCAGCTCGCGCTCCTCCATCTCCTCGGCGAGGGTCAGGAAGTCGTACATGTCGCCGGCGGCGGCATCGCGCAGGGACGACGCCAGCCGGGCGGGCGTCAGGCCGGAGGCGACGGTCTCGTCGAACCTGTGCTGGATGCCGGTGACGCTCGGCACGGCCTCCTCGCGCTCGAGTTCGCGCCGGCTGCGGATAGGGACGCCGGTCCAGTCGACCAGCCCGGGTTTGTCAGCCATCACCGCACCTCACCAAAGGCCGTCGTTCCGGCCGGGCATCATGTTGTCGCGATAGGAATCGACCGGGCGCAGCCGCCGGCGCCGCTCGTACTCCGCGTCCGCGCCCGGCTGGGCGCTCTCGTAGCCGTAGGCCTCGAACGGCTGGCGCGTCGCCGAATAGGCGAGCACGATGGCGATGCCGGCGTCGCCGTGCCGCGTGCCGCCCGTGGCCGTGGTGGTACGCAGGGCGGGCAAGGTCGCGATGCCTTTGATGACCTTGAAGGCGCGCAGGTCCGCCGACACCTCGGCGTCCCTTGGAACGGCGATCATGTCGTCTTCAAAGGCCGCTTTAACCGGCGGCATCTCGACCCGGTACCATTCGGTCGAGAACTTCACCTCGACCATGCGCTGCCCGAATTTCTGCATGCCGCTCTCGGCGAGGCTGGCGCCGATGCCGGTGGCGTCCGTCCGGCCGCCGATGAAGCGCGGCAGGCCAGCGACGAGGGCGTCGCGGATCTGCTCCTGCTGCTGGAAGGGCACGCGCTGCAGCTCGACCATGAACGGCACCACGCGGCGCATCAGCCGGCTGATCTGCATCGGGCACATCACCGTGAGGTCGCGGTGGCGGCCGACGTCCATGCCGAACCCGGTCATCAGCGTCGGATCGAGCGTCGCCCGCATTACGGGCAGCAGCTCCTCCTCGATCCAGCGCTGCACCGTCGCCTTGCGGATGTGCTCCGGTTCCAGGGCGAACGACTCGGGGAACGACAGCCGCAGGATCGGCGCATCCACCATGCGCGCCTCGATCAGGGGCGACGGCAGCCACGCGCCCGAGCCCTGGCTCGGGATGCAGTACAGCTCCTCGTCGGCCCCATCGCGATAGTCGCTGACGAGCTTCTCGCGCCAGTCCGCCTCCTTCTCCGGGGTCCACTCGCCGTGCTTGTGCGAATTGACAAGGCACATGCGCTCGAACAGCCCGTCACGAAGCGCATCGTCGAGGTCGAAGCGCACCAGGCCGTAATTGACGCGGCCGGCGCGGATATCGGTGATGACCTGGTTGAACGGATTGTCGGCGCCGTTGTGGGTGCTGATGACCAGCACCTTGCCGCCCCACATGAGGAAGGCCATCGCGGCCTTCAGCAACTCGGCGAGGTTGTCGACGAAGGCGGCCTCGTCGAGGATGGCGAAGCCCTGCCGGCCGCGCAGCGAACGCGGCTTCGACGACAGGGCGACGATGGAGAAGCCCGACGCGAAATCGATCTTGAGCGCCTGGATGCCCTTCTCGGACCCGTCGTCGAAGATCGTCTCCGAGATGCCGGCGCAGACCTTTTCGAACAGGCGCGCCCACATGGCGGCGGCGTCGATGAACTCCTTCGCCATGTCATGGGACGTTCCCATGTACAGGGTGTCCATGCCGCCGTTATTGCGCGGGCTCGCCGAGCGCAGGACAGCGTCGGCGGCGGCACCCCACGTGGCGCCGGTGCGCCGGCTCTTCTCGACGAAAACGACGTCGTACTGCTCGCACGCCAGGACGATGCGGGCCTGATAGCCGAGCAGGACCGTGGTCTCGCGCCAGTCGGCCGCGGTGGCGCGGCCCTGCTGGGTGCGGATGAATACCCACTCGTCGCGTGTCGGCCGCGCCGTGATGTCGGCGGTCGCGGCGGTGATGGCGATCGAAGCGGCAGCGGCCGTCGTGATCCCGTCGCGCAGGCCTTTGCGGATCGCCTTGCCGGCGGCCTTGAGGATGTCCCCGTCAGCCATCGCGGACCCCGAACAACTCGCGCTTGAAGTCCTCCTTCGCTTCCGGGCTGAGCCCCTTGAAGGCGCCGACCTTGTCGACGGCATCGTCGACCTTCTTGCGGAAGTCCTTCTCGATGATCTTGCGGGTGTCGGCCGAGATCTTCTTCGCGCGCTCGGCCGAGGCGACGGCGGTGGCGAGGTTCGCCACCATCTCGGCCGTGAGCGGCGTCGCCTTCAGGTTGCCGGCGTTTTCGAGCAGCTCGAACACGAGGCTCTTGATGGTCTCGCTGACGAGCAGCGTCAGTTTCTCGTCGCCGCCATCCTCGAACTTCGTGGCAAGGGCGCTGGCGATCTCGCGCACCTCGCCCAGGCGGTGGGCCATGCGCGCGGTGCGCACCGCAGCCCTGTTGAACGCCGAGGAGCTGATCGCGTCGATGCCCTTGAGCTTGAGCCGCAGGTTGAGCTGCTCGCGGATCTCCTCCTGGGTCATCTTGCGCTCGCGCAGCTGCGCGAATGCCCAGGCGACATCCTCCTCGGCCTCGGGCGGCAGAAGGTCGATCGACGACAGGCGGCCGCGTCCGCGTGCCATGATCAGGCCTCCGGCGAGGGGCGCTTGACGCCCTCGATCACGATGCGCCGGGCGACATGGTCGGCGCCCTTGGAGGTGAGGCTCGCCACCCGCACGGTGCCGGCCTCGACGACGGCCACCGCGCCGAGATCGGCGAGCCAGCGCAGCTCCTCGTGCACCCACTCGCGGGTCTTGGTGATGCCGAACGACTCGAGGGCGAGGCGCAGCAGCTCGCTGTTGAGGCGCCGGTCGGCCTGCTCGTCGAGCGCGCGCAGGATGATGAGGCGCGCCTCCTCACGGATGAGCCGGTCCATCAGGTTCATGATCTGCCCTTCGCCTGTTCGAGGAAGAGTTCCTGCAGCCGCCGGCTGATTTCGGCGACGGGCTTGAGGCGCTCGGCCAGCACGCTGATGTCGCCCTGCATCTCCTTGATGGCCAGCTCCATGCGGTGGGAGACGTCCTTGTCGGGCAGGTGGCGCATCTCACCTTCCAGTGTGATGAGCCGGTCCTCGATGTCGTCGATGCGCTTGTTGCTCGCGGCCAGTTGGTCGCGCGTCACGAACTTCGAAGAGAGCAGGATCACCGCGATCGAGCCGAGGAGCGCCAGCGCCCCGCCGTAGGCCTGGATGAAAATCATCAGCTCGCTCACGGGGAGGCGCTCCCGTCGATAGCGGCGACGGCCGCGGCGCGCCGCTGCTCGCAAGCGCGCAGCTCGGCACGATCGCGGCCCCACCAGCGGGTCACCTCGCCCGAGGTGATGCTGCGATCGGGGAGTGGGACCGGCGCCGGGCACGGCTCGCGCGCGGCGGGCGGCAGGCTCGGCCGCACCAGCTCCGTCCGGATCACGGGATCACCGGGCGCCGTTGAGCAGCCGGACGCGATCGCGCCCCAGGCCGCCATCATCGCCACCAGCAAGGGCCGCATTTGCCTCCTCCAGCTCCTTCAAATCCGCTTCGAACTGCTGTTTCGCGTCGCGCAGAGACTTCTCGGCCTGCATGGCTGCCTCGACCTGCTGCAGGCGCATGGCCGCGACCTTTGCGTTGGACGCTTCGATCTCGGCCCGCCAATGCGCATCCCGCGCCGCGCGCGCCTGCGTCGCCGCGTCGTTGACCAGGCGCTCGATCGTGGCCGTCGCCCGCCACGCGCCGAGGCCGGCGACAGCGAGGAGCGCCGCAACCGCGAGGGCGATGGCGCCCGCCCGGCCGAGGCGCTGCGCGAGATAGGTGCCGATGGCGGCGATCATGGCTGTTGCTCCCGGTCGTGGCGGCCGAGGTCGAACCTGTCGTCACGGTCGTAGGGCGGCCGGCCGCGCCGGCCGGCGCCCAACTGGCCGCGCAGGTCGAGATGGCCGACGCCCTGGTAGACGCCGAGGGTCGCGGCGATCAGCATCATCATGGGCGGCACCACGGCCTCGGCCATACGATCGCCGAGCCACATCGCCCAGGCGATGCACGTCCACGCCGGCACGAGCGTGCCGATCGTCAGCCCGCGCGTGAAATGGCGCTTCGGCTTGATGAGCCCTTCGCTCATGCGTCGCCACCGTGACGCTGCAGGAAGAGCGCATCCGCGATCGCGCGGCGGGTCACCGCATCGACGATGCCGGTGGCGGAGAGGTTCGCGCGCCGCTGGAACGCCGCCACGACGGACGCGGTGCGCGGGCCGAACTGTCCGTCGATGCCGATCTCGATGCCGAGCTCGACCATCTCGGCCTGGAGCAGGCGCACGTCGACACCGGCGCAGCCCGACCGCAGGGTGCGCACGGGCAGCTCGCCGGGAAGGAAGATGGCACGGGCGATGGCGGTGAGCTGGCGGCGATCGTCGAGCCCATTGGTGCCACCATTGATGCGGCGCGTGACCGCGACGACGTCGTCGGCATCCGCCGCCTCGCGACAGCCGGCCTCGGCGAAGAACGATGCTGCCAGCCGGAACGCGATGCCAGGCTCGGCCGCGAGGTCCGGGTCCTCTTCGAGGTCCACACCGATCCTGCGGCCGTAGTGGCGGTAGTTGGCCCGGCCGGTGAGGCCGATGAGCCCGCGCCCGCGGAACGCCCAGCCGTCGTCGGGATCCACATTGCCCATCCGGCCGCCGTAGACGCGGTTCGCAAGCGCCCGCGGATTGCGGGCGAAGGGCGTGGCCGACGCGAGGGTCGGAAAGCGCTTGGGCCACACTTCCATGAGGCGCGGTGCGCTGTAGCTGAGATCTTCCTCCAGCCGCGTGAGGCCGCGGCTCTCGTGTGCCGTCTGCGGCAGGAAGTGCGCCAGCCGCAGCGGGGTGTCGATGCGCGTGCTGGTCAGCACATGGGCGCCGTCGCGCACCACGACGGCGACGACGTCGTCGCGGGCGTTCGGCGCAATGGCCCTGATCTGGCTCTCGTGAATCACGTGGCCCCCGGCTCGAGTTCGGATGTCTCGACGAGGCCTGATTGACAGAGTGTCCGGCCTCGGGATGATGGAGACGATCCCGAAAACGGCGCTGGAAGCGGCCCCGGACGCGCGTCCGGGGTGACGTTAGTTGTTTATTGATCGGTGGAATTTTGAGACCAGCCGTAGCCGACGTGGGCAGGCTTGCTCGTGCGTAAGCAAACAAAGATCGACTGCCAACCTCACAAGGTCGACGCAGCGAAATTAGATGCTCCTTGCGAGCAGGCCAAAGCGACCGTTCCCCTCAAGGCCGGTGAACGTTTCGATCCGGGCCAGGTCACGAATGGCAGCGGGCGGATCCGAGTTTTCGATAACAATGAATTGCACCTCGCTCTTCAGGCTGGCGAGATGCTCGTAAAAGTGTTCAGCGAGGCTGGTCGCCTTGAGCGCCGCCTCGTCCTGGGACAGTTCGCCATGCCGTGAGGTCATCGGCTCGCGATAAGTGAGCAGTGGGGTGTCGAGGACGAGGAAGCCCGGGTGCGGCAGCTTGTTCTCGATACAATAGACGATGACAGCGACGTTGAAGGCGGCATGGAGGATCGCCCGGACACCCTTACCGTTGGCGGCTCGGCTCTTGCCGGCAATGGTTATGTCGTTGGCGTTCCCGTCAAACTGAACCTTGTCTGCGTTGGGGAAGTGCCAGGCGGTTAGCACAGCCTTCACCGTCTCGGCGAATTTGAACAACGTGGTCGAGTCTGGGCCGACCGGTGGCGCATCGTCTTCGCGCTTGGTTGGCTCGGCGTCGATTTCGGCCCGTCGGGCGACGAGCTTGGCACGACGCTGGTAGAGGCCGAGGACTTTAGTAATCTCCACTCGCTCCGAGACGTACGTCTCATAATTTTCTCGTAGCGAGGCCTCACGTGGACGTGCTTCCTCGATTTTTGTTTCGAGCTCTTTGATTTCGGCCTTGAGCTGGCTGATGGTCCCGCGGAGGTCGACGGCTTCGGCTTCGAGCGAGGTCATGGTCTGCGCCAACTCCCGCTGCTCGAGCTCAATCTTGCGAGCTTCAGCGGCCGCAGCCTTGTGGGCCATGGCGATTTCTTCGGCTGCATGATTGTGTTTTTGAGTCTCGGGTGGGGCGCCGCACACCGGACAGTCCATGCCGGCCATCGCCACGAGCACGTAACCGCCTTCCTCAATCGACTGCAGGCGCTGCAGGTCTGAGCTGTAGACCGCTCGTAGTTTGGCGAAGCGCTGCAGCGTCAGGTCGAGCTCGCCCGCCCGTTCCTGCAACTCGCGGAGACGATCGGTGGAGCTTCGCCGTTCGCTAACGAGACTATCCAGCTCCTTCTGGGCACTCTGCAGCCGGGCGAACAGGCCTTCGGCACTCCGGTCGAGTCTGTCGAGTTGCTCCTCGGTTTCCTTCTCTTTGGGCGGGTCCTCGCCGAGCTCGGCATCGAGCTGAGCGATCATCTCGTCCACCAGCTCGAGCTTGGCGGCCTTAGCCACTTTGCGTTCTGAGGACTTCGGGACCGTTACAGCTGCGGAATCATCGATGCCGGTGATGAGGAGCTTGAAGAGATTTTGCTCGAATGTGCGCTTAGATGGCGTTCCCGAGGCAAAGATGGGGCTCCTCTCGGCGATGATGTCCTGCTCGGACACAACGGCATAGGGCGACAGTAGGTAGATGGACAGCGTGTCCTTTGCGCCATTGCCGTCGCGCACGATTTGCTTGCCAGCAAGCCCCATCGCGTCGAGCAGCAGGTGCGAGACCGTATCGGTGCGCTTGGAATCGTGCTGTTGACGCAGCGTCTCGCCGTCAGCGGTGCCGGCACTCTTTATTAGACCTTCATAGAGCCTAAAGTGGCCGCCCCTCGTAGCGCGGTAAAGCGTGACATCGCGGCTGTCGGGCAGCGTAAGACCCAACCAGGCAGCGTCGTAAGAGGCGATTTCCTCAGTCTCAGGTAGGCTCTTGGAAACCCCCAGCATAAACAGAATGGCTTTCGCGGTGAATGACTTGCCGGTGTTTGAAGCGCCATAGATGATATTGAGCCCGTCGTCGAACTTGAGTTCGGCAGGCTGGGTGTTGGGACCGGTGAAGACGAGGTGGCGCAGCCGGATGCCAGTCATGCAGACAGTCCCGTGGGCGTCTCATCGGCCCGGAACTCGGCGGTCCAGCGTCCGATCCGGCTTTCTATCAGCGCCCGAATTTCGGCGGTCTCTAACCCGGCAAAGCGGTTCGCCATCCACTTGGCTCGTTGCTTGAGGGCAAGTGAGTAAGGGGCCTGCAGCAGGTCAAGATAGCTTGGCGCTTCCTCGCTGGCGCAGAACTCGATGCCAGACTCCGTCTCGAACACTTCCACCAGGTGCACCTGATGCATTATGCGCAGGCTTCGTTCGACCAGCTGCCTGCGTACGAGGAGCTCACCGACGCGGTTTGGCAGGTCCGGGTGCAGGCTTTCTGGTGCGTCCTCGCCGTCAATGTCGCCAGTATGGACGACAAGGTGGTCAAGCCAGGTCATCTCAATCAGGTCGCAGCGGCGCGGATAAAGGGCTTCGAGCACGATTAGCGCCCGGATGCCCGTCTCAAGGGTGCTGTTAAAGGGGTGTGCGCGTGAAACCCTGTCCTCTAGCGATGCCACGGCAGACGTCCTTCGTTCGCGAACTGGTGGCAGGTCCCCTGCTTGACCTGCGGACCTGCATGCTTGCCGAGGATGCCAGACGGTTGCAGGATCGCTGCCTGCCGCATCACTTGGCGGAGTCTTGCTAGGCCATTTGGGTGATTGTCGCCATGGGTTTCCACGACACCATGGTAGATTTCATCCTTGAATGCGACGAGATAGCCCTCGGGCGTTGAGTCTCGGTAAAACCGGTCGAACGCTACGGAATCGAAGAAGCGCGTCCGCTGGTCGCGCAGGTGCGTGCCCCACTTGGGACAGGCCAATGCCGCCGCGGCGTCGGGGTAGGCCCCTGGACCCTCTTCCTCGTAAAGCTGAAGGAGTTGGCCGATGTAGGCGGACTCGCTGGCCTGAATCTCGACGGGGACTACGCCTCGCGGCGACGGACCAGGATCTTCCCCGAACCACTTGACCAGCGCGGGCTTGCAGGCAGGGTCATCAACGAGCCGCGCCGCGTCGAGCCAATGGATCTGGGTGAAATCGAACGCCTGAATCTTGGCTTCGATCTCGAGGGTAAGCATTATGTTCTTGTTCTCGACAAGCCGGCCGGCGATATCAGTGTCCCACCGGTCGAGGAAGGCCGTCCTAAACCGCTCGGGATGGGCGATAAACTGCTGCACGGCCCGGGCGACGCCGCGTGGTGCCACAAAGGTGTAGGAGCGCGGCAACGAGTACTCGCCGGCCGCCGAATGCATGAAGATCTTACCGAGCTCGACGAAGGCTGAGCGTTCGGAGAGCATCTTGCTGAGCTGTTTGCACTGGTAGTTATCCCACGGGCCTTCCATCCGCTTCGCAGTAAGGTAACCCGTGACGTCGCGGCCCAGGTCGCCCGTGCCGCGCCATAGTTCGTGACTGTCGTAGTCCTTGCAACGCTGGGCTAGCCAGTCGTTAACGAAGTCTTCCAGACGATCCGCGGGAAGAGCACGGATCTGGATAGCGTAGTTGATGCGCAATTGTTGCCCCGGATCGCAGAGCCTCGATCATGCCGTCTCATCGCAAATGTGGCAAGATGGCGGCAGAATGTGCCCTGGGTGCGGATCCCGAACCTAGAACAGAAGGTCGACATCGCGATCTTTGCGCATTCGGGCTCGAAACCTGCGCGCAGACCGGTTGGTGACACCGGCCGCGCGGGCGATGTCATTAGCGGATACCCCGGCCTCGACGGCCTCCGCCATTGCCTTGGCGCGTCGCCGCCGCTCGGCGAGATAGGATCCCGTCGGTCCCAACGGGATCGTTACCTTCAGACGCGCCCGGCCAGAACAGAAATGGTCACTGATTAATCGCGCCTTCTCCAGGCCGACCGCCTGGACGAGCCAGTTGTCCTTCTTGAGACGTCCCGCAATGAACACCTCCTGACCACCCTTTGCTTCCGCGATAGCGAGCGCGGCGCTGATGCCAGCGACCTCCGCGATCTCTGACAGCAACTGTGGCAGGTCCGGCCAGCCGGGGCGCGTCATGCTGCCTCCTGATCGAACTTGCCCGTCTCGTCGCCCCAGGCCTGCCAGCCCGGCCGGCTCTGACGCGAGAACAGGTCGAGCTTGCCGATGGCCGGCACATGCGCGTCGACGAGGCGGTAGAACTCTTCAGGCTTGCGGGAATGCTGCCGGGCAACGCCGGCGAAATAGCTCGGAAGCGGCCGATGGGTCGGCGAGCCCATGACGCCGACGAGGACCGGCTCGTGCATGGTGCGCACCCGGTAGCCGGTGCCCATGCGCGTCTTGCCGTTGCGCGTGACCTTGTGCCAAACGATCTCGGAGACGAACCGGAAGCCCCACGCGCGCATAACGCCGAGCGCCTGCGGCAGCATGCAGCCGGCCGCCCACAAGAAAAGCAGGCAGTCGCCGCGGGCGAGCTGGCCGACAGGCAGGCGCTCGATTTCGTCGAGCGGCATGACGCCGTAATGCGGGTCCGCTCCCTTCCTTGTGCCGGCCTGCGACCAGTTCTCAAAATCCCAGGGCGGATCGGCGACGATCACGTCCATGGACAGGGGGCGCAGCTCTCCGAAGGGCCAGCTCACTTGCGCCCCCTGCGCTGGCGGATCAGACGACCGTATTCCGCGATGGTGGCGTCCAGTTGCTCGGCGGCGACATTGACGACAGGCA
This sequence comes from Chelatococcus caeni, assembly GCF_014196925.1. Lineage (GTDB taxonomy): Bacteria > Pseudomonadota > Alphaproteobacteria > Rhizobiales > Beijerinckiaceae > Chelatococcus_A > Chelatococcus_A caeni. Next base: position 1,804,193 of record NZ_JACIEN010000001.1, on the reverse strand, counting down.
TATCGATGTCGGCCCGGCCGGCGAGCAGCCGCGCCTGGGCGCGCAGTACAGCGCGCTTGGCACCGGTCACGTCCGAACGGTCACCCGGCCATGCGACGCCGGCCTCGCGGGCGAGCCACGCCTTGAGGGCTTCAATGGCCTTTGAAGCCTCTTTTGGATCTGTCAGAAAGCGGGTGTGCGTCACACCTGTCTGGCGCTGAACGAAGGCGAGCAGCGCCCGATCATCCCGCTCGGCGACGACGCCAAGGTGCCAGCCGGAGATCCACAGCGCCCGCAGCTTGCCGGCATAGAGGCCGGAGACGGTCGCGGCCGGCGACCGGCGCGGGGCACGGGCGTTCAGTTCATCGATCAGACGGGCCGCGTCCGTGCGGCTCAGCTCCGTCGTCGAGAAGACGCCGGCGCGCGCATCGAGCCACGCGCGATAGTCCTCATCCGTCATGCCGGCCTTCCGGCGGCAGGCCTGTAGCGCGCAGATCTGCGCAGGCGTGATGCGGTCGTTGGAGGGGACAGCTTTCGTCATGGCAATGGCCTCGCATTGAGGGCGACCTCGGCTGCGACGAGCTGCAAGGTGAGCTGCTCCAGTCGCGCCTGCAGGACGATCCGGCGGTGGCAATGGAGGGGAAGACGGGCAATGCGCTGCCGCAGTTCCTCACGCTCGGCGAGCATGCGGTCGATGTGCCGCCGCTCCTCCCACACGAGCAGCGGCGGTGGCGCGGCGATGTTGGCGGTGACGCGGGGCATCGTCCCTTCCTTCAAGAAGCGAGCTGGCGGGCGAGATCGAGCGCGGCCTCCGTCACGGTCAGGTGCCGGCCGGCCTTCTCCAGTGACTGGCGATGGCGCCGGGCATCGCGCCACGCCTCGCGCGCCGCCTCGGCGTCGTCGAAGACGAGCGCGGGATCGACGAGGCGCGGCATGCGGGCGCCCTGGATGCGCACCTTGCAGCGCGTGCCGCCGCGATAGTCGAGGCGCGCCACGAGCCCGGCCTGCCGGATGCCCATGGCCTGGATGACGAAGACCTTCTGCATCGCGGCCTCCGTCATGCTCTCGCGAGGTCGATGGTCACCGGCCGCCATTCCGCGTCGTGCCGGTCGCGCTCATAGCAGCGCACATAGGTCTTGGAGCCGATGACCCGCATGGCATCGCGGATCGCCTCCATGGCCCTGCACCAACGCTCGTCCTCGATGTCGAGGCGCAGCAGCATGAAGATCTCGGCGCGGTTGATTTGGCCAGCCTTGTCCGTGTTGAAGGCGCGGGTGACGATGGCGCGGATCTCCGGGCGGCTGTCGGCCGACCATTCCATCAGGCACTCGTCGATCAGCTCCTTGGCGTGCTGGAGCTGCGGCCCGAAGTCGATGTTGTCCTGAACCTGCACCTGTACCTTCATCAGGCCGTCGAAGGTGGTGAAGGTCTTGTTGCCCTTCGCGCCCCCTTTGCTGGTGCCGTATTCCTGCGCCAGGATGGCTTCGTAGGCGCCGAGATCGTTAAACGTGTGCTGCTTGAAGCGGCTGATCTGCGCCGACAGGGCCTTGGCATAGCCCATCACCTTGCGGACGGTCTCGTCTTCCAGCTGGTCGGCCGGCTTGATGGTGTCGACCGGCACGAGATTGCCCTTGGCATCGGGCATGTAGATCTTGCCGTGCACCTCGACGGTGCCCGGCTCAAGGACGGCAGGCTCAGACATGACGATCTCCGCTGGGAAGGGCGCGGCCGTTGTCGGCCGACGCGTGAGGGCATTTCCGGCAGGCGTGAAAGAGGCGGGCGCGCAATGACGAGGTCGCCCGGAAGGGCTGCTTCTGCTCGTCGAGACAGCGGTCGCGGCCGATATCGCCGAGCACGGGGCACACGACGGTCGCGCCCATGAGCGCACCGCGGACCACCTCCTCGACACGGGCGACGTTGCCGCGATAGGTGCCGGAGATGATGTTGCTGAGGACGGCCGGGCTGTAGTTGATGCGCTTGGCCGTCACGGCGCCGGAGGTGCGCGTCATCTCCTGGGCGAGCACGAGCACCCAGTCCGGCAGTTTTTCGCCCCAGGTGGCGCGCGCCTTGGCGACGTAGTCGATGCCGGCGGCCATGCCGGGCAGAGGCCCGCGATTCACGGCGTCACCTCCTTCGCCTCGGGCTGCCCGAGCACGGTGTTGCTGTTCGGGTCGAAGACGAGGTGCGTGCGCAGGATGCGCGGCGGCTCGGCGCCGAGATTGCGCACGAAGTGGAACTCGGCCTCATGCCCGCGGCCGCCGCCCGCCTTGAGGCGCGCGAGCACGCCCACCTCGGCAAGGTGGCGGACGTACCGCTGAACGGTCGGCCGCGGGATGGCCCGCAGCTCGGTGCTGGCGGCTTCCTGCAACGCCGACACAGTGAAGCGCTTGAGCATCTTCATGGTGCGCCAGAGCGTTTCGGTGGCCGTCTCGGGAAAGGCGCTGCCGTCGCGGGCGAGCCGGGGCGCATCGCGCGAGGTGCGAGCGAGCCGGTAGTGATAGCGGCCGTGGCGGATGCCGCGCACCGCCTCAACATGGTCGACCGCGAGATAGCCGGCCTTGACGAGGCGCTTCACATAGTCGGCGACGGTCGCCTCGTGGACATTCGTCTCGCCGACGATGTCGGCCAGGGTGAAGGTGCCTTGCTCGGCGGCGCGCTGGATGAGCTGCCAGAAGCCCGCATGGCCGCGCGGCACGCGAAGGTGCATGGCGACGTGTTCGACGAGAGGACGGCGCATTATGCGGCCCTCCCCAGGCGGCGGCTCTCCTCCAGCTCGCGGGCGAAGCGCACGACAATGCGCCGCGTGTTGCCGCGCTCGGCATCGACGATCTGCGCGAGGCGGGCGTCGTCGATGTCCAGCTCGGGGCAGTAGCTGCGGGCGAGCAGGCGGGCGTCCTCGACGTCGCAGGGCACGGCCTGGACGAACTCGAGCATGCGGTTGTGGACACGCTCGAAGGCCTCCAGCTGGCCCGGCAGCGTCTCCTCGCCGATCAGGATGACCGGGGCGAGGCTCTTGTCGTGCAGCTCGCGCAGCAGGTCGACGAAGCGCTTCTGCGCGATGAAGTGCGCCTCGTCGACGATGAGCGGGCGCATCGGATCGGCCGCGAGCACCATGATGGCCTGCTCGACCATGTCGGCGATGGCGCCGCGCGGGCGCTGCCCCAGCTCGACCAGGATGGAGCGCAGGAGGCTCTTGGCGGTCGTGAACTGCCCCACCTCGACATAGGTGGCGCGGGTGACGTTGGCCCCGTAGGTGGCGGCCTTCGTCTTGCCGAGGCCGGAGCGCCCGAAGAAACAGGCCATGCCCGGCAGGTCCGGCGCGCGGTTGATCACGCGCTTGATCAGGCCGTTGAACGCGGCGACGTTCTTGAGGGGAGCCGGCTTCTTGACCGTTTGTGCGTCGACTGTCATGCTTTCCTCGGTTCGACTTTCGGCCCGGCCTTCGCGCCGGGCCTTCTTCTTGGGCTCACGCAAACAACCACTCGTCCCCGAAGTCCCGGTGGAGATCCTGGTGGGCGAGGTACTCGGCACTCGTCTGGTAGCGGCCGAGCCACAGCGCCTCGTCGGTCGAGACGCCCTGGCCGGCGGCAATCCGGCGCTCCAGTTCCACCGCGCGGCGGAAGCGGTGCTTCGGCTGCTCCGGGAAGGCTTTCACGGTGCTCTCAGGGGCCGGCACCGGAGCATCGGCCTCGGCCGCGGCGACCAGCTCGGCGTGGATGGCGGCATCGTCCGGCCGCAGCTCGACCGGGCGCGCGTGACGCGGCGTCATCGCCTCGATCGCCGCCTCGATCTGCGGCGTGGTGTGCTCGACGCGCGGCTTCGGCAGCTCGACCAGCTTGCCGGCGTCGCGGGCGGCCTGCCGCATGACGAGATCGGCAAGGCGCGGCCCCTTGGCGAGCTTCTTCACCTCGGCCTTCACGGGCGCCATGCGCTCGTCGATGATGCGCTTCTGCTCGGCCTTGACCGCACGCACCGCGGCCGCCGGATCGATGCCGGCGAGGACGGGACAGGTCGCCTCGCCGAGGAATTCGTCGCCCTCGGGCGTGAACAGATACGCGCGGCCGAGGTCGGCGGGATCCATGCGCACGAGCACGCGGGTCTCAGGCATGAGATGCGGCACGAGATACCAGTGGTGATCGATGCGGATGCCCGACTTGCTGACGGTGCGGATGCCGTCGCGGCCGGCGATCGGCATGAGCAGGATGTCGAGGGCGCGCTCGTCGACGGTGCGGATGGCCTCGCGCGACGCGCTGACCAGCTCGAAGGGCGTGCGCTTGCCGAGGCCGGCGTGCGGCTCGTGCATGTACATGGCCTCGACCCAGCGGTCGCATTCGCGCTGCAGGTCGGCGCCGGTCAGCGCTACGCAGAACGTCTCGGCCGGATCCTCGCCCAGACGGGCCGCGAAGGCCTTGCGCTGCTCGATCTGCTTCCGGTCGGCCACGTCATGGCCGATGAAGCCTTCCAGCAGCGGCATGAGGCCGCGCTGCAGGGTGCCGATGGCGCGCTCGACGAAGGCCTTTTCCTCGGGCGTGAACGGCTGGGAATAGGACACGTCGATGCCGAGGTTCGCCATCAGCATCGTCGTCTGCCGGGCCGTGAAATCGCTGCCGTTGTCGGTCTTCACCCGATCCGGCGCGCCCCAGGCGAGGATGGTGCGCCGCATCAGGGCACAGACGGCGGCGGCGCGCGGCGTCCGGCTGACCGAGATCAGCAGGCGACGCGAATAGACGTCGATCGCGGCATAGATCGAGTGCCGCCCGTCCGAGCACAGCACGTCGGCCGGCGAGGCGTCGATCATCCAGAGCTGGTTGAGGCGCGTGACGTGCCGGTAGGAGTTGCGGCCCGAAGCGCGGTATTTCGACTTGAAGGCGTCCGGGTTGGTGAGGGCTGTCAGCTCGACCTTCAGCTCTTCCTTCCATCGGCCGATTGCCCACTGGATGGTGCGCAGCGGCGGCACGGGAACGCGGCGGATCTCGCCGTACCGTGAAACGAGGTCGAGCCCGCCTTCAAACTGCGCTTCAAGCGCGCGCCGGAGGTGCTTCGCGGTGAGGTGCGGCTGCTTGACCAGGAGCGCCAGCAGGAAGGTCTTCACCTCGCCGCCGTTGGCCTGATCGAGAACGCCGCAGCCCTTCCGCGCTGCCGCCTTGTCCACGCCGAGGCGCTTGGTGCGCCCGTCGCGGCGGGCTGCCCGCCACCGAAACAGCGTCGAGGGCGTGATCGAGCGGACATGGCGCCGGATCCAGTCCGCGACTTCGATGCGTTCGGAATTGTAGAGGTCGCAGAAGTGCTGATCCGCGAGGCGCTTGGTGACGCCCGACTCGGCAATGTAGCGGTCGAGGATCTGCAGAAGCGCTAGGCGCGCGTCCCGTGCTTCCGCTGCCCGGCCGCACAGGTCCGAAGTCTCGGGCTCTGCCGGTGACTGCGAGGCCTGCAGGACAACAGGCACCTCAACGGCCTGAAGGTGGCGGCCGAGATAGGCGGCGCGGGCCTCGGCCGGCAGCGCTTCGAGCGGGTACTCACGCCCGCCGCCGCGGCCGATGCGGTCGCGGGAGGGCCAGCCTTCGCGGGCAGCCATTTTACGGACGCCACGTTCGGTTTCGGGCAGCGACGGGAGCTGCGCCTCGGCAAGTTCGCTCGCCGTCAGCCATTGTTTCACCGGGGAGATAGGAGCGTTCACCGGCGGGCCCTCCACTCCGCATCGGCGGCAGCGATTTGGCGCTCGAGTTCGTCCTTCAGCTCCTTGGCGCGCTCCCGTTTGAGCAGAGCCTCGTAGCGGCTGGGCACAGCAATGAGAGCAGCTGCATCGAGCAGGGCATTAAGAGGCCGCTCGTCGCCGGTGACGGACACAAGAGCAATGAGGCGCGTGGCCGAGATCTGATGCGTGCCGGCCTTGGCTTGGCTGGCATAGGCTTCCAGCATCGACACCGGGACATCCTCACCGAGAAATTCCGACATGCGCCGCGCAACGACCTCTCGGGAGAGGCCGCAGTCGCGCAGGCACTGCGACACGGCGCGCGACAGGCGGGCGGCAAGCGTGCCGGCCCGCACGACCTCCTCGCCGAACCGGGCCACGACGGGCGCCGGCTGGAAATCGCGGAAGAGGTCGAGGGTGTTGGTGTCGCGCTGCCGGGCCATGGTCACCCTCGCCCAAAAGGGGCCGGGCGGGCGGAACCCGCCCGGCCAAGGCTAGGGAGGAAACGCCCATAGAGGGCACGGGTTAGCCCCGCCACCGACCACTGACGCAGGTCGCGCGCTCCCCCTACACTCGACGCGTCACCAAACGAGTCGGGGAAAGACCGAATGTCGAATGCTGAAGAACGAACAAAACGTCTGTTGGAGCGCCGGGTCGCGGCGCTGGAAAAGGGCGTGCAATACGCCTTCTGGCGCCACCGCATCGCGGATGCGGTGGTCACCCTCGTCGAGCGTGACGGCGACGTTTCGCTAGACGCTCTGATGGCGGAATTGGCGGCCGCTGCGGAGCGCAGCGAGCCGGTAGTGGTCGACGGCGTCCAACTTGACCCTGCCGGGAAATCCTTAGCGGCCGCCATCGAGCATCTCCGCGAGGCGATCGCCGTGCACAAAGGCGAGTAGGAAAATGACTTCGTCGACCTGATCGGGCGGCAGGGCGTCGGCTAAGTCTCGCAGGATCTGGCGGGTGCCCCCACCGGCTCCTTCGTCGGCGAAGTCCACCAGCGACGTGCGGGCAACGCTCGTCAGCTCGAAGCTGCCGGCCTGTTCGCGGCAAAAGCGTGCGAAGGCCGCGAGGCGGCGTCGGCGAGCACCGGCTGCAGTATGCCAGCCGCGAGGCACAGCAGCGTGTTGCAGGTCGCTCATTGGAAGCCCCGCACAAGGCGTACGAGCCGCTCGGCCTCATTGGCCCAAACCCACACGGCGCCAACGAACAGCGCGAGGCACACCAACTCGAAGGCGTCGCGGGCGAAGGCGCGCGTTGTAGGCAGAAAATGCCTGTCTGGCCGCTGGCGATTTTCAGACGGGGAACGCGTCATGCTGCCGCTCCCATGTCAGGACGCCCATGCACGTTTTGGCTGGTGGCGCCTGTGCGGCACGCGCTATCCTGCGTGCCGGATGATGGTGTCTCGTAGCGATCGGGCCAAAGGTCCGCCGGTTCGAGGCCGAGAAAGGCGGCGAGTGCCTTCTCACCGGCGAAATGCCGGCGGATGAGGGCCGAGCGACACGCGGAAGGATCGAGCTTTGCATCGGTCGCGATCTTCGTCAGCGTGCTCTTGCGCCGGTGCACCTCGGCCTTGATGGTGAACCTGTCCCAGCGTTTGCGGGCCATCTCATTCTCCGGATCGTCCGGCCCTGGCAGGGGCCGGTTTTTTCGGTCTTTCGGGTGCACGTTCGTGCGCCCGTTCGTGTTCACGGTGGAGACAAGATGTCGATTTTTGTCGTGATTCGCAACGATAAAAGTCGAGTTCCGGGTTGCCGGAGGTCGATTAGCGACGGTGAATGCCGATTTATATCGGCATTCCAGGGGGTTGCTTGATGTCGGAACCGACTTTAGGCGGGTCCGGCGCGGTTCCGGGTTGGACGCCGGAATTCGGAACCCGCCTTCGAGCTATTTGCGATCAGATTGGGGGGCTTTCGAAGGCGTCGATAATTGCCGGTGTGACGGCCGAGCAAATCGCCAAATGGCGTGATGGAGTGGCGCGCCCGCCGCTGTTCCCTGTCGCGTCACTCGCGGTCGCTGCAGGCGTGTCCTTGGATTGGATCGTGACCGGAGGTCGACAAGGGGACGGCCGCTCCGAAATAGTGCCGGTCGAAAGTCGGTCGACAATTCGCACCGATATTCTCGGGGAGACCCTGGGAATTATCGAGGAATGGCTGGTGGTAAACAATCGCACACTAGAACCAAACAAAAAGTCGGAAATTGTATCAAAGCTTTATCAATTGATTATAGAGGAAATTGAGGCAGGGGAGAATCACATCGACAAGCGAACAGCACATAGATTTTTGCGACTTGTTGTCTGAGGCTCCCGCGTCATGACATCGAGGCAAACAATGAATACGCACGATGCCGAGAAAAAGGCCCGCATCTTCGAGACGCTAAGGCATGTATTGGATGAAGGGGGATTTGAGAGCCGGAAGTCCGACAATAGGCAGTCGCCTCGACGGACAAGGCGCCGAGCGCGAAATGCAAATCCGATAACATTGAATATCAGCGGCGACATGACGGGCAATTCGGTCTTCATTGTGGTCGGCAGCAACGTTTAGGAGGCTCGTGTGAGAAGGCTCGTGATAGTGGCCGCTTCGCTTGCGCTTGTGGGGAGCAGCGCGATGCCCGCGAAGGCTGTCGATCTTGAGCAGAAGCTCTTTGCGCAGTCCTTAGTGGATGCGGAGGAGATGATAGCCTTATCTATCGAAACGGCAGATTTTGAGACGCTTAAGGACTATGAGTTCCGATTGTCGCGCCAGCTCGGCCAAGTTCCGGTGTTTGATGGTCTTGGTTTAATGTGCGCGTTCGCTGCCCAGTCACTGCTTAATATCACGTTGGATATCAAGCTTCCGCCGGCGCGTGCCGTCAAAGCCTATGACGGCAACCGACGTGACTTCGTTGCCTACATGAAGGATTGTGCAAAATATACCGGTGTTCGGTTCAAGGTCCAGTTGCCGCGATCCCTTGCTCGCAGGTGATCTTGCGCCGTGCGGTTGGCGGCAGCGGACTCGCATCCGATATTGCGCCGCCAACTGCGCTCGCCGCACCGCCGATATGGCCCGCAACGCTATATTCAGCCGGCGGTTGCGCCCGTTCTATCCCGCTTAATCCCGGCTGGTCCCGGCTAGCACCTGTTCTTGCACTTCACATCCACTCTGATGCGTTGCGGAATGTCAGGCGTATCGCTGTCGGGCAGGCGGAGACGTTTACGTGCCGCCTGCGAACGCTGACGGACGACCATCGGCTTCGTCGTTCGTCTCGGGGCCTCGCGGACGCAGGCGTCGGATGTCGACGGCCAGCCCAAAAGACAGCCTCAGGAACGAGGGCCTTTCGCTGTGATGCGGAGCGCATGGCCGAGGCTGATCTTGGTGAGCGGTGGAGAGCGCGAGAAATGGCCGGAGAGGGGACCGGCGCCCGGGGCTGCGCCGATCCGTTCCGTCGGCTCGATGGCGTCGGCTGCGATGCCGCAGCGACGATCGCAGGGCGATGATCGCCAGGGTTCCTTGCCCTTGGCGCGTGCTCAGGCGATGGCAACGACGCCGAAGAGGACCAGGAGGAAGAGGACGAGCACGATGGCGATCAGAATGCGAGCGCCCGTCGCCGCTGCACCCGCCAAGGCGTGAAAGCCGAGAAGGCTGGCAACGGCCGCGACGACGAGAAGAATCAGAATCCACTTGAGCATGGCGAAGTCCTTCCATCGGCGGAAACGTCCACCGCCGGTACAGACATGAAACACCTTCGCCCGAATTTCGGTTCCAGATCCGATCCGCCCGGTCATTCAAGCCGGGATCTCACCGCAGGCTGCTCTTGCCGGCATTTCAGCCGCAAAAGAGGGGGGCGGCGTTCGGGAAGCGCTTGCGTCATCCGCAGCGCACGCGCCAAAGACACGAAGGGAGCAGCACCGCTGCTCCCTGTCGGCCGTGAACGGATCCTGTCCGCTTGTACGGCGCGGGAGACGTTTCGGGGCGCTTTCGCGCCCCGACGATGTCGCTCCCGTCAAACGGTCGATTCGCGCCGGCGGCGCGTCAGGCGTCGTCTTCCCCGTCGTCGATCGGCACGAGGAAGAGCACGTCGAGGCCTTCCTCTTCGCCGTCGAGGGTTTCGTCCTCGTCGAAGGCTTCCGCGTCCTCTTCCATCATCAGGTCGAAGGTCTCGGATTCCTCCTCGCTCGCCGGGCGCAGATTCAGCGGCGCCACGCCGTCCCACAGTGGCTCGCCGTCGCTCGTCATCTGCCTGAGGTCGTTCCTGAAGGCCTCCTGATCGAAGACGGAGCGGGCCTGTTCCTCGTCGGCGTCGATCACGGCGACGGCCTTGCGGCCGATTTCCAGTGTATACATGTGAGGTCCTTCATCTCGGAAAGCGACGCGAAAGCCTCTGCGCGCTCGGCTGCGGCTGTAGCGCGTCCGGGCCGGCGGCACCAGCGCCATCTCAGCGAATTTCTGTGTCGGATGCGTGGCGGATGCAGCGCCGGAAGCGGCGCGGCCGGTCATTGCCAAACCGGGCGGCAACGCTTTGAATGGCGCCGCGGCGCTTCCGCCGCCTCTGATGGCCGGCGATTCGAGGAGGCAGCAGGCCGGCGCTTCTCTTCCTGATCTTTACAGCTCGTGTTGCGTACTTCCATCCAGCAACCCAAGCCCGGAGAGGGACGATGTCGGAACAACTTGCCGATGTTCAGAAGTATGCGAAGAAACCGGTCAACGAGGCCGCCTTGGCGGGCCTCGCCAAAACGTATCAGCTGGTGCTCGGCAAGTCCGACAGCCGCTATGTCGCATGCTCCGATCCGGAAGAATGCGCCCGTATCCGCGAGAATTTCCTGAAGAAGAAGCTGGGGCTGACGAGCGGCGATCTCGACGGCGCCATCAAGACGGTCTGCCAGACCATGAAGGACGACCGCACGAAGTCGCGTCTGACCTTCTATTACCTGCTGGCCGAGCATTTCGGCAAGCTGGACGCCTTCGCCTGAACGCGGAAGGCGCTCGCCGGAGCTTCGAGCCCACAAAAAAGGCCGGCGGATGTCCGCCGGCCTTTTGCATGGAATGACACCCGTGTCAGCAGTCGCGATAGCGGCGGCCGCGGTAGTAGTAGGTCTGGCACTGGGGCGCCGTGGCCGCGCCGATCATGGCGCCGCCGGCCGCGCCGATGGCGCCGCCGACGACCGCGCCGCCGGCCGTGCCCGTGGCCAGGCCGCCGACGAGGGCGCCGGCGCCGCCGCCGATGAGAGCGCCGCCGACCGCACGGTCACCAGGGTTGTTGGTGTTGCAGGCGGCGAGACCGAAGGCCAGTGCGCCCAGAAGAATGATCTTTTTCATGAACGGGCCCCTCGAAAGGAACAAGCGAATCCGGGCGCACCGCGCCCGGCACCTTTCCTCATACGTGGCCGAGGCCGGAAAGCAAATGGCCTTTGCGCACGGTGGCGATGCCGCCACTGCCGCGCGTGCCGACCCGGCACCGGAGTGTTGGCGACCCCTGCAGGGCTCGAACCTGCGACCTAGTGCTTAGAAGGCACTTGCTCTATCCAGCTGAGCTAAGGGGCCGTCGCGTGGCTCGCCGGCGGCGTCAGTGCGTCCAGGGCGTCACGCGGTTGAACTTGAAATTGTCCGAATAGGAGATGATGCGGCGCTTCGGGGCAAACGGCTGCTCGACGCGATAGGGGATGCCGTTGCGGCGCGCGTAGGCCTCGGCCTCCTCCCGGCTGTCAAAGGACAGCTTGAGCTGCTGGCGCATGTCCGACGAACTCGTCCAGCCCATCAGCGGCTCGACCTCGCGCGGCTTCTCCGGCTCGAATTCGAGCAGCCAGCGCTTCGTCTTGGCGGTGCCGGATTGCATGGCCGTCTTCGTCGGCCTGTAGATGCGTGCGATCATTGGTCGTCGCGGCTTTCTCTAGGAACTGGCCCCAACCGCGCCGGAGAGGGGCCAGAAGGCGACCTGCCGGCGCAGCCGTCGAACATGATGGTCGGGGCAGCAGGATTTGAACCTGCGACCCTCTGCTCCCAAAGCAGATGCGCTACCAGACTGCGCTATGCCCCGAACCGTTCATGCTCAAGGTTTTCCTAGTGTTTCCGACGGGGGAAGGCAAGGGCATCGCGCGCACAAACGAAACGAAAGGGAGCCAAGATGCGCAGTTCGGGACACAGTTTCCCGAAAAATTCCCGAAGCGTGTTCGCGTCCCGTTCACGGTGTCTCGCCCGCTCGTGAGCGCCGGCGCGGGGGCTGCCGTCTAGGCGGCCGCCTGCTGGCGCGAGAGCAGCACCAAACATGAGGGACGGTTAATCGATGGCTACGCTCTCCCTGTCGTCGTGCTCGTCATTCTGAGCAGAGAAATCGAATTTCATGGCTATCCGGGAGTGTGCGTCAGGAAGCCGAACAGCAGAATAGCTGCACCAACAACAATCATCGCAAGCCCCGGCCAATTGTCCCTAACACCAAGAACGCGGATGCCGCTGCGCTTCGGTTCCAGCGTAGGAACTCCCGCCTGCGTCGTGTGGGGATTGCTCATGCGGCCGCGAAAGATAGCGACGTGTGCCGAATAGAGCACTCCGAGCATGACGAGAGCGGCGCCTAGCCAAGTGATCCACACCATTTCTAACCTCCACCACGATGAACGAGCGTAGTGCTGGCAAGGTTCCGGTGGCCAGAGTGGGACAGCGGCGCTGCCCTCCGGGCGTTTCCTCCCTGACTTGGCCCGCCCGTTCGCCGGTGGCGGGGCCTTTTCGCGTTTCAGGGCGTCGTTTGGTCGATCAGGGACATCAGGCGGCGCCTGCTTGCCTCGCGGTCGCATTTTCCACCATCGCACCATTTGTCATAGGTAGAGCGCGGCACGCGCAGCTCCTCGGTGCACTGGTTGCGCGTCCAGCCATGGGCGGCGCAGGCGGCGGCGAACGTGAGGCCGGGATCATAGTTGCCCCGGATGCGCTCCGGCGGCGTCGGCATGCCCCAGGTCGCCATAACCACTCTCGCTCACCGTCCGTGCCGATGCGGACGATCGGTGGGAGCGTTCCGGGGTAGATGTCGCGCGACGGCTCGTTCCAACCGATTCGGTCGACCATGCCGCGGGTAAGATCGAGGATCGCCTCGCGGTTGGATCGGACGTTGTAGAGGTTGCACATGGGCCGCTCCAGTCGTGATCCGACGGGCGTAACAGAATTTCCCGAAAAAAGTCCCGAACTGGAGCGGGCAGATCTGTCAAGGTCCTTGCTGGCCAATGGGTCCAGCAGATTGGAACCGATGCTCGGTCGCGGAGGCTGCCCAAAGGCGAAGGTCGGTCGCAGCCTGCCGCGCCGCAATCCACCCATCGTGGCGGAGATCTCATTGCGAGCGCTTCGCGAATCGTGGCAAATTCTAGGCAAGAAAGAGTTGAAGCGGCGGCGTGGAAAGCAGACACGCGGGTTGCGGAGACAGTGGTTAATAACACGCACCGGAGTGGGTGTGTCTCTCATGGAGCACAGCGCGCCACTAGAGCGAAGAGCGAAGCAACCGGACCACTAACCCTCATCTAGCAGGATGTTCGCCGGAGTTGCGCCCGGCCCGTATCAACCAGACTGAAGCCTTGGACCGCTCCAAACCAGAGCGGTTTTTTATGCCGCCTGGTGCTGCTGAACGGTTATCGGGGCAGGGCGCGCCATCGCCATTGGCCGGGTGCCGACCGTCCGGGCCGTGCCTGAGCCGCCGGACAACGCTGCCTTGCAGTTGTCGCCGCCACGCCCTGGCGGCGCGTCTTGCCGTGGAGGAGCCGAGCTGCAGCCTTTCGCCAGCCCGCACTGGTCCGGCGCCTGGCGACTGCGGGCCGAGGAGGAAGGCCCGGTATCTCATCGATGTCGTGCTGAAGATGCGGCGGCGCCGGGATGATCCGGATTGGTGCCTGCACGCGGGCTCGCGCGAGGGCGCGGCCGAAGGGGGAGGGCGCTTGCGCCCTCCCGCCGGGACAGGCCTCAGGCGGCCTGGAGGTTGCCGGCAGAGGTCTTGCCGGTGCGGCGGTCCGTCTCGAGCTCGTAAGAGATCTTCTGGCCCTCGTTCAGGCTGCGCAGGCCGGCGCGCTCGACGGCGCTGATGTGGACGAACACGTCCTTGCCGCCGTCGTCAGGCTGAATGAAGCCATAACCCTTCTGCTCGTTGAACCACTTCACGGTGCCGGTGCTCATTGTCGTATCCTTCGTCTTCAGGTTGCACGCGGGCGCGCGCACGCCAAGCGGGCGAGCGCCATTGTCGTCGCAGATTTTGGGGAAGAAGTAGGTAGGTGCGCCTGACTGCGAGGCGTGACAGACCAATATTCCGGCCAAATCTCGATAAGGTAACGATAGGGCCCAATTGTGGTCGATGCAAGGCGCTTGGCCGGCCGGGCAGCGAGAGCGGCTCAAAGGGGCGGCAGGGCAAGCCATTGCCGGCAGCGCATGCCGCCGCTAAAACGGCGCTCGTTCGACATGCGGGGCGTCGAGGGCGAATGCGGGCCAGGGCGCTGGGGGCGGCGCCGGGCGGGATTTCCGGAACGGGCGAGAGAATGGCCTTGATCGGTGAAAGCACGGCGCCAGCCGGTGTGCGGAAAAAGGGCGCGGTGCAGGGCGGCGACTGGGCGCAGCGGCTCGTCGCGGCCCTGAGTGCGAGCCATGCGAGGGCGCTCGTCGTCCTCTTCCTCCTGTCCTGCGCGGCCTTCGCGCCGGGTTTCGCTTCCCTCCAGCCGATGGACCGGGACGAGCCCCGCTTCGCCCAGGCGAGCAAGCAGATGCTCGAGACCGGCGATTTCGTCGACATCCGCTTCCAGGACGAGGCGCGCCACAAGAAGCCCGTCGGCATCTACTGGCTGCAGAGCGCTGTCGTCGCCGGGGCGGAGGCGCTCGGCGTCGACAACGCGCGCGCCACCATCGCCTATTATCGCATTCCCTCCTTCCTCGGCGCGGTGGCGACGGTGCTCGTCACCTATTGGGCGGCGCTCGCCTTCGTGTCACCGGGCGGGGCGCTGCTCGCCGGCGCCTTCATGGCCGCTTCCGTCCTCCTCGGCGTCGAGGCGCGGCTCGCCAAGACGGATGCGGTCCTGACGGCCACGACCGTCGTGATGTTCGGCGGGCTGGCGCGGCTCTATCTCTGGCGCGACAGGATCATCCCGGCCGGCACGATCGCCGCCTTCTGGGCGGCCTTCGCCCTGTCCATCCTCGTCAAGGGACCGATCGGCCCCATGGTGGTCGGCCTCGCCGGGGCGGCCCTGTCGGTCCGCGCCCGCACCGTCGGCTGGCTGAGGGGCCTCAGGCCCGGCTGGGGGCTGCTGCTGACGGCTCTCATCGTCGCGCCGTGGTTCATCGCCATCGCCATGAAGACGGGCGGCGCCTTCTTCGATGAATCGGTCGGCAAGGACATGCTGGCCAAGGTCGGCTCGGGCCAGGAGAAGCACTGGGCTCCGCCCGGCTTCTATCTCCTCGCCTTCTTCGGCACGTTCTGGCCGGCGGCCGTGCTCACGGCCATCGCCCTGCCGCTCGCCTGGCGGTGGCGGGCGGAGCCCTGGGTCGCGGTGTGCCTCGCCTGGGTGCTGCCGTCCTGGATCATCTTCGAGGCCGTGCCGACCAAGCTGCCGCATTACGTGCTGCCCCTCTATCCGGCCCTTGCCATCTTCACGGTCAAGGTCATGGAGCTCGGCGAGGTCGGGCCGCATCGCCCCGCGGCGGTGCCGGCGGCCCTGCTCATTCCCCTCATTCCGCTCGGCTTGCTGATCGGCCTCGGCATCGCCGGCTATCAGCTCGACGGGGTGCCGCCCTATGCGGGCATGCCGGGCATGCTCGTCGCCACCCTCGTCGCCTTCTGGGCGTGGCTTGCCTTCCGGCGCCGCGCGGTCGTCAAGACGGCGGTGCTCGCCGTCGCCGCCTCGCTCGTGCTGTCGGTCTCCGTCTGGGGCCTCACCCAGCCGCTGCTGCGCGCGCTGAAGCTGTCGCCGCGCCTTGCGGCGGCGGTCGAAGCCATCGGCTGCCCGTCGCCGCAGGTCGTGACGGTCGGCTATCGCGAGCCGAGCCTCGTCTTCCTCGTCGGCACCGATCTGGCGATGGCGTCGGACGGAAAGGCGGCGGCCGCCTTCCTCGATGGTCCGGGGTGCCGCATCGCGCTCGTCGAAGCGCGGGCGGAAGAGGAATTCCTTGCGTCGCTCGGTGAGATGGGAAAAACACCACGTCTCGTCACACGGGTGCCGGGATTCAATATCAACGGAGGGCGCAAGCTCGACATCGGCGTCTACGCCACGGGCGATTGAGCGAGAGCCACCCGTGAGCCACGCCGGTCCTTCGGCCGCCTGCAAGGTTTGAAATGAACGATCAATCTGAGATCGACGCCCCGGCACCGCGTGTGAGCATCGTCGTGCCGGTCAAGAACGAGGCCGGCAACATCGCGCCGCTTGTGGCCGAGATCGAGCGCGCCTGCGCCGGGCTGGCCCCTTTCGAGGTGGTCTACGTCGACGACGGGTCGAGCGACGGCACGGGCGCGGAGCTGGCGCGGCTCGCGGCCGAGCGGCCGTGGCTGAGGCGGTTGCGGCGCGAGCGCTCGGCCGGGCAGAGCGCCGCCGTCCGGGCGGGCGCGCGCGTGGCGCGGGCGCCGATCATCGTGACCATCGACGGCGACGGCCAGAACGACCCCGCCTTCATCCCCGAGCTCGTCGCCGCGCTCGAAGCGGGCGGGCCGGGCGTCGGGCTGGCGGCCGGCCAGCGTCTCGGGCGCAAGGACACGGGCTTCAAGCGCGTGCAGTCGCGCATCGCCAACAAGGTGCGCAGGGCCGTGCTCGGCGACGGCACCCGCGATACCGGCTGCGGCCTCAAGGCGGTGCGGCGGGACGTCTTCCTGAGCCTGCCCTATTTCGACGCCATCCATCGCTTCATGCCGGCCCTCGTCAAGCGCGAGGGCTATGACGTGGTGCTCGTCGACGTGGTCGACCGGCCGCGCCTGACCGGGCAGTCCAACTACGGGCTGTTCGACCGCCTGTGGGTCGGCATCCTCGATCTCTGCGGCGTGTGGTGGCTCATCCGCCGCTGCCGGCGGGCGGCGCCCGCCGAGGAGTTGAAGTAATGCTCATCATGTCGTTGTCGCGCGAGATCGGCGGCTACCTCTACGAGGTCTTCATCGCCAACTTCGACGTCTGGCTGGCGCTCGGCCTCATCGGCCAGCTGCTCTTCGCCATGCGCTTCGTCGTGCAGTGGGTGGCGAGCGAGCGCGAGCAGCGCAGCGTCATCCCGGTCGCCTTCTGGTTCTTCTCCATCGGCGGCGGGCTCATCACGCTCGTCTACGGGCTCTACAAGCGCGAGCCGGTGATCATCCTCGGCCAGGCATTCAGCATCTTCATCTACCTGCGCAACCTCGTCTTCATCACCCGCGAGCGGCGCGCCGCGCGCTCGGCCGCCAAGGGCTGAAGGCGCCGCGCTGGTTGTCGGGCGGGAAACGCAAGCGGGAGCAACGCGTTATGCCGCGTTGCTCGGAAAGTGAATCCGCTCAGCCGGCAGCTTTCAGCCGCGCGAAGCCGGCATCGAGATCGGCCTTCAGGTCGTCGAGGTCCTCGAGGCCGACCTGCAGGCGCAGGCACGGCCCGCCGGGATTCCAGGCGCTCGCGGTGCGATAGCTGCGGCAGTCGAAGGGGATGATCAGGCTCTCGAAGCCGCCCCATGAAAAGCCCATGCCGAAGAGTTCGAGCCCGTCGAGCAGCGCGGCGACCGCCTTCTGCGACGCCGGATGAAGGACGATGGAGAACACGCCGGTCGAGCCGAGGAAGTCGCGCTTCCAGGTCTCA
This sequence comes from Chelatococcus caeni, assembly GCF_014196925.1. Classification (GTDB taxonomy): domain Bacteria; phylum Pseudomonadota; class Alphaproteobacteria; order Rhizobiales; family Beijerinckiaceae; genus Chelatococcus_A; species Chelatococcus_A caeni. The sequence goes on along the minus strand of NZ_JACIEN010000001.1, from coordinate 1,786,791 downwards.
TGGCCGGGGCAGGAGGGGAGCGCCGGATGCAGCACCTGCTTCACCTCCGGGCGCGCCTCGAGCCAGGCCGCGAGGTCGAGCGCCTGCTTCTCGGCTTCCTTGAGGCGCAACTGCATGGTGCGCATGCCGCGCAGGGCGAGGAACGTGTCTTCCGGGCCGGCGCAGGCGCCGAAGGCGTCGAAGGTGGCGCGCAGGGCCGGCCAGCAGCGCTCGTTGGCGGAGACGAGGCCGATGAGCAGGTCGGAATGGCCGCCGAGATATTTGGTGCCGGCCTCGATGGCGATGTCGGCCCCGCGCTCGTGCGGCGGATAGAACAGCGGGGTCGCCCAGGTGTTGTCGAGCAGCACGAGGGCGCCGCGCTGATGGGCCACCTCGGCGATGGCCGGCACGTCCTGCACCTCGAAGGTCTGCGAGCCCGGCGTCTCGGTGAAGACGACCGACGTGTTGTCCCTCATCAGCGCGGCGATGCCGGCGCCGACGAGCGGGTCGAAATAGTCGACCGCGACGCCCATGCGCTTCAGCACCGTGTCGCAGAAATGGCGCGTCGGCTGGTAGACGCTGTCGGTCATGAGCACGTGGTCGCCCGCCTTGACTGAGGCGAGTAGCGCGATCGTGACCGCCGCGAGGCCGGAGGGGACGACGACCGTGCCGGCGGCGCCGGTCAGGTCCGTCCAGGCGCTTTCGAGGGCCGAGATCGTCGGCGTGCCCTTGGTGCCATAGGTATAGCGGGCCTTGCGATGGACCAGCGCATCCATCGTCGGATAGAGCACCGTCGAGCCGCGGTAGACCGGCGTGTTGATGAAGCCGAACTGCTCGTCCGGGTTGCGCCCGGCGGTGACGAGGCGCGTGCGGATGCCGCGCGGTCTATCGGTGCTGGAAGACATGCCTGTGGAAAACCCTGGGGGTCGTGAGCGTGGATGTCCCGATGTTTGGACTGGCGTTCCCGCTGCCGTCAAGCCGTGCCGCTGCGACGGAGCCACGTGTTTTGCGGGGAGAGCGGCGGGCGACCGTCGTTCTGCCCCTTTTGCGCCATGAGTTTGTCACGGTTGTGCTTGACCGGCTCAACAAAGTCGAATGTGATGCATAACAGTCCGTGATGCATGGAGCCTGCGCCGGTGATGCCGTTCCCCGCATGGCCGGGTATGGTGACCGGTCGCGAAGGGCCAGCCCGGAGCGACGGAAGTCCGATGCACTGGCCTTCCCCGGCTCCGACGGACCTTCAGAGTGGGAGATTCAATCAATGAAACGTATGATCGCTTCGGTCGTAGTCGGGCTGGCGGCCGGCTTCGCGGCAACGGCTGCCTCGGCTGCGACGCTCGACCAGATCAAGCAGAAGGGCTTCATCCAGTGCGGCGCCAACACCGGCCTTGCCGGCTTCGGCGTGCCGGACGACAAGGGCAACTGGACCGGCCTCGACGTCGACCTCTGCCGCGCGCTGGCCGCGGCCGTCTTCGACGATCCGAACAAGGTCAAGTTCATCCCGCTGTCCGCGAAGGACCGCTTCACGGCCCTTCAGTCGGGCGAGGCGGACGTCCTCATCCGCAACACCACCTGGACGATGTCGCGCGACACCTCGCTCGGCCTCAACTTCACCGGCGTCAACTACTACGACGGCCAGGGCTTCATGGTCCGCAAGAGCCTCGGCATCTCCTCGGCGCTCGAGCTCGACGGCGCCTCGGTGTGCACGCAGCAGGGCACGACGACGGAGCTCAACCTCGCGGACTATTTCCGCGCCAACAACATGAAGTACGAGGTGGTGGCCTTCGCGACGTCGGACGAGACGGTCAAGGCTTATGATTCGGGCCGCTGCGACGCCTTCACTACCGACGCCTCGGGCCTCTATGCCGAGCGCCTGAAGCTCACGAACCCCGACGATCACATCGTTCTGCCCGAGATCATCTCCAAGGAGCCGCTCGGCCCGTCCGTGCGCCATGGCGACGACCAGTGGTTCGATATCGTGAAGTGGGTTCACAACGCCATGCTGAACGCCGAGGAGCTCGGCGTCACCAAGGCCAACGTCGACGAGCAGCTGAAGTCGGACAACCCCGAGGTCAAGCGCCTGCTCGGCACCGAGGGCAAGTTCGGCGAGGCGATCGGCCTCACCAACGACTGGGCCTATCGCGTCGTCAAGCACGTGGGCAACTACGGGGAGATCTTCGAGAAGAACGTGGGCGAGGGATCGCTCCTGAAGATCAAGCGCGGCCTCAACGCGCTGTGGACCAAGGGCGGCCTGCAGTACGCGCCGCCGATCCGCTGAGATGAGCGGCGCCCCGGGCCGGGGAGGACGGCCCGGGGCGCCGGTGACGGTCACAAGCAAGCAACCGCCTGTAAACAGGTGAAGGAATCCGGCTGGCGGTGCTATAATAAAAAACGTCCAAGGTGGGCCGTCAGACGCCTGCCGTTACAAGGGGAATGAAAATGAAAAAAGAACGGAAGATGACGGGAGTGGGGTGCTTCGGCTGTTAGCCTGACCGACAAGCGAACGCTGGCCGACATCTTTCATGCCGGCCGGAATGAAGTTGCCAAAACGGGAGCGTTCCGCGCGTTCCCGTGTCGGGAGGCATGTCAGTGACCGACATTACCCAGAGCACAAGTCCGCGCACGAGCGTAATCAACGATCCTCGGGTGCGCGGCGTCGCCTATCAAGTAATCCTCGTCGTCGTTCTCGCCTTCCTCGTCTACGAAGCGACGACCAACGCCATCGAGAACCTGCGCCGGGCGAGGATCGCCTCGGGCTTCGACTTCCTCTCGACCACCGCGGGTTTCGACGTCAACCAGACGCTCATTCCCTTCAGCAGCTCGGGCGGCTCGACCTATGGCGACGCCTTCATCGTCGGCCTGCTCAACACGCTGCTGGTCGCCGCCATCGGCATCGTGCTCGCGACGATCCTCGGCTTCATCGTCGGCGTCGCGCGCCTGTCGTCGAACTGGATGGTCGCGAAGCTCGCCAAGGTCTATGTCGAGGCGATCCGCAACGTGCCGCTGCTGCTGCAGCTGTTCATCTGGTACAACGCGGTCCTCAAGGCGCTGCCCAATCCGCGCCAGTCGTACGAGGTGGGCGGCGGCGTCTTCCTCAACAACCGCGGCCTCTTCGCGCCCCAGCCGCTGCTCGAGCCGGGGGCGGGCCTCGTCATCGGCGCCGTCGTCGTCGGCCTCATCGGCTCCTTCGTCTTTCGCGCGTGGGCACGGCGCCGGCAGGAGGCGACGGGGCAGCAGGCGCCCATCGGCACCGTGGCGCTGGCGCTCATCGTCGGCCTGCCGCTGCTGGTGTTCCTCCTGACGGGACGGCCGATCGCCTTCAGCTATCCCGAGCTGCGCGGCTTCAATTTCGCGGGCGGGGTGCAGATCTTCCCCGAATTCGTGGCGCTGCTCGTCGGCCTGTCGACCTATACGGCGGCCTTCATCGCCGAGATCGTGCGCGCCGGCATCCTTGCCGTCTCGCGCGGGCAGACCGAGGCGGCGCACGCGCTCGGCCTGCGCGAGGGGCCGACGCTGAGGCTCGTCATCATCCCGCAGGCGATGCGCGTCATCGTCCCACCGCTGACGAGCCAGTACCTCAACCTCACCAAGAACTCGTCGCTGGCGGTGGCCATCGGCTATCCCGATCTTGCGCAGGTCTTCATGGGCACCGTGCTCAACCAGACGGGGCAGGCTGTCGAGGTGATCGCGATCACCATGGCGGTCTATCTCGCCATCAGCCTCATCACCTCGCTGGTGATGAACCTCTACAACCGCCGCGCGGCGATCGTCGAGCGATGAGGAGGTGACGATGGCCATCACGACCGAACCCGTCGCCTACGTCCGTGGCACTCCCATCGCCGAACAGCCGCCGCCGCTGCTGGCGCGCGGCTGGGTCGCCTGGGTGCGCGAGAACCTGTTCTCGTCCGTCGGCAACACCATCCTGACGCTGATCGCGCTCTACATCATCTACCTCGTCGTGCCGCCGGCGATCCGCTTCTTCTTCCTCGATGCGGTGTGGACCGGCAGCGACCGCGAGGCCTGCCTTGCGGCCAACGTCGGCCGCGAGGTGGGGGCCTGCTGGGCCTACGTGGACGCCAAGTTCAGCTATTTCGTCTACGGCTCCTATCCGTGGGACGAGCGCTGGCGCGTCGACATCGTCTTCGTGCTCGGCGCCATCGGCATCGCCTGGCTCCTGTGGCTCGACGCGCCGAAGCGCAACCTCGGGGCGCTCTACTTCTTCGTCATCTTCCCCGTCGTCGCCTTCATCCTGCTGCGCGGCTGGACGGCGGTCGGCCTCGAGCGGGTCGACACCTCGCTGTGGGGCGGCATCCTCGTGACGCTCGTCGTCTCCATCGTCGGCATCGTCGTGTCGCTGCCGCTCGGCGTGCTGCTCGCCCTCGGCCGGCGCTCGCGCCTGCCGCTCGTCAGGCTCGCCAGCGTCATCTTCATCGAGGTCGTGCGCGGCGTGCCGCTGATCACCGTGCTGTTCATGGCCAACACGATGCTGCCGCTGTTCCTGCCGGGCAACATGTCGCCCGACAGGCTGCTGCGGCCGCTGGTGGGCGTCGCGCTCTTCGCCTCCGCCTACATGGCCGAGGTGGTGCGCGGCGGGCTGCAGGCGATCCCCAAGGGCCAGTACGAGGGGGCGATGTCGCTCGGGCTCGGCTACTGGCGGATGATGCGCCTCATCATCCTGCCGCAGGCGCTGCGCATCGTCATTCCCGGCATCGTCAACACCTTCATCGGCCTGTTCAAGGACACGACGCTGGTGTCGATCGTCGGCATCTTCGACCTCATCAAGACCGTCGAGGTGACGCTGGTCGACCCGACCTGGGCCACGCCCGTGACACGGCTCACCGGCTACGCCTTCGCGGGGCTTTTCTATTTCATCTGCTGCTACGGCATGTCGCGCTATTCACTGGCGGTGGAACGCCGGCTCGCGGCTGGACAAAAGAGGTAAGAAACGATGGCAATGGCAACCGCAACGGACCGTCCGGCCCAGCTCAAGCCCGTTTCGCTGAAGACCGAGACCGCGGTCGAGATGCTCGGCGTGCACAAGTGGTACGGGGAATTTCACGTGCTGCGCGACATCAATCTCAAGGTGACGCGCGGCGAGCGCATCGTCGTGTGCGGTCCGTCGGGATCGGGCAAGTCGACCATGATCCGCTGCATCAACCGGCTGGAGGAGCACCAGCAGGGCAAGATCATCGTCGACGGGGTGGAACTGACCAACGACCTGAAGCGCATCGACGAGATCCGCCGCGACGTCGGCATGGTGTTCCAGCACTTCAACCTGTTCCCGCATCTCACCATCCTCGAGAACTGCACGCTGGCGCCTATCTGGGTGCGCAAGATGCCGAAGAAGGACGCGGAAGAGGTCGCGATGCACTATCTCAAGCGCGTCAAGATCCCCGAGCAGGCCAATAAGTACCCGGGCCAGCTGTCGGGCGGGCAGCAGCAGCGCGTCGCCATCGCGCGCTCGCTGTGCATGAGCCCGAAGATCATGCTCTTCGACGAGCCGACCTCGGCGCTCGACCCGGAGATGGTCAAGGAAGTGCTCGACACCATGGTCACGCTCGCCGAGGAGGGCATGACCATGATCGTCGTCACGCACGAGATGGGCTTCGCCCGGCAGGTGGCGAACCGCGTCATCTTCATGGATGCGGGCCAGATCGTCGAGATGAACACCCCCGACGATTTCTTCAAGAACCCGCAGCACGAGCGCACCAAGCTTTTCCTGAGCCAGATCCTGCACTGAGGCGGGCCGCGGGGCCCGCCGTCTGGCACGCGTCCCGGGCTGCCGGCTGCGAGAGCGCAGGGACCTGCGGAGCAGCATGCAACGTTTCCCGCGTCATGGCCGGGTTTATCCCGGCCATCCACGCCTTTGACCTTGCAGGACTTTCGAGGCGTGGATGCCCCGTGACGAGCGGGCATGACGGCGGCCGGCGTCACGCATGTCGCGTCGCGTGGTCATTGACAGTTCGGCAGCGTGTGAAAACCATCGGGCGGGCCGGGCGGTCCGCCCGATGGCCGTTTGGGGGGAAGAGCATGTTGCGCCTCGTGCTGCTGATCGCTGCCGCGCTTGCGGTTGCCTTTGCGATTTCCTTCGTTCTCGGGCGCAGGGGCGTCTTCGTCGCCGCGGCGGCCTTCGTGGTCGGCGCGGCGAGCGGCATTCTCTCGACCATCGTTACGGCCTGCAACCAGTGCTGGACGGAGGCGCTGAGCGTCGGCGCCTTCGTGTCCATGCCCTTCTTCGTGGTCGGCTGGTTCGCGCTGGCGCAGGCGGAGGTCGAGCGCCGGCACAGGCGGCTGCTCCTCGGCCTCGGCGCGCTGATGCTGGTGCAGGTCATCTGGGCGGCGCGCATGACGGTGCTCGCCACCTTCCAGGGCGTCTGCCCCTGCGGTGCGCAGCTGTGGTGGCTGCGCACCAGCGAGATCGCCTCCGTCGGTTTCGACAGGCTGGCGGGGCCCTGGTTCATGCTCGAGGCGGTGATGACGCTCGCGGTGCTGTTCAGCGCCGGCCGCCGGCTCGTCGAGGACGCGCCGGCGCGGTGAGCCTCCCGAGCCTCAGGGGCTCTGGTCCTCGGCCGGTTGTCGGTCGAGGATCTCGACGGAATGGCCCTTCAGCTCGACGTCGATCACCCGGCGGGTGAACTTTGCGAGGATGGCGAGCCCGCCGGCGGCGAGCAGGGCCGTCAGCGCCAGGGTGACGACGTCGCCGAGCTCCATGAGGCCGCCGATGGCCCAGCCGGTGGCGACGGCGACGCCGAGGATCTCGGTGCCGACGAGAATGACCGCGCTCACGGCGGTCGCGCGGGCGACGCCCTTCCTGGAAAATTGGACGGACATCGCTCACCTCCGCGGCGACTGGAGAGGGGCGGCGGGGTGAAGGGCGCGCGCAGCTGCGCGCAAGCGGCCGGCAGCGGCCGCAGGATCGGTCGAAGAATACATGGACGTGACCTCGTCAGCCGCCCGACGGGCGGCGAGGCAAGCTCCAGCCGGCATGGCCGACTGCGTGAAACCGGCGCGGCGGACCGCGCCGCCGGTTCACGCCGCGGGCGGGCCTGTCTGCGGACGGGCGCAGGGGGCGTGGGAGCGCGCCGGCCAGGCGGCCGGCCGGTCGAACGTGCACCGCGGAGCGGCTTCGGGCGCGGCCGCTGCGGCCGCACGGGGCGTCAGCGGTGCCGGCGGATCGGAGGGACCGGCGAACGGCTGGCTGCTTCCGCCGCGCGGGGCAAGGACATCGTGGAGCGTGGCTGGCGAGAGGTCGCCGGTGGCGACGGCCCGCGCCGCGACCACGATGTCGGGGGACGGCGGCACGAGCGGCCGCCCGCCCTGCAGGGCAAGGAAGAGGATGCCTGCGAGGAGCGCCAGCAATGTCAGCGGTGCGTGGGAGCGCTCCGTCACCGTTCGTTCGACCCTTCTCCTGCCGTGTGCGGCTCCGCTATAGCGCGTGACGCCGCAGGCCGCAAAGTGGACAGCCGCGGCGGGGGCTTCGCGCCGCAGGCTAAATCGATATAAGGGGCGGCAGCATGGTTGAGATGGGCGCGCCGCGCCCGAAAAGCGAGGGGCTGTGATGGAACAGACTTGGCGGTGGTTCGGCCCGCAGGATCCTGTGACCCTGGCCGATGTGCGCCAGACGGGCGCCACGGGCATCGTCAGCGCGTTGCACCAGATCACCAGCGGCGAGGCCTGGACCGTCGAGGCGGTCACCGAGCGGCGCGCCCTGATCGAGAAGGCGGGCCTCACCTGGTCCGTCGTCGAGAGCATCCCGGTCCACGACGACATCAAGACGCGCTCCGGCAACTTCCGGCGCTACATCGACAACTGGATCGCGTCGCTGCGCGCCTGCGCCGCCGGCGGCGTCACCACCATCTGCTACAACTTCATGCCCGTGGTGGACTGGACGCGCACCAACCTGATGTGGCAGGTCGCCGACGGCAGCTATGCCCTGCGCTTCGACATGGTGGATTTCGCCGCCTACGACGTTTTCATCCTGGAGCGCCGGGGCGCCGAGGCGAGCTATCCCGAGGCCATCCTCTCGGCGGCCCGCGCGCGCCTCGCCGCCATGAGCGAGGCCGATAGGGACGCGCTCGAGCGCAACATCATCGCCGGCCTGCCGGGCTCGGACTTCACCCATGACCGCGCGGGCATGCGCAAGCTGCTTTCCGCCTATGACGGCATCGGCCCGGCCGAGCTGCGCGCCAATCTCGTCGCCTTCCTGCAGGAGGTGGCGCCGGTGGCGGAGGAGGTGGGCGCGCGCCTGTGCATCCATCCGGACGATCCGCCGTTCTCGCTCTTCGGCCTGCCGCGCGTCGTCTCCACGGCCGAGGACGCCCGCGCCGTCCTGGCCGCGGCGGACACGCCGGCGAACGGGCTCACCTTCTGCGTCGGCTCCTACGGCGCGCGGGCGGACAACGACCTCGTCGCCATGGTGCGCGAGTTCGGCCCGCGCATCCATTTCGCCCACCTGCGCAATGTGAAACGCGAGGACGACGGCTCCTTCTTCGAGGACGACCATCTCGCCGGCTCGTCCGACATGATCGGCGTCATCGGGGCGCTCCTGGACGAGGAGGCGCGCCGGCGCGGCGAGGGGCGGGCGGATGCCGCCATCCCGATGCGACCGGACCACGGCCACCTCATGCTCGACGACGTCGGCAAGAAGACCAACCCCGGCTATTCCTGCATCGGCCGCCTGCGCGGCCTCGCCGAGCTGCGCGGCGTGATGATGGCGCTGGAGCGGGTGCAGGGCAGGGCGTAAGGGCGCGCCGGCCATCCCCGGGGGCATGGCCGCGCTCGTCCATGGCCGTCGTTTGGCAAGACGAAGCCACGGAGTGCAACGCCCCAGTCGTCATGCCCCGCGCCTGATCGGCCGCCTGCGCGACAGGCCGCGCAGTGCCAGTCCCCCGCCGTCATGCCCGCGCTCGTCGCGGGCATCCACGCGGCGACGCTGGCACGAGCGCAAAAGGCGTGGATGGCCGGGACAAGCCCGGCCATGACTGGAGGAGAGGGTGTGCGCGACGCCCGCACGGCTTTAGCGGCCTGCGAGCCTGATGCGCGGCGACGTGGGCCCAAAAGACGAACCCCGCTGTTCCTCCATCGGCCGCCTGCGCGGCCTCGCCGCGATGCGCAGTGCCAGTCCCCCGCCGTCATGCCCGCGCTCGTCGCGGGCATCCACGCGGCGACGCTGGCACGAGCGCAAAAGGCGTGGATGGCCGGGACAAGCCCGGCCATGACTGGAGGAGAGGGTGTGCGCGACGCCCGCACGGCTTTAGCGGCCTGCGAGCCTGATGCGCGGCGACGTGGGCCCAAAAGACGAACCCCGCTATTCCTGCATCGGCCGCCTGCGCGGCCTCGCCGCGCTGCGCAGCGCAAGTCCCCCGCCGTCATGCCCGCGCTCGTCGCGGGCATCCACGCGGCGATGCTGGCACGAGGGCAAGAGGCGTGGATGGCCGGGACAAGCCCGGCCATGACGGGAGGAGGCGTCGCTCGCGTCCGCGGGCTTCAGCGGCCTGCACGCGTTGCGGCGCGCGCGGCAGGCTTCGGCAGTGCGGGAGACTTCGGCGGTGCGGGGAGACTTCGGCGGTGCGGGGAGACTTCGGCCGCGATGGCTATCCGTATGCCGTCACCGCGCCATCCAGCCGCCGTCGACCGGCAGCACCGTGCCGGTGACGTAGCCGCTCGCCGGGGCGGCGAAGAAGAGGACGGCGGTGGCGAGGTCCTGCGGCGCGCCCCAGCGGCCGGCGGGGATGCGGTCCATGAGCTGGCGCGTGCGCTCGGGGTCCGCCCTGAGGGCCGCCGTGTTGTCCGTCTCCATGTAGCCCGGGGCGATGGCGTTGACGGTGATGCCCTTCGGCGCCAGCTCGTTCGCCATGAGCTTGGTGAGGCCGGCGACGCCGTGCTTCGCGGCCGTGTAGGCCGGCACGCGGATGCCGCCCTGGAAGGAGAGGAGCGAAGCGACGTTGACGATGCGGCCCGGCCGGCCGCTCGCCACCATGTGCCGCCCGACCGCCTGCGAGAGCTGGAAGAGGCTCTTGAGGTTCACGGTCATCACCGCGTCCCAGTCCTCCTCCGTATAGTCGAGCACGTCCTCCCTGCGGATGATGCCGGCGTTGTTGACGAGAATGTCGATGCCGCCGGCTCTTGCGACGACGTCGGCGACGAGGGCGTGGAAATCCTGCGGCTTCTCGAGGTCGCAGACGACCTCGTGGAAGCTGCGGCCCTGGGCGGCGACGGCATCGGCCGTCTCGGGCATCGGCCGCGAGCCGAGGCCGACGACGTCGGCCCCGGCGCTGGCGAGCGCCTCGGCCAGCGCCTTGCCGAGGCCCGTGCGCGCGCCGGTGACGAGGGCGACCTTGCCGGAGAGGTCGAAGAGGCTGGCGAAAGCCGGCGCAGGGCTGGTCGTGGTCGTCATGGGCCGGCTCCTCAGCGAAGGTCCTGCATGGCGATCATGTCCATGTCGGTGAAGGTCTGGTTGTCGCCGGCCATGCTCCAGATGAAGGCATAGCTCGTGGTGCCGGCGCCGCAGTGGATCGACCAGGGCGGGGAGACGATGGCCTGTTCGTTGCGCACGACGAGATGGCGCGTCGCCTCGGGCCGGCCCATCAGGTGTACCGTGAAGGCGTTCTCCGGCAGTTCGAAATAGAGATAGGCCTCCATGCGCCGGTCGTGGGTATGGGCCGGCATCGTGTTCCAGACGCTGCCGCTCTCGAGGCGGGTGAGGCCCATGACGAGTTGACAGGTCGGCAGCACGTCCGGGTGCAGGTACTGGAAAATGGTGCGCTTGTTGGCGGTCTCCTGGCTGCCGAGCGGGACGGCCTTCGCCGCCTCCTTGGTGATGTGCCGGGCGGGATGGCGCGCGTGGGCCGGGGCCGTGTTGATGTAGAACTTGGCCGGATTGGCGGGATCGACGCTGGCGAAGGTCACGTCGGCCGTGCCGGAGCCGAGATAGAGCGCGTCCTGGAAGCTGAGATCGAAGGTCGTGCCGTCGGCGGTCACGCGGCCGGGGCCGCCGATGTTGATGAGGCCGAGCTCGCGGCGGGCGAGATGATGCTCGCTGCCGACGAGCTGCGCATGGGCCTCGGTGAAGGCGAGGGGCTCGCCGAGCGGCACGGCGCCGGCGAGCATCAGCCGGTCGTAGTGGGTGTAGGTGACGTTGAGCGCGCCGGGCACGAGCAGGCCGGGCACGAGGAAGTTCTCGCGCAGCGCTTCCGTGTCGAAGGTCTCCGCCTCGCGCCAGTGGATGGCGTGGCGGGTCTCGATGGACGTAGGGGTTCCTTGGGCGGGCATGGATTCGGCCTCGTGGTTGTGGATGGACGGTGCCGCCGGCCGCTCACTCGAAGAGGTGAGGGTGGTCGGCCTCCACGCGCGGCAGGGCGCGCAGGATCTCGTTGAGGTGATGGCGCATGGCCTTCTCGGCGGCATCGGCATCGCGCGCGTCGATGGCGGCCATGATGCCGCGGTGCTGGGCGACGAGCGGGCGCATTGCCTCGATGCCCGGCAGCGTGAGGTAGCAGACCCGGTCCATGTGGGCCTTCAGGTCCTCGATCGCCTGCCAGGCGAGCATGCAGCCGGTGCCCTCGACGAGGGCGAGATGGAACAGCTCGTCCGCACGCTGGAAGGACGTGTGGTCGCCGCGCTCGGCCGCCTTCTCCTGCAGGTCGAGCAGGTCGTCGATGCGCCGGCGGCTTTCGAAGGAGAAGCCTTCGCAGGCGCGGCGGACGACGGCCGCCTCCACCGCCTCGCGCACGAAGCGCGCCTCCATCATCTGGCGCGCGGAGAGCAGGGCGACGATCGTCCCGCGCTGCGGCAGCGTCGCGACGAGGCGCGACTTGGCGAGGGCGATGAGCGCCTCGCGCACGGGCTGGCGCGACACGCCCCAGCGCTGGGCGATCTCCACCTCCGACAGGCGCGTGCCGGGGGCGATGGCGAGCGTGATGATGGCTCGCCGCAGCTCGCGCTCCACGCGCCGCGCTGCCGATTCGAAAGTGGTCTGCGCCTCTGCCAGCACGGGCTTCGCCCCCTATTCAAACGGTTCAAACTATGTTTAAAACGTTTCAAATGGCTGTTGCTCGATATAGCAGAGCATACTACCATACACAAATATACGATTGCGGAGGGAGCCGCGGCGGTCGACATTCACCGCCAGGGACGCAATCTGGAAGGATAAAATGCCGGGCAATACCGGCAGGGGAAGGGGAGGAGACATGCAGGATCTCGGGCGCTCGCCTGCAGCTTCCGCCGAAATCGCGAATCGCTTCGTCGCGGCCCGCCGCGCGGCTGTGGCGCTCGATTCCTTTCCCGGTCCGCTGCCCGCCTCTCTTGATGCGGCCTATGCCGTTCAGGACGAGGCGATCCGCCAATGGGGCGCGCCCGTCGTCGGCTGGAAGGTCGCTATCATCCATCCGGACCTTCGCCCGGCCTACGGCGGCGCGGAGCGGCTCGTCGGCCCGGTCTTCGCCGGCACGCTGGTCGAAGCGCGGGGCGAGACGGTGGCCGCGCCGGTCATCGAGGGCGGCTTTGCGGCCATCGAGGCCGAGTTCGCGGTCCGCCTCGGCGCGGACCTGCCGGCGCGCGAGGCGCCTTACGGCCTCGACGAGGTGACCCGGGCGGTGGACGACCTCCTCCTCGCCGTGGAGGTCGCCAGCAATCCGCTCGCCGCCATCAACGATCTCGGGCCGGCCGCCATCATCAGCGGCTTCGGCAACAATGCCGGCATCATCGTCGGGCCGCAGGTGAAGGGCTGGCGCGACGCGCCGCTCGATGCGCTCGCGACCCGTGTCGTGGTCGACGGTGCGACCGTCGGCGAGGGCAGCGCGGCGAAGGTGCCGGGCGGGCCGCTCGGCGCCCTCGTCTTCGCCGCCAATTGCCTGTCGGCACGAGGCCTGGGCCTCAGGGCCGGCGACATCGTCTCGACCGGGGCGAGCACCGGCATCCATCCGGTGCGCCCCGGCATGGGGGCGATCGTGTCGTGCGGCGCGGCCGGCGACATCCGTCTTTCGGTTACCCGCGCCGTCGGCGAGGGGTGATCCGCGGCCGGCCGGCGCCGGGGGCTTTCCCCGCTGCCACCGCCGCCGCTGCGGCCTGTCGGGTCCGCCAAGAAAACGAGGGCGAAAAGCCCCGGTTCCATTTCCAGGGAGGCATCTTCAATGCTCAGGTTCGGCACTCTCGTCGGCACGGCGCTCGCGGCAGCGGCGCTGGCCATCGCGCCCGCATCGGCGCAGACCGTCCTTCGTTCGGCGGACGTTCACCCCGACGGCTATCCCACCGTCGAGGCCGTGAAATACATGGGCTCCCTGCTCAAGGAGGCCACCAACGGGCGCTATGACATCAAGGTCTTCGTCTCCGAGCAGCTCGGCAGCGAGAAGGACACGATCGAGCAGACGCGCTTCGGCGTGCTCGACCTCAACCGCGTCAACATGGCGCCATTCAACAATCTCATTCCGGAAACGGGCGTGCTCTCGCTGCCGTTCCTCTTCCGCTCGGTCGACCACATGCACAAGGTCGTCGACGGGCCGATCGGCGACGAGATCCTGAAGGCGTTCGAGGCGCACGACCTCGTCGGGCTCGCCTTCTACGATTCCGGCGCACGCAGCCTCTACACGACGAAGAAGCCCGTGCGGGGCCTCGATGACGTGAAGGGGCTCAAGATCCGCGTGCAGCAGTCGGATCTCTTCATCGGCATGGTCAAGGCCATGGGCGGCAACCCGACGCCGATGCCCTACGGCGAGGTCTACTCGGCGCTGCAGACGGGCGTCATCGACGGGGCCGAGAACAACTGGCCGAGCCTCGAGAGCTCCAAGCACTTCGAGGTGGCGAAGTTCTACACGCTCACCGAGCACTCCCTGTCGCCGGAGGTGCTGGTGATGTCGAAGAAGGTGTGGGACAAGCTCTCGCCCGAGGATCAGGCGGCCTTCCGCGACGCGGCGAAGAAGTCCGTCGTCAAGATGCGCGAGCTCTGGCAGGCGCGCGAGAAGAAGTCCGAGGATATCGTGCGGCAGGCCGGCGTTGAGGTGATCACCATCGACAAGGCGCCGTTCGAGGAGGCGATGAAGCCCTTCTACGAATCCTTCGTGAAGGATCCCAAGCTGCAGGCGCTGGTCGAGAAGATCCGCGCGGTGCAGTGACAGCGTGGTTGCGTCACGCCGTCCGGGCCCATGGGCCCGGACGGTCTGGAAGCGCCGGCGCATATCGCCGGCCCCCCCACCGCACACCGTCATGCCCGCGCTCGTCGCGGGCATCCACGCCGTGCCGCTCGCGCAGGGTTGAAGGCGTGGATGGCGACAGCAACGCGTATACGCGTTGCGTCTGCGGGGAGTATCGTCAGTCGGGCAGGCCCGACTGACGATGACACACCGGCCATGATGGCGGAGAGGGGCCTCTCAGGCGCCCGCGCCGTAGCTTGTGACGAACGGCAAGACCGTGGATGGCCGGGACAAGCCCGGCCATGACGAGCGACAAATGTCGTCCCAGGCCTTTTAGAACCGGACCGCCATCGGACCGCCCATGACATCCATCCTGACATCCCTGCATCGCCTGCTGCGCGTCCTGTCGACGGCGGCGCTCTGGCTTTCCGCCGCCGGGCTCGTGGCAATGACCGCCGCCGTCGCCTGGCAGGTCTTCGGCCGCTACGTGCTCAACGACACGCCGAGCTGGACGGAGCCGATCTCGCTCCTCCTGATGAGCTGGTTCATCCTGCTCGGGGCGGCCGTGGGGGTGCGCGAGAATTTTCATCTCGGGCTCGACATCGTGCGCTTCTTCGCCCCTGACCGGGTGGCACGCTTCATGGACGGGGTCAGCCTCGTCGCCATCACGGGCTTCGGCATCGCCATGGCCTGGTTCGGCTGGACGCTGGTCGTCGGCACCTGGTCCGCCACCCTTCCGGTGCTCGGCATCCCGGGCGGCATCGACTACCTGCCGCTCGTCGTCGGCGGCGGGCTCATCGCCCTTTTCGCCGTCGAGCGGCTCGTCGGCATGATCGCCCACCCGCGCGAAGACATCGTGGTCGCCAAGACCGCCGCGGATCTGGAGGCGCACTGATGGAACTCTGGGTCCTCTTCGGCACGTTCTTCGGCCTGCTCGTCCTCGGCACGCCGGTGGCCTTCTGCCTCGGCATCGCCTCGCTGGCGACGGTGCTCTACATGGACATGCCGCCCTTCATCGTCTTCCAGCGGCTCAACTCCGGCATCAACGCCTTTGCGCTGATGGCCATTCCGTTCTTCGTCTATGCCGGCGACCTCATGGTGCGCGGCGGCATCGCCGGCAAGCTGGTGCGCCTCGCGGCCGCCCTCGTCGGCCATCTGCGCGGCGGTCTCGGGCAGGTCAACATCGTCGCCTCCACGCTCTTCGGCGGGGTTTCCGGCTCGGCGGTTGCTGACGCCTCGGCGGTCGGCGGGCTGATGATCCCGCAGATGCGCGAGCGCGGCTATGCCGCCGACTACGGCGTCAACGTCACGGTGACCTCGGCCATCATCGCGCTGATGATCCCGCCTTCGCACAACATGATCATCTATTCGATGTCGGCGGGCGGGCGCATCTCGATCGCCGACCTCTTCACCGCCGGCATCATCCCCGGGCTGCTGCTCGCCATCGTGCTCATGGTGGTGGCCTACATCGTCGCCCGGCAGCGCGGCTATCCGGCCGGCATCTTCCCGGGCTGGCATGCCATGCTGCCGATCCTCGTCGGGGCGGTGCCGGGCATCCTGCTCATCGGCATCATCTTCGGCGGCGTGCGCTCGGGCGTGTTCACGGCGACCGAGAGCTCCTGCATCGCCGTCGTCTATGCCGCGGCGATCACGGTGCTCGTCTATCGCGAGATGGGCTGGCGCGATTTCGTCGAGGCGACGCTGGGCGCCGTGCGCACCACGGCGATGGTGCTGCTCGTCATCGGCAGCGCGGCGTCCTTCGGCTGGCTGCTCGCGCTGCTGCAGGTGCCGACGGCGATGGTGGAGGGCATGCGCGCGCTCTCCGACAATCCCATCGTCATCTTCCTCCTCATCAACCTCCTCCTGCTGGTGCTCGGCTGCTTCATGGACATGTCGCCGCTGATCATCATCACGACGCCGATCTTCCTGCCCGTCGTCACCGCCTTCGGCATGGACCCGGTGCATTTCGGCGTCATCCTGGTGCTCAACCTCGGCATCGGCCTGTGCACGCCGCCGGTCGGCTCCGTGCTCTTCGTCGGCTGCGCTGTCGCCCGCATCGGCATCATGCAGGCCGTGAGGACCATCTGGCCCTTCTACGGCGCGTGCTTCGCCGTGCTGATGCTCGTCACCTACGTGCCGTCGCTGTCGCTGTGGCTGCCGGCGCTCTTCCGGTAGGGATGCGAAAGTTTCCCGAAAACGTGTGCGTACAAACGAAAACCGTCTTGCAGGTGGCCCGGCGTGGTGAAACCATGCCGGGCCCAATCGATCCGAGACGGTCATGTCGATCCGAGACGTCCTTCAAGCCGTTCAAGACCGGCGCGATGAGCTGGCCGCCCTGACGGCCGACCTGATCCGCATCCCGACGGTCAACCCGCCGGGGGAGAATTACCTCGACTGCGCCGAATTCGTCGGCGAGCGGCTACGCCGGCGCGGCTTCGACATCGCCTATGTCCGCGCGGAAGGAACGCCCGGCGACAGCGACCGCTATCCGCGCTGGAACGTCGTCGCGCGCAAGGAGGGCGCCCGGCCGGGGCCCTGCGTCCACTTCAATTCCCATATCGACGTCGTCGAGGCCGGAGCGGGCTGGACGCGTGACCCCTTCGGCGGGCAGATCGAAGACGGCAAGGTCTATGGCCGCGGCGCCTGCGACATGAAGGGGGGGCTCGCCGCCTCCATCATCGCGGCGGAGGCCTTCATCGATCTCATGCCCGGTTTTCCCGGCGCCATCGAGATCTCCGGCACGGCCGACGAGGAATCGGGCGGCTACGGCGGCGTCGCCTATCTTGCGGGCAAGGGCTTCTTCTCGAAGCCGCGCGTCGACCACGTCATCATTCCCGAGCCGCTCAACAAGGACTGCATCTGCCTCGGCCACCGCGGCGTGTGGTGGGCGAAGATCGAGACCAAGGGCCGCATCGCGCACGGCTCCATGCCCTTCCTCGGCGATTGCGCCGTGCGCCATATGGGAGCAGTCCTCAACGCCTTCGAATGCGAGCTTATCCCGGCGCTCGCCGCGCGCCGCACGGCGATGCCCGTGATCCCGCCGGGCGCGCGCAGCTCGACCCTCAACATCAATTCCATCC
Organism: Chelatococcus caeni; assembly: GCF_014196925.1. Taxonomy (GTDB): domain Bacteria; phylum Pseudomonadota; class Alphaproteobacteria; order Rhizobiales; family Beijerinckiaceae; genus Chelatococcus_A; species Chelatococcus_A caeni. Next base: position 1,769,606 of record NZ_JACIEN010000001.1, on the reverse strand, counting down.
ACGGCGGGCAAGGCGAGGACTATGACGGCCTGCCGTCGCCCTGCGTGCCGGATTCCGCGCGCATGGTCATCGACCGCCGCTTCCTCATGGAAGAGCGGATCGAGGACGTGAAGGCCGAGGTAGTCGGCATCCTCGACCGGCTGGCCGGGGAGCGGAAGGACTTCTCCTACGCCATCGAGGACCTGTTCGAGGTGCAGCCGACGATGACCGATCGCGAGGCGCCCGTGGTGCAGGCTGTCGCAGGCGGCATCCGTGAGGTCATGGGCCGGGAGCCGAGCTACGTCGTCTCGCCCGGCACCTACGACCAGAAGCACGTCGACCGCATCGGCCGGCTGAAGGACTGCATCGCCTACGGCCCCGGCATCCTCGACCTGGCGCACCAGCCGGACGAGTATGTCGGCATCGACGACATGGTCGATTCGGCGAGGGTCATGGCGCGCGCCTTGCATGAGCTTCTGGAAGGCGGCGGCAAGGCGTGAGCGTGTTGTGCACCCGCCGTCATGGCCGCGCTTGTCGCGGGCATCCACGCCCTGCAGCCTGTGCAGAAGGCGTGGATGGCAATGCAGCGCGGATACGCGCTGCGCTTACGGGAAGTGTCGCAAGTCGGGCAAGCCCGACTTGCGAGGACGAGCCCGGCCATGACGAAAGGCGTGCCTGGCATGATATGGACAACAAAAGACCTTGCGACGAAGGAGGGGCCGGAATGTATCGCCGTCTGATGCAGCATCTGGTGAGGGGGACGGCCGCTGCCGCCGTATCGGCCGGCATCCTCCTCGGCACGCCGGCCCTGGCGGCGCGGACCGACGTCATTCTCGGCATCCGGCTCGAGCCGCCGCATCTCGACCCGACCGCGGGCGCCGCGGCGGCGATCGCGGAGATCGTCTACAACAACGTCTTCCAGGGCCTGACGCGCATCGACCGCGACGGGACGGTGAAGCCCTCGCTCGCCGAGCGCTGGGAGGTGTCGGAGGACGGCAAGGTCTACACCTTCCACCTGCGGCAGGGCGTGAAGTTCCACGACGGCACGACCTTCGACGCCGAGGACGTGAAGTTCTCGCTCGACAGGGCGCGCGCGGCCGACAGCGTCAACCCGCAGAAAGGCCTTTTCGAGCCCATCGACACCGTCGAGGTGGTGGACCCACAGACGGTGCGGATCACGCTGAAGCGCCCGAGCGGCAGCCTGCCGTTCAGCCTCGGCTGGGCCGCGGCCGTCATCGTGGCGCCTGAGAGCGCCGCCGACAACAAGACGACGCCTGTCGGCACCGGTCCCTTCAAGCTCGCCGAATGGGTGAAGGGCGACCACGTCACGCTGACGCGCAGCGACGGCTATTGGGGCGAGCCCGTCGCCCTCGAGAAGGCGACCTTCAAGATCATCGGCGACCCGACCGCCTCCTTCGCGGCGCTGATGGCCGGCGATGTCGACGCGTTCCCGATCTTCCCCGCGCCGGAGAACGTGCCGCAGTTCGAGGCCGACCCGCGCTTCACGGTCGTCGTCGGCGACACCGAGGGCAAGACCGTGCTTGCCATGAACAACGGCAAGAAGCCCTTCGACGACATCCGCGTGCGCCGCGCCGTCTCCCACGCCGTCGACCGCAAGGCGTTGGTCGAGGGCGCCATGTACGGCTACGGCAAGCCCATCGGCTCGCATTTCGCGCCGCAGGACAAGGGCTATGTCGATCTCACCGGCAAGTATCCGTTCGATCCCGAGAAGGCGAAGGCGCTCCTGAAGGAGGCGGGGGCGGAGAACCTCTCCGTCCGGCTCGTGCTGCCGCCGCCGGACTATGCCCGCCGCGGCGGCGAGGTGCTGGCGGCGCAACTGCGCAACGTCGGCATCTCGGTCGAGATCGTGCCGATGGAATGGGCGCAGTGGCTGAGCGAGGTTTTCCGCAACAAGAACTTCGACATGACCGTCGTGAGCCACGTGGAGCCGCTCGATCTCGATATCTACGCCCGCGACGACTATTACTTCGGCTACAAGGACCCGGAATACCGCGCGCTCTACGAGCGCTTCGTCGCCTCGACCGACGAGAGCGAGCGGCTCGCGCTCCTCGGCCAGCTGCAGGAGAAGCTGGCGGACGACGCCGTCAACGCCTGGCTGTTCCTCCTGCCCAAGATCGGCATCTGGGACGCGCGGCTCGAGGGCCTGTGGGAGAACACGCCGGTGCCGGCCAACGACCTGACGGAAGCCAAGTGGCGCGAGTAGCAGTGATCTCGGTCGTGTCCGGCTCCCCGCGCGCGGCGTCCCCTTCTCCCTCCCCCCACGAAGTGGTGGGGAGGGTCGGGGTGGGGGGCGGTGCCGCAGGCAGATGTTTCCCGGAATTGTCGACGATTGCGCACGCGTGCCCCCCACCCCTAGCCCCTCCCCGCCGCAAGCGGGGGGAGGGGGATCGCGTTGCTCGCATCGCTGACGTCCGCTCGCGAAGCGAAGCAGTCGGACTGCCGTCGATAGCGACGTTCAGGTGGGGCTGACCTGATGCTCGTCTATCTCGCCAAGCGTCTCGCATCGCTCGCCGCGACGCTCGTCATCGCCTCGGTCGTGATCTTCGCGGTGATGGAGGTGCTGCCCGGCGATCCGGCCGAGATCATGCTCGGCACCAATGCGCGGCCGGATACCCTTGCCGCGCTCAGGGCCGATTTCGGGCTCGATCGGCCAGCGCCGGAGCGCTATGCCGCCTGGGTCGCCGGCTTCGTCCAGGGGGATCTCGGCCGCAGCTATACCTATTCCGTGCCTGTCGGCGAGCTCGTCGCGCAGCGCCTGTGGGTCAGCCTGCCGCTCGCCGCCATCTCGCTGCTTCTCACGGTGCTCATCGCCGTTCCCGTCGGCGCGCTCGCCGCGGCGCGGCGCAACGGGCCCGCCGATGTCGGCATCATGGCGGCGACGCAGGTCGGCATCGCGGTGCCGAACTTCTGGTTCGCCATGCTGCTCGTCTTCGTCTTCGCGGTGAGCCTCCGGCTCCTGCCCGCCGGCGGCTTTCCCGGCTGGGGGGCGGGCCTGTGGCCGGCGGGGCGTTCGCTCATCCTGCCGGCGGTGGCGCTCGCTCTGCCGCAGGCGTCGATCCTCGCCCGCGTGATGCGCTCCTCCCTCATCGACGCGCTCGGCGAGGACTACGTGCGCACCGCCCGTGCCAAGGGCTTGAGCCGGAGCGAGGTGGTGCGCCGGCACGCCCTGCGCAACGCGCTCATCCCCGTGCTCACCATCATGGGCCTGCAGTTCTCGTTCCTGCTCGCCGGCACCATCATCATCGAGAATGTCTTCTTCCTGCCGGGCCTCGGCCGCCTCGTCTTCCAGGCCATCACCCAGCGCGACCTCATCGTGGTCAAGAGCATCGTGATGCTGCTCGTCGCGAGCGTGGTCATCGTCAACTTCCTCGTCGAGGTGGCCTATGCCGCCGTCGATCCGCGCCTGAGGAGGCGGGCATGAGCGCGACCATGGCCGCCGGCCGGCGCAGCCTCGCCGCCCGCGCGCTCGGCCACCCGAGCTTCCTCCTCGGCGCCGCGATCTCGCTCGTCGTTGCCGCGATGGCGCTCCTGTCCTTCGTCTGGACGCCGCACGACCCGACGGTGCTCGACATCGCCCGCAAGCTGCAGCCGCCCTCGGCGACGCACTGGCTCGGCACCGACCAGTACGGCCGCGACGTCCTGTCGATGATCATGCACGGGGCGGTCACGTCGATGGCCGTGTCCTTCGTCGCGGTGGGCATCGGGCTCGGGCTCGGCGTGCCGCTCGGGCTCCTCGCCGCGGCGCGGCGCGGCCTCGTCGGCGAGGCGGTGATGCGGGCGAACGACTTCGTCTTCGCCTTCCCGGCGCTCATCATCGCCATCATGCTGCGCGACATCTTCGGCCCCGGCGCCATCAACGCCATGGTCGCCATCGGCATCTTCAACGTGCCGGTCTTCGCGCGGCTCGCCTATGGCGCGGCGCTGCCCCTGTGGACGCGCGAGTTCGTCATGGCGGCGCGCGTCGCCGGCAAGGGCGGCGGGCTCATCACCCTCGAGCACATCCTGCCCAACATGCTGAGCCTCGTCATCGTGCAGGCCACCATCCAGCTCTCGCTCGGCGTGCTGGCCGAGGCGGCCCTGTCCTATGTCGGGCTCGGCGTGCAGCCGCCGGCGCCGAGCTGGGGGCGCATGCTCAACGAGGCGCAGACGCTGATGGCGCTCGCGCCGCGCCTTGCGCTGGTGCCCGGCCTTGCCATCGTCGTCACGGTGATGGGCCTCAACCTCCTCGGCGACGGGTTGCGCGACCTGCTCGACCCGCGCCTTGCCCGGGAGCGCTGAGCCATGACCATGTTCAGCGTCGAGGGGCTCGACCTTTCCATCTACGGCCTGCCGATCCTCAAGGGGGTCTCGCTCTCGGTGGGCGAGGGCGAGATCCTCGGGCTCGTCGGCGAATCCGGCTCGGGCAAGTCCATGACGGCGCTCGCGGCGATGCAGCTCATGCCGCGTGGTGCGCAGGCGCGCGGGCGCATCCTGCTCGACGGCGAGGACCTTCTTTCCAAGAGCGAAGCGCAGATGTGCGCCTTGCGCGGGCGCGACATCGGCATGGTCTTCCAGGAGCCGATGACGGCGCTCAACCCGCTGAAGACCATCGGCGCGCAGGTGGCGGAGTGCTTTGCCCAGCACCTCGGCGCCCGGCGCGCCGAATGCACGGCCTGGGCCGGGCAGGCGCTGGAGCGGGTCGGCCTGCCGCCGTCGCGCTTCCCGCTCGACCGTTATCCGCACGAGCTCTCCGGCGGCCAGCGCCAGCGCGTCGTCATCGCCATGGCGGTGGCGCTGAAGCCCAAGCTCATCATCGCCGACGAGCCGACGACGGCGCTCGACGTGACGACGCAGGCCCAGATCCTCGAACTGATGCGCGAGCTGGTGGCCGAGGAGGGCACGAGCCTCCTCATGATCACCCACGACCTTGCCGTCGTCGCCGAGATGGCCGACCGCGTCACCGTCATGCGCCACGGCGAGGTGGTGGAGGAGGGCACGACGGCGGCCTTCTTCTCCGGCATGCGGCATCCCTATTCGAAGGCGCTGCTGGAAGCATCGACCCACGTGCCGGCGCGGCGCAAGTTGACGGCGCCACCGATCCTCCCCCGTGAGGGGGAGGTGGCGCCGCATAGCGGCGACGGAGGGGGCGGCGCGGCTGCCGTCGAGGGCACTGCTCCCAGCCCGGACCCCACCCGTCTCGCGCCGAGAGGCGCGAGCCACCCTCCCCTGAAGGGGAGGGATCAGCCGTATCCGTCACCCTCTCGCCGAGAGGAGGGACCAGGCACTCCTATCCTTGTTGCGCAGTCCGTCGTCCGTGAATACCGCGGCCGGCGCCGGTCGCTGTTCAAGGCGCCCGAGAAGCGGCGCGCGGTCGATGCCGTGAGCCTCGCCGTCCGGCCGGGTGAAAGCGTCGGCCTCGTCGGCGAATCCGGCTGCGGCAAGTCGACCCTGGCGCGCACGCTCATGGCGCTGGAGCCGCCGCAGGGCGGGGCCGTGCTGTTCCGCGGCCGCTCCTTCGCCGATTTCTCCGCCGCCGATCTCACCGCCATGCGGCGGGCCGTGCAGGTGGTGTTCCAGGATCCCTACGGCTCCTTCGATCCACGCCACAAGGCCGGCCGGCTCGTCGCCGAGCCGCTCCATCTCCTGCGCGGGGAGATCGACGCGGCCGAGCGCAACCGACGCATCGCCGCGGTGCTGCGCGACGTCGGCCTCAGGCCGGAGGATGCGGACAAATATCCGCACGAGTTCTCCGGCGGTCAGCGCCAGCGCCTCGCCATCGCAAGGGCTCTCATCACGCGGCCGGCGCTCATCATCCTCGACGAGCCGGTGTCGGCGCTCGACGTCTCCATCCGCGCCCAGGTGCTCGACCTTCTCGCCGACCTGCAGGCGGAGCACGGGCTCGCCTATCTCTTCATCTCGCACGACCTTACGGTGGTGCGTGCCATCACCGACCGGGTGCTCGTCATGCGCGCCGGCCAGATCGTGGAAGAGGGGCCGACGGCGGAGGTGTTCGCGGCGCCTCGGCACGCCTATACGCGCGAGCTTCTCGCCGCCTCGCCCGATCTGTCGCGGGCGCTCGCGGCGCGAGCCATGCGGCCGGCGGGGGCGGGCCCGGCGGCGGGCGAGGTCCCCTCGGGCGGCTGAAGCGGCGATAGCTCTTTCCGATTCAATTAAATCGGAAAGAGCGTCTATCTTTTTGAGAATAGAGCATTTTCTTCGCCGAACCGGTATCCACTTCGGCGGAAAATGCTCTAGAACAGCGTCAGCGACAGATCAGCGAACGGGTGAACGAGATGACTGCTGCCTTTGCGACCGACCGCGTCCTCATCGCCGGCGAATGGCGGGCGCCGGCGAGCGGCGAGACGCTTCCCCTCGTCAATCCCTCCGACGGCAGCGAACTGGCGCGCATCGCCGCCGGCGGCGCCCGCGATGTCGACGCCGCGGTCGGCGCGGCGGAAGAGGCCCTGTCCGGCGCCTGGGGCCGGATGACGGCGACCGAGCGCGGGCGCGTCCTCTCGGCCATGGGGCGGCTTGTCGCCGAGAAGGCGGACGAGCTCGCCCGCCTCGAGGCGCTCGATGTCGGCAAGCCGCTGAAACAGGCGAAGGCCGATGCGCTGGCGCTGGCGCGTTATCTCGAGTTCTACGGCGGCGCGGCCGACAAGGTGCACGGCGAGACCATTCCCTATCTCGACGGCTACACGGTGCTGACCCTGCGCGAGCCGCACGGCGTCACCGGCCATATCGTGCCGTGGAACTACCCGATGCAGATCATCGGCCGCTCGGTCGGCGCGGCGCTCGCCATGGGCAATGCGACGGTGCTGAAGCCGGCCGAGGAGGCCTGCCTGACGGCGCTCGCCTTCGCCTATATCGCGCAGGAGGCGGGCCTGCCGGCCGGGGCGCTCAACGTCGTGCCGGGCACGGGCGAGGCGGCGGGAGCGGCGCTCTCGGCGCATCGCGGCGTCCATCACCTGTCCTTCACCGGCTCCGTTGCGACCGGCGCGCTGGTGCAGGCCGCCGCGGCGAAGAACGCGGTGCCGGTGACGCTCGAGCTCGGCGGCAAGTCGCCTCAGGTCGTCTTCGCGGACGCCGACCTCGACGTCGCGCTGCCCTTCCTCGTCAATGCCGGCATCCAGAACGCCGGCCAGACCTGCTCGGCCTCCTCGCGCATCCTCGTCGAGCGCGCCGTCTTCGACGAGGTGGTCGCGCGCATGGCGGAGCGCTACCGGGCGCTGAAGGTGGGGCCTGCGCTCGCGGACCTCGACGTCGGCCCCATGGTCTCGGCCCGGCAGAAGGAGATCGTCGAGCGCTATATCGGCATTGCCAGGGCCGACGGCCTCGCCATCGCCGGCGAGGGCGGCATCGTGGCGGATGCGCCGGCCGGCGGCTGCTACGTGCGGCCGACGCTCGTCGCCAATGTGTCGGGCGACCACAGGCTGGCGCAGGAGGAGATCTTCGGCCCGGTGCAGGTCGTCATCCCCTTCGAGGGCGAGGAGGAGGCCGTGCGCATCGCCAACGGCACCGACTTCGGCCTCGTCGCGGGGGTGTGGACGCGCGACGGCGGCCGCCAGCTGCGCATGGCGCGGGCGCTCAAGTCCGGCCAGGTCTTCATCAACAACTATGGCGCAGGCGGCGGCGTCGAACTGCCCTTCGGCGGCGTCAAGCGCTCCGGCCACGGCCGGGAGAAGGGGTTCGAGGCGCTCTACGGCTTCTCGGTGCTGAAGACGGTGGCCATCCTGCACGGCTAGGCGGTCAATAGGGCCGGTCGAAGGACGGCATCACGCATCGTGAAAATCCGTGTTGCGCGATGCCGTCCTCGCTGCCCGGCGGGCGCCCGTCACCTGCCGGTCGATAGGTGCAGGGCCGGCGCAGCCCGGACTGCTTCCGCCTTAGCCGGCGGCATTTCCGGGATTGTTGGCGCCGGCTCCCGGGTTGGCGGCGTTTGCGGGATTGGCCGCGTTGCCCGCGCCGATCCCGGGATTGGCCGGGTTCACGGCAAGGTGCTGCTGGCCCGGCGGGAGCTGCTGGATGGTCTGGGTGAGACCTCGCGTCCAGGCATCGGCCTGGGCGGCAATGCTCTGTCCCGGCAGGTGCGTTCCGGGCATGTATCCGCGCTCCGGGGCGATCTTGGGGGGATTTGGCATGGTCGAACCTCTATTCATGCGTCATGCAAATGGCGGCTGTCGCCAATCCGTGGAATAGAGGTCTCTGCAAGTTCTGTCTGTTCTCGATATGGAAATTGCAGATGCGGCGATCAGTTCAATTCGGAATATATATTGATATTATACGCACCATGTGCATTGAACGGCGCGACCTTTGTTTCCAATTCTCCCAAGCGCCCGGCGGCGCTCGGGCCGTGATCAATCCGTAAACACCACCGTGCGCTGGCCGTTGAGGATGACGCGGTCCTCGAGGTGATAGCGCAGGGCCCGGGCCAGCACGCGCCGCTCGATGTCGCGGCCCTTGCGCACGAGGTCGTCCGGCGTGTCGCGGTGGCTGATGCGCTCCACGTCCTGCTCGATGATCGGGCCCTCGTCGAGGTCCGAGGTGACGTAGTGGGCCGTCGCCCCGATGACCTTCACGCCGCGCGCATGCGCCTGGTGATAGGGCTTGGCGCCCTTGAAGCCGGGCAGGAACGAGTGGTGGATGTTGATGCAGCGCCCCGCGAGCTTGGCCGCGAGCCCGTCGGACAACACCTGCATGTAGCGGGCGAGGACGACGACCTCGGCGCCGGTCTCGCGGACGAGCTCCCACAGGCGCGTTTCCTGCTCGAGCTTCGTCTCCTTCGTCACCGGCAGGTGATGGAAGGCGGCGCCGTCGAAATCGAGCGAGCCGTAGGTCTCGCGCGGGTGGTTGGCGACCACGGCCACGAGATCCATCGGCAATTCGCCGAGGCGCCTGCGATAGAGCAGGTCGACGAGGCAGTGGTCGAACTTGGAGACGAGAATCATCACCCGCCTCTTCTCCGCCCTGTCGCGCATCGTCCAGGCCATGGAGAAGCGCTCGGCGACCTGCGAAAAGCTCTGCCTGAGCTCCTCCAGCGTCGGGGCGCCGTTCAGCGGGTTGAAGACCACCCGCATGAAGAAGCAGTTGCTCTCGGTGTCGTCGAACTGCTGCGCGTCGAGGATGTTGCACCCCGATTCGAACAGATGCGTCGAAACCGCCGCCACGATGCCGGGGCGGTTAGTGCAGGACAGGGTGAGGACGTAGTGCGGCTGTGACATGGCCGCCCTTTTGAGCCTTTTTCCAGAATCTGCAAGGGCTACGGCGTCGCAGCACCACAGAATTTCGCCGCACGATCAGTCTTGGCTATTGGCGACCGGTCTGATTTGATAAAAGATAGATTAAAATTTAAATCAAAACAGCATTCACGGATCCGACTTCCTCGATACGGGTGACGAGCATGGCCGATATCGGACATCTGCGAGAAGGGATCGACAGATCCCGACCGGCCGGACGGGCCACGGCCGGGGCGGCAAGGCAGGCCGCAACCCGCGACAGGGAGGGGCCGCCCCGCACCGATATCGGCACCATCTTCCTGCACTGGCTCGTCGCCATCGCCATGGTGGCGAGCCTGCTGACGGGCCTGCGCATCTCGGCCGACGCGCCCGAGGCCGTGATCTCCAAGGCGCTGGAGCCCATCCTGCCGCAGGGGGAGATCTGGACCGTCCATTTCGTCGCCAGCCTCGTCCTCTTCTTCTCCGCGACGGCCTATGCGCTCTACATGCTGCGCAGCGGCCTGCGCCATCGGGTGGCGCTGAAGAAGACGCGGGCGCTCGTCATGCCCGCCGCCAACCGCCTGCGCTGGGGCGCCGTCAACGTCATCCTGCACTGGGTGATCTACGGGCTCGTCGCCGTCCTCACGGCGACCGGTATCGCGCTCTACCTCGGCTACGGCGGCTGGATCGTCGCCGTCCATGCGGCCTGCGCCCTTGCCGTGCTGGCCTACATTGTCGTTCACGTCGTCGCGCATTTCCTCTACGGCGGCTGGGCGCAGATCCTGCGGCTGTTCCGGCCGACGCGGCTCGTGGCCAACAGCGGCATGAAGGCCCGCCCCCTGCTCACGGCGGTCCTGGTCGGCGTGCCGGTCGCGGGCGCGATCGCCGCCTTCGACTGGGGCACGCGCGACACGCTGACGGTCGGCGTCGTCGACGAGGCGCCGACGCTCGACGGCGTGCTCGACGATCCCGCCTGGCGGCGGGCCGGCCCGGTGCGCATCCGCACCCAGCAGGGCGCCAATCTCGGCGGCAGCGGTGAATCGCTCGTCGAGGTGCGGGCGGTTCGGGATGCCGACAACATCTACTTCGCCTTCCGCTGGCAGGATCCGTCGCGCTCGCTGCGCCGCCTGCCGCTCATCAAGCGGGAGGACGGCTGGCACCTCATCCACGATCACGCCGATACCGCGGACGTGTTCAATTTCTACGAGGACAAGCTGTCCGTCATCTTCTCGCGCTCGCAGGCCTTCGGCGGAGGCGGGGCGACCCATCTCGGCCCGCGGCCGCTTCCCGACAAGCCGGGCGCGCTCAACAACCGCGGCCTGCACTACACCACCGACGACAGCTACATCGACATGTGGCAGTGGAAGGCCTCGCGCGGCGGTCTGCTCGGCCAGGTCGACGACCAGTTCATCGGCCCGCCGATCGAGCCGAAGGAGGCGGACTGGAACAAGACGGCCCGCTACCAGGGCGGCTACACCGGCGATCCGGGCAAGGCCTTCTATGTCTACAACTACGTCTCCGAGCCGCCGGGCGGCTACCGCGGCCCCGTGCAGCTGAAGCGCCTGCCGGTCGATTACCGGCAGACCGTCGCCAAGCTCAAGACCTTCGACCTCGACCCCGACAGCATCGACAGCGAGGGCGCGCAGTGGTGGATGATGGAGGCGGAGACGGCCCCCTATTCGCCGGAGCTCGATGCCGCCATCCCCGTCGGCACCGTGATCCCCGGCGTGCTCATCATGGGCGAGTACAGCGGCGATCGCGCCGATGTCACCGGTGCCGCCCGCTGGGCGGACGGGTGGTGGACGCTGGAGACCAAGCGCGCCCTGGCCACAGGCAGCAAGTACGACGTCGATTTCGTGCCTGGCGAGCCCTTCTACATGTGGGTCGCCGTCTTCGACCACACCCAGACCCGGCACACGCGCCACGTGCGTCCCGTCAAGCTGGTCGTCGAGTGATGCGCCCGCTGCCCGGCGCAGCGTCCCGTTCTGCCGCGCCCGCGGGGCGGATGCGGCGCCAGAGGTGAGACATGGCAAGCAAGTGCAACCTGACGGTCAATGGACGCACGGTTCGGGCCAGCGTCGGCGAGACGCTGGTCGATGCGGCCATGGGGGGCTGGATCGCGGTGCCGCACGACTGCTGCTCGGGGCAGTGCGAGACCTGCCGCGTGCGCGTCGTCTCCGGGGCGGTCGACGACCAGGGCACCGGGGAGGGCGACACGGTGCTCGCCTGCCAGGCGACGCTCGAGGGGGATGCGGTCATCACCTATGACGAGGTGCCGGAAGCGACCAAGCGCTCGGGCCAGGTGGCCGCGATGCGCGCCCTCTCGCACGACGTGGTCGAAGTGGTCGTCGAGCTGCGCAGCCCGCTCGACTACCTGCCCGGGCAATATGTGAGCGTCACCTTCGCCGGCTTTCCGCCGCGCGACTACAGCCCGACCCTGCGCTGGGACGGCACGCGCGCGGCGCACGAACTCGTCTTCCACATCCGCATGCTGCCGGACGGCATCGTCTCGTCGGAACTCGGCCGCAGCATCATGCCCGGGCATCGCGTGGATGTGCGGGGGCCGTTCGGCCATGCCTTCTTTCGCCGTGGCGACGGCCTCATGGTGCTGGTTGCCGGTGGCACCGGCTGGGCACCGATCTGGGCCGTGGCGCGCGAGGCCGTGCGGGCCCGGCCCCGCCGCGACATCATCGTCATCGCCGGTGCACGCGACCTCGACGGGCTCTACATGCGCCACTCCCTCGACTGGCTGCGCGACCACGGTGCGCGCGAGGTCATCGCGACGGCGCAGCAGGGCGGGGGCGGGCTCGTGCGTTCGGGACGGCCGACGAACTACCTGCCGCTGCTCGGGCCGTCGGACATGGTCTATGTCGCCGGCGCGCCGGGGCTGGTCGACGCCGTCAAGCTGAAGGCGCTGTCGGCCGGGGCCTTCTGCTTCGCCGATCCCTTCCTGCCCAGCCAGCAGCGCATGTCCTTCATGAACAGGATGGCGCGGCTGCTGCGCACGCCCGGCCGCACGCCTGTGCCGCAGGATGCCGGCCTCTTCGCTCCGCAGATGGCCGGGATGGACGACGCCGGCCGCCTGCCGGCCGCGCGGCCGGCGAGCCGGCCCGCGGCGCGGCGGCCGCTGCAGGAGACGCTTTTCGCCGCACGGCGGCTGATGCGCCGGGAATAACCAGGCGGGCGCCACGGCTCTTTCCAACCAATTGAATCAGAAAGAGCGCCTATCCTTTTGAGAATCTGGCGTTTTCTTCCGCCGATCCGGCGGCCGCTCCGGTCGAAGATGCTTTAAGCCGAGACTTCGGTCAGGAAGGTGCGGACGGTCTGGTCGAGGCGGCGGGCCTCCTCGACCATGACGGTCGCCGTGTTGACGACGTGGACGGAGGTGCTGCGGGCATCCCCGATCGTCGCCTTGAGGCGATCGACGCTGTGCGACAGGTCGACCGTGCCGTTGGAGGCGGCATAGACGCTGCCGGCGATCTCCTGCGTCGCCACGGTCTGGCGCTCGATGGAGATCTCGATCGCCTTCGTATGCGCCATGACGTTCTCGAGGGTGCGCGCGATCATCTCGATCGAGCTCACCGCCTCGCCGGTCGCCTCCTGGATGGCCGCGACCTTGCTCGCGATCTCGTCGGTGGCCTTCGCCGTCTGGCCGGCCAGGGCCTTCACCTCGTTGGCGACGATGGCGAAGCCCTTGCCGGCATCGCCGGCGCGGGCGGCCTCGATCGTCGCGTTGAGGGCGAGGAGATTGGTCTGGGCCGCGATCTCGTCGATGAGGCGCACGACGGCGCCGATCTTGCTCGCCGCCTCCGCAAGGCCGTCGACCTTGGCCGTGGCCGTGCGGGCGACGGCATTGCCGTCGTCGACCACGGTGGCCGTCTCCTGCACCTTGCCGGCGATCTCGGCGATGGAGGTGCTGAGCTGCTCGGTCGCCTGCTTCACGAGCGTGACGCTCGAGACGGTGCTTTCCGAGGCGGCGACGGCCTCGACGGCTTCCCTCTCGGCGGCAGCGGACACGTCGGCGAGCTGGTGCGCCATGGCGTCCATCGTGTCGATGCCGCCGCCGACGCGCACAAGAACCGACCGCATCGTCTCGTCGAAGCGGTGGATGGCCTGTTCCAGCGCCTCCCGGCGCTGCTTGACGGTCTCGGCGAAGGCGACGTGGGTGCGCAACTGGTCGCGTTCCTGCAGCGAGCGCTGGAGCAGGACGACGGCGCGCGCGATGTCGCCCACCTCATCCTTGCGGTTGGCGCCGGAGACGTGGGTGCGCCAGTCGCCCTGCGCGACGGCGCCGACAGCCTCGGTGATGCGCTCCAGCGGCCGGGTGACGTGACGGGCGGTGGCGAGGGCGATGGCGGCGAAGGCAATGAGCGCGAGGCTGGCGCCGCCGACGAGCCAGGCGACGAGCGCGCGGGTCTCGGCTGCGCCGATGCGCACGGTCTCGTCCCTGAGCTGGTAGGCCTCGGTGCGCGGGGCGAGGGCGCAGACGCGGAGGTTCGCGGGGAAGCCGATGCAGCGGGCGAAGAAATGTCCGTCGGGGGTTTCGAGCAGGTTGTTGTTGGTGTGGGACGAGAAGCTTCCCGTCAGGGGCGGCAGGCCCGAGCGGGAGACGATCCTGTCCCCGGAGAGCACGGCCACGCCCGTGTTCGTCAGGCGCGAGAACTCGTTGAGGAGAGGCTCGCTGGCGCGCAGCGCCCGGTGGGCGATGAGCGCCGCCACCACGTCTCCGAAATCGTCGAAGATGGGCGTGACGACGATGGCGGCGGCCGGGGCCGGGGCAACGGCGCCGATGGCCGTCGCCGTCTGTTCGTCGAGCGGCATCACCACCTCGAGGATGCGCGGCCGGCGCCTGTCGTTGTCTGCTAGAAGGGGGCGGATGCGATCGGCGAGCTGGCTCTTCTGCAGCGCGTCATCGGCGCCGAGGATATCGAGCCACTGATCGTGCGAGCCCATGACGTGCATCTTGTTGTCGATGACGAGGATGCCGTCGATCTTGGCCACCTCGGCGGCGCGCGAGAGCAGTTCGCTCATCGCAACGACGTTTCGCGACGTGATGGCGCGCCCCACATCGGCCCTGAGTGCGATGGCGTTGATGCGGTAGGTGACCTCGTCAAAGACATTGTGCAGGCGCGCGGCGGCGAGCTTGGCATCGGCATCGAGCCGCTCGGAGAGCTTCGTTTCGGCGAGCGCCTCGAGCTGCAGCGCCTGCCGGTTGAGCCCGCGATCGAGGCGCATGACCGTGAGCGCCACCAGTGCTGCGAAAGCCGCCAGGGCCGTGGCGACGATCGCGATGGTGAAACGCGTGCCGAGCGACGACAGGCTTTTCACGTAGACCTCACTTCGTGGGCACGCCGCCCATGCGGCGCATGATCGCACGGGCTTCCGGCGAGGAGAGGAAGGAGAGGAAGTCGCGCGCCTGCGGGGTCACCGTCTTCTCGCTGTAGATGATGTCGACCGCATTGGCGCTGGGATAACCGTCGTCCGTCGGAAACAGGCCGTCCACCTTCAGCACGACGAGGTCGTCGGGCAGGTTGGCGGAATAGGGGCCGAAGCCGATGGCGCCCTCCACGTCGCGCACGGTCTCGATGCCTTCCTGCGTGGTGAAGGCGGTCTTCGATTTCTCGGTGAAGACGAGCTTGTCCCAGCCGGGCATGGTCGCGCGCAGGACCAAGAGCGTGCTGTCACGGTCCTCGCGGCGCACGACACGCACGCGCAGGTCGTTTCCGCCGACCTCGCGCCAATTCTCGATGCTGCCGGAGAAGAGCCCGCGGATCTGCGCTCCCGTCAGCGACGAGACGCCGGTGCTGCGATGGACATAGAAGGCCGAAGGGAGCTTGACGAAGGGGACGGCGACGACGCCCTGCGCCTTTTCGGCGTCGGTCAGGGGACGCGCGATTCGGCCGAGGATCTCCCTTCCCGAGCCGACGGCAAGAATACCGCCGCCGGAACCAATGCTCGGCGGCACGATGATCGTCGTTTCGGGCTGGCGCTCCATGTAGAGCTCGCCCACGGCGCTCAGGATCTCGATGCCGTCGCCGGTGCCGACGATGCGCAGTTCTTCCGCCTTCGCGGCTGTTGGCAGGCCGAGGCCGACGACGGCGGCGCAGATCAGGCCGACGAGCTTGCGCATGCTTCCTCTTGTCTCGTTATTGCCCCGATTGTTGCATGATAGGAGACAGAGGGTAATGAAAGGTGAACTTACCGAAAGTTGTGGCGTTCAGTGCAATGCGCCCCACGAACGGTCATGTTGTCGGTTAACCGTCCGCTACTTCCGCAGATCAAATCAGTATTTACGCTCGCCGAGCGTTAAATCGCGCAGCCGGCTCAGGCCGTGTGCTCGGCGAGATTGGCGACAAGGTCGCCGAAGCGCTCGCCCTGGATGATGATGTGCGCCTTGAGCAGGTGGGAGGCGGCTTCCGCATCCCCTCGCTCGATGGCCGCGAGGATGCCGTCGTGCTCGGCGAGCGAGGTGTGAAGGCGACCACGAACCCGGAGCTGAAGGCGCCGATAGGGCTTGAGACGCCGGTGCATCAGTGTGGCCTGCTCGGCAAGGAAGCCGTTGCGGGAAGCCTGGTAGATGGCGTGGTGAAAGCGCTCGTTGGCGTAGTAGTAGCCGTCCGTATCGTCGGCCTCGGCAGCCGCGCGGCAATCCTGTTGTGCCGCCGCCAGCGCCGTCAGGTCGCTCCCGTCGGCCCGGCGGGCGGCGAGGCGGCCGCACATGCCCTCGATCTCGGCCATCACCTCGAACATCTCCATGAGCCGCGAGGGGCCCACCTGGGCGACGACCGCGCCGCGATGCGGGCGGATCTCGACGAGGCCCGTGGTGGCGAGCTGCAGCAGGGCCTCGCGGATCGGCGTGCGCGAGACGCCGAAGCGCTGCGCGAGCGTCGCCTCGTCCAGCCGCTCTCCCGCCTTGAGAAGGCCCATGGCGATGTCGTTCTCCAGGGCGTCCCTGAGGACGAAGCCGCGTTTGCCGCTCATGTGATCGCACCATCGCATACGAGACGATCTGTATTGTATACAAAATCGTTGACAGCGGATGCAAGTTTGATTTCGATAGCGCCAAGGCCCGCAAGAGGCCCGGCTCCCAGGGAGCCAGACCATTCGGAGGAAACGACATGCGCAAGACGTTGTTGGCGACGGCCGGTGCCGTGGCCGTCCTGATCAGCGGCCTGATGCCCGCCGCCGCGGAGATCGTGCTCAAGGCCTCGCACCAGTTCCCGGGCGGCAAGGGCGACCCGCGTGACGAGATGGTGCAGATCATCGCCCGCGAGGTGGAGAAGGCCAATGTCGGCCTCAAGATCCAGGTCTTCCCCGGTGCCTCGCTCTTCAAGCCGAACGAGCAGTGGGGCGCCCTGACCAAGGGGCAGCTCGATATGTCGGCCTTCCCGCTGGACTATGCCTCGGGCCGCCATCCGCAGTTCTCGGCCACCCTGATGCCGGGCCTCGTGCGCAATTACGAGCGTGCCGAGCGGCTCAACAATTCGCCCTTCATGGCGGATATCAAGAAGATCATCGAGGATGCTGGCGCCGTCGTCATCGCCGATGCCTGGCTGTCGGGCGGCTTCGCCTCCAAGAAGAACTGCATCACCGGCCCCGATTCCATCAAGGGACAGGTGACGCGCGCCGCCGGCCCGGCCTTCGAGCAGATGCTGGCCCTGGCCGGTGCCTCGATCTCGTCGATGCCCTCGTCGGAAATCTATACCGGCATGCAGACCGGCGTGCTCGATGCCACCAACACCTCTTCGTCGAGCTTCATCTCCTATCGTCTCTACGAGCAGGTGAAGTGCCTCACGGCGCCGGGCGAGAACGCACTGTGGTTCATGTACGAGCCGGTGCTGATGTCGAAGCGTGTCTTCGACAAGCTCACGCCCGAGCAGCAGAAGGCCATCCTCGATGCCGGCAAGACGTCGGAAGCCTATTTCAACGAGGAATCGAAGAAGGGCGACCAGCTCCTGATCGACACCTTCAAGAAGGCGGGGGTCGAGGTGGTCGAGATGTCCCAGGCGGACTACGAGGCCTGGCTGAAGGTGGCGCAGGAATCCTCCTACAAGAACTTCGCCGAGAAGGTGAAGGGCGGCCAGGAGCTGATCGAGAAGGCGCTCGCCGTCGAGTGAGGTGAGGGCTTCGGGAAACGCAGAGGTTGTGCTGGACGGTGGCGAAAGCCCCGTCCCGCCCCGGAGAGAGGATGGGTGATCCTCCCCCCCCCCCGGGGAGGTGGCGCGCCGCGCACGCGGCGACGGAGGGGGCGCGGCAGGTGCCGTGAACGGTGCCGGGACTGTGACCCCATCCATCCCGGTCCTTCGGACCGATCCACCTTCCCCGGGAGGGGAGGGATCGAAGCCGGCACGGTCCATCTCGGAGAACGGAACACGCACATGGTTCGAGCCTTCGTTGCCGGTGTCGACAACGTATCGCGCCTGTTCGGCATCGTCGCCGGCGTCCTCATCGCAGCCGCCATGGTCGTCGTCTGCCAGATGATCTTCATGCGCTACATCTTTCGCGCGCCGACCATCTGGCAGACCGATTTCGTCGTCTTCAGCGCGACGGCGGCGATCTTCCTCGGCGCGCCCTACGTCCTCCTGCGCAAGGGGCATGTCGGGGTCGACGTCATCGAGACCCTGGCGAGCGCGCCGGTGCGGCGGGCGCTCGCCATCCTCGGCGCCTTCCTCGGCCTTGCCTTCTGCATCGCGATGTTCGTCGCTTCCGTCCTCTATTTCCACGAGGCGTGGGAAGGCGGCTGGACCACGTCGACCGTCTGGGCGCCGCCGCTGTGGATCCCGCTCATCCCGCTGCCTGTCGGCTTCGGGCTGCTCAGCCTGCAGTACGTCGCCGAGATCCTGAAACTCTTCACCTCGACGTCGGCGGCGCAGCGCCTGCCGCACGCCGCAGGAGCCGACGCATGACGCTCTCCATCGCTGCCTATGTCATCGTCGGCTCGCTCTTCGCCTTCCTGGCGACGGGCATGCCGATCGCCTTCGCCCTCGGCCTCGCCGCCATCGCGGGGCTCCTGGTCGAGGAAGGCTTCGGCATCTTCGACGTCCTCGGCGAGACGATGTATGCGGGCATCGCCAACCTCGCCTATGTCTCGATCCCGATGTTCGTGCTCATGGGCGCCGCCGTCGCGGCCTCGCCCGCGGGCAAGGACCTCTACGAGGCGCTCGACCGCTGGCTCAACCGGGTGCCGGGCGGGCTCGTGCTGTCGAACCTCGGCGCCTGCGCCATCTTCTCGGGCATGACCGGCTCGAGCCCGGCCACCTGCGCCGCCACCGGCAAGATGGGCATTCCCGAGATGATGAAGCGGGGCTATCCCGCCTCCGTCGCCACCGGATCCATCTGCGCCGGCGGCACGCTCGGTATCCTCATCCCGCCGTCGGTCACGATGATCGTCTACGGCATCGCCACCGAGACCTCCATCGGCCGGCTGTTCCTCGCCGGCGTCCTGCCGGGGCTGATGCTGACGGCGATGTTCATGGCCTGGGCACTGGTCGATGCGAAGCGCAAGGGCTTCCGCTTCGGCGATGCGGGGCGCGGGCGCTTCACGCTGGCGCAGAAGTTCGCCACGCTGCCGCGGGTCGTGCCGTTCCTCGTCATCATCCTCGGCGTGCTCTTCGTGCTCTACGGCGGGGTCGCGACGCCCTCCGAGGCGGCCGGGGCGGGCGCCTTCCTCACGCTCGGCGTCGTCATCATCGTCTACCGGCTGTTCCGGGCGGGGCCCGTCGTCGAGATCTTCGGCACGGCGATGCGCGAGAGCATCATGATCATGATGATCATGGCGGCGGCGGAGCTCTTCGCCTTCGCGCTGTCCTCGCTCTTCATCACCCAGACCATCGCCGGCGCCATCGCCTCGCTCGAGATCAACCGCTGGCTGCTGATGGGCGTCATCAACGTCTTCCTGCTGGTCGCCGGCATGTTCCTGCCGCCGGTTGCGGTCATCGTCATGGCGGCGCCGCTGCTCTTCCCCATCGTGACGCAGGCGGGCTTCGACCCCTACTGGTTCGCCGTGGTGCTGACGATCAACATGGAGGTCGGGCTCATCACGCCGCCCATCGGCCTCAACCTCTTCGTCATCAACGCGATCGCGCCGCAGGTGCCGACGCGGGAGGTGCTGTGGGGCTCGCTGCCATATGTCTTCGTGATGTTCCTCGGTATCCTCCTCCTGTGCATCTTTCCGCAGATCGCCACGTGGCTGCCGGATGTCGTGATGGGGCCTGCAGTCTGACAGGATCAAGGAGAGGCGGATGCCGAACTCGTTCTTCAACGAACTCCTGCAGCAGCTCAGCGAGCGGGGCCGGGCCATGCTCGGGCTCGCGCGCGATGCGGCGGCGCGCGGCGACGTCGCCGAATTGTCGGAGCACCTGCTCTCCGGCCGCGGCGAGGCCTCGGGCGTGGCGCTCGCCAAGGCCGTGCTCGACACCTATGCCAATGCCCCGCTCGCCACGCGCCTCGCCTTCCTCACGGCGCTCGCCGAGCGCTTCGGCGCCGACCCGCAGAAGGTCGAGGAGGCAATCGCGGCCTATCACGACAAGCCCGGTGCGGCGACGCTGCACCGGCTGCACACCGCCGCCGAGGCGCGCCGGCAGGAGCTGATGCGCCGCCTCAACCTGGCGCCGGGCGGCACAGCCGCGCTCGTCAGGATGCGCGAGGAGCTGATCGAGCATCTGCCGAACCGGCCGGACCTCAGGGCGGTCGACGCCGATTTCGTGCATCTCTTCTCGTCATGGTTCAACAGGGGGTTCCTGGTGCTGCGCCCCATCGACTGGACGACGCCCGCCAACATTCTCGAGAAGATCATCCGCTATGAGGCGGTGCACGAGATCCACGACTGGGACGACCTGCGCCGGCGCCTCGAGCCGCCGGACAGGCGCTGCTTCGCCTTCTTCCACCCGCAGCTCGTCGACGAGCCGCTGATCTTCGTCGAGGTGGCGCTGACGGCGGAGATCCCCGGCGCGATCGCGCCGCTCCTCGCCAAGGACCGCAAGCCGATCGCCGCCGAGGCGGCGACGACCGCCGTCTTCTATTCCATCTCCAACACCCAGCGCGGGCTCGGCGGCGTCTCCTTCGGCAACTTCCTGATCAAGCAGGTGGTGGACGACCTCAAGCGCGACCTGCCCAACCTCAAGACCTTCGTCACCCTGTCGCCGGTGCCGGGCTTTGCGAAATGGCTCGAGCGCGAGCGCGGCTCCGAGGCCTCGCAGGCGCTCGATGCCGAGGCGAAGACGGTGCTCGCGGCGCTCGACGAGGAGGGCTGGCACGAGGATCCGGCGACGGCGGAGAAGGTGCGCAAGGTGCTGCTGCCCGCCGCCGCCTGGTATTTCCTCAAGGCCAAGACGCCGAACGGCCGGCCGGTCGATCCGGTGGCGCGCTTCCACCTCGGCAACGGGGCGCGGCTGGAGCGGCTCAACTTCCTCGGCGACACCAGCGCCAAGGGCCTCGGCCAGGCCCATGGCCTGATGGTCAACTATCTCTACGCGCTCGAGGACATCGAGAAGAACCACGAGGCCTTCGCGGGTTCGGGCGAGGTCATCGCCGCCGCGGCGGTGAGGAAGCAGCTGAAGGGCGAGCGGGCGTCGCGCACGCTCGTGCCCGTCACCGATTGAACAAGAAAACAGAACGAAGACAAAGCCCATGCCATCCTATCTCTTCGCCCAACTCGCCGCCCGCATGCCGGCTGCCGACAGGCCCTTCATCGAGACGCCGACCGGGCGGATCATCACCTACGGCGACCTCGTCGCCGGCACCGGCAGGATCGCCCATGCGCTCGTGGCGCGCGGCGTCGGGCCGGGGGACCGGGTGGCGGTGCAGGTGGAGAAGAGCCCCGAGGCGGTCATGCTCTATCTCGCCTGCCTGCGCGCGGGCGCCGTCTTCCTGCCGCTCAACACGGCCTATACGCTCGCCGAGCTCGACTATTTCCTCGGCGATGCCGAGCCGGCCCTCGTCGTCTGCGACCCCAAGAGCCGCGACGGGCTCGTGCCCGTCGCCGAGCGCTACGGCGCGCGGGTCGACACGCTCGATGCGGCGGGCAAGGGCAGCCTGATGGAGCGCGCCGCCGGCGAGGCGCCCGATTTCGCCGATGTGGAGCGGGGCGCGGACGATCTCGCCGCCATCCTCTACACGTCCGGCACCACCGGGCGCTCGAAGGGCGCCATGCTCAGCCACGACAACCTTCTGTCGAATGCGCTGACGCTCGTCGACTACTGGCGCTTCACCAGCGCCGACGTGCTGCTGCATGCCTTGCCGATCTTCCACACGCACGGGCTCTTCGTGGCGACGAACGTGATCCTCGCCGCCGGGGCGTCCATGCTCTTCCTGCCGAGGTTCGACGCCGACGAGGTGATGCGTCTCCTGCCGAAGGCAACCGCCATGATGGGCGTGCCGACCTTCTACGTGCGCCTCCTGCAGCACGAGGGCCTGACGCGCGAGGCCACCCGCCACATGCGCCTCTTCGTGTCCGGCTCGGCGCCGCTCCTTGCCGACACCCATCGCGAATGGCGCGAGCGCACGGGCCACGCCATCCTCGAGCGCTACGGCATGACCGAGACCAACATGAACACGTCCAACCCCTATGAGGGGGACCGGGTCGCCGGCACGGTCGGCTTCCCGTTGCCGGGCGTCACGCTGCGCGTCGTCGATCCCGAAGGCGGGCAGGCGCTGCCGCAGGGCGAGATCGGCATGATCGAGGTCAAGGGGCCCAACGTCTTCAAGGGCTACTGGCGCAACCCGGAGAAGACGAAGGCCGAGTTCCGCGACGACGGCTTCTTCATCACCGGCGACCTCGGCAAGGTCGACGAGCGCGGCTATGTCCACATCGTCGGCCGCGGCAAGGACCTCATCATCACCGGCGGCTACAACGTCTACCCGAAGGAAGTGGAGAGCGAGATCGACGCCATGCCCGGCGTCGTCGAGAGCGCCGTCTTCGGCGTGCCGCATCCCGATTTCGGCGAGGGCGTGACGGCGGCCGTCGTCGCGGAGAAGGGGGCGAGCGTCGACGCCGCCGCCATCGTGAAGGCGCTCGAAGGGCGCCTCGCCAAGTTCAAGCAGCCCAAGCATGTCTTCATCGTGCCGGAGCTGCCGCGCAACACCATGGGCAAGGTGCAGAAGAACGTGCTGCGGGACACCTACAAGGACCTCTACGCGCGGTGAGGCATCCCGAGGCCTGACCGGCGGCCCGCGGCGGCACGAGGCAATCCCCGACGGTGAGATGACGGCGCGTCCCGCGCCGCCGCGGCCGCTCGGGCGAAGCAGGGAGGGAAGGCCGTGAAAGGACTGCTGCTCGCCGGGTTATCCTTCGTCGCACTCGCCGCCGGCGCCGAGGCGCGCGTCGTCGGCTTCGAGGTCACGCGCACCGAGGCGCCGGCCTTCGCCGGCCGCAGCTTCGCGGCGGGCCCCTACGAGAAGATCGTGGCGCGCGTCACCATGGCGGTGAAGCCGGAGGATGCGCGCAACGCCGGCATCGTGGACCTGGCGCTCGCGCCCCGGAACGCCGCCGGCGAAGTGGTCTTCTCGACAGACGTGCACATCCTGAAGCCGGCCGATCCCGCGCGCGGCAACGGCAAGCTCCTCTACGAAGTCACCAACCGCGGCCGCAAGCTCGGGCTCAGCCTGCTGAACGACGCCCCGATGGTGAATGACCCGGCCTCGGCCGCCGATGCCGGCAACGGCTTCCTCATGGACCAGGGCTACACCCTCGTCTGGAGCGGATGGCAGGGCGACCTCGCGACCGCCGGCGGGCTTCTGGGCCTCGACGTGCCGACCGTGCCCGGCGTGACGGGGGAGAGCCGCGAGGAATTCGTCTTCGACGACACCAAGGGCACCGAGGGGCCGGTGGTTGCCATCGATCTCTCCTATCCGGCGGCCGATCCTGATCCCGCAAAGGCGCGGCTGACGGTGCGGGCCCGGGAAGGCGATGCGCGCGCGACGCCGGCCGGTCTCTCCTTCAAATATCTGAGCCCGACCCGCATCGAGATCACCAAGGCGCCGGGCTTCGATGCGGGCGCCATCTACGAGTTCATCTACGCGGCGAAGGACCCGAAGGTCATGGGCCTCGGCTTTGCCGCCGTGCGCGACCTCGTCTCCTTTCTGCGCTACGAGGGCGCGGCGCCGGACGGGAGCGCCAATCCTCTCGCCGCGGACGGCGCGCCGGCCTTGAAGGCCGCCTATGCCATCGGCATCTCCCAGAGCGGCCGCTTCCTGCGCGATCTCCTCTACCATGGGTTCAACGACGACGAGAGCGGGCGGCCCGTGTTCGACGGCCTGATGCCGCACATCGCCGGCGCGCGCAGAACCTTCACCAATGCGCGCTTCGCCCAGCCGGGCCGCTATTCGCGCGATCACGAGGACCATCTCTATCCGGGCGATGCCTTCCCGTTCTCCTATGCGACGAGCCTCGACCCGATCGGCGGCACCACGGACGGCATCCTGAAGCGCTGCGAGGCCGCCGGCTCCTGCCCCAAGGTGATCCAGACCGACACCGACACGGAGGCGGTGCAGGCGCGCCTGTCGCTCGTCGTCACCGACGCGGCCGGCAAGCCGCTGGCGCTGCCGGACAACGTGCGCGCCTATTACTTCGCCGGGCTGCCGCATTTCACGCCCTTCGGCGCCAAGTCCGCGCCGGCGGCGGCCTGCCAGCTGCCGTCGAATCCGCTGCACGCCGGCGCGCCCATGCGCGCGCTGCTCGTCGCGCTCGATGCCTGGGTGGCCGAGGGCCGGGAGCCGCCGCCGAGCCGCTATCCGGGCCTCGAGGAGGGCACGCTCGTCGCCGCACAGGAGGCCGGCTACGACGGCATTCCCGGCCTGAAATTCGCGGGCGAGCACAACGAAAAGTCGCTCGTCGACCACACGCGCATGCCGCCCGTCGCAGGACCGGCCTATCCCGTCTTCCTGCCGCGCGTCGATGCCGACGGGCATGCGGTCGCGGGCATCCGCCTGCCGGTGATCGAGGCGCCGACGGCGACCTATCTCGGCTGGAACCTGCGCAAGGCCGGCTTCGCCGAGGGCGCCATCTGCGGCCTGACCGGCTCCGAAGTCCCGCTCGCCCGCACCAGGGCGGCGCGGCAGGAGGCCGGCGACGGGCGCCTGTCGCTGGAGGAGCGCTATCCCGATCATGCCGCCTATGTGGCGGCGGTCTCCGCCGCGGCGCGCAAGCTCGTTGACGAGCGGCTGATGCTGCCGGCGGACGCGGACACCATCGTCCGTGCCGCGGAAGCCTCCGACGTCGCCCGCTGAGGCCGGATCAGCCGCCGTACTTCTCGAGGAAGGCCTCGACCGGCAGCGCGCGGAAGTCGGGCAGGGCGGCGTGCAGGCGCTCATGGCTCCAGTCCCACCAGGCGAGCGCCATGAGCCGCTCGGCGACGGCGGCGGGGAAGCGGGGCCGGATGGGCCTTGCCGGCACGCCGGCGACGATGGCGTAGGGGGCGACGTCCTTCGTGACGACGGCGCCGGAGCCGACGACGGCGCCGGTGCCGATCGTCACCCCCGGCATCACCGTGACGCCGTGGCCGATCCACACGTCATGGCCGAGGGTGACGGGCTGGGCCCGGCGCCAGTCGAAGAACCCGCTCTCGTCCTCCTCGCCCTCGAAATAGGCCGAGGCGCGGTAGGTGAAGTGGGACTGGCTCGCCCGCCACATGGGGTGGTTGCCCGGGTTGAGGCGCACCTGGGCGGCGATGGAGCAGAACTTGCCGATCGTCGTGTAGATGACGTCGCCGTCGTTCACGATGTAGCTGTAGTCGCCCAGCGTCGTCTCGACGAGGCTCGTGCGCGCGCCGACCTCCGTGTAGCGGCCGAGCGTCGAGCGCAGCACGCTGGCGGTCGGGTGGATCGTCGGCGTTTCGCCGAGGCGCTTGCCCATCATTCGTCTCCCGGGAGGTGGCGCGCAGGTTTCGTGTGCCGATATGACGCTGTTGTGACGGTAGCAACAGTATTGAAAAGTTGTTAGATGGCAAATCGATCAATTTATTGATTGTCATGATAGTGTCGTCTGCTCGATCTAGCTAACGCAGCAATCGTGGAGGTTGCTGCATGCTGGTTCTCGAAGGCGTCAGCCGACGTTTCGGTGCGAAGACGGCTGTCGACAGTGTCGAGCTGACCGTGGTTCCCGGCTCCTTCGTAGGCGTCATCGGCCGCTCCGGCGCCGGCAAGTCGACGCTCCTGCGCATGATCAACCGGCTCGTCGACCCGAGCGACGGGCGCATCCGCTGCGGCGACGTCGACGTGACGGGCCTCAGGGGCCGTGAGCTGCGCGACTGGCGGGCGCGCTGCGCCATGATTTTCCAGCAGTTCAACCTCGTCGGCCGCCTCGACGTGCTCACCAACGTGCTCATGGGCCGGCTCAATGCCGCGCCCTCGGCGAAATCCCTCGTGCGCCTGTGGGCGCCGGAGGACAAGGCGATCGCGCTCGCGGCGCTCGAGCAGTTCGACATCGCCGGGCTCGCGGCGCAGCGCGCGGACCAGCTTTCCGGCGGCCAGCAGCAGCGCGTGGCGATCGCCCGGGCGCTCGCGCAGTCGCCCGAGATCATCCTGGCCGACGAGCCGATCGCCTCGCTCGATCCGCGCAACACGCGCATCGTCATGGACGCGTTGCAGCGCATCAACCGCACCTACGGCATCACCGTCATCTGCAACCTGCATTCGCTCGATCTGGCGCGCAGCTACTGCGACCGCCTGGTCGGCATGGCCGCGGGCCGCGTCGTCTTCGACGGCCTGCCGGAAAGCCTGACCGACGACGTGGCGCGCGAGCTCTACGGGCTCGAGGCCGCCGACGTCATCGGCGAGGGCGCAACGTCCCCGGCAGCCGCCGGATGGGGCGCCCGTTCCCCTGTCGCGATCCCGGCCTGAGCGCCGCGATGGACGCCGGCGCAGCGATCCGCGCCGGACCTTACTCTTGAGGAGAGACCACGATGTTGAACCGCCGCGCCCTCATCGGTGCCGCCGCCGCGTCCTTCGCCTTCGCCGGCATGGCCCAGATCCCGGCCTTCGCTGAGGACTGGAAGGCGAAGTATCCCGAGATCACCTTCGCCGTCATCCCGGCCGAGAACGCCTCGGGCGTGAACGAGCGCTACGACGACTTCGTCGCCTATCTGTCGAAGGAACTCGGCGTGCCGGTGAAGCTGCGCATCGCCAACGACTATGCCGCGGTCATCGAGGGCCAGAAGGCCGGCAACATCCACATCGCCTATTACGGCCCTGCCTCGCTCTCCCGCGCCGTCAAGGTGACGAGCGGCGGCGTCGAGCCCTTCGTGACGACGATCAACTCCGACGGCACGGTCGGCTATTATTCCGTCGCCTATGTGAAGGCGGACAGCCCCTACCAGTCGATCGACGACCTCAAGGGCAAGAACCTCGGCCTCGTCGACCCCAACTCGACCTCGGGCAACAACGTGCCGCGCTTCGCCCTCGACAAGCAGGGCATCGATCCCGAGCAGTTCTTCGGCAAGGTCGTCTATGCCGGCAGCCACGAGAACGCTGTCTCCGCGCTCGACCAGGGCACGGTCGACGTCGCCTTCAACTGGTGGAACTCCGAGAACGACTCAAACCTGACGCGCATGGCCAACAAGGGCATGGCGAAGAAGGAGAACTTCCGGATCATCTACAAGTCGGACCTCATCCAGGGCTCGCCCTACGCCTATCTCACCGACCTGCCGGCGGACCTCAAGCAGGCCATCACCAAGGCCTTCCAGGAGGCGCCGCAGAAGGACAAGACCGCCTTCGACAAGCTCTCCGACGGCAAGGACAAGGGCTTCGCCCCGGTCACGACGCAGGACTACAAGGCGACCATCGAGCTCATCGAGTTCGTCGACCGCCTGAAGCGCAAGAAGGCGTCCTGAGCGCATCCGTTCGGCAGGCCATCCCTGCCGCCGATCACGCCTTCCATCGTCATGGCCGGGCTGGTCCCGGCCATCCACGCCCGTCCGACGTCGCTTGCGGTCAGGCGTGGATGCCCCCGACAGGTGCGGGCATGGCGGCGTGCTGCCTCCGGCCCACCGGCTGACGAAGTATCCATCCATGTCCCACGCCATCGCCCGCCTGCCCGAGCCGCGCCTGCGCGCGCTCGAAGATGCCTACGGCGCGGCCGTCGCCGCCAAGCGCCGGCAGGTCCTTCTCGGCGGCCTCGTCCTTGCCGCGCTCGTCGGCCTGTCCGCCTGGGCGGGCGAGGTGGACCTTGCGAAGTTCTTCGCCAATCTCTGGCGCTTCCCGAGCTACATCGGCGACATCGTGCCGACGCTCAGGCTCACCCATCTCGGCGAGGACCTCGCCGAGTGGTACTGGGGGCTCGGCTACTGGCTGAGGCTCATGGGCGAGACGCTGCTCATCGCCTATCTCGGCACCATGCTCGGCGGGCTCTGTGCAATCAGCCTCTGCTTCCTTGCCGCGGCCAATCTCTCGCGCTCGGCGCGGGTGCGCTGGCTGGTGCGGCGGGTGCTCGAATTCTGCCGCACGGTGCCGGAGATCGTCTTCGCGCTCATCTTCGTCGCGGCCTTCGGCCTCGGCCCGGTGCCGGGCGTGCTCGCCATCGCCATCCACACGACGGGCGCGCTCGGCAAGCTGTTCTCCGAGGTCGTCGAGAACATTGACATGAAGCCGGTCGAGGGCGTCTCGGCCACCGGCGCGACCTGGCTCGAGACGGTGCGCTTCGCCGTGCTGCCGCAGGTGCTGTCCAACTTCGCCAGCTACGGCCTGCTGCGCTTCGAGATCAACGTGCGCGGCGCGGCCGTGATGGGTTTCGTCGGCGCCGGCGGCATCGGCCAGGACCTCATCGAATCCATCCGCAAGTTCTACTATTCCGACGTCAGCGCCATCCTCCTCATCATCATCGCCACCGTCATGGTCATCGACCTTGCGACCGAGCGGCTGCGCCACGCGCTGATCGGCATGGAGAGCCGCTCATGAACGGATCTGCGCCAACCGCCCCCCGCTTCGAGGCCGAGGCGCTCGCCGACATGGCGGGGCTCGCGGCGCGCCATCCTTCCATCTTCCGCGTGAACTGGCCGCGCCGGGCGCTGACAGTGGCGATCGTCGCCGTGCTCGCCGGGCTGTTCATCTCCGGCTTCTGGGCGCTCGGCTTCTCCTTCGCCCGCATCGCCGGCGGCCTTGGCAAGCTCGTCGAATTCGCCGGCTTCATGCTGCCGCCGTCGCCGGGCAGCTACGCGACTTTCCTCACCTATCTCATGGCGCTGGCGCAGACGCTGGCGATCGCCTTCCTCGGCACGCTGACGGCGGCGATCCTTGCCTTTCCCTTCGGCTTCCTCGCGGCCAAGAACGTCATCCCGAACGTATTCCTCCATTTTTCGCTGCGTCGCGGGCTCGATGTGGTGCGCGGCGTCGACGTGCTGATCTGGGCGCTCATCTGGATCAATGTCGTCGGGCTCGGGCCCTTCGCCGGCATCCTCGCCGTGGCGACGAGCAATTTCGGCGAGTTCGGCAAGCTCTTCTCCGAGGCCATCGAGGCGATGGACAAGAAGGCCGTGGAAGGCGTCGCCTCGACCGGCGGCGGCAAGCTGCACCAGGTACGCTTCGGCCTCCTGCCGCAGGTCTTCCCGGTCATCGTCAGCCAGGTGCTCTATTATTTCGAATCGAACACCCGCTCGGCCACCATCATCGGCGTGGTCGGCGCCGGCGGCGTCGGCCTGCATCTCTACGAGCAGATCCGCATGCTCGAATGGCAGCACGTCTCCTTCCTGGTGCTGATGATCCTTCTCACGGTGGCGGTGATCGACTTCGTCTCCGGCCGGCTGCGCTTTGCCATCATCGGCAATGCGAAGATCGTGGCCTGAACCGTTTATGTTCGCATCCGCCTATTCCCCCAGCCGGCATCCAATTCGCGGGCGGATGCACTTTGGTGCGCGCTGATCCTCCCCCGTATGGGGGAGGTGGCGCCGCGAAGCGGCGACGGAGGGGGTAGGGGTTGACAACAAGGGCGTCGATCCCGGTCTTGACCCCACCCGTCTCGCGCCTTCGGCGCGATCCACCCTCCCCTTGAGGGGAGGGATCAAGCCAAGAGCCTTGCGGCCGGCTTGCATTCGTCCTGCTCTAGCCGTTCTCGACGACGAGTTCGACGCGGTCGGCGGCGAAGACCACATGGGCCGCCTGCACGGGCGTGCCCGTGCCGTCGACGTTGAGCGCATCGACGACGAAAAGGATGCGCCCCGGCGAGAGGTCGAGCCGCGCCGCATCGTCGCCGGTGGCGAGGCGGGCGGTGATGCGCGTCTCGGCGCGCACGTAGTCCGTCACGCCACAGGCGGCGAGCGCCCGGGTGATCGATCCCGTCTCGCGCAGCACCGCGGCGGCGCCGGCAAAGCGCGGCAGCGGGAAGAAGGACGTGCCGCTGGAGACGGGCGTACCGTCGATGAAGCGGCGCACCTCCGTCCGCAGCACCGGCGAGCCGGGCATGAGGCGCAGGCGCCGGGCCGTCTCCTCGTCGGCCACCGTCTCGGCCGCCGACATCAACTCGCCGCCGGCCTCGTGGCCTTCGCGCGAGACGATCTCGGTGAAGCGCGTGCGCCGGCCGATGGGATAGGCGAGGGGCTTCGCCTCCACGAAGGTGCCGCGTCCCTGCGTGGCGCGCAGCAGGCCCTTGGCGGCGAGCGCGGCGATCGCCCGGCGCACGGTGTGGCGGTTGACGGCGAATCGCTCCGCAAGCCGCGCCTCCGTCGGCAGCTGGCTGCCGGGCGTCAGGCGCCCGTTCATCACATCCGCCTCGATGGCATCGGCGATCTGCCGCCAGGCGGTGACGCCAGCGGCGCGGGCGAGCGCGCCGTCGCTCGTCCCGGTCATCGGTTCGTCGCCGAAATCCGCTATGGCCTCGCCCGTCATGGAAGTGTCACTGGACTTTTTCATGTAGTTGTCTATACCACTAGACAAATGATTGTTGAAGCGCTGCAACAGGGCAGCGAGGGCGGGTGATCATGACCGCAGTCGGTCCAGGTGAAATCCATCCAGCTGACGATGATCGGGAAATCGCGGCGCGGCAAGCCGTGATGGCCGTTTCGGCCGCGGCGCGGCGCGAGGAGCTGGACAGCGTGCTCGCCGCGCTCGCGCCGCTGCCGGAGGCGAGCGACCTGCGCCGGCCGGAGACGGGCCTCGTCATGACGCGCGGGCGTGCCGGCGGTGACGGGGCGCCGTTCAACCTCGGCGAGGCGACGGTGACGCGCGCGGCGGTGCGCATCGCGGAGGGCGGACGCACCGTCAACGGCTTCGCCTATCACCTCGGCCGCGATGCGGCGCGGGCGCGCGCCGCCGCCGTCATCGACGCGCTCTGGCAATTGCCGGGCCGGCGGCAGGCGGTGGAAGCGGCGCTCGCACCGGTGCACGAACGGCTCATGGCCGGGCGCGAGACGGCCGCGCGCCGCACGGCGGCGACGCGCGTCAACTTCTTCACTATGGTCCGCGGAGAGGATTGATGAGCATCGCCCTCGCACCCGGCTTCACCGAGCCCGTCTTCGATGCGCAGCGCGTCTTCCGCGCTCTCATGGATGCCACCGCGCGGCCGGCGACCGTCCAGCCGCTCGCCACGGACCTTGTGCCGCCGGCGCCGCTAACGCCGGAACTCGCCGCGGTGGCGCTGGCGCTGGCCGACCACGAGGCGCCGCTGTGGCTCGATGCGGCGCTCGCCGCCGTGCCGGCGGTGGCCGCCTATCTGCGCTTCCACACCGGGGCCCGCGTCGTGGAGACGCCGGACGAGGCGGCCTTCGCCCTCGTCGCCGAGCCCGATGCGATGCCGCCGCTCGGCGCCTTCGCGGTCGGCACGGACGAATATCCCGACCGCTCCACCACCGTCGTCATGGCGGTGCGGACGCTCGCGGCGGGGCGGGGGCTCGCCTGCGAGGGGCCGGGCATTCTGGACCGCGCCGACATCGCCATCGCGCCGCTGCCGGGCGACTTCCTCGCCCAGCGCGCGGCGAACCGCGCCCTCTTCCCGCGCGGCATCGACTGTCTCTTCGTCGCGCCGGGCTCCGTCGCGGCGCTGCCCCGCACCACGCAGATCCTGCCGGAGGGCTGACATGTATGTTGCGGTCAAGGGCGGCGAAGCCGCCATCGACAACGCCCACCGTCTGCTCGCCCATGCGCGGCGCGGCGACCCCGCCGTGCCGGAGATCTCTCCGGAGCAGATCGGCGGGCAGCTGAAGCTCGCCGCGGACCGGGTGATGGCGGAAGGCTCGCTCTACGACCGGGACCTCGCCGCGCTCGCCATCAAGCAGGCGCGGGGCGATCTCGTCGAGGCCATCTTCCTGGTGCGCGCCTATCGCACGACGCTGCCGCGCTTCGGCTACAGCGAGCCGGTCGACACCGCGGCCATGGCCGTCGAGCGCCGCATCTCCGCCACCTACAAGGACCTGCCGGGCGGACAGGTGCTGGGGCCCACCTTCGACTATACCCACCGGCTGATCGACTTCCTGCTGGCCGCCGGCGCCGCGCCGCCCGAGCCGGCGGAAGCCGCGGCGGGCGAGGGCGAGCCGATGGCGCGCGTCACCGACCTCCTCGACGGCGAGGACCTGATCGAGCGCGAGGTCGCGCCCGACGGCGATACGCCGGTCGGCGACCTGACGCGCGAGCCGCTCGATTTTCCGGCGGAGCGGGACCTGCGCCTGCAGGCGCTCGCCCGCGGCGATGAGGGTTTCCTGCTCGCCCTCGGCTATTCCACCCAGCGCGGTTACGGCCGCACGCATCCCTTCGTCGGCGAGGTGCGCTATGGCGAGGTTGCGGTGGAGTTCGTGCCGGAGGAGCTCGGCTTCGCCGTGCCGCTCGGCACGATCGACGTCACCGAGTGCCAGATGATCAACCAGTTCAAGGGCTCGGCCGAGGTGCCGCCGCAGTTCACGCGCGGCTACGGCCTCGTCTTCGGCCAGAGCGAGCGCAAGGCCATGGCGATGTCGCTGGTCGACCGGGCGCTGCGCGCCCGCGACTTCGGCGAGGAGGTGACGGCCCCGGCGCAGGACGAGGAATTCGTGCTCGCCCATTGCGACAACGTGCAGGCCACCGGCTTCGTCGAGCATCTGAAGCTGCCGCACTACGTCGACTTCCAGGCCGAGCTCGACCTCGTGCGCCGCATGCGCACCGAATATGCCGCCCGCCGTGGCGAGGCGAGCGAGATGAAGGAGGCTGCGGAATGAGCGCGGCGATGCGGGATGATCTTCCTTCTCCCGGCGCAACGGCGGGGAAGGAAACGGACGCCTACAACTTCGCCTATCTCGACGAGCAGACGAAGCGCATGATCCGGCGGGCGATCCTGAAGGCGATCGCCATTCCCGGCTACCAGGTGCCGTTTGCCAGCCGCGAGATGCCGATGCCCTATGGCTGGGGCACCGGCGGCGTGCAGGTGACGGCCGCGGTGCTCGGCCCCGAGGATGTGCTCAAGGTCATCGACCAGGGCTCGGACGACACCACGAACGCCGTCTCCATCCGCCGCTTCTTCGCCAAGACGGCGGGCGTCGAGACGACGACGAAGACAAGGGCGGCGACCGTCATCCAGACGCGCCACCGCATCCCGGAGGAACCGCTGCGGGACGGCCAGATCCTCGTCTACCAGGTGCCGATCCCGGAGCCCCTGCGCTTCCTCGAGCCGCGCGAGACCGAGACGCGCAAGCTGCATGCGCTCGCCGACTACGGGCTCATGCATGTGAAGCTCTATGAGGACATCGCCCGCCACGGCCACATCGCCACGACCTACGCCTATCCGGTCGAGGTCGCCGGCCGCTATGTGATGGATCCCTCGCCGACGCCGAAGTTCGACAACCCGAAGATGGACATGTGCGCGGCGCTGCAGCTCTTCGGCGCCGGGCGCGAGAAGCGCATCTATGCCGTGCCGCCCCACACACGGGTGAGGAGCCTCGATTTCGAGGACCACCCCTTCCGCATCCAGACCTTCAAGCAGCCCTGCGCGCTCTGCGGCGCCGAGGGGGTCTATCTCGACGAGGTGGTGCTCGACGACCGCGGCGGGCGCATGTTCGTCTGTTCCGACACCGATTTCTGCGAGGAGCGCCGGGCGGCCGGGCATCAAGGGATGATGGTGGATCCCGGCGCCAGTGATCCCTCCCCTGAAGGGGAGGGTGGATCGCGCCGCAAGGCGCGAGACGGGTGGGGTGAGGCGAGGCACGCCGCTCGTGCCGGGAAGCGCGCGGCCCCCTCCGACGGCCTGCGGCCGCCACCTCCCCCATACGGGGGAGGATCGAGCGACCTGCCATCCGATACGGCTGCTGAAAAGAGGGAAGTGGTGGCCAAGGACAAGGCAGGAGAGACCCGATGAGCGAGCGTCCGCTTTTGTCCGCCCGCGGGCTGACGAAATATTATGGCGAGCGTCTCGGCTGCTGGGACGTGACCTTCGATCTCCACGAGGGCGAGGTGCTCGCCGTCGTCGGCGAGTCGGGCTCGGGCAAGTCGACGCTGCTCGGCCTGCTCGCGACCGAGCTCGCCCCGAGCGCCGGCGCGGTCCACTACCGCATGCGTGACGGCGTGGTGCGCGACCTGTCCGAGCTCACCGAGGCCGAGCGGCGCCTGCTGCTGCGCACGGACTGGGGCTTCGTGCGCCAGGATGCGCGCGAGGGCCTGCGCATGGGCGTCTCGGCCGGCGGCAATGTCGGGGAGCGGCTGATGGCCGTCGGCGCCCGGCATTACGGCAATATCCGCGCCGCCGCGAGCGACTGGC
This sequence comes from Chelatococcus caeni, assembly GCF_014196925.1. Lineage (GTDB taxonomy): Bacteria > Pseudomonadota > Alphaproteobacteria > Rhizobiales > Beijerinckiaceae > Chelatococcus_A > Chelatococcus_A caeni. The sequence continues at coordinate 1,735,772 of NZ_JACIEN010000001.1, read as the reverse complement.
TCGCGCGCGTCGAGATCGAGGCCGGCCGCATCGACGACACGCCGAAGAGCTTTTCCGGTGGCATGCGCCAGCGCCTGCAGATCGCCCGCAACCTCGTCACCCATCCGCGCCTCGTCTTCATGGACGAGCCGACCTCGGGCCTCGACGTCTCGGTGCAGGCGCGCCTGCTCGATCTCATCCGCGGCCTCGTGGCGGAACTCGGCCTCGCCGTCATCATCGTGACACACGATCTTGCTGTGGCTCGTCTGCTCTCGCACCGCATCATGGTGATGCGCCGGGGCAGGGTGATCGAGACCGGACTGACCGACCAGGTGCTCGACGACCCGCGCGAGGCCTATACGCAGCTACTCGTTTCCTCGGTGCTGGCAGCATGACGACCGAACAGCCTCTCATCGCCCTCGACGACGTGTCGAAGAGCTTCACGCTCCACCTGCGCGGCGGGCTGGAGCTTGCCGTCGTCTCCGACGTCAGCCTCGCGGTCGCGGCCGGCGAATGCGTCGTCCTCGGCGGGCCCTCGGGCGCCGGCAAGTCGTCGATCCTCAAGATGATCTACGGCAACTACCGCGCCGACCGTGGCCGCATCCTCGTCCGCGACGGGGCGGAGGTGGTCGACGTCGCCAGCGCCGAGCCGCGCCGCATCCTGGCGCTGCGGCGCGACGTCATGGGCTATGTCAGCCAGTTCCTGCGCGTCATCCCGCGCGTCGCGACCCTCGACATCGTGGCCAATGCGGCGCGTGAGAGCGGTATCGGGCAGCAGGAGGCGATGGAGCGGGCGAGGCGCCTGCTCAGCCTCCTCAACGTCCCGGAGCGCCTGTGGCAATTGCCGCCCTCGACCTTCTCGGGCGGCGAGCAGCAGCGCGTCAACATCGCCCGCGGCCTTGCCGCCGACCGGCCGGTGCTGCTCCTCGACGAACCGACGGCTTCGCTCGACGCGAAGAACCGCGCCGTCGTCGTCGACCTCATCCACGAGAAGAAGCGGGCTGGCACCGCCATTCTCGGCATCTTCCACGACGAAGACGTGCGCGAGGCGGTGGCCGACCGCATCGAGGACGTCACCCGCTTCGCTTCTTCCCGAGCCGCCTGATTGAGAGCCGCCGTCATGACCGCAACGCCCGACAGTTTCGTCATCGAGAACGCCACGCTCATCCTGCCCGACAGGATCGTCCCGGGCGGCTGGCTCGCGGTCTCGGACGGCCGCATCGCGGAGTTCGGCGAGGGCCGGGCGCCGGAGCGCGGCATCGACCTTGCCGGCGACTATCTGCTGCCGGGCCTCGTCGAGCTGCATACCGATCATCTCGAGAGCCACTACGCGCCCCGGCCCAAGGTGCGCTGGCACCCGCTCGCCGCCGTCATGGCCTATGACGCGCAGATCGCGGCGGCCGGCATCACGACGGTGTTCGATTCCCTGCGCATCGGCTCCGATTTCGACAAGGGCTCGCTCGGCGAGGAGGTGTGGACGCTCGCCGATGCCATCAAGACGGCCGTCGCCGAGGGGCACGTGCGCGCCGAGCACCGCACGCACCTGCGCTGCGAGATCTCGTCCCCTGACGTCATCGACCAGGCCGAGCGCTATGTGGCCGAATATCCGGTGCACATGATGTCGCTGATGGACCACACGCCGGGCCAGCGTCAGTTCCGCGATATCGCCGTGTGGAAGACCTATTACAGCGGCAAGAACGGCGTCGGCGACGATGCCATGAACGCGCTCATGGCGCGCCGCCTCGCGATGCACGAGGCGAATGCCGAAACCCACCGGCGCCGCCTCGTCGAGATCGCCCGCGCGCGCGGCGTCGTGCTGGCAAGCCACGACGACGCGACGCCAGAGCATGTGGAGGAGGCGAAGACCGACGGCGTCGCCATCGCGGAATTCCCGACGACGATCGAGGCCGCCCGCGGTTCCCATGCCGCCGGCATCCGGGTGATGATGGGCGGCCCCAACATCGTGCGCGGCGGCTCCCATTCCGGCAGCGTCGCCGCCGAGGCCGTGGCGCGGGAGGGCGTGCTCGACATCATCTCCTCCGACTACGTCCCGGCGAGCCTCCTCATGGCCGCCTTCGACCTGCCGCGCCGGGTGCCGGCCATCTCGCTGCCCGAGGCGGTGGCGACGGTCACGCGCAATCCGGCCCTCGCGACGGGGCTCGCCGACCGCGGCGCGCTCGCCGCCGGGCTTCGGGCCGACCTCGTGTGCGTGCACATGACGGGTGCCGTTCCGGTGGTGCGGCAGGTGTGGCGCGAGGGGCGCCGCGTGGCATGACCATGGAAGCCGAAGCCGGCGATCGCGTGCGCATCACGCTCGGGCGCGGGCTCTTCGTCTGCGTCGTCGGGCCGAGCGGCGCCGGCAAGGACACGCTCATCGACCATGCCCGCCGGCGCCTCGCGGTTGAGGGGGAACGCTTCGTCTTTCCGCGCCGGCTCGTCACCCGCGCGGCGAGCACTGCCGAGGACCATGATGTGCTGAGCGAGGAGGCCTTCGGCGCAGGCGTCGCCGGTGGAGCCTTTTCGCTGCACTGGCATGCGCACGGCCTCGGCTATGCGCTGCCGCGCAGCGTCGAGGCGGCGCTTGCGGACGGGGCAGTCGTCGTCAGCAACATCTCGCGGGCGCAGGTCGCGGCGGCGCGCGAGGCCTTTGCCCGCATCGCCGTCATATCGGTGACGGCGCCCGACGCCGTCATCGCCAGGCGGCTCGCGGCCCGCGGCCGGGAAAGCGCCGAGACGATCGCCGCGCGCCTCGCCCGCGGCAAGGCCGTGGTGCCCGACCGGGCGCCGGATCTCACCATCGTCAATGACGGCAGCGTGGAAGCGGCCGGGGAGAAGCTGGTCGCCTTCCTGCGTGGGGCGCTCCGGGACTGAGGGTGCTTCCGAGTGCCTCCGGGCCGCGTACCCGACGCTCTCCGCCGCCCGCGGCCTTCGAGCCCCTTGCGCGACGGCAGGGCGTGGATGCCCGCGACGAGCGCGGGCATGACGGCGTGGGAGGTGGCCGGCCTGCCCCCGGCTACCCGCCCGGGCAGTCCACCGCCACGATACGGGCGCGCCAGGCCTCGGCCGCGGCGCCGAGGGTTGTCGCTTCGCCCGTCCCGCCGGCTTCGGGCAGGCGGGTGCTGTCGGCAAGGCTCGCCGCGGTCGTCGCGGGGACGCTCGTGCCGAGCGCGATGCCGGCAACCAGCGTCATCGTCTGCGGCAGGGGGCCTACGACGGCGACGAGCGCACCGGACCTGTCGACGACGGGGGCGCCCGCCATGCCGGGCTGCACCGGGGCCGCGAGGCGCGCCGTGCCATCGCCCGCCACCTTGAGCACGCCCGGCGTCGCGACGAGCCGGCGCTCGCCGCCCGTGGCGGCATGGCCGAGGACGAAGACGTCTTGGTCCGTGCCCTCCGGGCGGCGCCAGGCGACTGGCACCCCTCCCGCCGCGAAGGCGCCCTCGACGAAGGCGGCTTCGCCGCTCGCCTCGATCTTCACCGGCTTGCCGCCGACCGTCGGCGCCTTGCAGGCACCTGCGGCGGCGCTCGTCAGCGCCCGCCCGCCGTCGAGGACGACGGCCGTGAAGGCATTGCCGCCGGAGACGGTGGGGGCGGGGGATGCCGCACCGCCGGCCCCGGCCGTGGCCGTTGTTGCCGATGCAGCCTCGGGTTCCGGCTCGAAGCTGTTGGTGATGGCGATGGTGAGCCTGTCGAAGGTCGCGGCGGCGCTCGCGGATAGGCCATGGTGAAGCCGCGCAGGCCGGCGGCGGTTGCGGCAAAGCGCGTGAAGAAGCGCTCGGCGCCTTCCTCGCCGGTGACGACGAACCAGTTGTCGCGCAGCACCTTGTAGGTGATGCGGCGCCCCGGCGCCGCGGCGCTGAGGTCGGCGTAGAGATCCTTGAGGCCGGTGCCGGCCGCGGCCGGGATGAGATCCGTCGTCAGGGCGCCGCCGCCGCGCCTGGCGCGGAAGAGGGAGCCGCCCGGCGTGTCGCTGCGCTCGGCGAGCACCTTCTGCGGCACGCCGATGCGGATGCCGGAGCGGCGATCGTCGATGACGGCAAAGCCGGCGGCATCGCGCTGGCGTTGCGCGGCCGCCAGGAGCGCGTCGCGTTCGGCGGGCGTGAGAATGCCGTCCGCGGTGAGGCGGCTGCGCGTCTCGAAGGCGCGGATGGCATCGAAGCTGCGCTTGCCGAAGGCGCCGTCGAGCGTGCCGTTGTAGTCGCCGGTCCAGACGAGCGCGTCCTGGATGGCCTTGCGGTCGGCCTCCGGCAGCGCCTCGAAGGCGGCACGGGCGGCATCGAGCGCCTCGCCCGCTGCGGGCTGCTGCGCGAGAGCCGGGGAGCCGAGCGGCAGGGCCGCCGCGCCGATAAGGAGGCCCAGCAGGGCCCCGATGCCGCCCTGTCCACGATCCCGTCTGCGACCGCGCCCCGTCCGCGCCCGGTTCATGCCCCCGCTCCCCGTTCGTTCCGTCGCGCGACTATGGCAAAACTGCACGATGTCGTCACGGCATGCGTTGCAGCCATGGATTGCAGCCGTGCTTCGAGGCGCTTAGTCTCGCGCTCGTCATCGCGGCGGCGCTATTTTTCCTAGGCGTCACCCGAAGGCACGCCCAGGGAGGGGAGCATGATTCGTGCTGCGCAACTGATTGCCGTCGCCATCGCAACCCTCTGCCTCCTCGCCCTTGCCCCACCGGCTTCGGCGCAGAAGTCCCTGGTCCGGGACGATCTCGCCAGCGCCGCCGTCAGGCTGCAGGCCGACCTGAAGACGGAGGCGGGAGCGGCCGCAACGCGTCCCGCCGACCAGTTGCGCCGTGACAGCGCCCAGGCGCTCGCCCGCGGCGACGCCCGCCAGGCGCTTTCCTCCGCCGCCGCGGCCGTCGCTGCCGATCCGGCCAGCGCTGCCGGCTGGACGGCCTATGCGCGGGCGGCCATGGCGATCTCGCCGGCCAATTACAGCGAGCGCTACAGGCTCGCCGAGCGGGCGACGAGCGCGGCCTATGCGGCCTATCAGAACGCGCGCGGGGCCGCGGCCGAGGCCTCGGCGCTGGCGCTTCTCGGCGACGTCTTCGCCTCGCGGCAATACTGGCGCCCCTCGCTCGACGCCTACCGGATGAGCCTCGCGCTCGCCGACGATTCGCATGTGCGGTCGATCTATGAAGGCCTGCGCGAGAAATACGGCTTCCGCATCCTCGACTACCGGGTCGATTCCGATTCAGCCTCGCCGCGCGTGTGCTTCAACTTCTCGGAGCCTCTGGCGCGCGGCCGCGTCGATTTCGCGCCCTTCGTCGCCGTGACGGGCAGCGCGACGCCCGCCGTGACGGGCGAGGACCGCCAGCTCTGCGTCGACGGCCTGAAGCACGGCGAGCGCTATGCCATCGTGCTGCGCCAGGGCCTGCCCTCGTCCGTCGAGGAGACGCTGCTGCGCAACGCCGACTACGAGATCTACGTGCGCGACCGCTCTCCGCAGGCGCGTTTCACCGGCCGCAACTACATCCTGCCGCGCACGGGGCAGGAGGGCATCCCGGTCGTCACCGTGAACACGGACAAGGTGGATGTGGAGCTCTACCGCATCGGTGACCGCAACCTCCTGCCGACGCTGCGCTCCGACGAGTTCATGTCGCAGATCGCCCGCTACACGGCCGACAACATCGCCTCCGACCAGGGGCAGAAGGTCTGGGCCGGCACGCTCGATGTGGCGCGGCGGATCAACGAGGACGTGACGACCGCCTTCCCGGTGCTGGAGGCGACCGGCGGCAAGCTGGAGCCCGGCGTCTATGTGATGACGGCGCGTCCCTCCGGCGGGCCGCCCGCGGACGAGGACTACAGCCCGGCCGCGACCCAGTGGTTCATCGTCTCCGACATCGGCCTCACGGCGCTCTCGGGCGAGGACGGCGTGCACGTCGTCGCGCGTTCGCTCGCCTCGGCCGGGCCGCTCGCCGGCGCCACCGTCAAGCTCGTCGCCCGCAACAACGAGGTGCTCGGCGAGGTGAAGAGCGACGGCAACGGCCGCGCCGTCTTCGCGCCCGGCCTCTCGCGCGGCAAGGGTGGCCTCGCGCCGGGGCTCGTGGTGGCGACGACAGAGGCCGGCGACTATGCCTTCCTCGACCTGGCCCAGACGCCCTTCGACCTCACCGACCGGGGCGTCGCCGGCCGGCAGACGCCGGGGCCGCTCGATGCGCAGGTCTTCACCGAGCGCGGCGTCTACCGCACGGGCGAGACGGTCCAGGTCACGGCGCTGCTGCGCGACGCGCGCGGCGATGCCGCCGCCGGCCTGCCGCTCACCCTCGTCGCCCGCCGGCCGGACGGCGTCGAATACCGGCGCGTCGCCGTCGACGACCAGGGCCTCGGCGGGCGCGCCTGGTCGCTGGCGATCCTGCCCGGGGCCATGCGCGGCACCTGGCGGCTCACCGCTTATGCGGACCCGAAGGGCGCCGCCATCGGCGAGACGACCTTCCTCGTCGAGGACTATGTGCCGGAGCGGCTGGAGCTGACGCTGGCCCCGCAGGAGCCGACGGTCGCCGCCGGCGACGCGGCGAACATCGACGTCACGGCCCGCTATCTCTACGGCGCCCCGGGCGCGGAGCTCGAGGTCAGCGGCACCGTGACCGTCGAGGCCGTGCCGAACAATGCGGTGCCGGGGCTCGAGGGCTATGCCGTCGGCCTCGACGACGAGGCCTTCGAGACCGTGATGCAGGAGGTCGAGGAGGGGGCAGAGACGGATGCCGCCGGCAAGGCGACCTTCGCCGTGCCGCTGCCGGACGTCTCCGCGCCGCGGCCGCTGCAGGCCACCGTCACCGTCACCGTGGCCGAGCCCGGCGGGCGTGGCGTGGCGCGCTCGCTCACGTTGCCCGTCGCCCAGGCCGGAAATGTCATCGGCGTGCGCAAGCTGTTCACCGATCTCTCCGATGGCGGCATCGCGACCTTCGACGTGGTCGCGGCCACGGGCGAGGGCAAGCGGCTCGCCATGCCGCTGCGCTGGAGCCTCTACCGCATCGACCAGCGCTACCAATGGTTCAACCAGGGCGGCGGCTGGTCCTACGAGCCGATCCAGACGACGCGCCGCATCGCCGACGGTGAGATCGAGCCGGGGACCGATGCGCCCGCGCGCATCTCCGCGCCCGTCGGCTGGGGACGCTACCGCCTGGAGATCGAGGCGGGCCGGGGCGAGGCGGCGCCGACGAGCCTGTCCTTCTCCGTCGGCTACAGCGGCGCCGTGAGCGCCGATACGCCGGACGTGCTCGACATGCGCCTCGACAAGGCCTCCTACGCGGCCGGCGAGAGGATGGCGATCAGCCTCAAGCCCCGCGCGGCGGGCAAGGCGACGGTGCTCGTCGTCGGCGACAAGGTGCATTGGGAGAAGCTCGTCGATCTCGACCCGGCGGGCACCACGGTCTCGCTCGAGGCGAAGGCCGAGTGGGGGCCGGGGGCCTATGTGGTCGTGCTGGCCCACCGGCCGCTCGACGTCGGGGCCAAGCGCATGCCGGGCCGCGCGCTCGGCCTCGCGTGGTTCTCCGTGGCGCGCGACCAGCGCAACATCGACGTCTCCCTCGATGTGCCGCAGGTGATGCAGCCGCGGCAGACGCTCGACGTGCCGGTGCGGCTCGGCGGGCTCGCGGCGGGGGAGGAGGCCTATGTGACGGTAGCCGCCGTCGATGTCGGCATCCTCAACCTCACGCGCTACGAGGCGCCGCGCCCGGGCGACTATTTCTTCGGCCAGCGGCGTCTCGGCACCGAGATCCGCGACGTCTACGGCTATCTCATCGACGGCATGCAGGGCACGCGCGGGGCGATCCGCTCCGGTGGCGACGCGGCCGCGCCGCAGTTCGACAACGCGCCGCCGACGCAGGAGCCGGTCGCGCTCTATTCCGGCGTCGTGCGCGCCGGGGCCGACGGTGTCGCCCATGTGTCGTTCGACATCCCGGCCTTCAACGGCACCGTGCGCGTCATGGCTGTCGCCTGGTCGAAGACCCGGGCCGGTTCGGCCACGGCCGATGTCGTGGTGCGCGACCCCGTCGTCGTCTCCGGCACTCTGCCACGCTTTCTCAACGTGGGCGACACGTCCCGCATCCACCTCGCCATCGACAATGTGGAAGGTGAGGCGGGCGACTATGTGGTGGAGGTCGACGCTTCCGGTCCGGTCATCCTGCCGCTCGAGGCGACGCGGCGCACGCTCAAGCTGGAGAAGGGCGCGCGTACGGCCCTGTCGCTGCCGGTCACGGCCGGCGGGCTCGGCGTCGCGAAGCTCACCGCGCGGCTGACCGGCCCCGGCATCGACGTGGCGCAGGACTTCGCCCTCGGCATTGCTCCCGGCACGCCGGCGCTCGCCCATCGCACGGTCCGGCCGCTGCCGGCCGGCGGCAGCGTCTCGATCAGCAGTGACATCCTCGCCGGCCTGATGCCGGGCTCGGGCGTCGCATCCGTCTCCGTGACGACGCTCGCCGCGCTCGACGTGCCGGGCTTGCTGCAGGCGCTCGACCGCTATCCCTACGGCTGCTCGGAGCAGATCGTCAGCCGGGCTCTGCCGCTGCTCTATGTGAACGAGCTCGCCAGCACCGAGGCCCTGCCGGTCGACACGCAACTCGACGAGCGGGTGCGCGGCGCCGTGGAACGGGTGATGTCGCGCCAGGATTCCAACGGCAGCTTCGGCCTGTGGTCCGTCGGCGGCGACGACATCTGGCTCGACGCCTATGTGACGGACTTCCTGACGCGGGCCCGCGAAAAGGGCTTCGCCGTGCCGCAGACGGCCTTCGACCTCGCGCTTGAGCGGCTGCGCAACTACGTCGCCAACACGACGGAGTTCGACCAGGGACGGGGACAGGCGCTGGCCTATGCGGTCTATGTGCTCGCCCGCAACGGCCGCCCGGTGATGGGCGACCTGCGCTATCTCGCCGACGTCAGGCTGCCGCGTTTCGGCAGCGCCATGGCGCAGGCGCAGATCGCAGCAGCGCTCGCGCTGCTCGGCGACCGGCGCCGGGCCGAGACCGCCTTCGCCACCGCCATGTCGACCCTGCGCGGGGAGAAGGACGGCCCGGCCTCGCGGCCGGACTACGGCTCGCGCCTGCGCGACGGCGCCGCGGTCCTGGCGCTCCTGGGCGAAGCGGGCACCGGCGGCGCCGAGATCCAGCAGGCGTCCCTCGTCATCGACGAGGCGCGCGGCACGGGCCGCTACACGAGCACGCAGGAACAGGCCTGGATGGTGCTCGCGGCCGGCGCGCTCGCGCGGGACAATGCGCGGCTCAAGCTCACCGTGGACGGGCGCGAGGCCGATGGCCCGTTCTACCGCAACTACCGCGCCGCCCGCCTCGACGAGGGGGCGGTGACGATCGCCAATACGGGCACGCTCGATGCCCGGGTCGTCGTCACGGCGGCCGGCAATCCGACGGCGCAGGAGGGCGCGCTCGCCCGCGGCTACACGGTGGAGCGCAGCTACTACCGGCTCGACGGCACGGCGGTCGATCCCGCGACGGTGCGGCAGAATGAGCGGCTCGTCACGGTGCTGAAGGTGACGGAGGACCAGGCGCGCTTCGCCCGCCTGCTCGTCGTCGATCACCTGCCGGCCGGGTTCGAGATCGACAATCCGAACCTCGTCGACGCCTCCTCGGCGGCGGCGCTGTCGTGGCTGCAGACCACGGTGGAGCCGGCACATGTCGAATACCGCGACGACCGTTTCGTCGCGGCCTTCGACCGTGACAGCGGCCAGTCGGCCTTCATCACCGTCGCCTACATGATCCGCGCGGTGGCGCCGGGCCGCTACGTCCACCCGCCGGCGACGGCCGAGGACATGTATCGCCCCGAGCGCTTCGGCCGCACGGGCTTCGGGACAGTCGAGGTGACGGAGGCGAAGTAGGGGCGGCTACGATGGACGCCGCAATTTCCCCTCCCCCTTGCGGGGAGGGGTAGGGGTGGGGGGCGCGACGTCGGGTGACGGTGCGGTCCTCCAGGCTGCGCCACCCCCACCCTGGCCCTCCCCGCAAGGGGGAGGGAACAGATGAGGCCCGCCGGGGCGCAACGAGAAGGTCGCTGGGATGCCGGCCGGATTGAGCGAGCGACTTGCCAGACTGCTCCGCTCCCGCGCGTTGCACGGGGTGGCGGCGGTTTGCGCGGTGCTGCTCCTCGCCGGCGGCATCGCGCTTGCGCGCTTCGTCGCTTCGCTCGGGCCGCTCGACCTGGCGCAGGTCGAGGAGCGCTCGACCGTCGTGTCCGACAGGGACGGCCGGCTGCTGCGCGCCTTCACCACGCCGCAGGGACGCTGGCGCCTGCCGGTCGGCGTCGACGACGTCGATCCGGGCTTCATCGCGCTGCTCACGACCTATGAGGACCGGCGTTTTCGCGCGCATTCCGGCATCGATGCGCTCGCCGTCCTGCGCGCCGCGGGCCAGGTGGCGCTCAACGGGCGCATCGTCTCGGGCGGCTCCACGCTGACCATGCAGGTGGCACGCCTGCTCGAGCCGCGCGAGGAACGCGACCTCGCCGCCAAGCTGCGCCAGGCGGTGCGCGCCGTTCAGTTGGAACGGCGCTTCGACAAGGACGCGATCCTCGGCTTCTACCTCACCATGGCGCCCTATGGCGGCAATCTCGAGGGCATCCGCGCCGCGAGCCTCGCCTATTTCGGCAAGGAGCCGAAGCGCCTGTCGCTCGCCGAGGCGGCGCTGCTCGTCGCCCTGCCGCAATCGCCCGAGACGCGCCGGCCGGACCGCTTTCCGGAGGTGGCCCGCGCCGCGCGCGACCGGGTGCTGGCACGGGCGCTCGCCCACGGCGGCATCTCGGAGGCCGAGGCACGGGCAGCCCGCGAGGCGCCGGTGCCGACGCAGCGCCAGCCGGTGCCGATGCTGGCACCGCACCTCGCCGAGACGGTGGTGCGCGGGGAGCCCGGTCGGCGCGAGCATCGCCTGACGCTCGATGCGCGCCTGCAGGCGCGGCTCGAGGCGCTGGCGCGCGAGACGGCCGAGCGGGTCGATCCGCGCGCCTCGGCCGCCGTCATCGCCATCGATAATGCGAGCGGCGCCGTGCGCGCCTATGTCGGCGCGGCGGATTATTTCTCGGCCGAGCGGGCCGGGGCGGTCGACACCGTGCTCGCCGTGCGCTCGCCGGGCTCGGCGCTCAAGCCGTTCATCTATGCGCTCGCCTTCGAGAGCGGGTTCGCCCATCCCGAGACGGTGCTGGACGACCGGCCGTCGCGCTATGGTATCTACGCGCCGAAGAACTTCGACCTCACCTTCCAGGGCACGGTGACGGCGCGCCATGCGCTGCAGCTCTCGCTCAACGTGCCGGCGGTGGAACTGCTGTCGGAGATCGGGCCGGTGCGGCTTCTCGTGCGGCTGCGCTCGGCCGGGGCGGACCTCGTCCTGCCGAAGGAGGCGGCGCCGGGCCTCGCCATCGGCCTCGGCGGCGTCGGCGTGCGCCTCATCGATCTCGCGCGCCTCTATGCCGCCTTCGCGCGTGGCGGCGCCGTGCCGGCGCTGTGGTGGCGGGAGGAGGGGGCGCCCGCAGGCGAGGCCGCGCGCCTGACGGAGCCGGTCGCGGCCTGGTACGTCGCCGACGTGCTGCGCGGTGCGCCGGCGCCGCAGAACGCGCTGCCGGGCATGATCGCCTACAAGACCGGCACCTCCTACGGCTATCGCGATGCCTGGGCCATCGGTTTCGACCGCAGCACCACCATCGCGGTGTGGATCGGCCGGCCGGACGGCGCGGCGGTGCCCGGCCTCGTCGCCCGACAGGTGGCGGCGCCCATGCTGTTCGAGGCCTTCGCCCGGCGCGGCGGTGCGAGCGAGCCCGTGGCCGAGCCGCCGGGCGTCATCCACGCGACGACGGCGAACCTGCCGCCGCCGCTGCGCCACCTGCGCAAGGACGTGCCGAAGACGATCGCGGCCGTGGCGCAGGCGCCGCTGCGCATCGCCTTCCCGCCGGACGGGGCGCGCGTCGACCTCGGTCTCTCGGAGGAGGGGGCCGGAGCGCTCCTCGCGCTCAAGGCGAGCGGCGGAAGCCCGCCGTTCCTGTGGTACGTCAACGGCGCGCCGCTCGGGACGCACAGCCCGAGGCGCGAGGCCGCGTGGGAGGCGGACGGGCGCGGCTTCGCACGGGTGACGGTGACGGACGGCCGTGGCGCGACGGACAGCGTGACGGTGCGGGTGGAATAGGGGCACCCCTTTCCCGGCGTCGTCGATCCGTTTCCCCTTGTGGGGGCAGGCTATTGCACATGAACGTCGAGGTCGTGATCCTCCCCCGCATTGGGGGAGGTGGCGCTGCGTAGCAGCGACGGGGGGGGGGGCCCGCGCGGCTGAGATTGTGAACACCGGTCCCCGCCTCGACCCCACCCGTCTCGCGCCTCCGGCGCGATCCACCCTCCCCTGAAGGGGAGGGATCAATAGCGCTCCTTGTATGCGAATACCGTGCCCTTGCGGGGAAGGGTAGGGAGGGGGGCAGCCGCAACACCCACCCCGCCCCCCTCCCCAGGCAAGTCGGGGTGTTCCCGACCTGCCTCTCAGGATCACATCTCGGGTCCACCCGAGATGTGTGGGGAGGAAGCAGGTGCGACCGTCAGATCGGCAGCGTATAGGCCGTCTTGACCGTCGTGTAGAACTCCACCGCGTAGCGGCCCTGCTCGCGGGCGCCGTAGGACGAGCCTTTGCTGCCGCCGAAGGGCACGTGGTAGTCGACGCCGGCGGTCGGCAGGTTGACCATGACCATGCCGGCCTCGGCGTTGCGCTTGAAGTGGCTGGCGTATTTGAGGCTCGACGTGCAGATGCCCGCCGACAGGCCGAACTCGGTGTCGTTGGCGAGGGCGAGCGCCTCGTCGTAGTCCTTGGCGCGGATGACGCTGGCGACCGGGCCGAAGATCTCCTCGCGCGAGATGCGCATGGCGTTGGTGCACTCGGTGAAGAGCGCGGGCGCCATGTAGAAGCCGGGTGTCTCGCGGTTCAGCACCTCGCCGCCGGCGACGAGGCGGGCGCCTTCGTCCTGGCCGATCTTGACGTAGGAGAGGTCCTGGTCGAGTTGGTTCTGGTCGACCACCGGGCCGATATGGGTGCCGGCCTTCAGGGCGTCACCGACGACGAGGCCCTTCATGCGCTCGGCCACCGCATCGACGAACCGGTCATGGATGCCGGCCGTCACGATGACGCGCGAGGAGGCCGTGCAGCGCTGGCCGGTGGAGAAGAAGGCGCCGTTGACGGTGCATTCCACCGCCGTCTTGAGGTCGGCGTCGTCGAGCACGACGAGCGGGTTCTTGCCGCCCATCTCGAGCTGGAACTTCTTCATCGTGCCGACGCAGGCCTCGGCCACCTTGCGGCCGGTCGCCACGGAGCCGGTGAAGGTGATGGCGTTGACGTCGCGCGACTTCAGCAGCGTCTCGCCGACGACCGAGCCGCGGCCCATGACGAGGTTGAAGACGCCGGAGGGAATGCCGGCACGCACGATGATCTCGGACAGGGCATGGGCCGAGCCGGGCACGAGGTCGGCCGGCTTGAAGACGACCGTGTTGCCGTAGCAGAGCGCCGGGGCGATCTTCCACGCGGGGATGGCGATGGGGAAGTTCCACGGAGCGATGATGCCGACGACGCCGACCGGCTCGCGCGTGATCTCGACATCGACGCCGGGGCGCACGGAGGCGATCTTGTCGCCAGCAAGGCGCAGCGCTTCCTGCGCGAAGAAGAGGAAGATCTGGCCGGCGCGGACCACTTCGCCTACGCCTTCCGGCAGGGTCTTGCCCTCTTCGCGCGAGAGCAGGCGGCCGAGCTCGTCCTTGCGGGCGAGGATCTCGTCGCCGGCCCTCTTGAGGATGTCGTGCCGCTCCTGCGGGGTCGTGCGGGCCCAGGCAGGGAAGGCGGCCTTGGCCGCGGCGATGGCGCGCTCGGTGTCGGCCGCGCTCGCGCGGGAGTATTCGCCGACGACGTCGTTCGTGTTCGACGGGTTGACGTTCCTGGTGGCGTCGTGCCCGGCGACCCACTCACCGGCGATGAAGTTCTGGAAATGTGCGGTCATGCCTCTTCCTGTCGTTCCTCATGTGATGGCTGTGGGGCAGCGCGGGCGCCGCCGCATTCGGCGCACACCATACGCATCCCGGCTCACATTGCAAAAGCACCGAGCAGTGCATGCCGGGCGTGCGTGCCGCGCGTGGGGATCACGATGTGGGGAACGCCGCACGCTGCCAATCGGGTTCGCGGGCAGCTGCGAGAACGGGGCAGGCAGAGGCGCCTCGGTCGTCATGGCCGGGCTTGTCCCGGCCATCCACGCCTTTGACGTTGCTTTTCGGTTGAAGGCGTGGATGCCCGCGACGAGCGCGGGCATGACGGCAGGGAAACGGCGTGCAGGTCTGGCTCCACGATCGCCGGGCCGTCACTCCACCGTCGGCTTGGCCCGCCGGACGGATTTTACCGCGGAGCGACGCTGCTTGCCTTCGAGCCGCCGCTCCCTGGAGGCCTTCGTCGGCTTCGTCGGCCGGCGCGGCTTGGGGCGCACCGTCGCCTGCCGGATCAGGTCCACGAGCCTGTCCAGCGCCTCCTCGCGGTTGCGCAGCTGGCTGCGGTGCGACTGGGCGGTGATGACGATGACGCCTTCCTGCGTCAGGCGGCTGCCGGCGAGCTTCATCAGGCGGATGGCCACCTCGTTCGGCAGCGACGGGGAGCGGCGGGCGTCGAAGCGCAGCTGCACCGCGCTCGCCGTCTTGTTGACGTGCTGGCCGCCGGGGCCGGAGGCACGGATGTGGCTCTCCTCGATTTCGCTTTCGTCGATGCTTATATCGTCGGTGATGCGCAGCATGGCGGATCCGGCAGGTCGCGTGCGGGGGCGCGCGGCTTGAACCGACCTCGCCCGCCTGATAACTCGTGGCTCGAATTTCCGATGCGGCCGACAGTTCCCGCGTGCGCGGTGCACGCCGGGAGCATGCGGTCCTTTCGTTGAGAGAGACTTGAATGGCCTCCTATCAGTACGTCTACCACATGCGCGGCCTGTCGAAGACCTACCCTGGCGGCAAGAAGGTCCTCGACAACGTGCACCTGTCCTTCTACCCGGGCGCCAAGATCGGCGTGCTCGGCGTCAACGGCGCCGGCAAGTCGACGCTGCTCAAGGTCATGGCCGGGCTCGACAAGGAGTTCACGGGCGAGGCCTGGGCGGCGGAAGGCGCGCGCGTCGGCTACCTGCCGCAGGAGCCGCAGCTCGACCCGACGAAGAATGTGCGCGAGAACGTCATGGAGGGCGTCGCCGGCGAGAAGGCGGTGCTCGAGCGCTACAACGAGCTCGCCATGAACTACTCGGACGAGACGGCCGACGAGATGACGCGGCTGCAGGACGAGATCGAGGCCAAGGGCCTGTGGGACCTCGATTCGAAGGTCGACCAGGCCATGGACGCCCTGCGCTGCCCGCCGGACGATGCGGAGGTCGCCTCGCTGTCCGGCGGCGAGAAGCGCCGCGTGGCGCTGTGCCAGCTGCTGCTCGCCCAGCCGGACCTGCTGCTGCTCGACGAGCCGACCAACCATCTCGACGCCGAGACGGTGGCCTGGCTCGAAGGGCACCTCAGGACCTATCCGGGCGCCATCCTGATCGTCACCCACGACCGCTACTTCCTCGACAACGTCACGGGCTGGATCCTCGAGCTCGACCGCGGCCGTGGCATCCCCTACGAGGGCAACTATTCCTCGTGGCTGGAGCAGAAGCAGAAGCGCCTCGCCCAGGAGGGACGCGAGGAGGAGGCGCGCCAGCGCACGCTGGAGCGCGAGCGCGAGTGGATCTCCGCCTCGCCCAAGGCCCGCCAGGCCAAGAACAAGGCGCGTATCCAGCGCTACGAGGAGCTGGTGCAGAAGGCCTCGGACAAGGCACCGACCACGGCCCAGATCGTCATCCCGATCGCCGAGCGGCTGGGCAACAACGTCATCGAGTTCGACGGCCTCACCAAGGGCTTCGGCGATCGTCTGCTCATCGACGATTTGTCGTTCAAGCTGCCCCCGGGCGGCATCGTCGGCGTCATCGGGCCGAACGGCGCGGGCAAGACCACCCTGTTCCGCATGATCACCGGGCAGGAGACGCCGGACGCCGGCTCCATCACCGTTGGTGAATCGGTCAAGCTCGGCTATGTCGACCAGTCGCGCGACGCGCTCGACGGCAACAAGACCGTCTGGGAGGAAATCTCCGGCGGCAACGACGTCATCTATCTCGGCAAGCGCGAGATCAACTCGCGGGCCTATTGCTCGGCCTTCAACTTCAAGGGCGGCGACCAGCAGAAGAAGGTCGGCATGCTCTCGGGCGGCGAGCGCAACCGCGTGCACCTTGCCAAGATGCTGAAGTCGGGCGCCAACGTGCTGCTGCTCGACGAGCCGACCAACGACCTCGACGTCGACACCTTGCGCGCGCTCGAGGAGGCGCTGGAGGATTATGCCGGCTGCGCCGTCATCATCAGCCACGACCGCATGTTCCTCGACCGTGTCGCCACCCACATGCTCGCCTTCGAGGGCGACAGCCACGTGGAGTGGTTCGAGGGCAACTTCGAGGATTACGAGGAAGACAAGAAGCGCCGCCTCGGCATCGATTCCACGATCCCGAAGCGCATCCAGTACAAGAAGTTCTCGCGCTGAGCGGGACCCTGTTGCGAGCGCCCGCGGGTTCGTCCTGCGGGCGCTTTTCTATGCGCTGAGGACGGCCGTCAGTGCGCGCAGCACCGCCGCATAGTGCACGCCGGCGGCGGCGACGACGAAGCCGTGCCAGATGGCCGCCTGAAAGGGCAGGCGTTCGGCGAGATGGAAAATGACGCCGACCGAATAGAGCACGCCCCCGACGGCGATCAGCGCCAGCGTGGTCAGGCCGAGCGCGTCCATCAGCGGGGCAACGGCGACGCCGCCGGCCCAGCCGAGGGCGAGATAGGCGGCGATCGTCAGGCGGTCGAAGCGGCGCGGGAAGAACAGCTTCAGGCAGGCGCCGGCGATGGCCGCGAGCCAGACGAAGCTCGTCAGGCCGACGGCCCAGGGGCCGCCGAGGCTGAGCGTCGTGAAGGGCGTGTAGGTGCCGGCGATCATCAGGAAGATGCCGGCCTGGTCGAACTGGCGCAGCTTCTCCTTGCGCGGTGACGCCGGTGCCAGGTTGTAGGCGCAGGAGCAGCCGAGCATGACGAAGAGGCCGAGGGTGTAGAGCGCCACGGCGGGCAGGGCGCCGTAGGCGCCGCCGTGCAGCACGAAACCGATGAGCACCACCGCACCGACGCAGGCGGCGACGAGGCCGATGGCGTGCACGACCGCATCGGCCACGATCTCGCGGCGCGTGCGCGGGCGGCACGCGGACGTCGAAAATCCCCTTGCTGATCCGGTCGTGCCGGACGGCGCGCGCGTCATGCCCCTGGCCGTGAGCTTGGTTGCTGCCTCACGGCTCAGGATGGATGCCGATCATGGCAGCATGCTGACGGCACAAGCTGGCGCTGCTGATCCCGTCTGTCGCAAGTCGGGTGTGCCCGACTTGCTCTTCGAGGGACACCTCCCGGGCGAGCCCGAGGTGTGGGGAAGGGAGGTTTGCCGGCTGCCAGGCCTGCCTCAGCGCGACGGGCCGTCGCTGCGGCGGCGGGCCGGGCGCATGAAGCCGATGCCGTCCATGCGCTCGGCACCGGCCGGGGCATGACCCTGGCCCTGACCGCGGTGGTGGTCGCGCTGCTGCGGCTTGCCGCTGCCCTGGGCGGCCTTGGCCGGCCGCTGGCCATCACGGCGGGACGCACCGTCCTGCTGGCGCTGGCCGTTGCCCTGGCCGAGGCCGCTGCCGTGACCATGGCCATTGCCGTGACCCGGCGCCTTGCCGGCGCTGTGGTGGCCCGGCTGCGGCGCGTTGCGGCCGCCGCGCGGCGAGTGCCGGCCCTTGCCGGCTGCGCTCTTGCCGGGGCCGTTCCTGCCGCCGCCGTTGCGGCCCTGCGGGCGGGCTTCGGCGGGCTCCTCCGGCTCGGCGCCCGGATTGGCGCGCCGGTCGGTCGCCGGGATCTTCTGGCGCGTCAGCTTCTCGATGGCCCGAAGATAGGCGCGCTCCTCACCGTCACAGAAGGAGATGGCGCTGCCGTCGGCGCCGGCGCGGGCCGTGCGGCCGATGCGGTGCACGTAGGATTCCGGCACGTTCGGCAGGTCGAAGTTGATGACGTGGGTCACGCCGTCGACATCGATGCCGCGGGCGGCGATGTCCGTCGCCACGAGAATCGGCGTCTCGCCGGTGCGGAAGCCGCCGAGCGCGCGCTCGCGCTGCGACTGGCTCTTGTTACCGTGGATCGCCGCGGCCCGGATGCCGTCCTGTTCGAGGTGACGCACCACGCGGTCGGCGCCGTGCTTGGTGCGGGTGAAGACGAGCGTGCGGCCGAGCTTCTCGCCCTTCAGGATCTCGGCGAGGAGGTTACGCTTGCGCGCCGTCTCGACGAAGATGACGCGCTGGTCGATGCGCTCGGCAGTCGTCGCGACCGGCGTCACCGACACCTGGACCGGGTCGTGCAGCAGGTCGGACGCAAGCGCGGCGATCTCCTTGGGCATGGTCGCCGAGAAGAAGAGGTTCTGGCGCTCCTTCGGCAGGCGCGGCACGATCTTCCGGATGGCGTGGATGAAGCCCATGTCGAGCATCTGGTCGGCCTCGTCGAGGACGACGACCTCCGTCTCGGCAAAGCTGACGGCACCCGTCTGCATGTGGTCGATCAGCCGGCCGGGGGTGGCGACCAGCACGTCGAGGCCGCGCGCCAGCGCATCGGACTGCGGCCGGTGGCCGACGCCGCCGAAGATCACGGTGGTGCGCAGGTTGAGGTGGCGGCCATAGGTGCGGAAGCTCTCGCCGATCTGGCTGGCGAGCTCGCGCGTCGGGCTCAGCACGAGCACGCGGCAGCGCCCGCGGCCCGGGCGCTTCGGCGCGTTGGCGAGGCGGTGGAGGATGGGAAGGGCGAAGGCCGCCGTCTTGCCCGTGCCCGTCTGGGCGATGCCGAGCAGGTCGCGGCCGGAGATGACATGGGGAATGGCCTGCGCCTGGATCGGCGTCGGCTGCTCGTAACCCTCGCTCTCCAGCGCCTTGAGCAGCGGTTGGGCGAGGCCGAGATCGGAAAATGAAGTCACTTATCGTCTTTCATGGTGCGCGCCGGACACGCCGCCGGCAACGAGCCGAAGCGGGCGCACGAACGCGGGGAAACGAACGCCCCGCGTGAATTGGGCTGTTCCGGAAGGATCGGTCGCCGGACGAACGGCTCAATCGACGAAGAACGTCGCTCACGCAGCCGAACGTGAAAGGGAAATCGATGCGACCCGCGCCACATGTGTCCCCTGGCGGGTGCTTTGTCAAGGAGGGGCGTGCAATGCCGCTCCATCGACGTGCGCACCATTGCGCCGTCATGCCCGCGCTCGT
>NZ_JACIEN010000001.1:0-1716386 GCF_014196925.1 Chelatococcus caeni | reverse complement strand
CGTCGCGGGCATCCACGCCGTGACGCTCGCGCGGGGTTGAAAGGCGTGGATGGCCGGGACAAGCCCGGCCAGGACGGGCGGAGAGGTTGTGCCACTCCTCCCGTTCCCTTTGCGCAGCCGTCTCCACCGTCATGCCCGCGCCTGTCGCGGGCATCCACGCCGTGACGCTCGCGCGGGGTTGAAAGGCGTGGATGGCCGGGACAAGCCCGGCCAGGACGGGCGGAGAGGTTGTGCCACTCTTCCTGTTCCATTTGCGTAACTGTCCCCGCCGTCATGCCCGCGCTCGTCGCGGGCATCCACGCCGTGACGCTCGCGCAGGATTGAAAGGCGTCATGGCCTGGACGAGCCCGGCCATGACGCACGAGGATCGGCCAAGACGCGCGGCCAAGATGCGCCGTCAAGACGCGCGAGAAGCCGATCCGCACGGTTCAGGCCCTCCCTTCCTTGCCGCCCAAACAGGCAGATGCCCGGCCTGCGTGGGAAAGTGTATGCAAGTTTTGTCTAGACAATTGACACCAAGGCTGCGGCGTGCTGCCATTCGATAAAGAGGGGTCAACGGACCGGGAGACACGTCATGAAACGCACTTCGGCATTCGGGCTCGCTGCGGCGATCCTCATCGGCGCGGCGGGCGCCGCATCGGCGGCCAACACGCAGGTCGTCATCGGCATGAGCGGGTGGACGGGCTTTGCGCCGCTCACGCTCGCCAAGGAGGCCGGCATCTTCGAGAAGCACGGCCTCGACGTCACCATCAAGAAGATCCCGCAGGCGAGCCGGCACCTCGCCATCGCCTCGGGCGACATCCAGTGCGCCGCGACGACCGTCGAGACCTGGGTGGCGTGGAACGCCAACGGCATCGCCACCAAGCAGATCTTCCAGATGGACAAGTCCTACGGCGCCGACGGCATGGTCGTGCGCAACGACATCCAGTCGATCAAGGACCTGAAGGGCAAGAACGTCGCGGCCTCCGCGCCGGGCACCTCGCCCTATTTCGTGCTCGCCTGGATGCTGAAGCAGAACGGCCTCTCCGTGAAGGACGTCAAGGTCGTCAATCTCGAGCCCGGTCCCGCGGCCCAGGCCTTCGTCGCCGGCCAGAACGATGCGGCCATGAGCTACGAGCCGTATCTCTCGACCGTGCGCGACAAGCCGGAGGCGGGCAAGATCATCGCCACGACGCTCGACTATCCGGTCGTCATGGACACCTTCGGCTGCACGCCGAAGTTCCTCGAGGAGAACCCGCAAGCGGCCAAGGCGCTCGCCGACAGCTACTTCGAGGCGCTCGACATGATCAAGGCCGACGAGAAGAAGGCCTTCGAGATCATGGGCGCCGACGTGAAGCAGACGGGCGAGCAGTTCGGCAAGTCGGCCCAGTACCTGCGCTGGCAGGATCGCGAGGCCAACCGGACCTTCTTCGCCGGCGAGTTCGAGAAGTTCTCCAACGAGGCGGCCGACCTGCTCCTCGAGATCGGCATCATCAAGCAGAAGCCGGACATCTCGACGATCGTCGACACCAGCTTCATCAAGTGAGCCTTCGGCGGCTTCACTTGCCGCCCGCATCTGCTATGCCACCTGCCGCTCCCTTGCCGAGGGAGCGGAACGGGCGCGGCTGACCGGAAACGGCACGAACGGAACGTCATGCTGAGACCACTGGAACCGATCGGGCAGGGGGCGCGCATCGTCCTCGGCATCTCCTTCTTCATCCTCTTCGTGCTGGGCTGGGGCTTCGCCACCTTCGGCGGCTATGTCTCGCGCACCTTCCTCGCCGACCCGCTCACCATGCTGGCGGACGGCTGGGCGCTCCTTGCCGATCACGGCTTCCTGTTCGACATCGGCGTCACCATCTGGCGCGTCCTCGGCGGCTTCGTGCTGGCGGCCATCGTCGCCGTGCCGATCGGCATCCTGATGGGCGCCTACAAGCCCATCGAGGCCTTCTTCGAGCCCTTCGTCTCCTTCGCGCGCTACCTGCCGGCCTCGGCCTTCATCCCGCTCCTCATCCTGTGGGCGGGCATCGGCGAGGTGCAGAAGCTGCTCGTCATCTTCATCGGCTCGGTGTTCCAGATCATCCTCATGGTCGCCGTCTCGGTGGGCTCCACCCGGCGCGACCTCGTCGAGGCCGCCTACACGCTCGGCGCGCGCGACACGGGCATCGTGCGCCGCGTCATGATCCCGGCCAATGCGCCGGAGATCGCCGAGATCCTGCGCCTCGTCCTCGGCTGGGCGTGGACCTATGTCATCGTCGCCGAGCTCATCGGCTCCTCGTCCGGCATCGGCCACATGATCATCGACAGCCAGGCGCTGCTCGCCACCGGCCAGATCATCTTCGGCATCATCGTCATCGGCCTCATCGGCCTCGTCTCCGATTTCCTGTTCAAGGCGGCCAACCGCTGGCTCTTCCCGTGGAGGCTCGCGTGACGAAGCTCGTCATCGACAACGTCTCGCGCATCTTCCCGGGGGTGCGCGGCGGGGCGCCGGTGACGGCGCTGACGCCGACGAACCTCTCGGTCGCGGCCAACGACTTCATCACCATCCTCGGCCCCTCCGGCTGCGGCAAGTCCACGCTGCTGCGCATCGTCGCCGGGCTCGACAGGCCGAGCGCGGGCGAGGTGCGGCTCGACGGGCGCCGCATCACCGGCCCGGGCGCCGACCGGGGCATGGTGTTCCAGTCCTACACGCTCTTTCCCTGGCTCACGGTGGCGCAGAACATCGCCTTCGGCCTCAGGGAGAAGGGCCGGCAGGAAGCCGAGACCAGGGACATCGTCGCCTCCTATATCGACAAGGTCGGCCTCAGGGGCTTCGAGAACCACTGGCCCAAGCAGCTTTCCGGCGGCATGCAGCAGCGCACGGCGATCGCCCGCGCGCTCGCCAACGACCCCGAGATCCTGCTGCTCGACGAGCCCTTCGGCGCCCTCGACAACCAGACCCGCTCGCTGATGCAGGAGTTGCTGCTCGGCATCTGGGAGCGCGAGCGCAAGACGGTGCTCTTCGTCACCCACGACATCGAGGAGGCGATCTTCCTCGCCTCGCGCGTCATCGTCATGTCGGCCCGGCCCGGGCGCATCAAGGCCGACCTCGCCGTCGACCTGCCGCATCCGCGCGATTACAAGATGAAGACGAGCCCCGAATTCTCGGCGCTGAAGGCGAGACTTACGGAAGAGATCCGCGTCGAAGCGGTGCTGGCGGCGACCGAACACTAAAATTTACGGCAAACTGCGCCCTGCATTTCTTTGCCATTGTTTGGCCCACGCGCTATCCTTCGCCCACTGCCGGGTGAGTCGGGCTGCTGTCC
This sequence comes from Chelatococcus caeni, assembly GCF_014196925.1. Taxonomy (GTDB): domain Bacteria; phylum Pseudomonadota; class Alphaproteobacteria; order Rhizobiales; family Beijerinckiaceae; genus Chelatococcus_A; species Chelatococcus_A caeni. Next base: position 1,713,102 of record NZ_JACIEN010000001.1, on the reverse strand, counting down.
GGGCCCGCTCCCCGTCCCTCAGGCGGACAGTCAGGGGGGTGCAATGGCCAATACGCTCAACGAGAGTCCGCTCGGCATGGCCGTCGGCGAGGTGAGGGCGAAGTGGGGCTGGTTCGTCGCGCTCGGCTTCGGCCTGCTCGTCTTCGGGGGCATCGCCTTCGCGCATCTCTTCGTCGCGACGGTCGCCACGGTCTATTACGTCGGTGCGCTCATGCTCGTCGGCGGCATCATCGAGATCGTGCATGCCTTCGGCGTGAAGACCTGGGGCCGCTTCTTCTACTGGCTGGCGAGCGGCCTCATCTATGCGGTGGCGGGTTTCTTCGCCTTCTACAACCCGCTTCTCGCCTCCGGCGTGCTGACGCTGCTGCTCGCCGTCTCGCTCATCGTTGCCGGCCTCATCCGCATGTGGGTGGGCTTCAACGCGCGGCCGGAGAAGGGCTGGGGCTGGATCGTCGCCGCCGGTCTGCTGACGCTCCTCACGGGCCTCATCATCGCGGCCGGCTGGCCGGTGAACAGCCTGTGGGTGCTGGGCCTGCTGCTTGCGATCGACCTCATCTTCCAGGGCTGGGCCTTCATCGCCTTCGGCCTCGCCCTCAAGGCGGCGCGCTGAGCGTCAGAGGCGCCAGAGGTCGACCGTGTAGACAGTTGCGGGGCCGTCAGCCGCGAGGCTGACGGCTGCCTCTTCGATGACGGCGGTGTCGGCGGGGTTCAGGACGGCCATGCCGTCGTCTGTCCGAAGGGTGACGGCCTCGCGCGTCGCGATGACGAGGAGGAGGTCGCCGAGGCGCGGCAGGGCGCGCGGGCTTTCGACCGCGACCCGCTGCACATGGTGGCGCCAGCGCCCGCGGCGCGTCATCACGTTGAGGTCGGTGATCGGGGCGCCGGCGAGACGCCCGGTCACGGCGACATCGGCCGGGAAAGCATAGGGCGGCGTCGCCGCATCGATGACGACCTCGCCCCGGTCGTCGAAGGCGAGGGTGAGCGCCGGGCCGTCGAGGAGCGACAGGGTGCGGTCGATCCCCGGAAAGATGGAGAACGGCCCGTCGCTCGCCACGCGCGCCATGCTCACGCGCCAGTCGAAGGTCTCCAGCCCGGAGCCTTCCGGGAAGGCGGCGATCTCGGTGGTCTCGCCGCCGCCGTTCTTCCACGGCATGACGCGATAGTCGCCGGCCCGGAGAATACGCATGAGCCTCACCCCAGCAGATGGCGCGCGATGATATTGCGCTGGATCTCCGAGGAGCCCTCGTAGATGCGGAAGATGCGGCAGTCGCGCATGTAGCGCTCCAGCGGCAGCGCCGTGGTGAAGCCGTAGCCGCCGTGGATCTGGAGCGCCTTGTCGGTGACGCGGCCGACCATCTCCGAGGCGTGGAGCTTGGCCATCGATGCTTCCATGGAGAAGCGCTCGCCGGCCTCGCGCTTGCGCGCGGCGGCAAGGCCGAGCTGGCGCGCGGCGGCGATGTCGGTCGCCATGTCCGCCAGCATCCATTGCAGGCCCTGGAAATGGGCGATCGGCTCGCCGCCCACCTTGCGCTCTCTTGCCCAGTCGAGCGCCGCGGCCAGTGCGGCCTCGGCGATGCCGACGGCGCAGGCGGCGATCTCGAGCCGCCCGGCGTCGAGCACCTTGAGCGCGGTGCGGAAGCCCTTGCCCTCCTCGCCGAGGCGGTTCTCTGCCGGCACGACGCAGTCGAGCGAAACCTCGAAGACATGGCCGCCGCGCAGGCCCATGGTCGGCTCGGGCGCGGAGCAGCGCACGCCGCCCGCCTTCGGCTCGACGACGAAGGCCGAGATGCCGCGCGCGCCGGCGGCCATGTCCGTCTTGGCATAGACGACGATGAAATCGGCCTCGCCGGCATTGGAGATGAAATGCTTGGTGCCGGTGATGCGGTAGTCGTCGCCCTCGCGCACGGCACGCGTCGTCATGTCGGCCGGGTTGGAGCCGGCGCCGGGCTCGGTAAGGCCGAAGGCGCCGAGCGCCTTGCCGGCGGCCGCTGCCGGCAGGTAGCGCTGTTGCTGCTCCGGCGTGCCGCCGATGAGGATGGAATCGGTCGCGAGCCAATGGGCCGTGACCATGGAGGCCGTGGAGCCGCAGGCTCCGGCGATGGCCGCCACCGCCTCGAACAGGGCCGTCGCCGGCAGGCCGATGCCGCCGCAGGCCTCGGGCAGGTTGAGGCCCATGATGCCCATCTCCGCAAGCTGCGGCAGGTGCATGGTGGCCGAGCGGCCCGTGCGGTCGATCTCCGCGGCGGCCGGGGCGAGCACGCTCCGGCTGAAGTCGGCCACGGCCTCGACGAGGGCGGCGGCGTCCTCGGCTGTCATCGCGGGGGCATTCACGTCCGGTCCTCCAGGTCGGCCAGGATGGCGGCGCGGTCGCCGTCGAGGCGAGGGGCGGCGGCAAGGCCACCGCGCGGCGCGCCGGCGAAGCGCGCCGGCTGCTCGGGCACCTGCCGCATGCCGGCACGCGCGTCGCTCACCTCCTGCAGGAGGCCGCGGGCCTCGGCATGCGGGGAGGCGAGGGCCTCGGCCATGTCGTTGATCTCGGCGGCCGGCACGCCGTGGGCGACGAGCGCCTCCACGGCCTCGCGGGCGCGGCGTTGCCGCGACCACGCTTCGATGAGGGCGCGCAGCGCCCCCTCGTTGGCGAGGCGGTCGCTGTCGGTGGCAAAGCGCGGGTCCGCCGCGATCTCGGGCGCGCCGATGCAGGTGGCGAGCCGCTGGAAGAGCTTGTCGTTGAGCACCGCGAGCACGAAGCTGCCGTCGCGTGCCGCGAAGGCGCCGAAGGGCGCCGACAGCGGATGGCGGTTGCCGACGCGCCGCGGCGCATCGCCCGTCGCGAGATAGCGGGCGACGACGAGCGGCTGCAGGGCCACCATGGCGTCGAACATGGCAAGATCAATGTGGCGGCCGCGCCCGGTGCCGTGGCGCTCGTGCAAGGCCGCGAGCACCGCCCAGGAGGCGAAGAGGCCGGCGGCGACGTCGGCGATGGATTCCCCGACGAGGGTCGGCGGCCCGTCCGGCTCGCCCGTCACGGCCATGATGCCGCTCATCGCCTGCAGGATGACGTCGTAGGCCGGGCGCTTCGCCAGCTCCCCCTCCTGGCCGAAGCCGGAGATGGAGGCATAGACGAGGCGCGGGTTGAGCGCGGACAGCTGCGCCCAGCCGATGCCGAGCTTGTCCGCGACGCCGGGGCGGAAGTTTTCGACGACCACGTCCGCCCGGGCGGCCAGCGCATGGGCTACGGCGAGATCTTCTGCCTTGGCGAGGTCGAGGACGATGGAGCGCTTGCCCCGGTTCACCGTGGCGAAGAGCATGCTCTCGCCCTCGACGAAGGGGCCGATGTGGCGATAGTCGTCGCCGCCCGGGGGCTCGACCTTGATCACCTGCGCGCCGAGGTCGGCGAGGAGGGCGGTGCAATAGGGGCCGGCCAGCACGCGGCTGAAATCGAGCACCCTGAGATCGGCCAGCGGCTTCATGGCAGCGCCCCCGCTCATGTCGTTCACCTCAGGGAAGGCTCGGCAGGTTGAGGCCGTGCTCCTTCGCGCATTCGACGGCGATGTCGTAGCCGGCGTCGGCATGGCGCATCACGCCGGTCGCCGGATCGTTCCACAACACGCGCTCGATGCGCCGCGACGCCTCCGGCGTGCCGTCGCAGACGATGACCATGCCCGAGTGCTGCGAAAAGCCCATGCCGACACCGCCGCCGTGGTGCAGGGACACCCAGGTGGCGCCCGAGGCGCAGTTGAGGAGAGCATTGAGCAGCGGCCAGTCGGAGACGGCGTCGGAGCCGTCCCGCATCGCCTCCGTCTCGCGGTTGGGCGAGGCGACGGAACCACTGTCGAGATGGTCGCGGCCGATGACGATGGGGGCCTTCAACTCGCCCTTCGCCACCATCTCGTTGAAGGCGAGGCCGAGGCGGTGGCGGTCGCCGAGGCCGACCCAGCAGATGCGCGCCGGCAGGCCCTGGAACTTGATGCGCTTCTCAGCCATGTCGAGCCAGTTGTGCAGGTGCTTGTTGTCCGGCAGCAGCTCCTTCACCTTGGCATCGGTCCTGTAGATGTCCTCCGGATCGCCCGACAGGGCCGCCCAGCGGAAGGGGCCGATGCCGCGGCAGAACAGCGGGCGGATGTAGGCGGGCACGAAGCCGGGGAAGTCGAAGGCGTCGGCGACGCCTTCCTCCAGCGCCATCTGGCGGATGTTGTTGCCGTAGTCGACGGTGGGCACGCCCATCCGGTGGAAGGCGAGCATGGCGCGCACGTGCTCGGCCATGGAGGCCTTGGCCGCCTTCGTCACCGCCTTCGGGTCGGCCTCGCGCTTCTCTTCCCACTGCGCGAGCGTCCAGCCCTTCGGCAGGTAGCCGTTGACGGGATCGTGCGCCGAGGTCTGGTCGGTGACGCAGTCGGGCCTCACGCCGCGCTTGACCAGCTCCGGCAGCACCTCGGCGGCATTGCCGAGGAGCGCGACCGAGACCGGCTTCTTCGTGCGGGTCGCCTCCTCGATGATGGCGAGCGCCTCGTCGAGGTCCTTCGCCTGAACGTCCACATAGCCCGTGCGCAGGCGGAACTCGATGCTCGACGGCCGGCATTCGATGGCGAGGCACGAGGCGCCGGCCATGACGGCGGCGAGCGGCTGGGCGCCGCCCATGCCGCCGAGGCCGGCGGTGAGGATCCAGCGGCCGGAGAGGTCGCCGCCGTAGTGCCGGCGCCCCATCTCGACGAAGGTCTCGTAGGTGCCCTGCACGATGCCCTGCGAGCCGATGTAGATCCACGAGCCGGCCGTCATCTGGCCGTACATCATGAGGCCTTTCCGATCGAGCTCGTTGAAATGGTCCCAGGTGGCCCAGTGCGGCACGAGGTTGGAATTGGCGATGAGCACGCGCGGCGCGTCCGGATGGGTGCGGAAGACGCCGACCGGCTTGCCGGACTGGATGAGCAGCGTCTCGTCCGCCTCGAGCTTCTTCAGCGCGGCGATGATGCGGTCGAAGCTCTCCCAGTCACGCGCGGCGCGGCCGATGCCGCCGTAGACCACGAGTTCGCCGGGCTTCTCGGCGACGTCCGGGTCGAGGTTGTTCATCAGCATGCGCAGCGGCGCTTCCGTCAGCCAGCTCCTGGCGCTGATGTCGCTACCGTGCGGGGCGCGGATGACGCGGGCGTTGTCGATGCGGGTCATGGGGCGGACTCCGTCAGAACGGTCATTGATGGGGATGGCGCGTGAGGACCCTGCGGTCATGGCCGGGCTTGTCCCGGCCACCCACGCCTGCGACCTGCTTCGTTGCGTCCGGGCGTGGATGCCCGCGACGAGCGCGGGCATGGCGGGAAAGAAGCGTCGGCAGCATCAGCGGGCACTCCTCGCAAAATCGAGGCAGGCTTCGAGAATGCGGGTGAGGGCGGCGCGCATGGGCGCGGCATAGGCTTCGTCGTAGGCCGCGGGCCAGGAGGTTTCGTCCACGGGGCCGACCGGCTCGCGCATGTAGCCGCGGCAGGCGAGCTCCATCTGGATGGCGTGGACGCCATCCGCCGGGCGGCCGTTGTGGCGGGTGATGAAGCCGCCCTTGAAGCGGCCGTTGACCACGTGGCTGCGGCCGGTGGCGGCGCAGATCTCCGCGATCCTGGCCGTCAGCGCCGGATCGCAGGTCGTGCTGCCGTTGGTGCCGATGTTGAAGTTGGGCAATTCGCCCGCGAAGAGCCGCGGGATGAGCGAGCGGATCGAGTGGCAGTCGTAGACGACGATGCGCGGATGGACAGTGCGCAGGCGGGCGATCTCGTCGGCGAGCGCCTTGTGATACGGTTCGAAGAAAAGCGCCTTGCGCCTTGATATCGAGTCGGAATCTGGTTCGTGCCCCGGCTCGTAGAGCGGCTCGCCGTCGAAGGTCGTCGTCGGCACGAGCTCGGTCGTCGCCTGGCCGGGATAGAGCGAGGCGCCGGAGGGATCGCGGTTGACGTCGATGACCGTGCGCGAGATCGCCGTGTGCACGACGGTCGCGCCGAGGCCGGCAGCGAAGTCGTAGAGCCGCTCGATCCACCAGTCGCAGTCCTTGCGGGCGCGCCACGGGGAGACGAGGCCGGCGGCGAATTCCTCCGGGATGTCGGTGCCCGTATGCGGCAGGCTGACGAGGAGCGGGGCCTCGCCGCGGGTGACGGTGAGGAAGGAGGGCGTGCTCACGACTCGTGCTCCGTCACGGCCGGCAGCGCCGGCGCACCCACGGCTGCCGCGAGGGCGCCCGAGCGGACGAGATCGGTCGCCGCCGCGATGTCGGGGGCGAAGTGGCGGTCGTCGGCGAGGTGCGGCACCCGCCCGCGCAGCAGGGCGCGCGCCTTCTCCAGCGGCTCGCTGGAGCGCATCGGGGCATGGAAGTCGCAGCCCTGGGCGGCGGCCAGAAGCTCGATGCCGATGACGGCCGCGGCATTCTGCGCCATCGGTATGAGCCGGCGGGCGCCGTGCGTCGCCATGGAGACGTGGTCTTCCTGGTTGGCCGAGGTCGGGATGGAATCGACGCTCGCCGGATAGGCGCGCTGCTTGTTCTCGGAGACGAGGGCGGCGGCCGTGACCTGCGGGATCATGAAGCCGGAGTTGAGCCCGGGCTTCGGCGTGAGGAAGGCCGGCAGCCCGGAGAGGGCCGGATCGACCAGCATGGCGATGCGCCGCTCGGCGAGGGAGCCGATCTCGCACAAGGCCATGGCGATCATGTCGGCGGCGAAGGCGACAGGCTCGGCGTGGAAGTTGCCGCCGGAGATGACCTCGCCCGCCTCCGGGAACACGAGCGGATTGTCGGAGACGCCGTTCGCCTCGGTGGCGAGGAAGTCGGCCGCCTTGCGCAGGAGGTCGAGGCAGGCACCCATCACCTGCGGCTGGCAGCGCAGGCAATAGGGGTCCTGCACCCGGTCGTCGTTGGTGAGATGCGAGGCGCGGATGGCCGAGCCGGCCATGAGGGCGCGCAAGGCGGCCGCGGTCTCCGCCTGGCCGCGGTGGCGGCGCAGGCGCTGGATGCGCTCGTCGAACGGCCCGTCGGAGCCCTTGGCGGCGTCGGTGGCGAGCGCCCCGGTGACGAGGGCGGACTGGAAGACGCGTTCAGCCTCGAACAGCCCGGCGATTGCGAGCGCCGTCGACACCTGCGTGCCGTTGAGAAGGGCGAGCCCCTCCTTCGGCCCGAGCACGAGGGGCGCGAGGCCCGCATCGGCCAGCGCCTTGTCCGCCGGCACGCGGGCGCCCTCGACGAAGAACTCTCCGACGCCCATGAGCGCCGCCGTCATGTGGGCGAGGGGCGCGAGGTCGCCCGAGGCGCCGACCGAGCCCTGGCCGGGCACGACGGGCACGAGGCCCTTGCCGAGGCAGGCGACGAGGTGACGGATCGTCTCCCAGCGCACGCCCGAGGCCCCTTGCGCGAGGCTCGCGAGCTTCAGCGCCATGACGAGGCGCACGACCGGCACGGGCAGCGGCTCGCCGACGCCGGCGGCATGGGAGAGGACGATGTTGCGCTGGAGCGCCGCGAGATCGCCGGCCTCGATGCGCACGCTCGCCAGCTTTCCGAAGCCGGTGTTGATGCCGTAGACCGGCTCGCCCCTGGCGATGATGGCGTCGATGGTGCGCGCCGCGGCCTCGACGGCCGGGCGGCACGCGTCGTCGAGCGCAACCGGGGCGCCGTGATAGACGCGGCGCCAGTCGGCGAGGGCGACATCCCCAGGATGAAGGGTGATCGTCTGTTCGGTCATGTCAGGTCACCGGAGGCAGCGGCGGAATGGCCAGAGAACTTCACTTTCCCCTCCAGACCCGGGCATGGAGCGGGTTGAAACCGATGCGATAGACGAGCTCGGCCGGGCGCTCGATGTCCCAGATGGCGAGGTCGCACCACTTGCCGGCTTCGAGCGTGCCGACCTCGTCGAGGCGGCCGAGGGCCCTTGCGGCCTCGCGCGTGACGCCGGCGATGCATTCCTCCACCGTCAGGCGGAACAGCGTCGCCCCCATGTTCATGGTGAGCAGCAGCGAGGTCAGCGGCGAGGTGCCGGGATTGCAGTCGGTCGCGAGCGCCATGCGCGCCCCGGCGGCGCGGAAGAGCTCGACCGGCGGCTTCTTCGTCTCGCGGATGAAGTAGAAGGCGCCGGGCAGCAGCACGGCCACCGTGCCGGCGGCGGCCATGGCGGCGGCGCCTTCCGCGTCCGTATATTCCAGGTGGTCGGCGGACAGCGCGCCGAAGCGGGCGGCGAGCGCGGCGCCGTGGAGGTTGGAGAGCTGGTCGGCGTGCAGCTTCATCGGCAGGCCGTGGGCCCTCGCGGCCTCGAAGACCCGCGCCGTCTCGTCGGGCGAGAAGGCGATGCCCTCGCAGAAGGCATCGACCGCATCGGCAAGGCCCTCGGCCGCGACGGCCGGCAGCATCTCGTCGACGACCTTCGCGACATAGGCGGCCTTGTCGCCGTTCGCCTCCGGCGGCAGCGCGTGGGCGCCGAGGAAGGTGGTGGTGACGGTGACCGGGCGCGCCTCGCCCAGCCGGCGCGCGGCGCGCAGGCTGCGCAGCTCGGTCTCGGTATCGAGGCCGTAGCCGGACTTGATCTCGACGGTGGTGACGCCCTCGGCGAGGAGGTGGTCGAGCCGGGGCAGGGCGCTCGTGACGAGGTCGTCCTCGCCCGCCGCGCGGGTCGCCTTCACGGTGGAGACGATGCCGCCGCCGGCGCGGGCGATCTCCTCGTAGCTCGCGCCGGCAAGGCGCATCTCGAATTCCTGCGCGCGGTCGCCGCCGAAGACGAGATGCGTGTGGCAGTCGATGAGGCCGGGCGTGATCCAGCGCCCGGCGCAATCGATGCGCTCTTTCGCCCGGAGTGACGGTGGCAGGTCAGCCATCGGGCCGGCATAGACGATGCGCCCGTCCTTGCAGGCGAGCGCGCCATGGTCGACGATGCCGAGCCCCGGCGTGCCTTCAGCGAGCGTCGCCAGTCGTGCGTTGAACCACAGCCTGTCGGCGTCCATGTGGCCTGCTCCCTTCCGCTCTTATTGTCTATACATAATCAGCCTGCCGATTTATTGTCTAGACAAAATCGCGCGCCATCACGCAGACTGGCCATGGCACGAACGACCTTCCTGCGCCGTCACGGCCGGGCTCTTTCCCGGCCATCCACGCCTTCCATCTTTGCGCAACCGTCGCGGCGTGGATGCCCGCGACAGGCGCGGGCATGACGGTTGTGAGAGCGGGGCCGTTGCCACGGGGAGAGATCATGCAGAAGCTGTTCTTCGATCATGCCCTCATCGGCGACGGCTGGGCCGACGATGTCACGATCACCCATGAAGCGGGCACGATCGCGGCCATCGAACGCGACAGCGTGCGCGGCGACGCCGCCTATGGCGGCTCCATTGCATTGCCGGGCCTGCCGAACCTGCACAGCCACACCTTCCAGCGCGGCATGGCGGGCCTTGCCGAGACGCGCGGCCCCTCGGGCGACAGCTTCTGGACCTGGCGGCAGGTGATGTACGGCTTCCTCGGCGCCCTGACGCCGGAGGACGTCGAGGCCATTGCGGCCTATGCCTTCCTGGAGATGCTGGAGGGCGGCTTCACCGCGGTAGCGGAGTTCCATTACCTGCACCACGGCTCGGACGGCGCGCCCTATGCCGATCTCGCCGAGCACTGCGAGCGCATCGCCGCCGCCGCCGAGGCGACCGGCATCGGCCTGACGCTCCTGCCGGTGTTCTATGCCCAGGGCGGCTTCGGCGGCCAGCCGGCGGGCGAGGGGCAGCGGCGCTTCCTCAACGATCCGGAGCGCTTCGCGCAACTGGTCGAAGGCGCGCGCAAGGCGGTCGCGCCTTTGCCCGATGCACGGGTCGGCATCGCGCCGCACTCGCTGCGCGCCGTGACGCCCGAAAGCCTCGCCGCGATCCTGCCGCTCGCCGGGGATGGCCCGATCCACATCCACATCGCGGAGCAGGTGAAGGAGGTGGAGGACTGCCTCGCCTGGTCCGGCCGCAGGCCGGTGGAATGGCTGATGGACAATGCGCCGGTCGATGGGCGCTGGTGCCTCGTCCACGCCACCCATCTGACGGACGAGGAGGTCGGCGGCATCGCCCGCTCCGGGGCCGTCGCTGGCCTTTGCCCGATCACCGAGGCCAATCTCGGCGACGGCATCTTCGCCGGGGTGGAATTCGCCGGGCAGGGCGGGCTCTACGGCGTCGGCAGCGATTCCAACATCGAGATCACGGCGCCGGGCGAGCTCCGGCAGCTCGAATACAGCCAGCGCCTGGCCCTGCGCGGCCGCAACCTCATGGCGCAGAGGCGGGGCGAATCGACCGGCCGGCGGCTCCATGACGAGGCCTGCCGCGGCGGAGCCCGTGCGCTCGGCCGCGCCATCGGTGCGCTCGCTCCCGGCCACCGCGCCGACATCGTCGTGCTCGACGCGGCTCACGTCGATCTTGCGCCCATGCGGGGTGACCGCTGGCTCGACGCCTATCTCTTCGTTGCCGGCAAGGCGGCGCTCGACCGTGTCTATATCGGCGGCCGGCAGGTCGTCGCGGGCGGTCGGCACGCGGCGCGCGATACGGTCGAGGCAGCGTACCGGCGCACGCTCGCCCGGCTCGTGAAGGCATAGGAGACGGTGGTGAGCATCGCCGAACCGCTGCCGCGCTATGCCGAGATCCGCCGGGAGCTCGAGGAGAAGATCCTCTCCGGCGAGTGGCCGCCCGGCCATCGCGTGCCGTCCGAGCACGACCTCGTCGCGCAGTTCGGCTGCTCGCGCATGACGGTGAACAAGGCCATCTCGGCGCTGGCGGCGGCGGGGCTCGTTGTGCGGCGGCGCCGCTCCGGCTCCTTCGTCGCGGCGCCGAAGTCGCAGGAGACCGTGCTCGAAGTCCACGACATCAAGGCCGAGATCACCGGCTCCGGCCGCAGCTACCGCTACGTGATCCTCGACCGGGAGCGCCGGCGGGCGCGGCCGGAGGACCTTGCGCGGCTCGGGGCGGCCAAGGGCAGCTTCGACGTGGAGGCGCTCACGGTGCTGCATTTCGCGGACGAGCGGCCCTTCGTCTACGAGAAGCGGCTGATCAACCTTGCCGTCGTGCCGGCTGCGGCGCGCGAGGCCTTCGCCGCTTCGCCGCCGGGCACCTGGCTGCTCGAGCAGATCCCCTGGACCGAGGCCGAGCACACCATCCGCGCCGAGAATGCCGGGGCGGACGTCGCCCATCACCTCGCCGTCGCCCGCGGCGCCGCCTGCCTCGTCGTGGCGCGGCGCACCTTCCAGGCCGGGACGACGATCACGGCGGTGACGCTGACCTATCCCGGCGAGCGCCACCAGCTCGTGGCGCGCTTCAGCCCCGCGACGCGGTGAGCGACGACCGCAGGCTGGAGCGCCATGTTCCCCGGAGGCATGCAGCGAAGCGGAATGCCATCCGGGGTCCAGCAAAAGAACCTGCCGAAGGCGCTGTAGACAAGGGACCCCGGATCTGCACCGCACCACTTCGTGCTGCGGCGCGTCCGGGGCACGAGCGTGCGTCGACCGGAGCCCGCCCCCCGCGCAGATGCCAAGGCCGGATGCCGTGCATTGCGGCATGGCGCTTATGGGCGGGCTATGGTCTGTTGACCGCGAAAGCGACATGATTTGCCGCCGGACGAACCGGCGCGCCCGTGATCGAGGGAGATGACTTCGTGCTCGACAGCCTCCTCATCGCCAACCGCGGCGAGATCGCCTGCCGCATCATCCGCACGGCGCGGCAGCTCGGCATGCGCACCATCGCCGTCCATTCGGATGCGGATGCCGATGCGATGTTCGTGCACATGGCGGACGAGGCGCACCGCATCGGCCCGGCGCCGGCGGCCGAGAGCTACCTTCTCATCGACCGCATCATCGAGGTGGCGAAGAAGACCGGGGCCGCCGCCATCCATCCGGGCTACGGCTTTCTCTCCGAGCGGGCGGAATTCGCCGAGGCCTGCGCGGCGAACGGCATCGCCTTCGTCGGCCCGCCGGCATCCGCCATCCGCGCCATGGGGCTGAAGGATGCGGCCAAGGCGCTCGTCGAGAAGGCCGGCGTGCCGGTGGTGCCGGGTTATCACGGCGCCCGGCAGGAGCCTGATTTCCTGCGCCAGAAGGCCTATGAGATCGGCTATCCCGTGCTCATCAAGGCGGTCGCCGGCGGCGGCGGCAAGGGCATGAAGCGCGTCGACAAGGCGGCCGAGTTCGACGCCGCGCTCGAGAGCGCCCAGCGCGAGGCGCAGAATGCCTTCGGCGACCCGCGCGTGCTCGTCGAGAAATACGTGCTGTCGCCGCGGCACATCGAGATCCAGGTCTTCGCCGACGGGCACGGCAATGTCGTGCACCTCTTCGAGCGCGACTGCTCCCTGCAGCGCCGCCACCAGAAGGTCATCGAGGAGGCGCCGGCGCCGGGCATGACCGAGGAGATGCGCGCCGCCATGGGGCAGGCCGCGACGGAGGCGGCGCGGGCCGTCGGCTATGTGGGGGCCGGCACGGTCGAGTTCATCGCCGACGGGCGCGAGGGCCTGAGGCCGGACCGCTTCTACTTCATGGAGATGAACACGCGCCTGCAGGTGGAGCACCCGGTGACGGAGGCGATCACCGGGCTCGACCTCGTCGAGCTGCAGTTCCGTGTCGCCGCGGGCGAGGCGTTGCCCTTCACGCAGGAGGACCTTGCGATCGACGGCCATGCCGTCGAGGCGCGGCTCTATGCGGAGGATCCCGAAAAGGGCTTCCTGCCGTCGACCGGCAAGCTCTGGGCGCTCGATTTCGGTGCGGGCGACGACATCCGCATCGACACCGGCGTGGCCGCGGGCGACGCAGTGACACCCTTCTACGATCCGATGATCGCCAAGGTCATCGCCCAGGCGCCGACGCGCGCCGAGGCGCTCGACCGGCTGGCCGAGGCGCTCGGCGGCACGACGGTCGCGGGGCCGAAGACCAACATCGCCTTCCTCAAGGCGCTGTGCGAGGCGCCGGAGTTCCGTGACGGGCGTTTCGACACGGGCTTCATCGACCGCAACATCGAGGCGCTCGGCGCCGTACCGCGCGGCTTCGATGCCGCGGCGGCGGCAGCGGGGGCGCTCGCCCTCGTCCACCGCGAGAGCGAACGCATCGCCTTTTCCGCCGCGTCGTCCCTGCGGGACGAGGAGGCGGGCGGCTGGTGGGCCGACGACGGCTTCCAGCTCGTCGGCGCGCGGCGCACCGGCCTGCCGCTCCTCGTCGAGGGTGAGCGGGTCGAGGCCGTGCTCGACTACGGCCCGGACGGACCGGCCGTCGCCTTTCCCGGCCATCCGGTGCCGGAGGGCGAGCACGATCTCACGCTGGTCGAGGCGGACGCGGCCATGCTCGTCCTCGCCGAGGGCCGGCAGACGAGCGTCAGGATCTACGACCCCTTCGCCGTCGACCTCGAGCACATGGACGGCGACGGCCTCGTCAAGGCGCCGATGCACGGCAAACTCGTCGCCGTTTTCGTCGGCGTCGGCGACAGGGTCGAGAAGGGCGAGCGGCTCGCCGTGGTCGAGGCGATGAAGATGGAGCACGTGCTCGTCGCCCCCTGCGCCGGCACGGTGACCGAGATCGCCGCCGAGCCGGGAGCGCAGGTGGGGGAAGGGGCGCGGCTCATCGTGATCGCAGGGGAGGAGTAGGTGTAAATAATCTTCTATACAAAATAGTTGGCTATCAAATTGAATATTCCAGACAATCTTCTAGATCAGATAACGGAAAGCGCCCGTGCTTTTCTGTTACACGCGCTGCCATACGACAGGGCGGATAATTCCATCGTATGCTACCTTCACGGTCTTGATGCGACGGAACTTCTTATTCGGTGGTTCAATTGGTCGTGGCGCACTATTTCGGCTCGTCCAAGAGATGTCTACCTCTCTGGTGAGTTCATCGGGAATTCGCTGAGAGAGCGCTATAAGCAACCGCTCGAATATTTGTTGTCGGCCATTAAGAGCGGCGCCGATCTTAGGAAATATCAGAGTCGAAGAATTGACCAGGCTGTCGTTGTCCCAGGGAGTGTTCCTCTAAAGCGGCGGCAAGATATTGATCTCATGTTGAATTCTTTCGGTATTTACCATCTTCACATGAGCGATCAAGTCGAGGATGATGGCTTTGTTGTAAGAAGTGATGATGTTCTATTTGTATTGTTTAAGCGCGATCATGCCTTCGTAATCGATATAATGCCCCATAGAGGATCTTGGGCCAGCGCGCATTCGATCAAGGTAATTGTAAATAACTGGCCGATGGCAAATTTAGTTTATAAGGTCGAGGGGGCCGTTGGTTTGTCTCGGACGCTTAACGATTCCGATCGCCTAAGATTGCTGCAAATGGGCGCAAATTTTATGGTGGAGCTCGATGGGAGTTGCTATTTTCCGGGTCCCGGGATTTCTGCTTCAGGGGTATCGATCGATGCCGTCCGGAGCGCAGATCACGTCATGATGGAGTTGGAGAGATTTGCTTTAGCGGCCCAATCAGATTCGAATTTTGTTTCGAGCATATTTGTTGATAATAATATTCCCATTCCAATAAATTTGACCTTTAAATTCTATATCGACGCGAGCGGATTTGGGTTGATCGAGCCGAATTCTCAGACGTTCTTCCGCTTGTTTCGGGGGAGCGATTAGAATCCGGCAATCAACAAGGTGCCTATCGTTGGTTGAGGTGTGGCTCCCTTATCGAGGTTCGCAGCCTCAGCCTTTGTAGTTGCGACTCAGTCGTTTCTCTTGCTCCACCCGTTATCCCCCGCCCCGTGCACCGTCCCGGTTGCCTCGCGCGGCGCCGGCGCTAGATAGTTGGGCCATGGCCCTCCATCTCATCAAGCTCTGCGTCGGGGCAGAATCGATCCGCGACCTCGAGGAGTGGATCGAGGAGCGCATGCGCGAGCGCCGGCGGCAGAAGCTGCCGCAGGAGCAGCTGCACACGACGCGCATGGTGCCCAAGCGCGTCGAGGAGCTTCTCGACGGCGGATCGCTCTACTGGGTCATCAAGGGACAGCTCGCCTGCCGCCAGCGGCTCGTCGCCATCCGCCCCTTCACCGATGGCGAGGGCATCTCGCGCTGCCATCTCGTCATGGAGCCGGTCGTCGTGCCGGTTTCGCCGCGGCCGTATCGCCCGTTCCAGGGCTGGCGCTATCTCACGGCCAAGGATGCGCCGCCGGACCTCGGGGACGGCAGCGCGAGCGCAGCCGAGATGCCCGAGGAGCTGCGGCGGGAACTCGCCTCCCTCGGCCTCCTGTAGGTTGCGTGCGCACCCGCACCGCTTTGGCACAGCCTTGCTGGCATCGTCGATGCATGAGGATAGCCGATGGAGGCGCTCATGCTGATCGGTGTTGCAGAAGGGGCCGCACGGTCCTTTGAAATCGACGAGCGGGCGGAAGGCTATCTCGTGCGTCCGCGCCAGCGCGATACGGGGCAGGTCGAGATCGAGGCGGGACGCGTGTTCCGCACCGCCGTCGCCGCCTTCGCCTTCGCCGAGCGCGAGGCGCTGCTGGAGCGCTATGCCGAGGCGCGGCTCGAAAGCGGGCCCGACGGGGCCATGCCGCTCGCCCGCGACTGGCACAAGGCCGAATCCCTCTTCTTGACCATCAGCGGCAGCCTCGCGGACGAAGGCTTCGGCGCCGATCTCCTCGTGGCCTGGGCGGCTTACGAGGATGCTGAGGAGCGTCGCCGGCTGCACTGACGATGCCGTTGCCTCGGAAACTGATTCCGGATCGTGCTGCAAATGGCTGACGGGGCACGGCTTTCGCCGTGCCCGTTCTCGTCAGACGGCGATGTTGTCGATGAGCCGCGTCGCTCCCAGCCGCGCCGCGACGAGGAGGCGCGCCGGCGCCGCAAGGTCGCTGACCGGCGCGAGCGTCTCGGCGTCGCGCAGGGCGAGGTAATCGACGGCGAAACCGGCTGCCGCAAGAGCATCCTCGCCGGCCGTCACGACGGCCCCGGCATCCTCGCCGGCGCGCAGGCGGGCTGCGCCGTCCTGCAAGGTGCGGTGCAGCGTGGGCGCGAGCGCCCGCTCCTCGTCGGACAGGTAACGGTTGCGCGAGGACAGGGCGAGCCCATCGGCCTCGCGCACGGTCGGTGCGCCGATGATCTCGGCCGTGAGGTCGAGATCGCGTGCCATGCGGGCGATGACCTTGAGCTGCTGGTAATCCTTCTCGCCGAAGACGGCGACGTCCGGCAGGGCCTGCAGCAGCAGCTTGGCGACGACGGTGGCGACGCCGGCAAAATGGGTGGGGCGGAAGGCATCCTCGAGCCCGGCGGCGGCCGGGCCGGCAAGGCTCACCGTGGTGGCGAAGCCCGGCGGATACATCTCCTCGACGAGCGGCGTATAGGCGAGCTCCGCGAGGCCCGCGAGCTTCGCGCGGTCATCGTCCAGCGTGCGGGGATACTTCGAAAAATCCTCGTTGGGGGCGAACTGGGTCGGATTGACGAAGATCGAGACGACGACCCGGTCGGCCAGCGCCCGGGCGCGCTCGACCAGCGAAAGATGGCCGACGTGCAGGGCGCCCATGGTGGGCACCAGGGCGACGCGCTCGCCCGCTCCGCGCCACGAGGCGACCGCCTCGCGCAAGCCCTTGACCGTATCGACCGTCGCGACCCTGTCCATGCCCGTCGTCCCTCCCTTGCCCGGTCTTTGCCGCCGTGCATAGCTTCTGCCTGTAGCAAAGCGAGGCTGCCCCGCCAACAATCATGTTGCAGTGCAAAGAGGCCCCGGGGGGATGTCGCGCTTGCAAGGGCGCCGGTTCGTGCCACATGAAGATAAGAACGAAAGGGAGGCGGCCCGGCCATGGGTGAGGACAAGCGTGACGGCCGCGACAGGGACCTGGCGCAGCGCGGATCATCCGCGCCGGAGGCCGGCCCGTCGCGCGACGTCGATGCCTTCCTGAAAGAGGCCAGGGCGGTCGCCACGCCCGCCGCGCCGGCGGGGCGCCTCATCTTCGCGCTCGACGCCACCATGAGCCGGCAGCCGACCTGGGATCTCGCCTGCCGGCTGCAGGCCGAGATGTTCGACACGGCGCTCGCCGGCGGCGGCCTTGCCGTGCAGCTCGTCTATTTCCGCGGTTTCGGCGAATGCCGGGCCTCGCGCTGGGTCTCCGATGCCGGGGCGCTGACCGCGCTCATGACGCGCATCGACTGCCGCGGCGGACTGACGCAGATCGGGCGCGTCCTCACCCATGCCCGCAGCGAGGTGTCGCGCAGTGGGGCGAAGGTCCTCGTCCTCGTCGGCGACGCCGTCGAGGAGGATGCGGACGGCCTGTGCGCGCTCGCCGGTGAACTTAGCCTGCTCGGCGTGCGCATCTTCGCGTTCCAGGAGGGGCAAGACGCGGCCGTGACACAGGTCTTCAAGGAGCTTTCCCGCCTGACCGGCGGCGCCTATGCACGTTTCGACAGCGGTGCGGGCGCGACGCTCGCAGCGCTTCTGCGCGGCGCGGCGGCCTATGCCACCGGTGGCCTGCCGGCGCTGCAGCGGCTCGCCGACCGCGACGGCGGCGAGGTGAGGGGATTGTTGACCGCAATGGGTGGCAAGCGGTGATCGCACTTGCTCTTGGACTTCTCGCGCTCGTGCTCCTGTGGTGGCTCGGGCGCAGCTATGCCAATGCCGATGCCAAGGTGCTGGCGAAGGTCCTGCGCCAGGCCGGCGGCTGGGGAGCGCTCGCCGTCGCGGCCGTGCTGCTGGTGCGGGGGCGTTTCGACATGGCGCTGGGGCTTGCCGGCCTCGGCTGGTGGCTGCTCGGCCGGCCGGGGGCCGGCTATGCGAGCCCGCGCTCCTGGCCGGGTTCTTGGCCGGGCTCTTGGCCGGGATCCGGGCCCGGCTCGTCGGGCGGCGGGGCGCCCCGCGTATCGCGGGTGCGCTCGGTGATGATCGAGATGGAGCTCGACCATGCGAGCGGCGAGATGGAGGGGACGGTTCTCGCCGGCCCGCGGGAGGGCCGGGCCCTGTCGGGGCTGGGGCGGGAGGAGCTTCTCGAGCTCCACCGCGAATGCCTCGCCCGCGACATGGACGGTGCGCGCCTCCTAGAGGCTTATCTCGACCGCCGGTTTCCCGCCTGGCGTGAAGACGCTGACGGCGATGCTCACGCGCGGGGCCGCGGCGAGGCGGCTGCGGGCGCGATGACGGAAGAGGAGGCTCGTGAGGTGCTCGGCCTTCCGCCGGGGGCCGGAGAGGCCGACATTCGTCGCGCGCACCGCACGCTCATGAAGAAACTCCATCCCGACCAGGGGGGCTCGACCTATCTGGCCGCCCGTGTGAATCAGGCCAAGGACATCCTGTTGAGCCGACATCGCTGATACTCCGACCGAATGCGGCGTTTGACACTGGAAGGCTGGCGAGCCGTCAGGGCGGCCCGCTCGTCGTCGCGCGGCTCAGCCGCGGGTGGCGAAGCAGGAGAAGCCGCGCCGCTTGAGGGTCTTGCAGGCGGCCTGGGCGCTGTCCGGATCGAAGCCGGAGAAGCGTGCGCGGTAGAAGGTGGTGCCGTCCTTGACGAATTTCTCGGTGAAGGGCGAGGCGTTCGACAGGAGATCGCGGGACTTCTGGCGGGCGTCGCTCAGAATGTCGCGGGCGCGCGCCTCGTCGCCGGTCGCGGCGAGCTGGATCACCCAGCCGGCCGAGCGGGAGGGGGCGGCCTGCTTCACGGGTTCCTCGGCCGCCTGCTTCTTCTCGAGATCGGCGATGGCGGAGACGGCAACCGGCTCGGCGGAGGCCACCTGGGTCCCGGCGCGGGGTGCCGGCTGCGGACCTGCCGACCACTGCATGGACGAGGGCGTCGCGGTCGAGCCGGAGGCCGAGGCGACGACCGGCCGGATGCTGGACAGGTCGAGCGGGGCGCCGGCCGGCTCGGGGCGCGGCGCGGGAAGCGGAATGGCGGCGGTGGTCTCCACCTCCTCGGCGCGGGCGACGGCGACCGGCGTCGGCGCACGGTCGGCGACGGCCGGCGTCTGCCGCGCACCGGCATAGGCCCGGGGCAGGTTGTCGGAGACGAGGTTGGCCATGATCTGGTCGCGCGACGCGCCGGAGCGGCCGCCGAGGACGACGGCGACCACGTGGCGGGTGCTCGTCCTGGCCGAGGTCAGGAGGTTGAAGCCGGAGGCGCGGGTGAAGCCGGTCTTGATGCCGTCCACGCCTTCGACGCGCCCGAGCAGCTTGTTGTGGTTGCCGTGGGTGCGGCCGGCGTAGGTGAAGCTGCGCTTCTCGAAATAGCCGTAGTAACGGGGGAAGCGGTCCTGGATGGCCTGGCCGAGGATGGCGAGGTCGCGCGCCGTGGAGACGTTGGCGGGCGAGGACGGCAGGCCGTGCGGGTTGTAGAAGGTGGTGCGGCTCATGCCGAGCGCACGCGCCTTGCGCGTCATGAGCTGGGCGAAGGCGCGCTCGGAGCCGCCGATGTTCTCGGCCACCACCATGGCGACGTCGTTGGCCGACTTCGTCACCATGGCCAGGATGGCGTTCTCCACCGAGATGCTGGAGCCGGCCTTGAGCCCAAGCTTCGACGGCGCCTGCGCGGCGGCGTTCGCGGAGACCCTGAGGGGCGTGTCGAGGCGCACCCGCCCGGCCTCGAGCTGCTCGAACAGCAGATAGAGCGTCATCACCTTGGTGATGGATGCGGGGATGCGCGGGGCGTCGGCATTGACGGCGTGCAGCGTCTTGCCGCTCTTCACGTCGACGACGATGGCCGCATACGGCGGGTTGTATCCACCCGAAGCCTTCTTCTTGGCCATGGCCGGAGCCGTTGGCACGAGGCTGAGCGACGCGGCAAGCCCGACTGTTCCCAGCACGGCGCCCCAACGCCGCCACCGGGTCGATACGCAACCCATGTTCATTTGTCCGTCCCCGACATCAGACGCCTGAATTGTCCTTCTGCGCCGGATCTTTCGAGCCAGTCACCGGCGCGCCACTGTCAACGACGCTAAGTCGACGCGGTTACGGATGCGTTAAACCGGGCGCCTGCGGGTCATGTTGCAATGCAACAAATGGCGTTGACAGCCATTGTGCGTTGCACATATATATAGCGCACCGGCTTTAGTCAGGCGGTTTTTTGGTCATGCCGGACGTGTCTCCGGCCAGCTCAGGGGCGGCGTCTCGCGGCGCCGAAGAGGACATGTTCGCTCAGTTCGACGATCTGCAGAAACTCGGCAAGGAACAGATGGACGTCGCCATGAAGACGTTCGGCGCCGTCTCCAAGGGTGCCCAGGCGATCGCCGTCGAGGTTGCCGACTATTCGAAGAAGAGCTTCGAGCAGGGCAGCGCCACGGTCGAGAAGCTCGCCGGCGCCAAGACGCTCGACAAGGCCTTCGAGATCCAGTCCGCCTATCTCAAGAGCGCCTACGAGGGTCTCGTCGCCCAGACGAGCAAGATCGGTGAGCTCTATGCCGACCTCGCCAAGGAAGCGGTGAAGCCCTACGAGGGCCTCTACGCCCGCGCGCAGACGGTCGCGACCACCGGCAAGTGATACCGGCGGCGGCTCGCGCCGCCGATCGATTTATCCTCCCGCCTCAAGGCCCGGCCCCGTGCCGGGCCTTTTTTCGTGCCGTTTGCCCTTTTTCGCGCCTGTCTCCCCTCGCCGGGGGCGGCGGCGGAGGCGTTGCTGCCGCCGTCGTTGTTTTTTGATCCGCGCGCGGCGCCGGACGCACTGGCGAAGCATCCCGCCGGGCATTAGATTAGTCGGGGCGCGCCGTCCGGGCGCGCGCGAGAGCGGGCCAAGCGCGAGATCATTTGCGGATACGATGCCGACAGGGACTGGGAAGCTGGACGAGCGGGCCGTGGGGCCGACGACGGGCATGACGGAGCGCCGGCGTGGCGGATTGCGTCCCTCGCAAGGGAACGATGGTCCGGGTTCGGCGCTTCTAACGAAAACCAAGCCGCGGACCAAGCGGCCCAACATGTATCGCGTGCTGCTGCTCAACGACGATTACACGCCGATGGAGTTCGTGGTGCACGTGCTGGAGCGCTTCTTCAACAAGGCCCGGGAGGACGCCACCCGGATCATGCTGCACGTGCATCAGAACGGCGTCGGGGAATGCGGCATCTTCACCTATGAGGTTGCCGAGACCAAAGTCACCCAGGTGATGGATTTCGCACGGCAGCACCAGCACCCGCTGCAATGCGTGATGGAAAAGAAATAGGGGAGAGACCCTTTTGCCCACCTTCTCCCGCAGTCTCGAACAGGCGCTTCACAGGGCCCTGGCCTTCGCCAACGAGCGCCACCACGAGTACGCGACGCTCGAGCACCTGCTGCTCGCCCTGGTCGATGACCAGGATGCGGCGGCGGTGATGCGCGCGTGCAATGTCGATCTCGAGATGCTGCGCCGCAATCTCGTCGAATATGTCGATACCGAGCTGACCAACCTCGTCGCCGACGGGCGCGAGGAATCGAAGCCGACGGCCGGGTTCCAGCGCGTCATCCAGCGCGCCGTCATCCACGTGCAGTCCTCGGGCCGGGAGGAGGTGACGGGCGCGAACGTGCTCGTCGCCATCTTCGCCGAGCGCGAGAGCCACGCGGCCTATTTCCTGCAAGAGCAGGACATGACGCGCTACGACGCCGTCAACTACATCAGCCACGGCATCGCCAAGCGCGCCGGGCTGTCGGAAACCCGCGCGCCGCGCGGCTCCGACGAGGAGAGCGAGGGGCGCTCGTCGAGCACCGACGAGGCCGAGGGCCAGCGCAAGAAGAAGGGCGATGCCCTCGAGGCCTATTGCGTCAACCTCAACAAGAAGGCCCGCGAGGGGCGCATCGACCCGCTCATCGGCCGTGAGGGCGAGATCCAGCGCACCATCCAGGTGCTGTGCCGCCGGCACAAGAACAACCCGCTGCTCGTCGGCGATCCCGGCGTCGGCAAGACGGCCATCGCCGAGGGGCTCGCCCGCAAGATCGTGTTGGGCGAGGTGCCGGAGGTGCTGGCCGACGCGACGGTCTTCGCCCTCGACATGGGCACGCTGCTCGCCGGCACGCGCTACCGCGGCGACTTCGAGGAGCGCCTCAAGCAGGTGATGAAGGAGATCGAGCAGCATCCCGACGCGATCCTCTTCATCGACGAGATCCACACGGTGATCGGCGCCGGGGCGACCTCCGGCGGCGCGATGGATGCGTCGAACCTGCTGAAGCCCGCGCTCGCCTCCGGCACGCTGCGCTGCATCGGCTCGACCACCTACAAGGAGTACCGCCAGTACTTCGAGAAGGACCGGGCCCTGGTGCGCCGCTTCCAGAAGATCGACGTCAACGAGCCGAGCGTCCCGGACACCATCGCCATCCTCAAGGGGCTGAAGCCCTATTTCGAGGAGTTCCACAAGCTGCGCTACACCAACGACGCCATCAAGGCGGCGGTGGAGCTGTCGAGCCGCTACATCCACGACCGCAAGCTGCCGGACAAGGCGATCGACGTCATCGACGAGACCGGCGCCTCGCAGATGCTGCTGCCCGAGAGCCGGCGCAAGAAGACGATCGGCGTCAAGGAGATCGAGACGACCATCGCCACCATGGCGCGCATCCCGCCCAAGACGGTGTCGAAGGACGATGCCGAGGTTCTGCAGAACCTCGAGGAGACGCTGAAGCGCGTCGTCTACGGGCAGGAGCGCCCCATCGAGGCGCTGTCGGCCTCGATCAAGCTCGCCCGCGCTGGGCTGCGCGATGCCGAGAAGCCGATCGGCTGCTATCTCTTCGCCGGCCCGACCGGCGTCGGCAAGACGGAGGTGGCGCGCCAGCTGGCGGCGACGCTCGGCGTCGAGCTGCTGCGCTTCGACATGTCGGAGTACATGGAGCGGCACACCGTCTCGCGGCTCATCGGCGCACCGCCCGGCTATGTGGGCTTCGACCAGGGCGGGCTCCTGACCGACGGCGTCGACCAGCATCCGCACTGCGTGCTGCTGCTCGATGAGATCGAGAAGGCCCATCCCGACCTGTTCAACATCCTGTTGCAGGTCATGGACCACGGCAAGCTGACGGACCACAACGGCAAGCAGGTCGATTTCCGCAACGTCATCCTCATCATGACGACGAATGCCGGCGCCGCCGACCTCGCCCGGCCGGCCTACGGCTTCACGCGCACCAAGCGCGAGGGAGACGACCAGGAGGCCGTCAACCGCCTCTTCGCGCCGGAGTTCCGCAACCGCCTCGACGCGATCATCTCCTTCGGCCATCTGCCGAAGGAGGTGGTGGCGAAGGTCGTGGACAAGTTCGTCCTGCAGCTCGAGGCGCAGCTCGCCGACCGCAACGTCACCATCGAGCTGAGCGACGAGGCGCGCGAGTGGCTGGTCGACAACGGCTATGACGAGGCGCTGGGGGCCCGGCCCATGGCGCGGCTCATCCAGACGACGATCAAGACCCCGCTGGCCGACGAGGTGCTGTTCGGGCGGCTGAAGAACGGCGGCGCCGTGCGCGTCGTCGTCATCACCGACGAGACAGGTACGCGCAGCCTCGGCTTCGAATATCCGGAAGGGCCGGTGACGCCGAAGCCCGAGAAGGACGTGGCCGATGCCGCCAAGCGCCGCAAGGTGAAGCGGGGCTCGACAAAGCCGGCCCGAAAGGTGCAGAAAGGCCGCAAGTCGGGCGGTGGTGAGACCGGCGGGCGGGGCGGCAAGGGCGGCCTGCCGGCGCCGGTCAGCACCGTGCCCAAGGTCCCGCTCGTCAGGGGTTGAAGGTGGCAAGCTGGTTTCAGCGTAGACGGGAGCGCCGGCGTCGCCGCCAGCGCACCGAAGAAGTGATGTCCTGGTTCTTCCTGCCGATCATCGTGCTGATCAGCTTCTTCCTCGGCTCGCTCGTCTGGGACCAGGTCAGCGATCCCGCACAGGCCCTGATCAGGGCCGTGGCGAGCGGCGACCTCCTGCGCTGATGCCTTTCGCCTGAAGCCGCGTCAGGCGGCGCGCACATCCTCCAGGAAGGCCGAGATCGCGCGCTCGATCGTTTCCGTCTGGTCCGCCAGGCGGTCGGCGAGGGCGTCCACGTCGCGCGCGGCCGTGCGGGTCGCCTCGGCGGCCTCGGCGACACCCTTCATGGCACCTGCGCCGTTGGCGGCCTCGCCCGAGGCGCGATCGACGTTGTCGGCGAGCGCGCGCACGACCCTTTCCTGCTCACGCACGGCGTCCGACACCGTCCCCGCCATCGTGGCCATCTCCACGATGATCGCGTTGACATGGCCGATGGCGTCCACCGCCGTGTCGGACACGGCCTGGATGGCGGCGATCTGGCTGCGGATCTCCTCGGTCGCGGACGCGGTCTGGCTCGCCAGGGTCTTCACCTCCGAGGCGACGACGGCAAACCCCTTGCCGGCTTCGCCGGCCCGGGCCGCCTCGATCGTCGCATTGAGGGCAAGCAGGTTCGTCTGGTTGGCGATGGCGAGGATCAGCTTCACCACCTCGCCGATGCGGTCGGCGGCCGTGGCGAGGTTCTGGACGGTCTCCACGGTCTCGGCGACCTCGTCGCGGGCGCGTCCGGCGACGGTGGTCGAGCGGGCCGCCTCCTCGGTGATGCGGTCGATCGATTCGGCGAGCGTGCCCGTCGCCGTGGCGGCCGACGACACGTTGTCGGAGGCGACCGCGACCGCGCCGTCGGCCTCGGTGATGCGCCCCGCCGCCTCGCGCGCGGTGGCGTCGAGCGCATCCGAGGCCGTCCTCAGCTCGGCCGCGGCACTGCGCACCTCGACGAGGCCGGCCTTCGCCGTGGCCTCGAAGCGGGCGATCATCGCCTCGATCTGGGCGGCGCGCTCGTCGCGCCGTGCCTGCTCCTCCGCCTCGCGCGCGGTGAGGGCGTCGCGCTCCAGCGCATTGTCGCGGAAGACGGCGACCGCCGCCGCCATGCGGGCGATCTCGTTGCGCCCGGGCACGGCAGGGATGGCGATGCCGGTATCGCCCGCAGCGAGGCGCTGCATGGTCATCGCCAGGCCGTTGAGCGGGCGGCTGATGCTGCGGCCGATGAGCCAGGACAGGGCGAAGCCGATCACCGCCGAGGCGGCGATCGTCGCGAGGACGACATTGGTCGTCGCGTCTGCGATGCGCTGGAGGCGCTGCGTCGCGGCGGCCGATCCGTTCACCGCCGTCTGCACGATGGCGGCGACGGCCGGGTCGATGACATCGGTGGAGAGGGCGAGCTGATCGCCGACGCGCACGAAGAGGTCGTGCTTCTCCTGCCAGCCGTCCACCTTCGCCCGGTAGGTCTTGAGACCGCCCTCGAGGCCCGTGCGCAGCTCGGGCGTCAGAGTCTCGGCACGGGCGACGAGGCGCTCGACCCGGCCGAGGGCGACCTCGACCCGGCCGCGCTCGGTGTCGCCGCCCGTCAGCAGGTATTCACGCTCGGTTCGGCGCAACTGGTCGAAGGCGACGATCAGCCGGTTGAGCTCGGGGTCGGGATTGTCGCGCGCGAATTCAGCGAGCGCCTGCTCCATCGCCTTGGCGGCGGCCTGGATGTCGCCGCCAAGCCCGCTGTCCGGGCTCGTGCCGAGATCGTTCACGAGCCCGGCGACGGTGCGGAAGGAGGTCTCGATGGCGGTGAGCGCCTTGCCGAGCTCGTCGATGCTGGCGGAAAGGTCGCCGGCCATGGGCCGGGAACGCAGGGCGGTCAGCGCTTCGGTCGCCTGGCGGGCCTCGTCGTCGAACTTGCGCGCCACGACATCGGTGCGGACGCGCAGGTAATCCTTCACGTCGCCCTCGACCCGCAGCGTCGCGGCGCGGAACAGCTCGGCGGCGTGGGCAAGGTCGGCGTAGGCGTCCTTTTCGGCGAGCGCCGCCGCGATCTGCTTATTGCTCGCCGTGTAGATGGTCCCGATCGCGGCAAAGCCGACAAGGGCCGTGAGGCTGAGGGCGGCAATCCGCATGCGGATCGAAAAGCTGTGGAGCCAGTTCCGGGACAGCACGCGTCACCTCGTCGAAAGGTCGGCACACGGGGCGATGCCGCCATCCTCGAACGGCAAGCTGACGTGGGGCTTGTCTCGAAACGGAAAGGCGGCCGCTGCTGGACAGCGCCCGCCTTTCCTTCGGTCATCGTGTCAAGCGTCAGGCGAGCCCGGCGATGGCCTTACGGATACGCTCGGCGTGGGCCTTCAACGTCTCGGGCGGTGCCATTTCGCCGGTGTGCGGCCTGAGGGGCACGTCCTTCCAGCGCGGCAGGATGTGGACGTGGATGTGGAAGACGACCTGGCCGCCGGCGCTCTCGTTGAACTGCTGGATGGTGAGGCCCTCCGCGTCCATGCCCGCCTTCACCGCCCGCGCCACCTTCTGCACGCCGACGGCGAGGCGGCCGAGATCCTCGGCGGGAATGTCGAAGATGTTGCGGGCCTCGACCTTCGGGATGACGAGCACGTGGCCGTCGGCCCGGGGCATGATGTCCATGAAGGCAAGCGTGTGCTCGTCCTCGTAGACGCGCTCGCACGGCAGCTCGCCGCGCAGGATCTTGGCGAAGATGTTGTTCGGATCGTAGCTGCTCATGCCATCCTCATGGATCACCGACGGGCAAGGTTTGGCGAGCGGGGCTCCCGCCGTCAAGCGCCGGGCGCGCGTGCCCCCTGGCCTTCGTGCCGGTAGGGCAGCTCCTCGGCGAGGGCCTCCATCTCCGCTTCGATGGCGACGCGCTCGCGCGCCAGATAGTCGGCCACGGCCCGGCGCAGGCCGGGATGACCGATGTCGTGGGCGGAATAGGTGAGGGCAGGCTTGTAGCCGCGGGCGAGCTTGTGCTCGCCCTGCGCCCCGGCCTCCACGCGGGCGAGGCCGCGGCGGATGGCGAAGTCCATGGCCTGGTAATAGCAGAGCTCGAAGTGCAGGAAGGGGTGATGCTCGATGGCGCCCCAGTTGCGGCCGTAGAGGGTGTTGGCGCCGATGAAGTTGAGCGCCCCGGCGATGTAGCGGCCGCCCCGCCGGGCCACGACGAGCAGGATCCTGTCCGCCATGCGCTCCCCGACGAGGGAGAAGAAGGCGCGCGGCAGGTAGGGCCGGCCCCATTTGCGCGAGCCGGTGTCCTGGTAGAAGTCGAAGAAGGCGTCCCAGTGGGCTTCCGTGATGTCGCTGCCCGTGAGCGGCTCGATGGTGATGTCGGGGCCGAGCGCATCGCGCCGCTCGCGCCGGATCGCCTTGCGCTTGCGGGCGGAAAGGGCACCGAGAAAATCCTCGAACGAATGATAGCCCTCGTTGGGCCAGTGGAACTGCCGGTCGGTGCGCAGGAGGAAGCCCTCTTCACCAAGGAAGCGCCACTCCTCCTGCGGCAGGAATGTCACGTGCGCGGACGAGGCATCGATCTCGCGCCGCAGGGCCCTGAGGCCGGCGACGAGGCCGTGGCGCGCGGCGTCAGCGCCGGGGCCGGGCCGCGCGAGGAGGCGCCGGCCGGTCGCCGGCGTGAAGGGCACGGACAGCTGGAGCTTCGGGTAATATTGCCCGCCGGCGCGCTCGAAGGCATCGGCCCAGCCGTGGTCGAAGACATATTCGCCGAGCGAGTGCGACTTGCCGTAGCAGGGCGCCACGGCCCGCACGGCGCCGTCCGTCCCTTCGACGACGAGGTGCAGCGGCGTCCAGCCGGTGCGCCCGCCGACCGCGCCGGATTCCTCGAGGGCGGAGAGGAAGGCATGCGAAATGAAGGGGTTATGTGAATCGTGCTGAGAAGCCGATTCAAGGACGGCGATGCCGCTTCCGGCGCAGGTCCGGTCCTCGTCGGGGGCTCGAAAAGACGAGTCGCGGGAATCGGTTGCCGGTGCTGCTTGAGCTGCCGGTTGAGGTTCCCGTGCGGCACCCTGCGGGTTGGCGCAGGCGTCCCAGTCCGCAGCGGCGATGGCGGAGATCGAGGGAGCGACGCGGACGGTGAGGCCCGCGTCGTCGTCGGCTTTCGTCGTCATCGGCTGCGGCGGCTCGCGGATGGGGTCATGCCGCTAAGTTATGTGCGCCAGCCGCCGGCCGGTAGGGCCTCAGGGCACGAAACCCTCGAAGATCATCTGGTCGGCGTATTTCATGGCCGTTTCCCGGTCCTCGGGCGTGCGCACGGTCCAGGTCAGCACGGGCATGCCGAAATAGCGCGCCATGTTGGGGGCGGCGTGCGGCAGGTCCTTCACGTGCCATGCGATGAAGTCGGGCCGCGAGCGCTCCATGTGCAGCAGGTGGCCGAGGCTCTTCTGCATGGCGGCCGGCAGGCGCGCCCATTCGCCGTGGTCGTAGTTGGCCTCCGCCGTGATGCCCCGCGGGCGTCCCGGCGCGAGCTCGGCGAGCGCCTCGACGATGGCCGGATCGAAGGACATGAGCGCGATCGGGTCGTCGCGGCCGGCGACCACCTCCGTGACGCGCCGCGTCAGGGCGAGGTTGCCGTCGAAGCCGCTCTTGATCTCGACGACCACGGGCACGCGGCCCCCGATGAGGTCGAGAAACGCGCCGAGCGTCGGGATGCGGTCGTCGCTGTCGCGGAAGGCGATGCCCGCGAGGGCGGCCACCGTGCGGGCATCGATGCGTCCGCTCTCGCCGGTGAGGCGGTCGAGCGTGAAATCGTGGAACACGACGGCCTCGCCGTCGGCCGTGAGCTGCACGTCACATTCGATGGCAAAGCCGCGTGCGACGGCGGCGAGGGCCGCGCCGGGCGTGTTCTCGAGCACCCGGTCGGCGGCCACGTGCAGCCCACGGTGCGCCACGGGCTGCGCCGTGAGCCAGGAGGGAGCGGGCATGCGTCTGACCTCAGGCGACTTCGAAGATGGCCTCGACCTCGACGCAGGCGTCGAGCGGCAGTTCGGCGACGCCGATCGTGGAGCGGGCGTGGCGGCCGGCTTCCCCCAGCACCTCGACCATGAAGTCGGAGGCGCCGTTCATCACCCCGGCGAGGCCGGCGAAATCGGGCGTCGCGTTGATGAAGCCGCCGAGGCGCACGCAGCGCGTGATCTGCGACAGGTCACCGAGCGCGGCGCGGGCCTGGGCGAGCAGGTTGATGGCGCACAGCCGCGCCGCCTCCTTGCCGGTCTCGGGCGAAACACCGGCGCCGAGCTTGCCCTTGTGGGCGTCGGCGAGCTTGCCGTCGAGGCCGAGGCAGAGCTGGCCGGAGATGACGAGGAGATTGCCCGTGCGCACATAGGGCAGGTAGTTCGCGACGGGAGCCGCCGGCGTCGGCAGCGTGATGCCGAGTTCGGCGAGGAGGGCGTCGATGGTGCTCATCATCTGTCTCCGCATATGGATCCGTCACCCGGTCGGGCGATGACCGGGCAAGGTTGTTGCCGATCCGCCCTCCTGTCGCAAGTCTTGTGTGGGCAAGTCTCGTGTGGGCAAGTCTGATGTGGGCAAGTGCCGCGCCGGGCGCCGTCTTCCGCACACGATCCCGATGATGCCGCATTCGCGGCCTCTGTTGCCTTGACCGGCAGGGGCTCGCAGCCGTCTAATCAGAACGGTGCGACAGAACGACGTCGAAGAGACGCGGCAGTGGAGAGTTTCATGAAGGTTTGTCTCGGCACGCTGCTGGCCGTCGGCTTGAGCCTGGGGCCTGCCACGGCCGCCACGACGGCGATGCCGCTTGCGCCGCACCGCGTCGTCTATGACCTCACCTTGCTGGGGAGCAAGGGATCGCGCGGCGTGGAGGCTGCCCGCGGGCGCGTCGCCTTCTCCTTCACCGGCAACACCTGCGAGGGCTATGCCCTGACCTATCGCCAGGTGACGGTGCTCGAGGGGGGTGACATCGGCCAGCGCACGTCCGACCTGCGCACGACGACCTTCGAGGACGGCAAGGGGGCGAGCTTCACCTTCAAGACCGAATCGACCTTCAGCGGCACGCCGGCCAAGCTCGTCGACGGCCAGGCGGAGCGCGAGGCGGCGGATGGCCTCGTGGTGCGCACCCGGGCCCCGAAACGCGACCGCTTCTCGCTCGACGGCGAGGTGATCTTCCCGACCGAACACCTGAGGCGCATCATCGCCGCGGCCAAGGCCGGCAATTCACTGATCGAGGCGCGGGTGTTCGACGGCTCCGACGACGGCCGGCAGATCTACGACACGCTCGCCATCATCGGCCGGCCGAAAGGGGCCGACACCGTCGCGGGCCTCGAGGAGGCGGCGCGCCAGGACGCGCTGAAGGACATGCCGCGCTGGCCGGTGAAGATCAGTTACTTCACCAAGGAGGGGGAGGGGGAGCGCACGCCGCGCTACCAGCTCTCCTTCGAGCTCTACGAGAACGGCATCAGCCGCGACCTCGTGCTCGACTACGGCGACTTCTCCCTCAAGGGCGAGATGAAGACCCTCGAAGTGCTCGAAACGCACCCCTGCCAGGTGCCCTAGGCCCATCCAGATGGCCGGCCGGCTGAGGCAATGGGCGCGCGTCATCAAGAGGGACGTGCATGCGCTCTATCTCGCCAGCCGTGATCCGCGCGTGCCCTTGTATGCCAAGGTGCTCGCCCTCCTCGTCGCGGGCTACGCGCTGTCGCCCATCGACCTCATCCCGGACTTCATCCCGGTTCTGGGCTATCTCGACGACGTTATCCTCGTGCCGCTCGGCGTTCTCGCCGTCGTGAAGCTGATCCCGCCGGAGCTCATGGCCGAGCACCGGGAACTGGCGGCCGCGGCCCAGGAGCGCCCGGTGAGCCGCGTCGCCGCGGCCGTCATCGCCTGCCTGTGGATCGCATCCGTGGCGCTGGTGGTCTGGCTGGTGTGGCGTTAGCCCCATCCGCCGAAGGGGGGCCTGTCCGGCACCGCCGAGACGCATCAGCGCCGGCTGTCGCCCTTCTTGTCCGCCGGCCTGCCGGTTTCGGCGGCAAAGCCGATGCCGCGCACGACGGCGGCCTTGCCGAAGCGCTCGCGCAGGCTGTCCACCGCCTTCTCCATGCGGGCAAGGCGCACCGATTCCGTGTCGGCGAGGTCGCCGACATCAGCGAGGGCGGCATCGCACAGGTCCGTGGCGCCGATGCCGATGAGGCGGAAGGCGGTGCCGTCGCACTCGCTCGTCAGCATGGGCGCCGCGATGTCGAAGAGCCGGCGGGCGAGCTGGGTCGGCGCGATGCCGGAGCGCGAGCGCGTCCTGGTGCGGAAGTCCGCGGTCTTGAGCTTCAGCGTCACGCTGCGCCCGGCGAAGCCGGCCTTCTTCAGCCTGAGCGACAGCTTCTCCGACAGGCGCCAGAGGATCGGCGCCAGCGTCTCCACATCCCTGATGTCGCGGTCGAAGGTCGTTTCGGCGGAGATGCTCTTGGTCTCGCGCACCGGGTCGACCTTGCGCGTGTCGATGCCGTGGGCGAGGCGGTGCAGCCTCAGGCCGTCCTTGCCGACGAGGGCGACGATCTCGCCCGCGTCCCGGGCCCGGACGTCGTCGATGGTCCTGAGGCCGGCGCGTGCCAGGCGCTCCTGGGTCGCCGCCCCGATGCCGTAGATGATGGACACCGGCTTGCCGGCGAGGAAGGGCGCGACATCCGCCTCGCCGATGATGGAGAAGCCGCGCGGCTTGTCGAGGTCCGACGCGATCTTGGCGAGGAACTTGTTGACCGACAGGCCGACGGAGATGGTGATGCCGAGCTCGTCCTCCACGCGCCGGGCGAAACGCGCGAGCGTGACGGCCGGGGTCGCCTTGTGCAGGCGCTCGGTGCCCGTGAGGTCGAGGAAGGCCTCGTCGATCGACAATGGCTCGACGAGCGGCGTCATCTCCAGCATCAGGCGGCGCACCTCGCGCCCGACGCGGACGTATTTCTCCATGTCGGGCTTGATCACCACCGCGTCGGGGCAGGCCTGCAGCGCCTTGAACATGGGCATCGCGGAGCGCACGCCGTAGGTGCGGGCGATGTAGCAGGCGGTCGAGACGACGCCGCGCTTGCCGCCGCCGATGATGACCGGCTTGTCGCGCAGCTCCGGCGCGTCGCGCTTCTCGATGGTGGCGTAGAAGGCGTCGCAGTCGACATGGGCGATGGAGAGCCGGTCGCGCTCGGGATGGGCGATGACGCGCGGGCTGCCGCAGGCGGGGCAGCGCGGGCGCGGCGGCGCCGTGGCGCTGAGGCAGTCGCGGCAGAAGATGTTCGGCGCGCCGGCCATGGTTTCATGTTTCCGTGCCCGCCCGAATCCGGCGGGAGAGCATCATCCATCGGCCCTGGGCCGTCGGCAATCGGCACCAGCCTGCCGCTGCCTCACAGCCCGCTGCCCGGGTCCGGATCGAGGACGGCCCTGGCGAGCGCGACGTGCTCGGGGGCGAGATTGTTGTTGGCGGCAAAGGCGAGCAGCAGCGATTCGTCCGCGAGCAGGTGGTCGAGGACCGAGACGAGAAAGCGCGGCTCGGTCGCTGCCGCACGAATGTTCTCGGGACCGAGGCCGGTGAGGGCGAGGAAGCGCCCCAGCCGCTCGGGATCGGCCGCCAGGAAGGAAAGGGCGGTGATGGCGCAGTTTTCCGCTTGCGCTGCGGACAATGACTTGTTCGGCCGCATTTCGTGGATCAGATTTGCCATTCATCAACGGGTGGGCTGCTATCTCTAGCATCGATCTTACAGGGAAGTGAGAGCCCGCCTGTCCATCGCGGATGGAGCGGGCCCGCCGCGCAAGAGGCGTCGCATATGCCGAAGACCGTTCTCATCGTCGAAGACAACGACCTGAACATGAAGCTGTTCAGCGACCTCCTCGAGGCCCACGGCTATGCGACGCTGAAGACCGCAAGCGGCGTCGAGGCGATGGAAATCGCACGCGCGCACCGGCCGGACCTCATCCTCATGGACATCCAGCTGCCCGAGGTCTCCGGCCTCGAGGTGACGAAATGGCTGAAGCAGGACGAGGAGCTCAAGGCGATCCCCGTCATCGCCGTCACGGCCTTCGCCATGAAGGGCGACGAGGAGCGCATCCGGGAGGGCGGCTGCGAGGCCTATCTCTCCAAGCCGATCTCGGTGGCCAAATTTCTCGAAACCGTTAGAAACTATCTCGACGCTGCCTGAGACGAGCCACATCGCCCCATGTCCGCCCGGATCCTCGTAGTTGACGACACGCCGACGAATGTGAAGCTGCTCGAGGCGCGGCTGACGGCGGAATATTTCGAGGTCCTCACCGCTTCGAGCGGGCCGCAGGCCCTGGCGCTCTGCGCCGAGAACCTGTGCGACATCATCCTGCTCGACGTCATGATGCCGGGCATGGACGGGCTGGAGGTCTGCCGCCGGCTCAAGCACGATCCGGCGACGGCCCATATCCCCGTCGTCATGGTGACGGCGCTCGACGAGCCGAGCGACCGCCTGCGCGGCCTCGAGGCCGGGGCCGACGACTTCCTGACGAAGCCGGTCGACGACCTCGCCCTCATCGCGCGCGTGCGCAGCCTCGTGCGCCTGAAGACCCTCACCGACGAATTGCGCAACCGCGTGCTGGCCTCGCGCGGGCTCGGCATCGTCGACGACCCCTTGGCGGGGGCGACGCTCGAGACGGGACGCGACGCGCAGGTTCTCGTGGTCGAGGATCGGCCGGAGACGGCGGCCCGGATGCAGGCGGCACTCGCCGTCGATCATGCCGTCTGCGTCGTCGAAACGCCGGCGGAGGCGCTCGCGCGGGTGGCGGAGGAGGATTTCGACGTCTTCATCGTCAGCCTCGGCCTGGCCGGGGCGGACGGGCTGCGGCTGTGCAGCAACCTGCGGGCCATGGAGCGTTCTCGCAACGCGGTCGTGCTGATGGTGGCGGACGAGAGCCAGCGCCCCGCCATCCTGCGCGGGCTCGACATCGGCGTGCACGACTATCTGCTGCGGCCGGTGGAGCACAGCGAGCTCGTGGCGCGCGTGCGCACCCAGGTGCGCCGCAAGCGCTATGCCGACAGCCTGCGGGCCAGCGTGCAGGCATCGCTCGCCCTTGCGGTGCTCGATCCGCTGACGGGCCTCTACAATCGCCGTTATCTCGACGGGAAGCTGCGCACCACCTTCACCCAGGCGCGGGAGAGCGGCGACAGCCTGTCGCTGCTGCTGCTCGACATCGACCGCTTCAAGCTGATCAACGACGGCTTCGGCCACGACGTCGGCGACGAGGTCCTGCGCGAATTCGCCCGGCGCGTGCAGACCCACACCCGCGGCATCGACACGGTCTGCCGCTTCGGCGGCGAGGAGATCGTCGTCATCGTGCCGGGAACGCCGCTCGAGGCCGCCGAGGCGGTCGCCGAGCGGGTCCGGATGCGTGTCGAGGGCGAACCCTTCGTCGTGCAGCGGGGCAGGGTCGCGCTCGATGTGACCGTCTCCATCGGCGTCGCCAGTCTCTTGCCCGGCGACGGCTCGATCCAGGCGCTCTTCAAGCGGGCCGACATGGCGCTCTACCGGGCGAAGGCCGCGGGCCGCAACCGTGTGGTGGCCGCCGCGGGCGAGGCGGCGGCATGGGGCGCCTAATGGGGCGCCTGATGGGGCGCTTAACCGTGCGCGCAGGTTTGCACCCGTTGAGCCATTTCCGCGATTGCATTCTGGCGCCGCGGATGTAGGTTGTCGGCATGCGAGGCCGCTGGCCCGCAGCAAGTTTCCCTACGGATGCTCAGGTCCGCCGCATCTCCTGGGTCCCGTGGGGTTCGGCCGGCACGGAAGCGGTTACGTGGCCTCCTCGAACCCGCTTCCGGCCGGCCACCTCATTGTTCTGACAGTGCATCCCGATTCTCCGGCCGCCGGCCGGAATCAAAAAGGCGCCCATTGGGCGCCTTTCTTGCAGGATCACGCTATCGTGGCATCGCGGGCCGGTGGGCTTATCCGCCGCCGGCCGCCGATCCCGCCGAGCTCACTTGATCTTGTGTTCCTTGAACTCGACGTGCTTGCGCGCGACCGGGTCGTACTTCTTGATGGCGAACTTGTCGGTCATCGTGCGCGTGTTCTTCGTCGTCACGTAGAAATAGCCCGTGTCGGCGGTCGAGACGAGCTTGATCTTGATCGTCGTAGCCTTGGCCATGGCGGCACCTCTTCATGCGGGGCTGCTGTGGCAAGCCCGTCGCGAAAAACCAAAAGGGCCGGAGTCGCCCGGCCGTTCGGCTCGGGAGATGCAGCATTCCGCGGCGGAAGTCAAGGCTGCCGGCTGCCGCAAACGACCGGACCGGCGGCATGGCCGCCGGTCCTCCCTCGCGTTACCGATACCCCTTGCCAGCGCTGTTGGAGCGTCGGCTATGGCTTCCAGCCGATGCGTCAGTCCGTCGCTTCGAGAACGCGCACCACCCGACGGGTCGAGGGTTCGACCACGAGAATCTCGTTCTCGGTGGTCACGTACTCGTAGTCGCGCAGACCCGGTGCCGTCTCGATGATCTCAGGTGAGAAGTCGTGGAGTACGACGTCCGGCGGCAATTCGGCGCCGACCGTGACTTCGCGCTCGAGAACGACCGGCGCCGGGCGACGCTCGATGACGTAGCGGCGAACGACCGTCTCCTGTTCCGGCGCGATCTCGATCGTCGGCCCGGGCGTCTCGATCACGGTTGTCTGCGCCATGGCTCCTGTCATGCCCGCAGCAAGGAGTGCGGACGCGAGCAGATAAGGTAGGCGTGTCATTCTTAACTCTCCTTTTCGCCCCGTCTTCCAACGCGCCGGCCGCCGGGTGGTTCCCCATGGCCTGCCGCCCTGCCGTCGCCTCAGACCTGGCGCATGGTGGTGCCGATCTCCCGCATGCGCCGAAGCGCGTAGGCAGGCTCGATCAGCACCTCCGGCAGATAGAGGCCGGGTGCGACGGGGCCGCCGCCGGCGAGGCCGAGCAGGCGCTCCACGGCCAGCGTGGCGCCGAGGGCCGTGAGCGGCGCCTGGCCTTCGGGATGCACGAGCTCGTAGCGCCGGGCCAGCCGGTCCCCGTCGGCGCCCTCGCCGTCGATCTCGATGATGATCTCGGTGGAGAACGGCTCTCCGCGGCGGCGGCTGGCGGACTGGCCATAGACCAGGTCGAAACGGATGTTGGGGGCGCCGGTCGTGTCGGCGAGGCTGAGCACGTCGAACGGCGAATAGGCGCTCGCCACCACCTCGTTGCCGCCGACGTCACGCACGTTCCGCGCGGCGTCGTCGCCGGCCGCCCAAAGCCAGCGTCCATCCTTCAGCATCAGGGCGTGCGG
Organism: Chelatococcus caeni; assembly: GCF_014196925.1. Classification (GTDB taxonomy): domain Bacteria; phylum Pseudomonadota; class Alphaproteobacteria; order Rhizobiales; family Beijerinckiaceae; genus Chelatococcus_A; species Chelatococcus_A caeni. The sequence goes on along the minus strand of NZ_JACIEN010000001.1, from coordinate 1,677,252 downwards.
CGCGGCGGTGGTGAGCCGGTCGAAATCGGCATAGGCCGCCGGGCCACCCATGTCCTCCTCGTCGAGAACCGCTGCGATGGCGATAGTGTCGATACGACGGAAATCCCGGGCGAAGACGAGGGTGGGAAAGGTGGCGGCACCGGCGAGCCAGTTGCTCGCCATCAGGATCGGCGCGGCTGCGGGGCGGTGGATGTGGCGCGCCATCTCCGGGCCCACCTCGAAGACGCCGCTCGATACGCTGACGTGAGGCAGCCCGTGCCGCTGCGCGTAGTCGAGCGCGTGGAGGGCCGCGTCCTTGACGAAGACGACGATGGCACTGAAGCGTGCGTCCTCGGACAGGGCGAGGCCGGCGACGTCGATGTCGACGTGCATGGCAGAGGCGTTGCCGATCGCGGCGGCCACACGCCCGGCCTTCGCACGGTCGCGTCCGCCGATGACGAGGGGCAGGGAAGGGTGGAAACGGCGCAGCATGGCGGCCGCCTGCGCGCCGACGACGCCTGAGCCGCCGATGACGAGCACCGGCGCCGGGTGTTGCATTGACATTTCGGGTCTTGCTCCTCTGTATCCGGGGAGCCGGGCGCGCTCCGGCTGATTGCTACCAATGGTAACTTACTAGTGGTAAGTTGCCTGTCTGCTGTCAAGCGGCGAAGAGCAGGGCGCCGAGGAGCCATGGAAAAAAAAGCTGCCGGGCGGGAGCCGCCGGCCGCCAGATTGTCGAAGGGCGAGCGCCGGGCGCAGCTCCTGGAGACCGCCCTCGCCATGGTTCGGGAGGAGGGCACGGACGGGCTGACCCTGGCGGCGGTGGCCGAGCGGGCGGGCGTGACCAAGCCGATCGCCTATGACCACTTCGGCACCCGCTCCGGGCTGCTGATCGCGCTCTATCGGCTGCTCGACGAGCGGCAGGTCGAGGCGCTGCGCCGTGCGCTCGCCGTGGCGCCGCGGCAACTCGCCGAGGTGGCCCGCGTCGTCGCCCAGGCGCATGTGGACTGTTGCGCCGCCGGCGGCGAATGGCTCGCCGTCTCCGCCGCCCTCAAGGGCGACGAGGCGATGGAGGCCGTCCAGCGCGAGCTCGTCGACGGCTGCATCGCCCTCTATGGCAGAGCCTTCGGCCCCTATACCGCCCTCACCGGCGAGAGGCTGCGCCTCGCCTGCGTCGGCTTCCTCGGGGCCGGCGAGGCGATCGGCGCGGAAGTCGTGCGCGGCCGCGTCGCCGAGGCTGCCGCCGTCTCGGCCTTTACGCAGCTGATCGTCGCGAGCCTGGCGAAGCCATGAGCGGCCGGGGTGAGAGCTTGTTGCCGAACGGCGCGACTCCGCCTATAGCGGTGGCTTCAAGATGACAGCCACAACCGCGCCCCGCCCGAGCTTTCCCCACCGGCACCTGCTGGGGATCGAGGGTCTTTCGCCGCTCGACATCACCGCCCTGCTCGACATGGCCGACGAGGCCGTGGAGGTGAGCCGGCAGGTCGAGAAGAAGCGCACCACCTTGCGCGGGCGCACGCAGATCAACCTCTTCTTCGAGCCCTCGACGCGCACGCAGTCGTCCTTCGAGCTCGCGGGCAAGCGCCTCGGCGCCGACGTGATGAACATGTCGGTCTCCTCCTCCTCGGTGAAGAAGGGCGAGACGCTGATCGACACGGCGGCGACGCTGAATGCCATGCGGCCGGACATCATCGTCGTGCGCCACCATGCCGCCGGGGCCGTGCATCTCCTCGCGCGCAAGGTCGACTGCGCCGTCATCAATGCCGGCGACGGCGCCCACGAACATCCGACGCAGGCGCTGCTCGACGCGCTCACCATCCGCCGCAACAAGGGGCGGATCGAGGGGCTGATCGTCGCCATCTGCGGGGACGTGCTGCATTCGCGCGTGGCGCGCTCCAACATCATCCTGCTGCAGGCGCTCGGCGCGCGCGTGCGCTGCGTCGGGCCCTCGACGCTGCTGCCTTCCGGGCTCGAACGCTTCGGCGTCGAGGTCTTCACGGACATGCGCAAGGGGCTGGCGGATGCCGACATCGTGATGATGCTGCGCCTGCAGCGGGAGCGCATGAACGGCTCCTTCGTGCCGTCGGTGAAGGAATATTTCCGCTTCTTCGGCCTCGACCGCGAGAAGCTCGCCTATGCGAAGCCCGACGCCCTCGTCATGCATCCGGGCCCCATGAACCGGGGCGTCGAGATCGATTCGGAGGTGGCCGACGGCGCCCAGTCGCTCATCCGCGAGCAGGTGGAGATGGGGGTCGCCGTGCGCATGGCGACGCTCGAGGCGCTGGCGCGCAACCTTCCGAACGGATGAGGGGGCAGGACCGATGAAGACCCCCACGACACAAGCGCGGGCCCTCGTTTTCACCAATGCCCGCCTCGTCGATCCCGCGAGCGGGCGCGAGGCGGCAGGGGCGCTCCTCGTCGAGGACGGCGTCATCGCGGACATCGGCTGGGACGAGCCCGGCCGCGCCGGCCCGGCCGGGGCCGAGGTGGTCGACTGCGGCGGGCGCGTGCTGGCGCCGGGCCTCGTCGACATGCGCGCCTTCGTCGGCGAGCCGGGGGCCGAGCACCGCGAGACGCTGAAGACGGCGAGCGAGGCCGCGGCGGCCGGCGGCGTCACCACCGTGGTCTGCATGCCGGACACGGACCCCGTCGTCGACGAACCGTCGATCGTCGATTTCCTGCTGCGCCGCGCCCGTGACACGGCCGTCGTCAACATCCACCCCGCCGCCGCTTTGACCAAGGGCCTCGAAGGCCGGGAGATGACCGAGTTCGGCCTCCTCATGGAGGCCGGGGCCGTGGCCTTCACGGATGGCGCGCGCTCCGTCACCAATGCCCAGGTGATGCGCCGCGCGCTCACCTATGCGCGCGATTTCGGTGCGCTCATCCTCCACCACACGGAGGATCCCGACCTCGTCGGCAGCGGCGTCATGAACGAGGGCGAGCTCGCGAGCCGCCTCGGCCTGCCGGGCGTGCCGCGGGAGGCCGAAATCATCATGCTGGAGCGGGACCTGAGGCTCGTGCAGTTGACAGGCGCGCGCTACCACGCCGCCATGGTGTCCTGCGCCACCTCCATCGCGCTCATCGAGCGGGCGAAGGCCGAGGGACTGCCGGTCACCTGCGGCGTGTCGATCAACAATCTCACCCTCAACGAGAGCGACATCGGCGACTACCGCACCTTCCTCAAGCTCTCGCCGCCGCTGCGCTCGGAGGAGGACAGGCTCGCCGTGGTCGACGCGCTGGCGCGCGGCGTCATCGATGTCGTCGTCTCCGACCACAACCCGCAGGACGTGGAGACGAAGCGGTTGCCCTTCGCCGAGGCGGCGGACGGGGCGGTCGGCCTCGAGACCATGCTGTCGGCGGGGCTGAGGCTCGTCCATGCCGGCCATATCGGCCTTGCCCGCCTGCTCGCCGCCATGGCGAGCCAGCCAGCCGCGCTGCTCGGCCTGCCGGCCGGGCGCCTGGCGGCAGGGGCGCCGGCCGATCTCATCCTCATCGACCCCGACGAGCCCTATGTGCTCGACAAGGCGGCCCTGCACTCGCGCTCCAAGAACTCGCCCTTCGACGAGGCGAGGCTCGAGGGGCGCGTGCTGCAGACCTTCGTCGCCGGTCGCAAGGTCCACGACGCATCGCCCGCTTCCTGATGTCCGCGGCAGGGCTTGCGGCCTTTTCGCGCTGCCCGCCCGCGTGCAACATCGGCATCAACGGAACCACAACCGAGGCTGCCCCATGCCCGAAGCGATGAACTGGTCGCTCGCCTGGCCCTATTTTCTTGCTGCGCTCGTCTTCGGCTACCTGCTGGGATCGATCCCGTTCGGTATCCTTCTGACGCGCCTGACCGGCGCCGGAGACCTGCGCAGCATCGGCTCCGGCAATATCGGCGCGACCAACGTGCTGCGCACGGGGCGCAAGGGCCTTGCCGCGGCGACGCTCCTCGGCGACATGCTCAAGGGCACCGCTGCCGTGGTGGTGGCCGCGCAATGGGGGCCGAACACGGCGCTCCTCGCCGCGCTCGGCGCCTTCCTCGGCCATCTCTATCCCGTCTGGCTGCGCTTTCGCGGCGGCAAGGGCGTCGCCACCTTCCTCGGCTGCGCGCTCGGCCTCAAGCCGCTCGTGGCGCTCGTCTTCGCGCTCGTGTGGCTGGGAAGCGCCTTCCTGACCCGCTATTCCTCGCTGTCCGCGCTCCTTGCGAGCCTCGCGACCGTCGCCGCCTTCTTCATGCTGGGCGAGCGGCAGATGGGCGAGCTCGCGATCGTCCTCGTCGTGCTGCTGTGGTGGGCGCACCGGGGCAACATCGTGCGGCTCGTCAAGGGCACCGAGGGCAAGATCGGCCAGAAGGGCTGAAGGCTGCATCGTCGCAGGCGCTGCAACCTTGGCTTGCGTCCGGCGCAGCCGCCGGGCAGTCTCACTCCGTTCAGCCGCGCCGTGCGCCGGCGTGGCCTCACGGAGATGGGCATGAGCGGATTTCGTCTCGACGACGAGCAGCGCCTCGACTGGCTGCAGCTGCTGCGCAGCGAGGGCATCGGACCGCGCACCTTCCGCACGCTCATCGGCCGCTACGGCACCGCGGCTGCCGTTCTCAAGGCGCTGCCGGAGCTCGGCCGCCGCCGCGGCCGCCCCATCCGCATGGCATCGCGCGGCGAAGCCGAGCGGGAGATGGCGCAGGCGTCGCGGTTCGGCGTGCGCTTCGTAGCGCCGTCCGAGCCGGACTATCCGCTGACGCTGAGGGCCATCGACACGGCGCCGCCGCTCATCGGCTTGCGCGGCGATGCTGCCCTGTTCGCGCGGCCGATGGTCTCCATCGTCGGCTCGCGCAACGCCTCCGCGGCCGGCCTCAAGTTCACCCAGCGCCTTGCGCGCGAATTGGGGGAGGCGGGTTTCGTGGTGGTGTCGGGGCTTGCCCGCGGCATCGACACGAGCGCCCACAACGCGAGCCTCGCCACCGGGACGGTCGCCGTCCTCGCCGGTGGGCATGACCGGCTCTATCCGGCCGAGAACGCGCCCTTGCTCGACGAGATCGTCGCGCGCGGCGTCGTCGTGTCGGAAATGCCGATGGGATGGGAGCCGCGCGGGCGGGATTTTCCGCGCCGCAACCGCATCGTCTCGGGCCTGTCGCTCGGCGTCGTCGTGGTCGAGGCCGCGCGGCGCTCCGGCTCGCTCATCACCGCCCGGTTCGCGCTGGAGCAGGGACGGGAGGTGTTCGCCGTCCCCGGCTCGCCGCTCGACCTGCGGGCCGAGGGCACCAACGATCTCATCCGCGAGGGGGCCACGCTGTGCGCGAGCGCCGAGGATGTGGTGCGCGGGCTCGCGCCGCTCGTCGCGAAGGCGCCCGCGGGCGACTTCGGCCTGATGGACGCGACGCGCGAGCGGGCGGATGAGGATCCCTTGTGGGACGAACTCGACCTCGACGCGCTGGATGGCGACCCGCCTCGCCTGGAGGGGGAGGCCCCGCGGGCGACGGCGGAGCGGCCCGAGGCCGGCAGCTACGCGGCGTCGTTCGACGGAGGCGAGACGGCGAGGGACGACATGGGCCGCGTCATCGGGCTCCTGGGCGCCACGCCTGTTTCGGTGGATGACCTCGTGCGTGCATCCGGGCTGCCGATCCGCTCGGTCCAGCTCGTGCTGTTCGAGCTCGAGCTCGCCGGCAAGCTCGTGCGCCACGGCGGCAACGCCGTCTCGCTCGCCTGAAGGCGATGCAGCTCAGTCGACCGTTTCCAGGCGGCTCAGCGCGCCGAGCGCCTCGATCCGGGCCATCTCGAGAAAATAGCCGAGGGTGTCGAGCCGTGCCGCGCGCGACATCATCGCCAGTTCGCCACTGAGCTGCGCCACGTAGCTCAGAAGCTCCTGACGGTCATCCTGGAGTGGCTGTACGACAGCGGCCCGGGACGCCCGCTTGGCGGAGGAAGACGGCTCCGACTGGCGCCGGCTGCTCGGGCGAACCAGGGAAAGGTTGGGCCCGTCGCGTTTGATATCGTTCATCTATGCACGATCTGCAACCAGAGTTAGCATGAAATATTATATGCAACCAATAAATGCATTCTTACCACAGCTGATATATGAAGGCGACCGGCAAAACGCCGTGCTTTCTCGCGCCTTGCGCAATGTCGGAGGCGGCGGCTGCACCCCCTCGGGCGAGGCTCAGGCTTCGCCGTCCCGCTCCGCCATGGCCGCGCGGCGGGCGCTGGCCAGCCGGTCGAGCGCGCCTTGCAGGATATAGCTGGCGGCCATCTTGTCGACGAGGTCCGAGCGGCGTGCGCGGGAGGCGTCGGCCTCGAGGAGCGTGCGGGTGACGGCGGCCGTCGTCAGGCGCTCGTCCCACAGGGCAACGGGCAAGGGAAGATGCGCCGCGAGGTTGCGGACGAAGGCGCGCGTCGCCTGGGCGCGCGGGCCTTCCGATCCGTCCATGTTGAGCGGCAGGCCGATGACGAGGCCGCCCACGCCGTGCTTGGCGGCGAGTTCCACGAGCCGCTTCACGTCCGTGGAGAACTTGGTGCGCTTGATGGTCTCGAGCGGCGAGGCGATGCTGCGGCCGACGTCGGAGAGCGCCAGGCCGATCGTCCGGGTGCCGAGGTCGACGCCGATGAGGCGCTGCCCGCGGGGGAGGGCGTCGAGGTCGGCCAGGGGAACGATCAGGGTGCTCATCGCCGGTCTGGTAGCACGGCACGGCTGCCGGGTCATCAGGCCGGCGAGCGCCGCAGGGCAGCGAGGATGAGGGCGGCCATGGCGAGCACCTGGAAGAACGCACCGGCAGCATGCGAGAATTCCCACTGGCGGCGCAGTGTTTCCCAGTTCTCCGGCACGAATGTCCAGTTCCGCGTCGCCACGTTGGCCGGATAGGTCCAGATCCAGAAGACGGCCTGAGCGCCGATGATGGCCGCGATGGCGGCCAGCACGGGCCACAGGACGCGCGGCTCGTGCCGCGCCATGACGGCGAGGGCCGCCATGGAGAGCAGCTCGACGAGGATCAGGAAGCCCAGAAGGCTCCAGCCCCGGTAGGCCTGCTGCACGACGAAATAGTCCCCGGACGGCAGGCCGATCTTGTTGGGCAGCTCGAGGAGATGCGCCATGGCGGGGCCGAGGGCGAGCGCCGTCGCTAGCATCGCGATGAAGAAGACGACATCATAAGCCATTGGATATCGCATCGGATTCTCCCATCCGGCGCCCGGTGGTCCTTCCACAACAGGGGGCGAATGCGCATGTTCCGCCAGGAGGTGCCGAGGAGGCGCCGCGGGTGCGCCGCAGGATGGGAAAGCAACCGAAGGACAAGGGAGCAGACGATGAAGATCACCTGGTACGGGCACTCGGCTTTCCGCCTCGACTTCGGCGGCAGGGGCGTGCTCATCGATCCCTTCTTCACGGGCAACCCGGCCTTCACCGGCAATATCGACGCGATCATCGCGGGCGTGTCGCACATCCTGCTCACCCACGGGCACGGCGACCATGTGGGTGACACGCTCGACATCGCCAAGCGCACGGGCGCGACGGTGGTCACGAACTACGACCTGTGCATGTGGCTCGTCTCGCAGGGGCTCGAAAAGTTCGATCCGATGAACACCGGCGGCACCACCCACCAGCCGGGATTTTCCGTCACCCTCGTGCGCGCCGACCATTCGGCGGGCATGGGCGAGGCGGGCGTCAACGTCCCGCTCGGCAGCCCCAACGGCATCGTCGTCAAGCCGGAGGGCGGGCCGGTCGTGTATCACATGGGCGACACGGACATCTTCGGCGACATGCAGCTCATCGCCGAGATCCACGAGCCGAAGATCGCCATGGTGCCGATCGGCGACCGCTTCACCATGTCGCCCGCGACCGCCGCGCTCGCCGTGCGCCGCTTCTTCAAGCTCGACGCCGTCATTCCCTGCCACTACGGCTCCTTCCCGATCATCGAACAGACGGCGGACAAGTTCGTCGCGGCGATGCAGGGGCACGCGACGCGCGTCGTCGTGCCGGAGCGCAACGTGGCGGTGGAATTGTAAGGGCTTCGGCTTGGCGCGATGCGGCAGTCGCGCGGCGCGCGGTATTCGGCTATGGTGGCAGCGCGGCTCGCGGTGCACGGCATGGTTGGGTGGCGTCGCCGCGAAGGAGAGGGCGATCGGAAGCGATGCCGGGTGATCGTGCGATGAGCGGTCCTGAGCCAATTCCGGCCGACGCGGTGGTGCGCCTGCCGCGCAGCCTCCTGCAGCCGGTGGCGCCTCAGCGCCGGGCGGAAGCGCCTGTCGCCGATCCCGCGCCTGCCGCGGGCGTCCCGCCTGTCGAGCCCGACCTCCCGCAGGCCGCGCCGGCCGCGGCCGAGGCCCGGAGTGGGAAGGACCGACGGGACGACAACGTCACGCATCTCGAACCACGCCGGCGTCCCCCTTATTTCGGCCGTCGCGACTGGACGAGCCTCGCCATCGGCGCCATCGCGGTCCTCGGCGTCGGCGTCCTGGTGGCGCGGCTCCATGCCTCCGGCTGGTCGGGCTTCGCGGAGATGTTCGCGAGGCCCTGAGCCCGCCGGGCAGCGGGTTGCCGGGGCGAAGGGCAGGGTGCTATAGCCCGGCGCAACGGCGGTGTTCCGCACCGTCCTCCCGCAATCCATTCAGGTCCGGTTCCATGTCCGTCGACGAGAAGACCGTGCGCCGCATCGCGCACCTCGCACGCATCGCCGTCACCGACGCGGAGGTGCCCCACCTGCAGGGCGAGCTCAACGCCATCCTCGATTTCGTCGAGCAGCTCGGCGAGGTCGACGTCGAGGGCGTCGAGCCGATGACCTCGGTGACGCCGATGGTCATGAAGAAGCGGGCGGATGCCGTCACCGACGGCGGCTATCCGGACAAGATCGTGGCCAATGCGCCCATGAGCGAAGACGACTTCTTCATGGTGCCGAAGGTGGTCGAATAGGCCGCAGCCGAATTTTGAGCGGGTGGCCGCCGCGCGGCCGCGACGACGAGAGAGCGACAACGTGACCGATCTCACCGATCTTTCCCTCGCCGAGGCGCGCGAGGGGCTGAAGGCCAGGCGCTTTTCCGCCACCGAGCTGACCCGGGCGCATCTTGCCGCCATGGAAAAGGCCGAGGCGCTCAACGCCTATGTGCTGGCAACGCCGGACAAGGCGCTCGCCATGGCGGCCGAGAGCGACAGGCGCATCGCGGCCGGCGAGGCCGGGCCGCTCGAGGGCATCCCGCTCGGCGTCAAGGACCTCTTCGCCACCGAGGGCGTGCGCACGACGGCCTGCAGCGCCATCCTCGACGACTTCCGCCCGCCCTACGAATCGACCGTGACGCGCCAGCTGTGGTGTGACGGCGCGGTGATGCTCGGCAAGCTGAACAACGACGAGTTCGCCATGGGCTCGTCCAACGAGACCTCGGCCTTCGGCCCGGTGGTGAACCCCTGGCGCCGCAACGGGTCGGACACGAAGCTCGTGCCCGGCGGTTCCTCCGGCGGCTCGGCGGCGGCGGTCGCGGCGCGCCTGTGCCTCGGCGCCACGGCAACCGACACGGGTGGCTCCATCCGCCAGCCGGCGGCCTTCACCGGCACGGTCGGCATCAAGCCGACCTACGGCCGCTGCTCGCGCTGGGGCATCGTCGCCTTCGCCTCGTCGCTCGACCAGGCGGGCCCGATCGCCAGGACCGTGCGCGACAGCGCCATCCTCCTTAGCTCGATGGCCGGGCACGACCCGAAGGACACGACCTCGGCCGACCTGCCGGTGCCCGATTTCGAGGCGGCGGTGACGCGCGGCGTCAAGGGCCTCAGGATCGGCATCCCGAAGGAATATCGCCTCGACGGCATGCCGGCCGAGATCGAGGCGCTGTGGCAGAAGGGCGCCGAGTGGCTGAAGGCGGCCGGCGCCGAGATCGTCGAGGTCTCGCTGCCGCACACCAAATATGCGCTGCCGGCCTATTACATCGTGGCGCCGGCGGAGGCCTCGTCGAACCTCGCCCGCTACGACGGCGTGCGCTACGGACTGCGCGTGCCGGGCAAGGACATCGTCGAGATGTACGAGAAGACCCGCGCCGCCGGCTTCGGCCGCGAGGTCAAGCGCCGCATCATGATCGGCACCTACGTGCTCTCGGCCGGCTATTACGACGCCTATTACCTGCGCGCCCAGAAGGTGCGCACGCTGATCAAGCGCGACTTCGAGCAGGCCTATGCCAGCGGCGTCGACGCCATCCTCGCGCCGGCGACGCCCTCGTCGGCCTTCGGCCTCGGTGAGAAGGCGGATGCTTCGCCCGTCGAGATGTATCTCAACGACGTCTTCACCGTGACGGTGAACATGGCCGGCCTGCCGGGCATCGCCGTGCCGGCGGGGCTCGACGCGCAGGGTCTGCCGCTCGGACTGCAACTCATCGGCCGGCCCTTCGACGAGGAGACGCTCTTCGCCGCCGGGCAGGTGATCGAGGATGCGGCCGGCCGCATGGCCCTGCCGGAGGCCTGGTGGGCGTGAGCACGGCCGGGGACGAGGCGCGGGCTGCGGCGGCGCTTGCCCCGCTCAGGGCCGAGATCGACGCCATCGACGCCGATCTCGTGGCGCTCATCGCCAAGCGCATGGCGGTGGTCGAGCGCGTCATCGCCGTCAAGCGCGCCTCGGGCATCCCGGCGCTGCTCAACGACCGGGTGGAGGAGGTGGCCGCCCACGTGCGCCACAGGGCCGCGGCGCTCGGCGCCCCGCCTGACCTCGCCGAGACGGTGTGGCGGGCGATGATGGACTGGGTCATCGCCTACGAAGACGAAAAGCTCGGACAATGAAGCTGCCCCGGGACGGCGGAAACCGCCCCGGGGCTTCTTCATCTGTTGTCGGGGCGGCTGCGCACGGCCGCGAGGCCAAGCCGCGTGATGCGGTAAGGGCCGCCGCCGGCCGAGGCGATGAGGCCGCGCCGGCGCAGGCGCTTGAACATGTCGAGCGTGCAGGCGCTCATCAGCCAGCCCTCGCGGGTGAGGCATTCGATCTCGAGGAGGCGTCCGCCGTCGTCCTTGTGGTGGCGGATCTGGCCGCCCTGCGCGAGCGTGTGCAGCACGCGCTGCTCGGTGCGTGAGACGTTCACTGGAAAGCTCTGGCGTGATGCCGGCGGCCCCCTCAGCCGTCATGCCCGCGCTTGTCGCGGGCATCCACGCCTCGCCGTTGCGCAAGGCTGAAAGGCGTGGATGGCCGGGACAAGCCCGGCTATGACGGGGGTGTGAAAGACCGTCGGCAGGAAAGCAGGGAACCGGACGCACGTCGGCATCCGGTCGGATGACCGGTCGCCCGCTCTCGTGGAGCGGGCCTCAGCGGGTCTCGGCGTTCCTGCGCATACACTCTCCAGTGACGGCCGGTTCTTAGCCGCGGAGCGGCGTCCGGTCAACGATGCGAGCACGTGGCGCGGCTTCGGCACTTGACGTGGCGGCTGCGGCGGGCCAAGCGAAGGGCGAGAAGTCAGGACGAGGTTTACGACGCGATGAACGCGCACGCGCGACCGGCAGATGCGAAGAAGCTGATCAAGGGCGCCACCGGCGACTGGGAAGTCATCATCGGCATGGAGATCCATGCCCAGGTGTCGTCGCAGTCGAAGCTCTTCTCCGGCGCCTCGACCGAGTTCGGCGGCGAGCCCAACGACCACGTCTCGCTCGTCGATGCGGCGATGCCCGGCATGCTGCCGGTCATCAACGAGGAATGCGTGAAGCAGGCGATCCGCACCGGCCTCGGCCTGAAGGCTGAGATCAACCTCAACTCCGTCTTCGACCGCAAGAACTACTTCTATCCGGACCTGCCGCAGGGCTACCAGATCAGCCAGTACAAGAGCCCCATCGTGGGCGAGGGCGAGGTCGTGGTGGACATGCCCGACGGCGAGCAGATCAGCGTCGGCATCGAGCGCCTGCACCTCGAGCAGGATGCCGGCAAGTCACTGCACGACCAGCATCCGAGCATGAGCTTCGTCGATCTCAACCGCTCGGGTGTGGCGCTGATGGAGATCGTGTCGAAGCCCGACCTGCGCTCGTCCGAGGAGGCCAAGGCCTATGTGACGAAGCTCAGGACCATCCTGCGCTATCTCGGCACCTGCGACGGCGACATGGAGAAGGGCTCCCTCCGGGCCGACGTCAACGTCTCCGTGCGCCGGCCGGGCGAGCCCCTCGGCACGCGCTGCGAGATCAAGAACGTCAACTCCATCCGCTTCATCGGCCAGGCCATCGAATACGAGGCGCGCCGGCAGATCGCCATCCTCGAGGATGGCGGCGCCATCGACCAGGAGACGCGCCTGTTCGACGCCAACAAGGGCGAGACGCGGTCCATGCGCTCCAAGGAGGAGGCGCACGACTACCGCTATTTCCCCGATCCGGACCTGCTGCCGCTCTCCTTCGACCAGCCCTACGTGGACGACCTCGCGCAGCACCTGCCGGAGCTGCCGGACGAGAAGAAGGCCCGCTTCATCAAGGACTACGGCCTGTCGGCCTATGACGCGGGCGTGCTCGTCGCCGAACGCGAGACGGCCGATTTCTTCGAGGCGGTGGCCAGGGGGCGCGACGGCAAGACGGCCGCCAACTGGGTGATCAACGAGCTCTTCGGCCGCCTCAACAAGGAGGGGCTCGATGTTGCGCGCTCGCCGGTCTCGGCCGAGCAGCTCGGCGCCATCGTGGAGCTCATCGGCGAGGGCGTCATCTCCGGCAAGATCGCCAAGGACCTCTTCGAGATCGTCTGGAGCGAGGGTGGCGACCCGCGCAAGATCGTCGAGGAACGCGGCCTGAAGCAGGTGACCGACACCGGCGCCATCGAGGCGGCGATCGACGCCGTGATCGCCGCCAATCCGGACAAGGTGGAGCAGGTCAAGGCCAAGCCCACCATGCTCGGCTGGTTCGTCGGCCAGGTGATGCGCGCAACCGGCGGCAAGGCCAACCCGCAGGCGGTGAACGACATCCTCAAGGCCAAGCTCGGGATTGCGGAGTGATCCTCGTCCGTCCTGCCAGCCGCGGCGACATCGCGGCCGTCAGCGCGCTCCTGGCGCGGACGTGGCACGACACCTACGACGCCATCCTCGGCGCGGACAGCGTCGCGGCCATCACGCGCGAGTGGCATGCGCCGGACAGGCTGGCGGACGAGCTCGGCCGGCCCGGCCACGCCTTCCTCGTCGTGGAGGCGGCCGGGGCGCTCGCCGGCACGGCGAGTGTCACGGACCACGGTGAGGGGATCGTCTCCCTCGACAGGCTCTACGTCGCCCCGGAGGCGCAGGGCCAGGGCATCGGGCGGGCGCTGTTCAGCGCGGCCGTGCGGGCCTTCCCCGAAGCTTCCGTCATTCGGCTGGAGGTTGAGGAGAAGAACGCAAGGGCTTGCCGGTTCTATGAAAAGCGGGGCCTGTCCGTGACAGGCCACCGCGCCGACTGCGGTGGCTGCGGCAACGCCATCGTTTATGAGGGCCGCGGTGTCGCCGCATTGCGTGGCGGCCTCGTGCTGCGGCCGGTGCGCGACGGGGATGCGCAGGACCTTTTCGGGCTGCTCTCCCTGTGCTTCGCCGAATATCCGGGCTGTTTCGTCGATCCGCACGGGGACCTGCCGGATCTCGTCCATCCGGCCCGCAGCTTCGCCGACAAGGGCGGCGCCTACTGGGTGGTCGAGGATCCCGCCGGGCGTGTCGGCGCCTGCGTGGGCGTCGATTTTCCGGCCGCCGGAACCGCCGAGCTGCACCGGCTCTACGTGCGGTCCGATTTGCGCGGCAGCGGCCTCGGCCGCCGGCTCGTGGACCATGTCGAGGCCCATGCGGCCGCTCTCGGCGCTCGGCGGGTGACGCTGTGGTCCGACACGCGCTTCACCAACGCGCACCGGCTCTACGAGCGGCTCGGCTACCGGCGGGCCGGCGAGACCCGCGCGCTGGGCGACATCTCCAACAGCAGCGAATTTTTCTTCGAGAAACCCCTTGTCTGAGGCCGGGGCCGTCCCCTTCTCCCGCGTCGAGCGGAAAGGACGGGCCCCGCTCGCGTCAATGCGGAGACGCAATCGTGTCTGAGATCCTGATTCGCCGGGCTTCCGAAGCCGACCTCGAGGCGATCGTGGGCTTGCACGCCGCCGACGAGCTCGGCGGCCACGGCGACCAGTGGACGGCGGCGACGCAGCCGGCCTATCGCGAGGCGCTGCGCCGCATTGCCGACAGCCCCGACAACGAGCTCTACGTGACCGTGAGCGATGCCGAGGTCATCGGCTCCTTCCAGCTGACCTTCGTGCCGGCGATCACCAACCGGGGCACGCTGCGCTGCGTGCTCGAGGCCGTGCAGGTCAGGGGCGACCAGCGCTCCCGCGGCGTCGGCGCCATGATGGTCGCCTTCGCCGAGGGCCGCGCGCGGGCGCGCGGCGCCGGCATCGTGCAGCTCACCTCCAACAAGCGGCGGCTCGATGCCCACCGCTTCTACGAGAGGCTCGGCTACAAGCGCAGCCACGAGGGCTTCAAGAAGGTGCTGTAAGCGCTCCGCGCCGGCGCTTGGTCAGCGCCTCGCCTGCTTCATGCAGGTGCTGGAGAACTCCCGCCACGTGCGGCTGCCGGTGTTGCCGGCGGTCTTCAGCGCGCGCCACTCGGCGCCGCAGGTCTTCATTCGCTCGCGCGCTGCGAGCTGGCCGGGCGTGGGCGGACGCTTTTCCTTCGTCGCCGTCGCGGTCTCCTTCGCCTCGACGGCGCCGGCGGGCGAGGGGGCGGCAACGATGACGAAGGGCAGGGCGAGGCAAGCGGCGGCAAGGCAGGCACGGGCAAGGCGGGCGAATGTCGCCATGGCAATGAACTCCTGAAAAAGAAAATCGGAAACAATCGGAACGGGACAAGGTTACGGCCAAACGGCCGCATGGCGGATTGCGCACCAGAGCCGCAATTTATGCAAGCCCCCGATGAGCCCGGATCGATAGATTTTCTCCGGCGCGCCATTCACGCCAGCTCGGGTCGCGGCGCCGCTCGCCTGCGCCGGCGCAGCCTTGACACGGGCGCGCGCCGGCGCCGTATCGACTCTGATGTGCGCCAGCGCACTTGGCCTTGCCGCGGCGCCGGCCTAGACGAATAATGGAACGCTCGTTCACGAAAGAGGAGCCTGGGTCTGATGACCATCGCGCAGAGCAAGCCGATTGACCTCTACTACTGGCCGACGCCGAACGGCTGGAAGATCTCGATCATGCTCGAGGAATGCGGGCTGCCGTATGCCGTGCATTCCGTGAACATCGGCAAGGGCGACCAGTTCAAGCCGGAGTTCCTGGCCATCTCGCCGAACAACAAGATGCCCGCCATCGTCGATCACGACGGGCCGGGCGGCGAGCCCATCTCGGTCTTCGAATCCGGCGCCATCCTGCAGTATCTCGGGCGCAAGACCGGCAAGTTCTACCCGACCGACGAGCGCAAGCGCGTCGAGGTGGAGCAGTGGCTGTTCTGGCAGATGGCCGGCCTCGGGCCCATGGCCGGGCAGACGCACCATTTCCGCATCTATGCGCCGGAAAAGATCCCCTACGCCATCGACCGCTACACCAACGAGACCAACCGTCTCTACGGCGTCATGAACAAGCGCCTCGCCGACCGCGAGTTCCTCGCCGGCGATTATTCGATCGCCGACATCGCCTGCGTCGGCTGGGCGAAGCTCTGGGACCGGCAGGGGCAGGACATCGCCGAGTTCCCGCACCTGAAGCGCTGGCTCGACACGGTGCTGGCCCGTCCCGCCGTGCAGAAGGGCCTTGCGATCAATTCCGAGGATCGCGGCAAGGTCGACCTCTCCAAGGACAAGGAAGCGCAGGCCATCCTCTTCGGCCAGCGCGCGCGCTGAGGCGCGACATCCGGTTTTCCTTCCGGACGTATCGTCGGCGCGGCGGGGCCCCGCAGGGCGCTCCGGCCGCGCTGCACGTCGTGGCGCAGCAAGGCCGCTGACGGGGGCGCGGTTCGCCCGTGGGGCGCGCCTGCTTACCCGCCGCGCCGGCGGCATGAGGCCGTACGTCCCCGCCGATTTGCATGGACTGCGACCGCGGCCAAGTCCATTTGCCGCGATTCTGTTGTGTATCTGACGTATATATCGATACTGATATTTCGATATAACGAATTCATATGTATATATGTTGTTTTATCTATCAAAGAGATAAAATCAGGCTGGCATCTATCCGTCTCTTGTGCGTCACCTTGCTTTCCGGCGCGGCCGGACTTGCGTTGCCGCCGGTGGCGCATGCGGAGGTCGACGGCAGCGCCGTCATCTTCTTCCTGCGAGAGGGCTGGCTGTGGCATCGCCTGTTCCGGCGGGCGGAGCCCATTCCCGGCGGAGAACCGCGGAAGAAGACGGAACCACGGACCGGCGGCAGGGGCAAGATAGACCGCAAAGGCACGGCCACCGGCAGGGGCAGGGCCGCCGTGGCCTATTGCGTGCGCCTTTGCGACGGGCGCTTCTTTCCCATGGCGCAGTCCCGCCGCGGCCTCGATGAATGCCGGACCGTCTGGCCCGGCGATGACGCGGCCATCTATTTCTCGTCATCCCTCGACAAGGGCATCGATGCGGCCAGGGCGGCAAGCGGATCGCCTTATGCGAGCCTGCCGAATGCCTATGCCTATCGCCGGAAGAGCCGGCCCGAATGTGCCCCGGCCGTGACACGACGGAGGGATCCGCTGGGGGACATCGCCAATGATGCGACGCTCAAGCGCGGCGATGTGGTCGTCCTGCCGTCGGAACTGGCGGTCTTCCTGGGGCAGAGGGACTTGCCCTATAGCTTGTCGCGGTTCGCGCCGGTCGCGCAGTTTCGGGACCTTCCGAAAAGCCTGCGCTGGACGCTGCAGCAGTTGGAAATCCAGGCCTTGCCCGACGCCCCGCCGCCGCAGCCGGAGGACCTGCCGGTTCAGGAAGCCCGCCACGCTGCCGAGCCGATAAGGGCTGCCACCGCCTGCGGAGCGGGGCAGGATCGCGGCTTCGAGTTGGGCCGGGAGGCGGAAGCGGGCGCCGCTTCCGCCATGCTCGTCTCGGGCGAGCCCGTCAGCGCGCCCGGGTCCAGCGCTGCTCCTTGCAGATGAGGCCGCCCATGACGCAGCCTTCCACCTTGACTTCGGTGGCGCTCACGGGGGTGAGGAAGGCGGTGTAGGTCTTGCCGTCCTCGGCGTTGTAGATCTCGCCCTTCCAGCGGCCGGAGTCCTCGCGCGCCATGCCGAGCAGGACCGGCACCCCGATGAGCGGGCGGTTGCGCTTGCTCGCATCGACGTTGCGCTCGTCGCGCTTCGGCTGGCCGGCTTCGTCATTCGGCTCGCGCAGCCAGACGATGGTGCCGCACAGCTTGGCGCCGCAGCCGGCGATGTTGACACGTGCCTTGCCGCCCTGGGTCAGCCACTGGCCGTTGACCTCCTGCGCCGATGCGGCGGGAGCGGCGAGGCTGAGGCCGATCAGGCCGGCGAGAGACGCAACGGTCGTTCCGAGGCTTCTTGCTGCGTGCTTCATTCTGTCCTCCCTGGGGGAGGAGAGCTTACGGAAAGTCGGCCGCTCCGGCCAAGTGCGCCTTTCGCTCTATTGACGAAGGCAGCGCAACCGTCGGGCGGCTTGTGCACTGCGGCGTCGGCGGCTATAAGCCCCGCACCTCATTCAACCCCCAGCGAGCGAAACGAGCGACCGATGGCCCTCGAGCGTACCTTTTCCATCATCAAGCCCGACGCGACCGAGCGTAACCTGACCGGCGCCATCAACGCCGTCATCGAGAAGGCGGGTCTGCGCATCGTCGCCCAGAAGCGCATCCGCATGACGCGCGAGCAGGCGGAGACCTTCTACGCCGTGCACAAGGAGCGCCCCTTCTTCGGCGAGCTCGTCGACTTCATGGTCTCCGGCCCGGTCGTCGTGCAGGTGCTCGAGGGCGAGGGCGCCATCGCCAAGTACCGCGAGGTGATGGGTGCCACGAACCCGGCCAATGCCGCCGAGGGCACCATCCGCAAGCTCTTCGCCAAGTCCGTCGGCGAGAACTCGGTGCACGGCTCGGATGCGCCGGAGACGGCGGCGGTGGAGATCGCCCAGTTCTTCGCCGGCAACGAGATCGTCGGCTGACACCCCAGCCGCGCGCGATGCCATGACGAAAAGGCGGGCCTCGGCTCGCCTTTTTTCATGGGGCGCGCACTCGACAGGGCCGGGGTGCTCCCGGCATGATCGCAGGCCGTAACGCAGCTTTCGTGGAACGATGACCGTCCAGCCGAAGATCGCCCGCGGGCATTCCGCCTGCCCGCACGACTGCCCCTCCACCTGCGCGCTCGACGTGGAGGTGATCGACGGCAAGACGATCGGCCGCATCCATGGCTCGCGCGACAACAGCTACACGGCCGGCGTCATCTGCGCCAAGGTGGCCCGCTATGCCGAGCGCATCCACCATCCCGACCGGCTGCTTCATCCCCTGAAGCGCACCGGCTCGAAGGGATCAGGCCAGTTCGAGCGCATCTCCTGGGACGAGGCCCTCGACACGGTGGCGGAGCGGTTCCGCGCGGTGGAGGCCGAGCATGGGCCGGAGGCGGTCTGGCCCTATTACTATGCCGGCACCATGGGCCTCGTGATGCGCGACGGCATCAACCGCCTGCGCCACGTCAGGAAATATTCCGGCCAGTTCTCGACCATCTGCACCACCTCCGCCTGGACGGGCTACATCGCCGGCACGGGGCTGCTCGCCGGCGCCGATCCGCGCGAGATGGCGCAGTCCGACTGCGTCGTCATCTGGGGCACCAATGCGGTGCACACCCAGGTCAACGTGATGACCCACGCCCTGCGCGCCCGCAAGGAACGCGGGGCGAAGATCGTCGCCATCGACATCTACATGAATGCGACGATGAAGCAGGCCGACTTGGCGCTGCTGGTCAAGCCGGGCACGGACGGGGCGCTCGCCTGCGCGGTCATGCACGTGCTCTTCCGCGAC
Organism: Chelatococcus caeni; assembly: GCF_014196925.1. Taxonomy (GTDB): domain Bacteria; phylum Pseudomonadota; class Alphaproteobacteria; order Rhizobiales; family Beijerinckiaceae; genus Chelatococcus_A; species Chelatococcus_A caeni. The sequence goes on along the minus strand of NZ_JACIEN010000001.1, from coordinate 1,658,456 downwards.
GGCCATGCGGACCGGGATTATCTCGCGCAATATACCGACTGCCCGGAGGAGCTCGAGGCGCATCTCAGGACGCGCACGCCCGAATGGGCCTCGGCCATCACGGGCCTTGCGGTCGAGGAGATCGAGGCCTTCGCCAGGCTCCTCGGCGAGCGGCCGCGGGCCTACTTCCGCCTCGGCTACGGTTTCGCGCGGCAGCGCAACGGCTCGGTCAACATGCATGCGGCGCTCTCGGTGCCCGCGGTGCTGGGCGCCTGGCAGCACGAGGGGGGCGGCGCCTTCCACAGCAACAGCGGCGTCTATGGCTGGCGCAAGGCCATGATCGAGGGGCTCGATGCCCTCGATCGCTCGGTGCGCCAGCTCGACCAGTCGCAGATCGGGCGCGTGCTGACGGGCGATGCGGAAGCGCTGCGCGGCGGCGGGCCGGTGAAGGCGCTCATCATCCAGAACACCAACCCCGTGTCGGTGGCGCCGGAGCAGGAGCTGGTGAAGCGCGGCTTCGCCCGCGAGGACCTGTTCGTCTGCGTGCACGAGCAGTTCATGACCGAGACGGCGCTGATGGCCGACATCGTGCTGCCGGCGACCATGTTCCTCGAGCACGACGACCTCTATCAGGCGGGCGGCCAGCAGCACATCCTGCTCGGCCCGAAGCTGGTCGAGCCGCCGGGCGAGTGCCGCTCCAACCACGAGGTCATCGCCGCGCTCGCCGAGCGGCTCGGCGCCGAGCACCCGGGCTTTGCGATGAGCCCGCGCGAATTGATCGACTGGACGCTGGAGAACTCGAAGCGCGGCCGGCTCGCCGAGCTCGAGGAGAACCGGTGGATCGACATCCAGCCGCCGTTCCGGCGCGCGCATTTCCTCGACGGCTTCAACTGGCCGGACGGCAAGTTCCGCTTCAAGCCGGACTGGACGAAGGTGCCGGCGCCGCGCAGCGGTCTCTTCGGTCCGCACGAGCACCTGCCGGCGCTGCCGGACCACTGGACGGCGATCGAGACAGCGGACGAGCGCCATCCCTTCCGCCTCGCGACGAGCCCGGCGCGCAACTTCCTCAATTCCTCCTTCACCGAGACGCCGACCTCGGCGCAGAAGGAGGGCGGCCGGCCGGAGCTGTTCATCCATCCCGAGGACGCGGCGGCCCGCGGCATCGCGGATGGCATCCTCGTCGCCATCGGCAACGAGCGCGGCACGGTGCGGCTCCATGCGCGCCTCTATGACGGGGTGCGGCGCGGGGTGCTCATCGCGGAATCGATCTGGCCCAACGCCAGCTTCGTCGACGGCAGGGGCATCAACACGCTGACCGGGGCCGACCAGGTGGCGCCCTACGGCGGCGCGGCCTTCCACGACAACCGCGTGTGGCTCAAGCCGGCGGAGGAGGTTTTGGTCTAGAACTCTCGGGTGCAGGTTGAAGCGGGCGGTGTGGGTGTTCCCTCCCTCCACGACATGGTGGAGAGGGGGCGGGGCAGGGGCCATGCAGCAGGCCGCCGGCGGACGTGCCGGCGTCGCGGCAATTCCCCAGGAACCCGGCAAGCACCACGCCACAGGCGGGGAGAGGAAGGAGGCTTGACCGCTTCCATCTGCGAAAGAGGCCCTGGTCTTCAATGAAGGAGGCGATCGTGCGCTTTGCGACTGTTTCGGGTGCATTCGTGTTGGTGGCCGTGATGGCCGCAGCCCTGCCGGCGCTTGCTTCCGGAACGACGGCTCCCTTGCCGCCGCCCGACCCGACGGCCGCCAATCTGTCGCCGGCGCAGATCCGCGAACGGGCCTATGACGCCTGCCTCGTCACCCAGGCGAAGATCATGGCCACGCCGCGCGAGACGCTGCGCGAACCCTGCCGCTGCTATGCCCGCCGCACCATCGCGGCGATGACGCAGGACGAGATCACCGCCTTCCGCCAGACCGGCTATTTCAACGACAGCGCGCGCGGAAAGGCGCTCGAAGCGCTCGACGCCTGCAACCTGAGACGGCCGATCTGACCTGGCCGGCGAAGCGCTCCGGCTCGCCGGTTCTGCAAACGGCCGTCCTAGGTCTGTTCAGGGATCTGTTCAGGGATCTGTTCAGGCCCCGATATGCCGGGCGTGGACAGCGACGATCAACCTCTCCACCGTCATGCCCGCGCCTGTCGCGGGCATCCACGCCCTGACGTTATGCGACGCTGAAGGCGTGGATGGCCGGGGGGAGAGCGCTCCGTCCCGTCATGCCCGCGCCTGTCGCGGGCATCCACGCCCTGACGTTGTGCAACGCTGAAGGCGTGGATGGCCGGGACAAGCCCGGCCACGACCGGGGGGAGAGCGCTCCATCCCCTCATGCCCGCGCCTGTCGCGGGCATCCACGCCCTGACCGTTGTGCAACGCTGAAGGCGTGGATGGCCGGGACGAGCCCGGCCATGACCGGGGGGAGAGCGCTCCGTCCCCTCATGCCCGCGCCTGTCGCGGGCATCCACGCCCTGACCGCTGTGCGACGCTGAAGGCGTGGATGGCCGGGACGAGCCCGGCCATGACCGGGGGGAGAGCGCTCCGTCCCCTCATGCCCGCGCCTGTCGCGGGCATCCACGTTCTGACCGTTGTGCGACGTTGAAGGCGTGGCTGGCCGGGACGAGCCCGGCCATAACCGGGGGGAGAGCGCTCCGTCCCGTCATGCCCGCGCCTGTCGCGGGCATCCACGCCCTGACGTTGTGCGACGCTGAAGGCGTGGATGGCCGGGACAAGCCCGGCCACGACCGGGGGATAGCGCTCCGTCCCGTCATGCCCGCGCCCGTCGCGGGCATCCACGTCCTGACCGTTGTGCAACGCTGAAGGCGTGGATGGCCGGGACAAGCCCGGCCACGACCGGGGGAGGACGCTCCGTCCCCTCATGCCCGCGCCTGTCGCGGGCATCCACGCCCTGACCGTTGTGCGACGCTGAAGGCGTGGATGGCCGGGACGAGCCCGGCCACGACCGGGGGGAGAGCGCTCCGTCCCGTCATGCCCGCGCTTGTCGCGGGCATCCACGCCCTGACGTTGTGCAACGCTGAAGGCGTGGATGGCCGGGACAAGCCCGGCCATGACGAGGGAGGACGCTCCGTCCCGTCATGCCCGCGCCTGTCGCGGGCATCCACGCCCTGACCGTTGTGCGACGTTGAAGGCGTGGCTGGCAATAGCAACGCGCTTGCGCGTCGCGTCTCTTCAGGTGGCGGAAGTCGGACAAGTCCGACTTGCGTGGACAAGCCCGCCCATGACGAGGGGAGAGGGACTATTGCTCCCGCTCCAGCTCTGGCAAGCCGGGTGCTCCGGGCCCATCCATGACGAGGGGGAAGGTCGGCACTCTCGCCGTGCCTGGAGTTCACCCCGCGATCGGCGGGCTGACGAGCGCCTCGTGGGCGGAGAGTTCCGCTGCCGGCGGGCCGGCGATGCGGCCGTCGGCGTCGAGCGCGACGGCGCCGGAGGCGACGAGGGCGAGGGCGGCCGGGTAGACGCGGTGCTCCTGCGTCAGGACGCGCGCGGCGAGGCTCGTGGGCGTGTCGCCCGGCACCACCGGCACGGCGGCCTGCATGACGGCGGGGCCGGCGTCGAGCTCCGGCACCACGAAATGCACGGTGCAGCCGTGCAGGCGCACGCCCTCGGCGAGCGCGCGGGCGTGGGTGTCAAGGCCGCGGAAGGCGGGCAGGAGGGAGGGGTGGATGTTGAGCATCCGCCCGGTCCAGCGTTCGACGAACCAGGGCGTCAGCACGCGCATGAAGCCGGCGAGGCAGACGATGTCTATGCCGGCCGCCCGCAGGGTCTCGTCCAGCACGCGCTCGAAGGCCTCGCGGTCCTTGCCGTGCGGCTTGTGGTCGACGACCGCCGTCGGAATGTCCGCCTCGGCGGCCACGGCGAGCCCGGCCGCGTCGGGCCGGTTGGACAGGACGAGCGCGATCGTCGCCGGAAAAGCCGGATCGGCGGCTGCCGCGATCAGCGCCGTCATGTTGGAGCCGCGGCCGGAGATGAGCACGGCCACGCGCTTCTTTGTCGGGGCGGCGGTCACAGGGCGAGATGTCCCGTCGCCGTCACCCGCTCGGCGCCCTCGGCGGCCGTGACGACCTCGCCGAGCCGGCAGACCGTCTCGCCGGCATCGGCGAGATGGCCGGCCACCGCCTCCGCCTCTTCCGCCGCGGCGATGACGATCATGCCGATGCCGCAGTTGAAGGTGCGCAGCATCTCCGCCTCGGCGATGCCGCCCGCGCAGGCCAGCCAGCCGAACACCGGCGGAGCCGCGATGGCGGAGAGGTCGAGCCTGACGCCGAGCCCCTTGGGCAGGACGCGCGGGATGTTGTCCGGAAAGCCGCCGCCGGTGATGTGGGCGAGGCCCTTGACGGCGGCGCCGGCCTTCAGCGCCGCGAGGACGGAGCGCACGTAGATGCGCGTCGGCGCCAGCAGCGCCCGGCCGAGCGGCGTCCCGGGCGCGAAGGGGGCATCGTCCTCCCAGCCGAGGCCGGTGGTCTCGACCACCTTGCGCACCAGCGAGAAGCCGTTCGAGTGAACGCCCGAGGAGGCGAGGCCGAGCACGACGTCGCCGACGCCGATATCGGGCCGGGGCAGGAGCGTGCCGCGCTCGGCGGCGCCGACGGCGAAGCCGGCAAGATCGTAGTCGCCCTGCGCATAGAGGCCGGGCATCTCGGCCGTCTCGCCGCCGATCAGCGCGCAGCCGGCGATGCGGCAGCCCTCGGCGATGCCCTTGACGATGGCGACGCCCGCCTCCGGTTCGAGCTTGCCGGTGGCGTAATAGTCGAGGAAGAAGAGCGGCTCGGCGCCCTGCACCACGAGGTCGTTGACGCACATGGCGACGAGGTCGATGCCGACGGTGTCGTGGATGCCGGTGTCGATGGCGATCTTCACCTTGGTGCCGACGCCGTCATTGGCGGCGACGAGGATGGGGTCGGAAAAGCCCGCCGCCTTGAGATCGAAGAGGCCGCCGAAGCCGCCGATCTCGGTGTCGGCGCCGGGGCGCTTCGTTGCGCGCACCAGCGGCTTGATCGCCTCGACCATAGCGTTGCCGGCATCGATGTCGACGCCGGACTGGGCATAGGTGAGACCGTTCTTCGGGGGCTTCTGCATCGTGACCAGGCTCCGGGGCGCGCGCCGCACGCTCTTTAAGTCCGGGCAGTACGATGCCGGGCGCCGCTGTGCAAGACCCGACACGGGCCCTTGGTGCTTCCGGGGCTCGCACAGTGCGGTCGCGCTGCCTAGATTGGGGACATCCTCGTCACGACCTGCCACCATGACCCTGCCCAATCTCATCACGATCGCCCGCCTCATCCTCGTGCCCGTCGTCATCGCCATGATCGGTTCGGGACAGTGGCTCGCGGCCTTCGTGCTCTTCGCCGTCGCCGGCATTTCCGACGCGGTCGACGGCTTCCTCGCGCGGCGCTTCGGCCTGCAGAGCGAACTCGGCGCCTATCTCGACCCGCTCGCCGACAAGGCGCTGCTCATCTCGATCTACGTGAGCCTCGCCGTCGTCGGCGTCCTGCCGGGGTGGGTTGCGATCCTCGTCGTCTTCCGCGACATCATGATCCTGATGGCGATCGTCCTCTCGTGGCTCATGGCGCGGCCGCTCGCCATCCGGCCGCTGTGGGTCAGCAAGATGACGACCGTCGCGCAGATCGGCTTTGCCGGCCTCGTGCTCGGCGCAAGGGCCTTCGGGCTCGATCTCGCCGTTGTCCACGATCTTGCGCTCGCGGCCGTGGCGCTCTTGACGCTGCTGTCGGCGGGCGCCTATCTCGCTCTGTGGCTGCGGCATATGGCCACGTAACCGCGCCCGGTACGGGGCCGCAAGGAACAGGCGCTGCCGGCGGCAGCTCGGGATATCGCATGATCGCGCAGCGGCAGGTCGTCTTCTGGTTGGTGGCGCTCGTCCTCGTCGTGACGGGGCTCTACGTGCTGCGCGACATGCTGCTGCCCTTCGTGGCGGGCCTGGCGCTGGCCTATCTGCTCGATCCGCTGGCGGACCGGCTGGAGCGGCTCGGCCTCAGCCGGCTCTTCGCGACGCTCCTCATCCTCGGGCTCTTCATCCTCCTCTTCATCGTCGCGCTGGTCCTGCTCGTCCCCATCGTCGCCAACCAGCTCGCCGCCTTCATCGGCAAGCTGCCGGAGACGGTCTCGCGCCTGCAGCAGCTGGCGGCCGAGCAGGGCGGCACGCTGCTGGAGCGGCTCGGCGGCCCGGCCGTGCTGCAGGATGTGCAGCAGTCCCTCGGCAACGTGGTGTCCGAGGGCGCGCGCTGGCTCGGCGCCTTCCTGCAGTCGCTGTGGTCGGGCGGGCAGGCCATCGTCAACGTCTTCGCCCTGCTCGTCGTGACGCCGGTCGTCGCCTTCTACCTGCTCGTCGACTGGGACCGGATGATCGCGACCCTCGACAGCTGGCTGCCGCGCCGGCACGCGCCCACCATCCGCCAGCTCGCCCGCGAGATGGACGGGGCGATCGCCGGCTTCATCCGCGGCCAGGCGCTGGTGTGCATCATCCTCGGCACGTTCTATGCCGTCGGGCTCTCGCTGATCGGCCTCAACTTCGGGGCCCTCATCGGGCTCGGGGCCGGGCTCATCAGCTTCATCCCCTATGTCGGCTCGCTGACCGGCCTCGTGCTCTCCGTCGGCGTCGCCATCGTGCAGTTCTGGCCCGACTACATCATGATCGGCGCGACCCTCGCCATCTTCTTCGCCGGCCAGTTCTTCGAGGGCAACATCCTGTCGCCCAAGCTCGTCGGCCATGCGGTGGGGCTGCACCCGGTCTGGCTGATGTTCGCGCTCTTCGCCTTCGGCTCGCTGTTCGGCTTCGTCGGTCTCCTCCTTGCCGTGCCGATCGCGGCGGCGCTCGGCGTCCTCGCGCGCTTTGCCGTGCGGCAGTATCTGGCGAGCTCGCTCTATGACGAAGGCCTGCCGCCGCCGCCCCGGCCGGAGACGGACGCGTGAGCCGGCCCATGACGGACAAGCCCCGACAACTGCCGCTCGATCTGGCGCTGACGCCGCGCTACGGGGCGGAGGATTTTCTCGTCAGCCCGTGCAACGAGGCCGCCTATGCCCTGATTGAGCGCTGGCCCGACTGGCCGCACCCGGTCCTGCGCCTCGTCGGCCCGGAGGGAGCGGGCAAGACGCATCTTGCCGCCATCTGGGCCGAGCGCGCCGGCGCGAGGGTCGCCGATGCCGCCGCCGTGACGCTTCCGGCCGTGCCGGCGCTCGCCGGCGCGCCGGCGCTCGTGGTGGAGGACTGCGACCGCAGCCCGCTCGACGAGCATGCCTTCTTCCACCTTCTCAACGCCATGCGCAGCACCGGCCGCAGCCTGCTCTTGACGGCGCGGACGGCGCCGGAGGCGTGGGGCCTCGCCACCCCCGATCTCCTGTCGCGCCTGCGCCAGTCGCCGGCGGTCGACATCGGCGCGCCGGACGAGGCGCTCCTGCGCGCCGTTCTCGTCAAGCTCTTCGTCGACCGGCAGCTCGTCGTCGATACCAGCGTGGTCGAGTCCGTCCTGCCGCGCATGGAGCGCTCGCTCGCCGCCGCTCAGCGCCTCGTCGCCGCCCTCGACCGGGAGGCCTTGAGCCGCGGCCGGCGCATCACGCGTCCGCTCGCCCTTGCCGTCCTCGACACGCTCGCGATGGGCGACAGCTGACGCTCCGAGACGGTTGCATCCCGGCCGCGCCGATGGGAGGCTGAGGTGCGGCGCGGGAAGCCGCCGTGCGCCGCGCATCCGGCCGTCATGCGTCTGTCTTGGAATTGACGCACAAGGACGGAACAAGTGGCTGCGACATAGCTAAAGGGAGCGGGACGGTGAACCTCGAGGCGATCAAGCCGGCGGGCGGGCAGGGCGAGGCGGTGAAGCTCGACCAGGGTGGGGCCGTCGCGGCCGAGGCGGTCGCTGCCGAGGCGCTGCGCCAGTCGTCCGAGCGCTTCATCAACCGCGAGCTGTCCTGGCTGCAGTTCAACCGCCGGGTGCTGGAGGAGGCCTCCAACAAGCGCCATCCGCTTTTGGAGCAGCTGCGCTTCCTGTCGATCTCGGCCAACAATCTCGACGAGTTCTTCATGGTGCGCGTCGCCGGCCTGCGCGGCCAGGTGCGCTCGGGCGTCATGACCCAGTCGCAGGACGGGCTGACGCCGGCCGAGCAGCTGATGCGCATCGGCGCCGAGGTGTCGGTGCTCGCCAGCGACCAGCAGCGCCGCTGGCGCGAACTCAGGGACGAACTGCTCGAGAATGGCATCGTCCTCGTCGACGCCGGGCAATTGACCAAGGCCGAGCGCCTGTGGCTCGACGACTACTTCCTGCACCACGTCTTCCCGGTGCTGACGCCGCTCGCGGTCGATCCGGCCCATCCCTTCCCGTTCATCTCCAACCTCGGCTTCACGGTGGCGCTGGCGCTCTTCCGCCAGAGCGACAACCGCTCGCTCAACGCGCTGATCCGCGTACCGAACCGGGTGGAGCGCTTCGTGCGCCTGCCGGATTTCGCCGAGACGGGGGCCCAGCGCTTCATCGCGCTCGAACAGCTCATCGTCCTGTTCACCGCCAAGCTCTTCCCCGGCTACACGGTGAAGGGGCAGGGGTGCTTCCGCGTCATCCGCGACAGCGATCTCGAAATCGAGGAAGAGGCGGAAGACCTGGTGCGCCTGTTCGAATCGGCCCTCAAGCAGCGCCGCCGCGGCAGCGTCATCCGCCTCGAGGTCGAGGCGGCCATGCCCGAGGGGCTGCGCGCCTTCGTCGCCGATGAGCTCAACGTGACGACCGACGAGATCTTCGTGGTCGAGGGCATGCTGGCGCTCAACGAGCTCAGCCAGCTCGTCGGGCTCGACCGGCCCGACCTCAAGTTCAAGCCCTACAACCCGCGCTTTCCCGAGCGCATTCGCGAGCACGGGGGCGATTGCTTCGCCGCCATCCGCCAGAAGGACATCGTCATCCACCACCCGTACGAATCCTTCGACGCGGTGGTGCAGTTCCTGCAGCAGGCGGCGCGCGATCCCAACGTGGTGGCGATCAAGCAGACGCTCTACCGCACCTCGTCCGACTCGCCCATCGTCAAGGCGCTCGCGGAGGCGGCGGAGGCGGGCAAATCCGTGACGGCGCTCGTCGAGCTCAAGGCCCGCTTCGACGAGGAGGCCAACATCCGCTGGGCGCGCGACCTCGAACGGGCGGGGGCGCAGGTGGTCTTCGGCTTCATCGAGCTCAAGACCCACGCCAAGCTGTCGTCGGTGGTGCGCCGCGAAGGCGGGCAGCTGGTCACCTATTGCCACGTGGGCACGGGCAACTATCACCCGATCACGGCGCGCATCTACACCGACCTGTCGTTCTTCACGGCCGACCCGGTCATCGCACGGGACGTGGCGCGCATCTTCAACTTCATCACCGGCTATGCCGAGCCGGCCGAGCTCGAGCGCATGGCCGTCTCGCCCGTGACGCTCAAGGCGCGCCTCCTCAAGCATATCGAGGAGGAGATCGCCCATGCGAAGGCCGGCCGCCCGGCCCAGATCTGGGGCAAGTGCAATTCGCTGGTCGATTCGACGATCATCGATGCGCTCTACGAGGCGAGCCGGGCCGGCGTGCAGGTCGACTTCATCGTGCGTGGCATTTGCTGCCTCAGGCCGGGCATTCCGGGCCTGTCGGAGAACATCCGCGTCAAGTCCATCGTCGGCCGCTTCCTCGAGCACAGCCGCATCTACGCCTTCGGCAACGGGCACGGGCTGCCGCACGCCAAGGCGCATCTCTACATTTCCTCGGCCGACCTGATGCAGAGAAACCTCGATCGGCGGGTCGAGGCGCTGCTGCCGATCTCCAATCCGACGGTCCACGAGCAGATCCTCGAGCAGATCATGCTCGCCAATCTGCTGGACAACGAGCAGAGCTGGACTGTATTGCCCGATGGGACGAGCAAGCGCATCATCCCGGGCAAGGGGGAGCAGTCCTTCAACGCTCATCAGTACTTCATGACGAACCCGAGTCTGTCTGGACGTGGAAAGTCTCTCAAGGATTCGCGCCCCAGGACCCTCGCCAAGGGATCCTCTGCCTGAACTGCGTGCCCCGGGCCGGCTCGACGTCGGCGCACCGGTGGCCATCGTCGATATCGGCTCCAACTCGGTCCGCCTCGTCGCCTACGAGGGCATGACGCGGGCCCCGACGCCGATCTTCAACGAGAAGGTGCTCTGCGGCCTCGGCCGCAGCGTGACGACGACGAAGCGGCTGCGCGACGACGCGGTCGAGAAGGCGCTCAGGGCTCTGGCGCGCTTTCGCGTCCTGTGCGGGCTCATGCAGGTCGGCTCGGTGCACGTGCTGGCGACGGCCGCGGCGCGCGATGCCGAGAACGGGCCCGACTTCCTCGCCCGGGCCGAGGCGGCGATCGGCCATCCCATCGAGCTCATCTCGGGCAGCCGCGAGGCGCAGCTCTCGGCGCTCGGCGTCATGTCCGGCTTCCATGATGCCGACGGCGTCGTCGGCGACATGGGTGGCGGCAGCCTCGAGCTCATCGACGTGCGCGGCTTCGAGCTCGGCAAGGGGGTGTCGCTGCCGCTCGGGGGCCTCGCCCTGCAGGACACGACCGGCGGCAACATCCGCAAGGCCTCGAAGGTGGTGCGCGACGCCTTCGCCAGGGCCGAGCCGCTGGAGCGCCTGAAGGGGCGCACCTTCTATGCCGTCGGCGGCACCTGGCGCGCCCTGGCGCGCCTGCACATGACGCAGAAGGGCTATCCGCTGCACGTGATGCACGGCTATACGGTGGCGCCGAAGGACGTCACGGACTTCGCCAAGATCGTCGAGCGCGTCGATGCGGAAACGCTCGAATCGATCGAGGCCGTCTCGGCAGCCCGCCGGCCGTTGCTCGGCTACGGGGCGCTGCTGCTCGAAGAGATCATCCGCAAGGGCAAGCCCAGGACGGTCGTCATCTCCGCGCAGGGGGTGCGCGAGGGGCTGCTCTACGAGAAGCTGTCCAACGAGGAGCGGCGGATGGATCCGCTGCTCTCCGCGGCGCGCGAGCTCAACCTGCTGCGCTCGCGCGCGCCGATGCACGGCGAGGAGCTGATCGGCTGGACCGACAAGCTCGTCGCCTCGCTCCACCTCGACGAGACGGGGGAGGAGCGCCGCCTGCGCCATGCCGCGTGCCTCCTCGCCGACATCGGCTGGCGCGCGCATCCCGACTATCGCGGCGAGCAGGGGCTCAACATCATCGCCCATGCCGCCTTCGTCGGCGTCGACCATCCCGGCCGCGCCTTCCTGGCCCTGTCGGTCTTCTTCCGCCACGTCGGCCTGTCGGTGGACGACATCAGCCCGCGCATCCGCGAACTGGTGACGACCCGGATGATCGACCGGGCGCGCATCCTCGGCGGTGCCATGCGGGTCGCCTATCTCGTCTCGGCGGCCATGCCGGGAGTCCTGCCGCGGGCGCCGATCACGGGGCACGGCGGCAAGCTGGTGCTGGCGCTGCCGGGCGATCTTGCCGCGCTGGCGAGCGACCGTCTGCTCAACCGCGTCAAGCAGCTCTCCCGCCTCGTCGGCCGCGAGCCCGTCATCCAGACCGGCAAATAAGCTCGGGGAACTGGAAACGACTTCTATTACAAAGGCCTGTCACAGAAATTTCATGTAAGGGTAACCGTTCCGCAATGCCGGATCTCCACAACGTGTGCGTTGCACAAAAGGGGATTCGGGGGCAGGCGTGGCGACATTATCGCTGAGAAGCAGGATCAATTTGCGCGTTTCGACGCCGATCGCGCTGTTCATCGTGGTCGGCATGGGTCTGGTGCTCGCCGTCGTCGGCGCCACGGTGTCGCACATGGCGCGGCTCGCCGGCGAGACCGGGGCGCTCATGCGCGTCGTCGGCGGGGCGGCGGGCTATGTGTCGGACCTCGAGCAGATGGTGCTGCGCGTGCGTACCGCCGAGGGCGCCTTCGGGCGCGCTCCGGAGGCGCTGATCGACCCGGAGCTCGCGCGCCTCGCGGGTGCCGTCGAGGGGCTGGCGGCGCTTGCGGCGGATACACCCTTTGCCGACGACGTCGCGCGTGTCGCCGCGATCAGCGGCACGCTCGGGCCGCGGGCACGCGATGCCGTGGTGTCGCGCTGGGCGCTCGATGATCTCGACGAGGTCTATCCGCAAACGGTGACGGACTTTCTCGCGGCGACGGAAACGATCGCCCGGGCGCTGTCGGCGGCCGGCGGAGAGGCAGAGGCGGCGGCCGTGGCGCGCCTGCGGGAGGAGGCCTCGGCCATCGCCGCGGGCGCCATCGCCTTCCTCGGCGACAACGACGCGGCCGGGTTCGAGGCGCTGCGCGACCGGATCTCGAATTTCATCGACCGGCTCGACATGGCGGGGGCCCGCCTGCGCGAATTCGGGGTCTCGTCGCGCAATCTCCTGCGCGCCGCCGAGAGCGAGCGCGCCAAGCTTTACGGCTTCGTGACACAGAAGGCCGGTGCGGGCGAGCGGGCGGCAGGTGCCGCCGCGGCGCTCGAGGCGGCGGTGGCGGAGGCCGGCACGCTCGCCCGTGACATGCGGACCGCGGCCGAGACGGCCTCTGCCGACGCGGTGGCCGAGATCGCGCGGCTCACGGGGATGCTGCTCGGCGGCCTTGTGCTCGCCTTCCTCGGCGGCCTCGTCACGGCGGGGCTGACGCTGCTCTGGCTCGACCGCCGCATCGTCGCGCCCCTCGACGGCCTCGGCCGCAGCATGCAGAGGCTGGCGGCGGGCGACGCCGCCATCGCCATCGCCGGGGCGGACCGGGACGATGCCATCGGCATCATGGCGCGCAGCCTCGGCGTCTTCAGCGACCAGGCTCAGGCCAATGCGGCGCTGCAGCGCGAGGCCGAGCTGGCCGCCGAGGAGAACGAGGCCCGCCGGCGCATGCTGGAGCAGGCGATCGGCCGGCTGCGCGAGCGCACCACCTCCATCCTCGTCGCGGTGCGCGAAGGGGCCGGTTCGCTCGGCCGCCTGTCGCAGGACCTCGGCGCGGAGGTCGAGGTCTCCGCCTCCTTCGTCGAGCGCGCGCACGGCACGGCGGCCGACACCTCCACCAACATGGCCACGGTCGCCTCGGCGACGGACCAGCTGGCCCATTCCATCAACGACATCTCGCAGCGTTCCTTCGAGGCCTCGCGCGTCGCCGTGGAGGCGCTGGCGGTCGGCGAGCGGTCGAGCGAGAAGGCGCGCACCCTGGGTGATGCGGCACGCCGCATCGAGGCCATCGTGCATCTCATCCAGTCGATCGCCGAGAAGACGGCGCTGCTCGCGCTCAACGCCACCATCGAGGCGGCGCGGGCGGGGGAGGCCGGGCGGGGCTTCTCCGTCGTCGCCGGCGAGGTCAAGCAGCTCGCGCAGCAGACGGCCAAGGCGACCGCCGACATCACCGCCTATGTGGACGGCATCCAGAACGATACCGCGACCACGCTGAGCGCCGTCGGCGAGATCGAGGAGGCGCTCAGGGCCATCAACCTGTTCAGCACGTCGCTCGCTGCCGCCGTCGAGGAGCAGGGGCAGGCGACGGCCGCCATCGCCGCGAGCACGTCGGAAGCGGCGCGCGGGGCGACGCTGATGAACGAGAGCCTGTCGGCCATGGGCGAGACGGTGGCCAAGACGCGCGAGGCCGCGCAAAGCCTCGCCGCCCTGTCGCAGGACTTCACCCGGTCGGCTCAGTTCCTCGTCGGCGCGCTCGACGAGTTCCTGCGCGAGGCGGCCTGATCAATATTCGACGAGGCGCACGCGCCCGCGGTCGACGGTGAGCGCGAGGCGCCCGGCCTTGAGGGCGAGCGCCTTCTCCCCGAAGAGCTGGCGCCGCCAGCCGGTGAGCGCCGGCACGTCGGCCTCGTCGTCGAGGGCGATGGCCTCGAGATCGTCCACCGTGGCGAGGATCTTCGGGGCGACCCGCTCGTTCTCCGCCACGGCCTTCAGCAGCACCTTGAGCATTTCGATGGCGGCGCCGTTGGAGCCGGCCTTGCGGCCGCGCTCGCCGAGGCTGACGGACTTCGGATCGCGCGCCACGCCGCGTGCGACGGCGGCGAGGATGTCGCCGGCCGGGCGCGAGCGCTCGAAGCCGTTGGGGACGGAGCGCAGCGCGCCGAGCGCCTCCGGCGTCGTCGGCGCGTGCACGGCGATGTCGATGAGGGCGTCGTCCTTCATGATGCGCGACCGCGGCACGTTGCGGCTGCGGGCCTCGCGCTCGCGCCAGGCCGCGATCTCCATCAGCACCGCGGCTTCCTTCGGCTTCTTGATGCGCCCCTTGAGGCGCTGCCAGGCATCCTCGGGATGGGTGTCGTAGGTGGCGGGCGCGGTGAGCACCGCCATCTCCTCATCGAGCCAGCTTTCGCGCCCGCTCTCGGCCAGGTCCGCATGCAGCGCCGCATAGACGGTGCGCAGATGCGTCACGTCCGAGAGGGCATAGGCGAGCTGCTGCTCGCTGAGCGGGCGGCGCGACCAGTCGGTGAAGCGGGAGGACTTGTCGATGCGCGCCTTGGCGAGGTCGTTGACCAGCTGCTCGTAGGACACCGAGTCGCCATAGCCGCAGACCATGGCGGCGACCTGCGTGTCGAACAGCGGGGTCGGGATGACGCTGCCGCCCTGCCAGATGATCTCGATGTCCTGCCGCGCCGAGTGGAAGACCTTGACCACCTCTGTGTCGGCCATCAGCGCGTAGAAGGGCGCAAGGTCCATGCCCTCGGCCAGCGGATCGACGAGCACGGCCTCGGCCGGGCTCGCCATCTGGATCAGGCAGAGCTTGGCGTAATACGTCGTCTCCCGCAGAAACTCGGTATCCACGGTGACGAAGGGGAATTTGGCGAGGCGTGCACAGGCAGCGGCGAGGGCGTCGGTCGTAGCAATCAAGTCCATGGTCTTCGCGCTATAGCTCAGACTCGGCCACTTGTCGCGGCCAATCCTTGACATTCGTGCCGTCTCGTGGGCTTCTCCCGCGGCCGCGCCGTTGCCGCGCGCGGGCGCTCATTCACCCTTCGTCCGATCGTCGAGCCGGAACACCGTGCCCATGCATCGCTACCGTTCACATACCTGCGGCGCGCTCCGCGAAACCCATGTCGGCGAGACCGTTCGCCTCTCGGGCTGGTGCCATCGCATTCGCGACCACGGCGGGGTGCTGTTCATCGATCTGCGCGATCACTACGGCCTGACGCAATGCGTCATCGACCCGGATTCGCCGGCCTTCAAGGTGGCCGAGACGCTGCGCTCGGAATGGGTGGTGCGCGTCGACGGCAAGGTGCGCAACCGCCCGGCCGGCACGGAGAACCCGGAGCTGCCGACCGGCGGCATCGAGCTCTACATCGCCGAGATCGAGGTGCTGGGCCCGGCGGGCGAACTGCCGATGCAGGTCTTCGGCGAGCAGAACTTCCCCGAGGAGACGCGGCTCAAGTACCGCTTTCTCGACCTCAGGCGCGAGAAGCTGCACCAGAACATCGTCAAGCGCGGCCAGATCATCGATTCGCTGCGCCGGCGCATGAAGGAGGGCGGCTTCTTCGAGTTCCAGACGCCGATCCTCACGGCCTCCTCGCCGGAGGGCGCGCGCGACTTCCTGGTGCCGAGCCGCCTGCATCCGGGCAAGTTCTACGCCCTGCCGCAGGCGCCGCAGCAGTTCAAGCAGCTGACGATGATCGCCGGCTTCGACCGCTATTTCCAGATCGCGCCCTGCTTCCGCGACGAGGACGCGCGTGCCGACCGCTCGCCGGGCGAGTTCTACCAGCTCGACATCGAGATGAGCTTCGTCACGCAGGAGGACGTCTTCCAGGCGGTGGAGCCGGTGCTGCGCGGCGTCTTCGAGGAATTCGGCGAGGGCCGGCCGGTGACGCCCGTCTTCCCGCGCATTCCCTACGCCGAGGCGATGCTGAAATACGGCGTCGACAAGCCGGACCTGCGCAACCCCATCATCATCGCCGACATCACCGCCGAGTTCCTGCGTGAGGACGTGACGTTCAACGCCTTCAAGAACGTCATCAAGGCCGGCGGCGTCGTGCGCGCCATCCCCGCGCCGGGGGCGGCGGGCCAGCCGCGCTCCTTCTTCGACAAGCTCAACGACTGGGCGCGGGGCGAGGGCGCGCCGGGCCTCGGCTACATCGTCTTCGAGGACGAGGGCGGCGAACTCGTCGGCAAGGGGCCGATCGCCAAGTTCGTGCCGGCCGAGGCGCAGGCCGCCATCGCCCTGGCCGCCGGCGTGCGCGCCGGAGACGCCGTGTTCTTCTCGGCGGGGGAGGAGGCCAAGGCCGCGGGGCTCGCCGGCAAGGCGCGCACGCGCATCGGCGAGGAGCTCGACCTCATCGACCGCGAGCGCTTCGACCTGTGCTGGATCACCGACTTCCCGATGTTCGAGTGGAACGAGGAGGAGAAGAAGATCGACTTCTCCCACAACCCGTTCTCCATGCCGAACTTCGACCACGACGCCTTCCTGGCGCTCGACCCGGCGGACGAGAAGACGATCCTCGGCATCACGGCCTTCCAGTACGACATCGTCTGCAACGGCGTCGAGCTGTCGTCGGGCGCCATCCGTAACCACCGGCCGGACATCATGCGCAAGGCCTTCGCCATCG
Source organism: Chelatococcus caeni (assembly GCF_014196925.1). GTDB lineage: Bacteria > Pseudomonadota > Alphaproteobacteria > Rhizobiales > Beijerinckiaceae > Chelatococcus_A > Chelatococcus_A caeni. The sequence goes on along the minus strand of NZ_JACIEN010000001.1, from coordinate 1,641,970 downwards.
CCGGCTACGGCGAGGACGTGCTGGAGGCGAAGTTCGGCGGCATGCTGCGCGCCCTCAGCTACGGCGCCCCGCCGCACGGCGGCATCGCACCGGGCGTCGACCGCATCGTCATGCTGCTGTGCAACGAGCAGAACCTGCGCGAGGTCGTGCTCTTCCCCATGAACCAGCGGGCGGAAGACCTGATGATGGGCGCGCCGTCCGAGGTGACGATGAAGCAGCTCAGGGAGCTGCACATCCGGCTGAACTTGCCGGAGAAGTGAGCCGGACCGGCAATGTCGAGGGCGCCCCTGCGGGCGCCCTTCCTTTTTGGGGGCGGCGACGTCCCTTGAGGCGTCAGGCCACCATCGCCTTGCGCTCCTGCCGCTTCTCGAACTCCTTGCCCCAGCGCGACAGCGCGTCGACGGCCTCGTTGAGGCTGCGGCCGAAGTCGGTCACGGAATACTCGACCTTCTGCACGGCGCCGGGAAAGACCTCGCGGCGGATGAGATCGTCGGCCTCCATCTCGCGCAGTTGCTGGGCCAGGACCTTCTCGCTCACGCCCGGCAGCAGCCGGCGCAGCTCGCCGAAACGGCGGGGCTGGAGCGTCACCTCCCACAGGATGCCCATCTTCCACTTGCCCGAGATAGCATTGAGGGCACTGGCGAAGCCGCATTCGTCGGTTTCGAGGCGTTTCATTGCAAAACCACTTACCTTGGGGTGAGCGCTTACTTGAAAGTGCGTAATTTACACTGTCGCCAGGCCGCGCCTATCAATCGGCAACCCGGCGGGTGCTGCCCGCCAAGATAGGTGGGGTTTCCCGTCATGACAAAGACTTGTGTCGTCGGCGCCGGCCGCATGGGCTCGGCGCTCGCGAGAGCCTTGCTCGCAGAGGGCATCGAAACGCGCGTATGGAACCGCTCGCCGGAGAAGGTCGCTCCCCTCGTCGCGGCGGGCGCACACACCGCTGAATCACTGGCAGAAGCGGTGGCCGCATCGGATGTCGTCATCGTCAATGTCATCGATTATGCGGCGGCGGACGCGCTGCTGCGCATGCCGGCGGTGGAACGCGCGCTCGCCGGCAAGGTGGTGGTGCAGCTCACGTCCGGTTCGCCCCGGCAGGCGCGCGAGGCCGGCCGATGGGCGGCGGAGCGGGGCATCGCCTATCTCGACGGCGCCATCATGGCGACGCCGAACTTCATCGGCGGGGCGGAGACGACGATTCTCTACTCCGGCATGCGGCAGGCGTTCGAACGCCATCGCGACGTGCTGCGCGTGTTCGGCGGCAACGGCGTGTTCGTCGGCGAGGATGCGGGCCATGCGTCCGCGCTCGACACGGGGCTGCTGACACAGATGTGGGGCAAGCTCTTCGGCACCCTGCAGGCGCTGGCGGTGGTCCGCGCAGAGGGCATCGGCCTGGAGGCCTATGCCCGATACATGCGGGACTTCCAGCCGGTGGTCGATGCGGCGACCGACGATCTCATCGCGCGGGTGGGCGAGGGGCGCTGGCGCGGCGACGCCGCGACGCTCGCGACCATCGAGGCGCATTACAGCGCCTTCCATCATCTCCTGGCCGTCGGCGACGAGCACGGGCTGGACCGCGTGCTTCCGGCGGCACTCGACGGGCTGTTCAAGGCCGCGCTCGCGGCCGGCCACGCGGCGGACGATTTCGCGGCGCTGATGCGTTTCATCGAGCGGGGCGGGGTGCGCCATGCCGCCTGAAGCGGGGCGGGAGCGCACCGCCCGCTGCACCTGCGGGCAGCTGAGCCTCACGCTCGCCGGGCCGCCGGACCGGGTCTATGCCTGCGGTTGCCGCGAATGCCAGCGGGCGACGGGCTCGGCCTTCGGCTGGCGGGCGCGCTACGGCAAGGGCGCCGTGGTGCGCACCACCGGCGAGCATCGCCGCTTCCGGCGTGGCAGCGACGCGGGGCGCTGGGTGGACCAGGTCTTCTGCCCCGTCTGCGGGACGCAGCTCTATATGGAGGCGGAGGTGATGCCCGACGGGCTCGTCGTGTCGGCCGGCTGCTTCGAGGAAGCGGAGGTGGGCCCGCCGGCCGCTCTGTTCAGCGCCGGCCGTCGGCCCGGGTGGCTGACCCTCGGGGAGGCGGTCCCGCTCGTGGAATAGCCTACCGCCGCGCGCCCTCCACCATCATCTGCACGGCCCGCGCCACGTGGTCCGGGTCGTCGTCGATGCGGTTCATCAGCAGGCGGAACCAGTTGAAGCCGAAATAGAGCTCGACGAGCGCCTCGACATTGTCGGGCGCGATCTCGCCGCGCTCCACGGCCCGGTCGAAGACTTCCCGCAGGCGGCACATGTGCTGGGGGACGAAGCGGTCGCGCAACGCGGCGAGGGAGACGGGGTTGGTCTGTGCCTCGGCGATGAGGGCGCGGAAGGCGCCGCCCGAGGGCGTCGTGCGCCAGAAGGCCCAGAGCGCGTTGACGAGCGTCCGCAGGTCCCGCGCCAGCGAGCCCGTGTCGGGCATGGCGATGGCGGCTGCCTTGTCCGCCTGGTAGATGGCGATGAAGAGGTCGGCCTTCGTCGGCCACCAGCGGTAGATCGTCGGCTTGCCGGCGCCGGCGCGGCGCGCCACCTCGTCGATGGAAAAGCCTGCGTAACCTTTTTCCTGCAACAAGGATCGTGCGGCGGCGATGACCGCCGCCTCGCTCGCCGGGTTGCGCCGCGCGCCGATGGAGGTGCGGCGGCCGCGCCCGCCTGCCGTGCCGGACGGGGAGGGGGCTCCGTCGTTATCGTCAGCGCCGGACGGCGGCCCGTCGGCCGGCTCGTTCGGCGGCGCGCCAGTCGGCTGGCGAGGGGGGCGGGACATGGGGCTCCTCCGGCTTCCTGCAGATTTTTGTTCGGCCCCTCTTAACATAACGAAACGGGCCGTTTATATCCATGGCCGAAACGATACGGATCGTTTCGTTTTGCCACGGAGACGGTTCCCCCATGCCTTCCGCTGCTTCTCCTTCTTCGCCTTCCCCCGCAGCCTCTCCTGCGGCGCAGCCGTCGCGCCTGCGCTTCTCGCTTGCCCTCATTCCGGGCGCCTATGTGCTGATCACCGCCATCCTCTACGGCCTCGGGCCGCTGATGGAGGACTGGCCGGTCTTCCTGCGCACGCTCGCCATCGTGCCGATCATGGTCTTCGGCATGGTCTATGCCGTCATCCCGCTCGTGCGGCGGGCGATGAGCGCGCGGCGCGGCGGCTGAGCGGCGTCGCGCTACTCGTCCGCTCGACTTGTCTTGCGGCGTGATTTGCGCCAAAGCCACGAAGGGCCGGCTGCCGCCGGCCCTTCGCGCGTTCCCGGGCCTTGCGGCCCTTCTTCGACGGGTTCTGTCTTGCCGCTCGATGCCTCGGCCGTCACGGCGGTCGTCGTCACCCACGATTCGGCCCATTGCCTGCCGGCCTGCCTTGCGGCCATCGAGGCCTGCGGCGCCGGGGCGATCGTCGTCGACAATGCGAGCGGCGACGGCTCGGCCGCGCTTGCCGAGCATCTCGGCGCGCGGGTGATCCGCAACGCCCGCAACGAGGGCTACGGCCGCGCCAACAACATCGGCGTGCGGGCCGCCGTGAGCGAATTCGTCCTCATCGTCAATCCGGACCTCGTGCTCGATGCCGGTGCGGTCGAAGCGCTTCTCGCCGCGGCCGAGCGCTATCCCGATGCCGGGCTCCTCGCGCCGCGGATCCAGGAGGCGGACGGGCGCTTCTTCTTCCAGCCGCGCTCGCTGCTCTCGCCCTATCTCCACAACCCCTCCGGGCGCCTCGTGCTGCCGGAGGGCGATTGTTGCGCCCCCTTCCTGTCGGGGGCGGCGCTGTTCTGCCGGCGGGACCTCTTCCTCGAGCTCGGCGGCTTCGACGAGGCGATCTTCCTCTTCTACGAGGACGACGACCTGTGCCGGCGCATGGCCGATTCCGGCCGGGCGCTGATCCATGTCGATGCGGCGCGGGCCATGCACGGGCGCGGCGGCTCCAGCGCGCCGGAGCCGGGCCGCATCTTCCGGTCCCGCTGGCACCAGGCGTGGTCGCGCGCCTATGTGTCGCGCAAGTACGGCCTGCCGAATCCGGCGCCCGGCATGTTCGCCGTCAACGCGCTCAAGGCGGCGGGTGCCTGCCTCACCTTCAACCGGCGTCTCGTCGAGCGCTACGGCGGCTCGGCCGCAGGGGCGTGGGCGTGGCTGACGGGGCGTCGCGCAACGACTCAAAAAAAAGGATAATCTGGAACGATCGTGGGGAGGGGACTCATGCTGCGTTCTTACGCTTGGCCGCCGGCCGGCTCGGCCGTCGGCGTCGCAATGGCGCGTCCATTCGACAATGTAGGGGGAATACGCCTCGCGCTTGCCCTGGCCGTCGTCGTATCGCACGCCTTCAGTGTCGGCTCGGGCAGCGTCGCCAACGAGCCGCTCGTCAAGGCGACGGGCTTCACGCTCGGCGAGCATGCCGTCAACGGCTTCTTCGCCCTGTCGGGCCTTCTCGTGACCTTGAGCTTCGCGCGCAGCGGCGTGGCGAACTACGTGATCGCCCGCTCGCTGCGGATCGCGCCCGGCCTGGTGGCGGCGACGCTTCTCGTGGCGCTCGTCCTCGGCCCGGTTCTGACGACATTGCCGCTCGCTGACTATTTCGGCCAGGGCGGCGTCGGGCGCTTCATCACCGCGACGCTGACGACCTTCAAGAGCAGTGGCAGCCTGCCCGGCGTGTTCGCGGACAATCCGTTTCCATTCCCGCTGGCGACCGTGTGGACGCTCAAGTACGAGACGATCTGCTATGCCGCCGTCCTGGTTCTCGGCATCGCCGGCGCCATCCGCTACCGCGTCGTCGCCCTCGGGCTGGTCGCCGGCTTCTTCGCCGCGACCGTCAGCCTCGACGTGCTGCACCCGGACGCGCCCCAGGGCATGCAGACGGCGCTGCGGCTGCCGCTGATCTTCGCCACGGGCGCGGCCCTTTATCTCTATCGCGACATCACACCGCTGTCGGCGCCGATCCTCGCCGCCCTTGCCCTGGTGACCTGGCTCGCCGCCGGCACCGGCGCCTACAAGGCGCTGCTGTTCGTCACCACGGCCTATGCGGTCATCTGGCTGAGCTTCGCGCCCGGGTTTTCCCATCCGATCCTGACGCCGAAATGGGACCTGTCCTACGGCATCTATCTCTACGGCTGGCCGGTGCAGCAGACGGTCTACAGCCTTTATCCAAGCGTTCCCGTGGCCGTACAACTCGTCGTTTCGATCGCCCTGTCGGTGTTGCTGGCTTCGCTGTCCTGGCTATTCATCGAAAAGCCCGCCCTTGCCCTCAAGGCACGGCTGCGGGCGCGGCAGGTGAAATCGGCGCTGGCCTCCTGAACGAAAGGAAGAAGGGTTTCGGATGTGGATCGAGAAGCTGTGGCGGCGCTGGACCAATCCCCACAACCTCACGCGCCTCTTCCATGCGCGCGAGGCCGCCCGCTTCGGCTGGCAGATCGGCGACTACAGCTATGGCCGGCTGCGCGTGCGGCGCTGGGGCGGGGGCGGGCGCCTCGTCATCGGCCCCTACTGCTCCTTCGCCGATGACGTCACCGTCTTCCTCGGCGGCAACCACCGCACCGACTGGGTGACGACCTATCCCTTTTCGGGCCTGCCGGAGCTGTGGCCGGAGGCGCGAGGCCTGCCGACGCCGGAGGCGACGCGCGGCGACGTCGTCATCGGCGCGGACGTGTGGGTGGGCTCGGGCGCGACCATCCTCTCCGGCGTCACCATCGGGCCCGGCGCCGTCATCGGCGCGCGGGCCGTGGTGGCGCGGGACGTGCCGGCCTATGCGGTCGTCGTCGGCAATCCGGCGCGCGTGGTGCGCCGGCGCTTCGACGAGGCGACGGTCGAGGCGCTCGTCGCCGCCCGCTGGTGGGAGCGCCCGCGGGCCGAGCTGGTGCCGCTCATGCCGTTTCTCCTGTCCGGAGATACGGCCGCCGTCCTTGCCGCCCTCAGGGGCGCTGGAGACGGGGGGCGAGGCTGAGATTGAGGCTGGCCTGCGGCGGCACGACCTGCTAGGCGGAAGGCCCTGATCGACCGGCTGACGATGCTCGACCGCTATTACGACACCGCCCGCACCGAGGTGCTGCCCTTCCTGCCCGCGCGCGTCACGCGCCTGCTCGACGTCGGCTGCGGCGCCGGCGCGACCACGCGGGCCGTGGCGGCGCGCCATGCCGTGGCGTGGAAGGGCGGCATCGAATATGTCGACGCCGTCGCGGCGCAGGCCGAGCCGCATTTCGACCGGCTGTGGCGCGGCGATGCCCAGGCGGCGGCGCTGGAGGCCGAGATCGCGCCCGGCTCGCTCGACCTCGTGCTGTGCCTCGACGTGCTCGAGCACATGGCCGACCCCTGGACGATGGTGAAGCGCCTGTCGGCGCTCCTTGCGCCGGGAGGGCGGCTTATCGTCTCGGTGCCCAATATCCGGCACTGGAAGTTCATCTGGCGGTTGCTGGTGAAGGGCGATTTCCGCTATCGCGACGCAGGGCTGCTCGATCGCACGCATCTGCGCTTCTTCGTCAAGGAGACGGCGGCGGAGCTGGCGACGGTCGGCGGCCTGACGCTGGTCGGCGTGCATTCGGTGCAGCGCTTCCGCTTTCCCGATGCGCGCTGGCTCCTGATGGGGCTGAGCTTCGGCCGGCTGGAGACGCTGCTCGCCAAGCAATGGCTGGTGGTGGCCGAGCGAAAATCGTGATGGGGTCGGGACCGTCGGCAAGGGCGGTCCGGGGAGGGATGGTATGGCGGACAATATCTCGCAGGATCTGAAATCGGGCGCGCTGTTCTATCACCGCAATCCGCGGCCCGGTAAGCTCGAGATCCAGCCCACCAAGCCCCTCGGCAACCAGCGCGACCTCGCGCTCGCCTATTCGCCGGGCGTCGCCGCCGCCTGCCTGGAGATCGTCGCCGATCCCGCCGAGGCGGCCACCGTCACCGCGCGGCAGAACCTCGTCGCCGTCGTCTCCAACGGCACGGCGGTGCTCGGCCTCGGCAACATCGGGCCGCTCGCCTCCAAGCCGGTGATGGAGGGCAAGGCCGTTCTCTTCAAGAAGTTCGCCGGCATCGATGTGTTCGACATCGAGCTCGCCGAGACGGCGGTCGACAAGCTGGTCGATGTCGTGGCGGCGCTCGAGCCGACCTTCGGCGGCATCAACCTCGAGGACATCAAGGCGCCCGAGTGCTTCGAGGTGGAGGAGCAGCTGAAGGCCCGCATGGGCATTCCCGTCTTCCACGACGACCAGCACGGCACGGCGATCATCGTCGGCGCGGCCGTGACCAATGCGCTGGAGCTCGCGGGCAAGGCGATCGGCGACGTCAAGATCGTCGCCTCCGGCGCGGGCGCGGCGGCCCTTGCCTGCCTCAATCTCCTCGTCTCGCTCGGCGCCCGGCGCGAGAACATCTGGGTCACGGATATCGAGGGCGTCGTCTACGAGGGGCGCGAGGCGCTGATGGACCGCTGGAAGGCGGCCTATGCCCAGAAGACCGACGCGCGCAAGCTCGACGACGTGATCGGCGGCGCCGACGTCTTCCTCGGCCTGTCCGCTGCCGGCGTGCTGAAGCCGGAGATGGTGGCGAAGATGGCGGACAAGCCGCTCATCCTGGCGCTCGCCAATCCGAACCCGGAGATCATGCCGGAGGACGCCGTCGCCGTGCGGCCGGACGCCATGATCTGCACCGGGCGCTCGGACTATCCGAACCAGGTCAACAACGTCCTGTGCTTCCCCTACATCTTCCGCGGCGCGCTCGACGTGCATGCCTCGACCATCAACGAGGCCATGAAGGCCGCGGCGGTGGAGGCGATCGCGGCCCTCGCGCGCGAGACTCCGTCGGAGGTCGTCGCCCGCGCCTATGGCGGGGAGGCGCGCACCTTCGGCGCCGATTCGCTCATCCCGAGCCCGTTCGATCCGCGCCTCATCCTGCGCATCGCGCCGGCCGTGGCGAAGGCCGCCATGGACACCGGCGTCGCGCGCAAGCCGATCGAGGACCTCGAGGCCTACCGGGAATCGCTCGGGCGCTTCGTCTTCCGCTCGGGCTTCATCATGAAGCCGGTCGTCACCCAGGCGAAAGCCGAGCCCAAGCGCGTCATCTATGCCGAGGGCGAGGACGAGCGCGTGCTCAGGGCGGCCCAGGCGGTGATCGAGGACGGCATCGCCCAGCCCATCCTCATCGGCCGCCCGGCCGTCGTCGAGACGCGGCTGAAGCGCTTCGGCCTCTCGATCCGGCCCGGCACGGATTTCGAGCTCATCAACCCCGAGGACGATCCGCGCTACCGCGACTATGTCGCGACCTATCTCGACGTCGCCGGCCGCAAGGGCATCACGCCGGATGCGGCCAAGACGCTGGTGCGCACCAACACCACCGTCATCGCGGCGGTCGCGCTCGCGCGCGGCGATGCCGATGCCATGCTGTGCGGGCTCGAGGGGCGCTTCCAGTCCCGCCTCAAGCACATCCGCGACATCATCGGCCTCACGCCCGGCGTGCGCGAGTTCTCGGCCATGAGCCTCGTCATCACCTCGAAGGGGCACTACTTCCTCGCCGACACGCATGTGCGGCCGGACCCGAGCGCCGAAGAGATCGCCGAGATGACGATGCTGTGCGCCGAGCACGTGACGCGCTTCGGCATCGAGCCGCACATCGCCCTCCTGTCGCATTCGGATTTCGGCTCGGCGGATACGCGCTCGGCGCTCAAGATGCGCGAGGCGCTCGGCCTCCTGCGCGACAGGGCACCGCATCTCGAGGTCGACGGCGAGATGCAGGCGGACACGGCGATCTCGCAGATGATCCGCGACCGCAAGCTGCCGTCCTCGCGGCTGAAGGGCGAGGCCAACGTGCTCGTCATGCCCAACCTCGACGCCGCCAACATCGCCTTCCAGCTCACCAAGGTGCTGGCCGATGCGCTGCCCGTCGGGCCCATCCTGCTCGGGCCGGCCAAGCCGGCGCACGTGCTGACGCCCACGGTGACGGCACGCGGCATCGTCAACATGACGGCGGTCGCCGTCGTCGAGGCCCAGGCGGCGCACCGCGAGCAGGTGGTGGTTGGGTAGTCGTTGCGTGCCTGCTGTCAGTCGTGAGAGCAGCGCGTAGCGCAGCAGGGGACGACGGCTCTCGCTGCTGGGGCCGGGGCTCGTCACCGCAAAGGCGAGACGCAAGGCGCGCGTTGCTGGACCACCGGGTTTCCAGCCTCGCGGCGGCGTCGCGGCGTGGATGCCCGCGACGAGCGCGGGCATGACTGTCGATAATGGCGGTTCTGTCCTGGCAGGAGTAGCGGGACGAACTTATTCCGGCGTCCCGAAGAGACGCGCGGCGCGAGCATCCTCGATACACATCCCGACTGGCAGGACATCTACCGGACGTTGGCCCGAGGAGGGAAGACGCAAACCCACCCACGTCATGCCCGCGCCTGTCGCGGGCATCCACGCCGCGAGGCTGGCACGAGCGCACAAGACGTGGATGGCAACAGCAACGCGCCTCGCGTCTCTTTGCAGTGACGCAAGTTGGGCAAGCCCGACTTGCGTTGGACAAGCCCGGCCATGACGAGGGAGAGGTTGCGCTCACCATCCCGCGTCGCCGCCGTTCGCAGATGGCATCGCGCCGCTGTGCCCGGCGCTGCCGAGGCCTATTCCGCCTTTGCCTCGATCGTCACCTGCTCGAACAGCGTCGCGGGCTCGCCGCCGGCGGCGGCGAAGTCGGCGAGGCCGAGGCCGCCGGCGTTGTTGGCGGTCGCCGTAACGTTGAGCGCGCCGGGCCTGGCGACGAAGCGCGCCACGGCATTGGCGAGCGTCCGCGCGCCCTCGGAATTGCCGAGGAAGGCCGGCACGACGATGGCGGCGCCCATGCCGTATTCCTTGCGCAGGTCATCCGCCTTGCGCTTCTGCTTCTTCGCCTCCTGCTCGAGGAAGCGCTCGAAGATGCCGCCATTCTCGACGGCGAGCGAGAGGCGCTTCGCCGTCGCCGACATGAGGGCGACCTGCTGGATGGCCTCGTCCGACGAGAAGATGTCCTTCGTGACATTGCCGAGGAGGCCCGAGAGCGTCACGGCACCCATGTCCTTGCCGTTGAACGACAAAGTCTTGACGGCGAGCTCCTGCTTGTCCGGCGACCAGGCGGCATCGAGGGCGAACGACAGGTCGAGCGCCTCGTAGCCCATGGCACGCAGCTCCTTGAGCCCGTCCTTGTCGGTTCCCGCGGGCAGGGCCATGGCGAAATGGTCGACGCGCGCGCCGAGCTCGGTCGGGATGTCGTCGACGATGTTGCCGGCCTTGAGGTCGATGGCGCCGATCGCCATCTTGATCCGCTCGCCGGCCTTCACGGCCCGCTTGTCCTTGCCGCGGCGCGGCTCGTCCTCGTCGGCCGGGACGTCGATGTCGATGGCCTCGATGCGGGCATGGCCGATCAGGGGCACGAATTTCCGGGCGTCGAGATCCTCGAAATCCGTATCGGGTGCGGCGAGCGCCTCCTTCAGCCGCTCCAGCATCGGGCGCCAGACGATTTCGGAGAAGCTCATGCCGCCGAAGCGCATTTCGGCATCCGGCGTGACGAAGCGCATGCCGGTGACCGAGAAGCTCGGACCGGTCGCATCGGCGCTCATGGCAATGCGCTCCATCTCAGCGTCGATCGGCTCGCCCTTCTTCTCGTCCTTGCCCTTGAAGGTGAAGCCGGAAGCCTCGAAGCCGCCGATCTCGAAAGCTGTCATCATGTCGACGAGGCGCATGAAGAAGGCCTTGCGCTCCGCGGACGACAGCTTCTCGAAGTCGTCCACCTTGCCGAGCGCGTCGATGGTGCCGAGCCAGGAATCGGCCGTCGGGCGCGCCTTGAAGTCGCGGCCGGAGATGCGCGCGACACCGACCTCATTGCCCTTCGCATCGCGCAAGCTGAAGTTCTCGACGCTGAAGGCGCCGTAAAGCCGCTTCGGCTCGGTGTCGCCCGGGCCGGCCTTCTCGCCATAGACGCGGGCGGTCTGCACCGTGTCGAAATCGTCGATGGTGATCGGACCCATGGAGCCGGTGGTCAGCCCCTCCTTTTTGCCGTCAATCCGCATCGTGGCGCGCGGGGCGGCGATGGCCGAGATGACGCCTGCCCTGATGTCGCGCATGTCGATGTCGTGATAGGTCACCGTCTGCTGCATGTCGCCGATGGTCTGGTCCATCGTCAGCTCGGGGATGCGCACCGCGCTCGCGGTCAGGGCCGCGAGCCGCTCCGACAAGGGCTGCGTCGCCGTCTTGTCGAAGATGCGGGCGATCGCCGCCTGGTCGAGGTCCGTGCCTGACACGAGGATGCGCGGCATGCGGAGGGTCATGCCGTCGAGCACGACAGAGACGCCCTCGAGCGTCACGTCGCCCGCGGCGAGGGCGGAGCTGCCGAGAAGGCCCCGGCCCGGCAGCACGATGCGGTCGATCGAGAGCGTCGCGCCCGGCGTGGCGAGATGCAGGCCGTCGACGGCGAGGGGGCCGAACAGCGCTCCCGAAACGGCATCGACCGTTCCGGCCGGCGCCAGGATCCGCGACAGCCGCCATGCGGCAAATTCGTCCGCCACGAGTGGGGCGCCGACGAGCGCGATCGCCGCCGCGCCGGCAAGAAGGGTGTTCCGGCGCCTGCGCGCGCTGCAAACGGGCCGGGCGGGGCGAACTGCGGATGTCATTGCAAGCTCCTGATCAACGATTGCCCGTTCATCTAGAGGAGCGAGGTTACCATTCGATGTGCGCCAGCGCAGCGTCGTCCGCACGCCGCTGTGCCGGCTCGCGTCGAGATTGTCCGCCCGCCGGCAGGGGGCGTCGGATCAGAGCGAGAAGGACGTGCCGCAGCCGCAGGAGGCGGTGGCGTGCGGGTTCTCGATCTTGAAGGACTGGCCGATGAGGTCGTCGACGAAATCGACCACCGAGCCGTCGATATATTGCAGGGAGACGGAATCGACGACGACGGCCGCGCCGTCGCGCTCCACGATCACGTCGTCGTCGCTGCTGTTGCGCTCGATATCGAAGGCGTACTGGAAGCCCGAGCAGCCGCCGCCGTTGACGCTGATGCGCAGCATGCTGCCTTCGGGTTCCCCCTTCAGCACCTCGTTGATGCGCCTGGCGGCGCGCTCCGTCACAGTAATTGCCGACATATCAGGCAAGATCCGTTCATATCCGTGCCGCGAGGCTTGCCTCGCCATTCACTGAAAAGGTAAGTGCGGTCGGCGTCCGCCGCAACAGGGAGCCAGACATGCAAGCGCACGGCGAGCGTTGGCGCGCACCCTATGCCTGCGATCCGGCGGCGAGCCGCGGCCGGCTGATCCGGGAAGAGACGTCGCCGACGCGCAGCGAGTTCCAGCGCGACCGCGACCGCATCATCCATTCCACGGCCTTCCGCCGCCTGAAGCACAAGACGCAGGTCTTCGTCTATCACGAGGGCGACCACTACCGCACGCGGCTCACCCACTCCATCGAGGTGAGCCAGATCGCCCGCGCCATCGCCCGTTCGCTGGGGCTCGACGAGGATCTCGCCGAGGCGCTCGCCCTCTCGCACGACCTCGGCCATACGCCCTTCGGCCATACGGGCGAGGACGCGCTCGATGCCTGCATGGAGGGCTTCGGCGGTTTCGACCACAACGCCCAGGCCCTGCGCATCGTCACCCGGCTCGAGCGGCGCTATGCCACCTTCGACGGTCTCAACCTGACCTGGGAGACGCTCGAGGGGCTCGTCAAGCACAACGGCCCGCTCGTCGATGCGGACGGCCGGCCCTTCGGCCGCTATGGTGAGTGCGGCGTGCCGGGCGCCATCACGGAATACAACGAGCGCCACGACCTGTGGCTCGCGACCCATGCCGGCGGCGAGGCGCAGGCCGCCGCCATCGCCGACGACATCGCCTATGACGCGCACGACATCGACGATGGCCTCAGGGCCGAGCTCTTCGCGCTCGGCGACCTGAGGGCGGTGCCGTTCCTGGCCGAGCTGCTCGACGACATCGCCCGCCGCTATCCGGGGCTCGAACGCCCGCGCGTCATTCACGAACTCGTGCGCCGGGTGATCACCCGTTTTGTCGAGGATGTGATCGCCGAGAGCGGCCGGCGCCTGGCGCGCCTCGCCCCGGCCGATGCGGATGCCATCCGCCGGGCGGGCTTGCAGGTCGTCGCCTTCTCGCCGGCCATGGCGGCGGCCGACGAGGCCATCAAGGGCTTCCTCTACCCGAACATGTACCGCCATCAGCGCGTCATGCGCGTGCGGCGGGAGGCGGAGGCGGTGGTGCGCGATCTTTTCGGCAAGTTCCTGCGCGAGCCGCAGCTGATGCCGGAGGAATGGCGGGTCGACCGGGCCCGGGAGGAGGAGCCGCGCGTCGCCCGGCGCGTCGCGGACTATATCGCCGGCATGACGGACGGCTATGCCCTGCAGGAGCACCGCCGCCTGTTTGACGCAACACCGGAATTGCGCTAGGGCGCCGCCTTCGGAAGGGCGCCCCTGTCGGCGCGGCTTATGTTGTCTCAAGGACGGCCATGAACATCTTCGACGCGTACCAGCGCCGCCTCGCCGGCGCGATCGAGCGGCTCGTCGCCGCGGGCAAGCTGCCTGAGGGGCTCGATCTGTCGCGCGTCGTCGTCGAGCCGCCGCGCGATCCCGCCCACGGCGACCTCGCCACCAATGCCGCCATGGTGCTCGCCAAGCCCGCCGGCACCAATCCGCGCGCGCTCGCGGCCCTCGTCGCCGAGGAGCTGCAGCGGGAGGAGGGCGTCACCGCCGTCGAGATCGCGGGGCCGGGCTTCATCAACCTGCGCCTCGCGCCCGCCGTCTATCAGGACGTGCTGCGGGCGGTCGCCGGCCTCGGCACCGATTTCGGCCGCGGCGCTGCGAGGACCGGCAAGCCGGTCAACGTCGAATATGTCTCGGCGAACCCCACCGGGCCCATGCATGTCGGCCATGGCCGCGGCGCCGTCTTCGGCGATGCGCTCGCCGGGCTCCTGGCCTTCGCCGGGCACGAGGTGACGCGCGAATATTACATCAACGACGCCGGCGCGCAGATCGAGGTCCTCGCCCGTTCCGCCTTCCTGCGCTATCGCGAGGCGCTCGGCGAGGACATCGGCGCCATTCCCGAGGGGCTCTACCCGGGCGATTATCTCAAGCCGGTCGGCGAGGCGCTGAAGGAGCGCCACGGGGCGAGCCTCGTCGACATGGACGAGGCCGCGTGGCTGCCGATCGTGCGCGATGCGGCGATCGACGCCATGATGGCGATGATCCGCGACGATCTCGCCGCGCTCGGCGTCGTCCACGACGTCTTCTTCTCCGAGCGCACCCTGCACGGCAAGAACGGCGGCGCCATCGCCGAGACGATCGCGAGCCTCGAAGGGCGCGGCTATGTCTACCGCGGGCGCGTGCCGCCGCCGAAGGGCCAGCTGCCGGAGGACTGGGAGGACCGCGAGCAGCTGCTCTTCCGCGCGACCGACGTCGGCGACGACATCGACCGGCCGCTCATGAAGTCGGACGGCAGCTACACCTATTTCGCCGCCGACGTCGCCTATATGCGCGACAAGTACGAGCGCGGCTTCCGCGAGCTCATCTACGTGCTCGGTGCCGACCACGGCGGCTATGTGAAGCGTCTGCAGGCGGTCGGCCGGGCCATCGGCGGCGAGGAGCTCGCGGTCGTCGCGCTCCTGTGCCAGCTCGTCAAGCTGCTGCGCGCCGGCGAGCCGGTGAAGATGTCGAAGCGGGCGGGTGATTTCGTCACCCTGCGCGAAGTCATCGACGAGGTCGGCCGCGACGCGGTGCGCTTCATGATGCTCTTCCGCAAGAACGACGCGCCGCTCGACTTCGACCTCGCCAAGGTGGTCGAGCAGTCGAAGGACAATCCGGTCTTCTACGTGCAATATGCGCACGCGCGCTGCGCATCGGTGTTCCGCCAGGGGGCGGAGGCCTTTCCCGGTCTCGATGCGAGCGGGGCGGCGCTGTCGCGTGCAGATCTCGCCATTCTCGACGATGCGGCGGAGATTGATCTCGTCAGGCAGATCGCGCAGTATCCGCGCGTGATCGAGAGTGCGGCGGCGTCGCATGAGCCGCACCGGGTGGCGTTCTACCTGCACGATCTCGCCAGCGCGTTCCATAGTCTATGGAACCGCGGCAAGGAGTCGCCCCAATTACGGTTTGTTAATCAAACCGATCGAAAGTCGACCCTGGCGAGGCTGGCGCTCGTGCATGCGGTGCGGTCGATCCTTGCGTCGGGGCTTGCGGTGCTCGGTGTGGCCGCGCCCGAAGAGATGCGTTGAACGCGACCTGCGTCGCGCTGCCGTAGGCATGGGGGCCGGTGCGCGTCGGCTGGTCGAGTGATCGGCGCACTGGTCATGGTCTGCGTGCGGCTGCATGGGCGGTCGGCGCATGGAGTGCGGACAGGCCCATGAACGAAACAGCGAAATCACGCTTCCTGCTCGATCTCGACGACCTGGAGCGGCAATTGCGCCAGTCGCCCAAGGATGAGCGCGGCCCCCGGGCAGATGATCCGCTCGCGGAACTCGCGCGCATCGTCGGGCAGGACGATCCCTTCCGCGACCTCCTCAGCGCCGCGCCCCAGCGCCTGGCGCCACAGCGGACTGAGCCGGCCTTCGACTTCGGCGACGTGCCGCTGCGCGGGACGCAGCAGGAGGCCGCTCCCGTCGCCATGCCGACGGCCGATCCTTTCGAGGCGGCCTTCGAAAAGGCGCTGCTCGGGGATGCTTCCACGCTGCCGCCGCAGGGCGGCGCGGCCGGGGACTTCGACGGCTACCGGCAGGACGACTGGGGCGCGCCGGCGGGACGAGCCGCTGCACATCCGCCGCACCATGCGGACGAGGACGATTACGAGCCGGTGCCGGTCAGCGCCTATGACCCGCGCTCGTTCGACATCGACCAGGGCTACGCCGAGGACGGCTATGCCGACGAGGGCGACGAGGAGCCCGCGACGCCGAGGCGCAGCCGCAAGGGCCTGATCGCGGTGGCGTCGGTCTTCGCCATGGCGGCCGCCGGGGTCGCCCTGGCGCTCAACTACACGGGCGGGGAGGGCGGCACTGGAGGCGAGCCGCCGCTGATCAAGGCTGCCGCCGAGCCGGCCAAGATCGCGCCGCAGAACCCCGGCGGCGTCGATATTCCCAACCAGAACAAGCAGATCTACGAGCGCGCCGATGCCGCCAAGAAGCCGGCGGATGCGAATGTCGTGCGCCAGTCGGAGCAGCCGGTCGACGTCAATGCGCTGCTGAGCGCCAACGGCGGCGGCGGGCCCGATGCACAGCCGGCGGTCGACGATCTGCGCCTGACGATGCCGGAGGGGCTCGAGGCCAGCCAGGCGATCCCAGGGCTCGCCGAGCCCCGTCGCGTGAAGACGGTCGCCGTGCGGCCCGACGGCAGCGTGATCGGCACCGGGCAGCCCGCTCCAGCACGGGCGGAGCCCGTGGCGCAGCAGCAGGAGAGCGTTCCGGCGCCCGAGATGGCGGCGGTGACGCCTTCCGCGCCGGAGCCCGCGCCGCAGGCGGCGGAACCGCCCCGGCAGCCGGCGCAGCGGCCGGCGCCGTTGCCGATCGTGCCGCAGGCGCCCCAGCCGACCCAGCCCGCGCGCGTCGCGGCGGCGGAGCCCGCGGTGCCGGCGCCCGACACGCGCCCGGCGGCTGCGGTGGCGCCGCGTGGCGGCGATTTCGCGGTGCAGCTCGCGGCACGGCCCAGCGAGGCCGCGGCGCGCGAATCCTTCGCCCAGCTGCAGCGCCGCTATGGCGATCTCGGCAGCTTCGAGCCGATGATCCGGCGGGCGCAGGTCGGCGAGCGCACGGTCTATCGCCTGCGCGTCGGCCCCATGAGCCACGACGAGGCGACGAACCTGTGCTCCTCGCTGCAGTCCCAGGGCGGCGACTGCTTCGTGGCCCGCAACTGACGCGACGACCGATCGTCAGCATCCATGCGGCGGCCCCGGTGGCCGCCGCATCGCTTTTGCGTAATGGCCGCACTTTTTCGGCCGATCGTATTGGGCTAGACCCGGCGGCATGATCATCCCTGCTGTGACGAGATGCCGGACATGACGGCGATCAAGGCCTTTATCGCCGGCTGTGCCGGCCACGTGCTCGGCCCGGACGAGGCGGCCTTCTTCCGCGAGGCGCAGCCCTGGGGCTTCATCCTCTTTCGGCGCAACGTCGAAACGCCGGACCAGGTGCGGCGGCTGACGGACGCCCTGCGCGAGAGCGTCGGGCGCGCCGATGCGCCGGTGCTCGTCGACCAGGAGGGCGGGCGCGTGCAAAGGCTCGGCCCGCCGCACTGGCCGGCCTATCCGCCCGCCGCGGCCTTCGGCCGCCTGCCGGCCAACGACTTCCTGCTCAGGCGCGAGGTGGCGCGGCTCGGGGCGAGGCTCATCGCGCACGACCTCCGGACCGTCGGGATCACCGTCGATTGCATGCCGGTGCTCGACGTGCCGGTGCCCGGGGCCGACAGCGTCATCGGCGACAGGGCCTACGGGCGCGACGCGCGCGAGGTAGCCATCCTCGGCCGTGCCTGCGCGGAAGGGCTCCTTGCCGGCGGCGTGCTGCCGGTCGTCAAGCACGTTCCCGGCCACGGCCGCGGCAATGCGGACAGCCACCACGCCCTGCCGGTGGTCGAGGCGGCGCGCGAGGAGCTCTCCGCGAGCGACTTCCTGCCGTTCCGGGTGCTGGCGGACATGCCGCTCGCCATGTCGGCGCATATCATCTACCGCGCCCTCGATCCGCGCCGGCCGGCGACGGTCTCGCGCCGCGTGATCGGCGAGGTGATCCGCGGGGAGATCGGTTTCGGCGGCCTGCTGATGAGCGACGACATCTCCATGAATGCGCTCGCCGGCACCATCGGCGAGCGCGCGCGCGCCGCGAGCCGCGCCGGCTGCGACATCGTTCTGCATTGCAACGGCAGGCTCGAGGAGATGAAAGCGGTGGCCGAGGTGGTGCCGACCCTCGCCGGGGCGGCGCGGCTGCGCGCCGCGGCGGCGCTCGCACGCCTGGCGCACGAGCCGGAGCCCTTCGACGTGGCGGAGGGCCGGGAGCGGCTGAAGTCCGCGCTTGCCATGGGGAGCGCCGGCGCCGAAACTTGATTCGGGCCGGAGAATCGCCCGCACAACGGTTGATTGATGTCTATTGCCGAATTGCCCTTCGAGGAGGTTGCCGAGCGCGGCACGAGCGAGCCTGCCCTGATCGTCGACGTCGATGGTTTCGAGGGCCCGCTCGATCTGCTGCTCGAGCTCGCGCGCCGGCAGAAGGTCGATCTCGCGCGCATCTCGATCCTCGCCCTCGCGGAGCAGTACATCGTCTTTATCGAGGAGGCGCGGCGCCTTCGCCTGGAGCTCGCCGCGGACTATCTCGTCATGGCGGCCTGGCTCGCCTATCTCAAGTCCCGCCTGCTGCTGCCCGAGAAGCCGAAGGGGGACGAGCCGAGCGCGGCCGACCTCGCGAGCGCCCTGACCCTGCGCCTGCAGCGGCTCGAAGCCATCCGCGCCGCCGCGCGCCGGCTGTCGGACCTCGACCAGCTCGGCCGCGACGTCTTCGCCCGCGGGGCGCCCGAGCCGATGTCGGTGGTGGCGCCGCCGACCTGGGATGCGACGCTCTACGACCTGCTCGACGCCTATGCCCGCCAGCGCCAGAAGGCGGCGAACGCCCGCGTGACGCTGCGCAAGCGCTTCGTCTGGTCGCTGGTGGAGGCGCGCGAGGCGCTGGAGCGGCTCGTCGGCGGCGCGCAGGACTGGACGGCGCTGGACGAGTACCTCATCGCCTATGTCGCGGCGCCCGGCATGCAGGCCACGGTGCGCGCCTCGGCCCTGTCGGCCACCCTCGAGATGGTGCGCGAAGGCGTGCTCGACCTGCGCCAGGACGGCGCCTTCGCGCCGCTGTGGATCCGCCGGCGTGCCGGCGGGAGGCGGCCCGACAGCGGGGAAGGCGGGGCGGCATGAGCGCCAATGTCGAGCGCCTCGACCGGCACGACGAGGCTGCCGAAGCCTTCGTCCAGGCGCTGCGCATCGCCGAGGCGCTGCTCTTCGCCTCGCGCGAGCCGGTAAGCGAGGCGGCCATCGCCGAGCGCCTGCCGAAGGGGACCGATGTCGCGGCCGTGCTCGACCGGCTGCAGCATCTCTATGCCGGGCGCGGGGTCAACCTGCGGCGGGTGGCGCAGGGCTGGATGTTCCGCACCGCCTCGGACCTGTCCTATCTGCTGGCGCGCGAGCTGGCCGAGCCGAAGAAGCTCTCGCGCGCGGCGCTCGAGACGCTCGCGATCATCGCCTATCACCAGCCCGTGACGCGGGCCGAGATCGAGGACATCCGCGGCGTCGCCACCTCGCGCGGCACGCTCGACCTGCTGCTCGAGACCGGATGGGTGCGCCTGCGCGGCCGTCGCCGCACGCCCGGCCGGCCGGTGACCTACGGCACCACGCCGGCCTTCCTGTCGCATTTCGGCCTCGAGGGCATCGATGACCTGCCCGGGCTTGACGAACTCAAGGGGGCGGGCTTCTTCGAGGGGCGCCTGCCGTCGGGCTTCTCCGTGCCGATGCCGAGCGACGCGCCGGGCCTTCGCGACGATGAGGATCCGCTGGAGGAGGACCTCTTCCTCCTGCGGGAGCCGGATGCGGACGAGCCGCTGACGGACAGTGACCAGTGACGGATGGGTGATGAGCGACAGCGTGATGCGTGAGCCGGTGCGGTGGCCCTGGCGGGAATGGGGGCCGCGCGGCACCGCGGGGGCGGCCTTTCCGTCCTCGCTCAGCATCGAGGACGTGCACCAGGCCTATGGCGAGGTGGCGGCGCTGTCGGGCGTGTCGCTGGCGGCGGACCCCGGCGAGATCGTGGGGCTGCTCGGCCATTCGGGCTGCGGCAAGACGACGCTGCTGCGCATCGCCGCCGGCATCGAGCGACCGACGGCCGGCCGGGTGGTGCTCGACGGGCAGGAGGTGGCGGGGCCGAGCGCCTTCGTGGAGCCGGAGGCGCGCGGCGTCGGCCTGATGTTCCAGGACTACGCGCTGTTCCCGCACCTGACGAACCTGCGCAACGTCATGTTCGGGCTGCGGCGGATGCCGCCGGCGGAGGCCGAGAAGGTGGCGCGCCGTGCGCTCGCCCGCGTCGGGCTCGACCGCTATGCGGAGGACTATCCCCACATGCTGTCGGGCGGCGAGCAGCAGCGCGTGGCCCTCGCACGGGCCGTGGCGCCGCGCCCCGGCATCCTGCTCATGGACGAGCCGTTCTCCAACCTCGACCGGCGCATGCGTGACGCGATCCGCGACGAGACCGTGGCCCTGATGCGCGAGACGGGGGCAACGGCCATCGTCGTCACGCACGACCCGGAGGAGGCGATGCGCATCGCCGACCGCATCGTCCTCATGCGCGGCGGCAAGGTGGAGCAGATCGGCACGGCGGAAGAGCTCTATCGCCGGCCGCAGTCGCTGTTCGCAGCACGTTTCTTCTGCGATTTCAACGAGCTGCCGGGCGACGTGAAAGCGGGACGCGTCATGACGCCGCTCGGCGCCTTCCCGGCGCCCCGAGAGCCCGAGGGGCCGGCCGTCGTCTGCGTGCGGCCGCAGGGCATCGCCGTCGGCCCGCCCGGCGAAGGCATACCGGGGCGGATCACGATGCGGTGTTTCCTCGGCGAGGTCGATCTTCTGCACATTTCGCTCGATGGCCTCGAACGGCCGTTGCAGGCCCGGTTGCGCAACGGCGGGCCGTTCCACGAAGGGCAGGACGTGGGTGTGACGATCATGCCTGACGAAGTTCTTGTTTTCGCCGCGGTGGGAGCCTAGTTTCGGGACGAAGTTGGGAGAGCGCTGCGTGGCGCGCGAAGACGCCGGGACGGCGCGTGGAGAAACAGGTTATGGGTGGCGCAAGCATCTGGCATTGGATTGTCGTCGGTCTGGTCGTTCTGCTGCTCTTCGGGCGCGGCAAGATTTCAGAGATGATGGGTGACGTCGCGAAGGGCATCAAAGCCTTCAAGAAGGGCATGGCCGAGGACGACACCAGCGAGCCTGCGGCCTCGCCGGCGTCCGACAAGGGCAAGGTCATCGAGCACAAGGCGACGCCGACGGCCGAGGTCGACGCGAAGTCGAGCGAGCGCAAGGCCGGTTGATCCGGGACAATCGCGTGTAACAGGTCCGGCCGGGATGCCGCGAGCATCCCGCCGGCTTCGTGACGCAGGCAACTGAGCGCGCCATGTTCGACATCGGTTGGAGCGAGCTTCTCATCGTCGGGGCGATCGCGCTCATCGTCATCGGTCCGCGCGACCTGCCGCGCACGCTGCGCGCCATCGGGCAGATGACGGCGAAGATCCGGCGCATGGCCGGCGAATTCCAGGGCCAGTTCAACGAAGCCATGCGCGAGGCCGAGCTCGACGAGATCCGGCGCAACGTCGAGAGCGTCAAGGATGTGACCTCCGCCTTCGACAAGCCGTTCAACCCCATCGAGACGGCGCGCAACGAGATCAAGAACGCCATCGAGGGCGCGGGCACCGTTGCCAAGGAAGACCCGGCCGCCAAGGAAGGCGCCGGAACAGCGCCCGCTCCGGTCGATCTGCCGCCGCCGGACCTTCCGGCCGCGCCCGATCCCGCTAAGGCGATCGCAGCGGCGCCAGGGGCCGAGCCGGCGCCGAAACCGAGGCGCGGGACGAAGGCCGCCGCCAGCGCGGCGCCCAAGACCTCCGAACCCAAGACCGAAGCCAAGACGACAGATTCGAAGTCAGCCCCGAAGCCCCGCGCGGGCAAGGCGGCTGCCGCGAAGCCGCAGGCAGCCGGCGGGGAGGGGGCAACCGCCAAGCCGGCGGCATCGAAGGCCCGGTCCACCACCACGAAGAAGGCCGTCGCGTCTCCGGCTGACGGGGGCGAAGCATGAGCCAGGAAGACATCGACGCAACGCGCGCCCCCCTGATGGAGCACCTGATCGAGCTGCGCTCGCGGCTCATCAAGTCGCTCATCGCCTTCCTCGCGACGTTCTTCCTCAGCTTCCTCTTCGCGAAGCAGATCTACAACGTCCTCATCTGGCCCTATATCTTCGCGGCCGGCCCGGAGGCGCAGATCCAGCTGATCTACACGGCGCCGCTCGAATATCTGTTCACGCAGATCAAGATCGCGCTGTTCGGCGCCGCCTTCCTGTCCTTCCCCGTGGTGGCGGCGCAGATTTACATGTTCGTGGCGCCGGGCCTCTACAAGAACGAGCGCGACGCCTTCCTGCCCTATCTCGTTGCGACGCCGATCTTCTTCCTACTCGGCGCGGCGGTGGTCTTCTTCATCGCCATGCCGATCGTGATGCGTTTCTCGATCGGCCAGCAGCAGTTCGCCGAGGCCGGCCAGGCCGCGATCACGCTGCTGCCGAAGGTGAGCGAATACCTGTCGCTCATCATGACGCTGATTTTCGCCTTCGGCATCTGCTTCCAGCTGCCCGTCGTCCTGACGCTGCTGGCGCGGGCCGGGCTCATCGACAGCGCCTTCCTGAAGGACAAGCGGCGCTACGCCATCGTGCTCGTCTTCGTGCTGGCCGCCCTTTTGACGCCGCCCGACGTCATCAGCCAGCTCGCCCTTGCCCTGCCGACGCTGCTCCTTTACGAGGCTTCCATCTTCTCGGTCCGCATGGTCGAGAAGAAGCGCGCGGAAGCCGAGGCCGCGCGCGAGGCGGCCTGACGGCAATCCCCGCCGGAGCGGCCGCTGCCTCGTCCATCGGCCGGTCCGGATTGCCATGCACGATATCCGTTTCATTCGCGAGAACCCGCAAGCCTTCGACGACGGCCTCGCCCGCCGCGGCCTCCCGGCCCAGGCCGAGGCCCTGATTGCGCTCGACGAGAAGCGCCGGTCCGTCATCACCGGGCTGCAGGCCGCGCAGGAGCGGCGCAATGCCCTCTCGCGCGAGATCGGCGAGGCGAAGAAGGCGAAGGACGAGGCGCGGGCCGAGGCCCTGATGGCGGAAGTCGCCGCGCTCAAGGAGGCGATGCAGGCCGGCGAGACGGCCGAGCGCGCCGCCATCGCCGAGCTCGACGCCGCGCTCGCCGCCATCCCCAACCTGCCCAAGGCCGACGTGCCGGACGGACCGGACGAGAGCGCCAACGTCGAGCGCCACCGCCATGGCGACAAGCGCGCCTATGCCTTTCAGCCAAAAGAACATTTCGACCTCGGCGAGGCGCTCGGCCAGATGGATTTCGAGGCCGCGGCCAAGCTGTCCGGCGCGCGCTTCGTGGTGCTCAAAGGGCAACTTGCCCGGCTCGAGCGCGCCATCGGCCAGTTCATGATCGACCTGCATACGGGTGAGCACGGCTACACCGAGGTGAGCCCGCCGCTCCTGGTGCGCGACGAGGCGGTCTATGGCGTCGGCCAGCTCCCGAAGTTCGAGGAGGATCTCTTCCGGACGACGGACGATCGCTGGCTGATCTCGACGGCCGAGGTGCCGCTGACGAATCTCGTCCGCGAATCAATCCTTTCCGAGGAGGAACTGCCCAAGCGCTTCACGGCGCTGACGCCGTGCTTCCGCTCCGAGGCCGGCTCGGCCGGGCGCGACACGCGCGGCATGCTGCGCCAGCACCAGTTCTCCAAGGTCGAGCTCGTGTCGATCACGACGCCGGAGGCCTCCGCCGAGGAGCACGAGCGCATGCTCGCCGCGGCCGAGGCCGTGCTGAAGAAGCTCGACCTGCACTACCGCGTCGTGACGCTGTGCACCGGCGACATGGGCTTCGCCTCGCAGAAGACCTACGACATCGAGGTGTGGCTGCCGGGGCAGGGCGCCTATCGCGAGATCTCGTCCTGCTCGGTCTGCGGCGACTTCCAGGCCCGGCGCATGCGCGCCCGCTACCGGCCGAAGGACGTGAAGGAGCCGCGCTTCGTCCACACGCTCAACGGCTCGGGCACGGCTGTCGGGCGTGCGCTCATCGCCGTCATGGAGACGTGGCAGAACGAGGACGGCTCCATCACCGTCCCTCCCGCGCTCGCGGGCTACATGGGCGGGATCACGCGAATCGGGAAGACGGGCTGACATGCGCATCCTTTTGACGAACGACGACGGCATCCACGCTCCCGGCCTCAAGGTGCTGGAGGAGATCGCCCGCGAGCTCTCCGACGACCTGTGGATCTTCGCGCCGGAGACGGACCAGAGCGGCGTCTCGCATTCGCTGTCGCTGAACGATCCGCTGCGCCTGCGCATGGTCAACGAGCGCCACTATGCCGTGCGCGGCACGCCGACGGATTGCGTCATCATGGGCCTGCGCCACGTGATGAAGGACAATCCGCCCGACCTGATCCTGTCCGGCGTCAACCGCGGCCAGAACGTGGCTGAGGACGTGACCTATTCCGGCACCATCGCCGGGGCGATGGAGGGCACGCTGCTCGGCGTGCCGTCGGTCGCGCTGTCGCAGGCCTATGGCTCCTACGGGCGCGCGGCCATTCCGTGGGAGTGCGCCCGGGCGCATGCGCCGGGCATCATCCGCCGGCTGATCGAGGCGGGCATCGAGCCCGGCATCCTCGTCAACGTCAACTTCCCTGCCTGCGAGCCGCCCGAGGTGAGGGGCACGGCCGTGACGGTGCAGGGGCGGCGCGACCAGGCGCTTCTCAACATCGAGGAGCGTCATGACGGGCGCGGCAATCCCTATTACTGGCTGGTCTTCGCCCGCGAGAAGAGGGAGGCGGGGGCCGGCACGGACCTGCGCGCCATCGCCGAGAACCGCATCTCCATCACCCCGCTCGAGCTCGACCTGACGCACGAGCCGACCATGACGCGCTATGCGCGACTTTTCGGGTAATCCCGACGCCCTCGACGAAGCGGATGCCGACGCCGGGCCGGTGACCGGCGCGGAGGAGACCGTCGCCTTCCTGCTGAGCCTCAGGGCGAAGGGCATCCGCGACACGGCGGTGCTGAGGGCGATGGAGGTCGTGCCGCGCGACATGTTCGCGCCGCGGCGCTTCGCCGATCTCGCGCGGGCCGACGTGTCGCTGCCGCTGCCGTGCGGCCAGACGATGACGGCGCCCGGCATCATCGCCGCCATGCTGAAGGCGCTCGCCGTGCAGCGGCACCACCGCGTGCTCGAGATCGGCACCGGCTCCGGCTATCTGTCGGCGGTGCTCGGCCATCTCGGGCGCGAGGTCATCTCGATCGAGCGATTCCGCACGCTGGCGCTCGCGGCGGCCGAGCGCATCGCCTCGCTCGGCCTGTCGCACGTGCGCATCATGCCCGGCGATGGTCTCGGCATCGGCAATCTCGGCGGCACCTTCGACCGCATCATCCTCAACGGCCTCGTGCCGGCTGCGCCGGCCGCGCTCACGTCGACCCTGCCGCCGGGCGGGCGCCTGGTGACGGCGCGTGTCGTGGAGGGCGTCTCGCGCATCGTCATGATCGAGCGCGGGGCCGATGGGGAACTGGCCGAGACGCCCCTGCAGCCGGCGCGCATGCCGCCGCTCGCGCGCGGGCTGGCGCGGGCGCTGTGACGGGCACGCCGCGGAGCGGTTCCCGCGGGCTGTGGGTCAACCGAAGATGTTGCTGCCGTGGCTGATATCGCAACGGTTGCTTAACCTGAATCCCTTTTAATCACCCCAGATGCGTTGCGTTCTCGTGGGTGGTTCAATGGGTCAGAGCGTTGTCAACGAGCAGTCATGGCTCCTGGTGCGCCTCGCTGCTGTCAGCCTGGTTGCGGGCGTTGCGGCCGGCTGCAGCTCGGATGTGATGCGCTTTACGGAAGATCCGTTCTCGAACCCCTTCAAGGACCCCGGCGTGACCGGCAGCGTGCAGGCCTCGCCGCCCGCTCCCGTCGCCAGCCAGCCGCTCTCCTCTCCCGGCATGGCCTCGACCTACCGGCCGACGCAGCCCGTGCAGCAGGCGTCCTATGTGCCGCCGTCCCAGCCGGTGCGGGCGACCGGCGCACCCCAGGCCGTCACGGGCAGTGCGAACGGATGGACGGCGCAGGGCGGCAGCGCCGTCTACGTCGGCACCGGCGACACGCTCGCGAGCATCTCCGGCCGCTATGGCGTGCCGACGGCCGCCATCCTGGCGGCGAACGGCCTGACCAATGCATCGCAGATCACCCCGGGCCGCCAGATCGTCATTCCCGTCTATAATCCCGGCGCGGCGTCCGTCGCCGCTGCCCCGCCGCCTGCGGCACAGCCGGTGAGGGTCGCCTCCGCCGGCAATACCGTGCCCGTCGCCGCCCCCGCGGCGGTTCCGGCTCCGCCGCGGGCGTCCCGCCCCACGGCGCCGGTCAAGACGGCCGAGCCGGTGGCCGAGAAGCCCGTGCAGGTGGCGAAGCTCGAGCCCAAGGCCGAGCCGAAGCCGCAGGAGGTGAAGACGGTGCCGTCGCCGCTCCCGGCGGCCCAGGCGGCCAAGCCCGAGGAGAAGGCGTCGGAGCCGACCCGGACGGCGAGCCTCAACCCGGCGGAGGTCGCCGGCGGGCTCGAGTTCCGCTGGCCGGCGCGCGGCCGCGTCATCGCAGGCTTCGGCGGCAAGGGCGGCAACGAGGGCATCAACATCGCCCTGCCGGAGGGCACGCCCGTCAAGGCCGCCGAAGGCGGCACGGTGGCCTACGCCGGCAGCGAGCTCAAGGGATACGGCAATCTCATCCTTATTCGCCACGACAACGGCTGGGTGAGCGCCTACGCTCACAACAGCGAGCTCCTCGTCAAGCGCGGGGAGAGCGTGCGTCGCGGTCAGACCATCGCCAAGTCCGGACAGACGGGCAACGTCTCCTCGCCGCAGCTGCACTTCGAGCTGCGCCGTGGATCGAGCCCCGTCGATCCGATGCCGCATCTCGCGGGATTGTGAGGCGGACGCGGCGCCGGATGCGGCGATGATGATCCAGTCAAATGATCGGCGCGCGTGAGACCCCGCGCCGATCACAGGAGGCGGGCCCGGTGCGCACCGGGCCCGTTTTCTTTTGTTCAGGCGTCGAGCCTGGCGCCGAGACGGCCCGCGAGATCCTGGATGAACTGCCAGGCCGTGCGGCCGGACCGGGCGCCGCGCGTCGTCGCCCATTCGAGCGCCTCGGCGCGCAGGCGCTCGGGCTCGTAGGCGAGGCCGAAATGCGCGGCATAGCCGTTGATCATGTCGAGATATTCGTCCTGGCTGCACTTGTGGAAGCCGAGCCACAGGCCGAAGCGGTCGGACAGCGAGACCTTCTCCTCCACGGCCTCGCCGGGATTGATGGCCGTCGAGCGCTCGTTCTCCATCATGTCGCGCGGCAAGAGGTGGCGGCGGTTGGAGGTGGCGTAGAAGATGACGTTCTGCGGGCGTCCCTCGATGCCGCCTTCGAGGACGGCCTTCAGGGACTTGTAGGACGTGTCGTCGCTGTCGAAGGACAGATCGTCGCAGAAGACGATGAAGCGGTGCGGATCCGCCTTGAGCAGGCTCATCAGGGCCGGCAGGCTCTCGATGTCCTCGCGGTGGATCTCGACGAGCTTCAGCGGCCGCTCGCCGTCGCGGCTCGCGAGCCGCTCGTTGGTTTCGGCGTGGATGGCCTTGACGAGCGAGGACTTGCCCATGCCGCGCGCGCCCCAGAGCAGCGCGTTGTTGGCCGGCAGGCCGCGGGCGAAACGCTCGGTGTTCTCCGCCAGGACGTCACGCATGCGGTCGATGCCGCGCAGGAGGACGAGGTCGACCCTGTTGACCTTCGGCACGGGATCGAGCCGGGCCGGGGAGGGATGCCAGACGAAGGCATCGGCCCCATGGAGGTCGGGGGCCGTCGCGGCGCGCGGCGCGATCCTCTCGAGGGCGTCGGCGATGCGCGTCAGCGTCGACAGGAGCGCGTCCGTGCCGGCGCTGTCGGCAGTCGGTGGGGCGGGCGGTTGTGCGGGCATTCCTCGGCCTGTCTTTCCTCGTTAGACTTGTCGTTGCGGGCCATGACGGCCGCCGACGCCCGCCGCGAAAACGGCGGCGACGGCCGCGCCGGAGCGACGCGGGATGGTGCCGTGCGTGCCGTCGTGGCAGGCGGTTTGCTTTCGGCGGGCTCATCGTTATAGTCCGCGCGCTCTAATAACCCTTTGCGCCGCATGCATGCCAGCGATGCGGTTTCTCGCCGGAGGTCAGTCAGTGATCACGCCAGCCTTCGCTCAGTCCGCCGGATCCGCCGGCGGGGGCGACATGCTCATTCAGCTCGTTCCGTTCATCCTGATCTTCGTCATCATGTGGTTCCTCATCATCCGGCCGCAGCAGCGGCGGGTGAAGGCCCACCAGGAGATGATCAAGAACGTGCGGCGCGGCGATACCATCGTCACCTCGGGCGGCCTCGTCGCCAAGGTGACCAAGGTGGTCGACGACGGCGAGATCGAGGTGGAGATTGCCGAGGGCGTCAAGGCGCGCCTCGTCCGCGGCATGATTTCCGAGGTTCGCTCCAAGTCCGAGCCCGTCAAGGCCGAGGCAACGAAGAGCTGATCGATACCGCGCGCGGCGCCGGCTAGCCGTCGCCGCGCCTTGCCCTGCGTCAAGGCTGTCCCATGCTGCGCTTCTCGACCACGAAGGTCGTCGTCATGCTCGCCGTCACGGCGTTCATCTGCCTGCTGGCAGTGCCGAACCTGATGGCGCCCGATACCCGCAACGCCATTCGCCAGGCCGTTCCAGGCTGGGTGCCGTCTTGGCTCGTGCCGACGCAGGCCATCGTGCTCGGTCTCGACCTGCAGGGTGGCTCGCACGTGCTGCTCGAGGTCGATTCGAACGACCTCGTGCGCTCGCAGGTGGCGACGCTGCGCGACGACGTGAGGCGCATCCTGCGCGAGACGCGGGTTGCGCCGCAGGGTGGCATCGTGGCGATGCCGCGCGGCGTGCAGCTGCGCCTCGCCGATGCGGCGGATGTCGAGAAGGTGCTGCCGCGGCTCCGGGAGCTGTCGCAGCCGATCAGCAACGCCATCATCGGTCAGACGGGCGAGCGCAACATCGACATCACGACGAATGGCGATTCCGTCCAGCTCACCCTGAGCCAGGCCGGCGTCGAGGAGCGCGTCAGGCGGGCCGTCGACCAGGCCATCGAGGTGCTGCGCCGCCGCGTCGACGCCCTCGGCACGACGGAGCCGAACATCCAGCGCCAGGGCGCGGACCGCATCCTGGTGCAGGTGCCGGGCCTGCAGGATCCGCAGCGGCTGAAGGAGATCCTCGGCCGCACGGCCAAGCTGCAGTTCCGCTTCATGGCCGAGGGCGGCGGCAGCCCGTCCGAGGTCGAGATGATGCCCTCGCGCGACAGCGGCGGCCAGATGATGCCGGTCGAGCGTCGCGTCATCGTCGAGGGCGAGGACCTCACGGATGCGCAGCCGGCCTTCGACCAGCGCACCGGCGAGCCGATCGTCAATTTCCGCTTCAACGTGCGCGGCGCCCAGCGCTTCGGCCAGGCGACGAGCGAGAACGTCGGCCGCCCACTCGCCATCGTGCTCGACAACGAGATCATCTCCGCGCCGCGCATCCTGCAGCCCATCACCGGCGGGTCGGGCCAGATCTCGGGCAACTTCACCGTGGAGCAGGCGAACAACCTCGCCATCCTGCTGCGCGCCGGCGCGCTGCCGGCGAAGCTCACCATCGTCGAGGAGCGGACGGTCGGGCCCGGCCTCGGCCAGGATTCGATCGAGGCCGGCAAGCTCGCCGCCATCATCGGCACCATCCTCGTCGCCATCTACATGATCGCCTGCTACGGCCTGTTCGGCGTGATGGCCAATGTCGCGGTGCTCCTCAACGTCATCATGATCCTCGGGCTCCTGTCGGCGCTCGGGGCCACGCTGACGCTGCCGGGCATCGCCGGCATCGTGCTGACGGTCGGCATGGCGGTCGACGCCAACGTGCTCATCTACGAGCGCATCCGCGAGGAACGCCGGCTCGGCCGCTCGGTCATCTCGGCGCTCGATGCCGGCTTCAGCCGGGCCCTTGCAACCATCGTCGATTCCAACATCACGACGCTGATCGCGGCGGTCGTCCTGTTCCTGCTCGGCTCCGGGCCGGTGCGCGGCTTCGCCGTCACCCTCTCGGTCGGCATCGTGACGACGGTCTTCACGGCCTTCACCCTGACGCGGCTGATGGCGGCGCTGTGGTTCCGCACCATGCGTCCGACCACCATTCCGCTTTGATCTGCTGGACCGAGTGACGAAAACCATGCGTCTCCTGCGCTATATCCCGGACGACACCAAGTTCGGCTTCATGCAGTATCGCCGGATCAGCTTTCCGCTGTCGGCGGTGCTGTCGGTCCTGACGATCGTGCTGTTCTTCGCCGTGGGCATGAACTTCGGCATCGATTTCCGCGGCGGCACGCTCATCGAGATGCAGGCGAGGAACGGCGTGGCCGATCTCGCCTCCATCCGCCAGACGGCGAGCGGCCTCGGCTTCGGCGATGTCGAGGTGCAGACCTTCGGCGGGCCGGACGAGGTGCTGATGCGCTTCGGCCTGCAGGGCGACAGCGAACAGGCGCAGCAGGCGGTGGTCGGTGCCGTGCGCGGCGCTTTCGAGGCCGACTACGATTTCCGCCGCGTCGAGGTCGTCGGGCCGCGCGTGTCGGGCGAACTCGTCCAGTCCGGCACGCTCGGCGTCGTCGTGGCCGTGCTCGCCGTCCTCATCTATCTCTGGTTCCGCTTCGAGTGGCAGTTCGCCGTGGGCGCGGTCATCGCCACGCTGCACGACCTCGTGCTGACCATTGGCTTCTTCTCGATCACGCAGCTCGAGTTCAACATGACCTCGATCGCGGCGATCCTGACCATCGTCGGCTATTCGCTCAACGACACGGTGGTGGTCTACGACCGCATCCGCGAGATGCTGCGCAAGTACAAGCGCCTGTCGCTGCCCGACATCATCGACATCGCCATCAATTCGACGCTCTCGCGCACGATCATGACGGCGACGACGACCTTCCTCGCCCTCATGGCGCTCGCCATCTTCGGCGGGGCGGTGATCCAGAGCTTCTCGCTCGCCATGATCTTCGGTGTCGTCATGGGCACCTATTCGTCGATCTTCATCGCTGCACCGGTTCTCATCTATCTCGGGGCGAAGGTCGGCGGCGAGGGTGAGGCCGGCGAGAAGACGCAGGCCTCCGCGCAGCAGGCGGCCCCCTGACCGGGATGGACGCGTGATGGCCGAGCGGCGCTACGAGGGCTTCGTACCGGGGCGGCACCAGATCGATGCCTACGGCAACGGCGGCTTCCGCTTCGCCGACATGTCGCACAAGGGCTCGATCCTGGCGCTGCCCTCCGGCGTCAAGGCCTGGGAGGCGACATCGGCGCAGGGGCTCGCTCCTGCCGATTTCGGGTCCGTCAGGGCCGAGGCGGAAGCCATCGAGCTGCTCATCGTCGGCACGGGGGTCGAGCTCGTGCCCCTGAGCGAGGCGCTGCGCTGGCATCTGCGTGAATTGCGCATCGCCGTCGAGGTGATGCCGACCGGTGCGGCCGCGCGCACCTACAACGTGCTGGTCGCCGAAGGGCGCAAGGTCGCCGCGGCGCTCATCGCCGTCGCCTGATCCCTACGCTGCTGCGAGAAGAGGTCTGCCGTGAACGACGCCGCCGGGCCGAACGCCGCCGCCTTCGCGCATTGCGCGGAGGAAGTGCGCGGCCACGATCCGGACCGGTTCTTCGCCACCCTGTTCGCGCCGGCCGGGAAGCGGCCCTATCTCCACGCCCTCTACGCCTTCAATCTCGAGATCGCCCGCGTGCGGGAGGTGGTGAGTGACCCGATGCCCGGCGAGGTGCGCCTGCAATGGTGGCGCGACGAGCTCGCAGGGCGGGCGCGGGGCGATGCCGAGGGCCACCCGGTCGCCGCGGCGCTGCGGGAGACGATCGCCCGCTTCCGGCTGCCCGTCGAGGCGCTCGTCGCGCTCATCGACGCGCGCAGCTTCGACCTCTACGAAGACCCCATGCCGAGCCTCGGCGATCTCGAGGGCTATTGCGGCGAGACCGCATCGGCGCTGTTCCGCCTCGCATCGCTCATCCTCGCCGACGGCGGCGAGGCCGGGCCGGCCGATGCGGCGGGCCATGCCGGCGTCGCCTATGGCATCACCATGCTGCTGCGCGCCTTCCCCTGGCATGCGGCGCGCGGCCAGCTCTATCTGCCGGCGGACATCCTTGCGCGCCACGGCCTTTCCCGCGAGGAGGCGCTGGCGCGGGACGAGGCGGCGCGGCTCGCGCCGGTTCTCGCCGAGATGCGGGCGCTCGCCGAGGATCACCGGCGGAAGGCGCTCGCCTTCATCGGCGAGGCGCCGGCGGCCGTGCGGCCCGCCTTCCTGCCGCTCGCCGTGGTCAGGGCGTATCTCGCGCGGATGGAGCGGCCCTACGATCCCTTCCGCGACCTTGTCGAGGTGCCGCAATGGCGCCGCCAGTGGGCGCTGTGGCGCCTGGCGCGGCGGCTCGGCTAGAGCCGGATCCAACCAGGCTGGTCGACCTGATCGACGAATCCGGCTCCAAACTCCACGAAGGATCCTATTCGGCGGCCTGACGGTCTCGCCCGTCGAGCCAGCCGGCAAGGTCCGTCCGTGCGCGGTCGGTCAGCGCCTTCTTCTTCGCGACCGCCTTGTCCTTGCCGCGCAGGCGCCGGCCGTCCGTGCCCTTCGGCGCCGCGTCGAGCGGCGGGAAGAGGCCGAAGTTGATGTTCATCGGCTGGTAGGACTGCGGACCGCCGTCGATGGTGGCGATGTGGCCGCCGGTGATGTGGTTGACGAGGGCGCCGAGCGCCGTCGTGGCCGGCGGCGGGTTGAGTGCCTCGCCGAGCCGCTCGGCGGCGGCGAAGCGGCCGGCGAGAAGGCCGATGGCGGCGCTTTCCACATAGCCCTCGCAGCCAGTGATCTGGCCGGCAAAGCGCAGGCGCGGCTCGGCCTTGAGGCGCAAGGTGCCGTCGAGCAGCCTGGGCGAATTGATGAAGGTGTTGCGGTGCAGGCCGCCGAGGCGGGCGAATTCCGCGTTCTGGAGGCCCGGGATCATGCGGAAGATGCGCGCCTGCTCGGCATATTTCAGCTTGGTCTGGAAGCCGACCATGTTGAACAGGGTGCCGAGCGCATTGTCCTGGCGCAGCTGCACGACCGCATAGGGGCGCTCGTCCGGCTTGTGCGGGTTGGTGAGGCCGACCGGCTTCATGGGCCCGTAGCGCAGGGTTTCGCGGCCACGCTCGGCCATCACCTCGACGGGCAGGCAGCCGTCGAAATAGGGCGTGTCCTTCTCCCATTCGCGAAAATCGGTCTTCTCGCCGGCCAGCAGCGCATCGACGAAGGCCTCGTATTCGTCGCGCGTCAGGGGGCAGTTGAGATAGTCGGCGCCGGTGCCGCCGGGACCGGCCTTGTCGTAGCGCGACTGGGCCCAGGCGACCGACATGTCGATGCTGTCGCGGTAGACGATCGGCGCGATCGCGTCGAAGAAGGCGAGCTCGCCTTCGCCGGTGAGGGCGCGCACCGCCTCGGCGAGCGCCGGCGAGGTGAGGGGGCCGGTCGCGATGATGACGCTGTCCCAATCGGCCGGCGGCAGGCCGGCGATCTCCTCGCGGGCGATGGTGATGAGCGGATGCCCGGCAAGGGCCTCGCTCACGGCCTCGGAGAAGCCGTCGCGGTCGACGGCGAGCGCGCCGCCGGCCGGCACCTGGTGGGCATCGCCCTTCGCCATGATGAGGGAGCCGAGCGCCCGCATCTCCTGGTGCAGGAGGCCCACGGCGTTGCTCTCGGCATCGTCGGAGCGGAAGGAGTTGGAGCAGACGAGCTCGGCGAGGCCCTCGGTCTTGTGGGCCGGCGTCATGCGCACGGGGCGCATCTCGTGCAGGACGACAGGCACGCCGCGCGAGGCGATCTGCCAGGCGGCCTCCGAGCCGGCGAGGCCGCCGCCGACGACATGAATGGGTGCGATCTTGGTCATGCCGCCTATGTGTCCGCAGGCCAGGCCCGCGTCAAGGACGATGGGGCGTCCGTCGGGAGGCGGCGGGCTTATGGAACGCTGTTCGAAGAAGCCTCTCCCGGCTGCTGGGAGAGGGCAGGGTGAGGGGGAAAAGGATCCGCCAAAGCGCCCTCGGGCCTTTGCTCGACTAGGTCAGCCCCTCATCCCAACCCTCTCTCGCGGGCGGGGAGAGGGAGCCTGGGCGTGCCGTGCGCGCCGTTCCCTGAAACGAGGCCCCAAAAACACGAACGCCCGCTTGTGGCGGGCGTTCCGAACAGACGGTCCGGGAGATGGGCGCAGCGGGCGAAACCGCCGCGGCGCTCATCCTCAGACGGCAGCGTGCTTCTTCGCGACGAAGGGAATGTCCCAGCGCGAGATGCCGAGGTCGTTGAGCTCACGGTCGGTCAGACGCGACAGCTCACGGACGGTCTCGCGGTAGCGAATGTACGCCTTGATCTTGGCGAGGATGTAAGAAACGAACATGGGGCTCTCCTATTCTTGCGGTCGCAACCTGCTCGTCGCGCCGAACTGGACACACACTAGTTGTTGCGATGCAGCATATAAGTGCGGCAACGCACATTGAGGAGAGGCAAGTTCGTATGACAGACCCGCGCGGCCTGCATAACACCGCGGCAATCCCGTCAAGATTCAGGCACCCTTATGCTTCCTGCGTGGGCAATCAGCCGATTCGAGCCTATTCGGCGGCTTGTTTGCGGCTGCGAAGAGGCCGGCGCTCCAGCACCTCGGCGAGGAACCGGCCGGTATGGCTCGCCGCAACCTTGCAGATCGCCTCCGGCGGGCCCTCGGCCACGATGGTGCCGCCGCCGTCGCCACCCTCCGGGCCCATGTCGATCACCCAGTCGGCGGTCTTGATGACCTCGAGGTTGTGCTCGATGACGACGACGGTGTTGCCCTGGTCGACGAGCTCGTGCAGCACCTCGAGCAGCTTGGCGACGTCGTGGAAATGCAGGCCCGTCGTCGGCTCGTCGAGGATGTAGAGCGTGCGGCCGGTGGCGCGCTTCGACAATTCCTTCGACAGCTTGACGCGCTGGGCCTCGCCGCCCGACAGGGTCGTCGCCTGCTGGCCGACCTTCACGTAGTCGAGCCCGACGCGCGCCAGCGTCTCCATCTTGTCGCGGATGGCGGGCACCGCCTTGAACAGCTCCTTCGCCTCCTCGACCGTCATGTCGAGCACGTCGGCGATGGACTTCTCGCGGTACTTCACCTCCAGCGTCTCGCGGTCGTAGCGCTTGCCCTTGCAGACGTCGCAGGTGACGTAGACGTCAGGCAGGAAGTGCATCTCGATCTTGATGACGCCGTCGCCCTGGCACGCCTCGCAGCGCCCGCCCTTGACGTTGAAGGAGAAGCGCCCCGGCTGGTAGCCGCGGGCCTTCGCCTCCGGCAGGCCGGCGAACCATTCGCGGATCGGCGTGAAGGCGCCGGTATAGGTCGCCGGGTTGGAGCGCGGCGTGCGGCCGATGGGTGACTGGTCGATGTCGATGACCTTGTCGAGATGCTCCAGCCCCTCGAGCGCGTCGAAGGGGGCGGGATGCTCGATGGCGCCGTTGAGGCGCCGCGCCACTGCCTTGTAGAGCGTGTCGATGACGAGGGTCGACTTGCCGCCGCCAGACACGCCCGTGACGCAGGTGAAGAGGCCGAGCGGCACGTTGGCCGCGACGTTCTTGAGGTTGTTGCCGCGGGCGCCGGCGAGCTTGAGCATGCGGCTCTTCTGCGGCTTGCGCCGCTTTGGCGGCACGGGCACGGACAGGCGCCCGCTCAGATATTGCCCGGTCAGCGAATTCGGATCGGTGATGATGTCCTCGGGCTTGCCCTGGGCGACGATCTCGCCGCCATGGATGCCGGCGCCGGGGCCGACGTCGACGACATGGTCCGCCGTCAGGATCGCGTCCTCGTCGTGCTCGACGACGATGACGGAATTGCCGAGGTCGCGCAGGCGGCGCAGCGTGCCGAGCAGGCGCTCGTTGTCGCGCTGGTGCAGGCCGATGGAGGGCTCGTCCAGCACGTAGAGCACGCCCGTGAGGCCGGAGCCGATCTGCGAGGCGAGGCGGATGCGCTGGCTCTCGCCGCCCGACAGCGAGCCCGAGCCGCGCGAGAGGGTGAGATAATCGAGTCCCACGTCGAGCAGGAAGGTGAGGCGCTCGCGGATCTCCTTGAGGATGCGCCCGGCGATCTCGTTCTGCTTGTCGCTCAGCCGGTCGGGCAGGGCCTCGAACCATCCGCGCGCCTCGGCGACCGACATCTGCGCCACCTCGCCGATGTGCCGGCCGTCGATCTTCACCGCCAGCGCCTCGGGCTTGAGGCGGTGGCCGCCGCAGGCGCCGCAGGGCGTCTCCGACATGAAGCGGCCGATCTCCTCGCGGGCCCAGTCGCTCTCCGTCTCCTTCCAGCGGCGCTGCAGGTTGTTGACGACACCCTCGAAGGGCTTCTTCACCTCGTAGGAGCGCAGCCCGTCGTCATAGGCGAAGCGCACGGCCTCCGTGCCGGTGCCGTAGAGGATGATGTCGCGTGCCTTCTCGGGCAGCTCGTCCCACGGCTTCGAGACCGGGAAGTCGAAGTGCCTTCCCAGCGCTTCGAGGGTCTGGCCGTAATAGGGCGAGGTGGACTTCGCCCAGGGCGCGATGGCGCCGCCGCGCAGGGTCAGCCGCCCGTCCGGCACCACGAGGTCGGGGTCGATCTGCATCTCGTGGCCGAGGCCGCCGCAGACCGGGCAGGCGCCGAAGGGATTGTTGAAGGAGAAGAGCCGGGGCTCGATCTCGGGGATGGTGAAGCCCGAGACCGGGCAGGCGAAGCGCGAGGAGAAGACGAGGCGCCGCGCCTCGCCCTTGTCGTCCTTCTCGTCGGCGAATTCCATCACGGCGATGCCGTCGGCGAGCTCGAGCGCCGTCTCAAGCGATTCCGAGAGGCGCGCGGCGATGTCGGGCCGCACGACGAGGCGGTCGACCACCACGTCGATGTCGTGCTTGAGCTTCTTGTCGAGCGCCGGTGCCTCGGCGATCTCGTAGAACTGGCCGTCGATCTTCACGCGCTGGAAGCCGCGCTTCATGAAATCGGCGAGCTCCTTGCGGTACTCGCCCTTGCGCCCGCGCACCACGGGGGCGAGGAGATAGAGGCGGCTCTTCTCCGGCAGGGCGAGTACGCGGTCGACCATCTGGCTGACCGTCTGGCTCTCGATCGGCAGACCGGTGGCCGGCGAATAGGGCACGCCGGCGCGCGCCCACAGGAGGCGCATGTAGTCGTAGATCTCCGTGACCGTGCCGACGGTGGAGCGCGGGTTCTTCGAGGTGGTCTTCTGCTCGATGGAGATGGCGGGGGAGAGCCCGTCGATCTGGTCGACGTCCGGCTTCTGCATCATCTCCAGGAACTGACGGGCGTAGGCCGAGAGCGACTCGACATAGCGGCGCTGGCCCTCGGCATAGATGGTATCGAAGGCGAGCGACGACTTGCCGGAGCCGGACAGGCCCGTGAAGACGACGAGCTTGTCGCGCGGGATGGTGAGGTCGACGTTCTTGAGATTGTGCTCGCGCGCACCACGGATGGTGATGGTGCGGGTGGCGGCCGCCTCGGCGGCATGGTCGAAGAGATCGTCGATGGGAGCCATGGATCACAAACCGGCTGAGCCGCGCCGAAGCCTCGACGCCGCGAAAGAAAAGCAGTCACCGCACCACATGCGGGTTCTCGAGAAACCCCTGAACGCCGCCCTGAGGGGGAATGCACGGCCGCATCCCTCCCGAAACGGCATATCGGGCTCGCAAGCGAACCCGATATAATGCGCCTCGCGGCGATTGCCCACTGGAGCAGATCGCCGCCGGCAGGCGCGGCCGGCATCCTCCCCGCGTCGTTCGGCACGCCGTCGCAAACGGCAGCTTGCGCATCGCGAGTCGGAGCGATAAGAACATAGCAAGAACGATAGGACATGCAACTGTGGACAAGCCGCCATCCCGTCCGCCCGGCGCTATCAGGCGCCGGGGCGGCTCTGGTTTAAGGTCGGTGTCGAAACGAGCGGAGGTGGAGGTATGGCGGGCAGCGTCAACAAGGTGATCCTCATCGGCAATCTGGGACGCGACCCGGAAGTGCGCACGTTCCAGAACGGCGGCCGCGTCTGCAACCTGCGCATCGCGACCTCGGAGACCTGGCGCGACAAGGCGAGCGGCGAGCGGCGCGAGAAGACCGAATGGCACTCGGTCGTCATCTTCAACGAGAACCTGCTGCGCGTGGCCGAGCAGTATCTCAAGAAGGGCTCGAAGGTCTATATCGAGGGCCAGCTCGAGACCCGCAAGGCGACCGATGCCTCGGGCGGCGAGCGCTATTTCACCGAGGTCGTGCTGCGCCCGTTCCGCGGCGAGCTGACCATTCTCGACAGCCGCGGCGGCGGCGGCGAGATGGGTGACGAGGGCGGCGGCTTCGGCGGCTCGCGCGGCTCGGATTTCGGCCGTGCCTCGCCGATGGAGCGCAAGCCCGCCGCCTCGGGCAGCACAGGCGGCTATTCCGGTGATCTCGACGACGATATCCCGTTCTGATAGCAAGAGTTTCGCCGATGTTCGGGCGACGGAGGCATCCGCCGACGTCGCCCGAACTGCGTAAGGGACGAAGGACCGGCCGCGATGACGAGCGAGTACGATACGGATGCGATGGTAGCGGGCCTGTCGCGCTGGGTGCTGGAGGAAAGTCCGACCCGCGACGCGGCGGCCGTCAACCGCATGATCGACCTCGTCGCCGCGGAGGCGCAGGGGCTGCCGATCGCGGTCGAGCGGCTGCCCGGCAAGCACGGGCTCGGCGACACGCTCGTCATGCGCGCCGGCCCGCGCACGGATGCCAAGGGCATCCTCGTCATGTCGCATGTCGACACCGTGCATCCCATGGGCACGATCGACGGGCCGCTGCCGCTGCGGCGCGACGAGGACAAGCTCTACGGGCCCGGCATCTACGACATGAAGGGCGGCGCCTATCTCGCCCTCGAGGCCTTCAAGCGCGTGGCGGCCGCGGGATCGGCGCTGCTGCCGATCACCTTCCTGTTCACGCCGGACGAGGAGATCGGCAGCCCGACGACGCGCGAGATCATCGAGCACGAGGGCCGCCGGGCCTCCTACGCGCTGGTGACGGAGCCGGCGCGCGACGGCGGCAAGATCGTCACCGCCCGCAAGGGGGTGGGGCGCTTCGACGTGCGCATCGAGGGGCGGCCGGCCCATTCCGGCACCAGCCACCAGCTCGGCCGCAGCGCCATCCGCGAGGCGGCGCGGCAGATCCTCGACATCGAGGCGATGACCGACTACGGGCGCGGCATCACCACCACGGTCGGCCTCGTCTCCGGCGGCACGGCGGCCAACGTCATTCCGCACTTCACCTATTTCTCCGTCGACCTCAGGGTGATCGAGGATGCGGACGGGGTGTCGGCGAGCGAGAAGATCCTCGCCCTCAAGCCCTACGATCCGGACGTGAAGCTGACGATCACGGGCGGCATGAACCGCCCGGCCTATGTGAAGACCGACGAGATCGGCCGGCTGCTCGCCCATGCGCAGCATCTCGCCGCCGACATCGGTTTCGAGCTCGCCGATTCGCCCATGACCGGCGGCGGCAGCGACGGCAATTTCACGGCGGCGCTCGGCGTGCCGACCCTCGACGGCCTCGGCATCGACGGCGAGGGGGCGCATACGCTCAACGAATACGGCCTCATCTCGTCGCTCGCGCCACGCGGGCAGCTGATGCAGCGCCTGTTCGAGACGCTGGCCTGAAGGCGAGGCCCCCGGCAGGCTTCGGGCAAGCTTCGCGCTGCAGTTTCGTTCGTGATGCGGCTTCACTCCCGTCGGCGTCCGGCCGGCGGGCTCTTGTGGCGTGCCTGCCGGAGGCGGTTCGGCGCGCCGGCAAAAGCTTGGGACGAGACGTCTGAGAATGGACGCGGAACGGGCATTGAAGCGCACGGCCGGGCAGGCCGCCCGCCAGCTGCTGGAAGACGAGCTTGCCTTCGTCGGTTTCGACCGCAAGGACCGGGAGCGGCTGCGGCAGCTGAAGCCCGTGGTGGCGGAGGAACTGCCGGCCATCCTCGATGAGCTCGTCGACCACCTCGGCTCCAACGGCGTGGCGGGTGAGCTCTTCACGCGCAAGGAAGTGCGCCGCAACATCCGCACCGTCCTGCTCGCCCATTGGCTGCGCGTTTGCGATGCACGCTTCGACGAGGGCTATCGCCAGTCGGTCGGGGCGGTGGCGGAGATGTACGCGAGCCTCGGCCTGTGCTCGCGCCTCTGCCTTGCCGGCTACGCCCGCACGACGAGCGCCCTGACGCGCACCGTCACCCGGGCCATCCTGCGCTCGCGCCACGTCTGGGGGCACAACAGCCTCGGCGCCAATCTCGACCTGGCGCTCGACGCGCTGATCAAGGCCGCGATGTTCGATCTCGACCAGTGCACGGCCGCCATGGATGCGCGCCGGAAAAGCGCGGAAACGGCGCAACGCGAGACACTTGCGGCAGAATTCGAACGTATGGCTTCAGGCCTGGCCGAGGCCGTCGCCGCGGCCTCGCAGGATGTGGCGGCGGCGGCCGAGAGGCTCGTTGCCGCGGCCGGGCAGACGAGCCAGCGCTCGCACCAGGCGGCGGCCGTGGTCGAGGACGCCGGCGCGGGTGCTTCCGCGGTCAGCGAGGCGGCCGATACCCTGCGGCAGGCGATCGCGGAGGTGACGCGGCGCGCGGGCGAGGCCGCCCAATCGGCCAGCGAGGCGAGCGGGCAGGCCGGGCGCACGCGCGAGACCGTCGGCGCCCTGTCGGAGGCCGCCCGGCGCATCGGCGAGATCCTCGGCGTCATCGAGGCCGTGGCCAAGCAGACCAACCTGCTCGCGCTCAACGCCACCATCGAGGCGGCCCGGGCGGGCGAAGCGGGGCGCGGCTTCGCCGTCGTCGCGGCCGAGGTCAAGCAGCTCGCCCAGCAGACGGCGCGCGCGACGGACGATATCGCCGGCCATATCCGCGATATCCAGGCCGTCGTCGGTCGCGCTGTGGACGACATCGGGGCGGTGAGCGCCAGCATCGACGGGGTCAACACGGCCTCCGCCTCGATCTTCTCCGCCGTCGAGCAGCAGAGCGCCGGCGCGGCTGAGATCGGCACCCACACGGGCCGCGCCAGCGAAGGCGTGCACCGGGCGAAGGGCGAGCTGTCACAGCTGGTGGCCGATGCCGCGACGGCCGGGCGCCTGGCGCAGGAGGTCGCCGAGGCCTCGCGCGCGCTTCTCGCCCGTGCGGACGGCTTCAGGGGAGAGGCTGCCCGTCTCCTGTCGCAGCTGCGGGCCGCCTGAGCGATCATGCGCACCAACGGGGCCTCGACCGCGGCGCCATGCTGCGTTATCGACGCCGGACAGGGAGGAGGCGCCGATGAGAGCGTTGCGTTGTGACGAGCCGGGAAAGCTCAGCATCATCGAGCGGGACGAGCCGGTTGCCGGCGAGGGCGAGGCGCTGGTGCGCATCCGCCGGGTCGGCATCTGCGGCACGGACTATCATATCTTTCACGGCAACCAGCCCTATTTCAGCTATCCGCGCGTGATCGGCCACGAGCTCGCCGGCGAGATCGTGACGGCGCCGGCGGGCAGCGGGCTCCGAGCCGGCGAGATCGTCGCCATCGAACCCTATCTCTATTGCGGCGCGTGCCGGGCCTGCCGCCTCGGGCGCACCAATTGCTGCCAGCGGCTCGAGGTGCTCGGCGTGCACCGCGACGGCGGCGCCTGCGACCATATCGCCGTGCCCGTGCGCAACGTCGTCCCGGCCGGCGGGCTCGGGCTCGACGAGGCGGCGATGGTCGAGTTCCTCGCCATCGGCGCCCATGGGGTGCGCCGCTCCGGCGCCGGTGCGCAGAGCCGCGTGGCCGTGGTCGGCGCCGGCCCCATCGGCATCGCGGCGGCGATCTTCGCCAAGGCGCGCGGCGCCGAGGTGTCGGTGATCGACATGAATGCCCGGCGGCTCGCCTTCTGTGCCGACGAGATCGGCGTCGACAGCGTCTACGAGGTGTCGGCGGATCTCGACCAGCATCTCGATGCCGCGACGGACGGCGAGTTCTTCGACGTCGTCTTCGACGCGACCGGCAGCCCCGCGGCGATGATGAAGGGCTTTTCCCTCGTCGGCCACGGAGGCAGCTATGTGCTGCTCTCCATCGTCAATGCCGACATCACCTTCAACGATCCCGCGTTCCACAAGCGCGAGACGACGCTGCTCGGCAGCCGCAATGCGACGCGGGAGGATTTCGAGACGGTGCTTGCGACCATGCGCGCGGGCAAGGTGCCGACCCGCGCCCTCGCGAGCCACCGGGGCAGCCTCGACGAGGCG
Organism: Chelatococcus caeni; assembly: GCF_014196925.1. Taxonomy (GTDB): domain Bacteria; phylum Pseudomonadota; class Alphaproteobacteria; order Rhizobiales; family Beijerinckiaceae; genus Chelatococcus_A; species Chelatococcus_A caeni. The sequence goes on along the minus strand of NZ_JACIEN010000001.1, from coordinate 1,599,940 downwards.
CCGCAGCTGGTGCCGGCCTGGTCGAAGCCGGAGGCCGGCGTCATCAAGGGGCTCATCGAGATCTGACGCGCCCGTAAGGCCGGGCGCCTATTGCCCCGCCTCGATCATGGTCTTCGCCGGCTCTTCCGCGATCGCGGCCTCGATCTGCTCGTGGCCCGGGGTCTGCGGCAGCGCCTTGCGGAAGTTCTCCGCATAGTCGGGCGGCATCTTGGGCGGCATCATCGGCTCGGCCGCGTCGACGGTCGCCTCGATGAGGACCGGTCCCTCCGTCGCGAAGGCGCGGTCGAGCACGTCGTCGACCTGTTCCGGGCGGGTGACCGCATGGCCGATGCCGCCCATCGCCTCCGCCGCCATGGCGAAGTCGATGGGCTGCAGCTCGCAGCCGAACTGCGGGTTGCCGAGGAACATCATCTGTTCCCAGGCGATCTGGTTCAGCATGTTGTTCTTGATCACCAGCACCTTCAGCGGCAGCCGATAGCGCACGGCGGTCGAGAATTCGCCGAGCTGCATGGCGAGGCCGCCGTCCCCGACGATGGCGAAGATCGGCCGGCCCGGAAAGGCGATGCCGGCCGCGATGGCATAGGGCAGGCCGCAGGCCATGGAGGCGAGCGCGCCCGAGACGCCGAAGGCCTGGCCGTCGCGCAGGTCGACATGGCGGGCCGCGAGTTCCGTGTTCTGGCCGGAATCGGTGACGAGCACCGCATCGTCCGGCAGGCGCAGCCCGAAGGCGCGGGCGACGACCTGCGGCTTCAGGGGCACGTCCGCCTTCGTCTCGGACGTCGCCATCATCTCGCGCCAGCGCGCCATCCCGGCCTGCGCTTCCTCGAGGAAGCCGCGGTCGCTCTTGCGGGCGAGCCGGTCGTTGAGCAGGCGCAGCGTCTCGGCGGCTTCGCCGACGAGGCCGGCCTCCACCGGATAGCGCAGGCCGATCCGCTGGCCGTCGCGGTCGATCTGCACGCCGCGCGCCTGCCCGGGCTTCGGGTAATATTCGATATAGGGGAAGGTCGAGCCGACGATCAGGAGGGCGTCGCAGCGCTCCATGGCCTCCTGCGAGGGCAGGGTGCCCAGCATGCCGATGCCGCCGGTGCTGTGGGGATGGTCGTCGGGCAGGGCCGCCTTGCCGAGCAGGGCCTTGGCGACAGGCGCGGCGAGGAGGTCGGCGGTCTCTTCCAGCTCCGCGCGGGCGCCGAGTGCGCCGCGGCCGGCGAGGATCATGACGCGCGAGGCCTTGTTGAGCAGGGAAGCGGCCTTGTCGAGATCGCTCTCGGTCGGCAGGCGGCGGCCTTCGAACCAGCGGTTCGGCACGTGGCCGGGCGCGTTGCGCTTCGAGCGCTCGGCCTCGCCGAGGCTCTGCTCCTGGACGTCATTGGCGATGGAGAGGTGGGCGACGCCGCGCTGGCTGAGCGCGGAGCGGCAGGCGAGGCTCGCGAGGTTCTCCATATGGGCTGCGTCGTTCACCTGGGCGTTGAAGACCGCGACGTCGTTGAAGACGCGGGTGAGGTCGACGTCCTGCTGCGTGAAGGTCTCGATCAGGTCGTGGAACTGCATGCCGGTGATGGCGAGCACCGGCGCCTGGTCGAGCTTGGCATCGTAGAGCCCGGTGAGCAGGTTGGCGCCGCCGGGGCCGGAGGTGGCGAGGCACACGCCGAGCCGGCCCGTCCATTTGGCATAGGCGCAGGCCATGAAGGCGGCGGACTGCTCATGGCGCACCTGGATGAAGCGGATCCTGTCCTGCCGCGTGCGCAGGGCCTCCATGATGCCGTTGATGCCGTCCCCGGGCAGGCCGAATACGACGTCCACCTGCCATTCGATGAGCGTGTCGACGAGAAGGTCGGCGGCTGTGGTCATGGCGGATCCCCCTGTTGCGGTTGTTCGCGGGTCCTGGGCAGCCGCTGCCCCTGGCGGCTGGCACAATCGGCAACGGTCGGCGGTCGCGACCGGAACTCGTCAGGGATCGAACTGTTCCGACGGGCGGCAGGACGCCGCGGGACGGGGGGAGCTTCGGCCCGGCGGATGGGGCAAGCTGCAGCGAGGAACAATCGGGACGACGCACGGTTCGCCCTGGATACGCCGCCCGCCCGGGTGGCGGCCAATTGCGCGAAGGAGGGGGAAACCAATGCACGGCAATGCCGGGCGAAAAGGGGAAGAACGTGCCGGCAGCGCCACCCCCGTGGTCGTCGTCGGGGCGGGCTTTGCCGGCCTCGAAGTGGCGAAGGAACTGGGCCGGGCCGGCATCCCCGTCGTCCTCGTCGACCGGCAGAATCACCACCTCTTCCAGCCGCTGCTCTACCAGGTGGCGACAGCGGCGCTGTCCGCCGCCGAGATCGCCGAGCCGATCCGCAGGATCCTGCGGCGCTACCCGTCGGTCGAGGTCCTCCTCGACGAGGTCATGGCTATCGACCCGCAGGCGCGCGAGATCACCCTCGCCACCGGCCGCCGGCTGGGCTACCGCTTCCTCGTGCTCGCCTCGGGATCGCGCACGTCCTATTTCGGCCATGGCGAATGGTCGCGGCTCGCCCCCGGCCTCAAGACGATCGAGGATGCGCGGCAGCTGCGCTCACGCCTGCTCCTCACCTTCGAGCATGCCGAACGCGTGGACGATCCGCTCGAGCGCAGCCGGCTGATGACCATCGCGATCATCGGCGGCGGGCCGACGGGCGTCGAGCTCGCCGGCTCCATCGCCGAATTGAGCCGCTTCACCCTGGCCCGCGACTTCCGCAGCATCCGGCCGCAGAACACGCGGATCATGCTGGTCGAGGGGCTGCCGCGCCTGCTGGCGGGTTTCTCCGACAAGGCGGCGCGTTTCGCGCGCGAGCGGCTGGAGCGGCTCGGCGTCGAGGTGCGCACCGGCAGCATGGTGGACCATATCGGGCCGGGCGAGCTCGGCATCGCGGGCGAGCGCCTGCCGGTCGGGCTCGTCGTCTGGGCGGCGGGCGTCGGGGCCTCGCCGCTCGGTGCCGAGGCGGGCGGGCGCACGGACAAGTCCGGGCGCGTCTTCGTCGAGCCGACGCTCGAGGTGACGGGCAGCCCCGGCGTCTTCGCGCTGGGCGACGTCGCCCGTTGCCTCGACGCCGACGGGCAGCCGCTGCCGGGTCTCGCCCAGGTGGCCCGCCAGCAGGGCCTGCATCTCGGGCGCGGCCTCGCCGCAATGATCAAGGACGGCAAGGCCTTGCAGCCGTTCGTCTACCGCAGCCGCGGCAACACCGCCATCGTCGGCCGCCACGCCGGCGTCTTCGAGCGCGGGCGCCTCAAGATGAGCGGCTGGTTCGCCTGGCTCGCCTGGGCCGCCATCCACGTCTACCTGCTCGTCGGCTTCCAGCACCGCCTGCTGGTGTCGTTCCATTGGCTGTGGCGCTACATCACCTACGAACGCGGCGCGCGGCTCATCACCTTCCGCGACGACACGCGGCAGCCGCCGCCGGCGCGCGATGCCGCCAACGACCGCGAGCGCGGCGCAGCCGGTTGATGGCCCGATCGCGGGTCAGCCGAGCACCGGCCGGCCGTAGATCCTGTCGAGGGTTTCGGCGACGACGATGTGATGATCGGCCTCGGCATCGAAGCCGGTCCCCGCCGCCAGACGCTCGGCCCAGGCGACGAGCGGCCGCCCGCCCCAGGCATCGGGCGGAGCGCACAGGCGTTCGCGCGCGGTGCCACGGGTGCGCTCGGCCACGAAATCGTAGAACGAGCCGTCGACATTGCGCAGCGTCGCGCCGCCCTCAGTGCCGTGAAAGGCCGCCGAGATGACGGCCTCCTGGCCGGCGTGCAGCCGCCAGGAGCAGGCGAGGCGGACGGTGGCGCCGCCCGCGAGGTCGATCGTCGCGCTCGCGAAGTCCTCGACGCCGGAAAAGGCGCCGTCGATCCGCCGTCCCGCGGAGAAGAGACGGCTGCTCACCTCCGTGACCTGCGGCCAGCCGAGCACCCAGAGGGCGAGGTCGACCAGATGCACGCCGAGGTCCATGACGCAGCCGCCGCCGGACAGGGCCGGGTCGTAGAACCAGGCCTTGTCCGGGCCGTAGGCATTGTGGAACACGAGGTCGACGTCGTAGACGGCGCCGAGCGCCCCGCCCGCGACGAGATCCCGGATGAGGCGCATGGCCTCGGTTTCCCGATAGGAGAGGTCGACGCCGAGCGGCTTGCCCGCCCGCCGCGCCGCCGCGACGACGGCGCGCACCTCGGCGGCATTGCGGCCGAGCGGTTTCTGGCAGAAGACGGCGATGCCGCGTTCGAGCGCGCGCAGCGACTGTTCGGCATGCAGGGCGCTCGGCGTCGCGATGACGAGGCCGTCGATGCCGCTGTCGAGGAGGTGCTCGACATCGGGAGCGACCGACGCGCCCGGCACCAGGGCGGCCGCCTTCTGCGCCACCTCGGCGGAGGCGTCGGCGACGAGCGCGACCTCCGCGACACCGGCATCGTGCAGCACCTGCATGCGGTGGCAGCCGATCCAGCCCACGCCGAGAAAGCCGAGGCGGGGGCGGCCCAGGGCGGCGGAGGGGGCATCGCGCACGGGCGCTTCCATCACATCCTCACCACGGCCTTGAGGAACCCGTCGGGCCGGTCGCGCGTGTCGTCGAGCGCCTGCCCGAGATCTTCCAGCCGATAGCTGTGGGTGACGAGGGTCTCGAGGTCGATGGTCCCGTCGAGCACGGCGGCGAGGCCTTCGCGCATGCCGCTGAGATAGGCCTGCGGGTCGCGTTCGTGGGCATTGATCACGTCGAGGCCGCGCCAGTTCCACAGCTGCATGTCGATCTGGCGCGGGCCGTCCTGGTGATAACCGGCAATGACGAGCCGCCCGCGCTCGCCCGTGAGCTCGCCGGCGAGGGTGAGCGGCTCCTGCTTGCCGGTCGCCTCGATCACCCGCTCGCACAGCGTGCCGCCGGTCAGCTCCCGCACCCGGTCGAGCACGGCGTGGCGATCGTCGAGGGCGATGCATTCGGCGGCGCCCATGCGGCGCGCCACGTCGAGGGCGAAGGGCCGGCGCGACACGGCGACCACGCGGGCGCCGGCCTGGGAGGCGAGCCGCGTCAGGAGAGCGCCGAGGAAGCCGGCCCCGACGATGGCGACCGTCTGGCCCGCGGCGATGTCGGATCGGCGGAAGATGTTCATGGCGCAGCCGAGCGGCTCGCCCGGAAAGACGCGCTCCTCGAAGCCCTCCGGCAGAGGCAGCACCGCCGCGGCGTCACCGACGTCGTATTCGGCATAGCTGTTGTGGAACAAGGTCGCCACCGGCTGGCCGGGTTCGAGATCAGTCACATCCGGCCCGAGCGCGTCGACGATGCCCCAGCCCTCGTGGCCGAGGCCGCCGGGCAGGGTCGGGAACTGCATCCAGTCCGGGCCGGCCCATGGCGTCAGGTTGGACGCGCAGACGCCGCAGCCGCTGTTGCGCACGCGCACCTGTCCCGGGCCCGGCTCGGGGAGGGGGACCTCCCGGATGGCGCAGGTGCCGGGACCGGTGACGATGGCGGCCCTCATGGCCGCGGGGCGGGTGAGTACGACGGGGGCGGGCGAGGCTTTCAGCGCTGCGGTCATCCGGGGCTCTCGGGGCAGGGTGGTATCCGGGCCGGTAGAACAACCGACGGCGGCATCTGTTCCGCTGCCCCGCGGGAACAAAGCGCGTGACGGCCCGGTTGCCTTCTCGGATCGCTGGCCCGGAGATGCGCATGGTGACCGACATTGGCTCCGCACGGACCGCCCTCGTGACCCACGACTGCCGCGGCGGACGGGATCACTCCGAGATCGGCCATGTGTCGCTTGCGCGGGCGCTCGCGGCGACGCTCGACCTCGATTATGCGGGCGCCGTGGAGGAGTGCACGGGCAGGACCAGCCTCTATCATTTCCCGCGTCGCACCTTGTGCGGGCACGACGAGGCCGCGCGACACGCCGTCGGGTGTGAGGACGACCTGTTCGGCGGCTGGGTCGCCGAGCCGTTCATGGCGACGAAGGCGATCGTGCATCCGCTCGTCTCGCGAGGGGCCGTAGCGCCACCCTCCTGGCTGCCCGCTTTCGCGCGCGAGGTGGAGGAGGTGGTGCTCGATGGCCTGACCGTCTTCGATGCCTCGGATGCGGCACAGGCGGCCCGTCGCCTTCTCTCCCGGGGCGCCCTGCGCCTCAAGCCGGTACTGGCGGAGGGGGCGCGTGGCCAGGTCGTCGTCCGCTCCAAGGACGAACTCGACGAGGCGCTCGCCGCCGTGCTCGCCCACAATGACGTGCGGCAGGGCCTGGTGCTCGAGGAGAACCTGTCGGACGTCGGCACCGCCAGCGTCGGCGAGGTGCGGGCAGCCGGCCTCAGGGCCGCGTATTACGGCATCCAGAGCCTGACCGATGACAATGCGGGGGAGAAGGTCTACGGCGGCTCGGCGCTGTATCTCGTCCGCGGCGGCATGGAAGCCCTCCTGGACCATCCGCTCGACGAGAGGGCCCGGCGCTGCGTCGCTGCGGCCCGTGTCTTCGACCGGGCCGCGGATGCCAATTTCGCGGGTTTCTTCGCCTCGCGGCGCAACTACGACATCGCCTTCGGCACCGCGGCCGGCGGCGGCGAGCGTCTCGCCGTCCTCGAGCAGTCGTGGCGCGTCGGCGGCGCGACGGGTGCCGAGATCGCGGCTCTTGCCCTGTTCAGGAGCGATCCGCGCATCACCGCCGTGCGGGCGCGGACGGTCGAGCGCTACGGCGATGCCCGCGTGCCGGACGGAGCCGTCGTGCATTATTGCGGCGATGATCCCGAACTCGGCCGGCTGGTGAAATACACGGTCGTCGACGATGTCATCCGCGCTGATGACCGGGGCCGCCACAGCCGGTGACGGCCCCCATGGGTCACAGGCGGCTGCGGGCGGCGACCTTGCCGCGCCATTGCGCCGAGGGGGCGCTCGGCGCCTCTTCGGCAGCGCGCGGCGCGGCAGGCCGGCCGAGCCCGATGCAGCGCAGGCCCGCCGCCGTCACCGCCTCGGGCGGGAGGAGATTGCGGTAGTCGAACAGCATCCGGCCGGCCATCCGGTCGGCAATGCGCGCCAGGTCGAGGCCGCGGTAGTCGTCCCACTCCGTCAGGATCACGAGGGCATCGGCCTTCTCCGCCGCCTCATAGGGCGTCGCGCACCATCGCACGTCGGCGAGATGCCGCCGCGCGAGCGCCATCGCCATCGGATCGTGGGCGCGCACCGCGATCCCAGCCTTCTGCAGCATGGGGATGATGGTCAGCGCCGCCGCCTCGCGGATGTCGTCGGTGCCGGCCTTGAAGGCGAGGCCGAGCACGGCCACCGTGTCGCCGCTCGCGAGGGCGGCCTCGTTGAGAATGCGGCGCCCGAGATGCGCCTTGCGCTCCTCGTTGCGGCGGATGAGGGTCTCGATCAGCGCCTGGGGTGCGCCCGCGCGGCGGCTGACGGCGGCAAAGGCGCGCGTGTCCTTGGGGAAGCAGGAGCCGCCGAACCCGGGGCCGGGTGTCAGGCAGCTCGGGCCGATGCGTCGGTCGAGGCCGATGCCCTCGGCCACCCGGGCGACGTCGCCGCCGATCCGCTCGCACAGTTCGGCGATGTCGTTGATGAAGCCGATCTTGAGGGCGAGAAAGGCATTGGCGGCATATTTGACGAGTTCGGCGTTGTCGCAGCTCGTCGACAGGACGGGCACCTTCCTGCGCGCGAGGGGGGCGTAGATCTCTTCCAGCACCTTCGCCGCCTGCACGTCGTCGGCGCCGATGACGATGCGGTCGGGTTCCATGAAATCCCCGACCGCGGCGCCCTCGCGCAGGAATTCCGGGTTCGAGGCGACGCGAATGTCGAGGGCGCCGCGCTCGCGGGCGATGAGGTCGGCGAGCTGGCGGCAGGTGCCCGGGACGACCGTCGATTTCACGATCACGATGGCGTTGCGCGCGAGGCGCGGGGCGATGGCGCGCGCCGAGGCGATGATCTGGCTGAGGTCGATCTCGCCGTCCGGCAGGGCCGGCGTGCCGACGGCGAGGAAGACGGCCTCGGCCGCTTCCAGCGCGTCCTCGAGCCCCAGGCAGAATTGCAGGCTGCCGTCTGCCATGCCGCGGCGCACCAGGTCCTCGAGGCCGGGCTCGTAGAGCGGCAGGTCGAGACGGGCCAGCCGTGCGAGGCGCCCGCCGTCGATGTCGTGACATCGCACCCGATGGCCGAGGGCGGCGAGGCAGCTGCCTGTGGTCAGGCCCACGTAACCGGCGCCGATGACTGCGATGCGCATGCGGATCTCCTCGTCTCGGGAAACGCCGCCCTAACCTGAGGTGGTTTGTTGTTGTTCCCGATCGCGTGAGTTGCCGCTGCTGCCGGGCCGGGTGGAGACGGCCCGCCCGAGGGCGATGTGAACCAAAGGCGCACCGGCGCGTTGTATCGCTGCGAGCAGGTTCGGACCGGCCGGTCCGGCCTCGCCCCAGATGGTGACCGATGGGAAAAGTCGGCTTGGAACGCGGAACGAGGATGCGCGCGCGAAGCAAGGTCCTGCGGGATACCGGGCGCGCGCTCGGTGGCGCGCTGATCTTCTCCATGCCGATGCTCATGACGATGGAGATGTGGTGGCTCGGCTTCTCCATGGACCGGCTGCGCCTCGCGCTCCTGCTCATACTGTGCCTGCCGCTCCTCATCCTCCTGTCGCGGCGGATCGGCTTCGAGACGACCCGCGCCTGGCGCGAGGATGTGGCCGATGCCCTGTTCGCGCTCGGCATCGGCATGGTGACGAGCGCCGTCGCCCTCGCTGTCTTCGGCGCCATCGGTCCGGGCATGTCGTTCCATGAGATCACCGGCAAGATCGCCATCCAGGTGGTGCCCGCGAGCATCGGGGCGCTCCTGGCGCGCAGCCAGCTCGGGTCGGAGAGGCGGGAGGAGGAGGACCAGCAGGAGAGCTACTGGAGCGAGATGTTCCTCATGGCGGTCGGCGCGTTGTTCCTGGGCTTCAACGTGGCACCGACGGAGGAGATGATCCTCATTTCCTACCGGATGACGCCCTGGCACGCCGTGGCGCTGGTCCTGCTCTCGCTGCTCGTCATGCACGGCTTCATCTTCGCCGTGGGCTTCAGGGGAGGCACGGAGCTCACGCCGCAGACGCCCTGGTGGAGCGCCTTCGCCCGTTTCACGCTGCCGGGCTACATGCTCGCCATGATGGTCAGCCTGTACATCCTGTGGACGTTCGGCCGCACCGACGACACCTCGCTCGAACAGGTCATCACCGCGACGATCGTGCTCGGCTTTCCCTCTTCCGCCGGCGCCGCGGCTGCCCGGCTCATCCTGTAGAAGGCAGGTTCATGCGGACGAACGGAAAGGACAAGGCCGGCGCTCCCGCAAGCTACGAGAAGTCGCTCGAATGGGTCGTCGGCGGCGTCGCCTTCTTCTTCGTCGTCGTGCTGCTGGGCTACCTGCTCGGTCTCGGCGCCTGGGTGGACGGGCAGCCGCCGCGCTTCTCGATCGTGGTGGAGAGCGTCGAGCAGATCGGCAACGTCTACCAGATGCAGGTGGTGGTGACCAACGAGGGAGACGTCACGGCATCGGACGTGACATTGCGCGGGGTGCTGCGCCGGGAAGTGGGAGCCGACGAGGCGAGGGAGCTGCGCTTCGACTACCTGCCCCAGCGGTCGCAGCGGCGCGGCGCCTTCGTCTTCGAACAGGATCCGCGCAGCGATGCGACGATGCACCTGTTCGTGACCGGCTATGTCGAGCCGTGAGACGGGGCGGCCGTCACCGCGAAACGGACTTGGGCAGGGAAGCGGTCGGAAATGTCTCCGTCCGCTCGATGCAGCTCGAGGCGGACCGTTCGTCGAGCTCCTCGAGCAGCCGCAACCGCGCCCGGCTGAGCCGGCTCTTCACCGTGCCGAGGGCACAGCCGCAGATCTCGCCCGCTTCCTCGTAGCTCATGCCGAGGACGCCCACGAGAACGATGATCTCCCGATGCTGCGGCGGCAGGCGCTGGATGGCTTCATGAAGCTCGCGCCCGCGCGTCGACCACTCCTGCGTCGCGTCGACACGCAGGCGCGTCGACGCGCAGTCGCTGACCCCCGGGGCCTCGCGGCGGGCGAGCTTCGCCTGGGTGTAGAACGTGTTGCGCATGATGGTGAACAGCCACGACTTCAGGCTGGTGCCGGGTTCGAACTGCTCGATCTTGGCGAGAGCCTTGGTCAGGGTCTCCTGAACGAGGTCGTCGGCATCGCTGGTGTTGCGGCAGAACGTGCGTGCGAAGGCACGCAGGGCAGGAATGAGCGCGACGATCTCGGAGCTGGATTGCTGGTGCGAGGCGTGTCCTTTCTCGAGCCTTCGGTCAGGCTGCATGGCGATTGCCTCCGCGAAATCGTGTGCTGGTGTCCGAGCCGCCCCTCCAGCCCGTCCTCTTGGGACAATGTTCGCCCCGCCCGATAGTTCCGTGATCTTCGGGAGAAATCGACGCCGCCGGCGCGCCGGTCTCCGGCCCGGACCGGGAAAGACCGGAACAAGGCCGATGGCGGGCGGTTAGAGGGGCCTATCGAGGGAGAAAAGCCATGACCAAACGGCAAGGCAAGCCTGCGTCACGCGCGGCGCCGCAACCGCTCGACGAGACCGAGCTCGCGAGCGACCGCATGGGCAACAACCGCCTGCAGGGAGACGACCAGGGGAATGTCCATAACGAGCGCCGCGCCGTGGCCGATGTCCGGCAGGACACCGATGGCGTGATCGAGAGTTTCGAGAAGCTCGACAAGGACAAACGTGCGCGGACCGATCTCGGCAAAGGCGCACGTTCGGGAGATTCCGGCTCCGGGTCCGGCGGGCGCCGCGACAAGTCCTGAGCCGGCGATGTTTCACCCCCGCTTCGTCGGGGCGGCTGCGGCGAGGTCCGTGCCGATCTGGAATCGTGAAAGTTGAAACGACGGTGAGGGCGACGGCCTCAGGAGCCGTCGCGCTCGATGAACTTGCTGAAGCGGCTGACATCGCCGCCCTCCGTCCGCTCCTGATGCAGGAAGGCGAGGCGGTTCTCGTCGAAGATGCGGAAGAATTCCTCCCAGGAGATCTCCTCGAGGTTTTCTTCCGGCTTGCCGAAGTCGATGCGCAGGATGCCGCCGGGGCCGGACGTCTTGACCCGCGCCGGACGGCCCTGCCGCGCTTCCACCCATTTGCGGATGGCCGCGTGATCGGTGGTGGTCTTCGCTTCGCTCATCGGCTGTCTCCTCGCGTGGTGGAACGCCCGTTCGAACCAGCCGCGGCATCGATTGTTCCTCCTGCGTCCGCTCCCGCCGGAGCGCCTTGCCACGTCCAGGAGGACCCCGTGGCGAGGAGGTGGAACAAACGTTGGCGCGCATTGTTCGGACGCTGCAACTCGGTTTTCTCGATACATCTGGAGCGAACGTGCCCAAGACAGTTCTGATCACGGGCGGCTGCGGCTTCATCGGGCGTCATCTGACGGATGAACTCCTTGCCGGCGGCTATGCCGTTAGGGTGCTCGACAGCCTCGTCGAGCAGGTTCACGCAGAAGGCGGGTTCAGGGGAGACGACCGCGCCCACTACATCTTCGGCGACCTGCGCGACAGGGACACCGTGCGCGAGGCGCTCGCCGGCGTCCATTGCGTCGTGCATCTCGCCGCCGAGGTCGGCGTCGGCCAGTCGATGTACGAGATCGCCCGCTATGTCGGCGGCAACGATCTCGGCACCGCCGTCCTGTTGGAGGAGCTCATCGACAGGCCGGTCGAGCGCATCGTCGTCGCCTCGTCCATGAGCGTCTACGGCGAGGGGCTCTATCAGTCCCGCGACGGCAACCGTGCCGATGGCGCACGCCGCTCGCGCAGGCAGCTGATCCAGGGCCAGTGGGACCTCTACGACGAGAAGGGCCAGCCCCTCATCGCCGTCCCCACCGACGAGGACAAGCGCATCGACCTTGCATCCATCTACGCCCTGACGAAATTCGCCCAGGAACAGGCGGTGCTGATCTTCGGCGAGGCCTACAAGGTCGATGCCGTGGCGCTGCGGCTCTTCAACGTCTTCGGCCCGGGCCAGGCGCTCGGCAATCCCTACACCGGCGTCCTCGCCAACTTCGCCGCGCGCCTCGCCAACGGCAACCCGCCGCTCATCTTCGAGGACGGCGAGCAACGGCGCGACTTCGTCCATGTGAAGGACGTGGCGCGCGCCTTCCGCCTCGCGCTGGAGAAGCCGCAGGCCGCGGGCCATGCCATCAATATCGGCAGCGGCGATTCCTACAGCATCAGGCGTGTCGCCGCGCTCGTCGCCGAAGCGCTCGGCCGGCCGGATGTCGAGCCCGAGATTCTCGGCAAGATGCGCGCGGGCGACATCCGCAACTGCTTCGCCGATCTCGGCAAGGCGCGCGAGCTCCTCGGATACGAGCCGCGCCACCGGCTGGAGGACAGCCTCGGCGAGTTCGCCGCCTGGGTTGCGGATGTCGGGGCGAGCGACCGCAGCGCCGAGATGCGGGCTCTCCTCGAGAAGCGGGGACTCGTGTCATGAGGGCCGAGGCGCCAGACCGTGCCGGTCCTGCCGCGCCCGCGGCCGGCCGGAGGGCACGGCCGGTCGTCGTCACCGGCGGCAGCGGCTTCATCGGCTCCAATCTTGCCGATGCGCTGACGCGGGACGGCGAGGATGTCATCGTGCTCGACGACTGCAGCCGCCCCGGGGTGGTGGAGAACCTCGCCTGGCTCAGGGCCCGTCACAGCGAGCGTATCCGGCCCTTTCTGGCGGACGTGCGTGATTTCGACGCGATCGCGCCGGCCATCGCCGAGGCGAAGGCCGTCTTCCATCTCGCTGCGCAGACCGCGGTGACGACGAGCCTTGCGAGGCCGGTCGAAGATTTCGAGGTGAATGCGCGCGGCACGCTCAACGTGCTCGAGGCCATCCGCCGCACGGGCCGGGCCATTCCCGTCGTCTTCGCCAGCACCAACAAGGTCTATGGCGCGCTCGCCGACATCGACCTCGTCGAGCGCGAGGACCGCTACGAGCCGACGGATGCGGTGATCGCCCGCCACGGCATCGGCGAGGACCGGCCGCTCGCCTTCTGCACGCCCTACGGCTGCTCGAAGGGCGTCGCCGACCAGTACGTGCTCGACTATGCGGCCTCCTTCGGCATCCCGGCCGCGGTGCTGCGCATGAGCTGCATCTACGGTCCGCGCCAGTTCGGCACCGAGGACCAGGGCTGGGTCGCCCATTTCCTCATCGCGGCGCTCGAAGGGCGCAGCATCAATATCTACGGCGACGGCAAGCAGGTGCGCGACATCCTGCACGTAAGCGACGCCGTCGCCGCCTACCGGGCCGTGCTGGCCGGCATCGACAGGCTCGGCGGCCGGGCGTTCAATCTCGGCGGCGGCGTGGCGAATGCCGTCAGCCTGAGGGCGGTGCTCGCCGAGATCCGGCGCCTCGTCAACGAGGAGCCGCGCATCGTGCCGGGCGCCATGCGCCAGGGCGACCAGCGTTATTTCGTCGCCGACACCCGCCTCATCGAGGCGTCGACCGGCTGGCGCGCGCGTGTGTCCTGGCAGGACGGGCTCGCCGATCTCGCCGCCTGGCTGCGTGCGGAGCGCGGCCTCGACGCGCTGGCGGAGAGGGCGACGGCATGAGGGGGAGCCTGCCATATAACGGCGCCGCTCCGTCCGCTCCCGCGCCGGCCATCGAGGCGCGCTGGCGCGTCCTGATGACGCTCGATGCCGTCGGCGGCGTCTGGCGCTATGCGGTCTCGCTCGCGTCCGCGCTGCGGCCCCTCGGCATCCAGACGATCCTCGTCGGGATGGGGCCGCCGCCTTCGCCCGAAAAGGTGGCGGAGGCGAGCCGGGTCGGCGACCTTGTGTGGCTTGATGCGCCGCTCGACTGGACGGTCGCGGACGAGGCCGGCCTCGACCAGCTGGCCGGGGTGCTCGATCATCTCGCCGAAGAGCACGAGGTCGATCTCCTGCACCTCAACCTGCCGACGCAGGCGGCGGATATTCACACCATCCTGCCCGTCGTGGTCGTGTCCCATTCGTGCGTCGTCTCATGGTGGGAGACCATGCGCGAGGGGCCCTTGCCCGAGAGCTGGCGCTGGCAGGTGCGGCGCAATGCGGCCGGCCTTGCCCGCGCCGATGCCGTGGTGGTTCCCAGCGACAGCCATGCCGCCCTCGTCGAGCGCTGCTACGGCCGTCTCAACCGGCTGAAGGTGGTGCGCAACGGCATCGCGCCGACGGAAGAGCGCGCGGGCGCCGACGGCAGCGTCGTCGCGGCCGGCCGCTGGTGGGACGACGGCAAGAACGCCGCCGTTCTCGATGCCGCGGCGGCCTTCACCGACGTTCCCGTCCTCATGGCCGGGCCGACGACCGGGCCGAACGGCGAGAGCACGGCATTGAGGCATGCGGTGGAACTCGGTGAAATCCCACATGCGGAGGTGCTTGCCCGCATGGCGGCGGCCGGCATCGTCGTCTCGCCCTCGCTCTACGAGCCGTTCGGCCTCGCGCCGCTCGAGGGTGCCGCGCTCGGCGCTGCGCTCATCCTCGCCGACATCCCGACCTACCGGGAGCTGTGGGACGAGGCGGCGCTCTTCGTCGATCCCCGCGACCCGCGTGCGCTCGCCCGCGCCATCACCCAGCTCGCCGCCAATCCCGCCCGGCGCGACGAGATGGGCCGGAAGGCGCTGATGCGTTCGCGCCGCTACACCTTGAAGGCGCAGGCCGAGGCCATGGCCGCCCTCTACCGCTCGCTCGCCGCGACGCCCGCAGAGATCGCCATCGCGAGGATCTGACATGCGCTTCCTCTTCTACACCCATTCCCTCGTCTCCGACTGGAACCACGGGAATGCGCATTTCCTGCGCGGCGTCATGCGCGAGCTTCTGGCGCGGGGGCACGAGGCGCTCGCGCTCGAGCCCGCGGACGGCTGGAGCCGCACCAATCTCCTCGCCGATCAGGGGGAGGTGGCGGTCGAGCGTTTCGCACGCGATTTCCCGATGCTGCGGTCGCAGGTCTACGGGCCGGATTTCGCCCATGAGAAGGCGCTCGACGAAGCCGACGTCGTGATCGTGCACGAGTGGACCGATCCCGCGCTCGTCGCCCGCATCGGCAGGGCGCGGCGCGAGGGTGGACGCTTCACGCTCATCTTCCATGACACGCACCACCGTGCCGTCTCGGCCCGGCCCGAGATCGCGGCGCTGCAGCTCAAGGACTACGACTGCGTTCTCGCCTTCGGCGAAGCCTTGCGGCAGCGCTATCTCGCCGCCGGCTGGGGCGGGGAGGTGGCGACCTGGCACGAGGCGGCCGACACGCGGCTCTTCCGGCCGCTCGAGGAGGAGCGCCGGGGCGATCTCGTCTGGATCGGCAATTGGGGCGACGGCGAACGCTCGGCCGAACTCGCGGCGATGCTGATCGAGCCGGCCCGCCGGCTCGGCCTTGCCGGCGAGGTGCGCGGCGTGCGCTATCCGCCTGAGGCGCTGGAGCAATTGGCGACGACCGGCCTCAAGTACCGCGGCTGGATCGCCAATGCGGACGTGCCCGTCGCCTTCGCCCGCCACCGGGTTACCGTGCACGTGCCGCGCCGGCCCTATGTGGAGGCCCTGCCGGGCATCCCGACCATCCGCGTCTTCGAGGCGCTGGCCTGCGGCATCCCGCTCATCTCGGCCCCCTGGTCCGACAGCGAAGGACTTTTCCGCCCTGGCGAGGACTTCCTCGTCGCAAGCGACGGCGAGGCGATGGCGCGGATGCTCCGCGACGTGCTGCACGATCCCGCCCTTGCGGCATCGCTCGCCGCCTCGGGCCTTCGGACCATCCTGGCCCGCCACACCTGCGCGCACCGCGTCGACGAACTCCTCGGGCTGATCGCCCGCAGGGGCACGGATGCGGTGCGGCGCCAGATCCCGCTCATGGAGGCCGCCGCACGATGAAGATCGCCTTCTACGGTTCGAGCCTGGTGTCGTCCTACTGGAACGGTGCCGCGACCTATTACCGGGGCCTGCTCAAGGCGCTCGCCGCGCGCGGCTACGACATCACGTTCTACGAGCCGGATGCCTATGACAGGCAGAAGCATCGCGACATCGAGCCGCCGTCGTGGTGCCGCGTGGTCGTCTACGAGGCGAATAGCGATGCGCTGAAGGCGGTGGCCGGCCGCGCCGGCGAGGCGGATGTCGTCGTCAAGGCGAGCGGCGTCGGCTTCGCGGACGACGAAATCCTCGCGGCCGTGCTCGATGCCGCGGCGCCGGACGCCATCAGGATCTTCTGGGACGTCGACGCTCCGGCGACCCTCGCGGAGATGGCGCAGGACCCGGGGCACGCGCTGCACCGCGCGCTCGCACGGCTCGACCTCGTCCTCACCTATGGCGGTGGCGATCCCGTGGTGCGGGCCTACGAAGGCTTCGGCGCCGCCCGCTGCATCCCGGTCTACAATGCGCTCGATCCCGAGACGCATCATCCCGTGGCGCCGGACGAGCGCTTTTCCTGCGATCTCGCCTTCCTCGGCAACCGCCTGCCGGACCGGGAGGCGCGGGTGGAGGAGTTCTTCCTCCGCGCGGCCAGCCTCCTGCCCGGGCAGCGCTTCCTCCTCGGCGGCGCCGGCTGGGACGACAAGCCGCTGCCGGCGAACGTGCGCTCCCTCGGCCATGTGCCGACGCGCGACCACAATGCCTTCAACGTCACGCCGAAGGCGGTGCTCAACATCAGCCGGGCCAGCATGGCCGAGAACGGCTTCTCGCCCGCGACCCGGGTGTTCGAGGCCGCCGGGGCGGGCGCCTGTCTCATCACCGATGCATGGGAGGGGCTCGACCTCTTCCTGAAGGAGGGCGAGGAGGTGCTCGTCGCCCGCGACGGGCGCGACGTCGCCGAGGCGCTCGCCGCGTTGACGCCCGAACGGGCCCGGGCCATCGGCGAACGGGCGCGGGCGCGCATCCTCGCCGAGCATACCTACGAGCACCGGGCCGAGCAGGTGGACCGCCTGTTCCGCCGGTTTGTCCGGTCCCGCAACGTCGAGGCTGCCGAATGACCAAGCGCCTGTCCATCGCCGTGCTCGGCCTGTCGCTGTCCTCCTCGTGGGGCAACGGCCACGCCACCACCTACCGGGCCCTGCTGCGGGGCCTGGCGGAGGAGGGGCACGATATCCTGTTCCTCGAGCGGGACGTGTCCTGGTACGCCGATCACCGTGACCTGCCGAAGCCCGACTTCTGCCGGCTCGCCTATTATCGCAGCGTCGAGGGGCTGCGCCGCTTCCTGCCGGCGCTGCGTCGCGCCGATGCGGTCATCGTCGGCTCCTTCGTGCCCGACGGCGCCGCGGTCATCGACTTCCTTGCGAAGGCAGGCCTCGCCAACCTCAGCTTCTACGACATCGACACCCCCGTCACGATGCGGCGGCTGGAGCATGGGGAGGAGGACTACCTCGCCCGGCGGCAGGTGCCGCTCTTCGACATCTACTTCTCCTTCTCCAGCGGCGACGTGCTGGAGCGGCTCGAGCGCGAGCACGGCGCCCGGCGGGCGGTGGCGCTGCATTGCTCGGTCGATCCTGCCGCCTACCAGCCGACCGGCGAAGCGCCGCGATGGGACCTCGGCTATCTCGGCACCTACAGCCCCGACCGGCAGCCGGCCCTGGAGCGCCTGCTGATCGGGCCGGCGCGGCGGCTGCCGCATCTGCGCTTCGTGGTGGCGGGCGCGCAATATCCGCCTGACATCGCCTGGCCGGACAACGTCGAGCGCATCACCCATCTGCCGCCGGGCGAGCATGCCTCGTTCTACAGCCGGCAGCGCTTCACCCTCAACGTGACGCGGGCCGACATGATCGCCGCCGGATGGTCGCCGAGCGTGCGGCTGTTCGAGGCCGCCGCCTGCGGCACCCCGGTGATCAGCGACCGCTGGCGCGGGCTCGACGGGCTTTTCCCCGACGGCGAGGCCATCGTCATCGCCGACACTGGCGAGGATGTCGTCACCGCGCTGACGCGGATATCCGACGCCCGGCGCCGGCAGATCGCGGCAGCGGCGCGCCGGCGCGTCCTGGCCGGACACACCGGCAGGGCGCGGGCCCGCGAAATGGTGGCGGCGCTCGATACGACGGCGGTCGATCCGCTCCGCACGGTGGCGGCCGAGTGAGACGGCAGGAGATGGCAGATGGATGCATCGGTTCGTGGCAGGCGCGTGCGGACGGTTCTCGTCGCTGGCGGAGCGGGCTTCGTCGGGTCGCACCTGTGCGATGCGCTCATTGCCGAGGGCGCCAGCGTGATCTGCGTCGACAGCTTCGTGACGGGCCGGCGCGCCAACGTCGCCCCGCTCGACAACCACCCGCGCTTCCGGCTCATCGAGCATGACGTGAGCGAGAGCCTCGCGATCGACGAAGAGCTCGACGAGATCTTCAATCTCGCCTGCGCGGCATCGCCGCCGCGCTACCAGGCGGCGCCGGTCCACACGATGATGACGAGCGTGGTCGGCACGGCGAACCTCCTGACGCTGGCGGAGGAGCATGGCGCGCATTTCCTGCAGGCGTCCACCAGCGAGGTCTACGGCGATCCCGAGCAGCACCCGCAGCGCGAAGACTATCGCGGCAACGTCAACTGCACCGGCCCGCGTGCCTGCTACGACGAGGGCAAGCGGGCGGCGGAGGCGCTGTGCTTCGATTTCCTGCGCCTCGGCCGGGTCGATGCGCGGGTCGCGCGCATCTTCAACACCTATGGTCCGCGCATGCAGCCGGACGACGGCCGCATCATCTCGACCTTCATCTACCAGGCGCTGGGTGGGCGGCCGCTCACCGTCTACGGCGATGGCGAGCAGACGCGCTCCTTCTGCTTCGTCTCCGACCTCGTCGAGGGTCTCCTGAGGCTCATGCGGGTCGAACCCAACCCGGGCGCGCCGGTCAATCTCGGCAATCCCGGCGAGTTCACGGTGAATGAGCTGGCCCGTCTCGTCCGCGACGGAACCGGCTCGCCGTCAAGCGTCGTCTACCTGCCCCTGCCGGAGGACGATCCGCTCAGGCGGCGGCCCGATATCGGGCGGGCGCGCGACGTGCTCGGCTGGGAGCCGGTTGTGCCGCTCACAGAGGGACTCGATCTCACGATCGACTGGTTCAGGGTATCGGCGCGGGCGAACGGCGACAAACGGCGCCGCCAGCCCCGTCGTCTCAAGGAACGGGTGCAGCAGAGCAATGAAACTCAACGAACGATCTGACGCGACCGTCGACATCCGCCGCCGCATCGCCGAACTCGGCCCGTGGTTCCACAACCTGCGCATCCAGGGCGTGGAGACGGCGCCGGACCATTTCCTCGGCGATTATCCGGCCTTCAAATGGGCCCGCTTCGCCCATGCCCTGCCGCAGGACCTCGAAGGTCGCAGCGTGCTCGACATCGGCTGCAACGCGGGCTTCTACCTCATCGAGATGAAGAAGCGGAATGCCGGCCGTGTCGTCGGCATCGACGCCGATCCCCATTACCTCGAGCAGGCCGCCTTCGCCGCCGAGCAGACCGGCGTCGATGTGGAGCTCAGGCAGATGTCGGTCTACGAGGTGGGGCAGCTCGGCCAGCGCTTCGACATCGTGCTGTTCATGGGCGTGTTCTATCACCTGCGCCATCCGCTGCTGGCGCTCGACCTCATACACGAGCACGTGGCGGGCGACATGCTCGTGTTCCAGAGCCTGATGCGCGGCTGGGACACGGTGCCCGACCTTGCCGACGACTACCCCTTTGCCGAGTGGGATGCCTTCGAGCGGCCGGACTATCCGAAGCTCTTCTTCGTCGAGGAGCGTTATTCGGGCGATCCGACGAACTGGTTCATCCCGAACCGGGCTGCGGTCGAAGCCATGCTGCGCAGCGCCGGCTTCGTCATCACCGACCGGCCGGAGCCGGAGGTCTATCTCTGCAGGCGGGGGCAGCGGCATTACGCGGCCGAGCCGCCGCCCTTGTGATCGTCGGCAGCCGCCGGCGTCGCTCAATCCTGCTCCTTCTCGCGCCGTTGCCTCGTCAATGCCTCCTGGAGCTCGAGGGCAAGCACGAGCAGCCGCTCGGGCACCGGTTCGCGCTCGATTTCGTCGAGCAGCAAGCTGACGTCTCTCGCGCACGTCGCCGAGGCAGTCGGTTCCTTCATGTGCTTGCCGATCTTCTCGCCCATGGCGACCCTAACAATTGTTAATCACATGTGAGCCTCGGCCCTTGCAATCGCGATTGCAAGCGAAACATCACCATTTGCCAGAGATTTCAACGTGTTCCGATCTATCGGCCGGTATCGGGAAAATCTCCGCGCGGCGGGTGCTGGATCGGATGATCGCCCGGTGCCTGGCGGGGTGGAACATCCGTTTCGTCGGGATTGGGGTCAGGCACCTCGTCCGGCAGGCGATCGGGATCCGGCTCCTCCACGGGCGGGATGGGCCGGTGGGGCGGCGGCATCGGAATGGGCGGCTCCGGTCCGGGATCCGGACCCGGCCGCGGAGGTTCCGACATCGCGGCGACGGGTCTGCGGGGCATGGGGACGAAGGTATGAGACATTGGCATGTTCGCTTCCTTCAACGATCGTGGCGGCGGCGCGTCTCGGCCCCCGGGGAAGCTCGCGCCTCTAACCGCCGACACGGCGACCTGTTCCGGCCTCAGTTGCGGGGAAGGGCGTAGGCGATGACGTAGTCGCCTGCATCCGTCCCGATCGAGCCGTGGCCGCCGGCGACATGGACGACGAACTGTCGGCCGTCGGCCTCGTAGGTCATCGGCGTCGACTGGCCGCCGGCCGGCAGGCGCTGCTCCCACAGCGTCTCGCCCGTCGCCACGTCGTAGCCCCGGAGGTAATTGTCGATCGCCGCGCCGAGGAAGGCGACGCCGCCGGCGGTGATGATCGGGCCGCCGATGCCCGGCACGCCGATGCGGATGGGCAGGGGCACGGGCGCCGCGTCCCGGATGGTGCCGTTCTTGTGCCGCCAGGCGACCGTGCCGGTGCGCAGGTCGACGCCGGCGACATAGCCCCAGGGCGGTGCGTGGCAGGGTAGGCCGAGCGGCGAGGTGAACGGCTGCATGATCACGCCGTAGGGGCCGCCGACATTGAGGTTGAGGCCGGCCTCGCCGGCATTGGCGCGCGCATCGGGGCTGATCTCGTCAGCCGGTATCAGGCGGGAGGTGAAGGCGACATAGGTCGGCATGCCGAACATCGTCTGGTTCACCGGGTCGACGGCGACGGAGCCCCAGTTGAAGGTGCCGAAGTTGCCGGGATAGACGAGCGTTCCCTCGAGCGAGGGCGGTGTGTAGCGGCCCTCGTAGCGTAGCGACCGGAAGGCGATGCGGCAGGCCAGCTGGTCGAACAGGGAGACGCCCCACATGTCGCGGCCGCGCAGCGTCGACGGGTTGAAGGTGAG
The DNA here is from genome assembly GCF_014196925.1 of Chelatococcus caeni. Lineage (GTDB taxonomy): Bacteria > Pseudomonadota > Alphaproteobacteria > Rhizobiales > Beijerinckiaceae > Chelatococcus_A > Chelatococcus_A caeni. The sequence goes on along the minus strand of NZ_JACIEN010000001.1, from coordinate 1,578,724 downwards.
GGCGGAGACCGGCTGCGTCGGGGCGGTGAAATCCTCGGGGATGGCGCCGCCGGGGGCGGGCACCTCGCGCACGGGCAGGATCGGTTCGCCCGTCGCGCGGTCGAGCACGTAGATATCGCCCTGCTTGGTGGGGATGACGATGGCGGGTCGCGTGCCCTGATCCGTCGTCAAGTCGAGGAGGGCGGGCTGGGCGGGCACGTCCATGTCCCACAGGTCGTGGTGGACCGTCTGGAAGACCCAGCGCACCCGGCCCGTGCCGATCTCGAGCGCGACCACCGACGACGAGAAGCGCTCGACGGCGTCGCTGCGGCCCATGCCGAGCTGGTCGGGCGTCCGGTTGCCGAGCGGGACGTAGACGAGGCCGAGCTCCTCGTCGGCGCTCGAGACGGACCAGCTGTTGGGCGAGTTGGGCGTATAGGTCGCTCCGGGCGGAAGCGGCTCCGTACGCTCGGGATTGCCGGAATCCCAGTTCCAGACGAGCGCGCCGCTGCGGGCGTCATAGGCGCGGATCACGCCGGAGGGGGAATCCATGGCGTAGTTGTCGTTGACCGCGCCGCCGATGATGACGAGGCCCTGGGCGACCACGGGCGGGGAGGTGGAATAGTAATAGCCGCTCTTCTGGTTCGGCATGTTGGCCCACAGGTCCACGGCTCCGTCCTCGCCGAAGTCGGGACAGGTCCGCCCGGTCCGGGCGTCGAGCGCGATGAGGCGGGCATCCGACGTCGGCAGGTAGATGCGCGTGGCGCAGGCTTCGTCGGCGGCCTGCAGGTCGGTGCCGGCGAAATAGGAGACGCCGCGGCAGGTCTGGTGCTGCCGGTTCGGGTCGAGCGGGATCTCGGGATCGAAGCGCCAGCGCTCCTCGCCCGTCGCGGCGTCGAGCGCGATCGCGATGTGGTGCGGGGTGCAGAGATAGAGCAGGTTGCCGACCTTGAGCGGCGTGACCTGATAGGTGGTCTCCTCGACATCGTCCTCCCGGCGCACGTCGCCGGTGCGATAGGTCCATGCCACCGCGAGCTGGGCCACATTGCCCGGATTGATCTGCGTCAGCGGCGAGTAGCGCTGCCCCTGCAGGGTCCGGCCATAGTGATGCCAGTCCCCGTCGGGGACGGATCCGGCCTGCAGGACGGCCTCGCCCGCGCCGGCCGCCAGGGTGCCGGACTTCTCGTGCGGGTTCTGCGTCAGCGCATAGCCGGCGACGCCGATGGAGACGACGATGACGGCCGCCAGCGCGATCCGGCCGAAATCCCACCGGCGTCCGTCGCCCGCGGCCCACGGCAGCAGGAGCCACAGGCCGACGAGCACGGGGATGCCGCCGCGGGTGCCGAGCGGCCACCAGTCGAAACCGACCTCCCACAGGGCCCACGCGAGCGTGCCGGCGAGCACGAGGGCGTAAACCGTCCGGGCCGCCGGCTGCCGGACGAAGAGAAGGGCCGAGGTGACGAGGCAGGCGAGGCCGGCGATGAGGTAGTACCAACTGCCGCCGAGGGCGACGAGCCAGCCGCCACCGAAGGCCAGCGCCGCTCCCATGACGAAGAGGACGATTGCCGAGAAGACCGCCATGTCGTTTCCCTTGCCTCGCTTCGCATGCATGCGCCGTGTGTACGGCGCCCCCCGAACAAGGCCGCCCCGGAACTGTTCCGAAATCGCCGCGGCGATGCCGATCCCGTGGGAACAGAAGCGACCGCGCGCCGTTCTGGGAAAGGTCGCCCGGACAACAGCGCGAAGGAGGTCCATCGCCATGCCCGACCGTGAAGCGGAGCTCGAGGAACGCATCCGCCAGCGCGCCCACCGCCTGTGGCGGGAAGAAGGCTGCCCTCCGGGCGGCGAGGAGCGCTACCGGGAGATGGCGAGCGAAATCATCGCCATCGAGGACAGCCAGGCCGACACGCTCGAGCCGAACCCGCTGACCCATCCCCAGGAGGCCGAGACGCCCGTCGAGCCGGTCGAGGCCGTCGAGAATGCCGGCGAATTCCCGACCTTGACCGATCAGGGCGAGGGCGAGGCCGTTCCCGCGCGGCGGGAGCCCGCCCCGGCGCCGCTGCCTACTCCCGACGAGGAACAACGCGAAAAGGGCACCGGCACCGATTCCGCCAAGGACGGTAGCTGACAAGGACCATGGCTAAGGCGTGCGGCCGGGTCCTTGGCGGGACCGGCCGTCGAGCCGCAGCTCGATGGCGGCGATGACGGCCGCGAGCCTGTCCGCCGCCTCGCGCAGGCCTTCAAAATCTCCCCGCAATGCCTTGAGACCGTAGCGTTCCTGCTCGATCTCCGTCTGCGTCCGGAAGCCGAGGCGGCGCAGGACGGGCACGGGTGGGCACCAGCCCTGGATGGCGTGCTGGAAGAGGAAGGCGGTGACGAGGGCGGGCAGCAGGAGCCATTTGCGGCTCGCCGTGATGCCGAGGACGAGCCCCGTGAAGGCGAAGGCCGAGGCATTGGCTTCCAGCAGGCGCTCCACGTCCCATTCGGCGTCGAGCTCGTCGAGCCGGTTGTCGATCTCTTCCGGATGGGCGGCGAAGTGGCTGAACCTGCGGGCGGTTTCCAGCGCGATCCGCCGGTTGATCTCTTCATCCGTATGAACGGGAACGCGGTCGACGGTGTCGGGCATCATGGCGGCGGTTCTCCGGGCGGTGGAGCCGCCCCAACCCCGCGCCGGAACGGATTGTTCCCACGCGCTGCTCCCGCCGGCCTGCCCGCATCATCCGCCGCTCTTCGGCACGATGCTGAGGGAGCCGCTCGGCTCCAGGATGGCGAATTCGATCTCCTCCAGCCGCTGCAGGCCATGCTTCTGGCGGGCCGCCTCGAGCACGTCCTCGACGCTGACGCGGGCGCGCCGCAGCGCTTCCGCGTCCGGCTGGCCGCGGCTGATGAGCACCGTCGGCGCGCCGTCCATCAGGAGGGCGGCACGGGGCGACCACTGCTTGACGTAGGACAGCGCGACATCGGTCGTGAATAGGGTGATGATGAGGAGGATGGCGTTGATCATGGAAAAGTCGTCGCCGAGCAGCGCCTGCTGGGTCGTCTCCGCGATGATGAGCAGGAGCACGAAGTCGAAGGGCGTCGCCTGCGCCAGGGAACGCCGCCCCGACAGGCGCAGCACGATCAGCAGCACGAAATAGATGGCGATGCCGCGCAGGACCGTTTCCATGCGGTGCTCCTACGGCAGGATGAGGGTCGTCGCCGTGATGGCGGGGCCGTCGAGGCCGATCGCGTAGCGCGCGAGCCCGGCCCGCCGGGCGCGGGCATGGATCGTCACCCGGTGCGGGGGAGCCGCCTCCGCCGGAAATTCCAGCGCCCGCGCATCCGGCAGGAGAAGCGAGCGCTGCGGCTGGGGCTGGATGTCCTCGATCTGGAAATAGTCGGCAAAGCTCTTCGAGATGACGAGCCGGTGCATCGGCTGTTCCTCGTTGAAGACGATCTCGAACGTCTCGGGCGCGTCGAGCCGCGCGATGCGGGGCAGATCGGTCTGCCCGCCGCCGGCGGCGAGGCTGGTGCGCGCGAGGGGACCGCTCGCGCCGGTGAGCCCGGCGAGCGCCACGGCGATGATCGCGGCGAAGACGATCCAGGCCCAGCGCTCGGCGGTCCAGAACCTGCGCTGGAAGGCGCGTTCCTCGTCGAGCTGAAGGCCATCCGGCCGCAGCGGCGGTACCTCGAGCTCCGGCGGCTGTCGCTTTCGGGCGTTCATCGTCCGCTCCGCCATGGTCACTCCGGATGTGGGACATCTCTCATGCCCGGCGGCACAGAACGGCTGGCGCAGCAGGAAAGTTCCTCGGAACGAAAGCGCGCCCGCTCCATTTGAAGGGATGTGTTCCGGATTCTGACCTACAACGTGCATTACTGCCGCGGCACCGACGGCCGCGTGTCGCCCACCCGCATCGCCGAGGTGATCGCCTCGTGCCGGCCCGATATCGTCGCCCTGCAGGAGCTCGACGTGGGGCGTGCCCGCAGCGGCCGCATCGACCAGGCGCGCGAGATCGCCCGCGAACTCGGCATGCACATGCTCTTCCACCCCTCGATCGAGGTGATGGAGGAGCGCTACGGCAACGCCGTCCTCAGCGTGCGGCCGGCGAAGCTCGTCAAGGCCGGACCATTGCCGGGCCGGCCGGGAGCCGAGCCGCGTGGCGCGCTCTGGACGACCGTGCAGCTCGGGGGGGCGACCCTTCAGGTCGTGACCACGCATCTCGGGCTGCGCCGTCCCGAGCGCCTCCTGCAGGTGGAGACCCTGCTCGGGCCGGACTGGCTCGGCCATCCGGCCTGCCGGGAACCCTTCATGCTGCTCGGCGATTTCAATGCCGTGCCACGCTCACGCGCCTATCGGAGCCTTGCGATGCGCCTCGACGATGCTTCGGTCGCCGTGGCCGGACGGAGGCGTATCGCCACCTTCCCGAGCTGGCTGCCGGTGGCGCGCATCGACCATGTCTTCGCCTGCGGCATCGAGGTGTTGCGCGTGGAGACCTTGCGCGGCCGCCTGGCGCGGGTCGCCTCGGACCACCTGCCGCTCCTCGTCGAGTTCCAGATCGCGGCGGCACGCGAGAGGCCGGCCCGGGCCAACGCGCTGCAGACGGCCTGACAGGGCGATGGAGGGAGCGGCCGTGCAACACGATGTTGCCGCAGAGGGACGGGAGCCGCGCCGCGGCGGGGCGGCCCGGCCCCTGTGGCGCCGCTGGCAGACGTGGGCCGTGCTGGCGGCCGTCACGCTGGCCGGCGTCCTCCTCTACCGGACGCTCAGCCGCTACAGCATGGAGGAACTCGTCGCCTCGGTCGCCGCCGTGCCGATGGCGCGGCTCCTCGGCGCCGCGGGCTTCGCCGCGGCGAGCTATCTTTGCCTGACGGGCTTCGATTTCCTGGCGCTGCGCTCCGTGGGCCGGCCGTTGCCCTATCCCAGAGTGGCGCTCGCCTCCTTCATCAGCCTGTCCATCGGCCACAATATCGGCGTCGCCTTCCTCAGCAGCGGGGCGGTGCGCTACCGCTTCTATTCGCGCTGGGGGCTCGGCGCCGCCGATATCGCGAAGGTGATCCTCTTCTGCGGCGTCACCGTGGGGGTCGGGCTCGCCACGCTCGGCGGCATCGCGCTGCTGCTGCGGCCCGGCCTGGCGCAGGACGTGACGGGCCTCGGCCGCTCGCTCGCCTTCGCGGTGGGCATCGGCTGCATCTGTGTGCCGCTCGCCTATCTCGGGCTGGCGGCTTTCGTGCGCCGGCCGGTCGGCATCGGCCGATGGCGTCTCGCCCCGCCGCGGCCGCTGCTGGCCCTTGCCCAGATCGCCGTCGGCGCCGCCAACTTCGCCTGCGTCGCCGGCTGCCTGCACCAGGCCATCTCCGCCGTTGTCGAGACGGGCTATCTCGAAGTCGCGGCCGTCTACGTCATCGCCAATGTCACGGCGCTCATCAGCCACGTGCCCGGTGGCCTCGGCGTCATCGAGAGCGTCGTTGCCTTCCTGATGCCGCGGGCTGACCTCATCGGCGCGCTGCTCGTCTTCCGCTTCGTCTATTTCCTTGCGCCGCTCACCCTGGGGCTCACTCTGTTCGGCGCGACGGAGCTCGTATTCCGGGCGAAGGCTTCGGGCGCTACCGCCGCCGGGGAACGAGGGCGCCGAGAATCCTGAAGGGCCGTTCGGGGTCGAGCAGCCGCGTGCCGATGATCGGCCGCCGCGGGCCGCGCTGGTGCATCGCCTCGAAGGTCGCAAGGCCGCGCGGGCGCGTGTTGAGCCGCTCGATGGCTGCGATGAGCGAGCCGTCGTGCCCGGCGATCTCCGCGGCGACCTGCGCCTCGTCGGTGCCGAGATGCTCGGCAACCAGGGCGTTCCGCAAGCGGGCGATGCCGTTGCGCGTCTTGGCGTCCTGCGCCTCGACGGCGAGGTCGCATTCGGTGTCGAGGCCGATGGATCGGTTGTTCAGGTTCGAGGAGCCGATGCGCAGGAAGACGTCGTCCACGATGACGAGCTTGGAGTGGACGAGGATCTGCCGGCGCCGGCCGTCGTCATGCGGCGTGCAGGGATAGTAGACCCGCAGGCGGTCGTTCTTGTCGGCCCGCCGCAGGCGGCGGATCAGGCGGTCGCGGTTCATGCCCATGACGAGGCGCTCGGTCAAGCCGCGCGACTTGCGGGTCAACAGGATGACGACCTCGGGACCGTCCGGGCGCCGCAACTGCCGCTCCAGCACGTCGCCGACAGCGGGCGCCGTCAGGTACTGGGCCTCGATGTAGATGGTCCGGCGCGCAGCCGCGATGGCATCGAGCGTCAGATTGGCCGCCTCGCGCACCTCCTTTTCGCCGTTCCAGGCGGGAAGCGTGCGCGCGATGGCGACCGGGACGCGCTCAAAATGCGGCGCAAGGCCCGCCGGCCATGCGTCATCCGCGCTGTCGGGGCAGGGGGGCAGGGGCTCGCCCGTCGCCAGGAACCAGCGGCTGCGGACGAGCTTCATCACGGCCGCAGCCGCCTCGCCGTCCACCACCATCTGGATGTCGTGCACCGGGTCGTAGGACGAGCCGTCGGGATGTTGCCGCAAGGGTTCGTCGGCCGCATGGGCGGAGGTATCCCAGCGTCCCACGGTGAGGTCGATGCCGCCGACGAAGGCGAGGCAGTCGTCGATGCAGACGAGCTTCTGGTGATGGGCGGCATAGAGCGGGTGCTGGGTGTCGAGCTTCAGCCGGATGCGCGGGTGCTCCTGCCAGGCGGCGCCGAAGATGAGCGGTCCCGAGGCGCCGGGGGCGTGCACCACGGCCGTGCTCCAGACGAGGATGTCGACCTCGAGCTCCGGCCGTTCCTCCACGAGCGCGCGCAGGAACGGTCCAAGCGGCGGAGAGGCATCGGGGTCGACCTGCGGGCGCAGGCGGATGCGGCCGTCGAAATCCCAGCCGACGATGCGGATGGAGCGGCGGGCGGCGCGCAGGGCCGCCTCGAGCTCGCGGAAATAGGCGGCGCCGTCGACCAGCACCGCCATCCGGCGGGCTTCCGCCAGGCGCCAGAAGTTGCGTCCCGGCGCGAGGATGCGGTGTCGCGGCATGTCCCGGCCATCGAAAGCCGCCGGCTGTTCCACCTGTGGTGAGCGCTTGAGCATGGGCCTTGGTGTTCGCATCGGCTTCCGAAGCAACGAAGCACCATGGGGAAGGTTCCCTCGGCCGGCAGAATGGCTGCTGCCGGCTGCGGGGCCCGCCTCATGCGACGCCCCGCATTCTCGTCGTCGCCCGGCCCGCGTAGCGCTCGATCATGGTGGCGCAGAAGGCGGCGAATTCCTCCTTCACCAGCGGCGGGCTCGTGTGGTGAGGTGCGATGCCCCGGTGCTCGGGCGTAAAGCAGAAGGTCAGCGTGACGTCGAAATCCTCCAGCGCCGCCATCTGCCGGTCGAACCAGGCGAGCGCGTCCGGGCGGAAGCTGTCGGCCCATGACAGGCCCGTGCGCACCGACCGGACGCCGAGCCGCCTCAGCCACGTGACCGCCTCGTCGAGCCGCGGGTCCTCGAAATGGAACCACTGGCAGATGCCGAATTCGGGCGTGTGGAGGGCGAATTCCTCGAGCGCGGGCTTCGGCGTGCCGTCCTCGCGGATGAGGCCCATGTAGAAATGGCGGTAGTAGGAGGAGCCTTCCGCCTCCCTGTGGCGCGTGGTGGCGCCCCAGGCCTGCGGCAGGTCGAAGAGGCTGTACCACTGGATGCGCGGTGCGCGGCCCTTGAGCAACTCGGCCGTCCGCCTGAGACCCCACAGCTGCACCTCCTCGGCGCCGAAGGTGGAGACGCCGACCTCGCTGATCCAGACGGGCAGGTGCGTCAGGGCCTTGATCTCGTCGACCCTCTGCGGCCATTCCCCGATCTGCCACAGGTTCCAGTCGAGCGGGAAGCCGTGCACGGCGATGGCGTCGACATGATCGAGCACGCCCTTGCCCTGCATGTTGCGGATGAACAGCGGGTCGATCGGCGAGATGCCGCCGAGCACGGTCACGATATCCGGATTGGCATCCTTCACGGCATCGGCGGCGACGATGGCCATCTCGGCGAACTGAGACCAGTCGGGATCGATCTCGATGTCCCAGTGGGACTTGTTGTTCGGCTCGTTCCAGATCATCGCAGCTTCGATCATCGATGGTTTCTCCCGCATCAGGTCCATTGCTCGAGCCCGGAGGCGACGCGTCCTCCGGCAGCGGCACGCCGGCGCCCGGCGGGCGCGCCGGCGGTCGCGTGCACGCCCGCTTCCGGCTGCCGCGGCGGCGCAAGGAGGCGGTGGGCCGCGCGATAGCCCTCGAGAGTGCCGACATCGACATAGTGCTCGCCGGCCTTGACGCCGGCCGCCGCTCCGCCGCGGGCGAGATAGGCATTGACGAGGGTGCCGAGATATTCGTCACTGCCGTCCCGCGCGAGCCACAGCCGGCGCAGGTCGTGCAGGATGTGGCCGGGCATGCGCAGCGCGCCCCAGATCCAGTTCGTTGCCGGGGCGGGTTGCTTGACCTCGATCTCGAGAACGCGCCCCTCCGCGTCCGTCCGCACGGCGTCGAAGGCCTGCGGCCGGTCGACCGGGAAGAGCAGGAAGGACAGGCGGTCGCCGGGAAGCTCCCGGAAGCCGTCGGCCGGGAGCCAGACGGTGTCCGGCAGGCCGACGAGCACCTCCTCGTCGGGCGCGATGAAGGGGGCGGCGCGGAACACCGCGTCGCACAGCCCGACCGGCTCCGGCTGGACCACATAGGCGATGGCGGCGGGACCATAGCTGCCGCCGTAATATTCCATGATGTCGGACTTGCCGGGCGCGATGACGAAGCAGAGCTTGTCCGCGCCGCCGCGGATCATGCGCTCGCACAGATATTCGCTCACCGCGCGAGGACGCTCGGCGCCGCCGTCGAAACGGCTGCCGACCGGCAGCAGTTCCTTGGAGAAGGCCAGCGGCTGGATGCGGCTGCCGCAGCCGGCGGCGGGAATGATGCCCCACATGGTTCAATTCTCCTCGGTCTGCAGCATCGGCGCGGCGCGCGAGGGACCACGTGCCTCCTCGAGGAGGGCTTCCAGTTCGTCCACGCGCCGGGCCGACGTGTGCTCGGCGAGGACGCGCTCGCGCGCGGCCGCGGCCATGCGCCGGAGCGCGGCATCGTCCGTGTCGAGCGCGGAAACGACGTCCTCGGCGCGCGCGGCAACGAGGATCTCCTGCCCCGGGCGGAAGAAGGCATCGAGCCCGGCCCAGGCATCGGAGAGGATCGGGACGCCGCAGGCCGCAGCCTCGAAGAGGCGGCCGGAGGGGCACCAGCCCATGCGGGCCATCGCCTGGCGCGTGATGTTGAGCGTCAGCCGCGACGACGAATAGAAGGCCGGGTGCTCACCCGGCGGCAGGTGGTAGACGAAGAAGATGTTGTCGGTCCAGGGAAAGTCCTGCGGATATTGCGCGCCGGCGATCACGAAGCGCTCCTGCGGCCGCTCCCGGGCGGGCCGGAGGAAGAGCTCGACGAGGGCCTCCTGGCGGTCGGCGGCATAGGTGCCGATGTAGGAGAGCGCCGCCCGGTAGTCGGCTCTCGGCTCGGCGGGGCGGTGGACGTCGGGATCGACATGGCCGAAGAGCGGGCGCGCCATGCGGGCGCCGAGCCTGTCGCGCAGCGCGGCCAGTGCTTCGCCGCCGGTGTAGCTGAGGACGAGGTCGAAGTCCTCGAGGCCGCGCGGCCCGATGTAGGACAGGCTCTCGCCGCGCTGCAGGGCGGACAGCGTCGCGGGCGTGTCGAGGTCGTAGAACAGCTTGAGGGGCCGGGAGGCGGCAAGCACGAGGTCGGCCGCGGCGATGCCGTCCGGGCAGTAGGACGTCACCATGGCGACGTCGGCATCGGCGAGGTGGCGCTGCGCCACCGGCTCGATGGCCTCCCAATCATCGAAGAGGACGATCTCGGCGCCGTCGATGGCGAGGAGATCCCGGGCGCGGGCATAATAGGGCACGTCGCGCTCGAAGAAGACCACATGCCAGCCGCGGCGCACCATGGCGTGCACGAGGCCGCGCCAGAGCGTCGCGTGCCCGTTGCCCCAGGAAGAGGTGATCGTCAGGCCGAAGATCACGACTTTCAATGGATCGCCTCCTCGGGCTCCGTGCAGCCGGGCTCGTTGAGGGTGAGGATCGTGCCGCCCTCGGCCTCCACGAGCAGGCTCGTGATCGAGACGGGGTCGATGTCGAAGAGGTGGATGTGCTGGAACGGCAGGTCGAGGTAACGGCAGATGCAGGCCTTGATGACGTCGCTGTGGCTGACGACGCCGATGCTGGTCCCCGGCGTCTGGCTCGCCAGGGCTTCCAGCAGCCCGGTCGCTCGGGCGGCCACGTCGGCCATCGTCTCGCCGCCCGGCGTGCGGGCGCTATCGCGCCGGGCGTTCCAGACCCGCCAGCGCGGATCGCGGTCGAGCGCCTTGAAGGTCTGGCCGGCCCAGGAGCCGAAGTCGATCTCGTCGAAGGCGGGTGCCACCCTGACGGCGAGGCCCGTCGCGTCGGCGATGGCCTGCGCCGTCTCCAGGGCCCGCGGCTGGGGGCTGCTGTAGAGGCTGTCCAGGCCCACGGCGGCCATGCGCTCGCCCAGAACCTCGGCCTGGGCCCGCCCGATCGCGGAGAGGTGCACGCCCGGCAGGCGCCCGGTCAGGATCTTGCCGACGTGGCCGTGGTCGGCATGGCGCAGGAGATGGACGATCGCAGTCACGACCGTGGCCCGCTCGTCTCATCCTCGCCGGCGACGAAGGCGAGGGTGCGCGCCCTGGCCTCGCTGTCGGTGAACTGTTCCGGCGGGGATTTCATGAAATAGCTCGACGGCCCGACGAGCGCGCCGCCGATGCCGCGGTCCATGGCGAGCTTGGCGCAGCGCACGGCATCGATGACGACGCCGGCGGAATTGGGCGAATCCCAGACCTCGAGCTTCACCTCGGCGCTGATCGGCACGCCGCCGAAGGTCGTGCCCTCCATGCGGATGTAGGCCCATTTGCGGTCGGTCAGCCACGGCACGTGGTCGCTCGGGCCGACGTGGATGTTCTCGGGGGCCATGGGCACGCCGAGCTGGCTCGTCACCGCCTGCGTCTTCGACAGCTTCTTCGATTCCAGCCGCTCGCGCTCCAGCATGTTCTGGAAATCGGTGTTGCCGCCGAAGTTGAGCTGGTAGGTGCGGTCGAGCCGCACGCCGCGCTCGCGGAACAGGTTGGTCAGCACCCGGTGCACGATGGTGGCGCCGAACTGGCTCTTGATGTCGTCGCCGACGATGGGCAGGCCGCGTTCTTCGAAGCGCCGGCGCCACTCCGGCCGCGAGGCGATGAATACGGGGATGCAGTTGACGAAGGCGCAGCCCGCCTCGAGAGCGCGCTCGGCATACCAGAGCGAAGCCTCCTCCGAGCCGACCGGCAGGTAGGAAACGACGACGTCCGTGCCGCTGCTGCGCAGCACCTCGGTGACGTCCGCGACCGGTTCCGACGATTCCGGCACCACGTCGCGCAGATAGCGGCCGATGCCGTCGAGCGTCGGCCCGCGGGCCACGGTGACACCCGTCGGCGCCACGTCCGCAAAGCGGATGGTGTTGTTGGGAGGCGCGAAGATGGCCTCGGCAACGTCGCGGCCGACCTTCTCGGCGCTGACGTCGAAGGCGGAGGAGATGGCGATGTCCTCGACGCGGTAGCCGCCGATGTCGCTGCTCATCAGCCCGGGGATCGGCGTGTTCGACTGCGCGTCGCGGTAGTAGCCGAGACCCTGCACGAAGGACGAGGCGCAATTGCCGACGCCGACGATGCCGACTCTCAGAGCGGATTGCTGCATGCTGTCACCTCCGTACGCGGCCGCCCCGGCGGACCGAATGTCCGCTCCGAACAACGTCGCTCCGCTCTTGTTCCAGAGTAGATGCTCGGTGCCGGCGCCGAAGGGGGGCGGGAGAAGGAACATCCGCGCCGCGAAGCCGTTGAGCGAAGGGACCATTTCGCAGGGATCAGCCGAGGAGCAGGCCATGGCCGAGCGCCCGGTCTGGAAGGGCCAGCTGCGGTTGTCGCTCGTCTCCATCCCGGTGGAGATGTATTCGGCGACGAACACGTCGGCGCGCATCTCCTTCCGCCAGATACACAAGCCCTCGGGCAAGCGCGTGCAGTACCAGAAGGTCGTGCCCGGCGTCGGGCCGGTGAAGAACGACGATGTCTGGAAAGGCTACGAGGTCGAGGACGACGAATATGTGCTGATCGATCCGGACGAGATCGACGCCATCAGGCTCGAGACGAAGAAGACGCTCGAGCTCGTGCATTTCGTCGATGCCTGCGAGATCCCTCCGCTCTACTTCGACCGTCCGTATTTCCTCGCCCCCACCGACGAACTGGCGGAAGACGCCTTCCGGGTGGTGCGCGACGCGCTCGCGGAGACGCGCAAGGCGGGCCTCGGCCAGCTCGCCATGCGCGGCCGGGAATATCTCGTCGCCGTGCGGCCGTGCGGCAGCGGCCTTTTGGCGGAGACGCTCCACTACGAGGAGGAGATCCGCAAGACCGACGCCTTCTTCTCCTCGATCTCGCGCAAGGCCGCCGAGAAGGACCTGCTCGAGGTCGCCAAGCAGCTGATCGACCGCAAGAGCGGCCCCTTCGACGCGAGCGCCTTCGAGGACCGCTATGCCGAGGCCATCCGGACCCTCATCGACGAGAAGGTCAAGGGGCGCAAGCCGAAGCGCGTGAGGGCCGAGGAGGAGGCCCGGCCGCGCGGCGGCAATGTCGTCGACCTGATGTCGGCCCTCAAGGAGAGCCTCGAGAAATCCGGCAAGCAGCCGTCGGCGCAGAAGAAGCCGCCGGCGCAGAAGAAGCCGGCCGCGAAGGCGGCCCCGGCCTCGCGGCGCAAGAAGTCGGCGTGAGGGGCCCATGGCCGAGGCGCGGCATCTCCTCAGGGAATACCGGGAGCGGCGGGATTTCACCAGGACAGCCGAACCCGACGTCACGGCCGAGGCCGGCACCGGCGAGGGGCTGCTCTTCGTCGTGCAGAAACATGCCGCGACGCGCCTCCACTACGATTTCCGCCTCGAATGGCAGGGCGTTCTGAAGAGCTGGGCGGTGACGCGCGGCCCGAGCCTCGACCCTGCCGACAAGCGGCTCGCGGTGCGGACCGAGGACCATCCGCTCGCCTATGGCGACTTCGAGGGCATCATTCCCAAGGGCCAGTACGGCGGCGGCACCGTGATGCTGTGGGACCGCGGCACCTGGGAGCCTGTCGGCGACCCTGACGAGGGCCTGCGCCGCGGCAAGCTGACCTTTCGCCTCCACGGCGAGCGGCTGTCGGGCGAATGGGCCCTCGTGCGCATCGCGCCGAAGCCGGGCGAGAAGCGGGAGAACTGGCTGCTGATCAAGCATCAGGAGGAAACCTCCGGCCGACGCCGCCCGCCGGACATCCTGGCGCGCCATACCCGCAGCGTCGCCTCCGGGCGCACGATGGAGGAAATCGCCGCTGGGGGGCGCACGATCGCCCCCGAGGACGTCGCGCCCAAGCGGCGCGCCCGGCGGCCGGCGGCGAAGGCTGCGGAGAAAAAGGCCGGCAAGGGCGGCCGGGGCGGGCATGCGCTGCCGCGCTGGGTGGAGCCGCAGCTCGCCACGCTGGTCGACGCCGCGCCCGAGGGCGGGCAATGGCTGTCGGAGATGAAATACGACGGCTACCGCGCCCTGGTCGCCATCGGCGGCGGCACCTGCCGCGTCTATACCCGCAACGGCAAGGACTGGACCGATCGCTTCCCCGAAATCGCGCAGGCGGCCAGCCATCTCGACACGTCGGGCACCCTGATCGATGGCGAGATCGTCGCCTTCGACGAGAAGGGCAAGACCGACTTTTCCACCCTGCAGGCGGCGTTGCAGGAGGGCGGGAGAGGGCTGACGTTCTTCGCCTTCGATCTCCTGTGGCTCGACGGCGAGGACGTCCGCGGGCGTCCCCTCACCGAGCGCAAGGACCTGCTGCAGCAGCTCCTCGGCGAGGCCGGGCCGCCGCTCATCTATTCGGCGCATGTCGTCGGCAATGCGTCCGAGGTGAACCGGCGGCTGTGCGCGGCCGGGCACGAGGGGATCGTCGCCAAGCGGGCGGAGGACGCCTACCGCTCCGGCCGCGGGCGCAGCTGGCTGAAGGTGAAATGCGGAGCGCGCCAGGAGTTCGTCATCGGCGGCTACAGGCCGAGCGACAAGAAGGGCCGCACCGTCGCCTCCCTGCTGATCGGCGTCAACGAGGGAGGCAAGCTCGTCTACAAAGGACGGGTGGGGGCCTTCGAGGGCGACCATCTGGCGCGGCTGGAGCAGCTCCTCGCCAGCCGCGGCCGCAAGACCTCGCCCTTCGCCGAGTTGCCGCGCGACATCGCCCGCCGGGCCCGCTTCGTGCGGCCGGACATCGTCGTCGAAGTCGGCTTTACTGAATTCACGCGCGAAGGCGCCGTCCGCCACGGCGTTCTGAAGGGCATCCGCGAGGACAAGCCGGCGCGCGAGGTGGTGCTGGAGACACCCAGGGGGACGGCCATGCAGGAGCACGAAGCGCGGGATGTCATCGGCGGCATCAGGCTGTCCAACCCGGACAAGGTGCTCTTCGCCGAGCAGGGCGTGACGAAGGCCGATCTGGCGGCCCATTACGAGCGCGTGGCCGGGCGGATCCTGCCCTTCGTCTCGGAGCGTCTCCTCAGCCTCGTGCGCTGTCCCGAGGGGGCCGGCACACAGTGCTTCTTCCAGAAGCACGGCAACAAGACCGTGGCCCGCGAGCTCAAGCGCCGCGAGATCACCGAGAGCGACGGCGAGCGCGGCGTCTATCTCTATGTCGATGATCTCGCGGGTCTCGTCGCCGGCGTGCAGATGGGGACGCTCGAATATCACATCTGGGGCTCGCGCATCGATCGCCTCGACCAGCCGGACCGGCTCGTCTTCGATCTCGATCCCGACGAGGGGCTCGACTTCGCCGCCGTGCGCGCCGCCGCCTTCGACCTGCGCGAGCGGCTCGCGGCGCTCGGCCTTCAGACCGTGCCGCTGCTGACCGGCGGCAAGGGCATCCATGTCATCGCCCCCCTCGTGCGCCGGGCGGACTGGCCGATGGTCAAGGCCTTCGCCCGCGGCTTCGCCCGGCTCATCGCCGGGGAAGAGCCGGACCGCTATGTCGCCCAGGCCTCGAAGGCAAAGCGCGCCGGCCGCATCTTCGTCGACTGGCTGCGCAACGAGCGCGGCTCCACCGCCATCGCGCCCTATTCGACGCGGGCGAAGAAGAACGCGCCGGTCGCGACGCCGGTGGGCTGGGAGGAACTGCGGACCCTCGACACCGCCCAGGCCTTCACCATCGCCGACATGGAGAGGCGCCTGTCGATGCCGGATCCCTGGGCGGGTGAAGCCGAGGGGCGCCAGGCGATCACGAAGACCATGCTCGGGAAACTGGGCGCCGAGGAGGGCTGAGAAGGAGCCGGGCCGCGTCATCGGGCCGGGAACAGTCCGCTTGGGGAGTGGTTGGGAGGCACACGCGCGTCTCCGGGCGCCCTTTCGCAACAGCCCGCAAGCAAGGTGAGTCCCATGAAACAGGCACGACCGACGCAGGTGCCGCCGCCCGAAGCGCCGGCGACCGTGGAGCGTCTGCGGCGCGACATCGACCTCGGAAAGACGGGGGACAAGGTGCCCTTTCCCGACCCCGCAGCCGCGCCGCTCGGCACCGACGACGAGGCGGCCGGAACGCCCGTCACGACTGCGGAACTGCACGCGGAAAGCCATGCCCTGACGCCGCAGCCTTCCTCGCCACCCCACAGCCGCCGCGCCATCATCGTCGCGGCCGCGATCGCCGGTGCGGCCATCGTCTTCATCATGGCTGTCGCGGCCCTCGGGTGAGGAGCCGCGACAGGCAGTGGGCGGGGCGTGATGAATTCGTTTCGGGTCGCGCTGTCGTGTGCCCACGGCGGACCCCGGAAAAGGGGCCCAGCCGGCGTCCGCTACGTCGCAGACCAGGGGAAGGGGGGATGGGGGCGACGCACCACCGCCGGCTGGACTTCAACCAACCATCGGCGAAGGGCGTTGTTCCGCTCCGTGATGAAAAAAATAGGATGAAAAATTCGGCGGGTCGCCCGGCGGCATGCTCCCCCGGCTCCGGAACCTTTCCAGCCCCGCCAGGGTTCGGAGGGCATTCACAGCCGCGCCCTGCGACAGCGTGCAGGGCAGGCTGTGCCGGACCTCAACGAGACTAAGAAGGGGCACGGACAATGCCGAGAGAACGTTCCCCCTGGTACGGCGACGACCGGGAGTATTTCGAAACCGACGACCTGCGCTATCGCGACCGTGACTACGGGCCGATCAGCGAGGATGAATGGGCGCGGCAGGTGCGCCGCAACAACCCCTACGAGGACTATTACGAGCGCCGCTACGGCCGTGGCTACAACGAGTGGCCGCGCCGCGACCCGCGCTATGACCTCGCCCCGACCGGGGCCGGGCGCTATTCGGCCCTCTATGAGGGCACCTACGGCACCGGCGGGCGCCGCCAGCGCCAGCCCTACGGCGGACGGGAACACTACGCGCGCGACTATCGTGCTCGCCGGCCCGAGGAGCGCGACTTCTGGGACAAGGCGAGTGACGAGATCTCGTCCTGGTTCGGCGACGAGGAGGCCGAGAGGCGCCGGCGGCAGGACCAGTACCGCGGTCACGGCCCGAAGGGCTACACCCGCTCGGACGAGCGCATCAAGGAGGATGTGAGCGACCGCTTGAGCGACGACCCCTCGCTCGATGCATCGGGCATCGAGGTGAGCGTCGAATCGCATGAGGTGACCCTCTCCGGCGAGGTCTACAGCCGCTACGACAAGCGGCGGGCCGAGGATATCGCCGAGGACGTGTCGGGCGTCACCCATGTCCAGAACAATCTGAGGGTGAATGCCAGAGCGACAGGCCCGGACACGGGCGTGAACACGACCTTCTGACACTTTCCGGATCGGCAGCCCGCCGTCCTGCGCCGGCCGGCTCGCGGCCGGCGCTTTCGTGAGACGCCATGCTCGCCCATGCGCAAACGGCTTCCGTCCTCCCGCCCGATCCGCCCGCCAGCGCGGAGGCCGCCGATCTTCTCTACATCAACGACGGGGAGCCGGGCATCCGGCGCAGGCGCGCCGGGCGCGGCTTCTTCTATGTCGATGCCGCCGGCCGGCGTGTCGAGGACGAGGCGACGATGGCGCGCATCCGCAGCCTCGCCATTCCGCCTGCATGGACCGACGTGTGGATCGCCCCGACGGGCCGCGGCCATATCCAGGCGACGGGGCGGGACCAGCGCGGCCGCAAGCAATATCGCTATCATCCGCTCTGGACCGCCTGCCGCGACGAGGTGAAATACGCGACGCTCGCCGCCTTCGCCCGCGCCCTGCCGCGGATGCGCCGGCGGGTGCGGCGCGACCTCGCGCTGAAGGGGGTGCCGCGCGAGCGGGTGCTGGCCGCGGTCGTATGGCTGCTCGACCGCGCCATGATCAGGATCGGCAACGAGACCTACCGGCGCCAGAACAAGAGCTTCGGCCTGACCACGCTGCGGGCCCGCCATGTCGCGGTGCGCGGCGCGTCGCTGCGCTTCGCCTTCCGCGGCAAGTCCGGCAAGGAATGGAACCTTCGGATCGAGGACCGGCGCATCGCCAAGGTGATCCGCAGCGTCCAGGATCTGCCCGGGCAGCACCTCTTCCAGTATCGCGACGAGGACGGCAGCCGCCGCCCGGTCGCCTCCCAGGACGTGAACGACTACATCCGCGCCGCGAGCGGCGGCGAGCCCTTCAGCTCCAAGCAGTTCCGCACATGGGGCGGTACGGTGCTGGCTGCGCGCCTCCTCTCCGGGACGCCGCTGCCGGAAACGAAACGTGAAAGGGCGCGGAGCCTCAACGAGGTGATCGACGCGGTGGCCGCCCAGCTCGGCAACACGCGCGCGATCTGCCGGCGCTGCTACATCCATCCCGGGCTGATCAGCGCGTGGGAGGAAGGCCGGCTCGCCGAGGAACTCGCCGATGTGCGCGCCGGGCTCGGCCGCCCGCCGGCCGGGCTTGCCAGCAACGAGGCGGTGGTGCTCGCCTGGCTCGAGCGGGAAGGGGGATAGACAGCCTCAAGCGAGCCACATGAGGAGCAGCGGCAGGATGACGGCGGCGGCGAGGCCCGCGATGAAGATGGCCCGCCGCAGGGGCGTGCGCAGGATGATCTCACCCTGGCGGACGTCCTCGGCCGAATAGACCTTCTGCTCGCCGTCCTGCGTTCCGCCCCCGTCGCGCCGGTCTTCGTTCATCTCTGGCCTCCTTGCCGGCCGAACGGGTGGCGCATGCGAACGTTCCCCGGAACATTCACCGGGCCCGCCGGTTGGGCTCGGCGCATCGAGCAGGGAGCACGACATGCATCTCGGCAGACACCGCGGGCACAGGCGGGATACGTGGGGCGCCAACCTGGGTGCCAACCTGGGCGTCAACTGGGGAGAGGGTTCGACGGTAGGCACCTGGGGCCGCCAGATCCGGGACCATCTCGCCGGCGGGCGCCACCATCGGAACGACGGGCACGGGCACGGGAATGCGGTGCTCGTGATCGCCTTCTGCGCCCTGGCCGCGGGCGTTGCCGCGTTCGCGATCACGCGCGGCAGCTCCATGCGCAACAACCGGCGCATCGACGCGGGCGATGCCCCGCGCCACACCGTGCGCAGGCGCCGTCTGCCAGGGCGCCACAACGCCGTCCATGTCGGGCGCACCGTGACCATCAACCGGCCGCGCAAATATCTCTTCTCCTTCTGGCGCGACTTCTCCCGCCTGCCGCAGTTCATGGAGAACGTCCAGTCGATCACCGTCATCGACGACAAGCGTTCGCGCTGGGTGGTCAAGGGGCCCGGCGAGATGGATGTGACCTTCGAGACGGAGATCACGGAGGAAGTCCCCGGCGAGGTCATCGCCTGGCGGTCCAGCGACGACGCGGACGTCAAGCACAGCGGCCGCATCCTCTTCCGCGACGCGCCGGACGGGCGCGGCACCGAGGTGGAGGCCGCCATCACCTATGTGCCGCCGGGCGGCAGGCTCGGCCAGCTTCTCGCCAAGCTCGCCGGGCGCGAGCCCGAGATCCAGACCCGGCGCGAGCTCAAGCGCTTCAAGCAGCTGATGGAAACCGGCGAGATCGCCGACGCGGCCCCGCGTCCGGCCGCCAGAGCCTGAAGGAGGACGAGGATGCGAGCGCTCGTCTGGCACGGCAAGAACGACGTCCGTGTCGACACCGTCGAAGACCCGGCCATCGTCAATCCGCGCGACGTGATCATCAAGGTCACGTCGACCGCCATCTGCGGTTCGGACCTGCATCTCTACCACGGCGTCATCCCGACGCTGCGCGCGGGGGACATTCTCGGCCACGAGTTCATGGGCGAGGTCGTCGAGACCGGTGCCAAGCAGAAGAAGCTGCGCAAGGGGGACCGCGTGGTCGTGCCCTTCGTCATCGCCTGCGGCGAGTGCTTCTTCTGCCGCAAGCTGCAGTATTCGGCCTGTGACAACTCCAACCCCGTCGACAAGGCGGACATGTCGGAGATGCTGTTCGGGCACCAGATGAGCGGCATCTTCGGCTATTCCCACCTCACCGGCGGCTATGCCGGCGGACAGGCGGAATATGTGCGCGTGCCCTTCGCCGATGTCGGCCCCATCGCCGTGCCCGACGACCTGGAGGACGACAAGGTGCTGTTCCTGTCGGACATCCTGCCAACGGGCTGGATGGCGGCCGAGAACTGCGAGATCGAGGAGGGCGATACCGTCGCGGTCTGGGGCTGCGGGCCCATCGGATTGTTCGCGGTGCAGAGCGCCTTCCTCATGGGTGCACACAAGGTGATCGCCATCGACCACTATCCGCACCGGCTGGAACTCGCGCGCAAGTTCGGCGCCGAGATCATCAATTTCAAGGACGTCGACGTGCATGCCGCCCTCGTCGAGATGACGGGCGGCATCGGCCCGGACGCCGTCATCGACGCCGTCGGCATGGAGAGCCACGGCATGGCGCCCGACAACATCCTCGACTGGGCCGAGCAGACGGTGATGCTGGAGACGGACCGTCCGCACGCCCTGCGGCAGGCCATCCACGCCTGCCGCAAGGGCGGGCGGGTCTCGATCCCGGGCGTCTACGGCGGCTTCGTCAATCACTTCCCCATCGGCGCCGTGATGGAGAAGGGGCTCACCATCCGCACCGGGCAGACGCACGTGCAGAAATATCTGCCACGCCTCCTCGACATGATCCGCGAGGGGCGCATCGACACGACCTTCCTCATCAGCCATCGCCTGCCGCTCGAGGAGGCGCGGGAGGGCTACCGCCTGTTCGACGAGGAGCAGAACGAGACGACGAAGGTGGTGCTCAAGCCGGGAATGGAGGCAGCGAATGGCCGCTGATCGTGGAATTGCCGTCGTCACCGGTGCCTCGACCGGCATCGGCTACGAACTCGCCCGATGCTGTGCCGCCGAGGGCTACGATCTTCTCATCGCAGCCGACGAGAAGGCGATCGTCCAGGCCGCCGAGGACTTCAGGCCGTATGCCGTCAAGGTCGATGCGCTCGAGGCGGACCTTGCCACGGAGGAAGGCGTCGGCATGCTCTATGACGCGATCGGCGGCCGGCCCGTGGACCTTCTCCTCGCCAATGCCGGGCGGGGCCTCGGCCATGCTTTCCTCGACCAGGATTTCGACGACATCCGCCAGGTGATCGGCACCAATGTCACCGGCACCGTCCTGCTCATCCACCGCGTCGGGCAGGACATGCGCGCCCGCAACCGCGGCCGCATCCTGCTGACCGGCTCCATCGCCGGCTTCATGCCCGGCAGCTTCCAGGCCGTCTACAACGCCACCAAGGCCTTCATCGACAGTTTCGCCTGGGCCCTGCGCAACGAGCTCAAGGACACGAACGTCACCGTCACCTGCCTGATGCCGGGCCCGACCGACACCGCGTTCTTCGAGCGGGCGGACATGATGGACACGAAGGTGGGCGCGGACGACGGCGGCAAGGAAGACCCGGCGAAGGTCGCCCGGCTCGGCTTCGAGGCGATGATGAAGGGCGAGGCCGGCGTCATCAGCGGCTTCAGCAACAAGATCCAGGCGGCGATGGCCCATCTCCTGCCGGCGAGCCTCTTGGCCGAGCAGCATCGCCGCATGGCGGCGCCGGGCACGGCGCCCGACTGAAATCGCCGCGGCCCGCGGCTGCCGTGGAACAGGAGCGGCAGCCGGTTGTTTGCTCAATCATGCTGAGCGAAGGCGGCTCCCTGACCGACCACATGGCCGTGCACATCGGCGCGATGAACGTCGTCGCGCCCGTGGCCGCCCTCGTCTTGCGGCGGCGCGCCGTCGTGCTGGCCGGGGCACGCTGGCCGCTCGCAGCCGCCGTCACGCAGCTTGCGCTGATCGCCATATGGCACCTGCCGTCGATGCTCGCCCTCGCCATGCACCAGCCCGCCGCCATGGCCGCGATGCATCTGTCGCTCTTCCTCGCGGCGCTGTGGTTCTGGCATGCGGCGCTCGCCGCGGCCGATGGCGAGGCGTGGCGCAGCCTTCTTGCCCTGCTCGTCACCGGCAAGGTGTTCTGTCTCGTCGGGGCGCTGCTCGTCCTCGCGCCGGCCCCGCTTTATGCGGCGGCGTTCGCTTCGCACGGGGAGGTGCCGGCGGCCGGGCTGCTCGCCGACCAGCAGACGGCCGGGCTCCTGATGCTTGTCGCCTGTCCCATGACCTATGTCCTGGCCGGTATTGTCGTGACCGCGCGCTGGCTGTCGCGGGTCGATCGCGCGCAGGAGTGGCCGGGCCCTGCGCGGCCGGCCTGATCCCATGGCCAGGCGCAGCCCACGCCTTCGCCGTGCAGCCTGGGGCTTTGCTGCAGGGGTCGGCATGGTGGCGATCGGGCTCGGTCTCCTGGCCGTCTCCGGCCTCTACAACGTCGCCGCCACGAGGCCGCATTTCCGTCCGGTCGACCACCTCATCAAGTTTGCACTGCGCCGCTCCATCTCGCTCCACAGTCTCGGCGTGCTGCTGCCGGATCTGACCGATCCCGCGCTCGCGCAGCTTGGCCGGGAGCATTTCGCGACCGGCTGCGCCCCCTGCCATTCGCAGCCCGGCCATGCGCGCCACCCGATCGCCCGCGGCATGCTGCCGTCGCCGCCGCGCCTCGAGGGCGCGGCGAGCCGCTGGGAGACGCGCGAATTGTTCTGGATCGTCCGCCACGGGCTCAAGTTCACCGGCATGCCGGCGTGGACGGGGCGGGACCGCGATGACGAGGTCTGGGCCGTGGTCGCCTATCTGCAGCGGATGCCGCATGACGACGACACGGTCCCCGCCCGGGAGAAAAGGACCCCGGCACTCGGCTTCGGCATCGACGAGCCGTCGCCGCTCGCGCGTTGCGCCGCCTGCCACGGCGACGGCAGGCGCCGGCCCGTCCATGCGTCCGTCCCTGTCCTGCACGGGCAGAAGGAGGGCTATCTCGCCCGGGCGCTGAGCGAATACCACGACGGCCGGCGGCAAAGCGGCATCATGGAGCCGCTGGCGGCGGTTCTGTCGGCCGAGGACATCGGGCGGATCGCCCGCCACTTTGCGGAGGCGGACCGGCCCGCTGCGGTCGCAAGGCCCGGAGATGCGCGTGTCGCGCGGGGGCGGCGGATCTTCCGCGAGGGCGTGCCGCGCCAGGAACTGCCCGCCTGCCGTTCCTGCCACGCGCCCGAGACCTCCGCGCAGTTTCCGCTGCTCGACGGTCTCTCCGGCCACTACGTGGAGGCGCAGCTCGGCCTCTTCCGCAGCGGCGTGCGCAGCGGAACGACCCACGGCCGCATCATGTCGGTCATCGCCGAGCGGCTGAGCCCGGAGCAGATCGCCGACATCGCGGCCTTTCTCGACAGCGGGGGCGAGCGGGCGCCGGTGCCCGCCGAGGCCCGCCGGGAGGGCGAGTGATGGCACGCCCGGCGCGCGTCCTCGCCTGCACCTGCAGCTCCGCGATGCTGCCGCTGGCGGGATGCGCCGGCATCCAGTCCGCCCTCGTGCCGAAGGGCGGCGAGGCGCTCGATATCGACCCGCTGTTCTGGACCTCGGCCGGCGTCGCCATGGCGGTCATGGCGATGGTGACGATCCTCGTCGCGGTCGCGCTCCGGGGGCCCGTGCGCTGGCGGCAGGTGCTCTCGCGCGAGTGGTTCCTGACCGGCGGCGGCATCGTGCTGCCCATCGTGGTGCTGACGTTTCTGCTCGTCTACGGCTTCCTCGTGATGCAGGCCGGTGCCACCCGGATGAGCGCGGCCGGAGAGCATGTCGTCACCGTCACCGGCAAGCGCTGGTGGTGGCGCGTGGTCTACCGCACGCCGGAGGGGCGGGAGGTCGAGAGCGCCAACGAGCTGCGCCTGCCCGTCGGCCGCAAGGTCATGGTGCGGCTTCTCTCCGACGACGTCATCCACTCCTTCTGGGTGCCGCAGCTCGCCGGCAAGCTCGACATGATCCCGGGCCGCATCAATGTGCTGACGCTCGAGGCGGCGGAGCCCGGCATCAGCCGCGGCCAATGCGCCGAATATTGCGGCGGGGCCCATGCGCTGATGGCCTTCCACGTCGTCGCCATGCCGGCGGCGGAATACGACGCCTGGCTCGCACGCGAGGCCATGCCGGCGCGGGTGCCGGCGAGCGCCGAGGAGGAGCGGGGGGCGGCCCTGTTCACGGCGAACGGCTGCGGCGCCTGCCACACGATCGCCGGCACGCGGGCGCAGGGCCGCCTCGGCCCGGATCTGACCCACGTGGGAAGCCGGCGCTCCATCGGCGCCGCGACGCTGCCCAACGATGCCGCCGCCTTCGCGCGCTGGATCGCCGAGAACGACCACATCAAGCCCGAGAACCTGATGCCGCCCTATCGCAACCTTGCGCCGGACGAGCTGCGGGCCCTCGGCGCGTTTCTCGACCTGCTGGAGTAGGGCGATGCCGGACTTCTCCTCCTTCAGCCCGCTGCTCAACGTCGCGCTCTTCGCCGTCGCGGCGATCGTCGTCTGGCTGGCCGGGGCCCGGCTCGCCCGCTATGCCGCGGCCATCAGCGCCGTGACGGGGCTCGGCCAGGCTGTCATCGGCATCGTCCTGCTCGCCGGCGTGACGTCGCTTCCCGAGATCGGCGTCGTCCTCACCTCGGCGGCGCGGGACAATGCCGATCTCGCGCTCAACAGCATCTTCGGCAGCATCGCCCTTCAGGTCGCGCTGCTCGCGGTGGTCGATTTCGTCATCGGCCGCAGGGCGCTGACCGCCGTCGTCCCCGAGCCGGGCGTCATGCTGCAAGGCAGCCTCAACGTCATCCTCATCGCCGCGGCCGCCGCGGCGATGATCGTCGGCGACGTCCCCGTCCTCGGCATCGGGCTGTGGGCCTGGGGGCTGATGCTGGCCTATCTCGTCTCGGTGTGGGTGCTTGCCGGCGCCGAAGGGCGGCGGCCGTGGCTCGCCGCCCGCGACGGCCGGGTCGACCGCGCGATCGTGGAGGAGCCTGCCGGGGGCGGGCAGGGCGGGCGGAAGGGCACGCACGGCGGCTGCGCGCAGGGCAGCCTGTCCTCGCTCGTGCCACGCACGGCGGCGGCCGGCATCACCATTCTCATCGCCGGCTTCATCCTCGCGCAGTCCGGCGAGGCCCTGGCGGACCAGACCGGCATCGGCTCGAGCTTCATCGGCTTCGTCCTCGTCGCCTTCGCGACGTCGCTGCCGGAACTGAGCACGGCTCTGTCGTCGGCCCGGCAGGGTCTCTTCACCATGGCCATTTCCGACATCCTCGGCACCAATCTCATCAATGTCGCCATGGTCTTCCTCATCGACCTCGTCGCGCCCGGCGAGCCGGTGATGACGCGGGCGGGCGCCTTCTCCGTCTTCGGCGTGCTGCTTGCGGTCGTCGTGACGGCCCTGTTCCTCGCCGGGCTCGCCGAGCGGCGCGACAGGTCGCTGCTGCGCATGGGCTACGATTCCATCCTGGTGCTCGCCGTCTATGCCGGCGGCCTCGTCTTCCTCTACTTCCTGCGGCAACAGCCATGAACCGCGCCGGACCCGACGACCTGCCGAATGCGCTGCCCCGCCCGCCGGGCGAGGAGGAGAAGCTCAAGCGGGTATGGGCGACGCCGCGCGGCTGGCGCATCCTGAGCGCGGTCAACAACACCGTCGTCGGCGTCGCCTATCTCGGCTTCGCCTTCCTCTTCTTCCTGCTCGCGGGCGTCGTCGCGCTCGTCATGCGCACCCAGCTCGCGGTGCCGGGCAACGATGTCGTCGGCCAGGACCTCTACAACCAGCTCTTCACCATGCACGGCACGACGATGATGTTCCTCTTCGCCGTGCCGGCGATGGAGGCGCTCGGCGTGCTGCTGCTGCCGCAGATGCTGGCGGCGCGCGACCTGCCGTTCCCACGCCTCAGCGCCTTCGCCATCTGGGCCTATGTGATCGGCGGGCTCGTCTTCTTCTCCACGATCTTCTACGGCCTTGCGCCGAAGGGCGGCTGGTTCATGTACCCGCCGCTGACGCTGACGGAATACTCGCCGGGCGACAACGCCGATTTCTGGCTGCTCGGCATCGGCTTCATCGAGATATCCGCGATCGCCGGCGCCATCGAGATCGTCGTCGGCACGCTGCGCACACGCCCGCCGGGAATGAGCCTGACGAAGATGCCGATCTTCGCCTGGGCGATGCTGATCTTCGCGGCGATGATCATGTTCGCCTTTCCGGCGGTCATCCTCGCCACCATGCTGCTCGAGATCGAGCGGGCCTTCGGCTGGCCGTTCTTTTCCGCCGAGAAGGGGGGCGATCCGCTCCTGTGGCAGCATCTCTTCTGGTTCTTCGGCCATCCGGAGGTCTACATCATCTTCCTGCCGGCGGCCGGTCTCGTGTCGATGATCGTGCCGGCCATGGCGCGGCGGCCGCTCATCGGCTACCGGCTCATCGTCGTCGCGCTCATCGGCACCGGCTTCTTCAGCTTCGGCCTGTGGGTGCACCACATGTTCGCCACAGGCCTGCCGGCGCTGAGCCTCGCCTTCTTTTCGGCCGTGAGCATGGCGGTGGCCATCCCCTCCGGCATCCAGGTGTTCTCCTGGATCGCGACCATCGCCGCGAGCGAGGGCCGCTTCCGCATCACCACTCCGTCGCTCTTCGTGCTGGGCTTCCTCGCGATCTTCACGCTCGGCGGGCTGACGGGCGTGATGGTGGCGCTCGTGCCGGTCGATCTCCAGGTGCACGACACCTATTTCGTCGTCGCCCATTTCCATTACGTGCTCATCGGCGGCATGGTCTTCCCGCTGTTCGCCACCTTCTATTACTGGGCGCCGATGGTGAGCCGCCGGCGCCTGTCCGAGACTCTCGGGCGCATCACGTTCTGGCTCATGTTCATCGGCTTCAACGTCGCCTTCCTGCCGATGCACCTGACGGGCCTGCGCGGCATGCCGCGGCGGGTGTGGACCTATCCCGGCGACGTCGGCTGGGACATGCTGAACATGATCTCGACGGTGGGGGCCTTCATCCTTGCCGCCGGCGTCCTCGTCTTCATCGTCGATCTTCTGCGCAATTTCCGCCCGACCGCCGGCGGCGGCGGTGCAGGCGATCCCTGGGGTGCGGGCACGCTCGAATGGCTGCCGGGCGACGTCTATGCCGCGCGCAGCATTCCCCTGGTGCGCAGCCGCGAGCCGCTCTGGGACCAGCCGAACCTCGCCCGCGAGGTGGAGGAGGGGCGCCATTTCCTGCCCAATGCGCCGACGGGCGGGCGCGAGACGCTGGTCTGCTCGCCGGTCGAGGCGAAGCCCGAATACGTGCTGCAGATGCCGGGGCCGGGCTGGTCGCACGTGCTCGCCGCCATCTTCATGGCGGGCTTCTTCCTGCTGCTCACCGTCAAGCTCGTGGTGCCGGCCGTCCTGTCCGGCATCGCCTGCATCATCGCCTGCATCTGGTGGGGCTGGAGCCTCGATCCGGGCCCCGTCAAGGGCGACGTGCCGATCGGCGCCGGCATCGTCCTGCCGACCTATGTGAGTGGACCGCGCTCGCACGCCTGGTGGGCGATGATCGTCCTCGTCTTCGTCGCCACCTCGCTCTACATCGCCTATGTCTTCTCCTACCTCTATCTCTGGGTGGTCTCGCCGGACGCGTGGTCGCCGCACGGCGCGCCGGCCCTGCCGCCGGCCACCTGGCCGCTCGCGAGCGGCGCGCTCGTCGCGGCGGGGGCGGCGGCCATGCTCCTCGCGGGGCGGCGCCTGCCGGCGCCGGGACGGCCATCGGCCACGGCACCGCTGCTCCTCGCCTTCGCTGCCCTCGCGATGACGGGCGCCGTGGTGCTGGAAGTGCTCGGCCACTGGTACAGCGGGCTGCGGCCGGGCCAGAACGCCTATGCGGCGGCCACCTACATGGCGAGCGTCCTCAACGTGCAGGTCGGCATCGCCGTCGTGCTCCTTGCGGGCTACGCGATCGCGCGCAGCCTTGTCGGCTGTCTCGATGCCGTGCGGCGCGTCAATTTCGACAACTGCGCCATTCTCTACCCCTACGGCGCGGTGCAGATCCTGCTGTCGCTCCTTCTCGTTCACGGCTTCCCACGGATGGCGGGGTGACATGCGCAGCGAGCCGACGGCGTCCTTCTGGGGCACACTCCTCTACATCCTCGCCGGGCCGCTCCTGTGGGCGGTGCAGTTCACGCTGATCTATGCCGGCCATACGGCCGCCTGCCTGCCGGCGGTGCCGGAAACACTCGCCGTTCCCCTCGTCGCCGTCCCGACCGTCGCCGCCGCATTGGCCGCCGTCGCTTTCATCCTCCGGCAGGAGGCTTTCGCCCGGGCGCTCGGCGCGCCCGAGCCGCCGCGCGCCGCAGCCCTTCACGCCATCGCCCGCATCGCTGTGCTGCTCGCGCTCGTGGCCGTCATCTGGAGCGGCTTCGCCCTGGCGCTGGTCGACAGCTGTCTCGCAGGGCGCTGACGGCCCGGGAGGGCCGCCAGCTAGCGGCGGTCACGGCCGTCGAGCGAGAGGAGAAAGGCGATCAGCGCATCCTGCTGCGCCTCCGTGAAGCCTTCTGCGGCATCGACGTAGAAGTCGTGGCCTTCGCCGCTCACGTTCGTCGCCCGCGGCCGGGCGTCCTGCCTGTTCGCGTCGATGACGCGGCGCCGCAGCTCGCGATCGACAAGGGCGCGCAAGGAATTGGCCGGGTCCGGCCGCACGCCGGCATGGACCGTGCCCGGCAGGCCGATGTCGCGCTCGGGGTCCGGCCCCACGGCGACGCCGCCGTCGTGCAGATAGGGTGCCGTCCAGCGCAGCCCGACGAGGCCCTTGACCTTGTAGCCACCCCGGCCATCGGCCGCGAAGGCGAGTTGCAGCTGCGCCGCCTCGTCCTCCCCGACGAGGACGGGAAGCGTCTTCGGCGCCTGTGGCAACGGCACGGACGTGTCGGGTGTATAGAGGACCGGTGGCGCCAGGTTCTGGCCCTGCTTCATCAGCGCCTGCGCCCGCGACGGCTGCGTTCCGATCTCGGCGACCGGCAGGACCCGGTTGTTGGTATAGCCGGGCCCGGCGTGGCATTGCCCGCAGCCCGCCTCCTCGAAGACCTGCCGGCCGAGCGCGACCGCGTCGCCGGCGGGCGGCGAGGGCGGCGGCAGGAGCGTTTCCTGGAAGGCGGACATGGCGCTGACATGGTGCCAGACCGGATGATCCGGCTCGCTCGCGAGCACGCTGTTGGTCGCGACGTAGCTGCCCTTGGGAAACGAGGGCAGGGCCACCGAGCGGATGAGGGCGGGCCCGGCCGGCCAGGGTGTCGCGGCCTTCAGGACCTCGCTCGGCCGCCGGCCGCCGTCCGGATCGAAGCGCAGGTCCGGGTTGGCGGCATTCTGCAGGAGGATGCCGAGGTAGAGTTCGGGATCCATGTCCAGCAGCGCATCGGCCGCCTCGGCGATGGTGGTCATGTCGGCATTGAGGCCGTGCACGTTGTTGGTGAGCGTGTTGAGCCCGCGAAACGGCCCCACGGCGGCAAAGCCGCTCCAGCCGAAGGGATGGTCGTGGCGGGTGAAGCTGTCGGGGATCTGCGTCGGGTTGTTGATCCCGTCCGGGGTCGAATCGAAATTGCCCGGCGCCCAGGCGGCGAGCATGTCGTCGACGGCCCGTTCCGTCGCCGCTGGATCGGGCAAAGGCAGGGCTTCGCCGTTGCGCCCCGTGACGGTGCGGGCGGGATCGCCACCCTGCCGGTCGATGCCGTTGATATCCACGTGGCCGAGATAGGCCGCCGAATTCGTCGCCATGGCGAGCAGGGGGCCGACGGCGAGATCGGCATTCGGTGCGCCTTCGACGACACGGCCGCTCTCGGGGTCGACCGTCGCGTGGCAGAGGGCGCAGGTCGCGCCCACGCGGATGGTGCCGCGGTCGTAGATCACCTTCATGCCGAGGGGCGCGAAGCTGCCGCGCGGCACGTCGATGCCGGTGGAGACGAGGGTTCCCTTCTCGTAGGTCCTGCCGCCGAAGGTCACGGTTTCGGCGAGTTCCACCTGAAGGTCGGTGGTGCCGCGCCCCCGCAGCTTGAGGACCGCCTTGGCGACCTGGAAGGGCGTCAGCGCGCCGCGCGTCAGGCCCATGACGTCGGTCATGAACCACTCGTTGCCGAAGGTCTCGTTGTAGAACGCCCGCCGGCCGAGCTGCCGCAGGTCCTCGTCGACACGGATGGCGCCCTCGGCCGGCGACAGGCGCCGCCTGCCGTCATCGGTCTGCTGCAGCTCTTCCGCCTCGCTCCGGGTGATCTCCCTGCCGAGAACGTCATAGGCCACGTCGAGCGTGCGGCGCTCGGGATTGAGGAGGTCGGAGGTCGCTGGCACGGGCGCGTATTCGAAGCGCACCAGGAAGGCGGCGGCGACCAGCGTGGCCACGATCGCGAGGAGGACGAGAAGCAATCTCATGACGGGTGGCGCGGTTCCATCACGGCACGGCAGGGAGAGGCAAGGATGGCGTCGGTCCCTCCCAACCGCGCCCGGCCCCGTCTGTTCCGCCGTATCGTCCGCGTCGCGATCAGCCGGGGATGTTGCTCGATGCGCGCATGCGCGCCCGCGTCGCCTCGTCCACCAGAGCGCGGATCTCGGCCAGAAGCGGGTGGCGGGCAGTGTGATGCACGCCATAATCCAGGTTGAAGGCGTAGTCGAAGCCGGGCGGATTACGGCCGACATTGTGCTGGAGCATGGTTTCCAGCTTGTCGAAACCCTTGGCCAGGATGGCTTCCGGCGTCGCGGCGGCGTTGTATTCGTCCCACAGGGCGAGGATGTCGCGATTAAGGTCCTCGGGCAGGGGCGCGCAGAGCTGCATCAGGTCCGCCCGCTCCCGGGCCGCCTTGTCGTCGTTGGCGCGCTGGTCGATGGCCGGGATGTCGCCCGAGATCGCCTCGCCGAGATCGTGCACGATGCACAGCTTGAGCAGGCGATGCAGATCGCAGCCGGCGAGCTCCTTCTCGAACATGATCACCAGCAGGCACAGGCGCCAGCTGTGCTCGGCGGTGCTTTCGGCGCGGCCGTTCGACGTCCTGCCGCTGCGCAGCGTGTCCTTCAGCCGCTCCGCCGCCTGGATGAAGTCGATGATGCCGGTGAGCCTTTCGCTGTCGATCACGGGTCGCATGCCGCTGTCCTTCGGGGTCTTCGTGCTGCGCCAGCGCACGGGCGGTTTCGGCCCCACGAGGCGCCGAATCTCTCGATAGCCGATCGTTCCGACGCATTTTCGACACCGCCGGTGCCGTGTGGAAAGGCCCGGGAGCGTTCCTGCGAGGCCGCGGCTGCAGGTCAGCCAGTTCGCCGCCGTGCGCCCTGGCTGGAAAGACCCTGCACCTTCCACTCGCTGAGCGGCAGGATGTCGGGCGCTCCGCCCATCGGGGCGTACCAGGAATCGACCGCCCAGTCGGTGCCGCCCGCATCGCGGATGACGGCGGTGGAGTGGAAATAGCGGCCGTCGAGGAGGAAGCCGCGCGAGGCGACGGACCCCACCGTGTGATGGCGCAGGAGATCGTGCTCGGCGAGATAGAGGAGGAGGGCGCGCGTGTTGGCCGATTCGTCGATGCAGTCCATCTGGCCCGGTTCGCCCGAGGCGCCGAAGCGTGAGCGCGGCTCGTCGCGGATGCCGATCACGTCGAAGGCGCGGCGCTCGAAATAGCGCACGGCGTCCGAGATCGCGGCGCGCTCGGCGGCCGGGGATCGACGTCCCGCCGCGAGGATGGCGGCGAAGCGCCGGGCATCGGCGGCATCGAGGGCAAGGCTGGCCCTGAACCAGCAGCCGTAGCCGTGGCAGACGTGGATCACATCCTGCGCCGCTGCCGGGCGGCCGGCGCCGTCGACGGCAGACAGGAGGGAGAGGAGCAGGAGGAGCGACAGCAGGCGGCCGCTCCTGGCGCTGATTCCCGGCAGCGAGACGATCATCCGGAGCCCCTCGAACGCAGACGCCGCGATCGGGAGCAAACCTGCCGGCTCGCCCCCAGCCGTCGAGAACTATAGCGCTCGCTGCACCTTGCACCAGCATCTGCCGCCATCGGGTGCCTGCCTGTACGCCATCAGCGCAGACCGAACACGGATTTCATCTGACCCGGCAAGTGCTTGTGTGGGCTTCCGCCACCATTTTCGTCGCCGCTTGCACATTCCCAAGTTTCGTAATATCAAAAGTTACATGAAGCGCGACAGCCGTCTTTCCTCCGTCCTGCATGCCCTGCTGCATATGGCCGCCCACGATGCGCCCATGACGTCGGACGTGCTCGCCCGCTGCATGGGCACGAACCCGGTCGTGGTGCGGCGGACGATGGCGGGGTTGCGCGAGGCAGGCCTCGTGAAGTCCGAGAAGGGACACAACGGCGGCTGGTCGATCGCCTGCGACCTCGAGGCGGTGACGCTGCGGGATATTCATGCGGCGCTCGGCGAGCCCGCGGTCTTCGCCATCGGCCACCGCAACGAGGCGCCTGAGTGCCTCGTGGAGCAGGCGGTCAACGCCGCGCTCGACGATACCTTTCGAGAGGTGGAGGCGCTCCTGCTGGAGCGGTTCAGCCGCCTGACGCTGGCGCAGCTCGCCGAGGACTTTGCCCGGCGCCTCGCCGCCCATCGGCAACAGATGAGGAACAAGCCCGATGCAGTTTGACGTCATCGTCGTCGGCGGCAGCTATGCCGGCATGGCCGCAGCCCTCCAGGTGGCGCGCGCCCGCCGCCGGATCATGGTGATCGATGCGGGGCTTCGCCGGAACCGCTTCGCGCGGCATTCGCACGGCTTCCTGAGCCGGGACGGCCATGAGCCTGAGCGGATCGCGGCGGAGGCGCGGGAGCAGTTGCTCGCCTATCCGAACGTCGCCTGGACCGAGGGCAGGGCCGAGAGCGCCGAGCAGGTGGACGGCGGCTTCCGCATCGCGACGGAGGCCGGGGAAAGCTTCGAGGGACGGCGCCTCGTCCTGGCGCTCGGGGTGGTCGACCGGCTGCCCGACGTGCCCGGCCTCGCGGAGCGTTGGGGCAGGAGCGTCTTCCACTGCCCCTATTGCCACGGCTACGAGCTCGGCGGCGGCCCGTTGGGCGTGCTCGCCACCGGGCCCGCCGCGATGCACCAGGCGCTGCTCATCCCCGAGTGGGGGCCGACGACGCTGTTCACCAACGGCGCCTTCTCGCCGGGCGACGAGGAGCTGGCGCAGCTCGCCGCGCGTGGCGTGAGCGTGGAGGCCGTGCCGGTCGACGGCATCGCCGGCCATGCCGATGTGCATCTCGCCGACAGCCGCACGATCGCGCTCGCCGGCCTCTTCACGGTGTCCACGACCCGTCCTGCAAGCCCGCTCGCGGAGGAACTCGGCTGCGCCCACGAGGAAGGGCCGCTCGGGCCCTTCATCCGCACGGATGCCATGAAGCAGACATCGATCCCCGGAGCCTTCGCCTGCGGCGATGTCGCCCGGGCCACGGGAACGGTGTCACTCGCGGTGGGCGACGGGGCGCTCACCGGAGCGGCAGTGCACCGCTCGCTGCTCCTCGGCTAGCGCCACAGCCCGCGGCTTGAGAAAAGGCAATCGCACCAGACATATCGGGCGTGGCGCGCCCTCCGGCGGGGCGCCGGGTGCTGGCGTATCATCAATTCACGCTTGACACCGGTCGGCTTCCGCCCCAACCTGCTGAAAAAATGTAATCGATTACAAACGTCGATCGCAACGCTTCTGGGAGGAAGCCATGGGCTCGTTCTCACGCCTTTCAGCGTGCACGCTTGCTGTCACTCTGCTCTGCGGTACGTCCGCCTTCGCGCAGGAGAAGGCGGAGGTGATGCACTGGTGGACCTCGGCCGGTGAATCCGCCGCGGTCAAGGTCTTCGCCGACGCCTATACCAAGGGCGGCGGCACCTGGGTGGACAATGCCATCGCCGGCGGCGTCAACGCCCGTGCGGCGACCGTCAACCGCATGGTGGGCGGCAATCCGCCGACCATGGCGCAGTTCAACACCGGCAAGCAGTTCGACGAGCTCATCGAGAACGGCCTCCTCATCGACGTCGAGGCGATCGCCGAGGCCGGCAAATGGCGCGAGCTGATGCCGAAGCCGATCATCGAGGCGAGCGTCCGCGACGGCAAGTTCTACGCCGTGCCCGTCAACATCCACGGCCAGAACTGGATGTTCTACAACACCAAGGTCTTTGCGGACGCCGGGCTCGAGCCGCCGAAGACCTTTCCCGAGCTCATCGAGACGGGCGAGAAGCTGAAGGCCAACGGCATCATCCCGATCGCGCTCGGCGGCCAGCCCACCTGGGAGCGCAATCTGTTCAGCGCGGTCCTCGTCGGCCACGGCGGGGCGGACCTCTTCCGCAAGATCTTCGGAGTCCGCGACGTCGAGGCCGCCAAGAGCGACAAGTTCAAGGAAGTGGCCGAGCTCTACGGCAAGATGCGCGGCCTCGTCGACCCCGGCAGCCCGGGGCGCAACTGGAACGATGCCGCCTCGCTCGTCATCACCGGCAAGGCGGCCATGCACTTCAACGGCGACTGGGCGAAGGGCGAGTTCATCGCCGCCGGCCAGACGGCGGGCAAGGAAT
Source organism: Chelatococcus caeni (assembly GCF_014196925.1). Classification (GTDB taxonomy): domain Bacteria; phylum Pseudomonadota; class Alphaproteobacteria; order Rhizobiales; family Beijerinckiaceae; genus Chelatococcus_A; species Chelatococcus_A caeni. The sequence continues at coordinate 1,544,848 of NZ_JACIEN010000001.1, read as the reverse complement.
ATGGCTGCACCATCGTCGGCGATGGCAAGCTCGTCATCGGCGGCGACGTCTTCGTCTTCCCGGTGACCAAGGACGCCGGCGCCCAGGCGGCGCAGCAGAAGCTCGCGGCGGTGCTGCTCGACCCCGAGACCCAGCTCGCCTTCAACAAGAAGAAGGGCTCCATCCCCGTGCGTCTCGACGTCGATGTGTCGAGCATGGATGCCTGCGCCCAGAAGTCCCACGCCGTGCTGAAGGATCCCGCCAACCAGGTCGAGGCGACGGAGATCATCAGCACGCCGAACTTCACCGGCGCCATGCAGGACGCCATCACCCAGTACTGGAACACGTCCTCCATGTCGGCCGACGCCTTCGTCGAGAAGGTCGTCACGGCAATGCGCAGCGCAAGCTGACCCGCGGCGCCGGTCCGGCCATCGCCCGGACCGGCCTCACGCCCGTTCCAACCTCTGCCAACGCAAGCCGCCGCGCCGCTCCTGCGGGAGGCGGGCGGAACCGGGAGGAGGTCCCATGGCTACCGTCACCGTCCGTGCCGCCGCCACCGGCGCCGCGGCGCCAGCGGCACGCCCGCGCATCGGACGAGGCCTTCCCGCCGCGCTCGCCCTGGTGCCGACGGCGCTCATCGTGCTCGTCGTCTATGTCGGCTGCATGCTGTGGACCGTGCGGCTGTCCTTCACGAGCTCGACGCTGCTGCCGAAGTTCGACTTCGTGGGCCTTGCGCAATACGAGCGGCTGATCGTCAACGACCGCTTCGTCGTCTCGGCACAGAACACCGTCATCTTCGGCGTCCTGTTCATCGCCGGCTGCCTCGTGCTCGGCTTCCTGCTCGCGGTCTTCATCGACCAGCGGGTGAGGGGCGAGGGCGCCTTCCGCACCGTCTTCCTCTTTCCCTATTCCATGTCCTTCGTGGTGACGGGCGTTGCCTGGCAGTGGTTCCTCAATCCCGGCCTCGGGCTCGAGAAGCTCGTGCGCGACATGGGCTTTTCCAATTTCACCTTCGACTGGCTCGTCAACCAGGAGATGGCGATCTACACCCTCGTCATCGCCGGCATCTGGCACGGGGCGGGGCTCACCATGGCGATCCTCCTCGCCGGCCTGCGCGGCGTCGACGAGGACCTGTGGAAGGCCGCGCGCGTCGATGGCGTGCCGCCCTGGCGCTACTACCTCTCCATCGTCCTGCCCCTGCTGCGGCCGATGGTGGTGACCGCCACCGTGCTCCTCGCCATCAGCGTGGTGAAGCTCTACGACCTCGTCGTCGCCATGACGGGCGGGGGGCCCGGCATCGCCACCGAAGTGCCGGCCAAGTTCGTCATGGACCACCTCTTCGAGCGCAACAACATCGCGCTCGGCACCGCCGCCGCGACGCTGATGCTGGTGACCGTCGTCATCATCATCGCGCCGTGGATCTACGCCCGCTACGTGCGCAGCAAGGGGAGGCGCTGATGAGCGCGTCGCTGCCCAGCGGCCCGCGGCCGCGCCGCCTCACGCCCGGCCGCATCGGCCTCTATGCCTTCCTCCTCACGGCGGCGGTCTTCTTCCTCCTGCCGCTGTGGATCATGCTCATCACCTCCTTGAAGCCGATGGAGGAGATCCGGCTCGGCAACATCCTTGCGCTGCCCATGGCGCCGACCCTCGAAGCGTGGGGCAAGGCCTGGTCGTCGGCCTGCACGGGACTCGACTGCAACGGCATCAGCGTCGGGTTCTGGAACTCGGTGCGCATCCTCGTGCCGTCGGTCATCCTGTCCATCGCGCTCGGCGCGGTGAACGGCTACGCCCTGTCGTTCTGGCGGGTGAAGGGGGCGAACGTCCTCTTCGGCGTGCTGCTCATCGGGGCCTTCATCCCCTACCAGGTGTTCCTCTATCCGCTGGTGCGCATCTTCTCGCAGATGGGCATCTACAATTCGCTCACCTGCATCGTGCTGGTGCACGTCATCTTCGGCCTGCCGACGATGACGCTGCTCTTCCGCAACTATTACGCGGGCATCCCGATCGAACTGTTCAAGGCGGCGCGCATCGACGGCGGCGGTTTCTGGACCATTTTTCTGCGCGTCATGCTGCCGATGTCGGTGCCGATGCTCGTCGTCGCCACCATCCTCCAGGTCACCGGCATCTGGAACGACTTCATCTTCGGGCTCACCTTCGCCGGCCGCGAAAACCTGCCGATGACCGTGCAGCTCAACAACATCGTCCACTCCACCCAGGGCGAGCGCGCCTACAACGTCGACATGGCCGCCACCATGCTCGCGGCGCTGGTGCCGCTCGTCGTCTACTTCGTCTCCGGGCGCTGGTTCGTCCGCGGCATCGCCGCCGGCGCAGTGAAAGGATGATCCATGTCGGCTGTCTCCATCCGTGACGTCTCCGTCGCCTTCGAGGCGGTCCGCGTCTTCGACGGGCTTTCGCTCGACATCGAGGAGGGCGAGTTCGTCGTTCTCCTCGGCCCCTCCGGCTGCGGCAAGTCCACGCTGCTCAACGCCGTCGCCGGTCTCATCGACGTTGCCGACGGCCAGATCTTCATCGGCGGGCGCAACGTGACCTGGGAGGAGCCGAAGGACCGCGGCATCGCCATGGTCTTCCAGTCCTACGCGCTCTACCCGCGCATGAGCGTGCGCGAGAACATGTCCTTCGGCCTCAGGATGGCGAAGACGCCGAAGGCGGAGATCGGGCGCCGGGTGGCCCAGGCGGCCGAGCTCCTGCAGATCGGCCACCTGCTCGACCGGCGGCCGGACCAGCTCTCCGGCGGCCAGCGCCAGCGCGTCGCCATCGGCCGGGCGCTCGTGCGCGATGCCGCCGTCTTCCTCTTCGACGAGCCCTTGTCGAACCTCGACGCCATGCTGCGCAACGAGTTGCGCGTCGAGATCAAGCGCCTGCACGCGCGCCTCGGCAAGGCGACGATGATCTACGTCACCCACGACCAGATCGAGGCGATGACGCTGGCCGATCGCATCGTCGTCATGCGCGACCAGAAGGTGCAGCAGATCGGCTCGCCCGCCGAGATCTACGGCCGGCCGGCCAATCTCTTCGTCGCCGGCTTCATCGGCGCGCCGCAGATGAATTTCCTCAACGGCCGGCTTGAGGCCGAGGGCGGCGGCCTGTCCTTCGTCGCCGGCACCTTGCGCCTGCCGCTCGCCGGCTATGCCTTCAACGGCGCGCCGCCCGTCGGCCAGGAGGTCGTGCTCGGCGTGCGGCCGGAGCATCTGGCGCTCGCCGAGGCGGGCCTCTGGCAGGGCTTCGGCGTCGACATCGTCGAGCCGATGGGCGCCGACACGGTGCTGTGGTGCTCCGACGGCACCCATACCCTGCAGGTGCGCACGACCGGGACGAGCCGGATCACGCGCGGCGAGCGCGTCGGCCTCGGCCTCGATCCCGAACAGGCTTCCCTCTTCGCCGCCGATACCGGCGAGCGCCTGTGAACCCTCCCTCGGCCGGCGCGGGCGTTCCGCGCCGGCCTTTCCGCTATGCATGAGGCTCTCATGTCCGTCACCGATTGCCTGTCGATCCAGCTCTACACCCTGCGCTCGCTCGAAGACCTCGACCGCATCCTCGATACGGCGGCCGAGGCCGGCTACCGCCGGGTCGAGACCGTGGGCTCGCAACTCGACGACGCCGCGCGCGTCAAGGCCAAGCTCGACGCGCGAGGGCTCGCCGCCTCGTCGAGCCACGTCAGCCTCGCGGCCCTGCGCGAGCGGCCGGAGGCCGTCGTCGAGGCCTGCCGCACCCTCGGCATCACCGATCTCTACATGCCGGCGGTGCCGCCGGAGGACCGGGACATGGCGGCGGAGGGCTGGCGCGCCGTCGGCCGCGAACTCGGACAGATGGCCGAGCGCTTCGCGAAGGAGGGCATCCGCCTCGGTTATCACAACCACCATTGGGAGCTGCAGCCGAAGGCGGGGCCGACGACGGCCCTCGAACTCCTCTTCGAGGGCGCCGGCGCGAGCCCGCTGACGTGGGAGGTGGACGTCGCCTGGCTGGTGCGCGGCCATGTCGACCCGAAGCCCTGGATCGAGCGCTACCGCAACCGGATCACCGCCGCCCATGTCAAGGACATCGCACCGGCCGGAGAGAACGAGGATCAGGACGGCTGGGCCGACGTCGGCGCGGGCGTCCTCGACTGGCGCGACCTGTGGCGTGTCTGCCGGGCGGCGGGCGCCAGGTGGATGGTGGTGGAGCACGACAAGCCGGCCGATCCCGCCCGCACGGCCCGGGCGAGCCTCGCCTTCCTCAACGGCATCGAAGGGTGATCGCCATGGCCAGTCTCAACGTCGGCATCGTCGGCTGCGGCGTCATCTCCGGCATCTATCTGAAGAACATCCTCGCCTACCGCGGCCTCACCCTGCGCGCCTGCGCCGACATGCGGCCGGAGGTGGCGCAGGCGAAGGCCGCCTCCGCCGGCATCGAGGCGATGAGCGTGGACCAGCTCCTCGCCAGCGAGGACATCGACCTCGTCGTCAACCTCACCGTTCCCGCTGCGCATTTCGGCGTCTCGCTCGCGGCGCTCCAAGCCGGCAAGCACGTCTTCTCGGAGAAGCCGCTCGCGGTCGATTTCGCGCAGGGGCGCAAGCTCGTCGACGAAGCCGAGGCGCGGGGGCTCCTGCTCGGCTGCGCGCCCGACACCTTCCTCGGCGCGGGCGGGCGACTCGCCCGCAAGCTGGTGGACGAGGGGGCGGTGGGGCGGATCCTGTCCGGCACCGCCTTCCTGATGTCGCACGGCATGGAGCACTGGCATCCGGATCCGGAGTTCTTCTTCAAGCCGGGCGGCGGGCCGATCCTCGACATGGCGCCCTATTACCTGTCGGCGCTCATCAATCTCGTGGGGCCCGTGGCCCGGGTCTTCGCCATGGCGAGCATCGGTTTTCCCGAGCGGGTCGTGACGGCGGAATCGCCGCGCAAGGGCGAGCGCATCACCGTCGAGACGCCGACGAGCGTCATGGCGCTGATCGAATTCGCTTCCGGCGCCCAGGTGACCTTCACCATGAGCTGGGATGTGTGGAAGCACGGCCATCCCGCCATCGAGCTCTACGGCACGGAAGGCTCCATGCGCGTGCCGGACCCGAACTTCTTCGGGGGCGTGGTGGAGACCACCGAGCGGGGCGGCGAGTGGCGGGGCCACGATGCCGGCGCCCTGGCGCTCGGAGCACCCAACTGGCGCGCGCCCAACTGGCCGCCGGAGATGCCGGACAGGGCGAACTACCGGGCGCTCGGCCTCGCCGATCTTGCCAGCGCCGCGCTCGCCGGCACGCCCCACCGCTCGACGGGACGGCTCGCGCTGCACGTGCTCGAAGTGATGCACCGCATCCTCGAATCCGCCGCGACCGGGCAGGCGATCGCCATCACCACGGCGCTCGACCGGCCGCCGGCCCTCGAGGAAGATGCCGCCGGCGCGCTGTGGAAGGGGCTGCCGGAGACGGCGAGCGCCGCCTGACGCGCGGGCGGCCAACAAGGGAGATGGGTCCGTGGAGCCTGTTCGCTGGGGCATCCTGAGCACGGCCAGGATCGGCCGGGAGAAGGTCGTGCCCGCCATGATGAAGAGCCCGTCGTGCAAGGTCGTGGCGGTCGCCTCGCGCGATCTCGAGGCGGCTCGCGCCATGGCGTCGACGCTCGGCATCGAGCGGGCCTACGGCTCCTACGAGGAGCTGCTGGCCGATCCGGAGATCGAAGCCGTCTACAATCCGCTGCCCAACCACCTGCACGTGCCGCTGACGCTCGCCGCCGCGGCGGCGGGCAAGCATGTCCTGTGCGAGAAGCCCATCGCGCTCGATGCCGCCGAGGCGCGGCAGCTCGAGGCGGTGGCGGACAAGGTCCTCGTCGCCGAGGCCTTCATGATCCGCCATCACCCGCAGTGGCTCGCCGTGCGCGACATGGTCCGCGCCGGCGAGATCGGCGAACTGCGCCTCGTCAACGTGCTCTTCTCCTATTTCAATGCCGATCCGGCCAATATCCGCAACATGGCGGAGATCGGCGGCGGCGCGCTCTACGACATCGGCTGCTACGCCGTGGTCAGCGGGCGCTACCTGTTCGAGGCGGAGCCGCAGCGCGTGGTCAGCCTCATCGAGCGCGACCCCGTCTTCGGCACCGACCGTCTGTCGAGCGGCCTTGCCGATTTCGGCGGCGAGCGCCAGCTCGTCTTCTCGGTCTCGACCCAACTCGTGCCCTTCCAGCGCGTCGAGGTGCTCGGCACGAAGGGGCGCATCGAGATCCGCATCCCCTTCAATGCGCCGCAGGGGGAGGGCACGCGCATCCTCGTCGACAACGGCGCCGCGCATGACGATGCGGCGGCGCGGGTCGTCGCGATCGCGCCCTGCGACCAGTACACGCTGCAGGGCGAGGCCTTCTCCCGGGCCGTGCGAGGCGTCGCGCCGCTCGCGGCCGGCATCGAGGATGCCGTCACCAACATGCGCATCCTCGATGCGCTCTACCGGTCGGCGAAGAGCGAGGCCTGGGAAGGCGTCTGACGCAGCGCCGGTTCAGACCGCAATGACACGTCCGGGCCAGGGATTGCGGCCGTCGCGCAGCCACAGGAGCGTGTCGAGCCAGAAGCCCGAGGCGTGGCTGTCGTGGAACAGGCCGAAATGGCCGATGGCCTCCCGGCCGTAATCGGCGGGGGCGAGACGCACGGCGGTTCGCGTGGCGCTGGTGTAATAGCCGAGCGCGCGGCGGATCGCCGGCACGGTGCCGAATTCGTCGTCCGCCATGGTGACGGCGAGGATCGGCGCCGTCACCGCCGCCATGCGCGCGAGGACGTCGGGCTGCTCGGCCCGCGGGTGGCTCTGCTCGAAGCGGGGGCGGCGGAAGCTCCACTCGGTGGCGACGCCGGCCGGCAGGTCCTCCAGCCAGCCGAGGCGGCGGCCGGGAAAATAGCCGCAGACCGCCGTCAGGGCCGGCATGAGGACGTGCCATTTGAGGAACAGGGCGAAGCGCCGCTCCGGCGCATAATCGCCGCACCAGGCATATTGGGCACCGACGGTCAGCATCCGGTCGACCAGCGGGGCGCTGCGCGCAAGGCCGGGCAGAAAGCCGCCGATGCTGTGGCCGACCACGATCAGCGGTCCCGTCCGCCGGCGGGCGTGCATCAGGCGGATGGCGGCGTCCATGTCGCGCTCGCCCCAGTCGCGCCAGCGATAGCCGCAGCCCTTCAGCCTTTGCGGCCGCGAGGTGCCGATGCCGCGATAGTCGTAGGTCAGCACCTCGAAGCCGTGCCCAGCGAGGAAGCGGGCATAGCGGTGGTAATAGCGCGCGAGGACGCCCGTGGCCGGATTGATGATGACGCTGCCGGCGCTGTCCGCGCGCGCTGGCCAGAGGCGGGCGCCGAGCCGCACGCCGTCCGTGCAGACGATCTCGCAGGCCTCGCCGTCCTCGACAGAAGGAAAATGGGCTCGCTCGTTCATGCAGGGAGGATAGGGGGCGGGGCGCGTTGTGTATATTCACTGGTCGGTATACGTTGGGGCATGGGCGAAAGGTCGGTCACGACGCGCGAGCGCATCATCAAGGCGGCGGTGAAGCTTTTCCACGGCGAAGGGATCCGCGCCGTCAGCGTCGATGCCGTCGCTGCGAAGGCCGGCGTCACCAAGCGCACGCTCTACTATCACTTCCGCAGCAAGGACGACCTGATCGCGGCTTATCTGGAGACGCGCGACCAGCCCAATCTCGTCGTGTTCAGACAATGGTTCGACGAGGCCGCGGGAAACGTCGCCGACAAGGTGGAGGCGATCTTCCATAACCTCGCCCGCTCGGCGCGCCACCCGAAGTGGAAGGGCTGCGGCTTCCTGCGCACGTCGGTGGAGCTCATCAACATGCCGGGCCATCCGGCCATCGTCGCCGGCCGCGCGCACAAGAAGCGGGTGGAGGACTGGCTGTGCGGCGTGTTCGTGGATGCCGGCATCGAGGGAACGGATGCCCGGCAGCTCGCGCGACAGGTCATCCTGCTCATCGACGGGGCCTTCTCCGTCGTGCTGCTCCACCGCGACCCCGCCTATATGGAAGCGGCCGGCGCGGCGGCGGCCAGCCTGGTGCGGGCAAGGCTCGCCACCGGCCGCGAGAAGGAGGGGCCGAACGGCGCCCCGATCACTGCAGGAGACCCGGATGTCGAAGGCGACGCGCGCGACGAAGATGCTTGAAGGGGCGGGCATCGCCTTCACGCTGCACAGCTACGCCTATGATCCCGATGCCGAGAGCACCGGCCTGCAGGCGGCCGAAGCCTTGGGCGAGGCGCCCGCTCGCGTGCTCAAGACGCTGATGGCGCACGTCGACGGCAAGCCCGTGTGCGTGATCGTGCCCTCGGACCACGAGGTGTCGATGAAGAAGCTCGCCGCCGCCTTCGGCGGCAAGTCGGCGCAGATGATGAAGCCGGCGGATGCCGAACGGATAACCGGCTACAAGGTGGGCGGCATCAGCCCCTTCGGGCAGATGCGGAAGGTGCCCGCCGCCGTCGAGGAGCAGGCGCTCGCCCATGATCTCGTCTATGTCAACGGCGGCCAGCGCGGCTTGCAGGTGCAGCTGAGGCCGCAGGACGTGATCGCGCTGCTCGATGCCCGCGTCGCGCCGGTGATCGCCTGACGCCGCGAGCCGCGCATTCCGGTTGATGCCGGTCAAGGCGGGAGGGCAGGCGGGGCCGCTATGCTCGTTCTTCGCCGGTGCCCTTCAGCGCGAGAGGCGATCGATGGACGAAGCGATCAGGAAGACGATACTGGCCTTGCTCGACGAGCATCGCATCATGACGGTCGCCACGCTCAGGCCGGACGGCTGGCCCCAGGCGACCACGGTGGGCTATGTGAACGACGGCCTCACGCTCTACTTCCTCTGCGGGCCCGACAGCCAGAAGGCGGCAAACCTTGCCGCCGACGACCGCGTGTCGCTGACGATCGACCACGACACGTCGGATCTGATGGCGATCTCGGGCCTCTCCATGGCGGCCCATGCCCATCTCGTGACGGATCGGGCCGAAGCCGAGAAGGTCCTCGCCCTCCTGCCGCAGAAATATCCCGAGCAGGGGCCCCTGCCGTTTCCCATGCCGACGCCGGACGACGTGCGCATCTTCCGGCTGACGCCGACAGTCATCTCAGTGCTCGACTATTCCAGGGGCTTCGGGCACACGGATCTCGTCACCTGCTGACGGATCCGGCGGGCGCAGCTTTCTCAGATGGTGAGGGGGGACCGGCCCTCGCACGACCACGATGACAGGAGTTCCTGCTTGTTCGGCGCCGGCCGCCAGCTCTCGTCGGTCTTGGCCGGACCGAAGAAGCTCGCCGGCTCCGCGTGGGCCGGGCTCCAGTCGCTCCTGGGGCCCGCGAAGAGACCAACGACGAAGAGGACGGCGACGCTGAAGAGAACGAGCGTGTTGAGCACGGTGTCGACGGGATTGGCGGCGAGATGGTCACTGATCTCGGACCAGCTCGCGAAGGCCTCGTCGTCGTGGAAAGGCAGGCGGCTGCTCATGACGGCTCCTCGGTGATGAAGCGGCCGCATTGTCGGGGCCTGCCGTCGCAGAACTTTGCCCGTCAGGGGCCGATTTTGTCACAGGGCGTGTCGGCTCCCGGGCTTGCGACATCTCGACAAACATTTCCTCAGGGGCGAACCCCCGGCGTCTCCACAGTGAGGCCCGCCGCCCGTTCCATGAGGTAGAGCTCGAGCTCGATGAGCTCCGGCGCGCCGAAGGCGAAGGCTTCCGCGCGCACGCCGATCATGCAGTTGCGCAGGCGCCGCTGCAGGGAGCCGACGGCCTGCCATTCCAGCCGGTAGAGCGGATAGGCCGTCGGATGGCCCTGGGGCATGACGCTGCCGCCGAGGCGCTCGCCCCAGCGCGCGTCGTGGCAGGAGGCGCAGGAGAGGTCGAGCTGGCCGATGCGCCGCTCGTAGAGCCGGCGGCCATTCTCGCGGAACTGGGCCAGCCGCTCGTCCTGCGGCGGGCTGATCGGCATGCCGCGTGACTGGTGGGCGACATAGGCCGTCAGCGCGATGAGCTCCGGGCTCTCGTGCGGCAGGGGCGACGCCTCCTGCCGCGTCCGGCGGCACTCGCCGATGCGGCCGGCAAGGTCGATGGGGCGGCCGCTTCTTTCGTCGAACGCAGGATAGCGGGTGGCGACGCCGCGCATGCTCGTTGCGGCCTCGCCGTGGCAGCCGGCACAGCTGCGCCCGTTCGCGCCTTCGGGGCGGTTCCACAGCTCTTCGCCGTCGAGGACCGCGAACATGCCGGGATTGCTCATGTCGTCCGCCTGCATGGCGCGGTTTTCGGGGCTCATGAAGTCGGCGCCCGAGCGCTTGTCGAGCATATCGCCGGCAGGGGCTGACGAGCCCGCAAGGCAGGCGGCAAGGAGGCCGGCGAGAAGACGCGGCGCGCGCCCCGTCATGTCACCGTGATCTCCGTCTCCGCCGTGCGCGTCTCGCCGTCGTCGCCGGTCCAGGCGAAGGCGATGGTGCCGCTGTCGGTCGCGACCGCGGTGAAGGCGAGATAGGGGTTGGCCGCAATCGCCGGGAAGAGGTCGGCGGAGAAGATCTCCTCGCCGTTCCAGGTACAGACGAAGCGGTTGATGATGTCGCGCGGGATCGCCTTGCCCATGGTGCCCGTGCGGAAGCCGGTCTCCATCGGGTGGGCGAGCATGGCTCGGATCTCGATGATCTCGCCGCGGCGCGCCGTCTTCGGCGCATTGATGAGGGCGCGGGTCATAGGAGGTCTTCGACGCAGGCCGCCAGCGTCACGATCACGTCGGCGCGATGCGACCAGAAGCTGCCGTCGCTCATCTCGGCGATGGCCGCGACGGTCTGGGAGGTGGCGAGGCGGATGCGCGTTGCGACCTCGGCGCGCCCCGCCCGCGGGCCGATGTGGAACACCGCGACGTCCGCCTGCGGGTTCTTCTCGTTGAACAGGGCGATGCGCCGCACGTGGTCGGTCTCGCTCATCGGGCTCTCGACCTTGACCGAGAGGCCGACCGCATTGCCGTTCTCGACGAGTGGCGGCACCGCGAGCTGCACCCGCCCGGTCTTCACGGCGGCGCCGCCGGTGAAGGCGCGGATGGCCTCCTCCAGCGAGGGGCGGGCGCGGGCAGTGCGCGGCGCGACGAGCGTGAGGGCCAGCACCGCACCGCCGGCGACGAGGTCGCGCCGGCGGAGGCCGCTGGTGGTCGCTTTGTCCCGCATGACTCACTCCTTCAGCGTGACGAGGAAGGCGACGACATCCTCGATCTCCTCGGCCGTCAGGATCGGCCGGTCGCGGAACGAGGCGGCGACCTGCGCGAGCCCGCCGGTGCGATAATAGGCCGGCATGATGCTGTCAGGGACGAGACGTTTCATGTCGACGACGCGCAGGCGGATCTGCCCCTCGCTCAGGCGGCTGCCGGCGCCGGCGAGCGTCGGAGCGAGGGTTCCCTGCAGGTGCGGATCGGGCAAGGGTGCCGCATGGCAGAGGATGCACAGGCTCCTGTGCCGGTCCATGACGAGGCGCCGGCCGTTCTCCGCATCGCCGGGGCGGCCGGTGAGGGAGCGGGTAATGGCGTCACCCTCCACCACGTAAGGCCGCAGCGGCTCGGCCGCCGCAGGCGGGGCGAGCATCGCGAGCACGCAAAGGCTGTTCCACCACCTCATCCGAAGACTTCGCCCGTGATGGTGTCGAACCAGGCTTCGGCATAGACCGCCTCGCTGGCGCGGACATCGGCGGGGGCATCGAGCGGGCTCACGCCGCCGGCGCCCGCGACTTCGGCGAGAAGGCCCTCGCGCGGCTCGTAGACGCCGGCGATGGAGATGCCATAGTCGGGCGCGGCGAGGCTGTAACAGGTGTTGATGAGCTTCGGCGCAGCCGGCTGCCCGCCCGCAAGCAGGGTGGCGACGGCGGCGGCGCAGGCCTTCGCCTGGGCATTGGCCGAGAAGGCGGATTTCGGCATGGCGCCGGCGATGGCCGCATCGCCAATGACGTGGATGCCGGGCCGGAGCCGGGATTCGAAGGTGACGGGATCGATCGGGCACCAGCCGGTGCGGTCGGCGACGCCGGCGGCCGCGGCGATGGCGCCGGCGCGTTGCGGCGGGATGACGTTGGCGACGGCCGCCTGGTGGCTGCCGAACTCGGTCGTCAGCGTCTTCGTTGCGGCGTCGACCTCCGTCACCCGGCCGCCGAAGGACAGCGAGACCCATTCGATCAGGCCCGGATAGAGCTCCTCCCAGGCCTCCTCGAAGAGGCGCTGCTTCGAGAAGCTATCCTTGGCGTCGAGGATGAGGAGCTTGGAGCGTGGCTTGTGCGCCTTCAGGTAATGGGCGACGAGGCTCGCCCGCTCGTAGGGGCCGGGCGGACAGCGGAACGGATTGGCCGGCGCCGCGATGACGACGAGGCCGCCGTCGTCCATGGCTTCGAGCTGCCGGCGCAGCAGCGCCGTCTGCTCACCAGCCTGCCAGGCATGCGGCATCACTTCCGCGCCCGAGGCGCCATAGCCGGGGATCGCGTCGAGCATCAGGTCGATGCCGGGCGCGAGGATGAGGCGGTCGAAGGCGAGGTCGGAACCGTCGTCGAGCCGCAGCCGGCGGGCTTCGGCATCGATCGCGGTTGCGCTCGCGGCAACGACGTCGATGCCGTCGCGCTTCATGCCGTCATAGCCGAAATACTGGGCGTCGAGGTCGCGCAGGCCGGCGAGGACGGCGTTGCTGAACGGGCAGGCCGCATAGCGTGCCTTGGATTCGACGAGCGTGACGCGGATGTCGGTGCCCTGCCGTTTCAGGGCGCGGGACGCGCTCGCCCCCGCGAAGCCGCCGCCGACGACGGCGACATGGGGCGGGGCCTGGGCGAGAACGCGCGGGGCCGCGAGCGCGGCGGTGCCGGCGGCGAGCCCCGCCACCACCGTCCTGCGGCTGACCGTGCTACGGCCCGGCCGCGATCCACTCGGCGATGGCGCGCGCTTCCTCATCCGAAAAGCCCTTCGCAATGCGATCCATGACGGTGGCCGGCCGCTCGCCGCTGCGGAAGGCCGCCATGGCGGCCGCGATCTCGGCGGCGGGCCGGCCGGCAAGGCCCGGGACCGGGCCGTTGCCCGCGGGGGCGTGGCAGCCCGAACAGGCGGTGGCGCCGGCCGGTGCCGGCAGCGGCGCCCTCTGGGCCGCGTGGGGGCTTGCGGCCCAGAGGGCGGCGAGGAGGGCAAGCCCTCCGCGCATCAGGCGGCGATGGCGCGTGGTGGCCACGGACGCCACCGCTCACACGAGCGAGTGGTTCTTCAGCGGCAGCTGGCGGATGCGCTTGCCCGTCGCCGCGAAGATGGCGTTGAGCACGGCCGGCGCGGCGACCGCGATGGTCGGCTCGCCGACGCCGCCCCAGAAGCCGCCGGACGGCATGACGATGGTCTCCACCGCCGGCATGTCCGCCATGCGCATCACGTCGTAGGTGTCGAAGTTCTCCTGCTCGATGCGTCCGCCGTTCACGGTGCATTCGCCATAGAGGCAGGCCGAGAGGCCGTAGACGAAGGAACCTTCGACCTGGCGCTCGATCTGGGCCGGATTGACAGCGTGGCCGGGATCGGTCGCCGCGACGATGCGGTGGATCCTGAGCCGGCCATCCGCCACCGAGACCTCCGCCGCCGCCGCCACATAGCTGCCGAAGCCCATGATCTGGGCAAGGCCGCGGTGGCGGCCCTCGGGCGCCGGCTCTTCCCAGCCGATGCGCTCGGCCACGGCATTGAGCACGGCGAGGTGCTTCGGATGGTTCGCCATCAGCTTGCGGCGGAAGGCGAGGGGATCCTGCCCGGCCGCATGGGCGAGTTCATCCAGGAAGCACTCGAGATAGATGGCGTTCTGGTTGAGGTTGACGCCCCGCCAGAAGCCGGGCGGCACCGGCGGGTTGCGCATGGCGTGATCGATGAGGAGGTTCGGGATCGTGTAGCCGAGATGCCCTTCCGGGCTGTCGGCCGTGAGCCCCTGGAAGATGATCGGATCCATGCCGTCCTGCATGCGCTGGGGCATGACGGCGGCGAGGATCGACTGGCCCGAGATGCGCATGTGCAGCGCTGTCAGATTGCCATCGGCATCGAGCGTGCCGGTGAGCTTGCCCTGCGTGACGGGGTGGTAGCGTCCCTGCAGCATGTCCTCCTCGCGCGACCAGATGAGCTTCACCGGCGTGCCGGGGAACTCCTTGGCGATGTGGACGACCTGCGTGACGTAGTCCTGCATGCCGCGCCGGCCGAAGCCGCCGCCGAGGTGGATCTTGTAGACCTCGCACTGGTTGACGGGCAGGCCGGAGGCCTCGGCCGCCGCGGCGAGGCTCGCCTCGCCGTTCTGCGTCGGCACCCACACCTCGCATTTCTCGGGGGTGTAGAGGGCCGTCGCGTTCATCGGCTCCATGGTGGCGTGGTTCTGGTAGGGGAAGCCATAGACGGCCGAGACCGTCTTCGCCCCGCCGGCGAGCGCCTCACGCGCATTGCCCGCCTGGTTGCCGATGAAGGCCTCGTCCGCGTCGAGCCCCTCTTCGAGCATCGAGGCGATGGTGGCGCTGGTGACGCCCGTGTTCGGTCCCTCGTCCCAGACGATCGGCAGGGCGTCGAGCGCCGTCTTGGCGCGCCACCAGGTGTCCGCGACGACGGCGACCGCCGTCTCCCCGACCTGCACCACCTTGCGCACGCCGGGCATGTCGGCGACGGCCGCCGCATCGAAGCTCTGGACCTTGCCGCCGAAGACCGGGCAGGCCTTGATGGCGGCGTTCAGCATGCCGTCGAGCTGGAGATCGGTGCCGTAGATCTGCTTGCCGGTCAGCTTGTCGGCCGTGTCGAGCCGCGGCAGCGGCTGGCCGGCGATGGTCCAGTCCTTCGGATCCTTCAGCGTCACCTCGGCGGGAGGCGTCATGCGGCCGGCCGCGTCCGCCACCTTGCCGTAGGTGGTCGAGCGGCCGCTCGCGGCATGGGTGATGGTGCCCTTGTCGGTCGTGCATTCGGCGGCCGGCACGCCCCATTCGGCGGCTGCGGCGGCGATCAGCATCTGCCGGGCGGCGGCGCCGCCCTGGCGCACGTAGTCGTGCGATTCCCGGATGCCCCGGCTGCCGCCGGTCGAGAAGTTGCCCCAGACGCGGCTGCGGGCGAGGTTCTCGCCGGGCGTCGGATATTCGGTGGTCACCCGCGCCCAGTCGCAATCGAGCTCCTCGGCGACGAGCTGGGCGAGGCCGGTGAGGGTGCCCTGGCCCATCTCCGAGCGGGCGATGCGGATCACCACGGTCTCGTCCGGCTTCACCACCACCCAGGCGTTGATCTCGGGCGCGGCGTCGGCGGCGAGCGCCTTGCCGGGCAGGGGCAGGTGGAAGCCGAGGGAAAGGCCCCCGAGGGCGGCCGCGGAGCCGACGAGGAAATTGCGGCGCGATACGCTCTGAACGATCGTCATGGTTCGCCTCCTCAGCCGTTGCTCGTGGCGCTGCCGTCGGCCGCGGCCTTGATGGCGGCCCGCACGCGGTTGTAGGTGCCGCAGCGGCAGATGTTGGTGATCTCGGCGTCGATGTCGGCGTCGGTCGGGCTCGGGTTCTGGGCGATGAGCGAGGCGGCGGCCATGATCATGCCCGCCTGGCAGTAGCCGCACTGCGGCACGTCGAGGGCGAGCCAGGCCTTCTGCACGGGGTGCGAGCCGTCGGGAGACAGGCCCTCGATGGTGACGATCTGCTGCTCGGGCTCGATCGCACTCACCGGCATGACGCAGGAGCGGGTGGCGACGCCGTCGATATGGACCGTGCAGGCGCCGCACTGGGCAACGCCGCAGCCGTATTTGGTGCCGGTCAGCCCGGCCTGTTCCCTCAACACCCAGAGCAGGGGCGTATCGGGCTCGACGTCGATGTCACGCTGAGTGCCGTTGATGGTCAGGCGGGCCATGGAGGAACTCCTTCGGGCGAAAGGGCGGAGGGCGCCGGCACGCGCCGGTGGGCGACAAGCGCGTGCCGGCCGAGCCGCGATCAGCTCTTCTTGTCGGCCGTGGAGGCCGCGGCGGACTGGGCCGGCGCCTCCTTGTCCACGCCGGCGGACGCCTGCCAGGCGCAGCCCTGCCCCTGGGCAAGGGCTCCGGTGGCGAAGGCGGCGAGCCCGAGGGCGGCGACAGCCGCTGCGATGTGCTTCATCATGGGTTCCTCCAGGGTTGACGAGAGAAGCCTAGGGCGCAGCTGTCGCAGAAGGTTGTCTCTGCCGACGGCCTTTGTCGCGGCCTGTCACGGAATGGGCTCCTCGACACATTCCGTTACATTCGGCGGCCGCGTTCACGGGTTCACTTCGCCGCCGGCAGGTCGCGCAGATAGGCGATGACGGCGGCGCGCTCGCTGTCGTTGCGCAGGGCGACCGTCATCGTGGTGCCGGGCACGCGCCCGCGCGGGTCCGCGAGATAGCTGTCGAGCGTGGTTTCGTCCCAGACGATGTCCGCCGCCTTGAGCGCCTGCGAATAGCGGGCGCCGTCGATGCTGCCCGCATCGCGGCCGAGGACGCCGGCGAGGTGCGGGCCGATGCGGTTCTGCCCGGGGTCGGTGCTGTGGCAGGAGGCGCAGCGGGTGCGGAACAGCCGCTCGCCGTCGGGGGCGGCCTGTTGCGCCGCGGCGGGAAGCGGCACGAGGAACAAGGGGGTAAGGGTGGCGATGGCGATCCTTCGCGCGATCATCCGTTTCCTCTCGCGATTCATGCAGGTGCGCCCGGATACCGGGCTTGGGAGACGCGGCCGCGAGGGAAAGACTGGATGGCGGCCGCCGATCGATGGCCGCAGGATGGGCAGGGCTTGTCGCAGAACTTTGCCGCGGGCCCGCCCTTTTTGTCGCTAAATGTATCGCTGGCCGCGGGTTGCAGGAGCCGGGCCGCATGGACAGCGACGTGCCGCCGGATTGCTGCAGGCGCCCGGCCCGGATCAGCTGCCGGGCTCGTGCGGCTACATTCTGTTACACTTTTTTCGAGCGCGGCAGCGGCCGGCTAACGTATCTAGGGGGCGTGGAGCGCTCCATGGAACCGACACCGCACATCGCCGTCGTCGACGACCATCGCGACATCCGTGATCTCGTCGGCAAGTACCTCGCCCAGCACGGCTATCGCATCAGCGTGGCCGAGAATGCCGCTGCCCTGCGCCGGCTGCTCGAACGCAGCGCGCCTGACCTCGTCGTGCTCGACATCATGATGCCGGGCGAGGACGGGCTCAGCGTCTGCCGGCAGCTGCGCAGCACGACCGACCTGCCGATCATCCTCCTCACGGCCATGGCGGAGGAGACGGACCGCATCATCGGCCTCGAGATCGGCGCCGACGACTATCTGACGAAGCCGTTCAACCCGCGCGAGCTGCTCGCCCGCATCAAGGCGGTGCTGCGGCGCGTCAACAGCCTGCCGCCGCAGCGGCGCGACCGGCTGCAGGCGCGCACACTGCGTTTCGACCGCTGGGTGCTCAATGTCGGGCGGCGCGAGATCGTCGGCGAGGACGGCGTCGCGATTGCCCTGAGCACGGCCGAGTTCCGCCTGCTCAAGGCCTTCCTCGACCATGTCGGCATGGTCTTGAGCCGCGACCAGCTGCTCGACCTGACGGTGGGGCGCGTGGCCGAGAGCTTCGACCGCAGCATCGACAACCAGGTCAGCCGCCTGCGCAAGAAGATCGAATCCGATCCGAAGAACCCGATGCTGATCAAGACCCATTGGGGTGGCGGCTACAGTTTCGCCGCCGAAGTGGAGGAGGCATGAGCCGCTTGTGGGCGCGCAGCCTCGCTGCCCAGATCATCGTCCTGATGCTGCTGGCGCTCGCCTTGTCGCAGGGGATCGGCTTCCTGATCTCCTGGGACGAGCGCAGCCAGGCGCTGAAGGCCGCGGCCAAGAGCGAGTTCTTGAGCCGCGCGGCCTCGCTCGCCCGCGTGCTCGAGGCGACGCCCGCTTCGCTCAAGGAGGACATCCTGAGCGCCAGCGCCACGGCCTATACGCGCTTCTGGGTCTCGGGTGACGAGCCGGCGGACACGCTTGCCTGGCAGCGCGACGCGCAGCGGCGGCTCGCCACGCCCTTGCCGACCCTGATGCGCCGCCCGAAGGCGCCGCCGACGCCGCAGGGCGTCGAGGAGGTGAGGGCGGGCAACATCGCCGCCATCGCCGCAGACGCACCGGGCCCCTGGGTCAACCTGCCGGCCCATGCCTGGCCGCTGTCGCGGCCGGCGAAGTTCCTCTATTTCGACGACGGCAACGGCATGGGGCTCGCCGTGGGGCTCGACACCGGCACATGGCTCAACGCGGCCTATGCCAAGTCCATGCCGGGCTCGATCTGGACCTCGCAGTCGATGGTCTCGCTCGCCATCACCGCCGGGGTGCTGTCGGTCATCGCCATCGTCGTCGCGCGCGGCATCGCCCGGCCCATGCGCCGGCTCGCGGTCGCGGCGGAGGCCCTCGGGCGCGGGGAATCCGTGCCGCCGCTGCCGGAATCCGGGCCGGACGACATCCGCCAGACGGCAGTTGCCTTCAACCGCATGCAGGAGCGCCTGCAGCGCTTCGTCGAGGATCGCACGCGCATGCTCGCGGCCATCGGCCACGACCTGCGCACGCCGCTGACGTCGCTCAGGCTGCGCGCCGAATTCGTCTCCGACACCGAGGTGCAGGAGAAGATGCTGAACACGATCGGCGAGATGCAGACCATGACGGAAGCGGCACTCGCCTTCGCCCGCGAGGAAGCGACCGTCGAGGCGACGCGCACGGTCGATCTCTCGGCGCTCGTGGAAAGCCTGTGCGACGACCTCGCCGAGCTCGGCCAGGACGTCACCTTCGTCGATGGCGCCAGGATCCGATACCGCTGCCGGCCCGACGCGCTGCGCCGGGCCATCCGCAACCTCGTCGAGAATGCCGTCCGCTACGGCGAGCGCGCGCGTGTCCACCTCGACCGCTCGGGCGAGAACATCGATATCGTCATCGAGGACGACGGGCCGGGCATCCCGCGCGAGGATGTGGAGCGCGTCTTCGCCCCCTTCTTCCGCATGGAGCGCTCGCGCAACCGCGAGACCGGCGGGGTCGGCCTCGGCCTGTCGATCGCCCGCGCCATCGCCCGCCATCATGGCGGCGACGTCGTGCTCACCAACCGCCAGCGCGGCCTCAGGGCAGTCATCAGCCTGCCGCGGGTCGGCTGAGGCAGCCGCCGTCAGGCCACCGAACGCAGGGCGGCGTTCTCGGCGCGGATGCGGATGGCGAGAACGGCGGCGTTGAGCAGCGAGAAAACGAGCGCATACCAGCCGAGACCGAAGACGAGCGGCAGCACGGCGATCTCGGCCGCGACCACCGCGTAGTTCGGATGCGCCATGAGGCGGAAGGGGCCGGAGCGGACGAGCGGCGTTCCGTGCAGGACGATGATGCGCGTCGTCCATCGCTCCCCGAGCGTCGCGATGATCCAGATGCGCAGCCCCTGCAGGGCAAGGAAGACGGCGAGCCAGGGCAGAGCGAGCGGCGCGTCGCGGGCGAGGAGCCAGAGCCCCGCGAGCCAGGCGGCATGCAGCAGCACGATGAGCGGATAATGGCCGGCCGCGTGCTCCCGGCCGCCGCGAGCGAGGAGGCGGCGCGTGTTGCGCCGGGCGAGCCACAGCTCTGCGAGCCGCTGGGCGGTGACGAGGGCGAGGATGACGACCGCCGGCGTCATGCGGCGCGCAGCGCGACGCAGCTCGCCGAAAAGCCCGGTCCCATGGAGGTGAGGGCGGCGCGCGGCGGCAGGCCGCGGGCGAGGATGCGCTCCAGCACGAAGAAGACGGTGGGGGCGGACATGTTGCCGTAGCCGGCGAGGACGTCGCGCTCCGCATCGAGGCTGCCGGGCGCGAGCCCGAGGGAGGCTTCCAGCGCCGTGACCACCTTGGCGCCGCCCGGATGGCAGATGAAGCGGTCGATGTCGGTGAGCGCGAGGCCACCCCGCGCCAGGATGGTGCCGATGGCGGCGGCGGCATTCTCCTCGGCGAAGGGCGGGATCGAGCGGTCGAAGATGACCCCGAAGCCCTCCGTCTCGACCTTCCACCCCATGATGTCGAGCGTGTCCGGCCAGGTGTGCTGGCCAGAGGCCTCGATGACGGCCAGGCCGTCGCGGTCTGCGGCGAGGACGCAGGCGGCCGCCCCGTCGCCGAAGAGGGCGGTGGCGACGATGTTTTCCTTCGTCAGCTTGTCGAGCCGGAAGGCGAGGCTGCAGAGCTCGACGGTCACCATGAGCACGACCTCGCCGGGGCGGGAGCCGGCAAGGCGTGCCGCCACCGACAGGCCCGAGGTGCCGCCGGCGCAGCCGAGGCCGAAGAGCGGCACGCGCTCGACATCCGGCCGCAGCCCGAGCCGACCGGCGACACGGGCCTCGAGCGTCGGCGTGGCAATGCCCGTCGAGGAGACGGTGACCACGGTGCCGACGTCCTGCGGCGCGATCCCGGCCCTCGCGAGCGCGGTCCCGGCGGCTTCCACGAAAAGGTCGCAGGCCATGTCGAGATAGGCCGCGTTACGCTCGGCCCAGCCGCGCGGTTCGAGGAACCACTGGAGGGGCCGTGTGACGTGGCGCTTGGTGATGCCGGCCGTGTGGAAGACTGCGGCGAGCGGCGCAAAGTCGGGCATCTGCGGGGCGAAGACCTCGCAGGCGGCGCGCGCGATCTCCTCCTGGGAGAGGGTGTAGGGCGGGACGGCGGTGGCGGTCGACAACAGGCTGACATTGGCCATGGCGGACTCCGGTCACCCGTTGCCGAGCGTTGATCGCGGCGAGGCTCGGCGCCTATTCGGCCGGATGTCCCTGGGGAGTTCCCGGGGGAGCTTCCTGGGGAGCGCCGAGCCTGCGGGTGACGCCGATGCCGTGGCGATAGGTCATCTCGCCGCCGAGCCAGCCGGTGACGCCGAGGCCGAGGACGACGACGGCGGACAGTGCGAGACCAGCCGGGACGACGGCCGCCTCGGGGGCACCCGTGCGAATATAGATGTTCACGCCTGTCAGGACGAGGACGGCGAGGTTGCCGAGGCCGTGCGCCCAGGCGATGCCGAGCCGGCGCGCGCGGCGGACGCCGAGGAGCTCCACCAGGCCCGCGGCGCCGGCGAGGACACCGGTGACGCCACCGCCGACGAGCAGCCAATAGGCCCCTCGTGCCCAGAAGGGATCCTGGGTCATGGCAAAGACGATGTCGGCGACCAGCGCGCCCATCAGCAGGCCGATGGGCAAGGGGACGAGCAGAGGGTGGATCGGATGGCGCCCGACGGCAGCGGCGCTGCCGCTTCCCGTTGCATAATGCGGATCCATCGCGTCCTCCTGCGGCTTCGACATTGTTCCGCCATCCAACGGTCGGGCTCCCGCCTATGTTCCCGGATGGGCGCCAGCGGGTCACGGGCCCCTTGATCGAAAGACGACCGAAGCGATAGAGAATAAGGATGGATCGCGCGCTCCCGCAGAGCGCACCTGCCCGGAGGCATCCGACGCCACGATGATCTCGCAGAAGGCCAAATATGCCCTGAGAGCTCTCGTCGCCCTCGCCAAGGCGGACGAGCCGGGCGGCTCGCGCATGATCGGCGACATCGCGGAGGAGGAGCGCATTCCGCGCAAGTTCCTCGAGCAGATCCTCCTCGATCTCAAGCATCACGGCATCGTGGCGAGCCGCCGGGGAAAATTCGGCGGCTACATGCTCCTGAAGCGGGCGGACGAGATCACGTTCGGCGAGATCCTGCGCATCGTCGACGGGCCGATCGCGCCGCTGCCCTGCCTCAGCCGCATCGCCTACCGGCGCTGCGAAGATTGCCGGGACGAGGAAGCCTGCGAGATCCGCCGGGTCTTCGCCCGCGTCGCCACGGCCACACGCGAGGTTCTCGACGGCACCACGATCGCTGATAGCCTCGCGGAAGAGGTGCCGGACGGCCTGCGGCACCTCGCAAGCTAGGCCGGCGGGCGGTTACACATAATATTTTTGTAGATTGAAGGGACTTGATCGCGGCGGGAAGTTGAATTCCAATACACGACTAATCCGATAGGGATTAGGAAGTGCGGAGACATCTCATGGCCAACCGCAACACGTTCCTGTTCACCGCCGCTCTTGCCACCATGGTCCAGTTCGGTGGCATCGGTATGGCGCTCGCCGACACCACCATCCTCAACGTCTCCTATGATCCGACGCGCGAGCTCTACCGGGCGTTCAATGCCGCTTTCGCCGAGAAGTGGAAGGCGGATACGGGCGAAACGGTGACGATCCGCACCTCGCACGGCGGCTCCGGCGCCCAGGCGCGGGCCGTCATAGACGGGCTCGAGGCGGACGTCGTCAGCCTCGCGCTCGAAGCGGACATTGACGCCATCGCGCAGCGCACCGGCAAGATCCCGCCGGACTGGCGCGGGCGGCTCGCCAACAACAGCGCGCCCTACAGCTCGACCATCGTCTTCCTGGTGCGCAAGGGCAATCCCAAGGGGATCAAGGACTGGGGCGACCTGGTGAAGGACGGCGTCGAGGTCATCACGCCCAATCCGAAGACCTCGGGCGGCGCGCGCTGGAATTTCCTCGCCGCCTGGGCCTACGCGCGCGAAGCCTTCGGCGGCGACGAGGCCAAGGTCCAGGCCTTTGTCACGGAACTCTTCCGCCACGTGCCCGTGCTCGACACCGGGGCGCGCGGCTCGACGACGACCTTCGTGCAGCGCGGCCTCGGCGACGTGCTGCTCGCCTGGGAGAACGAGGCGTTCCTCTCGCTCGAGGAACTCGGGCCGGACGCCTTCGAGATCGTCGTGCCGTCGATCTCGATCAAGGCCGAGCCTCCGGTCGCTCTCGTCGACGGCAATGTCGATGCCAAGGGCACGCGCAAGGTCGCCGAGGCCTATCTCGACTATCTTTATTCGGATGTCGGCCAGCGGCTGGCGGCGAAGCACTTCTACCGCCCCTCCAAGCCGGAGGCCGCCGATCCTGAGGATCTCAAGCGCTTCCCCGAGGTGAAGCTCGTCACTATCGACGACTTCGGCGGCTGGAAGGAGGTGCAGCCGCGCTTCTTCGGCGACGGCGGCATCTTCGACCAGGTCTACAAGCCGAGGCGCTGACATGTCGCTCGTGCTTGCCGCTCCCCGCTGGCGCTGGCGCCGGCCGAGCGTCCTGCCCGGCTTCGGGCTGACGCTCGGCTTCGCCCTCGTCTATCTCTCGCTCATCGTCCTCATCCCGCTCGCCGGCGTCGTCTGGCGCTCGGCGTCTCTGGGGTGGCCGCAGTTCTGGGCGATCGCTACGGACGAGCGCACCGTTCAGGCGCTGAAGATCAGCTTCGGCGCCTCGCTCGTCGCGGCGTCGGTCAATGTCGTCTTCGGCGTCATCGTGGCCTGGGTCCTGGTGCGCTACCGCTTTCCCGGCCGACGCATCGTCGATGCCGCGGTCGACCTGCCGTTTGCCCTGCCGACGGCCGTCGCCGGCATCGCGCTGACTGCGATCTACGCGCCCAACGGCTGGATCGGCGCGCCGCTCGTCGCGCTCGGCTTCAAGGTCGCCTTCACGCCTGTCGGCATCGTCATCGCGCTCGTCTTCATTGGCCTGCCTTTCGTCGTGCGGACGGTGCAGCCGGTGATGGAGGAGATCGACCGCGAGGTCGAGGAGGTCGCGGCGACGCTCGGCGCGCGCCGCTGGCAGACCATCTCCCGCGTGCTCCTGCCGGGCCTCGCACCATCGATCCTGACGGGCTTCGCGCTCGCCTTCGCGCGCGCCGTCGGCGAATACGGCTCGGTGATCTTCATCGCCGGCAACATCCCCTATGTGTCGGAGATCGCACCGCTCCTCATCGTCATCCGGCTCGAGGAATACGACTATCCGGCGGCGACGGCGATCGCGGCGGTCATGCTCGCCATCTCCTTCGTGATGCTGCTCGTCATCAACCTCGTGCAGGCCTGGAGCCGCAGGAGATTCGGCTATGGCGCTTGATATCGACGCCCCCGCCGCCACCGTGCCGCTGCGGCCGACGACAGAGACCCCGCTCGCCCGCGGCATCCTGATCGCCGTGGCCCTCGCCTTTCTCGCCTTCTTTCTCTTCCTGCCGCTCGTCATCGTCTTCGTCGAGGCGTTCAGGAGGGGCGCCGGCGTCTTCCTCGCGGCTCTGGCCGAGCCGGAGACGCTCGCCGCCATCCGGCTGACGCTCCTCGTCGCCGCCATCTCCGTGCCTTGCAACCTCGTCTTCGGCGTCGCGGCGGCCTGGGCCATCGCCAAGTTCGAGTTCAAGGGCAAGGCCTTCCTGACGACGCTGATCGACCTGCCGTTCTCGGTCTCGCCGGTCATCGCCGGCCTCGTCTACGTGCTGCTCTTCGGTGCCGGCAGCGCGCTCGGGCCCTGGCTCAAGAGCCATGGCATCGAGATCCTCTTCGCCGTGCCGGGCATCGTGCTCGCCACGATCTTCGTGACCTTCCCCTTCGTCGCGCGCGAGCTGATCCCGCTCATGCAGGAGCAGGGCACCGGCGACGAGGAGGCGGCCATCGCGCTCGGCGCCTCGGGCTGGCAGACCTTCTGGTACGTCACCCTGCCCAACATCAAGTGGGGCCTGCTCTACGGCGTCTTGCTCTGCAACGCGCGCGCCATGGGCGAGTTCGGCGCGGTCTCGGTCGTCTCCGGCCACGTGCGCGGCCTCACCAACACGATGCCGCTGCAGGTCGAGATCCTCTACAACGAGTACAACTTCGTCGCGGCCTTCGCCGTCGCCTCGCTGCTCGCCCTGCTGGCGCTCGTGACCCTCGTCCTCAAGACAATCCTCGAAATGCGCTACGGCCACGCGATCGCCGGCGCCGCGGCCCCGCATTAGGAGCGAGCCATGGACCTTTCCATCCGAAACGTCAGCAAGGCCTTCGAGCAATTCCCGGCGCTCCGGGATGTCTCGCTCGACATCCGCTCGGGCGAGCTCGTGGCGCTGCTCGGCCCGTCCGGCTCCGGCAAGACGACGCTGCTGCGCCTCATTGCCGGCCTCGAACGGCCGACGCGGGGCGCCATCTTCTTCGGCGGCGAGGATGCCTCGCGGCGCAGCGTGCAGGAGCGCAACGTCGGCTTCGTCTTCCAGCACTACGCCCTGTTCCGGCACATGACGGTGGCGGACAACATCGCCTTCGGCCTCCGGGTGCGGCCGGCGGCCACCCGCCCGTCGGACCGGGAGATCCGCCGCCGGGCGTCGGAGCTGCTCGATCTCGTGCAGCTCACGGGGTTGGAGCGGCGCTATCCGCACCAGCTCTCGGGCGGCCAGCGGCAGCGCGTGGCGCTCGCCCGCGCGCTTGCCATCGAGCCGCAGGTGCTGCTTCTCGACGAGCCTTTCGGCGCGCTCGACGCCCAGGTGCGGCGCGAATTGCGGCGCTGGCTGCGCGAGATCCACGATGCGACCGGCCACACCAGCCTCTTCGTGACGCACGACCAGGAGGAGGCGCTCGAACTCGCCGACCGCGTCGTCGTGATGAGCGAGGGGCGCATCGAGCAGGTGGGCACCGCCGACGAGGTCTACGACCGGCCGACGTCGCCTTTCGTCTATGGCTTCATCGGCGATTCGAGCACGCTGGCCGCCCGGGCGGAGCACGGCACGATCTGGCTCGATGACCGCGCGACGGGGCTGAAGGCCGACGGAGCTCCGGACGGGCAGGGGTCTCTCTATTTCCGGCCCCACGACATCACGCTCGTCGACGGCTGCGGCGGCTGCATCGCCGGCATCGTCTCGGCCGTGCGCCGCGTCGCCGGCAACCGGCGCGTGGAACTCGCCGTCGGCGGCGGCCGGGAACGCGTCGAGATCGAGCTGCCGGCCGACCAGCCGGTCGCGCTCGGGGGGCGCATCGCCTTCCGGCCGACGAAGTGGCGCTTCTATTCCGATGCCGCGGCGGCCGCGGAGACGGCCGAAGCAGTGCCGCCGGCCTATGCGCTGACAGGCAGCTGACCGCACCTTCGTCGCAGCCGCATCGCGCCCGGGCCGTGCCCCGTGCTATCGGTGCGATCGACGGCGTTCGTCCGTCAACGGCGAGGCGGCATGCGGGGCAGCGCGGCATGAGTTTCGAGCAGGCGGGCATCCTTCTTCTCCTCGTCGGCATGCTCGTCGTCTTCGCGCTCGACAGGCTGCGCATGGAGGTGGTGGCGCTGTCGGGCCTGGGGCTCGCCGCGCTCGCCGGGCTGTTGCCTGCCCCGGCCATTTTCTCGGGCCTCTCCAGCCCGGCCTTCGTGACGGTGGTCGAGCTTCTGCTGATCGCGCAGGTGCTCGGTCGTTCCGGCCTCTTCTCGGGGCTCGCCGGCCGCATCAGCGCCGCGGGGTGGAGCACCCGCAGCACGAGCGCCATCCTGTGCGCCGTGACGGCGGTCATCTCCGTCTTCATGAACAACATCGCCGCCCTGGCGCTGATGATCCCCGTCGTCTTTAGCGTCTGCCGGGCCACGGCGCTCGATCCGCGCCGGGTGTTGATGCCGGTCGGATTCGCGGCGCTCCTCGGCGGCCTGTGCTCGCTCAGCGGGACGCCGGCCAACCTGATCGTCTCCCAGCAGCTCGGCGAACGCACCGGCCGGGCCTTCGCCTTCTTCGACTTCGCCTATGCTGGCGTGCCCGTCATGCTGGCCGGGGTGATCGTGACGGTGTTCTGGGCCGGGCGGGCGCTGCGCGACGGGGGCGCCGGTATGCCGGGCCATCCGGGGCAGATGCGGCGGCGGGTCGTCACCGAAGCCGTCATCCCGCCGGGCTCGGCCTTCGTCGGCACGGCCGTCGCGGCGCTGCCGGTCAGGGTGCATGCCCTGATCCGCAATGACCGCCACGTGCTGCGGCGTCCCCAGGCGCAGCTCGAGGTAGGCGACATCCTGCTGCTCGAGGCCGAGAGCACCCGCGTCAGTGACTGGATCGCCGAAGGCATGCTGGCCCGCCTGCCGTTCTCCGCCCCGCTGACGGGCAGGCCCGAGCGGGTCGAGGCCGTGATCATGCCCGAGAGCACGCTCGTCGGCTCGCGCCTGCGCTCGCTGGAGAGCTTCCACAGCCGGGGCATCCGCATCCTGGCCGTCGCCGCGCAGACGCCGCGCATCGAGGGCCGCTTCGACGACCTGCAGCTCAGCATCGGCGACATCCTCTATCTCGAAGGTGATCGCGACGCGATCGACGAGGCCGTGGAGGAGACGGAGCTGCTGTCCCTCTGGCCGACGCCGCAACGCCCGGAGGACGGCGGCACGTCCCGCCTGCCGCTCGGCATCTTCGCGGCGGGGGTCGTCGCGTGCATTCTCGGCGCCGCCCCGCCGCTCGCCTTCGGCGGCGTCGTCCTTGTGCTGGCGGCGGCCGGCAGCCTCAACCTGCGGCGCGGTCTTGCCGAACTCGACTGGCCGATCCTGATCATGCTGGCGGCCATGATCCCGCTCGGCCAGGCGGTGGAGACCACGGGCGCTGCGGCGGTGCTCGCCGACGGCCTCATGCATGCCCTGCCGGGCGAGCACCCGCTCGTGATGATCGGTGCCGTGCTCCTGCTGGCGGTCGTCGTCACGCCCTTCGTCAACAATGCCTCGACGGCGATCGTCCTCGCGCCCATCGCCATGAACATCGCCGGCGCTGCTGCCCTGCCGCCGGAGCCCTTCCTGATCGCCGTCGCCCTCGGTGCCTCGATCGACTTCCTGACGCCGGTGGGGCACCACAACAACACCATCGTCATGGGCATCGCCGGCTATCGCTTCGCCGATTTCCTGCGCATCGGCTGGCCGGCGACGCTCGCGGCCTGCGCGACGGCCATTCTCGCCATCCCCTTTTTCTGGATGTGAGGTTATCGCCAACGAGCAGCGGGTGCCGACGTCCGTCTTGGCGTTTGGCACCGGCGCCGCTATCTTGGAATCAATCCAATCCAAGCTAGCGGGGATGCCGTTGATGCCCGGTCGGTGCACATGCCTCCGCCGCCGGCCGCGCTATTTCTCCCCTTCGCCGTCCACGTGGATCCTGCCGCGCCGTTCCCGCACCGAAGCGGCAGCATTCCCGACCGTCCTGCATGGCGCCTGATCGAGCGGGCGTCTTTTGGTCGACGGTGGAAATACTTATCGGGCTGTCTTGCCAGATCGATTCAGGTCGTCCACTCCGGAGATACGCCGATGACGGAACGAGTTGACCGGAATTCCGCCAGTTTCCACGGAGCCGAGCAGCCGGAGGCGCTCGCCATCCGCACGCTCCAGTCGGCCGAGCTGATGGCCTCGCGCATGACGTGGCAGAAGGCCAGGACCGGCTTCCCCGTCCAGTTCGAGCGCAAGGACGGCTATCTGATGTGCCTGCAGAGGCTCGACCTGCCGGCTGCGCCCCATTGGGTCGACGGACGGGCTGTCCTGCGGCCGGCCATCCGGGATGGACAATCCCTCATCGCCGACCTCAACCAGGAGCATTCGGCGGTGGTGCAGGCGGCCGTCGACTGCATTTCCCTCTACATGCCGCGCGAAGCGCTCGACCGCTTCCAGGAGGAGCACGAGCGGCCGCGCCTCGCAGCACTACGCGCCTCGCCGGACGTCATCCTCGACGACGAGGTCATCCGGCACCTCGGGGAATGCCTGCTGCCGGCCCTCGAACGGCCGGACGCAGCAAGCCGCCTGTTCGTCGACTATGTGGCTCTGGCGCTGCTCGCGCATCTTACGGCATCGTACGGGGGGCAGGCCGCATCCCGTCCGCCGCGCGGCGCGCTGGCGCCCTGGCAGGAGCGCCGGGCCAAGGAGATGTTGCTCGCCAATATCGACGGACGCATCGGCCTCGACGAGCTGGCCGCCGCCTGCCGCCTCTCGCGCAGCCATTTCGCGCGCGCCTTCAAGGTGACGACGGGCACGACGCCGCTCCAGTGGCTGCTTGCGCAGCGCCTGGAGCGGGCCAAGGGCCTGCTGCTGAAATCGGACCTGCGCATCGACCAGATCGCGCATCAGTGCGGCTTCGTCGACCAGAGCCATCTCACCCGCGTCTTCCAGAAGGCCTTGAAGGTCACGCCCGGCCTCTGGCGGCGCCTGAGCCGCCTCTGACGGCCGGCCCGCCGCCCGGCGCGTGGATGCTCATTTTTTGAACAATCGGACCGCGATCGCCCGGCGCGGTCGATCCGCTCGCATCGCGGCAATACCTTCCCACCCGGTGTGGCGGCGCGCTCCAGCATATCCTCGTCCCGGACCGAAGTAGCGGCCGAATCCGGGAGGTGGCGCCTTTCGTGCCGGCCATCGCGCACGCCGTCGTACGCGCGGGGCGGGACTGCCGCGTCGGCGCGGGCGAGCACGGTTTCGTGAGCGACATGACAGCACCCACGTACAAAACGCAGCACTCCATGCGCTGGTTGCCTCAGCTGGCGCGCGGCTAGCCTTCCCGCAGGCAAAAGAGCTGCGGCATCTGTGTTCCGTTACCTCGTCGGGCCGCGGCCTCTCAGGAGGGTTCCAATGATAGACCGCAACCCGAACCCGGGTGATGCCGGGGCGCTGTCGCGCCGTGGCGTGCTACAATTGGCCGGTGGTGCCGCCTCGTTCGCGGCGATCCCGGGCGCTGCCGCCCAGGGCGCAGCGCCTTCAGCACAGGAGGCGGCCATGGCGTCCCGCGTGCGCTTGACGGTCAACGGCCAGGTTCACGAACTCGATGTCGATCCCCGGCAGTCGCTGCTCGACGTGCTGCGTGAGAGGCTGGACCTCACCGGCACGAAGAAGGGTTGCAACCAGGGGGCCTGCGGCGCCTGCACCATCCTCGTCGACGGCAGGCGGATCGTGTCCTGCCTGACCCTCGCGGCCATGCACGACGGCGCCCGCATCGAGACGATCGAGGGCCTTGCCAACGGCGGCGAGCTGCACCCGCTGCAGGCGGCCTTCATCGAGCACGAGGGGCTGCAGTGCGGCTTCTGCACGCCCGGCCAGATCATGTCCGGCATCGGCTGCATCGCCGAGGGGCATGCCGGATCGCCGGAGGAGGTCCAGTTCTGGATGAGCGGCAACATCTGCCGCTGCGGCGCCTATCCGGGCATCGTCGCGGCCGTCGCCGACGCAGCCGGGAGGACGTGAGCATGCTGCCGTTCACGATCGAGAAGGCGCAGAGCGCCGAGGCCGCCATTGCCGCCGCCGCTGCCGGCGCCCGCTACATCGCCGGCGGCACGACCTTGGTCGACCTGATGCGCGAGGAGGTGGAACGCCCCGAGCGGCTCGTCGACATCAACGGCCTGCCGCTCGACGAGATCCGCGTCGAGGGCGGCGACCTCGTCATCGGCGCCCTGGCCCGCATGTCGGATGTCGCCGCCCATCCGGACGTGCAGCGCCTGCAGCCGGTCATCGCCGAGAGCCTCATCGAGGGCGCTTCGCCGCAGCTGCGCAACATGGCCTCCATGGGCGGCAACCTGCTGCAGCGGGTGCGCTGCCCCTATTTCCGCATGCTGGACGCCGCCTGCAACAAGCGAACGCCGGGGTCGGGCTGCGCGGCCATCGACGGGCTCAACGCCGGCCATGCGATTCTCGGCACGAGCGAGCATTGCGTGGCGACGCATCCCTCCGACGTGGCCGTCGCGCTCGTGGCGCTCGATGCCACGATGCGCGTCCGCGGGCCGCAGGGCGAGCGCACCTTCCCGATCGAGGAGCTGTTCCGCCTGCCAGGCGACACGCCGCATCTCGAACATACGCTGGCGCCGGGCGAACTCATCGTCGAGCTGCGCGTTCCCGGCGGGCCGGACAACCGCCGGGCGCGCTATCTCAAGGTGCGCGACCGCGCCTCGTACGAATTCGCC
Source organism: Chelatococcus caeni (assembly GCF_014196925.1). Lineage (GTDB taxonomy): Bacteria > Pseudomonadota > Alphaproteobacteria > Rhizobiales > Beijerinckiaceae > Chelatococcus_A > Chelatococcus_A caeni. The sequence goes on along the minus strand of NZ_JACIEN010000001.1, from coordinate 1,514,299 downwards.
CTCGTCTCGGCTGCGGCCATCCTCGTCATCGAGGGCGGCGTGATCCGCGAGGCGCGGCTTGCGGCCGGCGGCGTCGGCACAAAGCCCTGGCGCCTGCGCGCCTCGGAGGCAGCGCTCGTCGGGCAGCCGGCGGAGCGCCGGACATTCGAGGAGGCGGCGCGGCTGGCGGGCGAGGGGGCCCGGCCCCTCAGCCACAACCATTACAAGCTCGAACTCCTGCCCCGGACGATCGTCCGGGCTCTCGAGATGACGGGGGAAGTGGCATGACCGGCACGATCGTAGGACAACCGCTGCCCCGCGTCGACGGGCGCGCCAAGGTGACCGGAGCCGCGCGCTATGCGGCCGATTTCAACCAGGACAGCCAGCTCCACGCGGTGATCGTCAGTGCGACCGTGGGCCTCGGGCGCGTGACCGCGATCGACAGCGCGCGCGTGGAAGCCATGCCCGGCGTCGTCGCGGTCATCACGCACCGCAATGCGCCGCGGCTCGCCTATGGCGCCCACAAGACCTACATCGACCCGGCCGTCGGCGAGCGGCTGCACGTGCTGCAGGACGACAAGGTCCGCTTCTACGGCCAGCCGGTCGCGATCGTGGTGGCCGACACGCTCGACCATGCGGAGCGCGCGGCGGCTGCCCTTCAGGTCAGCTACGAGAGCGAACAGCCGACGGTCGATCCCCAGGACCCGCGGGCGGAGGCGATCATCCCGGAAGCGGCGGCGCAGCCCGACGCGCGCATTCCCGCCGATACCGCGCGCGGCGAAGCCGACAATGCGCTGGCGAATGCAGAAGTGAAGGTCGACGAGACCTATGACATCGCCCGCGAGAACCACAACCCGATGGAGCCGCATGCGACGGTGGCGGCCTGGAGCGGCGACCGGCTGACGCTGTGGAGCAAGAGCCAGTTCGTCGTCAACGAGCAGGCCGAGATCGCCGCCATCTTCGGCATCCCGGCCGAGCATGTGCAGGTGAACTGTCCCTTCATCGGCGGGGCCTTCGGCACGAGCCTCAGGACCTGGCCGCACGTGACCCTCGCCGCGCTCGCGGCGCGGCAGGTGGGGCGCCCGGTCAAGCTCGTGCTGACGCGCAAGCAGATGTTCTTCACGACCGGCCACCGGCCGCGCACGCTGCAGCGGATCGGGCTCGGCGCGACGCGGGAAGGCAAGCTCACCGCCGTCGTGCACGAGGGGACGGGTGAGACGAGCCGCTACGAACAGTTCCTGGAGGCGCTGACCGCCGCCACCGGCTACATGTATTCCTGTCCCAACGTCCGCACCCGCTACCGGCTGACGCCGCTCGACACCGGCACGCCCAACCACATGCGCGGCCCGGGGGAGGCGAGCGGCATCTTCGCGCTCGAATGCGCCCTGGACGAACTGTCCTATGCGCTCGGCATGGACCCGGTCGAGCTGCGCCGCCGCAACGAGCCCGAGATCGACGAGGCCGAGGGCAAGCCGTTCTCCAGCCGCTCGCTGCTGCAATGCTACGACCAGGCGGCGGAGCACTTCGGCTGGTCACGGCGCGATCCCAAGCCCCGCGCGATGCGCGACGGGCGCCTTCTCGTCGGCATGGGCGCAGCGTCCGCGACCTATCCCGCCTATCACGCGCCGGCGAGCGCGCTGGTGCGCCTGCGGCCCGACGGCACGGCCGAGGTCGAGGTGGCGGCGAGCGACATGGGACCGGGCACCTATACCTCGATGACGCAGGTCGCGGCCGAGACGCTGGGGCTGCCGATGGAGCGGGTGCGCTTCAGCCTCGGCCGCTCCGACTTTCCGCCGGCACCCTCGCATGGCGGCTCGTGGACCATGGCGTCCGTCGGCTCCGCCATCCGCGCCGCCTGCCTCGCGGCGCAGGAGGAGGCGGCGAAGCTCGCCGTCGCCGACCAGCGCTCGCCCGTCTTCGGCGCGAATGTCGAGGACGTGGAATGGGCGGCAGGCCGCCTCAGGCGACGTGGCGATCAGGCGCCCGGGCAGCCCTATCGCGATATCGTGGCGAGCGCCGGACGCGCGATCGAGGCCGATGCCTCGGCCCAGCGCGATCCGGAGGTCGCACATCGCTATTCGATGCACGCCTTCGGCGCGGTGATGGTCGAGGTTGCCATCGATCCCGACGTCGGCACCATCCGGGTGCGCCGGGCCGTGGGGGCCTACGGCATCGGGCGGGTGGTCAACCCGCGCCTCGCCAGGAGCCAGTGCATCGGCGGCATGATCGGCGGCATCGGCATGGCGCTGATGGAGCGCACGGCACTCGACGGGCGTGACGGCCGACCGGTCAACGCCCACATGGCCGACTACCTGATGCCGGTGAACCTCGACATCCCGCACCTGGAGGCGCATTTCGTCGACGAGGTCGACCCGCACGTCAATCCGCTCGGGGTCAAGGGGCTCGGGGAGATCGCCCTCGTCGGCATGGCCCCGGCCATCGCCAATGCGGTCTTCCACGCGACGGGCATCCGCGTGCGCACCCTGCCGATCCGCATCGAGGACGTGTTGACCTCCTAGCGCGACAGGGGCCGGCATGCGACGGCATGCCGGCCTCCTTCACTCGGCGGCGCCTCGGTTCCGCATCGGTAAAGAAAATGGCGCGCATTTGACTTGTTCCGCCGCCGGCAAAACGGCCTCCTAGAGCAAGCGGGGAGCGGGAGGCGTGGCGATGCTGCTGACGATCAATATGCTGGACGGGGCCTTCAAGGGCGACATGCGACAGAAGATCGTCATCAAGGACCTCATAGCCCAGGTAATTGCGGCCCAGGCGCTGAGCGTGGCGGCCTACAGGCGCATCGAAGTGACGGTCGACAACGCACGCCAGCTGGTCGCGCTCGTGGCGGAGGAGCGGGTGTTCGAGACGCCGGAGATCGGCGAGGTCACCATCGGCCGACGGGCCGAGCAGATCCTGATGAACCTCGTCAGCCGGCCCCTGCCGACGAAGGTGCCGGTTCCGCCGGCGCGAGGGCGCGGTGCCCCGGCCGGCGGACCTGCCCAGAATCAATAGCCGAACAGGAAATCTCCGGCATCGAGATCGGACAGCTCGATGCCGGCGATGAAAATGCCGCCATCGCCGAATTCGATCGCCACGCCGCCGTCGACCTCGCGCGAGGCGGCGAGGACCTCGTCGACATTCGTGAGAGGTCCACCGAGGAAGCGGATCCGGTCGCTGCCGTCCTCGAAATCCTCGATGCGGTCGTAGCCGGTCTCGTTGCCGACGTAGTTGAACACGTCCGCCCCGGCGCCGCCCCACAGCTGGTCGTCGCCGTCGCCGCCGTAGAAATGGTCGTTGCCGGCTTCGCCATACAGCCGGTCATTGCCCGCTTCACCGTCGAGGCGATCGCCCCCGGCGCCGCCATAGGCGACGTCATCGCCGTCGCCGAGGAGGAAATAGTCGCCCGTCAGCGTGACGCCGGCCAGGTTGCCGAGGCCGCTGTCGCCGTCGAGCCCGTAGACGGTATCGTTGCCGGATCCGGTCATGACGACGAGGTGCTCGAAACCGATCGCCGTCGCGCCGCCGGGGATGATGCCGGAGGCGACGTCGACGAGGAGGTCGTCGGTCGCATCGCGTTCGTCGATCATGAGCCGGTCGAAGCCCGTGCCGCCGTCGAGGAAGTCGGCGCCGCCGCCGCCGCTGATGAAGTCGTTGCCCTCATGGCCGCGGATCACGTCGGCGCCCGGGGTGCCGATGAAGGAATCGCGGCCGGTCGAGCCTTCGATGGTCAGCTGCTCGAAACCGACCGCAGCTCCCGACTTGCCGACGCCGAGACTCGACAGGTAGATCTCGCCCGTATCGGCATTATGGGTGGCGCTGAAGCCGACGAACTCCCAATTGCCACCTGGGCCCGGCGCGAGCTGGGTCTGCGCGGCGCGGAAGTCGAGGACGAGGTGGTCGGTGCCCTCGCCGCCGTCTGCGCGGCCTACACCGTTCAGCACCACGAGGTCGTCGCCGGTGCCGGCGTTGATGTGATCGTAGCCCCAGCCGGTCCCGCCGATGATGACGTCGTTTCCGGCTCCACCGGACAGGCGGTTGGCGCCGGAATTGCCGGCAATGTAGTCGTCGTGCTCGGTGCCGTAGACGTTCTCGATGGAGATCAGCACGTCGCCCTGGGCATAGCCGCCGATCTGCGGGCCGCTGCGCGTCAGGTCGACGTTCACGCCCGTGGGCGAGCCGGTGTATTCCACCGTGTCGGAACCGCCGCGCCCGTCGATGATGTCGGCTCCGGCGCCGCCATTGATGACGTTGTCCCGGTTGTCGCCGGTCAGCCGGTCGTCATGGCTGGAGCCCGTCAGGTCCTCGATATTGTAAAGCATGTCGCCTTGGGCATCGCCGCCGATCTGCGGTCCCGGGCGGTCGAGGTTGACGTCGACGGCCTCGGGCGAGAAGGCGTAGCTCGCCCTGTCGCGCATGCCATCGCCGCCATCGATGATGTCCGCTCCCGCGCCGCCGCGCAGCGTGTTGTTCCCGGAATCGCCGATGAGGACGTCGTCGAAGCGCGAGCCGGTGATGTTCTCGATGCCGACAAGAACGTCGCCTGCGGCGTCGCCGGCGCTCTCCTGCGGTCCGGAGAGGCGCAGGTCGACCGTGACGCCGGCGAGCGAGGAGAGATAGACCGCCGTGTCGCGGCCGGCGCCGCCATCGAGCAGGTCGGCGCCGGGACCACCCCACAGGCGGTCGTTGCCATCCCCGCCGAAAAGGCTGTCGTCGCCGGCATAGCCGACGAGATCGTCATCGCCCCCAAGACCTTCTAGAACATCGGCAAACCTGGTTCCGTAAAGCCTGTCATCGTCATCGGTTCCCACAGGCATGGCAGCCTCCTGCGTGGTGTGGCAGCGCAGGATTTCCGAAGGTTACGCGGAAGGCAATATAAATATATGCCGTCAATTTTGTTCGAAAATCACTATATTTTTCACCAACAGAAGGATTCATATGCCGAATTCAAGTCTCTTTCCTGCGCTTCCTTGCGTCGTTTGCGCCTCCTGATGCACCGACTGCCTGTTGCGCGCAGGCCGATGAGGGGCCCCGGCTTCGATTGCGGCTACGCCAGGACCTGCGTCCGTCAGGAACGCGCGCCCATCGAGGCATGCAATCGCTCGCGCCGCGGCTGCAAGACTGCTCGCGGCAAGGCCCTTGTCGGCCGGCAGCCGAGGGCGGGAATCTCTTCGCAGGATCAAGGACGCGCGGCATCGCCATCCGGAACGGCCGATGCGCCCATACCGTCTTCTCGGCCCGTCTGCCTCGCAGCGGCCGTTATCCCCGGGCTCTGATCGATGAGGCCTGAGCCGGGTCCCGCCGGCCTCCACCCCCGGGGCTTCCGCACCAGGGTCGAGGCCGAGGGAGCTGAGCGGGGGCTCTGGCCGGTCAATTCATCTTAATGCCCAGCTTGGCACGCTCGTCCTTGAAGACGACGGCGATGGCCTCGATGACCTTCTTGTCGCGGTTCGCCTTGCAGTAGACGATGACCTCGTGCTCGAGCTCCTTGGCCCGCTGCACGTTGTACATGTGCTTCCTGGCAAGGCCGTTGTACCAGCCGCTGTACCAGGAGGTCAGGGCGTCGGCATCCTCCTGATACGTGCCGGCGAGCTGTGCGCACGTCAGCGCCTGGACGTCGAGATAGCCGTCCTTGTCTGCATAGGTCGAGAGCGGGGTCGCGTCCTGGGCGAATGCTCCAGTTGCTGCCGATGCCAGGCAAATGGCGACAAAAGCGATGTTCTTCAGCATGAGGCCAACCTTTCTCACTGGATGAAACGGGAAGAAATGCCTGCTGCGTGATCGCCCCCTTGCGCCCTCGCGTCGCCGGGGCGCGGATCCGCCGAAGACCCCGCTTGGCTTCAGGGGACGTGGTGATTGAACAAGCCGATCCTAGGCCGTCTGCGCCGGACCGGGGCGTAAGATACGGTAGATTACCCCGTGGCGACCGGCGCCCAGCGCCGCCTCCGGTGCTTCAAACGGTGCCCTCGGTCGTCCGCGCGAGCATCAGAAATGAAAGGCGAGGCTCAGGAACGGCCCGTGCATCGTCGTGTCATAGCGGAAGGTGCCCGTGCGATGGCCGCTGGTGCTGTAGTCGGTGTACAGCGCACGGTAGCCGATCGCGGTCGAGACCGTGTCCGTCCACTTGTAGCCGACGGAAACGAGACCCTGGGCGGTCAGGTCGGAGCCGACGCCGAAACCGCCGATGTCGGCAAGCGCGTTGACGAACCAGCGGTCGTTGATCCGGTACTGCAGGGCCACGCCCACGATGGGGTCGAGCCAGTCCTCGGTTTCCTCGTTCGTCAGGCTGAGGCCCGGCAGAAGGCCGGGATACAACGTCATCTTGGCGGTGAGCTGCTGGTAGCGCACGCCGGCCGTGAGGCTGACGTCGAGGTTCGGGTCGCCGAGGGGCAGCCGGTAACCCGCGATGGCGGAGGCGATGAACAGGCCCTGCCTGAACTTGACGGTGGGCGCGTTCGCTATCTTCAGCGTCGCGCTGTCGGAAAGCTGCGCCCCGACGATGTCGATCAGAAACATCCAGTCGCCGTTCTTGGCGAGGAAGGAGCCCATCAGGGCGCCGTCGAGGTTCTCGAGCACGTCGGCGAAGGATGCATCGACTTTCGCCGCGGGCAGGTTGCGAACGCCGACGGTGCCCGTGAGCGACGTCGCCCAGCCGTAGATCGTCGCCTGGAACTGCCAGGAGCTCGGCGCCGGCTGCGCCGGCACCGGCGGCTGCGGCTGGAGATCCGCTCCCGCCGCGGGGGCGGACAGCAGCGTGCAGCCCATGGCGCCGGCGACGGCGAACCGCTTCAGTCTCGACAAGGCGAAATCCCGCTCGGTCCGGGCTCGGCCGTCCGGCCTGTTGCCCTTCTCAGGGGAAAGCCAGCAATGTGGCCCGTCATGCGCAATTTCATTCGGCCGCATTGGATTGTTCCGCATCGAGGATTTCCAGGATCTCGGCTTTGAGCGCCGTGACGAGTGACAGATATTCCGCACAGCGCTCGTCCTTGAGGGGAGAATCCGAACCTTTCCAGTTGTACAGAGCTGCTTCGGCATCAGCGAGATCGGTACAAAGCAGACGAAAAGTCTCGCTCTTCAGGGCGAGTTCTTCGATGGCCCGGCGTTTAGCGGGGAATTGATGGATCGCAGCGAGCACGCCTCGATGCATTGCAGACGAGCCTCCCCTTGTTCGGCTGATCTTCGCCCATCGCCCGCGACTTGGGAGTATGTTACCGTAACAAACATGGTCGGCGCCGAGGCGGATCGCGCATAGAGCAGCATGGCGCGTTCGGCGAAGGGGGGACCATGTCGGAGACGAGGCCGCTTGCCGCCGAGGGGGGATGGAACATCCGGCCGTCACCGGATGCCGTCATCGCACAGCTCGGGAGGATCCTCGCGAGCCCCGAGTTCAAGGCGCCGGAGCGCGCCCATAAATTCCTGCGCTATGTCGTCGAAGAATCGGTGGCCGGTCGGGCGGACCGCATCAAGGCCTTCGCCATTGCGGTGGAGGTCTTCGGCCGCGACGCGAATTTCGACGCGCAGAACGATCCGGTCGTGCGCATCGAGGCCGGCCGGCTGCGACGGGCGCTCGAACGATATTATCTCGTCGCCGGCCAGGACGATCCGGTCAGGATCGACATTCCCAAGGGCGGGTACGCTCCCGTCTTCGTCGAGCAGCCGCGGCAGGGGGATGAAACCCCGGCAGGTTCCGAGCCGGACGGGGATGTCCTTCCTCCCTCCGTGGCTCCGGCACGATTCTCCATCCGCCGGCTGGTCGATTGGCGGATGGCGCTTGCCATCGCCCTGGCGGCCAGCGTTCTCGGCGCCGTCTATCTCGCCGTGAACCGCGAGGGCCCTTCGGCGATCGCAGGGGGTGCATCGCCCAACATGCCTGTCCTCATCGTGCGTCCTTTCGCCGAATTGGGAGCGGAGGCCGACGCGGCGCTCTATGCAGCCGGCCTGACCGAGGAGGTGCTGTCGCAGATCGCGCGTTTCAGGGAGATCAGGGTTCTCGGCAGCGAGACCTCACGCAGCCTGCCCGCCACCGCGGACGCGGCCGAACTCAACCGGCGGCTCGGCATCCGCTACGTCCTCGAAGGCGGCGTGCGCATTTTCGGCGGACGGCTTCGGGTCACCAGCCGGGTCGTCGATGCGGAAACCTCCCAGGTTCTCTGGTCGCAGACCTATGACGAGGATCTGCGCTCGAGCGATATCGTTCAGATCGAGGTCGATATCGCCAACAAGGTGGCGACCGCCGTCGCCCAGCCTTACGGGATCATCTTCCGGGCCGACGAGCAGCGCACGGCCCGCGTGCCTCCGGACGATCTCGAAGCCTATCGCTGCACGCTGCGCTTTTATAATTATCGGGCCGTCCTCGGCACCGAAGAACATGCGAGCGTCCGCAACTGCCTGGAGCGGGCCGTCGCGCATTACCCCGGCTACGCCACGGCCTGGGCGATGCTGTCGTATATCTACCTCGATGAGGATCGTTTCGGCTTCAACTGGCGCAACGATGCAGGCGGTCCGATCGAGCGTTCTCTCGAGGCGGCGCAGCGGGCGGTCCGTCTCGACCCGGAGAACGTGCGCGCCCTTCAGGCGCTGATGATGGCGCGGTTCTTCAATCGCGAGGCTGAGGAATCCCTGCGCGTCGGCGAGCGGGCGTTGGCGCTGAACCCCAACGACACGGAACTGCTGGGCGAATACGGAAGCCGCCTCGCCATGGCGGGGCATTGGCAGCGCGGGTCCGAACTGCTGGAACAGGCGCTCATCCGCAATCCGGGCAACGCGGGATACTATACCGGCGTGCTCGGGCTCATCGCTTACATGCAGGGGGACGACGAACGGGCCGTTACGCTGATCCGGCGGGCCGATATGGAGAAATTTCCCCTCTATCACGTCGTTGCGGCGCTCATCTATGCGCGGGCCGGCCTCACGCAGGAAGCTGCCGCAAGTCGCGACCAGTTCCTCGCGATGCGGCCGCGGTTCTTCGACAACCTCGAGGACGAGCTGATCAAGCGCAACTATCGTCCCGAAGACCGCCGCATCCTGACCGATGCCGCGCGGGCGGCGGGATTTCCCGTGCCCTGATCCGCGCCAGGCCCGTGCGCGGGCGAGGTGACGGACCCTTCCGAAGAGGGCCGCATGGCCCCGTCGGGCGGCTTTGCCCTGGCGTGCGGAACATCTCGATCAGCTCCGGCAAGACCGTTTGTTACCGTAACCTACTTCCCGCTGATCGCGCGACGACTACGCTCCCCAGCAGCCTGACCAGCAGATCGACCATCGGTGTACTGGCAGGCGGCAGTCGAGGGGAGGATCCTTGCGCGAGCCTTTCTCGCACGCTCGAGACAAGGTTCGTCGCTGTCGGCGATACGCTTCACCCGCGCGGAAACATGGCCGTGACATCGGCCGGCCAACCCGGATGAACCCGGGGTTCCGCAGCGTCTGGCTGTCGCTCTGATCCAGCCTGTGCCTGGCCTACGGCCTGCCGCGGAAGTCCTTCGCGGATGCCTCGCATCACGTAAACATTGGAGACGAGCTATGAAAATGACCCGTCGGCAGCTTGGACTAGGGGGATTGAGCCTGTTTGCGGGAGGGCTCGCGAGCGGAACCGGCCTCGCCAATTTCGACGCGTTTCGCGGTGTCGGGCAGGGGCTCGAGGACTTCTGGCTGGCCACGGATGCCTACATCTTCGGCTATCCGCTGGTCACCATGGAGATGACGCGGCGGGTCATGACCAATGTCGCCAAGCCCGAGGGCACGCGGGCGCCCATGGGCCAGCTCATCAAGATGCGCGAGTATCCGAATGCATCCTTCCGGGACGTGACGGCGCCGAACGCCGACACGCTCTACACGACCGCATTCCTCGATGTCGGCGAGGAGCCGTGGGTCCTCAGCGTCCCGGACATGAAGGACCGCTATTTCCTCCTGCCGATGCTCGACGGCTGGACGAACGTCTTCCAGGTTCCGGGCAAGCGCACGACCGGCACGGGGGCGCAGACATTTGCGATCACCGGCCCCGGCTGGAGCGGCAGGCTCCCGGACGGCATGAAGGAATACAAGTCGCCGACCAACATCGTGTGGCTCCTCGGCCGGATCTATTGCACCGGCACGCCGGAGGATTACGCCGCCGTTCATGCCCTGCAGGACGAGTTCAAGCTCGTTCCGCTGAGCGCCTACGACAAGGCCTACACCGTGCCGGCGGGGCATGTGGATGCCTCGATCGACATGAAGACCGCCGTGCGCGAGCAGGTGAACCGCATGAGCGCGGTGGAGTTCTTCTCGCTGCTGGCCGAGCTCATGAAGAAGAACCCGCCTTCGGCGGCCGACGCGCCGGCTCTCGCCAAATTCGCGAAGATCGGCCTCGTTGCCGGCCAGGACTTCGATGCCAGCAAGCTGCGGGCGGATTTCGCGGAGCGCATCCCGCAGATCGCCTTCGATCGCATCATGCTGCAGTTCAAGATCAACAAGGACGTGCAGGACATCAACGGCTGGGGCTTCACGACCAAGACGGGCCTGTACGGCACCGACTACCTCATGCGGGCGCTCGTCACCGCCATCGGCCTCGGAGCCAACCGGCCGCAGGATGCGGTCTATCCGACGTCCCTGAAAGAACACGATGGCGAGAGCTACGACGGGGCCCACAAATATGTCATGCACTTCGACAAGGGCCAGACGCCGCCGGTCGAGGGCTTCTGGTCGCTCACGATGTACGACGAGCAATATTTCTTCGTCGACAATCCGCTGAACCGCTATTCCATCAGCCCGCGGCAGGACCTGAAGTACAATGCGGACGGGTCGCTCGATCTCTACCTGCAGAAGGACTCGCCCGGCGCGGACAAGGAATCGAACTGGCTGCCGGCGCCGGCCGGCAAGTTCTACCTGATGCTGCGGATGTACTGGCCGGATGAGAGCAACCCTTCGATCCTCGATGGCACCTGGACGATCCCGCCGGTGAAGAGAGCATCCTAGAGGCTGTCACCCGCCTGTCCGGAGCGTCCTTCCGGAACCACTCCTGGAGATGCCAGGATGGAACCCAAGTTGTAGAAGCGGCTCCGGCCGCTTCTACACGCGGCCGGCTGGGAACGCCCCATGTTCGACGTCCTCGCCGAAGAGGACGGGCTTCGTCTCCGTTCGGGGCAAGCGGTCGCCGCTGCGGCCGATTGAGCCGGATTCATTACAGCATTGCGGCACCCAATGCCGCCGCCTGATGCGCTATGTAATGGACGGGCAGCAGCCCCTCGAAGCGGAACGGAGACGACCCATGAAGATCACGCGAGCAGGCGATACGCCTTCGACCAAGGGACCGGAAGACTGGTTCACGGGGACGGTTCGCATCGACCCGCTCTTCGCGGCGGAAGCTCCCGGCAGGGCCGTCGGAGCCGCCGTGACGTTCGAGCCGGGCGCTCGAACCGCCTGGCACACGCATCCTGCAGGTCAGACGCTGATCGTCACGGCCGGCTACGGCCGCGTTCAGCGCGAAGGCGGCCCCGTGGAGCACATCCGGCCCGGCGACGTGGTCTGGTTCCCGGCCGGCGAGAAGCACTGGCACGGTGCATCGCCCGACGTCGCCATGACGCATATCGCCATCCAGGAAGCCGTGGACGGGAGCACCGTCACCTGGCTCGAGAAGGTATCTGACGAACAATACGGCGACTGAGGGCGAACGCCTCGGCCTTTCCGCCCGGCGCCTGGACAGGGACCTGACGCCGTTGCCTATGCCGGCAGGACGACCACCTTCGTCTTGACCGGCGTTCGCTCGTAGAGGTGGATCATGTCCTGGCTGAGCAGGCCGACACAGCCGCTCGTGACGCCATTGCCGATCGATTCCGGATCGCTGCTGGCGTAGATCGTATAGAGCGTATAGGCGCCGTTCTGATAGAGATAGAGCGTGCGGGCGCCGAGCGGGTTGTCGAGACCGCCCGGCATGCCGCCGGCGTATTTGGCCGCCTCGGGCTGGCGCCGGATCATTTCCTTGGGCGGTGTCCAGGTCGGCCATTCGGCCTTGCGCCCGACATAGGCGTCGCCGCTCCACCGGAAGCCGTCGCGGCCGACATTGGCACCATAGCGGGTGGCGTTGCCGTCGTCCTCGATGCGATAAACGTAGTAATTGGCCGGATCGACGATGATCGTACCGGGCGCCTCATTGGTGTCGTAGCGAACGGTGCGACGGAAATATTTCGGATCGACCTTGCTGACATCGACCGCCGGGATGGGGAATTTCTCGTCGGGCACCGGCCCGTAGGCCAGCTTTGCCTCGGCAAGGCTCATGCCGTCGGACGTCACGCAGCCGGCCAGTCCCAGCGCGCCGATACCGGCGGCAGAGCCGAGCACAAACGAGCGGCGGTTGAGAAGCCCAGGAAGAGCCGTCTCGTTTATCTTGCCGGCGTCGGCAGTTCCACCATTGCTGATCATGATGTCGGAGTTTCCCATGTCCTGTCGCCCGGCGAGAGAATAGTTCCGCAGTCACCCGCTGAACATCTTTGCCGGTGAGACTGCCGCGCCGTGGCTCGATTGGCAAGTTCGCCCTTTGCTGTGCGCGGCTTTTCCGGGCGGTCGTGCAGTCTTGCCACAGGGCATCAGGCGACGTGCGTTGCCCCTCGGCCTAGTCTCCGCCCGTACAAACGCTACGCCGATCTCGCTCGGAAAACGATTGGCCGCACAGGCCCGCCGCTGCGGGGCGTAGCCTTCAGACGAGACTGAGCGTCACCGCAGCGAGAATGAGATAGCGGCCGACCTTGGCGATGGTGACCAGCAGAAGGAAGGTGGGAAACGGCTCCCGCAGAACCCCGGCCATGACGGTCAGCGGATCTCCGATGACGGGCGCCCAGCTCATGAGGAGCGACCATCGGCCGTAGCGACCGTACCAGCGCTGCGCACGCTCCAGCGCATCGGCCTTCGCAGGGAACCAGCGCCGATCACGGAAACGCGCGATGCCGCGCCCGAGCAGCCAGTTGACGGATGACCCCAGCACGTTGCCGACACTCGCGACGGCGACCAGCAGCCAGGGCGAATAGGCTTCCGACAGCAGCAGTCCCGCCAGGACCGCTTCCGACTGCATCGGCAGGAGCGTTGCCGCGGCAAGAGCGGCGAGGAACAGTCCGGCATAGACGGCAAGGTCACTCATGAGGCGGCGTCGTCCGAGAGCGGCGCACGGGGCCATTGCGGATGGAGCCGGTCGATGACGAAGGCGTGGCGATGGCGATGGCCGCCGGCGATGGGTACCGCATCCGCCAGATGGGGATGGCCGTCCTCCAACGATGTGTGGATGTGCTCGATCTCGTCGGGATCGGGGGCGGGCCACAGGCGCATTGCAAGAACGACCGCCAGCCCGGCGGCGATGCCGAGCGCCGTGAACGTGAAGGGGAGGCCCACGGTGGCGCCGAGCCAGCCGGCGGCCGGATAGGTCACCAGCCAGCAGGCGTGCGACAGGGCAAACTGCGCGGCGAAGAGCGCGGGACGATCCTCCGGATGCGAGGAACGGCGCAACAGGCGGCCGGCCGGCGTCTGCGTCAGCGAATAGCCGAGGCCGAGCGCGAACCAGAGCGGCAGGAGGAGCGCGTAGCTCGCGATGGCAGGGCCGACGAACAGGCCGAGCACGAGCAGGACGGCGCCGGCAAGCATGGCGCGCCGGTCGGGAACGCTGTCGAGCAGGCGCGGCAGGAGGAGCGCGGCGATCATCGAGCCGCCGCCGAAGGCGGCCAGCGCGAGCGCCGTCTCTCTCTGGCCGAGGCCGTATCCGGCCTGCACGAGGACGACGGTGTTGACGATGACCATGGCACCGGCGGCTGCGACGGCGAGATTGAGCGCGAGCAGGCCGCGCAGGCGCGGCGTGGCGAGATAGATGCGCAGCCCCCTGGTCGTGCGGTCGTAGATGCTTCGCCGTTCGACCGGCTTGGGGCTCGGGAGCACGACGGAAACGACGAGCAGGGCCGAGGCCAGGAAGCCGATCACGGTGCCGGTGAACAGGCCGTGGAAGCTGACGACGGTCAGCAGGGCTGCCGCCAGCATGGGGCTGGCGAGGCTCTCGAGATCGTAGGCGAGGCGCGACAGGGACAGCGCGCGGGTATAGTCCCGCTCGTCCGGCAACACGTCAGGGATGGTCGCCTGGAATGCGGGCGTGAACCCCGCGGAAGCGGACTGCAGGGCGAAGATGAGGACATAGACCTGCCAGATCTCGGTGACGAAGGGCAGGAGGACGGCGACGGCGGCGCGCACGAGATCGAGGCTGACGAGCATCGTGCGCCGCGGCAGGCGCTCGGCGAAAGCGGCGGCGACCGGCGCCACGCCGACATAGGCGACCATCTTGACGGCAAGGGCCGTGCCGAGAACCGCGCCGGCGTCGGCGCCGGCAAGATCGTAGGCAAGGAGGCCGAGCGCGACCGTGGCAAGGCCGGTCCCCAGGAGAGCGATCCCCTGGGCGAGGAAGAGCCGGCGATAGACGCGGTTGGTGAGGACCTGCAGCATTCGTCGATTCCGTGCGTCCGGGCGGCGCGCCGTCCACAATCAGCGTTTCCCGGCCGGATTGAAACTGCGCAAGGCATCGCGCCCCCCGCGATCGCGATCGGTCGAAAAAACAACGCCTGACATCCGCTTGGACGGCGTCTTCGCCCGGGAAAGGGGGCGCCGCTGGCGCCCCCGACGGCGCTTACTTCGCCTTTTCGAGCTTCGTGACGGTGATGCGGCCGTTGACGCGGTCGGCCTCGAACCGGACCTTGTCGCCGACCTTGACGGTCTCGAGCATCGCGGGATCGGCCACCACGAAGACCATCGTCATGGCGTCCATGTCGAGGTTCTTGATCGGGCCATGCTTGAGGGTGACCTTGTTCTGCGCCGTGTCGATCTTCGTCACCTGGCCGTCGACGGGGGCGGCCTGCGCCAGCGCAAGGGCAGGGGCGAGGGACAGAAACGAGGTCATGGCGATCGCGAATTTGCGCATCCTTCTCATCCTTCCTTCGGTTCTCGTCACTTGACGATGATCTTGCCGGTCATGCCGGCTTCGCGGTGGCCGGGAATGAGGCAGGAGAAGTCGAATTCGCCCGCCTTGGTGAACTTCCACACCATCTCGCCGGTCTCCCTAGGGGCGAGACGCCGGGCATTGGGATCCTCGTGCTCCATGTCAGGGTTCTTGCGCATCTCCTCGGCATGCTTGAGGTTTTCCGCGAGCGTCGCGACGACGATCTCGTGGTCGATCGCGCCGTTGTTGCGCAGCACGAACTTCACCTGCTCGCCCTTGCGCGCCTCGATGGTGCGGGGCACGAACTCCATGCGGCCGTCGGCTTCGCGCATCGTCACCTGCACGATACGGGCGGGCTTCTTCGGATCGCCCGGCTGGCCGTAGGCGCGCTCGTCGCCATGGGAATGGCCGGCGTCGGCGAGCGCCGCGGCCGGTATGCAAAGGGCCGCAAGGGCGGCAAGGATCGTCTGGATCTTCATGTCTGCTCCGGGGTCGATGATCGGGGTCAGTGGTTGCCGTGGGAGGATGCGCCGCCGGGCTTCACGGCCCGGAATTCGGCAGCGCCTTCTGTCGGTGCGGGTGCGGCGCGCTCGGCATCGGGCGGCGCGCCCGTCCATTCGTAGGCGACGGTGCCGGGCGGGTGCTCGAACCAGCCCGGGTCCTTGTAGTCATCGCGCGCCAGCCCCTCGCGCACCTTCACCACCGAGAACATGCCGCCCATCTCGACGGCGCCGAACTGGGCGAAGCCCGTCATCATCGGCAGCGTGTTGTCGGGCAGCGGCATCTCCATCTCGCCCATGTCCGCCATGCCGGCCGTGCCCATGGGCATGTAGTCGGGCACGAGCTTCCTGATCTTCTTCGCCACCTCCCTCTTGTCGACGCCGATGAAGGTCCTGAGGTCGTGGCCCATGGCATTCATGGTGTGGTGCGACTTGTGGCAGTGGATGGCCCAGTCGCCCTCCTTGTCGGCGACGAAATCGAAGGCGCGCATCTGGCCCACCGCGCAGTCGATGGTCACCTCCGGCCAGGCGGCTTCCTCCGGCACCCAGCCGCCGTCCGTGCACGAGACCTTGAAGTCGTAGCCGTGCATGTGGATCGGGTGGTTGGTCATGGTGAGATTGCCGAAGCGGATGCGCACCTTGTCGCCCTTGGCCGCCACGATGTGGTCGATGCCCGGAAAGACGCGGCTGTTCCAGGTCCAGAGATTGAAGTCGGTCATCTCCGCCACCTTCGGCACATAGGCCCCCGGCTCGATGTCGTAGGCGGACATGAGGAAGACGAAGTCGCGGTCGACGCGGCGGAAGGCGGGATCCCGCGGGTGCACGACGAAGAAGCCCATCATGCCCATGGCCATCTGCACCATCTCGTCGGCATGCGGGTGGTACATGAAGGTGCCGCTCTTCGTCAGCACGAACTCGTAGACGAATGTCTTGCCCGGCTTGATGTGCGGCTGCGTCAGCCCGCCGACGCCGTCCATGCCATTGGGCAGGATCTGTCCGTGCCAGTGGATCGTGGTGTGCTCGGGCAGCCTGTTGGTGACGAAGATGCGCACCTTGTCGCCTTCCACCGCCTCGATGGTCGGCCCGGGCGACTGGCCGTTGTAGCCCCACAGATGCGCCACCATGCCCGGCGCGAGCTCACGCACGACGGGCTCGGCGACGAGGTGGAACTCCTTCCACTCGCCGTTCATGCGCCAGGGCAGCGTCCAGCCGTTGAGCGTGACGACGGGCTGGTAGTCCGGCCCGGTCGCCGGCACGAGCGGCGGCTGCGTCACCGCCTCTTTCATGGTGGGAGCCTCGGGGATGGAGGCAGCCTCGACGCGGCCGGAGACGGCACCGGCGCTGACGAGCGCGGCCGAGGCGCCGAGGAACGATCGACGGGAAACCGTCATGAGCTTTGCCTTTCTCAGTGTGCGCCGGCCTCGGCGGCCGCAAGCGCGACGGGGCCTTCTCCGGCTCCGCCGGAGGCGCCGCCGCCGATGATGGCGGTGTCGAAATCGACCGATGCGAGGAAGAAATCGCGCCTGGCGCCGATGGCCGCGACGTTGCTGGCGATGCTCTCGCGCACGGTCGTCAGCAGTTCGAACACGTCGATGAGCATGCCGTTGTACTGCAGCAGCGCCTCCTCGCTGACCGTCTTCCGCAGGGGCAGGATGCGGTTCTGGTACTGGCGGGCGATGTCGTGGCGGCCGCGATAGGCGAGATAGGCCTCGCGCGCCTCGGACCGCACGTTGACGGCCTTCTCCAGCAGGCGGTTGACCGCCTGCATGTAGGTCTCGCGCGCCTGCCGCACCTTCACCTCGCCGAGGTCGAAGATGGGGATCTCGATCTCGAGCTCGAAGCCCTTCGGATAGGCCTTCTCCTTGTGCCCGTCCTCGATGACGCGCTCGTAGTTCCGCCGCAGGCTGCCGTCGAGCATGGAAACGAAGCGCGTCGCCTCGCTCAGCCCGAGGCCCTTCGCCATGGCCTCGAGCTCGAGGCGGGCCGCGATGAGGTCGACGCGCCGGCGCACCGCCTCCTCCTCGACCTGTTTGGCCGTCCTCAGCCGCGGCAGGGGCGGCAGCTGTCCCGGCAGCCTGTAGTTGATGTCGGCGCCCCAGAGGCCGAGCTGACGCGTCAGGGCTTCGCGCTGGGTCGCGGCTGCAAGGCGCGCCTCGGCCAGCTGGTTGGAGATCTCCGCGTAGAAGGCGCCGGCCCGGGCCTGGTCGAGCTTGTTGGCGGCGCCCGTCTCGCCGAGCTTGCGGGTGAGGTCGGCGGCGGCGTCGGCCGACGTGCGGGCCTCGTCGAGGACGGCGACCGTCTGCCGCGCCGCGACAGTGCGATAATAGGCCCGCCGCGTCTCGGCCGCCGTGCGGAAGGTCGCCTCGATGGCCCGCTGCCGGGCTGCCTCGAACTGGGTCTTCGCGATGCCGCTGCGCGCCGGCAGCGTGAGAAGCGCGAGGATATTGGCAACGAGGCGCCGCTCGATCTCGAGCTCGCCGCCGGCCGACAGGCGCTCGATGCCGATGACGGGGTTCGGCGGCAGGCTCGCCTGAACGAAGGCCGCTTCCGAGATGCCGAGGGTGTTGTAGGCCGCCTGCAGGCCGCGGTTGTTGAGAAGCGCGACCTGCACGGCGCCGTCTGCCGTCAGCGGCCGGGCGAGCAGTGTCTTGACGCGTTGCTGCGCCGCGGCGGCGTCAGCTGCGGAGGCGATCTTGACCGTGTCCTTGCCGAGGTCGGCGGAGACCTGCGCCGCGACCGGCCCCATGCCGCCGTCCGGCGTGAAGGCGGCGCAGCCGCCGAGGGCGAAGGCGAGCGCGCCGGCCGCGGCGAGACGCTTCATCGGCACGGCAGGATCGGGTTGGGCTACTGACGTCATTCGCTCCTCCCGCGGGGAGCGACGCTCTCGTTGCTCCTGGACCACGCCCGGGGTGCGACGGGCTGGTAATCGGCCGTGCCGGCCGTCACCGGCACGTAGCGCAGGGGCGGCACCCGCGCGCCGGGATCGGCCGGATCGGCACCCGCCGTGATGGGAGGGGGGCCGGAACATGCGGACAGGAGGACGGCGCAAGCCGTCGCAAAAAAGGCTTTCATGATTGGACCTCGGACAGGCCGACGCGGGCGCGGGTGGCGCGGGCGCGCCACGAACCGCTCGCTCAACGACAGCACGTGATACGGCTACCGGCGAAAGAGGTCGGCCAGGATCCGGGGAATGTGGTGGACCGCTTGTGGTCCGGTGCCGGAATCAGGCCGACGCTTGCGCGCTCATCGATCTCGGCGGCCGCTCGAGGCGTGCCGCGAGGGCTTCCTTGATGCCGACGCGAAAGAAGGCCGGCTCGATGGCGCCGACGATCCTGTGCGGAGACGGCGTGCAAACGGCCGGCGGTATGGCGACATGGCAGGCGAGGGCGCAGCAGTTCATGCCAGCGCCCTGGTGCCTCTCGGGTTTGCACGAGCCGTCGTTCGTGGCGGGGCAGGCCTGGCCGGCGGCCGGGCCGTGATCGCTGTCGGCATCCTGGCCATGGCCGTGATGAACGTGCGCATGCCGCGGCGTCTCCGCCACAGCGCCTCCTGCTGCAGGCATTTGTCCGGGCGTATTGGCATAGCCCCAGCCGACGCTCGTCGCCGAGAAGGCGAGGGCGGCGATGAGAATCACCAATCTGCGAAATGCCTGCAGCATCGGATGAACGATAAGCGCGATCTTGGCCATGGCAAGGCTGGATACTTCGCCCGCCCGGAAAACCGGGGCGGGCAAGGGCTGCCTCAGACCGTGGACGGGGTGTAGCCCGCCTCGATCACGAGCGCCTTGATCGCCGCCAGGTCCGTTCCGCCTCGGACGGAAACGAGCCGGGAGGCAGTGTTCGTCTCGACCTGCGTACCCGGCAGGCGCGTCTCGATGGCGGTCTTGATGGCGGCGGCACAGTGGCCGCAGGTCATGTCCTCCACCCGCAGGCTCAGGGCCTCACGGCCGGGCTCCGGGACGAGGTTCGTTTGCGACTGATGGGCATTGCACCCGCACATGGATTCGCTCTCCGCTTCGGGGACCATGCGCCATTCCTGCCCCTTCCCACCATGGGAAGGTCAAGAGCCGTCCTCGCCGGCCAGTCGCAATTTCAATTCAGCGGTCATCCTCGTCGCCGTCGCCCGAGTCGCTGCCGCCCGACCAGCCGCGCATCATCATGCGGGGGCCACCCATCATGCCGCCGCCCATCATGCCGGCTCCCATCATCCCGCGCGGGCCGAAACGGACGAGAACCCGCAGCCGCCGCTTCTGGGCCTCGTCCAGAGTTTCATAGAGCGGGGCCGCGGCGTCCGCGAGCTTCCGCATCCCGTCCGCTCCCTGGCTCATGGCATCGGCCATGCTGCGGAGCCCGGCGATGGGATCGCGCATCATCGTCTGCCGGTTCTGGCGCATCGCCTGCATGCGCGAAAGGTGCAGACGTGAAAGCTCACGCATGGCTTCCTCGATCGGGGGCCAAAGCCGTTCCTGATCGGCTGACAGCTTCAAGCCGGCTTTCAATGCGGCGATATGGGCATCGGCGAAGGCGCTCATGTCTTCCGCCGAAAAGCGGCCCATCATGCCGCCGCGCATGCCGGGCTGCATCATGCCCATGCCGCCCTGCGGCATGTTCTGCATCATCTGCGCCATCGGCACATGGTCCGGCGGCGTCCGGGGTTGCACCTGGGCTGCCGCCGGCGCGGTGATGGCGATGAGAACGGCAGCATAAGTGGCTGGCTTCATGGCGGTTCTCCTTCTGAAGCGACCATCGACGCGCCCAAGGCGTCGGTCGCGGCGAACGGCCGTTTCTCCAGTATGGATGAATTATGAGGACCGTGCCGAAGAAAGGAGAGCGCCGGACACTGAAGCGCCTCCCGGCAAGAGCCGCCGACGCGCCCGGCGGGATGCCATGCTGGCCTCTATCCCAGTCGCCGGCTGAAGACGTTGAACAACAATGCGATAGCGGCCCCGGCGTAGAGACCGAAGGCGATGCTCTGAACGGTGCCGAGGGCAAGACTGCGGAGATCGAAGCCCGACAGGCCGAGATAGAACTGCAGCCACGGCCGGTGAAGCCCCCAATCAGGAGCAACCAGACCAAGCAGCATGCACAGCCAGAACGAGATCAGAACGAAGCTCGCGAGCGTGGCCGCAGCCGCGGGAACCGAAACGTGAATTGCCGGGGGCGACAGGCCGTTGCTGCGAACGTGAAGAATGGAGTTGACCATCGTCGTTCTCCATCAGCATGGGGGGCAATGTTCGCTTTTTCAGCGCTCCAGTGAACGCTCTGCGCGGATCTCCCTGCATTGATCCACGTCAATCTCCGCTCGGACGGACAGCGTCGGTCGGGTAATGCGCGTCAGTAGCGCGCGAGAATTCGCTCCATCTGCTCGATCTCGTCGCGCTGCGAGCGAATGATGGCCTGGCACAGATCGATGATCTCCGGGTCCGTCAGGGTCGCTTCGCGGCACATCAGGATGGCGCCGGAGTGGTGCGGGATCATGGACCGCAGGAACTGCTCGTCGCCAATCACCGTCTGCCCTCGGATGAACAGGAAAGCCACGATGAACACCACGGCAAAGAAGGCGTGGAGAAACAGGTTTGCCGTTCTGTTCGGATACATCGACCGCATGAGGAGCAGCATGAGGATGGCCATGGGTGCGACCATCATCAACGCCATATAGAGCATGTTCAGATTGTTGAAGAATGCGCCGAGGTTGTCGATCATCGCGAACATCACGAGATACATGATGATCGTGCTCATCGCGAGGTTGATGGCAAGCTTGCCGTAGTGCGCGTTCATGGTTCCTCCTCGCCGCGAGGCCGTGGGGGACGGGCCAAGGCTCGGTCGCTCATCGCCTGATGGCGGCACCTCGATCGACAAAGGCGGCGCCCGGGGCCGCTCGACGTGCCGCTCGCCTGTCGGCCACGGCGCCCATGCAAGGGAAGGAGAATAGCGGATGAAGACATATCACAAGAATCCCGAGGCTCTTTCGTGCCTGAGCCCGGAGCAGTACAGGGTGACGCAGCAGGACGGGACCGAGCGGCCGTTTGCCAACGCGTACTGGGATAACAAGGAGCCGGGGCTTTATGTCGACGTCGTCTCGGGCGAGCCCTTGTTCGCCTCGTTCGACAAGTACGACAGCGGCAGCGGCTGGCCCAGCTTCGTCAAGCCGCTGGATGCGGCAAACGTCATCGAGCGCCGCGACTTGAGCCACGGCATGGTGCGCACCGAGGTGCGATCGGCCCATGGCGACAGTCACCTGGGACACGTGTTTCCCGATGGTCCGCCCGAAGCCGGCGGCCTGCGCTACTGCATCAACTCGGCCTCGCTGCGGTTCGTCCATTACGACGACCTCGAGAGCGAGGGTTACGGCGCGTTTCGGCAGCTTTTTGCAGAGAAGGGAACAAGCCCATGACGAGTGCAACCGAGAAGGCCATCCTGGCCGGAGGCTGCTTCTGGGGCATGCAGGATCTCATCCGCCGCCTCCCTGGTGTCATCTCCACACGCGTGGGGTATTCCGGCGGAGACGTGCCGAATGCGACCTACCGCAACCACGGTACGCACGCCGAGGCGATCGAGATCACGTTCGATCCGACGACGACGAGCTTCCGGGAACTGCTGGAGTTCTTCTTCCAGATTCACGACCCGACCACGAAGAACCGGCAGGGGAACGACATCGGCCTGAGCTATCGCTCCGCGATATTCTACACGTCGGACGAGCAGCGACGCGTGGCCGAGGACACCATCGCCGATGTGGACGCCTCGGGCCTGTGGCCGGGCAAGGTCGTTACGGAACTCGAGCCGGCGGGTGACTTCTGGGAGGCCGAGCCGGAGCATCAGGATTATCTCGAGCGCAACCCGGGCGGCTACACCTGCCATTTCGTGCGCCCGGGCTGGAAGCTGCCGCGCCGCGCCACCGCTTGACGCTTGCGGGCCCGGTATTCAGGCAGGCTGTCAGCTCTGCCGGAATGCCGTGCACCGCCATCATCCGATGGCGGCTGCTGTGTTCGTCTGAAGGGAAGGCCGCCAAGCCCGTCAAATGGCCAGCCGGTGCGCGTGCATTCGAAGCGCACCGGCATCGTCGGCTCCCGCTGCTTCAGTAGCAGGGCGGGTAGGGATAGTACCCGCAGGGCGGGCGATAATAGGGAGGATAATGATAATAGGGAGCGGCTGCTGCCGCTGCCCCCGCTGCCGCGCCTGCATACCATGCTCCGCGGAAGGCGGTGCGGCGAGCTGCGCCGGCAAAGGATAACGGCGTGAACGGCAAGCCGATGATGTCGATGAACACGGATGCCGGCCCGTCGCCGCCGGAGAGATCCCCCTCCAGGACTGCGACGTCAAAAGTCAGCGTATCCCCATCGAGCTTCGGTGAGGTCAGCGTCACCACGGCGTCGATTACCGAGTCCTCACGGCCATTCAGAACCGAAACGGTCGCGTTCGGCGGGTCCTTGGCAAAGCTGCCGGTGTCGGGCGTCCATTCTTCGAGAAGAGTGCTCGTCGAGGCATGGCCCGCGGCGCGGACCGGACGATCCGCAAACATGATCGCGTTGGGTGAAATCCCCGTGAGGACGAGCTTGTCGCCTTCGAGGCGCGCGCCTTTCGCGTTCATGACGATGAGGGCCGGCTCCATCCTTGGCTTGCCGGTGCCGATGGTCTTGCTCGCCGGAGCCGTGATCGCGTTCGGAGGCTCTTGTGCAAAAGCGGCACCAAGCGAAAACACCGACAGCGAGAATATTATCGGGATGAGAATTCTACGTGACGGCATTGGGGCGTCTCCATCATCGATTCCTCGCAGGCTTTGGACCGAACCATCGACCGGCGCTCAATTCCCTGGCTGCTCATGTCCCCGCCTGCCTTCAGGGGACCTGATGATCGAACGGGTTGATCTTAAGCCGTGTGCGCCGGACCGGAGCGTAAGATACGGTAGGCTACTGCGTGGCGAGGGGGCGACACGTCTGCGGCGCCCCGCACGGGCCTTGAACTTCAGGCCGAGCTCCTGACCGAGAAGCTCCCCGGGCTGTCCGACGTGGCCGCCGATCGACGTCGCCCTGCTGCTGACGCCGTGCACCGCTGCGGCAAACGCGCTTGTCCGCCCGGTGCCGGTGCCTAATCATTGGCGCAGCTGAGAGACCGTTCTGCGAAAGCGGCCATCGAGGAAACATGACGCCCCAAGAGCAGCGCTATGCGCCGGATTCCGCTTATTCCTGGCTGCGGCTGGCGCTGTCGCTCCTGCTCGGGACCGTCGCCTGTGTCGGTACCTGGTCGGTCGTCGTGGTGCTGCCGACCGTTCAGGCGGAGTTCGGCACGCTGCGGGCGGGTGCCTCGCTGCCCTATACCTGCGTGATGCTCGGCTTCGGCTTCGGCAATATCGTGATGGGCCGCATCGCCGATCGCTACGGCATCGTGGTGCCGATCGTGAGCGGGGCTGTCCTGCTCGGGACGGGCTATGTCCTGGCCGGACTATCGAGCACCCTCTGGCACTTCGCTCTGGCGCATGGTCTGCTGATCGGCATCGGCGGCGGCGCGGGATTTGCACCGCTCATCGCGGACCTGTCGCATTGGTTTCGTCGGCATCGCGGGCTTGCGGTCGTATTCGGCGCTTCCGGCAGCTATCTCGCCGGCGTGATCTGGCCGCAGGTGATCACCTGGGGCCTTCAAAGCCACGGCTGGCGCGCCACGCATATCGGCATCGGTGTCGTGGCGCTCGCCGTGATGCTGCCGCTCGCGCTGTTCTTCCGCCGGCGGCCCGCGGCCGAGACGCTGGCGGCGGCCGAGATATCGAGCGCCGGCGCGCGGGGTGACCTCGGACTGTCGCCGAACCAGCTGCAGGGGCTGCTCGCGGTCGCGGGCTTCTGCTGCTGCGTCGCCATGGCGATGCCGCAGGTCCATATCGTCGCCTATTGCGGCGATCTGGGCTACGGCGTCGCGCGCGGCGCCGAAATGCTGTCCCTGATGCTCTTCCTCGGCATCGTCAGCCGGATCGGGTCCGGCTTCGTCGCGGACCGGATCGGCGGAGCGGCGACCCTGGCGCTCGGCTCGCTGATGCAGGGACTGGCGCTCTTCCTCTACCTCTGGTTCGACGGGCTGAGCTCGCTCTATATCGTCACCGGCATCTTCGGCCTGTTCCAGGGCGGCATCGTGCCGATGTATGCGGTCATCATCCGGGACTACCTGCCACCGAGGGAAGCCGGCATGCGCATCGGCATCGTCATGTCGGCGACCATCGTCGGCATGGCCTTCGGCGGCTATGTCTCGGGGCTGATCTTCGATCTCTTCGCATCCTACCGCATGGCCTTCCTGAACGGCCTCGCCTGGAACCTGGTCAATCTCGCCATCGTCGGCTGGCTGATGCTGAAGGCGAGGCCGAGGCTGCAAGCGGCTTCAAACCCTTCATTCTGAGGAGCGCGGCCGTTCCAGGCATCCAGAGCGCGATTGTTCCCGAAGTGCGGATGCTGGACTAAACTCCGGCGGAAGACAGCACCGCTGGCCGGCCCTGGCGGCGCGAAGTGGGGGGCAGATGCGCGGCTTCATCGCCAGGACGTTGAGACGAGGAGCCGTCATCCTCCTCGTTGCCGCGCTGTCCCTGCTGGCGCTGCGCATCTACGACACCCAGCGAGGGCCCTCGCTCGAGCCCTGGCATACCGCGATCCCGGACGAACTTTCTCCCAAGCAGCTCGAACACGCCTCCTGGGACGACTACCTGCGGGCGGAGGAGGCCGCCTTCGCCTATGTGCGTGAGGAGGTGACGAAGAAGCTCGCGCCCGACGAACGCATTCCGGTCAATCGCTATTTCGACGGCAGCGCCATCTATCCCGGGCGCTTCGACCAGGACTGGAACCGGTCCTACATCCTCGAGCCGCGGGGAACGCCGGTCGGCGTCGCCATCTTCCTGCACGGGCTAACGGATTCTCCCTACAGCCTGCGCCACGTCGCGCGCCATTACCGCGATCGGGGCTTCGTCGCCGTCGCCATCCGGCTGCCGGGGCACGGCACGGTGCCGGCCGGGCTCGTCGAGGCGGAGTGGGAGGACTGGCTGGCGGCGACGCATCTTGCGGTCAGGGAAGGGCGCAAGCGGGCGCCGGCCGATGCGCCGCTCCATCTCGTCGGCTTCTCGAACGGCGGCGCACTCGCCCTGATGTACGCCCTCGAAGCGCTCGAGGACGCGACGCTGGCGCGGCCGGAACGCGTCATTCTGATCTCGCCCATGATCGGCATCACGGCCTTTGCGCGCTTTGCCGGGCTCGCCGGCCTGCCGGCGATCCTGCCGGCTTTCGCCAAGGCGGCGTGGCTGAGCATCCTGCCCGAGTTCAATCCCTTCAAGTACAACTCCTTTCCGGTGAACGGCGCCCGCCAGTCGCACCTGCTGACCCAGGCGCTGCAGCAAAAGATCGTGCGCCTGTCGCGCGCGCGCCGTCTCGATGATCTCGCCCCCGTGATCACCTTCCAGTCGGTGATGGACTTCACCGTCAGCACCCGGGCGGTCATCACGGCGCTTTACGCGCATCTGCCGGCCAATGGCAGCGAGCTCGTCCTGTTCGACCTGAACCGGTCGACCAAGCTCGGACCTTTGCTGAATTCGGCATCCGACACGGTGCTGACGCGCATTCTGCCGCCGCCGCCACGGAACTTCCGGGTGGCGATCATCACGAATGCAGACGAGGATTCGAGCGAGGTCGTCGAGCGGGCTACGAACGCGGGGCAGACGAGCGAAACCGTGCGCGGTCTCGGCCTGATCTATCCCTTCGACGTGTTCTCGCTGTCGCACGTCGCCCTGCCGTTCCCGGTCACGGATTCGCTCTATGGGCTGAAACCCGACCCGGCGGAGGACTTCGGCATCAGGCTCGGCGCGGTTGCCGCACGCGGGGAGCGCGGCGCACTGATCGTCAATCTCGATTCGCTGCTGCGCATGTCGTCGAACCCGTTCTTTCCCTATCTCATCGACCGCATCGACGAGCCGCTGCCTCGGGCGGATCGGGCCTCTGCGATGCCGGCGCGGCGCTAGAAGCGCCAGACCAGCGGCACGTAGAATACGGCAACGACGAAGAACCAGAGCATCAGCGGCGCTCCGAGCTTCCAATAGCTGTTGAAGCTGTACCCTCCCGGGCCCATCACCATCATGTTCGTCGCGGTGGCGATCGGGGTCAGGAACGAGGCCGCGCCGGCGACGCACAGGCTCATCAGGATGGGCCGCGGCGAGACGCCGAGCCCTTCGGCCGCGGCCATCGCGATGGGGATCACGAGCATCGTCGTCGCGGTGTTGCTCATGATCTGGCCGAGACCGGCCGTCAGCACGAAGAGGCCGGTGAGGAAGACGACGGGACCGTTGCCCCCCGTCAGTGCGACGAGGTGATCGGCAACCAGTTGCGCGGCGCCCGACTGCACCATGGCGGTCGACAGCGGCATCATCGCGCCGACGAGGATCACGGTGGTCCAGTTGATCGCGCGATAGGACTGCTCGACGGTGACGGTGCCCGCAAGGATGAGCAGGCCCGCTGCGATAAGCCCCGCGACCGCCGGAGGCACGATCCCGGTGGCGAGCAGCACGACGAAGCCCCCGAGCACCGCGAGGGCGATACCCGCTCCCGCACCCATGGGTACGGCCTGGCGCCGGACGAGCTCGGGGGAGTTGACGACGAGCACGTCGGGATCGTCGAGGTGAAGATCGAGCGCCTTCCAGGTCCCCTCCAGCAGCACCGTGTCGCCGGCCTGCAGCACCTCCGCCGGATCGAGATCGACGCCGGCGCGCTGGACGGCGAGGACGACGAGGTCGCCGCTCTCGGTGACCATGCCCGGAAACATGGCGCTGCCGATCAGGGCCGAGCGCGGCGGGATGACCACCTCGGCAAGGCCCGAGCGCCGGTTGAAAAGGCCATTCTCGGCTTCGTCGTCGCGCAGGGCGAGATGCATGTCGGCCGCGAGCGTCGCGACCGCTTCCGCATCCCCCCGGACCAGGAGATAGTCTCCCTCCGACAGGGTCGGTGCGCGCAGCGGTAGCCCGGAGGCTCCGGCCTGCACGGCGATGAGGCTGAGCCGCGGACCGGCGAGGTCGAGTTCAGCCGGCGCCTTGCCGACCCACGGCGAGGTGGTGCGCACGCGCAGCCGGAAGACGCCATCCCGAAGCCCATAATGTTCGACCAGGGTTTCGGCGTGGCGGCTGAAGTCCGCAGGCAGCCGTGCGCCGCTCTGTTCGGGCAGCAGGTGCCTTCCGAGCAGCAGGATGAGCGCCATCGTGCCGGCGAGGAGGGGCAGTCCGACGAGCGCGAATTCCGCGAAGGCGAAGCCCTGCAATCCGGCATCCTCCAGCGCTTCCGAGACGAGGATGTTCTTGGGCGCGCCGGTCAGCAGGACGTTCGAACCGGCATGGGCCGCAAAGGCCAGCGGCATCAGCAGCTGCGCCGGCGACTGATGCAGCCGGATCGCCGCCATCACCACCACCGGCATGAGCGCGGCCACCGCTCCGCCACCGCTGATCAGTGCGCTCAGCAGGCCGGAGGCGGTCATGATGATGATGAGCAGGCGTGTGCGCGTGTCGCCGGCCTTCGCGATCAGCAACTGGCCGGCCCAGGCGGTGACGCCGGTCCTCTCCAGGGCGGCGCTGACGATGAACAGGCTGGCGATGAAGATGACCGCACGATCGCCGAAGCCGGCGAGTGCCTGGTCGAGAGTCACGACCCCGGTGGCCCACAGCGCCAGGGCGGCGCCCGTGGCGACGATGACGACCGGCAACCTGTTCCAGGCGAACAGTGCGATCGCGGCGGCTGTGACGGCGGCGGTGCTTTCGATCGCGGTCAAGTCAGGCCTCCAGGGCCGCATCGCTTGCCGTCGCCGCGTCATCCTGTTCCGGCGAGCCGAACAGTTCCGCCATCCAGCGGCTTGCCGGATGCTGGGCGCAGAAGGTGAGGAGGGCGACGGTGATCGGCACGCCGATAAAGGCTCCGAAGACACCCCAGAGATAGCTCCAGAAGAAGACCGAGAACAGGACGGTTACCGGCGACATCGAAAGGGCGCTGCCGGCGACGCGGGGCTCGACATAGCTGCCCACGATGAACTGGATGAGATTGAGGCAGGCAAAGACGGCGATCACGGCATGCCAGGATTCGAACTGCGTCATGGCGAAGAGCGTCGGGAAGACGGTGGCCACCAGCGGCCCGAGAAAAGGGATGTAGTTCAGCGAGAATGCGATGAAGCCCCATTCCTCGGCGAGCTGGAGGCCGACGGTCCTCGCAAAGGCCCAGACGAGCACGCCCGTGATCAGGCTCATGCACGTCCGCACCAGCATGTAGCGGCGGATTTTGGCAGCCGCCCTGACGCTGCCCCGGAGCAGGATCTCGGCCATCCCGCAGTTGCGCATCGCGCACAGCCGGCGCCCGAAGTCGTCGACCTCCAGGAGGCCGAGAACCACATAGACGAGCACGACGAGCCAGAAGCTCATCGTGCTGTTCAGCCGCCCGGTGATCGTTTGCGCGGTGCGCAGCATCCAGGAGACGTTGAAGTTCTCGGACCAGACACCGGCCACGGCCACGCCGTGTCCTTCGAGCCACAGGACGATGCCGTCGTAGAAGGACTGGAAGCGTGCCGCATCGCTGATGATCCACCGGCCGACGCGGCCGAAGGCCCACACGATCAGCGAACCGAAGGCCCCGAAGGCGACCACCATGACGACGACGCTGAGCGCAAGCGCCACGAGCCGGGGCAGGAAGGCCTGCAGGGCCTTTTGCAACGGCCAGACGAGGGCGATGATGAACAGGGCGAAAGCGATCGGCGCGAAGACGGAGCTGGCTACGGCCAGCGCCGCGACCGTCAGGACGGTCGCGATCACGATCGGCGCGATTGGCTGGGCCTTGCCGGCGATCATCTGCAATTCCTGGCTCCCTGTGGCGCGTCACACCCCCTCGGTCAGTTCGTCGAGCGCGAGCGTCGACCGCCTGCCGAGATCATCCTTGTGCGTCCGGTAGAAGGCTTCCGCGGCGCGCCGGCCCTCGTCGCGCAGCATGGACAGGAACGCCCATTCGGCATTGAGCTTGGAGGAATAGCCGAGCTCGGTCATGACGACGCTGGTGATCCGGTGGATGCGCATGCGGGCCCAGCGGGACCCTTCCCCGGCGTCGGAACTCGCCTGTTGGCGCAGAAGGGCCATCATCCGCAGCTCCTTGAGCAGGACGGCGTTGAAGGAGACCTCGTTGAGCCGGTTGAGAATGTCGCGCGCCAGCCGCGGCGTGCCCGGACGCTCCACCGGATTGATCTGGACGAGGATGGTGTCGAGCGCGCTGCTTTCCCGGATCAGCGGCGTCATTGTCGGGTTGCCGGAATAGCCGCCGTCCCAATAGCCGTCGCCGTCGATCTCGATGGCCTGGAACAGGGTCGGCAGGCAGGCGCTGGCGAGGAGGACGTCCACCGTGATCTCGCCGTTGCGGAAGACGCGCCCCCGGCCCGTGCGCACGTTGGTGGCGGTGATGAAGAGCTTGATGCGGCTGTCGGCCAGCCTGTCGAAGGCGATCACCTCGCTCAGGATGCCCGCGAGCGGGTTCGCGCCCGCCGGATTGAGGCTGTAGGGCGAAACGACCCTCGACATCATGTCCATGGCGGCGAAGAGCGGTGAATGGTCGAGCGTCCAGCGCCCGAGCAGGACGTCGAGCGGACTGCGCTGGAAGGGGCTGAAGCGAGCCGCCTCGGCGACGCGGCGCCAGAAGAGGCCGAGCGCCTCGCGCGCGCCCTCGCGCCCGCCGCCGGCATAGCCGGACGCGAGCACGGCCGCGTTCATGGCGCCCGCCGACGTGCCCGAGATCGCCTCGATCTCGAGCCAGTCCTCCTCCAGGATCCTGTCCAGCACGCCCCAGGTAAAGGCGCCGTGGGCTCCGCCGCCCTGCAGGGCGAGGTCGATGGCGAGGGGGGCCGGCCGGCCGTTGCGGGCTTGCGGCGCGGGGCGGGACGAAGGGCTCCTGGTCACGTCTCTTCCATCCCGGTTGCAGGGCGAGCCGGCCGCATCACGACGACTTCACCAATCCTGAAAAGCCCGCCACGGCCAGCAGGCTCAGCGCCCAGCCGACGATGGACTGGAAGTAGAAATAGCTGATCGCGATCCCGCCGCCCGGCTTGGTGGGATTGGGGCGCCAGAAGGCCCTCTGGCCCATATCGAGCACGGGCAGCAACGTGTCGAGCGAGTACATCCAGGGACTGAAGGCCGGATAGCTCGAGGCCTCCCAGCGATCGCGGAAGCAGGCGAGCTGTGTCTGTCCGGCAGCCGCCAGCCCATGCGTCTCGCCCGAGGCGATCAGCGGCCGTCGCTCCTGCTCCTCGAAGCCGCAAAGCGTCCAGTCTGGCGCGCGCAGGACGACCGGGCTGTTGGGCATCACGGCGCCCTGTCGTTCCGCAAGCGTGAAGACCGCGACGCCGAGGAGCCAGAAGCCGAACAGCCACAGGATGGCGAGCAGCGGCTGCCGGCCGTAGGCGAGCGTTGCGCCAAGGACACCGTCCGACACGGCGAGCAGCAGCCGCCAGAGTGGATGACGGGCGCGGGCGCGCCGCGCCTTGCGCTGCAGCCGTTCCTTCACGATCAACACGGCGCGCGCATCCTCGCCATGCCCCATCTCGCGAAAGACGCTCGCCAGTTGCTCGTAGGGCTGTGGCCAGAAATCCTCGCCCCAGCGCTCCGGTGCCTGGCGGGCCAGCCAGTCGAGGCGGCTCCCGGCGTCGACAGGCCCGTCGATGAAAGCCTCATACCGGCAGCGGTTGAGCAGAAGGTCGCCTGGCCCCGGCCAACTGGCGGCCTCGTCGTGGATGGTGCCCAACGAGGCGCCCGTCAGCGCCAGCATCCCGTCGAGCCGGGCGTCGCGGCGCAGGAAGAAGGCGCCCTTGACCGTCGTGCGGCTGAGATCGAGTGCACCGCCTCCGGCATTCTCGATGACGGCTGCCGTGCAATCCACGTCACCGTCGATCCGGGAGGCGATCAGCCGGACCGCGCCCTCGACATGGGCACTGCGCAGCATGACGTTGCCGCGGCATTCGACCTCGCTCGCGTCGAAGGCGACATCTTCGGGGCGGCTGATGCGCGCGCCGGCGGCATCGAGGTCCGCGGTCAGATGTGCGCCCGAAAGGGCTATGCTGCCGGTCAGGTCCGCTCCGCGCAGCAAAACGTTGCGCACCTCCAGGCTCTGGGCCCGCAGGGCATGGTTCCGTGGGTTGCGGATGACCGCCCCGTCGCATTCGAGGTTGCTGCCGAGGCGCGCCTGTTCGAGATTGATCTCGCCCTCCACCTCCGCGCCGCGCAGATAGATGCCGCCGCGCGCCTCCAGGCGCTCGGCCTGCAGGCCCGGAAGCCGTGAGCCGTTGAGGAAGAGCCGGTTGATGATCGCCGCCCGCAGCACCGGCGCCGCCTCGAAATGGCAGTCGTTGAGGCCGATGTCCCGAAACACGCTGCAGGCCTCCAGATCGAGAACGCCGGTGATCCATGCGCCGGTGATCCTGATGCCCTTCTCATGCGGGCGGCAGCCCTCCTCGCCGCCGAGGATGAGGAAACGCAGGAACGCGGCCCGGACGACCCGCAACGGGTCCGGGGCGTCCGGGCGCGTGCCGTCCCCCAGGCGATCGAACTGGCCGGTCAGCAGCTTGGCGACGACATCCTCCTCCGCCGATGACAGTGGCCGGAAGTCGTCGAGCCGGGCGGTGGCCACGGCCCATGCGGCCCTTTCCGCCTCCGCCGCCAGCCTCCAGTCCGGCGTCATGAGGCGGCCGGCGGCGCCGCCTCGGCGCAGGCTGCGAGAGCCTCGCGCAGGGCAGCCTCCTTCGTCTCGTCGAAAGAGGTGCGCATCAGCGTGCCGCCGATGCCCCTGAGATCGGCGAGGACCTTGTCGGTGGTCA
This sequence comes from Chelatococcus caeni, assembly GCF_014196925.1. GTDB lineage: Bacteria > Pseudomonadota > Alphaproteobacteria > Rhizobiales > Beijerinckiaceae > Chelatococcus_A > Chelatococcus_A caeni. The sequence goes on along the minus strand of NZ_JACIEN010000001.1, from coordinate 1,482,059 downwards.
TCTTGCGGATCAGCAGGAAGAGCCCTGCGGTATTGGGCTGCAGCGCGTCCGCTGCGTCCTTCATGAACTGGTCGTTGATGCCGACGTCGCTGAGCTTGCCTCCCAGGGCGCCCGATGCGGCCCCGATTGCGGATCCGAGCAGCGGCGCCAGGAAGATGAGCCCGACCAGGGCGCCCCAGAGCGCACCTGACGCGGCGCCGGCGGCGGTCAGGTTCAGCATCTGGTTGAGCTTGATCTGCCCCTTGTCGTCCTTGACCACGACGACCGCATCGCCCAGCTCGATCAGATACTCGCGCTGCAGCGCGAGAACCCGTTGGCGCACCTCCTCCGCCTTCTGCTCGGTGGGGAAGGCAATGAAGACAAGATCGCTCATCGGTGCTGCTCCTCTATCGGCGTGAAGAAGGGTGACGGTGGGCCTGTTGCACTTCGGCTCGCGTCGCGCGGCCCATCAGAAACTCCGCGAGCAGTGGGACGGGGCGGCCGGTTGAGACCCCCGTTTCTCCTTCATCGGTCGCGGTCGCCGCCGCATCGAGATGTGCCCAGGGAAAGCTCCGGGCACACCGGGCGAGGGCGTTCACCGCCATTCGCGGCCGCACTGCAGGCCCGGTGGGATCGTCCGCCCGTGCCTGCTCGTCGTCCCAGATGGGCAGGCGCCAGACCCGGTCGCCCGCGAGGCTTCCGCAGGTCAGCAACTCGCTCGCCAGCGCGTCGTCATTGGCGAAGAGCCCGCTGGCATAGGAACCGAGCACCGCGGCGCAGGCCCCGACCCCGGTGGAGACGTCGATGACGCAGGCCGGTGCCAGGCGCCCGGCATAGGTCAGCACGTCGCACCGCAGCTGCGCGCGATGTGCGGGCTCGCCCGGCAGCGCGATCGGCTCCGCCGGCAAGGGCAGGCGCCGAGGCAGGTTGGGGAGGGGGGAAGAGGCGGCCTCGATCGTAGAGACCAGCCCGACCGCATGGACAGGGAGCCCAAGCAGGCCCGCGGCCCGCAAGGCGCCGAGAACGGCGCCGGCACCGCGCGTTCCTTGAGCGGTGCCATGGCCGACGAAGACGACAGGACGCCGCTTCTCCCGTCGTCCCTTGCAGCCGATCACGATGATCCTGGAGGCGGAGCCGGCGGTGCACACCGAGCGGGCGAATGCCGGCATGCCAAGCCCCTCGAAATGGCGATGCTCGAGGATCTTGACCTCGAAGCCGAACTCCCATCCCATCGCCTGCGCGCTCTCGCAGATGAGATCGGCCGTGCCGGGGTGTGTCGGGAGGTTCCCCATTTCCTTGGCGAGGGCCACGCCCTCCGCGATTGCCACGCCTTGCCGCAACGCGCCGACCAACTCCGAGGTCAGGGCCTGCGCAATCAGCAGCATGACGACGCGCACGCAGCGGGACGGCGCCGGCGCGTGAACGCCGAAATGGCAACCTTGCTCGGCGAGCAGCTGGCCCGCCACCCGCAACCGCCAGCCGAGGGTGCACCGGGGCACCTCGTTTTCGGCTAGTGCCACGATCGCGTCCGCAGCGGCATCATCGGCCAGGGCTGAGGCAGCAGCGGCCAGCGCACGCCGATAGGCCGTGTCCGAGTAGTCTTCCGCCCTCCCGAGACCGACGAGCAGGACGCGTGATGCGGCGATTCCGGGAACCTGATGGAGAAGCAGCGTCGCGCCGGCAGATTCGCCGAGCGCGCCGTGCTCCAGGATGCGCGACAGCTGCCCGCCGGACCGGTCGTCGACGGCGCGTGCCGAACCGGTCAGCGGACCGTAGCTGAACAGACCGAGGACGAGGAGCCCGGTCCTGAGCTGCCCGGCATCCCCCACCAGGGGCACGATGTCGACGGATCTGTTGCGCGAAGCGATCATTGCCAGGACCAGCCTTGATCTAGCGGCCTGCGTCGGGATGCCCGGCGCAGGGGAAAGCTGCCTCGTCAGGAGGGCGGCACCGCCGACGTTCCCTGACGCGGAGCCTCTTCGGAGACCTGCAACGGCGCCACCCGCTGGCCCGGATGCAGGGCCTGAATGCCGGCCGAGACGATCATCTCGCCAGGTTCGAGGCCTTGGGAAAGAACGACCTTTCCGGGGTCGAAGCGCAGCACGTCGACGTTTCGCAGCGACACCGTCATCTGTCCGGGATCGACGATCCACACGGCCGGCGCTGCGCCCTGCTGGGTCAACGCACCGACCGGTATCGAGACTATGGCGGCCGATGTGAGCTCGAGAGTACCGATTACGGTCGAACCGAGCCGCATCGCCTCCGGCGGGTCCTGGAGGCCGACACGCACCTCGAAGGTCCGCGTCTGCGGATCGGCCTGGGGGGAGATCTCGCGCACATGGCCGCTTGCCGCCACCTTGGGCGCGTCAGCCAGCGCGACGCGGATGGTCGCGTCGCCGGCCTGCGCCTCCAGCAATCGCGCAGGGACGTTGAAGACGGCATCGCGGCCGTCGTCGCGGGCGATCTGCACGACGACCTGACCCGGCTGCACGACCTCACCCGGCTCGACGTTGCGGGCCGTCACCACGCCGTCGGCGTCCGCACGCAGCTCGGTGAAGGCGAGGCGATCGCGAGCGAGCGCCACCTGCGCCTCGGCGTTCTCGAGCTGGGCCTGGGCCGTCTCCTGTGCCCTCAGCGCCTGGTCGAAGCGTGGCCGGGTCGTGAATCCCTGTGCCATCAGCCGCTCCTGGCGATCGAAGGCGCTGCGGGCGGTGACCAGCTCGCCCCGGGCAGCCGCGAGCGCCGCCTTGGCCACCGCGAGCGCATTCTGCTCGATGGAAGGGTCGAGACGTGCGACGAGCTGGCCGGCCCCGACGCGATCCCCGATGTTGACCGGCCGCTCGCTGACGCGGCCGCCGATGCGGAAGGCAAGGCCGACGTCCTTCTTCGCCTGGATCTCGCCGGCAAATTCGATGTCGTTCGCGACCTTGCCGGCCTCGACCGTGACGACGCTGACCGGTCGCGCCGCGGGCTCGCGCGCCTCTTCGCTCTGGCAGGCGGCAAGCGCCATCGTCAGGGCCGCGAGCGCGCCGATCCGCAAGGCTGCCGGTCTCGCGTGCATGGCCTCGCCGTATGTCATGGCGCCGATACTCCCGCAGGTGTTCGGCGGCGCACGCCGGCCTCTCGCGGGGCGGGCGCGTCGGCTCCGAACGCGGTGACGTAGAGGACGGGCAGCAGAACGAGCGTGAGCGCGGTCGCGACCAGGAGCCCGCCCATGATGGCGAAAGCCATCGGCCCCCAGAACACGGTCGGCGCGATGGGGACCATGCCCAGCACCGTCGAGATGGCGGTGAGGACGATCGGCCGCAGGCGCGTCGTGCTCGCGTCGAGCGCCGCTTCGACAACGCCCTTGCCGGCGGCCCGCTCGTCCTCGATCTGTCCGACCAGGATCACCGCGTTCTTGGTGATGATGCCGATGAGGGCGAGGACGCCGAGCATCGCCACGAAGCCGAGCGGCTTGCCCGACAGGAGGAGGGCGCCGACGACGCCGATGAGGCCGAGCGGAGCGATGCTGAGGACGATGGCGAGGAGCCGGAACTGCTTGAGCTGCGCCATGAGCACCGAGAGCATGATCAGCAGCATCACGGGCACCACGGCGATCACGGAGGCCTGCGACTTGGCGCTTTCCTCGACCGTGCCGCCGACCGCTATGCCGTAGCCCGCCGGCAAGGTGCGGCGCAATTCGTCGATCCCCGGCTGCAGCGCGGAAACGACCGTCTCGGGCAGCGTTCCGGGGGTGACGTCGGCTGCGACCGTCAGGTTCGGCACCCGGTCGCGCCGCCAGACAAGGGGCGTGTCGAGGCCATAGCTGAAGCTGACGAATTGCGAGATGGGGACGGAACGGCCGTTCGGCAGGGCCACCTGCATGCTGCGCAGGGTGTCGAGCGAGGCGCGGTCCATGTCCTGGGCGCGGACGACGACGTCGATCAGGTAGATGGCGTCGCGCACCTGGGTCACGACCGTGCCCGTGACGACGGTGTTGAGAATGGCGGCGAGCGCCTGGGAGCTCAGACCGAGGCGGCGCGCCTCGTCCTGGTCGACGCGCAGGCGTAGCTCGCGGGCGGGTTCGATCCAGTCGAAGTTGACCTGCTTGGCCTGCGGGTTGGTCGCAACCAGCTGGGCGAGCCGCATCGCGATGGCGCGGACCTCCGCGATCTCCGGCCCGCTGACCCTGTACTGCACCGGCCAGCCGACGGGCGGGCCGAGCTCGAGCGGATAGACGCGCGCGACGACGTTCGGGAAATCCCGCGCGAGAAGCGCCTCGAGCTTCATCTGCAGACGCTCGCGCGCCGCCACGTCCTTCGCGACGATCACGGCCTGGCTGAAGAAATCGTTCGGCAGCTGTGCATTCAGCGGCAGGTAGAAACGGATCGCCCCGCGTCCGACATAGGTGCTCCAGCGCTCGACGTCCGGATCGTCTCGCAGCGTCGCATCGAAGCGTGCGGCAAGGTCCGCGCTCGCATAGATGGAAGCGTTCTGGGGCAGGGTCAGGTCAACGAGGAGTTCGGGGCGATCGGACGCGGGAAAGAACTGGCGCGGCACCAGCGGCAGGGCCAGCACGGACGCGACGAACAGCCCGACGCTCACGGCGATCGTCACCCAGCGCAGCCTGATCGCTCCCGACAGCAGCTTGCGGAACGTCAGCACCAGGCGCCCGGGACCGGCCGCATGGGCGCTCTTCGGGGCTTTCAGCATGGCAACGCCGAGCACCGGGGCGAAAACGATGGCAACGAACCACGATATGACGAGGGCCATCGTCACCACCGCGAAGAGCGAGAAGGTGTATTCGCCCGCCGAACTCGCCGCAAAGCCGATGGGCACGAAGCCCGCGATCGTCACCAGCGTCCCGGCCAGCATGGCAGGGGCATATTTCTCGAAGGCGTATGTGGCCGCCTTCATCTTCTCCTCGCCCGCGGCGAGGCGCGTGACCATGGCGTCGGTCGTGGTCATGGCGTCGTCGACGAGAAGCGCCAGCGCGATGATCAGGGCGCCGAGCGAGATGCGCTGCATGTCGATGCCGGTGACCTGCATGCAGGCGAAGACGATGGCGAGCGTCAGGGGGATCGACAGGGCCACCACGAGGCCCGGGCGAACGCCGAGGCTGATGAAGCTGACCGTCAGGATGATGACGACGGCCTGCCACAGCGACGTCATGAAATCGTGGATGGCGTGGTCGACCGTCACCGCCTGGTCGGCGACCAGCGTCGGCTCGATGCCGAGCGGCAGGTTGGCGGTGATCTCCGCCATGGCGCCCTTGACGTTCCTGCCGAGCGCGAGGATGTCGCCGCCGTCGCGCATGGCGATGCCGAGGCCGATCGCCTGCCGGCCGTTGACCCGGAACATGGGCTGCGGCGGATCGGCATAACCCCGGCGCACGGTCGCGATGTCGGCAAGGCGCACCATCCGGTCGCCCACGGCGAAGTTCACGTCGTTGAGGTCTGCTTCCGACTGGAAGGCACCCGAGACACGCACCGAGAACTTCTCGTCCTGCGTCTGGATGATGCCGGCCGGCCGCACCACGTTCTGGCTGTGCAGGGCTGCCAGCAGGGCGCCGCGGTCGATGCCGAGATTGGCCAATTCCCGAACCGAGAACTCCACGAAAATGCGCTCGTCCTGGGCGCCGATGACCTCGATCTTGGAGACATCGGGCACGAGCAGCAGCCGCGAGCGGGTGGCTTCCACGTGGTCGCGCAGCTCGCGGTCGGTGAAGCCGTCGGCCGTGAAGCCGTAGATGATGCCGAAGGTATCGCCGAACCGGTCGTTGAAGAACGGTCCAAGGGTTCCGGCGGGCAGGGTGTGGCGGATGTCGGTGACGAGGTTGCGCACCCTGAACCAGGTGTCCTGCACGTCGCGTCCGGGCACCGACTGCTTGAGACTGACGAAGATCGTCGTCACGCCAGGCGTGGTGTAGCTGCGCACCGTGTCGAGGCCGGGCGTCTCCTCGAGCTGGCGTTCCAGTCGCTCCGTGACCTGGCTCAACGTGTCCTCCATGGTCGCGCCTGGCCACGCGGCCGAGACGACCATCGTCTTGATCACGAACGCCGGGTCCTCGTTCCGCCCGAGCTGGACGAAGGCAAAGAAGCCGGCCGCGACCGCGACGATCATGAGATAGATCACGATGGAGCGGTTCCTCAGCGCCCATTCGGAGAGATTGAACCTCATGGCGCTTCCGTCCCGACCAGCCGTATCTGCTGGCCGTCCCGCAGGAGGCTGGTGCCGGCCGTGACCACGATATCGCCCGCGGCAAGGCCGTGCCCGATCAGAGCTGTCGCCGGATCGTCGCGCAGCACGTCGACCTTGCGCAGCGAGACCGTCAGGGTGCCGGGGTCGACGAGCCAGACGCCCGTTCCCACTTCGCTCCGGGTCAAGGCGGCCGCGGGTAGAGCAACGGCGGTTGCGTCGCTGCCGCGGATCGTGCCCGTGACGGCGGTACCGAGCCGGAAGCTCGGCGGCGGATCACTCAGCCCGACCCGTATCCGGAACGTGCGCGTCACCGGATCGGCCTGCGGCGCGATTTCACGAACCCGGCCGCTTGTGAAGACCGAAGGATCGCCGGCAAGCGCCACGCGCACCTCTACGTCCGGCCCGATCCGGCGGATGAGATCGTCCGGTATCTCGAAAACGGCGTCGCGGCCCTCCCGCCGCGCGAGCTGCACGATCATGCGGCCGGCAGGAACCACTTCCCCCGGCTCGGCCCCGACCCTGGTGACGATGCCCGGCGCGTCCGCCTTCAGGGTCGTGAAGCCGACGAAGTCCTCCGCGCTCCTCACGCGGGCCTGCGCGGCATCGGCCTGGGCGCGGGCCGCCGTAAGGGCCTGCTCGGCTGCCTCGAGATCAGCTCTCGTCGCCACGTTGCGCTCCTGCAGGTGGCGCAGCCGCTCGAACTGGTTTTCCGCCTTCCTCGAATCGCTCAGAGCGGCTGCCAGCACAGCCCTGGCGGAGCGCAACTCATTGAGTTCGTCTTCGGGATCGAGGCGAGCGAGCGTGTCGCCTTCGCTGACGCTGGCCCCGACGCCGACGCTGCGCTCGGAGAGCCGGCCTGCGATGCGAAACGACAACACCGCCTGATCCTGCGCCTCGACGTGGCCGGTGAAGGTGGAATCCGCCATCTTGGGCGCCGGCTCCACCGTGATGGTCTGCACCATCCGGACGGGAGCAGGCGGCTCGTCGCCGGCCGGCCGGCAGGAGGCGGTTGTCGCCGCGAGCACCATGGTCAGGGCAAGCAACGCGCACGCGCGCAAGCTGATCATGCCGGCACCCCGCAACCTCTGCTGCGCCACACCCGAAACGGGCACGCGGCACCCGCCGCTGAAGCCCATCGCGTCGTTCCTCCGGCGATCGTGCGGCGCAAAGGGCCGCGATCAGATCCTGGACGGCCCGAGCCGTTCAGCTTTCCCCAGTTGGCAGGGGGAGGCTAGCAACAGTCCCCGGAGCGTGGATGAGCACAGAATCCCACTTTTGCGCCGGTCATCCCAAATTCCGCGCCGGGTTTCGTGATCCTTTCGGGCCGAGGGAGGCGGACAGGCAACCCGTGTAGGCAAGGGACGCCGCATTGCGAGCCGCGGAGAAGAGGCGTCCACGGCGCGCCGTCGGAATGTGCCGCCGAGCCCTTAAGCCTGCGTTGCGCCAGTTGCCGCGGTATCACGGCGCGAAGAGGCTGGCGGCATTGGCCCGGGCCCAAGCCTCATTGTTCCTTCGGGCAGGAACGTGCCAGTGGGGGAGGGCTGCTGGGCTTGGCTGCGCAGGCGTGCCTCTGTCGGGCTGTAGCCGAATTCCCGCCGGAATGCCCGGCTGAAAGTCGAGTGGTCGAGGAAGCCGACCTCGTTACCGATGACGTGGATCGAGGCCACGTCCTGATGGGAGCTCAGCCGCCGGTGCGCCTCGCGCAGGCGTTCCCGGTTGATGAAATGGCCGACGCCGCCATGATTTTCGAACAGGCGGTAGAGCTTCGACCGCGACATCGCCAGCAGCCGCGCCAGGTGCCGCGGGCCGAACTCGGGGCAGGCCATGTTCTGGCGCACGAGGAGCCGTGCCCGGTCGATCAGCCGGGATGCGTGAGGAAGATCACCGATCGTGCGGAGGAGGCAAGGCGTGACGCAGGCCGCGACCAGCGCGCGCGTGGCCGCAGAGAGGCTATGCGCATGCTCGGCGGACATGTTCGGCAGCAGGCGGCAGAGTGTGCCCATGAAACCTGCGAGCAGGCCGGCCATCTGCGGATTCACCTCGCGCCGCCGTGACTGCTCGTCCTCGTCAGCCCAGTCCGACCGCCGGGGAATATGGAGGGTCAGAATCTCCCAGTCCTTGATCGGTCCCACCCCGGGCGGAGACCGGGGGCGGGCACTCCTGGCCTCGTGCGGGACGACCGGGAAAGACCCGTCCTGTCGAAGAGGGCGAGCAAACGTAACACGCCAGTGATCGCCCAAGGATCCCGGGGTGCGGCGCCTCAGCAGCAACGGCGCTCCCGAGCAGAGGGTACGGGTGAAGACGATGTCTCCGAGCCTCCAGGAGACACTTTCTGCGGTAGCGGGGTTCGTGACCGCCCGTGCCGGGAGAGGGCCGATGCTTCCGGCGGCATTCCATCCGGTGGGCCTGCTGGCATGCCATTCTTCTGCCGGCCAGTAATCTACAGAAAAGGAGCCGGTTTCCGTATCCGAGTGGCCAGACGAACGCGCATGCATGGAATTCTCCAGCTGTCTGTCGTTCCCGTCAGGGTATTCGTGTCCTAGCTGGCATCCGGCGGCTTGTGTCGAGACTGGAAATAGCGGGTGTGCCCAGTGAAATCGGCGGATAGTGGCCCCGCGTGGGGCTCTCACCACGCTGAATGACTTTGCTCCTCCTGGCGTCGCGGCGTCAACCCTCACCGCGAGGCCGCCATGTCGAACACGCGGATCGGCGCGGTGACGATGAGGCCGGCGGCTGAGCCGAGGGCGTCGGCCGCGAGGAGCGGGGGAGAAACGTCGGAATCGGTGATCACCTGGCCCTGAAGCAGCCTGTCGCCGATCAGGCGGACGGCATCGGGGCTGGCGGCGAAGAGATCGTGATTGACCCGGTCCCCGGCCCTGATGGCGGTCAGGTCGAGCACCGTAACGCCGGACAGTCCCGACAGCTGCCGCTGATAATCCTCACGGGCCGGGTCGATCCCGCCGAGGCGCGTCGCCCCGCGCGAGATGAAGCGGGAGAGTTGCAACGCCCTGTCGTGCCGGGCGACGAACAGCGTGATGTGCGGGCGGCGGGGACCCATATCCTCGACCTGCCGTCGGAACACGCCGATATCGAGATCGGGCGAGGCCAGGACGAGATTGCTGATCTTGCGGGGAACGCCGCCCCGTTCGAGGGCGAGCTGCCTGACGGCCTCGACCGCCGGCCAGCCGCCCATGGAATGGGCGAGGATGACGATCTCGCCGACCGACGGGCTGTTCGCCGCGGCCTTCAGCAGATAGGCGAGGTCGGATCGCGAGTAGGTGGCGTTGTCGAAATCACGCCGGTAGTCGAGCAGGCGGCCGCGCGAGGGCCATGAGAACAGGACCGGTGCGGCCGCCGCGTCCGTATCATGGGCGAGCTGCGCAAAGCGGAAGACGGCGCGGTCGAACGGCGTGTTGAAACCGTGCACGAAGACGAAGATGCGCCGTTTATGCCCACTGGCAGACCTGAACCAGCCGGTGAGCTCCGATCTCGCCACCGGCTCGGCCGAGACGACGACGAAATCCGTCGCCGGATTGCCCGGCACGGTGCGAGGCAGCTGGAGGGTGCCGACCTCCCGCGCGCGCGGGATGGAAACGACGATGCTGCTGAACGAAACGCCGTCGCCGCGATCGCCGGAAAACAGAATGCCGGCATCCGGATCAGGGGCGCGGGTCGTTGCCGCGAGGATGGTCACCCGATCCGTATCGGGGGCCGGCTCGACCGGCTGCAGCAGCCCCTGCCTCGACGCGCAGCCTGCGGCGCCGAGGGCGAGGCAGGCAGCCACCAGTCGCCAGGCGTAGCCTGACCACACGCTCAACCGGCACCCGCATGCGGCTGCGCATCGCTGGAACGGCGGGAGGATCCGGATGCGGAGGGTGACCCATAACGGCGCACTGGCATCGCTGGCGTTTCTCCATCCGGATGGTGGGGAAGGTGGGAGGCTCAAGAATATACAGTATTGCCCCGCCCAGACAGCAGCAAGCGGGCCCCGGAAGCCGGGCTTTTTGTATCCGGAATTTGGGACAAGGAGGCCAAAGTTTGGGATTCCTTGCCGATGACCTCCACGCCCAAGCAATTAAGGTCCGAGCCGGAGACCTGTGCCGGGAACGTTGGGCCGATGCCAGGTGCGGGCCGTCAGATGACTGGACCGCCCGCTCCGCGCGAGCGCGCAGCTCCTGGGGAGGCATGGCATGTCCACAGCAACTGCCGTACCGAAAACGACGATGCAGCGGTTTCTCGATGGCGTCGAGAAGGTGGGCAACATGGTGCCCCATCCGGTCGTCATCTTTCTGATCCTCATCGGCATCGTGGTCGTGCTGTCGGCGCTGCTCAGCCTCTTCGGGGCATCGGTGGCCTTCGAGCGGATCAATCCCGACACGCACGAGATCGAGAGCGCGCGCACCGAAATCCGCAGCCTGCTGACGGTGGACGGTATCCGTTTCATGTACACGTCGCTGATCCCGAATTTCATGGGCTTCACGGCCGTCGGGCTCATGATCGTGGCGATGATCGGCGCGGGCGTCGCCGAGGAATCCGGGCTCGTCACGGCGCTGATCCACAAGCTGGTGATCGTCTCGCCGCGCTGGGCGCTGACCTATATCCTGTCCTTCGTCGGCATTCTTGCCAGCATCGCCGCCGATGCCGGCTATCTCGTCCTCATCCCGCTCGCCGGCATCGCCTATCTGGCCGTCGGACGGCATCCGCTCGCCGGGCTCGCCCTCGGCTTTGCCGCCGTGGCTGGCGCCTTCACCGTCAACATGCTGATCAAGCCGCTCGACGCCGTGCTCGTCGAGTTCACGAACGACGCGGCGCGTCTCGTCGATCCCAACCGCTCGATCGGCCTTGCCTCGAACGTCTGGTTCTCGATCGCCTCCGTGCTCTTCCTGACGGTCCTCATCGCCTTCATCACGGATCGGATCATCGCGCCGCGTCTCGGGCCCTACGACCCCGCCAAGGCCGCCGAGGGCACGACGACGGACCAGAACGCCATGCTCAGCGAACAGGAATCGCGCGGCTTGCGGTTTGCCGGCCTCGGCCTGCTCGGGCTGATCGCGGTCTTCTGCCTGCTGACGATCCCCTCGGGATCGCCGCTGCGCAATCCGGAAACCGGCGAGTTGATCGGCAACTCGCCGTTCATGAACGGGCTGATAGCCCTCATCATGCTGGTGTTCCTGGTCTCCGGCTGGACCTACGGCATCGGTGCCGGCACGCTGCGTACCCTGCCCGAGGTGATCGCGGCCATCGAGAAGTCGGTCAAGAGCCTCGGCGGCACGATCTTCCTGTTCTTCGTGCTGAGCCAGTTCGTTTCCTACTTCACCTACACCAACATCGGCACCGTCATGGCGCTTAGCCTCTCGGGCGCCCTGCAGGCCGCCAACATCGGGCCGCTGCCGCTGCTGATCGGCTTCATCGTCGTGGTCGCCATCATCGACCTGCTGCTCACCGGCGCCATCGCCAAGTGGGCGATCTTCGCGCCGGTCTTCGTGCCGCTCCTGATGAAGCTCGGCGTCGAGCCGGAGGCGGTGCTGGCCGCCTACCGCGTCGGTGACTCGCCGATGAACGCCATCACGCCACTCAACGCCTATTTCGCCCTCATCGTCGGGTTCGGCCAGAAATACGACCGAACGGCGGGCGTCGGCACGATCGTCTCGCTGATGCTTCCCTACGTCGTCTGGATGTTCGTGCTGTGGACCGCGCTCTTCGCCGTCTGGAAGATGCTCGGCCTGCCATGGGGCCTGTGACGGGCCCTACCGCCGCAGCCCCCGACGAGACAACACCTAACTGATCGGGTGGACATCATGAGCAGCCCCTCCATCCCTCTCGACGTCGATGCCGCGATCGATCACCTCATGCGCTTCCTCTCGGTCGAAGGCGTGACAGGACAGGAAGCGGCCATCGCCGCCGCCGTCAGTGACGCGCTGAAGCAGATCGGTGTTCCCGCTTCCGCGATCCGTTTCGACGACGTGAACAAGCGCATCCCGCTGCCGACGCAGACGGGCAATCTCATCGTGGACCTCGCCGGCACGCGGCCCGGGCCGCGGCTGCTGTTTTCGACGCATCTCGACACGGTGCCGCTGTGCGCCGGCGCCAAGCCCCGGCGCGAGGGCGACCGCATCGTCTCGGATGGCACGACGGCGCTCGGCGGCGATGCGCGCACGGGCGTCGCCCTCCTTGTCGTGCTCGCCGAGACGCTCATCCGGAACAATCTTCCGCATCCGCCGATCACGCTGCTCTTCACCGTGCGCGAGGAGAGCGGCCTGCACGGCGCGCGCGAGCTCAACCCGGCGGACCTCGGCGGACCGGTGATGTGTATCAACGTCGACGGTCAGCTCGCATCCGAACTGATCGTCGGAGCCGTCGGCCAGGAGAACTGGGAGGTCGAGATCAAGGGGCGCGCCTCCCACGCCGGCGTCGCGCCCGACAAGGGCATCTCGGCGACCCTGGTCGGCGCGATCGCGCTCGCCGAGGCCCACCGCGCCGGCTGGTTCGGCAAGGTGGTCAGGCCTGACGGCAGCGGCACGAGCAATGTCGGCATCTTCGGCGGCCGCGACGGCAAGCCGGCGGGCGACGCGACCAATGTCGTGACGGACTTTGCCTATATCCGCGGCGAGGCGCGCAGCCCCGAAGCCGCCTTCGCGACGCGGATCGTCGAAGGCTACAAGGAGGCCTTCGCCAAGGCTGCGGCGGCCGTGACGGACCACGAGGGACAGACCGCCGAGGTCAGCTTCACGCACGCCCCGGCCTATCCGCCCTTCGAACTCGCCAAGGACAGCCCGGTCGTGGAGCGTGCCGCCAGAGCGCTGAGACTGCTCGGCAGCGAGCCGACCTATCTGTTCTCCAACGGCGGGCTCGACGCCAACTGGCTCGACAAGCATGGAATTCCGACCATCACCATCGGTGCCGGCCAGGCCGAGATACACACCCTCAAGGAATACGTGAATCTCGTCGAATACGAGAAGGGCTGCCGCCTCGGCGTGCTCCTGGCGACGCTCGAGGACTGATCTTGCGGCCGGAACGGCAAGCGGGGAGGAGGTGAACGCTTGAGCCCGATAGCTTACACCGGCGCGATCGTCGCTCTGGCCGTCGTCCTCTTCGTCTCGAACAAGGTCCCGGTTGTCATCGTCTCCATGATGACGGCGCTCGCGCTGTGGGCGACCGGCGTCCTGACACTGCCGCAGGCACTCGGGGGGATGGGCGATCCCGCCGTCATCTTCATCGCCTCCCTGTTCGTCGTGAGCTCCGGGCTCGAGATGACCGGCGTCACGGCCTGGGCCGGGCAACTGCTCATCAAGGGGGCAGGGGAGGAGAGCAGGACGCGCCTCTTCGTCCTGATGATGAGCCTGGTCGCAGTGCTGACCGCCCTCATCAGCGTCAACGGGGCCGTTGCCGCGCTGCTCCCCGTCGTCGTCGTGATCGCGGTTCGCCTGAAGCGGTACTCCTCCCAGCTCCTGATGCCGCTGGTCTTCGCTGCCCACGCCGGGTCCATGCTGGCGCTGACGGGCACACCGGTGAACGTCCTCGTTTCGGAGGCCAGTGCCGATGCCGGTGCCGGCGAGTTCGGCTTCTTCGAGTTTGCCCTCGCCGGCATACCGCTGCTCGCCGGCACGATGGCGATCATCATCTTCTTCGGCCAGAGACTGCTGCCCGAGCGCAACGGCGCGACCATGCCGCCGGATTTCAGCCGCCACGCCAAGACGCTGGTCGAGCAATACGGGCTCGCCAGCGGCATCTACCAGATGCGCGTACGCGCGACGGCGCCCTTCGTCGGACAGGCGGCGGCAGCGGTCGATCTGTCGGCCTATCCGGGCCTGCAGCTCGTCGCCGTTCAGGACGGTGCAACGGTGGGGCCTCTGCGCCGGGCGACGCTCGCCGAGGGCGACTACCTGCTGGTGCGCGGTGACGCGGAAGCGGCGGCGACCTTCGCGGCCGACAAGCACCTCGCCTTCCGGGAGGAGGCGAAGGACGGCGAGGGGGCGCAGACGCTGTTCAACACCCGATCAGGCCTCGCGGAGGTGGTGATCCCCCCGCGCTCGGGCCTCATCGGTGAGACGGTCTTTCCCGGCATGGTGACCGAGAGCGGCGATCTCATCGTCCTTGCCGTACAGAGGGCCGGTGCGGACGCCGCAGTGGGCTCGACGAAGGATGCGGGCGGCGTGGAGCTGCAGGCCGGCGACACCATGCTGCTGCAGGGGACGTGGAAGGCCCTCGACATCCACCTCGACGACCCGGATGTCCTCGTGGTCAGCTCGCCCGAACTCGTCCGCCGCCAGGCGGTGCCCATGGGGCCGGGCGCGAAGCAGGCGGTCGCCATTCTCGTCGCAATGGTCATCCTGCTCGCCACGGGGATCGTGCCGCCGGCGATCGCCGGGCTGCTGGCAGCCGGCGCAATCGTCCTTTCGGGGATCATGAGCGTCGAGCAGGCTTATCGGGCGATCAGCTGGACCACCGTCATCCTCGTCGGCGCCATGATGCCGCTCTCCACGGCGATGGTCGAAACCGGGGCCGCTCAGCTCATGGCCGAACGCCTCGTCTACATGGTCGGCGACGCGGGCCCGACGGCCCTGCTCGCCGGGTTGTTCATCCTGACCGCCATCATGGGGCAGTTGATCAGCAACACCGCGACCGCGCTGATCGTCATCCCGATCGGCGTTGCAGCCGCGGCCGGCATGGGCATCTCACCGCAGCCGGTGCTGATGAGCACGGCGGTCGCGGCGGCAGCGGCGTTCCTGACCCCGATCGCCACCCCGACCAACCTGATGGTCATGGGCCCGGGCGGCTACGCATTCAGCGACTACTGGAAGCTCGGCCTGCCGCTGATGCTCTGGTTCTTCGTCGTCTCGGTCTTTCTCGTCCCACTGATCTGGCCGTTTTGACCGTGCGATCGATTCTTGAACAGGTCGAAGTGTCCCGCCTCGATCATCAGGCCAGGGCTAAGACGAAGGCCCTACACGCCGAATGGCTGGATGGCGTCGACCAAGAACGCCGTTCAGCTCACTTCTTGCTCACCCATGCGCCGACAGTGCCATAGCGTGAGCCGGCGAACTTTTCCGGCGCCAGCATGTTGCCAAGCGTGGCGATCTCCTCCGGCGCAAGAGCAATATCCGCTGCGGCGACGTTCTGCTCCAGATGGACGATCTTCCGGGCGCCGGGGATCGGCACGATGAAATTTCCCTGGCCCATGACCCACGCCAGCGCGAGCTGTGCAGCCGTCACCCCTTTGTCAGCAGCCATCTGCTCGAGCAACTTCACGAGCGCGACGTTGGCGGTCATGTTCTCCGGACTGAAGCGAGGCAGCGCCCGCCGGAAATCCCCGGCATCAAAATCGTCCGGCTTCTGGAATTTGCCCGTCAGGAAGCCGCGTCCGAGCGGACTGAACGGCACGAAACCGATACCCAGCTCGCGACAGGTGTCGAGGACTTCCCCCTCCGGATCACGCGTCCAGAGGGAATATTCGCTTTGAAGCGCGGAGATCGGATGGACGGCATGGGCCCGGCGGATGATGTCAGCTCCCGCCTCCGAAAGACCGAGAGCGCGCACCTTGCCCTCCTTCACAAGGTCGGCCATGGCGCCGACGGTGTCCTCGATCGGCACCTGCGGATCCACGCGGTGCTGATAGAACAGGTCGATCACGTCAACGCCGAGCCGCTTCAGCGATGCCTCGGCCACCGCGCGGACGTGCTCCGGCCGGCCGTCGACACCCGCCATGGCGCCCACCCCCCGTTTGCTCGGATCGATCTTGAAGCCGAACTTGGTGGCGATCACCACCTTGTCCCTGTGGGGCTTCAGCGCCTTGCCGACGAGGATTTCGTTTTCGAAGGGGCCATAGACTTCCGCCGTGTCGAAGAAGGTGACCCCAAGGTCGACCGCTCGGTGGAGCGTGCGGATGGATTCGTTCTCGTCCTGCCCCCCATAGGCGTGGCTCATGCCCATGCAGCCGAGCCCGACGGCGGAAACGGTAAGGTCAGGGCCGAGTTGACGTCTCTTCATCGGTTGCTTCCTTGTTTTGACTGTATTTTCTCAGCTATGGGCCTGAATCGCTTCCGCGGCGCGCGGAAGGGAAGCGGCGTGGGAGACTTAGGGCGAAGGCGCCGGGAAAGCTGCCCTCATCTGAGGGACGAGCTTGGCGGCTGCGCGCCCAATTTTTGGTCCGAGAGGTAATCTCTGCGTCTGCCCGGAAGCGGAAATAGCGGCGAAGAAGAATATAGGTCGTTGTTGCGGACGAAGCGGTCGCTAACAGTTGAGCGATCGAACCTGCCGAGATGGTTTTTACGGCTCTTTCCAACGTCCGCAAAGGGCTAATGGGAAGGATTGCAAAGGCCTGGTCGCTAATCGACAGACCAAATCTGAGGCACTTCGATGACAGGAAAGGCCGATCACGACCTCGATCCCTGCAGGCTGGACGTCTGACAGGACTGCAGCACGAGGGCTTCTGCACGACGAAGCAGCGAAGCTGGCTATATCGGTTCGCTTATTCCGCCGGCCTGACCTCCTCCTGGGCCAAGGCGCCGAGCTGGTGGCGATAGCCCCTCAACTCATAGCCGACGACGGTGACGACGGGCGCGAACATCAGGATGACGAGACAGACTGCCATATCGACGCCGGACGGCGGGGCAATGACGGCGAGCGCCACCACCGCCGCGGTCGCGAGCAGAAGCCAGGTGTGGAAGCGGTCGAACCTGCCCATGAGATAGCTGTAGAGCGCGTATATGGAACCGACGAATACGCTGATCGGAACCGCAACGGTGAGCACGGTCGCAAGCGGGCCGATGTGAGCCTCGTGCTTGATGAAGCTGGCCGCGACATGAAGACCGGCCCCCGTCGCCACGATCGACGTGACGATCACCATCTGCGTGTAGCCCCAGCCAAAGGCCTTGTCGCGTCGCGTGTGCAGGATTCGCGCCGAGGGCAGGATGAAATAGACCCACCACATGGCGAAGGTAAGCCCGGTGCCGGCGAGGCCTGCCAGTCCCGCATCCAGAGACCAGCCGTGCTCCTCGACCACCATCGACAGCGCGGCGACTGAGCCGACGACGCCCTCGCCGAGAGCGATGATGGCGAACAGACCGTGACGCTCCGCGATGTGATGGGCGTGCCAGGGCGTACCGCCGTCCCTGCGCTCGGCGATGACGGGTCCCGCCAGCTCGATCAGGACGAGAACGACGACGAAGGCGAAGGTCGGGCCGAGCGTCAAATGCGAGAGGCTGAGCGAAACCCAGCCGACCTGTGCGATCAAGATCGCGACCGCATAGGTCAGGCAGGCGCGCCGGCGCGCTGGATTCTGGCTGGCGGCGCGCAGCCACTGGAAGACCAGGGCAACGCGCATGATCACATAGCCGAGCACCATGACCGAATTGTCGAGATATCCGCCGTGCTCGAGGGAGGCGAACATCGGCGGCAGTCCGACCGCGAAAATGAGCACTCCGATCATCTGCCCCATGGTCGCGACGCGGAACACCCAGTCGTCCGTGTCATAGGCCGAGGCGAACCACGAGAAATTCACCCAGGCCCAGCAGATGGCGAAGCTCGCGAAGCCGAAGCCGATCAGGGCGACGGCGTAGTGGCCTTCCGCCAGCGCGTGAGCGTAGCGGGACGCCGCGAAGGAGAAGCTCGTCACGAAGGTCAGGTCGAAGAACAGCTCGAGCGGTGTTGCCGCACGATGCGCTTCGCGCGGGTCGCGCCCGCCCATTCTCCGCGCATGGTGATGCAGGCTGTCCGGTACGGGGGTCGCGGTGCTCATGGCCGGTGCATTCGTAGTCAAGGCGACGAGAGGCTATCGGACCCCCGCCGACAGCGAAAGCAGAGAAGTGGACGGGCGACACGCCATGGATGCGAGGCGGAATGGCAGGTCGCTGCTTTGGGAGATGGGGAGCGCATGTCACGCCCGTCCCAGGCGAACGGCAGCAACCGTCCGCTCGAACCGTTCTTCAGGGCGAAACCAGGGAGAAGTCAGCGTATCGAGGATACCCATTCAGGGCCCGTAACCGCAGCGCGCGCTCGCGCGCTCCAAGGTCAGCGGAGAGTGTGGCGGCCTGAATTCATGAAAAGAGCGGTCTCGGCCGAGCATTGTCCTTCAATCGTCAGCCGCGGCTCGGGAGGCTCCATCGACCTGCTGCGCAAGTGCCCACTGTCCAGGGTTTCCGCCTGGCGTGGTCGGAGCTATCATTTTGTACAATCACAAGAACGAGGGGGAGGGACATGCTCGCGCAAGGTTCGGCCTCGCCGGATCGTCGACGGGTGTTGGCCGCTGCCGCGGCCGTCCTCCTGGCGCGTGGCGCGCAGGCCGGCGAAGCAGCGCCAGCCGGGCAGATCCGCTTCGGCCTGACGCCGGTCTTCCTCAACAACGATCTCGAGCTGCTCGGCCGGCTTCAGGGCTATCTCGAACGTGCCACCGGCCATCCGGTCAGCCTCATCACGCGGCGGACCTACCAGGAGATCACGGCGCTCCTGACCACGCGCCAGATCGATGCGGCGTGGATCTGCGGCTATCCTTTCGTCACGCACCGCAGCGAACTGCAGCTGGTTGCCGTCCCGCTCTGGCGCTCGCGACCGCTCTATCAATCCTACGTCATCGTGGGCAGCGACAGCGAAGCGCGTGACGTCTCCGATCTCGCCGGCGGCATTCACGCCTTCTCCGATCCCGATTCCAATTCCGGCTTCCTCGTCACGCGCGCCCTGCTGGCGGAGATGGGCCTGCGGCCCGAACGCTTCTTCGCCCGGGCGTTCTTCACCTACGGCCATCGCAACGTCATCCGCGCTGTTGCGAGCGGCCTCGCGGGATCAGGCTCGGTCGACGGCTATGTCTATGAGGTCATGGCCCAGATCGAGCCCGAGCTGACGGGGCGCACGCGCGTTCTGCGGCGATCGGAATGGCTCGCCTTTCCGCCCGTTGCGGCGCCGCGCACGCCACTCGACGAGATCCGGCTCGCGAAGCTCGCCGAGGCACTCCTTGCGATGCCGGCGCACCTCGACGGACGCGCGGTCCTCGCCATGCTGCGCCTTGACGGATTTGCCCGCGAGGAGGCGAGCCTGTTCGACGCGATTGCCGCCAAGGTCGACCTTCTGGCGCGGGCGGGCTGAACGATGCTCAGCCGCCTCGATCCGCGCTCCTGGCCCATCACGGTGAAGGTGCCGCTGGCCGTCGCCAGCCTGATGGTGCTCGTCGGCCTCATCCTCTCCGAACGCGTCCTCGCCCGGCTCGCCGACACGCAGGAGCGGCACCTGCGCGATCTGGCCCAGAGCTATCTCGACGGCCTGTCCTCGGCGGTCGCGCCTTCCATGCTGCGTGACGATACCTGGGAAGTCTTCGATGCGATCGAACGCGCGCGGGACCTGCACAGGAGCCTGCGCCCGCTCGAAACCGTCGTCAGCCATGCCGACGGCCGGGTGATCGCCGCCTCCGATCCGCGCCGGCATCCCGTTGGATCGTCGAACGAGGAGCGCCAGCGCGTGCAGGTGGCCGGTGCCGAGAGCTTCAGCTTCGAAGCGGGGGCTGACACGGCGACGGCCGTGCGCAAGCTGTCCTATCCGGGGCAGACGGTCGGCTTCATCGAGGCGGTGTTCGACACGCGCCATCTCGCTGCGGAGCGGCGCAGCGTCATGCTCGCGCTCGTTGCGACGAACGGCCTTCTCACGCTCCTCCTCGCGACGGCGGGCTGGCTCCTCGTGGCGCGCATGATGCGGCCGGTCACCATCCTCACCAACCATCTGGGGCTTGCCCGCGGCGCTTCCGCAGTGCCCATCGCCGAGGATGTCGTCATACGCCAGCGTGGCGAGTTCGGCCGTCTTTTCCGCGCCTACAACGCCTTGGCGGCGTCCATGGATGAGCGCGAGACGCTCGTGAAGAAGCTGGCCGAGGAGGAGCGCCTCGGCAGCCTCGGGCGCCTTGCTTCGGCGCTCGCGCACGAGATCAACAATCCGCTCGGCGGGCTCTTCAATGCGCTCGCGACGCTCCGGACGCACGGCCATCTTGCGCATGTCCGCGCCAATGCCATCGGCCTGCTCGAGCGCGGCCTCGTCGGCATGCGCGACGTCGTGCGCACCACGCTGGCCGTCTACCGCGAGGAGAAACGGCCGCGCGATCTCGTCGCGTCCGACCTCGCCGACCTTCAGCTGCTGATTGCGCCCGAGGCGCGGCGCAAGTCCGTCTCCGTGACGCTCGAGAACGCGCTCGACGGCACGTTGCCGTTGCCGAGCACGCCGGTGCGACAGGCTATCCTCAACCTGCTGCTGAACGCGGTGGCCGCCTCGCCCGAGGGGGCCGGCGTCGTCCTCAACGCCAGCGTGAGCGGCGGTCTCTTCGTCGCCTCGGTGCGTGACCGTGGGCCAGGCCTGCCGGAGGCCGCAGCGCAGGTTCTCGTCGGGCCCATGGCCGTGACGCCGCTGCGCGATGGCGGCGGGCTCGGCCTGTGGACCACCAGGCGCCTCGTGAGCGAGCTTGGCGGGCGTATCGAGGTCGATCACCCCGGCGAAGGCGGTACGTTGCTCCGCCTCGTCATCCCGCTGCGATCCGCGCAGGAGCTGTCCGATGTCGCTTGAGCCCGCCACCATCGCGCTCGTCGAGGACGATCCCATCATGGGCGAGAGCCTCGTGCAGCGCCTCTCGCTCGAGGGTCTCACCGTCCGCTGGTGGCAGCGCGGGCGCGAGGCCGTCTCCGCCCTGCGCGACGCCCGCGTGCAGGCGGTCGTCTGCGATATCCGCCTGCCCGACATCGACGGGGAGGCCCTCTTTCGCGAGATCGCACAGAGGCCGGATGCTCCGCCGTTCCTGTTCATCACCGGTTTCGGCGACATCGACCAGGCGGTGCGGCTGATGCGTGCCGGTGCCGCCAATTATGTGACGAAACCCTTCGATCTCGACGATTTCCTCGTCCGGCTGACGGAGCTCGTCCGCCCCGCCGCGGGCGATGAGACGCCTGTCCTCGGCGTATCGCAGGCCATGGGGGAGGTCGAGCGGCTGCTCTCCCGCCTTGCCAGCGTGTCCTCTCCCGTCCTCATCTGCGGCGAGACCGGTACGGGCAAGGATGTCGCCGCCCGCTTCCTGCACGCCCGTTCGGAGGCTGCCGCGAAGCCGTTCGTCGCCGTCAACTGCGCCGCCATTCCGGCCGACCTGATGGAAAGCGAACTCTTCGGCCACGAGAAGGGCGCCTTTACCGGCGCCGTGCAGCGCCACATCGGCTATGCCGAGCGAACAGCCGGCGGCGTTCTCTTCCTCGACGAGATCGGCGAATTGCGTCCGGAGCTGCAGGCCAAGCTGCTGCGTCTCATCGAGGAGCGCAGCTTCCATCGCGTCGGCGGCGAGCGGCCGGTCGCCTTCGACGGCCGCATCATCGCGGCGACCAATGCCGATCTGCCGGCGCTCGTCGAAGCGGGGCGCTTCCGGCAGGATCTCTACTACCGCATCAACGTCATCACCGTCAGCATGCCCGCGCTGCGGGACCGGCCCGACGACATTCCCTGGCTGATGAACCGCTTCTTCGTTGAATTCGCGGACCTGAACGACACTGCGGTCAAGGGCGTCAGCGCCCTCGCGGAAGAGGCGGCGCGGGCCCATGCCTGGCCGGGCAACGTCCGCGAGCTGCGCAACCGCATGGAGCGGGCGATGGCACTCGCGCTCGGCCCCTGGCTCATGCCGGGCGACCTCTTTCCCGACAAGGCGGAATACGGCGGGCCGGGGCCGTCCGGTTTCGGCTCCCTCGAGGATGCGAGGCTCGAGGCCGAGCGCCGGCACATCGTGCGTGCGCTCGCCGCAACCGGCGGCGAGATCGGGGCCGCGGCGCGGCTCCTCGGCATCGGCCGCACGACGCTCTGGGAGAAGATGCGGCGCCTCGGCATCGCCGTGCAGTAGCGTCCCGCATGTTCGGGGCCCCGAACCTTCGGCGTCGCACCATGTTCGGAACTCCGGACACGCGGTGGAATGCCGTCTGCGCCTTTTCTCGTTACCAGATTGATATTTAAGAAATTCTCGCTCTGGCCCGCGTCCTGCAAGGCCCCTCCGGGACGATGATTCCCTGCGGGAGGGGACAGCCATGAAAAGATGCGACAGGTTGATCGACGTGGGCCGGCGGCGCTTCCTGACCGGGGCGGGCGCCATGACGGCGGGGGCTGCGGCTGCGACGGTGCTGCCGCAGGAGGCGAAGGCGGCCCCCGGCGCCGCGCTCGTTAACTATCCGCCGAACCGGCTCGCCAATGTGAGCGATCTCAAGGTGAACGAGCCCTTCGACGTCGCCTATCCGGACGACGATGCGCCGGGTGTCCTCATCAAGCTCGGCACGCGCGTGCCGACCGGCGTCGGCCCCGACGGTGACATCGTCGGCTTCACCACCCTGTGCCCGCACAAGGGTTTCCCGATGGCTTACGACGCCTCCGACAGGACGCTCAACTGCCCCGGTCATTATTCCCGCTTCGACTGCGAGCGCGGCGGGCAGCAGATCTGGGGCCACGCGACCCAGAACCTGCCGCAATACGCGCTGCGCGTCGACGAGAAGGGCGACATCTACGCCGAGGGCGTCGACGAGCTCATCTACGGCCGCCTGTCGAACGTGCTGTGAGGGAGGGGAGAATGGCCTACAAGCGTCAGATCGGCCGGCTGCCCATCATCCCGGCCGATGCCAAGGAACACAACGTCGTCTGCCACTACTGCATCGTCGGCTGCGGCTACAAGGCCTACAGCTGGGATGCCCGCTACGAAGGCGGCACGGCTGCGTCCGAGAACAAGTTCGGCGTCGATCTCGCCGCGCAGCAGGAGGCGGAGACCGCCGCCTGGTACGCGCCGTCGATGTACAACACCGTCCGGCAGGACGGGCGGGACGTTCATCTCGTCATCAAGCCGGACAAGGAGTGCGTCGTCAATTCCGGCCTCGGCTCCGTGCGCGGGGCGCGCATGGCGGAGATGAGCTATTCGCGCCAGCGCAACACGCAACTGCAACGGCTCACCGATCCGCTCGTCTGGCGCTACGGGCAACTGCAGCCCACGAGCTGGGACGATGCGCTCGACCTCGTGGCGCGCGTCACCGCCGCCGTCATCGACGAGCAGGGAGAGGACGGGCTCTTCGTCTCGGCCTTCGACCACGGCGGCGCCGGCGGCGGCTACGAGAACACCTGGGGCACCGGCAAGCTCTATTTCGGCGCCATGAAGGTGAAGAACATCCGCATCCACAACCGGCCCGCCTATAATTCGGAGGTCCACGCCAGCCGCGACATGGGCGTCGGCGAACTCAACAACTGCTACGAGGATGCCGAACTCGCCGACACGATCGTCGCCGTCGGAACCAATGCGCTCGAGACGCAGACCAACTATTTCCTCAACCACTGGGTGCCGAACCTGCGCGGCACGTCGCTCGCCAAGAAGCAGGCCGAGTTCGGCAACGAGCCGGTGGATCGCGCGCGGATCATCATCGTCGACCCCCGCCGCACGGTCACGGTCAATGCCTGCGAGGTGGAGGCGGGCAAGGACAACGTCCTGCATCTTGCCATCAACTCGGGCACCGACCTTGCGCTGTTCAACGCGCTCCTGACCCACGTCGCCGAGAAGGGATGGACGGACAAAGCCTTCATCGATGCCTCGACGAGCGATTTCGACAAGGCGCTGGCGGCGAACAGGATGACAGTCGGGGAGGCGGCGCAGATCACGGGCCTGGCCGCAGAGGATATCGTCCGGGCGGCGGAATGGATCGCCGGGCCCAAGGAGGGCGGAGCCCGCCGGCGCACGATGTTCGCCTACGAGAAGGGGCTGATCTGGGGCAACGACAACTACCGCACCAATGGCGCACTGGTGAACCTTGCCCTCGCCACCGGCAACATCGGGCGGCCGGGCGGCGGCTGCGTGCGCATGGGCGGCCACCAGGAGGGCTATTCACGCCCGTCGGATGCCCATGTCGGCCGGCCGGCGGCCTATGTCGACAAGCTTCTCATCGAGGGGGGCGGCGGCGTCCATCACGTCTGGGCCTGCGATCATTATAAGACGACGCTCAACGCCATGGAGTTCAAGCGCGTCTACAAGAAGCGCACCGATCTCGTGAAGGACGCCATGAATTCCGTCCCCTACGGTGATCGGGAGGCGATGGTCGCCGCGATCATGGGCGCCATCCGGCAGGGCGGACTGTTCAGCGTCGACGTCGACATCGTGCCGACGAAGATCGGCGAGGCGGCCCACGTCATCCTGCCGGCGGCGACCTCCGGCGAGATGAACCTCACCTCCATGAACGGCGAGCGGCGCATGCGGCTCACCGAGCGCTACATGGACCCGCCGGGCCAGGCGATGCCCGACTGCCTGATCGCGGCGCGGCTCGCCAACCATCTCGAACGCGTCTTCCGCGCCGCGGGCAAGGCGGAGGTCGCCGACAAGTTCAAGGGCTTCGACTGGAAGAGCGAGGAAGACGCCTTCATGGACGGCTACCACGCCCATGAGAAAGGCGGCGCGTTCGTCACCTACGAGCGGCTGCGGGCGATGGGCACCAACGGCTTCCAGGAGCCGGCGGTGGCCGTCGAGAACGGCCGGATCGTCGGCACCAAGCGGCTCTATGCCGACGGCAAGTTCAGCCGGCCCGACGGCAAGGCGCAGTTCATGGAGACCGCATGGCGCGGCCTCCAGGCGGCCGGAAAGGAAGCCGAAAGGGAGAAGTTCGCCTTCCTCATCAACAACGGCCGCACCAACGACGTGTGGCAGAGCGCCTATCTCGACGTCGAGAACGAGTTCGTCATGGACCGCTGGCCCTATCCGTTCATCGAGATGAACCCGGATGACATGGCGGAGCTCACGCTGAAGGAAGGCGACCTCGTCGAGGTCTATAACGACAACGGCTCGACCCAGGCGATGGCCTATCCGACCCCGACGGCGCGCCGCAAACAGGCGTTCATGCTCTTCGCCTATCCCGCCGGCGTGCAGGGAAACGTGGTCTCGGCCGGCGTCAACGAGTTCATCATCCCCAACTACAAACAGACCTGGGGCAACATCCGCAAGATCGCGGATGCTCCGGAGGGTGTCCGGCATCTGTCCTTCAAGTCGCCGGAATATCCGGCGAGCCCGGCCTGATCCTCCCGCAACTTCGCGGCCCACGGGCGCTTCGGCACCCGTGGGCTTCTTCGTGCCCGTCGCTCAGGCGGGCATATCGCGCCTTCCGGTCCCTTGAAGCACAGGCTCCCGATGACAAGACTGCTCACGCTCGCGTTCGCCGCCATGTTTCTCCTGGTCCCCCGCCTCGCCCTCGCGCAGGATGCGCAGGCGGGAAAACGCGTCTTCAACAAATGCACCGCATGCCACGCAGTCGGGCCGAACGCGCCCAACAAGATCGGCCCGGAGCTCAACGGGCTGTTCGGCCGCACCGCAGGCTCCGTCGAGGGCTACACATACTCGCCGGCCAACAAGCGATCCGGGATCACGTGGACCGAAGAGACGTTCGCGACCTACATCAAGGATCCTCGCGGCACGATCAAGGGAACGAAGATGGTCTTCGCCGGCATCAGGAACGAGCAGGAGGTCAGGGATCTCACGGCCTATCTGCAGTCCTTCGGTGCGGACGGCCAACCCGAGTGACCCATCCAGGGGATAGGGGCGCGCCGCGATCGCCATTGAATTTCGATCTCCATCGAAATAGCTGTTGACGCGGCTCTGTCCGAAGCATAGCCTGTTTCCATGAAAATCGAAGAAGCGGCCCGGCAACTCGAGGCGCTGGGCAATCCCACCAGGCTCGAGGTCTATCGCACGCTGGTGCGCGCGGGCGGCGCGGGATTGCCGGTCGGCCGCCTGCAGGAAAGGCTAGGGATTGCGGCCTCCACCCTGTCGCACCACCTGCACCGGCTGATCTCGACCGGGCTCGTGACGCAGGAGCGGCAGGGAACGACGCTGATCTGCCGGGCGCATTATCCCGCCATGGAGAGCCTCATCGGCTTCCTTACGGAGGAATGCTGCATCGAATCGTCCTGCGCCGGGGAAGAGGGAAAGGCGGCCTGAGGCCGTCTCTTTCGTGCTCATTAATTCGATATTTTTGGGAGGATCGAATATGTTTATCGAGACCCTGCCCGTCGCCATCATCGGCGGGGGACCCGTCGGCCTTGCCGCGGCCGCCCATCTCATCGCCCGCAAAGTGCCGGTGAAGCTCTACGAGGCCGGTTCCACCGTGGGCGCCAGCATGCGCGAGTGGGGCCATGTGCGGGTGTTCACGCCCTGGCGATACTGCGTCGACGAGATGGCGGCCGCGCTCCTCGCCAGGCATGGCTGGCACCGGCCGCCGGCGGACGTCTTCCCGACCGGCGGCGAGATCGTTGCACACTATCTCGAGCCGCTGGCCGCGGTGCCGGCGCTGGCACGCGCCATCGAGACCGGCGCCCGCGTCACGGCTGTTTCGCGGCAAGGCCTCGACAAGGTCGTCAGCCGCGGCCGGGAGGAGCGTCCGTTCGTCGTGACGGTCGAGGCTCCCGGCGGCCGCCGCCGGGACCTCGCACGGGCGATCATCGACGCCTCCGGCACCTGGAGAACGCCGAATCCGCTCGGAGCCAGCGGCATCGCCGTGGAGGGCGAGACGGCCTTCGCCGGGCGCATCGCCTACGGCATCCCGGATGTGGCCGGACGGGAGCGTGACCTCTTTGCCGGAGCGACCACACTGGTGGTCGGCGCCGGCCATTCCGCGGCCAACGTGCTGCTCGATCTTGCCCGTCTCGCCGAGGCCGAGCCGTCGACATCGATCCTGTGGGCGACGCGCGGCCGCGATCTCTCGCGCGTCTACAGCGGCGGCAGCGCCGACCGGCTGCCGGCGCGCGGCGAACTCGGCGCCGAGATGCGCCGGCTCGTCGCAAGCGGCCGTGTTGCCCTCGCCACCGGCTTTGCCATCACCGGGCTGCACGAGGAGGCCGGCCGCCTCGTCGTGACCGGCGAGACAGCCGACGGTCAGCGCCGTCTCGGGCCAGTCGACCGCATCGTCGTCGCCACGGGCCAGCGGCCGGACCTGTCGCTGACGCGCGAACTGCGCCTCGATCTCGATCCGTGGCTGGAAAGCGCCCGGGCGCTCGGTCCGCTCATCGATCCGAACGTGCATTCCTGCGGATCCGTACCGCCGCACGGCCACCGCGAGCTCTCCCACCCCGAGCCAGGCTTCTACACGGTGGGCATCAAGAGCTACGGCCGTGCGCCCACCTTCCTGCTGCTGACCGGCTATGAGCAGGTCCGTTCCGTGGCCGCCGCGCTCGCCGGCGACGTGGCCGCGGCGGATGACGTGCATCTCGTGCTGCCGGAGACGGGCGTATGCACGACGCAGGTCGCCGGGACCACGCAAACGGCTGCCGGCTGCTGCGGCGGTCCGGCGCCGGAAGACGTCGAGGCCTGCTGCGTTGCCGATGCCGAGGCCAGACAGTCGGGGCGTGCGGGTTGCGGCTGCGGGGCGCAGGGTTCAGCGGCCCGATCGGCGGTGCTCGATGCGTGATCGCGCATTTCCCGCCTGGGCCATCTGGGCTCTCGGCCTGACCCAGATCACCGGCTACGGCACGCTCTACTACAGCTTCCCGGTCCTGGCGCCGGCGATCGCGCGGGAGTTCGCTCTTTCGGAACAATGGATCTTCGCGGCGCTGTCGGCGTCCCTCCTCGCCGGCAGCCTGCTCGCCCCGACGGCAGGGCGCTGGATGGACCGCTTCGGCGCCGCATGGCTCATGACCATCGGTTCGGCTGCCGCGGCACTGGCGCTTGTCCTGTGTGCCCTGGCGCCCGGGCGCGCGACCTTCGTGACCGCTCTTCTCGCGATGGAGCTCACCTCCTGCTTCGTGCTCTATGGCGCGGCCTTCGCTGCCATCGTGCAGGCCGGCTCACCCCAGGCCCAGCGCAGCATCACGCATCTGACGCTGATCGCCGGCTTCGCCTCGACATTGTTCTGGCCCCTGACGTCGGCCCTCCACGCCCACTTGAGCTGGCGGGAGGTTTATGGCGTCTTCGCCGCCCTCAACCTCGGCCTGTGCATGCCGGTCCATTGGGCTCTCCTGCGCATGGCGCGCCGTCGGTCCCGGCTGGCGGTGCCGGCCCCCGAGGAGGTGCATTCCGTCGCGGGACCGGCGGCGAACGGAGGCGGCACGCTCGCCCCGCGTTCGCGGCGGACGGCCTTCCTTCTCATGCTCGCCGGCTTCGCCATCGAGGGCTTCGTCCTCTCGGCGCTCCTCATGCACATGGTGCCACTCATGACGGCGCTCGGGCTGGGCGCGGCGGGGCTCTTCGTCTCGACGCTGTTCGGACCGGCGCAGGTCGCCAGCCGTCTCGTCAACATGCTGTTCGGCGGCCGGCTGGCGCAGACGCATCTCGCCACCATCGCCGCCGTGCTTCTTGCGCTCGGCGTCGCCGTTCTCGCCGCGACGGCCCCATGGCTGGCCGGTGCCGTCCTCTTCGCGGTTCTCTTCGGGCTCGGCTCGGGTCTCATCAGCATCGTGGGCGGCACGCTGCCGCTGGAGCTGTTCGGCCGCGACGGCTATGGCGCAAGGCTCGGATGGGTATCGGCAGCGCGCCAGTTCACCTCGGCCCTGGGCCCGTTTGCCTTTGCCTTCCTGATGTCGCGAACGGCGGTCGAAACGTCGTTGTGGAGCGTGGCCGTGGCGGGCCTCCTCGGCCTTTCCGCCTTCGTGCTCATCGACATGGTCAAGCAGCGTGCCCGGAGAGAACACCGCCATCCTGCCCAAGGCAACGTGATTGCCGAATCCGGAGCGGACGCGGGCTGAGGGCACGGCAGACGCTCTCGCGTTGCCCGCAAACGATGGAGAACATATGAGAATTCGCACGCTTCCCGATCCCGACACGCTGCCCGCCTTCGACCGCCGCCATGCTCCGCGCGATCCGGTGCTCGATTTGCCGAACGGCGGGCTCGACCACCCGCCGCGCATCCTGCTTCTCTACGGATCATTGCGCGAACGCTCGTATTCGCGCTTCGCGGTCGAGGAGGCAGCGAGACTACTGCGGCATTTCGGAGCCGAGCCGCGTATCTTCGATCCGTCCGACCTGCCTCTTCCGGATCAGGTCAAGGGCGACGATCATCCCGCCGTGCGCGACCTGCGCGAACTCGCCATGTGGTCGGAGGGGCAGGTGTGGTGCAGCCCGGAGCGGCATGGTCAGATCACGGGCGTGATGAAGGCCCAGATCGACCACCTGCCGCTCAGCATCGGCGGCCTGCGCCCGACCCAGGGGCGAACCCTGGCCGTCATGCAGGTCTCGGGCGGCTCGCAATCCTTCAACGCAGTCAACACGCTGCGCCTTCTCGGCCGCTGGATGCGGATGTTCACCATTGCGAACCAGTCGAGCATCGCCAAGGCGTTCCAGGAATTCGACGAGAACGGACGCATGCGGCCATCGAGCTACTACGAGCGGATCGTCGACGTCGTCGAGGAACTCGTGCGCTTCACGGTGCTCCTGCGCCCCCATGTCCGGACGCTGACCGACCGCTATTCCGAACGTAGTAGGATCGGAGCGGCCGCACCGATCGATGCGGCGAAGGACCTCTCGGCCATCGCCATCGCGCGGCAGGCGAAAGGAACGGGCAGGTGACGAAGCCGATCCGGTCCTCGAAACTCTCACGGCGCAGGGCAGGGTATCCAGTAAAGCAGCCTCATCTCACAAGGCATTCCTTCTATACGCTCTACCCGAGCCAGGACGCCGCCGTTCGCTTCGATGACCTTGATCGAGGCAAGGTTCGTGTCCTTGCAGGTGATCAAAATTCTCTCAAGGCCCTCTGCCTTTGCAATCGGAAGTAGGAGCCCCAAGGCAGCCGTGGCATAGCCACGGCGCTGCTTCCACGGCACCACCGAGTAGCCGATGTGCCCGGGGGTGTAGGGCGGCAACTCCTCTGTCCCAGGCCGAAAGCGCAACATGATGCTTCCGCAAAACTCGCCATCCCAGATCCAGAACAGATGGAATGGCAGACGCGGCACAACCCGCCCGTCAGCAAGCGTCACAGTACCGTTCTGATCAGTGAGGCCCTCGATGAAGGATCCTGGATCAGCACGCAGTGCGGTGAGCTGCTCCTGGCTCACGTCCCGGGTTGTGTCGGAGGACCACCCTTTCTCAAGAGCGGCCTCGTAGCCAGGTAGCCGCTCCGGACTAGGAGCGACAAGTTCGATCCCTGTACGATTGATGCGTCGAACAGGCGGTGGAGGTTTCTGGGGAAGGAGGGCGTTGTTCATCAAGCTCTCCAAGATTTGGCTACGAGGAGAGCAGAAGTCAGGACCCCACCCGCCTTGGGAGGGTCCGCGGGATGATCAGGCCGTCGTCAACGCAGCACCGCTCCCGCATCCCCTCTCAGGTGCATGGAATTGCGCTTCATTGAACGACTGGGTGATCATGGCTTTAATCTTAGCGTGGGCACCCTCAAAACCAAGCCCGATCATGGGGCGGCAATTTCGCAGAACGGGAACCACCGCACGGGGCTTTCAGTAAGCGCGCCTGGAAATATATCCTGCTATGCAGGCGCGTATCTGCTGCTTGGCGTTTGCTGCCGAGTTCCGGGCAACAGCGGCTCGATAGGGCGCCATTCGAAGTCAAGTCTCAGGTCATATCGGCTCATGCGGAGCATGAATCGGAAAACGGCGTAACATTGAAGCCAAATTGCGGACGGTCTGGGTCTCTTACAGCCGGACCTCTTCGACGGGATCGCTGCGTTCGAACTCCCATGCCCTTGCCATGTTCAACACCTCCTCGAAGGGGTCATCGGGATGAGAAGTTGTGCAGAGAAAGCGTGTCCTGTCGCTTCCGTCACCGACGACGATATCGTCGATAATGTCTTCAACCCTCGCGCAGCCTGGTCCGACCACGGCCACAAGCGACACATCGTCAATCAGACATTGCTCAACAAAGCCATAGAGCAAGTTCTCATCTGAAACTGGAACGTGCAGAATTATTTTCCGAGCGAGCGGCATGTCAGATTGTAGGCCGGCGGGTGATTGCTTTCCAGCGTTTCAATCATCCGGCGTTTATGGGTTCACGGCCTAGGTGACCGCCGAAAGTCGATTGCAACGCGTCCTTGAATATCTCCTCCAGGAGCTTTACGGCTCATCCCGTCGGAAATGCCCCCTTTCGACGACGCCTGGCCAGCATTCCTCAACCGTCACGACGATCACGACAAGGGCTCGTCCTGGAGTGTCCAGGCGGGCTTCAACTCTAACGCCGTCGGCGGGGTGCTCAAGGGCGCCAGCGTCTCCGGACACGTGGCGGAATACGAGCGCGACCAGGAGACGCGGCCAACTCGCTCGTCAGGTTCGGCCGCACGGTCGTCGAGGTTGTCGCAACGGTCGAACTCGCCGGGAAGGCGCTGATCGAGGTGGCGCGGGCAGTCACTGAACGCTTGCTCGGGCGGTCGCTGGTGATCTCCTGCGCCTCGTCGAGATCGCGGTTGAGAGCCGCAACCGCAGCCAACTTGCTTATCGGTCCAGCGGACGTTCCATCATGATCGTTCGCTCCTCCCCGTGGTAGCGGTCTTGGATCGAATTGAACCCCAGCTTCGTGTAGAATGGCTCAGCCGTTATGGATGAGGGAACAATCAGGGTCACAACGCCTCGTTCAACTGCCGCGCGCTTGACTTCGGCCATCAACGCTTGCCCGATGCCGAGGCGTTGCCATGCCGGCTCAATAAAGACAGTTCGGACCACCCTACCATCGAGGCTTGCCGTTCCGACAATGGCATCGCCGTTGGTCGCGACGAAGACGAGCCTCCGCGTTAGGAGGTCGGACACGGCGGCGGGCGAGAAGCTTTGCTCGACACGTGCGATTACCTCCTCAGGATAGTCCTTGGAGTTGGTTTCGCGCAGCGCCGCTAGGATGACGCGACTGATGCCCTCGGCATCGTGGGGCTGAGCGGCTCTGATAAGGTAGTGCACGGCACCGTCTCCTTCGGACCAACCCGGACGTTTAAACCTGCGATATAGGGCGTCTCAACGGCATTGTCGGTTGATGGACCATCCTCTCGCCGGGGGAGGGGCGCGTGGGCGGGTTCGAAAATCAGCCTCCAGTTGTCCTTGAGGACCACGGCGAATTGGCAGTTCCGGTCGGCGGTCAACATGTGGCCCCTCGGCCGGGGCAACTTCGGAACCTCATCGAGGTTGTTCACCTTCCAATGATGTCGCCTGGAGGCCGAAGGAGTCGAGGCGGCTTCGACGTCGATGCGCGTGCATCGTGGGGCTCAAGCGGCAACTACCATGTCGGGCCTTATGGCGCCACGGTATGGGCAGGGTTTCCTTCAGGGCCGGGGGGCTACAATTGGCACGACTTGGCGACCAGCCGCTCGGTGTTCATCCGGGCCTGGGGGACAGTCTGTCGGCGGACTGTGACGCCGGCACCTTCTAAGCCTTTGGCGAGCTCGGCTACGGCTTCGAGGCCTGGAGTAGCACGCGCCTCTGGCCCTTCGGCAACCTGGCCTAGCCAAACAGCCCGCCGCATGTGACTGCGGCGGGCTGTTGCGTCAATGAGGCAATCTGAATGACATTTCAAAGGAACTTTGAGCGTTCCGCCAACACCTAGGACCGCTCACGAACAGCCGGTCGTGCCGCCGCAGGTGTCGCATTTCATGCAGGTGCCGTTGCGCACGAGCGTGAAGTTGCCGCATTCCGGGCAGGCCTCGCCCTCGTAGCCCTTCATGCGGGCTTCGGCGCGGCGGTCGGCGATGGAGCGCTCGGTGCCCGTCGCCGGCTGGGAGGGGGCGGCGAAGCCGAGCTCGGCCATCTGCGCCTCGCCCACGGTCTCCTCGTCCTCCTCGAAGGCGGGCTCGCCCTTCAGGGCCGTGGCGCCGGAGGCGAGGGCGACGACCGTGGAGCCGCGGCCGGCGGTCGGGGCGGGGCGGCTGTCGCCGCCGCCGGCGATCGACAGGAAGTTCGTCGCCCGGCCGCGCACGAAGCCGCGCGAGACCACCTGCGGGGCCGTTGCCTGCGGGGCAGGGGCCTTGCCCTGGGCAACGCCGCCGCCGAGCACGTCGTGGCCGATCTCGCCCGGATCGATGTGGGCGAGGTCGTGGCGACCGAGATAGGAGATGGCGAGCTCG
This sequence comes from Chelatococcus caeni, assembly GCF_014196925.1. GTDB lineage: Bacteria > Pseudomonadota > Alphaproteobacteria > Rhizobiales > Beijerinckiaceae > Chelatococcus_A > Chelatococcus_A caeni. The sequence goes on along the minus strand of NZ_JACIEN010000001.1, from coordinate 1,448,910 downwards.
CGGAAAACGTAGTCGAGGATCGAGGTGGCGTTCTTGATCGACTGGTTGCCCTGCACGAAGCCGGCCGGCTCGAAGCGCGTGAAGGTGAAGGCCTCGACATATTCCTCGAGCGGCACGCCGTATTGCAGGCCGAGCGACACCGCGATGGCGAAGTTGTTCATCATCGCCCGGAAGGCGGCGCCTTCCTTGTGCATGTCGATGAAGATCTCGCCGAGGCGCCCGTCGGCATATTCGCCGGTGTGCAGATAGACCTTGTGGCCGCCGACGATGGCCTTCTGGGTGTAGCCGGTGCGCCGGTCGGGCATCTTCTCGCGCTCGCGCACGCGCTCGACGCGCTCGATGACCTTCTCGACGATCTTTTCGGCCACCTGTGCCGCCCGTGCTGCCGGGGCCTGGGCGAGGAGCACCTCGACCGCGTCCTCCTCGTCCTCGTCCTCATCGGCGATGAGGGCGGCGTTGAGGGGCTGCGACAGCTTGGAGCCGTCGCGGTAGAGGGCGTTGGCCTTCAGCGCCAGGCGCCAGGAGAGGAGATAGGCGCTCTTGCAGTCCTCGACCGTAGCGTCGTTGGGCATGTTGATGGTCTTGGAGATGGCGCCCGAGATGAAGGGCTGCGCCGCCGCCATCATGCGGATGTGGCTCTCGACCGAGAGGTAGCGCTTGCCGATGCGCCCGCACGGATTGGCGCAGTCGAAGACCGGATAGTGCTCCGCCTTCAGGTGCGGCGCGCCTTCGAGCGTCATCGCCCCGCAGACGTGGATGTTGGCGGCCTCGATCTCGGCCCTGGAGAAGCCGAGGAAGGGCAGGAGCTCGAAGGCCGGGTCGCTCAGCTTCTCGGCCGGCACCTTGAGGGTGTCGCGCAGGAAGTCCTCGCCGAGCGTCCACTTGTTGAAGACGAACTTGATGTCGAAGGCCGACTTCATGCCCGCCTCGACGGCGGCGATCTTGTCGTCCGAGAAGCCCTTGGCGCGCAGCGAGCCGTGGTTGATGCCGGGCGCCTGGGCGATGGAGCCGTGGCCCACCGCATAGGCCTCGATCTCGGCGATCTCGGCTTCCGAATAGCCGAGCACGCGCAGCGCGTCGGGAACGGCGCGGTTGATGATCTTGAAATAGCCGCCGCCGGCGAGCTTCTTGAACTTCACGAGGGCGAAGTCGGGCTCGATGCCGGTGGTGTCGCAGTCCATGACGAGGCCGATGGTGCCCGTCGGCGCGATCACGGTCGACTGCGCGTTGCGGTAGCCGTGCTGCTCGCCGAGCTCGAGCGCCTTGTCCCAGGCGTGCTTGGCGTGGGTGACGAATTCCTCGCCCTGGGCGAGCTTCTCGCAGGAGGCGTGGTCGAGCGGCACCGGCGGCGTGGCCAGCTTCTCGTAACCCTCGCTCTTGCCATAGGCGGCGCGGCGATGATTGCGGATGACGCGCAGCATGTGCTGGGCGTTCTTCTTGTAGCCGGGGAAGGGGCCGAGCTCGCCCGCCATCTCGGCCGAGGTGGCGTAGGAGACGCCGGTCATGATGGCCGTCAGGGCGCCGCCGAGAGCGCGGCCCTCGTCGGAATCATAGGACAGGCCCATGGTCATCAGCAGCCCGCCGATATTGGCATAGCCGAGGCCGAGCGTGCGGAACTCGTAGGACAGCTCCGCGATCTCCTTCGACGGGAACTGCGCCATCAGCACCGAGATCTCGAGCACGACGGTCCACAGCCGGCAGGCGTGCTCGTAGGAGCCGATGTCGAAGCGGCGCGAGGCACGGTCGTAGAACTGCAAGAGGTTCGCCGAGGCGAGGTTGCAGGCCGTGTCGTCGAGGAACATGTATTCCGAGCACGGGTTCGAGGCGCGGATCGGCCCCGAGGCCGGGCAGGTGTGCCAGTCGTTGATGGTGGTGTGGAACTGGATGCCCGGATCGGCCGAGGCCCAGGCGGCATAGCCGATCTTCTCCCAGAGGTCCCGGGCCTTCAGCGTCTTCGTGACGCGCTCGGTGAGGCGCGCCTTCAGCTCCCAGTCGCCGTCGGCCTCGACGGCATTGAGGAAGGCGTCGTCGACGCGCACCGAATTGTTGGAGTTCTGGCCGGCGACGGTCGCATAGGCCTCCGAATCCCAGTCGGTGTCGTAGGTGTCGAAGGCGATGTCCGAATAGCCCTGGCGGGCGAACTGGATGACGCGCTTGATGTAGTTGTCGGGCACCATGGCACGGCGGGCGAGCTTGATCTCGCGCTTGAGCGCCGGGTTCTTCTCCGGATCGAAGCAGGCGTCGCCCTCGGCCTCGCAGTTCACGCAGGCCTTCATCACGGCCTTCATGTGCTTCTTGACGATCTTGGAGCCGGCGACGAGGCTCGCGACCTTCTGCTCCTCCTTCACCTTCCAGTCGATATAGGCCTCGATGTCGGGATGGTCGACGTCGACCACCACCATCTTGGCGGCGCGGCGCGTGGTACCGCCCGACTTGATGGCGCCGGCCGCCCGGTCGCCGATCTTGAGGAAGGACATGAGGCCGGAGGACTTGCCGCCACCCGAGAGCTTCTCACCCTCGCCGCGCAGGGCCGAGAAGTTGGAGCCGGTGCCGGAGCCGTACTTGAACAGGCGCGCCTCGCGCACCCACAGGTCCATGATGCCGCCCTCGTTGACGAGGTCGTCGGCGACGGACTGGATGAAGCAGGCGTGTGGCTGCGGGTGCTCGTAGGCCGACTTCGACTTCACCAGACGGCCCGTGGTGTGGTCGACGTAGTAGTGGCCCTGGCCCGGGCCGTCGATGCCGTAGGCCCAGTGCAGACCGGTGTTGAACCACTGCGGCGAGTTGGGCGCGACCATCTGGTTGGCGAGCATGTACCGCAGCTCGTCGAGGAAGGCGGAGGCGTCCTCCTCGCTCGAGAAATAGCCGCCCTTCCAGCCCCAGTAGGTCCAGCAGCCGGCGAGCCGGTCGAACACCTGGGTGGACGAGGTCTCGGAGCCGTAGCGCTCGTTCTCGGGCAGGGCGGCGAGGGCCTCCTCGTCCGGCACGGACCGCCAGAGGAAGGAGGGGACGTCGTTCTCCTCCACCTTCTTCAGGCGCGCCGGCACGCCGGCCTTGCGGAAATACTTCTGCGCCAGCACGTCCGTGGCCACCTGGCTCCAGGACGCGGGCACGCTGATGCCCTCGAGGCGGAAGACGACGGAGCCATCGGGATTGCGGATCTCACTGGTGGCGAGCCGGAACTCGATCGTGGAATAAGGAGAATGGCCCGCCTTGGTGTATCGCCGCTCGATCCGCATTGTCGTCATCCCCATGAGCCGGGCAGAATCCGCCCTCGAAGCCGCCAACCGGCGGCCCCCACCCGCAGCTCTGTCTGTTGCCTCGAAACGCTCGGGCAGGTTGGACCCGCCTCGCTCGTGAACCGCCACCGGCGACCGCTTGTCCCGCAAGGACAAAGACCGCTCCAGGAACGTCGTCCGACGCCGCCCGGCTGCCTTCGCCACCCCTCTGCGGGAACTGTTCCGGGCCGGTTCCAGCCCGGTGCGGCGCCGCCGCGACGTAACGCCTAAACTAGTGCTAGAAAGCCTTATCCGTCAAGAATTAGTGCGAGCGCACTCTCGCGCCCCCTATATCTTGTGACGGGGATGTGAACAACGGGGACGGTGTTGCGCGTCCTGCGTAAGTATCGAAAACTGTGGCAGGATTTACCCCGCGTTGAAGTGATGCTTGAACGAGGCGCAGGTGCCGCAGCCACGCGCCGGGCGGCGATCAGCGCATGGCGGGGGCGGGCGACATGCATCTCAAGGGCGGTTATCGACACTGCCTCCCGACCGGGAGTTGTGGCGCGGCAGGGGCATCAGCGGTGCTGAAAACAATGCCGGCCAACGAACGAATCGCGGTCGTGGGGTGAGGGGGAATGGCGCCGCCCCGCGCCGGCCGGTGTGGATGACTGCGAAGCCGGCCGGAGCCATGCCCTCTTGACGGACGGCCGGCACCAACGGCGGCGATTCTCCGCCGTCTCCTGCGGCAAGGCGTAGCTGGACATTGCGCGGCGAGACGGTCATATTCCGCGCGATTTCGCTGCGTCGCAGCCCGCGATCGCAGCCCATGCAACGAGACCGGGGTCAGCCTTGAAGAGCTTCCTGCTTCAGTTCTTTACCTGGTGGAGCGGCCAGACGCTCGGCACGCGCTTCAACACGTGGCGCAACGGCGAGTTCGTCGGCGAGGACGAGTTCGGCAACAAGTACTACCGGACCCGCGGCGGCAGGAAGGATCCGGCGCTCGGCATCGAGCGGCGCTGGGTCATCTACAACGGCGAGGCCGAGGCTTCGATGACCCCGCCTGGCTGGAACGGCTGGCTGCACCACACGGTGGACGTGCCGCCGACGCAGGAAGACTACAAGCCGCGCGACTGGCAGAAGCCGCACCGGCCCAACTTCACCGGCACGCCGAAGGCCTATCGTCCCGCCGGCTCGACGCTGGCGAGCGGCCGCAGGCCGCAGGCGACGGGCGACTATCAGGCGTGGTCGCCGGGCAGCTGAAGCGGCGGCGCATCCACCAGCTCGATTCTCTGATCCGGGGCCGCCATCGCGGCCCTGTTTCGTTTCGTCCAAGCGCTTTTCGATAAACGGTAGAGCACATGGCGGCGCAGCGGGTGGTCGGCTGCGAGCAGCGGGTGGTCGAAATCGTCAGCCGGGTCACGGCGCATGCCCAGCCGCTCCATGACGCGGCGCGAGCGGGCATTCGCCTCCGTCGTGAAGGAGACGATCTCCGCGAGGCCCAGATGGTCGAATCCGCAGGCGAGGGCACCTCTCGCCGCTTCACTCGCATAGCCCCGTCCCCAATGGGAGGCCGCCAGGCGCCAGCCGATTTCGACGCACGGGGTGAAGGGCGTCTCGTAGCGGGGAACGGAAAGGCCGACGAAGCCGATGAACGGCGCACCGCCGGCGACCTCCACGGCCCACAGGCCGAAGCCGCGCGCGGCGAAGTGTTCGACGATCCGAAGGGCCAGGGCATCGCTCTCGGCGGCGCCGAGGCAGCCGGGGAAGAATTCCATGACGTGCGGGTCGGCGTTGAGGGCGGCAAAGGGCGCAAGGTCGGCCTGGCGCCAGGGTCGCAGCACGAGGCGCGGCGTCGTGATCCGGGGACATTGCATGGGCTTGCGCTCTCCGGCGTCAGGCGGCGGGGAACGGGTCACTAAACTGTCTGCCGGGACGTGTACAGCGGCCGTTCGCGCAAGGGGCTGGAGAGGGGCATGTGCGACAGGGGCGACGCGCACTGCAGACCGAACATCGCGGCTGCCGTCATTTTCTGCGCGCGCGCCCTTTTTCCACCATCTCCGCCATGTTAACCGGGACACGGTGCCGAGAGGCAGTGGCGCCGGCGGGCATGCCGGTCTTCCGCGAACGAGGCTTGGTTGATGCGCTTGGCTGTGCCCCTTCTGTCCGCCCTGGTGCTGAGCACGCTGGCCGTCTCGCACGCCAGCGCGGACAAGATCAGCAACCCGACGGCCATCTTTTCCGGTCTCGACAAGGTCACCGGACGCATCGTCTCGTTCGAGGTCGCCATCGAGGAGACGGTGCAGTTCGGCGCCCTGCAGCTGACGCCACGCGTCTGCTACACGCGCCCGGACACCGAGACGCCGAACACGACCTCCTTCATCGAGGTGGACGAGGTGACGGTGAACAACGAATACCGCCGCATCTTCACCGGCTGGGTGTTCGCGGCCTCGCCCGGCCTGCACGGCATCGAGCATCCGGTCTACGACATCTGGCTGACCGGCTGCACGGGCGGAACCGAGATCATTCCGGAGCCGGCGCCCACGCAGCCCGCGGCCAACGCGCCGGCGCCGGGCCGCGGCGGCTGAGCTCCCTCCACGGGCCTGGCGTCACGTTCCCGTGCCGCAGTTGCAACGGCCGGCTCGCGTCGCTGAATGATGTGGCCGCGTCATCGGCGGGCATCGATTTGGCCGGCACCGTGCCAGGCGCTGAAAGAACTCATCGAATTGTCGAAATGATATAGGTGCCGAACTGATGGGCGCTGGCCGGGAGCGTCCACCAGTCGGCCGACGTCGTTATGCTCTTCTGCAGCATCTGCAGATATTTCTTCTTCGGCACCTCCGTGGCGCCGAACTGGCGCAGGTGCTCGGTGACGAACTGGGTGTCGAGCAGCGTGAAGCCGCCGCGACGCAGGCGGGCGACGAGATGGACGAGGGCGATCTTCGAGGCATCGCGCGTACGGTGGAACATGCTCTCGCCGAAGAACGCGCCGCCGAGCGCCACGCCGTAGAGGCCGCCGACCAGATTCCCGTTCTCCCACACCTCGACGGTGTGGCAGTGGCCGAGGTCGAACAGCTCGCCGTAGAGCGACCTGATGCGGCGGTTGATCCAGGTGCGCTCGCGGCCCGGCGCCGCCGAGGCGCAGCCCGCGATGACGGCTTCGAAATCTCCGTCGATGCGGATCTCGTACCGGTCCGCAGCGACGCTTCGGGCAAGGCGGCGCGGCAGATGGAAATCGTCGAGCGGCAGGATGCCGCGCTCGCGCGGCTCGACCCAGAACAGGCCCGGCTCATCGGCGCTCTCGGCCATCGGGAATAGGCCGCAGGCGTAGGCCTTGAGCAGAAGCCCCGCCGTGATCTCGCCGCTGCGCCCACCTTCGCTCATCGGTTCGGCGTCCGCTATTCCGCCGCCTCGTCGTAGGCCGGGCGGTCGGCCGGCGCCTCGCCGGGCAATCCGGCGAGCAGCGCCACCAGCGCGCGGTCGTGCAACAGCACCATGCGTTCCTTCGGCCGCAGCCAGGCTACAGCATCGTCGATGGACCGGGCGTCGACAAGCTTGGCCTGCGCCAGCGCGCGCTCCGCGTCGATCGCGCCGCGCCGGCGCGGCTCCGCGGGGGGCAGCATCGCCTCGTGCGCCGCCCTAAGGGCCGGATCGGCATGGATGGCGCGCAGCCCGTCGGTCTCGTCGAAGCCATGGACGGCGAGCTCCCTGGTGAGCTCCGAAGCACGCAGCGCGATCGGCGGGGCGACCGCTTCCTCCGGCGTCAGCAGGAGGCCCCAGCGCTTGAGGGCGAGGCCCGCCGCCAGCGTGCCGCTGAGCCAGGAGAGCAGGATGGCGAGCACGAGGCCGAGGATGGTCGGCGACATCCAGGCGAACAGCGAGGTCGAGATGAGGAAGGCCGAGACGCCCGTGACGATGCCGAGAGCGACGTGCATGCGATGGCGCCGCACGATGTCCCGGAAGGGAATGGAGCCGTCGTCACGCCGCTGCGGCTGCCAGCCGGTGTCGCGCCCCGCGAGGATCTGGAATACCGCCCCGGACTGGATGAGCATCATCATCGGCGCCAGCATGGCCGACAGGAGGATCTCGATCAGCGCCGAGAAGGTGAGGCGCAGGCCGCCGCCGCTCGGCCGGCGGATGGAGCCCCTGAGCAGGGCGAGGATGAGGCCGAAGATCTTCGGCGCCAGCAGCACGCCCATGGTCAGCGCGAAGAGTGCGAGCGCCCGCTCGGCGTCGAAGCGCGGCCAGATCGGCGACAGGGCGAACTCGCTCGTGAAATACTCGGGCTTCACGTAGCGCGTCTGCAGCACGAGCACGAGGCCGACCACGAGCTGCATGAGCCAGAACGGCGAGGCGAGATAGGACATGATGCCGGTCGCGAAATGCTGCCGGCTGGCGAGCTTCAGGCCCCGCGCGCCGATGACGCGCATGTGCTGCAGGTTGCCCTGGCACCAGCGGCGGTCGCGCGCGGCGACATCGATGAGGGAGGGCGGGCTTTCCTCGTAGCTGCCCTCGAGCTCCGGCAGCATGTAGACGGACCAGCCGGCACGGCGGATGAGCGCCGCCTCGACGAAGTCGTGGCTGAGGATGTGGCCGCCGAACGGCGGCTTGCCCCGCAGGTCCGGCAGGCCGCAATGGGCCGCGAAGGCGGCGGTGCGGATGATGGCGTTGTGGCCCCAGTAGTTGCCGTCCCGCCCCATCCAGACGGCGAGGCCCTTGGCGATGACGGGACCGTAGATGCGCGCCGCGAACTGCTGCAGGCGCGCGAACAGCGTGTTGCGGTTGATGACGAGCGGCAGGCTCTGGATGATGCCGGCGTCCGGATCGGCCTCCATCGCGGCGGCAAGCCGCACGATGCATTCGCCCGTCATGAGGCTGTCGGCATCGAGCACCAGCATGTGGTCGTAGCTGCCGCCCCAGCGCGTCACGAAATCGGCGATGTTGCCCGCCTTGCGGTGGGTGTTCTTCGGCCGGTGGCGATAGTAGAGGCGGGCATCCGGCCCGAGCCGCTGGCGCAGGGCGAGGAAGGCCTGCTCCTCCGCGATCCAGACATCGGGATCGGTGGTGTCGGAAAGGAGAAAATAGTCGAAATGGGCGCCGAGGCCGGTCTCCTCGATCGACTCGCGGATGGCGGCGACGGCGGCGAAGACCCGGGCGGTCGATTCGTTGTAGATCGGCATCACGACGGCGGTGCGCCGCGTGAGCGTCGTCGGCACCGGCGGGGGGCGCCGGCTCCAGAGCAGGGCGATGAAGCCGACGACGGCGGAGCTGAAGGCCAGCGCGATCCACGAGAAATTGACGGAGAAGAGCGCGACCAGCACCCACTGCAGCACGGTGGTGCGGCTGACCGACACGACCTGCACCATCTCCCACACGCCATAGGCGGTGAGGGCGGCGCCGCCGCCGAAGACGGCGAGCCGGGCGAGCCAGGGCACGGCAAAGCGCCGGATCGGCCGACGCCGCTCCTTGCTCGGCTCGAACCGCCGCAGCGACTGGGTCGGCATTGCGAGCGGCGCCTCGGGCGGCATCGCATCGGGAACGGTCGTCGTCATCAGGCGCGGATCAGCGTGGTCCGTCATGGCGTCCAACGATATAGCCACGTCTCGCTCGCAGCTTTGCCAGCCGCTTCCAGCAGCAGGCGCAGCTCGGAAGCCGTCTCGTTTCCTGGATCGAGCTCGAAAGTCACGCGCAGTGTGCGCCTTTCCGGATAAGACCACAATCTGAGATCGAGAATCTGGCCGGGCGTAGCCGAAAGTGACGGCTTGATCTCGACGATGGCGGCAGGATCGGCAAGGCGCTCGCCGACGAAGTCGATGGCGAAGCGCCGCCTGTTGCCGGAAGCGCCCCGGCCCGCGCGGGTGTTGGCGACGATGGCGAGCGGCGGGCGCTCCGGCGGCGTCCAGCACCAGAAGAGGCGATAGGAGATGTTCGCTTCCTCGCCGGCCTTGTAGGGCTGGGCCGGGCGCCAGTAGGCGATGACATTGTCGTTGCGGTCCGAATCCGTCGGCACTTCGATGAGCTGCACGCTCCCCTTGCCCCATTCCCCGAAGGGTTCGAGCCACAGGCTCGGCCTGAGCTCGAAGCGACGCAGGTCGTCCTGGAAGGCCGAGAAGTCGCGATCGCGCTGCAGCAAGCCGAAGCCGCGCGGGTTCTCGTCGATGAAGGCGGAGATCTGCAGCGTCTCGGGATTGGAGAGCGGGCGCCAGATCCACTCGCCCTGGCCGTTCAGGATCTGCAGGCCCTTGACCTCGTAGGCGGCGACACGCACGTCGTCGGCCGCGCCGTCGTTCGGCCCGAAGACATAGGTCGCGTTCATGGCGCCGATGCCGACGTGGTCGAGGTTGGTGCGGGGGAAGAGCGCCACCTCGACGTCCGTGATCGTCATGTCCCCGGGGCGCAGCGTGAAGCGCACCGCGCCGGCCGCGCTCGGCGCATCGAGGAGCGCGTGCATGGCGAGGCTGTCGGAGCCGGGCGCCGGCCGCTCGATCCAGAAGGCGCGGAACAGCGGAAATTCCTCGCCCCGCGAATCCGCCGGCTGCAATGCGAGCGTGCGCGCGGTGATGCCGTAGTTCTGGCCGGAGGCGATGGCGCGAAAGAAGGTCGCACCCTGGAAGACGGCGACCTCGCGCTTGGGCTCGCGGCCGGAGCCGAAGAACACCTTGAAGCCGGAAAAATCCAGGTTGCCGACGTCGGCCGGCGGCTGCTGCGCGCCGAACGCGAAGCGGCTCGGATCATAGGCCACCCGGCGGATCGTGCCGTCCTCGACGACATAGATCGTCACGGCATTCGTATAGATGAAGCCGCGATGCAGCGGCTCGATCGAGAAGCTGCGCCCTTCGCCGGCCCACACGCGCGCCGTCTCGCGCAGGCGGATGGCCGAGTAGTCCTCGAAGGACAGGTTGGAGAAAGCGTCGGGCAGGGACGTCGGCGGCGGAACGTAGGCCTTGCGGGCGATGGCGCTCGCCACCTCCGCCACGCGTGCGGCGTGGAAGGGCTGCCCCTCGGCGAGGACGGCCTCTATGGCGATCTGCGGAAAGGGCTTTTCCTGGGCGAGGGCGGGCCTCGCCGCCAAGCCGAGCGCGGCCCCGCCGGCGAGGCCGAGGCCGAGGCGCAGTGCCTCCCGGCGGTCGGGATGGCGAGCGGACGCGATGGGGCCGGAGGACATAGGCGATTCGTTCGGCACTTTGGCAGTCAACTCGACCTATTGTTCGGTTCGGGATGCTGGCGTGGGTGTCGGCGGGCTTCTATCACGCTTTCGATGCCAGCGGCGAAATTTCGTAGAGTCGCGAACAGCTTCCACGCCGGACGCATGCACCTTTGACAGTGGCAACGATTTGCGGTCGTAAAGAGGCCGAAATTTGGACGCTGTCCGCTTCCACACAGCGGATGAGACGCGGGAGATGACATTGATGAAGGCATCGGATTCGGCGGCGGCGCGTCGCTGCCTCGTCGTCGTACTGGCCGCGGGCGAGGGCACGCGCATGAAATCGCGCAAGCCCAAGGTCCTTCACGCGCTTGCCGGACGCAGCCTCCTCGCCCATGTGCTCGAGGCCATCTCGGCCGCGGGGGCGGATGCGGTATCCGTCGTCGTCGGCCCCGATCGCGAGGACGTCGCAGCCGAGGCGCGCCGCGTGCGGGCCGATGCGGCGGTGCATGTCCAGGCGGAGCGCCTGGGGACGGCCCATGCCGTCCTCGCGGCGCGCGACGAGATCGCGCAGGGCTATGACGATGTGATCGTGGCCTTCGCCGACACGCCCCTCGTCACCGCCGAGACCTTCGGCCGGCTGCGGGCGGAGCTCGCCCGCGGTGCCGCCGTGGCCGTGCTCGGCTTCGAGGCCGCCGATCCCAACGGTTACGGGCGTCTTATCATCGAAGGCGAGGACCTTCTCGCCATCCGCGAGCACAAGGACGCGAACGACGAGGAGCGGCGCGTCGGCCTGTGCAACGCGGGCCTGATGGCGCTTGCCGGCGGCGAAGCGCTCGCGCTGCTCGACGCGATCGGCCAGGACAATGCCCAGCGGGAGTTCTACCTGACCGACGCAGTGGCTGTGGCGCGGGCGCGGGGCCTCAAGGCCCATGTCGTCGTTGCCGATGAAGCGGAAGTCCAGGGCATCAACGACCGCGTCCAGCTTGCGCAGGCAGAGGCGGCGCTGCAGGCGCAGCTGCGGCTCAGGGCGATGCGCGAAGGGGTGACGCTGCAGGCGCCGGAGACGGTCTTCCTCAGCGCCGACACGCGCCTCGGCCGGGACGTGGTGGTGGAGCCGCACGTCGTCTTCGGGCCGGGCGTGACGGTGGAGGACGGGGTGGTCATCCATGCCTTCTCGCATCTCGAAGGGGCGCGGGTCCGCGCCGGCGCATCCGTCGGCCCCTATGCCCGCCTGCGTCCGGGCGCCGACATCGGCGAGGGCGCGCGGGTCGGCAATTTCGTCGAGGTCAAGAACGCGACGCTCGGGGCCGGCGCCAAGGCCAACCATCTGAGCTATCTCGGCGATGCGACGATCGGCGCCAGGGCGAACATCGGCGCCGGCACCATCACCTGCAACTACGACGGTTTCCGCAAGCACCGCACCGAGGTCGGCGCCGGCGCCTTCGTCGGCTCCAACTCCTCCCTCGTCGCGCCGGTCACCATCGGGGATGGCGCCTTCGTCGGCTCCGGCTCGGTGGTGACGATGGACGTGCCGGCCGATGCGCTCGCCGTCGGCCGCGCGCGGCAGGTTACCAAGGACGGCTGGGCACAGAAATTCCGCGAAACGTTTAGTGGCGCTTCTACCAAAAAGGCCGAATGAGGCGCATGCTCATCTGCGCTCTTACGTCACAAACGGATATCGAACGTGATTTGAGCCTGCGCATCGCGATCGGATACCACGTCGATCCGTCGTGATCGACGATACGACTGTTCTGGCCTTTCGGGGAGTAGACCATCCATGTGCGGCATCGTGGGAATACTCGGGCGGCAGCCGGCCGCCCCGCTCGTGGTGGATGCGCTGAAGCGCCTCGAATACCGCGGCTACGACTCCGCCGGCGTCGCCACGCTGGAGAACGGGCGGCTGGAGCGCTGCCGGGCCGAGGGCAAGCTGCGCAATCTCGAGGACAAGCTGGCGCGCTCGCCGCTGTCCGGCCCCGTCGGCATCGGCCACACCCGCTGGGCGACGCACGGGCGCCCCAACGAGACCAATGCGCATCCGCATGCGACGGACCGTCTCGCCGTGGTCCACAACGGCATCATCGAGAATTTCCGCGCGCTCAAGGAAGAGCTGCAGGCCGAGGGCGTCGTCTTCGAGACCGAGACGGACACCGAGGTCGTCGCGCAGTTGGTGACGCGCGAGATGCGGGCGGGCAAGGCGCCGGCCGATGCCGTCGCCGCCGTCCTGCCGCAGCTGCGCGGCGCCTTCGCGCTCGCCTTCGTCTTCGCCGGCGAGGACGACCTTCTCATCGGTGCGCGCCACGGGGCGCCGCTCGCCATCGGCTACGGCGAGGGCGAGATGTATCTGGGCTCCGATGCGCTGGCGCTGGCGCCGCTGACGGACGAGATCTCCTATCTCGACGACGGCGACTGGGCGGTGCTGTCGCACGATGGCGCCGTCATCCGCGACATTTCGGGCAAGGTGGTGCAGCGCGAGCGCCAGCGGTTCTCGCCGGGCGCCTTCATCGCCGACAAGGGCAACCACCGCCATTTCATGGCGAAGGAGATCCACGAGCAGCCGGAGGTCGTCGGCCGCACGGTCGCCCATTATGTCGACCTCGCCGCGGGCCGGGTGCGCATGCCGGCCGAGCTCGCCGTCGATTTCCGCAAGGTGAACCGCATCGTCATCTCGGCCTGCGGCACGGCCTATTACGCCGGGCTCGTCGCGCGCTACTGGTTCGAGCGGCTGGCGCGCCTCCCGGTGGAGATCGACGTCGCCTCCGAGTTCCGCTACCGCGAGATGCCGCTGTTCGAGACAGACGTGGCGCTGTTCATCTCCCAGTCGGGCGAGACCGCCGACACGCTCGCCTCGCTGCGCTATGCCAAGGCGGGCGGCGCCTCGATCCTGTCGGTCGTCAACGTGCCGACCTCGACCATCGCACGCGAGAGCACGGCCGTGCTGCCGACGCTCGCCGGCCCCGAGATCGGGGTGGCCTCGACCAAGGCCTTCACCTGCCAGCTCGCGGTGCTGCTGGCGCTGGCGATCGCCGCCGGGCGCGCGCGCGGCACCCTGAGCGAACGGGACGAGGAGGGGCTCGTCTCCGCCCTCATCTCGGTGCCGGGCCTCATGGCCGAGGCGCTGAAGAGCGAGGCGGATATCGAGGGCCTGGCGCGTGAATTGTCCAAGGCGCGTGACGTGCTCTATCTCGGGCGCGGCATGGCCTATCCGCTCGCCCTCGAAGGCGCGCTCAAGCTCAAGGAAATCTCCTACATCCATGCCGAGGGCTATGCCGCCGGCGAGCTGAAGCACGGCCCCATCGCCCTCATCGACGAGACGGTGCCCGTCATCGTGCTGGCGCCGAGCGATGCCGTCTTCGAGAAGACCGTGTCGAACATGCAGGAGGTGGCCGCGCGCGGCGGGCGCATCGTCCTCGTCGGCGAGGCGCATGCGGCGCGCGAGGCGGCCGTGGAGACGATGGCGACCGTCGCCATGCCGGCCATGAACCCCATCATCGCGCCGCTGGTCTATGCCATACCGGCCCAGCTGATCGCCTATCACACGGCGCTCTTCATGGGGAAGGACGTGGACCAGCCGCGCAACCTCGCCAAGTCCGTGACCGTCGAATGAGGCCGGTGGGCGGCCGCCCGCCGCTCACAATTCCGCGACAGGCTCAGGCCGCGTGATGATATAGGCCGCCACCGCGATGAAGCAGGCGGCGGCCGCGATGCGGCCCACCATCGGCGCGGCCGAGGCCAGCACGATGCCGTAGCTGACGACGAGGCTGATGCAGGCGATCCACTTCACACGGCGGGGGATGGAGCCGTTGGCGCGCCAGGCGCGGACGGACGGCCCGAGATAGCGGTGCTCGAGCAGCCATTGCTCGAAACGCGGCGAGGACCGGGCAAAGCATGCCGCCGCGAGAATGAGGAAGACCGTGCCCGGTAGGAGCGGCATGACGAGGCCGATGGCTCCGACCGGTACGAAGAGGCAGCCGAGGCCGAGATAGATGAGGCGCGCAGCCGGCGAGCGGGTCGCAATCCGCCGCCCTGCGTCGGTTGCGCCGCCGTGGCGATCCTGATCGGTCCTCCTGCCTTCCACGTGCCGTTCCGATTCGATCTGTCCGAAATGCCTGCGATGATCGGCGTGCTTGCAAGGAAAATGGCAAAGCCCCATCAATTGTGAAAGGGCCTCGCGGCGGGGATGCGGCTGCATGACACGCCCCGGCAAGCCTCATGGAACAGGTTGTATCGCATGGATGACAGGCAGAAGCAGCCGGAGGACGAAAGGTTCGTCCCGACGGCGCATCAGATCGCTCAGGAGGTGGCCGCCGCGTCGGCCGTCCGGCCGCACACGGCCGGCTCCCGGTTGCGCAACTATTTCCTGACCGGCGTGGTCGTCGCCGGGCCGCTCGCCATCACGGCCTATATCGTCACCTGGATCATCAGCCTCATCGACGGCTGGGTGAAGCCGCTCATCCCCGCGGCCTACCTGCCGGACACCTATCTGCCCTTCGCCATCCCGGGCTTCGGCCTCGTCGTGGCCTTCATCGGCCTGACCCTGCTCGGCTTCCTGACGGCCAATCTCGTCGGGCGCTCGCTGCTCAATTTCGGCGAACGCATCCTGGCGCGCATGCCCGTGGTGCGCAGCCTGTACAAGGGCGTGAAGCAGGTCTTCGAGACGGTGTTCTCGGAGCAGGGCACCTCCTTCCGCTCGGTGGTGCTCATCCCCTATCCCTCGCGCGAGGTGTGGTCGATCGCCTTCCTGTCGACGCCGCCGGCCAGGACCATCGCCGAGCGGCTGCCGGATGCCGGTGACTATGTCGGCGTCTTCATGCCGTGCACGCCCAACCCGACGACGGGCTTCTTCTTCTACCTGCCGCGCAAGGACGTCATCGAGGTCTCCATGACGGTGGAGGAGGCGGCGAAGCTCATCATGTCCGGCGGTGTCATCCAGCCGGACAGTTCGAAGCCGGCGCCGGCGAAGGCGCTGCCGGCGCGCAAGCGCAAGGGGCTGGAGCCGGCGCAGCCGTAAGCTCAGCCGGCGCGCAGCAGGCGGATGGCCTCGTCGCGCTCGAAGAGATAGAGCAGCAGCTTCAGCGCCTCGCCGCGCGGGCCCGCGAGCCTGGGATCGCGCTCGATGACGAGCCGGGCATCGTCGCGGGCGGCGGCGATGAGGTCCGCATCGGTCTCGGTGCGCACCAGGCGGAAGTCGGGAGCGCCGGACTGGCGCGTGCCGAGGATCTCGCCCTCGCCGCGCAGCTTCAGGTCCTCCTCGGCGATGCGGAAGCCGTCCTCCGTCTCGCGCATGATCCTGAGGCGCGCCTCGGCCACCGGGCCGGGCGGCGCCTTGTAGAGGAGAAGGCAGGTGGAGGCGGCCGCCCCGCGGCCGATGCGCCCGCGCAGCTGGTGCAGCTGGGCGAGGCCGAATCGCTCCGCGTGCTCGATGACCATGACGGTCGCCTCGGGCACGTCGACGCCGACCTCGATGACCGTGGTGGCGACGAGGATCTTGAGGTCTCCCGCCGCGAAGCGCGCCATGACGGCGTCCTTCTCCCGCCCCGGCATCTTGCCGTGCAGGAGGCCGACGGCCTCGCTCCCGAAGACCGAGACGAGGCTCGCGTAGCGCTCCTCTGCCGCCGCGACGTCGAGCGTCTCCGATTCGGCGACGAGCGGGCAGACCCAATAAACGCGCGCGCCGCCGCGGATCGCCCGGCCGGTCGCGCCCACCACCTCGTCGAGCCGCTCCAGCGGCACGGTGCGGGTGTCGATCGGCTTGCGGCCGGCCGGCTTCTCCTTGAGGACCGACACGTCCATGTCGCCGAAATAGGTGAGCACCAGGGTGCGCGGGATGGGGGTCGCCGTCATGACGAGCACGTCGACGGCCGCGCCCTTGGCGCCGAGGGCGAAGCGCTGGTGCACGCCGAAGCGGTGCTGTTCGTCGACGACGGCAAGGCCAAGGTCGTGGAAGGCGACGTCTTCCTGGAACAGCGCATGGGTGCCGACCACGATGTCGAGGCCGCCATCGGCAAGCGCCGCGAGTGTGCGGCGCCGTTCGGCGCCCTTGTCGCGGCCGGTGAGGAGGCCGAGCCGCAGGCCGGCGGCTTCGGCGAGCGGCGCGAGGCGCTCGAAATGCTGGCGGGCGAGGATCTCCGTCGGCGCCATCATCGCCGCCTGCCGGCCGGCCTCGACGGCGCTCGCCATGGCCATCAGCGCCACCGCCGTCTTGCCGGAGCCGACGTCGCCCTGCAAGAGGCGCAGCATGCGCTGCGGCGCGGCGAGGTCGCGGCGGATGTCGGCCACCGCCTGTTCCTGGGAGCCGGTGAGGGCGAAGGGCAGGACCTCGCGCAGGCGGGCGACGAGGCGGCCGTCGCCGACGTTCTCCCGTCCCGGCGCACGGCGCAGGCTCTTGCGCAGGAGCGCGAGGGCGAGCTGGGTCGCGAGCAGCTCGTCATAGGCGAGGCGGCGGCGGGCAGCACTGTCCGGGGCGAAGGCGGCCATGTCCTGCGGCGCGTGCAGGCGCTCGAGCGCGGTGCGGAAATCGGGAAAATCGTTGCGCGCCAGCCAGCTCTCCTTCTGCCACTCGGGCAGTTCCGGCACGCGGGCCAGGGCGGCGCGGGCGATGCGGTTCACATAGCGCGCCGTCAGCCCCTCGGTGAGGCCGTAGGTCGGCTCCACCACCGGCATGTCGGCAAGGCCGGCGGCATCGACGACGCGGTCGGGGTGGACCATCTGGCGCCGCCCGTCCCACAGCTCGATCTTGCCGGAGACGAACCGCTCCTCGCCGATGGGCAGCAGCTTGTCGAGGCGCCGCCGGTCGGCGTTGAAGAAGACGAGGGTGACGTCGCCCGTCTCGTCCTCCACGACGACGCGATAGGGCGCGCGCGAGCGGCCGGGCGGCGAGGGATGATGCGAGGCGACGCGGACGGTGAGCGTGACGATCTCGCCGGGCACGGCTTCGGCCACCGTCGGGCGCGCACGCCGGTCGACGGCGCCATGGGGCAGGTGGAAGAGCAGGTCGAGCACGCGGGCGGACTTGCCCGGCTCGCCGATGAGCCTGTCGAACAGGAGCCTCATGCGCGGGCCGACGCCGGGCAGCGAGGTCACTTCGGCGAAGAGCGGATCGAGGGGCGAGGGGCGCATCGCTGGAGCTGCTCGAGGCTCGAAAGGGAATCGCGGGCGGGCTGACAGACATCCTGTCGGGCGCTATATACCCGCCCAAGCCCGGCGCGACGACTCTCGCGTGTTCGGCCGCGAAGGAGACAAACCGTGAACGACAACCAGCCGGACGACAGCGACCTCGCCATGCGCCGGCGGCGCATCCTCTATCGCGCCTGGCATCGCGGCATGCGCGAGATGGACCTCATCATGGGCCGCTTCGCCGATGCCCATGTGGCGGAGCTGGACGAAGGGGAGATCGCCGAGTTCGAGCGGCTGATCGAGCTCATCGACAAGGACCTCTTCTCCTGGATCAGCGGCAGCGAGCCGGTGCCGGCAGCCTACGACACGCCGCTCTTCCGCCGCATGCGGGACTTCCACGCCGACGGCGCGCCCGCCCGATCGTAACGCCCGGGAACTTGCGGCGCCCCGGCTGCTTCGGACAGCCGGCAGACACATCCATCATCCAAGAATGCCATGCAGCTCAAACGCGCCATCGAGGCCCTGAAGCGGGCCGAAAGCCTCACCGTCGCGAGCGTGCCCGACGGGCTCGACGCCATCGTCGCGGCCGATCTCGCACGCGCCCTCGCCAAAGGCGAGGAGAAGGCGGCGACGCTCGTGCACGTGGCCCGCGACGGCCAGCGCATGGCGGCGATGGAGACGGCGCTGTCGTTCGTTGCGCCGGAGATCGATGTCCTTTCCTTTCCCGCCTGGGACTGCCAGCCCTACGACCGGGTGTCGCCCAACGCCGCCGTGACCGCGCGGCGCATGACGACGCTCGCCCGGCTCGCCCGCACGCGGGCGGGAGAGGACAAGCCGCGCATCCTGCTCACGACAGTCAACGCCATCCTGCAGCGCGTGCCGCCCATCGCCCGCATCGCCACCGAGACGCTCTCGGCCGCGCCCGGCAATGTCATGGACATGGAGGCGCTCGTCAGCTGGCTCGAGGTCAATGGCTTCCTGCGCACCGGCACCGTGCGTGACACGGGCGAATATGCGGTGCGCGGCGGCATCGTCGACCTTTATGCCCCGGGCATGCCGGAGCCGCTGCGCCTCGATTTCTTCGGCGACACGCTCGAATCGATCCGGGCCTTCGATCCCGAGACGCAGCGAACGACGCACCAGCTGCGCGCGCTCGACCTCGTGCCGATGAGCGAACTGCAGCTCACCACCGAGACCATGCGCCGCTTCCGCCAGGGCTATGTGGCGGCCTTCGGCACGGCGACGCGGGACGACACGCTCTACGAGGCGGTGAGCGAGGGGCGGCGCCATCCCGGCGTCGAGCACTGGCTGCCGCTGTTCCACGACCACCTCGACACGCTGTTCACCTATCTGCCGGGCGTGCCCTTCGTCTTCGACGCGCTCGCCGATGACGCGGCGGGCGAGCGTCTCGCGCAGATCGCCGATTATTACGATGCCCGCAAGGCCGCCCTCGACCAGCCGGTCGTCGGCGGTGCGCCCTACAAGCCGCTGCCGCCGGACGCGCTCTATCTCGGTGCGAGCGAATGGGCGGAACAGGTTGGAAAAGAAGCGATTGTCCGCCTGACGCCCTTTGCCCAGCCGGAGACGAGCGGACGGCTCGTGGTCGATGTCGGCGGCCGGCAGGGGCGCAGCTTCGCCGCCGAGCGGGCGGACGAGACGGCGAACGTCTTCGACGTCGCCGTGCGCCACGTGCGCGAGTTGCAGAAGGCGGGCAAGCATGTGGTGCTCGCCGCCTGGTCGGAGGGCTCGCGCGAGCGCCTCGGCCATGTGCTTGCCGACCATGGCCTGACGCAGGCGAAGCCGATTTCGCGTCTCGCCCATGTCTCGGCGCTCGCCCGCAACGAGGCGGCGCTCGTCGTCTGGGGGCTGGAGCACGGCTTCGAGACCGATGACCTCGCCATCGTCGGCGAGCAGGACATCCTCGGCGACCGTCTCGTGCGCGCCAAGCGCAAGGCCAAGCGCGCGCAGGACTTCATCGCCGAGGTGTCGAGCCTCACGGCCGGCGATCTCGTGGTGCACGTCAACCACGGCATCGGCCGCTTCGTCGGGCTGAAGACCATCGACGCGGCTGGAGCGCCGCACGACTGCCTCGAGCTGCACTATGCCGGCGGCGACAAGCTGTTCCTGCCGGTGGAGAACATCGAGCTCCTGTCGCGCTACGGCTCGGAGGACACGGAGGCGGTGCTCGACAAGCTCGGCGGTGCCGCCTGGCAGGCGCGCAAGGCCAAGCTCAAGCAGCGCATCCGCGAGATGGCCGGGGCGCTGATCAAGATCGCGGCCGCGCGGGCCCTCAAGGAGGCGCCGCGCATCCAGCCGCCGGAAGGGCTCTACGACGAGTTCTCGGCGCGCTTCCCCTACGATGAGACGGAAGACCAGCAGAACGCCATCGACGCCGTGCTCGACGACCTCGCCGCCGGTCGGCCCATGGACCGGCTCATCTGCGGCGACGTCGGCTTCGGCAAGACGGAGGTGGCGCTGCGCGCGGCCTTCGCGGTCGCCCTGTCGGGCCGCCAGGTGGCGGTCGTCGTGCCGACGACGCTGCTGGCGCGCCAGCACTACAAGGCCTTCGCCGAGCGCTTCCAGGGGCTGCCGGTCCGTATCGCCCAGGCGTCGCGCTTCGTCGCGGCGGGCGAGATGAAGAAGGTGAAGGAGGGGCTCACCGACGGCACCGTCGACATCGTCGTCGGCACCCATGCCCTGCTCGGCAAGGCCATCCGCTTCAAGGACCTCGGCCTCATCATCGTCGACGAGGAGCAGCACTTCGGCGTCGCCCACAAGGAGCGACTGAAGGAGCTGCGCGCCGAGGTGCACGTGCTGACCCTGTCGGCGACGCCCATTCCGCGCACGCTGCAACTCGCGCTCACCGGCGTGCGCGAACTGTCGCTCATCGCGACGCCGCCGGTCGATCGTCTCGCCGTGCGCACCTTCATCACGCCCTTCGATCCGCTCGTCGTGCGCGAGGCGCTGCTGCGCGAGCGCTACCGCGGCGGCCAGGCCTTCTACGTCTGCCCGCGCATCGAGGACCTCGCCGAGGTCAAGGCCTTCCTCGACGCCGAGGTGCCGGAGGCGCGCGTCGTCGTCGCCCACGGGCAGATGCCGGCCGGCCAGCTCGAAGACGCCATGACGGCCTTCTACGAGGGCAAGTTCGACATCCTCCTGTCGACGACCATCGTCGAATCGGGCCTCGACATCCCCCGCGCCAACACGCTCATCGTTCACCGGGCGGACATGTTCGGCCTTGCCCAGCTCTATCAGCTGCGCGGGCGCGTCGGCCGCTCGAAGACGCGCGCCTATGCGCTCTTCACCGTGCCGGCCAACCGCACGCTCACCGTGACGGCCGAGCGCCGGCTCAAGGTGCTGCAGTCGCTCGACACGCTCGGGGCCGGCTTCCAGCTCGCCAGCCACGACCTCGACATCCGCGGCGCGGGCAACCTCCTCGGCGAGGAGCAGTCCGGCCACATCAAGGAGGTCGGCTACGAACTCTACCAGCAGATGCTGGAGGAGGCGGTGGCCCAGCTCAAGGCCGGTGTCACCGACGAGGAGGCCGAGGAGCAATGGTCGCCGTCGATCACCATCGGCACGCCGGTGATGATCCCGGAGGGCTACGTGCCCGACCTGCAGCTGCGCCTCGGCCTCTACAAGCGCCTGTCGACGCTGGAGCGCGACGACGAGATCGATGCCTTCGGCGCCGAACTCATCGACCGCTTCGGCCCGCTGCCGGAAGAGGTGGACCAGCTCCTCAAGCTCGTCGCCATCAAGGCCCTGTGCCGGCGCGCCAATGTCGAGAAGGTCGAGGCCGGGCCGAAGGGCCTCATCGTCGCCTTCCGCGACAATTCCTTCGCCAATCCGGAAGGCCTCATCGCCTATGTCGCCGGCGAGGGCACGCTCGCCAAGGTGCGGCCGGACATGCGCATCGTCTTCATCCAGGACATGGACAGCGCCGAGGCGCGCCTGAAGGGCACGGCCCGCGTGCTGCGCGACCTCGTGCGCATCGCCGAACAGCGCAAGGCGGCGTGATTTTCGCAGCCGCAGAAAACCGGGTCGCCGTCATGCCCGCGCCTGTCGCGGGCATCCACGCCTTGAGAAGTTAAGCAGCGTCAAAAGCGTGGATGGCCGGGACGAGCCCGGCCATGACCAACTGGGCATAGGCGCAAAGATATCATGGTAATCCATTGTCATATATATAGGTTTTATCGCCTGTGCGGTCATTCCGCCCCGAGGCTCTCACCATCCTTGCACGGCAAACTTGACAGCGGCGGCAGAACGCTCCTTAATAAGTCAACGTGATTTATAAAAAGGTCGCCAAAGCGGCCGGGGAACGACAGGGACGGGCCATGCGTGCCATGCGGGCCGGGCAGGGGACGAATTCCCTGCAGATCCGGCAGTACAACCAGCGTCTCGTCTTGCGCTGCCTGCGCCGTCTCGGCGAAGCGTCCAAGGCGGACCTTGCCCGCGCCGCGGACCTCACCAGCACGGCTGTCGGCCAGATCGTCGATGAACTCGACGCCCTCGGGCTCGTGGAGACCGTCGGCAAGCGCCACCGCGGCCAGCGCGGCCAGCCGGCGACGATTATGCGCCTCAACAGGGCGGGAGCCTACGGCATCGGCGTGCGGCTCGACCGCAGCCGCATCGAGACGGTGCTCGTCGACCTCGGCGGCCACCTCCTTGCCCAGTACACCCACGACATCGACCTGCCGTCGCCGGCCGTGGCGCTCGACATCGTCCAGCGCGACGTGGAGCAATTGCGCGCCTTCTGCACGCCGGAGATGCGCGAGCGCATCACCGGCATCGGCATCGGCCGCCCCTACAATCTCGGCAGCTGGCTGCAGCAGCTCGACCTCGTCGAGGTGCCGTCGCTGCACGAGTGGGACGAGACGGATTTCGCCGGCGAGCTCGCCCGGGCCACGGGCCTCGCCACCGTGGAGGAGAACGACGGCGCCGCGGCGGCCATCGCCGAATTGTTCCATGGGCTCGGCCACGAGGCCGACAACTTCCTCTATCTCTTCATCGGGCCCTGCATCGGCGGCGGCCTTGCCATGGGCGGCGACTACCTGCGCGGCGAGACCGGCAATGCCGCCGACGTCGCGGTGATGCCCGCCGGGCCGAGCCGGCTGCCGTCGGCGCCGCAGGGGCCGCAGACGGACATCCTCCTGACGCGGGCCTCGCTCAATGCCCTCATCCGCCATTTGCGCCACTGCGGCGCGCAGGTGACCGGCCTCGGCGACCTGCCAGGGGCGATGAATGCTCATCCCGACGCGGTCGAGGAATGGATGGACGACTGCGTCGATGCGCTGGCCGGGCCGCTGCTCGCCATGCGCGCCCTGCTCGACATCTCGCTCGTCGCCGTCGACAGCGATCTCGACCGGGTCTGGATCGACCGGCTGATCGCGCGGCTCGAGAAGGCGCTCGCTGCGGGGGTCGCCGAGGCGCGTACGCCGCCGGTCGTGCGGGCCGGGCACTTCGGCCCCTATGCCGGCGCGCTCGGGGCCGCGAGCCTGCCGCTCTTCGTCCATTTCAGCCCGCGCGCGGGCATCCTGACCGGCGAGGCGGCCGTCGGCGTCAAGGGAGGCAGCGAGCATGTCTTCGCCTGAGCCCATCCTCGAGATGCGCGCCATCTCCAAGACCTTCCCCGGCGTCAAGGCGCTCAACGACGTCCAGCTGACGATCTATCCCGGCGAGATCCACGCGCTCATGGGCGAGAACGGCGCCGGCAAGTCGACGCTGATGAAGGTGCTGTCGGGCGCCTATCAGGCGGATCCCGGCGGCGAGATCCGCATCGACGGCGAGCCTGTGGTGATCGACGGCCCGCTCGCCGCCAAGGCCTACGGCATCGCCATCATCTACCAGGAGCTGGCGCTCGCGCCGAACCTGACGGTGGCCGAGAACATCCATCTCGGCATGGAGATCGGCCGCCGCGGCATGATCGATCGCCAGGCGATGGCGGAGGGCTGCGGCGAGATCCTCAAGCGCCTCGGCGCCACCTTCGGACCGCGCACGCTGGTCGCGGACCTGTCGATCGCCGAGCGCCAGCTCGTCGAGATCGCCCGCGCGGTGCACGCCAAGTCGCGCATCCTCGTGATGGACGAGCCGACCACGGCGCTCTCCTCGCGCGAGACGGACCGGCTGTTCGCGCTCGTGCGCCAGCTGAGGGCCGAGGGGCTCGCCATCATCTACATCTCGCACCGCATGGCCGAGGTCTACGAATTGTCGGACCGGGTCTCGGTGCTGCGCGACGGCACCTATGTCGGCACCCTCGGCCGTGACGAGATCCGGCCCGAGACCATCGTGCGCATGATGGTGGGCCGCGACCTGTCGTCCTTCTACAAGAAGGACCACGTGCCGGGCGTGCGCAACGCGCCGGTGCTCGAGGTGCGTGACGTCGGCGACGGCACACGCGTCAAGGACTGCTCCTTCACGCTCCATGCGGGCGAGGTGCTCGGCCTTGCCGGCCTCGTCGGCGCAGGGCGCACGGAGCTGGCGCGTCTCGTCTATGGCGCCGACACGCGCACGAGCGGCGAGATCGTCGTCGCCGGCAAGCCGGCCGACATCCGCCGGCCGCAGGATGCCATCGACGCCGGGCTCGTCTATCTGACGGAGGATCGCAAGGCCCAGGGCCTCTTCCTCGACATGACGGTGGCGGAGAACCTCAACCTCGGCGTCATCGGCCGCGACGCCCGGGCCGGCGTCCTCAACCGCGGCAAGGGCAGGTGGCGGGCGGCGCGGGCGATCAAGTCGCTCGCCATCCGCGTCGCGAGCCCGGAGGTGACGGTCGGCTCCCTCTCGGGCGGCAACCAGCAGAAGGTGCTGCTCTCGCGCCTCCTCGAGACGGAGCCCAAGGTGCTCATCCTCGACGAGCCGACGCGTGGCGTCGACATCGGCGCCAAGTCCGAGATCTATCGCATCATCGACCAATTGGCGAAGACCGGCGTCGGCATCCTCGTCATCTCGTCGGAACTGCCCGAGATCGTCGGCATCGCCGACCGCGTCCTCGTCATGCGCGAGGGCGAGATCGCGGGCGAGGTCGGCGGGGAGACCGGCTACGCCATCACCCAGGAAAACATCATCGCGCTCGCAACCGGTGTCGACCGCTCGCTCATGGCGGCCGAATGAGCGACCAGACGAGAGGGAACGTCCCCATGTCCGCAGCCGAAGAAGCCGCGCTCGCCACACATCGGCGCATCATGCTGCAGGGACTGGTGCGCACCGTCGGCATGCTGCCGGTGCTCGTCATCCTGTGCATCCTCATTCACCTGCTCACCATCTACGTCACCGGGGACGGACGGTTCCTGACGGCGCAGAACCTGTCCATCGTCGCCCAGCAGGCGGCGATCAACACGGTGCTCGCCGCGGGCATGACCTTCGTCATCCTGACGGGCGGCATCGACCTGTCCGTCGGCTCGATCCTCGCCGCCTCGGCCATGGTCGCCGTCATCGCCTCGCAGGATTTCGGCGTCTTCGGCGTGCCGGCCGCCATGGCGACGGGCCTGTTCTTCGGCCTCCTCAACGGCGCGCTCATCGCCTTCGTGCGGTTGCCGCCGTTCATCGTCACGCTCGGCTCGCTGACGGCCGTGCGCGGCATCGCGCGCCTGCTCGGCAACGACACGACGGTGTTCAACCCGGAGCTGCCCTTCGCCTTCATCGGCAACGGCTCGCTCGTCATCATCCCGGGCATCCTCTCGATCCCGTGGCTCGCGGTCATCGCCGTCGCGGTGATCCTCGCCTCCTGGTTCATCCTGCGGCGCACGGTGCTCGGCGTTCACATCTATGCCGTCGGCGGCAATGCCGATGCGGCGCGCCTGTCCGGCATCAAGGTCTGGGCCGTGCTGCTCTTCGTCTATGCCGTCTCCGGCCTGCTCGCCGGCCTCGGCGGAGCGATGTCGGCGGCGCGGCTCTATGCCGCCAACGGCCTGCAGCTCGGCCAGTCCTACGAACTCGATGCCATCGCCGCCGTGATCCTCGGGGGCACGAGCTTCGTCGGCGGCATCGGCTCCATCTGGGGCACGCTCATCGGCGCGCTGATCATCGCCGTGCTGTCGAACGGCCTCATCCTGCTCGGCGTGTCCGACATCTGGCAGTTCATCATCAAGGGCCTCGTCATCATCGGCGCCGTGGCGCTCGACCGCTTCCGCCTGCAGGGCAGCGCCCGCACCTGACAGGCCGTCCGGCTCATGATCGGCGCCGTACTGGTCCGGCGCCGCGGACGCTCAACGACAGGACCAGGGAGGGAAACATCATGCTGAAACGCGTTCTGCTTGCCGGTGCCGCTCTTGCACTCGCGACCTCCGTCGCCAGCGCCAAGGACCTCAAGGCGGTCGGCATCACGCTCGGCTCGCTCGGCAACCCGTTCTTCGTCACGCTCGCCAAGGGCGCCGAGGCCAAGGCCAAGGAGATCAACCCGGCCGCACGCGTCACCTCGGTCTCGGCCGACTACGACCTCAACAAGCAGTTCACCCAGATCGACAATTTCATCGCCTCCGGCGTCGATCTCATCCTTCTCAACGCCGTCGATCCCAAGGCCATCGAGCCGGCGGTGAAGAAGGCGCAGGCGGCCGGCATCGTCGTGATGGCGGTGGACGTCGCGGCCTCCGGCGCGGATGCGACGGTGCAGACCAACAACGTCCAGGCCGGCGAGATCGCCTGCCAGTACATCGTCGACAAGCTCGGCGGCAAGGGCGAGGTCATCATCCAGAACGGCCCGCAGGTCTCGGCGGTCATCGACCGCGTCAACGGCTGCAAGGCCGTGTTCGAGAAGACGCCGGGCATCAAGGTGCTGTCGTTGGATCAGGACGCCAAGGGCTCGCGCGAGGGCGGCCTCAACGTCATGCAGGGGCACCTCACGCGCTTCCCGAAGATCGATGCCGTCTTCGCCATCAACGACCCGCAGGCGATCGGCACCGATCTCGCCGCCAAGCAGCTGAACCGCACCGGCATCATCATCACCTCGGTCGACGGTGCGCCGGACATCGAGGCCGCTCTCAAGGGCAACACGATGGTCGAGGCCTCCGCCAGCCAGGACCCCTACGCCATGGCGCAGCAGGCGGTCGAGGTCGGCTACGGCATCATGAACGGCAAGAAGCCGGACCAGCCGATGGTGCTGATGCCCTCGACGCTCGTCACGCGCGACAACGTGAAGGACTACAAGGGCTGGTCGGCGCCGCGCAGCTGAGCCGTCCCACCTTGGCGGGCGCCGGCGACCGGCGCCCGCACAACAAGAGGCATGCCAGGGTCATGATTCTCGTTTGCGGCGAGGCGCTCGTCGATCTCTTCATCAAGGCGCGCGGCGCGGGGGGGCTCGATGCCGAAGCCGTCGTCGGCGGCTCGCCCTTCAATGTCGCCGTCGGCCTCGCGCGCCTCGGCTGCCCCGCCGCGTTCTGCGGCGCCATCGCCCGCGATCCGCTCGGCGAGGAACTCGTCGCCACGCTGGTGCGCAACGGCGTCGATGTCGCCCACGTGCGGCGCAGCGACCGGCCGACCACCTTGTCGCTGGCGACGGCGACCCACGACGGCAGCGTGCACTATCGGTTCTATGGCGAGCAGGCGGCGGACCGCGACCTGCCGGCCGAGGCGCTGCCGGATTGCAGCGGCTTCGCCGCCATCGCCGTCGGCTCCTACAGCCTCGGCGTCGAGCCGGTGGGCTCGACCATCGAGACGCTTCTCGCGCGGGAAGGCGCGCGCCGCGTCGTCAGCATCGATCCCAATCTGAGGCCGGACCTCATCGGTGACATGGGCGCCTGGCGGGAGCGCTTCGCCCGGCTCGTCACCCATGCCACCATCGTCAAGGCGAGCGCGGAGGACATCGCCACCGCCTATGGCGAGGCGGCCGATGTCGGCGAGATGGCGGCGTCCTGGCTCGCGGCAGGAGTGAAGCTCGTCGCGGTGACCCGGGGCGAGAAGGGCGCCAGCGCCTATCTCGCCGACGGGGCCGTTCTCCACGTGCCGGCGCGGCCGATCAGGCTCGTCGATGCCGTCGGCGCCGGCGACACCTTCCATGCCGCGCTTCTTGCCTTCCTCGCCGGACGCGGCAAGCTCGACCGGCCGGCCATCGCGACGATCGACCACGAGACCGTCACCGAAGCGCTGCACTATGCGGCGAGCGCCGCCTCGATCACCTGCAGCCGACGCGGCGCCGACCTGCCGTCGCGGCAGGACGTGGAAGCGATTTTGCACGAAAGAACAATGGTATGACGAGCCGTGTTATTCCTGTTTCTCCGTTCGTGCTCGTGGTCTTCGGGGCGACGGGCGATCTCTCCCAGCGCAAGCTGCTGCCGGCGCTCTACCACCGCGACCAGGCCGGGCAACTGCCGGACGAGGCGCGGATCGTCGGCACCTCGCGCCGCAGCCTGAGCGATGAAGCGTTTCGCGCGCTGGCGAAGAAGGCGATCGAAGAACATGTCGCGGCGCGCGATATCGAGCCTCTCGCGCTCGAGAGATTCCTCGCCCGGTTGAGCTATGTCGCGGCGGATGCCGGCGGCAAGGAGGGCTGGGACGCCCTTGCCCGCGCCGCCGAGGCCGAGGAGCATTTCGTCCGCGTCTTCTATCTCGCGACGTCGCCCGATCTCTTCGGCCCGATCTGCGAACACATCGGCGCGCACGGCCTCGTCGACGGGCGCTCACGCGTCGTGGTCGAGAAGCCGCTCGGCAAGGACCTTGCCTCGGCGCAGCGGCTCAACGAGGCCATCGGCCGCGTCTTTCCCGAGGAAAGCATCTACCGCATCGATCATTATCTCGGGAAGGAGACCGTCCAGAACCTGATGGCGCTGCGCTTCGCCAATGCGCTGTTCGAGCCGTTGTGGAACGCCGCGCACATCGACCATGTGCAGATCACGGTGGCCGAGTCCCTCGGCGTCGAGGGGCGGGCGGGCTATTACGACACCGCCGGTGCCATGCGCGACATGGTGCAGAACCACATCCTGCAGCTGCTCTGCCTCGTCGCAATGGAGACGCCGACCTCGATCGCGGCCGACCCTGTCCGCGACGAGAAGCTCAAGGTTCTCAAGGCGCTGGTGCCGATCGGCCCGCACAATGCCGGTCAGCTCACGGTGCGCGGCCAGTACCGCGCCGGCGCGTCGGCCGGCGGCGCGGTGCCGGGCTACCTCGAGGAGCTCGGCGCCCATGTCAGCAACACGGAGACCTTCGTCGCCCTGAAGGCCGAGATCGCCAACTGGCGCTGGGCCGGCGTGCCGTTCTACCTGCGCACGGGCAAGAGGCTCGCCACACGGGTGTCGGAGATCGTCGTCACCTTCCGCGCCATTCCCCATTCGGTCTTCGATGCCGGCGCCGGGCCGATCACGCCGAACCGCCTCGTCATCCGGCTGCAGCCGGACGAGGGCGTGAAGCTGTGGCTGATGATCAAGGATCCCGGCCCCGGAGGCATGCGCCTGCAGCACCTGCCGCTCGACATGAGCTTCGCCGAGGCCTTCGGCGTGCGCAATCCGGACGCCTACGAGCGCCTCATCCTCGACGTGGTGCGTGGCAACCAGACGCTGTTCATGCGCCGCGACGAGGTGGAGGCGGCCTGGACCTGGATCGACCCCATCATCGAGACCTGGCAGGAGACGCGCGACGCCCCCAAGTCCTACACGGCGGGCACGTGGGGCCCCTCCGCGTCGATCGCCCTCATCGAGCGCGACGGCCGCACCTGGTACGAAGACGGCGCGCTGTAGCGCAGCGGATCAACGGAGATTGCCATGACCGTTCAGGCGCGGATCGGTGAAGTCACCGAACGCATCGCAAGGCGCAGCCGCGACGCGCGCACGCGCTATCTCGAACGCATCGCCGCCGCGGCCGAGGCCAAACCGCGGCGCGGCCATCTCGGCTGTGCCAATCTCGCGCACGGCTTTGCCGCCTGCGGGCCGCAGGACAAGGAGCGGCTCGCCGGCTCGGACGCGCCGAACCTCGGCATCGTCACCGCCTACAACGACATGCTCTCGGCGCACCAGCCGTTCGAGCGCTTTCCCGAGCTCATCCGCGCCGCCGTGCGCGAGGCGGGCGGCACTGCCCAGGTCGCCGGCGGCGTGCCGGCCATGTGCGACGGCGTCACCCAGGGCGAGGCCGGCATGGAGCTATCGCTGTTCTCGCGCGACGTCATCGCGCTGTCGACGGCGGTCGCGTTGTCACACCAGATGTTCGATGCCGCCGTCTTCCTCGGCGTCTGCGACAAGATCGTGCCCGGCCTCGTCATCGGCGCCTTGTCCTTCGGCCATCTGCCGGCCGTCTTCGTGCCGGCGGGGCCGATGACCTCGGGCCTCTCCAACGACGACAAGGCCAAGACCCGCCAGCTCTACGCCGAGGGCAAGGTGGGGCGCGACGCGCTGCTCGAATCCGAGATGAAGTCCTATCACGGGCCCGGCACCTGCACCTTCTACGGCACGGCCAATTCCAACCAGATGCTCATGGAGATCATGGGCCTGCACCTGCCGGGCGCGTCCTTCGTCAATCCGAACACCAGCCTGCGCGATGCCCTGACGCAGGCGGCGGCGAAACGCGCCATCGCCATCACGGCGCTCGGCAACGAATATACGCCGGTCGGGCGCATCATCGACGAGAAGGCCGTGGTCAACGGCGTCGTCGGCCTGCACGCGACGGGTGGCTCGACCAACCACACCCTGCATCTCGTCGCCATGGCGGCGGCGGCCGGCATCGCCCTCACCTGGGACGACTTCGCAGACCTCGCGGAGGTGACGCCGCTGCTCGCGCGCGTCTATCCGAACGGCAAGGCGGACGTGAACCATTTCCACGCCGCCGGCGGCATGGGCTTTCTCATCCGCGAGCTCCTCGGCGGCGGCCTGCTGCACCGGGACGTGACCACTGTCTGGGGCACGGGGCTCGACGGCTATCTCGTGGAGCCCGGCCTCGACGAGAACGGCGGCATCGCCTGGCGCGAGGCGGCGAGCGAGAGCGGCAACACCGACATCCTGCGCGGCGTCGGCGAGCCCTTCCAGGCGACCGGCGGGCTCCGGGTGCTGGACGGCCCGCTCGGCCGGGCCGTGATCAAGACCTCGGCCGTGGCGCCCGAGCGGCACGTGATCGAGGCGCCGGCGCGCGTCTTCCACAGCCAGGAGGAACTGCAGGCGGCCTTCAAGGCCGGCACCCTCACGGGCGATTTCGTCGCCGTGGTGCGCTATCAGGGGCCGAAGGCGAACGGCATGCCGGAGCTGCACAAGCTGACGCCGCCGCTCGCGGTGCTGCAGGACCGCGGCCAGCGTGTCGCCCTCGTCACCGACGGGCGCATGTCGGGCGCCTCGGGCAAGGTGCCGGCTGCGATCCACGTCACGCCCGAAGCCGCGGACGGCGGCGCCATCGCGAGGATCCGCGACGGCGACGTCATCCGCGTCGATGCCGTCAGCGGTCGCCTCGACGTCCTGGTCGACGCGAGGGAATTTGCGGCGCGCGCGCCGGTGGAGGCGGACCTGTCGGCCTCGCACGTCGGCGTCGGCCGGGAGCTCTTCGCCGGCTTCCGCCACCTGGTCGGCACGGCGGACAAGGGAGCGGCCATCTTCCCGGCTTGAGATGGCAGGCTGCGCACGGATAGGGTGACGGCAAACGGCTCCCCTGGAGGTGCAGCATGGCCGAGCGCAACGACCGCACGCGTGGGCAGGGCGGCTCTCGGAGGGAACAGCGGGCGTCGAAAAAGTCCGACACCGTGCCGCTGGACGTCGTCAGCCCCCAGCTGCTGCAGCGCGTGCTGCACGAACAGCCGCAGCTCGCCGAGACGGGGGCCATCGACCGGCTGGACCTCGCGCGCCATCGCGCCGGCTATGTCGAGGACCTGCTCAGGCAGGAGCGGGGAGAGCTCTCGGATCTCGACCGGCGCGTCGCCGAGAGCATGACGAGCGAGACCACGCTCGCCGCCAATGTCGAGCACGAATACAGCGGCCAGCGCACGTTCGGCGAGCGGATGGCCGACAATCTGGCACGCTTCGGCGGCAGCTGGACCTTCATCATCGTCTTCAGCATCACGCTCGCCGTCTGGATCACGTTCAATGCGCGATCGGCCGCAGGGCAGGCCTTCGATCCCTATCCCTTCATCCTGCTCAACCTGGTGCTGTCGTGCCTTGCCGCCGTGCAGGCGCCCATCATCATGATGAGCCAGAAGCGGCAGGAGGCGAAGGACCGGCTGCGGTCCCGCAACGACTATCTCATCAATCTCAAGGCC
Organism: Chelatococcus caeni; assembly: GCF_014196925.1. Taxonomy (GTDB): domain Bacteria; phylum Pseudomonadota; class Alphaproteobacteria; order Rhizobiales; family Beijerinckiaceae; genus Chelatococcus_A; species Chelatococcus_A caeni. Next base: position 1,417,277 of record NZ_JACIEN010000001.1, on the reverse strand, counting down.
GAGCTCGAGATCCGCCATCTGCACGAGAAGATCGACCATCTCCTCACCCGGCAATGGCAGCGGCTGACGGAGCTGCAGAAACTGCAGATCGAGCTGATGGAAGAGATCAGCACCCTTCGCCGCAAATAGCCGGCCGCGAAGGATATGGTTGAGCTGGATCGTGTAATGCGCTGATAAGTCTTGCTTAATCCGTCTGGAATTCGCTCTTCAGCGCCTGATAGAGGTGCTTGAAACGAGCGAAGGCCGGCCGATAGGCCTCGACGAGAACCCGGTCCGGCTCGATCATCTCGGCAATCGGCGGCGTCCGGCACACGGCGGCCGGGTCCTCGCCCGTGGTCGCGATCCGGGCGAGCCGGGCGGCGCCGAAGGCCGGGCCCTTCGCGCCGCCGCTGTAGAGCGTGATGGGACGCTCGAGCGCGCTCGCCATCAGGCGCATCCAGAAACGGCTGCGCGAGCCGCCACCGATCGCGGCGACGGAGGCTGCATGCGTCCCGGCATAGGCAAGGCATTCCTGCGCCTCGGCGAAGGAGAAGGCGACGCCTTCGAGCACCGCCTGGACCATTTCTTCGCGCGTCGCGTCCGGCGCGAGGCCGAAGAACACGCCGCGGGCATGCGGGTCATTGTGCGGCGTGCGCTCGCCCGTGAGATAGGGCAGGAACAGGGGGCGGGCCGGCCGGCCCGAAAAGGCGGCTTCGGTGCGGGCAAGGAGAGCGCCAATATCGTCGGCCCCGAGGATCTTCGTCGCCCAGCCGAGCGCGCTCGCGCCGTTGAGCAGCGCCGCCATCTGGAACCAGCGGCCGGGCAGGGCGTGGCAGAAGGCATGCACATAGGCCTCCGGGTAAGGCCGGAAGCTGTTGGTGGTGACGAAATACTGCCCCGAGGTGCCGAGCGAGAGGAAGGCATCGCCGTCATTGACGGCGCCGATGCCGATGCCTCCCGCTGCGGCATCGCCCGCGCCGCCGGCGACCGGCAGGCCGCGCGGCAGGCCGAGCGCCTGTGCCGTCTCGGCTCGCAGGCTGCCGGCCGCGGCCGTGCCTTCGATGAGGCGCGGCATGTGCGCCCGCGTGAGGCCGGTCGCGGCGAGGATGTCGTCCGACCAATCGCGGCGCGCTTCGTCGAGCCACAGCGTGCCGGCCGCGTCAGACATGTCGGTGACCGCCTCGCCCGTGAGCCGAAGCCGAATATAGTCCTTGGGCAGAAGGACCCTGGCCACCCTGCGGAAGGTCTCGGGTTCGTTCGTTGCCAGCCACAGGAGCTTCGGCGCCGTGAAGCCGGGCATGGCCGGCACGCCGGCGATATGGCCGAGCGCGGGCAGGCGGCGGGCCAGCGCGGCGCATTCCGCATGGGCGCGACCGTCGTTCCAGAGGATGGCCGGGCGCAGCACATCGCCGGCCGCATCGAGCAGCACCGCCCCATGCATCTGGCCGGACAGGCCGAGGCCGCGCACGGCGGCGAAGGCCCGGGGTGCGGCGCGCCGCAGCCGGCCCACGGCCGTTTCCGTCGCCTGCCACCAGTCCTGCGGGTCCTGCTCGGCCCAGAGCGGGTGCGGACGCGCGATGGCGAGCGCCTCCTCCGCCTCGGCGAGCAGCGCTTCGTTCTCGCCGACCAGAACGGCCTTCACGGCCGATGTGCCGATGTCGATGCCGAGGTACATGCGTTCACCGGGCGCGGAACCGCCCGTCCTCGTCGCTGCAGCGTCCTACCGGCCGGAGAACAGCGGGTGCTCCACCTTGTCCCCGGGCCTTGCGCCGATATGCGCCGCCGTGCCGGCATTGAGCTCCAGCACCGACAGCACGGGCTCACCGGACGGCACGATGCGGGTCGACAGCGGCTCGGTGCGCTGAGCGATGCGCGCAATGGTGCCGTCGGCCCGGATGAACAGCATGTCGAGCGAGATATAGGTGTTCTTCATCCACATCGAGACCGGTGCCGTCTCGCCGAAATCGAAGAGCATGCCACGATCGGCCGGGAGGAACCGGCGGTTCATGAGGCCGACGGCCCGCTCCTCCGGCGTGCGCACGACCTCGACGGCGAAGGCGTGGCTGCCGCTCGCCGTGTGGATCGTCAGGTTCTCAAGGGATTGTGCCACCGCGGCCGTGGCCGAGGCGAGCAAGACGACAGCGGCCAGGCCGAGCCGAAGGCGCCGCCATGAGCTCACCGCGGCACCGGCCTCAATGGGTGGCGGGAGCATGGCCCCCGTCCGCCGGGCGCACCTCTGCCGCCATGAGACCCTTCGGCCCGTTGCCGAAGCGCACGAGCAGCTGCTGGCCGGGCTTCACGTCGGTGATGCCGAAGCGCCGCAGGGTCTCCATATGGATGAAGATGTCCGGGGTGCCTTCCCCGCGCGTGACGAAGCCGAAGCCGCGCAGGCGGTTGAACCACTTCACGGTGACGGTTTCGAGCGCGCTCGTCGGCACGACGGTCACGTGCGTGCGCGGCGGCGGCAATTCGCTCGGATGGAGGGCCGTCGATTCATCCATGGAGATGATGCGCACGGCCTGCAGGCCGCGTGCGCGGCGCGCCACCTCGCAGACCACGCGCGCGCCTTCGCTCGCGGTCTCATAGCCGTCGCGCTTCAGGCAGGTGACGTGCACGAGCACGTCCGGCAGCCCGTTGTCGGGCACGATGAAGCCGAAGCCCTTGGCGACGTCGAACCACTTGATGTGACCGGCGAGCTCGACAACCGGCTCGGCGACCGATTCCAGATCAGCATTGCCCGTCAGGCGCGCTTCATCCGGCGCGCCGACCTTGGGGTCGAAACCATTTGAAGAAAAATCGTCGGACATGAAAACCACCAGCCGAATCGTAGAGAACGATTCCCCAGACAAGGATAACACTCACAGACGCAGCGCAAAGTCAGAATTCATGAATAATTAATGCTCCGCCCGGCGTCGCCGGACAGTTCGGCGAGTCGCATGCAGATTGCGCCGATCTCGCCGTTGAGCACAAGATCGGCGATCTCATCGAGCGGTGTTGCCTCACGGTTGATGATGACGAGACGCGCCCCGTGCCGCTTCGCCATCACCGGCAGTCCTGCCGCGGGATGGACCAGCAGCGAGGAGCCGATGGCGATGAAGAGATCGCTCGCGCCCGCCAGCGCCAGAGCCCGTTGCAGCGCCGCCTGCGGCAGGGTTTGGCCGAAGGAGATGGTGGCGGATTTGACGATGCCGCCGCAATGCGGGCAGGCGGGTGGACGCCCGCTCGATTCGAAGGCCGGGCGGATCTCCGCCAGCTCCTGCCGCTGCGCACAGTCGAGGCAGGCCGCGTAGGTGCCGTTGCCGTGCAGCTCGATCACCCGCTCCTCCGGCACGCCCGCCGCCTGCTGCAGGCCATCGATGTTCTGGGTGATGATGGCCGGCGCCTTGCCGGTCGCGACGAGACCCGCAAGGAAATGATGCCCACGTCCGGGGGCCGCACCGGCGTAGAGGTCGTCCATGGCGAACTTGCGCCGCCATGCCTCCCGCCGGGCCTCCGCACTCGCCACGAAGGCGTCGAAGGCAATGGGCTGGTTCGTGAGCCAGGGACTGCCCGGCGAGCGGAAATCGGGCACGCCGCTCTCCGTCGAGATCCCCGCGCCGGTGAAGGGCGCGACGACCTCGGCCGAGGCCAGCCATTCGGCCAGCACCCCGAGATCCTCGTCGAGAGCTGCAGGACCAGATGCAATCATCACCCACGGCCGCATTTACCCACGTGGGGTGCATTGAAGCAGCCGGCGAGGGCAGCCGCAACCGGATCAGGCGGCGCGCAACGCGTCGACCCGCCTGCGCGCCTTGGCGGCCTCCTCGCGGATCGCAGCCCAGTCGCCGGCCGAGACCGCCGCTGGCGGCGTCAGCCATGTCCCGCCGACGCACATCACCATCTTCTGGGAGAGGTAATCGCCGAGATTGGCCGTGTTGACGCCGCCCGTCGGGCAGAAGACGACCTTGGGGAAGGGGCCGGCGAGCGCCTTGATCATGGCGATGCCGCCGGCCTGCTCGGCCGGGAAGAACTTCAGGGCCGTGCGGCCGCGCTCGCCCGCGCGCATCACTTCCGAGGCCGTGGCGACGCCGGGCAGCCAGGGCAGGCCTGCCGCCTTGGCGGCATCGTCCAGCGTCTCGCTGAACCCGGGGCTGACGACGGCCTTGGCGCCGGCATCGCGCACCTGGGCGAACTGGGCCGGCTGCACGACCGTTCCGGCAATGACGAACATCTGCGGGCATTCCCGGGCCACCGCCTCGATGGCGGCGAGGCCGGCCTCGGTGCGCAGCGTGAGCTCGATCACGTCGATGCCGCCGTCGAGAAGGGCGCGGGCCAGCGACACGGCGGCCGCCGCGTCCGGCACCGAGACGACCGGGATGACGCCGCAGGCCTTCATTCGCTCGATATGGATGTCGCTCATTTCTGGCTCCATGGCTCACCGGTCTTTCCCTTGCTTTTGACGCGAAGCGCAGACTGCCGCAAGCCCGTTTCAAACGATTTAGCAGAATGGTCCGTACCGGCGTTCATCGGGTGGCACGTTCTCGCAGAGGGCAAAAGGGGCTATGAGCGAGGAAGCCCGCGCGGGAGATGCGGAAGGAGCCGGAGGTGAATGCATGACGTCCGCCAGACACGGATCGTCCCTGTCCGCGACCATGCAGGACGAGGCCTCCCTGCGCGACGCCGGCGTCCATGGCCGCGGCCGGCTTCTCGGCATCGACCTGGCGCGGGGCGTCGCGCTCCTCGCCATGGCGGTCTATCACGGCGCATGGGACGCGAGCCATCTCGGTCTCACGAGCGTCGACGTCGTCAACGATCCAGGCTGGCGGCTCTTTGCCCGGGCCATCGCCGCCTCGTTCCTCCTGCTCGTCGGCTTCAGCCTCGTGCTCGCCCATGGAAGCGGGATTCGCTGGCAGGCCTTCCTGCGGCGGCTCGCGGTGATCGTCGCGGCGGCGGCGGCGATCACCATCGTGACCTTCTTCGCCTTTCCGCAGAGCTACATCTTCTTCGGCATCCTGCATTGCATCGCCCTGTCGAGCCTGCTTGCCCTGCCGTTCCTGCGGCTGCCGCCGGCCGCCGCTGCGATCGCCGGCATCGCCGTCGTGGCGGCTCCGTGGCTCGTCGCATCGCCGCTGTTCGACCTGCCGGCGCTCGCCTTCGTCGGCCTCGGCACGCAGGTACCGATGTCGAACGACTATGTGCCGCTCTTCCCGTGGTTCGGGCCGGTGCTGCTCGGTGTCGCGGCCGGCAGGATAGCGGTCGACCGAAACCTGACGGCATGGCTGCGGACCAGCCGGACGCCGGGCATGGTCGAGCGTCTCATCGCCTGGACCGGCCGGCACAGCCTGGCCTTCTATCTCGTCCACCAGCCCGTGCTGTTCGGCCTCATGTTCCTTGCCGCCCAGGCGCTCGGCATCACGCGCCAGCCTTCCGTGGCGGTCGGCTTCGTGCCGCAGTGCCGTGCGAGCTGCGAGCAGGCCGGCGTCGCGGCGGCTGAGTGCACGCGCTATTGCGCCTGTGCCGACGCGGCGATCCGGCAGGAGGAGATCGACCTCGCGGACACGTCGGCAGACACCCGGGGGCGTGTCACCGCCATCGTCAACCGCTGCCGGGCCGCGGCGAGGGAATAGCCAAAAGGAAAGCGGCGGGCCGGGGCCCGCCGCTTCCTGAAACCGACAATTCCTCGCGGCTCAGCCGCCGGTGAGGCTGGCCTTGGCGCGGGCCCACCAGCCCGTGCGCTTCGGGCGGTTGGCATCCTCCTCCGCCGGCTCGGGCTCGGCCGGCTTCTGCGGTGCCGGAGCGGGGATTGCCTCGGGGGCCGGGGCGGGCTGCTGCGGCTGTGCAGCAACGACTTCCTCCTCCGGCTCCTCGGCGGGGGGCGCAGCTTCGATCTCGGCGGCAGCTTCCGGCGCGCCTTCGGCTTCGGTGGCGGGCGAGGCTACAGCCTCGTCAGCCGCCCGCTTGCCGCGCGTGGAGCGACGCGTGCGGCGGCGCTTGGCCGGCGCAGCCTCCTCCGCTTCGGCGGCGGGCGTCTCGGCCGGCTCCTCGGTGGCGGCTTCGGCCACGACCTCGGCCGCGGCGTCCGGCTCGCCGGCCGGGACATCCGCGTCGTCATCCTCATCCGACTGGTACTCGGCCGCGATCCCGGCGTCGGCCGGCGCAGCCTCGCGACCTTCGCCACCCCGTCCGCCGCGACGGCGACGCCGACGGCGGCGACGCTTGCCGTTGCCGTCCTCGCTGCCTTCCTGTCCGGCGCGGGCCTGCTGCGGGGCCTCCTCGGTCACGTCCTCCTCTTCATCGGCGACGTCCGGCTCTTCCTCGATGACCGGCGCGCTCTCGATGCGGATGCCCGTGGCCGGCGCGCGCGTTTCGCTGCGCAGGACGGCCTCGCCGCGCTCGATGGTGAAGTTCGTGGTGCCGGAGAGCGTATCGTCCCCGAAGATCGAGATGCCGACGTCGAAGCGCGTCTCGAGCTCGCGCAGGTGCACGCGCTTCTGGTTGAGGATGTAGAGCGCGACCTCGGTCCGCGTCTTCACGACGACGTTGTGCGCGGCGCTCTTGAGCAGCGCCTCCTCGATGGAGCGCAGGATGTGCAGCGCGACCGAAGCCGTGGCGCGGACAAAGCCCGAGCCGCCGCAGTGGTGGCAGACCACCGTGGAGCTTTCCAGGACGCCGGTGCGGATGCGCTGGCGCGACATCTCCAGCAGGCCGAAGGCCGAGATGCGGCCGACCTGGATGCGCGCCCGGTCGTTCTTCAGGCACTCCTTCAGCTTCTTCTCGACGGCGCGGTTGTTGCGCTTCTCCTCCATGTCGATGAAGTCGATGACGATGAGGCCGGCGAGGTCACGCAGGCGCAGCTGGCGCGAGATCTCCTCGGCCGCCTCGAGATTCGTCTTGAGCGCCGTGTCCTCGATGTTGTGCTCGCGCGTCGAGCGGCCCGAGTTCACGTCGATGGAGACGAGCGCCTCCGTCGGGTTGATGACGATGTAGCCGCCGGACCTCAGCGTCACCTGGTTGGAGAACATCGCGTCGAGCTGCGCCTCGACGCCGAATCGGGCGAAGAGCGGCTGCGGGTCCCTATAGGGCTTCACGACCTTGGCATGGCTCGGCATGAGCATGCGCATGAAGTCCTTGGCCTCGCGGTAGCCGTCATCGCCGGAGACCTGAACCTCGTCGATGTCCTTGTTGTAGAGGTCGCGGATGGCGCGCTTGATGAGCGAGCCTTCCTCGTAGACGAGCGCCGGAGCGGACGACTTCAGCGTCAGCTCGCGCACGCTCTCCCACATGCGCAGGAGATATTCGAAATCGCGCTTGATCTCGGCCTTGGTGCGGGAGGCACCGGCCGTGCGCAGGATGACGCCCATGCCCTCGGGCACGTCGAGCTCCTGGGCGATGGTCTTGAGGCGCTTGCGGTCGGTGACGTTGGTGATCTTGCGCGAGATGCCGCCGCCGCGTGCCGTGTTGGGCATCAGCACCGAATAGCGGCCGGCGAGCGACAGATAGGTCGTCAGCGCGGCGCCCTTGTTGCCGCGCTCTTCCTTGACCACCTGGACGAGCAGCACCTGGCGGCGCTTGATCACCTCCTGGATCTTGTACTGGCGGCGCAGGGGACGATGACGGCGGTCCGGCACCTCCTCGCCGACGTCGGCGCCGCCGAGGTGCTCGATCACCTCTTCCTCGCCGTTCGCCTCGGCCGCTTCGCCCTCCGGCGCGGCGGCATTCTCATCCGCCTCGGGCTCGGCGCTCACGGTCGCGTCGTCACCCTTGCGCGAGCGCTTGGACTGGCGGCGGCGGGCGGCGCGCTCCTCGTCCTTCTCGGCCTCGCGCTCGGCCTGGGCCTCCTCGGCCAGCAGCGCCTGACGGTCGGCGACGGGGATCTGGTAGTAGTCGGGATGGATCTCGCTGAAGGCGAGGAACCCGTGGCGATTGCCGCCGTATTCGACGAAGGCGGCCTGCAGGGACGGTTCGACCCGCGTGACCTTGGCGAGATAGATATTGCCGCGCAGCTGCTTGCGATTGGCGGATTCGAAGTCGAACTCTTCGACGCGGTTACCGCGGACGACCACCACCCGGGTTTCTTCCGGGTGGGAGGCGTCGATGAGCATCTTGTTTGCCATGTTGAACTCTCATACGGGCGACCTCCGGCGCATGCCGCTGGGCAATTCCGTGCGAAACAACGTCTGCTCCGCCAGCCGGAAGGCGGCAGGCGGCGTCCGTCGACAGGTCGCTGGCGCACCGCTGGATACGGGCGCATGGGGTGACGGGAATGCGGTGGTGTGGAAGAGCTGGAGCAAGCCGTACGAATATCCCCCGACCATCGCGCCGCGTCCTGCGGTCGGCGATGGAGCAAGCCGGGCGATCGCTGTCGGGCTGCCCATAGTCCTCCGATCCTTAGCCTCGAAACGCCGGTGCCGCGGGATGGACCGGGACCGACGTGAAAGCGTTGCGGACGATCCCGCAACGAAATGACAACCGCCGCTTCGGCACGCCGCTTCAAGGCCGCGCCCGCCTGCCCATGGGGAGGGGGACTGCCGCGGCACAGCCGCCCGATTTGAAAAAGGCGACCAACGGCGACGCCGAAAACAGAGTCGCCTTTTCATTACAGACGCATGCGGCCATTTGGCAAGAGTCATGAGCGATTGTTGCAGGAAGGCCACGCATGGAATGCCAGCGTGGCCGCGCTGGTGAAGAAGTATTAACCAAGGCCTTCCTATCTCTTAATGGATGGTTCCTTGAAGAAACGGCGGTGGGACAGGGGCCGCTCCCAATGGCGCGCATCGGCATCGAGGCAGGCGGGAAGGGCGGGGCGGTGAAACGCCGCGCCGCGAGGCTGTTCGCGGCCTGCCTTGCCGCCGTCGGCCTGCTGCTCGCGCACCCTGCCTCGGCCCAGGATTCCGCGGCGCCTTCAGGAGCGGCTGTCGCCGTGGCCGCCGACATCAAGGTCGAAGGTGCGGTCACCCGTCTCAGCCTGACCCTGTCCCGCCCCGTGGAGGCCAAGGCCTTCCTGCTGGAGCGGCCCGACCGGGTCATCATCGACCTGCCCGAGGTCAACTTCCAGCTGCCGGCCAATGCCGGGCGCAAGGGCGCGGGGCTCGTCGCTTCCTATCGCTTCGGCCTCTTCGCCCCGGGCCGCTCGCGCATCGTCATCGACCTCGCGCAGCCGGCCCTCGTCGAGCGCATCGACAGCCGGGCGTTGGGGGAGGGCACCCTGCTCGTCATCGAGCTTTCCCGCACCGACCGGGCGAATTATCGCAAGACGGCGCTCAAGCCGATGGTGGAGCCCGAGCCGCTACCGGCCGCCGCCGCACCGCAGCCGGTTCCGCCCGCGGGCGACAAGCCGCTCATCGTCATCGATCCCGGCCACGGCGGCGTCGATCCCGGGGCGATCGGCGTCAACGGGGTCGCCGAAAAGGACGTGGTCTTCGCCTTCGCCGAGCGCTTCAAGCTGCGGCTGGAGGAGACGGGGCGCTACCGGGTCATGATGACCCGCACCAGCGACACCTTCGTCTCGCTCGGCGGGCGCTGGCGCATGGCCCAGAAGGCGGGGGCGTCGCTGTTCGTCTCCATCCATGCCGACACGCTGTCCGACAGCAGCCGCGTGCGCGGGGCGACCGTCTACACCGGCTCGGCCTTCGCCAGCGACGCCGAGGCCGAGCGCCTCGCCGCCAAGGAGAACCTCGCCGACCAGATCGCCGGTGTCGACGTGGTCGAGGATCCGAACGAGATCGCCGGCATCCTGGCCGAGCTGACGAAGCGCGAGACGCGGGTCTTCTCGCTCGATTTCGCCAACAAGGTGGTGAACGGCCTGCGCGACGTCGTCGCGCTCAACAAGAACCCGCTGCGCTCGGCCGGATTCATCGTCCTCAAGGCGCCCGACATTCCCTCCGTGCTCATCGAGCTCGGCTACCTGTCGAGCGCCAAGGACGCCGACCTCCTCGTGTCCGACGCCTGGCGCGACAAATCGAGCGCCGCCCTCGTCGAGGCCGTGGACCGCTTCTTCGCGACACGCCTCGCCGCCCAGCCCGACGCCGCAGTTTCTCCATAGATGCGCGGGATAAGAACCGAATCGTTCGGCTTTCCGTGCTCTTTCAGGCTGCCGTTTCTGGTCACGCGGGGCCGGCTCGTGTTAGGGAGGGAGCGCCGGCGCATCGGGGGATGACCACCGGCGCCGCTGTGGCGGCGGGGAGAAGCAACGGGCGACGGGCCTTCAACGGATGCGTTTGATAGTTCGCTTTCTTGGATTTCTGTTCACGGCCGGGGCGATTCTCTTCGTCATCGGGGCGTCCGTGGTCGGCTTTTTCGTCTGGAAATATTCCCAGGACCTGCCGGACCACAAGCAGCTCGCCAATTACGAGCCGCCGGTGATGACGCGCGTCCATGCCAGCGACGGCAGCCTGGTCGCCGAATATTCGCGCGAGAAGCGGCTTTTCCTCCCCATCCAGGCCGTCCCGAACCTCGTCATTGAGGCCTTTCTGTCGGCCGAGGACAAGAATTTCTACCGGCACAACGGCGTCGATCCCGAAGGCATCGCGCGGGCCGTGGTCTCCAACCTGCGGTCGTCCGGCCGACGGCAGCAGGGCGCCTCGACGATCACGCAGCAGGTCGCCAAGAACTTCCTGCTCACCAACGAGCAGACCTACGAGCGCAAGATCAAGGAAGCGCTGATCGCCCTGCGAATCGAGGCGGTCTATTCGAAGGACAAGATCCTCGAGCTCTATCTCAACGAGATCTACCTCGGCCTCGGCAACTACGGCATAGCGGCCGCCGCGCTGAACTATTTCGGCAAGTCGGTGCACGAGCTGACGCTGCCGGAGATCGCCTATCTTGCGGCGCTGCCGAAGGCGCCGAACAACTATCACCCCTTCCGCCAGCGCGAGGCGGCCATCGAGCGGCGGAACTGGGTGCTCGACCGCATGCTCGACAACGGCTACATCACGCGCGAAGAGGCCGATGCCGCCAAGCGCCAGCCGCTCGAGGTCAATCCCCGCACGCTCTCGCCCAATACCTATTCCGCCGGCTTCTTCGCCGAGGAGATCCGGCGCGAGATCGTCGAGCGCTACGGCGAGAAGGCGCTCTACGACGGCGGCCTGTCGGTGCGCTCGACCTTCGACCCGAAGATGCAGGCGATGGCGCGCAAGACCCTCGTCGACGGCCTCGTGCGCTACGACGAGGCGCGGGGGCTGCGCGACCCGGTCGAGACGATCGATCTCGCCAGCGGCGAGTGGGGGGCGGCGCTTGCCGACATTCCGGCGCTCGGCGACGTGCAGCCGTGGCGGCTCGCCGTCGTGCTCGAGGTGAGCGACCGCGAGGCCACCATCGGCCTGCAGCCGGCGCGCGAGATCTCGGGCAAGCTGTCGAGCGAGCGCGAGACCGGCAAGATCCTGCCGGACGGCATCAAGTGGACGCGCAAGGCCCGTCTGACCCAGGCGCTCAAGCCCGGCCACGTGGTCTATGTCGAGCCCGTCGCCGACAAGCCGGGGCAGTACCGGCTGCGCCAGATCCCCGAGGTGTCCGGCGCCATGGTGGTGATGGACCCCAACACCGGGCGCGTCTTCGCCATGGTCGGCGGCTTCTCCTTCGACCAGAGCGAGTTCAACCGCGCGACGCAGGCGCTGCGCCAGCCGGGTTCCTCGTTCAAGCCGTTCGTCTATGCGACGGCGATCGACAACGGCTATACGCCGTCCTCGATCATCGTCGACGGGCCGATCGAGATCATGTCCGGCACCGAGGTGTGGCGGCCCAAGAACTACGACGGCAAGTCCACCGGCCCGCACACGCTGCGCTACGGCATCGAGCGCTCCAAGAACCTGATGACCGTGCGCCTGGCGCGTGACGTCGGCATGCCGCTGATCGGCGACTATTCGAAGCGCTTCGGCATCTACGACGATCTTGCGCCCTACCTGCCGATGTCGCTCGGCGCCGGCGAGACGACGGTGCTGCGCATGACGACCGCCTATTCGATGTTCGTCAACGGCGGCAAGCGCATCAAGCCGACGCTCATCGACCGCATCCAGGACCGGTGGGGCCACACCATCTACAAGCACGACGAGCGCATCTGCCAGGGATGCGACGCCGACGAGTGGCGCAACCAGCCGGAGCCGCAGCTCGTCGACAACCGCGAGCAGGTCATCGATCCGATGACGGCGTACCAGATGGTCTCGATCCTCGAAGGCGTCGTGCAGCGCGGCACCGCGACCGTGGTCAAGAGCGTCGGCAAGCCGCTCGCCGGCAAGACCGGCACGACGAACGAGGCCAAGGACGTCTGGTTCGTCGGTTTCTCGCCCGATCTGGCGGTGGGCATCTATCTCGGCTACGACCGTCCGCGCTCGCTCGGCAATTCGGCGACGGCCGGCCAGTATGCCGCGCCCATCTTCCGCGACTTCATGACGCTCGCGCTCGACGGCAAGCCGGCGACGCCGTTCCGCGTGCCCCCGGGCATCAAGCTCATCCGCGTCGATCTCGCGTCCGGCCAGCGCGCCGGGGCGGGCGGGCGCACGATTCTCGAGGCGTTCAAGCCCGGGACGGCGCCTCCGGACGGCTATCTCGTCGGCTACAGCGACGCTGCGCCCGAAAGCTACGGTGCCGCCCCGCCCGGTGACGTCGGCAGCGGCTCCGGCGGCCTCTATTGACGGCCTCCATCGCCCCTTGCCGCCTCGCCACGGTTTACATCCGGGGCCGGGCTGGCTAAGAGCGCTGATGCGTCCGGCGTGAACGGCATGGCCGGGCGCAATCTTCCACCGATTGCAGGATGAAGGCGAGCATGCGCGCCGAAATCGAGACGTTGGTTGATGCCGTCAAGCAGTCTGTCGGACTGCTGAGGAGGCATCTTTGACTGGGATCAGGCCAAACGCCGGCTCGCCGAGCTGAACAACCTCGCCGAGGATCCCTCGCTGTGGAACGACGCGGAAGCTGCGCAGAAGATCATGCGCGAGCGCACCGCCCTCGAGGAGAGCATCACGGCCATCGAGCAGATCGAGCGTGATCTCGCCGATGCCGTCGAGCTCATCGCACTCGGCGATGCCGAAGGCGATGCCTCGGTCGTCGAGGAGGCGGAGGAGACCATCCGGTCCCTGCAGGCGGAGGCCGCGAGGCGCCAGATCGAGGCCCTGCTGTCCGGCGAGGCGGACCAGAACGACACCTATATCGAAATCCACTCCGGCGCCGGCGGCACCGAGAGCCAGGACTGGGCGCAGATGCTCATGCGGATGTACATCCGCTGGGGCGAGCGGCGCCGGTTCAAGGTCGAGGTCATGGAAGTGACCGACGGCGAGGAGGCCGGCATCAAGTCGGCCACGCTCCTCGTCAAGGGCCACAACGCCTATGGCTGGGCGAAGACCGAATCGGGCGTGCACCGCCTGGTCCGCATCTCGCCGTTCGATTCGAATGCGCGGCGGCATACGAGCTTCGCCTCCGTATGGGTCTATCCCGTGGTCGACGACCGCATCGACATCGCCGTCAACGAGTCCGACTGCCGGATCGACACCTTCCGCGCCTCGGGCGCCGGCGGCCAGCACGTCAACACGACGGATTCGGCCGTCCGCATCACCCATATCCCGACCGGCATCGTCGTCGCCTGCCAGGCGGAGCGATCCCAGCACAAGAACCGGGCCACGGCCTGGGCGATGCTGCGGGCGCGCCTCTACGAGCGCGAGTTGCAGATGCGCGAGGAGAAGGCGATGGCCGAGGCGGCGTCGAAGACCGACATCGGCTGGGGCCATCAGATCCGCTCCTACGTGCTGCAGCCCTACCAGCTCGTGAAGGACCTGCGCACGGGCGTCCAGTCGACGAGCCCTCAGGACGTGCTCGACGGCAGGCTCGATCCCTTCATCGAGGCGTCGCTCGCCCAGCGCGTCTATGGCGGCGAGGTCGAGGTCGAGGATATCGACTGAGCGGGCGAGGGTGCCGGCTATCGCCTGCCATAGAGGCGCGCGCCGGCTGCGATGAAGCGCTGCGGATCGACGGGGTCACCGCCGATCCGCGTTTCATAATGGATATGCGGGCCCGTGGAGCGGCCCGTGCTGCCGGCGCGCCCCACCACGTCGCCGGCGGCGATCGTGTCGCCCTCCGTGACCGCGAAGCCGGAAAGATGCGCATAGCGCGTCATCACGCCGCTGACGTGCTCGATCTCCACCATGTTGCCATAGCCGCCGCTGTAACCGGCGAAGACGACGGTGCCCGGCCCGGTAGCGCGGACCGGCGCGCCGTAGGAGGCGCGGAAGTCGAGCCCGGTGTGAAGGGCGGGCGCGCGCAGGAAAGGATCCAGCCGGACGCCGAAGGGGCTCGTCTCCTCCGTCTCCGCGGGCCGGCCGAGGGGGAGCGCGGCGACCACGCCCGCGGCCCGCGCGGCCAGGGTCAGGCTGCCCTTCAGCGTGTCGGCGAGGCTGCCAAAATGCATCGGCGCGTCGGCCTGCACCGGCACATAGGGCCCACCAACTCCCCCCGCCGCCTTTCCGGGCAGGCGGGTGAGCGGCCCGGTCGGCAGGCCGACGGAGGCCACGATGTCGACATATCGGTCGAGCCGGCGTTGCGAGGAGGCCAGCATGCCGGAGAGCGCCGATGTCTGTCGATGCGTCAGCCTCTCGAGCGCCTGGTCCGTGCGGGCGAGACGCTCCGGGGCCGGCAGGTAGCGCAAGGCGCCGAGCCTGTCCCGCGCGGCTTCGCCGCGTGATGGCCGATTGGCCGGAGGGGAGGGCCGCGTCGTGCCGGCGGCGACCGGCGCGGCGATCCCGCCCGCCGGACGGCCGACGGCTTCGATGCCGCTCGCCTGCCTCTGCAGCGCATCAACCAGCGACTGGCGGCGCTCGAGTTCTTCCTGGCGCTCCAGAACCTGCGCCACGCGCGCTTCCACGCGCTCCTGCTCCAGATATTGCCGGCTGGCGACCAGATCGAGCTGCCGGCGCAGGGCGGCAAGCTGGTCCTCGTAGGCAAGCGTGATGCGCTGCTGGCGCACGATGAGGCCGGCGACGACCGCGTCGCGAAAGAACAGCATCCAGGTCGCCGCCCCCGCCCAGGCCAGCACCGCCACGAAGACGACGATAGCCCCGACCTGCAGATGGCGGCGCGACACCCCGGCATGGCTCGCCTCGGAGCGAAGTTGCAGGTTGGGCGGGGAGAGGCGGCGCAAATCGGGTTTCTCCAGGGAGGCGGAAACCCTGAAGATTAAAGTCCGTTAGGGTTAAGCATTCGCAAATGAGGGCTACAGCTCGCGCGCGGCCGCGAGAACCGCTTCCGCATGGCCGTCGACCTTCACCTGCCGCCAGATGCGGGCGATACGGCCGTCCGGCCCGATGAGGAAGGTGGTGCGCAGGATGCCCATGAACTTGCGGCCGTACATGGTCTTCTCGCCCCAGACGCCGTAGGCCTCGATCGCCTTGCGGTCCTCGTCGGAGGCGAGCGTGATCGCGAGATCGTGCTTGGCGCGGAACTTGTCGTGGCGGGCGACGCTGTCGGCGGAAATGCCGACGACGTGCGTGTCGATGGCCTCGAATTCCCGGCGCAGGCCATTGAAGGCAATGGCCTCCTTGGTGCAGCCGCTGGTGTCGTCCTTCGGGTAGAAATAGACCACGACCTTCCTGCCGGCCAACGCCGACAGGCGCACTTCGGTGCCGCCTGCGCCGGGCAGGGTGAAATCGGGCGCCTTGTCGCCTTCCTGAACCATCGTCTCGCCTTCCTTTCGTCTGATTCTTTGCGCTAAGCCTTTCGTGAGGCGGCGAAGCGTCCGCCCGCCCGTCCACCGATTGCTTGCAGTGGAGCAGGCTGGCCGTTCTGTTCGCCTCGTCAAGGGCGGCGCGGAAAACGTCCACGCGATCACGAGGATGCCAGCCCGTCGGCCGCCATGGGGCCGGGTTGGCGTTCCCGTGTCGCACGAATCGTGGGAGACGAATGGAACGCCCCAAGGGGAACGGACCGGAGTGAACAAGCTGTTCGCCAGGAGACGTATCGAGGCCGCCGACGGCGAAGGGAAGGCGCATCGTGCGCGCCCCCGGGGTCGCCGCCGAGCCCGCCGTGTGCTCCTGGTTCTCGTCGCGCTCGTCCTCCTGCTGATCGGCGGCCTTGCCGGGCGAATCGCCTGGTCGCCCATCGAGATCGACGGATTGCCGCAGCGCATCGAGGCGGCGCTCTCGGAGCGCGTCGGCAGGGGCTGGGACGTCGGCATCGCGAGCGCCGCCATCGACTACACGCGTTATGGCCCGACCCTGCGCGTCTCCGGCATCGACATCCGCAACGCCGATGGCGCGAGCGTCCTGAAGGCGCAGGCGGGCGAGATATCGGTCAGCTCCCTGGGGCTGATGGTCGGGCGGGTGAGCCCGAGCGCCGTCGTCTTCAGCGGGCTCGACCTGCGCCTCAACGTCTCGTCGACGGGTGAGCTGTCCTTCGCCGCGACCGACGAGGAAGCGGCCCCGTCACCGGCCGCGCCGCAGGCCCAGCCTCCCGTGGTGGCGGAAGGGGCCGCCCAGGAGGAACTGCCGCTCGCCGCCGCCGTCGTCTCCCTGGTCGATCTCATCACGGACCGGGATAGCCTGTTCGGCACGATCGACCATTTCGGCCTGAGCGACGCGCGGCTGACGATCGTCGATGCCCAGCGCCGGCCGCGCGCGCGCTTCGCCGATGTGTCGCTGCAGTTCACCCGCGCCAAGGCGACGCTGACCCACTTCAATTTCGGCCTGCGCGGCGAGCACGGCCCATGGAGCGTCTCGGGGGTGGTGCGCGGCGAGCAGAAGGGAGCCCGCCAGGCGCAGGTGCACCTCGCGCGCGCGCCGGTGTCGGACCTCCTCCTGTTCGGCGGCCTCAGCCATTCGCTGGTGACGACGCGCATGCCGCTCTCGGGCGAAGTGTCGCTGTCGGTCGACGGCGAGGGACATCTCGAAGCGCTCGATGCGAGCCTGGCCGGTGATGCCGCCATCGTCTACATCGACGATCCCGACCAGCCGCCGATCGAGGTGGACGACATCGGCCTGCGCCTGAGCTGGAACCCCGGCACGCGGGCATTCGAGCTGCCCTCGGCGTCTTTCACTGCGGGCGAAACCCGCATCAACCTCGCCGGCCGGCTCTCTGCCGGCGAGGGCCAGGGCGTGCCTTGGCGGCTCGACCTCGCCGGCAAGGCCGCCGTGATCGAGCGCCTGACGGGTGGCGAAGACCCGCTCACCATCGACGACATCGCCGCTGAGATCGTCGGCGGGGACGAGGGGGGCGTGGTCCTCAGGCGTCTCTCCGTCACCGGTCAGCAGCTTGCGGTCGAGATGTCGGGCAGCGCGGGAACGCCCGACGACGAGGGCGGCCTCAAAGTGGCGGTATCGAGCTCGGAATCGGATGCGCGCGCGCTCCTCCGGCTGTGGCCGGCCTTCGTCGCCTCGGGGGTCCGGCGCTACCTCATCGACAACCTGCAGGCAGGAACCGTCCACGAGCTGTCGGTCACCGTCGATCTCAATGGCGAGGAGCTCGCCGCCTCGCGGCAGAAGAAGCCGCTGCCCCGGGAGACGGTCGACGTCAGGTTCCGGATGTCGGGCGCGCAGCTCGCGGCCGCGAAAGGCCTGCCGGTCCTGATGGATACGGCGGCGCGCGGCACGGTCGACGGCGACAGCGTCAGCATCTACCTGCCGCGTTCCGAGGTGTCCCTGGAGGGAGAGCGCAAGCTTTCCCTGTCGGAAGGCTTCTTTGCCGTGGAGGACCTGCGCAAGCCGGCGCAGGCGCGCATCAGCCTGCGCATCCAGGGCGGTGCGGACGCGGTCCTCGCGCTCGCCCGCAGCGAGGCCATGCGCGATCGGATGGCGGTCGAGCTCGACCCGGCGAAGGTGTCCGGCAATGCGGACATCCGCCTCGAACTGGCCCTGCCGCTCATCGACGAACTGACGACGCGTGACGTCAAGGCGGAAGCGAGCGGCCAGCTGAGCGACCTCGTCGTGACCGGCATTGCCGGCGACAAGAACATCGAGAAGGGCAGCTTCACGCTCACGCTCGACGGCGACCTCCTGACGCTCGACGGGGATGCGCGCCTCGCGGACCTGCCTGCGACCGTCACGCTCAGGCAGCCCCTCACCGGGGCAGGCGGGCAGGCAGCAATCAAAGTCACCGCGGACGACGCGGCGCGTACGCGGCTCGGCTTCGATTTCGGGCGGAAGCTCACGGGGCCCGTCACGGTCGCGGCCGACCTGTCGCTGAGCGAGGCGGCCAAGCGGCCGAAGAGCATCACGGTCGATCTCAGCAAGGCGGCGGTCAACGAGCTGCTGCCCGGCTGGACGAAGGCCGCGGGCCGCGAGGCGAGCCTGGCGTTCGACCTCGTCGAGAAGAGCGACGGCTATATCCTCGAGAAGCTCACGCTCGACGGCGCGGGCGCCTCTGCAAAGGGCGGCCGGGTCGTCCTGCGCAGCGACGGCAGCTTCAGCGAGGCCGAGTTCTCGCAGATCAAGCTGTCGCCGGGGGACGACGTGCGCCTGCAGGTCGCCCGCGCGCGCGACGGCTTCAAGGCGACGGTGCGCGGCAACGTGCTCGATGCGCGGCCGTTCCTGCGTCAGGTCTTCGGCCGGGGCGGCGGCGACGACGCCACGGACGTCGATCTCGATGTCGCCGTGGACATCCTCGGCGGCTTCAACAACGAGCTCGTCTCCAATGCGGCCCTGAAGCTCGCCATGCGCGGCGGCAACGTGTCCGGGCTCGCCTTCAACGGCTCGTTCGGCCGCTCGCCCGTCACCGCCTCCCTGTCGCGCGGCAGCTCGGGCGAATCCTTTACCATCGTGCAGACGGCCGACGCCGGCGCGGCGCTGCGCTTCGTGGACATCTACCAACGCATGGCCGGCGGGCAACTCGTGCTCCAGCTGCCGCCGGCGAACGGACGCGCAGCCGGCATCCTCAACATCCGGGACTTCTCGCTGGTGGACGAGCCGGCCCTGCGCCGCATCGTCTCGGCCCAGCCGCGCGAGGGCGAGCGGGTCACCGTCAACGACGTGCCCTTCACCAAGCTCAAGGTGGACTTCACGCGCGCGAGCGGGCGAATCAACATGCGCGAGGCGGTGATCTGGGGGCCGCAGGTCGGCATCAGCCTCGAGGGCCATCTCGACCTCGGCAACGAGACGCTCGACCTTTCCGGCACCTACGTGCCGGCCTATGCCCTCAACAACATCTTCAGCCAGCTGCCGGTGATCGGCCTGCTGCTCGGCGGCGGGCAGTACGAGGGGCTCTTCGCCGTCAACTTCCGCGTGCGCGGCCCGATGGCGGGGCCGACCATGACCATCAATCCCCTGTCAGCCATCGCGCCGGGCTTCCTGCGCAAGTTCTTTGACGCGGGACGTGCGGACAGCGGGCAGGGTGGAGCGACCCCGCTTCCACCGGCACCGGTGAGCCCCAGCCAGCGGTGAGGAGCAGAAGCCGCCCGCTTTCGGGCGGCTTTTCGGTGGGGCATCATGGTCTGATCCCCCCGACGCGGGGCCATCGGAGAAGGGCGGCGACCTTGAGCCGGAGCGCAAGGCGACGGTCCTACGCTCTCGGGCCAGCGCGCCCGCTGATCGCCAAGAGGACTGCCATGCCGAAGATCGACATCGCTGCCATCCCCGTCAGCAAGGGAACCGGCTATCCGCCGCAATTCAACACCCCTTGCGCAGGAAGGCTGCGGCAGCGCCTGGGCAACGCCGGCGGGCTGACGGATTTTGGCGTCAATCTCACGCGCCTGCCGCCGGGCGGCTGGTCGAGCCAGCGGCACTGGCATTCCCATGAGGACGAGTTCGTCTACCTGATCGCGGGCGAATTGACGCTCGTCGAGGACCATGGCGAGACCGTTCTTCGCGCGGGCGACTGCGCGGCCTTTCCGAAGGGCACCGGCGACGGCCACCACATGATCAACAGGTCGAACGAGGTCGCGGTCTATCTGGAAATCGGGTCGCGCCATCCCGACGACCTGACGACCTGCTCCGACATCGACATGATGAGCGCCAATGCCGACGGCCGCTTCGTGCACAAGGATGGCACGCCGTACACGGAGACATGACGAGGCAGGGGCGGCGTTCCATCGGGCCGCTCAATCCTGCCGGGCGCCGATGGCGGTGGCCACGTCAAACGGTTTGTCGCCGAATTTCATCGACGATCCTGCGCCAATCCTTCGCATTCAGTTCGTGCCCCGCCTCCAATGCCACTAGGCGGGCAGAGGCAAGCTTGGCCGCAAGTTTTTTGCCATGCTCGAAAGAAAGGATCGGATCGCTTCTGCCGTGGATGACGAGTGCCGGGACCACGATTTCCGAAAGT
Source organism: Chelatococcus caeni (assembly GCF_014196925.1). GTDB lineage: Bacteria > Pseudomonadota > Alphaproteobacteria > Rhizobiales > Beijerinckiaceae > Chelatococcus_A > Chelatococcus_A caeni. Next base: position 1,397,090 of record NZ_JACIEN010000001.1, on the reverse strand, counting down.
CGCCCCGCCCACTCCTCACCGCCGCCAAGCATGCTGTGGTTCAGCGCGCTCTGGGGGTTGAGCGCCCGATCATACTCCCGCTCAGCCAGACTTCGGGCACGGCTCTCGTCGAAGTTGGCGTTCGATCCTGCCGAAATGCGAAAGCTCTCGACATGGAAGTCGACCACGGCACCGCGGTCACTCCAATCAAGTGTTTCGATCTTGCCGAAATGGGCAAGAAGGGCAGGATCCATCGGTGGCAGGTCCGGATCATCCTCGTCAAAAGCCGATGTGCTGATGAGCGTTAGGGACTGCACGCGACGCGGCTGCTTCAGAGCAACGAGCTGGGCGATCATACCTCCCAGAGACATGCCGACCAGATGCGCATGTGGGATTCCATAGCCATCCAAAATGGCAATGGCGTCATCGGCCATGTCGTCGATCGTGTAGAGCGGGGCTCCCGGGTGCTGAGTGGTGCTGCGGCCTGTATCCCGGTTGTCGTATCGAATGACAAAACGGCCAGCCTCGGCCAACATCTGGCAAAGCTCATCCGGCCACCACAGCATGGACGCAGTCGCGCCCATGATCATTAGAATGGCAGGAGCCGTAGGTTCTCCGAACGACTCCGCCCGAAGGCTCACGGATCCGTGGTTGATCGTTCTTTCTGATCCGGGCATTCGTTCGCTCCACGGCTATGCCTTGGCCGCGCCACCTCCGTCGGGGGCGGACGCTGACCGTACCAATCGCGCGTTCCCCGTCCCGACGGATCCTGGACCGCGTTAGAGCGCCCGCAGCAGCACGTGCTTCTTCTTGCCGAGCGACAGCTTGACGACGCCGTCGGCCGTCAGGTTGCCGGGGTCGAGGACCGCCCGCTCGTCGCTCACGACCTCGTCGTTGACCTTGAGGCCGCCGCCCTTGATCTGGCGCCGCGCCTCGCTGGTGGAGGCGACGAGGCCGGCCTTGACGAAGGCGGCGAGCACGCCGAGCCCGGCCTGCAGCTCGGCCGAAGGCACGTCGATGCTCGGCAGGTTCTCGGCCAGCGCCCCTTCCTCGAAGGTCTTGCGTGCCGTCTCGGCCGCCGTCTCGGCCGCCACGCGGCCGTGGACGAGGGCGGTGATCTCGGTGGCGAGGACCTTCTTGGCCTCGTTGAGCTCGGCGCCCTCGAGCCGCTCGAGCCGCGCGATCTCGTCGAGCGGCAGGTCGGTGAAGATCCTGAGGAAGCGACCGACGTCGGCGTCCTCGGAGTTGCGCCAGTACTGCCACAGCCCGTAGGGCGGCAGCATGTCCTCGTTGAGCCAGACGGCGCCGGCGGCCGACTTGCCCATCTTGGCGCCGGAGGCGGTGGTCAGGAGCGGGCAGGTGAGGGCGAAGACCTGGGTGGCGTCGACGCGGCGGGCGAGCTCGATGCCGTTGACGATGTTGCCCCACTGGTCGGAGCCGCCCATCTGCAGGCGGCAGCCGTAGCGGCGGCTGAGCTCCAGGAAGTCGTAGGCCTGGAGGATCATGTAGTTGAACTCGAGGAAGGAGAGCGGCTCCTCCTTGTCGAGGCGCGCCTTCACCGATTCGAAGCTCAGCATGCGGTTGACGGTGAAGTGCCGGCCGATGTCGCGCAGGAAGGGAATGTACTCGAGCCTGTCGAGCCATTCGGCATTGTCGACCATGATGGCGTCGCTCGGGCCGTCGCCGAAGGTGAGGAACTTCGAGAAGACCTTGCGGATGCCCTCCTTGTTGGCGGCGATCTGCGCATCGTCGAGCAGCGGGCGCGCCTCGTTGCGGAACGAGGGGTCGCCGATGCGCGTCGTGCCGCCGCCCATCAGCACGATGGGCTTGTGGCCGGCCTGCTGCAGGCGGCGCAGCATCATGATGTTGGTCATGTGCCCGACATGCAGGCTCGGCGCCGTCAGGTCATAGCCGATATAGGCGACGATCCGTTCCTTCACGGCGAGGTCGTCGAGCGCCTCGGCATCCGAGATCTGGTGGATGAGCCCGCGCGCCGCCAGCGTGCGCAGGAAATCGGAACGGTACGTCGTCATGTCGGTCAGTCTTGCGTTGGAATGGGACGGGGCGCCGTGAGGCGCCCCGCGATCTGAAGCCTGTTTGCGTCTTCGCGTCAGGCGGCGTCTTCGTGCGGGGTGCCGATGCGCTTGTCGAGATAGGCGTCGACCGTCTGCATCAGCTCCTCGACCTTGCCGTCGAAGAAGTGATTGGCGCCGTCGATCACCGCGTGTTCGAGCACGATGCCCTTCTGGGTCTTGACCTTCTCGATGACGCTGATGACGTCCTTCGCCGGCGCGACCCGGTCCTCGGAGCCGTGCACGAAGAGGCCAGAGGAGGGGCAGGGCGCGAGGAAGGAGAAGTCGTAGCGGTTCGCCATGGCCGCGATCGACAGGAAGCCTTCGATCTCCGGCCGGCGCATGAGGAGCTGCATGCCGATCCACGCGCCGAAGGACACGCCGGCGATCCAGCAGCTGCGCGCGTCCGGATTGAGCGACTGCACCCAGTCGAGCGCGGCGGCCGCATCCGACAATTCGCCGTGGCCGTGGTCGAAGGAGCCCTGGCTGCGCCCGACGCCGCGAAAGTTGAAGCGCAGCACCGCAAACCCACGGTTCACGTAGGTGTAGAACAGGCTGTACACGATCTGGTTGTTCATCGTGCCGCCGAACTGCGGATGCGGATGAAGAATGATCGCGATGGGCGCGCCCTTCTTCTTCGCAGGCTGGTAGCGGCCTTCGAGACGCCCGGCAGGGCCGTTGAAAATGACTTCAGGCATGATCCGGCACCGTTACCGCGATAAAGCCAGCGCCGCCGGAAGCCACGCCAGTGGCCGTGCAAATCTTGACATGCCGGTCGCGCACTTCTAAATCACGGTTAGAACTGTTCTAAGAGCCAACTTATACGTGCATCGAGTTGCATATGCAACCGGATGGCGTGGGTGGTGGCTCCGGTGATGTGGTCGCTCTTCTCTACCACATCAACAGGGGCAAAAAGCAAGGTTTGTGATCGGCAGGCGAGGAGGCCGGCGGAGACAGCATGGCGGGCATGCGTCATTACCTCGACTACAACGCCTCGGCGCCCCTGCGGCCGGCCGTGCGCGAGGTGATCCTGCGTGCCTTCGAGGAGGTCGGCAATCCCTCGTCCGTGCATGCGGAAGGGCGCCGGGCGCACGCGCTGATCGAGACGGCGCGCGAAAAGGTGGCCGCCCTCGTCGGCGCGCGGGCGCGCGACGTCGTCTTCACCAGCGGCGGCTCGGAAGCCAACAATACCGTGATGACGCCGTCGCTGCGGCGCGAACCGTCCTTCACGACGCTCGCGCTCCATCTCATGGGCGCGGGCGAACATGCGAGCGTGCTCGGCGGCAGCCGCTTTCCCGAGAACGCCCGCGAGACGATCCCGGTCGACCAGGACGGCATCGCCGATCTCGGTTTCATCGACGCGCGGCTGCGTCGCCTGGCGAACGAAGGTGGAGCGACGGCGCTCGTCAGCCTGCAGGCGTCCAACAGCGAGACCGGCGTCGTCCAGCCGCTCGCCGAGGTGGCCGAGGTCGTGCACCGCCATGGCGGGCTGCTGCATGTCGACGCCGTGCAGGCGGCGGGCAAGCTGTCCGTCGACATGGCCGCCTGGGGCGCGGACGTCATCACCCTGTCCGCCCACAAGATCGGCGGACCGAAGGGCGTCGGCGCCTTCGTCACCCGGCCCGGCGTCGAGGTGCGCGAGCGGCTGGTGCGCGGCGGCGGCCAGGAGGGCGGCTATCGGGCCGGCACGGAGAATGTTGCGGGCATAGCGGGCTTCGGGGAGGCCTGTGCGCTTGCGCTGGCAGGGCTTGCGGATTATGCCGCCCTGACCGGTGCCTTGCGCGACGGGCTCGAAGCCCGCCTTCGCCTGGTCGAGCCTGGAGTGGTGGTTTTCGGTGCCAGGGCCCCGCGCCTGCCGAACACGAGCGCCTTCGCGATCGATGGCCTGAAGGCGGAAACGCTGCTCATGATGCTCGATCTCGAGGGCATGGCGGTGTCGTCCGGCTCGGCCTGCTCGTCGGGCAAGGTGCGGCGCTCGCATGTGCTCACGGCGATGGGGGTCGCACCCTCGCTCGCCGAGGGGGCGCTGCGCGTGAGCTTCGGCTGGGCTTCGACCGAGGCGGACGTGGAATCCTTTGCGACGGCCTTTCAGAAAGTGGTCGGCGCACTCATCTCTCGTCGCAAGGGGCTGAACGCCGCCTGAGGACGAGTAGGTCACCAACCCGCGGCCCTTGAAGCCGTGAGAGGAGGTAGTGCAATGCCTGCGGTGCAGGAAACGGTAGAACGCGTCAAGGCGATCGACGTCGAGCAGTACAAGTACGGCTTCGAGACGACGATCGAGATGGACAAGGCCCCCAAGGGCCTCAACGAGGACATCGTCCGCCTCATCTCGTCCAAGAAGGGCGAGCCGGAGTGGATGACGGAGTGGCGCCTCGAGGCGTTCCGCCGCTGGCAGACGATGCGCGAGCCCAAGTGGGCGCGCGTCAACTACCCGCCGATCGACTACCAGGAGCTCTATTACTACGCCGCGCCGAAGAAGAACCCGGCGCCGAAGTCGCTCGACGAGGTCGACCCGGAGATCCTCAAGACCTACGAGAAGCTCGGCATTCCGCTGCGCGAGCAGGAGATCCTCGCCGGCGTCGAGGGCGCGGGCTCGCGCGTCGCGGTCGATGCCGTCTTCGACTCGGTCTCGGTGGTCACCACCTTCAAGGAGGAGTTGAAGAAGGCGGGCGTCATCTTCTGCTCGATCTCCGAGGCGATCCGTGAATATCCGGAGCTGGTGCGCAAGTACCTCGGCTCGGTCGTGCCGGTGTCGGACAACTTCTTCGCCACGCTCAACAGCGCCGTGTTCACGGACGGGTCCTTCGTCTACATCCCGGAGGGCGTGCGCTGCCCGATGGAGCTGTCGACCTACTTCCGCATCAACGAGCGCAACACCGGCCAGTTCGAGCGCACGCTGATCATCGCCGACAAGGGCTCCTACGTCAGCTATCTCGAGGGCTGCACGGCGCCGGCGCGCGACGAGAACCAGCTGCACGCGGCCGTGGTCGAGCTGATCGCGCTCGACGATGCCGAGATCAAGTACTCGACGGTCCAGAACTGGTACCCGGGCGATGCCGAGGGCAAGGGCGGCGTCTACAACTTCGTGACCAAGCGCGGCGACTGCCGCGGCGCGAACTCGAAGATCTCGTGGACGCAGGTCGAGACCGGCTCGGCCATCACGTGGAAGTACCCGTCCTGCATCCTGCGCGGCGACAATTCCCGCGGGGAGTTCTACTCGATCGCCATCTCCAACGGCTATCAGCAGGTCGACAGCGGCACCAAGATGATCCATCTCGGCAAGAACACGACGAGCCGGATCATCTCCAAGGGCATCGCCGCCGGCCGCTCCGAGAACACCTATCGCGGGCTCGTCTCGGCCCATCGCAAGGCGAGCGGGGCGCGCAACTTCACGAACTGCGATTCCCTGTTGATCGGCGACAAGTGCGGTGCGCACACGGTGCCCTACATCGAGTCGAAGAATGCCTCGGCGGTCTTCGAGCACGAGGCGACGACGTCGAAGATCTCGGACGACCAGATGTTCTACTGCCTGCAGCGGGGTCTCGACGAGGAGGAGGCGGTGGCGCTCATCGTCAACGGCTTCGTCAAGGATGTCCTGCAGCAGCTGCCGATGGAATTCGCGGTCGAGGCCCAGAAGCTCATCTCCATCAGCCTCGAAGGCTCGGTGGGCTGACACGCAACGCAACCAAGGCCGGAGACGGCGGGCGACGTGGAACGATCCTTCCCGCCCGCATCCCATCCGGCGCCACGAACGGACGGAACAAAGACATGCTTCAGATCAACAACCTCGTCGTCGAAATCGAGGGCAAGCGCATCCTCAACGGGCTCGACCTCTCCGTGAAGGCCGGCGAGGTCGCCGCCATCATGGGCCCGAACGGCTCGGGCAAGTCGACGCTGTCCTATGTCATCGCCGGCAAGGAGGAGTACGAGGTCCTCGACGGCGAGATCCTCGTCGACGGCGAGAACATCCTCGAGCTCGAGCCCAACGAGCGCGCGGCCAGGGGTGTGTTCCTCGCCTTCCAGTACCCGCTCGAGATCCCCGGCGTCTCGACCATGACCTTCCTCAAGGCGATCATGAACGCCCAGCGCAAGGCGCGCGAGGAGGCGGAGCTGACCACGCCCGAGTTCATGAAGCGCGTGAAGGCTGCAGCCCAAGAGCTTCACATCGATCAGGAAATGTTGCGCCGCGGCCTCAACGTCGGCTTCTCCGGCGGCGAGAAGAAGCGCATGGAGATCCTGCAGATGGCCCTCCTGGAGCCGCGCTTCTGCATCCTCGACGAGACGGACTCGGGCCTCGACATCGATGCGCTCAAGATCGTCGCCGAGGGCGTCAACACGCTGCGCGACCCGGCCCGCGCCTTCCTCGTCATCACCCACTACCAGCGACTGCTCAACCATATCGTGCCCGATACGGTGCACGTGATGGCCAATGGCCGCATCGTGCGCTCCGGCGGCAAGGAGCTTGCCCTCGAGCTCGAGGCGAGCGGCTATGCGGATTACCGCGAGCAGGCGGCGTGAGGGCGGCACGATGGCTGAAATCACACCGATCAGGACTGCCGCCGAGGTCGCGCTCGTAGAGCGTTTCGAGGACCTCAAGGACAAGCTCCCGGGCTCGGGCGAGATCGCGCGCGGGCGCGACGAGGCCTTTGCCCTCATCGCCGCTGCCGGCCTTCCCAACCGGCGCGTGGAGGAGTGGAAGTACACCGACCTGCGCAGCGCCGTGCGCGAGGCGGCGCCACTCGCCGAGCGCCCCGCCGATGCGGCCGCGCTCGTCGACAAGGGGCGCGCCTTCGCCAAGGTCGATGCGGTGCGGCTGTCCTTCGCCAACGGCCACCTCGTGGCCGAGCGCTCGGACCTTGCCGCGCTGCCGGCCGGGGTCACGGTGACGCCGCTCGCGGCGGCGCTTGCCGAGGGGCATCCGCTCCTCGCCGAGATGGGCAAGGTGGCGGTCGCCAAGGGCAACTTCGCCCTCGCGCTGAACAGTGCCTTCATGATGGACGGCGCGCTCATCAAGGTTGCGGCCGGCACCGCCGTGGACAAGGCGCTGCACCTCAGGTTCGTCAACGGTGGCGCCAGCCCCTTCGCCACGGCGCCGCGCATCGTGATCCTCGTCGAGGACGGCGCCTCGGTTACGGTCCACGAGAGCCACGAGGGCGTCGGCACGGCGGCCTACCAGGCCAATTCGGTGGTCGAGATCGTCGCCGGCAACGGCACGACGATCACCCATGCGCGCCTCAACGCCGAGCAGGCCGATGCCATCGCGCTCTCGACCCTGGCCGTGACGCTGGGGGCCGAGGCGAAGCTGACCTCGCTCGGCGCGGTGACGGGCGGCAGCCTGTCGCGGCACCAGGTGTTCCTCGCCTTTGCGGGCGAGCATTCCAGCCTGACGCTCGGCGGGGCGACCATGCTGCGCGGGCGCCAGCACGCCGACACGACGCTGGTGGTCGATCATGCGGTGCCGCATTGCGACAGCCGCGAGCTGTTCAAGACCGTGATCGACGGGGAGGCGACCGGCGTCTTCCAGGGCAAGATCATCGTGCGCCCGGACGCGCAGAAGACCGACGGGCGCATGATGTCCGCCGCGCTGCTGCTCTCCGAGACGGCGACGATGAACAACAAGCCGGAGCTGGAGATCTTCGCCGACGACGTGCAGTGCGCCCACGGCGCCACCTGCGGCGAGCTCGACGACGACCTCTTGTTCTACCTCACGGCCCGCGGCCTGCCGCGTGCGGTGGCCGAGGCACTCCTGGTGCAGGCCTTCCTCGGCGAGGCGCTGGAACTCGTCGAGGACGAGGCCGTGCGCGAGGAACTCGTCGCCCGGGCGGAAGGCTGGCTCGGCGAGCGGACGTGACCGACGGGCGCGGCGCAGGCCGCGCTCTGGGATTGGATGGCGGTTCTGATCCCTCCCCTTGAGGGGAGGGTGGATCGGTTGAAGGACCGAGACGGGTGGGGGGCAGGCATCTGTGAAGCGCAGATGCCCCCTCCGTCTCGCTTCGCGAGCCACCTCCCCCTGAAGGGGGAGGATCAGGGTGCCCATGCGAGTGATGCGACCATGAACAGGATCGAACCGATCGGCACCTTCGACGTCGCGGCCGTGCGCCGCGAGTTCCCGATCCTCGCCCGCGAGGTCTACGGCAAGCCGCTCGTCTATCTCGACAGCGCCGCCTCGGCCCAGAAGCCCCGCGCCGTCATCGAGGCGATGACCTACAGCTTCGAGAACGCCTACGCCAACGTCCATCGTGGCCTGCACTACATGGCCAATGCGACGACCGAGGCCTTCGAGGACGCGCGCGAGGCGGTCCGCGGCTATCTCAATGCCGAGAGCACGGAGGAGATCGTCTTCACCCGCTCGGCGACGGAAGCCATCAATCTCGTCGCTGCCTCTTACGGGCGGCTGGCGGGAATCGGCGAGGGCGACGAGATCGTGATCTCCATCATGGAGCATCACTCCAACATCGTTCCCTGGCACTTCCACCGCGAACGCAGCGGCGCCGTCATCAAATGGGCGCCGGTGGACGAGGAGGGCAACTTCCTCCTCGACGAATTCGAGAAGCTGCTCACCGAGCGCACGAAGATCGTCGCCATCACGCATATGTCGAACGTGCTCGGCACGGTGACGCCGGTGAAGGACATCGTGCGCATCGCCCATGCCCGCGGCATTCCCGTGCTCGTCGACGGCAGCCAGGGCGCCGTGCACCTGCCGGTCGACGTGCGCGACCTCGACGCCGATTTCTACGTCTTCACCGGGCACAAGGTGTACGGGCCGACGGGCATCGGCGTGCTCTACGGCAAGCGCAAGTGGCTCGAGGCGATGCCGCCCTTCAACGGCGGCGGCGAGATGATCGAGACCGTCACGACGGACACCGTCACCTACAATGCCCCGCCGCATCGCTTCGAGGCCGGCACGCCGCCGATCGTCGAGGCGATCGGGCTCGGTGCCGCGGTGCGCTTCGTCGAGAAGCTCGGGCGCACGGCGATCCTCGCCCATGAGGAGAAGCTGCGCGACTATGCGCATGAGCGGCTCGGCGCCTTGAACGCCCTGCGCATCATCGGCCGCGCTGCGAACAAGGGGGCCATCGTGTCCTTCGAGATGAAGGGGGCGCATGCCCATGACGTCGCCACCGTCATCGATCGCGCCGGGGTCGCGGTTCGCGCCGGCACGCATTGCGCCATGCCGCTGCTCGCGCGCTTCGGGACGACGTCGACCTGCCGCGCCTCATTTGCCCTGTACAACACGCTCGAGGAGGTCGATAACCTCGCCGACGCATTGATGAAGGCCGAACGGCTGTTCGCCTGAGGAGGCATTCGTGACGCAAGCCGACAGCAGCGACGTGAAGCCGAACGCGCCCGACATCGAGCTCGCCGGCCAGCTGCCGCCCGAGGAGGTGGACCGGCTGACCGACGACATCGTGGCGGCGCTGAAGACGGTGTACGATCCCGAGATCCCCGCCGACATCTACGAGCTCGGCCTGATCTACCGCGTTGACATCGACGACGGACGCAACGTGACGATCGACATGACGCTGACGGCGCCGGGCTGCCCGGTGGCTGGCGAGATGCCGGGCTGGGTGGAGGGCGCGGTCGCCGCCGTGCCCGGCGTGCAGTCCGTCGTCGTCAACATGGTCTTCGATCCGCCGTGGGACCAGAGCCGCATGTCGGACGAGGCGCGCATCGCCCTCGACATGTGGTGAGGCCGATATGGCGGGCGAGGCAGGGCCGCGGATCACGGCCGTCGTCGAGACGGCGCTCTACGTGGACGACCTCGGCCGGGCGTGTGGTTTCTACGAGAAGGTGCTCGGGCTAGAGGCCCAGGTGAGCGACCAGCGCTTCGCGGCCTATCCGCTCGGGCCGGCGAGCGTCCTGCTGCTCTTCAAGCGCGGCGAGACGCTGGCGACCGTGACGCTCCCCGGCGGCACCATCCCGCCGCACGACGGGCAGGGGCCGCTGCATGTCGGCCTTGGCGTGGCTGCCGAGGACATGGCGGCCTGGGAGGCGCGGCTCGCGACTCACGGCGTCGCCATCGAGGGGCGGACCGAATGGCCGCGCGGCGGGCGCAGCATCTATTTCCGCGACCCGGACGGGCATCTCGTCGAACTGCTCACGCCCGGCGTCTGGACGGTCTACTGAGTCGCATTTCTCGCGCGCGCCCGACGAGCCGGGGGACGGGACTGCAGCACGGGCAGCGCCAGATGAGACCGGCGACAGGCGCCGTGCCCTCGACGTTGTGCCGCCCAATGACTATCTTTAGTGGGAATCTCGACCTCAGGGCCTTGAACCCTGCAAGGAGGAGCCGGAATGGGTGCAATTCGCTCCCTCAAGATCATGGGCATGAGCGACGCGGCCGCCGAGCGCGTCAAGGCGATCATCGCCAGTGCCGACAGGCCGATCGTCGGCGTGCGCGTCGGTGTCAAGAACGGCGGCTGCGCCGGCATGGAATACACGATGGAATATGCCGAGGCGATCAAGCCCGGTGACGAGGTGATCGAGGACAAGGGCGTCACCATCCTTGTCGATCCCAAGGCCGTCCTGTTTCTGCTCGGCACGGAGATGGACTACAAGGTCGACAAGCTGTCGGCCCAGTTCGTCTTCAACAATCCCAACCAGACGTCGGCTTGCGGATGCGGCGAATCCGTCGCCATCACCCCCGCGCGGCCGGAGCAGCTCGCAGGCGCCTGATTGCGCGACGCGGACGACATCGCCGAACTCTTCGCGCCTTTCCGCCCGGTCGGCATCAGGCGCATGTTCGGCGGTCTCGGCATCTATGCCGAAGGGAAGATGTTCGCGCTCGCGGTGGACGGCGAGGTCTATCTCAAGACAGACGCCGCCTTTGCCGAGGCCCTCGGGCATCTCGGCTCGCGGCCGTTCGCCTATGCGCGCAAGGACGGCCGGGTGGTGACCCTGTCCTACTGGCTGCTGCCGGACGCCGCCTATGACGAGCCGGACATGCTGGCGGATCTCTCCGCCCGTGCCTTGAGCATCGCCGGAGCGCGGCCTTAGCGCCGCGCTCCTGCACCGTACGCTCAGTCGCCCGCCTCGACGACCTCGGCCTTCCTGCTGCGCGGCTTCCTCGCAGCAGGCTTGCCGGCAGGCGCTTCCGCGTCCTTGGAAGCAGGCTTCCTCGCGGCTGGCTTCTTCGCGGCAGGCTTCTTGGAGGCCGCCTTCTTCACACCCGTGCTGCGAGCAACTGGCGCCTTCCTGGACGCCGTTTTGCCGGCAGGCGCGGCTTCGCTGGCCGCCTCTCCATCCGCAGCCTTGCGGGGGGCGGCCTTCTTCGGCTTGGCCGCCTCGGTCGGAGCCTCGGCGTCGGCCTTCTTGCGACGGGGCGTCCTGGACGGCTGCGCCGGGGCTTCGGCCGTCACCGCTTCAGCAGCGCCCTTGCGGGACGACTTTCGGCTGGCCGCCTTCGAAGGCGCGGGAGCTGCGGCTTCGGCTTCAGCTGCAGGCTCCGCCGTGGCCTTGCGGGCGCGCGGCTTCGGCGCCGGCTGCTCGTCCGCGACGTCCGGGGTCGCCGCAGCCTTGCGCGGCGCACGCTTGCGGGTCTTGCCGGCCGGATCAGCCTCCGCCGCAGGCTCTTCCTTCGCCGTGCGACGCGAGGCGGCCTTGCGCGGGGCAGGGGCTTCCTCGGGCGCAACGACCTCCGTCACCGGCGGCGCCAGCTCCTCGGCCTTACCGGGGGCTTCCGGCGCGGCAGCGGCCGGAACCTCGACCGGCTGCGCAGCCTCCGCCGCGGCGGGCCGGTCGTGCCGGCGGCCACGACGCCGGCGGCCCGACGTGCGCTCAGCCTTGGCTTCCGAAGCGGTCTCGACCGGCACCGCGGTCTCCTCGACCACCGGGGCTGCCGTGCCTTCATCGTCGCTGCTGACGGGGATGACGACCGGCCGCAGGATGAAGCTCGGCACGTGCTCGCCGAAACCGACGACCATCTCGTCGTCCCTGTCGGCATAGCGTCGCTGCTGGTGCTGCCGATCGCCGCGCCGTTCTTCGTGGCGCTGCGAGGGGCGTCCGTCCGGCGTGATCGGCGCATGCTGCTGCGGGGCCGCCTCGGCGGCCCGGCTGCGTTCGCCGCGTCCACGCCCCCTGTCACGGTCACGCTCGCGATCCCGGCCGCCGCGCCTGCCGCGGTGGCGATCGCCATCCTCCTGCGGAGCATGGCCGACCGAGGCGATGAACTCGCCGAGGGTCGGGCCTTCCCAGGCGACGGTCTGGCCCGTCAGGGCCTCGATGGCGGCAAGGGACTTCTCGTCACCCGGGGCGACGATGGTCGTCGCATAGCCGGTGCGGCCGGCGCGGCCCGTGCGGCCGATGCGGTGCACGTAATCCTCGGCGTGATGGGGCACGTCGTAATTGAAGACGTGGCTGACGGCCGGGATGTCGAGGCCGCGTGCCGCGACGTCGCTTGCGACGAGCAGCTTGATAGTGCCGTTGCGGAAGCTGTCCAGCGCCTGCATGCGCGAGCGCTGGTCCATGTCGCCGTGCAGGGCGACGACGTTGAAGCCGTGCCGCTCCAGCGAGCGCAGGACGATGGCGACATCCCGCTTGCGGTTGCAGAAGATGATCGCGTTCTGCAATTCGTCGCCGGCGCTGCGGATGAGCCGCCGCAGCGTCTCGCGCTTGTGGTGCTGCTCACTGCCGGAGGCGACGAGGCGCTGGGTGATGGTCGTGGCCGTCGAGGCGGCGCGCGCCACCTCCACCTTCACGGGATTGTGCAGGAAGGTGTCCGTCAGGCGCTGGATCTCCGGCGGCATGGTGGCCGAGAAGAACAGTGTCTGGCGCGTGAAGGGCACGAGGCGGCAGATGCGCTCGATGTCCGGGATGAAGCCCATGTCGAGCATGCGGTCGGCCTCGTCGATGACGAGGATCTCGATGCCGGTGAGCAGCAGCTTGCCCCGCTCGAAATGGTCGAGCAGACGTCCGGGCGTGGCGATCAGCACGTCGACGCCGCGGGTGATCTTGGCATCCTGGTCGCCGAAGGAGACGCCGCCGATCAGGAGCGCCACCGACAGCTTGTGGTTGGTGCCGTATTTCTCGAAGCTCTCTTCCACCTGCGCAGCGAGTTCGCGCGTCGGCTCGAGGATGAGCGTGCGCGGCATGCGCGCCCGGGCCCGGCCGTGCTCCAGCAGCGTCAGCATGGGCAGCGTGAAGGCCGCCGTCTTGCCGGTGCCGGTCTGGGCGATGCCGAGGACATCCCGCCGCTGCAACACATGCGGGATCGCCGTCTGCTGGATGGGGGTGGGCGTGTTGTAGCCTGCGGCCGCGACGGCTTGTTGAACCTTTTCGCTCAGGCCAAGATCAGTAAATGACATCGACGTCCGTGATTATGCGTCTGCGGATTGGGTTTAAGGCCAAGGGAGACCTTGTGACGCGTACGGCGCGTCAGTCGCCGCTCACTGCCCGCTACGCTTGCGCGGACCATAAGAGGATCACGGGCAAAGTCAATGTCGCAAAGGCCGGTTGTCGAACGATTGCATAGCATTGGCGGTGAGCCGCTGGTGCTTGTGCCTGGGCTCAACTGCACGGGGACGCTCTTCGCCCCGCAAATACGCGCCTTCGCGGGGAAGCGCACCGTCGTCGTGGCGGAAAACCGGCTCGACGACACGCTCGAAGGCATGGCGCAACGCCTCCTCGCCGCGGCGCCGGAGCGCTTCGCCCTGGGCGGCCTGTCCATGGGCGGCTATGTGGCGCTCGCAGTCATGCGCCTGGCGCCTGAGCGGGTGACGCGGCTTGCATTGCTCGACACGACGGCGCGGCCGGACACCGAGGAGGCGAGCGCCAATCGCCGCCGCCTTATCGCCCTCGCCGAGCAGGGGCGTTTCGAGGAGGTGCATCCCGTGCTCTGGCAGCGCCTCGTCGCGCGGGAGCGGCTCTCGGACAAGGCGCTCGAAGGGGAGGTGCGCGGCATGATGGTCGATACCGGCGCGCAAGCCTTCGTGCGCCAGCAGCGCGCCATCATGGCGCGGCCCGATGCGCGCCCCGGACTGACGCGGATCGCCGTGCCGACGCTCGTTCTCGTCGGTCAGGAGGATGAGATTACGCCGCCGGTCACGGCGGAGGAGATGGCGGGCGCCATCCCCGCGTCCTCGCTCGTCGTTGTGCCCGGTTGCGGCCATCTCTCGACGATGGAGCGGCCGGACGCGGTCAATGCGGCACTCGCCGCCTGGCTGCAGCGCAGCTGACCTTCCAGGGGTCAGATGTCGAGCTCGCGCGCGAAGGCGGCGCGTTCCTGGATGAAGGCGAAGCGCGCCTCCGGCTTGTTGCCCATGAGCCGGTCGACCGTGTCCGTCGTGTCGCCCTTGGCCTCGGCCAGCACGACGACCTTGTAGAGCAGGCGCTTGGCCGGCGCCATGGTCGTCTCCTTGAGCTGCGCCGGCAGCATCTCGCCGAGGCCCTTGAAGCGGCCGATCTCGACCTTCTTGCCCTTGAACACGCTGTCCATCAGCTCCTGGCGATGGGCATCGTCGCGGGCGTAGACCGTCTTGCCGCCGTGCGTCAGCCGGTAGAGCGGCGGCACGGCGAGATAGAGATGGCCGTTGTCGATCAGCCGCGGCATCTGCTGCCAGAAGAAGGTGATGAGCAGCGATGCGATATGGGCGCCGTCGACGTCGGCGTCCGTCATGATGACGATCTTCTCGTAGCGCAGGTCGTCGTCGCGGTAGTGGGAGCCGGTGCCGCAGCCGAGCGCCTGCACGAGATCGGCGAGCTGCTGGTTCTGCGCCAGCTTCTCGCGGCCGGCCGAGGCGACGTTGAGGATCTTGCCGCGCAATGGCAGCACGGCCTGGGTCGCGCGGTCGCGCGCCTGCTTGGCGCTGCCGCCGGCCGAGTCGCCCTCGACGATGAAAAGCTCGGAGCCCGCCGCGCCCGCGTTGGTGCAGTCGGCGAGCTTGCCGGGCAGGCGCAGCTTGCGCGTCGCGGTCTTGCGCGCCACCTCCTTCTCGGCGCGGCGGCGCAGGCGCTCCTCGGCGCGTTCAATGGTCCAGTCGAGCAGGCGCGAGGCCTGCTGCGGGGCTGCCGCCAGCCAGTGGTCGAAGGCATCGCGCACGGCGCCCTCGACGATGCGCGAGGCTTCCAGCGTCGCCAGCTTGTCCTTGGTCTGGCCCTGGAATTCCGGCTCGCGGATGAAGACCGAGAGCATGCCGGCGCAGGTCGCCATGACGTCGTCGGTGGTGACCTGGCCGGCGCGCTTGGCCTGGCCGACACGCTCGGCATGGTCGCGCAGGCCGCGCAGCAGGGCCATGCGCAGGCCCGACTCGTGCGTGCCGCCTTCCGGCGTCGGGATGGTGTTGCAGTAGGAGGAGACGAATCCGTCGTCGCGCGACAGCCAGGCCACCGCCCATTCGAGCGAGCCGTGTCCGCCCGGCTTGTCGATGCGCCCGGAGAAGATCTGGTCGCAGACGAGCTCGCTGCCGTCGATCTCGCGCGCGAGATAGTCCTTGAGGCCGCCGGGGAACTTGAAGGTCGCCTCGCTCGGCACGCCTTCCTGCTTCTCGGCGAGGGCAGGGGCGCAGCGCCAGCGGATCTCGACGCCGCCGAAGAGATAGGCCTTGGAGCGCGCCATCTTGAACAGGCGGCGCGGATTGAAGGTCGCGCCTTCCTTGAAGATGGTGGCATCGGGCTTGAAGCGCACGGTGGTGCCGCGGCGGTTCTGCACCCGTCCGACGGTCTCCAGCGGCCCCATGGCGACGCCGCGCGCATAGACCTGGCGATAGAGCATCTGGCTGCGCGCCACCTCGACCTCCAGCCGCTCGGCCAGCGCGTTGACCACGGAGACACCGACGCCGTGCAGGCCGCCGGACGTCTCGTAGACCTTGGAATCGAACTTGCCGCCCGCATGCAGCGTGGTGAGGATGACCTCGAGCGCCGACTTCTCAGGGAACTTCGGGTGCGGATCGATGGGTATGCCGCGGCCGTTGTCCGTCACGCGCAGGAAGCCGCTCTCCTCGAGCTCGACCTCGATGAAGGTCGCATGGCCGGCTACCGCCTCGTCCATCGCATTGTCGATCACCTCCGCGAAGAGGTGATGCAGCGCCTTCTCGTCGGTGCCGCCGATGTACATGCCGGGGCGCCGGCGCACCGGCTCCAGTCCCTCGAGCACCTCGATGGAGGCGGCGGTATAGCCGGCCTCGGTCGGCGTGCCATTGGCGCGGCCCGGCAAGGACGCCTGGTCCACCGGGAGCTTCGCGGACGGGCGCGCCGCCTTGCGGGCCGCCGCTGCGTTGCCTCCGCCGCCGAACAGATCGCCCGCATCCGTCATTGCCGCTGCCCAACCCCTCGTCAAAAACCGATTCGCCCCGCCGGCAGTATCGCATGGCTGCCGCAGGGACGGGAACGGATCGGAAACACCACGTCCGCGGGGGCGCGGTCAAGGTTTGTTTTCCCCGACCGGCGCAGATCCCGCGGGACCAGCTAGCCTGCGGCGGGGTTCGCCGCCTCGCCGGCCGTGAAGACCACATAGGCGAAGAGCGCCATGGAGAACAGGGTCGCAAAGGACGCCAGGATCGCGACCGGCTCGCCCCAGGGGAGCCCCAAGGCAATGCCGGGAAGGCCGACCGCGAACAGGACGAGCCCGCCGGTTGCCAGCCCGTAGTGGATTTTCGCCAGGCGGGCCGAAACCGTCCCGATCAGGGCGTAGAACAGCCCGAACAGGAAGAGCGAGACCCAGCCGACGAGATTGATGTGCGCGTGCACGGTGCGGAAGGTGTGGTCGTGCGACGCGCCCATGAAGATGCCGAGGCCGAGGCCGGCCAGGGCGGCGATCACGGCGGTGCGCAGGAACAGGCGCCCGACGGCTCGCGTCGGGGTTGTGGATGTGGTGCCGGCGATCATGGTCGTTGTCCCCTCGGTGCTGCCCGGTGACAGAATGCCGCGTCCGAGGATGTTTCGCCATGGCTCCCGAGGTGTCGCATTTAGAAAACATTAACCATGCATGATCTTTCATGGCCGCAGTCGGAGGAAGCCATGATCGCTGCCGCGCTGCTTGAGGAGATGCACGAAGCCCACCTTGTGCGCGCCGCCGAGGCCGCCGGCCGCGCCTTCGGCCGGTGCTGCGAGAGTGACGGGCACTGGATGCTGGCGCCGGACCCCGTTCCCGTCATCTGGCGAACGATCACCCCCGACGAGTCCCAGGCGAAGCCGGCGAGGGGCGTCGTCCTCGGCCGGCGCCCGTCGTCCAAGGCCGCCTGAGGCGATCCGATCCGGGCGTTTATCTGCCCGTCAACGCCGGGCCAGCCAGACGGTGTGGCCGCCGCAGGACGGGTCCTCGACGACATGATCGAGGACGCGGAATCCCGCCGCGGCCAGGAGGGCCTCGTATTCCGCGCCATCGAGGCTCGCATGGTAGAGCGGCTCGCCCTCGAATGCGCCGATGGCCTCGCCATGAGCCGGCCCGCTCGTGAACATCAGCGCCGTGCCGTTCCGCGCGTGGGCGGCGAAGACACCGAACATCGCCCGCTGATCGTCCGCGGGAAGATGGAAGAAGCTGTCCCAGGCGAGAATGCCGCCGAACGCCCGCCCGAGAACGAGCCTGCGCATGTCGGCGACGAGCCATCGCTGTCCCGGAAAGCGTTCGCGGCAGAGCCCGATGAGGGTCGGCGAGGCATCGACGCCGGTGACCGCGCAGCCGCTTGCGATGAGATAACCCGCCATCGGCTCGCCCGAGCCGCAGCCGAGGTCGAGCACGGAGCGATCCTCGCCGATCGCCGCGAGGAAGCGGTCGAGCCAGCCGCGCTCGAAGAGACTGCGGCCGCGCTGGCGATCGAAGGCGTGCGCATGCCGCTCGTAAAGGCCCGTGATGTCGTCGGCAGGATCGTCCATGCCGCCATCTTCCATGACGGTCGATGGGCGGCAAGGCCGCGGCAGTGGGGCTTCGCGCGGATCAACCGCCGCAGGCGCGCCTTTGCCCTTGTCAACGGCGGTCGGTGCCGTCAGAAGAGTGCTGCCGGCGAGGATGGGTGGCCGAGTGGTTTAAGGCAGCGGTCTTGAAAACCGCCGTGCGGGCAACCGTACCGTGGGTTCGAATCCCACCCCATCCGCCATTTGCCGTCGATTACCGCACTCGCACCAAGCGACGCTTAAAACCGCCGATTCTACGCTGCAGCCCGATACATCTTGAAATCAGCGACGGCAGAAGGCGACCCCATCTCAGCCGTTGCGGCCCGCCCCCCGAAAGCCGACCTTCATTGGCTCTCGCATTTCACGCCTGGGACTATTTTGCTTTTCAAACGCACTTATGCCGGCGGATAGCTCGGCGACGGCGGCGTCGCGAGCGTAATCAGGTTGCCGTCGGGATCACGCACCTGCGCCAGTGTCGAATAGTCGCCCTCGATATCGTCGCCCAGCACGATCCCCAAACTTTGCAGCCTATGGCGCTCGGCCGCCACATCGTCCACGATAAGGAACATCGCGCCTCTGCTGGCGATTTCATCGTCGGTTGAAAGCCCAACCCCAGCCTGATCGAAAAACTCCCATTGCACCAGCGTGTCCATTGGCCTGTTATCCGGTCCGCGACCGAATAATTTCGTATACCAGGCTTCGGCAGCCGCGAGGTCGGCGGTCAGCAAAAAAGTGTAGATTTTGTGCAGCGACATTCCTCTTCTCCGGGTCAACGAAATGAAAATGCCATCTCTACCGGCGAGATTCTCATAGTATCCGGCTATAATCTAATGGCCCGTTTGTCCGTTGAAACGGGATTCTCAGGAATCCACCCAATTGCAGCCATTCGCGCTCGCCTCAGTTTTGGAGAGCTATAGCGTAGCCGTAGTTCTCGGCTTCGCCGTCTTCGGTCCGCCACACACCGCCGATTGCCCTCCGTGGTGGCTGCCGATTCCAGGCGGCAGCCCGAGCCCGAAAGCAGACGTCGCTCGCCGTAGTCAGGGCGCTGCTGCCCCGAGCGCTGCGGCTAATACGTCGGCCAGGCCGCGCCCGGCGCTGCCATCCTCATCAAGGCGCGGATTGTAGATGGTGATCTCGATGCCGACGGCTTTGCCGCTCGCCAGGGCAACCCGAAGCGTGGCCCGTAGCTCGTCCCACGATAGGCCGCCCGGCACGCGAAAATCGACAGCCGGCATGATGGCATCGTCGAGGCAGTCGGCGTCGAGATGAATGAAGAAGCCGTCCAGTTCCTCTCGCGTCAGGTGGTCGACCGCTTCGCGCGCGGCAGCTTCGATGCCCATCGCGCGCACGGCGGGGAGATCAATCGCCTTGAGCTTTTCGGGGAGCGGCTGGCTTCCGTACTCCTCCTGATCCTTATGATCGCGATACGCGAACGCGACTGCGTCTTCGGGACGGACCAGAGGACCGCGACCTTCAATGTCCGTCAGGTACGACGGGCCGTAGCCGGTGACGAGGGCAAGGTCCATCGAGGCGCCCTCGCCATTGGGTTCCGCCTCGGGCTGGAAGAAATCGGCATTGCCGTCGATGAAGAGCAGGCCGTAGCGGCCACGCCGTCGAAACGCGAGCATCGAGCCCAGGACGATCGTGCAATCGCCGCCCAGCACTACCGGAAAGTCGCCGGCGTCAAGCACCGCTTCCACCGCGTCGGCGAGCTTGGGTGACCACGCCGCGATTGTCCTGGCGTTCAGAATGCCGGTTTCGGGATCGGGCGTTGCGTCCTTCGGAGGCACTGCAAGCCGCCCGGCGTGGCGCGCATGGATGTGCTCCGCAAGACCAAGCCCCAGGAGCCGGTCAGGCAAGTGCTCCGCACCGTCAGTCGCCAAGCCCAGCGTGGAGGGAGCTTCGACAATTGCATAGGGAAGGGTCGGCATGCTCGTGTCCGCCAGCGACTATTTTGCAGAGTAGGTCACTGCCTCGATTTTGTGGCCATCTGGATCGCGGACGAACGCCCCATAATAGTTGGCATCGTAGTTCGGCCGCAGCCCCGGAGCGCCGGCGTCGCTGCCACCATGTCTCA
Source organism: Chelatococcus caeni (assembly GCF_014196925.1). Taxonomy (GTDB): domain Bacteria; phylum Pseudomonadota; class Alphaproteobacteria; order Rhizobiales; family Beijerinckiaceae; genus Chelatococcus_A; species Chelatococcus_A caeni. Next base: position 1,377,137 of record NZ_JACIEN010000001.1, on the reverse strand, counting down.
ATGCCGCGGCGTAAAACCGATCGACCATCGAACGGTCCTCGGCGGCAAAGGCGATGTGAGTGCCGTTGCCCACGGTTGCAGGTTTTCCGTCAATCGGAACCTGCACGCTGAAGTGAAACGTGCCGCTGCCATAACCTAGCCCGCCCTCATCCTCGGTCATCGGAACAATGCCGAGAATGGGCAAGACGGCGTCGTAGAAGCGCTTGGAGCGTTCGACATCATTGGTCCCGACCGAGACATGGTGGATCAAAACGACCTCCCGTTCTGACATTGCTCCACAACGGCAGCTTCTGGCCATTGTTCCCTCGAAGCAGACCGTCGCTTGTTCAACTCGTTTGAGCCACTTGGCCGTAGCTTCGGGAGTGTTGCGGCTCAGGATCGGCCGCGCCGGGCAGGTAGGGCTGATATGGGCGCAGTCACCTGCTCCTCATCAGACCAGCGTCGGATTGGCTCAACTCCCGGACAGCCTCTCGAGCGTCCTGCGCGATACGGTGCGCTTCGACTGGCCCGCGGCTCTGGCCATGGCTTGACCGCGGCGCCGGCAAATGCGTCAAATCTCCTGCAGGCTGGCGGAGCGAGGGGGAAGCCATGGGGCGCTTGGCATTGGTGGTGGCACTGTGTGCGGCAAGCGCCGCATGCCAGTCTCAGGCGCAACGGACCGCCGAGTTGCAGGCTATCTGCGCCGACCCGATTACACGGACGCCCGGCAATTTCTATGCGCCGGAATGCGCGGCGATCGAACCGCAGACCAATGCCCAGCTCGCCGAGGACTATCTTGAGGACGCTCCTCGCGCGGATCGCTGACAGGCGCTGCGTCAGCCTGACCTCCTGATTTGAGCCCAGCTTCTGTGGCCGGCCAATCATGACCACCCGCGCGCGTGCACGCGGGGGCGGTTTCGAGTTGCACGGTATAGAGATTATCAACCCACGCCGGAGCTGGAATTTGCCTCGGCGATGCGACGAACGAAATGTCGCGCTCCTCGGGTGGGGGGGGCGGCAATGTTTGCAGGATAATCTGCAGCTCGCTTGATCCGCAAGCGTCCATCATTGTCATCGGTATGTAAAATTGCGCCGGTTATTTACCATCCATCGCATTTTAAAGACTATTCGCTTGCCTGGACAATAGAATCTCTCCAACAGTCCCGACTTGCAGTGGCTGCGCCGGGCCTCTCAAAGCGCGCAGGCGCGCGGCATCGACGGGGGCTGACATGGGATATCGGGGAAGAGGCAGGTTGCTCGCAGGCGTCAGCTTTGCCGCATTGGGGCTGGCCTGCTCGTTGTCGACGGCCGCGTCGGCGGCGCAATACTTTGTCGGTAACGAGACGGAGCTGCGCGACGCCATCGCGGCGGCGAACGCGAGCCCGGACACGAGCTCGACGATCGTGCTCACGGGCAGTTTCGGGGTGTCGCCCACCAACATTCCGACACCGACGAAGTCGCTGACGATCGACACGCAGGGCTTCGTCCTGTCCGGCGTTCACGCTCCACCGGCATCGGCTGGCTCGATCCGCTTCGTCGGCAGTTTTCCGAGCGGAACACTGACGCTGTCGGGAGCATTCACGGGAGCCGATCAGGGCGGCGGCATGAGTGTCGGCGTTGGCGTGTTCGTCGACAGCCAACTGGCGAGCAGCGACGCACGGTTCGTCAATCTGGGATCGATCACCGGCGGCTCTGCAACGACGAGCGGCGCCGGCGGCGTCGGCCTGTCGGTGCTAAATGTCTTGACGGTCGTGAACAACGGTACGATCAGCGGCGGCAGCGGCGTGGGCGGTGGTAGCGGCAACAACGCATCAGGCGTCAACCTCTTCTCCGGCGCCTCGCTGATCAACAATGTCGGCGGTGTGGTCCTGGGCGGCAACAGCCAGGGCACGGGCGCGGGGGCAGGGGTCTTTGCGAACGCCCCGTCCAGGACGCCAACCATAATCAACTACGGCTTGATCCGTGGCGGCTCCGACCTTACCGGGCTCAATGATGGCAACGCAGCCATCCTCGCTCGGGGCACTCAGCTCGTCACGATCAGCAATGCCGGCATCCTCGAAGGCGGGAACAACAGGGCGGCCGTCGATTCCGACAATCCCGGAACGTCGAACATCTTCCTCATCAACAACGGCACGATCCGTGGGGGCGCCGGTTCCGCCAACGCCATCGAATTCGGCCAGACCGCGACAAGCAGGTCCATCCTGGAGCTGTGGGCCGGCTCGGTGATCGAAGGCAACGTGCTCGCCAGCGCCGTGGCGACCAACGACGTCTTCCGCCTCGGTGGCGCTACCAGCGCCAGCTTCGACATCTCCGCCCTCGGCCCGGCCGGGCAGTACCAGAACTTCGACAGCTTCGAGAAGACGGGCAGCAGCACCTGGACGCTGACCGGCGCCGGCACCTTCACCGGCCCGACGAACGTGATCGAGGGCAGGCTCGTCGTGAACGGCTCGCTGACCGGCTCGGCGGTGACGGTCCAGTCCGGCGGAACGCTCGGCGGCAACGGCACGGTCGGCGACACGAGCCTGCTCGCGGGCGGCCGCGTCGCCCCCGGCAATTCCATCGGCACGCTGACCATTGCCGGCAATTACACCGGCAGCGGCGGCACGCTGGAGATCGAGGCGGTGCTCGGTGGCGACGCTTCGCCGAGCGACCGGCTCGTCGTCACCGGCGACACCGCCGGCGCCACCAACGTGCAGGTCGTCAACCTCGGCGGCTCCGGCGGGCAGACCGTGGAGGGCATCAAGATCGTCGAGGTCGGCGGCGCCTCGCTCGGCACCTTCTCGCTGCTCGGCGACTTCGTCTTCCAGGGCGAGCAGGCGGTGGTCGGCGGTGCCTATGCCTACCGGCTCTACCAGGGCGGGGTGTCGACGCCGGGCGACGGCGACTGGTACCTGCGCTCGGTGCTGATCGATCCGGTCACCGCCGCGGCGACGCCGCTGTGGCAGCCGGGCGTGCCGCTCTACGAGGCCTATGCCGGCGTGCTGCAGGCCTTCAACCAGCCGGGCACGCTGCAGCAGCGCCTCGGCAACCGCGCCTGGGCCGACGGCGCGCGCGACGGCACCGGCCTGTGGGCGCGCATCGACGCCTCCAAGGGCCGCTTCGAGCCGAAGAGCTCGACCACCGGCACCACCTATGACACCTCGATCTGGAAGCTCGAGGCGGGCATCGATGCGCTGCTCTTGGAGCAGCCGGGCGGGCGGCTGATGGGCGGGCTGTCCCTGCAGTACGGCACCATCTCCTCGGACGTTACCTCGCTCTTCGGCCGCGGCAGCATCGATACGAGCGGCTTCGGCCTCGGCGCGAGCCTCACCTGGTATGGCGACGGCGGCTTCTATGTGGACGGCCAGACGCGGGTGACGTGGTACGACAGCGACCTCAAGTCGAGCACGGCGGCGCGCAAGCTCGCCGACGGCAACGGCGGCGTCGGCTACGGGCTGAGCCTCGAGGCGGGGCAGCGCATCGCGCTCGGGGGCGGCTTCTCGCTGACGCCGCAGGCGCAGCTCGCCTATTCGGCAGTGAGCTTCGACGACTTCACCGACGCCTTCGGGACGCTGGTGCGGCTCGACGACGGCGACGGGCTGTGGGGGCGGCTCGGCCTGTCGGCCGACTATAACGGCTCCTGGCAGGATGCGGCCGGCCGCCTCAACCGCGCCCATGTCTATACCATCGCCAACCTCTACTACGACTTCGCCGCCGGCACGCGCGTGGCGGTGGCGGAACTGCCGTTCAGCAGCAAGAACGAAGAGCTGTGGGGCGGCCTCGGCCTCGGCGGCTCGCTGAACTTCGCCGGGGACCGGTATTCGCTCTACGGCGAGGCGCTGGTGCGCACCGGCCTCGACAACTTCGGCGACAGCCACGTCCTGTCGGGCAGCGTCGGCTTCCGCGCGCGGTGGTAGGGGCGAGATCGGAGTGAAGGAAAGATCCGCGGACCAGCGACCGGAATGTTCATGACATAATCGTAATGTTCCGGCGTCGACGCGCCCGCCGTAGATTGACGCATGTCAACGATCACCGCTGCCTCTTTAAATAGTCAAATCATAAAGAGGCGCAGCGGAGCGCGGTCGACATGCGGAATATCAGGCGAGCCCTCTGGGGAATATTGTCCGCGCTGACCGTGCTGTGGCTGCTGGCGGAGCCGCAGGTGCTTCAGCCGGCGGGCTTCTTCGCCCTGCGGGCCAGCCTCGTCCAATACAGCGGGATCATCGCGATGGGGGCCATGAGCGTCGCCATGATCCTGGCGCTGCGACCGCGCTGGCCGGAACGGTGGTTCGGCGGGCTCGACAAGATGTACCGGCTGCACAAGTGGCTGGGCATCACGGCGCTCGTCGTGGCGGTGGTCCACTGGCTGTGGAGCCAGGGGCCGAAATGGGCGGTCGGCTGGGGCCTGATCGCGCGGCCGGAGCGCGGCCAGAGGCCTCTGCTCGAAAACCCGGTCGGGCAATTCCTCACGACCTTGCGCGGCCCGGCCGAGGGCCTCGGCGAATGGGCCTTCTATGCCGCCGTGCTGCTGATCGGCCTCGCCCTCGTCAGGTTCGTTCCCTACCGCCTCTTCCGCAGGACGCACCAGCTCCTCGCCATCGTCTACCTGGTGCTGGTGTTCCACACGGTGGTGCTGACGACATTCAGCTACTGGACGTCGCCCATCGGGATGGTGATGGCGCTGCTCCTCGCCGCCGGCACCTATGCGGCCGTGATCTCCCTCAGCAATCGCGTCGGCGCCGGACGGCAGTTTCGGGGCAGGATCGCCGCGCTCCAGTATTATCCCGGCGTGAAGGCGCTCGAAGTCGAGGTCGAGGTGCCGGACTGGCGCGGCCACAAGCCGGGCCAGTTCGCCTTCGCCACCTCGGACGGGTCCGAAGGGGCGCATCCCTACACCATCGCCTCGGCCTGGGGCGGCGAGGACCGGCGCATCCGCTTCATCGCCAAGGAGCTGGGCGACCACACCGGGCGCCTGCGCGAGAAGCTGAAGGTGGGGCAGGAGGTGAAGATCGAGGGGCCGTACGGCTGCTTCGACTTCGACAACGGGCATCCCCGCCAGATCTGGATCGGCGGCGGCATCGGCATCACGCCCTTCATCGCGGGCATGCAGCACCTGGCGCGGGAACGGCATGCACGCCCCGACCGGCCCCGACCGACCATCGACCTGTTCCATACGACGGCCGATTACGACGAAGGGGCCATCGAGAAGCTGACGGCCGATGCGGAGGCGGCGGGCATCCGCCTGCACGTGACGGTCGATGCCCGCGACGGCTTGCTGAGCGGCGAGGGCATCCGCGCCGCCGTGCCGGACTGGCGCGAAGCCAGCATCTGGTTCTGCGGACCGTGGGGGTTCGGCCAGGCCTTGCGGAACGACTTCGACGCCCATGGCCTGCCGACGGCAGAGCGCTTTCACCAGGAACTGTTCGCGATGAGGTGACGGCACCCCGTGCTGTCCGACGCGGGGCAGCACGGGGTGGCTCACGCGGTCATTTGCCGTATCTGTCGATCACCTCGGCAAGCGGCAGGTGGCCGACGAGGGCTCCCTTTCCGGCCGACGCTTCCCCGTTCTCCAGCATCGTCGCATGGATGACGGCGGGGTCGCTTTCCAGCCGCTCGCGCAGGGCCGACAGCTTCGGCCAGCGCTTGCGGTCGGCAACGGCGTGGTAGTCGAGCCAGCGGGCCACGCCGGCGAAGACGGCGTCGGCGAGGGTCGGCCGCTCGCCAACGAGGAACGGGCCGTCACCGATCATGGCCTCGAGCTTGTCATGCCGCTCGATCACGTATGCGCGCCCCCAGCTCCGCAGGGCCGATTGCATGGCGGGATCGGGATCCTTCATCTCCAGGGCCGACCAGAGCGGGAAGAAGGCGCCGGTGAAGCCTGTGTTGACGAAGGCCATCAGCTGGTGCATCCGGTCCGCCTCCCGCGAAAGGGGGGCGAAGCTGATGCGCCGCTCGCTATCCCGCGCCTCGAGCCAGGCGGCGATCGCCATCGTCTCCGTCAGCAGCTCACCCTTGTCCGTGATGAAGACCGGGGTTTCGTGGCGCGGATTGACCCGGGCGTAGGACGGCTCGCGCATTTCGCCGAGCATGTCGACCCGGCACAGCCGGTAGGGCCTGCCCAGCCATTCGAGGGCCGCGACAAGGCCCATGGAGCTTCCCGAGGGGAAGCCGTAAAGTAGGATCGGCTCCAAAATCGATCTCCCGTGATTTCTGGTGATCACGCTGCGCAGCGAGCCCGGACCCTACTCGTCCGGTGAGCCGAGTAAATTACGCACTTTTTTGCAACCACGAGGCGTCGATGAAGGATCTTGTCTCCCGTTGCCCCATCGAGGAGGTGATGCAGGTGCTCAGCGGGCGCTGGCCGACCCTCCTGATCTACTATCTGAAGGACGGCACGAAGCGCTTCAGCGACCTGCGCCGGGACAATCCCACCATCTCGCACAAGATGCTGGCGTTCGAACTGCGCAAGCTGGAGGCGGCCGGCATCGTCCAGCGCACGGAGTTCGGCGGCTATCCCCTGCGCGTCGAATATGATCTCACGCCTGCGGGGGAGAGGATCGTGCCGCTGATCGATGCCCTCGGCGACTGGTGGGAGGAAGCCGCGGGCGCCGAAGCGGACGGCACGCGCGAGACGGAGAGCGTCGGCGCGCCGCAGGTACGGTAACGCACGATACGTCGCAGGCCGGGGCAGGGCGCGGCTTATGGCCGGGTTTTGACAGTGTCATATTATGTTGATATCAACTTATTAATCGGTGCTGCGGACCGGCGGGTCTGCAGCGCCATCCAAGGAGGAGTAACGCAATGCCATATGTCGAAGGGTTCGTCGTGGCCGTGCCGGCCGAGAACAAGGAGCTGTTTCGCAAACATGCCGCGGAGGCGGCGGTGCTGTTCAAGGAATTCGGCGCCACCCGTGTCGTCGAGTGCTGGGGCGACGACGTGCCGGAGGGCAAGGTCACCGATTTCCGCAGGGCCGTGCAGGCCAAGGACGGCGAGGTCGTCGTCTTCAGCTGGGTGGAATATCCCACGCGGGCGGCGCGCGACGCCGCCAACGAGAAGATGATGGCAGACCCACGCATGCATGCCATGGGCGAGGAGATGCCATTCGACGGCAAACGCATGATATTCGGCGGCTTTGAAAGGATCCTCGACGTCTAGCCGCGCACTCCGACCGCTCCGGCCCGGTGCAGGAACCGGGCGGAGCGGCTCGGGGCCGGCCTTGCTTTCCGCCGGCAAGTCTCCCAATCTCGCCTCGTTCAAGCCTCTTGCGTCCCGCGCGGCGATCGTCTGAAGCGATGGCGGCCCGGGCGCGCCTTCTCAAGAACAACGGCGATCCGGGAGAGAATGCCCATGCTGAGCGATGATTTCGAGGTGATCGACCCGCGCTTCTCGCGCCTCGTCTTCGGCAATGTCCATCTCGAAAAGCTCTATACCGGATGCCGCTGGGCCGAGGGGCCGGCCTATTTCCCGGCGGGGCGCTATCTCATCTGGTCGGATATTCCCAACAACCGCATCATGCGCTGGGACGAGACGGACGGGTCCGTCTCGGTCTTCCGCCAGCCGGCCCGGAACACCAACGGCCACACGGTCGACAGGGAAGGGCGCCTCGTCTCCTGCGAGCATCAGGGGCGCTGCATCTCGCGCACCGAGCCGGACGGTTCCGTGCGGATCCTCGTCGATCGCTTCGAGGGCAAGCGGCTCAACTCGCCGAACGATGTGGTCGTGAAATCGGACGGCACGATCTGGTTCACGGACCCGACCTACGGCATCGATTCCGACTACGAGGGCGATGCGGCGCCGTCCGAGATCGGCGCGTCCCACGTCTACCGCTTCGATCCGGCGGATGGCTCGATCGCAGCCGTGGCGACCGATTTCGTCAAGCCCAACGGCATCGCCTTCTCGCCGGACGAGCAGCTGCTCTATGTGGTCGACACCGGCGCGACCCATGTCGAGGACGGGCCGCGCCACATCCGCCGCTTCAAGGTCGGCGCGGACGGGCGGCTCGGCGGCGGCGAGGTCTTCGCCACCTGCAGCCACGGCCTTTTCGACGGCCTGCGCATCGACGTCCACGGCAATGTCTGGACGAGCGCCGGCGACGGCGTCCACTGCTTCAATCCGGACGGCGTTCTCCTGGGCAAGATCCGCGTGCCGGAGGTGGTGGCCAACGTCTGTTTCGGCGGCCCCAAGCGCAACCGCCTCTTCATCTGCGGAACGACCTCGCTCTATGCGGTCTACCTCAACACGAGGGGCGCCTCCCGGCCCGGCGAGCCGCACGCCTTCTGACGCCAGGACCTGACGCATCATGACCTTTCACGCTCTCAATCCGCAGCGCCTCGAGGGGCGCACGGCCATCGTGACCGGCGGCGCGCGGGGCATCGGCCTCGCCGTCGCGCGCCGCTTCGCCGCCGAAGGGGCGACGGTCGCCGTCAACGACCTGGCGGATGCCGACACGATGGCGGCGGCGCTGGCGGCGGTGCAGACGGCCGCGGCGGATGCCGGGCACGGCGAGCGCCCGCATCTGGCGCTGGCGGCGGACGTATCCGTGCCGCGCGCGGTCGACGCGATGGTCGAGGAGGCGGTCTCCGCCTGGGGGCATGTCGACATCCTCGTCAACAATGCCGGCATCCAGGCGCCGACGCCGGGGGACGCCTTCGACGACGCGGTCCTGACGCGCATCCTCGCGGTCAACCTCGTCGGCGCGGCCAATTGCGCCCGCGCCGTCGCGCGCCATCTCCTCGCGCGCAAGGCTCCCGGCGCGATCATCAACACGACGAGCGTGCACGAGATCATCCCCAAGCCCGGCTATCTCGCCTATTCCATCAGCAAGGGCGGGCTCGCCAATCTGACGCGGACGCTGGCGCTGGAGTTCGCCGCCAACGGCATCCGCGTCAATGCCGTCGGGCCGGGAGCCACGACGACGGAGCTGAACAGGGGCTGGGTCGAGGACCCGGCGGCGCGGGCCAAGGTGGAAAGCCACATCCCTATGGGTTTCGCCGCCGACGCCGACGACATGGCGCCGGTCTTCGCCTTCCTCGCCTCGGAGGAGGCCCGGTACATCACCGGCCAGACGATCTTCGCCTGCGGTGGCCTGACGCTTTATGCTGATTTCCAGCACAACTGGGCGTCGTAACAGATCGCATAAGAATAAAATTGAATCGATCCTGTCGCGCCGTGCAGTGCACGCGGGCGTTGTGGAAATGCTGTCTTTTCCGATGCGGCATTTTCGGGAGGTATGTGCCGTGCGAATCTGTTATGAATATTTCACGCGATGAAGCCTTCGTCTGACTGGCTGCTTCGGCAACGGGTTGATGTGGTCTTCTTCCACGCGGTCTTGGCAGGCTCCTCCCGAAGCCTTGAGCCCGGCAGTCAGGCACTGCCGGGCTTCTCTTGTGAAACCTTGCGGCATCAAGACCGTTGCGTCGGCGCCCTTTCCGTGCCAATCGAGGCGCCGGATTTTGGCTGGAGCCGTTCCAGGGTGGCGAAGGCCCGGCCCGCGATCCGAGAATACGATCATCATCAAGGACATGATGCGTCGTCCGCGGCTCTCGTCGCGATGCCGGCGCTCAAGCGGTGGCGACAGGCATGGGCGAGCACGCTCCCAAGATCAGTTTCGTTTCCCTCGGCTGCCCGAAGGCGCTCGTCGATTCCGAGCGCATCGTCACGCGCCTCAGGGCGGAGGGCTATGAACTGACGAAGACGCACGAGGGTGCGGACGTCGTCATCGTCAACACCTGCGGCTTCCTCGATTCCGCCAAGGCGGAATCGCTCGGCGCCATCGGCGAGGCCATGGCCCAGAACGGCAAGGTCATCGTCACGGGCTGCATGGGCGCCGAGCCGGGCCAGATCCGCGATCAGTTCCCCGACGTTCTCGCCATCACCGGGCCGCAGCAGTACGAGACGGTGGTCGACGCGGTGCACGAGGCCGTGCCGCCGGCGCACGACCCGTTCATCGATCTCGTGCCAGAGCAGGGCATCAAGTTCACGCCGCGCCACTACGCCTATCTGAAGATCTCCGAAGGCTGCAACAACCGCTGCACCTTCTGCATCATCCCGAAGCTGCGCGGCGATCTCGTCAGCCGCCCGGCCGCGGATGTGCTGCGGGAAGCCGAGCGCCTGGTGAAGGCCGGCGTGAAGGAACTGCTCGTCATCTCGCAGGACACGAGCGCCTACGGGCTCGATCTCAAATATGCGCCGAGCACCCATGGGGGCCGCGAGGTGAGGGCGCGTTTCCTCGACCTTTCGGCGGCCCTCGGCGAGCTCGGCGTCTGGGTGCGGCTGCACTACGTCTATCCCTATCCCCATGTCGACGAGGTCATCGGCCTCATGGCGGAAGGCAAGGTGCTGCCCTATCTCGACATTCCCTTCCAGCACGCCGCCCCGTCGGTGCTGCGGAACATGCGCCGCCCGGCGCATCAGGAGAAGACGCTCGACCGTATCCGCCGCTGGCGCGAGGAGTGCCCGGACCTTGCCATCCGCTCGACCTTCATCGTCGGCTTTCCGGGCGAGACGGACGAGGATTTCGACTTCCTGCTCGAATGGCTGCAGGAGGCCAAGCTCGACCGGGTCGGCTGCTTCCGCTACGAGCCGGTGACGGGCGCGCCCGCCAACGAGATCGCCGCGCCGGTGCCGGACGAGGTCAAGGAAGAGCGCTGGCACCGCTTCATGCAGGCGCAGGCCAAGGTGAGCGCCCAGCGCCTGAAGAGCCGCGTTGGCCGGCGCATTCCCGTCATCATCGACGAGGCGGGACCGACGGTCGCCAAGGGGCGGTCCAAGTGGGATGCGCCGGAGATCGACGGCAATGTCTATGTCGCCTCACGCCGCCCGCTGCGCGTCGGCGACATCGTCACCGTGAAGGTCGAGCGCTCGGACGCCTATGACCTGCACGGCACCGCGGTCTGAGGCTTCTCACCACATCGATTGCCTGGCCCGCTCCGGCCAGGCCTTGTCGTATTCATCACCGCCGACGCGGTCCTGCGACAGGGCGGCGAGGATCGCACCCGGCGTCGGCAGCGCGTCCGGCGCCACGTGCCTGGACGGGTCCCACAGGCCGGCGCGGATGATGGCGCGGGCGCACTGGAAATAGACCTCGCGCACCTCGATGACGATCACCGTCCGCGGCTGCTTTCCTTCGACGGCGAAGGAGGCGCGCAGCGTCTCGTCCGCCGTCAGCCGGGCCTGGCCGTTGACGCGCAGCGTGCTGCCGGAGCCGGGGATGAGGAAGAGCAGGGCGACGCGCGGGTCGCGCACGATGTTGCGCAGGGAATCGATGCGGTTGTTGCCGTGCCTGTCGGGCAGCATCAGCGTGCGCGGATCGTGGATGCGCACGAAGCCGCGGCCGTCGCCGCGGGGCGAGCAGTCGAGCCCCTCCGGCCCACTCGTCGCAAGGGCGACGAAGGGCGAAGCCTCGATGAAGGCGGCATAATGGGGCGTGACGTGATCCGTCACCTTGACGGTCGAGGTCTCGCCGGGCTGTCCATAGATCGCCTCGAGTTCGGCGATGGTCGCGATGGTCTTCATAGGGGCTCCTGGTCCGCCGATACCTCGGATCGATGACGAGGCTATAGCCGATTTGGCCGGCATCACGTGACAGGTTTATTGCGCAGAGGCGCGACAGCCGCGACACCGTGGAACGCACCGCGCGACGACAATGGGGCAGATGTGCCGCAATTCCGTCGCAATCTGAAGGCTCGTTTCGCCTTCGGAACGTGGGCTGCACTTTCGCATTGCAGGCTTGCTTTGTCGGATGTGAGGCCTTAACGCTCCATTCATCGGGTTACAGCGACACTTCGGTGGTGAGTTCAAGTCCAAGGTCCGGCGCATCGGTCGCGCCCTTCCGACGGTAGCTTGCGGCCATCGACAGGCAAGAACGGAACGAGCCGATGCAGCAGATGGATCGAGCGACAACTGAGCTTGGCGCCCCCAAAGCGAACGTTTCCCCGTCCATCGCATCGGCATTTTCCGGTTCCGAAGGCCCCGACGAAGGCCGATCGCCCCTTCGCCTCGCGCTGCAGGGCGCCGGCATCGTGGTCCTGGCGCTCGGCCTCGCCAATTGCAGCAGCGCCACGCAGAAGGTCGGCACCGCCAAGGTCGATCCCAAGTATGGCGTCGCGCCGAGCCCGCGAGTCGTCGCCGACGGCAAGCCGATCCCCAAGGGCGGTGGCCGTGACCACACCGGCAAAGCCTACAGGGTGGCCGGCAAGACCTACGTTCCGAACCTCAACGAGAAATATACCGCCACGGGCACGGCCTCATGGTATGGCGCCGACTTCCATGGCCGCCTGACGGCGAACGGGGAAGTGTTCGACAAGCATTCGATCGCAGCCGCCCATCCGACGCTGCCGCTGCCGAGCTACGTGCGTGTCACGAATCTCGCGAACAGCCGGTCGATGGTCGTGCGCGTCAATGACCGTGGCCCGTTCCACGGTGGCCGCATCATCGACGTCTCGCGCAGCGTCGCCGATGCGCTCGATTTCCGCCGCGCGGGCACGGCCCAGGTGAAGGTCGAATACGTGGGCCGGGCCTCGTTGCGCGGCAGCGACGACCGCAAGCTGCTCGCCACGCTGCAGATCGATGGCCGCCCGGCCGGCGGCGGTGCGCCGGTGGCGCCTGTCGCAGCACCAGTCATGGTGGCCTCGGCCGAGCCGGTCCAGCCGGCGCCCGCAGCCGCCGCGCCCAGCATGGCTTATGCGTCTCCCGCCGCCGCGCAGGCGCCGGTCGCGACCGCCGCGGCGAGCGCCATCCCGATGCCGGTGCCGCGTCCCGATTTCGGGCAGCAGGGCGTTGCGATGGCCTCCGCGGCTCCCACTCCCGCGGCGCCCGCGCCGGCGGTTCACCTCCAGCGGGCGGAGGTCGCCACCATCGACGACCTGCTCGACCTCAACACCATTCCGAACGCCGGCGTGCCGGTGGCGGTGGCCGTGCCGCCCGCCGGCAAGCCCGTCGTCGCCAGCCTCTTCTACGCGGCGCCGCAGAACGCCAACGCCCGCTTCGCGGCGGAGACCCCGTTCGCGCTCGTCAAGGAGCAGCGCTTCGTGTCGTTCCGCAAGGGAACGGCGGCCAACTGAGGGCAGCTTCGCCGCATCCGTTGATTTTGCGGCGCCGGCATCGCACATTCCCCCTCCATATGGGGGAGCGATGTCGGTTTTGTTGTCCGTATCGGGTTTCGGCCGGAGCATCGGCCGGCGTCTGATTGCCGTTTTCCTGGCGCTCGCGTGCCTTGCCGCCGCAGGAACCGCCACGGCGCAGACTTTCCAGACCTCGGCCGATTTCGCCATCCTGATGGATGCGCGCACGCGCGGCATCCTGTTCGCCAAGGCGCCCGATACGCCAATGGTCCCGGCCAGCCTCGTCAAGGTCATGACCGCGGCCGTCGTCTTCGAGGAGATCAAGGCCGGCCGCCTGTCGCTCGAGGACACGTTCGCCGTCTCCGAGAACGCCTGGCGGCGGGGCGGGGCGCCGTCCGGCGGCTCGACGATGTTCGCCATCGTCAACAGCCGCGTTCCCATCGCCGACCTCCTGCGCGGGCTCATCGTCCATTCCGGCAACGATGCAGCCATCGCGCTGGCGGAGGGCATCGCCGGCACCGAGGAGAACTTCGCCCGCCTCATGAACGAGCGGGCGAAGGCGATCGGGCTGCGGAACAGCACCTTCCGCAACGCAACCGGCTATGCCGACCCCGAGCAGCGGACGACGGCGCGCGATCTCGCCGAGCTCTCGCTCTACCTCGTCGAGAATTTTCCGGATCTGTACGCGATATTCGGCGAGCGGGAATTCACCTGGAACAAGATCCGCCAGCAGAACCGCAATCCGCTCCTCGCCATGGATATTGGGGCCGACGGATTGAAGACGGGCAATCTCGCGGAATCGGGCTACGGGCTGGTCGGTTCGGCGGTGCGCGACGGCCAGCGGCTCGTCGTCGTGCTCAACGGCCTGCCCAACGCGCGCGAGCGGGGCAACGAGGGCCGCAAGCTGCTCGACTGGGGCTTCAACAATTTCGAGACGCGCGAGCTCTTCAAGTCCGGCGAGGTGATCGACCAAGCGCAGGTCTATGGCGGCGCGAGAGGGCGCGTCCCGCTCCTCGCCCGGGAAGCGGTGCGCGTGCTGGTGCCGCGCGGCACGAGCGACCGCCTCGACGTGAAGGTCGTCTACCGCGGCCCGCTGCGGGCGCCGGTCGCCGCGGGCATGGAGGTCGGCCACCTGCGCGTCACGCGCGACGATGTCGACGCGCTCGTCGTCCCGCTATACACAGGCGAGGCGGTGGAGTCGGGCAGCCTGTCGCAGCGCGCCTTCGATGCGCTGTTCGAACTCAGCACCGGCGCCATTCGCGATGCGCTGAGCAAGCTATTGTAAGAGGCCGTCTTGCCGGGAGAAACGCGGTCGCCGGGCCGGTTCATCACGTTCGAAGGCGGCGAGGGCGCGGGCAAGTCCACCCAGGTGGAGCGCCTGCGCAGCCGCCTGTCGCAACACGGCCTCGACACCATCGCGACGCGCGAGCCGGGCGGCGCGCCGCGTGCCGAGCGCATCCGCAGCTTCCTGCTCGCGGGCAAGGCCAAGGCGCTCGGACCGGCGGCCGAGGCCATCCTCTTCTCGGCCGCCCGCAACGACCACCTCGAGACGACGATCCGCCCGGCGCTGGCGCGCGGGCAATGGGTGCTGTGCGACCGCTTCTGCGATTCGACCCGCGCCTATCAGGGGGCGCTGGGCGATCTCGATCCGGCCTTTCTCACCCGCCTCGAGGAGGTCGTCGTCGGCCCCACGCGGCCGGATCTGACGTTCATCCTCGACCTTCCGCCGGAGCTGGGGCTGGCGCGGGCGGATGCGCGGCGGCAGGTGCGGAGCGAGGCGACCGACCGGTTCGAGGCGGAGGACATCGGCTTTCACCGGGCGCTGCGCGCCGCCTTCCTGGCAATCGCCGAGGAAGAGCCGGCGCGCTGTGTCGTCATCGACGCGAGCCGCGACGCCGATGCCGTCACGGCCGACATCTGGTCGCATGTGGAAGCCCGGCTTCTCGGGGCAACGATCGGGGAGGCAGGCGATGGCGCGTGAACCGGTTTCCGCGCATGGAGACGGCGTCGAGCCGGACCGCTACGGCCTGACGCCCCATCCGCGCGAGCGTTTCGACCTCGTCGGCCATGGCGAGGCTGAGCGCGCCTTCCTCGACGCCTGGCGGACAGGCCGCCTGCACCATGCCTGGCTCATCGGCGGGCCGCGCGGCATCGGCAAGGCGACCTTCGCCTACAGGGTGGCGCGCTTCCTGCTCGCCAATCCCGATCCCGCCGCGGCGCCTGCGGTGCGAGACCTCGCCGTCGCGCCGGACCATCCGGTGGCGCGCAAGGTGGCGGCCCTGTCGCACCCCGACCTCGTCGTCCTGCGGCGCACGCCGGGCACCGACAAGAAGGGCCCGTCGAGCGTCATCGCCATCGATTCCGTGCGCCGGGCCCTTGCCGTCTTCGGCTCCACCGCGGGCGCGGGGGGCTATCGCATCTGCATCGTCGACAGCGCCGACGACCTCAATGTCGCGAGCGCCAACGCGCTCCTGAAGGTCGTCGAGGAGCCGCCGCCGCGCTCCATCTTCCTCATCGTCTCGCACAGCCCGGGCCGCGTCATGGCCACGATCCGCTCGCGCTGCCGCAAGCTGACGCTGGGAGAGCTCGCGCCGGACGAGATCGAGACGGTCGTGGAGGGGCTCGGTGCGCCCTGGGATGCGATCGAGCCCGGCCTCAGGGCGCGCGCGGCCGCCCTGGCGCAGGGCTCGGTGCAAGGCGCGCTCGAACTCCTCGACGAGGAGCGCATCGCCCTTGTCGAGCGGGTGCGGGCGATGCTCGCCCGCCTGCCGGCGCTCGACATGCGCGAGGTGCTCGGCCTTGCCGAGCTCTGCGCAGGCAGGGACGGCGAGGAGGCCTTCGCGGCCCTGATGGCGACCATCGACATGTTCGTCACGCAGACCATTCATGCCCGGGCGGCTGAAGGCGCGGCTCGCCTTGCGCCCTTGGTCGAGGTGTGGGAGAAGAGCCGCGGTGCGGCGCGCGAAGCGCAGGTGCTCAATCTCGACCGCCGCCCCCTGGTTCTGTCGATATTCAACGACCTGGCAGGCGCCCTCCGCCACGGCGAAGCCGCCTGAGCCAGCGATATTCGGACACGGTTGGGCATGGGCCATCCCGAGACCTTCTACATCACGACCGCCATCTCCTATCCAAATGGCGCGCCGCACATCGGCCACGCCTACGAGGCGGTGGCGGCCGACGCCATCGCCCGCTTCAAGCGGCTCGACGGATACGACGTCTTCTTCATGACCGGCGTCGACGAGCACGGCCTGAAGATGACGCAGACGGCGGCGAAGGAAGGCATCGGCCCGCGCGAACTGTCCGACCGCAACACGGCGCTCTTCGAGAAGATGTGCGATGCGCTCGCCGTGGCGCGCGATCGCTTCATCCGCACGACGGAACCTGCCCATTACGCCGCCTCGCAGGCGCTGTGGAAGCGCATGGCGGACGCCGGCGACATCTATCTCGACACCTACGCGGGCTGGTACTCGGTCCGCGACGAGGCCTTCTACGACGAGAGCGAGACCACGCTGAACGCCGACGGCGTGCGCCTCGGCCCGCAAGGCACGCCGGTGGAGTGGACGGAGGAGAAGACCTACTTCTTCCGCCTCTCGGCCTATCAGGACCGGCTCCTCGCGCTCTACGAGAGCAATCCCGACTTCATCGGCCCGGAAGGCCGGCGCAACGAGGTGATGAGCTTCGTCAGGGGCGGGCTGCAGGACCTCTCGATCTCGCGCACCACACTGACCTGGGGCGTGCCGGTGCCGGACGCGCCCGGCCACGTCATGTATGTGTGGGTCGACGCGCTCACCAACTACATCACCGGGCTCGGCTATCCCGACACCGAGGGCTCGCCGCGCTGGCGCTACTGGCCGGCGGACGTGCACATCATCGGCAAGGACATCGTGCGCTTCCACGCCGTCTACTGGCCGGCCTTCCTGATGTCGGCCGGGCTGCCGGTGCCGAAGCGCGTCTTCGGCCACGGCTTCCTGTTCAACCGCGGCGAGAAGATGTCGAAGTCGGTCGGCAATGTCATCGACCCCTTCGCGCTCGCCGGCACCTACGGCGTCGACCAGCTGCGCTACTTCTTCCTGCGTGAGGTGCCCTTCGGCCAGGACGGCAACTACAGCCACGAGGCCATCGTCAACCGCATCAACGCGGACCTCGCCAACGACCTGGGCAATCTCGCGCAGCGCTCCTTGTCGATGATCGCCAAGAACTGCGAAGGCAGGGTGCCCGAACCCGGCGCCTTCACTGCCGCAGACGAAGCGCTGCTCGGCGCGGCGGACGGACTTCTCGCCAAGGCGCGGGCGGCGATGCAGAACTATGCCCTGCACACCGTGCTCGCTGACGTCTGGGCGGTGGTGAGCGAGGCGAACCGCTATTTCGCGGGCCAGGAGCCCTGGGCCCTGCGCAAGAGCGACCCCGCCCGCATGGCGACCGTGCTCTACGTGACGGCGGAGGTGCTGCGCAACGTCGCCATCCTCGCGCAGCCCGTCACGCCGGCCGCCGCCGCGCGCCTGCTCGATCTTCTCGCCGTCGATGAAGATCGGCGCCGGTTCGATGCGCTCGGTCCTGCCGGGCGCCTCGCCGCGGGCACCGTGCTGCCGGCTCCGGCGCCTGTTTTCCCACGTTTCGTGGAGGAGGAGCTGCAGGAGACCAAGGCCTGATGCTGGTCGACAGTCACTGCCATCTCGACTTCCCGGACTTCGCCAGCGAGCTTGATGCCGTGGTGGCGCGGGCGCGCGCGGCCGGCGTCGGCCATCTCGTCACCATCTCGACGCGCGTCAGGCAGTTTCCGACCTATGCGGCGATCACGGAGCGATTTTCCGGCGTCTCCTGCACAGTCGGCACCCATCCGCACAATGCTGGCGAGGAGCCTGACGTCACGGCCGCCGAGCTCGTCGCGCTGTCGCGCCACCCGCGCTGCATCGCCATCGGCGAGGCGGGGCTCGACTATCATTACGACCGCAGCCCGCGGGACGTGCAGCAGGCGGTGTTCCGCACCCATATCGCCGCGGCGCGGGAGACGGGCCTGCCGCTCGTCATCCATGCGCGTGCCGCAGACGAGGACATGATCGCCATTCTCCGTGACGAGATGGGGAAGGGCGCATTCCAGGCCATCCTGCACTGCTTCTCGTCGGGGCCGGAGCTTGCCCGCGTCGGCATCGAGCTCGGGCTCCATGTCTCCTTCTCCGGCATCCTGACCTTCAAGGGCTCGCAGGAGCTGCGCGACATCGCGGCGCGCGTGCCGCGCGAGCGGCTGCTCGTCGAGACGGATGCGCCCTATCTCGCGCCCGTGCCCAATCGCGGCAAGCGCAACGAGCCCGCCTTCGTGGTGCATACGGTCAAGGTGCTGGCGGAGGTGCACGGCGTGACGGCGTCCGAGATGGCGGCGATCACCACCGACAACTTCCGGCGCCTCTTCACCAAAGCCGATCTCGGCCACGGGGCCGGGGAAAGCGCCGCATGACGCTGACCGTGACCATCCTTGGTTGCGGGTCCTCCGGCGGGGTGCCACGCGTCGGAATGGGTTGGGGAGCCTGCGACCCTGCCGAGCCGCGCAACCGGCGCCGCCGCTGCTCGATCCTAGTCGAGAAGCGGCGCAAGGCGGAGGCGGCGGCGACGACCGTTCTGGTCGACACCTCACCCGACCTGCGCGAGCAACTGCTCGACAGCGACGTGCGCCACCTCGATGCCGTCCTCTTCACGCACGAGCACGCCGACCATACGCACGGCATCGACGATCTGCGTCCGCTGGTGCTGACGATGCGCCGCTGCATCGACGTCTATCTCGACGAACGCACCAGCGCGCAGGTGCGGGCCCGCTTCGGCTATTGCTTCATCACGCCGCCCGGCAGCGACTATCCGCCCATCCTCGTCGAGCACCGCCTCACGAGCGGGCGCGAGGTGCACATCGACGGGCCCGGCGGCACGCTCGCCGCCTTGCCCTTCCGCATGGTGCACGGGAATATCGATGCCCTCGGCTTCCGCTTCGGCAGCCTCGCCTATGCAAGCGACGTCAGCGCCATGCCGGAGGAGGCGAAGGCGCTGCTGCGCGGCCTCGACGTGCTGATCATCGACGCGCTGCGCTACACGCCGCACCCGAGCCATTTCAGCCTCGCGGAGGCGCTGGCGCTGATCGACGAGGTGGCGCCGCGGCGTGCCGTGCTGACAAACCTGCACACCGATCTCGACTACGCCACCCTGAGCCGGCAAGTGCCGGCCCACGTCGAGCCGGCCTATGACGGCATGACGATTACGGTTTCTGATTAAGTTCGATCCGCAACTATCTGTCTTTATTTTCTTTTTTGTGCTTCGGCGTGGGCTGGGTCTGTGACGGCGGATCGCTGGCGGGGAAGGATTCCTCCAGCGCCTCGTCCAGCAGCTCGTCCTGATGCTGCTTCTTCTCAGCCTTGTCGCGCTCCTGCTCGTTGCGGGTCTTGCGCGGATCACCCATGCCCGGCTCCTTCGGTTTGGCGTAGTGCCACACGACCTCACTGGTCATATGGGAAGCAACGCCGCGGACCGCCATGCGGTTCCGGCCGCATCCGCCCGGCAGCCCGGGCGGAGCAGGGCGGGTGAGGGACCGGTCAGGCCCGGTCCTTCTCCTTGCGCAGACGGCGGAAGCGGTGGAGCAGGGGCTCGGTATAGCCGTTCGGCTGGCGCGTGCCCTCGAAGACGAGGGCGCAGGCCGCCTGGAAAGCGAGGGAAGCCTCGGAATCGGGCGCCATCGGACGATAGGTCGGGTCGCCGGCGTTCTGCCGGTCGACCACCGCCGCGAGCCGCTTCAGCGCCTCCATCACCTGATCCTGCGAGACGATGCCGTGGCGCAGCCAGTTGGCGAGATGCTGCGCCGAGATGCGCAACGTGGCGCGGTCCTCCATCAGGCCGACATCGTGGATGTCCGGCACCTTGGAGCAGCCGACGCCCTGGTCCACCCAGCGCACCACATAGCCGAGGAGGCTCTGGACATTCGTGTCGACCTCCTCCGCGATCTCTTCCGGCGACCAGTTCACGCGGTCGGCCAGCGGCAGCGTGATGAGGTCCGCCCGCCGGGCCGGCGCGCGCTTGCGGATCTCCGCCTGCCGGGCCGCGACATCGACCGCCAGGTAGTGGAGGGCGTGCAGGGTCGCGGCAGTGGGCGAGGGCACCCAGGCGGTGGTCGCGCCGGCGAGCGGATGGCCGAGCTTCTGCTCGAGCATGGCATGCATCAGGTCGGGCATGGCCCACATGCCCTTGCCGATCTGCCCGCGGCCGTCGAGGCCGGCGGCGAGGCCGGTGTCGACGTTGCCGTCCTCATAGGCCTTGATCCAGGCGGAGGCCTTCATGTCCGCCTTGCGGATCATCGGGCCCGCCTCCATCGAGGTGTGTATCTCGTCGCCCGTGCGGTCGAGGAAGCCGGTGTTGATGAAGCAGATACGGTCTCTGGCGGCACGGATCGAGGCCTTGAGGTTGACGCTGGTGCGGCGCTCCTCGTCCATCACGCCCATCTTGAGCGTGTTGCGGGCTAGGCCCAGGGCATCCTCGATGGCCGCGAAAAGCGCATCGGCGAAGGCGACCTCCTCGGGCCCGTGCATCTTGGGCTTGACGATGTACATCTGGCCCGTCGTCGAGTTCGCCCGGCGGCCGGAGGGGCCGATGTCGTGCAGGGCGATGGCGGCGGTCACCATGCCGTCGAGGATGCCCTCGGGGATCTCGCCGCCGTTCTCGTCCAGCACGGCGTCGGTCGTCATGAGGTGACCGACGTTGCGCACGAGCATGAGGCTCTGCCCCTTGAGGCGCAACTCGCCGCCGCCGGGCCGCTCGTAGCGGCGGTCTTCCGCCAGGCGGCGCGTCACCGTGCGGCCGCCCTTCGCAAAGGTCTCGACGAGATCGCCGCGCATCAGGCCGAGCCAGTTGCGGTAGACGGCGACCTTGTCCTCCGCATCGACGGCCGCGATGGAATCCTCGCAGTCCATGATGGTCGACAGAGCCGCCTCGAGCTCGATGTCGCTGATGCCGGCCGCGTCGGTGCCGCCGATGGGATGGCCGCGGTCGAAATGCACGACAATGTGAAGGCCGTGCTTCGCGAAGACGAGCGCCTCCGGCGCGTCGCGGCCGCCCGCGAAGCCGACGAATTGTGCTGCATCTGCGAGGCCCGTGACGCTGCCGTCCGCAAGCTGCACCGTCAGCGCAGCGCCGTCGATGGCATAGCGCCGAGCCTCGGCATGCGAGCCGGAAGCCAGCGGCACGTGCTGGTCGAGCACGCGCCGGCCGAAGGCGATGACCTCGGCCCCACGGGCCGGATCATAAGGGCCCTGCGGCGGCTTTACGCCGTCGAGGGCATCGGTGCCGTAGAGAGCGTCGTAGAGACTGCCCCAGCGGGCATTGGCGGCATTGAGCGCATAGCGCGCGTTCATCACCGGCACGACGAGCTGCGGTCCGGCGAGCTGTGCAATCTCCGGATCCGCGTTCGCCGTCCCCACGGAGAAATCACCCACATCATCAACGATGTAGCCGATTTCCTTCAGGAATTGCTCATAGGCCGCCGCATCGTGCGGCGAACCGGCACGGCTGCGGTGCCACTCGTCGATCCGCGCCTGCAGGGCGTCGCGCTTCTCCAGCAGCGTCCGGTTTTGCGGTGCGAAGGTGGTGATGATCGCCTCGAAACGCTGCCAGAAGACGGCAGGCTCGAGGCCCGTGCCCGGCAACGCTTCCTCGGCGATGAAGGCATGAAGCGGTGCCGCGACCTTGAGCTTGCCGCATGCGATATATCCGTTCGCCGTCAGGCCAGAACCGCCCATTGCTACCTCCAGAATCTCATTCATCGGCATGCGCCGCCGCGTGGCCGAGCTTTAGGCCAAGTCTAGCCCCCCGGCACCGCGCCGCAATGAGATGGACTTTCAACGCGGGGGAAAAAATGGAACGCGAGGCGAGGGGGGGCGGCCTGAACGCGTGCGATAGCGAAAGGCGAAGAAAGTTGTGCAGTGCGAGAAGGTTGCCTCGGCCTGCGGAGACTGTCGGGGAGGGAACCAATACTGCCGAAAGCGGTTGCGCCTACACGCGAAATGCGGGAACCTTCTTTGTCGCCTCAACCTCGTAGGCCGTCGGAAGCCGGTGCGAACAACAAGAAGAAGGTTGCGGGAGCCGGCTCAGGGAGGAGTACGGACATGGCAACGCGTGAACACGCCAAGCAGACCCGGAGAAGCTTTCTCAAGGGCGGCATGGTCGCCGCCGGAGCAGCCGCCGGTGCGGTTGCGGCTCCGGCCGTGGTCAGCGCCCAGACACCGGTCGTCATCAAGATGCAGACGTCCTGGCCGGCGTCCGATATCTGGATGGATTTCGCCCGGGAATATGTAGACCGCGTGCAGAAGATGTCCGGAGGCCGGCTCAAGGTCGACCTCCTGCCCGCAGGCGCCGTCGTCGGTGCCTTCCAGGTGCTCGATGCCGTCAACGACGGCGTCATCGACGCCGCCCATACCGTGCCCGTCTACTGGTACGGCAAGCACAAGGCCGCCTCGCTCTTCGGCACGGGGCCGGTGTGGGGCGGCAGCGCTGCGACGATGCTGGCGTGGTTCCACGTCGGCGGCGGCAAGGAGCTGTATGCCGAGCTGACGCAGGAGATCCTCAAGCTCAACGTCTACGGCTTCTACGGCTTTCCCATGCCGGCGCAGCCCTTCGGCTGGTTCAAGCGGCCGGTCGAGAAGGCGGCCGACGTCAGGGGCCTCAAATACCGCACCGTGGGCCTCGCCGCCGACCTCCTGCAGCAGATGGGCATGAGCGTGGCGCAGCTGCCGGGCGGCGAGATCGTGCCGGCCATGGAACGCGGCGTCATCGACGCCTTCGAGTTCAACAACCCCTCGTCCGACCTGCGCTTCGGCGCCCAGGACGTGGCGAAGAACTACATGCTGTCGTCCTACCACCAGGCGAGCGAGTCCTTCGAGTTCCTGTTCAACAAGGACTTCTTCGACGATCTCGACGACGACCTGAAAGCCATCCTGGAATACGGCGTCGAAGCCGCCAGCACGTCGAACTACGCGTCGGCTCTCGACAATTATTCCAGCGACCTGCGCAAGCTGCAGGATGGCGGCGTCAACGTGCTGCGTACGCCGCAGGATGTGCTCGATGCGCAGCTGGCGGCCTGGGACAAGATCATCCCGACGCTGGAGCAGGACGACTACATGCGCCGCGTCATGGAAAGCCAGCGGCAGTTCGTCGAGCGGGTGGTGTTCTACGAGCTCATGAACGCGCCCGATTATGCGCTGGCCTATGAGCACTACTTCCCCGGCAAGCTGAAGCTCTGAGCCCGGCTTGAGAGATCCCGGGCGACCCCTTCGCGGGCCGCCCGTTTCCCTTTCTCGCACGGCCGGGGTTCCATGGATCGCTTCATCTCGCTCGCCGACCGCCTGTCCGCATGGGTAGGCAAGGCCTTTGCCTGGGCCATCATGGTGATGACCTTCGGCACCGGCTACGAGGTCTTCGTCCGCTATGTGCTGAACGCGCCGACGAGCTGGTCGTTCGACGTTTCCTACATCATGTACGGCACGCTGTTCATGATGGGCGGCGCCTACACGCTGTCGCGCGACGGCCACGTGCGTGGCGACTTCCTCTACCGGCTGTGGCAGCCGCGCACCCAGGCCAAGATCGAATTCGTCCTCTACTTCCTCTTCTTCTTTCCCGGCATCCTGGCGCTCATCTTCGCCGGGTGGAAATATGCCGAGCGCTCCTGGCGCTTCGGGGAGGTCAGCGTCAACAGCCCGGCCGGCATCCCGATCTTCCAGTTCAAGACCGTCATCGTCGCCGCCGGCGTGCTGCTCCTCATCCAGGGCATCGCCCAGGTCATGCGCTGCATCATCTGCATGAGGACGGGGGAGTGGGTCCGCGCCAGGGATGACGTCGAGGAAACGGAGAAAAGGCTGATCGAGGAGCACGAACGGGAGGTGCTGCTGCACGGCTCCGAGGCGATAGACGTGCCCGACCGCGACGACGACAACCGCCCGACGGGAGCACCGCGATGAGCGACCCGCATATCGCGCTCCTGATGCTCGGGGCGTTCATCTTCATCATCCTGCTCGGCTTTCCCATTGCCTTCACGCTCATGGCGATGGGCGTCGGCTTCGGCTACTACGCCTATTACGACGCGGGGCGCATGTGGCGCCCCTATTATCGTGCGCTCGACAGCGGCGCCGACAGCTGGACGCTGGTGGAGACCTGGGTCTCCGGCTTCTTCAACAACCGGATCTTCGACCTTTTCGTCAACCAGACCTATTCGGTCATGGCCAACGACGTGCTCACCGCCGTGCCGCTGTTCCTGTTCATGGGCTATATCGTCGAGCGGGCGAACATCGTCGAGCGGCTGTTCCACACGCTCGCGCTCGCGACGCGGCGCGTGCCCGGTGCCATGGCGGTGGCGGCGCTCGTCACCTGCACGCTGTTCGCGACCGCCACCGGCATCGTCGGAGCAGTCGTCACGCTGATGGGCCTGCTCGCCTTTCCGGCCCTGCTCAGGGCGCGTTACGACATCAGCTTCGCCTCGGGCGTCATCTGCGCCGGCGGCACGCTCGGCATCCTCATTCCGCCCTCGATCATGCTGATCGTCTATGCGGCCTCGTCCGGCGTCTCCATCGTGCAGCTCTATGCGGGGGCGCTGCTGCCGGGCCTTCTGCTGGCGGGGCTCTATCTCATCTACGTCATCGGCCGGGCCTGGCTGCAGCCGCAACTCGCGCCGAAGCCGGATGAGAGCGAGGTCGAGCAGATTTCGACCGGCCGTCTTCTCTTCCTGCTCGCCACATCCTTCCTGCCGCTCGCCCTGCTCATCCTTTCCGTGCTCGGGGCCATTCTCTTCGGGCTCGCGACGCCGTCGGAAGCGGCGGCGGTCGGAGCGCTCGGCGGCCTCGCGCTCGCCGTCGCCTACAGGGCGCTGACGTGGCAGCGCCTGCGCGAATCCGTCTACCTGACGGTGCGCACCACGGCGATGGTGTGCTGGCTCTTCGTCGGTTCGTGGACCTTCTCCTCCGTGTTCTCCTATCTCGGCGGCGAGCGGGTCATCACCGAATTCGTCACAAGCCTCGACATTTCGCCGCTGACCTTCCTGATCCTCGCCCAGATCATCATCTTCCTGCTCGGCTGGCCGCTGGAATGGTCGGAGATCATCATCATCTTCGTGCCGATCTTCCTGCCGCTGCTGCCGCATTTCGGCGTCGACCCGCTGTTCTTCGGCATCCTCGTCGCGCTCAACCTGCAGACCTCCTTCCTGACACCGCCGATGGCGATGTCGGCCTATTACCTGAAGGGGATCGCGCCGGCGCACGTGCATCTGGTGCAGATCTTCAAGGGCTGCTTGCCGTACCTCATGCTGGTCTTCGTGGCGATGATCGTGCTCTATATCTTCCCCGACATCGCCCTTTATCTGCCGAGGCTCGTCTATGGCCGCTGAGAAGACGACGGCAGCAAGCGATCCTGCCGGATGGACGGCCGTCGAGACGCGCGAGCGCGTTGCGGGCGGCGAGGTGACGGTGGCAACGGTGGCGGAGGCCGTGCTGGCGCGCATCGCGGCGGAGGACGAGGCGATCGGCGCCTTCGCCTTCGTCGATGCGGCCCGCGTGCGCGCCGAGGCCCGACGCCTCGACGGGCACCGCGTTTCCGGCCGGCCGCTCGGCCCTCTGCACGGCGTGCCGGTGGCGATCAAGGACGTGATCGACACCGCCGACATGCCGACGGAAAACGGCACGGTGCTCGACGCCGGCCGGCGCCCGGACCGGGACGCGACGCTCGTCGCGCGTCTGAAGGCCGCCGGAGCCCTCGTGGTGGGCAAGACGGCGGCAACCGAACTCGCCTTCCTCCACCCGGCGCGCACGCGCAATCCGCACGATCCGGAGCGCACGCCGGGCGGCTCGTCCTCCGGCTCGGCGGCAGCCGTCGCGGCCGGCATGGTGCCGCTCGCCGTCGGCACGCAGACGGCCGGCTCGGTGATCCGGCCGGCTTCCTTCTGCGGCATCGTCGGCTTCAAGCCGACCCACGGGCTCGTCTCGAGGGCAGGGGTGCTGCAGCTTGCCGCTCCGCTCGACACGGTGGGCGGCTTCGCCCGCACCGTCGAGGACGTGGCGCTCCTCGTCGACGCCATGGCCGGGCACGACCCGGCCGATCCCGACACGCGCGTGGAAGCCCCGCCGCAGCTCTTTTCGATCGCCTCGTCGCGCCCGCCGGTGCGGCCCGACCTCGCCTTCGTGCGTGGGCCGGCCTGGGACGAGGCAGCCGCCGAGACCAAGGCCGCCTTTGCCGAATTGCAGGAGGTGCTGGGCGAAGCGGTCGCCACGGTCCAGCTGCCGGACATCTTCCACGAGGCGGCCTCCGCCCACCGCCGGCTCGTCACGGCGGGCATGGCGCGCAACCTGCGCCGCTATGGCGAGAGCGGCTGGGATGCGCTCAGCGAGACCATGCAGGCGACCCTCGCGGAAGGCCGCGCGGTGACGGCGGTCGATTACCTTTCGGCGCTCGACTGGCGCGAGGTGCTCGGTGTGGGCCTCGATCGCATCTTCGAGCGCTACGATGCCATCGTCACGCCGGCCACGCCCGGCGAGGCGCCGCACGGCCTGGGCTCCACCGGCAGCCCGGCATTTTCGGTGCTGTGGACCCTTTGCGGACTTCCAAGCGTAAGCCTGCCGCTGCTCCAGGGGCCGCACGGGCTGCCTGTCGGCGTCCAACTCGTCGGACGGCGGGGCTATGACGGGCGCCTGCTGAGGACGGCACGGTGGCTCGCCGCCCATATCGCCGCGGCGACACAAGGGGGTGAGTGTCATGGATAGGCTGTTCGGCATCGTCGCTTTCGCGGCCTTCGCCGCCTTCCTCGCCATCATCGTGCTGCGCGTGCCGGAACCGGACCTCATCATCGTCTTCGCCGTCGTGCTGCTCATGGTGGCCTGGGACTTCTGGCTCGCTCTGCGTCCGCGCCGCCACCACGGCCGCGATCGGCGCCGAGGCCCTTAGCTGAGGCGTGCTCGTCAGCTCAACAGGGCCGCAGCATTGCGCGATCACGCCATCGGAAACGGCTGCAGCCAACTCGTCGCAAGTTCCATAATCTTCCTTATGCGATTTTCAGGCCTGCGTTAGCAGCCGTGTCGCGGTGGCCGTGACGGCACCGAGCGCGAGCACCCTCACCGCAGCGTCCAGGTCTCGTCGACCATCCGACGAGACCTCGCCCTTCCAGGAGGATGTCCCTTTCCGGCATCCCGGCCGGCCTCGGCCGTTCATGAACGCCCCCGCTGGATGTGGCAGCTTCATTCCGGCTACCTTCGATCGGCTGATCTGCGCAGAGCCAGGGAGAACGCATGACGAAACATCGCATCTATTCCGTCAGCGTGGCGAGCGTCTATCCGCTCTATGTCGCGAAGGCGGAAAAGAAGGGGCGCACGAAGGCGGAGGTCGACGAGATCATTCGTTGGCTGACGGGATACAGCCAGGAGGCGCTGGACGACCAGTTGGCGAAGAACACGTCCTTCGAGGACTTTTTTGGACGTGCGCCTCGGATGAACCCCTCGCGCGACCTGATCACGGGCGTGATCTGCGGCGTCCGCGTGGAAGACATCCAGGAACCGACCATGCGGGAAATTCGCTATCTCGACAAGCTGATAGACGAACTCGCCAAGGGGAAGGCGATGGAGAAGATACTGCGAAAATAGGGCCGGCCGCATTTCTCATGCGGCTGCAGCTGGAGGATTGGCGCCCTCTGCAGACGGGCGGGGCAGAGCAAGCCCTGCCCCCTCCCCGATGGCTCAGATCAGCCGCGCCCGCAGCCACGACGTCACGATCTCGGTGACCACGACGACACTGAAGATCACGGCGAGGATGAGGCCCACCTGGTCCCAGTAGAGGTTGTTGAGCGAGGCATCGAGCGCGACGCCGATGCCGCCCGCACCCACGAGGCCGAGCACCGCCGATTCACGGATGTTGATGTCCCAGCGCAGCAGCGCGACGGACCAGAAAGCGGGCTCCACCTGCGGCCAGTAGCCCTTGACGAGGATCATCGCGCGCGGAGCCCCGGTGGCCGTCAGGGCCTCGACCGGCCCCTTCTGCGCCTCCTCGAGCGCCTCGCTGAAGAGCTTGCCGATGAAGCCGATGGAGCGGAAGGCGATCGACATGACACCGGCCAGCGCCCCGGGCCCGAAGATGGCGACGAAGAGCAGTGCCCAGATCAGGGAATTGACCGAGCGCGAGGACACGAAGATGAACTGCGCCAACCAGTTGAGGGCCGGGTTCCTGGTGAAGTTGCGCGCCGCGAGGAAGGCGAGCGGCAGCGCGAGCACGAGCGCGAGCAAGGTGCCGAGGGTGGCGATGTGGAAGGTCTCGATGAGCGCGTCGTGCACCTGCTCGGGATAGAAGGCCCAGTCGAACGGCCACATGCGCCGGAAAAGGTCGGCCGTCTGCTCCGGAGCATCGTAGAGGAACTCGGGGATGACCTCGATGGTGCGCAGCGACCAGACGACGGCAATGGCGCTCAGGACGTAGACCATCGAGCGTCCGATGCGCTCGGCCGGCGTGAAGCGGTGCCAGACGCGCGGCGGCTTCGCCGCCTGGGTGACGGGGGACAGGGCATTCACTGGAAGATCCTCCGCACCCGGCCCGACACCAGTTCGCACAACATGATGAGGGCGACGATGATGATCAGGATCGTGAGGACGACGTCGTAGTCGAAGCGCTGATAGGCGGTGAACAGCGGCGCGCCGATGCCGCCGCCGCCGACGATGCCGACCATCGTGGAGTTACGCAGGTTGGAATCGAACTGGTAGACGGTGAGGCCGACGAAGCGTGCCATCACCTGCGGGAACACCGCCATGATGAGCACGTTGAGGAACGGGGCGGCGGTGGCCCGCACCGCCTCGACCTGCTTGGGGTTCATCTCCTCGACCACCTCGGCGAAGAGCTTGGCGACGAACCCCATCGTGGCGACGATGAGCGCGAGCACGCCGGCGAGTGCCCCGAACCCGACCGCCTTGACGAAGAGGATGGCGACGATCACCGGGTGGAACGAGCGGCAGATGGCGATGAAGGCCCGCGCCGGCCCGTAGACCGCCACCGGAGCGAGGTTGCGCGCCGCGGCAAGCCCGAGCGGCAGCGACAGGAGCACCCCCGCAAAGGTCGCCAGAACGGCGATCTGCAGGCTCTCCACCATGCCCGTGTAGATGAGCGCCAGCTTGTCGGGCGCCATGTTCGGCGGGAACATCCGCGACAGGAAGTGGCCGGCATTGCCGAGCCCGGCGATGAAGCGCGCCAGCGTGACGTCGAGCACGCTCGTCGCGTAGATCGTGTAGATGACGAGCCCGGCCCAGGCGAGGCGCGCAGGCCAGTTGGCGGGAAAGGCGGGCGGGCGCAGCCGGCCCGGTGCGGCCGGGGCGCTCATAGCCAGTCCTCCCCGCCGTAGATCTCCTTCAGGTGGCTGTCGCCGAGGCCGTCAGGCGAGCCGTCATAGACCACCTCGCCGCGCGACATGCCGATGATGCGCTGGGCATAGCGGCGGGCGAGCTCGACATTGTGGATGTTGATGACGATGGGAATGGAGCGCTCGCGGGAAATCTGCGCCATCAGTTCCATGATCTCGACGGAGGTCTTGGGATCCAGCGAGGACGTGGGCTCGTCAGCGAGGATCAGGCCGGGCGATTGCATGATGGCGCGGGCGATGCCCACGCGCTGGCGCTGCCCGCCGGAGAGCTGGTCGGCCCGCCGCGTGGCGAAGTCCTCGCCGAGGCCCACGGCATCGATGAGGTCGAAGGCGCGTGCCACGTCGTCGGCCGGGAACCGGCGCAGGAAGGCGCGCCAGGCAGGCACGTAGCCGAGCCGCCCCGACAGCACGTTCTCGATGACGCTGAGCCGCTCGACGAGATTGTACTCCTGGAACACCATGCCGATGCGCCGGCGCGCGAGCCGGAGCGCGTCACCGCGCAGGCGCGCGAGGTCGCGGCCTTCGAACCAGATCTCGCCCGAGGTCGGATCGACCAGCCGGTTGATGCAGCGGATGAGGGTCGACTTGCCGGTGCCGGAAGGTCCGATGATGGCGGTGACGCCCCGCCCCTCGATGTCGAGCGAGATGTCCTTCAGCACCGGCTGGCCGGCCCGGTATTCCTTGCGCAGATGACGGATGGCGAGAAGGCCGGCCGATCCCTCGGCGGGCGTTGCGGCGGACGCAGCATGTGTCATGGGGCGATCCCTGGAACGATCGTCGTGAAAGGTGAAACGGCGCAGAGCGCCCTGCCCGCGCCGACGGCACGCGTCTGCAGCGCGATTTTCGAAGGCCGGCGGATGCATGGCTGCGATCGGCCGGGCTCTTCGGCCCGGCCGATCGGCTCATTGTCGGCGGTTACTTCTGCTGCTTGCGCTTGGCGAGGGCCTCGGCCTCCCGCTTGGCCTCGGCGTCGTAGGCAGCCTTGTTGTAGGGCGTGCCGGACTTCTCGGCCACGTCGCGCACCACGGCCCAGTCGTCCTTGTAGGTGATGGGCAGGAAGCGGTCGTCGCCGTTGAACTCCTTCTGCATCTCGGGCGTGAAGCGGAAGGAGAAGAAGCACTCGCGCAGCTTGGCCGCGAGTTCGGGCTTCAGGTCGTGCGCGTGGGCGAAGGAGGACGTCGGGAACACCGGGCTGCGGTAGATGACGCGGAAGTCCTCGGACTTGACGGTGCCGCGCACGCCCATGCGCTCGAAGACGTCGGAGGCGACGGCGGCCATGTCGTAGTCGCCCGAGCCGACGCCGAGCACCGACTTGTCGTGCCCGCCCGACATCAGCGGCTTGTAGTCCTGCTCCGGCGTCAGCCCCTCCTCGGGGAACAGCACGCGGGGGGCAAGGTTGCCCGAGTTGGACGAAGGCGACGTATGCGCCACCCGCTTTTCCTTGAGGTCCGACAGCTTCTCGTAAGGGCTCGACGTCTTGACGATGGCGAGCAGCTGATAGCCGCGCACCTGCTCGCCGACGCCCTTGGCGGCGAACGGCACGGCGCCGGCCAGGTTGACGGCGAAGCCGGTCGGCCCCGTCGAGAAGCCGGCGAAATGCAGCCGGCCGGAGCGCATCGCCTCGATCTGGGCGGCGTTGGACTGCGCAGGATAGTAGACGGTGCGCTTGCCGACGCAGGCCTCGAGATGCTCCGTGAACGGCTTGAAGATATTGGCGTAGACGGCAGGATCCTCGACCGGGGTGTAGGCCCAGACCAGGGCCGACGGATCGCGCCACTTGGCGGGATCGGTCGGCGCATCGGCCACGAGGTCCCGGTCGGCGTCGCAATAGAGCGTGTCGAGCTCGCCGCGGTTGGCGCACTCGTCGGCCCGGGCCGGACCGGGAGAGAAGGATGCCGCGGCCACGGCAGTGATGCCCAGCGTCAGGAATAGGTTGCGAATCATGTGCGTTTCCTCGCTTGTCCGCCGGTCGCGCCTTGTGGGCGACGCCGAGTGCTTGTCATTGACGGGCGATAGGCTAGGCTCGGTTCGCTGTCATAAGCCTGTCAACGCACCGTCATGAAAAATGCGGATTCTGCTGATCGAGGATTCTGCCGACCTCGCCGAGGCGATCGTCGCCCGGCTGCAGCGTGAGGGGCATGGCGTCGTCTGGACCGCCGACGGGGACGAGGGCGCCGAATTCGCCGCCCACGAGCCGGTGGACCTCGTGGTGCTCGACATCAACCTGCCGGGGCGGGACGGCTTTTCCATCCTGCGCGAGATGCGCCGCTCCGGCACGACCATGCCCGTCCTCGTCATCACCGCCCGGGCGGAGATCGACGACAAGGTGAGCGTGCTCGACCTCGGCGCCGACGACTACCTCGTCAAGCCCTTCGACCTGCGCGAGCTCGAGGCCCGCATCCGCGTGCTCCTGCGCCGCCGCATGGGCGAGGCGCAATCGCTCATCAGCTATGGCGACTTGTCCATCGACCTCGTCTCGCGCACCGCCATGGTGGGCGGCGCGCTGGTGGAGCTTGGCCGGCGCGAGTTCGGCCTGCTCGAACTGCTGATGGCGCGGGTTGGCCGGCCGGTGAGCAAGGAGCGGCTCGTGGCACACCTGTTCGGCCACGACGACACGGGCTCGCCCAATGCCGTGGAACTGCTGGTCTCGCGCCTGCGCCGCAAACTCGAGGGCTGCGGGACGGAGATCGTGACGCAGCGCGGCGTCGGCTATTTCCTGCGCACCGGCGACGGGGACGCTCCGCTTGCCTGAGGACCGCTCGATCCGCCGCAGCGTCATGGCCGGGGCGGCGGCTGTGCTCGCCGTCATCGGGCTCCTGCTCTTCATGGCCATCCGCGTCTACGCCGTGCGTGCCGCGGATGAAGCGTTCGACCGGGTGCTCGCCGCCGCGGCCCTGTCCATCGCCGATACCGTGGAGATCCAGGAGGGGGACGTCACGGTCGACATTCCCTACGCCGCTTTCGCCATCCTCGGCACCTCGCGGCTCAACCGCATCTTCTATCGCGTGGTGGCGCCGAACGGCGGGCTCGTCACCGGCTCGCCGACGCTCGGGCTCGAGGTGCCGCAGGCCAGCACGCCCGAACCGCGCCTCCACGACAGCGTCTATCGCGGCACGCCCATCCGGATCGCCGCCGTGGCGCGCTACCACGCCGGCACGAGCGGCAGCGGATGGGTCGACGTGCTGGTCGCAGAAACCCGGGAGGCTCGCCAGCAGCTCGCCGGCCAGCTGACGCGCAACGCACTCCTCCCGACGCTTGCCGTGGCACTCGTCGCCTTCTGCCTGATCTGGCTTGCGGTGCGGCGCGCCTTCCTGCCCCTCGGCGTGGTCGAGGCCGACATCCGCGGCCGTGCGGCGTCGGACCTCGCACCGATCCGGGGGCCCGTGCCACGCGAGGTGCGTGCGCTCGTCGCCGCGCTCAACGAATTCATGGACCGCCTCGGCTCGACGCTCGACGGGCTCAAGCGCGTGACCGCGGATGCCGCCCACCAGCTGCGCACACCGCTCGCCAACATCCGCGCCCAGTCGGAGGTAGCGCTCGACGAGGCGCCGGACGGAAGCGTGCGCGAGCGGCTGGCCCGCATCCACGTCAATGCGGTGAACGCCAGCGTGCTGGCGAGCCAGATCCTGAGCGACGCCACGATCCTGCACCGGCTCGAAGCGCAGCCGCGCGCCATCGTCGACCTCGCCGCCACGGTGCAGGAGGCCGTGCGCCGCATCGATCCGCTGCAGGCGCAACGCCTTCGCCTGGCCGGTTGCCATGGCGAACCCGTGCCCGTGCGGGGCGACGCGTTCGTATTGCGCGAGATGGTCCGCAATCTCGTCGAGAACGCCCTCGTCCATGCCCCTGCGGGCCCGGTGGAGGTGTCCCTCACCTGCCACGCCGGCGAAGCGCGGCTCAAGGTGCTCGACCGGGGCCCCGGCCTCGATGCCGACCTGCTCGAGCGCGTGTTCGAGCGCTTCGTGCGCGGCGACGAGACGACGCCCGGCTCCGGCCTCGGGCTGCCGATCGCGCGCACCGTGGCGCGCGCTTGCGGCGGCGACGTGACGCTCGCCCCGCGCGAGGGCGGCGGCCTGTGCGCCTTGGTGAGACTGCCGCTCGCAGACCAGCGGCCCCGCCCTCCGGGCGGCGGCACCGCAATCGCTCTGGCGCTCCCCATCGTCCTTGTTGCAGCGCTCCTGCCGCTTCAGGCGGCGGCACAGGCCAAGCTCTCCATCCTCGGCACGGCGCCGGCCGAACAGATGGCGCCGCTGATCGCCGCCATCGAGGCGAACGATCCCGGCACGACGGTGGACTACCGCGCCGTTCTGCCCACCGAGGCCGCCCTCGGCGTGATCGCCGTGGCGGCCGGCGCCAGCTCGCCCGATCTCCTGCTCCTGTCGTCGCCGGACCTCGCCGTGCAGCTCGCCAACGAGGGCTACGTCATCTCGCACGCGGCCCAGCCGGCGGGAGGCGACCCGCCCATCCACTGGCGCGGCGAGGTGTTCGCCGTCGCGGCCGATCCGTCAGTGATCGTCGTGCGCAAGGATGCCCTGCCCGGCCCCGAGGTGCCGCGCAGCCGCATTGCGCTCGCCCAGTTGCTGGAGCGAGCGGCGACGCGCCTGTCCGGCCGGGTTGGCCTCGTCAATATCGGCATCGACAGCGTCAGCTATGTCGCCGCGGCCCAGGATTCGCTGCGCTCGCCCCTCTTCTGGCGGGTGACCCGCGGCTTCGGCGCCGCGCAGGTGCGCATCTTCGACCATGCCGGCGAACTCCTGCAGGCCATGGCGGCCGGCGAGCTCGACCTCGCCTACAACGTGCCGCTGTCGGCCGCCCAGGCGGCTATCGCGCGCGGGGCGGCGATCGAGATCGTCGTGCCCGAGGACTATACCGTCTCCGTGCCCTGGACGGTGTCCATTCCCAACAGTGCCCCGAACCCCTTCGGCGCCCGGCGCGCGCTCGATCTCATCGTGGGCCGCGACGGCGCCCGGGCGCTGGAGGCCGGCGGTATCGGCGCCGGCCCTCCCCTCACGCCCGGCCGCACCGACAGCATCCGGCAGACCGTCGCGCTCGGCCCGGAACTTCTCGTCTTTCTCGATCCTCTGAAGCGCACCCGCTTTCTCGACACCTGGATCCAGCTCATCGTCGGGCCCTAGGCCGGGGGACGCCTTGCTGAACGGCCAGCCGCCCGCCCACGTCCATCATCACGTCAGGGGGCCATGCGCTCGAACCTCTGCAACGAGGGATCGATCGTGTCCCAGGCAAGGCCGCGGATGCTGTAGGTGACCACCTGCGGCGTGAACTGGCCCGGGTCGTCCAGGCTCGCCGCGTGGACCGCGATGAGGTCCGGCATAGCCGGGAAGGTGAGATAGACCGGCGTTCCACAGGTCGGGCAGAAGGCGTGGATCTTTTCGTTCCCGCTGTCGCCCTTGACGCTCCAGCTTTTCGCCTCGCCCGTGACGGTCACCTCGGCTCGCCGGGGGAAGGTCAGGTAGGAGCCGTGGCCAGTGCCGCTCCGTTTCTGGCAGTCCCGGCACTGGCAATGGTTCTCGAAGATCGGCCGGCTGGCCGTCTCATAGCGGATCGCCCCGCAGGCGCATCCGCCGGTGTAGCGCTTCATCACGGCCCTCCCTGAAAAGCCCGCAGATCACCCGTGATCAGGCCGCCTTCGGCTTGGCGAAGACGTCGAGCCCGCGCCCGGTTTCGAGGAAGGATTTCAGGCTGGAGAGGACGACCGGCCAACCGCGCCTGATGCCCTTGTCCATGCCGCTGCCCGGCTCGAGCTCGTCATGGGTGACCGTCAGCCGGACCATGTTCTCGTATGTCTCGATCTCGAAGGTGACCCGGCTGTGGCTTGCCGGATCGGCCGCCTGCGAGGCATTCGCCCAGGTGATGACGAGGCGGGACGGCGGCGAGACCTCCATGACCTTGCCGACGAGCTCGACGGTCCGCTCGTCATTGGCGCGGATATGCTTCCATGTCGATCCGGCCTTCCAGTCGGAAACGTTCTCGTGGCCCCAGTAGCGCCGTGCGACCTCCGGTTTCGTGATGGCCTCGAACACCTTTTCCGGTGTCGAGAGAATGTAGGTCACGTAGATGAAGCTGGTCGTCTCCCTGGTCATTGCTATTCTCCTTCGAGCTCTTTCTTCAGGTCGTGCAGCAGGCTGAGCCGCTGGCGTTCGAATTTCCGGACCCACCGCTCGTAGACCTCGTGGAGCGGCACGGGATTGATGAAATGCAGCTTTTCCCGGCCGCGCCTGACCGTGCTCACCAGATTGGCCGCCTCCAATATGTCGAGGTGCTGCGTGGCGGATTGCCGGGCCATGTCCAGCTTTTCGCAGAGCTGCCCGAGCGTTTGCCCGTTCCTTTCGCAAAGAAGGTCCAGCAGCCTCCTGCGTGTCGGGTCCCCGAGCGCCTTGAAAACCTTGTCCGCGTCCATCCGCTTCACCCGTCCGTGAGAATGAAATATGCAGGTAAATACCTGCATGTCAAGCGGCGACCAGGACGCGACGGTTCGACATCCTGATGCTCGTCCGCATGGCCTCATGGCCGCGAGGCGGCGCTCAACCAAGTGTCAATGTTCGTCGCCCATAGTGCTTCATCCCGTGGCGTAATCTGCGACATTGGCCGGAAAAGCGAGTGGTGGGAAAAGACCATCTGATACCTGCGACCTATCGGAGCGGCGTCGTCGCCGCCGCCGTACTCGTGGTGGGGCTGGCTGCAACCTTCACGGCCCGCACGGTCACCGAGCGCATGATGGCCGCCGACATGCGCCAGCGTTTTGCGGCCGACGCCGCGGCCACTACGGATGCAATCGGACAGCGCCTGCGCGCACACGGGGAAGTGCTGGTCAGCATGCAGGGCCTCTATGCTTCCGTGGGCCGTGTGGACCGCGCCCAGTTCCGCCGCTACGTCGGTGTCCTCGATCTCGAGCGCCGCTATCCGGGCTTCCAGGCGCTGCAGGCCTTGCGCCATGTCGCGCCGGCCGACCTCGACGCCTTCCTTGCCGAGGTCCGTTCGGACACGAGCCTCGATCCACGCGGGCAGCCGGGCTTTCACGTTCACCCGGAGGGGCAGCGACAGGCCTATAACGTGGTGGAGCTGGTCGAGCCGCTGCAGGGCAACGAGAATTCCGTGGGCTTCGATGCCGGGGCCAACCCGTTGCAGCTCGATTCCCTGCGTCGCGCGGCTGAAAGCGGGCGTATCGTCGCGACGCCGCCGGTGAAGCTGGTGCAGGACACGACCGGCGGACAGGGCTTCATCCTGCGCGCGCCCATCTACCGCGTCGGTGAGCCCGTGCAGACGGTCGCCCAGCGGCATGCGGCCCTGCGCGGCTACGTCGCCGCGGTCTACCGGGTCAACGACCTGATGCGCGGCGTGCTCGATGCGCGGACCCTGCAGCAGATGCACATCCGCATCATCGATCGCGGCTACGCGCGGGCGACCGCCGAAGGCGTCATGACCGACGAACCGGAGGATCCGGCGGCGGTTGCGACCCTGATGTACGACAGCCTCGAGGCCAACCTCCGGCTCGTAACGCCCGTTGCCGTCTCGGCGCTTGGAATTTCGGCGGAGCGTGCCCTCGTCGTCGGCGAGCGGGTGTGGATGCTCCAGTTCGCCGCCCGGCCCGGCTCGACCTACGAAGTCGACCGGATGGCGCCCAATGTCGTCCTGGCCAGCGGCTCGATCATCAGTGCCTTGCTGGCGCTGCTCTCGCTCACCGTGATGCGCTCGCGCCGTCTGTCCGGCAGCCTCGAAACGCTCGACGCCGAGCAGCGCGCCCTCGTCGAGAACCCGCTCGCCGGCATTCTCTTCACCGACGGCAGACGCGTGCTGCGCGGCAACCGCCGGATCGCCGAACTGTGCGACGTGGACGCCGAGAAGCTGGCGGGGCTCGACATCGAGACGCTTCTCGTCGCGCCGCGTGACGTCGAGGCCTTCGAGGCCGCCCTCGGCAAGATCCGCGCCTCCGGGGCGGCGGGCGTCGAGCTCACCATGCGGCGCGCCGACGGCTCGACCTTTCCCGTCGACGCCTACGGACGGCCTCTCGTCGCCGGCGGTCGCAATGGCCGGGGCGACATCCTGTGGGTCATCCAGGACAAGACGGATGCGCTGCTCGTCGAGGCGGAGCGACGCGACCATGCCAGCAAGCTGCAGGATGCCAACGAGCGGCTGACCGCCTCCCTGCACGCCGCCGAAGCCCGCACGAAGGAGATCGCGCTGCTGACGGAGCTCAGCGGCGTTCTGCAATCCTGCCACAAGCTCGAAGAGGTGTTCGCCGCGGTGCGGAGCTATGCGAGCCGCCTCTTCCCGGACGAAGCCGGCGCGCTCTATGTCCTCAACGCGGCGCGGGATCTTGCGACGCGCGGTGCGTGCTGGGGCGAGCCCGTCGCGGACTGCGCCTCCTTCCACCCCGATCTGTGCTGGGCCCTGCGCCGCGGGCAGACCTTCCCGACCTCGGATGCAAGCCGGGGCCTTGTCTGCGCCCATATCACAGGCTGCTGCGAAACGCCGCCGGCCGGTTTCGTATGCCAGCCGCTCATCGCCCAGAACAACCTGCTCGGGCTGCTCTACCGCGAGCGCGGGGAGGCAGCGTGCAACGAGGCGGCCATGCAGCTCGCGACGATGCTGTCGGAGCAGGTTTCGCTCGCCATTGCCAATATCGAGCTGCGCGAGCAGCTGCGCAGCCAGGCGCTGCGGGATCCCCTCACCGGGCTGCACAACCGCCGCTTCCTCGAGGAGGCCCTGGTGCAGGAGATCGCCCGCTGCACACGCAGCGGCAAGCCGCTGTCGCTCGCCATTCTCGACATCGACCATTTCAAGCGCATCAACGACACCTGCAGCCACGAGGCGGGGGACGCGGTCCTGCGCGAGCTTGGCGAAATCCTGCGCAAGCAGGTGCGCAAGAGCGACATCGTCGGCCGGCTCGGAGGCGAGGAGTTTCTCCTCTTGCTGCCCGAGGTCGACCTCGAGACGGCGCTGAAGCGGATGACCAACCTGCTCGATGCCGTGCGCGGCATGAGCGTGACCTGGCAGGACGGCGTGCTGGACGACATCACGGCGTCCATCGGTGTCGCCGTCATGCCGCTGCATGTCGAGGACGGCGAGGGCCTTTTCGCCGCAGCGGATGCGGCGCTTTACCGGGCGAAGAGCCAGGGTCGCAACTGCATCGTCGTCAGCGACCAGGTTGCGGCGCCCCTCCTCGCCCCGCTCGAGGGTGCCGAGGCACGGCCGCCGTCCCGGTCAATCGCGTGACGACCGGCGCCGCCGGCGAACCGAAGATGAGAAGCCCGTTCGGATATTCGTGCGGCCCATGTCACGGATCACCCGCCCTGGGCGAGTGATCCGCCGGGGCCGACCTTCAGAAGCCTTGTCTGCGCACAGCCCCGGCTCGGCCGCTATCGGGCCCTGACGGGGCGGGGCTTCGGCTTCGGTGCTGCGATAAGCCCTTCACGGATGGCCTGCTTGCGCGCCAGCTTGCGACTGCGCCGGACGGCCTCGGCCTTTTCCCGTGCCCGCCGCTCGGAGGGTTTCTCGTAGGCCCTCCGCTTCTTCATCTCGCGGAAGATTCCTTCCCGCTGCATCTTCTTCTTGAGCGCCCTCAGGGCCTGGTCGACATTGTTGTCCCGTACCAAAATATGCAAAACGTCATCCAATTCGTTTCTGAGTTTCAGGTGACAGCCAAATCCCCACGTTACTGAGCGGCGACGAACAGCTGCTATTCCATCATTGGACGCGTGAACCTACCACATTTGAAAGCAGCTTGCCGAGGGGCATGCGCATATTTGCCGCGAACGGCCTGTTGATCGCGCAATGCACGGTTCTTTCCCGGCGGCCCGTGGTCGGGCCGCGAGGCCTGTGCAGGGCGGGGCCGTTCGCGATGTCATCTCGCGAATGGCTTGCCGTGACGCGCCGCTGTGCCCGTCGCTCAGGCGCGGTTCATGAACGGCTCGCCCTGCGCCAGACGGCGGATATTGTCGGCGATCGTCTGCATGCGGCGGCGGATGGTGCCCGTCGTCCAACCGGACATATGGGGTGTCATCACGATGTTGCCGAGGTCCTGGAAAGCCAGGTGGCCCGGGGCGGGCCCGGGCTCTTCCGCGGTCGGGTAGCGATACCAGGTGTCGATGATCGCGCCGCCGATCCTGCGGCTGTCCAGCGCCTCGTAGAGGGCGGCCTCATCGATCACCGGACCGCGACCGACATTCACGATCAGCGCATCGGGACGCATGGCGGCCAGGGCCGCGCGGCCGACGAGGCCTGCGGTTTCCGGCAGGAGCGGAAGCGACACCACGATCACGTCCGCTGAGGCCATGAAGGCGGCGAGATCGTTGAGACGATAGGCTTTGTCAACCAGGGGGCCGGCCGCGACAGGGCTGCGATTGGCGACGCTCACGCGCATGCCGAAGGCCTTGGCGCGCTCTGCGATGGCCTTGCCGATGTGCCCAAAGCCGAGAAGCCCGATGGTGCTGCCGCCGAGTTCGGTGCGCAGCCCCGTCGGCCGCCCGGCCCAATAGGACCAGTCGCCCTGACGCAGCCGCCTGTCCGCCTCAGGAATGGGCACGTGGCGCAGGAGGAGCGCGGTCATCACATATTCGGCGATCGCGTGCTCGTGGCCGAAGCAGTTGCACAGCGCGGCGCCGGCCGGCAGCAATGAACGGTCGATCATGTCCGTGCCGGCCGACGGCGCATGATAGAGCCGCAGGCGCTCCGGCCGCGGCATGGAGGCGTCGAGGCGGATGCCGACGATGACGTCGGCTGTGCGGAAATGGTCGCGCTCGCCCTCCCCGGCAAGCGCATCGGACAGCTCGACGATATCGTGGGCACCCGCCAGCATCGCCTCGAAGCCGTCGCGGAAATTGCGGGCGTTGTCCCCGTGGAAGACGATCTTCATCCGGTTACTTTCTGCTGGATTGTCAAAAGTCGTCGCCGAAACGGATCTGCACCTTCATCGCACGGCTGCGGTCGGAGGCATGGGCGAAGGCGGCGCCCGCTTCCTCGACCGGGAAGGTCGCCGTCAGCAGCGGGGAGAGATCGACGCTCCCCTGCGAGACGAGCCTGGCGGCGAGATCGAACTCGCTGTCGAAGCGGAAACTGCCGCGCAGCAAGAGCTCCTTGGCGACGATCGCATTCATCGGCAGCGGAACGTCGCCGCCGAGGCCGACCGTCACGATGGTGCCGCCGGGGCGCGCGACCTCGATGGCCCCCGCAATGGCTTGCGGATTGCCGGAACACTCGAAGACGACATCGACCTGGCCCTTGTCGGCGGCGAGATCCGCGAGTTCCGCCGTGCCGGCGGAGACGTCGACGAGCCGGCCCGCCCCGACTTCGCCGGCGATGGCGAGGGCCGCCGGCGCGATGTCGGTCGCGACGATCTCAGCCGCCGCGGCACGCCGTGCGGCGATGATCACGAGGCAGCCGATCGGTCCGCAGCCGGACACGAGAACCCGCCTGCCGGCGAGGTCCCCGGCCTGCGCCACCGCATGCAGCGCCACCGCGAACGGCTCGCACATGGCGGCGAGCGCGATGTCGACGCCCGCGGCCATCTTCACGGCCTGCCCCTCCGGCACCACCATCTCCTCGCGGAAGGCGCCCTGCACGTGGGGAAAGCGCATGGCGCTGCCGTAGAAGCGCATGTCGAGGCACTGGTTGCGAAGGCCCATCCGGCAATAGCGGCAATGGCTACAGGGGGCGCTCGGGTTGACGGCGACCTTGTCGCCCGGAGCGACGCGGGTCACCCCCGCCCCGACCGCCGCGATCGTCCCGGCCACCTCGTGGCCGAGCACCATCGGCTCCTTCAGGCGCACCGTGCCGAAGCCGCCGTGGTGAAAATAATGCAGGTCCGAGCCGCAAATGCCGCCGGCCGCGATCCGCACGAGGACGTCGTGCGGGCCGAGCGGCGCCGTCGGGACAGCTTCGAGACGCAGGTCGTGCGGGGCGTGGATGACGAGGGCGCGCATGGCTTGCCTTTCCGCCGGCTCACAGGACGGCGAGCATACCGCCGTCGACGTAGATGATCTGGCCGTTGACATAGTCCGAGGCCGGTGAGGCGAGGAAGACGGCGGCACCGATCAGCTCCTCCGGCCGGCCCCAGCGACGGGCCGGCGTGCGGCTCTTGACCCAGGCGTCGAAGTCGCGGTTTTCGATCAGCGCCTGGTTCATGTCGGTGAGCATGTAGCCGGGACCGATGGCATTGGCCTGGATGCCGTGTTCGGCCCATTCCGCGGCCATCGAGCGCGTCAGGAGCTTGATGCCGCCCTTCGCCGCCGTGTAGGGCGCCACGGTGGCGCGAGCGACCTCGCTGGTGAGCGAGCCGATGTTGATGACCTTGCCGCCCCCGCCGCGCGCGATCATGCGCCGCGCTGCCGCACGACCCACCAGGAAGGCGCTGGTGAGGTTGGTCTCGATCACCCGCCGC
Source organism: Chelatococcus caeni (assembly GCF_014196925.1). Lineage (GTDB taxonomy): Bacteria > Pseudomonadota > Alphaproteobacteria > Rhizobiales > Beijerinckiaceae > Chelatococcus_A > Chelatococcus_A caeni. The sequence goes on along the minus strand of NZ_JACIEN010000001.1, from coordinate 1,335,325 downwards.
CAGTCCGCGACGTCGAGCTCCACCATGGGCTTGCGGAACTGGATGCCGGCGTTGTTGACGAGGATGTCGATGGCGACGCCTTCGTCATCAAGCGTTTTGAAAGCCGCCGCGACCGCGGCGTCGTCGGTGACGTCGAAGGCGAGCGCCCTCGTCGAATGGCCGGCGCCCGCGAGCTCGGCCGCCGCCCGTTCGGTGCGGCCGGCGTCGGTGCCGTTGAGGACGACGGCGGCGCCCGCTTCCGCAAGGCCGCGTGCGATGGCGAAGCCGAGGCCGCGCGAGGAGCCGGTGACGAGCGCGGTGCGGCCGGCGAGGCTGAAGAGCTGTGTCGACATGTCGGGATCTTCCTCAGAGCGTGCTGCGGCGCACGGTCAGGTCGGGCCGCTCGAACACCTCGGGCCGCAGCTCGAGGCCGAGCCCCTCCCCTTCCATTGGATAGACGTAGCCGTTCTCGATCCGCGGCACGGCGGTGACGAGCTCGTTGTACCAGCCCCGATAGAAGGCGCGAACCGATTCCTGGATCAGCGTGTTCGGCTGGCTGAAGGAGGCGTGGACGGCGGCGGCGAAGCCGACGGGGCCGATGCAGTCGTGCGGCGCGAACGGCCGGTGGTAGGTCTCCGCCATGGCGGCGATCTTGCGCCCCTCCGTCAGGCCACCCGTCCAGCACAGGTCGACCATCACCACATGGGCGGCATCCCTGTCGAGATACTCCTTGTACGACCAGCGCGAGCCGAGCGTCTCGGATGCACAGACCCATACGTCCGTCGAACGGGCGTATTCGGCGAGCGCCTGCGGCGAATTCATGCGGATCGGATCCTCGAACCAGGTCGGCTTGTAGGGTTCGAGCGCACGGGCGATCTTGAGCGCGGTCGGCAGATTCCACAGCGAGTGGAACTCGACCATGATGTCCATCCTGTCGCCGACGGCCTTGCGGATCTTCTCGAAGGGCTCGAGCGCCGCCTTCATCTGCGCGGCGCTGATGTCGAGGCCGCCCGTCTCCTGCGCCGCCGGGTCGAAGGGCCAGATCTTCATGGCCGTGATGCCCTCGGCGAGCAGGCTCTCGGCGAGCACGTCGGCCCGGTTCATGAAGGCGTCGAGATCCTCGTAGGGTCCTTCCGCATCGCCCAGGCTCCAGTTGGAGACGGGGCGGATGTTCGTCGAGCGGACATATCGGTAGCCGGCGCAGGTGTTGTAGACGCGCAGCTTGTCGCGCGTGAGGCCGCCGAGCATCTGGTGCACGGGCTGGCCGCAAACCTTGCCGAAGAGATCCCACAGGGCGATGTCGAGCGCCGAGGCCGCGCGGTACTCCGTGCCGGTCGAGGACTGCGCCATGGGCAGATTGACCATCTCCCGGTTGAGCGCCTCGATGTGCAGCGGATTGCGCCCCAAGAGGCGCTGGGCCAGCGTGTCGTGGATATGGGCTTCCACGGCACCGGCGCCGTAGAAGGTCTCGCCGAGGCCGATGATGCCGGCGTCCGTGCCGACGCGCACCCACAGGACGTTGGAGAACTCCTGCGTCCGCAAGGTTTCGATGCTGGTGATCTTCATGGAGAGGTCCGTTGTTGCCGGCTCCGGCGGCGAGGTCAGCCCGTGACCCGCGGCAGCCAGAGCGCGATGTCGGGGAAGGCGAGGAGAAGGCCGAGGACGGCGAGCTGGATCAGCATGAACGGCCACAGCGAGGCGAAGATCTGCTGCAGCGTGATGTGTGGCGGGGTCACGCTCTTCAGATAGAAGGCGGCCGGGCCGAACGGAGGCGACAGGAAGGAGACCTGCATCGTCACCGAGAAGAGGACGCCGAACCAGATCGGGTCGTAGCCGAGGGTGGTGATGATCGGCACGAAGATCGGCATGCACAGCAGCAGGATGCCGATCCAGTCCATGAAGCAGCCGAGGAAGATGAAGATCGCCATCATCACGAGGACGGTCACGAGCGGCGAGATGTTCAGGCCCGCGATGAAATCCGTGACGAAGCGCTGGCCGCCGGACAGGTTGTAGACGGCGATGAGGACGGCTGCGCCGAAGGTGACCCAGAGAATGATGCCGCAGGCCCGCAGGGTCTGGATCAGCGACTGGCTCAGCATCTGCATCGTGAATTCGCCGCGCACCGCGACGATGGCGAGCGTGATGGCGACTGCGATGCCCGCCGCCTCCGTGACCGAGGTGACGCCGCCGTAGATGCAGCCGAACACCGTGATGATGAGCACCGCGGCCGGCACGAGGCCGGAGGCGACCTTGCGCCAGTCGAGCGGGGCGACGGTGACGCTTGCCGTATCCGGCGCGGCGGCGGGATCGAGCCGGCATTTCACGACCACGTAGATGAGATAGAGGCTCGCCAGCATCACGCCGGGCATCACGGACGCGATGAACAGCTTCTGGACCGAGACGTCGGCGGCGAGGCCGTAGACGATCAGCACGATCGAGGGCGGGATCATGGTGCCGAGCGAGCCGCCGGCGCAGACGACGCCGATGGCGAGCTTCTGGTCGTACTTCAGGCGCAGCATCTGCGGCAGGGCGACGAGGCCGAGCAGCACGATCTCGCCGCCGATGATGCCGCTCATGGCGGCGAGGATCACGGAGATGAGCAGCGTGATGATGGCAACCCCGCCGCGCAGCCGGCCGAAGATGCTGTTCAGCGCATCATAGAGGTCGCGGGCGAGGCGCGAGCGCTCGAGCAGCGATGCCATCAGGATGAACATCGGCACCGACACGAGGACATATTCGGTGGCGAGGCCGTAGATGGTCTTGTGCGCGATGGCGATGGCGGGCGTGCCGAACTTGGCGAGCCCGATGAGAATGGCGAGCGCGCCGGCGGCGAAGGACAACGGCACGCCGATCGCCATGAGGGCGAAGACGCCGAAAAGGAGGATGAACGAGATCAGCTCGACGGACATGGGCGATCCCGGCCGGCTAGAGCGTGCCGGCGTCGGCGCTGTCCGACGGACGGCGACCGCGCCAGAAGTTGCGGACGGCGAGCAGCACCATCAGCGCGGCGACGACGACGATGAGCGGCTTGACGACGGCGGGAATGGGCGGGTTCCAGGCGGTTCCGAACCGCTCCCACGTCACGAGCGAGCGCCAGGAGCTGGGAAAGCCGAACCAGGCGACGCTGCCGCAGAACACGACGACGCAGGCGAGGTTGACGAAGTCGAACACCCGCCGCAGCCAGTGCGGGGCGAGGTCGTAGAAGATGGTGATCCTCAGATGCTCGTCGCGGCTCATGACGTAGAGCCCGGCGCACAGGAAGGCGATCGAGGCGACGAAGAGCGTCAGCTCGTTGGCCCAGATCGTCGGCGCGCTGAGGAAGTAGCGCGCCACGATCTCGTAGGCGGTGGCGGCGACGATCACCATGAAGAGCCAGGCCGGCCAGACGAGCGGGCCGCGGTCGTTCATGTGGTCGCGATGGTCGGGATCGGTCGACATCGCTGCGCAGGTTCCCTGGGGACGCAAGGGCAGGTGCCGGCACCACTACGGCCGGCACCTGATCGGCGGACGGCGCCCGCTCAGGCGATGATGCCGAGCTGCTTCATGTAGGCGACATGGCTGTCGAAGGTTTTCTTGGCCATCGGGCTGCGGCCGGCCCAGTCGAGCCAGACCTCCTGCGCGACCTTGCGGAACTGCGCCCGGTCCTCGCTCGACCAGTCGTACAGGGAGACGCCGGCCTCCCGGAGCTCGGCGGCCGCCTTCTGGTCGGCGATGGTCGAGCGCGTCGGCACCTCGATCGCGATCTGGTCCACCGCCGCCTCGAAGATCCGCTGCTGGTCCTCCGGCAGCGCCTTCCACTTCTCGAGGTTCACGCACACGTGCTCGATGGGCATCGAATGGAAGCCGGGATAGGTGGCGTGCTTGCCGACGTCATAGAGGCCGAGGCCCTTGTTGACCGCGAGGGTCGAGGCATCCGCGCCCGAGACGGCGCCGGTGCTCATCGCGGTGAAGACCTCGCCGAAGGGCATCACGACGGGGCCGGATCCGAGCTTGGTGAAGATCTCCGATTCCATGCCCGGCGGGGAGCGGAACTTCCAGCCCTTGAGGTCCTCGATGCCTCTCAGCGGCTTGGTGGAGCCGAGGGACTCGGGCGTCGCGACGAAGATGCCGATGAGATGCATGCCGAACTTGGGATAGAGCTCGTCCGCAAGCTCCCGCCCGCCGCCGTGCTTGAACCAGCCAAGGATCTGGTAGGGATCCTCGTAGCCGCCCATCACGTCGCCGAAGAACTGGAAGGCCGGGTCCTTGCCCGTGATGTAGCCCGCCCCCGTCGCATCGCCGTCGATGATGCCGATGGACGAGGATTCGAACGCCTCCGAGGCCTTCACGATCGAGCTGTTGGTGTGCATCTCGACGACGAGGCTGCCTGCCGACATTTCCTTGATGCGCTCGGCCATGCGCAGAAGGGCTGCGCCCTGCAGCGACGTGGGCGCATGGTGCGTCTGGAAGCGCAGGGTCGTTGCCGACTGGGCAAGGGCAGGACGGGCGACAGCGGCTCCCGCGATGGCGGCGGAGAACCCGGCAAGAGCTGTGCGGCGGCTGAACATTCGGCTCACTCCCTGGGAAACTGGCCGGCTGCGGCAGCGCGGCCAGCGTTATTGGTCATTTGACATTTCGTGAAATATCACTGCATTTCTGCATATGCAAGCCTATATGAAGCATGCTGGCGCCTGGGCCGGCACATCAGAACGGGCGGAAGGGTTGCCCGACGATACCTCGACGGGACCCGAGAGCCGGGTGGATGGTGGACGGAATGGATGCTGCGCAAGTGATCGAGAGTGACGGCTCGGGCCGCCAGGCGAGCCTCGCCGAGATCGCCTACGACCGTATCGAGGACCTGATCGTGCACCGCATCCTCAAGCCGGGGGCGGACGTGCGCATGCAGGAGCTACAGGTCCAGATCGGCATCGGCCGCACGCCCGTGCACCAGGCGGTCCGGCGCCTCGCGGCCGAGACGCTCATCCAGATCCGCCCCCGTGACGGCCTCAGGATCAGCCCGATCGACCTGACGCGCGATCGGCGGCTGCTGCAGCTGCGGCGCGACATGGACCGGTTCGTCGTCCGCCTCGCAGCCATGAATGCGAGCGGCAACACCCGCAACCAGATGCTGCACATCGCCCATCAGCTGCGCAGCCGCCGTGCGGAAATGGAGCTGGAGGAGTTCAACACCTACGACAGGCTGCTCGACCGCACCCTGATGGATGCGGCGGAAGAACCGTTTCTCGACCGCACGTTGCGGCCGTTGCACACCGTGTCCCGGCGCATCGGCGGATTGCATTTCGCGGAGATCGGCGGACCCGAGGCTCTTCTCACGACGATCGACCGGCACCTCGACCTCGTCGAGCCGGTCCTTCGGCGGGATGTCGACGCGGCCCTCGCCGCTTCGGACCGCCTGATCGACTTCGCCGACAGCATGTTCGACGAACTCGAAGCCAAGGTCGACCCGGCCCTGCTCGACGTGCAGCTCGGCACCTTCGGCAAGTCGCGATAAGAGGCCCCCTCCCCCGCCCAGTCGCCGCCATCGGATCGGCGTGACCAGCCTGGCATGCCCGCGCCGAGCGCGGGCATGCCACAGGCAAAGCCCCTCGATGAAACGGGGCGGCAGCGTGTCCTACTGTTCGATCGTCTTGTTCCAGCGGCTGTTCCACTCCGGCCGCTTGGCGTTGATCACGTCCCAGTCGAGCGTCACGGCGGTCTTCATGTAGCCGTGGAAGGTCTCGAGCTTCTTCTCCGCCTCCGGCGTGCGCGCCTTCGCCTTGGGGTTCGACGGCACGATATTGCCGGCGGCGAGCGCGTTCGACTGGGCCTCGGCGGACAAAAGATAGGCGGCGAGCTTCTGGGCGAGCTCAGGCTCCGAATTGCCGGCGATGACGCATTCGGCCACCATCAGCACCACCGAGCCTTCCTTCGGCTGGGCGTATTCGACGGGGATACCCTTGTCCTTCAGCGTCGCGACCGAGGTCGGCGTCAGCGGGAAGATGGCGGCTTCGCCCGTCTGCACCATTTCCGAGATCTTGGACGAGTTCGGGATGAATTCGATGACGTTCTTGCCAATGGTGTCGCGGAACTTCTCGAAGCCGGGCTCGACGTTGTCCTCGCTGCCGCCCTGGATGCGGTTGAACATCAGGAAGGCGTGCAGGCCGAAGGACGAGGCGGCGGCGGACTGGAAGACGACCTTGCCCTGAAACTTCGGGTCGGCGAGGTCCATCCACGAGGTCGGCGCCGCCCAGCCGTTCTCGTCGAACAGCTTCTTGTTGTAGGCAAGGCCCGTCATGCCGAGGTCGACGCCCGCCGCCATGTCGCCCTTGAGCCGCGCGTTGGGCAGGATCTCGTCGAGCTCCGGGCTCGGCTTCAGCTTCTCGCACAGCCCCGCTCCGACGGCACGCACCATGACGCCGTCGTCGAGGAACATGACATGCATCTGCGGCTTGTCCTTGGCAGCCGTCGCCTTGGCGAGGATGTCGGACGAGGTGCCCGGCACGACGACGATCTTGACGTCGTTGGCCTTCTCGAAATCCGGGAAGACGGCCTGGGTATAGGTGCGCTCGAAATTGCCGCCGTTCATGCCGACGTAGAGCGTCTTCGTCTCGGCCGACACGGCGGTGGCGTAGCCGAGGGCGAGGGCCGCGGCCCCGGCCAAGAGGATGGTGCGGTTCGTCATCACTGTCAGGCTCCCCTTCTTTGCGGCTCTTGCTCCTCACCCGCACCCGAGCCGAGGGTGGTGCGGTCGGTCGATGCGCCCGCCGCAAAGCGGGCGATGGAAAAGGCCTCGATCGGCGTCGTGGTCCGGCCGTCGCGGACGAGCTCCGCCAGCACCTGGCCGACGCCCGGCGCGATCTGGAAGCCGGCGCCGGAGAAGCCGAAGGCGTGGATGAGGCCGGGCGTCGTTAGGCTCGGGCCGATGACCGGATTCCTGTCCGGCATCTCGGCCTCGGTGCCGCTCCAGAAGCGGATGGCCTGGGCCTTCGCAAGGCCGGGAAAGAGCGCGGCGGCACGGCTCATGATGGCGAGCGCACCGTCCGAACGGGGGCGCGAGAAGTCCGCATCCGCCAGCGCCTCGGCCCGCTCGCCGCCGACGATGCAGTTGCCGCGCTCCACCTGCCGGGCGTAGATGCCGCCCCCCTCCATGCCGATGTTGACGGTGAGCACCGGCGCGAGCGGCTCCGTCACCACCATGGAGGGATAGATGCGCCGGAGCGGCACCGGCTCTCCGAAGCTGGCCGCGAAACGATCGGCCCAGGCGCCGGCGCTGTTGATGACGGTGCCGGCCGTGAGCTTCAGCCCCTCCCCCGCCTCCAGCGCAAAGCCCGCGCCATTGCGGGCAACGCCCGTGACGGGCGCGTTCTCGAGGACGTGGACGCCGGCGCGGCGGGCGGCGGCGGCAAAGCCGGTCGCCACGAGGCGCGGATTGGCATGACCGTCCCCCGCGCAGAAGGAGCCGCCGACCGCGTCGCCGAGCCACGGAAAGCGCCGGTGCAGCTCGTTGTGGCCGAGAAGTTCGAGGTCGAGGCCGCAGTCGGCGACCTTTGCCGCGTAAGCCTCCAGCGACGCCATGTCGGCCTCGCTCATCGCGAGCTTGAGATGGCCCGAGCGCAGAAACTCCCCGTCGATGCCGATGAGGGCCTTGAGCCGCGGCCAGACGGCATGGGCACGCTGGGACAGGGGCAACTGCTCGGGCGGCCGGCCCTGCCGGCGCACGCCGCCGTAGTTGACCCCGCTCGCCTGCGCGCCGCAATAGCGCCGGTCGAGCAGCGCCACGCGCATGCCCATCTGGCTGAGGGCCAGCGCCGCCGAGCTGCCGACGAGCCCGCCGCCGATCACGGCGACATCGACGTGAAGGCGTGGGCTCATTCCGCGGCCTCCCGCGGCATCAGCGTGAGCGGCACCGGCTTGACCGGCGGCTGGCTTCTGAGCCGCCCGACGGCCTCGACGCCGCGTCCCGTCTCGACAGCGAGAAGTTCGGCCGCCGCCGCGCCGCAGAAGCGGCCCTGGCAGCGGCCCATGCCGATGCGGCTGACGGCCTTGAGGCGGTTGATCTCGTCGAGCGAAAAGTCGTGCACCGCGTTGCGCAGGGCACGGGCGCTCACCTCCTCGCAGCGGCAGACGACGGTTTCGTCCTTCACGCGCGCCGCCCATTGGGCGGGAAAGGGGAAGGCAGCCTCCAGCACGTCGCGGAAACGGCCAATCCGGGCGAGCTTTCGTTCCAGGTCCGCCGCCCGCTCCGGCGCATGCGGCAGGCCGCGGTCCTCGAGGAGCGCCAGCGCCGCCCGCTCGCCGGCGAGCTCCGCCGCATCCGCCCCGGCAATGCCGGCGCCGTCGCCGGCGATATAGACGCCGCGGACACTGGTGCGGCTGGACGAGTCCCGTTGCGGCAGGAAGGCCCGGTCGCGCTGGTTGAAGGCGAAGGCGCACCCGGCAAGATCGGCGAGCTGCGTCTCAGAGCGGAGCGACAGGCCATAGCCGACGCCGTCGCAGAAGAGGTGCCGCTCCCGCCTGCCCTCGCGCCAGCGCACGCCGGCGACCCTGCCCTCGCCCTCCAAGGCGAGATCGCAGATGCCATGGCGCAGCAACACGCCATTGAGCCGCAGTTCGGCGGCAAAGCGCATGCCGCGCAGGACGATGTCGGGTGCGAGCGCCAGCCCGCGCAGCAGGTGGCGCTTGGCCGCGAACGGCGCGGCGTCGAGCACCGCGGCCACCTTGACGCCCGCCTTCAAGTACTGCCAGGCGACGAGATAGAGCAGCGGCCCGGAGCCGGCGAAGACGACGCGCTGGCCGATGGCGCAGCCCTGTGCCTTCAAGGCGACCTGCGCCCCGCCGAGGGTGAAGACACCGGGTAGCGTCCAGCCTGGCACGGGCAGCACGCGGTCGCTCGCGCCCGTGGCGAGGATGAGCCCATCATAGGCGACCGCGCGGCTCTCGCCGGCGACGGCGATATCGGCGCGGCCGTCGCGCAGGTTCCAGACGAGCGCGCGGGGCCAGTGATCGATGCGGTCCGCCAGAGCGGCGAAGGCGCCGTGCAGGCGCTGCGCCTTGCCGGCTTCCGACCCGTAGAGCGCGCGCGCATCGCGTTCGTCCTTCACGAGCGGACGGCGATAGATCTGGCCGCCGCAGGCAGGCGCCTCGTCGACGACGAGCGGGCGAAGGCCCGCCCTCACGAGCGTCTCGGCGGCGCGCACGCCGGCGGGGCCGGCACCGACGACGAGCGGCTGCGGGCGGCTCATGCGGCGGCTCCCGTCACGACGGACATGCCGGCCGCGAGCGGCGTGGTGCAGGCACGTACGCGCTCGCCGTCCGCCAGCGTTACCCAGCAATCCTGGCAGGCGCCCATCTGGCAGAAGCCGGCCCGCGGTGCGCCGGAGAAGTCGCTGACGCGCACCTTGTCGACATGGGTCAGGATGGCGGTGAGCAGGGTGTCGCCCTCGCGGCCCTCGCAGGGCACGCCGTCGAGCAGGAACCGGACCGGCGCATGGTCGCTGCGGGCGATGCGGTGAAAGAGGGACATGCCGCGCCTCACTTCTCGCCGACGAGGATCTTGTCGAGACCGAAGACGCGGTCGAGCGCCAGCATGGCGAGGGCGGTGAGCGCGATCATCAGCGCCGAGACCGCGGCCATCATCGGGTCGATGGATTCGGTGGCGTACATGTACATGCGCACCGGCAGGGTCACGGTGGCGGGCGAGGTCACGAAGATCGACATCGTCAGTTCGTCGAAGCTGTTGATGAAGGCGATGAGCCAGCCGCCGCTGATGCCGGGCAGGATCATCGGCGCGGTGACGCGCCGGAAGACCGTGAAGCGCGAGGCGCCCAGCGTCATCGCCGCCTGCTCGGCGCTGCGGTCGAGCCCCGACAGCGCCGCGAGCACGAGGCGCAGCACGTAGGGCGTGACGATGATGACGTGGCTCAGCACCAGCCAGGCGAAGGAGCCGGTGGCGCCGATGAGGGCGAAGAGCCTCAGGAAAGCGACGCCGAGCACGAGGTGCGGGATGATGAGCGGCGAGAGAAAAAGCCCGTTGAGCGCATCGCGGCCGGGAAAGCGGTAGCGGTCGATGGCGAGGCCCGCCGGCACCGCGATCGCGACGGAGATGCTGGCGGCAATCGTGGCGAGCCACAGCGAGTTGCCGAAGGCGGTGACGAAATCGGGATGCTCGAACACGGCCCGGAACCAGCGTAGCGAGAACGCGGTGGTCGGCATCGTCAGCGTGTTCTCGGGCGTAAACGCCACGAGGCAGATGACGACGAGCGGCGCCAGGACGAAGGCGACGACGAGGGCGTGAAAGAGGAGCGCGACGGGGCCGTTCTTCTGCATGGCCTCACCCGAGCATGCGGCGGGCACGCGCTTCGACGGCCCTGTTGTAGGCGAGCATGATGACGAGGTTGGCAACGAGCACGAGGATGGCGATGGCGGCACCCAGCGGCCAGTTGAGCTCGTGCATGTATTCGTCATAAACGAGCGTCGCCGCCATCTTGAGCCGCCGTCCGCCGAGCAGGCCCGGAATGGCGAAGGCGCTCGCCGACAGCCCGAAGACGATGAGGCTGCCGGAGAGAAGTCCCATGGACACCTGCGGCATGACCACGCGGCGCAGGGCGGAGAAGCGAGAGGCTCCGAGCGTCCAGGCCGCGGCCTCGATCATGGGGTCGAGCTTCTGCAGCGCCGTCCACACGGGGATGACCATGAACGGCAGCATGACGTGGACGAGGGCGATGACGATCGCCGTCTCGGTATAGAGCAGCCGCACCGGGCCGAGGCCGATGGCGTGGAGCGCCGCGTTCACGAGGCCGGTGGAGCCGAGCAGCATGCTCCAGCCGAAAGCCCGCACGACGACCGACACGAGCAGCGGCCCGATGATGACGAGCAGGAAGACGGAGCGCCACGGGCTCCGCATGCGCGAGAGGATGTAGGCCTCCGGTGCGCCGATGAGGGCGCAGATCAGCGTCGTCAGCGCCGCAAGGCGCAGCGTGCGCCAGAAGATGCCGAGATAGTAGCTGTCGGACAGCACGTGCACGTAATGCGCCAGCGTCCAGCTGTCCTTGATGCCGGTCGCGTGATCATAGGCGAGGAAGGACAGGATCAGCGTCAGCACGAGCGGGACGATGACGAGCCCGGCGAACAGCACCGCGCCGGGCGACGCGAGCATCAAGGGCGTGGCGACCGACCGGCTCATGCGGCGGCCCCGGCGTCGGCTTCGACGCGCAGGCTGGCCGGCGCCCAGTCGAGACCGACCGGCTCGCCCTCGCGCGCCGGCTCCTCACCCGTGTTCGGCACCGACACCAGGATGTCTCCGGCCTCGGTCCCGACCGTGAGGAGCCAGTGCCCGCCGAGGAAGAAGCGGCTCGCCACCCGCCCGGCGAGGCGTCCCTCGCCCATAGGGCGCAGGTGGAGCTTCTCGGGGCGGATCGAGGCCGTCACCGCCGCCCCGGCGGCGACGTCGGCCGGCGCGCTCGCCAGCACCGTGCCGGCGACCGCCACGCCGCCGTCGCGCCAGACCCCGGCAAGCCGGTTCATCTTGCCGACGAAGGTCGAGATGAAGGCCGTCGCCGGCTGCTCATAGAGGCGATAGGGCGCGTCGATCTGCGTCATGCGCCCGGCTTCCATCACCACGACGCGGTCGCTGATGGACAAGGCCTCGGCCTGATCGTGCGTCACCATGATGGTGGTGGTGCCGACGCTGCGCTGGATGCGCCGCAGCTCGAACTGCATTTCCTCGCGCAGCTTGGCGTCAAGGTTGGACAAGGGCTCGTCGAGCAGCAGCACGGGCGGGGCGATGACGAGGGCGCGCGCGATGGCGACGCGCTGGCGCTGGCCGCCGGAGAGCTGGCGCGGATAGCGCTCCGCCAGATTGGCGAGGTGGACGAGCGCGAGCATCTCGGCGACGCGCCTGTCGCGCTCGGCGCGCGGCACCTTGCGCATCTCGAGGCCGAAGGCGACGTTCTCGGCCACCGTCATGTGCGGAAAGAGCGCATAGCTCTGGAAGACGACACCGAGGCCACGACGGTTCGGCTTCTCGCGGGTGATGTCGCGCCCGTCGAGGCCAATGCGCCCGCCGGTCGGCTCCACCAGCCCGGCGATCATCTGCAGGGTCGTCGTCTTGCCGCAGCCGGAGGGGCCGAGCAGCGAGACGAATTCGCCCCTGGCCACCGCCAGATCGACATCGCGCACGGCGGCGAGCCCGCCGTAGACCTTGCTCACTCCTTCGAGCGTCAGGAAACCCATGCCCCGCCCTGCCCTGCCTCACACCTTCGAACTGCTGCAAGGAGGCGGCATGAGGCAGATCCGGGTCAATGACAAATTTCATTCATATGAATTTATGTTGACATAATTCTGATATGTGAAATTTCTGTCGTTTATATCCTTCGCTTGTTTCAGGTGGCGAATGACGGAAGAAGCGCCGACCACCTCCAGCCTCCGCCGCGCGCTTGGCCTGCTGCGCATCGTCGCCACCAGCGATGCCGACGGGATGCGGCTGAAGGACATCGCCGAGGCGGCCCGTTGCAGCCAGCCGACGGCGCACCGGGCGCTGCAGGACCTGATGGCGGAGGGCTTCGTCGAGCAGGTGGCAGGCGGCAAGCGCTATCGCCTGTCGCTCGACTTCTTCGTGCTGGCGGCCAAGGCCGGACAGGCCAGCGGCATCCGCGACCTCGCCCGGCCGGTGCTGCTGCGCCTCGCCGCCACCTTGAGCGACACGATCTTCCTCCTGGTGCGGCACGGCTATGATGCCGTCTGCCTCGACCGCGTCGAGGGGCCCTTCCCCATCCGCTCCTTCACCGGCGATATCGGCGGGCGGGTGCCGCTCGGCCTCGGCCAGGGCAGCCTCGCCATTCTCGCCCACCTGCCGGAGGCGGAGCAGGAGGAGGTCATCCGCTTCAACGTCCCGCGCCTTCTCGACCGCGGCTTTCTCGACGAGGCGGGGCTCAGGACGGCGCTCGCCGAGGCGCGGCGCCAGGGCTGGGTCAACCTCAACACCGGCCTCATCCCCGGCATGGCGGGCGTCGGCGTGCCGGTCATCGACGCCCAGGGCCGGCCCGTGGCGGCGCTCAGCGTCGGCACGCTCGCCGAGCGGCTCGGGCCGCAGCGCCTGCCGAGCGTGGTGCACATCCTGCAGGCGGAGGCGGCCACGCTGGCCGCCGGCCTCAACCCGTTCGACGTGTCACTGCGCTATCCGTCGCGCAGCCTGAGCAATGTCGAGGCGTGAAGGACGGTGGCCATCCCGCACATCGACGATCCATCGTCCCGGATGGAAGGCCCTTCATCGACGGCTGACCGCGTTCGTTGTAGACAGACGAGCCGTTGGATCTGAAGGAGACACGGCATGGACCGGTTCACCGGCGGTTGCCTGTGCGGCAATGTCCGACTTGTGGCATCGGGGCGCCCCTACCGAGTGGGCCTTTGCCACTGCCTCGACTGCCGCAAGCATCATGGGGCGCTTTTCCAAGCGTCCGCCATATTCCCTCAGGATGCCGTGACGATCGACGGCGAAACGCGGGACTATGCCGGGCGGTTCTTCTGCCCCCGCTGCGGCTCGTCCGTTTTCGCGCGCACCGGCGATGAAGTCGAAGTGAATCTAGGCGCACTCGATACCCCCGACCAGCTGACGCCGACCTACGAAAGCTGGATCATCCGCCGCGAGGCATGGCTGCCCCCGTTTCCGCTCACGAGACGATATGAGCGCGACCGGGACAACACGGGTCGCTTCGAGGAGTAGCCAAGGGGCTCATCTACCGTGCCTGCGCCGCCTGCTCCCACTCGGTTCGATAGGATGCAAACCCGGCCGGCAGCGAGCCGGGCGCGACGACGGCTTCGGGCACGGGTGGCGTCATCGGCGCGCCTGTCGCCAGCAGGGCCGCACCGACGCTGGTGCCCGTCGCCCCCGCCATCGGCATGACGGGACGGCCCGCCGCGTCGGCCAGCGCCTCGCAGAAGAGCCGGTTGCGGGCGAACGGCCCTTCCACGATGACCGGCCCGGCGGCACCGGTCAGATCGAGGCAGGTCTTCGTCATCATGGCCGTGTACAGCGAGGCCGCCACATGGGCCTCGTCCGCGTCGAGACCCTGCAGGGCGTCGGCGAGCCGGGCGGTCGCCCGTGGGAACGGCCCGCAGCCGGCCACCACCCCGGGCATGACGAGGATGGGCGCGCCGATGACGCGCGCCAGGGCGGCGGACGTCCCCTGCCCGCTTCCGCCGGTCAGGATCTCGAATTCGCGCCCGCCCATGAAACGGGCGGAGGGCACGGCGCGGCCGAATGCATCGACATTGGCCAGCGTGTCGCGCGCCGGATCGAGCCGGGCGAGATCGCCGCCGACGGCGAAGGTCACGACCCAGGTTCCCGTCGAGACGACCGCGAACGGCGGCTCGTGGCTGAGATGCGGCAGCAGCGAGGCGTTGGAATCGTGGATGCCGCAATGGACCGGCACCGGCCGATCGAGGCCGATGTGGCGCGCGATGTCGGCCGCAACCGAGCCGAGGACGTCCGACGGGCGCCGCACGGGCGCGAGCCGGCCGGCGATGCCGAGCCGCTCGACGAGTGACGAGAAGCGGCCTTCGTGCGGCCGCCACAGGTCCGTGTGGCAGCCGAGCGAGGTGACGTCGCAGGCGGCGACGCCCGTCAGCCGCCAGCCCCAGTATTGCGGCCAGGTGACGATGGTGCGCGCCCGTGCGAAGGCCTCGGGAAAGGCGGTCTTGAGAAAATGGAGCTGGGCGCCGAGGTTGAGGCCGCCCGGCAGGCGGGGCGAGAAGGTTTCGGCAAACGGCGGCCGGATCGCGTCATAGGCCGCGTCGATGTCGGCCGGATAGCGATGTTCGTAGTCGAGCACCGGCAGCGCCAGGCCTTCGTCGGTCAGCAGCGCGCCGCATGCCCCATGAGCGGTCACCGAGATCGCCTCGAAGCCGAAGGCGCCGTGGAGGTCCCGCAGCGCTTCGAGAAAGAAGGCGAAGATGCCATCGACATCGAAATGGGGATAAGGCCCCTCCGTCAGCACCCGGTTGGGCCGGGTGCGCGCCGCCAGTTCACGGCCGGTCGCCGTGTCGACCACGACCGCCTTGACGTTCGTCTTGCCGACGTCGAGCACCGCAACCTGCATGGGTCAGGCCATGTGAAAGACGGTGACGAGCGGCTTCGCCACTGGCGAATGGTCGGCATTCGTCGCCATGATGTCGGCCATGTGGGCCCACCAGCGCTGCATGACGGGATGGCCCGGCAGATCGTCCATGCCGTGGCCCTCCCGCCGCCACAGCACGCCGAAGAGGATGTTCGTCTCCGGGTCGAGGTGGATGGAATAGTCCTCGATGCCCGCTTCCTTCAGCAGCGCCACGAGCTCCGGCCAGATGGCGTCGTGCCGGCGGCGGTATTCCGCCTCCATGCCCGGGTTGAGCTGCATCTTGAAGGCGAATTTCTCTTTTCCGGTCATGACGAGGCCCTGAGACGGCGGACGACGATGGGCAGCGCGATCACGAGGATGAGCAGGAGGCCCGTGAAGATCGACATGACGATGCCGGGCACGTTGAGCAGCCCGAGGCCGAAGGTGACGAGCCCCATGACGACGGCCGCGAGCACGACGCCGCCGATGCTGCCGGAGCCGCCGAGGATGCTGACGCCGCCGAGCACCGTCATGGTGATAATCTCGAGCTCCCAGCCTGCCGCGATCGAATGGCGCGTCGAGCCGAGGCGCGAGGTAAGGCACACGGCCGCGACCCCGCTCATGAGGCCCGTCAGGAGGAAGAGAACGAACTTGGTGCGCCTGACCGGGATGCCCGAGAACTCGGCGGCGAAGGCGTTGTTGCCGATGGCGTAGATGCGCCGGCCGAAGGCGGTCATGTGCAGCAGCACGCCGAAGAGGATCGCGAAGACGAGAAAGGCGACCATCTCGAAGGTCACCACCTCGAAGCCGGGCCATGACGGCCACCACGAGAGATCGGACATGTAGCCCTGGCCGAACCAGGCGAAGTCGGCCGGATAGCCGCCGTAGGCCTTGTCGCCCAGCACGATCTGCGCAATGCCGCGGAAGAGGCTCATGGTGCCGATGGTGACGACGATCGACGGCAGGCCGATGCGCGCCACGAGCAGGCCGTTGAAGGCCCCGCACAGGAGCCCGGCGCCGAGCCCGATGCCCACGAGCGCCGGCGCGCCGAAGCCCATCTGCGCCGCCGCTCCCATGGCGGTCGAGGCGAGCGCGATGATGGCGGCAACCGACAGGTCGATCTCGCCGGAGATGATGAGCAGCGTCATGGCGAAGGCGATCATCGCCTTCTCGGTGAAGTTGTAGGTGGCGTCCGACAGGTTCCACGGATCGAGGAAATGCGGCGAGGCCAGCGAATTGGCGAAGAAGATCGCGATGGCCACGGCCGCCAGCAGGCTCTCCCAGCTGCCGAGGAGGCGCGCCGCGGGTGTCGACAGCTTGTCTGGGATGCGGCGCACGGTTGGCTTGTCGAGAGGCATGGTGCTCATGCGGCGGCTCCCTCCGCTGCGGCAGGCGCGGGACTGCGGGCCGCATCGCGCAGGATGAGCCGTCCCTTGCGCCGCTCCTGCCGGGCGTTGAAGAGCACGGCGATGATGATGACGAGGCCGGAGATGGCCATCTGCCAGAAGGGCGAGATGTCGATCACCGGCAGTGCGTTCTTGATGACGCCGAGGAAGAGCGCCCCGAGCACCGCCCCGGCCACGGAGCCGATGCCCCCGAGCGTCGAGATGCCGCCGATGACGCAGGCCGCCACCGTGTCGAGCTCGAAGCCGGCGGCGATGTCGACATAGGCAACGGCGTAGCGCGCCACCCAGAGATAGCCGCAGAGCCCGGCGAGCGTCCCCGACAGGACGAAGGCGAAGAAGCGCGTGCGCCCCACGTCGATGCCGGCATAGAGCGCCGCCGTCGGGTTGCCGCCCGAGGCGTAGAGCGCCCGGCCGAAGCCCGTGCGCATGAAGATGACGGCGATGACGGCGATGACGAGCAGCGCCGTCCAGCCGTTGAGCGGCAGGCCGAGGAGCGGAATGCGCGGCGTGTCGAGAAAGGCGCTCGTCATCTGCGTCTGGTTGACCCACGCCCCGCCGGAGAGGACGAAGGCAAGGCCGCGATAGATGGTGAGCGTGCCGAGCGTGGCGACGATCGGGGGAATGCCGATGATCCACACCATGAAGCCGTTGACGGCGCCGAGCACGGCGCCGATCGCCATCGCCGCCCCGATCAGCAGCGGCAGCGGGATGCCGGGATAGGCGGCGTTCAGCATCGCCACCGCCATGCCGGTGAAGGCGAGATTGGCCGCGACCGAGAGGTCGATCGACTTCGTCAGGATCACCGCCATCTGGCCGAGCGCCAGGATGATGAGGATCGAGGTGTCGTTGAAGATGCCGGCGAGGTTTCTCGGTGTTGCGAATCCGGGTGCGCGCAGGCTGAAGGCCGCGATGAGGGCGAGGATGATCGCCCCCAGCAGGAGCTCCCGGTATTTCAGGATGCGGCTCATCATCATGCCGTGCCTTTGCTCCTTTTCCGTAGCCGGCAGCCTTTCGTCATGGCAGGGCCCGTCCCGGCCATCCGCCTGGCGCAATCGAAGGGGAAGAGCGGCCCCCTCCGTCCGTCATGGCCGCGCTTGTCGCGGCCATCCACGCCGTTGATGTCGCGTAGCCGGCGAGGCGTGGATGCCCGCGACAAGCGCGGCCATGACGGCGGAGATGTTTGAGCTGGCCCGTCTCAGTCATGGCTGTCTTGCCCTCACGCATTGCCCGTTGCGGCGCGCACCAGGGTCTCGGCGTCGAGCCCGTCGCGCTCCCAGATGCCCGTCAGGCGGCCCTCGCGCATCACCATCACCCGGTCCGACATGCCGAGGATCTCGGGCAGTTCCGACGAGACCATGATCACCGACAGGCCCTCGGCCGCGAGCTCGCTCATGAAGGCGTGCACGGCAGCCTTGGAGCCGATGTCGATGCCCTTCGTCGGCTCGTCGAGGATGATGACCTTCGGCAATGTCGCCAGCCACTTGGCGATGACGACCTTCTGCTGGTTGCCGCCCGACAGCGTGCCGACCGGCACGGACAGCGCCGCCGCGCGCAGGTCGAGCCGCTCGGCATAGCGGCGGGCGAGCGCGAATTCCTCGGCGAGGCGCAGGAAGCCCGCCCGCGTCGTCCGGCCGAGCACGGCCATGGAGACGTTCTGGAAGATCGGCATCGGCAGCACGGCTCCGTGCCGCCCGCGCTCCTCCGGCACGTAGACGATGCCGGCTGCGATCGCATCCTGCGGCGAGCGGACGGTGAGCGCCCTGCCCTCCAGCGCGAGGCGCCCGGCGCTCGGGCGGGTGATGCCGAACAGCGCCTGGCAGAACTCGGAGCGCCCGGCGCCGACGAGGCCGTAGAGGCCGAGGATCTCGCCACGCCTCAGCGTGAAGGAGATGTCGGCGAATTCGGTCGGGTGCGAATAGCCCGCAACCTCGAGCACCGGCCCGCCGATGGCGACCTCCACCTTCGGGAAGACGTGCTCGACCGACCGGCCGACCATCATGCGCACGATCTCGTCCTGGCCCGTCTCGGCGAGACGCCCCGCGCCGACCGAGCGGCCGTCGCGGAAGACCACGAAGCGTTCCGCGATCTCGTAGACCTCCTCGAACTTGTGGCTGATGAAGAGGATCGCCTTTCCCTGTCCCTTCAGCCGCTCGATGATGCGGAAAAGGTCCTCCACCTCCTTGTAGGAGAGCGCCGCCGTCGGCTCGTCCATGATGACGACCCGCGCCTCGACGGAGAGCGCCCGCGCGATGGCGACGAGATGGCGCTGGGCGATGGAGAGGTCCTTCAGCCGCGCATAGGGGCTGATCGGCGCGTCGATGGAGTGCAGCAGCGCCCCGGCCCGCGCCCGCATCGCCGCCCAGTCGACGAGGCCGAGGCGTGTCTTCGGCGCGTGGCCGAGAAAGATGTTCTCGGCTACCGTCAGTTCGTCGAACAGCACCGTCTCCTGGTGGATGGCGGTGATGCCCGCGCGCATCGCGGCCTGGGCATCGGCAAGGCGGACGGGCGCCCCGTCGATGAGGATGTCGCCGGCGTCCGGCTGGTAGATGCCGGTGAGAACCTTGACCAGCGTCGACTTGCCGGCGCCGTTCTCCCCGATGAGCGCGGTGACGGTGCCGGCGTAAAGAGCGACATCGACCCCGTCGAGCGCCTTGACGCCCGGGAAGGACTTCGAGATGCCGCGCATCTCCAGGAGGGGATGGGCCGGCTCGGCGACCACTTGAACGACCGACATGGACAGTCCTGCCGCGTAATGCGTGATCAGAGGAGCAAATGGAGCGCCGGTGGCCAGCTCCTCTCCCCGCGTGCGGGGAGAGGGTTCCGACCGGCTACGGCTTCGGCCTGCCGGAGCCTCAGCCCCGCCCGATCAGAAGATCTTGGCGAACGCGTCGACGTTGCTCTTGTCGTAGACGAAGGGGTCGGCCATGGCGGCCTCGCCGTCGGCGCCGATCTTGATCTTGCCCATGCGGCCGGCGTCGATCTCGGAGTCCGGCTTGCCGTCGCTTTCCTTCTTCACGAGGCGGTAGGCGAGCTGCGTCGCCGAATAGCCGAGGTCGATCGGGTTCCAGATGGCGAATTCCTTCGTCGCGCCGGAATGCACGGCGCCGGCCATCTCGGACGGCAGGCCGAGACCGGTGACGAAGACCTCGCCGATCTTGCCGGCATCCTTCACCGCCTGCGAGGCGGCGAGCACGCCGACCGTCGTCGGGGCGACGATGACCTTGACGTTGGGATGGGTGGAGAGGAGCCCCTGCGCCTCACGGTAGCTCTTGTCGGCGAGGTCGTCGCCATAGACCGTGGTGACGAGGTTGAGGCCCGGATATTTCGGCAGCTGCTTCTTCATTTCGGCGATCCAGGTGTTCTGGTTCGTCGAGGTGGTGGTGGCCGAGAGAATGGCGAAATCGCCCTTGCCGTCCGGCAGATGCGCGGCGGCGAGCTTCAGGCACATGTTGCCGATGAGCTCGTTGGAGGACGGATTGAGGTGCAGGATGCGTCCGTCCTTGCCAACCGCCGAATCCCACGAAATCACCTTGATGCCGCGCTGCATGGCCTTCTTCAGCGCCGGCACGACGGCGTCGGGATCGTTGGCCGAGACGGCGATGGCGTCGACCTTCTGGGCAATGAGGGCATTGATGACCTCGATCTGGCCCTCGGCGGTCGTGCTCGTCGGCCCGGTGTAGATCACCTCGACGTCGCCGAGCTCCTTGGCCGCCTCCTGCGCGCCCTTGTTGGCGGCCTCGAAGAAGCCGTTGCCGAGGGACTTGACCACGAGGCCGATCTTGACCGTCTCGGCGCTGGCCGCACCCGTGACGAGGGCGAGCCCGAGCGCCGTGCCGAGGGCGAGTTTGGCGAACAATTTCATCGTTTTCCTCCCATTGGCCCTTGTTGTTTCGCCGGCGTCACGCAGCCGACGAGGGTTCCACCGCCTGTTCCGCCGCCGTCGTTGCGGCGACGATGAGCCTGATGCCCGCATCCTCGATCATGGCGCGGGCGGCATCCGGGATGCCGTCGTCTGTGATCAGCGTCGAGACCCGCTCGAGCGGGCAGAGGATGAGGCTGGAGCGGCGCGAGAACTTGCTCGAATCGACCATCAGCACCAGCTCGTCCGCCTGGTTGATCAGCTTCTGCTCGGCCTGGATGATGAGCGCGTCCCGCTCCATGACGCCGATCGGCCCGACGCCCTGCGCGCCCATGAACATGCGCCGGGCATAGAAGTTGCGCGTCACGTCATTGTCGAAGGGCGACAGGATGATGCTCTGGTCGCGGTAGATCGCCCCGCCCGGCAAGGTCACCTGGTTCTTCGAATGCTTCACCAGATGCTCCGCGATGGCGAAGGAATTGGTGAAGACCTGCAGGCGCCGGCTCGTCAGATAGTGCACCATCTGGAAGGTGGTGGTGCCGCCGTTGAGGATGATGGGGTCGCCGTCCGTGCACAGCGCCACGGCCTCGCGGGCGATCGCCCGCTTCTGCGCCAGGTGCTCGCCCTCGGATACGCGGAAGGGCTTGGCCGCGAGGCTGCCGATATGCGCCGGATTGAGCGCTTCCGCCCCGCCGCGCACGCGCCTCAAGCGGCCCTGCACATGCAGCGCCGCGATGTCGCGGCGGATCGTCGCCTCCGAGGCGGAGGTGAGCTCGACGAGATCCTGGATGGTCGCCACCGGCTTCTCCTGAACCGCGCTCAGAATGATCCGGTGCCTCTCACGTTCGTGCATAGTGCCTCATGGAGCTGCGCGAAAAGGGAACGGGAACGATCGAAGACCATTCAGCTTCGCGCAAGCCGGAGGCGAGGCTCAACCATTTTCGAGCTAGCGTCAATCACAATCGATCTTGTTGCGCTGCAATATGATTGTTCATGATCGTTTATGATCGAATCTGGTTGACAAGGCCGGGGGGCGTGCCGATGCTTCCGCCCGAATTTCGAGGCCGTTCGCCCACCCCCGAGAAGGCACGAGGACCCCCGTGGACATCGCACCGAAGACGAAGCTGCTGGACAACCTCTGGGACGATGCCGCGGCGGCCGGCCTCGACGAGCCGGGGCTGCTGCTCTACCGCTCCAACCTGCTCGGCGCCGACAAGCGGATCACCAACTACGGCGGCGGCAACACCTCGGCCAAGGTGATGGAGACGGACCCGCTGACGGGCGAAAAGATCGAGGTGCTGTGGGTCAAGGGGTCCGGCGGCGACGTCGGCACCATGAAGCGCGACGGTTTCGCCACGCTCTATCTCGACAAGCTCACGGCGCTGAAGGACCTCTACAAGGACATCGAGGACGAGGACCGCATGGTCGGCCTCCTGCCGCACGCCACCTTCAACCTCAACCCGCGCGCCGCCTCCATCGACACGCCGCTGCACGGCTTCCTGCCCTACCGGCACGTCGACCACATGCATCCGGACGCGATCATCGCCATCGCCGCATCGAAGAACTCGCGCGCCCTGACGCAGGAGATCTTCGGCGAGGAAATCGGCTGGCTGCCGTGGCGGCGCCCGGGCTTCCAGCTCGGCCTCGACCTCGAGGCCTTCGCCCGCGCCAACCCGCGCGCCAAGGGCGTCGTGCTCGAAAGCCACGGCCTCTTCACATGGGCGGATACGGCGAAGGACGCCTACGAACTCACGCTCCGCATCATCAACAAGGCCATCGCCTGGTTCGCCGAGAGGACGGCGGGCCAGCCCGCCTTCGGCGGCATGGTCACCACGAGCCTGCCGCCGGCCGAGCGGCGGGCGATCGCGGCGCGGCTGATGCCCGAGATCCGCGGGCGCATCGGCAAGGCGGAGCGCAAGCTCGGCCATTTCGACGATCAGGAGGCGGTGCTCGATTTCGTCAATTCAGCCGCCCTAAGGCCGCTGGCCGCGCTCGGCACGAGCTGCCCGGACCATTTCCTGCGCACGAAGATCCGCCCGCTGGTGCTCGATTTCGATCCGCGGGCGCCCGACATCGACGCCGTCGTCGCCAGGCTCGATGAAGCGCTCGACGCCTATCGTGCCGACTACACGCGCTATTACGAGACCTGCCGGCGGCCGGACAGCCCGAAGATGCGCGATCCCAACCCGGTGATCTTCCTCGTGCCCGGCGTCGGCATGCTGTCCTTCGCGCGCGACAAGGCGACCGCGCGCATCGCCGGCGAGTTCTACGTCAACGCCATCAACGTCATGCGCGGCGCCTCCGCGGTGTCGGAATATCAGGGCCTGCCGGAGCAGGAGGCCTTCGACATCGAATACTGGCTGCTGGAGGAAGCGAAGCTCCAGCGCATGCCGAAGCCCAGGAGCCTCGCCGGCCGCGTCGCCTTCATCACCGGGGGCGCCGGCGGCATCGGGCGCGCCACGGCCGAGCGCCTCGCCGGCGAAGGCGCCTCGATCGTGCTCGCGGATATCGACGCGGCAGGGTTGAACGCGACGGTCGACGAATTTGCCGGCCGCTTCAGCCGCGATGCCGTGCGCGGCGTGAAGCTGGACGTCACCCGCGAGGAGGAGGTGATCGCCGCCTTCCGCAGCGCCTGCATCGAATTCGGCGGTGTCGACATCCTCGTCTCGAATGCCGGCATCGCCTCCTCCGCCCCAGTGGAGGAGACCGACCTCGCCATGTGGAACCGCAATATCGACATCCTGGCGACGGGCTATTTCCTCGTCTCGCGCGAAGCCTTCCGCCTCTTCCGCCGCCAGGGGCTCGGCGGCAACGTCGTCTTCGTCTCGTCGAAGAACGGCCTCGCCTCCTCTCCCAATGCTGCGGCCTATTGCACGGCGAAGGCGGCCGAGATCCACCTCGCCCGCTGCCTGGCGCTCGAAGGGGCGGAGGTCGGTATCCGCGTCAACACGGTCAATCCGGATGCGGTGCTGCGCGGCTCCAAGATCTGGTCGGGCGAATGGCGCGAGCAGCGCGCCGCCTCCTCCAACCTCGCCGCGGACGAGCTGGAGGAGCACTATCGCAAGCGCTCGCTCCTGAAGCTCAACGTCTTCCCCGAGGACATCGCCGAGGCGATCTACTTCCTCGCCTCGGACGCCTCGGCGAAGTCGACCGGCAACATCATCAACGTGGATGCGGGCAACGCGACGTCGTTCACGCGGTGATCGCGGCGAATGGATAGAGACGCGGCGGCTCCCTCTCCCCGCAAAGGAACTCGGGCCTGCCCGAGTTCCGCATTCTTCTTGCGCAATTCGGGTAAACCCGACTTGCGGCGGGGAAAGGGGATGGCGGCCATCCCCAGCCAGGTCGGCCGTAACATCTTTCTAAAGACACCAAAGACGCGCGGGAGGACATCATGACGGAACAGTGCATCGCGGCCGACGTGGTCGCCGCCGACAACGACAGGCGCGCGGCTGCGCTGAAGGCCGATTACGCGGCGCTCGGCGAAAAGCTCGCCCGCGGCGGCATCGACATCGAGGCCATCACGCAGAAGGTCGCCCGGTTCCACGTCGCCGTGCCTTCCTGGGGCGTCGGCACCGGCGGCACGCGCTTTGCCCGTTTTCCCGGTCCCGGCGAGCCGCGCGGCATCTTCGACAAGCTCGACGACTGCGCCGTCATCCATCAGCTGACGCGCGCCACGCCGACCGTCTCCCTGCACATCCCGTGGGACAAGGTGGATGATCCGCGCCGCCTCAAGGCCCATGCGGATGCGCTGGGTCTCGGTTTCGATGCGATGAACTCCAACACCTTCTCCGACGTGCCGGGGCAGGAGAAGAGCTACAAGTTCGGCTCTCTCAGCCATACCGACGCGGCGACGCGGCGGCAGGCGGTCGAGCACAATATCGAATGCATCGAGATCGGGCGCGCGCTCGACTCCAAGGCGCTGACAGTGTGGATCGGCGACGGCTCCAACTTCCCGGGCCAGTCGCATTTCACCCGGAGCTTCGAGCGCTATCTCGATTCCATGAAGGCGATTTATGGCCACCTGCCGGCGGACTGGCGGCTCTTCACCGAGCACAAGATGTACGAGCCGGCCTTCTATTCAACGGTCGTGCAGGACTGGGGCACCAACTACCTCATCGCCACGGAGCTCGGCGAGAAGGCCTTCTGCCTCGTCGACCTCGGGCACCATGCGCCGAACGTCAACATCGAGATGATCGTCGCCCGTCTCATCCAGTTCGGGAAGCTCGGCGGCTTCCACTTCAACGATTCAAAATACGGCGACGACGACCTCGACACGGGCTCCATCGATCCGTTCCGGCTCTTCCTCGTCTTCAACGAGCTGGTCGATGCGGAGGAGCGGCGCACCGAGGGCTTCGCCCCGGCGCACATGATCGACCAGTCGCACAATGTCACCGACCCGATCGAGAGCCTGATGCGCAGCGCCAATGAGATCCGGCGCGCTTATGCCCAGGCGCTGATCGTCGACCGGGCCGCCCTTGATGCATTCCAGGAGGACAACGACGCGCTGATGGCTTCCGAGATGCTGAAGGCCGCCTTCCGCACCGACGTCGAGCCCATCTTGGCCGAGGCGCGGCGCCGGACCGGCGGCGCCATCGATCCGATCGCCGCCTATCGGGCGAGCGGCTATCGTCGCAGGGTGGCCGAGGAGCGCCCGGCCGTCGCCTCGGGCGGCGGCGGCATCGTCTGAACGCTGGATCGCCGGGCGCGCCCTGTCAGGCCAGAAGCCCGTTCGCGCGCAGGAAGGCCGCGAGCGCCGCGCTCTGGCTTTCGGTAAGCGGCCAGGCCGATGGCGGACGAGTGGCGCCGCAGTCGCGGCCGATGAGCTGCAGCGCGGCCTTGACGCCGGTGACGTTGGCGCCGCTCATCTCCTCGGCCCTGATGTCCTCGAAGGCCTTCATGCCGGCGATCAGCCGTCTCGCCCCAGCATAGTCGCCGGCCTCCAGCGCCGCGTGGATGGCCACGGAGCGCTCCGGCCAGACGTTGATGAGACCCGAGGTGAAGCCACGCGCGCCGACGGCATAGAAGGCCGGCGCCCACACCTCCGCGAGCCCGCCGACCCAGACGATGTGCTCGGGCGAGGCGGCAATCGCCTCGGCGAGCTTCTGCGGGTTGGGCGTTGCCCATTTGACGCCGACGACGCCCTCGATGGCGCAGAGCCGCGCGATGGCGCCGGTGCCGATGGCATCGTTGCGCAGGTAGAGCACGAGCGGCAGGCCGCCGGCCGCGTCGCGCACGCGCTCGACGTAATCCGCGATGCCGCGCGGCGCGACGAAGGGATCCGGCGGCTGATGGATCATCAGCGCCGCCGCTCCGGCGGCGGCCGAGGCCCTGGCCAGGCGGCAGGCATCCTTGATGCCGCGCCCGATGCCCGCCAGGAGCGGCGCGCGTCCGTCCACGTGCTCGGCGGCGGCGCGGACCATGACCTCCGCCTCCTCTACCGTCAGGGCGTAGAACTCGCCCGTGTTGCCGTTGGCGACCGGAATGTGCACGCCGGCGGCGAGCGCCCGGTCGACGAGGGGCTTCTGCCGCGTCGGCGCCAGTTCGCCATCCGCATCGAAGGGCGTGACGAGGATGCCGGAAATGCCGGTCAATGCTTGGCGCAGTTGCGCGTGGCTGGTGTCCATGGTCCCTACCCTCTTCGTCGGCGACAGGCGCGGTTCCGGCCGGCGCCCACGCTCGTCATCGTCAAATCGTCAGTAGATGTCCGGCTCGCCGGCGGCCGGGCCGAATTCGGCGGCAAGATAGTCGAAATCGCAGCCTTCGTTCGCCTGCGTGACGTGGCGGGAGAACATCCAGCCATAGCCCCGCCCGTAGCGCGGCTGCGGCTGTACCCACGCCGCCCGGCGGCGGGCAAGCTCCTCCTCGCCGACGAACATGTCGAGACGGCGGGCGGGAAGGTCGAGGCGGACGATGTCCCCGGTCTGCAGCAGCGCGAGCGGCCCGCCGACGAAGGATTCGGGCGCGACATGAAGGATGCACGCCCCATAGGAGGTGCCGGACATGCGGGCGTCGGAGATGCGCAGCATGTCCCGGTGGCCCTGCTTGATGAGCGCCTTGGGGATGGGCAGCATGCCCCATTCGGGAAAGCCCGGCCCGCCGAGCGGACCCGCATTCCTCAGCACCAGGACATGATCGGGGGTGACGTCGAGGTTCTCGTCCTCGACCGCCTTCTTCATCTCGGGATAGCTGTCGAAGACCAGCGCCGGCCCCTCGTGCCGCTCAAAGCGCGGGTCGCAGGCGGCCGGCTTGATGACGGCGCCGTCCGGGCAGAGGTTGCCGCGCAGCACGGCGAGCGAGCCCTCGTGATAGACAGGGTTCGACAGCGGGCGGATGACATCGCTGTTGTAGACCTTGGCTCCCTCCAGCGTCTCGCCCAGCCTCTTGCCGCTGACGGTGACGGCATCGCGGTCGAGCCTGTCGCCGAGCTCGTGCATGAGGGCCCGCAGGCCGCCGGCGTAATAGAAGTCCTCCATGAGGTAGTCCTTGCCCGCCGGCCGGACATTGGCGATGAGCGGCGTCGTGCGGCCGAGCGCGTCGAGGTCGTCGAGGCCGAAGTCCACGCGCGCGCGCCGCGCCATGGCGATCAGGTGGACGACGGCATTGGTGGAGCAGCCCATCGCCATGGCGACCACCGCGGCATTGCGGACGGCAGCTGGCGTGACGATCCTGTCCGGCGTCAGATCCTCCCACACCATGTCGACGATGCGCCGCCCGCATTCCGTCGCCATGCGGATGTGGCCGGAATCAGGGGCCGGAATGGAGGACGCGCCTGGCAGGCAAAGCCCCATCGCCTCGGCGATCGCCGTCATCGTCGAGGCCGTGCCCATGGTCATGCAATGGCCGTAGGAACGGGCGATGCCGCCCTCGATGCCGAGCCATTCCTCCGGCCCGATGTTGCCGGCCCGCCGCTCGTCCCAGTATTTCCACGCGTCCGAGCCCGAGCCGAGGACCTTGCCGGCATGGTTGCCGCGCAGCATCGGTCCGGCCGGCAGGAAGATCATCGGCACGCCGGCCGACAAAGCCCCCATCACGAGGCCGGGCGTGGTCTTGTCGCAGCCGCCCATCAGCACCACGCCGTCGAGGGGATGGGAGCGGATCTGCTCCTCCGTCTCGATGGCGAGGAGGTTGCGGTAAAGCATCGAGGTGGGCTTGGTGTAGGATTCGTCGAGCGACAGGGCCGGCAGTTCGACCGGCAGGCCGCCCCGCTGGTGCACGCCGCGCTTCACATCCTCGGCGCGCGAGCGGAAATGGGCATGGCAGGGGTTCATCTCCGACCAGGTGTTGAGGATGCCGATGATCGGCCTCCCCTCCCAGTCCTCGGGGCCGAGCCCCATCTGCATCAGCCGCGAGCGGTGGCCGAAGCTGCGCAGATCGTCCGGTGCGAACCAGCGCGCGCTGCGCAGCTCTTCAGCCGATTTCCTCCGCCCATCCGCCATGACCGATCGCCTCCCGCCAGTCGCATATCGTCTGGTCATGTATGCGCATTCATAGTGACCTGTCAAACGGAAGCAGCGACGAACTCGGCCGCGAAAATCCCGGCACATAGCTACGATGCCGTGAGTGTTGACACTCCACGAGGGATGTGGGAAAGGTTGAATGGAAGCGCATTCATAACAGCAAGAACCGATGCGCCGCTCAAGGCGGCCGCTCAACGTCACACGCTTCTGATCGAGGGAGGGAAACCCGTGAACAGGCGTCAATTCTCCGTGCTCGGCCTCATTGGCGGCCTTGCCGCCGCAGGCTTCATGCCGCTATCCGCCGGCGCACAGCCGCTGCCCGATGCGATCCGCATGGTGATCGGCTCCAACGCCGTCAGCGGCGACACCTACCAGAACGCCTCCATCATCGCCGAAGCGCTGTCGGCGCATCTCGGCATAAAAGTGAAGGTGGATGCGGTGGGTATCTCCGAAGCCTTCAAGGCGGTGGGGCGCGACCCGCGCGGCACGACGGTCATGTTCCACCACGATCAGTCCTACCTCAGCCATCTCTATGGCGTGCGCGGCTTTTCCGACATCTTCAGCGCCTACAAGGTCGGCCCGGTCGTGTCGGTCAATCCCGGCAACGCCTATCTGGTGCCGAAGCAGTCGCCCTACCAGAGCGTGGACGATCTCCTGAAGGCGGCGGCGGACGGCACCCGCATCCGCGTCGGCATCCAGGCCGGCGGCGTCTCCGAGATCGGCTATTCGGCCCTGAAGAACGCCGCCCGCCTCGCCAAGCCGGGGTCCGAGGCCAATATCGTCGCGGTCAACAGCGGCTCTCAGGCGGACAAGAACCAGCAGCTCTTCGACGGCCAGGTGGAGGTCATCAACGGCTCGGTTCAGGCCAACGAGCAGTTCACGCGCCTGCCGGACGACGACCAGAAGGCCATGCGCTTCCTCTGGCTCACGGCAAGCCGCGAGATCATCGAGGAGGCGCCGGAGGCGGGCTTCGGCCAGACGAGCCGCGAGCAGTTGCTGCAATACGTCACCCCGGCGATGCGCGTTACCCTCGACGGCCAGCAGGACTTCGTCTTCGACAAGGATTTCTTCCTTCTCTACAACAAGGACATGCCGGACGAGATGGTGAAGGCCATCGACGAAGCGCTCGCCGCCATCTACGCCAAGGGCGACATCCAGAAGACCCTGAAGAGCTCGTTCTTCATTCCGCATTTCCTGCCCTCGCAGGAGGCGGCAGCCTATCTCAAGACCAAGGACGGCAACTATCGGCAGGTGATCGAGGCCATCGCCGCCAAGAACTGAGCCCGGTCCGCTACCGAACCCGGCGCGCCCCAGGCGGGCGGCCGGGAGCCGCTATCGTCGGGGGATGCCATGTCCGCTCCGTCCCTGCTCGATGTGACCATCGACTTTTCGACGTCGCATCTCGTCTTTCCGACCATCGTCGGCACGCTGCTCGTCCTCATGGGGGCCGTGCTCGCCGTCGCCCGGCGCCATGAGATCCGCGCCGCGCTCGCCGGCGGCATCGGCTGGCCAACCGACATGGACGGGCTGCGCTTCTTCGGCACCCTGGTGCTGACGGCGGTCTATTTCCTCGCCATGAACGAGATCGGCTGGCGCTGGCCCAACCGCGGCTTCGGCTTCCTGAGCGCCTCCATGCCGTTCCTGTTCGCCATGTCGGTGCTCTACCTGCACGAGCGCAGCCGGCGGCATCTCATGCTCGCCGCCGTCGTCGCGGTGCTGGCGCCGCTCGTCGCCTGGCTCGTCCTCTTCCGCCTGTTCGACGTCTCCCTGCCCTGACCGGGATCTGCCATGGATGTCCTCGCGCTCATCTCGCCTGCCTTCTTCGGGCTGGTCGCCGCCGGCACGGTGATCGGCATCTTCTTCGGCGCCATCCCGGGGCTGACGGCGACCATGGCGGTGGCCGTCTGCCTGCCGCTGACCTATTCGATGGGGCTGGGCACCGGCCTTGCATTCCTTCTCGGCCTTTACGTCGGCGGCATTTCCGGCGGGCTTGTGCCGGCGGTGCTGCTCAACATCCCCGGCACCCCCTCCTCGATCGCCACCACCTTCGACGGCTATCCGATGGCGCGCAGGGGCGAAGGCGAGCGGGCGCTGAAGATCGGCATCTGCGCCTCCCTCTTCGGCGGGCTTTTCAGCCTCGTGGTGCTCTATCTCTTCGCGCCGCCGCTCGCCGACTTCGCCATCAAGTTCTCCTTCGTCGAGAAATTCCTCATCATCCTGCTTGCCCTGACTCTGCTGGCGGCGCTCGGCAGCGGCATGCTGACGGGCCTGTTCAGCGGCGTGCTCGGCATGTTCGTCAGCCTCGTCGGCGTCTACGACATCAACAACGGCGGCAACGGCGACATCCGGCTTGTGCCCGGCTTCCTGGAGACTTGGCTCGAGAGCGGCTTCTCGCTGCTGCCGGTCCTCATCGGCGTCTTCGGCCTCACGGCCGTGCTGATCGAGGCCGAGCACGGCGTGCGCGAGGACGCGGCGACGAAGAAGCTGCTGCTCGCCTCGGGCAAGCCGTTCCGCCTCTCGGTCTTCCGGGGCCAGTGGGTGAACCTCCTGCGCTCCTCGGCCATCGGCACCTTCGTCGGCCTCCTGCCCGGCATCGGCGGCAGCGCGGCCTCGATCCTCGCCTACAGCCAGGAGAAGACCTTTAACCGCAAGGAGCCGGATGCCTTCGGCAAGGGCGCTCCGAGCGGCATCATCGCCTCCGAGAGCGCCAACAACGGCCTCACCGGCGGGGCACTCATCCCGCTCCTGTCGCTGGGCATTCCGGGGGATGCGACGACGGCCATCCTGATCGGCGCCTTCACCCTGCAGGGCATCCAGGTCGGGCCGCTCTTCATCGGCGACAATCCGGGCGTGTGGCAGGCCATCGTCATTGCCATGCTGTTCGCCAATCTGTGCATGGTCCTCGTCATGCTCTTCGCCATCCGCCCCATCGCGCGGGTGGTGATGGTGCCCAAGTACCTGCTCCTGCCCATCATCCTCATGATGTGCGTGGTCGGGGCCTACACCATCAACAGCGGCGTCATGTTCGACGTGTGGACCATGCTCGCCTTCGGCGTCTTCGGCTGGCTCATCTACAAGCTGCGGCTCGACATGGCGCCCTTCGTCATCGGCTTCATCCTCGGCCCGTCGGCGGAGGTCTATTTCGTCAAGAGCCTCGAATCCTTCGGCACGCTGACGATCTTCTTCACCAAGAGCTGGATCGCGATGCTGCTGTGGGTCCTGATCCTCGCCTCCGTGACGGCGTCGGTCGCGATTGCCCGCGCCGGCGCACGGCGGGCCCGGATGGCTGCCGCGGCCGAAGCCTGACGATCTGCGTCGGGCTGCAACTCTTCACAACGAGAAAGTGGGAGGGAGTGCGCATGAAGGTGTCACGTCGAAGGCTTCTGTCGATGGGAAGCGCGGGGCTCGTGGTCGCGGCCGGCAAGGCTGCGGCCCAGTCCTTTCCCTTCACGCCCAACCAGCGCTATCCCGATCCCGCCATCGAGATCCTGGATCCGAGCTTCGCGAAATATCGCGTCTACGCCAGCACGGTGGAGCAGGTCGCCACCGGCATGCGCTGGGCCGAGGGGCCGGCCTATTTCCCGGACGGGGGTTATCTGCTCGTCTCCGACATCCCCAACAACCGCATCATGAAATATGACGAGGCGGACGGCAGCTTCACCGTCTTCCGCGAGCCGGCCAATTTCGCCAACGGCAACACGCGCGACCGCGAAGGGCGCCTCATCACCTGCGAGCATTCGCTGACGCGCCGCGTCGTGCGCACCGAGAAGGACGGCACGATCACGGTGCTCGCCGACCGTTTCGACGGCAAGCGGCTCAACGCGCCGAACGACGTCGTCGTCAAATCCGACGGCACCATCTGGTTCACCGATCCCCTGTTCGGCATCAACGGCAATTACGAGGGCGAGCGTGCCCAGCCGGAGCAGGCGACGACCAACGTCTATCGCATCGCCGGCGACGGCACGCTCGGCGCGGTGATCACCGACCTCGTCAACCCCAACGGGCTCGCCTTCTCGCCGGATGAGAAGAAGCTCTATGTGGTGGAATGGAAGGGCACGCCCAACCGCAGCATCTGGAGCTATGACGTCTCGGCCGAGGGGACGGTATCGAACAAGACGAAGCTGGTGGACGCCGCGGATTTCGGGGCGCTCGACGGCTTCAAGGTCGACCGGGACGGCAACCTCTGGTGCGGCTACGGCAGCAACGGCGCCCTCGAGGCCGAACCCGAGGAGGTGAGCGGGCGCAGGGCGCACAGGCTGAAGGGCCGGCCGGAAAACCTCGACGGCGTGATGGTGTTCAACCCGCAGGGCAAGCCGATCGGCTTCATCCGCCTGCCGGAGCGCTGCGCCAACCTCGCCTTCGGCGGTCCGAAGGGCAACCGCCTCTACATGGCGAGCAGCCATTCGCTCTATGCGCTCTATCTCGAGGCCCACGGCGCCGTCTGATATGCCGATACCTGCGCTGCCGTCCGCCGGGCGGGCGGCGGCGCAGGGGCGGAGCATTTTCCGGTCAACTTGGCCCCGCAAATGCTCTAGAACGATGCCTGTGGATCCCATCAGGACAGCATCGTGTTGAAGAATCAGCGCGTTACCGACAAGGAGGACCGTTCCCCCCGCCCCGTGACGATGGAAACGGTCGCCCGCCTCGCCGGTGTCTCGCAGGTCACGGTCTCGCGGGCGCTGAACGAGCCGGACAAGGTGTCACCCGCCACCCTGGCGCGCATCCGCCACGCCATTGCCGTCACGGGCTACGTGCCCAATCTCGTCGCCGGCGCGCTGGCCTCCAAGCGCAGCAAGCTGATCGCGGCGCTGATCCCGTCGATCACCAACATCGTCTATTCGAGCCTGATGCAGCATTTCTCCCAGGCCGTCCGCGCCTCGGGCTACCAGCTGCTGATGTCGGAGACAGGCTTCTCCCAGGACGAGGAGCAGGAGCTCGTGGCCAAGCTGCTCACGCGGCGGCCCGACGCCGTGCTGCTCACCGGCATCCGCCATTCCGACCCCTGCCGCCACATGCTGCTCGGGGCCGGCATCCCGGTCGTCGAGGTGTGGGACGTCACCGAAACGCCCATCGACACCTGCGTCGGCTTCTCCCATACGGAAGCCGGCAAAGCGGTCGCCGCCTTCGTCAGGGAGAACGGCTACAGGCGCGCCGCCAATGTCTCGGCCGGAGATGAGCGGGCGCTGCGCCGCAAGGATGCTTTCGCCCGGGCGCTCATCGAGGCCGGCTTTGCAAGCGTGCCCGAGGTCTGTTTCGAGGGCGGGGCCAGCATCGAGCGCGGGCGCCTGGCGCTGGCGCGCCTCGTCGACGAGCAGGCCTTCCGGGATGGCGTCATCTTCTGCAGTTCGGACCTTCTCGCCCACGGCGTGCTCATCGAGGCCCAGGCGCGCGGCCTTCGGGTGCCGGAGGACGTCGCCGTCATCGGGTTCGGTGACCAGGTCTTCGCCGCGCATACGCTGCCGCCGCTGACCACCGTGCGCGTCGACCGGGCGCTCCTTGGCGAGCGGGCGGCATCGGCGCTGCTCGCCCGGCTGAACGGCGTCGAGGTGCCGGAAAAGACCATCGACATCGGCTTCGAGATCGTGCGGCGGGCGACAGCCTGACGACGGCGCTTCAATCGCTGAAGTAATCGGGATGCGCATCACGCAGCCTGTCGGCGAAGCCGAGCGAGCGCGACAGGTGCGCGCGCATGGCCTCCTCGGCCGCGCGTGGTTCGCCCTTCGCGACGGCGTCGACGACGGCGGCATGGTCGCGGACGATCTCCTGCATCTTGCCGGCGACCGGCAGGTTGAGGCGGCGCAGGCGGTCGATGTGCCCGCCCTGGCGGCGGACCACCTGCCACAGGTCGGCCACATCGGCCGCCTCGTAGAGGACCCGGTGGAACAGCTCGTCGCGCGCGGTGAAGGCCTCTTGCTCATCGAGGCCGGCGAAGGCCTCCTGCTGGCGGATGATGCTGCGCAGTTGCCCGACCAGCTGCTCATCGGGCGCCGCTGCCAGAAGCCGCACGATCTCGATCTCCACGGACCGGCGCAGGAACTGCGCCTCGCGCGCCCGCCGCAGGTCGATGCGGCTCACCAGCGTCGCGTGCTGCGGGAAGATGTCGACGAGGCCCTCCTCCTGCAGGCGCATCAGCGCATCGCGGATGGGCGTCGAGCTCAGCCCGAAGCGCTCCTGCAGCTCGAGCCGCGACAGCACCGTGCCCGGCGCGAGCTTGAGCGACATGATTTCGGTGCGCAGGAGATCGAAGAGCTGCCCGGCGCCGCGCAGGCGCTCCCGGCTCCGGCCTGCGGCAAACGCGGTTTCCTCGTCCATACCATACGCCCCAGGTGTCATCGGAGCAGGGATAGCATGTTTCCCCGATTGACGCACTAATGCATTAGTGCTCTAGTCCCGTACATTGCTGGCAGGCTGAAGCAGTCGCTTCACCGCTCGCCAATGCGATGAAGACCCTTTCCGTTGCGACGGGCAAGGACCGGCGGCCGACCCCGCCCTGCCCTTGGATTGGCCGATCCCGGAGACATTCTCGATGAATACGCTGGACCCGACCGTTCGCGAGATTTTCAAGACCGTCAGCACGGCGACCCTGTGCACGGCCCTCTTCAAGCGCGGCCTGCGCAACCAGTTCATCCAGGATGTGCGCCCGCTCAATCCCGACCTGCCGAACATGGTCGGCGAGGCCTACACGCTGCGCTACATCCCGGCGCGCGAGGACCTCAATCCGCTCACGGTCTTCCAGGACCGCAGCCATCCGCAGCGCAAGGCCGTCGAGGAATGCCCGCCGGGGGCCGTCTTCGTCATCGACAGCCGCAAGGATGCGCGGGCGGCCTCCGCCGGTTCCATCCTCGTGTCGCGGCTCATGAAGCGCGGCGTCGCCGGCATCGTCACCGACGGCGGCTTCCGCGATTCACCCGAGATCGCGCGCCTGCCCTTCCCCGCCTATCACCACCGCCCCTCGGCGCCGACGAACCTCACCCTGCACCAGGCTCTCGACATCAACGTGCCCATCGGCTGCGGCGACGTGCCGGTCTGGCCCGGCGATGTCGTGGTGGGCGACAGCGAGGGCGTCGTCGTCGTGCCGCGGCATCTCGCTTCCGAGATCGCCGCGGAGGCGGCGGAGATGACGGCCTTCGAGGATTTCGTCATGGAGAAGGTGCTGGAGGGACGCTCGATCCTCGGGCTCTATCCGCCGACCGAGGAAGGCACCAGGGCCGAGTTCGCCGCCTGGCGCGAGAGCCGCCAGCGCTGAAGGACGGCCGCGACGGTAGCGCAAGCGTGACCTCCCGCCTGTCCGGAACGCTCTATCATGCGCCGGCAATTTCAGGGAGGGCACCACGGTGCGACTGACAGCGAAAGACTTTCCGCAGGAGCTGCTCGAGCTCTACGACTTCTATGCTCACGGGCGGATCACCAAGCGTGAATTCCTCGACAGGGCGGGCAAGTTCGCGGTCGGAGGCATGACGGCCGCAACGCTTCTCGGCATGCTCAGCCCGGATTATGCCCTGGCCCAGCAGGTCGCCTTCACCGATCCCGACATCGTTGCGGAATATATCACCTATCCCTCCCCCAACGGGCACGGTGAGGTGCGCGGCTATCTGGTGCGACCGTCGAAGGCCACGGGCCCGGTGCCGGGGGTGGTCGTGGTGCACGAGAACCGCGGCCTCAATCCCTATATCGAGGATGTTGCGCGCCGGCTGGCCAAGGAAGGTTTCGTGGCGCTCGCGCCCGACGGGCTGACGTCTGTCGGCGGCTATCCCGGCAACGACGAGAAGGGGCGCGAA
Source organism: Chelatococcus caeni (assembly GCF_014196925.1). Lineage (GTDB taxonomy): Bacteria > Pseudomonadota > Alphaproteobacteria > Rhizobiales > Beijerinckiaceae > Chelatococcus_A > Chelatococcus_A caeni. The sequence continues at coordinate 1,299,772 of NZ_JACIEN010000001.1, read as the reverse complement.
CTGCAGCGCCAGGTCGACCCGATGAAGCTGATGAACGACTTCTTCGCGGCGATCGAATTCCTGGACGACAACGAGCTGACCACCGACAAGGTCGGCGTCATCGGCTTCTGCTACGGAGGGGGCGTGTCGAACGCGGCCGCCGTGGCCTATCCGGAGCTCGCGGCGGCGGTCCCCTTCTACGGCCGGCAGGCCCCGGTGGAGGATGTGCCCAAGATCAACGCGCCGCTTCTGCTGCACTTCGCCGAGCACGACGACAATGTCAACGCCGGCTGGCCGGCCTACGAGGCGGCGCTGAAGCAGCACGGCAAGACCTATGAAGCGCATGTCTATCCGGGCACCAACCACGGATTTCACAACGATTCGACGCCGCGCTACGACGAAGCGGCGGCCAAGCTCGCGTGGGAGCGCACCATCGACTGGTTCAAGCGTCACCTGAACTGAGCCCCGCCCCGGCGCCCGTCTTCCGGCTCGGGCGCCGGGGCGCGCCGTCACTTCACGCCGGGGGTGCCGTCGAACTTCTTCTCGAGCTGGTGCCAGACCTCGATGTAGTCCTGCTGCATCGGCGCCTCTTTCGCGGCGAATTCCGTCAGATGCTGCGGAAAGCGGGTCTCGAACATGAAGCTCATGGTCTCGTCCAACTTCTCGGGCTTCAATTCGGCATTCGAGGCGCCCTCGAAGGCGTTGCGATCCGGCCCGTGCGGCAGCATGCAGTTGTGCAGGCTCATGCCGCCCGGCGCGAAGCCCTGGGGCTTGGCGTCGTAGATGCCGTAGATGTTGCCCATCAGCTCGGACATGATGTTCTTGTGATACCAGGGCGGGCGGAAGCTGTGCTCGGCCACCATCCAGCGTTCGCGGAACAGCACGAAGTCGATATTGGCCGTTCCCTCCTGCCCCGAAGGCGCCGTCAGCACGGTGAAGATCGACGGGTCCGGATGGTCGAACAGGATGGCGCCGACCGGGCTGTAGGTGCGCAGGTCGTATTTGCAGGGACAGTAGTTGCCGTGCCACGCGACCACGTCGAGCGGTGAATGGTCGATCCAGGTCTCGTGGAAGCGGCCGCACCACTTGATGATGACCCGCGAGCGCACCTCGCGGTCCTCGAAGGCGGCGACGGGCGTCTTGAAATCACGCGGGTTCGCGAGGCAGTTGGCGCCGATCGGGCCGCGGCCCGGCAGGTCGAACTTCTGGCCGTAGTTCTCGCACACGAAGCCGCGCGCCGGCCCCTCCAGCACCTCGACGCGATAGACGAGGCCGCGCGGGATGATGGCGATCTCCTTCGGCTCAATGTCGATGACGCCGAGCTCGGTGCAGAAGCGCAGCCGGCCCTCCTGGGGCACGATCAGGAGCTCGCTGTCGGCCGAGAAGAAGTACTCATCCTGCATCGAGCGCGTGACGAGGTAGATGTGGCTCGCCATGCCGACCTGGGTGTTCACGTCGCCCGCCGTGGTCATCGTGCGCATGCCGGTGATCCAGGTCAGGTCCTCGTCCGCAGCGGGCAGCGGCACCGGATCCCAGCGATACTGACCGAGGCTGATGACCTCGGGCAGGACGTTCGGCGCGGTCTTCCAGTAAGGCACCGAAATCGCGGCGAAGGCGCCGGTGTGGCGGACGGAGGGGCGGATGCGATAGCACCAGGTCCGCTCGTTCTGGCCGCGCGGCGCGGTGAAGGCTGTGCCGGAGAGCTGCTCGGCATAAAGGCCGTAATTGCATTTCTGCGGCGAGTTCTGCCCCTGCGGCAGCGCGCCGGGCAGCGCCTCGGTCTCGAAGTCGTTGCCGAAGCCGGGCATGTAGCCCTCGTGCGTGCCGGTGGTGATCGTGGCCCGCACCATGCCGCGCGGCAGCTCATGCTTCGTCATCGTCGCTCCTCCTGTGCGGAACATGTTCGTTGCAGTTACAACGAATTATCGTTGCTGATGCAACGATGTCAACGCCCTTCCTGGCCGACCCGTGTTTTTGTTGTCGACGCAACGAATCTCTGCTCATCTTCCGTGAAAGAGGAGCAGCGCATGTCGTTCGATCTGGAGGGATTTCTGCCCTACCGCCTGTCGGTCGCGGCCGCCCAGGTCAGCCGCCGCTTCGCCGCGCTGTATGGCGCCGAGGCGGGGCTGACCATCCCGGAGTGGCGGGTGCTGGCGCATCTGAACCGCTCGGGCGCGGTCAGCGTGCGCGACATCAATGTGAAGGTGAATCTCGACAAGTCGATCGTCAGCCGGGCCGCATCGCGCCTCGAACAGGCCGGCCTCGTGCGCAAGTCCGGCCACGCCGGCGACGGCCGCCTGATCGCGCTGGAACTGACCCCGGACGGGCAGGAGCTGATGGGCCGCCTCGGCCGGATCGCCGAGGCGTTCCAGGCCGAACTCCTCGCCGAACTCGGCCCCGAGGCGGCGGGACTGGACAGGGCCCTCGACCGCCTGATCGCGCGCGGCGGCTGACCCTCATTCCTCGCGGGGCGATTGCCCCGGGCGCGGGAAACTGGCGCCGCGGCCCCGTTCGGGCTCCGTCACCGCGGCGATCGCCTGGTCCAGCGCGGTGATGCCCTGCTCGAGCGCGGCGCGATCGCGGGCAGGCATGGCATTGAGGATCTCCTGCGCGCGGGCCTCGACCCCGCCGAAGGCCCGCTGGAACAGATCCCGCCCCGCATCGGTGATGGCGTAATTGCGCAGCCGCCGGTCCGACCCCAGCACCTCGCGCGTGATCAGCCCCTTCTCTTCCAGCCGCGAGGCGGCGCGGCTGACCTGCACCTTGCCGAGCGACGTGCGCTGCGACAGCTGCAGCGAATCGAGCACCCCGGCGTCCTCCAGGAGGAAGAGCAGCCGCCATTCCTCGCGCGAGAGCCCGTGCTCACGGCCGTAGACGGCGGCGAGCTGGCGCGAGAAGGCCTCGGCGACGACCGCAAGGCGATAGGGAAAGAAGAGCTCGATGCGCATGAGGACCGCCGGAAGAGACAGACAGTTCGGATGGTAGGGATGCTTGGCGCCTTGACCGAAATCAACCGCCCTGCCCCGGGTCAGGTGACGAGATAGAGCGACAGCACCGGCAGGCCGATGATCAGCGCCAGGCGGACGATGTCGGCCATCCAGAAGACGTAGACCCCGCGGAAGATGGTGCGTAGCGGCACGTCGGGCAGCACCGAGCGCAGGACGAAGACATTCATGCCGATCGGGGGCGTGATGAGGCTGATCTCGGTCACCACGACGACGATGATGGCGAACCAGATCAGGACGGCGTCCGGGTCCTGCAGGATGGCGAGCCCGAAATCGAGCTCCGAGACGAGCGGATAGAAGACCGGCACCGTGAGCAGGATCATCGACAGGCTTTCGAGGAAGCAGCCGAGGACGATGTAGATCAGCACGATGGCGAGCAGCACCGCCCAGGGTGACAGGCCCAGATTCTCGACCATGGCCGACAGGCTGCCGGGCAGGCCCGCGAAGGTCACGAAATTGCTGAAGATCTCGGCCCCGATGATGATGGCGAAGATCATCGCCGAGGCGGTGGCGCTGTCGAGAAACGCCCGCCATAGCGCGGCACGGGTCAGCCCGCCGGTCGCAAAGGCGATCACCAGCGCGGCGGCGGCGCCCATGCCGGCGGCCTCGATGGGCGTGAAGAGCCCGCCATAGATGCCCGTCATGATGAAGGCGAAGAGCGCCAGCACCGCGGCGACGCTGATCGCATCGCGCCGTGTCATCGGATGCACCTCGCGCACCGGCGGCGCCTGTTCCGGGTTGAGCCGCACCGCGACCATCACGGCGAGCAGGTGGCCGACGATGCCGACGACGCCAGGGATGATGCCCGCGAGGAACAGCTTGCCGATATCGGCCTCGGTCAGGAGGCCGAAGATGATCAGCACGACCGAGGGCGGGATCAGGATGCCGAGCGTGCCGCCCGCTGCGATGGCACCGGTCGCCAGGCTGTCGGCATAGCCGAAGCGGCGCATCGACGGCATCGTCACCTTGGACATCGTCGCCGCTGTGGCGAGGGACGACCCGCAGACCGCCGAAAAGCCGCCGCAGGACAGGACCGTGGCCATGGCGAGCCCGCCGCGCATCCGCCCGAAGACCCGGTCCGCGGCGGAGAACAGGCCCTGGGCGATGCCCGATCCAGCCAGCACGTTGCCCATGAAGATGAACAGCGGCACCACGGACAGCGAATAGTTGAGCCCGGTCTCGAAGACCGCGTTGCCGACCATGGCGCCCGCCGGGCCCCAGCCGCGCAGCAGCGCGAAGCCGACGCCCCCGACGAGGGCCATCGCGAAGGCAATGGGAATGCGCGCGAAGACCAAGACGAGCAGGATGGCGAAGGCGATCAGGGAAATGGTCATGGCTCCTCCCGCCGCAAGACCATGACGAGGGCCGAGACCGCGCAGCTCGCCGCCGCCAGGAAGGCGAGCGGCGCCATCGGCAGGGCCAGCGAGGCGCTGCGCGTGCCCCCGCGCAGCTGGTCCAAGCCGATCTCGATCAGCCGCCAGGCGAAATAGACGAGCACTACCGCCGAGACGAGACCGGCAAGCCGGCCCAGCAGGCGCTGGAAGCCACGCGGGAAGAGATGCAGCGCGAGGTCCACCTCGACATGGCCGCCGTCGGCGCTGGTCAGCGGCAGCGCCATGAAGACGAGCGCCGCGAGCAGCATCTGCGTCAGCTCATAGGCGCCGCCGAAAGGCCGGTTCAGCAGATAGCGGCCGATCACGTCGACGCAGGTGACGCCGATCAGCATCATGATCAGCAGCGCCGCGATGCCCGCCAGCAGGCGATACCAGCCCGCCTGCCGATGCTGGCTCCGCCCCGGGATCATGTCCGGGGGCGGATCACCGGCCATGGGTCCGGAACGGCTCATTCGCTCCCGACCCCGGTCATCTGGCGGAATTCGGCCAGGGCGGCGGCGCCGTCATAGTCGTTGCCGAGGCTGTCCGCCCACGTCTTTTCCAGCCCGGCGGCCGCCTCGCGCAGGGCCGCGACCACCTCGGGGCCGGCCTTGTAGAAGAGCACCTTGTCGCCCACCTTCTCCTTGGCGACGACGTCGGCATTGTTCCATGCCTGACCGACGCGTTCGGCGAAGGCTTCGCCCGAGATCGCATCGATGGCGGCGCGGTCCTTCTCCGACAGGCTGTTCCACTTGCCCTCGTTGATGACGAAGAACCAGGTGGTGTTGTAGATGCCGCCCGGCACGGTCATCGAATATTTGATGTAGTCGACGAGGTTGAAGGCCGTCATCGCCTCATAGGTGAAGGCCACCCCGTCGATCACGCCGCGCGACAGCTTCTCGTAGACCTCCGGCGAGGACATGAAGAGCGGCGTCGCCTTCAGCGACGAGACGAGATCGCCGACATAGCCGCCCGGCACGCGCAGCTTCAGGCCGGCCATGTCGTCCGGCTTCTCGATCTTGCGCTTGTTGTTGTGCAGCAGGCCGGGGCCGTGCATGAAGAGGCCGAGGAGATGCGTGCCCTTGTGCTCGCTTGCCGCATCCAGCTTGCCGCCGTAGATCGTCCAGTAGGCCTTGGAATTGGCGACGGCATCGTCGCCGAGGAAGCTGAACTGCCCCAGGCGCGCGCGCTTGAAGCGGTCGTCCTCGGTGAAGGAATGCAGACCGTAGGTGATGTCGGCGATGCCGTCGCGCGCCATGTCGAAATGCGCCGGCGGGCTGCCGAGCGGCTTGCCCATGATCTTCACGGTCACCCGCCCCCCGGTGACCTTCTCCACCTCCTTGGCCCAGGGCTCGAAGGCGTTGACGACGATGGGATGCTTGGGCGGCAGCCACGATGACATGATGAGCTCTTCCGCCATCAGGGGCGCCGACGACAGGATGAGCCCGGTGAGAGCCAGCTTCAGCGATTTCATGGTTTCTCTCCCTGAATGCCCTTCGTCTCCCGCGAAGGGTTGAAATTGTCCGGATGTGCTTCGGCAAAGGCGGGCACGGCCTCGCAGGCGCGCGCCGCGGCTTGGATGCGGGGCAGATGATCGAAGGCGACGCCCCAGCGCGCCGCGTTGTAGAGCTGCGGGATGAGCACGCAGTCGGCGAGGCCCGGCTGCTCACCGTGGCAGAAGCGGCCGGTGAAGCCCGGATGGTCCAACATCTGCTCGAACGTGGTCAGGCCTTCGGCGATGTTGTCGCGGTTCCAGGCAGCGCGGGCCTCGGCGCTTGCCAGCCGCTCCACCCGGGCCAGCACGGCGAGGTTCGAAACCGGATGGATCTCGCAGGCCACCGCCAGGGCGAGCGCCCGCACATGCGCCCGCGCGCCTGCCTCCCGCGGCAGCAGCGGCGGCTCGGGCCGGGTCTCCTCCAGATATTCGAGGATCGCCAGCGACTGTGTCAGCCGAAGGCCGTCGATCTCCAGCACGGGCACCAGCCCCTGCGGGTTCAGCACCCGATGCGCCGCGCCGTGCTGCACCCCCGCGACCAGATCCACCGGAGCGCGCTCATAGGCGATGCCCTTCAGCGCTAGGGCGATCCGGACCCGAAAGGAGGCGGATGAGCGCCAGTAGTCGTGCAGCAGCACCCGTGCGGCAGCCATCGCCGTCACTCCTGCGCCGGCAGGATGCGGCCCGTGCAGGGGCCGAAACCGATGCGGTAGCCATCGCCGCGAGCGTAGGCGTAGAGGCCGATCTCGTCGCCGTCCTCGATGAAGGTGCGCTCCTCGCCGTTGACCTCGACGGGGTTCTTTCCGCCCTGCGTCATCTCCAGGAGCGCCCCGGTCTCGCCGATGGTCGGGCCGGAGATCGTGCCCGAGCCGATGAGGTCCCCCACCCGCATCGGACAGCCCGATACCGTGTGATGCGCCAGTTGCTGGGCGCTCGAATAGTACATGACGTTGTAGTTCGTCCGCCCCATCGTCTGGCCGTTCATGATCCAGCCGACGATGAGGTCATAGAAGCCGGGACGCTCCTCCCGCAGATAGGGCAACAGCGGGGCCACCCGTTCGGCCCCCTGGCAGCGGAACGGTTCGAGCGCAGCCTGGGTCACCACCCAGGCGCCGATCGTGGTCCCGAGCGCCTTCGACTGGAAAGGGCCGAGGGGCTGGTATTCCCAGGCCTGGATGTCGCGGGCGGACCAGTCGTTCAGCAGCACATAGCCGAAGATCATCGCCTCGGCCTCCTCGACGCTGACACGCTCGCCCATGTGGCTGTCGACGCCGACGATGGCGCCGAGCTCCAGCTCGAGATCCAGCCGCCGGCAGCGGCTCCAGACCGGCCCGTCCTCTCCCCTGACCTGTCCCATCGGCCGCCGGATCGGCGTGCCCGAGACCACGACCGAGGACGCCCGCCCGTTGTAGCCGATCGGCATGTGCGTCCATTGCGGCGGCAGCGCATTCTCGGGCCCGCGGAACAGCACGCCCACGTTGAAGGCGTGGTTCTTCGAGGCATAGAAATCGGTGAACTCGGTCACCCGGATCGGCAGGTGCATCCGGGCCCCCGCCATGGGGACGAGCGGCAGGCTCTCGTCGCCGCCTTCGGCGAGGAGCTCCGTCAGTCTGGCGCGCACCTCGTCCCACTTGCCGCGCCCGAGCGCGATGAACTCGTTCAACTGCGGCTGCGCAAAGGTGCCGCCGGCCTCGATAAGCCCCCGCGCCTCGCACGCCGCCAGATCGACGATCATGTCGCCGATGGCGACACCGCAGCGCGGCGCCCCGCCCTGCGTGGAAAACACGCCATAGGGCAGGTTCTGAATGGGAAAATCGCAATCGTCCGCGTTCGCAGCCGGCACCCAGCTGCGCAACGGCTTCCCGGCCATCGGCATCGTATCTCCCCGGTCTGTCTGCGCTCGCAGGCACGCCTCGGCGGCGCGGCGGCAGATCGTCGTGGTGCGACTCTCCTACCTCATTTTTCGTTTCAATTGCAACAACACTCTTTCCGAGGCGCGGTGACAAGCCGCAACGATGGAGCGGGCGAAAATGCATAACTACTTGAAAAACCTGGCGATCCGCGCCCGCAGGAAATCGTGCGGGTGACCGCCACCGCCGCCTTCCGGTGCCTTGACGCGAGCGCCGTGCCTTCACCCCATGACGGCGGCGAGCAGGTCATTCGCCTTCGATACGCCGAGCTTCTGATAGGCGCGCTGGCGATAGGTCAGCACCGTCCCGACCCCCAGCCCCAGCTCCTCGCCGATCTCGCGAGCCGTCCGGCCGGCGAGCGTGCGGGCGCAGACCTCGCGCTCGCGCGGGGTCAGCCTGCGATGGGCTTCGGCCAGGCGGCGCTCCACCTGCTGCACGAGCGGAGCACCCTCGGCGCGCTGTCGCATCAGGCGTGTCAGTCCGGTGATGGCGACCTGCGCCAGCGCGCCGAGCTGCGCCATGTCCACCTCGGCCCCTGTCCGGCGCAGGTAGAAGTTCACCACGAGGCTGTGCGCGGGCGCGCGCCAGCCGAAGCAGATCTTCTCCGAGAAGCGCGGGCGCTCGAAACAGAGCTTGCGGTAGGTGCCGAGCGCGATCGCAGCGGCGGGAATGCGGCAGACGAAGCCGGTTCCCTGGCGTGCCGCGAGGCGCGCGGAAACGGCGGGGTCGCTGCGATGAAAGCGTCGCGCATAGGCCCCCGCCCGCTCGGGTGCTTCGGCCAGCTCGCTGGACAAGGCCAGCGTCTCGGGCGCACCCTCGCCGACGCGAAAGGCGAAGAGCTCCTCGATCCCGGCGACCGTCTGCGCGGCCTCGAGCAGGCGGTCCGAAAACACCGCCGGGTCGCGCGCATCGAGCAAGGCCGCGGCGCGGTCCGGGTCGATCAAGCCGGCCGAAGACATGGGTCCCTTCTCCTCCCTCGCCGTCGCAAGGCGCCGGTCGCTGTCGTCAGACCTAATGACATACAGCCCAAGATCGTTTCATTAGAAATTATTTCGAAGACATTCCAGCCGGAAGCATGGAAGAGGAGACAACCATGGGCAAGCCGTTCGCATCCTCGGCCGACACCGCCCGCAAGACCGACACGCTCGAGATTCTCGCCGACGGCGTCTATGCGCTGACTGCCGAGGGCGATCCCAATGTCGGCGCCGTCGAGGGGGAGGATTTCGTCGTCGCCATCGAGTCGCGCGCCACGCCGGCGGCCTCGCGCGACTGGCTGAAGATCCTGCGCGAGCACACGGACAAGCCGGTCCGCTATCTCATCCTCACCCACTATCACGCCGTGCGCGTGCTGGGCGCCAGTGCCTTCGAGGCGCAGGACATCATCATGTCCCGCGCCTCGCGCGACCTGGTGGCCGAGCGCGGCGAAGAGGACTGGAAGAGCGAGTTCGGCCGCATGCCGCGCCTCGCCAAGAATGCCGAAGAGGTGCCCGGCCTGACCTGGCCCACCATCACCTTCGAGAACGAGTACGACATCGAGCTCGGCGGCGGGCGCGGCCAGCTCGAGCTGCGCTTCCTGGGCCGCGGCCATACCGGCGGCGACATCACCGTATGGCATGACAAGACGCGCACGCTCTATGCGGGCGACCTCGTCGAGGCCAAGGCCGCGCTCTACACGGGCGATGCCTATCACTTCGACTGGGTCGGCAAGACGCTCGACAACGTCAAGGCCTACCGGGCCGAGAACCTGATCGGCGGGCGTGGTGCGGTGGCGCGCGGCGTCGCGGAGACCGATGCGGCGGTCGAACAGACCCGCAAGTTCCTGAACGGCATGATCGAGAACGTCGGCCGCGTCCACAAGGCAGGCGGCAGTTTGAAGGAAGCCTTCGAGGCTACCCGCGACGCCCTCGCGCCCGAGTTCGGCTCATGGCCGATCTTCGAGCATTGCCTGCCCTTCGACGTGCAGCGCCTGTGGGACGAATACGACGGCATCGAGCATCCGCGCATCTGGACGGCCGAGCGCGATCGCGAGGTCTGGGCCAAGCTGCAGGGCTGACCGGCGGGTCGGGAGGACATGATGGTGAATCCTCAGGGCATCCCCGTGTACAAGAAGATCGGCGCCACCCCTGCCCCTGCCGTGCCCGAGGACCGCGCCCGCGTCGTCATCGTGGGCGCCGGGCCGGTGGGCCTCGCCATGGCGCTCGACCTCGGCCGCCGTGGGCACCCGGTGACGGTCGTGACTCGGCTCGACTTCATCGCCCATTGCTCCAAGGCGATCTGCTTCTCCAAGCGCTCGCTGGACATTCTCGACCGCCTCGGCGTGGGCGACCCGGTCGTCGAAAAGGGCGTGACCTGGAATGTCGGCAAGGTCTTCTGGGGCGCGGGCGATACCCCCGTCTACCAGTTCGACATGCTGCCGGTGAAGGGCCAGAAGCGTCCCGGCTTCATCAACATCCAGCAATATTACCTCGAGGAATATCTGCTCGACGGTCTCCGCGTCCTGCCCAATGTCGAGATCCGCTGGGGCCACACGGTCGAGGGCGTCACGCCCGCGAACGACGGTGTCGCGCTGGAGATCGCGACCGCCGGCGGCCGCTACAGGCTCCGGACGGAATGGCTGATCGCCTGCGACGGCTCGCGCTCGACCGTGCGCGATCGGTTGGGGCTCGATTTCGAGGGTCGCGTCTTCGAGGACAACTTCCTGATCGCCGACATCCGGATGAAGAACCGCGAGATGCCTTGCGAGCGCTGGTTCTGGTTCGATCCGCCCTTCAATCCCGGCAAGTCGGCGTTGATGCACCGCCAACCCGACGACGTCTGGCGGCTCGACTTCCAGCTCGGCTGGAACATCGATCGCGAGGCGGCCATCCGCCCCGAGAACGTGGAGCCCTATATCCGCGCCATGCTGGGCGAGGACGTCGCCTTCGAGCGCGAATGGTACAGCGTCTACACCTTCCAGTGCCGCCGCATGGCGCGCTTCGTTCACGCCCGGACCATCTTCGCCGGGGATGCGGCGCATCTCGTCTCGCCCTTCGGGGCCCGGGGCTGCAACGGCGGCTTCGCCGACATCGACAACCTCGGCTGGAAGCTCGATCTCGTCCTGCGCGGCGAGGCCGGCGAGGATCTGATCGAGACCTATAATGAGGAGGCGATCGTCACGGCGGACGAGAACATCCTGAACTCGACCCGCTCGACCGATTTCCTGACGCCGAAGTCGACGGCGAGCCAGGCGTTGCGCGATGCGGTGCTGGAACTGGCGCATGACCATGCCTTCGCCCGGCCCTTCGTGAACTCGGGCCGGCTGTCCACACCGGTGAGCTATCCCGCGAGCCGGCTCTCGATCCCGGACGAGGACGACTGGGCCGGCGGCGTGCCCCCCGGCAGCCCGGTGCTGGACGCCCCGCACGGCGACGGCTGGCTGCTGGATCAGCTGGGCAACGACTTCGTGCTGCTGACCCGCGGCGGGCGGGGCGAGGTGCCGGCCGGGCTGCGCGTCATTTCCGTCGCGGGCGTGGCCGCGGACCGCCTGTCGCTGGAGGAAGGCGGCGCCTGCCTGGTGCGTCCCGACCAATATGTCGCCGCGCGCTGGAAACGGCCGGATGCGGTGAAGATCGCAGCGGCTCTCGCTCGTGCCAAGGGTGGCGAGGCGGATATGGGAGGCGAGGCAGATATGCGAGGAGAGACATGGCGCAACTGATCACCACCCCCAACCTGTCCAGCCCCGACGACATCTACGAGCGGCTCGTCCGCCTGCACGACGGCTTGAGCGAGGCCGAAAGCCTGAAGGTCTGGTCGCGGCTGGTCCTGACGCTGGTCAACCATATCGGCGATGCCGAGGTCATCGGCGAGGCCATTGCCGTCAGCCGCCCTGCCGGTGACCCGAAGGCCGGGCGGCAGGCCTCGGACGACGCTCCCGCCGTCGGCGGCGCTGTGTAGCCAGAGGCAAGCCGTGTCGCGGCGGCAGGGCGTGGCATGCCCTACCCTGTCACGCGCGTGGTGCTGCGCCGATCTGCTCGCGAATGGACGGCTCGTCCCACTCGCCCCAGCGGTCGACGACCTGCCCCTCCCGCACCCGGATGATCTCGATGCCGGAGAAGCCTACAAGGCGCCCCGTCGGCTCCGCGTCGAGGAACCGGCCGTGCATATGGCCGGTCGCCGACCAGCGTATGGTCACCAGCCCCTTCGATACGTCGACGGCAAGCAAATCGATGTCCGCGTGAAAATCCGGGAAGGCTGCATAGAGATCGCGAATCCCCTGCAGCAATCCCTCGCGATCCGCCGCGCGTCCAGCGGCACTGTGGTCGATGAAATGAGGCGCATGCAGATCGCCGAAGGACGCAAGCGATCCGCCCTGCCAGAACTGCATCCAGCGCTGCGCAATATCTTCGAGCGACATTCGATCCATGTTGGTGATGCCTCCAAATGTGATCCACAGCCACCGAATCTCGCACAGGCCGCACGCCTGTTCTTCGTGAACCAGCCCTGGACCTCGCCATTGCCAGTGCCGCGCGCACCGACGTTTGCGGCATAGTCGGGCCCGGCGCGGTGGCGAGGCAACAGGCGGCTTTGCGCAGCACAGGATCGTCCTACCCGAACCGCCGATCGCATAACCTGCCTGTCTGCCCTCGATCACGGCGGGGGAGCGGTGTTCGTGACGATCCGGGCTGGACCGCAGGCGGGTCCGTGCGCTACGCCGGGCGCGGGAAACGCTTCGCCGCCGGTGGACGACAGGGCTCGACTTGCAACATCCGATTCAGCATCCCGCGCGGCTCGTGCCGCTCGCCTTCCTGCTCGCCATCCTCGTCGGCACCCTGCTGCTGATGCTGCCGCTGTCCCACCCCGGCGACACGGGGGCGCCGTTCCTGACGGCGCTGTTCACCGCCACCTCCGCCATCTGCGTCACCGGCCTCATCGTCCAGGACACGCCGACCTATTGGTCGCCCTTCGGCCAGGCCGTCATCCTCCTCCTGATCCAGGTCGGCGGCTTCGGGATCATGACCAGCGCCTCGCTGCTCGGCCTGTTGGTCACCCGCAGGCTGGGGCTCACCCGCCGCATCATCGCCCAGGCGGAGACGAAGAGCCTGACGCTCGGCGACGTCGCCGGCGTCCTGCGCCTCATCTTCATCGTGACCATCTCGGTCGAGCTCCTCGTGACCGCCGTCCTCACGCTGCGCCTCCACTATGGCTACGGCGCGCCCTGGAGCGAGGCCCTGTGGCACGGGCTCTTCCAGGCCGTCTCGGCCTTCAACAACGCGGGCTTCTCGACCTATTCCGACAGCCTCTCCGGCTTCGCCGCGGATGCGCTTTTCCTCGTCCCGATCATGGCGGCGGTCGTCATCGGCGGGCTCGGCTTTCCCGTGCTGTTCGAGCTGTGGCGCGGCCTGCGGCAGCCGGCCCGCTGGTCGATCCACACGAAGATCACGATCTTCGGCACGGCCCTTCTGCTTCTCGTCGGCCTCGTGGCCGTCGTCGGATACGAGTGGAACAATCCGGCGACCCTCGGCCCCTTCGCCTGGCCGGAGAAGCTCCTCAATGCCGCCAGCCATTCGGTCATGACCCGCACCGCGGGGTTCAACAGCATCGATGTGGGCAGCATGCGCCTCGAGACGCTGACGGTTACATTCGCCCTCATGCTGATCGGCGGCGGCAGCGCCGGAACGGCCGGGGGCATCAAGGTGACGACCTTCTTCCTGCTCGGCTTCGTTGTCTGGGCGGAAGTGCGCGGGCAGAACGACACGACCGCCTTCCGCCGGCGCATCGGCACCCATGTCCAGCGCCAGGCTCTCACGGTCGTGCTGCTGGCGACGGCGCTGATCACGCTCGGCATCCTCACGCTGCTCAGCATCACGGATTTTCCGCTGCACGACATCACCTTCGAGGTCATTTCCGCCTTCGCGACGGTCGGCCTGTCCACCGGCATCACCGGCGACCTGCCGGCGGCGGGACAGCTCGTCGTCATCGTCCTGATGTTCGTCGGCCGCGTCGGCACGATCACGCTCGCGAGCGCCCTTGCGCTGCAGGAGCGGCATGTTCCCTTCCGCTATCCAGAGGAGCGCCCAATCGTTGGCTAAGAGCAGCACCTCCCACGACAACGGCGTCGTCGTGATCGGCCTCGGGCGCTTCGGCAGCGCCGTCGCCCAGTCGCTCATCCACCTCGGGCACGACGTGCTCGGCATCGACGAGAGTGCGGAGCTCGTCCAAAGCTGGGCGAGCCGGCTTACGCTCGTCGTCGAGGCCGACAGCAGCAATACCGATGCCCTGCGCCGCCTCGGCGTGCAGGACTACGCCCATGCGGTCGTCGGCATCGGCAGCGACATCGAGGCGAGCGTCCTCACGGTCCTCGCGCTGTCGGAACTCGGCGTGCCGGACATCTGGGCAAAGGCCGTGAACGCCCGGCACGGCCGCATCCTGGAGCGAACCGGGGCGCACCATGTCGTCTATCCGGAAGCCGCGATGGGCGAACGGGTGGCTCATCTCGTCACCGGCAAGATGATCGACTTCATCGAATTCGACGACGGCTTCGCCATCGCCAAGACGAAAGCCCCGCGCGAGGCCGCGGGCAAGACGCTGGCAGAGGCCGCCATCCGCAGCAAATACGGCGTGACCATCGTCGGCGTGAAGCGTCCACGGACCGACTTCACCTATGCCACGCCGGAAACCACCGTCGAGACCGGGGACCTGCTCATCGTCTCCGGGCCGACGAAGCTCGTGGAGAAATTCGCGTCCATCGGCTGAGGCACGAGGGCCCGTGAGCCTGCGCGGCACGCGGCCGACGCCCGGCAAACGGGCTTGCCGCGCCGCGCCGCAGTGTCTATGCACGCACCGTCGAGGCTGCCGACGCAGCCGCCATTTGCCCTAGAGACGAACGAGCCGATGCAAGCCGCGCCTGCCCTGCCGGCAGTTCCGTTCGCCGCCCGGCACGCCACGAGGCAGCATGACCGTTTCGAACGAGGATGAACTCGACAAGCTGCGGGAGATCGGCCGCATCGTCGCCAACACGCTCGAGGCGATGGGGGCGGCCATCGAGCCCGGCATGACGACGGCGGAGCTCGATGCGATCGGTCGCGGGCTTCTGCAACGGGCGGGCGCCCGCCCTGCGCCGGAGCTGTGCTACGGCTTTCCCGGCGCGACCTGCATCAGCGTCAACGAGGAGATCGCCCACGGCATCCCCGGGCAGCGCCGGATCGCGGCCGGCGACCTCGTCAATATCGATGTTTCCGCCGAGAAGGACGGCATCTTCGCCGACACGGGCGCATCCTTCCCCGTGCCACCGGCCTCGAAAGCGCTGGAACGCCTGTGCCGGGACGGGCGGCGCGCCATGTGGGCAGGCATCCGGCAGGTGGGCGCCGACAGGCCGCTTGCGGGCATCGGGCAGGCGATCGGTGAATTCGCGCGCAAGAACCGCTACACGCTCGTGCGGAACCTCGCCAGCCACGGCGTGGGCCGGTCCCTGCACGAAGAGCCGACGGAGGTCGCCACCTGGCCCGACCGGTCGGAACGCCGCACGATGACGGAAGGACTGGTGTTCACCGTCGAGCCGTTCCTCTCCATGGGGGCGGAATGGGCTGAAGACGGCGACGATCCCTGGACACTGTTCAGCGAGCCGCGCGCGCCGACCGTGCAGTTCGAGCATACCGTCGTCGCGACGCGCAACGGCGCCATGGTCGTGACCCTGCCGGGCTGAGCGACGCCGGCGCGGAGCCGGCGCACCGCGCGAACGGACGACGCATCCCGCTCAGGAGCGCGAGACGTCCAGCCGCCCCTCTTCCGCCTTGTAGAAGAACTGGCTGGCGACCAGCCACCCCTTGAGCGGCCGCAACGGCGGGATGCAGGTCAGGAGCATGACCGGCAGCGTCGTCACGAGATGCACCCAGAGCGGCGCGCTGTAGGCGACTTCCAGCCACAGCGCGAAGACGACGCTCGGGATGCAGGCGAAGCACATCACGAAGAAGGCGGGCCCGTCTGCCGGATCGGCGAACGAATAGTCGAGCCCGCAGACCTCGCACTCCCGGCGCAGGGTCAGGAAGCCGTCGAAGAGATGCCCCTGGCCGCAACGCGGGCACAGGCCGCGCAAGCCGGTCTTGTAAGGGGAGATCGGCGGCCACTCGTCCTTGGGAGACATCACTCGTCCTCCGGTCGGCGCCGGGGCCTTTGGAACGGGGCGTGTCGCAGGAAGCCGGCGCAGGCATTGAATGCATTCATTTGCAATTCATACATCGCGTTTGACTGCATATCCATGCGGCAATTTGCCGGCCGGGCAGAGGCATGCCGCCGTTCCGAGCCGCAGCCGTCAGAAGAAGGTGGAGGACAGTTCCGGCGGCCCGGCGAGGGAATGGGCCATGAAGGCCAGCCCCTCGCGCAGGCGCTCGCGGCCGATCGGTCCGCCGAGAGAGACGCGCACGAACTCCCGCGGCGGCCCCGCGACGGTGAAGGCGTCGCTCGCGACGACGCCGATGCCGGTGGCGTGCATGTGCCCGATGAAGGCCGAGCGGCTCCATCCCTCGGGCAGCGGCATCCAGAGATTGAAGCTGAGCGGGTCGGCCCGGAAGGTTCCCGCGGGCAGGATCTCGGCGGCGATCCGTTGCCGGGCCGCCGCCTCGCTGCGGATGAAGGCGAGGATCCCGTCCGCCGTGCCGTCCTCGATCCAGCGCGTGGCGAGCGCCGCCGTCAGGGGCGAGGCCATGACATTGCCGGCGCGCATGGCGCTGACGAAGGGCCAGGCGGCCCTTGCAGCCGGCGCCGCCACATAGGCGAGGCGCAGGCCGGCGCCGATCGC
The DNA here is from genome assembly GCF_014196925.1 of Chelatococcus caeni. Lineage (GTDB taxonomy): Bacteria > Pseudomonadota > Alphaproteobacteria > Rhizobiales > Beijerinckiaceae > Chelatococcus_A > Chelatococcus_A caeni. The sequence continues at coordinate 1,283,237 of NZ_JACIEN010000001.1, read as the reverse complement.
TTTCGACAGCCCGCCGATATGCCAAGTCAGGTCCGGCGCCATCGCCGCCATGGCCTGCGGCGCCTGCTGCGGGATGAAGCCGTAGGCGTCGTCCTCGATGATCGGCACGCGATACCGCTGCGCCACGGCGCAGATCGCCTCGCGCCGCCTGAGCGGGATGGTGAGCGTCGTCGGGTTCTGCAGGGTCGGGTTGAGGTAGAGCGCCTTCGGGCGCAGGCGCTCGCAGGCCTCGGCGAAAGCCTCGGGAATGATGCCCTCGTCATCCGTGGGCAGGCCGGCGAGGTCGAGCCCCAGCTGGGCTGCGATGGAGCGCACGCCGGGATAGGTGATCTCCTCCGACAGGATCCCCTCACCCGGCTTCGCCAGGACGGCGAGGAGGGCAAGGAGCGTCGGATGCGCGCCGGGCGTGATGAAGATGCGCTCGTGCGGACAGGTGAGGCCGCGCCGCGCGAGCCAGGCCGCCGCGGCATCCTTGTCCCTCCCGTCGCCACCGAAGGCCTGGTAGCGCAGCAGCGGGACGAGGCTGGCCGAAACCGCGCTCAATCCCTCGCGCATCCGGGCGAGGAGATCGGGATCGTCAGGCTCGGGCGGCAGGTTCATCGACAGGTCGGCCGCGGTATCGCGATGCGGATCGGACGCATCGCGCCGCAAGGAAGCCCGCCCGGTGCCGCCGGACGGTTCGCGGACGAAGGTGCCACGGCCGACATGCGAGACGACGAGCCCCCGCTTCTGCGCCTCGACATAGCCGCGCGCCACGGTCGTGAAGTCGATCTTCAGGCGGCTCGCCAGCTCCCGCTGCGGCGGCAGGCGGTCGCCCGGCTGCAGGCGCCCGCTCTTCAGGTCACGCGCAATGAGGTCGGCAATGGCCATGTAGCGGGGAGCGCCGCTGCGGGCGAGCTCGGAGGCCCAGTCTTTCATCGGTCGGTCATGCCAGCTGATGCGATCAATTGACTGTACATTGATCGCATCCGCTGTGTCACGCAGAAAGGCCGGATCGGCTGCCGCGCTGATCCCTCAGAACCGCGCCGACAGCCGCGCCGAAAACCCATGGTCCTGGGCGGTGTCGGCGATCTGGCCCTCGTAGGCGATGGAAAGGCGGGCGCTGTCGGAGAGGTGAAGGGCAAAGCCCGCCTCGAGCAGCGCCGCATCGCGCGCGATCGCCGGGCCCGCCACCGTGAACGGCACGCCGCCGGCAAAGACGTTCGTCGCCAGCGCCGCGACATCGCCGAAGGCATGGCGCCAGCCGAGCGTGCCGGTGAGCGTCAGCCGCGCCGTGCTGAGGTCCACCTCGCCCGCCGCCCTCAATCCGAGCGTCGCAAAGCCCGTCTGGGTCGCGCGTCCCGCCCCGGTGAGCGCCGCGCCGGCGGTGCCGAAGTCGCCCGCCTCCGCGAAGGCGTCGGTGTCGACCCCGACATAGGCGAGACCGGCGAAGGGCTCCAGCGCCGCCGGCCCGAGCGCGAAGCGGTAGCCCATCTCGCCGAAGGCCTGCAGCGTGCCGGCGCCATAATCCGCCTGCGGCCGGTCGCCGAGCGAACCGACGCTCACCTGGCGGCGCGTGTCGATGTCGTGCCAGCTGTAGGCGAGACCGGCCCGAAGCCCGAGCTCGCCCGCCCCAAGCGCCCACGCTCCGCCGCCGTAGAGCCCGAGGTGGTAGTTGTCGGCCGAGCCCGACGAAGACCGTCCCGTCACGTCGAAGGCGCTGCGGCTGTAGCCGCCGAGGACGCCGAGGCGCAGGTTGCCGGCGAGCGCCGCATCGGCGCCAAGGAGGAAGCCGCCGAGGGAGCGCGTCAGCTTCGCCGCATTGCCGTCGCCGTCGCTGTGGCCCCAGGAGCCGAAGCCCTGGCCCCACAGCGCAAGGTCCGCGCCCATCGGCGCCGTCGTCACCGGACCACCCCCGGCATAAGCCATCACCGGCAGGGCCGGCGTGCCGGCCCCGGCGAGCGCCGCGCGCAGGCGCTCGTTGGCGGCCTGCCGCACCATGCGGCTGTCCTCGACGAGCACGGTGCGCGCGCTCGCATGCACCTCGCCCGACAGGCTGTCGAAGGCCGCCCCGATCAAGGCCGCATCGTCCGGCAGGCCGGCGACCGCGTCATAGACCGCCTGGCCTGCTCCGAGGCTCTCGGCCCCGCCCGCCGTGGCGATCTGGTTGCGCGTCGTCGCCTTGTCGATGAAGCGCACGTCGTTGCGGGCAAGGGTCAGGTCGACGGTAAAGGCGCCGTAGTCATAGACGAGGTCGGGCGTGAGGAAGGCGAAGTCCGTGGTCACCGCATCGAAGGCGCCGGACAGGCCGGTGCCGGCGGTGAGGATGCGGTAGGTGGCGAAGGGGCGGTAATTGCCGACATAGCCGATGTGGGCGACGGTGCCGCCGTTGATCGTGGCCGTGCCCGAGACGACGACCTCATCGCTTGCCGAGCCGGCCGGGTCGACCTCGACCGCGAAGTGCGACCCGGCCTCGAAGGTGAGGTCGCCGTTGACCGTCAGCGTGCCGATGGAATTGCCCGGCGCCAGCGTCCCGCCCGACGCGATCGTCGTCGTGCCCACCGTCCCCGAGCCGCCGAGCGTCGCGCCGGCGGACACGGTCACGGGTGCTCCAAGAGAGCCATTGGCGGCGATGCTGCCGCTGACGACCTCGACGCCCCCCGAGAAGGCATAGGTTCCGTTCAGCGTCCATCGGCCGCCGGTCACCCGCAGGCTCTCGAAATTCGCGACACTTCCGAGTAGCCCCGCGCCGCTTCCCGTGAGGGTGAGCTCGTCGACGCCGCCGCCGCCGTCGATGGCGCCGTTCACGGCGGCTCCCGCATGGATGGTCAGCTTGTCGTCGAAGGCATCGAAGCTGATGGCCCCGTTGATGACGCTGCCCGCGAAGAGCGTCGCGTCGATCTGTGTCCCGAGGGCCTGGATCGCGGTCGTCGGCGCCGAAACGGTCGCATTCGCGATGCGCAGCACCGCCGGCCCGGCATTGGCATTGAAGAGAATGCCGGCGCCGGCCGCATTCGCACGCCCGGCCTCGATGAGGCCACCGCTGATATCGACCGTGCTCGCCTGGCCCTCGCGCACGGCGATGCCATTGCGCCCCGCCAGGATCTGTCCCCCGGTCTGGGTGATGTCGACGTCGCCTGTGGCAAAGCGCACGATGACCGCATCGAGCGTCTCAGCGGTGATGCTGCCGCTGTTCGTGAGGCTGAAGGTACCGTTCTGATGGCCGAACAGGCCGAGATCCCGCCCGTAGATCGTCCCCGTGTTCGACGCGACGATATTGCCCGTCTGGAACAGGGCGGCGGACACCTGGCCGGCATAGGCGCCGCCCAGGCTTCTGAACGTGCCGCTGTTGGTGAAGGTCGTGCTGGCGTGCGACCAGAGGCCCGTCACGGAATTGGTGACATTGACCGTTCCGGCATTGTCCAGCACGCCGCCGGCGTTGAGATGCAGGCCGAAGCTGCCAGTCGTTTCGATCGTTCCCGAAGCGGAATTGACGATGGATCCCGCAACGCCGGTCGATGCCGAAACGACGCCGCCGAGGATATAGCCGTTGTTGAGGACAGAGCCGCCGCCCTGCAGGGACACCGCCACCGATGGCGCGGCGATGCGGCCGTCATTGACCACGTTGGACGTGCCAGCGGCATCCACCATGATCGCCGTGTCGGTGCTCTCGACGACGCCGGTCGTCCCGACCGATATGTCGCCGCCGTTGCGCAGCCAGATCGCGTAGATCGTCGACCCGCCCGCAACGCTCGACCTGACAAGGCCGTCGACGTTCACGTCCCAGCGCCCGTTCGTCCCGCCCGCCACATAGGGCTGGATGGCGTGATTGCCGCCGAATTCCGTGATGATGGAGCCGGTCGACGTCACGTTGATGGTGCCGGAGGGAAAGGCGAGCGAGGCCGGATTGAACGGCGTCGTCTCGGCCGTCGAGACCGTGAACGTCTGCGCGCCCGCCCCGGTTGCAACGAGCGCCGATGTCGCGACCGTCGACAGGAGCAAGGACACGCGCATGGCGTGGCTGCAACGCAAATTCATCCCCCCAACCCCGAGTTCACAGCATCCCTGCACCGGCGACGCACCGTCCCCACGGCCGCGCCCGTGCCTGTTGCTGATTTTCCTTGCAAGCGGAAACGGCCAGCCGAAGAGCCGCCCGGCCGGCCAAAGAAACGCAACGGAACTCTCAACCCGGCATAGCAGGAATTAGCCGCATTCGCGCGAGCGGAAATGTCCAAACTTTGCATGGAATGCACAGTTTCGGCGGACCGGGAGGCCATGAGGAGAGCCGCGCCGCGCCCCGAAGCGAGCGTTCGCACCCCGAAAGGGCCTGAATTCCCCGCATTCCCACGGTCGCAGGACGCCTTTCCACGCTCGCTTACACGCCGGCTTCCATGTGGAGCCCCGATTGAAAGGGGACCACTCCTCGGGAGCAGGACCCCATGCAGATGCAGCAATCCGTGCCCGGCACCCCCAGCGGCAAGGCCGCTCCGGTGCCGTTGCGTGCCCTCCTGGCCGCGGCCGGCGCAACGACCGCCATGGCCTTCGGCTTCGGCGCCCTCGCGCTGCCGTCGGTCTTCATCCGGCCGCTCGAGGCCGAGTTCGGCTGGTCGCGGGCGGACCTCAGCCTCGCCTATACGCTGTCCACGGTCGGCATGGCGCTGGGCGGACTCTTCTGGGGGCGCCTGTCCGACCGGCTCGACGCCCGCATTCTCCTCGCCTGCGGCTCGGCCGCGATGGTCGCCGCGCTCGGCGCCTTCACCTTCGCGCAGTCGCTCTGGCATCTCTATGCCGCGAGCCTCGTGCTCGGCGGGCTCGGCTTCGCGTGTCTCTACGCGCCCGTGCTGTCGGTCACCGCCCTGTGGTTCGAGCGCCGCCGCGGCCTCGCCATGGGCATCGTCACCGCGGGCGGCGCGCTCGGCCAGGGCGTCATGCCCTACACGGCCAACCTGCTCATCGACAGCGTCGGCTGGCGGCCGGCCTATGCGATTCTCGCCGCAGCGACCCTGGTGGCGCTCGGCCTCCTCATGCCGGCTGTCCGCCGCCCGCCGGTCGCCATGGCTCCGCCGTTACAGGCTGCCGGAACGGGATCAAGCGGCGATGGCCGCCCCTCGCCCGTCCTGCTGCTTGCGGCCGCGGCCTTCCTGTGCTGCGCCTGCATGGGCTTTCCGCTCGTGCACCTCGCCAGCTTCGTCACCGCGGTCTGCGGCTCGTCCGATCTCGGATCGACGAGCCTGCTCGTGGCGATGCTGTTCGGCACCGTCGGGCGCGTCGCCTTCGGCCTCCTCGCCGACCGGATCGGCAACCTGCCCGCCTATGCGACGGCCTCGTTCATGCAGACGGCATGCGTCGCGATCTATCCCCTCCTCGACAACCAGATCAGCCTTCTCGCGCTCTCGGCGGTGTTCGGCTTCGGCTTCGCCGGCAACATGACCTGCCTCATCCTGTGCGTGCGCGAATTCGTCCCGGCCGAGCGCTTCGGCCAGGCCCTCGGCACGGTGATGATGGTGGCCTGGGCCGGGATGGGCGTCGGCGGCTATCTCGGCGGCCTCGCCTACGACGGCTTCGCCAGCTACACGCCCGCCTTCCTCATCGCCTTCGCGGCCGGCGTCGCCAATCTCGGCACCATCGCCATGCTGGCCGCGGGCGCGACGACACGCGGCAAGGCCACCCCGAGCGGCCTCGCGCCGGCCCCGTCGCCGAGCCGTTGAGCCCCCCTTCGACATCGACTCCCCAGACAAGGATGATGGCAATGACATCAGCGCCTTACGAGAGCATCCTCGACACGATCGGCAACACGCCCGTCGTTCGCCTCACCCGCATTCACGAGGGCGGCGGCGCGCTCTTCGCCAAGCTCGAGGCGTTCAATCCGGGCGGCTCGGTCAAGGACCGGCTGGCCTCGGCGGTCATCGCCGAGGCCGAGCGGACCGGCGCGCTGCAGCCGGGCCAGACGGTGGTGGAAGCGACAAGCGGCAACACGGGCATCGGCCTTGCCATGGTCTGTGCCCGCAAGGGCTATCCGCTCGTCATCGTGATGCCGGAGAACGCGAGCCTCGAGCGGCGCAAGCTGATGCGCTTCTTCGGCGCGCGGGTGGTGCTGACGCCGGCGGTCGAGCGCGGCAGCGGCATGCTCGCCAAAGCGATCGAGCTGGCCGAGACGCACGGCTGGTTCCTGTGCCGGCAGTTCGAGACGCCGGTCAATGCCGCCATCCATGCCCGCACGACGGCGCGCGAGATCCTCGACGCCTTCCGCGACCGCCCGCTCGACTACTGGGTCACGGGCACGGGAACCGGCGGCACGCTCGCGGGCGTGGCGAGCGTGCTCCGGCGCGAGCGGCCACAGACGCGCATCGTCGTCTGCGAGCCGGACAATTCCACGCTCCTGTCGAGCGGCATCACACAGAACTTCGACGAGCGCGGCATGCCGACCCGGGCGCACACGCGCTTCCGCCCCCATCCGATGCAGGGCTGGAGCCCGGATTTCATCCCGCAAATCGTCGGCAAGGCGATGGCCGAGGGCCTCGTCGACGAGATCGTGCCCGTCTCCGGCGACAGTGCCCTCGCAGCCGCCCGCCGGCTCGCCACGGACGAAGGCATCCTCGCCGGCATCTCCGGCGGGGCGACGCTCGCCGGCGCCATCGAGGTGGCGCGCCGGGCCGGGCCGGGCCGGAACGTCCTGTGCATGCTGCCCGACACGGGCGAGCGCTATCTGAGCACCATCCTGTTCGACCACATCGCGGAGGACATGTCGCCGGAGGAGGAGGAGATCTCCCATTCGACGCCCGGCTACCGCTTCGACCGGCCACCGTCCTTCGCGGCCTCTCCGGCGACTACCGGCGAGGTCAGCATCGACCCGGCGGCCCATGCCTTCGTCGACGAGGCCATCGGCGATCCCGACCATCCGGTCGTCATGTTCGCCCTGACGTGGTGCGAGTTCTGCTGGAGCATCCGGAAGCTGTTCGACCGCGCCGGCATCGCCTACCGATCGATCGACATCGATGCGCCCGAACGGCAGAGAAACGCCATGGACGGGGAAATCCGCAAGGCGCTGAGGGCGCGCATCGGTTCGCCGACCATCCCGCAGGTCTTCGTCGGCGGTCGGCACGTGGGCGGCTGCTCGGATACGCTCGCCGCCTGGAAGGACGGCTCGCTCAGCGCGCGCCTTGCTGCGGCGGGCATCGGCCACGATCCCGGTGCCTGTCCCGATCCCGACAGCCTCCTGCCGCTATGGGCGCGCGCAAAGGCCTGAGGCGGCGCCCAGGGGCTTGGCGTCCCCTCCGGCGAACCAGGAAAAGGGGAGCGGCCCTCGCCGCTCCCTTTTTTCACGCATTGCGGGCCGCGACCTGAATTCCAACGATTCCGCCTCCCGAGGCCGGCGGGACGTCGCATTTTCCACCCTTGTTCACACGGCGCGTCACACGGCGATGGCCGAGACATGACGACGGCCGCGGCGAGACCCGGCCGCCAGTTCCTCCCCACCCCGGAGCGCGACATGCACACCACGACGCACACCACTGCCATGACGATGGACAAGCCGGCCCGGAAGGAGCCGCCGCCGCCGCGCAACGGCGTCGACACGCCGACGCTGTTCGCCACCATCAATGCCGTGGCCGGGCAGCCGGAACTGGCGCGGTTCCGCTTCCGCGCCCGCAGCCGCTGGGTATCGGGCACGCACAGCGTCAGCACGATGAAGGACTTCTTCGGCGCCGGCGCCGAGCAGTCCCACGCCACCGCCCACGAGGCCCATGGCGACCATCCGGCCGTCCTGTGCGGGGCGGACCAGGGCCCGACGCCCGTCGAATTTCTCCTGAGCGCGCTTGCCGCCTGCCTCATCTCGGGCATCGCCAATATCGCGGCCGCTCGCGGCGTCACGCTGCACAAGGTGGAGGCGACCGTCGAGGGCGACATCGACCTGCGCGGCATCCTCGGCCTGTCGAAGGAGGTCCGCAACGGCTACGAGGGCATCCGCGCGCAGATCACCGTCGCCGGCGACGCGCCGAAGGAAAAGCTCGAGGAGATCGTGGCGCAGGCGCGTGCCCGCTCGGCCGTGTTCGACGTGCTCACCAACGGCGTGCCGGTCACCGTCGGCGTCAGCGCCTGACGCATTCGCGACAAGCACCCTCCCCCTCGCCGGCGCCATTGCCATGGGGCCGGCGATTTTCCGCGGGGCCCGCATCTCATGCGTTACACCGATATCGTCATCATCGGCGCCGGCCAGGCCGGCCTCGCCATGAGCCGCTGCCTGAGCACGCGCGGCATCGACCATGTCGTCCTGGAACGGGGACGTGTCGGCGAACGCTGGCGCAGCGAGCGCTGGGATTCGCTCAGGCTCCTGACGCCGAACTGGATGACACGGCTTCCGGGCGGCGGCTACGACGGGCCGGATCCCGACGGCTTCATGACCATGCCGGAGACGGTGCGGTTTCTGGAGGACTATGCGCTGCGCATCGCAGCGCCCGTCGAAATCGGCGTCGATGTCAGATCCGCACGGCGCGTGGGCGCCGGATACCGCATCGTCACGGACGCGGGGGAATGGGCCGCGCGCGGCCTGGTGATAGCCACCGGCCACTGCGACCTGCCGCGTGTACCCGCCATGGCATCGCGCCTGGCGCGGCATATGGCGCAGGTCGTGCCGCGCGACTATCGCCGAGCCGACCAGCTTCCCGAAGGTGGTGTCCTCGTGCTCGGCGCCTCGGCGAGCGGCATCCAGCTCGCCGAGGAGATCCACGCCTCGGGGCGGCCCGTCACGCTCTCCGTCGGCCATCACACGCGGCTGCCGCGCCGCTACCGCGGGCACGACATCCTGTGGTGGCTCGACCGGCTCGGCAGCCTGCGCAAGGCGAAGGCGGAGATGCACCCGGCGGCCACCCTGCGCGAAGAGCCGTCGCTGCAGCTCGTCGGCAGCCCCGACCATCGCTCGATCGATCTCGCGATCCTGCAGCGCAGGGGTGTGCAGCTCGTGGGACGGGCAACCGGGGCCCGCGGCCGGCGCATGCGCTTTGCCGGCGACCTGTCGCAAACCACGGCCGCGGCGGACCTGCGCCTCATCCGCATCCTGAACAGCATCGACGAAATGGTCGAGAACGGAACCTTCCGCCGGGCGACAGCGCACGAGCCGGCCGAGCCGATCCTGCTTCACGATGGCGGTGCCGAGATCGACCTCGACCGGGCGGGCATAAGGACCGTCGTCTGGGCCACGGGCTACCGGCGCAGCTATCCGTGGCTGCACATGCCGGTTCTCGATGCCCGCGGCGAGATCGTCCACGACGGCGGCATCTGCCCGCTCCCCGGGCTTTACGTGCTCGGCCTCAACTTCATGCGCCGGCGCAACTCGAGCTTCATCGACGGCGTCGGAGCGGATGCCGAGGCGCTTGCCGCGCACATCGCATGCCATCTGGGCGTGCGCCGCCGCACCGCGGCGTGAGGAGAAGAAATCCAACAGTCATACCGCTGAAACCGACGCTCTCTTCAACGGTCACGCTCACGTTCAACCCGGACAAGTGTCGCATCGGCGCCCTCCAGCGCCCCGAAGAATGGAGACGACCATGAGTGCCCTCGACCATGTCACGCCGTTTCACGCCAGCCGGCATGCCCGCTTTCCGTCTCTTCGCATCGTGGCGGGAGCCTTGGCCGACATGCGCCGCTTCATGCGCCTGCGGCAGGCCCGACGGGACCTCCACGAACTGCCCGACTACCTGCTCTTGGACGTCGGCATCGACCGCTCGCAGATCGACGACGTGACGGCCTTCAGCAAACATGGCCCCGCCGGGCGCGACGGGTACTGAGGAACGGCCTCCGATGACGATCGCATCGCACCTCGACCACCCTGCCGGCCACGTCGTCGCCCTGCACTGTTCCGGCGGCGGCGGCCGGCAGTGGCGCAGGCTGGCAGAGCGCCTCGCCCCCGACCATCGCCTCGTCGCGCCCGATCTCATCGGCTCCGACGGGGGCGGCGTGTGGGAAGGCCATGCAATCTTCTCCCTGGCGGACGAGGCAGCGAACATCATCGCGCTGATCGACCGCCTCGAGGGGCCGGTGCATCTCGTCGGCCATTCCTATGGCGGGGGCCTCGCACTCCACATCGCCGCTCAGCGCCCCGCGCGGCTGGCGAGCCTCAGCCTCTACGAGCCGTCCGCCTTCCACCTCCTGAGGACGATGGGCGCGCCCGGCGGGGCGGCGCTTCGAGAGATCCAGGCGATCGCTGGCGCCATCCGCATGGGCCTCGCCGAAGGCTCCTACCGGGCGGCGGCGGAGCGCTTCGTCGATTACTGGAACGGCGCCGGCGCCTTCGGCACGATGCGGCCGGACCTGCAGGCGAAGCTCGTCGGCTACCTGCCGAAGGCGAGCCTCGACTTTCGCGCCCTCATCCACGAACCGACAGCGATCAGCCGCTATCTCGGCTTCCGCTTCCAGGTTCTCCTCCTGCGCGGCGAACATGCGCCGGCGCCCACGCGGCTCATCGCCGAGGAACTCGCCTCGCGCCTTGCGGTCACGACGCTGGAGGTGGTGGCCGGCGCCGGGCACATGGGTCCCGTGACCCACGAGGCGTTGGTCGCGGAGCGCATCGCACGCCATGTCGCGCTGGCGGGCGCAGCCGCTGCCCGGTCGCAAGCCGCGTGATGCGGCGCGACCTCGCCCGGTCCCCGGGCGACGCTACGTCGTTATTGCCGTCGCGGCGTGATCCTCGGCGGCTCTTTCCACCGTCCTCTGCCCCGAAGCGCCGGTGACGCGCTCGCGCAGGCCCATCTCGCCATAGAGCGCGTCGGCCTCCGCGAGGGTGGCGGCGGCGAGAGCGGGATCGATCCTGCGCTGGGTGAGGCCAAGGGCGCGCAGCGAACGGGCGAGCTCAGGCCGCAGCTCGCGCCGCCGTGCGAGGGCGCAGGCCTCTTCCAGCCAGTTCACGGCGGACCGCGCCGGCTTCAACTCGGCGAAGCCGCGCAGTACGACGATCTCGCTCCACGGGTCGTCGCGCCGGCGGGCGAGTTCGAGCGCATGGCCGAGATTGGCCGCGGCCTCCGGCTCGCCCAGGCGTGCGCGCAGGCCGGCCAGCACGGCCCGGGCGTGACATTCGAACTGCGGCAGGTCTATCCGCTCGGCCTCGGTGATGGCCTTCTCGAGCGTGGCATAGGCCGTCTCCAGCTCGCCCAGCATGAATTCCGCGTGGCCGAGAATGGCGAGCAGCCATCCCTGCACAAGCAGCCGCCCGCTGCTGCTTGCCTCCGACACGGTCTGCCGCAGGCGCTTCACCACCTGCGCGTCGGGACCGCGCAGGACCTCGACGACGCCGGTGAAATAGACTTCCGCGCAGCTGTCGACGGGCCGCGCCACCTCGCTGACCACCTGGCGCAGCTCGGCGAGCGTCCGGTCGGCCTCATCGAACAGGCCGAGGCGGGCCTGCGCCTGGGCGCGATGGCCGAGATACCAGACCGATCGCGCGCCGATCTGCCCGAAGCGCTCCAGGCGCCAGAGCCTGGTGAAGCGTTCCTCGTGCGGGGCAAGGCGCTCCAGCACCTGCCGCGCCTTGCTGCGCAGGATGAGGGCCTGCGCGGCGGCGAGGTCGGACTCGCTGATGCAGCGCTCGACGCCGTTGGCCGTCGCCGCGCGGTTGAGTGTTTCGGCAGGCTCCAGCGCCTCCTCGAAGCGGCCGTGCGAGCTGTTGAGATAGCTCAGATGGAGGAGAACGTCGGAGATGCGCTGCGGATCCCCTAGCTCCATCGCGAGCTGGCGCGCCTCCAGCAGCGGGCCGAGCGCCTTGTGATATTCGCCGAGCGCCCCGTAGGCCGGGCGCATGCGCACGCGCAGGTCGATCGCCTGGGCGAGCGTCTCCGGCGTCCGCGGCAGGGCCGCCACGGCCTTGCGCGCCTTCTCGAGGAACTGCGCCGCCGCCGCATAGGCCGAACGCTCCTCGGCCCGGCCCGCGGCGAGCAGCAGGTAGTGTGCGGCCGGCTCCCACTGCTCGGCGCGAAATGCATGTTCGGACAGCTGCTCGATGTGGTGAGCCAGCGAGCCGGCATAGAGCCGTTCCATCGCCGCAAAGACGCTGTGGTGCAGCTGCCTGCGGTCTTCCAGCAGCAGGGAATCGTAGGCGACGTTGAGGGTCAGGGCGTGCTTGAAGGTGTATTCCACATGCGGGAAGCTCTGCACCTCGAAGAGGAATTCGAGCTCCTGCAGGCGGGTGAGCGCCGCATCGAGGTCGGCCCCGGCCATAAGGTGCTGCAGCAGCGGGCGCGGCACGTTGCGGCCGATGACGGCGGCAACCTGCAGCACCTGGCGCTCCATATCGCCGAGCTGCTGGATGCGGGCGGCGATAACCGACTGCACCGATGAGGGGACGACCACGTCGGTGACGGGGCTTCTCGCCTCGAAGTGGCCGGGCTGGCCGATGAGGGCGCCGCTCGCGGCCAGCGCCCGCACCATCTCCTCGAGGAACAGCGGCGTGCCCTCGGCCCGCTCGGTCAGAAGCGCGCGCAGGTCCCCGAGGCTCGGGTCGGAGCCGAGCAGCGCCGTCAGGAACGCGTCCATCTCCTCGCGCACGAAACGCTCCAGCCTGATCTGCTGGAACGAGCCCCTGCGTGCCCAGCCGTGCCGGTAGTGCGGCCGATAGGTGGCGATGAGCATGATGCGGTTGGCGCCGATCGCATCGACGAGGCGGTTCACGATGGCCTCGCTCTCCGCATCGATCCAGTGCAGATCCTCCACCAGCAGGGCGAGCGGCGCCTGCCGGCTCACGGCGATGAGGAAGGCGCTCATCGCCGCGCAGACGCGGGCCGTCCGCTCGCGCGCATCGAGCCTGTGCCAGGCCTCGTCCTCGACCGGCATGTCGGCGAGGAAGGACAGCGGCGCGACGTGGCCCGGGTCGAGCGCAAGCTCGGCCTGCCGGCGCAGGAAGCGGTCGCGCGCCTCCTCCAGCGTGTCCTCGCCGCGGATGCCGCAGGCGGACAGGAGCAGCTTCTTGGCGACGCCGAGCGAGACGCTCGCATCGAATTCATGGCCGCCGCTTTCGAGAACGGCAAAGCCGGCGACCTCGTCGAGGGCGAGGAACTCGTGCGCAAGGCGCGACTTGCCGAGGCCGGGATCGGCAACGATGCCGACGACCTGCCCATGGCCCTCGCGCACGCGCCGCCAGGCCGTGATGAGGCTCTTGAGCTCGGCCTCGCGCGCGACGAGGCCGGTCAGCCCGCGATTGGCCCTGAGATGCCAGCGGGACAGGGCGTGGTTCTCGCTGACGAGCTCGTAGGCCCGCTCGTCCCGCCCGAGTTGCGGATGTTCGGCATGGCGCATCCGCTGCATCTGGAGATAGCCGCCGGCTGCCGTCCGCGCGCGGGCCGTCGCGGCGATGGTCGCTCGCCGCAGCGCGCGCATCAGGCGGTTCGCGGACCGCGGGGCGACGCCGTTCACCTCGACCCGGATGCCGTCCGGTCCGGGCGTCTGGCGCACGATGACCTCGCCCGTGTCGATCCCGGCCCTCAGCCGCGCGCCGCCCTGCGACAGTTCCTCGACAGCGAGCCGTGCCGCAAGCGCCGCCCGGCAGGCGAGGAAGGCGTGGTCCTCCGTCGCCCGTGCCAGCCCGAAGGTCGCGCTGACCATGCCGTCGAGATTGGCCGTGACGACGCCGCCGTGCTCCTCGATCACCGCCACCAGCCGGTCGTAGATCGGCTGCAGCTCGCGCTCCGCCGTCTCGGGATCGACGGTCTCGACGGCATCGAGCGGGCTGACGACCTCGGCGGCCAGCACCGTGACGTACTGGCGGGACCGGTCGATACCAAGGCGCGCCGGCGGCTGCGAGAGTTTTTGGGTCTCTTCCGGATCGGCAAGGAAGCGGCGCGTCTCCTCGAGAAAGGTGGCGAAGGCCGGCTCGTGCGCCAGGAGCACGTGGTTGGCGCTGTCGAGCGCGAGGAAGCGCGCACCCGGGATGCTGGCGGCGAGCGCCTTGCCGTGCTCGAAGGGGATCACCGCGTCACGGGTGGCATGCATGACGAGCGTCGGCACGCGGATCCGCGGCAGGAGATCCGTCACGTCGATCTCGCCGCCTTCCTCGAAGATCCGGTGCGCCACCTCGGGCGAGACGGTGTCCCGCTGCAGCTCGTTGTACCAGTCCTTCTGCTCGGGCGTCGCTTCGGGGATGAACATGGAGGTGAACATCTGGCGGAAGACCGGATCGTCCTGTCCCCAGCCCTCCCGCATCAGGGCACTCATCGCCTCGCGGCGCGCCACCTCGCGCGGGTCCCCGCGCCTGCGCCAGCCCTGGCTGAAGCCGCCGTAGAGCACCATGCCGGCCACGCGCTCGGGATGGCGCGCGGCATAGGCGATCGACGTGGCGCACCCGTGCGAGATGCCGAGCAGGAAGACGCGGCGCAGGCCCGCGGCGTCGATGATGCTCTCGAGATCGGCGATCATCGCCTCGAAGGTGAGATCGGCCGGGTCGCGGTCCGACAGGCCGTTGCCGCGCTGGTCGTAGCGCACCAGCCGGAAATTGGCCGAGAGCCCCTCCATCCAGTGCTTCCACACCGGGCTGTCCCAGTCGCGCTCCAGATGCGACATCCAGTGGGCGGCGCGGACGAGGGGCGGCCCCTGGCCGCTCAACGCATAGGCCAACCGCACGCCGTCGGGCGTCGCGCAGCGACGGATTTCCTGGGCCAGCGGCGTGGCTGCGGCCGGGCCCTGCGGCTCCGCCTCCCTCTCCTCGCGGGCCTCGACAGGCGCAGCCTCGCCCTCCCCGGCCTGCCGCGGCTGGACCATCGCGATCCGGCGGGCAGCCTCTCCGAGCCGGCGGATGTCCGTGCGCACCGTCTCGTCGTCGGGCTCGAGGGCCTGCAACATGCGGGCGTGGACGAGCGCGCGCTCCGGCTCGTCCGCCAGACGGTCGATCAGGATGCGCAGGAGACGCAGGCGCGTGACGTCGAGCTCGTCGCCGACGGCGATGCGCCAGGCCTCGAACTCCGGGCAGCGCGGCAGCGAGAGATCATCGAGGAAGCGGCCGCGGAAGGCGCCGGCGAGCGCCTCCAGGCTTTCGGTGCCGAGCGCCTCGAAATCGCGGATGCCGAGGCCGCGCAGCGGCGCCGCATCGAGGACCAGGCCGTCCTTGTTGAGATAGACCGTGTTGCGGTCGGCCTCCAGAACGCCGCCCTCGCCGTTCTCGACGATCTGGCGGATCTTCGACAGGCTCCAGCGCAGCGCGCCGCGCGGGTCGTCCGGGATTTCCCAGAACATCTCGCACAGCCGCTCGCGCCGCTGCGGCCTGTCGGTCATGGCGAGATAGGCCAGCAGCGCCCGCGTCTTGCGCGACGGCGGCAGGGACACGGCCTCGCCGGCGCGAAGGACCGTCAGATCTCCAAGAACGCGGATATCGAGCGACACGGCATGCTGCCTCACTGGTTTCAAAATGTACCAATTGCGGCCGGGGGCTGAAAGTTATCATTCGGCCGGCGCTGCCGGGATGTGCCGCAGCGCACCGCCGGAGACCCATGCCACTGCGTCGGAACGACGACCGCACTGCCCCCCGGCTCGCCGCCACGGCTGGGGAAGAGTGCCCAGCAAGATATTGACGCCGCAGCCCATGATCGGCACAATATCTGGTAGTCATGGTCTCTCGAATCGTCCTGAAGCGAGAGCTAAGAGGGAATCCGGTGCGCCTAGCGGCCAAGCCGGAGCTGCCCCCGCAACTGTGAGCGGCGAGCCACCGTCCATCTCGTGTCACTGGAGCCCGTGAGGCTCCGGGAAGGCCGGACGGAGGCGACGACCCGCGAGCCAGGAGACCTGCCGTGACTGGAACGAAACGTCCTCGGGCGGGGTGTCCCGGTGGATCGCTTGGGTCGTCGGGACCACGGCGTGAGCCGTCGACGCCATCCTAGCATCCGCCCGGCCTTTGCCCCCAGCAGATGGGGTTTGAAGCCGGTGTCTTTGTCCCTTGAAACCGAACGTCCATCCCGCGGGCCGCATGCCGCCCAGCCGGTCGCGTCCGCCACGGCATTCGAGCCGTCCTATCGTGTCATCCGCCGCAACGGCGCGGTGACGCCGTTCGATCCCTCGAAGATCGCGGTCGCGCTGACGAAGGCCTTCCTCGCCGTCGAGGGCAGCCATGCCGCGACCTCGCGCCGGGTGCACGACATCGTCGCGGAGCTGACGGAGCAGATCGTCGCCAGCCTCACTCGGCGGGCCGACGCCGGCCGCACGTTCCATATCGAGGACATCCAGGATCAGGTCGAGCTCGCCCTGATGCGGGGCGAGCACCACAAGGTGGCGCGCGCCTATGTCCTCTATCGTGAGGAGCGGGCCAGGGAGCGCGCCGCGACGCTGGCGCATGCTGGCGGCGCCGAGGCATCCGCGGCTCCGCTGCGCATGACAGCGGTGGACGGGGCGCTGATACCTCTCGACGCGGAAAGGCTTGAAGCGCTCGTCAAAGAGGCGGCCGAGGGGCTCGACGGGGTCGACGCCGGAGCCATCCTCGCCGAGACGCGCCGCAATCTCTATGACGGCATCTCGTCCGACGAACTCGCCCTTGCCCCGATCCTCGCGGCCCGCACCCTGATCGAGACGGAGCCCGACTATGCCAAGGTGTCGGCGCGCCTCCTCCTCGACAAGCTGCGCCGCGAGGCACTCACCTTTCTCGCCGGTCGTCCCGCGCAGGCGACGCAGGCGGAGATGGCGCAGCGCTACGGCGATTATTTCCGCGCCTATGTGAAGGCCGGCATCGCGCAGGAGCTGATCGACCCGGAACTCGGCCGCTTCGACCTCGACCGGCTTGCGGCGGCGATCGAGCCCGAGCGCGATCTCCAGTTCGACTATCTCGGCCTGCAGACGCTCTACGACCGATATTTCCTGCACGCGCACGGCACCCGCTTCGAGCTGCCGCAGGCCTTCTTCATGCGCGTGGCCATGGGGCTCGCCCTGCGCGAAACCGACCGCGAGGCGCGGGCGATCGACTTCTACCGGCTGCTGTCGTCCTTCGATTTCATGGCCTCGACGCCAACGCTGTTCAACGCCGGCACGCCGAGGCCGCAGCTCTCCTCGTGCTTTCTCACCACCGTGCCGGACGATCTCGACGGCATCTTCAAGGCGATCAGGGACAATGCACTGCTCGCCAAATATTCCGGCGGGCTCGGCAACGACTGGACACGGGTGCGCGGGCTCGGCGCCCACATCAAAGGCACCAACGGCGAGAGCCAGGGCGTCGTGCCCTTCCTCAAGGTGGCGAATGACACCGCCATCGCGGTCAACCAGGGCGGCAAGCGCAAGGGCGCGGTCTGCGCCTATCTGGAGACCTGGCACATCGACATCGAGGAATTCCTCGACCTGAGGAAGAACACGGGCGACGAACGCCGCCGCACCCATGACATGAACACGGCCAACTGGGTGCCGGACCTGTTCATGGAGCGCGTCGAGGCGGACGGGCCGTGGACGCTCTTCTCGCCAGACGAGACGCCGGACCTGCATGACCTCTACGGGCCGGCCTTCAAGGCCGCCTACGAGGCCTACGAAGAGAAGGCCGCGCGCGGCGGGATGAAGGTGTGGAAGCAGCTCCGCGCCGTCGACCTGTGGCGGCGCATGCTGACCATGCTCTTCGAGACCGGCCACCCGTGGATCACCTTCAAGGACTCGTGCAACATCCGCTCGCCGCAGGGCCATGCCGGCGTCGTGCATTCCTCGAACCTGTGCACCGAGATCACGCTGAACACGTCGGACGACGAGGTCGCCGTGTGCAACCTCGGCTCGGTGAATCTCGCCGCGCACGTCACCGCCGATGGTCTCGACCGCGAGCGTCTCGCGCAGACCGTCAAGACGGCGATGCGCATGCTCGACAACGTCATCGACATCAATTTCTACACGATCCCGGAGGCGCGGCGCTCGAACCTGCGGCACCGCCCCGTCGGCCTCGGCATCATGGGCTTCCAGGACGCGCTGCAGAGGCTGCGCATCCCCTACGCATCCCAGGAGGCTGTGCGCTTTGCCGACGAAAGCATGGAGGCGCTCAGCTTCGAGGCGATCTCGGCCTCGGTCGATCTTGCCGCCGAGCGCGGTCGCTATCCGAGCTTCGAGGGCTCGCTGTGGTCGCAGGGCATCCTGCCGATCGACAGCATCGAACGGCTGGCCGAGGCGCGCGGTCGGCTCGACCTCGACCGCAGCATGCGGCTCGACTGGCCAGCCTTGCGCGCGCGCGTGACGCGCATCGGCATGCGCAATTCGAACTGCCTGGCCATCGCCCCGACGGCGACCATCTCCAACATCTGCGGCGTGTCGCAGTCGATCGAGCCCGCCTACCAGAACCTGTTCGTCAAATCCAACATGTCGGGCGACTTCACCGTCGTGAACGCGGCGCTCGTGCGTGACCTCAAGGCGCGCGGCCTGTGGGACGCGGTGATGATTTCCGATCTCAAATATTACGACGGCAGCCTCGGGCAGATCGACCGCATCCCGGACGATCTCAAGGCGCTCTATGCCACGGCGTTCGAGATCGCGCCCTCCTGGCTGGTCGAGGCGGCGGCCCGCCGGCAGAAATGGATCGACCAGGCGCAGTCGCTCAACCTCTATGTCGCCAATCCTTCCGGGCGGCAGCTCGACGAGACCTACCGCCTCGCCTGGCGGCGCGGCCTCAAGACGACCTATTACCTGCGCTCGCGCTCGGCCACCCATGTCGAGAAATCGACGTTGAAGGGCGTCGACGGCCGGCTCAACGCGGTCTCGGCCGCGCCCGTCGCCCGTCCCGCATCGAACGGCGCCAGGGCGTGCTCCATCGACGATCCCGGCTGCGAAGCCTGCCAGTGACGGCAAGACAAGGAGACAGGGCCATGCTCGACTGGCAGACCCCCGCGGCAGCGGCCGCGCGCACCGTTGATCCCGCCGCCGGAGCGCTGGCGGACGCCACCGGCCTCGGCGCCATCGAACGCGGCGCCGCCCGCGTCACCGTCGACGACAAGCGGATGATCAACGCGCGCGCCGACGTGAACCAGCTGCTGCCGCTCAAGTACCGCTGGGCCTGGGAGAAATATCTCGCGGCCTGCAACAATCACTGGATGCCGACCGAGGTCTCCATGCAGGCAGACATCGCGTTGTGGAAGTCGCGCGACGGCCTCACCGAGGACGAGCGGCGCATGGTGAAGCGCAACCTCGGCTTCTTCGCCGCCTCCGAGAGCCTGGTCGCCAATAACATCGTGCTGGCGATCTACCGCCATCTCACCAATCCCGAGTGCCGCCAGTATCTCCTGCGGCAGGCCTTCGAGGAGGCGGTGCATACGCATACCTTCCAGTACATCGTCGAGAGCCTCGGGCTCGACGAGGGCGAACTCTTCAACATGTACCGCGAGGTGCCGTCGATCACCGACAAGGCGGCCTGGGCGCTCGGCCACACGCAGAGCCTCGACGACCCCGCCTTCGAGACGGGGACGCCGGAGGCCGACCGGGCCTTCCTGCGCGATCTCGTGGCCTTCTACGTCGTCTTCGAGGGGATGTGGTTCTACACCGGCTTCGCGCAGATCCTGTCGCTCGGCCGGCGCAACAAGATGGTCGGCATCGCCGAGCAGTACCAGTACATCCTGCGCGACGAGTCGATCCATCTGAACTTCGGCATCGACGTCATCAACCAGATCAGGCACGAGAACCCGCATCTGTGGACCGGCGCCTTCCAGGACGAGCTCAGGACCATGCTGAAGCAAGCGGCCGAGCTCGAGGCGGCCTACGGTCGGGACACGATGCCGCGCGGCTTCCTCGGGCTGAACGCGGCGCTGTGCGAGCAGTACATGCACTTCATCGCCAACCGCCGCTGCGCTCAGCTCGGCCTCCCGCCGGTGTTTCCCGAGACGCCGAACCCGTTTCCCTGGATGAGCGAGGCGATGGACCTCAAGAAGGAGAAGAACTTCTTCGAGACCCGCGTCATCGAATACCAGAACGGCGGCGCGCTCGCCTGGGACTGAAGCGATGCCACGATCCGCTCCTTCCATCCGTTGCCCGGCCGCCAGCGCATGGCGCGAACGCCGTGCACACGGTCTTGCGCCGGTGTACGGCACGACGTAATGAAATGTTATAACGTTGCCAATTTCAGCTACGGCGCCTTCCTGACCGCCTGCGCCGGTCCCGAACGGGACCAGCGGCGAACCGGAATGGCCTGTTTTCCGAGAGGGACCATGACCTTGTCCGAATTCCTTCGCCCCTTCCTCGGGGCCTGCGGTGCAGCCGCCGTCTTCGCGCTTGCCCCACCCGCGGTCGCCGGGCAGACGCAATATCCGCTGACGGTGACGAATTGCGGCCGCGACCTCACCTTCACCCGTGCGCCGGCACGGACCGTCTCCGTCGGCCAGAGCGCGACGGAAATCCTCTACCTCCTCGGCCTTGCCGAGAAGGTCGTCGGTACGGCGGTGTGGCTCGGGCCGGTGATCGAGGGCTACGAGGAAGTCAATGCCACCATCCCGCGGCTTGCCGACAATGATCCGAGCTTCGAGAGCGTGCTCGGCGCGAAGCCGGACCTCGTCACGACGCAGTTCCAGTGGCAGATCGGCCCGCAGGGCGTGGTCGCGACGCCCGAGCAGTTCGCCGAGCTCGGCATCCCGGTCTACACGTCCCCGGCCGACTGCATCGGCAAGGACAATTCGAGCGGCGGCGACGGCGTGCGCACCGCCAAGTTCACCATGGACCTGATCTATCAGGAGATCGACGATCTCGCCCGCATCTTCGACGTCAAGGAGCGTGCGGACGAACTGATCGCCGAACTGAAGGCGCGCGAAGCGGCGGCCCGGCAGAAGATCGCCTCGCTCGACGGCAAGGTATCGGCCGTCTTCTGGTTCTCCAGCGCCGAGCTCGACATCGACCCCTATGTCGCGGGGCTGAGCGGCGCACCGGGCTACATCATGGCGACGCTCGGGATCCGCAACGTCATCGACAGCGAGGAGGAATGGCCGACGGTCGGCTGGGAGACGATCGCGCGGGCCAATCCGACGGTCCTCGTCGCCGGCCGGATGGACCGGCGCCGCTACCCGGCCGACGACATCGCCGTGAAGCTGAAGTTCCTCGAGACCGATCCGGTCGCGCGCCTCATGCCGGCGGTGAAGGACGGCCGCGTCGTCGTCATGGACGCCCAGGCGATGAACCCGACGATCCGCACGATCGAGGGCATCGAGGTGCTCGCCGAGGCGCTCGAGAAGTCCGGTCTCGTTGCGTCCGGTCCCGCCAAGTGACGTCGCTACCGTTACCCTCGGCGGAGGTCGACGCGAGTCAAGCGAGGCCGGCGCTCGCACCTTTGCGCTTCGTCGCCGGCGGGCTCGTCGCCGCCGCGACCCTGGCGGCGGCACTCGCGCTCGGCGCGGCCGTGGGCGAGACGTCCATTCCGGTGGAGACCGTCGCCAAGACCGTGGCCAACCGCCTGTGGGGCGCGGGCCATGCGCTCGATCCCATCGACGAGGGCATCGTCTGGAACTACCGCATCGCGCGCGCCCTCGTCGCCGCCTGCTGCGGCGCCTCGCTCGCCTTGTGCGGCGTCGTGCTCCAGTCCCTGCTCCGCAACGCGCTTGCCGACCCGTATATCCTCGGCATCTCGGCGGGCGCATCGAGCGGGGCGGTCGCCGTCGCCATCCTCGGCCTCGGCTCCGGCTTCGTATCGCTGTCGCTCGGCGCCTTCGCCGGAGCGCTCCTCGCCTTCGGCCTCGTCGCGCTGCTCGCGCTCGGGGCCGGACGGGGCCCGGCGGCCATCATCCTCGCGGGGATCGCCGGCTCCCAGCTCTTCAACGCCCTCACCTCCTTCGTCGTCACGAAATCGGCGACGGCCGACCAGGCGCGCGGCATCATGTTCTGGCTGCTCGGCAACCTGTCAGGCGTGCGCTGGCCCGACGTGTCGCTCGCCGTGCCCGTGGCGCTCGGCGGGCTCCTCATCTGCCTCGCCCATGCGCGCGCCCTCGATGCCTTCGCCTTCGGCTCCCGGTCCGCGGCGTCGCTCGGCGTGCCGGTGAAGCGCGTCTATGCGGTGCTCATCGCCGCCTGTGCCTTCATGACGGCGACCATGGTGAGCATCGTCGGCTCGATCGGCTTCGTCGGGCTCGTCATTCCGCACGCGGCGCGCCTCGTCGTCGGCGTGCGGCACGGGCGGCTGCTGCCCGCCTCGGCCCTCATCGGGGCGACCTTCATGATCGCGGCGGACGTCCTGTCCCGCACGGTCATTCCCGGCCAGGTCCTGCCCATCGGCGTCATGACGGCGCTCGTCGGGGCGCCCGCCTTCGCGATGATCCTCATTCACAGGCCCGTTGCCCGATGATGCTGAGCGCACAGGACCTCGTCTGGCGGGCCGGACGGCGGGCCATCGTCGACCGGGTGTCGCTCGACGTAAGGCCGGGCGAGTTCCTCGGCCTCGTCGGGCCGAACGGCTCCGGCAAGACGAGCCTCATCGCCATGCTGGCCGGCCTGCGCGCGCCGGCCTCGGGTACCGTCACGCTCGCCGGCAAGCCCCTTGGCCGCATGAGCCGCCGCGATCTCGCGCATCGGATCGCCCTCGTCGAGCAGCAGGCCGAAACGGGCGAACGCCTGACGGCCCGCGAAGCCGTCGCCCTCGGCCGCACGCCGCATCTGAGCGCCCTCTCCCCCTGGTCCTCGCGCGACGACGCGATCGTCGACAAGGCGATGGCGGATGTCGACATGGCGCATCTTGCGTCCCGCTCCTGGCAGACCCTGTCCGGCGGCGAGCGCCAGCGGCTCCACATCGCCCGCGCGCTCGCGCAGGAGCCGCGCATCCTCATTCTCGACGAGCCGACCAACCACCTCGACATCGAGCACCAGATCGGCCTGCTCGACCTCGTGCGCTCGCAGGATCTCACCGTGGTCGCGGCGCTGCACGACCTCAACCACGCGGCGATGTTCTGCGACCGTATCGCCGTCATGCAGGCGGGCCGCCTCGTCGCCCTCGGCACGCCCGCCGACATCCTGACGCGCCGGCGCCTCGCCGAGGTGTTCAGGGTCGACGCCAGCGTCGAGATCGACGCCGCCGGCGCCTGCTTCATCCGCTACCGGCGCCCTGCCGCGATGCCACGCGCGCGGCATGCAGCGTCCTGATCAGTGCCTCGATGCCCGCAGCGGCGTGACGTTGGGGCGTCCGTCGCCGGCGAGGGCGACGGAGGCCTCGACGCCGAAGACCTGGGCCAGCATGGCCTCGTCGATGACGTCGGCCGGGGCGCCGAAGCGCGCCAGCCGGCCGTTGCGTATGACGGCCACCGCATCGGCGAAGCGGGCCGCCATGTTGAGGTCGTGCAGCACGACGAGCGTCGTCAGCCGCCGCGCGACGGTGAGGCGCCGGACGATCTCCAGCACCTCGAGCTGGTGGCGCACGTCGAGCGCGCTGATGGGCTCGTCGAGCATCAGCAGGCGCGGCTCGGCCGCAAGCGCCTGGGCGAGGAAGACGAGCTGGCGCTGGCCGCCGCTGAGCTCGCCCAGATAGCGCGCGGCGAGGCGGTGGAGGCCGAGCTCGGTGAGGACGGCGTCCACCGCGGCGAGGTCCGCCTCCCCGACCCGCAGGCCGAGCCGCCCGAGCCGGCCAAGCAGCACCGTCTCCAGCACCGTCAGCGCGGCGCGTGCGCCGATGTCCTGCGGCATGTAGCCGATGCGCCCCGGCCGCCGGGCCTCGCCGTCGAAGGTGATGGACCCGGCGTGCGGCACGAGGCCGGCCACGGCCTTCACAAGGGAGGACTTGCCCGAGCCGTTCGGCCCGAGGATGGCGAGGATCTCGCCGGGCCCGGCCGAAAGGTCGAGCCCATCGATGACCTGTGTCGCGCCGTAGCGCACGGCGAGCTGCGAAATGGCGACTTTCACCAGAAGGCCCTCCGGCAGGATACCGTCAGCCACACGAAGAAGGGCACGCCGACGAGCGAGGTGACGATGCCGATCGGCACGATCGCGCCCGGCAGCACGGTCTTGCTGGCAATCGAGGCGAGCGACAGGAGAAGCGCGCCGAAGAGCGCGGATGCCGGCAGGAAGCTGCGCTGGTCCTCCCCCACCAGCATGCGCGCCACATGCGGCGCGACGAGGCCGATGAAGCCGATGGTGCCGACGAAGGCCACCGCGACGCCGGTCAGCGCCGAGACGAGAGCGAAGCAGCGCAGGCGCAGCCGCCGCACGTCGACGCCGAGGCCGCGGGCGCGCTCGTCGCCGAGCTTGAGCGCCGTGAGCCGCCAGGCATCGCGCATGAGGCAGGGCACACAGGCGACGAGCACAAGGAGGATGATGGCGAGCTTGCCCCATGTCGCCTTCTGCAGGCTGCCGAACAGCCAGAAGACGATCTGCTGCAGGGCCTCGGGCGAGGCCACGAACTGGAGGAGCGACAGCAGCGCCTGGAACAGGAAGAGGAGCGCGATGCCGCCGAGCACCAGCATCTCGGGCGAGGCGTCGCGCGTCTGGCCGATGGCGTAGACGCCGGCACAGGCCAGCCCGGCGAAGAGGAAGGCCATGACGGGAACGGCATAGGCCTCCGGCACGGGCAGCGCGACGCCGATGACGATGACGAGCGCGGCGCCGAAGCCCGCGCCCGCCGAGACGCCGAGCGTATAGCTCGACGCCAGCGGATTGTTGAGGATGGTCTGCATGATCGCCCCCGACAGCCCGAGCGCCGCGCCGACGACGAGCGCGACGAAGGCGACGGGCAGCCGGATCGACCACACGATGGCATCGACCGAACGCTCTCCCGCCATGCCGGCGAGGGAGCGCACGACATCGGCCGGCGAGAGGAAGGCCGGGCCGGTCGCGACATCGAGGACGAGGCTCGCGACGAGCCCGAGGCTGCCGGCGAGGAGGACCATGGCGCGGCGCCGCGCGATGGCGCCGTGCAGGGCCGCGATGCCTTCGGCCCGGGGTTGCGCCAGCGGCGCGAGGAGCACGTCAGTCATGGCCGTAGTCCAGCATCCAGGTGCCGCTGAAGGGGATCGGCAGGTACTTCTCGTGGTAATCCCGGAAGGCCCCGACCGGATCGACGTCGGCGAAGGCGGCGGGATAGAGCAGCTTGCCGATGAACTGCATCGCGACGAAGTCGTAGAGCGTGCGGCACAGGCCGTGCTCGATGGCGGCGATCCGCCCCTCGCGGATGGCGGCAAGGTCGGACCAGCCGGCCCGTTCGGCATAGGGGCGCAGGGTGGCGCGCGTGCCGTCCGGCGTCATGTCATAGCCGGTGCGCACGGCCTTCGGCCGGTTCACCCAGGACGAGCCGGCAATGAGGATGAGGTCCGGGTCCTCGGCGATGACGGTCTCGGGATTGAGCTGCCCCCACGGCCCCGGCAGCCGGCCCTCGGCGAGGTTCTCGGCGCCGAGGAGCGTGATGATCCGGCCCCACATGGTGCCGTTGTAGGTGTTGCCCACGGTGTCGGCGCCGCCCTGCCCCAGTTCCACATAGACCTTGGGGCGTGGCTTGCCGGCCCGCTCGCTTCTGGCCCGCTCCACCCTGGCCATGACGTCGGCATATTCGCGCTGATAGAGGTCGGCGAGCTCTTCCGCGCGCTCCTCGGCCCCCATGATCCGGCCGATGGCCCGCGTCGAGGCGACATGCCGGTCGAGCTCCTGGGCGTTGTAGTCGATGACGACGATGGGGATGCCGGCGCCCTCGATCTGGTCGCGGGCCGTCGTCAGCGCCTTGTAGGCCCATTCGGACATGAGAAGGACGTCGGGCTTCAGGCCGATCACCTTCTCGGCGCTGAAGCTGCCGTCGTCGGTGTGGCCGATATCGGGCATGTCGGCGAGGTTGGGGATGACCGCCTTGTAGCGGGAGAAGATGGCCGGTCGCCAGCCTTCCCACGGCGCACGCGAGATGCCGACGACGCGGCGCCAGCCTTCGAGCCCGGCCACGGCCGTGAATTCCTCGAAGTTGAAGTTGACGGCGACACGCGCGACGGGAAGCTCGACCGTGACCTTGCGGCCGAGCGCATCGGTGATTTCGGTAGGGGCCGCGCCCGCCGCGAGCGGACAAGCGATGACGACGGCTGCCGCGAGCAGCCTCGAAACGGTTCTGAACATGGATGCCTGCCTTGCCGGCCGTGCTGGCCGGCGCTGTTCCGGGAAGACACGCAACGTGGCGCTTCGGGTGGGAAGGCGTTGCGATGGGACAGGGGGACGGGCGCTGTGGCCCGTTCAGGCAGCGGCCGGCGGCCCGCGTGGACAGGCGGGAGAATGCCAGGCGAGGAAGCCGCGCGGCTCGTCGCGATGGTTCGCGAAGGCGATGCGGTCCTCGATGCGGTAGGCGACGGGAGTGAAGGCGTTCGCTGCCGGCGGCACGGCGCTGCCCGCCAGGGAACATCCGGCGATGCAGCAGTTGAAGCGCCCGTCGGTTGCGGGGGCGCCCTCGTCCTGCTGCATGTCCATGGCGCCGGGGGCGCAGAGCATGAAGGCGACGTCGCCGTCCGGGCCGGGGACGGCATGGGCCTCGACGGCAAGGCCGGTGAGAAGCGACTGCAGCACGAAGAGATAGGCCGCGACGAGCGCTATCCAGCGTCGCGTCCGTGTCCCGTGCCGCCTGCGCCCCATGTGCACGCACCGCCTCCCATTCACCGGCGACATTAGCATCGCGCCGGCGCGGCTCAACCAGGGCCTCGTGCGGCCCAACGCCGCCCGGCCCTTCGACATATGCTTAGCACCCGGCGCGCCGGCGTATTTGATGTCGCGCAAGCGTCGGAAAGAGAGTCACGTCATCAGGTCAAGTGATGCTGAAACAACGATTGGTAACCGATTTATATGGAACAATAATCCATCCTTTGAATGCGAACGGATCGCGTTTGATGGAGGCGATCGCGCCAGAGCCGTCCGGCAGGTCTCTTGTGCCTCTCCAGCGGGTTGGCTATCAAGGAGACCGCAGGGGATGGGGTCCCCCGTAACCGCCGCAGAGGCTGATGACTCCTACCGGGCGCCTCAAGCGCGGTGGGAACGTGTCCATTCTCCTTCCGCATCGGGCCGTCCGACTGTTGACGACAGAAGGGAGCGAGCCATGCGGATCCACGTGAACGAACAGCACAGCGCCCGGCGTATCCCGCCGGCCCGCCCCTCCCAACCGCTGCGCAGCCGATTGTCCCGTACCAGCCCGGTGCGGAACTCCTTCCTGCGCCGATAATCCGTTGCAGTCCTGTTCGGAGGATTTGCCGTGCAGATATCGCAGAAGGCCACGCTGCTCAGGATCTTCATCGGCGAGGACGACCGCGCCAATGGTCGCCCGCTCTACGAGGATATCGTGCTGAAAGCCCGCGAGGCGGGCTTGGCCGGGGCCACGGTGCTGCGCGGACCACTGGGCTTCGGCCGCTCCAGCATTCTCCACACGGCCAAGATCCTGCGGCTGTCGCAGGACCTGCCGGTCGTCATCGAGATCGTCGACAGCGACGAGAAGATCCAGAGCTTCCTGCCCCTGCTCGATGCCTATACGAGCAGCTGCCTCGTCACGCTCGAGAAGGTCACGGTGGTGCGCTACGGCGGCAGCGCCGGCGCGGCAGACGATTCGACGCCGTGAGCCT
Source organism: Chelatococcus caeni (assembly GCF_014196925.1). Lineage (GTDB taxonomy): Bacteria > Pseudomonadota > Alphaproteobacteria > Rhizobiales > Beijerinckiaceae > Chelatococcus_A > Chelatococcus_A caeni. The sequence continues at coordinate 1,255,815 of NZ_JACIEN010000001.1, read as the reverse complement.
CGCCATGAGCCTTCAGGCCTGTCTCCTCGTGCTGCTCGGCGGCTTTTTCGGCGGCACGTCCCGCTTCTTCGTCTCCGGCGCGGTCGGCCGCCGGGTCGGCGAGACCTTTCCCTGGGGCACCTTCGCGGTGAACGTCTCCGGCTCCGCCCTCATCGGCTTTCTCGCCGGGCTTGGCCAGAGGCACGGCGGTGTCTTTGCGGGCGAAGCGTTTCGCGCGTTCTTCATCGTCGGGTTCTGCGGCGGCTATACCACCGTCTCCTCGTTCTCCCTGCAGACACTCAATCTCTCGCTCGACGGCGAGCAGCGCGGCGCGGCCTTCAACGTCGTGGCCTCGGCCCTCGCCTGCCTCGCCGCCACCGGCGCAGGCTTTCTGGCCGCAGCAGGCCTCGCACGGTGAGGCACGGGCGATGACGCGGCGCGAGACCATCCGCATCTATCTCGCCGTCGGTTGCGGCGCGGCCCTCGGGTCGCTGCTGCGCCTTCTCGTCGCCGTCGGCACCGGGGCGTGGCCCGTCGTCCCGCCCTACAGCACGACCGGCATCGTCAATGTCGCGGGCTCGTTCGTGATCGGCTTCTTCGCGACCCTTACGGGCCCCGACGGGCGCATCATTATCAGCCCGGCCGGGCGCCAGTTCGTCATGGGCGGACTGTGCGGCGGGCTGACCACCTTCTCGGCCATGAGCCTCGATACGCTCATCCTCCTCCTCGACCGCCCCGGGGTCGCCGCGCTCTATCTGGCCGCCGTCGTCCTCCTGTCGCTCTGCGCCGTCTTTGCCGGCCATGCGCTCGCGGCCCGCCTCAATCGCTAGCGGGCGCGGGAACCGTTTTGCGCGAAGGCGGGCGCTCAAATAACCACCCGAAATTGCATGCTCCACAGCCCGGCAAATTGGGGCAGGATTTCCCGCGCACCGCGCTATGATCGGCAGCCGGCGCCGGAAATGCGCCGGTGTGTACAAGGAATCTTTCGGGAGACGACATGAAGGTTGCCATTCTCGGGACCGGGGGCATCGGTCTTGCCACCGCCGCCTGGCTCGCCCACCACGGCCATGTGCCGGTGCTCTGGTCGCCGTCGGGCGCGGGCACGCGCGAGCTCGCGGCGGGGGAGAGCCTGCGCTACAGCGGCAAGATCGAGGGCGAGTGCCGGCCGGAGGTCGCTTCGAGCGCGGCCGGGGCGGTGGCGGATGCCGACGTCATCCTCGTGGCCGTTCCCGGCAACGGGCATCGCACCGTGATGGAGGCGGCGGCCCCGCACATCCGGCCGGGCCAGGTGGTGATCATCAGCTCGCTGTGCTCGCTGAGCGCGCTCTACCTGTCGCGTCTCCTCGCCGAGCGGGGCGTCGAGGTGCCGATCGCCACCTGGGGCACCACGGTGCTGACGGCGCGCCGGCGCAGCGGCACCGAGGTCGCGATCATGACGGTGCGCACCAGCCTGCATGTCGCCACCCTGCCCGTCTCGCAGGCCGCCGTCGGCATCGAGACCTGCCGGACGCTCTTCGGCGACCGCTTTCTCGCGCAATCCGACGTGCTCGCCACCTCGCTCATCAACATCAACCCGGTGGCCCATCTCGGGCTGGCGCTCGGCAATCTCACGCGCATCGAACGCGGCGAGAACTGGCCGCAGTACCATTACATGACGGATTCCGTCAGCCGGCTGATCACGACGCTGGACCACGAGCGGCTCGCCGTCGCCGGCGCCTTCGGCCTGACGATCCATCCCATCGAGGAGCATTTCCACCGCTCCTTCGACGTACCGATGACGGACCTCGCCGAGATCGCGCGGACGATCCATGCGCGGCGCGGCGGCCCGCCCGGGCCGACCTCGCTCGATACGCGCTTCATCCTCGAGGATGTGCCCTACGGTCTCGTCTTCGCCGAGGCGGTGGGCAAGATCGCGGGCGTCGACACCTCGGTGCATGCGGCGGCGATCACGCTCGTCTCGGCCATCTGGGGGCGCGATTTCCGGGCCGAGAACGACCTCCTGCCCGTGCTCGGCCTCGACGGCCTGTCGAAGGACGAACTGCTGCAGCGCGCCCGGCACGGCTGGCCGGCGGGCAAGGCATAGCAGGCGGACAGCCCATGGCGATCGACGAATTCGACCGTCGCATCCTTGCCGCCCTGCAGGGCGATGCGACCCTCTCCATCGCCGAGATCGCGGAGCGGGCGGGCCTCTCGCCCACGCCGTGCTGGCGGCGCATCCAGAAGCTGGAGCGGGCCGGCATCATCCGCAAGCGCGTCGCCCTGCTCGACCGCAAGCAGCTCAACGCCGGCGTCACGGTGTTCATCGCGGTGCGCACCAGCCAGCACACGCTCGCCTGGCTCGAGAAGTTCCAGAAGGCCGTGGCCGATATTCCGGAGATCGTCGACGTCTACCGCATGAGCGGCGAGATCGACTATCTGCTGCGCGCCCTCGTCACCGACATCGCGGCCTATGACGCGGTGTACAAGAAGCTCATCAGCCGCGTCGACCTCACCGACGTCTCCTCCATGTTCGCCATGGAGGAGATCAAGTCGACGACCGAGATACCGCTCGACTACGCCCTCGCCTCGGGCTGAGCGGGCCGAGCGGCGGCCTTCAGGCCGCCGCCGGCTTGCGCTGCCGCTCGCGCCAGGCCCGGTAGAGCGGCGTCACCAGCACGAGGGCGGTCAGCAGCGCGATGATGATCGACACCCAGGACGACACCAGCACGGCCGGGTTGCCCTGGGAGATGGTGAGCGAGAGCCGCAGCTGGCTCTCGGCCATCGGTCCGAGGATGAGCCCGAGCACGACGGGCGCCTGCGGATAGCCCAGCTTCTCCATCACATAGGCGACGAGCCCAACGCCGACGAGGATGTAGAGATCGAACATCGCGTTGTTGACGGCATAGACGCCGATGGCGACGAAGAGGATGATCAGCGGCGCCAGCACCACGCGCGGCAGCCGCAGCACCTGGCCGAAGATGCGCGTCGCGGCAAGGCCGCCGACGACGAGCAGCAGGAAGGCGGACAGGAGCATCTGCAGCATGAAGCCGTAGACGACGTCCGGATGGTCGCGGAAGAGCTGCGGCCCGGGCCTGAGGCCGTGGACCAGCAGCCCGCCGAGAATGATGGCCGCGACGCCCGAGCCCGGAATGCCGAGCGACAGGGCCGGAATGAGCGCGGCGGCATTGTCCGCGCCGTTGCCGGCCTCCGAGGCCGCGACACCCTCCGGGTTGCCCTGCCCGAAGGTTTCCGGGCTGCGCGCCACGCGCTTGGCGTCGTTATAGGCGAGGAAGGACGACATGCTGCCGGCGGCGCCCGGCATGATGCCGATGAAGACGCCAATGGCGGAGCTGCGCAGCCAGACGGGCAGGAAATAGCGCCATTCGCGCAGGACGGAGCGCTGCTTCCTGAATTTCAGGGCCGCGGCCGACATGCCTTCCTTGATCGATTCCTCCGCCATCTGGAAGACCGGCGGCAAAGCGAAGAGCCCGGTCAGCAGCACCACGATGCTGAAACCGTCCATCAGCTCGAGGCTGCCGAAGGTGAAGCGCTCCGTGCCGCTCGTCAGGTCCTGCCCGACCGTGCCGATGAGGAGGCCGATGAGCGAGGCGGTGACACCCTTGACGAGGTCGTCGCCGAGCAGCGCCGAGATGGTGGCAAGGCCGAGCATCGCCAGCCAGAAATATTCCGCCGGCCCGAACAGCAGGCTCACCTTGACGAGCGGCGGCGCGAAGAGGATGAGCGCGATGGCCGAGAGGGCGCTGCCGATGACGCCGGAGACGACCGCGACCTGCAGCGCATAGGCGGCTTCGCCCCGCTTCGTCATCTCGTAGCCGTCGAGGATGGTGGCGACGGAGGCCGGCGTGCCGGGCACGCGCATGAGGATGGCGGGAATGGCACCGCCATAGCTGCCGGCATTGTACATGCCGGCCATCATGCCGAGCGCGAACAGCGGATCGAGCCCGAAGGTGATGGGAATGAGGATGGCGATGCCCGTCGTCACCGTGAGGCCGGGCAAGGCGCCGACGACGAGGCCGGCGATGGAGCCGATGACGACGGCGAGGAGATTGGCCGGCGCGAAGACGTGTGGCAGGGCGTGGACAAGGGCATCGATCACCGCACCGTCTCCCACAGGTGCATCAGGACGTCGGGCGGCAGGGGCCGCTCGAGAACGACATTGAAGATGAGCACGATCGCGGCGAGCGTGCCGAGGGCGAGCGGGACGGTGAGCGCGAGGCGCCGATAGCCGAGCACGAACGGCAGGCCGACGGCGAGCGCGAAGCTCGGCAGCAGGTAGCCGGCGACGCCGATGGCCGCGACATAGGCGACGAGGATCACGACCGCGAGCAGGAAGCGCGGCAGATGGGCGAAGAACGGCTGCCCGCCGGCTTCGGCGCCGTGCCGGAGCTGGCGCACGGTGACCACGACGGCGCACAAGGCGAGCAGTGCCGCCAGCACGCGCGGGAAGGCCGCGCTCTCGGCCGGATAATCGGCCGAGAGGACGAATACCGCACCCGCGACGGCGATGAGCGCCGCCGCGAACACGATCTCGACGATGCGTCGAGAGGGACCGGCCGTCACCGCCACGGCGAGACCTTCCAGGTCGCCTCGAGGTCGGCGGTGCTCTTGTCGAGGAAGGCCTTGTAGTCGCCCGAGGCGAGATAGTGCAGCGGGATCTCCGCCTTCTTGGCCGCCTCGAGGTATTCCGGATCGTTCAGGGCCTTGTCGACCGCCGCTTCCAGCTGGGCGACGATGTCGGCGGGCATGCCCTTGGGCGCGGCGATGCCGCGCGAGGACCCGGCCACGACGTCATAGCCCTGCTCGCGGAAGGTCGGCGCGTCCTTCAGATAGTCCGACCGCTCCTCGCTCATGACGCCGATGACGCGGATCTCGCCCTCGCGCGAGAGCTGCAGCGCCTCGCTGAGATTCATCGTCGCCGCGGGGATGTGGCCGCCGAGCACCGCCTGGCGCACCGGCGCCGTGCCGCCGAAGGGCGCGTGCGTCAGCTTGACGTCGGCCAGGCGCTCGAAATTGAGGATGGTGATGTGCTCGGACGAGCCGACGGCGCCGGAGGTGCCGATGGCGATCGAGCCGGGCTTCGCCTTGGCCGCCTCGACGAGGTCCTTCACGGACTGGTACGGGCTGTTCTTGCCGACGACGAGCACGCCCGGGTCGTAGACGAGGTTCGCGATGGGCTGGAAGTCGTCCATCTTGAACTTGGCCTTGCCCTCGACGACGAGCGCATTGATGGCCGGCACGTTGATGAAGCCGATGGTGTAGCCATCGGGCTTGGCCTGGGCGACCGCCGTCCAGCCGATCTCGCCGCCGGCGCCGGGCTTGTTGATGACGGCGATGCGCGCGCCGCCGCCGAGGTGCTTCTCCATGAAGCTCGCGATCGAGCGGGCGGCAACGTCGGTGCCGCCGCCCGGCGCGAAGGCGACGATCATCTCGATCGGCTTCGTCGGATAATCTGCCGCAAGGGCGCTGCCGGACAACGCCACGGCGGCAGCCACTCCCATGAGCCCTGCGCGGAAAACTCGTTTCATCTGCTCCACTCCTCCGAAAATCCGCCGCATCGGGACGGCGGCGCACAGCCGATCTTATCGTCCTCTATAACGGCCGACATGTTCTTTTCAACGTACCGCACAAGGACAGCTTTGCCGGCACGATGGCGTGACGATAGCCCAGGCGCAGCGGAATAGGTTTTCCTTTCACGCCGCTGCCGGCCCCCGCCCTGAAAATGCCGTGCGGACGCTCGTCCCTGCCTGAAATATTACTGTCACCCACCGTGTGGAGCCGAACAGGGGCACCGGCCGAAAATTCTGCTATTGAGGGCCCCCATCGGCCGCTGCCGCCCGACCCCGAGGCTCGACATGACACCATCCCGCGATATCGAGGTGCTCCTTGCCATCATGGCGGCGCTGCGCACGCCGGGCACCGGCTGCCCCTGGGACCTCGAACAATCCTTCGATACCATCGTGCCCTATACGATCGAGGAGGCCTACGAGGTGGCCGACGCGATCGAGCGTCGGGATTTCCTCGACCTGCGCGACGAGCTCGGCGATCTCCTGCTGCAGGTCGTGTTCCATGCCCGCATGGCGGAGGAAGAGGGGCTGTTCGCCTTCGGCGACGTCGTCCAGGCGATCACCGCCAAGCTCATCCGCCGCCATCCGCATGTCTTCGGCGAGGCGCGCGATCTCGCCCCGGAGGCGGTGAAGGCGCTCTGGCACGACATCAAGCGGCAGGAGAAGGACGAACGCCGCCGCGAGCGCTCCGCCGCGGGCGAGGAGGAGGACGCGCCGCGGGGCCTCCTCGCCGACGTGCCGAAGGTGCTGCCCGCGCTGACGCGGGCCGAGAAGCTGCAGCGCAAGGCGGCGACGGTCGGCTTCGACTGGACCGAGCGGCGGGCCGTCGTCGACAAGATCCGCGAAGAGCTGCGCGAGGTGGAGGAGACGCTCGATTCGGCCGACCGGGCGGCTCAGCAGGATGAGATCGGCGACCTGCTGTTCGCCGTCGCCAATCTCGCCCGCCATCTCGACATCGACCCCGAGGCGGCGCTGCGCGGCACCAATGCCAAGTTCGAGCGCCGATTCCGCTTCATCGAGCAAGTCGTTGAAGACAAAGGCGCTTCCATGTCCGACGTCTCCCTCGAGGACATGGAGGACATCTGGCAGGAAGCCAAGCGCAGGGAACGCGAGGGCGCGTGAGGCTCAGGCCGCAACCCGCCGCGCGCCGGGGCAGCGCCGGGTCAGGCGTGCCTCCTTGTCGGGCGACAGGCGGATGGTCAGCGCGATGTGCCCGTCCTCGCCCTCCTCGCGCTTGAGGATTTCGGCCTCTTCATAGAGCCAGTTGAGCGTCGCCCCTTCCGTCGGGGCGAGGTCCACCTGGTATACGGGGCGGCCGGCGGCGATGCGCGCCTCGATCTCGGCGAGCAGGGTGTCGATGCCGTATCCCGTCTGGGCCGACACGAGCACGGGCTGCCCGTCGCCCTTGCGCACGGCGAGCGTGGCGAGGCGCTCGCGGCCCGCATCGTCGAGCAGGTCCGCCTTGTTCCAGACCTCGATGAGGCTGCGCTGGCGCGCTTCGTCGATGCCGAGCTCGCGCAGGATGGTCTCGACGTCGGCCGCCTGGGCCTCGGTGTCCTCGTGCGACACGTCGCGCACGTGCAGGAGCACGTCGGCCTCGACGACATCCTCCAGCGTCGCGCGGAAGGCGGCGACGAGCATGGTCGGCAGGTCCGAGATGAAGCCGACGGTATCGGAGAGGATGGCCTTCTCGCCGTGCGGCAGGGTGATGGCGCGCGCCGTCGGGTCGAGCGTCGCGAACAGCATGTCCTCGGCCATCACCGAGGCGGTGGTCAGCCGGTTGAACAGCGTCGACTTGCCGGCATTGGTGTAGCCGACCAGCGCGATGACGGGATAGGGCACGCGCCGGCGGCTGGCGCGGTGCAGCGAGCGGGTGCGCTTGACCTGTTCGAGGTCGCGCTCGATCCGTGTCATGCGCTCCTGGATGATGCGCCGGTCCGCCTCGATCTGCGTCTCGCCCGGGCCGCCGAGGAAGCCGAAGCCACCGCGCTGGCGTTCGAGGTGCGTCCACGAGCGCACCAGCCGGCTCTTCTGATAGGCCAGATGCGCCAGCTCGACCTGGAGCGCGCCCTCGCGTGTCTGGGCCCTGCGGCCGAAGATCTCGAGAATGAGGCCGGTGCGGTCGATGACCTTGCACCCCCAGGCCCGCTCCAGGTTGCGCTGCTGCACCGGCGACAGGGCGCAATCCATCACCACGAGGCCGATGTCGGAGGCCTTGATGGCCCCGGTCAGCTCCTCGACCTTGCCCTTGCCGAGATAGGTCGACGGGCGCACGTCGTCGAGCGTCACGATGAAGGCCTCGACGACGTCGAGGTCGATGGCGCGCGCGAGGCCCGCCGCTTCGTCGAGCCGCGCCTGCGGATCCCGCAGGTTCGCTCCGCCCTCCTCCCGCACGCGTGCCTTGCGCGCAGGATAAGGACCGACGACGAAGGTCGCGGTCCCCGAGGCGACGGTCTTCTCAGGCTCGGTCAGGTGCGCGGCAAGCGCGCCCTTTCGGTTTTTCGGTTCGGTCAAGTCAGGCCTTTTCGCCGCCCTCGTCGCCCTGCTCGAAGAGCTGAATCGGATGGCCCGGCATGATCGTCGAGATCGCATGCTTGTAGACAAGCTGCGAATGGCCATCCCGGCGCAGAAGGACGCAGAAGTTGTCGAACCAGGTCACGACGCCCTGCAGCTTCACGCCATTGACGAGGAAGATCGTCAGCGGAACCTTGTTCTTACGGACGTTGTTGAGAAAAGTGTCTTGCAGGTTCTGCGTGCGTTCGCCCGCCATTGTTGAGCCTCGTCAGCCGTGCCGCCGCCGGTCCTCGGCGCGCTTTTGTTGTTCTTGCCCGCTGGAGAGAATCGTCCCAGGCCCAGGGCATATCAAGACCGGTTGATATCATTACAAAGGCATAGGACTTTACGCGCAAGTGGTCTTGCGCGCATTAAGTTTGTTTATTGCCGTTTTAGGCGAGTTCCGCCGTGGAATGGAGCGCGCGCCTGAGGCCGAGCGCGACCTGGCGTTGGCGGAACGCGCCTTTCCATTCTGCTCACGAGCCGATTCCCAGCGACTTGAGCTTGCGATGCAGGGCTGAGCGCTCCATGCCGATGAACTCGGCGGTGCGCGAGATGTTGCCCGAGAAGCGGTTGATCTGGGCGATGAGATATTCGCGCTCGAAGATCTCGCGCGCATCGCGCAGCGGCAGGCTCATCAGCTTCTCGCCGCCGGCGCCGGCCGGCGTCGTCGGCACGAGCGAGCCGATCTCGGCCGGCAGCATCTCGGCGGTGACCGACACGTCCGGATCGCCGCCGGCGAGGATCATCAGCCGTTCGACGTTGTTGCGCAGCTGGCGCACGTTGCCCGGCCAGTCGTGCGTCTGCAGCACCGCCATGGCGTCCTCGGCGATGAGGCGCCTGGCAAGGCCCGTCGCCGACGAGATCTGCTCCATGAAGAACTCGACGAGCTCCGGCACGTCCTCGCGCCGCTCGGCGAGCGAGGGCACGCGGATCGGCACGACGCTGAGGCGGTGGAAGAGGTCCTCGCGGAACCGGCCGGCGGAGATGGCCTCGGTGAGATCGTGGCTCGTCGAGGAGATGATGCGCACGTCGACATGGACGCGCGTCGCACCGCCGACGCGCTGGAAGTTCTGGTCCACGAGAACGCGCAGGATGCGGTTCTGCGTCTCGCGCGGCATGTCGGCGATCTCGTCGATGTAGAGCGTGCCGCCGTGGGCCTCCTCGAGCGCGCCGGTGCGCCGCGCCCTGCCCTCGCCGGCCTCCACGCCGAAGAGCTCGCTCTCCATGTTCTCGGGCGTGATCGTCGCCGCGTTGATGACGACGAAGGGCCCGTTCGCCCGGCTGGAGAGGCCATGCAGCGTGCGCGCCGTCAGCTCCTTGCCGGCGCCTGGCGCGCCGCTGATGAGGACGCGCGCGTTCGTTGGCGCCGTGCGCTCCACCACCTGCCGCAGCTGGTTGATGGCGGCCGAGCGCCCGACGATGCGGCTTGCCTGGACCGAGCGCGTGCGCAGCTCCTTGATCTCCCGCTTGAGGCGCGAGGCCTCGAGCGCACGCTCGGCGACGAGCACCAGCCGGTCGGCCTTGAAGGGCTTCTCGATGAAATCGTAGGCGCCGCGCTTGATGGCGGAGACGGCCGTCTCGATGTTGCCGTGGCCGGAGATCATGATCACCGGCAATTCCGGATGGTTCTCCTTGATGTTGTCGAGAACCTGCAGTCCGTCGAGCCGGCTGCCCTGCAGCCAGATGTCGAGGAAGACGAGGTGCGGCCGCCGCTGCTCGATGCTGCCCAGCGCCTCGTCCGAGCTGCCGGCGGTGCGCGTGCGGTGCCCCTCGTCCTCCAGAATTCCGGCGACGAGCTCGCGAATGTCGGCCTCGTCGTCAACGACCAGGATGTCTGCGCTCATCCTTCCTGCCCCGTATGCAATGCCGCGGCTCTCGCAGGCCCGCCCTCATCGGGGGAGCCTTCGGCCGCGTCGGTCATGGGAAACCACAGTCTGACGCGCGCGCCGGAGCGCCCGCGCTCGTCCGGCGGTGCATCGATGAGCTCGATGCCGCCGCCGTGGTCTTCGAGAATCTTGCCGACGATGGCGAGGCCGAGGCCCGTGCCCCCTTCTCGCGTCGTCATGTAGGGTTCCAGCAGCCGCTGGCGCCCCTCGCGCGGGAAGCCCTTGCCGTTGTCGGCGATGTCGATGACGACCCGCCCGCCGTCCTCGATCGTGACGGCGACGGCGATGCGGCCCGGCCCGCGCTCCTCCTCCGGCACGGCGAGCACCGCCTCGGTGGCGTTCTTGACGATGTTCGTCACCGCCTGGGAGATGAGGCGCCGGTCGAAGCGCGCGGCGATGGATTCGGGCTCGTAGCGCTCCTCGAAGGTGATCTCGGGATTGCCGACGCGCATCAGGAAGACGACCTGCCGCACCGTCTCCACCACGTCGTCGCGGGCGAGCGACGGCTTGGGCATGCGCGCGAAGGACGAGAACTCGTCGACCATGCGCTTGATGTCGTCCACCTGGCGCACGATGGTCGCGACGCACTGGTCGAAGACCTCCCGGTCGCTGACGATGACCTTGCCGTACTTGCGCCGGATGCGTTCCGCCGAGAGCTGGATGGGCGTCAGCGGGTTCTTGATCTCGTGCGCGATGCGCCGCGCGACGTCCGCCCAGGCAGAGGTGCGCTGGGCAGTGACGAGGTCGGTGATGTCGTCGAGCGTGACGACGAAGCCCTTGTCCTGGCCGACTGCCTGCTCGCTGGTGACGCGCACCGTGAGCATGCGGTCGCGCCCGTCGCGGTTGATGGAGATCTGCCCCTGCACGAACTGCCGGTGGCGGCTGGTGAGGGCCTCCTCGACAAGCTCCGCGAGCTCCGGCACCGCCTCGGCCACGGGGCGGCCGACGAGGCGCGACGCCGGCTGGCGCAGCAACTGCTCCGTCGAAGGATTGACGATGGTGATGCGGCCGCGCGCATCGGTGCCCACCACGCCCGCGGAGACGCCGGCGAGCACCGCCTCGGTGAAGCGCCGGCGCTTGTCGAGCACATCGCTCGCCTCGGTGAGGCTGTCGTGCTGCTGGCGCAGCTCGCTCGTCATCTTGTTGAACGTGGCACCGAGATGGGCAAGGTCGCCCTCCGCGCGGCGGATCGGCACCTGGACATAGAAATTGCCGGTCGCCACCTGGTCCGTGGCGTGGATGAGGCGGCGGATCGGCGCGACGAGGCGGTTGGCGAAGCTGAGGCCGAGCCACACCGCCGACAGGAGGACGATGAGCGCGACGAGCGCGAACATCGAGGCGAAGGCGATCTGGATGCCGGCCTTCTTCGCCTCGAGCGCCTGGTAATAGGCGACGCCTGCCTCCGCCTCCCCCGGAAAGGAGACGGCGCGCGGATCGACGGCCCGCGCCACGAACAGCACCGCATCGTCATAGGAGGGGAGCTTGATGACGGCGCGGAAGATATTGCTGTTGCTCGTGATGAGGCAGTCGGCGTCGGTCGGGCTCGCCCCCGCCAGCACCTCCTTGTCCGGCAGCGTGAGGCCCTCGAGCTGCTTGGCCTCGATGCGCTCCAGGACCTCGCCGTCCTGCTTCAACAGCATGGCGACCGGAAAGCCGAGATAGAGCGCCCGGGAGGTCATGAAATCCCGGTAGAGCCGCCGGTCGACGTCGAACATCGGCTTGGCGCGGTTGAGGTCGTCGGCCATCAGGTAGGTCTCGCGCACCAGCGAGCGGCACTGGCTGTCGCGATAGGCCCTGGCGATGTCGAGCGTGTTCGTCATCAGCGCCTTGAGCGAGCCCGTGAACCAGGGATCGAGCCCCCGCTCCAGCGTCACGGTGGCGACGATGGCGACGAGCACGGCCGGGAAGGCCGCGACGAGGCTGAACAACGAGACGATGCGCACGTGCAGCCCCGCCGCGGCGGCACCCCGGCGCCGTGCGCGAAACAGGCTCCACGTGTCCCACAGGACGATCGCGACGAGCGCGATGACGAGGACGACATTGATGAACAGCGCCCAGACGACGACCTCGTGCGTCGGCAGGATGGGCGTGAGCCCGGCGAGCACCAGAAAGGTAATGAGCGCGCTCGCCAGCGCCGTGACCACGGCGATGGTGCCGACCAGCCCGGAGACGCGCGCCGAGCCCTTCTCGTCGCGCACCGTGCTGCGGGTGCCCTGGTTCGATGTTGACGTCACGAGGCCTCGAATCTTCGAGCCGAACGGCTCAGCAAGCGACTCGACTGCCCCTGTGATGCATCAAGACAACAGTGTTGTCAAAATATGACAGAGCGCAGGGAGCGCTCATCGCGTGCTGCGGATCACCTGCATGTCGAGGTCGCGAATTTTCTTCCGCAATGTGTTGCGATTGAGACCGAGCAGCTCCGCCGCCTTGATCTGGTTGCCGCGGGTGGCGGCAAGCGCGGCGCCGATCAGCGGCGGCTCGATCTGCCTCAGGATGCGGTGATAGAGGCCGGGCGGCGGCAGCCGGTCGGGGAACTCGGCGAAATAGGCGGCAAGATGCTGCTCGACGGCCTCCGACAGGCTCGCGGGCGCCGCCGTCGCGATCGCGTCATCGGCAGCGAGCGCGCCGACGGGCTCCAGCTCGGCGTCGATGATCGGCGCGGTGATCGTCTCCTGCGGATAGAGCGCGGCGAGACGGCGCACGAGGTTCTCGAGCTCGCGCACGTTGCCCGGCCAGCGATAGCGCTTGAGCTTGTCGAGGGCCTCGGCGTCGATCTGCTTCCGCGCCAGCCCCTCCTTCTCGATCATGCCGAAGAAGTGGCGCGCGAGGTCGGGAATGTCCTCGCTGCGCTCGCGCAGCGGCGGCAGGCGCAGCGGCACGACGTTGAGGCGGAAGTAGAGATCCTCCCGGAACAGGCCCTGGTTGATGGAGACCCTGAGGTCCTTGTTGGTGGCCGCGATGATACGCACGTTGGTCTTGATCGGCACCCGGCCGCCGACGGTCGTGTACTCGCCCTGCTGCAGCACGCGCAGGAGCCGCGTCTGCGCCTCCATGGGCATGTCGCCGATCTCGTCGAGGAAGAGCGTGCCGCCCTCCGCCTGCTCGAAGCGCCCGGCGTTGCGGCCGGTGGCACCGGTGAAGGCCCCCTTCTCGTGGCCGAAGAGCTCCGATTCGATGAGGTCGCGCGGGATGGCGGCCATGTTCACGGCGACGAAGGGCCCGTTGCGGCGCTTGCCGTAGTCGTGCAGAGCGCGCGCCACCAGTTCCTTGCCGGTGCCCGACTCACCGGTGATCATCACGGTGAGGTCCGTCGGCATCAGGCGCGCCAGCGCGCGATAGATCTCCTGCATGGCCGGGGAACGGCCGACGAGGGGGATGTCCTCGCCCTCCATGCCGTGCGCCGAGACCGCGGCCCCGCGGGGGCGCGACAGGGCGCGGCCGACGATGGCGACGAGCTCCTTCAGGTCGAAGGGCTTGGGCAGGTATTCATAGGCGCCGCGCTCGGAGGCGCGGATCGCGGTCATGAACGTGTTCTGCGCGCTCATGACGATGATCGGCAGCTCCGGCCGGATCTTCTTGATGCGCGGCAGGAGGTCGAAGGCATTCTCGTCCGGCATCACGACGTCGGTGATGACGAGGTCGCCCTCACCCTGCGAAACCCAGCGCCACAGCGTCGCCGCCTGGCCGGTGGAGCGTACGTCGTAGCCGGCGCGCGACAGCGCCTGATTGAGGACCGTACGGATTGCTGCATCGTCGTCTGCTACTAGAACGCTGCCGCGCTGCATCTCGTTATCCCATCATGTCCTTGTTGCCCGCCCGTCGTGGGCGAGAAGCATCGGCATCAGCAGGCGGAAGGTCGTGCGCCGCGGGGCGGATTCGCACTCGACGATGCCGCCATGATCGCCGATGACCTTGGCGACCAAAGCAAGACCGAGGCCAGTTCCCTGCGCCTTGGTGGTCACGAAGGGATCGAAGAGGTTCGGCAGGAGGTCCTGCGGCACGCCCGGGCCGTTGTCGCGCACGCGGATCTCGAGCGGCAGGCTGAGGCGCTCCTCCGAGCCGCGGATCTGCATGCGCACGCCCGGGCGGAAGGCGGTGGCCAGCGTGATCTCGCCGTCGACGGCGTCCGGCCCGATCGCTTCGGCCGCGTTCTTCACGAGGTTGAGCAGCACCTGGATGAGCTGGTCGCGGTTGCCGTAGAGCGGCGGCAGCGACGGGTCGTATTCCTCGACGAAGCGAATGTGGCGCGCGAAGCCCGAGGTCGCCAGCCGCTTCACGTGGTCGAGCACGTCGTGGATGTTGACCGGGCCGCGCTCGATCGGCCGCTCCTCGCCGAAGACCTCCATGCGCTCGACGAGCTTCACGATACGGTCGCTCTCGTCGCAGATGAGGCGCGTGAGCAGGCGGTCGCCTTCGTTCGCAGTCGCCTCCAGCAATTGTGCGGCGCCGCGGATGCCGGAGAGCGGGTTCTTGATCTCGTGCGCCAGCATGGAGCCCAGCGCGGTGATGGACCGGGCCGCGCCGCGATGGGTCAGCTGCCTGTCCATTTTTTCGGCAATTGTCCGTTCTTGCAGCATCAGGACGACGCGGCCGCGCGGCTCGGCGAGGGGCGTCGCGAAAACGTCGACGATGCGCGAGCCGCCGAGACGCGGCGAACCGATGTCGACCCGGTATTCGCTGACGCTGGCCCCGCGCTGGCGCACCTCCTCGACGAGCGCGATGACCGGCGAGCCGAACGGCAGGAGCTCGCTGAGGCGCTGCCGGCGCAGGAGGTTGAGCCCCGTCTCGAAGAAGCTCTCGGCGGCGATGTTGGCCTGGGTGATGAGCCCCTCGGCATCAACAGTGATGACGGGAAGCGGCAGGACATTGACGATTGCATCGCCGTCCTGTTCGAAGCCTCTGTTCATGAGCGGCAACTCTTCGCTCGCGAAGATCTCCTGGGCGTTCATGCGGCATCCTCGAGCGGCACGTCGGCGAACATGGCGCGCAGGGCCGCGATGACATGTTGGGGGGTCTCGGACGTGACGATCCGCGCCCGCTCGATGCGGGCGCGCGCGCTGCCGAGCGCGATGGCATGTTCGGCATAGGCTGCAAGATGCTTGCGGGCGTGCCTGAGGCCCATCTCGCGGCCATAGAGCGAGAGAAGGGTCTCGTAATGCTCGACGGCGGCCGCGCCCCTCGTCTCGGCATCGGGCGCCGCGCCCGGCCGGTCCGCATCCCCCGCAAGGTCGCGGGCGATCTCGCCGACGAGCCAGGGCCGGCCGACGGCGGCGCGGCCGACCATGACGGCATCGGCGCCCGACAGCCGCAGGGCCTCGCGGGCGTCTGCCGCATCGGTGATGTCGCCGTTGACGACGAGCGGCAGGGACGTGGCGGCGCGCACGGCCGCGACCGCCGCCCAGTCGGCGCTGCCCTTGTAGAACTGCTGGCGCGTGCGCCCGTGCACGGTGACGAGGCGTACGCCGGCCGCCTCGGCGCGGCGGGCGAGCTCCGGTGCATTGCGGCTCGCGTCGTCCCAGCCGAGCCGCATCTTCAGGGTGACAGGCACGCGGACGGCGGCGACGACCGCCTCCACCAGCCGCATGGCATGGTCGAGGTCGCGCATCAGCGCCGAGCCGGCCCAGCCGCCCGTCACCTTCTTCGCCGGGCAGCCCATGTTGATGTCGATGATGTCGGCGCCCGCCTCCGCGGCAACGCGGGCCCCCTCCGCCATCCAGTGCGGATCGCAGCCGGCGATCTGCACCACGTGCGGCAAGACGCCCTCGCCTTCGGCCCGCATGCGCGCTTCCTCGTCGCCGCGGGCCAGCTCCTGCGAGGCCACCATCTCGGACACCACGAGCGAGGCGCCGAAACGGCGCGCCAGCCGGCGCAGCCCGACATCGGTCACGCCCGACATGGGGGCGAGAAAGGCACGTCCGTCGATTGCGACAGGGCCGATTGCTAAAGTCATCTGCCTATTTCTTGATCATGCACAGCATTGCATCAAAATTGCGCATAATCTTGCGCTGCACAATAGGCCCGTTCGACGCAGCCCGGTGCATTTGCGCTCAGCGCCCCGCCGCCTTATCAGAACGGCCGGGACTCGTCGTGCCCCAAAGTGGGGTGGATGGTCGGGGAGAGGTCGAGAGCCGTTCGATGCCGCTCGTTGCAGCCATCATCGTCGCCGCCGGTCGCGGCACCCGGGCGCGCCCGCACGCGCTGCCCAAGCAGTACCGGCCGCTGGCGGGGCGGCCGCTCGTCGCCCACAGCCTCGAGGCGACGCTGCGCCATCCGGCCATCGCCAAGGTCCTGTGCGTCATCCATCCCGACGACCACGCCATCTACGAGGAGATCGCGCGTTCCCTGGACCATGACGGCAAGCTGCTGCCGGCGGGCTTCGGCGGCGCGACGCGGCAGGCTTCGGTCCATGCGGGGCTCGAGGCGCTCGCAGGCCACATGGGCCGCGCCCCGGACATCGTCCTCGTGCACGACGCGGCGCGCCCGTTCCTCTCGCCGCAGCTCATCGACCGGGCGATCGCCGCCGCCGAGCTCTACGGCGCGGCCGTGCCCGGTCTCTCGGTGACGGATACGGTCAAGGTCGTCGGCGCCGACGGCTGCGTGGCCGAAACGCCGGACAGGGCCATGCTGCGCACGGTACAGACGCCGCAGGCCTTCGCCTTCCCGGCGCTCCTCGCCGCCCATCGCGCGGCAGCCGAGCAGGCCATCGACGGCTTCACCGACGACGGCGCCATCGCCGAATGGGCGGGCGGCACCGTCCACATCTTTCCCGGAGAGGCGCGCAACGTGAAACTGACGACCGGCGAGGACTTCGTTGAGGCGGAACGGCGCCTGTCGGCCCGGCACGACATGACCGTGCGCTTCGGCATCGGCTATGACGTGCACACCTTCGGCGAGGGCGATCACATCATGATCGGCGGCATCGCCATCGCGCACGAACGCGGCATCGTCGCCCATTCGGATGGCGACGTGGTGCTGCATGCCCTGACCGATGCTTTGCTCGGCGCCATCGCGGACGGCGACATCGGCACCCATTTCCCCCCGTCCGACCCGCAGTGGAAGAGCGCATCCTCCGACCTCTTCCTGCGCGATGCCCGCGAGCGCGTGCGCCGGCGCGGCGGCATCATCGACAATGTCGACGTCATCGTCGTCTGCGAGCGGCCCCGCATCGGGCCGCATCGCGAGGCCATCCGCGCACGGATCGCCGAGATCCTCGCCATCGGCACGGGGCAGGTTTCCGTGAAGGCGACGACCTCGGAAGGGCTCGGCTTCACCGGCCGGCGCGAGGGCATCGCCGCCCAGGCGAGCGCCACGGTGCGCCTGCCGGCATCCCCGGAGGGACAGGCATGATCGACGGAGCCATTCTCGCCCAGGCGGAGGCCCTGCTTGCGGCCTGCCGCCAGCGCGGCCTGAAGATCGCCACGGCCGAATCCTGCACCGGCGGGCTCGTCGCCGGCGCGCTCACGGCCATCGCCGGATCGTCCGACGTCGTCGAGCGCGGCTTCGTCACCTATTCCAACGAGGCGAAGATCGAGGCCATCGGCGTCGATGCGGATCTGATCGCCGGACACGGCGCCGTCAGCGAGCCGGTGGCGCGGGCCATGGCGACGGGCGCCCTCGCCCGCTCGCGGGCCGATCTCGCCGTTGCCGTCACCGGTATCGCGGGCCCCGGCGGCGGCAGCGCCGCAAAGCCGGTCGGCCTCGTTCATTTCGCCGTCGCCATGCGCACCGGCAAGGTCCTCCACCGGGAGGAGCGCTTCGGCGACATCGGCCGCTCCGAGGTGCGGCGATTGTCGGTGGCGGTGGCCCTCACGATGCTCGAAGAGGCCTGCGCCGGGGCTTGACCTGGCTTCAGGCGCGGGCAGCCACGCTTCCGCCCCGGCCGTAGACGTCGCGGGCCCGCTCCTCGAACGCTTCCGCGAACTTGTGGAAGGCGCGCTCGAAGACCGCGCCCATGACGAGGCCGAGCGCCATGCTCTTGAACTCGTAGGAAATGAAGAAATCCACCTCGCAGCCGCCGTTGTCGAGGTGATGGAAGGCCCAGCGGTTCTCGAGATGGCGGAAGGGCCCGTCGACATATTCGACGAGAATGCGCATGCGCGGCCTGTCGAGGGTGACGCGGCTCGTGAAGGTCTCGCGGATGGCCCTGTAGCCGACCGTCATGTCGGCGACGAGGGTCTCCACCCCCTCGCCGCTCGCGGCGCGCCGGCGCACGCGCAGCGCCTCGCACAGCGGCAGGAATGCGGGGTAGCGCTCCACATCCGCCACGAGGTCGAACATCTGTGCCGGAGTGTGCGGCACGCGACGCTTGTTGCGAAATGACGGCATGATGCCCCGTCAGGCGCCCAGCTTGGCCGCGCGTGCTGCCTTCAGCCGCTCGAAATCCTCGCCGGCATGGTGCGAGGAGCGCGTCAGCGGGCTCGACGACACCATGAGGAAGCCCTTGGCATAGGCCGTCGTCTCATAGGCCTTGAACTCGTCCGGCGTGACGAAGCGGACGATGGGATGGTGCTTCTTCGTCGGCTGCAGGTACTGGCCGACGGTGAGGAAGTCGACGTCGGCCGCCCTCAGGTCGTCCATGAGCTGCAGCACCTCGTTCCGCTCCTCGCCGAGGCCGACCATGATGCCGGACTTCGTGAAGATGGTCGGATCGAGCTCCTTCACCTGCTGCAGCAGGCGCACCGAATGGAAGTAGCGGGCGCCGGGCCGCACCTTGAGGTACTTCGACGGTACCGTCTCGAGATTGTGGTTGAACACGTCCGGCCGCGCCTTCACCACGACCTCGAGCGCGCCTTCCTTGCGCAGGAAGTCCGGCGTCAGCACCTCGATGGTCGTCTTCGGCGAGCGGGCGCGGATGGCGGCGATGACCTCGGCGAAATGCTGCGCGCCGCCGTCGGCGAGATCGTCACGGTCGACCGAGGTGATGACGACGTGGCTGAGGCCGAGCTTCTCGACGGCCTTGGCGACGCCCTCCGGCTCGTCCCTGTCGAGCGGCTGGGGCATGCCGGTCTTGACATTGCAGAAGGCGCAGGCGCGCGTGCACGTATCCCCCATGATCATGAAGGTCGCGTGCTTCTTCTCCCAGCACTCGCCGATGTTGGGGCAGCCCGCCTCCTCGCAGACGGTGACGAGCTTGTTCTCGCGCACGATGCGGTTGGTCTCGGCCCATTTGGGCGAACCCGGCGCCTTCACACGGATCCAGTCCGGCTTGCGCATCACCGGCTGGTCCGGCCGGTGGGCCTTCTCCGGGTGGCGCGGGCGTGGGTCGCTATTGAGCAGGTCGAGAACGACGGCCATCAGACATCTCCGCGGGGTCGTCCCTGGCGGACGACCTCTCTTGGTTATGTATTTGCAGGCCGTATCGCAAGTAGGCAAGCCGATCCGGGCGCGGCAAAGCGCCCATTATCGAAGCACGGCTCCGCGAGCAGGATGCGAAACATCCTCCTCGCGCAGATCCTCAGACCGTTCATGACCGTACGATTTTTACGCTACCAGCGCCGCCTGATGAGGCTGAGCAGGAACAGGAGCACGATGGCGCCGATCGTCGCCACGACGAGGCTGACCACCAGGCTTCTGCCTGCCGGCATCAGGCCAAGCGCGCCGAGGATCGAGGGCCCGATCAGGGCGCCTATGAGGCCGACGATGAGATTGGTGAGGAGACCGTGGTTGCGGTTCATCACCTTCTCGGCGATGAAGCCCGCCAGAATACCGATAAGAATGAGCCAGAGAAGATTGACGCCTTGAACTCCAAGAATACCGACCCCTTGCATGAATGCCCCCTTGCAATCGAGAAAAAGAGCGCGACCAAGGATCGCTCCTCTTCGTCTCGACAGCAAGAAGTCGGTAGAAGTTCTGTACGCGCCGCTCATCGTGCGGTGCGCACGTTCCTCATACGTGGATGACGCGTCCGTAAGCGTCGAGCACGGATTCGTGCATCATCTCCGACAAAGTCGGGTGCGGGAAGACGGCGTGGATGAGCTCCTCCTCCGTCGTCTCCAGGTTCATGGCGATGACGAAGCCCTGGATGAGCTCCGTCACCTCCGCGCCGACCATGTGGGCACCGAGGAGGCGTCCGGTCTTCTTGTCGAAGATCGTCTTGACGAGGCCGTCCGGCTCGCCGAGGGCGATCGCCTTGCCGTTGCCCATGAAGGGGAAGCGGCCGACGCGCACATCGTAGCCCGCCTCCTTGGCCTTCGCCTCGGTGAGGCCGACGGAGGCGACCTGCGGGTGGCAATAGGTGCAACCCGGGATCATCGCCTTGTCCATGGCGTGCGTCGGCAGGCCCTTGATGGTCTCGACGCAGATGACGCCCTCGTGCTCGGCCTTGTGGGCAAGCATCGGCGGGCCGGCGACGTCGCCGATGGCGTAGATGCCCGGCACGTTGGTGCGGCCGAGCCCGTCGGTGACGACGCAGCCGCGCTCGGTCTTCACCCCGAGCTTGTCGAGGCCGAGATTCTCGATGTTGCCGACGACGCCGACGGCGGAGATGACACGATCGACCGTGATCGTCTGCTTGGCGCCCTTCTCGTCCTCGATATGGGCGGTGACGCTGTCGGCCGCCTTGTCGAGCTTCGTCACCTTGGCGCCGGTCAGGATCTTGATGCCCTGCTTCTCGAAGCGCTTGCGCGCGACGCCGGCGATCTCGGCGTCCTCGACGGGCAGGATCTGCGGCAGCACCTCGACCACCGTGACCTCGGCGCCCATGGTGCGGTAGAAGGAGGCGAATTCGATGCCGATGGCGCCGGAGCCGACGACGAGCAGCGACTTCGGCATCTTCTCGGGCACCATGGCCTCGAAATAGGTCCACACCAGCTTCTTGTCCGGCTCGAGGCCGGGCAGCACGCGCGGGCGCGCGCCGGTGGCGACGATGATGTGCTTGGCCTGATAGGTGCCGGGCGGCTGCGCACCCTTGGGCGCCTCGATGGGCGCGCCCTGGACCGACTTCGTCGGCGCCTTGACGACGACCTCGCCCGGCTTGGTGATGTTGGCCTCGCCCCAGATGACGTCGACCTTGTTCTTCTTGAGCAGGAAGCCGACGCCGGTGTTGAGCTGGCTGGAAACGCCGCGCGAGCGCTTCACCACCGCCGCCGTATCCACCTTCATCGTGCCCTCGAGCACGAGGCCGTAATCCTTGGCATGGGTGGCGTAGTGGTAGATCTCGGCCGAGCGCAGCAGCGCCTTGGTGGGGATGCAGCCCCAGTTGAGGCAGATGCCGCCGAGGTGCTCGCGCTCGACCACCGCCGTCTTGAAGCCGAGCTGCGCGGCGCGGATGGCGGTGACGTAGCCGCCGGGACCGGCGCCGATGATGATGATGTCGTAGCTGGACATGGGAACTCCCGCTATTCCCCTCCCCGCAGGGAGGGGGCATGGCAACGGCGAGGCGGGTTCAGACCAGCAGCCCCATCGGGTTCTCGATGAGCTGCTTGAACGCGGCGATCAGCTCGGCGCCGAGCGCACCGTCGACCGCGCGGTGATCGGTGGACAGCGTCACCGTCATCACCGTGGCGACGGCGGGCGCGTCATTCTTGACGATGACCCGCTTCTCACCCGCGCCGACGGCGAGGATGGTCGCGTGCGGCGGGTTGATGACGGCCGAGAAGTCCCGGATGCCGAACATGCCGAGGTTCGACACGGCGGTGGAGCCGCCCTGGTATTCCTCGGGCTTGAGCTTGCGGGCGCGGGCCCTCGCCGCGTAGTCCTTCATCTCGTTGGAGATGGTGGACAGCGACTTCGTCTCGGCCTTGCGCACCACGGGCGTAATGAGGCCGCCGGGGATGGAGACCGCCACGCCGACATCCGCCTGCTTGTGGCGCAGCATGGCGCTGTCTGTCCACGAGACGTTGGCGTCCGGCACGCGCATCAGCGACAGGGCCAGCGCCTTGATGACGAAGTCGTTGACCGAGACCTTGTAGGCCGGCTTGCCGTCCTTGTCCTTCGGCGCGGCGGCGTTGATCTGCTCGCGCAGCGCGAGCAGCGCGTCGAGCTCGCAATCCACCGACAGGTAGAAGTGCGGGATGGTCTGCTTCGATTCCGTCAGGCGGCGCGCAATCGTCTTGCGCATGGAATCGTGCGGCACCTCCTCGTAGGAGCCGGGCTCGAAGAGCTTCTTGACCTGCTCGTCGACCATGCCGGCCGGAGCGGGCGCAGGTGCCGTCTTGGGGGCCGGGGCCGCGCCGGGGGCGGCCGCCGCCGCGGGCTTGGCGCCGCCGGCGAGCGCGGATTTCACGTCCCGCTCGACGACGCGCCCGTGCGGGCCGGAACCGGCGATGGCGGCGATGTCGATCCCCGCCTCCTTCGCGAGGCGCCGCGCGAGCGGCGAGGCGAAGACGCGGTTGCCGTCGGCGACCGGCGCGGGGCCGGCCTTGGCGGCCGGGGCCGGCGCTTCGGCCCTGGCGGGCTCCGCCTTGGGCTCTTCAGCCTTGGGCGCCTCGGCCTTGGCGGGTTCCTTGGCAGCTTCCTTAGGAGCTTCCTTGGCCGGCGCGCCGCCCGAGGCGGAAACCGCCTTCGGGTCCTCGCCCTCGGCGGCGAGAACGGCGATGACGTCGTTCACCGGCACGTCGCTGGTGCCCTCGGGCACCACGATCTTCGCCAGCACGCCCTCGTCGACGGCCTCCACCTCCATGGTGGCCTTGTCCGTCTCGATCTCGGCGAGGATGTCGCCGGACTTGACGGCATCCCCTTCCTTCTTGAGCCACTTGGCGAGATTGCCCTTCTCCATCGTCGGCGACAGGGCGGGCATCAGGATGTTGATCGGCATGGGCCCCTCCCCGCGTCAGACGTAAGCGACGGCCTTGACCGCGGCGACCACATCGGCCACCGACGGCAGGGCAAGCTTCTCGAGATTGGCGGCGTAGGGCATCGGCACGTCCTTGCCCGAAACGCGCAGCACCGGCGCATCGAGATAGTCGAAGGCGCGCTCCATGACGCGCGCGGCGATCTCGGCGCCGACGCCGGACTGCTGCCAGCCCTCTTCCACCGTGACGCAGCGGCCCGTCTTCTTCACCGATTCGATGATCGTGTCGGTGTCCATCGGGCGGATGGTGCGCAGATCGATGACCTCGGCCTCGATGCCCTCCTTGGCCAGCTCCTCGGCGGCCTTCAGGGCATAGGTCATGCCGATGGACCAGGCGACGAGGGTGACGTGCGAGCCGGCGCGGGCGATGCGCGCCTTGCCGATGGGCAGGACGTAGTCATCGAGCTTCGGCACCTCGAAGCTGTGGCCGTAGAGGATCTCGTTCTCGAGGAAGATGACCGGGTTGGGATCGCGGATCGCCGCCTTGAGCAGGCCCTTGGCGTCGGCCGCCGTATAGGGCGCGACGACCTTCAGGCCCGGGATGTGGCTGTACCAGGCGGCGTAGTCCTGGCTGTGCTGGGCCGCGACGCGGGCGGCGGCGCCGTTGGGGCCGCGGAAGACGATGGGGCAACCGAGCTGGCCGCCCGACATGTAGAGCGTCTTCGCCGCCGAGTTGATGATCTGGTCGATCGCCTGCATGGCGAAGTTGAAGGTCATGAACTCGACGATCGGCTTGAGGCCCGTGAAGGCCGCGCCGACGCCGAGGCCGGCGAAGCCGTGCTCGGTGATCGGCGTGTCGACCACGCGGTCGGCGCCGAACTCCTGCAGGAGGCCCTGCGTGACCTTGTAGGCGCCCTGGTATTCGGCGACCTCCTCGCCCATGACGAAGACGGCTTCGTCGCGGCGCATCTCCTCGGCCATGGCGTCGCGCAGCGCCTCGCGCACGGTCATCTTCACCATCTCGGTGCCGGCGGGCACCTCGGGATCGGGCTGGGCGCTCACCACCGGGGGCGCCGCGACGGCCGAGACGGGGGCCTCGTGCTGCTTGGACGAGACCTGCGGGGCCTCGCCGGCCGGCGCCTGCGCAGGCGCCGCGGGGGTGGCAGCGGTGCTGTTGGCGACGCTGCCTGCATCCTCGCCCTCGCCGGCGATGACGGCGATCGGCGTGTTGACGGCCACGTCCTCGGTGCCTTCGCCGACCAGGATCTTGGCGAGGACGCCCTCGTCGACGGCCTCCACCTCCATGGTGGCCTTGTCCGTCTCGATCTCGGCGATCACGTCGCCGGACTTGACGCTGTCACCTTCCTTCTTGAGCCATTTGGACAGTTTGCCGCTCTCCATCGTGGGGGAAAGCGCGGGCATCAGGATATCGATGGGCATGGGGCGATCTCGGAGCGAAGCATTGCGGGCGATCGAAGCGGCGGCACTGCCCCGCCGGGCCGCATCCGCACCGGGCGGAGACGGCGACGGGGCGGCCGGCCTACTTCAGGATGTCGGTGTAGAGCTCGGCGACGTCGGGCTCTTGATCGTTCGTGGCGAACTCGGCCGCCTCGTTGACGATCTCACGCACCTTGGCGTCGACGGCCTTCAGCTCGTCCTCGCTGAGCTTCCACTGATCGATCAGGCGGCGGCGCACCTGCTCGATCGGGTCGTGCTCCTCGCGCATGCGCTGCACCTCGTCCTTCGAGCGAT
Source organism: Chelatococcus caeni (assembly GCF_014196925.1). Taxonomy (GTDB): domain Bacteria; phylum Pseudomonadota; class Alphaproteobacteria; order Rhizobiales; family Beijerinckiaceae; genus Chelatococcus_A; species Chelatococcus_A caeni. Next base: position 1,231,348 of record NZ_JACIEN010000001.1, on the reverse strand, counting down.
ACTTCGCCGGATCGGACATGGAGTGGCCGCGGTAGCGGTAGGTCTGCATTTCCAGGATGTAGGGGCCCTTGCCGGACCGAGCCCATTCGATGGCGCGCTCGCCAGCGGCCATGACGGCACGCACGTCCATGCCGTCCACCTGCTCGCCGGGAATGTTGAAGGAGGCGCCGCGCTTGGAGAAATCGGTCTGCGCGGAGGCGCGGGAGACCGAGGTGCCCATGGCGTAGCGGTTGTTCTCGATGACGAAGACGACCGGCAGCTTCCACAGCTCGGCCATGTTGAAGCTCTCGTACACCTGGCCCTGGTTGGCCGCGCCGTCGCCGAAATAGGTCAGGCAGACGTTGCCGTTCTTTCGGTAGCGGTTGGCGAAGGCGATGCCGGTGCCGAGCGAGACCTGGGCGCCGACGATGCCGTGCCCGCCGTAGAAGTGCTTCTCCTTGGAGAACATGTGCATCGAGCCGCCCTTGCCCTTGGAGTATCCTCCGCGGCGGCCCGTAAGCTCGGCCATGACGCCCTTCGAATCCATGCCGCAGGCCAGCATGTGGCCGTGGTCACGGTAGCCGGTGATGACCTGGTCGCCTTCCTTCGTGGCCATCTGCATGCCGACGACGACGGCTTCCTGGCCGATGTAGAGATGGCAGAAGCCGCCGATGAGGCCCATGCCGTACATCTGCCCCGCCTTCTCTTCGAAGCGGCGGATCAGCAACATCTCGCGATAGGCGAAGAGATCCTGGTCCTTCGTGAAGCCCGCCGCGCCCTTCTTCTGGGCTGGCGACTGCGTCTTTCTTGCAGTGCGCGATTTTACGGCAGATGGCGCGGCATCGGAGCGCGATGCCTTACGAGCGGCTACGGCCATGAACATCCTCCCAAGGGGTTGTTGAGCGGTGTTGTAGCGCAGCCGCGCGCCGAAGGCGAGCCCCATCGGCGCAGGATAAATGGATACGTTTGAAACTAACCGGCTGATAACAGTGCGGTTTTTGCAGTTAACCGGGCTTCGGTTAAGCGGGCTTGACTGCCTTCGGCCTCAGCATTTCGGCGCCCTTTATCGCTTTTGGGCCGGCAACATCACGACGACATCGTTGGGATGCACGAAACCGAGCTCTTCACGCGCCAGTTCCTCCAGAATGTCCCGGTCCACCGACTGGGCGCGCATGAGGGCGATGCGCGTCTCCCACTCGCCGCGGCGCTCCTTGATATCCGCAAGCTCGCCCTTGAGCTCGGCGATCTGCGCCTCGAACGACTGCCTGGCCTCGAGCCCGCGCGCGCCGCTGTGCGCATGGACGACGAAATAGCCGACCACGGCGCTCGACACGCCGTAGAGCACGAGCGGAATGAGGACCGAGCGGAGGCGCTTGCGAATGACCATGGGGCGAGCATGGAAGCCCATGGTTAAGGATGCATTAAGGGCGCCGCTCCGGTTGGAACGGCGCCCTTCGTCAACGGTGACCGGTAATGTCAGCGGCGCGCCTTCAGCGCCGTGCGCCCCGCGTAGACCGCCTGCTTGCCGAGCTCCTCCTCGATGCGGATGAGCTGGTTGTACTTGGCGAGCCGGTCGGAACGGGCGAGCGAGCCGGTCTTGATCTGCCCGCAGTTGGTCGCGACCGCGAGGTCGGCGATGGTCGCGTCCTCGGTCTCGCCGGAGCGGTGCGACATCACCGCCGTGTAGCCGGCGCGATGGGCCATGTCGACGGCGGCGAGCGTCTCGGTGAGCGAGCCGATCTGGTTGACCTTGACGAGGATGGAATTGGCCGTGCCCTTCTCGATGCCCTCGGCGAGGCGCTTGACGTTGGTGACGAAGAGGTCATCGCCGACGAGCTGGCACTTCGTCCCGACGAGGTCGGTCAGGGCCTTCCAGCCCGCCCAGTCGTCCTCGGCCATGCCGTCCTCGATCGAGGCGATCGGATAGTCGGCGACGAGCTTGGCGAGGTACTTCGCCTGGGCCTCGGGATCGCGCGTCGTGCCCTCGCCCTCGTAGACATAGGCGCCGTTCTTGAAGAACTCGGTGGCGGCGCAGTCGAGCGCCAGCATCACGTCCTCGCCCGGCTTGTAGCCCGCGGCCTCGATCGCCTTCATGACGAAGTCGAGCGCGGCCTCCGCCGACGGCAGGTTGGGGGCGAAGCCGCCCTCGTCGCCGACATTGGTGTTGTGGCCGGCGTCCTTCAGCGCCTTCTTGAGCGTGTGGAAGATCTCCGAGCCGGTGCGCACCGCATCCGCGAAGGTCGGCGCGCCGACCGGCATGACCATGAATTCCTGGAAGTCGATGGGATTGTCGGCATGGGCGCCGCCATTGACGATGTTCATCATCGGCACCGGCAGGATGCGCGCCGAGGTGCCGCCGACATAGCGATAGAGCGGCAGGCCGGCAGCCTCGGCGGCCGCCTTGGCGACGGCGAGCGAGACGCCGAGAATGGCGTTGGCACCGAGCTTGGCCTTGTTCGGCGTGCCGTCGAGGGCAATCATCGTCTCGTCGATCTTGACCTGGTCCTCGGCGTCCATGCCGCCGATGGCGTCGAAGATGTCGCGGTTGACCGCGGCCACGGCCTTGAGGACGCCCTTGCCGCCGTAGCGGCCCTTGTCGCCGTCGCGCAGCTCCACCGCCTCGTGGGCGCCGGTCGAGGCGCCGGACGGCACGGCGGCGCGGCCCATGGAGCCGTCCTCGAGGATCACGTCGACTTCCACCGTCGGGTTGCCGCGGCTGTCGAGGATCTCGCGGGCGACGATGTCGATAATGGCGGTCATGGGGCTCTTTCTCCCTGGCTCGTCACGGGGCTCTGCCGTGGCACCGGCTTTTAGAGCATCGCGTGGAACAGTGGCAATCGGCTGGCGGCCCACCATCGATCGGCGGAGGCGACAGGGTGCATTTTTTCTTGCGCCGGCGCGACACTGGTGCGACAGCCCTCGCCGCGGGGGCATGAGGACGACACGAGGATCGACATATGGCGCAACAGCACGAATCGCTGCAGCTGGGCAAGCCGGCGTCCCTGCCCGCCTCGCCCGAGGAGGCGGTGCTCGACCGTGTGCCGAACCCGCATCCCGACACGGATTACGTGGCGCGCTTCACCTGCCCCGAGTTCACCTCGATCTGCCCGGTCACCGGCCAGCCGGACTTCGGCATCGTCGTCATCGACTATGTCCCCGGGGAGTGGCTGGTCGAATCGAAGTCGCTGAAGCTGTTCATGTTCTCGTTCCGCAACCACGGCGCCTTCCACGAGGACTGCACGGTCTATATCGGCAAGCGATTGTCGGAGCTGCTCGCACCGCGCTGGATGCGCGTGGGCGGCTACTGGTTCCCGCGAGGCGGCATCCCGATCGACGTCTTCTGGCAGACCGGCGCGCCGCCTGCGGGCCTCTTTTTGCCCGACCAGGGCGTGCCGCCCTACCGGCCGCGCGGCTGAGCGCCGGCCAGCGCCGCGACGAGCCGCGCCATTTCCGCGGCCGGATCCGCCGCCCGCATGACGGAGCCCATGACGGCGATGCCGGCGGCGCCCGCGGCAAGGCAATCGGCTACGTTGGCCGCGTCGATGCCGCCGATGGCGATCACGGGCACGGGGCTGGCGCGGACGATGGCGGCAAGACCATCGACGCCCAGCGCGGGGCCGTAGCCGGGCTTGCTCGCGGTTTCGGCGAAGGGGCCGGCGATCGCGTAGTCGACGGTTTCGCGGTCGAGCGCGCGCGCCTCGCCAGGCGAATGGACGGACATGCCGATCAGCGCATGGGGAGCGCCGAAGAGGCCCGGCACGCCCTGCTCCCCTCCCCCTTGCGGGGAGGGGCTGGGGGTGGGGGGCGTGGCGAGAGGTGATGGCGGCCCTCCAGGCGGCACCCCCCTCCCCAACCCTCCCCCGCAAGGGGGGAGGGAGTATGCCCGGCCCAGCATCTCCCGCGCTCTCCTCGCGTCACCGCCGGCCGCCAGATGCACGCCGCCGAGCCCAGCCTGCCGCGCCACCTCCGCCGAGCCATGCACCATCAAACAGACGTCCTCTGGCAGCGCATCCCTCAAGCGCAGCGCCAGAGCGACCTGCTCGTCTTCCGGCAGATCCTTTTCGCGCAGGCTCACCCAGCGGCAGCCGCCGGCCACCGCTGCTTGGACGACGGCAACGAGGTCACCCCTCGCCTGCCGGCGATCGGTGACGAGCAGCAGCGGCGGCTGCGGCAGGGCCACGGCTCAGGATCCGACGAGCCCGAACTGCGGGCTCGAGGGCTCGGCATAGCGGCGCCTCGGGATGCGCCCGGCCCGGTGGGCGAGCCGGCCCGCCTCGACGGCGTGGCGCATGGCGCGCGCCATGGCGACGGGATCGTTCGCCTTCGATACCGCCGTGTTGAGGAGGACCGCGGCGCAGCCCAGCTCCATGGCGAGCGCCGCATCCGAGGCCGTGCCGATGCCGGCGTCGAGCACCACCGGCACGGGCGAGCGCGCCGCGATGAGCTCGATGAGGTGCGGATTGGCGATGCCGAGGCCCGAGCCGATGGGCGAGCCGAGCGGCATGACGGCGGCGGCGCCGAGATCGGCGAGCTTGCGGCAGGTGACGGGATCGTCGTTGCAATAGACCATGACGACGAAGCCCTTGCGCACCAGCTCGTCGGTGGCGCTGAGGAGTTCCTCGACATCGGGATAGAGCAGCTCCCGATCGCCGATGATCTCGAGCTTCACCCAGTTCGTCTCCAGCGCCTCGCGCGCCAGCTCCGCCGTCAGGACGGCGTCGCGCGCCGTCTGGCATCCGGCCGTGTTCGGCAGGAGGTCGGCACGGCCGGCGATGAGGTCGACGAGGCCCTCCTCGGGGCTCGACAGGTCGAGCCGGCGGATGGAGGCGGTGACGAGCTCGGTGCCGCTCGCGGCGATCGCGTCCAGCATCACCTTCTGGTTGGGATAGCCGGCCGTGCCGAGGAAGAGCCGGGAGGAAAAGCTGCGCCCGGCGATGACGAGCGGATCGGCCGCCCGCGCGCCCTGTTCGACGACGTTCATCTCAGCCTCCCTGGCGTGCATGGACGATCTCGACGCTATCGCCGTCGTGCAGCGGCTGGTCCTGCCATCGCGCGCGCGGCACGACCGCGCCGTTGAGCGCGACCGCGACGCCGCGGCCGGTTGGGTCGATCCCGCGCTGCGTAAGAAATTCGGCGATTGTCGCGGCCGCCAGCGGCTCATCCGCGCCGTTGACGCGGATGCGCGGCAGCGCGACGGAGGATGCTTTCGTCATGACGAAACCTCGCTCGGCGCATCGGCGCGCGCCTGAAAGCGCGCAAGGGTGAAGGGGCGCGCCACATCGGCGAGCCGCCCGGTGAGGACATAGTCGGCGACCACGGCGGCGGTGACCGGCGTGAGCAGGATGCCGTTGCGGTGGTGGCCGGTGGCGTAGACGAGGCCCGCAAGCTCACCCGGCCCGAGGATCGGCGCGTCGTCGCGGCTGCCGGGCCTGAGGCCGGCCCAGGTCTCGGCGATCGGCAGTTCCTCGATGACCGGCAGGGCCCGCCAGGCGGCGTCGAGGAGCGCGAGGAGGCCGCCGGCCGTCATGCGGGTGTCGAACCCCTTCTCCTCCACCGTGGCGCCGATGATGAGGCGCCCGTCGCGGCGCGGCACGAGATAGGCGCCCGGCACCCAGGTCACATGGCTGAGGACGGGAGCGGCCGGATCCATCTGGACCGCCACCAGCTGGCCCTTGACGGGCCGCACCGGCGGCAAGGCGGCCCGCGGCAGGCCCTCGATCCGCCGCGACCAGGCGCCGGCGGCAAGGATGACGGCGTCGGCATCGATCCGCCGGCCGCGGGTAACGACGCCGCGCGCTCGCCTGTCTTCGACGACGACCGATTCGACCGGGCTGTCCTCGTGGATCGCCACACCGGCCCGCCCGGCGGCCACATGCAGGGCGGCGGCCAGCTTGCGGTTGTCGACCTGATGGTCCTCGGGGCTCCACAGGCCGCCGACGACGCCGGGGCTGAGAAACGGCTCGCGGCGCCGCACCTCGGCGGCATCGAGCCATGAAACAGGCAGGCCGAGCCGCTCCTGCAGAGCGAGATGGTGCTTCAGCCGCGCCTGGTCGTCGGCCGAGAAGGCACAGACGAGCGTGCCTTCGGTGCGCAGATCGACGGCAAGGCCGCTCGCCGCCTCCAGTTCTCGGGCAAAGTCGGGCCACAGCGCCTGGCTCGCGCGGTTGAGAGGCAGGAGCGGCTCCTCGCCCGGCTCCACTTCGGCGCAGGCGGCCAGCATGCCGGCGGCGGCATGGCTCGCGCCCGTGCCGCAGCGGCCAGCCTCGAACAGGTCGACGTCGACGCCTTGCGTGGCGAGACGCCAGGCGATGGAGAGGCCGATGACCCCTCCGCCGATGATGATGACTTTATCCGGTCGCGATGATGCTTCTGCACTCACCGGCTGCTCCCTACGCTGGCATGATCCAGACAGGTTCGATGGGTATGATCTCAGCCGCACTGCCGTGCGGCACCCCAGGCCGACGCGTCATATACACGACAAAAAACGCGCCACTGCAAGTCCGGCTATGGAAGTCCGGCAGCGGCGCGCTTTTCACAAAGCGAATCAGTCTTTCAGGCTAACCTCAGCTGTCAGCACGCTTCTTTGCTAGGGAATCGAAAGCCTTCAGCTCCGCCAGAAGGCCTTCCATCTCGTTCAGCGGCACCATGTTGGGGCCATCGGACGGTGCGCGGTCCGGGTCCTCATGGCTCTCGATGAAGAGGCCGGCGACGCCGACGGCCACGGCGGCGCGTGCCAGCACGGGCACGAACTCGCGCTGCCCGCCGGAGGACGTGCCCTTGCCGCCGGGCTGCTGCACAGAATGGGTGGCGTCGAAGATGACGGGCGCGCCCGTCGTCTCGGCCATGATCGGCAGCGCCCGCATGTCGGAGACGAGCGTGTTGTAGCCGAAGGAGACGCCGCGCTCGGTCACCAGGACGTCGGGATTGCCGGCGCCCGTGACCTTGGCGGCGACGTTCGCCATGTCCCACGGCGCGAGGAACTGGCCCTTCTTGATGTTGACCGCCCGGCCCGTCTTCGCGGCCGCGACGAGAAGGTCGGTCTGCCGGCACAGGAAGGCCGGGATCTGCAGCACGTCGACCGCCTCCGCGATGGGTGCGCACTGGGCCGCGTCGTGCACGTCGGTCAGGACCGGCAGGCCGAGGCTCTCGCGGATCTCGGCGAAGATCGGCAGGGCGGCCTCAAGGCCGACGCCGCGGGCCGCGCCGGCGGAGGTGCGGTTGGCCTTGTCGAAAGAGGTCTTGAAGACGAGGCCGAGGCCGAGGCGGGAGCAGATCTCCTTCAGCGCCGTCGCCATCTCCAGCGCATGGGCCCGGCTCTCCAGCTGGCATGGCCCAGCGACGATCGCCAGCGGCAGGTGATTGCCGAAGGAGACGTTGCCGACCTTGACGGTTGCGTTGGCGCTCATGTTTCCCGCCCCAGGAGGTGAAGACAAGAGGTGAAGAAAGGCGCTCGATGGCGCAGGAGAAAGGCCGAATTGCGTCCGCCCGGCCTCGGAAGGTCATTCAGAACGTCATGGCGCCGGCATTGAGGATGCCGGCGGCCAGCGAGGCCGCGCCGAGGAAAAGCGCCGCCGCGATCTCGTTGTTGGCGATGCGCTGGGAGAGGTTTGGCATCGCGAGGCGCACGAGCCAGTAGGCGCTGATCTGCACGATCATGGCGACGAGGCCCCAGACCACGAGGTCCGGCCAGGTGCGCGCGTGCACCACGGCGCTCGACAGCGGCAGCGCGAAGCCGACGATGCTGAGCCCGAGCGACAGGCTGGCCGCCGCGACGTCGCGGCGGATGAGCGCGAATTCGTTGTGCGCGGTGATGAAGGTGTAGATGCCGATATAGACGAGGACGAGGACGAGCGCGATGAGGTAGTCGACCAGAAAATCCGGCAGATTGTTGATCGATTCAAACACCATCGGCGCCCCCAGCCCCGTTTCCCTGCCGCCAGCCCTGGCCGTGAATTGTCAGACGAGGCGGCTCTGCTCCAGGGCCGCCGCGACGAAGCTCTTGAAGAGCGGATGCGGCTCGAACGGCCGCGACTTCAGCTCCGGATGGAACTGGACGCCGATGAACCAGGGATGGTCGGCGAACTCGACGATCTCCGGCAGGAGCCCGTCCGGCGAGACGCCGGAGAAGACGAGGCCCTTCGCCTCCAGCCGCTGGCGGTACTCCATGTTCACCTCGTAGCGGTGGCGATGGCGCTCGGAGATCTGGGTGCGGCCGTAGATGTTCGCCACCTTGCTGCCGGGGGCGAGCTGGGCCTCGTAGGCGCCGAGGCGCATGGTGCCGCCGAGGTCGCCCTCGGCCGTGCGCCGCTCGAGCTCGTTGCCCTTCAGCCATTCGGTCAGGATGCCGACCACAGGCTCGCTCGTCGGGCCGAATTCGGTCGAGCTCGCGGCGCTGACGCCGGCGAGCGAGCGCGTCGCCTCGATCACCGCCATCTGCATGCCGAAGCAGATGCCGAAATAGGGCAGCTTGCGTTCCCGTGCGAAGGCGGCCGCCTTGATCTTGCCCTCGGCGCCGCGATAGCCGAAGCCGCCGGGCACGAGGATGCCGTGCACGTGCTCCAGGAACGGCGCCGGATCCTCGCGCTCGAAGATCTCGCTCTCGATCCAGTCGAGGTTGACCTTCACGCGATTGGCGATGCCGCCGTGCTGCAGCGCCTCGATGAGCGACTTGTAGGCGTCCTTGAGGCCGGTGTACTTGCCGACGATGGCGATGGTCACCTCGCCTTCCGGCGTGCGCACGCGCTCGGAGATCGCCTTCCAGCGCGAGATGTCGGGCGCCGGCGCCCCCTCGATGCCGAAGGCGGCGAGCACCTCGTCGTCGAGCCCTTCCTCGTGGTAGGCGATCGGCACGTCGTAGATGGAGGAGACGTCGCGCGCCTCGATCACGGCGCTCTCGCGCACGTTGCAGAAGAGCGAGAGCTTGCGCCGCTCCTCCTTCGGGATCGGCCTGTCGGTGCGGCAGAGCAGGATGTGCGGCTGGATGCCGATGGAGCGCAGCTCCGCCACCGAGTGCTGGGTCGGCTTCGTCTTCAGCTCCCCGGCCGAGGGGATGAAGGGCAGCAGCGTGAGGTGCACGAAAATGGCGTGATTGCGCGGCAGCTCCTGGCCGAGCTGGCGGATCGCCTCGAGGAACGGCTGGCTCTCGATGTCGCCCACCGTGCCGCCGATCTCGACGAGGACGAAGTCGTAGTCCTCGTTGCCGCGCATGACGAATTCCTTGATGGCGTTCGTCACGTGCGGAATGACCTGGATGGTGGCGCCGAGATAGTCGCCGCGCCGCTCCTTGGTCAGGATGTCCAGATAGATGCGGCCCGTCGTGATGTTGTCGTCACGGGTGCACGGGCGCCCGGTGAAGCGCTCGTAATGGCCGAGGTCGAGGTCCGTCTCCGCGCCGTCGTCGGTCACGAAGACCTCGCCGTGCTGGTAGGGGCTCATCGTCCCCGGATCGACGTTGAGGTAGGGGTCGAGCTTGCGCAGCCGGACCTTGTAGCCACGCGCCTGCAGGAGCGCACCGAGGGCCGCCGAAGCAAGGCCCTTGCCCAAGGACGACACCACGCCGCCGGTGATGAAAACGTATCGTGCCATGGGGACTCTCGTTTACTCCGAACTGCGCGATTCGGGAATGCGGCTCGTACAAGCGGCAACCGGAATCAACAAAGACCTCCCCGCCACGCGCCAACCTGCTGCGCGCGCCAGGCGTTCCCACAAAAAGAGAGGGCCGGAACCCCGGCCCTCGCTGCTGCCGATTACTGGGAGCTCGGCACCTGTGGCCCCGCCGGCGGGGCTGGCGGCTGCTGTGACGGTGCCTGGCCTGCGCCTTGCGCCGGGCCGCCCTGCAGGCGCTGCAGCTCCTCGAGGACGCCCGGGCCGGAAGCCGGCGCCGAGGGGCCGTTCTGGCCGGAACCGGGCGCGACGCGGTCGATGACGGAGCTCGGGGCGCCCTGATAGCCGGCGAGCACGGACAGGAGCAGGCTCGTCACGAAGAAGGCGGCGGCGAGAATCGCGGTCGTGCGCGTCAGCACGTTCGCCTGGCCGCGGCCGGTCATGAAGCCGGAGACGCCGCCCCCACCCATGCCGAGGCCTCCGCCTTCGGAGCGCTGGAGCAGCACGACGCCGACGAGCGCCAGCACGATGATGAGATGAACGACGATGAGGACGGTCAGCATGCTCTGTTCCAGGGCCGCGCGGCGACAAGCCGGGCGCGGCGGCAAACTCAATTGGCGCGGCCTTTAGCACAGCCCGCGCCGCGGATCAAAGGACGCATCGCCGCGTCCGCGGACGATCGGTCCGTCACTCCATATAGGCACGCGCGATCGCCAGGAAATCCTCCGCGACGAGGCTGGCGCCGCCGACGAGAGCACCGTCGACCTCGGCGACGCCGAGGAGCTCGCGCGCATTGCCCGGCTTGACCGAGCCGCCGTAGAGCAGGCGCATGTTGCGGCCGGCCGCGCCGAAGCGGTCGACGAGGCTCTGGCGGATGAAGCCGTGCATCTCGGCGACGTCGGCCACCGTCGGCGTCAGCCCGGTGCCGATGGCCCAGACCGGCTCGTAGGCCACGACCACCGGCTCGCGCGCCGCTTCCTCGGGCATCGACCCGGCAAGCTGGGCGCCGACGACCGCCAGCGCACGACCGGCGTCGCGCTCCTCGCGCGTCTCGCCCACGCAGACGATCGGCGTCAGCCCCGCCGTGATCGCGGCCCGGGCCTTGGCCTTGACCATCTCGTCGGTTTCACGGTGGTCCGTGCGCCGTTCCGAATGGCCGACGATGACGTAGCTCGCGCCGACGTCGGCCAGCATCGCCGCCGAGATGTCGCCGGTATGCGCGCCGTGGGTGGCGGCATGGCAGTCCTGCCCGCCGACCTTGACGGGCGTGCCGACGGCCGCGACGGCAAAGACATAGGTCAGCGTCGCCGGCGCGCAGACGAGGAGGTCGACCTTGCTGCGCAGGGCCGCGTCGCAGCCCTCGAGAATCGCGGCGAAGGTCTTGGTGGCGGCACGCGTGCCGTTCATCTTCCAGTTGCCCGCCACGAGCGGGCGCGGTCGTTCCGTCGTCATCCGGTCCTGCCTCCGTTTGGGGGTGGACTAACAGAGGACGGAAAGCTCGGCAACGCGCGACATTGCGGGAGGCGGTGTGTCTATCTATGATCCGCCGCCTTCGCGGGGGCCACCGCCCTCCTGAAACCTCAGGGACTGGAACCGGATCGACATGCTTCAGGGTTTTCGCAATCTCGGCAAGAGCTGGCTCGGCAAGCTCATCGTGGGCATCCTCTTCGGCCTTCTCATCCTGTCGTTTGCGATCTGGGGCATCGGCGACGTCTTCCGCGGCTATGGCGTCAACACCGTCGCCACGGTCGGCGACCGTGAAATCGGCGTCGAGCAGGTGCGCACCGCCTACCAGAACGAGCTGCAGCAGCTCTCGCGCCGCTTCGGCCGCTCGATCACCGCCGACCAGGCGCGCGCGCTCGGCCTCGAGCAGCAGCTCCTCGGCCGCCTGATCGCGGAAGCGGCGCTCGACGAGCGCGCATCCGAGCTCGGCCTCGCCGTCTCGCGCGACACGGCGGGCGAAGCCGTCGTCAAGGATCCGGCCTTCCGCAACGCCAGCGGCCAGTTCGACCGCTTCGCCTTCGACAGCATCCTGCGCGCCAACGGCCTGACCGAGCAGGGCTTCATCACCGAGCAGCAGGCCGTCCTCGCCCGCCGCCAGCTGGCCGATGCGCTCACCGGCGCCATCGTGCCGCCGCTCGCGATGCGCGAGGCCGTCTACCGCTACGGCGCCGAGCGGCGCAGCATCGCCTATGTCGAGCTGCCCGCCGCGCTCGCCGGCGACGTCGGCGCGCCTGACGATGCCGCGCTGCAGGCCTTCTTCGACGAACGCAAGGCCGCCTTCCGCGCGCCGGAATACCGCACGGTCTCCATCCTGTCGCTGCGACCAGAGGATCTCGCCAAGCCCGGCGAGGTGTCCGACGCGGACGCCACGGCGCGCTACGAGGAGGTGAAGGCCCGCCGCTTCACGACGCCCGAAACCCGCAAGCTGCAGCAGCTGTCCTTCCCCTCGCAGGAGGAGGCGAATGCCGCGCGCGAGAAGATCCTCGCCGGCGCGTCCCTCGCCGACATCGCCACCGAGCGCGGCGTGCGGCCGGAGGACATCGAGATCGGCACCTTCACCCGCGAGCAGATGATCGATCCGGCGGTGGCGGAAGCGGCCTTCGCCCTCTCCGCCGGAGACGTGAGCACGCCGGTCAGCGGCCGCTTCGGCATCGTGCTCGTGCGTGCTGCCGAGGTCACGCCCGCCGCGGTGCGGCCCTTCGCGGAGGTCGCCGACGAGCTCAAGCGGGAGATCGCCATCGAGCGCGCCCGCTCGCTCCTCGATGAGACCCACGACCGCATCGAGGACCAGCGCATCGCCGGCAAGCCGCTCACCGAGATCGCGCGGGAATTCTCGCTGAACGAGCGCACGATCGGCCCGCTCGACCAGGGCGGCAACGGCAAGGACGGACAGCCCGTCGCCGACATTCCCGAGCGCGAGGTGCTGCTGCGCTCGGCCTTCGAGACCGATATCGGTGCCGACAACGAGGCGCTGCGCCTCGCCGACGGCGGCTATCTCTGGTACGACGTGACCAATGTGGAGGGCACGCGCGACCGCACGCTCGACGAGGTGCGCGCCGACGTCGCCGCCCAGTGGCGGGTCGACGAGATCGCCCGGCGCCTGTCGGACAAGGCGCAGGAGATCGTCACCCGGCTCGACCAGGGCGAAACCATCGAGGCCATCGCCGCCGAGCTCTCGCTCGAGGCAAGGACCGCGGAAGGCCTCGCCCGCGGCCAGGCCCAGGACGGCCTGCCGGCCAATGTCGTGACCCAGGCCTTCTCCGTCCACGCCGGCAAGGCCGCCTCGGCCGGGATCGGCGACGGCGACCGCCGCGTCGTCTTCAAGGTGACGGCGGCGACGGTGCCGGAGTTCGTGACCTCGACCCAGGAGGCGGAGCGCCTGCAGGGCCAGCTCGCGACGGCGATGACGGACGACATCCTCGGCGAATATGTCGCCAGCCTGCAGAGCGAGCTCAACGTGCGCATCAACCAGCAGGCCCTGCGCACGGCGCTGGGCACCAGCGGCGAGTTCTGAGGCGCCATGCAGCCGACCCCTTCCTTCGAGGATTTCGCCGCCGGCTACGAGAAAGGCGCGGCAAGCGTCGTGAGCGCGACGCTGGTCGCGGATCTCGAGACGCCGGTCGCAGCCTTCCTCAAGCTCACGGACGGCGGGCAGGCGCCCGCCTTCCTGCTCGAATCGGTCGAAGGCGGCGCCGTGCGCGGCCGCTATTCGATGATCGGCCTCAGGCCCGACCTCATCTGGCGCTGCCGGGATGGGCGAGCCGAGATCAACCGGGACGCCCTCAACCGGCCGCAGGACTTCGTGCCGGAGGCAGCGGCCCCGCTCGACAGCCTGAGGGCCCTCATCGCCGAGAGCCGCATCCCGCTCGCGGGCGACCTGCCGCCGATGGCGGCCGGCATCTTCGGCTATCTCGGCTACGACATGGTGCGGCTGATGGAGCGCCTGCCGCACCAGCCGGCCGATGCCCTCTGCCTGCCGGATGCGGTCTTGGTGCGCCCCACCGTCATGGTGGTCTTCGACGCCGTCAGGGACGAGCTCTCGCTCGTCACGCCCGTGCGGCCGAAGGAGGGCGTCTCCGCCCGCGCGGCCTACGAGGCGGCGCTGGCGCGGCTCGATGCGACGCTCGAGGCGCTGGAGCGCCCCCTGCCCCACGATGCGCGCTTCGACCCCGCCGCCATCGCGGCGCCGGCGCCCGTCTCCAACACCACGCCGGACGAATTCAAGGCCATGGTGGCGCGGGCGAAGGAATATATCCGCGCCGGCGACATCTTCCAGGTGGTGCTGTCGCAGCGTTTCGAGGCGCCGTTCACGCTGCCGGCGCTGTCGCTCTACCGCTCGCTGCGCCGGCTCAACCCTTCGCCCTTCCTCTGCTATCTCGACTTTCTCGACTTCCAGATCGTCTGCTCGAGCCCGGAGATCCTCGTGCGGGTACGCGAGGGCAAGGTGACGATCCGGCCCATCGCCGGCACGCGCCGGCGCGGGGCGACGCCCGAGGAGGACAAGGCGCTCGCCGAGGAGCTGCTGGCGGACCCGAAGGAACGGGCCGAGCATCTCATGCTGCTCGACCTCGGCCGCAACGATGTCGGCCGCGTCAGCGAGATCGGCTCGGTGACGGTCACCGACAGCTTCTTCCTCGAATATTACAGCCAGGTGATGCACATCGTCTCCAATGTCGAGGGACGGCTCGATCCGCGCCACGACGCGCTCGACGCCCTCGTCGCCGGCTTTCCGGCCGGCACGGTCTCCGGCGCGCCCAAGGTGCGGGCCATGGAGATCATCGACGAACTGGAGAAGGAGAAGCGCGGCGCCTATGCCGGCTGCATCGGCTATTTCGGCGCCGACGGCGAGATGGATACCTGCATCGTGCTGCGCACCGCCGTGGTGAAGGACGGCCGCATGGCCGTGCAGGCCGGCGCCGGCATCGTCTATGATTCCGACCCGGAGTTCGAGCAGCAGGAATGCATCAGCAAGGCGAAGGCCCAGTTCCGCGCCGCCGAGGATGCGGTGCGCTTCGCCATGCGCGCGCGACGGGGGCAATGATGCGGCGGGAGCGATGGCGCCGGCTTCTGGAGGCTTGACCCACCACTGCCCCGACGGGCAAAGCTTTGTCTCTCAGAAAGCCACGCGCATGTTCCGCATCCTCCTCGTCGACAACTACGATTCCTTCACCTGGAATCTCGTGCATCTCATCGGGGCGCTCGGCCCCGAGATCGACGTGCGCCGCAACGACGCCATCACCGCCGACGAGGTGCTGGCGCTCGACCCCGACGCCATCGTCCTCTCCCCCGGCCCGTGCACGCCCAACGAGGCGGGCATCTGCCTCGAGCTCATCGAGAAGGCCGCACCGAGCGTGCCGATGTTCGGCGTCTGCCTCGGCCTGCAGGCCATGGGCCAGGCCTTCGGCGGCGAGGTGGTGCGCGCGCCCTTGCCGATGCACGGCAAGATCTCGCGCGTGCATCACAAGGGAGAGGGCCTCTTCCGCGGCATCAACGGCCCGTTCGAGGCCACGCGCTACCACTCGCTCATCGTGGCGCGCGAGACCTGCCCGGCCGACCTTGCCGTCACCGCCGAGAGCGAGGACGGCCTCGTGATGGCCATGGCGCACCGCCGGCTGCCGCTCCACGGCGTGCAGTTCCACCCCGAGAGCATCCTCTCGGAGCATGGCGCGACCATGATGCGCAATTTCCTCGATATCGCCGCGCGCTGGAACGAGACCGGGCGCCCCGCAAGAACGAGCTGACGGAACACCGATGGACGCCTTCAAACCCTTCATCGCCAAAGTCGCCACCGGTGTCTCGCTGAGTCGCGAGGAGGCCCGCCAGGCCTTCGACACCCTGCTCTCGGGCGAGGTGACGCCGGCCCAGAGCGGCGCCTTCCTGATGGCGCTGCGCGTGCGCGGCGAAACGGTGGACGAGATCGCCGGCGCGGTCGAGGCGCTGCGCGCACGCATGGTGCGCGTCAGCGCCCCGGCGGGCGCCATCGACATCGTCGGCACCGGCGGCGACAACTCGGGCAGCTACAACGTCTCGACGCTCGCCTCCATCATCGCCGCCGCCTGCGGCGTGCCGGTCGCCAAGCACGGCAACCGGGCCGCCTCGTCGAAATCCGGCGCCGCCGACGTGCTCGCCGCGCTCGACGTCAAGGTGGGGCTCGACCCGGCCGGTATCGAGCGCTGCCTTGCCGCGGCCGGCGTCGGCTTCATGTTCGCGCCCACCCACCACGCCTCCATGCGCCATGTGGCGCCGGTGCGCGTCGAACTCGGCACCCGCACCGTCTTCAACCTCATCGGGCCGCTCGCCAATCCGGCCGGCGTGCGCCACCAGCTGCTCGGCGTCTATTCCGAGAGCTGGCTCCAGCCGCTCGTCGAGGTGCTCGCCGCCCTCGGCGCGCAGCGCGTCTGGGCCGTGCACGGATCCGACGGGCTCGACGAGATGACGACGACCGGGCCGACCTCGGTGGTGGCGCTGGAGGACGGGCGCATCCGCCGCTTCACCGTCACGCCGGAGGATGTCGGGCTTGTCCGGGCGTCGATCGCCGACCTGCGCGGCGGCGAGGCCGAGCACAATGCGGCCGCGCTGCGCGCGGTGCTCGCCGGGGAGAAGACGCCCTACCGCGACATCGCCGTGCTCAATGCCGCCGCCGGCCTCGTGGTCGCCGGCAAGGCCGCCGATCTCAAGGAGGGCGTTGCCGCCGCCGAGGCCGCCCTCGACAGCGGCGCCGCACGCGCTACGCTCGAGCGGCTCGTTGCAGCGTCGAATGCCTGAGGGCCCCATGAGCGACATTCTGGCGAAGATCGAAGCCTACAAGCGCCGCGAGATCGCGGCGGCGAAGGCCCGCATCCCGCACGAGGAGATGGTGCGCCTCGCCCATGCCGCCCCGGCCCCGCGCCCGTTCCTTGCCGCCGTCGAGGCCCATCTGGCCGAGGACCGGCCGGCCCTCATCGCGGAGATCAAGAAGGCGAGCCCGTCGAAGGGTCTCATCCGCGCCGATTTCGACCCGCCGGCGCTGGCGAAGGCCTATGCGGACGGCGGCGCGAGCTGCCTGTCGGTGCTGACGGACGGCCCCTCCTTCCAGGGCCATCCGGATTATCTCGGCGCGGCGCGCGCGGCCTCCGGCCTGCCCGCCCTGCGCAAGGACTTCCTGTTCGAGCCCTATCAGGTCTACGAAGCGCGCACGTGGGGCGCCGACTGCATCCTCGTCATCATGGCCTCCGTCAGCGACGAAGAGGCGCGCGCCCTCGTTGCCGCGGCAGAGGAACTTACGATGGACGTCCTCGTCGAGGTGCACGATGCCGAGGAGCTCGACCGCGCGCTGGCCCTCGACGTGCGCATGATCGGCATCAACAACCGCGACCTGCGCACCTTCGAGACGTCGCTCGCCGTCAGTGAGGCGCTGGCGCCGCGCATCCCCTCGGGGCACATCGTCGTCGGCGAGAGCGGCATCTTCACCCATGCCGACATCACGCGGCTTGCGGGCGTCGGCATCCGCACCTTCCTCGTCGGCGAAAGCCTGATGCGCCAGACGGACGTGGCGGCCGCGACCCGCGCCCTCCTCTTCGGTGAGGCCGAGGCGGCATGACTCGGCTCACGCATGTCGACGCCTCGGGCAAGGCCAACATGGTCGACGTGGGCGACAAGGCCGTGACGCAGCGCGTCGCGCAGGCGGAGGGCCATGTCGTCATGCTGCCGGAGACGCTCGCCCTCATCCGCTCGGGCGAAGCCAAGAAGGGCGACGTGCTCGCCACGGCCCGCATCGCCGGCATCATGGCGGCGAAGCGGACGCACGAGCTCATCCCCCTCTGCCATCCGCTGAACCTGACCAAGGTGAAGGTCGACTGCACCATCGACGAGGCGCTTCCGGGCGTACGCGTGACGGGCGAGGCGCGCGTCACGGGTCAGACCGGCGTCGAGATGGAGGCGCTGACCGCCGTCTCCGTCGCCTGCCTCACCATCTACGACATGGTGAAGGCCGCCGACCGGGCCATGCGCATCGAGGGCATCCGCCTTCTCGCCAAGAGCGGCGGCAAGTCCGGCGATTTCCGCGCCGGCGACCGGCCGGATGCGGAGAAGACGGCATGAGGAGGCCAGCATGAGGAGGCCAGCTTGGCCCTGACGCCGGTCGCCGATGCGCTCGCCGGCATCCTCGCCGGCGCGAGCCCTGTCCGCGAGCAGGAGACGGTGACGCTGCACCGGGCCGCGGGCCGCACGCTCGCCGCGGACGTTGCCGCCCTGCGCACCCAGCCGCCCTTCGCCGCCTCGGCGATGGACGGCTATGCCGTGCGTGCCGCCGATGTCGCGGCCGTTCCCGCGCGCCTCTCGCTGATCGGCACCAGTGCCGCCGGCCATGCCTTTGAGGGCGCGGTCGGGTCCGGCCAATGCGTGCGCATCTTCACGGGCGCGCCCGTGCCGGCGGGCGCCGACGCCATCCTGATCCAGGAGAATGCCCGCGCCGAGGGGGATTGGGTCGAAGCGCTGTCCACGGTGGCGGCGGGGCGCTTCGTGCGCGAGGCCGGGCTCGATTTCCGCGAAGGCGAGGTCCTGCTGCAGGCCGGCCGGCGGCTCGGCCCCTCGGCGGTCGCGCTCGCCGCGGCCATGGGTCACGCCACGCTGCCGGTGGTGCGGCGGCCGCGCGTCGCCATTCTCGCAACGGGAGACGAACTCGTCCGCCCCGGCGAGCCGACCGGCCCCGACCAGATCGTCGCCTCCAACACCTATGCCGTCGCGGCCATCGCCGAAGGGGCCGGCGCCGAGGCCATCGACCTCGGCATCGCGGGGGACGATCTTGCCGTGCTGTCTGCCGCGATCGATGCGGCCAAGGAGGCTGGGGCCGACGTCCTCGTGACGCTCGGCGGCGCCTCGGTGGGCGATCACGATCTCGTGCAGCGCGCCCTTTCGGCGCAGGGGTGGCAGCTCGGCTTCTGGCGCATCGCCATGCGCCCGGGCAAGCCCCTGATGCACGGGCGCCTCGGCGCCATGGCCGTGCTCGGCCTGCCGGGCAATCCCGTCTCCAGCATCGTGTGCTCGCTCATCGTCCTCGCGCCGCTCGTGCGGGCGCTGAGCGGCGATCCGGATGCGGCCGAAATCGCGACCCTGCCGGCCCGGCTCGGCACCGATTTGCCGGCCAATGACGAGCGGCAGGACTATCTGCGCGCCCGCCTCGCGACGGCCGACGACGGCACCCTCGTCGCCAGCCCCTTCCCGCGCCAGGACAGCTCCATGCTGCGCCTGATGGCGGAGGCCGAGGCGCTCGTCGTGCGTGCGCCCCATGCCCCCGCCGCCCGGGCGGGCGAGCCCTGCCGCATCATCCGGCTCTGAGTTTCCCGCGTCGGTTGAACTTGCGGAACACACCGAGAACGTCTAATCTCGTTCATGATTTGTTTTCGACTCGCATCGACAATGCGATTCGACGAGGGGGAGCGAGATCGCCGGCCATGCTGACGCGCAAACAGCACGAACTCCTGCGTTTCATCCACGAACGCCTGCGTGAGACCGGCGTGCCGCCGTCCTTCGACGAGATGAAGGAAGCGCTCGACCTCAAGTCGAAATCCGGCATCCATCGCCTCATCGTGGCGCTGGAGGAGCGCGGCTTCATTCGCCGGCTTCCGAACCGCGCCCGGGCGCTCGAGGTGCTGCGCCTGCCCGACGGCGTCGCCGCTGCCCCGCGCGGCCGCTTCAACCCAAGCGTCGTCGAGGGCGGGCTCGGCAAGGTGCGCGCGCCGGCGCCCCAGGCGGTCGAACCCGCGGTCCAGACGGTGGCGATCCCCGTCATGGGCCGGATCGCGGCCGGCACGCCCATTTCCGCCATCCAGAGCCGCAGCCACACCGTTTCGCTGCCACCGGACATGCTGGGCAGCGGCGAGCACTTCGCGCTCGAGGTGCGCGGCGACTCGATGATCGAGGCCGGCATTCTCGACGGCGATACGGTCGTCATCCGCAAGCAGGATACGGCGAATACGGGCGATATCGTCGTCGCCTTGATCGATGACGAGGAAGCGACGCTGAAGCGCCTGAGGCGCCGCGGCTCCTCCATCGCGCTCGAGGCGGCCAACCCGGCCTACGAGACGCGCGTGCTCGGCCCCGACCGGGTGCGCATCCAGGGCAAGCTCGTCAATCTGCTGCGTCGCTACTGACGTCGGGCTCCTGATCCTCCCCGCCCGTCTCATCGGCTGTCGGTGATGGTGGCCGGCCCGTCGCGGCGCCGGTCGTCTGGCGCAACGGTCGTGAAGGAAGCGCCTGCATCCAGGCGCGGCGCTCGTCGGAGGGCAACTGGCCGATGAGCCGATCGCTGCCGCCATTCCCGAGGATGACGGCCATTGCGCCGTTCTCGCGCAGCTTCGTGCGGTCGATCACCACGGGCGCTGCACAGCCGGGCGGGACGGTGAGCGCCGTGACGAGGATGTCGGCCCGCCGGCAGTCCTCGACGAAGGCCGAGGGGCGGCGCACCAGGGCGACCATGCGGCCGTCGACCGCCTGCATGGTGCAGCCGTCGCGGTCGCAGAAGACACCGCTTTTGAGGCTTTCGTCGCCCGGCTGCCTCGCATCGCCGTCTGCGCGCAGCCATTGCGCGACGACGAAGGACGAGGCGCGGCCGAGCACGGCGAGGCGACCCTCCGTCCCCCGGACGGCCGCGCTCGCACCGTTGCGGTCGACGAAGATGTCGGGCCGCGCAGCTCCGGCGGCGATGGCGAGGGCGGCGGCTGCGGGCACGGCGGCGAGCCAGCGCAGCGGCGAGATGCAGATGGTCAGGACGAGCAGCGCCAGCGAGAAGAGGATGAGCGCGCTGCCCGGAAAGGCCGGTATCGCCACCACGGACAGGCGCCAGTCCTGCATGGCATGGGAGACGGCGAGCACGATGGCCGTGCCCTGCCCCATCAGCCACCAGATGGGCGCGTCGAGGCCGAAGGGATTGAGCAGCACCCCGAGCACCGCCGCCGGCATGACGATGAAGGAGACGAAGGGTAGCGCGATGCCGTTGCCGACGACGCTCAGCGGCATGGCGGTCTGGAAATGATAGGCGCCATAGGCCCCCGTCGCCAGGGAGGCGACGAGCGTCGTCACGACGAGGGCGACGGTCCACCGCCAGGCATGGCGCAGGACGCGCGCGACCGGGCCGAGCGACGCCTCGCCCCTGCCCGCGCGGGCCGCCTGCCATTCCGCCAGCGCCACGAGGCAGGCGACCGCCGAGAACGACATCTGGAAGCTCGGCCCGAGCACCGCCTCCGGCTCGAGGGCGAGGCACAGGATGGCGGCGAAGGCGAGATTGCGCATCGAGAGCGCCGGCCGGTCGGCGAGGATGGCGCCGAGCATGGTCAGCGTCATGATCAGCGCCCGCTGGGTGGCGACGTCGGCGCCCGAGAACAGGCAGTAGCCCACGGCCCCCGCCATGGCCGTCGCGGCGGCGATCTTCTTGATCGGCCACGTGAGGGCGATGGCCGGAAAGAGCGCGAGGAGCGCGCGCACGGCCCAGAACACCGTGCCGGCGGCCAGCGCCATGTGCAGGCCGGAGATCGACACGATGTGATAGAGGCCGGCGGCGCGCAGGGCCTCGTTGGTGTCCTCGGTGATGAGGCCGCGCTTGCCGGTGACGAGCGCGGCCGAGACCGCCCCCTCCTGCCCGCCCGCGGCACGGGCGATGCGCGCCGTCAGCGCATTGCGCGTCTCATCGAGCCATGTCGCAAGGCCCAGGCGCCAGTCCGGTGGCCGTGGCGGGGCACCGATCTCGACACGCCCCACAAGAGAGCCCACGGCGCCGATGCCGCGGAAGAAGGCGTCGCGCGTGAAATCGTAGCCGCCCGGCCAGGCCGCCCCGGGCGGCGGCATCAGGCGGGCGGTGGCCTTGATGAAGTCGCCGGCGCGCAGCCGGGCCGGCTCGCGCATCGACACCCGCACCCGCGCCGGGCGCTCGCCGTCGCCGAGATTGCCGAGCGTCTCGACGCGCACGACGGCGCGCGGCCCCTGCGGCCGCTCCTCCACGCTTTCGACGAAGCCGATGAGCGGCGCGATGGTCACGCGGGCGAGCACCGGTGCCTCCACCCGGGCCGTCCGGGCCGCACCGGCGAGGAAGCCGGCAAAGAGAAAGGCGGCGGCAACCGCCGCGACGAAGGCCGCATAGCGTCGCGAAACGGCTGCCACCCCGACGGTGACGGCAAGCGCCACGACAGGCGCCCAGACGCTCGGCTCGCGGTCGGCCGCGAAATAGAGCAGCACCCCGATGCCGAAGCTCACCGCCGCCCAGGGGAACAGGCGCCGGTGCGTGCCCTCCTCGTCGAGGCAGCGGGTAAGAAACGAGCCGACATCGGCAAGGGACAGGCCACCAGCCAGAACGGCGCCGCGTCCGCCGGTCGCGCGATCGAGCACGGCGGCAACGGCACGGGCCTGGCGGGATCGGTCCGACGGCATGCGGAGCGAGGAATTCCTTACGTCTGACGGCAGGTCATGCTACACGAGCGCCCGCCGCATTGAACCATCAAGTCGCCGGATTTTGCGAGCAGCACGCGGCATGCGGCAAGCTCGCATCGATTCGTCACCGCCACCTTCCGAGAGTTCCGAACACCCATGTCAGGCACGGTCGTCACCCGCTTCGCGCCTTCGCCCACGGGCTTCCTCCACATCGGCGGCGCCCGCACGGCCCTGTTCAACTGGCTCTTCGCCCGCCACCACGGCGGCAAGATGCTGCTGCGCATCGAGGATACCGACCGGGAACGCTCCACCGAGGCCGCGATCCAGGCGATCCTCGACGGCATGACCTGGCTCGGCCTCGACTGGGACGGCGAGGTCGTGCACCAGTTCGCGCGCGCCGCGCGTCATCGCGAAGTGGCGGAGGAGCTGCTGCGCCGGGGCAAGGCCTATTACTGCTACGCCACGCCCGAGGAGCTCGAGGAGATGCGCGCGCTCGCCCGCAAGGAGGGGCGGCCGATGCGCTACGACGGGCGCTGGCGCGACCGCGATCCCGCCGAGGCGCCCGCCGGCGTCAAGCCCGTCATCCGCCTCAAGGCACCGCAGACCGGCGAGACCGTGGTGGACGATCAGGTCCAGGGCCGCGTGACGTGGCAGAACAAGGACCTCGACGACCTCGTTCTGCTGCGCTCCGACGGCACGCCGACCTACATGCTTGCCGTCGTCGTCGACGACCACGACATGGGCGTCACCCACATCATCCGCGGCGACGACCATCTGACGAACGCGGCGCGGCAGACGCAGATCTATGAGGCGCTCGGCTGGGCGGTGCCGGTGATGGCGCATATCCCGCTCATCCACGGGCCGGACGGCGCCAAGCTGTCCAAGCGGCACGGGGCGCTCGGCATCGACGCCTACCGGTCCATGGGCTACCTGCCGGCGGCCCTGCGCAACTATCTCGTGCGCCTCGGCTGGAGCCACGGCGACCAGGAGGTCTTCTCCACCGAGGAGATGACCGCGGCCTTCAACCTCACCAGCATCGGCCGCTCGCCCGCCCGCTTCGATTTCGCCAAGCTGGAGAACCTCAACGGCCATTACATGCGGCTCGCGCCGGACGAAGAGCTTCTCCAGGCCATCGAGGCGCTGCTGCCGGAGATCGGCCCGGCCCGCGGCCTCGGCGCGTCGCTGGAGCCGTCCCTGCGGGAGAAGCTGCTCGCCGCCATGCCCGGCCTCAAGGAGCGCGCCAAGACGCTGATCGAGCTCCTCGACAGCGCCTCCTATCTTTATGCGTCGCGCCCCCTCGCGCTCGACGACAAGGCGCGCGGCATTCTCGATGATGCCGCCCGGGGGCGGCTCGGGCAGGTGCTGCGTCGCCTCGAGGGCCTCGACGCGTGGACGCCGGGGGAAACGGAGGCCGCCGTGCGCGCGGCCGCCGAGGAGGCGGGCGTCAAGCTCGGCCTGATGGCGCAGCCACTCAGGGCGGCGCTGACGGGGCGCTCCACCTCGCCCGGCCTGTTCGACGTCATGGAGGTGCTCGGCCGCGAGGAGAGCCTGGCGCGGCTGCGCGACCAGGCCCGCTGACGGGCCTCGACCAGACACTTTGATGCGGCGCAGCAACGACTTGCCCCAAGGGTTGCGGCGCCGGCATTGTCGCCCGACAAGTCCCGCTTCCGGCGCTGCTTGAACGCATGCCGCGAATGCGATACGCAGGCCTCGATCTTATCTCGATCGGATCGAAAACCGCGGGACGGCGGAGCGGAAAGGCAATCACAGCCAAGGGGTCAGCCCCCTGCCGATGAGCCGTTGTCCTGTGCGCTTTACCCGAAGAAAGGGGATGCATCCATGAGCGCAGGAACGGGCACGTTCTCCATCGACGGCAAGAATATCGACCTTGCCGTGCGAGAGGGAACGATTGGGCCGAGCGTCGTCGACATCGCGCCGCTCTACAAAAATGCCGGGATGTTCACTTACGATCCGGGTTTCACCTCGACCGCGAGCTGCGAGTCCAAGATCACCTATATCGACGGTGACGAGGGCGTGCTTCTCTACCGCGGCTACCCGATCGAGCAGCTCGCCGAGCACGGCGACTTCCTGGAAACCTGCTACCTCCTCCTCTACGGGGAGCTGCCCACGGCGAGCCAGAAGGCCGATTTCGACTACCGCGTGACGCGCCATACGATGGTGCACGAGCAGATGACGCGGTTCTTCCAGGGCTTCCGCCGCGACGCCCACCCGATGGCGATCCTCGTAGCCTCCGTCGGCGCCCTCTCGGCCTTCTATCACGACTCCACCGACATCTCCGATCCGCAGCAGCGCATGATCGCCTCCATGCGCATGATCGCGAAGGTGCCGACGCTTGCGGCCATGGCCTATAAATATTCCATCGGCCAGCCGTTCATGTATCCGAAGAACAACCTCGACTACACGTCGAACTTCCTGCACATGTGCTTCGGCGTGCCGTGCGAGGAATACGTGCCGAACCCGGTGCTCGCCCGGGCGATGGACCGCATCTTCATCCTGCATGCCGACCACGAGCAGAATGCCTCCACCTCGACGGTGAGGCTCGCCGGTTCCTCGGGCGCCAATCCCTTCGCCTGCATCGCGGCGGGCGTTGCCTGCCTGTGGGGCCCGGCTCACGGGGGCGCCAACGAGGCGGCGCTCAAGATGCTGGAAGAGATCGGCACGCCCGACCGGATCCCCGAGTTCATCGCCCGCGCGAAGGACAAGAACGATCCGTTCCGCCTCATGGGCTTCGGTCACCGGGTCTACAAGAACTACGACCCGCGGGCCAAGATCATGCAGCGCACGACGCACGAGGTGCTGAACGAGCTCGGCATCAAGGACGACCCGCTGCTCGATGTCGCCATGGAGCTCGAGCGCATCGCCCTGCACGACGAATATTTCATCGAGAAGAAGCTCTATCCGAACATCGACTTCTACTCGGGCATCACGCTGAAGGCGATGGGCTTCCCCACCTCCATGTTCACCGTGCTGTTCGCTCTGGCCCGCACCGTCGGCTGGATCGCGCAGTGGAAGGAGATGATCGAGGATCCGTCCCAGAAGATCGGCCGTCCGCGCCAGCTCTACACCGGCGCGCCGCAGCGCGACTACACCCCGATCGCCCAGCGCTCCTGAGCGGTTCGGACAAACGAAAGGGCCCCTCACGGGGCCCTTTTTTCATGCCTTCGTTCTCCTTGCCTGCGTTTCTCGCTGCTCAGCGCCCGGCGACGGCGAGCACGATGCGCGCGGCCCTCTCGCTCGGCTCCTCGTCACCGATGCGCATCGCCGCATCGAGGCGGGCGAGCGCGGCGAGCTGGGCCTGCCTTTCCGGCCCTTCCTCGATCAGCGGCGCGAGCGTGCCGGCAAGCTTCTCGGGCGTGCAGTCCCATTGCAGACGCTCGGGGATGGCGCTCTCGCCGAGGATGAGATTGGCGAGGGTGATGGTCGACACGGTGAGGAAGTGGCGCACCTGGGATTCGAGCCAGCCCACCTTGTAGGCGACCACCATCGGCACGCCGGACAAAGCAAGCTCCAAGGTGACCGTGCCGGAGGCGGCGAGGGCCGCGTGGGCCTGCCGGAAGGCCGCCAGCTTGGCCGCGGCGCCGTGGACGATCTGCGGCTTTACGGGCCAGGCGGCGACGGCGGCCTCGATCTCATCGGCGAGGTGCGGGACGACCGGCATCAGCCAATGCAGCGGCCGCCGGCTCGCCGTCTCGACCAGCGGCAAGGTCTCGCGAAAGACCGGCATGAGCCGGGACACCTCGGAGCGGCGGCTGCCCGGCAGCACCAGAACCGTCGCGGGCGCCCCTTCGGCAAGGGCCGGCCGCTCCCCGCTTGCCGGGCGCAGCTCGGCCAGCCGCTCGATGAGCGGATGGCCGACATAGCTGCATTGGGGGCCGCCGAGACGCGCGTGGGCCGCCGGCTCGAAGGGCAGCAGCGCCAATACGTGGTCGACATAGGCGCGCATCTTGCGGGCGCGGCCGGGGCGCCAGGCCCAGACGCTCGGGCTGACATAGTCGACCACCGGCAGGTCGGGCAGGCGCTTGCGCACCCTCTTCGC
Organism: Chelatococcus caeni; assembly: GCF_014196925.1. Classification (GTDB taxonomy): domain Bacteria; phylum Pseudomonadota; class Alphaproteobacteria; order Rhizobiales; family Beijerinckiaceae; genus Chelatococcus_A; species Chelatococcus_A caeni. Next base: position 1,205,307 of record NZ_JACIEN010000001.1, on the reverse strand, counting down.
CACCGCATGGGTGAAATCGGGGCTGTCGATGATGACGAGGATATCCGGCCGGGCCGCCACGGCGGCATCGACCGTGCGATGCACGCGGTCGATGATCGTTCTGAGGCGGCCGATGACGGCGGTGAAACCCATGACGGCGATGTCGTCGAGCGGGAAGAGGCTCGTCAGCCCCTCGCCCGCCATGGCGTGGCCGCCGACGCCGGAAAAGCGGATGTCCGGATGCCGGGCCCGCAGCGAGCGCATGAGCTTGAAGCCGAGCTGATCGCCCGATTCCTCCCCGGCGACGATGAAGACGTGCAATCCGGCCTGCTGCTGCATCAGGTCTCGATCCTGTCGTGCCGTCGCTCGATGCCGAGGAGGAAGAGGCCGCGCCGGTCCGCCTCGGCGATCGTGCCGGGCCCGTCGACGATCAGCGTCGCACCGGCGCCGATGGCGATGCCGGCAAGGCCGGCCCGCGCCGCACAGGCGACGGTGCGCGGCCCGATGGTCGGCAGGTCGACGCGCAGGTCCTGGCCGACCTTCGCCATCTTGACCAGCACGCCGCCATGGATGGCGCGCAGGCGCGGGCTGCGCCGCAGGCGGCGCGCACGGGCGAGCATCGCATCGGTGCCCTCCGGCCCCTCGATGGCGACGACACGCTGCGCGGCGACGACCACCGCCTGCCCGACGTCGAACGGCGACAACGCCTCGAGCACCCCCTGCCCCGTCGCCGCGGCCGCAAGGCCCGGCTCATCGGGCGCCACGGCGCCGAGAACGCCCGCCCCGGCGAGCAGCTCCGGCGCCAGCCGATCGATGCCGCCCACCGTGAGGCCGCGCTCCTCCAGGAGACGGATGACGCCGGCGAGCAGGCCGTCGTCGCCCGCCCCCAAGATTGCGGCGATCTCGTCCCGGTTCCTGAATGCAGCGAGAGCCCCGGCAAAGGCCGTGGGCTTGGGCCGATGCACGGTGCCGACGAGCACCACCTCGGCCGGCGCCCAGGCTTCGAGCTGGGCGAAGATGCGTTTGTAATCGAGGATATCGACGACGACGTCGGCCTGACGGGCCAGCGCCCGCTCGGCGAAGCCGCGCAGGGCGAGGACCCGGACGCTCCGATCGCGCCGGAGCAAGGCTGCGCGGAGCAGGCCCGGCAGGGCCCCGCCGCCGGCGAGCAGGGCGACCGGCGCGCCAGCAGCCATGGTCAGCTCTCTTCGGAAGCCCGCGGGGTGCAGATGGAGCGCTTGCCGCCCTCGCGGATGAAGTCGAGGATCTCGTGCACGACGGCGTGGTTCTGGAACTCCGCCGCCACGTCCTCCACGCGCTCGCGCAGGCTGCCTTCATCCGCAAAGAGCAGGCGGTAGGCGCGCCGGACGGTGTGGATGTCCTCGCGCGAGAAGCCGCGGCGCTGCATGCCGACGATGTTAAGGCCCGACAGATGGGCCCGGTTGCCCATGGCCATGCCATAGGGGATGAGGTCGTTCTCCAGCCCCGACATGCCGCCGACGAAGGCGTGCGCGCCAACGCGCGCGAACTGGATGACCGCCGCCCCGCCGCCGATGATGACGTAGTTGCCCACGGTCACGTGGCCCGCCAGCATGACGTTGTTCGACAGGATCACATTGCTGCCGACCTCGCAGTCGTGCCCGACGTGCGAGTTGGCGAGGAAGGCGCAGCGGTCGCCGATGACCGTCTTCATGCCCCCGCCCTCGGTGCCGGGATTGAGCGTGACGCCCTCCCGGATGATGCAGTCGCTGCCGACCTCGAGCGTCGAGGGCTCGCCGTGATACTTCAGGTCCTGCGGCTGATGGCCGATGGAGGCGAAGGGGAATATCCGCGTGCGGGCCCCGATGCGGGTACGGCCGGCGACCACCGCGTGGCTGACGAGTTCGCAGCCGTCCCCCAGCGACACCTCGGGGCCGACGTGGCAATAGGGACCGATACGCACACCCTCGCCGAGGCGCGCACCGTCCTCGACAATCGCCGTCGGATGAATCTGCGACATCAACCTACTCTACGACCAGCATGGCGCTGACTTCAGCCTCGCAGACGAGCACGCCATTGACCTTCGCCTCACCGCGATACCACCACATGTTGCGGCGGTTGGCGAGTTTGGTCATGTGGTACTCCACCGTGTCGCCCGGGCCGACCGGCTTGCGGAACTTGGCCTTGTCGATGGTCATGAAATAGACCTCCTTGGGCCGCGCCTTCTGCGCGAGCTTGGAGGCGACGCACATGGCGCCGGCGGTCTGGGCCATGCCCTCGATCATGAACACGCCGGGAAACATGGGGCGGCTGGGGAAATGCCCCATGAACTGCGGCTCGTTGTAGGTGACGTTCTTGATGCCGATGCAGCTCTCGTCGCCCTTCATCTCGATGATGCGGTCGATGAGCAAGAAGGGGTAACGGTGCGGCAGATAGCTCAGGATCTGCACGATGTCGGCAGCCTCGAGGCCCGTGGTCGCATCGTTCATGTATGGTTGTCTCCCCGCACAACGCAGGCGCCGGGCGCCCGCCGTGGTTCCTTATCCTTCGCCGGCGTCGCCGCCGCGTCGTGCCGCCAGGCTCTTCAACGTCATCACCTCGCGCAGCCAGGCCCGCATGGGCTTGGCGGGCGAGCCGCCCCACTTGACCCCCGCCGGCACGTCGGTCGCGACATTGCTCGTCGCCGCGATCTGCGCGCCCATGCCGATGCGAACGTGCCCGACGACACCGACCTGGCCGCCGAGGACGACGAAGTCCTCCAACGTGGCGCTGCCCGCGATGCCGACCTGCGAGACGATGACGCAATGGCGGCCGATGACGACGTTATGACCAATCTGCACCAGGTTGTCGATCTTCGTGCCCTCGCCGATCACGGTGTCGCGGCTGGCGCCCCGGTCGACGGTGGTGTTGGCACCGATCTCGACGTCGTCCTGGATGATGACGCGCCCGATCTGCGGCACCTTGAGATGGCCCTGGGCGCTCATGGCGAAGCCGAAGCCGTCCTGCCCGATCTTGGCGCCCGCGTGCAGGATGACGCGGTTGCCGACGAGCGCGTGCTGCAGCACGACGCCGGGGCCGATGGAGCTGTTGCGGCCGATGCGGACGCCGGGGCCGACCACGGCATTCGACGAGATGACCGTGCCGGAGCCGATCTCCGCTCCCGGGCCGACGCTCGCCCCCGGATCGACGACGACGCCCGGCTCGAGCCGCGCCTGGGGATGCACATAGGCGCCGGGCGAGATGCCGTCGGCACCGAACTGCGAGCCCGGCCGCGCCGCCGCCGGATACATCGCCGTGAGCACCTTGGCGAAGGCGCGGTAAGGCTCGGCGACCACGAGCGCCACGCAGCCGGCAGGCACGCGCGCGGCAAAGCGCTTCGAGACGAAACAGGCACTCGCCTGCGTCACATCGAGCGCGGCGGCATAGCGCGGGTTGTCCATATAGGCGAGATCACCCTGCGCCGCGCTTTCGAGCGGCGAGACCCCGCTCAGCACCATCTGCGGGTCCGCGCCCGCAGGCAGCGTCACGCCGGTGAGAGACGCCACCTCGGCGAGCGTCGGGCGCACGGCCTGGACGAAGAACACCGGATCCGACATCGCCAGAAATATCTTTCGCCTGAAACAGAAGCGGCCCTTGCGGGCCGCTTCGAGGAGAGCATCAGAAGCTCGTGCCACCCGAGAAGCGGAAGGCCTGGGTCTGGTCCCCTGTCGCCTTCGACAGCACGAAGGCGTAGTCGAAGCGCAGCGGCCCGAGCGGCGACTGCCAGAGCAGGCTCACGCCGACGGAGGAGCGGATCTTCTTGCTGTCCTCGACGTTGAGGCACTCAGGCTCCGCATTCGGATTGTATCCGGCAAATCCAGCGCAATTGATCGAGCCATTGCCATTCAGATCGAAGTACCGCTGGCCTTCATAGCCGAACAGGGTACCGGCGTCCGCGAAGACGGCACCGCGCAGGCCGAATTCACGCGGCAGACCGAAGATCGGGAACTGCACCTCGAGCGTGCCGCCGAAATAGGTGGTGCCGCCGAGGGCGTTAGCGCGGTAGTCGCCGGTCATGTCGCGCGGGCCCATGCCGGACGGGGCGAAGCCGCGCACCAGCGACGGGCCGAGGAAGAAGTTGTCGACGATGCGCAGGTCGTTGCCGCCGAAGGCACGGATGTGACCGCCCTGCACCTTGATCATGCCGACGACGTCGTCGAACAGCTCATGGTAGTAGCGGGCCTCGGCCGTGGCACGGATGAAGCGCGAGTCACCGCCAAGTCCGGCGACCTCGGGCTTGATCTCGGCATAAAAACCGGAACGCGGATCGCGGATGTTATCGAGAGTGTTGTACGACAGCGTGGCGCCAACGAGCGACGTCCAGGTCGTTCCAACGGCTTCCTTAACCGCGATTGAGGCTTCTCCGTTCCATGTGCACTCCGGATACTGAGCAACCCCTGTGCCCGGAATCAGCGGCGTCAGGCCGGGCAGCGGAATCGAGCAGTCGTTATACGGCTTGGAATAGGTATTCGGGATCTTGAGCTCCGACTGATACAGCGAGTAGCGCAGCGTCAGCGTGACCTCTTCGGTGATCGGCAGGCCGAGGCGCAGCTGGCCGCCGGTCACGCGGTTCTCGTAGCGCGAATAGTTGGTGTTGTCGGTGTACTTCGAGAACAGGTCGACACCGAAGGCCATGCGCTGGTCGAGGAAGTAAGGCTCCGTGAAGGAGAACTCGACGCCCTGCGTGCGCTGGCCCCAGGTGCCGGCGAGGCGGACATACTGGCCGCGGCCGAGGAAGTTCGACTCGGAGACAGCCACCTCGCCGATGAAGCCGTCGGAGGTCGAATAGCCGCCCGACACGGAGAACTGGCCCGTGGACTGATCCTCGACATCCACGTTGACCACGACGCGATCCGGCGTCGAGCCGGGCTCGTTGGTGATGCGGACGTTCTTGAAGTAACCGAGGTTGTTGAGGCGCCGCACGGCGCGGTCGATCAGCACCTGGTTGTAGGCGTCACCCTCGCCGATATCGAACTCGCGGCGGATGACGTAGTCGCGCGAGCGGGTATTGCCGCGCACGTTGATGCGCTCGATGTAGACCCGTGGCCCCTCTTCCACGACGTAGTCGATGGCGATCGTGTGCGAGGCCGGATCGCGCGTGCCGCGCGGACGCACGACCATGAACGGGTAGCCGCGCCGACCGAGCTCGGTCGTCATGTTGGTGAGGGTCTTCTCGACGGCCTCGGCGTTGTAGACGTCGCCCGAGGAAAGACGCGCGAGCCGCTGCAGCTCCGCGGCCTGCACTTCCGGAACAGTCGAATCGACCGTGACGCCGCTGACACGATACTGCTGGCCCTCGTCGACCGCGATGGTGACGATGTAGCCCTCGCGCGCCTCGTCGAACACCGCATCCGCGGAAACGACGCGGAAATCGGCGTAGCCGTTCTTGAGGTAGTAACGGCGGATCAGCTCGAGATCGGTGGAGATGCGATCGGGATCGTAGACGTCGGTGTTCTTGAGGAACGACAGGAAATTCATTTCCGTCGTCGTCATCAGGTTGCGCAGCCTCGACGACGAGAAGGCATTGTTGCCGACGAAGTTGATTTCCTTGACGCCGGTCTTGTCGCCCTCGTCGATGGTGAAGACGACGTCGACCCGGTCGTTGGACAGCGACACCACGCGCGCGTCGACCTTGGCGAGGCTGCGGCCGCCACGGCGGTAGATCTCGCGGATGCGCTCGATGTCGCCGTCGACAACCGACTGGCTGAAGGGCGTGCGCGCCTGGGTCTGCATCTCGGGGCCGAGTTGCTCGGACTTCAGCTTCTTGTTGCCCTGGAACACCACGCGGTTGATGAGCGGAGCGCCGACAGTCGCCGTCTGTGCGCCCGCACGCGGGCTGCGTGCCGACTGGGCGGTGGCAACCTGGGCGCTCGCAACGATGGCCACGCTGGCAAGGAGCACGCCCGTCAGGCGGCGCGCCACTCTGGCCCGGCGGTTGTTCACATTCCGCGTCATCAGGTGCCTACCCTCTTTATTCTTTCCCGAACGAACCGTCTCGATTGCCCGGAGTATGGGTCGAAGACGCTTCTACAGAGTTTACGCCGGTCTGCAAACGGGCCGAAGGCGCCGGGCGCGCATTTTTCGAGCAAGCGTTGCCCGTCGGTCACGTCGCCCCGAGACCGAAAGCGGCGCCCAGATGCTGCAGATCATTCCACGTCACGAAGAGCATGAGCATGAGCACCAAGGCAAGCCCGATTCTGAAGCCGATCTCCTGCGCCTGCTCGCTGAGCGGGCGTCCGCGCACGGCCTCGATGGCGTAGAACAGCAGATGGCCGCCATCGAGCATCGGCACCGGAACGAGATTTATCAAGCCAATAGAGACAGATAGGATGGCCGCCAGGTTGATGAGGCCGGCAAGTCCGCCCATCGAGGCGACCTCTCCGGAAACCTGTGCGATGCGGATCGGCCCCGAGAGCTGATCGGTCGATTCGCGGCCCGTCAGGAGCTTTCCGACATAATCGCCGGTACGTTCCACGATGTACCAAGTATCTGTTAACCCTATCCGCAGAGAATCAACGATGCCGTATTGCCTGACGGTCCAATCGCCAGGGTCACGGGAGGCGCGCAGGCCGAGAAGCCCGATGCGCTGCTTGCCGAACGGCGTCGTCATCTCGCGCAGGTCTGGTGTCGCCGTCAGCGTCACTTCGCTGCCGTCCCGCTCGACGGTGACGGTCAGCGCCTCGCCCGGGCGGGCGCTGATGATGCGCTGCATGTCGGCGAAGCTCTCCATGGGACGCCCGTCGATGGAGAGCACGAGATCGCCCGGCCGGACGCCGGCGCGCTCGGCGGCGCTGCCCGCCTCAACCGCGTCGACGCGCGGCAGGAGGATGGCCCGGCCGCCGAAGTAGACGCTCGCGGTGAAGATGGCGATGGCGAGCAGGAAGTTGGCGATGGGGCCGGCGGCCACGATCGCCGCGCGGGCGCCGACGCCCTTGTGGTAGAAGCTGCCGCGCCGCTCGACCTCGGACATGGTGTCGAGCGCGCCGCGGTCCGGCATGCTGGCGCTGTTGGCATCGCCGGCGAATCTCACATAGCCGCCGAGCGGGATCGCCGAGATGCGCCAGCGCGTGCCGTGCCGGTCCGTCCAGCCGACGAGCTCCCGGCCGAAGCCGATGGAGAAGGCCTGGACGGCGACGCCGCAGCGGCGGGCGACCCAGAAGTGGCCGAGCTCGTGGAAGAAGACCACGATCGTCAGCACGAACAGGAAGGGGACCACATAGCTCAGGAGCCCCCACCCCGCGCCGATCACCGTGCCCGCTATGTCCATCGTCCACTCCTCGCCGGGCTCGCTTGCGCCCGTTCAGCGTGATTGCTGCAAAAGCGCGCGGGCTCGTTCCCGCGCGGCAAAGTCCACCGCGAGCGCTTCGTCGATCCCCGCCGGCGCGGCGCCCACGCCCTCGTGCGTGCATACCGCCTCGACGAGGCGGGCGATATCGCCGAACCTGATGCGTCCCGCAAGGAAAGCCTCCACCGCGACCTCGTTGGCCGCGTTGAGCACCGTCGGCGCGGCCCCGCCCTGCTCCAGGGCCTCGCGCGCCAGCCGCAGCGCGGGAAAGCGTGCCGTGTCGGGTTCGGCGAAAGTAAGGCAGCCCATTGCGGCAAGATCGAGCCGCGGGACCTCTGTTTCGACGCGCTCGGGCCAGGCGAGGCAATGCGCCACCGGCACCCGCATGTCGGGCACCGCGAGGCCGGCCGAAAGCGACCCGTCCCGGAAATGCACGATGCCATGGACGATCGACTGCGGATGCACCACCGCCCTGAGCCGCGCGGCCGGAAGGCCGAAGAGGTGGTGGGCCTCGATCAGTTCGAGGCCCTTGTTCATGAGCCCGGCGGAATCGACGGTGATCTTCGCCCCCATCGACCAGTTGGGGTGCTTCAGCGCCTCCTGCGGCGTCGCCTCGGCAATGGCCTTCGCCGGCCAGTCGCGAAAAGGGCCGCCGGAGGCCGTGAGGGTCATCGCCTCCACGTCATCGAGGGCAGCGCCACCGAGCGCCTGGAAAAGAGCGTTGTGCTCGGAATCGAGCGGCAGGATGGTGGCGCCGGCTGCCGCGGCATCGCGCATGAAGGCGGCACCGGCGCTGACGAGGCATTCCTTGTTGGCGAGCGCGATGCGGCGGCCGGGGCGGAGCGCGCGATGGGTCGGGCGGAGCCCCGCCGTGCCGGCGATCGCGGCGACGACGAGATCGCAGTCCCGGTCGACCGCCTCGAGCACCGCCTCCTCGCCCGCCCCGCTCGCGATGCCGCTGCCGGACAGGGCCTCCGCCAGGGCCGCCCCGCCCTCGCCGTCCGCCAGCACGGCACAGCGCGCGCGCAGCCGCAACGCCACGTCGGCGAGAGCCCGCGCATCGCGGCCGGCGACGACGGCCTCGACTTCGAAGCGCCCGGGATGGGCGGCGACCACATCGGCCACTGCCCGGCCGACGGAACCGCTGGCACCGAGAATGGTGAGACGTGTCGCCATCGCCGCCGCCTCAGAGCGCCGGAGCCCGGACGGCGGAACTGACGACAAGCCCCAGGCCGACGAGCAGCGCCACCGCCCAGAAGGCGTCGAGGCGGTCCATCACCCCGCCGTGGCCCGGAATGATGTGCCCGGAATCCTTCACTCCCGCCCGGCGCTTCAGCGCGGATTCGGCGAGATCGCCCAATTGGCCGAACGCGGAAGCAACGGCCGAGCCGCAGCCGACCATCCAGAGCGGCGCGCCCTCGGCGATGCCGTTGCCCTGGGCGACGGCGACGACCGCCATGCCGGCGAGGCTGCCCGCCGCCAGCCCGCCGAGAAAGCCGGACCACGTCTTCTTGGGGCTGACGCTCGGCCACAGCTTCGGCCCGCCGAGGCTGCGCCCAGTGAAATAGGCGGCGATATCCGTCATCCAGACGACGGCGAACATCCACAGGATGACGACGAGGCCGACCTCCGGCAGGGCCCGGGCGGCGACGGGCACGAGCCCGATGACGGCCGCATAGATGAGGCCCGCCAGCGCCCACAGGCGCGAGGTGCGATCACGCCCGAGGGCGGCAAGGCCGGCGGCCCCCACCGCAAGCGCGGTCAAGGCAGACGGCAGGTGGCCGCTCACCGACAGAACGACGCTGGCGACGGCCACGGCCGCGGCACCGCCGAGCCCCAGGACGGTCTCCGCGCGCGCCGGCGACAGCGCCACCCATTCGCGGCAGACGAGCGCGCCCGCCAGGGCCCAGAGGATGTCGAAGGCAAGTCCGCCCCACCACGCGGTGCCGAGCGCCACGGCGACGAGGGCAATGCCGGACAGGGTGCGCCGGCCGAGCTCGGATGAGAGGAAGGAACCGATGCTGCGGGGCGTGGCCGGCGGTCGCGGCTCTGGAGAAGCCATGACGCTCAGGCGCTCGCCGTCAGGCCGCCGTAACGCCGCTCGCGCCGGGCGAATTCCGCAAGGGCTTCGTCGAAGGCGGCCTCGTCGAAATCGGGCCACAGCACCGGCAGGAAGACGAGCTCGGCATAGGCCGCCTGCCAGAGCAGGAAGTTCGACAGGCGCTGCTCGCCCGAGGTGCGGATGATGAGGTCCGGATCCGGCACGCCGGCAAGGTCGAGCCGGGCAGCGACGGCATCGGCGTCGATGGCGTCGGGGGCGAGGCGGCCGGCGGCGACATCCTCGGCGATGCGCCGGGCGGCACGGACGATCTCCTGCCGCGAGCCGTAGTTGAACGCCACGACCAGCGTCAGGCCGGTGTTGTCGCGCGTGATGCTCTCCGCCTCGTCGAGCAGGGCCGCGATATCGGGCTTGAGATCGGCCCGCTCGCCGAGGATGCGGACGCGGATGTTGGCCCGGTGCAGCTCGGCAAGGTCCCGTCGCACGAAGAGCTTGAGGAGGTTCATGAGGTCGGCGATCTCGCTCGCCGGCCTGCGCCAGTTCTCGGACGAGAAGCTGTAGATGGTCAGATAGCGGATGCCCCGCGCGGCGGCCGCACGCACGGCGCGGCGCAGCGCCTCCACGCCGCGCCGATGGCCCTCGGCCCGCGGCAGGTGGCGCTTCTGCGCCCAGCGGCCGTTGCCATCCATGATGATGGCGACATGCGCCGGCACGCCGGCCTCGCCTGCCGCCGCCCGCACATCTTCCGCTGCCGTTGCCGGCTCGGTCACTACCGTCATCGACCCGTCCTCACGGCGCCATCGGCTCGACGTCGCACCGCGCCGCCGCCCCCCTCACGCAGATCAAACCTGCATGATTTCCTTTTCCTTGGCGGCGAGGAGCTGGTCGATCTCGGCGATCGCCTGGTCGGTCGCCTTCTGGACGAGGTCGGCCTCGCGGGCCTGGTCGTCCTGGCTCATGTCGCCGTCCTTCTCGAGCTTCTTCAGCGTGTCGAGGCCGTCACGGCGGACGTGGCGCACCGCGATGCGCGATTCCTCCGCATATTTGTGGGCGACCTTGACCATCTCCTTGCGGCGCTGCTCGTTCATCTCGGGAATACGCAGGCGGATCACCTGCCCTTCCGTCTGCGGATTGAGGCCGAGGTCGGAATCGCGGATGGCCTTCTCGACGGCCGAGACCATGCCGCGGTCCCACACCTGCACGCTGAGGAGGCGCGGCTCCGGGACGCTGATGGTCGCGACCTGGTTGATGGGCATCAGGCTGCCGTAGGCGTCAACCTGGATGGGCTCGACAAGGCTGGCCGAGGCGCGGCCGGTGCGCAGTCCGCCGAGATCATGCTTCAGGGACTGAACGGCACCCTGCATGCGACGCTTGATGTCGGCGAGGTCGTATGTCTGGCTCATTGTTTTTGCTCGCTCCCTGCAAGATATCGCGGCGACGTTGAGCGCGCCCGGGCCTCCGGGTCAAGACCTTCGTCTCGAATCGGTGAACACGGGCGTGTGCGCTTCACGCGGAAGGAACAACGACGGTGGCCCGTCCCCCGCCCTCGAGCACGGCCCCGATCGAGCCCGGCTCCTGCAGGGAGAAGACGACGATGGTGAGCCCGGCCTCGCGCGCCAGGGCAAAGGCGGCGGTGTCCATCACCTTGAGATTGCGGGCGATGGCCTCGTCGTGGGTCAGGCGCTCGAAGCGGGTGGCGGTCGGGTCCGTCTTGGGGTCGGCCGTGTAGACGCCGTCGACGTTCGTCGCCTTCATGAGCAGCGTGCACGACAGCTCGGCGGCGCGCAGGGCCGCGCCCGTATCGGTCGTGAAATAGGGATTGCTGGTGCCGCCGCCGAGGATGACGACCTTGCCGTGAGCCATGTGGTCGAGGGCGCGCTTGCGCGCGTAGCTCTCGCACAGGGAGGGCATCGGCACGGCCGACATGGCGCGCGCGGGCACGCCGGCCGATTCGATGGCGTGCTCCAGCGCCAGGGCGTTCATGACCGTGCCGAGCATGCCGATGGAATCGGCGGTGGGCCGGTCGAGGCCCTTGGCGAGGCCCTGCACGCCGCGGAAGAAGTTGCCGCCGCCGACGACGACGGCGATCTCGTGGCCGACGCGCGCGGCCGTGGCGATGTCGTTGGCGAGCGCGGTCAGGGTTTCGCCATGGATGCCGGCTCCGCCCGGCCCCGCCAGTGCCTCACCCGACAGTTTGATCAGCGCCCGTTTGCCAGCCATCGTCCCTTAAGCCTCCGCCAGGGCCTGCTCCGATCCGACCGGACCTCAGCAGGCGTCGCAACTCGTGTGGCCGAGCATTCCCGCCGCCGTGCCATTCGGCCCCGCGCCGGCGAACATGCCCTTGACCGTCTCATCTTACAAAAACGGCGGCGCTTGGCGCCGCCGTTTCTGGAAATTCCGGCCTCAGCTGCCGACCGCTGCCGCCACTTCGGCGGCAAAGTCGGTTTCCTCTTTCTCGATGCCCTCGCCGAGGCTGTAGCGCACGAACCCCGTCAGCGAAACGGGCGCGCCCACCTTGCCCTCGGCTTCCTTGAGCGCCTGGGCGACCGTCTTCGACGGATCGTGGATGAAGGCCTGGTCGAGGAGGCAGACCTCCTTGTAGTAGGTCTTGAGGCCGCTCTCGACGATCTTCTCGATCACGTTGGCCGGCTTGCCGGCATGCTTCTCGCCGAGGATCGCCTTCTCGCGCTCCACCGTCGCCGGATCGAGGCCGGCCGGGTCGAGCGCCAAGGGGCTCGCCGCGGCGATGTGCATGGCGATCTGGCGGCCGAGCGCGGCAAGCTCATCGGTCTTGCCGGCCGAGTTGAGGCCGACGAGCACGCCGATGCGGCCGAGGCCCTCGCCCGAGGCGTTGTGGATGTAGGAGGCGACGACGCCCTGCGGCACCGAGACGCCGGCCGCGCGGCGCAGCGTCATGTTCTCGCCGATGGTGGCGATGGCGTTGGCGATGGCGTCGGCCACCGTGCCGCCGCCCGGATAGGCCGCGGCCTTGATGGCCTCGACATCGTCGCCGACGGTGAGGCCGACACGGGCGATGTTGGCGGCGAGCGCCTGGAACTGATCGTTGCGCGCAACGAAGTCGGTCTCGGCATTCACCTCGACGACGACGCCCTTGGTGCCCTCGATGGCGAGCGCCACGAGGCCCTCGGCCGCGACGCGGCCCGACTTCTTGGCCGCCTTGGCGAGACCCTTCTTGCGCAGCCAGTCGACCGCGGCCTCCACGTCACCGTTGGTCTCCGCGAGCGCCGTCTTGCAGTCCATCATGCCCGCGCCGGTCTTGTCGCGGAGCTCCTTGACCATCGCTGCGGTGATATTAGCCATTTCGTCCTCTTAATCGTCGATGCGGCACGGCCCGGCACCGAAGCGCCAGGCCGCACCATGTCCCAGACATCATCATGCCGCCAAAGCGGCACGGAATTGCGACGAGGTCACGCGGCCTCGATCAGGGTGCGGGCGAGCGCCACCCAGCCGTCGCGCTCGATGCGGCCGTTGAGCTTGAGCTCGGCATCGAGCTTGGCGACATCGGCCTCGCCCATGGCGGCGATCTGCCAGTAGTGGAAGATGCCGGCTTCGTTCAGGGACTTCTCGAGCTGCGGGCCGACACCCGTGATCTTGGTCAGGTCGTCGGGAGCGCCGCGCGGGGCGTCGAGCAGCTCGAAAGCCTCGCCCGGCTGCTCGGTCTCGGCCGGCAGATCCTCGACGAGCGGAGCCTCGGAAGCGCCGATGTCGATGCCGAAGTCGCCCTGGCTGCGCGAGATGCCGTCGATCGCCGCACGGGCGACGAGGTCGCAGTAGAGCGCGATCGCACGGCCCGCGTCATCGTTGGCCGGCACCGCATAGGTGATGCCGTCGGGATCGCAGTTCGTGTCGACGATCGCGGCCACCGGAATGCCGAGGCGCTGCGCCTCCTTGATGGCGAGCTGCTCCTTGTTCGTGTCGATCACGAAGAGCAGGTTCGGCGTGCCGCCCATGTCCTTGATGCCGCCGAGGGCGCGCTCGAGCTTGTCGCGCTCGCGCGACAGCATCAGGCGCTCCTTCTTGGTCAGGCCCTGCGCGCCACCGGCGAGCATCTCCTCGACCTTGCGCAGGCGCTGGATGGAGGCCGAGATGGTCTTCCAGTTGGTCAGCATGCCGCCGAGCCAGCGGGAGTTGACGTAGTACTGGGCCGAGCGCTTGGCCGCATCGGCGACGGCATCGGCCGCCTGGCGCTTGGTGCCGACCATCAGCACGCGACCGCCGGCCGCGACCGTGTCCGAGATCGCCTGCAGCGCGCGGTAGAGCGCCGGCACCGTCTGGGCGAGGTCGATGATGTGGATGCCGTTGCGGGCGCCGAAGATGTAGGATTCCATCTTCGGGTTCCAACGGTGGGACTGGTGTCCGAAATGCGCGCCAGCCTCAAGCAGCTGACGCATCGAGAAATCGGGAAGCGCCATTACAGTTTCTCCGGTTAAGCCTCCGCGGAGCTGCGACCGGCGCTGCCGCCGGCCACCGGATGCTCTTCGAGCGTTCTCCGCGTGTGGGATGGCGGCGCTTATACGGGTGCGGCGGCCGTGACGCAAGCCTTCGGGCGCTTCACGCGTGGCAATTTTCGCGGGGGATCTCGTGCCAAAGGGCGATGGCGGCAGGCGCGAGCATTCCGCCATCGGGGCGGATGCAGGGAAGTGTGGGGATCAGGAGAGCCTGCGGCTCGGCATCATGCGCTGGACCCCGGCTCGCATTCCGTTCCGCTGCGCTCCACTGCATGCGTCCGGGGAATGAGGATCTCCCGGTCAGGCCCTCGTTTCCCGGCCCGCATGCGCGAGGCGCAGGCGAGAGCCGAGCACCAGCGCATGACCTGATACCGGCGGGGTATCACCGCATGGATCCTGCCAGTCCTGCCGAACAACGGCTACGGCGTCTATTGCAGCTCGACGTGCACCACGCCCGGCACGGCGCGCAGGGCGCCGGCAATCTGCGGGGTGGCGAGATAGCGCCCGGGCAGGCGCAGCTCCACCTCCTGCGCATTGTCGAGGATGAGCACCATCGACACCTCGCCCTCGCCGCGCTGCTTCAGGCGCTCGCTGACACTGGCGAGCGGAACTTCGTCGCGGAGATAGATGCGCATGCCCTTCTGATGCTGGGCAATGGCCTCGTCGAGCGGTTCGACGGACTGGATGCGGGCGCGCACGTCCTCCCCCTCGACCGAGGCCTGCACCACGAGCACCACTGCCCGCCCTGGCTCCAGCAGATCGCGGAAGCGCTGCAGCCCCTCCGAGAAGACGATGGCCTCGAAATGGCCGGTCTGGTCCGAGAGCATGACGATGCCCATCTTGCTGCCGCTCTTGGTGCGCCGCTCGGTCCGGTCGAGCACCGTTGCCGCCAGCCGGCCCATGGTCGCGCCGGCCTTCACCGCCTTGGCGAAATCCACCCAGCGCTGCACGCGCAGCCGCTCGAGCATCTCCTCGTACCCGTCGAGCGGGTGGCCCGACAGGAAGAAGCCGACCGCGTCATATTCCTTCTGCAGCCGCACGGCCGGCACCCACGGCTCGTAGGGCGGGATGCGCAGCGACTCGGGGCCGGCGGCAAGGCCGCCGAAGATGTCCGCCTGACCGTCGGTGGCCGCCGCCGCCATGCGCGATGCGAGCGCCATCATGGCGTCGATCGCCGCCGTCGCGCGCGCCCGGTCAGGCTCCAGCTCGTCGAAGGCGCCCGCCGCGATCAGCGCCTCCAGGGTGCGCTTGTTGACGAGGCGCGGATTGATGCGCGAGGCGAAATCAGACAGGCTCGTGAAAGGCTTGTCGCCGCGTGCTGCAATGATGCTTTCAACCGCCTGGCGCCCGACGCCCTTGGTCGCGGCGAGCGCGTAGCGGATGATGCCCGGGCCCACGCCGTCGTGGTCGACCTCGAAGGAGACGCCCGAGCGGTTGATGGACGGCGGCTCGACACGGATGCCGAGACGCTCGGCCTCGCGGCGGAATTCCGACAGCTTGTCCGTGTTGTCCATGTCGAGCGCCATGGAGGCGGCCAGGAACTCGACGGTGTAGTTGGCCTTGAGATAGCCCGTCTGGTAGGCAACCAGCGCATAGGCCGCCGCGTGGCTCTTGTTGAAGCCGTAGTCGGCGAACTTCGCGAGCAGGTCGAAGATCTCGTCGGCAAGGTCTTTCGTAAGGCCGCTTTTCAGCGCGCCCTCGACGAAGCGCACGCGCTGGGCGTCCATCTCCGCCTTGATCTTCTTGCCCATGGCGCGGCGCAGGAGATCGGCCTCGCCGAGCGAATAGCCCGACAGCGCCTGCGCCACCTGCATCACCTGCTCCTGGTAGATGATGATGCCGAAGGTCTCCTTCAGGATCGGCTCCAGCTTCGGGTGCAGGTACCATTTCTCGGAGGCTTCGCCGCGCCCGTGCTTGCGGTCGCAATAGACCGGGATGTTGGCCATCGGGCCCGGCCGGTAGAGGGCGACGAGGGCGATGAGGTCCTCCAGCCGATCGGCGCGCATGTCGACGAGGGCCTTGCGCATGCCCGCACTTTCCACCTGGAACACGCCGACCGTCTCGCCGCGGCCGAGGAGCTCGAAGGTGGTGCGGTCGTCGAGCGGGATGCGCGACAGGTCGAGGTCGATGCCGCGCTGGCGCACGAAATTGACCGCCGTCGTCAGCACCGTCAGCGTCTTGAGGCCGAGGAAGTCGAACTTCACGAGGCCGGCCTGCTCCACCCACTTCATGTTGAACTGGGTGACGCGCATGCCCGAGCGCGGATCGCGATAGAGCGGCACCAGCTCCTCGAGCGGCCGGTCGCCGATGACGATGCCGGCGGCATGGGTCGAGGCGTGCCGGTGCAGGCCTTCCAGCTTCTCGGCGATGGCCAGCATGCGGCCGACGACGGGCTCCTCCTCGGCGGCAGCCTGCAGGCGCGGCTCGTCCTCGATGGCCTTCTTGAGCGTCACCGGATTGGCCGGATTCTGCGGCACGAGCTTGGTGAGCTTGTCGACCTGGCCGTAGGGCATCTCCAGCACGCGGCCGACGTCGCGCATCACGCCGCGGGCGAGCAAGGTGCCGAAGGTGATGATCTGCGCGACCTTGTCCTCGCCGTAGCGCTTCTGGACGTAGCCGATCACCTCCTCGCGCCGGTCCTGGCAGAAGTCGATGTCGAAGTCCGGCATCGACACGCGCTCGGGGTTGAGGAAGCGCTCGAACAGCAGGCCGAAGCGCAGCGGATCGAGGTCGGTAATGGTGAGGGCATAGGCGACGAGCGAGCCGGCGCCCGAGCCGCGCCCCGGCCCGACGGGGATGTCGTGCGCCTTCGCCCATTTGATGAAGTCCGACACGATGAGGAAGTAGCCGGGATACTTCATGCGCTCGATGACCGAGAGCTCGAAGTCGAGCCGCTCCTCGTAATCCGCCACCGTCAGGTCGGGCGCCGGGCCGTGCGCATCGAGGCGGCGCTTCAGCCCCTCCACCGCCTGGCGGCGCAGTTCCGCGCCCTCGTCGCTCTCGGCGCCCTCTGTGCCGGCATCGAACCGCGGCAGGATCGGCTTGCGCGTGCGGATGCGGTAGGCGCAGCGCATGGCAATCTCGACGCTCGATGACAGCGCCTCCGGCAAATCCGAAAACAGATCAGCCATTTGCGCGCGCGTCTTGAAGTCGTGCTGCGGCGTGACGCGGCGCCGGTTCTCGTCCGACATGAGCCGCCCGGCCGCGATCGCCAGCAGCGCGTCATGGGCCTCATAGTCGTCCTGTTTGGCGAAGAAGGGCTCGTTGGTGGCGACGATCGGCAGGCCGAGGTCATAGGCGAGCCGCAGCAGCTCAGGCTCGGCAGCAGCCTGCTCGGGCAGGCCGTGGCGCTGCAATTCCACATAGAGCCGCCCGTCGAAGGCGCCGCGCAAGGCCTTGAGCCGCGCCTCGGCATTTTCGGACCGTCCCTCGCGCAGGGCCTGGTCGAGGGGGCCGCCGAAGCCGCCGGTCAGCGCGATGAGGCCTCGGCTGTTGGCGAGGACCCGGTCGAGCGGCACATGCGGTTTCTCGCTGGGATCGGTATCGAGATAGGTCCAGCTCGTGAGCCGCATCAGGTTGCCGTACCCCTCCTCGTCCTGGGCCAGAAGGACGATGTGGGGAAAATCGCGGGCGTGGACGCTGCGCTGGGCCGGATCCTGCTCCTCGAAGGCGACCGACAGCTGCACGCCGGCGATGGGCTGGATGCCGAGGCCCTTCAGCTTCTCCGAGAACTCCAGTCCGCCGAAGAGATTGTTGGTGTCGGTCAGGGCAAGCGCCGGCATCTTGTCGGCGGCGGCGAGCTTGCCGAGGGTCGTGACGGTCAGGGCGCTCTCGAGCAGCGAATAGGACGAGTGCACGTGAAGATGCACGAAGCCGACGCTGCTCAGGATGCTGCCCATCGTTCGTTCCGTCCTCGTCCCTTCGGCCCCGGCGACTCGCTGCTGATCCATCCGATCGCTCGGGAGCGCCGCAGTATCGCCTTGACCGGTCGGCGCCGTCGAGGGTCGGCGCCCGACCGGCTGTGGACGGTCTTTCGATCAGACGGGAGGCGCGCTGGCAACCGTGGCCCAGACGCCGATCATGGTGACGAAAACGCCGAGCGATGCGATCTCGACAAGTGAGGTGACAACGGTTTTGAACATGTCTCGCTCCTCTTGTTCGTCTTATGTTCACCGTTATTCACTGTTTGTTCAAGTCCCGGCGCGTGTTTGAGTCAATAAATCATTACCGTCGCCGGCGCTCCGTGCGGCGTGCCTTCAGGGATGGCGGCGCGAAGCAGCCGGAGCGCGGGCGCTCGCCTGCGCACGGGGAAGCAATCGGTTCGTGGCGGATGTCACCGAAGCACCCGACGCCTCGGCCGCCCTCGAGACCGGCGGATCGCTGGCCCCCGGAACCGATAGCGCGATGTCGCGGGAACCGCCGTCAGATGGGCCATTGCGTCATGGGGCGCTGGACGCGCAGGCGATCCACCACCCCGCTGACGCCCGGCTCGTTCTCGGCCAAGACGCGGACGGCATCGCGCACGCGCTCGTCGTCGACCGTGCCGTCGAGCTCGACCTTGCCGGCGTTGACCACGACGTCGAGCGACGAATTCGACACCCAGCCCTGGCGATCGACCTCGTCGAGGATGCGCCGGCGGATGTCCATGTCCTCGGCCGTGGCCTCTGCCGCGTCCTCGAGCCGGCGCGCCAGGACGCGCAGGAAATTGGCTCGGCTCACGATGCCGATGACCTTGCCGTCGCGCACGATCGGCAGCCGCTTGAAGCCGCGCCGCTCCATCAATTCCACCGCATCGGTGAGCGGAGCGTCGGGGGCGACGCTCTCGGGGTCGTGCGACATGACGTCGGACACCTTGCGGCCGTGGCTGCGCACATAGTCCTCCGCCCGCGCCGCCGGATCCATGAGGAAGGTGAGCCAGCGCGGGCGCCTGTGCTCGGTGCCGGTCTCCGCCCGCCGCAGCAGGTCGCGCTCGGTCACCATGCCGACGAGCCGTCCGTCCGCGTCAACGACAGGCACGCCACTGATGCCGTGGTGCAGCATCAGCTGCGCGGCTTCGAGGAGCGGCGTGTCGGGACGCACCGTCGCCGCGCCCAGGGTCATGATGTCGCCAACCTTCATCATCGTGCCTCCTCGTTGTGTCCGTGCCGGCGCTCTGCAGCGGCAACCGCCTGCTTGACGGCGACGAAGCTGTCGGGGCTCACGGACAGGGAATGGATGCCGGCCTCGACGAGAAAGGCGGCAAAGGCCGGATTGTCGCTCGGCGCCTGGCCGCACAGGCCGATCTTCGCGCCCGCGGCACGCGCTTCGCCGATGACGCGCGCGATCATCCACTTCACCGCCGCGTCCTCCTCGTCGAACAGCGGGGCGAGCTCCGCCGAATCCCGGTCGACACCGAGCGTGAGCTGGGTGAGGTCGTTGGAGCCGATGGAGAAGCCGTCGAAACGTGCGGCGAACTCCCGCGCCAGGATGACGTTGGAGGGGATCTCGCACATCACGTAGACCTCCAGCCCGTCCTCGCCACGCCTGAGCCCGTTCTCCGCCATGACGGCGAGGACCGCGTCGGCCTCGGCGGGCGAACGGCAGAACGGGATCATGACGATAACGTTCCGGAAGCCCATTTCGTTGCGCAGGCGCCGGATGGCACGACATTCGAGCGCAAAGCCCTCCCGATAGTGCGGCGAGTAGTAGCGCGAGGCGCCGCGCAGGCCGATCATCGGGTTTTCCTCGTGCGGCTCGAACCCGGCGCCGCCGACGAGGCCGGCATATTCGTTGGTCTTGAAGTCGCTCGTGCGGATGATGACCGGCTTGGGGTGGAAGCTGGCGGCAAGCCGCGCGAGCCCGCGCGACAGCCGGTCGACGAAATAGTCCGTGCGGTCGCCATAGCCGGCCGTGAGCGCGGCGATCTCGCGCCGGGCCGTCTCGTCGCGCAGTTCGTCGTAGCGCACGAGCGCCATCGGATGGACGCGGATGGCGTTGCTGATGACGAATTCCATGCGCGCCAGCCCGACGCCGTCGGCCGGCAGGCGCCACCAGCGGAAGGCCGCCGCAGGGTTGGCGAGGTTGAGCATGACCTGGGTGGCGGTCTGCGGGAGGGCGCCGATGTCGAGCGTCTCCGCCTCCACATCGGCTGTGCCCTCGTAGACGAAGCCCTCGTCGCCCTCGGCGCAGGACACCGTCACCTCCTGGCCGTCGTGGAGCAGTTCCGTCGCGTTGCCCGTCCCGACGATGGCCGGCAGTCCGAGCTCGCGGCTGATGATGGCCGCGTGGGAGGTGCGCCCGCCCCTGTCCGTGACGATCGCCGCGGCCCGCTTCATGACCGGCACCCAGTCGGGATCGGTCGTCCCGGTGACGAGAATGCTGCCGTCGACGAAACGTGCGATGTCGCGGGCGCTTTCGATGAGGCAGATCCAACCGGAGACGACCGCGTCGCCGATGGCGAGGCCGGAGGAAAGCTTGCGACCCTTGCGGGTGATGCGGAAGGTGCGGAAGGCATCGGCGCGGCGCCGGGCCTGCACCGTCTCGGGCCTTGCCTGGACGACGAAGAGCTCGCCGGTCTCGCCGTCCCTGGCCCATTCGATGTCCATCGGGCAGCCGTAGTGGGTCTCGATGGCGACGGCCCAGCGCGCGAGGGTCAGGATCTCGACATCGTCGAGCACGAAGGCGGCCCGCTCGGCCTTCGACGCGGGCACGAGGCGGGTCGGCGTCTCGCCGCCGCCATAGATGAGCTTGTGCGCCTTGTCCCCGCAGGTCTTGTCGATGATCGGCGACAGCGCGGGATCGGCGAGGAGCGGCTTGAACACCTGGTACTCGTCAGGCCCGACGCTGCCCTGCACCACGGTCTCGCCGAGGCCCCAGGCGGCATCGATGCGCACGACCTTGTCGAAACCCGTCTCCGTGTCGATGGAGAACATGACGCCGGCGCCGCCGATGTCGGAGCGCACCATGCGCTGCACGCCGACGGAGAGCGCCACCTGCATGTGGTCGAAGCCCTTGGCCTGGCGGTAGCTGATGGCGCGGTCGGTGAAGAGCGAGGCGTAGCAGCGGCGGCAGGCCTCGACGAGCGCCGCCTCGCCACGGATGTTGAGGAAGGTCTCCTGCTGTCCCGCGAAGCTCGCCTCGGGCAGGTCTTCGGCCGTGGCGCTCGAGCGAACGGCGACGTCGATGTCGGCGCGGCCGCTCTCGGCGCACAAGCGGCGGTAGGCGGCGATGATCGCCTCCTGCGTCGCGGCCGGCCAGTCGCCGTGCAGGATGAGGCTGCGGACGGCCTGGCCCGTCTCCGCCAATGTCTGCTTGCCGGAAGCAAGCGCCGCGAGGTGATCCGCGATCGGCGCCCCGAGCCCGTTCGCTGCGAGATAGTCGCGGAAGGCGTCGGCCGTGGTGGCAAAGCCGCCCGGCACGCGAATGCCCTTCGGAGCGAGCGCCCGGACCATCTCGCCGAGCGAGGCGTTCTTGCCTCCGACCCGCGCCACGTCGGCGCGGGAGAGGTCCTCGAACCAGATGACCGGCGGGGATTGCTTCGTCATCGCTCCACTCCCCCTTCCCGGGCCTCCCGGCGGCCCGGACAGGCATAGCCTCGGCCGACAGCGAAGCCGGGGCCTTGAGGGTGATCAAATCAGCCGGCTGTTTCGCACGCCTCGGCCTCGGCATAGAGGCGCAGCACGTCCTCGCGCCGGCACAAGGTGGTGCCCGGCGTCAGCACTGCGGCCGCCCCGGCCGCGATGGCGAGGCGCAGGGCCTCCTCGGGCGAGCGGTCCGCAGCGAGGGCGAAGGTCATGGCCCCGAGAAAGCTGTCGCCGGCACCCACGGCGGAGCGCACGGGCACATGCAGCGCCGGCACGCGCGTGATGCCAGCCTTGCTCGCCAGCACCGCCCCGCCGGCCCCGAGCGTCACGGCCACCATCTCGGCCGCGCCGCGCCGTACCAGCGCGAGCGCGGCCTCGCGCACGCCCATCTCGTCGAGCGGATGGCCGACGAACTGCTCGAGCTCGCCCCGGCTCGGCTTGACCAGGAAGACGCGGGAACGGTCGAGTGTCGCCGCCAGCGCCTCCCCCGAACTGTCGAGGACGAAGCGTGCGCCGCGCTGCGCGGCGATATCCGCCATCCTGGCGAACGTCTCCAGCGGCAAGCCGCGCGGCAGGCTGCCGCTCGCGACGATCCAGCGGCTGTCGGTCTTGCGCAGGAGGGCAAGGCAGGGCTCGAGCTCCCGCGTGCTCACCTCGGGCCCTGATGCGACGAAGCGGTATTCGAGCCCGGTGCTGCGCTCGTGCACCGTGTAGCTGACCCGTGTCGCCCCGGCGATCGGAAAGGGCCTGCCCTCGATGCCGGTCGGCGCGACGAGCTGGTCGAGCAGCGCGCCGGTGATGCCGCCGGCGAGATAGGCCGCCTCGACCGTGCCGCCGAGCATCGCGATGACACGGGCGACGTTGATGCCGCCGCCACCGGGATCGAACCGCTCCTGCGCCGTGCGCACCTTGTGCGTCGGCCGCACGACCTCGGCCTCGCTCGCCATGTCGATGGTCGGACTGAGCGTCACCGTGAGGATGGGCGCCATGTCGCCTCCTTCTCTGCCTTCATGCCGCTTCAGGTCCGGACGGCTCCTGCGGCTGCACGACGAGACGGTCGTCGACGCCGGCCACGCCACGGACACCTTCCGCGACGACGCGCACCGCCGCGCGCTCCGTCTCGGAGCGGACGATGCCGGACAGGTGGACGATGCCGCGCGTCACGACGACGTCGGGCAGAGGCTCCGCGAGCCCGAGATCGTGGCGCAGCCGCGTGACGATGCCGAGGCGGATGGCGGCGTCGCCGGCGGCCGTGCGGTCCGGCGCGGCCGTGACGATGCCCCGCAGCAGGTCCGACCGGCTGACGATGCCGACGAGCACGCCCGCGCGCAGCACCGGCACGCGCTTGATGGCCCGCCGGTCGAACAGCGCTGCGATCTCGCCCAGCGGCGTCGTCTCCTCCACCGCGACGGCGGGGGTGCTCATCACGTCGCCGACACGCCAGCTGTGGCCGGTGACGTAGTCGCGGCTCCTGTCCGGCTCCGATGCGCCCGACGTCTCTGCGGATCCCAGCGCATCGCGCAGCTCGGCCCGGCGCATGAGGTCGCCCTCGGTGATGACGCCGGCGAGCCGGCCGTCGTCGTCGATCACCGGCAGGCCGCTCAGCCCCCGCGCCAGCATGATCTCGGCGGCGTGCCGCACGCTGGTGTCGGGGCGGACGCTCACCACGTCCGTCGCCATGACGTCCCTGGCTGTCTGTTCCACCGCTCGCCTCCCGTTCGGCAATGGACCGCCCGGCGCAATCCGCGAGGTCTGCCTTCGCAGGCGCGGGACCTTGCAACGCTGGCACGGAGGGAGCCGCCGGGCATTGCGACAGATCAACGGCGCAGGCGCATGTGCGATTTCGACGCCAGGTTGCGGTCGATCAATGAACGCTCCTGCAGGTGCTCGACTATCGGCAGCGTCACTTTTCGCAGCTGGAGCTTCTCATGCAGCTTTCCCTCCCCCACGATGCCCTCGTCGTCGTGTGCGATGCCCGCAAGGCCCTCTTCCTGCGCAACGAGGGCGACGAGGTCTTTCCCAACCTCAAGGTCGAGCGCCATGCGGAAGCTCCCGAGAACGGTGCCAATGCGACGACCGGCACCGATCGGCCCGGCCGCACGCAGAATGCCGCCGGCCCGGCGAGCGCCGTCGACGGCACGGACTGGCACCGCGAGGCCAAGGTGCAGTTCGCCGAAGAGACGATGCGGACGCTCGAATCCCTGCACAAGGCGATGCATCCGCCCGGCCTCGTGCTCGTTGCGCCGCCGCGCATGCTGGCCGCCATGCGCGAATGCCTCGCCGACGACATGCGCGCGACGCTGCTCGCCGAGGTCGGGAAGGACCTGACCAAGCACCCCGTCTACGAGATCGAGCGGCTGCTGACGAACGCGTGACCGCCCACGCCGGCGGCCCCGCAACGACGATCCCAGGACCGCCCGCGCCAGCCGCAGGCGGTCCCTTCCTTCTCAGCCCCGGGGGCGATTCAGCTCGCGGACCTCAATGGCCGTTGTTGCCCGGCCGCGTCGGCGCCGGCTCCGTCACCGAAACCGGGTCGGATGCCGGGAAGGTTCCCTTGAGCCCTTCTTCGAGTTGTTCCTCAAGCCGCCGCCGCCTTTCAGCCTCCTCGGAGGCCGGCTTCTCGGGCGGCTTTCGTGTCGGCATCTTGGTACTCGGCGTCTTGGCAGTCGGCGTCTTGGCCTTGGAAGGCGATCTCATCGGCAACTCCCGTTTCTGGTTCCCGCGTCCGAGCCCGCCCCTCCCTGCGATGCGGCGAGCCGCCGGTCGACAGCCTCGGCGAGCGCATGAAGCTTCGGCGCAACCGTGACCGGATAGGCCGGCGCCGGATCGAGCCGGCGCAGGTCGTTTGGCAGGCGGGACAGGGCCTCGGCCGCAAACGTGCGCATCGCGGCGAGCGTCGACTGCGGTGCGATGCGCCTGCCGCCGCGCATGACGGGCACAAGCAGCGGTGTGCCGGGCTGGTCATCGTCCACCACAGAGAGGATGTCGCCGGCGATCCGCCCATCGGCGCCATGGCTGCGCCAGACCTGCTTGCGTCCGGGCCAGGTGGCCTTGCCGGCCGAGAGCTTGCGCCGCGCGACCCCGGCGTATTCCTGCAGCTTGTAGGCGCAGTCGAGCGCCGGTGCGTCGGAAGAGGTCGTCAGGCTGGTGCCGATGCCGAAGCCGTCGATGGGGGCGCCGGCCGCCAGCATGGCCGCGATCTCCTCCTCGTCGAGGGGCCTGGAGCATGTTCAGCTGGTAGAGGTCGGTGAGCAGGGCACCGGCAGCATCCATCCGCACACCTCGGACAGGCTCCTCGCGGACAACCCGCCTTACGGCAACCGGTGCGGCGCCCGCTGGCGGCCCGCCGCACCGGCCCCGAAGGGTGCCCTTGGCTGGCGACAATGGCGCCTCACGGGCCATCTCGCCTTGATCGACGTCAACGCCGCAGGCGGGGCGGTGTATAACCTTAGCGCATGTTCGCGCCTTCGACATCGCGCCTCAAGGCCGAGCCCGCGCCGGATGTTCCGCTTGCGGACAAGGTGCGCTTCCTCTGCCAGCCGGAGTGCCTCGCCCTGCCCGCATGCACGGTCGAGGCGCACGAGACGCACATGTCCTGGCTGTTCCTGACCGAGCAGCACGTCTACAAGCTCAAGAAGCCCGTGCGGTCCGCCTATCTCGATTTTTCGACCATCGACCAGCGGGCGGCAGCCTGCCGCACCGAGCTGGCGCTCAACCGCCGCCTTGCCCCCGATGTCTATCTGGAGGTCCTGCCGCTCAGGCGGACGCCGGACGGCCTGTCCTTCGGCGCGGTCGGAACGATCGTCGACTGGCTCGTCCTCATGCGCCGCCTGGACGAGCGCCATACGCTCGAGACTCGCGCCCGCGAGCAGCGCCTGACGCGGGCGGACGCAGAGCGACTCGCGGCTCGGCTCGCGACGTTCTACCGGCGGGTCCGCCGCCTTCCCGTCGCTCCCGCCGTGCATCTGGCGCGCTGGCGGCGAGCCCTGCTCGAGAACGAGCAGCTCCTGCGCGATCCGCGCTTTCACCTGCCGGAAGGCGCGATCGCGCGCATCTGCCGCGCGCAGCGCGCCTTCCTTGCCCGGCGGCCGGACATCATCGGCCGGCGCGCGCACCGCATCGTCGAGGCGCATGGAGACCTCAGACCTGAGCACATCTGGCTGAGCGATCCCGTCGTCGTCATCGACTGCCTCGAGTTCTCAGCGCAGCTGCGCGCGCTCGACCCGCTCGACGAGATAGCCTTCCTCCATCTCGAATGCGAGCGGCTCGGCGTGCGCTGGGCGGGAGAAGCGCTGCACCGGCGCCTCGCGCGGCCGCTCGGCGACCGCAGCGGCAGCGGCCTCTTTCTGTTCTACCGCAGCCACCGGGCCCTGCTGCGGGCGCGCCTCGCCATCGCCCACCTTCTCGATGCCGATCCCCGCACGCCGGAGAAATGGCCACGCCTCGCGCGCACCTACATCGATCTTGCCCTTGCCGATGCAGGACGGCTTGAGCGCATCCTCAGTAGACGAACAGGTCGCTGAGCGTCCGGCCCGTATGCATCCGCGCGATCGTCTCGGCGACGAGCGGCGCGATCGGCACGATGTCGAGCTTGTCACGCACCGGCCCATCCGGCAGGCGGAACGGCGGCACGCTGTCGCTCGCCACGATGCGGTCGATGGCGGGATCCGCGAGGGCCGTTTCGGCGCCGGGCATGAAGAGGCCGTGCGTCACGCAGGCGATGACGCTCCGCGCGCCGCCCGCCCGGGCCGCCTTCGCCGCACGCGCCAGAGTGCCGCCCGTGCTGACGAGATCGTCGACGATGATGCAGGTGGCGCCCGCGACGTCGCCGACGAAGAGATCGCCCGAGACGACGCCGCCGCTGCGCCGCTTCTCCGCGAAGGCCTTGCCGGCCACCCGGCCCGTCATCGCCTCCAGCACGTCGCGGAACAGGTCGGCCCGCTTGCCGCCGCCGAGATCCGGCGAGACGACGCACAGCGGCTCGTCCCCGAGGCTCGCGGCAAGGTGTCCGACGAGCAGCGGCGCCGCCGTGAGCGCCACCGCCGGCCGACGGAAGGCATTCTCGAAGGCGGTTTCGCTGTGCACGTCGAGCGCCACGACCGCATCCGTCCCCACGGCCTCGAAGAGGGCTGCGATGTAGCGGGTGATCACTGGATCGAGCGCCTTGGTGCGCCGCTCCTTGCGCCCGTAGCAGAGATAGGGCGTGACGGCCGTGACGCGCGCCGCCCCCGCATCCTTGAGCGCGCCGATGAAGAAGAGCAGCCGGCACAGCTTGTCGTTGGCGCTTTGCTCGGGGCCGCCGTGCAGCGAGTGGATCACGTAGACATCGGCGCCGGAAACGGGCTCCAGCGGCCGCGCCTTGTGCTCGCCATCCTCGAAATCCCGCTCCTCGTGCCGGGCCGGCTCCTGCCCGATGAGCCGCGCAACCGCCTGACCGAGATCCTGCGAGCCGACGAGTGCGAAGATCTTCAGCCGGTCGGCCGCGACGGGCCGCACATCGGCGGGTGACCAAACCGTGGCTGCTGGCATCGCGTGCCTCCTGTCGAATGGCGGGCGACCGAGCGTCCCCCTGCCGACATAGGAGCGCCTGACGGCCGGTGAGGCAATGTGGAGATGTCCTGGGGGATCGGGTGGTTCGCCGGTGCTGGTGCCGGCGCATCGCGGCCTGCGCCTCGCGGTTCAGTCGAGGCTGACCACGAGGCCGTCGCGGATGGTGACGCGCCGGTCCATCCGCGCGGCAAGGTCGAGGTTGTGTGTCGCGATCACGGCCGCGAGGCGCGAGGCGCGCACCAGCGCGACCAGCATCGAGAAGACGTAGTCCGACGTCTTCGGGTCGAGGTTGCCGGTCGGCTCGTCGGCGAGGAGCACCCGCGGTGCGTTGGCGACGGCGCGGGCGATGGCGACGCGCTGCTGCTCGCCGCCGGAGAGCTCGGCCGGCCGGTGGACGAGGCGCTCGCCGAGGCCGAGGAAGCTCAGCACCTCGGCGGCGCGGGCCTCGGCCTCCCTGCGCGCCAGGCCACGGATGAGCTGCGGCAGGGCGACATTCTCAAGCGCCGAGAACTCCGGCAGGAGGTGGTGGAACTGGTAGACGAAACCGATGTCGAGACGCCTCAGGCGCGTGCGCCCCGCATCGTCGAGCCCGGTCGTCGGCTCGCCGCCGACATAGACCTCGCCGCTGTCGGGATGCTCCAGGAGGCCGGCGATGTGCAGCAGCGTCGACTTGCCGGTGCCCGACGGTGCGACGAGCGCGACGATCTCGCCCGGCCAGACGGCGAGGTCCGCACCGCGCAGGATGTCGAGCATCGTCTCGCCCTGCGGGTAGCGGCGCTCGATCTTGGAGAGGAACAGGGCCGGCGTCTGGGGCGTCGTCATGCCGTCTCACCCGTAGCGCAGGGCTTCGACGGGGTCGAGGCGCGCCGCCCGCCAACTCGGGTAGAGCGTTGCCACGAGCGACAGGACGATCGCCATGAGCACCACGGTCGTCACCTCGCCCGGGTCGATCTCGGCCGGCAAGCGGCTGAGGAAGTAGAGCTCGGCCGGGAAGAGGTTGGAGCTCGTCAGCTGCGACAGGAAGCTGCGGATCGCCTCCACGTTCCACGCGAGCGTCAGGCCGAGCAGGAAGCCGGCGAGCGTGCCCACGATGCCGATGGAGGCGCCGGTGATGAGGAACACCCGCATCACGGAGCCGCGCGTCGCCCCCATCGTGCGCAGGATGGCGATGTCCTCGCTCTTGTCCTTCACCAGCATGATGAGGCCCGAGACGATGTTGAGAGCCGCCACCAGAACGATCAGCGTGAGGATGAGGAACATCACGTTGCGCTCGACCTCGAGCGCGCCGAAGAAGGTGCGGTTCCGCTGGCGCCAGTCGGTGATCATGATCGGCCGGCCGGCGGCTTCCTCGATGCGCGGGCGCATGGCGCCGACGTCATCGGCATTGTGAAGGAAGACCTCGATGACGCTGACGTCGCCATCCCGGTTGAAATAGGCCTGCGCCTCCCCGAGCGGCATGTAGACGAAGGTGTTGTCGAACTCGGACATGCCGATCTCGAACACCGCGACGATGGGGTAGGCCTTGATGCGCGGCGCGGTGCCGAAGGCCGTCGCGGCGCCGCGCGGCGAGACGATGGTGAGCGAATCGCCGACGCGAAGGCCGAGATATTCGGCCATGCGCCGGCCGATGGCGACGCCGCCCTTCTCGTCGAAATCGCGCAGCGTGCCCTGCCGGATGGTATCGGCGATGAAGGGAATGCTGGCGATGTCGGCCTCGCGCACCCCGCGCACCAGGGCGCCGCCGGAGGCCGCTGTGGAGGAGACGAGCGCCTGGCCCTCCACCATCGGCACGACGAGCTTCACCCCCGAGAGGTCGGCGAGCCGCTTCGACACGGCGTCGAAATCGGTCAGCGGGGAATCGATCGGCTGGATGAACATGTGGCCGTTCACGCCGACGATCTTGTCGAGCAGCTCCTTGCGAAAGCCGTTCATCACCGACATCACGACGATCAGCGTCGCGACCCCGAGCATGATGCCGAGGAAGGAGAAGCCGGCAATAACGGAGATGAAGCCTTCGCGCCGGCGCGCCCGCAGATAGCGGGCCGCGAGCAGCCACTCGAAGAGCGCAAAGGGTCTCGTCGAACCGCTCTCGGCCGCGCGTCCGCTCATGCCGCTCCCCGCCCCTGCCTCGCCGTCAGCCCGCGATCCGCGTCACGGCATCCTCGATCGACAGAAGCTCGCGCTCACCCGTGGCGCGGCGCTTCACCTCCACCTTGCCGTCGGCAAGGCCCTTGGGGCCGACGAGGATCTGCCACGGCATGCCGACGAGGTCGGCCGTGGCGAACTTGGCGCCGGGACGCTCGTCCCGGTCGTCGTAGAGCACGTCGAGGCCGCGCAGGGCGAGCGCCCGGTAGAGATGCGCGCAGGCCTCGTCCGTCGCCGTGTCGCCCACCTTGATGTTGATGAGCGAGACGTCGAAGGGTGCGATCGGATCCGGCCAGACGATGCCGGCCTCGTCGTGGCTCGCCTCGATGATGGCGGCGACGAGGCGCGACGGGCCGATGCCGTAGGAGCCCATGTGCACGGGATGCTCCTGGCCGTCCGGCCCCGTGACCGTCGCCTTCATCGGCAGGGAATATTTCGTGCCGAAATAGAAGATGTGGCCGACCTCGATGCCGCGCGCCGACACCTTCCGGTCATTCGGAATGGCGGCGAAGGCGGCCTCGTCGTGCTTCTCGGAGGTCGCGGCATAGAGCGACGTCCACTTGTCGACGATCGTCTGCAGGCCGGCGATGTCGTCGAAATCCGTATCCGCGGTCGGGATCGGGAAATCGAGGAAGTCGCGGTGGCAGAACACCTCGCTCTCGCCCGTCGAGGCCAGGATGATGAACTCGTGGCTGAGGTCACCGCCGATGGGGCCCGTATCCGCCTGCATCGGGATGGCCTTGAGGCCGAGGCGGGCAAAGGTGCGCAGATAGGCCACGAACATCCTGTTGTAGGAATGGCGCGCGCCGGCCTGGTCGATGTCGAAGGAATAGGCATCCTTCATCAGGAACTCGCGCGAGCGCATGGTGCCGAAGCGCGGCCTGATCTCGTCCCGGAACTTCCACTGGATGTGGTAGAGGTTGAGCGGCAGGTCCTTGTAGGAGCGCACGTAGGACCGGAAGATGTCCGTGATCATCTCCTCGTTCGTCGGCCCGTAGAGCATCTCGCGCTCGTGCCGGTCGGTGATGCGCAGCATCTCCTTGCCGTAGGCGTCGTAGCGGCTCGATTCACGCCACAGGTCGGCCGACTGGATGGTCGGCATCAAGAGTTCGACCGCGCCGGAGCGGTTCTGCTCCTCGCGCACGATTGCCGAAATCTTGTTCAGGACCTTGAGGCCGATCGGCAGCCAGGAATAGATCCCCGCCGATTGCTGCCGGATGAGCCCCGCCCGCAGCATCAGGCGATGGGAAACGATCTCCGCCTCTTTGGGATCTTCGCGGAGCGTGGGCAGGAAATAGCGGCTGAGACGCATGAGAAACCGGCAACCGGGCTTGTGTGGAAGGGGAAGCGAGTCGTTTGCTGAGACAACACCGCCGCACGGCAAAAGACAAGGCTGGCTTTGCGATTCGCCGACCGTCCCACCGCCTTCCGACTCATGTGTGACAACACCATGCAAAAAATGCGGGCAGCCCCTGCACAAATGGGTGACAAGTGGTGAACGATCGACTATGCATTGTTACCCGATCGAAAGTCCCTGCCACTATTCACAGAGCAGGAACTGCGGTCCAGGTCTCGGGAGGAAGCCCAAGCGGCGTCGAGAGGTGCGAGAGCACCCCATTGTTCCGAATGAACAGGCGTTACGGGTTCGAGAAGAAACTCCAACAGCAAGGCGTCAGCCTTGCTTTTTTGTTGGAATCTACGGTTTCACGCGCAACCAACCGCGCTTCCCCCGTCCCCCGGTCACAATTCGATGAGCGCCAGCGCGACCTTCACGAGCGCGAGGACGATGGCTGACACGACGGTCGTCGCCAGCACCTTCCTCAGGAGCTGCGGCCGCGCCGGCGCGCCTGGCTCCGTGCCGCTCGTCACCTCGCCCGATTCGACCTGGCTGCGCACGCCGAAGGGCAGGACGGCGAAGAGAACCGTCCACCAGATGATGAAATAGAGGGCCAGCCAGGTCGCGATGGTCATCGGGTCTACTCGCTTCGCTCGGTCTTTTTCTTAGGGCTTGGAGACAGCAGGTCAGGCCTGCTCCAGCTCGACGAGCGTGCCGCAAAAGTCCTTGGGGTGGAGAAAGAGCACCGGCTTGCCGTGCGCGCCGATCTTCGGCTCGCCGCTGCCGAGCACGCGCGCGCCCTTCTCCACCAGCCGGTCGCGCGCGGCGAGGATGTCGTCCACCTCGTAGCAGATGTGGTGGATGCCGCCGTCGGCATTGCGCTCCAGGAAGCGGGCGATCGGCGAATCGGCGCCCAGGGGCGCGAGCAGCTCGATCTTGGTGTTCGGCAGCTCGATGAAGACCGTGGTGACACCATGCTCGGGTTGCGGCACCGCCGGCGACAGGCGTGCTCCGAGGGTGTCCCTGTAGACGGCGCAGGCGCTTTCGAGATCGCGGACGGCGATGGCGACGTGGTTGAGGCGGCCGATCATGAGGCTCTCCCGGCTGACGGAACCCTCACCTCATACGACGATCACGTGCACGTGGCACGTTGGCTTTTTGCCCCAGGCATGGCGCACTTCCGCCCGCACCGCGCGCTCGACGGCATTCGCCACCGCATCGGGGTCGCGTCGGCGCGCCTTGGGCAGCCCGTCGAGCACGTCCGCCACCGCATCGGCGACGAGCTCGAGCATCGGCTCGCCCTCGCGCGTCGCCGGCGGCAGGCCGGTGACTTCCACCTGCGCCTCGCCGACGATCTCGCCCTTGGCGTCGAGGGCGATGGCGACGGAGACGACGCCGGCGAAGGCGAGCTTGCGCCGCTCGCCGATGGTGGCCTCGCCGGCGCTGACGACGATCATCCCGTCCTTGTAGAGGCGGCCGACGGGCACGTCGTCCACGACGGCCGGCTTGCCGGGCGCGAGCAGAACCATCTCGCCATTCATGGCCCGCACGACGGACTGGATGCCCTCGGCGCGGGCGAATTTCGCCTGCTCCGTGAGGTGCAGGGCCTCGCCGTGCGCCGGCACGAGCGCCTTCGGCTGCACCCAGCGATACATGGCGGCGAGCTCGCCGCGGCGCGGGTGGCCGGAGACGTGGACGAGCGCGTCCCGGTCGGTGACGACATCGATGCCGCGCGTGACGAGATTGTTGATGATGCGGCCGACCGCCTTTTCGTTGCCGGGAATGGTGCGCGAGGAGAAGACGACGCGGTCGCCGGCCGAGAGCGCGATGTCGGGATGCTCGTCGTTCGCGACGCGGGCGAGCGCCGCCCGCGGCTCGCCCTGGCTGCCCGTGAGCAGCGCCACCACCTTGTTGCGCGGCAGGTAGCCGAAGGTCTCGGCGGAGCGGAACGGCGGCAGGCCGGCGAGATAGCCGCGCTCCGTCGCGACATCGACGACGCGGTCCATCGCCCGGCCGAAGACGACGACCTCGCGGTCGCAGGCCGCGGCCGCCTCGGCCACGGCGCGCAGGCGCGCGACATTGGAGGCGAAGGTCGTCACGGCCACGCGCTCCGGCGCCTCGCGGATGACCTCGATCAGGGTCTTGGCGACGTCCGCCTCGCTGGGACTGACGCCATCCCGCAGGACGTTGGTCGAATCGCAGATGAGCGCGAGCACGCCCTCGTCGCCGATTTCCGTGAGCCGCTTCTCGTCCGTCGGCCGGCCGACGCCGGGATGCGGGTCGAGCTTCCAGTCACCGGTGTGGACGACGGTGCCGAGCGGCGTGCGGATGGCGAGCGCATTCGATTCCGGGATCGAATGGCCGACGGCGACGAATTCGATGTCGAAGGGCCCGAGGGTGACGCGACCGCCCTGCTCCACCACGGTCAGCGGGATCTTGGGCGCGCCGGGCTCGCCGAGGCGGCGGACCTCCAGGAGCCCCGCCGCGAAGGGCGTGCACACCACGGGCGCGCCAAGGCGCGGCCACAGCTCGGCGAGGCCGCCGATATGGTCCTCGTGCGCGTGGGTGATGACGATGCCGACGAGGTTGTCCCGCTCCTCCTCGAGGAAGCGGATGTCGGGGAAGATGAGATCGACGCCCGGCACGTCCTCGCCCGCGAAGGCGATGCCGCAGTCGACGAGCAGCCATTTGCGCCGGCGCGCCGGCCCGAAGCCGTAGAGGCCGGCGTTCATGCCGATCTCGCCGAGACCGCCGAGCGCTACGAATACGAGGCCGTCGTCATCGCGTGAGGCCATGCCCTCTCAATCCTCCTTCAGTCGCATCCTCAGGATGCCGTGTCGGCGAGACCGAGATAAAGATCTCCCGCATCGATCGTCCGCCGCCCGTCCGGGGTATCGAGCAGCAGCCGGCCGGCGCTGTCGAGCCCGGCGAAGGTGCCGCTGAGCTCGCCGCCCGGCAAGCGCACCCGCGCCGGCCCGCCGATGCCGGCGGCGCGGGCGAGCCAGGATTCGCGCGTCAGCGCGAAGCCGAGCCCCCGGTCCCACTGCCTCAGCCTATAGGCGAAACTCGCCGACAATGCGCGGAAAACGTCGCTCACGTCCACCGTTCCGACGGCCTCGGCGAGGCAGCGCGCCGGATAAGGTGTATCGGCCGGCTTGTGGGCAACGTTGAGGCCCATGCCGATGATAACGGCAAAATGCCTGTCCGGCCCGAGCCTGTGCCCCTCGAGAATGAGGCCGGACAGCTTGCCGCCATCCATCAGCAGGTCGTTCGGCCATTTGAGCACCAGCCGTGGCGCCGCGAGCCCGGTGACGCCCGCGACCGCGTCGTGCAGGGCGAGGCCCGCGACGAAGCCGAGCTGCGGCGCCTTCGGCGGATCGCACGGTTCGCTCAGGACAAGGCTGGCGTAGAGATTTCCGGGTGGCGAGGCCCATTGCCGGCCATGGCGGCCGCGGCCGCTCGTCTGCTCGCGCGCCACGACCCAGAGGCGATCCGCCCCTTGCGACGAGGCCCGCTCGAGAGCCTCGTCGTTGGTCGAGGTGGTCGTCGCCAGCATCACGGCATCGAAGCCGGCCTCGCGCGCCTCCTGCGAGATGATCCCGCGTTCCACGTCCGTGACGCCGGCCCCGTCAGAACAGCGAGCGGGCGGCGGCGAGCGCGGCGCCGTTCAGCGGCCCCGGCGCGCCGGGCAGCATCAGGACGACGATGAGGATGCTGGCAAGCGCGAAGATCACCTTCTGGCCCGCCGCCATGGGGACGAAGGCGGCACCGGCCGGCTCGTCGAAGTGCATGATCTTGACGATGCGGATGTAGTAGTAGGCGCCGACGACGCTGGCGAGCACGCCGATGACGGCGAGCGAATAGAGCTGCGCCTCGACGGCGGCCGCGAAGACGTACCACTTGGCGAGGAAGCCGGCGAGCGGGGGGATGCCCGCGAGCGAGAAGAACAGGAGCGTCAGGCCGTAGGCCGCATAGGGCTGCGTGCGGGCAAGGCCGGCGAGATCGTAGATCCCCTCGACGGGCCCCTCCTCCCGCCGCATGGACAGGATGAAGGCGAAGGTGCCGAGCGTCATGACGAGATAGATCGCCATGTAGACGAGCACGCTCTGCACGCCCTCCGCGGTGCCGGCGGCGAGGCCGACGAGCGCGTAGCCCATGTGGCCGATGGACGAGTAGGCCATGAGGCGCTTGATGTTGCGCTGCCCGATGGCGGCGAAGGAGCCGAGCGTCATGGAGGCGATGGCGACGAAGACGATGATCTGCCGCCATTCGTCGACGATGCCCGGGAAGGCCGTGATGAAGACGCGCACGGTGAGCGCCATCGCGGCCATCTTCGGTGCGGCGGCAAAGAAGGCGGCGACCGGCGTAGGCGCGCCCTCGTAGACGTCCGGCGTCCACATGTGGAAGGGCACCGCCGAGATCTTGAAGGCGAGGCCGGCGGCGATGAAGACGAGGCCGAAGATCGCGCCGGTGTGCCCCTCGCCCTGCAGGGCCTGGGCGATGCCGGTGAAGGAGACCGTGCCGGTGAAGCCGTAGATCAGCGAGGCGCCGTAGAGCAGCATGCCCGAGGACAGGGCGCCGAGCACGAAATACTTGAGGCCGGCCTCGCTCGAACGGGCATTGTCGCGGTCGATGGCGGCGACGACGTAGAGCGAGAGGCTCTGCAGCTCGAGGCCGAGATAGAGCGCGATGAGGTCGTTGGCCGAGATCATCATCATCATGCCGGTCGTCGCCAGCAGGATGAGGATGGGATACTCGAAGCGGTTGATGCCCGCCCGGCGCAGGTAGTCGCCCGACATCAGCAAGGCCGCGGCCGAGCCGACCAGCGTCAGCACCTTGGCGAAGCGCGCGAAGCCGTCGACGACGAAGGAGCCGCCGAAGGTCTCCACCCGCTCGCCGCCCTGCGTCACCACGAAGAAGCCGGCGGCGAGAATGGCGACGAGCGTGAGCGCCTCGATCAGGCCGGCAGCACGCTCGCCCCTCAGCGCGCCGATGAGCACGAGAAGGAGCGCGGCGGCAGCCAGGACGATCTCCGGCAGGGCCGGAGCGAGCGCGAACATCGGGACGGCGGCCATCGGCTGAACCTCAGTGAAGCGTCAGGGCCACGGACTTGGCGGTTGCCAGCGCGGCCTCGGTGGACTTGAGCAGTTCCGCCGTCGGAGCGGCGAAGACATCGAGAATGGCGCCGGGCTGCAGGCCGTACCAGATGACCAGCACGAGCAGCGGCACGAGAACGACCATCTCGCGGGTGTTGAGATCGGTGATCGTCTTCAGGTTGTCCTTCTCGATCACGCCGAAGACCACGCGGCGGTAGAGCCACAGGGCATAGGCGGCCGAGAAGATGACGCCCGAGGTGGCGAGCACCGCGACCCAGGGATTGGCCTTGAAGGCGCCGGCGAGCGACAGGAACTCGCCGATGAAGCCCGAGGTGCCCGGCAGGCCGACATTGGCCATGGTGAAGACCATGAACACCACCGCATAGCGCGGCATGCGCTGCACGAGGCCGCCATAGGCCGCGATCTCGCGCGTGTGCATGCGGTCGTAGATCACGCCGACGCAGAGGAAGAGCGCGCCCGAGACGAGGCCGTGGCTGACCATCTGGAACATGGCGCCCTGGATGCCCTGGGTGGTCATCGTGAAGATGCCCATGGTCACGAAGCCCATGTGGGCGACCGACGAATAGGCGATGAGCTTCTTGATGTCCTCCTGCATCAGCGCGACCAGCGAGGTGTAGATGATCGCGATGACGGACAGGGCGAAGACGAGCGGCGCGAAATCGGCCGAGGCCTCCGGGAACATCGGGATGGAGAAGCGGATGAAGCCGTAGCCGCCCATCTTGAGGAGGATGCCGGCAAGGATGACCGACCCCGCCGTCGGTGCCTCGACGTGAGCGTCCGGCAGCCAGGTGTGGACCGGCCACATGGGCATCTTCACCGCGAAGGAGGCGAAGAAGGCGAGCCATAGCCACGTCTGCATCGCGGGGGCGAAGGGGTGCTTGAGCAGCGCCGCGATGTCCGTCGTGCCGGCGTCCCAGTACATCGCCATGATGGCGATGAGCATCAGCACCGAGCCGAGCAGCGTGTAGAGGAAGAACTTGAAGCTGGCGTAGATGCGCCGCTTGCCGCCCCAGATGCCGATGATGAGGAACATCGGAATGAGGCCGGCCTCGAAGAACAGGTAGAAGAGGACGAGGTCCTGCGCCACGAAGACGCCGATCATCGTCGTCTCGAGCACGAGGAAGGCGACCATGTACTCCTTCACGCGCTTCTCGATCGAGGTCCAAGACGCCAGGATGCAGAAGGGCATCAGGAAGGTCGTCAGCAGGACGAACGGCATCGAGAAGCCGTCGACGCCGAGGCGGAAGCGGATGGCCTCCGTCAGCCAGGCATGGTCCTCGGTGAGCTGGAAGGCGGCGCTCGCCGTGTCGAACCGTCCCCAGGCGAGGAGCGAGAGGACGAAGGTCGCGAGCGTCGTCACCAGCGCCGCGGAGCGGGCGTTGGAACGCACCGCCTCCTCGCTGCCGCGCACCATGAGGATGAAGGCGGCACCGACGAGCGGCAGGATGAGGAGACCGGAAAGGAGACCGAGGCCGAACATCAGTGCGTGCCCCCGATGAGGTACCAGGTGACGAGAGCCGCGACACCGACGAGCATCGCGAAGGCGTAGTGGTAGACGTAGCCGGTCTGCAGGCGCACGACGCGGTTGGTGACGTCGACGACACGGGCGGAGACGCCGTCCGGCCCGAAGCCGTCGATGAGCCAGCCGTCACCCTTCTTCCAGAGGAAGCGGCCGAGCCACATCGCCGGACGCACGAACAGGAAGTCGTAGATCTCGTCGAAGTACCACTTGTTGAGCAGGAACCGGTAGAGGAGCGGCTGCTGCCCCGCAAGGATGGCCGGCATGCGCGGGTTGATGACGTAGAACCACAGCGCGATGAGGAAGCCCAGCACCATCATCACGAAGGGCGAGGCGACGACCCAGCCGGGCACTTCGT
The DNA here is from genome assembly GCF_014196925.1 of Chelatococcus caeni. Taxonomy (GTDB): domain Bacteria; phylum Pseudomonadota; class Alphaproteobacteria; order Rhizobiales; family Beijerinckiaceae; genus Chelatococcus_A; species Chelatococcus_A caeni. Next base: position 1,167,910 of record NZ_JACIEN010000001.1, on the reverse strand, counting down.
GCATCTCATGCAGGATGTGGTTGTCGGCACCGGTGAAGAGCGCGCCCTTCCAGAAGTGGTCGTAGTCGTGGCCGATGAAGACTTCCTTGAAGGCGAAGCCGGCAACGAGCGCGCCGGTCGCCAGGACGGCGAGCGGGACGAGCATGGTGAGCGGGCTCTCGTGCGGCGTGTGGTCGCCGTGGCCGTGCGCGTGGTCATCGTGCCCGTGATGGGCGTGCGGCGCGGCCGCCGGCGGCTCCACATCGTGGCCATGGCCGCCTTCGGCCGCCGTGCCGGCATGGGCGACGCCCTCGTGCAGCGGCGGCGTCGAGGCGTGCGCGCCCCACTTGGCCGGGCCCTCGAAGGTCATGAAATAGAGGCGCCAGGAGTAGAAGGAGGTGAACAGCGCCGCGATGACCGTGGCGAGGAAGGCGAAGTTGGCGCCCGGCGTGTGCGAGGCGTAGGCCGCCTCGATGATGGCATCCTTCGAGAAGTAGCCCGCCGTGAAGGGGAAGCCCGTCAGCGCCAGCGTGCCGATCGTCATCATGGCGGCGGTGAAGGGGATGTGCTTCCTGAGGCCACCCATGTGGCGCATGTCCTGCTCATGGTGCATCGCATGGATGACCGAGCCGGCGCCGAGGAACAGCAGCGCCTTGAAGAAGGCGTGCGTGAAGAGGTGGAAGATGCCCGCCCCGTAGGCGCCGACGCCGAGGGCGACGAACATGTAGCCGAGCTGCGAGCAGGTCGAATAGGCGATGACGCGCTTGATGTCGTTCTGCACGAGGCCGACGGTCGCGGCGAAGAAGGCGGTGATGCCGCCGACCACCGTGACGACCGACAGCGCCGTCGGGGCATATTCGAACACCGGCGACATGCGCGCGACCATGAACACGCCGGCCGTCACCATCGTCGCCGCATGGATGAGCGCGGAGACCGGCGTCGGGCCTTCCATCGCGTCCGGCAGCCAGGTGTGCAGCAGGAACTGCGCCGACTTGCCCATGGCGCCCATGAAGAGCAGGAGGCTCGCCAGCGTCAGCGCGTGCCACTCGTAGCCGAGGAAGCGGAAGGTCGCCTCGTTGAATTCCGCCACGCGCGGGAAGATGCCGTCGAAGGTGACCGCTCCGAACAGCACGAAGACGAGGAAGATGCCGAGCAGGAAGCCGAAGTCACCGATGCGGTTGACGACGAAGGCCTTGATGGCCGCGGCATTGGCCGAGGGCTTCTCGTACCAGAAGCCGATGAGCAGGTAGCTCGCGAGGCCGACGCCCTCCCAGCCGAAGAACATCTGCACCAGGTTGTCGGCCGTCACCAGCATCAGCATGGCGAAGGTGAACAGCGAGAGATAGGCGAAGAAGCGCGGCCTCGCCGGATCCTCGTGCATATAGCCGATGGAATAGAGATGGACGAGCGAGGAGACCGTTGTCACGACGATCAGCATCACGGCCGTGAGCGTGTCGATGCGGAAGGCCCAGTCGACCACGAGGTCGCCGGAGATCATCCAGTTGGCCACCGCAACACGCGTCGCCCCGTCGCCGAAGCCGACGTCGAAGAAGGCGATCCACGACAGGAGGCAGGAGACGAACAGGCCGGAGGTCGTGACGACCTCGCTTGCCCGCGCGCCGATGAACCGGCCGGCGAGGCCAGCGATCAGGAAGCCGGCAAGCGGCAGGAAGACGATCGCGTGATACATGATCGCGGCCTCAGCCCTTCATCATGTTGATGTCCTCAACCGCGATGGTGCCGCGGTTGCGGAAGTAGACGACGAGGATGGCAAGCCCGATGGCCGCCTCGGCGGCCGCCACGGTCAGCACGAGCAGGGCGAAGACCTGCCCGACGATGTCGCCCATGAAGGTCGAGAAGGCGACGAGATTGATGTTGACCGCGAGCAGGATGAGCTCGACCGACATCAGGATGACGATGACGTTCTTGCGGTTGATGAAGATGCCGAGCACGCCGAGGGTGAACAGCACGGCGGCGACGGTGAGATAATGCGCGAGCCCGATGGTCATGTCTGTCTCTCCGGCCTCACTCACACGCCCTCGCGGAAGGGCACCTTCCGCACTTCGATGGCGGTGTCGCGCGTGCGCGCCACCTGCTGGGCAACGTCCTGGCGCCTGACGCCCGGCTTGTGGCGCAGCGTGAGCACGATGGCGCCGATCATGGCGACGAGCAGCACGAGGCCCGACGCCTGGAAGAAGTAGAGGTAGCGCGTGTAGAGCACCTGGCCGAGCGCCGCGGTGTTCGTCATCTCGCTGACGGGAGGGATGGCCGCGACCGGCGTCTTCACGAGCTCCGGATCGATCGCCATCGAGCCGACGACGAGCACGAGCTCGATGAGGAAGATCACGCCGATGAGGGCGCCGACCGGCAGATATTGCAGGAAGCCCTGGCGCAGCTCCGCGAAGTCGACGTCGAGCATCATGACGACGAAGAGGAAGAGCACCGCGACCGCGCCGACATAGACGACGACGAGGATCATCGCCAGGAACTCGGCGCCCATCAGGATGAACAGGCCCGCCGCGTTGACGAAGGCCAGGATCAGGAAGAGCACCGAATGCACGGGGTTGCGCGAGGCGATGACCATGAAGGCCGACGCCACGCACACGCACGAAAAGAGATAGAAGAAGGCCGCTGCGACCGTCATGCCCCGTATCCCGTCCTGTCGCCCACGGGCCCCAAGCCCCCGGGCATGGCGTCTATAGACACCGAATCCCTCACGAACAACCTCACCGCGACCTCACCTGTAGGGTGCGTCCATCGCGATGTTGCGGGCGATCTCGCGCTCCCAGCGGGCGCCGTTGTCGAGGAGCTTGTCCTTGTCGTAGTAGAGCTCCTCGCGGGTCTCCACCGCGAATTCGAAGTTCGGTCCCTCGACGATGGCATCGACCGGGCAGGCCTCCTGGCAGAAGCCGCAGTAGATGCACTTCACCATGTCGATGTCGTAACGCGTCGTGCGGCGCGTGCCGTCGTTGCGGCGCGGCCCGGCCTCGATGGTGATGGCCTGGGCCGGGCAGATGGCCTCGCACAGCTTACAGGCGATGCAGCGCTCCTCGCCGTTGGGATAACGGCGCAACGCGTGCTCGCCGCGGAAGCGCGGGCTCAGGATCCCCTTCTCGAAGGGATAGTTGAGCGTCGCCTTCGGCTTGAAGAAATAGCGCATCGACAGGAAGAACGCCGACACGAACTCCTTCAGGAAGAGCGCCTTTGCGGCCTGATCGAGCCTCATGATCCGGCTCCGTCCCTTTCTCTTGCCGGCCTCACGAGGCCGGCACCCAACCCGTGACCTGCAGCACGGCCGCGACGATGATGACGGCAGCGAGCGACAGGGGCAGGAACACCTTCCAGCCCAGCCGCATCAGCTGGTCGTAGCGGTAGCGCGGCACCATCGCCTTCACCATGGCGAACATGAAGAAGACGAAGCAGACCTTGACGACGAACCACACGACGCCCGGGATCCACGTGAACGGCGGCAGCGCCACCGGCGCGGTCCAGCCGCCGAGGAAGAGGATCGTCGTCAGCGAGCACATGGTCATGATGGCCACGTATTCGCCGAGCATGAACAGGAGGTACGGCGTCGAGGCGTATTCCACCATGAAGCCGGCCACCAGTTCCGATTCCGCCTCGGGCAGGTCGAAGGGCGGGCGGTTCGTCTCGGCGAGCGCCGAGATGAAGAAGATGACGAACATCGGGAACAGCGGCAGCCAGTACCAGTTCAGCACCGTCAGCCACGGCACGCCGAGCATCGTCGCGAGCCCCCTCACCTCCTGCGCGCGCACGATCTCCGTGAGATTGAGCGAGCCGACGCAGAGCAAGACGGTGATGATGACGAAGCCGATCGAGACCTCGTAGGACACCATCTGCGCGGCGGAGCGCAGCGCGCCGAGGAAGGGATACTTCGAGTTCGACGCCCAGCCGCCCATCAGGACGCCGTAGACGCCGAGCGAGGAGATGGCGAAGATGTAGAGGATGCCGACGTTGATGTCGGCGATCGCCCAGCCGTCCGCCACCGGGATGACCGCCCAGGCGGCCAGCGCCAGCACGCAGGTGACGAGCGGCGCGAGCAGGAACAGCCCCTTGTTGGCGCCCGCCGGGATCACCGGCTCCTTCAGCACGAACTTCAGCAGGTCGGCGAAGGACTGCAGCAGTCCCCACGGCCCCACCACGTTGGGTCCGCGGCGCAGCTGCACCGCCGCCCAGACCTTGCGGTCGGCATAGAGGATGTAGGCGATGAAGACGAGCAGCGCGACCAGCAGGAGCAGGCTCTTGCCGAGAATGATCGCAACCGTGGTCAGCCATTCCATCGGGCGTGGTCCTTACTCTGCTGCCTGCTTCAGCGCCCCGCCGGCCAGAGCCGAGCACTCGGCCATGACGGCGGAAGCGCGCGCGATGGGGTTGGTGAGGTAGAAATCGACGATCGGCGAGGTAAGCGGCGCATCGGCGAGCGCGCCGCCCTTGCCGGCGAGCGCCTCGATGCCGGCGCCGTCCGCCGGCGCAATCTCGCCGATGGCGGCGAGATGGGGATGCGCGGCGAAGAGCTGCTCGCGCAGCGCCGCAAGCGAATCGAACGGCAGGCGCTTGCCGAGGACATCGGACAGAGCACGCAGGATCGCCCAGTCCTCCCGCGCGTCACCCGGCGGGAACACCGCCCGGTTGGCGAGCTGCGGGCGCCCCTCGGTGTTGACGTAGATGCCGGTCTTTTCGGTGTAGGTCGCACCCGGCAGGATGACGTCGGCCCTGTGGGCGCCGCGGTCGCCGTGCGTGCCCTGGTAGACGACGAAGGCGCCTTCCGGCACGTCGACCTCGTCGGCACCGAGAAGGAAGAGGACGTCGAGCGCGCCCGGCGCCAGCATCCCGGCAACGTCGAGGCCGTCCGCCTTCGGCACGAAGCCGAGGTCGAGCGCGCCGGCCCGCGCCGCGGCGGTGTGCAGCACCGAGAAGCCGTTCCACTCCTCGCCGAGGGCACCGACGGCCTTGGCGAGCTTCGCCGCCGCCGCGAGCACGGCCATGCCGTCCTCACGCGCCAAGGCCCCCTGCCCCACGATGATGAGCGGCCGCTCGGCCTTGCTCAGCACCTCGAGGAAGGCGCCGTTGCCGGCCGCGAGATCGGCCAGCGTCTGCGCGCCGGCGCCGAGATAGGAATATTCGTAGGTCAGATCGACATTCTCGCCGATCACGCCGATGGGCGTGCGCAGCAGGCGCCAGCGCTTGCGGATGCGGGCGTTGAGCACCGGCGCTTCCTTGCGCGGATTGGTGCCGATGAGCAGCACCGCATCGGCATCCTCGATGCCGGCAATGGTCGTGTTGAAGAGATAGGTCGCGCGCCCGAGCGCCGGGTCGAGCCGCGCGCCGTCCTGGCGGCAGTCGATGTTGGGAACGCCGAGCTTCTCCATGAGGAGCTTGAGGGCGTAGGTCTCCTCGACGGCGGCAAGGTCGCCGACGATGGCGCCGATGCGCTCGCTCTTCGCCGCATTGACCTTTTCGGCGATGAGGGCGAAGGCCTCGTTCCAGCTCGCCGGACGCAGCCGTCCGTTCTCCCGCACATAGGGGCGGTCGAGGCGCTGGGTCCTGAGGCCGTCCCAGACGAAGCGCGTCTTGTCCGAGATCCATTCCTCGTTGATGAACTCGTTGACGCGCGGCAGGAAGCGCATGACTTCGCGCCCGCGGGCATCGACACGGATGGCCGAGCCGATCGCATCCATCACGTCGACGGATTCGGTCTTCGACAGTTCCCAGGGCCGCGCCTTGAAGGCGTAGGGCTTCGAGGTCAGCGCGCCTACCGGGCACAGGTCGATCACGTTGCCCTGCAGCTCCGAGCCCATGGCGTGCTCGAGATAGGTCGTGATCTCCATGTCCTCGCCGCGGCCGATGGCGCCGAGGTCCGGCACGCCGGCGACCTCGGTGGTGAAGCGGATGCAGCGGGTGCAGTGGATGCACCGGTTCATGGAGGTCTTGACCAGCGGGCCGATGTACTTGTCCTCGACGGCGCGCTTGTTCTCGGCGAAGCGCGAGGAATCGACGCCGTAGGCCATGGCCTGGTCCTGCAGGTCGCATTCCCCGCCCTGGTCGCAGATCGGGCAGTCGAGCGGGTGGTTGATAAGCAGGAACTCCATCACGCCCTCGCGCGCCTTCTTGACGAGCGGCGTGCGGGTGTTGACGACCGGCGGCTCGCCGTTGGGGCCGGGCCTCAGGTCGCGCACCGACATGGCGCAGGAGGCGACGGGCTTCGGCGAGCCCTTCACCTCGACAAGGCACATGCGGCAGTTGCCGGCGATCGACAGCCGCTCATGGAAGCAGAAGCGCGGCACTTCGGCGCCCGCCTCCTCGCAGGCCTGCAGGATGGTGAACTCCGCAGGCACCTCGATCTCGTTGCCGTCGACGATGAGCTTGGCCATCGCTACTTCGTCCTTTCCCGTCCGACGGCGAGCCGCCCGGACGTGATCAATCACTCAGCTGCCTGCAGAACCGCATCCGAATGCGGGTTGGCCGCATAATCGTCGATGCGCTTCTCGATCTCGTGGCGGAAATGGCGGATGAGGCCCTGCACCGGCCAGGCCGCGGCATCGCCGAGCGCGCAGATCGTGTGGCCCTCGACCTGGTAGGTCACGTCGAGGAGCATGTCGATCTCGCGCTTCTGCGCCCGGCCCTCGGCCATGCGCGTCAGCACGCGCCACATCCAGCCCGTGCCCTCGCGGCAGGGCGTGCACTGGCCGCAGCTCTCGTGCTTGTAGAAATAACTGAGCCGCGCGATCGCCCGGACGATGTCGGTGGACCTGTCCATGACGATGACCGCGGCGGTGCCGAGGCCGGACTTCAGGTTCCTGAGGGAATCGAAGTCCATCGGGCAGTCGATGATCTGCTCGGCCGGCACGCAGGGCACCGAGGAGCCGCCGGGGATGACGGCGAGCAGGTTGTCCCAGCCGCCGCGGATGCCGCCGCAATGCCGGTCGATGAGCTCACGGAAGGTGATGCCCATCTCCTCTTCCACGTTGCACGGCTTGTTGACGTGGCCGGAGACGCAGAAGAGCTTCGTGCCGACGTTGTTCGGCCGGCCGAGGCTCGCGAACCAGGAGGCGCCGCGGCGCAGGATGGTGCCGGCGACGGCGATCGACTCGACGTTGTTCACCGTCGTCGGGCAGCCGTAGAGGCCCATGTTGGCCGGGAACGGCGGCTTCAGCCGCGGCATGCCCTTCTTGCCCTCGAGGCTCTCGAGCAGCGCCGTCTCCTCGCCGCAGATATAGGCGCCGGCGCCGTGGTGCACGTAGAGGTCGAAGGGATAGCCGTGGACGTTGTCCTTGCCGATGAGGCGCGCCTCGTAGGCCTCGTCCACCGCCCGCTGCAGCGCCTCGCGCTCGGCGATGTACTCGCCGCGGATGTAGATGTAGGCCGCGTTGGCACCCATGGCGAAGGAGGCGATGAGGCAGCCCTCGACCAGGAGGTGCGGATCATGGCGCATGATCTCGCGGTCCTTGCAGGTGCCCGGCTCCGACTCGTCGGCGTTGACGACGAGGTAGTGCGGGCGCCCGTCGGACTGCTTGGGCATGAACGACCACTTGAGGCCGGTGGGGAAGCCGGCGCCGCCGCGCCCGCGCAGGCCCGACTTCTTCATCTCCTCGATGATCCAGTCGCGCCCCTGCTGCAGCAGGAACTTGGTGCCGTCCCACGCGCCGCGCATCTTCGCGGCCTCGAGGCCAGGGCTGTGAAGCCCGTAGAGATTGGTGAAAATGCGGTCCTTGTCAGACAGCATGGCCGCTCACTCCTCCGGCTTCTCGCCGACGTCGCTCGCCGGGCGCCAGCCCGTGGCGAGCTTCCTGGCCTGCTCGATCCACTTGTCGCGCACCGCGCGCCCGCGGAAGGCGCCGAGGTGCTGGTCGACCCAGGCGAGATTCATCTCGTTCCAGGCGGCGATCTGATCGAAGTGGTAGATGCCGAGCTCGTTCAGCATGGTCGCGAGCTTCGGCCCGACACCGTGGATGAGCTTGAGGTCGTCCGGGCCGTCGTCGCGCGCCTTGGTGAGGAGGACGGGCTTGTGCTCGTCCGCCACGCCCTCGGCCGCATCCGCCTTGGCGGCCGCCGCGATCGGCGCCTTGCCTTCGGCCACGCGTACCTCGGGACGGTCGGCGGCCTTCTCCTCGGCGCGCGTCTCCTTCGGCTTGGCGGGCTCGGGCGTCTTCGCCGCCTCCGGCGCTGCGGCGGCAGCCTCCGCCTCGGCGCGCGCCTTCTCGGCCGCCTCGGCCTCGAAGCGCTGGCGCCAGGCGCCGATCTGGGAGCCGTCGAACAGCGAAGGATCGCTCAAGGTGGTGATGGCACCCTCCGGCTCGGAGGCGCGCCGGCCGTTCTGCGGGCCGGGCTTCACCGGCTTGCCGGCGGCGAGATCGTCGAGCAGCTTCTCGAGGCTCTCCGGCGTCAGATCCTCGTAGTAGTCGTTGTTGATCTGCACCATCGGCGCGTTGCAGCAGGCGCCGAGGCACTCGACCTCCATCCACGAGAACTTGCCGTCGGCACTGACGTGCTTCTCGTCGCCGACCCTGCGCTTCAAGACGTCCTTGAGCTGCTCGGCGCCGCGCAGCATGCAGGGCGTCGTGCCGCACAGCTGCACGAGATGGCGGCCGACGGGCTCCAGGTTGAACATGGTGTAGAAGGTCGCGACCTCGAGCACCCGGATGTAGGGCATCTTGAGAAGGTCGGCGACGGTACGGATCGCCGGTTCGGGCAGCCAGCCGCCGGCCTGCTCCTGCGCCTTCCACAACAGCGCGATCACCGCCGAGGCCTGCCGGCCTTCGGGATATTTCGCGATCTGCTGCCCGGCCCAGATCGCATTCTCCGCCGAGAAGGCGAAGCTGTCGGGCTGGAATTCCTTGGGGGCGAGACGACGAACAGCCATCAGATCCGCCTGTCCTTGAGCTTCACATAGGTCAGGCGCGCCGGCGAATAGCCGGTAACGCCATGGAGATCATCGAAATTGCGCACCGTCTCGACCCGCTCGCGGACGGCTTCGATGACGGAGGCGTCCGCCTCGTAGACGAACTCGCGCCCGTTGCGCAGCCAGCGCACCGGCTCCGTCGCGAGGTCGTCGGCGAGCACCATGTCGACGGTCGGAAAGGCCGGGCCGCCATGGGCGTGGATGCAATGGGCGGCGGTATTGTCGTCGAAGACGAGGTGGCGAAGGCCGCGCTCCCCCGCCTCGATGATGCGCCGCGCCTGGTCGATGTGATCGTCGAAGAAGGCGAGCGCGCGCGACAGGTCGAGCCCGCCGAAGTCGTAGCCCGACCAATCGGCCTCGTGATAGGTGGCCGCCGGGTCGCGGTGCTGCAGATTGGCGAAGACCGCGTCAAAGCAGAAGATCCGCGCCTCGGGGCAGGCCTTGCGCAGCACCCAGGTCGTCAGGCCGCGGAAGACGCCCGATTCGATGATGACGTCGGGAGCGAGCGCCCGCGCGGCGACGAAGAGCTCGAGCGCGCCGTTGAAGCCGTTGCCCCCGTGCTTCTGGCGGACGGGGCACTGGCAGATGTCTTCATAGAAGGCGCGCACCAGGCCTTCCATGTCCTCCGGCACCGCGATGCCTGCGGCTTCCAGATCGACGGCGATATGGTGGGCGGCACCGCGCACGAGGCGGTCGACCTCGCGGCGCGACAGGGGCCGGTGCTCCCATTCCGGCACGGCCGGCAGAAGGTCGTAGCCGAGACGGGTGAAGAGCGGCCCCAGGACGCGCCGGCGCAGCGGCTCGAGCACCTTGCGGCGCGTACGCTCCGACGGAGTCCAGCCGGATGCGTAGGCCACGGGGCCCGTCCCTTCTATGGCCGGCGCCGAAGCCATCAGCGGTCGACCTCGCCGAACACGATGTCGAGCGAGCCGAGCACGGCCGAGACGTCGGCCAGCATGTGGCCGCGACACATGAAATCCATGGCCTGCAGATGGGCGAAGCCCGGCGCCTTAATCTTGCAGCGATACGGCTTGTTGGTGCCGTCCGACACCAGATAGACGCCGAATTCGCCCTTGGGCGCCTCGACGGCGGCGTAAACGTCGCCCGCGGGAACGTGGTAGCCTTCCGTATAGAGCTTGAAGTGGTGGATGAGCGCTTCCATCGAGCGCTTCATCTCGCCGCGCTTGGGCGGCACGACCTTGTGGTCGCTCGTCGAGACCGGGCCCTGCCCTTCGGGCAAGCGCAGCTTCTCGAGGCACTGCTTCATGATGCGGATGGACTGCCGCATCTCTTCCATGCGGATGCAGTAACGGTCGTAGCAGTCGCCGTTCTTGCCGACCGGGATGTCGAAATCGAGCTCTTCGTAGCACTCGTAGGGCTGCGCCTTGCGCAGGTCCCACGCCGCGCCCGAGCCGCGCACCATGACGCCGGAGAAGCCCCAGGCCCAGCACTCGTCGAGCGAGACCACGCCGATGTCGACGTTGCGCTGCTTGAAGATGCGGTTGTCGGTGAGCAGCCCTTCGAGGTCGTCGCAGACCTTGAGGAAGGGATCGCAGAAGTCCCAGATATCGTCGATGAGCTTGTTGGGCAGGTCCTGGTGCACGCCGCCGGGGCGCACATAGGCCGCGTGCATGCGCGCGCCCGAGGCCCGCTCATAGAAGATCATCAGCTTCTCGCGCTCCTCGAAGCCCCAGAGCGGCGGCGTGAGCGCGCCGACGTCCATGGCCTGCGTGGTCACGTTGAGAAGGTGCGAGAGGAGACGCCCGATCTCCGAATAGAGCACGCGGATGAGCTGGCCGCGCCGCGGCACCGTGATGCCGAGCAGCTTCTCGACGGCGAGCGCGTAGGCATGCTCCTGGTTCATCGGCGCGACATAGTCGAGCCGGTCGAAATAGGGCACCGCCTGCAGGTAGGTCTTGGCCTCGATCAGCTTCTCGGTGCCCCGGTGCAGGAGGCCGATATGCGGGTCGACGCGCTCCACCACCTCGCCGTCGAGCTCGAGCACGAGGCGCAGCACGCCGTGCGCCGCCGGATGCTGCGGGCCGAAGTTGATCGAGAAATTGCGGATCTGATGCTCAGTCATGGCGTTGCGCCTGGCATGTGGCGTTTGCGTCGGGGCAGTCGGCAATCGGCAGTAGACAGTCGAAGGTCACGCGTTCTGCCCTCGTTCGATCGCTCGGATCAACGACCGCAACATCTTCCCGACGGAGTCGCAGGCTTCGAGCAGGCTTGTAATCGCCGCGCCTTCCGCCAAACCCACTCTCTCGGCAAGGAGCAGATGCGTCTCCAGCTCTTTCAGAGATCCCTGCGCGACTTTGAGAAAGTGCACGTACGCGCCGGCACTCCCCCGCCCATATCCTTCCGCGATATTCGCGGGAATCGAAACGCCAGCCCGTCTGATCTGAGCCGTCATCCCGAAGAGTTCGTCCTTGGGGAAACCACCGGTCAGCCGATAGCAGCCTTCCGCGAGTTCCATAGCCTCGCGCCACACGCGAAGATCGCGATACGACTGGATATCCATCGCACCGCCCCTCCCCGGTCACGACTGCCGACTGCCGACTGACCATTGCCGTCACCCCTTGGCCTTCTCGTCGCCGGGCAGCACGTAGTCGGTGCCCTCCCACGGCGAGAGAAAGTCGAAGTTGCGGAATTCCTGGTTGAGCCGCACCGGCTCGTAGACCACCCGCTTCTCCTCGTCGTCGTAGCGCACCTCGACGAAGCCGGTGAGCGGAAAGTCCTTGCGCAGCGGATGGCCCTCGAAGCCGTAGTCGGTGAGGATGCGGCGCAGGTCCGGATGGCCGGAGAACAGGATGCCGTAGAGGTCGTAGGCCTCGCGCTCGAACCAGTTGGCGGCCGGGAAGACGCCGATGGCGGAGGGCACGGGCGTCGCCTCGTCGGCCTCCACCTTCACGCGGATGCGGGTGTTATGGTGCGGCGACAGGAGGTGGTAGACGACGTCGAAGCGTTTCTCGCGCACCGGATAGTCGACGCCGCACAGGTCCGTGAAGTTGACGAAGCGGCAGCGCGCGTCGTCGCGCAGGAAGGTCAGCACGCGGACGATCTCACCCGCCTCGGCGTAGATCGTCAGTTCGTCGAAGCCGACGCCCGCCGCCTTCGCCGCACCCGGCAGCGATGCGAGGATATGTTCACCGAGCTCGGTCAGGTTGACGCTCATCGCCTTCCCCCCTCAGCGCTCGATGGTGCCGGTGCGGCGGATCTTCTTCTGCAGAAGAAGGACGCCGTAGAGCAGCGCTTCGGCGGTCGGCGGGCAGCCCGGGACATAGATGTCGACCGGCACCACCCGGTCGCAACCGCGCACGACCGAATAGGAATAATGGTAGTAGCCGCCGCCGTTGGCGCACGAGCCCATCGAGATGACGTAGCGCGGCTCCGGCATCTGGTCGTAGACCTTGCGCAGGGCGGGCGCCATCTTGTTGGTGAGCGTGCCGGCGACGATCATCACGTCCGACTGGCGCGGGCTGGCGCGCGGAGCGAAGCCGAAGCGCTCGACGTCGTAGCGCGGCATCGACAGCTGCATCATCTCCACGGCGCAGCAGGCAAGGCCGAAGGTCATCCACATCAGCGAGCCGGTGCGGGCCCACTGGATGAGCTCGTCCGTCGAGGTGACGAGGAAACCCTTGTCCGCCAGCTCGTCGTTGAGGCCGAGGAAGAAGGAATCATCCGAGCCCACGGGCTTGCCCGTACGCGGGTCGATGATGCCCCTGGCCGCCGGCGCGACGGCCGGGCCGCTCGCTTCGCCGATCAATCCCATTCGAGGGCTCCCTTTCTCCACTCGTAGATAAAGCCGACGGTCAGGACGCCGAGGAACAGCATCATGGACCAGAAGCCGAACCAGCCGAGGTCGCCGAAGGCCACGGCCCACGGAAAGAGGAAGGCGACCTCGAGGTCGAAGATGATGAAGAGGATGGCGACGAGGTAGAATCGCACATCGAACTTCATGCGCGCGTCGTCGAAGGCGTTGAAGCCGCACTCGTAGGCCGACAGCTTCTCGGCGTCAGGCCGCGAATATGCCACGATGAACGGCGACACAAGCAGCGCCACCCCGATCACCAGCGACACACCGATGAAGATGACGAGCGGCAGATAGTCGGCAAGAAGGCTCTGCATCCGGCACCCGCGGTATCGTGGCCCGTCGCCGGGACGGCGGGCTCTTGGACGGATTTCTCGCTCAGCACGAAGCCGGCCCGAGCGAGGCGGAGCGGCGAAAAACGCCTGCAATCCGCTACCTTGGACCGTTTCGCATTTGCGGCCGAGGCTTATCGCAGGCGCTCCGCGGGCGCAAGTGCTGCGGTGCCGCATAGCAGCCATGTTCCCGGCTTTCGGCACCGCGACGCAACGCTCACGCAACCGCCGCCCCTGCGATCCGCCTGATCCTCGCTTGACCGCCCGTGCGGATGGGACATTTCGGCACGGCGCCCGCCCGGCATGCCGGGCGGGCGTCGTACACGATCGACACACCGGGTCAGGCGGTCACGATGTAGACGATCTCATAGGACCGGGGATCGACGATGACGATCCGGCCATCCGCCAGCACGAAATAGACGTACTCGCGGTACTGCGGGACGATCTCCACCACACGTGGCGGCAGGGGATGCAGTTCCACGGTCCGCGGGATCGCCTGGCCGACCGAGATCGTGAAGTTCACGTCCCGCACGGGCTCGACACGCTCGCTGGTGATGGTTTCGCGGATCGTCCGCCGGTGCTCGGTACTGATCTCGACATTGGTGCCGACGCTACCGGTGGTATCCACGTCGGTGTCGCTGCCGCGCGTGCCGGCGCTGCCCGAAGGCGCATCCGTCGTCCCGCGCTCGCGGACGGCGCCGCGCGTGTCGTCGCGCTGCTTGATATCGGCGCCTTGCCGCGCCCGATCCTGCTCGTCCATCTGCACGCCGCCCTGCGCCGAACCCGGGCGCTGCTGACGCTCGGCCCGGCTCGGCTGCTCGCCGGCACCCGGTGTACGCTGCCCTTCCATTCGCGGGGCACCCTGCCGCCGCTCCTGTGCCTCGCCGCGCACGCCCTCACCGGCCGCGGAAGGAGGCTGGACCGAGCCCGCGCCGGGCTGGCGTTTCATCGCAGGCCCCGAGGCGCCGGAGCCGCCGGGCGCGACGGTGCCGCCCGATCCGCCGGTGCCGGGTCCGGACTGGGGCGAACCCGTATCGCCGCCCCCTTCCGGCAGCGGCCGCTGCGCCTGCGCATAGACCGGGCCGAGGCCCAGGGCGAGCGCGGCCACGGTGGTCAGGAGAACTTTTCGCATGGGTCTTCTCCATGTCTTGAGCCCTCCCGTCGAACGACAGGCCGCTAAAATTGTTTCAATTGGCCGGAAAGGTGGCGCCACGGGGTCAGGAACGCGGCGGTCGCGACGAGGCCGGTCGCAGGCGGCGCGCAAAAAACCCGCCTCGGAAGCGAGGCGGGGGCAAGAGGGACGGAACAGCCGGGCAGGATGCCCGAAGCCCCGGAATTCCGACAGGAGAAGTCATCCACCGGAGCCGGCCCTGGAGCCGGCCCCGGCCGTTGCGCGGGCCCAGCGGCCCGCGCCTGTCCTTCGCCATTCCTTCGCCATGCGTCAGATGCGCTGAAGCACCTTGCACAGGTTGACGAGTTCGTCGTCGAACTCCGCATAGGACGAGAGAATGCTGGAGCAGCGCTTCTTCAGCGCCGCGACCTGCTGCTGGCTCATCCCGGACATGGCTGCCGAGACACTGCCGGCGGGACCGCCGACACCGGGCCCACCCACACCGGGTCCGCCGGGACCACCAGGACCTCCCGGACCGCCAGGGCCGCCAGGGCCACCCGGACCACCGGGGCCGCCCGGCCCGCCGGGGCCTCCGCCGCCGAGGCCGATATTGAGCCCGACGTTGATGCCGCTGGTGCCGCCGATGCCAACGCCGACGCCAGCATTGACGCCACTCGATGAAGCAAGGCTGGCCCCCGCACCGGCATTGAGGCCATTGGTGCCGAGCGCGTTCACGCCGATGCCGGCATTGATCCCGTCATCCGGCGTGGCGGAAACGCCGACGCCCGCCGTGGTGAGCCCGAGAATCCCGAGCCCGATACCGGCATTGAGGCCGCCGTCATCGAGGCTCGCACCAGCCCCGACACTGGCAACGCTGCCGACGCTGGCGCCGAGACCGACATCCACGCCGCCCAGGGACCCGCCGACGCCGCCGAGCGCATCCCCGACGGAATTGCCGAGACCGCCGACGGCACCACCGAGCGAGCCCCCGGACGTGCCGCCCGAGGTGCCACCCAGCGCATCGCCGAGGCCGCTGACGGCATCACCGACGCCGCTCACCGCACCGCCGAGAGAGCCACCGAGCGCGTCGCCGACGCCGCCGACGGCGTCACCCAGTCCGCCAACCGCTCCACCGAGAGCATCTCCCAAGCCTCCCAAGTCTTGTGCATTTGCCGGGACAGCAAAAGCCATGAGGGTAGCAATACTCGCTGCGATCAGCAGCTGCCGCTGCTTCATCGAATTGGCATGCATCATGTCAACGCCCCATGTTGCGCAGCCGAAGCCGCAGTCTTCCCTCTCGCTTCCGCGACATATAAAATTGTTATAAATTTTTATGACAATCGAATTTAGTAATCGATTGCCAACTTTACGTCATCGGAAACGTAGACAAGGCTATCATATCAAAACATGATAGGAAATACCTCCTGCCAAGGTCGCAAGTGCTTTTCGGCGACTGAAGCGGAGTCCGATTACAGCTAGGGAGGTTTTCATGCTTCGATTTTTCGTCCTGCTCGGCGTCATTGCACTTGGCGCATGCAATACGACAGCTGCCCAGCGGCAAGTCTGGGTTCGCAGCGACGGGCGCGTCATCCAGCCCGGGAGTTCGGACGAACGCCGCGCCAACAGGGTCCTGACGGAATGCCGCCAGCGGGCCCTGGCGAGCAGCGATGCCGGCAAGACGATGCACAGCTGCATGAACGGCCGCGGCTACAAGCTCATCACGACGCCCTGAGGCCATCGACGAAAGAGGCAACCGCCCGGCGAGGAAGCCGGGCGGTGAACTGCGCGGAAACGGGAGGGGTTGGGCTTCCTGCCATCCGCGATCGGCGGGAGCCGCGCAGACAGGCAGACAGGCGCGGGCGTCGACCGGTCGACACCGGCTACGGACAAAACATGCACGCTGGTGCCAGGTGCCGCCCGCCGCGATCTCACGGATGACGCGGTTCGGCGTCCGGATCTCGAGGCTTTGATTTTCAGGGAAAGAAAGTGGCGGGAGTGACGGGGCTCGAACCCGCGGCCTCCGGCGTGACAGGCCGGCGCTCTAACCAACTGAGCTACACCCCCGCGGCGAACGCTTCGTTCGCTGTGGTGGCGCTGAATTAAGACCCCCATCCCGCCCTGTCAAGCGCCTTGGCCCCATCCTCATGAAAACCCTTCGGAACAGCCGCTCGCGCCTGTGGACAGCGATAAGGCCGGCCGTCGCCGCAACCGCTCTTCGCTGGAAGCGGCGCGATCAGGTGATTCACGCCGGAGTTTTCCCGGCATGAATCACGGCAGGACGGCCGGCGCACCCGCACACCGACGTCGCAGCCGCTGCCGGAACGGCGCCGGCGACGCGCGACGTTGATCGTTTTTCGCGCCCGTGCAGCCCCTCCCCTGCAAACCAAATGCAGGACGGGGAGCACCGTGTCGCCGGCAGCCATGGCCGACGAATCGCGGTGAGCGGAATCGTCACCTGAGGCAGCAAGCGGATCAGGAACGGACAGGGAGGAAGCGGCCGAGCCGGCCGGGGCGCGTCGCGCGGGGCGCAGACATAGCGAAGCCCCGACCGCAATCCTGGGGGGCGTGGATGCGATCAGGGCTCGCCGCGGAGGTCACAAAACACCGCGTAAGGGATATGGGGTGGTGTGCCCCATATTCAACGCCCCGACCGACTGGAGAAATCACAGATGGCCCGTGGCACGATCCGGGACGGACGGTCTTCCGGCGGACGGACGGGACGAAGGGTCCGGAGACCTGAATGGTGGGCGGTGACGGGCTCGAACCGCCGACCCTCTCGGTGTAAACGAGATGCTCTACCGACTGAGCTAACCGCCCATGACTGCGGCGTCCTGGAACCTTAGTGTTTAGGGGCGAGCCGCGCCTGCCGCAAGGGCTCTGGACCCATCCGCGATCGCGAACGGCGGAGCAGCCTCGGGCGATCGGCTCGCCCCGCAACATCACTTGCCGTTGACAGCGTCCTTGAGGGCAGCGCCGGCCTTGAACTTGGGCGCCTTGGACGCCGGCACGGGGATCGTCTCGCCCGTACGCGGATTGCGCGCCGTGCCAGCCGCACGATCGGCGACCGCAAAGGTGCCGAACCCGACCAGCTTCACTTCGTCGCCCTTCTTCAGAGCGCCCGTGATGGCGTCAATCGCCGCGTCGATCGCCTCGGTGGCCTGGGTCTTCGTGAGGCCCGCCTTCTCGGCGACGGCCGAGACGAGTTCACCTTTGTTCATGTTGTCCTCCTTACATTCGCGCCGTCACAGCTGCGAACCGAATGCGCCACATGGCGCGGACACGCCCGCCCGCAACAGCGGCGGCACGCTCAACCCCGATGCCGCAGAATCCCAAGAAATGCAACGGTTACAGGCCGCAAAACCACAAAAAAGCATCCTTATCGGGCGCTGAAGGTGCCCAAATTCGGCCCGGAAGGTCCGATGCGGCGTTTCCCTTGGCCTGCAAGCGAATCGCGGCTCCTCAACGAAAAAGGCGGGACCGCTGGTCCCGCCTCCTTCATTTCAGTCGTCGAGGTCCCGTTCAGTGAGCGACGAGACCCGTGCCGTCCTCGTCACCGGCGGCGACCGCAGCCTTCCTGGAGGCGGCCTCCTCGTCCCAGACGATCGCCTCGGGCTGGCGCACCAGGGCATGGCCGAGCACCTGCTCCATGCGCGACACGGGGACGATCTCGAGGCCGTTCTTCACCGAAGCCGGGATGTCCGCCAGATCCTTGGCGTTGTCCTCGGGGATCAGCACCTTCTTGATGCCGCCGCGCAAGGCGGCGAGGAGCTTCTCCTTGAGGCCGCCGATCGGCAGCACCCGTCCGCGCAGGGTGACCTCACCCGTCATGGCGACGTCGCGGCGCACCGGGATGCCCGTGAGCGTCGAGACGATGGCGGTCGCCATGGCGATGCCGGCCGACGGACCGTCCTTCGGGGTCGCCCCCTCGGGAACGTGCACGTGGATGTCACGCCGCTCGAACAGCGGGGGCTCGATGCCGAAGTCGACCGCACGCGAGCGGACGTAGGACGCCGCCGCGGAGATCGATTCCTTCATCACGTCCCGCAGGTTGCCGGTGACGGTCATCTTGCCCTTGCCGGGCATCATGATGCCTTCGATCGTCAGGAGCTCGCCGCCGACCTCCGTCCAGGCGAGGCCCGTGACCGTGCCCACCTGGTCCTCCGCCTCGATCTCGCCGTAGCGGAACTTCGGCGCGCCGAGGTAGTCGGAGATGTTGTCGGCCGTGACGGTGATCTTCTTCTTCTTGGTGAGGATGATCTCCTTCACCGCCTTGCGGATCAGGTTGGCGATCTCACGCTCGAGATTGCGCACGCCCGCCTCGCGCGTGTAGCGGCGAACCAGGGTGAGCAGGCCGGCGTCGTCGACCTCCCATTCCTTCGGCTGCAGGCCATGCTTGCCGACGGCGTTGGGAATGAGATGCCGCCGGGCGATCTCCGCCTTCTCCTCTTCCGTGTAGCCGGCGATGCGGATCACCTCCATACGGTCGAGCAGGGCCGGCGGGATATTGAGCGTGTTCGCCGTCGTCACGAACATCACGTTCGACAGGTCGTAGTCGACCTCGAGGTAATGATCGTTGAAGGACGAGTTCTGCTCAGGATCCAGCACCTCGAGCAGAGCCGAGGCCGGATCGCCGCGGAAGTCCATGCCCAGCTTGTCGATCTCGTCGAGCAGGATGAGCGGATTGGACGTCTTGGCCTTGCGCATCGACTGGATGATCTTGCCGGGCAGCGAGCCGATGTAGGTGCGCCGGTGACCGCGGATCTCGGCCTCGTCACGCACGCCGCCGAGCGACATGCGCACGAACTCGCGCCCCGTCGCCTTGGCGATGGACTTGCCGAGCGAGGTCTTGCCGACGCCGGGAGGGCCGACGAGGCACAGGATCGGGCCCGTCAGCTTGTTGGCGCGCTGCTGAACGGCGAGATACTCGACGATGCGCTCCTTGACCTTGTCGAGGCCGAAGTGGTCGGTGTCCAGCACCTCCTGGGCAAGGTTCAGGTCCTTCTTGACGCGCGAGCGCTTGCCCCACGGGATGCCGAGCAGCCAGTCGAGGTAGTTGCGCACCACCGTCGCCTCGGCCGACATGGGAGACATCTGGCGCAGCTTCTTCAGCTCGCCCTGCGCCTTCTCGCGCGCCTCCTTGGTCAGCTTCGTCTTCTCGATGCGCTCCTCCAGCTCGGCGAGCTCGTCGCGACCATCCTCGTCGCCGAGCTCCTTCTGGATCGCCTTCATCTGCTCGTTGAGGTAGTACTCGCGCTGGGTCTTCTCCATCTGGCGCTTGACGCGCGTGCGGATGCGCTTTTCCACCTGCAGGACGGAGATCTCGCTCTCCATCAGGCCGAGGGCCTTCTCGAGCCGCTCTGCGACCGACGTCGTCTCGAGGATCGCCTGCTTGTCGGCGATCTTGACGGCGAGGTGCGAGGCGACCGTGTCGGCGAGCTTCGAGGGATCGTCGATCTGCGTCACCGCGGAGACGACCTCGGGCGAAACCTTCTTGTTCAGCTTGACGTAGTTCTCGAACTCCGAGACCACGGAGCGGGCGAGCGCCTCCGTCTCCACCGCATTGCCGGCGGATTCGGCCAGCACCTCGGCCTCGGCCTCGTAGTAGTCGTCGCTGCGGGTGTACTGGCGCACCTTGGCGCGGCCGGCACCCTCGACGAGGACCTTCACGGTGCCGTCGGGCAGCTTGAGGAGCTGCAGCACGCTCGCCACGGTGCCGACCTGGTAGATTGCGTCCGTCGCCGGGTCGTCGTCAGAGGCGTTGATCTGCGTCGCGAGCAGGATGTGCCCGTCGTTCTTGACCACTTCCTCGAGCGCGCGGATCGACTTCTCGCGGCCGACGAAGAGCGGCACGATCATGTGCGGGAAGACGACGATATCGCGCAGGGGCAAGACCGGATAAACGGCAACAGTGCCCGGAATGGCCGGCTGGCGGGGCTTGGAATTGGTCATAGCCCTCAGTTCCTTTCCATTGCGCCCGCCCCCGCCCCGATGGGCCGACAGCGGACGGATTGTCGGGCGCGCTCACCGCCGCGGCGGCTGCCCCGACACACCTTGCCGGCACCTCTTTCAAGAGCATGCCGGCACCGGGTGTTGGGCGTTAGGTGGCGTCCCGTGCCGTGTGTTTCAAGAAAGGACGCAGGGCCTGCTCGCAAAACGGTGATCGGCCCTGCTCCGTGCAACCGGCGAGCGAGCGCGTGTCAGGCGCTGGCGCTCGTTTCCGCCTGTCGATCCGCGTAGATGAACAAGGGCTTGGCCTTGCCCTCGACCACCTCCGGGCTGATGACGATCTGCTCCACGCCCTCGAGGCCGGGCAGGTCATACATGGTGTCGAGCAGGATGCCCTCCATGATGGACCTCAGGCCGCGAGCGCCGGTCTTGCGCTCGATCGCCTTGCGGGCGATGAGCCCGAGCGCCTCGTCCGAGAAGGTGAGCTCGACGTTCTCCATGTCGAAGAGCCGCTGGTACTGCTTGACCAGCGCGTTCTTCGGCTCCTTGAGGATCGTCGTCAGGGCGGCCTCGTCGAGATCCTCCAGCGTCGCGATGACCGGCAGGCGGCCGACGAACTCGGGGATGAGGCCGAACTTCAGCAGATCCTCCGGCTCGACCTCACGGAAGATCTCGCCCGTGCGCCGGTCGTCCGGGGCCTGCACGGTCGCGCCGAAGCCGATCGAGGTGCCCTTGCCGCGGGCGCTGATGATACGCTCGAGCCCGGCGAAGGCGCCGCCGCAGATG
The DNA here is from genome assembly GCF_014196925.1 of Chelatococcus caeni. GTDB lineage: Bacteria > Pseudomonadota > Alphaproteobacteria > Rhizobiales > Beijerinckiaceae > Chelatococcus_A > Chelatococcus_A caeni. Next base: position 1,147,025 of record NZ_JACIEN010000001.1, on the reverse strand, counting down.
AAGAGGATGTTGGTGGTGTCGACCTGCAGGAACTCCTGCTGCGGATGCTTGCGCCCGCCCTGGGGCGGCACCGAGGCCACCGTGCCCTCCATGATCTTCAGGAGCGCCTGCTGCACGCCCTCGCCCGACACGTCGCGGGTGATCGAGGGATTGTCGGACTTGCGCGAGATCTTGTCGATCTCGTCGATGTAGACGATGCCGCGCTGGGCGCGCTCGACGTTGTAGTCCGAGGCCTGAAGCAGCTTGAGAATGATGTTCTCGACATCCTCGCCGACGTAGCCGGCCTCCGTCAGGGTGGTCGCATCCGCCATCGTGAACGGCACGTCGAGGATGCGCGCCAGCGTCTGGGCGAGCAGCGTCTTGCCCGAGCCGGTCGGCCCGACGAGCAGGATGTTCGACTTCGCCAGTTCGACGTCGTTGTGCTTCGTCGCATGCGCGAGGCGCTTGTAGTGGTTGTGCACCGCGACGGAGAGCACCTTCTTGGCATGGTCCTGGCCGATCACGTAATCGTCGAGGACCTTGCTGATCTCCTTCGGCGTCGGCACGCCGTCGCGGGATTTCACCAGCGAGGACTTGGATTCCTCGCGGATGATGTCCATGCACAGTTCCACACACTCGTCGCAGATGAACACGGTCGGTCCAGCGATGAGCTTGCGGACCTCGTGCTGGCTCTTGCCGCAGAATGAGCAGTAGAGCGTGCTCTTGGCGTCGCCACCGCTGGTCTTGCTCATGGTCCGTCTCCGCTCGATCCGCCCGTGCCGCACCACGCGGTACGAGCGTCATCACATCTTCATATAGGCGTCGATCTAAGAAAGGGTAATTCCGCGATCTTCGCCCGGCGCCAGCGCGCCGATTCATTCGATGACGGCTACCATGCAAACATGGTGCCGCATGCCGATCAACAGAAATGGGACGGCACGCCGGAGCCGGCGCCCGTCCCCCGCCCCGCCCTTGGGGACAACCTCGATCAGGCCGCCACCTCCGGGCGCGTCGCCAGCACCTGGTCGATGAGGCCGAAGTCGCGGGCCGCATCGGCGGTCATGAAGAAATCGCGCTCCAGAGCCTGCTCGATGGAGACGAGATCCTTGCCCGTGTGCTTCACGTAGATCTCGTTGAGGCGGCGCTTCAGCGCCTCGATCTCGCGCGCGTGGATGAGAATGTCCGTCGCCTGGCCCTGGAAGCCGCCCGACGGCTGGTGCACCATGATGCGCGCATTCGGCAGTGCGAAACGCTGTCCGGCCTCGCCCGCAGCGAGAAGGAGCGAGCCCATGGAGGCCGCCTGGCCGATGCACAGGGTCGAAACGGGACAACGGATGAACTGCATCGTGTCGTAGATGGACAGTCCCGACGTCACCACCCCGCCCGGGGAGTTGATGTAGAAGGAGATTTCCTTCTTCGGGTTCTCCGCCTCGAGGAACAGCAGCTGCGCCACGATGAGCGAGGCCGAGTAATCCTCCACCGGGCCGGTGAGGAAGATGATTCGCTCGCGCAGGAGGCGGGAATAGATATCGAACGCACGCTCGCCGCGGTTGGACTGCTCCACCACCATCGGCACGAGCGTGTTGTTATAGACCTCTAACGGATCCCTCATCGTCTTCCTCGTCGGTTCCGAATGCCCGCGGCCGTGAACCGACCCTGCGGGCGATCCTGCAGCGAATCGCCCGCAGGATAGCCTGTTACGCCTTTTTCTTGGACTTGGAGGCCTTCTTGGCCTTCTTGCCCTCGTCCGCGCCAGCCTCGCCGTCCTCGTCGTCCGAGAACAGAGCCTCGCGCGACACCGCCTTCTCCGTCACCTTGACCTGGCCGAGGAGGTGGTCGACCACCTTCTCCTCGAAGATCGGGGCGCGGATCTCGGCGAGCGCCTGCGGGTTCTTGCGATAGTAGTCCCACACGGCCTTCTCCTGGCCGGGGAACTGGCGGGCGCGCTCGATGACAGCCTGGGTCACCTCGTCGTCCGTGATCTTTACATCGGCCTTCTCGCCGATTTCCGCAAGGACCAGACCGAGTCGCACGCGACGCTCGGCGATGCGGCGATATTCGGCGCGCGCCTCCTCCTCGGTCGTGTCCTCGTCGGCGAAGGTCTTGCCGGACTGCTTCATCTCGGCTTCGACCTGGTTCCACACGCCGGCGAATTCCTGCTCGACGAGGCTCGGCGGCAGGTCGAAGGTGTACTGCTCGTCGAGGGCGTCGAGCAGGATGCGCTTCAGCTTGCGCCGGGACTGGGCGGCGAAGTCGCGCCCGATGGCCTCGCGCACGGCGTCCTTGAGCTTGTCGAGCGACTCCATGCCGAAGCCCTTGGCGAGCTCGTCGTCGATCTTGAGCGCGTCGGGAGCCTCGACGTCCTTGACCTTCACGGCGAAGGACGCGGCCTTGCCGGCGAGGTTCGGCGCCAGGTAGTTCTCGGGGAAGGAGACGTCGACGGTGCGGTCTTCGCCGGCCTTGGCGCCGACGAGCTGCTCCTCGAAGCCCGGGATGAAGGAGTTCGAGCCGATCTCGACCTTGATGTCCTCGGCGGTGCCGCCCTCGAAGGCCTCACCGTCGATGGTGCCGACGAAGTCGACCGTCAGGCGGTCGCCCGTCTCCGCGGCGCCGTCCTTCGAGGAGAAGCTGCGGTTCTGCTTGGCCATCCGCTCCAGCGCCTCGTCGACCTCGGCGTCGCCGATCTCGGCGACCTCCTTGGTCAGCTCGATGCCGGAGAAGTCCTTGATCTCGATCTGCGGCAGGACCTCGAGCGCGACGGTGAAGGCAAGATCCGCCTTCGCCTCCATCACGGCCTCGATCTCGTCCTTGTTCTCGGGGAACGTGACCTGAGGCTCCTGGGCGAGCTTGAGCGAATGCTCCTCGACGATCTGGCGGTTGGCGTCGTTGACGGCGCTCTGCACCACATCCGCCATCACGGCACGGCCATAGAGCCGGCGCAGGTGCGTCAGCGGCACCTTGCCCGGGCGGAAGCCGTTGATGCGGACACGATCTTTCAGTCCGGCCAGCTCGCCCGTGAGCTTCGTTTCCAGATCGGCGGCCGGCACGACCACCTTGAACTCGCGTTTGAGCCCCTCGGACAGGGTTTGCGTCGCCTGCATCTTTACAGCTCTATTCCGTTCGCTCTGAATGATCATTCACAAGGGTCGGCCGCGCCGAACCTCACCAAGGCGCATGGTGCGGGCGGAGGGCCTCGAACCCCCACGACTTGTCGTCACTGGAACCTAAATCCAGCGCGTCTACCAATTCCGCCACGCCCGCAACCGGAGCCTCGCCTTGCGGGCAAGACCCCTTCCGGGACGGGGCTCTATATCATGACAGAAGCGTGATGCAGCAAAAAAATGACGCGCGCCGCCTTTTGTGCCCTGCACTCCGGCGGAGCCGCGCGAAGGGAGCGAAAAAGTGCCGCCGCTCCCTCGTTCCGGACACCGCTTCGCGCTAGATCTGAGCCTCCCGACGCGGCGACGGTCTCCATGGCGCAATTCGACGAAAAGACGATCTCCTCCCTCCCCCCTGCCGTGGGCATGGCCCGTCGCACATTCGTGAAGGGGCTCGGCGGCCTTGCGCTGCTCGCGGGCACCGCGCGCAGGGCCTGCGCCCAGCCCGCTGCCGGAGGCGGCGCCCGCCTTGCCGCCGCGCCGGCGACGGTCGAGCTCAACCCCTCCGCCGCGGGAGCCGCGGACCTGTGGAGCTTCACCGGCGATGCCGCAGGGGCACGGCTGCGCGCGCCCCTCGGCGAGCCCCTGGCGCTGCGCCTCACCAACGGTCTGCCGCAGCCGGTCTCGATGCATATCCTCGGCCTGAGGGTCGACAATGCGCTCGACGGGGCAGCGCCGCTCGCAGGGGATGCGGTCCCGCCCGGCGCCGAGCGCACCCTCACCCTGACGCCCGCCCGGCCGGGCACATTTCTCCTGCGCCCGGCCACCCTCGCCCATGCCGCCGAGCAGTCCGCCCGCGGGCTCTACGGCACGCTCGTGGTCCCTGAGACGGAACTGATCGCCGTGGACGAGGACGTGACCGTCGTCCTGTCGGACTGGGCGCTCGAGGAGAGCGGCGCCCTGCGGGCGAGCTTCGGCACGGCGGAGGACGCAGGCTTTGCCGGCCGGCTCGGCAACTGGCTGACGGTGAACGGCGTGACGCCGCCGCAGGCGGTGACGCTGCCGCAGCGCGGCAGGGCGCGGCTGCGCCTCGTCAATGCCGCGAACGCGCGCATCTTCACCCTGCGCTTCGACGCCATGGAGGCGGAGGTCATCGCCGTCGACAGCATCGCCACGGAGCCCTTCGCCCCAGCCCGCGCGACGCTGACGCTGCTGCCCGGCGCCCGGCTCGACGTCGTCGTCACGCCAGGCGAAGGCGCCGCCGTCAGCGGCCTGTTCGGCACGTCGGCGGTGCCGCTCGTCACCTTCGCGGCGACCCGTGCCCCATCGCCGCATGCCGATGCGCCACGGCCGGCGCTGCCGGCGCCGGACCTGCCGGCCGCCATCGACCTTGCCGCCGCCCTGCGCGCCGAGGCGGTGATCAGCGGCGGCCTCGACCCGGCCCGGCCCGCGACCGATGCCGATGTCACGCGCCTCTGGCAGGTCAACGGCGCCGCCTTCACCGACCAGCGCGAGCCGCTGCTGCGCGTGCCGCGCGGCAGGCCGGCCGTGCTGGCCTTCACCAACGAGACCGCCTTCGTGCAGGCCCTGCACATCCACGGGCATCATGTGCGGCTGCTGCATCCGCTCGACGACGGCTGGGAGCCCTACTGGCTCGACACCTTCGCCGTGCCGCCCGGGCGCACGGTGCGGATCGCCTTCGTCGCCGACAATCCCGGCCGCTGGCTGATCGGCTCGGCCATCCTCGACCGGCTGCCGGCCGGCCTCGCCACCTGGTATGAGGTGACGTGAGGCGGCAACTCAAAAAGCCGGCCCTTCCCGCTGAAAACGAAGGCTAATCCAGCAGCGTCCGCCACACCTGCGGCAGCATCTCCGGCAGGTCCTCGGCGATGAGGCCCGGCCCGAAGGCGGTGGCCGCAGCTCCGTGCATCCACACGCCGGCGCAGGCGGCCGCGAAGGCCGGCATCTCCTGGGCCATGAGGCCGCCGATGATGCCGGCGAGCACGTCGCCCGTCCCGGCCGTCGCCAGCCACGGCGGGGCGTTCTCGTTGATGGCGGCGCGTCCGTCCGGCGCGGCGATCACCGTATCGGGGCCCTTGAGCACGACGACGGCCCCGCTCGCGGCGGCGGCGGCACGGGCCCGCTCCAGCTTGGACCGCGCCTGCGCGACGCCCTCGGCCTCGCCGAAGAGCCGGGCGAACTCGCCCTCGTGCGGGGTCAGCACGATGCCGGCCGGCGCGGCGGAGGTCACCACCTGCCACAGACCGGCGAGATTATTCGAAAAGCTCGTCAGCGCATCCGCATCGAGCACGAGGTGCCGGCGCGCGGCGGCGGCCACCTCGACCATGCGGCGCGTCTCCTCGCCGATGCCCAGCGCCGGCCCGAGAACGAGCGCCGAGAAGCGCGCATCGCTCAGCAGGTCGGCGAGCCCTTCCGCCCCGTCGACGGCGCGCACCATGACGGCGGTCAGTTGCGCCGCATTGACGGCGACGGCCGACGGCGGCGAGGCGACCGTCACGAGCCCCGCCCCGGCCCTCAGGCCGGCCCGCGCGGCGAGACGCGCAGCCCCCGTCCGCGCCGGCCCGCCGGAGGCGACGACGAGATGGCCGCGCTTGTATTTATGGCCCGCCGCATCCGGGCGCGGCAGTTCACCCCGCCAAAGGCCGGGAGCGTTCGCGGCCGTCCGCACATCGAGCCCCGCCACCGTCGCATCGGTGATGCCGATGTCCGCAACATGGACAGGGCCGCAATGTCCGCGTCCCGGCATCAGCAGATGGCCGGGCTTGCGCCGGGCAAAGGTCACCGTCTCGTCCGCCTGGATGGCGCAGCCCCGCACGGCGCCGGTGTCGCCGTCGATGCCGGAGGGGACGTCGACCGCGACGACATGGGCGCCGGCGGCATTCACCGCCGCGATCACCGCGTCAAGCGGTGCGGCGATGTCGCGGGCGAGCCCGGCGCCGAACATGGCGTCGACGACGATGTCGACACCGTCGGCGCGCCAGCCTGCGAGCGGCAGGATCTCGCCTTCCCAGCCGCGGGCCGCCTCGGCGGCGTCTCCCGTCAGCCGGTCCGGCGGCACGAGGGCGTGGACGGCGACGTCATGGCCGGCCGCCGCGAGCAGGCGCGCGACGACGAAGCCGTCGCCGCCATTGTTGCCGGGGCCGCACAGGACGGCGATGCGCCGCGGCCCTGCGGCCCGCGCGAGCACCCGCTCGGCCACGGCCTGCCCGGCCCGCTCCATCAGCACGATGCCCGGCGTACCACCCGCGATGGTGCGCCCATCCGCCGCAGCCATCTCGGCGCAGGTCAACAGCTCAAGCATCGGGCATCCTGCCGCCGCGATGGCAGCCCCCTCGCGGGAGTCGATGAAAAAAGTAGCATCTGCACAATTTTTAGCCTCCAAATGTCGTCCGGCTGCAACATTGCGCGGCAGGGAACGGCCAATTCCCCGTGGCAGGCCGATCGGCTTTGATGGTAAGAGCCACACGAGCTGTTTGCACTGACTGATCCTGCGGAGGCTGCACGGCATGAAGAAGATCGAAGCGATCATCAAACCCTTCAAGCTCGACGAGGTGAAGGAGGCGCTTCAGGACGTCGGCCTGCAGGGTATCACCGTCATCGAAGCCAAGGGTTTCGGCCGCCAGAAGGGCCATACCGAGCTCTACCGCGGCGCCGAATACGTCGTCGACTTCCTGCCCAAGGTGAAGATCGAGATCGTGCTTGCCGACGAGATGGTCGACCGGGCGGTCGAGGCCATCCGCAAGGCGGCCCAGACGGGCCGGATCGGAGATGGCAAGATTTTTGTATCCACGGTCGAGGAGGTCATCCGCATCCGCACCGGCGAGACCGGCACGGACGCGATTTGATCCAACCTACGCCACCCCACGGGCCGCTGACGGCCAGTTCCACTAGAGGATGATAATGATGAAGAGCGCTAAGGACGTGCTCAAGCTGATCAAGGACGAAGACATCAAGTATGTCGACTTCCGCTTTACCGATCCGCGTGGCAAGTGGCAGCACGTCACCTTCGATGTGTCGATGATCGACGAAGAAATCTTCGCCGAAGGCACGATGTTCGACGGCTCTTCGATCGCCGGCTGGAAGGCCATCAACGAATCCGACATGCTGCTCATGCCGGACCCGGCCACCGCCACCGTCGACCCGTTCTTCTCGGCCGCGACGCTCTCCATCGTCTGCGACGTTCTCGAGCCGACCACGGGCGAGGCCTACAACCGCGACCCGCGCGGCATCGCCAAGAAGGCCGAGGCCTTCCTGCAGTCGACTGGCCTCGGTGACACCATCTACGTCGGCCCCGAAGCCGAGTTCTTCGTCTTCGACGACGTCAAGTTCATGGCCACCCCCTACAACACGGGCTTCAAGCTCGATGCGGCCGAGCTGCCGATCAACGGCGACACGGACTACGAGGGCGGCAACCTCGGCCACCGCATCCCGACCAAGGGCGGCTACTTCCCGGTCCCGCCGCTCGATGCCGGCCAGGACATGCGCGGCGAGATGCTCGCGGCCATGGCTGCCATGGGCGTCAAGGTCGAGAAGCACCACCATGAGGTGGCCTCGGCCCAGCACGAACTCGGCATGAAGTTCGACACGCTGACGCTGATGGCCGACCAGATGCAGGTCTACAAGTACTGCATCCACAACGTCGCCCAGAGCTACGGCAAGTCGGCCACCTTCATGCCGAAGCCGGTCTACGGCGACAACGGCTCGGGCATGCACGTGCACCAGTCGATCTGGAAGGGCGGCAAGCCGCTGTTCGCCGGCAACAAATATGCCGACCTCAGCCAGGAATGCCTGTGGTACATCGGCGGCATCATCAAGCACGCCAAGGCCATCAACGCCTTCACCAACCCGTCGACCAACTCCTACAAGCGTCTGGTCCCGGGCTTCGAGGCGCCGGTGCTGCTCGCCTATTCCTCGCGCAACCGCTCGGCCTCCTGCCGCATTCCGTGGACGAACTCGCCGAAGGCCAAGCGCGTCGAGGTGCGTTTCCCCGACCCGACGGCGAACCCCTACCTCGGCTTCGCGGCCCTGCTCATGGCCGGCCTCGACGGCATCCTGAACAAGATCGACCCCGGCTCGGCGATGGACAAGGACCTCTACGACCTGCCGCCGCGCGAGCTGAAGAAGATCCCGACCGTCTGCGCCAGCCTGCGCGAGGCCCTGCAGTCCCTCGACAAGGACCGCGCCTTCCTCAAGGCCGGCGGCGTGTTCAGCGACGACTTCATCGACGCCTATATCGAACTCAAGATGCAGGACGTCATCCGCTTCGAGCACACGCCGCACCCGGTCGAGTTCGACATGTACTACTCGGTCTGATGCAGCGCGGGGGGCCCTTCCGGCCGCCCGCACCGGAATACGGCAGCCGGGGTCTTCGGGCCCCGGCTGTTTCGTTTCAGGGTCCTTCTCCACCGTGGCCTCGGTCTCGCAGGCGCCATGGCCGATGGAGAAACGTCGTCTGCGGGCGTCATCGGTTACAGTGGATCGCGGGACGTAGTGTCATCCGTCGGACATGCCCCGGCCCTAACTGTGAGCGGCTGATTTTCCATCGGGGGATCCCAGGATGACCGACGCTGAGCTGACCCGCTCCCAGGCTTACGAGGAATCAGAGAACCTCGGCCGCAACACGAGCGACAATCCCAGCATGGGCGAGATCATCGCCCGGCGCTTCAGCCGCCGCGACCTGATGCGCGGGGCGCTGGCCGTCACCGCCATTTCGGCCACCGTCTCGCCGCTGGCGCTCGCCACGGCCGAAAAGGCGCGCGCCGAGACCGACGCCTCGGCCTTCCGCTTCAAGGAGCCGGCGGCGGGTGTCGACGAGCGGCACCATGTCGCCGAGGGCTATGACGCCGACATCCTCATCCGCTGGGGCGACCCCGTGCTGCCCGGCGCGCCGGCGTTCGATCCGAAGAGCCAGAGCGCCGAGGCGCAGGCCGGGCAGTTCGGCTACAACAACGACTTCCTCGGCTACATCCCCCTGCCCGACGCCGCCGACCCGTCGGCGCACGGCCTCCTCGTCGTGAACCACGAATACACCAACGAGGAGCTGATGTTCCCGGGCATCCCGCCCCAGCACACCAAGGACGTCCGTTTCAAGGACATGACGAAGGCGCTCGTCGACATCGAGATGATGGCGCACGGCGGCTCGGTCATCGAGGTCCGCAAGGTGGACGGCAAGTGGCAGGTGGTGCCGGATTCGAAATATGCGCGCCGCATCACCGCCGAGACGGAGATGGAGATCACCGGCCCCGCCGCCGGCGCCGAGCGCATGAAGACCTCCTACGATGCCGAGGGGCGCAGGGTGCGCGGCATGCTCAACAACTGCGCCGGCGGCATCACGCCCTGGGGCACCTGGCTGACGTGCGAGGAGAACTTCAACGGCTACTTCTGGGGCAAGGCCGACGGCCACCCCGAGGAGGCGGCGCTGAAGCGCTACGGCGTGCCCGGCAATTCCTACAACTGGGGCCAGCACTACGACCGCTTCGACCTCGCCAAGGAGCCGAACGAATCGAACCGCTTCGGCTGGGTGGTGGAGATCGACCCGCTCGACCCCACCTCGGTGCCGAAGAAGCGCACGGCCATGGGCCGCTTCAAGCACGAGGGCGCGGCGAACATCGTCAACAAGGACGGACGCTTCGTCGTCTACCAGGGCGACGACGAGCGCTTCGACTACGTCTACAAGTTCGTCACCGAAGGCCGGGTCGATCCGGCCGACCGCGCCGCCAACATGGACCTGCTCGACAGGGGCACGCTCCATGTCGCCCGCTATGACGCCGACGGCACCGGCGAATGGCTGCCGCTCGTCTTCGGCGAAGGGCCGCTGACGGCGGCGAACGGCTTTGCCAGCCAGGCGGATGTCGTCATCGAGGCGCGCCGCGCCGCCGACCTCCTCGGCGCCACCAAGATGGACCGGCCGGAGGACGTCGAGGCCAACCCGCAGACCGACAAGGTCTACGTGATCCTGACCAACAACACGAGCCGCAAGACCGAGCAGGTCGACGCCGCCAACCCGCGCGCCAACAACGAGTTCGGCCACATCATCGAGATGCTGCCGGAGGGCGGCGACCACGCGGCGCGCAAGTTCACCTGGGAAATCCTCGTCAAATGCGGCGATCCGTCGATCGCCGACGTCGGCGCCACCTTCTCCTCGGCGACGAGCAAGGACGGCTGGTTCGGCATGCCGGACAACTGCGCCATCGACAGCGAGGGGCGCCTGTGGGTGTCGACCGACGGCATGTCGGAGAAGAGCACCGGCCGCGCCGACGGGCTCTTCGCCGTCGACACGGAAGGCGCGGCGCGCGGCACCTCCAAGCTGTTCTTCCGCTGCCCGGCCGGCGCCGAGCTCTGCGGCCCCATGCCGACGCCGGACCTCACCACCTTCTTCGTCGCCGTGCAGCACCCCGGCGACGACGGCAAGGACTGGTCGGCCTTCGGCCGCATCTCGACCTTCGACGATCCGGCGACGCGCTGGCCGGATTTCGAGGACGGCATGCCGCCGCGCCCGTCGATCGTCGCCATCACGAAGCAGGGCGGCGGCAAGATCGCCGGCTGATTCCTCCGTTACAAACGCGAACGGCCGGCGCAACCGCGCCGGCCGTTCCTCGTGGAGACGGTGCCGCCGCTTACTGGGGCAGCTTGTCCTCGATACCCTTGACGTAGAAGTTCATGCCGAGCACCTGCTCGTCGGACAAAGCCGTACCGCCCTGGCATTCCACCTCGCTGCCGTCCTGCTTGAGGACGGGGCACTTGAAGGGGTTGAGCTTGCCGGTGCGGATCGCCTCCTCCGTCTCCTCGGCCATCTTCTTCACGTCGTCCGGCATGTTGGTGTAGGGCGCCATCTTCACCATGCCGCTGTCGAGGCCGCCCCAGGTGTCCTCGGACTTCCAGGTGCCGTCGAGCACGGCCTTGGTGCGGGCGACGTAATAGTCGTTCCAGTTGTCGACGATGGCGGTCAGCTGCGTCTTGGGCGCGAAGCGGATCATGTCCGACGCCTGGCCGAAGCCGAAGAGGCCGCGCGCCTCGGCCGCCTGCAGGGGCGCCGGGCTGTCGGTGTGCTGGGCCATCACGTCGACGCCCTGGTCGAGCAGCGCCTTGGCGGCATCGGCCTCCTTGCCCGGGTCGTACCAGGAATTGGCCCAGACCACCTTGATCTTGATGTCCGGCCGCACCGACTGGGCGCCGAGGAAATAGGCATTGATGCCGGAGACGACCTCGGGGATCGGATAGGCGCCGACATAGCCGATGACGCCGGTCTTCGACATCTTGGCCGCGATCTGGCCGATGACGTAGCGGCCCTCGTGGAACTTCGCCGCATAGGTGGAGACGTTGTCGGCGCGCTTGATGCCGGTGGCGTGCTCGAACTTCACGTCCGGATATTTCCTGGCCACCTTCAGCGTCGGCTCCATGAAGCCGAAGGAGGTGGTGAAGATGAGCTTGTGGCCGGTGCGGGCGAGCTGCTCGATGGCGCGCTCGGAATCGGCCTCCGGCACGCTCTCGACGTAGCTCGTCTCGACCTTGTCGCCGAGCGCTTCCTCGATGGCCTTGCGGCCGACATCGTGCTGGTAGCTCCAGCCGTGATCACCGACCGGCCCCACATAGATGAAGCCGACCTTGAGCTTGTCCTGCGCGCTGGCGGAACCGGCGACGAGCGCCAGTGCCGCCGTCGCCAGAAGATGGGTGAATAGACGCTTCATCGTGGGTCCCTGTCACTCGAATGGGGGCTGGCCTTGTCCGCCCCGCAGGACGCCGCCCCCTGCGACGTCCCCTCTCCGGCATGGCGGGACGGACGAATTTAGCAAGCTATCGGTCCGGCACGAAAGGTGCGCCGAGCGAACCCGGGGCGCCGGTGTCGCGCCGCCGGCCGAGCGAGAGGACGACGAGCGCGACGATCGTCGCAAGATACGGCAGGGCCGACAGCGCCTGGGACGGGATGCCGATCGCCGCCGCCTGCGCATGGAGCTGCAGCACCGTCGCCGCCCCGAAGAGATAGGCGCCGAACAAGGCCCAGTCGGGCCGCCAGGCGGCGAAGACGACGAGCGCGACCGCGATCCAGCCGCGCCCGGAGGTCATGCCCGGCGACCAGAAGCGTGTGTAGACGAGCGAAAGATAGGCCCCCGCGAGACCGGCGCAGGCGCCGCCGAAGAGGATGGCGAGCAGGCGCACCCGCAGCACCGGCAGGCCGAGGGAATGGGCCGAGGTCTGGTTCTCGCCCACCGCCCGCAGGAGAAGGCCCTTGCGGGTGCGGAACAGGAACCAGCCGACGCCGAGGCACAAGAGGAGCGAGGCGTAGACGAAGGCGTCCTGGCCGAAGAACAGGCGCCCGACGAGCGGCAGGTCCGTGAGGCCCGGGATGTGCAGATGCGTGATGGGATCACGCCGGGCACCGATGAAGGGCGCACCGATGAGCCCGGACAGGCCGAGGCCGAAGATGGTCAGCGCCAGGCCCGAGGCGACCTGGTTGGCGGCGAGGCCGAGCACGGCGAAGGCGAAGAGCGCCGCCGTCAGGCCACCGGCGAGGATGCCGCAGAGGACGCCGAGAAGGGTCGAATCGAACAGGATGGCGCCCGCGAAGCCGCAGGCCGCGCCCATCGCCATCATGCCCTCGACGCCGAGGTTGAGGACGCCGGACCGCTCGGTGACAAGCTCTCCGAGCGCCGCGATGAGGAGCGGCGTCGAGGCCGTGACGATGGTGAGGAGAATGGCCTCGACGATGCTCATGCCGCCCTCCCGGCCGCCTGTGCCGGCGCCCCGCGCACGAGCCGCACGCGATAGGTGACGAGCGCGTCGGCACCCAGGACGCAGAACAGCAGGATGCCCTGGAAGGTGCGCGTAAGGTCGAACGGCAGGCGCAGCGTGATCTGCGCCGCCTCGCCGCCGATGAAGGTCAGGGCCATGACGAGGCCGGCGAGCAGGATGCCGAAGGGGTTGAGGCGCCCGAGGAAGGCGACGATGATCGCCGTGAAGCCGTAGCCCGGCGAGATCGACGGCTTCAGCTGGCCGATCTGGCCAGCGACCTCGACGATGCCGGCAAGCCCGGCGAGGCCGCCGGAAATGGCGAAGACGATGAAGGTCGTGCGCGGCTCGCTGAAGCCGGAAAAGCGTGCGGCGCGAGGCGCTTCGCCCGTGACCCTGAGGCGGTAGCCGAAGATGGTGTGGCCCATCACGACAAAGGCGACGACGACGGCGACGAGCGCCATGAGGATGCCGACATGCAGGCGCCCCCCGTCGGTGAGGAAGGGCAGCGTCGCCGCCTCGTCGAAGGTGACGGACTGGGGGAAGTTGAAGCCCTTGGGATCGCGCCAGGGCCCGCGCACCAGATAGTCGAGGATCAGCTCGGCCACGTAGACGAGCATCAGGCTGGTCAGGATCTCGCTGACGCCGAAGCGCGCGCGCAGGAAGGCGGGCACGCTCGCCCAGGCCATGCCGCCGAGCGTGCCGAGCAGCAGCATCGCCGGCAGCACCCAGGCGCCCGCCTCCGTGCCGTGCGTGGCGAGCGCGACGGTGCTGCCGCAGATGGCGCCGACGACGAACTGGCCCTCGGCGCCGATGTTCCACAGGTTGGCCCGGAAGCAGAAGGACAGGCCGACGGCGATGAGCACCAGCGGCGTCGCCTTCACCACCATCTCCTGCAGCGCCCACGGGTCGGACAAGGGCTGCAGCACATAAACGTCGAGCGCGGCGAGCGGCGAGCGGCCCATGGCCGCGACGACGACGCCGCCGAGCAGGAAGGCGGCGGCCAGCGCCAGCACGGGCGCCAGGAGCCGCGCGATGGCCGAGGGCGCCTGGCGCTGCTGCAGCTCAATGCGCATGGACGGTCCCCTTCGGTGCCGCGGCGCCCGTCATGAGCAGGCCGACCGTCTCGCGGGTGAGGTCGCCTGTCGCCTCCGGCGCGCTCAGTTCGCCGGCGTGGATGACGGCGATGCGGTCGGCCATCTCGAACAATTCGTCGAGATCCTGGCTGATGATGAGGACGGCGCTGCCACTGCGGGCGAGATCGACCAGCGCCTGGCGGATGAGCGCGGCGGCGCCCGCATCCACGCCCCAGGTGGGCTGGTTGACGACGAGCACGCCCGGCTCGCGCAGGATCTCGCGGCCGACGACGAATTTCTGCAGATTGCCGCCGGAAAGGGTGCGGGCGCGCGGGTCCGCGCCCTCCTTGCGCACGTCGAAAGTCTCGATGATGCGCGTCGCCAGCGCCCGCGTCGCATCGGCGAGCACGAAGCCGCGCGAGACGAGGCCGCCGGTGCCATGGCGCGAGAGCAGGGTGTTCTCCGCGAGGCGGTGATCGGGCACCGCACCGTGGCCGAGCCGCTCCTCCGGCACGAAGGCGGCGCCCAGCCGCCGCCGCTCGGTCACGCCGAGATGCCCGACGGGCTTGCCATCGATGGCGACAACGTCTGGTCCATGGGCGAGGCGCTCGCCGGAGAGGGCCGCGAAAAGCTCCCCCTGGCCGTTGCCGGCAACCCCGGCGATGCCGAGGACCTCGCCCGCCCGCACGGCAAGCTCGATGTCTCGCAGCGCCTGGCCGTGCGCCTTCTCTGAGGCGAGCGAGAGGCCGCGTACGACGAGCCGCGGCGCCCCTTCGGCGGCACCACGCCCGGCGACCACGTCGTGCAGGGCGGTGCCGACCATCAGGCCGGCGATCTCGCGGGCGCTGACGGCGCGCGGGTCGATGGTGGCGACGACGCGGCCGGCGCGCAGGATCGTGGCCGAGGAGCACAGCCGCCGCACCTCCTCGAGGCGATGCGAGATGTAGAGGATGGCGCAGCCGCTCGCCGCCAGGCGCTCCAGCGTCACGAACAGCCGGTCCGCCTCCTGCGGCGTCAGCACCGAGGTCGGCTCGTCGAGCACGATCAGCCGCGGGTCCTGCAGCAGGCAGCGGATGATCTCGATGCGCTGGCGCTCGCCGGCCGAGAGCGTCCACACCGGCCGGTCGAGGTCGACGGACAGGCCGTACTGGCCCGACACGTCCCGCGCCTTCGCGGCAACCTCGGCGAGCGACAGATCAGGCGGCATGGCGGCGGCGATGTTCTCCGCCACCGTCAGGTTCTCGAACAGCGAGAAATGCTGGAAGACCATGCCGATGCCGAGGGAGCGCGCCTCCTGCGGCCCGGCGAGGCGCACCGGCTCGCCGCGCCAGCGGATCTCGCCCTCCGTCGGCTCGAGCAGGCCGTAGAGGATCTTGACGAGCGTCGACTTGCCGGCGCCGTTCTCGCCGAGCAGGGCATGGATTTCCCCCGCCCGGATGGCGAGGTCGATGTGGTCGTTGGCAACGAGCGAGCCAAAGACCTTGGTGATGCCGTGCATGGCGATGAGCGGCGGCCCCGTCTCATCCGCCCCCGCGCCCGCTGTTGCGCCCAACTCCGTCACGCCGCCCTGCCCCGTATCTCGCCCCGCCCGAGGAGGCAGGATCCGTGCCAATGAAGCTCTACTCAGGCAGGAGCACCGTCGCCCCGGTCGTCTGCCGCGCCTCGAGGCGGCGGTGCGCCTCGGCCGCCTCGGCGAGCGGCATGCGGGTGTGGATCGGGATCTTGACGACACCGCTCTCGACCACATGGAAGAGATCGTTGCTCATCTCGACCACGTCCTCGTGCGTGGCCAGATGCGTGAACAGCGTCGGCCGGGTGGCGAAGAGCGAGCCCTTCTGCGCCAGGAGCAGGATGTCGAAGGCCTCGATGGGCCCCGAGGCCGAGCCGAAGCTGACGAAATAGCCGAAGCGGCGCAGGCAATCGAGCGAGCCCGGGAAGGTCGCCTTGCCGACGCCGTCATAGACGACGTGGCAGCCCTCGCCGCCCGTGATCTCCTTCACCCGCGCGACGAAGTCCTCCTTGCGGTAGTCGATGACGTGGTCGCAGCCGTTCTGCCGTGCGAGCTCGGCCTTGTCCGGCGAGCCGGCGGTGCCGATGACCGTCGCGCCGAGGTGCTTCGCCCACTGGGTCAGGATGAGGCCGACACCACCCGCCGCCGCATGGACGAGGATGGTGTGGCCGGCCTCGACCCGGAAGGTGCGGCGCAGCAGATATTGCGCCGTCAGGCCCTTCAGCATCATGGCCGCGCCCGTCTCGAAGTCGATGGCGCCGGGCAGGTGCACCAGGAAATGGGCCGGCACGATCCGCTCCTCGGCGTAGGAGCCGAGCGTCGCGGCATAGGCGACGCGGTCGCCCGGAGCGAAATCGCCGACGCCCTCGCCCACCGCCACCACCTCGCCTGCCCCTTCGTTGCCGGGCGTGAACGGCAGGCCCGGCGGCTTGTAGGCGCCGGTGCGGAAATAGACGTCGATAAAGTTGAGGCCGATCGCCATGTTGCGCACGCGGACCTCGCCGGGACCCGGCTGGCCAATGTCGACGTCCTCATAGGCGAGCACCTCTGGCCCGCCGTGGCGGTGAATGCGGATTGCTTTCACGGCTTCCATCCCTCGTGTTGCATTGCATGTTAGATATGCAATGCCGTCGTAGGCAATGCGGCTCCCGGCTTATATACTACAAATACATTTTGTAATTTGCGTCAGGGCCAAACCCCATGCTTCAGCAGGCAAAAACGTCATCGAGACCGTCTCCGAGGCCGTCTCCCAGCCTGCGGGACCTGTTCACGCCCAAGCTCGTCACCGTGCTGCGCGAGGGCTACGGCCTGCCGCAGCTGCGCGCCGACGCGCTGGCGGGCCTGACCGTCGCCATCGTCGCCCTGCCCCTGTCGATGGCGATCGCCATCGCCTGCGGGGTGAGCCCCGACAAGGGCCTCGCCACCGCCATCATCGGCGGCTTTCTCATCTCCGCCTTCGGCGGCAGCCGTTTCCAGATCGGCGGTCCTGCCGGCGCCTTCATCGTGCTCGTGGCCGCCACCATCGAGCGCCACGGCTATGACGGCTTCCTGCTCGCCACGATGATCGCCGGCCTCGTGCTCGTCCTCATCGGCTTTCTTCGGCTCGGGACCTACATCAAGTACATCCCGCATCCGGTGACGGTCGGCTTCAGCGCCGGCATCGCCGTCATCATCCTGGCGAGCCAGTTCAAGGAGCTCCTCGGCCTGACGCTGGCCGGGCCCGAGCCTGCGGCCCTCCTGCCGAAGGTCGAGGCGCTGTGGCAGGTGCGCGAGACGGCGAGCGGGGCGACCATCGCCCTCGCCGTCGCCTCGATCGGCCTCATCATCCTCGTGCGCCGCATCGATGCGCGGCTGCCGGCCTTCCTCATCGTGGTGCTTGCGGCCACCCTCGCCTCCTGGGCCTTCGGCCTGCCGGTCGAGACCATCGGCTCGCGCTTCGGCGAGGTGCCGCGCGGCCTGCCGGCACCGAGCATGCCGGCCCTGTCGCTCGACAAGGTGCTCACCGTCCTGCCGGATGCGCTGGCGCTCGCGCTGCTCGGCGGCATCGAATCGCTCCTGTCGGCGGTGGTCGCCGACGGCATGACGGGGCGGCGCCACCGCTCGAACTGCGAGCTCGTGGCGCAGGGCATCGCCAACATCGCCTCGCCGCTCTTCGGCGGCCTCACCGCGACGGGCACCATCGCCCGCACGGCGACGAACGTGCGCGCCGGGGCTGTCGGGCCCGTCTCCGGCATGCTGCACGCGCTCTTCCTGCTCGTCTTCATGCTGGTGGCGGCACCGCTCGCCGCCTATGTGCCGCTGGCGGCGCTCGGGGCCGTGCTCGCCGTGGTGGCCTGGAACATGGCCGAGCGGCACGCCTTCGCGTCGATCCTCACCCGGTCGCGCGGCGAGGCCGTGGTGCTGCTCGCCACCTTCCTCCTCACCGTCTTCCGCGACCTGACGGAGGGCATCGCCGTCGGCGTCGTGCTCGGCAGCTTCCTCTTCATGCACCGCATGGGCGAGCTCGTCGCCGTGGAGCGGCACGCCTCGCTCGGCATGGAGGACGAGGCGGATGCGCCGGCCGGCGCAAGGGAGGTCTACGACAGCGGCCGCGTCGCCGATCCGGACATCGTCGTCTACGGCATCGCCGGTCCGCTCTTCTTCGGCGCCGCCGGCAATGTCGGCGCCATCCTCGAGCGCATCGGCAGCCGTCCCAAGGCGCTGGTGCTCGACCTGTCGGAGGTGCCCTTCGCCGATTCGACGGCGGCCCGCGCGCTCCTGTCGATCGCTCAGGAGACGACGCGGCGCGGGGCCCGGCTCTATATTGCCGGCGCCAGCTCCTCCGTCAGGAGGGTGCTGGCGCATGAGGGGCTGAAGGTGCCGCTCGTGCGCTATGCCGCCAGCGTTGCGGCGGCGCGCGACGCGGCGAGCCGGGCGCTCGCCACGCTCTGATCAGGCCTCCCCGCGCCCCCTGGCGTGCTTGCGCCGCTTGCGGCCGGCCATGACGTTGATCGCCTCGACCGCCGCGGCGAAGGCCATGGCCGAATAGATGTAGCCGCGCGGGATATGGATCTCGCCGCCCTCGGCCACCAGCGACACGCCGATGAGGATGAGGAAGGACAGCGCCAGCATCTTCGTGGTCGGATGATGGGCGATGAAGCGGCTGACGGGGCCGGAGGCCGCATACATCACCGCCATGGCGATGACGACGGCGATGATCATGATCGACACGTCCTGCGCCATGCCGATGGCCGTGACGATGGAATCGACCGAGAAGACGAGGTCGATGACCGTGATCTGCGCCACGGCCGCCGTGAAGGCGCCGGGCGCCGTGCCGCGCCGCTCGGTTTCGTCCGGGCCTTCCATCTCGGCATGGATCTCGTGGGTGGCCTTGGCGATGAGAAAGGCGCCACCGGCGATGAGGATGATGTCGCGCCACGAGAAGCCGTTGCCGAGGATGGTGAAGACCGGCTCCGTCAGGCGCATGATGGCCGTGAGCGCGAAGAGCAGGGCCACGCGGAAGACGAGCGCGAGCAGGAGGCCGATGCGGCGGGCCCGCTCCGCCTGGTCGCGCGGCAGCTTCGACACCAGCACGGAGATGAATACGACATTGTCGATGCCGAGCACGATCTCCATGGCCGAGAGCGTGACGAGCGCGGCCCAGCCGGCGGGATTGGCCACCCATTCGAACATGCGTGTGAGCTCCGTCGGGATGAGGCACTGCCGGGCAGGAAAGCATGGCCCGGAAGCCGCGACAATCCTGCTGCAGTGGCATGCGGCAGCCGGCCCTCTGGCATCAGCGCCCACCTTGCGGTAGCCCAGAGACGGAGTTGCGGCGCAAGGCGCAGCAGAGCTGGAGGAGTGCGATGGCGAAACGGAAAGCCCCGGCGGCGGATGCCGATGTCATCGTCGTCGGCCCCGGCCCGGCCGGCCTCGCCCTCGCCATCGCATTGGCGCAGGAAGGCCTCCGCACCACGCTCGTCGGCGAGGTGCGCACGGCGCGCGACGGACGCACGGTGGCGCTGCTCGATGCCTCCATCCGCCTGCTCGACGCCATCGGCGCCTGGCACGGCCTGCAGATGCAGGCGGCCCCCATGGCGCACATGCGCCTCGTCGATGCGACGGACAACCTCTTCCGCCCGCCGCCGGTGACCTTCAACGCCGGCGAGATCGGCCTCGACGCCTTCGGCTACAACATCGAGAACGCGACGCTGGTCGCGGGCCTTGCCGCCCTCGCCGACAACACCCGTGGGCTCGCGCGCGTGGCCGCGTCCGCCACCGCCTTCACGGCCGGTGCCGACTTCGCCGAAGTGAGCCTGGACGACGGCCGCATCCTCCGGGCGCCCCTCGTCGTGGCGGCCGACGGACGCAACTCGCGCATGCGGGCCGACGCGGGCATCGACATCCGCGAATGGTCCTATCCGCAGACGGCGCTGACCGCGATCCTCGCGCACAGCCGCGACCACCGCGACACCTCGACGGAGTTCCACACCCGCTCGGGGCCCTTCACGCTGGTGCCGCTGCCGGGGCTGCGCTCCAGCCTCGTGTGGGTGTGCAGCCCCGAGCAGGCGGAGACGCTCGCGGCGCGCGACGACGAAGGCTTCGCGCTCGCCGTCGAGCGGCAGGCGCGGTCCATGCTCGGGCGCATGCGCGTCGAGGGCGGGCGCGGGCGCGTGCCGATGAGCGGCCTTTCGGTCGCGCGTTTCACCGCCGATCGCATCGCCGTCGCCGGCGAGGCGGCCCACGTCTTTCCGCCCATCGGCGCGCAGGGCCTCAACCTCGGCATGCGGGACGTCGCCAATCTGCGCGATGCCGTGGTCGATGCGCGCACGCGCGGCCTCGACATCGGCAGCCCGGAAGCCCTCGGAGCCTACGAACGCGGCCGGCGGCTCGACGTGCGCCTCAGGACGACGGGCGTCGACGCGCTGAACCGGACGCTGCTCGCGCATTTCCTCCCGGCCGACCTCCTGCGCGGGGCCGGCCTCATCGCGCTCGATCTCATCGGGCCGCTGCGCCGCTTCGTCATGCGCGAGGGGCTCGCCCCGCACGCCCGCCTGCCGCGGCTGATGTCCCGCGCCGGGGCCGCCGACCCGCTATTGTGACCCGGGCTCGAGCGCCGGCACCGGGCGCGGCTCGCCGCGGGCGCGGCGCAGCTGCGGGTCGATGGGCACGGCGGCGAGCGGAATGCGGCTGCCGTCGGGCGTCGCCGCGGTCGCTCCCATGAGGCCGCGAGCGGTGAAATGCGGGTCGCGCACCGCCTCGTCGAGGCTCGCCACGACCGTGCAGCAGCAGTCGAGCGGGGTAAGCCGCCGATGCCACTCGTCCGCGTCCTGCGCGGCGATGCGCTCGGCGATCGCCGCACGCGTCGCCGCCGGATCGCGCCGGTCGTCCCGGAGGGCCTCCGGCAGGTCGAGCGCGCCGCAGAAGGTGTCCCAGAACTTCTGTTCCAGGGCCCCCACGGCGAGGAAGCGCCCGTCGCGGGTGGCATAGAGGCCGTAGCGCGGCGAGCCGCCGGCGAGGACATTCTCCCCCGCCCCCGGAAAGCGGCCGGTGGCGTGACCCTGGGCGAGGCCGTACCAGGCGAAGGTGAACATGGCGTCGCTCATGGCGATGTCGAGATGCATGCCCTCGCCGGTGAGGTCGCGCTGGCGCAGGGCAAGGAGGATGTTGAGCACCGCCGGCAGCGAGCCGCCGCCGATGTCGGCCGCCAGCATCGGCGGCACCGTCGGGCTCCGCGTCGTGCCGGGGCTGAGCGACAGGAGCCCCGCCACGGCGGCATAGTTGAGGTCGTGGCCCGCCTCCTGCGCCCGCGGCCCCTCCTGCCCGAAGCCGGTGATGGAGCAATAGACGAGGCGCGGGTTGATGACCTTCAGCGCCTCGTAGCCGAGGCCGAGCTTCGCCATGACGCCCGGGCGGAACTGCTCGACGAGGATATCCGCCCGCTCGACGAGGGGGCGCAGCGCCGCCCGCTGGTCAGGGTCCTTCAGGTCGAGGGCGATACTGCGCTTGCCGGCGTTGAGGACGGCGAAGGGCGCCGAAGTCTCGCCGAGCCGCGGCGGGAAGTGCCGCATGTCGTCGCCCTGCGGCTTTTCCACCTTGATCACCTCGGCCCCGGCCTCGGCAAGCATCAGGGTCGCCAGCGGCCCCGGCAGCAGGGTCGAGAAATCGAGGACGACGAGGCCCTCGAGCGGCAGATGCGCCATATATTGCCCCTCACGACGGAAACAGATCGTGAGGCATCCTGCCCGTCTTGATGAGCCAGAGAAAGCCCGTCAGCGTCACCATGGAGGTGACGGTGCCGACGAGGATGGCCGCCGAGGCGCGTTCCAGGCCGATGCGGTACTGCGTCGACAGGACGAAGATGTTGAGGGCCGGCGGCAGCGCCGCCATCAGCACCGCCGCATAGACCCAGACCGGATCGAAATCGCCGAAGGCCGAAAGAACCACCCAGACCAGCAGCGGGTGGATGATGAGCTTGACGACGACGTGGGCTGGCACCTCGAGCGGCAGGCGCCCGAGCGGCCTGAGCGCCACCGTCACCCCGAGGATGAAGAGCGCGCAGGGCGCGGCCGCCCCGGCGAGCCAGGTCACCATCTTGTCGGCGAAGTCCGGCAGCGTGAGCCTGAAATAGCTCGCCGCGACGCCGGCGGCGGTGGCGAGGTTGAACGGGTGCGTCACCACCCGCCAGACCACGGCCCGCGTCGTCTCGGCGAAGCTGCGCTTGTCGGCGCCGCCGATGGTCATCAGGAACGGCACGAGCGTGAAGAGCAGGATGTTGTCGAAGACGAAGATCAGCGCCACCGGAGCGCTCGCTCCGCTGCCGAGGGCGGCGAGCACGAGCGGCGGCCCCATGTAGCCGATGTTGGAATAGGCGCCCGCGAGCCCGCGCAGGGTCGCCTGCGAGATGTCGCCGCGCGACGTCGCCATTCCCGTCGAGAACGAGATCGCAAAGGCGCTGAAGGTGCACAGGGTCGTCGCCGCGATGAAGGGCCAGTTGGCGAGCTCCTCGATCGGCGTGTTGACGATGAGCCGGTAGAACAGCGGCGGCAGCGCGACGTAGATGAGGAAGAACTGCATCCACGCGAGCCCGCCCTCGGGAATATGGACCCGCTTGCCGCAATAGAAGCCGAGCGCGATGAGCCCGAAGAAGGGCGCAACGAGGCTGATCAGCGCGGCAAGGTCCGTCATCGAGGGCTCCCGGCGGGCGGCGTGGCGCCCGCCCCGAGGCTCAAGGCATAACGTGCGGGGCCGGCAGCACAACCGCCGCAGGCGCAGGGGCCCCATGCACGGGAAGCCCCGCGCTGGCCGGCGTCGGGCGGGAGAAGCGACCGGCCCACCTTCGTTCATTCGCCCTCCGGCCAATGGACGACGCGGTGCAACTGGTATCTATTGCACTGCAGCATGAATGCCGGGAACCGGCGATCCGAGGGGTGGAGACGACATGAAACTGCCGCGCAACTTCTATCGCCCGCTGGCGCTCGGCGCGCCGCAGCCCTTCCGGGAGCTGCCGACGCGGCTCGAGCGGATGATCCATTTCATCCCGCCGCACATCGAGAAGGTGCGCGCCAAGGTGCCCGAGATCGTCGGCGAGGTGGACGTGCTGCTCGGCAACCTCGAGGATGCCATCCCCGCCGATGCCAAGGAGGCCGCGCGCACCGGCTTCATCGAACTGGCCGAGCGCTGCGATTTCGGGACGACGGGCCTGTGGGTGCGCATTAACGCCCTCAACAGCCCCTGGATGCTCGACGACGTCATGGCCATCGTCGCGACCGTGGGGCAGAAGCTCGACGTCGTGATGCTGCCGAAGGTGGAAGGCCCGTGGGACATCCACTACCTCGACCAGCTGCTCGCCCAGCTCGAGGCGCGGCACGGCATCGGCCGGCCCATCCTGATCCACGCCATCCTGGAGACGGCGGAAGGCGTCAAGAACGTCGACGACATCGCCGCCGCCTCCCCGCGCCTCCACGGCATGAGCCTCGGCCCGGCGGACCTTGCCGCCTCCCGCGGCATGAAGACCACGCGCGTCGGCGGCGGCCATCCGGACTACCGGGTGCTCGCCGACCGCGGGGAAGAAGGCGCCGAGCGGGCCAGCGCCCAGCAGGACCCCTGGCACTACACCATCGCCCGCATAGTCGATGCCTGCCAGGCCAACGGGCTCAAGGCCTTCTACGGCCCCTTCGGCGACTTTTCAGACGAGGCGGCCTGCGAGAGCCAGTTCCGCAACGCCTTCCTGCTCGGCTGCGCGGGGGCATGGTCGCTGCACCCGTCGCAGATCGCCATCGCCAAGCGGGTGTTCAGCCCCGATGCGAAGGAAGTCGCCTTCGCGCAGCGCATCCTCGCGGCGATGCCGGACGGCACCGGCGCCGTGATGATCGACGGCAAGATGCAGGACGACGCCACCTGGAAGCAGGCCAAGGTGATCGTCGATCTCGCGCGTGCGGTCGCCGACAAGGACCCCGACCGGCGTGCGCTCTACAATTTGTGAAAAAACCGCATTGCTGCCGAAAGTTAGCCATTGCTGCACCGCGTTGACGGCGCCTGCCCCCCTCTATATGTCCTAGGAGACGGGACAGAAAGCACCATGAAGACGCGTTCAGCAAAGTTCGGCATCGGCCAGGTCGTGCGGCACCGGATCTATCCCTTCCGGGGCGTGGTCTTCGATGTCGACCCGACCTTCGACAATACCGAGGAATGGTGGCTCGCCATTCCCGAGGGGCAGCGTCCTGCCAAGGACCAGCCCTTCTATCACCTGTTCGCCGAGAACGACGAGACGGAATACATCGCCTATGTCTCGGAGCAGAACCTCGAGCCCGACCACTCGCAGGAGCCGATACGCCATCCGCAGGTCGACGAGATCTTCGAGCGCACGGCCGAGGGCAACTACCGGGTGCGGTACAGCTTCGACAACTAGGCCGACGCGCTTCCGCCCTCAAGAGGCCAGCCAGAGGCCAAATGAAAAGGCGCCGGGATGACCGGCGCCTTTGTCTTGTGCGATCCGAGCGAGCCCTTACTGGGCCGGCTTCTGCCCGTTGGCCGGGGCGGCGCCATTGGCGCCGGCGGCACCCTGCTGCTGCTCGAGGCGCTTGCGCAGCTCCTCGGAGCGCTTCTGCAGCTCTTCCTGCAGCTTGCGCTGCTGCTCTTCGAGCACCTTCGGGTCGATCGGCGCGCCGTCATAGGCCTTGGTGAAGCCGGCGAGCGGGATGGCGAAGGTCACCTCGTTCGCCATCTGGTTCTGCACGCTGACGTTGAGGGTGTTGCCCTTCTTCATCTGGCCGATGAAGTCGTCCTTCACCTGCGCCTCGGCGAAGCAGCCGTTCGGGAAGCAGATGGCGTACTGGCCGGGGGTCGCCTGGTTCTGATCGACGGTGAAGCGCACGCCCGGGCGCAGGAGCAGGCCGAGCGGCATCAGGAAGCGCACGATGCGCGTCGGGTCGCCCTTGACCTCGTAGACCGCCACGGCCAGGACCGGCTGGCCCTGGTCGGACACGAAGTCACGCGTCGTGTAGCAGACTTCCTTGTTGGCGCCCTGGTCCTGACCGCAGACCTTGGTCCAGTCCGTCTGGGACGGCTCCGGCTTGACCTGCACGATCGCCGGCCCCTGCTGCTGCTGCTGTTGTTGTTGTTGCTGGGGCTGCTGCGGCGCCGGCTGCTGCTGCTGTGCATGGGCAAGACCCGGCAGAAGGCCAGTCGCTGCGGCTGCGACGACCGCAACCATCGCGAGCGGCGTGCGCTTCGCCGCGTTGTTCGTCATGAGGCCCATTAGAATTCCTCTTTCACGGTTCGACGGGCGCGGCGCCCGTTGGACTGGCTCGGTGGCGGAACGATCTCCGCTGCGGCCGGCGAAACGACCATCACGCGAGGAGACGCTGCATTCCGCGCCGAATGAGGCGATTGAATGACACGACTCGCGCACTCCTTTATCGTGTTCCGCCGCCGGGCGCCAGCGGGCTGGAAGGCGCTCTACGGCCCTGAAAGCGAGACACGACACCGGCCGGTGACCTTTCGTTGGCAACAATCGGCCAAGATGCGCATGATGGAGCGCTCGATTCGTAAAAGGGAAACAAGGCTGAGTGACGGCAACACGCAGTGAAGCGCAGGAGCGAGTGGCCGCCCTCGACGACGAGATCTGGGCGCGCCTCAGCCTGACCCGCCTCCTCACCGGCTCGGCCCGCCGCTCGCCGGAGCGGCCGGCATTCGCCTCCCTGCCCTCCTCGGAACCGGTTGCGAGCATCCTCGGCGAGGAGATGCGCCTTGCAGCGGCGGACCGGATGTCGGCGCGCCTTGCGGCCGTGCTCGGCAATGTGCGGCTCGACCCCAAGGCCGCCGTCGGCATCCTGATGCCCTCCGGCCCCGAGGCCTGCATCGCCATTCTCGCCACCATGCGCGCCGGCTTCTGCCCGACGCTGCTGCCGCTCGGCTGGGACGCGCCGGCCCTCGCCCAAGCCTGCGAGGCCTCGGGCGTCCAGGCGCTGCTCACCATCGGCCGGCTTGCGGGCATGCGGCCGGCCGACATGGCCCGGCACATCGCGGCGCGCTATTTCGGCCTGCGCTTCATCGCCGCCTTCGGCGACAAGGTGCCGGACGGCGTGGTCGCGCTCGACAAGGTGCTGGCCGAGACGGAGGACCCGGTGCCCGCCCCGGCCGCAGCTTCGCCCGGCGTCATCACCTTCAGCGGTCCGGACCGGCTCACGCCCCTGTTGCGCAGCGAGGCCTCGCTGGTCGCGAGCGCCCTGCCCTTCGTCCTGGCGGGAAAGCTGGGTGCGGGCCAGCAGATCATCTCGCTGCTGGCGCCGGACGATCTCGCCGGCCTCGCCTGCGGCCTCGCCGCCGCGCTCATCAGCGGCGCGCCGCTGACCATGCAGGCGCTGTTCGACAGCCGACCGCTCGCGGACCGGCTGGTCGGTGATCCGCAGGCGCTCCTCGTCGCGCCCGCCTGGCTGGAGCAGCCGCTGGCCGCAAGCGGCCTCTTGCGCGACCGGCGCCGGCGGGTCGCCTTCGTCCACCAGGTGCCGTTCCGCGCCGAGCCGTCCGATGCCGCCGGCGAAGCCCATATCGTCGACGTGCTCGACATCGGCGAGCTCGCGCTGCTATGCGCCGTGCGCAGCGGCAACGGCCAGCCGGCCCTCATGCTCGGCCCGCAGCCGGGCCCGATGATGAACGGCCAGCCGCTGCTCGATACCCGCCGCGGCGTCGGCGGCCATCTGGAGGTGCGCGGTGGCGCAACCGAAATCGCGCCTGTCGGCCGGTTCGAGAGGCCGGACGGCGCGGCCCTCGCCGATGGCTGGCGGCGCCTGCCCTACCGGGTCGACAGCCTCGACGCCCGCATTCTCGCGATATCCGAGGCAGCCGAGCCGCCGGCCGCCTGAAAGGACAAGCCATGGCCGAGCCCTCCGCCAGCCTCGTCATCGACGTCGTCTCCGACGTGGTCTGCCCGTGGTGCTTCATCGGCAAGCGGCGGCTCGCTGCCGCGCTCGCGCAGCGCCCGGATGTCGCGGTGACCGTCAACTGGCGCCCGTTCCAGCTCGACCCGACCATCCCCTCCGGCGGCATCGACCGGAAGGAGTACCTCAGGCGCAAGTTCGGCGACGATGAACGCATCGCCGCCCTGCATGACAACGTCCGCGCCGCCGCCGCGGACACGGGCATCGCCTTCCGTTTCGAGGCGATCGAGCGTTCGCCCAACACGCTCGATGCGCACCGGCTGATCCGCTGGGCCCAGCCGCTCGGCCGCCAGGACGCGGTCGTCGAACGCCTGTTCTCTGACTATTTCCTCGCCGGCCGTGACATCGGCGACCACGCCGTCCTCACGGAGGCCGCGGCGAGCGGCGGCCTCGATCCCGCGGACGTCCGGGCAAGGCTCGCGACGGAGGACGACAAGGACGCGGTGCGGGAGGAGATCGCGACCGCGGCGCGCCTGGGCATCTCCGGCGTGCCGTTCTTCATCTTCGACGGGCGCTACGGGGTCTCCGGCGCCCAGGCTCCGGAAACGCTCGTCGAGGTCATCGACAAGACCCTCGCGGGCTGAGCCGCGATGCCGCTCGTCCTCGCCTGCGACATCGGCGGCTCGCATTTCCGCCTCGCCCTCGTCGACGAAGCCGGCGCCATCCGGCACGACGTCACCCTCGCCTCGCCCGGCGAGCACGAGGACGGTGGCATTGCCCCCGACGCCTGGTGGGACCTTTTCGCCACGGCGGCCGAGCAGCTCGCGCGCGCGGCGCCGGAAGCCTTCGCCGGCGCGACGGCCGTCGCCGTGTGCGGCGTCACGCGCACGCAGGTCTTCCTCGATGCGGCCGGGGCGCCCGTCCACGCCGCCATCACGTGGCGGGATGCGCGCGCGGCCGAGATCGCGGAGGAGCTGCGCACGCGCCTCGATGCCGCCCATCCCGAGACCGCGCACGTCAACGCCTTCCACCCGCTCGCCCGCCTCGCCTGGCTGCAGCGCCACGCGCCGTCGGCCTACGGCCGGCTGGCGCGGGTGGTCGATCCGAAGGACTTCATCAACGCCCGCCTCACTGGTGTCGTGGCGAGCGATGCCATCTCCGCCGCGCGCCTGGCAGCCTGTGCGGCAAGCGCAGAGGCGGCGAGCCTGTTCGCGGGCGCCGGCATCAGCGATGCGGTCCTGCCGCCGCTCCTGCCGCCGGGTGCGACGGTCGGCACCATCCGCGAGGATGTGGGCGGGGCGCTCGCCCGGCTTGCGGGACGGCCCGTCGTCTGCGGCTCGCACGATACGTGGGCGGCGGTCGTCGGCCTCGGCGCCATGCGGCCGGGCTTTGCCTACAACATCTCCGGCACCACCGAGGTGCTCGGCCTGATGAGCCCGGCGGACCGGACGGCCGAGGGGCTCCTGACGATCGACTGGGGCGACGGCCTCAACCAGATCGGCGGCCCCGGCCAGAACGGCGCCGACACGGCGCGCTGGCTGGCGGAGCTGCTCGCCGGCTGGCGCGGCGAGGACGCCGACGTCCCCGCCATCTTCGAGGCGCTGCTTGCCCTGCCGCGGGATCGGGCGCCGGTGCTTTTCCTGCCCTTCCTGCAGGGCGAGCGAACGCCCTACTGGAACCCGGCCATGCGCGGCGCCTTCCTCGGCCTCAACCGCCGCCACGGGGCGGGCGACCTCGCCTGGGCGCTGATCGAGGGCATCGCTTTGCTCAACCGCGAGGTCCTGGCCCGTGCGGAGGCTGCGGCCGGCATCACCTGCAGCGAGATCCGCTTCGGCGGCGGCGCAGCGGCCAACCGGCTGTGGGCGCAGGTGAAGGCGGACGTCTGCGACCGGCCCGTGGTCGTCGGCGCGGCGGGCGAGCCCGGCCTCGTCGGCGCCGCCGCCCTCGCCCATGTCGCCGCCGGCACCTATCCCGATCTTTCCGCGGCACAGGCGGGCATGGCCCGGCCCGCCCACCGCCACCTGCCGCGCGGCGACCGGCGCCCGTTCTATGACGCGCTCCATGCGCAGTTCCGGCGCGCCGTCCCCATGCTGGCGCCGCTGACGACGGATCTCGCGCATCTCGAGACGCCGACGTAACGCCGGCCGGCCACACAATTCATGCGCGCGGCGCACACAATTCGTGCCCTTTCTGCTTGCGGGGCATCCCCAGTCTGCTAACGATGCCCGCTCCGCCAGCCTCAGCGCCCGCCGAGCCGCCGTCCGCAGAATGTCTCCCGCCTTCGCGCCCCTTCCCCGCCGCCGCCTTGCCGGCATCGCCCGCGCGATCGACCGCTGATGCGCTCCTTCCTCGAAACCTACGGCACCGCTGTCGCCGGGCTCGCCCTCGCGCTGTTCTTCGTCGCCTTTGCGCCGAATTTCGCGGCGCCGACCAACCTTCTCAACGTGCTCAAGGAGACGAGCTTCCTCGCCATCCTCGCCATCGGCTTCACGCTGGCGCTGATCACGTCGGAGCTCGACCTGTCGGTGGCGGAGGTGGCGAGCCTCGCCGCGGTGGTGACGGGGGCGCTGATCCAGGCGGGCCAGTCCCCGCTCCTCGCCGTCGCGGCCGGCCTTCTCGTCGCCTTCGGTGCCGGCCTCTTCAACGGTATCGCCGTCACGCGGCTCAAGGTGCCCTCGCTCATCGCCACGCTCGGCACCGCGGCGATCGCCAAGGGCTTCGCCTTCATGATCACCCAGGGCGTCGCCTTCGTCGGGCGCTGGCCGTCGGAGTTCACGGGCATCGCGCGCGGCAGCATGCTCGGCGTCCCCCACCTCGTGATCTGGCTCGCCCTCGTCGTCGGCGGGGCGCTGTTCCTCGTCAAATGCACCCGCACGGGCGTGCACATGACGGCGACGGGCGAGGCGGACGAGGCGGCCCGGCTCGCCGGCATCGCGACCGGGCGCATGAAGCGCCTCGGCCTCGCCCTCTCGGGCCTTCTCGCCGGCGTCACCGCCGTGCTCCTCACGGCGAGCCTGTCCTCGGCCGCGCCGAACATGGCGGGTGATTATTTCCTCTATGCCATCGCCGCGGTGCTCCTCGGCATGACCATGTTCGAGCCGGGCCGAGCCAACGTGCCGGGCACGCTCGTGGCCGCGCTCACCCTCAAGGTGCTGGGCAACGGGCTCGTGCTGATGGGCGCCGCCTATTACGTGCAGGACATCGTGCTCGGGCTCATCATCATCGTTTCCGTTGCACTGTCTGCCACGGCGCTGAAGAAAGCTGCGTTTAAGCTGTAGGGAGTTTGCGCCAAGATCAACTGATCGAGGATCGATCGGGGCTGGGGAGAGGAACCATGAAGAAGACGTCTCTCATCGCCGCCGCAGCCGGGGCGCTGCTGGCACTGTCCGCCAATGCCGCCATGGCTTTCGAGCTCGGCATCGTCGCCTTCCAGATGTCGTCGGAGACGCATGCGCGCGTCGCCAACGCCGCGGCGGAGGCCGCCAAGGCGAAGGGCTGGAACGTCACCCTGCTCAATTCCGAAGGCGCGCTGCCGAAACATGCCGAGCAGCTCGATGCACTGATCGCGCGGAAGGTCGACGCCATCGTCATCGCCATGGGCAAGCCCGTGGAGGCGGACGCTCAGCTCGAAGCTGCCAGCAAGGCGGGCGTGCCCGTCATCACCGTCATGGCCGGCACGAGCCCGCACACGCTGATGGACGTGCAGGTGAACGAATACAAGGTGGGTGCCGACGCGGCGCTCTACCTGCTCGGCCAGCTCGGCTACCGCGGCAACGTCCTCACCCAGCGCTTCGAGGGCAATGTCGGCACGCGCATCCGCGGCAAGGTGCTCGACGTCGTCCTGTCCGAGAACACGGCCGTCAAGGAGATCGGCAAGCACAGCATGGCGCGCACGCAGAGCTGGCGCGACGACGTGCGCAACGGCATGCAGGCGCTGCTGCTCAAGAACCAGGGCCAGATCAACGGCATCTGGGCCTCCTTCGACGGACAGGCCTACATCATCGACGACCTGATGCAGGCCCAGGGCCTCAAGAAGGGCGACATCGTGCTCGTCTCCATCGACGGCGGCCCCGAGACCTACCGCCGCATCGCCGATCCGGAGAGCATGCTGATGGCGACCGTCGCCATCCCCTTCGAGGGCATGGGCCGCTCCGCCGTCGAGGCGATCGACACCATCGTCGTCAAGAAGCAGCCGAAGGACACGGTGACGGCGGGCCCCTATCTCTTCACCGACGCGACGCTCGTGGACGCCACGAACGTCAAGGAATTCATCAAGTAAGTCCGCAAGCTGACCCGCGCGGCCGCAACCGCCGGCCGCGCCCAACCCCAACGGCGAGAACCATGGCGCCCGTCCTTTCCCTGCGCGGCATCGAGAAGTCCTACGGCGCGGTCGCCGCGCTCAAGGGCATCGACCTCGACATCGGACGGGGCGAAGTGCTCGCCATCTGCGGCGACAACGGTGCCGGCAAGTCCTCGCTGGTGCGCATCATCTCCGGCGCGCAGGAGCCTTCCGCCGGCGCCATCACGCTCGACGGCAAGACGGTCAGCTTCCGCTCGCCGCAGGATGCGCTGGCGAAGGGCATCGCCACGATCTACCAGGACCTCGCCCTCGCCCCGCGCCTGTCGATCGTCCAGAACGTCTTCATGGGGGCGGAACTGACGCGCCCGCTGCTGCCCTTCGTCCACATCCTGGACAAGCGGCGCATGGAGGACCTGGCCAAGGGCTATCTCGGCCGCCTTTCGGTCGCGGTCGACGACATGCACCGGCCGGTCGAGCGCCTGTCCGGCGGCCAGCGCCAGGCGGTCGCCATCTCGCGCGCCCTGCACTGGGATGCGCAGGTCGTCATCATGGACGAGCCGACGGCGGCGCTCGGCGTGAAGGAAACGGCGCTGGTGCTCGACCTCATCCGCAAGCTCAACGCCGAAGGCCGCACCGTCGTGCTCATCAGCCACAACATGGCCGACGTCACCGCGGTGGCGACGCGCGTCGCCATCCTCAAGAGCGGCCGCAAGGTCATCGACCGGCCCGTTGCCGGCCTCGACGCCGACGGCCTCGCCCATATGGTCATGACCGGCAAGGAAAGCTGATATATCGATCCCACGCGATCATGCATTCTTTGAGGTATTTTTGGCCGCAATCCAGCACAGACTGACGCGCCGGCGCCAATCCTGAATGTTATCTGAACGACCATTGACAGCTTTTCGACAGCTGAATGGTGACTATATGCAAACTAACGAATCCAGTACAGTTGCAGAGGCTGATTCCAGCCTTTCATGTTTGGCACATCGCGCCGTTTCGGAGATGATCTATCAACACCGGCTCAAGGGTGGTGAGATCATCGTCGAGGCGCGCATCGCCGACATGCTCGGCATTTCGCGCACGCCGCTCCGGGAAGCGTTGCAGCGCCTCGAGGGCGAGGGCCTGGTCGCCAAGGCTTCGAACCGTTCCTTCGTGGTTCGCCAGGTGGACCTCATCGAATACCTCCAGAGCCTGAAGGTGCTCGAGTTCCTGGAGCCGGAGGCGGCCACCCTGGCCATCGGGCGCGTGCATCAGTCGGCGCTCTGCTGCGTGCGCGCCGAGATCGAAAGCGCCAGGGCGGAGCGCAAGGTTCCGCCGGAGACCGTCCTGCAGATCGAGGAGGCCGTGCAGGGCCTCTATACGGATCATTGCGGCAACAGCGCCCTGCGGCAGACCATCCGCTCGCTGCGCATCGCCACGCGCCTGTTCGGCGAGATGCGCTGGAGCGGCCGGCGCGAGAAATCCTTTGGCGACCATCTCGCCATCGTCGACGCACTCGAAGCCGAGGATGTCAAACGCGCGCGCCGCGCGGTCCAGCAGCATCTCAAGGCCCTGCACCGGCACGGCCTGTCGCTGATGAGCTGACGGCGGCGAAAAGCTGCAGGTGGCGCAGCGCCCGAGCGGCGGGCGGCGCCCTCAGCGCAGCCAGGCGCGCAGCCTCGCCACCGTCTGGCGGCAATCCTCCATCGAGCCGGCAAAGGAGAAGCGAACGAACCGCGCGCCCCTGTCCGGGTCGAAATCGAGGCCCGGCGTCGCCGCGACGCCCGTCTCCTCCAGCATGCGGCGGCAGAAGGCGAGCGAATCGTTCGTGAAGCGTGCGACGTCGCGGTAGATGTAGAACGCCCCGTCGACGGGCGGCCCCTCGCCGAGGCCGATTGCCGCCAGCTCCTCGAGCAGGAAGGCGCGATTGGCCGCATAGCCGGCCTTGATCGCCTCGAGTTCCTCGACGGCGTCGAAGGCCGCCTCGGCCGCCACCTGGCTGAGATAGGGCGGCGAGATGTAGAGGTTCTGCGCCAGCGTCTCGACCGGGCGCACGAGGGCATGGGGCACCACGAGCCAGCCGATGCGCCAGCCCGTCATGCAGTAATATTTGGAGAACGAGTTGACGATCAGGGCGTCGTCATGGACGGCGAGCGCCGTCTCGGCCGGCGCGTCGTAGGTCAGCCCGTGATAGATCTCGTCGGAGATGAACCAGATGCCGGAGCGTCGGCAGGTGTCGGCGAGGCGGGCGAGCGCCTCGCGCCCCATCATGGTGCCGGAGGGATTGGCCGGGCTCATCACCAGCACGCCGGCGAGCGGCGCCTCCCGGTGCGCCCGCTCCACCGCCTCGGCCGTCATCACCCAGCCGCTTGCGGCATCGACGGCGATGTCGACGGGCTCGATGCCGAGCGCCGCGAAGATGTTGCGATAGGCCGGATAGCCGGGCGCCGTGATGGCGACGCGCGCGCCCGGCTCGAACAGGGCGAGGAAGGCGAGCACGAAGCCCGCCGAGGAACCGGTCGTGGCGACGACGCGCTCCGGAGCGACATCAACGCCATAGGCGTCACGATAGTGCCGCGCGATGCGCTCGCGCAGCGACGGCAGGCCGAGCGCCTCCGTGTAGCCGATCTGCCCGATGTCGAGCGCCGCGCGCGCGGCCTCCCGCACCCGGCGCGGCGCCGGCGCCGACGGCTGCCCGACCTCCATGTGCACCACGTCCCCGCCTGCGCGCTCCTTCGTCCTGGCGGCGGCGAGCACGTCCATGGCGAGGAACGACGACACGCGACTGAGACGGGCGGGCAAGGAAGGGAGCGGCATGGACAGGTTCTCGGATCAGGTCTCGCCGATTACTCGGCCCTTGGGCGGCTTAGCCGTCCATCGCGCCGATGGCAACGCCGCGGGCGCGAATCAAGGCGCTCGCCGACGGAGGCTCGCCTGCGGCCGTTTGCCCCCCGCGGTCCGGATGCCCCAGAAATGACGAGGTGTTGGCGCAGTGACGCGCTGGTGAATTGATCTTGGCGTCCTTCCGTGCTCCCTGAGCCGGAAAGCTGCGCCTACCCCGTTTCAGGAACCCGACATGATCGCTCTTCGCTCGTTCGCTCCCGTCCTCTTCGCCTGCGGGCTCGCCACCGGCCTCACGGCCTTCGGCGCCTCGGCGCAGACGGACAACATCTCCACGCAGGACCGGGCGGGCATCGAGAAGATCATCCGCGAATATCTCATCCAGAACCCGGAGGTGCTGCAGGAGGCGCTGGTCGAGCTCGAGCGGCGGCAGCAGCAGGCGCAGGAGGATGCCCAGAAGCAGGCACTCGCCAGCCATTCCGAGGCGCTGACGCAGTCGCCGCACGGCATCGTCGTCGGCAATCCCGAGGGCGACGTCACGCTTGTCGAGTTCTTCGACTACAACTGCGGCTACTGCAAGCGCGCCGTCGGGGATGTCATGGCTTTGACGAAGGCCGACCCGAAGCTGCGCGTCGTGCTGCGTGACCTGCCGATCCTCGGGCCCGATTCGGTCGATGCGTCCGTCGTCGCCCTCGCCGTCCGGGAGCAGCTCGACGGCGAGAAGTACTTCGAGTTCCACACCCGCCTCATGAACTCGCGCGGCCGGGTCGGCAAGGACCGGGCGATGGCCGTCGCCAAGGAGATGGGGCTCGACCTCGCACGCCTGCAGAAGGACCTGGAATCGCCCAAGATCCGCGAGGCGCTGTCCGAGACGCTGGAGCTCGGCGACAAGCTGTCCCTGACCGGCACCCCGGCCTTCGTCATCGGCGACGCGATCATCCCCGGCGCGGTCGGTGCCGAACCCATCAAGCAGCGCATCGCCGCCATGCGCAGCTGCGGCAAGAGCGAGTGCTGAGCACGGCATCGCAAAGCAGCGGGTGCAGCAAGGCGGCTTTCGCGCGCAAAGTCTTTCTTTCCCACGCGCTTCGCGCTAAGAGGGCCGGGTTCGCGCGCCGTCCCGGCCGCGCCGTCCGCCACGGCATAGAGAGCCCATGGTCGCCGTTCACATCATCAACGGTCCCAATCTCAACCTCCTCGGTGTTCGCGAGCCGCAGACCTACGGCTCCCTGACGCTGGCCGCGATCGAGCAGCGCCTCGTCGAGCTCGGCGCGCGCCTCGACGCCGAGGTCACCTGCAGGCAGTCGAACGTGGAGGGTGAGCTCGTCGGCTTCATCCACGAGGCGGGCCTTGCCGGCGCCGGCATCATCCTCAATGCCGCGGCCTACACCCACACCTCCATTGCCCTGCGCGATGCCATCAAGGCCGTCGATGCGGTGGCGATCGAGGTCCACCTGTCGAACGTGCACGCCCGAGAGGCCTTTCGACATCACTCCACCATCGCGCCCGTCTGCGCCGGCGTCATCTGCGGCTTCGGCCCGGTGAGCTACGAGCTCGCCCTCGACGCCATCGTGCGCATCCTGCGGCAGCGCCACGGTGCCGATGGCAACTGATCGAACGGACATTCAGACGATGGCCACCGCAAAACAGAACCCGATCGACCCGAGCCTCGTGCGCGAGCTCGCGCAGCTGATCGCCGACACCGATCTTTCCGAGATCGAGGTGGAAAAGGGCGACCTGCGCATCCGCGTCGCGCGCCACCTGACGGCCCATGTGTCGGTTCCCGTGGCCGCCCCCGTCGTCGCATCCAATCCCGCCCCCTCTCCTGCGCCTGTCGCAGCCGCGGTGGCGGCGCCCGCCGGCAAGCCCGGCGCCGACCACCCCGGCGCCGTCACCTCGCCGATGGTCGGCACCGCCTATCGCCGCCCCTCGCCGGAGGCCAAGCCCTTCGTGGAGGTGGGCGCGCGCGTCGAGGCCGGCGACAAGCTGCTCCTCGTCGAGGCCATGAAGACCTTCAACGACATCCTGGCGCCACGCTCCGGCACGGTCACGGCGATCCTGGTCGAGGACGGGCAGCCGGTGGAGTATGGCGAGCCGCTCCTCGTCATCGAGTAAGGCTCCCCGCATGTTCGACAAGGTCCTCATCGCCAATCGCGGCGAAATCGCCCTGCGCATCCTTCGGGCCTGCAAGGAGCTCGGCATCGCCACCGTCGCCGTGCATTCGACGGCCGATGCCGACGCCATGCACGTGCGCCTCGCTGACGAGAGCGTGTGCATCGGCCCGCCCACGGCCCGCGACAGCTATCTCAACATGCCGGCGCTCATCTCCGCCTGCGAGATTACGGGCGCCGACGCGGTCCATCCCGGCTACGGCTTTCTCTCTGAGAACGCCCGCTTCGCCGAGATGCTGAACGACCACAACATCACCTTCATCGGCCCCAAGGCCGAGCACATCCGGCTGATGGGCGACAAGATCGAGGCCAAGCGCACGGCAAAGCGCCTCGGCATCCCCTGCGTACCGGGCTCGGAGGGTGGCATCAACGATGACGACGAGGCCCGGCGCGTCGCGGCCGAGATCGGCTTTCCCGTCCTCATCAAGGCGGCGGCCGGCGGCGGCGGGCGCGGCATGAAGGTGGCGCGCAACGCCGACGAGCTGCCGCATGCCCTGCAGACGGCGCGCACGGAGGCGAAGGCCGCCTTCGGCGACGATGCCGTCTATATCGAGAAATATCTCGAGAAGCCGCGGCACATCGAGCTGCAGGTGCTCGGCGACGGCCAGGGCGGCGCCATTCACCTCGGCGAGCGCGACTGCTCGCTGCAGCGCCGACACCAGAAGGTGTGGGAGGAAGGCCCCTCGCCCGCCCTCAACCGCGCCGAGCGCGATCGCATCGGTGCCATCGTGGCCGATGCGATGAAGGGGCTCGGCTATCTCGGAGCGGGCACGGTCGAGTTCCTCTACGAGAACGGCGAATTCTACTTCATCGAGATGAACACCCGCATCCAGGTGGAGCATCCGGTGACGGAGATGATCACCGGCATCGACCTCGTGATCGAGCAGATCCGCATCGCCGCCGGCCATCCCCTGTCGATCCGCCAGGAGGATGTGCAGATCGAGGGCCACGCCATCGAGTGCCGCATCAATGCGGAGCATCCGGCGACCTTCCGCCCGTCGCCCGGCACGATCACCTACTACCACCCGCCCGGCGGTCTCGGCGTGCGCGTCGATTCGGCGGTCTACCAAGGCTACCGCATCCCGCCACACTACGATTCGCTCGTCGGCAAGCTCATCGTGCACGGCCGCTCGCGCAACGAATGCCTGATGCGCCTGCGCCGCGCGCTCGACGAGTTCGTCGTCGACGGCATCGACACGACGCTGCCGCTGTTCCGCACGCTGGTGCGCAACCAGGACATCCAGAACGGGCTTTACGACATCCACTGGCTCGAGGGCTTCCTGCGCAGCGGTGGACTCGATCTCGAAAGCTCTGCAGCAAAGGGCCAAGGTGGTTGACCGCCCCGGGCGTTCCCCGTATCTGAGGCGGACCAGAGCGAGCGCGTAGCTCAGCCGGTAGAGCAACTGACTTTTAATCAGTAGGTCCTGGGTTCGAGCCCCAGCGCGCTCACCACCGCCAAGTCCCTGACCGGCAAGGGATGACAGATGACATCAGGCGCAAGCATGCCGCCGGGCGGATCTGGCGGCGCGAAGGACGAGACGGTCGCGAGGCGCTTCAGCCTCACCTTCCTCCTCGCCGCGCTTGCGCTCGCTGCCCTCACCTATGGCGTCATCGCCGGCTTCGATCCCTACGGCGTCACGCGCGGCGCGGGCGGACCCGGCCCGCTGATGGACATCAACCAGCGCTACGTCTATCCGCAGATCGTGCGCAGCGGGCGCTATTCCTCTGCGGTCTTCGGCACGTCGACGGTGCGCCTCCTCGATCCGCAGCGCCTTGATGCGCTCCTCGGCGGGCGCTTCGCCAATCTTGCCATGAATGCCGCCACGCCGTGGGAGCAGATGCAGATCGCCGATCTCTTCCTGCGCCATGTGCCGGCGCCGGAGATGCTCGTCTTCGGCGTCGATGCGCCATGGTGCGACCGCGACGCCGACAGCGAAGCGAAGCGCCTGACGCCACGCCCCTTCCCGCCCTGGCTCTATGACGACGACCGGCTCAACGACTGGGCCTATCTTTTCAACTCCAAGAACCTCGAGATCGCCCTGCGCGTGGCGGCCTACCGGCTCGGCCTCATGGACGAGCGCATCCGCAGCGACGGCTACGAGGTCTTCGTGCCGCCGGAGGATAGCTACGACCTTTCTCGGGCGCGCATGCACATCTGGCAGGGGCATGCCCCCGAGGCGGTTACGCCCGTCGTGCCCGCCGAGACGGTGAGCGAGGCGGAACGCGAAAACTGGCGCTTTCCGGCCCTCGCGTGGCTCGATGCGATGCTCGCCCGCGCGCCGCAGGCGACGCGCAAGATGATCGTGCTGCCTCCGGTGCATATCGCGGCGCAGCCGCGGCCGGGCAGCAAGGCCGTGGCGGAGGACATGGCCTGCAAGGCGGCGCTCGCCGAGATCGCGCAGCGCCGCGGCGCGCTGCTGCTCGATTTCCGGCGCTCCTCCGCGGTGACACGCGAGGACAGCAACTATTGGGATCCGATGCACTACCGCATCGGCATCGCCCGGCGCATCGAGGAGACGATGGCGGCGGCGATGAGCGGGGCGACAGAGGCCGACGACGGCTTCTTCGTGACGCCAGCCTCGCCGGCCTGGTGAGGCGGCTCAGCCGCCGGCGGCGTCCCCGCCCTTCTCGCCGCGCGCCCAGCCCGCCTTCGTCTCGGCGATGAAGTCGTCGAGACGGTCGTCCGCGATGGCGCGGCGCAGGCCAGACATGAGGTCCTGGTAATAGGCGAGATTGTTCCACGTCAGCAGCATCAT
This sequence comes from Chelatococcus caeni, assembly GCF_014196925.1. Lineage (GTDB taxonomy): Bacteria > Pseudomonadota > Alphaproteobacteria > Rhizobiales > Beijerinckiaceae > Chelatococcus_A > Chelatococcus_A caeni. Next base: position 1,108,211 of record NZ_JACIEN010000001.1, on the reverse strand, counting down.
ACCGAGGATCTCGCCCGCCTTGACGAGGTGGTGCAGATAGGCGCGGCTGTAGGTGTTCGACGCCGGGCACTTGGAATCCGGGTCGAGCGGCCGCGAATCCTCGGCATGGCAGGCGTTGCGCAGGTTGATGCGGCCGAAGCGGGTATAGGCGAGGCCGTGCCGGCCGGCCCGCGTGGGCATGACGCAGTCGAACATGTCGATGCCGCGGCGCACGGCTTCGACGATGTCGTCCGGCGTGCCGACCCCCATGAGGTAGCGCGGCTTGCCGGCCGGCAGATGGGGCATCACGGTTTCGATCATGGCGAGCATGACGTGCTGCGGCTCGCCGACGGCAAGGCCGCCGATGGCGTAGCCGTCGAGCCCCATGTCGGCGAGCTCGCGCGCGCTCTCGATGCGCAGGCGCGGCACCTCACCGCCCTGCACGATGCCGAACAGCGCCCGCTCGGGCTGCGTGCCGAAGGCGACCTTGCAGCGCTCGGCCCAGCGCAGGGAGAGCTGCATCGCCTTCTCCGCCACCACCTCCTCACACGGCAGCTTCACGCATTCGTCGAGCTGCATCTGGATGTCGGAGCCGAGCAGACCCTGGATCTCGATGGAGCGCTCGGGCGTGAGGACATGCGTCGAGCCGTCGAGATGCGACTGGAAGGTGACGCCGTTCTCGTCGATCTTGCGCAGTTGCGCCAGCGACATGACCTGGAAGCCGCCGGAATCCGTGAGGATCGGATAGGGCCAGTTCATGAATTTGTGCAGGCCGCCGAGCGCGGCCACCCGCTCCGCCCCCGGGCGGAGCATGAGGTGGTAGGTGTTGCCGAGGACGACATCGGCCCCCAGCGCCTTCACCTGGTCGGGATACATGGCCTTGACGGTCGCCGCCGTGCCGACGGGCATGAAGGCCGGCGTGCGGATGACGCCCCGCGGCATGCGGATCTCGCCCGTACGGGCGGCGCCGCTCGTCTTGCCGGGGGTGAAGGTGAAGGAAACGGTCATGCTGGCGTCTCCGGCGCGCGGAAGAGCAGGCTGGCATCGCCGTAGGAATAGAAGCGATAGCCGGCCGCAATGGCGTGGGCATAGGCCGCCTTCATCGTCTCCATGCCGGCGAAGGCACAGACCAGCATGAAGAGCGTCGAGCGCGGCAGGTGGAAATTGGTCATCAACACGTCGACGGCGCGGAAGCGGTAGCCGGGCGTGATGAAGATCGCGGTGTCCCCGCTCCAGGCCTCGAAGGTGCCATCGGGGCGCACGGCGCTCTCGAGCAGGCGCAGGGCCGTCGTGCCGACGGCGACGATGCGCCGCCCCTCGGCACGCGCGGCGTTCAGCGCCGCGGCCGTCGCGGCATCGATGGTGCCCCATTCGGCGTGCATGCGATGATCGCGCGTATCCTCCGCCTTGACCGGCAGGAAGGTGCCGGCGCCGACGTGGAGCGTCACGAAGCGCCGCGCGATGCCGCGCGTATCGAGCGCGGAGAACAACGCGTCGGTGAAGTGAAGGCCCGCGGTCGGCGCGGCGACGGCGCCGTCGTGACGGGCGTAGATGGTCTGGTAGTCCCTGAGGTCTGCGGCATCGTCGGGCCGCTTCGAGGCGATGTAGGGCGGCAGCGGCATGTGGCCGAGGCGGGCGATCGCCTCGTCGAGCGCCGGCCCCGAGAAGGCGAAGCGCAGCAGCACCTCGCCGCCGTCGCTCTTCTCTTCCACCTCCGCGTCGAGGGCGGCGAGCAGGCAGGCCATGCTCTCGCTCTCCTCGCCGAAGCGGATGCGGTCGCCTACCTTGAGGCGCTTGCCGGGACGGGCGAAGGCGCGCCAGAGATCGGCGCCCTCACGCTTGTGGAGCGTCACCTCGACATGGGAGACGGCCTCCCCGCGCACGCGGATGCCGGCAAGCCGCGCCGGGATGACGCGGGTGTCGTTGAGGACAAGCACATCGCCCGGCGTCAGCAGGTCCGGCAGCTCGCGCACGATCCGATCCTCGAGCAGCCTGCCGCCGTCGGGACGCACCACGAGCATGCGCGCGCTGTCGCGCGGGCTCGCCGGCCGCAGGGCGATGCTCTCATCGGGCAGTTCGAAGTCGAACAGATCGACGCGCAACGGTTCTTCCTGGGTGAAACGAAGGTTCTTCGCGGCAGGACTTAAGCGGTAAGGAGCAGGCTTGCCAGTGCATCGTTGCACATGCGGAGACGGTCCTGCTCACCCAGCCCCGTCATGAAGGCCCCGTCATGCCCGCGCCTGTCGCGGGCATCCACGCTTCGAAGCCTCGCGCAGCTGACGACAAGGCGTGGATGGCCGGGACAAGCCCGGCCATGACGCGGCTCTTGCCTGGAGCCAAATGGCACGCCCTTTGGCTCCAGGCTTCGTGACGTCACGCCGCGTCGGCCGCGACGCGCATCGAGACGATGCTGTCGGGGTCGCGCACGGGCTCGCCGCGCTTCAGCTGGTCGACGTTCTCCATGCCTTCGACGACCTTGCCCCAGACGGTGTACTGCCGGTCGAGGAAGCGCGCGTCGTCGAAGCAGATGAAGAACTGCGAATTGGCCGAGTTGGGGTTCTGCGTGCGGGCCATCGAGCAGGTGCCGCGCACGTGCGGCTCCGCGTTGAACTCGGCCTTCAGGTCCGGCAGGTCGGAGCCGCCGGTGCCGGTGCCGTGCGGGCAGCCGACCTGGGCCATGAAGCCGTCGATGACCCGGTGGAAGACGATGCCGTCATAGAAGCCGGCCCGCGCCAGCTCCTTGATGCGCGCCACGTGGTTCGGCGCCAGGTCCGGCCGCAGCGCGATGACGACGCGGCCCTTCGTGGTCTCCATGACGATGGTGTTTTCGGGATCGGTCGTCATCTCTTGTCTCCTGGTTGAACGAGCCGTGGATCGCCTCGGTCCGGCGTTCGGGTCTTTATGGCGGTTTTACTTGGCGTCCGCGGCGACCTGCATGCGGACGATCTTGTCCGGGTTGTCGACCGTGCCGTTGCGGGCCTGGCTGCCCTTCTTGATCTTGTCGACCACCTCCATGCCCGAGACGACCTCGCCGAAGACGGTGTACTGGCCGTTGAGGAAGGACGCGTCGTCGAAGCAGATGAAGAACTGCGAGTTGGCGGAGTTGGGGTCCTGCGCCCGCGCCATGCCGAGCGTGCCGCGCTTGAAGGGCGCGTTGGAGAACTCGGCCGGCAGGTCCGGCAGCTGCGAACCGCCGGTGCCCGTGCCCGTCGGGTCGCCCGTCTGGGCCATGAAGCCGTCGATGACGCGGTGGAAGACGATGCCGTCATAGAAGCCGGCCCGCGTCAGCTTCTTGATCTGCTCGACATGCATCGGCGCGAGGTCCGGCCTGAGGCGGATGGTGACGCGCCCGTCCTTGGTGTCGAGATAGATCGTGTTCTCGGGGTCGAGCTTCGCCTGCGCCATGGCCGGCGTGACGAGCGCGGGCGCGACGATGAGGGACATGAACGCGGCAAGCGCGAGCAGCAAACGCGGCATGAGGCTCTCCTGATCCGGGCCGGCTCAGCCGCCGGCGAAACGTCGTTGAAGGCGGGCGGCCACCCGGTGGGGCACGAAGCGCGAGACATCGCCGCCCATGGCCGCGATCTGGCGCACGAGCGTGGCGGTGATGGGGCGCACGATGGGAGAAGCCGGCAGGAAGACGGTCTGCACGTCGGGCGCCAGGACCTCGTTCATGCCCGCCATCTGCATCTCGTAATCGAGATCCGTGCCGTCGCGCAGCCCGCGGATGAGCAGGCTCGCGCCGTTGCGGCGCGCCGCCTCCACCACGAGATCGGAGAAGGTGACGACGGCGAGCTCGGCCCCCTGCTCCTGCGCCAGCGGCCCGCACTCCTCCTCCAGCATCTCCGCCCGTTCCTCGGCGGCAAACAGCGGCGCCTTGCCCGGATGGATGCCGATGGCGATGACGAGCCTGTCGACGAGGCGGCAGGCGTTGCGCACGACATCGAGATGCCCGTTGGTGACGGGATCGAACGAGCCGGCATAGAGAGCGGTGCGAACGGACATGGAATCTCCCTGGCGGCGCCCTGCGCTGGATAAACCGGCCGGGCCCGTTATCCTAGCCCTTTCCTGCCGCGGGAGTCGCCCATGCCGGATATCGATGCCCTCCTCGCCCCCTTCCGCATCACCGACGGAAGCAAGTTCCGGCTGTCGAAATACGACCCGCACGACACCAACGGCTTCGACATCAGCAAGGCCGCGGCGAAGGAAAAGCTCGACGAGGGCATCTCCCACATGCGCGAGATGCAGGAAAAGCTCTTCGCCCAGAACGAATGGTCCATCCTCCTCATCTTCCAGGCGATGGACGCCGCCGGCAAGGACGGGGCGATCAAGCACGTGATGTCCGGCATCAATCCGCAGGGCTGCCAGGTGCATCCGTTCAAGGCCCCCTCCGAGGAGGAGCTCGACCACGATTTCCTGTGGCGCACCACCTGCCGGCTGCCGGAGCGCGGCCGCATCGGCATCTTCAACCGCTCGTACTACGAAGAGGTGCTGGTGGTGCGGGTGCACCCGGAGATCCTCGCCCGCCAGCGGCTGCCGAAGCACCTCGTCACGGAGGCGATCTGGGACCAGCGGCTGAAGGACATCCGCCTCTTCGAGGACTACCTGTCGCGCAACGGCACGAAGGTCCTGAAGTTCTTCCTCAACGTGTCGAAGGAGGAGCAGAAGAAGCGCCTCATCGCCCGCATCGACGACCCGTCGAAGAACTGGAAGTTCGACGCCAAGGACGTCGACGAACGCCAGCACTGGGACGCCTACATGCAGGCCTACGAGGCCGCCATCCGCGCCACGGCGACCGAGGCGGCGCCCTGGTACGTGGTGCCGGCGGACGACAAGTGGTTCACCCGCGTCACCGTCATGGCCGCCATCATCAGCGAGATGCGCAAGCTCGACCTCGGCTTCCCGCAGGTCTCGGCAGCGACCCGCGAGAAGCTCGCCGGCATCCGCAAGGATCTCGAAAACGATTGAGGTTCCCCTGCCTCGCGACCTGATGGAGAGGGCAAGCTGATCCGGCACCGGTCGGGCGCGCCCGCGCCTCACGGGCGCGCGTCCGAAGCGGTGCTGCCCCTACCGGCCGCACAGCCTGGCAGCCATCCGCAAGTCCAGACAGCGGGCAACATCGAATAGTCAGTTTTTACGCAAGCAAATGGTTCCCGGCTGATTTTTAAGCGCTATACTTCACGCCCAACAAGCTTAATTCTACATAATAATAATTGCTATTCGCATGTCAATTTAGCAGGATCCGATCATGAAAGACATGACCATATCAAGACACGCCCAATATTCAAATCATTTCAGCAATCAGTCATCGGGAATATCGTCGACAAATCCAAATGCGTGGTCGGCAGCGGGCCAATTGGCCTTGTCCCATTCGAGCCAGGGAATAAATAGCGGAGCTCAGAACGATCTGTTCACCGGCGCCGTCAATACGCCCGCCAGGGCCAAGCGGAATGGCGACACGGATGCTGCGTACGTCCCGATAAATTACTGGGCGACCGCGAACGACGCCAACACGGTACTGGAGACCAATCGATTGACATCCTGTTCCGCCCTGGTGGTCCTGACACGCCAGCAGGCCGATGGCACCTACGCAAACCGCACGATGGTCCATCTGAACGGAAGCAGCTTGAACAACCGCCTGAACGGAGGCGTCGATGGCTACAAGCTGGTGGACAATCTGACCAAGCAGATCAACGAGGCGGGAGGAGGAAAGCTCATCTGGGCGTCCGGACCCGATAATCGCAATCCGAGCATCTTGACCGCATTGGGACAGGAAGGGAGCAACGGAAAAGGGTATCCGCTTGCAGAGCTCATGCTCAACCCAGGAGTCTCGACGGACATTGTAAGCACAAACGAGATAGCTGTTTCGCCAGATGGCTCATACACCCTTGGAGAACTTGGCGCCGGAAAATTGAACTCGGCAGAATTCCTCGGCATCCTCGGGGAAGAATTGACTCAGAACGGCGTCGCGGTTCCAAGCTATACAGCCCAGCCAGAACAAGATGCCAGCGCTTCGGACGGCGGGGTCATCGAGGGCGAAGCAAGCGCTTCAGCGGAACTGGCGGAAGACGCAGCGGAAGCGCCGGCCTTGCTTCAAGATCTGGAGGAAATCGGCGAACTGGGACGGCTATTCGAGATCTAGCAAAAAGGGGGCCCGCCCGGGCCCCCTTTTCCTTGTCTCGAAATCAGATCGTCACAGCCGGCGGCTCCGAACCCCTTCCGGCCTGATCCCCGCACGGGAAGGCGGGCAGCATCTCACGCCTCCGGCGCGGCCTCCCCGACGTCGTCCACGTCCTCGCCCTCGTCGCTGATGCCTTCGACGGAGACGACGCGCTCGTCTTCCGCCGTGTTGAAGACGATGACGCCCTGGCTGGAGCGGCCGACGATGCGGATGCCTTCGACCGGGCAGCGGATGAGCTGGCCACCGTCGGTCACCAGCATGATCTGGTCGCTCCCCTCGACGGGGAAGGACGCGACCAGCGAGCCGTTGCGGCCGTTGACCGCCATCGCCACGATGCCCTTGCCGCCGCGGCCGGTGACCCGGTACTCGTAGGCCGAGGAGCGCTTGCCGTAGCCGTTCTCCGAGATGGTGAGGATGAACTGCTCGGCCGCGCCCATAAGCGCATAGCGCTCCTGCGGCAGGGCGCTGTCGGCCGAGCCTTCCTCCACATCCGCCTCTTCCTCGGCGCCATCGCCGTTGGCGGCGCGGCGCGCTGCATTGGCGAGCTTGAGATAGGCCGCGCGCTCGTCCGCCGTCGCATCCATGTGGCGCAGGATGGCGAGCGAGATGACCTTGTCGCCGTCGCCGAGCGAGATGCCGCGCACGCCGGTGGAATCACGGCCCTTGAAGACGCGCACCTCCGGCACCGGGAAGCGGATGCACTGGCCGAGCGCCGTCGTCAGCAGCACGTCGTCATGCTCGGTGCAGATCTGCACGTCGACGATGGAATCGCCCTCGTCGAGCTTCATGGCGATCTTGCCGGCGCGGTTCACCTGCACGAAGTCGGACAGCTTGTTGCGCCTGACGTTGCCGCGCGCCGTGGCGAACATCACGTCGAGCGAGGCCCAGCTCGCCTCGTCCTCCGGCAGGGGCATGATGGTGGTGATGCGCTCGCCCTCGTCGAGCGGCAGCATGTTGATGAGGGCCTTGCCCCGGGCGTTCGGCGCCGCGAGCGGCAGGCGCCACACCTTCTCCTTGTAGACCTGGCCGTGCGAGGAGAAGAAGAGCACCGGCGTGTGCGTGTTGGCGACGAAGAGGCGCGAGACGAAATCCTCGTCGCGCGTCTGCATGCCGCTGCGGCCCTTGCCGCCGCGCCGCTGGGCCCGGTAGGTCGTCAGCGGCACGCGCTTGATGTAGCCGGCATGGCTGACGGTGACGACCATGTCCTCGCGCTGGATGAGGTCCTCGTCCTCGACGTCCGCCGCCCAGTCGAGGATCTCGGTCTTGCGCGGGGTGGCGAAGGCATCACGCACGGCGGCGAGCTCGTCCTTCACGATGCCCATGATGCGCGCGCGCGAGCGCAGGATGTCGAGGTAGTCGCTGATCTCCTCGGCGAGCTTGTTGAGCTCGTCGGCGATCTCGTCGCGGCCGAGGGCCGTGAGGCGTTGCAGGCGTAGGTCGAGGATGGCGCGCGCCTGCGTCTCCGACAGGCGGTAGGTGCCGTTCTCGCTCACCCGGTGGCGCGGATCGTCGATCAAGGCGATGAGCGGCGCGACGTCGCCGGCCGGCCAGTCGCGCGCCATCAGCGCCTCGCGCGCCGAGTTCGGGTCCGGCGCCGTGCGGATGAGGTGGATGACCTCGTCGATATTGGCGACGGCGATGGCGAGGCCCGCCAACACGTGGGCGCGGTCGCGCGCCTTGTTGAGCAGGAACTTGGTGCGGCGGGAGACCACCTCCTCGCGGAAGTCGACGAAGGCGACGATCATGTCGCGCAGCGTCATCACCTCCGGCCGGCCGCCGTTCAGCGCCACCATGTTGGCGCCGAAGCTCGTCTGCATCGGCGTGTAGCGGTAGAGCTGGTTGAGGACGACGTCGGCCACCGCATCGCGCTTCAGCTCGATGACGATGCGCATGCCGTCGCGGTCGGATTCGTCGCGCAGGTCCGAGATGCCCTCGATGCGCTTCTCGCGCACGAGATCGGCGATCTTCTCGATCAGCGCCGCCTTGTTCACCTGGTAGGGGATCTCGGTGACGACGATCGCCTCGCGGTCCTTGCGCACCTCCTCCACCGTGCTCCTGGCACGCATGATGATGGAGCCGCGCCCGGTCGTGTAGGCCGAGCGGATGCCCGAGCGGCCAAGGATCGTCGCCGCGGTCGGGAAATCCGGGCCGGGCACGATCTCGATCAGGTCCTCGTCGGTGATCTCGGGCCGGTCGATATAGGCGACGCAGGCATCGACCACCTCGCCGAGATTGTGCGGCGGGATGTTGGTGGCCATGCCGACGGCGATGCCGCCGGCGCCGTTGACGAGCAGGTTCGGGAAACGCGCCGGCAGGACCGACGGCTCCCGCTCCGTGTTGTCGTAGTTGTCGTTGAAATCGACGGTGTCCTTGTCGATGTCCTCGAGCAGGGACATCGCCGCCTTGGCGAGCCGCGACTCGGTGTAGCGCATGGCCGCCGGCGGGTCGCCGTCCACCGAGCCGAAGTTGCCCTGCCCGTCGACGAGCGGCAGGCGCATGGAGAAGTCCTGCGCCATGCGCACGAGGGCGTCGTAGATCGACTGGTCGCCGTGCGGGTGATACTTACCGATCACGTCACCGACGATGCGAGCCGACTTGCGATAGGGCTTGTCCGGCGTGTAGCCGTTCTCGTGCATCGAGAAGAGGATGCGCCGGTGCACGGGCTTGAGGCCGTCGCGCACGTCCGGCAGGGCACGGCTCACGATCACGCTCATGGCGTAATCGAGATAGCTGCGCTTCATTTCGTCGATGATGGAGACCGGCTTGATATCGCCGCCGGGCGGCTCGCGGTCGCTGCCGCCGTTCTCGATGTCGTCTTGATCCGCCAAGGTGCTCGTCCGCAGTGAATGCTCCGCCGGCGGGGATGTCGCGGCGGAATGAGTCTCATTGGGTCTAGCCCATACGGTCCCAAAATGCCATAGGCGAAAGCGCCGCGCCCCGTGACTGATCCACGATCAGAATCAGCCACTTAGTTGTGGTTTTGGATGTTTCTGCGACGCCGGCCGGCGAAAGTCTCGAAGCATGGTCGCGCAGGAGCGCCAACTGCCTTGCGCAAGCCTCGGCGGCGACGGCACAATCGGGCGTGAAAAGCGGCAGAATGCGGGGGCATCGTGCAGGAATTCATCTCGTCGGCACTCGTCACGCTGCTCGTCACGCTCGATCCGCCGGGCCTTGCACCGATCTTCCTCAGCCTGACGCGCGGCATGACGGCGGCGGAGAGCCGGCGCGTCGCCGTGCGCGCATGCATCATCGCCTTCGGCATCATGGCCTTCTTCGGCCTCGGCGGCGACTTCCTCCTGCGGGCGCTCGGCATCGGCCTGCCGGCCTTCCGCATCGCCGGCGGGCTGCTGCTGTTCTGGATCGCCTTCGAGATGGTGTTCGAGCTGAGGACGGCGCGCAAGGCCGCGACGGCCGAGACGGCGATCACGGAGGATCACATCCGCAACGTCGCGGCCTTTCCGCTCGCCATCCCCCTGCTTGCCGGCCCCGGCGCCATCACCGCCACGATCCTCCTCGCCGGCCAGGCGGGCGGCGAGCCGGTGCGGCTCGTCCTGCTGCTCACCATGATCGCCGCGGTGCTGGCGCTCTGCCTCGTCGTCTTCTATCTCGCCAACGGCATCTCGCGCCTGCTCGGCACAACGGGTAACATCGTGCTCACGCGGCTGCTCGGCGTCATCCTCGCCGCCCTCGCGGTCCAGTTCGTCATCGACGGTATCAGGGCCGTTGCCGGGGCCGGCTGACGCCGGCGGCGACAGAAGCGCGCCAGCTCCGTGGTTCCAATAGCTGCCCCACGGTGCTGGCAGCCGTCAGGCCTGCGAGCGTAACGCAACCCGCAGCAGCAGGAACAGCACGAGCGCATTGGCGAGGTGCCACAGGAAGTGGGTGCCGAGCGGCAGCGCGCCGCAGACGAGCGAATCGATGCTGCGGAAGGTCAGCGAGACGACGAAGAGGCCGCCGATGCCGACGAGCGCGCGCCCGACGGCCGGCCTGCCGCGCCATGCGAGGATCCCGACCACGATCATCGCGGCGGCGGCCGGCAGATAGCCCGCCGAGCCGTTGAGCGGGTCGTAGCCGAACCGCGCGCGGGCGAAGTCGAGCCACAGGCCCGGCACGGTCATCGAAAACGCCTGGAACAGCACCGTGACGGCGAGCGCCGCCCACAGCGGCAGCTCAAGGTAGCGCCGCATGGCGAGGAAGAAATAGACGATGATGAACAGCGCGATGGGCACGACATCGGCGAGCGCCGCCCAGCGCGTCGCGACCGTGTGGAAGAGGAAGGAGCCGACGCCCACGGCAAAGGCCAGCACGATCAGGACCGCGACCAGCCAGTCCCGCCGCGGCGCCCGCAGCCAAAGCACCGCCGCCGCGATCGCCGCGATGATGAAGGCGCCGTTCGTCAGGGCATTGACGGGCTCGGACCAGAAGCTCGGATCGATGCGCTCGCAATAGGCATCGATCGGTTGATGCCACGACGACCGGTCCATCCCCCACCCCTCGCCTTCGCGTGATTGCGGTGCCGCCCCTCCCGTGTCACATCTCCATGACGATGAGGCAACATCCCTTCGCCGGAGCCGACACGCCATGCGGATCGCTACCTGGAACGTCAATTCCATCAAGCAGCGGCTGGAGCATCTGCAGCGCTTCCTGAAGGAGGAAGCGCCCGATGTCGTCTGCCTGCAGGAGCTGAAGTGCCAGGAGGAGGCCTTCCCGCGGCTCGAGCTCGACGGCACCGGCTACAACATCGCGCTGTGCGGGCAGAAGAGCTTCAACGGCGTCGCCATCCTCTCCAAGCGGCCGCTGGAGGACATCCGGCTCCGCCTGCCGGGCGATGACGAGGACGGGCAGGCGCGCTTCGTCGAGGCGCTCGTGCCGGGCGAGAAGGGCGCGGCGCGCATCGCCGCCATCTACCTGCCGAACGGCAACCCCGTGCCGTCCGAGAAGTACAGCTACAAGCTCGCCTGGATGGACCGGCTCCACGCCCACGCCCGGGCCCGTCTCGCCGAGGAGGAGCCCTTCGTGATCGCGGGCGACTTCAACGTTATCCCCGAGCCGAAGGATGCGGCAAGGCCGGAGCTGTGGGTGAACGACGCGCTCTTCCTGCCGCCGACGCGGGAGAAGTTCCGCAGCCTGCTCAACCTCGGCCTCTATGATGCCCTGCGCTCCACCACCGATGCCGCGGGCCTCTACACTTTCTGGGACTATCAGGCGGGGGCGTGGCAGAAGAACAACGGCATCCGCATCGACCACCTGCTCCTGTCGCCGCAGGCGGCCGACCGGCTCAGGAGCGTCACCGTGGTCAAGCACACGCGCGGCTGGGACAAGCCGTCCGACCACGTGCCCGTCATGGCCGAATTCGACTTGTAAGCGCGGCCGTTCACGGGCCGTTGCTCCCCGGTGCGCCGCTTCCCTGCGTGCCGCCTCCCTGGGTGCCGCCGCCCTGATTGCCGCCTCCCTGGGTGCCGCTACTCTGGCCACCTTGACCGCCGCCGCCGCGATTGCCGCCCTGCGACGAGCCTCCTCCGCCCGTTTCCGTCGAGGAGGAGCCGGGCGCCGCCGGCCCGTTGCGGTCGAGCCAGTAGATCGGCTGCCGTGACGGCACCTCTTCCACCTGCCGGCACAGGGCCCGGTTGCTGCTCTGCAGGCAGGCCTCGAAGAAGTCGAAGGTGTTCGGCGTGCCGGCCACCGGCCCGGCGAGGCCGGCCCGGGTGACGACGACCACGTCGCCGGGCCGCACCACGTCGACGCAGCGGCCCGCGAGCGTGCAGACCTCGACCGCTCCCTCCTGCAGCACCACCGTGACGCGGGCGGCCTCGACGAGAAGATCGAAGACCGTGCCGCGCACGCCGATGGTCGCGATCGGGGTGCGGATCTCATAGGCACCGGAGGGCGAGGCACCGCTCACCCAGCGGAAGGCGCCGCGCGTGGCGCGCACCACGGCTTCGGTCGCCGTCCGGTCGGGATTGAAGACGAAGCGGTCGAGCGTGACGACGGCATTGGCCGTCATCATCAAATGCGTCTCGTCGCGGAAGACGAGGCGGGCCGCGCTGTCCCGGCCGGTGCGGATGACCTCGTCGGCGAAGACGTCCGAACCGACGGCGACCGTCCGCACCCGCCCGTTGAGGCTGCCCGACACCTGGCGCTCGGCGATGACGGCGGCCCCGATGTCCGTCTCAGCCGCCGCGGGCCCATAGGCCGCCGCGAGCCAGCCGGCAGCCAGCGCCGCCACCGTGGCAATCGTGCACCTTGCCATCGCATGCCCCCCACCCTGCGAGGGACTATAACCCGCGACGCATACATTGCACGAGGGAGCGGCGCGATTTGCCTTGCGCATGCCCGACTGCGACATTCCCTCCCGTAGACGGAGATCGCTCATGCAGGACAGCGGCGTGACGCCGACGGACGCACATCAAGGTGCACGCCGCCACCTGCGGCCCGGCGGCTGGGCCGCCGTGCTCGTGCCGGTGGTCGCCACCGCCGCCCTCATCCTGTCGGCGCCCATGCCCGTGCGCGCGGTGCGCGACATCACCTTCGACAGCTATCAGCGGCTGTCCCCGCGACCCTACGACCCCACCCTGCCCGTGCGCATCGTCGACATCGACGACGAGAGCCTCGCCCGGCTCGGCCAGTGGCCCTGGCCGCGGGCGCGCCTCGCCGCGATCGTGGACCGGCTGCAGGCTGCCGGTGCCGCCGCCGTCGCCTTCGACATCCTCCTGTCGGAGCCGGAGCGGACCGGCGGGCCGGAGGCGCCGGGCGACGAGCGGCTGGCCGAGGCCGTCGCCTCCGCCCCGGTCGTCATGAGCCTCACCCTGACGAACGCGCCGGGCGAGACGCCGCTCGCGCCGAAGGCGGGCTTTGCCACGGCGGGCGACGACCCCCTGAACTTCGTGCCGCGCTTTCCGGGCGTCATTCCCTCCCTGCCGCTCTTCACCAAGCCGGCAGCCGGCCTCGGGGCACTCAACTGGGTGCCGGACCGCGACCTCGTCGTGCGGCGCGTGCCGACGCTCATGGCGCTCGGCGATGCGCTGGTGCCGAGCCTGGCGAGCGAGGCGCTGCGCGTCGCGCAAGGGGCATCGACCATCCTCGTGCGCGCCTCGAACGCGAGCGGCGAAACCGCTTTCGGACGCCAGACAGGGATTGCGGCCGTGCGCATCGGCGACGCCACCATCGCCACCGAGGCGGACGGCGCGCTGCGCATCCACTACGCCGGCACGCGGCCGGAGCGCCGCCTCGCCGCCTGGCGCCTGCTGGACGGCTCCGCCGACACGGCCGCGCTTTCCGGCGCCATCGTCCTCGTCGGTACGAGCGCCGCCGCCCTTGCCGACGTGCGTGCGACGCCGCTCGAAGCCGCGGTGCCCGGCGTCGACATCCACGCGGAATTCATCGAGCACGTCCTTTCGGGTGCCCGCCTGATGCGGCCGGACTATGCGCCGGGCATCGAGGTGGCCGCGCTTCTCACCTTCAGTGCCCTTGCCGCGGCCCTCGCCTTGCGCGTGCGCCCCCTCGTCAGCGCCCTCGGCTTCCTCGGCCTTGCCGCGACCGTCGCCGCAGCGAGCTGGCTCGCCTTCTCGCGCTGGGCGATGCTCATCGATCCGGTCTGGCCACTCGCCGGTACGGCGGCCTCCTTCGCCACCGCCATCGCCATCGCACTGCGCCGCACGGAGGCGGAGCGGCGATGGATCCGCCAGGCCTTCGCGCGCTACCTGTCGCCGGAGGTGGTGGCGGCGCTGGCGCGCGAGCCGGGGCGCCTGGCGCTCGGCGGCGAGATCCGGCCGATAACCGTGCTCTTCGCCGACATCCGCGGCTTCACCAGCCGTGCCGAGCGGCTCGACGCGCGGGAGGTCGTCACCTTCCTCAATACCGTGCACACGCCGCTCACCGACGAGGTGATGCGCCACGGCGGCACGATCGACAAGTTTCTCGGCGACGGCCTCATGGCCTTCTGGAACGCGCCGCTCGACGTGCCGGACCATGTGGCGAAGGCGCTCAAGGCAGCGCTCGCCATGCAGGCGGCGATCGGCCGCCTCGCCCCGACCCTGGCGCAGGAGGGCCTGCCGCCGCTCGCCGTGGGCATCGGCATCCATACCGGGCCAGCCTGCGTCGGCAACCTCGGCTCGCGGCACCGCTTCGACTATTCCGCCGTCGGCGACACCGTGAACGCCGCCGCGCGCATCGAGCAGACGAGCAAGGTCTACGGGGAGCCGATCCTCGTCTCGGGCGAGGTCGTGGCCGCAGCGCCGGCCTTCACCTTCGTCCTCGTCGACGAGGTGCGCCTGCGCGGCCGCGGCGAGGCAACGCGGCTTTATGCCCTCGTCTCGGGGCCGGATGGGAAGGATGCCGGTTTCGACGATTTCCGCCGGCAACACGATGCCGCCATCGCGGCCGCCATCAACGGCCGGACATCGGCGCAGGAGCTTCTGGAGGAGGTCTCACGAAGCCCCGCCGGGGCCCGCCACGCGCGACTCTACGCCTACCATCGGACGCGGCTCGCGGAGAACGAGCCGGTCCCGGAAGGCTGAATCAGCAGAATCCCTTAGAGCCAGATCCTATCAGGTTGGATCAACCTGATAGGATCTGGCTCTAAACACTAAGAAAGAGACCGTTTTACCGATCAGATTGCGATGCAATCTGATCGGAACGGGCTCTAGCGGTGCTTGCTGAGATATTGCTGCATGTAGGCGAGCGCTGCCTGCCGGTCGCTCTCGCTCGCGGACGAGAAGGCCCTGTCGTGCAGGTCGATGATCCAGCTGTCCTTCTGCGGATCGGCCGCTTCGCGGGCCATCGTCAGCCACATCAGGCCGCGGGCGCCCTGCCGCGGCACGCCATCGCCGAGGATGAGCAGGTTGCCGAGCAGCGCCTGCGCGGCGTGATGGCCCTTCTCCGCGGAAAGGTGCAGCCAGCGCGCCGCCTGGCGGCTGTCCTTGTCGACGCCGAGCCCCTCGAGATAGAGGCGCGCGAGGCCGTACTGGGCGTCCGGATCGCCGTAATAGGAGGCGGCGTAGTAGAACATGTCCACCGCGCGGCCGACGTCGCGTTTGACGTAGCTGCCGGAGATGCCCTCGAGGAAATAGCCGCCGAGCGCGACGAAGGCGCTGGAGACGAAGCGCGCGTTCGCCGAGGCCGGGCTCTCGTCGGCATATTGGTCGGCGATCTTCGAGAAATACTCGAAGGCCTTGAGGTCGTCGTGGCCGACGCCGTCGCCCTCGGCATACATGCGGCCGAGCTTCCACAGTGCCATGGTGTGGCCCTGCGTCGCCGCATATTCGAGGGCACGCACGGCGCCCACCTTGTCGCCGGCATTGTAGTCGCGGATGCCGGTCTTGAAGGCGTCACGCACCGACTTGAAGGCATCGGTCGGCGAGGCGCCGATCACGGGGGCGGCGGCCGAGCGCGGGCCGTCGAGCGCCATGGCCGTCGGCATGGCGGCGGCGAAGACGAGGGCGCCGAGCCCGTACGCGAGTACTCTACTGGTCAGCATAGCAGTGCTTTTCTTCGAAGGCGCCTGGGTGGGTCACGGCGCCGCCGCGCGCCGGCCCGACCGTCTGCGCATATTTCCAGAGTGCCCCCGAGCCATAGTCCGTCTCGCGCGGGGTCCAGACGGCGCGCCGACGCGCCATCTCAGCCTCGGACACCCGCACATCCAGCCTGCCGGCCACGGCATCGATCTCGATGATGTCGCCGTCGCGCAGCAAGCCGATCGGTCCGCCGACGGCCGCCTCCGGCCCGACATGGCCGATGCACAGGCCACGCGTCGCGCCGGAGAAACGCCCGTCCGTGATGAGCGCCACCTTGTCGCCCATGCCCTGTCCGTAGAGGGCCGCCGTCGTGGCCAGCATCTCGCGCATGCCGGGGCCGCCGCGCGGCCCCTCGTAGCGGATGACGAGCACGTCGCCTTCTTCGTAGGCGCGGTTCTTCACCGCCTCGAAACAGGCCTCCTCGCTGTCGAAGCAGCGGGCCGGCCCGGCAAAGTCGAGGCTGTCCTCGTCCATGCCGGCCACCTTCACGATGGCGCCGTCCGGCGCGAGATTGCCGCTGAGGCCGACGACGCCGCCCGTGGGCGACAGCGGCTCGTCGGCGGGACGCACCACGTCCTGCTCGTCGTTCCAGCGCACCGAGGCGAGGTTTTCCGCGATCGTGCGGCCCGTCACGGTCATGCAGTCGCCGTGCAGGAAGCCGTGGTCGAGCAGCGTCTTCATCAGGAGCGGAATGCCGCCGATCTCGAACATGTCCTTGGCGACATAGCGCCCGCCGGGCTTGAGATCGGCGATATAGGGCGTGCGGCGGAAGATCTCGGCGACGTCGAAGAGGTCGAACTTGATGCCGGCCTCGTGGGCGATGGCCGGCAGATGCAGCGCCGCATTGGTGGAGCCGCCCGAGGCGGCCACCACGGTCGCCGCATTCTCCAGCGCCTTCAGGGTGACGATGTCGCGCGGGCGGATCTGCCTCGCGACGAGCTCCATGATCATCTCGCCCGCGGTCATGCAGAAGCTGTCGCGGATCTCGTAGGGCGCCGGGGCGCCGGCCGAATAAGGCAGCGCGAGGCCGATGGCCTCCGACACGGTCGCCATGGTGTTGGCGGTGAACTGGGCGCCGCAGGCCCCGGCCGAGGGGCAGGCCACCTGCTCCAGCTCGGCCAGGTCGTCATCCGACATGTTGCCGACGGAATGGCGGCCGACGGCCTCGAAGACGTCCTGCACGGTGACGGGCTTGCCGCGAAAGTTGCCCGGCAGGATGGAGCCGCCGTAGATGAAGATCGACGGGACGTTGAGGCGCACCATGGCCATCATCATGCCGGGCAGCGACTTGTCGCAGCCGGCGAGGCCGACGAGCGCGTCATAGCAGTGGCCGCGCATGGTGAGCTCGACCGAGTCGGCGATGACCTCGCGCGAGACGAGCGAGGACTTCATGCCCTGGTGGCCCATGGCGATGCCGTCGGTGACGGTGATGGTGCAGAACTCGCGCGGCGTGCCGCCGGCGGACGCGACACCCTTCTTCACCGCCTGGGCCTGGCGCATCAGGGCGATGTTGCAGGGAGCCGCCTCGTTCCAGCAGCTGGCGACGCCGACGAAGGGCTGGTGGATCTGCCGCTCCGTCAGGCCCATGGCGTAATAGTAGGAGCGATGGGGCGCACGCGCGGGCCCCTCCGTCACATGACGGCTGGGCAGCTTCGCCTTATCGAAGACGCGCGCGTCCATCCGGCAACGCACTCCCTGTTCGCCCTGCCCCTTGCGAGGCAATTCTTTCCCAGAAGCCTGCGGTGATGCCAAGAGGCACGCACGAGCCCACCATTCCCGGCAATTGCTTGCCAGAACCTTGGACCCCGCAGCCAAACCGCAGCACTTTCAAGGATTTGCTGTGCGTAAAGAGGTGCGACTCGTTTATGGCGGCTTCGCGGCAGCCGCAACGCGCAGGCCGTGGCGATCGATGATCGTCACGGCCTGTTGCGCTGAAGTCACATAAAATTGAGGGGAAATTAACCTTAATGGTTATGCGGCGCCGGCGAGGCGGGCGAGCGCCTCGCGGATCTTGCCCTGGCGCAGGAGCGCGGCTTCCCGGCGCTCCTTCTGCTCTTCCACGACCTCTTCCGGCGCGCGGGCGATGAAATCCGCATTGGCGAGCTTGGCGTCGATGCGGGCGATATCCGCATCGAGCTTGCCGAGCTCCTTCTCGAGGCGGACACGCTCGGCCGCAAGATCGACGAGGCCGGCGAGCGGCAGGGCCGCCACCTCGCCGCGGACGATGAGCTGGATGCTGCCCCCGGGCACCGCCTCGGCATAGCTGATGTCGCCCAGGCGGGCGAGACGGCGCAGCACATCCTCCCAGCGGTTGACGCGCGCCCGCGTCCCGGCGGAGGCGCCGACGAAGACGAGCGGCACCTGCGCGCCGGCCGGCACGTTCGTCTCCGCCCGGGCGGAGCGGATGTCGGACACGAGGTCGATGATCCAGCCGATCTCGGCCTCCGCCTCGGCATCGCCTGCCGGCTTGGCCGCAGGCCACGAGGCGAGCGCCAGGATCGTCTCGCGCGCGGGCCCCTCCTCGCCCTTGATGGCCCACAGCTCCTCGGTGAGGAAGGGCATGAAGGGATGCAGCAGCTTGCAGATCTCGTCGAGGACGAAGGCGATCGTCGCCCGCGTCTCGTCCTTGGCGGGGCCGTCCTCGCCCTGCAGGACGGGCTTGGCGAGCTCGAGATACCAGTCGCAGAAGAGGTTCCAGACGAAGCGGTAGGCCGCGCCCGCCGCCTCGTTGAACTTGAACGCCTCGAGCGCAGCCGTCACGGCGCCGGCGGCGGCGCCGCACTCGCCGAGGATCCAGCGGTTGAGCGTCAGTGTCGCCTGGTCCGGCGTGAAAGCCGCCACACGCACGCAGCCGTTCATCTCGGCAAAGCGCGCCGCATTCCAGATCTTGGTCGCGAAATTGCGATATCCTTCAACCCGTTGCGTCGAAAGCTTGATGTCGCGTCCCTGCGCCGCCATGGCGGCGAGCGTGAAGCGCAGGGCATCGGCGCCGTATTTCTCGACGAGGTCGAGCGGGTCGATGACATTGCCCTTGGACTTCGACATCTTCGCCCCCTTCTCGTCGCGGACGAGGGCGTGGATGTAGACGTCGCGGAAGGGCACGTCGTCCATGAAATGGATGCCCATCATCATCATCCGGGCGACCCAGAAGAAGATGATGTCGAAGCCGGTGACGAGCGTGCTGGTCGGATAATAGCGGGCGAGCTCCGGCGTCTTGTCCGGCCAGCCGAGCGTCGAGAAGGGCCACAGCGCGGAGGAGAACCAGGTGTCGAGCACGTCCTCGTCGCGGGTGAGCGACACTTCGCTGCCGTAATGGCGGGCCGCGGCGGACCTTGCCTCGTCCTCACCCGCGGCGACGAAGACATGGCCATCCGGCCCGTACCACGCCGGGATCTGATGGCCCCACCAGAGCTGGCGCGAGATGCACCACGGCTCGATGTTCTCAAGCCACTGGAAGTAGGTCTTCTCCCACGTCTCCGGGACGAAGCGCGTCTTGCCGGCGCGCACGGCGGCGAGCGCCTTCTCGGCGAGCGGCTTGACGTCGAGATACCACTGGTCCGTCAGCCAGGGTTCGATGACCACGCCGGAACGGTCGCCGTGCGGCACCATGTGGGTGTGCGGCTCGATCGCCGCGAGGAGTTCCCGCTCCTCCAGCATGGCGACGATGCGCTTGCGCGCCTCGAAACGGTCGAGCCCATGAAGCGCGAGCACCGCCTCGAGATCGGCGCCGGCCTCAGAGCCCTCGAGGAAGGCCTCATTGTCGCGCACCGTGATCTCGGCCTCCGGGCCGAGCACGTTGACGAGCCGGAGGCCGTGGCGCTTGCCGACGTCGAAGTCGTTGAAATCGTGCGCCGGCGTGATCTTGACGGCACCGGTGCCCTTTTCCGGATCGGAATAGGCGTCGGCAACGATCGGGATGCGCCGGCCGACGAGCGGCAGCACGACATTCTTGCCGATGAGATCGCGGTAACGCTCATCCTCGGGATGGACCGCGACGGCCGTGTCGCCCAGCATGGTCTCCGGCCTGGTCGTCGCGACCGTGATGAAGCGTCCCGCCTCCCCCTCGACGGGGTAGCGGATGTGCCAGAGATGGCCCTTGACCTCGACCTGCTGCACCTCGAGGTCCGAGATGGCGGTGAGGAAGCGCGGGTCCCAGTTGACGAGGCGCTTGTCCTTGTAGATCAGCCCCTCGGCGTGCAGGGCGACGAAGACCTTGACGACGGCCTGCGACAGCCCCTCGTCCATCGTGAAGCGCTCGCGCGACCAGTCACAGGAGGCGCCGAGGCGCTTCAGCTGGTTGATGATGGCGCCGCCGGACTGCTCCTTCCACGCCCAGACGCGCTCGACGAAGCGCTCGCGCCCGAGGTCCCGACGGGACGGCTCCTGCCGCTCCATGAGCTGACGCTCGACCACCATCTGCGTGGCGATGCCGGCGTGATCCATGCCGGGCTGCCACAGCACGTCCTTGCCGCGCATGCGCTCGAAGCGGCAGAGCACGTCCTGCAGCGTGTTGTTGAGCGCATGGCCCATGTGCAGCGAGCCGGTAACGTTCGGCGGGGGAATGACGATGCAATAGGGCGGCGCGCCGGCGCGGTCCTCGCGCCCGGCGCGAAACGCCCCTTCCTTCTCCCACACGGCGGAAATCCGCGCCTCGACGGCGCCCGGCTCGAAAGTCTTGTCCATCACCCAAACCATTTGCGCGCGCCGGCGGGGGCCGGCGCGGGGAACCGACTGGTAGAAAGCGAAGCGGAGGGCATAAGTCAATCGCCGACCGGGCGGAGCGGCCGATCAGGCGCCGGGCGACGCAGGAAGGCTCAGCGCCGGCCGCCGCGCGCCACGCGCTCGATCTCCTGGCGCACGAGCCGCTCGACGAGGGCCGGAAGGTTGTCGTCGAGCCAGGCCTTGAGCATGGGGCGCAGCATCTCGCGCACCAGATCCTCCAGCGTGCGCGCTCCCTGGCCGGAGACGTTCGACGTCAGGGCCTCGAAGGAGGAGGCGACGCTGGCGCCGGCCTGGGGCGAGAGCAGGTCATCCCTCGCCTCCCGCGGAGCCGTCGCAGGCTCGGGCTGCCGCGGCGGGAGCGCTGCCGAAAGCGAGGCGACCAGCGACGGCATGGCCTCCTCGGCGATGCTGCGCTCGATGGCGGCGCGCGAGAGGCCCTCGCCTCCGGCCGACGCGGCCGGCGGCGTCACGGTCGGCACGGGCCCCGGGGCCGCCGGGCGGAGAGCGGCCATGGCCTCCTCCGCTGCAGCGGGCCTGCGCGGCGGCTCCGGCAGGAAGGATTCGTCCCGGCGTGCCCGCTCGCGGCCGGGGACTTCCCGACGCGCGTTCTCGGGCCGGACGCTTTCAGGACGCGCGCCTTCCTGGCGGGGGCCGCGCTCCTCCGCCGCGGGGGCCCGGGGGGCCGGCGCAGCCGAGGGCTGGTCCTCCGTGATGATACGCCGGATGGATGCGAGAATCTCGTCCATCGTCGGCTCGGGCGTCTTCGCAGGGTCCTGCAGCTTGGGGCTCGCCGAATTCATGCGTCGCACCGATCAATTGTCGGACGCGAGAATCACGTCCGTCTCCGTCAGCCGAGTATTTCACGCACAAAGGGCGAGGCAAGCGCCCCGCCCCGAAGACCACAGGATTTAGCGGCATTTTCGGCCGCTAAATACCACCGCTGCTACTTGCCGCTCGGCGTGTCGAGACCGATCCACTTGTCCTTGACCTGCTCGAAGTGGATCTTCGGATCGTAGGCCGCGACCCTGAGACCGAGCGTCGGAGCCGCAAGGCGGCCGACAGCCGAGAGGACGCCGTAGGAGGCGACGATGCGGTCGCGCTGGGCCGTGACCAGCTCGACGCGGGAATTGAGCAGCGCCTGCTGGGCGTTGAGGACGTCGAGGGTCGTGCGCTGGCCGACCTTGGCCTCCTCGCGGACGCCCTCGAGCGCGACCTGGTTGGCCTCCACCTGCGCCTGCGCCGCCGTGATCTGCTGCTTGGCCGCCTCCAGCTGCGACCAGGTGGCGATGACCTGCTGACGCACCTGGTCGCGGATGAGATCGACCTGAATGCGCGCCTGGCCGGCCGTCTCCTTGGCCTGCCGGGTCTGCGCATAGACCACGCCGCCCTCGTAGATCGGGACGTTCAGCGTGCCGATGATCGAGGCGCTCGTGCGCCGGTCGCCGGAGATGTTCTGGTCCCAGCTCTGCGACACGCCCGCCGCGACGCGGAAGTCCGGCAGGAGCTGCGCCTCCGTCGCCTTCACCTGCAGCTCGGCCGTGTCGACGCTGTGCTGCGCGGAGGCGATCGCCGGATGGCGCTGCAGGCCGAGGGCGACGGCCTGGTCCACCGTCTTCGGCAGGTATTTCTCGGCCGAGATGCCGGGCCCGAGCTGCTTGGGCTCGACGCCGATCACCTGCCGGTAGGTCGCGATGCTGGACCTGAGATTGGCCTGGGCCACGCTCTGCTGGGCGCGCCCGGCCGCCAGCGCCGCCTCGGCCTGGGCGACGTCCGTGCGCGTCACCTCGCCGACGTCGAACCGGTCCTTCGTCTGGCGCAGCTGCTCCTGCAGCACCTCGACGTTGTTGGTCTGCAGGTTGTAGACGGCCGTGTCGCGCAGCACGTTCATGTAGGCGATGACGCCGTCGAGCAGCACGCTCTGCTCGGTGTTGCGAAGGGTCTCGCGGGCCCCGAAGACCTGCGATTCGGACGCACGCACGTTGTTGAGGGTGCGCCCGCTGTCGAAGATCATCTGCTGCACCTCGATACCGATGGAGCGGCGGAAGAGATCGTCGTTCGAGCGGCCCACGTTGGGCGTCCGCGAATTCAGGGAAAGGGCACCGATAGTGCCCTGCGCGTTGATAGACGGGCGCCAGCCACCCTTGGCCCGCGGCACGTTCTCGTCCGTGATGCGCACCTGCGCGCGCTGGACGTTCAGCGACGGGTTGTTCTCGTAAGCCTTTGCCAGCGCGCCGGACATCGTCTCCGCCTGCGCGGTGGCGCAGGATGCGAGGATGGTACCGGACAGTGCCGCAAGCTTCAGCCACTTCGCCCCGGTGGTCTTCGAATGTCGAATCACGGCCACCTTCCCGTCATGTCGAGGCCTGAAAAGCACCTCAGAATCCTTTGTCGAACGTGCCAGCCCCTGCGAACGCTCGGGGGCGAGCATACAGCCCGGATCCGGCAGCGAGAACTGCTGACGCGGACGCGCGCGCCAACTTTTCTGATTGTGCCGCAAAAATGCGACACACGCCGGAAGGTTGGGAAACCGTCAAAACTGGAAGGACGGCGCGCGCCGCAGCCCCTCGACCACCGGCGCCGACGCATCGAACAGGCGCCGGCAGCCCACCGCCTCCCCCGCGCGCTGGAAAAGCACGACCCGGCCCGCCCCTTCCGAGGCATCGACCGCGGCGAGCCTGCCACCTTCGGCGAGCTGGGCCAGCAACGTGTCCGGAACGGCCTCATAGGCCCCGTTCACGAGAATCAGATCATAGGGCGCGCCTGCGGCATGGCCTTCGGCGACCGGCCCCACATGGACCGGGACCTCACAGCCGAGGTCGGCCAGGAGAGCCTTCGCACGCTCGGCCAGGGCCGGGTCGCTCTCGACCATGACGACCTCGCCGCCGAGGCGTTCCATCACGGCGCTCGAATAGCCCGTGCCGCCGGCCACATCGAGGATGCGGCTGCCGGGCTCGATGTCGAGGGCCTGAACCATGCGGGCGAGCACCATCGGCGCCAGCATCACGCGCGCCGTGCCGTCGGCGAACCGCGCCAGGGTGAGGGCCCGGTCGGAATAGGCGGTGGCTTCCTCGCCGGCCGGCACGAAACGCTCGCGCGGCACCTCCTCGAGGACGCTCAGCAACGCATGGTCCACCACGTCGAAGGTTCTGACCTGGCAGTCCACCATGGTGCGGCGGGCTTGGGCGAAATCGAGCATCGGGGGACCTTTCAGGAGCGCTGCCGGCGGAACGCCCCGGGCAGCGTTCCCGCTGGCATCGGGCCGGCGGGTTCGATCCCGAAAGCGGTATCGCCGGATGTGGAGGCCTCGCCCGGAATCGAACCGGGGTGCAAGGATTTGCAGTCCTCTGCGTAACCACTCCGCCACGAGGCCTCGCCGCGGGTTCATACCAAAGGCGCGGGCCCTTCCGCAACATCCGTTTTCGGGGTGCCCTCCCCGTCAATCCACAGCCTGGTGACGGGCGCGAAAAGGGGTTGCAGGCGCGCCTGTCATGATATAGTCAACCGGCCGTGATCCCCGATAGCTCAGTTGGTAGAGCGTTCGACTGTTAATCGAATGGTCGCAGGTTCGAGTCCTGCTCGGGGAGCCACCTTCTTCCTCCCAAAATCGTTGTGACGCCTCAGATCGCGCCGATCGCCTTGATCCGCGGCCTGCCGCTGTGTAACAAAACTGTGTAACATGCGGCTAACGTGGGCTTGCTTTTGGGGGCGGCATGGCGGGGCGTTTCCTCACGAAGCGCGGCGGCATATGGACCTATGTGCGCCGGGTTCCAGACGTCTATGCGCAGTTCGACAGGCGGGTGCTCGTGCGCGTTTCGACGCGCATTGCCGTCAGCGATGATCCATCCGGCCGCCGCGCGGCGCGGGTTGCGACTCGAATCAACTCGGATCTCGAAACCTATTGGCATGGACTGCTTGAGGGACGCCGCGACGAGGCGCGCCAGCGATACGAAGCCGCCCGGCAGCGATCGCGGGCCATGGGTCTTGAATACGTCGACATGGTCGCGCTCATCGCCGACCGATCGGCCGACGAGCTCATGCGCCGAATCGAAGCCCTGGAAGGTCGCGGCCTGGTTGAAGACGAGGTTGCTGTGGCCGGTGCCCTCGGAGGTGCGGAGCGGCCGGTGCTGCGCCTATCGGGCTTGCTGAAAGAGTACGAGCGCCTCGAAAAGGATGCGCTGGCGGGCATGTCGGAGAACCAGATGCGCAAATGGCGCAATCCGAAGAAGCGGGCCATCGAGAACCTCATCGCCAAGATCACCGACAAGCCCGTCACGGAGATCACCCGCAACGACGCACTCGATTTCCGGGACTGGTGGCAGGAGAAGGTCGAGCGCGAAAACCTGAAGTGGGGCACGGCCAACAAGGACATCGGGCATCTCAACAGGATGCTCAAGACCCTCGACAAGCGTCTCCGGCTCGGAATCGGGGCGCCATTTGGCGAGCTCCGGTTCGCCGATGACGACGGCCATCGTGACGCGTTCGATATCGCCTTCGTGCAGAACAACATCCTGCACGAAGGCGCCCTCGCGGGCCTCAATCCGGAAGCCCGTGCCGCACTCTATATCGTCGTCGAGACGGGGCTGCGCCTTTCCGAGGTGACGAATCTAACAAAGCAGACGATTCAGCTTGGCGCCAAGGTGCCGCATGTGCAGGTCCGTCCAGACGGGCGCAGGATGAAGACCGACCAGTCCAATCGCGACATTCCCCTCGTCGGCGTGGCGCTCGCGGCGGCCAGTGCCTTCCCCGACGGCTTTCCCCGATACCGGGACAAGCCCGACAGCTTCTCGGCGGTGGTGAACAAATACCTCGCCGAGCACAATCTGCTGCCAAGCGACAACCACTCGGCCTACTCGCTGCGGCACACCTTCGAGGACCGCCTGACGGCCGTCGAGGCGCCCGAGAAGGTGATCGCGAGCCTGATGGGGCATAAGTGGATCAGGCCGAAATACGGCGCCGGCCCGTCGCTGGAGCAGAAGCGGCAGTGGCTTAAAAAGATCGCGTTCAACGCACCCGCGACAGTCTGAGATGAATGAGCTGTTCGTTCAGTCGAAATCCAAACTGACAACCTGCCCCGACTTGGCGGAGCTTCAGGGCCCGACATCCGGCCAATGGGAGACTAGCCTTTATCGGTCAACCCACCGGTGCCGCTTCTCCCGACCCAGGCTGCCTTCCGCCCGTCACTGGCGCGCCTAGCCGTCCGTAAGCCACCCGATATGCAACCAGCAATCGCCACACGGTTTCTTGGTACCGAATACTGCTGATCGAGTAGGCAGGCTTCACGTTGTGATGATCAATCTGAGCCACCTCATCGACGGAGATGAACGCGTGCGAGAACTCCGGAAGAACGCAACCTAAGTTTCGAGAATCGATGACAATCTTCAGTCTCGCATTGAGGTACTCCGACGCCTTATTTGGAAAAGCGACGTGGTTCGTTAGGTCGTCGTAGCGCAGCAGGAAACCGTAGTCGAAGGCGCATAAGGCCTCGATCGCCTCCTCGCGCGGCAGGGAGCCGGTTCGAACGTTAGGCGGCAGCTCTTCCCTCGACTGACCAAGGTCGCCATTTGTTAAAAGAAATACTTTTAGCCACTGATTCTTGCGCGCAAAAGTAACCACATCGTCGACGCGTTGCCATCGTGATAGGCCGCCGGAATAGATTGCCGCCGTCTCGTTTGGATCGATCTTCAATCTTCTGCGCCACTTGCTCCGCAACTCTCGATAGACGGCATCGTCGAATACGTCGGTTACACCACAAGGAACGATGACGATATCCCCCTCGAATCGAGGATACTTTGCCTGCACGTAACGCTTGAAGTTCGGCGATACCACCTCGATCACATCGACATACCGCAGAAGCTCGGCTTCGTGGAAACCGATCAGCCATCGGAATGCTCGGGAAAGTGTCCGGCTCCCGAGCAGGAGCGAGTACTCGCTCCACTCCTCTATAGCTCCCTGCAGATCGAGCGAAACGACCATCGGCCGATGCCGCTTTATTCGCCCGATCACCCAAGGGTGAAATTTCAGCCAATGTCCGGATACGACTAGGACATCCGGACGCCAAGCGTCCACGAGGGACTTCAGTCGGGCATAACATCCTAGTGGATTGAGCAGCCACTGCCACGTCGCGAACCGATGAACGATGCTCTCATCGGCCGGTTCGTTTGGTAACTGCCAACGGCAGCCGAGATAAGTCACGGAGCAGCCCATCGTTTTCAGGGCGGCTTCTTTCCCGCGCATCAGGGTAGCTTCACCGCTATTCCCATAGATGTCACGCGATGTCAGAACGAGAACACGCACAGCACGTTGACCTGTCCAATTACCACACTGCGGATGCTCCACATCTCCCAAGTCGCACTGCCCGCCTGCTGGCGATACCATCGCCTTGCAGTCGGGACGAGGAGACGCGAGAGAGGTTGGCTAAGACGTTACGCTATCGACCGCAGGCTGAAACAACCCGTCTGGCGGGTGCTTCTCGGCGCTCGCGCCGGCTCGAAGGACAACAGCAAACTCTCCAAATTGCCTGCACATTTCGACCTCAAGCAGGTCGAAATCAACCACGCCCGTAAACAGCAATGGCTGCATGATCCGATCCTCGAATGTCTCGGCCAGGAAAACATGCCGATGAACGCCAGGATGGCTCGGTGCGATTGCCCGTCTCAAACTTTCCAGGTCCAGCTTCTTTTGGGGATCGTTCTGCTTTCCGATGTACTCCAAGTCATAATATAACGCAGTCTCGAAGTTATGAATGGCCGAAACATCTTGACCGTCCGCAAGATATTCAAACAGGATATGACTGAATGGAGTATCTGGCCGGAATTTATCAAAGCTATACTTCTTGTCGGGCAAAACCAGGAACAGGACCCCTCCGGATCGTAGCATTCGCCGCGTGGTCTGGAGCCAGCGTATCGCGTGATCGACATGCTCGAATACGTGGTTGGCGATCACGACGTCGAACTGGTCCTTGACCACCATATCGTAATTATCATCCCGGCAGACGTAATCGACCTCCACGACGGCATCTGGATCGCCACCTGCCTGTCGCGCCTTCGCCCGGAGCTCTTCCGTCGAGAAGAAATCGATGAACCTGATGTTAGCCTCGTCGTGCGACACGGTCGGCGCCGCATAAGCACCGATCTCGATCGCATCACATGGAAAACGGACATGGCGATCGAGGACGCTGCGGCGGAATTCCCTGAGGCTCGCGAACGAATTCACCACTGCGTCGCCCGGGTCCACCTGCTCTAAGTGTCCGAGCAGCCGCCGAATGCGCTGCAACATTCCCCCCCCCTTTTGGTTCTCCGTGGCAGAGCGCTACAACCGCAGTCAGCCACAGACGGCCGCAGCAACGGCCAAGACCACCAGCCTCCCCTCAGGCCGGTGTCAGACTACCGTCCACTTCAGACATATTCCAGATCGATGCATGCAACGCCGCGATGCCTTTTCGGAAACGGTCCGCGAGCGCCCAGATCACTTCCAAGTTCCGTTCGATCATCCACTCGCGGCTCGCCGCATCGGGGAAGAAGCCGGAGGCAAACTCTTCCTCGGTCACATAGGCGAATCCCAGCTCCGCGAAATCACCGAGAGCCGGCGAACGAACGATCGGGACCACCCCGAACTGGAGGTACTCCACCAGCTTTGTGGGACACGAGACCCGATTGACGGCCGTGTCGTCACGCAACACCAAGCCGAAGTCGGCGGAGCGGTATGCAGCGGGCAAGTCGACCTTGCTGCAATAGGCGAACTCGGCTTCTGCCTCCATCTCCGCGGCACGCCGACGGATCAATTCGAAATCGTGTGATAGGAAGCGGAAGGAAACCTCACGCCCTCGATTTTTCGCAAGGCTGAGCATCGCGTCGATATTCTGCCAAGCCTGCGTGCCGCCGCTGTAGATCGCAGCCGGCGGTTCGCCATCCGGCGGCGTCCGACGTCCAGCGCCGGGCTCTTCCGGATAGGCCTCAATGATTGGGATCGTGATCCAATTAGGATTAAGCGTCGGATACTTCTCGGCGTAATGCGCGATCATCGCATTGCTGACGCAAATGCAGTGCTTGGCCTCTGCCAACACCTGTCGCTCGACTGCCTCATACTTGGGTCGAAGCTCGGGACGCCCCATCATCACTTCTTCTTCGGGTGTAATCCCGTGAATGTCGACGCACAACTTCCCCGATGGAAGGTGCGGCAACATGAACTCAGCCAGATGCAGCGTGTGTACATAAACGACGCGTACAGTCTGCACGACCCGTGCGACAAGCTGCTCACACGCCGGACTGCCCGGTCGCAGCAGGATTTCGGCTCGCTCCGCAGCATGCCAAGTGAGCCCACTTGGGGCCGAAGGGTGATGCTCGGAAAAATTCAGGTAGACGCGCTTGCGGCCGTTGAACTGACGGTCGATCGCCCTGATCCGGCTCATCCAACCTTCGTGTGCGAGGTCCGCCCGCGGACAAGGTGCAACAATCGCGATCTCGACACCATCCAGCGAGCTCATTTCGCCATTTCCCCCACAACGCTCAGATAACGCTCGCCGGTCGACTCGATCGAATACGACTGCCAGTCCAAACCCGCCTCCAGGGCCCGAGTAGAGTAGCTCTCATAGTCAGCCAGAATGCTCAGGGTGGACTGAGCGATCGACGCGCCTACCTGGGGCGACGGCGCCACGCTCGCACCCTCGATCGCGTCCGGCGTCAGTTCGTCGGGGGACAACGCGGCGTGCGGAGCAAGCGCAATATGATGGTATCCATCGGCGAGTCGCTGCGCGGCGCCCGTGGTGGAAAGCACGGCGGGCAAGCCGAAGTACGTGTACTCAAGCGATGCAATGCTGAACCCTTCCAGCATCGATGGCAGCAGCCCCACATGGGCACGGGTCAAGAGACGTGAAAGATCCCTTCGGCTCAAAGAACCCGTGAACTGAACGCTGTCTGCCATGTCACCGGCAGCAATCCTGTCAACCAAGGCTCGCCCCAGGTCAGACGCCTGATCGATGACCCCGGCGAACGCGAGTTCTGCTGCCGGGTGACTCCGTCTCACGATGTCGAAGGCATCCAGGATCGCAAGATGGTTCTTCTGCGGGTGCGCATTGGCTACGTGCACCAGCAACGGCCTCCCGATAGTCGCCCTGCGCTCTGTAACCACGCGAGCCAGTGGCGGCCGAATTAAGCCCTCCCGGGACAAGCCGTTCTCGATAACCGAAATGTCTTTTGCTGGAATCGAGAGACGAGCCGCCGAATAATTCTGAACAAACTCCGAGACGGCGATATAGCCGCTGACATATCGGGCGCGAAGATCCGCGAGCCAAGCGTCGTTTTGCTGCCAATGATAGGCGTTATGGATGACTTCGACGATCCGATGCCCGCCCGCGGTAAGTCGGTCCCATCCTTCATAGCAATGATGCGAGAAGATGACCGTCAGCCCGAGATCGCGAGCGCAAGCCTCCATCTTGTCTACATCGCCATTAAACACCCGGACGTCGCATCCAAGCTCGATAGCCGCCGTTGCGGCCCGCCCTGCCGATCCACTCACCAGAATGGGACAAGAAATTCCCTGCCTGGCAAATTGGCGCGTCAGATCTATGACGACCTTTTCCAACCCACCGTCATGGAAGTCCTTGACCAGCATGGCAAAGGGCGGATGAGACGTGATTGCTGGCCGAATAAGGCGCCGCGGCTCGGTCGCCCGCGACATAACCTCCTCGAACTCTCTGGCAGCACGCTGTGAGCGCAGCCTGCGAACATACGGCGTAGATGAAATGATCTTGCTCACGGCATGTCTCGATGCCGACACCACGCCTCGTGACCGAGCATGCTCGGCGAACTTGATCGAGTAGTACCGCAGCCGGCGAACATGGGGCAGACGCGATCCAATACGGGACCTAGAGAACCTGTATGTTCGAGCCAACGCCTGTCCTGCACCCTCGGTCTTCAGTATATGCACGAATTTCCCGATAGCCGTCCCCGCGCCGCCAACGCTCGGTGCCGCCGTCGCTAATTCAGCTTCGGCCCTGGACGATCGGATCGCCAATTCAGCGCTGAGATCGGCAATCGCCGTCTGCTGGGCCGCTATGACCTCTTCGAGATGCCGATTGGCGCGCCGCATCTCCTCGAAGCGGTCCTGATGAGAGATTCCGGCCCGGATACGCCCAAATGGCTTGCTCCAACCGCGAGATAAAGCCTCGAGCTGAAAAGCACACTTCGCCGCAAGGTCGCAGACATCGGCCAGTTCCAGAAAGCCGAATGTCAGAGGGGTCTCGACACTGCCGATGACATTCGGCCAGTCTTGCCCGACAACGGCGACTGCCCCTTCCACTGCTCGGATCAGTGTTCGGCGCGCAGCTTCCCGATCGTCACGCGCCAGTTCGAAATCAGCCAGAGCCAGACTGGCAGCGAGAGTCTTTGTCGCGATGAG
The DNA here is from genome assembly GCF_014196925.1 of Chelatococcus caeni. Classification (GTDB taxonomy): domain Bacteria; phylum Pseudomonadota; class Alphaproteobacteria; order Rhizobiales; family Beijerinckiaceae; genus Chelatococcus_A; species Chelatococcus_A caeni. Next base: position 1,077,422 of record NZ_JACIEN010000001.1, on the reverse strand, counting down.
TGGGCTGAAGACTTTCGGATCGCATCCCACGCATCGGCGGTATGCCGCCTCCGCTGCCCGAAGATCGCCGCGTGCCGTCTGCAACGCCCCGACGACGTACGCCAAGGATATCTGCCAACGCGCCACGTGTGGGTTGCTGCTCACGACGGACAGGTAGTCCGCGACCAGCCCAATCAACGCCTCGATGTCACTCCTATCCGCCCCCGCCGTCCTGCCGGACGATTCCATGTCCTCGAGCGCAGCGTAGCTCAGGACGCAAAGAGCGGCGCCTCGATCTGCACTCTCCGGTGACGAGCTTCCGACAACCTCCCTCGCAACCCCGATCAGCGTCGCTCGGTCTTGAATCCGTGAACCTCGATTGACCAGGCCGGAAACAAGATAGGGATTGTCGTACCAGGCAGCGAAATCCGCGACATGACCCGACGCCTCGGATCGCGCGTGGACAGTTTCGACATAGGTATCGGTCGCCCGCTTTGCCCTGGGCGACTTGATCGCGGCACACAGCCACCATTCCGGATCGGGGATGTCAGACGCGGCCAGATCTACCTTGCGCAAGCGCCGCTTACCGTTCGGCAGCTTGAAGGCGCCGCCGGCGGTCTGCTCCCAAACCCCTTCGAGCTCGAAATGAGCACTCAGCTGGGTCTTCAGCTTATCCAGATCATAGACATGCAGATGATGCGGGTTGGGGTCTCGACCATGTTCGTCCACCCACATGTTGGGCACGCTGACGAATATGCGACCGGCCGGCTTCAACACGCGCGCGATGGCCGACAGAAACCTGTCCGGATCGGGCAGGTGCTCGAGCGTCTCCATCGACACGACGTAATCCACCGACGCGTCGCCGAGCCAGCTCAGTTCGGCTCCATCTTCGCACCGAAACTCCAGGCGCGGATCATCGCCAAAATTGCCGCGCGCGTAATCGATGGCAAATTCACTGTTGTCGACCCCAATAATGCGCGCTGCGCCCGAACCAAATGACAGCAGGGCGGCGCCATAGCCGAGACCGCACGCTATATCGAGAACCGTATCACCAGGGCGAATAAGATCGCGGGCAAGCTTGTAACGAATGATGTGCGCGTCAGACCGCCGGCCCGGCTCACGCGTCATATCCATGTGCAGCTGACGCTCTTCCCTGAGAACGTCGATGGGATACTGGTCACCCACGGCGGCGGGTATTTTCTGCATGACCAGCGTTACGGTGTCCCCTTCCGTTTCGATCTCGTCGTATCCGATGACGTCCAGTTGCATCGGATGCTTGCGGAACCCTGCCAAGATCAGCTGCTCTTCCCACCAGACTCGCGGGCGCACCGTAAGGTGCCAATGATTGTCACGATCCTGAGCCGTGGCCACGCGGAGATACAACGTATCCGAGCAAACGCGCCACATCTCCTTGAGCACCTGAGCGACGTCGGCCTCATCAAGATGTTCCAGAAAATCGGTGGAGACGACGGTGGGAAAAGCATCATCGTCAAAGGGTAGGTCCAATGCCGAAGCAACACGATATCGCCCTGGCGCCTTCAGATTCGCCTGCTCGACGGCTACCGTTGATGCATCGATGCCCTGAGCATCACATCCGCACCTCAAGAGAGCCAGCACCAGGCCGCCCATGCCTGTCCCGATATCAAGGACGCGGGTCGGCCCCGTGACGCGAACGATGGTGCGCGCAATGGTCATCGGATCGCTGAAGCTGTGGCTCCCCATTCGATCCGGACGCTTCCAATATTCATCATAGACCTGACCGTAATCGAACGCCGCCATCAAACGCACTCCGCCGTTGCACGCAGATCGTTTATCCCGCCGAAAAAATACTCCAGGCGCTTGATTGCCATAGTGAAAAAGGCAGCTTCGTCCACCCAGTGGAGGATCTTCTGCTCGCCGTATTCCAGATCCTTCTCTTGCGCCACACCCGCTTGCACTTCGTAGAGGTTTGGCCCCAACGGACAATCGTGATGAATTTTGACCGAAAACTCCTCCCCGGCTTCGAATTGCCGTTCCCAGAAAAGCGGCTCCTGAGCACCGGACGAACGTAGCCACTGGTCTTGATTCATCGTCCCCCAAGAATAGATTTTCACACCTTCCTTATTTCGGATCCTAATAAAGACATTTAGGTTCTTTATCTTCTTATTTGCGACCAACGTAATGCGGATCTCCTGCCGGTCTCCCGGATAATATACTGGCTTCGCCTCACCCCCCTCCCCCAGCACCTCAACCTTTCGCACCTCTACGTCGTAGGTACCGAACTGTCTCGTGACTTCATTGCGAGGGTCAGGAGGGTCCACCGTGTCCACGCCTGAGTTATTGAGGGCATCATTCGGGTCGACTGGATCCACCGCGGCACTGGGAGCCCTCTGCCGACCAAAGCCCGAGGTGAAGGCCTGAACCTCTTCCTCATGCAATTGCCGTCGATAAGCGAATATCACGTCCGCCGAAGGACCAAAGGTCACCGCCCTTCCTTCACGCAGCAGGAGCGCCCTATTCGTTAGCGTGCGCACAGTCTCCTGGTCATGCGACACGAATAGAAGCGTCACACCTTGATCACGTAGTGATGCGATCTTGCTGAAGCATCGCTTCTGAAAGAGCGCGTCGCCAACTGCGAGCGCCTCGTCAACGATCAGGATGTCAGGTTTGAGTTGAACATGCACCGCAAACGCCAGCCGAACGAGCATCCCGCTGGAGTAGGTTTTTGTCGGCTGATCCAGGTGCTCCCCGATATCAGCAAACGCCGCCACATCGTCGAACTTCTCCTCGATCTCGCGGCGGGAGAGACCCAAAAGAGCACCCGACATGAAGACGTTCTCACGTCCGGAGAACTCTGGGTTGAAGCCCGCGCCCAGCTCGAGCAGGCCCGCCACCCTGCCATTGACCGATACACTACCTGCCGTCGGCGCTAATGTGCCGGTGATGATTTGCAGCAGCGTGCTCTTGCCGCTCCCGTTGCGCCCGACAATCCCGACGGCCTCTCCCTGCTCCACCTCGAACGATATGTCACGTAGCGCCCAGAACTCCCGGTAGTAGGCCCTCGGCGCGGCGCCAAGCGCCTTCCTGACCCGGGGATAGACGAACTGTTTTAGCCGATCGCGCGGATTGCCGTAGAGGTTGTAAACCTTGCTGACACCGTCGACTCGGATCGCCATTCCATTAGACGACATCGGCAAAGCCCTTTCTGGTTTTTTGGAACCATACAAAGCTCGCATAACAGAATAGGGTGCTACCAATGCAAAAAACTGCCCACGCCGGCCAGTTTATTGCGCCCCCCAGGAACAACAACTGCCGAACCGTTTCGATTGGGAGCGTTAAGGGGTTGAAATAAACGAACGGCCGGATGACCTCCGGCAAAGCTGCAACCGGATAGAAGACCGGCGAAAGAAACAGCAACATGGTGGCCACAAACGGTACGACTTGCGCCAGATCGCGCACGAATACACCCAGCGATGCCAGTAGCCATCCGACCCCGAGTGCCAGGACGGCCAGCGGTACCAGGGCCAAGGGTACAAATATTATCGTGGCGTTCGGAAGCCGGAAGAAGAAGCTGCAGATGGCAAACCAAACGCCAAAACTGACCAGCGCATTAAACAGAGCCGCGCCGACCAGAACAAATGGAAGCACCTCCAGCGGGAATATTACCTTCTTAACGTAATTTGGATTACTTGTAATAAGTACCGGGGCGCGCACAAGGCACTCAGACAAAACATTATAGACGATCAATCCGCAGAAGAGCAGCAATGCAAATTCGACCGTGGCTCCCGTTCCTCCTGCCCAGCGCGCCTTGAAAGCGACCCCGAACACAAAGGTGTAAATCCCAACCATAATGAGCGGGTTCAGCACCGCCCATATCAGTCCAAGCCCAGATCCACGGTAGCGGCTTGCCACCTCTCGGAGGATCAAGGCTGCAATCAGGCCACGATTGCGGGCTGCTGTCCGCATAATCTCCCCAAAGGCGATACTCGGGACCGCATGCGGATTCACAAGACCTATTGGCGCCTGACTATTCATTGAAACTCATTCCTACAGCCACCCGAGAGCTAATTCTGTTCGAGGCGGAGCGTTGGCCTTGTGAAATGATCAACAGCTCACAAGCCTTCCTGAAGGATCCGCTCGGTGATGCGCTCCGATGCATGCCCATCTCCATAGGGATTGTGGGCAAAGCTCATCGCTTCGTAGGCCCTCGGATCGTCGAGCAGTTGGGACGCCTTGCGCACAATAGCGTCCACGTCAGTCCCCACCAACGCCACTGTTCCGGCGGCGACGGCCTCCGGCCGCTCCGTGGTGTCCCTAGTAACTAAAACGGGCTTGCCGATCGAGGGGGCTTCCTCCTGGATTCCGCCGGAATCGCTGATGATGAAGTGGGCGCTGCGCATCAGGCGGACAAACGGCAAGTAGTCCTGCGGCGGAAGCAGATGGACGTTCGTTCTTCCATGCAGAACTTTGTTGGCAGCCTCCTGAACCACAGGGTTCAGATGCACCGGGTACGCGACGACAACGTCCTCCCGGTCGGCAAGTCTCGCCAGCGCTCGGCACATGCGTTCCAGCCCGCCGCCGAAGTTCTCACGTCGATGTCCCGTCGCCAGGATCAGCTTGCGCCCCCTCAGATCCGAGAGAAATGGAAACCGGTCGTCCAGTTTCGACCGCAAGCCTGCATCTGCGTCGATCTTCTCGAGCGTCTGAAAGAGCGCATCGATGACGGTATTTCCGGTCACCACGATCCGGTCTCCCGGCACCCCTTCGCGCTCCAGATTGCCGCGCGCATCCTCGGTTGGCGCAAAATGAAGCGCCGACAGCCGCGTCGTGAGGATGCGGTTCATCTCCTCTGGCCAAGGCGACTCGATGTTGCCAGTCCGCAGTCCAGCTTCGACGTGAGCGACCTTCACCTTCTCGTAGAAGGCGGCCAAGGCCCCCGCGAAGGTGGTCGATGTATCTCCTTGGACGATCACCCAGTCAGGCCGGAAGCTCGCGAATACCGCCTTCAGACGAGTAATCACTTCCGCCGTGATGTAGCCCAAGCCCTGACCATCGCGCATGATGTCCAGATCATAGTGCGGCTGAATTCCGAACAGTTCGAGCACCTGGTCGAGCATCTGCCGATGTTGGGCCGTAACGCAGATGCCGACCTCGACACCGTCCGTCTGCGACAGCTTCGTGACCAAGGGTGCCATTTTGATGGCCTCGGGCCTGGTGCCGAAAATGATCAGTACTCGCATTTGCCTTCTCTAAACATCACTGCTGCTCGGCATCGCAGGTCGGGCGACACCGTCCGTTGCATCTACTCGCGACCGGCAAGCTCGCCCGTCGCGTTCGCTAAGAATGACAAGAGCTTGTCACATGCCAGCGCACCGACGTCGCACCCGGGCGGTCACGCCCTTCATATCTGCGACACTGCACTGTCGCTCGAAGGCAACTCATGGTTCCGGTCGGGCTCTTCAGCGCCTTTCTTCCCGGCGCCAAGTTCGGAGACTCTCAGCAACGCTGGGGCAAGGACCCGCTCCGAACCAACCTTCTCAACGAGGAAATTGTACGTCGCTTGGGGACAACGGCTGTCGGTCACCACCACCGCATCGTAGGTCCCCACCTCGTCAAGCGCTCGAACCACCGGAACGCCCGCTACGCGGCTACGATTCGTTTCTGCGTCCACGACTGCGACGACCTCACCCTCATTGTCACGCACAGCAAGGATCGCGATCTCGGCCAACTCACCCCCACCCACCAGAACCACGCGTCGCCACCCACGAACCTCGAGCCACCGGAGCCCATCGGCATACTGCGCGCGCGCATCTCGGAAGAAACGGAGAGAGATATCGAGATAGTCTGCCACGAGGCGGCTCTTCTCCGAAAAGCCGCTCGGCGTCAGATAGTACACATAACGTTTGTATGGCGCTGCCCTTGCCTTCACGTACCCCTTTCTGATCGCGCGTTTCAACAACGCGTTCACGAGCCCGATCGAGACGCCGATTCGACGCGACAAAGACAACTGCGTCACCACTTCCCCGCGCTCGAGCGAGGACAGGAGCTCAAGGTCAACTTCCGTGGGGATCTTATTCATCAGCCCAGCGCCATCCAAACGGTGGCCCTGATAATTATTCAAAATCTGAACGTCAAGAAATGAATTTCATGTCGTGAACTTCGGGCTCGCCGAACTTTCAGAAATGGCGCGCTTACAGGACTCGGAGCCGAAATGCCATCGTAGGCAAACGCGAGCGCCTATGCCGGACGTCGCGGCTGTCAGCACCGGCACGCTGCGGAGAGGCTCAGGATGCGATTGCCAGGACGGCGTCAATGAAGCGCTTTTGTGAATCGATGGCGGCAAGCCATATCCACAGATTGGCGCGGCGCTAGCAGCAGGATCATAAGGTGGGCAGCGGCGTAAATTTCATCGTCTCGCTGCCCCAGACGTCGAAGCCCGGATGCTGCGTGCGCGCGAAGATCTCGACCCGCGGGCCCTCATAGAGGCGCGCGATCTCGTCGCGGATCATGTCGGGCTTGCGGCTGTGCTCGCGCCGGCGGGCGAAGAAGAGCGAAGCGGGCTTGATGTTGCCGAGCCGCTTTGGGCGATGGCGCTTGCCGATGACGAGGAGCTCGCAGTTGCCGATGACCTCGTAGCCCGTGCCCCGGGCCAGCGAATTCGGGTAGATGAACATCTCGTCTTCCGACGGCCAGAGCTTCGCCCAGACGCGCGCCGAGGAGTAGCGGAAGCCGTAGGCGTCCAGCACCTCACGCATGCGGTGCAACAGCGGCACCGTGATCCACATGAGCAGGCGGCAGCCGTCTGGATGGGCCAGGTCGGACACGGGCAACGCCTTGATGTCCTCGACGTTCATAGTCGGGTAGTGGCGGCGCGGGTTTCGGCTAGGGCCCGACGAGAATTTCCACGGCGGATCGATGTAGATCGTCCGGTATCCCGCGGCTCGCAGGCCGGCGAAGATGTGGTCGGGCGGGAGGAGCTCGGTCACGGTTACCTCCCGAGGAACATCGGCGGCAGCCGCTCTTTAAGGTCGGACGGCGTGACACCGTAGATGTCTGGCGGCGGCGAGTTGATGGTGATCGCGAGGCGACCCGCCTTGGCCCCGAGCCGCAGCACGTCGCCGTGGCACGGAGCGTCCACGGCGCACCAGCAGGCGATTTCCCGCCCTCCGAGCTCGGCCGCCATCTCCTCGATCGAGGGCGGCACCGGCAGTTGCGCCGGCAACGCGGCCCGGATGGGCTCCGGCAATTCGTGGAGCGTCCCGAGCAACCAGCTGCGATACAGCTCCTTGGCTGCCCACTGGCGGTTCTTGGCCGTCCGCGGCATCCGCCGGCGCCACTGGCGCGGCGCGCTGCGGTACTGCTCCTTCGTCCGCTCGATGGCGTGATTGAGCATGGCGGTGACCGCGGGCGAGCGGATGTCGAACGGGCTGCCCCATTTCGAGGGCCTTCCGACATAGACGACGCCCTCGGGAAGTCGGGCGCCCTTGGCGCGGCTACGCTGGTGACGGCGGGGAAGCGGCATAGCGGACCTCAGAGTTCGTCGTCGCCGGCGACGCTCATTTCGTCGTCCGGATCGGCGAAGCCCTCGCGTACCGTCAGTTGCGCCCGGTACGGCTCGTAGGGTCGATTGATCCGCATCACCGCGGCCTCGTCCGTGAACGTGACGGAAAAGATGGCCGCGCCGCCGTAGAACTGCGTCGTCCAGCCGTTGACGGCGGGATCGCCTTTCACGGGAATGTCGATGCGCAGCATCTTGGCGCCGAACCGCTCCTCCTCACGGATGCGCCCGGCAAGCCGCCGGTGCCCGAACAGCTCGACAACGGCCCACGCCCATCCAAGCGCAGCGGGCCCGCGCGCTTTCCGCCGCGGCGATGGAGGGCTGACCATGCAGTGGGCAGATCTTGCTGGCACCCTCATCAAGGCAGGCGCCCCGGTCCTCGGCACCGCACTTGGCGGCCCGGCCGGCGCTACGATCGGCGGCATCATCGGCACGGCCGTGGCGGAAGCCCTCGGCGTCGAGGCGACGCCGGAAGCTGTAGCCGATGCGCTCGCCCAGCCGGGCGCAAGCGGCGTTGTGCGCCAGGTCGAAGCCGAACAGGGCGACCGCTGGGCCGAATACATGCTTCAGGCGAGCAAGGCGCAAGCTGCGCTCGCCACGGACGAAGGCGCCAAGGGTATGTGGCACTCCGGCTGGCGCCCCGCCATGAGCTGGCTGCTCATCGGCATGTGGCTGTGGAATGCGATGCTTGGGCCGCTCGCGAGCGTCTTCGCGCCCGTGCCGATCCCGCTCGTTCCTTACGAGCACCTGCTCGCCTTCAGCGGCATCTGGCTGACGATCTACGGCGGCGGTCACACGCTCAAGAGCGTCATGGGGGGACGATGATGGCGCTTGGGCCAACGGTCGAATGGCAGGAGATCGCGCTTCTCGCCGGCGTCCTCACCGCGGCGGCCGCGCCGATTGTGTGGGTCTGGCGTGATGGCCGGTCGTCGATCCGGGACCTGCACAGCCGGGTCGACAAGCTCAAGGAGGAGGTCGCGGCCGACAAGCTCGAGGCGGCCAAGACGTTTGTTTCGGCAGAGGCCGTGGCGCGCGTCGAAAAGCGCCTCGTTGCGAGCGAGGAGCGCATGGCGGCCGCTATCGAACGGCTGGGTGAGCGCATCGACAGGGCGATGGAGACGCTGATCGAGAGGCGGCGCAGTCGGTCCCCCTGACAGCGCCTACTGCCCTCTTCCGGCCTGCCGGCGGCGCGGCGTCGGCAGGTCATTTTGTGATGCCAAGGGCGCCCGCCGGGGAGCCGAACGTGTAACATTATGGATAACATTTACGCCCGTCGGCACCGACTACCTGCTGTTTTTTCAAATAGTTAGGCCCATACCCGTCGAGGTCTCGAATCCTGCTCGGGGAGCCACCTTCTTCCTCCCAAAATCGTTGTGATGCCTCAGATCGCGCCGATCGCCTTAGATTCGCGCCGGCCTCCGTCGTGACTGACGTGGGCATGTCTTTGGCGGCATGTGGCGCGCGAGATTGTATGTAGCTCGACGCAGGATCACACGAGAACCTCCCGCCGATCTTGATCAGGATTTGAAGCCCCGCTCGGCAGCTCTCATCAGGTGAGCTTTGCCGCCCTGCCGATTCTCATCGCGGCCCCGGTGATCACCTCCCGGATGGGATGGCCCCACGTGCGCTGTTCGCAAGGCGATAGGGGTGATTTGAGAATCACGCTTGGAGGGAATCGCGCCCGGCGGGCCCGCCGCCCTGCCCGTCCGCACCGCCGATGACGGCCAGGGTCTCATCCGCGATCACCTGCTCCTCGTCGGTCGGGATGACGAAGGCGGCGATGCGGCTGTCTTCCGTGCTGATGCGCGGGGCGTTGGCGGCATTGGCGCCCATATCGAGCGCGAGACCGAGCCAGGCCAGCCGCGCGCAGACCTCGGCGCGGATGCGCGGCTGATTCTCGCCGATGCCCGCGGTGAAGACGACACCGTCGAGGCCGCCGAGCGTCACGGCGAGGCGCCCGATCTCGCCCGCGATGCGGAAGCTGAAGAGCGCGATCGCCTCCTCGGCCCGCACATCCCGGCTGTCGAGGAGAACGCGGCTGTCGGCGCTGATGCCGGAGACGCCGAGAAGGCCCGAGCGATGGTAGAGAAGGTCCTCGACGGCGGCGAGCGGCATCCCCTTCTGCCCCATGAGATGGAGGAGGACACCCGGATCGAGCGCGCCGCAGCGCGTCGCCATGGGAATGCCGTCGAGCGTCGAGAAGCCCATGCTCGTGTCCCGGCTCACGCCGCCCTCGAGTGCGCAAAGGCTGGCGCCGCTGCCGAGATGGGCGACGACGACCTTGCCGGCGGCCTTCTCGGGCACGCGGCGGGCGAGTTCGCCAGCGATGAACTTGTAAGACAGGCCATGGAAGCCGTAGCGCCTGATTCCCTCGTCGTGGAGCGCCCGCGGCAAGGCGAAGCGGCGCACGATATCGGCCTGGCTCTGGTGAAAGGCGGTGTCGAAACTGGCACACAGCGGCAGCGTGGGCCGCAGGTGCCGGATGCCGCGGATGATGCGCAGGCTCTGCGGCTGGTGCAGCGGCGCCAGAATTGTCAGTTCGTCGAGCTTATCGACGACATCGTCGTCGATAAGGACCGGCCCGGTGAAGGTGCCGCCGCCGTGCACCACCCGGATGCCCGCCGCCCTCACCCGGCCGAGGTCGACATGCCGGCCGACGAGGCCGAAGGTCTCGGCCAGAAGGCCCCGCACGTCCTCGGCGGGCGCCGCTAGCGCCGTTTCGAAGGGCTGCGGCCCCTCGTCGAGCCGGAACATCGGCGGCGCGCGGCGCAGGTCGATGACGCCCCGGGCGATGCGCCGCGCCCTCCCCGCGCCGGCCTCGAACAGGCCGATCTTGATCGTGGACGAGCCGGCGTTGAAGGTGACGAGAAGATCGCCCGTCATGCGCCCACTCCCTGCGGGGGGCGAGGCGCCGCAGCGAGCCTGGCGAGCGCCGCCGAGGCGATCCGCGCCGAGAGGGGATCGGACCTGCTCGTCAGGACGATCGGCACGCGGGCGCCGAGGACGAGCCCGGCGGCCGTCGCGCCGGCGAAATAGATGAGCTGCTTGGCCAGCATGTTGCCGGCCTCGAGGTCCGGCACCAGCAGGATGTCGGCCCGGCCGGCGACGGGCGAGACGATGCCCTTCGTGCGCGCGGCATCCGGGCTGATGGCATTGTCGAAGGCGAGCGGCCCGTCGACGCGGGCGCCGGTGATCTGGCCGCGGGCCGCCATCACGGTCAGCGCCGCCGCGTCGAGCGTCGACGGCATCTTGGGATTGACCGTCTCGACGGCGGCGAGCACGGCGACGAGCGGCACCTCCATGCCGAGGACGCGCAGAAGGTCGACGGCGTTCTGGCAGATGTCCCGCTTGTGGTCGAGCGTCGGCTGGATGTTGACCGCCGCGTCGGTGACGATGAGCGGCTTGTCGTAGGCCGGCACATCCATGGCGTAGACATGGCTGATGCGGCGCTCGGTCCTGAGGCCTGAGGACGGCGCCACGACCGCGCCGAGCAGCTCGTCCGTGTGCAGGCTGCCCTTGACGAGGACGGACACCGCGCCGGCGACGGCGAGCTCGACGGCACGCGCGGCCGCCGCGTGGCTGTGCGGCACGGCTTCGAGCGTGATGCCGTCGAGCGATACCTGCGCCGCCTCCGCCGTGGCGCGGATCTTCGCTTCCGGCCCGATCAGGAGCGGCTCCAGCAGGCCCTCGTCCCGCACCTCGACGGCCGCCTTCATGGCGGCGACGGAGCAGGGATGGACGATGGCCGCGCGGACCTGCGGCGCCTTGCGCGCCTTGGCCACGAATTCCTCGTAGCGGTCGTGCCGCCGCAGCGAGACATCCGGCAGGCGCTTGCGCGGCCATTCGATTCGCCGCTCGGGCGCGATCACCGTCGCGACGCCGCTCAGGACCTCCTCGCCCCGCTGGTTGGTGCAGACGGTGTCGAGAAGGACGATGCGCTTCTCGGGGCGCTTCTCCCGCACGCTCACCCGCGCGGTGATGGTGTCGCCGGGGGCGACCGGCTTCAGGAACTTCAGCTCCTGCCCGAGGTAGATCGTGCCCGGGCCGGGAAGCTCTGTGCCGAGCACGGCCGAGACCAGCGCCGCCGTCCACATGCCGTGCGCGACGACGTGGCCGAACATGTCGGTCGCCGCGAAGGCCGCGTCGAGATGGGCCGGGTTGACGTCGCCCGAGACGGCCGCGAACAGGTCGATGTCGTCACGGCCGACGACACGCACCAGCGAGGCGCGGTCGCCCGGACGCAGCTCCTCGAAAGTGCGGTTGCGCAGGAAATCGCTCATGCCGCATCACCTCTGGAAGATGTAGGTGCCCGGGGCATCGGCGAGGGGCGGATAGCCCTTGCGCGGTGCCCCCATCGCCGGCGGCGCGACCCGCTCGCCCACCGACCGCTCCGCGAGCCAGGCCGCCCAGTCCGTCCACCAGGAGCCCTCCTTCACCGTCGCCGCCGCCAGCCACTCGTCCGGGCCGAGGTAGAGCGCGGAGGCCTCCTTGAGGCCGGTGCGGAAGGTGCGGCCGGCATGCCCCGGCTCGCTGACGATCCCCGCATTGTGGCCGCCGCTCGTCAGGACGAAGGTGATGTCGGTGTCGCAGAGCTGGTGCACCTTGTAGACGGAGCGCCACGGCGCCACGTGGTCGCGCTCCGTGCCGACGACGAACATCGGCACGCGGATGTTCTGCAGGGCCGCCGGGCGCCCCTCGACCATGAAGCGGCCGCTCGCCAGCTCGTTGTCGATGTAGAGGCGCTGCAGATATTCGGCGTGCATGCGGTAGGGCATGCGGGTCGTGTCGGCGTTCCAGGCCATGATGTCGAACATGGGCGCGCGTTCACCCATCAGATATTCGCGAATGTGCCGCGACCAGACGAGGTCGTTGGAGCGCAGGAGCTGGAAGGCGCCCGCCATCTGGTCGGCGGAGAGATAGCCCCTGTTCCACATCATGCTGTCGAGGAAGTGCATCTGGCTGTGGTCGATGAAGAGCGCCAGCTCGCCCGGCTCGGTGAAGTCCGTCTGCGCGGCGAGCAGCGTCATCGAGGCGAGACGATCGTCACCGCCATGGGCCATGGCCGCCGCGGCGATCGACAGGAGCGTGCCGCCGAGGCAATAGCCGACCGCGTTGACCTTCACGTCGGGCACGATGGCATTGATGGCGTCGAGCGCCGCCATCACCCCCATCCGCCGGTAGTCGTCCATCGAGAGGTCGCGGTCCGCGGCGTCGGGATTGCGCCAGGAGATGCAGAAGACCGTGTGTCCCTGCCCGACGAGATAGCGGACGAGCGAGTTCTCCGGCGAGAGGTCGAGGATGTAGTACTTCATGATCCACGCCGGCACGATCAGCACCGGCTCGGCCAGCACCGTCTCTGTCGCCGGCGCGTACTGGATGAGCTCGATCAGGTGGTTGCGGAAGACGACCTTGCCCGGAGTGACCGCGACGTCGCGGCCCGGCTGGAAGGCGTCCGCCCCGACGGGAACCTGTCCGGTCGCCTGGCGGGTGACGTCCTCGACGAAGTTCGAGAAGCCTTCGAGATAGTTGGCGCCGGCGGTCTCGATCGTCTTCTCCAGCACCTCCGGGTTCATCAGCGGGAGGTTCGACGGCGAGAACATGTCGAGCACCTGGCGCACGGCGAAGGAGACGACCTCCTCGTGGTGCGGGCTCACCCCGGGCACCTCGCGGGTGACGTTGTGCCACCATTGCTGCTGCAGCAGGAAGGCCTGGGCCCACAGGCTGAACGGCGGCTTGCGCCAGCCCTCGGCGCGGAAGCGATGATCGCCGGGCAGCGGCTCGATGCAGGGCGGCGTGTCGGGCTGGGTTGCCGCCGCGGCGGCATGAGCGGCGATGCGCCCGGTCTTGCGCACCGCCTTGTCGATGAGCTCCAGCCGCTTGCCCGGCGCCGCGGCGAGATGGATCGACCAGTCGAACAGGGCAAGCGCCAGCGAGGTCGGCGAGATTCCGCCGGTCATCGCCCCCGTCAGCGCCTCGCGCATGCGGTCCAGGGCGCGGTAGCCCTCCAGTCCCAGGCTTTCGTCGCGACACGTGTGTGCCGTCGAGGTCCGGGGGTGACGGGGATCGTTCATCTCGCGTTCCTCTGTCCAGCCCGACCGCAGGCCTTCACGTCGGGCATTTCCGCGCTGCGCCGCACAATGGCACGCCTGGCAACCCCATCGTTTGATCTCGCACAAAGCAGACCCCGGCCGTGCCGACGCATGATCGCGGCTCTCAGACATGATCCGCTTCAATGTGACGACAACCCGGAAGCCGCCGCGATCGTTCTCGAGGCCGCGGCCTCGCCCGCCTCTCACCCGCAGGGTTCAACCGAAGGAGTGTGCCATGCCCAAGATGAAAGCCGCCATAGCGCGGGTGTTCGGCGAGCCTCTCGCCATCGAGGAATGGACGGTGCCGGAGCCGCGGCCGGACCAGATCCTCGTCAAGATCGCGGCGACGGGCGTCTGCCACACCGACCTGCACGCGGTGAAGGGCGACTGGCCGGTCAAGCCGACGCTTCCGTTCATTCCCGGCCACGAGGGCGTCGGCACGGTCGCCGCCGTGGGGCGCGACGTGAAGCGCGTGAAGGAGGGCGACCGCGTCGGCGTTCCCTGGCTGCACACGGCCTGCGGCTACTGCCCCCATTGCCGCACCGGCTGGGAGACCCTGTGCGGCAAGCAGCAGAACACCGGCTATTCCGTCAACGGCAGCTTCGCCGAATATGCCCTCGCCGACCCGAACTACGTCGGCCGGCTGCCGGAAAACCTCGCCTGGGGGCCGGCCGCGCCGGTGCTCTGCGCCGGGGTCACGGTCTACAAGGGCCTCAAGGAGACGGAGGTGAAGCCCGGCGAATGGGTGGCGATCTCCGGCATCGGCGGGCTCGGGCACATGGCCGTGCAGTATGCGCGCGCCATGGGCATGCATGTCGCGGCCATCGACGTGCATCCCGACAAGCTGGAGCTCGCCAGGTCGCTGGGCGCGGAGATCGCCATCGACGCACGCGAGAGCGACCCTGTCGCCGAGCTCCAGCAGCGCGTCGGTGGCGTGCACGGCGTCCTCGTGACGGCGGTCTCGCCCGCCGCCTTCGAGCAGGCCTTCGGTGTGCTGCGCCCGCACGGCACCATGGCTCTCGTCGGCCTGCCGCCCGGCCGCTTCGCCATACCGATCTTCGACACGGTGCTGAAGCGCATCACCGTGCGCGGCTCCATCGTCGGCACGCGCCAGGACCTCGAGGAGGCGCTCGCCTTCGCCGGCGACGGCGCCGTCGCGGCCCATTTCTCCTGGGACCGGCTCGACAACGTCAACGATGTCTTCGAGCGCATGGAAGCCGGCGCCATCGACGGCCGGGTCGTCCTCGACCTCGCCTGAGCCTTCCGGCGGCGACGGCCCCGTCGCCGCAGCCGGAACTCAAGGCATAGTGGCTTCAAATTGCTGCGCGCTGATCCTCCCCCGCACGGGGGAGGTGGCGCTGCGAAGTCGGGCTCGCCCGACTTCGATTTCCAAATGTCGAACTCGGGCAAGCCCGAGTTCGATGGCGGCGACGGAGGCGGCCACGCGGTTGGTATCAAGAGCGCCGTTCCCGGCCTTGACCCCACCCGTCTCACGCCTTCGAACGCGGGCCTGCCCGAGTTCGATACGTGAAATGCCGAAGTCGGATAAATCCGACTCCGGACGGCGCGATCCACCCTCCGATGGAACTCGGGCTTGCCCGAGTTCCACACTTATATGCGCAAGTCGGGAACACCCGACTTGCGAAAGGGATGGATCGAGCAAAGCGTTCCACGCGAGCCTGAATTCACCCCGCACTAGCCGGCGTTGAAGATCACCTTGCGGAAGCGGCCGAGCGAGACGGCGAAATAGACGACGCCGATGGCGGCGAGGGCCAGCATCTGCGGCAGCACGATCCTGAGCCCCGCCCCGCGATAGAGCACCGCCTGCGAGAAGGCGACGAAATGCGTCGTCGGCGAAATCTGCATCACATACTGCAGCCACTCCGGCATGCTTTCCATCGGCGTCGTCGAGCCCGACAGGAGGTTGAGCACGATGAGCACCGGGATGGCGAGCAGCCCGAACTGGGCCATCGAGGTCGAGAAGGTGGCGATCAGGATGCCGAGTGCCGCGACCGAGAACTGGTAGAGCACCGCCCCTGCAAGGAAGAGCAGGATCGATCCGGCGATCGGCACGGCGAGCAGCCACTCGACCACGACAATCAGCGACACGAAAGCGGCCGCCACGATGACGAGGCCGTTCGCCAGGATCTTGGCGAGCATGATCTCGACGGGCGTCACCGGCATGACGAGCAGGTGCTCGACGGTACCGTGCTCGCGCTCGCGGATCAGCGCGGCCCCGGTCAGGATGACGGCGAGCATGGTGATGTTGTTGATCACCTGCATCACCGAGGTGAACCAGGACGAGGTCAGGTTTGGATTGAACATCGCCCGCACGACGACGTTGACCGGCAGGATGGCGCTGCCCTCCCGCCGCTGAAGGAAGGCTGTGATCTCGTTCGTCAGGATGTTCTGCACGTAGACGGCGCCGTTGCCCGCCTGGGTCATGGCCGTCGCATCGACATTGACCTGCAGCTCGGGATGACGCCCGGCGAGGAGATCCGCCTCGAAGCGCGGCGGAATGACGAGCACGAAGACGAAGCGCCCCGCATCCATGGCCGCGTCGATGCCGCCGGCGCCGATCTCGACCGGCGTCTTGAACAGGGGCGGCAGGAAGGCGTCCTGCAGCCGGCGCGACAAGGACGAGCGGTCCTCGTCGACGACCGCGATGGCCATGTTCTCCGCCTCCGTCTTCGCGCCCGTCGCCACCGAGTAGATGGCGAAGGTGAAGGTGTAGAGGATGAGCGCGACGAGGACCGGGTCGGCCCGGATGCTGCGCAATTCCTTCACCGCAAGGCGCAGGACATTGGCGACATGGCCGCCGATGCCGCGCGCCGACAGGCGATGCCGTTTCGATTGCCCGCTCATCTCACGGCTCCTGCTTGGCGAGCGCGACCTGCGACGCGACGATGAAGCCGATGCCGAACAGCGCCAGCATGACGAGGTTGGGCCACAGGTCGGCGAAGCCGAGGCTCTTGGTGAAGGTGCCGACGCTCACCGGCTGGTACCACGCCGCCGGGAAGGCGAGCCCGATGAAGCGGGCGCTGCCGGACAGCGAGGAGACCGGCACGAGAAGGCCGGAGAAGTTCACCGCCGGGATGATGGCGATGATCGAGGTGGCGAAGACCGCCGCGACCTGGGTGCGCGTGAAGCACGAGACGAAGAGGCCGAAGCCGGTCGTCGCCAGGATGTAGAGCAGGGTCGCGAAAAGCAGCGTCGGCAGCGAGCCCTTCACCGGCACGCCGAACAGCAGCAGCGCGAGCGCAAGCAGCGTGACGAAGCTCACGGCCGCGATGACGACATAGGGCAGCTGCTTGCCGACGAGGAACTCGAACCTGGTGACGGGCGTCGCGCGGAAGTTGGCGATGGAGCCGGTCTCCTTCTCGCGCACCACACCGACCGCCGTCATGATCGCCGGGATCAGCACGAGCATCAGCATGATGACGCTCGGCACGATGGCGTAGATGCTCCTGAAGGCCTGGTTGTAGCGAAAGCGCGTCTCGATATCGGCCGGCAGGACGCTGAGGGAACCGCCGCCGCGCTCGTGCGCCTGCGTCTCGAGATATTGCAGCGCCAGCCCGCTGACGTAGCCGCGCGTCGTCTCGGCCCGGAAGGGCATGGCGCCGTCGAGCCACACGCCGACCTCCGGCTGCCGGCCGGAGACGAGGTCGCGCCCGAAGCCGGCGGGGATCTCGATGGCGAGCTTGAGCTCGCCGCTCTTCAGGCGGTCCACCACCTCGGCGGCATTGGCGATCGGCGCCCGCTCGTCGAAATAGCGGGAGCCGGAGAAGCTCTCGAGCAGTTGCCGGCTCTCCAGCGACCGGTCCTGGTCGAGGGCGGCGAAGGTGAGCTTCTCGACGTCGAAGGAGATGCCGTAGCCGAAGGTGATCATGAGGATGATCGGGCCGAGCAGCGCGAAGGCGAGGCGGATGGGGTCGCGCAGCAGCTCCATCGCCTCGCGCCGGGCATAGGCCCAGAGCCGGCGCAGGTCGAAGGAGCGCGCGCCTTGCGCATGCCCCGTGGCCGCCGGCAGCGCGACCGGCGCCTCCTGTGCGTCCTCGGCAGAGAGGTCGATGCCCGCGGCCTCCGCGAGGCAGGCGACGAAGGCCTCCTCGATGTCGCCGCCGCCGTGCCGTTCCGCCAGCTCCTGCGGCGTGCCCACGTCGAGCACCTTGCCCGCATGCATCAGCGAGATGCGGTCGCAGCGCTCGGCCTCGTTCATGAAATGGGTGGAGATGAAGATCGTGACGCCCTCGTCGCGCGACAGGTCGATGAGGAAGCGCCAGAAGGCATCCCGCGCCACCGGGTCGACGCCCGACGTCGGCTCGTCGAGGATCAGCATCTCCGGCCCGTGGATCACCGCGACGGCGAGCTGCAGGCGCTGGCGGATGCCGAGCGGCAGGCTTTCGGGGCGCTCGTCGGCGACATCGGCAAGGTCGAAACGCTGCAGCATCTCGTCGACCCGCGGCGCGACCCTGTCGGCCGGGAGGTGGAAGAGATGGGCGTGCAGCTCGAGGTTCTGCCGCACGGTCAGTTCGCCGTAGAGCGAGAAGGACTGGGACATGTAGCCGACGCGCCGGCGCGTCTCGAGGTCGCCCGCATCGAGGGTCTCGCCGAACAGCTTGGCCCAGCCCTCGCTCGCCGGCAGGAGGCCGGTCAGCATCTTCATCGTCGTCGACTTGCCGCAGCCGTTGGAGCCGAGGAAACCGAAGATCTCCCCGCGCGCGATGCGGAAGCTGACATTGTCGACGGCCGTGAAGTCGCCGAAGCGGCAGGTCAGGCCCTCCGCCTCGATGGCCGGCGGGCCGTCGCTCGCGACGCGCGGGCGCACGACGACCGGCTCGTGCTGGCGGCGCTTCTCCTCGGGCAGGAGGGCGATGAAGGCGGCTTCGAGCGTGTCCGTCCCCGCCCGCGCGCGCACCTCGTCCGGCGAGCCGGTGGCGATCACCCTGCCGTCGTCGATGGCGGCGAGCCAGTCGAAGCGCTCCGCCTCCTCCATATAGGCGGTGGCGACGATGACGCTCATGCCCGGCCGGCGCTGCCTGATGCGCTCGATAAGGTCCCAGAACTGGCGCCGCGACAGCGGATCGACGCCGGTCGTCGGCTCGTCGAGGATGATGAGGTCGGGATCGTGGATCAGCGCGCAGCACAGGCTGAGCTTCTGCTTCATGCCGCCCGACAGCTTGCCCGCCGGCCGGTCGGGAAACGGGTCGAGGCCAGTCGCCGCGAGGAGCTCGGCGATGCGCGTCTCGCGCTCCTCGGTGCCCTGCCCGAAGAGGCGGCCGAAGAAGTCGAGATTCTCGTAGACCGAAAGGGTGGGGTAGAGGTTGCGGCCGAGGCCCTGGGGCATGTAGGCGATGCGCGCGCCGCTCGCCCTGCGGTGCCCGGCATCGGCCATGTCGCCGCCGAGCACCCTCACCTCCCCCTCCTGGATCCTGCGCACCCCGGCAGCGAGCGCGAGCAGCGTCGACTTGCCGACCCCGTCGGGGCCGATCAGCCCGGCCATGCAGCCGGCGGGAATGGACAGCGAGACGTCGTCGAGGGCGTGCACCTTGCCGTAGCGGTGGGTGACGCCGCGCAGGGTGACGACAGCATCCGCGCCGGTGACGGCGGGGGCTGCGGAAGGGCTGGCAAGGTCCATGGGAAGGCTCCCGGACGGCGGGGCTCAGTCCGGCAGCCGGATGGCGAGGTCCGTCGGCCAGCCGGCATCCTTGATGGTGCGAACGAAGCCGATGCCGCGCACGCCCGTCTTCACCTGCGGCTCGTATTGCTTGAGCAGGTTGGGATCGATGCGGATCTTGACGCGGAACATCAGCTTCTCGCGCTCGTCGGCCGTCTCGACGGCCTTGGGCGTGAACTGCGCATCGGCCGCGACGAAGGAGACCCGCGCCGGCACCACATAGTGCGGGATGGGGTCGAGGATGATGCGCGCCTCGTCGCCGAGGATGACCCTGCCAGCATCGCGCGCGGGCAGGAAGACCGTCATATAGACGTCCGTAAGGTCGAGCAGCGTGACGATGCGCGCGCCGGCGGCCACCACCTCGCCGCCACGCGCCAGCTTGTACTGCACGCGCCCGCGCCGGGGCGCCTTCAGCACCATGTCGGCGAGCACCGTCTCGAGCCGGGCAACGTCCGCCTTCGCCGCCTCGATGGCGGCGGCGGCCTGGTCGCGCGAGGCCTGGGCGGCGTTGAGCGCGGCATCGGCCGCCTTCATCTGGCTGCGCCGCTGGTCGAGCCGCTCCTGCGAGAAATGGCCCTTTGTGAAGAGCTCCTCGGCCCTGTCGAGCTCGGCCTTGGCGAGCAGGCGGTCGCTCTCGCGCTGGGCGATCAGCGCCTCGGCCTCGGCCTTCGCCTTGACGGCCCGCAGCACCTGCGCCTCGGCGCCGCGCAACTGGGCCCGGTATTCGGAATCGTCCATGCGGGCGATGACGGTGCCGGCATCGACCATGTCGCCCTCCTCGACGAGAACCTCGGCGAGGCGGCCGGCATATTTGGCCGAGACGTCGACCTGCTCGGCCTCGATGCGGCCATTGGCTCTGGCGATGCCCTCCGGCAGGCTGTTGCGGCGCAGGCGGTTGAGCAGCGTCTCGAGGGCGCCCTGCGCCTGCGCGGCCCCGGCACCGAAGACCGCCTCACCGGGCGGCAGCCAGCCGGGCGTCGCGAGAAACACCGCGAGCAGCGCGAGACGACCGAGACGGGGCAGGCTCATCCGAAACCTCCTGAGATCTACCGCCAGGACATCCGCCTCGGCAGCACCCGCTGCCGCAGGCCGCGATTCTTTCCGAGGGACAGCCGGCGTCACCAGCTGAACGTCGTCGTAGACCCGGAACACCGTTGCGGCCTTGATACAGATCATGACCCGGGGGCTGCATGCCGATCAATGTTCCTTCATTCCGCCCGCAGCCTACAAATCCGGCATGCAGCGGGCCGCCAGCGCCTCGCCCCCGGACCATGCATGGCTCGGGGGTGCGGCCGTGTTCCCGGCGGGCTTGCGGCGGCCAGGGGCGCCGCCTACGGTCGCGCGACCTGTTCTGCGGAGGCGCGCGATGAGCAAGACGACCCTTCTGTTCCGGGACGATCCCTATGCCAAAACGGCCGAGGCGACCGTCGTCGGCATCGCCGACAACGGTGGCATCATCCTCGACCGCACCATCTTCTATGCCCAGGGCGGCGGTCAGCCCGGCGACATCGGCTGGATGACGCTGCCCGGCGGCGAGGAGATCGCCATCGCCAATGCCGTCTACGGCCCCGACCGGTCGACGATCGCGCATGTGCCGGCGGCCGAGGGGCGTCTCCCGGCCGTCGGCGACACCGTCGGCCTGCGCCTCGACTGGGACGTCCGCCATGCGCGCATGCGCGTGCATACCGCGCTGCACCTGCTCTCGGTCGCCCTGCCCTTTCCGGTCACGGGCGGCTCAATCGGCGACGGCGAGGGCCGGCTCGACTTCGACATCCCCGATGCCGGCCTCGACAAGGACGAGATCGGCGTCAAGCTCAACGAGATGATCGCGCGGGATGCGCCGGTGAGCGAGCGCTGGATCACGGACGAGGAGCTCCTCGCCAATCCCGGTCTCGTCAAGACCATGTCCGTCAAGCCGCCGATGGGCTCGGGCACCGTGCGGCTCGTCGAGATCGCGGGGCTCGATCTGCAGCCCTGCGGCGGCACGCATGTGAAGAGCACCGGCGAGATCGGCGCGGTCGCCATCACCGCCATCGAGAAGAAGGGCCGGCAGAACCGGCGCGTGCGCATCGCGCTCGCCTGATCACGGCCGTAACGCAGAGGACCAGGCCATGAGCGAGACCAAGCTGCCTTCGCCCCATTTCGTTTCTACCGCTTGGCTCGCCGAGCATCTCGGCGCGCCGGACATCGCCATCGTCGATGCCTCCTGGTATCTGCCGACGGACAACCGCGACGGCGCCGCCGAATATCGCGCCGCGCACATCCCCGGCGCGGTCCATTTCGACATCGAGGCGATCCGCGACGAGACCACCGACCTGCCGCACATGATGCCGACGGCGGAACGGTTCGCGGACGCCGTCGGCGCGCTCGGCATCGGCGACGGCATGCGCATCGTGGTCTACGACGGCGCGGGGCTGCTCGCCGCGGCGCGGGTGTGGTGGATGTTCCGGGCCTTCGGCGCGCAGGACGTGAAGATCCTCGACGGCGGCTTCCCGAAGTGGCTGGCCGAGCGGCGGCCCGTCGACGCCGAGCCGGCGCAGCCGCCGCGGCGGTCGTTCACGGCGCGGGCGCCGCAGGGTGTCGCCGATGTCGCGGGCGTGCGCGCCGCGCTCACCGATCGCTCGGCCCAGATCGTCGACGCCCGCTCGCCGGAACGCTTCCGCGGCGAGGCGCCGGAGCCTCGCCCGGGCGTGCGCCCCGGCCGCATGCCCGGCAGTTTCAACGTGCCGCATGCCCGCCTCGTCGAGCAGGGAAGGCTGAAGGCGCCGGAGGATATCCGGCCCGTGTTCGAGGCCGCCGGCGTCAGCCTCGACCGGCCGGTCATCACCAGCTGCGGCTCGGGTGTTTCGGCGGCCATCCTGTGGCTCGCGCTCGATGCGTTGGGCAGGCCGCCCGCCGCGCTCTACGACGGCTCATGGGCGGAATGGGGCAGCCGGGCCGATTGCCCGGTCGCGACGGGCCCGGCCGACTGAGCGGCCCCGAAGGAACCGATCGCCGGCGTGCCTGAGGCGAGCCGGCGGTCGATCGTCCATCAATCGCCCATCAATCGTTCTTGGGCGCCGGCTGGCCCGACGACTGCAGCTGCCCACCCTCTCCGGTGGCGATGTAGTTCTTCAGTTCGTCGAGCGAGGCGAACTTGAAGACGCCGCGGCCGGTCTCGGCCTCGATGGAGCCGTCGGAGTACATCACGTAGAGATTGCCGCCGGCGCTGTAGGTGCCGACGACCGTCGGCGCGGCCGTGGCGGCGTCGGCCTCCTCCCCGGCGGGCGCGGCCTCCTCGGCCCCCTCACGCTCCTCCGGCTCACCCCGCTCGGCCGGGACCTCCTCGGCGCGGTCCGCTTCGAGCCCGTCCTCGGCCTGTTCCGGCGTTTCCTCGTCAGCGGCCGGCGCAGGAGGGGCCTCACGCTCCTGTTGCGGCCAGGTTGCCGCCGGCGCCTCGAACCCCTTCGCTTCGCCCCTGTCCTCCGAGCGGCGCAGCCAGGACGGCAGTTGCGGCAGCGTCTCCTCCCGCTTCGGAGCGGGCGCGGCCTCGGGCTCCGGCTCGGCCGCTTCGGGCTCCTCCGACACCTGGGGCGCTGTGCCGAAGGTCGACAGGCGGGGCTCTTCCGTCTGCTCCTCGCCGGCCTCCTGCGATTCGGCCCTGGCCGTCTGACGCTCCGTGGCGAAGAAATCCCGCGAGAAATCGAAGCGGGCGAACGGATCGTCCAGTTTGCCGGTGCGCGAGGGCTGGGCCGGCTCCTCCTCTGCCAGTGCAGGCTGGTCCGGGGCTGCGGCGGAGACCGGCTCCTCCCGCTCTTCCGGTTCTTCCCGTTCTTCCTCGACGGCCAGTCGATCCTCGAATCGGCGCGAGGGGAACGGTCGCATCGTCTCGAAGCCCGGCTCCTCGGCCGCCTCCGCCTCCCGCGTCTCCTCCTCCGCCCATGCCTTTCCCCCGAGGGTCGGCGCGGCCGCACCGGCGGCGGCGGAGGGTGCTATCGGCACGCCGGGGACGACGACAGGACGAAAATCCGCCTCGTCGTCGAACGGCTGCTCCGCCGCCCGGCCCGGCGACGACTCGCGGGCCGGAAGGAACTCGAGGCCCGCAGCGAGCCGGCGCAGGTCGCGCATCAGAAGCGCAATGGCCGCCAGAACGAAGCCGGCGGCGGCGAAGACGCTGCCGGCGATCACCATCGACCATCCGCGCTCGAGCACGATGACTTCGGCACCGGCCATCACCGCGTAGAAACCGCCGGCGACGAGAACACCTGCAACGACGAGGATTACGGCAACCATCACACGACAACTTTCATTTCAGTCTACGCCATACTTCTTCGGCGCACAGTAAAGCCTCGCGCTCATGCTGCCAACTCGTGGCGCTCTGCGCAGCGCGCGCTTGCCCCGTGCGCCGACCGTCCCTAAGTAGACCGGGTGGGCTCTTCCACGGCTACCCGCACCCCACGGGAGGCCAGCATGACCGTCGACCGCTGAGGCAATTCGTCGACGGCTGTGGTCCTGGCCTGCGGCGCGTCCACCGGCACGCGTCCCGGATTCCTCGATGCGGAAGCAAAGGAGATAACGATGTCCTTCACCCTCCCCGATCTTCCCTATGCCTACGACGCCCTCCAGCCCTACATGTCCAAGGAGACGCTGGAGTATCACCACGACAAGCACCACAAGGCCTATGTCGACAACGGCAACAAGCTGCTCGAGGGCACGGACCTCGCCGGCAAATCGGTGGAGGAAGTCGTCGTCGGCTCCTTCGGCAAGAATCAGGGCCTCTTCAACAATGCCGGCCAGCACTACAACCACATCCACTTCTGGAAGTGGATGAAGCCGAACGGCGGCGGCGCCATCCCCGGCAATCTCGAGAAGAAGATCATCGAGGATCTCGGCTCCGTCGAGAAGATGAAGGAAGATTTTGCCCAGGCGGGCGCCACGCAGTTCGGCTCCGGCTGGTGCTGGCTCGCCGTCAAGGACGGCAAGATCCTCGTCATGAAGACGCCGAACGGCGAGAACCCGCTGGTGCACGGCGCCAAGCCGATTCTCGGCTGCGACGTGTGGGAACATTCCTATTACATCGACTATCGCAACCGTCGCCCCGACTATCTCAAGGCGTTCATCGACAACCTGGTGAACTGGGAATACGTGACGGAGATGTACGAGGCCGCCACCCGCTGAGGGATGCGCCGATTCGCATCGCGAACGGGGCCCGCCGGGCCCCGTTTTCTTTTTACGGACCTCAATAGGGATCGCTCGCCTCGAGGATCTCCTGGCCCATCAGGACGCATTCGCCCGGGATCTGCGCATAGATGAGGCGCATGCGGTAATCGGCCTTGTAGACGGCGCCGGGCACCTCGATGACGTCGAGACGGCCCTTGCCCCGCAGCGCCTTGATGGTGCCGAGCGACTTCACGCGGTCGGCGAAGACCGCGGCGCGATCGTCACCGTTGGTGTGGAACTTCAGCAGTTTCAGCGCCTGCCCGGCGGCAGCGGCGGCACAGGCCGGCTCCTCGGCCACCGCCGGGGATGCGGCAATGAGGAGCGCCGTGAGGGCGGCCAACCCGATTCGTGTTCTCGACATGCGGCAAGTCCTTGGTGAAGCAGCCCGGCATTCATCGAAAAGCAGCCGCCGGCCTCATCATGGCTAGGCATATGGCCACCCGGCTTCAAGCCCGAAAAGGAAAGAATGCCGTTGCAGCGCGCGGCCGTTGCGGCATGATCGCGGCGCATTCTCACCCCGAACGGATATCCAGCATGAACATGGTCGGTCTCAGCCGGCGCACCTTCCTCGCGGCGGTGGCCCTCGTCTCCTCCGCCCCGGCCATGGCCGCAGCCGGTGAGCCGGACGCCGTCGTCAGGGCGATCTACGACCGCGCCGCCCAGGGCCAGGGCGACGAGGGCGGCATGTTCCTCTTCGACGAAGCCGTGCGGCGCAGGAACTTCTCGAGCGCGCTCGACGCCTTGTGGCGCAAGGCCGAAGCCATTGCCGAAGCGAACGACGAGCCGGTGCTCGACTTCGATCCCGTCACCAATTCGCAGGACCCGGACGTGAAGTCCTTCACCGTGGCGAGCGAGGCGCGGACGGATGCCACCGCCCTTCTCGCGGTGACGCTCACGGGTCGCTTCACGGAGCGCGCCCGGGCCGCCGACGCCGTGGTGCGCTATGTCCTTATCCTGGAGGACGGCAGCTGGAGGATCGACGACCTGCGCGGCAGCGTCGACGGCGAGGCGTGGTCCCTCAGGGAGATCCTGAAGCAGAGGAGCGGCGAGTAGCCGCCCGCCCCTGGAGAGAGTGAATCTTTCCCGCTTTTCTGCCACGATCGAAACCGATAAGAGCGGCCCTGGCCGCACCGCTCGTCCGACGGGTGCGCCAGGCCACGCCGGCAGGTGCCTGTCGACCGTTTCCCTCGCGTCCCTTTCCGGAATTCAGCTGATGTCGCTCGGCCTCTTCGGGGAACATGTCGGCACCACGCCCGCCGGGGCGGAGTATCGGCCGGGCGCGGCGGCCGTCCTGCGCGACGAGCGGCGCGGATGCTGAAGAAGCTCCTGTCCGTCGGCGGCTTCACGCTGCTCTCGCGCCTCACCGGCTTTGCCCGCGACGTCGTCTTCGCCGCGGTGATGGGTGCCGGCCTCGTCGCCGATGCCTTCTTCGTGGCGCTCCGGCTGCCGAACCACTTCCGCGCCATCTTCGGCGAGGGGGCCTTCAACGCCGCCTTCATTCCCGCCTATGCGCGCATTCTGACCACGGACGGTGCGGAGGCCGCCCGCCGCTTCGCCGACCGGGTGTTCTCGCTGCTCACGCTCGTGCAGCTCGCGCTGCTCGCCGCGGCGCTCGCCCTCATGCCGCAGTTCATCGACCTGATGGCGCCGGGCTTCCGGGACGAGCCGGCGAAGTTCGAGCTGACGGTGACGCTGACGCGCATCACCTTTCCCTATCTGCTCTTCATCGCGCTGGTGACGCTCGTCTCGGGCGTGCTCAACGCCGCCGACCGCTTCGCCGCCGCGGCCGGGGCGCCCATCCTCCTCAACCTGTCGCTCATCGTGGCGATGGGCCTCGCCTTCCTCTTCCCGACGGCCGGCCATGCCGCTGCCTGGGGCGTCGCGGCGGCGGGCGTGCTGGAGCTTGCGCTCGTCTGCTGGGACGCAAAGCGCGCCGGCCTCGCGCCGCGCTTTGCCGTGCCGCGCTTCGATGCCGACATGGTCGCCTTCTTCAAGGTGCTCGGGCCGGCCGTCATCGGCTCGGCCGGCGTGCAGATCGCCATGTTCGCCGACACCATCATCGCCGCCATGCTGCCGACCGGCGCGATCTCCTCGCTCTATTATGCCGACCGCCTCTACCAGCTGCCAGTCGGCGTCGTCGGCATCGCCGCCGGCACCGTCCTGCTGCCGGAGATGAGCCGGCGCATTGCCGGCGGGGACGTCGCGGGCGCGCACGGCGCGCAGAACCGGGCCGCCATCTTCACCCTCGTGCTCGCCGCCCCCTGCGCCGTCGCCTTCCTCGCGGTGCCCGACCTCATCATGCAGGCGCTGTTCGGCCGCGGCGCCTTCACCGCCGAGGATGCCGCGGCGGCGGGCGCCGTGCTCGCCGCCTATGCCACCGGCCTGCCGGCTGTGGTCCTCATCCGCTCCGCGGTGGCGAGCTTCTATTCCCGCGCCGACACCACGACGCCGGTCATCGCGTCCCTGTCGGCCGTCGCCGTCAACGTGGCGCTGAAATTCCTGCTCGTCGGCTCCATGGCGGCGCCCGGCCTCGCCCTTGCCACGGCCGTCGGCGCCTGGGTCAACGTGCTCCTGCTCTTCGTGCTGGCGAAGCGCCGCGAATGGACGGCGCCGAGCCGCGAGCTCGGCCGCGCCATTTCAGCCATCGTCATCGCCTGCGCCGTGCTCGGCCTTGCGGCGCTCGCGGCCGAGCGTTGGGGCGATGGCCTGCTGCCCGCCGCCCTGCCCTGGCGGCCGCAGGCGCTGATCGTCCTCGTCGCGGCGGCCGGCGCGCTCGCCTATGGAGCGACGCTGCTCGCCGGGCTCAGGCTGATGCGCGTGCCGCTGCGGCGCGTCTAGAGCCCCTTCCGTTCAGCTTGCATCGCAAGCTGAACAGTAAAACGGGTCTCTAACTTAGGTGAGAGACGGATCCGCCGATCAGGTTGATTCAACCTGATCGGCTAAGGCTTAAGGCACCGACTCAAGGGTGGCGTGACGCGTCGCGCCGCTGCTGTCGGCGATCTCGGCGACGAGCTTGCGCCGGGCTGCAACGGCGAAGGGGCGCGTTTCGTCGGCGATCTCGACGAAGGCGCCGGGCCCGCCGATCAGCTGCTCGCCGTAATAGGTCTCCAGCGACATGCCGCCCGGCCCGCCGGGGCGTCCGCCCGGCCGGCGGATGGCGAGGGCATTGATGGTGAAGCCCTTCGCCAGGGCCTCCGCCCGGGCCTCGGCCAGGGGCCGCCCGCCGATGTTGGGGCCGTCGCCCGAGACGTCGATGACCTTGCGCATGCCCGAAAAGCCGCTCTCCTCGACGAGGCGCACGGAATAGTCGATGGCGTTGGAGATCGAGTTGTAGCCATAGGCGCCGCGCGGGCGCGTGCGCAGCTTGTGCGCGAAGGCCTCGGCGGTCGCCGGATCGCGGATGACCTGCCAGTCGACGACGGTCACCTGCGATTGCGGGCCACCCCATTCCACATAGGCGACGGCGATGGCGCCGATGAGGCCGCTGCCGATGGCGGCAAGGACGTCGTTGCTCGTCAGCGCGCTCGCCCAGCCCTCGCGCTGCAGGGTGAGTTCGTCGTCGTCGATGGAGCCCGAGCCGTCGGCCGCCAGCACCAGCTCGAGATCGACCTCCTCGGCTCGCGCCGGGACGGAAACGAGAGCGATGAGAAGAAACGACAGGCCCGCCAAGATCCGCATGTCCACCTCCGGCATCCCCGACGAGAACCTAGGGATGCGGAGGGAACGCGTCACTTCAGGATGACGTTATCCGCCGACCTTCTCGCCGGCATGGGCGAAGGCCCAGTAGAGCTCGCGCGCCTGGCGATAGAAGGGGCCGGGCTGCAGCTCGCGCTCGTCGATCCTGAGCACGGGCATGACCTTGGAATAATTGCCCGAGAGGAAGATCTCGTCCGCGTCCACGAAATCGTCGTAGCGCAGCGTCGTCTCGTGCACCGTCACGCCCGCCTCGCGCAGCAGCCTGATGACGCGCTGGCGCGTGATGCCGTTGAGGAAGGTGCCGTTGGGCGCCGGCGTCAGCACCTCGCCGTCGCGCGCCATGAAGACGTTCGTGGTGGCCGTCTCGGCGACATTGCCGAGCATGTCGAGCACGAGGGCATTGTCGAAGCCCTTGCGCTTCGCCTCGAGGACGGCGCGGGCGTTGTTGGGATAGAGGCAGCCGGCCTTGGCATCCGTCGGCATCGTCTCCAGCGTCGGGCGGCGATAGCTCGCCTTGGTCAGCGTGATGCCGCCGGGCTTCGGCATCGGCGCCACGAAGAGGCAGAGGCAGAAGCGGGTCGATTCCGGATCGGGCGCGATCACCGCCGGCCCGTCCGCCTCGGCCCAGTACATCGGCTTGACGTAGAGCTCCGCGCCCGGCCCGAACTTGCGCGCACCCTCGCGTGCGAGCTCGACGATCGCCTCCGGCGCCATGGTCGGCTTCAGCCCGAGCGTCTTTGCCGAGCGGTTGACGCGCGCGGCATGGCTGTCGATGTCCGGCATCACGCCCTCGAAGACGCGGGCGCCGTCGAAGACGGAGGTGCCCTGCCAGAAGGCGTGGCTGCGCGGCCCCATGAGCGGCGGATTGCCCTCGTGCCAGCCGCCGTCGAACCAGGTCCATGTCTCGCTATACCAAGGCTGCGATTGCCCGGACATCATCATGCTCCAATACGTCAGTGTTCTTGTCCCATCGAACGCCCCGCCCCGCGCGCCGTCAATGGTCTGAAGGCTCATCCTCCAATGAATATCGCTGAAGCGTCCACCACGCTTGCGTGATGTGGTCGCGGGGCGCCATCCTGCCGGCCGTCGCCAATGAAAGCGGAGGGGAACGCGCATGGCTCTTCTCGATGAGGCTGCGCCGGGCGCGAGCGTCGTCGTCTTCGACGCCTACGGCACGCTGTTCGACGTGCATGCCGCCGTGGCGCGGCATGCCGGGGCGATCGGCCCGGACGCGCAGGCGCTGTCGGATGTCTGGCGCGCCAAGCAGCTCGAATATTCCTGGGTGCTGTCGCTCTACGGCGGCTTCCGGGATTTCTGGCAGCTCACGCGCGAGGCGCTCGACCATGCGCTCGCGCGCTTCCCGTCCGTCGATCCCGCCATCGCCGACAAGCTCCTCGGCGCCTATCGGGTGCTCGACGCCTATCAGGAAGCGCCGGCCGTGCTCGCCGCCCTCAAGGCCAGAGGGCTTGCGACGGCGATCCTCTCGAACGGCGAAAGGTCGATGCTCGCCGATGCCGTCGCCTCGGCCGGCATCGGCGGACACCTCGATGCGGTCCTGTCCGTCGACGAGGTGCGCGTGTTCAAGACGAGCCCGGCGGCCTATGCGCTCGTGACACGCCGGTTCCGCATCGAGCCGGCGCAGGTCGCCTTCGTCTCGAGCAACCGCTGGGACGTGGCGGGCGCGACGCGCTTCGGCTTCCGCGCCTTCTGGGTCAACCGCGCCGGCGCGCCGGACGAATATGCCGACCAGCGCCCCGTCGCGATCGTCCGCGATTTGACCGGGCTGGTGTAGCGTGGGGCCGCGAAGCCGCCTCTCGGCCCGTCTGCCGGCCATCGACGCCATTGAACACGCACCAGTCTAAGGCGCCGGCGGGACACACGACGTTTAAATGACCTTCCGACCACCTCCACCGTCATGCCCGCGCTTGTCGCGGGCATCCACGCCGCAGAGCCTGCGCGAGACCGAAAGGCGTGGATGGCCGCGACAAGCGCGGCCATGACGGGCGGGCGAGGTTGCACCGTTCTTCCCACGGTCCCGCGCTCCAGCCGGACAGCCGAGGGACAGGCGCGGCCAGGACGGGCGAGGTTGTGCCGTTCTTCCAACGGTCCCGCGCGCCGGTCCGACAGCTGCGGGACAGGCACGGCTAAGACAGTGGAAACGGCGGGGCCCCTTCCCCATTGCGCCACCTCCACCGTCATGCCCGCGCTTGTCGCGGGCATCCACGCCGCGAAGCCTGCGCGAGACCGAAAGGGCGTGGATGGCCGCGACAAGCGCGGCCAGGACCGGGCGGGAAGGTTGCACCGTTCTTCCAACGGTCCCGCGCTCCAGCCAGACAGTCGAGGGACAAGCGCGGCCATGACGGGCGGGAAGGTTGTGCCGTTCTTCCAACGGTCCCGCGCGCCGGTCCGACAGCTGCGGGACAGGCACGGCCAGGACAGTGGAAGCGGCGGGGCCCCTTCCCCCATTGCGCCATCTCCACCGTCATGCCCGCGCTCGTCGCGGGCATCCACGCCGCGAAGCCTGCGCGAGATCGAAAGGCGTGGATGGCCGCGACAAGCGCGGCCAGGACGCGCGGGGAGGGTGTGCCATTCTTCCACGGTACCGCGCTCCAGCCGGACAGCCGAGGGACAGGCGCGGCCAGGACGGGCGGGGAGGGTGTGCCATTCTTCCACGATCCCGCGCTCCAGCCGGACGGCCGTGCGACAGGCGCGGGCAGGACGGTGGAAGCGGCGGTGCCCCTTCCCTATCGCGTCAGCTGCCCTATTGCGCCAGTTCGGCGAGGATGCGCGCCCAGGAGCGGATGCCCTTGTGGAAGCTCGTCATGTCGTATTTCTCGTTGGGCGAATGCACCCGGTCGTCGTCGAGGCCGAAGCCGACGAGGAGCGAATCGACGCCGAGCGTGCGCTTGAAGTCGCCGACGACGGGGATCGAGCCGCCCGAGCCGATGGTGACCGGATCCCTGCCCCATTCCGCGGCGAGCGCCTTGCGCGCCTTGTTGAGCACCGGCCCGTCATAGGGCAGCGCGACGGCGCGCGAGCCCTTGTGGGCGATGAACTCCACCGAGCAGTCCTCGGGCAGCTGCCGGCGCACGAAATCGCGGAAGGAATCGCGGATCGCGTCCGGGTTCTGGTCGCCGACGAGGCGGAAGGAGATCTTGGCCCGCGCCTCGGCGGCGATGACGGTCTTGGTGCCCTCGCCCGTATAGCCGCCGATGATGCCGTTGACGTCGCAGGTGGGGCGGGACTGGATCTGCTCGATGAGGAGCCGCCCCTTCTCGCCCGCCGGATATTTGAGGCCGACGCCGCCGAGGAATTCCTCGGCCGTGAGATTGAGCGCCTTCCACTGCTCCAGCACCTCCGGCGGCGTTTCGGCGACGCCCTCGTAGAAGCCCGGCACGGTGACCCGGCCGTCCGCGTCGTGCAGCGAGGCGATGATGCGGGCGAGCACGCGGATGGGGTTCTGCGCCGCGCCGCCGAAGAGGCCCGAATGCAGGTCGCGGTCGGCCGCGCGCACGGTCAGCTCTTCATAGAGCATGCCGCGCAGCGAGGCGGTGATGGCCGGCGTCTCGCGGTCCCACATGCCCGTGTCGCAGACGAGGGCGACGTCGCAGGCGAGCTCCTCCTTCGTCGCCTCGACGAAGGCCGGCAGGTTGCGGGAGCCGTCCTCCTCCTCGCCTTCGAGCAGGACGGTGATGCCGACCGGCAGCGAGCCGGTGACCGCCTTCCACGCCCGGCAGGCCTCGATGAAGGTCATCACCTGGCCCTTGTCGTCGCAGGCGCCGCGAGCCACGATGATCTTGCGCCCGCCCGGCAGCTCGGCGAGGCGCGGCTCGAAGGGCGGCGTCTCCCAGAGGTCGAGCGGATCGACCGGCTGCACGTCATAGTGGCCGTAGAACAGCACATGCGGCGCGCCCTCGCGGCGCTGGTGGGCGAGGACCACCGGGTGGCCCGGCGTCTCGCGCAAGCCGGCCGCAAAGCCGAGGCCTTCGAGGTCGGCCGTGAGCCATTCGGCCGCCTTGCGGCACTCCTCCTTGTAGGCCGGATCGGTCGAGATGGAGGGAATGCGCAGGAGGCCGAAGAGACGGTTGAGCGAAGCGCCGAGATCCTCGTCGATCCTCGCGAGTACCTGGTCGAGATGCGACATCGATGCCCTCCACGGCGGAAGCGGCCCGATGGGCCGCCTGGAATGATGGAACGAAAGGTGCTCAGCGCTTGGTCATGGAGCCAAGGATGCCGCGCAGAATGGCGCGGCCGAGCTGGGTGCCGATGGTGCGTGCCGCCGAGGAGGCGACGTTGGTGATGACCCGCTCCGTGACGGTGACGGTGCGGCGCCCGCCCCTGCCGGCCGGCTGGCCGCCGCCGCCGAGAATGCCGCCGAGCGTGTCGAGCACGCCGCCCTCGCTGCCGGCGCCGGCCTGCTGCGGGGCCTGCTTGGCGGCCGCGGCCTCCGCAGCGCGCTTCGTCAGGATCTCGTAGGCCGATTCGCGGTCGACGGCGTCGTCGTAGCGGCCCTTGAGCGGGCTGGCCGCGATGAGGCGCTCGCGCTCCTGCTGCGTCAGCGGGCCGACGCGGGCCGACGGCGGCGCGATCAGCGTGCGCTCCACCACGGAGGGCGCGCCCTTGCCTTCGAGCACCGACACCAGCGCCTCGCCGACGCCGAGCTCGATGATGGCCTTCTCGGTGTCGAAGGCCGGGTTCTGGCGGAAGGTGCCGGCCGCGGCGCGCACGGCGCGCTGGTCGCGCGGGGTGAAGGCGCGCAGGGCGTGCTGGACGCGGTTGCCGAGCTGGGCGAGCACCGTCTCCGGCACATCGAGCGGGTTCTGGGTGACGAAATAGACGCCGACGCCCTTCGAGCGGATGAGCCGCACCACCCGCTCCACCGCCTCCACCAGCGCCTTGGGCGCGTCGGAGAACAGCATGTGCGCCTCGTCGAAGAAGAAGACGAGCTTCGGCTTGTCGAGATCGCCCACCTCGGGCAGTTGCTCGAACAGCTCCGACAGCAGCCATAAGAGGAAGGTGGCGTAGAGCCGCGGGTTGTTCATCAACTTGTCGGCGGCCAGGATGTTGATGACGCCGCGGCCATCGCGGTCGGTCCGCATCAGGTCGGAGATGACGAGCGCCGGCTCCCCGAAGAAGAAGTCGCCCTTCTGGTTTTCCAGCACGAGGAGCTGGCGCTGGATGGCGCCGACCGACTGGGTTGAGACATTGCCGTATTGCGCCGACAGCGCGCTCGCGTTCTCCGCCACATAGGCGAGGATGGCGCGCAGGTCCTTGAGATCGAGCAGCAGCAGGCCCTGCTCGTCCGCGACACGGAAGGCGATGTTGAGGACGCCTTCCTGGGTGTCGTTGAGGTCGAGCAGCCGGGCGAGCAGCAACGGCCCCATCTCCGAGACCGTGGCGCGGACCGGATGGCCGCTCTCGCCGAAGAGGTCCCAGAAGGTGACGGGGAAGCTGTCGGCGGCATAGGTGACGCCGATGTCGGCGGCGCGCTTGACGAAGGGCTCCTTGCCCTCGCCCATGGCGGCGACGCCGGAGAGGTCGCCCTTGATGTCGGCGGCGAAGACCGGCACGCCGGCATTGGAGAAGCCCTCGGCGAGCACCTGCAGCGTCACCGTCTTGCCGGTGCCGGTCGCGCCGGTCACGAGGCCGTGGCGGTTGGCGAGGCGCAGCAGCAGTTCCTCGTATTTGGGAGCGTCCTTGTGGGCGTCGCCGGTGGCCATGCCGATGAGAATGGTGCCTTCTTCCGCCATGGGTCGTGCCATCCCTCGCGTCTCGTCCATCGGCGCCTGCAACGCCGATTCAGCTTATAGGAGATCGGGCGCCGCCTTTCCACAACGGGAGCGCCGACGAGGCGGCGAAATGCGCCGGGCCGGCACGTTGGGGAGATGGTTTCGATATAAACTATCTGCTTGCTTTTCGCGGCGGCGGCGCGAAAGATGCGCCCACCTTCCGACACAGGAGCCTACGATGGACGAACTCGTCGCACGCATAGCTGAAAAGGTCGGCCTCGACGCGGGAACGGCGCGCAAGGCCATCGCAATCGTCCTCAACTTCCTGCTCAAGGAAGGCCCCGAGACGGAGGTGCGCCAGCTCATCGCCGCCCTGCCCGGCGCCGAGACCGCGATGGCCGAAGCCAGCGGCAACGGCAAGGGGGGTCTTGCCGGCATGGTCGGCGGCCTGATGGGCGGCGGCATCATGGCGCTCGGCGGCCAGCTGACCTCGGCGGGCCTGTCGATGGGGCAGATGCAGGCCCTCGGCCGCGAGCTCTTCGCCTATGGCCGCGAGAAGGCGGGCGAGGACGTGATGGGGCCCATCGTCGGCGCCGTGCCCGGCCTGTCGCAGTTCGTCTGAGGGAACGAGCGCGCGCCGCGGCGCCAGCTGCAACGGCGGCGCGCGCAAAACCCTGGCAACCGCCGCAACCGGCTTGACAGGCGGCCGTGACGGCGTCACGCAGCGGGCATGACAGAAGTGCTCAGCCGCCGGCAACTTGCCGGCGTTCCCCTCGTCGGTCGCCCGCGTATCATGGGCATCGTCAACGTCACGCCCGATTCCTTCTATGACGGCGGACGCCTGCCGACGGTGGACGCGGCGCTCATGCATTGCCGCGCCCTCGCCGAGGAGGGGGCGGACTTCATCGACATCGGCGCCGAATCGAGCCGGCCCGGCCACACGCCCATCAGCGCGACCGAAGAGCTGGCGCGGCTGATGCCGGTGCTCGAGCGCTTCGTGGCCGAGAACGCGACGCCCATCTCCGTCGACACGACGAAGGCCGAGGTCGCGGCAGCCGCCGTCGCCGCCGGCGCGCGCATCATCAACGACATCTGGGGCCTGCAGGGCGACCCCGACATGGCACGGGTCGCAGCCGAGCACGGCGTGCCCGTCATCGCCATGCACAACCGGCCGGGAGCCGATGCGGCGATCGACATCCTCACCGACATGCGGGCCTTCTTCGCGCGCACGCTCGACATCGCCGCCCGGGCCGGTATCGCACGCACCGACATCGTGCTCGACCCCGGCATCGGCTTCGGCAAGACGCCGCAGCAAAACCTCGTCGTGCTGCGCCACCTCGCCGAGCTGCGCGAAGATTTCGGCCTGCCGATGCTCGTCGGCGCCTCGCGCAAGTCCTTCATCGGCCATATCGTGAGCACGGTGCCGGACGAGCGCCTGCCCGGCACGCTGGCCGCCCATCTCATCGCCGCGGCTGCCGGCTGCGAGATCGTGCGGGTGCACGACGTCGTCGCCCATGTGCAGGCGCTGAGCGTCGCCGATGCCATAGCGAAGGCCTAGTCATCATGAGTGATCGCATCACCGTCCGCGGCCTCGCCCTGCGCGGCACCCACGGCGTCATGCCGGAGGAACGGGTGCTCGGGCAGCCCTTCATCCTGCACCTGACGGCCGAGCTGCCGCTCGCCGCGGCGCAGCGCTCCGACAGGCTCGAGGACACCCTCAATTATGCCGAGATGGTCGAGGTGGCCCGCGCGGCTTTCTCCAGCCGGCATTTCGACCTGATCGAGGCCGCCGCCGGCGCCATTGCCGATGCCATCATGGCGCGCTTCACGCGCATCGAGCGGCTCGAGGTCACCATCGAGAAGCCGCACGCGCCGATCGACGCCATCTTCGAGACCGTCGCCGTCACCATCGGGCGCACACGCCATGACTAGCTCCGTCCCGCAGCGCGCGACCCCGGTCGAGGCCATCCTCGGGCTCGGCTCCAACATCGGCGACCTGCGCGTGCAGATCGACTGCGCGGTGGCCGCCCTGCACGCGACGCCCGGCGTGCGCGTGACCCGCCATTCGGCCTATTACCGCACGGCGCCGTGGGGCCAGACGGACCAGCCGTCCTTCCTCAACATCTGCATCGCCGTCGAGACCACGCTCGAGCCGCGCACGCTTCTCGAAACGGCGCTCAGGGTCGAGCGGGAGGCCGGCCGCGTGCGGCGCGAGCGCTGGGGACCGCGCATCATCGACATCGACATCCTGTTCTACGGCGACGAGGTGATCGACGAGCCGCATCTGCACGTTCCCCACCCCTATATCGGCGAGCGGGCCTTCGTGCTGGCACCCCTCGCCGACATCGCGCCCGACCGGATGATCGGGAGCCGCAGCGTGCGCGAGGCGGCGGCCGCCATCGACACGAGCGGCATCGAGCGGCTCGATTGGGAAGTGCATCTCTGAGGGCGATTTCCGGGCGTTCCGCATCTGCCCAGGCGGTATGGGCATCGATGCGACCAAGGAAGGGTGGTGAGGCGGCATCGCCCGTGGCAATCTCAGCGCCGTTCCATCGCTTCGCACGAGGCCGCAACGCGTGATCGAAGACCTTGAGCTCGCCGCCGCATTTCCCCGGGCCACCCGCGACGACTGGCTCGCCCAGGTCGAACGCGCCCTGAAGGGGGCGGATTTCGAGAAGAAGCTCGTTTCCCGCAGCCGCGAAGGCATCGTCGTCGAGCCGCTCTACGGCAAGGCCGAGGCGGCGCGCGCGCCCCTCGGGCGAGCCGAGGCCGGACCGTGGCAGGTCCTGCAGCGCATCGACCATCCCGATCCCGCCGAGGCCAACCGGCTGGCGCTCGCCGACCTCGAAGGGGGCGCAAGCGGGCTCGTGCTCGCCCTCGCCGGCTCGGCGACGGCACGCGGCTTCGGCCTGGCGCTGGCGGATGCCGATTCCTTGGCGGCCGCGCTGTCGGGCGTGCTGCTCGAACTCGTGCGCCTCAGGCTGGAGACGGCGCCCTTCGACGGCCGCCGCGTCGCGACCATCGTCGCCGAGCACGTCGGACGGTGCGGCCTGCCGGCCTCCGGCCTCGACATCGACTTCGGCCTCGATCCGGTCGGCGACTTCGCCCGCACGGGCCGCCTGCCGCTCGCCTGGCCGGAGCTCGCGGCACGGCTGACCGGCACGGTCGCGGACCTCCGCGGCCGGGGCTTCGCGCGCGGCCTCGTGCGCGTCGACACGCGCGCCTGGCACGAGGCCGGCGCCGGGCCGGCGCAGGAGCTCGCGGCCGCGCTCGCGACCGGCGTCCTCTATCTGCGCGTGCTGGAAGAGGCCGGCATCGCCCCGGAAGAGGCAGCCCCGCTCCTCTCCTTCCTCATGCCGGCGGATGCGGACGCCTTCTTCACCCTCGCCAAGTTCCGCGCTTTGCGCCGCCTGTGGGCGCGGGTGGAAGAGGCCTGCGGCCTCGCACCGCGGCCGATCCGCCTCGATGCCGAGACCGCCTGGCGCATGGGGACGAAGCGCGATCCCTGGGTCAACATGCTGCGGGCGACGGTCGCCACCTTCTCCGGCGCCCTCGGCGGCGCGGACGGCATCACGGTGCTGCCCTTCACCGCCGCGCTCGGCCTGCCCGACGGCTTCGCCCGGCGCATGGCCCGCAACACGCAGCTCATCCTCGCCGAGGAATCGAACCTGTGGCGCGTCACCGACCCCGCCGCCGGCTCCGGCGCCTTCGAGGCGCTGACGGAGGCGCTCTGCGAGAACGCCTGGGGCCTGTTCCAGGCCATCGAGCGGGAGGGCGGCATTCTCGCGAGCCTCGCCGCCGGCCACGAGCAGGCACGCATCGCCGAAACGCGCGGAAAGGCCAGCCGCGACATCGCCACGCGCAGGGCGCCGATCACCGGCACGAGCGAGTTCCCGCATCTCGGCGAGGCGCCGGTCAGCGTCCTCATGCCGGCGCCGAGCGAGGCCGGTCCTGCCCTGCCCGCCGAAGCGGCGCTGGAGGCCGAGCCGCTGCCGTCGGTGCGGGACGCAGAACCGTTCGAGGCCCTGCGCGATGCGAGCGATGACGCGCTTGCCCGCCGCGGCCGTCGCCCGTCCGTCTTCCTCGCCAATCTCGGACCGCTGGCCGCCTTCACGGCACGTGCCACCTTCGCCCGGAATTTTTTCGAGGCCGGCGGCATCGAAGTGGTGACAAACGACGGTTTTCCGTCGCTGGAGGCCCTCGCCGCCGCCTTCCGCGCGTCCGGCGCGGCGCTCGCCTGCCTGTGCTCGTCCGACGAGGTCTATGCCCGCGAGGCCGCAGCCGCCGCCAAGGCGCTCAAGGCCGCCGGCGCAAGGCACCTCTATCTCGCCGGCCGACCGGGGGAACTGGAGGCCGCCCTTCGAGTTTCCGGGGTCTCGGACTATATTTTCGTTGGGTGCGATGTTCTCGCGCTCCTGTCGCGGGCTTTCGCCGAGGCAATGGACGAGGGCGCATGAGAGCATCCGCGAGATGACAGGAGGCATCCATGCGTCCTGCGGGATGGCTGGCTCTGGCGCTCGGCGCAGGCGGTCTGCTGGCGGACGGTGCAGCGCTGGCCCAGACGACGAAATTCGACGGCAGCTGGAGCGTGCTGGTGGTGACGGAGGCCGGCAACTGCGACCGTGCCTTTCGCTATCCCGTCGGGGTGGCGGGCGGCATCGTGCAGTACACGCCCCAGCCGGGTGCCCCCGCGGTGGACCTGTCCGGCCGCATCGACCCCCGCGGGCGTGTCAATGTCCGCATCCGGCGCGGCGCCGACACCCTCACCGCCACGGGGCGCGTCGAGGATGGACGGGGAAGCGGCACCTGGCGGACACCCACCCGCGGCTGCTCCGGCTACTGGCAGGCTGAACGCAGGGGACCATGATGATGAAGGCGCCTGACAACGGTTCGCGCATCCCCGACTTCTCGACGATGGCATTGGCCGATGTGACCGCGCCGATGGGATCGCCGGCCGGCGAGCCGTGGCTGACGCCCGAGGGCATCCTCGTCAAGCCGCACTACGGCGAAGGGGACCGCAAGGGGCTCGACTTCCTCGACACCTTCCCGGGCCTGCCGCCCTTCCTGCGCGGCCCCTACCCCACCATGTACGTCAACCAGCCGTGGACCGTGCGCCAGTATGCCGGCTTCTCCACGGCCGAGGATTCCAACGCCTTCTACCGGCGCAACCTCGCCGCCGGGCAGAAGGGCCTGTCGGTGGCCTTCGACCTCGCCACCCACCGCGGCTATGACAGCGACCACCCGCGCGTCGCCGGCGACGTCGGCATGGCCGGGGTCGCCATCGATTCCATCTACGACATGCGCACGCTGTTCGCGGGCATCCCGCTCGACGAGATGAGCGTGTCGATGACCATGAACGGCGCCGTGCTGCCGGTGCTGGCGCTCTACATCGTCGCGGCCGAGGAACAGGGGGTGCCGCCCGAGAAGCTCGCGGGCACCATCCAGAACGACATCCTCAAGGAATTCATGGTGCGCAACACCTACATCTACCCGCCCAGGGGGTCGATGCGCATCATCTCGGACATCTTCGCCTTCACCTCGGCGCATATGCCGAAGTTCAACTCCATCTCCATCTCCGGCTACCACATGCAGGAGGCGGGGGCGACGCAGGACCTCGAGCTCGCCTATACGCTCGCCGACGGCGTCGAATATATCCGCGCCGGCTTGGCCGCCGGGCTCACCATCGACCAGTTCGCGCCGCGGCTCAGCTTCTTCTGGGCCATCGGCATGAACTTCTTCATGGAGGTGGCGAAGCTCCGGGCCGCGCGCCTCCTGTGGGCGAAGCTCGTCAAGGACTTCTCGCCGAAGAACGACAAGTCGCTGGCGCTCAGGACCCATTGCCAGACCTCCGGCTGGTCGCTGACGGCGCAGGACGTGTTCAACAACGTCACGCGCACGGCCATCGAGGCCATGGCGGCGACGCAGGGGCACACCCAGTCGCTGCACACCAACGCCCTCGACGAGGCGCTCGCGCTGCCGACGGACTTTTCCGCCCGCATCGCGCGCAACACCCAGCTCTTCCTGCAGCAGGAGAGCGGCACGACGCGGATCATCGACCCGTGGGGCGGCTCCTACTACGTGGAGCGGCTGACGGGCGAGCTCGCCGCGCGGGCCT
This sequence comes from Chelatococcus caeni, assembly GCF_014196925.1. GTDB lineage: Bacteria > Pseudomonadota > Alphaproteobacteria > Rhizobiales > Beijerinckiaceae > Chelatococcus_A > Chelatococcus_A caeni. The sequence continues at coordinate 1,037,401 of NZ_JACIEN010000001.1, read as the reverse complement.
GGGCCCACATCCGCGAGGTGGAGGAGCTCGGCGGCATGGCCAAGGCCATCGAGGCCGGCATCCCCAAGCTGCGCATCGAGGAGGCGGCGGCGCGCACGCAGGCGCGCATCGATTCCGGCCAGCAGGCCGTCATCGGCGTCAACCGCTTCCGCCCGGACGACGAGCCGCCGATCGAGGTGCTGAAGGTCGACAATTCGGCCGTGCGCGCGGCGCAGATCGACAAGCTCAAGCGCCTGCGGGCCGAGCGCGACGCCCCGGCGGTGGAGGCGGCGCTCGCGGCCCTGACGAAGGCCGCCGACACCGGCGAGGGCAACCTGCTCGCCCTTGCCGTCGATGCCGCCCGGGCCAAGGCGACGGTCGGCGAGATTTCCGCGGCACTGGAGAAGGTCTGGGGCCGCCACCGGGCGGAGATCAAGGCCATCTCCGGCGTCTACAAACGGGAGGTCGGCGCGATGAGCGATGCCGTCGAGCGTGTTCTCGCCCTCGTGGAAGCTTTCGAGCATGACGACGGCCGCCGGCCGCGCATCCTCGTCGCCAAGATGGGCCAGGACGGGCACGACCGCGGCCAGAAGGTGATCGCCTCGGCCTTCGCCGACCTCGGCTTCGACGTCGATATCGGCCCGCTGTTCGCGACCCCGGCGGAGGCCGCCCGCCAGGCGGTGGAGAACGACGTGCACATCGTCGGCGTCTCCTCGCTCGCCGCCGGCCACCTGACGCTGGTGCCGGAGCTGAAGGCGGAACTCGAGAAACAGGGCCGGCCGGACATCATGATCGTCGTCGGCGGCGTCGTGCCGCCGCAGGACTACGAGGCCGTGACCAAGGCCGGCGCCTCGGCCATCTTCCCGCCGGGCACGGTGATCGCCGAAGCGGCCGAGAAGCTCATCAAGGAGCTCAACCGTCGCCTCGGCTACGAGCCGAAGCAGGCAGCGGAGTAGCGGGCACGAGCCACGAGGCCGGCGACCGGATCGCGATGGGCGATCGCACCGTCGGCCATGGCGTCATCGAGCGCGGCTTCAAGCTAACTGCGCAGGTCCTCGCAGTGGCGGCCCTCGTGCCGGACGACATCGCCAGACGCCATCAATGTATCCTGGAGCTGGGAGCGGTCGGGAAGACCCGACGTGGCCCGGCTGGCTGTGCCGCCCCTACATTCCCGCCGGGTGATGCGCATAAGAGTAGAGCCGGTATTTCGCATGCTCGCCTGTGCCCATGCCGCCGACGGTCGTGAGGGCCTCGAGCATGACGCGCAGGGTGGCGAGACCGAGCCCTCGCAACCCGGTTTGCCGTGCGACGCCGGCGGCGATGGTCACGCCGCCGACATGGGGCTGCCCCGTCTTGCCTCCGCCGGCTTCAGGCGGAGCCAGCGTGTCCGGCACCGGGCCGTAGGACAGGCATTCGCCGTTGTCGTCGCAGGCGCGGAACCAGAGGCCCGGGTGCCGCGCCTCAAGGGCGGCGAAGGCCGGTGAAGGAGAGAGCGCGAGGCGCCCTTCCATATCGCGCGCCAAGGCGGCGCGAACTGCAGCGGCGACCAGCGCCTCGTCCTGCGGCGCCGACCGCTCGACAGCGATAGCCAATGCGGCGAGGGCGACCACGCCCATTACCCCCGCCGGCCAGCCAAGGGCGCCGAGCCTTCCTTGCCGGACGGCACGCCCGGTGGCATCGGCCGCTCGCCTCTCACGGATCATGGCATGCACCTCCCCAAGTCGGGATCGCAGAAACGCTCCCGTCAACCTAGGGCGAATAACATGTTTGTCAATTAATTTTTCTCGATAAACGTGAAATCAATCATCGTCGATCGGCTGAGGACAGCCGTCATCCACGAATTCGAGAATGTCGCCCGGCTGGCAGTCGAGATGCCGGCAGAGCGCGTCGAGCGTCGAGAAGCGGATGGCGCGGGCCTTGCCGGTCTTGAGCACGGAGAGGTTCTGAATCGAGATGCCGACGGCAGCCGCCAGATCGCCGAGGCGCATCTTGCGCTTTGCGAGCATGACATCGAGGTTGACAATGATCGCCATCGCCCGGCTCACACCGTCAGGCTCAGTTCGTCCTGCATGCGGCAGGCCATGCCCATGATGCGGCCGAGCAGGATGACGACGAGCCCGATGAACAGTTCGCCGAGATGAAGCTGGTAGACGAGCGGCACCTCGGTGAGCCGCTCGGTGAAATAGAGGACGAGGCCCGCCGCCAGGAATGCGACCTGGTCGGCCAGGGAATAGGCGACGAGGAGGACACCCATGCGGTGGATGCGCACAACCGCCGGCGCCGTGAACACCTCACCCGCCGCATAGAGCAGCAGCAGCTGGTGCAGTTCCCGCAGCATCAAGCCGAGGAGCAGCGGCGCAATGCTGGTCAGCACGACAAAGGCGATCTTGCTGGAAAGCTGCAACTGGCTCGCATCCGCCGGGCCACCCGGCAATTCAGGATCGCCATGCATGGTCGCCACCGTCGCAATGGCGATCCATGCGAGAGGCACGAGCCATTGCAGGACTGCGGTGACCAGCGACAGGCGCCGGCTGTAGATTTGAACCGTAGGCATCGCCCATTCCCACCCGGTGACAATGTCCGCCGACGCTAGTCCCGACGGGCTTCGGCAGCAATCAGATTTATCGATAAACATGAAACGCGCGCCGTGATGGCCCGGTTGCAGCCTCCCGCTCCCCCGCCGTGTCGTGAATGAGGCCGGCGCCCGGATCGCGGTGGCCGATGACGCCGTAAGCCGCCGCGATGGCGTCATCCAGCGCGGTTTCGAGCCGGCGGCGCAGGTCCTCGCAGTGGCCGGCCGCCGCGTCGGACGGAACCTGCACCGGCTCGCCGATGACGATGGCACCGCGACCGAAGGGCAGCGGGATGCTGGCCCGGTCCCAATTGGCGAGGTCGATGCGCCGGCTGGTCACCACCGCGAGCGGATAGATCGGCCGGCCGGAATGCAGCGCGAGACGGATGATGCCGGGCCCGCAGATACGGGCGCGCTTCGGCACGTCCGCGGTCAGAGCGACACTGGTGCCGTCGGCGAGCGCCCGCAGCATGGCGCGGAAAGCGGGGGCGCCCCGCTTGCGCCGGGCCTGCCGCGGATCCTCCGCCCCCGATCCGTGGATGACGGAGAGGCCGAGGCGCGCGCAGACGGCGCCGATGAGGGCACCATCGCGGTGGGTGGAGACAAGCGCCGCCACCGGCCGTTCGTCCATGCGTGCGGCGAAGGAGAGAAGCTGCTGGCCATGCCACATGGCGAAGATCGCAGCGCCCTCGGGCTGCGGCCCCAGACGCGCGTCGAAGCGGGTCGTGCGCGCCACGAGGCGCAGATAGCCCGCAAGGGCGAAGCTGCCCGCCCGGACGGTGAGCGGCGGGGCGAAGCGATCCGCGGCGGATTGCTCGCGGACTGAAGGCGCACCGGCGGAAGCGGCACGCCGGAAGGCAGCGGACGTCATGAAAACACCCTGTCGGTTGCACGGGCCCCGTGCATCGGGGCCCTGCTGCCGAGAGGGTCTGCCGCGGCCACATTACCGCGGCCTGACGTGCGGGCGCCTTGCGGGTGCCGCCCTTCCCTACTGCGCCGTCGCCGGCTGCCGTGCCGGCGGCCGGTTGTCGTTGGCGGCGCGGCTGGCGCAGCCGGCCACGGCGTCGCGCTCCTTCACCGCGTCCGGATAGAGCACCAGGATCTTGCGCAGCACGCCGTTGGTCCAGCCGAAGCCGTCCTGGGTCGGATATTCGCCGCCGCCGGTGACGAGTTGCTCGTCGACCACGTTGTACTTCTCCATGAGCTTGCCGGTGGCGCGCCAGGCCGCCACCGCCTTGCTGGCGAAGCGCTCGGCGATGGTGCGGGCGAGGTCCGTTTCGCCGTAGTCGGCAAGGCCCTTGATGGCGATCCACTGCAGCGGCGCCCAGCCGTTCGGCGCGTCCCACTGCTCGCCCGTCGCCACCGTCGTCGTCACGAGGCCGCCGGGCTTGAGGAGATCCGCCCTCACCGCCTTCGCCACCTCGCCGGCCTGTTCAGGGGTGGCGATGCCGGTGAACAGCGGATAGAGCGCGGCGGCGGTGACCGCGTCGATGCGCCGGTCCTCGCGCCAGAGATAATCGGCGAAAATGGTCTTCTCATCGTCCCAGACGTGGCGCTGGACGGCCGCCTTGCGCAGCTCGGCGCGGGCCCGGATCTCGGCCGCCTTCTCCGGCTTGCGGTCGGCCTCGTAGGCCTCGGCGAGGACGGTTTCCAGCCGGTAGAGCAGGCTGTTGAGGTCGACCGGCACGACATCCGTGGTGCGGATGGTCGGCAGGCGGTTGCCATCTTCCAGCCAGCGCGAGCTGAAGTCCCAGCCGCTCTCGGCGGCGGCGCGCAGATGCCGGTAGACCTCCGGCTGCGGCCGGTTGGAGCCGCGCGCCGTCTCGACATCCTCGCGGTAGGATTCATCGCGCGGGCGGTCGCGGTCGTCCCAATAGCGGTTGAGCAGGGTGCCGTCGGGAAGACGCACCACCCGACGGTGCGCCTCGCCCGGCGCCAACGTATCCGCGCCCTCCATCCAGAAGGCATATTCCTTGGCGAGCGCCGGCAGGAAGGTCGTGTGGACCGCCGTGCGGTCGGCACTGTGCGCGGCGACGAGGTCCACCATGAGGCCGAAGAACGGCGGCTGCGAGCGGCTGACGTAATAGGTGCGGTTGCCGTTCGGGATATGGCCGAAGCGCTCGATCAGGCTGGCGAAGTTGTCGACCATGTGCCGGGCGAGGTCGTGCCGGCCGCTCTCCTCGAGGCCGAGCATCGTGAAATAGGAATCCCAGTAGTAGATCTCGCGGAAGCGGCCACCCGGCACGACATAGGGCGCCGGCAGCGGCAGCAGGGAGGAATATTGCTCCGTCACGTCCGGCTTGCGCTGCAGCACCTCCCACAGCGCGTCGATGTGGCTGCAGACGTCGCCGCTCGCATCCGAGCGATAGGCGTCGCTCGGCGCTTCCGGCAGCGTGAAATGGGCCGCGACGAAAGCCGAAAGATCGAAGCCGGACTTGCCCCGCTCCTCCTCATAGCGCTGCACGATGGTGGCGGGCGGCTCCTTCGGCACGGCATCGACGAAGGTCTTTCCATCCGGGAAGACGCGGTTGAGCTGTACTTCCTCGAAGAGCTTGCCGTAGAGCTGTGCCGGCGTCTCGACCTCGGCCTCCTGGGCCGAGGCGAAGGCGACGTTGAAAGCACAAGCTGCGAGCAAGGCGACGAGCGCTCGTCTTTGCATGACTTGGGCTCCTGCGACGGGTGGAACTCTGCCGGCGGCCCGGCAGGCGAGGCTCCCCAGCCCGATGACGGCAGGATACCAGCGAATACTGCTCGCCTCACCCTCGCCCGGAAGACGGCGCCCCGCCCTCGCCGTCCCGTGAATTGACAGCTCCTGCCGCGGGCGGCATCCGGTTGTTCATGCGTCTCATGCGCCTTGCCCTCGCGGCCTTCTTCCTCGTCTTCCTGCTGCCGCTCGGCGCGCATGCGCTCATGTGGATGACCCACGAACATCCCCAGTCATGGAGCCGCGCCGACTGGACGAGCAGCGGCCTCCTGCCGGCGCCGGTCGCCGACAGCCCGGCCGTCATCCACATCTACGCGGCCCGCACCGGGCGCTGGAAAGGCGCCGTGGCGCATCACACCTGGCTCGTCGTCAAGGAGGCGGGCGCCGCGCCCTACGAGCGCTACGACAAGGTGGGCTGGGGCTCGCCCGTGCGGCGCGACGGCTGGGCGGCGGACGGGCGCTGGTACGGGAACATGCCGGAGCTCGTCGCCGCCATCGAAGGCGAGGCGGCGGCGGCGCTGCTGCCCGCCGTGCGGGCGGCGATCGCCGACTATCCCTTTCGCGAGCAGGGCCACTACCGCGTCTGGCCGGGGCCGAACTCGAACAGCTTCGTCGCCCATGTCATCGCGCGCGTGCCGCAGCTCGGGGTCGCCCTGCCGCCGACGGCGCTCGGCAAGGACTACCATGTCGAGATGGTCTATGCCGGCTTCGCCCCGAGCGGCACCGGCTTCCAGTTCGCCCTCGGCGGCCTTTTCGGCATCACCCTCGCCTGGGTCGAGGGCCTCGAGATCAACCTCTTCGGCCTCGTCGCCGGGCTCGACCTGCGCCGGCCCGCGCTGAAGCTGCCCGGCTTCGGCCGGCTCGCGCTCGTCTGAGCGACTTCACATCAATCCCAGGTCCGGCGCTCCACGGCCCGCTTGATCACGCCGCGCACGTCCTTGTTCGTCAGGAAGAGGTCGTGCCGGATGATGCCCCAGCCATAGTCCGAGGCATCCGCGATCTTGACGCCGAGCGGCTCCAGCACCGCCCGGTCGGCGGCGCCGACGCGCGAGACGCCGCCGGCAAGGCGGCTCGAGACGGCGAGCGCCCGGTCGTTGACGCTGGAGATGACCGTGATGTGCTTCGCCAGCGGGCCAATGCGCTTCACGCCGGTGGCGAAGAGGTCGACGTCGATGTCCGGCGAAGCAAGGACGATGGCGCCGAAACGGGCGGCGACATCCGGGCTGCCGCTCACCGCCCAGAGCTGGCGCAGCGTCTCCAGCGTCAGGAGCGTGCCCATGCTGTGCGCGACGATGTGGACGCGGCCGACCATGGCGTTGCGCACCAGCGCCTCGAGCAGGTCCTGGAAGGCATCGCGCGACCACAGCGCGCTCTCGCGGTCATAGCCGTAGTCGAGCAGCCCCTCCTTCGACGGCCAGGAGAAGCTGACCGTCGCCCCGGAGAAGCCGATGGCGCGCGTCAGCTCCGCCGCGTCGATCGCCGCCCGCTCGAAGCTCTGGTTGTAGCCGTGGACATAGACCAGCACGTCGCGCCCGCCCGCCTCCAGCGTCAGCGCCGCGACGGGATCGTTGTTGCCGAGGGCCTCGACGGCGTTGATGCGCCAGTCGCCCGAGAGCGTCGAGCCGATGCGGCCGAAGAACGTCTCCGGCGGCGGATCGAAGCGCACGGCGACGGCGCGCGTGCCGCCGGCGCGGGCGGAGCCGAACCACGGCCGCTCGCTCGCCCCGTTCACCGGCGCGCGTGTCGTGACGGCATAGACGACAGGGCCGCCACGTGCGCCCATCGGCGACGATCCGAGGGCGGACGCCGGCGCGCTGTCGCCGCCGAAGGCGCCGATGGCGCTGGAGCAGCCGGCGAGCGTCACGGCGCCGGCATTGACGAGCGCAAGGCGCAGCAGGGTGCGGCGGGACAAACGATGGGGCATGAACGGGCTTCGGTTGCCGGGCTTCTGGGACGGGTCCCTTTTGGCGTTCGATTGTGGGCGAAGATAGGGCAAAAGGTGGCAAAGGCCGGTCTGCGACGGTTCGCCCGGCCCCGCAGAGTTCCGTTTGCGGAATTCACCCCACCCCGATGCGCGAATCTGTGGCAACTATAACGTGACATGACACGCCTCGACCGTTCAGCTTTGCCCGATCTCGCCGCACGCCTCGCCAGGGGCGAGCGCGCGGCGCTGGCGCGTGCCATCACGCTCGTCGAATCGCGCCGCGGCGATCATCAGGCGCTGGCGCGCGAGCTCATCCAGACGGTGCTGCCGCGCACCGGCGGGGCCGTGCGCGTCGGCATCACGGGCGTGCCGGGCGTCGGCAAGTCGACCACCATCGACACCCTCGGCTCCAACCTGACGGCGGCGGGCCACAAGGTGGCCGTGCTCGCCGTCGACCCTTCCTCGCAGCGCAGCGGCGGCTCGATCCTCGGCGACAAGACGCGCATGGCGCGGCTCGCGGTGGACGAGAACGCCTTCATCCGCCCCTCCCCCGCCTCCGGCACGCTCGGCGGGGTCGCGGCGAAGACCCGCGAGACGATGCTCCTGTGCGAGGCGGCGGGCTTCGACGTCATCCTCGTCGAGACGGTGGGCGTCGGCCAGTCGGAGACGGCGGTGGCCGACCTCACGGACTTCTTCCTCGTGCTGATGCTGCCGGGCGCCGGCGACGAATTGCAGGGCATCAAGAAGGGCATCGTCGAGATGGCGGACATGATCGCCGTCAACAAGGCCGATGGCGAGGGTGCGACGCGCGCCAAGGTCGCGGCGGCCGACTACCGCGCCGCCCTGCATATCCTGGCGCCGGCGAGCCCGACCTGGTCGCCGCCGGTCATCACCATCTCCGGCCTCGCCAATGTCGGGCTGGACGCCCTGTGGGAGAAGGTGGCCGACCACCGCGAGCGCATGACGGCGACGGGCGAACTGCAGCAGAAGCGCCGCGCCCAGGAGGTGAAGTGGATGTGGGCCATGGTGGAGGACCGGCTGCACGCGCGCCTGCGCGCCGATCCACAGGTGCGCAAGCGCGTGCCGGCGCTCGAGGCCGAGGTCGCGGCGGGAAAGCTGGCGGCGACCGTGGCGGCCGACGAGATCGCATCCATTCTGGGGCTGTGACGCAGGCAACGCGATGTGGGCAATGTGAGATGGGCAAACGGAACAAGCGCTGCGACATTCTCATCACCGGCTTCGGGCCCTTCCCGCGTGTGCCGGTCAACCCGACGGCGGTGCTCGCCGAGCGCGTCGGCGGCAGCCGGCGCCTCGCCCGGCTCGGCATCAGGGCGGAGCACCACGTCTTCCGAACGCGCTACGCCATCCTGGGCAAGGCTTTGCCGACACGGCTGCACGCCGCGCGGCCGCGGGCGGTCCTGATGCTCGGCGTCGCCGCCCGCGCCCGCCACGTGCGGGTGGAGACGCGCGCCGTCAACAAGGCCAACAGGACGGCCCCCGACGCCTCGGGCAAGACCCGTCGCGGCGCGGCGCTCGCGAAGGGCGCTCCGCTGGTGCGGCGCTCGCCGGCCCCTCTCGCACGTCTGAAGGTGGCGATGGCGGGCACCGGCATGCCCGTCCGTCGCTCCATCGACGCCGGCCGCTATCTGTGCAACGCGAGCTATTTCACGGCGCTCGGCCAGCTTCAGGAAAAGCGCCCGTCCGTGCCGGTCGTCTTCATCCACGTGCCGATGCCGAGCGCCTGGGCGAGCAGCCCGACGCCGCGCCCGAAGCGCAGGAATTCCATCGCTGACGCCCCGGCCAAGGCCCGGCGTCCCACCCTCGCCGCCATGGCCCGGGCCCTCGAGACGGCCGCCGTTGTCCTTGCCCGGGAAAGTGCCCGCCGGCGAATGTCCTGATCCGGGACAATGCGGCCGGCACGAATCTTGTGTCCATGGCCCCGAAAGGACACGAGCCCATGGACGAAAGCCGCCGCCTCATCCTGATGACCGCCGCCCTCGCCGGCGCCGCGCCGCTCGCGGCGGGCCCCGCGATCGGCCGCGAGGCTGACGGCATGGCCGCCGCCCTCGGCCTTTCGGCGCTCCAGTTCGGCCTGCGGCCCAACACGGACGAGGACCAGTCCGCCCGGCTCGCGGCGGCGCTTGCGGAGGCGGCCCGGCGGGGCGCGCCGCTCCTCGTCCCTCCGGGGCGCTATCGCATCGCCGGGGTGGCGCTGTCCGATGGAGCGCGGCTCGTCGGCGCGCTCGGCCTCACCACCTTCGTCCATGCCGGCAGCGGGCCGATGCTCACGGCGCGGAACGCCCAGTCCATCGCCCTCCTCGGGCTGCGCCTCGACGGGCTCTCTCGCCCGCTGCCCGATCGCGCCGGCCTCGTGGCGCTCGAGGGCGTGCGCGAGGTCGAGATCGACGGCTGCCGCTTCGAGAAGGCCGGCGGCATCGCGCTTTATCTCACGGGCTGCGGCGGCCGCGTCACCAGCTCGGCCTTCTCCGAGGCCAGCCATTCGGCCCTGTTCTCCATCGATGCGACCGGCCTCTCGATCACCGCCAACACGGTGACCCGCTGCGGCAGCAACGGCATCCAGGTCTGGCGTTCGGAGAAGGGCGACGACGGCACCATCGTCTCCGGCAACCGGATCTCGCACATCGCCACCGATGCCGGCGGCACGGGCGAATATGGCAACGGCATCAGCATCTTCCGGGCGGGCGGCGTCCTCGTGAGCGGCAACACGGTGCGCGACTGCGCCCTGTCCGCCATTCGCAACAACTCCGGCTCGGCCTGCCAGATCATCGGCAACAACTGCGCCCGCCTCGGCGAGACGGCGCTGTGGGCCGAATTCGCCTTCGAAGGTACGATCATCGCCAACAACGTGGTCGAGGAGGCGATGAGCGGCATCTCCATGACCAACCTCGACCACGGCGGCCGGCTCTCGGTGTGCAGCGGCAACCTGCTGCGCGGCCTGCGCCACCGTCCCCGCTCCTATGACGGCGTGCTCGCCGGCGGCACCGGCATTCACGTCGAGGCCGAGGCGAGCGTCACCGGCAATGTCATCGAGGATGCGGAGGACAAGGGCATCAGCGTCGGCTGGTCCTGGGCCATGCGCAACATCACCGTGACCGGCAACGTCGTGCGCAACGCGCGGACCGGCATCCGCGTCAGCCTCGTGCCGAAGGAGCGCAGCGCCGTGATCTCGGGCAACGTCATCTCCGGCGCGCGCGAGGGCGCCGTCGTCGGCTACGAATACGACAAGGCCGTCACGGGCGACCTGACGGCCAAGCCGGATGCGCGGGCAACCGGCATCGTGGTGGCCGGAAATGCCGTCGCGTGACGCATCAGGCCCCGGCGAGCGCCGCCGCCGGCCGCATGGTGCCGACGACGAGGCCGTTGCGGTTGCGGATCGGCGGCCGCGACAGGGCGGAGACGGCCTGCCCCTCCTCGTTCGACAAGGTCAGGAAGCGCCCCGTCAGCGCCGCCATGGCGACCTCGGCGGCGCGCGCAGCGCCATCGTCGCACTTGAGCGCAAGGCCGAGGCCGAGCTCGGGAAAGGCGGCGCAATAGACGCCCTCGGCCCCCACCTTGACGAAGGCGCGCTCGCGCAGCGCCTCCATGAGGATGGTGTCGAAGCAGCCGGTGCCAGCGACCATGAAGGGATGGCGGGCGACGGCGGCGCGCAGGCGGGCGAAGGCGGCGGCGCGCTCACGCGTGAGGCCGGTCCCGGCGCCGAGCCGGGCGAAGGCGCGGGCGAGCGCCCTGAGCGGCACGGCATAGGTCGGGATGGCGCAGCCGTCGATGCCGCGCAGTTCCTCGCTGTGGGCGAAACCCGTCAGGGCCTCCATGGCGGCCTTGACCTCGCGCTGGATGACGTGATCGGGCGCGACATAGCCGGCAGGATCGACGTCGAGCGCGCAGGCCGTGCAGATGAAGCCGGCGTGCTTGCCGGAGCAGTTGTTGTGCAGGGCCGTCGGCTCCGCCCCGCTGCGGGCGAGCGCCCGCGTCGCCTCCGCCCCGAGGGGCCAGTGGGTGCCGCATTCGAGGCAGGCCGGCTCGCGCCCCGCCTTGGCGAGCATGCGCGCGGCGGTCTCGGCGTGCAGCGGCTCGCCGGAGTGGGAGGCGCAGGCGAGCGCGAGCTCCGCCTCGGTCAGGCCGTAGCGGTCCGCCGCGCCGCTCTCGACGAGCGGCAGCGCCTGGATGACCTTGACCGCAGAGCGCGGGAAGACCGGCCGGTCGGCATCGCCGAGGACGAGCACGTCCGCCCCATCGGCGTCGACCACGGCGAGCGCGCCGCGATGCGCCGATTCCACGACATTCCCGCGGGTGACCTCGACCAGGACAGGATCCGTCATCATGCCTTCTCCGTTTGACGCTCTTTTGCGCAGCGACCGGGCCCCTGTCAAACCGTGGGGTTCCTTGCTCCTCGCCCGCCGAGGCTTTAAAGCCCTCGGCGATCTTCCGCTCCACCACCAGGGTGTCTCGATGCGCGTCGCAATGATCGGTTCCGGCTATGTCGGCCTCGTCTCCGGTGCCTGTTTCGCCGATTTCGGCCATGTGGTGACCTGCGTCGACAAGGACCCGGCCAAGATCGAGGCCCTGATGCAGGGCGACATCCCGATCTTCGAGCCGGGGCTCGATGATCTCGTCGCCACCAATGTCAAGGAAGGGCGCCTGTCCTTCGCCTCCGACCTGACGGAAGCCGTGCGCTCGGCCGACGCCGTCTTCATCGCGGTCGGCACGCCCTCGCGACGCGGCGACGGCCACGCCGACCTCTCCTACGTCTACCAGGCGGCGCGCGAGATCGCGAAGGTCATGGACGGCTACACCGTGATCGTCACCAAGTCGACGGTGCCGGTCGGCACGGGCGACGAGGTGGAGCGCATCGTGCGCGAGACGCGGCCGGACGCCGATTTCGCCGTCGTCTCCAATCCGGAATTCCTGCGCGAGGGCGCGGCCATCGCCGATTTCAAGCGGCCCGACCGCATCGTCATCGGCACCGATGACGAGCGCGCCCGCAAGGTGATGGCCGAGGTCTACCGCCCGCTCTACCTCAACCAGGCGCCGATCCTCTATACCGGCCGGCGCACGGCGGAGCTGACGAAATACGCGGCCAACGCCTTCCTCGCCACCAAGATCACCTTCATCAACGAGATCGCGGACCTGTGCGAGAAGGTGGGCGCCAACGTGCAGGAGGTGGCGCGCGGCATCGGCCTCGACAACCGCATCGGCGGCAAGTTCCTGCATGCCGGGCCGGGCTACGGCGGCTCGTGCTTCCCCAAGGACACGCTCGCGCTGATCAAGACGGCGCAGGACGCGGATTCGCCCATGCGCATCGTCGAGACGGTCGCGGCCGTCAACGACCAGCGCAAGCGCGCCATGGCGCGCAAGGTGATCGCGGCCTGCGGCGGCTCGGTGCGCGGCAAGACCGTGGCCGTGCTCGGCCTCACCTTCAAGCCCAACACCGACGACATGCGCGAGGCGCCGGCGCTGTCGATCATCACTGCGCTGCAGGACGGCGGGGCGGCGATCCGCGCCTACGATCCCGAGGGCATGGAGCAGGCGCAAGGCCTGCTCGACCGCGTCACCTATTGCGACAGCGCCTATGACTGCGTCCAAGGCGCGGATGCGCTCGTCATCGTCACGGAATGGAACGCCTTCCGCGCGCTCGACCTCGACCGGGTCAAGGGACTGATGAAGGCGCCCGTCGTCGTCGACCTGCGCAACATCTACCGCGCCGGCGAGATGGCCCGCCGCGGCTTCCTCTATGTCAGCGTCGGCCGGCCCGACGGGGCGGCGGATGCCGACGGGATGATGTGACGGTGCCCTCCTCCGCCTTGCGATCCTCGCCACGGGTGGCATAGTCGCGCCCTGACGATCGGACAGCCGGCAGGAGCGACGATGCAGACCTATCAGGGCGGATGCCACTGCGGCACGGTGCGCTACGAGGCGACGACGGATCTCGAGACCGTCGTCTCCTGCAATTGCTCGCATTGCAGCAAGCGCGGCCTCCTGCCGACCTTCGTCACGCCGGACCGGTTCCGGCTCCTCTCCGGCGAGGATGCGCTCGAGGACTACCAGTTCAACCGCAAGGTCATCCATCACCTGCGCTGCCGCCACTGCGGCATCGAATCCTTCGCGCGCGGCAAGGCGCCCGACGGCAGCGAGATGGTGGCCGTCAACGCGCGCTGCCTGGACGGCATCGATGTCGGCAGCCTGAAGCTGACGCCGTTCAACGGGCGGGATTTCTGAACCTCGGCGAAGGCCGCGAGGCGCTGGGGATCGAGGGCCCCCGACGAACGGAGGCCTCGTCATGGCCGGGCTCGTCCCGGCCATCCACGCGTTCGATCCTGCTCAGCTTTCCAGACATGGATGCCCGCGACAGGCGCGGGCATGACCGCTGTGAAGCAGGACTGGCCCTCAATGCACCTCGGTGCAATGGGCGATGAGCCGGTCGACGAAGGCGCCGCAGGCCTCGAGCTGGGCGATCTCGATATACTCGTCCGGCTTGTGTGCCTCGCCGATGGAGCCCGGCCCGATGACCACGGACGGCACGCCGGCGACCGCCTGGAAGAGGCCGGCCTCGGTGCCGTAGGCCACCTTGCCGTGCTCGTTGCGGCCGGCAAGACGCTTGGCGAGCGTGACGACCTCGTCGCCCGGCGCCGTGTCGAGCCCCGGAAAGCCGGCGAAGACGTCGAAGTCGAAGCCGCTTTGCGGATCGACGGCCTGCATGGCCGGCTCCAGCTCGCGCCTCGCATAGGCCTCGATTTCCGCGACGACGGCATCGGGATCGTCGGCACCGATGGCGCGGATCTCGAAGACCATCTCGCTCTCGTCGGGGACGATGTTGAGCGCCGTGCCGCCCGCAAAGATGCCGACATGGGCGGTGGTGTAGGGCACGTCGTAGAGCGCATCGCGGGCGCCGCTCACGGCGAAGCGGTCGGCGATCGCGCGGATATGGGCGACGAGCCGGGCGCCCCACTCCACCGCATTGACGCCCTGCGGCGCGAGCGAGGAATGGCAGCCCTTGCCGCGCACGCGCACCTTCAGGCTGCGCTTGCCCTTGTGGCCGATGACCACGTTCATCGAGGTCGGCTCGCCGACGAAGCAGCCGAGCGGCTTGACCTCGGCCTTCGCCAGCTTCTCGACGATGCCGCGCACGCCGACGCAGCCCACCTCCTCGTCGTAGGAGAAGGCGAGATGGATGGGCCGGGCGAGCGCGGCCGCCTTCATCGCCGGCACCCGCGACAGGCAGGCGGCGAGAAAGCCCTTCATGTCGCAGGCGCCGCGGCCGTAGGCCCGGCCGTCTCGCAGGACGAGAGCGAAGGGATCGTCCGTCCACTCCTGCCCGTCCACGGGCACGACGTCGGTATGACCGGAGAGGATGTAGCCCGCCTGCTCCGCCGGCCCGATGGTGGCCCAGAGGTTGGCCTTGGTGCCCGTCGCGTCGTAGATGCGCTCGCTCGCGATGCCGTGGGAGGCGAGATAGTCCTCGACCCAGGCGATGAGGTCGAGGTTGGAGTTGCGGCTCGTCGTGTCGAAGGCGACGAGGCTGGCGAGGATCTCGGTGATCGCGGGACTGGACATCATGAACTCCGGCAGGGGCCGCCTCAGCGCAGGGCGACCGTGAAGGGATCGTCCGGCTGCTCGGCGCGGACGAGATCGACGAAGCGGCGGGCGGCCGGCGGAGCGGCGCCCGTCGCGGGCAGGAGGAAGGCCATCTCGTAGGTGATTTCCGGCAGGAACGGCCTGTAGACGAAGCTCGGATCGTCGCTCAGGGACATGGGGAAGGGGTTGAGCACCGAGATGCCCGCCCTGCTGCGCACCATCTCCATCACGAAGGTCGAGGTCGTCGCCTCCGCGACGATGTTCGGCTCGATGCCGACATCGGTAAAAGCCCTGTCGAACAGCGCCCGCGCCGCGAAGCGCCGGGTGACGACGATGAGCGGCTCGCTGCCGATGTCGATCGGGCGGACGACGGGAAGCCGCGCGAGCCGATGGTCCGGCCACATGATGCACTTGGCCTTCGAGCGGCGGAAAGGCTCGGCCCTGACCCCGAGGTGGGCGACCGGCGTCTCCAGCATGCCGATGCCCACATCGACGCTGCCGGCCGCCACCGCCGCAAGGACGTCGCCGCCGCGGCCGATCTCGACCACGACGCGCGTCTCGGGCTCCGCGGCCACGAAACGGGCAAGGAGCGGCGCGAGGAAGTGATGGGCCACGGTCGGGGCGGCGGAGATGCGCAGGAGGCTCTGCGCCCGCGGCGCCCGCGGCCAGTTCTCGAGCCGCGCGAGGCCGGCGAGGATCGGCGCCGCCTCCGCCTCCAGCGCGAGCGCATCGGCCGTCGGCACGAGGCGCCCGCCATCGCGCGAGAACAGCACCCGCCCGACCCGCTCCTCGAGGGCCGCCACGGCGCGCGAGACGGCGGGCTGGGAGATGCCGAGGCGCTGGCCGGCTGCGGTCGTCTTGCCGGTGGCGATCAGCGCGTGGAGCACCTCGAGCTCGCGCAGGCTGGGTCGCGATGATCGGCTTTCGCTATCCTCGGATGGCATAGTTCTATGCAATCTCGTTATTCTTTTTGGCGGTGACAATGCCAAGAATGAATAATAGCATCGGGCCCCAGATGAGCAAGCCACGTCGGCGGGGTGCTGCCGCTCCCCGCGCGTTTTCGTTATTGTGGTGCGCATCCACCCAGAGGAGAACGGGAATGAAAAAACTGAAACCCGCAGCCTATGCCCTGCTGCCGCTCGCCGTCGCCATGGCGCAACCGGCCGCCGCGCAGGACACCAAGGAGCTGAAGGTCGGCGTCGCCTCCGAGGCGACCTCCATCGACCCACACTTCCACAACGTCGGCCAGAACAACGCCCTGCGCCGCCACATCTTCGAATCCCTCATCGCCACCGACGCCAACCAGAAGCTGCTGCCGGCGCTCGCCGAATCGTGGAAGGCGGTCGACGACACGACATGGGAGATCAAGCTCCGGCCGGACGTGAAGTTCTCGAACGGCGAGGCCTTCACGGCGCGGGACTACGTCTACACCATGTGCCGGGTGCCGCTGGTCGAGAACTCGCCCTCGTCGTTCACGGTATTCACGCGCGGCATCGAGTCGATCGAGACGCCGGATCCGCTGACCATCCGCGTCAAGACGGCGACGCCGCAGCCGCTCTTCCCCAACAACATGACGACGCTCGGCATCCTCTCCGCCGCCGTCTTCGGGGCGGGCGACGTCAAGTACGGCAAGGACGGCTGCGAGAACATGGGCACGCCGCCGAAGTCTTCGGACTTCAACGACCCGGCGAAGGCCGTGGGCACCGGCCCGTTCAAGCTGAAGGAATATACGCGCGGCACGCATATCATCCTCGAGGCCAACGAGGGCTATTGGGGCGAGAAGCCCGTATGGCAGCGCGTCGTCATGCGGCCGATCACCAGCGCCGGCCCGCGCGTCGCGGCCCTGCTCGCCGGCGACGTCGACATGATCGAGAACCCGCCGATCCAGGACTTCGACAAGATCAAGGGTGCCGGCTTCACCCTCGTCGAGGGCCTGTCGAACCGCATCATCTACATCCACCTCGACCAGTTCGAGGACAAGACGCCGGGCGTGAAGGGCACGGACAAGAACCCCTTCAAGGACGTGCGCGTGCGTGAGGCCCTGTCGAAGGCCATCAACCGCGAGGCCATCGTCGAGCGCATCATGGGCGGCGTCGCCCAGGCCGCCGGCGAGCTGCTGCCCTACCCGCTCTTCGGCACCACGAAGGATGCGAAGCCCGTCGCCTACGATCCCGAGGCGTCGAAGAAGCTGCTCGCCGAGGCCGGCTACCCGAACGGCTTCGAACTGACCATCGGCACGCCGAACGACCGCTACATCAATGACGAGAAGGTGGCGCAGGCGGTGGCGCAGATGTTCACGCGCGTCGGCATCAAGACCAACATCGACGCCATGACGGCCTCGACCTTCTTCTCGCGCCGCAACAAGCACGAGTTCTCGGCGTACCTCGCCGGCTGGGGCGCGGATTCGGGCGAGATGTCCAACTCCCTCAACGCCCTCGTCGTGACGCCGAACAAGGACACGGGCGGCGGCCACACCAACCGCGGCCGCTATTCGAACGCGGAGGTCGACGCCCTCGTGATGGAGGCGCAGCGCACCATCGACGACGCCAAGCGCGAGGAGCTGCTGCAGAAGGCGTCCAAGATCGCCATGGACGACTACGCCCTCCTGCCGCTGCACTTCGAGGTGACGCCCTGGGCGTTCAAGAAGACGCTGAGCTACACCCCGCGCGTCGACCAGTATACGCTGGTGACCGAGGTCAAGCCGGCGCAGTAACATCGGCCGTACGAGGCTGATGACCGGACCCGACCGGCGAGCCATCGCTTGCCGGCCGGGCACCGCTTTTTTGCAAGGTCAACGACAATGCTCGTCTACGTCATCCGACGCCTGGGCCAGGCGGCACTCGTGCTGGCCGTCATGGCGACGCTCGTGTTCATCGCCGTCTATGCGGTGGGCGACCCCGTCGCCATCCTCGCGAGCCCCCAGGCGGACCAGCAGGAACTGGAGGCGATCACGCAGCGCCTCGGTCTCGACAGGCCGCTCTACGAGCAATACGGCCTCTTCGTCTGGAACGCGCTGCACGGCGACCTGGGCCGCTCCTTCGTCTACAACGAGCCGGCGCTGACGCTGATCCTCAACCGCCTGCCGGCGACGCTCGAGCTGGCGCTGACCGCCCTCGTCATCGCCGTCTTCATCGGCATCCCGCTCGGCCTCTATGCCGGCCTCAAGCCGCAGTCGCTCGGCGGCCATTCCATCATGGCCGGCTCGATCCTCGGCTTCAGCCTGCCGAACTTCTGGCAGGGGCTGATGCTGGTGCTGCTGTTCTCCGTCATGCTCGGCTGGTTCCCGGCCGGCGGGCGCGGCACGACGCGCGAGCTCCTCGGCGTGCCGGTGAGCTTCCTCACCCTCGACGGGCTCTCCCATCTCATCCTGCCGGCGCTCAACCTCGCCCTCTACAAGATGGCGCTCGTCATCCGCCTCACCCGCGCCGGCACGCGCGAGGTGATGCTGCAGGACTACATCCGCTTCGCCCGCGCCAAGGGCCTGTCCCAGTCGCGCGTCATCGGCGTGCACGTCTTGAAGAACATCCTCATCCCGGTCGTCACGGTGCTCGGCCTCGAGCTCGGCTCGATGATCGCCTTCGCCGTCGTCACCGAGACGGTCTTCGCCTATCCCGGCATCGGCAAGCTGCTCATCGACTCCATCGGGCGGCTCGACCGGCCGGTGATCGTCGCCTACCTCATGCTCACCGTCGTGATGTTCGTGATCATCAACCTCATCGTCGATCTCATCTACGCCGCCATCGACCCGCGCGTGCGCCTCGAGGAGGCCAAGGCATGAGCGAACAGGCCGCCACCCCCGCGCCCGCAGCCGCCGCCCGCCCGACCGACAAGGGCGAGAGCCTGCTGCTGCGCCACGTCGCCGCCTTCTTCGAGAGCCCGCTCGCCGTCATCGGCCTTGCCGGCCTCGTTGTGCTGGTCATCCTGGCGCTCGCGGCGTCCTTCATCGCGCCGCAGAACCCCTACGACCTCGCGCAGCTCGACATCATGGACGGCACCCTGCCGCCGGGATCGGAGAGCCTTGCCGGCTACACCTACTGGCTCGGCACGGACGAGCAGGGCCGCGACCTGCTGTCGGCCATCCTCTACGGCCTCAGGATCTCGCTCGGCGTCGGCGCCATCTCCGTCGTCATCGCCTGCGCCGTCGGCGCCTCGGTCGGCGTCATCGCCGCCTATGCCGGCGGGCGCATCGACAATTTCGTCATGCGCGTCGTCGACCTGCAGCTCTCCTTCCCGGCCATCCTCGTCGCCCTCGTGCTGCTCGCCGTCTTCGGGCGCGGCGTCGACAAGGTGATCATCGCCCTCGTCATCGTGCAGTGGGCCTATTACGCGCGCACGGTGCGCGGCTCGGCCCTCGTCGAGCGGCGGCGCGACTATATCGAGGCGGCGCGCTGCCTCGCCCTGCCGAAGAACCGCATCGTCTTCCGCCATCTCCTGCCCAACTGCCTGCCGCCGCTGATCGTGGTGGCGACGGTGCAGGTGGCGCATGCGATCGCGCTCGAATCCACCTTGTCGTTCCTCGGCGTCGGCGTGCCGGTGACGGAGCCGTCGCTCGGCATGCTCATCGCCAAGGGCTACGACTATCTCCTGTCCGGCAAGTACTGGATCTCGACCTTCCCCGGCATCGCCCTCGTCGCCGCCATCGTCGCCATCAACCTCGTCGGCGACCGGCTGCGCGATGTCCTGAACCCGAGGCTGTCGCGATGAGCCAACCCGTCCTTTCCGTCCGCGACCTCGTCGTGGAGTTCTCGGCCCGCGAGGGGGTGCTCACCGCCGTCAACGGCGTCAGCTTCGACGTCCATGCCGGCGAGGTGCTCGGGCTCGTCGGCGAATCCGGCTCCGGCAAGTCGGTCACCGGCCTTGCCGTGCTCGGCCTCATCGACGCGCCGGGACGCATCGCCTCGGGCGCCATCCTCCTCAACGGCGAAGACCTGACGAAGAAGAGCGAGGCCGAGCTGCGCCGCCTGCGCGGCCGCAATATCGCGATGATCTTCCAGGACCCGATGACGACGCTGAACCCGGTCCTGCGCGTCGACACGCAGATGATCGAGGCCATCCGCGCCCATGAGAAGGTGTCGGAGCGGGCCGCGCGGGATCGCGCCCGCGATGCGCTCGCCAAGGTCGGCATCCCCTCGCCCGAGGAGCGGCTCGTCTCCTATCCGCACCAGTTCTCCGGTGGCATGCGCCAGCGGGTCGCCATCGCCATCGCGCTGCTGCACCGCCCGGCCGTCCTCGTCGCCGACGAGCCGACGACGGCGCTCGACGTCACCATCCAGGCGCAGATCCTCTCCGAGGTGCAGCAGCTCGCCGCCGAGAGCGGCACGGCGCTCGTCTGGATCACGCATGACCTGTCCGTCGTCGCCGGCCTCGCCGACCGCGTCGCCGTCATGTACGCCGGGCGCATCGTCGAGGAGGGCCACGTCGCCGACGTGCTCGAGCGGCCGGCCCATCCCTATACCAACGGCCTCATCGGCTCCGTGCCGAGCCGCAACAAGCGCGGCGAGCCGCTGGCGCAGATCCCCGGCATGACGCCCTCTCTCGCCAGCCTGCCGCCGGGATGCGCCTTCGCGCCGCGCTGCCCGCGGGCGGATGCCGTCTGCAAGAACCCGCCCGGCGTGACGCATGCGGGCGATGCCCGCGCCTTCCGCTGCTTCCATCCCCTCATTCCCGTGGAGGCCGCCGCGTGACCGCCGCCCCCATCCTCGCGCTCGACGGCGTCTCCAAGCGCTTCGTCCGGAAGCTCGACGCCGCCGAGAAGATCGCCAACCTCTTCGGCGCGCGGCGCCATGAGCAGGTGGTGCATGCCGTCGACGGCATCGACCTTGCCATCGCCCCGGGCGAGGTCGTCGGCCTCGTCGGCGAATCCGGCTGCGGCAAGTCCACCCTCGGGCGCGTCGTCGCCGGCATCCTCGACCCGAGCGCCGGCAGCGTCTCCTACGAGGGCGCGGATGTCGCGAAGCTCTCGGGCGCGGCGCGGCGCAAGGTGGACCTCGCGGTGCAGATGGTCTTCCAGGACCCGATGGCCTCGCTCAACCCGCGCCTGCGCGTCATCGACATCATCGGCGAGGCGCCGGTGGTGCACGGCCTCGTCTCGCGCGCCGAGGTCGAGGACTACGTCTGCGACGTGATGACCCGCGTCGGCCTCGACCCCGCCACGCGCCGGCGCTATCCGCACCAGTTCTCGGGCGGCCAGCGCGCGCGCATCGGCATCGCCCGGGCGCTCGCGGTAAAGCCCAAGGTGATCGTCTGCGATGAATCGACCGCGGCGCTCGACGTGTCGATCCAGGCGCAGGTGCTCAACCTCTTCATGAAGCTCAGGGAGGAACTCTCCCTCACCTATCTCTTCGTCAGCCACGACCTCGGCGTCGTCGAGCACATCGCCGATCGCGTCGCCGTGATGTATCTCGGCCGCATCGTCGAGCTCGCGCCGGCGGAGGAGCTGTTCCGCACGCCGAACCACCCCTATACGCGGGCGCTGCTCGAGGAGGTGCCGCGGCTCGAGCCGAAGAAGAAGACCTTCTCGGCGCTGAAGGGCGAGCTGCCCTCGCCGCTGTCGCCGCCCAGCGGCTGCCATTTCCACCCGCGCTGCCCCTATGCCTTCGACCGCTGCCGCACGGAGCGGCCGGCGCTCAAGCCCATCGGGCCGGGGCGCGTGTCCGCCTGCCATCTCAACGACAAGGCGGCGTGAAGGTGACGACAGGGCGCAGCGTCGTGCTCGGCGACCGGCGCATCGCGCTCGCCGACGACCAGCCCACCTTCTGGGAGCGCGTTGCCGCCGACAACTGGGAGCCCGGCACCCGCCGCCTCATCGACACGCTCGTCGACGCCTCAACGCTCTTCGTCGACCTCGGCGCCTGGGTCGGGCCGACGACGCTGCAGGCGGCCGCGCGCGGCGCGCGCGTGGTGGCGGTCGAGGCCGATCCCGCCGCGCTCGACCAGCTCGGCCGCAACCTCGCCGTCAATCCCGAGCTGGCCGCGCGCGTCACGGTGGTGCCGAAGGCGATCCATCCGGACGGTGGCACCGTCACCTTCGGTGCCCGGCGCAAGCCCGGCGATTCCATGTCGAGCCTGCTGCTCGCCGGCGCCGATACCACCTGGCAGGCCGAGGCCCTGACGCCCGCCGCGCTCGCGGAGCGGCTGCCGCCCTCCCCCCGCCGCGTCATCAAGATCGACCTCGAAGGGGCCGAGTACGCGCTCCTGCCGGCCATCGCCCCCCCTCGTGGCGCACGCGAACGTCGCCGTCATCGCCTCCTTCCACCCCCGCGTGCTCGCGGAGAGCGGCGAAACCGACGTTGCCGGCGCAACGCGCCGGGCGCTCGCCGCCTTCGCCGGCTGGCGCGCCCACAGGGTGACGGAGGCCGGCGCCGCGACCGAGGCACAGGATGTCGCCGGCATCGACGCCGTGGCGCACGACGAGTGGCTCCTCGTCAGATCGTGACGGTGAGGATATCGCCGATCGTCTCGCGGCGGTCGGCGATCCAGACGGCGATGGTCTCACTGCGGCCGCGCACCGGGACCTGACGGAAGTCGCCGCCCGGGCATTCGATGCCGGCAGCCTTCAGCGTGTCCTCCGACGTGACGAGGAGGCAGCGGAACTCCTTCGTCATCTCCTCCAGCCGGCTCGCCGTGTTGACGGTATCGCCGAGGGCCGTCAGCTCGCGCTCGCCGCCGCGGCGCATGCCGCCGACGCGGCCGAGCACGGCCGGGCCGGTGTGGATGCCGAGCCCCATGCGCAGCGGTGCCGGCACGAGGCCGGCGAATTCGGCGTTGAGATCTTCAAGCGCGGCCAGCATCTCGCCGGCCGAGGCAAGGGCGGCGCGGGCACCGGCGTCGCGCTCCGGCCGGGTGCCGAAGAGGGCCATGATGCCGTCGCCGAGGAACTTGTCGACGGTGCCGCCGTGCCGCTCGATGACCGCGGTCATCGCCTCGAAATAGGAATTGAGCAGGAAGACGGTATCGTAGGGATACATCCCCTCCGCGAGCGAGGTGAAGCCGCGCAGGTCGGCGAAGAGCACGGTGATGCGCCGCTCGACGCCCCAGCGATAGGGATCGCGCTGGCCGGCGTCGGCGCCCTCGGCCGGCACCAGAAGATGGACGCCGAGATCGGCCGTCGGCCTGATCTGGCAGGCGAGCCGCACGTCGGGCGGCGCGTCGATGCGGGCGAGCACCGTCTCCTCCAGGGTGCCGCGCGGCGGCAGCGTCTCGCCGCCGGCCGTGACGAGGACACGGCAGGTGGTGCAGCGCCCTCGCCCGCCGCAGATCGAGACATGCGGCACGCCGTTCATGCGGCTGATCTCGAGCAGGGTCGGCCCGGGCCTTGCCCGCACCCGCCGCCCGCCGCCGTAGCTGATCCTGACCTTGGCCCTGAGGCGCGTCGCCACCCGCACGGCGATGAGGCCGAGCCCCACGGCACCCAGGAAGGCGAAGACGAGATGGTTTCCGGCCTGCGCGAACCACTCCGCCAAGGCTGCGGCTTCCTCGCTCGGCCAGCGTGGTACCTGCCTGCCGCGCTCCAGCAGCTCCAATCGGCGGGCGGCCTCGATCCAGCCGGCGAGCGCGAGCAGGGGCAGCGCCGTGGCGATGGAAAGGAGCCACGGCGCTGCCGCCGGGAACCACGCCTTCGGCCGCAGCCAGTGGTAGAGGCCGATCGAGGCATGGCCCCAGACGATGACGACGAGCAGCGACTGGCTGACGGCACCATCCGGCCACAGCCGCCGCAGCACCGGCTCGTAGAAGTCGTCCACCCCGGCAGCGACATGCATGCCGCGGGTGCCGAGAATGTGCCCGACGAGCAGCACAGGAATGGCGAAGCCGAGGCCGATCTGCAGGGCGTCGTTCAACGGCATGCGCCAGGTGCGGCGGCGGAAGAGCGCGCGGACGCCGAGGGCGATGTGCACGGCAAAGGCGCCGTAGAGCAGGATGGTGCCCGGCGGTGATCGCCAGAGCGCCCAGCGCCACGTCTGCACGACGTCCATCACCGCGATGCTGACGAGCCCGAGGGCGTGGTTGAGGAAGTGCAGGAGGACGAAGGCGAAGAGGACGAGCCCGGAGGCCAGGCGCAGACGCGCGAGCGACGGCAGCAGGCGCCGCCCGCTTCCCCGGCCCTTCCCCGTGCCCCGGTCCACGCCCTTGCCGGTGCTCTCGCCCCTTGCAACCTCGGCCGCGGTCACGCGCTTCCCTCCGCAGCGGCGCGATCCATGACGGCGAGATCGACCGGCCCCGCCACGCCCTCGACCGCAACGCCCGGTACCAGCCGGAAGGCAGCCGCCGCGGCGAACCCCTCGGCCTCGGCCCTGGCGAGCGTCGCCGCATCCGTGACCGCGCACGTGCAGCCGATCTTGTTGTGCTTCTCGAGCTTGGCGGCCAGGTTCACGGGCTCGCCGATCACGGTGTACTCCAGCCGGCCGTCGTTGCCGACGGTACCGAACAGGACGCGGCCGGAGACCACCGCAAAGCCGACGTCGACCTTGCGCCCGCCGGCCGCGGCGAAGGCATGGCTGAAGCGCGCCGCCTCGTCGGCCAGGGCGAGGACCGCCCGCAGCGCATCGGCCGTCGGGGTCGGCGAGACACCCGTGCAGCCGAAGGTGGCCAGGATGCCGTCGCCGAGGAACTTGTCGATCGCCCCGCCGTGCGAGGCGATGATCGCGCCCATGCGCTGCTGGTAGGCGATGAGCAGGCGCATCACCTCGTCCGGCGGATGATCGGCGACGAAACGGGTGAAACCGCGGATGTCGGCGACGAGCACCGCCGCCTCGACCATCTCGCCACGCCCGGGGGCGAGCGCGTCGCCGCTCGTGATGCGCCGGGCGATGGTGGGGTCGAAGAAACGGGACAGCTCCGCCGTCGCGGAAAGGCCGAGCGCGGCCGTCAGCAACTGGCGACGGCCGCGTGCGATGGCGATGGCGAGGACACCGGTGAAGAGAAGGATGGCGACGATCTTCTCCACCTCGGCGCCGAGGAGGATGCTGTTCGAGGTCATGTAGGTGACGAAGTCGCGCGTCACCGCGGGGGCGTCCACATCCGCGCCGGCCGCATCGAAGGCATAGGCCGTCATCCCCGCCCAGCCGACAGCGGCGACGACGCCCGCGAAGATGACGAGGCGCGGTTCGAAGCGCAGCGCCCTGATGGCGATGAAGAGGAAGACCAGGAGGAAGGTCGGCGCCTTGAGATAGAAGGCCGCCGGCTGTTGGTACTGCAGGTGGAAGGACCAGATGAGGCCGTAGAGCAGCGCGAAGTCGATGACCGTGAAGGCGGGCACCAGCCAGCCGCGCATCCGCCCGCGGCGGGCGAGCGCGACGCGGACGAGGCCCAGAACGAGGAAGATGCCGCCGACGACGGGCACGGGCCGGAAGGCGCCGATGGCGTCGAGCGCCTTGGGCGAGACGGCGTAGAGCACGTTGAAGAAGACGGCGATGGCCACGACGAGCCAGGCCGAGAGCACCTCGGCCTCGCGCGTTTCGCCGTCGACGATGCGCTGCGCGCGCTCCGGCAGGCGCCCGAAGGCGCCGAGCGCGCCGAGCCGTCGCCCCGCGGAACGCGTGCTGGCTGTGCCCAGATCACCGACGGCCATGCGTTCGACCCGCCAATTGCCCTCGCCGCGTCCATATTAGCGCCGGCGGATGCCGAGGCGAACGGCCGGCGCCTTCAGGAATTGCTCTGCGCGAGGCGCGCGTTGGTGCGCTCCAGCCGCTTGGCGAGCTCCCACATGACGGCGATGGACATCTGCGGGAACTGGTTGAGCAATTCGAGAAAAACCCTCTTGTCGATGCGCAGCGCGACGATCGGCACCGCCGCCGTCACCGTCGCCGAGCGCGGCGTGTCGGACAGGATGCCCATCTCGCCGACGATGTCGTTGCGGGCGAGCTCCGCGACCTTCAGCGGCCCGGACGGCGTGTCGAGCGTCACGTCCGCCTGGCCGTCGAGGATGACATAGGCGGCGTCGGCCGCATCCCCCTGCCGGAAGAACGGCTGGCCGGCGGAAAAATGCACCCGCTCGCCGGTGAAGGCGAGGAGCTTGAGCCGCGCGGGATCGATGTCCCGGAACATCGGCACCTGCCGCAGCGATTGAACTTCCGAATCAAGCGTCATCCATGTCCCCCTGCAACATTGGCCGCGGCGGCATCGGCGTCCTCTCCCTCGGGCGCGGTCGCCGGGCGCCGCCGAAGCTCCGCCCGCGCCCCGTCGAAGGCGATGAGCGCATCGAACCCCTCGGCCTGCCCCTCGTCCCGCAGCACCGCGACGAAGCAGCGGTTCTCGAAGGCGGCGAGCAGGCCTTCGCGGATATGCCGCGCCTGTTCCTCACCATAGGCCGCAAGACCGCCGTCGAGAACGAATATGTCAGGCTTCTTGACGAGACAGCGCACCAGATTGACGCCGGCACGCTGATGCGGCGCGAGAAGCCGCCCGCCGGGACCCACCTGGAAGCCGAGCCCCACCTTCTCCACCTCCTCGCGCAGGCCGAGCTCGTCGACGACGGCGCTGACCACGCGCATGACGCGCGACTGGGCATCGGCGATGCCGTGCGCGATGCGGCCGAAGAGCAGGTTCTCGCGCAGGGGCGCGGCGTCGCACACCAGCTCGGGGTCGTAGAGATCGAGCTGGCGCGCCCAGATGGAGCCGTCGAGCTCCTTGCGGAAGATGACGCGCGCCGCGACGATGGCCTGCCTGAGCCGATCGTCGAGCAGGCCGAGGCGGTGGCGCGGCTCGATGTAATCGAGCGCGAGCGCGAGGAGCCGCGAGCGGTCCTCCCCGTTGAGGGCCTTGAGGCCCTTGGCCGCGACGCGGCGCAGGATGTCCTCGAACTCCGGCAGTTCGTCGGCGTCGATGAAGGAGAACTGCTCGAAGAGCGGATGGCCGGGCGGCAGGTCGCGGAAGATCTCGGTCATCGTCTCGGTGATGCGCGCACCGATGGCAACGAGGTCGTCCATCAGCGCCCCGCGGTCGAGCGCCTTGCGCACCACCGGATTGACCGCCCGCCCCCGCCCCGTGAAGGCCGGCCCCACGGCGACGCCGAACAGGAGGTTCTCGCCGATGCTGGCCTGGGCGTTGTAGCGGCCGGGATCGAACGGCTCGACGAGATTTTCGAGGCCCTGCTCGGCGAGCGTGCTGCGCAGCCGGTGGCGGGCCTCGACGACCTTCTCCGCGAGGTCGGGCATGCGCTGGCTGGACACCCGGCCGAGCAGGCCGAAGCGGTAGACGTCCTCGCGCATGCCGATCCTGCCGAGGGCCCCGAGCAGCACGCCGTCGAGACCGTCGGCATCCTCGACGCCCAGGCGCTCGTAGTCGATCCA
This sequence comes from Chelatococcus caeni, assembly GCF_014196925.1. GTDB lineage: Bacteria > Pseudomonadota > Alphaproteobacteria > Rhizobiales > Beijerinckiaceae > Chelatococcus_A > Chelatococcus_A caeni. The sequence continues at coordinate 1,010,342 of NZ_JACIEN010000001.1, read as the reverse complement.
CTCGTCCTCGAGCCGGTCGACGGGATTGCCCGTGCGCTCGGCCTCCATGCGCCGCCGGCGCGCCTGCGGCCCCTCGTCGGGAAGACGCCTGACGGGCCGGTTGCGCAGGCCATAGATGAGGTTTTCCCTCAGCGATCCGGGAAACAGGGCCGGCTCCGGCCCCGCATAGGCGAGGTGGCGGCCGAGCTGGCCCTCGGGAATGCGCCCGAGGTCGCGCCCGCCGATCGTGACGCGCCCGGCATATTCGTCGTGCCGGCGGGCGAGCACCCGCGCGAGCGTGCTCGGCCCCGGACCGCCGTTGCCGATGAGCGCGATCCGCACCGGGAAGGGCAGTTCGAAGGAGAACTCCTCGACGAGCGGCGAGCCGTGAGGATCCGCGACGCGCAGCCGCTCGGCGGCGATGGGGCCCGCGAGCGGCCCGTCCTCCTTCTCCCGCGCCGCGAAGACGTCGAGCGGCACGAGCTTGTCGGGCAAGAACTGCTGGATGATCTGGTCGTACTTGATCTGCACGTCGAGGCGCTGCTGGTCCCAGTCGATCAGCTCCTTCAGCGGCGGCGGCAGGTCGCGGTAGGCGCCGATGACGGCGACGAGCTGGCCGATGTCCAGCTGGCCCTTGAGCGCGAGATAGCCGCCGATGGCATAGAAGAGGAAGGGCGTGATCTGCGCGAGAAGGTTGTTGATGAACTTGACCATGAACTTCCACTTGTAGATGCGGAAGCGCAGGTCGAAGAGATGATGGAGCCGGTCGCCGATCTCCGCCTTTTCCCAGGCGGTGGCGTCATGGACGTGCACGGCCTCCATGCCGTCGACGATCTCGGCGATGCGCCCGGCGAGCTTGCGCGAGGCGATCTGCCGCTCCTTGCCGAGGCGCAGCTGGACCCGCCGCATGCGCGGGATGATGACGAACTGCACCCCCACCACGGCCGCGGCGAGAAGGCCGAGCCAGATGTTCTGAATGAGGATGAAGGCCATCGCCGTCGCGGCCTGGGTGCCGAGGAACAGCGGCTGGACGAAGGCATCGCCGATGAAGCCGCCGATGGGCTCGACCTCGTCCTTGATGATGGTCGCCGTCTCGGATGACTTCACCGTGCGCAGGGTCGAGGGGGTGAAGCGCAGCGTCGTCGCGAAGAGGTCGAATCGCAGCCGGCGCAGCATCCGCTCGCCGAGCGCCCCCTTGGCGACGTTGATCACATATTTGAAGGCGCCGTTGATGAGAACGAGGGTGAGGAACAGCGTCGACAGGCCGAAGAGCAGGCCGAGCTGATCGACCGAGAATCCCTCGAACAGCTCGACCGTGCCCCCTCCCATGAGGCGCGGCAGGTCGAAGGAGATGATGAAGAAACGGACCTCGCCGTTGCCTTCCGTGAACGCACCGCCCTGAATCGCCTCGTTGACGATGCGCTTCGGCAGCTCCAGCGACCAGAAATAGAATGGCAAGGAGGCGATGACGACCGCGAAGATCGCGAGCTGTTCACGCTTGGAAAATCGCCAAATGTAGCGAAACAGGCTCTTGTCCAAGCCTTTCTCCTTGATTCAAGGCGCGGGCGTTGCCACTGTCCGCGACATAGGCCCATGGTGGGCATCTGTCGAGGACGGGGACGCGCGCCCGGCTGCATGCTAAAAGAAAGAGATGAGGGCGCAAACGGCCCTTGTCCCCCATGGCCACATTAATCGAGACTGATCAGGAGGCTGCCGATGCGGGCAGCAGAGACGGGCACCTTGTCGCTGAACCCCGGGCAAGATGGGTACAGCCCGCATGCCGATCAAGACGGCCAGCACGCGCGTGTCCTCATCTACAGCCATGACACGTTCGGCCTGGGGCATCTGAGGCGCTCGCGCGCCATCGCCAATGCGCTCGTCGCCGAGCGGCCGGGCGTGTCCGTGGTCATCATCTCGGGCTCACCCGTCATCGGCAATTTCGAGTTCGGCTCGGGCGTCGACTACGTGCGCGTGCCCGGCGTCGTGAAGCAGCCGGACGGGGACTACCGCAGCCTCAATCTGCATGTGCATCTCGAGGATGCCATCGGCCTGCGCAGCGCCATCATCGAGCAGACGGCCCGCACCTTCCGGCCGGACCTCGTCATCGTGGACAAGGAGCCGACGGGGTTCCGCGGCGAGATCGTGCCGGCGCTGGAGCGCCTGCAGGGCACGGGCGCGCGCATCGTGCTCGGCGTGCGCGACGTGATGGACGAGCCCGCCCTCCTCGTGCCGGAGTGGGAGCGCAAGGGCGCCGCCGAGGTGCTGGAGCGCTACTACGACGAGGTGTGGGTCTACGGCCTGCGCGAGATCTACGAGCCGCTGGCGGCGCTGCCGCTCGGCGAGCACATCGCCGAGCGCATCACCTACACCGGCTACCTGCGCCGCAGCGTGCCGCAGGAGCCCGGCCTGACGCGCTATCCCAAGATGACGAAAGGCCCTTTCGTGCTCGTCACGACGGGCGGTGGCGGCGACGGGGACGACCTCATCGACTGGGCGATCTCCGCCTATGAGAGCTCCACGCCGCCGGATATCCCGGCGGTTGTCGTCTTCGGCCCCTTCATCAACCGTGACACCCGGCGCGGCTTCATGGAGCGCATCGCCCGCAACCCGAAGCTCGACGCCATCGCCTTCGACACCAAGCTCGAGGTGCTGATGAGCCGCGCCACGGCCGTCGTCGCCATGGGCGGCTACAACACGTTCTGCGAGGTGTTGTCGCTCGACAAGCCGACGCTGATCGTGCCGCGCACCAGCCCGCGGCTCGAGCAATATATCCGCGCCGTCGAGGCCGAGCGGCTCGGCCTCGTCAACGTGCTCGTCCACGAGGACGGCCATCGCGACCCCGACCGCATGGCGCGCGCCATCGACCGGCTTGTCGCACAGAAGAGGCCGTCGGAGGTGACGGTGCCGGGCCTTCTCGACGGGCTCGACGTCATCCAGCAGCGCTTCTCCTCCTGGCTGGAGCGGCGCGCCGCGCGAGCCATGACGCAGGCCGCCGAATAAGCCCAGATGACGATGTCCGGTTCTCCTCACGGCGCCTTGCCGCCGGCGCGCATCGCCATCGTGGTGAAGGGCTATCCGCGCCTGTCCGAGACCTTCATCGCCCAGGAGATCCTCGGGCTCGAGCAGCGCGGCCTCAGCCTCGCGATCTGGTCCCTGCGCCACCCGACCGAGCGCGTCAGCCATCCGATGCACCGGCAGATCGCGGCGCCCGTCGCCTACCTGCCCGAATATCTCTACCAGGAGCCGCTCCGGGTCCTGCGCGGGGCCCTCGCCGCCCTCGCCAATCCCCGGCTCGGCCAGCTCCTCACCGCCTTCTGGCGCGACCTGAAGCGCGACTTCACGCCCAACCGCGGCCGGCGCCTCGGGCAGGCGCTCGTCATGGCCCGTGAACTGCCGGCCGACATCCGCCATCTCCATGTCCACTACCTGCACACGCCCGCCTCGGTCGTGCGCTATGCGAGCCTGCTCCGCGGCCTCTCCTTCAGCTTCTCGGCCCATGCCAAGGACATCTGGACAACGCCGGAGTGGGAGAAGCGCGAGAAGATCGCCGAGAGCAGCTGGGGCGTCACGTGCACCGAGACGGGACACCGGCACCTCGCCGCGCTCGCGCCGGACGGCGGCCGTGTCCGCCTCGTCTACCATGGGCTCGACCTCTCGCGCTTTCCCGCCCCGCCGGCCGAACGCCCGGCGCGCGACGGCAGCGATGCGGCCGACCCTGTGCGGATCATCTCCGTCGGGCGGGCGGTGGCGAAGAAGGGCTACGACGATCTCCTCACCGCCCTCGCCGCGCTGCCGGAGGGGCTCCACTGGCGCTTCGCCCATATCGGCGGCGGCGAGATGCTCGCGAATCTCAAGCAGCAGGCGGCGGCCAAGGGCATCGCCGACAAGGTCATCTTCCTCGGCGCCAAGGCGCAACCCGACGTGATCAACCTCATGCGCAAGGCCGACATCTTCGTGCTGCCGGCCAAGGAGGCGAAGAGCGGCGACCGCGACGGGCTGCCCAACGTCGTCATGGAGGCGGCGAGCCAGGGCCTTGCCGTCATCCCCACCGACTTTTCCGGCATTCCCGAATTCATCCGCCACGACCGCGAAGGCTGGCTGACGCCGCCGGGCGACTGGGAGGCGCTCGCCAACGCCCTCAACCTGCTCGCGCGCGACCCTGAGGCGCGCCATCGGCTGGGGACGGCCGCCTTCAACCGCCTGCGCGACGACTTCTCGGCCGATGGCGGCATCGACCAGGTCGCGGCGCTCCTGCGCACGAGCCTCGGCGAGAAGCCTGCCGAGGTCCCCGTCGCCGAGGAGGAGGCGCGGCCGTGAGCGGCGGGCCCGTGGCCTTCTACGCTCCGCTCAAGGCGCCGGACGATGCGACGCCGTCCGGCGACCGCCGCATGGCGCAGCTCCTTCTCGCAGCGCTGGAACGGGCCGGCTACGGGCCGGAAATCGCCTGTCGCCTCAGAACCTTCGACGGGGCGGGTGACAAGAAGATTCAAGAGCGGCTGCGGGCCGAGGGCGAGCGCGAGGCGGAGCGGCTCGTCGCCGAATATGGAACACGTCCCCCCGCCGCGCGGCCGCGCGCGTGGTTCACCTACCACGTCTATTACAAGGCGCCCGATTGGACCGGGCCGCGCGTGGCCGCGGCACTCGGCATCCCCTATGTCGTCGCGGAAGGCTCACGGGCGGCCAAGCGCGCCGGCGGACCGTGGGCGCTGGGGCACGAGGGGGCCGAGCGTGCCCTCGACGCCGCGCGCCTCATCTTCGTCATGACGCAGAACGACCGGCCGTCGCTCGAGGCCGCGCGCCCTGCGGGACAGGACCTGGTCGACCTGCCGCCGTTCGTCGGAACAGATTTCCTCCCCCCTTGTGGGGGAGGGTTAGGGAGGGGGGTGGCGCAGCCTGGAAAACCGCCATCTTCCGGCAGCACCCCCACCCCTAACCCCTTCCCGCAAGGGGGAGGGGAACAGATCCGCCTGCTCACCGTGGCGATGATGCGGCCCGGCGACAAGCTGGCGAGCTATCGCCTTCTCGCGGAAGCGCTCGGCAGGCTCGGCGAGCGGCCGTGGCAGCTCACCGTCGTCGGCGACGGCCCGGCGCGGGCCGAGGTCGAGGCGCTCTTCGCGCCCTTCGGCGAACGGGTGCGCCTTGCCGGGCGCGTGGACGATGCGGGCGCCCTCGCCCGCCTCTATGCCGGTGCCGACCTCTTCGTCTGGCCGGCCGTCAACGAGGCCTACGGCATGGTGCTGCTCGAGGCGCAGGCCGAGGGCTGCCCGGTCGTCGCGGGCGACGAAGGCGGCGTTGCGAGCGTCGTCCGCCGCGGCGAGACGGGACTTCTCACCCCGGCGCGCGATGCGGATGCCTTCGCGGCGGCGGTCGCCGGCCTCATCGAGGACGGCGCGCGGCGCGAGCGCATGGCGGCAGCGGCGCGCCGTTTCGTGCAGGGCGAGCGCTCCCTCGGCCATGCCGCCATGATCATTGCGGATGCCCTTTCCGCCATCGGAGTGCGGCCTTGAAGCGCCACGTCCTCATTGCCGTCACCCATCTCCTCGGCGCCGGGCATCTCACCCGCATGGCGGCGCTCGCCCGCGGCCTCGCCCGTGCCGGCCACCACGTCACCCTCGCCTCCGGCGGCATGCCGGCGCCGCTCGTGCGGCTCGACGGCGTCACGCTGCTGCAATTGCCGTCGCTGCGCTCGGACGGTGTCGATTTCCGCACCCTGCTCGACGCCGAGGGCAACAAGGCCTCGCCGGCCCTGATGCAGGAGCGGGCCGAGCGTCTGGCAAAGGCAGTGACGGAGGGGCGGCCAGACGTCGTCATCACCGAGCTTTTTCCCTTCGGCCGCAGGATGTTGGCGGCGGAATTCATCAGATTGATTCAAGCAGCGCGTACCCTGAAGCCGGCGCCGCTTCTGCTCGCCTCGGTGCGCGACGTGCTGGTGGCGCCGGCGCGCGCCGAGCGCATCGCAGAGGCCGAGGCGCGGCTTCTCGCGGCCTATGACGGCGTGCTCGTGCATGGCGACGAGGCCGTCCTGCCGCTCTCGGCATCCTGGCCGGTGAGCGACAGACTGCGACCGCTCCTCCATTACACCGGCTATGTCGACGAGGGCGCCGACCGCCCGCAGGCGCCCGCGACGGATGCCCTGCCGGAGGGCGATTTCATCCTCGTCTCCGGCGGCGCCAGCGCCGCGGCCATGCCGCTCTACCGCGCGGCGATCGCGGCGGCCGGCCTGCTGCCGGAGCGCCCCTTCCGCCTGCTCATCGGCCAGGGCGTGGCCCCGGCGCTGTTCGACGAGCTTGCAATGGCCGCCCCGGTCAGTTGCAGCATCGAGCGCGCCCGCCCCGACTTCAGGGCCCTGCTCGCGCGCTGCGCCGCCTCCGTCAGCCTCGCCGGCTACAACACGGTGACGGACCTCATCCGCACGCGGGCGCGGGCCGTGCTCGTCCCCTTCGAGGAAGGCAACGAAACCGAGCAGCGCCAGCGGGCCGAGCACCTCGCCGCCTCAGGCATCGCCGAACTGGTGCCGCAGGCGGCGCTCACCGGCGAGCGGCTGGCGGAGGCCATCACCCGGGCGCTCCCGCGGCCACGGCCCCAGGCGCTCGCCGTCGCGCTCGACGGGGTCGAACGGATGACGACGATCATCGAAAGGCTCTGTGCAGGCGGGAGTCCAGCCGCTGCGCCGGGCATCGTCAGCCGTGACGAGAACCGCGACGAGGACCGCGCCTGGGCCGAACTCGACGAGGCGCTCGACGTCCTCGCGCGGACCGGGCGGCGCCTCGGCCTGTGGTGGCGCGACGATGATGCCGTCCAGCCGACGCCGGCTCTCGACAGGCTGCTCGCCCTCTCCGGGCAGGCCGGCGTGCCGGTGGCGATCGCGGCGATCCCGTCGCAGGCGGGGCACGGCCTTGCCGTGCGCCTCGCGATGGCCCCGCAGGCGAGCGTGCTGGTGCACGGCTTTGCCCATGCCGACCATGCCCCGGCCGGCGAGAAGAAGGCCGAGTTCGGCCCTCACCGCGACCTGACTGAGATGGAGCGCGAATTGCGCAGCGGCCTCGCCATGGCGCGGGCCGTCTTCGGCGAGAAGCTGGTGCCGGTCTTCGTGCCGCCCTGGAACCGCTGCGTTCCGGCGCTCGCCCCCGCCCTCGCCCGCGCGGGCTATGCGGGCCTGTCGCTCTTCGGCGACCGGACGGCGCCGGACATGGCAGGCCTGCCGCTCGTCAACACCCATCTCGACCCCATCGACTGGCACGGCACGCGCAGCCTCGCCGAGCCGGCGCGCCTGCTTGCGGGCCTTGCCAAGGCCATCCTGCGGCGTGCGGGCGGCATCGCCGATGCGGACGAGCCCATCGGCCTCCTCACCCATCACGCCGTGCACGACGAGGCCGTGTGGCGGTTCTGCGAGCGGCTTCTGACCACCTTGCGGAACAGCGGCGCCGTCGCCCCGGTTTCAGCAATCGACATATTCGGCGACTTTGGGGGACGCCGCACGGCGCCCCTGTCCTGACGGGCCTTGCCCGCGGCTTGCATATTTCGGTCCCGCAGCCGGCTTACAGGAAGAAAGACGTTTTCACTTTGGCGCGTGGCGCTTTAGTGTTGAAACCTGCCATGCAGGGGTGGCTTCGGGAGGAGCTGCATGACGCCGGGACGGGAGCAAAGGAACCGCATACTGCTCAGTGTCCGCGATCTCGCCGTCGATTTCGCGAGTGACGGCGGCGGACGCTTTCGTGCGCTCGACGGCATCTCCTTCGACATCCCGGCCGGCAGCACCGTCGCCCTCGTCGGGGAATCCGGCTCCGGCAAGTCGGTGACCGCCCAGGCGATCATGCGCATCCTGTCCAAGAAAGGGCGCATCGCGGCGGGCAACATCCTCCTCGACGAGCCGCAGCACGGCGCGCCCGTCGACATCGCGCAGCTCGATCCCGGGGGCGACGCGATGCGCGCCCTGCGCGGCGGGCGCATGGCCATGATCTTCCAGGAGCCGATGACGTCGCTGTCCCCCCTGCACACCGTAGGGGACCAGGTGAGCGAAGCGCTGCTGCTGCACCGCAACGTCACGCCGCAGGAGGCGCGCGCCGAGGCCGAGAACGTCTTTGCCCGCGTCGGCTTTCCCGACCCGAAGCGCACCTTCGTCACCTATCCCTTCGAGCTGTCGGGCGGCATGCGCCAGCGGGCGATGATCGCCATGGCGCTCATCTGCAAGCCCGCGCTCCTCATCGCCGACGAGCCGACGACGGCGCTCGACGTGACGACGCAGGCGCAGATCCTCGATCTCATCCGCGAATTGCAGGCCGAGACCGGCATGGCGGTGCTGATGATCACCCATGATCTCGGCGTCGTCGCCAATGTCGCCGACGAGGTGGTCGTGATGTACCGCGGCCGCATCGTCGAATCCGGCCCGCGCGACGAACTCTTCCGCAACCCGCAGCATCCCTACCTCAAGGCGCTGATGCGCGCCGTGCCGCGCTTCGACATGGCCCCCGGCGAGCGGCTGACGCCGCTGCGCGAGGTCGCGAGCGGCGACATCATCGCCTCCGCCCCCCGCATCGAGCGGCCGGCGCCGCGCGGGCCCGTGCTCGCCGTCGAGGAGGTGTCGAAGACCTTCACCCTGCGCAGCGGCTGGTTCTCGGGCGCGACGCGCAAGGTCCACGCCGTCAATCACGTCAGCCTCAAGCTGACGCCGGGCACGACGCTCGGTCTCGTCGGCGAATCCGGCTGCGGCAAGACCACGCTGTCGAAGATGATCATGCGCGCCATCGCGCCCGACGAGGGACGCGTCTTCTTCGACGACGGCGACGGCCCGCGCGACGTGCATGCGCTCGCGGGCGACGATCTCTTCGCCTATCGCCGGGCGGTGCAGTTCGTCTTCCAGGATCCGTTCTCGTCGCTCAACCCGCGCATGACGGTCTACGAGCTCCTGACGGAGCCGCTCGTCATCCACGGCATCGGCTCGCCGCAGGAGCATTTCGCCAAGGCGAAGATGCTGATCTCGCTCGTCGGCCTCGAGAAGCAGCACCTGCGCCGCTATCCGCATTCCTTCTCCGGCGGGCAGCGCCAGCGCCTCGGCATCGCGCGCGCGCTCGCGCTGTCGCCGCGGGTGCTGCTGTGCGACGAGCCGGTGTCGGCGCTCGACGTCTCGGTGCAGGCGCAGATTCTCAACCTGCTCAAGGACCTGCAGGCGGCGCTCGGCCTGTCCTATCTCTTCGTGTCGCACAATCTCGCGGTCGTCGACTACATCGCCGATGACATCGCCGTGATGTGCCGCGGCCGCATCGTGGAGCAGGCGCCGAAGCAGTCGCTCTTCAGGCGGCCGCTGCATCCCTACACGCAGGCGCTCCTGGCCGCCGTGCCGAGCCCGGACCTCAACCATCCGCTCGACTTCGCCAAGCTGCGCAGCGACCGGTTCTCGCATCCCTCCGAATGGCCGGAGCCCTACCGGCTGACGGCGGACAGCCCCGGCGAGATGATGGAGGTCGAGCCCGGCCACCTCGTGCGCGTCACCGATGCAAGCGCGAGGATTGCGGCATGACGGCACTCGGGTTCCCGGCCGCTCCCCTACGCCGCGCGGTGGCGGGCCTCGCCCTCTGCCTCGCCGCGGCCATCGCCGGTCCCGGTGCGGGCGGGGCCGCGCCGGGCCTCAAGGAGACGCCGCTCTTTGAAAAGGCCGTCGAGGACGGCCGCTTGCCGCCGGTCGCGGAGCGGGTGCCGCAGGAGCCTCTGGTCGTCGACCTCGAGGCACGCGGCCGCGTCACGGGCCAGCCGGGCGGCGCCATCACCACCTTGGCCGCCAAGGCACGCGACATCCGCTACCTGTCGGTCATCGCCTATGCCCGGCTCGTCGGCTACGACGAGGACCTCAACCTCGTGCCGGACATCCTCGCCTCCTATGAGGTTGAGGACGGCCGGCGCTTCACCCTGCACCTGCGCAAGGGGCACCGGTGGTCGGACGGGCAGCCCTTCACCGCCGAGGACTTCCGCTACTGGTGGGAGGACGTGGCGCTGAACCGCTACCTCATGCCGGCCGGGCCGCCGGATTTCATGCTGGTCGACGACAAGCCGCCGACCTTCGAGGTGCTGGACGAGACCACCGTGCGCTACACGTGGTCGAAGCCCAACCCCCGCTTCCTGCCGACGCTCGCCAAGCCGCTCGACCCGCATATCTACCGGCCGGCGCATTTCCTGAAGCGCTTCCATGCGCGCTACACCGACCCGGAGACGCTCGCGCAGGCCGCCTCGCGGCAGAAGCTGAAGTCCTGGGCCGCGCTGCACAACCGCGTCGATTCCATGTCGGACTTCTCCGATCCCGAGCTGCCGACCCTCGACCCCTGGAAGGTCGACAACGCGGGGCCGACGAGCCGCTTCGTCTTCTCGCGCAACCCCTATTACCACCGCATCGACAAGGCCGGGCAGCAGCTGCCCTACGTCGACAAGGTCTATGTCGACATCGCCTCGAGCGGGCTGCTCGCCGCCAAGGCCAATGCCGGCGAGGTCGACGTCCTCGCGCGCGGCCTGACCATGGCGGACATTCCCGTGCTCAAGCAGGGCGAGAAGGCCAAGGGCTACCGCACGCTGCTGTGGCCCATCGCCCGCGGCTCCGAGGTCGTGCTCTACCCCAACCTCAATACCGCCGACCCCGTGTGGCGCGACCTGAACAGGGACGTGCGCTTCCGCCGGGCGCTCTCGCTCGGCATCGATCGGCGCACCGTCAACAACGCCCTGTTCTTCGGCCTCGGCATGGAGGGCAACAACACGGTGCGCGAGGGCTCGCACCTGTTCGAGGAGCCGTTCCGCAAGCTCTACGGCACCTACGATCCGGACGAGGCCAACCGCCTGCTCGACGAGATCGGCCTCGACCAGCGCGACGGCTCGGGCCTGCGCCTCCTGCCGGACGGGCGCCTGCTCGAGATCGTCGTCGAGGTCGAGGGCGACATGACGATGCTCGTCGACACCCTGCAGCTCATCGGCGAGTTCTGGCGCGAGATCGGGGTCAAGCTCTTCATCAAGCCGCAGGACCGGACCGTGCTGCGCAACCGCGCCTATTCCGGCCTGCCGGTGATGACCGCCGCCCCAGGTCTCGACAACGCCATCCCGACCCCCGCGATGCCACCTGGCGAGCTCGCCCCCATCAGCCAGTATCACCTGTCCTGGCCCAAGTGGGGGCAGTATGTGGAGACGCACGGCAAGGTCGGCGAAGCCTGCGACATGGACAAGCCCAAGGAGCTGCTCGGCCTCTACAAGGAGTGGCTGCACACGACCGACGCTGCCGAGCAGGCCCGCATCTGGCGCGAGATGCTCGCGCTGCATGCGGAGAACCAGTGGACGATCGGCACGGTGGCGGGCGCGATCCAGCCCATCGTGCTGCGCAACGGCCTCGCCAACTTTCCGGACAAGGCGCTCTACAGCTGGGAGCCCACGGCGCTCATCGGCATCTACCGGGTCGATGAGATGTTCTGGGACCGTGCCGACCGGCGCGTGGCGGCGGTGCAATGATCGGCTTCGTCGCTCGCCGGCTGGTCACGATGGCGCTGACGCTGCTCGTCATCAGCCTTCTCATCTTCGTCATCATCAAGCTGCCGCCCGGCGACTTCCTGACCAACCAGATCGCCGAGCTGCGCGCCCAGGGCGAGGCGGCGGCCATGGCCAAGGCCGAGTTCCTGATCAAGCAATACGGCCTCGACAGGCCCGTCTGGGAGCAATACCTCGTCTGGATCGGCGTCTGGCCGGGCCCCAACGGCTTCTCCGGCCTGCTGCAGGGCGACTGGGGCTGGTCCTTCGAGTATGACCGCCCGGTCAATCAGGTGGTCGGCGACGCGCTGTGGCTGACGCTGCTCGTCAACTTCACCACCGTGATCTTCGTGCATGTGGTGGCCATCCCCATCGCCATCTATTCGGCGACGCGGCAATATTCCTTCGGCGACTACCTCGCCACCTTCGTCGGCTATATCGGCCTTGCCACGCCGAACTTCCTGCTGGCGCTCGTGCTGCTCTACTACATGAACCGCTGGTTCGGCATTTCCATCGGCGGCCTGTTCGACGCCCATTACGCCAACGAGCCGTGGAGCCTCGCCAAGGTGGGCTCGCTGCTGCAGCACCTCATCGTGCCGACCATCGTCATCGGCCTGTCCGGCACGGCGGCGATGATCCGGCGCATGCGCGCCAACCTCCTCGACGAATTGTCGAAGCAATATTACGTCACCGCCACGGCCAAGGGCCTGCCGCAGACGCGGGCGCTGCTGAAATATCCCTTCCGCATGGCTCTCAACCCCTTCATCGCCGACATCGGCAACCTCCTGCCCAACCTTGTCTCCGGCTCGGTGCTGGTGTCGCTCGTGCTCAGCCTGCCGACGGTCGGGCCGATCCTGCTCGCGGCCCTCAAGTCGCAGGACCAGTTCCTCGCCGGCTTCATCCTCATGTTCGTCGCGGTGCTCACCGTCGTGGGCATGTTGATCTCCGATCTCCTGCTCGCGTGGCTCGATCCGCGCATCCGCCTCGGACAGCGCTGAGATGACGAATGTGAGCGAAATGCCCTCCCGCCGCCGCAGTGCGCATTTCGTCGACGACGCACCGTTTGATCCCGGCGCGAGCGAGCCCGGTGGCCGCGAGGACGAGCGCTTCTTCCGCGCCTCCTCGCTGACCCTCATCTGGTGGAAGTTCCGCCGGCACAGGCTGGCCGTCATCTCGGCCTTCGTCCTCATCGCCCTCTATGCGGCCATTCCCTTCGTCGAGGTGATCGCGCCCTACGGGCAGGCGCAGCGCAACGGCGACTTCCTCTATGCGCCGCCGCAGCGGGTGCATCTCTTTCACGAGGGCTCGCTCGTCGGCCCCTTCGTCTATCCCTACAGCTTCAGGTTCAACCTCGAGACCTTCACCCGCGACTACGACATCGACACGAGCCGCCCGCAGCGGCTGCGCTTCTTCTGCTCCGGCGAGCCCTACCGCTTCTGGGGGCTGTTCGATGCGCGCTTCCATCTCGTCTGCCCGCCGGACGGCGGCACGTTCTTCCTGCTCGGCACGGACAGGCTGGGACGCGACGTGTTCTCGCGCATCGTCTACGGGGCGCGCATCTCGCTCACCATCGGCATCGTCGGCATCGCGGTGTCGTTCGCGCTCGGCCTGTTCTTCGGCGGCATCGCCGGCTATCTGGGCGGCTGGGTGGACAACGCCATCCAGCGCCTCATCGAGATCCTGCGCTCGCTGCCGGAGCTGCCCCTGTGGCTCGCGCTGTCGGCCGCCCTGCCGCCGAACTGGAGCCCGCTGCTCGTCTTCTTCGGCATCACCATCATCCTCGGCCTACTCGACTGGCCGGGCCTTGCCCGCGCGGTGCGCTCGAAGCTGCTCGCCCTGCGCGAGGAGGATTTCGTCAAGGCGGCGGAGCTCATGGGCGCCTCGCGGGCCCGCATCATCGGCCGCCACCTCATCCCCAACTTCATGAGCCACCTCATCGCCTCGGCGACGCTGTCCATCCCCTCGATGATCCTGGGCGAGACGGCGCTGTCATTCCTCGGCCTCGGCCTCAGGCCGCCGATCACGAGCTGGGGCGTGCTGCTCAACGAGGCGCAGAACCTTGCGGCGGTGAACCTCTACCCGTGGCTGCTGTGGCCCATCGCCCCCGTCATCATCGTCGTCCTCGCCTTCAACTTCATGGGCGACGGGCTGCGCGACGCGGCCGATCCATATCATTAAGGCGGCGGTCGGCATTAGGCAGTCGCTTCGACGATTGCCGACCGCCGATTACCTACTGCCCCACCAGTTCCATCCGGTCCACGTCGACGAGGCCGAAGTCGCTGATCTTGAGATGCGGGATCACCGGCAGGGGCAGGAAGGCGACCTGCAGGAAGGGCTCCGGCAACGTCACGCCGAGCGCCTTGGCCGCCGCGCGCAGCGGGCCGAGGCCGGCATGCACCTCCTCGTAGGGCCGGTCGCTCATCAGGCCGGCGACCGGCAGGGGCAGCTCCGCGCGCACCGCTCCGCCCTCGACGACGACGAAGCCGCCGCGGATGGCGCCGAGCCGGTTGACGGCGAGCGCCATATCCGCGTCATCGACGCCGACGACGCAGATGTTGTGGCTGTCGTGACCGACGGAAGAGGCGATGGCGCCGCGCTGCAAACCGAAACCCGAGACGAAGCCGCGGCCGATATTGTCGTTGCGCCCGTGGCGGGCGACGACCGCGACCTTGGCGATGTCGGCGGCCGGATCGGCGACAAGGGCACCGTCGCGCTCGGGCACGGCCAGGCTCAGCCGCTGCGTGATGATCTTGCCGGGAATGACGCCGATGACCGGATGTTCGCCCGCCGCGCCGGCGATGGCGAAGTCCGTCGCGGAGACCTCGCGTGCCTTCATGCTGGCAAGGCCGATCGGCGCCACCGGCTCGCACTCGGCAAACAGCTCCGGCCGCACGAGCCGCCCACCGACGATCACATCCGACACGCGGCATTCCTCGAGATGGTCGAGGAGGACGATGTCGGCCCGCCTGCCGGGGGCGATCATGCCGCGGTCGACGAGCCCGAAGGCAGCCGCGGCCGTCAGCGAGGCCGAGCGATAGGCGGCAAGCGGCGGCACGCCGAGGGCAATGGCGCTGCGGATGAGGAAGTCGATATGCCCCTCCTCCGCGATGTCGAGCGGGTTGCGGTCGTCGGTGCAGAAGGCGAGGAACGGCGAGGTCGCGAGGGTGAGCAGCGGCGCGAGCGCATGGAGATCCTTCGACACCGAGCCCTCGCGGATGAGCACGGTCATGCCCTTGCGGATCTTCTCGAGCGCCTCCTCGGCGCTCGTCGCCTCATGCTCGGTGCGGATGCCCGCGGCGCAATAGCCGTTGAGATCCTTGCCACTGAGCAGGGGCGCATGGCCATCGATATGGCCGTTGGCGAAGGCCTGCAGCTTGGCGGTGCAGGCGGGATCGAGGGCGAGGACGCCGGGAAAGTTCATGAACTCGGCGAGCCCGATGACCTTCGGATGGGCCCAGTAGGGCAGGAGATCATCGGCATCGAGCCGCGCACCCGAGGTCTCCAGCGCGGTCGCCGGCACGCAGCTCGACAACTGCACGAAGAGGTCCATCACCATGCGCTCGGCCGAGGCGAGGAAGAAATCGAACGCCGGGGCGCCGAGCACGTTCGCCATCTCGTGGGGGTCGCAGACCGCGCTCGTCACACCGTGCGGCAGGACGCAGCGCTCGAACTCCTGCGGCATCACGAGCGACGATTCGACATGGCAGTGGGTGTCGATGAAGCCGGGAACGGCGATGCGCCCGCCGCCCTCGATGATCTCGCGTCCGTCGTAACGGTCGTAGGTCCCGACGATCGTATCGCCGCAGAGCGCGATATCCGTCGGGACGAGATCACCCGTCACGAGATCGAGCAGCCTGACGTCGCGCACCACGACATCCGCCGCCGTGGCGCCCCTGCCCTGCGTCACCCGCTCGCTCAAGCCAGCCCGCGACATCGCACCCCCCGCTCGCCGCAATTCGTTGCCTCATCCTAGACGCGACCCTGACCGACGCAACGCCCGCCGGACGCAAAAAGGCGGCCCGCCGAAGCGGGCCGCCCGGTGCCGGCGCGTGGGATGACACGCGCCTCACCTCACCTGCGCTTACTGCGGAGGCGCGGCCGGCGGCGGCGCGGCCGGCGCCGGCGGGGCAGTCGGATCGGCCGGACGGGTGGAACCCGTGCTCATCCGATCCTGCTCGGAGCGAATGTCCGCGAGGGTCTTGAAGGCCGGGGCCTGCTCAAGCTGCTCGCGGGTGGCCGACAGCGTGATCTTCTCGACATCGCCCTCGGCGTCCTTCGTCACCTGCAGCTCCGTGAACGGAATGGCGACATTCTTCTGGCCGATGCCGAGGAAGCCGCCGACGCCGATCACGGCCGCGTCGGCCTTGCCTTCCTGATCGAGCACGACGTCGTTGATCTCGCCGATGGTCTTGTCATCCATGCCGACCACGGACTTGCCCATCAGTTTCGAGACCATCCACTGGGATTCGGCCTGCGCGGTCACGAAGCCGGCCGGAGCACCCGTGGCCGGGGCGGCGGCCGATGTATCCGGCGCCTTCATCTCAGTGCCGCCCTGCATGTTCGGCGCAGTGCTCGGCGCGCTCTCAGGCGCAGCGCCAGGCGCTTGCGGCTGGGTGGCCGGGGGAGTCGGCTCGGGAGTCGCCGGAGCCGTGGTCTGGGCGACCGCCGGCACAGCCAGCAGCAGGGCTGCGGTTGCAACAGTGATACCGAACTTGGTTCGCATGACGGAATCCTCTCTTCTGCTGACCTTTCGCGGGGACACACGGTCCCTTCACGACGCGCCGCTTCGGGCGCGCGCGCTCAGGTCGGCCTGGTTCGCGTGCTTTCCGTTTTCGAACCGTGGATGCATGTTCACGCCTCGCTATCCACGTTCGCCAGATCAACACCCGAACGGAGCCGTTGGTTCCGGCGGATCGACGAAAAGTTGTCGGAATTGCGTCCGGCGGCTGCGCTAGAGATCAAGCGGGCGCGAGGAAAGCCACCAGCCGTCGCCCCGGACGACCGCCGGATCGGAGACGGACGGCGCCCCCCGGTAGAGCGCCCGAACGGACATGAGCCTGCCGGCTGCCGAAGCCTCGGCGAGACGCGCATCGACCCCGGCGCCGCCCGGCAAGGCCGGCGGCGTGACGGTGACGCGCGCGAGCGGCGCGACGGCAAAGACGTCGCCCCGGCGCGACAGGCAGACGAGCGCGCCGCGCCCGAAGGCGTCCGTCAGCGGAAAGACGATCCGTCCGCCGTCCTTCACCGCCGCGAGCCACGCCTCGTCGGGGCCGGTTCCGGCCGCCTCGCAATAGACCGCGTCGTAGGCCGGCAACGACGCCGACGGCATTTCCGTCACGCTCGCCTGCGGCCACGGCGCGAGGGCGGACCTTGCCCGCTCCGCGAGCACGCGGTCGTCCTCATGGGCGTCCACGCGGCCGGCGCCGCCCACGAGCTCGGCCATGACCGCACTGTAGTAGCCCGTGCCACAGCCGGCATGGGCGACGGCCTGGCCGGCGCCAAGGCCGAGGGCCGCGATGCCGAGGGCGTGCAGCGAGGGCTCGCCATCGTCCCTGCCGCGCACCGGATGGCACTCGATCGCGATGTCGGAATAGACGTGCCGCAGGTCGGCATCGGGCGTCATCTCGCTGCCGAACGGCGTCACGAGGCGCCAGGGGCCTGGTCCCACGAAGCGCTCGCGCGGGACCGCGGCAAAGGCGTCGCGAAGCCGCTCGTCGCTCGCGACGAGCCGCATCGTGACCTGCCGCGCGTAGCGGTGCCTCAGACGGGCGACGTCGGCCTGCACCTTGCCTCCGGTCGGTTGCGGCATCTTCTGCAATGAGGGGGCCGAGTGAGGCGCTGCTCCTAGCCCGACATTCTGACAGTCTGATGAAGCTGCCGCGCCGCGGCAAGGGCGATGCGCCCCAAAGAAAAGGCGCGGCACCGGGGCGCCGCGCCTTTCGTTCTCAGCCGCTGGCCGGGGCTCAGCGCGCCGCGACCACCATGATCTCGACCCGGTAGGCCGGGGTCGCGAGCTTGGCCTCGACGGTGGCGCGGGCCGGCGTGTTGCCCTGCGGCACCCAGGCGTCCCACACCTCGTTCATCTTGGCGAAATCGGCCATGTCGGCCAGCCAGATGTTGGCCTTGAGGATCTTGGTCTTGTCGGTGCCGGCCTTCTTCAGCGTCTCGTCGATCTGGGCGAGGATCTGGCGCGTCTGGCCGGCCGTGTCCTGCGAGGTGTCGTCCGCGACCTCGCCGGAGAGGAAGACGAGATTGCCGAAGGCCACCGCCTCGCTCATGCGCGGGCCGACGCCGATGCGTTCGATCGAAGACATGTTCACTCCTGAAGGTCAGAGAAACGGACGCCCCCGCTTACCCTGCCCGGCCCGCCGCGGGAAGCCCCCGGCGGGCGCAACGGGCCTCGTGCCGCTCACCCGCGGCCGACGAAGGGCATCTTCGTCGCCATCACGTTCATGAAGAGGACATTGGCCTCGAGCGGCAAGCTCGCCATGTGCAGCACCGCGTTGGCCACGTGGGTCACGTCCATCAGCGGCTCCTTCCTGATGGAGCCGTCCGCCTGCGGCACGCCTTCGGCCATCTTGGCGGCCATGTCGGTCGCCGCATTGCCGATGTCGATCTGCCCGCAGGCGATGTCGTACTTGCGCCCGTCGAGCGACGTCGAGCGCGTGAGGCCCGAGATCGCGTGCTTCGTCGCCGTATAGGGCGCGGAATTCGGCCGCGGCGCATAGGCCGAGATGGAACCGTTGTTGATGATGCGCCCGCCGCGCGGGCTCTGGTCCTTCATCAGCTTGAAGGCCTCCTGCGTGCACAGGAAGGGCCCGGTCAGGTTGGTATCGACCACCGCCTTCCACTGCTCGAAGGTCAGGTCCTCGAGCGGCAGGCCCGGCGCCGAGACACCGGCGTTGTTGAACAGCACGTCGAGCCGCCCGAAGCGCTCCTTGCAGGCGGCGAAGAGCGCCTTGACGGAGGCCGGATCGGTCACATCGGTGGACACCGCGAGCGCCTGGTCGGCG
Organism: Chelatococcus caeni; assembly: GCF_014196925.1. Taxonomy (GTDB): domain Bacteria; phylum Pseudomonadota; class Alphaproteobacteria; order Rhizobiales; family Beijerinckiaceae; genus Chelatococcus_A; species Chelatococcus_A caeni. The sequence goes on along the minus strand of NZ_JACIEN010000001.1, from coordinate 991,857 downwards.
GGAACACCCGCGAGGCGGATCGTCTCCTCCAGCGCCTCCTTGCGGCGGCCGGCGAGGACGACGCTGTAGCCGTCCTTCAGGAAGGCGAGCGCCACCCCTCGCCCGACGCCGGATCCCGCCCCCGTGATGAGTGCCACCTTGCCCTTCGATGCCATGCGACGTCTCCCTGTCCCCGGCCGCTCCTGCGGCGCTTGTCCGATCTGAAACGGTTTAATGGGAGGAAGACTAGCCGGTCACAGCGGCAATGTGGAGGCCGGCAGGCGGAATGCCGGCAATGTGGAGAGGGAATGCACGGCCGTGCGAGGACGGTGCCGGACGGTCGCTCCTTCTCCCCGCCTGCGAAGAGAGGGCGCCGTTTGCACCTTCACATCCGGAACACGCCGAAACGCGTTTCCTCGACCGGGGCGTTGAGGCAGGCAGAGAAGGCGAGGCCCAGCACGCGGCGCGTCTCGGAGGGCAGGATGATGCCGTCGTCCCACAGGCGCGCGGTGGCGTGGTAGGGGTTGCCCTCCTCCTCGTAGCGGTCGCGGATGGGCGCCTTGAAGGCCTCCTCCTCCTCCGCGCTCCACGTCTTGCCCTCGGCCTCGATGTTGTCGCGCCTGACGGTGGCGAGCACGCTCGCCGCCTGCTCGCCGCCCATCACCGAGATGCGGCTGTTGGGCCAGGTGAAGAGGAAGCGCGGCGAATAGGCCCGCCCGCACATGCCGTAGTTGCCGGCGCCGAAGGAGCCGCCGACGAGCACCGTGATCTTGGGCACGCGGGCGCAGGCCACCGCCGTGACGAGCTTCGCCCCGTCCTTGGCGATGCCGCCGGCCTCGTACTGCCGCCCCACCATGAAGCCGGAGATGTTCTGCAGGAAGAGCAGCGGGATGCGGCGCTGGCAGCACAATTCGATGAAATGGGCGCCCTTCAGCGCCGATTCGGAGAAAAGAATGCCATTGTTGGCGATGATGCCGACGGGGACACCCCAGATGCGGGCAAAGCCGGTCACCAGCGTCGTGCCGTAGAGGCGCTTGAACTCGTCGAACTCGGAACCGTCGACGAGCCGGGCGATGACCTCGCGGATGTCGTACTGCTTCTTGAGGTCGGTGGGCACGAGGCCCTCGAGCTCGGCCGGGTCGTAGACGGGCTCGGCCGGCGTCGTCAGGGCGATGTCGCTCTTCTTCATCGTGTTGAGATTGGCGACGATGCGGCGCGCGAGCGCGAGCGCATGCACGTCGTCCACCGCGTAATGGTCGGCGACGCCGGACTGGCGGGCGTGCACGTCGGCCCCGCCGAGGTCTTCGGCCGAGACGACCTCGCCGGTCGCCGCCTTCACCAGCGGCGGGCCGCCAAGGAAGATGGTGCCCTGCCGGCGCACGATGATGGTCTCGTCGGACATGGCCGGCACATAGGCGCCGCCGGCCGTGCACGAGCCCATGACGACGGCGATCTGCGGGATGCCGAGCGAGGACAGCGTCGCCTGGTTGTAGAAGATGCGGCCGAAATGCTCCCGGTCGGGGAACACCTCCGTCTGGTGCGGCAGGTTGGCCCCGCCCGAATCGACCAGATAGATGCAGGGCAGCCTGTTCTCGCGCGCGATCTCCTGGGCGCGCAGGTGCTTCTTCACCGTCATCGGGTAGTAGGTGCCGCCCTTGATGGTCGAATCGTTGCACACGATCATGACCTCACGGCCCTCGACCCGGCCGATGCCCGCGATCAGCCCGGCGCCGTGGATGGCATCGCCATACATGCCGAAGGCCGCAAGCGGCGCGATCTCGAGGAAGGGCGAACCTGGATCGATGAGGCGCATGACGCGCTCGCGCGGCAGGAGCTTGCCGCGCGCCAGGTGCCGCTCGCGCGCCTTCGCCGGCCCGCCGGCCGCCACCTCGGCCCGCCGGGCGTCGAGTTCCGCCCTGAGCTCGGCCCAGGCGGCGGCATTGGCGCGAAAATCGGCGGATGTCGAATCGATCGCGCTCTCGATGGCCGGCACGCGTCCCTCCCCAACGGCTGTCGCCCGCAGTGCGGGCCGTTGGCCGGACTATGGCGCCGTGCCCGCGATCCGGCAACGTGCGCCGATGCCAAGGCGCATTTGGAGAGGGTGTTTCCGGGACCGACGGACGGGCCGGCTTCAGGCCGGGACGGGAACGGCCGGCCCGAAGATGTCCTCGAAGCTCGCCCTGAGCGCGGCATCCACCTCCGGCATGGTGACGGGGATGCCGAGATCGACGAGGCTCGTGACGCCGTGCTGGCGCACGCCGCAAGGCACGATGCCGGAGAAATGCGAAAGGTCCGGCTCCACGTTGAGGCTGATGCCGTGGAAGGTGACCCAGCGGCGCACGCGGATGCCGATGGCGGCGATCTTGTCCTCAGCCGCCGCGCCCTTCTCCGGCCGGCGCACCCAGACGCCGACACGGTCCTCGCGCCGCTCGCCGCGCACGTTGAAGCCGTCGAGCGTGGCGATCAGCCAGGCCTCCAGCGCCGCGACGAAGGCCCTCAGGTCCTGCGTGCGCCGCGAGAGGTCGAGCATGACATAGGCCACGCGCTGGCCGGGCCCGTGATAGGTGAACTGGCCACCGCGGCCGGAGCGGAAGACGGGGAAACGCCCCGGCTCGACGAGATCGGCGTCGTTGGCCGAGGTCCCGGCGGTATAGAGCGGCGGATGCTCCAGCAGCCAGACGCATTCGGCCGCCTCGCCCGCCGCGATCGCCGCGACGCGCGCCTCCATCGCCGCCACGGCCTCCTCATAGCCGACATAGCCGTCGCTGATGCGCCATTCGACGGGCGGTGCGCCCGCCTGCGGCAGCATCAGGCCGCCCAACTCGTCTCTCGCCTTCAGCAACGAACGTCGTCCCCATCCCGTGGCAAGCCGACGCAACCGCGCGGCTCCGCCGCAGAAAGTGGGGCGGGATTTGGCGTTCGACAAGTTCGAAAGTAGCGGCACTGCCCCGCAGTCCCGGCGGAATAGCCTGAGGGAACGAGGAAAACGCCGGGGAGAGCGCCGCTGGAGCTGGCCCGTGCAGCACCTGTGGGGAGTTTTTGCACAGGCCGCAACGGGGCACTTGTGGAGCCGACATCGATCTGTTACATCCCAGCCCGCTTCCGGAGACGGACGTCTCCACGAAGCGGTTGCGGTCGTGGCGGAACTGGTAGACGCGCTACCTTGAGGTGGTAGTTCCGAGAGGAGTGGAGGTTCGAGTCCTCTCGACCGCACCACGATTTCGAGCCGAAGGCTCCGAACGGCGATCCCGCAAGGGATCGCCGTTTTTGTTTTGGCCGGGCCAGCTGCAACTGTGGTGGATTCCACCGCTCTGGCGCGCAAGCCGGAGTGGCAGGCTGCCCTCGTTCAGCTGCTCACGTTGACGGCGCCGATCGCGCCTCGCAGGTCCGCTGCTCGCGGCCCGGGCGCAAAGTGCAAATTACGGTCGCAGCAAGCACGTAGAGCAGAACGATCGAAAACATAGCCGTGTCGCCGATCTGCTGTACTGCACCGTCTGGTTTTTTCGCCGGCCGCCCGTTGATGCGAAGATGACGGGAACAAAAGCGGCTCCCATTAGTATCCCCCTTTAGACCGAAACCACACGGCAGGTGAGCCGATGACGTACGACCGCCCATGGCCCGCGCGGGCCTCGGCGATGGATCTGGTCCACGCCGTCCTTCTTTCATTTCCGATCGCCTGCTTCAGCCTCACGGTTCTGACCGACATCGCCTACTGGCACACGCTGAACCTGCTCTGGCTCCACTTCTCCGAATGGTTGCTGTTTGCGGGGCTGGTTTTCGGCATCCTCGCGGCAATCGCCCTCCTGCTCGACTGGGCCTTCCGCCGGATATGGCTCTCCTGGCCGGCGGTGAGCGGCGGCATCGTCGTGCTGCTGCTCGCCACGCTCAACAATTTCATCCACACAGCCGACGGGTGGACGGCGGTTGTCCCCTGGGGAATGACGGTGTCGATCCTGACCGTCTTCGCCATGTTGGTCACCGGACTGTTCGGACGCTGGGGAGCGCGTCATGTCTAGAACTTTCGCCCTCTCCACAATCGTCGGTGCCGCTCTCCTGATCTCCGGCTGCGGCGACGAGAATTTCGACGTGTCGCAGCAATACGGTCCCGACCCCGTCCTGCCCGCGCCGCGGAACGACCTGCTTCCGGACCTCAAGGTGGCGGAAGTCGTGGGCTGGCATGAAGGCGAGAAGCCGGCCGTCCCCGAGGATCTAGTCGCCACGCCCTATGCGACGGATCTCGCCAATCCGCGCACCGTGCACACGCTGCCCAACGGCGACGTGCTCGTCGTCCAGTCCAAGGCGCCTCCGGACAAGCCGCTCAACCGCCCGAAGGACATCATTCGCGACTTCATCATGGACATGGCCGCCGGTGGCGGCGGCGACGAAAAGGAAACGAACCTCATCACGCTCCTGCGCGACACCAACCGCGACGGCGTGGTCGATGAACGCGTCGACCTTTTGACCGGCCTCAACTCGCCCTTCGGCGTGGCGTGGTACGAGGACACGCTCTACGTCGCCGCCGCCGACGCCATCCTGGCCTATCCCTACCGGCTCGGCGAGACGGCGATCGACGCGCGGCCGACCGTGCTGACGCCGCTTCCCGGCGGCCCGATCAACCATCACTGGACCAAGGACCTCGCGCTCAGCCCGGACGGCCGCTTTCTCTACGCCTCCGTCGGCTCCAACTCCAATGCCGGCGAGCGCGGGCTGGAGGCCGAGAAAGGGCGCGCGGCGATCTGGCAGGTCGACCGCGTGACCGGCGCGGCGCGCATCTTCGCGTCCGGCCTGCGCAATCCCAACGGGCTCAACATCCATCCCGAAACAGGGGAATTGTGGACGGTAGTCAACGAGCGCGACGAGCTCGGCCCCAACCTCGTGCCCGACTATCTGACCTCGGTGCGGGACGGCGGCTTCTACGGCTGGCCCTGGAGCTATTTCGGGCAGCATGTCGACGAACGGGTCGTGCCGCCGCGTCCGGATCTCGTCGAAAAGGCGATCAAGCCGGACTATGCGCTCTCCAGCCACGTCGCAGCCCTCGGCCTCGCCTTCACCAACAATTCGGCGATGCCGGAGGCTTATCGCAACGGCGCTTTCGTCGGGCACCGGGGCAGCTGGAACCGCAGAGCCTTCAACGGCTACAAGGTCGTCTACATTCCCTTCGAGAACGGCCGCCCGGCCGGCATGGCCCGGGACGTCGTGACCGGCTTCCTCGAGGGCGACGAGGCGCGCGGCCGGCCGGTCGGCCTCGCCATCGACGGCACCGGCGCGCTGCTCATCGCCGACGACGCCGGCAACACGGTCTGGCGCGTCGCGGCCGCCGACGGCTCGGTGACGCCGGAGCCGATGCCGAGCGACCCCGTCACCAGCGCCACGGTCCCGGAAGCAGCGCCGCAGGACCCGGGCGCGCCGCCGGCCAACGGTCGGGCAGCGCCCGCCGAAGGCGCAGTGCCCGAGCCGCCGCAGACCGACATAGCGCCGGCCGTCGGTCCCGAAGACGGTCGGGTTCCGGCCCCGGCCGAATGACGGCGTTCACACCTAGAGCATTCCGCTCGCCAGGCATCATGAAGTCCATGACGCGTGTCGCGCTCTTCGCAGACTCACTCATCGCAGGCACCGCATCTCCCGGCCGCTGACCGGCGGAGGATTCTCGAAACCCGACCCTGCTGCCTCGAGCGGAAACGGTCGAGAAAAGCGATGCAAGCCACACCGGAAGGTGACCGCCGAAGCTTGCCGCAGCACATTGTTCGCCGTCACGGCCCGCTGCCCGCGTGCTTCCTCCCGCCCAGCATCGCCATGGGAGCGCATCACATGGCGCACGCCAGCCGGAGGGTGAGCCCCTGCGTGACCGCCTTGTCGACGGTCGCGGCGAGGTCGGCGAGCAGGTCCGCCTTCATGGCGCCGGCACCATGAAGGTCGAATCGTGCGCCTCGCGCTCCAGGTCGCGCCACGTGCTTGTCGGCACGAGATTGGCGAGCTTGCCCGTGGAAGAACGCGACCTGTTCCGGGAACGGCCTCTTGAAGGTCCCGGTCAGGTCCGCCTGAAGCGCGGTCCCTTCGGGCGCCCCGAGGACGCGCGTTCCCGCCAATTCCCGGCCACTCCCGCCCCCTACGCTCTGATCTTGCACGTCATAACAAGCCGAAACCGGCCCGGCGCAAGAACGCCCCTGCCCCGCGTGGCTGCGCCCGTGAATTCCACATCAATACGGCGTTAATAAAATGCGGCAAAATTAAGAGCAGCCTCGGGGCCGTTCCAGCCCCGGAGGGGGATGGTCGGATGCCCAGAGAAGCAGTTGCCGCCGAAGTCCTTAGATCGATCGAGGACCTGGAATCGACGACCGACACCGATACCATCATGAACGGTGTCGTGCAGTTCGCGGAGCGCTATGGCGCCACATACTTCATCTTCACCAGAATACCCAATAAATATCAGAACTTCCGCGACATGATCTACGCAAAGCGGTGGTCCGATCCGTGGTACGACTTCTATACTCGGCACCGCCTCATCGACAGCGATCCAGTCGCGGAGCATTGCTTCAAGACGAACGACCCTTTCTTCTGGAGCGACTGCCCGATCCCGAGGGGGCGGTCCAGGACCGTCATGACGTCGGCGCGCGACTATGGTTTGAAGGAAGGCTGGAGCGTCCCCCTGCACGGCTTCGACGGCACCGGATGCGCCTCGTTCGCCGGCGCGTCGCTGTCGCTGACGGGTGAAGCAAGGCGCGGATTGCATCTTCTGACGATGTATGCGGCCGAACGGCTCCGGGTCGTCGACGAGACGAGAAAGGCCCAGTCGGTTCAGCTGACAGACCGCGAGAAGGACGTGCTGCTGCTGACCGCATGGGGCAAGACGGTTCTGGAGGTCGGAGAAATCCTCGGGCTGACGCCGAGGACCATCGGCCACCACATTCGCACCGCAGCCGAGAAACTCGGCGCCAACACCAAGGCCCAGGCCGTGGTCATGGCCATGCAGCGGCGCTGCATCTACCCCTAGGTTGCATACAAGTACAATTAATTAACCATAAATTTTATGATTCCCTCTCCGTGCGAACAACGCAGCGGAAAAGGGATACCCGTGATCCACGTCGTAGACGCGATAAACAGGCACAAATACGGCGATATGATAGAAAGGTCATACCGCATCCGGCACGAGATCTTCGTCGATGAACGAAAATGGCAGAACCTGGACAGAGGAAACGGCATCGAACAAGACAGCTATGACACCGCGGACACGGTCTATTTCCTTGCCATCGAAAACGGCAGAATAGCCGGTGGACATAGATTATTTCCCACAACCCGGTCGCATATGCTGTCGGAGGTCTTTCCGCATCTGGCAGCCGAGCGCGGCATCCCCCAGGGCCCCGACATCATGGAGTGGTCGCGCTTCTTCGTGGTGAAGGAGTTTCGCGGCGGCCGCGTCAACATGGAACTCATGGCTGCCCTGCAGGAATATGGCCTGCGGAACGGATTGCAGGCCGTCTCCGCGGTGTTCGAGACCTGGTGGCTGCCACGCTTTCATGAGGCCGGGTTCCGCGTTCAGCCTCTCGGGCTGCCCGATGAGGTGGACGGCGCCATGACCATGGCCGGGCTGATCGAGATTGCTCCTCAGGCCCTGCGCAAGGTCCGAACGGTCGGCGGCTTGACGGGACCGGTCCTTGCCCCGCTCGACGGCCGGGACAGATCAACGCGAGAACCAGTTCAGCATTCCGAGGGGCTGCACTTATGACGTTCGACGAAGTCATGGACGCCATAATCTTTTGGAAGAAGACCGACGACAAGAGTCGCGCGATGGCGGAAATAGCCACCGACATTCCTGACGCGGCCTATGGGCGAATCATTCACTTTCTTTACATGAATCAAGATGCAATCGATTACCTCGATGCGGAAATTGAGGAAGACGAAAGCAGTCTCACACTGACCATTCGAACCGTTGGCTAGCCAGCCGCGGACAACCGATCACAAGTCGCCGATCATTTTTCAATCACCTGAGAATTTTGAGCTCCAGTCGGAGGACTGGCCGGCCAACGCCCGTGCAGCCGGCCACCACATTTTTCTCCCCTGCCGTTCATCGGTGAGCCGACGGCTTCCCGCAGGCCCGCGTTTTCGCCGAGCCTTGCCACAAAGAGGCCGGCAACGTCGGACATGGATCGGGGCTCTCCTCCCTCCCCACCCTGCCGATGACCTTCATGAAGATCCCTGCCCTGCTCGTTTCGCTCGCCCTCGCGCTCAGTGCCTGCACCATGGCCGCCTCCAAGCGCCAGAGCGTCGAAACCGTTTCCTCGGAGGCCGCCCCGGCGGCAGCGGGCGCGGTTTCGCGCTTTCGTGCCGCGAGCGGCCTCGGGCCGGTGACGCCGGACGAGGCGCTCAATGCGGCGGCGCGGCAGCAGGCCCGCGCCATGGCCGAGAAGGATGTGCTCTCGCACGAGGCCGCCGGCTCGTTCTGGAGCCGCATGGACGGGACCGGGCGGCGTTTCACGCACGGGGCGGAGAACATCGCCATGGGACAGCGCTCCCTCGAGGAAGCGATGGAGGACTGGCGCCGCTCGCCGGAGCACCGCCGGAACATGCTGCAGAACCCCGCCTCCCACATCGGCTTCGCCCGTGCCCGGGCGGGCGGGCGCGACTAACATCGGCTTCGCCCGTGCCCGGGCGGGCGGGCGCGACTATTGGGTGCTCGTCGTCGGCGGCACGGCGCCGCGCGGGCCGCAGCTCGGCCTGTGAGACGCCGCCTTCGCCCGTGAGGCAGCCGGGCCACAGGGCCTCGATCGTGCAACAAAGCCGCGTGTGGGCGGTTGTCTTCCGCAGGGACCGCACCTAGAAGGGCGTCGAACCTCACACCAGCGGGCGGATCAGCATGGTGAACGTCGAGCACGAGACGGCGCCCGAGGCGCTCGCGTTCCGGGACGAGGAAGGCAACGTCAATCCGAGCTTCCTGGGAAGCGTCTCCGAGGCCATTGCCGACGGCGATGCCGAAGATCTGCGCCGCCTCGCCGCCCCGCTCCACGAGGCCGATCTCGGCGCCCTCATCGAGGCGCTCGACTATGACGACCGCCCGCGGCTCGTCGCGCTGCTCGGCAGCGACTTCGACTTCGCGGCCCTCACCGAGGTCGACGACGCGATCCGCGAGGAGCTGCTCGAGAGCATCCCGAACGCCAACATCGCCGAGGGCGTGCGCGAGCTCGACGTCGACGATGCCGTCTACATTCTCGAGGACCTCGACGAGGCCGACAAGGCCGAGGTGCTCGGGCAACTGCCGCCGCCCGAGCGCGTGGCGCTGCAGCGCTCGCTGGACTATCCGGAGGATTCGGCCGGGCGGCGCATGCAGACGGAGTTCATCGCCGTGCCGCCGTTCTGGACGGTGGGGCAGACCATCGACTACATGCGCGACACCGAGGACCTGCCCGACACCTTCTACGAGATCTTCGTCGTCGACCCTTCCTACCAGCTGATCGGCACGGTGCCGCTCGACCGCCTTCTGCGCACCAAGCGGCCGGTGAAGATCAGCGACGTCATGAACGAGGACCAGCACCTCATCGAGGCGACCGACGACCAGGAGAAGGCGGCGCGGCTGTTCCAGCGCTACAACCTCGTCTCCTGCGCCGTCGTCGACGAGGCCAAGCGCCTCGTCGGCGTGATGATGATCGACGATATCGTCGACGTCATCGAGGAGGAGGCGGACGAGGACCTCAAGGCGCTCGGTGGCGTCAAGGGCGACGAGGAGCTGTCGGATACCATCTGGTACACGGTGCGCAGCCGCTTTCCGTGGCTCTTCGCCAATCTCATCACGGCCATCGTGGCGGCCAATGTCATCCACCTGTTCGAGGCCTCGATCCAGCAGATGGTTGTGCTCGCCGTCCTCATGCCGATCGTCGCCTCCATCGGCGGCAATGCCGGCACGCAGACGATGACGGTGACGGTGCGCGCGCTCGCGACGCAGGAGCTACGCCGCTCCAACACCTGGCGCATCATCCGCCGCGAGGTCGCGGTCGGCATCTGCAACGGCGTCGGCTTCGCCATCATCCTCGGCACGGTGGCGGTGATGTGGTTCGGCATCCGCGACCTCGGCTTCGTCATCGGCCTCGCCATCCTCACCGTCTTGTCGGTGGCGGCGCTGGGCGGCATCCTCATCCCGCTGACCCTGAACCGGCTCGGGGTCGACCCCGCCGTATCGTCAGGCCCCTTCGTGACGACGACGACGGACGTGATCGGGTTCTTCGCCTTTTTGGGGATCGCCACCCTGTGGTTCGGGCTGTCGTAAAGGGTTCGTCAATCTATTGAAACGAATCGTCGCGGCATGTCCCTTCCAATGAGCGCCCGCCGCCCGATGCTCCGCCGCCTCGCCGTCACCTCCCTCACCGCCCTCGCCCTCGTCGCCTGCTCCTCCATCGACACGTTCTATCCCGACAAGGGCGATCGCAAGCCGCATCCCGGCGTTGCCAAGGCGCACCGCTACCCGATCCAGGGCATCGACGTGTCGCGCTGGCAGGGCGAGATCGACTGGGCGGCCGTGCGGCGCGCCGGCACCCAGTTCGTCTTCATCAAGGCGACCGAGGGCGGCGACCACATCGACCCGAGCTTCTACAAGAACTGGGCGGGAGCGCGTGCGGCCGGCATCCCCCGCGGCGCCTATCACTTCGTCTACTGGTGCCGCCCGGCGCACGAGCAGGCGCAGTGGTTCCGCCAACACATCCCGAACGACCCCGACGCGCTGCCGCCCGTCCTCGACGTCGAGTGGAACGGCCATTCCAAGACCTGCCCGCAGAAGGTGCCGCGCGAGGTGGCGCTCGAAAAGATCCGGCTGATGCTGGCCGAGCTCGAGGCGCATACGGGCAAGCGGCCCATCATCTACACCGACATCACCTTCCACCAGGAGGTGCTGGAGAACGAGCTGCCGGGCTATCACTTCTGGCTGCGCTCCGTCGCCGCCGAGCCGGAGGAACGCTACAACGGCCGGCGCTGGAGCTTCTGGCAGTTCACCACCACGGGCCGCGTACCGGGCGTGACGGGCGACGTCGACCGCAACGCCTTCTACGGCACGGCGGACATGTGGGAAAAGTTCAAGGCGGGCGAGCTCTGAGGACCGGCCGGCGGGCGCTCGCGGGCCGGCGCGCCGGCCCGCCTTCCGTCGCCTACTGCCAGAAGCGCTCGATCAGCTCCTTCGCCTGCTCGCGCAGGCGCCGTGTCTGGCGCACGGTGAGGAGCATCATGTCGAAATACCAGCGCGGCGTGCTCGCCGTCGTGGCGAGGAATACGGCACCGACCTCCTGCTCCTCCAGCCAGTAGGCGGCGAGCGGATGGTTGGGCTGGGCGCAGGAATCGAGCCGCGCGTAAGCCTTCTCGTCCAGCGTGCGGCGCAGGAGGTGAAGATCGAGCAGCGTGCCCGGGCTCGCCTGCGACAGGCTCTCGTCATAGGCGCTCTTGGCCGCATAGACGACGCCGCCACGCACGAGATTGACGTTGATCGCCACGGCCCGGCCGGCGACGGCCAGCACGTCGAAGGCGACGCCATCGGCCACGCGCTGCGGCCCGAACAGGTGCTCGCCGAAACCCTGGGTGGCCTCGCTCTTGGCGAGGGCGGTGCCTGCGGCCCCCTTCCAGCCGGCCGCCTCGAGGGCGAGGAAATCCGCATAGGCGCGCGCCGCCTCGGGCCCCGGCCCCCGGACGCTGTGGAAGGTCACCTCCCCCTGGGATGCCAGAAGCTGCTCGGCGCGGCGCAGGTTGCGCCGGCGCTTGGGCGAATAGCGCGCGGCATAGGCGTCGTAGGAGAGGTCGCTCTCGACGGCCGGCCGCGTGTATCCGTACAGCCATGCGTGGCTGAGGCCCTGCCTGGCCATGACGTTCTCGAGCGCGATCGACGCGCCGCGCCCGCGCGGCAGGCGGGGGCACTTGAGGACCGCGCCGCCCCGGCAGAGGTTGCCGAGATCACCGAGGAAGGCTTCCCACACGCCTTCCGGATCGCTTTCGGAGATCAGGGGCGCGCTGGTGGCGGAGAACATGTGGTTGACGTAGAGGCTCGGCAGCGGCCAGAGGACGCCCTGCCTCAGGGCGCCGAACTGCAGCGGGAACAGCCCGGCGAGTTCGCCCCCTTCCCTCCCGTCGCGCCAGATGGCGACGACCCAGAGCGTGCCCCCCTCGACATAGCGGGCGGCCGCCAGCAAGGCGTCCGGCTCATAGAACGGATTGGGCTCGACCGCCGACTTCGCCAGCCTCTCCCAGGCTTCGCGGTGCGGCAGCAGGTCCGCCACCGTCGTCATGACGCATCGGTAGGTGGCATTGGGCGGATGCGTGCTTCCGTGAAATGCGACTCTCATCATTCCCTCCCCCGAACCCGGCATGCTCCTCAGTCCCGATCCCCCGATCACGCTTGCCCCCCCGGCCCGATACGGCCGCCCGATGCCGTCCCGCCGCGCAGGTGACCGCCGAGAAGGAGCCACGCGCCGATGCCGAGGATGGCCGTCGTCGCCGCCATGGCGGCGAGGGAGGCGAGCCCCGCCCCCACGATGCCGAGGACCGGCACCAGGGCGAGCCCCGTCGCGACATTGACGACGAGCCCGGCGAGCTGGCCGATGAAGGTCCAGCGCTCGCGCCCGAGCACGTTGAGCAGGTCGTCGGCCGGCCCGACCGCGGCGCGGAGCACCTGCGCGGCGATGAGCAGCGGCAGCACCGCCGTGCCGGCCACGAAGGCCTCGCCGAACAGGCCGAGGACGAAGCCGCCGATGAGCCACAGCACGAGGCCGCCGACGAGCACCGGCACCAGCGTGACGACGGCCGCATGGACCGCGCGGCGCGCGAGGGCATGCCGGTCGCCGCTCGCCGCCATGGTGGCGAAGCGGTAGCCCATCGCGGCGCTGACGGAATATTCGACGAAGCCCAGCACCGAGGCGACACGGGTCGCGGCGAAGTAGATGCCGACCGCCGCCGGCGGCAGGAAGGCGCTGAGCACGATGGTGTCGCCATAGGTGCGCAGGAGCCGCGCGCCGTCGGCGAGAAAGAGGAGCCCACCCGAGCGCAGCCACAGCGGCAGCACGCGGCGCAGGTTCTTCTTCGGCACGTCCGCCTTGGGCAGCCGGCGCGTGAGGAGGACGTGCTGGACGGCCGCCGCGATGACGAGCGCGACGAAAGTGGCGGCCATCGCCGTGACGGCCGTGCCCGGCCAGCCGAGGCCGTAGGCACCGGCGACCAGGCCGAGCACGAGGAGCTGCCGCAGGATGTAGGGCGGGATGAAGGCGAGGCCGAGCCAGCCGCGCGAGCGTGCCGTGCCCTCGAGCAGGTCGGCATAGGCGAAGACGGGCACGCAGGCGGCCGCGATGAGGAAGGGCGCAACCCCGCCGGCCCAGCCGCCGGCAAGAAGCGTCACGGCGGCGCCGACAAGGGCGAGAACGCCGGAGACGAGGGCGACGACCCGCCGCCCGACGGTGAGGAAGGCGTCGTGCAGGGCCATGTCGCCCTTCTGCCGATAGCGCGGCAGGAAGCGCACCACCGTCTGGCTGAAGCCGAAGCAGCCGGCGAAACCGCCGATCGTCACCCACAGCCACGCGAGGGCGAAGATGCCGTATTCCGACGCGCCGAGGGCCCGCGCCAGCGCGAACTGCACCACGTAGCCGATACCCGCCGAGGCGACGCGAATGGCGAGCGTGGTCGCCGCCGACAGCACCTGGCGCGAGGCGAGCCTTTGTGCCACGCGGCGCCATCCCGCGGGAGCCTTCGGCTCGAGATGCTGCGGGGACGGTTGCAAGGGCGCTCCGGGGCTTTCGACATAAAGATGGCTGGACGCTAGCAGCGCCCGCTTAATGACGGGCTAATGGGTGTGCGCGAGGCCGAGGCGCCGGCTTGGCATCGGCGCACGGCCCAGTGCGCTGACAGGCTTCCGCCCATGCGCGTATAAGAGGGACCAAGATCAGAGGAGGAGGCCGCCATGCTCAGCAACCGTCCGCAGGACTTCAACTTCGACCTCGGCGAGACGGCCGACGCCATCCGCGAGACGGTGCACGCCTTCGCGCAGGACAAGATCGCCCCGCGCGCCGAGGAGATCGACCGCACCAACACCTTCCCGCGCGACCTGTGGCCCGAGATGGGCGCGCTCGGCCTGCACGGCATCACCGTGGAGGAGGAGTTCGGCGGGGCCGGCCTCGGCTATCTGGAACATTGCGTGGCGATGGAGGAGGTCTCCCGCGCCTCCGCTTCGGTTGGCCTCAGCTACGGCGCCCATTCCAACCTCTGCGTCAACCAGATCCGCCGCAACGGCACGGCCGAGCAGAAGCGCCGCTACCTGCCCAAGCTCATCTCCGGGGAGCACGTCGGCGCGCTCGCGATGTCGGAGCCCGGCGCAGGCTCCGACGTCGTCTCGATGAAGACGCGGGCGGAGAAGCGCGGCGACCGCTATGTCCTCAACGGCAACAAGATGTGGATCACCAACGGGCCCGTCGCCGAGACGCTCGTCGTCTATGCCAAGACGGACCCCGAGGCCGGGTCGCGCGGCATCACCGCCTTCCTCATCGAGAAGGGCATGAAGGGCTTCTCCACCGCCCAGAAGCTCGACAAGCTCGGCATGCGCGGCTCCGACACCTGCGAACTCGTGTTCGAGGACTGCGAAGTGCCCGAGGAGAACGTGCTCGGCAGCGTCGGCAAGGGCGTCAACGTGCTGATGTCGGGCCTCGACTACGAGCGCGTGGTGCTGGCGGCCGGGCCGATCGGCATCATGCAGGCCTGCCTCGACGTGGCGATGCCCTATGTCCACGAGCGCAAGCAGTTCGGCCAGCCGATCGGCTCGTTCCAGCTCGTGCAGGGCAAGCTCGCCGACATGTATGTGACGATGAACGCCTGCAAGGCTTACGTCTACGCCGTGGCGAAGGCGTGCGACCGGGGCGAGACGACACGCGAGGACGCGGCCGGCGCCATCCTCTACGCCGCCGAGAAGGCGACGCAATGCGCCCTCGACGCCATCCAGCTCCTCGGCGGCAACGGCTACATCAACGATTATGCGACCGGCCGCCTGCTGCGCGACGCCAAGCTCTACGAGATCGGCGCCGGCACCAGCGAGATCCGCCGCATGCTCATCGGCCGCGAGCTCTTCGAGAAGACGAAGTAGCGGCGGCGGGCGCGAATCACAACCGCCGCGCTGCAATCGGCCATGACGTGCGGCGGCTCCCCGCGTCATGCCCGCGCCTGTCGCGGGCATCCACGCTTTTAAGACAAAGAGCAACGTCAAAGACGTGGATGGCCGGGACGAGCCCGGCCATGACCTTGCAGAGTGGAACACAAGCGCTTTCAAACTAGAGACAGCGCTTTCAAAGTATTGGCTGATCGTCAGCCTGCATCAGCGCGGCAGTTCTCCCGTCATAAAATCGCCATCGCCGACGATCGAACTGCCCGCGGTCGCAGCGGCGGGCGCGAGCGCTCGTTGCTGTTTCGAACAGCTCCAATCTGCTGTCGGCCCCGCTTCTTTTGCATGCAGCGGACGGTAGAATCGCATTCAGGGCCGTTGCGGCCAACGGCGGCTGTCATTAGCTAACTACGGTTGAGCGCGGTCGAAACCGCAAGACCATTGGCGCGGGGCACCCAGGACCGGGAGCAGGAACTTTGAAGCAGGAAGCCCACACCTCCACGGCCACGGCCGGCGGCGCGACGCAGACCTTCGGCACCGAGGGCATCGCCCCCATGGACCGGCCGAGCCTCGTCACGCGCGTGCTCATGGGCATCGTCGCCTGGGCCGAGAAGCTCAACCTCAACTATTCCAAGGTCGGCAACCCGCCCGTCTACGACAATGCCACCTTCCCCTGGGTGGCGGAGATCGAGCGCGAGTGGCCCCTCATCCGCACCGAACTGGAGAAGGTGCTGGTGCGCCAGGCGGACCTGCCGTCTTTCCAGGACATCTCGACGGACGTGAAGACCATCAGCAAGGACACGGGGTGGAAGACCTTCTTCCTCGCCGGCTACGGCCTCACGTCGGAGCAGAACATCAAGCAGTGCCCCGAGACCTGGCGCATCGTGCAGAAGATCCCGGGCCTCAAGACGGCGATGTTCTCCATCTTCGAGCCCGGCAAGCACCTGCCGGCGCACCGCGGGCCCTACAACGGCGTGCTGCGCCTGCACCTCGGCCTCATCGTGCCCGAGCCGCGCGACAAGCTCGCCATCCGCGTCGACAAGCAGATCTGCCACTGGGAAGAGGGCAAGGCGCTCGTCTTCGACGACGCCTACAACCACGAGGCCTGGAACCACACGGACAAGACGCGCGTCGTGCTCTTTGTCGACTTCGTCAAGCCGCTGCGCTTCCCGGCGAACCTCGTCAACTGGCTGCTGCTCAACATCGCTGTCTTCACGCCCTTCATCCGCGAGGGGCTCGACAATCACAAAGAGTGGGAAAAGCGCTTCTATGCTCAGGCCGAGGCGCTGCGCAACAGCAAGGCCGCCGGCTGAGCCGCGCCCGCGGCCGGCCCCGCAACCGACGTCCGAACGAACGAGGTATCCCGCATGACCGCTCCGCTCGTCGAAGCCAACGGCGCCGCCATTCCCGCTCTCGGGCTCGGCACCTGGGAAGCAACGAATGACGCCTGCATCGCTGCCGTCCAGTGGGCGATCGAGGCGGGCTACCGCCACATCGACACCGCCGCCCGCTACGGCAACGAGGAGGCCGTGGGCCAGGGCATCCGCGCCTCCGGCATCTCCCGCGACAAGCTCTTCGTGACGACGAAGGTCTGGTACGAGGACCTCTCGGAGAGCAACGTGATGCGCTCGGCCGAAGCGAGCCTCAGGCGCCTCGGCCTCGACGCGGTCGACCTGCTGCTCATCCACTGGCCGAACGCCAGCATCCCGCTGAAGGAGACGATCAAGGCGCTCGGCCGGGCGAGGCGCGACGGGCTCACGCGCCACATCGGCGTCTCCAACTTCCCCGTCGCGCTCCTCGACGAGGCGGTGGCGCGCTCGGACGAGCCGCTGGTGGCCAACCAGTGCGAATATCACCCCTACCTCGACCAGTCGAAGGTCCTCGACGCCTGCCGTCGCCACGGCCTCGCCTTCACGGCCTATTGCCCGCTCGGCCGCGGCCAGCTGCTCGACGAGCGTGCGGTCATCGAGATCGCCGAGCGGCACGGCAAGACGCCGGCCCAGGTGGTGCTGCGCTGGCACGTCCAGCAGCCGGGCGTCGTCGCCATCCCGAAATCCGCCAACCGCGAGCGCATCGCGCAGAACATCGACATCTTCGACTTTGCGCTCGACGAGGACGAGATGGCGCGCATCAGCGCCCTCGCCAGGCCCGACGGGCGCATGATCGATCCCTCCTGGGCGCCCGCCTGGGACAAGGCCGCCTGAGGCGCGAGCGGCGGCGGTTGCCTAGATCCTTCTCGCCCGGCGCTGCGGCTTCTCGCCAGTCCGGCGCAGGCATCGCCGCTTGACGCGGGGCTGCAGCCTGACGCCATGATCCCACCATGCAGGAACGGGATTCGATGCCGCAGCCTCCCATGCCGAGATCTGGCCGACGCACCGCCGCGGCGGTTGCCGGCCTTCTCGCGCTCGCCGCGGTGGGACTTCCCGCCCCCGCGGCTGCGACGGAGCTGAAAAGCGCCGGTGAGGTCATCGCCGCCGATCGTGACGCGATGGCCCAGTGCCTCGGCGAGAGCGGCCGCGCCCCGTCGGCCTGCATCGGCTCCATCGCGCTCGTCTGCGCGCGGCGCGACGAGGGCGATCGCCGCGCGGCGGAGATCGCCTGCTCACGCCGTGAGGTCGCCGTCTGGCGCGAGCGCATGACGAGCGCGATCGCCGCCCTCGACGGCAAGCTCGACGGGGCGGCACGCACCCATTTCACGGCCGTGCAGCAGGCCTGGGAGAGCTATGCGGACCTCAACTGCAGCTTCATCTCGCAGGCGTTCCCCGCCTCACCGCGCGCGGCGGTCTTCGAGGCGGGCTGCGAGCTCAGGGAGGTGGCCGAGCGCACCATCCATGTCGAGCGGCTGCTGCGGCGGCTGAGCGAGACCCGCTGATCGCGGGCACCAGGCGGGCAATACGGGGCAGCCATGTTTTTCTATCTCTCGAAGATCTTCTGGTTCTTCGTCACGCCGAGCAACGTGCTGACCGTCATCACGCTTATCGGGCTCGTGCTGCTCTTCTCGCGCTACCGCCGCCTCGGCCGCGGCCTCGTGGCCATCGGCATCATCGGCTTCCTGATCGTCGGGGCCTCGCCGCTCGCCCGCATCTCGATGCGGGTCCTCGAGGACCGCTTCGCGGCCGTGCCGCGCCTCGATGGCGAGCCCGTCGCCGGCGTCATCGTGCTCGGCGGCGCCATCGGCATGAACCGCCATCAGATCAAGTTCACCGATGCCGCCGCGCGCATGACGGCGACGATCGAGCTCGCGCGCCTTCTGCCCGAGGCCCGCATCGTCTTCACCGGCGGCTCGGCCAGCCTGCTGACGGAAGAGGAATATACGGAGGCCGATGCGGCGCGGGCGCTGTTCACGGCCGTCGGCATGCGGACGGAGAATGTCCTCTACGAGGACCGCTCCCGCAACACGCGGGAGAATGCGCTCTTCACCCGCGACCTGGTGCAGCCGCGGCCGGGCGAGCGCTGGCTGCTCGTCACCTCGGCCTATCACATGCCGCGTGCCGTCGGCTGCTTCGAGGCCGTCGGCTTCGATGTGGTGCCCTATCCCGTCGACTTCCACGCCGACGGCAAGCCGGACGACTTTTATCGCCCCTTCCGCACCTTCTCGGAGGGGCTACGCCTCGCGGACCTCTCGGCCAAGGAATGGGTCGGCCTCGTGGCCTACCGCCTGATGGGCTACACGCCGACGCTGCTTCCCAGGGGATGATCCCCGGCGCGGATCGAGGGCGGGAGCCTCCCCGCCCAGCGGGAGAGGGAATCAGCGCACGCGCCGCGCCCGTCGCGCTGCGGTATTGGAAACGATCACTCCACGCGCGGCAGCCCGATGCGGTAGATGCCGCGGAAGTCGTCAGGGTCGACCGGCTTGCCCTTGCGGTAGATGACGAGGCGTCCCTCGTGCGCGAGGGCCACGGCGACGCGCCGGACGGGCTGCATCAGCGGGCCCCAGGCATCCGGGTGCGGGCCGGCGTGGGCGCGGGCGACCGCGGTGGGGTCGAGCGTCTTGCCCGGTCCGCATTCAGCGGCGAGCGTGAGCATGAGGGTGGCGATTTCGGCGTCGCGAGTCGCATCGGCTGTCATCGCTCCTGCCTGCCCCTCCCGGGCCGCCGCGTCAATCGCGTTCCCGCACGTCGAGCGCGGCCCGCGCCTCCGACGAGAACTGGCGCCGCGCCATGACGACGAGCACCGCGGCCGTCGAGAAGAAGAAGAGATAGGGGCTGAGGAACCAACCGAGATAGGCGAGCGCGAAGAAAAAGGCGCGCTGGCCGCGGTTGAAGTGGCGCCCCGCGACGACCGCCATCTGCCCCGCCCGCGCGGCGGCCGCCCGGGCCGCGGCATCTGCGGCCCTGTCCTTCTCCGCCGCCGGCGTCGCGCCGATGAGGATCGCGGCATAGTTGAACAGGCGGTAGGACCAGGAGAACTTGAAGAAGGCGTAACCGAAGATGATGACGATGCCGATGACCTTCAGCTCCCAGGCGATGCGTGTGGTCTGCAGGCCGAAGGGCAGGTCGGCGACGAGGGTGAGCACCTCGTCTGTCGAACGCAGCAGGGCGAGCGCGCCGCCGATGACGATGAGCGAGGTCGAGGCGAAGAAGGCGGTGCCGTTCTGCAGCGTCGCCATGATGGTGGTGTCGACGATGCGCAACTCGCGCTCGAGCATCCGCGCCATCCAGACGTGGCGATAGTTGTTCATCATCACGTTGAGGCTCTGCTCGGCGAAGCGCGAGTGCTCGACGACGATCTTGTAGCCGATCCAGGCGACGACGAAAAAGCCGAGGGCGACATAGTCCGCCGGGCTGAAAACCTCCACGTGCCATCCCCATATAGATGTCCAATCACGAACATCGTGCCCGATGGCCGGTGCGGGAACAATCTGCGCGCCGCGATCTCCCCAAGGAAGAGGCGACCGCGCTAGCATGGCGTGCCAGCCGCGGGCGACGGGAGGATCGAGACGATGCCGCAGAACATCACCCTGGGTTACAAAAAGATGCTCGCCGAGGCCGAGCGCGCGGTCGAGACCCTCGACGCGCCGGCGGCCATCGCCCTGCACGGCCGCGACGACGTCGTCTTCGTGGACCTGCGCGACCCGCGCGAGCTGGAGCGCGAGGGCACCATTCCCGGCGCCTTCCATTGCCCGCGCGGCATGCTGGAGTTCTGGATCGACCCGGAGAGCCCCTATCACAAGTCGGTCTTCTCGCAGGACAAGCGCTTCATCTTCTTCTGTGCCGGCGGCTGGCGCTCGGCGCTCGGCGCGGCGACCGCCGCGCGGATGGGGCTCAAGCCCGTCGCCCATCTCGGCGGCGGCTTCGCCGCCTGGCGCGAGGCCGGCGGGCCGACCGGGCGCTTCGAACTGCGGGAGCAGCGGCCGGTGGCCGCGAAGTGATGCGGCAGCGATAAAGGCAATGTGAGCCGGGCAGCCGATGAGCCTGCGTCCCCCTCGCCTCACCTCCCGCGCCGATACAACCGGCATGGCCTATGACGCCCTGCAGCAGGAGATGCTGCAGGAAAGCGCCTCCGCCCTCGGGCGTCTGGGGCGGGCGCTCGAAGCCGCGCTCGCCGCCATCGAGGCCTGCGATGCCGGCAGAGGCACCGACGCCGACCGGAAACGGCTGGTGCGGCAGGCGGGCACCGCGCTGTGGCACCTCGTCGTCCAGCGCGAGGCCTGCGGCCTGCGCTCGAGCGCCCAGCTCTACCGCGACTACCGGGTGCCGCAGGACGTGATCAATGCCATGGGGATGGGGCCGCCGGCGGATAGGCGATGAGTCGCCTGGTGCGCACAGGCGAGAGCCGAAAACAAAAGGGCGGCCCGAGGGCCGCCCTTTTCGCGTGGAAAGCGTGAAACGCGAGGCGATCAGCGCTTCGAGAACTGGAAGGAACGGCGGGCCTTGGCGCGGCCGTACTTCTTGCGCTCGACGACGCGGCTGTCGCGCGTCAGGAAGCCCTGCTTCTTGAGGACGGAGCGCAGCTCCGGCTCGTAGTGGGTCAGCGCCTTGGCGAGGCCGTGGCGCACAGCACCGGCCTGGCCGGAGAGGCCGCCGCCGGTGACGTTGACCATCACGTCGTACTGGCCGACGCGCTCGGTCAGCACGAGCGGCTGCTGCAGGATCATGCGCAGCACCGGACGCGCGAAATAGACGTCGAGCTCACGGTCGTTGACGACGATCTTGCCGGCGCCGGGCTTGATCCAGACGCGCGCGATGGCGTCCTTGCGCTTGCCGGTGGCATAGGCGCGGCCGAGCTTGTCGAGCTTCTGCTCGTGCACGGGCGCCTCGGACACGGCCTGCGGGGCAACCGCCTGGCCGAGATCGGAAAGGCTCTGGAGGGTCTCGGCCATGATCAGGCGCTCCTCACGTTCTTCGAATTGAGCGCGGCGACGTCCAGCGCCTCGGGCTGCTGAGCCTCGTGCGGATGCTGCGAACCGCCGTAGACGCGCAGGTTGCCGAGCTGCTTGCGGCCCAGGGGGCCGCGCGGGAGCATGCGCTCCACCGCCTTCTCGACGACGCGCTCGGGGAAGCGGCCCTCGAGGATGAACTTGGCGGTGCGCTCCTTGATGCCACCCGGATAGCCGGTGTGGTGGTAGTACACCTTCTGCTCACGCTTGCGGCCGGTGAGCACCACCTTGTCCGCGTTGATGACGATGACGTTGTCGCCGCAGTCGACGTGAGGCGTGAAGGAGGGCTTGTGCTTGCCACGCAGGCGCATGGCGATGATCGAGGCGAGGCGGCCGACGACGAGGCCCTTCGCATCGATGAGCACCCACTTCTTCTCGACGTCGGCCGGCTTTGCCGAATAGGTCTTCATGGGTCTCTTCCGAGATGATGCGGAGACCTTCTCGAGGACCCCGCGGGAACACTGCAACGGCGCCGCACGGGGCAGCGCCGTTCAAGGTGGGCGTGCTCTACATGAGGCCGGCGCCCGCGTCAAGCGCGGTGGCGAGGCGTCAACGCGGACAACCCGTTAAATATCAATAACTTACCTATAATGGTATTATAATACCGCAATTTTCTTCACCGCGGCGGGATGGAATAGGTCCCTGTCGCATGGGCGACGGGCTCCTCCTCCCCGTCCGAGAAGATGGTGACCTCGCCGACGGCGAGGCGCTTGCCGAGCTTGAGCAGGCGGCAGTCGGCGAGAAGGTCGCGCCGGCCGGGCTTGCGCAGGAAGTTGAAGGACAGGTTGGTGGTGACGGCGAGGCCGACCGGGCCGATGGCGCCGAGGATGGCGACGTAGAGAGCAAGATCGGCGAGCGCCATGATGGTCGGCCCCGAGATGGTGCCGCCCGGGCGGATGTGGCGCTCGTCATAGGCGCAGCGCAGGCGCGCCGACATCGGCCCCACCGCCTCGACGCCATAGATGCGCCCGCCGGCGTGGATCTGGGGAAATTCCCTGTCCAGGAACGCCTCGAGCTCGGCCACGCTCATCACCGGCTGCAACTCTGCCCATGCCGCCATGCGCGCATCCCCCTTCCCGTTTCATGGATCTCGACCATATTGCCTTGGTTGCAGCATGCCGTGACGCCGCCGACAATAGGCAGATCGGCAAACCGGCCTTCGGCGCCCGCGCCCGGCGAGGAATGCATGAATACCGAGACGACGATCGACACGCCCGCGCTCCTCGTGGAGGAGCCCGAGGAGGGCATCGCACTCCTCACGCTCAACCGGCCGAAGGCCCGCAACAGCCTGAGCGAGGCGCTGATGGCCGCCGTCAGCGAGGAGCTTGACGGCATCGCCAGCCGGCAGGACGTGCGCGTCGTCGTCCTTGCGGCCGCGGGCCCGGTCTTCTCGGCGGGGCACGACCTCAAGGAGATGACCGCCCGCCGCGCGGATCCCGACCGTGGACGCGCCTATTTCACGGAAGTGCTCGGCACCTGCTCGGCCATGATGCAGCGCATCGTGCGCCTGCCGCAGCCAGTGATCGCCGCCGTCGAGGGCGTTGCGACCGCGGCCGGCTGCCAGCTGGTGGCGAGCTGCGACCTCGCCGTCGCGGGGGCGGCGGCACGGTTCTGCACGCCGGGCGTCCACATCGGCCTCTTCTGCTCGACGCCGATGGTCGCGCTGTCGCGCAACGTCCCGCGCAAGCACGCCATGGAGATGCTGCTGACGGGAGAGATGGTCGACGCGCAGGACGCGGCGCGCTTCGGCCTCGTCAACCGCGTGGTCGCTGAAGGCGAGGCGCTCGCGGCGGCGCTCGCCATGGCGCGCACCATCGCCGCCAAGTCGCCGCTGACCCTGAAGATCGGCAAGCGCGCCTTCTACGAACAGCTCGAGATGGGCCTGAGCGACGCCTATCGGCACGCCAGCGCCGTGATGGTGGAGAACATGCTGGCGCGCGATGCCGAAGAGGGCATCGGCGCCTTCATCGAGAAACGCGAACCGAACTGGCAGGGCCGATGATCCCGAACGCCCCCTCCTCCACCCGGGCCGCGGCGCCCGGCGCCGTGGAGCATGACAACTATTCCGATGCCTATATCCGCGATATCCTGAAGAGCGTGAAGACGATCGCGCTCGTCGGCGCCTCGGCCAATCCGGCCCGGCCGAGCTATATCGTCACGAAATACCTCCTCGAACGGGGCTACGACGTCATCCCGATCAACCCGGGCCTCGCCGGCAAGACCCTGCTCGGCAAGACGGTCTACGGCCGCCTCGCGGACATTCCCCACCCGGTCGACATGGTTGAGATCTTCCGCAACTCCGAGGCCGCGGGCCCGGTGACGGACGAGGCGCTGGCGCTCTCGCCGCTGCCCAGGGTCATCTGGATGCAGCTGTCGGTGCGCAACGATGCGGCCGCCGAGCGGGCCGAGGCGCGGGGGCTCAAGGTGGTCATGAACCGCTGCCCGAAGATCGAATACGGGCGCCTCTCAGGCGAGATCGGCTGGCAGGGGATCAATTCGCGCATCATCTCGGCCAAGAAGCCGGCCATGGCCGACAAGGGCTTCCAGAAGCGCACCATCTTCAAGCCGGGCGACCGATAGGCCGTTCGTTCGAGCGAACGGCGGAACGCTCCGGCAGAGCCGTTCCCCTTCCCACCCTTTCCAATCGCCAATGACCCGCCAGGGCAATTCCCGGCGGATCGACGGCCTGCCTTCGCCGGAAGCATCCCCATCGAGCACGCGCCAGCGCCCTCGGCCAGGGAGCCCATTGACTCATCCATAGCCCGCCAGTTATGGATTATTCATAGCTGGAAAGTTATCGATCGTGACATCGCAAGCCCACGACCTCCTCTTCAGGACGCTCGCCGATCCGACGCGGCGCGCCATCTTCGAGCGGCTGTGCCGCGACGGAGACCAGACGGTCGCCGCGCTGACGGCCAAGGCGGGGGTCTCCCAGCCGGCGGTCTCGAAACATCTCGGGATCCTGAAGCGGGCGGGGCTGGTGCGCGACCGTCACGAGGGCCGCCAGACGCATTACAGCGCGCAGCGCGCCGCCCTCGCCCCGCTGGTTGACTGGACCAGGCAGATGTCGGGTTTCTGGCAGGCCAGGTTCGATGACCTTGAAGACCTGCTCAAGAGAATGGACCAATGAGCGACACAGCCACCGAACGCCTTTCCGTCGTCGTCGAACGGGAATTCCCCTATCCGCCGGAAAAGCTCTGGCGCGCCCTCACACAGCCGCACCTCATCGAGGAATGGCTCATGAAGAACGACTTCAAGCCGGTGGTGAACCACCGCTTCAACCTCACCGCCGACTGGGGCGCGGTCGACTGCCGGGTCGAGACCGTCGAGCCCGACAAGCGGCTGTCCTATAGGTGGGACACCAAGGACCTCGAGAGCGTCGTCACCTGGACGCTGACGCCGACGGAGACCGGCACCCACCTGCGCATGGAGCAGACGGGCTTCCGGCCGGATCAGCAGCCCTATTACCGGGGTGCCATGGCGGGCTGGCCGCGGTTCCTCTCGGCGCTGGAAGAAGTCCTGACGCGGATCGATTGAGGCAGAGGCCGCCGGCCGTCGAAGCCGTCCCGGAAGAAAAAAAGGACCTCCCGATGAACTGGAGCGCGTCGATCCGCCGTTTCCACCGGTGGCTGTCGGTTGCTTTCACCGTGGGCTTCATCGCCAACGTCGTCGCCATGTGGGGCGGCACGGAGCCGCGCTTCTGGGTCTATCTCCTGGCGCTCGTCCCGCTCTTCCTGCTGTTTCCCACGGGCCTCTACATGTTCGTGCAGCCCCATGCCGCGCGGTGGCGTACCATGCGCCACATCCCGCAGGAGCAGTGAACGGATGACGAAGCCCCCCGCCAAACCTGCGAAAGCGGCCAAGCCTGCGAAAACGGCAAGGACGAAGACCGCCACCGGGGCTGCAACGGAAGCGGCGCAGCCGGGCGGGGTCGTTCTTCTCTCCGGGGGCAATCCCCAGATCCCCAAGGGATACGGCGATGCCCCCATAGAGGCCTATATCGCGGCCATGCCGGGCTGGAAGAGCGAGCTCGGCCGCCGCCTCGACACGCTGATCGTGCGGGCCGTCCCGGGCGTCACGAAGGCCGTTAAGTGGAACTCACCCTTCTACGGCGTGGAGGGCCAGGGCTGGTTCCTGAGCTTTCATTGCTTCACGAAATACGTGAAGGTGACATTCTTCCGCGGCGCGTCGCTCGATCCCGTTCCGCCCGGCGCGTCCAAGCACAAGGACGTGCGCTATCTCGACATCCACGAGGGCGGTCTCGATGAAGAGCAGTTCGCCGCCTGGGTGAAGCAGGCCAGCCGCTTGCCCGGCGAGAAGATCTGAGCGGACAGCGTACACACGGCTCCTCGTTCTCTCCTCCTCGTTGACGGCAAACGCGTCGTTCGTTATTACGAACGAACGCCTTTTAAAGCGAATGCCGGAGGAGATGTTCCATGGCCGACCGTGTGCCCGGGTTCAATACGCTTGCCATCCACGCCGGTGCCCAGCCCGATCCGGCGACCGGCGCGCGCGCCACGCCCATCTACCAGACGACCTCCTTCGTCTTCGACGACGTCGACCACGCGGCCTCGCTCTTCGGCCTGCAGGCCTTCGGCAACATCTACACGCGCATCGGCAACCCGACCTGCGCGGTGCTGGAGGAGCGCGTAGCGGCGCTCGAGGGCGGCACGGCGGCGCTCGCCGTCGCTTCCGGCCATGCGGCGGAGTTCCTGACCTTCCACGCCCTGCTGCAGCCGGGCGACGAGTTCATCGCCTCGAAGAAGCTCTATGGCGGCTCGATCAACCAGTTCAACCATTCCTACAAGAGCTTCGGCTGGAACGTGGTGTGGGCCGACCCGGACGACCTGTCCACCTTCGAGCGGGCCCTGACGCCCAAGACCAAGGCGATCTTCGTCGAGTCGATCGCCAACCCGGGCGGCGTCATCGTCGACATCGCCGCCATCTCGGCCATCGCCAAGCGGGCCAACATCCCGCTCATCGTCGACAACACGATGGCGACGCCCTATCTGTGGCGCCCCTTCGAGCACGGGGCCGACATCGTCGTCCATTCGGCCACCAAGTTCCTCGGCGGCCACGGCAATTCCATCGCCGGCCTCATCGTCGACGGCGGGACCTTCAACTGGGTCGGCGACGAGCGCTATCCGATGCTGTCGAAGCCGCGGCCGGAATACGGCGGCATGGTGCTGGGCGAGACCTTCGGCAACTTCGCCTTCGCCATCGCGACGCGCGTGCTCGGCCTGCGCGACCTCGGCCCGGCTTTGTCGCCCTTCAACGCCTTCCTCATCCTCAACGGCATCGAGACCCTGCCGCTGCGCATGCAGCGCGTGTCGGATTCGACGCTCACGGTGGCGCAGCACCTCGCCTCCCATCCGGCCATCGCCTGGGTGAGCTATCCCGGCCTCGAGGGCGACCGCTATTACACGCTCGCCAGGCGCTACTGCCCGAAGGGCGCCGGCGCCGTCTTCACCTTCGGCCTCAAGGGCGGCTATGAGGCGGGCGTCAACCTCGTCTCGAAGCTGCAGCTCTTCTCGCACCTCGCCAATATCGGCGACACGCGTTCGCTCGTCATCCACCCAGCCTCGACCACCCACCGCCAGCTCAGCGACGAGCAGAAGGTGGCGGCCGGCGCCGGGCCGGACGTGGTGCGCCTGTCCATCGGCCTCGAAGACCCGGCCGATCTCATCGCCGACCTCGACCAGGCCCTGTCGGCCTGAGCCTGCCCGTTGCGGAGCGTGACCCATGAGCGTTGAGTGTAACAAGACGGGCTTTGCCACGCGGGCGGTGCATGCGGGTGCGGCGCCCGACCCGGCGACGGGGGCCCGCACCACGCCGATCTACCTGACGAACGGCTTCGTCTTCGACGATCCCGAGGAGGCGGCCGACATCTTCGCCCTGCGCAAGATCGGCTTCTCCTATTCGCGCGGCAGCAACCCGACGACGGCGGCGCTGGAGCGCCGCGTCTCTGATCTCGAGGGCGGCACCCTATCGGTCGCCATCGGCTCCGGCCAGGCGGCACTCCTCGTCATCCTCCTGACGCTCATGGAAAGCGGCGACGAATATGTCGCCGCCAGCCGCCTCTTCGGCGGCTCGCTCGGCCTCATGCGCCGCCTCGAGCAGCGCCATGGCCTCAAGGTCCATTTCGCCGACCCGACCGACCCCGCCAGCATCGCGGCCGCCGTGACGGGGAAGACGAAGGCGATCGTCGTCGAATCCATCGTCAATCCCTGCGGCAGCGTCGTGGACCTTCAGGCGATCTCGGCCATCGCCAAGCGCCACAAGGTGCCGCTCATCGTCGACAACACGCTGGCGAGCCCCTATCTCATCCGGCCGTTCGAGCACGGGGCCGACATCGTCTTCCATTCGACGTCGAAGTTCCTCGGCGGCCACGGGCAGGTCATCGGCGGCATCATCGTCGACGGTGGCAGCTTCGACTGGGCGGGCGACGCGCGCTACCCGCTCATCTCGGCGCCCTGGGGCGACTACGAAGGCATCGTGCTCGCCGAGGCCTTCCCTAAGAACGCCTTTGCCGTCGCGGCCCGCCTCTATGGCCTGCGCGACCTCGGCCCGGGCATCTCGCCGGCCACCGCCTTCCTGACGCTGACCGGAATTGAGACGCTCCCGTTGCGCATGGCGCGCCACTGCGCCAATGCCAAGGCCGTGGCGCAGCACCTTGCCGCCCACCCGGCCGTGGCGGAGGTGAGCTATCCCTCCATCGAGGGCCATCCCGGCAAGGCGATCGCCGACCGCTACAGCCCGGAGGGGGCAGGCTCGGTCTTCACGGTGGCGCTCAAGGGCGGGGACCAGGCTGCGACGCGCTTCATCGCGGCGCTGAAGCTCTTCTCGCACATCGCCAATATCGGCGAGACGCGCTCGCTCGCCATCCATCCGGCGACGACCACGCACCGCAACATGCCGCCGCAGGAACGGGCGAAGGCAGGTGTTGCGGGCAATGTGGTGCGCCTGTCGATCGGGCTGGAGGACGCGGCGGACATCATCGCCGACATCGACCAGGCGCTGGCGGCGGCCTCCTGAGCCGCCGCCTCCTCAGCAGTGATAGCTGGAATCGGCGGGCGGCCGGATGCGGCGGCCCGCCTCGGACACCGTGGCGACAACCGGCCGCGGCTGGAAGAGTTCGCGTGCAGCTGAGTGCGGGCGGCCCGTGCGCCGGCGCGTCGCGCCCTCCGCGAGCTCGGCCATGCAGATGCAGGATGCAGCGATCCCGGGCCACAAACCCGCGTGGAAGATCGTCACCATGCCCGCCATCGACGTGCCCTCCATCAGCCACGGCCGTCGTCCGCCTGAAGCGAACCTTAACGCAGCTTTATCCTGAGCGCGACCGCCGCCCGCGGACGTGCGCGAGCACACGACTCATCCATTCGGACTAAAGCCGTCGACATCCGATGGGATGTCGCCCGAGGATTAACGGGGAAAGGCTTGCACCAGCCTGCCGGCGCGGCGGCGCACAGCGGAAAAGGCTCGCGGCCTCAGGCCCGGGCCGGCACCGCGAGCGGCGCCAGCTCGGGCATCCGGCGCCGGTGATGGACGCAGGCGCCGAGCAGCAGCACGGCGAGACCCTGGTGCAGCAGCGCGGCCCACAAAGGCACGACGAGCAGCAGGGTGGTGATGCCGACGAGCGCCTGGGCGACGACGAGCGCCGCGAGCAGCGTGGCCCGTCGCGCCGTCGCGCTCCCCGGCATGCTGCGCAAAGCGTCCACCGCATGCCACAGGGCGAGAGCGAGCAGCACATAGGCGCCCAGGCGGTGGTTGAACTGCACGAGGGCGATGCTCTCGACGAAGTTCTCCGCCCACGGCGTGATCGGGAAGAGCGTGCCGACGGCGGGCACGAGGCGCCCGTCCATCAGCGGCCAGGTGTTGTAGGAGAGGCCCGCGTCGAGCCCGGCGACGATCGCGCCGAGGGCGATCTGCAGCACGGTGAGACCGATCAGCAGGGAGGCGGTGCGCCTGAGGCGCGCCGGCGCATGCTCCGGCGCAAAGCGGCCGAGGCCGGTCGCGACCCAGACGAGGGCGCCGAGGATGCCGCAGGCGATGAGCATGTGCAGCATGAGCTTGACCGGCGCGACCGCCGTCATGCCCGGCTTCAGGCCGGAGGCCACCATGATCCAGCCGACAGTGGCCTGCAGCCCGCCCATGGCGCCGATGGCGGCGATGGTCAGCAGCAGGCGCCCGCGCACCTGCCCACGCCAGGCGAAGAACGCGAGCGGCAGGAAGAAGGCGAGCCCGATGAAGCGGCCGAGCTGGCGATGCCCCCACTCCCACAGATAGATCGACTTGAACTCGGCGAGCGTCATGCCCTTGTTGACGAGCTCGTATTGCGGGATCTGGCGGTAGAGGTCGAACTCGCGCTGCCAGGCCTCCTCGCTCATCGGCAGGAGGGCGCCGGTGACCGGCTTCCATTCGGTGATCGACAGGCCGGAATCCGTGAGGCGCGTCGCGCCGCCGACGAGGATCATGACGAGCACGAGGCCGGCGAGCAGCCAGAGCCATGCCCGGACCGGCGCCATGCGGCGCGAGGCCTCCCGGTCGACCTGCGGGACGGAAATGGAAACGGCACTGTTCATGGCGCGTGAAACTGTCTACTTCCTGCGGCTGCAAGGCCCTTGCGGCCTCGTTCGTCCCGCGAGACATAGGCCTTTGCAGGCGGCGGCACAACGAGCCGCACCGCCGCACCCTGGAACCGGATGAGGAGCCCCCATGCAACGGCGCACACGCAAGCTCGTCGGCACCATCGCGATGCTGATCTTCGTCTGCGTCTATGCGCTCGTCGTCATGGCACTCGCGCAGAGCCGCCTGCCCGAGATGGCGAAGGGCGTCGAGCTCCTCTTCTACGCCGTTGTCGGCATCGGCTGGATCATTCCCCTGCTGCCGCTGGTGCGATGGATGGAGCGCAAGGACAAAAGCGAGACTTGAGAATCCCTTGCGCAGACCTGTTCAAGCGACGTCGAGCTTGCGCCCCCGGTTCCACAAGAGGAAGGGCACGCCCGACAGGAGCGCCCGCGCCGCCGCCCTCGTCTGGTAGAGGCCATTGAGGGACACGCGCGGCAGCGCGGTCAGATGCTGCGCGTGCTCCACGAAGAGATGGCCCGGACGCGTCGTCACGGCGGTCGCGAAGCCGGCCTCCCGGGTGATGGCGAATTCCCGCGGTCCCGCCGACGTCGGATCGCCGACGGGATAGGCGAAGTGCCGCACCGGCTGCCCGACACGCTCGGCGATGATGGCCCGGGAGCGCTCGATCTCCTCGCGCGCCCGCGCCGCATCGTGTTTCGCCAGCATCGGATGGGTCAGCGTGTGGGCGCCGATGGTGACGCCCGGCACGCGCGCCAGCGCCGCGATCTCCGCCCAGTCGAGGCAGAGTTCCTCGACGAGCGCACGGCCATCGACGCCCGCCCGCTCGGCAAGACCCGCGATGACCGCGAGCAGCCGCTCTTCCGGTCCGCGTCGCAGCGCCCAGTAGAGCTGCTCGAAGGCCGCGCTCTTTTCGGCATCGGTCCGGGCCGGATGGGCGAAGGCGAGGTCACCATCGTCGACCGCCACGTGATCGAGACGGCGCACGGCCTCCTCCAGCTCCAGCCACCACAGCCGTGCCGTGCGGTCGGCGAAACCGCTGGTGACGAAGACCGTCCAGGGGGCGCCGTGCCGTTCGAGGACCGGCTGCGCATGGACGACATTGTCGCGGTAGCCGTCGTCGAAGGTCAGCGCCAGGAAGGGCGCGGCGTCGGGACGCGGATCGGCGAGCCGCTCCGGCACCTCGTCGAGAGGCACGAAGCAGAAGCCCTCCGCCTTCGCGAGCGTCAGCACCTCGTCGAGAAAGCCGGGCGTCACCTCCAGAAGGGCATTGGGCGCAAAGCCGCGGCCGGCATCCGGGCGCACATGGTGCAGCATCAGGATCGCCCCCCTGCCCCGCGCCGCGCCGGCCAGCCAGCGGTCCGCCCCCGTCAGGCTGATCGCCTGCATCCCGAAGCTGATGATCATGCTGCGTAGATTCATGCTTCCTTGGCCGTTTCCTTGCTAGAGGAAGGACAGAACCGCCCGCGCACCGGCGCGGATGCGGAATATTGCGTCATTCTGGAACAGGTCTTTGCAGGAATGGGAGCGATGACGACTACCCTCGACGTCTTCGACGATGCCCCGGCGGCAGTGCAGGACGCAAGCGTCGGCCTTGAGGTCGACGTCCTCGACGATCCGGCGGCCATCGCCTCCTGCTGGCGCGACTTCGAGCGCAAGGCGCTCATGTCGCCCTACCAGTCCCATGCCTGGGTCAGCGCCTACGACCATTGCTGGCAGGAGAGCCGGCGGCCGAAGCGGATGCTCCTTAGGGTGCGCGACGGCGCCGGCACGGTGCGGGCGCTGCTGCCGCTCGACGTCTTCTCCCGCCTGGGACTGACGATGGCGACCATGCCGGGCGCCGGCCATGCCAATTTCCACATGCCGCTCCTGGCCCACGGGGCCGCGCCGTCCGCGGACGAATGGGCAGAAGTGCTGCAGCGGGCCGGCCGGGCTGCCGGCATCGACCTCTTCACCTTCCGCCATCAGCCACAGGCCTGGCACGGACAGGAGAACGCGCTCGCCGCCGTCATGTCCCAGCCGAGCCCGAGCAACGGCTATCAGCTCACCGTCGACTTCCCGGCCGCCGAGGCGCGCACGCGCATCCTGAGCCCCAAGCGCCGTCGCGTCTTCAAGTCGAAGGAACGGGCCCTGTCGGAGCGCGGGGCATTCGTTCCCCGCCTGATGGAGAGCGAGGAGGACGTGCGGCGCGCGCTTGCCGCCTTCCTCGCCCAGAAGGCCGAGCGCTTCGCCGCGCAGAAGATCGCCAATCCCTTCGCCGATCCGGGCATCCAGGCCTTTCTGCTGGCCGCCTGCCTGCCGCAGCCCGACGGCAGCCCGCCGCCGCTCCGGCTCTACGCCCTGCTCATCGGCGACGAGATCGTCGCGACGCGGGCGGGCACCGTCTGGGGCACGCATATCAGCGTGATGTTCCACTCCTTCGACCAGCGGCCGGAGATCTCGCGCTCGAGCCCGGCGGAGGTCCTGTTCGTCTACATGATCGAGGCGATGACCGCCGAAGGCTTCACGCATTTCGATCTCGGCGTCGGCGACCTGCCGTACAAGCGCGTCTTCTGCAAGGAGGTGATGGAGCTGCGCGACGGCATCGTCCCCGTGTCGGCGAAGGGACGGCTCCTTGCCCCGCCGCTCAAGGCCGCGGTCTGGGCCAAGCGTCGCGTCAAGCAGTCGGAAAGACTGTCGGCGCTCTACCAGCGGCTGAAGCCCTCTCCCGCAGCCTGACAGGATGCCGTCAGGCTGCGGCGCGCGCGCCGTCCGCCTGCGGCACGACGACGATGATGTCGCGCGCCTTCGCATCGGCGAGGCGCCCGTAGGCCGCGCGCGTCGCCTCGGCCTGCTCGGCCTCTTCCGAGACGAGCACCGCATGGTCGACATGCGGCAGGACATGCGCGGCGAGCGCCTCGAGACCCGCCGCATCGACGACGAGAATCACCCACTCGTAGGTCTGGTCGAGGGCGAGCAGCGGCAATTCGAGCGCGCCGGGCTTCGCGGCGAGGGCAGCGGCGAGGTTCGTGCCGGCCGAGACGTGGTGCAACCGGGTGCCGGCATCACGCCCGATGACGTCGGAAAAGGAAGCGCTGCCCGACGCTAGCTCGGCGAGGCCGGGGCGTCCGGCGCCGCGCGCCGCTCCCTCCGCCGTCAGGTCGAGCAGAATCGTGCGTTCGGTCCTGACGCGGTCATCGGCCAGCGTGCGCGCGAGCGGCGCGGCGCCGGCACCGGCCGCGGCCTCCGTCACCAGCACGCGCCGGCCCCGTCCCTCCGCGGGACGATCACCGAGCCGTGCCAGCAGCGGCGCCAGCGCTCCGGAGGCCGCGCCTGCCTCCGCCGTCGCGGCAGCACTCCCCTCATCGCGCGGCTGCGGAGGCGCCTGCGCTTCGGCCGCTGCAACGACCGGCTCGTCCGCCACGGGCGGCGCGGCGGGAGCGGGCTCGACGCGCGGCGGCTCGGAGACGGCCTGCGCCGGCGGCAGATAGGCCAGCGGTGCGGCCGCCGGGACGAAGGCCCGCCCGGACAGGAGTTCCAGCGCGATGACGAGCGTCGCCGCCAGCGAGAAGGCCACCAGGGTGACGATGGCGATGATCGGCACCTTCTTTGGGAAGTTCGGCGTGCCCGGCACCACGGCGCGCGAGACGATGCGCGCATCCGCTGGGCTCGCGTTCTCCACTTCGCGCGCCTGCGCCTCGCGATAGCGGGTCAGGTAGGTCTCGAGCTGCTCGCGCTGGGTGCGCGCCTCGCGCTCGAGCGCACGCAGCTCCACCTCCGATTCCTTGGCCTTCGCGGCCACGGCGCTCTGGGTGTCGAAGGCCTTCTGCACGCTTTCGACGCGCGCAGCGGCGAGGCTCGCCTCGTTCTCCAGCGAACGCACGGTGCGCTGGGCCTCCTGCC
This sequence comes from Chelatococcus caeni, assembly GCF_014196925.1. Lineage (GTDB taxonomy): Bacteria > Pseudomonadota > Alphaproteobacteria > Rhizobiales > Beijerinckiaceae > Chelatococcus_A > Chelatococcus_A caeni. The sequence goes on along the minus strand of NZ_JACIEN010000001.1, from coordinate 957,931 downwards.
GGAGCTGGTTTTCCAGGTCCGCGATCTGGGCGTTGAGCTGCTTGATGCGCGGGTGGGCCGGCAGAAGCGTCCGCTCCTCGAGGGCGAGTTGCGCCCGCAGCGCGATGCGCTGTTCCAGGAGGCGACGGATGAATTCGTTGTTGGCGACATCGGGAATGTCGAAAACCCGGCCGGAGGCGATCATGTCGCGGATCAGACGCGCCTTCGCCTCGGCCTCGGCCTGGACCGAGCGGGCGGCGGAGAGTTGCGCCGAGAGCTCGGCGAGCTGCTGGGCCGGCAGCGTCACCTCGCCGGCACTGCCGCTCATGAGGCCGTGGCGGGCGCGGAAATCCTCCACCTTCGCCTCGGCCTCGGCGACCTGCTTGCGCAGCGGCTCGATGGTTTCGGCCAGCCATTGGGAGGCGGCCTGCGTCGCGCTCTGCTTCACGGCGCGCTGGAAGTCGAGATAGGATTCGGCGATCGTGTTGGCGGCGCGGGCGGCGAGGTCCGGGTCGGCCGACGAGAACTCGATGGCCACGACCCGCGATCGCGGCAGCGGGAAGACATTGAGACGCTGGTAGTAGGTGGCGAGCACCCGCTCCTCTGGCGGGCGCGCCTTGCCCGAGCCGCCGAGGCCGATCCACTGCATGACGCGCTGGCTGAGGCCGAGCACCCGCGCATCCGGGTCGAACTCGGGATTGCCGACGAGGCCGAGCTTGCCGATGACGTCGCGCGCCAGATCGCGCGACATGATGACCTGCACCTCGCTCTGCACCGCTTCCTCGTCGAACTGGGAAGCGGCACCGGCACCGCCTTCCGGGCGCGTGTAGAAGGTGTCGCCGCTGACGAGGAGAACGCTCGTCTCTGCCTTGTAGCGCGGCGTGATGAGATTGACGATCAGGAACGCCCCGACGAAGGCGAGAAGGGTCGGCAACGCGATCCACATCCGGCGCCGCACCAGCGCGCGCCAGATCACCCCCAGATCGAGATCGTCCCCGCCGGCCGGAGCCCCCCCGGCCGCGACTTCCTTCGACATCGGCGCCTCAAAATACGAAAAAGCAACGCCTCAACGTTGCACACAAGGCGTTGCCGCCAGGTTAAGCCAGCCTGATGGACGGCAAAGGCCATCGGCATACGCAAAAATCAACTTTTGTTAACCATAGCGGCGTTAGATGCGTCTCGTCCTGCAGTTTCCGATGACGGTCACATGTCGCGCTTTCCGGCCATCGCCCTCGCCCTCCTCTGCGCCTCGCTCGGCGCCTGTACCCAGACGTCGCGTGAACCGATGACGGTGGAGGCGGTGCCCCGTCCGCAGGTCTACACGCTCGACAGCGGCGACCGCCTGCGCATCATCGTCTTCGGGCAGGACAGCCTGTCCAATATCTATACCGTGGATGCCTCGGGCAAGATCGCCATGCCGCTCGTCGGCACCATCCCGGCGCGTGGCCTGACGACGCAGCAGCTCGCCAAGGCCATCGAACGCAAGCTCGCCGCCGGCTATGTGCGCGAACCGTCGGTCAGCGTGGACGTCGAGGCCTACCGGCCGTTCTTCATCCTCGGCGAGGTGCGCAATCCCGGCCAATATCCCTTCGTGGCCGGCATGACGGTGCAGACCGCCGCCGCCATCGCCGGCGGCTTCACCCCCCGCGCGGTGGAGAGCGAAGCGCTCGTCACCCGCCAGGCGCCGGGCAAGGCCGTCACCGGGCCGCTGCCGGCGACCTATCCGATCAAGCCGGGCGACACCATCGTCATCAAGGAGCGGTGGTTCTGAGCCGCCGCCAGCCCGGACGAAACACCATGCCCGATCCCGCATCCCTGCGCATCCTGCACGTCCTGCGCGCGCCCGTCGGCGGCCTGTTCCGCCACGTCGTCGACCTCGCGCGCGGGCAGGCGCAGCTCGGCCACCGGGTGGGCATCGTCTGCGACGCCACGACCGGCGGCGAGCGGGCGGAAGCAACCCTCGCCGCGCTCGGCGGCGATCTCTCGCTCGGCGTCACGCGCCTGCCCATGGCGCGCCTGCCGGGGCTCGGCGACCTTGCGGGCGCCCTGCGCGTGCGCGCGCTCGTGTCCCATCTCGGACCCGACGTGGTGCACGGCCACGGCGCCAAGGGCGGCCTCTACGCCCGGCTGGCCGCGCGGACCGACAGGCGCCGTCCCGCGCGCGTCTATACGCCGCATGGCGGCAGCTTCCACTACCCGCCGGGCACGGCGCAGCACCGGCTCTACATGGCCGCCGAGCGCGCCCTTGCCCGCAGGACCGACTTCTTCCTGTTCGAGAGCGCCTATATCGCACGGCTCGCCGCCGAGGCGCTCGGCTCCCTCGCGGCCCGTTCCGCCGTCGTCTACAACGGCCTCCACGAGGCCGAGTTCGACGAGGTGCCACGTTCCGGCACGCGAGACGTGCTCTATATCGGCGAGCTTCGCCACCTCAAGGGCATCGACACGCTGATCGACGCGCTGGCGCAGCTGCGCACCGAAGGCCGCCAGCTCACCGCCGTCTTCGTCGGCGCCGGCCCGGACGAGGAGGCCATCCGCGCCCATGCCGCGGACCGCGGGCTCGGCGAGGCCGTGACCTTCCAGCGGCCCATGCCGATCCGCGAGGCGCTCGCGCTGGCGCGGGTGATGGTCGTGCCGTCCCGGGCCGAGTCCCTGCCCTATGTCGTGCTGGAAGCCACGGCCGCCGCGATGCCGCTCGTCGCGACCGCTGTCGGCGGCATCCCCGAAATCTTCGGGCCGCAGGCGGGCCGTCTCGTCCCCGCCGATGCGCCCGAAGCCCTTGCTGGCGCGCTGCGTCGCCGCCTCGACATGCCGGAGGCCGAAGCCCAGGCCGAGGACGCCGCGCTGCGCGCCTTCGTGCGCGAGCGCTTCTCGCTGCCGCAGATGGTCGCCTCGGTGCTCGACGCCTACCGCGCGGCCCTGCGTTAAGACATTCGCCAGACGCCCGTGCTAGGCCATCGCCGCGGGAATGGGCCCCGCCCGAGCGGTGGCATACAACTTGCGATTGCCTCGGCGAGACCTCCCTTTTGTCCTGCCGAAGTTCAAGCATGTCCAATTTTGATATTCGCGATCTGCTCGACCACGCCGCCGCGGCCGAACCGGCACAGCCTGGGCCCGCTTCCGCGGACGAGAAGGAGCCACGCCTGTCGCCGCTCGCCGAGCGCATGGCGGCGCTGCCCGTGCGGCCGACCTATTCGCCCGTGATCATCACGGGTGCGGCCCGCCTCGCCGACATCGCCGTGGTTCTCGCCACGGGCTACGCCGCGCTCGCGATCTATATCGCGCCGAACCACGGCTATCCCCTCTCCTACCTCGGGCTCCTGCCGGTCTTCGCCCTCGCGACGGTCGCAGCGCTGCAGGCGGCGGGCCTGTATCATATCGGGGCAATGCGCTCCGTCCTGACGCAGGCCTTCCGGGTCCTGGCGAGCTGGAGCGTCATCTTCCTCCTCGCCGTCGCGGCCCTCTTCTTCACCAAGACGAGCGAGGAGTACTCCCGGGTCTGGCTGCTCGGCTGGTACGGCTCCGGGCTTGCCGGGCTCTTCCTCGTCCGGCTCGTCCTCGGCCTCGCCGTGACGCATCTGACGCGTGCCGGCCGGCTCGACCGGCGCACCGTCATCGTCGGCGGCGGAGAGGCGGCCGAGCGGCTCATCGAGGCCCTGGCGGCGCAGCGCGACACGGGCGTGCGCATCTGCGGCTTCTTCGACGACCGCAGCGACGACCGCTCGCCCGATGTCGTGGCCGGCTATCCCAAGCTCGGCACGGTCGACGATCTCGTCACCTTCGCCCGGCGCACGCAGGTCGACCTCATCATCTTCACGCTGCCGATCACGGCCGAGGCGCGCATCCTGCAGATGCTGCGCAAGCTGTGGGTGCTGCCGACGGACATCCGGCTCGCTGCCCACATGAGCCAGCTCAGGCTGCGCCCGCGCGCCTATTCCTACATCGGCTCGGTGCCGGTGCTCGACGTCTTCGACAAGCCGATCGCCGATTGGGACCTTGTGCTCAAGTGGCTCTTCGACAAGGTCGTGGGCGCCATCCTGCTCATGCTGCTGTCGCCGCTGCTGCTTCTCACGGCGCTTGCGGTGAAGCTCGATTCCCCCGGGCCGGTGCTCTTCCGCCAGAAGCGGTACGGCTTCAACAACGAGCTCATCGAGGTCTTCAAGTTCCGCTCGATGTACGTGGACCAGAGCGATGCCACGGCCGCGCGGCTCGTCACCAAGGGGGACCCGCGCGTCACCCGCGTCGGCCGCATCATCCGCAAGACCTCGCTCGACGAACTGCCGCAGCTCTTCAATGTCGTCTTCAAGGGCAACCTCTCGCTGGTCGGGCCGCGCCCGCACGCGCTGCACGCCAAGGCCGAGAACCGGCTCTACGACAAGGTCGTCGACGGCTATTTCGCCCGCCACAAGGTCAAGCCCGGCATCACCGGCTGGGCGCAGATCAACGGCTGGCGCGGCGAGACCGACACGGAGGAGAAGATCCAGCGCCGCGTCGAGCACGACCTGTTCTACATCGAGAACTGGTCGGTGCTCTTCGACCTGGTGATCCTCCTGAAGACGCCGCCTGCCCTCCTCAAGTCGGAGAACGCCTATTGACGGCCGCGGACGACACCACCGCCGCGGGCGCGGCCGGCCTGCGCATCTCCACGCGCCGGCTGCAGCATGCGCTCCTGTGGCTGCTCGCCTTCTCGGGCTCCCTGGCCATCATCGAGCCGTCGCCCTATGAGGCGATGTTCCTCGTTGCCCTCGCCGGCTTCATGGTCACGGGCGGCATCCGGCTGCCACGGCTCGTCGTGCCGCTCATCGTTCTGCTGCTCGTCTTCAATCTCGGCGGCGTCTTCTCGCTCATTCCCTATCTCGACCACCACAAGTCGGTCACCTTCGTCGCCATCTCGATCTATCTGATGGTCACGGCGATCTTCTTCGCCACCATCCTGTGCCAGGACGGCGACGAGCGGCTGAACGCCATCCGCGGCGGCTTCGTCGCCTCGGCCTGGGTGGCGGCGATCGCCGGCATCGCCGGCTACCTGAACATCGCCGGCCTCGGCGCCCATTTCTCGCTCTACGGCCGCGCCTCGGGCACCTTCAAGGACCCGAACGTGCTCGGGCCCTACCTGACGCTCGCCGTCGCCTTCATGGTGCAGGACATCATGACGGGGCGCGGCCGGCTCCTCGTCAGCCTGATCAAACTGTCCGTGCCGACGCTGGCGCTGCTGCTGACGCTGTCGCGCGGCGCCTGGATCAATGCCATCGGCAGCGTCGGCCTGCTCATGCTGCTCATCTATCTGACGAGCCGCAGCAGCGGCCAGCGCTCGCGGCTCGTGGGCCAGGTGGCGATGCTCTCGGCCGCCGTCGTCGTCGTGGTGCTCGCGGCCCTCTCCAGCGGCGAGATCGGCGAACTGGTCGCCCAACGCGCGGGCCTGCAATCCTACGACATGGGCCCGACCGGGCGCTTCGGCGGGCAGATCCGCAGCCTTCCGATCCTGCTCGACCTGCCGAACGGCTTCGGGCCCCTGCGGTTTTCCTCCGAGATGTACGGCGCAGCGCCGCACAACGTGTTCCTCAACGCCTTCGCGTCCTACGGCTGGCTCGGCGGCATCACCTATCTGGTGCTCATCCTGACGACCTTCTTCGTCGGCTGGCGCACGACGCTGCGGCGCGGACCGCTTCAGCGCCACTTCCTGCCCATCTGGAGCGTGTTCTTCATCACCGCGCTGCAAGGCATCCAGATCGACAGCGACCACTGGCGCCACTTCTACCTGCTTCTCGGGCTCATCTGGGGCATTGCGGCCGCAACGCCGCGGGAGGAAGCGAGCCGGCGCGAGCTCGCATCCTGATTCCGCCTTCGCGGGTAACATTCTGACATTGCGAATTTTCCAGCGTTTCAGATCCGGCCGAACGGATCCTCCTCGCACCGCCCCTGGAAGGCGCGCATCACGGCGCAGGCGATGGCCTTGGCGGTGGGGAAGCCGATCTCCTCGTCGATCTCCTGGATGATGCCGACGAGATGCGCCTCGCAAGGGCGCAGGGCGGCAAGGCGCAGGGCTTCCGTCAGCACGTGGCGGTGCTGGGTGGCCGCATGCGTCCAGGCAACGTCGTCCGTCTCACGCAGCTCTTCCAGGGCTATGCGGGCGGCTTCGCGCATCATCATGGCTTCTCTCCCCTTTCTTGCCGGCAGCGGCGCCGGCCGTGGAAGAACCATGCAGCGCCACGCCCCGGGACGATGTGCGCTGGCGCGCGCTGCACGCCGTCACAGGTAGGGCGACGCCAGCCACACCACCCGGTTGCGCAGCCGCTCCGCCAGCGGTCGCGCTGCGAGGCTCTGCAGGGTTTCGGGGACGGCATCGGCCATCCGCTCGCTGATGTGCTCCTCGATCCAGCTGGCGAGCGCCGGGTCGTGCACCTCCACGTCGAGCTCGAAATTGAGCCGGAGGCTGCGCGGATCGAGGTTGGACGAGCCGATGTAGCTCCATACGCCGTCGACCGTCATGAGCTTGGAATGGTCGAAGACGCCGCGGGCACGCCAGACGCGGCAGCCTCGCCGCAGCACCTGGTCGAGCTGGGCCGTCATGGCATAGTCGACGAGGCGCAGGTTGTTGCTGTCGGGAATGACGATGTCGACCTCGATGCCGCGGCGAGCCGCGACGCCGAAGGCGCCGACGAGTTGCTGGTCGGGCAGGAAATAGGGCGAGGAGATCATGACCCGGCGCTCGGCGGCGGCGAGCGCGCCCATGATCATGGCGTGGTTCGATTCGAGCGTGTGGTCCGGCCCGGAGGGAATCGCCCTCGCCGCCACCTCCGTCCCGCCCGCCAGCCGGGCCGCCCGCCCGAACCACATCGGCCCGTCCAGCAGCTCCCGCGTCACGAAATGCCAGTCCTCGGCGAAGACGGTGAGCAGGTGCTCGACCACCGGTCCGTCGAAGCGGAAGTGGGTGTCACGCGCGGTGTGATCGCCCATGGCCGAGGTGAGGAAATGGGCGCGGATGTTCATGCCGCCGGTGAAGCCGACCTTGCCGTCGACCACGAGGATCTTGCGGTGGCTGCGCAGGTTGGCATAGGGCAGCTTGAGGCCGATGATGTTGCCCATGAAGAGCGCCGAGGTGACGCCGCGCTGGCGCAGCAGGAGCGGCAGCGGCGGCTTGGAATAGCGCGCGCCCACCGCATCGATCAGCACGCGCACGGCGACGCCGCGCTCCTTCGCCGCCACGAGCGCCTCGACGAAGGCGAGCCCCGCCGCATCGTGGTCGAAGATATAGGTCGCGAGCGCGATCGATTTTCTGGCGCCCCGGATCGCCTCGATCATCTCGGGATAGGCCGCATCGCCGCCGACGAGGGGGGTGACCTTGTTGCCGAGCGTCAGCGGGAACTGGGAGACGTTGTCGCCGAGCCGGGCCAGCGACGCGAGCGGCAGGCGCGCCAGCGCGTCGCCAGCGCTGTCCTCGTTCTCGGCGGCCCGCCCCCGGCGCGTACGCGCCCGCTTGCGCATGACGGATGACCGGCGCACGCGGTTGATGCCGGCAACGAGATAGAGCGCGGCGCCGAAGACCGGCGACAGCATCGCGACGCCCGCCCAGCCGATCGCCGCCCGCACCTCGTCCTTCGTCATCGCCGCGTGCGCGGCCGCGGCCAGGCCGGCCATCGTGCTCAGGACAAAGAACAGGTGCGGCCAATAATCCGTCAGAAACGCCTGCATGAATCATTCCTAGAGGATTCAGCCACGGGCCGGGAAGACCCGAGCCGCACGGGCGCGGCAAAAGCGTGCGTCATGAAGGCCGCCGGCGCCGGATGCGCTCGCATCGTGCACGGATCACGCCGTCGCGCATCGCCCCCTCCCGCGCACCGTCTGCAGGAGGGTCGCGCATACGTGATCCCCCCGTTCGCCCTGCCGCCACAGTTCGTTCTATCATGAAGAAGGGCGCCACCGGAGCGTGGCCGAGACAATCGGCGCTCGAGGCAATCGGTCGGCCGGTGGCTTGTCCCCGGCGTTTGACGCCGCAGTTGCCGCGAGGAGGATCGCACCATGCCCGTCTGCAGGACACTCGCCATCACGGCCGTTGCAGCGCTGCTCGCGCTCCCTGCGATGCCTGCGAGCGCGCAGATCGTTCGCATGGACACCGCGCCGGCCGCAACGCTCATCGAGAACACCCAGTGGGGTCGCCCCGGTAACAGGTACATCGGAGGCCCGGGCGCGTGGAGCGGAGGAGGCACGCAGATCCGCGTGCCGCCCGGAACCCCCTTTGGGCAGGTCACCGGCGGCTATTATGGCCCGCGGGGCTCCGCCTATTACGGCCGGCCCTCCTATGCGCGGCCCTATTATGGCGGCCAGTACTATGGCCGGCCCTACTACGGCCGCCCCTACTACGGCCGACCCTATTACGGCCGGCCGTACTACGGGGGCTACCGCTATCGGCCCTATTATTACGGCGGCTACTACAGGCCGTATTACGGCTACGGCTATGGCTACGGCTACGACCCCGGCGCCGCGGTGGCGGCGGGCATCTTCGGCCTCGCAGCGGGCGCGATTGCCAGCAGCGCCATCGCCTCCCCGCCGCGCCGCTACGATTCCTCGTGGGTGGCCTATTGCTCGCGCAAGTACAAGTCCTTCAACCCGCGCACGGGCACCTATCTCGGCTACGACGGGCGCCGGCACGTCTGCCGGTGACGGACGGGCCGAGGCCATAAAGGAAAAGCCGCCCGAGGGCGGCTTTTCCATGCGTTCTGCGCGACGGCTTCAGTGCATCATGAAGATCGACGCGATGATGCCGGTTGCGACATTGACCATCATGAAGCGACCGTCGACCTCGACCCAGCGGTGGCCGCGCGGCGGCTCCTGCAGGCGATAACGGCGGTAGTCGCGGGCGTGGATCTCACGGTGGCGATGCTTCTTCCACTCGAAACGCTGCCCCTTCGCCCAGTGCGGCCTGCCGGGGCGATGCTGCGGCTCGACATGCCGCGGATGCCGGTCGTGGCGCTCGATCCGCACATCACGACGCTCCGTCCGGACATCGCGATGCTCGATGCGGACATCGGGGCCGCGGTGCGATGGATAGGGCTGGGCGAATGCCGCACCTGAAACAAGAACGGCGGCAGATGCGACAACCAGGGCAATCTTTTTCATGAACATCTCCTCTTCTCCCCTTTTGTTTATGAGGAGTGTTCTGAACGGTTCCTGAACAAAGGAATTACTTTTTGGTAATAGTCTCCGGCTGCCATTCGCCGTGTCTGCACGATGCGTTCGTTGCGGCGAAGCCAAGGGGCTCGGGGCGAGCCGCGGACAGCCGCAGGGCGGCGATGAACGTGCCGGCAGGCCACCCGGCAGCCTCCGCCCGTCCCCCGCGTCGGCGCGGGATATCCACAGACCTCGAAGCGGAACGGGTTCCGAGACTTTTCCGGGGCTTTCCGACGCCGGATGCGTCACGCGAGCCGCCGGCGCGGCTGGGCGCCAGAACTCCGGGCTTGCATTCCCGCGACGAAACACCTAGAGAAACAACGCCCTTCGGGTGTCGGAGCGTAGCGCAGCCCGGTTAGCGCACTAGTCTGGGGGACTAGGGGTCGTGGGTTCAAATCCCGCCGCTCCGACCATTCAAACCCGTCGTGTTCCTTCATTTTGAGGTTTCGGCCGGTCCCCGCGCGAGGAGCGGCCAGGGGGGACGAGCGGCGTCTATGTGCCGTTTCGAGGCACGAACCATCCATAAGCATCCGCAGTCCATTCGCCGTTCGTTTCCGGCCTGTTTCCCGCCGCACGAGCGGCAGGGATATGCGGGCCGCTGATGCCCCCGCATATCCCGATCGCGCAGCCTGTCGCGGACGACTGCCGCGGCACAGGCGACGATGCCGCCGGCCTCCTAGACGTTCGATTCCCGGAGGCTGCCGGCCGGATGGATGCCTCCGCCCGCGACCGGCCCTCTCTGCTGCCAGACGGCGTCGGCCGAGGTCGTTCCAGCCCCGCGCGGCTGTGCGGCGGGTGGGCTGTAGGCTGGTGGACGGTCCGACCAGCCCCGGAACTGGGCCGGATCATTCCGGTCGAGCGAATAGGCCGGAGGCGGAGAAGAGCTGCGAATACCGCTGGGCATGGATCAGGTACTCCTGTCTTGTATTCCATTACCCATTCGACTTAACAACGGCAGCTATTATATGACACAACTGAGAGTGGCGTTATAAAGCAATCAGAATTTACTACGTTCTGCATTCCGCATCGGGCCATGCCGCTTGTCATGTGGAGTGACGACCGAAGGCGGAACGATGATGGGGACATCGACGATCTTTCGGGTCGTCGGGGATGGCCTCCGCGCCTGCGTCATTTTACGGCAATGGCGCGTGGCTAGCATCGGGCCGAGGGCTCGCTATGATCCGCGCATTGCTCGAACCAAGCGATTTTGCCGAGGGTATCGTGAAAGAGATTGCCAGCGCGAAACTGGGGACGACGAACGGCGATGTGATGCTTCGGGCCGAGGACGGGACGGAGCTGCGCATGCCCGTCGGCGTGCTCGTCACGCTCGCCAACCAGGCGCGCCGCCTCGTTGCCGGCGCCGACGCATCCCCGCCGGATGGGCCGCCGGGCCCGGCGCCGACGCAAGTCCGTTCCTTCACGCTCGATGCGAACGAGACGAGCGGCGATCTGGTGCTGCGCCTCGACCCCGGCACCCCATTCGAATTCCCGGTCCTGATGGACAACGGTGTCGCGACGCGCCTCGCCTTCGACCTGCTGCGGGCTCTGAACCGCCGCACCGCGGACACCGAGACCGGCGTGGGCTGAAACGCCCGGGCCGGCAGGCGCAGGCCAGCTGTCCGAGCCAGCGACGAGAACGCCGTGGCCTGGCCGGTCCCGCCGGCCGGTGGCCGTTCGAGACCTGCCGCTTCCCGCAGCGGGCAGGAACAAATCCCGTGCCGCCGGGCTTTTCTGTCAGACCAGAGAACGAGACGGAGAGCCCCATGTTGCGTGGAGCATTGCTTTGGATCATCGGCATTCCGCTGCCGATCATCATCATCCTGTGGCTGCTCGGCTATCTGAGCTGACCGGCTCAGGCTCAGTCGTCGCCGTCGGGGCCGTGGCGCGCGGCCTCGAGGAGACGCCGGCATTCCGCCAGTTCCGCCAATACGGCCTGCAAGGCGCGGAGTTGCGCTGCCGTGAGGCCGGAGGTTCCGGTTGGCGTCGGGGCGGGTGCCGGCTCGGCGGCCGGGCTGCGCGCCGCCGGCATCGCAGCAGCGGGCGCCGGTGCCTTTCGCGTCTGAGCCAGCGAGCCGTCGTCGAAGAGAAACGGCCCGTCCTCGGGCGCAGCGGCGTATTCGGGAGCGTCGTCCTCATTGTCGGCGTCGGCCCGCGGCACCGGCGCGGGTGCCGTGCCGTCCTGGCGCCAGATGGTCTCCACATAGCGCACCCCCTCCTCCTTGAGGATGCGCTGGACGCCCTTGATGGTGTAGCCCTCGCCGTAGAGCAGGTGACGGATGCCGCGCAGGAGGTCGACATCGTCCGGCCGGTAGTAGCGGCGGCCGCCGCCGCGCTTCAGCGGCTTGATCTGCGAAAAGCGCGTTTCCCAGAAACGCAGCACGTGCTGTGGCAGATCGAGGTCTTCCGCCACCTCGCTGATCGTCCGGAATGCGTCCGGCCCTTTGTCCACAACACGCCCCTACTCACTTGCGGCCCCGCCCGCCTGCCAGGCCGGCGACGCCTGCCGCATACTCACAGCCGCATCGCGGGTCCTCGGCGCGATGCGGCGGCTGCTCACTCCTCGTCGTCGACGCGCTCGCCGTTGATGCGGGCGCGCAGCACGTTCGAGGGCTTGAACACCATGACCCGGCGCGGCTCGATCGGCACCTCGACCCCGGTCTTGGGGTTGCGGCCGATGCGCTGGCCCTTGTCGCGCACCACGAAGGAGCCGAACGAGGACAGCTTTACCGTCTCGCCGCTCGCCAGGCAGTCGCAGACTTCGGAGAGCACCATTTCGACGAGCGACGCCGATTCCGTGCGGGAAAGCCCCACCTTCTGATAGACCGCCTCGCAGAGATCTGCGCGCGTAACCGTGCGACCGGCCATGACCACCTTCCCGCCCCGATTCAGAAAACAGGATTATCTATATGAATTTGCAAGGTATTGGCAGCGGCAGGCGCGGTCAATGGTGCAATCGCCCATTCGTTTGACGAAGGACGTGCACGAAAACGCCTGCCCCGAAGCGGACGATGAGGCCCGGCGCTACCAGCGAACCAGGGCGCTGCCCCAGGTGAATCCGCCGCCCATGGCCTCGAGCATGACCAGGTCGCCCTGCTTGATGCGCCCGTCCGCCCGCGCCTCCGCGAGCGCCAGCGGGATCGACGCGGCCGAGGTGTTGCCGTGCCGGTCCACCGTCACCACGACCTTTTCGGGCGCGATGCCGAGCTTGTGCGCGCTCGCGTCGATGATGCGGCGGTTGGCCTGGTGGGGCACGAACCAGTCGAGGTCCTCGGCCGTGGTGCCGGTGGCCTCGAAGGCATCCTCGATGACGTCCGTGATCATGCCGACGGCATGGCGGAAGACCTCGCGGCCCTCCATGCGCAGATGTCCGACCTCACGGTTGGAGCCGGGCCCGCCGTCGACATAGAGCTTGTCGCGATGGCGGCCGTCGGAGCGCAGGTGCGAGGTCAGCACGCCACGATCGGCGTTCGTCCCCGCCCCCTCCCCGGCCTCGAGCACGATGGCGCCGGCGCCGTCGCCGAAGAGCACGCAGGTGGTGCGGTCCTGCCAGTCGATGATGTGGGAGAAGGTCTCGGCGCCGATGACGAGCGCGCGCCGGTGCGAGCCGGACGTCAGGAACTTGTCGGCCGTGGCGACGCCGAAGACGAAGCCCGAGCACACCGCCTGCAGGTCGAAGGCCGCGCCGTGGGCCATGCCGAGCGCGGACTGGATCTGGGTGGCGGTTGCCGGGAAGGTGTAGTCCGGCGTCGACGTGGCGCAGATGATGAGGTCGATGTCGGCCGGCGTGAGGCCGGCATCGTCGAGGGCGGCCTTCGCCGCGGCAAGGCCGAGGGACGACGTCGTCTCGCCGTCGGCAGCGATGCGCCGCTCGCGGATGCCCGTGCGCTGAACGATCCACTCGTCGGAGGTCTCGACCATTCCGGCGAGCTCGGCGTTGGTCAGAACGCGTTCGGGAAGATAGGAGCCGCAACCGCGGACGACCGACCGGATTCGGGACACTTTAAGAGAACTCCTCAAGCCTCGGCCACAGCCGAGGGGTGCACCTGCGCAATCGTCTCGCGGATCGTGTCGGCGAGCGAGTGGCGCGCCATGTCGTAAGCGAGTTCGACGGCACTTGCAAAGCCGAGGGCGTCGGTGCCCCCGTGGCTCTTGATGACGACGCCGTCGAGGCCGAGGAAGACACCGCCGTTGGAGCGGCGCGGATCCATCTTCTCCTTGAGCGCATCGAAGGCGCCCTTGGCGAAGAGATAGCCGATGCGCGCCAGCAGGGTGCGGCCCATGGCGGCGCGCAGGTAGTGGGCGATCTGCTTGGCCGTGCCTTCAGCCGTCTTCAGGGCGATGTTGCCGGCGAAGCCCTCCGTCACCACCACGTCCACCGTGCCCTTGCCGAGGTCGTCGCCCTCGACGAAGCCGCGGTAGTCGATGAGCCGGATGTCGGCCTCGCGCAGGCGCTTGCCGGCCTCCTTGACCGCCTCGTTGCCCTTCACCTCCTCGACGCCGACATTGAGGAGGCCGACGGTCGGCCGCTCGATGTCGAGCACGATGCGCGCGAGGGCGGCGCCCATGACGGCGAGGTCGACGAGATGCTGCGCATCGGCGCCGATCGTGGCGCCGACATCGAGCACGACGCTCTCCCCGCGCAGCGTCGGCCACAGGGCGGCGATGGCGGGACGGTCCACATTGGCCATCCGCTTGAGGCAGAAGGTGGCCATCGCCATCAGCGCGCCGGTGTTGCCGGCGGACACAGCGACGGCGGCGCGCTTGTCCTTCACCGCCTCGATGGCCCGCCACATGGACGATTTGTAGCGCCCGGCCCTGAGCGCCTGGCTCGGCTTGTCGTCCATGCGCACCGCAACGTCGGTGTGGTGCAGTTCGGAAACGGCCTTGAGCGCGGGGTGGGCATCGAGCAGCGGCTGAACGGCGGCCTCGTTGCCGTAGATGACGAAGCGCAGGTCCGGCCGCCGCTCGAGGGCGATGGCCGCACCCGGAATCACAACGGCGGCACCCTGGTCTCCACCCATGGCGTCGAGTGCGATGGTGACCGGTCGTGACATAGGTTCAGCCCGAACTCCCGAAATGCGTCCCGATGTGCGAGGGACGGCGGACAATAGCGAAGCGCACGTCACCCGCAACTCGAAAATGCCCGCCGGGGCTCATTCCTCCTCGCGCCGCGGCAGGTTCTTCAACACGGCGAAGGGCGATGTCTTGCCCTCGTCGCCGCCCTCGTAGTCGAACTGCGCACCCGGCTTGCGGGGATAGGGATCGAGCCCGAGGGCGAAGAACTCGACCGTGACGGCGCCAAGATCGACGGCCCCGCCGAGGATCTCGTCGGGCTCGTCCTCGGCGGGCGTCTCGTCCTCCTCCGGCACCTCGAAGGCGGCGCGCCAGCGCTCGAGCGCCGGCGCCGACATGAAGGTGACGTCGACCGCCTCGGACACCTTATTGGCGAACGGCTCCAGCGTAACGACGCAGGTCTGCGTCACCCCCGCCTCGACCGTCCCCGTCACATGGACGCGCTCGCTCGTGCCCGTCAGGTTGAACGAGCCGACGAGCCTGGCGATGGGGCCGGTGCCGAAGCGTCTGGCAAGCTCCGCCCGCTCGGCGTCGCTCGCCTCGACCGTGACCTCGAGACCGGAGGCCGGAATGTCGGCAACGGCGACGGGGCGGGACAGGAGCGCATCGGGCGCCGCGGTCATGTTCATGTCCTTTCACCGAATCGCGCGGCAGGCGGGAACGGAGCCGACTGCTGCAGCAGGGAATCGAAATTGAGTCCGTCGAGATGCGCCGCGCTCGCCCGCACATAGGCGGCCAGCGCGGCGTGGCGCTCGGCGGGTTCACCGAGACGAACCGCCAGGAGACGCCGCAGTTCCGTCTCGTCATCGGCATCGACGGCGGCCGCATAGCGCCGCATGCGGTCGTTGAAGATGCCGGCGAGCGCCTTCATGCGCTTGGGCACGGCAAGGTCGCTGGTGCCGAGCTCGCGCAGCGCGCGGTCGAGCTCGCGGAACATCACGTCGACCAGATCCTGCCCGGCATCCGGCGCCGGCGCCGGCAGCGCGTTGAGCCGCCGCACGATGAGCGCGACGTGCAGCGCCAGCGCCTCGAAGCGGCCTTCCGCCGTATCGGGAAAACCGAGCTCCAGGAACAGGGCGGGCTGGCGCGCCGCCCCGGCGACCCGTTGATAGAGGTCCTCGATGACGTCGTTGGGACGCCGGCGACGCAGAAAAGACAAGATCATGCGGACCTTCTTAACCTTCTCACCACGCCTTGCAAAAGGCCCGCGTGCGCGCTACGGCATCGGCGGGTCCCATCGCAAGTCCGGGGCGGAGCCCCCGGTCCCATAACACAGGTGGACGGTATGGCATTGCGAAAGTCTCTATCTTTCCAACGCATCGCGGCGCGTTGTTTCGTCGGCGCGACATTGGCGATGGGGCTCGCAGCCTGCAGCAGCACCACCGAGACCCTGACCAAGGGCTATGTGATCGACGAGCGCGTCGTGGCCGAGATGAAGCCCGGCACGAGCGTTGAGAAGGTGCTGGAGCGGATGGGCACGCCCTCCACCGTCTCGACGGTCGGCAACAAGACCTTCTACTACATCAGCCAGACCTTCGAGCGCCCGGTGCAGTTCATGCGCCCGCGGCTCGTCGAGCAGCGCGTGCTCGCCATCTATTTCGACAGGAACTTCAAGATCGAGCGTGTCGCCAACTACGGCCTCAAGGACGGCGTGGTGTTCGACTTCATCACCCGCACGACGCCCACGAGCGGCTCGGAGCTGTCGCTCATCGGCCAGTTGCTGCGCGCGACGGGCAGCGGCGGCGGGCCGAGCTTCAACCCCTTCGGCGCCTGAGCGGCGCCTGCCGGGAACAGGAAACCCCGCGGCAGCGATGCCGCGGGGTTTTTCTTTTGCGCGCGACGCTTCCCTACATATGCGCGAGGATCGCCAGCAGCAGCAGGGCGACGATGTTGGTGATCTTGATCATCGGGTTCACGGCCGGGCCGGCGGTGTCCTTGTAGGGGTCGCCGACCGTGTCGCCCGTCACGGCCGCCTTGTGCGCATCCGAGCCCTTGCCGCCGTGGTGTCCCTCCTCGATGTATTTCTTGGCGTTGTCCCAGGCGCCGCCGCCCGAGGTCATCGAGATGGCGACGAAGAGGCCGGTGAGGATGACGCCGAGCAGCATGGCGCCGACGGCCGCGAAGGCATTGTTCTTGCCGGCGATGACGAGCACGACGACATAGGCGACGATGGGCGAGAGCACCGGCAGGAGCGAGGGGATGATCATCTCCTTGATGGCCGCCTTGGTCAGCATGTCGACGGCGCGGCCGTAGTCCGGCCTGTCCTTGCCCTCCATGATGCCGGGCTTCTCGCGGAACTGGCGCCGCACCTCCTCGACCACGGCGCCGCCGGCCCGTCCCACCGCCGTCATGCCCATGCCGCCGAAGAGGAACGGCAGGAGGCCGCCGAACAGCAGGCCGACGACGACATAGGGGTTGGACAGGGAGAAATCGACCGAGACGCCCGCGAAATAGGGAAAACGCTCGGCATTGGCGACGAAGAAGTTGAGGTCCGAGGTGTAGGCGGCGAAGAGCACCAGGGCGCCGAGGCCGGCCGAGCCGATGGCATAGCCCTTGGTGACGGCCTTCGTCGTGTTGCCGACCGCATCGAGCGCATCGGTGGACTTGCGCACCTCGCCCGGCAGGCCGGCCATCTCGGCGATGCCGCCGGCGTTGTCCGTCACCGGGCCGAAGGCATCGAGCGCGACCACGAAGCCGGCGAGCGCCAGCATCGCCGTGACGGCGATGGCGATACCGAAGAGGCCGGCGAGCGAATAGGTCGCCACGATGCCGGCCACAATGACGAGGGCGGGCAGCGCCGTCGACTCGAGCGAGACGGCGAGGCCCTGGATGACATTGGTGCCGTGGCCGGTGACGGAGGCCGCGGCGATGGACTTCACGGGCCGGTAGTCGGTGCCGGTGTAGTACTCGGTGATGATGACGATGAGGGCCGTGACGACGAGGCCGATGGCCCCGCACCAGAACAGATCGCCCGCCGTGAAGCTGGTGCCGCCGCCGGTGGTCAGCGTCGTGCCGAAGCCGCCGAAGATGAGCCAGGTGACGATGGCGAGCGCGACGAGCGACAATACGCCCGTGGCGATGAAGCCCTTGTAGAGCGCGCCCATGATCGACTGGTTGGCGCCGAGCTTGACGAAGAAGGTGCCGATGATGGACGTGACGATGCAGACGCCGCCGATGGCGAGCGGGTAGAGCAGCACGGAATCGAGCACCGGCTGGCCGGCGAAGAAGATCGCGGCGAGCACCATGGTGGCGACGATGGTGACGGCATAGGTCTCGAAGAGGTCCGCCGCCATGCCGGCGCAGTCGCCGACATTGTCGCCCACATTGTCCGCGATGGTCGCCGGATTGCGCGGATCGTCCTCCGGGATGCCGGCCTCCACCTTGCCGACGAGGTCGCCGCCGACGTCCGCGCCCTTGGTGAAGATGCCGCCGCCGAGACGAGCGAAGATCGAGATAAGAGAGGCGCCGAAGCCGAGCGCCACGAGCGCATCGACCACCGTGCGGTCGGCGACGGTGAGGCCCATCGCCTGCGTCAGCACCGTGTAGTAGCCGGCGACGCCGAGAAGGGCGAGGCCGGCGACGAGCATCCCCGTGACCGCGCCGGACTTGAAGGCGAGGTCGAGGCCCGCCGCAAGGGAGCGGGAGGCCGCCTGGGCGGTGCGCACGTTGGCGCGCACCGACACGTTCATGCCGATGAAGCCGGCCGCTGCCGAAAGAACCGCACCGATCGCGAAGCCGATGGCCACCGTGAGCCCGAGATACCAGGCGAGCGCGAGGAAGAGCACGACGCCGACGATGCCGATCGTCGAATACTGGCGCCGCAGATAGGCCTGGGCACCTTCACGGATGGCACTCGCGATTTCCTGCATGCGCTGGCTGCCGGCATCGGCCGCCATGACGGACTGAATGGTATAGATGCCGTAGACGATAGAAAGCGCGCCCGCGGCTATGATCAAAATCAGTGCGGTCATTTTTCCATCCCTAGTGAGCGGGAGGATTGCACGCACAGTTTCCGGCCGTACGGCCGGATGGCCGACGTCTCACCCCCCGAGCCTCGCCATTTTCTGGGGCTCACGCTGAGGTGAACAAAAAAACCGGGCCAAAGCAAACGACTTTACGTGGCGCAGCCCGGCTTTTTTCTGTTTGGAGGCGTTTTGGGCCGTTTGATGCTTCAGGCGGAGACCTGGCGCGCGCGCAGCCGGGTCACCAGTTCCTGCGCACCGATCATCACGAGGACGAGCGTGACGAGGGGGAAGACGATCCAGTTCACCGTCTCCCAGCCTGCGACGTCGAGCAGCTTGCCCGAGGAGAAGGAGGCGACGGCAACCGTGCCGAACATCAGGAAGTCGTTCGCGGCCTGCACCTTGGCCCGCTCCTCCGGGCGATAGCATTCGGTGACCATGGCGGTCGCGCCGATGAAGCCGAGGTTCCAGCCGACGCCGAGCAGGACGAGCGCCAGCCAGAAATGCGCCACCGCCAGCCCCGACAGGGCGACGCCCGCGGCCGCGGCGATGAGCAGCAGGCCGAGGGCGGTGGTGGCGCTGTGGCCGATGCGGTTGATGAGCCGGCCGGTGACGAAGCTCGGCCCGAACATGGCGAGCACGTGCCACTGGATGCCGAGCGTCGCCTCCCCCACCGTATGGCCGCAGCCGACCATGGCGACCGGCGCGGCCGTCATCACGAAGCTCATCAGGGCATAGGTGACGGTGCCGGCGCTGACGGCCACGATGAAGCGCGGCGCCCGCACGATCTGCCACAGGGGCCGGCCGCCGCCATGGGCAGCCGCCGGCATCGGCACCGGCCGCAACATGAAGAGGATGGGCAGGGCGATGAGCGCGAGCGCCCCCTGGCCGAGGAAGCTGCCGACGAACGGCGCCTCGGGGAAGAGGTCGCGCGTGTGGATCGCGACCTGCGGCCCGATGACCGCTGCCATGAGCCCGCCCACCATGACGAAGGAGATGGCTCGCGGACGGAAGGCGAAGCTCGCCCCGTCCGTGGCCGCGAAGCGGTAGCTCTGGACGAAGGAGGAGTAGTTGCCGGCGAGGAACGTGCCGAGGCAGAAGATCAGGAAGGCGCCGACATAGATGCCGCCTGCCGCGACGAGCCCCGCGAGCGCACCGAGGACCGCCCCGACGACATAGCCCGAGCGCCGGCCGAGGTGGCGCATCAGCATGGCGGCGGGGATGGTGCCGGCGGCGACGCCGAGATTGAACAGGCTCACCGGCAGGGTCGCCAGCGCCTTGTCCGGCGCCAGCCATACGCCGATGATGCCGCCGAGCGAAACGACGATGGGCGGGCTGGCGGCACCGAAGGCCTGGGCTCCCGCCAGAATGATCGCGTTGCGCCGGGCGAGCCTGTCGTCGATCTCAACCACCGTCCGCCCTCGCTTCAACCGCCTCAGAAATGCCCGTACGAGCCCCGGGCGAACTGCCGCTCGCCCGCCCCGTCGCGGATGGTCAGCCCGCCACCGGCGGCGCCCACGGTCCCGATCCGGGTCAGCGGCGTGCCGGCACTGCGGGCAGCCTCCACAAGCCCATCGATTCCGCTCTCGGGGACCGTGCAGAGGATTTCATAATCGTCGCCGCCCGTCGCGATGGCTTCGACGAGGGTCTCGTCTGCGCCGAGCGCAGAGCGCGCGGCGGCGGACAAGGGCAGAAGCGCAAGGTCGATCTCGCCGCCGAGCCGGGCGGCACGCAGCATCTTGGCGAAATCGCCGACGAGACCGTCGGAAACGTCCATCGCCGCCCGCGCATTCGCCCGGACGGCCGCGGCGAGATTGGTCCGCGGCCGGGGGTGGAGATAGCGGTCGACGAGGTGGCCCCGCTCCTCCTCCGTCAGGGCCGCCGCCCAGGCGCCGCCTTTGCCGGCGTGGAGCGCGAGGCCGAGCGCGGCATCGCCGATGGTGCCGCTGACGAGCACCGCGTCACCTTCGTGCGCACCCGTGCGCGGCACCATCGTGCCCTGCGGCACGGCACCGAAGGCGGTGATCGACAGCGTCAGGGGCCCGGGCGTCCGCACGGTGTCGCCGCCGAGCAGCGGACAGCCATAGGCCGCCGCATCCTCGCCGAGGCCGGCGGCGAAATCGGCCATCCACCCCTCCGTCCAGCCGGGCGGCAGGGCAAGGACGAGCAGGAAGCCGCGCGGCGCGGCCCCCTTGGCGGCGAGGTCCGAGAGATTGACCCGCAAGGCCTTGCGGGCGATGGACGCCGGCGGATCGTCCGGCAGGAAGTGCACCCCGGCGACGACGGCATCAACCGTCAGGACGAGTTCCTCGCCCTCCGGCAGCGACAGGAGCGCCGTGTCGTCCCTGAGGCCGAAGCCGCCCTCCCCGGCGAGCGGCGCGAGGAAGCGCGCGATCAGCTCGTCTTCGCTGAAGGGTGAGCCGCCCGCCATGCCCGCCTCAGGGGCGCGCCGCGAGCTCGGCCGCCCGGACGCTGCGCGCCAGCGCGTCGAGCACGGCATTGACGAGGCCCGGCTCGTCCTCGTCGTAGAAGGCGCGGGCGACGTCGACATATTCCGAGATGGTGACGCGGACCGGGATGTCCTTGCGGAAGAAGAGCTCGTAGGCGCCGGCGCGCAGCACGGCCCGCAGCACCACCTCGACGCGCTTCAGCGGCCATCCCTTGGCGAGCGCCTCGTCGAGGCGGCGGTCCACGAGCTTCTGCTCGCGCACCACGCCGGCGATGAGGTCGCGGAACAGGTCCACGTCGGGCGCACGGAAGGTGACGCCCTCGATCTCGCGGCCGATCCAGTGGTTCTCGAACTCGGCGACGGCCTCCATGACACCCGTGCCGGCGATGTCCATCTCGTAGAGCGCCTGCACGGCGGCGAGCCGGGCGGCGCTGCGCATCTCGCTGCGGCTCATCGCAATACCTCCGCCAGCGCCCGCTTGTGGCGCAGCACGGCGAGCGCCGCCTCGGCCGCGCCGCCGCCCTTGTTCATCTCCGCGACACGGGCGCGGGCGAAGGCCTGCGCCTCGTTCTCCACCGTCAGGATGCCGTTGCCGAGCGGGATGCGGCGCGAAACCGACAGGTCCATCAGCGCGCGCGCGCTCTCGCCGGCGACGATGTCGTAATGGCCGGTCTCGCCGCGGATGACGCAGCCGAGCACGACCACCGCATCGAAGGGCCGGCCGGCGGCCTCGGCCGCATCGAGCGCGATGGCGACCATGGCCGGAGCCTCGAGCGCACCGGGCACGGTGATGATGTGGCTCTCGGCGCCGGCCTCGGCGATGGCGGCGCGCGCGCCGGCCAGCAGTTCGTCGGCGAGTTCGTCGTAGAAGCGTGCCTCGACGACGAGGACGCGGGCGCCCGGCAGGGGCGCAGCATGGAGTTGGGCTTGGCGTGGACCGGCCATGATGTTCTTTTCGTCTTGCGCGGCGGGAGGGAAACCCGCCCGGACAGTCGGGACAGCGGCCGTTGCGACCGCGGCTTCGTTGATCAGGAAATCTTGCTCGCGTCAGTACCCCGCCGCTCGCGCCTCCGCAAGGCGGGCGGCATAGCGCGCCATCAGATCGACCTCGATGTTGAGCGCGTCGCCCACCTTGCGATCGCGCCACGTGGTGACCGCGATGGTATGCGGGATGAGCAGCACGGAGAAGGTGTCATCGGCAACGCCGTTGACGGTCAGCGACGTGCCGTCGAGCGTCACCGAGCCCTTCTCGGCGATGAAGGGCGCGAGCGCGCGCGGCGCGCGCACCGTCACCCGGGCGCTCGGCCCCCAGGGATCGTCCGCCCCACCGGTCTCGGTGATGTCGTCCCAGCCGACGATCTCGCCGACACCGTCGACGTGGCCGGTCACGATATGGCCGCCGAGCTCGTCGCCGATCTTCAGCGCCCGCTCGAGATTGACGCGCGTGCCGGCCTGCCAGCGCGGCACGGTGGTGCGCGCCAGCGTCTCGGCGGCGCAATCGACCTCGAACCACGAGCCGCCCTCGCGCGGGCCCACCGCGACGACGGTGAGGCACGGACCGCCGCAGGCGATGGAGGCGCCAAGGGCGATGCCGGCCGGATCGTAGGCGGAATGGATGCGCAGGCGCCTCAGCGTGCCCTGGAAGTCCTCGGCGGCGATCACCTCGCCCACATCCGTCACGATGCCGGTGAACATCAACGCGTCCTTTCCCAAAAGGCCAGATGGTCCTCGCCCGCCAGAGCCTCGCCGAAGCGCACGAGCGCGCCCTCGCCCGCGAGCGCAGCCGCGAGCGCCGGGCCGAGCGCGGCGATGCCTGCCTCGTGCCCGTCATAGGCATGGCTGGCCGTGATCAGCGTCACCTCGTCGACGAGATCGGCCCTCGCCAGCGCTTCCGCAAGGGCCGGCCCGCCCTCGCACAGGATGCGCGTCAGGCCGAGGCTGCCGAAGAGCTGCAGCATGGCGGCAAGATCCACCCGCCCGTCCGGCCCGGCGGCGACGCGCATGACCTCCACGCCGGCAGCACGCAGCACCTGCTCCGCCGCGATCGGCGCGTTCTCCGTGGCGACGATCCAGGTCGGCCACGCGCTCGCCGTCCGCACGAGCTCCGCCGTCGCCGGCGTGCGCAAGGCGCTGTCGACGACGATGCGCAGGGGCGACTGCTCGTCCATGCCCGGCAGCCGCACGGTCAGCTGCGGATCGTCGGCGAGCACGGTGCCAACGCCGACCATGATGGCATCGGCATGGGCACGCATCAGGTGCACCCGGTCGTTCGCCGCGCGGCCGGTGATCATGAGCCGCGTGCCGGGCCGGGCGGCGATGCCGTCCACCGTCTGCGCCAGCTTGACCTGCACGGCGGGCCGGCCCTCGGTGACGCGCAGGAAGTGCCCGCGATGCTGGCGGAAGGCCTCCGCCTCGCCGAGGCCGATCTCGACGGCGATGCCGGCAGCGCGCAGCTGGGCATGGCCCTGGCCGCGCACGCGCGGATCGGCATCCTCGATCGCCGAGACGACCCGGGCGATGCCGGCCTCGACGATGGCCTGGGAACAGGGCGACGTGCGGCCGTGGTGGGAGCACGGCTCCAGCGTGACATACATGGTCGCGCCGCGGGCCGCCTCGCCGGCCCGGTCGAGCGCCACGCGCTCGGCATGCGGGCGCCCGCCGGGATGGGTCACGCCGCGCCCGACGACGAGCGGGCCCGCGGCCGTGGAAGCCACGATGACCGCACCGACGGAGGGGTTGGGGGCGGCATGGCCGAGGTTGCGCGCGCCGAGGGCGAGCGCCGTCGTCATGAAGCCCGTATCGAGCATCTCTCGGGAACGCGCAGACGGCGCGGCGGAGAAGGCTTCCGGCGCGGCCGCTGGTCCGGGCACGGTCAACTTTCCTCGTGCTCCCGCCTGAGGGGAATGATCTCCCCCCCGGCCAGCTCGCCAATGATCTCCTCGAAATCCTTGGCCTCGCGGAAATTGCGATAGACCGAGGCGAAGCGGACATAGGCCACGCTGTCGAGGTTGCGCAGCCCTTCCATGACGAGTTCGCCGATCTTCTCACTCGGGATCTCGGTCTCGCCGGAGCTCTCGAGCTGGCGCACGATGCCGTTGATCATGCGCTCCACCCGCTCCTCGTCCACCGAGCGCTTGCGCAGCGCGATGGAGACGGACTGCATCAGCTTGTCGCGGTCGAAGGGCACGCGCCGGCCCGAGCGCTTCACCACCATGAGCTCGCGCAGCTGGACGCGCTCGAAGGTCGTGAAACGCCCGCCGCAGTCGGGACAGATGCGCCGCCGGCGGATGACCGAATGGTCGTCCGTCGGGCGCGAGTCCTTCACCTGCGTGTCGAGGTTACCGCAATAGGGGCAGCGCATGGCGCGTCTCCGGCCGTGGCGGCCTCAGGGATAGATAGGGAACCGCCGCGTCAGCTCGTGAGCCTTCTCGCGCACGGCATTCTCCACCGCCGCGTTGTTCTCCTCGCCGTTCTTGGCGAGCCCGGCGAGTACCTCGCCGATGAGTTCGCCGACACGCCTGAACTCGGCGACGCCGAAGCCGCGCGTCGTGCAGGCCGGGGTGCCGAGGCGGATGCCGGAGGTGATCGTCGGCTTCTCGGTGTCGAAGGGCACGCCGTTCTTGTTGCAGGTGATGTGCGCGCGGCCGAGCGCCGCCTCGGCCGCCTTGCCGGTGAGGCCCTTGGGGCGCATGTCGACGAGCATCAGGTGGTTGTCCGTGCCGCCGGAGACGACGGCGAAGCCCGCCTCCACCATCGTGTCGGCGAGGACCTTGGCGTTCTCCACCACCGAGCGGGCATAGACCTTGAACTCGGGCCTGAGCGCCTCGCCGAAGGCCACCGCCTTGGCGGCGATGACGTGCATGAGCGGGCCGCCCTGCAGGCCGGGAAAAATGGCGGAATTGATCTTCTTGGCGAGGTCCTCGTCATTGGTGAGGATCATGCCGCCGCGGGGCCCGCGCAGCGTCTTGTGGGTGGTCGTCGTCACCACATGGGCGTGCGGGAACGGCGAGGGATGCGCCCCGCCGGCCACGAGCCCCGCGAAATGGGCCATGTCGACCATGAAATAGGCGCCGACAGCGTCCGCGATCTGGCGGAAGCGGGCGAAGTCCCAATGGCGCGAATAGGCCGAGCCGCCGGCGACGATGATCCTGGGCTTGTGCTCGTGGGCGAGGCGCTCGACCTCGTCCATGTCGACGCGCTGGTCGTCCTCGCGCACCGTGTAGTGCACCGGGCGGAACCACTTGCCCGACATGTTGGGCTTGGCCCCGTGCGTCAGGTGCCCGCCCGCGGCGAGGTCGAGGCCCATGAACACGTCGCCCGGCTGGGCGAGCGCCATGAACACGGCCTGGTTGGCCTGCGAGCCGGAATTGGGCTGCACATTGGCGAAGCGGCAGTCGAACAGGCGGCAGGCGCGCTCGATGGCGAGCTCCTCGGCGATGTCGACGAACTGGCAGCCGCCGTAGTAGCGGCGCTTGGGATAGCCCTCGGCATATTTGTTCGTCATCACCGAGCCCTGCGCCTCGAGCACCGCCCGCGAGACGATGTTCTCGGAGGCGATAAGCTCGATCTCGGTCTGCTGGCGGCCGAGCTCGAGCGCGACGGCACGGGCGATCTCGGGGTCGGCATCCGCCAGCCCGGCCGAGAAGAAGCTGTTGGACAGATGGGACGGAACGGCGTTGCTCGCGCTCATGGCTTCACCTCGACTTCAGGTCACCTGATCCGGGTCACCGACGATCGGGGGCCGCCCGCCTCCCGAGGCGCTGGACGGGACGTCCAGCCGGGGCGCAAGCCTTTCGTGTGATGACCTACGATATGGGGGCGGGTCCTCGCGTCCCGCACGAGAGGTGCATAACACTTCGCTCGGCGGGCGCCAACAGGCGCGGGACGCTCAACGGCGTCGCACCCGCTGCATGGACGGGCGCGGGCCGCAAAAGCAAACGGCCCGCCGAGGGGCGGGCCGTTGTTCGGGAACCGGGACGGGAGGTCAGTTGACCGGTTCGGTCTCTTCCGCCTGGGCCGCGGCCATCACGTTCTGCACGCCGAGGCCGTCGCGGTTGTAGACGTCGTCGCGGAACTGCACGATGCCGTCCGGCGACGCCCAGGCGGTGATGTAGGTCCAGTAGACGTTCACCGGCCTAGCGAGGCGGGCGTCGATTCGCTCGCCCGAGGCGATCGCCTGGTCGATCGCCGCGCGATCCCAGCCGGACGTCTCCTTGAGCAGCCAGGTGATGTAGTCGCGCACGTTCTGCACGCGCACGCAGCCCGACGAGACGAAGCGGAAGTCGTCGCCGAAGATGCCCTTGGCCGGCGTGTCGTGCATGTAGACGCCGTGCGGGTTGGGAATGTTGATGCGCACGAAGCCCATCGAATTGAGGTCCGCGCCGGGGTCCTGGCGGAACATGTAGCGCGTGGCCTCGTCGGAGTTCCAGTTGATGCTCTGCGGCGGAACTTCCTGACCCTGACCGTTGTAGACGCGGATCTTGTTGTCCGACAGGTAGCTCGGGTCCTGCCGCATCTTCGGGATGAGATCCTTGCGGATGATGGAGGCCGGCACCGTCCAGAACGGGTTGAAATTGATCTCGGTGATCTTGGCGTTCATGATCGGCGACTGGCGGTCGATCTTGCCGACGCCGGCGGCGTGACGGCTGACGACCTGCCCGCCCTCGACCGTCTCGACGAGCGCGGCCGGGATGTTGACGATCACGTAGCGCTCGCCGAGGTCGCCCGACAGGGCGCGCAGGCGCACCAGATTGATCTCGAGCTGGCGCAGGCGGGTATCGACCGGCACGTTGAGCGCGGAGATGGTCGGCCCGTTGACGACGCCCGTCGCATTGAGGCCGTGCCGCGCCTGGAAGCGCTTCACCGCGGCCTCGACATAGGTGTCGAACACCGGCGAATTGCCGGCGGACGGCTCGAGGTCGCCGGACAGGATGAGACGCTCGCGCAGGGCGACGACGCCCGGGCCCTTGGCGCCGACGCGCAGCCGCTGGTTGGACGACACCTGGCCCCAGCCGCCACGCGCCGCGATGTCGCGATAATGCGCAATGGCCTGCTCGGTGCCCGTGATCGCCTCGTGCGAGACGGTGGGCATGAAGGAGCGCTGCACGCGGATGCGCGGCGCCGCGTCGTAGCCCTGGCTCCACTCGGCCTGCGAGGCGATCACCATCGGCTGCTGGGCGGCGGCCGGAGCCGACAGGGCGGCACACGCAACGGCGACGGCACCGGCGAAGGCGGAGGCATTGAGTTTGGAAACCGTAATGCGCACTGGCGGGATCCCGATCGTCGAATTCGCTCTGACTGCCGGCGGCGCGCAAGAACGCCGCCACATCGCCGCCCGTACGGACGACTGACCCTAATTAAACCGTCTACGGTTAATCAAGCGTGAGCTGTCGGGGAGCACTCGGGCCAATTTGTGGCAGGCGGCGCCACGGTTCGGCCCTGCCGCGCGCAAAAATCCGGGCGCTGCAATTATGCAACATCCGGCGGCCGTGCCAGCCGCCGGATGCCTTGCGAGCCGCGGGAAAGAGAACGTCAGAGCCGGTAGCGGATCTGATCCGTCCAGTAGCGCTCGAGCCGCACCAGGGCCTGGTTGAGGTTGCGGAAATCCTCGGCGGTGACGCCGCCGATCGTCTCGATCGTCCGCGTGTGCTTGTCGTAGAGCGTGGACACGATCTCGTGAACTTCGCGCCCGCGATCGGTCAGGCTGATGCGCACCGAGCGACGGTCGACCCGCGAGCGTGCATGGTGCAGGTAGCCCATCTCGACGAGCTTCTTCACGTTGTAGGACACGTTGGAGCCGAGATAGTAGCCGCGGGTGCGCAGCTCGCTCGCCGTCAGCTCCTTGTCGCCGATGTTGTAGAGCAGGAGAGCCTGCACCGCATTGACGTCCGTGCGCCCGCGGCGCTCGAACTCGTCCTTGATGACGTCCAGGAGACGCCGGTGCAGCCGCTCCACGAGGGTCAGAGCTTCCAAGTAGAGCGGACCGATTTCAGCGTCTATGGAATGAACCGGCGTCGGCTCTACCGTTTTCATCACAGTCCCCATCATACGCCCCATCGCCTGTTACGCAGGCCGGATTGCGATCTTCCAGCCTTTTATGAGGAGTACGATAGCCTGCGCCGATGAAGACGAATTTAAACAATACGATGAATCAAATCTTTGCGAAACGTCGTAAATCAAATCTCAACAATCGTTGACCGTTACGGCTACTCGGCGGACATGCCTCGCATACTCCTTCCCGCATTCGCTGCAGGTTGCGGCTTATTGCAACTGACGTCGACGCCCGGTGCAAGGGAAAAGATTGCCGGTCGCCGCATTGGCCTTGCGATTAGTCCGCAAACGAAGGCGCGCCACGCGCAAGACATCAGTCTTCCTGGCGCGCTGCTTTCCATGAAATCGCGAGATAAAGCAGGATGAGCGAGGCGAATGCGCTCAGCGTCATGGCGTTGCTCATGACGATACGCGGAAAGAACAAGGCGAGGATGATGTGGCTCGTGACGGCCAGAAGCCACATCACACCGCCCCACGTGCTCGTCAGCCACAGGCCGACGGCCGCCACGAGGTCGATGACGGCGAAGTAGATGATGGTGGCCTGGAAGGACAGCGAGCGCGCCTCGAAGGCGACGCCCTCCCCCGGGCCAAAGCCGAGCAGCACGGCCCAGGCGCCGAGGCCTTTCACCAGCCAGGCGCAGGCCATGACACGCATGAACCAGACGAGCATCTGGTCCCAGCGCAGGGCCGCAGCCCGCTCGTGCAGGGCGATGGCGTCGAGCAGCCCGCGCGTGGTGCCGGGCGGCCGGCCCGGCTGCCCGCCGCCACGCGCCTCGTCGTCTCCGCTGCGCTGGAACATGCCATCACCCCTTTCCGCCCGGAAGGGGCCGGCCATCTCAATCGATGGCGAGGTCGCCTTCCGGTAATGGAGCGAAATAAGCCGCGATCGCCTCGCTTGTCACCTCCTCGACGCGCTCCGGACGCCATTTCGGCGCCTGGTCCTTGTCGACGATCACGGCACGCACGCCCTCGTAGAAGTCGTGCCCCTCGGCGATGCGCGACACGACCCGGTATTCGAGCTGCATGGCCTCGGCAAAGGAGAGGCTGGCGCCGCGGCGCATCTGCTCGCGGGCGATCGTCATGCTGGTCGGCGACTTGGTGCGCATGAGCGCCGCCAGCCTGCCTGCATTTTCAGAGCCTTGGCCGGTTTCGCTCAGCAATCGATTCAGGATGTCGGGAATGTCCGCTCCGGCGAAGCAGCGGTCGATCATCGCCCGCTCAGCGGCGAGCGGCGATACGCCGGGGTCGACGGCATGGGCGGCGAGCACCGCCGCGATGTCGCCGCCCGCGCACAGGTCGTCCAGCACCTGCACCATGGCCGACGAAGCGACAGCGTGGGTGGCGATGCCGAGGGCGCAGGCATCGGCAAGGCCGATGCGCTCCCCCGTCACGGCGAGATAGGTGCCGGCGGCCCCCGGCAGCCGCGGCAGGGCGTAGGTGGCGCCGACATCCGGGAAGAAGCCGATGCCGACCTCGGGCATGGCGAACATCAGCTTCTCGCTCGCCACCCGGTGGCTGCCGTGCAGGGACAGGCCGACGCCGCCGCCCATGACGATGCCGTCGATGAGCGCGACATAGGGCTTCGCGTAGCCCTTGATGCGGGCGTTGAGCTTGTACTCCTCGCCCCAGAAGGTACGCGCCTCGTCGATGCGCCCTTCCCGGCCGAGATCGTGCAGCCGGCGGATGTCGCCGCCGGCGCAGAAGGCCTTGCCGCCCGCCCCGGTGACGACGACGCGGGTGACGGCCGGATCCTTCTCCCAGGCGTCGAGCGCGGCGCGCATGGCGCGCACCATGCCGAGGGTGAGCGCGTTGAGCGCCTTCGGACGGTTGAGCGTGACGACGCCGGCAGCGCCGCGCCGCTCGCACAGGATTTCCGCTTCCGCCGCCTGATCGGACTGCACGTCGTCTCCTCCCATAAGTTCTTGCATCGAGCACGTCTTCGACGGGCAAGGTGCCGGCACCCGTGCCGAGCGTCAACGCGCACCGGCGCGGGGCACGGCGGGGAAAAATGCACGGCCCGGCGTCCGGCGAATGCCTGTGCGGCATCGGCACGTCTTCCGGGCCGCCGCGCGATCATGCTAGGGCAAGGGGCACGATGGACAGCGACGGCGCCATGCCGGACCTGCATGAAGCGCCCGACCTGCGGCACGAGCGAGACTTCGAGAGCGACACCATGACATCCAAGACCGTCAGCCCCCTCGACGAGCGCAAGCGTGCGGGCGGGGAGACGCTCGCTGCGCCGGCCCTGCCGGTGCCCGTCAAGCGCCCGCGCCGCAACCGCAAGGCGCCGTGGGCCCGTCGGCTGGTACAGGAGAACGTGCTGACGACGAACGATCTCATCTGGCCGCTCTTCGTCATCGCCGGCGACAAGCTGCGCGTGCCGGTCGCCTCCATGCCGGGCGTCGAGCGGCTGTCGGTCGACATGGCCGTGCGCGACGCCGAGCGGGCGGCCGCGCTCGGCATCCCGGCGATCGCCCTCTTCCCCTATACGGACCCGGCCCTGCGCGACGAGACCGGCAGCGAGGCCCATAATCCCGACAACCTCGTGTGCCAGGCCGTGCGCGCCATCAAGCGCGCCGTGCCGGAGGTCGGCATCGTCACCGACGTCGCGCTCGATCCCTATACCAGCCATGGGCATGACGGCGTGCTCGCCGGCGAGACCATCCTCAACGATGAATCGGTCGCCCTGCTCGTGCGGCAGGCGCTGGTGCAGGCCGAAGCCGGCTGCGACATCATCGCCCCGAGCGACATGATGGACGGGCGCGTCGCTGCGATCCGCGCCGCGCTCGACGGGGCCGGCTTCCAGGACGTGCAGATCATGGCCTATGCCGCCAAATATGCCTCAGCCTTCTACGGGCCGTTCCGCGACGCCATCGGCACCAGCGCGACGCTCGTCGGCGACAAGCGCACCTACCAGATGGACCCGGCCAATTCCGACGAGGCCATGCGCGAAATCGCAACAGATCTCGAGGAAGGCGCCGACATGATCATGGTGAAGCCGGGCCTGCCCTATCTCGACATCGTGCGCCGGGCCAAGGACACGTTCGGCGTGCCGACCTTCGCCTATCAGGTGTCGGGCGAATACGCGATGATCGAGGCCGCGGCCCGCAACGGCTGGCTCGACGGCGAGCGGGCCATGGTCGAGAGCCTCCTCGCCTTCAAGCGCGCCGGCGCCGACGGCATCCTGACGTATTTCGCGCCCCGGGTTGCGGAAAGGCTCGCCCGCGCGCTCTAAAAGGCCCCTTTCCCGGCGCGCGGCGCCCGCTACAGTGCGGCCATGCTGCGCCGCGTCCTCCTGTTCCTCGCCGCCTGCCTCGCCCTTGCGGGCTGCGGGCGCGGCGTCGATGCGGAACAGGCGCGCATCTGCCGGCAGGCGATCCCGGCCCTCAATGCCGACGGCGCCAACTTTCGCCTGTCGGAGCCGCGCCCCGGGCCGGGCCGCAACGAGGTGCTGATCCATTACGAAGTCGACACCCCGCGCAGCACGCGCCGGCGCGCCATCACCTGCCGCTTCGCCGGGGCCGGCTTTGCCGCCGGCAAGGCGCGGCTCGTCGGCATCACGACCGAGCGGGGCGCGCTCAACGACGCCTCGGTCTATTTCCTGCAGCGCTTCTATCTCGAGACGCCCGAGGCGGCCGCGGCCGACCCGGAGCGGAGGGCGGCCTCGGCGCGCGTGCTGCAGCTGCCCTCGCCCCTCGCCTACGCCCTGCAGCAGGCCCTTGCCGCTCTGCCCATGGCGGCGATCTATGGTCTCCTTGCCGCCTCCTACGCGCTCATCTTCGGCCTCGTGCGGCGCATCATGCTCGGCTTCGGCGAATTCGCCGTGCTCGGCGGCATGGCGGCGACGCTGACCATCGCGCTCTCCGTCGCCGGCGGCGCCGTGACGCCGCTGCCCGGCCTCCTGTCGGGCCTCGTGGTCGCGGTGACGGCGGGAGCCCTGCACGGGCTCGTCGCGGGGCGGCTTGCCGTGGCGCCGCTGCTGCGCCTCAAGGGCCAGCAGATCGTGATCGTGACGGTCGGGCTCTCCATCGCGCTCGCCGAATACCTGCGCCTCGCCCAGGGCGAGAGCGGGCGCTGGGTGCCGCCTGTCTGGAATGCGACGCTCGGCATCGCCGGCGCCCGCGATTTCCTCGTCACCGTCACGCCCATGTCGCTCCTCGTCACGGCAACGGGCGCGCTGGCGGCCGGGCTTCTCATGCTCCTCCTGGCGCGCACGCGCTTCGGCCGCGCCTGGCGGGCCTATGCCGACGATCCCGTGGCCGCCGCCCTCTTCGGCATCGACGGGCGCGTGCTGTTCTCGATCACCTTCGCCCTCGCCACAGGCCTTGCCGCGCTCGCGGGCTTCCTGATGGTCGCGCAATATGGCGGCGTCGGCTTTTCCGGCGGCCTGGCGCTCGGGCTGAAGGCGCTCGTCGCGGCGGTCGTCGGCGGCATCGGCTCCGTCGCCGGCGCGCTCGCCGGGGGGCTCGTCATCGCCGCGGTGGAGGCCGCTTGGTCGGCGGCGCTGCCGATCGAGCTGCGCGACATCGCGGTCTACTGCCTGCTCGTGCTATTCCTCGTGCTGCGGCCGGGCGGGTTGTTCGGTGAACGCCACCTGGTGCCGCGCGAGATATGAGCCACCGCGCGCAGCATCTGCGATAGGCCGCGCGGTCGGCGTCGATTAAGGGAGCGGCTGGCAAGCCATGCTGGAGGACGTATCGGGAATGACCGCTGAGCGGCACGCCATCACCCTCGCGGATGTCGAAGCGGCGGCGGCCATCGTCGCCGGAAAGGTGCTGCGCACCCCGATGATGCCCGCTCCGCGCCTGTCGGCGCTCACCGGCGCCGAGGTCTTCGTCAAGCATGAGAACATGCAGGCGACCGGCTCCTTCAAGGAGCGCGGCGCGCTGGTGAAGCTGACGCGCCTCACCGACGACGAGCGCCGGCGCGGCGTCATCGCCATGTCCGCCGGCAATCACGCCCAGGCGGTCGCCTATCACGCGCGGCGGCTCGGCATTCCCGCCACCATCGTGATGCCCGAGGCGACGCCCCTCGTGAAGGTGGAGAACACCCGGGCGCACGGGGCGCGCGTCGTCCTCTTCGGCGAGACGCTGTACGAATCGGCCGAGCGGGCCCGGGCCATCGCCGCCGAGGAAGGGCTCGTCTTCGTCCACCCCTACGACGATCCGGCCGTCATGGCGGGCCAGGGCACCATCGCGCTCGAGATGCTGGCCGACATGCCGGACCTCGACACGCTCGTCGTGCCCATCGGCGGCGGCGGCCTGTTCTCCGGCATCGCCGTGGCGGCGAAGGCGCTGAAGCCCGGGATCGACGTCGTCGGCGTCGAGGCCCTGCTCTACCCGTCCTTCCACAATGCCATCGCCGGCAGCGACCTGCCCATCGGCGGACCGACGCTGGCCGAGGGCATCGCGGTCAAGACCGTGGGCACGATGACATTGCCGATCGTGCGGGCGCTCGCGAGCGAGATCATCCTCGTCGAGGAAGCGGCCATCGAGCGGGCGGTCAACGCCTATGCCACCCAGCAGCGCACCATGGCGGAGGGCGCGGGTGCGGCCGGCCTCGCCGCCATGTTCACCCGGCCGGAGCGCTTCAGCGGCCGGAAGGTGGGGCTCGTCCTGTGCGGCGGCAACATCGACGCACGGCTCCTCGCCTCGGTGATGGTGCGCGAGCTTGAGCGGGCGGAACGGATCGTCTCCTTCCGCATTACAACGAGTGACAGGCCGGGGCTGCTCGGCCGCGTCGCCAGCCGGCTGGGGGAACTCGGTGCCAATATCCTCGAAGTCTCGCACGGGCGCCTCTATCTCGATGTCCCGGCCAAGGGGGTCACCATCGACCTCACGGTCGAGACGCGCGATGCCGAGCACACCCGCGCCATCCTCGCCGCGCTCGAGGCGGACGGGCTCGCCCCGCGCCGGGTCGATGCCCGCGGCCTGAGCGAGACGCCGTGAAGCACCGCGACCAGCCGCCTCCCTCAAGACAGGACGGGATCCATGAGTGAGAACATGCCGACGCTGCCGCCCGAGGCCACCGCAGGCGTGCTGACGCCACGCCTCTTCGCCTATCTCGTCGACATCTGCGTCATCGCCGTGCTCATGGTGATGCTGTTCGTCATCGTTGCGGTGCTCGGGGTCTTCACCTTCGGGCTCGCCTGGTTCCTGTTCCCGCTCGTCGGGGCGGGCACGGGCGTGCTCTACAGCGCGATCACGGTGGGCGGCAGCCGGCAGTCGACCATCGGCATGCGCATGCTCGGCCTCAGGGTGATCGGCCCCGGCGGTACGCGGGTCGACTTCATCACCGCGGCCGTCCACGCGCTCCTCTTCTATGTCGCGGCCGGCACCGGGCTGGTGCTGGTGATCGACATCCTCGTCGGCCTCCTGCGCGACGACCGGCGGCTGCTGCACGACGTGCTCACGGGGCTCACGATCGTGAACGCGCGGTAACGGCGCTTGAGCGCCGTCAGGGCAGTGGTATCGTCAGTGGATACTCTCGCGGGCGATGAACGGACGGAGGGAGGAACGAGGTGACGACGCAACCGCGCGACGCGCCGCAGTTCTACCTGACGGCGCCCTCGGCCTGTCCCTACCTGCCGGGGCGGGAAGAGCGAAAGGTCTTCACCCATCTCATCGGCCGGCGGGCCGCGGAGATCAACGACATCCTGACACAAGGCGGCTTCCGCCGCTCGCAGACCATCGCCTACCGCCCGGCCTGCGAGCACTGCAAGGCCTGCGTGTCGGTGCGCATCGTCGTCGACGCCTTCCGGCCGGGGCGCAACCTGAAAAGGGTGGCCCGGGCCAATGCCGACCTCGTCGGCGCCATGGGCGAGCCGATCCCCACCTCCGAGCAATATTCGCTGTTCCGCCACTATCTCGAGGCGCGCCATTCCGACGGCGGCATGGTGGACATGACGATGCTCGACTACGCCATGATGGTGGAGGACAGCCACGTGCCGACGCGGCTCGTCGAATACCGGCGGCGCGGGCCGGATACGGGCATCAACGGCCGCGGCACGGGCGACCTCGTGGGGGTGGCGCTCACCGACGTGCTCGGCGACGGCCTGTCGATGGTCTATTCCTTCTACGATCCCGATGATGGCGAGCGCAGCCTCGGCAGCTTCATGATCCTCGACCATATCGCCAAGGCCCGGCGCCTCGGCCTGCCTTACGTCTACCTCGGCTACTGGGTCGAGGGATCGCGCAAGATGGCCTACAAGGCCCGCTTCCTGCCGCAGGAGCGGCTTTATCCGCAGGGCTGGGTGCGCTTCGGCTGAGGGTTCCCGCGACACGCCCGTTCCCCGGACACATGCAGCGAAGCGGAATGCGAGCCGGGGACCAGCGCATGAATCGCCGAAGGCGCCGCGATGAGCAGCATGCCGCCGAACATCCGGGGCACGACGGCGCACTCCGGTTTCGGCCCCTTGCCCCAGCTTTCCCACATCGACGGGCTTGACGACGGCGCACAGCCAAGGAAGTGTCGCGGCATCGATTGGGAGTCCCTTGATGTCGTACACCACCTCCACCCCTCATGCCGCGCCCCTGGCGCGTCTTGTCGGTTCCTCCGCCCTGCGCCGGGCCGCCGTCGTGCTCCTCGGCAGCTGGCTCATCGCGGCCTCGGCCTGGATCGAGGTGCCGATGTATCCGGTGCCCATGACGATGCAGACCTATGCGGTGCTGCTGGTCGGCGCGCTCTGCGGCTGGCGCCTGGCGAGCGAGACGCTGGTGGCCTACCTCGCGCAGGGCCTCGCCGGCCTGCCGCTCTTCGCCGGCGGCAATGCCGGGCTCCTCTACGCCATGGGCCCGACGGGCGGCTATCTCGTGGGCTTCCTCCTCGCCGCCGCCTTCGTCGGCTGGCTCGCCGACCAGGGCTGGAACCGCCACTACGGCAAGCTCGCGGTCTCGCTCTTCGTCGGCCACCTCATCGTCTTCGTGCCGGGCGTCGCCTGGCTCGCCCAGCTGATCGGCTTCGAGAAGGCGATCGCCGCCGGTTTCGTGCCCTTCATCCTCGGCACGGTGCTGAAGTCGGCCCTCGCCTATGCGAGCGTCGTGGCGCTCGACCGCCGGCGCTGAGCACGCGACACGACCGATCAGGAAGGGCGGGCCTCGGGCCCGCCCTTTTCATTTCGGCGCCGGCTCCTGCGGCGCGACCTCGACGGTGAGACGCATCTCGGGGTGGATGCCGCAGGTGACCAGGAACTGCCCGGGCTCCTCGAAGGACAGGACCACCTTGTCGCCGGGCTCCTGCGCGCCGGAACTGTAGGTGAGGCGCGGGTCGTCGACGCGCACGTTGTGGGTGCGGGTGTCGTCGTTGACCACGGTGAGCCCCTCGCCCGCGCGGATGCGCACGTGATCCGGCGCGAAGCGCTTGCCGGCCTGGCCGATAGTAGAGACCGACACGGCCCCGGCGCTGCTCGGCGCCGCTTCCACATGCGGCGGCAGCGACGCCGACCGCGGCGGATCCTCGCTCGACAAGGTGCCGAGGAAGGCGATGAGCTGATCCCGCTCCGCCTCGCTCAGCGACAACCCCTTGGGCAGGTCGGCCGACAGCGTCGGCCGGTCGACGATGCCGTGCTCGTAATGGGCGACGACATCCTCCAGCGTCGCCAGCGCGCCGTCGTGCATGTAGGGCGCCGTCCAGGCGATCTCGCGCAGGCTCGGCGTCTTGAAGGCGTGATCGGCCGCCGCAAGGCCGAGGGCGGCGCCGCGGCCGCGGTCGTCGCCGGGAAGGCCGATGTCGTGGAAGGCCTCGTCGGTGAAGCGCCAGCCGCTGTGGCAGGCGACGCAGCCGGCCTTGCCTGTGAAGAGGTGGAAGCCGGCGATCTCGTCCGCCGTCAGCGCATCGCGCTCGCCCGCCACGAAGCGGTCGAAGCGGGTCTCCGGCGAGACGAGCGTGCGCTCGAAGGCGGCGAGCGCCCGTGACAGGTTGAGCCCGTCGACCACCGGGCGCTCGGGAAAGGTCTCGGCGAAGGCCGCGCGCATCGCCGAACCGTCGGAGAGGCGGGCAACCACCTCCTCCAGCTTCGCGCCCATCTCGACCGGGCTTTCGATGGGCCCGGTCGACTGGCTCTCCAGGCTCGTCGCCCGCCCGTCCCAGAAGAAGGTGCGGCCCCAGGCGAGGTTCCACAGCGCCGGCGTGTGGCGCGGCAGGCGGCTGCCGGCGATGCCGCGGCCGAGCGGCACGCCGTCGGCGAAGCCGAGCTGCGGATCGTGGCAGGAGGCGCAGGCGAGGCTGCCATCCCCCGACAGGCGCGTGTCGAAGAAGAGCGCCTGCCCGAGCGCGACCTGCCGCGCATCGTCGTCCTCCGCCGAGGGGCGCCGCGCAGGACGGGCGAAGGCGGCGAGGACATCGGCCGCTACGGACGGCGGCGTCTCGGCCGCCGACAGGCCGGCACAGAACACGACGGCGCAGGCGCCGGCGGCCGCGCGCCACGGCCGCCGCACCGCCCGATCAAAGGCTGCGCCGAA
Source organism: Chelatococcus caeni (assembly GCF_014196925.1). Taxonomy (GTDB): domain Bacteria; phylum Pseudomonadota; class Alphaproteobacteria; order Rhizobiales; family Beijerinckiaceae; genus Chelatococcus_A; species Chelatococcus_A caeni. Next base: position 920,795 of record NZ_JACIEN010000001.1, on the reverse strand, counting down.
TCTGCTGCCTGCGCGCGCCATCGCTCACATCAGCTTGCCGATCTCGATCTCGGCCTTGGCGATGAGCCCGAGCACCTCGGAGACGTCGAGCACCGGCTTGCCCGGCGCGACCGCACTGGGCCAGGCCTTCTTCAGCTCGGCCAACTCGTGCTGCAGGGCGGCATAAGCCCCGGCGTTCTTCTTCTCGAGGTCGGGCGCGACCGCCGCCAGCATCTGCTCGGCCTGAAGGATGAAGCCGCGCGAATCCTGATACTCGACCACGAGCTTGAACTTGCCGTCCTCGATGGCCGCTTCGTATTCCTCGCCGGCGGTGTTGAGCACCTCGAGCACGGCATCGAGCGTCAGGCCCGGCCAGTCGGCGGTCTTCGCCTGCACCGCCGCGTCGGCGGCCGCGAGGCGATCGCGCACCGTCTTCAGCGCCCCCTCGTAAGCCTCCTGCTTCTGCGCCTTCACCGTCTGGGCGAGCACCTTGAGCGCCGCGGCGAAGGGCGGGATGCCGAAGCTCTTGAGATCGCCGGCGATGCCGCCGTAGAGCTCCTCCGCCGGGTGGAGGAAATGCACCATCGCCTCGCTCCAGCGCCCCGCCTCGACCAGTTCGTTGCCAACGGTCAGGTGACCGCTGATGAGGGCGAGATCGCGCGTCAGGCGCAGGTCCGGCGCCAGCTCGGCACCGCCGCCCTCGCCTTCGCCATCCCCAGCCGCGGCATGGCCGGCGTGGCTCTCCGCCACGCGCAGGACGAGATCGCGAGCCGCTGACGCCTCGCCGGGCGCCGCCTGCTCGATGCCGCGCGCCAGCGGCTGCGCCTCGGCGGGGGCGCCGACGCCGGCGCCGGCGAGCACGGCCGCGCCGAGGCCGACCCAGACTTTCCGCGACTTGATCATGGCTGTTCTCCAGCTCAGAGAATGGAATTGTTAAAATTAAAATTTCTATTCATTTTCATGATCTTAGCTATTTGCTATGCCCGTTCCGGTCAATGGAGACATGAAAGATGCTCGTCCTCATCGGCGATGTCCTGACGGCGGAAGACCTCACGCAGATCCGCGAAGCACTGGCCCACCTGCCCTTCGAGGACGGGCGTGCGACGGCGGGCCGCAGCGCCCGGCTCGTCAAGGACAACGAGCAGGCGCGGGAGGGCGCGGCCGTGCGGGGCCTGCGCGAGAGGATCTCGGCGCGCATCCTCGCCAATCCCGTCTTTGCGGCGGCGGTCCGGCCCAAGGCGCTGACTCCGATCCTCTTCAGCCGCTACGGCGCCGGCCGGGCCTATGGCACGCATGTCGACAACCCGATCATGCACGGGCTGCGCACGGACGTGTCCTTCACGCTCTTCCTCGCCGATCCGCAGGCCTATGAGGGCGGCGAGCTCGTCATCGAGAGCGCGGCGGGCGAGGAGGCGATCAAGCTGCCCGCCGGCCATCTCGTCGCCTATCCCGCGACGACGCTGCACCGGGTCGAGCCGGTGCGAACCGGCGAGCGCCTCGCCGCCGTCGGCTGGGCACGCAGCTACGTGCGGGACGGGGCGCGGCGGGAGCTGCTCTTCGACCTCGACACTGCGCGCACGCGGCTGTTCGAACAGCACGGCAAGACGCCGGAATACGACCTGCTTGCCAAATGCGCCGCGAACCTGACGCGCATGTGGGCGGAGGATTGAGGAAACGGGTGAGGCAGGCGGATTGGGAAAGACTGCCACATGGCCTTTCGAACCGCTTCCCCCGTCTCCGCCATTTCGCCGTTTCCACCGCTTCCGCCGTCATACCCGCGCTTGTCCCGGCCATCCACGCCGTCCACGCTCGTGCAGGGGTGAAAGGCGTGGATGGCCGGGACAAGCCCGGCCATGACGAACGGAGAGGTTGTGCCCCACGCTCTTCCCGCTTCCTTTGCGCAGCCGTCTCCACCGTCATGCCCACGCTCGTCGCGGGCATCCACGCCGTGACGCTCGCGCGGGGTTGAAAGCCGTGGATGGCCGGGACGAGCCCGGCCATGACGGGCGGGGAGGTTGTGCCACGCTCTTCCCGCTCCCTTTGCGCAGCCGTCTCCACCGTCATGTCCGCGCTCGTCGCGGGCATCCACGCCATCCACGCTCGCGCAGGGTCGAAAGGCGTGGATGGCCGGGACGAGCCCGGCCATGACGGGCGGGGAGGTTGTGCCCCACTTCTCCCGTTCCCTTTGCGCAGCCGTCTCCACCGTTGTGCCCGCTCGTCGCGGGCACCCACGCCGCGACGCCCGCGCAGGGTCGAAAGGCGTGGATGGCCGGGACGAGCCCGGCTATGACTCGGGGAGGTTGTGCCGCGCTCTTCCCGCTTCCTTTGCGCAGCCGTCTCCACTGTCATGCCCGCGCTCGTCGCGGGCATCCACGCCGTGACGTTCGCGCAGGGGTGAAGAGCGAGGATGGCCAGGATGAGCCCGGCCGTGACGGGCGGAGAGGTTGTGCCTCACTCTTCCTGTTCCATTTGCGCAGCCGTCTCCACTGTCATGCCCGCGCTCGTCGCGGGCATCCACGCCGTGACGCTCGCGCAGGGGTGAAGGGCGTGGATGGCCGGGACGAGCCCGGCCGTGATGCGGGGAGGCTGCGCGTCACTCTCCAGTCCCGCCCCCGCCGTCACTCGTCCAGCATCGAATCGACGAAAAGCTCGGGGTCGAGGAAGAACTCGCGCAGGACCCGGAAATGGTCCGTGTCCTCGATGCGCGTCGGGAACAGGCCGGCGCGGGTGAGCATCCTGAGGTCGGCGCCCGGATAGGCCATGAGGAGCGGCGCGTGGGTGGCGATGACCACCTGGCAGCGGCCGGACCGCTCCATGGCGCGCAGGATCTTCATGAACTCGATCTGCCGCGAGGGCGAGAGGGCCGATTCCGGCTCGTCGAAGAAATAGACGCCCTGCCCCGCGCAGCGCTCGCGGAAGAAGGCGAGGAAGCCCTCGCCGTGCGACATCTCCAGCCAGTCGGGCGGCGGGCCGCTCAGCGGCTCCTTCGCGGCCTCGACCATGTAGCGCACGAGGGAGAAGAAGGTCTCGGCGCGAAAGAAATAGCCGCGGGTGATGCGCGGCAGCCAGGAGAGCGCGAGCGCGTCGGAAAGCGTCGCCTCATCGTCGTGGCTGCCGAGCCGGTGGCCGGTCGCGCCGCCGAAATGGCCGAAGCCGGCCTTGACGGCGATGCCCTCCAGCAGCGTCGACTTGCCCACCCCGTTCTCGCCCACGATGACGGTGACGGGATGGGTGAAGGCGATCTCGAATTCCCGCTCCCGGAACATCGGCAGGCAGAAGGGATAGGCCGCCCAGTCGCCGACCTTCTCCGGCACCAGCGCGACGCGCTTCAGATAGGGCGCCGGCAGGTTGACGGGGCGCGACCTGCGCATCTTCGCTGCCCGTCAGCCGCCGAACTTGTTGTTGCGCGGAAAGCCCTTCGGCGGCAGGCGGCCGGCATCGCCGCGGTTGCCGAGCCAGTCCTTCAGGTCGTCGCCGGCCACCGTCCAGGTGCGGCCGGAGGTGTCCTTCCAAGTCAGGCCCTCGGCGAGGGCGAAGACCTTCACGTCCGAGAGGCCGCCGTCCTTGTATTTCTGCAGGCGCACGCCGCGGCCGCGCGCCATCTCGGCCACCTGCGCGAGCGGGAAGGCGAGCAGCTTGCGGTTCTCGCCGACGATGGCGACATGGTCGCCCTCCGCCGGCACGCAGGCGGCCGCCTTGTAGGGTGCGGAGACGTTGAGCACCTGCTTACCCTTGCGGGTGTTGGCGACGACGGCATCGGCCGCGGCAACGAAGCCGCGCCCCTCGCTCGACACCAGCAGCAGCTTCGTCTCCGGCCGGTAGGGGAAGGCGCCGACGATATCCGCGCCCTCGTCGAGATCGGCCATCAGGCGCACCGGATCGCCGAAGCCGCGCCCGCCGGGCAGCTTCGAGGCCTCGAGCGTGAACACCTTGCCGTTGCTGGCGAGCACCAGGATCTTGGCCGTCGTCTCCGTGTGGAAGGCCACCTTGAGGGCGTCGTCGCCCTTGAACTGCAGGGTCGAGAAATCGGCCACGTGGCCCTTGAGCGCCCGGATCCAGCCCTTCTCGGAGAGGACGACCGTGACGGGCTCGCGCTCGACCATGGCCTCCGTGAGGTCGATGGCGGCCGCCTCCGGCGCCACGGCGAAGGTGGTGCGGCGGCGCCCCAGCGGGGTCTCGGGCCCGAAGGTCTTTTTGACCTCGCGGACCTCCCAGGCCACCGTCTTCCACTGCTTGTCCTCGGAGGCGATGAGGTCCTCGATGCCGCTCTTCTCGGCGGTGAGCTCGTCGAACTCCTTGCGCAGCTCCATCTCCTCCAGCTTGCGCAGGGAGCGCAGCCGGGTGTTGAGGATGGCGTCGGCCTGCACCTCGGTGAGGGAGAAGACCTTCATCAGCTCGGCCTTCGGCTCGTCCTCCTCGCGGATGATGCGGATCACCTTGTCGAGGTCGAGATAGACGATGAGCAGGCCGCCGAGGATCTCGAGCCGGCGCTCGATCTCGCCGAGGCGGTGGCGCGAACGGCGCAGCAGCACCTCGCGGCGGTGATCGAGCCACTCGCGCAGCGCCTCGGCCAGGCCGAGCACGCGCGGCACCTGGCCGGCCGTCAGCACATTCATGTTGAGCGGCACGCGGCTCTCGAGATCGGTGAGCCGGAAGAGCGATTCCATCAGGAGGACGGGATCGACGGTGCGGGCGCGCGGCTCGAGCACGATGCGCACGTCCTCGGCCGATTCGTCGCGCACGTCGGCGAGGAGCGGCAGCTTGCGCTCCTGCAGCAGCTCCGCGATCTTCTCGATGAGGCGGGCCTTGGCGACGCCGTAGGGAATCTCGGTGACCACGGCGACCCAGCCGCCGCGGCCCGTCTCCTCCTTCTCCCAACGCGCGCGCACGCGGAAGGAGCCGCGGCCGGTGCGGTAGGCGTCGAGGATCGATTCGCGCCCGTCGACAATGATGCCGCCGGTCGGCAGGTCCGGCCCCTGCACGAAGGTGAGGAGTTGCTCCGAGGACGCGCGCGGGTGGCCGATGAGGTAGAGCGCGGCATCGCACAGTTCGGCAACATTGTGCGGCGGGATCGACGTCGCCATGCCGACGGCGATGCCCTGGCTGCCGTTGGCGAGAAGGTTCGGGAAGGCCGCCGGCAGGACGATGGGCTCGCGGTTGGCCTCGTCGTAGGTCTCGCGGAAATCGACGGCGTCCTCGTCGATGCCCTGCAGGAGAAGGCGCGCCACCTCCGTCATGCGCGCCTCGGTGTAGCGCATGGCCGCGGCGTTATCGCCGTCGATATTGCCGAAGTTGCCCTGCCCCTCGACCAGCGGGTAGCGCTGGGCGAAATCCTGCGCCAGGCGCACCAGCGCGTCATAGATCGCCTGGTCGCCGTGCGGGTGGAACTGGCCCATGACGTCGCCGACGACGCGGGCGGACTTCTTGAAGGCGGCGCCGGGGTCGAGCCTCAGGAGACGCATGCCGTAGAGGATGCGCCGGTGGACCGGCTTCAGGCCGTCGCGCGCATCGGGCAGCGCCCGGTGCATGATGGTGGACAGCGCATAGGCGAGGTAGCGCTCCTCGAGCGCGTCCTTGAGATTGATGTTCTCGATGCTGCCACCGGACGGCGGATCGACAGGCTTGCCCATTCCCAATTCCTCTCTCGGGGAACGGGTAGCGAACATGGCGCCGCACCGCAAGTGCGACGGGGTGGTTTGCGGCTGCCGCAGCATTGCTTCGCGGGATCCGGGCAACCGCGTCCTCTCTCCCACCAGCGGCGGCGAGCTATCGCATATGCACGTCGAGGTCTTGATCCTCCCCCGCACAGGAGAGGTGGCACCGCGAAGCGGTGACGGAGGGGGCCGCGCGGCTGAGATTGCAAGCACCGTTCCCGGCCTTGACCCCACCCGTCTCGGTCCTGCGGACCGATCCACCCTCCCCTGAAGGGAGGGATCAATGTCGCTCGTTCGCTGGCGATAGCCCTGCCGCCAGCAGGGAGCGGGTCCAGGGAAGAGGCAAAGGCCGATGGAGCAAGGCAGACATCGGCCTTGCGGGAATGGCCGCCCCTCACCCTGCCCTCTCCCCGCTCGTGGGGAGAGGGTCCTGTCCGGCCGCCTCGCCGCGCGCGAGAAACTCGATCAGGCGCCGGCGGGCGTCGGGCTCGGTAAGGCCGCGCGGCTCGTAGACGTGGCGGGCGAAGAAGAGCCCCGTCAGCTGGAAGCCGGCGAGCACGTCGGCGGTGCCGATCGTGTCGACGAGGCCGCCCTCGCGCAGGAAGGAGGGCAGCGGCAGCAGCCGGTCACGGTAGGGCTCGCCCGCCGCGCGCGAGACGGCGCGGCCGGACTTCGGCGAGACATAGACGAGCTCCTGCGTGCCGCCGGTGGCGGCGCAGCTCGAAAGGTCGAGGCCGAAGCCGAGCTCGGCGAGCATGGCGAGCTCGAAGCGCACGATGAGCGCCGGGGCGATGGCGGGATCGTCCATGTGCTCCATGAGCACGGTCAGCGCTTCATAGAGACCGGGATGCGGGTCGCGCTCCGGCATCAGGCGCAGCAGGGCCGTCAGGGTGCCGAGGCCGTGGAGCGCGAGCGGGGATGCGATGAAGCGGGCGGCGCGCATGGCCGTCGCCTCCACCGCATAGAGGCCGAGGTGCTCCTCGATGCGGGCGCGCCAGACGACGGCGACGCTATTGCCCGGCTGCAGGACGGGCTGCAGGCGGCGCGAGCGCCCGCCGCGCACGAGGCCCATGTGGCGGCCGTGCGCCGCCGTCATCAACTCGAGGATGACATTGGCCTCGCCGTGGCGCCTGGCGCCGAGCACGATGCCTTCGTCCTGCCATTCCATGGCTCACCCGGATGGCACGCCCCGCGGGGCTCAGCCCTTCGGAAACTCCAGCCCCATCTCGCGGTAGCGGGCGGGATCGTCGCTCCAATTCTCGCGCACCTTGACGAAGAGGAACAGGTGCACCTTCGTCTCGGCGACCTCGGCGATCTCGGCCCGGGCGAGCGAGCCGATGGTCTTGATGGCCTGGCCGCCCTTGCCGAGCACGATCTTGCGCTGGCTCTCGCGCTCCACGTAGATCGTCTGCTCGATGCGCACCGAGCCGTCCTTCATCTGCTGCCACTGCTCGGTCTCAACCGTGGAGGAATAGGGCAGCTCGTCGTGCAGGCGCTCGAACAGCTTCTCGCGCGTGATCTCGGCGGCGAGCATGCGCAGCGGCGCGTCCGACACCTGGTCTTCCGGGTAGAGCCAGGGGCCCGGCGGCATCATGGTGGCGAGCTTGGCGCGCATGCCGGCGACGCCGCTGCCGGACAGCGCCGAGACCATGAAGGTCTCGGCGAAGGGCTGGCGGGCGTTGATGTCGGCGGCGAGCTGGAGGAGCTTCTCCTTCTGCACCACGTCGACCTTGTTGAGGATGAGCACCTTCGGCTGGCGGATGTCCGCGAGCTTGCCGAGGATGGCCTCACTCTCCTCGTCGAGGCCCTTGCGCGCGTCGATGAGGAGGCAGACGACATCCGCGTCCCCCGCCCCGCCCCAGGCCGAGGTCACCATGGCGCGGTCGAGCCGGCGCTTGGGCCGGAAGATGCCCGGCGTATCGACGAAGATGATCTGGCTCTCGCCTTCGAGCGCGATGCCGCGCACGAGGGCGCGCGTCGTCTGCACCTTGCGCGAGACGATGGAGACCTTGGTGCCGACGAGGGCGTTGACGAGCGTCGACTTGCCGGCGTTGGGCGCGCCGATCAGGGCCACGAAGCCGCAGCGCGTCGCCCCGCCTGCCGGAGAAGCGTTTTCTGCAGCGTTTTCGCCTGCGTTCTCGTCAGACATCCTGATTCACCGTCCAGATCCTCTCGCGCAGCAGGAAGGCCTCGGCCGCAGCCTGCTCGGCATTGCGCTTGGCCGTGCCGCGCCCTTGCGCCTGCACCATGCCCTCGACATTGACGCCGATGACGAACTCGGGCGCATGGTCCGGCCCGGAGCGCTCGACGAGCTCATAGGTCGGCGCCGGCAGGCCGCGCCCCTGCGCCCACTCCTGCAGCGCCGTCTTGGCGTCGCGCAGCGGGCGGCGTGGGGCATGCAGGCGCGCCGCGAAGGCCCGCTCGACCAGCGCGCGCGCCGCGTCGTAGCCCCCATCGAGGAAGACCGCGCCGACGATGGCCTCGCACACGTCGGCGAGGATAGCATGGTTGCGGCGCGCACCGGAGGAGACCTCGCCGTCGCCGAGGTGCAGGTGCGGCCCGACGTCCCAGGCCTGGGCGACCTCGGCGCAGCTCTCCTTGCGCACGAGCTCGGCGAGGCGGCGCGACAGCTCGCCCTCCTCCGCCGCCGGGAAGGCGGCGAGCAGCATGTCGGCGACCGACAGGCCGAGCACCCTGTCGCCCAGGAACTCGAGGCGCTGGTAGGAGCGCGTCTTGTCGGAGGGCGAGGCGCTGACATGGGTCAGCGCGCGCTTCAGGAGATCCTTGTCGGCGAAGGAATAGGCGAGCTGCGCTTCGAGCGCGGCGGTATCGGCGGATTTGCGGCCCAACTTATTGCACCGTCTTTCACTTCACCGGGTTGAAGATGCGCTCCCAGCGCACCGTCCACGGCCATTCCCACACCTTCCAGCCGGCGCTTCCCTCCCCGATGGAGAAGAAGATGATCTCGGCGCGGCCGACGAGGTTCTCGAAGGGCACCTGGCCGACGGCGTTCTCGTCGCGGCTGTCGGTGGAATTGTCGCGGTTGTCGCCCATCATGAAGTAGTGGCCGGGCTGCACCTTGTAGACGTAGGTGTTGTCCCAGTAGCCGCGGTCGCCGTCGCGCTCGATGACGGTATGGGTGGTGCCGCCGGGCAGCGTCTCGCGGTACATCGGCACCTCGATGTCGCGGCCCCAGGAATCCTGCGTGACGTAGTTGCCGACGCGCTCGCGCTTCACCGCCTCGCCGTTGATGTGCAGCACGCCGTCGATCATCTGGATGGTGTCGCCCGGCAGGCCGACGACGCGCTTGATGTAGTCGGTCGAATTGTCCTTCGGCAGCTTGAAGACGGCGATGTCGCCGCGCTTGGGCTCCGAGCCCCAGATGCGGCCGGAGAACAGCGGCGGCCCGAAGGGGAAGGAATAGCGCGAATAGCCGTAGGAATATTTCGAGACGAAGAGATAGTCGCCGATCAGCAGGGTCGGGATCAGCGAGCCCGAGGGGATGTTGAAGGGCTGGAACAGGAAGGTGCGCACCACGAGGGCGATCAGCAGCGCCTGGACGATGACCTTGACCGTCTCGAGAACGCCGCCCTGGTCGGCTTTCTTCTTCGTATCGTCCACGCGCGCCTCGTCCATCGATCGTGCCTTCTCGGGAACCCTCACCGGACCACGTTTTTCGACGCCACGTGGAGCGGCTCCAACCATTGCTCGTGACGGCCGACGGAAAGCCCGCCGCAGGCCGCGCCTGTTCAAAGAATCCGTTGCGGTCTAGCCGATACGCTCCCGCGCCGCAACGCGAACCGGCGCAGGCCATAGCGGATGTGATTGCGGCGCGAGCGTGGCACGATCAACCCGGCCGCGCCAGCGCCTCGATGATGACGAAGGCCTGCGCCAGCGGCGGATCGTCGGTCAGCGACACGTGCACCACCGCCTCGTGGCCGGGCGGCGTCATCTCCTCGAGCCGCTTCAGCGCGCCGCCGGTCAGGCGCATGGTGGGGCGCCCGCCGGGCAGGTTGACCACCTCCATGTCGCGCCAGAAGACGCCGAGCCGCATGCCCGTGCCGAGCGCCTTGGCGCAGGCCTCCTTGGCGGCGAAACGCCGCGCATAGGAGGCGGCCCGCGCCGCCCGCCGGTCGCTCTTCGCGCGCTCGCCCTCGGTGTAGACGCGGTGGGTGAAGCGCTCGCCGAAGCGCGCCAGCGAGCGCTCGATGCGGCGGATGTCGCAGAGATCGGAGCCTATGCCGATGATCATGGCACCCCTTACGCGCCGGCGCGCCCGGCCTCGATGGCCGCGCGCATGGCCCGCACGGCCCCTTCGAGCCCGATGAAGACGGCCTCGCCGATGATGTAGTGGCCGATGTTGAGCTCGGCCACCTCCGGGATCGCCGCGACCGGCCCGACATTGGCCGTGGTGAGCCCGTGGCCGGCGTGCACCTCGATATGGTAGTGGGCGGCGCGCGCCGCCGCCCTGCGCAGGCGCTCGAGCTCGTGGGCGATGCGCGCCTCGTCCCCCGCCTGCACCGCCTCGGCATAGGATCCGGTGTGCAGCTCGACCACCGGGGCGAGCAGCGCCGCCGCCGTCTCCAGGACGGCCTCGTCCGGCTCGATGAAGAGCGAGACGCGGATGCCGGCGCCGGTCAGTTCGGCGACCATGGGCCGCAGATGCGCATAGCCGGTCACGATGTCGAGACCGCCCTCGGTCGTGCGTTCCTCGCGCTTCTCCGGCACCAGGCAGGCGGCGTGCGGCAGGGTGGCGAGGGCGATCGCCACCATCTCCTCCTCCGCCGCCATCTCGAAATTGAGCGGCACCGGCAGCTCGGCCTTGAGGCGCGCGATATCCTCGTCGCGGATGTGGCGCCGGTCCTCGCGCAGATGCGCGGTGATGCCGTCCGCCCCGGCCGCGACGGCGGCATGGGCCGCGCGCACGGGATCGGGATGGTCCCCGCCGCGCGCATTGCGGATGGTGGCGACGTGATCGATGTTGACGCCCAGTCTCACAGTGGAAGCCATGGTGACGTGCTCTCCAGGCGGGCGTCGGGCGCCGGCCGCTCGCGTGCGGCAAGGGCCCCCGCCCTGTTCTCACGGGTTTAGCCGAAGTCGCGCCGTCCAGCCATCCCGCCGCGCGGGGGGCAGCCTTGCCGCCGAGGGGGCAAGGCGCGATGATCCGAAAAGGACGTCCTGCGGGCCGGGCGGACCTGCCACGCCGCTTCGTGCGTTATGCCGGCGGAGCCTGTCGCGAGGCCGCATCCGTAGCCGGCTCCCGCACGTCAGGGAGGCAAGCGATGTCCACGCACGCCGTGTTGAACGCGCAGAGCGTCGAAGACTGCATCATCGCGCAGGACTGGGAGCGCTACAGCGCCGAGGACCACGCGACCTGGGGCATCCTCTTCGAGCGCCAGCGCAAGACGCTGGAAGGCCATATCTGCCAGGAATATCTCGACGGGCTCGCCGCCCTCGGCATCGGCCCCGAGGGCGTGCCGGACTTCCGCGCCATGAACGAGCGCCTGAGGCGCCTCACCGGCTGGGAGGTGGTGGCCGTGCCCGGCCTCATCCCCTCGCGCCCCTTCTTCCAGATGCTGTCCGACCGGCGCTTCCCGGCCGGCACCTTCATCCGCAGCCGGGCGCAGCTCGACTATCTCGAAGAACCCGACATCTTCCACGACGTCTTCGGCCACGTGCCGCTACTGACGAACCCGGCCTATGCCGACTACATGCGCGAATACGGCCGCACGGGGCTCGTCGCCTGCGACAACAAGGGCGTGAAGTTCCTCGCCCGGCTCAACTGGTACACCATCGAGTTCGGCCTCATCCGCAAGCCCGAGGGCATCAAGGCCTACGGCGCCGGCATCGCCTCCTCCTACGGCGAGGCGAAATACGTGGTCGAGGACCCCTCCGCCAACTTCCTCGCCTTCGACCTCGAACGCGTGCTGCGCACCGGCTATTACATCGACGACTTCCAGGCCACCTACTTCGTCATCGACCGCTTCGAGGACCTGTTCGCCCTCATGCGCCAGACGGATTTTCTGGAATTGTACACGCGGCTGCGGACGGAGCCGGAGCTGACGCCGTTCGAGATCGGGCCGGAGGATGTGGTGGTGCGACGGGGGACCGGCGAATACTGGCGCGAGTTTCCGCAGGCGAAGTCGCATCTCAAGTAACGCACGCCCGGCCGGTTGCGGCTACCGGCATGGAAGAAGATTTCAGTTTATGTTAAATTTTATCCTTCCCAGCCATGACGCGGGCAAGCGGAGGGAGAAGAGTCATGTCACGGATTCTTCTTGTGTTTCTGGCCGCCTCGGGCATCGCACAGGCATTGCCGGCGCTCGCCGAGGACGCTGAGGTCGCGCGGGGCAAATATCTCGTCACCATCGGCGGCTGCAATGACTGCCACACGCCGGGCTATCTCTTCGGTTCACCCGACATGTCGCGCTTTCTCGGCGGCTCCGACGTCGGCTTCGAGATTCCGGGCGAAGGCGTCTTCGTCGGCCGCAACATCACGCCCGACAACGAAACCGGCATCGGCAGCTGGACCAAGGAGCAGATCGTGACGGCGATCCAGACCGGCGAGCGGCCGGACGGCCGCATCCTCGCGCCGATCATGCCCTGGCACGCCTTCGCCAATCTCACGCCCGACGACGCCATGGCGATCGCGGCCTATCTCAAGAGCCTGCCGCCCGTCAGCCACGAGGTTCCGGGGCCGTTTGGTCCAGGGGAAAAGGTGACGACGTTCACGTTCCGGATCTTGCCGCCAGGGGAGACGGCGGCGGCTGCGCCGGGGAAATAGGCTGGGCAGGCGGGAACGACCGCGGGCAGATCGGGGTCGTCGGCCCCGCGCGGACGTCGCTGAACGTCAACCGGATCCTGTACACCGGCTACTACGTCGACGACGGCTGGCGATCATTTCATCATCGAGCGGTTCGAGGACCTGTTCGCGCTGATGCGGGAGACGGATTTTTTGGAATTGTACATCCGGCTGCGGACGGAGCCGGAGCTGACGCCGTTCGAGATCGGGGCGGAGGATGTGGTGGTGCGACAGGGGACGGGGGATTATTGGCGGGGGTTTAGGGAGCGGAAGACCAGACTTAAATAGCCCAAATTTACCCGCCCCCTATTGAGGGGACACAAAGCGCCCCAAAAGCCGCAATTGGTAATGTTACCATTTCAGGCGACTGGGATCATCGAGACGCCTTAACATTCTCATGCAGAACCCCGTAAACCTGATTTAGGTTCTCTTCGCGCTTGGAAATAGCTGCCCGAAATTCCTCGGCCTTATCCGGATCGATCACAAAGTGAGCATTGACCCGTCGCGCGACCCGTTCAACCGTTGCTTGGATAGCGTGGAAATCCAATTCCCACCCTTGCTGATTGTTGCTCATGGCGCACCCTTTTCCAAGAATCGTTTTTTCAACATCATACAGCGTGCGCGATTCCACCGGTAGATGGCTTTATCCACAGGGGAGACGATGATGCCAACTGCTACCATTCAGACTGTTCGTCGACCAGAGTTAATTTTTGGTATAGCCGGGCCAATTGGCGTTGATATAGATGAAATTACGACTAGCTTAGTGAACGCATTGAAAGGCGTTCAATACGATTCCGAAGTGATAAAATTAACAGAGCTTATGCGGTATTTCCCAACCGAAGTTCTAGAGCCCACATCGGACGACTTTTTTTCGGTCACCAATTTTAAGATGGATTATGCAAATTCTCTATGCCGAAAGTACGATAATGCCGCAGCAATGTCTGCCATGGCAATTAACGAGATTACCGCAATTAGAAAGAAGCATACTATCGACGACGAATCTGTTCCAGAAGGAAAAGCTTACATTATCCGCCAACTAAAAAGGCCGGACGAAGTTATTTTTTTGAGGAATGTATATGGTAGGCAGTTTATACTGATTTCCGCCTACGGGTCGATAAACGATCGAACACAACGCATTGAAGCAAAGTTGCGCGGCAGCCTTATACCTCCACAAGAAATCTCAGAACGCGCCAAACTGTTGATTGAGCGTGATGCGAGCGAGGCCGAACCATATGGCCAGCAACTACGAGAAGCATTTCATTTGGCAGACGTATTCATTCCCGGAGTAGAACGGAGAGAAATGGACTCCACAATTTTGCGCTTTATAAATGCTTTCTTTGGGCGGAATGATATTTCTCCATCTAAAGATGAGTACGGAATGTATGCAGCGAAATCAGCTTCGTTGCGATCATCTGATTTGTCCAGACAAGTCGGCGCCGCCATCTTCACAACAGATGGTGAACTTATCACACAGGGATGCAATGAGGTTCCAAAATTCTCAGGCGGCACCTACTGGGATATGGAAGAGCCGGATTTTAGAGATGTAAGAATTGGATACGATCCAAACGAACTCGTTAAAAAAGAAATTTTACGCGATCTAGTTAATCGTTTTTTAGACAACGGACTCTTGTCAAGAAAAGCCAAGAGCATAGGAACACCCGCCCATATCGTTGAAGAGCTTATACAAAAACCCATAACAAGCGAAGAAGCTAAGCGCGGCAGAGGAGCGCTATTCGGCGCGTCCATTCTGGATTTGACCGAGTACGGGCGCGTCGTCCATGCTGAAATGTGCGCCATCTGCGACGCAGCACGCCTAGGAAGAAGCATAAAAGGTAGCACACTATATTGCACAACCTTTCCTTGCCACAACTGCACCAAGCATATTATCGCAAGCGGCATAAACCGTGTTGTCTATATGGAACCTTATCCAAAAAGCCGAGCAAAAGAACTTCATGCCAACGAGATCGAGATCGAACAGGAGAGCCACGAAAGAGTTTCTTTCGTCCCATTCATGGGAATTTCGCCCTTTAGGTACCGAGATATTTTTCAAAAAGGAAAACGAAAGAATCGCAACGGAACAGCAAGAAGATGGTATTCTGATGATAATATTGAACGGCCGATGCTTGATATAGTTGTTCCATCTTATTACCCTGACATCGAGGCAGCCGCCGTCAGCATTTTATTTGGGCAAATAAAGCGAGACGATACCTCGACAAATACCGACGAATCTTTAAACGCCACCACCAATCCACCGCCGGAATCAGCGACATCGCTGTAGCAGGCTCGACCGAGAGAGCAGATCATTGAGCGAGATGACGCATAAAGCCGCGTCGATTGGCTTTGCGCCCTTTAGCGCCCCCTTGCCATCCCCCTCAAAATCCCTTAAAGGCCCCGCTTCACGTTCGCTCCGGCCGGGGGCTGAACGGACGGCGGTGCCTTGCCGACGGGATCTGCTCCCGAGGTGAGGCCCGTGAGGGGCATCCGCCCCGGCGTCCCGTGTCTCCGCCTTCGAACAGCGCGCTCGGGCCTTGGCGACAGGGCTCGAAGGGCTCAGCGCCGGAGAGAACGTCGGTTGTAAAGGAAAGGCCACTCAATGGCTCTCTACGAGCACGTCTTCCTGGCACGCCAGGATATTTCCGCACAGCAGGTCGAGGCCCTCGTCGAACAGTTCAAGGGCATCGTCGAGACGAACGGCGGCTCCGTCGGCAAGACCGAGTACTGGGGCATCAAGTCGCTCGCCTACCGCATCAAGAAGAACCGCAAGGCGCATTTCACGCTGGTCAACATCGACGCCCCGGCAGCGGCCGTGGCCGAGATGGAGCGCCAGATGCGCATCAACGAGGACATCCTGCGCTTCATCACCCTTCGGGTCGAGGCGCACGAGGAAGGCCCCTCGGCGATGATGCAGAAGCGCGACCGCGACGAGCGCCGCGACCGCGACGGCGGTTTCGACCGCGGCCCGCGCGGTGACCGGGGCGATCGTGGTGACCGCGGCGACCGCGGCCCGCGCCGCGACCGCCGCGAAGACGAAACGGCGTCCGAGGAGAACTGAGCCATGTCGAGCGCACCCCGCCGCCCCTTCTTCCGCCGCCGCAAGACCTGCCCGTTCTCGGGCCCCAACGCGCCGGTCATCGACTACAAGGACACGCGCCTGCTCTCGCGCTACATCTCCGAGCGCGGCAAGATCGTGCCCTCGCGCATCACGGCCGTCTCGGCCAAGAAGCAGCGCGAGCTCGCCCAGGCCATCAAGCGCGCGCGCTTCCTGGGCCTGCTGCCCTACGTCATCAAGTAAGGTGACGTTCGACGCGGCATCCGGCTCGCCGGGTGCCGCGCATGAAGCCCGGGTGGACGCCTCGCCCGCCCGGACGCAGCAAGCGAACTGAAAACCCCCGTCGCTCTCCCGTCACGCTTTCGTGGAGAGTTTGCTGGGACGGACGTCGGATCCGCCCCTAACCCTGCGAAAGGCAGCGGGACAGCAGGACGATGATGAGCACTCTCGTCATAGGCGCAGGCGCCGGCCTCGTATCGGCCCTCCTCTTCACCGTGGTGATCACCGGATCGCCGCTGGCGGTGATGCTGTCCTATGTCGCCCCCCTTCCCGTCATCATTGCAGCCCTTGGCTGGAACCACCGGGCCGGCCTCGTCGCCGCCGCCGTCGGCGCGCTCGCCATCGGCATCGCGCTGCGCTGGGCGGCTGCGCCGGCCTTCGCGCTCGGCGTCGCCTTGCCCGCCTGGTGGCTCGCCTATCTCGGCCTCCTCGGCCGCGCCACGGGCGACGGGCGCACCGAATGGTACCCCATCGGCCGGCTGCTCCTGTGGGTGGCGGCGGTCGCCGGGCTCGTCACCTTCGCCGGCGCCGTCTCGCTCGGCTGGTCCTACGAGGCCTATGTCGAGACCATGCGCCGCGCCATCGAATCCGTGCTGAGGGCGGAGCTCGGCGCCGGGGCCGAGGGCGCCGCCGAGGGCGCGGGCGAGTTGCCCGGCGGCCTCTCGGCCGTCGCGACGGTGGACACCATCGTCGCCGTGATGCCGCTTGCCGCCGCCGCCTCCTTCGTGCCGATGCTGGTCATCAACCTCTGGGGCGCGGCCAAGGCGGTGAGCCTCTCCGGCCGGCTGCCGCGGCCATGGCCGCCGCTGCCGCTGATGGTGCTGCCGCGCCAGGCGCCCTTTGCGCTCGCGCTCGCGCTCGCCGGCGGCTTCATGCTGACGGGCTTCGCCGGGGTCCTCGCCCAGGCACTCACCGGCGCGCTCGCCGCCGCCTTCGCGCTGCAGGGCCTCGCGGCCATCCACCGCTGGACGATGGGCAAGGGCGGACGGCCGCTGATCCTCAGCTTCGTCTATCTCGTCGTCGTCATCTTTCTCATCTGGGCGCTGCCGGTGCTCGCCATCGTCGGCGTCGCGGCGGCCTTCTTCGGCCCGCCCGAACACCAGATCACGTCGGGCACGCCGCCCGTCGCTCCCGACAGCCAGAACCGAACCTGAAACGTAAGGAGAACCACCATGGAAGTCATCCTGCTCGAACGCGTGCCGAAGCTCGGCCAGATGGGTGAGGTCGTGCGCGTGCGCGACGGTTTCGCCCGCAATTTCCTCCTGCCGCAGGGCAAGGCGCTGCGCGCCACCACCGCCAACAAGGCCCGCTTCGAACAGCAGCGCGCCCAGCTCGAGGCCCGCAACCTCGAGCTCAAGAGCGAGGCGGAGAAGGTCGCCGAGAAGCTCAACGGCGAGAGCTTCGTCATCCTGCGCCAGGCCGGCGAGACGGGCGTGCTCTACGGCTCGGTCGCCACGCGCGACATCGCCGAGGTGCTGACGGCCGGCGGCTTCACCGTCTCGCGCCAGCAGATCGTGCTCAACGCGCCGATCAAGACGCTCGGCCTCCACACCGTGCCGGTGGCGCTGCACCCGGAGGTCGAGGTGTCGATCACCGTCAACGTCGCCCGCAGCGCCGAGGAAGCCGAGCGCCAGCAGCGCGGCGAGGCCGTCTTCACGCGTGAGGAGACGAACCTCGACGACCTCGGCCTCGAGGTGGGCGCGGCGCTCGCCGACGCCGCCGGCGAAGAGGAAGTCTGAGGCAAGACGAGGCCCAAGAAACAGCGGCCGGCGGCGCATGAAGCCGCCGGTTTTGCGCCCGTTTCTTCAGCCATGTTCACAGTTCATGGGCGCCGTGATCGGCGCCCATTGCTTTTCTGGGCAACCGTTCCTAACCTTTTTCTGTCGTTCCAGCACAGTTGCAACGGTCGCGAGGCCGGGAGGAGGTGCAGGTATGGACAGGTTGCTGCGACCGTTGCTTGGCCGCCTCATCCGGCAGGGCACCCTCGAAGTGCAGGTGGCGGACACGCCGCCCTTCGTCGTCGGCGACGGCAGCGGCCCTCCCCTCGGCATCCGCATCGCGGGCCGGCGGGACGTGGCGGCTCTGATCGCCAACCCGGACCTCGCCCTCGGCGAACTCTACATGAACGGCCGCCTGACGATGCAGAAGGGCGACATCGCCGATCTCATCGCGCTCGGCATGATCAACCTGCGCCTCGCGAGCCCGCCCCTGCCGGTGCGCCTCGTCCGGCGCTGGCGCAAGTGGCTGCGCGGCATCATGCAGTGGAACCGGATGCCGCAGGCCCGGCGCAACGTCGCCCACCACTACGACCTCGACGGGCGGCTCTACAGCCTCTTCCTCGATGCCGACAGACAATATTCCTGCGCCTATTTCGAGACGCCGGACCAGTGCCTCGACGATGCGCAGCTCGCCAAGAAGCGGCACATCACGGCCAAGCTCCTCGTCGAGCCGGGGCACAAGGTGCTCGACATCGGCTGCGGCTGGGGCGGCCTCGGCCTCTATCTCGGCGCCTATGCGGAGGCCGACGTCGTCGGCATCACGCTGTCAGAGGAGCAGCTCGGCGTCGCGAGCGCGCGCGCCAAGGAGCGCAACCTGACCGACAAGGTGCGCTTCCGCCTGCAGGACTACCGCGCCGTCGAGGAGCGCTTCGACCGCATCGTCTCGGTCGGCATGTTCGAGCACGTCGGCGTGCCCTATTACCAGACCTTCTTCGACACGGCGGCGCGCCTCCTCGACGACGACGGCGTCATGCTGCTGCATTCCATCGGCCGCATGGAGGAGCCGGGCGCGACCAATTCCTGGATCGCCAAGTACATCTTCCCCGGCGGCTACATCCCGGCCCTGTCGGAGGTGCTGCCGGCCATCGAGCGCGCCGGCCTGATGGTGACGGATATCGAGATCCTGCGCCTGCACTATGCCGAGACGCTGAAGGCCTGGCGCCAGCGCTTCCACGCCCGCCGGGAGGAGGCCGTCGCGCTCTACGACGAGCGCTTCGCCCGGATGTGGGACTTCTATCTCGCGGGCTCGGAGATGTCCTTCCGCCACGACGGCATGATGGTGTTCCAGATCCAGCTCGCCAAGAAGATCGACACCGTGCCCCTGACGCGCACCTACATCGCCGAGCGCGAGGCCGCGCTGCGCCGGCGCGAGGGCCAGCGCAGCCCGCTGAGGCTCGCCGGGGAGTAGCGGACGGGGAAGAGACTGCGGAGCCCCACGGCCACGGCCGCTGAAACCCGGAGCCGTCCCTTCCTGCCGTCATGCCCGCGCGTGTCGCGGGCATCCACGCCTTTGACGATTGCGCGAGCCCGAAGGCGTGGATGGCCGGGACAAGCCCGGCCATGACGAGGGAGCCCCCCGCACCTGCATTGACACGCCGGCGTCATGGGCAATGCCCTGCCTCCCTGCGGCAGAGTCACCCGCGCGACACGGTCAACGAAAGGTTAACGACTTCTTAACGCCGTCCCCGCTTTACTGGACTGTGCACCGCGTTTTTGCCGCCTCGCGCCCGCGCGGCTTCGGCGGGCGCGCCGACGTGTTAGTCTCATCGTCCAGCGACTCGATGACCGAAGACCGATGGCAACCGTGAATTCACTCGCAGCGCGGCTCGACGGCCCCGATGAGCCGCGCTACCGCCTTGCGCCGCACAATATCGACGCCGAGCAGGCGCTGCTCGGCGCGATCCTCGTGAACAACGAGGCGTTCTTCCGCGTCTCCGACTTTCTCGAGCCCGCCCATTTCCACGAGGAGGTGCACCGGCGCATCTACGAGGTGACGTCGAGCCTCATCAAGGCGGGCAAGATCGCGACGCCGATCACGCTGAAGACCTTCCTCGGCGACCACGACCTCGGCGGCCTCACCGTCTCGCAATATCTCGCGCGGCTCGCCGCCGAGGCCACCACCATCATCAATGCCGAGGACTACGGCCGCACGATCCACGACCTCGCGATCCGCCGCGAGCTCATCGGCATCGGCGAGGACATGGTCAACGTCGCCTATGACGCGCCGGTCGACGTCTCGCCCCGCGACCAGATCGAGGATGCGGAGCGCAAGCTCTACAGCCTGGCCGAGACCGGCCGCTACGACGGCGGCTTCCAGCGCTTCGCCGATGCGCTCACCGCGGCCATCGACGTCGCCGCCGCGGCCTACAAGCGCGAGGGCAAGCTCTCCGGGCTCGCCACCGGGCTGCACGACCTCGACCGCATGATGGGCGGCCTGCAGCCGTCGGACCTCGTCATCCTCGCCGGCCGCCCGGCCATGGGCAAGACCTCGCTCGCCACCAACGTCGCCTTCAACATCGCCAAGGCCTACCGCGGCGAGAAGCAGCCGGACGGCGCGGTGAAGGCGGTGGACGGCGGCATCGTCGGCTTCTTCTCGCTCGAAATGTCGGCCGAGCAGCTGGCCAACCGCATCATCGCCGAGCAGTCCGGCATCCCCTCCTACAAGATCCGCCGCGGCGACATCCGCGAGGAGGAGTTCTACCGGATCAGCGACGTCGCCCGGGAGATGCAGACGATCCCCTTCTACATCGACCAGACGGGCGGCCTGTCCATCGCCCAGCTTGCGGCAAGGGCGCGGCGCCTCAAGCGCCAGCGCGGGCTCGACCTCCTCGTGGTCGACTACCTGCAGCTCCTCTCCGGCTCGTCCAAGAAGGGCGAGAACCGCGTGCAGGAGCTGACCGAGATCACGACGGGCATGAAGGCGCTCGCCAAGGAGCTGCACGTGCCCATCGTCGCCCTGTCGCAGCTGTCCCGCCAGGTCGAGAACCGGGACGACAAGCGGCCGCAGTTGTCGGACCTGCGCGAATCGGGCTCGATTGAGCAGGACGCCGACGTCGTCCTCTTCGTCTACCGCGAGGAATATTACCTCAAGAACAAGGAGCCGAAGCCCGGCACCGAGGAGCATTTCAAGTGGCAGGCCGAGATGGACCAGGCCCACGGCAAGGCCGAGGTCATCATCGGCAAGCAGCGCCACGGCCCCACCGGAACCGTGCAGCTGTCGTTCCAGGCCGACGTCACGCGCTTCGGCAATCTCGCGCAGGAAGACCGCCTGCCAGAGCAGTTCTGAGTGGCGCTGAGGCCAAATTCACATGAGGCTCCGGACATCGTGACCAGTGCATCGAACGAGCCGCGCCCCGCCATCGGCGAAGACGAGGCAGGCGGGCTCCTCACCATCGATCTGGCCGCCCTCGTGGCCAACTGGCGCACCCTGGCCGCCAAGGCCGGCGGAGCCGAGACGGCGGCCGTCGTCAAGGCCGACGCCTACGGCATGGGCATCGACGAAGCGGTCCCCGCGCTCTACGCCGCCGGCTGCCGCACCTTCTTCGTCGCCCATCTCGTCGAGGCGCGGCGCACGCGCGCGGCGGCGCCGGATGCCGTGATCTACGTGCTCAACGGCCTCCTGCCCGGCACCGCCGCCGCCTATCCGGCGCATGACCTGCGGCCGGTGCTGGGCTCGCAGGAGGAAGTCGAGGAATGGGCAGCCTTCTGCCGGGCGGGCGCCGGCCGCCTGCCGGCGGCCATCCATGTCGACACGGGCATGAACCGCCTCGGCCTCAGGGCCGAGGCCGCGCTGCAGCTCGCCGAGGACGCCGAGCTTCTCGGCGCCTTCACGCCGAGCCTCGTCATGAGCCACCTCGTCTCGGCCGAGGAACCCGAGCATCCGATCAACGTCCGGCAGATCGCCGCCTTCACGCATGTGCGCGAGCGCTTTGCCGGCGTGCCGGCCTCTCTCTCCAACTCCTCCGGCATCTTCCTGCCGCAGGCGCCGCATTTCGACCTGGTGCGGCCGGGCTACGCGCTCTACGGCGGCAACCCGACGCCCGAGCGCGCCAATCCCATGCGCCCGGTGGTGCAGCTCGAGGCGCGCATCATCCAGCTGCGCTGGGCGCCGGACGGCGAGACGGTGGGTTACAACGGGCACTGGACGGCACAGGGCCGGCGGCGCATCGCGACGCTGTCGGTGGGCTATGCCGACGGCTATCTGCGCACGGCGAGCGGCACCAACCTCAAGAGCGGCGGCGAGGCGCTCGTCGCGGGCGTGCGCTGCCCGTTTGCCGGGCGCATCTCGATGGACCTGATCACGCTCGACGTCAGCGCCGTGCCCGAAGGCGCCGTGCAGCGCGGCGACAAGGTCACGCTCATCGGCAACGGCCTCACCGTCGACGAGGCCGGCAAGCGCGCCGGCACCATCGGCTACGAGATGCTGACCGACCTCGGCGAGCGGTACTACCGCCGCTACCTGCCGGCGGGCCAGTAACCGCTGGCAGCCAGAGGGACGCCGAAGGCAGGAGTGCTTCCCCTCCCCCCGCTGGCGGTGGGGAGCGGCTAGGGGTGGGGGGCGTCGCCGCCACAGCGCGACAGAGCTTTCTTTTGAAGCCATGAAGGAAACCAGACCGTGAAGGCCGTCCTCCGCCGCTCGTTTCGCGATCCATACATCGCCTTGACCAGCGCCGCCGTCAGGCCTCGGCCCGGAGCGCGTTTCGCCGGCACTCAGCTGCAGGCGCCCCCCACCCCGACCCTCCCCACCGCTTCGCGGAGGGAGGGAGCGTGGCGCGCATGCGCCAAGCGGCCGCGCCTGCATTCCCATCCGGCGAATTGAGCGTCCCATGGCCAAGCGCGCGCCGTCCTTCATCTGCCAGAGCTGCGGCGCCTCCTATACGCGCTGGCAGGGCAAGTGCGACGCCTGCGGGGCGTGGAACAGCCTCGCCGAGGAGACGGCGAGCGCGCCGCCCATGCCCGTTCCGGGGGCGCGGATGGGCGGGCGGGCGAAGGGGCGCGTCTTCCCGCTCGAGGGTCTCACCGGCAGCGAAGCGCAGGCGCCGCGCGCGGCGAGCGGCATCGGCGAGCTCGACCGCGTGACCGGCGGCGGCTTCGTCGAGGGCTCGGTCATCCTCATCGGGGGCGACCCCGGCATCGGCAAGTCGACCCTGCTCATCCAGGCCTGCGCGGCCCTGGCGCGGGCCGGCCACCGCATCGCCTACATCTCGGGCGAAGAGGCCATCGGCCAGGTGCGCCTCAGGGCCGAGCGGCTCGGCCTCACCGACGCGCCGGTGGAACTCGCCTCGCAGACCAATGTCGAGGACATCGTCGCCACTTTGTCGCAGGGGCCGGCGCCGCGGCTCGTGGTCAT
This sequence comes from Chelatococcus caeni, assembly GCF_014196925.1. Lineage (GTDB taxonomy): Bacteria > Pseudomonadota > Alphaproteobacteria > Rhizobiales > Beijerinckiaceae > Chelatococcus_A > Chelatococcus_A caeni. Next base: position 897,904 of record NZ_JACIEN010000001.1, on the reverse strand, counting down.
CGATTCGATCCAGACCATGTGGAGCGGCCTCGTCGATGCGGCGCCGGGTACCGTGACGCAGGTCCGCGGCAGCGCGCAGACGCTCATCCGCTTCGCCAAGACGACCGGCACCTGCGTCATCCTCGTCGGCCACGTGACCAAGGACGGGCAGATCGCCGGCCCGCGCGTCGTCGAGCACATGGTGGATGCGGTCGTCTCCTTCGAGGGCGACAGCGGCCACCACTTCCGCATCCTGCGCGCGGTCAAGAACCGTTTCGGCCCCACAGACGAGATCGGCGTCTTCGAAATGACGGGCAGCGGCCTTGCCGAAGTGCCCAATCCCTCCGCCCTCTTCCTCGCCGGCCGCGACCATGCGGCGCCCGGCGCGGCGGTCTTCGCCGGCATGGAGGGCACGCGCCCCCTCCTCGTCGAGTTCCAGGCGCTCGTCGCCCCGACCTCCCTCGGCACGCCGCGGCGGGCCGTGGTCGGCTGGGAGCAGAACCGCCTCGCCATGGTGCTCGCCGTGCTCGAGGCGCACGGCGGCCTCAAGCTCGGCATGCACGACGTCTATCTGAGCGTCGCGGGCGGGCTGAAGATCACGGAGCCGGCGGCGGACCTCGCCGCGGCGGCCGCCCTCGTGTCCTCCCTCGCCGGCCGGCCGCTGCCGCCGGAGGTGGTCTTCTTCGGCGAGATCGGCCTCTCCGGCGCGGTCCGGCCGGTCGCCCAGGCCGCCCAGCGCCTCAAGGAGGCGGCCAAGCTCGGCTTCCGCCGCGCCGTGACGCCCGCGGCCATCCGCGAGGCGGGCGATGCGTCGCTCGCCCTCACCGGGACGGCCCATATCGCGGATCTCGTCGCCAACGTCGCGGCCGGGCCGCGGCAAAGGGATGCCCGGCTCGTTCATGACAGGTGACGAAAGCCCATCGGCGGGCTATACAGCGCGCTGAGGCAGCAACGTGGCCAGCGGCATCAGGCGCCGAGGGCATAACGAAGACAAGGCTCAACGGCGCGCGCTCATGCCAGTTCCGCTTTTCGATCTCATCGTCCTCGGCATCGTCGTGATCTCCGCCCTGCTGGCGACCGTGCGCGGGTTCACGCGCGAGGTCCTCGCCATCGCCTCCTGGGGCGCTGCCGCGGTTGCCGCGCTGATGCTGCATCCGGCGCTGCTGCCCTACGTGAAGCAGCACATCTCGAACCCGACCATCGCGCTCGTCGTGGCCATCGCGGCCATCTTCCTCGTCACGCTGATCATCGTGTCCTTCATCACGGTGCAGCTGTCGGACCTCGTGCTCGATTCGCGCATCGGCGCGCTGGACCGCTCGCTCGGCTTCGTCTTCGGCGCCGCCCGCGGCTTCCTGATCTGCGCCGTCGCCTTCCTCTTCTTCAACTGGCTGATCACGCCCGAGATGCAGCCGGAATGGGCGCGCGACGCCAAGACGCGCGGCATCCTGCAGTCGACCGGCAACAGCCTGATGGCCCTTCTGCCTGACGATCCGGAAACGGCGATCCTGCAGCGCCTCAAGCGGACGAAGCCGGAAGGCGAGACCGAGGAGCCGCCGGCCGAAGCGGTGCCGGAGCAGCGCACCCAGCAGACGCCCGGCAGCTACGAACAGGGCGACAGGCAGGGCATTCGCGCCCTGGCCGGGGGAAACAACTGAGGAAGCCCGCGCTTTTCGCACATGCGGCATGACGTGAGTGCGGATTGCAACGACAATGGTTTGACACGACATGAGGCGTGACCGCCCGTCTCCATGACCCCATGGTCGGCGGGCTGCCGTGCGTGCGGTGGACGACATGATGGACAGCGACTTCGACGGGGATACCCTGCACGAGGAGTGCGGGGTGTTCGGCATTTACGGGCATCCTGACGCGGCGGCGATCACCGCGCTCGGCCTGCATGCGCTGCAGCACCGCGGGCAGGAGGCGGTCGGCATCGTCTCCTACGACGGCACGAAATTCCATGCGGAGAAGGGCCTCGGCCTCGTCGGCGACAATTTCTCCGACGCGGCGGTGATCGCCCGCCTGCCCGGCGCCGCCGCCATCGGCCACGTGCGCTATGCGACGACGGGCGAGACGGCGCTGCGCAACGTGCAGCCGCTATTCGCCGAGCTGCACGGCGGCGGCTTCGCGGTGGCGCACAACGGCAATCTCACCAATGCGCTCACCCTGCGCCGCCAGCTGGTGCAGGACGGCGCCATCTGCCAGTCGACCAGCGACACCGAGGTCATCCTGCACCTTGTCGCGCGCAGCCGCCGCGGCCGCTTCATGGACCGGTTCATCGACGCGCTGCAGCGGCTCGAGGGAGCCTATTCCTTCGTCGGCCTCACCAACAAGAAGCTCATCGGCGCGCGCGACCCGCTCGGCATCCGCCCGCTGGTGCTGGGGCAGCTCGACGGGCGCTACATCCTCGCCTCCGAGACCTGCGCGCTCGACATCATTGGCGCCAAGTTCGTGCGTGATATCGAGAACGGCGAGGTCGTCGTCATCTCCGAGGAGGGGATCGAATCGATCAAGCCCTTCCCGGACCAGCCGATGCGCCCCTGCATCTTCGAGTACATCTACTTCGCCCGGCCCGATTCCATGGTGCACGGGCGCAATGTCTACGAAGTTCGCAAGCGCATGGGCGAACAGCTGGCGCGCGAGGCGCCGGCCTCGGCCGACGTCGTGGTGCCGGTGCCCGATTCCGGCGTGCCGGCGGCCATCGGCTATGCCCAGGCCTGCAACATCCCCTATGAGCTCGGCATCATCCGCAACCATTATGTCGGGCGCACCTTCATCCAGCCGACCCAGTCGGTGCGCGAGATCGGCGTGCGCATGAAGCATTCGGCCAACCGCGGCGTGGTCGCGGGCCGGCGCATCGTGCTCGTCGACGATTCCATCGTGCGCGGCACCACCTCGGTGAAGATCGTGCAGATGATGCGCGATGCCGGGGCGACCGAGGTGCACTTCCGCATCGCGAGCCCGCCGATCGCCCATCCGGACTACTACGGCATCGACACGCCCGAGCGCGACAAGCTGCTCGCCGCGACCCATTCGCTCGAGGAGATGCGGGCCTATATCGGCGCCGATTCGCTCGCCTTCCTGTCGGTCGACGGTATCTACCGGGCCGTCGGCTACGAGGGCCGCGACCCGGCGCGCCCGCAATTCACCGACCATTGCTTCACCGGCGATTATCCGACGCCGCTCACCGACATCTCGGGTGAAGCGCCGCGCCAGCTCTCGATGCTGGCCGAGGCGGGCTGAACCACCGCGTCCTTCCGATAGAAAACCCGCCTTCGCGAGAAGACGGGTTTTTTCATGCCAGCCCCGAAGCCTCCAGACCTGCCCTCCCCGCGTCATGCCCGCGCTCGTCGCGGGCATCCACGCCTTGGCCGTCCTGTGCAACGTCAAAGGCGTGGATGGCCGGGACAAGCCCGGCCAAGACGAGAGGGAGCGCTGCGACGCAATGCTCCGGGGCGTTGCGCCTGCCGCAAAAGGACGATTGCAGAAGGATGCCCTCCTCTCCCCGTCCTCGTGCAGCTGAGGAAGGCTCCTCGCCTCGCACCACGGACCTGACGACCGCAGAACCGCGGGTCAGATCACGATGACCCGCGTTCCCGTCGGCACGCGCTGGTGGAGGTCGATGATGTCATCGTTCATCAGCCGCACGCAGCCGGAGGAGACCGCCTGGCCCATGGTCCAGGCTTCGGTCGTGCCGTGGATGCGGTAGAGCGTGTCGACGCCGTTCTGGTAGAGATAGAGGGCGCGGGCGCCGAGCGGGTTCTTGATGCCGCCCGCCATCATCACCGGCAGTTCCGGCTGGCGCTTGCGCATCTCGGGCGGCGGATACCAGGCCGGCCAGACGGCCTTGCGCGCCACCGTCGCCTCGCCCGACCAGGAGAAGCCGTCGCGGCCGATGCCGCAGCCGTAGCGCAGCGCCTCGCCATTCTGCAGCACGAGATAGACGAAGCGCGTCTTGGTGCGCACGACGATCGTGCCCGGGCGGCCGGGACCCTCGTAGGGCACGATCTGGCGCATGTAGATCGGATCGATGACGAAATCCTGCGGCGGACCGGCGAGAGTGTCGGGCGCCTGCTGGGCGGACGCCCCGACGCCGGTCATGGCCGCGGCCGGCAGGCCGGCAAGCGAACAGGCGGCGGCGCTGAGGCCGATGGAGAGAAAATTGCGACGATCCATGGACATGTCTTCTTCCTCGGGAGGGACGGACGCCGCCGGCAACGGCACGGCCCGAGGCTGACCTCCAGGCACCCGCCGCGACCGCCGGGACATCGCGTGCCCGGCGGATCACTCCTGCCGCACGGCCGATGCCCTCGGGGCGTCATGAACGAAAACGGAGAAAACTCAGGTGACGAGAAGCCGCGGCGGGCCGAGTGGCGGCGGCACCTCGTGCGTCGGCAGCATGCGGCTCTGCACGCAGCCGACGAGATCGGAGAAGCCCCGCAGCGGCGCGGCAGCCGCAGCGGCCGGCAGGATGCCGGGCTGGCAGTGCGTCTTGGTCTCGCCTGCGGGCACCGCCTGGTCGTCCGCCGCCGACGGCACTTCGAGCGACAGGACGGCAAGCTCGCTCAGGCTCGACGCCGCGAAGGTGGCAGCGAGGCGCTCGGCCACATTGCGCGTATGGGCCATCCGCCCGGCGATCATGGCCACCGCCAGGGCAACGACGAGCACGAGGCAGGCGCCGCGCACGAAGCGCTGCCACCCGACACGTCCATCGATGCCCGCCGATACCGGCATGATTGCCCCCGCCAAAGCTGCGGCTTCCAGATGCCGCCATGTACACCCGTCAGATGCTGCCGCATTGCGGCAAAACTGGGCAAATCACAGGCTGGCGAGTCGAGAAGGCAACAGTGTTGCCAAAACTCCACAATTCAGCCCGCGGCCTCGCCCGGCGGCGCAAATGGTGCTAGGGACGGGCCAGATCAGACTCGCGCCTCAACTGCAGGATCGTCCATGTCCAGCCCCCTCGCCGACCGCATCGCCCTCGTCACCGGCGCCTCGCGCGGCATCGGCCGTGCCGTCGCGCTCGAACTGGCGCGTGCCGGCGCCCATGTGATCGCCCTTGCCCGCACCAGCGGCGCACTGGAAGAACTCGACGACGAGATCCGCGCCCTCGGCGGCTCGGCGACACTCGTGCCCGTCGACCTCAAGGATTACGACGCGCTCGACCGGCTCGGCGCCGCCATCCACGAGCGCTGGGGCAAGCTCGACGTCCTCGTCGCCAATGCCGGCCTGCTCGGCGCGCTGTCGCCCCTCGGGCATATCGAGCCGAAGGTGTGGGACGACGTGATGGCCGTGAACGTCACCGCGAACTGGCGTCTCATCCGCTCGCTCGATCCGCTGCTGCGCGCCTCCGATGCCGGCCGGGCGGTCTTCATCTCCTCCGGCGCGGCGCACAAGGGCACGGCCTATTGGGGCGTCTACGCCGTCTCCAAGGCAGCGCTAGAGATGCTGGCGCGGACCTATGCGGCCGAGACCGCCAGCACGCCGGTGAAGGTGATGCTCGCAAATCCCGGCCCGCTGCGCACGGCCATGCGCCGGGCGGCGATGCCGGGCGAGGACCCGCAGAGCCTGCGCACGCCGGAGGATTTCGCGCCCCATCTCGTCGAGCTCGTGCTGCCGGAGTGGCAGGAGAGCGGGCTCATCTACGATTTTCGCGAGGATCGGCTGCTGAAGCCGCAGATGCCGGCGTAAGGGAGGCAGTCGGCGGTAGGCAGTCGTTGATCCGACTGCCGATTGCCTATTGCCGCCCGCCCTTCTCGTACGGGTTCTTGCCCGTGCGCAGGGAGAGGCGGATGGGCACGCCCGGCAGGTCGAAGGCCTCGCGCAGGCCGTTGACCAAGTAGCGCGTGTAGGACTTCGGCAGTTCCTGCAGCTGGTTGCCGAAGATGGCGAAGTGCGGCGGGCGCGCCTTCACCTGGGTCATGTAGCGGATCTTGATGCGCCGGCCGGCCACCGCCGGCGGCGGGTGGCTCTCCAGCATGTCGCCGAGCCAGCGGTTGAGCTGGGAGGTCGACACGCGGCGGTTCCACACGTCATGCGCCGCAAAGACCGCCTTCATCAGCGCGTCGACACCCTCGCCGGCGAGGCCGGACAGGGGCACGACCGGCACGCCCTTGACCTGGGCGAGCAGGCGCGAGGCCTCTTCCTTCAATTCCTTCAGCAGGCCCGGCCGGTCGGCGACGAGGTCCCACTTGTTGAGGCCGATGACGAGCGCCCTGCCCTCGCGCTCGACGAGGTCGACGATGGTGAGGTCCTGCTTCTCGAAGGGGATGGTCGCATCGAGCAGCACGACGACGACGTCGGCGAAGCGCACGGCGCGCAGGCCGTCGGCGACCGAGAGCTTCTCGAGCTTGTCATCGATGCGGGCGCGCTTGCGCATGCCGGCGGTGTCGAACAGCTTCACCCGCCGGCCCCGCCAGTCCCAGTCGAGCGAGATGGTGTCGCGCGTGATGCCGGCTTCCGGGCCGGTGAGCAGCCGCTCCTCGCCCAGCATGCGGTTGACGAGGGTGGACTTGCCGGCATTGGGACGGCCGACGATGGCGACGCGGACGGGCCGGTCGGCCGCCTCCGTCTCAGCCTCGTCCTCATCCTCCTCCGGCTCGCGCGGCAGCAGGGCTTCGAGCGCGTCGTAGAGCTCGCCCAGACCCTCGCCGTGCTCGGCCGAGATCGGGACGGGATCGCCGAGGCCGAGGCCGAAGGCCTCATAGGCGCCCTCGATGCCCTTGCCACCCTCCGCCTTGTTGGCGAGCAGCACCACGGGCTTGCCGGAGCGGCGCACCACGTCGGCAAAGGCGCGGTCGGTCGGCGTCAGGCCGGCCCGCACGTCGACGACGAAAAGGATGACGTCAGCATCGGCGATCGCCGCCTCGGTCTGGGCGCGCATGCGCCCGGCGAGGGAGGCCTCGTCCGCCTCCTCGAGGCCGGCCGTATCGACGATGTTGAAGGTGAGGTCGCCGAGCCGCGCCTCGCCCTCGCGCCGGTCGCGCGTCACGCCCGGCCGGTCGTCGACCAGCGCGAGCTTCTTGCCGACGAGGCGATTGAACAACGTCGACTTGCCGACGTTGGGCCGGCCGATGATGGCGACTGTGCCAGCCATGGCTTCTTACCTGTAGGCTCAGCCGGCGTTGCCGGCGGGGCCGCTGCGCACGAGTTCGAGATAGATGTTGACGCGCTGGCGCAAGGCCGGCGGGGCCTCGCGGTCGGAGGCGATCTGGTCGAACCAGCGGCCCGCCGCCTCGTAGTCGCCGGCCTTGAGGGCCGCGAGGCCGAGGAGCTCGCGCGCGCTGTGGCGCCACACGGCGGTGGGCGTGGCAAGCGGCTCGAGCTTCGCCGTCACGGCAGCAGCGTCCATCTGGCCGAAGCCCGCGACGACGGCGCGCAGGCGCGCGAGATCGCGCAGGCCGGCCGGCACGGTCGCGTCGGCCGCGATCGCCTCGTAGGCCTCGACGCCCCGGGCCGGATCCGACCGGGCGGTCTCCGCCGCCAGGCGCAGGCGTGCCACGAGGCGGTAGCCGGTCGACCCGTCGTTCTCGATCTCGCGCAGCAGCGCCGCGGCCTCGTCGCCCCGGTTCGCACCGAGAAGCTCGAGCGCCTGCTCGTAGCGGGCGCCGGTCGCCTCCGCCTGGCTGCGCTGCTGGTGCTGGTAGAACCGCCAGCCGCCAATGGCCGCGACGAACACGACCGCCAGGACGATGACCTTGGTGCCGTGCTTCTTCCAGAAGGCGAGCGCCTTGTCGCGCCGCAGCTCCTCTTCGATCTCGTGAAAGATATCAGCCATCGAGCCCGTTGACCGCTGGCCCGCGCGAGGCGCGGGCAAATTTCATCCAGCCGGTCGCCTAGCACAGTCACCGGCCAAAGGCGAGCGCCATGGACGAGCGCGCGCCGGCCGAGCCGCCGCGCGTTCAATCGCAGGCTCGCGCCGGCGCGATCCGGCGGCGCGGACGGCCGGGAAGCGACCATCCGAGGTTCATCGCCGCCGCGGCGAGAAGCACGCCGGCGGCGCCGGCGATCTGCAGCCCCTGCAGGGGATGGCCGAAGGCCAGAAGATCGACCAGCACCGCGGCGATCGGATAGATGAAGGACAGCGCCCCCGCGAGATGGGTCGGCAGCCGCTGAAGGGCGCCGTAGAGCAGGATGTACATGAGCCCCGTGTGCACGACGCCGACCGTCGCGAGCAGCGTCCACTGCCCTCCCCCGGAGGGCGGATGCGCCAGGTCGGCGAAGGGCGCCAGCATCAGGATGCCGACGCAGACCTGCACGAGGGCGATGAGGTGCGGCGGCGTGCCGGCGAGCCTGCGCGCGACGATGGCGGCGAGCGCATAGAAGAAGGCCGCGGCAAGCGCCAGGAGGATGCCGCCGAGATAGTCGCCGCTGGCTGTGGCCGCAGCGGGCTTTCCCTCGACGATCAGCAGCATGCCGGCGAAGGCGAGCGCGAGCCAGGCGAGCTGCGCGCCGGTCACCCGCTCGCGCAGAAGGAGCGCCCCGAGCCCCACCAGCATGAAGGGCTGCGTGTTGTAGACCACCGTGGCGACGCCGATGGAGGCACGCGAATAGGCGGCGAAGAGCAGCAGCCAGTTGAGCACGATCGCCACGCCCCCGAGCGCGGCAAGGCCGAGGATGCGAAGCGGCCATTTCCCCCGCAGCAGGCCCATGGCCGCGCAGACGACGAGGAGCGTCGCGGCCCCGAAGACGCAGCGCCAGAACACCACGTCGAGCACGGGCCGACCGGACATGACGACGAACCAGCCGATGGTGCCGGAGATGACCATCGCCGCCGTCATCTCCGCCGTGCCGCGCAACCTCTCGCTCATGATCCGTCCTCCGCGGCCGCTGCCGCCGGCACCATTGCCATCGCTGCCGATGATGATGCGGCGCCCGGGCGCATTCCATGAGCTTCGAAAGGCGTGTTTTCAATTTTGCCTAATTATGCAAGGCTGACGGCTCAATCTGCCGATGGGGCCGCCATGCTGGACGATATCGACCGACGTCTCCTCGCCGTCCTCGTGGAGGATGCGCGTCTCTCCCTCAAGGAGCTCGCAGCCCGTGTCGGCCTGTCGTCGCCGAGCGTGTCGGAGCGGTTGCGGCGGCTGGAGGAACGGGGCGTCGTGCGCGCCTATACGGTGGACATCGCCCCGCAGGCGCTCGGCTACCAGCTGCAGGCGATCGTCCGTATCCGGCCGATGCCGGGCAAGCTGCACGTCGTGCAGCAGCTCATCGAGGAGACCGAGGCCTTCTGCGAATGCGACAAGGTGACGGGCGACGACTGCTTCATCGCCCGTCTCTTCGTGCGCTCCATCGAGGAACTCGACCGCATCCTCGACCGCATCGCCGACAAGGCCGAGACCAGCACCGCCATCGTCAAGTCGCAGCCGATCCGCCGGCGACCGCCGCCGCTGGCCTGAACGCGCCCTCCCTGCCACCCGCCGGCCCCCGCCTGGAACATCGGGCCACCGCCGCGGTTGGGGCCGGTCGTGACAGGAGGTTGCCGTGCACATGAAACGCTCGTCCGCGGAACAACTGGCCTACGGGCTCGGCTGGTTCTCCATCGCCCTCGGTGTCCTCGAGCTCTGCTCGTCGAGACCCGCGGCGCAGCGGGCGCGAAGCCGCACGACCGGGCTCGTCCTCGGCACCTACGGCCTGCGCGAGATCGTTCAGGGGATCGTCATCCTCGCCTCGCGCCAGCCGCAGCGCTGGGTCTGGCTGCGCGTCGCCGGCGACGTGCTCGACATGGCGACGCTCGCCTGCGGCCTCGGGCGGCACGGCCGCTGGCGGGGCGCCACCTCGGCGGGGCTCGCCTCGGTGCTGGCGGTGACGGCGGTCGACGTCCTGTGCGCCCTCGGCTCCGACCGGCGGGACGAGCCCAAGAGGCTCCGCAGCCTGCGCCGGGGCGCCGCGCAGCTGCGGCGCGCCGTAGGCTCCCGCCCCCTCGGCTGAACGGGAAGCCTCATGGCCCTGCAGATAGCGATAGACCGGGACGCGGTGATCGCAAGCCCCGGCGCCACCGAGGAGGTCGTGGTCACGCCGGACCTGTCGATCCTGCGCCTCGCCATCGTCAATGTCGTCTTCCATGGACAGCCGGATTGCGGCGACCGCGGCTGGGTGCTGATCGACGCCGGCATCGCTGGCGCGCGCGGCACCATCGAGCGGCATGCGGCCAGACGCTTCGGCGAAGGCACGCGGCCGGCGGCCGTCATCCTCACCCACGGGCATTTCGACCATATCGGAGCGCTCGAGGACCTGGCCGAGATGTGGGACGCGCCCGTCTGCGCCCATCCGGCCGAGGTCCCCTTCCTCAGCCGCCGGCAGGCCTATCCGCCCGCCGATGCGGATGCCGGCGGCGGGCTGATGACATTGCTCTCGCCCCTCTTCCCGCGATCGCCCATCGACGTCTCCAACCGGCTGATGCCGCTGCCGGGCGACGGCACCGTGCCACACATGCCGGGCTGGACCTGGATCGCGACGCCGGGCCACACGCCCGGGCACGTGTCGCTGTGGCATGCGTCACGGCGCATCCTCATCGCGGGCGACGCCGTCATCACGACGGCGCAGGAGGCGGCCTACAACGTCATGACGCAGGAGCCGGAGATGCACGGCCCGCCGCGCTATTTCACGTCGGACTGGGACGCAGCCGAACAATCTGTCCGCCGCCTGGCGGAGCTCGATCCCGAGACGCTGCTGTCGGGCCATGGCCCGCCGCTGCGCGGGCCGGAGGTGTCCCGCGCCTTGCATGAACTGAGCCGGCGCTTCCGGGACGTCGCGGTGCCCTGACGGCCCTTACAGCAGCGGCACGGCCAGGGAGGCGACGAGCAGCAGGGCGAGTGCGACATTGGTCAGCCGCGCCCAGAGCGGATCGCGCAGGAGGCGCGACAGGAAGGTGCCCGCCAGCAGCCAGGCGGCGTGGATGAGGACGATCATGGCCGTCAGCACGGCCATTTTCACGGCTGCGTCGAGCCAGCCGCCGCTGCGAACGACGCTCGTACCGGTGAAGACCGCGGTGATCGCGAGCCAGGCCTTGGGATTGGCGAGCGCCAGGAGGAAGCCGCCGATGAAGGACGGCGCGGCGGCTTCGCCCGCCTGGCCGCCCCGCCGGTCCAGCGGCGGGGCCGTGGCGATCCTGAACGCCAGGTAGAGGATGTAGAGACCGGCCGCCACGGCAAGAACCGGCGCAGCCCCCGGCAGGGCCCCGAGCAGCGTCGCCATGCCGAGGGCGATGGCGAGGAGCACGACCGTCGTACCCACCACGAGGCCGGCCGCATAGCCGAGAGACCTTCGAAAACCGAAGGCCGCGCCAACGGCGGTGACGCTGATCGTCGAGGGGCCGGGGCTGCCCATGACGGCGGCGGCCGCGAGCACGAGCGGCACGAGGGCGTGTCCGGTCTCCGGCCACGACAAGGCATCCGGCATCATCGGCCTCCCCCACGTTCTCGCCAGTCCGCGCGAGGATGACCGTGGGGTACGGGCGCGTCTTGGACGCGCGTGCGGGTCGCTATTTCGCCGCCGCGCTCGGCTCGTCGTCGGGAAGATCGATCTCCGGCGCCTCGAAGCCGGGTTCGGCATAGGTGTTCTCGACACCCGGGAAGGCGCGGTTGCGGACGTCGCGCGCATAGCGGGCGACGGCGTCGGAGGCGATGGCGCCGACCTCCGCATAGCGCCGGACGAACTTCGGCACCCGCGGCGTGAGGCCGAGCATGTCCTCCGCAACGAGGATCTGCCCGTCGCAGACGACCGAGGCGCCGATGCCGATGGTCGGCACGGGCATGGCGCGCGTCAGGGCCGCCGCGACGCGCACCGGCACCGCCTCCACCACCAGCGCGAAGGCGCCGGCCGAAACGACCGCCTCGCCATCGGCGGCGATCGCCTCGCTCTCGATGTCGTCGCGCCCGCGCGGGCGGAAGGAGCCGAAGCTGTTGATGGACTGCGGCGTCAGGCCCACGTGCCCCATCACGGGGATGCCGCGCTCGACGAGATAGCCGACGGTGGCCGCCATATGGCAGCCGCCCTCGAGCTTCACCGCGCCGCAGCCCGTCTCCTTCATGACGCGCGAGGCCGCGCGGAAGGCGGCCTGCGGCCCCTCCTCGTAGGAGCCGAAGGGGAGATCGACGACGACGAGGGCATGGCGGGAGGCGCGCACCACGGCGGCGCCGTGCGCGATCATCATGTCGAGCGTCACGGGCACGGTCGTGTCATAGCCGTAGAGGACCATGCCGAGGGAATCGCCCACGAGGAGGAAGTCGCAATGCTCGTCGGCAAGGCGCGCTCCCGGGGCATGGTAGGCGGTGAGCCCGACCACTGGCGCACCGCCCTTGCGCGCGCGAATGTCCGGCGCCGTCAGCCGGCGTACGCCACCAACAACCGACATGCTCTATTCCTTTCCCCGTTCAGGCCGGCAATACCGGTACCCCGATCAATAGCGGATGCAGCCAGAACAAAAAAGCAACGTAGACGATAGTACCAGCGACGACCGCCACCACGTCGTTGCGGAGGGAGCCGGCCGGAACGGCCGCGTCGCTGCCGGGACGGCGCTTGACGGCGATGCGGTCCGCAACCGCCCAGGCGAGGAAGGAGCCGAACAGGAGCAGGGAACCGAGATCGCCGTTGGCGAGAAGGTGGGCGAGCGCCCAGATCTTCACCGCCGCCAGCATGGGATGACGGACCTTGCGCTTGATCGCGCCGGGCGCATAGGCGGCGACGAGCAGCACGAAGACGGGCCACATCAGCGCCAGCGCCAGATGCCGGCCCCACAACGGCGGCTCCCACAGGGGAATGTAGCCCTCGGCCCGATAGCGCCCGAAGCCCCAGACGATCAGCACGAGGCCGATCAGGGATGCGAGCGAATAGAGCGCCTTGTAGCCCCCCTCGCCCAGCCTCGCGACAGCGGCGGCGCGAGGTCCGCGATACATCGTGAAGACATGGGCAGCGAAAAAGATCGCAAGGCCGATGATCAGAAGGGTCATGCCAGCGTCTCGACAGCAACGAGGGCGGCACAGTGCTTCATGCCGCAGGGTGATGCAAGTGCGCTCATCCCTTGCGGGACCGGCCCCGCGCTGCCGACACCAGCCCCGCGCAAGCAGGGCCGGCGGCCGCTGCGCGGCACCGGCGCAATGCCCTCTTGCAAGCCGGGATCGTTTCTGGTTCTAATTACCTATGGTTGCATATCTAATGCCAGAAAACCACTGATTGTGCAATGCGATAGGTTTTCCGGATCTGCCTGCGTCCGCAGCGAATGGGCCGTTCGTGCGTCAAACGCGTCGGCACGCCGCGCAGCTCGTCTGCGGGCGCCACGGAGGAGGTCGTCATGCACACCGCCGGATGGCGAACGGGGGCCGCAAGGCCGTCCTGCCGCGGATGCGGGCGCACCCGCGGCAGGGGGAAGGTCATGGGCGGGGACGGCCTATTCCGCCGCCGTCGCAAGCGAGGCGACGTCGACGCCCATGCGGCGCGCGACGCCGGCGCCATAGGCCGGATCGGCACGGTGGAAATGCACGATCTGCCGGCGCACGATCTCCTCGGGCACGCCGTCCATGGCGGCGGCGATGTTGTCCATCAGCCGCTCCTGCGCGTCGGCGGGCATCAGGCGGAAGAGGTTGCCGGGCTGGGTGTAGTCATCGTTGCCCGCGCGATGGTCGTAGCGCGCCGCATCGCCCGAGATCTTCAGCGGCGGCTCCGCATAGTCCGGGTTCTGGGCCGGGCCGCCGAAGCTGTTCGGCTCGTAATAGGCGTTCGCATTGGCGTGGCCTGCGAGGCGCATGGCGCCATCGGCGTGGTAGGTGTGCACCGGGCAGCGCGGCTGGTTCACCGGGATCTGGTGGTGGTTGATGCCGAGCCGGTAGCGATGCGCGTCCGCGTAGGAGAAGATGCGCGCCTGCAGCATCTTGTCGGGCGAGAAGCCGATGCCCGGCACCACGTTGGCGGGCGTCAGGCCGGCCTGCTCGACCTCCGCGAAGTAGTTCTGCGGGTTGCGGTTGAGCTCGAGGATGCCGACCTCGATGAGCGGGTAGTCGGCGTGCGGCCACACCTTGGTGAGGTCGAAGGGATTGTACGGCGTCTTCTCGGCGTCGAGCTCCGGCATCACCTGCACGCAGAAGCGCCAGCGCGGGTGATCGCCCTTCTCGATCGATTCAAAGAGGTCGCGCTGGGCCGACTCGCGATCCTTGCCGATCACGTTCTCGGCCTCGGCATTGGTCCAGATCGCGATGCCCTGCATCGACTTGAAGTGGAACTTGACCCAGAAGCGCTCGCCCGCGGCATTGACGAAGGAATAGGTGTGCGAGCCGAAGCCGTGCATCTGCCGGTAGTTCTGCGGCAGGCCACGGTCGGACATCAGGATCGTCACCTGGTGCAGGCTCTCCGGCGACAGGGACCAGAAGTCCCACATGGCGGTGTTCGAGCGCATGTTGGTGACGGGATGGCGCTTCTGGGTATGGATGAAGTCGGGAAACTTCAGCGGGTCGCGCACGAAGAAGACCGGCGTGTTGTTGCCGACGATGTCCCAGTTGCCCTCTTCCGTATAGAAGCGCAGGGCGAAGCCGCGCACGTCGCGCTCGGCATCGGCGGCGCCGCGCTCGCCCGCCACGGTCGAGAAGCGCAGGAAGGCCTCGGTCTGCTTGCCGATCTGCGAGAAGATCTTCGCCCGGGAGTAGCGGCTGATGTCGTTGGTGATGGTCAGCGTGCCGTAGGCGCCCGAGCCCTTGGCGTGGACCGTGCGCTCGGGAATGCGCTCGCGGTTCTGATGCGCCAGCTTCTCGAGCAGCTGGAAATCCTGCATCAGGAGCGGGCCGCGCGGTCCGGCGCTGAGGCTGTTCTGGTTGTCCGCCACAGGCGCGCCGCTGGCCGTCGTCATGGTGGATTTCGACATCGAACCTCTCCTTTTCACGTTTCTAAATGCGACATTGAGGATAGTTCCGTATCAGGTCCAATTGTTTTACCTTACCCAGTTGATAAGAAAGACTGATTGCCATGATCACTCTGCGCCATCTCAGATATTTCGAGGCCCTATCCCGCCATCGTCATTTCCGCCGCGCGGCGGAAGAATGCTCGGTCACCCAGCCGGCGCTGTCGATGCAGATGCAGGAATTCGAGGCCCTGCTGGGCACGGTCCTCATCGAGCGGCGCAGGGGAGACGTCCAGCTGACGGAAATGGGCCACGAGGTGGCCCGGCGCGCACGGGAGATCCTCGTGGCGGCGCGCGATCTCATGGAATATGCCCGCACCCGTCAGGAGGTGCTGTCCGGGCCGCTGCAGCTCGGCATCATTCCCTCGATCGCGCCCTATGTCCTGCCGCGCATCCTGCCCGAGATCACCGAGGCCTATCCCGCGCTGTCGCTCAACATCCGCGAGACGCTCACGGCCCAGCTCCTCGACGAGCTGGTGGCCGGGCGGGTGGACGTCGTCCTGATGTCGCTGCCGATCGACCATCCGGATATCGACGCCGTGCCGCTGTTCGACGACAATTTCCTGCTCGCCATGCCGGCGACGGAGGACATGCCGGCCCACCAGCGGCCGCAGCCAGAGGCGCTCGACCTCAAGCGTCTCCTCCTCCTCGAGGAGGGCCATTGCCTGCGCGAGCAGGCGCTGACCTTCTGCGGCATGTCGGGGACGACGCAGCGCCAGCAGTTCGGCGCCTCCAGCCTTGCCACGATCGTGCAGCTCGTCGCCAACGGCTATGGTCTGACGCTCGTGCCGGAGATCGCCGTGCCGGTGGAAGTCGGGCAGGATGCCCGCATCCGGCTCGTGCGCTTCGCCGACCCGGAACCCTATCGGACCATCGGCCTCGCCTGGCGGCGCAACTCCTCCCGCCGGCGGGATTTCGAGGCGCTCGCCGCCATCATCCGGCAGGTGGCGGGCCAGATCCTCACCGACGTCAAGCAGCGCGAGCGGGAGGCGGCCTGAAACGGCAACGCGCCGGGACGGACGCCCCGGCGCGTGCTGAACCCGGTGCGCGTGGGTTGAGCCCGCTCAGGTGAGCGCGGCCACCGCCTTCATCACGCCGCGCAGCTCGGCGAGCCCGCGCAGCCGGCCGACGAGCGGATAGCCGGGATGCGTCTTGCGGCTGCCGTCGTCGAGCAGCACCTGGCCATGGTCGGGCCGCATGGGGATCTGCCGATCCGCCCGCCCTTCCCGCGCGCGGCGCTGCTCTTCCGCATGCAGCGCCGCGATGACGGCCACCATGTCGACGTCGCCGTCGAGATGCTCGCTCTCCATGAAGCTGCCGTCGGCGTCGCGCTTCACATTGCGCAGATGGGCGAAATGGATGTGCGCTGCGAAGCGGCGCGCGATCGCCGGAAGATCGTTGCCGGCGCCGGCGCCGAGCGAGCCCGTGCACAGCGTGATGCCGTTCGCCGGCGAAGGCACGGCCTCGACGATGTAGGCGAGGTCC
This sequence comes from Chelatococcus caeni, assembly GCF_014196925.1. Classification (GTDB taxonomy): domain Bacteria; phylum Pseudomonadota; class Alphaproteobacteria; order Rhizobiales; family Beijerinckiaceae; genus Chelatococcus_A; species Chelatococcus_A caeni. The sequence goes on along the minus strand of NZ_JACIEN010000001.1, from coordinate 881,553 downwards.
TCCGCATTCGAGACGATGCGCGGCAGGCCGAAGAGCGGGCGCGGCGGATCGTCCGGATGCACGCACAGGCGCACGCCCGCCTCCTCCGCCGTCGGCACCACCTCCTCGAGGAAGCGCTTGAGGTTGGCGCGCAGGTCCGCGGCGCCGAAGCCGTCGTAGCGCCCGAGCACCGTCCTGAGCCCCGGCACGTCGTAGCGCGTGTAGGCGCCCGGCAGGCCGGCCATGATCGTGTCGAGCAGGCGCTGCCGGTCGGCGCCGGTCGATGCGTCGAACCACGCCCTGGCCCGGGCCAGAACCTCGGGCGAAAACTCCGCCACGGCGCCCGGCCGCTCCAGCATGTAGCAGTCGAAGGCCGCATGGAGATGGGCATCGAAGCGCAGCGCCAGCGCGCCGCCGGGCTGCGGATAGGCGAGGTCCGTCCGCATCCAGTCGAGCAGCGGCATGAAGTTGTAGCAGACGGTGGTGACGCCCGCGGCGGCGAGGTTGCGCAGCGAGGTGCGGTAGTTGTCGAAGAGCGGGCGAAGATCCCCCTCCCCGAGCTTGATGTTCTCGTGCACCGGCAGGCTCTCGACGACGCTCCAGCGCAGGCCGAGGCTCCGATCGGCCTCGATCAGGCGCTTGCGCTCCGTGATCGCCTCGAGCGGCCAGACCTCGCCGTAGGGAATGTCGTGCAGCGCCGTGACGATGCCGCGCGCGCCCGTCTGCCGGATCTCGTTCAGCCGCACCGCATCCGCGGGGCCGAACCATCGGAACGTTTCTTCCATCTCAGGGAGCCTCAACCGACGATGTTGGGGAGGAACAGGACGATGCCCGGCATCAGGGCGAGCGCCAGGATGACGAGGACGATCGCGGCGAGGAACGGCAGCGATTCCCGGAAATACTCCTCGACCGGGCAGCGCAGGATGCCGCAGACCGTGTACATCGCGACGCCCACCGGCGGGGTCATGCCGCCGAGCGTGATGACGGACATCATCAGGATGCCGAAATGCACGGGATCGACCCCGAGCCGCGTGACGAGCGGCACGAAGATCGGCGTCAGCATCAGGACGAGCACGGTCGATTCGACGAAGAGCCCGGCGATGAAGAGGAAGAGGAGGATGAGCAGGATGACGAGCACCGGCTCCTGCGTCAGCCCGAGCATCGCCGCGGCGATCGTCTGCGGCGCCTGTTCGAAGATGATGGCGTAGCCGACCATGCCGGACATCAGGATGATGAGCATGATGACGCCGACGTCGAGCACCGCCTCGCCGAGCGCCTCGACGAGGCCCGACCAGGTCAGCTCCCGGTGCAGCAGCACGCCGACGAGCACGGCATAGACCACCGCGAAGGCCCCGACCTCGGAGGCCGTGAAGATGCCGCCGCGAATGGCGACGAGCAGGATGACGGGGAAGAGCAGCGCCCATTTGGCGTCGCGGATCGCCCGCCACACGTCGCGCGCCGTCGGCAGTTCGGCGCCCTCCGCCTGGTAGCCGCGCTTGCGGGCGACGAGCCAGGCCGTGAACATCATCGCCGCCATCATGACGAGGCCGGGGATGACGCCGGCGAGGAACAGCTTGCCGATGGAGACGTTGCCGACGAAGCCGTAGAGGATGAGGCCGAGGCTCGGCGGGATGGTCGCCGTGATCAGCGAGCCGACGGCGATGACCGCGCCGGTGAAGCCGCGCGAATAGCCGCGCCGAATCATGTCCGGCCCGAGGATGCGCGCCTCCATGGCGGCATCGGCGACGGCCGAGCCGGAGACGCCGCCCATCAGGGTCGACAGCACGATGCAGACCTGGGCGAGGCCTCCAGCCATCCACGAGACGAGCACGTTGGAGCAGGCGATGAGCCGGGTCGTGATGCCGGTCCGGTTCATCATGTGGCCGGCAAGCACGAAGAAGGGCACCGCGAGCAGCGGGAAGCTCTGCGAGGCGGTGGCCACCTGCTGCACGCCGATGGACACCGGGATCGAGCCGGCACCGAGGAAGAAGCTGAAGCCCGCGATGCCGATGGCGAAGGCGATCGGCAGGCCGGCGAACATCAGGACGAAGAAGATCACACCGAGAAGCAGCATCGCCTGTCACTCCGCGGCGTGGCTGGCGCCGGCCATGTCCTCGTCGGGCCGGGCGAAAACGAGGGTCGGGCGGAGGGAATCGCCGGTGAAGGCGCCGATGAGGCTGCGCACGAGATGGGCGGCGAGCGTGACGGCGAGCAGCAGGCAACCGGCGGGCACAGCGCCCGTCACCCAGCCGTAGGAGATGCCGCTGTCGCCATAGACGCGCTCGAGGTTGAGCATCGTCAGGCGCGCGCCCTGCCAGGCCATGGTGAGGAGGAAGGCAAGCGTCATGAGCCCCAAGAGGATCTCGAGGCCGTGGCGCAGCCTGACGGGCAGCTTGCGCACGAAGAAATCGACCCCGACATGCGCCTTGATGCGCAGCGCCTTGTTGGCCCCGAGCATGGCGAGCCAGACGAAGAAGAGCTGGGCGAGGTCCACGGACCAGATCAGCGGATGGCCGACGGTGCGGGCCATGGCCGCCAGAAAGACGAGAAGGACGATCGCGCCGAGCAGGAGCTTGGCGAGCGCATCCTCCAGCGCGAGCAAGAAGCGCATGGAGCGTCTCCGAATGGAAACGGGCCGCCGCGCAAAGCAGCGGCCCGGGCAAGTTTACCTGTAAGGCTACCCGACGAGATTACTTGAGCATCTCGTCGATGGTCTTCTTCAGGTCGGCATAGCCGAGCTTGCTGTAGACATCCGCCGTCGCCTCGCGGAAGGGAGTGACGTCGATCTCGGTGATCGTCACGCCCTTGGCGGCCATGTCCTTCTCGTAGGTGCCGATGGCCTCCTCGGTCGTGCGGGAGGCGAAGTCGCCGGCGGCGAGGGCCTCTTCCTTCAGCGCGGTCTGCATGTCGGCGGGCAGGCTGTCGAACCAGCCGGCGCTGGTGACGAGGCCGGTAATGAGATTGATGTGGCCCGTCTTGGTCATGTGCTTGGTGACCTCGTAGAGGCGGGCACCGTAGGCGGCCGGCGTCTGCGCCTCCACGGCGTCGATGGCCTGCTGCTGCAGCGCAGGATAGACCTCGGCCCAGGCCATGGGGGTCGGCGTCGCGCCCATCGCGCGGATGGTCTCGATCCACACCGGCGCGCCGGGGGTGCGCATGCGGACACCGGAGAGGTCCGCCGGCTTCGACACCGGCTTGTTGGTGAGCAGGTGCCGCTCGCCCTGCCACCAGTTGAAGGACAGCACCTCGTGGCCGGAGGCCTTGCGCAGCTTCTCCGCCCATGCGTCGAAGAGCGGCGAGGTCACGACCTTGCGCACACCGTCGTAGCCGCTGGCGAGGAAGGGGCCGCCGAGGACGCCGAACTCGGGCACGAAGACGGCGAGGCGGCCGCCGTCGACGACGACCGCGACATTGGCGCCGGCGCGCGCCTGCTCCAGCACGTCCTCGTCCTTGCCGAGCTGCGAGCCGGAGAAGATGCGGATCTCGAACTCGCCGTTGCTGCGCTCCTTCATGCGGTCGCGCAGGCGCTCGAGCCCCTTGTAGATGGGGTCGTCCGTCGTCAGCGCCGTGTTGATGTTCAATTGATACTTGGCCGCAAGCGCGGCGCTCGACATGGTGGTGGCGGCGGCAAGCGCCGCAAGGCCCGCGCAGGCGGACAGGACGACTCGATGGATGGACATCAGCAATCTCCCAGAGGTTTCCCCGGCGAACGAGCCTTATGCCTATCCCGCTCGCTTAACTGGTATGGTAGTATGGTTATAGCAAAATGCAAGACGCCCGGGAGGAAAGCTGCGTGAGGAACGAAGTCGATCCTGCGGCGGCCATCGCGCCGCAGATCTATCGCCTGCTCAGGCAGGCGATCGTGACGCTGGAATATCTGCCGGGGCAGCGTCTGTCGGAGCAGGAGATCGGCGCCCGCTTCGGGGTCAGCCGCCAGCCGGTACGCGAGGCCTTCATCAAGCTGAGCGAGGCGGGGCTCGTGCGCATCCTGCCGCAGCGCGGCACCTTCGTGGTGCGCATCTCGCTGAAGGACGTCGCCAATGCGCGATTCGTGCGCGAGGCGGTGGAGGTGGCCGTGGCGACGGCGGCCTGCGCCGTGGCGCCGCCCGAGGCGCTCGACCGGCTTGGCGACCTCATCGCCCTGCAGAAGGAGGCGGCGGCCAGCGACGACCAGCGTCTCTTCCTGCGCTACGACGAGGCCTTCCACCGCACCCTGGCCGAGGCGGTGGAATGCGCGAGCGCCTGGCCGTTCATCGAGGACGTGAAGGCGCAGATGGACCGGGTGCGCTACCTCAGCCTGCCGGCCGCCTCCCCCATGTCGCTGCTGATCGACCAGCATGCGGAGATCGTCAAGGCGATCGCCGCGCGCGACGCGGAGCGGGCGGGCGATGCCATGCGCCTCCACCTGCGCGAGATCCTCAACTCCCTGCCCCGGCTCGCCCGGGCGCATCCGGAGCTGTTCGAGGACGACGAGATGCCGGCCCACGCCCGCGAGGCGGCGAGCGCCACCTTCGGCCGCGACGTGGCGCCGGCCTGACGCCTCAGGCGTTGGCGCCGCCGTCGATGGTGAATTCGGCGCCCGTGACGGAAGCCGCCGTCGGCCCGGCGAGCCAGGCCACGAGATCGGCGACGTCCTCCGGCTTGCCGTAGCGCGCGATGGCCATGAGGCCGCGCTGCTGGTCGGCGCTCTCGCCGCCGGCCGGGTTCATGTCCGTATCGGTGGAGCCTGGATGGACGATATTGGCCGTGATGCCGCGCGGGCCGAGGTCGCGCGCCATGCCTTTCGTCAGGCCGACGAGCGCCGCCTTGCTCATCGCATAGAGGCTGATGCCGGGCCACGGCACGCGCACGGCGAGCGTGCTGCCGGTGGTGACGATGCGCCCGCCCTCGCCCATCGCCCGGGCCGCCCGGCTCGATGCGAGAAAGACCGCGCGCAGGTTCACGTCGACCATGCGGTCGAAATCCTCGGCTGTGAGGTCCGCGATCTCGCCCATCTCGAAGATGCCGGCGTTGTTGACGAGGATATCGATCCTCCCCTTCGCGTCGACGACGGCATCGACGGCGGCCGTGATCGCTTCGGGGTCGCGGTTGTCGGCCCGGATTGCCCGCGCCTTGCCGCCGGCAGCCTCGATGTCGGCGACGACCCGCGCCGCCTTGTCCTGCGCATGCGCATAGGTGATCGCAACATCCGCCCCCTGGGCGGCGAGGCGGCGCGCGATCGCCGCGCCGATACCGCGGCTGCCGCCGGTGACGAGCGCAACTTTTCCCTGAAGATCGGCCATGGCTGGTCCTTTATGTAACGAACGATACACAAAAGCTACGCGCTTGCCGCCAGCCGTCAAGGGCTTTATTTTATCAATCGATACATAAAATGGTGACGAGCCCGATGGCCCAGCGTGGACGCCCCCGCAGCTTCGACCGCACGGCGGCCCTCCGCCAGGCGATGGAGGTCTTCTGGCAGAAGGGCTACGACAATGCCTCGATGGCGGACCTGACCGCCGCCATGGGCCTGAACCCGCCCAGCCTCTACGCCGCCTTCGGCAGCAAGGAAGGCCTCTTTCGCGAGGCGGTGACGCTCTATGCCGAGACCGAAGGCCAAGGCATCTGGGAAGGCATCGCCGGGGCGCCGACCGCGCGGGCGGCAATGGCGCATCTGCTCGAAGCGACGGCCCTCGCCTATACGAGCGGGGCCGAACCGCGCGGCTGCCTGATCGTGCTCGGGGCGCCGCAGCCCGAATGCGCCAGCCCCGCCATTCGCGACGACCTGAAGAAGCGCCGGCTGGACGGTGTCCGCATCCTCGAGGAGCGGCTGGAGCGGGCGGTCACAGAAGGCGAGCTGCCGAACCATGCCGATTGCGCCGCAATCGCGAATTTCTACGCCACCGTGCAGCACGGCATGTCCATCCGGGCGCGTGACGGAGCCTCGCGCGAGACGCTGCTTGCCGTGGCTGGCGGCGCCATGGCGGCATGGGACCGGCTGGCGACCTGAGAGATCACGTAAACGCGACCCCCGTCCCGAAAGCGTAATGCCATCAGTGGGGCAACCGCAGCGCAGCGACGAATGTGCTTGCATTTCCAAGTGTGACCACCAACAACTAGCGGCCATGGCACTTCGACGGAGTAAGATCATCGGCCGCCGGGCATCACGCAGTGTCGATCGGATGGGTCGCCGATGAGCAGTTCCGACGTTACCTCTTTCCCGCTTGCAGAAGTGGCGAGCGAGCCAACCGACAGTTCACTTGACATCGAGCGCCTGCTCGACCTTTTCCCCGGCGCTTTTTACATCTGCGACCAAGAAGGCCGCATCGTCCGCTACAATCAGGGCGCGGCGGAGCTGTGGGGTCGCAGGCCGCGGCTGCGCGATCCCAGCGAACGGTTCTGCGGCGCCTATCGCCTGTACCGGGCGGATGGCTCGTTCCTGCCCCACGCGCAGAACCCGATGGCGGAGACGTTGCGCACGGGCACGCCGGTCCGCAACGCGGAGATCGTCATCGAGCGGCCGGACGGAACGCGCATTCTGGCGCTCGTCAACATCAACCCGCTGTTCAACGCCGCCGGCGCGATCACGGGGGCCGTCAATTGCTTCCGCGACATCACGGAGCACAGGCAGCAGCAGGAGCGCGCCTATAACGACGCCCTGCGCTCGCACGAGTTGCTGAGCCTCCTGCCGGCAGCGATCTACATGACGGACGCGGAGGGGCGGATCACCTTCTACAACGAGGCGGCGGCCGACCTCTGGGGCTGTCGTCCGGAACTGGGCAAGAGCGAGTTCTGCGGCTCGTGGAAGCTCTTCTGGCCGGACGGAAGGCCATTGCCGCACGACGAGTGCCCGATGGCGATGGCGCTCAAGGAAAAGCGCCCGATCCGCGGCATGGACGCGGTCGCCGAACGGCCGGACGGCACCAGGGTGCCGTTTCTCCCCTATCCGACACCGCTGTTCGATGCATCGGGCAATCTCATCGGCGCCGTCAACGTCCTCGTCGACATCACGGAACGCCTGCATGCGGAAGAAGCCGCCCGCCGGCTCGCCCTGATCGTCGAGTCGAGTGACGACGCCATCATCAGCACCGACCTCGACGGCATCGTCACGAGCTGGAACGGCGGCGCCGAGCGCCTCTATGGCTACACGGCGGCCGAATCCATCGGCCAGCCGGTCATGATCCTCATCCCCGAAGACCGGCCGGACGAGGAGCCCTCCATTCTCGAGCGCATCCGCCGGGGCGAACGCGTCGATCATTACGAGACCGTCCGTCGCTGCAAGGACGGCAAGCTCGTCGATGTCTCGCTCACCGTCTCCCCGATTCATGACGGCGCAGGGCGGATCATCGGGGCATCGAAGATCGCCCGTGACATCACGGACCGCCGGCAGGGCGAGGAGCAGCAGATGCTGCTGCTCCGGGAGATGAACCACCGGATCAAGAACCTCTTCGCCCTCGCGATCGGCATCGTCAGCCTCAGCGGCCGTTCGGCCGGCGCGGAAGCGGTGACGGACGCCATCCGCGAGCGGCTGGGTGCCCTCGCCCGCGCGCATGAGCTGACGCTGCATGCCTTCGACGACCGCGCGCGCGCCACGACGCTGCGGGCGCTCATCGAGGCGATCCTCGAACCCTATCGCGATGCCTCGGCACCCGGGCGCTTCACCCTGGAGGGCGCCGATCTCGCCATCGGCGGCTCGACCCTGACGGGCGTCGCGCTGCTGGTGCACGAGTTTGCGACCAATGCCGCCAAATACGGCGCCCTCGCCAGCCCGACGGGGCGCATCGCGATCCGCTGGACGTTCGACGGCGACCGGGTGACGATCCTCTGGCAGGAACACGATGGCCCGCCGATCGAGCAGCCGCCGACGCAGGAAGGCTTCGGCAGTTCGCTGGCGCGTGCGACCGTCCGCCAGCTCGGCGGTGCCCTGGCGCGCGAATGGTCACGCGAGGGCCTCGTCATGCGGCTCAGCATCCCGGCCGAGCAGCTCGGCGCCTGACTTCACACGATGAGGCCGCCGCCGGGCAGCCGGCGACGGCCTTCGGGTGCGGCAGGTCCGGGGCGCGTCAGCGCATCGTCGGCATGACGAAGTCGGCCCCGGCGCGGATGCCGGTCGGCCAGCGGCTGGTTATGGTCTTCAGCCGCGTATAGAAGCGCACGCCCTCCGGCCCGTGCATGTGGTGGTCGCCGAAGAGCGACGCCTTCCAGCCGCCGAAGGAGTGGAAGGCCATCGGCACCGGGATCGGGACGTTGATGCCGATCATGCCCACCTGGATCTGGTGCGCGAACTCGCGCGCGGCGTCGCCGTCACGCGTGAAGATGGCGGTGCCGTTGCCGAACTCGTGCTCGTTGATCATGCGGGCGGCCGTCTCGTAGGAATCGGCGCGGGCGACGGCGAGCACGGGGCCGAAGATCTCCTCCTTGTAGATCTTCATGTCGGTCGTGACGTTGTCGAACAGCGTGCCGCCGATGAAGTAGCCGTTCTCGTAGCCCTGCATCTTGAAGCCGCGGCCGTCGACGACGAGCTTCGCGCCTTCCGCAACGCCGGCATCGACATAGCCGCGCACGCGCTCGAGATGCTGCTTCGTGACGAGCGGCCCCATCTCGGCGTCGGCATCGGTGCCGGGGCCGATCTTGAGGGCGCGTACCCGCGGCTCGAGCTTGGCGATGAGCGCATCCGCCGTCTTCTCGCCGATCGGCACCGCGACCGAGATCGCCATGCAGCGCTCGCCGGCCGAGCCGTAGGCGGCGCCCATCAGCGCGTCGACCGCCTGGTCCATGTCGGCGTCGGGCATGACGATCATGTGGTTCTTGGCGCCGCCGAGTGCCTGGCAACGCTTGCCGGTGCGCGCCGCCGTCTCGTAGATGTAGCGGGCGATGGGGGTGGAGCCGACGAAGCTGACGGCCGAGATGTCGGGGTCGAAGAGGATGGCGTCGACCGCCTCCTTGTCGCCGTGCACGACGCTGAAGACGCCGTCCGGCACGCCGGCCTCCTTCAGCCAGGCGGCGAGCAGCAGCGAGGCGGAAGGGTCGCGCTCCGACGGCTTCAGGATGAAGCAGTTGCCGCAGGCGAGCGCCACCGGAAACATCCACATCGGCACCATGGCCGGGAAGTTGAAGGGCGTGATGCCGGCGACGATGCCGAGCGGCTGGCGCAGCGAGTGGCTGTCGACGCGCGTGCCGACATTCTCCGTCACCTCGCCCTTGAGGAGCTGCGGGGCGGCGGTGGCGAATTCCACCACCTCCATGCCGCGCTGGATCTCGCCCCTGGCGTCGGACAGCACCTTGCCGTGCTCGGCGGTGATGACGGCGGCGAGCTCGTCCGTGCGCTCCTCGAGGATGCGCAGGAAGCGGTTGAGGATGCGCGCGCGGCGCAGCGGCGTCGTGCCGGCCCATTCGGGGAGGGCCTTCTTCGCCGCGGCGACGGCCTCGCGCACCTCGTCCGTGCTTGCGAGCGCCACGACGCCTGTCTCTTCGCCCGTGGCCGGATTGAAGACGGCGGCGGTGCGGCCGCTGCGGCCGGCAACGCGGCGACCGCCGATGAAATGGGGAATGTCGGTCGGCATGGCAGATCCTCCCAGAAGACTCGGACCGGAGCGTCGGGCCGATTGAACCGCCCCCCTTATCGTTTCCAGAGATTTGCACATCAATGGCCGATATTGCGGCTCTGATGTGCAAAAACTATAGTCGTGTGATGGACTGGGACCGCATCCGCATCTTTCTCGCCGTGGCCCGTACCGGGCAGATCCTCGGCGCCGCCCGGCGCCTCGGGCTCAACCACGCCACGGTGGGGCGCCAGCTCACGGCCCTCGAGGAGGAACTCGCCACGAAGCTCGTCGAGCGCCAGACCAACGGCTGCGCCCTGACGCCCGCGGGCGAGGCGCTGATGGCCGCGGCAGAGCGGGCCGAATCCGAGTTCCTCAAGGTGGAGGCGCAACTGTCCGGCACGGCCGAGGCGATCGGCGGCACCGTGCGTGTCGGCGCCCCGGACGGGCTCGGCAACTATTTTCTCTCGCGCGCGCTCGGCGCTCTCGCCGCCGAACATCCCGACCTCGTCATCCAGCTCGTGCCTTTGCCGCGCACTTTCTCACTGTCGCGGCGCGAGGCCGATCTCGTCATCACACTCGACCGGCCGAAGCAGGGCCGTGTCATCGTGAAGAAGCTCACGGATTATACGCTCAGCGTCTATGCGGCGAAGAGCTACCTCGCGCGCAGCGGCGCCATCACGCGCGAGGAGGACCTCGCCGGCCATCTCTTCGTCACCTATGTGGAGGACTTCGTCTACAGCCGGGCGCTCGACTATGCGGCGACCCTCGGCCGGCTGATGCACCGGCGCTTCGAATGCGGCAGCGTCGTCGGCCAGATGGAGGCGGTGCGGGCCGGTCACGGCGTCGGCATCCTGCACGACTATGCCGCCATGCAATATCCCGAGCTCAAGCGGCTCCTGCCCCACATCCGCTTCATGCGCAGCTATTGGCTGATCGCCCATCCCGATACGCACGACACGCGCCGCGTCGCCGCCGTGGCGCGCCGCATCACGGCGAGCGTGCGCGAGGCCCGCGACGCATTCGTCGCCGCCGGCGCCGACGAAGAGCCCGAACGGGCGGGTCGATAGCTGCCCGGCAGACCGGAACAAAAGCGGCGAAGCCTCGTTTGCGGCCCATGAAGCGATCACGCGCCGCAACAACGAAGGGAGATGAGGCATGAGCGCGACCGGCCTCGACGTCTTCGACAAGACGCTGCAGACAACGCATATCTGGCTCAACGAGATCACCAATGATCTGGGCCCCGACGAGCGGGTGGCCTGGAAGGTGCTCTCCATCGTCCTGCACAAGCTGCGCGACCGGCTGCCGGTCGAGCTCGCCGCCCATCTCGGCGCCGAGCTGCCGCTCCTGGTGCGCGGCGTCTACTACGACCAGTACCAGCCCGAGAAGCAGCCAACCAACCTCGACCGCGACGCATTCATCGCCGAGGTGCAGAGATGGCTGAGCGACACGCGCCCGGTCGACGCCAACGAGGCGGTCAAGACCGTCTTCCGCGTCCTGTCGCGGCACGTCTCACCGGGTGAGGTGGCCAAGGTGAAGGACGCCCTGCCGCAGGACCTGCGTGCCCTGTGGCAATCCGTGGAGCCGACGCAGCACTGACCTGATCCGCCTGCTACAGGCGGTAGATGGCCGCTCCCCCGGCAAGGCCCGCGCCCGCCGCGGCGAGGAGCAGCAGGTCGCCTTGACCAAGCCTGCGCGCGGCTTTTGCCTGGGACAGGGAAAAGGGAATGGTCGCCGCGGACGTGTTGCCGAATTCGGCGAGGGTGGACAGCGTGCGCTCCGGCCCGATAGCCAGCCTGCCGGCCACCGCGGCGATCATGCGGCCGTTGGCCTGATGCGGCGCGAAACAGGTGATCTCCTTCGCCGCAATGCCCGCATCCCAGAGCACCTGCCGGCAGGACGAGACCATAATGTCCACCGCCGCGGCGAAGACGGCGCGCCCGTCCCGCATCACCATACGGCCCTCGCGCGCCGGCGTGTCCGCGGTCATCGCGCGGCGGCTGCCACCGGCGGGGATCTGGATGAGGTCATAGCCGGCGCCATCGCTGGCGAGCGCTGAAGCCAGGAGCCCGGCCTCGGGGCGCGGATCGGGCGCGAGAACGAGCGCCCCGGCGGCATCGGCGAAGAGCGCCGCCGTCATGCGGTCGTCCGGGTCGATGCGCCGGGACAGGATATTGGCCGCGATCACGAGCGCCGCCCGCCCCGTCGTGCGCACGAAGCCCTCCGCCAGCACGAAGGCATAGAGAAAGCCGGCGCAGGCGCCCGTGAGGTCCACCGCCCCGCAGGAGAGGCCGAGCCGATGCGCAACGATTGGGGCGGTCGGCGGCAGGAGGTGGTCGGGCGTGCTGGTGGCGAGGAGGACGAGGCCGACGGCATCGGGCGCGATGCCCGCCTGGGCGAGCGCCATCGCCGCCGCCGGCACGGCAAGGTCGCTCACCGCCTCGCCGGGTGCCGCCCAGCGCCGCTCGCGGATGCCGGTGCGGCGGGCGATCCAGCCCTCGTCGAGGCCGAGGCGCGCCTCGATCTCGGCATTCGCCACCACGCGCGCCGGGGCATGATGGCCGAGGCCGGCGATGCGGGTGCCCCCCATCACCCCCGCCCGAAGTGCTCGGCCGCCGCGGCAATGGCGGCGTAGACGCGGTCGAGGTCCCCGGCCGTCACGCAATAGGGCGGCATGACGTAGATGGTATTGCCGAGCGGGCGCAGCAGGAGCCCTCTCTCGCGGAAGAAGGCCGCGAGCTCAAGGCCGATGCCGGCGAGATAGCCGGGATCGTCGACCGCGAGATCGAGCGCCGCGACGGTGCCGAGGCGCCGCATGCTGGCGAAGCGCGCGTCGTCATGGAAGCGTGCCAGCCGCTCCTCCTGCAGGGCGCCGAGAGCGGCGATGCGCTCTGCGACCGGCTCCTCGTCCCAGATGTCGAGATTGGCGTTGGCCGCGGCGCAGGCGATGGGGTTGGCCGTGAACGAGCTCGAATGAAAGAAGGTGCGCCGACGGTCCTCGGAATAATGGGCGTCGAAAATCTCGCGGCGGCAGAGGGTGACGGCGAGCGGCAGCGCGCCGCCGGTGAGGCCCTTGGCGCAGCACAGGATATCCGGCATGACGCTGGCGTGCTCGCAGGCGAAGAGCCGGCCCGTGCGGCCGAAGCCGGTCATCACCTCGTCGGCGATGAGGAGCACGCCGTGGCGGTCGCAGATGCTGCGCATCTCGGCGAGCACCCAGGCCGGATAGACCAGCATGCCCCCCGCGCCGAGGATGAGCGGCTCGACGAGGAGCGCGGCACAAGGCGCCTCCCGGCAGGCGGCTTCGAGCGCGGTGAGCGTCGCCTCCTCGCGGCCCTGCGCCGGGAACGGCAGGCGGGTGACATCGAAGAGCAGCGGCTCGTAGGCGGCATTGTAGATGCCGCGCGCGCCGGCCGACATCGTGCCGATGGTGTCGCCGTGATAGCCGTGTTCGAGGGCAAGGATGCGGCTGCGCGGCTCAGCGATGTTGCGCCAGTAGCCGACCGCCATCTTGAGCGCGACCTCGACGGCGGTGGAGCCGCTGTCGGAGAAGAAGACATGGGCGAGCCCCGCCGGCGCCAGGGCCACCAGTCGGCGCGCCAGCGCCTCGGCCGCCAGATGGGTATGGCCGGCGAAGATGACCTGGTCGAGTTCCCCGGCCTGATCGCGGATCGCCGCCACGATGCGCGGGTGGCAATGGCCGTGGGTGATGACCCACCAGGAGGAGATGGCGTCGAGAATGCGCTCGCCCGTCGCCGTCGTCAGCCACGCGCCCTCACCGCGCAGGACGAGCGGCGGCTCGGGCGCGAGCGCGTGCTGGGTAAAGGGATGCCAGACCGGAGACGGGCCGGCGAAGGTCGTGCGATGGTCCATGGTCATGACCGGAAGTCGGCCGGATCGAACGCGCCAGCGAAGGCCGCGGCGAGCGCTTCCCGCGTCAGGGCCGTCAGGAGCGGCAGGCGGCCGAGGCGGCGCGCCCCGCCGAGTTCGGCGATGATGGCCTCGCTGTCCTCGTTCGCCTCGCCGATGAAGGCGACGCCGTGGACGGGAATATCCCGCCGCTTCAGAGCCTCGAGGGCGAGCAGCGTATGGTTGATGGTGCCGAGGCGCGTCGCGGCGCAGAGGATGACCGGCAGGCCCCAGGCGGCGAAGACGTCGATGAAAAGCGTGCCCCGCGTCAGCGGCACCATCGGCCCGCCGGCGCCCTCAACGACGAGCGGGCCGGCGACGGCGGGCAGGGTGAGCGCGCCCAGATCGCGCGAAGAGGCCACTGAGCCGGGAGCGCCCGGATCCCCTCCCCCCCGCCTGCGGCGGGGAGGGGCTAGGGGTGGGGGGCGCTCGGGCCTGGAGCAGGTCTGCCCGAAGTTGCTGGCGAGTTCCCCCTGGCTCGGTTCTGCCTGGCTCGGCGAGCATCCAAATGCGGAGCCGCCCCCCACCCCAGCCCTCCCCGCCGCTTCGCGGGGGGAGGGAGCGATGGTGCTCTCGCGCCCTATGGTGTGCCTCGGGGATCGCAGGACCGATCCCACATCGATCGCAAGGCCTTCCGCCTCCGCGGCGCGGTGGGGCGAGGCCGGCAGGGCGAGACGGTAGGCCTCGGGCAGGACATGTCCATCCGGCAGGCCGGAGAGGCGGCGCACTGTCTCCGAATCCGTCTCGCCGTCGAGGCCGGCCTGCACCGGCTTCCAGTAGAAGCCACGAAGCGCGCCGGCGAGCGCGGCGCAGAAGACGGTCTTGCCGATGCCTGTATCGGTGCCGGTGACGATGAAGCCGCTCAAGACGCCCTCCTCTCGATGGCGCGGCCGAGCGCCGCGATGAGCGCGTCGATCGCCGCCTCGTCCACGTTCAGCGTCAGCGCGATGCGCAGGCGCGCCGTGCCGGGCGGCACCGTCGGCGGGCGGATGGCGCGCACGTCGAACCCCTCCTCCAGCAAGGCCGCCGCAACCGCAGTCGCCCAGCGGTCCGCGCCGAGGATGACGGGCTGGATCTGCGTCGCCGTCGCGGGCAAGCCGCAGCGGGCGAGACCTGCTCGCGCGTGAGCGACGAGCGCTGCGAGGCGCTGCCGGCGGTCCTCGGCCGCAGAAACGAGGCCGAGCGCCGCGTGCACGAGCGCGGCGACGAGGGGCGACGGCGCGGTGGCGTAGATGAAACCGCGCGCGCGGTTGATCATGTAGTCACGCAGGGTGCGCGGCAGGCAGACGAGGGCGCCCATGACGCCGAGTGCCTTGCCGCAGGTGTGCAGGGTCACGACGTTCGCCCTCCCCTCGAGTGCGGCAGCGAGGCCCCGCCCGCCGGGCCCGCAGACACCGGTCGCATGGGCCTCGTCGAGGAGCAGCATGGCCTCGTGCCGGTCGGCGATCGCCGCAAGATCGGCGAGCGGGGCGACGTCGCCGTCCATGCCGTAGAGTGTCTCGGCGGCGATCCATACACGGCCGCGCCCGCCCCCCGTTCTGAAGCGGCGGATCGCATCGGCGACGGCATCGGCATCGTTGTGCGGCACCGCGACGGCCTCGGCCGGCGAGGCGGCGAGCCCCTCGTGCACGCTGGCGTGGATCAGCGCATCGTGGACGACGAGATCGCCGCGGCGCGGCAGCGTTGCGACGAGGGCGGCATTGGCAGCAAAGCCACTCGCGAAGAAGAGCGTGCTCTCGGCGCCGAAGAAGGCCGCCGCCTCCTCCTCCAGCGCCTCGTGCTCAGCGTGGTTGCCGCGCAGCAGGCGCGAGCCGCCCGCCCCTGCCGACACGCCGCGCGCGAGCGCGGCGGCGGCGGCCTCGCGCAGCGCCTCGCTCTCGGCGAGGCCGAGATAGTCGTTGGAGGTGAAGTCGATGCCGCGGCGCGGCGCCAGCGCGCGCAGCCGCCCGCGCCGGTCGAGCGCCGCAAGGGCGGTCTCATGCGCCGGCATCGGCACCCTCGCCGGCCGGCATGGCGGTGAGGCCGAGACGCGCGAAGAGCGCCGCATCCCGCTCCTCGCCCGCATTGCGGGTCGTCAGCAGCGTCTCGCCGAGGAAGAGCGAATTGGCACCGGCGAAGAAGCACAGGGCCTGCGCCTCGTCGCTCATGTACTGCCGGCCGGCCGACAGGCGCAGCACGCTTTGCGGCATCATGATGCGCGCCACCGCGACGAGACGTGCGAAGGCGATGGCATCGGGCCGCTCCGCCCGCGCGGCGACGGGCACGCCCGCCACCTCGTTCCACAGGTTGAGCGGCACGCTCTCGGGCGCGGGATCGAGATTGGCGAGCAGCACCAGCATGGCGAGCCGGTCAGCGAGCGTCTCGCCGAGGCCGACGATGCCGCCACAGCACAGCTTGAGGCCCACCTCGCGCGCGTTGGCCAGCGTCGCGAGGCGGTCTTCCAGGGTGCGCGTCGAGATGATCTCGCCGTAGAAGCCGGGCGAGGTGTCGACATTGTGGTTGTAGTAGTCGAGCCCGGCGGCGCGCAGCGCCCCGGCCTCCTCCCCGGTCAGCATGCCGAGCGTGGCGCAGGTTTCGAGGCCGAGGGCCTTCACCGCCTCGACCATGGCGGCGACGCGGGCGAGGTCGCGCGGCTTCGGGCTGCGCCAGGCGGCGCCCATGCAGAAGCGCGTCGCGCCCTCCGCCTTGGCGCGGCGGGCAGCGGCGACGACCTCCTCGAGGGCCATCAGCCGGGTCGCCTTGACGCCCGTGTCGTAGCGGACGCTCTGCGAGCAATAGCCGCAATCCTCCGGGCAGCCGCCCGTCTTGATGCTCAAAAGACGGCTGAGCTGGATGGCATTGGGGTCGAAATGGCGCCGGTGCACCGCATGGGCGCGATGGATGAGATCGTTGAACGGCAGCCCGTGGAGCGCCTCAGCCTTTTGCAATGTCCAGAAACCCGCCGGCCCGGTGCCAGCCTGCGCCGTCGCCTCGGCCTCTCCGGTTGGTGTCTCGAGCATCGTCCACTCCATTTTATAGATAAAATAGCGAATCCAGTCATCAATGGATTCCACACGATCTATAAAATGGCAATCCGATCTCTAGCCGTCAGCCGAAGAGGGGATATCCGCCCTGCTCCACCCGCGCCCGCCGCGGCAGGGGACCGATGCGCTTGACGTGGCGGGCGAGCGTCGCGCAGGCGGCGTCAGCGTCCCCCTTGCGCAAGGCGGCGAGGATCGCCCGATGCTCGACATCGACGCGCGGCTCCCACGCCGCCGCCGAGCCTCCGAAGAGGAAGCGCGCGCTCGCCGCATGCAGGTCGTCGATCGTCCGCAGCAGCCGCGACATGCCGCAAGGCGCAAGGAGGAGCCGGTGAAAGCGACGGTTCGCCGCCTCCCAGGAACGGATGTCGCGACACCGATCCGCCTCGTCGGCCGCGCGCTCTGCCTCGGCGAGCATGGCCGCGGTCAGATGCGGCACGGCATGGCGCAGCGCCAGCGCCTCGAGCGCCGAGCGCATCTCGGCCACCTCGCGCATCTCGGCAGGATCGAAGGAGGCGACGCGCGTACCGCGACGCGGCTCGCTGGCGGCCAGCCCCCGCGCCTCCAGCCGGCGGAAGGCTTCCCGTACAGGAACGTGGCTCGCGCCGAACTCGGCAGCGATATGGTCCTGCCGCAGCTTCTCCCCGGGCGCCAACGCCCCGGATACGATCCGCTCGGCGAGGATGCGGGTGATCTTGGACGCAACCGTCTCTTCAGGCTCTCGTGTCATGATTTTATAGATAAAACACGCACGCCCGGCTGTCGACAGAGGGCGGACGGCGTTGCCGGTCCAGCCACAGCGGGCAAGCGCCACACGACGGGCGCGCCCACCTTGACCGCCACGGAAAGACAGCATTCATTGAGCATTATACTTGCGTTTTCCGCCGATCTACCGCTATCGCTATAAACAGAATACAATAACGTGACCACACGCCGCCATAAAGAAAAATTCAAAATACAATATCTAAAATATATTCAACAACATCTCAGAAAAAGCCGTCCGAACCCACCTTCGAACCATCAAGCCTGCAACGAGTCGATTGAAAGGAGGCCGATGTGCCATCCCTCTCACAGCTTCTGCCGTTTTCCTCACGCCCGTCCTTCCAGATCGAAAACGCCAGCGACAGGAATGCGTTCAAGGCTCCCTTCGTCGCCGCCTATGAGAACCTGCGATCGGTCGACGGGATCGACGATTTCGCCTCGCTGCTCGGCATGTCCCTGCCGCAGCTGCAGCAGGCCATCGCCACGCTCGCCATCCTCGGCGTCGCCACGCCCTTCGTCGCCGTCGGCGCCAAGGGTGCCATCGACGAATGCACCGAACGCTTCAGGGAGGATTTCCCGCAGCTCCTGCAGAAGCTGCACGAGCGCGAGGAGGCGATCATCGACCTGCTGGAGCGATCCGGCACGTCACCGGCCGATGTCGAGCGAATCAAGGGAATGTTCAGGGAATCGCAGGGCCTTCTCTCCGCCTGCGCCGGCAGGACCGTGGCGCCCCAGGACATCGCGGAAGCGGTGATGGACCTCGCGCGGAGCGCCGCGGCAGCGCGACCGGACGCCGGCGGAAACGGCGAACAGCCGGGCACCGCCCTCGCCTATCAGGCCGCCCGCTATGCGCGAGACCGGTCGACGGCCACCTCCGAGAAGATCGACCGCAACTTCAGCATCCCGACGGCGGCGGCGATGACGGGCATGACGGGCGGCATGGTCCTGTCGATGGCGGATTCGGTTGCCGGCATCGTCGAGGGCGCTGCGCCCGCCGGCTCGGTGGCGAGCCAGGGTGCCGCGACCGCGGGGGCCGTGCTCGGCACGGCGGCGACGGCCGCGTTCCTGCCCTCGCAGCTCGCCATGGCCGCGGTCGGCGCGTCGAAATGCGTGACGGGCGTGATGCGCCACCGGCAGCTGAAGGGCGACCGGCAGGCGCTGCAGAGCGTCCGAGACCTCATCGATCCGGCGGTCTTCAGGGCCGTGGAACAGGGCCTCAAGCGGCTCGGCTATTACAACAAGCACCATTCCATCGTCCATGGCGCGGGCATGGCGGCCGGGCAGAGCCTGATGGCGGCCGGCAGCATCGCCTCGCTCACCGGCGTCGCCGGCCTCGTCGGCGTCCTGCTCGCGGCCGTCGGCGCGCCGCTGACGGTCGGCGCCGCGGTGGAGAAGATCGTCTACGAGAAGAAGGAGGCGCGCTTCCGTGGAGAGGGCGCATCGGAATTGGCGCATGCCGCCGCCGAGGCGTCCGCGCCGGATGAACTGGTGCGGTCCGCCGGCCCCGACGGGGCGCTCGCCGCTCTCGCCGGGCATTATGCGGATGCCCAGGGGCGCACCGTCATGGCCAAGCTGCACCGCCTGATCGATCAGGTGCTCGCCGAGGAGAAGCCGGCCGCCCCCGCCGATGCGCTGAGCCGGAGGGAGAAGATCGCCAAGCGGGTGGCGGACCTCGCCACGAGCCGCCGCACCGGGCTCCTCCCTGCCGATGTCATGCGGCTGGCGGAGCTCTTCCACAAGGACTATCCCCCGCAAGCGCTCGCGGGAGCAGCCGGCGAGGTGCGCGCGCGCCTGCGGGCGATCATGGACAGCCATCCGCAGACGCGGCTTCTCGCCGCCTCCGGCCCCGTTCAGAAGGCCATCTTTGACAAGACGATGCACCGCCTCATCAAGGACAGGGCGATCGATATCGCCGGCCATCTCAACCTGAAGGGCCGAGGCCCGCACCTCATGAAGCCGGAACATCTCGCCGCGCTGCGAGCCGCCGATCCGCGCGCCGAGGATCATTATCTGCGCAACAGCCTGAAGGTCCTCAGCAAGCAGGAGAAGAAGGACGGCAAGCTGGCGCGCGACAGGGTTGCCCAGGACATCATCGCCGTCGCCCGCGGGGCGCAGCTCGCCGCCGCCCTCCTGCCCGAAGCCGCATCCCGGACGCCGGCGCCGGCGCAACCCGAGCGGCCCTCTTCGCCTTCTGCTCCATCGCGCCCTGCCACGCCCCATCCCGCAGCGGCTGCGCCGGCCGCCGCTGCAGAGGACGCGGCCTTCCTGGCGCGCGCCCAGGCCGGCATCGCGCTCAACCGGTATGGCGCGGACGCCGATTACATCGCCTATGCGCAGCGGGGCATCGACCTGAGGCAGGAAGCCCCAGCGGAAAGACCGAACCGTGAAAGGCCGCGCGAGCGCACGCTCGCGGACTGACGGAAGGCGGAAACGGGCCCCGTCGCCTTCGGCGGGGCCCGGCAAGGGCTGCGGACGATCCACCCCGTCTCAGCGATCGGCGCCCCTGGCGCGATAATCGCCGCGGGCGTCACGGATCGCGCCGTGATTGGCGTTCGCCCAGGCGATGAGGTTCTTCATCGGCACCAGGAAGGAGCGACCGAGGTCGGTCAGCTGATATTCGACACGCGGCGGCACCTGCGGATAGAGGGTGCGGCGCACGAAGCCGTCCTCCTCCAGGCGCCGCAGCGTCTTGGAGAGCATCTGCTTGGAGATGTCGCCGATCGCCCGCTCGAGCTGGCTGAAGCGCATCGTGCCGTGGGCCAGCACCTCGAGGATGAGCAGGCTCCATTGGTCGCCGATCCTGTCGAGAACATCCCGGATCGGACAGGGCTCTTCGAACACGAACGGAATCGGAATGAGGTCGTCGCGGTTCATTCTGCTGCGCTCCAGGACCCCGGCGGTCACGCCGGGCTGACCAGATCACCCGACGGTGACGTCTTGCGGGGGCCGTCCGCATACCATAGATCCGCCCCGTCGGTCTACTTTTCAGACCTGATCGCAAGCTAGAACCATGAGGAATGATATGGCACGCATCGCGCTCATCGGCGCCTCCGGCAATGTCGGCTCGCGCATTCTGAAGGAACTGTCGGACCGGGGGCATCAGGTCAGCGCGATCGCGCGCAGCCCGGAAAAAATCTCCGCCCTGCCGGGCGTGACCGCCGTCGCGGGGGACGTCAACGACAGGTCCGGCCTTGCCGCACTGCTGGCCGGCCACGACGCGGTGGTCAGCGCGACGAGGTTCCTCGACACGCCGTTCGATGTGCTGGTCGAGGCCGTGCGCGCCTCGGGCGTGAAACGCTTCCTCGTCGTCGGCGGCGCGGGCAGCCTCGATGTCGCGCCGGGGCAGCGCCTCGTCGACCAGCCCGACTTCCCACCCCAGTACAAGGCGGAGGCGCTGCGCGGCGCGGAATTCCTCGGCTTCCTCAAGACCGTCGACGACCTCGACTGGACCTTCCTGTCGCCTTCGGCCCTGTTCGTGCCGGGCGAGCGCACGGGCAAGTTCCGCCTCGGCAAGGACCAGCTCCTCGCCACCGACAAGGGCAGCAGCATCTCCTACGAGGACTTCGCCATCGCCATGGCGGACGAGATCGAGAGCCCGAAGCACCTGCGCCAGCGCTTCACCGTCGGATATTGAGATGCGCCGCCTCACCTACCTGTTCGATCCGCTCTGCGGCTGGTGCTATGGCGCCTCCCCCGCCCTCGAAAGGCTAATGGCGCACGAGAGCCTCACGATCGATCTCGTGCCGACGGGGCTGTTTGCGGACGAGGGCGCGTTCCCCATGAATGCAGCCTTCGCCGCCCATGCCTGGGAGGCCGACCAGCGGATCGCCCGGCTCTCCGGCCAGCGCTTCACCGAGCAGTACCGCGTGAACGTGCTGGCGAGCCGCACCGCGGCCGTCGATTCCGGGCCGGCGACGCTCGGGCTCACGGCCGTCCGCCTGACGGCGCCCGAACGGGAGTTCGAGGCGCTGAAGGCCATCCAGCATGTCCGGTATGTGGAGGGGCGCGACAACGGCGATCCGGCCGTGATCGCCGACGTCCTCGCCGGCCTCGGGCTGGCGGAGGCCGCTGCGCGCTGCCATGCGGCAGACGAGGAGCTCCTCGCAGCCAACCGCGCCCGCATCGCGGAAGGCCGGGCCGAGATGCAGCGCTTCGGCGCACGGGGCGTGCCGACCCTGATCCTCGATACCGGCCGGGGCCGGGCAACGGTCGATGCGAGCGCGCTTTTTGGCGAGGTGGATCGGCTGGCTGCAGCGCTGGACGCTGCGTGAACCGGCCAGTTCAGGGACAACTCGCGGCGCGGGGACCTGCTTTCCCGCGTCTCAGGCCCGGTCTGCGGCGACGAGGAGGAACATGGGGCGCTCGCGTTCCTCCGCGAGGTCCGGCCGCGCAGCGATGTCGGCCTCGCTCGGCGCGAAATCCTCCACATGCCGGATGGCGAAGCCGTTCCGGATGAGGAGGTTGAGCGTCGTGCCGAGGGTGCGGTGATATTTGAGAACGCCCTCGGCGAGCCAATCGGTCCGGCGCGGGCCTTCCAGGTGATAGCTGTCGACGGGCCAGCTCTTGTGCCCCTCGGCATCCGTGATCCAGCCCGGCCGGCGCGAGGCCATGAAGATCGGGTGCTCGATCGAGAAGACGAAGCGCGCGCCGGGTACGAGCGCGCGGTGGACGGTCGCGAACAGCCGGCCGAGATCCTCGACATAGTGCAGCGCCAGCGAGCTGTAGGCGAGATCGAAGACGGCCTGCGGCAGGTCGAGGTGCTCGAGGTCCGCACGCTCGTAGGTGATCCCGTTATCCCGCGTCTCGCCCCTCGCCCGCGTCAGCATCCTTTCGGATATGTCGAGGCCGAGCACGCGCGCCGCGCCGGCCTCACGCGCGAAGCGGCAGAACCAGCCGAAGCCGCAGCCGAGGTCGACCACCCGCAGGCCGGTCATGTCGGGCAGGAGCGCCCGCAGCGCCGGCCATTCCGGTGCGGCGGCAAGGCCGTCCACGGAGCGCGGCAACCCGCTGTAGCCGGCGAAGAAGGTCGGATCGTCATAGATGTTCTGGGCCATGTCGTGCTCAGCGTGCCAGGGCACTCGTGGATACCACAACTTACCGGCGTCGCCCGACGATCGAAGGACACGCCTGTGGCCGGACCGATCCGCAAAGGGGGCGGTGCCCGGCGAACCCGTCTCGCCCATCCGCCAAAAATAATACTCTAGACTGAAAACCGGCCATTGAAGCGCTGGAGGGACGAAAAAGCTGACCCCGCAAATACAGGTGTCAACTTCGGAGGGAAGCAGACATTTCGCTGAACGGCCGGCTCATGACCAGTTCACTTGCTCGCTGCCGCCAATGCGGGGATGCGGACATGTCCGAGATCAGCGAACCGTCTCAGGCGGGACCGGCGGTCCCACAGACGCTTCATACGCCTTCCACGATGCGAATGTCGCGCTCTGCTCCGCCAGCCAGCGCAGCCAGGGCCTCCTGATACGCCGGGCTATCATGCGCCGCTCGGGCCTGCTCGACCGAGTCGAACTCGATCACCACGGTGCGTTGCTGAAGCCCCTCTTCGTACAGGTGCACCGGCATTCCTCGCACGAGAATGCGGCCTCCGGCGGCCATAATCGCAGGGCCGCTCAGCTTGGCATAGGCGGCCAGTGCCTCAGGATTGCTGACCGAACGATAGGTGGCGACCCAATAGGCCTTGGCCATCTTCCCCTCCGCGGCTTGTCATCAGGCTACAGGCTTCTCCCGGAAGAGCCGTGTGGGCGCTTCCGGGCTCCGACAATGGAATTTTATACGAGCCTGCATCAACTCCAATGGGGATACTGACCTCATTCCCACCGGACTGTTCAGGCCACGTACAAGCAATTGAGGTGTCCGTCAGATTTTTCCAGCAGCATCAGGCAAAGGCCCAGCCATGGACCTGCGGATGCCCGCGAGTGGAAAGAGAGCCCTATCCCTTCACATATCCAAGACCTTCGACGATCTTTCCGCCCAGGACGCGCATGATGTTCACGCCCCGGATCCGGTCGGCCTCGCGCTCGCTCCAGCGAAGCTGCCAGCGGATGATCCCGCGGTCGCCGCTCACCCAGATTTCCTCGTCTTCGAAGACAAGGTTCGGCGAGGATGCAATCCCCTTCCAGAAGGCGAGGCACGCCTCGCGCCCTTCGTAGCGAGCGCCGTCCGGAGCAGGCGTCGTATTCTCGAGAACGCAGCCCTCGCCGATCAAGTCATCGAGATCTTCCGGGCGGTGCGCCTGAAACGCACGATGGAAGCGCTCGATGACCTTCCGGGCGGTTTCGCTTTCGATGATCATTCCCAACCTCATTCGGTGGTGGAGCCGCGGAATACAGCGCGCCCTGGCGACGGGGGCTCCCTCCCACAAGGAAAGGGACGGAGTTCGCGCACGCCACCTAGAGCTCCCCGGCCTTGTCGCTGCGATATCGCCTGGCCTTCCTATACAGACAAGTCTGTCTATCGATTGAACTATACAGACCTGTCTGTTATGGTCAAGCCATGAGGCAAAAGAAATCTGACAGCCAGCCAGAAGCAGGCCCCGCGCGCCGTCGATTGCTCGAGACCGCGACACGGCTTTTCTATGAAGGGGGCATCCATGCCGTCGGCATCGACCGCATCATCGCGGAGGCGGGCGTGGCCAAAGCGACGTTCTACAATCATTTTCCATCGAAGGATGATCTCGTCGTCGCCTATCTCGAAGAGATAGACCGGGCCGGCCGGGCAGCGGTGGCGGCGCTTCCGAAGCAACCGCCTCGGAAAATGGTCTCGGCCATCATGGAGCGGATCAGCGAGGCCGTGGTCGCGGGAGGCTGGCGAGGGTGTCCGTTCCTCAACGCGGCAGCCGAGTACCCCGATCCGACCAGCCGCGTGCGGCAGACGATCAATGCTCGCCGCGTGTGGTATCACGACAGCCTCCGGACGCTACTTGCCGAGGACGGCGACCCAACCCCGTCCGTTACCGCTTCCCTCCTCGTCGCGCTTACCGACGGCCTGCTGGAGAGCGCGTATCTGGACGATGCCGAAAGCGTTCCTGCTCTCGTCCGAGAGGCGGTGGCGCGGCTCCTGGACCGCCGATGAGCGCCCGTCGCCGCCAAAGCAGCACCGGTCTGCGCCAATTCGTCGATCTCCAGCAGCAGCGCGATTGGATGGAGGGCAAGACGGTCCTGCGCGACGCGGAGGAGCGCTCGGATTCCATGGAACAGCGCTTCAAATATGCCGCGCGGTATCAGAAGCTGCTTCGCCGGCCGCACGCACAAGAAGCACTGGAAATTCTTCGGATTTACGGCCGGAAATGCATCCCGGTCCCTCGGCAGACCGAGCGGCATTACTGGTCGGTGTCCTGCCTTCCATCCACCTCCGACAAGCCGCTCATCCGGGTCAATGCGAGCTGGATGGAGCTTTTCACGCTTTATGCCGACGAAGAATCCCTTCGCGCGAGATTCATCGTGCATCTGTCAGCCTTCACCACCTACAGATCGCTCACGCCGGGCAATGTGGATGAAGCTTTTCTCGCGTGCAGCGTCATGGCGCCGGAAGACGTCCGCCATTTCTTCCCGCGCGGCGAGGATATTTTCGGGATCACCATTCGCGGCTCGTCCTCGATCCGCAAATTCCTTGCGTCAGGCCCCGTCCTCCGTGCCATCCGGGCTTTCAACCTCACCCATATGAACAGGGGGCGGAATGCGTACCAGGCCAGCCATTGCTACAGCCTGGCGGATCACATGCTGAGCGGCGAAGGAGATTGAAAACAGGCCGGATGCTGCAGCCTCGGCTCGAGCGCTGCCGCGGCAGCATCACCATGTCCACCGCGCTGCGCCAGGCGTGTCCCGAGCGGAGATCTCGGGCAGCAGGTCACCGCATCCATCGGCTGACTGGCAGAATTCTCATTGCTTTTGTCATTACCGCCAGTCGGCGCGCTTGCTACCTCCAGCGCCGCCGATCACAGAGTTAAGACGCCTAGACGGAGCGGTAGGACGCCCAAATGAAGATCTATCTTCCCGATGTCCTTGAGGGGCAGGAGTGGATCCTTCCGCGCCATATGGACGACCATGAGGTGTTGGAGAGGTTGTCGGGACGGATGCAGCCGCACTGGCGTCCCGTGCGGATGGATATCCTTCGAGAAGACGAGAAGGGCAATCCGCGGGCATATTCTGATTTTCCCTGGTATGGCCGACACGTTCTGATGATGAAGCCCCGCGCCGTCAGGTTGCTGCGGCCGATCCTGGAGCACGCCGGAGAATTCCTGCCGCTTCAGTCCGACGAGGATGTATCCCTGTTCAATGTCACCACCGTGGTCGACGCGCTCGACGAAGACTGCTCCAGCATCGCACGCTTCGATGACGGCAGCATCATGTGGATCGACAAGCATGTACTTCGGCCGGAGGCGATCGGCGACGTCGCAATGTTCAGGTTGCCGGAGCATGTCACGCGTGTGTCCGGCATCTATATGCAGGAGACGGTGGTTCACCGCATCGCGGAGCTCGGATTGGAAGGGATTGCCTTCGAGCTGATCTGGAGCGATGAAGCCGTCTCCCCCAAAGACACCAGGGTCGAGATCGGCCGACCGGGACGCAGGTCTGGGCTGAAGAGTTTTTTCCGGCGACGACGCTCCACCGATTAGCGGGACCGGCCTGGGCGGCCCCTGTTGCGCCTCGGCGATGGCGCTGGACTTGTCTCGCGGGGATAACGGGCGCCCTGCCCCGCGTCCCGAGGCGCAGGGCGAACCCGTCACGTCGAAGAATTGTCCGGATGGCTGGCGCTGCTCACCCCGCCAGGGCGACCGCATCGGCGCCCGCGGGCAGGCGCAGGGGGCAATCGGGCTCCGTGACGGCGCGCCAGATCGCGGCAACGACATCCCGGGGCTCGGTGACCTCCCTGTTGGCCGCCTCCGCATGGGCAGCGAAGACGCGCTCGGCCAGCGGGCGATAGGCTTCGGGAATACCTCCCGCCCCCGCCATCTTGGCCCGTGCATTCGTCGCGAAACGAGTCCCCGGGGCCTGTCCGGGCAGCACCAGGCGGGTGCGGATGCCGAACGGCTCGAGCTCCAGCGCGAGGCATTCGGTGAACGCATTCACCGCCGCCTTGCTCGCGGTGTAGATGGGCAGCAGGGGAAGCGGTTTCAGCGTCGTGCTGGAGGAGACGTTGACGATGGTCCCGCTCCCGTGCGCCCGCATCTGCGGCACGACGGCGCGAGCCATCTCCATCGCACCGAACGTGTTGGTCTCGAATAGGTCGCGGATCGTCTCTTCGGGGGTTCCTTCCAGCGGGCCCATCCATCCGATTCCGGCATTGTTGACGAGGGCATCGATTTCCCCCGTCGCCTCGACCGCAGCGGCGATCGAGCCGCGATCGGTCACGTCGAGGGGCAGAAGGCGCAGCCGGTCCGAAGCCGGCAACACGCCCTCGCGTGGAGTACGCATGGTGGCGACGACGCTCCAGCCCTTGCTGAGGAAGTGCTCGGCCGTCTCGCGGCCGAAGCCCGAGGAGCATCCGGTAATCATCACGGTGTTCATGTCTGGTCCGCCTGTCGAAAGTGGATGACCTGAATATCGACATGCGGGCCTGAACTTTCTATCATGGAAAATACATCAATCCTTAGAGAAAGTCCGAATATGGCCGATCCGCTATCGGAAATGATCTCGCTGCTGCGACCTCAGGCGCCCTATTCGAAGCTGGTGGAGGCTGCCGGCGCATGGCGGGTGCGGCGCACGGAAGTCGAACAGGTCTACTACTGCATGCTGCTGGCGGGGCGGGCCTGCCTGGAGGCCGGCGCGAAAGCGCCGATCGAGTTGCGCGCCGGCGATTTCGTCCTGGTCCCGGCAGCCTCCGTCATCACGATGTCGAGCCTGGACCCGCCGCCTCCCGATGGGCTGCAGACCCAGCCGCTGCCCGGAGTGGATGGCAGCGTCCGCCTCGGGTCCCTGCAAGGGCCGGCCGAAGTTCAAATGCTCGTCGGCTATTGCCGTTTCGGATCGCCGGACGCCGATCTCCTCGTCTCGCTCCTTCCCGACCTCGTGGTCGTTCGGGGCGAAAGCCGTCTGGCCGATCTGACCCGCCTTGTGCGCGGCGAGGCGCGCGCAGACAGGCCCGCACGCGATGTCGTACTGGAGCATCTGCTCCAGGTGCTGCTGATCGAAGCGCAGCGATCCACCTCCGAAGCGGACGGCGCCGCCAGTCTGCTCCGCGGTCTTGCCGATCCGAGGCTGGCCGCAGCGCTGCGCTGCATGCACGCCGCCCCCGATCGCAGCTGGGGCGTTGCGGAACTGGCGCGCGAAGCGGGTCTCTCCCGCTCCGCTTTCTTCACACGGTTCAGCAGGATCGTCGGTTTGCCGCCGATGGAATACCTGAAGACCTGGCGCATGGCCCTCGCCAAGAAGTACCTGCGCGAGGGTCAAGGCACTGTTGCCGAAATTGCGGCAAGGGTCGGCTACGGGTCGGGCAGCGCCTTCAGTGTCGCCTTTACGAAGCAAGTCGGACGCCCTCCTGCCCATTTTGTGCGAGATTCCAGGCAGTACGCGACTTCATGAGGGATCGTCGTGGAGCGGGCGGCTGCGGCGAGGCCTTGTGCGCAGCGAGGCGCTCAGGCGCGGTGCCGGACATCAGGCGCGCTGAAGGCTTTGCAGATAGGCGCAGAACATGTCGGCCATGGCGTCGGCGTGAGCCTCGATCTCCGCCGGCGTTCGCGGCGTCTCCGAAAAGCTCTTGCCGACCGAACCCAATGTCGTGGTGATCAGGTCGCCAACCCGATCGCGGATCGGGTCAGCGGCTTCGGGCAGCACTTCCCGCATGAAGGCTTGGAAAATGCGGTCTCCGGCCGCGCGTGCCTCCCGCGCCTCGGGTGCATCGCGATAGAGCGGAGCCGCGTCGTTGAGGGCCCCGCGCACGACAGCTTCTTCACATTCCGAGCGGATGAAGGCATGGACCAGCGCTCGCAGCCGTTCGAGCGGCGGCCTCGTGACATCGCCTAGGATCGTGCTCAGCATCTCGGTCGTCTGCCGCCACTCGTCGCTCTGGAGCCGGAAGAGGATCGCGGCCTTGTTCGGAAAGTATTGATAGAGCGAACCGACACTGACGCCAGCCTTCTCGGCCACCCGCGCCGTGGTGAAGCGCTGCGCGCCCTCCGTTGCCAAAACCTGAACAGCCGCCTCGAGGATCGACGCGACAAGCTCGGTCGAGCGGGTCTGCCTGGGCTCTTTTCGTGAGGAAATCCGGGTCGTTGGGCGATCGCTCATCCGGCGCTCCGGCAATGCGAATAGGAAATGCGACTAATGAATCGTATTTTTCAATCCGACACAAGAACGCATTTCCCTCGGACCGGAGACCTTGATGAGCACCCTGACCACTGCACCGCTCGCTCCTCTTCTGGAGCGCCTGTTCAAGGAGGCCGATGCGGCGACGAGCCCGGCGTTGGCCGAAATCTCCCGCGACGAGCGGGAACGCCTGATGCGCAGCAAGACCGGATACCTCGATCTTTATGGGCGCCTGAAGGATCTCTGGCTGCCTGTCTCGCGCGAGACCGGCGTGCTCCTCTACATGCTGGCGCGGAGCTCCCGCGCGCGGACAATCGTCGAGTTCGGAACGTCGTTCGGCATCTCGACCCTGCACCTGGCTGCCGCGCTCAGGGACAATGGCGGCGGCCGCCTGATCACTAGCGAGTTCGAGCCCTCCAAGGTGGCGCGGGCGCGCAGGAACCTGACGGACGGCGGCCTCATCGATCTGGTCGAGATCAGGGAAGGTGACGCCCTCAAGACGCTGAGCGTCGACCTTCCCGAAACGATCGATCTCGTGCTGCTCGACGGCGCGAAGTCGCTCTATTCCGAGATCCTGGACCTGGTGGAGGGCCGCCTCGGGCCGGGCGCGCTCATCGTCGCCGACAATGCCGATTACTGCCCGGAATACCTGGAGCGCGTGCGCTCGCCCGCCGGGGGGTACATGTCCATGCCGTTGGCCGAGGACGTCGAGCTGTCCATGCGACTCGGCTGACGTCGATCCGCGGAAGCGCCCTCACCGCTCAGCAACAGCATCGCGCAGACCGCGCCGGTCGCGCGAATACGGGAGAGAGACATGTCTGCATTCGCCATCGGCGCGCGCTGCACGACATTGGCAAGCGCACTCATCTTCATGCTCGACGTCGGCGGGTGCATGGCCGCCGAAACGTCAGAGCAGGCCGCGGCGCCACAGACGCCGCCCTCGACGACCGGACCCGGCAGACCTTTATCTCACGCCTCGTCCGGCGCCGCGGTGCTCCAGCGGGCAAATGCCTTCATCGCAACCCTCAGCGAGGCACAGCGCGCCGCCCTTCTCCAGGAGTACACCTTCGCCAACGCGGCCCGGTGGCACACCTATCCGCAGTGGGCGCTCGGTCGACGACAGGCTCGGATCGGCCTGAAGCTGAGCACCCTGTCTGCCGCGCAGTGGGACGCCCTGAACGCCCTGCTCGCCGCAGCCACCGGCAGCGGCCGGAACGAGGGCTATGACGAGATTCAGCAGCATCTGGCCGCCGACGACTGGATCAGGCAGAACGGTGGCGGCAAGGGCTACGGCAGGGGCAACTTTTACGTTGCGTTCCTCGGAACTCCCTCGAAGACCGGCACCTGGCAGCTCCAGTTCGGCGGCCATCACCTGGCGCTCACCAATACCTACCGGGACGGGGTTCTGGTCGGGGCGACACCGTCGTTCCGGGGTATCGAGCCACATGCTGCCATCCGGCACGACGGTGCAATCCTCCGGCCCCAGCTCGACGAGCTGGAGGCGTTCATTGCGCTGCTCGCTTCGCTCGACCCGCGTCAAAGGGCGGCGGCCAAGCTCGCCACTGAACAGGACAAGATGCTGCTCGGTCCCGAAGCGCGGCACAAGGACTGGAATTTTCCTGCCAGGGCTCAGGGCATCGCGGCTTCATCACTGAGCAGGCACCAGCGCGCTCTGCTGATGAAGGCGATCAGCCTGTACGTGAACGACGTTGCGGACGCGAACGCTGCCACGATCCTCGTCCGGTACGAGCGGGAGCTCGATGCCACCTATCTCAGCTTTTCCGGCTCTGCCTCGCTCACCAGAACCGGTGATTACGTTCGTATCGACGGACCCTCGGTGTGGATAGAGCTGGTCATGGACCCTCCGTACTCGACCAACCAGCCGCACACCCATGCCGTCTGGCGCGACAAGCACACCGACTATGGTGGCACCAGGCGCTAGCTGCGCTGTCTAGACACATGCCGCCATCGCCCCGGCTTCTGCCTGGGTCCGGCCGTAAGCGTTCACGTCAGCCAACGCACCCAACCGACCTTCGCCGTACACGACACCGGCACGCCGGAGCGCTGGAGCGCCGGAGCGATGGTCCTCTTTGTGGAGTGCGCGAACATGCGTGACACCGAACGGCCTGACCTGGCCCATCGCCACGTCGTTGCTCTGACGGGGGCGCTTTTCCTGTCCTATCTCACCGTCGCCATGTCGCTGCCAGCGGTGGCGGTCCATGTCGTGCAGGGGCTCGGCCTCGACAACGCCTATGGCGGGTTGGCGGTCGGCATCGCCTTCCTGTCGACGATCATGACACGCGGCCGTGCTGGCGCGTGGGCGGACGGGCTCGGCGGCAAGCTCTGCATGCAGCGCGGCCTCGTCATCTATGCGGCGGCCGGGCTGATCGGCCTTCTCACAAGCTGGCCCGAGCTGCCGGCGACCGGCAGCTATGCGGTGCTGGTCATCGGGCGGCTCCTGCTGGGGCTTGGCGAGAGCGTGGCCATGGTCGGCATGATCAGCTGGGCCATTGGCCTGACGGGCCAGGCCCGCTCCGGTCGCGTCATGTCGCTCGTCGGCATAGGCATGTATGGCGCCTTCGCCGCCGGCGGGCCGCTGGGGCTGGCGCTCCTGGACCAGCTCGGCTTTGCCGGACTGATGGCCGCCTGCACGGTGCTGCCTCTTGTCGGGCTCGCTGCAATTCACCGGCTGCCGGCCGTGGCGCCTCAGGCCGGGCAGCGCGAATCCTTCTGGCGGATCATCGGGCGCATCTGGCGTCCCGGCGCCGCCGTCGGATTGCAAGGGGTCGGCTTTGCGGCTCTGGGCGCTTTCTTTTCCCTCTACTTCCTCAGCCGCGGATGGCCTCATGCCGGGCTCGGCCTGACCTTCTTCGGGGTGGGGTTCGTCATGGTGCGCCTCGTCTGCGGCAACCTGCCGGATCGGATCGGCGGAACACCCGTCGCCGTCGCTTCGCTCCTCGTCGAAGCCTGCGGCCAGTACCTCTTGTGGCTGGCGCCCGGGCCGTACACGGCATTGGCCGGCGCCCTGCTGACCGGGCTCGGCTGCTCGATGGTGTTCCCGGCAATGGGCGCCGAAGTCGTCAAGCAGGTACCACCGCACCTGCGTGGGACGGCGGTCGGCGGGTTCGCGGCCTTCCAGGACCTGGCCTATGGCGCGACGGGACCGGTCGTCGGCATCCTGGCCGACCAGGCCGGCTACGCGTCCGTTTTCCTGATCGGCGGGCTTGCCGCAACGCTGGGCCTTTGCACGGCAGTATCATCACGTCAACGCGCGCACGCCGGACTGTCGCGTTCGGATGAGCGTTGATCCCGTTGCGTACATCCCTGAACTGACAGGCAGTTTGTTGGATCGTGCGATCAGGACGTGCATTCCGAACGGGCAATCTGGATGTGACTGCGTCCGGACCGGGCATGGGTTCCCGGAAGGAGGCTTTGAGAGGCAGCGCTGGAATTCTCAGACCAATTACACTATATGACCATCTATATGGTCAGGAGCGTGACATGGATGCTATCAATCTGGCCGATGCCAAGGCCCGTCTGAGCGAACTGGTCGACCGGGTCGAAGCGGGCGATTCGATCGACATCACCCGCCGCGGCAAGCCGGTCGCGCGGCTCACCGGCGTGGCCAGGCCGCGCAAGCCGATCGATGCCGCACTGCTTCAAGCGTTGACGGCAGCGATGCCGCCCCAGTCCCGGAGCGCCGCCGACCTCGTGCGGTCGATGCGGGATGGCGACCGCTATTGATGCTCTATCTCGACACGTCGCTGATCGTCGCGGCGCTCTCCAATGAAGCGATGACGCCGCGCGTCCAGATCTGGCTGGCGGAGCAGGACCCGGCGCGGCTTCTGATCAGCGACTGGACCGTCACCGAAATGTCGTCCGCCATGGCGATCAAGCTGCGGACCGGCCAGATCAGCCTGGAGCAGCGCGCCGCCGCGCTCGCCATGTTCAACAAGCTGGTCGCCGAGAGCTTTACCGTGCTGCCCGTGACGGGCGGGCAGTTCCGGGCGGCGGCGAAGTTCGCCGATCAGCATGCGCTGGGGCTCCGCGCCGGCGATGCGCTGCATCTCGCCATCGCATCGGAGCATGGCGCCACCGTGCATACGCTCGACCAGCGGCTCGCCGAGGCCGGCCCGGTGCTCGGTGTGCCGGCACGGTTGCTGGCGTGATCCAGGCCTTCTCCAGCTTGGCCAGTCCGCTCGGAAGCCGCCATGGCCGGTGGCTGATCCGACGAGCAGAACGACGCGATCGTGGCAGACTATTTCGCGATGCTCGCCGACGACATCGGCGGGCGGCCCTACAGCAAGGCAGAACATAACCGCCTGCTGCAGGCGGTGATCGATCGGCCCCGCGGCTCCGGCAGGCATTCGACGGGCGACTAGAATGACGTTACCAACTGATGAGAAATCCTGCATTCGGCGTTCATTTCTGTAGTCCTAAGCCCATCAAGTCTCGTTCTGGTGCCAATCACTGACACCCCTAACCTTGACACCGGTGGCTTCGTGCCTGCTCGGCATCCCGAAGCAGCTAAAGCGCCGGACCGTTGGACGCAGCGTCGATCGCCGCCCGCAGCTCATCGACGAGGCACGCGACAAGCGTCCGATATTCCGTGCAGCGCTCTTCCTTGTTCGCAGAGGTCGAGCTTTCCCACAGCCGCAACGCCCTTTCGGCTTCCGCAAGATCGGCGCAGATCGAGCGGAACCCCTCATCGCGAAGGGCGAGCTCCTCTATCGACTGCCTCCGATCCGGAAAGCGCCGGACCGCCGCGAACACACCCTGATCCATGTCAAGGAGGCCTCGATCCATAAGCGGAGCAATTTTAACTACCGACGCGAGCGGGCGAGAAGTATATTACGGTAACTAACACAAGCTCAGGTAGTGGAGTTGAGTTGCGGGCGCCGGGGAGAGCCGCGGCCGCGAAGGAGTAGATCAATGGGGGGCGCTGATTTACGCGTCGACGAGGTGCCCCACGATCGGCTGGACCGGCCAGCTGCGGACGAGATTCGAGCGCAGCTCGAGCGGGTGGAGTGCAGCCGCGAATTCGACGCGCCCGACCGCGTCCGCCGCTTCCTGCACTACGTGGTAGAAGAGGCGCTGGCCGGACGTGCGGACAGGATCAAAGCCTACACAATCGCCCTCGAGGTGTTCGGCCGCAGCGTCGACTTCGACGCTCGAAACGACCCCATCGTGCGCATCGAGGCGGGGCGGCTGAGGCGGGCACTGGAGCGCTATTACCTGCTTGCCGGACAGGCCGATCCGGTGTCGATCAGCATCCCCAAAGGCGGCTACGCGCCCGCCTTCGCCTTTAAATTGACCCAGCCGCCGGTCGAGACGGTTCCGCCCGATCCGGTCGAGCCCCCCTCGCCTCCGCTGGGCGAAGGATTGGCAGCGCGGCCTTTGCCCTGGCTGCGGTGGACGATTGCCGCGGTGGCGGTCTTGATCGCTGGCTTGCTCGGTGCGGGCCTTTGGTCAGGCGCCACCGATGCGTGGCGCCTCCGGCCGGGCGGGCATGTCGACGAAGCGGGGCCCAAGGGGCCGTCAGTCCTGGTCCGGCCCTTTGCAAACCTCGGCGGCGATGCGGAGGGAGAGCTCTATGCCGCAGGATTGACGGACGAGGTGTTGTCACAGCTTGCCCGGTTCAAGGAGTTGAGGGTGGTGGGCCGCGAAACCACGAAGTCCCTCACCGCCACGGCTGGCGCCTCCGATATCCCCGCGGATCTCGGCGTTCGCTACGTCCTCGAGGGTACCGTCAGGACGAGCGCACACGGACTGCGCGTCAACACCCGCGTGCTGGCGGACGAAAGCGCGATCGTGCTCTGGGCCCATACGTACGAGGCGGATTTGACCTCCGGCAACATTGTCGGCATCGTCGTGGACGTCGCCGGCCAGGTCGCATCCACAGTCGCGCAGCCCTACGGCATCATCTTCCAGGCCGACGAGAGCCGAGCGCTTCAACGTGCCCCGGATGACCTTGCCGCATACACCTGCACGCTGCGCTTCTATCAGTATCGCGCGGTTCTAAGCGCCGAGGAGCACGCCGCAGTCCGCGACTGCCTCGAACGCGCGGTCGCTCGCTATCCCAAATACGGCACCGCCTGGGCCATGCTGTCATTCCTTTACCTGGACGAGGACCGGTTCCAGTTCAATCCCAAAGCGGGCGGGCCCCCCGCGATCGAGCGCGCGCTCGAAGCCGCCCGTCACTCGGTGCGTATCGACCAGGACAACATCCGTGGCCTCCAGGCGCTGATGACCGCGCTGTTCTTCACCGGCGAGCCAGCGGAAGCCTTCCGTATCGGCGAGCGGGCGCTCGCGCTCAATCCAAACGATACTGAACTCCTCGGGGAGTTCGGCACCCGCGTGGCTCTGGCCGGCGACTGGAAGCGCGGCTCGGAGCTGCTCGAAAAGGCGCTCGACATGAATCCCGGCAATTCGGGCTTCTATGCCGGGATGTTGGCTCTCGCCGCCTTCATCCGGCACGATAGTGCCCGCGCGGTGACCCTGATCCGGCAGGCGGATCTCAGGAAGTTTCCCATCTTCCATTTCGTCGCGGCGCTGATCTACGTCGAGGCCGGACTGGAGGAGGAAGGTGCCAAGAGCCGGGCCCGGTTCCTTGAGATGCAGCCCCGGTTCTTCGACGCCTTCGATGCCGAACTCGCCAAGCGCAACTTCGGACCGGAGGACCGGAGGTTCATGACCGAGGCCGCCCGCAAGGCTGGCTTTCCGGTGCCGTAG
This sequence comes from Chelatococcus caeni, assembly GCF_014196925.1. Taxonomy (GTDB): domain Bacteria; phylum Pseudomonadota; class Alphaproteobacteria; order Rhizobiales; family Beijerinckiaceae; genus Chelatococcus_A; species Chelatococcus_A caeni. Next base: position 846,375 of record NZ_JACIEN010000001.1, on the reverse strand, counting down.
AACCCGGGTCAGGGATTACCGCGCCCCGGCGCACCGCAATCCGAAAAGTCGCCTCTCGCCAAGACGATGAGCCACCTCGATGCCCTGCGGGCCGCGATCCGCTGGTAGCTTACCGTAACTTACGCCCTCACGCCGCTTGGCGTGTTTAAGGTTTGCTCAGGCGTTGCGGTCTCGAGGGCTGCTGGGCTGCCGGGCGGTCATACCTTCCCGGCGCGACATCCTGACCGGACGGCTGTCTGAACAATCAGGCTATCGGGGAGGAATGATGTCGGCACGCGGGTTTATTCGGTTTCTCCTGGGGCTGGCAATTCTGCTCGGCCCCGCAATGGCGCTGGCGCAAGACGCGACGCCGCACGTTCCGTTGCAGAAGACGATCGGCAAGGCGAAACCTGACATCGTTCCCTCTCTGATCGTATTGAATTCCCGCGGGGCCACCCTCGACGGGAACACGCTGACGCTCACCGGCGTCGCCAGCAACGCCATCATCTTCGCTGACCGTCCGGTCCGCTCCGCCGGTCATGCGCTGACCGAGCACCTCATCGAGGAATGGGCCGAGGGCAGCGACAGCTTCGCCAAGGACCCGCCGAACGCAACCGTATCGGCCTTCAGCAAGGACGGCGGCACGATCCGGGACGCGGTGGTGGTTCTGAAGTCGCCGAAGCTCGAGGGCGACACGCTGACCTTCAATGTCGATGTCCTCGAGGGCAGCCTTGGCGGCACCGACGGGCCGGCCTCGGTGTTCATCGACATCATCGGCATGCCGTTCACGCCACTATCGTTCGCCGGCGCCGCTCGCCGCACCGCCTTCCGCGGCGCCTGGTATGCCGGTGCGGCGGCAGGCGCCGCGGCCGCAGCGGCCCCCTACTACCATCCGTACTACCACCCTTATTACTATCCTCCGCGCTGCGGCTATTACCCCTACCCGCCTTGCTACTGAGGCGAATATGGCGTGACACCGATCTATTACAGGGGAGGCAAAGTTGAAAACCGCGAAGCTCTTGTTCTCGATGTCGGCCCTTGTGGGGCTCGCCATCGCCACCGCCCCGGCGGAGGCCCAGCAAGCCGCCGCCACACCAGGCTCGCCCGGCGCGACGACGACCATCGACGGCAGGTACCTGCCGAACCCACCGCAGCCGTTCAAGGGCGATGTTCAGGTCAACGCCGCCCAGTCGACGCCATACTGGCCTGGGCTCGTGGTGCCGCCCAAGGGGGCACCGAACGTCCTGCTGATCATGACCGACGACGTCGGCTTCTCGGCGCCGTCCACCTTCGGTGGCGTGATCCCGACGCCGGCCCTCGACCGCATCGCCGCCGACGGCCTGCGCTACACGCGGTTCCACACGACGGCACTCTGCTCGCCGACACGAGCCGCGCTGCTGACCGGCCGCAACCATCATTCGGTCTCCACCGGCGTCGTCGTCGACCAGGCGACGGGCTATCCCGGCTACGACAGCGTCGTCAAGCGCGACACCGTCGCCATCGGCGAAATCCTGAAGCAGAACGGCTACGACACCTCGTGGTTCGGCAAGGACCACAACACGCCACAGTGGGTGACGAGCCAGGCCGGCCCCTTCACCGACTGGCCGACCGGGCCGATCAAGGGATTCGAATACTACTACGGCTTCCTCGGCGACGACACGAGCCAGTGGCAGCCGAACAACCTGTTCCGCAACACCACGCCGATCGAGCCCTATCTCGAGAATCCGGGCTGGAATCTGACCACCGCCATGGCTGACGAGGCGATCGCGCGCATCAGGATGCTGAACGAGCTCCAGCCCGACCGGCCTTTCATGATCTACTACGCGCCGGGGGGCACGCACGCGCCGCACCATCCGACCAAGGAGTGGGTCGACAGGATCAGCGCGATGCACCTGTTCGACGAGGGCTGGAACAAGCTGCGAGAGACGATCTTCGCCAACCAGAAGAAGCTCGGCGTGATACCCGAGAGTGCCGAGCTCACGGCCTGGCCGGAAGATCTGCCGCAGTGGGACACGCTTTCGGACGAGGCGAAGAAGCTCTACATCCGTCAGGCCGATGTCTATGCCGCGTATCTGGCCTATACGGACCACGAAATCGGCCGCGTCATCCAGGCGGTCGAGGACGCAGGCAAGCTCGACAATACGCTGATCATCTACATCAGCGGCGACAACGGTGCGAGCCCCGAGGGCACGCGCCATGGCCTCTACAGCGAGTTCTCCATCCTGAACGGCATCCACCCGACGGTGGAACAGAACATGGCGTTCTACGACGCGTGGGGCACCGACCAGAGCTATCCGCACTATGCGGTGCCATGGGCCTGGGCCTGGGACACGCCGTATCAGTGGACCAAGGAGGTGGCCTCGCACTTCGGCGGCACGCGCAACGGCATGGCAATGTCCTGGCCCGCGCGCATCAAGGACGCCGGCGGCATTCGTCACCAGTTCCATCACGTCATCGACATCGTGCCGACCATCCTTGAGGCGGCCGGCCTGCCGGAGCCGGTGATGGTCAACGGCGTCGCCCAGCGGCCCATCGAAGGCGTGGGCATGGCGTACACGTGGGGTGATGCCAACGCGCCGGGCCGGCGGACGACCCAGTATTTCGAGATGTTCGGCTCCCGCGCGATCTACCACGACGGGTGGATCGCCTCGGCGCCGCCGATCCTCGCCCCCTGGGCACTTTCGCTGGCGCCGCCTCCCACGGACGTCATGAACGACTTCAAATGGGAACTCTACAACCTGAACGAGGACTGGACCCAGGCGACCGATGTCGCTGCCAAGATGCCGGACAAGCTGCGCGACATGGAGCAGCTGTTCGTCATGCAGGCGGAGAAATACCGGGTCTTCCCGCTCGACGACCGCACCCTTCCCCGGTTCATGGGTGTGAAGCCGAGCTACATCGAAGGCCGGACCGCGTTCGAGTTTACCGGCGAGTTGAGCAACGTGCCGTTCCCAGGCGTCGCCGGCGCTCCGAACGTGCTGAACAAGTCGTACACGATCACCGCCGAGGTCGAGATCCCGGAGGGCGGCGCCGAGGGCATGCTGGTGACCGACGGCGGCCGGTTCGCCGGCTACGGCTTCTATCTCCTGAAGGGCGTGCCGACCTTCACCTGGAACCTGATCCAGCTCGAGCGGGTGAAGTGGCAGGGCAAGGAGGCGCTCAGGCCCGGCAAGCACACGCTCGAGTTCGACTGGAAGTTCGACGGCCCCGGCCTCGGCAAGGGCGGGACCGGCACCTTGAAGGTGGACGGTCAGGTCGTCGACACCCGCGACATGCCGAAGAGCCTGCCGGTCGGCATCGGCTGGGTCGAGACGTTCAATGTCGGCATCGACACCGGCACGCCGGTGGACGATGAGGACTACCAGGTGCCGTTCCGCTTCACGGGAAAGATCAACAAGCTGACGATGAAGCTCGGGCCGGAAGAACTGACCCCCGCGGAACGGGAGATGATCTTCGGGAGCTACCGCGCGAAGCAATAGGCGTGGCGGGTTCCGCAGAAGGCACGCCGTCAGCGTCGGTCGACATCATGGGCAGGTCGCGCACGCCACTGGCTTGCGAGCGCGGCCTGCCGCATCGGTTCTGCCGCGGGAGGAGACGATGAGAACGCCCGATCCACTGTTCGCGACCCTCGCCCGGGCAATTGTCGGCGGTCTCCCTGTCAGCCCCCTATCGTAGAGCATCGGGAGCGATCCTCCCGGCAAAGAGGCCGCCGATCGTGCATGACAGCCCCTCTCCCTTCGGCATCTTTTCGGCTCTGCCCGGAGCGGTCATTTCGGCGCTGGCGGTCCTGCTGATCGGGTTTTCCTTCGGTGCGTCGGGCGACCCGGCGGCTGCTCCACGCGGGCTTGCTGCCCAGCCGGCGAGCAGCGCGTCCCATTCCGCCTACGTGTCCGACGTTGCCTGCGCCGGGTGTCACGCCGCCGCGTACGACGCCTGGCGCACATCGCATCATTTCCATGCGATGGAGGTGCCGGACGAGGCGTCCGTTCGCGGCGACTTCGGCGGTGCCGCCTTTGAGGACGCCCATGCCCGCTATCGCTTCTTCCGGCGCGACGGGTGCTATTTCGTGGAAGTGGCCGGCGGCGCTGGAGCGGTCGAGCACGAGGTCCGCTACACATTCGGCTGGGAGCCGCTCCAGCAGTATCTCGTCGAGGGGGAGCGCGGCCGCCTGCAGGCCCTGACGATCGCATGGGACACCAAGCAAGGCCGCTGGTTCGACCTCGCCGAACGTGACCCGGCGCCGCCCGGCGACCCGTTGCACTGGACGGGCCGCGAGTTCACCTGGAACTTCCGCTGCGCGGACTGCCATTCGACCGATCTGCAGCGCCACTACGATGTCGCGGCGGACCGCTACGAGACGACGTTCGCCAACGTCAACGTCGGCTGCCAGGCCTGCCACGGGCCGGGCCGTGCGCACTTGGCCTGGGCGTCGGGCGACCGCAAGGCGTCCGACAAGGGCCTCGCCGCCGCGCCAGGCGAAAGCAGCCGGGCGCAGCTCGATACTTGCGCGCGGTGCCACTCCCGCCGCCGGCCGATCACCGAGGTTCCCGTCCCCGGCGCGCCCTTCCTCGACCATTTCATTCCGGATCTGCTGGGCGAGAGCCTCTATTTTTCGGACGGCCAGATCCGCGACGAGGTCTTCGAATATGGCTCCTTCGTCCAGAGCCGCATGCACCGCAGCGGCGTCGTCTGCTCCGATTGCCATAATCCCCATTCGGGCACGCTCCATGCCGACGGCAATGCGGTCTGCACCGCCTGCCACAACGAGACGCCGCCCGAGCGCTTCGCCAGCATCAGGCCGCTGTCCTATGACTCACCGGCGCATCATTTCCATGAGCAGGGCAAGGCGGGCTCCTTCTGCGTCGACTGCCACATGCCGGCGCGCACCTACATGCGCGTCGATCCGCGGCGCGACCACAGCCTGCGCGTGCCGCGTCCCGACCTGTCGGCGGCAACCGGCGCACCGGACGCATGTACCGGCTGCCACAGCGATCGGAATGCGGCCTGGGCCGCCGCGCGGATCGTCGAATGGTACGGGCCTGGCCGGCGGCAGGAGCCGCATTATGGCGAGGCTCTGGCACTCGGCCGGAAGGGCGCGCCGGGGAGCGGCGCCGCGCTCGCCGCGCTCGCTGGCGATACAACCCAGCCATCGATCGCCCGCGCGACCGCCGTCGAGATGCTGCAGCGCCACCTGGACCAGGAGACCGGCCCCGCCGTGGCCGGGGCGCTCGCCGATCCCGATCCCCTGGTGCGCATGGCGGCCTTGCGGACACTCGAGGCCATCGCTCCCGGCGCGCGCGTCGATCTTGCCGCTCCGCTGCTCGACGATCCCGTGCGATCCGTCCGGATCACGGCCGCCCGGGCGCTCGCGGCGGTATCCGAGGCCGCACTCCCGGAACAGCGCCGCGCGGCACATGTCCGGGCAAGCGAGGAGTATGTCGCCTCCGAGCTCGCCGCAGCCGAGCGGCCCGAAAGCCATCTCAACCTCGGCCTCTACTGGGCCGAGCGGGGCGACATCGAGAAGTCGGAGGCGGCCTACCGCACCGCGCTGAGGCTCGCACCAGACTTCATCCCGGCGATGATCAATCTTGCCGAGCTGAAGCGCGCCCAGGGGCAGAACGACGATGAGGCACGGCTGATCGAGCAGGCCCGCGACATGGCGCCCGACAATGCAGCGGCCCTGCATGCGCTTGGGCTGCTGCGTGTCAGGCAGGGCCGACAAGCCGAGGCGCTGCCGCTTCTCGCGAGCGCGGCCGCGATGGCGCCGGGCTCGGCACGATACGCCTATGTCCATGCGGTGGCGCTCGAGTCCCTCGGGCAGGCGGACGCGGCGCGCGCGGCATATATGACGGCGCTGCAAAGGCATCCCTACGACGTCGACCTGCTGGCCGCGCTCCTTCAGCTTCAGTTGCGCAGCAACGACCGCGATGCGGCGCGCTCGACCCTCGATCGCCTGATCGCGCTGCGGCCCCGCGATGCAGGCCTTGCCCGGCTGAAGGCCCAGCTCGGCGGGCGCTGAGGACGATACGAACCGGCAAACGGGATGTCCGCCATGTCGACGGTCCGAAGCCTGTTCACCTGGCCGGCCATCCTTCTGCTGGCAGATGGACCGGCCGAACGCATGACAATCAGCTGACGTGACCCGCCGCCTCAGCGCCGGTCACGATCCGCGCTTCCGTTGACGGAGGTCGTATAGAGGGCCATCAGCTTCCCCATCTCGGCATTGTAGTCGCGGAGCGTCTCTTCGAGCCATTTCGACTGGACCGCCGACACATCCCCGACATCCCTGCAGGTCATCATCTCACGCATGGCCCGGCCGTCCTTTTCGAGGCGCATGGACATGAAGCCGAGCATCTCGCGCTGCCACTCCGCGGCCGTCGTAAACCATGTCTGGGTGGCTTCCATGAGCGCGCGCCCCTGCTGGCCGGCCATGGCGAACTGATCGACGCCCCGCGGCTTTCCCTTGGTCGCGCTCTCCTGTTGGGTGATCGTCATGATATCCTCCTCATCGATATCTGCCGCCCTAACGGAGCGGCCTTGATCCGCGGCAGCCGGTCGAGGGGCACATCGCGTCGCCGGGGCTCGCCCCGCACGGAAATGCCTCCGACCGGTCGTCGTCAGTGCCCCGCAAACACGAGCGTCTGGATGGGCAGCAGCAGCGCCTGGATGCGCAGGATCGCAGCGTGCACCAGCGCGACCGCATCGACCGCATGCAGCGCCAGCGCCTTGACGCCGCCGACTTCGCCGGACGCGATACGCTCGTGGTTGCTGGAATAGGCGTTGGCGATGCAGCTGCTGCCGGGTGTCACGCCGTCGAGCCCACCGTCATAGATAGGCTCGAGAAAGACGAGGATCGACCCCGGCCGCAGCACCTGCTGCGGGTCTATCAGCTGTTCGCCGCTGCGGATCTGGCCGGCGGCGATGAAGTCCTGCACACCCGTCACGACCATCGGCACCACGACCCAGGGCTTCGACACGCAGGTGACCTCCGCGGCCATGCCGACGCGCATGACCTGCGCCTCGATCTGCCCGAAGCCGGCCTGCAGGCGGCCACGCCCGGCACCTTCCGGGATGAGGATGCCTGCCGGCCGCATCAGCGGGTTGACCACATCGCCGACGCGCAGGGTGAACTGCTCGACATGCCCGCTGACGCCGGCGCGGATCACGGTCTTCGCCAGTTCCACCTCGGCTTCGGCCAGCTGCGCCTCGGCGCTTGCCTTTTCGGCGGGCAGCAGCGTCGAGAGCCGGGTCTCGGCCTGCTCCTTGCCGGCAATCACGGCATTGATCGTCCCCTGGCGTCCGTCGACGGTGACCTGCAGCCGCTCGAGCTCGCGCAGCGCGACCGTGGCCGGGTTGCGTCGATAGAGCTCCTGCCTGGTCTCCAGTTCGTCGAGCGCCTGCTGGTGGGCGCTCCTCGCCTCCTGGAGCTTCCCTTCGGAGGCGGCGATATCGGCCTGCGCCACCACCATGGCGGCGTCCGCCTCGGCGATCCTGCGCCGGGCGGTCTCCACCGCCGCAGCCTGCCTCGAGCTGTCGAGGCGGAAGATCGGCTCGCCCTGCTTCACCACGCCGCTCACCGTGTCGATATAGATTTCGGCCACCCTCCCGTTGGTCTCAGGAAGGATGGGAATGGTGCGGAAGAAGGCCGTCGCATTCGTCGTCGAGGGGTGATTGTAGAAGACGACCGTGATCAGCCCGATCGTCAGCATGAGGCAGGTGATGATGCCCCAGCGCAGCTCGAACCACACGGAGTAGAGGGTGATCTCCTTGCCGATCCGCTTTCCCTGCACGTAGCGACGGTAGAGATAGTCGGGAAGGAGCGTGAGAAGAGAGCAAAGGAGCAGTTCAAGCATTGGCCCGCTCCTTCTGAGCCGAAGCCACGGCCGCCGGTCGCTCGATGGCGTCCCCTTCCCCCTCCGCGGGCACCACGAGGGTCGGCCGGGATTCAGGAAGTGATGATCCACGATCGGGCTCGGCCGTCGCGCCGACGGCGTCCTCTTCCGGCGCCATTCCGGCAAGCCTCTCCAGGGCCCGCGCCATCCTGCGCAGCGGAGTTCCGAAGTCGGGGATGTCGATCAGGGCCAGCAGCAGGCCCAGCACCCAGAAGATGTGCATGTGGGTGAACAGCGCCAGCAGCCCCAGCACGGCGACGATCTCGAACTGCAGCTTGTGGGAGCGGTGCGCGATCCGCTCCGGCAGCGTGTGAAGGCGCAGGAACAGCAGGCCGACGGCCAGCACGGCGACGAGCAGGAAGACCGCCATGATGACCATGAGGACGTCGGTGTCGCCCGGCGCGGTGATGAACACCGGCAGATGATGAGGCGCCGCAGGGTGAATCGTCCCGTTCATAGCGCACCTCCGGTCGACGGTGCGGACAACGACCGTCGCACTGCCTCCGCACCGGCGGAAGCAAGTTCGGGGGCGATTATAAGCTCAACTTCAGTCATGTTGAGCACTTCGTTCACCGTGACACCCTCCATCGTCTCGATCAGCGTCAGGCGGCCATCGCGCACGGCGATGACGGCGAGCTCGGTGACGATGAGGTCCACCGCCCGTTCCGACGTCAGCGGCAGCGAGCTTTCCCGCACGATCTTCGGGCGGCCCTTGGCCGTATGCTGCATGGCGACGACGACGCGCCTTGCGCCGGCCACGAGATCCATCGCGCCTCCCATTCCCGGCACCATCTTGCCCGGGACCATCCAGTTCGACAGGCGCCCGTGACGATCGACCTGCAGGCCGCCCAGGACCGTGAGGTCGAGATGGCCGCCGCGGATGAGGCCAAAGGACGTCGCGCTGTCGAAGGTCGAGGCTCCCGGCAACGCCGTGACGGGCCGCCCGCCCGCATCCGTGAGCCAGGGCAGAGCCATTCCGGGCTCGGGAACCGGCCCCGTGCCGATCAGGCCGTTCTCGGACTGGAAGAACACCCGGATCCCCGCCGGAACGAAATTGGCGACGAGCGTCGGTATGCCGATGCCGAGATTGACCAGCATGCCGTCGCGCAGTTCGTCTGCGATGCGCCTTGCGATGGTGCTTTGCGGATCCATGGCTTCACCCGTTGGCAACGAGGTAGTCGACGACCGGAGCCGGCGTCATGACATGGTCGGGCGCGACGACCCCGACCGGCACGATGTTTTCGGCCTGCACGACGACCGTGTCGGCGGCCATTGCCATGAGCGGATTGAAATTGCGCGCCGTCAGGACGTAGGCGAGATTGCCCAGGTAATCGGCGATGAAGGCGTGGACGAGCGCGAAATCGGCCCGGAGCGCCGGCTCCAGCAGGTAGTCACGGCCATCGACCGCAATCTTCTGCTTGCCTTCTTCGGCGATCGTGCCGATGCCCGTCGCGGTCAGGACGCCGCCGAGCCCGAAGCCGCCGGCCCGGATGCGCTCCGCGAGCGTGCCCTGCGGCACGAGGTCGACCGTGAGGCTGCCCGCCAGCATCTGCCGCTGCGTCTCCGGATTGAGCCCGATATGGCTGACGACGACCCGCCGAAGCAGGGCTGCATCGACGAGCTTGCCGATGCCGACACCCGGGGCCGCGGTATCGTTGGCGATGACCGTGAGGTCCTTCTTCTGCTGACGGACGATTTCGTCGATCAGCGGCTCCGGCGTTCCGACGCCCATGAAGCCGCCGACCATCAGCGTGGCGCCTGCGGGGATCATCGCGACGGCATCCTGCAGCGAGATCGTCTTCATGGCCCCTTCCCTTTCACGTGGGTTCCGGCATCCCGTGGACGGTGCGCCCCCAGTCCTGGAACAGGGTGTAGAGGACCGCGAGCAGCACGGGGCCGAGGAAGACCCCGACGATCCCGAAGGCCAGGAGGCCTCCGAGCACCCCGAGGAAGATCAGCACCATCGGCATCCGGATGCCGCGACTGATCAGGTAAGGGCGCAGGAGTTTGTCGAGGCTTCCGACGAAGAGGCCGTTCCAGGCCATCATGAAGATGGCCCATCCGGTGAGCCCCTGCGACATGAGCCAGAGGCCGGCCGGCAGCCACAGCAGGGCGATGCCCATCGGCAACAGGGTCAGAACCAGGCCGATGGCGCCGAGGACCACGGCCCCCGGAACGCCGGCAAGCCAGAAGCTGAAGCCGAGGAGGATCGCCTGGACCAGCGCGGTGCCGAGAACGCCGTTGACGACGCTCTTGATGGTTGCGCCGGCCGTCGGCAGGGCGCGCCGGGCGCGCCAGCCGCCGATGCGCGACATCGCCCAGTCGAGGCGCTTCTCCGCATAGGCCCCGTCCCGGTAGACGAAGAACGACAGGATGATCGCCAGGATGACCTGGACCGTGCCGGAGAGGAGCGAGGCGCCCTGGTGCAATGCCCATTCCCGCAGCGATGGAACATAGGGAGCGAGGATCGGCCTCAGCCCCGCGCCCTGCCGCAGCGCCTCCCGCCACACCCGCTCCGCCTCGGCCCCCACCAGCGGCAGCTGCCCCAGCCAGTCGGGCGGCGGCAGACCGCTCTCCAGGGCTGTCTGGATCGCGACCGTCAACCGCGCGACGTCATCGGCGAGGTTGAGCGTCAAGGCGATCAGCGGCAGCACCAGCAGTCCGGCGATGAGGAGCGTCATCAGCAATGCCGCCGTCCCCGGCCGCCCCCTGAGGCGCCTCTCCAACGAGCGGAACAGCGGCCACGTCGACACGCAGAGCGTGACGGCGAGAAAGATGGCGGTCAGGAAGGGCCTGAGGATGAGGAGGCAGCCGACGACGAGCAGCAAAAGGAGGACGAGACCGAGCGCCTTCTCGACATAGGACATGTCCTCCGTCGCCGGACGCCGCCGCCAGGTTCTGCTGACCGGGCTCGGATCGATATGGTCTGCGGTCCCCTCGGGCATGGCTCTCTCACCCGCACCTGCGACGACGGCTCAGGCCATGATGCTGAGTCCGCCGTCGACATAGGTGGTCGTACCCGTCAGCCGCCGTGCGAACGGTGTCGTCAGGAAGGCGGCGGTCAGGCCGACATCGTCGATGTCCACGAGTTCCCCGATCGGCGCCCGCTCGACCGCCTCGGACAAGAGGACGTCGAAGTCCTTGAGCCCGGAGGCCGCCCGCGTCTTGAGCGGCCCCGGCGAGATGGCGTGCACCCGGATATGCTTGTCTCCCAGCTCATAGGCGAGATAGCGAACGGCGCTCTCCAGCGCTGCCTTGACCGGACCCATGAGATTGTAGTTCGGCACGACCTTGCTGGCGCCGTGATAGCTCATCGCCAGCAGCGTCCCGCCCTCGCGCATGAGCGGTTCGGCGAGGCGCGCCATGCGGAGGAAGGAATGGCAGGACACATCCATGGCCACCCTGAAGCCCTCGGCCGAACTGTCCACGAGCCGCCCCTGCAGATCCTCCTTCGGAGCGAAGGCGATGGAATGGAGCGCGATGTCGAGGCTGCCCCACTTGTCCCGGATCTGGTCGAACACGGCTTCGAGCGCCCCCTCCCTCGCGACGTCGCAAGGGACGAGAATGCCGGCGCCGAGTTCCCTGGCGAGAGGCTCCACATGGGGAAGAGCCTTCTCGTTCAGATAGGTCACGGCGAGTTCCGCCCCGAGCTGGCGGAAGATGCGCGCGCAGCCGTAGGCGATCGAATGTTCGTTGGCGATGCCGATCACGAGGGCGCGCTTGCCCTGCAGGATCGTGGACTGGACGGCCGCTCGTGCCGTTGCGGACGGTCGCTCGTTCATGGTCTTTCCTCTCGCATCAGGCGCCGGCGGAGCGACCGGCCCGACCCTTGCCGCCGGAGGCAGCTGGCCGGTCCGGGTCCACGACGAGGGCGATTGCGGTCGCTCCGCCCTTCGCTTTCCTGGCCACATCGGCCGAGAGGGCGTTCCGAATCTCCCGCACCAGGGCCCGCTGTGCGGCATTGGCCTCGATCCGCCCCTCCAGACGGCCGATCAGCTCGAGCAGCTTGCCGCGGTCGGCGGACGTGCGCAGAAGCTTGGGCAGGGCGGAGAGCGCCTTCTCCGGCTCGTAATCGACGATGAGCGACTGCTCGCGGATGATGTCGCGCGCGATCTCGGCCGGCATGTCGAGCAGGCCGACATCCTTGCCGACGAGTTCGCGAGCCCGCTTCATCGCCGAGAGCCGCCTGCGCCCCGTTCCGGCCTTCATCACGAGAAGCGCGGTACGCACCATGGCGCGCGTCGGATCGCCCTCCTCGATCCGTGCGAGCGCCTCCTTGACCTGCGGGGCCTCCCGCATGGAAGCGGCTTCCTCGGTGCCCGCTGCTTCCGCCTTCGGCACGATGCCGAGGCCGAAGCTGGCCGTGCCGTAGAGGCGGAAGAACGCATGTTCCACCGCCGCGTCGCGCAAGTCGCGATAGAGGTCCCAGGAGGCGGACACGGTGGCCGCCAGGCAACGCTCCATGGCGACCATCGGCCCGTTCTCATCACGCTTCGCACGGTTCGCCTTTGCCATCGCCGCCATGCCCTCGATGGGGCCCATGAACGGATTGAGATCGGACAGGGCCCACCGCTGAACCCGTTGCGGATTGAAGGTCCTCGCAACCTTTGCTGCGGCCGGCGTGAATGCCGGCGCAACGACCGGTCGGACGAAGGTCTCGTAAGCGGAGGCAAGCGTCTCGGAGACGGTCTCGACCGCCTCGAACGGAATCTCGTCCTTGCGGCCGTATTTCTGCAGGATCTGCAGGTCCTCGACGCGGCGCTCGGTCAGCACGACGTCATAGCGCACGCCGTCCTTCGTCTTCTGCTCCTCGATCTGCATGCCGTAGAGGCCGGGCGGCAGATGCTCGAGATATTCGACGAGGTCGACGATCTGCGTGTGCTCCCGCTTTGCGACCTGGCCGGACACGAATATGCCGAGGTGCCCGACGCTCTTGTGCATCAGGCCGATGATCACCTGCCCGTTCGCCTTCAGCGCCTCCGTCGTCGGATAAAGATCCGCAACCCAGTTGAAGGCCTGCTGCGGCGGCGTGATGTTGTCGCCGAGCGATGCGAACAGGATGATGGGGGACTTGATCTCCCGCAGGTCGAACGCCCGCCCTTCCGACCACTCCGCCTCGCCGGCGGCGAGATTGTTGCCGATGAAGAGGTTCTCGACGATCCATTTGATCTCAGCTCTGTCCATCAGGAAGAAACCGCCCCACCAGCGCTCGAATTCGAGGAAGCGCTCGGGCTCGGTGTCGATCTTGGAGAAGAGCGTGTAGTACTTGTCGAAATACGTGTTCGCCGGATTGAGATACTCGAAATTCTCGACGAGATAGGCGCCGTCGAACGTGCCGGCACCGAGATCGCTGGCATAGAGCGCCGGCCAGACGCCGCCGAGGACGCCGCCGGCATAGCGCATCGGGTTCTCGCCGTCGTTGCCGGCCCAGTAGGACATCGGCGCCCCGTTGATGACGAGAGGGCCGACGAGGTCCGGCTCGATGGCGCCCACCAGCATCGAGGCCCAGCCGCCCTGGCAGTTGCCGACGACGACGGGTTTGCGTGTCTTCGGATGGCGCTCGCCCACGATCCGCAGGAACTCGGCCTCCGCCCGCGAGACGTCGGCGAGGATCTGCCCGGGAACAGGCTCCGGAAAGAAGATCACGAAATAGACCGGATGGCCGGCCTTCAGCGCCACGCCGACCTGGGAATCCTGCTTGAACCCGCCGATGCCCGGTCCATGGCCGGCCCGCGGATCGATGATGACGAAAGGGCGGCGGCTCGGATCGGTCTCGATCCCGGCCGGGGGACGGATCTGGACGAGGGCGTAATTCACCGGCCGCTCGAATGTGCGGGCGTCCGCGATCATATCCCAGTCGAAGGCGAGCAGCGGCGGCTTGCCCGCCTTCTCGTGCTCGATCCAGTTATTGCCGCGCCGGCGCAGCGTATCCCAGAACAAGGTGGAGCGCTGCGCGAAGTCGAGCCAGTAGCCGCTCGCGTCACGCCAAAGGTCGAGCGGCGTCGCCGCCGCCGGGCCGCCGCTGGACCATGGCTCGAAGGCGGTTTCCACGGATGCGAGGTAGCGCTGGAAGGCGCTCGATCCACGCGCCTGATAGATCTGGGCAATCTTCGATTGCACGGCGCCGAACGTGCCGAACGGCATCGGGGCGGCGTCGTCTTCGGTCCTGGTCGCTCGTTCGGCTTGTCGCACCACTGTTGGCATTTCCATCATCCGTCCATGGAGGTTTCAGGACAGCCCCCGGCCGCCGCCTTCACTGCTTGGCATCACCCCATTTCAGGAAGAAGCCGACGTCGCCCGGCAGTCCGCCCGGCCATTCGATGATCATCGCGCTCAGCTTGAAGCCCGCCGGCCGGAGATGGTCGCGCCACAGCTCGTAGGCCTGACGCGGGCGCCCGGTGAGGGTCTCGGGCCAATCCGGCTCCGAGTTGTTGATGGCGCGCCCCTTGTCGGTGCAAAGCACATTCGGGAAGCGCATGACCATCAGTTCGGTCTGGCCGCGTTCCGCCGCCGAGCGCAGCTTGAACTTCAGCGGCTGCATGATTTCCTTCATCTTCTGCGGCGTGAGGTCGAGCGGCTCGGACAGGCGCTGCAACAGTTCCTCACGCGCCTTGTCCGCACGGTCCATGCCCTTCAGCGCCCGCGCCGCATGGGCCATCTGCATCTCGACCATGTATTCGCGCAGGTCGGCTGCCGACATGAACGTTTCATCGCCGAGTTCGTGGTCAACCACACCTTCTTCCGGAATAGACTTCGCCTGCTCCATGACTCCTACTCCTCGTTCAGGACGCCAGCCGGGCCCGAGCAGTTCTCAGGACGCTCGACGTCTGCCGGGCGATGACGAGTTCCTCGTTGGTAGGGATGACCCATGCCCCAGGCCCCGCTCCGCTCGAGATCAGAGGCCCGCCGGCCTTGTTCGCCGCATCGTCGAGCGTCATGCCCGTCCATGCGAGACGGGCGCTCACCTCCGCGCGGGTCGCGGCGTCGTTCTCGCCAATGCCCGCCGTGAAGACGAGCCCGTCGAGCCCGCCGAGGGCCGCGACGAGCGACCCGACCTCGCGGGTAATGCGGTAGACGAACAGGTTGATGGCGCGCCGCGCATCGGGGTTCTCGGCCGCCTGCTCCCGCAGCACGCGCATGTCGTTGGAGAGGCCGGACACGCCGAGCAGGCCGGAGTGGGAATAGAGCATGCGCTCGGCCGCATCGGGCGTCAGCTTCATCTCGCGCAGCATGAAGAACACGGCGCCCGGATCCATCGCGCCGCAGCGCGTGCCCATGGGCAGGCCGTCGAGCGCGGACAGGCCCATGGTCGTCGCGATGCTGACACCTGCGCGAAGGGCACAGAGGCTTGCGCCGTTGCCGAGATGGGCAACGACGACCCTGCCTGCCGCCAGGCGGGGATCGTATTCCTTGAGGACGGAGGCGATGTAGTCGTAGGAGAGGCCATGGAAGCCATAGCGCCGGACACCGCGGTCGCGTACCTCCCGCGGCAGGGCAAACAGCGTGGCAAGATCCGGTTGCGTGCGGTGGAACGCCGTATCGAAGCAGGCGACCTGCGGCAGCGACGGCAGGCGGCGGCGCACGATGCGGATCGGCGCGAGATTGTGCGGCTGGTGCAGGGGCGCGAGCGGTGACAGGCTCTCGAGCGTCCGGATAACCTCGTCGTCGACGAGCACCGGACCGGTGAAGGCCTCGCCCCCGTGGACGACACGGTGGCCGATCGCCGCCAGCTGCCGTCCCCCCTGATGCTCCCGCAGCCACGAGACGAGGTGCATCAAGGCCTCCTCATGGCCGAAGCCGGCCTCCGGCGCCCATGCGTTTTCGCCAAGCGTCACACCGCCGGCGTCGCGGGCGATGAAGCGCGCAGCGCCGCCCAGTCCGTCGAAGGCCCCTTTGCAGGTGAGACGCGGCTCGGCGTCGCCCTCGCGTTCGAACAGCTGGAACTTGAGGCTGGACGAGCCGGCGTTGAGGACGACGAGGACCGGGATCATCGCTCAGACCTCGGGAAGGGCGAGCTTCGTGCGCTGGGCGTCGGCGACGAGCGAGGCCACGGCGCAGGATGCGAGGCGCGTGATCGTCGAGTCGGCGCGGCTCGTCAGGATGATGGGAACGCGGGCGCCGAGGACGATGCCCGCCGCGTCCGCATCGGCCAGGAAGGTGAGGCTCTTGGCGAGCATGTTGCCCGCCTCGAGATCCGGCACGACGAGGACGTTGGCCTGCCCCGCCACCGGGGACCGGATCTTCTTGATCTTCGCCGCGCCGAAATCGACCGCATTGTCGAGGGCAAGCGGCCCGTCGAGAATGCCTCCGGTTATCTGCCCGCGGTCCGCCATCTTGCACAGGGCCGCGGCCTCGATGGTCGACGGCACCTTGGGATTGACGGTCTCCATGGCGGAGAGGATCGCCACGCGAATGCCCTCGAACCTCAGCGCATGGGCGAGGTCGATGGCATTCTGGACGATGTCGACCTTGTCCTCCAAGGTCGGAGCGATGTTGACGGCGGCATCCGTGATGATCAGCGCCGTCTCGTGCCCCGGAACGTCCATGACGAAACAATGGCTGATGCGGCGAGCGGTCCGCAGGCCGCCATCGCGACGAACCACCGCGGCCATGAGCTCATCCGTGTGGAGGCTGCCTTTCATCAGGGCCTCGGCCTCGCCGGAACGCACGAGGGCGACAGCGGTCTCCGCCGCGGCCTGGCTGTCAGGCGCCTCGACGACATGAAAATCGTCCAGGTCCCTGCCGAGCTCCTTCGCCGCCGATCGCATCCTGCTTTCCGGCCCGACGAGGACAGGCGCGACTAGCCCCATCCCGGCGGCTTCGAAGACCGCGCTCAGCGAAGCCCCGTCGCAAGGATGGGCCACCGCAACCCTGAGCCTCGGAAGGGATCTGGCAACGGCGACGAGCCGCTCGTACTTCTCGTGCTTGCGCCCGGCTTGCAGGGACGCCGTCGTTGGAGCCGCATCCGTCATGACTGCCTCTACGCGATACTCGATGGAGGTCGACGACCGGCCGGGCCGGCTCGACGGACGGGGCCCGAAACAGCTCCGGGCTGCTCGCCGCGCTGTCCCCTGGGCTTCTGGCCACGGCGGCAGCGCGAGTATGGCCGCTTCCTCCCTCCCTGCTTGACCCGTTGGGCCAGGGCGTTGACAGTTTGGGACTGGCCCGCCGGAAACCATGCAACCGACCGGGGATCCTTCGTGCCGACCTGACGCTCACGGCGGGAGCAACGTTCACCAGCGGCACGCGGAACCATTTCCCGAATGGCCGATTGCGGTGGTGACGTGTACGGGCTTGCGCCCAGGCCCTACGGACAGCGATAGACGATCTGGCCGTAAGCGTTCACGACCTGCTGGCAGCCCGGCGCGCCGGAATAGTAGTAGGTGCCTGCGGCAGCAGCGCCGGCAGCCGCGCCATAGGCGACGCTACGGCGTGTCGTCCGGCGGGCGACGCCGGCATAGCTCATAGGCGTTGCCGGCCGCCCCACCCGTGCCTCGGCCTGTGCAATCAGGGTGTTCGTCACGACAGGGGCCTTGCCGCTCCACACCAGCACCGCGCCACCCACGAGAAGCAGCCAGCCGGGATGTGCCATCAGCCGCAGAATGTGCGTTCTCATTTGTCGCCTCCCGGTGTCACGCCCGCCGGCACGTCGTCGATATCGTCGAGCATGGTGACCTCGACGCCGGTACTTCCCGGCGGTGGCTTGAACACGAAGGCATCCGCCGCAGGCGCTGCCCCGGTCTGCCAGTCCTTCAGCCGCAGCGTATACTGCGGCGCGGCGCCGACCGCCTTGCTGGTGATGACATATTTGCGCGGCACGGGCCGGTCGCCCGCCTCGATCCAGATCTGCCAGTCGGTATCGAGGTTGCGGAAGGCAAGGTGCTCGCATTCGGTACCGTCGATGACGCCGCGGCCGACGTGCATGGCCTCAAGCACCCCGGCCATCAGCTCGTCATAGGGCTTCGACAGAAGGAGGTCTGCGCCCGGGACCTCGACGCCCGCCTCGTTCCGGAGTTTCTCGACGACTTCATCAAAAGAACGGGCACCGGCGAGTTCTGCATAGCGGTTGCCGCCCCGGTCATGAACGGTGACCCGCGCCCCATCGGAGATCAGCTCGACATCGGCATAACCGCCGGTGCGGCTTACCCGGAACTTGTCCGGGCGGCTCATGACGAATTCTCCGGACGCACTGAACTGGATTTTCTGGATGGCCGGCGTCACCACCTCGACATCGGCATCGTATTTGACCGAAAGGTTATCCTGGCGACTGACGAAATCGGTCATCGTCTTCAGGATGCTGCGAGCGGCATCCTCGTCCGCCGCGGCCTGCCAGGGCGCACCCGTGACGGCCATGCACACGAACAGCCCCAGCGCAGTTTTCGTCATCGCGGGGTTGAGGCCCGGAAACGTCCTTCGTTCCATCGTGCGACCTCCCTGGCACGCCGGCGACAAGGCCGGACGGGACCCCAGCCTCCCGATGCGGGAGCTGAGGCAGAGGCATCACTGTAGACGGGCCCCGCTCGCCGGCTTGACCAGAGGGGACAGACGATTGTCAGTTTGGGCCACCGCCGCACCTTCGCGGCGCCTCTCGGCCCGCCAGGCGGTCGGCGTCAGGCTAGACCAGCGCCGGAACGCGCGGGTGAAGGCACTGGCCTCCGAGTAGCCGAGCGCGGCTGCGATCTGCGCAAGCGGCACGTCGGTGTCCTCCAGCAGCTGGCGCGCAATCTCGAAGCGGATCTCGTTCGCGAGGCCCCGATATCCGACACCGCAGCCCCTCAGGTGGCGGCTCAGGGTGCGCCGGTGCATGGCGAGCGAGCGGGCGATGTCGGCAGCGGAACACCGGCTCTCCGTCAGCCGCGTCCGCAGCAGTCGCCGGATGTCGTCCGCGAAGATGGACTGTTTGTCCCCCTTCATCTGTCGGAGCATTTCCTCCAGAACGGCCCTTATCAGAGGGTCCGCACCAATGACCTGCCGATCGAGATCCGCGGCGGGAAAAACGATGGACGCCGTCTCCTCGTTGAACCTGACCGGGGCCCGGAAATGGCGCCGGTAGGGCTCGTCATCCGCCGGGCGGGCACGCGGCAGCAGCACTTCCGACGGGTTCCACTCCGGTCCGCAAATCGCGCGCACGGCGTTGACGGTCACGGCGATCGAGCCGTCGGATATCTGGTCGGCACTCTCCACGTTGGGCAGGTAGACGGAACAGCTGAACACTGCCCGATCGCCGTAGACCGCCAGCGACGGCACAGCCCCGCGGTTCTGGATGCTCAGGTTCGAGACAAGGGCCCACAAGGCTTCGCCCAACGTCTGCGAGTGCTGCATCAGGCGCCCGACGATCCCCAACGACTGGATCGTCGCCCGCGAGCCGACCAGGAGCCCAAGGTGCGGACAGCCGCTTTGCGTCACGCCGAGGGTGAGGAGGCGGCCCAGAGCGGTGAACGGGATCACGTTCGAGCCGTCGTCGAACAGACACAGATCCAGCCCGGCCTCGCGAATGAGCGGTCCGGGATCGACCCCAAGGTCCCGCAGAGCCGGCACGATCTCCTTGGCAACGCCGAGATGGATAAAGCCGGGCGGAAGGGTGCGCCGGCTCAGTTCGATCGCCCGCGACGGCGGCTCAGGGCCGTCCGTGGACGCGGGCCACGGGTTTTGCTTCGTCATGGCACCCTGCAGAAATCGCACCGATCATAAAGAGATAGTAATGAAACTCGATAAAACAGCCAATACATTGATGCAACTCAAGCAACCATAGGATGCAGCAAGATGATATGCGCTCGCAAACGCAAAATTGGCAGAAAAATGGCGAATTATTTATAGATTCGATGCGTTCCAGCAGAACTTTCCGTCCCGCTGGAAACGACCTGCGAGTTCGCCGGCTGAGAGTGAGTGCTTTCGAGTGTAGAAGGCCGCGTTGGGACGCACGACGCCGCTCATGGCGAGACAGAGCTTGGCGCGCCGCCGGCAAGGAGGTGCCCGGCGGCTCCCTCTGCTGCAGGAATGCCCCGGTGGCTTGCGTCAAGTCATCTTGCGCCAAGTGATGAAGGCGGCGGCCCAGGGACTGGAGCCCGCTTGTCGCCTTGCAATGCGCCGCTGGCACCGTTGCCGAGCTGGCCGACGTTCGTCAGGCACTTGCCCCTATCGTAGCTGCAGCGTCACGTGGCACGTGCCGGGCTCGTAGCTTGCCTTCATTCCGAGGCCGCTCTCCTTGCACAGCTTCATCATGGCGCGGTTCTCCGGCAGGATGTCCGCGACCAGTTCCCGTATTCCGGCACGCTGCGCCAGGACCGCGAGATGATGCAGGAGGAGCCCGCCTATCCCCCGCCCCTGATGAGCATCGTCGACGGCAATGGCGACCTCGGCGCGGCCGGGCCGCACCACGATGTATCGACCGCCGCCGACAATGAGCGGCTGTCCGTCTTCCTCCAGCACGGCGACCAGGGCGACATGGCCTGTAAAGTCGATGTCCACGTAGAATTCGATCTCTCGCTCGGTGAGGCAGCGCTTGAAGGCGAAGAAGCGCTGATACAGGGAGCGTTCGCTCATCCGATCGACCGCGGCGAGCATGCCGGCCCGATCGTCCTCCGCAAGGGCCCGGATCTCGACCGCAGATCCGTCGGGAAGAATTTCGATCTCCGAATGGTCGCTCGGCAGGAATGCCATCGTGGCCTCCTCGGGTTTGGGAAGGATGCCGGAGCATCGGCCGCACAGGCGCACCGTCCGCTCGAAGTCCGGCTGCGCCCGTCGACGATGGGCCGACCGGCTATGCGGTTTGCGGCCGGCCTTCGGCGCATCAGCCCCTCGCGCGAGCCAGAGGACACTCCGCCCCCGCTACGCTCGTCCCACCCTGTGGCGGGGGTGGGTGCTCCGGACCTGTCAGGGGCAGCGGAAATAGGCGCTGCCGATCGTATCCTCGGGATTGAGGAAACGCTTCAGCGAGCCATCCGGGAATGTCGCCATGAGCACGCGCATCTCCTGCCCCGCGACGGCATTGACGCAGTCGAGCGCAAACTCCTGGCGATCACCCGACGGCCGTACGGACCTGATCTGGCAGGCCGCTCCAGGTGTCGTGAGGCGGTCGCCGGAAATCACGAAGGCGGGCGCGAACAGGTCAGTCGGCTGCCTGAACGACATCCCCTTCGCTGAAGATACGTAGACCTCCGCGCAGTCGAGCCCCTTCGCCAGCCACGCCCCCTGATACGCGGCGAGCCTCTCCTCAGCGCCGGCCCTGGCCGGCGCTGAGGCGGTCGCGATGAAGCTCAGGGCAAGTGCGGCGATCCCCATGGCACCAGCAGTTCTCATCGGAGCCTCCTCCCGCGTTCATGGCGACGTCGCCATCACGGCGTTGCGTCCACCGGCTCGCGCCATGCGCCCGACCCCCACACGTCATTTGCGGATCGCAGCATCTGTTCCGTCCGGGCCTGGGCGGCCGGAATCTCGCCGGCGAAGGCCTGCGCGATCCGGGCGAAGCGTCGGCTGGTTTCGATGCTCTGTTCGAGGTGCGCGAACAGGCGGGAGCGCTGCATGTCGAGGTGCTCGCTTGTCGATCGGCAACGGCCGAACGCGTTCAACTCGTCGAGATTGCGTCGCAGAAGGACCTTGCTGAGGCGGAGCCATTCGCGGCCAACCTCCTCGAAGGCATCGGCAAGAGCCACATTGGCCTGTGTCAGATTTTGCAGTGCGTCTGCGACCTGCGAGGCCAGCCGCTGCGTCTCCGGATCACTGAGGCCCGCGCCGCGAAGGGCCTGGTCCGCGCATCGCCGGATCAATGCGGACACCGCGCTGCCGCAGCTCTCCACGGAATGCTGGGCAGTCCTGGCGACAACATCAAGGCCATTGAGATTGGCCTGCATCGCGGCGACCATGCTGTCGGCTGCACCTTGAACGCTCCTTCCGTTCCGGCTGGCCAGCCTCGGATCCTCGATCATAGTCATTGTCGGCTTCCTCCCTCGGGATCGCCAGCCCCGCCCTGCCATCTCGTCCGCCCGACGTCACTCGCAAAACGGCTTCCTTCCACGGCAGGAAGGCTACCGCTGAGCAGAACCGATGGTGATTGGAGGACTATGGAGTTCGAGCGTCGCCTGCTTGATCGAACGGGACATGTTCTTGACCGTTTGAGCCAGCTTCGTCCCGATCAAGAGCAGTTCGATGTGCACGCCCTATCGCCGAGGCCAGATACATGGGTGAGAAGCTTGCGCGCTCCTGAACATCACGCTTGCAGAGGGGCGGGCCATATATTGCCGTGGCCGCGGCGGTCACAGAACGGCCGGGTCGCGCTCGCCCCTCTGACGCAGGTGAAATCAGCCAATCGAACAGGCCCGGGCGGATATCGCTTTGCTGACAGCCGGCCCTGATCTGGTCTTCCGTCGGGTCTCCGGTCAGCTGTCCGCCGACGACATTGGCCATCTGTCGGCGAGGCCCCTCCCCGTCACGCCGGTTTTTCTGCCACGTTCGGCCGCCACTTGATCAAGCGCTTCTCGGCCACGTCGAGAATGCTGTCGATCAGGAGCACGAAGACGGCGAGGACGAGAATTCCGGCGAAAACCCCGACGGCGTCGAAGTTGCCCTCCGCCTGGGCGATGAGATGCCCGAGACCGGCGGAGGAGCCGAGGTATTCGCCGATGATAGCGCCGACCACGGCAAAGCCCACGGACGTGCGCAGCGAGGAGAGAATCCAGCTCGCCGCTGCCGGGAAATAGACGTGACGCAACAGATCCGGCCGACTGGCGCCGAGAAGCCGGGCATTGGCGAGGACGACGGGATTGACCTCGCGCACACCCTGCATGGCGTTGAAGAACGTCACGAAAAAGACGAGCGTGACGGCGAGCGCCACCTTGGACCAGAGGCCGAGGCCGAGCCAGAGCACGAAGATGGGCGCCAGTACCACCCGGGGAACGGCGTTCAGGCACTTGATGAAGGGGTCGAGAATGCGCGCGGCCGACCGGCTCAGCCCCAGCCACACGCCCGCCGCCACGCCGAGGCCGGTGCCGATGAGATAGCCGAGCACGGTTTCAGTGAGCGTGGTCGTGACGTGCACATAAAAGCCTGCGTTCGTCACCCAGGCGACCACCTGATTGAAGATGTCGACGGGTGCAGGAAAGAAGAAGACGTCGATGACCCCAAGGACGACGCCGAGCTGCCACCCGCCGAGGACGGCGACCAGCAGGGCGAGCTGGATGAGGCGTTCAGTCGTGGCGTTCATAGCTCTTCTCCACTTCGCCGCGCAGCGACGACCAGATATTGCGGTAAAGATCGGTAAAGCGCTGATCGAGCTTGATCTCGGCAACGTCGCGCGGTCGCTCCAGGGCGACGGGGAAGCTGTCGATGACGCGCGAGCGGGGACCGGCCGCGAGTACCACCACGCGGTCACCGAGCGCGATCGCCTCTTCGAGATCGTGGGTGATCATGACGACGGCGCGCCGTTCCTCCTGCCACAGCCTCAGCAGCTCGTTCTGCATGAGGTGGCGGGTATGGATGTCGAGGGCCGAGAAGGGCTCGTCCATGAGGATCACCTTCGGCCCGCTGATGAGCGCCTGCGCCATCTGTACGCGCTTGCGCTGTCCGCCGGAAAGCTGGTGCGGATAGCGATCCTCGAACCCCTTCAGCCCGACCTTGGCGAGCCAGGTCGTTGCCCGCTCGCGCCGCTCCGCGGCACCCATGCCCTTGAACAGAGGGCCGAGCTCGACATTCTCCAGCGCCGTCTTCCAGGGCAGGAGAGCGTCCTGCTGGAAGAGATAGCCGATGTCGTTGCGCACGCCGCGGACCGGCGCCCCGTCGATGGAGACGGTGCCGCTCGCCGGCTTCAGCAGGCCGGCGACGGCGTTGAGGATGGTGCTCTTGCCGCAGCCGGTCGGGCCGACGATCGTGAGGAATTCGCCGTCGGCGACCGTCAGATCGACATTCTCGACCGCCACAAAGTCACCAAAGGACATGGTGACGGCGTCGACGCAGACCATCGGCTTCGAGGCGGACCGGGGCTGCACGGTTGTCTCTTTCACAATGGCGAGTGCCATGGCCTCCTCCCCGGTCAATTCGCGACAGCGCGCGGCGCGTCGAGAACGAACTTGTTCGTGTAGGTCTTTGACAGGTCGATCTTGGCCGCCGCGACCTTCTCGTTGAAAGTCCTGAGCACGGTGAGCGGGGTCTCGACGTCCTTTGCATCGAAGAGGCCATCGGCCGAGAAGATCGCCTTGGCTTTCTCGACCGCCTTCACATAGGTGTCGCGATCGCCCGAGATGAATTGCTGCGGCAGCTTGTCGACGATTTCTTCTGCGGAATGCGCCTTGATCCACGCCAAGGCCTTGACCGTGGCATTGGTGACCTTCTGGATGGTCTGCGGATGGGCGTCGATATAGCTCTGGGTGGCATAGAGCACCGAGGTCGGGTAGATGCCGCCATAGATCTCCCTGGCGCCGTCATCGCTGCGCCCATCGATCAGGATGGTGCCCACGCCCTTGGCCTCGATGAAGGTCGCCGCCGGATCGTAATTGACGAGCAGATCGACCTTGCCCTGTTCGAGCGCGGCCACGGCCGCGGAGCCGGAACCAACACCGATCAGCGACACGTCATCGGCTGCAAGGCCATGCCGCTGCAGATAGTAGCGCACGAAGAAGTCGGATGACGAACCGGGCGCGGTTATGCCGATCTTGGCGCCCTTGATCGTTTCCGGCTTGTCGGGGTCGAATGTGCTGCTCCTGCCGCCGGCGAGCACCAGGCCGGAGTTGCGGGCGAGTTGCACGAAGGCGACGACGTTCTTGTTCTGCGCCTGCATCTGGATCGTATGATCGTAGAAGCCGACGGCGATGTCTGTGGAGCCGGCGACGAGCGCCTGCAGCGTCTTGGAGCCGCCCGAGGCGAAATTCTCGACGGTGACGTCGAGGCCCTCCTGTTCGTACAGCCCGAGGCCGACAGCAACCGGGAACGGCAGATTGTTGAGGTTGAAGGAGCCGACGCTGATCCGCACCGGCTCCGCCAGGGCCGGACCGGCGAAAGCGGCGGTCGCCGCAAGGGCGAGTAAGAACTTGCGCATGGGTGTTTCCTCCTGGTTGTGCGGCGCCTCTGCGGGCACCGTGATCGTTAGGCTGCGCGGACGAACTGTCCGGCGGGCTTGGCGAAGACATGGCCTTCGAAGAGGCGGCGCGCCGTGCGCAGGATCCCCGCCACGACCTTGCCGTCCCGCTCCTGCAGCGCGACGTCGAGGTGACCGCTCGGATGCTCGATCGACAGGACGAGCGGCGGCTTGCGGGTGCCGATGACGCGCGATGCCAGCGTATCGTCGCTGATACAGGCCGTCACAATGCCGACGGCACCGGTCGTCGCCAGCGACGGATGGCATTGCTGCGGCATGAAATAGCGCACGCTGATGTCCCCGCCCGCCTTCGGCCGGGACATCAGCACCGGCTTGGGGATGACCTCGTTGCTCACGTCTCCCATGCCCATCCGCACGCCTGCAGCCCGCCGCAGGCTCTCGAGCCGCTCCAGAAGCGCCCCGTCGCCGTTGAGCACGGCTGCGGTCTCGTATCCGCTGACGCCGAGGGCCGCGGCCTCGACGAGCATCATTGGCATGGCGCAATCGATGCAGGTGACGGTGACGCCGTCGATGACATCGAGCGGCCGCCCGGTGGGAAACAGCTTGCCTGTGCGCGCGCCCGCCGCATCGACGAAGGTCAGCGCGATCGGCGCGGCCGAACCGGGGACCCCGTCGATGGCCGCATCGCCGAGATAGGAGACGCCGCCGTTCGGCGTCGGCACCTCGGCCTCGATCAGCTTGCCGGTATTGACGTTATGGATGCACACGCGCGTCGTCGTCCCCCGCACGGGCACGAGCCCGGCCTCGATGGCGAAGGGGCCCACAGCCGCGAGCATGTTGCCGCAGTTGGGCGAGGTATCGACGATGTTGCGATCGATCCGCACCTGCGCGAAGAGGTAGTCGACATCCGCTCCCGCAATGCTCGCCGGGCCGACAATGGCCACCTTGCTCGTCACCGGATTGCCGCCGCCGATGCCGTCGATCTGCAGCGGATGGCCGGAGCCCATCACCGACAGCAGGATCCTGTCGCGCTCGGCCTCATCCGTCGGCAGGTCCCGCGCCAGGAAGAAGGGCCCCTTCGAGGTGCCGCCGCGCATCAGAACGCACGGAATGGGCAACAGGTCGTTCATCCTTGTGCCCCCGCAGGAGTTATGCGATTGCCGTATCAATCAACGGCATTATTCCGTCGGAGCATTGATATGTTAAATGCCAATATTTCCAGAATTGATGCGCAATGAGCATCAATTGCGAGATCCTCGATCTGCGCGCCTTCCTGAGCGTCGTGGAACTGGCGAGTTTCCACCGCGCGGCGGAGGCGCTGCACATCTCACAGCCGGCCTTGAGCCGCCGCATCCAGAAGCTGGAGACGGTGATCGGCGCCCCGCTCCTTGAGCGCACCACACGCCATGTGTCGCCGACCGCGCTCGGGGTGGAACTTGTCCCACTGGTCAGGCGCATGCTGGAGGAATTCGACGGATCGCTGTTCTCCGTGCGCGAGATCGGCGTCAATCGTGGCGGGCTCGTCACCATCGCCTGCCTGCCCACGGCCGCCTTTTACTTCCTGCCGACCGTCATCCGGCAGTTCAATGCGGAGTATCCGAACATCCGCTTCCGCATCCTCGACCTGCCGGCGACGGAGGGGCTGCAGGCGGTGGCACGCGGCGAGGTCGAGTTCGGCATCAACATCATGGGCACGTCGGACCCTGACCTCGCCTTCGACCGGCTGGTGGAGGATCCCTTCGTGCTCGCGGCCCGCAAGGACCATCCGCTCGCCGCCCGGCCGGAGGTGCGCTGGGCCGATCTTGCGCCCTACCACCTCATCACGGTCTACAGGTCGAGCGCCAACCGCACCCTGCTCGATTCCGCGCTGGCGAAATCGAACATCAAGCTGCGTTGGTTCTACGAGGTGACACACCTGTCGACGTCGCTCGGGCTGGTCGAGGCCGGGCTCGGCATATCGGTACTGCCGCAGATGGCGACGCCGCAAGGCGAGCACCCGTTCCTCGTCACGCGCCCCATCCGCAACCCGGAAATCTCGCGCACGATCGGCGTCGTCCGCCGCCGAGGCGCATCGCTTTCGCCCGCGGCCGAGCGCTTCTTGCACATGCTCATGGGAACCTGGGGGAAGGCGGCGCTCGCCGGGATCAAGGCCTGAGACGGCGCTTGCGGGGCGTGAGCGCCGGACCTGCGCAACAGCATCCCGTTGCACGTCGTCAAACAGTCCGAGGCCAGACGGGCTTCGTCCTCCTGCCAAGGCGCCGGGTCGTCGAGCGCTCCTTCGCCTGGGGCACCGCTTCCGACGATCGCGCGCAATGACGGGCTCAGGTCAAGTGCTCCAGATCCAGCGGCAGCCAAGCTGCCGGCGCCCGAGGTCACCGGGCACGAGCACGACTGTCTTTCGATGCCTTTCCCCGAACGACGGCGCTACAGAATCCTGGACAATTCGGCGGTGATCCGTTTCGCCGTCTGACGCACCAGCCTGGCGCAGAGTTCGTGACGTCGCGCGTCGTGCCGGTATACCGGCATACTGACGCTTATCGCTCCGACCGGATCCCGCTGACGATTGAAGATGGGGCTGCCGAGACAACGAATGTCCGGCTCGTTCTCCTCGTCATCGAATGCAAACCCCTGCTCGCGCGTCCGCTTCAGTTCCTCGAGCAGCGCCTCGGGCGTGGTTAGCGTCTTGGCGGTGTGGCGCTTTAACTCCAGCCCCTTGATGACTTCCAGCAACCGCTCGTCCGGCAGGCCGGACAGCCACGCCTTGCCCACGGATGTGGAGTGAAGTTCAACCTGGCCGCCAATGCTCGTCTTCATCTGAACTGTGCTGGAGCCAACCAACTTGTCTATGTAGACCATCCGGTTGTTGCTGGGCACCGCAAGGTGCACGGCCTCATCCGTCGCGTCGCGGAGCGATACCAGAAAGTCCCTTGCGATCGTCCGCAGGTCGGAATCCTCCCAGGTCTTGGCAGCGAGCTGGAGAAGGCGCGGCCCAAGGCGAAACGTTCCGCTCTCCCCGGACTGTGTGATGAGTCCCTCGGCGACGAGCGCCGACACGAGCCGGTAGACCGTCCCCCGCGGGAAACGCGCACGCTTGGTCAGTTGGGCAATGTCCAGTGTCCCGGGGGAATCCGCGATGATCTGGAGCACCGTCATGAACTTCGAGAACGAAGCCGCTCCCTGCACGGGATGGGGAGCCCTCACATCTGCTTCGTCCTGGAGGTCACTCAGGCTCATGGCATAACTCCTCGCAAGCTTGACAACTGAACATGGCGGCACTACACGTTCGTGGACAAAATGTCCATATTGTAGTCAATGTTCCGCAATGCGCTCCTAGTCGTATGATCGGGGAGGATCAACGGCAAGCTCACGTGCACCGAACGTGAATGCATCGGGCTGTCCGACCTTCGGCGAGAGGGGGCGGGAATTGCTGCTGGGAGGAAAAGCAATGACAAAAAAAGGTTACTGGGTTGCAATGGTCGATATTGCAGACCAGGAGGGCTACAAAGAATACATTGCCTTGAACAAGGCCGCTTTCGACAAATACGGCGCGACTTTTGTCGTTCGCGCCGGAAGACACCAGGTCATGGAAGGGCCGGACGCGAACCGCGTGGCTGTGATCGAGTTCAAGGACTACGAGACTGCCCTCGCCTGCTACAACTCCCCCGAGTATCGGAAGGCCATCGAGGCACGCGCCAAGTACGCCAAGGCACATCTGACCGTGGTGGAAGGCGTCTGACGCCGGAAGCATGGCTTGAAACCTCCTGTCGTAGTGGTTGGAGGGAACGTCGCTTTTGCCCCTGCGCGCTGTTCAACTGGAATGGCAGCACAGGCCTTACGCGACAGGGCGTTTCTTTCCCGACCAGCATGCGGGTAGCGCCATGCTCACGGCTCTCCGTATCTCCGTCGGAGTACGGCAAGGCGTCGCATGAGCGCACAACATTCTGGAAGCAGCTATGCCCATACCATTGCAGCGGCTTTTCAAGGTTTTTGACGTCCTCATCGTCGCCGGCATGGCCGTCATGAGCCTCCTCGTCTTCTCAAATGTCGTGCTGCGGTACGGGTTCAGCTCGGGCATTGCGTTTTCCGTAGAAGTTTCCCGCGTGCTCTTCGTGTGGATCATCTTCCTGGGTTCCGCGGTTGCGCTGGCCAAGGGTGCACATCTCAGCGTCGACACCTTGGTATCCCGGTTCCCCCGAAAGGCGCGCTTCGCCTGCTTTCTTGTTTCCTACGGCCTGATGCTCTGGTGTTGCTGGCTCCTGGCGAAGGGCAGCTGGTCGCTAACCGTCATCGAATGGAACAACCGCGCTGCACTGTCGGGGCTGCCCGTCGGCCTCACCTACGCGGCGGCGCTCGTCGCTGCCATCACGATGGCTCTGTGTCTCATTGTCGGGCTGTGGCAATCACTGCGCGGCAGCCTGCCCGTCACATGGGCGGGCGCAGACACCGCTGAGCCGCCGCTGACAGTGATTCCCGCGCTACCGTCGGAGAAAATGCCGTGAGCGGCGTTGTATTTCTTGGCTCCCTTCTGGGTGCGATCGGCATCGGGATTCCCATCGGCTTCGCCCTTATGCTGTCGGCGGTCGCGCTGATGATCCTGCTGGGAAATCTGGATGCGCAGATCCTCGCGCAGCGACTGGTGAATGGCGCGGACAGCTATCCGCTGATGGCGATCCCGTTTTTCCTCATTGCCGGCGAACTCATGAATGCCGGCGGCCTGTCCCGCCGCATCGTGCATATGGCCCTGGCGCTCGTCGGCCACCTGCGTGGCGGGCTCGGGTACGTGGTCATCGGCACCGGCCTGCTGATGGCCAGCCTCTCCGGATCCGCCATCGCGGACACGGCGACGCTTGCGGTCATGCTGGTCCCCCTCATGCGGGATGCGGGCTACAACATGGATCGAGCGACGGGCCTGATGGCCTCGACCGGCATCATTGCCCCGGTCATCCCGCCCTCTGTCGGCTTCATCATCCTGGGCGTCACCGCAAACATCTCCATCATCGGCCTGTTTCTGGCTGGAATCGTGCCAGGCATCCTGATGGGAGTGAGCCTCATCCTCGCCTGGTGGTTCGTCTCCAAGAAGGAAACGGCTGCGGTGCGCCCCAAGGTGCCGCGCAGGGATATCCCGAAAGCGATCGTGACCGCCGGCTGGGCTTTGATGCTGCCGGTGATCATCCTGGTCGGACTGCGGTTTGGCGTCTTCACCCCGACAGAAGCCGGCGTCGTTGCCGCCGCTTATGCACTGTTCGTGGGACTGGTCGTTTACCGGGAGCTGACGCCGAAGCTGCTCTACGAAGCCCTGCTCGCCGCCGGTCGCATGACGGCTGTGATCATGCTGCTGGTGGCGGCCTCGATGGTCACCGGCTTCATGATGGCGATCTCCAATCTGCCCGGCCAGCTTGTTGCTCTTCTCAGGCCATTCATCGAAACGCCGACCCTGCTGATGGCCATGATCGTCCTGGCGATCTTCATCATCGGCATGGTGCTCGATTTTGCACCTTCGATCACCATCTTGGTGCCCATCCTCATGCCGCTGGTGAATGCGGCCGGGATCGACCCGGTCTATTTCGGGGTCATCTTCATCATGACCGCTGCGGTCGGCATGACCACGCCTCCCGTCGGAACCGTTCTCAACACGGTGTGCGGGATCAGCGGGGTGAGAATGGGATCAGCCCTGAAGGGCGTCTGGCCTTTCCTTCTGGCCGAGATGATCCTCCTCGTGTTGTTGGTCATCTTCCCGCAGCTGGTGACCGTGCCAGCGTCCTGGTTGCATTGAAACGCGAAGGGTGGAGAGAGCTGGACACTGCGGGGAACTCTTTCAGCCATTAGCGCCTGGAGTTTGCCGGTCTCCCAGTGTCGGATTTTCCTGAACGCGCCCATTGGACCCTGCGGCCCGGGTTGATCCTTCGTCTCAATCGTCGACTTGCACAGCGGAGCCCCCATTCAGGTACTGGCACCGCCGTATTCCTGCGCGGCGCCACTTTCCCGTTCGTACTGTCCTGATGAAGCGGAAGGCCGGTGCAGGGAGAAGGCCCGGCCGGCACTGGCGGAGTTGCAGTTGCTGGCGCCGGTCGGCGTCGCCCCGCGCCTTGCTGCGCCTATACGATATCGTGCGATGCCAAGGGGGATCTGCAGGCTTCGCCAAGAGCCGGGCCAAGAACCGGGTCGAGGCGACGCTATCGGGGCATCAGAGCCCCCCGGACACCGTGATCAGGGTGCCTGTCACGAAGCCGGACCCCGGAGACGCAAGCCACAGGGTCGCGCGCGCGATGTCTTCAGGCTCCGCGATCCTGCCCATGGGCGTTACCGCCGCAATCCTCGCCGGTCGCTCGGGGTTTCCGCCCTGCGTATGTATCCGCGTGTTGGTGGTGCCGACGCGTATCGCATTCACGCGGATGCCCTCCGGCGCCAGCTCCTTGCCCGCGCCGATGGAGATGGATTCGACCGCACCCTTGCTCGCGGCGTAGTGCACATATTCGTTGGGGCTACCAAGGCAGGCCGCGAGGGACGACATGTTCACGATCGTCCCGCCCTTCCCGCCCCTACGGGTCGACATACGTTTCGCGGCCTCTTGGATGCAATATATGACGCCGAATACATTCACCCTGAAGGTTCTCTCCAGGGTTGCAGGCTGCAGATCCTCGATTCTGCAGGCGTTCCCGATGATCCCTGCATTGTTGACCAGGCAGGTCACCCGCCCGAGTGCATCGTCGCAGGCGCTAAACAGCGCCTGGATATCCTCGATCTTCCCCATGTCTCCCTGCACCGCGACGGCGCGGGCTCCTGCGGCCTTGCAGTCGTCAACGACCCTGGATGCAGCCGCAGCGTCCGAGAGATAATTTATGCAGACATCGTAGCCTTCGGCCGCGAACAGCCGAGCTGTCGCGGCGCCGATGCCGTGGCTTGCGCCTGTTACGATTGCAATCGGTCTCAAGGAATTGCCTCCCGCTCCCTGTCTGACGGCGTTCCCGGCCTAGAAGACGGCCTCAAGGATCGCGGCGTAGTCTTCCTTGGTCAGCGGGCGTGGATTGGTGGGGTGGCTGTGATCTGCGATCGCCCGCTCGCACACCCAATCGATGACATGCCGGGGCACACCCAGTTCGGACAATTTCGGCGTGATGCCCAGACTGCGGTTCAACTCGTCCAGCGCGTCCGCGAGCGTTGTCCTTTCAAGTCCTGCCAGGCTCTCGAGGTAGCGGACCTTTTCAGCCACGGCCTCGACCGTCACGTTCCACCGGACGACTGTCGGCAGCAGGATGGCGTTGAGCGTCCCATGATGGAGCTGCACCTCCTTCAGGCCACCCAGGGCGTGGCTGAGCGCATGCACGGCCCCAAGACCCTTCTGGAACGTCATGCCCCCTTCGAGGGCCCCCATCATGAGGTCGGTCCGCGCCTGCGCGTTCGAGCCATCCGCGTAGGCGACGGGCAAAGCCTTCCAGATGCGTTTGAAGCCGTCGACGGCAATTGCCTCGGCAGGCGGATTGTAACGGGGAGAAAGGTACGTCTCGATGCAGTGGGACAGCGCGTCGATCCCCGTCGACGCCGTCAAAGCCGCAGGAAGCCCCATCGTCAACTCCGGGTCACAGATCGCCCTGCGCGGGATCAGATGGGGGCTGATGAACCCCAACTTCCGGCCATCATCCAGCGTAATCAGTGCTGCGCGCCCGACCTCGGATCCCGTGCCCGCGGTGGTCGGAACGGCCACGAGCGGCGCGACCGCGCCTGTGATACGTGCCACGCCGCCCAGGATCGCCGCATAGCGCTCAAGTTCGCCGTCGTGCGTGGCGAGCAGCGCAACACCCTTGGCCAGGTCAATCGGGGAGCCCCCGCCAATCGCCACCACCCCGTCGCAACCGCTTTGTCTGTATAGCTTCAGACCGGCTGCAACTGCGCCCTCGGTCGGGTTGGAGGGGACGTCCAGGAAGGTCGGCGCGGTGTTCAGAAATGCGAAAGCACGGCGCTGAAGCAGGCCAGCGGCCCGGACTCCGTGATCGCTGATCACCAGGGGGTTCGACACTCCGAGTTCGCGCAACGTTTCCGCTAACGACTCGGCCGCCCCAAGCCCGAAACTAATGCTCGTAAGATAATTTATAGTATTCACGCTGCGCGTATTCACGCTACCGATCTCCTCGATGTACCCGCCCCCAATGCACCGCCGCAGCCACCCGGTGGCACTCGGCACGTTTTGAGGAGCCGTGCAGAACGTGACGTCCCACCACTCTGGTCCACATTGTGGACATATTGCCCAAGCATCAATCGGAACGTTGCAAATGTCAAGCGTAGCGTTTCGTAAGTCCGCTGCTACGGCCATTGACAAGCGGCGTTATGAGCCCAACATCGATGTGGGCATATTGACTACATTATGGACAGTTTGTCGGTGACGTTAGGGTTGCACTGATCCGCTCGCGGAAATTCGCGGCGGCGGTGACGTCCCGACGGGAGGAAAACCGTTGTCGAACCCCGCCGCGACCGTGCTGATCCCAGGCTGGATGCACGAGCATGCACGGCGCATGCTCGGTACGCAGTTCAACCTGGTCGAAATCCCTGACGGGGACATTCACGCCCGTCTGCCCCAGGAGATACGGGCTTCAATTCGTGGTGTGGCCTGCCGTACCAGAATCGACGGTCAGTTCATTGACGCCCTTCCCAACCTAGAGATCATCGCCAGCTACGGCGTCGGCTACGAGGCCGTGGATGCTGCCTATGCACGCAGCAAGAACATCATCGTGACCAACACCCCTGACGTCCTGAATGAGGAGGTCGCCGATCTCACATTGGGGCTCCTTGTCAGCGTCGTGCGCGAGATACCAAAGGCGCACGCCTTCGTCCGCGAAGGCCGCTGGAAGACGTCGGAATACCCGCTCAGCCGCAACACGCTGCGAAACCGCAGGGTAGGTATTTACGGAATGGGTCGGATCGGGCGCTGCATCGCCCGGCGGATCGAAGCATTCGGGCTTCCTGTCGCCTACTATAGCCGGCGCCCGGCTGACGGAGTCGCGTACGACTACTGTCCCTCGCTGCTCGAACTTGCCTATGCCGTCGACGTGCTCATCGCCACCGTTCCCGGGGACGCTCCGACCGCAAGGACCGTGAATGCCGACGTGCTGTCTGCCCTTGGACCGGAGGGCGTGTTCATCAATGTCGGCCGCGGAACTGTGGTGGACGAGGATGCATTGATCGACGCCCTGCGGACAGGAACCATTGCGGCCGCCGGTCTCGATGTCATTGCGGATGAGCCCAATGTCTCGGATGACATGCTGGCGCTCGATAGTCTGACGATCTTGCCGCACATCGGATCCGCGTCGGTCGCGACGCGCACCGCAATGGCTGACCTCCTCGCGCGGAACTTGATCGCCTGGTTCCAAAGCGGAGCGGCGATTACGCCTGTGCCCTAGCCCCCGATCGACAGGGAGGGCCGCGCGCCCTCAACCGGCGCGGCGGGCACGGCGTTTGCCCGACGCCAGCCATCTCGTCGCCGCGCGACGGAGCGTACCGAAGGAGCGTTGACAATCGGCGAGTAGTCTACCCATCATATCCTGCTGGACAATACGCCCATATTGTGGACAACCCTTTTCCAGTTCAGCGTTTGGGGGCGCAATAAACGAAATACCGGACTTGTTCGCGTCTGAGGACAATCCGCACATCCTGGTTCCGTGAACCATCCTGGGGAGGAGAACTCATGAAACATTCGCTTCTCACTGCGGCAGTTGTCGCGGGCCTTCTGGCCGCCGCTCCGGCCATGGCCCAGAGTGCCCGCCTAGGCTACGTGCCCACGGAAGATCATCCGGTGGGGCAGGCTTCGCGTTATTTCGCGAAGCTGGTCGAAGAGAAGACCGGCGGTCGCATCACCATCGAGACCTTCGGCAACGGGGTGCTCGGCAGCGAGCCCGACATGCAGGCGTCGGTTCAGGCCGGCTTCATCGACATCATGGTTGGCCCGACGCCCAATCTGGTAGGCGTCGTTCCGGAATTCATGATCTACGACCTGCCGTTCTTCTACAAGGACTTCGCCGCGGTGGATGCCGTGATGGACGGCGCTGTCGGCGAGCGCCTGTTCTCGCTGCTAAAGGAAAAGACCGGCATCGTGGGCCTTGCCTGGTGGGACAACGGGTTCCGCCACATGACCAACGCCATTCGCCCCGTCAATACAGCGGAGGATATGGCCGGGCTTAACATCCGGGTCATCCCTAACCCGCTGTTCATCGCGACCTGGAAGGCTTTGGGAACCAATCCGACGCCGCTTCCCTGGCCTGAACTTTACGCCGCTCTCGAGAATCGCGCGGTCGACGGTCAGGAGACCCCCTACGCCCTGATCTACACCGCCAGGTTCTATGAAGTGCAGAGCCATCTGGCCAAGACGGGCCATGTCTATACGCCGTTCGTCCTCCTTGCCAGCCAGAAGTGGTTTGGAAGCCTGTCGGAGGAAGACAAGGCGCTCGTCATGGAAGCGGCAAAGGAGTCGGCAACCTTCCAGCGGGACGTTTCTCGCAAGTCGGCGGAGGATCTGGAGCAGGAACTCGTGGCGAAGGGCTTCAAGATTACCCAGCCCACGCCCGAAGCCCTCGCAGCCATGCGCGAGCGCGTTGCACCTGTCGTGAAGGAATACAGCGAGAAGATCGGCGCGGATGTGGTCGAGCAGGCACGAGCGGCTATGGCTGCAGTCGCCGGTCAGTAAAGAACATGCCTATGTCGGCGATGCGGTGCAGCGCCGCATCGCCACGTCTTTAAATGCAATCGGATCTCGAACTCATGGTCATTATTTGGCCAACGCAATATTCGCGACACAGATCGTCGCCTCAAGTAAGAGCCGATGATCCGGTGCGACCGGCATATGCGATGGTCGATCCCCTACGAAGCCTTCGGGAGATCGGCGAAGCGGTCTGTCACCTGAGTGTAGGCTCTATAGACCTCATCCACGCCATCTGATCCGTCGACGGGCGGACGCTGAATCTGCCGGAAGATTTCGTGCTTGACGAAGTAGCGCCATGTCACGGGAAGCTTAGCGAGAAGGCCAGTCAACACACCATAGCGCGCTTCAGTCCACACCGCCTCGAAGGCCAACCTACCCGGACCGTGTCCAAACTCGGCCCAATCGGCGTCGCTGCGCATTTGTCCGCGCAACTGCGTGGTCGCTGCCTTGTCGACCCCGCCATCGACCGCGATAACGACACCATAATCGCTCTTCGCCCGATCCGCCGAAACCAACCCTCGCCGAACGTCGGCAAGCACCTTCTCGACGGGCCGGTCCAGCGGCGAGCCGTAGCCCCCGCCACCCGGCCCTTGGATCAGGATGACGTCGCCGGGATTGCATTTCACCAGATCCTGCGATCCGAGCTCGATAGCGCCCGCCGTACCGGGATTCTTGACGAAGCGCGAGACGGCGCCCGAGCGACCGCCACGTAGTCCCCAGGCAGAAATGACGGAGCGGTCCCGGTTGCGGGCGGTCACCATGGACTGGGGCTGGTCGAGCTGGAGCTCCATTTCGAGGCCGGTCCCGCCGCGATACTTGCCTGGACCGCCTGAATCCGCCACGAGACCATAGCGCTTGATGCGAACCGGGATCTCGGCCTCGCTGATCTCGACCGGTGTATTCTTCAGGAAGGAGAGATTGGCGCCGCTTCCATCGGCGCCATCGCCGAAGGTGC
Organism: Chelatococcus caeni; assembly: GCF_014196925.1. GTDB lineage: Bacteria > Pseudomonadota > Alphaproteobacteria > Rhizobiales > Beijerinckiaceae > Chelatococcus_A > Chelatococcus_A caeni. The sequence goes on along the minus strand of NZ_JACIEN010000001.1, from coordinate 809,836 downwards.
TGCCGCCGGCGCCGCCGCCGACCGGGCCGACAGAGGCCATGATGGGCCGGCCCGCGCGCGTGCTGGTTTTGATGTTCATCAACGTGACGGAACTTGCCGGAGATGCCGGCATGCGATCCGGCAAGGCACGGCAGAAGGCGCCGAGGGTAACCGTCTGGGCAAGGGTGCAGGCGAGCGTCCGCATGCCGACGGCGACGGGCTCGACCGCATTCATGATCGTGCCTTCCGGCAGGATCGCGCGCGTGGGTCGCATCAGCCCCGCATTCAGCATCATCGTCGGGTCGAGGCAGTAGAGCGCATAGACCGTACCTACCGTCACCAGCGCGTGGCGTTCCTTGCCGCCGGTCGGCATGTTGTGGGAGGTGGCCAGCTGCGGGTCGGAGCCGGTGAAGTCCAGTGTCAGCGTATCGCCATGCACCTTCAGCGTCACGGCGACGCGGACCGGATAGCCGCCGGCCTCGTCCTCGTCGGCATAATCGGCGAAGAAATACTCGCCGTCAGGAATCTCCCGGATGACGGCGCGGGCCTGATTGTCGGCGTAGTCGAGCAACTGGTCGAGGCCCGCGACGAAATTGTCCTTGCCGAAGCGGTCGAGGATCTCGTGGATCTTGCGCTCGCCGACATTGGCGCAGGCGATCTGGGCATTGAGGTCGCCCCAGTTCTGCTCGGGCAGCCGAACGTTGTGGGCGATGATGTCGAGCAGGTCTTTGTTCAGCATTCCGCCGCGCATCAATCGCATCGGCGGAATGCGCAGGCCTTCCTGCTGAATCTCGGTCAGCGTGCGCGAGAGGGTCGCGGGGACTGCACCGCCGACATCGGTGTTGTGGATGTGATTGCCGACGAAGCAGACGATCTCGCCATCGCGGAAGACCGGCTTCCACATATGGATGTCGGGCGTATGCGTCGCGACATGGCCGGCGTAGGGGTCGCTAGTGATGCAGATGTCGCCTTCCTGATAGTCGAAGCGCTTGATCACATCGCCATAGTCGAGGCCGGTATACCACGTCGCGCCGAAGGTTTTGGGCGAGGCCACGGTCAAACCGTCGCGGGTCAGCACCTGGCAGGAGAAGTCCTCTGTCTCCTTGACGAAGGTGGAATAGGCCGTACGCATCAGCGTCCAGCCCATGCTCTCGGCGGCGGCCGCGCAGTAATTGGCCAGAACCTGCAGCGTGGTGTTGTCGAGTTTCACGGCCGGATCTCCGGAACGATGCGAAGGTTGGCATATTCGTCGACGCTGACAGCCATGTTCGGCAGGACGACGGTGGTGCAGTCGTCCTGGGTGACGACGGCCGGGCCCGCGAAGCTCTGGCCGGGCTTCAGATCGCTCCGGGCAAAGACCGCGACGCTGCGCAGCGCTCCGTCGAGCCAGACCTCGGCATGGCGGCGGGGGCTTGCGGCTTCCGAGACCAGCGCGTGGCGCTTGAACTCAGGGCGAGCGGTGCGCCCGCTGATGACGAGCCGCAGCGAGATGATCTGCACCGCCGCGGTGGGATCGCTGTGACCGTAGACACGTTCATGTTCGGCATGGAAGGCTCGCGCCAAGGCTGCGGTGTCATCGGCAACGATCGCGGCCGGATCCAGCGGGGTGTCGAGCTCGAAGGACTGGCCGCGATAGCGCATCTCGGCCGAATAGATCATGTGGCTTTCACCGGAATAGCTCTGATCCTCGTGCAGCCACGCTTTCGCCTTGGTCTCCAGCCGGGCGAACTCGCTGCGGATCGTCGCCCCCATGTCGGGAACGAGATCGCTGTAGAGCGTCTTGATGAAGTCGTTCTTGATATCGGCGATCAGCCCGCCCAGTGCGGACAGTACGCCCGGTGTCGGCGGCACTACGGTCTCGCGCATGTTGAGCTCACGCGACAGGAAGCAGGCCATCATCGGGCCGGCGCCGCCGAAGGCGAGGCAGGAGAAGTCGCGCGGATCGATGCCGAAACGCGAGACCAGCGCGCTGACGTCTGTGTACATGCCGGAGACGGCGATGCGGATGATCGCCTCGGCGGTTTCCTCGACCGTGCGGCCGAGCTTGGTCGCGAGTTCGCCGACGACCGAGCGTGCCTTTTCCCGGTCGATGGTGACGGCCGAATAACCGATCTCCGACAGGCCGACGAGGCCCAGCGCCGCAAAGGCGTCCGTGATGGTGGCGCGCTCGCCGCCACGACCATAACAGGCAGGGCCGGGGCGCGAGCCGGCGCTTTCCGGGCCGACCTTGAGCACGCCCTGAGCGTCGACCCAGGCGATCGAGCCGCCGCCCTCCCCGATCGAGCTCACGGAGACCGAGGGGATGTAGATCTGGAACTCTCCGATCAATTCGCCGACGCCGTATTGGGGCTGGCCGTCGACGATGACCGCGACGTCGGCGGACGTGCCGCCGATATCCAGGCTCATGCAGTTCTTGATGCCGGAAACCTCGGCGACGTAGGCGGCTCCGATGACGCCCGAGGCGGTGCCGGACAGGATCATCTGCACGCATTCGCTCTTGCCCTGCTCGGCGGTCATGACGCCGCCGTTGGACTTGGTGAGCCGCGGCTCTGGCGTGACGCCTGCCTCCTTCAGCGCTGACTGCAGAGAGCCCAGATAATGCGAGACGCGCGGCTGCACATAGGCGCCGATGGTGGCCGTGATGGTGCGCTCGTACTCACGGATGATCGGCCAGGTCTCGCTCGAAGCGAAGACCGGGATTTCCGGGGCGAGCCGCTCGGCGATCGCCTTGACCGCCTCCTCATGGGCGGGGTTGCGATAGGCGTGCAGAAGCGAGACGACGATGCCCTCGCAGCCCGCGGCTTTGGCCGCCTCGACCGCGCGGATCACGCTCGCCTCGTCGAGCGGGCAATCCTCGGTGCCGTCGGCCAGCAGGCGTCCGCCGATGCCGAAAACGAGATCGCGCGGGATCAGTGGATCGGGGCGCCTGGAGAGAAGGTTATACATGTCCGGGATCTTGAGACGCGCGACCTCGAGGACATCACGAAAGCCCTCGGTAGTGAACAGCGCGAGCTTCAGCCCCTCGCGCTGGATCACGGTGTTGATGCCGACCGTCGTGCCATGGGTGAAATAGGAGACCTCGGCGGGGGTGATCCCGTAGCGCTCGCCAATCAGCCTGAGGCCTTCCATGACCTCCGCCCCCGGCTGGTCGGGACGGGAGAAGGTCTTCAGCGTCTTCAGGCTCTGCGTCCCTTCGTCGAACACCGCGAAATCGGTGAACGAGCCGCCGATATCGACGCCCACACGGTAGCCCATGGAAACCTCCAGATGGTCTCGGGCGCGAGCGCGCGCTTGCGGCGCCGCGCTCGCGGATCAGAATGGGCTGCCGCGGCCGGCAGCCCCGCCAGGCTCAACGGCCGATGTCCTTGTTCCAGGTCTCGACCCATTTCGGCATCGCGGCCGGGATCTCGGCGAAGGGCGGCCAGCGCACGTCCTCGAGCTTGGGCATTCGCGCCTTCTGCTCGGGCTTGTACTGCGCCTTTGTGCTGGCGACCGGATATTGGATCGCGGCGGCCCAGCAGGATTGCGGCTCGGACGAGAACAGGAAGTCGATGAACTCCCAGGCGGCCGGCGACCCGTTCTTGACCTTCTGCACCACCGTCGGGCTGACGACGCCGCCCGGCGCCGGATAATAGAAGTTCAGCGACTTGAAGCCGCCATCGCGAGCGGCCCAGGCCCGCCCGTCCCAGTAGATGCCGATATCGGCCTCGCCCGACTGCATCTGCGTCAGGAACTGGTTGACATCGTTCCAGAAGATCACGTTGCCGCTGTCGCGCAGGGCCTTCATCTTGGCGATAACGGGCGAGATGTCGCCGACCTTGCCGCCGAGCACGTCGTTGAAGTTCCAGATCACGGCGGTCGGCGTCGTGCTGGCGACGTTGATGCCCGGGAGGGCTGCCTGCCATTCACCCTTGAGCGTGCGCTCGATGAATTCGGCCCAGCTCTTCGGCGGATTCTTGATCTTGGCCTCGTTATAGGCCAATCCGGCCGCACCGTAATGCAGCACGACGGCATCGCCGCCGACGACCTGCTTGAGCGGCTCCGGGACGTCGGCGAGGTTGGAGACCTTGGCCGGGTCGATCTTCTCGACGAGGCCCCGCGCCTTCGCGTCCTCGGCGCCGTCGATGAGCGTCAGGAAGACGTCGATAGGCGGCTTGGCCGGGTTGGCGGCGACCTGATTGACCCATTGCGCCGGCGTGCCGAGAACCACGTCGACAGTCTTGCCGGTCTTCTTCTGGAAAGGCTCGACATAGCAGGTCCGCAACGACTTCTCCCAGACACCGCCGAAAGCGGTGACGGTCAGGTCGGCGGCGCGGGCGGGCATGGCAACCGTGAAAGCCAGCCCCGCAAGCGCGAGCAAAGGCCGACAAGGCTTCAGCGTCTTCATGGTGGTTCTCCCCATTTTTGGATGTTGTGCGGTGTGCCGCTTCGTCACGACGGCGAGCTCATGAATTTCAGGCCGACGGTGCGCTCGATCAGCAGCAGGGCGACCAGTGCGATGATCATCTGGACGGTGCCGATGGCGGCGATGGCGGGGTCGAACTGGTTCTGCAGGTAGCTCAGCATCACCACAGGCAAGGTGTTGGTCTGAGCGCTGCCGAAGAAGAGCGACAGCGACAGGTTGTCGAGCGAAATCAGCACCGCGAACAGCATGCCGCTGAAGATTCCGGAGCCGATCAGCGGGAGCGTCACATAGGTGAAGGTCTGTCGTCGCGAGGCGCCGAGGATCGCGGCCGCCTCTTCGTAATTGCGGCCGATTCCGCGATAGACCGCGACCACCGTGCGCACGACATAAGGGATCGAGACGACAGTATGGGCGATCAGCAGCGAGGTGAAGGAGATGCCGAGCCCAATCGCCGAGAGCTTGTAGAGCAGAGCGATGCCCAACAGGATCATCGGGATCGAGAGCGGCGCCAGCAGGACGGTCGAGACCAGATCGGCGAGGCCCGAACGGCTGCGGGCGAGCGCAAGCGCCGCCGGCACGCCGAAGAGTGCGGCGAGGACGGCCGATGCGCCCGCCAGCTTCAGGCTGAACCAGAGCGAATCGAGCAAGGGCCGATATTCCAGCAGCCGATGGTACCAGCGCAGGGAATAGCTGGTGACCGGAAAGGCGATGATCTCGGAATCCCCGAAGGAGACGAGGACCACGAAGACGATCGGCGCCAGCAGGAAGGCGAAGAAGATCAGCACGAAGGCGAGCAGCAGCAGAATAGGCAGGCGCCGTTCAAGCCTGCGCCAAGACGCGGTCGCGGTCATGAGGCGCCTCCATCCCGCCGGATCAGGCGCAACTGGAGGAACAGCGAGATCACGGCCAACACCAGCAGGACATTGCCCATGGCGGCGGCGAAGCCGAGATTCTGGACAAGCAGAAACTGCTGATAGATCAGCAGCGGCAAAGTGACGACGCTTCCCCCGCCGAGCAGGAGCATCGTCAGGAAGCTGCCATTGGCCAGCATGAAGACGACGATGGCGCCGGTCGCGATGCCGTCGAGGCTGAGCGGCAGGGTGATCTCGCGGAAGGTGCGCCAGCGACTGGCGCCGAGCAGCTCCGCAGCCTCCTCCAGACGCGTATCGATGCCTTTCAGCACCGCCGCGATCGAGATGACCATGAACGGCACCAGCACATGGACGAGGCCGATGATGACGGCGGACGGGTCCTGCAGAAGCCGCAGGGGACGTTCGATCAGGCCCAACGACATCAGGGTACTATTGAGCACGCCGTTGCGGGCGAGGATCACGTTCCAGCCGAAGGTGCGCATGATGATCGAGGTCAGCAGCGGCGCGACCAGGAGGAAGATCATCAGCCCGTTCCAGCGCCCGGCGTGACGGACCATGAAAAAAGCGACGGGATAGCCGATCAGGATGCAAATGATCGTCGCGAGCAAGCTGACCCAGATCGTCCGGCCGAGCACACCCAGATAATAGCCGTCGGTGAACAGGCGCACGTAATAATCGAGCGAGAAGACGGGTTCGCCCGCAGCATCGGGTACGTAAAGGCTCTGGAGGCCGTTCTCGGCCAGCGGCAGCAGGAAAAACAGGAGGAGGAAGATCATCGCCGGCAGGACCGGCCAGAGACCGGCACCGAGAGCCCGGCGGCTGCGCCGGATTGCTGTCGCCGCGGCGGCGGTCACGCCGCGCCCTCGCGCACCGGTTCATCCTCGAGCAGCCGGGCCGTACCCGGCAGCCAGGACAGGCCGACTTCCGCCCCGACCGGCAGCACCGTCTCGCCGACCGGCCCGGTGATCTGCCGATAGGCCATCAACGGCCGGTCGAGACCGGGCCGTTTCAATTGGAAGACATGCGCCGCGCCGCGGAAGACATGGCCCGAGACCGTCGCACGCGGCTCGTCCGCACCAGCCTGCGTTGCGGGCGCGATGCGCAGGTGCTCGGGCCGGATCGCCACGAGAGCCGTGCTGCCGGCCGGGCGAGCGGGGGCATCCGCGACAAAGAACCCGCTTCCCGCGTCACCAGGAAGCCGCAGCCGTAGGCCGCCCCCTTCCACTCCCGCCACCGTGCAGGCGATGATGTTCGAGGTGCCGAGGAATTCGGAAACGAAACGGGTGCGTGGATGCTCGTAGACCTCGGTCGGCGAGCCAGCCTGCAGGATCCGGCCGCGGTCCATCACCACGATCATGTCGCTCATGGTGAGCGCCTCCTCCTGATCATGCGTGACCAGAAGCGTGGTGATCCCGATCTCCCGCTGAAGCTGGCGGATCTCAAACTGCATCTGCTCGCGCAAGTTCTTGTCGAGGGCGCCGAGCGGCTCGTCGAGCAGCAGCATCGAAGGTTCGGTCACCAGAGAGCGAGCCAGAGCGACGCGTTGCTGCTGGCCGCCCGACAGCTGATGCGGATAGCGATCGGCATGCTGGGGCAGATGCACGATGTCGAGCATGCGGCGTGTCCGCGCTTCGGTCTCGGCCCGGTTCACCCGCGCCATCCGCAGCCCGAAGGCGACGTTCTGCGCCACCGTCATATGCGGGAACAGACTGTAGTTCTGGAAGACCATGCCGAGCTTGCGCCGCTGCGGCGGGTCATAGGTTCGGTCCTCACCGCGGATCAAGACTTGTCCGGCATCCGGCAGCTCGAAGCCCGCGACGATACGCAGGGTCGTCGTCTTGCCGCAGCCGGAGGGACCAAGAAGCGAGCAGAGCGTCCCGGCCGGAACATCGAAGGAAGTCGGCTGGAGCGCGGCGACGCTGCCGAACGACTTACGCACGTCGCGCAGCCGCAGCCCCGGCTCGCCCGCTGTGACGGATGACTGCGCCTTTAGCGTCGCTTGCGTCATGGTCCCTCTCTGATCGAGAGGCTAACCCAAGTTTTCTCGCAGGCAACAATAAAATTCTGAAACGACAGAAATTTTCTGAAACGACATATTTCTTCGGAAGCCCGTGGCTCCGGCGGGCGGGCTACAGGTCGACCAGCACCCACAGGACGACAGCGTTGGTTTCGCCCTTGGAGGTCCAGGTGTGCTCGGTCGTGGCGTCGTAATAGACTGAGTCCCCCTTGTTTAGCTCGAGCGGCTCGTACAGCCGGCTGTGCACGACAAGCGTACCTTCCAGCACCATCACGAAGATTTCTGCCTCGGATTTCGCCCAGGCTGCATATTCATCCGGTGAGCGCGCCGTCACGGTGGTCAGGATCGGAGTCGCGCGCTTGTTCTTGAGGTCGGCACAGAGCAGCACGTTGTTGCACGTGCCTGTCGCATGCTTGCTTCCGCTCCCGGCGCGGCTGATGCTCCGCCGTCCCGGGAAACCGGGCGCAGTCCCGTTTTCTTCACTGGATAGCAGGGTCGCCAGCTCGACTTCGAGCCCCTGCGCAATGCGCTGCATCGTGGAAATGGTCGGAGACAGTTCGTTTCTCTCGATCTTCGAGAAAGCCGAAGCGGAGACGCCCGTGAGCGCGCTGACGTCTTGCAGCGTCAGACGCCGACTCTTGCGTAACTTTAGCAGACGGGCGCCGATGTCGACGCCCTGCTCGTCGGCGCCACGGCCCGCCTCTGGCGGTTCGTTGGCGTCAGTCTGCTCCGCCCATGAAAGTTCCGGCATGCCGTTTCTCCGCCGCGTCGTCCAAGCTTCTGTCATAAGCGCCCAGCGAGGGCATGAAAAGAGATCGATCGCGATCACCGGTCTGTAATTATCGTATACGACATTTTTATAGCTTTTTGTTGACATGATCTCCTATGTGAAAGAGGCTTCAATCCCAACGATGCGCCGGCAGTGAACCGCGCGTGCTCGGCGAAGGGCCGAGCGTGGCGGTCGAACGCGGCAGGGATGGTTCACATGACGCTTACGCACGACCAGTTGAACGGCCTCTACACCGCGATCGTCACGCCGCTGACCGGCGACGGCGCTGTTGACGTAAAGGCGCTGCACCGGCTCGTCCGCTTCCAGCTCGATGCTGGAGCGGCGGGCATTGTGCCCATCGGCGGCACCGGCGAGTATCCCGCCTTTTCACGCGACGAGCGTCGTAAGATCGTCGCAGCCTGCGTCGAAGCGGCCGATGGCAAGCCGGTCATTCCGGGCGTGCTCTCGACTGGTTTCGAGGATGCTCTGGAGGCTGGACGCGACTTCGCCGCCGCTGGCGCCGCCGCGGTCATGACGGTCACGCCCTATTATGCGCCAGGAACCCAGGACGGGATGCGCGCTTATTTTCGGCGCTATCGTGATGCGCTCGACCTTCCCGTCATGCTCTATCAGATCCCGCGCCGAACAACGGTTGCGGCTTTTGCCGACACCGTCCAGGCCATGGCCGAGGACGGTTCGATCATCGGCATGAAGTATTCCTCCTACGACATGCCGGACTTCATCCGGACGGTGAAATACACCGGTGACAAGATCGCGATCCTGTCCGGCGAGGAGCCTCTCTTCGCAACCCATGTCGCGCTCGGCGCGCGCGGCGGCGTGCTGGCCTCTGCCACGATCTATCCGAAGATCTGGATCGAGATTTTCGAGCTGGCCCGCCAGGGCGAGCTCAAGGCGGCCCTGAAGCTGCAGGATAAGGTCGATCCGGTCGTCGACTCTATTTATGTCGAGACCAATCCCGGACCGCTGAAGGAATACATGGCCCTGGCTGGCATGCCGGTCGGCGGAGTACGCCTGCCATTGACAGGCCCCAGCGACCAGACGATGGCCAAGCTCAAGGTCGCTGCGGCGCAGGCCAAAGCCATCAGCCTCGCCTGAGGAGAGCGACCGTGCTCAACGCGCTTCGCGCCATCGTCGGCGACAAGGGCCTGGTCACTGACCCGGCCGAGATGGAGCCTTATCTGGTCGATTGGCGCCAACGCCGGCGAGGGTCTACGCTGGCCGTGGTCCAGCCGACGTCGACAGCCGAGGTTTCCGCCGTCGTCGCGCTGTGCGCAGCGCAAGAGCAGCCAATCTTTCCGGTCGGTGGCAATACCGGCCTTTGCTTTGGTGCGGTGCCAGAGAGCAATCGTCCCGGCAAGCCCGGCATCATGCTCTCGCTGAGGCGCATGAACCGCATCCGCGGCATCGACCGCGCATCCGGCATCGCGACTGTCGATGCCGGCGTTGTGCTTGGCGATCTCCACAATGCCGCGGCCGAGGCTGGGCGACAGTTCCCGCTGCATCTCGGCAGCGAGGGTAGCGCCCAAATCGGTGGCTTGATCTCGACCAATGCCGGCGGCACCGGCGTTGTTCGCTACGGTCCGATGCGGGATCTCGTGGCCGGCCTGGAGGTGGTCCTGGCCGATGGTCGCGTGCTCAGCGATCTCACCGCGCTGCGCAAGGACAATACGGGCTATATGCTGCGCCATCTCTTCATCGGCGCGGAAGGTTCGCTCGGGGTCATCACGGGCGCGGCACTGCGGCTACACCCGCAGACCCCGAACACAGCCCATGCCTGGGTGGCTGCCGCCGATCCGGCCGATGCGGTTGCATTGCTGGCAGCGCTGCAGGATCGAGCGGGTTCCTATATCCAGGCTTTCGAGCTGGTCTCGGCCTCGCAATTCGCGCTGGTGCGCAAGCATGCCGAACGTGCGCGCTTCCCCTTCGCCGAGATCCCCGCCTGGTCGGTCCTGATCGAGCTTGGCAGCGAGGATGCGACGACGGGTCTGCGCGACATCCTCGAGGAGGTGCTGGGCGCGGCGCTGGAGCAGGGCGAACTGCTCGACGCCGTGATCGCCACCTCGGAGCAGCAGGCCGCCGAGTTCTGGCACATTCGCCACTCGGTCTCCGAGGCCAACAAGAAGGAAGGCGCCAGTATCACGCATGACGTCGCAGTGCGCTCCTCCGAAGTCGCGCCCTTCATCAAGGCCGCAGACGAGGTGGCGGCGAAGCTGTTTCCGGACGCGTATAGCGAAGTTGTCTGCCATCTCGGCGATGGCAACGTGCACTACATCCTGATGTTCACCCACGCCTTCTGGGCGGCGCTGCCCGATCCGGAAGGCTTTGCGCTGGAGGTCGAGCGGGCAATCCACGATGTCGCGGCTCACTTCGGCGGCACCTTCAGTGCCGAGCACGGCGTGGGCCGCAAGCTCACCGAAGAGCTGGAGCGTCTTGCCGATCCGCTTCGCTACGAGCTGATGATCAAGGTCAAGGCGCTGTTCGATCCGCAGAACCTGATGAATCCGGGCGTGCTGCTGGCACCCGAACACAGCTGAAAGAACGACGGAAAAATCCGCTGCCGCCTTCGGTGAGGGGCGGAAGGTCTCGGATGCCCGCAGGGGAAGCGGGAGCCTGGCTCACCAACCATGACGGGGTTCGCCCCATAACGCCGGGAGAAGAATAAATGACGACACGCAGGGATCTGGCAGGCCTCATCGGTGCTGGCGCGGTGGCCGCCGGCGCATTCGCGCTGGCCTCCAACGGGGCAAGCGCACAGACCGCGGGAAAAAATACGTTCGACCGCATCATCACCAACAAGAAGCTCCGGCTAGGCGCCGTGACCTCGAGCGCGCCATGGTTCGTCAAGGACCCCGCCTCGGGCAAGTGGAGCGGCCATTTCTACACGATCGGCTCTGCGCTCGCGAAGGACATGGAGGTCGAGCTCGAGCTGGTGGAAACCACCTGGGGCAATGCGGTGCTCGACCTTCAGGCCGACAAGATCGACATCATGTTCGGCCTCAATCCCACACCGAAGCGCGCCATGGCCGTCGATTTCTCGGTCGGCGCCTATGACAGCGCGCTGGTCGTCATCGCCAAGCCCGGCTTCGAGCCGCAGAACTGGGCCGACATGAATAGGCCGGACGTGAAAATCTCGGTCGATGTCGGCTCAGCCCATGACCAGATTGCGACGCTCCTATGCCCCACGGCGCAGATCAGCCGCTTCAAGACGATCAACGAAGCCATGCTGGCGCTGCGCACCGGTCGTGTTGACGCCCAATGCATCTTCTGGATGGGCGGCGTGCGCGCAGTGAAGGCCGACCCCGGACTCGGCAAGGTGGTCGTGCCCCAGCCCTTCTTCGGCTCAACCTCGAACGCGGCCTTCCGCCGTGAATCGGACAAGACCTGGCGGGATTTCGTCAACACCTGGATCGTCTACGCGCGCGGCCTCGGTCTCGTCCGCAGCGCGGTCGTCGAAAGCCTGGAACAGGTTGGCGTCACCTCTGAAGACATCCCGGCGGGTATTACTCTCTGAGGACCGGCCAGCTTCCCGCCAGCTTCCCGCATGGCGGGAAGCTGGCGCGCCAAGTTCGATCGACTTTCGTCTGAAAGGCCGCGCCACGCGCAGGCAGGGTTCAGCATGTCCTATACTTGGAATTTCGACATCGTCTGGAGCTATCGCTGGATCTTCCTGACGGGAACCGGCGTCACGATCGGTATTACGATCGCGGTCGTGCTGCTTGGGCTGATCGTCGGTCTGATCGCCGGCATCGCGCAACTCTCGCGCTCGCCTACGCTACGCTGGCTGTCCTGGGCCTATATCGAGATGTTCCGGCTGACCCCGTTGCTCGTGCTGCTGCTGTGGTTCTACTACGCCCTGCCGATCCTGACCGGGATCAAGCTGGATGCGATCACCGCCTCGATCGTGACGCTGACGCTCTATGGCGGCTCCTTCTATGCGGAGGTCATTCGCGGCGGCATCGTCTCGATCGAGCCGGGGCAAAGCGAAGCGGGGCTCGCGCTCGGAATGACGCCCGCACGGGTGATGCGCCGCATCGTGCTGCCGCAGGCGATCAAGCGGATGATCCCGCCGCTGATGAACCAGTCGATCATCCAGTTCAAGAACACCTCGCTCGTCTCGGTGCTGGCGGTGCCGGATCTGCTCTATCAGGGCCAGGTGGCGGCGATGGACACCTATCGCGCGCTCGAGGTCTACACGGTGATCGCAGCGATCTACGTCGTCGTGCTGCTGCCGCTGACGGCGATCGTCAAAGGAGCCGAGAAGCGGCTCGCCCAGAGCAATTGAGGGCGTAAGGCGATGAGCTACAAGATCGAGGTCTCCGGCCTGCGCAAGAGCTTCGGCGCGCTGGCGGTGCTGCGTGACATCAACCTCAAAGTCGAGCCCGGCCAGGTCGTGGCGCTGATCGGCCCGTCCGGCTCCGGCAAGTCGACGCTGCTGCGCTGCCTCAACCTGCTCGTCATGCCCGATGGCGGGCGCATCCGCATCGGCAAGGACAGCTTCGCCTTCGGCGACGGATCGAAGCTGCCGGCCACCCGCGAGCAGGCCCGTTTCCGCTCGAATACGGGCATGGTCTTCCAGCATTTCAACCTGTTTCCGCACATGACCGTCGTCCAGAACGTGATGGAGGGCCCGGTCTCGGTGAAGGCGCTGCCCAAGCCACAGGCCGAGGCGCTCGCCGGCAAGCTGCTCGCCAAGGTCGGGCTGAGCGACAAGGTCGACGTCTTCCCGAACAAGCTCTCGGGCGGTCAGAAGCAGCGCGTCGCCATCGCGCGCGCCCTGGCGATGGAACCGGAGGTCATGCTCTTCGACGAGGCGACCTCGGCGCTCGACCCCGAGCTCGTCGGCGAAGTGCTCGGCGTGATGCGCGATCTCGCCGCCGAAGGCATGACCATGATCATCGTCACCCACGAGATCGGCTTCGCCCGCGAGGTCGCCGACCGCGTCGTCTTCATGCGCGACGGCGTCATCGTCGAGGAGGGCCCGGCGCGGGAGATCATCGGCCAGCCGAAGCAGGAGGCGACCAGGATCTTCCTCAGCCACTTCCACAATCGCGGCTGAGCCGCGTCATTTCGTGCCGGCCGTGTGGAGCGATGACTGCACTCTCCGCTTTCACCCACATCCTGAATGTCGAGGACGCCCGCAATGCTGCGCGGCGGCGTCTACCACGTGGCTTGTTCGAGTATGTCGACCGCGGCTGCGAGGACGAGGTCTCGATTCTAGCCAATCGACGCAGGCTCGACGCCATCGCACTCTCTCCGGCGGTGCTCGTCGATGTCGCCCGGACGTCGACGGAAGCGGAGCTTCTCGGCAAGCGGCAGCCTTTGCCGCTCGTCATCGCGCCGACAGCGGTGGCCGGACTGGTCTGGCACGACGGCGAAATCGCCCTCGCGCGGGCGGCGGCGCGCGCGGGCATTCCATTCTGCGTTTCGACGCAGTCGATCACCTCGATCGAACGGATCGCGGCAGACTCCGGTGCTGATCTTTGGTTTCAGCTCTATGTCTGGAAAGACCGCCGGCGGACGCTGAACCTGCTGGATCGGGCCTGGGCGGCGGGAGCGGAAACGCTGGTCCTGACGGCAGATACCGCAGTCAGCCCGAACCGCGAATACAACCTGCGGAACGGCTTCGGAATCCCGCTCAAGGCCTCGTGGCGGGCCGGTCTCGATGTCGCCCTGCATCCGCGATGGGCGGTTGCGGTCATGCTACGCGCGCTGGCGACTTCCGGAATTCCGACCTACGCACATTATCCGGCGGAGTTCCGCACGCGGCTCGGCCGCGAGGCGCTCTCGGACGAGGTCAGCCTGGCGAAGGACGTAACCTGGGACGATGTCCGCCTGCTGCGACAACGCTGGCGAGGCAAGCTCGTCGTGAAAGGGGTGCTCCGCGTCGAGGACGCGCTGACGGCCTGCTCCCATGGCGTCGATGCCATCGTGGTCTCCAACCACGGCGCCCGCAATCTCGATTGCGCCCCGGGACCGACAGAGGTTCTTCCGCGGATCGCAGAGGCCGTCGGAGACCGGTTGGAAATTCTTGCGGACAGCGGAGTACGACGAGGAGCCGACATTGCCCGCTTCCTGGCGCTGGGAGCTCGTGGTGTCATGATCGGTCGCGCCACGCTTTACGGCGTCGCGCTGGGAGGCGCCGAGGGAGCCGCCCGGGTGCTCGATCTGCTGTCAGCGGAATTGCAGACGACGATGGGAATGCTCGGCGCGCAGAAATTGGCTGACATTCGGCGGGTAGAGCCGTCTCTGTAATTTTGCCTTTTCTTTAACCTGCAGCCGCGCGGCAAGCCGACTTCGTCTTCATCGCTGGCCCTAATGGCGATCGAAATCGATCCGCCTTTGACGCCTTGGGCATGCGTTGCTGGCGAGCGGTGTCTCGTGCGGTGTCTCGTGCGGTGTCTCTTGGCACCATGGGTGTAGCGATGTCCGTTGCCCGGCGACGGCACAATGACCGCTTTAGGGCGCCGACGTTCCGTTTCCAACGTCGCTCTTCCTTCGGGCCAGGCCAGTGGTCCAGGACCTTTCGATAGAGTGCCTCGATCTCGGCAGCAGCCTTGTCGCTGCGATAGAACGTGGCCGTCATTTGAGAGCACGCAGCTGCAGATCCACCAGCTCGAGCAGCTTCGCTGCGTCCGATGGACTTGCGACAAGGACGATCTTGAGATGGCGGCTCGTTGGGTCGAACGCCGTACTGAGATGCAACGGCGCCGGCCGCGCCCCGTCCGTCATGCTGGCCGCATTGAGGAGCGATGCCGTCCGCTCCGCTCCCTCGGGCGAGATGTCAGCGATTTCGACGACGCACGTCGCGCGAACATCGGCCGCACCCGAACGGCCCCGCACGACCCCGCCGAACGCGTCCAGCGTGCCGCGATCGATGCGATAGGCCTTTCCGATCTTGGTCGCCGACAAGCGCCCCTCGCGAATATAGCGGAGCACGGTCTTGGGATGCAGTCCAAGCTCTTCGGCGGCCTGCTCGACCGTAGCGAGTTTGCTCGACATTGGAGCTCCTCATGATTCCCTATTTATATATGATGAGGAATTATTGAACGCAACATTGGGAGCAATGAGGATATTATGACCGCAGAGTCTGTGAAGACCCGGCTGAGGGCCGACCTGCGACATGCCCTGAAGGAGAAGGATCGGCCGAAAATCGCATTGCTTCGAAATCTCGTCGCGGCACTCGACAATGCCGAAGCGCCGCGCGCGGCCGCGGGCCCAGCGCCGGGTGAAGATTTCTGGAGCGGCGCAGCGGAAGTGGAGCGGCTCGCCCTGGGTGACCAAGAGATCCGGCGCGTCCTGGTCTCGGAAATCGAGGAGCGCGAGGATGCGGCTGCGCAATTCGAGCGCCTGGGTCAGGCTGAACGAGCCGCGGCTTTGCGCTTCGAAGCGACGCTCGCGCGGCAGTACGTCGATTCCCAAGGGACACATCCCCGATCGCACCTATGACCCGGCTCCCGCTGGCGATTTTCGCTAAGGGCTCCGCCCTCACGCGAGCTAGGGTGAAGCGCCGGCGACCAGCGCCGCCCCGCCCTAGGGCGGTCGCCCCCATCCCCTCACCGCAATGCGCCTCCCAATCATCGAACCGCTCCACCGCCGGCGCAGCCAGGGCGCGATCGAGGCCGGCGCCGAAAGCGGCAGCCACGATGACGGGCAGGAGGACGTGAACGTGGGAGGAAAGCGCTCCCGAATGCTCTCCGAACGGCCGATGGTCGCACCGACACGCTATAAGGCGCGCCTTCCCGCCTCAGATGCCGCGGGTCGCGCCGCCGTCGATGCGGAGCTTGGCGCCGGTGACGTAGGAGGCCTTCTCGCTCGTAAGGAAGGCGACCACGTCGGCGAATTCCTGCGGCGTGCCGTAGCGGCCGGCCGGGATCGTCGCCTTCGAGGCCTCGGCCACCTCCTCCGGCGTCTTGCCCTGGCGCTGCGCATTGGCCGCGTCGAGCTCTTCCACCCGCTCGGTCTCGATGCGCCCGGGCAGCACCACGTTCACCGTCACGCCCTGGCCCGCCACCTCGCTCGCCAGCGTCTTCGACCAGCCCACCACCGCCGAGCGGATGCCGTTCGACAGGGCAAGGCGCGGGATCGGCTGCTCGACGCCCGAGGAGGCGATGGTAACGATGCGGCCCCACTTCTTCGCCAGCATGCCGGGCAGGAGGCGCTGGGTGAGGTGGAAGAGGTTGGCCGCCATCGCCTCGAACTGCACCAGCCAGTCGGCGCGCTTGGCCTCGCGCGCATCGGCCGGCGGCGGCCCGCCGGAATTGTTGACGAGGATGTCCACGCCGCCCTCCGCGATCAGCCGCTCGACGAGCGCCTCGACGCTGGCGAGGTCGGCGAGGTCGAGCCGCGCGGCGGTGACGCGCCCGCCGACCTCGGCCGGCAGGGCGCCGGCCCAGGCCCTGATCTTCTCCTCGCTGCGCGCGGCCGCGACGACGCTCGCGCCCTCTTCCGCCAGCGTGCGGGCGATCGCCGCCCCAAGGCCGCGGCTCGCCCCCAGAACCAGCGCCCGCTTGCCCTTCAGTCCAAGATCCATCAGCCCAACTCCGAGAGGCGGCGTTCCTGCCGCGCGATGAGACGCTCGATATCGGCGATATCGGCCTGCGAGAGCTTGCCGCCCGGCTTGCGCAAGGTCGCCGAGGCGATGGCGCCGCGCCGCGCCAGCACATATTTGCGGATGGCGAGGCCGAGACCCGGCTGCTGCTCGTAGCGCGCCAGCGGCAGATAGGCGTCGAACAGATCGTGCGCCCGCTCGACATTGCCGGCGGCGTGCGCCCGCCAGACGTCGACCAACATCTCCGGGTAGGCGAAGCCCGTCATCGCGCCGTCCGCCCCGCGCGACAGCTCCTCCGGCAGGAGGATTCCGCCGTTGCCGACGAGGATCGAGATGCGCCGCGTCTCGCCGCGGTCGCTTGCGGCCCTCAGGGCCGCGATTTTCGCAAGGCCCGGCCAGTCTTCGTGCTTGAGCATGACGCAGGAGGGGATGGCCCTGACGATGCGCTGAATGACACCGGGCGCAATCTGCACCCCGGTCGCCAGGGGAAAGTCCTGCAGGACGAACGGCGTCGCCGCCCCCAGCGTCTCTGCCGCCATCTCGTAGTAGTTGTAGATCTGGTCGTCGGTGCGCAGGCTCGCGGGGGGCGCCACCATGACACCGGCGGCCCCGTCGTCCATCACCTTCTCGGCGAGTTCGCGCATCGGCGCAAAGCCGGGCGCCGACACGCCGGCGACGACCGGCACCCGTCCACCCACACGCGCCAGGACGCGGCGCACGAAGCTGCGCGCTTCCTCTGCCGTGAGCTTGGGCGCCTCGCCCATCATGCCGAGCACGGTCAGGCCCGTGGCCCCGCGCTCGAGATAGAAGTCGACGGCACGATCCGTGCTGTCGAGGTCGAGCGCCCCGTCCTCAGCGAAAGGGGTGACGCCGATCACGAAGACGCCGGAGGCGCCCTCATCCAACAAAGCCATGGGAGACTCCTCTCATTCCACCGGCCGGCGTGCCGGCATATCCGGCGGCAGCAGCTTGCCCGGGTTGAAACGCCATTGCGGGTCGAGCACGGTCTTGAGCGCGCTCATCAGTTCCAGTTCGAGCGGCGACTTGCACCCGGACATCTCGCCGACGCGCAGCTGGCCGATGCCGTGCTCGGCGCTGATCGAGCCCTGATGGCGGGCAACGACGTCGTGCACGCGGCGCGTGAGAGCCGGAGCCGCGGCGGCGAAGGCTTCCTCGCTCGCAACCTCCGGCCGCAGCACGTTGTAATGGAGGTTGCCGTCGCCGAGATGCCCGAAGACGACCGGACGCGCCCCCGGCGCACTCTCCTCGACCGCCGCCCCGGCCTCGCGCACGAAGGCGGCCATCTCAGCGACCGGCACGGAGACGTCGTGCTTGGCGGCCTTGCCGGCGCGCACCAGCGCCTCCGAGATGCCCTCGCGCAGACGCCAGAAGGCGCGAGCCTGGGTGCCGTCCTGGGCGACCACCGCGTCTTCCGCGAGCCCGGCCTCGACCGCATCGACGAGCGCCGTTTCGAGCCGTTCGGCGAGAGCCGCTTCTCCATCGGTGTCCGACAGCTCCACGAGCACGGCGGCGGCGGGCAATGACCCGAAGGGCAGACGCGCGTCAGCGACATGCCGCGTGACGAGGTCGAGGCACACGTCGGTCATGAACTCGAAGGCCGTCAGGCGATCGCCGCAGCGCTCGCGCACCACCGCAAGGAGGCCGAGCGCCGCATCGAGCCCAGGCACCGCGACGAAGGCCGCCGCTCGCGCACGCGGCTCGGGAAACAGCTTCAGCACGGCGCCAGTGATGACACCGAGGGTGCCTTCCGATCCAATGAATAGATCCCTGAGGGAATAGCCGGAGTTATCCTTGCGCAGGGCCTTCAGCCCATCCCACATGCGGCCGTCCGGCAGCACCACCTCGAGCCCGAGCGTCAGCTCGCGCATCGTGCCGTAGCGCAGCACGGCGACGCCTCCGGCGTTGGCGGCCAGATTGCCGCCGATGGTGCAGCTGCCCTCGGCGCCGAGACTCAGCGGGAAAAAGCGCCCGGCCTCGCGCGCGGCCTCCTGCACGCGGGCGAGAACGCAGCCGGCATCGACCGTGATCGTGTTGCCGATGGGATCGATCTCGCGAATGCGGTTCATCCGCGTGAGCGACAGGACCACCGCATTGCCGCTCCCGTCCGGCGTCGCGCCGCCCGAGAGGCTGGTATGCCCGCCCTGCGGCACCACGATCGCCCCCGCCTCATGGCAGGCCGCGAGCACACGGCGCACCTCCTCGCTCGAACCGGGCCGGACGACGGCGAGCGCGCTGCCGCGATATTTGCCCAGCCAGTCGGTGACATAGGGCGCCTGCTCACCGGCCGCCGTCAGCACGTGGTCGGCACCGACGACGCGGGCGAGTTCGTCGACAAGGGAGTTCATGCCGCCGCCCCGCGTCCGGTCTTGCCGGACCAGCCGAGGCACACCCGGCCGAGAGCCATCGCGACCGCGGCCTGGGTCGGCTCCACCACCGGCACGCCGAGCGCCGCCTCGAGCGGATCGCGGAAACGCGCCATGCCGGCGCAGCCCATGACGATGACGTCCGCGCCGTCCGTATCGCGCAGGACGCGCCCCACCTCGCTCATGCGGGCGAGCGTGCGCTCCTCGTCGGCGAGTTCCGTCACGCCGAGGCCGATGGCCCGGTCGCCGGCGAGGCGCGCCGAGACGCCCATGGCGCCGAAGTAGCGCAGGTGCCGCGGGATGGAGGTCGGCAGGATGGCGATGACGCCGAAGCGCTGGCCGAGCGTCAGCGCCGTGAGGACGCCGCATTCGGCGATGCCGAGCACCGGCCGGCTGCTCTGCTCGCGCAGGGCATGGAGACCGGGATCGCTGAAACAGGCGATGACGAAGGCGCCGGCCTCGTCCTCGAGCGGCGCCGCTCGCGCGAGCAGCGGCCCGACGATGCCGTCCACGTCGCGCTGGGACTGGATGCCGGCGGGCCCTTCGGCGAGCGTCAGGCAGGCGATGGCCGGCCCGTCGGTGCTGCGCAAGGGGGCCACCGCGGCATCGATGCCCTGCGTGACCGCGGTGCTGGAGTTGGGATTGATGACGTAGACGGTTCCGTGCCGTTCGCTGCTCATGGCTCTTTCTCCGGCGGCGCGGCGGCGCCTGCCTCAAGGTCTGCTTGTGTCTTGCGCGGTTCGCGGAAGCGGTCTCGCGTCGTCACGTACCAGTCGGCGCCATGCAGGCGCCCGACGAGGTCGAGCGCATCGACATCGACATGGCCCTGCTCGTCGACGAGACCGTCGCGGATCCACAGATGGACGATCTCGCCGATGACGAGCGTCCGGTGGCGCGTGCCGAGCCCGAGCGAGACCCGTTCCCGGCACTCGAACTGGACCGGAGACGCCGCAATCCGCGGGGCCGCGACGGCCCGTGAGGGCAACGTGTCGAGCCCTGCCATGGCGAGCTCCTCCACTTCGGGCGGGAAATCGATGCCGCAGACGGTCATCGCCGGCACCAGCGCCCGGTCCACGAGATTGACGACGAAACCGCCCGTCTCGCGGATGTTGCGGAGCGTGTCCTTGCTCGGCTCCTGCCCCTCCCGCCCCTCGATGCCGAGGACGACGAGCGGCGGGGCATGGCTGAAGGCGTTGAAGAAGCTGAACGGCGCCGCATTGACCCGCCCTGCCCTGTCGCAGCTCGTGACCAGCGCGATGGGGCGCGGCAGCACCGTGTTGACGAGCAGCTTGTAGAGGTCCCGTTCCGGCAGGTCGGCGGCCGCGACATCCATGACCGTCACCGGGCGAGCGCGCGGTCGAGCTCCAGGACCGCCGCCGCGAGCGCACGCGCGCCGGTGGCCGCCTGTTCGGGCTCGATCCATTCCTCCGGCGCGTGGCTGCGCCCGTCCCGGCACGGCACGAAGATCATGCCGATGGGGCCGACACGCGAGACGAACATGCCGTCATGGCCGGCCCCGCTCGGCATGGCCCGATGGTTGAGACCGAGCCCGTCGGCCGCTCGCACGATCGCGGTGCGGATCGGTTCCGCGCAGGGCGTCGGCGGGACATGGCTGATGAGGGAGGACGTGGCACTGACGCCGAGCTCGGCAAGCGCCGGTGCGGCGGCGGCAAGCAGCTCCTGCGTGAAGGCCGACACGGCCAGCTCGTCGCCGGAGCGCACCTCGAGGATCATCTCGACACGGCCCGGCACGGCATTGGCGGCGTTCGGCTGATTGACGAGATAGCCGACCGTCGCGACCATCGGCTTGTCGTCGGTGCCGCCGGCGAAGGCCTTGCGATGGGCCGCATCGATGATGCGCGCCGCGCCAACGAGCGCATCGTGCCGCAGGTTCATGGGCGTCGCGCCGGCATGATCGGCCCGGCCGGACACGACGATACGCTCGCGGCGGATGCCGACGATATCGGTGACGATGCCGATGTCGCGTCCCTCGCTCTCCAACACACGGCCCTGCTCGATGTGGACCTCGAGATAGGCCGCGATCGCGCCGCGTGGGCGCGCCGCCTCAGCGAGGGCGTCGGGGCGGCCGCCCACATAGGCGAGCCCCTCGGCGAGCGTCATGCCGTCGGGCCGCGTCATCGCCAGCATGTCCTGCGTCAATGCGCCGGCAACCGCCCGGCTGCCGATGCAGGAGAGGCCGAAGTCGCTCGGCTCCTCGGCGAGGAAGTCGATGACCTCGAGCGGGTGGTCGAGGACGATGCCCTGTTCCTGCAGCGACTGGGCCACCTCGAGCCCGGCGAGCACGCCGAGCGTGCCGTCGAAGCGCCCGCCCGCCGGCACCGTGTCGGAATGCGAACCGAGAACGATCGGCACGCGCGCCGCCTCACGGCCCGGCAGATGCCCGACGAGATTGCCGCCGGCGTCGCGCGAGACCGCGAGCCCCGCGGCCGCGAACTCCTTCTCCAGCCAGGCCCGGCCTTCGAGGAATCGCGGCGTGAAGGACCGCCGCGTCCAGGGCTCCGCCTTGTCCGTGATCTCGGCGAGCGCGGCAAGCCGCGCCCACAACCGCTCGGCATTGATCTGCATGGCCGCGCCGTCAGGCCGCCGGACGCAGGAAGCGGCCGTCCCCGCCCTTGTTGCGGATGGCCGAGCCGTCCCAGACGAGCTGGCCACGCACATAGGTTGCCGCCACACGGACGGAGAATTCGCGGCCCTCGAAGGAGCTCCACTTCACGGCCGACAGGCTCTTGCCGGGGTCGTGCACGAAGCGACCTGGATCCAGCACCACGATGTCCGCATCGGCACCCTCGGCGAGCCGTCCCTTGTCGGCGAGGAGGAAGGCCTTCGCCGGCCCCTCGCAGAGCTGCTTGACGACCATCGTCGGAGAGATGCCGTGCTCCTCGCAGCCGGTCCAGAAAGCCGGCAGCAGCGTCTCGAGACCCGGCCCCCCGGACATGTTCTTGAAGATGACCGGATCGTTCTTCGTCTCGAGCCCCCAGGAGACATGGTCCGAGGAGACGAAATCGCAGTGGCCGGCCGCGATGTGCGTCCACAGCCGCTCCATCTCGGCCCTCGGGCGGATCGGCGGATAGTGCTTCGTCTTGGCTCCGAAGCGGCGCACATGCTCCTCCTCGTTCAGCATGAGGTACTGAACGCAGGTCTCCACCGTCGCCGCGTGGCCGTTGCGCTTGTACATGTTGCAGATCTCGAAGCCACGCGAGGTCGAGACGTGCACCGCATGGGCACGCGCACCTGTTTCGGCGCCGAGTTCGTAGATGCGCGCGGTGGCGAGATTCTCGACCAGCATGTTGTTGGCGCGGCCGAAGGCGTCCCAGCCGGTGTCGCCCGTCTCCATGGCGCGGGCGATGTTCTTGCGCGTCAGCTCCTGATCCTGGTTGTGCACGCCGCACAGGAGGCCGGACGGCTTCACCCGGCGGAAAGCTTCGTAGAGCGTGTCGTCGCCGATGCGCGGGAAGCGCGTGGGATTGGCCTCGAAGGTCGAGAACTTGAAGGCGCAGGCCCCCGCCTCGACGAGGCCGGGGATGGCGTCGAGCCCGTTCTCGGGCGCGATCGTCGCGTAAAGGGCGACGTCGACATGCGCTTCGCGCTCGACGACGCCCACCTTCTCGCGGAAGAGCGCCGCGCTGGTGACGGGCTCGGGCTGGTCGTAGGGCATGTCGACCATCACGGTGATGCCGCCGGCCGCCGCGGCGCGCGAGCCTGTGCCGATGCCCTCCTCGCGCCCGGCGCTGTAGCAATGCACCTGGCCGTCGATGACGCCGGGGATGATCCAGCTGTCGCCGACATCCTGTGTTTCGCGGGCCGACGGCGGCGCACCCTCACCGACACGGGCCACCTTGCCGCCGGAAACGGCAACATAGCCGCGCTCGATGACCGCATCGGCCGTGACCACCTTGCCGCGAAGCACGAGATCGAAATCGCTCATGGACCACCTGTCGTTCATGCATGCCGCGCCCGGAGGAGCGCCCTCGCCGGCAAGATAGCGGGTGAAAGCCAGAGCGAGGCATGCTAATTTTTAGGCGATCCATAACGGAGTGTTATCGGGTGAGCCTAAACCTTCGGCAGATTGAGGTTTTTCGCGCCATCATGATCACCGGCTCGATTTCGGGAGCCGCCCGCCTCCTGTCCGTGTCGCAACCGGCCATCAGCCGGCTGCTGGCCTATACGGAGGACAGGCTGAAGCTGAAGCTGTTCGAGCGCGTGAAGGGCCGCGTGCAGCCGACGCCGGAGGCGCGGCGGCTCTTTGCCGAGGTCGACCAGGTGCATCAGGGCGTCCTGCGGGTGAACGAGATCGCGGAGGAACTGCGCCGGCGCGGCACAGGCTCCGTGCGCATCGTCGCCAGCCCCAGCATCGGCCAGGCGATCGTTCCGACGGCCATTGCCCGTTTCCGCGCCAGCTATCCGGACGTGCGCATCGAGCTCGAGATTCTGACCCTGACGGATCTCGTCGCCAGGGTCGGCGCCAACCGCGTCGATCTCGGCCTGACGGTGCTGCCCGTCGACGAGCCGACGGTCTTTTCGAGCCAGATCGCCGAGGGACGGCTCATGGTCATCTGCCCGCAGGAGCACCCGCTGGCAGCGCTCAAGTCCGTCAGGGTGGCGGACCTCGCGCCATTTCCCCTGATCGGCTACGGCCCGCAGACCCCCTACGGCCTCCACGTCGAGCAGGCGCTGCGCACCAGCCGCGCGCCCGTGCGCGTCAACACGCAGGTGCGCTTCACGCCGCAGGCCTGCGCGCTCGTGCAGGCGGGTGCGGGCGTCGCCATCGTGGACGAATTCGTCCTGTCCGGTCGCACCTGGCCCGACATCGTCGCGCGCCCCCTCGTCCCGAAGACCACGATGCGCATCCATCTGCTCTCGTCCCGCCTCGAGCCCATGTCGCACATCGCCCGCACCTTCGTGCGCGACCTGCGCCAGCTCATCGGCACACCGCCGCCTGCGGCCTCGCAGGGCGAGGACTTCGATGTCGCGCACTTAACATGACGTTATGTCCTGGCGACGAATTATCATAACCACCTCATGGCTTGTCACTGATACGCTTCGAGCCATACCGGCACTGTGAGGCACGCCCTCGAATGGCCTGCCCTTTGCTTGTCGGGACACTCTCAGAGGAGCCAGGAATGAAGAAGCCAACGTTGCGGATGTTTCGCGCCGCACTCTGCGGTCTTGCGCTCGCCGCGGCCGTGCCCGCCGCCGCGCAGGATGCCGACCACCCGCAGGATCAGAAGCTGAAGGTCGCGCTCGACGTCGGCTTCGCGCCCTTCGCCTTCAAGAAGCCGAGCGGCGAGGTGACAGGCTTTGCCTATGACTTCGCCACAGCCATCGCCGAGAAGCTGGGCCGGCCGGGCGTCGAGGTCGTCGACGTCAACTATTCGGCGATCTTCGCCGGCCTCTTCTCCAAGCGCTACGAGCTGATCGCCGCGCCGACGAACATCACCAAGGAACGCGCCGAGCAGATGCTGTTCAGCGAACCCTACATGCCGACCGGCATTGGCTTCCTCGTCGAGAAGGGCAACACCGTCTCCGGGCCCGAGGACCTGAAGGGCAAGGCGATCACCGTCAACAACGGCTCGGTCTCCGACAAGTGGGCGAGCGACAACGAGGCCAAGTACGGCTTCACGATCCAGCGCTACAACAAGAACGCGGATGCAGTGCAGGCGGTGATGATCGGCCGCGCCTTCGCCAATCTCGCCGATGCGCCGGTCTCGCGCTACATCGCCACCCAGACGCCGCACGCCGAGGTGCCGTTCGTATTGTCGACCGGCCGCAACTTCGGCCTCGCCTTCCGCAAGGATGACGTCGCCTTCCGCAACAAGATCGACGAGGCCATCGAGTGCCTCAAGCAGGACGGCACGCTCGCCGCGATCCACGAGAAGTGGTTCGGCGTGAAGCCCGAAACGGAATCGTCCGCCACGGTCGCGTTTCCCGGCTACGGGGCGCCCGACTTCGAGGGCTATGACCCCACCGAGCACAAAGCGGTCTGCAACTGACGGCGGGATGACATGACGGCCACAGCAAACGGAACCGATGCCGCCCGCGACATCGTGGTCATTAAGGACCTGCGCAAGTCCTTCGGCAACGTGGAGGTCCTCAAAGGCATCGACCTTGCCGTGGCCGCCGGCGAAGCCGTCGTCATCGTCGGCTCGTCCGGCTCGGGCAAGAGCACCTGCCTCAGGTGCATCAACCGGCTGGAGGAGCCGACGGGCGGGCGCATCACCGTCGGCGGACAGGAGATCACCGGCCGCAAGGTCGACCTCAATGCCCTGCGCCGGCGCATCGGCATGGTCTTCCAGGGCATCAACCTCTATCCGCACATGACCGCGCTCGGGAACGTCACCCTCGCCATGCGCAAGGTGGCGGGCCTGTCCAAGGCTGCGGCGGAGGAGAAGGCCCGGCACCACCTCGATCTCGTCGGCCTCGCCCACAGGGCGGACGCCTATCCCGCCCAGCTCTCCGGCGGCCAGCAGCAGCGGGTGGGCATCGCGCGGGCGATGGCGCTCGAACCGCAGGTGATGCTCTTCGACGAGCCGACCTCCGCGCTCGATCCCGAGCTTGTCGGCGAGGTGCTCAACGTGATGATGCGTACCAAGCAGCTCGGCATGACGATGATCGTCGTGACGCACGAAATGCAGTTCGCCCGCGAGGTGGCGGACCGTGTCGTGTTCATGGACGAGGGCAAGGTGCTCGATGTCGGCACGCCGCACGAAATCCTGGTCGAGCCGCGCCACCAGCGCATCCGCGATTTCGTCAACCGCACCAGGACGTGACGGGCGATGGACGAGATCATCCGCTACTTCTTCGATTTCTCGCGCCTCTCGGGCTATTGGCCGGACATCCTCCACGGCTTCCTGATCACCGTCGAGATGTCGATCCTGACGGTCGCCATCGGCATCCCGCTTGGCCTCCTGCTCGCGGTGCTGCGGCTCTACGGCATCCGCCCCCTCAACGCGCTGATCATCTTCTACATCGACCTCTTCCGCTCCATCCCGCAGCTTGTCCTCATCATCCTCGCCTATTTCGCGTTGCCCTTCTCGGGCCTCGTGCTGTCGCCCTTCACGGCGACGGTGGTGGCGCTGTCGATGGTGCTCTCAGCCTTCGCCGAGGAAATCTTCTGGGCCGGCATCACCTCGGTACCGAAGGGGCAGTGGGAAGCCGGCCGCTCGACGGGGCTCGGCTTCAACCAGACGCTGGCCTATGTCGTGCTGCCGCAGGCGATCCGGCTCGGCATCCCGCCCCTCACAAATCGTGCCATCGGCATCAGCAAGGGCACCACGCTCGGCTCCGTCGTCGCGGTGCCCGAGCTTCTCAACGTCACCTCCTCCATCCAGTCGAACGTCGCCAATCCGACGGCGCTGACCGTCGGCGCCATGCTGTTCCTCGCTCTCTTCCTCCCCTTCGTGCGCTTCACACGTTGGCTGGAGCGGGCCTACGGACACCCGAGGCACTGATGCGCGATTTCACGACCACCTTCCTCAACTTCGACATCCTGCGGGAAGTCTGGCCGCTTCTCGCCGAGGGTCTGTGGCTGACGGCCACGCTGGCTCTCGTCGCGGTGCCGCTCGCGGTGCTCTGCGGGCTGCTGGTCGCCCTGGCGCAGGAAGCGAGAAGCCCTGTCCTGCGCGGCATCATCGTGGCCTATGTCGACGTCATGCGGGCCATCCCGCCGCTCGTCCTGCTCATTTTCATCTTCTACGGCCTGCCGTTCCTCGGCCTCCAGCTTGGCGAGTTTTCCGCCGCCGTCCTTGCGCTCACACTGAACGGTTCGAGCTATTTCGCCGAGATCTTCCGCGCCGGTCTCGAGTCGGTGCCGCGCGGGCAGCGAGAGGCCGCGCGCTCGACGGGCCTGACCTGGGGCCAGAGCATGACCTATGTGGTGGTGCCGCAGGGGACGCGGAACGTGCTGCCGGATCTCGTCAGCAACACCGTGGAACTGGTGAAGCAGACATCGATCGCCTCGGCGGTCGCCCTGCAGGAGCTGCTGCGTTCGGCGCAGATCGCGCAGGGCCTCACTTACAACCCGACGCCGCTCATCGCCGCGGCCATCATCTATTTCCTGATGTTCTGGCCCTTCGTGCGCCTGGTGTCCCGGCTCCAGAACAGGACCGCCGCTGCCTGACGTCGACGCGCACCGGCACCTTCGAGGTGTTATGCGCCGAGATGTCAGCGTCAGCCGCGCTCGCCATGTTCAACAAGCTGGTCGCCGAGAGCTTTACCGTGCTGCCCGTGACGGACGGGCAGTTCCGGACGGCGGCGAAGTTCGCCGATCAGCATGCTCTCGGGCTCCGCGCCGGCGATGCGCTGCATCTCGCCGTCGCATCGGAACATGGCGCCACGGTGCATACGCTCGACCCAGTGCCGTGCTCAAGGGGCTCGGTGAGGACTGATCCCAGGCTACAAGCCGGCCTTCAATTTCCAGACCTCGCTCGTCGATGCGGTGGTGCGCTGGCTCGAACGTCATCCGATTGGCTCGCACCGGCCACGCGGATGGCAATGAGCCGGCGGCGTCAGCGCTCCGGGAGGAAACGATGCTGTGGATCGGTCCGCCATCGACGCACAGCAATGCGGCGCCGCCCGACGAACTCGAGCAGAAAGGAGCCGTGAAAATCCTGGAGAAGACCAAGCCATCCGCCGCCGACCGGTCTGCGCAACCTTGACCAGCCTCAGCCGGCCGGCAGCTTGCGGTTGCATGTGACGCAAATATGTGGACTTGCGCAGATCCACGGCTCGGCAATCGAGGACTGGCTTGACCAGATACGTTCAGTTTCAAGGAATGCGCCGCGATGCTGCTGAGGCCATGGCGTGACGCCCGGTGTCATCACCCCGGGCGAAGCGGACAAGCGCACGGCTTGCCGAACCACACGTGAAGCGGCAAAGCTGCGGGAAGAGCGGCGGCCGCTTTCCGTAGGGTTGAGCATGGACGAGGCTGGATGGGTTTTCGATCTGCCGGAGCGGAGCCTCGAGAGTACCTATGATCCGGACGGCCTTGCGCGGTGCGCAGAGGGGCCGTTCACGGGACTCCTGCAGCGCGAGATCGTTCGCCCGGGAATTGCGCTGTACCGCGTCGAGGGCGTGGTAAGCCATGCTTCTCAGCTCTCGGCGCTCGGTGACGCGCCGGCAGGCCATCTCGTCCTTGGCGCCATGCTGGCCGGCGCCGGCACGATGACGGCCGAGGGTAACGAGGATGCGGTCTGGAACGATGACGGCCGGTTCTATGCCGTCAGCCTCGCCGGACGGAAGATCTCCTACCGGCTCGCAGCAGGCAAGCCGTGGCGGGCGGTCACGCTCATCCTCACGCCTGAGGCGCTTGAGGATCTCGCCATGCGCGACGGTCTTCCACCCTTGCCCCGCGCTGTCCTTGCCAACGGACTGCTGCCGGTTGCGCGAATGCAGGCTCTCGGAGCATCGCTTGCCCGCACGGCGGCGGAGATCAGCAGGCCCGCCTATGGCGGTACCATGGGCGGCCTGTGGCGCGAGGCCAAGGCGTTGGAGCTGCTGACCCATTCCCTCGATGCCCTCGCGGAGACTTCGCAGCGGCCCGAGACGCTCAGCCCGCGCGAGATCAGCCGCGTGCACGAGGCCCGGGCGCGGCTCCTGGCGAACCTCGGCTCGCCACCGCGGCTCGATGATCTCGCCGATGAGGTCGGGCTTTCGAGCAAGCGGCTCAATTCGGGTTTCCGCCAGCTCTTCGGCATGACGGTGTTCGACTATCTCCTGGAGGCGCGGCTGCGGGCGGCGCGCCGGGCCATTGAGGAGGGGCTCGACATGCCGCTGAAGCAGCTGGCCTGGAGCCTCGGCTATCGGCAGCTGTCGAATTTCGTCACCGCCTACCGCCGCCGCTTCGGCGTCTCTCCCGGTCGCCATCGCCGGACCCGCAGCGCCGACTGAGATCGGCTGGCCGTCTCTGACCAGTTATGCGCGCCAGCAAAAGATTATGCGCACCCGACGAGCGGTTGCACGCCGCGAAAACCGCCGTCTAGCTTCCGGTCTCACCCACGGACCTATGCCTATCCGACTCGCCGGCGACCGAGATGCAGCACTATTCTTCGCAGCAGTTCCAGGAATACACCCGGAACGGCATCCGGGATGCCTATGCCCAGCTCGTCGGCATGGATGTCGATCCCGCGCCAGACAGCGCCTTTCACTTCACCTTCAAGACGCGGCGGCTGCCGAACCTCTCCGTCGCCCTCATCGCCGGCTCGGCGAGCCGCACGGTGCGCACGACCTCGCACATTCGCGATGGGCAGGACCATCTCGTCCTGTGCATTTCGCCGGACGCGCTCGTGGGCATCGGCGAGCGCTCGGAGCAGGAGCATCTCTGCATGCCGGGCGACGGGCATGTGTGGATGGCCGACCGCCCCGTCGTCTGCCATGTGCCGCAGCATTATTCGGCCGCGATCCTCACCATGCCGGTCGCCGGGCTGGCCGCCTTCGACCTCGACCTCGAGGCTCTGGCGGCGCGGCGCGTCATCCGGCGCGCCGAGGTTCCGGTCCTGTCGCTGCTCGCCGGCTATGTCCGGGGCCTGATGGACGACCCCACCCAGTGGTCCGAGGATCTTCCGGGCATTGCCGGCAGCCATCTGCGCGATCTCGCCCTGATGGCGCTCGGGGCGGCGGGCGACGTGCGCGTCGTCGCGCAGCGGCGCGGGGTGCGCGGCGCCCGGCTCGCCGCCGTCAAGAAGGACATCCGCGACCGGCTGGCGCGCCGCGAGGAGGTTTCGCTCGAGATCGTAGCCGCAGCCCACAGGGTGACCCCCCGCTACATCCGCAGCCTGTTCCAGAGCGCGGACGAGAGCTTCACCGACTATGTGCTCGGCCAGCGTCTGGCGCGAGCCTACCGGGAGCTGACGGATCCGCGCACCTCCGGCCGGTTGATCAATGTCATCGCCTATGACGCGGGCTTCAACAACATCTCCTATTTCATCCGCGCCTTTCGCCGCCGCTTCGGCATGACGCCGTCGGAGGCGCGGGCGGGGCTTCTCGCGACCGGCTGACTTCCCTTCCGTGTCACACGTCCTGTCACCGGGTGTCGGGGCACAGA
Organism: Chelatococcus caeni; assembly: GCF_014196925.1. GTDB lineage: Bacteria > Pseudomonadota > Alphaproteobacteria > Rhizobiales > Beijerinckiaceae > Chelatococcus_A > Chelatococcus_A caeni. Next base: position 779,782 of record NZ_JACIEN010000001.1, on the reverse strand, counting down.
CGCAGAACAACTATCACTGTCACGACGTTGCCCGGCAGCGGACGCCCCTGACGATGCCCCGCATCGCAGGGCGGCAGCCCGATCCGTTCCGAGCGACCTTCCCCGGTCCGGCGCCGCACGGCGGCCGGCACGGCATCCCCTTGCCAGTCCGACGGAGCGTTCGTTCATGCAGTCCAGCCCCACAGCCGCAATCCGCAAAGGCCGTCTCCCGCGCGGCGGCATACGGCGCCTCGCCATCCTGTGCCTTGCGACGACGGCGCTCTCGGCCGTGTCGCAGGCGCGCGCCGAGGGGACGTTCGGCGCGCTTCCGGATTTTTCGGTTGGAGCCTGGCAGAATGCATTCGCGATCAGCGGCAATGGCTCCTATGTGGCGGGAAGGGGCGACGATGTAGACGGGCGGGCCCGGGCGCTGCTCTACGATCGCATCACGGGGGCGGTCACGGACCTCGGCGATCTCGGCGGAGGCCACGCCCGTGCGAATGACGTATCCGACGGCGGCGTAGCGACCGGCGCCTCGGTCGACGCCGACGGGCGGGAACTGGCGTTCCGCTGGACGGCCTTCGACGGCATGCAGAGCCTCGGCACCCTCAACGGCTTCGCTGATCCGGGCATGAGTGCAGGTCTCGGAATTTCCGACGACGGAAGGCGGATCGTCGGCTATTCGACGCGGCTCGACACCGGAGCGCTGCCGCACGCTTTCGTGTGGGTCGAGGGTGCGACCACCGGTGTCGTCGGTAACCCGCAAATGTTCCGGCTCGAAGGGCTCGATCCCGAGAGGGCGGCATCCGCCACCGCCATATCCGGCAATGGTATCTTTGCCGTCGGCTGGGGGGTGGACCCGGGCAGCGGTGCGTCCCGGCGCGCCTTGCGCTGGGACCTGAGCGAGGTCACGACGGTCGGTACGGCGACGCCCGAGGACCTTGGAACGCTGGGCGGCACCTTCGCCGAGGCCACCGCCGTGTCGCGCGACGGGCGCGTGGTGGTCGGGTATTCCTCCCTGAGCACGTCATGGCACAGCCATGCCTTCCGGTGGGTGGAAGGGGGAACCGGAGGCGTGTCCGGCAATCCGCAGATGCAGGACCTCGGCACGCTCGGCGGCCCCTCGAGCCAGGCGACGGCCGTTTCCGGTGACGGGGCGGTGGTGGTCGGATGGTCCGACGCACCGGGAACGAGCTTCTCCCAAGCCTTCCGCTGGACCGAGACCACCGGCATGGTGTCCGTCGCCGACTGGTTATCATCGAACGGGGTAGGCGTCGGCTCCATGGTCCTGACGGAGGCGAACGGCGTATCCGACGACGGCAGCGTCGTCGTCGGCCAGATGGAGGATCCAGACGATCCCGGCGCAGCGCACGCATACATCGCACGGGTGAGCGGCGTTGGCACCGGCCTGATGAATGTCCTCGAATACAACCGCACGCTCTACGGCGCCGCCCAGCTCTCCCGCATCGGCCAGAATCTCGCCTGGCTCCCCATGAACGGCAGCCACCACCGGCCGCTGATGGACTATCCGACCCTGCCCGGCGGCACCTGCTTCTGGGTCAACGGCGACCTCGCCCATTACGGCAACGGCCGCGACGCCACCGGCGGGCTCGCCGAGGCGGGGCTCTGCGCCGATCTCTTCCAGGGCCAGGTCCGCGTCGGGCTCGGCCTCGGCACGAGCCACGCCCGCCAGGACCTGATGACCGGCGGCAGCAGCAAGCTCGACGGCCAGTACGTGATCGGCGAGATCGACTGGCGGCCCCAGGGCATCCCCATCCTCCTGTCGCTCACCGGCCTCTATGGCGGCTGGGACGCCGACATCCGCCGCAGCTACACGAACGGCGGCTCGCTCACCACCTCGCAGGGCGACACCAGCGTGCGCGCGGGCGTCTTGCGGCTGCGGGCGGACTGGCAGAACGCCCTGACGCTGGGGGCCACCACGATCAATCCCTTCGTCTCGCTCGCCGTCGGGCGCACCGTCGTCGACGGCTATACCGAGACCTTCGGCTCCTTCCCGGCACGCTTCGACGCCCAGACGCTCGTCACCGGCGAGGGACGCCTCGGCGTCCCGGCGCGCACGGCGCTCGGAGCGACGACAACGCTCGGCGGCTCGCTCGAGCTGGTGCACGGCACGGGCGACGCGACGCGGGCCAGGGGCCAGGTGCTCGGCCTCTACGGCTTCGACTACGGCGGTGGCACGACGCGCGAGACCTGGGTGCGCGTGGGCGCGGACCTCGACCAGAAGATCGGCGAACGGGCGCAGCTGTCGCTTGCGGTGCATGCCGCCACGCGCGGCTACGACGCGACCCTGTCGGGCGCCGTGCGCTTCCAGACCTCCTTCTGACCCCTACAAGCAACATTGCCCGGAGTGACCATGAAGCGACTGCTTCTCCTGTTCTGCTGCCTCCTGGTCGGAGCCTGCAACCAGACCTCGACGCCCGATGCCGGTGTTCCCGCAGGCGCCCGCGTCGCCGCTTCCGCGCCGGCGGAAACGCCCCGGCGCGGCAAGCGCAACGCCGCCGAGATCGAGCGGGCCTGCATGGAGGCGGCCAACAAGGCCGCCGAGGCCCAGACCGGCGCTGCGGTGATCGGCAGCGCCCTGTCGCTCGTCGGCGGTTTCGGCGGCTTCGGCGGGCGGGGCGGCATGATCGCAGCACAGGCCGCCTCGACCGGCGGCTCCCTCATCCAGAGCCATGCCGGCCGGCAGGCGCGCGCGACGATGGCGGATTGCTATGACTGAACTGCGCAGTGGGCTGCAGCTGCTGTGCGGCGTCGCGCTCGCCGCCGCCGTTCTCGTCGGCATGCGGTGGTGGACCGGACCGGCCTATGCGCTGTCGAGCCGCGATGCCGCTGCGGTGGTCGACCTCATCGAGCGGCTGAAGCCGCAGTTCGGCGATTTCGCCTATGACGAGGAGATTGCCGACGAGTGGTTCGACGAGGACGCCGCCGCCGGGGGGCTGATCGCCGGGGCCGGCTTCTCGCGCGAGCGCTGGAAGGTCGCCCTCGGAGAAACCATCCGGGGTTTTGTCGCCGCGATCCCCCGCGCGGAGGTTGAGGCGATGCTCTCCGGCGCCAGGGAAGGCATCAAGGCCATGAAGGAGCTCGACCCGCTGCAGAAGAAGGAGGCGCTCGACGCTGTCGACGAGCAGATCCGCGCGCTGTGGGCGATGCGCCTCGAGGGCGCTCCCTTCGCCGATACCGTCAGACCTTACGTGCCACGGCTGAGGGCACTTCTGACCAGCCGCGGTGGACCAGCCGAGAAATGAACCGGCCAAGTCGCCGCACGGCGGGATCGTCCGGCGTAGAAGTCCCGACTTTATCTCTGAGGTCCGAAGGGTGAAGGGATCGCGCAACGCCGAGATCTTGCCCGGTCGGCCCAACGGTCGGACGTCGACAAAGGTCCCTGCCGGCAGAGCCGGATCAGCGGCAGAGCCATGTCCCGAAGTGCAGGTACTGATTTAACATGGCGGAAGACTTGCTCTGCTCTGCTCTGCTCTACGGCGGTTCGCTGGGTTTCGGCTTGACCTGCGATCTTGATACCGGCCGTCACATAGTCGTTGAAGGTGAAGACCGCGGCCGCGGGGCTTGAGAATGGCGAAAGCCGGTGCCGTCAGGTCCTTGCCGAGCGAGCGGCCTGGGACTTCATTGACTGCGAGGGTGGCTCCCTCGAGATGTCGGTCGTCAACCCGGTTGGCATTTCGGGCCCGTTCCGGGGCCGGACATCTCCGCTTCGATCGTCATCAAGCAGCTTCTCGAAGGCCCCCGCCCCTGCCTGGCTTGACTTCGGCATGGTCGATGTCCGCGACCTGGCGGGCCTCCACATCCTCGCGAAGGACGGCGAATGCAGCGAAGGGGCAGCGTTTCATCGGCGTGAGCGGTGATGTCGTTACGCTGTTCGATGTCGCGAGAATTCTCAGTGAAAACCTCGGCGAGTTCGCTGCGAAGGTGCAAACAGGGGAGACAGAAGAACCGGCAGGCACGCCCATTCGCAGGAGCACCGGCGAAAAGGCTCGGCGAATGCCGGGAGGCGGCCCAGCGCCCGGGAAGAAACGGTCGTCGATACGGCCCGCAGCCTATTCCGTTACGGCATCGTAAGCCCGCATTGAGCTTCGAGGGAGGCGCGGCAACCGGACTCGCCCGTCCGTCGGAATGTTGGCAGGAGCGTGCATCTGAAACGTTGACACACATGTTGATATCAACATAGATGAAGGAAGGCAATCGACGGCTGCTTTCCCTGGGATCTAACGCAGAAAGGAAGCGGACCATGCCTGCGGCACAGCCATCCCCAATGTTCCAGGACGGCCAGCCGAAGGGCGATGAACTTCCATGTCTCGCCGTTCGACGACGGCGAGGTTCTCGATGTCACGCGCTGACCGTAGGCCGAGCAGGTGGAGTACAGTCCTGCAGCTCAATTCATTTCTGACGCGCGCCGAAGCACCAATCAAAAGGGAGACGAGCATGAAGATCGTGACCAGCCTGAGCTTCCAGGGCCAATGTCGCGAGGCATTCGAGTTCTACGCGAGGGTCCTGGGCGGAAAGATCACCGCCGCCATGCCCTATGGCGATGCGCCTCCTGGCATGCCGATTACCGATGAGAAGTACAAGACCTGGCTGATGCACTGCTGGCTCGACGTGGGGGACCAGGCGCTGATGGGCGCCGACATGGACACCGGATGGGCCCCCAACATCGACAAACCCAAAAATGGCTTCGACGTTACGCTCCATACCGAGGACAAGGCCGAAGGCCAACGCTGGTTCGATCAGCTGTCCGAAGGCGGCAAAGCTGTCATGCCTTTCGGCGAGACCTTCTGGTCTCCCGGCTTCGGTTCCCTGATCGACAGGTTCGGGATCCCGTGGATGGTCAACGTCATTCCACCGGCCGACTGGAAGCCGTCGCAGGGCTGATCCCGTGTCCAAGCTGATAAATTCTGCCGCTTGCTCGTGAACGGCCGGCCGCCGCTTTGCACATAGGCTTAAGCAGCGGGTGCAGTTCGAACGGCTCCGTTTCCTTCACGAATGAGGCAAAGTCCTCACCGGGGAAAGCGGCGTCAAAGAACTGTTTTTGCTCCTCGTCGTCGAATGGCTCCAGATAGACGACGGCTGGTTTGGTCCCGAAGCACTCGCCCAGAAGGCGTTCGAGCACCTTCTATATAGCGTGCGGTATGGCGCGTCAGCGCCGCCATTCGGGTTCTCGTGAACCGAGCCCCAGAAGGGTCTCGGCCACTCGGCTTCGACCCCTCGCGTTGCTGCGGAGCGGCCTTCACAAGAAATGTTTGGGCAATCACCCATGCGTCTACCAGTCGATTCCTGGCAATCGGCTTTCCAACTCCGGGCGTAGCCCCGCCGCTGCACTTCCGTCGGCGATGTCTGCTCTTGGGTGCGGGCAACGGCTCCCGGAATGACCTACTTGCGGCGCAAAGCAGCCCCGCCTTTGTGCACGCCATTCCACGGCCAGAGCACTCCCACCCATCGAAAAGGCTCTACATCATCCTGAGAGTGCTCTCAGATCGGTCCTGCGAGACCGAAATGGAGTACGCCAAACAATGGGAGAGAAAGACGGACGAGAACGGCAATCAAACAACGGCGAAAACCACTGCCAAACCTACGCTATTGCCGCCGTTTGTATCCGTCATTCCCACTCGATCGTCCAGAGGTTCAAGGGTTTGTATCAGTCGCGTGGCGGACACGACGGCGATCAGGCGATGGTGCAGCGATCAAGAGCGCAAATTGGAATCCGTCACGGCTGGTCCGCGAGAAAGGTCCAAGTCGCGGTGGCGACCGTGGCCACTTGGCCTGGCGTCGATGGTCGAAGTGCCGTCGCAGTCGTCGTGAGGAATAATCCGCGCGACGATCCTAATGTGAATGCATACATGAAATGGGCCGATCGTCCGGCAAGTCGCAATGCCGTCGATATCGGTCGACCGCATTGCCATGTTCGTCGGAAATCTATCGACAGCCAAGTTCGGCGAGTATGTGCCGAGCTTGTTCCTGAGACGGCTGATCGACGCCGATGGCGACTAGCTCCACTGGCTCATCCTGTCGACGGTTCTTGCCTCGACCGAAACGCCTCGCGATGCGGAGCAGCGCGGCCCCTTCACGCTCGCCCTGACGTCGGAGTGCATCACCGCCTCGCGATCCGGAGGCGGGAGGCGGCGCAGAAGCCGGGGCAGGTCGGACCCACGAGGTAATGTGTCACCTCGACGGCCAGGTGGTCGCGCGGACGGCGCCCGAGGGCCCGATCGCCTCTAGCGCTGGTTTTCTGATCCACTGCAGCTTTTAGCGAACGACGCCGACGATGACGGCGAGCGTGAAGCCGAAGCACAGGGCGAATAGGCTGTAGGCGACCGCCATTCGTGCGGTCGCGTCCGAAAGCCACGCCCTTCGCGCCGACCGCACAGGCCGGGGGATGCTGCTCATGAAATCAGCCATATCGTCCTCCAACGCCATGCAGCCCGAAACCAACGGGCTGCATGGCGCGTTTGTTCCTTGAAGCGTCGACGAAACTTTCAGGCCTCGCCGGCGGGGCCTATGCCACCGCGCGCCGGAGCCTCCTGAGGCACATGGCGCGCAGGTGAACGGCAGCGTCTGCGAAGGTCGCACGACCGTCTTCCGCGACGGCCGCCGCGCCCCCGCCGACGACGTCGGCGACGGCTTCGCGCAAACGCAGAGGCAGAATATCGAAACATGTCCGCATGCGGCCGAATACCGAGCTGATCGGCACATCCCGGCCGTCGAAACGGACTCTGGGTTCGGCGGTCCGGCGATCCCAATGCTCGAAAGCCTCCAGGGCGTGCGCGAAAGCTTCGTGCAGCTCAATCGGAGCGTGGCCCTCATGGAGGGCCGGCAGGCGACGTGTCATCCCCTACTCTCCTCGTCAGATGGCATGAAAACGGACCGCGCGTGCGTTGCGCAGCAATTACCAGAGCCCGTGCGGCACCCAGCCCCAGAGCACATGCTCGTCGGTGAGGCGCGCGGCATCGTCGGCATCCTCACGAACCCGCACCGATTGCGGTGGCGGGGCGTCCGACTGCTCGACATTCGCGGCGGAAAAACGCGAGACGAGCAGTGCAAGCCAGGCGCGCAGGAGGTTCGGAAATGTCTCGTTCATCGTCAGATCCCCCGTCATGCCGACATGGGCGGCGATTTGCAGTAGGCACTTCCCGACATCAGTATGCGTAGCGCAATTCAAATGTCAACTAATTATATATATTTACTTCTATCGAAGGGTCAGCCCCAGACGGTCATGAGGATTTCCCTTTCCGCCCTGCGGTACAGCCGTGAGTGGTCCGACAAGATCACGCCCGAGCGCGCCGCCATGCGCTGACAGAGGCGATCGAGTTGACCGTCCCAGTCGACACGACCGTCGTTGTTCGTGTGCTGCCGCCATGCGCGAAAAATCTCGGTCGCAAGAAAGACGTTGATCTCCAGATCCGAAAGGCGTCCGAACGTCCGCGGCAGGACGACGAGCCGGCAATCTCCTCGCGCGAGAACTTGGCCGTGCCGCCATAGAAGAAAGTTGCGTGGATAAGCTGTGCGGACGAGCCACCCCTCCGCCGTGAGGCGCTCGACCAGATCGACGATTTCCGGCTCGCTGGCATATGCACCCCGCCACGGGCTGGTCGAACACCAAAGCAGGAGACGGGTTCGCCAGGGAAATGCGCCCGGACGGCCCGCCTTGGTCGGGTCGGCTCGACATTGGGCATCCACTTTGCGACCCCAATACACGACTAATCCCGTAGAGATAATAGTATACGTGGCCCGCCGATCAACCCCACCGGATCGTTGCCAGGGCTTCTCTCTTCCCCCTGTCCGAGGTCTGGCGCTCGAACCGGCAGGGGAAAAGACCGTGGAACCGCGGCTCGAATCTAAAGTCTATAAAATCGATAGAGATTAGGTTGACACTCGCCGGCACCCGTGTTGCTATGAGTTGCGCCCGCTCGAACGGAGCGGGCGCCGCGGTGATTTGAGATTGCAGCTTGCGCCGCGTCATCAAACGCTAAAGCGCCACGGAGCGAACCTCCGCCTCGTGGTCTACGATCGAGAGGTTGCAGATGCCACGTTTTCTCGCGAGGGCCTGCTGTCGTAGCTGAGGCTCGGGCGTAAGGCGCCTTCACATCATCCTGAATTCCTTTCGGAACGTCGGCCCCGCGCCGATGAAGGGAGCTTCTATGCCGATTTTCGCAGCATCGATCCGCGCCGGGTCGAGCGCGCCCGTTCGCTCGTCCGCGATCGGACGCCCGAACCGGGTCCTCTCAACTTCGATCGCGAAGCCGATCGCCAGCCGGACGGCACGGCCAGTCCAGTCCGTCCACACGGGAGGCCAGCGATGAGCCGGTTGAGCATCGTCGCCGTGAGCGGCAACACGCATCGCCCGTCCCGCACGCGGTTCCTCGTTGAAGCCATCGCCGCCGAAGTGGGCGGCTGGCGCAGCATCGATCTCGATGTGTTCGATCTCCTCGACATTGGCGAGGAGATCAGCGCCTTCAGTCGCGACGCGCTCGCGCCGCGTGCCGCAGCAGTCATCCATGCGATCGAGGCGGCTGACGGCCTCATCGTCGGCAGCCCGGTCTACAAGGGCTCCTACACCGGGCTCTTCAAGCACCTCTTCGATCTCGTCGAGCCGCACGCCCTGGCGGGCAAGCCGGTGATCGCCTCGGCAACGGGCGGTGGCCATCGCCACGCGCTCGTCGTCGAACATCAGCTCCGGCCGCTGTTCGGCTTCTTCGGCGCCCAGACCGTGCCGACCGCCGTCTATGCCGGCAGAGAGGATTTCGCCGACGGTGCGCTGTCACCCCCGTTGCAGCAGCGCGTTGCGGACGCCGCCTTCGAGTTCGACCGGCTGCTGTCGCTCGGCAACACCGACCGCCGGCCGGTCGCCCGCGTCGCCTGAGCGCCGGGAACATCACGGCCAGATCACGGCCAGGAGAGATCGTCCATGACCCTCAAGATCGGGCTCGCAGCCCTCATGCTCGCCGCCGCCGTCGGATCATCGCCGGCCGGGGCAGCGAACGACGCCGTGCCGCGCGATGTGCCGCCCGGCACGAAACTGGTTGTCGCCGACCAGAACGAGGCCCTGCAGACGCTCATGAAGGCTTCCGGCGAGCAGGACAGGTTTGTTGCCGACGTCACCTACGCCAATTTTCTCGGTGGACCTGCCATCCTGGAGGCCTTCCGTGCGGGCGCCCTCGATCTCGCTTCCGTAGGCAACACGCCCCCCATCCAGGCGCAGGCGGCGGGCGAGGCCATTCCGATCGTCGCGGCGGTGACGAGCGCGGTCGTCGACTATTCGCTCGCCGTCCGGCCCGGCCTGACGGTGAAGACGCTCGAGGATCTCAAGGGCAAGCGCATCTCCTACGCCGAGGGCACCGGTCGGCAGCCGTTCGTGCTGCATGCGCTCAAGGCCGCAGGGTTGACGCGCAAGGACGTCGTCCTCGTGCCTCTGCGCGTTTCCGATTTCCCGGATGCGATCCGCACCGGGCAGGTCGATGTGGCCGTCCTGAACGAGCCCCACTTCTCGCGCTACCTCGCCGACACCGAGGGGGCAAGCGCACTTCCCGATAGCGAGCACGACCGGCTGCCGCGGCGCCTGTCCTATCTCTACGCCAGCACCAAGGCGCTCTCCGAGCCCGGCAAGGCCGCCGCTATTCGCGATTTCGTGACGCGTTGGATCACGGCGAAGCGTTGGGCCGCCGCCAACACCGACGCCTGGGTCAAGGCCTATTTCGTGGATCGCCAGCGCCTGTCGGCTGCCGACGGACGCGCCATCGCCGTCTCCGAGGGCGAGCCGACCTTCCCGCTGCTGTCCGAGCTCGTGCCGCGCCAGCAGGAGCTGGTCGACATCATCCACGAGGCGGGTGACCTGCCGGAGCGCCTCGATGCGTCCAGGCAGTTCGACCTGCGCTTTGACGCCGTCATTGCCGCGGCGACCAGAGACTGAAAAGTGCCGCGACGGATGACGAGGGAGCGAGCCATGACCATTCTGTCCCCGCACGAGTTCTACTCGGACCCCGCCTGGCACGGCTTTTCGGGCAAGGCTGTGCCTAAGCCCGGTGCGGCAGAGCGCACTGCGCGGCCCCTTACGCCGCGGCGGCTCGGCCCAGGCGGTCACCTGTTCGGCCCGGTCCTCGTTCTGGCGATCTGGGAACTCGCCTCGCTGACCGGGCTGTTGTCCCCTCGCCTGCTCGCCGCACCTTCGACGGCAGTCGTGACCGGCTATGACCTGATGATCGACGGCGTGCTGCAGCAGCACTTCCTCGCCTCGGCCGAACGGGCTTACCTCGGCCTTGCCATCGGCGTCGCCCTCGGTCTCATTCTCGCGCTCATTGCCGGCCTGACGCGACTCGGCGAGGCAACCATCGACGGTCTCGTGCAGATCAAGCGCGCCATCCCGACGCTGGCGCTCATCCCGCTCGCCATCCTGTGGCTCGGCATCGGCGAGACGATGAAGATCGCCCTCATCGTCACGAGCGTGCTGGTTCCGGTCTATATCAACACCCATGCCGCGCTGCGCGGCATCGATCTTCGCTACGTCGAGCTCGCCCGCACGGTCGGGTTGTCGCGGGCGCAGTTCATCCGCCGCGTCGCCCTGCCGGGCGCCCTGCCGGGCTTCTTCACCGGCCTGAGGCTCGCCGTAACCATGTGCTGGACGGCCCTCGTCGTTCTCGAGCAGATCAATACGACGGAAGGCATCGGCTACCTGATGAACCGCGCGCGCGACTACGGCCAGACGGACGTCATCGTGGTGGGGCTCGTCGTCTATGCCGTTCTCGGCCTTGTCTCCGACAGCGCCGTCCGCTGGTGGGAACGCCGGGCGCTCGCCTACCGTAAGGTGATCGGATCATGACCCTGCTGCGCCTCGAAACCACCGAGTCGATCGCCCGTCCCGTCGCGGTCGCACTCGATGGCCTCGCCCGGGGCTTCGGCCGCCGCCCGATCCTCGACGGCATCACGCTCTCCATCCGGGCGGGCGAGTTCGTCGCCCTTATCGGCCGCAGCGGTTCGGGCAAGAGCACTCTGCTCAGGGCACTCGCCCGGCTCGATGATGATGCGGAACGGAGCGGCAGCCTCGACGTACCGGCGAAATCGTCGGTGCTTTTCCAGGATGCGCGGCTGCTGCCCTGGGCGCGCGTCCTCGACAACGTGATGCTCGGCCTGCAGGCTTCCGACGCCCGGACGCGAGCCCTCAAGTTGCTCGCAGATGTCGGCCTCGCCGGCCGGGAGGCCGCCTGGCCGGAGACCCTGTCCGGTGGCGAGAAGCAGCGCGTCGCCCTTGCGCGCTCGCTAGCACAAGCCCCGGAACTGCTGCTCGCTGACGAACCCTTCGGTGCGCTCGACGCGCTGACCCGCCTGCGCATGCACGCGCTGCTGTTCCAGTTGATCGGCAAGTACAAGCCGACGGTGCTCCTCGTCACGCATGACGTCGACGAGGCGCTCACGCTTGCTGATCGCGTGCTCGTCATGGAGGACGGCCGCATCGTGCTCGACCGGACCGTCGACCTTCCTCACCCGCGGCGCGCCTCTGACGGCCGCCATGAAAACCTTCGCCGAAGCCTTCTCGCGGCGCTCGGCGTCTACGCCTGACAGCCGCAACCCGACCCGGGAGAACCGTCATGACCAGACAGCTCCACCTCAATCTCTTCGTCCATGGTCGCGGCCACCATGAGGCCGCCTGGCGCCATCCTGCCGCCACGCCGCAGTCCCTGACGGACATCAGCTATTATCAGGATCTGGCGCGCCGCGCCGAGGCCGCCCTGTTCGACGCAATCTTCTTCGCCGATGCGCTTGCCATCGGTCACGAAGTCGAGCACAACGCGCGCGGCGGGCTCGAGCCGCTGACGACGCTCGCGGCCCTCGCCGGCGTCACTGAACGGCTCGGCCTTATCGCCACCGCCTCGACGACCTATACCGAGCCCTATAATCTCGCGCGCCAGTTCGCCTCGCTCGATCACATCAGCAACGGTCGGATCGGCTGGAACATCGTCACCTCCTGGGTCACGGGCGCAGGGCCGAACTTCGGCTATGACCACCAGATCGAGCATGCCGAGCGTTACGAGCGAGCGACCGAGTTCGTAGAGGTCGTCTCCAAACTCTGGGACAGCTGGGCCGACGATGCCGTTCGCGACGATCGCCGCGCGGGCCGCTACGCTGAGCCGGCGCGCATCCGGCGCATTGACCACGTCGGGCGCTGGCACAAGGTGCGCGGCCCCTTGAACATCGCTCGGCCCCCCCAGGGCCGGCCCGTCTTCGTCCAGGCGGGTTCATCGACGACCGGGCGGCGCTTTGCTGCCACCCATGCCGAAGCGATCTTTACGGCCCATCTCGAGAAGGCGGCCGCCGCCGCCTTCTACGCCGACATCAAGGATCAGGCGGCTGCCCTCGGGCGGTTGCCGGACGAGATTGTCATCCTGCCCGGCATCAGCCCCGTGCTCGGCTCTACCGAGGCGGAAGCCGAGCGCCTCAACCGCGAGCTAAACGAGCTGACAGTTCCGGCCGTCGGGCTCGAGCACCTGTCCAATCGCTTCGGCGGGCACGATTTCTCCCATCTCGACCTCGACGCTGTGCTGTCGGTCGACGACTTCCCCGATCCCGAGACCGTCCAGGCCGCCCGCAGCCGCACGGAGGTGATCATCGCCCTCGTCAGGCGCGAGCGCCCGACATTGCGCGCCCTGCTCCACAGCCTAGCGGGGGCGCGGGGGCACCTGACCGCCGTCGGCACGCCCGAGCAGATTGCCGCCATCATTGCGGACTGGTTCGAGAGCGGCGCCGCCGACGGCTTCAACGTGATGCCGCCGATCCTTCCTTATCTGTTCGATGTCTTCGCGCAGGAGGTCGTCCCGATCCTGCAGAAACGCGGATTGTTCCGGACACGCTATGACGGCCGCACCCTGCGCGATCACTACGGGCTCGAGCGTCCGGCGAACCGCTTCTTCGATCCGGCGCGACAGGTGCTCGAATTCGCGTAGCTGCGGCACGGTGGCCGCTCGACGGAGCGGGGCAAAGGCCCTATTATTTCTATAACTTACCTAGAAATAATACCCTCCCGCTGGACGCTGCCGCCGTATCATGCTGACAAAAAAAGGGAAGTATGGCCTCAAGGCCCTTGTCCACCTTGCAGGTCTCGGACGTGAGGAACTAGCACAGGTTTCGGACATTGCCGAAGCGGAGAGCATTCCGAAGAAGTTTCTCGACGCGATTCTCGCCGAACTGCGCAATGCCGGCTTCGTTCAGAGCCGCAAGGGCAAGCAGGGCGGCTATCGCCTGGCCCGCCCCGCTCACGACATCTCTGTGGGGCAGGTTATTCGGGTCCTCGATGGACCTTTGGCGCCGATCCCTTGCGCCAGTCGTACACGCTACGAGCCTTGCGACGACTGCGCCTCGGAGGAGCACTGCTCCGTGCGCCTGATGATGCTGGATGTGCGTAACGCCATCGCAGCCGTGCTGGACGAGCGCAGTCTCGCGGACATGCGCGCGCTCGGCACCGTCAGAGAGTTGGAGTTCATCTACCACATCTGACGGCGCCTCGCGGGCCCGCCCGCCTCCTCGTTCCGGCGACAGAGAACGCGGACGAACCTGGAGAGGCCCATGCTGTCGACCCCGCGCGTGATCATCATCGGAGGCGGTGCAAGCGGCACCCTGCTTGCCTGCCATCTGCTGCGCGAGCCGCTCCCCGATCTCCGGATCACCCTGATCGAGCAGCGCGATGAGCCCGGTCCCGGCGTCGCCTTCTCGGCCCCGAGCAGCAACCACCTGCTCAACGTGGCGGCCGCCAATATGGGCGCCTTCGCCGACGAGCCGCAGCACTTCTGGCATTGGCTCGTCAGAACCGGCAGGCTCGCGGGTACCGAAGACGCCGAACCGTTCTTCTTCGCCCCGCGCAGCGCCTATGGGTCTTATTTGCGCAGCCTCATCGAACCGCACCTGCCCGGTACCGGTCGGCCCGGGCGGCTGTCGATCGTACAGGGCACCTGCATCGATATCGCCGAGCGGCCCTTGGGGGTCGAGGTGCGTCTGGACGACGGCACCAGCGTCCCCGGCCACGTCGCGGTCCTCGCTACCGGCCACGAGGAACCGCGCCAGGACGGCTGCCACGTCAGCCCATGGGTCTCGCCGTCCGTTTCCGGCATCGATCCCGAGGCTACGGTGCTCATCCTCGGCACGGGGCTCACGATGGTGGACTATGTGCTGTCGCTCCTCGATGCGGGGCACCGCGGCCCCATCGTCGCGATGTCGCGCCGGGGCCTCCTGCCGCAGGTGCATCGCCGCGTGGCGCCGATGACCATCGATGCCGCCGACATTCCCTTCGGCACCGATATCAGCTACTTCATGCATTGGCTGCGCGAGACGATCGCCTGGGCCGAGGGACGCGGCGAGGATTGGCGCAGCGTCATTGATGGACTGCGCCCGCATACGCAACGCATCTGGCAGAGTTTCTCGGAAGGCTCGAAGCGGCGCTTCATGGCCCACGCCCGTGCATGGTGGGACGTTCATCGCCACCGCACGCCCCCGGAGGTCGACACGCGGCTCAGGGCGGCGCTGGCGACCGGCCGCGTCCAGCTTTTCGCCGGGAAGATGGTCGCGAGCGAGGAGCGCGGCAGCGGGGCACGGGTGCGCTTCCGTCGTCGGGGCGAGCGACGCGAGGAGACGCTCGATGTCGACGCGATCGTGTCGTGTACCGGCATTGTGACGAATCCCCGGGAGACGAAGAACCCGCTTCTGCGCTCCCTCTTCGCCAGTGGCCACGCACGGATCGACCCGCTCGCCATCGGGCTCGACGTCGCGACGGACGGAGCACTGATCGCCGATGATGGCAGGGCATCCACGCGGCTGTTCGCCATCGGCCCCGTCACGCGCGCCGCCTTCTGGGAAATCGTGGCCGTCCCCGACATCAGGACGCAATGCTCCCGGCTCGCTCGGCGCATTCTCCATGACACGGCCACCCATAACGCCGCGACGCGACCTTTATAGGTGCACTGTCTCGCCTGAGGGGACAGGCCGAAAGCCCGGCGAAGGCAAGCAGTTGCGGGTATGTGCCGGTGTCTCTCAGCCTGAGCGGCATCCACAATCGAGCTTATTTATATTAATTCAGTAGACATTATGGATTTAATGGATTGTGATGGTTTGGCACCGATGCCTTGCGTCGCGTCGGCCCCAGCCACGCAACGGCGTCGCTGGGGCCGAATCGGGGCAGTCACGACATCCTCTGCCGAAGCGGAGAGCTGCCGTCCGGCCAAGGCCGCAACAACGTCATATTCTAGGTGATCCGATGAGCGGTACTTCATCCTTCGCAACGAGACGTTCTCTGCTTGTCGCAGGTCTTTATGCTCTGTCCCTCGCCTCCCTGGCGATGGCTGCGCCTGCCTTGGCGCAACCGGTGACTGGCGGCACGCTCATCTATCTGGAGCAGCAGGCCCACACCAATCTCTATCCGACGGCCGGCGGGTTCTATCCAAACAGCGGCATCCTCAATCAGATCACCGACAAGCTGACCTATCAGAACCCGCAGACACTCGAGATCGAACCGTGGATCGCCACGTCCTGGACGGTCAATGACACGCTGACCGAATACACGTTCAAGATCCGCCCCGGCGTCACCTTTTCCGACGGTACGCCGCTCGATGCACGGGCCGTCGCCAGGAACTTCGATACGTATGGCCGCGGCGACAAGAGCAGAAAATTCCCTGTCTCCGAGGTGATCAACAACTACGATCACAGCGAGATCATCGACGATCTCACGGTGAAGTTCGTCTTCAAGCGGCCTTCGCCCGGCTTCCTTCAGGGCACCGCCGTCATCGGCTCCGGGCTCGTCTCGCCCGCGACGCTCGATCGCAGCTTCGACGAGCTCGGCGACGCCACCAAAATTATCGGCTCAGGCCCCTTCGTCGTCGAGCGCGAGACGCTCGGAAAGGAACTGAAGCTGAAGGCGCGCACCGACTACAACTGGGGACCGGCCAGGCTGGCCCATCAAGGACGCGCCTATCTCGACGGGATCACCTTCATCGTCACACCGGAAGACAGCGTGCGCATCGGCGCTCTGCTCTCAGGGCAGGCTGACGTCATCCGCCAGATTCAGGCCTATGATGAGCCGCAGGTGGAGGCGCAGAGCTTCCTGATCTATGCGCCGTCGACGCGCGGCGTGAACAATGCCCTCGTATTCCGGCCGGACAACCCGCTTGTGGCGGATGCGCGCGTGCGCAAGGCCCTCCTGCACGCAACGAACACGCAGGAGATCGTCGACACCCTGTTCTCCAGACACTATCCAAAGGCGACGTCCGTCATCGCCTCCTCAGCCGTCGGATACGAGGACCAGTCCGCCAGGCTCGCCTACGACCCGCAGAGGTCGAAGAAATTGCTGGCCGAGGCAGGATGGCAACCGGGCCACGACGGCATCCTCGCCAGGGATGGAGTGAAGCTCGAGCTCTCCATCTACGAATCCCTGCCGCAGCCGCAGAGCAAGGCCATGCTGCAGCTCGTCGCGCAGCAATGGGCCCAGATCGGCGTGAGGCTCAACGTCCTCAACGCCGATTCCGGCAGCATCGCTGTCGACTTGCTCGATCCGCTGAAGACGCCGGTCGCCCACACCATGGTGGGCCGGGCCGATCCGGACGTAATCAAGAGCAATTTTCACCCGGCGAACCGGGACGTGCTGCGGCAGAAGGGCGGCCTGAGCGACAAGATCAAGAGCTTCGTGGACGAAGCGCTCAACGGCAGGCTCGAGGCGATCGCCGCCGAGACCGACCCGGAAAAGCGCCTCGCCCTCACCCGCGAGGTGCAGGCCTATATCATCGATCAGGCCTACCAGATCCCGATCTTCGAGGAGCCGCAGGCCTTCGCCGCGGCGCCCCATGTGAAGGGCCTCGCCTTCGACGCGGTGGCGCGGCCGAGCTTCTACAGCACCTGGCTCGACAAGTGACAATGCCGCCATCGGACCCGGAGCGATCGCTTCCGGTCCGATGGGCCTCGGAATCTTCCGGAACAGACGATCATGTCGCGATATCTCATCAGCCGGATCGGGCAGGCTCTCGTGGTGCTCTGGGCAGCCTTCACGCTGTCCTTCGTCCTGCTGCAGGCGCTGCCCGGCGATGCCGTCCTCATCAAGTTCCTGAATCCGGACTTCGGACTGAGCCAGGAGCAGATCGCCGACATCCGTGCGTCCTATGGAGCAGACCGGTCCGTCACCGCCCAATATCTGCACGCGCTCGGCAATGTGCTGAGTGGCGATTTCGGCTATTCCATACAGGCGGGCGTGCCGGTGCGGCAGCTCCTTGCCGAAAACCTCCCCGCCACGCTTCGGCTGGCCTGCCTTGCGTTCCTGGCCGCGGTCGTGCTCGCCTTCGCCGTTACCCTTCTCTCGACCTTCGCCACCTTCGCCTGGCTACGCTCGGCGATACAGGTCCTGCCTTCGCTCTTCATCTCGCTGCCGGTGTTCTGGCTCGGCATCATGCTGATCCAGATATTCTCGTTCCGGCTGCGTCTGGTATCCGTCATCAATCCGGGACCCTGGGAAGCGCTGATCCTGCCGGTCGCGACCATCGCCGTGCCGATCTCGGCGCCGCTCGCACAGATCCTCATGCGCAACCTCGATGCGGTGGCGCACCAGCCCTTCGTGACCGTTGCCCGGGCCAAAGGCGCTTCGCGTGCCTTCGCCTTCTGGCGACACGTGCTGCGCAACGCGCTCCTGCCGACGCTCGCCATCGCCGGCGTCCTGTTCGGCGAGCTCCTCGCGGGCGCGGTGGTGACCGAGACCGTCTTCGGGCTCAATGGCATAGGCGCCCTCACCCACAAGGCGGTGGGCAATCAGGATGCCGCCGTCCTGCAGGCGGTCGTTCTCTTCTGCGCCGTCGCCTTCGTCGTCATCACGCTCTTCGTCGACCTTGCTTCCCCGCTGCTCGACCCACGTCTGAGATCGAAGACAGGTGCTCCGGCATGACAACGCCTCCCGCAGTCACCAATGCCTTTTCCGGGCGCGGGTCCGGCCATCTCGACCGCCTGCGCGGCGCCTCTCCCGGCCTCGTCCTGGCGTGGCTCGTCATCGCCCTCGTCGTGCTGTGGGCCGCCGCACCCGCGCTCTTCACGGAATACAGCGCGACGGTCGGCGTCCCTGCGGAGAAGCTGCGCCCGCCGAGCCCAGACCATCTCCTCGGCACGGATGCCCTCGGGCGCGACCTGTTTGCGCGCATCGTACATGGCTCCGTCCACTCGCTCTCGGGCGCTCTCGTGGCGGTCGCGATCGGGCTCGTCGCCGGCACGATGCTCGGCCTCGTCGCCGGTTCCATCGGCGGGCTTGTCGACGACACCCTGATGCGGATCGTGGATGTGCTCCTCGCTGTGCCGGCACTGCTCCTGTCGCTCAGCATCATCATTCTCACCGGCTTCGGCACCATCAATGCAGCGGTTGCGGTGGGCGCGGCCTCAGTGGCCGGTTTCGCGCGGCTCGTGCGTGCCGACGTGATCCGCGTGCGGCGCAGCGAATATGTGGAAGCGGCTTTCGGCAGCGGTGGCACCTACGCCGCCGTGCTGTGGCGCCATGTGCTGCCGAACTCGCTGACCTCGGCCTTCGCTTTCGCAGCGCTGCAGTTCGGCAGCGCCATCCTGTCCATTTCCACGCTCGGCTTCCTCGGCTATGGCGCGCCGCCGCCGACACCAGAATGGGGCCTGCTGATCGCCGAGGGGCGCAACTATATCTCCTCCGCCTGGTGGCTCACCGCCGCGCCCGGCCTCGTCGTTGTCGCCGTCGTACTGTCGGCCAACCGCATCAGCCGCGCGGTCGGCAGGAGCACGCCATGAGCGGGACGCCTCTGCTTTCCATCCGCGACCTGTCCGTGTCCTATCGGGAGAAGGACGACTGGAGCCGCGTCGTGCACGGGGTCTCACTCGACGTCCATCGCGGCGAGGTGGTGGCGCTCGTCGGGGAATCCGGCTCGGGCAAGACGACGACGGCGCAATCCGTGATCGGCCTTCTGCCCGGGAACGGCCGCATCGACCAAGGCGAGATCCGGCTCGACGGCACCGACATCTCGCGCTGGCCGTCGCGGCGCCTCGATGCCATCCGCGGCGCCCGCATCAGCCTCATTCCCCAAGATCCCGGCAGCGCCCTCAACCCCATCCGCACCATCGGCGCCCAGGTTGGCGAGATCCTCAAGATCCACGGCTGGCGGGACAAGAAGGCGATCGCATCGCGCGTCGTCGAGCTTCTGGCGCGCGTCGGCCTGACCGAGCCGGAGCTCAGGGCACGGCAATATCCGCACGAGCTGTCCGGCGGGATGAAACAGCGCGTCCTCATCGCCATCGCGGTCGCGCTGCAGCCCGAGCTCATCGTCGCCGACGAGCCGACAAGCGGCCTCGACGTGACGGTGCAAAGGCGCATCCTCGACCTGATCGACGAATTGCGCCTGGAGTTCGGCACCTCGGTTCTGCTCGTCACCCACGACCTCGGCGTCGCCGCCGATCGCGCGGGCCGCCTCGTCGTCATGCAGGGCGGGCGTATCCAGGAGGAGGGCCCGACCGCCGCGCTCATCGCGGCCCCCCGCAGCGCCTACGCCCGCCGCCTCCTCGCTGATGCCCCTTCGCTCGACATGACGGTGCGCCGCCAGCCCCGACCGGAACCGATCCGGGAGCGGGACGAGGCAGACGACTTCGCCGTCATCGTCGAAGATCTCACCCATGATTTCCCGCTCGCCGATGGCGGGACCTTCCGTGCCGTCGATGGCATCAGCTTCAGGCTCCGCCGCGGCACGACGCACGCGCTCGTCGGCGAATCCGGCTCGGGCAAGACCACGACAATCCGCAGCATCGTCGGTTTCGAGAAGCCGACCGCCGGCCGCATCCTTGTCGACGGCACGGACATAGCGGCGCTGCACCGAGCGGACCTGCGGCGGTTCCGGCGCAAGATTCAGCTCGTCTACCAGAACCCCTTCGCGTCGCTCGATCCGCGCCAAAACGTGTTCGAGATCATCGAGGAGCCGCTACTCAACTTCGACAAGCGCGAGAAGGACGAGCGCCGCCGCAGCGTCGAAAGCCTCCTCGACCGCGTCGGGCTTTCCCGAACGCTCCTCGGGCGTGCACCGCATGCCCTGTCCGGCGGTCAGCGCCAGCGCGTTGCGATTGCCCGCGCGCTCGTGCTCGAGCCGCAGGTGCTCGTCCTCGACGAGGCCGTGTCGGCTCTCGACGTCACCGTGCAGGCCCAGGTCCTCAAGCTTCTCGACGAGCTGCAGCGGGACCTGGGACTGACCTATCTCTTCGTCTCGCATGACCTCGCCGTCGTCCGGCAGATCGCCGACAGCGTGTCCGTGCTCCATCGCGGACGACAGGTGGAGAGCGGGCCGGTCGAACAGATCTTTCACGCCCCGACGAGTTCCTACACGCGTGATCTCCTCGCCGCCATCCCGGGCCGGACGGGCGTCGAGCGAGCGCGCACCCTTTCACCGGGATCGGACAGATGACGCACGTTCCCCACCGCAAGCGGCTCGGCTTCTTTACCCGCCTTCTCGACGAGACCGGACCGGCGGAGCGCTACCGGCTGGCTGCCGCGCAGATCGGCCGCGCCGAGGAACTCGGGTTCAATACCGCCTGGGTCGCGCAGCATCATTTCCATGCCGACGAGGGCGGTCTGCCGTCGCCAGCCGTCTTTCTCGCCCATGTGGCGGCGCGGACTTCCACCATCCGCCTCGGCACCGGGGTCATCACCCTTCCGATGGAAAACCCTCTGCGCGTGGCGGAAGACACGGCCGTCGCCGACATCCTGTCCGGCGGACGCCTCGAGGTGGGCTTCGGCACAGGAGGTACGCGCGAATCCTTCGAGGCGTTCGGCGTCCCGGCGGACAAGCGGGGGGAGATCTACGGCCGCCACCTCGACGTCGTCCGTAAGGCCTGGGCCGGCGAGGACCTCGGGGCCGGCAACCGGCTCCATCCGGACGCCCCCCAACTCCTCGACCATGTCTGGCTCGCGACCTTTTCCGCCTTCGGCGCGAACCTTGCCGGCGCGACCGGCGATGGCCTGATGCTGTCGCGCACGCAGCCACGCCCTGCCGAAGCGCCGGATCTTACCCTCGACGCGATCCAGAATCCGATCATTGATGCCTATCTGGCGGCCCTGCCGGTAGCGCGCGAGCCGCGCATCCTCGCCTCGCGGAGCCTTTTCGTCGCCGAGGACCGCGGCGAGGCGCTCAGGCTGGCGGAGATCGGCCTCGAACGCGCCGCCGCACGCCTGCGGGCGGCCGGCCAGCCTGCTCCTGAAGGCTCGCTTGCCGAGATCATTGCCCGTCGGGATCTGCACGTGGGAACGCCTGACGATGTTATCGCCACGCTGAGCGCCGACAGCGCTCTCGCCCGCGCCACGGATCTCGTCTTCCAGGTGCACCCGGCCGACCCGCCCGCACCTTACGTGCTGCGCTCCATCGCGCTCCTTGCGCAAGAGGTCGCCCCGGCCCTCGGTTGGAAACGTCGCGCACCGGCTCCGCCTGTTGTGAGCCGCCCGACCATCGTAGCCACACGCCCGTAATTGCCCATTCACTGGAGCGCAACACCATGAACATCGGTCCCGACATCATAGACCATCTGGCAGGTATCGAAGCCGGCTCTCGGCTCGACCGCCTGCGGGGCGAGCGCCCGCTGACGCGCGAGAACGCTCAGGCGAGCTATCGCGCCCTGTTCGAACCGACCGATCCGGGCCGCCCGACGCTCAAGGAGCGCTTCGCGGTCGCTGCCTTCGTTGCCGGCCTGCACGGCGCAGCCCCGGCCCTAGCCTTCTATGGTCTCCAACTGCGCGAAACGGCACTCGACGACACCCTTCCCGCCGCCGTGGGGATCGCCACCGACGCCGGCCGATCGCAAGGCCCAGGCGGCCGTTATCCGGCCGGCCCCCTCAGCATCGAGAACACGGAAGGCAACGTTTTTCAGGTGCCGGAGGTTGTTCAGGCAGCGTTGGGACCGCGTCTCTCAGCCGCCTTCGAACATGCCCACCTCCTCGTCTACAGGCCTCGCGATGCAGCCGCGGCCTCACTGCAGAAGCTCCTCGACGCCGGCTTCTCGACGACCGAGATCGTGACGCTGTCGCAGATCGTCGCCTTCCTCTCCTTCCAACTGCGCGTGGTGGCCGGGCTCAAGGCGCTCGCTGCCGTTCCTGCGCCCGCACCCGCCGCCTGAAACCGCTGAACTGGAGCCCACCATGACCGAGGCCACGCTGTCGCATCAGGGCGTCAACGCGCCCGCCATCTTCACTCAGGCAGAGCTCGATTGGTTCCCCTGGCTCGAACCCCTCGCCGAGAAGGACCTCACGGAGCGGCACTGGGCGGGGCTCGTCGATGCCGGCCGCGCCAAGTCGCCCTATTTCATGCTGCTCGCCCGTGATCCCGACATCCTCGGCACCCGCACGCGGACCGACAAGGACATCTTCTACAATGTCGGCGCAGGCCTGCCGCGGGCCGAGCGCGAGCTCGCCGCGACTGCCACCTCGCGCTTTAACGGCTGCATCTACTGCGCCTCGGTCCACGCGCGCTTCGCGGCGCAATATTCCAAGCGCCGCGACGACGTCCAGCGCCTGCTCGACGAGGGTGTTGCCGTGGACATCGATCCGCGATGGAACGCCATCATCGCCGCATCGGTCGCCCTGACCGCAACACCGCTCGCCTTCGGTCCGGCCGACATCGAGAGATTGCAGGATGCCGGCCTCGACGACCTGGAGATCGCAGACGCCATCCATGGCGCCGCCTTCTTCAACTGGGCGAACCGGCTGATGCTGTCGCTCGGTGAGCCATCCCTGCCTGCATGAGACGAGCAGGAGTACCGGCTGTGGCCGGTGCTCCTGCTATGTTTCGCTTCTGGTCCACACACTATGCAGCAGAAAGCGACGCCGGTCGCCAGCCGAGCTCAGGGGCGATCCAGGTAACGAAATCGCTCAGGATCTGTCGGTACTCGGCCTCGGTGAAGTCATAGGGGAGCTCGAGCCTGAACTCGTCAACGCGCGGCAGGACCGGAGCGCGGCGCAGCTTCTCAAGAATGTCGTCGGACATGCCGACGACATCGTCTGCGAAGAGCGTGCGGCGCTCGCCTTGGGGCGAACGCGTGCGCGCCTGGCGGCTGTCGGCATAGGCACGGTAGCGGCGGCGAGCCGATTCATCGGCGCCGTCAAGGGGTATGACGACCCGACCAAGAGCAATGCGTGGCGGCCGCGGCGCCGTCCATCCCGCGAGGAAAACGTCCAGCTGCGCAAGCTGTGCTTCGGAGAAGTCGTCCGTCTTTTCGCCGCGCACGATGTTACCGATCAGGAGATTGAAGCCGTTCCGGCCCGCCCATTCTGCCGAGCCGAGAGAGCCACCGCCATACCAGAGCCGCTCGGCAAGCCCTGGCGCCCGCGGATGCAGGCGCGCACGTTGCGGACCGGCGGGGGACAGCACGACGACATCCTCCCCGCCGATCGGCTCCGCCACGATGTTGTCGCGCAGGCGCAGCAGGCGGTTGTGGGAATAATCGACGGCGTCGACAGCACCGTCGAGGAAACGTGAGCCCAGCAAATCCGCATAGGCAGGCGGGCCGGCGCTGAGCCCGACATTGAGCCGGCCACGCGACAGCAGATCCGCCGTCGCTAAGTCCTCGGCAAGGCGGAATGGATTCTCGTACCCCATCTGGATAACCGCAGTGCCGAGCATGATGCGGCGCGTACGCTGGCTGGCGGCGGCAAGAAAGGTCGCGGCGGAAGAAACGCCGCGTTCGAGATGGCGCTGACGCACCCAGGCACTGTCGAAGCCAAGCTCTTCGCCAAAGGCGAAGAGCTGCAGGGTGGCCTCCAGCCCGGCCAGTGGATCAGCCTCGGGATAATTCCCTGGGGTGAGAAAAGCGACATGGGAAACGGGCATGGCGGCGTCACCCAGCCTCAGAATTTCGGCAGGCCCGGGGGATTGGTCTCAGATTTATCGAGCGCTTCGTCGAGTAGCGCCCAGCGGGCGAGCGCCTCGCGGTAGCTGCCCGTGGCGATGAGGCCGTTGACGGCGATGGTCAGCGCTTCTGCAAGCCCGCTGCCCTTGCGCGTGGTGATGGCGACGTCCGAGCGCTCCGGCCAGCCGGCACTGAGCGTCCCTACCCGCTTGATGTTGCGATCGCGCGCCGCAATGAAGACGAGCTGCGCGTGCGGTTGGACGATCACATCCGCACGACCCGAAGCGAGTGCGACGAAACGGGTCGCCTCGTCGTCGAAATATTGCAGCTCGAGTGGTTTCAGCCCGGCCGCGACATTGGCCTTGCTCCAGGCGAGGAGGATGCGCTCCTGGTTCGTTCCCGCGCCGACGATGATCCTGAGGCCGGCCGTATCCTTCGGTTCCGTGATCGACCCGATTGGGCTGTCGGCGCGGACGAAGAAGCCGTGCAGGCCCTGCCGGTAGGTGGAGAAGTCGAACTTCTCCTTCCGCTGTTCGGTGACGCCGACATTCGAGATCACCGCATCGTACTTGCCGGACGAGAGGCCGAGCGGCCAGTCCGCCCAGGCGGTCGGCACGAGATTGAGCCGCAAGCCGAGGCTGTCGGCGATCAGTTGCGCGATATCCGGATCGGCGCCGATCACGGTCTTTGCGTCGGTGGCGTAGGTGGCGAGCGGTGGCCCGCCCGGGTTGATCGCCACCGTGAACACACCTGGCTCGACGAATTTGAAATCCTTGGCTATGGCGGCGATGGCCGCTTCGTTCTTTCCGGTGCGCGGGCGCCCACTCTGTTCGGACGAGAAGTCGAAGCCGGCGGGCTGGGCTGTTGCCGGAGACAGGGCGGCGAGCACCGCCAGAATGACCACGCTCGCGGCGATGCGAAGGCTCATGACGGTATCCTTTAGGGCCGTGGGGTCAGAACTTGGCAAGGCCGGGCGGGTTGGTGCGCGACTGCTCGACCGCCTCGGAGGAGAGGCACCAGCGGGAGAGCAGCTTGACGTAGTTGCCGTTCTTGATCTGCGCGTTGAGCGCCGTGGTCACGGCATCGGCAAGACCTGCGCCCTTGCGGGTGGCAACCGCGATTTCGGCGGTCGCCGGCCACCCCCCGGCGAAGGTACCAACGAGCCGTGTTTTCTTCTCCCGCGCCGCCTTGAAGGCCGAGGTGGCGTTTGGACCGAGATAGGCGTCGGCGCGGCCCGACTGCAGGGCGAGGTCGAGCACCGCCTCGTCGTCGTAATATTGTACCTCGGTCACCGGCAGGCCCTTGCCCTTGTTATCTTCGATCCAGCGCAGCAGGATCTGCTCCTGGTTGGTGCCGGAACTGACGATGATCTTGAGCCCGGCCACGTCTTCGGGCTTGCTGATCTCCGTGATTTTGCTCGTGGTGGCGACGTAGAAGCCGAGCAGATCCTGCCGATAGCTGGAGAAGTCGAACTTGGCCTTGCGTTCCTCCGTCACAGTGACGTTATGGATGACCGCGTCGAACTTGCCTGATTGAAGGCCGAGCGGCCAATCGGCCCAGGCGACGGGGACGAGCAGCAGTTCGAGGCCGAGGCTGTCGGCGACGAGTTGCGCAAGATCCGGCTCGGAGCCGACGGGGGTCCTGGCGTCCGTCGCATAGACCGCGAAGGGCAGGCGACCGGGAACGGAGGCGACGGTAAGCTTGCCCGGCGTCACCAACTTGTATTCCGGCGAAATCCGCGCGATGGCCTCCGGTACCTTCTCGGCGCGAATGCGGCCCGGCTGCGCAGGGCTCAGATCGACCTCCTGCGCCCCGGCCTGAGGAGCCGGGATCGAAACGGTTGCGACGAGGGCGCCCACGGCAAGCGCGGCGAGCTTCGACAGGCGGCTGGAACGGTTGCTGGTCATGAACAATCCTTTCGGTTGATGAGGGTGAGCGCGGCCATACCCGCGCCGTCACGGATGAAGCGAGCCTTCGGGCGACACGCCGGCAGGCGGTTCAGAGCACCTTGGCGAGGAACTCGGCCGTGCGGACGTGGTCCGGCCGGTTGAAGACCTTCTCCGGCGTTCCGGTCTCGAGCACGCGTCCCCGTTCCATGAAGACCACCTGGTCTGCGACCTCGCGCGCGAAGCCGATTTCATGCGTCACGATGACGAGTGTCGTTCCCGACCGCGCGAGTTCCTTGATGACGTCGAGGACCTCGTTGACGAGCTCGGGATCGAGCGCCGACGTCGGCTCGTCGAACAGCAGGACCTTGGGCTTGAGAGCGAGAGCCCGCGCGATCGCGACGCGCTGCTGCTGACCGCCAGACAACTGGCGGGGATAGGCCAGCGCCTTGTCGGCGAGCCCGACACGGGCGAGGAGATCGTGCGCCTCGGCCTCGGCCTCGGCACGGCCGATGCCGCGCACGGCCATCGGCGCCTCGATGACGTTCTCCAGGGCCGTGAGATGGGGGAACAGGTTGAAGGTCTGGAAGACCATGCCGATTTCGATCCGGCGCCGCAGGATGTCCCGCTCCTTCAATTCGTAGAGCGTGTCGCCCTCCTGCCTGTAGCCGACGAGTTCCCCGTCGATGGCGATGAATCCGTCGTCCACCCGCTCCAGGTGATTGATGGCGCGCAGCAGCGTCGACTTGCCCGAGCCGGACTGCCCGAGGATGGCGGTGACGCTGCCGGCTGCCACACTCAGCGTCACGTCATCAAGCACCTTGAGATGGCCGAAGCTCTTGGACACCTGGTGGATGGTGATCTCGCCGACCGCTCCCTGCCGCCGGGGAAAGGCCGCGGCCTGCCGGCGCACCTCCGACACGGCCGACACGCGGCCATGCAGGCCAGAACCCATTGCAGGCAGCGTGGGAGCCGTGCCGCGCTCAGCCGCCTCGGCGCGCCTCTCGGTGACCTCCTGCGCGGTCTGATGCGGACGCAGGCGGGCGAGCAGCAGCGAGAGCAATGTCGGCGGCGGATTGCGCAGGGCACCGCGGGCGAAGTGCCGCTCCACCTGCGCCTGTACGATCGACAACACCGTGAGGATGATGAGATACCAGACCGTTGCCACCATCAGCAGCGGAATGACCTCGAGATTGCGCCGATAGATGACTTGGATGGTGTAGAAGAGCTCCGGCAGCGCAAGGATGTAGACGTTGGAGGTGCCCTTCGCGAGGCCGATGATGTCGTTGAAGGCTGTCGGCAGGATGGTCCGCATCGCCTGAGGCAGGATGATGCGGCGTGCCTGGTGGGTGCGCGGCAGTCCGAGTGCCGCGGCCGCCTCCAGCTGGCCTTGGTCGACGGACAGAATGCCGCCGCGGATGATCTCGGAAGCAAAGGCCGCCTGATTGAGCGCAAGACCGATGACGGCGGCCGTGAAGGGGCTGATGAGCTGCGTCGTCGCGTAGCTGAAGAAGGTGATGTCCGTGTAGGGAACGCCGAGCCAGACCGTCTCGTAGAGATAGCCCAGATTGTTGAGGATGAGGAGCAGGACGATCAGCGGGATCGACCGGAAGATCCAGATATAGGTCCACGACAGGCCGGAGAGCAGCGGCGAGCGGGAAACGCGCGCCAGCGCCAGTACCGTTCCGAAGGCGAAGCCGAAGAGCGCGCCAAGGAGCGTCAGCACCAGTGTGCGAGCGAGACCTTCGAGCACCGGTGCGGCGAAGAACCATTCGGCGAAAACGTCCCAACCCCAGCGCGGATTGCCGAGGACGGAATTCAGCACCGCAGCGATGATGACGAGCGAGAAGACGGTGCCGACAGTGCGGGCCGGATAGCGCGCGGGCACGACGCGATAGTGGGAATAGTCGCCGCGAGCACGCGCCTCCGTCTGGGGTGAAGCGATCTTCTTGAAGTCGGCAAAGTCGGTGGAAGCGCTCATGGGATGTCCTCCACGCCTCAGGCCGCAGGAACGCTCGTTGACACGGGGCCGGCGCGAGCAAGGTCGACCGGTTCTTTCCCCACACCGAGCACCTTCTCGAAGGGAAGCTTGCGCCGAACCGCCAGGTCCTCGTCGGGATCGAAGAGGGCCCGATAGCCGGAGGTGAGATAAAGCCCCGTCGCCTCCGGCTGCCGGAAACCGGTGGTTAGATAGATGCGCGCGTAACCTTGACGGAGCGCCTGCGCTTCGAGCTCCGCGAGGAGCCGGCGCGCCAGGCCCTGCCGACGCAGATTGCGGCGTGTCCAGATGCGCTTGAACTCCGCTGTCGTCGCGTCATAGCGCTTGAAGGCGCCGCCACCGATGGTCTCTCCGTCGCGCAGGAGAAGCAGGAAATTTCCCTCCGGCGGCGCGAACGCCTCGGGCGGATAGCGGTTGAGCTCCACGACCGCCCCCTCGCGGTCGAAGAGATCGCCGTAGCGGCTGTCATATTCGTGGATCAGGTCCTCGATCAGCGGTGTGGCGCGGGGATCGAGCGGGGTCGTGTAGATGAACTGGTCGGTCATGCGCATCGCCTCGCGACAGATGGTCGATCAGGAAAGGAAGCTCTCGGCGAGCCTGACCCAGACGGTCGCCGCCGGGATGAGGTTTGCGTCGTTGAAATCGTAGGCCGGGCTGTGCAAGGGCGCGCTGTCGCCGTTGCCTACGAAGATGAAGGCGCCGGGCCTTTCTTCGAGGAAGAAGGCGAAGTCCTCGCTCGCCGTCCGTGGCCGGAAATCGCCGGCGATCGCAGCCACGCCGTGGCTCTCCGCCACGACGGAACGCACGATCTCGGCGTCGCCCGGACGGTTGACGACCGCCGGGAAGCCGCGCTGATACGTCACCTCGGCCGTGGCGCCGAAGCTTTCGGCCTGGGCGCGCACCAGCGCCGGCACACGCGCTTCAAGCAGCGCACGCACCTCCGGCCGGAAGGAGCGCAGCGTGAGCTTCATCTCCACGCTGTCGGGAATGACGTTGGAAGCCGAGCCGCCGTGGATCGCGCCCACCGTGACGACGCCGGCGTCGAGCGGATCGACGTTGCGCGCCACGATGCTCTGCAATGCGGTAATCACATGGGCGCTCGCCACGACGGGATCCACCGTCTCGTGCGGGGCCGCGCCATGGCCGCCCTTGCCGCACACCGTCACGAGCGCCTTGTCCACCGCGGCCATTGCAGGGCCGTCGATGACGGCAAAACGGCCGTTCGCAAGGCCGGGCCAATTGTGCAGGCCGAAAACCGCATCACAGGGAAAGCGCTCAAAGAGCCCCTCCCCGATCATGCGCCGCGCACCGGCGCCGATTTCCTCGGCGGGTTGGAAGATGACGGTAAGCGCGCCGTTGAAGTCGCCGGATTCGGCGAGGTGTCGTGCCGCGGCGAGCAGAATCGCCGTGTGCCCATCATGGCCGCAGGCGTGCATCGCGCCCGTCTGCCGGCTCGCCCAGGGCAGCCCCGTCGCCTCGATGATGGGCAGCGCGTCCATGTCGGCCCGGAGGCCGAGATGCCGCAGCCCGTTGCCGCGCCGCAGCGTACCGACGACGCCGGTGCCGCCGATGCCGGCGGTCACCTCATATCCCCAGCGTGCAAGGAACTCCGCCACGATGGCGCTCGTGCGATGCTCCTCGAAGGCCAGCTCCGGGTGCCGGTGGAGGTCGCGCCGCAACGCCACGAATTCATCGGCGAAGGCGCCAATCGCCGCCTGGACTGCCGTGGCGCGCTCGATGCCGGAAAGTCGGCCGGTCATCGCGCCGCTCGCCTCTGCTCCGGCACGGGCGCACCGACGGCATAGCGGCTCTCCTTGCGCGGCAGGCCGAGATGGTCGCGCAGCGTCTTGCCGGGTAGCGTGCGGGCGTAGCGGCCGCGCGCCTCCAGCACCGGCAGCACGTGGACTGCGAAATCGTCGAACCCCTCGGCGATGACGGAAAAGCCGAGGATGAAGCCGTCCGCCGCCCCTTCGTCGATCCAGCGGATGATCTCGCCCGCGACCGTCTCGCCCGCGCCAATGAAATTGGGCTTCGGCGTCGCTACCTCGAGCGCCACGTCGCGCAGGGTGGAGCCGTTGCGGCGCGCGTTCGCCTTGATGCGGTCTGTCGTGGAACGGAAGCTGTTCTTGCCGAGATCGCCGATGTCGGGGAAAGGCGCGTCCAGCGGGTACTGGCTGAAGTCGTGATGATCGAAATAGCGGCCGAGATAGGCGAGCGCCTCCTCGATGGAGATGAGATCGCGGATCACACGGTATTTCGCCTCCGCCTCGGCGTCGCTCGCCCCCACGATCGGAGCGATGCCTGGAAAGATCTTCACGTCGTCGGCATGGCGGCCGTGGGCTACAGCACTTGCCCTCACCTGCTGGCGAAAGGCGCGAGTCTCCTCGAGCGAGGGCGAATGGGTGAAGACCGCATCCGCATATTTGCCGGCCAGACCGATGCCGGCCTCCGAGGATCCCGCCTGGAAGATGACGGGCTGCCCTTGCGGCGAGCGGCCGATGTTGAGCGGACCGGCGACCTGGAAGAAACGTCCGTTGTGATCGAGCGCATGGAGCTTGCTGCTGTCGAAGAACTGCCCGCTCTCGCGGTCGCGGACGAAGGCGTCATCATCCCAGCTGTCCCACAAGCCCTGCGCGACCGTCAGATATTCGTCGGCGATCTCGTAGCGCAGCGCGTGCTCCGGGTGCTGCCGGCTGTAGTTCCTGGCTGTGCCTTCCAGCGGCGTCGTCACGACGTTCCAGCCGGCACGCCCACCGCTGATGAGATCAAGCGACGCCAGCTGGCGCGCCACGGTGAAAGGGTCCGAATAGGAGGTCGAGACGGTGCCGGCGAGGCCGATCTTCGACGTCCGCGTGGCGAGCGCCGACAGGATCGTCAGCGGCTCGAAGCGGTTGAGGAAGTGCGGGATGGACTTTTCGTTGATGTAGAGCCCATCAGCGACGAAGGCGAAGGCAATGCCGTTGTCCTCGGCCTTGCGCGCTGTCTCGACGTAGAAATCGAGATTGACGCTGGCATCCGCCGGACCACTTGGATGTTTCCAGGAATTCATATGGCCACCGGCACCGTTCAACATGATGCCGAACCTGATGTCATTGGTGCTCATCGCGCTGCTCCGCTCGCGTTGTTCAGACTGCAAGAGACGATTGGTAGACGCTCGCCAGAAGTTCGATCGACGACAGGCGGGAGATCGGGTCGGCTACGGGGAGGTCAATGACGAACTCGCGGATGCCATGACGGGCCGCCAGGCCATCGAGCTCGCGCTTCACGTGCTCAGCCGTTCCGGTCGCGACGTAGGGCACTCGCTCCTCGACGCGGTAGTCGTCCGCGCCGGCCTGACGTGCGAACTCCGCCGCCATCTCATGCGTGCCCACATTGGCGCTCTGCCCGTTCGGCAGATGCACCTTGTAGATGCGCAACCGCTCGACGCGCGCCAGCGCTTCCTCCAGCGTCTCGGCCGCGAAGGCATGGATCGCCAGCAGAGGAGCGCGGCCGGTCAGTTGACGATACGCCTCAACCGAACGGGCGAGATGGCCGGGATCGCCGTCGAAATGTCCGGCATAGGCGAAATCCCAGCCGTGCTGCGCGGCCAGGGTTGCCGTCTCGGGCCCCGTTCCGAGAAGGATGCGCTGCGGGGGCTCCGCCGGGATCGGCGTTGCCACTGCGCCCGCAAGCGGATGATCGGGCGCCGTTAAACCGGTCAGGAAAGCGTCGAGATCCGCCAGCCTCGACGCGAAGCTCGGCGGCTCGGACCTGTCGTGAAGAACCTGCAGGGCCTTCGTCGACAGCGGTAGGCCGCCCGGAGCCTTGCCGATACCGAGGTCGACCCGGCCGGGCGCGAGTGCCGCGAGCACGTTGAAGGTCTCCGCCACCTTGTAGGGGCTGTAGTGTTGCAGCATGACCCCGCCGGAGCCGATGCGGATGCGCGACGTATGGGCCAGGAGATGGGCCACCAGTATCTCTGGCGCGGAGGAAGCGTGACGCTCCGTGCCGTGGTGCTCAGCCACCCAGAAACGCCGATAGCCCAAGGCTTCGGCGCGCTTGGCGAGCGCGATGGTGTGACCGAGCGCCTCGGCCGCGGTTGCCCCCTCGGGAACGGGGCTCTTATCAAGAAGCGAGAGTGCATATGGCATGGTGATCAGAACCGGCTCGAGCGCGCGAAATCTCCTTCGGAGAAACTCCGGCGCTGTGTCGGGGGAAGATGGACGGCGTGGATTAGAGGCGGAGGTCCGCCTCGGCGGTGTTACGGCGGGCAGCGCGCCGAGAAGCCCTGCCGCTGACAACAAGGTCGAAAGCAGGCCGCGCTCGATGGACGGCACCACCCAAGCAGGCGCCATGGAAGGATGGGCCCCTGCCTGATCGGGAAACGAAGGCGACGGCCGAACGAAATGTGCAACCCGTCATGATCATTCTATAATGTTGATAGATTTTATAGACTAATGCAAGTGCGAAATTCAGGAGCGGCTTCACCCACCCGACCGCCGAACCGAGCTGCGCGAGATCGTGCCGTTGGCGGACACGACCATCTATGAGCTGGAACAGCGGGGGGAGTTTCCGCGGCGGTTCTTCCTCACACCCCGATGCGTCGTGTGGGACCTGGCGGAGGTCGAAGCCTGGATCGAGGAACGCCGGCAGGCTTCCGAGTCGGCGACGATCAGGCGGGCGCCCTCCCCCGACGTCCGGAAACGCAAGACCAGGCCGGTTCGGCGGTAGTCGACCCAGGCGTGACTTCCAGGCCGTCCGAGTCTTCTGGTAAGGCCCCCTGGGGGCCCGGCTCGTTTTCTCCGATGCAAGGCTATGGCAGCGCAGCCCATCGACCGGATTGCGTCGTCAACGGAGCACCTTTGAATGCGGGAAACGGCCTCCAGACATCCAGCGGTGCGGCACGTACTTCGCTACGGTTCCAAGCGTAGTCACTAGCTATCAGGCAATCCTCTTTAGAGGCCAGAACCCGCCCTTTCCGAGACCATCTGGAGCGTCGCGTTTGGGGCCGGAACGAGACTGGCCGCTTCTGGAGAGCGAGTCCAAGAAAGCAGACTTACGCTTGCGGTCGATCATACGGTTGCAGTTCGAATCTCGTCCGGCGGGCCGCACTGATGAGAGGAGCAATACGTCTACGCTATAGCTCTATGAACGGGCGCACCATGGGGAGCCATGAGCGTTGTGGCGGGTCAGCCTGAAAGAACAGCAAAGCCCCATTGGGGCATCGGCCTTCTACCCGGATTGCCCCGCTTTCGACGGTCCGGGTCCGGCTATGCTCGCTTCGGCGCTTCGGCCACCCACAGCGGCGTGAGGTGTGGAGCAGAAGAGAACGGTCCGGCGGAAGGGCGTCTGGCCGTTCCGCGTGCGACCCGGAGAGGGTTGGGAGGTTATCAGGTCACACGCAAGCCGCTATTGCCACGCCAGGTCTTTTGATCGGGCTCAGCGATGTCCCTGAGATAGGAGACGTTGCCCCACAGGCCCACGGTCTCCGTGACCTGCGCCGAAATCCCGCCCGCGATTTCGACCGCGGTCGCGTCCTGGCCGCCCGACGCAGCGCCGTGCCGGAAAAGGTGGTCTTGTCCGTGCCGAGAATCTCGTGCCAGAGGTTCGCCGTCAGCGACGGCTTGATCATCATGCCGCCCGCCGCGAAGGCGCCGGCGAGGCGAACGCCCAGGCGACCGGAAAGGGCGCCCGGCGTGTCGTAGTCGATGATGGCGAAGCGGTCCTGCGTGCGGTCGAAGGCCATGTGCTGCCACACGAGCTGATCCTGCGGCTCCAGCGCCAGGCCGTCCGGTCGGGCAATCTTTTTGCGCCGATCGAAAGCACCAGTGAGATTACAAACTACATCAAAGATCGGTTCGGCTAGATGAGCCGCAATTTCATGCTATATCGGTCCTTTAGCTCGGGTCAGCCCTCCTGAACAGCCAAGGATCCATGGAGGCCGATTGGGGTGTCGGTTGCAAACGGTCGGCTATCAATCGAGTCCAGAGGATAACCGCCATCAGTAGCCGGCCCCTGGCGTTTTGGTGGAGGCTGAACTTGACTCATTCTGCAGCATTGTCGGCGTCGGGTGGACTTGACCAGACCCAGCTCGCCTTCGTGAATGCCGCGGAACCCGACATCCGGCTCCTCGCGCCTGCTGGCAGCGGCAAGACGCTGTCCCTGCTACACCGGTGCACCGAACTGCATCGTCGCTCGAACGGCAGATCGTCCTACCTGATCGTATCGTTCACCCGGGCGGCGCGCGACGAATTGCGCGCCCGCCTGGGTGATCCTGCCTTCGCAGGATTCGCCAGCCGCGCCGATGTGGTCACCCTGAACGGTTGGGGGCACAGGCGGCTGCGCGCGATGTCAGGCGCTCCGCGGCTCCATGTGTCGGAGTTCGAGCTAGGATCACTGGTCAAGAACGTGCTGGCTCCGGCGTGGTCGTCCGTGCCCGCGCTTGAGAAGGGCATGAAGCACCAGCCGTTCAAGCTGCCGAAACTGCTCGCGGGCCTTCTCGACATGATGAAGACTCTCGGTTTCGACCATGAGGATGGCTCGCTGCGCATGGCCGACGACCGGCTCGATGCGCTTGAGCAGCTCGGGCTGCTGCCTCTGCTTGAGGATTACATGGTTTGCCTCGAGGATCTCGGCGTACTTGCGACCCGCCGCTGGGAACCGTTCCTCGAGGTCGCGCTGCCCTACTTCAACGCGGCCTGCCTGCAGCAGTTCGCGACGGGATCCTTCACGCTCGAGGACCAGAAATACGGGGCGTGGCTCGACCAGCGGCGACAGGTACAGGCAGGCAATCTTCCGACGCCGGACGAGCGCATCTGCGAGATCCTCGTCGATGAGTTCCAGGACATCAATCCGCTAGATCTTGCACTGATCCTTTCGATTGCCGAGCGCAACAGGTCGGCCCTCACCATCGTGGGCGACGACGACCAGGCGATCTTCGAATGGCGCGGTGCGGCTCCGGACTTCATCCTCGAGCCGGAGCGACACCTGAAGCGCCCCTTCGCAACCTATATCCTGGAGAAGAACTATCGAAGCCCACGCAACATCGTCAAGAAATCGGCGCGACTGATCGCGCACAACCAGCGTCGCGTGGAGAAGGCGATGCATCCGGTTTCGAGCGTCGATGCCCATATCACCATCTACGCGGGCGACACGTTCATCGACTCGGTGGAGAACGTCCTCGCGGAAATCCGCGACTTCGTCGGTCGCAAGTCGCCTGGTGCGCGCATGGCGCTCCTGTCGCGCAAGCGCGCCCAGTTGATCCCTTACCAAATCCTGCTGGCACGCGAGGACATTCCGTTCTGCGCAGCCGAGGATCTCCACCTCTTCCTGTCCGACACCTTCGACCGGCTGGTCGGCGCCCTCAGGACCCGCACCATGGCGGGCCTCGGCATTGCGGTGCCAACGATCGTCGACGACGTAATGGCTCTCTGTCATTCGGTACAACGCTATCCACTGCGGAAGGTGGAGGCCGATGCGATCGCCAAGCACCTGAGATCAGTGCGTCCCAAATCCTACGATGCGGCGATCGACCAGTTGCAGATCTACGAAGGGCCGATCCGGGGGCAGACGGACGATGGCGCGACCGCCGCGAGTTTCGCCAGGAAGCTGCGCCAGTTGATCCACGCGCCGACGGTCCGGACCGCGATCGAAGCGCTGCAGACGCTCTACTCGGGCTTCAAGAAGGACTATGGACGGAGCGTAGAGGACATCTTCCTTGCCGATCCACCATTTGCCTATCTGGTCGAGTTTTCCGAGAGCTATGGTGAGGACTTCCAGGGTTTCGTCGACGATCTCGAAAAGGCGAAGGATACGCTGGTGCGATTGCCGGGCATGGATTCCGACGACGGGGCGGACGCGCTGTGGAAGAAGCCGGTTCACCTCATGACGGCGCTGCGGGCCAAGGGGCGGGAGTTCGACACCGTCGCGATGCTGGACGTCGTGGACGGCATCTGGCCGCTGCGCGCAGCAAAGTCGGAGCGGGCGCTAGAGGCCGAGCGGCGGCTGTTCTATGTCGCCATGACCCGTGCCAAGAAGCGGCTGATCCTCACATCGGCGCGGCGCATCGGCGATCACGTCACCATCCCGTCGCCGTTCCTGGCTGAAGCAGCACTGCCTTGAATTCAGCTCCTCGCGATCGACTGTCCGAACAGGGTCTCTACATCTCCATCCTCGACCGGCGGCAAAAGCATGTCGCGCGACAGCCGTCGCTTCCGTTCGAGGAGGGCGTTCAGCCGCACGTCGAACGAGGATTCGCCGTAGTCCCGGTGAACGGCGATTGGGATATGCACGGTGACCGACTTCTCCTGGCCGATCCGATAGCAGCGGTCGTTGCACTGGTCCTCGACTGCCGGATTCCACCATCGCGACAGATGGATGACGTGGTTGGCGGCAGTGATCGTCAGACCGATGCCGGCGGCCTTGGGAGAGAGGACAAGAAGGTCGAAGGGCTGGGGAGAGGACTGGAAGCGATCGACGATCTCTAGCCGCTTCTCGCCAGGTATCGAGCCATTGATGGTGGCCGGTTGACGGTCCAGACCCAGGTGGGTTGCGATTGCCGAGGCGAACAGGGCCTGCACCTCAAGGTCCTCGACGAAGACCAGCACCTTTTCGCCCGATACCCGGAGCTTTTCGAGGACTTCGACGGCGTGCTGCATGCGGGCAGACCGGGCGATCCAGTTCCTCACGGACATCTTGTCGAGCGGGTCGCAATCGGAGGCGCCCGACGGATGCAGAGAAACGCCGCGAAGTGCGTGGATGGCGCGAAGCATGTCACCCTTCGTGGTGCCCCCCACCTGGGCGCGCAGCACCGCAGCAGCATAGGCCTGCGCCTGCTCTGGGGGCATAGTGACGCAAGTCGTGACGAAGTCCCGACTCGGCAGGCCTTCCAGGATCTCCGTCTTCATGCGCCTGAGAAGCACCGGCGGCGTGCTCTCCTTCTGCGGCCGGTCGAGCTTGGACTTCAACCGCTTCAGGTTCTCCTCGTCGCCATTCTCATAGGTGGCGACGAAGGCCTTCAGGTCGCCCAGGTAACCCGGGACCACCCGGTCCATGATGCACCAAAGATCGGCCAGCCGGTTCTCGATGGGCGTACCTGTGAGGCCGAGGACGAAGTCAGCGTTCATCGCCTTGGCCGACTGGGTGTTGATGGCCCCGGGTGACTTGATCTTCTGAGCTTCGTCGAAGACCGCTACGCTGAAGGCGACCCGGGCGAAGGCGCGGTGGTTGTCCGCCAGCGTCTCGTAAGTGGTCAGCACCCAGTTGGCAGCACGCAGCCTGGTTACGTCGAGCGCCGTCTCCGGGGTCCAGTGCTCGTCTTTCCGCGTCTTGAGATGCCGGAGAGAGGAGCCGAACGCATCAACCCGTTCGCCGAGCGCTCCGGGCGTCAGGTGGCGTTCGGCCTCCTCGATCCAGTTCCGCAGGAGGGCTGTTGGGGCGACGACGAGGATCGGCCTGTTCTGGGCACCCCGATCGAGCCCCTGTTGGAGGCGGTTCTTCCTTACCCAGGCAAGGAAGGCGAGTGCCTGAAAGGTCTTCCCCAATCCCATGTCGTCGGCAAGCAGAGCGCCGGGCCATCCGGCCCGATAGCAGGCGACGAGCCAGTCGAATCCCACGGTCTGATGCGGCTTCGGGCGCGTCGACACGAGCGTAGGCACTGGTAGCGCGGGGGCAATGGCGACCGCGCGCGGAGCGTAGGTGACAGCGAACTCCTCGCTGTCGAGGTTCTGCCGGATGACCAGTCGCTCGTCGGCCGCCGACGCGTCGTCGTCGCTCGTGTCTTGACCTGGCGGCTCGGGCTGGTCTTCCTCGGCGGGAGCCGGCTCGTTCCCAAGACGATCGAGACCAAGGGTCTCGAAAGCATCCTGCACGTCGTCGACCCTTAGGGAGCGATCTTCCACAGTGATGTACTCGACGCCCTCCTCGCAGGCTTGGGCGACCTCGCTCTTCAGTGTCTGGAAGAGCTCCCTGTCCATCTCGATCGTTTCCTGCCCTATCTGGACGGGAAAGCGCTCCGGCAGCCATTGGCCGGCTTTGTTTTTCAGCCAGGGAAGCGGAGGGGGCTCCCACACACCCAAGCCGAGCACACGTTCGGAATACTGCCAGGTCTCGACCAGCAGAGACATGGCCGCTTCGTGGCTTTTGTCCCCTATTGCTTCCGCGATGTCTGCACGTGGGTTCTTCAGGAAGGCGATGCGCTCCGCCTTTGGTGCAGCCCGCTTCTTGCGCACGACGTCGAGGGCGATCTTGAGCGACGGGTCGAGGACCAGATAGGTGTTCCGGTCCAGCACATAGGCGTCACGGCTCTGCGCCTCTCCGGCGAAGACCTCGCGCGCAAACCGCCGCTGCAGAGGCTCCGGCAGCAGCGCGTCCGAAACGAGATCGCGCTGGACGGGCTCAGCCTCGCCGCCGTCCGCGCCTTCCGGAGCTGGCGCATCGTCGTTGAGGCTCGCCGCTTTCTCGCGCCCCATGACGACCGGAAGGAAGTCCGGTCCATAGGGCGTCTCGAACACATCAAGGGCGACCGCGCCGGCCTGATAGACTGTGAGGCTGGTCAGGAAACGGTCGTCGGTCCGAACCTCCTCGCCGGCGGTTCGCCGCAGCGCTGCCTGCACCGGAGCCCAGGCGGCGATGCGTGTCTCGGCCTCACTGCCCTCCGTCGAATTATAGGCGTCGATCGCTTCCATCAGCTCGTAG
Organism: Chelatococcus caeni; assembly: GCF_014196925.1. Lineage (GTDB taxonomy): Bacteria > Pseudomonadota > Alphaproteobacteria > Rhizobiales > Beijerinckiaceae > Chelatococcus_A > Chelatococcus_A caeni. Next base: position 741,376 of record NZ_JACIEN010000001.1, on the reverse strand, counting down.
AGCGGACCGGAAAGGCGCCCCTCCCGGGTTCCCCATCGGGCCAGGGCGCCGATGCGCTCCATCCTGACCTTGCGATCGTCCGCGTCGTACCAGCTGGCCCGGATGCGGGCGCGCGGGTCGGTCATGATGCCATCGAAGGCGAGGGTGATGGAGAGTGTGCCCAGGGACGGAAGCCCCAGCGCCTCGGCCACGGTGGCCGGAAGGGCGGCAACGGCGGGATGTGCAAGCAGAATGCCGCCGTCGCGGGCCAGGCCTTCGCCAGAGTCCAGGCAGGCGAGCAGATAGCGGGCGGCGGCGCCTTCCCGACCGTCGACCTGCGGCCAGTCCTTGACCGGGAGGAGTTCCGAGCCGAGAAGTCGACGGCGGTGGAGCATCAGGAGGACACCGTCATGCTTGGCTTCGTGGGCGTAGCTAGCCTTCACAGCATGTAGTCCCGGGCGGAGAGGCGCTCGCCGGTCATCATCTTGATCTGCTCTGCCGCCTTGTGCTGCCAGGCATTCGGGCCGGTGTGCGAGCTGTGTCGAATTTCGAGGACCGGGGCATACTGACGTCCATTCTTCAGGAACTCCGTGTCGTACTCGCGCTGGTACAGCTTCGGAGCACCAGCACGTTCCGCGTCATCCCAGAACCGGCATTGCCCGCTGTAGCTCCATTCGGCGCAGACGCCACGGCCGATCCTTAGGAGCAATACCGCGTGGCCCGACTGAACCCCGCCACGGAACCTGCCGAAAGGCGAATTCCTGCCAAACTTCCGATGCGCCTCCGCAGCTCCCTGACCGTCAAGGACGACCCAGGCCTCCCTGATGATGCCGTTGCCGTACATCGTCTCCCAGAAGCGGCGGCGGTACTTCCAGTTCTCGTTCGGATTAACCGCTTCGACAACATCGAGGAATTGTCGAAGCGCCTGTTCCGTGAGCCACAACATCGCGACGTCGCGAGCGTCCGGCGCGTTGACCCAGTTGCCGGGTCTCGTTCGTGGATCGCCCAGCCCCTCCAGTGAGATCAGGAAGTTGAGGATCTGATCCTTGACGGCTTTTTCGGGGGGCCGATCACGGCTGGGAAGCAGAAGCGCATTGGCCACCAGGCCCTTGTGCGCCGCGAAGTTGAGCTGCCGCGTGCCGCTCTTGACCGAGATCGTCTCGATGAATTCCAGTCGATCACCCGGCTGCAGGCGGCGATCCTCCACGGCACGCTCCAGCACGCGGCGCGCGCAGGGCTCGACATAGCCGCCGCCGAGGACCAGTTCCATCAGCAGTCCGTTCTCCTCAAGAACCTGGCGCGGCGACTTGCGCTCGGCGAGGGCGGTATCGCCGACCCGACGAGGACCCTCATCGACGTCGAAGATGTGAAACCGTTTGTTCAGGTCGTCGAAGGGCTTGCCCATGGCGCTCGCCAGGTCGCGCAAGGCACCAGCGACCGCCCGGAGGCCGGGCCGGTCGGGGTGAAAACTGATCAGGTAGGACAGCGCGAGCGCACGTGACGCCCCCTTGTGCCTCAGACTGCGCATTTGCTCCAAGAACGGGGAGAGTGTTGCGGCATCCGCGGCGAGTTGAGTACGCGTCGTCCAGAGGCACCATGCGCCGTCCCGCGCCTGACGGCCAGTCAGCCGCTCTCCGCGAGCCAGCCGGCGGGCGAGGTCACCCGAGACCTCGTCGTAGTCCTTGGCGGAAGGTTCATCGCCAATCATCGCCGGCAGCCGTCTCGCCGCTCTCAGCATCGCAGATTCGACCGAGCGAGGCGGAACTCCGTGTCGCGCCACGAGGTCGGCAATTGCGTCTTTGAAGGCCCCGCTCACTGGGGTACCACACGCTCGGGCTGCGTCGGTGTATCGAGTGCGGCACCCATCGGATTCTGAAGCTCGCTGACCTTTTTCTCCATCTGTTCCAGAAGGATAAGAACCTCGCTCAGCCTTTCGCGCCGGTCGGCTTCCATGACGAAGCGGAGATCGATGCGTCGGTTGATCCGATAGCCTTCGGCGTCGTCCTGTTCGATTGCCGGTCGTGTATAGGCGTAGCCGGAAACTGACAGGATTTCCCGACCCTGCGAGTTCACTAACGCTCGCAAGCCTCGAAAATTGTCGACGATCCGGCGGTAGGTGTTCACGGCACGCTCGGTGGACAACTGCCAGTTCAGGCTGTCCGACCCGGTCTTGTCCGTGTGACCTTCAATGAAGACCGTTTCGACAACATATCCGGTCGAGGGATTGCAGGTCATCCCGCCTGGACAAGCCGTGTAGTCCGGCAGAACGTCGAGCAGGACTTTGGCCACCGCATCAACATTGCGTTGCGCTTCGGCGTCGAGGCGCGAACTCTCCGGCGCGAAACGGATGGCGTCTTCGGCCAGTCGCAGGACGCCGGTATCCTTGTCAATAGTTACCTTGAGTCCGACAACGTCGAGTTTCGCCTTGATGGCTTCCAGAAGCTCGTTGCGCGCCTGGTCTGCCTTGTTGAGCTCTGTGATTTCATTGGCGATCCGCCTTCGCAACTCGGCGATCTGTTCAGCGAGCTCGTTGGCCCTGTTCAGCTGCTCCTGCTGCTCTGCTGTCAGTAGGACAGTTTCGTCGGTTAACTGCCGAAAATTAAGGGCGAAGACCATCAGCATGATGATGAAGATGAAGAGGATGCCGACCATCATATCGGTCATGGAGACGAAGTAGTTTTCGTCCTCCTCGGTATGGCTGTTGTCTTTGTCGCCACTGTCCGCGATGATCATGCGCGAGCTGCCTCGCGATGGCTATGCGCGGCCTCGAGGCTGTCTGCGATGGCCTCGGCGCTGTCCTTGATTTGGGCGAGGAAGGGAGACAGTTTCCCGATCGCTTCCGACAGGCCCTGATCGACACCCCTTACATGGCTCTGCAGCCTGTCTTGCTGCTCTGAGGTCGACCGAGAGAGCGTCTCGACCGCTCGGCCGAGTGCAGTGTCCACCGCGTCGAACTTTGCAGTGAATTCCGTCCAGAAGTCGCTGGACCTCTCGGTTGCAGCGCCTAGGCCAGCGGCGAGGGTCGCAATCGCATCCCGGGCCGCCTCAATCGCCTTTAACGTCGACTCGACGCCCGTCGCCATGCGTTCAGTCGCGCCAGAAAACTTGTCGCTGACGGTCACCAAGGGTGCGGTCGCCGTACGCACGCTTGTCGCGCTCTCGCCGAAGGCTTGCGCCGTCTTCCGTGCCTCTCCAGCAGTCGTTTCGAGTGCCACCTTCTGATTCATCAGCGCGCCTTCTATCGCGCGCATCGATGTCGACAGCTCACCGAAACGCTGGCCAACGGAGGCGAGGGCCTCCTCGACCGCATTGCGCAACTGTGCTGACACCGATCCGACCGTTTCCTGCAAATCAGCCAGCACGGATTTCTGGATTTCAGCGGAATGCGAGACGGAGGCCTCGATCTGCTGCCTCGTGTAGTCTCCCTGTTCGCCCATCGTGCGTTGCATGTTCGTCAGGCTTTCGCCGATCTGGCCGATCTGCCTGTCGAGCTTTTCCATGACGAGACCCATTGCCGCCTCGAGCTTCGCAGACGCCCCGCCCGCTGCAGCCCCGAGCGAGGCATCCATTTCAGCGTTGGCCTTTTCCATAGTCTGGCGAAGGGTTTCGACGACTGCGGTCAGGGCATCGCGGCTCTGACCGGAGCTTGTTTCAAAACTCTGGCCGGCGCGTTCCACCATGCGGTTCATGTTCTCAGCTGCCTCCGCCAGCTTAGCCGAGAAATCGTCGCCGCTGCCGCGCAGGCCGCCTTGCATCTCGACCATAGACATCTGCAGCTGTTTCAGCGTCGCGGCAAGTTCGCGCATTTCGGTTCCGGCGCCATGCTGAAGTTGGTTAGTGAAGGACTCGAGCATCTTCTGCACGCCGTCTTGGCTACTTGCAGACAGGTTGCCAACGGCATTGCCGATCTGCTCGGTCACTGGTGCCATGGCATCTGCGATCGCCGCGTTCAGTCGCGGCGCGATCTCCGAACCCATGCGGGCGAAGAACTCGCCCTGCGTGATGTCCTTTAGTTGTACGAGTTGCTCCTGCATGGTGCGGCTCATCTCCATGGAGATCGCCTGTGGTGCGGCATAGAGAAGACCGCGCTCCAGCAAGGCGTTAAAGCGGCCGAAGGAACCCTCGATCAGGATGAAAAACCAGCGGAAAAATATCGACAGCACGATCGAGGCAGCGAGGCCGGCGATAGAGGTCGAGAACTTGAAGGTCGCGATCCGCAGCAGACCCGCCATCTCTGCGGCCATGATGTCCGCGTCGCCTGCGCTCGCCGCGGCGCCCGCCTTGTAGAGAGCGAAGACCAAGCCCACGAAGGTGAGCAGCAGCCCGATGCCGACGAAATATCCCGGCACAGCATTCATCATCTTCAGGCCGCCGAGCCGCTCTCGCGCGAGCCCCGGGTTGAAGAAGACCTGGGGCCGTACGGTGTTGCCGATCGCTCGGTCACTGTCCTTGTCGAAGAGCGTCTCCTCGAACTCGATCCAGGCATGGCCGATCAGCCAGTTGCTCTCAAGTCTCTGGTTCAGACTCTCGAAATTGATCGCGAAGCTCCTGCGGGTTTCCGCGCGTTTCCTATCCCGACCTTGCGCTGTGGAGACCAGCCGCGTTGCCCGCCAGAGCGTGAACAACACCGGCACGACGTGGAGCAGGAAGAACGCGACTGCAAGTCCGGCCGCGAAGCAGGCCAGAATTGCGGCCAGTGCGTAGGCGAAGGCCGGCTCACTTACGAGATCGATATTCCCGCGGATAGCATCGACGATGGTGCTCGCAGCCAGCCTATAGTTGACAAGCGGAAAAAAGATCTCGGTGCAGGCAACTGCCAAGACGGGAATCGCCCAGAAAAATGCAAGACGCAGAAGGCTAATGAAGAACTTCACCACGATACCCCCGCCCTTCTAAGGGGAGTGACTTTGGGCCAGTCGAAGGGGTCGTTGCAAGCCGCTTGTTCAACAGGTGGGTCGTGCCCGACGCGAAGGCGGCAGAGTCCCCCGGTGCTCCGCCGAAGTCGGCTCTCCCTTGGTCCCGACCGTGAAGACGTAATCTCCCTCCGACAAGGTCTTTTTTGCCTGGGTGCGGGCCGCCTTGGAGCCAAAGGTCAGCGGCCAGCAAGGATCACCCGGCGGCCCCCAGACATAGGTGAAAAAGACATTCGCCATGTTCCCCCCATCGCCGCTCCGTACCGCTCCTAATGTCGCCCCCGCCCGCGCCTCCCCTTCGGCGCCGCCGCGCGCTCGGCGCGGATGCGTTCGAGCAGTTTTTCGGCGGGCTCATCGTTTTCGTCCTGGGGAACGAGTTCGCCGCGAAAGGCCTTGGCGAGGATCGCCTCGTCCAGCTTGCCCACGAGGTTGAGCGCGCGCCGGGCTTCCGCCGCCAGCCGGTCGATCTTGGCGAAGGCGGATTCGATGCGGCGGACGATTTCGTGTTGTTCTTCGATTGGGGGAGTCGGTATGGCAATTTGCCTGAAGCGGTCCAAGCTTAGCTTCTGCTGAGCAACGCCCTTCGTTTCCTCAAGAATTTGCTCCTTAACAATATTCGAGCGGATCGCCCAGTAGAGAAACTTAGAGAAAGTAAGCTCCAGGTGGGGACGCACCTTTATGCAGTCTGCTGTGATGACTGCCGCTGCCTGCTCGTTTGGAAATATTGCGGTATCTCCGGGTGGATCACCCATCTTCGTAATCAACAGGTCGCCGCCGGTCACCGAGTGCTGGTGCAACTCGTCAGCTTTCGCTTCGCTAATGAATACAGCGTTCTCAAGTGAGAAATTCTCCCGTCTGATGTCTCTCACAAAAACCAGCCTCACACCCCTCGCCCGATAGTCCCCCTTTACAAGATTGCTGCCGAAAGGTCCGATCCCTATCGAGTAGGGGTCATCAGAAGCAAGCTCATCCGGTGAAATCCAACGCCACGTCTCTGGTAGTACAGCCTGCGGCACTCCGCTGGCGGCTTTTCGACGCGCGAGCTTCGGCGAATTTCGGCGGCTACTTCTTATAAATTTCAGAACAGCATCTATGGTGTCGCTCTGATTGGCCGCAGCCCTCCACTCCCGCGTCAACTCACCGCTGAACGCTTTGCTGAGCACGGCCTGCTTGTAGCGGGAGACGAGGGTTTCGATGCGGGCGAGTTCGGTGCGGGCGCGAGCGGATTTCGCGTTCAGCGCATCCAGCTTGGCCGCGATGCGCTTTTGCTCGGCCAAGGGTGGGAGGGCCAGTACCGTTGCTTCCAAGAACTGCTTGGGGACTCGGCGCTGTCCTACCGCCCCGGTCATGGAGCGTTCTGCCAGCTTTCTGAAGCTCTTGCGGCGCAAAAACCGCCATAGGTAGTCGGGTTCGACAGCACCTTTGGACCTAAGTACATGAAACTCCGTGGAGCCGCATGCCATACCATTCGCGAGATCACGCGCAACCGCAATCTTCCCATTTTCCATGCACGGCGTGATCTTTGCGAAAATAACATCTTCATCTGAAAAGTGAGTGTAGCCTTTCCAAACTTCCGAGAGTGGCCGCACGTTCGACTTGTCGGCTATTGTTCCAGTCTCATCGTCCACGGCAGGCATAGGCACGAAGTTTACCTCCAAGGACCGATCTGTTTCCGGATCGTGCTTGGGATTGAACTCGCAAAGGTCATTTAGCGTGATCTCAACCCACCCCCGCGGCATTTCGCTCATTCCGCCGCCTCCGGCAACTCGTCGCCCAGTTCCGCCAGCAGCGCCTCGATCTCCAGAGTCGCCGCCTGCAGATGGCCGAGGATAGCGGCGGCGATGTCGTCGGGTTCGGTCAGGCCTTCTTCCGCCTCCTCCTCCACCTCGCGCAGCCAGGCGATGTCGAGATTGTCGCCGCGGACGGCGATCTCCTTGCGGGTGAATTTCCGCCAGCGGCCGGCCTCGCCTTCGTCCGGTCCCCGCTCGGTGCCGTAGGGGCTCGTGCCAAAGGCTCTTTCGAAATCTTCGAAATGGGCTTCCGTCAGCGGCGTGGTCTTGCCGAATTTTGGCATCTGGGCGCGCAGGTCGTAGATCCAGACGGCCTTGGTGTTGCCAGTCTCTGTCTTGCCGCGTGTGAGGAAGATGACATTGGTCTTCACGCCCTGCGCATAGAAGATGCCGGTCGGCAGGCGCAGGATTGTGTGCAGGTCGCACCAGTCCATCATCATCCGGCGCAGTTCCTTGCCGCGCCCGTCTTCGAACAGCACGTTGTCCGGCACGACGATGGCGGCGCGGCCACCGGGCTTCAGCGCCCTGATGCAGTGTTCGACAAAGGGAAGCTGGTAGGAGGAGACGGTCGCGGTGACGGAGAGATCGTCCCGCGTCGGCGGGGCCCCCGCTGGGCCGAAGGGCGGATTCGTGAGGATGAGATCCGCCCGACCGAGACCTTTGCCTTTGTCGGAGAGCGTATCGCCAAGATTCACATGCTCGCTGTCGATGTCGTGCAGATAGAGATTCATTAAAAGATGGCGCAGAGTGCCCGGCACGTTTTCCATCCCGCGGAAGGCGTGGCGCTTCTGGAATTCCTGTTCCCTCTCGCCGAGCTTGAAATACTGGTCGGTGCGGGCGCGCATGTAGCGGTCGGCTGCGATCAGGAAGCCACCCGTTCCCGCTGCCGGGTCCTGAATCACCTCGCTGGGCTGAGGCTGCATGAGGCGGACAAGCACCTGGATCAGCGGGCGGGGTGTGAAATACTGCCCGGCGCCACGCTTGGATTCTTCGGCGTTTTTCTGCAACAGGCCTTCGAAGAGATCGCCGAACTGGTCGCGCTCCTCGGAGAACCAGTCGAGTTCATCGATGGCGGTGACGAGCGTCGTCAGGTTCTGCGGTTCGCGGATGAAGGTCGAGGCGTTGTCGAAGATCTCCTGCACCATTTCCGGCAGCGGCCGTGCATCGGCATAGCGCTTGCGCTCGTCCGGCGCAGCGTTTTCGCCGGGCGGCAGGACGAGCGCGTCGTCCTTGCCGAGGCGGGTGCTGGTGGCGCCGAGCGTGACCAGAACCTTACGGTAATGCTCCAGCTTGGCGAGGCCATTTGCGGCGACCAGATCCGCCCAGCGCATGGTCTTCGGCAGGCTGCCCGTCTCCCGGTTGCGCTCGGCCATCATCTTCAGGAACAGCAGATAGGTCAGCTCGGTAACATATTGCTGATAGGTGATGCCGTCTTTGCGCAGGACCGTGCAGAGGCGCCAGAGTTTCTGGACGATGGCATTGGCATTCATGGCGTGATTCTACCGGATCAGGGATCGCGGCTGCGTTTGTAGCGAGCGGGAGACGGGGGTCAACTCAAGCTCGCCGCCTAAGCCGCAGGCGACGTCCAGATCGCTTCGTTGAAGGCGTGCAGCACCTCGTCGAGTTCTCCACCGAACTCCTCGGAGATGCGCTTGAAGCCGCCCTTGTCGGCAAAGACGCCCTGGTCGAGCAGCGTCGGGTCCGCTACCGGCTTGTCCTTCAGTGCCCGGCCGATGCGGCGCAGCCATTCCTTCTGCTTCTGCGTCCAGGGACGCGAGGCTTCGATCTTCTGGATGGCGTTGTCGACACGCGTGGCATAGGGGATCAGCGGATCGCCCAAGGCCGCCTGCCGGACGAAGCCGATGATATGGGCGGCGATATCGGCATTGCGGGCGCGGCCATAGGCGGCGCGCAGCATGGCTTCGGAATAGTTCCTTTCGTCCAGCAGGCCCGCGAGTTCCGAGAGCTCCTTGCGCGTGAGGTCGCGCGGGCGCTGGGTGACGGCGATCAGCGCCGGCACCTGGTTCATGTTCTCGCGCACGAAGCGTTCGAAGCCGGTGATGTAATCCTCAGGCGTCGTGTTCTTGCCGAAGATCTCCTCGATGCGCAGCAGCTCGTCCTCATGGGTGGAGATGACGACGCCATCATTCCTGTCCGTGCGCAGCGGTCGGCGCTCCAGAAGCTCGACGGCGCGGGGGTGAGCAGAGACCCAGGCTTCGATTTCGGCGCCGGAGCAGGTGGCGAGCCGTTGCACAGCCATCTCGGGGCTCTCGCCCGCGTGGCGCTCGAAGCTCTCGCGAGTCTCGGCATCCATGCGCTTTACCATGGCGCGCATGCGCACGATCACCTGCCCCGCGACCCAGTTCTTGTCCTCCTCCGTCCCGGCATTCTGCAGGTCGGTAACGAGTTGGCCAAGCGAGATATCCGGCTTGACGACGACGGGGCGCATGTCCGTCATCTCCTGCAGCTCGGCATAGAGATCGACGGCATCGAAGATGCGGAAATGCTCCTTGCCGATATCCGGGCATAGCCGCGTGGCACGCCCGATCATCTGGTCATAGAGGATGCGGCTCTTCACCCGCCGCACGAAGACCAGGTTGCAGATGGAGGGCACGTCGACGCCGGTGGTCAAGAGATCGACGGTGACGACGTATTTGGGGTAAGGGTCGTTCTTGAATTTCAGGATCAGGTCGTCGGCCTTCTCGACATTGCCGGTGATCTTCATCACCATGCCATGCGGCACGGCCTCCTTGCCGTATTCCTCCTGCAGCTCCTCGATCAGCAGGCGCACGATGTCATCGGCATGGGTGTCGCGGGCGGCGAAGATCAGCGTCTTGCCCGGCTTCGCCGGCGGGATCTCGGCGGCAATCGCCCGGCAGACGATGCGGTTGAAGGCTTCCGAATAGACCCGCTTGTTGAAATCGGCGAGATCGTAATCCAGCGGGACATCATCCGGCAGTTCGAAGAGATCGATCTGGCCGGTCTTGCGGTCGATGATCTCGACTTCCTCGCCCCCATCGAAATGAATGCCGGCTTCCGACAGCGCCGTAGTGATACGCTTCGGTGGCAGGTGATCGTTAAGATAGCCTTCGACGACGGCCTGTCTGTAGCCATAATGGAAGACCGGATGGCCGAAGATTTCACGGGTGTGCAGCGCGGGCGTCGCCGTCAGCGCCACCTTGACGGCATCAAAGTAATCGAGGATATGGCGATAGGCGGACTGGTAGTCGTCGAGATTGCGGAAGCCGATGTCGGTCTCGCGCAGCTCCGCATCCAGCGTGTAGCCGCGATGGGCCTCATCCACAATGATGCAGTCGAAGGTGCCGGGCGTCGGGCGCTTCGCGGGGTCCGGCTCGTTGAGCACACGGGCGATCAGCGACTGGACGGTCGCGACCTGCACTTCGTCATCGTCTTCCGGAACCTTCTTGTCGAGACCGGCGACCTTGTAGATCTGGGCGAAGTTCAGCATGCCCTCGATCTCGGTCGTTTCGAGGGCGTCGCTGGTCTGCTTGCCGAGCGCCCTGCGGTCCACCAGGAAGAGGATGCGGCGGAAGCGCTTGTGCTTCAGCAGGCGATACATCAACGCGATTGCAGTGCGCGTCTTGCCGGTTCCGGTTGCCATAGACACCAGGATGTCGCGTTGGCCGCCGGCCACGGCATCCTCGATCGCAGCAATCGCGTCTTCCTGGTATGGGCGCATCTTGCCCCTGCCAAAGCTTTCTTCGGCTAGACCTTGAGCTGCGGTGTCGACATCCGTGGTGAGCTTGTCCAACAGGTCCTTCGGCGAGAACCAGCTTGTCATGGCGACTGAGTGGTTGGTCTTCCGCCGCACATCGCGGTACCAGATGCCGGATTTGGTCAACCACTGCCGCACATACGGTCTGCCATTCGTGGCGAAGACGAAGGGAACCCGGAAGGGATCAGCAAGACCGTGTTTCCACGGACCGTCCGGATGGCGGTTCTCGGGCGACAGCGCGATGGTGCGAGCATACCGCTCGGCCTGCTGGAGCGTAGATGGCACATCGACGCTCTCGCGCTTCGCCTCAATGATACCCACACAGGTTAGACCGGCGAAAAGCGCATAGTCAGCCCGCCCGCCTTCGGCCGGCCATTCGGCGATCGCGAGGTTGCGGCCTTCCTCCGGCCGTGCGCCCGCTTGGTAGCTTAGTCGGTCGCTGTCAGCTTCCCAACCGGCATCAGCCAGTTGGACCTCGATCAAGCGACGGGTCTGCTTCTCATCAAGTTCAAGACGGCTTGCCGCCTGAAGACCTGCTTGCTTGAGCTCCATCTGAAGCTGCTGGGGTTGGGCCTCGGCCGCCTTCTGCAGCTCCGCAAGCTTGCGAGAGAGCTCGGCTTGGTTGGCTTCCATCTCGACGACCGTCTGCTCCCAGACGACGCTATCGGCGGCTGCCTGACGAGCCAGTTCCTGGGCCGCGGCGCGGGCCTTTGCGAGCTCTTCCGCCGAGGCATGGGCCGCGGCGAGCTTCGCCTCGGCTTCCCGAACCTGGATTCGGAGCAAGGCCAGCTCCGCCTGCGTTGCCTGATCAACATCGGCAGAGGCCTTGGGAGGCACGAAAGGTCCTGGCTTAAAGCCCGGATCGCGGCCAAAGGTTCGGCGATACCAGACGCCAAGTGCGCGACAAAACTTGAGAGCTGATAGCGCTTCTGCAGGCGAGCCGCCGAAGCCGTGGGTCGCCTCGTTGCCGCTCTTTCGCACCGCATGGAAGACGTCCGCCACCTCGCGTGGCAGAACTTGCTGAGCCGCAAGTCGTCGAAGTAGATCGTGCGTGGTCTCGCGAGCCACCGGATCGTAGACACCGGAGAGGGCTGCGATTTCCTTCACCATGTATTCGCCGAACTGGCGGCTCTTGATCAGTGAGGTGTTGGCATCTTCGGCGAAGAAGCGCTCAGCGAGCACGCCAAGACGATGGAGTTCAATACTGAGCTCCTTCAGATGATCAAAGTTCGCAGACAACGTCCCACCTAAACGCTTCCCATCGCTCGCTGCTGAAAATCGCACAGCCCGTGGGAGCTGGCAAACAGGAGCGGCGATCGCGCGTTGAAGAGGGAGGGCACCGGTGACGCGGCGCACACTGCTATTCACCGTTCAATCTGTACTCTCCGCAAGTCTGCTCCGTCGACCATGATGAGGCGCATTCCTCCCCTTGTATGGTCGCGATCGCGATGTCTGCTCATAAGTGAAGGTGCAGATTGCCCGAACGTCCCGGTACGAGGGCGCAGAGTTGCCATTCACGTCACGGCAACCGCAAAGTCGACCTTGGGTCAGTGCCGATTACGATCCGACCTCGAGCCCCGCTACCCAGGTCGGCCACGTCTTGCGACCAGGCAGCGCTTCCGACATGTGCCTGGCGATGGTCCGGGCGAAGACCTACCGGCGATGTCAAGTATCGCCGCTTATCGCCCCTAAACGCGACCGTGCTCGGCGATGCCCAGCATGTTGGGAGGATAGATGGTCGGCCTGCTCTGTTTCCCCTCGGCCCAGGCGTCGATCATGTCCGCCCATTCCTGCAACATGTGCCGTCGCTGGCGTTCGTACTCGGCCATGTTGTAGACGGAACGCGAGGAGCGGTTGTCCTCGTGGGCCAGGCACTTCTCGATCCAGTCACTGTTGAAGCCCGCTTCGTTGAGAAGCGTCGAGCCTGTACGGCGCAGATCGTGCACGGTGAAGGGCATCAGAGGCAGTTCGGCCTTCCTCGCGCGCTCGACCACGGCCGTCGTGACGCGGTTGAAGGTCGCGCGAGACAGGGGAGCGGCGGCATCGTAGCGCGACGGCAGAAGATAGCGGGAGTTTCCGGCCCACGTCTTCAGCGCCACCATGATGTCGAGGGACTGCCGGGAGAGATAGACGTTGTGCGGCTTGCGCCGCTTCAGACGCTCCTTCGGGATGGTCCAGACGGCATAGCCCCGAAAGGACGCCGAATCATTCCCACTCGATCGTTCCCGGCGGCTTCGAGGTCACGTCGTAGGTGACGCGGTTGATGCCGCGCACCTCGTTGATGATGCGGGTGGCGACGCGGCCGAGGAAGGCCATGTCGAAGGGGTAGAAGTCGGCCGTCATGCCGTCGACGGAGGTGACGGCGCGCAGGGCGCAGACATAGTCGTAGGTGCGGTAGTCGCCCATCACGCCCACGGTGCGCACCGGCAGGAGCACGGCGAAGGCCTGCCAGATGGCGTCGTAGAGGCCGGCGCGGCGGATCTCCTCGAGGTAGACGGCGTCGGCCTGGCGCAGGATCTCGAGCTTCTCCCGCGTGATCTCGCCGGGGCAGCGGATGGCGAGGCCCGGCCCCGGGAAGGGGTGGCGGCCGACGAAGCCTTCGGGCAGGCCGAGCTCGCGGCCGAGCGCCCTCACCTCGTCCTTGAACAATTCGCGCAGCGGCTCCACGAGCTTCATGTTCATGCGCTCGGGCAGGCCGCCGACGTTGTGGTGGCTCTTGATGGTGACCGACGGGCCGCCGGTGAAGGAGACGCTCTCGATGACGTCGGGATAGAGCGTGCCCTGGGCGAGGAAGTCGGCGCCGCCAATCTTCGTGGCCTCGGCCTCGAAGACGTCGATGAACAGGCGGCCGATGGTCTTGCGCTTGACCTCCGGGTCGGTGACGCCCTCGAGCTCCTTCAGGAAGAGCTCCTCGGCCTCCACATGCACGAGCGGGATGTTGTAGCTGTCGCGGAAGAGGGTCACCACCCGCTCGGCCTCGCCGAGGCGCAGGAGGCCGTGGTCGACGAAGACGCAGGTCAGCTGGTCGCCGATCGCCTCGTGGATCAGCACCGCCGCGACGGCGGAATCGACACCGCCGGAGAGGCCGCAGATGACCCGGCCGGAGCCCACCTGGGCGCGGATCTTCGCGATCGCCTCGGCCCGATAGGCGGCCATCGTCCAGTCGGGCGTGCAGCCGCAGATGTCGACGACGAAGTTGCGCAGCAGCCTGCCGCCGTCGGGCGTATGCACCACCTCGGGGTGGAACATCGTCGAATAGAAACGCCGCGCCTCGTCCGAGGCGACCGCGAAGGGCGCGTTCTCGGACGTCGCCTTGACGGAGAAGCCGGCCGGCAGCTCGGTGACCCGGTCGCCGTGGCTCATCCACACGGGATAGCGGCCGCCCTTGTCCCAGATGCCCTGGAACAGCGCCGAGGGAGCGACGATCTCGACGTCGGCGCGGCCGAACTCGGCGGCATGGCCGCCCTCGACGCGCCCGCCGAGCTGGTGCGCCATCGTCTGCTGGCCGTAGCAGATGCCGAGGAGCGGAATGCCGGCCGAGAACACCTCCTGAGGCGCCCGGGGCGAGCCTTCATCCGGCACCGACGCCGGCCCGCCGGAGAAGATGACGCCCTTCGGCCGCATGCGGGCGAAGGCCTCGGCCGCGGACTGGAAGGGCGCGATCTCGCAATAGACGCCGATTTCGCGCACGCGGCGCGCGATGAGCTGCGTGACCTGACTGCCGAAATCGATGATCAGGATCTTGTCGTGATCGCCGGTCGGGGCGGAGGAGGTGTCGTGAGGAGCCGTCATGGACATGGCGTTAATGGATCAGGGGGCGGGGCGCAACGGGCGCGGCAGGGAATAACACATGTGCGTGCGGCGGGGCAGTCCCGCAGGAGGGTCACAACCGCCGCAGCACGGTGACGAAGAAGCCGTCCGTGCCGGTCACGCGCGGCGTCAGCAGGATGCCGCCGGCAGGCGTTTCGCGATGCGGCAGCGACGGCAGGCCGGCGGCGGCGAGAACATCCGCGATCGGGGCGACGGCGAAGCCATCGTGCCGGCCCATGAAGGCGGTGACGGCGCCGTCGTTCTCCTCCGGCAGCAGCGAACAAGTGATATAGGCGATGCGCCCGCCCGGACGGACGAGCCGGGCCGCGCGATCGAGGACGACAGCCTGGTCCTTCACGCGCTCGGCGAGCGCGCCGGGCCTGAGGCGCCACTTGGCGTCCGGGTTGCGCCGCCACGTGCCCGTGCCGGTGCAGGGAGCATCGACGACGACGCAGTCGATGCTGCCGGCAAGATCGGCGAGCGGGTCGGGCCGCGCGGGGTCGTAACGGCCCTTAGGCGAGCGCACCTCCACATGGCTCGCGCCGCTGCGGGCGACGCGCCCGTGCAGCGGCACGAGGCGGCGGGTGTCGACATCGGTCGCGAAGAGCGCGCCGCCGTTCTGCATCAGGGCCGCAAGGGCCAGCGTCTTGCCGCCGGCGCCGGCGCAGAGGTCGACGATGCGCTCACCCGGCCGCGCCAGGGTGAGGCGCGCCGCGAGCTGCGAGCCTTCGTCCTGGATCTCGAACTGGCCATCGAGAAAGCTCGGCTCGCTCTGCAGCGAGGGGCCGCGGCCGTCCTCGCCCACCGTGAAGCGCAGGCCATCGGCCGAATGAGGCGTCTGCCGCGGCGCGAAGTGCTCGAGCTCCCCGGCCAGGGCCTCCCGGGTCGTCGTGAGCGTGTTGACGCGGATGTCGAGCGGCGCGCGCGCCACCATGGCCTGCATCTCGTCGATGGCGGCCTCGCCGAAGGCGGCGGCGAAGGAGGGCGCGAGCCATTCGGGGAAATCGCCCGCGACATGCGCCGGTGCATCGGCGAGCGATGGCGGAACGGAAAGGCGCGCCGCCTCCTCCTGCGTCAGCGGCTCGGGCGCGTGACGCTCGCCGGAGAACAGGCCGGCGATGGCCGCGGCATCGAGGTTGCGCAGGCGGGCGAGCATGCCGATGACGACGGCGCGGGGCGTCTCGGCGCCCATGAGGAAGGCGGCGGAGGCGCGGCAGCGCAGGGCATCGTAGACGAGGCTCGCCACGGCCGCCCGGTCCTTCGAGCCGGCGAAGCGGCGGGCGAGGCCCCAGTCCTTCAGCGCGTCGGGGGCCGGGCGGCGGCGCGCCTCGATGTCGGCGAGCACCTCGACGGCGGCGGCAATGCGGGCGGCGGGCGTCATGGCGCTTTCTTGTGAAGCGTGAAGGTGCCGGCCCGCACGGCCTCGGCGAAAATGTCGAGCGCCGCGGCGAGGCGCTCGTCGATGATGTGGAGGTACTCGGTCCAGTCCTCGAATTTCGTCAGTTCGGAGCGGCCGTCGCTGATGCCGCGCAGGCCGACGATGGGCAGCCCGAAGCGCCGCGCGGCGCGCAGCACGGCGAAGGTCTCCATCTCGACCATATCGGCCGCGATGGCGTCATAGGCGGCGCCCGAGACGATGTTGCCGCCGGTGGAGACGCTCGCCGCGGGAATGCCGGGGATGCGGTGGGGGATGGGGATGACCGCCGGCTCGTCGACGAAGGGCGTCCGCCCCTTCTCGAAGCCGAGGGGGGACACGTCCATGTCGCGATAGGAGACGCTCGCCACCTGGTAGACGCCAGCGTGGTCGAGCGTGCGCGAGCCGGCGGAGCCGAGGGTGAAGACGAGATCGGGCAGCCGCTCGTGATGCGCGAGCGAGGCGAGCGCCGCCGCCACGGCGATGCCGGCCTCGACCGGGCCGACGCCGGTGACGAGCGGATCGATCTTTTCCCTGAGGTGCACGCCGTATTCCTGCTCCGTCGCCATGACGAAGAGCACCTCGAGCCCGCCGACGGCGGCGATATGGCGACGCGGATCGTCCTGCACGGCCCTGCCCCCGCCGCTCAGCCGCGCGTCGAGTAGTTGGGGCTCTCGCGCGTGATGGTGACGTCGTGCACGTGGCTCTCGCGCAGGCCCGCGCCGGTGATGCGCACGAAGGTCGCCTTCTCGCGGAACTCGGCAAGGTCCTTCGCGCCGACATAGCCCATCGCCGCCCGAAGGCCGCCGGAGAGCTGGTGCAGCACGCTCGAGACCGGGCCCTTGTAGGCCACCTGCCCCTCGACGCCCTCGGGCACCAGCTTCAGCGTGTCCTTGATGTCCTGCTGGAAGTAGCGGTCGGCCGAGCCGCGCGCCATGGCGCCGACCGAGCCCATGCCGCGGTAGGCCTTGTAGGAGCGGCCCTGCCAGAGGAAGACCTCGCCCGGCGTCTCGTCCGTGCCGGCGAGGAGCGAGCCCACCATGACGCATTCGGCCCCGGCGGCGAGCGCCTTGGCGAGGTCACCCGAGGCCTTGATGCCGCCGTCGGCGATGATCGGGACGTCCTGCGCCGCGGCGACGCTCGCCGCGTCCATGATGGCGGTGAGCTGGGGCACGCCGACGCCGGCCACGATGCGCGTGGTGCAGATGGAGCCGGGGCCGATGCCGACCTTGATGGCGTCGGCGCCGGCATCGATCAGCGCCCGGGTGCCGTCCGCCGTCGCGACATTGCCGGCCACCACCTGCACGGCGTTGGAGAGCTTCTTCACGCGGGTGACGGCGTCCAGCACCTTCTGCGAATGGCCGTGCGCGGTGTCGACGACGACGACATCGACGCCGGCGTCGATGAGCATCTCGGCGCGCAGGAAGCCCTCCTCGCCTGTGGTCGTGGCGGCGGCGACACGCAGGCGGCCCTGGTCGTCCTTGGCGGCATTCGGATAGGTGACCTGCTTCTCCATATCCTTGACGGTGATGAGGCCAATGCAGCGGTAGTGATCGTCGACGACGAGCAGCTTCTCGATGCGGAACTGGTGCAGCAGGCGCCGCGCCTCGTCCTGGCTCACGCCTTCGCGGACCGTGATGAGACGGTCCTTGGTCATCAGCTCCGAGACCTTCTGGTTCGGATTGTCGGCAAAGCGCACGTCACGGTTGGTGAGGATGCCGACGAGCTTGCCATTGTGGCCGCCCGGACCGCGCTCGACCACCGGAATGCCGGAGATGCCGTGGTTCTTCATCAGCGCCAGCGCCTCGGCCAGCGTCGCCTCGGGGTGGATGGTGACCGGGTTCACCACCATGCCGGATTCGAACTTCTTGACGAGGCGCACCTCGTCCGCCTGCTGCTCGGGCGTGAGGTTGCGGTGGATGACGCCCATGCCGCCGTTCTGTGCCATGGCGATCGCCATGCGCGCCTCGGTCACCGTGTCCATCGCCGAGGCGAGGATCGGCATGTTGAGGGAAATGGAGCGCGTCAGCCGCGTGCCGACGGCGACCTGGCTGGGCAGGACGTCCGAATGGCCCGGCTGCAGCAGGACGTCGTCGAAGGTGAGCGCTTCGCGGAAGGAACCGTCGCGGATGACCGGCATCGCCAACCCTTTCATGGCCGTTTCGGCAGCCCGCTGCGGGACTCATCGGGCTCGGGCTGCGTCGTTGAGTTGGCAGCGGCCTGTAACACGCCTGTGGCAGGCGCGTCGAGTGGCATGTTGCGGTGCCGTGCGAAAAGTGTGCCACCTGCGCGCGGAAATATCTCGCCGGGCGCCCCCGCCCCGCTTCCGCAGGCGTTGGGCGGGCTCCCGTCCATGTCGCCGCCACTTGCCCGCAGCGCGACGCGCCATCCCTCACCTGCAGCGGTTGCATAGGTCACAGACGACCTGCCCGGTGGTCGCGGTACCGGCGCATGGGGGCTGTGCTAAGAGGAACCACCCACCGCAACGGGCCGTTGGTCTGCTGCTCCCGCCCGATGGGTCCTGCCGTGTCACGCAACGTCCTCGTCCCGCTGATCGTCGCCTGCGCCCTGTTCATGGAGAACATGGACTCGACCGTGCTGGCGACGAGCCTGCCCGTGATCGCCCGCGACCTCGCCGTCGATCCCATCGCGCTCAAGCTGGCCCTCACCTCCTATCTCGTCAGCCTCGCCGTCTTCATTCCCGTCAGCGGCTGGATGGCCGACCGCTTCGGCGCGCGCACCATCTTCCGCGCCGCCATCCTCATCTTCATGGCCGGCTCGCTGCTCTGCGCCCTCGCCAATTCGCTCGAGTGGTTCGTCTTCGCCCGTTTCGTGCAGGGCATGGGCGGGGCGATGATGGTGCCGGTCGGCCGCCTCGTCATCCTGCGCACGGTGCCGAAGGCCGAGATGGTGCAGGCCCTCGCCTATCTCACCATCCCGGCGATGATCGGCCCGGTCGTCGGCCCGCCGCTCGGCGGCTTCATCTCCACCTTCTTCGACTGGCGCTGGATCTTCTTCATCAACATCCCGATCGGCCTCGTCGGCATCGTCCTCGCCAGCGTCTTCATCGAGAACGTGCGCGAGGAGGACGTGCCGCCGCTCGACCTCGCCGGCTTCGCCATGACCGCCATCGGGCTCTCGGCGCTGATGATGGGCTTCGCCACCGGCGGGCGGCACCTCGTCTCGGAGGAGGTGTCGGTGCTGCTCGTCATCGCCGGCGCGGTGATGCTCTTCTTCTACTGGCGTCACGCCAGGCGCGCGGCGCATCCGGTGCTCGATCTCGCGCTCCTCAGCATCCCGACCTTCCGAGCCGGCGTCGTCGGCGGGTCGCTGTTCCGCATCGGCATCGGCGCCGTGCCCTTCCTGCTGCCGCTGATGCTGCAGCTCGGGTTCGGGCTCAGCGCCTTGCAGTCGGGCCTCCTGACCTTCGCCGCGGCGGCCGGCGCCATGTTCATGAAGACGCTCGCCGCCCGCATCCTGCGCATGTTCGGCTTCCGCCGCACGCTCGTCGTCAATTGCGTGATCGCCTGCGCCTTCCTCGCGGCAACGGGCCTCTTCACGCCCGAGACGCCGCACGTCGTCATCATCACGGTGCTGCTCATCGGCGGGTTCTTCCGCTCGCTGCAGTTCACCAGCATCAATGCCGTCGGCTATGCGGACGTGACGAGCCGCGACATGAGCCTCGCCACGAGCTTCGCCAGCGTGTCGCAGCAGATCTCGCTCTCCATGGGCGTCGCCATCGGGGCGCTGGCGCTGGAGGCGACCGGCTATGTGCGCGGCACCGACGGCCTGACGGCCGGCGATTTCGCGCCGGCCTTCCTCATTGTCACGCTCGTCTCCCTCACCTCGCTCGCCTACTGGCTGCGCCTCGCGCCCGATGCGGGGGCCGAGGTTTCGGGGCACGTGCGCACCTCGCGGCAGATCACGGCCGAGGCGGTGCAGGACAACATGCCGGGCCGCTGAGGCCTCAGGCCGGCGCGAAGAGACCGGTGATGGCGTCCGGCAGCTCGCCGGGCGCCGCGCAGATGTGGCGCGCGCCCGCCTCGGTCAGCTCGGCATGGCTGCCGTAGCCCCAGGCGACACCGATGCAGGGCACGCCATTGCGGGCGGCGCCGAGGACGTCGTGCTCGCGGTCGCCGATCATCAGCGTCTCGGCCGCGGCGAGCCCTTCCGTCGCGAGGATGTAGGTGATGAGCTCGCCCTTGTTGTCGTGCGTGCCGTCGAGCTCCGCCCCGTGGATGGTGATGAAGCGGCTGTCGAGGCCGAAGTGGGCGAGCACGCGCCGCGCGTAGAAGTGCGGCTTGGAGGTGGCGACGAAGAGGCGGTAGCCGTCCGTGGCGAGCCTGTCGAGGGTCTCCGGCATGCCGGGGATGACGAGCGCGTCCTTGTAGCCGGTCGCGCCGTACTGCTCGCGGTAGAGGCCGATCGCCGGCTCGACCAGCGCCTCGCCGAGCAGCGTGCGGAACGTATCCCGCAGCGGCGGGCCGATGACCCAGGCGAGATCGTCCTCGGCCGGCGCGGGCTTGCCGAGCGTCGCGAGCGCATAGCGTACGGCGCCGGTGATGCCGGGCTTGGGGTCGGTGATGGTGCCGTCGAGGTCGAAAAGCAGGTTCATGAGCGCCCTCCCGTCGGATCTGCAGCCCGGATAAGGGCTGGAACCGGCAGGAGCAAGGGCGCTGCGCTCAACCCTGGTCCCCGTTGCGCAGGGGCTGGGTGACGAGGCGGTCGAGCCAGCGCTCGCGCGGGTCGCGGAACTCATCGAGCCCGAGCGTCATGGCATCGTGCCCCTTTTCCGGCTCGGCGCGATAGGTGCCGAACAGCCTGTCCCACCACGGCAGGTTGAAGCCGAAGTTGCTGTCCGTCTCGCGGCGCAGGGTGGAATGATGCACCCGGTGCATGTCCGGCGTCACCACGAGCCAGCGCAGCACCGGCTCGAGCCTCGCGGGAATGCGGATGTTGGCGTGGTTGAACATGGAGGTGGCGTTGAGCAGCACCTCGAAGGCGAGCACCGCCGCCGCCGGCGCGCCGAGGACGAGGATGGCGACGCCCTTGATGGCGAGCGACAGGAGGATCTCGCCGGGGTGGAAGCGCCCGCCCGACGACACGTCGATCACCGTATCGGCATGGTGCATGCGGTGCAGGCGCCAGAGCAGCGGAACATGATGAAAGACAACATGTTGCGCGTAGATGACGAGATCGAGAATCACGACGCTCACGAGGAAGGCGAGCCAATAGGGCGCGCCGAGGAGCGGCAGCAGCCCCCAGCCCTTCGCCTCGACGGCGAGCGCGATGCCGACCGCCGAGGCCGGCGCGACGAGGCGCACGACGAGCGCGTCGACAAGCAGGATGCCGAGGTTGTTCGTCCACCGCACCGGCCGGTCGGCGAGATCGTGCCGGCGCGGCGCCAGCACCTCCCACAGCGCCATGGCCGCAAAGACGGCGACAAAGGCGCCGAGCCTGATCGCGACTTCGCCGGTCAACAATTGCGAGGCTCCCCTGCGTCCGTTCTCCGTCAGACAACAATGCGGCGCCGGAGGCAATCATCGACCCGGCCCCGCCGGGTGAAGTCGCAAACAAGTTCTCGCGATCACGACGCGATCGGCTGCGGCCGGCCGGCTGTCCGCATTCTCCGCAACGCCACACGACCGAGCATTCCGCAAGACAGTTCTTCCGATCCCGGTGTGGATCGCTGCCCCTTGCAGCCGGAATAATGGATGGACGGACATTCATCACCCCGGAAGACGACATGCAGCTGAAAGCCGTTCATCCCGACGCATATGCCTTCACGGAGCCTCACCGGAAGTTCCCGGACCTGACGCGCCTGACCATCGCCTGCCACGGCATCGAGGGCCAGCAGATCGAGATGAACGGGTCGCCCGTGAAGCCGGAGGAACTCGCCGCGACCATCCGCACGTGGACCGCCGCCGACCGGCTGCACAGCGTGCGCCTGGTCGCATGCCATTCGGCGAGCCTCGCGCCCGGGGGGAGCCGCCAGCGCCTCGAAGCCGCCGACCCGGGCCGGCTCTGGTCGACGGCCTTCGGCGCCCGGCTGTCCGCCGCCCTGCCCGGCGTCAAGGTCCGCAGCTATGCCGGCGAGGTCACCGCGACCTGCGAACACGACCTCATCTGGCAGACGTATCGGATGATGGGGCCGGCCTTCACAGCCGACCGGCTCGCCCGGAATTTCATGATCATCAAGGACGACCCCGGCGAGCACTACCATTCGATCACGTTCCGGGACGGCGTGGCGATCAAGCAGAGCTATCCCATTGCCAGCAACGACGGATCCGACTACGCGGTCCTTTGATCGCGGCCTTGCCGGCCACGCGCAATTGCAGCCTGCCGCGGCGCGCTCAAACACCGATTCAAGTTGCTGAGAGATCGATTCAAGCCGTTCAGAAACTGATTCAACCAGCGCCGATCAGCGAGTCTCTTCAGAATCTTGCGCGTCGTCCTTCGCGCGTCCCCTGAAGCCCGTCGCGAGCACGTAGAGCTCGGCAGAATCGGCGCGGCTCGCAGCGGGCTTCACGTGGCGGACGGTGGCGAAGTCGCGCTTCAGGTCCGCAAGGAGGGAACTCTCCGTGCCGCCCTGCAGCACCTTGGCGAGGAAGATCCCGCCCGGCGCCAGCACCTGGCGGGCGAAGTCGATCGCCGTCTCGGCGAGGCCCATGATCTTGAGGTGGTCGGTCTTCTTGTGGCCGGTGGCGTTGGCCGCCATGTCGGACATGACGACATCGGCTGGCCCGCCGAGCATGGCGACGAGCCGTTCCGGCGCCTCGGGGCTCAGGAAGTCGAGCTGCTCGAAGACGACGCCCGGGATGGGCTCGATGTCGAGCAGGTCGATGCCGACGACGCGCCCGCGCCCGGCCTCGACGCCCACCTTGCGCGCCGCGACCTGCGACCAGCCGCCGGGGGCCGCCCCGAGGTCGACCACGCGCTGGCCCGGCTTGAAGAGCTTGTACTTGTCGTCGATCTCGATGAGCTTGTAGGCGGCGCGCGAGCGGTAGCCCTCGCGCTTGGCGCGGGCGACGTAGGGATCGTTGAGCTGGCGCTCCAGCCAGCGTGTGGAGGCGACGGAGCGCTTGCCGGCCGTCTTGACGCGCACCTTCAGGCCATGCGGGCCCTCGCGCCCACCGCCGCCGGCCTTCGCGCCGCCCGCCTTCGCGCCCCCTGCCTTGCGCCCGGACTTGCCGCCGGAACCCGCATCACTCACCGTGCCGCACCCTTCTGCCAGACGCCATCCTCGCCCATCAGGCCCATGAGGATGCCTTCCCGCAAACCTCTGTCGGCGATTCGCAGCCGCTCGCAAGGGAAGGCGCGACGGATGGCCTCGAGAATGGCGCAGCCGGCGAGCACGAGGTCGGCCCGTTCGCGGCCGATGCAGGGGTTGGCGGCGCGCTCGCCGTATTCGGCGGCGATCAGCCGCTCGATGACGCGGGTGGCGTCGACATTGGCCATCCACAGGCCGTCGACGCGGCGCCGGTCGTAGCGCGGCAGGTCGAGATGCACGCCGGCGATGGTCGTGACCGTGCCGGAGGTGCCGAGAAGATGGAAGTGGCGCCCGCGGCTCGCCCCGTGCGCCCGATCCGCGAAACCGGCGAGCAGGCCGGACACCTCGTCCACCATGGCCTCGAAGATGTCGCGCGTCACGTCGATGCCGCCGTGCCGCTCGGCCAGGGTGACGACGCCGGTCGGCAGCGATTCCCACGCCTGCACATGGCTGCCGGGATCCTCGTTGAGGCCGCCGGCAAAGCCCGACACCCAGACGATCTCGGTCGAGCCGCCGCCGATGTCGAAGACGATGGCGCCGTCCGCCTGCGGGTCGAGCAGGCTGGCGCAGCCGCGCACGGCGAGGAAGGCCTCCGTCCGCCGGTCGACGACCTCGAGGGTCAGCCCCGTCTCGCGGGCGACACGCGTGACGAAGGCAGGCCCGTTGGTGGCGGAGCGGCAGGCCTCCGTCGCGATGAGCCGTGCCCGGGTGACGCCGCGCGCCTCCATCTTGGCCCGGCAGATCTTGAGCGCCTCGATGGCACGGCCGATGGCCGGCTCGCCGAGGACATTGGCCGTGCCGAGGCCCTCCCCGAGGCGCACGATGCGCGAGAAGGCATCGACCACGCGAAAGCCGCCGCGCGTCGGCTCCGCCACGAGGAGGCGGCAATTGTTGGTGCCGAGGTCGAGCGCCGCATAAGCCGGCCCGCTGCCGTCCCGGTTGCGGAAACGGCGGCGCGGCCCGCGCCGATGCGACCGTCCGTGCGAGCCGGAGCCTTCGCGCAGCGCCTCCGGCCCCCGCGACTGGCGCGTTTCGAGGGGCGGAACCGGCGATGCGCCCTCAAAGGCGCCGAGGTCGTCGATGACCGTCACGGTCGAAATATCCCGGTCAAGCGCCGCATGCCATGCGGCACGCCTGCGCGATCCATTCGCAATCAGACTACATAGAGGGGCAGCCCGTGCCAAGCGCGCAGGGCGACCTGATCCGGGAAGGCCGGTCAGGCCGGCCTCGGGGCAGCAGTGCCGACCGCCGGCCGGCGGGGAGCGCTGCAGGCCAGCGGCACCATCAGCCCCAGCACGAACCAGAACAGGCGCTGGTAGAAGAAATCCTGCGTCAGGCCGCCGAGGCAGAAGACGGCGAGGCAGATGAGCGCCGCGTTGGCGGGCACGGCCGCGCCGGGCGCCGTGCGCTGGAGGACGAGGCCGCGGACGAAGAGCAGCAGGGCCGCGGCGAACATCACGAAGCCGACGAGCCCCATCTCCGCCAGCACCCAGACGGGAACGTTGTGGATGACCTGGCTGGTCTTGCCCTGCACGAGACGGTCGTGGATGAAGCCGCCGAGCCCATGGCCGAAGACGGGCGCCTCCCGCCACAGCTCGAGCCCACGCCAGACGGTCTCCCAGCGCTCGCTGTCGGCGTGGGCGCGCTCCATGCCCTGCGCGAAGGTCTGCACGAGCGCGCCTTCTGCAACGCCGCCCCCGCCGCCCCCGCCGCCCGCCGGCGCAAGCAGCGACATGGCGACCTGGACAATAATTTCGACGAGGGGGATGGCCGCGATGAAAGCGAGCCCTGCCACGATGGACAAAGCCAGTTCCCGGCGCACCGCCGGCATCCAGAAGGCCGTGAGAACGACCGCGGTGCCCATCAGGACCCAGCCGGTGCGCGACTGGGCAAGCACGACGGCCGCAACGAGAACGGCGGGTGCGAGGTGAATGCCCGCCCTGTGCCCGCTGACGGCGGCCATGGCCCTGAGGCAGAAGAAGGCGATGAAGGCGATGACGCACTGGAAGGCGAAGGCGTTGCTGTCCGCCAGATAGCCTTCGAGCCGCACCAGATTGATGCCGGCCGGCAGGAGCCTGGTGTAGGTCCCGACGAGGTAGAGCGCGATCTGGAGCGCGGCGACGATGCTGACCGCGCTGACGACCAGATGGACGGCGCGCAGCAGGCGTGCCCGGCCGCTGTGCGCCCACAGCAGGAGCCCGACGCCGAAATAGGACAGGATGACGAACCAGCCCATCGTGCGGTTGACGAAGGCCCACGACAGGAAGCCGTGAAGGACATAGCCGAGCACCAGCGACAGGCCGATGGCGGCGGAGAGGAGCGCGAGCGGCGGCACGACCCAGCGGGCCGGGCTCACGAGCGGGCGCGTCCAGCTCCAGGTCAGCGCCAGCACCGCGGAGGCCGACACGGCAAGGAGATCGGCGAGGTTCACGTTCAGCCAGTGGCTCGGCATCGGCACCCGCAGCTGGAACACCACGGCGACGGGCAGGAAGAAGGCGGCGAGCGCAGCGAAGAGCCGGTCGATGTCGTTGCGGCTGGCCACGATCTGCGGCGCCGGCGCGCTGGCCGTCACCGGCTTCGGCCTGATCGCCATGAACGGCACGGCGATAAGGCAGCCGATGACGAGGACGAGCGACAGGAGCCCGATGGCGACCCCGACCGCAGCGCCCACCGCCGCAGGCACGCCGAGCGCGCCGAGCACGTGCGCCGCGCTCAGCTCACGGATGCCCCAGCCCGCAAAGCTGATGGGCAATGCGGCAAGGAACATGACCACCGACAGGGCGGCGAGCGCCGCAACAGTCGGCACGGGCTCGCCATAGGCCGAGAACTGCGCATAGAAGGCGCCGAGCATGGCGCAATGCGCGATGACCGAGATGAAGAAACATCCGGCGAGCACCGACCATGCCAGCTGTCCCGACAGCTGCGCGAAGAGCCGCCTGAGCTGGCGCAGGTTGGCGAAGCCGTAGAGCAGCACGACCGCGATCAGCGAGAGGACGAAATAGGCAAAGTAGCCCCCGCCGCCTTCAACGTCGAACACGATCCGGCCGAGGGTATAGGCGCCCCCGGCCAGCGCGAAGAGGAGGAGCGAGCCGAGCGCGATCATGCGCTCGAGGAAACTGAGGAAGGTGATCGCCGAAGGAGAAACGCCCGCGCCGGCGAGAACCGCGGAGCGTCCCACCGCCTGGCCGACCACGCTGAAGATGAGCTGATTGCCGAGATGGCCGAGCACGAAGGCACGCGCTGCCTGGCCCACGGGCACCCTGATGCCGAGCGCCTTGAAGGAATAGCGAAAGCGCACGAAGGACAGGTAGAAATTCAACAATATACAGAAGAAAGCGAAGATCGTCTCCCGCCCGAAGCCGCGCTCCATCGCAGCCAGCAGGCCAGACATATCGACCTGCATTGCGACGGCGATCGCCGCAAGCAGGGTAATGACGACCGTCAACCCCCGTTGAATACGCATGACATGAGCCCCTCGCCCGAATCGGACGGCTCCTCCGATAATACCGACTTGGAATATCGCCGATTTGTGGGGCAGTCTCGCCGCAATTCCAACTTTTTTGGGCAAAGCCAAAAAGCCGCAGCAGAACGGTGGGGCTAGGGATCGGGAAAAGCCGCTCGCAGGCCGGCGGCGTCAGGCCCCTGCGTGAGCCAGGCGTTGATTGGGGGCAGCCGGTACGGCCTCAACGGCCGCGGAGCAACCTCTCGAGAAACACTCGCAAGCGCCCGCCGGGCCGGTGGGCGTCGGAGGCCGAGGCGAGTTGGTCCCGTTCCCGGGCGAGCGCCCGGAGCATCTTGGCAGCGGTCACCATCCGCTCGCGCGATGACAGGCGCGTGGCCGAGGCGCTTTCCTGCATGAGCCGCTGCGCAAGCCGCTCCACCTCCTCGGTTGACGTTCCGACCATACCCGCTCCGACGCACACAATGGGTTGGAGTTATCACATGTGTTCAGGTGTTCGAACACAATTCGGGCGTCGGCCGCGCGCGATCCGGCTCGTCCGGTCCATACGTCCGGTGGAGCCGGAGGCGCACCGCGGCCGCATGTCTCAGTACGGCATGCGGGACAGCGGCTTTGCCGTCGGCATCCGGCACAGACCGTGCATAATCCGCAACGGCGCGCGCGCCGACGCGTGGCGCGGCGCCCTCGCAGATGGGAGATGGCCATGGCCAACTGGCCGGAACAGGAGCCGCCGGACGATGTCCGTGAGATGCGGCCGAGCGGCTGCCTCATCATCCTTGCCGTGATGCTGCTCGCGGCCCTCATCGCCCTCGCCATCAACTGGCTGCGCAGCGGACTGCCCTGACGCGTGTGCGGCGGAAGCCCGCCCGACGATCGGCGCAGAAGCGCCGAAACGCGTTGCAAAACGGCCGTGAAGCCGCTCGATGAAGGGACGATGGATTTGAAGCTGAGGATGGCTGGGGGACGTGGATTCGAACCACGACTAACGGAGTCAGAGTCCGCTGTTCTACCGTTAAACTATCCCCCAACGAGGACGTTGATTTCTATAATCTATTCCGGGCGGATCGAGCCGGGCCGGACGATTTTCGATCACCGTCGCTGGTGGCCTGCATATAGAGCGCGATTTATTCCCGGTCAACCACCCTGGCAGGCGAGATCCAGTGGAAGGCATGACGTTGCGGTGGATAGTCGTGCCCGGGCCGATGCATCCCGGGCGCGCTATGACACCGCATCCCCTCACAGGGCGTGAGGGAGAGCCCATCCACGGTCGACGGCGGCTCAGGCGACCTGGTCGACGGTGACCACGCGGAACGTGTGCATCTCGCCCTCGTCGTCGCGGATGGAGACATATTCCCCGGGCACCCAGACGTGATCGCCGAGCCGGAAGCCGGCCTCGTCGTCGTCGGCCGCCGCGGCGTCATAGTCGAATACCCAGGTCGAGCCGCCCTTGCCGCCGGCGCGATGGACGAGATGGCCGAGTTCCGTCCGCTCGCCGGCCCAGAAGCGGCGCACGCGGCAGGCCTCGCGGTTCTTGCGCCAGGCCTCCACGTCGAGGTGGTTCGCGGCATCGAGCGGGGCGACGATCTCATAGCCATGGCGGGCGGACCCCTGCGGGAACTCCCGCGAGCGCGCCAGGTGCAGCGTGATGCGCTTGAAGCCATCGGGCATTGCCATGATCGTCTCCCCCAACCTTGCGACGCCACCGCGGCATGCCATCGCACAGCCACGCCACCTTGAACCATGATCGCGCCTGCGCCGCGGGGAAGGCAAGCGCAACCGATGCCGCAGCGCACCGGTACACCGCCGTCGGCACCCGCTTCTCGCACGACCCCTCTTTAGAGAGATTATAAACTATTGATTTGATTGGTTATTTTGTTGACGCGCCCCGCCCGTGGCGGCATACGCCTTTCTTCATACGCAAGTTGCGATCGAGGCTGGGGCCCGGTCCCGGATCGAGGGAGGCTACAATCATGCAACGCTATGCTCGCAGGCTCATCGGGGCCGTTTCTTTCGTCGCCGCGGGGATGACCGCGGGCGCGGCGCTCGCCCAGGAAGTCAACCTCTACACGACGCGCGAGCCCGGGCTCATCAAGCCGCTGCTCGATGCCTTCACCGAGAAGACCGGCGTCAAGGTCAACACCGTCTTCGTCAAGGATGGGCTCGGCGAGCGCGTGGCCGCCGAGGGCCAGAACTCGCCGGCCGACGTGCTGATGGTCGTCGACTTCGGCAACCTCATTGATCTCGTCGACCGCAACGTCACCCAGCCGGTTCAGTCGAAGGTGCTGGAGGAGGCGATCCCCGCCAACCTGCGCGACAAGGACGGCAACTGGTTCGCCCTGACGCTGCGGGCCCGCGTGCTCTACGCCTCGAAGGACCGCACCAACATCGACGCCTTCACCTATGAGGAGCTGGCCGATCCCAAGTGGCAGGGCAAGGTCTGCATCCGCTCGGGCCAGCATCCCTACAACACCGCCCTCTTCGCGACCGCCATCGCCAAGGACGGCGCCGA
Organism: Chelatococcus caeni; assembly: GCF_014196925.1. Classification (GTDB taxonomy): domain Bacteria; phylum Pseudomonadota; class Alphaproteobacteria; order Rhizobiales; family Beijerinckiaceae; genus Chelatococcus_A; species Chelatococcus_A caeni. The sequence goes on along the minus strand of NZ_JACIEN010000001.1, from coordinate 712,495 downwards.
GAAGGCCGAGGAATGGCTGAAGGGCGTCAAGGCCAATCTCGCCCGCAAGGCCGGCGGCGGCGACCGCGAGGTGGCGCGCGACATCCTCGGCGGCATCTGCGACATCGGCATCGGCAATTCCTACTATGTCGGCCTGATGCGCTCCGGCAAGGGTGGCCCCGACCAGGAGAAGTGGGGCGAGGCCATCAAGGTCGTGCTGCCGACCTTCGCCAACGGCGGCACGCATGTGAACGTCTCCGGCGCGGCCATCGCCAAGAACGCGCCGAACAAGGGCGAGGCCGTCAAGCTGCTCGAGTTCCTCGTGTCGGACGAGGGGCAGGAGCTCTACGCCCAGGCGAACTTCGAATATCCGGTGAAGGCCGGCGTGAAGGCCGACCCGATCATCGCGAGCTTCGGCGAGCTGAAGGTCGATCCGGCCCTGCTGACCGACATCGCCGAGCACCGCAAGGCGGCGAGCGAGCTCGCCGACAAGGTCGGCTTCGACAACTGAGCGGCAGCGAGGCAGGCGAAGCTCCTTCGCCTGCCTTCCGCACGAGGTTTCGATGACCAGCCCCAAGCGGACGCTTCCCCGTCCCGGTGCGCTCCTTGAGCGCTCCGGGATTGTTCGTTTCCGTCCCGTGCCGGCGGAGGCCGGTCTCCGGTCGGAACGGCGCAGCGGGACAGCCGCCCGATGACCATTGCCGCCGCCGGCGAGGGACGCGCCGGAGCACCACGGCGCCTCACCCTGCCTCCGCTCTCCGGCTGGCTCGCCGCTGCGGGCGTGATCGCGCTCGGCGTCGTCGCGCCCATCGCGGCGCTCGCCTGGTTCGCGGCGCAGGGTTCCGGGGATCTCTGGCCGCATCTCGTCGACACGGTGCTGCCGCAGGCGATCCGCGACACGGCGATCCTGCTCGTCGGCGTCGGCGCGCTCGTCATCGTCCTCGGCACGGGCACGGCCTGGCTCGTGACCGCCTACGACTTCCCGGGACGATCGGTGCTCGACTGGGCGCTGCTGCTGCCCCTCGCCATCCCGACCTACATCGTCGCCTATACCTATCTCGACGTGCTGCACCCGATCGGCCCGGTGCAGACGGCCATCCGCACGCTGTTCGGGATCAGCAACCCGCGCGACCTGCCGTTTCCCGACGTCCGGTCGATGTGGGGCTGCATCCTCCTGCTCAGCCTGGTGCTCTACCCTTACGTCTACCTGTCGACGCGGGCGATGTTCCTGATGCAGGCGGCGAGCCTCGTCGAGGTGGCGCGCACCCTCGGCCACGGGCGCCGGCGCGTCTTCTTCCACGTGGCGCTGCCGCTCGCCCGCCCCGCCATCGTGGTCGGCACCAGCCTTGCGCTGATGGAAGCGCTCAACGACATCGGCGCCTCCGAATTCCTCGGCGTGCGCACGCTCACGGTGTCGATCTACGCCACTTGGATCAACCGCTCCAGCCTGCCGGGCGCGGCGCAGATCGCCCTCGTCATGCTGGCGCTCGTCATCTCCCTCATCCTCATCGAGCGCTGGGCGCGGCGCCGCCAGCGCTACGCGGCGGCCGCGCAGCAGGCGCGGCGGCTCGTGCCGCAGCGGCTCGCGGGCGCGCGCGGGCTCGGCGCGCTGGCCGTCGGCTTCCTGCCCGTCCTGTTCGGCTTCTGCGTGCCGGCGCTGCACCTCGCCCACGAGGCCTACAAGCGCGTGTCCTTCGCCGGCATCTCCCCCGGCATTCTCGAGGAGACGATCAACACGGTGACGATGGCGGCCGTCGCCACAGCCGTCACCATCGCGCTCGGCCTCGTCGTCGCCTATACGGCGCGCATCGTGCAGCGGCGGGAGGCCAATGTCCTGGCACGGCTCGCCAGCGTCGGCTACGCCATTCCCGGCACGGTGCTCGCCATCGGCCTGCTGACGCCGCTCGCCGCCTTCGACAATGCGGTCGACGGGGCGATGCGCAACCTTTTCGGCATTTCGACGGGCCTCATCCTCTCGGGCTCGGGCGTGGCGCTCGTCTATGCCTATGTCGTGCGCTTCCTCGCCATCGCCAACGGCGGCATCGAGGCGGGGCTCTCCAAGGTCCCGCACTCGCTCGACCATGCGGCGCGGGCGCTGGGACAGGGCCGGCTCGGCACCATGTTCGGCGTGCACCTGCCGCTGGTGCGCCCCGCCCTCCTCGGCGCGGCCCTGCTCGTCTTCGTCGATTGCATGAAGGAACTGCCGGCGACGCTGCTGCTGCGGCCGCTCAATTTCGAGACGCTGGCGACCCACCTCTATGCCGAGGCCTCGCGCGGCACCTACGAGGACGGCGCGGTGGCCGCCCTGCTCATCGTCGTCTTCGGCCTCGTGCCCGTCATCCTGCTCGCCCGCATGAGCCGCGGGCGCTACGCCGTCTCGCTGCGCGCATCGAGTTCCGAGGTCGACCGGCCGGCCTCGTTCAGGCCGTGAGCGGCACGGACACGGCACGGTCCCTTTTCGTCATGGCCGGGCTTGTCCCGGCCATCCACGCCGTCAGGCCTTGCGCAACGTCAAGGCATGGATGCCCGCGACAAGCGCGGGCATGACGGCGGAAAGGCTGCGTCCAAAGGCCCGGCGCCGGCGCGCACAGTGCAAGCCGGACAGGCGCACTCACCCCTTGAGCTCGGGCAGGTCCTTGTAGAGGTCGAGCGCCTCGGGATTGGCGAGCGCCTCCTTGTTCTTGACATCGCGGCCGTGCACCACGTCGCGCACGGCGAGCTCGGTGATCTTGCCGGACTTGGTGCGCGGGATGTCCGCCACCTGGACGATGCGCGCCGGCACGTGCCGCGGGCTCGCGCCCGAGCGCACCTCGCGGCGGATGCGGTCCTGCAGGGCCTCGTCGAGCACCGCGCCCTCCCGCAGTCGGACGAAGAGGACGACGCGCACGTCGTTGTCCCAGTCCTGGCCGATGGCGAGCGCCTCCACGACCTCGGGAATGCGCTCGACCTGGGCGTAGATCTCGGCCGTGCCGATGCGCACGCCGCCGGGGTTGAGCGTGGCGTCCGAGCGGCCGTGGATGACGATGCCGCCGTGCTCGGTCCATTCGGCGAAATCACCGTGGCACCAGATGCCGTCGAAGCGCTCGAAATAGGCGGCGTGGTACTTCTTGCCGCCCGGATCGTTCCAGAACATCACCGGCATGCAGGGAAAGGCGCGGGTGCAGACGAGCTCGCCCTTGCCGGAGCGGATGGGCCTGCCCGCCTCGTCCCACACCTCGACCGCCATGCCGAGGCCGGCGGCCTGGATCTCGCCCTTGTAGACCGGCGAGATCGGGCTGCCGCCGACGAAGCAGGAGACGATATCGGTGCCGCCGGAGATGGACGCCAGGTGCACGTCCGGCTTGATGGCCTCGTAGACGTAGTCGAAGCTCTCGGGCGCCAGCGGCGAGCCCGTCGAGGTGATGAGCCGCACGCTCGAGAGGTCATGCGTGCGGGCGGGCTCGAGCCCGGCCTTCTTGCAGGCGTCGATATATTTCGCCGAGGTGCCGAAGAGCGTGACGCGTTCGGCCTCGGCGAGATCGAAAAGCACCGACGGTTCGGGATGAAAGGGCGAGCCGTCGAAGAGGATCAGCGTCGCCTCGCTGGCGAGGCCCGAGGCCAGCCAGTTCCACATCATCCAGCCGCAGGTGGTGAAGTAGAAGAAGCGATCGCCGGCCCTGAGGTCGCACTGGAGCTGGTGCTCCTTGAGGTGCTGCAGCAGGGTGCCGCCGGCGCCGTGGACGATGCACTTGGGCACGCCCGTGGTGCCCGAGGAGAAGAGGATGCAGAGCGGGTGGTTGAACGGCAGGCGCTCGTAGGTGACCGGCTTGGCCGCATATTCCGCGGTGAGCGCGGGCAATGTCGTCGCCTTGTCGCCGAGAGCCTGCGCCACCTCCTCGGCCACGCCGATGTAGGGCACCACGAGCACGGCCGCGAGGCTCGGCAGGCGCGCGACCACGTCGCGCACCTTGTCGGTCAGGTCGAGGCGCTTGCCGGCGTAGAAATAGCCGTCGATGGCGATGAAGACCTTCGGCTCGATCTGGCCGAAACGGTCGATGACGCCCTGCACGCCGAAGTCCGGCGAGCAGGAGGACCAGGTGGCGCCGAGGGAGGCGGTCGCCAGCATGGCAGCGATGGTCTCGGGCCGGTTCGGCATCATGGCCGCGACACGGTCGCCGACGCCGACGCCCTGGGCGGCGAGCCATTGCTGAAGGCGCGAGACGAGGGCGTTGAGCTCGGCCCAGGTGAGGCGCAGCGAGGAACCGTCCTCGCCGGAGAAGACCATGGCCTCGCCTGCGTCGTTACGGCGCAGGAGGTTCTCCGCGAAATTGAGGCGTGCGTCGGGGAAGAACTTCGCCCCGGGCATGCGGTCGTCCACGAGGACCTGCCCGCCCTTCTCGCCGATCACGCCGCAGAAATCCCACAGGGCCGACCAGAAGGCCTCCCGCTCGTCGATGGAGAAGGCGTGAATGTCGGCATAATCCGCAAAGCGCCGTCCGGCGCGCTCGCCGAGAAAGTCCATGAACCGCCGCAGGGTCGTGCCCGCCACGCGCTCGGGCGAAGGGGTCCACAAAGGGGCGGCAGGGGTCATCGTCATTTTCCTCCCTCGATTGTCGCCCGCGGTGATAGCGCGGCTCGCAATGTCCATAAAGCGCCAATATCAGGGAGCAAAGGAGGGCAACTGGACGAGAATCCTATGCGCGGCCGCTGAATCGGCGTAAAGGGATCAAAAATACCCGATGATTGAACTGCGCCGTTGGCCCATAGTCGGGGCCAATGCCGGACGCGAGTGGCGATGACGAGGTCCAAGCTCTTTCTCGTGACGGCCGCGGTCCTCGCGGTCTGCGCCATGGCCGTGATGCCGTGGACGCTGGCCACGAAGCCGCTTGCCGAGTCGATCGGCGAGGAGATGCGGCGCACGACCGGTCTCGGGCTCGCCACCGAGGGGCGGGCCACCTTTGCGCTCCTGCCCGTGCCGCGCGTCAAGCTGGAGAACGTCAGCCTGCAGACGCCGCAGGGCGAGGAAGTGGCGCGCGCCCGCCAACTGCGCGGCGAACTGCGGCTGCTGCCGCTTCTCCTCGGGCGGATGGAGCTCGTCGAGGTCACGCTCGTCCAGCCGCGCCTCGACCTCAGCCGTGTCGGGACGCTGCGCGAATTGTGGGCGATGCTCAACGCGCACACGGGCCGCGAGATCGAGAGCCGGCGTAACGGCACCGCCCGCGGGCGGCATGTCGGGCGGCTCATCATCATCGACGGGCTCGTGCTGACGCGCGCGAAGGACGAGGCCCCGGCGCTCGCCAACCAGGTCAACCTCGTCGTCTACTGGCCCTCGCTCGCCGGACCGCTCGCCGTGGCGGGCACCACGCAGTGGCATGGCGAACCGGTGGACATCCGCCTCGATTCCCTCTCGCCCGCCGCGATCGGCGACGGCCGCGCCTCTCCCCTCGCCGTCCAGCTGCAGAGCCCGTTCGGCGATCTCGCCTTCAAGGGCGACGTGAGCGGGGCCGAGGACCCGCAGCTCAACGGCGACCTGCGCGTCTCGACGCGATCCCTGCGCTGGGCCGACAGCCAGTTCGGCGGCATCGTGCCGCTCGGCCATCTCGTCGAGTCCTTCTCGCTCGCCGGGCCGGTGTCCATGTCCTCGCGCGGCCTGTCGCTGCCGCAGGCGAGCATCGAGATCGACCGCCGCCGCATCGACGGCGCGCTGACGGCACGCTTCGAGCAGGCGCGGCTCGCCGTCTCGGGCACGCTGGCGGCGGAAGAGCTGCAGCTCGAGCGTTTCCTGCGCCCCCTCCTGCCGGCGCGCGGCGCCGACGGCAGCTGGAGCCGCGATACACTCGGCACGCGCGGCCTCGACCACGCGGACCTCGACCTGCGCCTGTCGATCAACAAGGCCTATTTCGGGCGCATGCCGATCGACAATCTCGCAGGCTCCATGCAGATCAAGAACGGGCGGCTCGAAATCGCGCTCGGACGGGCCGGCCTTCACGGCGGCACCGTCAAGGGGCGCCTCACGGCCTCGCCCTCGCCAGCGGGCTATGACGTGCGCATGTCCGGCCAGGCGGACAAGGTGGACCTGCTCGGGCTCCTCAACGACGCCGGCAACATCACCCGCCTCTCGGGGCGCGGCACGGCGCAGTTCCAGCTGGAAGCCGCGGGCACCTCCTTCGCCGAGCTCGCGCACGGCCTCCGCGGCCAGGGCCAGTTCGACATTGCGGCGGGGTCCATCTCCGGGGTGAACCTGCCGGAGCTCGCCCGGCGCGCGGAAGTGCGCCCCCTCGCCGCGGCGCTCGAATGGCGCGGAGGGCGCACGCCCTTCGAGAGCATCACGGGCCAGGTGACGATCAGCGAAGGCATCGCCGACGTCGGCACGATGGAGATGACGACGCCGGGCGTGCGCGGCCTCATGACGGGACATGTCCTCGTCGGCGATCGGCGGCTGCTGCTCGATGCGACCGTCACCCCGCCGAAGGCCGCCGCATCGGCGGTGCCGTCCGGCTTTCCGCTCAAGATCCGCGGCAGCTGGGACGATCCGGCCGTCCTGCCGGACGTCGACGCGCTCATCCAGCGCTCGAGCGCGGCGGCGCCCTTTTTCGTCACCCCGCCGCCGCAGGTGCCGCCGGCGGATCTCACCTCGGCGGGCGGCACGCTGCAGTAGGCACTACTGGCGCGCGACGGCCGAGCGCTTCGTCGCGAGCGAGGCGATGATGACGCCGATGGTGACGAGCGCCACGAGAATGGTGCAGACCGCGTTGATCTCCGGCGTCACGCCGAGGCGCACCTGGCTGTAGATGCGCATGGGCAGGGTCGTCGCGCCCGGCCCCGACGTGAAGCTCGCGATCACGAGATCGTCGAGCGACAGCGTGAAGGCGAGCAGGAAGCCCGCCAGCACCGACGGCGCGATCAGCGGCAGCGTGATGGTGAAGAAGGTCTTCAGCGGCGGGCAGCCGAGGTCCATCGCCGCCTCTTCGAGGCTGCGGTCGAAATCGACGAGGCGCGCCTGCACCACCACCGTGACGAAGCACATGGTGAAGGTCGTGTGGGCGAGGACCACCGTCCAGAAGCCGCGGTCGAAGTCCACGGCGACGAAGAGCAGCAGCAGCGACAGGCCGGTGATCACCTCCGGCATCACGAGCGGGGCATAGACCATGCCCGTGAACAGCGTGCGGCCCGGATAGCGCCCGTAGCGCACGAGCGCGAGCGCGGCCAGCGTGCCGAGCACCGTCGCCACCGCCGCCGAGAGGAAGGCGACGCGCAGCGAGATCCAGGCCGCCTGCAGCAGTTGCTCGTTCTGCAGCAGCGAGACGTACCACTGCGTGGAGAACCCGCCCCAGACCGTGACCAGCCGCGAGGCGTTGAACGAATAGACGACGAGGATGAGGATGGGCAGGTAGAGGAAGGCGAAGCCCAGCGTCAGCGCCGTCGCGTCGAAAAAGCCGAAACGCCGGTTCATTTCGCCTTCTCCCAGCGCCGCGCCTCGATGTCGCGATAGGCGACGATGGGGCCGACGAGCAGCACGAGCAGCACGACGGCGACCGCCGAGGCGAGCGGCCAGTCGCGATTGGAGAAGAACTCGCTCCACAGCGTCCGCCCGATCATCAGCGTCTCGGAGCCGCCGAGGAGATCCGGGATCACGAATTCGCCGACGACCGGGATGAAGCACAGGAGGCAGCCGGCGAGAATGCCCGGCATGGCGAGCGGCACGGTGATGCGCCAGAAGGCGCGCAGCGGCGGGCAGCCGAGGTCCTCGGCCGCCTCCAGCAAAGTGTAGTCGAACTTCTCCAGCGTCGCGTAGAGCGGCAGCACCATGAAGGGCAGGTAGGAATAGACGATGCCGATGAAGACCGCCCTGTCGGTGTTCATGATCTGCAGCGGCTCGCCGATCAGCCCGAGATTGATGAGCAGCGCGCTGAGCAGCCCCTCGGGCTTCAAGATGCCGATCCAGGCATAGACGCGTATGAGGAAGCTCGTCCAGAACGGCAGGATGACGAGCATCAGCAGCGTCGGCCGCCAGCGCTCCGGCGCCTTCGCCATGGCATAGGCGATGGGAAAGCCGATGGCGAGCAGCAGGGCGGTCGAGACCGCCGCGATGCGCAGCGAGGAGATGAAGGACGAGAAATAGAGGCTGTCTTCGAGAAGCAGAGAGAAATTGTAGAAGCTGAGCTGCGAGAAGGCCTCGCTCAGGGCCTCGAGGCCGAGCGAGAGATCGAAGACCGGCCGGTAGGGCGGCTGCGCGGTCGCGGGTTCCGACAGCGCGATCTTGAAGACGATGACGAAGGGGATGAGGAAGAAGAAGGTCAGCCAGAGGAAGGGCACCGCCGGCACGAGCGCGCCAAGCGCCCGGCCGAAAGCGCCCCGGTCGGGCGGGCGCGGGGCCACGTCCATCCTTTCTTGATCGCTCATCGTCTTCACCGCGTCAGGACGACGCCCGCCTCGGGCGCGAAGTGAACGAAGACCTCGTCGTCCCAGCTCAGGGGCCGCTCGACGAAACGGGTGGCATTGGCGCGCGAGACCCGCAGCGTCCTGCCGCTCGCCAGGCGCACCAGGTAGATCGTCCAGTCGCCGAGATAGCCGATGTCCCAGACCGTGCCGGCGAAGACGTTCGGGGTCCCCGCCGGCGGCGCCTCGTGGGTCAGCACGAGCTTCTCGGGACGCAGGGCGAGCGCCACCTCCCGGCCGGGCTCCAGGGGCTCGGCGACGCCGGCGATCGAAACCGGGGCCGGCGCATCGGCGACGGCAAGCGTGCAGCGCCCCTCCCCGGCTTCGCTCACCTTGCCTTCGAGGATGTTCACGTCGCCGATGAACTCCGCCACATAGCGGCTCGCCGGCTGCTCGTAGATCTCGCCCGGGGTCGCGACCTGGACGATGCGGCCGTGGTCCATCACCGCGATGCGGTCGGCCATGGTCATCGCCTCCTCCTGGTCGTGCGTGACGACGAGGAAGGTCATGCCGAGCTTCACCTGCAGGTCCATCAGCTCGAACTGCGTCTCCTCGCGCAGCTTCTTGTCGAGCGCGCCGAGCGGCTCGTCGAGCAGCAGCACCTTGGGGCGCTTGGCAAGGGCACGGGCGAGCGCCACGCGCTGGCGCTGGCCGCCCGAGAGCTGGGCCGGGCGGCGGCGGGCGAAGGGCTCGAGCTGCACGAGGCGCAGCATCTCGACGACCCGCTCGGCGATCTCGGCCTTCGGCAGCCTGTCCTGCTCGAGGCCGAAGGCGATGTTGCGCTCCACGCTCATGTGCGGGAAGAGCGCGTAGGACTGGAACATCATGTTGACCGGGCGCCGGTAGGGCGGCACGCCGGAGAGGTCCTGGCCGGCGAGCACGATGCGCCCCTCGCTCGCCGCCTCGAAGCCCGCCAGCATGCGCATCAGCGTGGTCTTGCCGCAGCCCGAGGGCCCCAGCAGACAGAAGAACTCGCGCTCGAAGATGTCGAGCGACAGGTCGGCCACCGCCACGACGTCGCCATAACGCTTGGTCACCCGCTCGAAGCGGATGAAGGGCGTCGCCGCGGGATCGGCCCAGGGGGCGAAATCGCGGCGCACGGCGCCGATTGCCAGCGACCCGCGCCTGCGCCCGTCGACAGCCATGGACATTCCGGCACTACCTCCCAAACCGGACCCTCGCGGGCGCGCACGTTAGTCGCAGCCGGGCCCCGCGACAACAAGCGAGAGCCACGCCTTTCGGCGATGGGGGGCAGTTGACAGGCCGGGGGGCGGCACCGTTACCTCTTCGGGCACATCAGGCGGATGACATGGCCAAGAAAAGAGCGCACCAGAACAAGGCATCCCACACCCCTCGCGGCGCTGCCTCCATCGAGGAAGCCCGCGCCTTCGTCGACAAGCGCAACATCGAGGAAATCGAGTGCGTCGTGCCGAATCAGGCCGGCGTCGCGCGCGGCAAGGTGATGCCGGCGGAGAAGTTCTTCGGCGGGCCGACCATGAGCCTGCCGGGCGCCATCTTCTACCAGACGATCGCCGGCGACTATCCGCACGAGGTTCTCGATAAAGACGCCCCGGCGGACGGCGACCTCGTGCTGGAGCCGGACTTCTCGACCATCGCCCTCGTGCCGTGGGCGAACGACCCGACGGCGCAGATCATCCACGAGGCGTTCTACCGCGACGGCCGCCCCGTGGAGCACGCCCCGCGCCAGCTGCTGAAGCGGGTGATCGAGCTCTATCACCGCCGCGGCTTGCAGCCCATCGTCGCACCCGAGATCGAGTTCTACCTCGTCAAGAAGAACCTCGATCCCGACTATCCGCTGGAGCCGCCGATCGGCCGCTCGGGCCGGGCGGAGATCGGCCGGCAGGCTTATTCAATTGCCGCGGTCAACGAGTTCGACGACCTGTTCGAGCTCATCTACGACTACTCGGAGGCGCAGGGGCTGGAGATCGACACCCTGATCCACGAGGAAGGCGCCGGGCAGATGGAGATCAACCTGCGCCACGGCGACCCGCTCGACCTCGCCGACCAGGTCTTCCTCTTCAAGCGCACCATCCGCGAGGCGGCGCTGAAGCACGACATGTACGCGACGTTCATGGCCAAGCCCATCGCGCATCAGCCGGGCTCGGCCATGCACATCCACATGTCGGTGACCGACATCGAGAGCGGCCGCAACGTCTTCTCGGACAAGGACGGCAAGCCGACGGACGAGTTCTTCTCCTTCCTCGCCGGGCTGCAGACGCACCTGCCGGCGGCCATGTCGATGCTCGCCCCTTACGTCAATTCCTACCGGCGGCTGACGCGCTATTCGGTGGCGCCGATCAATGTCGCCTGGGGCTACGACAACCGCACCACGGGCCTGCGCATCCCGCCGTCGGACCCATCCGGGCGGCGCGTCGAGAACCGGGTGCCCTCCTCCGACGCCAATCCCTATCTCGCCATCGCCGCCTCGCTCGCCTGCGGGCTGCTGGGTCTCGAGGCTGGGCTCAAGCCGAGCGATCCGGTCGTCGGCTCCGCTTATTCGCTCGACTACGACCTGCCGCGCGGCATCCTCGAGGCGGCGGCCGCGCTCGAGGAGAGCGAGGCGCTCACCGGCCTCTTCGGCGACAGCTTCGTGCGCACCTATACGGCCGTGAAGCGGGCGGAGTTCGAGACCTTCATGGAGGTGATCAGCCCGTGGGAGCGCGAGTTCCTGCTGCTGAACGTGTGACCCGCGAGCCCGCCGAAGGACGAGCGCCCGTGCCGAACCCCTCCGCCGGCGGCAATCTCTACGAAACGACGGCGCCGCCGCTCGCGCCGCAGCCGCCGCTCGACGGCCCCGCGCGGGCGGACGTCGCCATCGTCGGGGCGGGGCTGACCGGCCTCGGCGCCGCGCTGACGCTGGCGCGGGCCGGCCATGACGTCATCGTCGTGGAGAAGGGGCGCGTCGGCGCCGGCGCATCCGGCATCAACGGGGGACAGATCCATCCCGGCCAGCGGCGCGACCAGCGCTGGCTGGAGGAGAAGGTCGGCGAGATGCGCGCCCGCGCGCTCTGGGACTATGCCGGCGAGGCACATCGCTGGCTCCTCGAGGTGATCGACGAGGAGGCCATCGCCTGCGCGCTGCAGCGCGGCCTCATCACGCTGGCGCACCGCCCCGCCCTCTTCCGCGACCTCGCCGCCGACGCCGAGCATCTGGCGCGGCACTACGGCGCGAACCACCTCACGGTGGTCGACCCGGCGGATCTGCCGCGCTACACGGGCGCCGAGGGCTATCACGGCGCCGTCTTCGATGCCGAGGGCGGCCATCTCGACCCGCTGGCGCTGACGCGCGGGCTCGCCGCGGCGGCCCTCGCCGCTGGAGCCCGCATCGCCGAGGACACGCCGGCGACGGCCCTTGCGAGGATGGGCGCGGGATGGCGCCTCGCGACGCCGCGGGGCGACATCGACGCGGCTTCGGTCATCGTCACCGGCGACGGCAACAACGGCCGGCTCGTGCCGACGGTGGCCGACCACGTCATGCCGCTCGTCAATTTCATGATCGCCACCGAGCCGCTCGGGCCATTGGCGGATGCGGTCTTCACGGGGCCCTATGCGGGCGCGGACACGCGCTTCGTGGTCAATTACTTCCGCCGCACGGCGGACGGGCGGCTCGTCTTCGGTGGGGGCGAAAGCTATGGCGCCACGCTGCCACCGAACTTCGCCGAGCGTGTGCGCCGGCGCATGCTGCCCATCTTCCCCATGCTGGCCGATGCCCGCATCACCCATGGCTGGGGCGGCGTGCTCGGCATCACCGCGCCGCGCCTGCCCTTCGTGCGCCAGATCGAGCCCGGCCTCCACGTCGCTTCCGGCTACAGCGGCCAGGGCGTCATGCTCGCCCCCTTCACCGGGCGGGCCATCGCCGAAGCCATCCTGGGCGACGACCGCCGCCTGTCGGTGATGACGGATCTTCCCGTGCCGAAACTGCCCGGCGGGCGCCTGCTGCGCCGGCCGCTGCTGATTGCAGCGATGCTCGGTTTCGGCCTGCTCGACAGGCTTTAAAAGCGGCGATGCCCTCTCGGGCATCAATTATCCGCTGGTTCCCGGCTCTCGCCTCACGCCTCGCGCATGCGGGCCGGGAAACGACGGCGTATATTGAGAGGAACCTCGTTCCCCGGACGCTTGGAGCGCAAGCGCAATGCGATCCGGGGCCCAGCACACCAAGCCGAGCCGAAGGCTCGCCGCAATCATTCGCAGTGCCGGCACCCGTCTAAAGGTCTTCGCGCAGTGCCTCGGCGACGCGCGCCTCGAGCACCTCCGGCTTCTTCAGCACGAGGGCGCCGCGTGTGCGCTCCACGAGGTCCTCGCTCGACAAAGTGGTGAATTCGCGCGTCACCTGCTCGCGCCGGCAGCCGATGCGGGCCGCGAGCACGTGGTGATAGGGCGGCGGCGTCACCACGCGCTCGCCGGGATGGCCGGCGCGCGGCTGCGACAGGCGCAGCAGCTCCGAATAGAGCCGGTGCCGCAGGTCGAGCACCGAATGTTCCATGAGGCGGGCGTTGAGCTCGCGCACGCGGCCGGCGAGCAGGCGCAGAACCTTGTCGCAGACGACCTTGGAGGCGAAGACGATCTCGCGGAAGACGGCGGCCGGCATGATGCACACCTCGCCGCGCGTCAGCGCCGTCACATTGGCCGAGCGCTTGACGCCGTCGATGGCGGCAAGCTCGCCGAAATACTGGCCGCCGCGCATCTCGCCGAGGATGACCTCCTTGCCCGACTGCGTGCGCACCAGGATGCGCACGTCGCCGGCGACGAGGAAGTAGACATCCGTCGAGGCGTCCTCGAAGTCGACGAGCACCTCGTCCTCGTCGAAACGGCGCCAGTTGCAGCGCGTCTCGAAGGGGCCGAGATCGATGTCGATGTCCTTGAAAAAGGCGACCCGCGCAAGCGATGCCATGGTTCCTCCCCCCTGCGGCCGAAGCACGAAACGGACAAGCCGCGACGGCGCGGCGCGTCAGCCCCGGCCGGCAGGCGCGCCACCCCTCAGACGACACGCCGCGCTGCATCGTTCTTTCCCCGGGCCGCAAGGTCAAGACCGCGGCCGGGGACAGCGTCGTCCTCAGGCCTCGAGCGCCCGCGAGCGGAAGGTGAGCCCGGCGCACAGCCCGCCGAGGATGGGCGCGACGATGAACAGCCACAGCTGCGCCAGCGCCTGCCCGCCGACGAAGACGGCCGGGCCGAGCGAACGGGCCGGATTGACCGACACGCCGGTGACGTTGATGAAGACGATGTGGATGACGACCAGCGTCAGGCCGATGGCGAGCCCGGCCGCGGGCGTCGCGCCGGCCCTCGAGGTCGCGCCGAGGATGACCGCGGTGAAGAGGAAGGTGGCGACGAACTCCGCCACGGCGGCGGACACGGTGCCGTATGCGCCGAGATAGCCCTCCCCCCAGCCGTTCTGCCCGAGGCCGCCGGTCGCAACGTCATAGCCGCCGGCCCGGCCGCTGGCGATGAACAGGAGGATCGCCGCCCCGACGATGCCGCCGAGACACTGGGCGATGATGTAGCCGGGAACGTCGGAGGTCGGCATGCGCCCGGCCGACCAGACGGCGATCGTCACGGCCGGATTGATGTGACAGCCCGACACCGGGCCGATGCCATAAGCCATGGCCGTGACGGCAAGGCCGAAGGCAAACGCGACAGGCAGCATGCCGAGCGGAAATGTAGCCCCATAGCCGCCGAGAACGACAGATCCGCAACCGAACAGAACAAGACAAGCGGTACCAAGCAATTCAGCCAAATATTTCTTCATGTCTGCCCCCTGGGCCTATTCGCCCTATAGACAGCCGGCCCATCGGGAATCAGGCCGGCGAGCAGACGCAATGGATCACCAATCGCCAGTCAAATAAAGCACAATATCTGCAAATAGATTCGGATTGAGAACAATTGCAAAGACTGCCGATCGAAAGACTAGGCAGGGGTATGGCAGATCTTCCATTCAGCCATTGCAACGGGCGAAGCGCGCTCGCCGTCACCCGGATCGGACATCCGCCGGATCGCTCACCGCGTGATGGTCAGGACAGGCGGGCCCGCACCTGCCCCTGCGCCACGTGACGGCCGGGGTCCTCGCCTGTCGGCGCCGGACCCTCGTGCTGGGGGGCGGCGGCGGGCGCGGGCGGCAGCCGCCGCGCCCAGGCGCTCTCGACCACCACGACGATGCCGGCGGCGAGCGCGAGAACGGCGAGCACAAGGGCGCCGAGGGAATGCTGGGTATCGGAACGGCGACGCAACATGGGCGCGAATCACAAGCTGTTCACAGGTGTTCAACAGGCCCTGCGTGACTTATCCACAGGGCGCCTTTGCGGCGGCATTGTGGCGGCGACGTGACGGGTGGCGGCGACGTTCGCGGCATAGTCCCGCCGGGGCTTGCCCGCCGGGGCGCGGCGCGCGACAAGACGCCATGCTGCACGTCAACGATCTCACCTACCGGCTCGGCGCCCGCGTCATCCTCGACGGCGCCACCGCGGCCTTGCCGCCGGACGCCCGCATCGGCCTCGTCGGCCGCAACGGCGCCGGCAAGACCACGCTGTTCCGCATCCTGCTCGGCGAGATCGCACCGGAGAGCGGCTCCATCTCCATTCCGCGCAACCTGCGCATCGGCGCCGTCGCCCAGGAGGCGCCGGGCGGGCCGGAGCGGCTCATCGACGTCGTGCTCGCCGCGGACAAGGAGCGCACGGCCCTCCTCGCCGAGGCCGAGACGACGGGCGATCCCATGCGGCGGGCCGAGATCGAGACGCGGCTCGTCGACATCGACGCCCATTCGGCGCCGGCCCGCGCGGCCGCCATCCTGCACGGCCTCGGCTTCGATGCCGAGGCGCAGCAGCGGCCGTGCTCGGACTTCTCCGGCGGCTGGCGCATGCGCGTCGCGCTCGCCGCCATCCTCTTCTCGGAGCCGGACCTGCTCCTGCTCGACGAGCCGACGAACTACCTCGACATCGAGGGCACGCTCTGGCTCTACGACTATCTCGGCCGCTATCCGCACACGGTGCTCGTCATCAGCCACGACCGCGAGCTGCTCGACACGGCCGTCGACCACATCCTGCACCTCGACCAGGGCAGGCTGACGCTCTACCGCGGCGGCTACACCTCCTTCGACCGCCAGCGGCGCGAGAAGATGGCCCTGCAGGCGAAGGCGCGCGTGAAGCAGGAGGCCGAGCGCAAGCACCTCATGGCCTTCGTCGACCGCTTCCGCGCCAAGGCGTCGAAGGCGCGGCAGGCGCAGTCGCGCCTGAAGCGGCTGGAGAAGATGGAGCCGATCGCCCCCGTCGCCGAGGAAGAGGCCCTGCCCTTCGACCTGCCCGGCCCCGCGCGGCCGCTGTCCCCGCCCCTCGTTGCCATGGAAGGCGTCGGCGTCGGCTATGACGGGCGCCTCGTGCTCGACCGGCTCAACCTCACCATCCTGCCGGACGACCGCATCGCGCTGCTCGGCCCCAACGGCAACGGCAAGTCGACCTTCGCCAAGCTTCTGTCCGGCCGCCTGAAGCCGGTGAAGGGCGAAGTGCGCCATTCGCCGAAGCTCACGACCGCCTATTTCGCGCAGCACCAGCTCGACGAGCTCGTGCCGCAGGAAACGCCCGTCCATCATGTGGCCAAGCTGATGCCGGATGCGCCCGAGGCGCGCCAGCGCTCGCGCGCCGCACGCATGGGCTTTCCCGGCGCCAAGGCGGATACGCCCGTCGCCAATCTCTCGGGCGGCGAGAAGGCGCGGCTGCTGATGGGCCTTGCCGCCTTCGCGGGGCCGCATCTGCTCATCCTCGACGAGCCGACCAACCACCTCGACATCGACAGCCGGCAGATGCTGATGGAGGCCATCAACGACTACGACGGGGCGGTGCTGCTCATCAGCCACGACCGCTTCCTGGTCGAGGCCTGCGCCGACCGGCTGTGGCTCGTCGCGAACGGCACGGTGAAGGCCTACGACGGCGACCTCGACGACTATCGCCGCATGGTGCTCTCCGGCCCGGACAACGGCGGGCGCGGCGAAGGCACCGGCGGCGAGAAGGCCGAGCGGCGGCGCGAGGCGGCGCAGAAGCGCATCGCGCTCGGGCCGCTCCGCAAGCGCGTCGAGGCGCT
This sequence comes from Chelatococcus caeni, assembly GCF_014196925.1. Taxonomy (GTDB): domain Bacteria; phylum Pseudomonadota; class Alphaproteobacteria; order Rhizobiales; family Beijerinckiaceae; genus Chelatococcus_A; species Chelatococcus_A caeni. Next base: position 696,010 of record NZ_JACIEN010000001.1, on the reverse strand, counting down.
GGAGATGCGGATGGAGAAGCTCTCGACAGCCATCGCCAAGGTGGATGCAGCGCTCGCCGAGCCGGATACCTTCAAGAAGAGCCCGGAGAAGGCGGCCGAGCTGTCGCGCATGCGCGCCGAGGCGGCCGACGCCCTGGCTAGGGCGGAGGAGGAATGGCTCGCCACCTCGGCCGAGATCGAGGCCGCGACCGCCGCGTGATCCGTTGAGAGACGATCATCGAGGGAATGGGGGTGGGGTCCCTGAAAAGGGAATTTCTGCCCCACCCATTCCGGTCTTATAGCACCGGAGGCCCTTCCCGAGGGAGGGAAGGGTCTGAAATGGACCGCCCTCAACGGGCGTCCACATGGCTAGGTTAACGCCGTGTGAGCTGGATTCAAAGAGTTTTCCACAGGGCGGCCAGCCGTGCACAAGGGGTGCGCTGGCGGAGGGCAGCGACTCCCTGCTTCTGATCCGGTCTGCCCCACCATTGACTGGACGCCGCCGCCGGCACCGAGCCCGCCATGCGCCGTCATGGCGGGCTTGTCCCGGCCATCCACGCCTTTCAGCCTTGCGCAACGGCGAGGCGTGGATGCCCGCGACGAGCGCGGGCATGACGGCGAGGACGTTTGCCGGCCTAACTTTCCACGATCCGAGCCTATTCGACGATCCGGGTCAGGCGGTTGTCGGTGAAGAGGTAGAGCTTCTTGCCCGTCGGCTCCTGATAGAGCACCTGCACCTCGCGCTGGCCCTTGCCGCTCTCGCCGATGAGCACGTCGGTGGGCTGGCCCTTGAGGCCGACGAGCGCGCATTCGGTCATGCCGAGCGCGATGCCGGCCGGCCCGCCGGTGGCCGGGTTGAGGCTCGCGTCCGCCGTGCAGCGGCCGTCGGCGCCGAGCACCGGCTCGCTGGTGCCGGCATGCACGGTCACCGACCGGTCGTTGACGAATGCCGTGCCGCCGACGTTGGCGCTGCAGGCGCCGAGCAGAAGGGCCGTGGCGCAGGCGAGCGCGTTCTTCATCATCATCGTGCTGTTATCCCGTCTCTCACTTGATCTCTTCGTAGAGTGGACGCACGGCGTCCGTCAGGGCGCGGCGCGAGGCGTCGCGCGTATAGAACATATGGCCGCCCGGCAGGACCTCGAGCCCGACGCGCCCGCCGTCGCTGCCGAGCGCCGGCAGCTGGTCGAGCGCGAGCTTGGAGGCGAAATAGGGCGTCACCAGATCGGTGAAGCCGTGCACGACGAGCGCCCGCGCCCGCCCATCGAGCGCCAGCGCGTCGGCGAGGTCGCCGAGCGCCTGCGGCTGGCGGCGGCCGGAGCCCCAGTTCCAGCGGCCGCTGACCTGCCGGTTGAGCAGGTGATAGCGGCCGTCGACCCTGTAGCCCAGTTCACGCGCGAGATAGTCGACGCTCGCGCTGGTGAGGGGCGCGACCGAGCCGTCGAGCACGGGATCGTCGAAATCCGACCGGGCGGCGAAGGGGTCCGGATCGAGCCCAGTGACATTGCCGTCGTAATAGCTGCCGACCCGCTCGCGATCCCTGTGCAGCTCGCGCACGAAGCTGCGCATGTCGACCCGGCCGGCGAGCCGGCGCACGAAGGCCTCCTCGAGGCCGGTGAAGCGGGTCACTTCAGCGACGAAACGCTCCGTCGCCTCCCGATCGCGCGGGCCGCGCAGGAAATCGGCGAGGAACGGCCCTCCGGCATAGCGCTCGGCCTCGGCGAGCTCGTCGCGGCTGGTGATGGTGCGGCCTCCCCTCTCCAGCGCCGTCGCGGCGAAGGAGGGCAACCGCGACGCCTTGGCGAGCGGCGACACCGCCCCGTCCTCGATGAGGTGGAAGTCGAGCACCGGCGAGATCATGACCAGCGTGCCGACGCCTACGCCGAAGCGCGTCTGCAGCGCGCGGGCGAGCTTCGGCACGCGAAAGCCGCCGTAGCTCTCGCCGACGAGCCCCTTGGGCGAGGCGAGGCGGTCATAGCGGTTGAGGAACTGCCATACGAAACTGCCGAGCGCCGAGATGTCGCCATCCACGGACCAGTAGCGGCGGCGCACCTCGCCGTCGCTCGTCAGGAAGCGGCTGAAGCCGGTGCCGACCGGATCGACGAAGACGAGATCGGTGAAGGGCAGCCAGCTCTCCGCATTGTCGCTCAGCACGGGCGGGCTCGACGGCACCTCGCCCTCGTTGCCGAAGGACAGGCGCCGCGGACCGAGCGCACCGATGTGCAGATAGGCCGAGGCCGCGCCCGGCCCGCCGTTGAACGCAAAAGTGATCGGCCGCCGCTGCGGATCGGCGCCCTTCCTGAAATAGGCGACGAAGGCGATGTCGGCCTCCTCGCGGCCGTTGGCGCCCTCGAGCACGATGCTGCCGGCGATGGCCTGGTATTCGATCGTCTCGCCGCCGATCGCGATCTGGTGCTCGGTGGTGACGGCCGGCGGCAGGCGCGGGGTCCCGGAGCGCTCGCGGCGGGCGTCGCTCCGTGGCTGGCCACCGTGGTCATCCGCCTGCGCCGCGGCGGCGGGGCTACCCTCGCCTTCCTCCTGCGCGGCCAGCGGCGCGGCAAGGCCGAGGGGAAGAAGCAGCGCAAGCAGAAGCAGGAGAGAGGCGCGTTTCAGCATGGGTCCGTCCGGCTGGCGCATTTGGAAGGGATGTTCCGCGTGCGATGGGTGGCTGCACCGACAGGGGGCCGGCAACGGCCGAGCGGCAGTGGTGCGTCGGACCCGTGGCAGGAAAAAGGCCGTTCAAGCCTTCTTGATCCAGCGGCCCGCCTCGTCCTGCTGCCAGTAGGTGGCGGCGAGGCCCATCTCGCGCGCCCGCTTCCACTCCTGGCGCGCGGCGGCGAGCGCCTCCTCGTCGTTGCCGTCGAACATCAGCACGATGCGCTCGTAGCCGTCGACGGCCTCCGGCAGGCGCGCGGCGGCGGCGAGGAAGCGCACCTGCGCGCCATTGGGGTTGTGCGCCCCGGTGGTGAGGAGAACGGGCTGGCTCGCCGCATCCCCCTCCTTCTCGGTGCCGTGGGGCAGGAAGCTCTCCTCCGAGAAGGTCCACAGGTGATCGTCGAGCGCGCCGAGACGCTCCTCGTCGGGCACCTCGACGACGACGCGCCAGCCGCGATCGAGGCTCCTCGTGACGAGCACCGGCAGCACCGCCTCGAGCGGCTGGCGCTGCAGATGATAGAAGAGCACCTCGGCCATGGCGTTCCCGGTCAGCTCTCGTAATGGTCCTTGACCAGCCGGTCGAGCAGCCGCACGCCCCAGCCCGAGCCCCAGCTCTGGTTGATGTCGTTCGCCGGCGAGGACATGCCGGTGCCGGCGATGTCGAGATGCGCCCACGGCGTGTTGTTGACGAAGCGCTGCAGGAACTGGGCCGCGGTGATGGAGCCGCCGTTGCGCCCGCCGGTGTTCTTCATGTCGGCGAACTTGGAATCGATGAGCTTGTCGTATTCGGGCGCGAGCGGCAGGCGCCACACCTTCTCGCCCGTGGCGCTGCCGGCGGCGGCGAGCCGCTCGGCGAGCTCGTCGTTGTTGGTGAAGAGGCCGGCATGCTCGGTGCCGAGCGCCACCAGGATGGCGCCGGTCAGCGTCGCGAGGTCGACCATGAAGGCGGGGCCGTACTTGTCCTGCACGTGCCAGAGCACGTCGGCGAGCACGAGGCGGCCCTCGGCGTCTGTGTTGATGATCTCGATGGTCTGGCCCGACATCGAGGTGACGATGTCGCCCGGACGCTGCGCCTTGCCGTCCGGCATGTTCTCGACGAGGCCGATCGCGCCGATGGCGTTGACCTTCGCCTTGCGTGCGGCGAGCGCGTGCATGAGGCCGACGACGCAGGCGGCGCCCGCCATGTCGCCCTTCATGTCCTCCATGCTCTGCGACGGCTTGATGGAAATGCCGCCCGTGTCGAAGGTGACGCCTTTGCCGACGAAGGCGACGGGCTTCACGTCGTCCTTGGCGCCGTTCCAGCGCATGACGACGACGCGGCTCTCGTTGTGCGAGCCCTGGCCGACACCGAGCAGCGCCCGCATGCCGAGCTTCTTCATGGCCTTCTCGTCGAGCACCTCGATGTCGACGCCGAGCCTGGCGAGCTCCGCCGCACGGTCGGCGAAGGCGGCGGGGAAGAGCACGTTCGGCGGCTCGTTGACGAGATCGCGGGCGAGGAAGACGCCGTCGGCCACCGCCGCGCGCGCCTTCCAGGCGCGCTTGGCCGCCGCCGGATCGGCGACGTGGAGCGTGACCCGCGCCGGCGCGCCGCCGTTGTCGTCGTCCTTCTTCTTCGTCTTGTAGCGGTCGAAGCGGTAGGAACGCAGGAGAAGGCCGAGCGCGAAATCAGCCGCGGCCTCGGCCGAAACAGGCGCTTCGCCCGGCGCCTCGAAGAGGACGCGCGCATGGCCGCCGGCCGAGAGCTTCGCGCAGACGGCCCCACCCAGGGCAGCCCAGTCGAGCTTGGCCCGCTCCTCGCCCTCGCCGAGCCCGGCGACGATCAGCCGGTCGGCGGAAAGGCCGTGCGGAGCAGTCAGCACGAGCAGGCTCTTGGCCTTGCCCTTGAAGCGCTCGAGATCGGCAGCGCGCGCGATCGCCTCGTCGAGACCCGCCCCGACGACACCGGCAGCGGCGAGCGCGCTCTTGCGGTCGGCGCCCACGAAGACGACCACGTCGCCCCCGTCCGTCAGCTTGTCGTAAGGCTTGAACTCGAGCTTCACGTTCTGCGCCATGTCGTCGTCCCCGTTGCCGTTCTGCGCGCGGCCCGGCAGTTGCTGCCGCGAATCCGGCCCGTCGTCCGTGGCACATATAACATGCGCGGTTGCCTTGGGCAGGCCGGCGCGGGAATGACAAGAAAGCGAGGCGGCACGTCTTGCCTCTTGCCGAAGTGGCTGCGGGAGATTAGCTCCAAGCCCACGAAGGACGGACAGGGCGCGACCGGGCGAGATTGATGGGCCAGATCGAGCGATACATCATGCGCAATGCGGCCGTCGCCTTCGTGGCCTGCCTCGTGGCGCTCACGCTCGTCATCTGGGTCACGCAGATCCTCCGGGAGCTCGACCTCGTCACCGGCAAGGGGCAGACCTTCGCCATCTTCCTCACGGTGACGATGCTGTCGCTGCCGGCGCTCATCACCATCATCGCGCCCGTCGCCCTGTTCATCGCCACGCTCTATGCGCTCAACAAGCTCAACGGCGATTCGGAGCTCATCGTCATGAGCGCGGCCGGCATGGCGCCGGCGCGGCTGCTGCGGCCCTTCGCGGCCATCATGCTCGTGGTGAGCATCGTCGTCGCGGCCATGACGATCCACCTCATGCCGGCGAGCTTTGCCGCCCTGCGCGATCTCATCACGCAGATCCGCGCGGATTTCGTCGCCACGATCGTCAAGGAAGGCCAGTTCACCACGCTCGAATCGGGCCTGACGTTCCATTTCCGCCAGCGATCCGGCGATGCGCTGCTCGGCATCTTCATGCAGGACCGGCGCGATCCGGAGCGGACGACGATCTACCTCGCCGAACGCGGCCAGACGGTGGACGTCGAGGGCCAGAGCTACCTCATCCTCGAGAAGGGATCGGTGCAGCGGCAGGAGCCGAACAGCCGCGATTCCGCCATCGTCACCTTCGAGCGCTACGCCATCGACCTGTCGAGCTTCGGCCAGGACGGCGGCGACATCGTCTACAAGCCGCGCGAGCGCTCCACCATGGAGCTTCTCTTCCCCGACAGCGAGGAGACCTACTACAAGATGCAGGAGGGGCGCTTCCGCGCCGAGCTGCACGAGCGCTTCGCCGCCCCGCTCTATGCCATCGCCTTCACGCTGATCGCCTTTGCCGCGCTCGGCGAGCCGCGCACGACGCGCCAGGGCCGCGGCTCGGCCATGGCCGCCGCGCTCGTCGCCGTCGTGCTGGTGCGCATCGCCGGCTTTGCGGCCTCGAGCGCCCTGGTGCGGACCCCGGCCGCGGTCGCCGGCGTCTACGGCGCGCCGATCCTCGGCAGCCTCGGCGCGCTCTTCCTCATCTTCGGCGGGCACGGCGTCAAGCGCCGCATGTCGCGCCTCGCCGACGCCGCAGCCGCGCGCCTCACTGCCTTCCTGCCGCGGGTGCGGAGAGCCTGACATGCAGCTCATCGGCCCGACGCTGACCCGCTATTTCTCCGCCCGCTTCCTCGTCATGATCGCGGGGGTCTTCGGCACGGTCTTCGCCCTCATCTACACGCTCGATTTCGTCGAGCTGATGCGCCGCGCCGGCGACGCCCAGGGCGCCTCGAGCGGCCTGATGGCGACGCTGTCGCTGCTGCGCACGCCGGCGGTGGCCGAGCAGGTGCTACCCTTCGCCATGCTCTTCGGGGCCATGGCGGCCCTCCTCAACCTCAGCCGCCGGCTGGAGCTCGTCGTGGCGCGCGCCGCCGGCATCTCCGTCTGGCAGTTCCTGCAGCCGGGCCTCCTGGTGGCGCTCGGCATCGGCCTTGCCTCGGTCATGCTCTACAACCCGCTGTCGGCCCTGATGAAGCAGCAGGCGAGCGCGATCGAGGGGCGCATCTTCGCGAGCGCCACCCGTTCCTCCGCTGGGCAGGAGCTGTGGCTGCGCCAGAGCAGCGTCGACGGTCAGGCCATCATCCGCGCCGATGTCGCGGTGGAGAACTCGACCACGCTCGCGCGCGTCACCGTCTTCCTGTTCGCGCCCGACGGCGCCTTCCGCGAGCGCATCGAGGCGAGCCAGGCCGAGTTGAAAGAAGGTTACTGGGACCTTAAGGACGCGCGCATCCTCTCCGTCGATGCGGAGCCGCGCAGCCACGACAGCTATCACCTCGCCACGACGCTGGACCCTGCCCAGGTCAGGCAGAGCTTCACCTCGCCCGACGCCGTGCCGTTCTGGAGCCTATCCGGCGTCATCGAGCGCACGGAGCGGGCGGGGCTCGACGCCACCCGCTACCGCCTGCAGCGCGACATGCTGCTGGCGCGGCCTTTGCTGTTCGTCGCCATGGTGCTGGTGGCCGCATCTTTTTCCTTAAGGTTTTTCCGATTTGGTGGTGTAGCGCGGATGGTTCTCGGTGGCGTCGTCGCAGGCTTCGTGCTTTATGTTGCGACCGAAGTCATGAAGGACCTCGGCGCGTCGGGCCTCGTCAGTCCGCCGGTCGCGGCGTGGTTTCCGGCAGTCGTTGGCAGCTTGCTCGGGGTGCTCGCCCTCCTCTACCAGGAGGATGGCTGATGCGCCGTGGGCCAGGCAGGAACCGGCAGGGTATGGGTATGCGCTCGAGTTACGGCACGGTCGCAGGGCTAGCGATCGCGGCGGCGCTATGCGTCGGCGCGTCGGGGCCGGCGATCGCGCAGGGCACGCTCAACGACCGCCTTACCGCGACCGCCCAGCAGAGCAGCAACCAGGATGAGCGCCTCGTCGTCGAGGCGCGGGAGATCGTCTACAACAACGACAAGAACACGGTTTCGGCCGTCGGCGACGTGCACCTCTACTACCAGGGGCGCGTGCTCGAGGCCGACAGGGTCACCTATGACCGCAACACTCGCCGCGTCCATGCCGAGGGCAATGCCCGGCTGACCGAGACCGACGGCACCGTCGCCACGGGCGAGCGATTCGAGCTGACGGACGACTTCCGGGACGGCTTCATCGATTCGCTGCGCGTCGAGACGACCGACAAGACGCGCTTCTCCGCCCCGCGCGCCGAGCGCACCAGCGGCGAATCCACCGTCTTCGAGAAGGGCACCTACACCGCCTGCGAGGCCTGCAAGAAGGACCCCACGCGCCCGCCGCTGTGGCAGGTCAAGGCCGCCAAGATCATCCACAACAACAGCGAGCAGATGATCTATTACGAGGACGCCACCATCGAGTTCTGGGGCGTTCCTCTCCTCTACATGCCGTATTTCTCGACGCCCGACCCGACGGTGAAGCGCAAGACGGGCTTCCTCGCCCCGCGCTTCGTGACCTCCACGTCCCTCGGCTACGGCGCCTCGCTGCCGTTCTTCTGGAATCTGGCGCCGAACTACGACCTCACCATCACGCCGACCATCCTCAGCCGCCAGGGCCTGCTCGGCCAGGTGGAGTGGCGGCACCGGCTGATGAACGGCTCCTACAACATCCGCGCGGCCGGCATCTTCCAGCAGGACAAGGACGCCTTCCTGCAGCCGCCGTTCGGCGCCGGCGACAAGACGTTCCGCGGCTCGGTGGAGTCGACGGGCCGCTTCGACATCAACCAGCAGTGGAAATGGGGCTGGGACGTCGCCGTCCTCTCGGACAAGTGGTTCCTGCAGAACTACAAGATCAAGAGCGAGAGCCTCACCTCGACCTATTTCAAGGAATCGACCTCGACCGTCTACCTGACAGGTCGCAGCGACACCGGCTTCTTCGACCTGCGCGGCTACTACTTCCGCGCGCTGACCTACGAGGACTGGCAGAAGCAGCAGCCGGTCGTGCACCCGGTCTTCGACTACAACAAGCGCCTGCCCGGCCCCAGCTTCCTCGGCGGCGAGGTCGCGATCGACGCCAACGTCACCAGCCTGACGCGCGACGCGGCCCAGTACGCGAGCGTGCCCAACGCACTGTCGACGCCGTTGTTCACCTACACGAACGGGCAGTCGATCTACTACACCTGCTCGACGTTCACCCCGGCGGACTGCCTCGTGCGCGGCGTCGGCGGCACGACGACGCGCGCCTCCGTCGGCCTGTCCTGGCGGCGCAGCTTCATCGATCCGCTCGGCCAGGTGTGGACGCCCTTCGCCGGTGTTCGCGTCGATGCCTATGCGCTCGACATCAACACCACCCGCTACCAGAACGGCGAGATCTCGAACTTCCTCAACCCGAACGAGAACTTCCTCGCACGGGCCATGCCGGCCGTCGGCATCGAATATCGCTACCCGCTGATCGCCGCCACCAACGGCCTCGGCACGCACACCATCGAGCCGATCGGCCAGATCGTGGTGCGACCGAACGAGACGCGGATCGGGCAATTGCCGAACGAGGACGCGCAGAGCCTCGTCTTCGACGACACCAACCTGTTCGAGTGGAACAAGTTCTCGGGCTACGACCGCGTCGAGGGCGGCGTCAGGGCCAATGTCGGGATCAAGTATGCCCTGACCATGGACAACGGCGGCTATGCCGACGTGCTCTTCGGCCAGTCCTACCAGCTCGCCGGCACGAACTCCTATGCCGCGGGCGACATCGCCCATGTCGGCCTCAACTCGGGCCTCGACACCTCGCGCTCCGATTATGTCGGCCGCGTTCATCTTGCGCCGAGCTCGAAGCTGTCCTTCACCGGCCGCGGACGCTTCGACGAGGAGAATTTCGGCCTGCGTCGCCTCGAGCTGCAGGCCAATGCGGTGCTCGGGCCGGTCACGACCAGCGTGATGTATGCCCGCTACGCCGCCCAGCCGGAGCTCGGCTATCCGACGCGCCGCGAGGGCCTGCTGACGAGCGCCAACCTGAAGCTGTCCGAAAACTGGTCGCTGAACGGCTCGATCCTGCTCGATCTCGACCGCTACCTCCAGGACCGCCAGCGCTACATCGAGAACCCGAGCCAGCCCTATGCCAAGTCCAATCCCTGGACCGTGGCCGGCGTCTCGCTCGGCGCCGTCTACCAGGACGAGTGCACGCTGTTCGGCATCACCTATTCGTCAAGCTACAAGGACGCCGCCACCGGCACGAAGAACCGCGACCAGACGGTCATGTTCCGGCTGGAGCTCCGGACGATCGGCGAGGTCAGCTACCAGTACCAGATCGACAGCGGCTCCTCGGTCACGGACGGGGTGAGCAGCAACTGACATGGCTGGCGACAAGGTCCTCGCGCTGACGCAGGGTGATCCCGCAGGCATCGGCCCCGAGATCACTCTCAGCGCTTGGCTGCGGCGCCGCGAAGAGGGCCTGCCGCCCTTCGCGTTCATCGGCTCACCCGCCTTCATGAAGGGCCTCGCCGGACGCCTGTCGCTCGACGTCGCGATTGAGGAGGCGACGCCGGACACCGCCGCCGCGCTGTTCGATACGGCCCTGCCCGTCATCGACATCGGGCACGCCGTCGATGCCGTTCCGGGCACCCCCTCGCCGCGCTGGGCGGCCGGCACCATCGCCGCCATCGACCTTGCGGTGCGCCTGACCCAGGAGGGCCGCTGCGCGGCCGTCGTCACCAATCCGATCGCCAAGCACGTCCTCTACGAGGCGGGCTTTGCCCATCCGGGCCACACGGAATATCTCGCCGCGCTCGCCGCCGGCCCCGGCGAGCCCGCGCCACATCCGGTCATGATGCTGTGGAGCGAGGAGCTCGCGGTCGTGCCGGTCACCGTCCACATCCCCCTTGCCGCCGTTCCGGCGGCGCTGACGCGCGAGCTGATCGTGGAGACCGGGCGCATCGTGGCGCGCGACCTCAAGGAGCGCTTCGGCATCGCCCGGCCGCGGCTCGCGGTCGCCGGCCTCAATCCGCACGCCGGCGAAAAGGGCGCGCTCGGATCGGAAGACGAGACCGTCATCGTCCCGGCGGTCGCGGCCCTGCGCGCGGAGGGCGTCGAGGCCGGCGGCCCCTACCCCGCCGACACCATGTTCCATGCCCGGGCGCGGCGCGGCTATGACGCGGCGCTGTGCATGTATCACGACCAGGCGCTCATCCCGATCAAGGCGCTCGCCTTCGACGAGGCGGTCAACGTGACGCTCGGCCTGCCCTTCATCCGCACGTCGCCGGACCACGGCACGGCTTTCGACATCGCCGGCAAGGGCGTGGCGCGGGCGGACAGCCTGTGCGCGGCGATCAGGCTCGCGGGCCGGCTGGCGGCGGCCGGGGCATGAGCGCCATCGACGACCTGCCGCCGCTGCGCGAGGTGGTGCAGCGGCACGGGCTGATGCCGAAGAAGTCGCTCGGCCAGAACTTCCTGTTCGACCTCAACCTGACCATGCGCATCGCGCGCGCCTCCGGCCCGCTCGACGGCGTCAACGTGGTCGAGGTCGGACCGGGCCCCGGCGGGCTGACGCGCGCGCTTCTTGCCGGCGGCGCGCGGCACGTGCTCGCCATCGAGCGCGACGAGCGCTGCCTGCCGGCGCTTGCCGAGATCGCCGAGCGCTATCCCGGCCGCCTCACGGTGATCAATGCCGATGCGCTTGAGCTCGACCCCACGGCCCATCTGCCGCCCGGGCCGGCGCGCATCGTGGCCAACCTGCCCTACAATGTCGGCACCGCCCTCCTCATCGGTTGGCTGACGGCCGAGCCGTGGCCGCCGTGGTGGGCATCGCTGACGCTGATGTTCCAGCGCGAGGTCGCCGAACGCATCGTGGCCGACGAGCGGCGCCCGAAGGACTATGGCCGCCTCGGCGTGCTGACGGGCTGGCGCGCGCAGGCCGCGATCGCCTTCGACGTCTCGCCCTCGGCCTTCGTGCCGCCGCCGAAGGTCGTCTCGTCGGTGGTGCGCATCCTGCCGCGGGCGGAGCCCGAGCCCTGCCGCCTCGGCGCGCTCGAGGCGGTCACCCAGGCCGCCTTCGGGCAGCGGCGCAAGATGCTGCGCCAGAGCCTCAAGGGCATCGCCGGAGGCGACGCGACGCGCCTCATCGCGGCTGCCGGCCTCACGCCCACGGCGCGCGCCGAAGAGATCCCCGTTGCCGGCTATCTCGCCCTGGCGCGGGCGCTCGATCGGGGCCCGGACCTTTGAGCCGTTGGTCCCCTCTCCGGGGCGTCGCCGCGCTCCTCGTCCACCACCGGTTCGAGCGACCGCTGATGTGCCTGTTGCGCCGATGGGCCGCGCCAACCGCCGGCGACGAGGATCAGCGCGGCGACCGGCCCTTCTCCTCGCTGAGCAGCTTGCCGACGAAGGCTTCGAGCCCGATGCGACGCTCGCGCTTCAGCCGCTCGGCCGTGAGGATCGCGACGAGCTCGTTGAAGGCCCGGCCGAGGTCGTCATTGACGAGGACATAGTCGTAGAGCGGCCAGCGGGCGATCTCGTCGCGGGCGTTCTGCAAACGCTTCGCGATGACGTCCTCGGCATCCTCGGCGCGGCGGTCCAGCCGCGCCTTCAGCTCCGCCATCGACGGCGGCAGGATGAAGCAGGTGACCACGTCCGGGCGCATCTTCTCGACGATCTGCTGCGTGCCCTGCCAGTCGATGTCGAAGACCATGTCCTGGCCGGCGGCGAGCGCCTCCTCCACCGGCCGGCGCGGCGTGCCGTAGAAGTTGCCGTGCACCTCCGCCCACTCGATCAGGTCGCCCCGGTCGCGCATGAAGATGAACTGGTCCTTCTCGATGAAATGGTAGTGCACGCCGTCGATCTCGGACGGGCGGCGCTGGCGCGTGGTGACGGAGATGGACAGGCGCAGCCCGAGCTCCGCCTTCTCGATCATGTTGCGCGTGAGCGTGGTCTTGCCGGCGCCGGAGGGCGAGGACAGGATGAGGACGAGCCCGCGACGCTCGATCGCGGGACCGGGGGAAGGCTTGCTCATTCGACGTTCTGGACCTGCTCGCGGAACTGCTCCACCACCGTCTTGAGGTCAAGACCGATGGCCGTCAAGGAGGCATCGCCGGCCTTGGCGCACAGCGTGTTCGCCTCCCGCGACAACTCCTGGGCGAGGAAGTCGAGCCGCCGGCCGATGACGCCGCCTTCGGCGAGCAGCGCGCGCACGCTCTCCACGTGGCTCTTCAGGCGGTCGAGCTCCTCGCGGATGTCGGCCTTGGCCGCGATGAGCACCGCCTCCTGGTGGAGGCGCGTCTCGTCGAGGCGCCGGTCACTGTCGATGAGAGCGGCCACCTGCCCGGCGAGGCGGGCCTTGATCGCCTCCGGCTGGCGCGCCGGGCAGGCCTCGGCGGCGGCGGCGAGCTCCGCGATGCGGTCGATCTGGGCGGACAGGATGGCGGCGAGCGCCTCGCCCTCCGCGGTCCGCGTGCTGACGAGCGCCGCGAGCGCCCGCGTCAGCCCCGCCTCGACATCGGCCGCAAGGCGCGTCAGCAGCGCCTCGTCGTCGGCATCGTCGATGATCTCGACGACGCCGCGCACGGAGAGCAGCCCGTCGAGCGTCGCCGGCGCGATGCCCGGCGGCAGCGCGAGGCCTTTGACGGTGTCGATGAGTCCGTTCAGCATGGCCGTGTTGATGCGGGCGACCGGCGTCTGCTCGGCGCGGGCGAGCGAGAGATTGGCGTGACACGTGCCGCGGCCGAGCGCCTTGCCGATCAGCTGCCGCGCCGCCTCTCCCACCCCTTCGTGGCCGGGCGGCAGGCGCAGGCGCAGGTCGAGCCCGCGGCCGTTGACGGTCTTGATCTCCCAGGCCCAGCGATAGGGGCCCGTATCGCCCGCCTCGCGGGCGAAGCCGGTCATGCTGCGAAGGGTCATGTTGCCTCGTCGAATGAAAAATCGGGCCGGCTCTCGGGCGCGGCCCGCAAATGCCGGCACTTCGCCGAACCGCCTGCTGTCTTCGCAGCAGCCGTGCCGGCCGGCACGGCCTAATCCGTCAGAGTGCTGACGTCCGGCACCACCTTGGGCGAGGTGAGATCGAAGGTCTTGTTCCGCAGCGGATCCTTCGGCGTCCCTTCCGAGGCGTCGTAGATCTTCGGTCCGCGGGAGCCGGCGGCGCCCTGCCGCTGCGGCTCGCCCGCCGGCTTGGCGCCCTCGGCCCCCTCTTCATCGGGGTCGACCCGGTCCACCTCGGGAGCGGTGCCGGTCGGCGCACGCTCCGCCTCGATCCGGCGCCACTGCCGCACATTGCGGTTGTGCTGGTCGAGCGTCTCCGAGAAGGCATGGCCACCGCTGCCGTCGGCGACGAAATAGAGGTCGTTCGTATTGCTCGGCCGCGCCGCCGCCTGCAGCGCGTCGCGGCCCGGATTGGCGATGGGGCCCGGCGGCAGGCCGGGGATGACGTAGGTGTTGTAGGGCGTCGCCTGGTTGATCTCGCTGCGCCGGATGCCGCGGCCGAGCGTGCCCTTGCCGCCGACGAGGCCGTAGACGATCGTCGGGTCGGACTGCAGCTTCATGCCCTTGCGAAGTCGGTTGACGAACACGGCCGCGACCCGCGGCCGCTCGTCCGCCACGCCGGTCTCCTTCTCCACGATGGAGGCGAGCACGATCAGTTCCTCGGGGCTTTTCAGCGGCAGGTCCGGATCGCGGTTGGCCCAGACCTCCTGCACCATGCGCTTGTGGTCCGCCTTCATGCGGTCGACCAGCACCTGGCGCGGCGTGCCGCGCGCCACCTTGTAGGTCTCGGGCAGCAGCGTGCCCTCGGCCGGCACCTCGGCGATCTGGCCGGTGAGCAGGTCGTTCTCCATCAGCCGGGCGACGATCTGCTCGCTCGTCAGCCCCTCCGGCAGGGTGATGGGGTGCAGCAGCGTCCGGCCCGAGGCGATGATGTCCATCACCTCACGCAGGCTGGCTTCGCGCCTGAAGAGGTACTCGCCCGCCTTGAGCTCGTCGTTCTTGCCCGTGGCGTAAAGGCCGAGCACGAAGAGGAGCGGATAGTCGATGACGCCTTCGCGCCGCAGCGTCTCTGCGACGGTCTGCCCGCCGCCGCGCACGACCACCGCCTTGTCCTCGGCGAGGGGCCCCGGCGCATCGAACTGCCGCTGGCCGAGATAGACGGCCGCGCCGAAGGCCAGCACCGCGATCATGATGAAGGTGAAGAAGGCGCTGAGCGCAGACAACAGCCCGCCACGGCGGCGGCGGCGGGACACACGCGGCGGTGGGGGTGGTGCTACCATTGGCTTGATCGCCTCGCTCGGACTGCGTGGGGCGACGCGCGGCGCCGGGTCCACATTGCGCGCCGGATCCTGCGCCGACGATGCGTGCTCGTTGTCGCCCATCGGAATCAGGCTGGCCCTCCCGCGAAGAACTTGCCTTCGCCTCCAACACTAGGATCGATTATGGCGAAAGCACGCCGCCCGAGACAACTCAGGCGTCGACCCTGCGAAAAGCAAGTGATGCGTTCGTCCCTCCGAAGCCGAAGGAATTCGACAGCACCACGTTGATCTCGCGCTGCCGCGCCTTGTGCGGGACAAGGTCGATCGGCGTGTCCACCGACGGGTTGTCGAGATTCAGCGTCGGCGGCGCCACCTGGTCGCGGATCGCGAGAATGGAGAAGATCGCCTCGACCGCGCCGGCCGCGCCGAGCAGGTGCCCGATGGCCGACTTCGTGGACGACATGCTGATGTTGGCCGCGGCATTGCCGACGAGCCGCTCGACGGCGCGCAATTCGATCTCGTCGGCCATGGTCGAGGTGCCGTGGGCATTGACGTAGTCGAGGTCGGCGGCAACGATCCCCGCGCGCTTCAGCGCCGCCTGCATGCAGCGGAAGGCGCCGTCGCCGTCTTCCGACGGGGCGGTGATGTGATAGGCGTCGCCCGACATGCCGTAGCCGATGACCTCGGCATAGATGCGCGCGCCGCGCGCCCTGGCATGATCGTATTCCTCGAGCACGACGACACCGGCCCCCTCGCCCATGACGAAGCCGTCACGGTCCCGGTCATAGGGCCGCGAGCCCCTGGTCGGATCGTCGTTGAAGGCGGTGCACAGGGCCCGGCAGGCGGCGAAGCCCGCGAGCGACAGGCGGTTGATGGGCGATTCGCTGCCGCCGGCGACCATGACGTCGGCATCGCCGAGCGCGATCATGCGGGCCGCATCGCCAATGGCGTGGGCACCGGTCGAGCAGGCGGTGACGACCGCGTGGTTCGGGCCCTTGAGCCCGTGCTCGATCGACACGTAACCGGACGCGAGATTGATGAGACGCCCGGGAATGAAGAAGGGAGAGATGCGGCGGGGCCCGCGCTCCTCCAGCAGCAGGGAGGCATCGTGGATGCCGCCGATGCCGCCGATGCCGGAGCCGATCAGGACGCCGCTGACGATCTGGTCCTCGTAGGAGGACGGATGCCAGTCGGCGTCATCGAGCGCCTGCTTGGCCGCCGCCATCGCATAGACGATGAAGGGATCGACCTTGCGCTGCTCCTTCGGCTCCATCCAGGCGTCGGCATCGAACTCGCCCTCGCCGGCGCCGCGCGGAATGGAGCAGGCGATCTGGCAGGGAAGGTCCGACACCTCGAATGCCTCGACGCGCGAAGCACCGCTCTCGCCGGCCAGCAGCCGACGCCAGGTCACGTCCACGCCGCTGCCGAGCGGCGTAACCATCCCGAGGCCGGTGACGACGACACGTCTCATGCAATCACTCTGTCAGCAAGCCACAAGGCCGGCGCGGCGCAGATGGGGCGCCGCACGCCGGTCGACAAGGCCGGTTCAGGCCGCGACGTTCTTCTCGAGGAACTTGATGGCGTCGCCGACGGTGACGATCGTCTCGGCGGCATCGTCCGGGATCTCGACGCTGAACTCTTCCTCGAACGCCATGACGAGCTCGACCGTGTCGAGGCTGTCGGCACCGAGATCGTCGATGAAATTGGCGCTGTCCGTCACCTTCTCGGCGTCGACGCCAAGGTGCTCGACGACGATCTTCTTCACGCGCTCGGCGATATCACTCATCGGTTTGTCCTCAGTTCCACTTGTCGGAGGTCCGGGAGCATCAGTCTCACTCACGGACCCGGGAAAACACAACTTCCAGCTTGAGGCCGAGGCGGGGCGGGTTCTCTAAAAGCCCCCCTCCCGCACCCGGCCAGCCAGCACGAAACCCTTGGGTATCGGCGGGCACGGACAGGGTTAGAACGGCTTGTTAACATACTCGGATCGTGAAGGCGAGAGGCCTTGCCGGCCCGCCGAACCGATTCCAGAAGCCGCGATAAGTTGTTCAGAACATTGCCATTCCGCCGTTCACATGCAGGGTCTGCCCGGTCACGTAAGCGGCTTCGTCGGAGGCGAGATAGACGACCGCCGCGGCCACTTCCTCACCCGTGCCGAGCCGGCCGGCCGGCACGTTGCCGAGGATCGATTCCCGCTGCTTGTCGTTGAGCGCGTCGGTCATCGGCGTCTCGATGAAGCCGGGGGCGACGCAGTTGACGGTGATGCTGCGGCTCGCGACCTCGGCGGCGAGCGCCTTCGTCATGCCGACGAGGCCCGCCTTGGCGGCGGCGTAGTTGCCCTGGCCGGGATTGCCGGTGGCGCCGACGATGGAGCCGATGCCGACGATGCGGCCGAAGCGCCGGCGCATCATGCCCTTCACCGCCGCGCGCGACAGGCGGAAGGCGGAGGTCAGGTTGACGGCGATGACCGCGTCCCACTCCTCGTCCTTCATGCGCATGAAGAGGTTGTCGCGCGTGATGCCGGCGTTGTTGACGAGGATGTCGAGCCCGCCGAGGGCCTGCTCGGCCGCCGGCACCAGCGCCTCCACTTCGGCCGTGTCGGCGAGGTTGGCCGGCACCACGTGCACCCGCTCGCCGAGCTCGCCGGCGAGCTTTTCCAAAGCCTCGCGGCGCGTGCCGGAGAGCGCCACCTCGGCGCCGCGCGCGTGCAGCGCCCGCGCGATGGCGCCGCCGATCCCGCCCGTCGCGCCCGTGACGAGCGCCTTGCGACCCTTGAGTTCGAACATGCGACCCTCCGCTGTCAGAGCCCGCGCGACGCCTTGTAGGCGGCGACGTCCTCGGGCGTGCCCACGGCCTGGGCCGAGGCCCCGGCGGCGATGCGTTTGGCAAGGCCCGTCAGCACCTTGCCGGAGCCGAGCTCATAGAATGAATCAACGCCCTCGCCGGCCATGAAGGCGACGCACTCGCGCCAGCGTACCGTGCCGGTGACCTGGCGCACGAGCCCTTCGCGGATCACCTGCGGATCGGTCACGGCGCGCGCATGGACATTGGCGACGAGCGGCGCCTTCGGCGCCGCGATCACGACCGTCGACAGCGCCTCGGCCATCACGTCGGCCGCCGGCTGCATCAGCGAGCAGTGGAAGGGGGCGGACACGGGCAGGAGCATGGCGCGCTTGGCGCCGCGCTGCGGGGCGAGCGCCACCGCCCGCTCGACCGCGGCCTTGTGGCCGGACACGACCACCTGCCCGCCGCCGTTGTCGTTGGCGGCCTCGCAGACCTCGCCCTCGGCCGCCTCGGCCGCGACCTGGGCCGCGTCCTCGAATTCCATGCCGAGGATGGCGGCCATGGCGCCCTCGCCCGCCGGCACGGCCTTCTGCATGGCGTCGCCACGGATGCGCAGCAGCCGCGCCGTATCGGCGACGGAGAGGCTGCCCGCCGCGGCGAGCGCCGAATATTCGCCGAGCGAGTGGCCGGCGACGAAGGCGACATCGCGCGCGAGGTCGAGCCCGGCCTCGCTCTCCAGCACGCGCACGACGGCGAGACTGGCGGCCATGAGGGCGGGCTGGGCGTTCGCCGTCAGCGTCAGCGCGTCCTGCGGCCCCTCCCACATCACCTGCGAGAGCTTCTGGCCGAGGGCCTCGTCGACCTCGGCGAAGACGGCACGGGCGACCGGAAAGGCCTCGGCGAGAGCCTTGCCCATCCCGACGGCCTGGCTGCCCTGGCCCGGAAAGGTGAAAGCGACTGGCATGCGGCACTCCAATAAAACGTCGCGGGGCAGTGCCATTGGTTCTGCCGCGCTGTCAAGCCGCGCCGGCTTCTCCTTGTGGACCGGAGGGCACGCCATCCTCCCCTTCCGCCGCCTCGACGCCCTCGAGAAAGGCACGGACGCTCGCCTCCAGCGCATCGGCCTGCTGCGACAGCCGCGAGGACCATTCGCTGACGGCGGCGGCGGCGGCGCCGGCGCGCACCACCTCGTTCTCGACGCTGCGCATGGACAGGGCGCCGGCGCGCGCCTCGGCCGCGACGGCCTGGGTCTTGGCCGCCATGCGGGCGACGATGCCGTGCTGCTCGCGCGCCGCTTCCGCAACACCCGTCGCCACGCCCGACACTTCCGCCACCAGGCTGTCCATGGCGCCGACGGAACGTTCCGCCGCCGCGGACGCCTCCTGGATCTCCCTGATCTTGGCCGCGATCTCGCTGGCGAACTCGGCCGTCTGGCCGGCGAGCCCCTTCACCTCCTGCGCCACGACGGCAAAGCCGCGGCCGGCATCCCCGGCCCGGGCCGCCTCGATGGCGGCATTGAGCGAAAGGAGGTTCACCTGGTCGGCGATGGCGTGGATGATGTCCGTCACCTCCTCGATGCGGGCCGCACGCTCCGCCAGGCTGCGGATCGTCTCGACCGTATGGCCGATGGCCACCACCGCCTGTTCGGCGACGGCATCGGACTGGGCCGCGCGGTTGGCGATGCCTTCCGTCGAGGAGGTGAGATGGTCCACCCCGGCCGCGACCGAGGCCACGTTGTCCGACACGCCGGTGACGGCGACCTCGGCCTCCTCGGCCTTCTGCGACACGCCCACCGACATGTTCGTCAGGTCCGAAGCCATGTCGTCGAGCAGGCGCACCCCATCGCGCACGCTGGTGAGCGTGCGGGAGATGTCCGCCTCGAAGCGCGTGACGAGCGCCTCCAGCCGTTCCGCGCGCCGCTGCGTGACCGTGGCGCTCCTGTTCGCATCGGCGATGAGCGCGTCGCGCTGGCGCGCGTGGTCGCGGAACATGGCGACGGCCTGCGCCATCTCGCCGATCTCGTCGTGCCGGCCTTCGCCCATCACGGCCACGTCCCGCTCGCCGGCGCGCAGCCGCCGCATGGCGACGATCATGCTCTGCAGGGGCCGCGACAGGCCGCGCGCCATGAAATAAGCGACGATGCCGGAGAGGATGACGGTGATGATCAGGGCCAGGACCTGCATGTGCCGGAGGACCGAGCTCGTGGCGCCCATGGCCTCGAGCGTCGCCGCCTCGTGCTGGGCGGCAAGGCCGACCACGCGCCGGGCCACCGCAATGCCGTCGCGCAGGTGTTCCGTGAACGCCGCCTCCGCCGAGCGCCGCGCGGCGGTGTCGGCGATGTGGCGATCGAAGGCCGCGCGATAGACGCCGAGATAGGGCCTGACCTGCTCGGCGAGCCAGCGCTGATCCGCCGGCACGGCCGCAAGCTCCTGCTCGAGCGTCTGCAGGGCCTGCCGCTGCTGCCCCAGCGCCTGCTGGGTGCCGGTGATCATGTAGTCCTTCTCGTAGCGCCGCACCATCAGCAGCGCGTTCATGGCCCGCAGGCGCCACAAGGTGGCGTCCTGCGGCGCACGGGCGACGAGCCGCCGCTCCATCTCGCCGGCGGCTTCGCGGAAGGTGCCGCGCAGCCCCTCGTCGAGCGTGAAGCCGATGCGGTCCTGCGCCGCGACGAGATCGGCGAACCGCTCGCGCATGCGGGCGAGCGCCCCCTCGAGGGCGCCGATCTCACCCCGCAGCACCACCCCCGCGTCGAGAGCCGACAGGCGTGCGACAAGAATGCCGGCCTGCGCGATATGGCCCTCCACCTGGACGAGGCTCACGTCCCCCTGGGCCAGCAGAAGCTGGTCGACCGAGAGATCGATCTCCCGCAGCTCGGCCTGCATGACGAGCGCCGTCTGCTCGAGCTGGGAGGCGCGCGAGGCGTCCTGCTGGGCATCCTCGATGGCGGCGAGGCCGGCGAGCGAAATGGCGGTGACGACGAGCATGCCGAGGAAAGGCACCCCCGCCAGCAGCATGAGCCGCAGGCGCAGCGATACGCCTGATCGTCGCCGCATGAGCTCCCTCACCTTATGTCCGGTCGGCCGTCTCCGGCTTTGACGAGTGTTCACGCGCGGCTCTTAAAAATGTCGGAAAGTCGATCATTAATCTTGCAAATACTCGCTCCGTAGAGAGCCGCACGGTGACAAGCGCACGTCCGGCTTGCATTGTTTGCCGATGATGCCATGCCTCGATGGCGCGAGTGGTGAGTGGTCCGATTCGCTCGCGCATGGCGATCTTGTGGCCCGATCTCGAGGAAGAACGTGACCGATACGGCCTCCACGCACGATGTGTTCAACCAGACGCCCCCCTTCACCGACGTCAACCTGGCCGCGCTCGACCAGCCGCTCCTCGACGCGCTGAAGAGCGTCGGCGTCGATGCCATCGGCAACGGGCTCCTGTCCTTCGGCGAAAGCTGCGGCACGGCCGAGCGACTCGACCTCGGCCGCCTCGCCAACGAGAACCCGCCGCGCCTGCGCACCCACGACGCCCAGGGCCGGCGCGCCGACATAGTCGAGTTCCACCCGGCCTATCACGCGCTGATGGAGGCCGGCGTCGAGGCCGGCCTGCACGCCTCGACCTGGGAGGCGGCCGGCAACGGCCGCGCCCATCCGGCGATGAACGGCTCGTCGCACGCGGGCTCTTCTGCCGGCTCCCATGTCGCCCGCGCCGCGCGCCTCTTCATCACGGCGGAGGTGGAGAGCGGCCACGTCTGCCCGCTCACCATGACGCATGCATCGCTGGCAGCCATTGCGGCCTCGCCCGAGCGGCTGCGTGACTGGCTGCCCATGGTGCGCTCGCGCCACTACGATCCGCGCTTCGTCCCCTTCTGGGAAAAGCGCGGCGTCACCGTCGGCATGGGCATGACGGAAAAGCAGGGCGGCACGGACGTGCGCGCCAACACCACCCGCGCGGAGCCCGCGAGCGGCGACGAGTACGAGATCACCGGCCACAAGTGGTTCATGTCGGCGCCGATGTGCGACGCCTTCCTGGTGCTGGCGCAGGCGCCGGGCGGCCTCACCTGCTTCCTGATGCCGCGCTTCCGGCCGGACGGCAACGTCAACGCGCTCCACCTGCAGCGGCTCAAGGACAAGCTCGGCAACCGCTCCAACGCCTCCTCGGAGGTGGAATTCCACAAGGCCTTCGCCTGGCGCGTCGGCGAGGAGGGCAAGGGCGTGCGCACCATCATCGAGATGGTGCAGCTGACCCGCCTCGACTGCGTCGTCGCCTCGGCCGGCCTGATGCGCATGGGCCTCGCGCTCGCCGTGCACCACGCCCGGCACCGCTCGGTCATGCAGCGCAAGCTCGTCGACCAGCCGGTGATGGCGGCCGTCCTCGCCGACCTTGCCCTCGAAAGCGAGGCGGCGACGGCGCTCGCTTTGCGGCTCGCCGCGAGCTTCGACCTCGCCGCCGAGAACGCGCGCGAGGCGGCGCGGGCGCGCATCCTGACGCCGGCGGCGAAGTTCCTCGTGTGCAAGGCGGCGCCGGCCTTCCTCTACGAGGCGATGGAATGCCTCGGCGGCAACGGCTATGTCGAGGAAAGCCCGATGCCCCGCCTCTACCGCGAGGCGCCGGTCAACGCCATCTGGGAGGGCTCCGGCAACGTCATGGCGCTCGACGTGCTGCGTGCGGCCGAGCGTGACGCCGAGGCGATGGCCTCCGTGCTCGTCACCCTCGGCGAGGAGGTCGCCGGCCTCTCCGGCGCGCGGGAGGCGCTGGCGGACGTCGAGGCGATGCTCGCCGGCAGCGAGCGGGAGCGGAACGCGCGCCGCATCGCCGAGACGCTAGCGCTGGTGGCCGCCGCCGCCGCCCTCGCCCGCTCGGCCCCACCGCCGATCGCCGAAGCCTTCGTCCGGACACGCCTCGCCGCCCCACGGCGCGGCTTCGGCGCCAACGACCTCGCGAGTGCCGGGGCGGACCTGCTGCGACGCGCCCTGCCCCTGCTCTAGGGACGGCGGCGCCGCTCAGTCGCGCAGCTGGCTCTCGGCTTCGCGGCGCAGCCGGTCGATGCGCTCGCCGGTGGCCGGGTGGGTGGAGAGCAGGCCACCGCCGCCTGCCCCGAGCTCCTCTTCCAGACGCGCGAAGAGCCGTCCGAGAGCGAGCGGATCACGGCCGGCACGCGCCATCAGCGCGGCGCTGTAGCGGTCGGCCTCATGCTCGTGGTCGCGCGAATAGGACAGCGTCACGAGCAGCGAGCCCTGCATCAGCAGGTCCTCAACCGCGGCGCCGATATCGCCGCCGGCAAGCATGATCAGCCCCGACAGGCCGGCGGCGAGATAGAGTCGACGCAGGCTGTGCTCGTGCTCCACGTGGCCGATCTCGTGCGCCAGCACGCCCAGGATCTCGTCCTCACTTTGGGCCAACTCGACGAGTTCGTCCGTGAGGATGATGGCGCCGTCCGGCAGCGCGAAGGCATTGGCACCGATGCGGCCGCCCCGCCGGAGGTGAAGGGTGAAGCCCTCGGCCTTGCGCGGGGAAAGGTCGGCGAGGTCGCGGAACTGGCGCTTCAGCGAATCCTGTACACCCTCCCCGAGCGCGGAAGGCGCCAGCAGCGAATGGTCGAGCGTCGCGAGCACGCTGCGCCCCATCATCTGCGGGGCGACCGGCGGCGTGACCGCCACGGCGACCTCGACCATCACCGGCAGGGCATAGCGGTAGGTCGCGAAGCACAGCGCCACGATCATGGCGACGACGACGAGGAGGCGCGGATGGAAGCGCTCCAGCGCCGCGACGAAGCCGTAGCCGGCACCGTGCCGGCGCTGCAGCCAGCGGTCGAGTGCGTCGTTGTCGTGGGAGACGAAGACGCTGCCGTCAGGCAGGACGACGCGGCGCGGGATCGACCCGACCCGCGCCGAGACCTCCACCTCTGTCTCCAGGCCCGTGGCGAGCGCCACCTCGGCCGCCACGTCGGCGGGCACGATCTCGACGCGCCCGCGGTCGGCGACGAGCCGTGCGGGCACGGCCCGGCTGCCGCCCGGCGGATGCCACGTGCCGTCACAGGCGAAGGGCTGCTCCGCCTCCGTCGCCGCGTCAGAGGGCAAAGTCGAAGCCTTCCACATCCATGAACTCCGCTCCGACGGCCGAACCGCTCACGACGATCCCGCTCAGGTAGTCGTCGAGCGAGCCGGCGACGACGAGCGCGGTTGCGGCGGCGTTGTAGCGCGCCATGCGCACCGCCGCCCAGGGCCGCGCCAGCCCGAGCGAGAAGACCGTGGCGAGGAGATTGGTGATGGCGATGAAGGCATAGCGGCCGCGCGACAGCGTGGAGCGGAAGCGATGCTGGCCGTCGAGCACCGTGGCGCCAAGCGCGACGTTGCGCACGCCGGCGTGGTAGACGAGGCCTGCCGTGCCGTAGAACAGGACGAGATAGGCGACGATGCCGATGGGGATGATCACGGACAGCACGCGGCGCAGGTCGTCATAGCCCATGGCCTGCAGCAGCGACGACGCCTTCAGCGCGACGACGCCGCCGGCGACGAGCACCAGCCCGCAGACGACGAGCAACGCCGGCAGCCACCATTGGCGATAGAGCGCGCGCACGCTCGGCTCGCAGGCGACACCGCGGCCGCCGTAGCGCAGGTTGCCGACCACGTAGCGCCACAGCCAGCGCGAGGTGACGGGGGCGAGAATGCCGAGCGAGAGCACGGCAATAACCGGGCCGAGGACGAAGGCCCTGGCCGCGCCCCAGTAGCCGCCGGCGAAGTCGAACCGCACGTTGCGGAAGCTCGTGACGCGGGCGTTGAAGCGCAGTCCGCGCTGCAGCAGCCAGGGCACGACCGGCAGCAGAACGAGGCTGACGGCCAGGCCGGCGAGCGGGGCGAGATTGGCGAGGACGTTGTAGATGACGATCGCCGTGACCACGATGATGCGGCCGATGAGGATCTTCACCGGCCGCGCGTGATAATCGAAGCTGCTGCCGGCAAGACGGGTGCTGCCATAGAAATAGCGCATGCGCCGCACCTTGGCCCAGGCGGAGTAGATGCCGAGCGTCACGATCGTCAGCAGCACGTTGACGATCCAGATGCCGAAATATTCTCGGGCCGACCCCGCGAAGGTGAATTGTTCGATACGCCCGCCAGCCGGCATCGCCGCTGCGCGCGGCATTGCTGAAATATCGTTCATTTAAGCCCCAACCCCGAAAACAACCGCCGTCAGCTATTGGGCAACCGCTTCACTGTCAATCGGCATGTTTTCGAGTTGTTCTCATGTGGCTGCTGAGTAAAACTTTAGGAAAACCCGGCCCAGCCGGATATTCTCACCCTGCCGTGCGCTTGGAACCCGTGCCGCTGCCACCGCATTCGGTCAGCGCAGGCCGCCGGCCGCCGCGGCGGGATGGCCGCTGTAGCCTTTGCGCGCCGCTCATGCGAGAACAGACCCAACGACCGATTGGACAAGAACCTTGGCCCGACGCCTGAAGCCCCCGAAAGCCACCCACCACCACAGCCCCGTCCGCGGCGATGCGCACATGCCGACGAAGGAGGCCATCGCCGCCTTCATCGCCGAATCGCCCGGCAAGGTCGGCAAGCGCGAGATCGCGCGCGCCTTCGGCATCGGCGGCGGCGAGCGTATCTGGCTGAAGCGCATGCTGCGCGAACTGGAGGACGAGGGCGTCATCGACCGGCGGCGCAAGGTGCTGCACAAGGCCGGGCGCCTGCCGCCCGTCGTGCTCGCCGACATCACCGGCCGCGACGCCGACGGCGAGCTCGTCGCCGAGCCGGCGGAGTGGAGCACGGAGGAGGACGGCAAGGCGCCGCGCATCATCATTGCCCCGTCCCGCCGGCAGCGCGCCGGCGAGCCGGCCCCGGGCGTCGGCGACCGGGCGCTGGTGCGCGTCGAGCCGGCCGGGGAAGAAGGCCCGCAGGTCTACACCGGGCGCATCATCAAGCTCATCGCCAAGATGAAGGCCCAGGTGCTCGGCGTCTACCGGGTCAACCGCGAGCGCGGCGGCAGCTATCTCGTGTCCGTCGACAAGAAGTCGCTCGGGCGGGAGATCATCATTCCAGCCGGCGCCGAGGGCGAGGCGGAGGACGGCGACCTCGTCAGCGTCTCCGTCGCGCGCGGCACGCGCCTCGGCCCGCCGCAGGCCAAGGTGCGCGAGCGTCTCGGCTCCCTCAAGTCCGAGCGCGCCATCAGCCTCGTCGCCATCCACGCCCACGGCATCCCGCACGTCTTCCCGCCGGCGGTGCTGCGCGAGGCGGAGGCGGCGAAGCCCGCGACGCTTGCGGGACGCGAGGACTGGCGCGCGCTGCCGCTCGTCACCATCGACCCCGCCGATGCCAAGGATCACGACGACGCCGTCCACGCGGAGCCGGACGAGGACCCGGACAATCCGGGCGGCCATGTCCTGCACGTCGCCATCGCCGATGTCGCTGCCTATGTGACGCCGGGCTCGGCGCTCGACCGGGAGGCGCTGGAGCGCGGCAACTCGGTCTATTTCCCCGACCGGGTCGTGCCGATGCTGCCCGAGCGCATCTCGAACGACCTGTGCTCGCTGCGCCCGGGCGAGGATCGGCCGGCGCTCGCCGTGCGCATCGTCATCGACGCGAGCGGCCGCAAGAAGCGCCACAGCTTCCACCGCGTGCTCATGCGCTCGGCCGCCAAGCTCGCCTATCCGCAGGCGCAGAAGGCCATCGACGGCAGGCCGGACGAGGTGACGGACACGCTCGTCGAACCCGTTCTGAGACCGCTGTGGGCCGCCTATCACGCGCTCGCCCGCGCCCGCGACGCACGCGAGCCGCTGGCGCTCGACCTGCCGGAGCGCAAGCTCATCCTCAAGGAGGACGGTACGGTCGACCACGTGCTCATTCCCGAGCGGCTCGACGCGCACCGGCTGATCGAGGAATTCATGATCCTCGCCAATGTCTGCGCCGCCGAGACGCTGGAGAAGAGCGACCTCGCCTTCACCTACCGCGTGCACGACGAGCCCTCGCTCGAGAAGATGCGCGTGCTCGGCGAGGTGCTCGCCTCCATCGGCCTCAAGCTGCCGAAGGGCGGCGTGCTGCACCCGTCCCTCTTCAACCGCATCCTCGCCTCGGTGGACAAGACCCCGCACCGGGCCTTCATCAACGAGATCGTGCTGCGCTCGCAGGCGCAGGCCGAATATTCGACGGACAATTACGGCCACTTCGGCCTGGCGCTGCGCCGCTACGCCCACTTCACCTCGCCCATCCGCCGCTATGCCGATCTCATCGTGCACCGCTCCCTCATCCGCCACCTGAAGCTCGGCGATGGCGGCCTGCCCGCCTCGACGACGCGGGAGGAGATGGCGGAGGTCGCGGCGCGCATCTCGGCGGCGGAGCGGCGCGCCATGGCGGCCGAGCGCGAGACCATCGACCGGCTCATCGCCCACTACATGGCCGACCATGTCGGCGCGACCTTCGAGGGGCAGATCGCGGGCGTGACCGGCGCGGGGCTCTTCGTGAAGCTCGACCACACCGGCGCCGACGGCTTCATCCCGGCAGCGACGCTGGGCGCCGACTACTTCCGCTTCGACGAGCGGCAACATGCCCTCGTCGGCTCCCGCTCGGGCGAGGTCTTCCGCCTCGGCGACCGGGTGACGGTGCGCCTCGTCGAAGCCGCGCCCGTGGCCGGCGCCCTGCGCTTCGAGATGCTCAGCGACGGCAAGGCCGGCGCGCGACAGAGCGCCCAATTGCGCGCGCGCAGCCGCAATGCCAAATCCTTCCGGCCCGGCAAGAGCGCCAAGGCGGCCGAGCGGGCAGCCGCTCGCAAGGCGGCCCGGCAGAAAGGCGCGCGCAACAACCGGGCGAAACAGGATACGACATGGCCCCGACGGGACGATTGATGAATGCCTTCGAGGAGCGGCGCGACTGGCAGGGCGCGATCAAGCGCGGCCTTGCCTGCCGCTGCCCGGCCTGCGGCCGCGGCCGCCTGTTCTCGGGCTTCCTCAAGGTCAGGCCGCAGTGCGAGGCCTGCGGCGAGGACCTGTCGCACCACCGGTCCGACGACCTGCCGCCCTATATCGTCATCACCATCGTCGGCCACGTCGTCGTGGGCGCCAACCTCACCATCGAGAGCGCGGCCGAGTGGCCGCTGTGGACGCACATGGTGCTGTGGCCCCTGCTCGCCCTCGGCATGTGCCTTGCGCTGCTGCAGCCGGTGAAGGGCGGGGTCGTCGGCTACCAGTGGGCGCTGCGCATGCACGGCTTCGGCGACAACGCCGACGAGGAAGCGCCGCTGCGCATGAGCGGCAATGAAGGATAACGCGGTGAGCGACCACGCCCGGCATCTGTCGACGACCGAACTCCTGACGAATGCGCCGC
The DNA here is from genome assembly GCF_014196925.1 of Chelatococcus caeni. Classification (GTDB taxonomy): domain Bacteria; phylum Pseudomonadota; class Alphaproteobacteria; order Rhizobiales; family Beijerinckiaceae; genus Chelatococcus_A; species Chelatococcus_A caeni. The sequence goes on along the minus strand of NZ_JACIEN010000001.1, from coordinate 668,324 downwards.
GGGAGCGGCGCTGGGACAACCAGCGCCCCAGGGACGCGGCGACGCTCATCATCATCGACCGGCGCGGCCGCACGCCGAAGGTGCTGATGGGCCGGCGGCACGAAGGCCACAAGTTCATGCCCGGCAAGTTCGTCTTCCCCGGCGGGCGCATCGAGGCCGGGGACCGGGCGATGCCGGTGGCCGGCATGCTCAACCCGGCCGCCGAGATGCGCCTCGTCTCCCGCGTCACGCGCCCCAGCCTCGTGCGTGCCAGGGCGCTTGCGCTCGCCGCGGTGCGCGAGACCTTCGAGGAGACCGGGCTCATCATCGGCTCGCGCGACTACGGCCCGCCGGAGAGCGCGCCGGAGGGGCCGTGGCGAGCCTTTCTCGAGCACGGCATCTTTCCCGATCTCGAGACGCTGCAGTTCGTCGCCCGCGCCATCACGCCGCCGCGCCGGCCCAAGCGCTTCGACACGCGCTTCTTCGCCGTGGACGCGACCGCCATCGCCGCCACCGTTCCGGACATCGTCGGGCCGCAGTCGGAGCTCACCGAGCTCGCCTGGGTGTCGCTGCGCGACGCCAAGCGCCTCGACCTGCCCACGATCACGCATGTGATCATCGAGGAACTGGAGGCGCGCATCGCCGGCGGCTTCGCGCCGGAGCTGCCCGTGCCGTTCTATTACGAACGCCGTGGACGCTTCGTCCGCGAGGAGCTGTGAGGGGGGTCCCGTGACGGTGGAGCCGGTCGATCTGCTGCGCCGCATCTGCCTCGCCCTGCCCGAGGCCGAGGAGAAGGAAACCTGGGGCGGCCCCACGTTCCGCATCCGCGACAAGATCTTCGCCATGCCGAGGAGCGGCGACGGCCGCCCCTCGCTGTGGTGTAAGGCGCCGCCCGGCAGCCAGATGGTGCTCGTCGGCGCCGACCCGGCGCGCTTCTTCGTGCCGCCCTACGTCGGCCACAAGGGCTGGATCGGCATGCGCCTCGACGACGGCGCCGACTGGACCGAGGTCGAAGCCATCGTGCGCCGCAGCTACCGCATGACGGCGCCGAAGCGGCTCGCGGCGGGAGTGTGAGGGATCAAGCGGCAGTCGGCAGTCGGCAGTCGGCAGTCGGCAGTCGGCAGTCGGCAGTCGGCAGTCGAAGCGGATGGCAGACCGCGGCAACCGGAAGCAACCTCGTTTCCCGGACGCATGCAGCGAAGCGGAATGCGAGCCGGGAACCAGCGCGAGAATCCGCCGCAGGCGCTGCTTGAATAGGCCCCGGCTCAGCACCGCATCATTTCATGCTGCGGTGCGTCCGGGGCACGAGCGCGTGCGCCGGCCCTTCCGCCGCCCGCCGCCTCGCCGCCCCTTGCGCTCGCGGGCCCGCGGGTGTAGGTAGCGCGTTCGATCCGTAACATTTTGTCGCTTGAGAGGGAGCCCAGCATGGCTCGCGTTACCGTCGAGGATTGCATCGACAAGGTCGACAACCGCTTCGACCTCGTGCTCCTCGCTGGCCATCGTGCCCGCATGATCTCCGCCGGCGCTCCGCTGACGGTCGACCGCGACCGTGACAAGAACCCGGTGGTGGCCCTGCGCGAGATCGCGGACGAGACCGTCTCGCCGGAAGACCTGAAGGAAGACCTCATCCACTCGATGCAGCGCTACGTCGAGGTCGACGAGCCGGAGGCGGACGCCGTGCCGCTGATCGGCACGCCGTCGTCGAGCGGCGACGACAGCGACGTGCAGTTCGACCGGATGAGCGAGGAAGACCTGCTGCGCGGCCTCGAGGGCCTCGTCCCGCCGGCCGACAGCGGCGACGACGACTGACCGGCACGCTGCGACGCCAGCGGTTGGCTGGAAAGCCCGGCACCCAGCCGGGCTTTTTTCGTTGGCGGACGCAAGCTGCGGCGTCGAGGCGCTGTGCAAGCCCTTGCGCCACCGGCCTATCTTCATGATATCTTTTGAAAAATTGAGAACTGATCCCGGTCACCGGCCCATGATGCGGCAGTATGAGCTCGTCGAGCGTGTCAAACGTTATCATCCGGATGCGGACGAGGCCTTGCTCGACCGGGCCTATGTCTATGCCATGCGGGCGCACGGCCAGCAGAAGCGCGCCTCGGGCGACCTGTTCTTTTCCCATCCCCTCGAGGTCGCGGCCATCCTGACGGACCTCAGGCTCGACGATTCAACCATCGTCGCCGCCGTCCTGCACGACACGATCGAGGACACCGACGCCACGCGCGAAGAGATCGACCGCATGTTCGGTCAGGAGATCGGCGCGCTGGTGGACGGCCTCACCAAGATCAAGAAGCTCGACTTCGTGTCGAAGAAGGCCAAGCAGGGCGAGAACTTCCGCAAGCTGCTGCTCGCCATCGCCGCCGACGTGCGCGTGCTGCTCGTCAAGCTGGCCGACCGGCTGCACAATATGCGCACCCTGCACTACGTGGTGCCGGAAAAGCGCCTGCGCGTCGCCGAGGAGACGCTGGAGATCTATGCCCCGCTCGCCGGGCGCATGGGCATCCAGGAAATGCGCGACGAACTGGAGGATCTCTCCTTCCGTTACCTGAAGCCGGAGGCCTACGAGACGATCACCCGCCGGCTCGAGGAAGTGGCCCAGCGCAACGGCCCGCTGATCGACACCATCGAGCGCGACCTGATGGCCCGGCTCGCCGAACGGGGCATCGCGGCGAAGGTGACCGGCCGGCGCAAGCGGCCCTATTCCATCTGGCGCAAGATGGAGCGCAAGTCCGTCGCCTTCGAGCAGCTCTCCGACATCTTCGGCTTCCGCGTCCTCGTCGACAGCCTCGACGACTGCTACCGGGCGCTCGGCGTGGTGCACACCACCTGGCCGATGGTGCCCGGGCGCTACAAGGACTACATCTCGACGCCGAAGCAGAACGACTATCGCTCGATCCACACGACGGTGATCGGGCCCGGGCACCAGCGCGTCGAACTGCAGATCCGCACCGCCGAGATGCACGAGATCGCCGAGTACGGCATCGCGGCACACGCCCTTTACAAGGACGGGCGCACCGGCGCCGGCGGCACGCTGATGAACGAGAGCCGGGCCTATCAGTGGCTGCGGCGCACGGTCGACCTCCTCGCCGAGGGCGACAGCCCGGAGGAGTTCCTCGAGCACACCAAGCTCGAGCTCTTCCACGACCAGGTCTTCTGCTTCACGCCCAAGGGGCGGCTCATCGCCCTGCCCCGCGGCGCGACACCCATCGACTTCGCCTATGCCGTGCACACGGACGTCGGCAACACGGCGGTCGGCGCCAAGATCAACGGCCGAATCGCGCCGCTGCTGTCGGAGCTGCAGAACGGCGACGAGGTCGAGATCGTGCGCGCGGAGGGACAGGTGCCGCCGGCGGCCTGGGAATCGCTCGTCGTCACGGGCAAGGCGCGCGCCGCCATCCGCCGCGCCACACGCAGCGCCGTGCGCCGGCAATATGCGGGCCTCGGCCGCCAGATCCTCGACCGGGCCTTCGAGCGCGCCGGCAAGGCCTTCTCCGACGACAAGCTGAAGGCGGCGCTGCCGCGGCTCGCACGGCAGTCGATCGACGACGTGCTCGCCGCCGTCGGACGCGGCGAGATGTTCTCGGGCGATGTGGTGCAGGCCATCTACCCGGAATACCGGGAGGACCGGAAGCCGAGCAGCGACAGCGCCAACGGCGTCGGCTGGTTCGACATCAAGGGCGGGGACAACCTGCGCTTCAAGGTGCCCGGCACCGGCGGGGAGGAAGGCCCGAGCTGCGCCATCCCCATCCGCGGCCTCAACGGCGACCTGCCGGTGCGCTTCGCGCCGGAGGGCGGCGCCGTGCCGGGGGACCGCATCGTCGGCATCCTGACGCCGGGCGAAGGCATCACCATCTACCCCATCCAGTCCCCCTCCCTCGCCGCCTTCGAGGATGCGCCGGACCGCTGGCTCGACGTGCGCTGGGCGGTGGAGGACAGCAACCGGCAGCGTTTTCCCGCGCGGATCGCGCTCAACTCCATCAACGAACCGGGCACGCTCGCTACGGTTGCGCAGGTGATCGCCGAGCATGACGGCAATATCGACAACGTCATCATGCGCCGCAGGACGCCGGATTTCACCGATCTGACGATCGATGTGTCCGTGTGGGACTTGAAACACCTCAACGCCATCATCGGCGAACTTCGCGCAAAGCGTGTGGTGAGCAAGGTAACTCGCGTCACGGGCTGAAAATTCTGCACGCGGCGTGGCACGCAGCGCATGACAAGCCCCCGCAACTCGTCTAGTAGATATAGACAAGTTTAAATGTACGGGTGACGGGCGGCCGGCTTCGCACGGAGCATGCCCGAAGTCGCCGGGAGATGCAGCAGCGGGCGCTCGGCAGGCGTGAACGAAGACCTTCCGCAGGCCTGCTCGCGCCGGCGAGCCGGATGCGGCAAGGCAGGGCTCTATTGCAGCGCAGCGTTCGCGAAGAGTCGTCCTTTGTTGACCCAGAAGCCGGGAATGGTAGAAATAACAGAATAATATTTACGATGCTGTTACGTTTAGCCGCTCTACCTTGCCCCCAAATGCTGGATAAGCCAACGGGGTCGCAGAATGTCCATGAGCGTCAATTGTTCCATAATTCGCCATGGACCGCACGAGCCGAGACGTAGACCAGAAACGCCAGCGCCCCACCTGAAACCAAAAGACCCCCGAGTATAATCCATGAGCAGCAAGCAGCGTATCGCACTGTTTATCGACGGCGCCAATCTCTACGCAACGACCAAGACACTTGGATTCGATATCGATTATAAACGGCTCTTAAAAGAGTTCCAGGACAGGGGGCGCCTGGTCAGGGCTTTCTATTACACGGCGATGATCGAGGATCAGGAATATTCTTCGATTCGACCGCTGATCGACTGGCTGGATTACAACGGCTATCGCGTGGTGACGAAGCCGACCAAGGAATTCGTGGATTCCTCCGGGCGTCGCAAGGTCAAGGGCAACATGGACATCGAGCTCGCCATCGACGCGCTCGAGCTCGCGCCCTTCATCGACGAAATGGTGCTGTTCTCCGGCGACGGCGACTTCCGTTCGCTCGTCGAGGCCATGCAGCGGCGCGGCGTGCGCGTGTCGGTGGTTTCCACCATCTCGACCCAGCCGCCGATGATCGCGGACGAGTTGCGCCGCCAGGCCGACGAGTTCGTCGAGATCATGCAGCTCGAGCCCCGCATCGGCCGTGACCCGGCCGAGCGCATGCAGCGCATGCAGCACGGCGGCTTCGAGGACAGCCCGCGCGGCCGCGGGCTCGAGCGGCGCTACGGCATCCGCCAGACGCCGCCGGAGAGGGATGACGGCGGCAACGAGGGCTGATACCCCTGCCCCGCATGATCGAGCCTTCGTCCGACTGCCCGCAATGCCCGCGGCTCGTCGCCTTCCGCGACGAGTGGCGCGCGCGTGAGCCCCTCTGGCACAACGCGCCCGTCCCCTCCTTCGGGGACAAGGGCGCGCGCCTCCTCATCGTGGGCCTCGCGCCCGGCCTGCGCGGGGCCAACCGCACCGGCCGGCCGTTCACCGGCGATTATGCGGGCGATCTCCTCTACGAGACGCTGTCGGACTTCGGCTTCTCGTCCGGCGTCTTCGCCGCGCGGCCGGACGACGGCCTGCAGCTCAAGGGAGCGCTGCTGACGAACGCCGTGCGCTGCGTGCCGCCGGAGAACAAGCCGACCGGCCCCGAGATCAAGACCTGCCGCAGCTATCTCGCCGCCACCATAGCCTCGCTGCCGGAGCTCAGCGCCATCCTGGCGCTCGGCCGCATCGCCCACGAAAGCACGGTGCGCGCGCTCGGCGCCTCGCCCGGCAAGGTACCCTTCGCGCATCAGGCGGCGCACGACATCGGTCGCGTTCGCCTCTTCGACAGCTATCACTGCTCCCGCTACAACACGAACACCGGCCGCCTGACGCGGGACATGTTCCGCGCCGTCTTCACCGACATGAAGGCCTATCTCGACGCCCGGTGAGGCACCTCACATGGACAGGCGGGCGTTGCCGGCGAGGATGTCCGCCGCGAGCTCCCGCGCCGGCCCGGTGAATTCCCGGCCGGCCGCGGCCAAAACGAACTCCACCTCCTCCAGCTCCGGCAGATGACGCCCGGCGCGCAGCTCCACCAGCCCGGCGGGCAGCATGCTGCGCGGCTGCACGAGGACGCCGAGGCCGGCCACCGCGGCCGCACGCAGGCCGCTCAGGCTGCCGGAGGTGCAGACGATCCGCCACGGCACGTTCGCCCGCTCCAGCGCCTCGATGGCCACCGCCCGCGTGATGCTGGGCGGGGGAAAGGCGATGAGCGGCACCGGCCGGTCCGGGACGACGAGGGCCGGATTGGCCGCGGCCCAGACCAGCGCCTCGCGGCGCACGAGCGTGCCCTGCTCCTGGCCGATGCGCCGCTTGGCGAGCACGAGGTCGAGCTCGCCCGCCTGCAGCATCTCGTTGAGAATGCCGCTGAGCGCGACCGTGATCTCGAGATCGACGGAAGGGTTGCGCCGGGCGAAGTCGCCGAGCACCTCGGCGAGGCGCGACAGGACGAAATCCTCCGAGGCGCCGAAGCGCAGCTTGCCGCGCAGCTCCGCCCCCTCGAAATAGCGCTCGACCCGGCGGTTCATCTCCAGGATGTTGCGCGCGAAGCCCAGCATCGCCTCCCCGTCCGGCGTCAGCGTCACGGAATGGGTATCGCGCGCCACGAGCCGCCGGCCGACCGCCTCCTCCAGCCTGCGCACATGCTGGCTCACCGTGGACTGGCCGATGGCGAGGAGACGCCCGGCGCCGGTGAAGCTGCGCGCCTCGGCGACGGCCGCGAAGGTGCGCAGGAGCACGGGATCGTACATGGCTATCTCATTCCGCGATGACTGATATCCGCATCAGCACAATTCCAAATAATCCAGCCGCAGGCTAGATGTGCCGCCGAGGCTCTCAACCGAGGTGGCATCATGTTGCGGCTCCTGGCGGACAGGTTTCTTCTCGCGCTCCTCGGCGTCGTCGCGCTGTCGAGCGTCCTGCCGGTGCGCGGCGCGCTGGTGGAGCCGTTCAGCATCGCCACCGACATCGCCATCGCGCTCGTCTTCTTCCTGCAGGGCGCGCGCCTGTCGCGGGCGACCGTCATCGCGGGGTTCACGCACTGGCGGCTCCATCTCATGGTGTTCGCCGCCACCTTCGTGCTCTTCCCGCTCCTCGGGCTCGCCGCCGGTCTCCTCGTGCCGACGCTGCTCAGCCCGGCGCTCTATGCGGGCATCCTCTTCCTGTGCGTCCTGCCGTCGACGATCCAGTCGTCGATCGCCTTCACCTCGATCGCGCACGGCAACGTCTCGGCGGCCGTCTGCTCGGCCTCCGCCTCCAACATCCTCGGCATGTTCCTGACGCCGCTCCTCGTCGGGCTGCTGTTCAGCGCGCGCGGCAGCGGGCCGTCGCTGGAGGCCGTCGGCAGCATCCTCGTGCAGCTGCTCCTGCCCTTCGTCGTCGGACAGGTCCTGCAGCCGAAGATCGGCAAGTGGGTGATCGAGAACCGCCGCATCCTCGGCCTCGTCGACCGCGGCTCCATCCTGCTCGTCGTCTATATCGCCTTCAGCCACGCGGTGGTGGACGGGCTGTGGCACAAGCTATCGGCGCTCGACCTCGCGGTCATGGTGGGCGTCGACGTGGTGCTGCTCGCCCTCGTGCTCGCCGTCACGACCGCGTCCGCGCGGCTTCTCGGCTTCAGCCGCGAGGACGAGATCACCATCGTCTTCTGCGGCTCCAAGAAGAGCCTCGCGAGCGGCGTGCCGATGGCGAAGGTCATCTTCGCCGGGCAGGACACCGGCATCATCCTGCTGCCGCTGATGCTCTTCCACCAGATCCAGCTGATGGCCTGCGCGGTGCTGGCGCGGCACTATGCCGACCGGCGGCTCAAGGAGATGGAAGACGAGGAGGAGGAGGCGCTGCCGGCGCAAGCCTGACGGCGCGCCTCAGGCGTAGGCGATGAACTCGAGCAGCGAGCCGTCGGGGTCGCGGAAATAGACGCTGGTGCCATGGCCGCGCGCGCCAAAGCGCTCCACCGGGCCGAGCTCGACGGCGACGTCATGGGCGGCGAGATGGGCGAGCGCCTCCTCGATCGTGCCGTGCCATTCGAAGCACAGATCGCTGTTGCCCGGCATCACCGGCAGCCGCGCCCGCGGCTCGCCGAGCTGGCCGGGGCCATGGCAGTTGAGCTGCATGGCGCCGAAGCGGAAGGCGAAGCCGTTGCGCACCGGCACCGCCTCGGCGCCGAGCACGTCGCAATAGAACTTGCGCGACACCGACCAGTCGGACACGTGGATCACGCAATGGTCGAACGAGATATGCTTCGTCAAAGGCTCCTCCCCAGCCGCTGACCGGACCTCAGCCGCGCTCGCGCAGCACGCGCGCCTTCTCGCGCTCCCAGGTGCGCTGCTTCTCGGTCTCGCGCTTGTCGTGCAGCTTCTTGCCGCGGGCGAGGCCGAGCTCCACCTTGGCGCGGCCGCGCTCGTTGAAATAGACGCGCAGCGGAATGACCGTGAAGCCCTCGCGTTGGGTGGCACCGAGCAGCTTGTTGATCTGCCGGCGGTGCAGCAGCAGCCGGCGCGGGCGCCGCGTCTCGTGGTTGAAGCGGTTGGCCTGCAGATATTCCGGGATATAGGCGTTGAACAGGAAGAACTCGTTGCCCGACGGCCCGGCATAGGCCTCGCCGATCGTGGCCTTGCCCTCGCGCAGCGACTTCACTTCCGTGCCCGTCAGCGCGATGCCGGCCTCGATGTTCTCGAGGATCTCGTAGTTGAACCGCGCCTTGCGGTTGTCCGCCACCACGCGCGGCCCGGGCGTCTTGTTGTTCTTCGCTGACACGTCACCCATCCCCGTTCGCCGCAGCGGCTCTCGCCGCCGCGGCGGACATGGTCATTTCTCAAGCGTTGATCAAGCCCGCGTGCACCATGGCGGCACGCATCTGGCGCTTGGTCGCCTCCGTCACCGGCACGAGCGGCAGGCGCGTCTCCTCGCTCATGCGGCCGAGGATGGACAGGCCGTACTTCGCCGGCGACGGATTGGTCTCGACGAAGAGCGCCGTGTGCAGAGGCATCAGCCGGTCCTGGATGGCGAGGGCCGCCTTGTAGTCGCCCCTGAGGCACGCCTCCTGGAACTCCGAGCACAGCTTCGGGGCAACGTTCGCCGTCACCGAGATGCAGCCGTGGCCGCCGTGGGCCATGAAGCCGAGCGCCGTCGCATCCTCACCCGAGAGCTGGTTGAACTCCGGCCCCATCGCCTCGCGCTGCAGGCTGACGCGCGCCACATTGGCCGTCGCGTCCTTGACGCCGGTGATGTTCTTCAGCTCCGACAGGCGCTTCATGGTGTCGACGCTCATGTCGATCACCGACCGGCCGGGGATGTTGTAGATGAGGATCGGGATGCCGACGGCATCGTTGATGGCCTTGAAGTGCTGGTAGAGCCCTTCCTGGGTCGGCTTGTTGTAGTAGGGCGTGACGACGAGCAGCCCGTCGGCGCCGGCCTCCTCGGCGTGGCGCGCGAGGTCGATGGCCTCGGCCGTGTTGTTCGAGCCGGCCCCGGCGACGACCGGCACCTTGCCCCTCGCCTCCGCGATGCACCAGGCCACCACCTGCTTGTGCTCGTCGTGGGTCAGTGTCGGGCTCTCGCCCGTCGTGCCCACGGGCACGAGGCCGTGCGTGCCGTTCTCGATCTGCCACGCGACATGCCCGCGAAAGGCCGCCTCGTCCAGTTTCCCGTCCCTGAACGGCGTCACGAGCGCTGTCAGTGAACCGGTGAAGAGGCGATGCGTCGTCATTACTGTCGCTCCAAAACGCAGCTGCGTTCGTTGTCCTTGCGGGAATGGCGCATGGTCGGACGGCCATACGTCTGCCGCAGTCATACCGCTCATTGAGGTGGAGGCAAAGGGGCGCCATTCCGTTTCAGCGTCCGAACAACGTTAGCATTTCCTCAACGGGGGGCTGGGACAATCCATACCTGCGTGATCGAGGCCGTCATCTTCGCGACGAGGGCGCGATGAAGCCGTTCACACGTTTTCTCGCCGCGAGCACGGCGCTCGGGCTCGTCGGCGCCGTCGTCCTGACCGTGGCCGTGCAGCGGCCGAGCCGCGCGGCCGTGCTGCCGCCGCCGCGCCCGGAGAGCACGGCCACCCCCGTCTCGCTGCCCGATCCCCCTGCCCGGCCCGAGAACGAGGCGGCGCAAAGCCCCGCCCCCTCGCCGCTCCTGACGCTCGACGAGACCATCAAGCTCTATCGCGCCGGCCGCATCGGCGACGGCGATGCGCTGGCCCGCTCCCTCGAGACGCCGGCCGCGCGCACGCTCGCCGAATGGGTGGCGCTGCGCCACAACGCCCGTGCGCTCGCCTTCGAGCGGATCAACACCTTCCTCAACCGGCATCCCGGCTGGCCGGGCGAGGACGGCCTGCAGAAGAGGGCCGAACAGGCCCTGCTCGAAGAGGCCAAGCCGGCCCGCGTCGTGCGCGGCTTCTTCGCGACCCGCGAGCCCGTGAGCCCCGAAGGGCAGATCGCCCTCGCCGAGATGCTGGCCGCCGAGGGCCATGACAGCGACGCCGCCGAGATCGCCCGGCGCGTCTGGCGCCGCGAGGCGATGAGCGATGCCCTGGAGAAGCGGATCAATGCCCGCTTCGGTTCTGAATTGCTGCGCTCCGACCATGAACGGCGGCTCGAGCGCCTCTTGTTCGCCGAGCGGCTCGTCGAGGCCCTGCCCGAGGCCAAGGCGCTGGGCCCCGGCCACGAGGCGCTCCTCAAGGCCTTCGGCGCCGCCATGAAGAACCCGGCCGGTGCCGGCAAGCTGCTCGACGCCGTGCCCGCCGCCCTGCGCAGCACGCCGGCCTATGTCTTCGCGCGCGCCCGCATGCTGCGCCGGCAGGACAAGCTCCCCGAAGCGGCCAAGGCGCTCGAGGATGCCCCGCGCGTCGTCGCCGCGCTCGCCGACGGCGACAGCTGGGCGCTGGAGCGGCGCATCCTCGCCCGCGGCCTGCTCGACGCCGGCGACGCGCGCGCCGCCTATGCCGTGGCGCGGGTCAACGAGGCCGAGAGCGAGACGGCGAAGATCGAGAATGCCTTCTTCGCCGGCTTCATCGCCCTGCGCTTCCTCAACGAGCCGGAGCGCGCGGCGGCGCATTTCGCCGAGGCGGCGCCCGCCGCCACCCTGCCCATCTCCGTCTCCCGCGTCGCCTACTGGCGCGGTCGCACCGCCGAGGCGGCCGGACGGGCCGAGGAGGCGCGGCGCTTCTACCAGGAGGCGGCGCGGCACGGCACCGCCTATTACGGCCAGCTGGCGCGGCACAGGCTCGGGGAGGCCGAGGTGCCGGCGCACGCGGCGGCCCTGCCCGACCCGGCCGCCCGGGCCCGGGCGGAGGCCGAGCCGCTCATCGGTGCCCTGCGCCTCGCCTATCGCCTCGGCGACGCGAGCCTCAGCGTGCCGCTGCTGGCCCAGGCCGCACGCACGGCGCGCGATGCGGAGACCTTCGCCGTTCTTGCGGAAATCGCCGCCCAAGCCAATGACGCGCGCGGGCGCCTCCTCGTCGGCAAGCGGGCGCTCTATGCGGGGCACCTCCTCCATGCCGAGGCCTTCCCGACCGACGGCGTGCCGCCGGTCGACGATGCCGGCGCCGTCGAGCGCGCCATGGTGCTCGCCATCGCCCGGCAGGAGAGCGCATTCGAGCCAGGCGCCATCTCGCCCGCCGGCGCGCGCGGCCTGATGCAGCTCATGCCGGCGACGGCGCGCGAGACGGCGAAGCGCGCGGGCCTCGCCTTCGACCTCAACCGGCTGACGGCGGACCCGGCCTACAACGCCACGCTCGGCACCGCCCATCTCGGCGAGCTCGTCGGCTACTGGCGCGGCTCGTACATCCTGACCTTCGCCGCCTACAACGCCGGGCCCGGCAACGTACGCCGCTGGATCGCGGCCTATGGCGACCCGCGCAGCCCGGGCGTCGACCCGGTGGACTGGGTGGAGCGCATTCCCTTCAACGAGACGCGCAACTATGTGCAGCGCGTGATGGAAAACCTGCAGGTCTACCGCGAGCGCGTGGACGGCCGCACGGCACTCCTGATCGACGAGGACTTGCGCCGCGGCGCCAACTAGACCAGCTTGCGGGCGGCCGGCCGAGCGCCGGCCCGATCCCCGCCGATCTTCACGGACTGCCGCCTTGCCCGCCGGAACCGACACCTACGAGAGCCGCTTCGTCACTGCGCGCGACGGCCTGCGCCTCAATGTCCGCGACTATGTCCCCGAGGCCCCCGCCCGGGCCCTGCCCGTGGTCTGCCTGCCGGGGCTCGCCCGGACGGCGGCGGATTTCCATGCGCTTGCGCTCGACCTCGTCGCCGACGAAAAGCGCCCGCGCCGGGTGCTCGCGGTGGACTATCGCGGGCGCGGCGCTTCCGAGCGCGACCGCGACTGGCGCAACTACGACGTGCGCGTCGAGCTCGACGATCTCATGCAGGCGCTCGCCGCCCTCGGCGTGGAGCGCGCGATCTTCATCGGCACCTCGCGCGGCGGCCTCATCACCATGGCCATGGCCGCCGCCCGCCCCGCCGCCATCGCCGCCGCCGTGCTCAACGACATCGGCCCGGTCATCGAGGCGCGCGGGCTCATGCGCATCCGCGGCTATATCGGCAAGCTGCCGAGCCCGCGCACCATCGAGGAGGCCGTCGACATCCTGCGGCGCCTGCAGGACGCGCAGTTCCCGGAGCTGAGCGACGCGGAATGGCACGAGATGGCGGCGGCGACCTGGCGGCAGGACGCCGACGGACGCCTCCTGCCCGATTACGACCCGGCTCTCCTCAAGACGCTGGAGACGCTCGACCTCGAATCGAAGCTGCCCGAGCTGTGGCCCCTGTTCGGCGGCCTCGCCGGGGTGCCGGTGCTGGCCTTGCGCGGCGCCAATTCGGACATCCTCTCCCCCGACACGCTGGCTCGCATGCGCGCCGCCCACGAGCGGCTGGAGGCGGTCGAAATCCCGGCCCAGGGCCATGCACCGCTGACGAGCCACAAGGACGTCAGGCGGCCCATCCTCTCCTTCATCCGCCATCTCGGCTGAGGCTGCGGCGCGGCTCTCTAAAACCAAAAGCCCTCGCAGCTGCCTGCGAGGGCTTCGGATCATCCTGCCGATGACGATCAGAACTCGCGCTGCAGCCGCAGGCGCGCCTCCCAGATGTCCTCCGAGCGCTTGACGAAGACCGGCGCCGCGAGGTCGCGGTCGACGTCGAGCTTCTGATAGATGACCTCGAGGCCGATGTCGAAGGCGGAGACGGGCGACCAGATCACGTTGCTGCCGACAGTCCAGACCTTGAAATCCTGCTGCAAGGTCGCTGCCGAATAGTCGATCGACGTGTAGTTGCCGAACAACGCCTGGCGGATGGACGGCGTCCAGTAGTGCAGCAAGGCGGCCGTGGCGCCCCAGCCCTTGGTCTTCTTGATATCGCCGTTGACGATGACCGCCTCGCTGACGGGACCGGAGACCGGGCCGATGTTGAAGTCGTCATAGACGCCGAGATAGGAGATGGCGCCGTCGGCATAGGCCGCCTGCAGCCACAGCGTGTCGCCCGGCGCGAGCATCGGCAGGTTGACCTGCACGCCGGCCTGGATGGCGTAGCCGTATTCGGTGCCGACACGGCTACCCAGGGGGCCCGAGCCGAAGCCGAGGCCGCCGAGGCCGGCGCCGATATCGATCGAGTTGAGCTGGTGCAGCGCACCCGCGAGCTGCGCCGAGCCCCAGTCCTGATCGACACGCAGGTTGGCGACGACGTCGGGCATGCGCTGCCCGGCCTGGGCATAGGTGATGCCGTTGAGCGTATGGGCGCTGCGATCCTCGAGCGCGATGGTGGCCGAGAAGCCGTTGCCGAAGGTGGCGGTATAGGCGAGGAGGTTGACCGTGAGGTCGGAACCGAGGCTGCCGAGGGCGCCGGAGCCGAAGTTGAGGTCGTTGGCGTAGAAGTCGAAGAACGAGGACGTGCGGCCCGCCGTGATGCCGGCCCACTGGATATAGGCCTTGTCGAGGACAACGTCCGTCGTGTCGCCGGCAGGACCCGGCTGGGAATTGTAGCTGCCGGTATCGGCGAAGACGTCGACCTGGAGGAAGGTCCGGAGCGTGCCCCAGTCCGTCGCCGTGCGCGCATCGACATTCATGCGGCCGACGGCGCGGAAGCCGGTGGCGTCATTCTCGCGGCCCTCGCCCGGCGTGTCCACAGCGGCTCGAGGTAGCGGTACTCGGCGCGGACGCGGCCGCCGATCTTGATGCAGGTGTCGGACCCCGGGATGTAGAAGAAGCCGGCCCCGTGCACGGAACAGATGCGCACGTATTCGACGGGCGCCGCCTTGGTCATCGGCAGGTCGGCGGCCTTGGCGCCGCCCGCAAGAGCAAGGCCTGCGACGCCGCCCAACAACAGCTGCGATACGACACGCATTCGTCCTCTCCATCATCCACGCGGCCTGACCGATGGCCGGCACCCATGGATGACAGTCTGACGACGACAGCGGGGAGCTCAAGTTAAAACGCAGAGATCGGCGACCAAAGACAAGGATTCAGGGACGTTGTTGCATGGCAACAACATCGAATAAATGCGGAATAAAGAAAATGAACACTAAGCGGGCAGACTGCATAAGGAATGGGATGAGACCTGCGCGCATCCTGTGCAGCCCAGGTGCACGCGCCACTTGCATCATGCGCTCCATCCGGAGCTGACGCTGCCGCCCGACAGGCTGATTCCCAGCCCGCGTGATCCCAAAAGAAAAACCCCGGCGCTGACGCGCCGGGGTCTCGATATCACCCTTGCGGGATGAGATCAGAAGTCGCGCTGGAAGCGAAGGCGAGCTTCCCACACGTCCACGTCGGCCTTGGACGAGCCGTTCGGGAAGATGAAGCGGCCCTTCGGGTCGAGCTTCTGGTAGAGCACCTCGACGCCGATGTCGAAGGCCTTGACCGGCGACCAGATCACGTTCGTGCCAACCGTCCAGACCTTGAAGTCGTTGATGGTGGCGAAGCCGTCAACCGTCGAGTAGGCGGCGATGGCAGAACCCGAGTAGTCGACAGCCGTGTAGTTACCGAACACGGCCTGACGGATCGACGGCGTCCAGTAGTGCAGGAACGCAGCCGTCACACCCCAGCCCTTCGTGCGCTTGATGCTGCCGTTGAGCTCAACACCATCGACGGCCACACCGTAAAGGGTGCCGAAGGTGGTCAGGTTGCCGAGGCCGAGGCGGCCGAGGGCGCCGTCAGCGTAAGCAGCCTGCAGCCACAGGGCGTCGCCGGCGGCGAGCATGGGCAGGTTGACCTTCACGCCAGCCTGGATCGCGTAGCCGTACTCGCTGTCGATACGGCCGCCCAGCGGATCAAGCGTCGAGGCGTTGAGCTGCTGCACAACACCCGACAGCTGAGCCGAACCCCAGCCCTGGTCGACGCGGAGGTTACCGACGATGCTCGGCATGCGCTGGCCGCCGAGAATGTTGTTGGTCCCACCGAGAACGTTGGCCGTGCTCGCAACGTTACGGACGACCGCGCTACGATCCTCAAGGGCGAGGGTCGCGGAGAAGCCGTTGCCGAAGGTCGCGGTGTAGGCAAGGGTGTTGACCGAGCCGTTATCCGAGCCCAGCGACGCCATGTAGCCCGAGCCGAAGTTGATGGCCGCGGCGTAGAAGTCGAAGAACGAGCTGATACGACCAGCCGTGATGCCGGCCCACTGGATGTAAGCCTTGTCGAGGGCGACGTCCGTCGTATCAACACCCGGACCGAAGCCATTGCGGCCGGCGCCCAGGTAGTTGCCGGTGTTGGCGGTCACGTCGACCTGCACGAAGGTGCGCAGCGTGCCCCACTCGGTGGCGGTACGGGCATCGACGTTGATACGGCCGCGAGCGCGGAAGCCGGTGGCGTCGGAACGGCGGCCCGGGTTGAACCAGACGCCGGGAGCCACGTTAATGGAGCCCACGCCCGTGCTCGTAGCAGAGAGCGAGTACGACGAGGTCGGCTCGAGGTAACGGTACTCAGCGCGGACACGACCACCGATCTTGATGCAGGTGTCCGAGCCAGGGATGTAGAAGAAGCCGGCGCCGTGCACCGAGCAAACACGAACGTACTCGACAGGCGCAGCCTTCCGCATGGGAAGATCGGCGGCCTGAGCCCCAGCGGCCGCGGCGAGGCCGGCAACCGTTCCGAGGAGAAGGCTCTTAGCGAGCTTCATAGTGACCTCCAAAGTTTCGAGACCCTTCGGGAGCGGTTCTTTTTCCTCAGCCGGCAACGCCGCTCCTTGGAAAGTCCCCTTTTCCCCCAACCTGTCGAGCCTGCCGTCATCCTCGGCATTGCGGCTGAGCATAGCGCCAGGCTCGAATCTGCGGCCGGGTCGCCCCCGAACGCAGAGCCAACATGTCCGACAGCCTCTTTTGGATCAACCTAAACGAGGGCCGGTTGTGGCGTTTTCGAGGCGCTGTTGCAGAAACGCCACTTTCCTGGGCCCCACCCTGCAAGTCGTTCTGTTTACACAATTTTAACGACTTGAGGAGCGCGGGGCGGCACCCTTTTGGGGCGCTCGTGAGCCGGCGGAGCGAGCCAGGGCCTGCCCGCAATGCCCGGCAACATGCGCTCAGCGCGCTTTGGCGAGGAGGAGACCCGGGCCGGGGAATCACGCCTTCGGGCGAATCTCCGGAGCGGGCCGGAGGGGTCGATGCAAGCGCGCCAGCCGGCGTTGAAGCACGAAAACGCGCTGGAGCAGGACCGCCAGAGGCGCCGGGCGAGCACCTTATACGGTGCCTTCGGCAAGTCCTTGTGCTGGTTCCCGGGTCGCATTCCGCTTCGCTGCATGCGCCCGGGAAACGAGGTTGAGGCGGACCGCGTGCGGGCTCCCGGTTCGACGGCCTGCGGCTGGCGCCTTGCCGCCCTACTGCCCACCGCCTACCGCCCTACTGCCTGTTGCCTACTGCCTATTGCCTATTGCCTATTGCCCCACTGCCTATTGCCGACTGCCCGCCTTTACACCCAGCCGCCGTCGACGACGTAATGCTGGTTGGTGCAGGCGGAGGCCTCCTCGGAGGCGAAGAAGACGGTGACGCGGGCGACGTCGTCGGGCACCAGCTTGCGCTTCAGGCACTGGCGCTGCATCAGCTCCGCCTCGCCCTCGGGCGTCAGCCATTTCTCGATCTGCCGCTGCGTCATGATCCAGCCCGGGGCGATGGCGTTCACGCGGATGTTGTCCGGTCCATAGTCGCGCGCGAGGGAGCGTGTGAGGCCGAGCACGGCCGATTTGGCGGCCGTATAGGCGGCCATGCCGCCCTGCCCGACCATCCAGGACACCGAGCCGAAGTTGATGATGGCGCCGCCGCCGCCCGCCTTCATGTCCGGCAGCACGGCCTGGGCGGCGAAGAACTGGTGCTTGAGGTTCACCGCGATTCGATCGTCCCAGTACTCCGGCGTCACCTCCTCCGTCGGGTGGCGCTCGTCGTGCGCCGCATTGTTGACGAGCACGCCGATGGGGCCGAGCGCCGCGCGGATGCGCGCGACGGCCGCGCGCAGGGCGGCGATGTCGGTCAGGTCTGCCTCCTCGAAATGCACCTGCGCGCCCGAGCGCGCGAGCTCGGCGGCAAGGGCGCGCGATTCATCGCCCTTGATGTCGATGAAGCCGATCTTCGCCTTCTGCTCCGCGAAACGCCGCACGATCGCCTCGCCGATGCCCGAGCCGCCGCCGGTGACCAGCACCACCTTGCCGGCAAGATCCGGATAGATCGCCCCCATGACCATGTCTCCCTGAGCTGAGCGCCTGGAAGCGGCCGCCACGCCCGGTCGGGGCCGCGGCCGCCACGCCTTTGATGCCCGCACACTAGCGCCATACGACGAATGTTCAACGAGATTGACATGCGCACCTCAGAATTTTTGAGGTGCACCGCAAAAATGAGTTGCGCGCCGTCATGCGATTGGGCATCGTCAGCCCCACGGGAGCCGCCATGAAGAGCGGCCCGGCCGGGCGACGCGCAGCCGGCCACGACCAGGGGAGGAAAGACATTTGGCGCTTCTCGAACTGAGGGGAGTGGGCAAGGAGTTCGGCGCCATCCGGGCGCTGGGCGACGTCGATCTTGCCATCGAGCCCGGCGAAGCCGTCGGCCTGATGGGGGACAACGGCGCCGGCAAGTCCACCCTCGTCAAGATCATCGCCGGCAATTTCGCGCCGACCAACGGCAGCATCGCCTTCGACGGGCAGCCGGTGCATTTCACGCGGCCGGTGGATGCGCGCGACGTCGGCATCGAGGTCGTCTACCAGGACCTTGCGCTCGCCGACAACCTGACCGCCGCCGCCAACGTGTTCCTGGGCCGGGAGCTCCGGCGCCGCGTCGGCCCCTTCAGCTTCCTCGACCACGGGGCGATGAACCGGCGGGCGGGCGAGCTCTTCGCGGAGCTCAAGTCGGAGACGCGCGCCAGCGACGTGGTGCGCGCCATGTCGGGCGGCCAGCGCCAGGCGGTGGCCATCGCCCGCACGCGCCTGTCCGACGCCAAGCTCGTGCTGATGGACGAGCCGACGGCCGCGATCTCCGTGCGCCAGGTGGCGGAGGTGCTGGACCTCATCCGCCGCCTCAAGGACCACGGCGTCGCCGTCATCCTCATCTCCCACCGCATGCCGGACGTCTTCAGCGTCTGCGACCGGGTGGTCGTGCTGCGGCGCGGCCGCAAGGTGGCCGACAAGGCCATCGCCCGCTCGAGCCCCGAGGAAGTCACGGCCCTGATCACCGGCGCCAAGGAGGCCGCATGATGGCGAGCGAGACCTCATCGGCGCCGGCGGGCGCCCTCAAGACGGGCGACTTCGCCAATGTGGGGCGCGCCGCCTGGTGGCAGCGCGGCTTCTTCGCGAGCCAGACCGCCTATGTGGCGGCGGCCCTCATCGCCATCGTCATCGTCATGGCCCTGATGAGCCCGGCCTTTCTCTCGGCCGGCAACGTCGCCAATGTCGCCAAGAACTTCTCCTTCATCGGCATCGTGACGCTCGGCATGACGCTCGTCATCGTCACCGGCGGCATCGACCTGTCGGTCGGCTCCGTCATGGCGCTGTCGGCGATCGCCTGCGCCATGGCGATGCAGGCCCTCGCGAGCACCGGCCTCGCCGGCGTGCCGTTCGCCACCATGACGCTCGCGATCGCCGCCGGGCTCGGCGTCGCCGTCCTCGTCGGGCTCGCCAACGGGCTCCTGGTGGCGCGCGTCGGGCTGTCGCCCTTCGTGACGACGCTCGGCATGCTGTCGATCGCGCGGGGCCTCGCCTATGCGGTGACGGAGGGGCGCGGCCAGACGCCGGCCGGGCCGGACCTCGACGCCTTCTATGCCTTCACGGACGGGACCATCCTCGGCGTGCCGATGGCGGTCATCTATCTCCTCGGCCTCGCCGCGATCCTCGGCGTCGTGCTGCACCACACGGCCTTCGGCCGGCACGTCTTCGCGCTCGGCGGCAACGAGAAGGCGGCGGCGCTCACGGGCATCTCGGTCGAGCGGGTCAAGGTCTCGGTCTATGTGCTGTGCTCGCTGTCGGCCGGCTTCGCCGGCATCCTGATGACGGGCTGGCTCGGCTCGGCCCCGGCCAATCTCGCGACGGGCTACGAGCTCACCATCATCGCGGCGGCGGTCATCGGCGGGGCGAATCTCGCCGGCGGCATCGGCGGGCCGGCGGGCGCCGTCATCGGCGCGCTGCTCATCGAGGTCATCCGCAACGGCCTCGTGCTCGCGGGCATCAATGCCTACTGGCAGATCGTGCTCGTCGGCATGATCATCATCCTCGCCGTGCTGGTGGACCGCCTGCGCAGCGGCCGCGCGGCCTGAGGAACGCCCCGGAGGACATCCGGGGCGATCTGTCATTCGGCGCGGGGGCTTTTCCCCCGCTCCCCGTACTGCCCGGCTGCCGGGCCAAGAAGCACAAGCTGAAGCTCGAACAGACACGACAGGCATCACCCTTCGTGAACGAGGGGCGCCCATCACCGAGGAGGAGGAACCCATGCGAAAGATGCTTCTGGCGGCTGTGGCACTCGCCGCGCTCACCCTGCCCGCCATGGCCGAGAACTACCGCTTCGCGGTCGTGCCGAAGGCCATGAACAACCCGTTCTTCGACCTCGCCCGCGACGGCTGCGTCAAGCGCGCCAAGGAGCTCGGCAACGTCGAGTGCATCTACAAGGGCCCGGTGGAGCACGAGCCGGCGAGCCAGGCGCAGATCATCCAGGATCTCATCGCCCAGAAGGTCGACGGCCTCGCCATTTCGGTGTCGGACGTCGCCGCCGCCACGCGCTCCATCAAGGCCGCGGTCGATGCGGGCATCCCCGTCATCACCTTCGACGCCGACGCGCCGGGCTCGGCCCGCACGGCCTATATCGGCACCAACAACAAGGAGTTCGGCCTGGCCCTCGGCACCAAGCTGAAGGAGCTGCGCCCCGAAGGCGGCAAGTTCGCCATGGTTTCCGGCGGCCCGGCGGCCAAGAACCTGCAGGAGCGCGTGGAGGGCGTGCGCGAGGCGCTGAAGGGCTCGAAGTGGGAGGAGATCTCCGGCTCGCCGACCTTCTGCAACGACGACATCGCGCTCGCCGTACAGCAGATGCAGGATCTCAAGACCGGCAATCCCGACCTTGCCGCCATCGTGCCGGTCGGCGGCTGGCCGATGTTCGCGCGCGAGGGCTTCCGGAGCTTCGCCTCGAAATTCAAGAAGGACATCGACGCCGGCCAGTTCTCGCTGGTGGTCGCCGACACGCTTCCGGTGCAGCTCGAGCTCCTGAAGGAGGGCTATGCCAACGCGCTGATCGGCCAGCGGCCCTTCGAGATGGGCGAGAAGTCGATGGACGCGCTGCTGGCGCTCAAGAAGGGCGAGAAGGTCGAGGAGATCATCTACACCGGGCTCGACACCGTCACGCCGGACAACGTCGACGCGATGCTGAAGAAGTGAACCGATCGGGCGGCGCCGGCGGGTGAATGCCGCCGGCGCCGACACCGTCAAGAACCGAGCTGGGAGGTTTCCATGAAGCGTTATCTCACCGTCGCCGCCCTTGCCGCGGGCGTATCGCTGCTGTCGGTCGCCGCGCATGCCCAGTCGGGCGCGCTCGAACGGGCGGTGGGCGGCTATTCCTTCGACGATGCCGCCAAGGAGGCGCCGGAAACGAAGGACTTCAACTCCAAGGACGGCAAGCTCACCTTCGCCATCGTCACCCACACGGCGGGCAACGGCTTCTTCGACCCGACCTATGTCGGCGCCAAGGTGGCGGCCAATGCCTTCGGCATCAACCTACTGATGCTCGGCTCGGAAGCGCCGGTCGACGACATCCCGCGCGAGATCCAGATCCTCAACCAGATCATCAACGACCCGACCATCGACGGCGTCATCATGACGACGCCGCAATCGGGCGCCTATGACGACATCGTCAAGAAGCTCATGGAGCGCGGCATCCCCGTCGCGACGACCAACTCGCACGACCCCAACCTCCTCAACCGCTCGCAGATCTCGCACACGGGGCAGGACGCCTCGGCGGCCGCCATCGGCGGCGAGGCCCTCGTCAAGTGCCTCGTCGACAAGGGCGTGACGGGCGGCTCCATCATCTTCCCCTCCACCACGACGCTCGGCAACGTGGAGGTGAACAACCGCATCAAGTCCGCCTTCGAGGCCACCGTCAAAGCCCTCAACGACGCCGGCAAGCTGAAGGACTTCAAGGTCGACGCCGGGCCCGAGAACATCGGCATCGACGTCGACGCCAACAACATCGTCGGCTCGGTGGTGACGCTCATCGAGAGCCGCAAGGACGTGGTGGGCGCCTTCGCCGCCAACGGCTTCGTGACCCCGGCGCTGGGCGACGCCATCAGCCAGCTGAAGCTCAACGACAAGGTCTGCGCCTTCGGCTTCGACCTCGGCCCCAAGCAGCAGGAGCAGATCCGCACCGGCGCGCTCACCGGCTCGCTCGGCCAGCAACCGTTCCTGCAGGGCTTCTGGCCCGTGGCGCAGCTCTATCTGCAGATCGACCGCGGCATCGCGGGGGCCAACCTCGACACGCGCGCCCAGCTCGTGACGAAGGACAGCATCGACACGGTCGGCAAGCGCTTCGAGAACTGAACCGTTTGCCCGCCGGCGCCGCCAAGGGGCGCCGGCGGGCAGGCCAAAGCGACGCGGCGCGAAGCCGCGCAGAGGGACGACATAAGGAACATCGGGATGGCAATTGCGGCGGCAGCCGGCCGGCCGGACACCCCTCGCTCGCCCCAGCACCTTCCGATGCAGCTCGTCGGCGGCTGGGAAGCGGGCCTCCTTGCCTTCATGGCCCTGCTCTATCTCGTCGGGGTCCTTCTCAACCCGACCTTCTTCGGCTCGACCGACGCCATTTCAGCCGTGCTGCGGGATACGGCCCGCTATGGCGTGATGGCGGTCGGCATGACCTTCGTCATCGTCAACCGCGATCTCGACCTGTCCGTGGGCTCGACGCTCGGGCTGACCGCCGTCGCCTTCTCGATCTTCTTCTCGCCGACGCATTACGGCATGGACGCGGTGCCCGCCGCCCTCCTCTGCCTCGGGCTCGGCCTCGCCATCGGCCTCGTCAACGGCGTGCTCGTCGCCATCCTGCGCGTGCCGCCGTTCATCGCCACGCTGACGATGCTCTTCATCGGCCGCGGCCTCGTGCTCGGCCTCACCGGCGGCAAGACCATCGGCTTCGACCTCAAGGCGCAGGGCTACTGGCTCTTCGCCATGGGCGAGACCAATGCGCTCGGCTTCAACAACCAGATCCTCATCTTCCTGGTCTTCGCCGTCGTCGGCGCCTTCGTCCTCGCCAAGACGCGCATCGGCTACGAGACCTATGCGGTGGGCGGCAACGAGCAGGCGGCGCAATATGCCGGCATCGCGACGAAGGCCGTGCGCATCCGCGGCTTCATGATCTCGTCCTTCTGCGCCGCGGTCGCCGGGCTGATGAACGCCACGCAGGACAAGGGCGTCACCTCGCAATACGGCCAGGGGGCGGAACTCATCGTCATCGCCGCCGTCATCGTCGGCGGGGCCGCGATCGCCGGCGGGCGCGGGCGCGTCATCGGCGCATGCCTCGGCGCGGCCCTCGTCGTGCTCATCGACAAGGTGCTGCGCGAGGGCATTCCCGTCACGCGCACCATCACGGTGGGCGGCGTCGAGATGGAGGTGCAGGCGCTGGCCCAGCTGCCGCCCGGCGCCGTGCCGGCCTTCCTCGGCTTCATCCTGCTCGCGGCCGTGCTGATCGAGCCCTGGGTGGTGCGCGGCAATGTCTTCGGCCGCCTCAAGGCCTGGCTTACCGGCTCCGAGCCGCCGCCGAGCCTCGATCCCGGCGGTGCGGCCATCGTCGGCGTCAAGACCTTCGGCACGGCGAGCGATGCGCGCGGCGTCGGCGCCCGCGGGCTCAGGGCCTTCCTGCACCGGCGCGACGCGGCGGCCATCATCCTCGTCGTCGTGCTGTGGCTCGTCGGCATGTGGCTGCGGCCGGATTTCTGGGGCTCGCTCAACAATTCCTTCAACCTGCTGCTCGCCTTCTCCGAGGTGGCGCTCCTGTCACTCGGCCTCACCTACGTGATCGCCAACGGCGACATCGACCTGTCGGTCGGCTCGGTGCTGGCCCTGTCGGGGGCCGTGGCCGCCTATGTGATGAAGGAGATGGGCGGCGATCCGCTCCTCGCCATCTCGCTCGCGCTCGCCGCCGGGGCCCTGTGCGGCGCCGTCAACGGCTGGCTGACGACGCGCTTCAACCTGCCCTCCTTCGTCGCCACGCTCGGCATGTTCTACATCGCCCGCGGCCTGGCGGCCTGGATCGTCTCCGGCCGCCAGCTCTCGGGCTTCCCCGAGCGCTTCAACCTCATCGGCCGCAATCTCTACGAGGTGCTGTCCTATTTCGGCATGCCGCCGCAGGCGGGATTGTGGCTGGAGGTGACGCGCGCCGTCAGCGTGCAGACGCTGTTCCTCCTCCTCGTCGCGATTGTCGCCGGCATCGTCCTCGGGGCGACGCCCTTCGGGCAGAAGGTCTATGCCACCGGCGGCAACGAGCGGGCGGCGAGCTATGCGGGCGTCGACACGAAGCGCGTGCGCTTCCTGTCGCTCGTCTTCTCGGGGCTGTGCGCGGCAGCGGCGGGCGTCATCTACGTCGCTTTCTACCGCAGCTTCAACCCGTCCGCCGGCCTGCTGCGCGAGCTCGACGCCATCGCCTCGGTGATCATCGGCGGCGGCTCGATCTTCGGCGGCTACGGCACCATCATCGGCTCGCTTGCGGGGGCGGCCGTCATCACGCTCATCCGCTCGCTGCTGTCGCTGCAGGTGATCCTCGCCAACGGCGCCTCCTTCGTGCTGCCGCAGCACTGGATGAACGTGTTCATCGGTCTCATCCTGCTCGTCGCCGTGATCGGCGACATCTGGTTCCGCCAGAACAACATCTTCGGCGAATGGCGTCGCCGCCGGCAGCTCGCGGCCGCCGAGAAGCTGAGACTGCAAGCAGGGAGTAAAGGCGCATGACGACGCCGATCATCGAGATGCGCGGCATCATGAAGCGCTTCGGCGCGGTGCAGGCGCTCAACAACGTCAACTTCCACCTCATGCCGGGCGAGATCCTCGGCCTCGTCGGCGACAATTCCGCCGGCAAGTCGACGCTGATGAAGGTGATGACCGGCGCCTACCAGCGCGATGCGGGCGAGGTGCTCGTCAACGGCGAGGAAACCCACTTCAGGAGCCCGCACGAGAGCCGCGACCGCGGCATCGAGATGATCTACCAGGACTTCGCCCTGTGCGGGAACATGGACGTCGGCCAGAACATCTTCCTCGGCCGCTGGCCGCGGCGCTTCGGCCTCTTCGTCGACCGGCCGAAGATGTACGAGGAGGCGCGGCAGGTGCTGGGCCGCCTCAAGGTGGACGTCAATTCGGTGTTCCAGAAGGTGGAGAGCCTGTCGGGCGGACGCCAGCAGTCCGTCGCCATCGCCCGCGCCATCTCCTTCGAGCCCAAGGTCATCATCTTCGACGAGCCGACCGCCAATCTCTCGGTGATGGCGACCGAGCGGCTGCTGGAGACGATGGCGGAACTGAAGCGCCAGGGCGTGGCGCAGGTCATCATCTCGCATCGCCTCACCGACATCTTCGAGGTCGGCGACCGCATCATGGTGCTGAAGCGCGGCGAGAATGTCGGCGACCGCTATATCGCCCACACCAGCGAGAAGGAGGTGCTGGAGCTCATCGTCTCCGGCACGCCGGACACGGCGCTGACGGCCGACGAGGCACTGAAACAGGCGGCCTGAGGGATCGGAAGTCGGCAGGAGCGCCGCTTCCCAACCGAAAGCAATCTCGTTTCCCGGACGCGTGCAGCGAAGCGGAACGCGATCCCGGATCCAGCGCCATGACTCGCCGAAGGTGCCGTGGTCGCGTGGCATGCCTTTCATGCCCCGCGCGCCACACCGGGACGCGTAGCGCGATGCGGATCGGCGCTGGATCATAGGGCGCCTTCGGCAGATTCTTGCGCTGGACCCCGGCTCGCATTCCGCTTCGCTGCATGCGTCCGGGGAAGATCGTAGTGCGAGGTTGGCAGGCGCGCGGACCAAGCGACTGCCGACTGCCGACTGCCGACCGCCGACTGCCGAGCCCGCTACGGAATATTGTCCCGCAGGAAGATGTCGATGCGGATGCGCTCCTGCTCGGGCAGGATGGGCTCGCCCGTGCAATGGGCGAGGAGCACGCGCGCGGCCGAGCGGGCCTCGTGGCCGGCGTCCTGGTTGATGACCGCGTCCATGATGCCGCGCACGAGGAAGCGCCGCGTGTAGGCAGTGAGGTCGTGGCCGATGAAGACGACGTCCCGCTCCCGCCCCGCGGCCTCGAGGGCCGCGGCGATGCCGCGGTTGCCGGCCCCGACGTTGTAGATGCCGACGAGATCGGGATGGGCGGCGAGGATGTCCTCCGTCACCTTGCGGGTCAGCTCTGAATCGTCGCGCCCCTCGCGCAGCGGCAGGGTTCTCAGGTTGGCGAACTCGCCGTTCACCACCTGCATGAAGCCGAACTGCCGCTCGGCATGGTCGCGCAGGGCGAGCGAACCGGCGATGAGCGCGACGGGTCCCTCGCGCCCGCCGGAGAAGCGCCCCATCAGCGTGCCGGCCGTGCGCCCGGCGGCCGTGTTGTCGATGCCGACATAGCGCAGCCTGCGCGAGGTCGGCGCGTCCGACACCAGGGTCACCACGGCCGAGCCGCGCGCGACGAGATCGTCGATGGCGGCCCTGACGCGCGGATGATCGAGCGCGATGACCGCAACGCCGTGATAGCGGCCTTCGAGCCGCTCGAGCGCCGTGGCGAGGACGTCGGGATCGAAGACATCGACATGCACCATGTCGACGAAGGCCCGCTGGGTGACGAGCCACTCGGCCGTCGCGCCCACCTGCTCCTCGAGGTTGCTCATGAAGGTGTTGGTGCCCGTCGGCAGGATGAAGCAGAAGCGGAAGGTCTCCTTGCGCGCCAGCCGCGCGGCGACGGGATCGGGCCGGTAGCCGAGCTTGGCGATGGCCGCCTGCACCTTGGCGGCGGTCTTCTCGCGCACGCCGGGGCGCCGGTTGAGTACACGGTCCACGGTCGCGAGCGATACGCCCGCCTCCCGCGCGACATCCTCCAGCGTTATCCGTTCGGCGATCATGCTCATGACAGAGGCATGTTGCCCTCATTTTCTGAGGTGCGCAACGCAAGATCACCCGGCCAGGGCAAAAAACGCGAAAGCCGGCCTAGCTCTGCAACAGGCGCTCCACCTCGGCGCGGCTCGGGGCGCCGCGACCGCCGCCGAAGCGGGTGCATTTGATGGCCGCGGTCGCATTTGCGAAGCGCACGGCAGGGCGCGGCGCCATGCCCTCCGCCAGCGCCAGGGCGAGCGCGCCGTGCCAGACATCGCCGGCTCCGAGGGTGTCGACCACGTCGACCGTGAAAGCCGGCTCGTGCGCGACCTTGCCGTCCTCGATGAAGAAGACGCCCCCCTCTCCCGTCGTCACGGCCAGCCAGCTGTCGCGAAGCCCCACGGCGAGACGGCCGAGCCCTTCCCGCGGATCGTCGAGCCCCGTGCGCTCCCGCAGCGCCTGCGCGCTGAAGGCAATGTGGCTCGCGGCTTCGAGGACGCCGGGATGGTCTGGGGCGCGGTCGACATCGAACACAGCGGGCACGCCGGCCGCGCGGGCCAGCGTGAAGATCCGCGCCGCCCCCTCCTGCCAGCGCGTGTCGCCGAGCACGGCGCCGGTTCCCGGCGGCAGCGCCGCGGGAAGGCTCTCCACGGCGGCGGGATAGCGCGGATCGGAATAGCTGATCACGGTGCGCTCGCCGGCCGCATCGACCAGGATCGCCGACACCGGCGAACGCTGGCCGCCGATGCGCACGACACCGCTGCAGTCGACGCCCTCGTCGGTGAGCGAGCCCACGATGTCGTCGCCGACGCGATCGTCCCCGAGGCGGGCGACGAGCCGGGCCCTGCCGCCGAGGCGTGCGATGGCGACGGCTGCATTGCCGGCACAGCCGCCCGTCGTCACCGCCACATCGCGGGCGCGATATTTCTCCGCCCGCGTCGGCAGGGCGTCGAGCTTGTAGACATAATCGAGGGTGGCGATGCCGATGCAGAGGACGGATTGCATTCAGGGCTCGATATGCGGCCGCACGCGTGCGAGACTGGACAAGCGGCGATGCCAGCCCGACGGGCGCACGTCAAGATGCTGCCGCGGATCCGGCGCAATTTCAGCCCCTAGGACACATGGGTGGTTTTTTACATCAACGGGATGCATTAATTTGAACCGTTAGAATTTTACTTTATTTTTCCGTACAGAGGCGAACAGGCTCGCTATGAATGATTGCTTCTCCTTCCCGGATGGCTTGCCTCTTGATCGATCGGCGTCCGTACCCGTCTGGCGGCAGATCCTGAGCGACATCGAGTTCGAGATTCGCGGGGGGCTCGTCGCCTCAGGGCAAAAGCTTCCGTCCGAGCTGGAATTGTCGCGGCGCTCCGGGGTCAATCGCCACACGGTCCGCATGGCGCTGCTCAAGCTGGCGGACAAGGGCCTCGTCGTCTCGCGGCAGGGGGCGGGCGTCTTCGTCACCGACGAGCAGCCGGAATACCGGATCGCCCGCCAGCCGAGCTCGACCGAGCTCGAGCAGGCCATGAACGACGCGGCGACCGGCGAGCTCATCGCCTCCTACCGTCGCCCCACGTCGCACTATCTCGCCGGCCTGCTGCAGATCGACAGGGGCGGCGAGCTGCTGGTGCTGGAGACGCTGCGCCAGGCCGGCTCGCGGTTGCTGTCCTACGGCTATCACTATTTCGATGCTGCGCGTTTCGCCGGCATCGATGCCACCTTCGCCCGCCTGCGCAGCCTGTCGGCTACCCTCGCGGAGTTCGACTGCCGCAGGCTCCTGCGCCGCGCCACCTGGATCGACACGCGCATGCCCCGCAAGGTCGAGGCCGCGGCACTCGGCATCGACCTCGACGAGCCGGTGATCGTGTTGAGCTATGTGGACACGGACGGGGAAGGCCGTCCGGTCCTGTTCGGCAACACGGTGCTGCGCGGCGGCGCCGTGCGTGTGCGGGTGGAAACGGCCTGAGCCCTCACGCCAGATAGTCGTGGGCGACGCGCCCGAGCCCGAGCGTCAGATCGGCGACGAGGTGCAGGGCGGAGACGACCTCGAGCACCGGCAGCTCCGCCACGGGCGCCAGGGCATGCGGGTTGAGCGACAGGGCGGCCGGCCCGGTCCATGCCCCTTTGACGGTGACGTCCTCGAGATAATATTCGACCAGCTCGCAGATGCGCGGCGTGCCGTCGACATGCGGGATGATCTTGAGCAGGAAGTTCGGCTGCATCAGCGCGGTCCGCACGGCATCGAGATCCGCGCTGCGATGCTTGTAGCCCATCGTGCCGGTCGCCACGCGCACGGGACCGTAATCGAGCGTGCCGACGAGCGTGTCGATCTCGGCCTTGAGGCTCGGGCTCGCAAGCTTCTTGGGGAAGCCCCACAACTCGCGCCCGCCGGCGATCGGCGGATGGTCGTTGAGGAACATGCAGTGGGTGTAGCCGCCCTTGCGGCCCTCGAAGCGCACCGGGATCACCTGGCCGGTTTCCGTATAGTCGCCGAAGCCGGTCGAATCCGGCATGCGGATGAACTCGTACTTGACGAGCGGCTCGTCGATCTCGAGCGGCTCCGGCACCAGGGCGCGCAGCTTCTCCGGGTCCGTACGGTAGGTGATGATCAGGAACTCGCGGTCGATGAAGCGATAGGGCCCGGGCGGATAGGCCGGGCTGGTCAGGGGCATGGCGAAGGCATTTCTCACGACGTCTTCAAGCTTCATGATGTGCGCTCCTCGTCCCTCGGTCGGCCTGCAAGCCGTGATGATCCCTCCGGCCGGCGGTTGCCCGCGCGACCAAGCCGTCACTCTTCGTCGGCGAAATCGAAGACCTGCAGTCCGGCGTGGTTCTGCGGCCGCGTGAAGATCTGCGGGTGCGCCAGGGCGCGCGCCGCATCCTCGTAGCCCGACTGCCAGTGGTCCCGCATGCTGCGCCGGGAGAATTCGTAGTCCTTCGAATCCCCCTCATAGGCGCGCGAGCGATAGATGAGATGGACGAGGTTGTAGACCTTGAAATCCGCCGCGCGCCCGAGGAGGCGGGCCTCCTCGCTGCGGCTGAGGTCCGGCGGCAGTTTGTCGAGGAGATGCGCGAGGGCGTGGCGCAGCTCCTGCATCTGCTTGAACTGGTCCGTATTGGCGCGCGTGCGGCTGGAGAACTGGATCTCCTTCTGCCGTGTCGACACATCCGTCAGCGTGGCGGGAAAGCGTCCGCCGGCGCTCCACAGGTCGACCTGAAAGGCCAGGGTGTCGGCACGCGTCCCGCTCTGCATCACCACCCATTGCAGCGGCGTGTTGGAGATGAGACCGCCGTCCCAATAGAACTCGCCGTCGATCTCGACCGCGGGAAAGCCCGGCGGCAGGGCGCCGCTCGCCATCACGTGCTCGGGCGCGAGGCGATGCTTCGTCGTGTCGAAATAGGTGAAGTTGCCGCTCGTGACATTGACCGCCCCGACGCTCAGGCGCGTTTCGCCGGCGTTGATGCGGTCGAAGTCGACCAGTTCCTCCAGGGTGCTGCGCAGCGCCCGGGTGTCGTAGAAGCTGGTGGCGGCGAGGCTGCCGGCCGCCTGGAAGAAGGGCGGCGGAAAACGCGGCGAGAAGAAGTCGCTCGCCCCCTCGAAAAGCGCGATCTCGGCACTGATCTGGTTGATGACGCTGCGGGCGAAGTCCCCGTGCGGTATGGTGTCGAACCAGGCGCCGGCCAGCTCCCACGTCGGGCGCGCGGTGATGCGCTCCCAGAAGGCCCTGAGCTTGTCGACGCGCTCGGTGGGCGCGTTGCCGGCGATGATGGCCGAATTGATGGCGCCGATGGAGATCCCCGCCACCCAGTCGGGATGGATGCCGGCCTCGGCCAGCGCCTCGTAGACGCCGGCCTGATAGGCGCCGAGCGCCCCGCCCCCCTGGAGGACAAGGGCGATGCACTCGAAGGGAAGACGCTCGCCGTCACGCGACGCGCCGGATCCTGCTGCCTTCGCCATCCGCCCTCCCCTCATGATCGCCCTTGTCGCACAGCCATATGACAGGACGGCATACGGCACGGCGGATCCTGCCAGAGCAGATCTTGCCAGAGCAGATCTTGCCAGGGCAGATCTTGCCAGGACAGATCTTGCAACGACCTTGCAGCGAACGCAAAAAGTTGCCGCAACGCAGCAAAAAGCCGCGGGCGCAGCCGCCCGCGGCTTCTTCATCTCGGACGTCCGAAGATCGGCGAGGCTTGCGCCGCCGGTCAGTCGGCGTAGGAAATCATCGAGGCTTCACGGCCCTTGGCGCCGGCGACGACGCTCATGTTGACCCGCTGGCCCTCGGCGAGGTCGGCGATGCCACCGCGCTGCAGCGTCGAAGCGTGGACGAACACGTCGCGGCCACCGTCGTCGGGCTGCACGAAGCCGAAGCCCTTGTCACGATTGTACCACTTGACGGTGCCCGCCATCTCCTCGGCCGGTCCTTCCGGAACCCGCGGAGCGAAGCCGCCGCCGCCGCCACCGGCGCGCGGACCACGCGGAGCGCGCGGCTGCGGCGGCAGGTCCTCGAGCTCGAGCACCTCGGCGACCTGGTTGCCCTTCGGTCCCTCGCGCAGGCGCACGACGATGCGCGCACCCGGCTCGGCCCCGTTGAAGCCGGCAGCCTCGAGCGAGCGCATGGACAGGAAGGCATCGCCCGACCCATCCTCGCAGGCAACGAAGCCGAAGCCCTTCTCGGGGTTGAACCACTTCACCGTCGCGTCGGTCGGCGGGCCGGCCGGCGCCGCAAACGCATCGCGCGACGGACGACCGCCGAAACCACCCTCGCGGCCACCGAAACCGCCGTCACGGCCCCCGAAGCCGCCATCACGGCCGCCGAAGCCTCCGTCACGACCGCCGAAGCCACCATCGCGCCCCCCGAAACCGCCGTCACGGGAGTCAAAGCTGTCGCGACGGCCACCACCCCTGCGGCGGGCGTCACGGTTATCATCGTATCGGTTCATACAGGATATCCAACTGGGAGAGTTTTCATCATACCCGAAAATACATGGCCACGCCATGCGGCAGGCCGAGCGGTCTCGTCCGTAAGCGTGCTTGCGGCGACAGACTAATCATAGCCTCGATTCCGGCTTTGCGCGACTGCCTTTTCGCAGGATGGCCGTCTATTCGAAAATGACAAGCAAATCCTTGGCTTCGACAGGCGTGGCCGGCGCCACGACGACCTCGGCGACGCGCCCGTCGCGCGCGGCGTGGATGGCGGTCTCCATCTTCATGGCCTCGATGGTGAGGAGGATGTCGCCGGCCCGGACCTCCTGCCCCGCCTTGACGGCGACGGTGGCGACGGCGCCGGGCATGGGGGCGGCGACGTGCTTCTCGTTCGCCTCGTCGGCCTTGCGCCGCACCGGCCGGCTCGCCGCGGCGGCGCGGTTCGGCACCTTGATGATGCGCGGCTGGCCGTTGAGCTCGAAGAAGACGCGCACCTGCCCCTCCTCGTCGGTGTCGCCCACGGCCTGCAGGCGGATGACGAGGGTCTTGCCCTTCTCGATGGTGACGGCGATGTCGTCGCCCACCTGCATGCCGTAGAAGAAGACCGGCGTCGGCAGGGACGACACGGGCCCATACTTGCGGCTCGCGCCGCAGAACTCGGCGAAGACCTTCGGATACATCAGGAAGGAGGACAGCTCCCGCTCGCTGACCGCGCGGCCGCAACGCTTCTCGGCTTCCGCGCGCGCTGCGGCGAGATCGGCCGGCGGCAGCAAGGACCCCGGCCGGGCGGTGGACGGCGCCTCGCCCTTCAGCACCTTCCGCTGCAGGGCCTCGGGCCAGCCGCCCGGCGGCTGGCCGAGGTCGCCGCGCAGCATCTCGACGACCGAGCCCGGGAAGGCGATGTCGCGCTTCTCGTCGAGCACGTCCGCCGGGGTGAGCCCCTGCGCCACCATCATCAGCGCCATGTCGCCGACGACCTTGGACGAGGGCGTGACCTTGACGATGTCGCCGAAGAGGTCGTTGGCCGCCCGGTAGGCCTTGGCCACCTCATGCCAGCGCGTCTCGAGGCCGAGCGAACGCGCCTGCTCCTTGAGATTGGTGAACTGGCCGCCCGGCATCTCGTGGAGATAGACCTCGGAGGCGCCGGACTTTAGGTCGCTCTCGAAGGCCGCGTATTGGGTGCGCACCGCCTCCCAGTAGAAGCTGAGCTGGCGGATGGCCTCCGGATCGAGCCCGGTGTCCTCGTCCGTATGGCGCAGGGCCTCGACCAGCGAGCCGAGGCAGGGCTGCGACGTCGCGCCGGACATGGCGTCCATCGCCGCATCGAAGGCGTCCACCCCGGCGGCGACCGCCGCCAGCACGCTCGCCGCCGCGATGCCGGAGGTGTCGTGCGTGTGAAGGTGGATCGGCAGGCCGACCTCCTCGCGCAGCGCCTTGACCAGCACCCTGGCCGCCGCGGGCTTCAGCAGCCCCGCCATGTCCTTGATGCCGAGGATGTGGCAGCCGGCCTTCTCCAGGTCCTTCGCAAGACCGACGTAATAGCCGAGCGAGTACTTGGCGCGGGCGGGGTCGAGGATGTCGCCGGTGTAGCAGATGGCCCCTTCCGCCAGCTTGCCCGCCTCACCGACGGCGTCGATGGCGACGCGCATGTTCTCGACCCAGTTGAGGCAGTCGAACACGCGGAAGAGGTCCATGCCCGCATCCGCCGCCTGGCGGACGAAATGGCGCACGACATTGTCGGGATAATTGGTGTAGCCGACGCCGTTCGCCCCGCGCAGCAGCATCTGCAGGAGCACGTTCGGCACCTTCTCGCGCAGCAGCGCCAGCCGCTCCCACGGGTCCTCGGTGAGGAAGCGCATGGCGACGTCGAAGGTGGCGCCGCCCCAGCATTCGAGCGAGAAGAGCTGCGGCAGGCCGTTGGCATAGGCCTCCGCCGCGCCGGCGATGTCGAAGGTGCGCATGCGCGTGGCAAGGAGCGACTGGTGCGCGTCGCGCATCGTGGTGTCCGTGACGAGCGCCCGGCGCTCGGCGCGCATCCAGTCGGCAAAGCCCTTCGGCCCCAGGCGGTCGAGCACTCGGCGCGTGCCTTCCACGCCGGACGGCGCCGGAAAGACGGGCGCATGCGGCGGGCGGGCCTCGGCGGGCGGGCGGGCGCGGCCCTTCACCTCCGGATGGCCGTTCACCGTGACGTCGGCGATATAGGTGAGCAGCTTGGTCGCCCGGTCGCGCCGCCGCGGCGCGCTGAACAGCTCCGGCGTCTCGTCGATGAAGCGGGTGGTGTAGTCGTTGCCGCGGAACTTCGGATGCGACAGCACCGCCTCGAGGAAGAAGAGGTTGGTGGCGACGCCGCGGATGCGGTATTCGCGCAGCGCCCGGTCCATGCGGGCGATGGCCTCGCCCGGCGTCGGCGCCCAGGCCGTCACCTTCTCCAGCATCGGGTCGTAGAAACGGGTGACGACGGCCCCGGAATAGGCCGTGCCGCCGTCGACGCGGATGCCGAAGCCGAAGGCGCCGCGATAGGCGGTGATGCGGCCGTAGTCCGGGATGAAGTTGTTCTCCGGGTTCTCCGTGGTGATGCGGCACTGCAGGGCGTGGCCGTCGAGCACGATTTCCGACTGCGGCGGAATGCCTGTCTCGGCCGCGATGCCGAGCCGCCCGCCCTCGGCGACCCGGATCTGCGCCTTGACGATGTCGAGCCCGGTGACGACCTCTGTCACCGTGTGCTCCACCTGGATGCGCGGGTTGACCTCGATGAAGTAGAAGGCGCCCGTGTCGGCATCCATGAGGAACTCGACCGTGCCGGCGCCGACATAATCCGTCGCCCGGCCGATCTTGAGACCCGCCTCGCACAGGGCGGCGCGGGTCGCCGCGTCGAGATAGGGCGCCGGCGCGCGCTCAATCACCTTCTGGTTGCGGCGCTGAATGGAGCAGTCGCGCTCGAAGAGGTGGACGAGGTTGCCGTGCCTGTCGCCGAGGAGCTGCACCTCGACATGGCGGGCGCGGCGCACGAGCTTTTCGAGATAGACCTCGTCCTTGCCGAAGGCGGCCTTCGCCTCGCGCCTCGCGCTCAGGACGGCGTCGATGAGCTTGTCCTCGCTCTCGATGGGGCGCATGCCGCGCCCGCCGCCGCCCCAGGAGGCCTTGAGCATGACCGGATAGCCGACCTCGGCGGCAAGGCGTCTGATCTCGGCGGGATCCTCCGGCAGCGGGTCGGTCGCCGGCATCACCGGCACGCCGACGGAAATGGCGAGGTTGCGCGCCGCCACCTTGTTGCCGAGCGTGCGCATCGTTTCGGGCTTCGGCCCGATGAAGATGATGCCGGCGGCGGCGCAGGCTTCCGCAAATTCCGGGCTCTCGGACAGGAAGCCATAGCCGGGGTGGATGGCGTCGACCCGTGCCTCCCTGGCGACGCGGATCACCTCGTCGATGGAGAGATAGGCCTCGAGCGGCCCCCTGCCCTTGCCGACCTGATAGGCCTCGTCCGCCTTGAAGCGGTGCAGCGAGAGTTTGTCCTCCTCCGCATAGATCGCCACCGTCTGGATGCCGAGTTCCGTCGCCGCCCGAAACACCCGAATGGCGATCTCGGAGCGGTTGGCAACCAACAGGCGCTTGATCTTCATGCAGAGCCCCCTCTCAAATAGCGCAAAGCTCTTTTGCCATACACGCAATGCAGCAAGGCGCAAACAACGGAATCATCATGTCATTTGGCTCCGCGC
This sequence comes from Chelatococcus caeni, assembly GCF_014196925.1. Lineage (GTDB taxonomy): Bacteria > Pseudomonadota > Alphaproteobacteria > Rhizobiales > Beijerinckiaceae > Chelatococcus_A > Chelatococcus_A caeni. The sequence goes on along the minus strand of NZ_JACIEN010000001.1, from coordinate 633,132 downwards.
CCATGCATGCCGCTGCGCTGCAGCATCCCTTCGGCCACGCGCACTCCCCGCCCCGCGCCGAAAAAGCAGGCCGGCCGCGGCCCAAAGTGGCGGTGCATGACCCAACTGGCATGTTGACCGGAATCCGCGAAAAGGTTAGGGCTTGGCCGCCGCAGGAGACGTGGCCGAGTGGCTGAAGGCGGCGGTTTGCTAAACCGTTATACGTGGTAACACGTATCAGGGGTTCGAATCCCCTCGTCTCCGCGGAAATCCAAGAAAATCAACGCTTTGATGTCCGCCTGCGGAGCCCGTTCGCTCGCGCAGGTCGCGAACGAACAGGGAAGACGAGGCACCACTCGTCGGCACGGATGCCGGCACAGCGGCGCTCCCTTCCCGCTCCGGGCGCCCGATCCTCGCTATGAAAGCCGGCTTGCATAGCGGCGCGCCACATCAAAGCAGGCTTTGAAGCGACTTTCCGGCATCGAAGCCCGTTTTTCATGAAGCTGGCAAGTTCGGGACGACCCCGAGCCGCCTGTCCAAGCTCCTCGTCTGGATGACGGCATACGCCCACGCGGGAGTGCAGCCGGCCTGCGGATGCTCCGCAGACCGGCCCAAATTTCGATCCGCGTTCCCGCAATGGGGAGAGACGGGCACGGTCGACCTTCACGTATTCGTCCATCAGGTTTCAATCCACGCCCCCGCATGGGGAGCGACCATCCGATCGACGAGCGCCGGCGCGCCAAGCTGGAGTTTCAACCCACGCCCCCCGCATGGGGAGCGACGACGTTCGGCTTCTCGACCTTGGGGAGGTGCTTCCTGTTTCAACCCACGCCCCCCGCATGGGGAGCGACCGCCGCGAAGCCACCCATGGCGAGGCGGTCCTGGAAGTTTCAACCCACGCCCCCGCATGGGGAGCGACCGGGCCATCGCAGGCGGGCCGGCTCCGCTCGCCTCGTTTCAACCCACGCCCCCGCATGGGGAGCGACAGCTTGAGATGGCCGACAAGGCCGCCGGCATCAAGTTTCAACCCACGCCCCCGCATGGGGAGCGACTCACCCATTCCGTCTTCTCGTCGGTGGCCTGGTTGTTTCAACCCACGCCCCCGCATGGGGAGCGACCGGCGCAGCAGGACCGCCTCTAGCCGCTTCTTAAGTTTCAACCCACGCCCCCGCATGGGGAGCGACTGCGGAGAGGGCCGCGAGAAGAGCGGCGAGGAGGAGTTTCAACCCACGCCCCCGCATGGGGAGCGACCCGAAGGCTGGCTTGAGGAGCGCGACGCGCTTGAGTTTCAACCCACGCCCCCGCATGGGGAGCGACGTGGGACTTCAGCGTGTCATCCTGCAGGGCGCCGGTTTCAACCCACGCCCCCGCATGGGGAGCGACTTCCTCAAGGGCCTCAGGGGTTGGCCCACTTTCGGGTTTCAACCCACGCCCCCGCATGGGGAGCGACTTCGTCATCGGCGAGCGCTACATGCTCACCGAGCAGTTTCAACCCACGCCCCCGCATGGGGAGCGACCCTCAAGCACCTGCTCCGGAGCGAGTCCGAGGGCGTTTCAACCCACGCCCCCGCATGGGGAGCGACCGCAGGCCCTGAGCGCCTTCGCCGGATCGCCGGGGTTTCAACCCACGCCCCCGCATGGGGAGCGACCGGGTCGGGGAATATTAGGGCATTTATTCAAGACGGGTTTCAACCCACGCCCCCGCATGGGGAGCGACACGACATGCGCGAGCCCGTCTCCACCATCGTAGGGTTTCAACCCACGCCCCCGCATGGGGAGCGACGACGATGTACGCTCCCTTGGCCATCCTGGGCCAGTTTCAACCCACGCCCCCGCATGGGGAGCGACCAGGTCTACGCCTTCGTGTTCTCGAAGGACAACCCGTTTCAACCCACGCCCCCGCATGGGGAGCGACCAGCGTGGCAGCGGCGTGAGGGAGGGTAGCAAGATGTTTCAACCCACGCCCCCGCATGGGGAGCGACCACATCAGCACGAGACGACACCGGCCGGCTTGGGTTTCAACCCACGCCCCCGCATGGGGAGCGACACCTCGGCGAGGATCTGGGCCAGCGGCTTGCGGGAGTTTCAACCCACGCCCCCGCATGGGGAGCGACAGCCGGATACGGGCGAGCGGCCGGCGATCACGCTGTTTCAACCCACGCCCCCGCATGGGGAGCGACGGTCTTTGATCCAGTAGCACGGCGACAAGTAGCCGTTTCAACCCACGCCCCCGCATGGGGAGCGACGACCACTGTGCGCATCGGGATCGACGGCTTTGGCGCGTTTCAACCCACGCCCCCGCATGGGGAGCGACTCCTGCTTGGCGGCCTGGGCGGCTTTGCCGGCGGCGTTTCAACCCACGCCCCCGCATGGGGAGCGACAGTTCCCCGACATCACCGTTCGCCGGTTCTCTGAGTTTCAACCCACGCCCCCGCATGGGGAGCGACACCCCCGGAGCCCGCACCTCCATCCGGCAGGTGAAGTTTCAACCCACGCCCCCGCATGGGGAGCGACACGCCACCAACGTGGTGCAGCGGGCCATCCTCATGTTTCAACCCACGCCCCCGCATGGGGAGCGACCTTCAAGCAGATGCTTCTGGCGTGGCACGTGCAGTTTCAACCCACGCCCCCGCATGGGGAGCGACGGCCGCCGCAGCGCCGGACCCGAACGCCAGCACGGTTTCAACCCACGCCCCCGCATGGGGAGCGACCCCGCCCCAGCCCCACACGAGCCGGCCGTCTTCCAGTTTCAACCCACGCCCCCGCATGGGGAGCGACTCGACATCAGCATTGAGCCGGAGGAGGTGGTACCGTTTCAACCCACGCCCCCGCATGGGGAGCGACCTCGGCCAAGGGTTGGGCGGCGTGGTGGCTTAAGGTTTCAACCCACGCCCCCGCATGGGGAGCGACGAGGGAACGACGCGGGCGCTCAACGGCGCCCTGACGTTTCAACCCACGCCCCCGCATGGGGAGCGACCCAGGATGCCGGCGTCCACCGGGCGCAGCTCGATGGCCTGGTTTCAACCCACGCCCCCGCATGGGGAGCGACCTACGCGATTGTCACCAAGCCAAAGGTGCGGAGATGTTTCAACCCACGCCCCCGCATGGGGAGCGACCATCGTGGATGCCGAGATGCGCCGCATGGTGGAGGTTTCAACCCACGCCCCCGCATGGGGAGCGACCGGCTCGCTCTCCATCGTCCGCAACCTGCAGGATGAGGTTTCAACCCACGCCCCCGCATGGGGAGCGACTCTCTCGTCCCCCTTGGGGGGGACTATAGGGGGGGGTTCAACCCACGCCCCCGCATGGGGAGCGACCTTCAAGAGGTCGGCGCGATCGATGACGATCTTGTTTCAACCCACGCCCCCGCATGGGGAGCGACCCGTCCCCTTCCATATGCGCGGCGGCCTCGATGTGTTTCAACCCACGCCCCCGCATGGGGAGCGACGACCTCGACATGCGACGTCTGGCTGACGACGAAGCCGTTTCAACCCACGCCCCCGCATGGGGAGCGACGCCCTTGCTCTTACCTGATTGCGGCAACGAGCAAAACGGGGTTCGGATCGCGAAGCGGGCTCTTCCGCCGGCGCGCCGGCGGAGGATCGTCGCGGGCGGCGGCGATTAGCCCAACGATATCAAGGAGCTGGGCCGTGTGCGAACAGGGCGGGCTTTTCCGGCACGCTTGCGGTTCGCGCCTCGGTGGGTTGACTGTGCCTTGGGCCCCGAGCGCAGGTCCCGGGCTGGAGGGCCGGAGCCTTCGCTGACCTCGCTCTGGTCGCTCTCCGCGGCCGGCAGGCTGCGATGATGCTGGCGCAGATAGCCATGCTCCGGAGGCGCTTGCGTCGTCGGGGCGCTTTTCAACGGCCGGCCGAGTCGGAGCCGCATCGCATCTCGCCGATGGACATCGAGCCTATTGCTGTGCGCCGCCACCGTCGCACAGGCTCGGCACGGTCCTCGCCCCGTGCTCCTGTAAACGATCCGCAGCGGCGCCCTGCCGTCCTGTCCGTTGCGTTCTCCTCTCCCTCGCGCGCCGCGCGAGGGAGAGGCAGAGGGCGCTTGACAGTCCCGCACAGAAGGCAAGGTACAGCGTCAGGGCTTCGCCCGCCGGGACAGCGGAGGCGAGCCAGGCCGCGAGGGCGGCAAGGCCGAGAAGGCCGCTCGTGATGATCCAGGCGGGGGCACGGGTCAGAATACCGGTCAGCAGGCCGCCACCTGCTGCCAGGGCGGTGAGAAGAACGGACATGAGCAATCCAACTTGAGCAATCCAACATGAGCAATCCGACTTGGGGCTATCCAACCTGGGGCAATCCAAACGGTGCAACGGCAATGAACTGGTCGAAACAATCGAAATGAAAAACCCTCCCCCCAAACGGGGGAGGTGCATCGCGGGTGAACTTGCCGCCTCGCCTATCGCAACGGCGGCGCGTACTGGATGCCGCCCAGGCTCCAGAGCTGGTTGATGCCGCGCGGGATGCCGAGCTTCGAGCCGACGCCGACGTTGCGCTCGTAGACCTCGCCGTAGTTGCCCACGGCGCGGACGATGCGCACCACCCAGTCGTTGGTGAGGCCCAGCTTCTCGCCGAAGCCGCCTTCCGTGCCGACGAGGCGGCGCACGTCGGGCTTGTTCGAACCGAGCGCCTCGTCGATGCGCGTCGACGACACGCCGAGCTCCTCGGCGTTGAGCATGGCGAAGCTCACCCATTTCACGATGGTGAACCACGCCATGTCGTCGCTGCGCACGGCGGGCGCGAGCGGCTCCTTGGAGATGATGTCCGGCAGGACGGAATGGTCGGAGGGGTTCTCGAGCGCCAGGCGCTCGGCGTGGAGCTGCGACACGTCGCTCGAGATGGCCGTGCAGCCCCCCTCGCCGTAGGTCTTCACGGCCTCCTCGGGCGAGGAGACGACCACGGTCTCCAGCGTCATGCCGTTGGCGTCGAAGAAATCGCGCAGGTTGGCCTCGCTCGTGGTGCCGGCCTGCACGCAGACCTTCGTGCCGTCCATTTCCAGCGCCGAGCCGATGGCGCGCGCCTTGGGCACGAGGAAACCCTGGCCGTCATAATAGTTCACGGCGGTGAAGACGATGCCGTGGTCCACCTCGCGCCCCAGCGTCCAGGTGGAATTGCGCGAGAGAACGTCGACCTTGCCGCTCTTCAGCGCCTCGAAGCGCTCCGCCGCCGACAGGGGGACGAACTCCACCTTGGCCGGATCGTCGAGGATGGCGGCTGCGATGGCGCGGCAGAAATCGACGTCGAAGCCGCTCCACTGCCCGCTCGCATCCGCCGCCGAGAAGCCCGCGAGCCCCTGGCTGACACCGCAGACGAGCTTGTCACGCTGCTTGACGGTGTCGAGCGTACCGGCTGCCGCCGGTGCCGCGAGCGCTGCTGCCGCCACAAAACCGGCGGCCGCGGCCGCATTTCCGATGACGCGCATTCCCTTCCCCCCTGCCCTGCCCCGTCACAGCTTCGCGGCGTGGCGGACGATGACCTTGGTGCCCACCGGCACCCGTTCGTAAAGATCGACGACGTCGTTGTTGACGAGACGGAAGCAGCCGGAGGACACGGCGTGGCCGATCGTCTGCGGCTGGTTGGTGCCGTGGATACGATAGATCGTCGTGCCCAGATAGAGCGCCCGGGCCCCCATGGGATTGCCGGGGCCGCCGGCCATGAAGCGCGGCAGATAGGGCTGGCGCTGGATCATCTCCGGCGGCGGGCGCCAGTCCGGCCATTCCTGCTTGCGCGAGATCTGCAGCAGGCCCGACCACTGGAAGCCCTCGCGGCCGACGCCGATGCCGTAGCGCATGGCCCGGTTGTTGCCCTCTACGAGATAGAGGAAACGCTCCGACGTGTGGATGATGATGGTGCCGGGCGCCTCCGTCGTGCGGAAGAAGACGAGCTGGCGCTCGAAGGGCCCGGCGAGGACCTCGTCGGCCTCGTCGGGCACGAAGCCGGGCTGGTCCTCGATCTCCATGACGCCCCGCTGCACCTGCGCCACCGCCGGCACCGCGACCATCACCGCCAGGACAAGTCCCGCGAGCACCCCAAACAGCCGCTGGAGGAGAACGCCCTTTTCCGGCATCGCCATCACCTCGCTCGTTCGTGGCGCGCGCTGCCGCGGCGCCGTTGCTCTCACCCCGCCGCCGTTCTTGCGCTCCGCGGCGCACAATTGACATAGACCATCGTGCCGTAGCGGGACGAGACGTCCGGATCGACCCACTGCACGGTGAAGCTCGTGTCGTCGACGGCGATGATTTCCATGTCCGTCAGGTCGCCGGCCGGCCGCTCGCCCGGGCCGATGAAGGTGCGGCCCTCGCGCGTCGGCTTGACGAGGAGCTCGCGCGGCTCCTTCTCGTCGGCGAGGTTCATGATCACGCCGCCGTCGGCCCCCGCCTTGATGACGTAGGGATTGCGGCACTGGGCGCGCGCTTCCTTGACCGTGCGGTCGCGGTCGGTGTCGCGGTGATAGGAGCCGAGGCCCCAGCGGCCCACCAGCTGCTCCGCCGTCACCGGCGGCAGGGCCGGCGTGGTCACGGCGGGCGAGACGACGTCATCGCCCGCGCAGCCGGCAAGCAGCGCCGCGCCGGCGAGCCAGAATGCAGTTGGCAGATACGCCCGACGCACGATCGCAAAACCCATGGCATTCCCCCCTTTGCCAGGCTGCGCAGCCGCGGGCCGAGCCGGCGGCGGCAAGAGCATCACGACGAAAGGGCGGTGGGTCAAGCCGCTTTGCGTGCAAGGGGCGGATCAGAACGGCCAGAGATGCGTGAAGAAGGCGACCGCGGCGGCAACGAGCGCCGTCGAGATGGCGGCCAGCACGGCAAGGCTCGCGAGCTTGCCCAGCCAGCCGACGGCGACCGCGATGCCGTCGCGCTCCATGAGCCCGATGGCGAAGGCCGAGATGGCGAAGGCCGGCAGCATGTTGCCGAAGGGGATCGGCAGGAACAGGATGATCGCGAGGATGAGGCAGGCGCCGCCGATGATGCGGTCGTGCATCGGGTTGAAGAGGCCGGTCAGGCGCGGCTGCAGCATGCGCTCGAACCGCGTCAGATGCGGCAGCAGCTTGTCGGCCATGGCGGCGAAGTCGCCGCGCGACAGCGAGCGCTCCGTGATGAGCTGCGGCAGCCACAGCACCGGCCGGCCGAGCATGAGCTGCGCGGCGATGAACAGGAGCGGCGCGCCGAGCACGGACGAGGTGCCGGGCGGCAGCGGCAGCACGTTCGGCACCGCGAAGATGAGCATCAATGCGCCGAAAGCCCGGTCGCCGAAGGCATCGAGGATGTCGGCGACGCGCACCCGCTCGGACGGGAAAGCGGCAAGCTCCCGCAGAACCTCCGAGAAACGGCGGCGCGGGCGCGCCGCTCCGAACACAACCGGCATACGATTCGTATCGTCCAGCATGCGAATTCCGGCAACGAGGCCCGGCATGCGGGCGCTACGAGGGAAAGATGGGGTCCACGTCGTCAATGACAACGGCACGCCACATCTGGACGAACATCAAGGACGAATCATGACAGGGTGCGTATCGTGCGGCCCGCGGCTGCACGTTGCGCCACGCACGCGCCGGGACATTGATGCATCGGCACGGCTCGCCCTATGCTGTCGACCATGAGGCGCGTCACGGCTCGCGCATTGGGAAGGGGGACGCTTCCATGAAGAAGACGGTCCTGGCCGCCGTCGCGGCCATCGCCATGGCAACGGGCGCGGCTCGCGCCGACGTCGTCGTCGCATCGAAGATCGATACCGAGGGCAGCCTGCTCGGCGCCATGATCCGCCTCGTGCTGCAGGACAACGGCATCCCGGTCGTCGACCGGGTCTCGCTCGGGGCGACGCCCGTGGTGCGCGCCGCGATCAGGGCAGGCGAGATCGACATCTATCCGGAGTACACCGGCAACGCCGGCTTCTTCTACAACATGGCCGACAGCGACGTCTGGAAGGACGCGGCCAAGGGCTATGCCGAGGCGAAGCAGCGCGACTACGACGCCGAGAAGATCGTCTGGCTGACGCCGGCCCCGGCCAATAACACCTGGGCGATCGCCGTACGCGGCGACCTCGCGACGGCGGAAAAGCTCGCGACGATGTCGGACTTCGGCGCCTATGTGGCGAAGGGCGGCAAGGTGAAGCTCGCCGCCTCGGCCGAGTTCGTCAATTCGGCCGCGGCCCTGCCCGCCTTCCAGAAGGCCTACGGCTTTACCCTGAAGTCCGACCAGCTGCTGACCCTCGCCGGCGGCGACACGGCCGCCACGATCAAGGCGGCGGCCGAAGAGACGGACGGCACCAATGCCGCCATGGTCTACGGCACGGACGGCGCCATCGCCGAGGTCGGCCTCGTCGTCATGACGGACGACAAGGGCGTGCAGCCGGTCTACCAGCCGGCGCCGATCATCCGCGAGGCGGTGCTGAAGCAATATCCGCAGATCGAGGAGCTGCTCGAACCGGTGTTCGCCTCGCTCGACCTCGAGACGCTGCAGAAGCTCAACGGGCGCATCGCCGTCGGCGGCGAGAACGCCGGTGCCGTGGCGAAGGACTACCTGACGAGCAAGGGCCTTCTGAAGTAGCGGGCCGCCCTCGCGTGACGGAAGAGCCGACAGCGCGCCCCGTGCCGGAGGGAGCCGCCGCGGAGGGACGCGGCCTTGCGCGGCTGTGCGCCGTCGCTGCGCTTCTCGCCGTCGGTTTCGCGCCCTTCCTCGCACTGCAGCCCAACCGCATCGTCTCGGGCGAGGGCTTCGCCCTGCCCGCGCTGCCGGCCGCCTGGCTCGGCCTGCCGCTTGCCGCCGTCCTCGCGGCCTGCGCCGTCGTCGCGGCGCTCGCGCATCATGCCGCCGTGCAGGCCCTGGCCGGGGCGGCCGGCGCGCTCGCGGCCCTCCTCGGCGCCGGCCTTGCGGCGACGGCGCTGCTGCCTGCCGGCGCGACGCTGGCGCGCGTCTCGCTGGGCTCCGGCTTCTGGCTCATTATCGGCGCCTTCGGGCTCATCCTCGCCGATGCGCTCGTCAAGCTGCGCGGCGGGCCGCTGGCACGCATCACGTTCGCCTTCGCCGCCGTCGGGGCGGTGCTCGTGGTGCTGGCGGCGGGGCTGTGGAACGACCTGTCGATCATGCGCGAATACGCCGCCAACCGCGACAGCTTCTGGCAGCAGGGGGCGCGCCATCTCGTCCTCGTCGGCGGCAGCCTCGCGCCGGCGCTGCTGCTCGGCATCCCGCTCGGCTATCTCTGCCACCGCCAGGCCGCGGCGCGGGGAGCAGTGCTCGCGGTGCTGTCGGTCATCCAGACCGTGCCGAGCATCGCCATGTTCGGCCTGATGATGGCCCCGCTCGCCGCGCTGGCGGCCGCCTATCCCGCGCTCGGCGCCGCCGGCATCCGCGGCATCGGCCTGACGCCCGCCCTCGTTGCGCTGTTCCTCTATTCGCTGCTGCCGGTCGTCGCCAATACGGTGGCGGGCTTCGCGGCCGTGCCGCCGGCGGTGGTGGAGGCGGCGCGCGGCATGGGCATGGGTCCGCTGCGGCGTCTCGCCAGCGTCGAATGGCCGCTCGCCTTCCCCGTCATCGTCACGGGCGTGCGCATCGTGCTGGTGCAGAACATCGGCCTTGCGGCCGTTGCGGCGCTGATCGGCGCAGGCGGCTTCGGCACTTTCGTCTTCCGCGGCATGGGGCAGACCGCCATGGACCTCGTGCTGCTCGGCGCCGTGCCCATCGTCATCCTCGCCTTTCTCGCCGCCGTCGTGCTCGATGCGGTCGCGGGCCGCGCGAGGGGGAGGCCGGCATGATCACGGTCGAGGCACTGACGAAGACCTTCGGCCCGGTCCGGGCGGTCGACGGCATCTCCTTCGAACTCGCCGAGGGCGAGGCGCTGGCGCTCATCGGCCCCTCGGGCTGCGGCAAGTCGACGACGCTGCGCATGATCAATCGCCTCATCGAGCCGAGCGCCGGGCGCGTCCTGATCGATGGCGTCGACACGACGAGCATCCCGCCGGCGACGCTCAGGCTGCGCATGGGCTATGCCATCCAGGGCATCGGCCTCTTCCCGCATCGCACCGTCGCCCAGAACATCGCCACCGTGCCGCGCCTGCTCGGCTGGCCGCGCGCGCGCATCGCGGCCCGCATCGAGGAGCTGCTCGAGCTCTTCGGCCTGCCGCCCGCCGTCTTCGCGCGCAAATATCCGCACGAACTGTCCGGCGGCCAGCAGCAGCGCGTGGGCGTGGCGCGCGCCATGGCGGGCAAGCCCGCCGTGCTCCTGATGGACGAGCCCTTCGGCGCGCTCGATCCCATCACCCGCACGCGCCTGCAGGACGAGTTCCTCGCCATCCGCCGGCGCATGGGCACGACCGTGCTCATCGTCACGCACGACATGGACGAGGCCTTCAAGCTGGCCGACAGGCTGGCGGTGATGGAGAAGGGCCGCATCGTGCAGCTCGATACGCCCGAGGCCCTCCTGCGCCACCCGGCGAGCGCCTTCGTCGAATCCCTGGTCGGCAGCGAGGACCGCGGGCTGAAGCTGCTCTCCCTCGCCGGCGTCACCGCATTGATGCAGCCGGCAACGGGCTGGACGGCAGAAGCCGACGGCACCTTCCGCAAGGCCGGTGCAGACGCGTCCCTCGCCCCCCTCTCCGCTTCGGCGAGCCTGCGCGAGGCGGCGTCGCGCCTCGTCTTCGCCGGCGTCGACGAGCTGCCCGTCGTCGACGAGGCCGGAGCGATGGTCGGCGCAATCGCCATGGAGCGGATCATCGCCTTCGGCGGGGGCGGCCGGTGATAGCGCAGCGCCGCCGCCTCCTGCGGATCGGGGCAGCCGGGATCGCTGTTGCGCTCTTTGCCGTGATGGTGCTCGCCCCTGAGGCCTTCGAGCGGCCGCTCGCGGCGCTGACGAAATTCGGCCAGCCGGCGATCTACGACCGCGACAGCATCCTGGCGCTGACCCTCTCCCACATGGGCATCGTCGCCGCGGCGAGCCTTGCGGCGCTCGTCATCGCCCTCGCCATCGGCATCTTCGTGACGCGCCCGGCCGGCGCGCAATATCTGCCGCTCGCCCGCGCCGTCGCCAATCTCGGCCAGACCTTCCCGCCCATCGCCATGCTCGCCGTCGCCGTGCCGCTCACCGGCTTCGGCGCGCGGCCGACGCTCGTCGCCCTCTTCGCCTACGGGCTGCTGCCGATCTTCGAGAACACCATCGCCGGGCTGAAGGGCGTCTCGCCGCAGGTGGTCGAGGCGGCGCGCGGCATGGGCATGACGGGCCGGCGCATCCTCAGGGAGATCGAGCTGCCGCTGGCGCTGCCGGTGATCATCGCGGGCTTTCGCGTCTCGATCATCGTCAGCATCGGGACGGCGACCATCGGCTCGACGGTCGGTGCCAAGGGCCTCGGCGAGATCATCATCGCTGGGCTGCAGGCGGACAACCTCGCCTATGTGCTGCAGGGCGGCGTGCTCGTCGCCATGCTCGCCATCCTCGTCGACCTCGGCCTCGGCTTCCTCGAGCGGCGGGCGCGTCAGCCGAGGAGCGCGTAGGGATAGACGTCGACCCTGTCGCCCTCGGCGAGGCCCGTCATGTCCTCGGGCAGTACCGCGAGGCCGTCCGTCTCGGTGAGCGAGGTCAGCACGCCGGCACCGTCGCGCGGGTATTTCACCGCCTCGTACGCGCTGTCCGCGCCGCGCCGCAGGCTGACGCGCACGAATTCGCGCCGCCCGGCCTTCTTGCGATAGGCGAAGGCGGCCCGTGCCGGGATGGCGAGCGGGCGCGGTAGCTCCGCGCCCATCAGCCGGGCGAGAAGCGGGCGCACCACGAAGGTGAAGGTGACATAGACCGCGACGGGATTGCCCGGCAGGCCGACGAAGGGCGTGCCGGCGATGACGCCCATGGCGACCGGCCGGCCCGGCTTGATGGCGAGGCGCCAGAAGACGAGACGGCCCGCCGCCTCCACCGCCGCGCGGACATGGTCCTCCTCCCCCGTCGAGACGCCGCCCGAGGTGAGGATGAGGTCATGCTCCCCGCTCGCGGCCATGAGCGCTTCGCGCAGGCGCTCCGGCTCGTCGCGCAGCACGCCGAGGTCCGACACCGCGACGCCCAGCCGGCCGAGCAAGGCGATGAGGGCGAAGCGGTTGGAATCGTAGATGCCGGCCGCGGGCAGCGGCTCGCCGGGCTCGACGAGCTCGTTGCCCGTGGAGAAGACGGCGACCCGCAGCGGCCGGCGCACCGGCAGGCTCGCATGGCCGACGGCGGCCGCGAGCGCGAGGTCCTGCGGCCTGAGGAGCCGGCCGGCCGGCAGCGCCACCGCCCCGCGCGCAATGTCCTCGCCCGCCTTGCGGCAATTGGCGCCGCGCTTCAGCCCCGGCGGCAGGACGACCGTCCCGCCATCGAGCGTCACGTCCTCCTGCATGAAGACGGTGTCGGCCCCGGCGGGCATCGGCGCGCCGGTGAAGATGCGCACGGCATGGCCGGGGGGCATGGCGGCCGCAGCGCTGCCGGCGATCACCCGCCCGGCGGCCGGCAGGCGCGTCTCGCCCTCGCGCGCAAGGTCGCCATGGCGCACCGCCCAGCCGTCGACGGCGGAATTGTCGAAGGGCGGCAGATCGACGAGCGCCGGCACGTCGCGTCCCAGCACGCGGCCCTCGGCGCTGCGCACCAGCACGTCCTCGACGCCGTCGATGGGCGCGATGCGCTCGCCGATCAGCGCCAGCGCCTCCTCGACGGACATCAGCGGCCCGCCGAAGGCGAAGCAGTCGTCACTCAGCTGGGCCATGCGCGGAAAGCCTCTCCATCAGCCGCTCCACGGGCTCGGCATGGGCCATGACGACATCGGCGATCGTTTCGATGTCGTCGATGTCGATGACCGGGCGCCCGGCATCGGGCAGGGCGACGTCGCTCGCCACGGCGACGATGCGGCCGTCGTCGGGATGGAGCGGCGGCTTGCCGTTGGCCTTGCGGTAGACCTCCACCTTGACGTGCTCCTCGCGCTTGAAGCCCTCGACGAGGAGGATATCGCAATCGTCGATCAGCGCCACGAGCTCGGCGAGCCGCGGCTCGCGCTCGTCCCTCAATTCGCGCATCAGCGCCCAGCGCCGGCGCGAGGCCACCAGCACCTCGCGCGCGCCGGCCTGCCGGTGCTGGAAGGAATCCTTGCCCGGCCTGTCGACATCGAAGGCGTGATGCGCGTGCTTGATGGTCGAGACGCTGAGCCCGCGGGCGACGAGGACCGGGATGAGGCGGGTGAGAAGGGTCGTCTTGCCGGAGCCGCTCCAGCCGGCGAGGCCAATGACACGCATTGAAAAGTCGATCCGGACACGAGAAAGCCGGATGCCCCTTTCGAAGCACCCGGCCCGACTGTGCACAAGGCGACGGGGCGCGTCGAGCCCTTCTTCCAAACCGAGCCCGGACCGGCGCCGACCGGTGAAGCACTCCCCCTCCCCCCGCTTGCGGCGAGGAGGGGCTAGGGAGGTGCGGCGCCGTCAGGCACCACATACCAACCTCTTGCCCAGAACACGAACCGCCTGCCTGCTGAACCACCCCCACCCTCCCCACCACTTCGTGGGGGGAAGGGAGAGAGACCTCCGTCGGTAGCCCTACTCCGCCGGCACGGCCGTCGGCGGCACGCTGCGCTTGCCTTCGACCGTCGCCTTGCGCTCCTCCTCGGCGACCCAGAGGCTGTGGTGCTGGCGCGCCCAGTTGAGGTCGACCTCGCCGTTGCCCATGGCGTCGAAGGCGCCCTCCATGCCGAGCGTGCCGATATAGATGTGGCCGAGGATCACGGCGGTGAGGAGCACGCCCAGAAGGCCGTGCACCACCTGCGCCGTCTGCATGCCGGCGATCGTCGTGCCGTAGAACGGGAACAGCAGGATATAGCCGCTGACCGCGATGGCGGCGCCGACGAGGATGACGAGCCAGAACAGCATCTTCTGGCCGGCGTTGAACTTGCCGGCCGGCGGATGCGCCTTGCCGACGATGCCGCCGCCCTGCGCGAACCACGTCACGTCGACGCGGCTCGGGATGTTGCGCAGCGCCCAGATGAAGAACATCAGCACCAGCCCCAGCGTGAAGGGGAAGCTGAGATAGTTGTGGGCGTATTTCGCGGCCATCGAGAAGGTGGAGAAGGCCTCCGGCCCGATGAGCGGCAGCAGCAGCGACTTGCCGAAGGCGACGTTGAGGCCGGACAGCGCGAGGATGACGAAGCAGCTCGCCGTCAGCCAGTGCACGAAGCGCTCGAACCACCTGAAGCGCACGATGGTGCGGCCCGACGGCCCGGCCTCCGTGCGGATGCGCCCGCGCACCAGAAAGAAGACCGCGAGCACCGCGAGCATGCCGAGGATGGCGATGCCGCCGATCCAGGCCAGCGTGCGCTCGTGATAGGCCCGCCATTCCTGCCCTTCGACCTGGATCAGCGTCGCCGCCTTCCGGTCGGGGATCGACACGCGGCCGGTGACCCGGTCGAGTGCCTGCATGAGCTGCTCTTCCCTCACCGCCTCGGTCGTCGGATTGACCTGGGCGAAAGCGGAGCCCGTCGCCGCGGGCAGCGCAAGGAGCAGCGCCAGCAGCATCGTCAGTGCGGCGGCGATGCCGCGGGCCGACCAGCGCCGATCGTGTCCTGTGCGGGTCATGGCTCGTTCCTCCCCTCCCGTCGGCCGCTCGGCCCGATCAAACGTCGATCGTCTCGCGATAGGCCGTCTTCCAGCCCCACGCACCGGAGCCGTAGCCGCGCTTGAGCACGCGTTCCTTGTAGATGGCGGCGATGATCTCGCCGTCGCCGGCGAGCAGCGACTTCGTCGAGCACATCTCGGCGCAGAGCGGCAGCTTGCCTTCGGCGATGCGGTTCGCGCCGTATTTCTGGTACTCGGCGGCGGTCAGGTCCGGCTCGGGACCGCCGGCGCAGTAGGTGCACTTGTCCATCTTGCCGCGCGAGCCGAAATTGCCGACGCGCGGATATTGCGGCGCCCCGAACGGGCAGGCGTAGAAGCAGTAGCCGCAGCCGATGCACAGGTCCTTCGAATGCAGCACGATGCCGTCGGCGGTGTTGTAGAAGCAGTCGACCGGACAGACGGCCTTGCAGGGCGCGTCCGTGCAATGCATGCAGGCCATGGAGATCGACCTCTCGCCCGGCTTGCCGTCGTTGATGGTGACGACGCGCCGGCGGTTGATGCCCCAGGGCACCTCGTTCTCGTTCTTGCAGGCGGTGACGCAGGCATTGCACTCGATGCAACGGTCGGCGTCGCAGAGGAATTTCAAACGGGCCATGTCATCCTCCCTCAGGCCGCCCTGATCTGGCACAGCGTCACCTTGCCCTCGTGCATGCCCGTCACCGGGTCATAGCCGTAGGTGGTGATGGTGTTGACGCTTTCGCCGAGGACGATGGGATCCGCGCCCGGCGGGTAGTTCTTGCGCTGGTCCTCGCCCATGAACCAGCCGGAGAAGTGGAAGGGCATGAAGGCGACGCCCTTGCCGACACGCTCCGTCACGAGCGCCTTGACGCGGGCCTTGGACTGGTTCTCCGGCCCCGTCACCCACACCCAGCCGCCGTCACTGATGCCGCGCTCGGCCGCGTCCGCCGGGTTGATCTCGACGAACATGTCCTGCTGCAGCTCGGCGAGCCACTTGTTGGAGCGCGTCTCCTCGCCGCCGCCCTCGTATTCGACGAGGCGCCCGGATGTCAGGATGATCGGGAAGTCCCTCGCGATGCCCTTGTCGACCGCCGCCTTCTGGACGGTGAAGCCGATGTTGGGCACGCGGAAGCTCTTGAAGTCCTCCCGCGTCGGGTATTTCGCCACGAGGTCGGCGCGCGGCGAATAGATCGGCTCGCGGTGCACCGGCACCGGGTCGGGCAGGTTCCACGCCACCGCGCGGGCCTTGCCGTTGCCGTAGGGGATGCAGCCGTGTTCCAGCGCCACGCGCTGGATGCCGCCGGACAGGTCGATCGACCAGGAGACGGCGTCGGGATTGTTGCCGCCGATGCCTTCGATGGTGGCGCGTTCCGCCTCCGTGAGGTCGGCATCCCAGCCGAGCTTCTTCAGGACGCCGTAGGTGAACTCGGGATAGCCGTCCGTGATCTCGGAGCCCTGCGAGTAGGAGCCTTCCGACAGCAGCGTCACGCCCTCGCGCTCCACGCCGAAACGGGCGCGGAAGGTGCCGCCGCCGTCCTTCACGTGGATGTTGGTGTTGTAGAGCGTGTGCGTGCCGGGATGCCGGAATTCCGGCGTGCCCCAGCACGGCCACGGCAGGCCGTAGTAGTCGCCGCCGACCTCCGGCACGTCCTTGGCCGCGCGCAGGGTCACGATGTCGAACTTGTCCTGGTTCGCCATATGCGCCTTGAGGCGCTCGGGCGACTGGCCGCAATAGCCGGTGGACCAGCCGCCGCGGTTGATCTCGCGCAGGATGTCCTCCGCTTCCGGCCGGCTGTTCTCGACCTTGATGTTCTTGAACATCTCGTTGGCGAAGCCGAGCTTCGTCGCGAGGAGATACATGACCTCGTAATCGTCCTTCGATTCGAAGATCGGCTTGACGATCTGCTCGCCCCACTGGAGCGAGCGGTTGGAGGCCGTGCGCGAGCCCGAGGTCTCGAGCTGCGTGCAGATGGGCAGGAGGTAGGTGCCGTCCTTGCGCTGCGAGATCGCGGCGAAGGTCGTCGGATGCGGGTCGCCGACGACGAGGAGGTCGAGCTTCTCGAGGCCCTTCACCATCTCCGGCATGCGCGGGATGGTGTTGCCGCCGTGGCCGAAGACCATCATGGCGCGGACATTGTCCGGCTGGTCCACCTGGTCCTTGGGCAGGAGCACGGCGTCGAACCACCGCGTCGAGGGGATGCCGGGCGCCTCCATCATCTTCTTGTCTTCGAAGCGCGAGAGCATCCAGTCGTAATCGACCTCCCACACCCGGCACCAGTGCTTCCAGGCGCCCTCGGTGAGGCCGTAATAGAGCGGCAGGGACGTGATATCGAGGCCGAGGTCGGTCGCCCCCTGCACGTTGCAGTGGCCGCGGAAGATGTTGGCGCCGTTGCCGAAGCCGCCGACGTTGCCGGTGGCGAGCAGCAGGTTGCAATAGGCGCGCACGTTGGCCGTGCCCACCGAGTGCTGCGTGCCGCCCATGCACCAGATGAAGGTGGACGGCCGCTCCTTGGCGAAGGTCTCGGCGACGCGCTTCAGCTGCTCGCCGGGCACGCCCGTCACGTCCTCGACGGTGGCGGGATCCCACTTCCGCACCTCGGCGCGGATCTCATCCATGCCATAGACGCGCTGAGCGATGAACTGCTTGTCCTCCCAGCCGTTCTCGAAGATGTGCCACAGCATGCCCCAGATCACGGCGATGTCGGTGCCGGAGCGGATGCGCACGTATTCCGTCGAATGCGCCGCCGTGCGGGTGAAGCGCGGATCGACGACGAAGACGTTGGCGCGGTTGATCTCCTTGCCGGTGAGGATGTGCTGCAGCGACACCGGGTGGGCTTCGGCCGCGTTGGAGCCCATGAAGACGATGGTCTTCGAGTTGCGGATGTCGTTGTAGCTGTTGGTCATGGCGCCATAGCCCCACGTGTTCGCGACGCCCGCGACCGTGGTGGAATGGCAGATACGCGCCTGGTGATCGACCGAGTTGGTGCCCCAGAAGGCGGCGAACTTGCGCAGGAGATAGGCGCCTTCGTTGGAATACTTGGCCGAGCCGAGCCAGTAGACGGATTCAGGACCCGACGCGTTGCGGATCTCCATGAGCTTGTCGCCGATCTCGTTGATGGCGTCGTCCCAGGAGATGCGCTGCCAGGCGCCGTTCACCAGCTTCATCGGATATTTCAGGCGCCGGTCGCCGTGGACCAGCTCGCGGATGGCCGCGCCCTTGGCGCAGTGGGAGCCCCGGTTGATCGGGCTGAACCACGACGGCTCCTGGCCTACCCACACGCCGTTCTGCACCTCGGCGGTCACCGTGCAGCCGACGGAGCAGTGGGTGCAGATGTTCTTCTTGCGCTCGATGGGCTGCTGGAAGTCGGTGGGCCCCGCTTCCGCGCGGCGCACGGCTCCCACCTGGATCGTCCCGACCGCGGCGAGCGCACCGGCCGTGAAGCCGGCACGCTTCAGGAAGGCGCGCCGGTCGACCAGGGATGCGCCCCCGAAGCCGGCGGCGACGGCCTGCAGCCGTCCCTGCGCGGCCGCAGTGGACTTGCGCTTGATGAGCATGGCGGCCTCCCCCTCAGTACCGGTTGACCCGGTAGAAGTCCTGGACGTGTTCGGTCTCGCGATAGCGCGTCTGGTCGTTGCCGGGAGGCTCGGCCATGGCTTCAGCCTTGTCGGCGACGACCGGTGCGAGCGCCGTCATGGCGGCGCCCGCACCGGCAGCGCCGAGGAAGCTGCGTCGATCGAGGACCTTTTTCTTCTTCTCGTCCTGCATGGCTTCCTCCCCTCGTTCCTTCATTGTCAGGCGGGCAGCGCGAAGGCTTCCGCCTCGATCTCCATCATGACGCGCCCGAGCGTGCCGACGGCCCGGTAGAACCGGCCGGCGCGCGAGGTCTCGAGATCCGCAAAGAATCGCCCCGCCCACGGCTCCACGTGGCGGGCGAAGAACTCCCGCTCGCCGAGGCCGGCGACCCCGAAGTCGCAGCGGATGAGCCCGGCCATCGTCTCGCAGAGGATGGCGATGTGGTCCTCCGGCTCGGCCACCCGCTCGGCACGCTCGATGCCGAGCCGCGCGAGGTCGCCGCGCAGCACGGCGAGCGGACGCTCGTGCAGGAAGCCGGTGAGGTAATAGGAGGCATAGGGCAGGAGCTCGCCGCGGCCGAGGCCGATGAAGAGGTCGAAGAACTCGCGGCTCACGGCTTCGGCGTCCGTGCCGACGGCGGCATCGGCGAGCGCCAGATGCGCCATGCCGATCTCGCTCGCGTCGCCCCGCAGCTGCGCCAGCCGGTCGAGCAGGTCCTGCCCCGGCGCACGCCAGAGCAGCACCGCGAGCAGTGCGTATTCCTCGGCACGGGCAAGATCGATGGGGTCGACATCGGCTGCGGCGGCGGCATCCTGCGGCGGATAGATGTCCGGACGGAGCACGGCACGGTCGACGCCGGTGAGCGATTCGACGGTCAGGACACGGTCGGCCGGCACGCGGCGCCAGCCGGAAATCGTCGGCTGCGACACCCCGAGTTGCCGGGCGAGCGCACGCACGCCGCCCGCTGCTTCAATGGCCTGCCTGAGCCCCACTTCGCGCATTCCCGACCCGTTGCCTCCCGTGTCTGAAACGGCAATAGGGCGAGCCTATCACCCCTTTTTCACATTGCAACTATTCCAATGAAATGCTGCACTGCACCCGCTATGGCTGTACCGGCAGGCATGCGGCAGCCCCTGCCGCCATCCGCCCCCGAGCCCGTGAAACCCTTGTGCGGCCTCGCTCAGACCGGCGTCGCCGAGCCCGAACGGCGGCGGGGAGAGGGTGGCGAGTTCCCTAAATCTCTATTCAAATCTGCGTGATCTTCGCTCGCCTGCGCAACTGCTGGCCGTGCCGCCGAAGGTTCGGCGGGCAACCGGACGGCATCCGGCGCCTCTTCCGGCTCCGGCGACGGGCCGGGCGCCTGCTCGTCGGCCGGAGGATCGGCCGAGGCGCGGTCCTGCTGCACCCTCTCTTCGCCGGCGGGCGGCGGAGCCCCCTCGACGGCGGCGAGGAGGCGCTTGCGCACGGCCTCGCCGATCTCGAGCGGCCCGTAGCCCGGCATGCCGCCGGGAGTGTTCCAGTCCCAGTCGTAGTCGGCGAGACCGACGAAATCGCGGATGCCGGGGTCGCTCACCCACAGGCGGCGCAGCGCCGCCTGGCGCCAGGCCGGCGGCACGTTGCGCTTCAGCCACGGCGTCAGGTCCGTCTCCGGGCCGATGCTCTCGATCGGCGGCAGTTCCTCGAGCGGGACAGGCGCATCGTCTTCAGGGGAAGCCGCGACCTGCGCCTCTGCCTCGGCCACCGGTGCGGCAATCTCTTCCGGCGCCTCGGCGGGCACATTCACGGCCACCGGCGCGTCTTCGCTCCGCCGCGCGGCCTCCTTGCGGCGCGACCAGCGGGTGAGGAAGCCTTCGTCGCCGCTCACGGCTCGCCTCCCTCCTTGTCCCGCCCCGGCCGCAGCGCCAGGGCGTCGGGATCGGCCCGGTCGCGGCGACGCTTGATGAAGGCGCGCTCCACGTGGTGCTCGGCGACGAAGCGGGCGACGACGCCGGCGACCTCGTCCGGCATCGGCACCGCCTCGACGATATTGTCGCCCGCTTCCGTATAGGCCGCGCCCTCGTTGGGATCGGCCGTGACGACGAGAATGTCGAGCGGCGGCGTGACTCCCGTGGCATGGGCGGCGATCCACAGTTTCGGCGCCCCGCTTTCGAGATTGTCGCGGTAGCCGGCCGTCTCGGCCCGGTAGAGGTCGACGTCGAAGGCGCCGGCGTAGAAGCGCTGCACGCCGGCCTCCTCGCCGAGCAAGGTCCACGGGGCCGCCTCCGGCACGCCGGCGATGACGGCGACCGGCAGCCAGGCATGATCCACCCAGCGGCTCTTCAACGGGCGGCGTTCGACGACGACGCCGACGTTGAACCTCTCATGTGCCATGATCCGGCCTCCTCAATGCACCGGCTGGTCCGCCGCGAGCGGCAGGCCGGCAATGAGGTTCTGCGGCTTGAAGCGTAGCAGATTGCCCCGGTCCATCGCCATGATGAGATAGACGGGATGGCCGCGCACCTCCGGCCGCACCGGCACGGACGGGTCGAGCGTCAGGCGGAAGAGGGCGAGGACGCGCGAAGAAGCCTCCCCGTCCACCTCCTCGTCCCGCCACAGGGCGTTACCGATGGCGGTGGCCTCGGCATCGAGCCCGATGAACCAGCGCCAGTCGCTATCCTCGATGCGTGGCACAGGCTCGACCGCCACCGCGTGCCCCAGCGTCTCGCGCAGGAAGGCCTCGACGCAGCGGGCGATGGCCGCGCGGCCACCCGCCTCGCCACCCAGGTCAAGCACCATGTCGAAGGCATCGCTGCGCTCCTGGTAGCCCGTCTCGCCCGGCTGCAGCACGTCGAGCTCGCTCACCGCCGGACCGCCGAGCATGGCGAGCAGCGGCGAAGCCTGCCGGTTCTCCTCGTGCATCGCGATGGTCTCGGCATCGGCGAGGAGGAGATGGCCCTCGTGCACGGTCACCTTCTGCGGGCGGAAGAAGATCTCCCCCGCGCGCAGGACCTCGGCATCCTCGCAGCCGTCGAGCGCGGCGCGCATCAGCACATGGACGAGCTGGTTGAGGAAGAGCGGCGGAATGCCGCCGACGCCGTCCCTGATCATGCGCACATAGGCCGCCTGCAGCGTCGGCGCGGCCAGAAGCCGGTCGCGGAAGGAGAGAAACGCCCGCCAGTTGTCGCGCGCATCGGCATCGGCAAGCTGCGCCAGCGTCACCGGTGAGACCGCGGCGAAGGGATCGTCCATCAGCCGGGCGTGGAGGGCCCGCTCGGCGGGGCAGGCCTCCTCGGGCGGCATGAGCTCCGGCCGGGCGAGATAGGCCTTCAGGAAGGCGTCGGTCGCGACGAGGCCGCCGTCCTCGCGCCGGTCGAGCAGCACATGGCCGCTCGACAGCCAGAAGTCGCGGTTGGCGGCATCGGTCATGGCTTGTCCTTCATCAGGGCGAGGAGATCGACCTCCTCGGCGGGCTCGTCGTCGGTCTCGAAGAAATCGAAGGCGCGGAAGCCGTCGCGCGGCCGGTCGCCACGCGGGGTGAGCGTGCGGTAGCGCTCGCGGATCTCGCCGTTCTCCATCACGCGCTGCAGGGCGAGGAGCGTGCCGACGGGATGGTCGCAGAGCGAGGCGGCGAAGGCGATTTCCTCCCGCGCCGCCGGCAGGGCGGTGGCGACGTCGGGGGCGCCGAGCCGCTCGACGAAGCGCCGCGCCAGGAGCTCCGTGGCCGCCTCGACCTCGTCGCCCGCCTCGCTGACCACGGCGAGGGTGGAGAAGCCGAAACTGTCGATGCCGAGGAAGCCGGAGCGGAAGGCGACGCGTTCCTTGGTCGGCAGCGAGGCGACGTCGGCATCGACGAAGAGGAAGGCACCGGTCACCGCCCATTCGCCCGGCGCGGCGGCATGGGCGAAGACGAAGCTGTCCGAGGCGTCGAGCCGGATAGTGCGCGGCAGCTTCATGCAGGAAGCCTCCCCTCGGCGTCGCGCTCACCATGGCGCGCGAGCGCCTCGACGAAGAGACGCCGGCGGCGGCCACGGCCCGTCGTGACGAGCAGATCGCCGTTCACGTCGATGGCAAAAGACGAGTCGCCGGAATCGCTTGGCGCCAGACGCTCAACATAATGTGAAACCTGAGAAGCGCCGCGGTCCTCCGAGAAGCCGTGCAGGTTCGCCATGAGATGGCGCGCGAAGCTCTCGACGAGGCTTTCGGCATCCCCCTCGAGCCCGCCGACCGCATCGATGCCGAGTTCCCCGCCGGCCGCTTCGGGCCCGTCGAGCGTCGCGATGCGTAGGCGCGCGCCGAAGACGAGCCAGTCCGGCACCGCCGCATCGCGCGCGTCCTCCGGCCAGGCGAGATGCCCGTCGCCGACGAGGACGCCGTCGAGGCGGATGCCGCCCGGCCAGTCGAAGGTCAGCGGATGCTCCGGCGCGCAATGGGCCGCGACGGCATCGGCGAGCGCGTTCATGGCCGGATAGAAGGCAAGGCGCGCGAGGGCGAGCGGCTCGGCCGGCTCGAGCACCACGGCGCAGTCGACGAGATCGAACCGGCGCGCCCAGACGAGCGTGCCCGCCCCCGCCTCGCCCGCGATCGCCCGGGCGTGGGCAAAGGCATCCCCCGCCTCGCGCAGGGTGACGAGCGTGAACGGGGGCGGCAGCACGAGCTCGCGCCGGCCGATTGACGTGATCTTGACCGGAATGGCCTCCTCCCCTTCGCCATTCGATTGGAATTCATCCAATTCGATATAAGCTGACGCGAAATGGCGCGAATGCAAGCGCTGTCGGTATCGATATCGCGGAGGTGAACGCAATGGCTGAAGGCCCCGGTCGCGGCAAGCGCCCCATCGCCAACGGCCCGATTGTCGAGGCAAAGCCCGTCGCCTTCGTCTGCTCCTGCGAGGGCACGATGCCGCTCGACGAGAAGCTGCTGACGCGGGCCTGCCCGAGCCACGACGTGCGCCTCGCGGATCAGCTGTGCCGGCGCGAGCTGGAGCGGCTCAAGGCCGCGCTCGGCCCGGAGGCGGACATCCTCGTCGGCTGCACCCAGGAGGCGCCGCTTTTCGAGGAGGTGGCGGGCGAGAACGCCCCGGAGGCGAATCTCACTTTCGTCAACCTGCGCGAGAACGCCGGCTGGTCGGCCGAGGCGGAGGCGGCAGGCCCCAAGATGGCGGCGCTGATCGCCGCGGCGCGGATCGCGCCGTCCGAGGCGCCGCTCGTGCCGCTGAAGAGCGAGGGCGTCGCCCTCGTCTACGGCCGCGACGAGACGGCGATCGCCCTCGCCGAGCGACTCAAGGACGTGCTCGACGTCACCGTGCTGCTGACGCGCCCGGTCGACGTGCCGGCGCCGCGCCGGAGCGACTTTCCCGTGCTCAAGGGCACCATCGCCCAGGCCACCGGCTGGCTCGGCGCCTTTTCGCTCACGGTCAACGACTTCGCGCATCCGGCCCCGTCGTCGCGCGCCAGGCTCGCCTTCGGCGCGCCGCGTGACGGCGCCCTGTCGCGCTGCGACATCGTTCTCGACGTCAGCGGCGGCGTGCCGCTCTTCCCGGCGGGGGAACTGCGCGCCGGCTACCTGCGTGCGGATCCCGGCGACCCGGCGGCCGTGGCGCGCCTTGCCTTCGAGGCATCGCAGCTCGTCGGCGAATTCGACAAGCCGCGCTACGTCACCTTCGATGCGGCGCTGTGCGCCCATTCGCGCTCGAAGAAGACCGGCTGCACGCGCTGCCTCGACCTGTGCCCCACCGGCGCGATCACGCCGGACGGCGACCACGTCGCCATCTCGGCCGAGATCTGCGCCGGCTGCGGCGCCTGCGCCGCCGTCTGCCCGACCGGCGCGGCAACCTATGCCCTGCCGGCGAGCGACACCCTGATGGCGCGGCTGCGCGCCCTGCTCCACACCTATGCCGAGGCTGGCGGCGAGCGGGCGGTGGTGCTCTTCCACGACGAAGACCATGGCGCGGAGCTGATCGATGCTCTCGCCCGCCATGGCGAGGGCCTGCCGGCCCATGTCCTGCCGGTCGCGGTCAACGAGGCGACGCAGCTCGGGCTCGATGCCTTCGCCGCGGCCCTCGCCTATGGCGCGGCGGCGATCCGCGTTCTGATGCGGGCCAGGCCGAAGCACGACACCGGCGGCCTCATGCGCAACCTCGCCTATATGGACGCCGTTGCGGCGCCGCTCGGCTTCGGCGAAGGCAGCGTGGCGACGATCGAGACGGACGACCCCGACCAGCTCGCGGCGGCGCTCGCCGGTGTGCCGGTGGCGGGCGTGCCGGAGCGGCAGACGGCGAAGTTCCTGCCGCTCGGCCAGGGGCGCGAACTCACCGTCATGGCGCTCAAGGAACTGCGCAATGTCGCGCCGCTTGCCGTCGACGTCCTGCCCCTGCCCGAGCGCGCCCCCTTCGGCACCGCCCACGTCGACGCGGAGGGCTGCACGCTGTGCCATGCCTGCGTCGCCGCCTGCCCGACGGGCGCGCTCGGCGATAATCCCGACAAGCCGATGCTGACCTTTGCCGAGGACCGCTGCGTGCAGTGCGGGCTGTGCGCCGCCACCTGCCCGGAGAAGGTCATCACGCTCGAGCCGCGCATCGACTTCGCCGCCTGGGCCGCCCCGCCGGTGACGAAGAAGGAGGAGGAGCCCTTCCACTGCATCGCCTGCGGCAAGCCCTTCGGCACCCGCTCCACCATCGAGCGGATCGTCTCGCGGCTCGAGGGCCGGCACTGGATGTTCTCGGGCGAGCATGCCCGGCGCATCGCCGTCATCAAGATGTGCGAGGACTGCCGCGTCGAGGCCGTGGTCAACGAGAGCTTCGACCCGCACGACGCCCCCGCCCGCCCGGCGCCGCGCACGAGCGAGGACTACCTGCGCGAGCGGGAGAAGAAGCAGCTCTGACCGGCGTCAGCGCGCGTCCTGCGCCGCGGCGGCGATGAGCTCGAAGGACCTGAGCCGCGCCGCATGGTCGTAGACGTCGGAGACGACGATCAGTTCGTCGGCGGCGGTCTCGGCGACGAGCGCCGCAATGCCCTCGCGGACGGCCTGCGGCGAGCCGACGATCGAGCGGGCCAGCATGCGCATGGCCTGCGCCTTCTCCATCGGCGTCCAGTAGGTCTCGATGTCGTCGATCGGCGGGCGGCTCAGCCCGCGCGCGCCGCGGAAGATGTTGGCGAAGGACATCTGCTGGGTGGTGGCGAGGCGGCGGGCCTCCGCATCGCTCGGCGCGGCGATGATGTTGACGCCCACCATGGCATGGGGCCGCGCGAGCTGGGCGGAGGGCCTGAAGCGGGAGCGATAGGCCTCGAGCGCCGGCAGCAGCATCTCGGGCGCGAAATGCGAGGCGAAGGCATAGGGCAGGCCGAGCTCGGCAGCGAGCATCGCGCCGAACATGCTGGAGCCGAGGATCCAGATCGGCACGTTCGATCCCGCCCCCGGGACGGCGCGGATCACCTGGTCCGGCGCGGGCGGGCCGAGGAGTGCCTGCAGTTCCACGACATCCTGCGGGAAGGTATCGGCGCTGGCCGGGGAACGGCGCAAGGCGCGCAGGGTGCGCTGGTCGGTGCCGGGGGCGCGGCCGACGCCGAGGTCGATGCGGCCGGGGAACAGGGCCTCCAGCGTGCCGAACTGCTCGGCGATGACGAGCGGCGAATGGTTGGGCAGCATGATGCCGCCCGCACCGACGCGAATGGTGCTCGTGCCGGCGGCGATATGGGCGATGACGACCGAGGTCGCCGCGCTCGCGATGCCCGGCATGTTGTGATGCTCGGCCACCCAGATGCGGCGGTAGCCCAGGCCCTCCGCATGGCGCGCAAGGTCGCGGGCGTTGTCGAGCGCGCCGCGCGCGTCCGTCTCCTCCGTGATGCGGACGAGATCGAGAATCGAAAGTGCAACCATGTCGTCATCCCCGTCGAGCCGTTGTGCGGCGACGCTGTCCACCCGATGCGCAAGGCACCGACGCAGCCGACCCCAGTTCGAGCTAAATGGGGAGCCCGCGCAGGACGCGGAACCGCCAGAGGCGCCTGCCCGGCCGCCGAGCCATGCGCCCGGTGCACCTTTCCGGGCAGGAGCGCCACAGCGCGGATCGATACGCGCTCACCGCGGCGCCGTGGCCTTCCTCAAAAACTCCACCAGCGCCTGCCGGTCGGCCTCGCTCGTCACCCGCTGCTCGGGCATCTTGGTGCCGGGCAGGTAGGCGTTGGGGCCGATCTCGAAGAGGCGGGCGATCGTCTGGCCCGACCAGACGATGCTCATGGCCCTGAGTGCCGGCGAATAGTCGTAGCCGGGTGCGGAGGCGATGCGGCGGCCGAAGATGCCGTAGAGCGTCGGGCCGGCGCGGTTGCCGCCGTCCGGGGTCAGCGTGTGGCAGGCGGCGCAGGCGCGGAAGACCTCGGCGCCGCGCTCGCCGGAAAAGGCCGCGAGGGGATCCTCACCCGCCTGCGGAATGACGGCACCGATATGCTCGCCCGTGCGCGCGTCCCAGCGGCGGACCATCCGGTCGCCGCCGCCCGAAAAGATCTCGTCGCCGTCGGGCGAGAAGGCGAGCGACCACACCGGCAGGCCCGGCCCGACGAGCGTCGCGACCACCGCGCGGGTGCTGCGCTCGACGATGGCGACGTCACCGCGGATGCCGCCGGCGGCGACGCGCTTACCGTCCGGCGACAAGGCGAGGGCGATGAGGGGCGTCGGGCCCACCTCGCGCTCGCCGAGCACCTCCCCCGTCGCCGAGACGAAATGCAGCTTGCCGTCGGCCCCCGCGACGACGATCTCGCCATCGGGGGCGACGACGACGCCGTTGAGCGGCGTCGGCAAGGTCACGACGACGGGCGGCCGCGCGGGATCCTGCGGCCACAGGCGCAGCGTCGCGTCATAGCCGGAGGTGACGAGCCCGCCCGCGGGCATGAAGGCGACGCCGTTGACGTTGCCCTGATGGCCATGGAGGCGCCGCCGCTCCTCGCCCTGCGGCGACCAGAGCGCCGCCGTGCCGTCCCAGGCCGCCGACGCGAAGGTGCCGTCCGGACCGGCCGTGAGCGCGACGATCGGCGCATCGTGTGCCACGATCACGCGCTCGGGCGTCCGGCCTGCAGCCGGCCAGATCGCGATGCGCCCGTCCTCGCCGCCCGTGGCGAAGCGTCCCTCTCCAAGCGCCACGGCCGCGTTGACCGAGCCGTCATGGGCGCGCAGCACCGCTTCCGCCACGCCGGCGGCCAGCCGCCAGCGGATGGCCGAGGTATCGAAGCTGCCGGTCAGCGCCACCTCGCCGCCGGGGTCGACGGCGACGGCACGCACGGGGCCGCCGTGGCCGCGCAGTTCCTGCGCCTCGGGGGCACCGGTCAGGGAGAGCGTGAGGAACAGCGCGGCGAGGCCCCGCATTGCCCGGGCGAAGCGGCGCGGTGCATGATCCGGGCGAATCATCGAAGGGACGCCTCCCCATGAGCGACGAGACCAGCCACGATGCGACCGCCGGGCGAACGCTCGACCTGCGCGGCCTCAAATGCCCCCTGCCCGCCCTTCACACCCGCAAGGCCCTGCGCGGCCTCAAGGCGGGCATGCTCCTCGTCGTCGAATGCACGGATCCGATGGCCGCCATCGACATCCCGAACCTGGTGCGCGAGACGGGAGACGTGCTCGAGGCGCAGGAAAAGCGCGACGACAGCCTCCTCTTCTCCATCCGCAAGGCCTGAAGGAGCGCTCCTGCTCAGTTGATGTCGCCGAGGCGCACGCCGCTCGTCGTGAAGGCCACGTCCACCGGCTCCTGCAGGTCGGACAGGACGAAATCGGCACCCACTGCGACGACGATGGCGACGACGACGGCAATGATGAATGCGCGCATTGCTCCCTCCCCCAATATCTCCGCCGGGTCTTCTTGCCCCCTGCATCGCCTGAGGAGGGTGCGTGCGAAATCGCGCCCCGTCAACTCAGGCGTGCGTGAACGAGGATCGCCTCGGCCGCTTCGAGGTCCGCCGGCGCGTTGGCGTTGAAGAAGACGTCGAACGGCTCCGTCGGCCATTCGGCGACGGCGAGCGGAAAGCGGGCCGTGAAGCGGTCGATCTTGCGCTCGCCCTCGCCGACGAGCGTCCGGCGCAGGTCCTCGCGGATGCCCACCGGCCACAGCCCGATGACCGGATGGGTGCGCCCGCCCGAGGCGGCGCAGGCGAGCATCGCCCCCTCTTCCCGGCGCGCGGCGTGGAGGCGCACGACGAGATCCGGCGGCAGGAACGGCGTGTCCGCGGCGACGCTGACGATCCATTCCACGTCGCGCCGGCGCACCGCCACATAGTCGAGCACGGCCAGGATGCCGGCGAGCGGGCCGGCGAAGCCGGGCACGTCGTCGGGAACCACCGGCAGGCCATAGGGCGCAAAGCGCGCCGGATCGCCATTGGCGTTGATGACGAGGCCGGCGCATTGCGGCGCCATGCGCTCGACGACATGGTCGAGGATGGGCCGGCCGCCGACGCGGCGCAGCGGCTTGTCGCCGCCGCCCATGCGCCGGGCGAGCCCGCCGGCGAGCAGCGCGCCGATGGTCGGCGGGCAGGTTTCAATCATCTCCGCCTCCCTTGTCGCTCGCCCCTTTGCGCCGGTGCTTCGCCGATTCCTCCGCCACATAGGCGAGATCCTGGTCGAAGACGATACGCTCGGCGCCCGACAGAGCGATGAAACGCTTGCCGCGGGCGCGGCCGACGAGCGTCAGCCCCGCCTTGCGGGCCAGCTCGACGCCCCAGGCGGTGAAGCCGGAGCGCGAGACGAGGACGGGAATGCCCATGCGCACCGTCTTGATGACCATCTCGGAGGTGAGGCGCCCCGTCGTGTAGAAGATCTTGTCGGCCGGATCGATACCGTGCTGGTGCATGTAGCCGGCCACCTTGTCCACCGCATTGTGGCGGCCGACGTCCTCCATATAGACGAGCGGCCGGTCGCGCGCGCACAGGACGCAGCCGTGGATGGCACCCGCTTCGAGATAGAGCGAGGGCGTGCGGTTGATCTTGTGGGTGAGCGCGTAGAGCCAGGACGTGCGCAGCTCCGCATGCGGCAGGCGGGCCTCGTCGATCACGTCCATCAGGTCGCCGAAGGCGGTGCCCTGGGCGCAGCCGGAGGTCAGGGTGCGCTTGCGCAGCTTGTCCTCGTAGTTGGTCTTGCGCTCGGTGCGCACCACGACCACGTCGAGCTCGGCGTCGTAATCGACATCGGTGACCACGTCGTCCAGCTTCAGCATGTTCTGGTTGAGCAGGTAGCCGACGGCAAGATGCTCCGGGTGGTCGCCGATCGTCATCATGGTGACGATCTCCTGCGCGTTGAGATAGAGCGTCAGGGCCCGCTCGGTGACGACGCGGGTCTCGACCGGGGCGCCGCCCTGGTCGACGCCGGCGACCGTGATGCCGAGGCGCGGGTCGAGCGGATCGGGCCGCACGAGGTAGTCGGCGAGGAAGGCGAGGTCCTCGCTCTCGGCGGCGCCTGCCGGCGGCGCCAGGCTGCCCGGATGACCGTTCACGACGTGATCCCCTCGGCGACCCTCTCGCCGGCGCGGGCGTCACCCGCCACCTGCGCGAGGCACCACGATTCGAGCGCCTCGAGCGACGGCTCGAGCACCTGCCAGTCCTCCCCGGCGAAGGAGCGCCAGGCCGGCAGCAGCGCCTCGCCGACCGCAGTAAGCGTCGGCAGGCCGCGGCCGACCGCGAGCGCGAATTCGTCGCGCAGGCCCCTGCCCTCGGCTTCCGCCTTGCCGAACTTGTTGAGGATGACGAGGTCGACGCCGTCCGCCCCGATGGCCGCCGCGGCGAGGCCGGCCGAGGTCGCAAGGCCCTGCGCATCGAGCCGGCAGCCGCTTGCGCCCGGTCCGCGCTGTTCGCTGATGGGGACGAGGCGGCCGGTGGCGAGGTCCTCCAGCGCCATGTCCCCGCAGGCGGTGCAGGCATCGTCCTCGTTGTGCTGCACGAGGCCGGCGAGGCGCAGGTCGCGTTCCCTGAGGCGCCGGCTCAGCGCGACGAGCAGCCCGTCGACGAGATGCTGCGATTGATAGACGACGACGCCGATGGCCGATTGCATGGCACTCTCCCCGGCACCAGTCTATTGTGCCGCCTGCCCCCGACAATCTATGCAGTCGGGCGGGGTGAGAAAAGGCTGCCCGCGCCGGCCCGCCGGCGCGGTCTCATCTCGGTCACAGTTGCATGGTGAAGCAGCTGCGCCGATTGATTGCAGGAACCAACTGAAAATGATCGATCTTCGTCGTACCGTCCTCGTCGCCGCCCTTGTCGCGACCGCCGCCACCTCGGCCCTCGCGGCCGAGACGGCCGCCGAGCGCGCGCCTGGACGCATCACCATCGTCGGCGAAGGAACCGTCAACGCGGTCCCCAACATGGCGACGCTCACGTCGGGCGTCGTCACGTCGGCGTCGACCGCGCGTGAGGCGCTCGACGCCAATACCGAGGCCATGGCCCGCGTCATCGAGGCCTTCAAGAAGGCCGGCATCGCCGCCAAGGACATCATGACCGACGGCTTCTCGGTGCAGCCGCGCTACGTCTATCCCGAGCCGAAGGACGGCTCGAGCCAGCCGCCGCGCATCGACGGCTACGAGGTGCGCAACCAGGTGATCGTGCGCGTGCGCGAGCTCGCCAAGCTCGGCACCGTGCTCGATGCGGCCGTCACCACCGGCGCCAACCAGATGGGCGGCCTGTCCTTCGACGTCGCCGAACCGGCGACCCTGCTCGACAAGGCGCGCTCCGCCGCCGTGGAGGACGCCAAGCGCAAGGCCGAGCTCTACGTGCAGGCCGCCGGCGCCAAGCTCGGCCGCCTCGTCGAGATCAACGAGACGAGCATGCAGATGCCGCCCCGGCCGATGATGATGGCAAGGTCCATGGACTTTGCCGAGGCCAAGGCCGTGCCGGTGGAAACCGGCGAGCAGACGCTGCGCGCGCAGGTGCAGCTCATCTGGGAACTGGCGCAGTAAACGGCCCGCTTTCCAGCCGTCATGTCCGCGCCTGTCACGGGTATCCACGCCTTGGAAACGCCGCCAAAGACCTGGATGGCACCAGCAACGCGCATGCGCGTTGCGTCTTTTCGAAGCGTCGCAAATCGGGCGAGCCCGAGTTGCGTTTGCCGAGCCGGGCCATGACGATGGCAAGGACGTTCCCAAAGGCCAAGAGGCCCAGAGCCCATGCATGAAAAAGCGGCCGGTCCGTCCGGCCGCTTTTTTCATACGCTGCCGGGTACGCAATCGGCTGGCGGCGCTGCAGGCCGGCCGGCGTCGAAGGCGAGGAGCCCCAGCCTCTCCCGCCGCAGCCAGCGCACCAGCATGAGCACGGCGACGACGGCGAGGCCGGCGGCGAGGCCGATCCAGATGCCGACGCCGTCGAGGCCGCCACGGAAGGCGAGCGCGGCGCCGAGCGGCAGGCCGATGCCCCAGTAGCCGAGCGCCGCATAGACCATGGGCACGCGGGTGTCCTGCAGGCCGCGCAGCATGCCCGCGCCGACGGCCTGCGCCCCGTCGAAGATCTGGAACAGGCCGGCAAAGGCCAGGAACGAGACGGCGAGCGCGACGACCTCGGCGTTCTCCGGCGCCCGGACATCGAGGAAGGCGCTGACGAGCAGGCGCGGCGTCACCAGCATGAAGAAGGCCATGGTCGCCATGAAGGCGATGGCCATGACGAAGCCCGTCCAGCCGGCGACGCGCACGCCCTCTCTGTCCTCGGCGCCGAAGGCGCGGCCGACCCTGACCGTCACCGCCTGCCCGATGCCGAGCGGCACCATGAAGGTGAGCGAGGCGATCTGGATGGCGATGGAATGGGCGGCGAGCGAGGCCGTGCCGATGAGCCCCATGAGGAACACGGCGGCGTTGAAGATGGTGACCTCGAAGGCGAAGGTGGCGCCGATCGGCAGGCCGATGCGCCAGATCTCCATGAAGCGCGACCAGTCCGGCCGCCAGAATCGGCCGAAGAGGGCATAGCGCTTCAGCCGGCGGTCGAGCACGATGGCGACGACGAGCCCGGCAAAGAGAAAAATGCTCGACGTCGTCGTCGCCACGCCGGCGCCCGTCAGCCCCAGAGCCGGGAAGCCGAGATTGCCGAAGATGAGGCACCAGTTGGCGAGGATGTTGAAGAGATTGGCCGCGATGCTGACCGCGAGCGCCCACATGGGCCGCTGCAGCGCCGAGAGGAACGAGCGCAACACGACATAGCCGCAGAACGGCAGCACCGCCCATTGCAGGGCGTGCAGATAGGTGCCCGCGGCCGCCGCGAGGTCCGGCTTCTGCCCCATGGCGAGGAGGATGGCCTCCCCCTGCCAGAGGAAGAGCCAGATCGGCAGGGCGATGGCGGCCGACACCCACAGCCCCTGCCGCACGGTGCGGCGCACCTGTCGCACCTCGTAGGAACGTCGGCCGATCTCGCGCGCGATCATCGGCGCCGTCGCCGTGACGATGCCGATGGCGAAGATGAGCATCGCGAAATAGAGGTTGAAGCCGAGCGCCCCGGCCGCGAGCGACTCGGCCCCCAGCCAGCCGAGCATGATCACGTCCGTCGTGCCCATGGCGGTCTGGGCGAGATTGGTGAGCACGAGCGGCCAGGCCAGCGCCAAGGTGGCGCGCCACTCCTTCGCCCACGCGCTCGGCGCGGCGTCCTCCGCGGTGTCGTTCTGCGTCATGGCGGGCAATCTATAGGTAAAATGCCCGTTCGCCCATGCTGCTGCCGCAAAAGTAGGCAGCGAAAATGTGGGGGATGGCTTTCGTCGTGCGGGGAAGATCCGAGCGGCGCGCGCCGCCCTCTCCCTCCCCGACGAAGTGGCGGGGCTGGGATGGGGGGCAGTGCCGCCGGCCGGCGGTTCGATCGTCTTTGGCGACTGCGACTGGACGCATCTGGCCAGCGGCACCGCCCCCCACCCCTAGCCCCTCCCCACCGCAAGCGGAGGGAGGGGAATGACGCTCCACCACGTTCTCGCGCGTTCGCGTATTCTCAACCTGCTGAAGCCAGCGCCGGCCGGTCCTCGCCCATGCCGGCCGCCCTCGCCTCGGCGAAGACCGCGCCAATCCCGATGACGAGCGGCTGGCGCTCGTCACGTTCGGCAATGCGCGCCGGCAGGTCGGCGAGGCGGCAGCGGGTGAGCGCCTCCTCCGGGCGGCCGAGCGCCTCGGCGAGCGCCACGGGCGTATCCGCCGCCATCCGATAGTCCATGAGCCGGGCCGCGATCTCGGCAGCCGTGCGGCCGCCCATGTAGAAGACGGTGGTGGCGGAGGGATCGGCGATGGCGCGCCAGTCGACGTCCTCCGGCAGGCCACCGTGGCGCGAATGGCCGGTGACGAAGCGGACGGACTTCGCCTGGTCGCGGTGGGTCAGCGACACGCCGAGCGTTGCGGCCATGGCGATGCCGGCGGTGATGCCGGGCACAACGTCGAAGGCGATGCCTTCCCGGCGCAAGCTGTCGATCTCCTCCCCGGCCCGGCCGAAGATCATCGGGTCGCCGGACTTGAGGCGCACCACGTGCTTTCCGGCGCGGGCGAGCGTCAGCATCATGGCGTTGATCTCGTCCTGCTTGCAGCTCGGCCGGCCGCCGCGCTTGCCGACGAGGATGCGCTTGGCCTCGCGGCGGGCGAGTTCCAGCACGTCCTCGGAGACGAGATCGTCGAAGAGGATGACGTCGGCCGCCTGCAGGGCGCGCACGGCCTTGATGGTCAGAAGCTCGGCATCGCCGGGCCCCGCGCCGACGAAGGTGACGCGGCCGCGGTCGTGGCGCTCGCCCCGCGCGATGCGGCCTGCCTCGGCCTCCAGCGCGCCGGCGTCGTCGCCTCCGGGTGCCGCGCGGAAGGCGCGGTCGACGAAGGCCTCCCAGAAGGCGCGGCGGCGGGCGCCGGGGCCGAGGCGCGCCATCACGCGCTCGCGCATGTCCGCGGCAAGGCGCGCCCAGTCGGCGAGCCAGGCGGGGAGCAGCGCCTCGATGCGCCGGCGCACGGCCTGACCGAGCACGGGGGCGGCGCCGCTCGTCGAGATGCCGACGACGAGCGGCGAGCGGTTGACGATGGTGCCGAACTGGAAGGAGCAGAAGGCCGGCTTGTCGATGACATTGCACGGCACGCCGGCGCCGAGCGATGCAGCGCGGAAGGCGGCGGCCTCCGCGTCCTCCTCCGCCTCGGCGATGGCCACGGTGGCGCCGGAGAAGGCCGCCGCATCCCAATGGGCGTCGTGGTGGACGAGCCGTCCGGGCAGGTCCGCGGTGGCGAAGAGGCGGGAGAACTCCCCGCTCAGCTCTTCGCGCGGGGCGTAGACGTGCACCTCGGCGCCGGCGGCGACCAGCAGCTCCGCCTTCCAGGCCGCGGCATCACCGCCGCCGGCGACGACGGCGCGCTTGCCGGCGAGGTCGAGGAAGACCGGGACGACGCTGAGCGGCTCGATCCGCGCGTGAGCACGCTCACTCGGTGCGCGCTCACTTGGTGCACGCTCACTCGGCTGCCTGGAGACGATGTGCATGGATGATGCTCCTGATCTCCGCGCGGCAAGAGCCGCAATTGGTGCCCGCCCGCAGGGCCTCGCCGACGGCCTCGACCGTGTGACAGCCGGCGACGACCGCACCCGCGATCTGCCGGGCGCCGACGCCGAAGCACGAGCAGACGATGGCGCCCTTGTCCTCGCCGCCCTTGCCTGGCCGGCCGGCGAGGATGGCGAGGCGCGCCCGCCGGTCGGCATGGGCTTGCGAGAGCTGCTCGACGGCCCAGTCGCGCGGCACCGCGACCGGCTCGGCCGCGAGATAGAGCGCGCCGAGCAGGCGCTCGCCGGAGAAACGGGCGAAACGCCGACGGGCGGCGACCGCATCCTGGAAGGACAGGGTCTCGGTGCCGGCAGCCGCAGGCAGTATGGCGTCCGCCACGCCCGGCCAGTCCGCCACGGAGGCGGCGAAGGCGAGCTCGACGCGCCAACCCCCTGCGCAGCGGGCTATGGCCCAGTAGTCCGCGGCGATGCGTTCGGGCTTCTCGGTGAGCACGGCGAAGCCGTAGGCCGCGGCGGCGAAGCGCGCGATGCGCACGGCGACGTGCTTCAGCGCCGGCTGGCCGGAGGTCGGGTCGGTCAGCGGCGGCACGAGGCGGTCGACACGGCCGTCGGCGGCGAACTGGTCGGTCCAGTGCATGGGCACGAAGACCGAGCCCTCCCGCTGGCGGCTCGTCAGCAGCGCCCTGACCACGACGGCGCCGCGGGCGGAGGTGACGCGCACGAGATCGGCATCGGCGATGCCGTATTTTGCCGCATCGGCGGGGTGGATCTCGACGAAGGGCTCGGCGAGATGCTGCGACAGGCGCCGGCTCTTTCCGGTGCGCGTCATCGTGTGCCACTGGTCGCGCACGCGGCCGGTGTTGAGCACGAGGGGGAAGCCTTCGCCCACCCGCGCGGGCGCCGTCGTGGTGACGGGCACGAGCCGGGCCTTGCGGTCCGGCGTGAAGAAGCCGCCCTCGGCGAAGAAGCGGATGTCGTCCGCCGACGTCTCGCCGGCCCGACGCGCCGGCCACTGGAACGGCGCGAGCGCATCGAACCCGGCGGCATCGATGCCGGCATGGGTGCCGATGTCGAAATCGCGCGTGCCGTCGTTCTCGAAGGCGGAGAGCGCCGCGTGCTCGGCGAAGATCTCGGCCGGCGAGGCATAGGGAAAGGCCTCGGCAAAACCCATGCGGCGCGCCACTTCCGTGACGATCCACCAGTCGGGCTTCGCCTCCCCCGGCAGGGGCAGGAAGGGGCGCTGGCGCGACATGCGGCGCTCGGAATTGGTCACCGTGCCGTCCTTCTCGCCCCAGGCGGCGGCCGGCAGCTTCACATGGGCGTGGCGGACCGTGTCGGTGGCGCCGAGGACATCGGAGACGACGACGAAGGGGCAGGCGCGGATCGCGGTTTCGACCATGTCGCCGTCCGGCATGGAATCGACCGGGTTGGTGGCCATGATCCACAGCGCCTTGATGCGTCCGTCGGCGACGGCGCGGAACATGTCGACGGCCTTGAGGCCCTGCGCGGAGGCGATGACCGGCGAGCCCCAGAAGCGCTGCACCCGCTCGCGATGGGCCGCATTGTCGATGTCCATGTGGGCCGCCAGCATGTTGGCGAGCCCGCCGACCTCGCGCCCGCCCATGGCGTTGGGCTGGCCGGTCACGGAGAAGGGCCCCATGCCGGGCCGGCCGATGCGGCCGGTGGCGAGATGGCAGTTGATGATGGCGCTCACCTTGTCGGTGCCGACCGACGACTGGTTGACGCCCTGGCTGTAGACGGTGACGACCTTTTCGGTCGTGGCGAAGAGCCGGTAGAATTCCGCGATGCTCGCCCGGTCGAGGCCGGTCTCGGCGGCGGTGCCGTCCATGTCGAGGCGCCAGGCGGCGGCCAGCGCTTCGGCGAAGCCGGTCGTGTGTTCGGCGATGTAGTTCTCGTCGAGCGCGCCCGCCTCGGCGAGATGGGCGAGGAGGCCGTTGAAGAGCGCGACATCGCCATCGGGCGCAATGGCGAGGTGCTGGTCGGCGATATCGGCCGTCATGGTGCGGCGCGGGTCGACGACGATGACCTTCATCTCAGGCCGCTCGGCCTTGGCGGCGGCGAGGCGCTGGTACAGCACCGGATGGCACCAGGCGAGGTTGGAGCCGACGAGGACGACGAGGTCGGCAAGCTCGAGGTCCCGGTAGCTGCCCGGCACCGTGTCGGCGCCGAAGGCGCGACGGTGGCCGGCGACCGAGGAGGCCATGCACAGGCGCGAGTTGGTGTCGATGTTGGCCGTGCCGATGAAGCCCTTCATCAGCTTGTTGGCGACGTAGTAATCCTCGTTGAGGAGCTGGCCGGAAACGTAGAAGGCGACGGAACCCGGCCCGTGCTCCGCGATGGTGCGCGAGAAGGTCTCGGCGACACGGTCGAGCGCCTCGTCCCAGCCGGCCCTGCGGCCGTCGATCTCGGGATGGAGCAGGCGGCCGTCGAGGTCGATGGTCTCGGCCAGCGCCGAGCCCTTGGAGCACAGCCGGCCGAAATTGGCGGGATGGTCGGGATCTCCGCGGACGGCGACGCTGCCGTCCGCGGCGACCGTGGCGAGGACGCCGCAGCCCACCCCGCAATAGGGGCAGGTCGTCTTCGTGATCGTCGGGGCGGTTTCCTCCATCGCCGCCTGCCCTATTCGGCCGCGATGCGTGCGGCGGCCGCCGCCAGGATGGCCGAGGCGTCCATCAGGATGCGCTCGCCGTCGCGCTTCAGCGCAAAGGTCCGCACGGCGCCCTCGTCGGCGCCCTGGGCGAAGCCCGTCTCCAACGAGAACACCCAGTTGTGCAGCGGACAGGTGACCTGCGCCCCGTGGACGATGCCCTGGCTCAAGGGGCCGCCCTTGTGCGGGCAGCGGTCCTCGATGGCATAGACCTCGTCCGCCGCCGTGCGGAAGACCGCGATGCGGCCGATGGGCGTGTCGACGCAGCGCGCGCCGCGTTGCGGAATGTCGGACAGCCGGCCGATTTCAACCCAGTCGCTCATCGCCTTCACTCCGCCGCTTCAGCAAAGCCGACGCTCGCCATCGGCTTGAACTCGTGCTTGTCCTTGCCGGAGACGCGCTCCGACCAAGGGTCGACCTGGGCGAACTTCTGGGAGAAGACGAAGCGGTCGAAATAGGCCTTGCGCCTGTCCTTGTCGTCGAGGATCTGGCGGCGGATCTCGTCGTAGCCGATGCGCTTGGCCCACTTGTAGATGCGCTCGAGATAGCGCGCCTGCTCGCGGTACATCTGGGTGAGCGCCACGATGACCTCGAGCGCCTCTTCCTCGCTCGCGACGAGGCCGAGCTTCTCGGTGCCCTTGATGTCGAGCCCCGCCGCGCCGGCGAAGTGGATCTCGAA
Organism: Chelatococcus caeni; assembly: GCF_014196925.1. Lineage (GTDB taxonomy): Bacteria > Pseudomonadota > Alphaproteobacteria > Rhizobiales > Beijerinckiaceae > Chelatococcus_A > Chelatococcus_A caeni. Next base: position 595,236 of record NZ_JACIEN010000001.1, on the reverse strand, counting down.
GCCCGAGTCGACGCAGATGACGCCGACGTCCTTGCAGGTCGCCTCGGCGCAATTCCTCGGGCAGCCGGAGACGGCCATCTTGACCTTGGCCGGCGTCCACGAGCCCCACATGAACTTCTCGATGCGGATGCCGAGGCCGGTCGAATCCTGCGTGCCGAAGCGGCACCAGTCGGAGCCGACGCAGGTCTTCACCGTCCTCAGGCCCTTGGCATAGGCGTGGCCGGAGACGAAGCCGGCCTTGCCGAGATCGGCCCAGACCTCCGGCAGGTCCTCCTTCTTCACGCCCAGCATGTCGATGCGCTGGCCGCCGGTGACCTTCACGGCCGGGATGTTGAACTTGTCCACCACATCGGCGATGGCCCTGAGCTCGGCGGCATTGGTCACGCCGCCCCACATGCGCGGCACGACCGAATAGGTGCCGTCCTTCTGGATGTTGGCGTGCACGCGCTCGTTGATGAAGCGCGACTGGTAGTCGTCGGCATATTCGTCGGGCCAGTCGCAGACGAGATAGTAGTTGAGCGCCGGCCGGCACTTGGCGCAGCCGCAGGAGGTCTTCCACTCCAGCTCCTGCATCACGGCGGGGATGGTCTTGAGCCCCTTGGCCTTGATGAGGCGGCGCACGTCGTCGTGGCCGAGGTCGGTGCAGGTGCACATGGGCTGCACGGCGGCCGGGTTGTAGCTGTCGCCGAGCGTCAGCTTCATCACCTGCTCGACGAGGCCGGTGCAGGAGCCGCAGGAGGCGGAGGCCTTGGTATGGGCGCGGACGTCATCGAGCGACGTCAGGCCCTTGCTCGTGATCGCCGAGACGATCTTGCCCTTGCACACGCCGTTGCAGCCGCAGATCTCCGCATCATCCGGCAAGGCTGCAACGGCCGCCGTAGGGTCCAGCGGGGACCCTCCCTGGTAGGCCTGGCCGAAGATGAGCGTCTCGCGCATCTCCGCGATGTCCGTCCCCTTGCGGAGCATGTCGAAGAACCATGCTCCGTCCGAGGTCTCGCCATACATCACCGCGCCGACGATGCGGTTCTGCTTGAGGACGAGGCGCTTGTAGACGCCGGCCGAGGCGTCGCGCAGCACGATCTCCTCGCGGTCGTCGCCGTCGGCAAAGTCGCCGGCGGAATAGAGGTTGATGCCGGTGACCTTGAGCTGCGTCGCCGTCTCGACGGGGCGGAAGGCGGCATCCTCCTTGATAAGCGTCTTGGCCGCGACGCGGGCCATGTCATAGAGGGGCGCGACGAGGCCGTAGCAGACGTTCTCGTGCTCGACGCACTCGCCGACGGCGAGGATGTCCGGATCCGAGGTGACCATCTGGTCGCTGACGACGATGCCGCGTTCCACATAGAGGCCGGCGTCGACGGCGATGCGCGTCTCGGGTCGGATGCCGACGGCCATGACCACGATGTCGGCGGGGTAGATGGTGCCGTCCTCCAGCGCCACGGCCTCCACGCGGCCGTCGCCGAGGATCGCCTTGGTCTGCGCCTTGACGTGGACCTTGATGCCACGGCCCTCCAGCTCCTTCTTCAGGAGATAGCCGGCGGCGGGGTCGAGCTGGCGCTCCATGAGGTGGCCCATGAGGTGCAGCACCGTCACGTCCATGCCGCGCAGCTTGAGCGCCGCCGCGGCCTCGAGGCCGAGCAGGCCGCCGCCGATGACGACAGCCTTGGCGCCGGGCTTGCGCGCGGCTTCCACCATGGCGTTGACGTCGTCGAGGTCACGGAAGGCCATGACGCCCGGCAGGTCCTTGCCGGCCACGGGAATGATGAAGGGCGCCGAGCCGGTGGCGATGAGGAGCTTGTCGTAGGGCGTCTCGCTCCCCTTGGAGACGACGACCTTGCGCTTGCGGTCGATCTTGGTGACCGTCTCGCCGAAGCGGCAGGCGACGCCGTTCTCGGCATACCAGGCGGCGTCGTGGGTGACGATGTCGCCGTAGCTCTTCTCCCCCGCCAGAACCGGGGAGAGCATGATGCGGTTGTAGTTGCCGCGCGGCTCCGCGCCGAACAGCGTGACCTCGAAGGCTCCGGGGGCGGCTTCGAAGAGATGTTCCAGCGCGCGGCCCGAGGCCATGCCGGCGCCGACGACGACGAGTTTCTGGGTCATGTCCGTCAATCCGTTGTTCATTGGGCGGCGTAGCTGAGGCCGCCGGCGGCGCGGCGCTCCATGCGGCGGATGGCGACGTGCATCCACACGAAGGAGACGGCGACGATGGCGAAGAGCAGCATGAAGCAGCTCGACCACAGGCCGGTGAGGTCGTTGAGCGCGCCGAAGGCGATCGGCAGGACGAAACCGCCGAGCCCGCCGATCATGCCGACGAGGCCGCCGACGGCGCCGACGTTCTGCGGGTAATAGACCGGGATGTGCTTGTAGACCGCCGCCTTGCCGAGGCTCATGACGAAGCCGAGGACGAAGGCGACGGCGATGAAGAGCACGGGCCCGACCTCGACATGGAGCGCGACCGGTCCGTTGATGCCGCGCAGCACATAGTCGCCCGTCGGCAGCGACAGGACGAGCGTGGCGAGCGCCGAGACGGCGAAGGTGCGGTACATGACGGCGCGGGCGCCGATGCGGTCGGACAGGGCGCCGCCATAGGCGCGGAAGATGCTGGCGGGGATCGAATAGGCGGCGCCGACGATGCCGGCCGTCTTGATGTCGAAGCCGTAGACGCCGATGAGGTAGCGCGGCAGCCAGAGGGCGAGCGCGACGAAGGCGCCGAAGACGAAGAAGTAGTAGAGGGCGAAGCGCCACACCTGCACGTTCTTCAGCGGCGCGAACTCCGACCAGAAGCCCTTCGGGGCGGGAGCGAGGCCGGCGCGGCGCGCCTTGATGACGGGGTCGTCCTCGGTGGTGAACCAGAAGACGAGCGCCATGACGACGAGCACCGCCGCCCAGATGAGCGCCACCGCCTGCCAGCCCCAGGCGATGAGGATGAAGGGCGCGACGAACTTGGTGACCGCGGCGCCGACATTGCCGACGCCGAAGATGCCGAGCGCCGTGCCCTGCCGCTCCGCTGGGTAGAAGCGCGCCACATAGGCGACACCGACCGCGAAGGCCCCGCCGGCGAGGCCGACGCCCAGCGCGGCGGCCAGCATCTGCTGATAGGTCTGGGCGAAGGCGAGGAGGAAGGTGGCGATGGCCGCCGCCAGCATGGTGGCGGTGTAGACGAGGCGGCCGCCGTAGCGGTCCGTCCACACGCCGAGCGCCACGCGCACGAGCGAGCCGGTGAGGATGGGCGTGCCGACGAGGAGGCCGAACTCGGTCTCGGTGAGGCCGAGCTCGTCCTTGATGCGCACGGCGATGATGGAAAAGATCGTCCACACCGCAAAGCAGATGGTGAAGGCGATGGTGGACATGGCGAGAGCCCGCGTCGCTTCGTCCTTGCCGGGCGCAGCTTGGTGGGGTGCGGTCATCATCGGCTCCGTTGGCGGCCCGCGGCCGCGATTGGAAAAGCAAAACAAAAAAGCCGCCGGCCGGGCCGCACGCACCTCCTCCGGCGGAAGCGCGGGTTCACCCGATCGGCAGCTTTGCCTGCGGCGCCCGCCCTTGGACGCCATATGTCGGCCCTGACGGCCTTCGCCCTCTTTCTTGCACGAGGCGTGCCAACTCAAAGGAAGGAGGCGAATTTTTAGTTGTTACAATACGTTGGAGCGCTTTGCCGGCGGTTTGGCAGCCTCTGCCCTGCCCTGCCGAATTGCTGAGCGGCGCAGCAATCCGCCCATTTCTTGTGCAGCGCACAACGCGTCGGGCTCGACGCGTGCCTTGCTGCAAGGAGCGCGACTGCTCCCCTCCCCCTTGCGGGGAGGGGTTGGGGGTGGGGGGCAGGACGCAAGGACACGGCCTCCTGCATGCTGACCACCCAGACCCCTACCCCTCCCCGCAAGGGGGAGGGGATTGGAGACCTCGCGCTGCTCCTACGCCGCGGCCTCCACGAAGCGGTGGCGCTCGTAGAGGAACTTCAGCACCGCCTCGCGACAGCGCAGGTAGGTGCGGTCGGAGGCGAGCGCCAGGCGCTCGCGCGGGCGGGGCAGCGGCACCTCCAGCACCTCGCCGATGGTGGCGGCCGGCCCGTTGGTCATCATCACGATGCGGTCGGAGAGGAGCACGGCCTCGTCGACGTCATGCGTGATCATGATCATCGTGTTGCCGAGCCGCGCGTGGATATCCATCATCTGGTCCTGCAGATGGGCGCGGGTCAGCGCGTCGAGGGCGCCGAAGGGCTCGTCGAGCAGCAGGATCTTCGGCTCCATGGCGAGCGCCCGGGCGATGCCGACGCGCTGCTTCATGCCGCCGGAGATCTCGCCCGGCCGCTTGTCGGCCGCGTGGGCCATCTGCACGAGGTCGAGGTTCTCCATGATCCACGCGTGCCGCTCGGCCTTGCTTTTCCGGCCGCGGAAGACCTTGGTGACGGCGAGCGCCACGTTGTCGTAGACGCTGAGCCACGGCAGCAGCGAGTGGTTCTGGAAGACGACGGCGCGGTCCGGCCCCGGCGCATTGACCTCCCTGTTCTCCAGGAGCACGGCGCCGGAGGAGACCGGCGTCAGGCCGGCGACGAGGTTGAGCAGGGTCGACTTGCCGCAGCCGGAATGGCCGATGATGGAGACGAACTCGCCCTCGTCGATGGTGAGGCGGATGTCGCGCAGGACCTCGCTCACCTTGCCGCCGCGCGAGAAACTCTTGCCGATGTAGTCGAGCTTGAGATAGGCGCTCATGGGTCTTCTCCCTCAGCTGGCCGCGGCGCCGCGGGTGACGATGACGCCGACGAAGCCGACCAGCCGGTCGAGCAGGAAGCCGACGAGGCCGATGTAGACGAGCGCCACGATGATGTCGGTGAGGCGCGAGGAGTTCCACGCATCCCAGATGAAGAAGCCGATGCCGACGCCGCCCGTCAGCATCTCGGCCGCGACGATGGCGAGCCAGGAGAGGCCGGCGCCGATCCTGAGCCCCGAGAAGATGTAGGGCGCCGCCGCGGGCACCATGATCTTGAAGAAGAACTCCACCTGGTTGAGGCGCAGCACGCGGGCGACGTTGCGGTAGTCCTCAGGGATGTTGCGCACGCCGGCGGCGGTGTTGATGATCACCGGCCAGATGGCCGTGATGAAGATGACGAAGATCGCCGACGGCCGGGAATCCATGAAGGCGGCGAGCGAGATCGGCAGCCAGGCGAGCGGCGGCACCGTGCGCAGAACCTGGAAGATCGGATCGAGCCCGCGCATCATCCACACCGACTGGCCGACGAGCGCGCCGAGCAGCACGCCCGCCACAGCGGCGAGGCCGAAGCCGATGGCGACCCGCTCCAGCGAGACGATGACGCGCCAGCCGAGGCCGATGTCCTGCGTGCCGTTGACGAAGAACGGGTCGAGGATGAGGTCGCTGCTCTCGTTCCAGATCTCGCTCGGCGGCGGCAGCGACGAGCCGGGCCCGGAGAAGGCCACCTGCCACACGGCGAGGAGGACGAGGAGGACGACGAGCGGCGGGACGATGGATTGTGCGAGCCGCGTGGCAAGAGCGGTGATATCGAATCTGCGGGACACGGCGGGCGGAAGCGTCACCACCGTCGCCTTCTGGCGCTCGGCGGGGAATGCGGCGATCGCATCGCCCTTGATGGACGGCAATGTCATGGGGCTTGCCCTCGTTTTGGCGGAAGGGGCCGGCGCAGGCCGCCGGCCGGCTTTCACGAGACGGCCTTGATGGCGAGGCTGTCGAGATAGGCGGAGGGGTTCTCGGGATCGAAGGTCTTGCCGTCGAAGAACTTTTCCACGCCGCGGCTGTCACCGGCCGGCAAGTCGGCAAGGCCGAGGCCCTTGGCGGCCGCGAGCCACAGGTCCGAGCGGTTGGTGGCGTCGACCATGGCCTTGACGTCGACCGACGCGGGGAACTTGCCCCAGCGGATGTTCTCGATCATGAACCAGGTGTCGAGGCTCTTCCACGGATAGGACGTCTCGCCCTTCTCGCCCCAGAACTTCATGAGCAGGTCGGAGCCGGCGACGGTGCGGCCGTTGCCGTAGTTGATGTCGCCCTTGATGCGGCCGATGATGTCCTTGACCGGCACGTTGTACCATTGGCGCCGGCCGATGATCTCGGCCATCTCCTGCTTGTTCTCCTGTTTCTCGCACCACTGCTGGGCTTCCATCACCGCCATCAGGATGGCGAGGGTCGCCTTCGGGTTCTTGTCCACCCAGTCGGCGCGCATGCCGAGCACCTTCTCCGGATGGCGGAACCAGATCTCCCCCGTGGTCGTCGCGGTGAAGCCGATCTTCTGGTTGACGAGCTGCTCGTTCCACGGCTCGCCGACGCAGAAGCAGTCCATGTTGCCCACCTTCATGTTGGCCACCATCTGCGGCGGCGGCACGACGATGAGGTTGAGGTCCTTGTCCGGGTCGATGCCGCCGGCGGCAAGCCAGTAGCGGATCCACAGGTCGTGCGTGCCGCCGGGGAAGGTCATGGCGGCCGTCACGTCCTTGCCGGACGCCTTCTTCCTGGCGAAAGCCTCCTTCAAGGCACCGGAATCGAGCTTCACGCCCGTCTCGGCATATTCCTGCGCGACGGAGATGCCCTGACAGTCCTCGTTGAGGTTGAGGAGCGTGTACATCGGCAGCTTCTGGCCGTTCTGCATCACGGCGCCGGAGGAATAGAGGTGGACCTTCGGCCTCAGGATGTGGCCGCCGTCGATGCCGCCGGCGCCGCCGCCGAGCGCCATGTTGTCACGCGTCGCACCCCAGGACGCCTGTTTCTCGATGGCGACGTCCGGCACCTCGTATTTGGCGAAGAAGCCCTTCTCCTTGGCGATGATCAGCGGGGCGGAATCGGTGAGCGCGATGTAGCCGAGGCGCGCGCCGGTGACCTCGGGGCCCGAGCCGGCGGCATGGGCGCCGGCCGGCAGCAGCGCCTTGGCGGCGAGGAAGGTCGCGGTGGCGCCAGCCCCCTTCAGGAAGGCACGGCGCCCGGGAGCCATGGAAAGGGTGGTCGTCTGCGTCCGTTTCATGTCGTCCCCTCTGGAGCAGGCGGCATCCGCGATCGGTGTGCTGCGCAACAAAAAAGCCGCCGGCCAGGAACAGGCGCCCTCCTCCCGGACGCGCTTTCCCTGATCGGCAGCTTTGCCAGCAGCGCCCGACGCTGGACGCCCTATGTCGGCCCTATGGCCTCACGGAAGGGCAACGCAGGAAGCGTGCCAAGTCCGCCACGCGCCGGAATTGTGTGGTTTCACAATGGACTAATTCTCGGGAACGCGAACAGAGGCCTGTGGACAAGCGACCAAGGCTTGGTCAGATCGCGGCGGCACACCGCACCTTTATTGTGCAGCGCACAAGGATGCTGAAAATGCAGTCAGCTTGCCTTCCGACGCATCCAATCCGTCATGGCCGGGCTCGTCCCGGCCATCCACGCCTTTGATCTTGCTCACCGTGCAAGGCGTGGATGCCCGCGACAAGCGCGGGCATGACGGTCGTGATCAGGGCAACTGGTATCATAGCCGCCCCTCACACCGCCTCGGCCGCCCCCTGCGCGGCGATATAGGCGTCAAGATCGTCCGGATCGAACAGGCTGCCGTCGAAGAAGCCGTCGGGGCCGAGGATCAGGCTGGCGCCGGCCGAGCCGACGGGGGTCGGCCGCGTCAGCGCGCCCTCCACCTTGGCATTGGCGCCGGGCAGCGCGACGCCGAGCGGCTTCAGCGCGGCGCGGTAGAGATCGGGCCGGTAGGTCTCACGCGCGACGGCCGCATTCGCCGGCGTGTGGAGCACCTGCCCCCAGCGCGCCATCTGGCTGTAGAACCAGAGCGCGTGGCTCTTCCACGGGAAGGTGGCGCCCCGCGCCTGCGGCACGAAGAAGTCCTCGACCGCCATCGCCGCATCGGGCCCGATGGCGAGGCGGCCCGTGAGCGCCGGCATCAGCCATTCGGCCGGCCGGCCGACATAGGCGGACGCGGACAGGATGGCGGCGAGCTCCTGCCGGTTGGCCGGATCGGCGCACCACTCGGCCGAGCGATAGAGCGCGCGCAGCAGGGCCGCCAGCGCCTCGGGCGCAGCCTCGGCCCAGCGGGCGTCGGCGGCGAGCACCTTCTCGGGGCTGGAGCGCCAGATCTTCGCCTTCACGGTCGCGATGCGGCCCGTGCCCAGCATCACGGCCGCCGTGTTCCACGGCTCGCCGACGCAATAGCCGTCGACGACGCCGGAGCCGAGCGCATCCGCCATCAAAGGCGGCGGCAGGATGACGATCTCCACCGCCCGGTCGGGATCGATGCCGCAGGCGGCGAGCCAGTAGCGCAGGTCGTAGTTGTGGCCGGAGTGCGGGTGGACGACGGCGAAGCGCAGCGGCGGCAGGCCCTGCCGGCCACGCTCCCTCACCACGGCGCGCAGCGCCTCCCCCGCCGCGCGCGGGCCGAGGTCCGGCACGGCGCCGTGCCCGGCCATCGCCTGCCACAGGGCGTTGGCGACCGTGACGGCATTGCCGCCGAGGCCGAGCGCCATCGGCACCACCGAGCGCGCCGCGAGCGGCGTCAGGCCGAGGTTGCAGGCGATCGGCATCGGCGCCAGCACGTGCGCGACCTGGAAATGGCCGACCGCGAGCCTGTCGCGGATATTGGCCCAGGAGGTCTCGCGCACCAGCTTGAGCGCGACGCCCTCGGCCTCGGCGAAGCCCTTCTCGTGCGCCGCCACGACGAGCGCGCTGTCGAGCAGCGGCATGAAGCCGGCGGCGATCTCGTAAGGCGCCTCGCTCATGCGTCGTCTCCCGGTTCGAGCAGCCCCGCGGCGGTCACGAGGCTCTGGGCGATCTCGGCGATCTTGCGGTTCTGGTTCATCGCGGTCTTGCGCAGCAGGGCATAGGCCGCCTCCTCCGTCATGCCGCGCGACTTCATGAGGATGCCCTTGGCGCGCTCGACCAGCTTTCGGTCGGCGAGCTCGCTGCGCGCTTCCTCCAGCTCCCGCGCCAGGCGGGCGAAGGCGTTGAAGCGGCTGATGGCCATGTCGAGGATGGGCTTGACCCGCTCCTGCTTCAGCCCGTCGACGACATAGGCCGACACGCCGGCCTCGACCGCCGCCTCGATGGAGGCCTGGTCGGAGCGGTCGACGAACATGGCGATGGGGCGCTTCACGGCCCGCGAGAGCTGGAACATGTTCTCCAACATGTCGCGGTTGGGGTTCTCGAGGTCGATGACGATGACGTCGGGGTTGATCTCGGCGATGCGGCGGGCGATGCCCGTCACGTCGTGCACCAGGGCGACGTTGTCATGGCCGGCCTCGCGCAGCCCCGCCTCGATGATGGAGGCGCGGATGCGGTTTTCATCGATCACGAGAATGGCGAGCGACGCACGGGGCATGCCCGCATCATGCTCATGCCGCCGTTTTGTGCAACGCGGCATGTTGCAAAAAGATCGGGCACGGCCTGCCACTCGCATAGCCGCTCGCCAGGACGCAACCGCGCCCGTGGCACAGCAACGCGAAGACGCTTAAGAATAGGCCTGAGGCGCGCGCGCGACCGCGGCCGCGGGGCCGATGGAGGAATTCGATGTACCAGCCGCCGCATTTCCGCGAGGAGAGGCTCGAGGTCCAGCACGCGCTGATCCGCGCCCATCCGCTCGGCCTTATGATCACCTCGGGCGAGGACGGCCCCCTCGCCAACCCGGTGCCGTTCCTGCTCGATGCGGAAGCGGCGCCCAAGGGTGTGCTCAGGGCGCATCTGGCCCGCGCCAACCGGCAATGGCAGGCGCTCGCGGCCGGTGAGCCCGCCCTCGCCGTCTTCCAGGGCGTCGACACCTATGTCACGCCTTCCTGGTACGAGACGAAGAAGGAAACCGGCAAGGTCGTGCCGACCTGGAACTACGCCATCGTGCAGGTGCGCGGCCCCGTGCGCGTCATCGAGGACAAGGAGTGGCTGCGGCGCCAGATCACGGCGCTGACCGCGCAGCACGAGGGCGGCCGCATGGAGCCCTGGGCCGTGACGGACGCGCCGGAAGACTTCGTGGCGGCGCAGCTCAAGGGCATCGTCGGCATCGAGATGACGATCGAGGCCATCGACGGCAAGTGGAAGGTGAGCCAGAACCGCCCCGCCCCCGACCGCATCGGCGTCGCCGAAGGCCTCGCCGCCGAGACCGACCCGCAGGCCGCGCGGATGGAGCGGCTGGTGCGGGATTACGGCGGGGTGTCAAACCCATGACCGCGGCCGACATCGCCACCATCGCGGCCACCCTGACGATCTATGCCGCCATCGTGGTCAGCCCGGGGCCGAGCTTCGCGCTCGTCTCGCGCATGGCCGCCGCCGGCGAGCGGCGCGCCGCCTACGGCGCCACCTTCGGCCTCGCAAGCGCCGCGACCATCTATGCGGTGCTCACCATGGCGGGGCTCTCCGTCATCCTTGCCGAGATCGGCTGGCTGGCGCGTGCCGTCCAGATCGCCGGCGGCCTCTATCTCATCTGGCTCGGCATCGAGGGATGGCGCAGCGCCGCCCGCCCGCTCGCCGCGGCAGACGGAGCGGACGAGTCGCGCTTCATGCCCGGCTTCAGGCGCGGCTTCGTCATGTGCCTGTCGAACCCGAAAGCGATCGCCTTCTTCGTCGGCCTCTACGCTGCCGCCGTCCCGCCCGAGACCTCGCTGGCGGCGAAGCTGGCCATCCTGGCGGGCGCCTATGCCATCGAGGTCGCGTGGTACGGGGCGGTGACGCTCGTCCTCTCGCAGCCGCAAGTGCGCCGCGTCTATGAGCGCTGCCGCAGGATCGGCGAGCGGATCCTCGGCGCCCTCCTCGCCGCCTTCGGCATGCGGCTGCTGCTGGAGCGGTGAACGAGAGGGGCTACCGACACACAGCCCCGGCGGACTGCCTCAGCCTGTGCATCGTGCTAATGTTGCGGTGGTGTCAAGGCTCGGCGAAATGCCGCTGGCGGCGGCCTCGCGGGACAACCGCCGGACCGTTTCCGGGGCGACATTCGTGCCGGACCTGTGAAGCTGCGCATTGCAAGATGGACGACGATCTCAAGGGCATGAGCCGCGAACGGCTGGAGGAAGAGGTGCGCCGCCTCAGGGCCGGTATCCGCGCCCATCGGGACGCCACCGGCCATGCCTTGTGCTGGCATCATCCGCAGCTCTGGCAATTGCTGCCGGAGCGGCTGGATCCGGACATTGCCGTCCCCCCATGGCCCAAGTTCCTGCGCGGCTGCATCCGCTACCGGCAAAGCCTCGATGAGCAGCGCCCCGGCGCCGCCGTCCACGACGCCGAGTATGAGTGACACGCAGCAGGACCGCCTTGGTTCGACGCCGCGACCTGCCCCATTCCGCGAAGAACGCCGTCATGGCCGCAAGCAGATCGGCCCCAATCCGATAAACAGATCAGGGGCAGAAAATTCGCAAGAGAAATGGTGCCCAATGCAGGCCACACATTCTCCTCAACCCCTACTACCCAAGCTCCGCGGGAGTCTCCCACCCTCCTAGGTCAAGTCTTCCTGTCGGTTCGATCCAGGTGGAGGAAACGGATAGCGGTTCGCATCTTGCGAGACGCTGCGGCCTCGTGCAGAACTTGCCGGAGGGTAATCGGGTATTGGCCATGATCGGGCGAATGAACTTGTCGCAGCTGAAACTACCTAAAATAGCGTTCGCCTGCGCCTTTGTCAGCCAACCCGTGAGCGCCTACAGCAACGAATTGCAGGCCGCCATTGACGCACTCGTCGGCACCCAGTTCGTTCTTAGTGAGCCTATCATGGAAAATGGCGCAAGAACCGGCTGCGCTCTCGAGTACAACGTATTCCTTCGCGATCATCTCTATGGAAGCGGAGATTTGCTGAAGGTGGCTGGTTCCGTTGGCGTGTTGTCGATCCCCACTCATGACGCACGCAAGTTCGCCGGCCTGTTGAAGGTGTCACCCTCCAAGCTCGACTGGGACGCTCAACTCGAAGCGCATGCAACCCCGTCGCCGCCAACGCGCATCTATCTGACAAGCGACACTCTCGGCTCGAACCTCGACGAGTTGGTCCGGACAGTACCTAACCCGGAGGCCGGTAGCCTTTTCGGTGTCTTCCACGCCAACACCTTCTTGAGAATCCTCGCCGAAGGGGCGAAGGAGAAACGGTTGAAAATCGGTTTCGATCAGAATAGCGCAGAGCGGGACCTAGTTATGTCAGTCGACTTTGACATTGTGGCGACCGACCCCGATGGCGGTAGAAGCCGCTCGGACAAGCAACTCAATAATTTTGTCGAATGTCTGAAGATGCTTCTGCGAGAATGACGAGCCAACGGGCGAAGTCGAGGCGCCGAGGAATTGGCCATCACTGAACAGGTCAACGCGGCATCACCTTGCTGATGGTTGCTTCGGCACATCCTTCGCGAGCCAGCTTGGCTTCACCATCAGAGCTCCCCCCGCGCCCGTGGAAGCGATCAGATGCAGACCGCGCTATCGGATCCTTTTCGCCGCGTTAGGCCCGGTTTCCGAGCGTCCCGACAGCTCCTCGCCCCTGTTGGTATCAGGCCGAGAATGTACCAATATAATTTTTGGGACTGCCCACGCGCGAGCGCACGCTTCAGCACGGGAAACAACAGGCAAAAGCACCCGGTTCAGTGGGCTTCTGTCAGGACTGCGATCGAAGGGAAAGAGGGAAATGGTGCCCAGAGCTGGAATCGAACCAGCGACACTGCGATTTTCAGTCGCATGCTCTACCAACTGAGCTATCTGGGCCCACGCTCGCCGCGCCTTGCGGCGCCGCTGCGGACGATGCGCTTATAGAGAGTGCGACAGCGCCTGTCCAGTCGGGTGATGGTTGCATCCACAGGCCCGTCGGTCCGTCGCTGCCGGCAGCACTGTCCCTGCCCTCATGCCGGGCCGGTCCCGGGCCGCCGGTCCCGGGGAAGCCCGCGACATGCTCAAAGGCGTGGATGGCCGGGACAAGCCCGGCCATGACGCAATCCGTGACAAGACTGAAAGGGCGGTCGTCGCCGCGGTCGCGGTCAGTCCTCGCCGCCGCGGCGCCGGGCGCCCTCGCCCGCCCCGCCGTCGTCGGGCAGGTCGTCGTCCTCGGCGGCGGGGATGGCGTAGCTGCCGCTCAGCCAGCGGTTGAGGTCGACATCGGCGCAGCGCGAGGAGCAGAAGGGGCGCCAGCGCTCGACACGCGGCTTGCCGCAGATGGGGCAACCCGGGGCCCTTGCCTCGTCGTTGGCCGGCTTCGTCTCGAAATCCTTGATGGTTCGAACTCCCTGAGGCATCGGCGTCCCGTCAGACGGCATTGAGCCAGCTGAGGCGCACGGGGTAGCCTTCGCCCTCCAAGATGGCGACCGTCTCCTGCAGGGGCAAGCCCACCACGGCCGTGTAGGAGCCGACGAGCTTGACGACGAAGCAACCGGCCAGGCCCTGGATGGCGTAGCCGCCGGCCTTGCCGCGCCATTCGCCGGAGGCGAGATAGCTCTCGAGCTCGTCGCGCGACAGGTTCTTGAAGCGCACGCGCGTCTCCACCACCCGCTCGCGCAGCTTGCCGGCGGGCGTCGCGACACAGATCCCGGTGTGGACGCGATGCACGCGGCCGGAGAGCAGGCGCAGGCACTGTGCCGCCTCGTCCACCACCTCCGCCTTGGGCAGGATGCGCCGGCCGACGGAAACCACCGTGTCGGCGGAGACGAGGAAGGCCTCGGCCAGCTCCTCGCGCCCGCGCGCCACGGCGAGCGCGGCTTCCGCCTTCTCGCGCGCAAGGCGCCGGGCGTAGTCGCGCGGCTTCTCGCCCCGCCGGGGCGTCTCGTCGAGATCGGCCGGCAGGACGGCGTCGGGCTCGAGCCCCGCCTGCTGCAGGAGCGCGAGCCGCCGGGGCGAGCCTGATGCCAGTATGAGCCTGGGGCGCCAGCCACCGGCCGGGTTGGGCTTCAAGGACAAACCTTTCTCCGCATCGAACGTGGGGCGGGCCGCGCGCGCCGCGGCTGCATCACTTGAAGCGGTACGTGATGCGCCCCTTGGTCAGGTCGTAGGGCGTCATCTCGACGAGGACACGGTCACCGGCGAGGACGCGGATGCGGTTCTTGCGCATCTTGCCCGCCGTATGGGCGATGATTTCGTGATCGTTCTCCAGCTTCACACGAAACATCGCGTTGGGAAGCAATTCGGTGACGACCCCAGGAAACTCGAGCAGCTCTTCTTTCGACATGCTCTGACCAGATCTGACAGCGAAACGGCGCGGAACGTAATCGAAAGACGAAGTCTTGTGAACTGGGCCATTGGAAGGATTTCACATGTCGGCCGGCCCGCTGCGCGGCGTCTCGCCCGCGTTTTCGGCCGGCACGGCAGCGGCGGCTTCAGCCGCCCTCGGGCGGGCGGCCTCCGCGCGCGCCATGCGGCGGTAGCGCATGACGCCCACCGGAATGAGCGCGAGATAGACGATCACGCCAATGGCGAGAACCTGGAAGGTGAAGCTGACGAGCAGCGCCGCGAAAAGGACGACGATGGCAAAGAGCGGCAGCACCTTCTCGCGCGGCACGCGGCTGCCCAGCGTCTTGCCCGCATAGGTCGGGATGCGGCTGACCATGAGGAAGGCGATGCCGACGAGATAGGCGGCGACGAAGGGCGCCGCGATGCCGTCGACCGGCAGGCCGAGCATGTGCAGATAGATCGGCAGGAGGGCGCAGATGGCGCCTGCGGGCGCGGCCATGCCCACGAAGTAGTTCTTCTGCCACTCCGGCCGGGCCGGGTCGTCGATCATGACGTTGAAGCGCGCGAGGCGCAGCGCCGCCGCGATGGCGAAGACGAGCGCCGCGATCCAGCCGATCGACCTCAGCTCGTGCAGCACGAAGCTGTAGAGGATGAGCGCCGGCGCGACGCCGAAATTGACGAAGTCCGCCAGCGAGTCGAGCTCCGCGCCGAAACGCGAGGTGCCCTTGAGCAGGCGCGCCACGCGCCCGTCGATGCCGTCGAGGATGGCGGCGATGACGATGGCGATCATCGCGAGCTCGAGCCGCTCCTCGATGGCGAGGCGGATGGCGGTGAGGCCAAGGCAGAGCGCAAGCAGGGTGATGACGTTCGGCACCAGCACGCGCAGCGGAATGGGCGTGAAGCGCCGGCGGCGCGCTTCCTCCGGATCCGGCGCGAAGGGCGGGAAAAGGTCAGTCATCGCGGATCATTCTCGGGCAAAGGCGCCGCCGGCACAACCTCAGGCGCTGCGGAAGGCGCGCGGCCCCTCCTCGGACCTCAGGTCGGCGATCACCGTCTCGCCGGCGATGGTGAGCTGGCCGAGCGCCACGAGCGGCTGGATGCCCGCCGGCAGGTAGACGTCGACGCGCGAGCCGAAGCGGATGAGGCCGAAGCGCTCGCCCGTGACGAGCGTGTCGCCCTCGTGCACGAAGCTGACGATGCGCCGGGCGACGAGGCCGGCGATCTGCACCACGCCGATGCGGTGGGGGCCGGATTCGATGACGAGACCGTTGCGCTCGTTGTTCTCGCTCGCCTTGTCGAGCTCGGCGTTGATGAACAGGCCGGGCGTGTAGACGATGCGCGCGATGCGGCCCGGAACCGGGGCGCGGTTCACGTGGCAGTCGAAGACGTTCATGAAGATGGAGACGCGCGTGTGCGGCTCCTCGCTGAGCGCGAGTTCCGGCGGCGGCACCACGGTGGCGATGCCGCTGACGCGCCCGTCCGCCGGAGCGATGACGAGGCCGTCACGCGTCGGCGTCACGCGCTCGGGATCGCGGAAGAAGTAGCAGATCCAGAGCGTGATGATGAGGCCGACCCAGCCGAAGGGCGCCCACAGGTGCCCGAGGACGAGCGAGGCCACCGCCGCGATGGCGATGAAGGGATAGCCCTCCTTGTGGATCGGCGTCAGCGTCTTGCGGATCGATTCGTAGATGGACATCTCTTGCTCTCGCATCGGCACTGTGCCGCCGGGACCGGACGCCGTCCCCTTGGCGGAAATCGTCATCCGGCCGGTGGAAGCCGGTTCCGTCATGAAACCGCAAACCCTGCGGATGCGCGCCGTTGCGGCAGCGGCGCTGCTCGCAACCCGCGCCCCATACGGGACCCGCGTGGCGCAGTGGGATGGCAGGCCTTGGCGCGCCCGTCAACCCGCCGTCAGGCTCATGCGCAGGCTTTCGCCCTCCTCCTCGGCGGCGCGCTTCAACTTCTCGCGGGCCTCGTCGGCCTCGCGCTGGCGGTTCCACATGGCGGCGTAGAGGCCGCCGGCCGCCAGAAGCGCGTCGTGCGTGCCGCGCTCGGCGATCACGCCCTTGTCGAGCACGATGATCTCGTCGGCGCCGACGACGGTGGAGAGGCGGTGGGCGATGACCAGCGTCGTTCGGCCGCGCGACACCCGGTCCAGCGCGTCCTGGATCTCCTTCTCGGTGAAGCTGTCGAGGGCCGAGGTCGCCTCGTCGAGCACCAGGATGGGCGGGCCCTTGAGGATGGTGCGGGCGATCGCCACCCGCTGCTTCTCGCCGCCCGAGAGCTTGAGGCCGCGCTCGCCCACCGGCGTGTCGTAGCCCTCCGGCAGGGAGCGGATGAAGGTGTCGATCTGCGCGAGGCGCGCAGCCTCGGCCACGTCCTCCTCCGCCGCTTCCCAGCGGCCGTAGCGGATGTTGTAGCCGATGGTGTCGTTGAACAGCACCGTGTCCTGCGGGACCATGCCGATCTTCTCGCGCAGGCTCGCCTGCTGCACGGCGGCGATATCCTGCCCGTCGATGAGGATGCGGCCGCCGCTCGGCTCGTAGAAGCGGAACAGCAGGCGCGAGATGGTCGACTTGCCGGCGCCCGAGGGGCCGACGATGGCGACCGTGCGCCCGGCCGGCACCTCGAAGGAGATGCCCTTGAGGATCTCGCGCTCCGGCACGTAGGAGAAGCGCACGTCCTCGAAGCGCACCGTGCCTTCGCCGACGACGAGCGGCGCGGCGCCCGGCCTGTCGCTCACCTCCGGGTGGCGGGCGAGGATCGAGAACATGTCGTCGATGTCGATGAGCGCCTGCTTGATCTCGCGATACAGCATGCCCATGAAGTTGAGCGGGATGTAGAGCTGGATCAGCATGGCGTTGACCATGACGAAGCCGCCGACCGTGGTGCGGCCGGCCCGCACGTCGAACACCGCCATCACCATGGCCGCCGTCAGGCCGAGCGTGAAGATGATGGCCTGGCCGGCGTTGAGCACGGCGAGCGAGGTGTAGGTCTCGACGCTGGCGCGCTCGTAGCGCTCGACGGAGCGGTCGTAGCGGCGGATCTCGCGCTCCTCGGCGCCGAAATATTTCACCGTCTCGTAGTTGAGCAGCGAATCGACGGCCTTGGTATTGGCGTCGGTGTCGGATTCGTTCATGCGCCGGCGGATGCCGATGCGCCACTCCGTCGCCTGGTAGGTGTAGGCGAGATAGACGACGACCATGGCGAAGACGACGGCGGCGTAGCGCCAGTCGAACTGCAGCCACAGGATGGCCATCACCAGCACGAACTCGATGATCGTCGGCACGAGTTGCAGCACCGCAAGGCGCACCAGCTCCTCGATGCCGGTGCGACCGCGTTCGAGGACGCGCGTCAGCCCGCCCGTCTTGCGCTCCAGATGGAAGCGCAGGGACAGCTGGTGCATGTGCTCGAAGGTCTTGAGCGCCAGGCGCCGCACGGCATTCATGGCCACCGAGGCGAAGACGCCGTCGCGCAATTGCGTGAGCCCGGCCATGAGCATGCGGGTGAGGCCGTAGAGCACCGTGAGCGCCACCGCCCCGGCCCATAGCGGCGCCGTCGCCTGCGCGCCGGCACCCCCGAGCTCGCCCGTCAGCGCGTCCGTCGCCCATTTGAAACTGTAGGGCATCAGGACGGTGACGATCTTCGCCGCCAGGAGCAGGGCGAAGGCGATGTAGATGCGCAGGCGCAGGTCCGCCCGGTCGTGCGGCCACAGGTAGGGCCACAGCCGCACCATGGTGCCTGCGATGCCCGGCCGGTGCGGCGCTGCGGCAGGCCCCTGCGCGGCCGTTTCCGGCGCGGCGAGGCCGGTTGCTTGGTCAGCCATTCAGAATGATTCCAGACAGAACGAACCCCTGATATAGGCCCGCCCGACCGTTTGTGCACCCTGCCGGTGACAGGCGTGCGGTGGCGAAGCGCGGCGCTTCGACAGGAGGCGCCGCGCTGCCGGTCACTGTTGCGCGCCGCCGTTGGGCAGCACGAAGACCTGGCCGGGATAGATCAGGTCCGGGTTGCGGATCTGCTGCTGGTTGGCGTCGTAGATCACCGTGTAGCGCATGCCGTGGCCGTAGATGCGCCGGCTGATCCGCCACAGGCTGTCGCCGCGGGAAACCTTCGCGGTGCGCACCTCGGGCACCACGACGACACCCTCGCCGCCGGACGGGCGGGCAGCTTCGGCCGGCGCCGCCTCGCCCTGCCCGGCCGGGACGCCGGAGACCTCGGGCGAGACCGGCCCGGTCGGCGCCACGGTTCCCTGTGCGGCCGGGGCGCCCGCCGCCGCTTCCGGCCCGGGCATGGTGAAGGGCACCTCGGCGCGTGACAGCACGGCCCCGGTGCCCGGGTCGACATCGTCGAGGCGCACGCGGTAGTCGCCCGGCGCCACCCCGCGCTCGACGGAGAAGGACAGGCGCCCGTCGGCCGGCACGTTGCCGGCGGCCAGATAGCTCTCGTTGAGATAGAGCCGCACCGTCGCGCCGGGGGCCCCGCGGCCCGACACGAACAGCCTGCCCCCGCCCTCGACGTCGACCGCATCGATGGCGACGCCGACCCGCTCGGTCGCCTGCCCCGCCGCCGGCGAATCCGCCGCCGCGGGGGCACCGGTGCCGGGCACCGCAGGCGCCGCATCTGCGGGCGGCTGCGCCTGGGCGGCACCGTCCTCGGCAGGCTGGGCGGGCGGCGTTTCCTGAGCGCCCTGTTGAGCGTCCTGCGGCGCGACCGGAGTTCCCTGGGCGACGGTCGTCTCGGGGCGCGACAGCACCTGCGTCGGTGCGTTCGGCGTGGCGAGGGCGACCATGGGCTGCTGCTTCTTGTCGTCGGCGACCACCACCGTGACCGACTGGCCGGAATTCTGCGTGCGCCCCTCGGCATCGGTCAGGCGCAGGGTCAGTTCGAACGTGCCGGCCGGGAGGGCCGGCGGCGTCATGGCGAACTGGCCCGCGGCATCGGTCGACGCCTCGGCGAAAGGCTCGCCGTTGCGCAGGAGCACGACCTTGCCGTTGGGCGCGGCGCGGCCGGCGATGACGGCCTCCCCGCTCGGCTCGACGCGTACGATGTCGAAGGACGGCACGACGGGCTGCGGCGCTGCCGGCGCATCGGCCGGCGCCTGCGGCGCGGCGGGTACGGCCCCCGCCTGCTGTTGCGCCCCCGCTTCCCCACGCTTCGCCGCCTCAGCCGAAGGCTGGTCGACCGACGGCTTGTCGCCGGCTGCCGCCGGCGGCACCGCGGGCGTCTCCCGGGCCGGCGCATCGGTCGCGGCAACGGGCACCTCGCGCTGTGTTTCCTGCCCGGCCTCTCGCGGAATGCCGAAAAGATAGATGATGAGCCCCAGGGCGATAACCCCTGCGACCGCAATGGCAATTTGCGAGTTGCGGGACAGGACCATAATGCGACTAACCCCCGATTATCCGATTGCCCAAGCTAGCGGCGTTGGCCTGCGCTCGCCATATCCTTCTGAGCCGGCGGCACATTTACGCTTGCCGGCGGCAAGCCTTGCCATATCGATCGTCCCACACCAACCTTGCCTGTGCCGTTCCGGAACATCTCACGCTTCGTGACTTGACCGGAGGCGCCGGGCCGAGCAAACCGCTAAGTCATGAGCAAGATTCGATCCATTTGCGTCTACTGCGGCTCGGCCGCCGGGGACGAGGCTGCCCACGCGGCTGCGGCAAAAACACTCGGCGCCGCCATGGCCGAGAAGGGCATCGGCCTCGTCTACGGCGGCGGCAACATCGGCCTCATGGGCACCGTGGCGCGCGCCGTGCTGGATGCGGGCGGGCGCGTGACGGGCATCATCCCCGAGTTCCTCAAGAAGCGCGAGGTGATGCTGACGGACGCCCAGGAGACGATCGTCGTCCCGGACATGCATACGCGCAAGCGCATGATGTACGAACGGGCGGACGCCTTCGTCGCCATGCCCGGCGGCATCGGCACCCTGGAGGAGCTCGTCGAGCAGCTCACCTGGGCCCAGCTCGGCCAGCACCGGAAGCCGGTCCTGCTGCTCAACACGCAGGACTTCTGGCGTCCGCTGCTGCAGCTCTTCGCCCACATGCGCAACGAAGGCTTCATCCGCCCCGGCTTCGAGGTATCCTATCTCGTCGCCGAGAAGGTGGGCGACGTGATACCGATGATCGAGCAGGCGGCCGCCCGCGTCAGCGACGAGGAGCGGGAAGCCAAGGTGCCGCTCGGCGAGCGGTTCTGATGATCCACTCCACGCGTCATGGCCGGCTTCGTCATGGCCGGCCTCGTCATGGCCGGGCTCGTCCCGGCCATCCAAATCACTGATAGCATCAAGGTTCCAGAGGCACGGATGCCCGCGACAAGCGCGGGCATGACGGCGGGGCGTGCCCTCACTCCCTTCCCGCGCCGCTCCTGACGAGCTTGTAGACGACCGAATCCGTCAGGGCCTGGAAGGAGGCATCGATGATGTTGGCCGAGACGCCGACGGTGCACCAGCGCTCGCCGGTCTCGTCGCCGGATTCGATGAGCACGCGCGTCACGGCGTCCGAGCCGCCCTGGAAGATGCGCACCTTGTAGTCGACGAGTTCCAGGCCCTCGATGAAGCGCTGGTACTTGCCGAGGTCCTTGCGCAGGGCGAGGTCGAGGGCGTTGACGGGGCCGTTGCCCTCGGCGGCGGAGATGAGGATCTCGTCCCCCACCTTCACCTTGACGATGGCCTCGGCCACGGTGACGAGCTCGCCGATGGCATTGTAGCGTCGCTCCACGTTGACGCTGAAGCGCTCCACCATGAAGAACTCCGGCACCTCGCCGAGGACGCGCTTGGCGAGCAGGAAGAAGGAGGCGTCGGCCCCCTCGTAGGCATAGCCCTGGGCCTCCTTCTCCTTCACCGCCTCGAGCAGGCGGGAGATGCGCGGGTCGGCGCGGTCGACGTGGAGCCCCACGCGCTCCAGCCCGGCGAGCAGGTTGGACCGGCCGGCCTGATCGGAGACGAGCACCTGCCGGACGTTGCCGACACTCTCCGGCGCCACGTGCTCGTAGGTGCGCGGGTCCTTCAGCACGGCCGAAGCGTGGATGCCGGCCTTGGTGGCGAAGGCGCTCGCGCCGACGTAGGGCGCGTGCCGGTTGGGCGCGCGGTTGAGGATCTCGTCGAGCGCGCGCGAGAGCTGGGTGATGCCCGCGAGCGCCTCCTCGTCGACGCCGATCTCGAAGCGGTCGGCGAAGCCGTCCTTCAGCTTCAGCGTCGGGATGAGACTGACGAGATTGGCATTGCCGCAGCGCTCGCCGAGACCGTTGAGCGTGCCCTGCACCTGCCGCGCCCCGGCCTTCACCGCGGCGAGCGAATTGGCGACGGCGCAGCCCGTGTCGTCGTGGGCGTGGATGCCGAGATGGTCGCCCGGCACGTGGCGCGCCACGTCGGCGACGATGGCGGCGACTTCCTCCGGCAAGGTGCCGCCGTTGGTGTCGCACAGCACCACCCAGCGCGCGCCGGCCTCATAGGCAGCCTTGGCGCAGGCGAGCGCATAGTCGCGGTTGGCCTTGTAGCCGTCGAAGAAATGCTCGCAGTCGAGCATCACCTCGCGCCCGGCGGCCTTCGCCGCGGCGACGCTCTCGCGGATGCCGGCGAGGTTCTCCTCGAGGCTCGTCTCCAGCGCCACGGTGACCTGGTAGTCCCAGGACTTGGCGACGAAGCAGATGGTGTCGGCCTTCGCCTCCAGCAGCGCCGCCACGCCCGGATCGTTGGCGACGGAGCGGCCGGCGCGCTTCGTCATGCCGAAGGCGGCGAACTTCGCGCGTTCCGTGCGCCTCGCCGCGAAGAACTCGGTATCGAGCGGGTTGGCGCCGGGATAGCCGCCTTCCACATAGTCGATGCCCAGCTTGTCGAGCAGGCCCGCGATGAGGCGCTTGTCCTCCAGCGAGAAGTCGACGCCCGTGGTCTGGGCGCCGTCGCGCAGGGTGGTGTCGTAGAGATAGACGCGCTCTCGCGTTGTCATGAGGCTGGTCCTTCCCCTGCCGCCGGCAGGGCTTTTTCCATGCGGGTGCTGCCGAGCCATTCCTCGCCGCGCATGACCGTGTTGCGGTGCTGCGCGAGATAGCCGCGCCGTTCGAAGAAAGGCCGCGCCGTATCGCTCGCATCCGTCGTCAGGCGCTTTGCCGCGCGGGCGCCGGCGAGCTTCTCCAGCGCGTCGCACAGGGCACTGCCGACACCCCGGCGGGCGAATTCCGGATGCACGTAGATCATGTCGATGTGATCGGCGCCCTTGAGCGCGGCGAAGCCCACCGGCATGCCGCCGATGGTGGCGACGATGGTCAGCATGCCGGCGAGCATGGCACCGAAGGCCTGTTCGTCGTCGGCGAGCATCATCCAGGCTTCCTGCTGCGCCTCGCTGTAGTCCTCGCCCGTCAGCTCCGCGATGCTCTCGCGGAAGATGCCGGCGAGCTCCGGCACGTCGGCGGGCAGGAAGGGCCGGAGCGCGGGAGCGGGCAGCGCCTGGGCGCTCATCGCTTCACCTCCCAGGTGGTGACGGGCTCGCCCGTCGCGGGATCCTTGCCGTCCTTCAGCTGGATGCCCATGGCGGCAAGCTCGTCGCGGATGCGATCGGATTCGGCCCAGTTCTTCGCCTTGCGGGCGGCGAGGCGGGCGGCGATGAGGGTGTCGACCCACTCGCCGTCCATGGTTCCGACCATGGCTTCGCGCAGGGCGCTCTCGCCGAAGGTTGCGACCAGCCGACCCGGCTCGAAGCCGAGGAGCCCGAGCCCGCCGGCGAGTTGGCGCGCCGCTTCGATATCGCCGCCGCGCGCGTCCGCGGCGAGGCCATGCAGGTCCGCGATGGCCTGGGCGCTGTTGAGATCGTCGAGCAGGGCCGCAACGAGGCCGTGCCCGGGCGTCTCGGCACCCGACAGCGCGGCCTCCTGCTGCTCCAGCACAGCTGCCCACCCGCGCAGCGTCTTCTCCGCCTCCTCCAGCGCCTTTACCGTCCAGTCGATCGGCTGGCGGTAGTGCGTGCGCAGCATGGCGAGGCGCAGCACCTCACCCGGCCAGGAGCGGCCGCCGAAGCTATCTGTCGCGAGCAATTCGTGAATGGTGACGAAGTTGCCGAGCGACTTCGACATCTTCTCGCCCTCGACCATGAGGAAGCCGTTGTGCAGCCAGAAGTTGGCCATGCGGCCGGTGTCGAAGGCGCAGCAGCTCTGGGCGATCTCGTTCTCGTGGTGCGGGAAGACGAGATCGATGCCGCCGCCGTGGATGTCGAAGACGTTCTTCGCCGGGTCTTCGCAGGCGAGGCCGCCGCCGAAGGGCTCGAGGAGCTTCGCCATGGCCATGGCCGAGCACTCGATGTGCCAGCCGGGCCGGCCCTTCACCGCGATGCCGCAGGGGCTCGCCCAGCCGGGCTCGCCCTCCTTCGAGGGTTTCCACAGGACGAAATCCATCGGATCGCGCTTGTAGGGCGCGACGTCGACCCGTGCCCCCGCCAGCATCTCGTCGAGCGAGCGGCGGGCGAGCGTGCCGTATTTCGGCGCCTTGCCGCGCGCGTCCATGGCGCCCGGGGAGAAGAGCACGTGGTCCTCGGCCACATAGGCGACGCCGCGGGCGACGAGCCGCTCGATGATGGCCTTCATCTCCTCGATGTGGCCCGTGGCGCGCGGCTCCGCGCTCGGCGGAAGGACGCCGAAGGCGGCGATGTCGGCGTGGAACTGCGCCTCGGTCTTCTCCGTGACCTTCGCGATGGCCTCGTTGAGCGGCAGGTCGGGATAATCGCGGGCGGCGCGGGCGTTGATCTTGTCGTCCACGTCCGTGATGTTGCGGACGTAGGTGACGTGGTTTTCCCCATAAATGTGCCGCAGCAGGCGGAACAGCACGTCGAAGACGATGACGGGCCGCGCATTGCCGATATGGGCGTAGTCGTAGACCGTCGGCCCGCACACGTACATGCGCACGTTCGCCGGATCGATGGGGCGGAAGTCTTCCTTGGTGCGCGTCAGCGTGTTGTGGAGCCGCAACGTCTCTTGAGACATGGATGATGATCTCCTAGCCGCCGGCAGGGAGGGCAATCCGATCTTTGCGAGAGAACAGGACGGCTCCAGCCAGCGGAAACGCTAGCTGCAAATAATGATCGGGCGAATGATCGCGGTGGCCGTCGTCATGACCGTGATGTTTGCCTTTTCGGCGAGAATCCGTCAAGAGACCTCCGCCGTGAATGCGCGGCCCGCACCCCGATGTGCGGCAGCGCACCTCGCCCCACGGAACTTTCAGGCTTTGTTCAGCTTCATCATGGAGAGTGCCTTCGGGCCTCGTCCCAACCCACCGTCGCCGAAACAGACACGTCCCCCATGCGCCGCGCCTTCGTCCTGACCGGTCTTGCCGCCCACCTCATCGCGCTCGCCCTCCTCCTGCCCGCCGCCGTGACGGCGTCGCCGGCGGACGAGGCGACCTTCATCATCCCGGCGAGCGACGGCTACGGCGTCGCGGAATGCCTCGCGACGGGCGACGACTGCGCGGCCGGCGTGGCGCAGGCCTGGTGCACGGCGCAGGGCTATGCCAAGGCGACGCATTTCGGCCTCATCGACCGCAGGGAAGCGACCGGCTCGCTGAAGGAAGAGGTGGCCGTGACGAGCCGCCGCGGCGCCCCGTCCGTGTCCATCACCTGCTCGGTCATGCCCTGAGCGCGACGCCGGCCGTCCCGAGACTTCGGGCCGGCCTCAGCTCTTCAGCCAGTCGGCGCAGCGCGGCGCCTCGCTGTCGCCCCAGGGCATGATGGGCACGCTCGAGGTGGAGTTCTTCGGCGAGCCCTCGATGATCCTGTCGGAATAGACGAGATAGACGAGCACGTTGCGCTTGACGTCGCAGCCGCGCACGATCTGCATGCGCTTGAACACGAGCGAGCGGCGCTCGCTGAAGACGACCTCGCCCTGCTCGAACTTGCCCTTGAAGCTGATCGGCCCCACCTGCCGGCACGACAGGGAGATGTCCGACACCTCCTCGGCGACGCCGAACATGCCCTTGACGCCGCCGCGCTCGGGCAAGGTGTAGTGGCAGGCGACACCGTCGGCCACGGGGTCGTCGATGCCGTAGACGGCGAGCTTGTCGTCCGGCGTCAGCATCTTCCACACGGTCGATTTCTTGAAGATGAGGTCGGGGCCTTCCGCGCGCGCCGGCACCGCGGCCGCGACGATCACCGCCGCACCCGCCGCGACTGCCATGAGAAACCGACGAAACGCCATGCATGCCCTCCTGGAGAACTGCAGGATCATATGGGCAGCGCATCCGCCCCGCACCAGCCTCCACCGGCGCAATCGCAGCATCACATCGGAAAAAATCTAAATTATTGATTTCATTTGATTTTGCGCCTCGATGACGGTAGCCCTGCGCGTGGGGGACGGGCTGCACGGCATACGAGCGACCAGGGAGCCATGCATGACGGGAACGTTTCAGGTCATAGCGCCGCGACGCGTTGCGCGGACGGAATGGGCGCTCTGCCTTGCCGCCAGCGTCGTTGCAGCCGCAGGCCTCGCGCTCGTGCCGCACCAGCGCTCCGCCGGCCAGCAGCTGGCGGTGACGCGGCCGCTGCCGACCGTCTTTCCCGCCCAGCCACGGCTCAGGCTCTTTCCCCCTCAGGCCGGTGCGTGGCAGACGCAACAGATCTTGTGGCCATCCAGGTCGCGGATATAGGCCCCATAGTAATCGGCATGATAGTGCGGCCTGAGGCCGGGCGCCCCTTCGTCGCGGGCGCCCGCCGCGAGCGCCGCGTGGTGGAAGGTGTCCACCACCGCGCGCGAGGGCGCGACGAAGGCCACCGTGACGCCGTTGCCGACGCTCGGCGCCTGGCCGTCGATCGGCCGTCCTATCCAGAACTGCGGCACGCTCTCCGGGCCGGCGGCATAGCCGAGCCAGCCGTGCTCGCGCTCGTCGAACTGGCACGCGAGGTCGAGCACCGCCAGCACGGCGTCATAGAAGCCCTTGGCGCGCTCGATGTCGGATGTCCCCAGCGTGACGTGGCTCAGCATGTCGCCTCCTCGCATGTTGTCCGGCTGGCCGCCGGCGGCCTGGAGGTTCTAGCGCACCCGGCTTGATCGTGGTTGCGGATTTGCCTCGGCCACGGGCGCGGGCGGCAGACGAGCGTCCGCCGCCGACGGTCTCGCGCCCTTTCGCCGATACAACCGAGAGCAGCCCCCCAAGAGCGCGCGTGGCATCGTGCCCCGGGCGATCAATCCGGCGCGCGGACCTCCTGCTCGATCGCCCCGAAGATCGAATGGCCGGCGGCGTCGCGCATCTCGATGCGGACGGTATCGCCGAAGCGCAGGAAGGGCGTATGCGCCTCGCCGCGGAGGATCGTTTCCACCATGCGCTGCTCGGCGATGCAGGAATAGCCGCGCCCGCCGTCCGCGACGGGGCGCCCCGGCCCGCCGTCGGCGTCCCGGTTCGAGACCGTGCCCGAGCCGATGATGGTGCCGGCGCCAAGGCGGCGCGTCTTCGCGGCGTGGGCGATCAGGGTCGGAAAATCGAAGGTCATGTCCTCGCCGGCGTCGGGGCTGCCGAAGGCCTTGCCGTTGACGTAGGAGGACAGGGCAAGATGCAGCCGCGCCCCGTCCCACGCCGGGCCGAGCTCGTCCGGCGTCACGGCCACCGGCGAGAAGGCGGACGAGGGCTTCGACTGGAAGAAGCCGAAGCCCTTGGCGAGTTCCCCGGGCACCAGGGCGCGCAGGGAGACGTCGTTGGCGAGCATGACGAGCCGGATGAGCCCGCGCGCCGCCGCCGCATCGCTGCCCATCGGCACGTCGCCCGTGACGACGGCGACCTCCGCCTCGAAATCGATGCCCGAAGCCTCGTCGGCCGCCACGATGGCCTCGCGCGGGCCGAGCAGCGCATCGGAGCCGCCCTGGTACATCAGCGGGTCCTCCCAGAACGACGCCGGCATCTCGGCGCCGCGCGCCTGGCGCACCAGCGCGACGTGATTGACGTAGGCCGAGCCGTCCGCCCACTGGAAGGCGCGCGGCAGCGGCGCGGCGCAATCATGCTCGTGGAAGCGGAAGGCGGGCACCGACCCGTGCTCGAGCTGCTCGGCGAGATCCGCGAGGCGCGGCGCGAGGCGCTCCCAGTCGTCGAGCGCCGCCTGCAGGGTCGGCGCGATGAAGAAGGCATCGGTGGCGCGGGTGAGGTCCTTCGAGACCACGACGAGGCGGCCGTCGCGGCCGTGCTTGAGCGAAGCGAGTTTCATCTGGTTCGTTTCCTCCCCGGCGAGAACCGTCGCCGGCACGGCCTTTCGGACGGGCAGCTTAACCCGGTTCGGCGCCGCGCGCGCCGTATCTCTCGCCCTGCATGGGCATTGCCGATCTTTGCAGGCAACGCCATCTCGGGTATTCGATCAAATCCATTAGATCTTTCGGGCTGCGCAAAGAGGCAGCGGGCGAACGCTGTATCCTGCGCGGGTGTCCATCGGACGGGCGACCGGCAAGAGGCAACGACCTGTAGCACATGAAACCGATATCGACGGATCCGGCGGCCGCCGCCTCCCCTGCGAGGCAGGCCAGGCTCGCGCTCTCCACCTTCCTGCCCTACCGGCTCAACGTCGTGGCCCAGCTGGTGGCCGAGGCGCTGGCCGAGAGCTATGCCGAGACCTTCGGGCTCGGCATTCCCGAATGGCGCGTCATCGCCACCCTCGGCGAATACGACGAGATGACGGCGCGCGACATCGGCCGCCAGAGCCGCATGCACAAGACGAAGGTGTCACGCGCCATCAGCGCGCTCGACGAGCGCGGCCTCATCGACCGGCGCTCCAACGAGGAGGACCGGCGCGAGGCCTTCGTCTCGCTGTCGCGCGAGGGCCGCGAGACCTACGCCGCCATCGTGCCGATCGCGCTCGGCTTCGCGGAGCGGCTGACCGACGGCGTGCCGCAGGAGGACCTCGCCGCCTTCGGCCGCGTCATCGAGCACCTCATGCAGCGCTGCGCCGCCCTGCACGAGGAGCCGCCGGCGATTGATCAGTGAGGCGTGCTCGGCTAAGCCATTGACGAGTGCCCGCCGCCGTCCGCATGGGTCGAGACGGCGCGGCGACACACTTTGGTCGATGTCTCGTTGTCCTAATTCGCCGGTCTCACGTCCGCTATCCTGCCGCCCCGAGAAGGATCGATGGTTGCTCGCTCTCTGAAGTTCGCCTTTGCGACCGTCGCCCTCGTCGTCGCCGCCTCCTCCGCGCTTGCGCAGTCGCCGGTCTGCGACCGCTATCGGGCCGAGCTCGCCTCCCTGCAGGCGGGGCCCGATCCGCGCGCCCGCCAGTATGAGACGGCGGCACGGCGCCAGCGGCAGGAGCTCGACCGCACGCGCGCCTATTTCGACCAGCTCGGCTGCAGCCGCGGCCGCTTCCTGTTCTTCGGCGATGCGCCGCCGCCGGAATGCAACGGCCTCGCCGGCCGCATCCGGCAGATGGAGAGCAACCTGGAGCAGCTGCTGGCCACCGCCGACCGCCTCGGCGGCGGGCCGGGCGTCGAGCAGCGCCGCCGGCAGCTGCAGGCGATGTACGCCCGTGAATGCCAGCCGGGCGGGCGCCCGCGCGGCTTCTTCGAAAGCCTGTTCGGCGGCGGCCCGCCGCCGGACGAGCCGGTGCCCGAGATGACCGAGGTGCCCCTCGACGAGGGCCAGCGCTTCGGCGGCTCGCGCGCCGTCTGCGTGCGCACCTGCGACGGCTATTTCTTCCCCCTCGGAGCGAGCCCCGGCGGGCGTGAGGGCGGGCGCAGCATGTGCCAGGCGATGTGCCCCGGCGCGGCGACGGACCTCTATTTCATGCCGCAGGGCGGCGCCATCGAGCAGGCGGCGAGCTGGTCCGGCCAGCCCTATACGGCGATGCCCAACGCCGGCCGCTACAAGAAGACCTTCGACCCGGCCTGCAGCTGCAAGAGCCAGAACGAGACCTGGGCGCAGGTGCTGCAGCGGGCCGAGCAGATGATCGAGGGCCGCAAGGGCGACCTCATCGTCACGGCCGAGAAGGCCGAGGAACTGTCGCGGCCCAAGCAGGAGGCTCCGCAGCGCAGCCGTGCGCAGGACGCCAAGAAGCCGGCGGATGCGGAAGAGGAAGTCGGCGAATCGGCGAGCGCCCTGCCCACGGGCTCGAGCGAATCCTCGGGCATCGACGCCGGCGCCATCGAGGACGCCGGCCCGACCGTGGACCAGCACGAGGGCCCGACCCAGGACGTCACGCGTCCGGACGGCGTGCGCACCCGCGTACGCATCGTCGCCCCGAACGTCGTCGCCGTGCCCAAGGTCGAAGGTCCGGCGCCGAACAGGTAGCGCGGCCTGCCCTGCCCCTGCCCTTGGGGCATGTATGGCCTTGGGGCTTGCCCGGTCTTGGGGCAGTCCGGTCTTGGCGCAGTCCGGTCTTGGGGCAGTCCGGTCTTGGGGCAGTCCGTCATGCCCGCGCTCGTCGCGGGCATCCACGCCGCAACGCCGGCGCCGGGCGGACAGTCGTGGATTGCCGCGACAAGCGCGGCCATGACGGCGAGAAGGGGGGGCACGCCTCTTCCAGCGCCTGTGCGCTCGTGGAGCCGCATGTGCCGCCCTCCGGCAACACCGAAGGTCACGTGCCCTATTCTGCCGACCGGGTGACCTCCTGCGCCGTTCTTGAAGGGCGCTGTCCGCATGCGTGAGAGGATGCCGCCAGCTTTCGGGCGGCGGGACCGAATGTACGGCATTGCCGTTGTCTTCCCACCGGCTCCCCCGTCATGCCCGCGCTCGTCGCGGGCATCCACGCCGCAACGCTGGCGCTTGGGCGGGCAGTCGTGGATGGCCGCGACGAGCGCGGCCATGACGGCGGGGGTGTTGCGCCGGGAGCGTCTCGGCCGGAGCGTCTTGGCCGGAGCGTCTTGGCCGGAGCATCTTGGCCGGGAGTGTCTTGGCCGGAGTGTCTTGGCCGGGAGCGTCTTGGCCGGGAGCGTCTTGGCCGGGCTCGTCCCGGCCATCCACGCCTTTGAATTTGCGCGACTTTTCAAGGCACACATACCAATAAGGGGGCAGGCATGCTCCAGCGGCTCGACGGCCACGCGAGGTCATTCAACCTGTCGGTTGACAATTAATCCGCACGCCCTATATTAAACCTTATGGTTGAATTAAACACGCCCCAGCTCGACACCGTCTTCCACGCCCTCGGCGATGCTACGCGCCGGCACATGCTGCGCGAGCTTGCCAGCGGCGAGCGCACGGTGGGCCAGCTTGCCGAGCCTTTCGCCATCTCGCTCGCAGCGGCCTCGAAACACATCAAGGCGCTGGAGACTGCCGGGCTCATCCGGCGCGAGATCAGGGGCCGCACGCACGTATGCCGCCTCGATCCGGGGCCGCTCGCCAGCGCCTATCACTGGCTGAGCTTCTACGAGCGCTTCTGGACAGGACGTCTCGATGTGCTCGAGGCGCTCCTGCGCGCGGAGGACGCCAGCCGATCTCCCACACCCGAAGGAGAGGAACAATGACCGAGCAAGCCACCCTCGACGCCTATGGCGTGCTGACCGAATCCGCCACGCTCAGGATCCAGCGCCTTCTGCCGGGCCCGGTGGAACGCATCTGGGCCTATCTCACGGAGAGCGATCTGCGGCGCCGCTGGCTCGCGGCCGGAGACATGGAGATGAAGGTCGGCGCGCCCTTCGAGTTCATCTGGCGCCACGATGAACTCACGGATCCCCCAGGCCAGCGGCCGTCCGGCTATTCGGACGAGCACCGGATGCAGAGCCGCCTCACGGAGGTCGACCCGCCCCGCCGGCTCTCCTTCACCTGGAACGGCACCGGCGACGTCACCTTCGAGCTCGAGCCGCGGCACGAGGCGGTACTGCTCACCGTGACCCATCGCCGGCTGCCCGATCGCTCGACCCTGCTCCAGGTCAGCGCCGGCTGGCACATGCACCTCGACATCCTGGTCGCCCGCGCCTCGGGCGAGGAGCCGGAGCCCTTCTGGGACCGCTGGCAGAGCCTGCAGCAGGACTACGATCGCCGGATGCCCGACTGAGGGCCGCGCTCAGGCCGTGCGGCCCTCGAGCCGCGCGGCCGCCTTGTCCCGGCCGATGAGCGGCAGCAGCGCCGCGAGTTCCGGCCCGTGGTCGAGACCGGTGAGCGCCTGCCTGAGGGGCATGAAAAGCGCCCGGCCCCTGGCGCCGGTCTCGGCCTTCACCTGATCCGTCCAGCCCTTCCAGGTCGCCCCGTCCCACGGCTCGTCCGGCAGGAGCGCGCGCGCTTTGGCGACGAGCGCCTCATCCGTCACGACGGGCGCGATCTCGCCGGCGACCACCTCCCACCACGTCGCGACATCCGCCAGGCGGGCGAGGTTGCCGCGCACCGCCTCCCAGAAAGCCGCACCGCCACCGACGCCGAGCGCCGCGAGCCGCGCCTGCGCGTCTTCGTAGGGCATCGCGTGCAGCAGCCTGGCATTGAGGCCGTCGAGCTCCGCCTCGTCGAACTTCGCCGGCGCATGCGACAGGCGGCCGAGATCGGCAAGGCCCGCGAGATCGTCGAGAGAGGCGACGGGCCTGACCGCCTCGGCGGAGCCGACGAGCACGGCAAGGCTCGCGATCGCCATCGGCTCGAGGCCGCCGTCGCGCAGGCCCTTGAGCGAGAGATGGCCGAGGCGCTTCGACAGCCCCTCCCCGCTCGCCGTGGTGAGCAGGTTGTGGTGGCCGAAGGCCGGCACGGTGCCGCCGAGCGCCTCGATGATCTCGATCTGCACCGCCGTGTTGGTCACATGGTCCTCGCCGCGCACCACATGCGTGATGCCGAGGTCGAGATCATCGACGACGGACGGCAAAGTGTAGAGATAGGTGCCGTCCTCGCGGCGCAGCACGGGGTCGGACAGGGAGGCGCAGTCGACATGGCTGTCGCCGCGCACGAGGTCGTGCCAGCGGACGACGCGGTGCTCGAGCAGGAAGCGCCAGTGCGGCCGCCGCCCCTCGGCCTCCAGCTTCGCCTTCTCCTGCGCCGTCAGCTGCAGCGCGGCCCGGTCGTAGACCGGCGGCAGGCCGCGGCCGAGCTGGCGCTTGCGGCGCCGCTCAAGCTCCTCCGGCGTCTCGTAGCAGGGATAGAGGCGGCCCATGGCGATGAGCCTGTCCACCGCCGCGTCGTAGAGCGCCGTGCGCTCCGACTGGCGCACGGTGAGGTCCGGCACGATGCCGAGCCAGGCGAGGTCCTCGACGATGCCGTCGGCGAATTCCCGCGTCGAGCGCGCGAGATCGGTGTCGTCGAGGCGCAGGACGAAGCGTCCCCCCTCGCGCCGCGCCAGGAGATAGTTGAGCAGCGCCGTGCGCGCGTTGCCGATGTGCAGGCGACCGGTGGGCGAAGGGGCGAAGCGGACGACGGGAGCGGGCATCAGATGGACCTTATAGGCTTGCCGCCGCAATGCTCGAAGCGAACGGCAGGACAAGTGGCTTATATCAAATATTGGCCTTCGCCATCGTCATGCCCGCGCTCGTCGCGGGCATCCACGCCTTGACACGATGCGCGACGTGGGAAGCGTGGATGGCAACAGCAACGCGCAGGCGCGTTGCGTCTCCTTTAGGATCTCGCAAGTCGGGCGAGCCCGACTTGCGATGACGAGCCCGGCCATGACGATCCGAGGCCATGCTGCTGCCGGCGCGGACCGTCCCTACCCCTCAAAAATCGATGGCGTCGGCGCGGGCGGCGCCCCTCGCCCGGTCCATGCCCGCTTCCGGCACGTGTGCCGGCGCGCCGGTGTCGCGGAAGCGGTTGACGATCGGGTAGCGCCGGTCGCGGCCGAAGTTGCGGCGCGTCACCTTGACGCCCGGGGCCGATTGCCGGCGCTTGTATTCGGCGAGGTAGAGCAGGCGCTCCACCTTCTTCACCGTCGCCTCGTCGTGCCCGCGCGCCACGATCTCGGCGACGCGCAGCTCCTCCTCGACGAGCCCGATCAGGATATCGTCGAGAACGTCGTAGGGCGGCAGCGAATCCTGATCCTTCTGCCCCTCGCGCAGCTCCGCCGTCGGCGCCTTGACGAGGATGTTGGCGGGCACCACCTCGCCGTCCGGCCCCAGCGCGCCCTTCGGCTTCCAGCCGTTGCGCAGGGCGGACAGGCGATAGACCTCGGTCTTGTAGAGATCCTTGATCGGGTTGTAGCCGCCGTTCATGTCGCCGTAGAGCGTGGCATAGCCCGTCGACATCTCCGACTTGTTGCCCGTCGTCACCACCATGGCGCCGAACTTGTTGGAGATGGACATGAGCATGGTGCCGCGGGCCCGGCTCTGCAGGTTCTCCTCGGTCACGCCGCGCGGCGTGCCGACGAAGAGCGGCGCGAGCGCCGCCTCCAGCCCCTCCACCGCGCTGGCGATGGGCAGGATGTCGTAGCGCACGTTGAGCGCCTTGGCGCAGGCGGCCGCGTCGTCGAGGCTCTCGCTCGAGGTGTAGCGGTAGGGCAGCATGATGCAGTGGACGCGCTCGGAGCCGAGCGCGTCGACCGCCATCGCGGCGCAGAGCGCGGAATCGATGCCGCCCGACAGGCCGAGCACGACGCCGGGAAAGCCGTTCTTCTCCACATAGTCGCGCAGGCCGAGCACGCAGGCGGCATAATCGGCCTGCTCGCCCTCCTCCACCACCTCGCGCGGGGCGGCGACGCAGCGCCAGCCCTGCGGCTCGCGCCGCCACTCGGTCAACTCGACCGTCTCGGCAAAGGCCCTGAACTGGCCGGCAAGGCTCGCATCGCCGTTAAGGATGAAGGAGGCGCCGTCGAAGACGAGTTCGTCCTGGCCGCCGACCTGGTTGAGATAGGCCATCGGCAGGCCCGTCTCGGTGACGCGGGCGGCGGCGATGTTGTAGCGCTCCAGCATCTTGTCGTGCCAATAGGGCGAGCCGTTGGGCACGAGCAGGATCTCGCTGCCCGTCTCGGCCAGGCACTCGACCACCTCCTCGCTCCAGATGTCCTCGCAGATGGGCAGGCCGAGGCGCAGGCCGCGCAGGCTGACCGGCCCCGGCAGGGGCCCTGCGGCGAAGACGCGCTTCTCGTCGAAGACGCCGTAGTTGGGCAGGTCCACCTTGAAGCGCACGGCGGCGACAGCCCCGGCATCGAGCACGGCATAGGCGTTGTAGACCTTGCCGTCCTCGTTCCACGGCAGGCCGATGAGGACGGCGGGGCCGCCATCGGCGGTGTCGCGGGCCAGGTCCTCGCAGGCCCGCCGGCAGGCGTCCTGAAAGGCAGGGCGCAGCACGAGATCCTCCGCCGGATAGCCGGCGAGGAACAGCTCGGTGAACATCACGACATCCGCCCCGAGGGCGGCGGCCTCGGCGCGCGCCTTGCGCGCCATGGCGAGATTGGCCGCGATGTCGCCCATGATGGGGTTCAACTGGGCGAGCGCGAGACGGAAGCGGTCGATCGGTGTCGTCATGCCTTCGATTTAGCGCGGGCGGGCCCGCCCGGCAACGGCGGCAAAGCGGAACCGGGAATGCGCGGCACGCACCGGGGCCGCCCCTCCGGAACCCGTCCTTCAGCCGAACCGATAGGCATCCATCATGAGGACGCCGTATTGCGCGCTCGCATGCACGCGCTCTCCGCGTGCCTCGCCGGCCGCCCCCAAGGCGACGAAGAGCGGCAGGAGATGTTCTTCCGTCGGGTGGTTCTCGGGGCCGAACGGGGCCTTGCGGCGATAGTCGACGAGATCATCGGTGCGCCCCTCCTCGATCGCCGCACGCATCCATTCGCCGAAGGACGAGACCCAGTCGGGCGCCGGGGCATCGAGCGCATAGCCGCGCCCGAACAGCTCGTGCAGGTTGTGCGTCAGCGCGCCGGAGCCGACGATGAGCACGCCCTCCCGGCGCAGCGGCGCGAGCGCGCGCCCCATGGCGAGGTGATGGGCCGGCCCGGAGCGCGGCTGGACGGACAATTGCACGACGGGGATGTCGGCCGTGGGATAGAGCAGCTTGAGCGGCACCCAGGTGCCGTGGTCGAAGCCCCTGCCCTCCACGGTGCCAGCTGCGAGGCCCACCTCGCCGAGGAGCGCCGCGGCCCGCGCCGCGAGCGCCGGGTCGCCCGGCGCGGGGTAGGTCATCCGGAACAGCTCCGGCTCGAAATTGCCGAAATCGTAGATCGTCTCGGGCCGGGCATCGGCCGTCAGGGCCGGGGCGGATGTCATGAAATGCGCCGTCGCGACCAGGATGGCGCGCGGGCGCGGCAGCGCGGCGCCGAAGGCCTTGAGGAAACGGTGCGCCTCGGTGTTGTGCAGCACGAGGTTGGGCGCGCCGTGCGACAGGAAGAGCGTCGGCATCAGGGTGGCATCCGGCATCGGCGGCTCCTTGGGCATCTTTGTTCTTTGCTGACGGCCTCGGAGAACGACATTCCTCTCTCGTCATGCCCGCGCTCGTCGCGGGCATCCACGCCTTGATTAACTAAGCAACGTCCAAGGCGTGGATGGCCGGGACAAGCCCGGCCATGACGGCGGTGAAACCCCGACCGTCGGGATTGAATATAGCCCCGCCGGCCGCCGGCCGCCGTTGCAGCGGCGCAAGACATGGTTTGCGAGCTGGCCTACCAGATGCCGAAGACGGCACGCTCGACGAGCGTCGCGCCCCAGACGAAGGCGGCGAGCAGTCGCGTGAGGAACACGGCAGCCGAGGCGAAGTCCTTGGTGCGCTTGATGTCGGGATTGTGCTCAGGCGTGACGTGGTCGGCGAGCTCCTCGATCGAGGTGTTGAGGAGCTCGACGGCGAGCGCCAGCACGACGACGCAGATGAGCGCCGCGGAAACGAGCGGCGAGAAGCCGACGACGAAGGAGAGCGGCACCGCCGCCAGCAGCGCCGCGACGAGAATGCGCACGTTGCGGTCGTTGCGGAAGGCGACCTTGAGGCCGCTCCAGGAATTTTTGAACGCCACGGCATCGCCTCCGCATTCCCCCGTGGCGTCAACGCCGGCCCGCAACCGGCTGTTCCCGATGGGGAGCCTCTTCAGGCGGCCGCGTCCACCTGGCCGGGCGAGGCGAGCGGGCTGCCCCAGACGGCCAGAGCCTCGACGATCGGGCGCAGCTCCTCGCCGCGTGCCGTGAAGCGGTAGCCGACCTGCGGCGGGTTGGTCGGATAGACCGTGCGCAGCACCACCCCGTCGGCCTCGAGCTCGCGCAGCGCCTTCGAGAGGATGCGCTGGGTGACGTTCGGCATCCGCCGGCGAAGCTCGCCGAAACGGATTTCACCCTCGCAGAGATTGTAGAGGATGCCGCCCTTCCACTTCGCGCCGATGATTTCAAGCGCCGCCTCGACAGGACACGAGGGCGCGCAATCATATGTCTCGTGGCGCTTGGCCATTCCCTTCACTCCGCGAATAGCCTGGTATCAATCCTGATACCAGGAGACAACCTTGTGCCTTCTTGGCCTTGACTTCGAACAGAACCACATTTCCGGCGACGGCGATGCCGCACCGGCACCGCCTGCAATCCTGACCCGGAGATCATCATGAAGGCGATCGGTTATGTCGACTCCCTGCCCGCCGACGACGCGAGGGCCCTGTTCACATTCGAGGCGCCGGAACCGGCCATCGGCCCGCGCGACCTCCTCGTGCGGGTGAAGGCGGTTTCCGTCAACCCGGTCGACACCAAAGTCCGCATGCGCCGGCAGGGCAAGCCGGAGGCGCCGGTGATCCTCGGCTGGGATGCGGCGGGCATCGTGGAGAAGGTCGGCCCCGAGGCCAGCCTCTTCAAGCCCGGCGACGAGGTGTTCTATGCCGGCGACATCACCCGACCGGGCAGCAATGCGGAACTGCAGGCGGTAGACGAGCGCATCGTCGGGCACAAGCCGAAGAGCCTGTCCTTCGCCGAGGCGGCGGCCCTGCCGCTCACGTCCATCACCGCCTGGGAGGCGCTGTTCGACCGCCTCGCCGTGCCGGTCGGCAAGGCACCGGGCGCAGGTTCGCTGCTCATCGTGGGCGCCGCCGGCGGCGTCGGCTCCATCGCCGTCCAGCTCGCGCGGCGGCTGACGTCGCTGACCGTCATCGGCACCGCCTCGCGGACCGAGACGCAGGACTGGGTGCGGCAGGCCGGCGCGCATCACGTCATCGACCATCGCCAGCCCCTGTCCGAGGAGCTGAAGCGCATCGGCATCGGCGAGGTCGATTACGTCTTCTCGCTGACCAATACGGATGACCATTGGGCGGAGATCGTCGCCGCCCTGCGCCCGCAGGGGCGCATCTGCGCCATCGACGATCCCGCCAAGCCGCTCGACATCATGGCCCTCAAGGGCAAGAGCCTCGCCTTCCTGTGGGAGATGATGTTCACGCGCTCCATGTTCCGCACGCCCGACATGGAAGCGCAGCACCGCCTCCTCGACGAAGTCGCCGAACTCGTCGATGCGGGTCTCCTCACCACCACCCTGCGCGAGCGCTTCGGCCCGCTGACGGCGGACAACCTGAGGGCGGCCCATGCGCTCATCGAATCCGGCCGCGCGATCGGCAAGATCGTCCTGGAACAGCCCTGAAACGAGAAGGGCGGCCCCAAGGGCCGCCCTTTCCATTCCCCGAAGGGAAGCTTACTCGGCCGCCTCGACATGCGGCACGATGCGCGCGGCGCGCTCGCGCTTCAGCCGCTCGGCGACGAGGAAGGCCACCTCGAGCGCCTGCTCCGCATTGAGGCGCGGGTCGCAATGGGTGTGGTAGCGGTCGTGCAGGTCCTCGTCCGTCAGGGCGCGGGCGCCGCCGGTGCATTCGGTGACGTTCTTGCCCGTCATCTCAAGGTGAATGCCGCCGGCGTGCGTGCCCTCGGCCTGGTGCACGTCGAAGAAGCCCTTGATCTCGCGCATGATGAGGTCGAAGGGCCGGGTCTTGTAGCCGTTGCCGGCCTTGACCGTGTTGCCGTGCATGGGGTCGCACGACCACACGACCGAGCGCCCGCTCTCCTTCACCGCCCGGACGAGGGCCGGCAGGTGCTCCAGCACCTTGTCGGCGCCGAAGCGGCAGATCAGCGTCAGGCGGCCCGCCTCGTTGTCGGGGTTGAGCGTGTCGATGAGGTGCAGCAGCTCGTCGGCCTTCAGCGAGGGGCCGCACTTGAGGCCGATCGGGTTTCTGATGCCGCGGCAGTATTCGACATGCGCGTGGTCGGGCTGGCGCGTGCGGTCGCCGATCCACACCATATGGCCCGAGGTGGCGTACCAGTCGCCCGAGGTGGAATCGACGCGGGTCAGCGCCTCCTCGTAGCCGAGCAGCAGGGCCTCGTGGCTGGTGTAGAAGTCGGTCGAGCGCATCTCGGGATGCGACTCCGGGTCGATGCCGCAGGCGCGCATGAAGTCGAGCGCCTCGGTGATGCGCCCGGCGAGCTCCTGGTAGCGGCCCGACGAGGGGCTGTCCTTCACGAAGCCGAGCATCCAGCGGTGGGCGTTCTGCAGGTTGGCATAGCCGCCGCCGGCGAAGGCGCGCAGGAGGTTCAGCGTCGCCGCCGACTGGCGGTAGACCATGAGCTGGCGGCGCGCGTCCGGCGTGCGGGTTTCTTCCGTGAACTCGATGCCGTTGATGATGTCGCCGCGGTAGCTCGGCAGCTCGGTGTCGCCCACCTTCTCGGTCGGCGCCGAGCGCGGCTTGGCGAACTGGCCGGCGACACGGCCGACCTTCACCACCGGCGAGGCGCCGGCGAAGGTGAGCACCACCGCCATCTGCAGGAACAGGCGGAAGAAATCGCGGATGTTGTCGGCGGAATGCTCGGCGAAGCTCTCGGCGCAGTCGCCTCCCTGCAGGAGGAAGGCTTCGCCGGCCGCGACCTTGGCGAGGTCGCGCTTCAACCGGCGGGCCTCACCTGCAAAAACGAGCGGCGGAAAACCGGCAAGCTGCTGCTCGACGCTCGTAAGAGCATCGGCATCCGGATAGACAGGCACCTGCTGGATGGGCATCTTCCTCCAGCTCGCGGGCGTCCACCGCTCGGTCATCTCACCAACTCCCAACAGTACAGGGAAAGCCGTCAGGCTCCCTCCATCGTGCCACAGCAGAGGTGGCGCTTATAGCTGACAGTCCGCGACAAGGCGAGCGTCTTTGCTGCCCTCCTCCGCCCGGCGGAAGGCGCTCGCCGCCGCGAAGACGCCGAGCATGAGGAGGCCGGCGCCGCCCACCTCTCCGGGCGTCGGCCAGCGGCCCTCGAAGAGGAAGCCGTAGACGAGGGCGAAGACCGTCTCGGAAACGATGAGCTGCCCGGCGAGCGCCACCGGCAGGCGCCGCGCCGCGATGATCCAGAGCACCGTGCCGACCCAGGAGCTGACCAGCCCGAGCAGGACCGCCCAGAGGACGAGACGCAGGCCGTCGGCATTGAGGAGGCCGAGCTGCGGCACGCTCGACCAGCCGTCGATGGCGAGGAGCGGCACGAGCGGCAGCACGCCGACGAGCGAGCCGACGCCCTGCAGGCTCGTCCAGGCATAGACGCCGTCCCCCGCGAGCGCCCGCGAGGTGCGGGCGTTGACGAGGGCGTAGACCGTCCACACGGCGACGGCGCCGAGGGCGCACAGGCAGCCGAGGACGACGTCGGCGCGCGAGGCGGCGCTGTCCGCCCCGGCGAGCGTCGCGACATTGACGAGCGCAAGGCCGGCGAGGATCAGCCCGAGCGGCATCGCAAGCGCCCGCCAGCGCACCGTCCGCTCCCGCCAGTTGCCGACGAGCGCCAGCACCACCGGCAGCGAGCCGATGACGAGCGGCGGGATGGCCGGCCCGGCAAGCTGCACCGCGCCGGCGGCCAGAAGGTAGTAGACGACATAGCCGGTGAGGCCGAGCACGAGCCCGGCGCCGGCATCCCGCCGCGGCACGATGCCCGCCCGGCAGCGCGGCACCGTCAGCATCAGGAGGAGCGAGCCGATGCCGAAGGCGAGATAGCGCGCGACCGTGAGGTCGAGGCTGGTATAGGGCATCACCGCCGCCGGACCGACGAAGACGAGCCCCCACACGGCGCCGGCGGCGAGCCCGGCCAGAAGTCCGATGATCATGGTGCGATATTGCTTTCTGCGCTCCGGCGCGGCGTCGCGGCCGCCTGCCCAAGGCAGGCCCGCCCGTCGACCCTCCGTGCCGTCAGGGCGGGAGAATCGCGCATCGGCGAAGCATTTTGCGCAAAATCGGCGCCCGTCCGCAGCAGGATATGCGGCGCGACAGCGGCAATCGTCGCCCGTCCGCTGCCACATTCGCGCAGGATGATCATCCGCCCGTCACGGTCCGCAAGGCCCGGGACGCCCTGCCCTGGTTGAATGACTGCAGCGCCGACGAAGCACTTTCCTTTCCCGCCTCTCTTGGCGAAGGTTGGAGATGCGCGCCGACGCGCCCCGCCCGAACACCGGACCCGATCGTGCCGACCGCCATCGTTGCCCTGTCCCCGGTTCTCCTCGCCGTTTTCATCCTCATCGCCGGCAACGGCCTTCTGACCACGCTGGTGCCGCTGCGCGGGGTGCTCGAGGGCTTCTCCCCGACGGAGGTCGGCGTCATCGGCTCCGTCTATTTCGGCGGCATGCTCGCCGGCACCTGGGTGACGCCGGCCATCGTGCGGCGGGCCGGGCACATCCGCGCCTTCGCGGCCTTCGCCGCGGTGGCGGCGGCGGCGTGCCTCGGCTTCGCGATCTTCATCTCGCCGCTCGTCTGGATGGTGCTGCGCGGGCTCGTCGGCTTCTGCTTCGCCGGGCTCTACGCCATCGTCGAGGCCTGGATCAACGCCAAGGCGCACGACCGCAACCGCGGCCGCATGCTCGGCCTCTACAACATCGTCAACTTTGCCGGCTCCGCCGCGGGCCAGCAGCTGCTGCGCCTCGACAGCGCGCGCTCCTTCAGCCTGTTCTCCGGCGCCTCCGCCTTCCTCATGCTGGCGCTCGTGCCGCTCGCCATGACGCGGGCCGAGGCCCCGCCGCTGCCGGCCAAGGGGCGGCTGCGCATCCTGGAGCTCTTCCGCACGACGCCGATCGGCGCCGTCGGCATCCTGCTCGTCGGCCTCGCCAACGGCAGCTTCTGGTCGCTCGCCCCCGCCTATGTGGAGCGGCTCGACCTCGGCGCCAGCGTCGTCGCCAGCTTCATGACCGCCATGATCCTCGGCTCGGCCACCGCGCCCTATCCCGTCGGCAAGCTGTCGGACATCGTCGACCGGCGCGGCGTCATCCTCGGCGTCTCGGCCGTCGCCTGCATCGTCGAGGTGGCGCTCGTCATCGTCGGGCGCGGCGAGACGGCGGTGCTCTACGCGCTCGCCTTCGCGCTCGGCCTGACCACGTCCGTCATCTACCCGCTGATCTCGGCCC
Organism: Chelatococcus caeni; assembly: GCF_014196925.1. Lineage (GTDB taxonomy): Bacteria > Pseudomonadota > Alphaproteobacteria > Rhizobiales > Beijerinckiaceae > Chelatococcus_A > Chelatococcus_A caeni. Next base: position 553,991 of record NZ_JACIEN010000001.1, on the reverse strand, counting down.
ACGCCAACGACCGGCGCTCGCAGGAGGGGGCCGTGCACCTGTCCAGCACCCTCCTGTTCCTCTATTGCGTCGGCGGCATCGTCGGGCCCATCGTCGCCTCGACGCTGATGACGCTCGTCGGCGACGTCATGCTCTTCGTGCACAACGCCGCCATCCACGCCATGCTCGCCGGCTTCGTCGCCTGGCGCATGATGCAGCGCCCGCCCTCCGATGCGCAGCTGGCGCTGGACGCACCGCCCGGCACGGCGGCGCATCATCCGGTGCCGTAAAGATCCTGGACGACCGGCGGGGCGCCCCGGCCAGAGGCCGGGACGTCCCCTCCTACGCCGATCGGCTCAGGTGGGGAGCAACCGCTGCGCCTCGACATCCGGCGCCGTGGAAGCTGCTTCACGCGGCGCCGGTCGTGCAGGCGCGATGTAATCAGCCAGGAGCTGAGCCCCGCCCGAAGCGATGCCGCTCAGGGAACCTCCGCCCCACAGGAAGGCCGACGTGCGCGCATGCCCGACGGCCCCTGCGTCATCCCCGGCATCCGCAGCCCGCTGCGCATATCCACTCTCGACCGCCGCCGCCAGATTGAGACCCGCGGACAGCAGGGCGAAGGCGTCACGCGTGAGCAGCAGCCCGCCCCGCAGACCCCGCTGGGACAGGTCCTGCGAAACATCCACGCATGCCTTCGCCGCGCCGGACAACGCATTGACGCCCCAGCCGACCGCATAGGCATAGCCGGCTGCCGAGGACAGTGGCGTATTGCCGAGCAATGTGAAGAGCAGCTTTGCGCGCCCCGCTGTCGTGGCAGCGTAGGTACCCCGACCGGCCAACTCGCCGAGACGCCCGGAAGCGCCGGCCTCTTCGCTCTGAGGGGCTTCGGGCAGCCGGATGGAGCCGCGCCACAGCTCGTTGCTCAGGAAATCTCGACCGAGGCTCACATTTCCCTCGGCTGACGTCGCCCAATGAGAGGCGCTTGCGGCCGCCAGTTCGAGCGCTGGCGCAACGACCGGGCCGGCACGCCCGAGGGCGTCGCGACCGCGCTCCACCGCTCGCTGCACCGGAGCCAGCAAGGTTTCCGCCTGTCCGGCACTCGGATCCGGGGTTGCGGGCCGGCGCATAGGCACCGGGCCATTCTGGCTCCCCCTGGCCTCGCGCACGCGCTGCCGGACGACGCTCGGCAAAACCGGCGCGCCGCCGCTTCGCCGCACATGATCCGAGAACTCCGCCACGACATTGCCGAGGCGCTTCGCTGCCGCGGCATCCATGCCAGCAATACGGTTATTCATGTCAGCCAATCCATTCCAATAAACAAAATATATGCACTGCGCAATTATCGCTTAACAGCAACACCGGATCATAGTCACTCAAATCGACATGGCAATAACTATCAGAAATATATCGCTTGATGGCATTGTACATGAACGCGAGCCAACAAAGCTTCAGGCAGGGATCTCCGCGCGGCAACAGGAGAGCCCAGCCCAGCGCCTTCCCGTTGCGGTCGCCGGGCGAGGCGCGGGTGTCGTTTCCCGCAGGTGAAGGCGAATCGAGCTTACGGCTTCCGTTCAGGCCACCGGCGTGCGCATGGTCACGAGTTCCTCCGCCGCCGTCGGGTGGACGGCCATGGTGCGGTCGAAGTCGGCCTTGGTGGCGCCCATGGTGACGGCGATGCCGACGAGCTGGATCATCTCGCCGGCGCCGTCGCCCAGGATGTGGACGCCGAGCACCCGGTCGGTGTCGCCGTCGACGACGATCTTCATCAGCACCCGGTCCTCGCGCCCGGACAGGGTCGCCTTCATGGCGCGGAAGCTGGACCGGAAGATCCTGACGTTGCCGTAGCGCTGGCGCGCGTCGGCTTCGCCGAGGCCGACGGTGCCGATCTCGGGCGTGGAGAAGACGGCGGTCGGGATGACGTTGTGGTCCACGCTCCCCGGGCTGTTGCCGAAGACGGTGTCGGCGAAGGCGTGGCCCTCGCGGATGGCGACGGGGGTGAGATTCACCCGGTCCGTCACGTCGCCGACGGCGTAGATGCTCGGCACGTTGGTGCGCGACATGGCGTCGACCACGATGGCGCCGTTGGAGGCGAGCGCCACGCCCGCCTCCTCGAGGCCGAGCCTCTCGGTGTTGGGCATGCGGCCGGTCGCGATCATGACCTGGTCGACGCGCAGCTCGCGCCCGTCCGTCAGGGTGATGAGCAGCTCGCCGCCCACCTTCTCGATGCTCGTCAGGCCGCATTCGAGGCAGAGCCTGATGCCGCGCCGCGCATAGGCTTCGCCCAGCGCGTCGCGCAGATCCTCGTCGAAGCCGCGCAGCAGCTTCTCGCCGCGGTGGATCTGGGTGGTCTCGACGCCGAGGCCGGCGAAGATCCCCGCGAACTCGACGGCGATGTAGCCGCCGCCGACGACGGCGATGCGCTCCGGCAGCCGCTCGAGATGGAAGGCCTCGTTGGAGGTGATCGCGTGCTCGATGCCGGGCACCGCCGGCACCTTCACCACCCGCCCGCCGGTGGCGACGAGGATGACGCGGGCGCGGATGCGCGCGCCGGTCTTCAGGACGCGCACCGTGTGGGCATCCTCGATCACGGCGCGGCTGTCGACGATCTCGACGCCGGCCCTGGTGAGATTGGTGCGGTAGATGCCCTCGAGCCGGGCGATCTCCGCATCCTTGTTCTTGATCAGGGTCGGCCAGTCGAACGCCGCCTTCGGCACGCTCCAGCCATAGCCGGCCGCGTCCTCGAAATCGGCAGCGAAGCGGCTGGCGTAGACGAGGAGCTTCTTGGGCACGCAGCCGCGGATGACGCAGGTGCCGCCCATCCGGTCTTCCTCGGCGAGCATGACGCGGGCGCCGTGGCCGGCGGCGATGCGCGCGGCGCGCACGCCACCGGAGCCCCCACCGATCACGAAGAGATCGACGTCGAAATCACTCATGATCCACCCCCTTGGAAGGCACCGCCCTGTCCGGACGGCGCCGGAACCAGACGACCGCGGCGCCCACGGCCGCGATCCACCAGCCCTGCCAGGCCCCGTGCCCGACGAGCATGACGCCGGCGGCGGAGGCCACGAGCGCGAGCGAAGCAGCCAGCCGCAGCCCCTGCAAGTGCGCCAGCGCACGCATCATGGTCGCAATCACGAGCGCAGCCAGCGCGGCACCGACGGCGCCGAGCTCGACCCATATCTGCAGGAAGGCGTCGTGCGGATGCCCGATCGCCAGCATCTCGCGCAGGTCTTCCGGCACCTCCTGCGCGACCGCATCGTCGGCAAGGCGCGGGCTCGCGCCGAAGCCGGTGCCGAGAAGCGGCCGGCGCCAGACCACCTCCTCGAAGCTGCGCCACAGCGCGATGCGCTCGACGGCGTGGCCGCGCTGCTGCACCACCGCGACGAAGGAGGCCGGCAGCTGCATCGTGAGCGAGCCCTTGAAGGGAGCGACGACGAGACAGGCCAGGAGCCCGGCCGTGACGAGGGCGATGGCGACCCGCCGGCTGAGGAGCGCGACGGCGAAGACCCCCGCCCCGCACAGGGCGCCCATCAGCGCCGCCCCCGATTCGCCGACGGCCAGCACGAGGAGCAGGGCGGCCAGAGCGGCGCCCGCGAAAAGCCGGCGCCCGCCCTCGCACCAGAGGAGGCCGAGCGGCCAGGCGAGCATCAGCAGCGTGATGATGCTGCGGTTGAAGACGAAGCCTCCCGTGGCGCGCAGGCCGAGCTCCTGGCGCACGGCAAGGCCGGTGGCGAGATCGCCGACGACGAGCAGGCAGGCCACCACGAAGGCCGCGGCCGCCAGCGCCGTGACGGCGCCCGGCACGCGGCGCGGCAGGAGGATGGCCGCCACCGCTGCGGCGAAGGCGGGCAGCAGCGCCTCGCCAAAGGTGAAGAGCGAGGCGCGGGGAAGGACGCTCCAGGCCATGCTCGCCGCCGCATAGGCCACGAAGGCGGAGACGGCGAGGAACGCCGGCGCACGCGCCATCGCGCGCGAGGCGAGGAAAAGGCGCATCCGGCCCTGCGGCTCCGCGAGCGCGGCAAGGAGCGCGAGCACCGCCGCGACACCGACCACGAGCGGCGCGGAGCGGTTGGCGAGCGCCATCGCCAGCGGCAGCAGCGCCAGCATGACGAGAGACGCCAGCTCCAGCCGGCGGGCATGAACGGAGGGCGCGGCGCTGAGGGCGGGCATGGCGAGAGGCAAGAAGGGCGCTCGCTGGATTCGAAGATGCGACGGTCCCGGCTTTAGAAGAAGCCCTGCGAAAGGGGAAGCCGCAAAGGCCCGCGACGGCGCTATTGTTGCGATATATTGTGGCGTGAAGTTCGCTTGATGGGGGAAGAAGCCGCCGATACCGTCCGCGTCCTATCAGCAAGAATAGTCCGTAAAATGGGAGGAAGCACATGTTCCGTTCGTACAAATCGGTCGCCGGGGCCGTCGCCGCGCTCGTCGTGGCCGCGGGCCTGTCCACGGGCGCGCTCGGCCAGAGCCTCGAACTGAAGATCATGGCGCCGGCCGCGCCGGGCGGCGGCTGGGACCAGACGGCGCGCGCCATGCAGGCGGCCCTGACCGAAAGCGGCGCCGTGAAGAGCGCGCAGGTGGTCAACGTGCCGGGCGCCGGCGGCACCGTCGGGCTCGCGCAATTCGTCAATGCCAAGGGCGACGGCTCGCAGCTCATGGTCAACGGCTTCGTCATGGTGGGCGCCATCCTCACCAACAAGTCGCCCGTGACCCTCGAGCAGGTCACGCCGATCGCGCGGCTCACGGCCGAGAACCAGGCGATCGTCGTGCCGGCCGATTCGCCGATCAAGAGCGCGAAGGACCTCGCCGAGGCGCTGAAGGCCGATCCCGCCAAGGTGACCTGGGCCGGCGGCTCGGCCGGCGGCACCGACCACATCATGGTCGGGCTCTTCGCCAAGGCCATCGGCGTCGATCCCACCAAGATCAACTACGTGCCCTTCTCCGGCGGCGGCGAGGCCCTGGCGGCCATTCTCGGCGGCAAGGTGACGGCCGGCGTGTCGGGCTACGGCGAGTTCGAGGGCCAGGTGAAGGCCGGCAAGCTGCGCCTCATCGCCATCGCGGCCGAGGAGCCGGTGCAGGGCATCGACGCCCCGACCCTGAAGTCCGAGGGCATCGACCTCGCCATCGTCAACTGGCGCTCGGTCGTCGCCCCTCCGGGCCTCAGCGACGAGCAGAAGAAGGCGCTGCTCGAGGCCATCGACAAGATGGTCAAGTCGAACCAGTGGCAGGAGACGCTCAAGGCCAAGGGCTGGGACGACGCCTATCTCGCCGGCGACGACTTCGCGGCCTACCTCAAGAACGAGCAGGTGCGCGTCGGCGAGGTGCTGAAGTCGATCGGCCTCGTGAACTGACCGCGCGAACCGCGCGTCATTCCCGAAGGGCGGCGGATGGGTTCGCCGCCGCCCTCGCCCCATCTGCGGAGCGCCCCGCCCGCGCTCCCGCACCGTCCTCGCATCTCCGGTCCCGCCGCCCGGCCTTCACGCGTTGCCGCGCCCGATCGGCAGCCGATGACGCAGCCACGCCGCGGGAGCCCTCCGGAAGGAAGCCTGTCATGACGCAAGAGGAAGATGGCCGGAACGACGGCCGCAAGCGTGATCCCGTCGGCTTCGCCATCGCCGCCGGGCTGCTGGCGCTCGCGGGAGCCGTCGCCCGGGACGCCATGGGCATGGGGGCGGTGTCGAGCTATGCCGGCATCGGCCCGAGCGCCGCCTCCTGGGCCGTCGCCGCCGGCCTTGCCGCGCTCGCCGCCGGTACGATCGTCGCCGCGGTGCGCGGCAAGATCCCGGTGCCGGAACAGAGCGACAACGCCGCCGTCCTCACCATCCTCGCCGGCATCGCCGCCATGATCGCGACCATCACCGCCGGCGGCGGCTTCATTCCCGCCATGGCGCTGCTCTTCGGCCTGACGGCGCGCGGCTTCGGCCGGCGGGCGCTCGCCACCGATCTCGGCATCGGGGTCGTGCTCGGCCTGCTCGTCTATCTCGGCTTCACCAAGCTTCTCGCCCTGTCGCTGCCGCAGGGGCCGATCGAGCGGCTTTTCTGAAAGGTCCTCCGGTGCTCGATTCCGTCTTCGCGCTGGCGCAGGGCTTTTCCGTCGCCTTCGAGCCGACGAAGCTGCTCTTCGCCCTCATCGGCGTCTTCCTCGGCACCGCCGTCGGCGTCCTGCCGGGCATCGGCCCGGCGCTCACCGTGGCGCTCCTCCTGCCCGTCACCTTCAAGCTCGACCCGACGGGCTCGCTCATCATGTTCGCCGGCATCTACTACGGCGGCATGTACGGCGGATCGACCACGTCGATCCTCATCAACACGCCCGGCGAGAGCGCCTCGATGATCACGGCGCTCGAGGGCAACAAGATGGCCAAGGCCGGGCGGGGCGGGCCCGCGCTCGCCACCTCCGCCGTCGGTTCCTTCGTCGCCGGGCTCATCGCCACCATCGGCCTTGCGCTGTTCGCCCCGTGGCTGGTCGAGATCGCCATCCAGTTCGGACCGGCCGATTATTTCGCCCTGATGATCGTGGCCTTCGTCACCGTATCGGCGACCTTCGGCGATTCACCGCTGCGCGGCCTCACCAGCCTCTTCATCGGCCTCATGCTCGGCCTCGTCGGCATCGATGCGCTGAGCGGCCAGGCGCGGCTGACCTTCGGCGTGCCGGAGCTGCTCGACGGCATCGAGGTGACGACGCTGGCCGTCGGGCTCTTCGCCGTGGGCGAAGCGCTCTTCGTCGCCTCGCGCATGAAGCACGCGCCCGAGACGATCGAGCCGGTGCGCGGCTCTTTGTGGATGACGAGGGAGGACTGGAAGCGTTCGTGGAAGCCGTGGCTGCGCGGCACGGCGCTCGGCTTTCCCATCGGCTCGCTGCCCGCCGGCGGCGCCGAGATCCCGACCTTCCTCTCCTATACCATCGAGAAGAGGCTGACGAAGCACCCGGAGGAATTCGGCAAGGGCGCCATCGAGGGCGTCGCGGGTCCCGAGGCGGCCAACAACGCCTCCGCCGCGGGCACCCTGATGCCGCTCCTCACCCTCGGGCTGCCGACCTCGGCGACGGCGGCCATCATGCTCGCCGGCTTTCAGCAGTACGGCCTCAATCCCGGCCCGCTGCTCTTTGCCGAGCGGCCCGACCTCGTCTGGGGCCTCATCGCCAGCCTGTTCATCGCCAATGTGATGCTGGTGATCCTCAACCTGCCGCTCATCGGCCTGTGGGTGCGGCTGCTCGCCATTCCGCAGCCCTGGCTCTATGCGGGCATCCTCGTCTTCGCGGCCATGGGGACGATCGCCGCCAACCCCTCGCCCGTCGAGCTCGTCATGCTCGCGGTCTTCGGCCTCCTCGGCTTCGTCATGCGGCGCTACGACTACCCGATCGCGCCGATGGTGGTCGGGCTCATCCTCGGACCGATGGCCGAGACACAGCTGCGGCGCGCGCTGCAGATCAGCCTCGGCGACCCGATGGCGCTGATCGAGAGCCCCCTCGCGGCCACGCTGCTCGCCATCGCGGCGCTGGCGCTGGTGGCTCCCGTCCTCTTCAGGGGCCTGTCGCGCTTCAAGGCCGAAGAGGACTGAAGGCGCCGGAGGCGGCCAAAGAAAAACCGGCGACCGCGGCGGCCGCCGGTTTCTTTCTGCGCTCCCGCGCGGAAGGTTCAGAGCTGGTGGCCGCGCTTGGCCATCTCGGCGCGCACCTGGGTCATCGTCTCCTCGAAGACGCGCCCGGTCCAGTCCTGCATGGCGAGGTAGAGGTCGTCGAGGACCGCCGGCTGCGCGGCGACATAGGCCTTGCCCGCGTCGGAGCCGAAGAAGGCGGCGGCAGCCTTGAGGTCGGCCTCGGTCATGCGGCTCGCAAGGATCTTGGAGGCCGTGTCGACCAGGTCATCCTTCTTGCTCTCGATGGAGGGCTGCACCTGCGCCAGCACCTCGTCGAGGTCCTTCGTGACCTCGGGGCGGGTGACGTAGGTCTGCTTGATGCGCTGGGCGAAGGTCGGCACCAGGGCCTCGAAGGAGCGGTCCATGCCCGAGCCCGTCACGATCTGGCGCGCGGCCTCGACCTTGGCCGGGGTGATGCTGCCCGTGTCCTGGGCGAATGCCGGGCCGGCGAGGGTGAAGGCGACGACGGCGGCCGCAACGTGAATGGCTGTACGCTTCATTGATCGGTATCTCCCTGGCGCCTCGCGCGCTTCATGCGCATGTCGTGCGGATCGCTGCGATCAGAACGACGGAACCGTGATCGAAGTCAATATCTTGCGGGGTCTCAGCCGAGCTGGCCGAGCTCCACGAGTCCCCCGTCCGTCGCGATGACGGCCCCGGACGCGAGGCCGAGGAAGAGCCCGTGCTCGACGACGCCCGGAATGGCGACGAGGTCGTTTGCCAGCGCCTCCGGCTCGTCGATGCGCTGAAGCGCGGCGTCGAGGATGAAATGGCCGCCGTCGGTGACGTAGGGATTGCCGTCCGTCCCCCGCCGCAGCGTCAGCGGGGCCGAGGGCCAGCGCCGCGCGAGGACCTGCACGATCGCCTCTTGCGTCGCGCGCAGCCCGAAGGGATTGACCTCGATGGGCAGCGGAAAGCGCCCGAGGACGTCGACATGCTTGGAGCCATCGGCGATGACGACCATGCGCCGGCTCGCCGCCGCGACGATCTTCTCGCGCAGGAGCGCGCCGCCGCCGCCCTTGATGAGGCGCAGACTGTCGTCGAGCTCGTCGGCCCCGTCGACGGTGAGGTCGAGCGCGGGCGTCTCGTCGAGCGTCGTGAGGGGAATGCCCTCCGCCTCGGCCTGCAGGCGCGTCGCCTCCGAGGTCGGCACGCAGACGACCTTGAGCCCGGCCCGCACCTTCTCGCCGACGATGGCGACGAAATGGCGGGCGGTCGACCCCGTGCCGAGGCCAAGGCGCATGCCGTCCCGCACCAGTTCGGCTGCGCGCGCCGCCGCGGCGCGCTTCATCTCTTCGGCATTCATCCCAAACAATCCGCCCCGAATCCGCCGGCCGGTGCGCCGCATGCCCTGTCGGCCGCCGCCCGTGCCGGTCCGCTTGTCCTGAGCCGCTTTACCATGCGCTTCGGGCAGCGGAAAGGCAGCGGGCTCACCGTGCGCCGGAGCCGCGCTGGCCGCTCTCGCCCCCGGCCGGCTGCTCGCCGCCCTCCCCGCTAGCCGGGGCGGCGCTGGTGGCCTGCGGCGTGCACACGACCTGATCGTTGAAGACGTAGCAGACGCTCATCTCCCCGCTGCGGTAATTGACGCGGAAGACGCCCGCCTCCTTCTGGTGGTGCGAGGCGACGAGACCGTATTCCCCCGGCTTCTGCGGACCGGCCCCCTCGCCGGCGGGATAGCAGAAGGTGACGCCGATGGTGCCTTCCTTGAGGCCGTACTGGCAGGCGCCGACCTCGCCCGTGACGCGATCGATGCGGTAGATGCGGTTGAGGTCGGTCTGCGGGGCGGCCTTGAACTCGAACTGGTTGGCCTGCGCGGGCAGGACGAGGGCGGCGAGCAGCGCAGCGGCGGCGGGAAACTTCACGATGGGCGACATGACAACTCCGATGCGGGCGAATCGCGCCGGCATTCTACCATCGCGCCGCCCCGGGGAACGGGGCCGCCCACAGCCCCGACGGCTCGCCGGGCTTGCCCGCGCCGGCGGCATCGGCTAGCGCTCTGCCATGTCCGACACCATCGCGACCATCGTCTTCGACCTCGACGGCACCCTGGCCGACACCGCGCCCGACCTCATCGCGACGCTGAACCTGATCCTCGCCGAAGAGGGGCTCGAGGAGCTGCCCCTCAGCGAGGCGCGGGACCTCATCGGCGCAGGCGCCCGGGCGCTGCTCGAACGAGGCATCGCGGCGAACGGCCGCAGCGTCGCGCCCGCGCATCTCGATGCGCTCTTCGAGCGCTTCCTCGTCATCTATGCGGGACGCATCGCGGTCGAGACGCGGCTCTTTCCCGGTGTCGCGGCGGCCCTCGAGCGGTTCCGCGCCGCCGGCTGGCGGCTCGCCGTCTGCACCAACAAGTTCGAGCACCATTCCGTCATGCTGCTCGAGGCGCTCGGCATCGCGGGGCACTTCCACGCCATCTGCGGGCGTGACACCTTCCCGTTCTCGAAGCCCGACCCGCGCCACCTGACGATGACGGTCGCGGCCGCCGGCGGCGTGCCGGAGGCGGCCCTGATGGTGGGCGATTCGCAGACCGACATCGCGACCGCAAAGGCCGCCGGCATCCCGGTCATCGCCGTGCCCTTCGGCTACACCATGACGCCGGTGAGCGAGCTCGGCCCCGACATCATCATCGAGCATTTCGACGCCCTGTGGGATGCCGCGGCGGCACTGTCCCGCCGCAGCTCCCTCGCCCGTTCCTGAGCAGCGTCAGCCCTCGACGAGCCGGCGCAGCTTGCGCATCTGCGTGTCCTGCTGCTCGTGATAGTCGAGCGTGCCGGCGAAATGCCCCTGCCGATCCATAAGATAGACCGAGGCGGTGTGGTTGACGGTGTAGCCGTCCCCCTCGGTCGGCACGCGCTGGTAGGTGGCGCGATAGGCCTTCACCACCGCGTCGATCTCCTCCTGGGTGCCGGTGAGGCCGACGATGCGGGGGTCGAACGACTCGAGGTAAGTCGCCATCAATTCACGCGTGTCGCGCTCGGGATCGACCGAGATGAACAGGACGGTGAGCTTGTCCCCGTCCGGCCCGAGCGCCTTCAGGTTCTCCGACATCTCGAAGAGCGTCGTCGGGCACACGTCCGGGCAATGGGTGAAGCCGAAGAAGACGGCGAAGGGGCGCCCGGCCAGTTCGGCCGACGACAGCTTCTTGCCGTCGTGTGTCGTCAGGGTGAACGGTCCGCCGATATTGGCGACGCCGCTCGTCCGGACGCCCCCCTGGGGCGCCACGAGACGATCGCCGACGATCCACAGGGCGCCCGCGACCAGCGCGATGACGGCGACGAGGCTCCACAGGATGATGCGCAAACGGCTCATGGCGCTGCTCCTCAATGGGTGGTGTGGCTCTTGTGCGCGTCGGCCTTGCCGTCGCCGCGGGCGCCGATGCCCTCCACCTTGAACTCGACCGCGACCTTGCCGGCCTTCTCGAAGACGAGCTCGCCCTTGAAGGCCTCGCCCTCCTTCAGCTGCCGCTGCAAGGGCATGAACATGAGATGGTAGCCGCCGGGCGCGAGCTTCACCGTCTCGCCCGCCTTGATGACGAGCCCGTCGGGGAGCTGGCTCATCTTCATGACGTCCCCCTCCATCTTCATTTCGTGGATCTCGCCGCGCGGGGAGATCTCGGCGCTGACGGCAACGAGCCGGTCGTCCATGTCGCCGGTGTTCTCGATGGTCATGAAGCCGCCGGCGACCGGGGCATTGGCCGGCGTCGCGCGCGACCAGGGATGGCCGATCTTGAGGGCGCCGGCCTTGTAGCCGTGCGCCGAGACGGGGCCCGAGAAGAAGCTTGGGAGCGCCGCGAGGCCGACGGCGAGGACCGCCGCGCCGACGAGGAAGCGGCGGCGGGATGGGGTGGGATGCGCGGCGAGGCCGGCGCGGGACAGCGATGTCATGAACCTGATCTCCGATGGCGGCGGGCGGGCGACGGCTCCCATGTCCGTCAATGGCTCCCACATACGCCGTGAATGCCTGAAAGCGCTTGATCGGGATCAGATCATCGGCGGCGCACGCGGCGCCGGCTTGAGGCGGGAGAGATCCCGCCGCGACAGGGGCTCGGCCGCGAGGGGCGCCGGTCCGTCGAGAAGAGCGCGTGCAACGGGCGCCGCAGACGGCACGGCCGCCGGGACGAGCGCCGGCGAGGGCGTGAGCTGGCCGCAGGCCAGGATGCAGCGCAGGTCGTGGTGCCCGCCGGGCGCCTCGTCCCCGCTCGCGTGATCGCCGCCCCCCGGCATGCACCAGGCGAGTTCGAGCGTGGCGCCGGAACCATCCGCCGCCGTGGCGGGCATGACGCCCACCGCCCCCGCAAGCAGGGCCTGCAGGGCGAGCGCATAGGCGAGCGCCAGGACAGCGAGGAGGCGCGGCAGCCGCATTCATCCCTCTCGATCGCACATGAAATGAGCAGTAGCGCGGCCTTTGCACAGGGGCAACGCGACATTGTGCGCTTCCTCGCTTGACGCCGACGCGCGCTGCCCATAGAAGGCGCCCTACGAGCCCTGCAACGGCAGGCGATGCTATGGCTCGGGCGTGTAGCTCAGCGGGAGAGCACTCCCTTCACACGGGAGGGGTCACAGGTTCAATCCCTGTCACGCCCACCATCATTTTCCGCAGCAAAATCAATACGTTAGCGCCATTCCTGACGCGTGGGCCACTGCCCGACAACGCGGTTTGCGCACTTTTTTGCGCACTCATGCGTCGATTGACGCCCACCGTTCGGGGCGATCGTCAGCGGGATGGAGCCGTGGCCGGCGTTGAGCGCCGCGCCTGCACGCCCTTGACATGACAGGCCTGACCGGCTTGCCCCGGCCAACGACTGCTTGCAGTTGCCGAACTTCGCGGCGTGGATGCCCGCGACGAGCGCGGGCATGACGGCGGTGGCGTATGCAGGCCGATCGGTCGGGCACGCGCCGACGGCGCGCTCCCTCTCCTCTTCCGTCAACGCACCTTGTTCGCGCGCAGCCAGGCGGCGATGCGGCGCGCGTCGCCGGAGCGGGCCTCGAGGCGCCGGCCCGCCGCCACGGCGCGGGGCGTGGCGCCGACCGGCGCGGACGATGCATCCGCCTCGCCTTCACCATCGGCTGCCCGTCGCGCCTTGACCGCGGCGGCGAGCAGCCTGCCGGCGACCGCCGAGGCCTCCTCCGCCACCTCGATCGCGGCCTGCCAGCCGTCCCCTTCCTGATCCGCGCGCTGCGGCACGCCCAGCGGCCGGGCCGCCCTTTCCATGCGGGCCGCCAGCCTGGCGAGACGACGCGCCGCCTCCGCCGTGCCGCGCCCCTGCCCGCCCGTCTCGGCGCAGACGAGAGCGCTGTCGAGGCCCACGACGGCGAGATTGGCCGCAAGCGTGCGAATGCGCGCTCCGGCCGCGTCAGCCTGCGCGCCATGCATTGAATTCGCCGAATCCGCCATGACGTTTGAACCCATTTTAATCACATACGACTAAAATACGGCATCGAGTGTTGAGTATTCATTTACGCCGCGCCAGCAACCCGACGCGACGGGTGTGGCAAGGCCGCCACGCCGCGGGGCGATCACGATGTTTTGGCCGCAGGAGCGCCACACTGTCGTTGCGCGAAGGCCGATGTTTGGACACATTGGCCGGACGAGGCGGAACCTTCGACAGCCTTTTGCCATTCTTAAGATCATCCCGCACCACTCATCGAGGCAACCGATGCGCGGCATCCTCATTGCCATAACCGGCCTTGTGGCGCTCGCGGCCACCCCGGCCGGCGCCTATCAGATAGACCCGCTCACGCGACAACCGCTCTACCAGGCCGAGCAGTACCAGCCCCAGGCGAGCGGCATTACGCGCGAGACGGTGGCCTACAACGGCCGCCATGCCCCTGGCACCATCGTGGTTTCCACGTCGGAGCGGCGGCTCTACTACGTGCTCGGCAACGGCCGCGCCGTCCGCTACGGCATCGGCGTCGGCCGCCCCGGCTTCACCTGGGGCGGCGTGAAGACCGTATCGATGAAGCGCGAGTGGCCCGACTGGCGCCCGCCGCCGCAGATGCTGAAGCGCCGTCCCGACCTGCCGCGCTACATGCCCGGCGGCCCGGACAACCCGCTCGGCGCGCGCGCCCTCTATCTCGGCTCCTCGCTCTACCGCATCCACGGCTCCAACGAGCCGGACACCATCGGCCAGGCGGTGTCCTCCGGCTGCATCCGCATGATGAACGAGGACGTCGTCGACCTCTACGAGCGCGTGCGCGTCGGCACGAAGGTCGTCGTGATGCGGTGAGCGGCAGGCTCACTGCCGTTCGTCACGGGAAGCCGGCCGCTCAGCGGCCGGCTTTTTCACTGGGCAGGGCCTGTTCGGCGCCGACATTGCCGTGCCGGGCACGCAGCTTCAGGATCTGCACGCGCTGCGGCAGCTCGATCAGATACTCGCGATCCCGCTCGAGATGGTGGATGCGGGTCGGGTCATCCCCCGTGAAGCGGGACATCGCCTCCACGCTCTCCCAATAGGAGATCGTCACGAACTCCGTCTCGTCCTCGCGGTCCTCGCGGAAGGTCTGGACGCCCATGGCCTTCTCGATCAGAGGCCTTATCCCGGCCTCGTAATTGTAGCGTTCGTATTCGTCCGCCACAGCGCGCCGCGTGCGGCCGCGCCAGATGCGGGCGATGGAAGGGTGCTTCGCTTCACCGCTCACCGCGCTCCTCCTTCGCTGTGAACCCGGCCCAGGAAATCGCGCATCAGGGCGACGATCTCGTCGAGATTCGTCTCCAGGGCCCAGTGGCCGCCGTCGAGCAGATGCAACTCGGCCTCCGGCAGGTCCCGCAGATAGGCGCGCGCCGCCCCTTCCGGCATGTAGCCGTCCTGCGGGCCCCAGACGATGAGCGTCGGCGGCCGATGCTCCCGCAGATAGGTCTGGTATTTCGGGAACCAGCCGAGATTCTCCTTGAGCCCCTCCATCAGCCCGACGCAGATCTCGCGCCGTTCGGGCGTCGCCAGCAGCGGCCAGTTGAGCTTCCAGAGGTCCGGCGGGATGCGCGCGGCAAGCGCGTCCCGGACGTCGTTGAGGAATTCGTCGCGAAAGCCCTCCTCGCTCACCGCCTCCACGAGCCGGCCGCGGCCTTCGGGGGTGGGACGGGCGAAATACGCCTTGAGATCCGCATATTTCGGTCCGAGCTCGTCCTCGTAGATGTCGCCGTTCTGGATGATCAGCGCCGCGATGTTCTCCGGCGCCCGGCTCGCCAGCCTGAGCCCGATCTGCGAACCATAGTCGTGCAGGTAGATCGCAAAGCGGCCAAGGCCGAGCGCCTGCGCGAACTTTGCGAGCAGATCGGCATAGCCGTCGAAGTCATAGGAAAAGTCCTCCGGCGTGTCGCTGTAGCCGAAGCCCGGAAAATCCGGCGCCACCAGATACCAGCGGTCGGCGAGCGCCGGCATGAGATTGCGAAACTGATAGGACGAGCAGGGATAGCCGTGCGGCAGGAGCACCGCCGGCGCCCCCTTGCGGCCGGCTTCACGATAGAAGATGCCGATGCCGTCGATTTCGATATGACGGTGCCTGACGGCGCGGTCGACGCTCGTCGTCGGGTGCGCCAGCGATCGCGTGTCGTTCATCATCGAGTCTCCCGCGGATCCTTTCGCGCGGAACTCGCAACCAGCGATTATGCTCCACGAAAGATCATGCGCAGGGCTCCATGCGAACGGCTTTGTCGTCGGACCGCCGGCTCGCCCGGCGGCAGCTCATTCCGGCATCGTCGCCTCGATCCTGATCGCCGCGTACCATGCGGCGAGGTTTGCGATCTCCTCGTCCGTCAGATCTTTCGCGACGATCGACATCATTTCCTGCTGCCGCTTTCCGGAGCGGAAGGCCCTGAGCTGGGTCTCGAGGTAGATTTCGCTCTCGCCCGCAAGATGCGGCGCCTCGGCAATGGTGGCGATGCCGTTGAGGCCGTGGCAGGTCTGGCACTTCGCCACAGCCAGCCCCCGTCCGGCCTTTACGTCGGCAGCCTGGGCGAGCACCGGCACGGCCGCAAGCACAGCGGCAAGGATTGCGATTGAACGCATCGTCATGGCTCTTCCTGCAAGGGCGCTGCGCCGGCGGGACGGCCACCGGCGCAGCGATCGTCTAATCGCCGTAGGAGATGCGGTAGAGCGCGCCGACAAGATCGTCGGATACGAGGATCGAACCGTCGCGCAGCTGGGCGACGTCGACCGGGCGGCCGAGATATTCGCCGCTTTCGGCCAGCCAGCCTTCGGCAAAAACCTCCGCCGTCCCGGCGCTGCCGTCGGGATTGACCGGGGCGAACATCACGCGGGCGCCGACGGGTTCCGTGCGGTTCCATGAGCCGTGCTGCGCCAGGAAGATGCCCCCGCGGTACTTCTCGGGAAACTGGCGGCCCGTGTAGAACGTCATGCCGAGATCAGCGGCGTGGGCGCTCGTCTCCACGACCGGCATGACCGTGTCGGGCGGCGGATCGGAATCCTTGTACTCGTTGGTGCGGACGGAGCCGCCGCCGTACCACGGGAAGCCGAAATGCTGCCCCGCGGCCGTCTGCCGGTTCAGTTCGCCGGGCGGGATGTCGTCTCCCATGCCGTCGACCTGATTGTCCGTGAACCACAGCTCGCCATTGGCGGGGTTGAAGTCGATGCCGACGGAATTGCGGATGCCATAGGTGTAGACCTCCCGGCCGGTTCCGTCCTGGCCGAGACGAATGATGCCGCCTATTCCCTGCTCCCGGTAGAGATCGCTCTTTTCCGGCGGCGGCACGTTGAAGGGCTGGCCGAGCGCGATGTAGAGCTTGCCGTCGGGCCCGACGCGGCAGACGCGGGCGGTATGGTTGTAGCTCTCCTCTTCGGTCGGGATCAGCTCGCCCTGCTTGACGACGTTGAAGGCGGCGACATCGGGGCTTTCGTAGAAGAACTCGGCCGCCGGGAACGAGAGCACCCGGTTGCGCTCGACGAGATAGAGAATGCCGTCCGGCGAGAAGCAGGGGCCGTTCGGGATGGTGAAGCCGATGGACGGCGCGAAATCCTTGACCTCGTCGGCGACGCGGTCCTTGTCGCGATCGGTCACCGCCCAGACCTTCGTCTTGCGGGTGCCGACGAAGGTGACGATCCCCTGTGGGCCGACGGCGATGTGACGCGCATCGGGCACGATGGCGTACAGGCTGATCTTGAATCCTTCCGGCAGCTTGATCTTCTGCAGGATCGCCTGGATGGCTTCGGCTTTCTTGCCGCCCTGGTCCACTGTCGTGAACGTGGCCACCCCCGTCGTCTGGAATTTCGACAGCTTTTCGAGATTATCCTGGGCGTAGGCCGAGAAACTTGCGCCGGCCAGGAGCGCAGCCAAGAGCACTGTCCTGTTCCGCATGATGTCCTCCCTCAGACAGCGCGGCCAGAATACCATCCTATGCGAGCGGCCCTGAGTCGGATTTCGCGACGGACATGGAAACGCCCCGGCCCCTCCCTCACCTCTTCCTTGCCGCGGGCTCCCGCGACAGCCCCTTGTCCTCGAGCTCCGCGAGATAGGCCTGCCACTTCGCCTCGACATCGGCGCCGAGCTCGTAGAGGTAGTCCCAGGTGTAGATTCCCGTGTCGTGCAGGTCGTCGAAGACGAGCTTGACGGCGTAGCGGCCGATGGGCTCGACGCCGATGATCTCGACGTTCTTCTTGCCCGATACCGTCTTGCGGTCGCCCGGCCCGTGGCCGCGCACCTCGGCGGAGGGGCTCGACACGCGCAGGTATTCGGCCGCGAGCGCGAACTGACGCCCGTCCTCGAAGGTGACGAGGAGCTGGCGGCGATCCTTCGCCAGGCGGACCTCGCTCGGCCAGTGGATGCTTTCCATGGATCGGGTGCTCCCACGCGCGGGACCGTGATCGGCTTTCATGCGAGATGCGCCGATCCGGGATTGATGCCTTGGCGATGACACTTAAATTGGTACGGTGAAAGACGCCAGAGCGGCAGCGCCGCTGGAGGGAGGGACCGGCATTGGCCGACACGACCGTTCTCGACCGGGGCGAAGCCCGGCCGACCTTGCCGCTCGTCGACCCGTTCGCGCGCGCCATCACCTATCTGCGCGTGTCGGTGACAGACCGGTGCGACCTGCGCTGCGTCTATTGCATGGCCGAGGACATGCACTTCCTGCCGAAGCGCGACCTGCTGACGCTGGAGGAGCTGGACCGGCTGTGCAGCGTGTTCATCCGCCGCGGCGTGCGCAAGCTGCGCATCACGGGCGGCGAGCCGCTGGTGCGGCGCGACATCATGCGCCTGTTCGGCTCCCTCTCGCGCCACCTCGACAGCGGCGCGTTGGAGGAGCTGACGCTGACCACCAACGGCACGCAGCTCGCCCGCCACGCGCGGGACCTCGCCGCCTGCGGCATCCGGCGCATCAACGTCTCGCTCGACACGCTGTCGCCCGCCACCTTCCGCACGCTGACGCGCTGGGGCGACCTCGACAAGGTGCTCGCCGGCATCGATGCGGCGCAGGAGGCGGGCCTCGCCGTCAAGATCAACGCCGTGGCGCTCAAGGGCGTCAACGAGGACGAGATCCCCGCGCTGATGGAATGGGCGCACGGGCGCGGCATGGACCTCACGCTCATCGAGGTGATGCCGCTCGGAGAGATCGAGCCGGCGCGGGTCGACCAGTTCCTGCCGCTCTCCCTCGTCAAGGCGCGGCTCACGGAGCGCTATACGCTCGACGAGCTCGACTACCGCACCGGCGGCCCCGCGCGCTACGTCCGCGTGCGGGAGACGGGTGGGCGCCTCGGCTTCATCACGCCGATGACCCATAACTTCTGCGAGAGCTGCAACCGTGTGCGCCTGACCTGCACGGGCACGCTCTACATGTGCCTCGGCCAGGAGGACGCGGCGGACCTGCGCACGCCGCTGCGCGCCTCGATGAGCGACGGGCCGGTGGAAGAGGCCATCGAGCGCGCCATCGCCCGCAAGCCGCGCGGCCACGACTTCGTCATCGACCGGCGCCGCCGCCAGCCCGCCGTCGGCCGGCACATGAGCGTCACCGGCGGTTGACGCACAGTCCCTTCTTCGCGATCTATCCCCGAGCTGCCGATCTGCGGCGGCCATCTGATTTGCGGAGGCGCCCATGGGTGCGGGTGAGCGTTACGACGTCATCGTCGTCGGCATGGGCGGCATGGGCAGCGCCGCGGCATATCATCTCGCGCGGCGCGGCAAGCGCGTGCTCGGGCTCGAGCGCTTCGACATCGGCCATGGCATGGGCTCGTCGCACGGCGTCAACCGCATCATCCGCCTCGCCTATTTCGAGCACCCCGACTACGTGCCGCTGCTGCGCCACGCCTATCGCCTATGGCGCGAGACGGAGCAGGCCTATGGCGAGCAGCTGCTCTTCATCACGGGTTCCATCGACGCGGGGCCGCGCGGCAGCCGCGTGGCGGCGGGCTCGCTCGCCTCGTGCATCGAGCACGGGCTCGACCATGAGGAGCTGACGGCGCGGGAGCTCGCCGAGCGCTTTCCCGGCTGGCAACTGCCGGACGGCTATGCCGCCGTCTACCAGCCGGAGGGCGGCTTCGTCGCCAGCGAGCGCGCCATCCTCGCCCATGTCTGGCTGGCGCTCGGGCATGGCGCCGAGATCCGGGCGCGCGAGCCGGTGCTCGCCTGGTCGTCGACCGGCGACGGCGTCTCGGTGCGCACGCCGCAGGGCACCTATCATGCCGAGCGGCTCGTCATGTCCGCCGGCGCCTGGATGGGCGAGATGGTGCCGGCGCTCGCCGGCAAGGCCGTGCCGGAGCGGCAGGTGATCGGCTGGTTCTGGCCGAAGGACCCGGCCCTGTTCGCCCTCGACCGCTTCCCTGTCGGCAATCTCCTCACCGAGCACGGGCACTTCTACGTCTTCCCGCAATGGGGCATGCCCGGCTTCAAGATCGGCCTCTACCACCATCTCAACGAGACGGGGACGGCGGACGACCTGCCGCGCGAGGCGAACGCGCGCGACGAGGAGGCGCTGCGCGCCGGCATCCGCCATTATTTCCCGGCCGCGGACGGGCCGGTGATGTCGCTGCGCGGCTGCCTCTTCACCAACACGCCGGACGAGCATTTCGTCATCGACACGCTGCCGGACGACCCGCGCGTCATCGTGGCCTCGCCCTGCTCCGGCCACGGCTTCAAATTCGCCAGCGCGATCGGAGATATACTCGCAGATCTGGCCAGCGGTGCGCGTCCTGCATTCGATCTCGGCCTGTTCAAGCTCGACCGGCTGGGCAAAGCGGCGTAATCATCGGCTGTTTCGCTCGAGGAGTTCATCTTGGCCACGGCTGCCGACAACCGGCGCGGCATCGTTGCGATGCTGGGCGCCATGGCGCTCTTCTGCTGCAACGACACGCTGGTGAAGCTCGCCACGAGCGCCTATCCGGCGAGCCAGATCCTCGCGGTGCGCGGCCTCTTCGCCGTCGTCGCGGCGACAGTGCTCGCCTTCGCCCTCGGCCAGGTCGGCAGCTGGCGCGGCCTCCGCAATCCCATGCTCCTCCTGCGCGCCTTCCTCGAGGCGGCGGTCGCCTTCACCTTCATCACCGCGCTCGCCCACATCCCGCTCGGCAACATCACCGCCATCCTGCAGGCGACGCCCATCCTGATGACCATGATCGCCGCCGTCATCGGTCTCGAAACCGTCGGCTGGCGGCGCTGGTGCGCCGTCTTCGTCGGCTTCTGCGGCGTGCTGCTCATCGTCAAGCCGGACATGGCCGGCTTCGACGCCTGGGCGCTCATCGCGCTCAGCGCCGCCGCCCTCGCCGCCATGCGCGATCTCGTCACCCGCCAGATCCGGGCGGAGGTGTCGACCGGCCTCGTCACCATCGCCAGCGCCGCCGCCGTGCCGCTCGTCGGCCTCGCCCTGGCACCGACGCAGGAGTGGCAGCCGATCGACGCCCGGGCCACGGGCTTCCTCGCCGGGGCGGCCGTGCTCGTCTCGCTCGGCAACTACTGCCTCATCGTCGCCTGCCGCGGCACGGACGTGTCGATCGTCTCGTCCTTCCGCTACAGCGTGGTCGTCTGGGCCATCCTGCTCGGGTTCCTCGTCTGGGGCGAGCTGCCCGACGCCCTCGCTATGGCCGGCACGGGCCTCATCGTCGCCGCCGGCGTCTATACGATCCACCGCGAGCGCGTGCGCATGCGCGAGGCCCGCGCCGGGGCAACGGCGCAGCAGCCGCAGGCCCGGCCTGTGGCGGCGGGGCAGCCGTGAACCGGCCCTTCGCCCCCCGGGCGGTCACGGCGCCGCCGCGGCCGAGCCTCGCCGTCCTCGTGGCGGTCTCGGCCCTGCAGCCGTTCGCGCTCAACGTGCTCGCGCCGGCGACGCCGGCACTCGCGCGCACCTTCGCCACCGACTACGCCACCATCCAGCTCACTCTCGGGCTCTATCTGCTCGCCGTCGCCGTCACGCAGGTGGTGATCGGCCCCATTTCCGACCGCTTCGGCCGCCGGCCCTGCATCATCGGCGGTGTCGCGCTGTTCACCATCGGCTCCTTCGCGGGGGCCTTTGCCGTCGACACGGTGACGCTGCTCGCCGCCCGCGTGGTGCAGGCGGCCGGTGGCGGCACCGCCTTCGCGCTGGCGCGCGCCGTCGTGCGCGACACGTTGGAAAGGGACGAGGCGGCGAGCCGCATCGGCTATCTCACCATGGTCATGGTGGTGGCGCCGATGGTGGCGCCCTTCGTCGGCGGCGTCATCGACCTGCACCTCGGCTGGCGCGCCATCTTCGGCGCGAAGGCGCTCTTCGGCGTCGCGGTGCTGGCCTATGCCCTTGCCGTGCTCGGCGAGACGGCGCCGAAGACGCATCTCACCAGCGTCGGCGACATGCTGCGCGCCTTCCCGCTCCTGCTCGGCGACCGGGGCTTCCTCGGCTATGCGCTCGCCCTGTCCTTCACGAGCGCGGCCTTCTTCGCCTTCATCGCCGGCGCGCCCTTCGTCGTGGTGGAGAGCATGGGGCGCTCAGCCGATGTCTACGGCGCCTTCTTCGCGCTGACGGCCCTCGGCTACATGGTCGGCAACTTCGTCTCCGGCCGCTATGCCCTGCGCATGGGCACCGACCTCATGGTGACGATCGGTACCGTGCTCTCGCTCGCCGCCATCGGCGCCGAGGTCGTGCTCATCGCCATGATGCCGTGGACGCCGGTGACGCTGTTCCTGCCCCTCGTCGTCAATGCCGTGGGCAACGGCCTCACCATGCCCGGCGCGACCGCCGGGGCGCTGTCCGCCCGGCCGGAAGCCGCCGGCACGGCCGCGGGCGTCGCCGGCGCGCTGCAGCTCGGGCTCGGGGCGCTCGTCTCCTTCATCACGGGGGCGGCGGTGGTGGCGGCGCCGACGGCGCTCATCGCCGTGATGGCGATCTGCATCGTCGCGAGCTTCGCCGCCCATCGCTACGGCCGCGCCGGGCGCAGCCGTTAGGATTTTAGACCATCGTCTAACAAGCCCGTCATCGGTGCAGGAAGGCGGATGCGCCCTTCTTGTATGCGACTGAACGATGCGCTACCACCCGTGCCGGGCGGTGGGCGTCAGACCCGGTCAATGGCCGCCCTCCAGGGGAAAAACCTCCAGACGAGAGGTAGCGGACGGTCCGGGAAGGGATGCTACGTGTCGATTCTACTTGCGATTTCGAGGGCCATTGACGCGGTCAATGCGCGCATCGGCCGCTGGGTTGCCTGGCTGATCGTGGTCGCGATCGCCGTTTCAGCCGTAAATGCCATCATCCGCAAGGCGTTCGACATGTCGTCGAACGCCTGGCTGGAGCTGCAGTGGGTCCTGTTCGGCGCGGTGTTCCTGATGTGCGCGCCGTGGACCCTGATCGTCAACGAGCATATCCGCATCGACGTGGTGCACGCCCGCCTCTCGGCCCGCGTGCGGAACTGGATCGAGCTCTTCGGCACGGTCTTCTTCCTCATGCCGCTGTGCGTCGTGATGCTGCTCACGTCGATCCCCTTCGCCGAGCGCTCCTACGCCATCAACGAGCAGTCGCTCAATGCGGGTGGCCTGCCGCAATGGCCGGCCAAGATGCTGGTGCCGCTCGGCTTTGCCCTGCTGCTGGTGCAGGCGGTTTCGGAGCTCATCAAGCGTATCGCGGTGCTGCGCGGCGACATCGACGACCCCCACGCCGATGCTGAACTTCCGCCAGAGGTGGCCGAAGCGGAGCAGATGATCCACAACCTCGGGCCCGGTGCCGGCTCCAGCCGGCCCTGACAATCCGCGAACGCTTCAGGAGCCTCTCCATGGTGGAGTTCTTCATCCACAACATGGCGCCGATCATGTTCGCGGCGCTCGTCCTCTTCCTTCTGCTCGGCTATCCGGTGGCCTTCGCGCTGGCGGCCAACGGGCTCATCTTCGGCCTCATCGGCATCGAGCTCGGCCTGTTCGTGCCCGACTTCCTGCAGGCCCTGCCGGAGCGCGTCTACGGCACGATGAACAACGACGTGCTCCTGGCCATCCCCTTCTTCACCTTCATGGGGCTCATCCTGGAGCGATCGGGCATGGCGGAGGACCTGCTCGACACCATCGGGCAGCTGTTCGGCACGGTGCGGGGCGGCGTCGCCTATGCGGTGGTCTTCGTCGGCGCGCTGCTCGCGGCGACCACCGGCGTCGTCGCGGCCTCGGTCATCTCCATGGGCCTCATCTCGCTGCCGATCATGCTGCGCTACGGCTATGACCGGCGCCTCGCTACCGGCATCATCGCCGCCTCGGGCACGCTGGCGCAGATCATCCCGCCCTCGCTCGTGCTGATCGTCATGGCCGACCAGCTCGGCCGCTCGGTGGGCGACATGTACCAGGGCGCCTTCATCCCCGGCGTGGTGCTGACGCTGCTCTATGCGGGCTACGTCTTCGTGGCCAGCATGGCGAGCCCGAAGATGGCCCCCGGCCTGCCGCCGGAAGCGCAGACGCTCAACGATCCCGACGGCCGCGCGCGGCGCCTGTCGCTGCTCGTCGTGACGGTGATCGCCGGCACGGCCGCCTATCTCGTCATGCAGCGCAGCAACGTGCGCAACCTGGCGGACCTCGTCGTGCTCACCTTGACGCTCGCGGTGGCCATCGCCTTCGCGCTCGCCCTCATCAACAAGCTCCTGCGGCTCAAGCTGCTGTCGCGCATGGCGGAGGAGGTCATCTTCGTCATGGTGCCGCCGCTGGCGCTCGTCTTCCTCGTGCTCGGCACCATCTTCATCGGCGTCGCCACGCCGACCGAGGGCGGCGCGATGGGGGCGACGGGGGCCGTGCTGCTGGCGCTGTTCAAGCGCCGGCTCACCTTCGACCTCCTGCGCCAGGCGACGTTCTCGACGGCGAAACTGTCCGCCTTCGTGCTCTTCATCCTCCTCGGCGCGCGCGTCTTCGCGCTCACCTTCTACGGGGTCGACGGGCACAAGTGGGTGGAGGAACTGCTGGTCGCCCTGCCGGGCGGCGAGATCGGCTTCCTGCTCTTCGTCAACATCCTCGTCTTCGTGCTCGGCTGCTTCCTCGACTTCTTCGAGATCGCCTTCATCATCATTCCCCTCCTGGTGCCGGCGGTGGAGCGGCTGGGGATCGACCTCATCTGGTTCGGCGTCATCCTCGCCATCAACCTGCAGACGAGCTTCCTGACGCCGCCGTTCGGCTTCGCTCTGTTCTACCTGCGCTCCGTCGCGCCGCGGCAGGCCTACCGCGACCGGCTGACCGGCAAGACCACGGCGCCGATCCTGACGAGCCAGATCTACTGGGGCGCCCTGCCCTTCATCTTCATCCAGATCCTCATGGTGGCGCTCGTCATGCTGTTCCCGCAGATGGTGCTGCACTACAAGTCGGGCCACGTGGAGCTCGACGAGCAGCAGCTCGAGGAGCAGCTGCAGAACCTCGCGCCGGGGCTCGACCAGTTCGCCCCGCCGATGGACCTCGGCCCGCCGAAGTTCGACTGATCGACGAAGAAATGAAAAGGGCCCCGGCGATGCCGGGGCCCTTTCGCTGTTGGCTGTCGACGAGCCCGCGTCACCCGCGGTTGCGGTTGCGGATCATGAAGTTGTCGTAGGTGTACTCGCACACCTGCCACCACAGATATTCGTCGTTGCGGAAGCTCCTCATCGAATCGTAGGTGCGCTTGAACAGCTCGTTCTTGGCGGCGATCTCGTCGAAGATCTCGTTGGTGGCCTTGAGCGAGGCTTCCAGGATCTCCTGCGAGAAGGGGCGCAGCTGCGCGCCGGAGGCAACGAGGCGCTTCAGCGCCGCCGGGTTGCCGGCATCGTACTTCTCGATCATGTCGGCATTGGTGAAGGCCGCCGCCTGGCGCAGGATCGCCTGGTAGTTCTTCGGCAGCCCTTCCCACTTCGCCTTGTTGATGAAGAAGTGGATGGAGGCGCCGCCCTCCCAGAAGCCGGGATAATAGTAATAGGGCGCGACCTTCTGGAAGCCGAGCTTCTCGTCGTCGTAGGGGCCGGCCCACTCGGCCGCATCGAGAGAGCCCTTCTCCAGCGCCGGATAGATGTCGCCGCCGGCGATCTGCTGCGGCACCACGCCGAGCTTCGCGAGCACCTGGCCGCCGAGGCCGCCGATGCGCATCTTGAGGCCCTTGAGATCGTCGATCGTCTTGATCTCCTTGCGGAACCAGCCGCCCATCTGGGCCGTCGTGTTGCCGCCCGGAAGCCCGTAGGTGCCGAACTTGCCGTAGAGCTCGTTGAGCAGCGTCATGCCGTCGGAGTGGTTGAACCAGGCATTCTGCTGGCGCGTGTTGAGGCCGAAGGGCACGGCGGTGCCGAAGGCGAAGGTCGGATCCTTGCCGACGTAGAAATACGGCGCCGAATGGCACATCTCGACCGTGCCGTTCTCGACCGCGTCGAGCGCCTGCAGGCCGGGCACGATCTCGCCCGCCGCGAAGACCTGGATCTGGAACTTGCCGTCCGTGGCCTCCGAGACGGCCTTGGCCAGCACTTCGCCGCCGCCGTAGATCGTGTCGAGGGACTTCGGATAGCTCGACGTCAGGCGCCACTTGATCTCGGGGGCCGACTGGGCGACGGCGGGCGCGGCAATCGTGCCGGCTGCAAGGCCGACGCCGGCCGTCTGCAGGAACTGACGACGCTTCATCCTCTCAACTCCTTAAGGTCGTTTCTCCCTTGAGGGCGGATCATTGCCGCCCGCTCCCCGTTTGGTGCGCTATCTGTGCTGCCCGGCCGGCAAAAGAGCAAGGGTGAAACAATGCCTTTCGAGCGTTCCAAACAAAAGGCCCCGCCGGAGCGGGGCCTTCCGTGCCGGGCTTCCGGCGGTTCATCTCACCCGCGGGCGCGGGCGCGGATCATGAAGTTGTCGTAGGTGTACTCGGCCACCTGCCACCACAGATATTCCTCGTTCCGGAACGCCATCATGCTGTCGTAGATCTTCTTGAACTCGGCGTTCTTGGCCGAGGTCTCGCTGTAGAGCTCGGCGGAGGCCTCGAGGCAGGCGTCGAGCACCGGCTGCGGGAAGGGCCGCAGCTGGGCACCGCCGGCCACGAGGCGCTTGAGAGCGGCCGGGTTCTTGGCGTCGTATTTCGCCAGCATGTCGACATTGGCGATGCCGGCCGCGGCGTGGAACAGCGCCTTGTAGGCGGCCGGCAGCTCGTCCCACTTCGCCTTGTTGATCATGAAGTGGAGGGCGGCGCCGCCCTCCCACCAGCCGGGATAGTAGTAGTACTTCGCGACCTTCTGGAAGCCGAGCTTCTCGTCGTCGTAGGGGCCGACCCATTCCGCCGCGTCAATCGTGCCCTTCTCGAGCGCCGGGTAGATGTCACCGCCGGCGATCTGCTGCGGCACGGCGTCGAGCTTGGCGAGCACCTGGCCGGCGAAGCCGCCGATGCGCATCTTGAGGCCCTTGAGATCATCGGTCGTCTTGATCTCCTTGCGGAACCAGCCACCCATCTGACAGCCGGTATTGCCGCCAGGCAGCGCAAAGGCGTTGTACTTGGCGAAGAACGCGTTGAGCAGGTCCATGCCGCCGCCGTGATAGAACCAGGCATTCTGCTGGCGGGCATTGAGACCGAAGGGAACGGCCGTGGCGAAGGCGAAGGTCGGGTCCTTGCCGACGTAGTAATAGGGCGCGGTGTGGCACATCTCGACGGTGCCGTTCTGCACGGCGTCGAGCGCCTGCAGGCCGGGCACGATCTCGCCTGCCGAGAACACCTGGATCTGGAACTTGCCGTCGCTCGCCTCGGACACGGCCTTCGCAAAGACCTCGGCCGCGCCGAAGATCGTGTCGAGCGATTTCGGGAAGCTCGAGGTCAGGCGCCACTTGATCTCCGGCATCGACTGCGCGATCGCAGGCCGAGCGAGAGCGCCTGCCGCGAGCCCAGCGCTCGCGGCACCCAGAAATTGACGACGCTTCATACATTTCCTCCCAAGGTTGCACTGATCCCGGGCGCCCCTCTGTTTTTTCGCGCGCCGCGACCACTCGCGACTGAGGCATATTCGCGGCCCGAGCACAACTGGGAAGAAAGTTGGGTGCAGCGAGGTTCCTTCGACGGCATGGCGCGGGGGCGGCACGCCGGGCAGGAGAGGAAAGGAAGCCGAACGCAAAAGCGCCCGGCGGACAGCCGCCGGGCGCTTCGCTGGCGAGGACGAGCCTCGTCGGAAAAGGCGAACCTCAGCCGCGCGCGCGGGCGCGGATCATGAAGTTGTCGTAGGTGTATTCCGCCACCTGGAACCACAGGTACTCGTCGTTGCGGAACGCGCGCATGTGGTCGTAGATCTTCTTGAAATCGGCGTTCTTGGCCGAGGTTTCCTCGTAAATCTCGTTGGCCGACTTGTAGCAGGCCTCCATGACCTCCTGCGGGAAGGGGCGC
Source organism: Chelatococcus caeni (assembly GCF_014196925.1). Classification (GTDB taxonomy): domain Bacteria; phylum Pseudomonadota; class Alphaproteobacteria; order Rhizobiales; family Beijerinckiaceae; genus Chelatococcus_A; species Chelatococcus_A caeni. Next base: position 526,652 of record NZ_JACIEN010000001.1, on the reverse strand, counting down.
AGCTGGGCGCCGCTCGCCACGAGGCGCTTGACCGCGCCCGGGTTCTTGGCGTCGTAGCTCGCCTGCATGTCGGCATTGGCGCGCGCCGCCGCCGTCGTCACGACGGAGCGGTAGATCTCCGGCAGCTCGTTCCACTTCGCCTCGTTGAAGAAGAAGTTGAGCGCCGCGCAGCCTTCCCAGAAGCCGGGGTAGTAGTAGTACTGCGCGACCTTCTGGAAGCCGAGCTTCTCGTCGTCATAGGGGCCGACCCACTCGGCCGCGTCGATGGTGCCCTTCTCGAGCGCCGGGTAGATGTCGCCGCCGGCGATCTGCTGCGGCACGGTGCCGAGCTTGGCGAGCACCTGGCCGGCGATGCCGGCGATGCGCATCTTGAGGCCCTTGAGATCGTCGACCGACTTGATCTCCTTGCGGAACCAGCCGCCCATCTGGGTGCCGGTGTTGCCGCCCGGCAGCATGTAGAGGCCCGACTTCTTGTAGAACTCGTTCAGCACCTCGAGGCCGCCGCCGTGCAAGAACCAGGCGTTCATCATGCGGGCGTTGAGGCCGAAGGGCACGGCGGTGCCGAGCGCGTAGGTCGGGTCCTTGCCCACGTAGTAGTAGGACGCGGAATGGCACATCTCGACGGTGCTGTTCTGCACCGCGTCGAGCGCCTGCAGGCCGGGCACCAGTTCGCCGGCCGCAAAGACCTGGATCTGGAACTTGCCGTCCGTCGCCTCGGACACGGCCTTCGCGAACAGCTCGGCGGCGCCGAAGATGGTGTCGAGCGACTTCGGGAAGCTCGACGTCAGACGCCACTTCACTTCCGGCATGGACTGGGCAATGGCGGGCATGGCAACCGCGCCGGCGGCGAGGCCCGTGCCTGCCGCGGTCAAAAACTGGCGACGCTTCATATCCGTTCGTCTCCTCTGAGCTCTCCCGTTTGGCCTTGGCGGTTCGTTGCCGCACTCCCTCTGTGGCGTGCACATGAAGGCAGTCCGCGCAGCGATTCAAGACGGAATCTCGTGCTGGGCCCCTGGATTTTTCGCACGACGCGAGCGGGTGTCGATCGCCTCACTCGATCACGATGCGCGGAGCGGCACGGCCGGCGGTCCCGCCGGCGAGCCCGGCCGCGATCTTGCGGGCGATGTCGAGATAGGCCCTGGCGTGGGGGCCGTCGGGCTCGCTGACGACAACGGGCAGGCCCGCGTCGGACTTTTCGCGGATCGTCATGTGCAGCGGCACCTCGCCGAGGAAGGGCACGCCGAGGCGCTCCGCCTCGTGGCGCGCGCCGCCGTGGCCGAAGATGTCGGAGGCGTTGCCGCAATGGGGGCAGATGAAGGTGCTCATGTTCTCGACGACGCCGAGGATGGGCACGTCGACCCGGCGGAACATGGCGACGCCCCGGCGCGCATCGATGAGCGCGAGATCCTGCGGCGTCGAGACGATGACGGCGCCGGCGAGCGGCACGGCCTGGGCCATGGTGAGCTGGGCATCGCCGGTGCCCGGCGGCATGTCGACGACGAGCACGTCGAGATCGCCCCAGGCCACCTCGCGCAGCATCTGCTGGATGGCGGACATCACCATCGGCCCGCGCCAGATCATGGCCGCCTCCTCCTCCACGAGGAAGCCGATGGACATGACCTTGAGGCCGTAGCCCTCGAGCGGCTTCAGCGTGCGGCCGGAGACGACCTGCGGCCGGCCCTTGAGGGCGAAGAGGCGCGGCATCGAGGGGCCGTAGATGTCGGCGTCGAGCACGCCGACGGAGAGGCCGGTGCGGGCGAGCGCCAGCGCGAGGTTGCAGGCGGTGGTCGACTTGCCGACGCCGCCCTTGCCGCTCGCCACGGCGATGATGTGGCGCACGCCGGCCACGGCCGCCTTGGCCTGCGCCGCCGCCGCGCGCGGCCCGGGCTGGCGCTGGGGCGGGGCGGAAGGCCCTGACCCCGCCGGCCGGTCGGACGTCAGGGTGACGATGGCCTGGTCGATGCCCGGCACGGAGGCCGCCGCCTCCTCGGCCGCCCGGCGCATCGCCTCGAGCTCCATGGAACGGGCAGGATCGATGGCGATGGAGAAATAGACCTTGCCATCCTGGACGACGACTTCGGACAGCGCCCCCGATTGCGGCAGGGGCGTCTTGCCGTCGGGCCCCGCCACGCTCGCCAGCCGCTCCAGAATCGTCTCCCGCGTCACCATCTCGTTCCTCCTTAGAACGGGCGCACATTGGGACGGGCGGCAGACCCGGTCAACACCGAGAGGGTCGCACCCTGAGGGCGGGCCGGCGCATCACCTTGCGGCAAATCATCCACATGCCTTGCCCGAAATGTGGCGATCGTGGAAACATCACGCCAGCGCCCGGCCGGCCGAAAGCCGCCAGGACAACAGAAGAATAGCCGATCCAGGGGTTCATCATGCGCTTGACCATTGCCGTTGCCGCCACGCTTCTCGCCCTGACGGGCGCGGCCTCCGCCAAGGAATGGAAGGAAATCCGCATCGCCACGGAAGGCGCCTATCCCCCGTTCAACTTCGTCGGTTCCAACGGTGAACTGCAGGGCTTCGACGTCGACATCGCCAAGGCGCTCTGCGACAAGGTGGGGGCCAAATGCACCGTCGTGGCGCAGGACTGGGACGGCCTCATCCCGGCCCTCATCGCCAACAAGTACGACGCCATCGCCGCCTCGATGTCGATCACCGAGGAACGCAAGCAGCAGGTGGATTTCACGGAGCGCTACGCCAGCGCGCCGGTGTCCTTCGTCGCGCCCAAGGACACGAAGCTGACCGGCGTTGCCCCGGCCGACCTCAAGGGCAAGATCGTCGGCGCCCAGTCCTCCACCACCCACGCGACGATGCTCGAGGACGTCTACGGGCCCGAGGGCGTCACGGTGAAGCTCTATCCCACGCTCGACGAGGCGAACGCCGACCTCAAGTCGGGCCGCGTCGACACCGTCTTCGCCGACAAGATCGTGCTGCTCGACTGGCTGAAGAAGGATGGAGCCGATTGCTGCAAGGTCCTCGGCGACGTCGACGATAAGCAGTACGCGCAGTATTTCGGCGAGGGCATCGGCCTTGCCGTCCGCAAGGGCGACCAGGACCTCAAGGAGCTTCTGAACAAGGCCATCGCCGATATCCGCGCCGACGGCACCTACGACACGATCGCGAAGAAGTACTTCGACTTCGAGATCTATTGAGCCGAATGCCTCATGCGGGGCGCAAGCGATCCTTCTCCTTGCCGGGAGAGGGATCCGGGGGCGGGGGCCAGCCTCATGATTCGAAGCCAGGCATGGCGCCCATGGCTGCCGTCCCCTCCCTGCGGGCGGGAAGAGGGGGCGGGCGCTCTCGTCCCCACTGTTGCTGACGGCAGCTCCGACAGCCACCGCAGATGCAGGGCTCGCCGAGGTCCGCCTGCGGCACCGGCGGTGAATGGATGACCTATTATCTCGACCTTCTCTCCTTCGGGCCCGACGGCTGGGGGGACGAACTCGCGCAGGGCGCGCTCATCACCATCGCGCTTGCGGTGCTCACCCTGCCCTTCGGGCTCATGCTCGGCCTTTTCGTCGCCCTCGGCCAGCGCTCCGGCAGCCGCATCGCCCGCAATGTCGCGGTCGTCTTCACCACCGTCTTCCGCGGCCTGCCCGAACTGCTGACGCTTTTCATCGTCTATTACGGCGGCCAGCTCCTGCTGCAGAAGCTGGCATCCGCCGTCGGCTACACGGCGCAGATCCAGGTCAATTCCTTCCTCGCCGGCTTCGTCGCCCTCGGGCTGGTGCTTGCCGCCTTCTCCAGCGAGGTGTGGGTGGGGGCCCTCAACGCCATCCCGAACGGGCAGCGCGAGGCGGCACGCGCGCTCGGCCTCTCCGCCCGCCTCAGCTTTCGCCTCGTCGTCCTGCCGCAGCTCGTCCGCGTCGCGCTGCCCGGCCTCGGCAACAACTGGCTGGTGCTGCTGAAGGACACGTCGCTCGTCTCGACCATCGCCCTCGCCGACCTGATGCGCCAGACCAACATCGCCGTGGGCAGCACGAAGGAGCCGCTGTTCTTCTATTTCGTCGCGTGCCTCGTCTATCTCTTCTTCTCCATGCTGTCGGGCGGGGCGCTCGGCTGGCTCGAGGCGCGGACGAGCCGCGGCCAGGTGCGGAGGCCCGCATGAGCGACTTTCTCGGCGGCCTCATCAACCTCGATCTCATGGCGCGTTACGGCCCGCGCTTTCTCGACGGCGTCCTCGTCACGCTGCAGCTCGTGGGGATTTCCTTCATCCTCGGCGGCCTGCTCGCCGTGCCGGTGGCGCTCGCGCGCCTGTCGAAGAGCAGTGTGCTGCGCACCCTCGCCTATTCCTATGTGTACTTCTTCCGCGGCACGCCGCTGCTCGCCCAGGTCTTCCTCGTCTATTACGGCGCCGGGCAATTGCGCGACGCCTTCGAGGCGGTGGGGCTGTGGACGTTCTTCCGCGACGCGTGGTTCTGCGCGCTGCTGACCTTCACGCTCAATACCGCGGCCTACCAGGCGGAAATCCTGCGCGGCGGCATCCAGGCTGTCCCCGGCGGCCAGAACGAGGCCGCCTTCGCCCTCGGCCTGCCGCGCTGGCTCGCCTTCGTGAAGGTGGTGCTGCCGCAGGCGCTCGTCACCGCGCTGCGCCCGCTTGGCAACGAGCTGATCCTGATGATCAAGGCGAGCGCCATCGTCTCGCTCATCACCATCTACGACGTCATGGGCGTGACGCGGCTCGCCTTCTCGCGCAGCTTCGATTTCCAGGTCTATTTGTGGGCGGCGGCCCTTTACCTCATCCTCGTCGAGGGGGTACGTCGTCTGTGGGCGGTCGCCGAGCGGCGGCTGACGCGGCATCTGAAGCCGGCATGATCAACCGGCGCGGGCCCGGTGCGCGCCATCGGCCCGCCAATCATCGGGAGCGGAACACATGAAGGTTGCCTTTCTCGGGCTCGGCGTCATGGGCTATCCCATGGCGCGCCACCTCAAGGACAAGGGCCACGAGGTCACCGTCTACAACCGCACGGCCGCCAAGGCCGAGAAGTGGGTGGCCGAGAACGGCGGGCGCGCGGCCGCCACGCCGAGGGCCGCGGCCGAGGGCCAGGACATCGTCTTTTCCTGCGTCGGCAACGACGACGACCTGCGCGCCGTCACCATCGGCCCGGACGGCGCCTTCGCCGGCATGAAGCCCGGCGCCATCTTCGTCGACCACACGACCGCCTCGGCGGAAGTGGCGCGCGAGCTCCATGCGAAGGCGAAGGAGATGGGGCTCGGCTTCGTCGACGCACCGGTCTCCGGCGGGCAGGCCGGCGCCGAGAACGGCGTGCTGACCGTGATGTGCGGCGGCGATGCGGCCGACTACGCCAAGGCCGAGCCGGTCATCGCGAGCTTTGCCCGCGCCTGCCGGCTGCTCGGCCCCTCCGGTGCCGGCCAGCTCACCAAGATGGTCAACCAGATCTGCATCGCCGGCCTCGTGCAGGCGCTCTCGGAAGGCGTCCATTTCGCCAAGAAGGCGGGGCTCGATGTCGAGGCGGTGATCTCCGTCATCTCCAAGGGCGCTGCGCAGTCCTGGCAGATGGAGAACCGCTGGAAGACCATGAACGAGGATAAGTTCGACTTCGGCTTCGCCGTCGACTGGATGCGCAAGGACCTGGGCATCTGCCTGGCCGAGGCGCGTCACAACGGCGCCCATCTGCCCGTCACCGCGCTCGTCGACCAGTTCTATTCCGAGGTGCAGCGCCTCGGCGGCAACCGGTGGGACACCTCGTCCCTCATCGCACGCCTCGACCGCTGACCTTCCTTGCCGGGCGGGACGCCGCCCGGCGCTTCTTCCGGCATGCTGGGAGCGCCCAAGTGGATGCAACCGTCGCCATTTCTTGGCGCAGCCGGCTCGCTGGCTGCCTCTATTAATCAGGCTCTGTCGGATAAATCTGATGGGTTGGATCGTACCAAAGAATCTCGAATTTCGAGACAATCCGGAAGCCCCATAGCCGCCTTTTGTTTCCAAGGCGAAAGCGAAAGATCGTATCCCCAAAACGATCAATTTCTATCAGGCGGAGTTGTGCCTCGTCGCATACAGACTCGGTATCCATGTTATGGTGCGACTTGTGCCCATTTCCCGTTGTGAACTTATCGATTTCGCCCCACGTTAACTTAGCCCACTCTTGCAGCTTGGGGCTAATTACGACACTCCAATCAACAGCGGACCATTGCCGACCAACGCCCCACGACCATGCACCGTCGCGGTCTGCCGTTTCGTCGCTCCAACTGACCGGCATCGCAAAAATTGAACCAGGATCCGCCCCTGCTCGGACCTGCTTTCCGCTTGGAGGCTGAGAAAGCAATCGGGCCGCCTTACCAGCAGCCCTCAGCTTCTTCTGAATCGCCCGCTCGACTCGGGCTTCACGGCGCCGTAACCGCGTCATCCGGAGAAAGCGACGAATAATAATCAGCGACGACCGCAAGGTCGACAATGGAATTCTGACCGCGCCCGTACGCCTCTTTCCAAGGATACTCCATGTGCGTCAAATCGCTGAGCCACTGGGCATCCTTATCGCCATAAAATTCAAGTACGAGATCAATGGTTTCCTTTTGAGCTTCGCTCAGGCCCGCCGAGCTTCCCGCCGCAATCTCAGAGATACGGAAGCGTCCGCGTGCACTTTCCCAAAGATCGCGGACGACCGGACCGTTCTTCCATGCCTCAATGGGCTCGTTGAACAGCGTATCGTCGTCCCACACTATGGACCATACTTGGCTATAATAGACCAGCTTCTGGAGCTTCATGGTTGTCATAGGACCACGACACTCTAAAATGTACTGAGCCACATCACGGGCCGTAGGCATCGCCACCTCCTCGTGCCTATTTGTAATATATACTCATTGAACCTATTAAAATCAAGCGATTTGACATCTACTTACCGTTCTCAGCGAAAAACAGTTTGGCTTACATAAGAACTATGCCAGCAGCATAATAACCAACTCAGACCTCCCGCGTCAGGCCGTCCTCGGCGAGAAGGAAGCCCGCCGCGGCGGCCTCATGCTGCGCGGCCAGCATGGCCTCGCTCATGTGGGTCAGCATGATGGCACGGGCCGTCAACCGGTCGCGGTTGGCGATGAGCGTCCTGAGATCGAGGTGGTTCGACGTGCGCCCGGCCGGGCGGTAGCACTCGACGACGAAGAGGTCAGCGTCGCGGGTGATGTCGACGAGCGCATCGGTCCAGGTCGTGTCGCCGGAATAGGCGAGCACGCGCCCGCCGGCCGTGACGCGCACGCCGGTCGACGGCGCGCCCGAGGCATGGACGACCTCATGGCTCTCCACCCTCGCCTCGCCGAAGGCCCAGGGCGTGCGCAGGGGCATGTCGATGACCTTGAGCGGGAAGCGCCAGTCGTTGCCGACGGCGCCGGGATAGAACACCTCGAGCGCCGCCTCCAGCCGCTCGCGCGTGCCCGGCGGGCCGGCGATGGTGAGCGGCGTCTTGCGGCTCGAGGCGAACTGCGCATCGAGGAGGAGAAACGGCAGGCCGCCGAAATGATCGCCGTGCAGATGCGTGAGAACGACCGTGTCGATGCTGTTCGGCGAGATGCCGCGCTGCTTCAGGGCGACCAGCGAGGTGGCGCCGAAATCGACCGCCATGGTGGTGCGGCCGGCCTCCACCAGGAGGCAGGTGTTGAACCGCCCGCCCGAACCGAAGGCATCGCCGCTGCCGATGAACGTCAGGCGCATGGCTCAGGCCTCCGGACCGGCTGAGCCCGGACGAATCGCCTCCCGCACAACGCCTTCGCGCATCATCGTTTCCTCCTGCGGCGGGGTCGCTTCGCCCGTTTCGGGCAAGTCGACCATCGCCGCCGGCGCCCGTCAATCGCGGCCGCCCGGCCGGCGGCCGGCTCCACAAAAAAGAAGGGCGCGGTGTTGAGCCGCGCCCGAGGAGGGGTCAGGGAGGGAGGTCCTTGATGTCGATAACTGTAGCCCTCCACCTTTGTTCCCGATGTGCGCCAGAACACATGGGCGGCGGTTTCGTGAAAGACGGGGTTAATCGATCCTTAACGCCGCGCGCGCCAGTCCGCCGGCCGCTCGAAACGGCCCTGCCATAGGCCGAGGCGCCCTTCGCGCGCCGCCGCCTCCTCGGCATGGTACCTGCCGCTCGCCACCGCCCAGCCGGTCGCGACGAGGCTGGCGTTGACGTCCTCCTCGCCGACGCTGCAGCGCCCGAGCAGGCGGCCGTAACGGTCCTTGCCGTCGAGGATGCAGGTGACATCGGCGCCGGCGACGAGGCGGACGAGGGCGCTGCGCGCGGCCCGGCCGCAGGGGTAAGGTCCGGACGGCTTGTCGCAGAGCTGGTCGATCTCGGGCGCGTCGATGCCCTCGAGGCGCAGCGGCCGCCCGTCTGCGAGCCGCAGCGTGTCGCCATCGACGACATCGACGGACCCGGCGACGCGCGTCTCCTCGCGCCACAGCAGCAGTCCGAGCGCGACCAGCAGCCCCGTAAGGATAGCCGACGCGCGCGCGAGGTCGCGCAGCCGCCGCTCCACATGGCGCTGCCCACCCCGCCCTGTCGCAAGCCTGCCCCTTCGCATGGCCGCTTTCTAGCGGAGCTGTCTGATGAGGACCTTAACGGCAGGGGCCACCACGCCGAAAAGGATTGATCGCGGCGAAACCGGGCGGAAACCACGCGGGGGCGGCTGCATCGCCTGCAGCACGATCAGCAATCGCGACGAGACCGGCGCGAAATCCACCCCGCGGAGGCTTTCAAAGCTGCCACCGTCGGTCAATGCGAGCACACGCAAATAAAGGAAGATAGTTTTTGGCCTCAAATAATAATTCACGCGCTACCTGAAAGAAATATATCCGTAAAATTTTACTAAATGCCGATTTTATGCCATCTAAGGAAACATATAATGGATCGTCGAATAATATACGCCATAAGGAAAATTGTTACTTTGCTATGTTGATTGAAGTGAGGGTTTCATGGACAGACTTATGATGATGGCGGTATTTGCCCGCGTCGCCTCCAATGGCAGCTTTGCAGAAGCTGCACGGCATTTTCGCATTTCACCGGCGGCGGCCACCAAACACGTGCAGATGCTGGAGGAGTGGCTGGGGGCGCGGCTGCTCAACCGCACCACGCGGCGCGTCAACCTGACCGAGGCCGGGGCAGAGTTCTATGCGCGCTGCGTGCCGATCCTCGAGGAGGTCAACGACCTGCGTCACGGCGTCAGCTCGATCCAGGATCAGGCCAAGGGCACCTTGCGCATCAACGCGCCGATGACCTTCGGCGTCACCTATCTGATGCCGGTGATCGACAGCTTCCTCAGGGACCATCCGGAGGTGCAGGTCGACCTCACGCTCAACGAGATGATCGTCGACATCATCGAGGAGGGCGTCGACCTCGCCATCCGCATCGGGCGCCTCAAGGATTCCTCGCTCATCGCGCGCCGGCTCGCGCCATGCCGCTTCGCCCTGTGCGCCGCCCCCGCCTATCTTGCGGCGAACGAGGCGCCCGGGCGGCCGGCCGACCTCGCGCAGCACGCCTGCCTCGACTACGCCTACCGGCAGAGCCAGTCGAACTGGACCTTCCAGGGGCCCGAGGGGGAAGAGAGCGTGCGCGTGCAGCCGCGCATCATCGTCAACAACAGCCTGATGCTGCGGGAGGCGGCGCTGCGCGGCCTCGGCGTCATCCTGTCGCCGACCTTCGTCGTCGGGCCGGAGATCGCGAGCGGCACGCTCGTGCCGCTGATGCCCGACTACACGCCCACCGAGGCCGGCATCTACGCCGTCTATCCGCAGGCGCGCTACCTGCCGCTGAAGGTGCGGCTCTTCGTCGACCGGCTCGTCAGCCATTTCGCCGGCGAGCCGGCATGGGACCGCTGGCAGGCGGAGCCGCAGCAGCAGCGCAATGTCGCCTGAGGCCGCTCCCCTCGCCTCACTGCAGGCGCTCGGGCCGCTCGCCGTCGTCGGCGGTGTCGACCCCTGCCTGGGCGAAGGTCGCCATGTCGTTGTGGCAGGCGACCGCGGCCTTGACGATGCCGGCGGCGAGCGCCGCGCCGGTCGCCTCGCCGAGGCGCATGTCGAGGTCGAGCACCGGGGCGAGGCCGAGCCGGTCGAGCACCTCGCCGTGCGCGCCCTCGGCGGAGCGGTGGCCGGCGAGGCAATGGGCGATGGAGCGTGGATCGATGGCGTGCAGGATGGCGGCCGCGGCCGTGACGACATAGCCGTCGAGGATGACGGGAATGCGCTCGAGCCGCGCCGCGAGGATGGCACCGGCGACGGCGGCAACCTCGCGCCCGCCAAGCCGGCGCAGCACCTCGAGCGGATCGGCGAGGTGGCCGGCATGGGTGGCGAGCGCCTGCTCCACGACGGCCGCCTTGCGGGCGAGGCCGGCGTCGTCGAGGCCGGTGCCGCGGCCGACCCAGCGCGCCACCGGCCCCCCATAGAGCGCGGCGTAGATGGCGGCGGCGATGGTGGTGTTGCCGATGCCCATCTCGCCGAGGCACAGGAGGTCGGTGCCGCCGGCGATCGCCTCCATGCCGAAGGCCAGGGTGGCGACGCAGGCCTTCTCGTCGAAGGCCGCCTCGGTGGCGATGTCGCCGGTCGGCAGGTCGAGCGCGAGGTCGAAGACCTTGAACCCGAGGTCGTAGGCGGCGCAGATCTGGTTGATGGCGGCGCCGCCCGCGGCGAAGTTCTCCAGCATCTGGCGGGTGACGCTCTGCGGATAGGGCGAGACGCCATGGCGCACCACGCCGTGGTTGCCGGCGAAGACGCAGACGAGCGGGCGCGCGACGCTCGGCCGCCCCTTGCCCTGCCAGCCGGCGACCCAGGCAGCGATCTCCTCCAGGCGGCCGAGGGAGCCCGGCGGCTTCGTCAGCTCCGCGTCGCGGCGGCGCACGGCGGCGATGGCCGCCTCGTCCACGTCCGGCAGCATGGCGAAAAGCCGCCGCACGTCGTCGAACGGTAGGCCGGTTGCCGTCGCATCCATCGCAATTCTCCACTATGTCGTTATGGCCGGCCCATGGTCGCGGCTGTCGGGCCCGGTGCTAATAGCATGCCGCGCGCCGAGGTGAAGATGACGCAGGACAACGAGATGCCGCAGGCCAAGGCCGGCCCCGGGCCGGGCCCGGCGCTCGCCTTCCTCGCCGATGCGGCGGCGTGCCTGCGCTTCTACTCGCGCCTGCCGGTGCCCGCCCTGCCCTTCGAGGCGGTGCCGCATGCCATGCCGGATTTCTCCCGCGCCGTCAGGGCGCTGCCGCTCGCCGGCGCCGCCATCGGCCTCGTCGGCGCGCTCGCCTTCCTCCTCGCGACGGGCCTCGGCTTCGGGACGTATCTCGCCGCCTGCGCCGCCGTCGCCGCGCTCCTCGTCGCGACGGGCGTCTTCCACGAGGATGGCCTGGCCGACACCGCCGACGGGCTGTGGGGCGGCGCGACGCCCGAGCGGCGCCTGACCATCATGCGCGACAGCCGCGTCGGCTCCTACGGCGCGGCGGCGCTCACGCTCGATCTCATGATCCGCGTCGGGCTGATCGCCGCGCTCGCCGGGCGCATGCCGGCGCTGGCCACAGCCCTGGCGCTCGTCGCGGCCGCGGCGGCCTCGCGCACGGTGGGGCTCCTGCCCTTCCTGCTGCTTAAGCCGGCCCGCAGCGACGGCGCCGCGCACGCGGCGGGCCAGCCCACGCAGGCCGCCTTCGCCACGGCGGCCGCGGGCTCGGCCGTCATTGCCTTCCTCCTGCTGCTGCCGGCAGGCTTCGGCTTCCTCGCGATCGTGCTCGCCCTTGCCCTCGCGGCGAGCGCGGGAGCGGGCCTCTCCCGCATTGCCCGGGCGAAGATCGGCGGGCATACGGGAGACATCGCCGGGGCGGCCCAGCAGGCGGGCGAGATCGCCTTCCTCGCCGGGCTCCTCGCCCTTGCGCCGCTCGCCGGCGCCTCGTGAAGGAAGAGCCATGCGCGGTTTCGTCGCCCTCGCCGTCATCATCGCCGCCATCGCGGTGCTCGTCCTCTTCGGCGGCAACGAGACCATCCTCGGGCTGCGGCCGGACCTCATCGCCTCGCTCGCCTGGCTCGGAGCCGTCGGCATCCTCGCCTTCGGCTGGGTGGTGCAGCATTTCCGCGGCCAGTGGACCCGCGCCCTCGAGGCCATCGCCTTCTGGATGGCGATGATCGTCATGCTGGTGGCGGTCTACAGCTATCGCTTCGAGCTGCAGGGCTTCGCCAACCGGCTGCTCGGAGAGGTGGCGCCGGGCTACACGGTGACGCTCGCCGGCGGCGAAGTGCAGGTCGCGCGCCATGCCGGCGGCAGCTTCGTCATCGACGGCGCCGTCGACGGCGTGCCGACGCGCTTCATCCTCGACACCGGCGCCTCGGCGGTGGTGCTGACGAGCGAGGCCGCCGCCCGCGCCGGCATCGACCCGGCGACGCTCTTCTATACCCAGCCGGTGATGACGGCGAACGGCCGCACGATGGCGGCTTCCACCACGCTCGGCGAGCTCACCGTCGGCAACATCACCGAGCGGCGGGTGCCGGCCCTCGTCGCCCGCGAAGGCAGCCTGTCGCAGAACCTGCTCGGCATGACCTTCCTCGAGCGCCTCGCCTCCTTCGAGGTGCGCGGCGACAGGCTGATCCTGCGCGGGCGCGGCGGGTGAGGCTCAGCTCACCAGGCTCACGTCAGGAGGCTCCATGCGAAGCGGGCGCAGACGGCGAGGAGGAAGAGGCCGAAGGCGATCTCCAGGCGCCGCTTCGACAGGGCGTGGGCGAGGCTCGCGCCCAGGGGAGCCGTGAAGATGCTCGTCGGCACGAAGAGCGCAAAGCCGATGAGCGAGACATAGCCCAGCGCCATGGGGAACTGCAGGGCCGCGACATCCGGATATTCGGCGGCGCGCGGCCAGCCGGCGTAGATATAGCCGATGGCGCCGGGAATGGAGATGAGGACGCCGAGTCCCGAGGAGGTCGCCACCGCCTGGTGGATCGGCCGGCCGTAGAAGGTCATGAACAGGCTCGACAATTGCCCGCCGCCGATGCCCATCAGCGACGACAGGACGCCGATGACGACGCCGTAGATGCTCATGACGATCTTGCCGGGCACCTCCGTGCCGAGGCGCCAGCTGTCCTTGCCGAAGAGGAGCCGCACGGCCGAGATGCCCGCGACGACGACGAAGACCGCCTTGAACAGGTCCGCCGGGGCATAGCGGGCGATGAAGCTGCCGAGCCCCACGCCGAGGATGACGGGCACCGCCCAGATGCGCACGATGGACATGTCGACCTTGCCGCGCGCGCGATGGGCGTTGAAGGAGCGGATCGAGGTGGGGATGATCACGGCGAGCGAGGTGCCGACGCACAGCGGCATGCGCACCTCCTCCGGCACGCCCACGACCCGGAAGAGCTCGTAGAGCACCGGGACGACGACGGCGCCGCCGCCCACGCCGAAGACGCCGGCGAGGATGCCGGTGACGGCGCCGGCCGCGAGCAGCGCCCCGGCCAGCATGACGAGTTCGGATGTGGGAATGGCAGCGAACATGACGGCTCCCGCGGCAGGAGCCCTCTCGTGCGCGATTGCGGCGGCCAAGGCAAGCGCTGCGGCGACATGGCCGCCCGGCGCCGTGCTCAGTCGGCGATGCCCTCGCGCCCCTCGAGCGTGACGAGCGTCGCGGTCATCACGGCCACGGTCTTGCGCCGCTCGCCGTCGATGGCCTCGACCTCGGCCTGCGCCACGGTGAGCATGCGCCCTGCCCGCACCACGCGTCCGTGCGCCTCGAGCCTGTCGCCGGCGGCGGGGGCGAGCAGGTTGATCTTGAACTCGGCAGTGAGAACGCCGGCCCCGGCCGGCATCAGCGACAGGGCGGCATAGCCGCAGGCCGAATCCGCGATGGTGGAGACGATGCCGGCGTGGACGAAGCCGTGCTGCTGGCAGATGTGCGGCGCGACCAGAAGCGCGATCGTGGTCTCGCCCGGCGCGACCTCGGTCATGCGCGCGCCGATCGTCTCCATCACACTCTGCTTGCCGAAGCTGCGGCGCACGCGCGCCTCGAAATCCGGGTCCTGCGGCTTGTGCATCGCGCCCTCCTCCCCGCCTGCATTTCAGGGAAGAGGAAGAAAAGCGGCAAGACACAGGCGCGCAAAACGCTCTTGGCCGTTGCGCACGCCTCAGGCGGCCTCGACCTCGCGGCGCGCCGCCTCCCGCCGCACATGGGCGACCGCCTCGACGATGACCTCCGGCCCGGCGCCGGGCTTGCAGGCCTCCGTCGCGAGGTGGCGGCGGAACTGGCGCGCGCCCGGCCGCCCGGGGAAGAGGCCGAGGATGTGGCGGGTGAGCTGGTTGAGGCGCACGCCCTCACCGAGCCGGCGCTCGACATAGGGCAGATAGGCCTCGACGACGGCGAAGGCGTCGGCGAGCGGCGCGGCGGCGCCGAAGAACAGCGGATCGACGCCGAGGAGGATCTCCGGGTTCTGATAGGCCGCGCGGCCGAGCATGACACCGTCGAGCGCCGGCCCGCCCGCCGGATGCATGGCCGCATGGGCCTCCTCGAGCGTCCGGAGGCCGCCGTTGAGGAGGATCGGCACCTCGGGCAGGCGCGCCTTGAGACGATGCACGCGGCCATAGTCGAGCGGCGGGATCTCCCGGTTGTCCTTGGGCGAGAGGCCGTTGAGCCAGGCCTTGCGGGCGTGGACGACGAGCATGTCCACCCCGGCGGCGACAACGGCGTCGGCCAGCTGATCGAGCGCCTCCTCGGGGTCCTGCTCGTCGACGCCGATGCGGCACTTGACGGTGACGGGCACGTCGACCGCGTCCTTCATCGCCGCGACGCAGGCGGCGACGAGCTCCGGCTCGCGCATGAGGCAGGCGCCGAAGCGCCCGCTCTGCACCCTGTCCGACGGGCAGCCGACATTGAGATTGACCTCGCGATAACCGAAGCCGGCGCAGATACGCGCGGCCTCTGCCAGCTCGCCCGGCTCGCTGCCGCCGAGCTGCACGGCGAGCGGCTGCTCCGCCGCATCGAAGCCGATGAGACGCTCCCGGTCGCCGTGGATGACCGCGCCGGTCGTCACCATCTCGGTGTAGAGCAGGGCATGGCGCGTCATCAGCCTGTGGAAGACGCGGCAGTCCCTATCCGTCCAATCCATCATCGGCGCGACGGAGAACCTGTGCGGTTTGAAATCACTCACCTTTTCTGCGTCCAGCGTCATTGTCAGCATGGGTGCGTGCGCGCGATCGCAACTCCGGCGCGCCGTATCGCGTCGGGCCTGACTTCCGCGTCACCCGCGTGCAACGTAAGGATGACCCGGCGCACTATCTAGCGCGGGTCGAGGCCGAAAGCCACGGGATGCGCCGTGACTGCCCCGCACACCACCCTCCCGCAAGCCATATTCGATAAAATTCTCGTGATCGCAATTCCGCCATGATCATTGCAGCAACTTGAATTACGATAAACAATGCTGGGGAACACACATGACCATCGATGAGCCGAGACACATGGCACCGGACGTCAAGGAAGCCATGCTGAAACTTGTGGTTCATCAGGTCGTCGAAGCCTATTCTCACGCTTTCATCCAGGCGATTTCAAGCGACTTCGAATCAGACAGGCAGGCTGCATTCGAGACTTTTGCCTCCGCGGCGCAGGAGCGTGCCCTGATCGTCCTTGGAGAACTGGACGCGACGATCAAGGCCCGGATCGCCGAGACGAGCCGTGTCATCATCGATCAGTCGCTGGCGACGATCGCCGAGGGCGCGGGCGTGCGCCTCACCGCTGCAGCCGCCCGATCCGCTGTCACCCACTAGCGGCCGGCCGGCGCAATGCCGCCGCGCGCGCCCTGCGCGTGACGGGCTGTGGATAGCGGGGGAACGGCCGGGGCTCCGCCCATCAATTTGCCGTGTTCGAGCCAACCGGCACCAACTGTCGGTTGCCCGTTCCACGGCCCGCACGCATACTCGGCGCTCGGCCCCATGGCCATCAGAAGGGGAGATGACCATGCGATCGGAACGGGGTGATCTCATCTTCGGCGAGCAGCGCGTCGACGACGTCGACGTCTCGATAGACGGGACGATTTCGAGCGACCGGGCGAGACAATACCGCGGCAGGCTGGGCGCCCCGCGGGACGTCATCTTTCGCGCCTGGCGCACGGGCGGCGCGCGCCTGAGAATGACGAGCGGCGCCACGATCGACATCATCATCACCGACGCGACGAGCGGAACCTTCATCGGCCAGGAAGCGGACCGCCGTGGCGCGGCTCCGCCGGACTGACCCCGCGCCGCGGTGCGAGAACCGGCCGGTCCGCCCGCCCTGCCCTCGCCTTCGGACGGCACCGGAGGAAATCCCGGAGACATGTCGATGGACAAGGAATGCCTGCTCCCGGTCATTGCCGCGGCCGGCCTTGGATTCATGCTGTCCGCCTGCACGCCCTCGCCCACGCCAGGAGCCGCGGTGGCGGACCCGGGCCCCTGCCGCCCCGAGGCGGCAAGCGGGCTTGCCGGCCAGCCGCGGCTGACCGATGACGAGGCGCGACAGCGCACCGGCGCGACCGTCGTACGGCAGATCGCGCCGGGCCAGCCCGTCACGATGGATTACTCACCCGCGCGGGTGACGGTCGAGACGGATCCCCGCACGGGCCGCGTCGTGCGCGCGTTCTGCGGATAGGCAGCCGGAGGTCCTGCATGAGATCGATCACTTCGACGGCCGCAATCGTCCTGGCGGCCGCCAGCGGGCTCGTCGGCCCGGCCGCGCCGGCGCACGCCACGAGCTGCGAAGCCAACCAGCCCTGCATCATCGTGCGGCAGGCTCAGTATGGCCTGCCGGGCGGCGGCGGCAAGACGTGCTCGGCCTACTGGCCCGTCTCCAACCTCTGCGGCGGCCAGCGTTCCTGCGAGATCAAGGTCAACAACGACCTGTGCGGCGATCCCGCCCCCGGCAGCCGCAAGATGCTGTTCGTCAGATGGCAATGCGACCCCGACACCCGTGAGTATTTCGACACCGTGCAGGAATACGCGACCATGAAAATCGCCTGCGCCGCGCCCCAGTAGCATTCTTCAGCACCCGCGTACCAAACCGGACCGGAAAAACCATGTCCGGTTCGGGTGAACTCCTGCTATGCTGGAAGAAATATAAACTGGCAGCCCGCCATGGGGCTCAAGCCTGAGCAATCGGACGCGAAGGGGGCAGGCCGATGCAGGGGGGCGGTTCCGGAGCGCACGCGGTGGTGCAGCAGCGGTTGCACAGCGCCATCCGCCATATCGCGGAGGCCCAGCGCCTCATCAGTGAATTTCTCAGCCACTGCGCCGGCGGCGGGCCACGCTCGATCGCGCACCTGGCGCATGGCCCGCAGCCATTGGCTTCGATGGCTGATCCTCGCCCGCCGGACGGTGCCGGCGACGAGGTCCGGCCCTGACCATCACGGCCGTCCATTGCCTCAGCACGCTCATTCGCCGCGGGTAAGCTCCGGCGCCGTGAACCGGCGGTTGGCGAGGACCGGCAGCACGCTCCTCGCATGGGCGATGCGGGCCGGATCGATGTCGGCGAAGACGAGGGCCGGCGCCTCGGCGGCGCGGGCGATGGCGACGCCGAGCGGATCCACCACCATGCTCGCGCCGATGTTGCGCTCGCCGCACTCGCCGGTCGCCACGACGTAGCAGGTGTTCTCGAGCGCGCGGGCGGTGACGAGCACCTCCCAATGCGCCTCCTTGCCGAGGCCGCGCACCCAGGCCGAGGGAGCAGTGATGACATCGGCGCCATCGAGGGCGAGGCGCCGCGCCATCTCCGGAAAGCGCAGGTCGTAGCAGGTCATGGTGCCGACCTTCAGCCCCGCCACCTCGATCAGCGGCGGGATCTCGTCGCCGGGCGCGACATTGGTCGATTCCTTGACGCGGAAGGCATCGTAGAGGTGCAGCTTGCGGTAGGCGCCGATGATGGCGCCGTCGCGCACGGTGACCAGCGTGTTGAAGACCCGGCCGTTGCCGGCCGGCACGTGGATGCAGCCCATCACCGCGAGGTCGCTGCCGCGGCTCGCGGCGAGCACCTCCTGCATGAACGGCCCGTCGAGCGGCTGGGCCGTCTTCAGCACGATGTCGGGATCGGCGATGTCGCGGGCGAGGATGCCCTCGGGCAGGACGAGCAGCTTGGCGCCGGCGGCGCCGGCCTCGCGCATCAGCCGCACGACCGTCGCGGCATTGTCCTGCCACTCACGTCCGACGGCGAACTGCCCGAGCGCCACCCTGACGACCGGGCGCGTGGACGATGGAGGGTTCATGCCGGGCTCCCTGCAGGTCGTTTCGGCGCGGGGCGCCGGGCGCGCGTGGCGCCCGGCAGCGTGGCCCGCCGGCGAAATCAGCGACCATGCAGGCGCCGGCGTCAAGCGGCGAGACGCTCGCCGAGGCGCGAAAGTTCGCCGCGCGCGGCCGCCACGGCCTCTGCGCTCACCTCCGGGCCGAAGCCCTGCTTCTCGGCGCGCACGAAGGTCACGTCGGTGATGCCGATGAAGCCGAGCATCGTGCGCAGGTGCGGCTCCTGCGAATCCATGGCCTGGGCCGGGCCCTCGCTGTAGAGCCCGCCGCGGCTCTCGATGACGATGGCGCGCTTGCCCTTGATGAGTCCTTCCGGCCCCTTCTCGCTGTAGCTGAAGGTGACACCGGCGCGCAGCACGTAGTCGAACCACGCCTTCAGGGTGGAGGGAATGCCGAAGTTGTACATCGGCGCACCGATGACGATCACGTCCGCCTCGCGCAGCTCACCGACCAGCCGGTCCGACAGGGCGACCGCCGCGCGCTGGGCCTCGGTCGCCGTCTCGCCCTTGCGCAGGGCGGCCGTCGTCTCGGCCGTCAGATGCGGGATCGGCTCGCTGCCGACATCGCGCGTGATGACGCGATCGGCACCGCCGCTCGCCTTCAGGGCTTCGAGCGCATCCGCAACGAGGCGGTTGGAAACGGATTCGGCGCCCGAGGCGCTGCTGGTAATGGCGAGAACCGTGGTCATATTCAGCTTCTCCGAAACGAATGACAAAGGCATGCCGGAAAGCTGGTGGTTCTTTCGCCGCACCGGTATCCTCTTTATTTGCACCAAGCCGTTGCTGGACGAGGAACGCGGATGCCGGACTTCGACGATCTGAAGAGCTTCATCGAGGTGGTGGACAGCGGCGGCTTCGGCCGTGCCGCCAAGCGGCTGGGCATCGCCAAGTCCATCGTCAGCCGCCGCATCGCGCGGCTCGAGGCGGAGCTCGGCACGCGCCTCCTCACCCGCACGACGCGCGGCATCAGCGCGACCGAGGCGGGGCTCGAGTTCAAGACCCGCAGCGAGCGCATCCTCGCCGACCTTGCCGAGGCGCAGGACGCCGTGGCGCAGCACGGCGGCGGTATCGTGGGCACGCTGCGCCTGTCGGCGCCGTTGTCCTTCGGGGTCAAGTATGTGACGCCCATCCTCGCCGAGATGGCGGCCGCGCATCCGCGGCTCGGCATCGACGTCGCCTACAGCGACCGCGTCGTCGATCTGATGGCGGAGCGCTTCGATGCCGCCATCCGCATCGGCTACCTGCGCGATTCGAGCCTCATCGCCCGCAAGATCGCGCCCGTCTACGTGGTCGTCGTGGCGAGCCCGGACTATGTCGCCCGGCACGGCCGGCCGGAGACGCCGGACGACCTGACGCGCCACGAATGTCTCATCTATTCCGCTGTCAGCGATCAGGACCTGCACTTTCGCCGTGGCACGCGCTGGACGAACGTGCGGCCGCGCGGGCGGCTCCTGGCCGATAACGGCGACGCCCTCCTGCAATGGGCCCGCACGGGGCTCGGCATCGTGGTGGCGCCGACCTTCCTCGCCGCCGAGGATATCGAACGGGGCACGCTCATCCCCCTGCTGCTCGACTACGAGATGCCGGAGGCCGGCATCTATGTGGTGCGGCCGCCGGGCGCCTATGTGCCGGCCAAGGTCCGGCTGCTCACCGACACGCTCGTCGCCCATTTCGGCGGCGAGCCCTATTGGGACGCCTGCCTCATGCACCGGCTGCGGCAGAAACGTGCCCCCGCGCAGGCCGCCGACGACAGCGTTTCGGCGGAGTAAGCGGGAGCCGGGGCAGGTTCAGGCGGCCGCCTCGCTGGCAGCCTCCCGCTCCTCCTCGCCCACGGCCGCCGCCAGGCGCTCGGCCAGTTCGTCGACGGCGCGTTCGGCCGCGGCGATCGAGGCCGCGAGCCGCTCGTCGGCGAATTCGTCGTATTCGACCGCGACGGACGCGACATCGGTGATGCCGATATAGCCGAAGGCGGTGCGGATGCTCGGCTCGACATGGTTCATGTGGGCGATGCGCTCGCCCTCGCCATAGCCGAAATCGCCGCGCGAGGAGAGGATGACGAGCCGCTTGCCCATGCCGGCGAGCAGCGGCCAGTAGGGTTCGCCCGGCCGGGCGCGATCGAAGCCGAAGGTGCGCCCCACGCGCACGATGTTGTCAATATAGGCCTTGAACGGGGCCGGAACGCCGAAGTTGTACATCGGCACCCCGGCGACGATGACATCGGCACCGATCAGTTCGTCGATCAGCATGTCGCTTTCCCGCAGCACGCCATCCATCCAGGGCGCGCGACGCTCCTTGGGCGTGAAGGCCGCGTGGATCCAGGCGGCGGAGACCGGCGCCGGCGGCGTCAGGCCGACGTCCCGGTAGAGCACCGTGTCCTTGGGCCGCTGGTTGCGCCAGCGGGCGACGAAGCGCTTGCTGAGACGGCGGGAATGGGAGCCGAAGGTCGCGAGGTCGGAACCGGCCGGGCGGGCGCTGGCATCGATATGCAGAATGGTCGCCATGAGTGACATGTCCTCATCTTCAGGGAGGGTTCGTGTCGCGCAGGTTCCTTCTCTTGCGGGACGATGACAAACGCATAGTTCTCAGCTTATAGATGAGTGAAACTCATCCATAGAGACGCAACCGCTCCACCATGACCGACCGACGTTCCAGCCGCCGTCTGCCTCCCCTGCCCGCCCTCAGGGCCTTCGAGGCCGCGGCGCGACACCTCAGCTTCAAGGCGGCCGCCGAGGAACTGGCGGTGACGCCGACGGCCGTCAGCCATCATGTGCGGCAGCTGGAGGATGCGCTCGGCCTCAGGCTGTTCGTGCGCCGCCCCCGGCGCGTTGCGCTGACGCCGGAGGGGCGCATGCTCTACCCCGTGCTGCGCGACGGCTTCGACGCCTTCGCGGAGGCCATCGCGCGATTGCGCCGCCAGCGCCTCAAACCGGTCGTCACGCTGTCGGCGACGGTCGCCTTCACGGCGCGCTGGCTCGTGCCGCGAGTCGCGGCCTTCCACGCGGCCAATCCCGGGCTCGACCTCAGGCTGCACGCTTCCGACGACCCGGTGGATCTCCTTGCCGGCACCGCCGATGCCGCCGTGCGCTACGGCCGGGCCGTGCCTGCCGGCCTCGTCGGCGACCTCCTGTTCGAGGACATGTTCGCGCCGGTGTGCAGCCCCGCGCTCGGCCTCAACCATCCGCGCGAGCTCGCTGAACACACATTGATCCATTTCGAATGGCGGCGCCCGCACCGGGACAATCCCGTCTGGGAGCGCTGGCTCGCCGAGGCGGGTCTTCCGGGGCTGGTGCCGCGGGCGGAGCTGACGCTGAGCGACGAAAGCCAGGCCGTGCAGGCGCTGGTCGCCGGCCAGGGCGTCGCTCTCGCCGGGCTCGTGCTGGTGGCGGACGAGATCGCGGCCGGCCGCCTTGTCGTGCCCTTCGGGCCGCGGCTGCGCGGCTATGACTATCGCCTCGTCTACCCGGCCGATCCGCCGCATCCCGAACGAATCGCGGCCCTGCGCAGCTGGATCCGGCAGGAGGCGGCCGGCGGCCTTGGCCTGGCCGGGCGGACATGAAAAAGCGGCCCCTTGCGGGGCCGCTCGAAAACCCGCCGCTCCCGATCAGAAGGGGCTGTCGGGGAAGTGGAAGTTCTTGGCGTTCTCCTGCGTGATCAGCTCGGAGCCGATGACGAAGCGGCCGGACACCGGCGCGTTGGAGACGAAGCGCAGCGCCGTGATCTCGATCGCGGTGGCGATCATCGCCGGCGGATAGGTGACATTGGCCGGCACGCGCTTGTCGCCGTCCATGACGCGCTTGATCATCTCCTTCATGCCGGCGCCGCCGAGCACCCACATCTCGTCCTGCCGGCCGGCCTGGTTGACGGCTTCGAGCACGCCGACGGCCATGTCGTCGTCCGAGGCCCAGACGGCGTCGATCTTCGGGTGCTTGGAGAGGAAGTCCTGCATCACGGTGAAGGCGCTGTCACGGTTCCAGTTGCCGTGCTCCATGCCGATGATCTCGATGCCGCTGCCCTCGATGGCCTTCTGGAAGGCCTCGACGCGCTCGTTGTCGATGGTGGTCGGGATGCCGCGCAGGACGACGATCTTGCCGCCGCTCGGCATCCGCTCGCGGAAGAACTCGCCCGCGACGCGGCCGAAGCCCGGGTTGTCGCCGGCGACGTAGAGGTCCTCGATGCCCTCTTCGGCGAGGCCGCGGTCGACGACCGTGACCCACTTGCCCGCCTCGGCCACGCGCTTGACCGGGCCGGTGAGCGGCGTCGATTCGAAGGGCAGCACGACGAGCGCATCGATGTTGCGCGTCGCCATCATGTCCTCGATGTCGCTGACCTGCTTGCCGGGATCGCCCGCCGTCGCGAGGACGAACTTCAGCTGCGGATAGGTCTTCTCGAGGCGCTTCACCGCCTCCTGCGCATGATAGTTCATGCCACCGGCCCAGCCGTGCGTCGCCGCCGGGATGGATACGCCGATGACCTTATTATCCTGCGCCTGTGCCGCGGCCGGCGCAGCGAGCACCGCCGCCAGGGCCAGCGCCTTGAAAGCCTTGACCACTCCCATCGTCCTTCTCCCTCTCTTCATCCAGCCCTGTTGCCGGGCATTTGCGCCGCCTCTTCAGAGCGCCTTCTTCTGACGCTGCAGAACGACGGCCAGAACGATGATCACGCCCTGGATGGCCCCGTTGAGATAGGGGCTCACCAGGTCCGTCAGATTGAGGATGTTCTGGATCAGGTTGAGGATGAGCACGCCCACCACCGTGCCCCAGGCGCGGCCGAAGCCGCCCTTCAGCACCGTGCCGCCGATGATGACGGCTGCGATCGCCTCGAGCTCCCACAGGACGCCCGTCGCCGAGGAGGCGGAGCCGAGGCGCGGCACATACATGATGGTGGCGAGGCCGACCAGCATGCCGAGGATGACATAGGTGGCGAGCCGCACGCGCTCCACATGCACGGCCGAATAGCGCGCCACCTGCTCGTTGGAGCCGATGGCGGCGCAATGGCGGCCGAAGGCGGTGTGCCGCATCACGATCTCGCCGGCGATGGCCACGACGAGGAAGACGATGATCGGCCAGGAGACGCCGAGGATGCCGTCGTAATAGACCGGGCGGTAGACGTCCCGCACCTGGAAGTTCAGCGACAGCGTGCCGCCGTCGGCGAGCCAGGTGATGAGCGAGCGGAAGATGCCCATGCTGCCGAGCGTGACGATGAAGGCCTCGATGCGCGCCCTGGTGATGAGCAGGCCGTTGCCGAGCCCGGCGAGGAAGCCGAAGAAGAGCGCCGCCGCCATGCCGATGAGGATGACCGGCCAGCCGGCGCCGAGCGTCGGCACCAGCGCATTCATGACGAGGATCATCAGCCCGGCGATGAAGGCCGCCATGGAGCCGACCGAGAGGTCGAGCCCGCCGGAGGTGATGACGAAGGTCATGCCCACCGCGATGATGCCGATGAAGGCCGAGCGGGCGAGCACGTTGGTGACGTTGCCGTAGCTGAGGAAATTCGGGTTCAGCAGCACGCCGACGAGGATGAGGACGGCGAGCGCGACGAGCGGACCGACGACATGCAGGTTGACGGCCGGGCGGCGCGCCTTCCGCAGCTCCTGCCGGGTGGTCGTCGCGTCAGCCATTGCCGTTCGCCCTCCTTGCCTCGAGGCCCATGGCGAGGCGCACGATGGCGTCCTCGTTGATGTCGGCGCCGCTCAGGATACCCGCGAGGCGCCCGGCGCGCATGACGCAGACGCGGGTTGCGAGCCCGATGATCTCGGCCATCTCGGACGAGATGAGAATGATGCTCTTGCCGGCCGCGGCGAGGCGCTGCACGAAGCCGTAGATCTGCTGCTTGGTACCGATGTCGATGCCGCGCGTCGGCTCGTCGATGATGACGATGTCGGGTTCCGCCAGCATGGTCTTGGCGAGCAGCAGCTTCTGCTGGTTGCCGCCGGAGAGGTTGCCGACCGGGATCTCACGCACCGGGGCGCGGATGTCGAACTCGGCGATGGCCTTGTCGAGCGCCCGATCCTCCGCCTTGCGGTCGATGAGGAAACGGCCGAAACGCGAGAGCGCGAGCAAGGTGAGGTTCGGCCGCATGGGCTGATTGAGCAGGAGGCCGCGCTCCTTGCGGTCCTCCGTGAGGTAAGCGATGCCGGCGCGGCGCGCTTCCTCGACGGAGCGGATGCGCATCGGGCGGCCGGCGAGCGTCACCGCTCCGTGCGCCGGCCTGAGGCCGACGAGCCCCTCCATCAGCTCCGTCCGCCCGGAGCCGACGAGGCCGGCGAAGCCCAGCACCTCGCCGCGCCGGAGCGAGAAGGACACGTCCTCGGCAAAGCCGGCGACGCTGAAATTCTCGACCGTCAGCACCGGCGCGGCGGAGGCCGGCTCGGCCTTCGCCGGAAAGAGGTTGGAGAGCTCGCGCCCCACCATGGCCTCGGCCATGGCGTCCTCGCTGAGGGCGCCGCGCGGCGCCGTCACCACATGGCGGCCGTCGCGCAGCACGGTCACCCGGTCGGCGAGCCGCGCCACCTCGTCGAGCTTGTGCGAGGTGTAGAGGATCGCCGTGCCGGCGGCCCTGAGGCGCTCGATCTGGCGGAAGAGCACCTCCGCCTCCTTGCGCGTCAGGACCGCCGTCGGCTCGTCCATGATGATGACGCGGGCCTTGCGCGACAGCGCCTTGGCGATCTCGACCATCTGCTTCTCGGGCACCGAGATGCCGGCGACGATCGCCGCCGGGTCGACCGGCGTCTCGAGCTCGGCGAGCAGCGCCAGCGTCTTCTCGCGCATGGCGCGATGGTCGAGGAAGGGGCCGCGCTTCAATTCGCGGCCGAGGAAGATGTTCTGCTCGACGGAGAGCTGCCGGGCGAGGTTGAACTCCTGGTGGATGAGCACGACGCCGCGCTCCTCCGCCTCCTCGCTCGAGGAGAAGGCGACCGGGGCGCCGTCGAGCAGCACCCTGCCCTTCGTCGGCGCGAGATAGCCGGCCATGATCTTCATCATGGTCGACTTGCCGGCGCCGTTCTCGCCGATGAGGGCGTGCACCTCGCCGGGCTTCAGGTCGAAGTCGATGTCGAACAGCACCTCGACCGGCCCGAAGGCGCGGCCGACGCCGGCGAGCGCCAGCACCGGCGCGGTGGCCGGGGTGGGAGCAGCCGAGGCGGCGGGCGCAGCCACGGCCATCGCCTCAGAGCGTGACCCAGGCGGCGTTGCGTTTCGACGAGCGCACGCAGGCCTCGACGAAGGCAACCCCGGCGACGCCGTCCGCGACCGTGGGATAGACGACATCCGGCGGGACCGGGCGGCCCTCGCGGCGGGCGAGGATGGCGCGCGCCGCCTCGGCATAGATGTTGGCGAAGCCCTCGAGATAGCCTTCCGGATGGCCGGCCGGGGTGCGCGTCATGCGCTGGGCCGCGGCGCCCGCGCCGGCCCCGCCGCGCGTCAGCAGCGTCTTCGGCTTGCCGAAGGGGGTGAACCACAGGCGGTTCGGCTCCTCCTGGCACCATTCGAGGCCGCCGCGTGTGCCGTAGACGCGCAGCTTGAGGCCGTTCTCGTTGCCGGGCGCCACCTGGCTCGCCCACAGCATGCCCTTGGCGCCGCCGGCAAAGCGCATCAGCACGTGGACGTTGTCGTCGAGCCGCCGGCCCTCGACGAAGCTGTCGAGATCGGCGCTCAGGCTCGTGAGCGTCAGGCCGGTGACGAAGGTGGCGAGGTTGAAGGCGTGGGTGCCGATGTCGCCGACGGCGCCGCCGGCGCCGGAGCGGGCCGGATCGGTGCGCCATTCCGCCTGCTTGGCGCCGGTGCGCTCGAGCGGCTCGGTCAGCCAGTCCTGCACATATTCCACCTGCACGAGGCGCAGGTCGCCCAATTCCCCGGCCGCGATCATTTCGCGCGCCTGCCGCACCATGGGGTAGCCGGTGTAGTTGTGGGTCAGGATGAACAGCGCGTCCGACTTCTCGGCGAGCGCGGCGAGGCGCCTGGCATCCGCGAGCGTCGCCGTCAGCGGCTTGTCGCAGATGACGTGAATGCCGCGCTTGAGGAACTCGCGCGCCGCCTCGTAATGCACGTGGTTGGGCGTGACGATGGCAACCGCCTCGATGCCGTTCCTGAGGCGCTTCTCGCGCGCCGCCATCTCGCGGAAGCTGTCGTAGATGCGGTCCTCGGCGAGGCCGAGGACCCGACCGGATTCGCGCGCCTTGGCCGGGGTCGAGGACAGCGCGCCGGCGACCAGCTCGAACTCACCATCGAGCCGTGCGGCGATGCGGTGCACGGCGCCGATGAAGGCATCCTTGCCGCCGCCGACCATGCCGAGACGGATGCGCGCGGGCGCGCTCTCACGGGAGGCTTCGATCGCCATCGCTCACCTCTCCAGCCCGAGCATGCGGCGATTGGCGGCATCGTCCGTGCCGGCGCCGGCGAAATCGTCGAAGGCCTTCTCCGTCACCCGGATGATGTGGTGGCGGACGAATTCCGCGCCCTCGCGCGCCCCGTCCTCCGGGTGTTTCAGGGCGCATTCCCATTCGACGACGGCCCAGCCGTCGAAGTCGTTGGCCGCCATCTTGGAGAAGATGGCCCCGAAATCGACCTGCCCGTCACCGGGGGAGCGGAAGCGCCCGGCCCGGTCCACCCAGTTCTGGTAGCCGGAATAGACGCCCTGCCTGCCGGTCGGGTTGAACTCCGCATCCTTGACGTGGAACATCTTGATGCGGTCGCGGTAGATGTCGATGTTCTCGAGATAGTCGAGGCACTGCAGCACGTAGTGCGAGGGATCGTAGAGCATGTTGGCGCGCTGGTGGCCGCCGACGCGCTCCAGGAACATCTCGAAGGTGATGCCGTCGTGCAGATCCTCCCCCGGGTGGATCTCGTAGCAGACGTCGATGCCGTTATCCTCGGCATGGTCGAGGATGGGACGCCAGCGGCGGGCGAGTTCGTCGAAGGCGGCCTCGATCAGCCCCGCCGGACGCTGCGGCCAGGGATAGACGAAGGGCCAGGCGAGCGCGCCGGAGAAGGAGGCGAGCGTCGTGAGACCGAGGTTGCGCGAGGCGGTGATCGCCTTCTTCACCTGCTCGACCGCCCATTCCTGCCGGGCCTTCGGATTGCCGCGCACGGCCGGCACGGCGAAACCGTCAAAGGCCTCGTCATAGGCGGGGTGGACGGCGACGAGCTGGCCCTGCAGGTGGGTCGACAGATCGGTGACGGCGACGCCGTTCTCCAGCGCCTTGCCGGCGAATTCGTCGCAGTAGTCGCGCGAGGCCGCGGCCTTGTCGAGATCGAACAGGCGCGCATCCCAGCTCGGTACCTGGACGCCGAGATAGCCGCAGTCGGCCGCCCAGCGCGTGATGGAATCCCAGGAGTTGAACGGCGCGGCATCACCGGCGAATTGGGCGAGGAAGAGCGCGGGGCCCTTGATCGTCTTCATCGATTGTCCTCCCGAGGGCTCGTTGGCCCGGCGGGCGGTCGCTGCCGCCCATTCTGTTGTAATCGGTTGTAACCAGTCATACGCTAGCCTGTAATCGTTTACAAGCACATGCGCCGGCGGCCGAGAATGTGTTTGCCTTCCCCGGAAAAGGCGGACAAAAGGCAGCCAGGAGTTGAAGCGAACCCATGAACAAGCCCCTGCCGCGCATCCGGGACGTTGCCCTGGCCGCCGGCGTCTCCACCGCCACCGTCAGCCGCGCGCTGTCGCACCCCGAGCAGGTCTCCCGGGAGACGCGCGAGCGCGTCCTCGCCGCCATCGACGCCACCGGCTACACGATCAACCAGGCGGCGCGGAACCTCCGGCGCCGGCGCACGGGCGCCATCGTCGTGCTGGTGCCGAACCTCGCCAACCCGTTCTTCTCCAAGATCCTCTCGGCCATCGCCGCCGAAATCGCGCCGATCGGCTACAACGTGCTCGTCGCCGACACGGCCCCGCAGGGGCAGGAGCGCGACGACGAGCGCATGCTGGGCTATCTCAGCAACAACCGCGCCGACGGGCTCATCCTGCTCGACGGCCACCTGCCCGACGAGCTGCGGCAGGACATCGGCGGCTCTGGTTCTCTGCCGCCGCTCGTCTTCGCCTGCGAATGGATCGAGGGGCTCGCCACCCCGTCGGTGGTCATCGACAACGCCGAAGGGGCGCGCCTCGCCATCCGGCATCTCGCCGAACTGGGGCACCGGCGCATCGCGCACATCATGGGGCCGCCGACGAACGTGCTCACCATCGAGCGCCGCCGCGGGACGCTGGAGGGGCTGGCGCAGGCCGGCATCCCGGCCCGCGACGAATGGTTCCTGCCCGGCGACTTCACCATGGAGAGCGGTGCGGCCGCCGCGCACCGCTGGCTCGCCTGCGACGAGCGGCCGACGGGCGTCTTCTGCCAGAGTGACGAGATGGCCTTCGGCTTCATCTCGGAGCTGCACCGCAAGGGCCTTTCCGTGCCGCAGGACGTCTCCGTCGTCGGCTTCGACG
Source organism: Chelatococcus caeni (assembly GCF_014196925.1). Classification (GTDB taxonomy): domain Bacteria; phylum Pseudomonadota; class Alphaproteobacteria; order Rhizobiales; family Beijerinckiaceae; genus Chelatococcus_A; species Chelatococcus_A caeni. Next base: position 498,019 of record NZ_JACIEN010000001.1, on the reverse strand, counting down.
ACATCGAGACCGCATCCCGCTACGTCCCGGCGCTGACCACCGTGCACCAGCCGCGCGGCGGCATCGGCACCACGGCGGCGCGCATGCTGCTTGCCCTGATGGCGAAGGACGACGAGGCCGCGGTGACGGTGAAGACGGACGAGCGGCGGCTGCTGCCGGTCGAGCTCGTGGTCAGGGAAAGCACCCGGGCCGTGGATTGAGCCGGACGAGAGTGAGGGCAGCAACCGACGAGCGATGAGCGACCCGTCCCTCTCCCCCCGCTTGCGGCGGGGAGGGGCTAGGGGTGGGGGAAGCCTCCACATGATCGGCGAAACCCGTTGTCGTTGCTGAAAACTCCGGCCGCCCCGCCGAGCGGCACCGCCCCCCACCCTGACCCTCCCCACCACTTCGTGGGAGGGGATGGCAGTGGCGCCACGCGTCCTGGATGTCGGTAAAGCTTCAACCCGTCTGCGCGCCCGGCAGGCGATGCGCCATGCTCCAGGAATGGCCGAAGGGATCGCGGATGCGGGCGTAACGGTCGCCCCAGAAGGCATCCTCCGGCGGCATGGTGACCGTTGCCCCGGCCGCCTGCGCCTTGGCCACCGCCTCGTCGCAATTGGGCACGTCGAGATGCAGCGTCACGGCCGTGCCGCCGATAACGGGCGGCGGGGCGACCTTTTCCTCGCCGCTCGCCTCGCCGCAGAACTCCGGAAAATAGTCGCAGAGATAGAGCTTGGTGCCGTGCACGAGGAGCTCCGCATGCATGAGGCGCCTGCCGTCCTCGGCCGGCATGCGCATCACCTCCTCGGCGCCGAAGGCGCGGCGGTAGAAGTCGATCGCCGCGGCGGCGCCATCGACGACGAGATGCGGAACGAGTTTCTGCTGCCGGTCCATCCTCTTCTTCTCCCTCCATCCGGTCTTTATGTCGCGCCGCGGCCGTCTTGCCGACCCCCGGCCCGGCGGCTATGAGCCGCTTCAATCGCATTTGGGCAGGCCTGCGGCGATCTTGCCCATTGCTTTTTACGTTGATATCAACATTAATAAGTCATGTCAAAGATGGATGTGCCGGCCGAAACGATACTGCCTTTCGAGGTCACCCTGCACGTGCGCGACAACTGCCTGTGCCTGCACGTGCAGCGCGCAGCGCGCGCGCTGGCACGGCGCTTCGACGACGCTCTTCGCCCCGTGGGGCTGACGAGCGGGCAATTCTCGCTGCTGATGTCCCTCAATAGGCCCGAGCCGCCGAAGATCGGCCAGGTCTCCTCCCTGCTCGCCATGGACCGCACCACGCTGACGGCGAACCTCAAGCCGCTGGAGCGGCGCGGGTTCCTCACCGTGAGCGTCGACCCCGACGACAAGCGCAGCCGCCGCCTGAGCCTCACCGACGAGGGCCGGCGTGCGCTGGCCGCCGCCTATCCCTACTGGCAGGAGTGCCAGAAGAAGCTCGCCAGCCGCGTCTCCGGCGACGAGGCGGCGCGGCTGCTGGCGGACCTGCAGGCGCTGTCATAAGGATTGGCAGTCGGCAGTCGGGCGGATTGCAGGCCGCTGCAACCGAGAGCAACCTCGTTTCCCGGACGCATGCAGCGAAGCGGAATGCGAGCCGGGAACCAGCGCAAGGACTCGCCGAAGGCGCCGAATGGCCGCCCCGGCTCAGCACCGCAGCATTGCATGCTGCAGTGCATCCGGGGCACGAGGGCGTGCCTGCGAGTGCCACCTCTTCCGATAGCCCTCTTCCGACTGCCGACTGCCTACTCCCCTACTCCCGATTGCCCCGATAGACCTCGAACCAACCGAGGCCGTCCACGGTCCCGGCGCGCGGGCGGTACTCGCAGCCGACGAAGCCGGCATAGCCGAGGCGGTCGAGCTCGGCGAAGAGGAAGGGATAGTTCAGCTCCTCCCCGTCCGGCTCGTTGCGCGAGGGCACGCTGGCGATCTGGATGTGCCCCGTCACCGGCAGGAGCGCGCGCAGCGCCATGGTGACGTCGCCGTGCATGATCTGGCGGTGGTAGATGTCGAACTGCAGCTTCAGGTTGGGCCGCCCGAGCCCCTCGATGAGGGCGACGGCGCGGCCGAAGTCGTTGAGGAAATAGCCGGGCATGTCGCGGCCGTTGATGGGCTCGAGCATGAGGGCGATGCCCTGCTCGCCGAGCCGGTCGGCGGCGAAGGCGACGGCATCGCGATAACGCGCCGCGGCGGCAGGATCGGCGGCATCGGCGAGGCCGCTCATGAGATGCAGGCGCTTCACGCCCGTCGCCGCGGCATAGCGCAGGGCGGTGCCGATCGAGGCGCGGAACTCCTCCTCCCGGCCCGCCAAGGCCGCGATGCCCCGCTCGCCCTTGCCCCAGTCGCCGGGCGGGCAGTTGAACAGGGCCTGCGTCAGGCCGTTGTCGGTGAGCGCCCGCGCGACATCCTCCGGCGCGTGCTCATAGGGAAACAGATATTCGACGGCATCGAAGCCCGCATCGGCCGCCGCCTTGAAGCGGTCGAGGAACGACCATTCGTTGAACATCATGGAGAGATTGGCGGCAAAGCGCGGCATGGCGGCCTCGTGGGTTCGCAGGTCGGAAGGTCAGGACTTCTTGGCAGGCAGCGTCACGCCCGCGGTCTGCGCATAAAAGCGGGCGACGGAGGAATCGTCGTCGCGGCCCATGCCGGCGGCCGAGGTCATGGTGAAGAGCTGCAGGGCCGTGGCCGCGACGGGCACCGGGAAATTGCTGGCCCGACTCATGTCCATGACGATGCCGAGGTCCTTGGTGAAGATGTTGACGGCCGAGAGCGGCGTGTAGTCGCCCTCGAGGATGTGCGGCACCCGGTTCTCGAACATCCAGGAATTGCCCGCCGCGCCCGTGATCACCTCATAGACCTTGCGGATGTCGAGGCCGAGCCTGGCCGCGAAGGTGATGGCCTCGCAGGCGGCGGCGATATGCACGCCGGCGAGCAGCTGGTTGACCATCTTGAAGGCGGCCGCCGTGCCGGCCTCGTCGCCGAGCTCGTGCACGGTCGCCGCCACCGCCGCGAGCGCCGGACGGGCCCTCGTCATGGCCGCGGGCGTGCCGGAGGCGAGCACCGTCAGGGCTCCTTCCGCGGCCTTCTTCGCCCCGCCGCTGATCGGCGCATCGAGATAGTGACGCCGCATCGCGGCGACGCGGGCCGCGAGGGCGCGCGCCGCCTCCGGCGCCATGGTGGCGCAGGACACGAACACCGCGCCTTCCGGCAGGGCGGCGGCGGCGCCTTCCGCGCCGAAGAGCACGTCCTCGGTCTGGGCGGCATTGACGACGACCGAGAAGAGCGCATCCGCCCCTTCCGCCGCGGCGGCCGGGGTCGCAGCGGCGCGCCCGCCGGCGGCGACGAGCCGCTCCACGGCCTCCGCTGACAGGTCGAAGCCGGCGACCTCGAAGCCAGCGCGGACGAGCGATGCGGCCATGCCGAAGCCCATGGCGCCGAGGCCGACCACGCCGACGCGCCCCTTCTTCGTTTCCTCCAGCGTCATGAGATGCCTCCCGATACGGCTTGCAGCACCCGACTTGTGCAAGCGCTGTCAACGAAGCACTATAATGGATGACAGCGCTTGCATAGATGCTATCTTGCGCCACTCCACCTGCGCCGGGGCCTGCCATGACCATCCGCCACGAGACCGCGCCGATGCCCGCCGCCCCCTTGCGCCTCGCCGAGGTGGCGGCGCGGGCCGGGGTCAGCGAAAGCACCGTCTCGCGCGTGCTGCGCAACATCGGGCCGATCGCGGAGGCAACGCGTGTCGCCGTGCTGAAGGCCGCCGAGGAACTCGGCTATGTCCCCAACCGCCTCGCCGGGGCACTGGCCTCGACGGGCAGCGCCCTCGTCGGCGTCGTCGTGCCCTCGCTCGACAACATCGTCTTCGCCGAGGTGCTGCGCGGCGTCACCGAAAGGCTGGAGGAGGCGGGGCTGCAGGCCGTCATCGGCGTCACGGGCTACGATCTCGCGCGCGAGGAGCGCATCGTCTCGGCGCTGCTCGCATGGCGGCCGCGCGGCATCGTCATGGCCGGGATCGACCACACGCCGCGCCTGCGCGATCTCCTCGCCGCCAACGGCACGGCCGTCGTCGAGATGATGGACATCGACGGCGCCGAGCCGGCGCTCGACCGGCGCGTCGGCCTCTCGCACGGGGCGGCGGGCGCGGCCATGGCGGCGCATCTCGTGGCCCGCGGCCATCGGCGCTTCGGCTATGTCGGCCACGACATCTCGCGCGACATTCGCGCGCGCAAGCGCCTCGACGGCTTTGCCGCGGAGCTCGCGCGGCGCGGGGCCGTGCTCGTCGCCGAGGAGATGGTGGCCGGCCCCTCCTCCGTGGCCGCCGGCCGGGCCGGGCTCGCCGCGCTCCTTGCCGCCCATCGCGACCTCGACGCCGTCTATTTCTCCAACGACGACATGGCGGTCGGCGGCTATTTCCACTGCGAGGCCAACGGCATCCGCATGCCAGGCGACCTTGCCATCGCCGGCTTCAACGGCCTCGACATCGGCCAGGAGCTGCCCCGGCGGCTCACCACCGTGCGCTCGCCGCGCTACCGCATCGGCCAGCTGGCGGCCGAGCAGATCCTGACGCGGCAGGAGGCGGCGGAGGACATGGCGAAACCCGCGACCATCGATGTCGGTTTCGAGCTCATCGCCGGGGAGACGGCGTAAGCCCCACCGGCCACGACAAGAGAGGAAAGTCCCATGCTTCTCGGCTGCATCGCCGACGATTTCACCGGCGCGAGCGACCTCGCCAACACGCTCGCCAAAGGCGGCATGCGCACGACGCAGTTCATCGGCGTGCCGGCGGAACCGGCGGCGGCCGACTGCGAGGCCGGCGTCGTGGCGCTGAAGAGCCGCTCCATCCCCGCCGCCGCGGCCGTGGCGCAGTCGCTCGCTGCGCTCAAATGGCTGCAGCAGCAGGGCTGCCGGCAATTCCTCTTCAAATATTGCTCGACCTTCGATTCCACGCCCCAGGGCAATATCGGCCCGGTTGGCGAAGCACTCGCCGAGGCGCTCGGCACCAGGGGCGCCGTCGCCTGCCCAGCCTTTCCGACCACTGGGCGCACGATCTACCAGGGGCACCTGTTCGTGAAGGACCGGCTCCTGTCCGAATCCGGCATGGAGAAGCACCCGCTCACCCCGATGACGGACCCGGATCTCAGGCGCTTCCTCGCCCTGCAGACGAAGACGCCGGTCGGCCACGTGCCGTGGACGACCGTCGATGCCGGCCCTGACGCGGTCAAGACGGCCTTGAAGGAGGCGGCGGGGCGTGGCGAGACCCTCGTCATCGTCGATGCGATCAGCGATGCCGACCTCTTCACCATCGGCGCGGCGCTCGCCGAGGCGCCGCTCGTCACCGGCGGCTCGGGGATCGCGCTCGGCCTGCCCGAAAACTTCCGCAAGGCCGGCCTCCTCTCCGGCGAAGGCTCGGCCTTCACCCCCGTCGACGGGCCGGCCGTGGTGCTGGCGGGCAGCTGCTCGGGCGCTACACGCGAGCAGGTGAGGCTCCATGCCGCGAAGCACCCCGGCCTCGCGCTCGAGATCGACAAGATCATGAGCGGCACGCTGACGCCGGACCAGGCCGTCTTCTTCCTGATGGAGCGCATCCGCCTCACGCCGATCTGCTATTCCACGGCCACGCCCGAGGAGGTGAAGGAAATGCAGGACCGCTACGGCCGCGAGGCGGTGGCCGAGGCGATCGAGAGCTTCTTCGGGGAACTCGCCGTCACCCTCAACAACCGCGGCGTCAACCGCATCATCGTCGCCGGAGGCGAGACCTCGGGCGGCGTCGTCAGCGCGCTCGAGATCGACCGGCTCGACATCGGCCCGGAGATCGACCCCGGCGTGCCGGCCCTGTCGGGCACGCGCAACGGGCCGCTGGCGCTGGCGCTCAAGTCCGGCAACTTCGGCGCGCCGGACTTCTTCGACAAGGCGGCGGCCGTACTCGCCGGCAAGGGCGTGGGAGGTATGGGCACAGAAGACAAGAGCGCGGGAGGTGCAGCATGAGCGAGGCGAAACTGCGCGAGGAGATCGTCCGCTTCGCCCGCTCGCTCTTCGAGCGCGGGCTCACCCCTGGCTCCTCCGGCAACATCTCGGTGAGGCTCGATGACGGCGGCTGGCTGGTGACGCCGACCAATGCCTCCCTCGGCTTCCTCGATCCCGCCCGCATCTCGCGCCTCGACGCGGAGGGGCGCCTCGTCGGCGGCGATGCGCCGACCAAGGAGATCCCGCTGCACGCGGCACTCTACGAGACGCGCGGCAGCGCCCGCGCCATCGTGCACCTGCACTCGACCCATTCCGTCGCCGTGTCCATGCTGCCGGAGATCGACGCCAGGAACGTGCTGCCGCCGCTCACCGCCTATTCGGTGATGCGCGTCGGCCGCACGGCGCTGGTGCCCTACTACCGCCCCGGCGATCCGGCGGTGGCGGACGCCATCCGCGGCCTTGCCGGCCGCTACAGCGCGGTGCTGCTCGCCAACCACGGGCCGGTGGTGGCGGGCGACACACTGGAAGCGGCCGTCTACGCCACGGAGGAGCTGGAGGAGACGGCAAAGCTCCACCTCCTGACGCGCGGCCTCAACCCGCGCCTGCTCTCACCGGCGCAGGTCCGGGATCTCGTCGCGCATTTCAAGCTGGAGCCATGGCCCGAGGACGAGCACGGGCACGACCACGACCACTGACGCGCCGTCACGCCCTGCGGGCCGTGCGCGCCTTCGCCTCGCGGCCGCGGCCGAAATCGGCGAGCTTCATCTCGAGGCGGCGCGCCTCCTCCTGAAGGAGCGCCGCGACCTCGGCCCGCCGGGCCTCGCCGAGGCGGCTCTCGATGGCCGCGACGCTCAGCGCGCCGACGGGATGGCCCGCGGCATCGCGCACGGCGACGCCCATGCCCCAAGAGCCCTGCATCAGCAGGCCGGGATTGAGCGCATAGCCGGCGGCCCGCGTCTCGGCCACGCTCGCGCGCAGCATCTCCGGCGTGAAGCGCGGATAGCGCTCGGCCATGACCGCGCTGTTGGCGGCGATCACCGCCTCGACATCCTCGTCCGGCAGCGCCGCCAGGATGGCGAGCGAGCCGGAGCCGACGCCGAGCGGGTGCCGGTCCCCCGGCATCAGCACATGCGTGCGGATGGGGAAGGCCCCCTCCTCCCGGTGCAGGCAGATGGCGTAGTTCTCGCGGCGGATGGAGACGAAGGCCGTGTCCTCCGTGCGGGCGGCGAGCCGCGCCACGCCTTCGAGCGACAGGCGATGCAGGCCGAAGCGCTCCTCCGCCAGGGTGCCGAGCACGTAGCTCTCGGGCCCGAGGTGATAGCGCCCGCCGGTTTCTTCCTGTTCGACGAGGCCGGCACGCATGAGCGAGAGCAGCAGGCGGCGGACGGTCGGCTTGTTGAGCCCGCTCTCGGCCACGAGATCGGCCAGGCGCGCTCCCTCCCGGCGGCGGGCGCCGACCATCATGAGCAGCGCGAGCGCCCGGTCGACGCTCTGCGCGCCCTCGGCCCTGCCCCCTTCGATCCTGCCATTCGAAGCATGATCCATACTGCGGATCATCCTGAACTCCCGCCTCGCCTCCAAAAGGCGATGAGATTAGCGCCTATTGCGCGCGAGACAACCGAGCATGCTCGAAGTGCGATGCCTGGGGTTCACATATCGGACCGCGCCACCACGCGCGGCCCGAATATCCACACCCGGCGCATCGCTTCGCCGCGACGCATCGGGGCCAAACTGGGCTACCATCGTGCGAATCGCGGCCTGGGATGGGAGCGAAGCGCGATGGATGCCCGCTGGTTGATGCTCGGCCTTGCCGCGGCGATGTTCGGCACGGCGGCCATAGCCCGCCCCGGCGATGGGGCGGCGGGCCATGCCCTGGCGCAGAAGCACTGCGGCGCGTGCCACGCCCTCGACAAGGTGGGCAAGAGCCCCAAGCCCGAGGCGCCGCCCTTCCGCACGCTGCACGAGCGCTATCCGGTCGAGGGCCTGGAGGAGGCGCTCGCCGAGGGCATGGTGACCCTGCATCCCGACATGCCCGAGATCACCTTCGCGCCCGACGACATCGACGACTTCATCGCCTATCTGAAGACGCTGGAGAAATAGCCTAGCGGCCGGTGAAGCGAGGCGCCCGCTTGGCGACGAAGGCGCTGACGCCTTCGGCGAAATCCGCGCTCGCGGCGCAGGTCGTAAAGGCGGAGGCCTCCTCGGCGAGCTGCGCGGGCAGGTCCCTGTCGAGCGAGGTGCGCATCAGCCGCTTGATCTTGCCGTAGGCGAGCGCCGGCCCGGCCGCGAGGCGGGCGGCGAGCGCCTCGGTCTCCGCCTCGAGCCGCTCGCGCGGCACGACGCGGTTGACGAGGTTGAGCCGCAGCGCCTCGGCGGCGTCGATCGTGTCGGCGAGCAGCGCCAGTTCAAGCGCCTTGCGCAGCCCGACGACGCGCGGCAGCGACCAGGTGGCCGAGCCGTCCGGGCTCGTGCCGATGCGGGCATAGGCGAGCGTGAACTGCGCGTCGTCGGCGGCGATGGCGAGATCGGCCAGCAGCGCGATGCTGAGCCCGGCCCCGGCCACCGGGCCGTGCAGGCTGGCGATGACGGGCTTGGGCATCTCGGCGAGGCGCGCCACGGCCTCGTGGAACGGTTCGATCAGCCGCTGCACCAGCGCCGGCGCCTCCGGCCCCGCGGCATGGAAGCGGCCGACATCGCCGCCGGCCATGAAGCCGCGGCCCTCGCCGGAGATGACGACGACCCGCACGCGCTCGTCGCGGGCGGCCGTCTCCACCGCCGCGCGCAGGGCGGCGACCATGGCCTCGTCGAGCGCGTTGAGCACCTGCGGCCTGTTGAAGCGGATGGAGGCGATGCCCTCCGCCCGCGCGAAGATGATGGGGCTGTCGTCCACGCAGGTCCTCCCGGATCGTTCGCGGCAGAATGGCGGCTGGCGGGCGCGGGCGCAATCGCCCCGTGGCGCGAGACCCCGACGGGCCTATTCGGCCACGCGTGTGCCGTCGGCGTTGAAGGTCTTGAGATAGGCGACGAGGTCGTCGACCTCCTGCTCCTTCTTGAGGCCGGCGAAGACCATCTTCGTCCCCGGGATTCTGGCCCGCGGATCGGCGATGTATTCGCGGAAATTGGCTTCGTCCCAGACGATGCCGGACGCCTTGGTGGCCTCGGAATAGCTGTAGCCGGGCGCCGTGCCCGCGGTGCGGCCGAAGAGCCCGTTCAATTCCGGCCCGACGACGTTCTTCGCCTTCTCGCCGACCTGATGGCAGGCCCGGCACTTGAGGAAGACGCGCTCGCCGGCCTTGGCGGCGCCCGCGGCGGCGGCCGGCGACAAGGTGGCGGCGAGAATGGCGATTGCGAGCAGCGACTTCAGAATCATCGAACTCCCCTTCCATCGGCAAACGGGCGCCGTTATGGCCCGAATGCCGCAGAAGGAGGCGACGACTCTTCGTCGCGGGGCTCAGCCCTCGGCCAGGAAGGCGGCGACGTCGGCCGCCCGCGGCATCGGGGCGACGGCGCCGTGGCCGAGGGTGGAGAGCGCCGCGGCGGCATTGCCGTAGGCGGCAGCGGCGAAGGGATCCCCCGAGCGCAGCCACTCGGCGAGGAAGCCGCCGTCGAAGGTGTCGCCCGCCCCCGTCGCGTCTACCGCTTTGACCGGCCGGCCTGCGATCATCCGCCGCTCGCCCGGCACGGCGACCATGGTGCCGTCCTTGCCGAGCGTGAGCCCGACGATGCGCGCGCCGCCCTTCAGGTAGAAGTCGCAGATGTCTTCCGGCCGGTCGAGCCCGGTGAGCTGGCGCGCATCGTCGAGACCCGGCAGGACGATGTCGGCGAGCTCCGCCGTTGCATTGATCACGGCGCGCGCCCTGTCGAGCGGCCACAGGCGCAGGCGCAGGTTGGTGTCGTAGCTGACCGCCACGCCCTTCTCGCGGGCATGGCGCACCGCCGCGAAACAGGCGTCGCACGCCTCCACCGAGATCGCCTGGCTGATGCCGGAAATGTGCAGGATGCGGCTTGAACCGATTAGATCGAGTGGCAAAAGAGAAGGGCCGACGAGGCTCGCGGCGGATCCGGCGCGGTAATAGCTGAACTCGTGCCCGTCCGGGCCGTAGCTGATGAAATAGATGCCGGTGCGCTCGCCGGCCATGGTGATGACGGAGGAGCGATCGACCCCCTCCTTGTCCCACAGCTTCAGGAAGTCGCGCCCGAAGGCGTCGTCCCCGACAGCCGTGAAGACCGCGGTCTTCGCCCCGAGCCGGGCCGCCGCAATGGCGACATTCGAGGTGTCGCCGCCGAAACCGGGCAGGTAGTGCCGCCGCGAATCGTCGAGCTGGGCGAATTCCATCAGGGGTTCGCCGAATGCCAGAATGTCGAAGGCGGCCATCAGGGGTCTCCGGTTGCTCGTCGCCGGCTGTCTAGACCATGGCGCCCGAAAGTGTAAGCGGTTTTCGCCTCAGCGCAGGGCCTCGCGCCGGATCAGAAGGTCCGCCGCCGTTGCCGCGGCGATGACGGCCGGCGTCTTGCCCGCGATGCCGGGAATGCCGATGGGGCAGACGAGGCGGGCGATGGCGGCGTCATCGAGCCCGGCCTGGGCGAGCTGGCTGACGAAACGCGCCTTCTTGGTCGCACTGCCGATGAGGCCGACGTAAGCGATGTCCGGGCGCCGCAGGGCCGCAGCCACGACGGCGAGGTCGAGCGCATGGTCGTGCGTCATGACGAGGACGAAGGCGCCGGCCGGCGCGGCGGCGAGCTCTTCGGCAGGATCCGAGAAGACGGCGGGCGCCGCATTGGCCGGGATGTGGGCCGGGAAGGCATCGGGGCGCGCGTCGAGCCAGCGGACGGTGAACGGCAGCGGCGCCAGCGCCAGGACGAGCGCGCGCCCGACATGGCCGGCGCCGAAGAGGAGGAGCGGCGTCGCCTCCTCATCGTAACGCTCGCGCCAGCCGCCGGCCGGCGCGGCCTCGCCGATGCGCCGCGCGACGCGTCCCGAGGCATCGCGGGCGGCCGAGACCGTGAACGGCCCCTCCGTCTCCGCGGCGGCCAGGGCCGCGAGTTCATCCGCATCCTCGCGCCCGAACACCTCGACATGAACGGCGACCCGCCCGCCGCAGCACTGGCCGAGATCCGGACCGAGCGCCATGTCGAGCCGCGTCAGCGCCCGCCGGCCGGCCGCCATCGCCCGGCGCGCCTCGGCGAGCGCCTCCCATTCGAGCCGTCCGCCCCCGATCGTGCCGTGAAAGGCGCCGTCCGGCCGCATGACCATGCGGGCACCGGCCTCGCGCGGGGCAGAGCCCTTCACTTCGGCAAGGGTGACGAGCGCGCCGCCGCCGTGGTCGCTCACGAAATCCCGCAATGTCCGCCAGATGGGCATCTCGCCTCACAGCGCGCCGACGATGGCACGCAACACGGCCTCCGGCGTCGCCGGCGCGTCGAGGGGCGCGAGGCCGTCGCCGCGCGCGGCGCGCACTGCATCGGATATGGCGCAGAAAACGGAATTTGCCAGCATCAGCGGCGGCTCGCCCACCGCCTTGGAGCGGTAGATGGTCGCCTGGCGGTTGGCACTGGGGAAGAGCGTCACGCGGAAATCCGCCGGCACGTCCGAGGCGACGGGGATCTTATAGGTGGACGGCGCATGGGTGGCGAGGCGGCCCTTGGCGTCGAACACCAGCTCCTCGGTGGTCAGCCAGCCCATGCCCTGGACGAAGCCGCCCTCGATCTGGCCGATGTCGATGGCCGGGTTCAGGGAACGGCCGACGTCATGGAGGATGTCCACGCGGTCGAGCCTGTACTCGCCGGTCATGGTGTCGATCGTCACTTCGGCACAGGCGGCGCCATAGGCGAAGTAGAAGAACGGCTGTCCCCGCCCCGCCGCCCGGTCCCAGTGGATCTTGGGCGTGCGGTAGAAGCCGGTGGCGGAGAGCTGGACGCGGGCCTGATAGGCCTTCTTCACCAGTTCCGCGAAGGCGAGGCTCTCGTTGCCGAAGAAGACGCGGTCGTCACGGAATTCGATCTCACCCTCGGCGACATCGAAGGTCTCGCAGAGGAAATCGACGAGGCGCTGGCGGATGGTGCCGGCGGCGATGCGGGCCGCCATGCCGTTGAGGTCGGAGCCCGAGGAGGCGGCCGTCGGCGAGGTATTGGGCACCTTGGCCGTCGTCGTCGCCGTGATGCGCACCCGCTCGATGCCGACGCCGAACTCCTCCGCCACCACCTGCGCCACCTTGATGAAGAGCCCCTGCCCCATCTCGGTGCCGCCGTGGTTCAGATGGATCGAGCCGTCCTGATAGACGTGCACGAGCGCGCCGGCCTGGTTGAGATGGGTGAGCGTGAAGCTGATGCCGAACTTCACCGGCGTCAGCGCCAGGCCCTTCTTCAGCACCGGCGAACGGGCGTTGAAGGCCGCGATCGCCTCGCGGCGGGCGCGGTAATCGCAGTCGGCCTCCAGCTGCTCGACGAGGGCGGCGAGCACGTCCGTGTCCTCGACGCTCTGGCCGTAGGGCGTCTCGTCGCGGCCGGGTGCGTAGAAGTTGGCCTTGCGCACGTCGAGCGGGTCGCGCCCGAGGCGCGCGGCGATCTCGTCCATGGCGCGCTCGGCCGCGAGCATGCCCTGCGGGCCGCCGAAGCCGCGGAAGGCGGTGTTGGAGACCGTGTTGGTCTTCAGCCGCCGCGTGGCGATGCGCGCCGCCGGCAGGAAATAGGCGTTGTCGGCATGGAACATGGTGCGGTCGACGACGCCCTGGCTGAGGTCGGCCGAGCAGCCGCAGCGGGCGTTGAACATCACGTCGTAGGCCGCGATGCGCCCGTCGTCGTCGAAGCCGACGCGCCAGTCGGCCCGCATGTCGTGGCGCTTGCCGGTCACTGCCATGTCGTCGTCGCGGTCGAGCCGCAGCTTGCACGGGCGGCCGGTGGCGCGGGCGGCGAGCGCGGCGATCACCGCCCATTGCGTCGCCTGCGTCTCCTTGCCGCCGAAGCCGCCGCCCATGCGCCTGACCTCGCAGGTGACGAAGGCATCGGGGATGGCGAGCGCGCGCGCCACGATGTGCTGCACCTCGCTTGGATGCTGGGTGGAGGAATGGACGAGCATGTCGCCGCCCTCCCCCGGCACGGCGAGCGCGGCCTGGCCCTCGAGATAGAAATGCTCCTGCCCGCCGATGCGCAGCACGCCCTCGAGGCGATGGGTGGCGCCGGCGAGCGCCGCCTCCACGTCGCCGCGGCCGAAGGCATAGTCCGGCAGCACCGTCTCGCCGCGCGCCAGCGCATCCTCCACCGTGAGGCTCGGCGCCTCCTCGGCGATGTCGAAGGCGGCGAGCCGCGCGGCCCGCCGCGCCGCGTCGCGGGTCGTCGCCACCACGGCAAAGACCGGCTGGCCGTGGAAGAGAACCTCCCCCTCGGCGAAGACCGGCTCATCGGCATTGGCCGGCGAGATGTCGTTGCGGCCCGGCACGTCGGCGGCCGTCAGGACGGCGACCACGCCGGGGGCGGCACGCACGGCGGCCAGATCGAGGCCCGCGAGCCGCCCGCGCGCGGCCGGGCTGAGGCCGAGCGCGACGTGCAGGGTGCCGTCCGGCTCGCGGATATCGTCGATATAGAGCGCCGCGCCCGCAACGTGGCGGATGCCGGAATCGTGCGGCAGGGGCCGATGGACGTGGCGGAGTGCCGGTCCATCGGGAGCGCCGTTCATCCCGGAGAGTGCCGCATGATCCTCCCCCGCAGGGGGAGGTGGCGGCCGCAGGCCGACGGAGGGGGCCTGCGCGACCGCGGCTGGGAGCGCCCCACCCGTCTCGCGCCTGCGGCGCGATCCACCCTCCCCTGAAGGGGAGGGATCAGATGCGCCCAACCTGCTTCCAGGCACCCGGAGATCGCCCGATCCTTCATTCTGCCGCATGACGGACCTCCCTGTGGGCGATGAGGCGCGTTGCGGCATCGTCGCCCGTGGCGATCTCCATCAGCGCCTTCATGAGGAGATTGCCGGCGACGCGGCGGCGATAGGCGGCGGAGGCGCGATGGTCGGTCAGGGGGGCGAAGTCGGTGTCGAGAGCGGCGACCGCCCGCTCGGCTGCGGCGCGATCGTCGATGGCCGCGCCGGTGAGCACCGCCTCGGCCGCCCGCGCCCGCTTCGGGATGCCGGCCATGCCGCCATAGGCGATGCGTGCCTCGCGCACCGTCCCGTCGTCGGCCATGTCGAAGCAGAAGGCGCCCATGACGGCGGAGATGTCCTCATCGAAGCGCTTGGTCACCTTGAAGGCGCGGACTTGCCGGCCGGCGGGCTTCCTCACCGTCACTCCCGTGACGAACTCGCCCGGCTGCCGGTCCTGCTTGCGATAATCGAGGAAGAAGCCTTCGAGCGGCAGCCTGCGGCTTGCGTCGCCGCGGCGCAGGTGCAGGGTCGCGCCGAGGGCGATGAGGGCGGGCGCGAGGTCGCCGATGGGCGAGCCGTTGGCGATATTGCCACCGACCGTGCCGGAGGCCCGCACCTGCTGCGAGCCGAAGCGGCGCATCAGCTCGTCGAGGTCTGGATCGAGCGCGCCGAGCGCCTCGCGCGCCCGCACCAGCGTCGCTGTTGCGCCGAGCGTCAGCGTCGCCTCCTCCTCCATCACCGCATCGAGCCCGGCGACGCGGCCGAGCCAGATGATCTTCGGCAGGTCGGTGAGGGCCTTGGTCACCCACAGGCCGACATCGGTGGCGCCGGCGACGAGCGTCGCATCCGGATGGTCGAGATAAAGCCGGGCCAGGGCCTCCATGCTCGCCGGGGCGGCGAAGAAGGAGCGCTCGTCGCCGACGAGGACGTCCGCCTCGTCCCTGAGGGCCGCCAGCGCCTCGGCCACTTCCAGCCGCCGCTGCGCGAAAGGATCGGCCTCGATCCGGCCCAGCGCATCGAACGCCGCCTCGACGATCGGCCGATAGCCGGTGCAGCGGCAGAGATTGCCGGCGAGCGCATCCGTCACCCCCTGCCGGTCCGGCGTCTCGCCCGTCTCGTAGAGCGCGAGGAGGCTCATGACGATGCCGGGCGTGCAGAAGCCGCATTGGGAGCCGTGGCGCTCCACCATCGCCTGCTGCACGGGATGCAGGCGCCCGTCGGCGGCGAGGTCCTCGACCGTCAGCACCTCGGCGCCGTCCACCTGGCCGAGGAGGAGGATGCAGGCATTGACCGGATTCGACACGAGCCGGCCGTCGACGAGGCGGCGCAGCACGACCGTGCAGGCCCCGCAATCGCCCTCGCCGCAGCCTTCCTTGGTGCCGGTGGACCTTTCGGTCAGGCGCAGCCAGTCGAGAAGCGTGGTGCGCGGTTCGAAATTCCTGGCCTCGACCGTTTCGTTCCGTCTCAGGAAACGGATTGCTCGGCGCATTTTCTGGTTCGTCCCTCTGTTTGCCCGAGTGTGCCCCATTCGGGGGGCCGCGCAACAGGGGAAAACGAGGGCAGCCCGGAGGGTTGCGCAGGCAGGCGGACGCAAGGTGGATTCCACGCTGCTGCGAGGAGGGAGCGTCCCGGGAATGGGCCCCGGCTCAGCGCCGCATCATTTCATGCTGCGGCGCGTCCGGGGCACGAGGGCGTTCTGTGGCAGCGGGCCGCCTTTCGAGGTGCACGCGCGCCGCACTGCACAACCTCGTTTCCCGGGCGCATGCAGCGCAAGCGGAATGCGACCCGGGAACCAGCGCACGGACTCGCCGAAGGCGCCGTAAGACCCCGGCGATCCCGTCAGCCCACGTGGAAGCGGAATTCGCTCACCTGCCGGTAGACGTCGCCGGGGGTGAGGAGCGTCGAGGGGAAGTGCGGCACGTTGATGCTGTTGGGGAAATGCTGCGGCTCGAGGGCGAGGCCCGCGTTGGAGCCGTAGGCCGCGCCGTCGAGGCCGGGAATGCCGGAAAGGTCGATCTTGCGCCCGTCGTAGACCTGGAGGCCGGGCGCCGTCGTCCACACGTCGAGGGCGAGGTTGTTGCGCAGCGAGGCGACGAGCGCGGCATGGGCGAGCGGCAGGCCGGGAATGCCCGACGGCTCCAGCCGGTTGCGCCGCAGGACGAAGTTGATGTCGTAGTGCACCGGCGCGCCCGTCTCGGCGTCGGGAAAGCGGATGGAGCGGTTGCCGCGGAAATCGTAGGGCGTGCCCTCGACCGAGCCGATCTCGCCGGTGGCGATGAGGTCGGCATCCGTCCCGGTGATGAAATCCGCCTCGACGCGCATGCGGTGGTCGAGCACCGAGGGCGAGCCGTCGAGGTTGAAATAGGAATGGTGGGCGAGATTGACCGGCGTCGGCCGGTCGCTCGTCGCCGAGAGCTCGATGCGCAGCGTCGCCGGCTCGAGCAGGCGGTAGACGCAGGTGACCGTCACGTTGCCCGGAAAGCCGTGGTCGCCATCGGGCGAGAGGAGCGTCAGCGTGACGCTCGAATCATCGTGGTGGGCGAGCTGCCACGGGCGCTTGCCGAAGCCTTTCGCGCCCCCGTGCAGCATGTGCCGGCCGCCCTGGTTGCGGTCGACCTCGTAGACGGTGCCGTCGATGGAGAAGCGGCCGTGGCCGATGCGGTTGGCGACCCGGCCGGCGATGGCGCCCATATGCGGGGAATGGGCGATATAGTTGTCGAGGCTGTCGAAGCCGAGGACGACGCGCTGCAATTCGCCCGACGGCAGGGGCACCTGCATGTCCCTGAGCACGGCGCCCCATGTCAGCACCTTGGCCTGCGCCTTGCCCCTGGGGGCGCGAATGGTGATCTCGCGGACGGGCTGGCCCTCGGCCACACCGAAATCTCTGACGCTCATCGACGCTCCGTTTCTCGTGCGGCCAGTCGTCGCTTCGTTCCGGCCAGTTAACAGCATTACTCCCGCGGCCACGATCTTGCCAAATTCCGGGTCGTATCCCGATGTCCGGCCTCGCGCCTTGACCTCGCCGCCCGTCTGGGGCACGTCGCCTCGCGGAAGAGCGAAACGCAACGCATCACAAGGGGATGTCCATGCGCATCATCGTCGTCGCCGCGCTCCTCGGCCTCGTGCTCGCCGCCTGCAGCTCCTCGTCCGGCACGCGCACCCAGCCGGCCCAGGCCTATATGCCGCATCCGGCGCCGGGCCAGCTGATCGACGCCGAGAACGACCCTTACGCCGTGGAATGAGGCAGTCGGCAGTCGGCAGTCGGCAGTCGGCAGTCGGCAGTCGGCAGTCGGCAGTCGGCAGTCGGGCTGATCTCGCACCATCGCGCTCAAGCGCAACCCCGTTTCCCGGGCGCATGCAGCGCAAGCGGAATGCGACCCGGGAACCAGCGCATGAACCGGCCGAAGGCGCCGAATGGCCGGCCCCGGCTCAGCACCGCATCGTTTCATGCTGCGGTGCATCCGGGGTACGAGGGCGCTCATACGACCGCCGATGGCCTCACCACGTCCCGGTGTTCTGCATCGAGGCCCAGGGTTCGGCCGGGGGCTTGGGCTGGCCCTCCTGCAGGAGCTCGATGGAGATGCCGTCCGGCGAGCGGATGAACGCCATGTGCCCGTCGCGCGGCGGGCGGTTGATGGTGACGCCCGCCTTCATCAGCCGGTCGCACAGGTCGTAGATGTCGTCGACGCGATAGGCGAGATGGCCGAAGTTGCGACCGCCCTTGTAGTCCTCGGGGTCCCAGTTGTAGGTCAGCTCGATGAGCGGGGCCTGGCTCGCCGCGGCGGCCTCCCTGTCCTTCGGCGCGGCGAGGAAGACAAGGGTGTAGCGCCCCTTCTCGTTCTCCACCCGCCGCACCTCGACGAGGCCGAGCTTGTTGCAATAAAAGTCCAGCGAGTCCTCGAGATTCGAGACACGCACCATCGTGTGCAGATATCGCATGGATCACCTCCCGTCTGATGCGGGAGAGGATCGTCGATGCCGCGGGCAAGTCAAACCCGCAAGCGGAATAGGTGCCATGAGCCCACCGTCCATCTCGCCGGAGCGGCAGCGCAACGAACGGCGCAAGGAGCGCGCCGCCTTCGTCTCGATCCTGGCGAGCGCCGGGCTCACCCTCGGCAAGGGGGCGGCCGGCTTCGCCACGGGCTCGCTCGCCCTCATCTCGGACGCGGCCAACAGCCTGCTCGACGTCGCGGCGACGACCATGACGTGGCTCGCCGTGCGCGCTGCGCACAAGCCGGCCGACGCGCAGCACCAGTACGGCCACGGCAAGTTCGAATCGCTTTCCGCGCTGGTGCAGACGGCCTTCCTCTTCCTCCTCTCGGGCGTCATCGCCGTCGAGGGCGTGCGGCGGCTGTCGAGCGGCGAGACGGAGATCCTCCTCTCCTGGCCGGCCGTCGGCGTGGTCGTCGGCTCGATTTTCGTCGACGCCTGGCGCTGGTGGGGGCTGACGCGCGTGGCGCGCGAGACGGGCAGCGAGGCGCTGGCGGCCGATGCGCTGCATTTCTCCTCGGATCTCGTCAATTCCGTCTTCGTGCTCGTCGCCTTCGCCGCCGCCCATTTCGGCTATCCGCAGGCGGATGCGCTCATCGCCATCGGCGTATCGTTCTTCATCGCCTTCGCCGGCTTTCGCCTTGCCCGGCGCACCATCGACACCTTGCTCGACACGGCGCCCAAGGGCCTCGCCGAGCGCGTGACGGGGCTCGCCGAGAAGGTGCCCGGCGTCGTCGGCGTGGAGCGCGTGCGCGTGCGCTCCTCCGGCTCGCAGGTCATGGGCGAGGTAGGCATCCGCGTCTCGCGCACCCTGCCGCTCGACCGCGTCACCCAGATCAAGGAGCGGGTGCGCAAGGCCATCGACGCGGATCTGCCGGACAGCGAGTTCACCATCTCGACGACGCCGGTGCAGATCGACGACGAGACGGTGCTGGAACGCGTGATGCTCATCGCCGCGCGCCTGCGCGTGCCCGTGCACCATGTCACCGTGCAGAACCTCGCGAGCCGCCTGTCGGTGAGCTTCGACATCGAGGTCGACGCCCGCCTCACCCTCGCCCAGGCGCACGAGGTGGCGAGCCGGCTGGAGACGGCGCTCGTCGAGGAGCTCGGGCCGCAGGTGGAGGTGGAGAGCCACATCGAGCCGCTCGTCGTGCAGCATCTCGACGGGCGCGAGGCGGATGCCGAGACCGTCGCCGGCATCGCTTTGTCGCTCGCCAACCACGCGCGCGAATGCAACGGCATCACGGGCGTGCACAGCGTGCGCGTGCGCGAGACGCCGGCGGGCTTCGTCGTCAACTACCACTGCAGGCTCGATCCCGGCCTCGACATCGCGACCGTGCACGGTATGGTCGACGAACTCGACCGGCGGATGCGCACCGACCATCCCGAAATCGGCCGCAT
This sequence comes from Chelatococcus caeni, assembly GCF_014196925.1. Classification (GTDB taxonomy): domain Bacteria; phylum Pseudomonadota; class Alphaproteobacteria; order Rhizobiales; family Beijerinckiaceae; genus Chelatococcus_A; species Chelatococcus_A caeni. The sequence continues at coordinate 478,824 of NZ_JACIEN010000001.1, read as the reverse complement.
CGTCGGCCATGCCGAGCCGCGACCGGAGACAGCCGGAAGAGACATCGCGGCGGGTGGCACAACCAGCTATCGTTGAGACAGGACACGGGGAGAGCGTCGATGCGTGACGAGAGCGGGGCCGTCATCCGGCTGGAGGACTACAGGCCGACGGACTACCTGATCGACCGCGCAGAACTCGACATCCGGCTCGCCCGTCACGCCACCCGCATCCTTGCGAAGCTCCATCTGCGCGCCAACCCGGCGGGCCGGCCGGCCGCGCCCCTCGTCCTCGACGGGGACGAGCTGCGGCTCGTCTCGCTCGCCATCGACGACGTGCCGGCCGCGCCGGAGGCCTTCGAGGCCTCGCCCGAGCGCCTCGTGATCCATGCCCCGCCGGCGCAGCCGTTCACGCTGACCATCGAGACGGAGATCAACCCCACGGCCAATACCAAGCTGATGGGGCTCTATCGCTCGGGCAGCGCCTATTGCACGCAGTGCGAGGCCGAGGGCTTCCGCCGCATCACCTATTTCCTCGACCGGCCCGATGTCCTCTCCGTCTTCACGACGCGCATCGAGGCGGACCGGGATGAGGCGCCGGTGCTGCTCGGCAACGGCAACCCGGTCGCGGCGGGCGACGCGGGCGGCGGCCGCCATTTCGCCATCTGGCACGATCCCTTCCCCAAGCCGTGCTATCTCTTCGCCATCGTCGGCGGGCGCCTCGACAAGGTGGCCGACCGGTTCACGACCATGTCGGGGCGCGCGGTCGAGGTCGCCGTCTATGTCGAGCCCGGCAAGGCGGAGGATGCGACCTATGCCCTCGATGCGCTGAAGCGCTCCATGGCCTGGGACGAACGCGTCTTCGGCCGCGAATACGATCTCGACGTGTTCAATGTCGTCGCCGTGTCGGACTTCAACATGGGGGCGATGGAGAACAAGGGCCTCAACATCTTCAACGACAAATACGTCCTCGCCAGCCCCGAGACGGCGACGGACGCCGACTATGCCAATATCGAGGCGATCATTGCCCACGAATACTTCCACAACTGGACGGGCAACCGCATCACCTGCCGGGACTGGTTCCAGCTCTGCCTGAAGGAAGGGCTCACCGTCTTCCGCGACCAGGAGTTCTCCGCCGACGAGCGCTCGCGCGCCGTCAAGCGCATCGCCGACGTGCGCGTGCTCCGGGCGCAGCAGTTCGCCGAGGATTCGGGCCCCCTCGCCCATCCCGTGCGGCCGCGCCAGTACCGCGAGATCAACAACTTCTACACGGCGACGGTCTACGAGAAGGGTGCGGAGGTCATCCGCATGCTCAAGACGCTGATCGGCGACGACGCGTTCCGCCGCGGCATGGACCTCTATTTCGACCGCTACGACGGCACGGCGGCGACGATCGAGGAATTCCTCGCCTGTTTCGCCGAGGCGAGCGGGCGCGATCTCGGCCACTTCGCCCAATGGTACGAGCAGGCCGGCACCCCGACCGTGAACGCCCGCGGCCACTATGACGCAGAGGCGAAGACCTATCGCCTGGCGCTGACCCAGGCGACGCCGCCGACGCCGGGCCAGCCGGAGAAATCGCCGCAGCTCATCCCGATCAGCCTCGGGCTCGTCGGCCAGAGCGGCGCGGAGATCGCGCTGTCACCCGCGGCCACGGCCGGCCACATGCCGGGCGTCTTCGTGCTCGACGGCCCGTCGGCCACACTCACCTTCACCCATGTGCCGGAGCGGCCGGTGCCGTCGCTGCTACGCGGCTTCTCCGCCCCGGTCCGGCTGGAGATCGACCTCGAGGAGGACGATCTCCTCGTTCTCTTCCGCCATGACAGCGATCCCTTCAACCAGTGGCAATCGGCCCAGACGGTCGCGACGCGGGCGATCCTGCGCGCCGTCGGCGCCGGGACGCCGCCCGTGCCCGACCGCCGCATGGCGGATGCGCTGCGCCACTTCCTCGCCATGCGCGCCGGCAGTGATCCTGCCTTCGCCGCCCAGGTGCTCGCCCTGCCGACGGAGGCCGACATCGCCCGCGAGATCGGCCACGACGTCGATCCCGATGCCGTCCACCGGGCGCGGCGGCTGGTGAAGGTGGAGATCGGCGCGGCCCTCGCCGCGGAGCTGGCGGAGCTCTACGGCAAGCTGAGCACCCAGGAGCCCTATGCCCCCGATGCCGCCGGCGCGGGCCGGCGGGCCCTGCGCAATGCCTGCCTCGATCTCTTCGCGGCCGGCCTGCCGGCCGAGGGCGAAGAGCTCGCCATGCGCCAGTTCCGCGGCGCCGACAACATGACGGACCGCTTCGCCGCGCTCGGCGTCCTGTCGCACCTGCCCGGCACGGCCCGCGAGACCGCGCTCGGCGAATTCGCGGAGCGTTTCCGCGGCAATGCCCTCGTCCTCGACAAGTGGTTCTCGCTGCAGGCCATGATCCCCGAGCCCGAGACGCTGGAGCGGGTGCGCGGCCTGATGCGCCATCCCGCCTTCTCGATGGGCAATCCCAACCGCGTGCGCTCGCTCATCGGCAGCTTCGCGATGGCCAATCTCACCCAGTTCAACCGGCCCGACGGCGCCGGCTACGACTTTCTCGCCGACACCGTCATTGCGCTCGATGCGCGCAATCCACAGGTCGCAGCCCGGCTGCTGACCGCCTTCCGCACGTGGAAGATGCTCGAGCCCGCACGCAGGGCTGAGGCGGAGAAGGCGCTGCGCCGTGTCGCCGACACGCCCGGGCTCTCGCCCGACGTCGCCGACATATCGGGCCGGTCACTATCCTGACACACTAAATGTAGTTGAAAGTAGTCCAGACGACGCATCGACGGAAATGCAGCTGCACAACAAGCATTTACCGTGTCGCGTCAACCAATCATAAAGACTCTGGACAAACGGCCCCTTCAGGATTCAGATGTAAGTGATTCGGTGAGATGCGGCACGTCTTCCCGATGAGACGTTTGGACTCCGAAGGGGGCATTCAATGGCGGGCGTCGACGCGACGTACGTGCCCGCGCGCGCGGGCACGATTCTCGGGATAGCGCGCTCTATAGCACATCCCGCCTACAGACGGCTCGTTCTGGCGGAACCCTGGCTGCGCCTCGCCGTTCCGGCGCTGCTCGTCGTCTTTCTCGTCTCGCTCGTCACGGGAGCCTCGCTGCAGGCCGTCGACGCGCGCAACGAGGCGCTCAACGATGCCGCCGCCGAGATCGACACCCTTGCCTCGCTTGCCGCGCGCGTACTCGATGCGGAGATCGCCCGCGGCGACGGCCCCGCCGCGGCGCGGGACCTTGTCGCCGCCTTCGAGCGGCAGATCCCGGCGGCCATGATCGAGAATGGACGCAGCCTTCTTCTCACCGACGCGACGGGAACCCTGATTGGAGCCATCCCGGCCCAGCTCGCCACCGGCCAGCCGCTGGTCGACGTTCTCGGCTCATCCCAGCCCCTCACGACCTTCGCCGATCGGGCGGGCGTGCTGCGCCTGACGCTTGCCGGCGACACCGATGCGCTCGCCACCGTGCGCAATCTCGGTGCCGGCGGCGGCCAGCTCGCCGTGGTGCAGCCCGTCTCGGGCGCGCTCGCCCCCTGGCGGGCGCAGACCTGGGGCCAGATGACGCTGATCGCCGCCGCGGCCTTCGTGCTGCTCGCCATCTCGGCCGCCTATTTCATGCAGGCCGGCCGGGCCAAGGCCGCCGACGAGATCTGCGACAAGGTGAAGGAGCGGGTGGACGCCGCCCTCAACCGCGGCCGCTGTGGCCTGTGGGACTGGGACATCGCGCGCGGACGCATCTACTGGTCCGATTCCATGTACGCCATCCTCGGCTACCGCCGGCGCGACGAGTTCCTGTCCTTCGGCGAGGTCAACGGCCTCGTCCATCCGGACGACACGGACCTCTACGGCCTCGCCGACATGCTGGCGGCCTCGCGCACCACCGCCATCGACCACGACTTCCGCATCCGCGCCGCGAACGGCGAATGGGTGTGGATCAACGCCCGCGCCGAGATCGTCGACGGCGACCCGATCGAGGGCCCCCATCTCGTCGGCATCGCCGTCGACATCACCGAGCAGCGCCGCCTCGCCGAGCGCACCGCGACCGCCGACATGCGCCTGCGCGACGCCATCGAGACCATCTCCGAGGCCTTCGTGCTGTGGGATGCCGACAACCGGCTGGTGATGTGCAACTCCAAGTTCCAGAAGCTGCACGGCCTGCCGGCGGACGCCGCGGCCGCCGGGCGCAGCTATGCCGAGATCATGGATGCGAGCCGCCCGCCCGTCGTCACGACCCAGGCCCTGACGGGCGAGCAGGCCAATATCGGCGCGCGCAGCTTCGAGGCGCGCCTCGCCGACGGGCGCTGGCTGCAGATCAACGAGCGCCGCACGAAGGACGGCGGCTATGTCTCGGTCGGCACCGACATCACGGCCCTGAAGCGCCACGAGGAGAAGCTGCTCGATTCCGAGAAGCGGCTCATCGCGACGGTGATGGACCTCAAGCGCTCGCGCCAGAAGCTCGAGGTGCAGGCCCAGCAGCTCGCCGACCTCGCCGAGCGCTACCTCGAGCAGAAGGCCCATGCGGAGGGCGCCAACCGCGCCAAGTCCGAGTTCCTCGCCAACATGAGCCACGAGCTGCGCACGCCGCTCAACGCCATCATCGGCTTCTCCGAGATCATGGAAAGCGGCATCTTCGGCGCTCTCGGCAACGAGAAATACACCGAATACTGCCACGACATCCGCCAGAGCGGGCAATATCTGCTCGCCGTCATCAACGACATCCTCGACATGTCGCGCATCGAGGCCGGCCGCCACAAGCTGGAGAAGGAGCGCATCGCGCTCGACAAGGTGATGACGGAGGCCGTGCGCACGGTGGCGGAGGCCGCAGAGGCGAAGAACATCGTGCTCGACCTCGAGACGCTGCCGGCCCAGACGCTCGATGCCGACCCGAGGGCGCTGCGGCAGATCCTCGTCAACCTGCTGCGCAACGCGGTCAAGTTCACGCCGGAGGGCGGCCGGGTGGCGCTGCGGGCGCGCGGCGCGGCGGAGGCCGTCAACATCTATGTCGAGGACAACGGCATCGGCATCCCGAGCGAGGCCATCGGCAAGCTCGGCCAGCCCTTCACCCAGGTCGAGACCGAATACAGCAAGACCTACAAGGGCTCGGGCCTCGGCCTCGCCATCGCCCGCTCGCTGACAGAGCTGCACGGGGGCGCCCTGCGCATCCGCTCGACCCCCGGCTCCGGCACCATCGTCATGGTGCACCTGCCTCAGGCGGAGCAGCGCAAGGCTGCGTGAGGCGGGGGAAGGTCGCTCGGCCCGGGGCCCGCGCCGTCTCGCCCTGCCTGTCAGGCGCCTGTCCGCTGACGGACACGGAAGGTGGAAACGGAGCGGGGAAGCCGAACGGAAAATCGCAACGCGCAACCTCTCCGCGTCATGGCCGGGCTCGTCCCGGCCATCCTACGCCTTTTGGCCTGGTACAGTCGTCCCGGCGTGGATGCCCGCGACAAGCGGGGGCATGACGCGGGGGGAGGTGGCGCCGCGGTGGATATTCCCCTGCCGTCATGCCCGTGCCTAATCGCATAGCCGTCCGTTGGCGGGAACGAACGGGGAGCCACCGCGCAAACTCTCCACGTCATGGCCGGCCATCCACGCCTTCTGGCCTGGTGCAATCGTCCCCGCGTCATGCCCGCGACAAGCGCGGGCATGACGCGGGGAGAGATGGCGCCGCGGTGGATATTCCCCTGCCGCCATGCCCATGGCCTAATGGCATAGCCGTCCGTTGGCGGGAACGAACGGGGAGCCACCGCACAACCTCTCCACGTCATGGCCGGGCTTGTCCCGGCCATCCACGCCTTCTGGCCTGGCGCAATCGTCCCGGCGTGGATGCCCGCGACAAGCGCGGGCATGACGCGGGGGGAGGTGGCGCCAAGATTCCCCGGCGGGGCATCCCGGCAATCCCGAAGAGCCGCGCTTGTCGCCGATGTGCATGCCTGCTCTTCTAGGAACATGCGGGGCGGCTGGGTTGACATCATGACCAACAGGCCGAACGGCACGCTCTATATCGGCGTGACGAGCAACCTCGCGCGTCGCGCATGGGAGCACCGCGAAAGCATGATCGACGGCTTCACCAAACGCTATGGCTTGAAGCAGCTCGTCTATTACGAAGCTTACGAGGATATTCGCAGCGCCATCCAACGCGAGAGCAACATGAAGCACTGGCCGCGCCGTTGGAAGATACGGCTCATCCTCGAAATGAACCCGCAGTGGCGGGATCTCTACGAGACGCTCGCCTGAAGGAGAAGCGCAACGCTTCCCTGTCGTCATGCCCGCGCTTGTCGCGGGCATCGACGCCAGGACCAATGCACGAAGGCAAACGGCGTGGATGGCCGGGACGAACCCGGCCATGACGCGGGGAGAGGTGGCGCTTCACGGCCGTGCAGCGGCTCGCCCGGTCCGCCAAGGGGGAGCGTGCTACCCCTTGGCCTTGCGGGACTTCGCCTTGCCGCCGACGCCCAAAAGTTCGTTGAAGGTGGCGCGCACCTGGCGGCGCGTGTCGTCGAGCGTCCGGGCCAGCACCTTCTGGTCGGGCAGGCCAACGGCCGTGGCGATGCGCTTCTGGATCGCCGGGGCGACGGCCTTGGGGTCGAAGCGGCCCTCCACCGTCAGGCGCTGCCAGTGGAAGACGCTCGACAGGAGGTCGTAGGCGGGGCGCAGCACGTCGGCATGGTCCGGCGCGACAAGGCCCTTCTCGGCCGCGCGGGCGAGGACGTGGGCCGTGCCGGGCACGATCAGGGCCGGCTCGGCCGCCGCATGGGCCAGCATCAGGAACTGGGCCATGAACTCGATGTCCACCAGCCCGCCCGCGGCGAGCTTGAGGTCACCGGGGTCGTCCTCCCCCTTCTCCTCGGCGATGAGGGCGCGCATGTCGCGGATGTCGGCGGCGAGCTTCTCCCGGTCGCGCGTCTCGCGCAGCACCGCCGTGATCGCGTCCTCCACGTCGGCAGCGAGGGAGGCGTCGCCGGCGATGACGCGGGCGCGCGTCAGCGCCATGTGCTCCCAGGTCTCGGCCTCGGTCTTCTGGTAGGCGAGGAAGCCGTCGAACTGCGTCGCGACCGGCCCCTTGCGGCCCGAGGGGCGCAGGCGCATGTCGACCTCGTAGAGCCCGCCGCGCCGCGTCGGCACGGTGAGCGCGCTGACGAGGCGCTGGGTCAGGCGGCTGTAGTAGACGACGGCGTCGAGGGGCCGGCGGCCGTCGCTCTCCCGGTTGTCGGGATCGAAGTCGTAGATGACGACGAGGTCGAGGTCGGAGGCCGCCGTCATCTCGTGCGCGCCGAGGCGTCCGAGGCCGACGACGACCGCGCGCCCGCCGGGCACCCTGCCATGCTCCTCCTCGAAGGCGGCTTGCGCGGCCTCGAGGCTGAGGCGCACGGTGGCCTGCGCCACGGCCGCGAAGGCCTCCCCGGCGCGCGGCGGCGACAGGATGTCGGAGAGGAAGCGCGCGCCGACGAGGAAATTCTCCTGCCGCACCGCCTCGCGCAGCCGGTCGAGAAAATCCTCGTAGCTCGCCGGCTTGCCGACGAGGCCGCGCAAGCGCGCCTCGATCGCCGCCTCGTCGCTCGTCGGGTCGAGGAAGGTCGGGTCGATGACGGCGTCGAGCACGTGCGGGCTGGCGGAGACGACCTCGGCGAGCCGCGGGGCGCCGCCGAGAAGATCGGCAAAGAGGCGCAGCAGCCGCTCGTTGGAACGCAGCATGGAGAGAAGCTCGACGGCGGCCGGCATGCGGCCGAAGGCCTCGTCGAGCGCCGCGAGCGCCGCATCTGGAGCCGCCGTTTGGCCGAGCGCGGTCAGGAGCGCCGGCGTCAGCTCCGTCAGCACCTCGCGGGCGCGGGCGCTGGTGACTGCCGAGCGGCGGCCGAAATGCCAGCCGCGCACGGTCTCCGCGACGCGCGGCGGGTCGGAGAAGCCGAGCCGCCGCAGGGTCTCGAGCGTCTCGGGGTCGTCGCTCGTGCCGGTGAAGACGAGGCTGCCGGCCTCCGCGGCAAGTTCCGGCCCCTCCTCGAACAGCATGGCGTAGTGGCCCTGCACCTTGCGCGCATGGGCCGTCAGCGCCTCGCCGAAAGCTTCCACGGTCGCAAAGCCGCAGAAGCGGGCGACGCGCGCCAGCGCCTCGGCGTCGTCCGGCAGGCGCTGCGTCTGCTCGTCGGCCACCATCTGCAGCCGGTGCTCGACGGTGCGCAGGAAAATATACGCGGCCGCCATGTCGTCGCGCGCCTGGGGCGTGATCCACTTCTCCTCGACGAGCGCATCGAGCACCTCGAGCGTGCGCCGCCCGCGCAGCGAGGGGCGGCGCCCGCCGAAGACGAGCTGCTGCGTCTGCACGAAGAACTCGATCTCGCGGATGCCGCCGCGGCCGAGCTTGATGTCGTGGCCGGCCACCGCGATGGCCTCGTGGCCGCGCACGGCATGGATCTGCCGCTTCATCGCATGGATGTCGGCGATGGTGGCGAAATCGAAGTACTTGCGCCAGACGAAGGGGCGCAGGTCGGCGAGGAAGCGCTCGGCGAGCGCGATGTCGCCCGCGACCGGGCGCGCCTTGATGAAGGCGGCGCGCTCCCAGTTCTGGCCGACGCTCTCGTAATAGGAGAAGGCGGCCGGAAGCGACACGGCGACGGCCGTGGAGCCGGGATCGGGCCTGAGGCGCAGGTCGACGCGGAAGACATAGCCGTCGCCGGTGCGCTCCTGCAGGATCTTCACCAGCCCCTGCGTCAGGCGCACGAAGAAGGGGGCCGGCTCCAGTCCTTCGCGCAGCGGCGCCTCGGGATCGAAGAAGACGACGAGGTCGATGTCGCTCGAATAGTTGAGTTCCCGCGCCCCGTGCTTGCCGAGCGCCAGCACGACGAAGCCCGGCCCCTCCCCGTCCGCTGCCGTAAGGCGTCCGGCCTCCCGCGCCTCGCGCAGGAGGAAGGCGACCGCCGCCGCGACGCAGGCGTCGGCGAAATCGCTGAGCGCGCGCGTGACCTCCGGCAGGCTCCACAGGCCGCCGCAATCGCACAAGGCGACGAAGAGCGCGAACTCCGCCCTGAGGCGCCTGAGGCGGCGCATGATGTCCGCGACCTCCTCCGCCTCCTCCCCGGCGCGCTGCACGTCGGCGAGGATGCGCGCGCGGATCGCGTCCGGGGCGCCGTCGATCAGGGCCAGGAACCGCTCGGGCTTCGTCGTCGCGAGCCGCCACAGGAAGGGCGAATAATCGGCGAAGGCGGCGGTGAGGTTCGCCAGCCGCGGATGCGCATCGAGGAGACGCCGGAGGGCGGTGGAGGTCTCGTCCCCGTCGAGGAGATCGGCGGCGAGGCGCGCGACAGCCGGCTTGCCGGGCGGCGCCGGCAGGCAGTCGACCATGGCTGCGAGAGGCGTTGCTTCCTGCCCTGTCACGTTTTGTTTCTTGCCCATTTCATGCCGATGGTCTCGAGAACAGCTCTTCGGTCCCGTCATGGCCGGGCTTGCCCCGGCCATCCACGACTTTCATGTTGCCCAGCCTTCCAGGGCGTGGATGCCCGCGACAGGCGCGGGCATGACGATGGCAAGATGGGGCCACCCTCATCTTCCCGCCCTTGAGCCGAATGCGACAAACATTCCCACACCATGTCGCCGGACGAAAAGCATGGCCATCCCGGCCGAGGATGGGCGTGCCGTCATCCCTCGTTCTTCGCCAGCGGCAGCGCGAGGACGGCCCGCAGGCCGGGCCCGTTGCCCTCGAGCCGCAGCGCGCCCGTGTGCAGGCGCGCGACGGCCGAGGCGAGGCTGAGGCCGAGGCCGAAGCCCGGCTTGGAGCGCGCGCTTTCGAGACGCGCGAAGCGCTCCAGCACCCGTTCCCGCTCCCCTTCCGGAATGCCCGGGCCCCGGTCGCTCACCGCGATCTCCACCATGCCGCCGCTGCGCCGGGCGGTGATCCTCACCTCCGGCGTCGTCTCGCAGCTTGTGCCGTATTTGAGGGCATTGTCCATCAGATTGGCGAGCGACTGGCTGATGAGCTCGCGGTTGCCATGCACCGGCAGGTCCGGCTCGATCTCGGCGACGAGCGGCATGCCCGCCTCCTCGGCGAGCGGCTCGTAGAGCTCCGCGAGGCCGCCGGCGATCTCGGCCGCATCGAAACCGTCCATGGCGGCATTGGCATTGCCCGCCTCAAGCCGCGCGATCATCAGGAGCGCGTTGAAGATGCGGATGAGATTGTCGGATTCGTCGATGATGCCTTCGAGCGCGATGGCATATTCGTCCGGTGACCGCGCCGTGCGCAGCGCCTCCTCGGCTCGGTTGCGCAGGCGCGTCAGCGGCGTCTTGAGGTCGTGGGCGATGTTGTCCGACACCTCGCGCATGCCGGCCATCAATTCGCCGATGCGGCCGAGCATGTCGTTGAGGTTCTGCGCCAGGCGGTCGAGCTCGTCGCCGGTGCCGGTCACGGTGAGGCGCCCGTCGAGGTCGCCCTCCATGATGGTGCGCGTCGTCTCCGTCATCGCATCGACGCGCTTGAGCACGCGCCGCGTGATGAACCAGCCGCCGAGGCAGGCGAGCACGGTGACGAGGCCGATGGAGAGGATGAGCGCGCGGCGGATGACGGCCTGCAACTGCAGCCGCTCCTCGAGGTCGCGGCCGACGAGCAGGCGGAAGCCGCCGGGCAGCACATAGACGCGCACGAGGGCCCGGAACTCCCTGTCTCCCGTCTCGTCGCTGCGCCGATAGGCGATCTCGCGCGAGCCCGGCTCGTCGAGAATGCCGAAGGGCACTTCGACCACGTTGCCCGCCAGCCGCTCGCCGGCCATGGTCGTGACGAGATAGAGGGAGGCGCTCGGCGCGCGCGAGCGCCGGTCGATGATGTTGACGAGCCGGCGGATGCCGCCGATGCGGTACTGCTCGGCGAGGCCCTGCAGCTCGGCGTCGATGGTGCCCTGGATCTGGTCGTCGAGCACGCGCCGGGCGTTCCAGGCGACATAGCCGAGGATGAAGCCGGCGAAGAGGACGAAGACGAGGAGATAGGCCGCCGACAGCTTGAAGGCCGTCGTGCGGAAGAGCTTACCGAGCCCCGTCACGGATCATGTATCCCGCTCCGCGCACCGTCTGGATCAGCGGCACGTCCTGTCCCTTGTCGATCTTCGCGCGCAGGCGCGAGACGTGCACGTCGATGACGTTCGTCTGCGGGTCGAAGTGGTAGTCCCACACGTTCTCGAGCAGCATGGTGCGCGTCACCACCTGCCCGGCGTGCTTCATGAGATATTCGAGCAGGCGGAACTCGCGCGGCTGCAGCACGATCTCCTGCCCGGCGCGGGTCACCCGATGCGACAGGCGGTCGAGCTCGAGGTCGCCGATCTGGTAGCTGGTCGGCTCGCCGTTCGCCCCCTTGCTGCGGCGGGCGAGCACTTCGGCGCGCGCCAGCAGCTCGGAGAAGGCGTAGGGCTTCGGCAGGTAGTCGTCGCCGCCGGCGCGCAGGCCCTTGACCCGGTCGTCCACCTGCCCGAGGGCGGAGAGGATGAGCACGGGCGTATCCACCTTCTGCTCGCGCAGGGAGCGGATGAGCGACAGCCCGTCGAGCTTCGGCAACATGCGGTCGACGACGAGGACGTCATAGCCGCCTTCGCGCGCCATGGCATAACCATCGAGGCCGTCGGCCGCATGGTCCGCCACGTGGCCGGCCTCCCGAAAGGCCTTGACCATGTAGGCGCCGGCCTCCTGATCATCTTCGATGACGAGAATCTTCATGGCGCTCATGGTAGCAACTCCGCAACGCAAACGGCAGGCCGGACGCGGGGGGTGTCCGACCTGCCGCCATGCGAGGAGGAGCGACGAGCCCGTGGCGACAGGCGGCCCGCCGCCCCTCCCCGAACTCAGGCGAGAGGCAGCGCGACGAAGCGGGCGCCGCTCGCGGTCTCCACCTGCATCAGCACGGCCTTGCGGCCTTCCTTGCGCAGCTCCGTGACCGCCTGGCGCACGTCCTGCGGCGTCTCGACCTTCTTGCCGCCGACGGTGACGATGACGTCGCCGGAGCGCAGGCCGCGCTCCTCGGCCGGGCTGCCCGGCTCGACCCCGACGACGACGACGCCGTCCTTGTCGACGCCGTCGACCGAGCCCGAAGGTGCCAGCGAAAGGCCGAGCTTGCCGGCCTGCTCCTCGCCGCTCTCGGCGCTCGCGGTCTTCTCGCCGGGCATCGTCGCCAGCGTGACGGAGATGTCGCTCTTCTTGCCGCCGCGCCAGACGGTGACGTCGACGGTCCGCCCCGGCGCGAAGCCGGCGATGTCGCGGGAGAGCTCGCGGGCGTTCTTCACCTCCTGCCCGTCGACGGCGAGGATGGCGTCGCCCGACTTGATGCCGGCCTTTGCGGCGGGGCTGCCGTCCTCGACTCGGGCGACGATGGCGCCCTTGGCCTCCTCGAGGCCGAGCCCTTCGGCGATGCCCTCGTTGATCGGCTGGATCTGCACGCCGAGGTAGCCGCGGCGCACCGTGCCGTGGTCCTTGATCTCGGCGACGACCTTCTGCACCGTCTCGGCCGGGATGGCGAAGGCGATGCCGACGTTGCCGCCCGACGGCGAAGCGATGGCCGTGTTGACGCCGACGACCTCGCCGGAGGTGTTGAAGGTCGGCCCGCCGGAATTGCCGCGGTTCACGGCCGCGTCGACCTGCAGGAAGTCGTCATAGGGGCCGGCGCCGATATCGCGCCCACGGGCCGAGACGATGCCCGCCGTCACGGTGCCGCCGAGGCCGAAGGGATTGCCGACGGCGAGCACCCAGTCCCCCACGCGCGGCGTACCGCTGGCGAAGCTGACGTAGGGGAACTTGCCGCCCTCGTCGACCTTGAGCAGGGCAAGATCGGTCTTCGGATCGGTGCCGATGACCTTGGCGGAAAAGGTCTTGCCGTCGTCGGTCTGGATCTCGACCTCGCGGGCCTTCTCGACCACGTGGTTGTTGGTGACGACATAGCCGTCGGCCGAGATGAAGAAGCCGGACCCCTGAGCCTCGCCGAAGCGGCGCGGGGCCGGACGCTGGCCGCGCTGGCCCTCCTCGCCGAAGCGGCGGAAGAAGCGCTCGAAGGGGCTGCCCTCGGGCAGGCCGAACTGCCGCAGGTCGAGCCCTTCGGCGCTCGCGCCCTCGACCGCGACCTTGACGCGCACCGACACGACGGCCGGCTTCACATGGTCGACGACGTCGGCGAAGCCGGCAGGATTGGCGGTCGGCACCTGGGCCGACAGGTTCTGCGCATAGGCCGGCGCCGGGCCGACGTCGAAGGTGCTCTGCAGCAGCGCGCCGGTCGACAAGGCGCCGAGCGCGACGGCGCCCAGCAGCATCGACACGCGCCGGCTGGCGCGCTTCGGCGACTTGATGCGGGCCTTCAAGGCTTCGCTGTGGTCTTTCTCGTGCATGGCCATCTCCGTTGGCGAACTCTCGGGCCGAACCCGTTATCGCCGCCGACGATGGCTCGCCGCGCCTTACGACAGCCTCACGAGCGCATGAAAACTTCGTAATGGAGGCGGGAGATCCTCAGCGCCCCGCCTCGCAGCGCAGCACCGCACGCGCCAGCGCCTGGGCACGCGGCACGAGCGAGGCGACCTCCATGTATTCTTCCGGGGAATGGGCCTTGCCGCCCACGGGACCGAGACCGCACAGCGTCGGCGTGCCGACCGCGGCCGAGAAGCCGGCGTCGGAGCAGCCGCCGGTGAACTCGCCGTCGACGGCAAGGCCCGAATCCGCCGCCGCCGCCTTGTAGGTCGCCATCATCCGCTCGCTCTCGGGCGAGGCGACGAGCGGCAGGAAGTCGCCGCGCGTCGCGAAACGCGCGTGGGTGCCGGGAACGGTGGAGGTCGCCACGATCCGCTCGACCGCCGCAACGAGCGCGGCGCGCTGCTGCGGCGTCACATAGCGCAGGTCGACCTCGGCCTCGGCAAAAGGCGCCGTCGTGTTGACCGATTGGCCGCCGCGCACGGTGCCCACGTTGACGGTGATGCCGGCCTCGAGCTCCGTCAGCGCATGCAGCGCAACGATCTTGTGGGCGAGCTCGCCGATGGCGCTCGCACCGTCGGCGAAATTGGCGCCCGAATGGGCCGCCTTCCCGAAGACTTCGAGAAGCAGGAAGATGCCGCCCTTGCGGCCGCTGACGATGTTGCCGGAGGCGCGGCCCGGCTCGCCGTTGAAGGCGGCGCGCGCGGCGGCCGCCTCCTCCTCGATGATGGAACGCGAGAAGGGCGAGCCGATCTCCTCGTCACCCGTCATCAGCGCCACCACCGGGCCGGGGGCAGCGTCCTGCGCCGCAAGCGCGGCGAGGACGAAGGCATTGACGACGAGCCCGCCCTTCATGTCGGCGACACCCGGACCATAGGCCCGGCCGTCGACGATCTTGAACGGCCGGCGCCCCGCCTCGCCCTTCGGGAAGACCGTGTCGCGGTGCCCCATGAGCAGGACGGGCTTGAGATTGCTGCCGGGGCTGGCGAGCTCGGCGCGCAGGGCGTCGCCATAGGTGTCGCCGCGCCGCCAGGACGTCGGGATGCCATGATCCGCGAAGAAGCGGGCGAAGCGCTCGCCGACCGCATCGACGCCGGCCTTGTCGTAGCTGCCGCTGTCGATGTTCACCACCTCTTCGAGGAGGGCGAGCATCTCGCCCTCCCGCTCCGCCAGCCAGCGGCAGACGGCCTCCTCGGCCTCGGCGCCTCGCGTCATCGCTCCACTCCCGTCAGCGGTGCCGCGCGAGGTGAATCGCGCAGCCGGTCAGGGGCGGCAGCATGCGCCATCGCGCCCGCCGGCGCATCTGCCGGCAGCGCATGGCGAGGGCCGGGGCCATTCGGGAGAGGATGAGCGCAGGGCTCCGCGTCCGCGGTCACAGGTCCTTGTCGCGCCCCTCGAGGAGAGCGGCGAGCCGGGCCTTTTCCTCGTCGCTGAGCGGAGCGGTCGCCGAGACCTCCGCGCGCCGGCGGCGCGCCGCGATGGCGATCGCCACGATGCCGGCGAGGAGCACGAGGAACGGCCCGCCCCACAGCAAAGCGGTCTGCCAGTTGACCGGCGGGCGCAGCAGCACGAAGTCGCCGTAGCGCGCCACGACGAAGTCGCGCACCTCGCGATCGCTGTCGCCGGCGGTGAGGCGCTCGCGCACGAGGATGCGCAGGTCACGCGCGAGCGGCGCATCGGAATCGTCGATCGACTGGTTCTGGCAGACGAGGCAGCGCAGCTCGGCGGAGATCGCCCGCGCCCGCGTCTCGAGCGCCGGATCGCGCAGCACCTCGTCCGGCTGCACCGCGAGCGCGGGCAGCGACAGGGCGAGAGCGACGACGAAGGCAGGCAGGAGGCGCCGCATCGCCCTACTCCGCCGGAACGAGCCGGCCGCGCGCGGCAACGGGCGCGGCGACGCGCAGGCGCCGGTCGGTCAGGGACAGAAGCCCGCCAAGGGCCATGATCACGGAGCCGAGCCAGACGAAGATGACATAGGGCTTCCAGTAGATGCGCACGCCCATGCCGCCCGAAGGCTGCGGCTCGCCGAGGCTGACATAGAGCTGGCTCGGCCCGAGCGTCATGATGCCGGCCTCGGTGGTCGGCATGCCGCGCGTCACGTAGATGCGCTTCGAGCCCTCGAGCGTGCCGATGATGCGCCCGTCCCTGAGAACCGTGAAGCGCGCCACGTCCTCGCGGTAGTTGTGGGCGGTGCGCGGGAAGATGGCGTCGAGCCGCAGGGTATAGGCGCCGGCGTTGACGAGATCGCCGCGATTGACCACGGCCAGCGTCTCGGTGCTCCAGGCCTGGGCGGCGATGCCGAGCACGGTGATGCCGACGCCGGCATGGGCGATGGCGGTGCCCCAGGCCGAGCGCGGCAGGCCGGCGGCACGGCGCAGCATGACGCCGGGCGCGACCCGGCCGCCGCCGGCGCGGTGGAAGATGTCGACCGCCGAGCCGGCCAGGAGATAGACACCGAGCCCGATGCCGAGGAGAGCGAGCACCGGTCCGCCGCGGACGAGCGCGAAGACGATGAGCGCCCCGGCAAGGCCGGCGGCATAGGCGGCCCACAACCGCTGCACCGTGCCGAGCAGGTCCCCCCGCTTCCAGGCGATCGTCTGGCCGATCGGGATGAGCGCGAGGAGCGGCATCGCAATCGGCAGGAAGGTCGCGTTGAAGAAGGGCTCGCCGACCGAGATCTTGGCGCCCGTCAGCGCCTCGAGCGCCAGCGGATACAGCGTGCCGATGAACACGGTGGCGCAGGCGGTGACGAGGAGGAGGTTGTTGGCGACGAGCGCGCCTTCACGCGAGATCGGCGCAAACAGCCCCCCTTGGCGCAGGAGCGGCGCGCGCCAGGCGAAGAGGGCGAAACCCCCGCCGATGAAGACGACGAGGATGGCGAGGATGAAGGCGCCGCGCGTCGGGTCCGTGGCGAAGGAATGCACCGAGGTCAGCACGCCCGAGCGCACGAGGAAGGTGCCGAGCAGCGACAGCGAGAACGTGAGGATGGCGAGGAGGATCGTCCAGACCTTCAGCGCATCGCGCTTTTCCATCACGATCGTGGAATGGAGGAGCGCCGTGCCGGCGAGCCACGGCATCAGCGACGCGTTCTCGACCGGATCCCAGAACCACCAGCCGCCCCAGCCGAGCTCGTAATAGGCCCAGTAGGAGCCCATGGCGATGCCGAGCGTGAGGAACACCCAGGCCGTGAGCGTCCACGGCCGCACGGCACGCGCCCAGACGGCGTCGATCCGCCCCTCGATGAGCGCCGCGAGCGCGAAGGCGAAGGAGATGGAGAAGCCGACATAGCCGATGTAGAGCAGCGGCGGGTGAATGGCGAGGCCAAGGTCCTGCAGGATGGGGTTGAGGTCCTGCCCCTCGAACGGAGCCGGGTTCAGCCGCAGGAAGGGATTGGAGGTGAACTCGACGAAGGCGAGGAAGGCGAAGGCCACCGCCCCCTGCACGGCGAGCGTCAGGTGGCGCAGGCGTGACGGCACGGCCCGGCGCGACAAGGCGACCATGGCGCCGAAGAGGGTGAGGATCAGCACCCAGAGCAGCATGGAGCCCTCGTGGTTGCCCCACACGCCCGTGAGCTTGTAGATGAACGGCTTCAGCGAGTGCGAGTTCTCGACGACATTGACGAGCGAGAAATCCGACGTCGCATAGGCATGGGTGAGCGCGGCGAAGGCCAGCGTCACGCAGGCGAAGGCGCCGAGCGCCGCCGGCACGGCGATGGCCGCGAGGGCCTCGTCCCGCACCGTGGCCGCCCACAACGGCATGAGGAACTGCACGAGCGAGAGCCCGAGGGCGAGGGTCAGCGCATAATGCCCGGCTTCGACGAACATTGGCCCTCACTCACTCGCTGCGGTCGCACCGCCATCTTGCGCATCCGTCTTGCCGCCGTGCTGCCACAGGCCCTGCGCCTTCAGGCTGTCGGCGACCTCGCGCGGCATGTAGTTCTCGTCGTGCTTGGCGAGCACGCTGTCGGCCCGGAACAGGCCCGCGCTCTCGAGCACGCCCTCCGTCACGACGCCCTGCCCCTCGCGGAAGAGATCCGGCAGCAGCCCCGTGTAGCGCACGGTGATGCTGCGGTTCGTGTCGGTGACGGCGAAGGTCACGTTCTGGCCCTCGCCCTTCTCGACCGAGCCCTCGGCGACGAGGCCGCCGAGACGCAGGCGCGTGCCCGGCGTCACCGCCTTGGCCTCGAGATCCGTCGGCGAATAGAAGAACACGATGTTGTCGCGCATGGCGAACAGCACGAGCCCGAGCGCCACCCCAAGCACGGCGAGGGCCGCTGCGATAAGCGTGAGCCGTCGTTGCTTGCGAGTCACTGCGGTGCTCCGGTCGCGTCGGTTTCAAGTGACAGCTGGCGCGCGAGCGCCGCTAACATATCGAGCGAGGCAGGGTCGGCCGCAAGCTGGCTGCGCGCCTTGGCAAGCGCCTCGCGGGCCTTCTCCTCCTCGCCGAGAACGACATAGGAGCGCACGAGCCGCGCCCAGCCGGCGGCGTCCGATCCGTCGGCATCGAGGCGCGCGGCGAGCCCCTCCACCATGCCGCGGATGGCGAGCGCCTGCTCGCCCTGCGGAAGCGACGTGATGGCGCTCGCGCCCTCGCTCATCGACAGGGCCGCGAGCCGCTGCTCGACGGCGCCGCGCCAGGACGCGTCGGCCGGCGCGTCGGCCAGGAGCTTCTGCAACATATCCATGGCCTTGGCGTTGTCGCCGTCCTGGCCCGTGGCGACGGCGAGATAGTATCGTGCCTTGGCATTGGCCGGATCGAGCGCTAGGGCCCGCTCGAAGGCTGCGCGCGCCCGTGCGTCGACGATACCGCCGGCCTCGGCCGTCACGGCCTCGCCGAGGTCGGTGAGGCGCGCCGGGGTTTCCCCCAGGATGTCGAGGGCGGACTGATAGGCGCGCGCGGCGTCGCCGAAGCGCCCGGCCCGCAGATAGACCGGCGCCAGCACCTCCCAGCCGCGGCCGTCGCCCGGGTTCTGTGCAAGATGCGCCTCGATCTTCGCAACCGCCGCACCGACATCGAGCTGGCCGCCGTCCATCCGCGCAGCGCGTGGCGCCTGAGGCAGGTGCGGCGAGCCCATGGCCCCATAGATGGCGAGCGCGAGAAGCGGGATCGTCGACAAGGCGATGGCCGAGGCGGCGCGGCGCCGGCGCAGGGCGGGTTCGCCCTCCGGGCCTCTGCGGCCCTCGCCGCGCGCCGCCCGCAGCAGGCGCCGGCCGATCTCGGCGCGCAGCGCCTCGGCTTCGCGCTCCGAGACGAGGCCCGCCTCGCGGTCGCGCTCGAGGTCCGCCATCTGCTGGCGGAAGAAGGCGGCATCGCCGGTCTCGGCCGCGACGGCCGTCTCGGCGCGCGACAGGGGCCACAGCACCGCAAGCACGGCCGCGCCGGTCATCAGGGCAAAGATCAGCCAGATCAACATGGGCATTGTTTAGCGCAAGGCCCGGGGCCCGCTCATGTCACGATACGGCGACATAAGGTCACGCGGCTGGCGCGGCATTGATCGGCCTCAAACGCGCGGGAGCCGCAGGCTGGCCCGCAGGCCGCCCTCCGACGCCACGCCCAGCTCCAGCGCACCGCCGTAGAGCCCCGCCAGCTCGCTGACGATGGCGAGGCCGAGGCCGGACCCCGGCTTGCTCTCGTCGAGCCGGCGGCCGCGCTGCACGGCGGCCTGCCGCTCGGCCTCGCCGAGGCCCGGGCCGTCGTCGTCGACGACGATCAGCATCACCGGCGGCTCGCTGTCCGGTACCGCGCTCGCACCGATCCGGACCCGTCCGGCCGCCCATTTGCAGGCGTTGTCGGCAAGATTGCCGACCATGTCCTCGAGGTCCTGCCGCTCGCCGCGGAAGCGCAGGCCCGGCTCGACGTCGAGCGCGAGAGACAGGCCGCGCCGTTCGTAGATGCGCTCCAATGCCCGCACGAGGCCGGCAACCGCCGGCTCGACTTCCGTCACCGTGCCGAGCGTGCCGGCGAGCGCCGCCGCACGGGCACGCTCGAGGTAGTAATTGACCTGGTCGCGCATCACGAGGGCCTGCTCGCGCACCTTGGCGGCGAGCGCGTCGTCCCGGACGTCGGCCTCGTTGAGGATGACGCTGAGCGGCGTCTTCAGGGCGTGGGCGAGGTTGCCCACCTGGGTGCGCGCCCGCTCCAGGATCTCGCGGTTGCTGTCGATGAGGAGATTGAGCTCCCCCGCAAGCGGCGCGATGTCGTGCGGGAAGGTGCCCGCGATGCGCTCGGCCTCGCCGAGGCGGACGGCGCCGACGGCGCGGCGCAGCCGCACGAGCGGGCGCAGGCCGTAGCGCACCTGGAGCAGCGTCGTGAGCCCGAGCACGAGCGCGAGGGTGAGGAAGGTCGCGGCCACGACGAATTCGAAGCTGCGGATATCGGCCTCGATGGCATCGGCCGGCGCCGCCACCGCGACGAGGTAGCGCTCGCCCTCGCCGAGATCGATGACGCGCTCGACCGCCCGCAGCCGGCGTCCGTCCACGCCGTCGTAATAGGCCTCGCGGGCACCGCCCTCGCGCGCGGGGGCCCCGAGTTCGGCGAGCGGCGGCAGCCTGCTGCCGAAAAGGGACTTGGAGGCGCGCATCTCCCCCTTGCCCTCCGGATCGACGCGCGTCACCTGCCAGTACCAGCCGGAGAGCGGCAGGTCGAAGCGCGGCTCGCCGAGCGTGCCGAGCGCCTTGTCGTCGAGCGGCTCGGGTCCGGCGAGGTCGGCGACGATGTCGGTGAGATAGACCTGCAGCCGCTCGTCGAAGGCGCGTTCGCTGGTGCGGCGATAGACCTGCGACAGCGCCAGGCCGCCGAGGAGCAGGACGAGCACCGTCCACAGCGCACCGAAGATCAGCAGGCGCGCGGCGATGGAGCGGCGTTCGAAGAAGCCTGCCGACACGGGGGCCACTACTCCGCCGGCGGCTCGAGCCGGTAGCCGAGCCCCCTCACCGTCTGGATGACGTCGACGCCGAGCTTGCGCCTGAGGCGGCCGATGAAGACCTCGATCGTGTTGGAATCACGGTCGAAATCCTGGTCGTAGAGATGTTCGACCAGCTCGGTGCGCGAGACCACGCGCCCCGTGTGGTGCATGAGATAGGCGAGAAGGCGATATTCGTGCGAGGTCAGCTTGACGAGTTCGCCGTCGACCGTCACCCGGCTCGCCCGCGTGTCGAGGCACACGGGCCCGCAGACGATCTCGCTCGAGGAATGGCCCGCGGCGCGGCGCAGGAGAGCCCGGACGCGGGCGAGCACCTCCTCCATGTGGAAGGGCTTCGTCACGTAATCGTCGGCGCCGGCATCGAAGCCCTGGACCTTGTCGCTCCAGCGGTCGCGGGCGGTCAGGATCAGAACGGGCATGTCGCGACCGGCCCGCCGCCATTTCGTCAGTACCGACTGGCCGTCGAGCTTCGGCAGGCCCATGTCGAGGATGATGGCGTCATAGGGCTCCGTCTCGCCGAGAAAGAGCCCCTCCTCGCCGTCATAGGCCCGGTCGACCGCATAGCCCGCCTGCACGAGCGCATCGGCGAGCTGCCGGTTGATATCCCTATCGTCCTCGACAACCAAGAGCCGCACGCGCGCCCTCCCGTCCAAAAGCCCGCCGGCGCTCAGCGCCCTTCGAGAACCCTGCCGCTGCCGCCGTCGACGACGATGCGCATGACGCGGCCGTCGCGGCGCAGAACCGAGATGCGGTAAACATAGCCCCCACCCTGCCGGCAGAGCTCCGCCCGGACCACCTCGCCGCCCGAAGCGGCATCGCGCGCGGCTGACACGGCCTGCTGCGGCGCGACCACGCCTCCCTGGGCCACGGCGGCGCGCGTCTCATCCGGCGAAAGGCACACCCCCTGGGCCGCCGCTTCGAACGAGGCGAGGCCGGCAAGCAGCGCGATCGTGGCAAAGATGGTCCTAGCTCCCCACATGGCGCCGAAATATGGCGACCAAGGCCTGAACATTCCCTGAATGCATGGCGGCACGGCCATCGGACCGGCAGCGCCGCATCCGCCTCATCGCTGCAGGCGATTGGTGGCTATCACGCGGAACACGGTGGACACGACGAAACTGACGCCGGCGACAATCTGAAGGAGTGCGTCGGTCAGCGCACCTGTATCGACGCCATCCGTCCTGACGCCGAAGAGCGACAGAAGGACCGCAGCCATGCCCACGGCATTCGCCCACACCGTACGGCTCGTGAAGATCGACTTCGTGTCGGACATGTTTTTTCCCTTCCCTGCTGAATCACCGGGGGCCATGCCGGATCCGGCGGTCGCGTGTGTCGCAAGCCGCTTCGCCCGCTCCTCGACGCGCTCCACCCGCCGGCGCCAGCCGCGGCCGAAGACGTGGAAATGGCGCAGCCGCTCCAGGAAGCCGAGGCGTGCCGCGCAGTAGCGCTCGATGAGAAGATGCGGCGCCTGCGCCTCGACCGCCGCGAGCGTCACCGGCCCGATGCGACCGTCGACCGTGACGCCCGCCGCCTGCTGCAGCAGGCGGATGGCGCGGGCGGGGCCCGAGTTGACGGCGGTATCGAAGACGGCGAGATCGACGCCGGCGGGCAGTTCGTCAGCGCGCACGGCGTGCCAGTAGTGCTCGCGGTAGATCACCGCTGCCTCGTGCCGGGTCAGCGCCATCACCTCGGCAATGGCGACATCGCGGCCGCGCGCACGCTTCAGCGTCGCCCGCGTGATGCCGAACTTGGTGGCGCCGCCGGGATCGAGCGGATGGTTGACATAGCCGCCCTCGAAGCCGAGGACGGCCTCGAGGGCTTCGTCGAAACTCGCGATGGCCATGGGCGTATCTCGCAAAGAGCGGACCGGGAAAGCTCAGCGCACCTCGATCTCGCCGCGCCGGGCAAAGCCGCGGCCGACGATGGCGCTGAGCTGCGTGACGGCGATGTCGAGGCGGAGCTGGGAGCCGCCGAAATCCGCCAGCTCCTGCTCCGCCGCGTAGAGGACGCGCTGCTCGGCCGCGTGCAGGCGGCGCACGGGCTCGCCATCCCGGAACACGTCGATCTCGTAGGCCTCGACATCCTCGCCGAGCGGCACCTCGACGAGTTCCCACCCGTCGCCGTTGGTGCGCGTGCGCCGGATGAAGGAGATCTCGATGCCCTCGGCCATGCGGCGCGCCTTCAGATGCACCGGCGCGAAAGGCCGCAGCGCGAGATCGGTCGCCCCCGTGCCGAAGGCGGCATAGGCGGGGTCGCCGTGGTCGAGCGTCGCCGGGCCGGCGCGGAAATAGGCAAAGCGGCCGATGTCGTCGAGCCGGCTCGTCAGCGGCACGAGGGCGCGATCGAGGAGCACGACGGTCGCGCCGGCGGGCACGAGCCGTGCGGCCAGGGCATCCGAGCCGGCGAGCCCGCGCAGGAGACGGCCGACGCGGTAGACGTCGGCATCGATGAGCTCGACATCGGCCGCGGCGATGATCTCCCAAGCGCCGTCCGGGCCGCGCACGGCCATGAGGTTCGCACCGGACAGGGCCGCGCCTTCGCCGACGCTGGTGAGGACGCCGCCGCCGAGCCGCATGGTCAGCCGGTTCTGCCGGTCCCAGCGCCAGACCGGCCCCGGCGGCAACGGGTCGAGCGTCTCGCCGATGACGGCGGGAAGATCCGCCGCGGCGAGCGGGGCAAAGCTCGCTCCGTCGTTCGACCGCCAGACGGCCACCTGCCCCGGCCAGGGATCGGCGATCGCGGCGAGATATTGCAGAACCGGCGGGTCCTGCAGGGCGGCCGGCAGGTCGAGCACCACGACATGCGGTCGGCCGGGCAGCACCGGCGGCGGTTTTCCCGGCAAGGGCTGGAAAACGGCCGGCAAGGAGAAGACGGAAGGCTCCAGCCTGCGGGCCGCCGCGCGCCGGGCCGTGCCATCGGTGAGCTGGGTGATCTGGTAGCTGCGTGGCGCCGGCGCCGTCGGCAGGGCGACGATATCACCGACTTCGAGGCCGGCGAGCCGCGGCGAGAGCGAGAACTCCGCGCTCTCGCGCCCCACCCACAGGTCCTGCAGCCAGATTTCGGCGAGGCGCCCCGCTTCGCTTGCGCGCGTGACCAGCGCAAGGTCCGCGCTCGCCTCGCGCTCACTTTCCCCCGCGAGCCGCCGGGACCGGGCGGCGGCGCGGCGGAAGTCGCGCTCGCTGTCGCTGTAGCCGATGCGCACCTCGCGCGGCAGCTCCGTCTCCTGCTGGCGGCGCAGGGCGATGAGGGCGCCGTTCTCGTCCGGCACCAGATCGTCCTCGCCGAGGGTCGCCGCGACGCGGCGCGCATGCATGGCGAAACGCAGCACTCCGCCGCTCGCCAGCGCATCGAAGCCGAAGGCCTGCGCCAGCGGCTCCAGCACCTGCCGGACCGCCATCGTCCGGTCGACGACATAGCCGTCGACCATGCCGTCGATGTCGAGCCGCTGCGGCAGGTCGACGGAGAAGTCGCGCAAAACGGCAGCGACGAGCCGGTCGAGCGGCACGCTCTCCAGCCGTCCCGTCAGCCAATGGCCGGTCTGCCAGTTGTGCCCGTCGGACCAGACGCCGGTGAGTTCGGGAAAGGCGGGGAAAGGCCGCGCGTCCCAGGCCCAGACGAAGGCATGGCCGGGCGCGACCATGGTGCCGCCATAGACCGGCGAGAGCGGATTGGCCTCTCCCGGCGCGCCATAGACGGCGAGCATCGCCTCGACCCCGCGGACCTGGATGAGGTCGTCGCGCCCGCCCGAGGAGAACGGCGGGCGCCCGCCGTCGATGGACTTCGGATCGGGAAAGACATTCGGCGCATTGGTGCCCTTGTCGACGGCGGGGACGCCGAGCTCCGTCAGCCAGACGGGCTTGGCGCCCGGCTGCCAGGCGGTGCGGCCGGTCTCGACGCCATTGACGCGCTCGACGTGTTCATTCGCCCACCAGCCGGCCAGATCCTTCTGCCGGAACAGCCACGGCTTGCCGTAGGCGCCGTCCGTGATGGGGCTGCGGCGCTGGGAGATGCGATCCGCCTCGCTCGCGTAATACCAGTCGTAGGCCTCGCCGGCGGTGAGCCGGCCGCGCAGGTAGTCGCGGTCATAGATGGCACGCGCCTCTCCCGCATCGGCATGGTCGGTGCCGTCGCGCCAGTCGCTCAGCGGCGGGTAAAAATCGATGCCCACCGCGTCGATGGCGGGCGAGGCCCAGAGCGGATCGAGCGGGAAGCGCACCTCCCTGCCGTCGTCGCGCACATGGGCGCCGTATTCCGTCCAGTCGGCCGCATAGGTGATGGCCGTGCCCGGGCCGACGACCGCGCGCACCGCTTCGGCCAGTGCGATCAGCGCGGATGTCGCCGGATAGTGGCCCGAGGCGGCGCGCAGGCGCGTCAGGCTCACGAGTTCCGAGCCGATGACGAAGCCGTGGACGCCGCCCGCCGCCACCGCGAGATGGGCATAATGCAGGATCTGCCGGCGCAGGGACCACTGCGGCGGCCCCTGGTAGGAGATGACGTCTCCCGAACGGGTGAAATGCTGCGGCTGGGCATGGCCGAAGAAGGCCTGAACCTGTGCCGCGACGGCGGGGCCGCCGTCCGGCGATCCCGGCCGGCCCGGGGCCGGGTGGCAAGTGAGGCGCCCGCGCCAGGGATAGGCCGGTTGCCCGGCGGCGCCCGTCCAGGGATCGGGCAGGCCGTTGCCGGCCGGCACGTCCATCATGATGAACGGATAGAGCACGACCCCGAGGCCGCGCGCCTTCAGGTGCCGGATGAGCGCGATCACGCTGTCGTCCGACGGCGTGCCGCCATAGGCCGGCCGCCCGTTCACCTGGCTGACGAGGCGCGCCGTCTCGCGCGTGAGGGACGAGACCCGCCACGGGAGCTGGCCGCGCCCGTCCTCGGTCGCCTTGGCCGCCGTCTCGACGCGCGGCGCAATGGTGCAGGAGCCGACGCGCAGGTCGTCGCCGAACCAGCTGACGACGAGCGCGACGCGTTCGAGGTTGGGGCACAGCGCCATCAGCATGTCGAGCGAGGCGACGACATCCACGCTGTTCATCAGCTGGTGGCGGTTCTCCGAGCGCGAGGCGCCGAAGCCGAGCACCTGCGTGACATGGCCGGGCATGTAGCCGAACTCGCTCGCCCCCGGAATGAGGTTGACCGCCCGGATGGCGCTGCCGAGCCCCTCGACCGGCCGCACCACCTCGAAGGAGAATTGCGGAATGCGGTTGCCGTAGGCCGCGAGCGGCAGGTGGTCGAAGACGACATAGGCGAGGCCGCGGTAGGCGGGCGCGTTCGCCGCGCCTTCCTTGGCGATGATGAGCGGATCGGGCGTCTGGCTCTCGCTGCCGCGGTGGACGCGCATGTTGACGCGCGTGAGGTCGATCTCCTTGCCGTCCGCCCAGGCGCGGCGGATGTAGGCGATGGGCCCCTCGCACAGGCCGATGGCGATGTTGGCGTAGTAGCTGTAGGTCGTCTCGATCGTCGTCGTCTTCGGGGGCGAGCCCTTGCCGCCGGACGAAGGGGTGCGCGTCACGGTGGTGACGGCCTCCTCCTTCAGGCGCGTCGCCCAGATGAGCTGCCCGCCGACGCGGGCCCGGCCGTAGACGCGGGGAATGGGCGCGCCTTCCGTCGAGGTGATGCCGTCGACGTCCTGAAGGCGCGGCCCTTCGACGACACGCCGCGTGCCGCCTCCGGTGCGCGAGAGGAGCGCGCCGTCGATGGCGGCCCCGGCGAGGCCGCCGAGCGCCCGTCCGACGATGGCGCCGACGGGCCCGCCGACGAGCCCGCCCAGGGCGGCGCCGGCAACCTGCAGGACGATGGTGGCCATCAGTCTGTCACTCCGGGAAAACGGAAGGCGAAGGCGAGGTGGCGCCGCCACCAGCCGCTCAACGGCACCTCGGCGACGGTGGCGCCGTCATGGGCATGCACCATGCCCGCAGCATCCGTCATGATGGCCGCATGCTTGGCCGGCAGATGCGCGCGCCAGCGGAAGAGGAGGACATCGCCGGCGCCGGCATCCGCGGGGGCGATGCGGATGAAATGGCGCTCGCCAGCCTCCGCCATCATCTCGCGCAGGCCGGCCTCGGCCCAGTCGGGCGCATAGGGCGGCACCGCCTCGGGCTCCCGCCCCACCACCTCGCGCCACACGCCGCGCACGAGGCCGAGGCAATCGCAGCCGATGCCCTTGAGCGATGCCTGGTGGCGGTAGGGCGTGCCGATCCAGCCGCGCGCCGCGGCAACGATGGCGGCCCGTGCGACGCCCCCGCTCATCGAAAGAAGCTCCCGCCGTCGTGCCCCTCGCCTTCGCGCGGGTAGGTGACGACGAAGTCGTTGCCCGGCATGTGGGGGAAACCCCGGAAGTTGACGGTGTTGGAGAAGCGGTCCCGACAGGTAGCATGGCGCTTGTCGCAGCCCGCCGTGACAGTGAAGGCGTCGCCCTCGCCGATGGTCGCCGGCGCCGCGTGCCAGAGCGTCAGGAGATGCACCCCTTGGTCACGGCGATGGTGCTTGACCTCCACGGCGGCACCGGCGTTGGCGCCGCCCGTCCAGGTCAGCCGCCCGCCGGTGAACCAGCCGTCGGCATGGTCGCCGAGGTCGCGCGCCTGCACCACGAGGCGCCCGTCCGTCGCCGTTACGGCGCCTTCGGCCCGGAAGGCCGGCAGGGTCAGGTCGACGCCGCAGCGGACATCGCCGAGATCGGCGGCGCAGGCGAGCGAATAGAGCCGCCCCTGGGGCTGATCGAGGCGATGCATGATGCCGCGCAGTTCGGCGAGAAAGGCATGGTCGGTGCGCTTGATCTCGCCGATCGAGGCGACGTCGACGAGGAGGCGCTGCCCCTCCGGATCGGCCCAGTTGACGAGCCAGGTCTCGACGGTGGCGTCGTCATAGAGCCCGCCGACGATATCGGCCTCGGTCAGCGCCACCGCACTCAGCGCGCCGGCAACCTCGCTCGTCGCGACGGCGAAGCCGAGCTCTGCCGAGACCTCGGACGGCTCGAGCCCGCTGCGCGCCGCGAAGGTGACACCGGCGAAGGCGAGATCGCGGTCGTGATCCGTGAAGCCGAAGACGGCCCCGTCGCGGCGCAGCAGCTTCCAGCAATGGCAGAGCGTCGTCGCGCTCGCCGCAAGATGCTCGGCGAACGCGGGATCGATATCGCGCATGGCAATGTCCTTAAAGACGCTATCAGGGGACGATCTCGATCACCGGCAGCTGCGGGATGGCGCCGGCGGAGAAGGCGGCGAAATCCACCTCGAGCCGGTCGGTATCGAAGCGGACCGGAACGTCGAACAGATAGCCGGCCGTCACGGCCGTATCCGGCGCGGGAATGCGCCCCTCGGCGAAGGTGACGAGGCCGGTCACTGCGTTGCAGGTGAAATCGAGGCCGGCCGTCAGTTCCTGTCCGTCGACGGCAATGCGGACGCTGCCGTCGACGGGCTTGGTGATGGGGCGCACATAGGGCGCATGGGCGCCGCCGTATTGCTTGACGAGCTGGAAGCTCGCCCTCTCCCCGTCCCCGGTCCCGATCGCCTGGTCGGTCGGCGCAGGCTCCTGCGACGGCAGGCACGACTTGAAGTCGAGCCGGTCGCGCCAGCGGAAGCCGTAGAGCCGGCCGCGCCGCTCCTCGAAGAAGGCCACGGCCGCCGCCAAGGCGTCGAGCGTCTTGATGCCGTAGCCGGCCTCGTAGCGCCGGCGCGCGTGGTGCCAGCGCGCATTGCGGCTCTCGCGCCCGGAACCGAGGAGGACGATGTCGGTGCGCCGCTCCGGGCCGCCGCTGCTCGCGAGCGAGATGTCGACGGGGAACCTGACTTCGTGGAACGAGCTCATCGCCTCTCCCTCACAGCGCACGCTGGCCGCGCGCGACGGCACGGGCGAGCGCCGCGGACACCTGCGCTTCCGAGCGCCGGAAGCTCTCGGCATCGTTGGTGCTGATGTTGACGGTGACCTGCGCCACGGGTCCGCCCTGCGAACCGGCGGCGCGCACGCCGAGCCGGCCGTCCGGTCCGCGCGCCAGCGGCATGATCGCCTCGGCGCCGCGCTCGCCCATGAGGCCGAGCCCGCCGGCGAGCGGGAAATAGGTCGGTGCGGCGACGACGCCGCCCTGGGCGAAGGGCTGCACGAGACCGCGCGAGATCACGCCGCCCTTGGCAAAGGGCAAGGCGCTCGACAGGCCCGAGAACAGGGATTCGAGGCCGCTGCCCAGCGCGCTTTCCAGCGGTTTCGTGGCGGCTTTGAGGGCAATGTCGATGAGGCGCTGGCCGATGCTGCGCAGCACGTCCTCGAAGCGCCGGCCCTCGACGACGCTCGACGAGAAGGCCTTGACGAGCGCCGCGCCGAAGCTCGTCGCCAGCCGGTTGGCCTCGCGCAATTCGTCGAGGTCGACGCGCAGGTCCTGCGGATCACTCGTCATGGCGTTATGGCTCCCGTTGAGGCGGCCGTGTCGGGAAAGGCGCGCATCAGCGCGGCGAGATCCCGACGCGCCGGTGTGGCGCTGCGGCCGAGGCCGAGGGCACGCGCCGTCGCCGCGATCTCGCGTGGCGTCAGGCGCCAGAAGGCGTCCGGACCGAGCCGCAGAGCGCCGAAGCCGAAGGCCTGCACCTCGTCCCACGGAAAGGGCGTGTCGGCCGTGGCTTCAGGGCGCTCTGCGGCGGTCAAGGGTTTTGCGGTAGGGCCTCCCCGGGGCCGAAGGTGACGGCGAGCAACCGGGCGATGATGGCAGCGAGGTTCTCGAGCCCCTGCCCGATCGGCAGAGCCGCGACCTCCCGGTCGCTCATCGCCCGGCCGCCGCCGCGGATGGCGGCGCCGATGAGGCGGATCATGTCGCCGGCCGACAGGCGCCCGCGCGCGAAGCGCTCGCCGAGCCCGGCGAGATCCTCGACCCCGAAGGCGTCCTCCAGCTCGGCCAGCGCCCCGAGCGTCAGGCACAGCACGAAGGTCTCACCGCCGATCTCGGCCGTGATTTCGCCGCGTCTCAGATTGGCCATGGCCGCCTCACAGGGTTGAGAAGGCGAGCGCGCCGGCGGATTCGAGCGCGAGCTCGAAGGTGACCTCGCCGGCGTGGTCGCCGCGGTATTCGAGCGCGGTGACCTGGAAAGGCCCCTCGATCGTGCCGAAATCCGGCACCACGACCTGCCAGGGGCGGATGTCGTCGTCGAAGAAGAGCTCGCGGACATAGGCGTCGGACGCCTCGTCCTTGAAGATGCCGGAGCCGCTGATGCCGGCCCGGCGCACGCCGGCACCGGCGAGCAATTCGCGCCAGCGGCCTGCCGATTCCGCGTGCGTGACGTCCACCGTCTCGGCGTTGAAGGCGATCTGCCGGGCCCTGAGGCCCGCGACCGTGACGAAAGTGCCGCCGATGTCGAGCTTCAGCAGCAGGTCCTTGCCTTTCTGGGCACCCATGTCGTGTCGTCTCCGATTGGTCGATGGCACCGGCGTCACGGCGCCGGCAGGCGCTCCGTCACCGCCCTGAGGCGCAGCGTCACGCGCGAGCGGTCGGCGCGCTCGTCGCGGCGCGCCTCGGTCTCGACGGTGCGCAGGTTCACGAGCCGGTGGCCGTCGAGCGGCAGCGACGCTTCGCTGAGCAGCGCGTCGATGCGCCCGGCGCTTTCGAGGGCGCTGCGGGCGCCGCCGGCACGAGCCCAGACGGTGAGCGTGATGTCGTGCTCCTCACCTCGATCGGTGCCGGTCGACCAGTCGCGCGCCTTCCACGGGCCGATGACGCAGTAGAGGCCGTCGAGCCCCCGCGGCGTCTCGTCGAAGATGCGCGCCCCGCCGAGGCGGGCGACGAGATCGGCGTCGCCAGTGAGGCGCGAGACGATCGTCTCGCGCAGCGCGATGTGGGACGGCTTCACGGCATCACCTCCTGCAGCGTGCATACGAGCCGGCGCCGGCGCCCGTCGGGATCGACGGCCGACAGCACGGCGAAGG
Source organism: Chelatococcus caeni (assembly GCF_014196925.1). Lineage (GTDB taxonomy): Bacteria > Pseudomonadota > Alphaproteobacteria > Rhizobiales > Beijerinckiaceae > Chelatococcus_A > Chelatococcus_A caeni. The sequence goes on along the minus strand of NZ_JACIEN010000001.1, from coordinate 448,579 downwards.
ACCGCCCGCCGATGGCGAAGCGGCAGGTGCCGTCGACATCGCCGCGCCAGCGCATCTCGGCCCGGAAGCGGGCGGCGAGATCGCGCCGGTCGGCGTGCTCCCGCTCGTCGCTGCCCGCCGTCACGCCGTCGAGCGAGCACCACAGATGACCGGCCGGCTCGAAAGCGCGAACGACGCCGCCGGTGCCGTCCGGCGTCTCGTGCGGCCGCAGCAGCGCCGCACGGTGGCGCAGGCGGCCGAGGGGAAGGTCGGCCATGTCACAGCCTCATCCGGCGCCAGGGGGCGAGAAGGGCGACGACATCCGGCGGCAAGGGCGGCTTGCCCGCCACCGGCGCATCGCCCCGGTTCTCGAACCAGTGCGCGGTCAGCAGGCGCACGGCCTGGCGCAGCGGCCCGGGCACGTCGTCGGCACCGCCGTAGCCGAGCCGCACATCGACCTCGACGGCGGCGGGCGAAGCTGCGAGCCGACCGAAAAGAAGGGCGTCGCGCTCGACGGTGGCGGCGGGTGCAACGATGCCGTCCGGCAAGGCGAGCGGGGCACCGATCGCGTCGCGACCGTGCACGGCCAGCACGGCATCGACCGGGGCCATCGGCAGGCGCAGCACGCCGATCCCGGGCCAGGCACCGAGCACGAAGCGCCAGGTCTGGGAGACGAGCGCGAGCCCGCTCACGGCCTCGACCGTCAGCCGCGCCGAGGTGACGAGCGCCGCGAGGAGCCCGTCCTCAGCCGTGTCGTCGAGGCGCAGGAAGGCCTTTGCCTCGTCGAGCGGCACCGGCTCCTCGGCCGGCGGCTCCAGCAGAATGGGTGTCATGGAAACCTCGAAACTGAGCGCACCCCCTTGCGCCGGCCGGAGCCGCCGCTAAGGCTGGCGCGGCCAATGAAAGGACTGCTCGTGAAACGGCTCCTGCCCCGCGCCGCCCGGCGGCTCACCCGGATGACCTGCGTGTTCGCCGGCCTTCTGGCCTCCGCACTGGTGCCGGCCGAAGCCGTCATCGGCGGGCGGGAGGATGCGGGGCCGCTCGCTGAGGCGAGCGTCATGGTGCTGAACGCGCGCGGCGGCGTGTGCAGCGGCATCGTGCTCGCGCCCGATGCGGTGCTGACCGCGGCCCATTGCGTGACGGGGGCGGACGCCTATCGCGTGCACTTCCGCGACGGGGCCGGCGAGCCGGTGCTGATCGTGCCGCGGGAGGTCATCATCCACCCGCGCTACGACCGTGACGCCATCAAGGCCCGGCGGCAATCGGTCGATCTCGCCCTCGTGCGGCTGCCGGAGCCGCTGCCGCCCACGTTCGCGGCGGCGACCCTGTCGCGCGCGGCGGCGCCACGCGAGGGCGCCCCGATGACGCTCGGCGGCTGGGGCGTCGCCGCCGAGGGCGACCACCGCAGCACCGGCACCTTCCGCGCGCTCGATATGTCCGTCGTCGAACCCTACGGGCCGGGACGGATCCTCGTCTGGCTCGCCAACGGGCCGAAGCGCCGCGGCGGTGCCTGCGACGGCGATTCCGGCGGCCCCATCGCCGATGCCGCCGGCCTCGTCGTCGCCGTGACGGGCTTTGCCCGCGGCGAGGGCCGCGACCGTTGCGGGCTGATGACGCAGGGCACGCTCGTCGCGCCCGAGCGCGCCTTCATCGACGGCACGCTCAGGCGCTGGGGACGCGAGGCCAACTGGGCCGAGTGACGCCCGCCTACGCGGAGAAGGTCAGCAGCTTGATGGCGTCGAAATCCTGCACGCCGCCGCCGACGCGCTTCGTCGTGTAGAAGAGCACGTAAGGCTTGGCGGAATAGGGATCGCGCAGTACGCGCACGCCGGCACGGTCGACGACGAGGTAGCCGCGCCGGAAGTCGCCGAAGGCGACCGCCGCGGCATCGGCCGCGATGTCCGGCATGTCCTCGGCCTCGACGACGGGGAAGGACATGAGCGACGCCTGCTGGCCTGCACCGGCCGGCGGCTGCCAGAGATACCGGCCCTCCTCGTCCTTCATCCTGCGGATGACGCTCTGCGTCTTGCGGTTGAGCACGAAGGAGGCGTTCTGGCGGTAGCCCGCCTTGAGCGCGTGGACGAGGTCGATGAGCACGTCGGCCGGAGCCTCCTCCCAAAAGGCGCCGGCAACCCCGGTCGCGATGGTGCCGATATGGCCCCAGCTCCAGCTCTGGTTGGCGACGCGGTCGTAGGCGAGGAAGCCCTTGGGCTTGTTGATGCCGTCGCCGTTGACGAAGGCCGCTCCCTCCTGCTCGGCGAAGGCCGTCTCCACCTCCTCGGCGAGCCAGGCGTCGATGTCGACCACCGCATCGTCGAGCAGCGTCTGCGTCGCGGCCGGCATGGCGTAGAGCTCCATGGCCGGGAAGGACTGCTCGGCGAGCGTCGGGCCGCTCGTCTGCGGCCGGGGCGCCTCTTCGCCGACCCAGCCGGTAGCCGGCCCCGCCGTGGCAACGGCGCGCTTGTAGGTGCCGGTCGAGATCACGCGCACCGAGGCGATGGCGCGGATGGGGGAGACGGCGGCGAGGCGGCGCAGCACCTCGCTTTCCACCTGCGCCGGCACCAGGTAGCCGCCGTCGGGACCGGAGCCGGCGCTGAGCGCCTTTTCCTCCAGTGCCTTGAGGCCGCCGGCCTCGCCGGTGCGGACATAGGCGTCGAAGGCGCTCTTGTGCTCGCCGACCAGCGGCGCCGCCGGCTCGCTCGCGCCGCCGAGCGGCGGCCGGCGCGCATCGAGGGCCAGCCGGTCGAGCCGGCTCCTGGCCTCGTCGAGCGCCGCATCGATACGGGCGAGCTTCTCCTCGACGAGGACGTCGACCGGGCGCCGGGTTTCCAGCGCGCCGAGGCGCTGATCGTTGGTCTCCTTGAAAGCCTCGAAGGCACGCGAGAAATCCTCGAAGGCCGCGCCGACATCGGTGCCGAGCGCCTTCGTCTCCGGAGCGTCGTTCATGCAAGGGTCCTTTCGCTTGGATTGATGCGGCGCGCGGCGTCCCGGATGAGGCGCGCGAGGCCGCCGGCATCGGCGCCCTGCGCCGCGGCCTTGTGGTAGCTGGGGCGCGCGATGACCCGCGCCCCCGGCTGCATGGGGAAGGTGACGAGCGAGATCTCCCACAGGTCGAGCTCGAGGATGCGACGCACCCGGCCGGCCGCATCGTTGACCGCCCGCCGTGCGCGGAAGCCGATGGAGAGGCCGTCGAGGCCGCCCTCCGCGATCAGGCTCGCGATCTCGCGGGCGCGGGCGACACCGGCGTTGAGCCGTCCGCGCACGAAGAGGCCGTGCACGTCCTCGCGCAGGGCCAGCCATGTGCCGATGGGCTGGGCGGCATCGTGCTGGAAGAGCATGCGGATGCCGCCGGCACCGCGACGGGCGAGGCTCGCCGCGAAGGCACCGCGCTCGACGACGTCCCGGCCGAGATCCGGCACGCCGAAGCGGCTCGCATAGCCCTCGAAGACCAGAGGATCGTCGTCCGGCCGGGAGGGGCCCGGCACGATCGCGCCGGCGCTCACGTGGCCGGTCCCGGTTGAGCGGGAGGCGCCGCGCCGCGGCGGCGCTCGCCGTCGAGCCTCTCGAGCGTGCGGACGAAGCCGGCGATCGTCTCCTTGAAGCGCGTCTCCCCGGCGCGCGCCGTCACCCGCGGCTCGGCGCGCGGGCGCGCCGGGCCGTTCGATCGCTTGCGGCTCATGGATCGTCTCCCGAATAGCGTCTGTTGAAGCGCGCGAGCTCGCGCACGAAATGGTCGAAGCGCCGGTTCGCCGCCGCGAGCTCGCGCAGCACGATGGCGAGCATGGCGGAGGCGCCGCTCGCCCACAGGAACAGCGCCAGATGGGCGAGGTCGCCGCGCGCGATGATGCTGTCCGTCACGGCGTCCATCGCAGGCCTCATTCGTTCTGGGGAAGGCGCTCGCGCCGCCCGTAGCCGACGGCCTCGCGCTTCTCGTCCTCGCTCAGGAAATCGGCGGAGGAGATGCGCCGCCACAGGGCCTCGCGCTCGCCCGCCAGGGCGTCGATGCGGTCGAGGTCGACCTCGAAGCGCAGTTCGCCGCCGAAAGCCGGCGCGAGCCAATGCGCGACGCTCGCCGCCGCGCGCTGGGCGAGCGGGATGACCGTCTGGCGCCAGAAGGAGCGGTTGGCCTCGGCGAAATTCGCGTAGGTGTTGTCGCCCGGCAGGCCGAGCAGCATCGGCGGCACGCCGAAGGCGAGCGCGATCTCCCGCGCCGCCGCGGCCTTGGCCTCCACGAAGTCCATGTCCTTCGGCGACAGCGACAGCGGCCGCCAGTCGAGCCCGCCGTCGAGCAGCAATGGCCGGCCGGCATTGTCCCGCCCCTGGAACTGCTGCTCGAGCTCGCCCTTCAGGCGCTCGAACTGCGCATCGGTGAGGCCGACACCGTCCGGCCCCTTGTAGACGAGCGCGCCCGAGGGACGGGCGGCGTTGTCGAGGAGCGCCTTGTTCCAGGCGCTTGCGGCATTGTGGATGTCGACGGCCCCGGCCGCCGCCTCCATCGGCGAAAGGCCGTAGTGGTCGTCGACGGGATTGAACAGGCGCAGGTGCAGCACGGGTTCGACGGGGCTGCCCTCGCGGCGCGCCAGGCGCACCGTGCGTCCGCCCACCGTATAGTCATAGGCCGCGGGCCAGCCGTCGCCGCCGGGCACGACGCGCATGCGGTCGGGCCGCAGCACGTAGAGCTCCCGCGGCGCCTCACCGATGCACACCGCCTCCGCATAGGCATTGCCGGCGACGAGCAGGTGGCTGAACAGGCTCTCCAGGAACGAGCCGCCGTCCTCGCGCGGGTTCGGCCGCCGGACGAGATCGAGCAGCGGGTGCCGCTCGGGTTCCGTGGCGCCGTCGTGCAGGACCCACGGCACCGAGGCGGCGGCCTCCGCCACCAGCTTCACGCAGCGGTGCACGACGGGATTGCGCGAAAAGCCCTCGCGGGCGAGCGCCTCGAACTCGCGCGACGTCCAGACCGGCCGGCCGACGCCGTAGATCGCGAGAAGGGGCGCAACGCGCGAGGCTTTCGTCTCCGGGACGGCGTCGGCAAGGCGCGCGGGGGCGCGCCGCCGCGTCCAGCGGTCGATCCAGGCTGCCATCATGTCGTCTCTCGTCGGGTAACAGTCAGATGCGGCGCACGCGCGGCCCCGAGCCGCTGGCGCCGATGAGGGCGGTCGCCGCCCAGACCATCGCGTCGAGCCGGTCGGGCGAGCGCCCGCTCGTCAGGCCGCCCGGCCCGAAATCGGTCATCTCGTCCTCGAGCGCCGGAAAGGCGCCACGGAATTTCAGCCGCCCCTGCGCCGACAAGGCGGCGATGGGCTCGGCCCGCAGGTATTTGCCGCGCGTTGCCCTGACGCTGGTGACCGGAACAGTGGGATCGACGTCGCGCAGCACGGCGGCGGCCATCTCGCCGCCCTGGTTGACCTCGACGACGAGGGCGTCGGCCTCGTGCCGATGATAGGCCGCGATGGCGGCTTCCGCCCAGGCGAGCGGCCTGGCGCGCGGCAGCGTCGCATCCTCCAGCACGTAGATCGTCCGCGCACCGTCACAGCCGGCGGCAACGATGCCGCAGGCGTCGGCCCGCCGGCCCGAGGAGGCCGGCGGATCGACGGCGACGACGACCCGCTCCAGAGGCGGCGTCTCGTCGATGCGCGCGGCCTCGATCATGGCCCGCGACCAGAGGGCGTCGGCCCTCTCCTCGATGAGTTCACCGTCGAGTTCCTGCCGTCCGAGGCGGGTGCCGGCGTAGCGGCCGACCACCGCCTCGAGGAAGGCGGGCGCCAGGTTCAGTGCGTTTTCGTGCGTCGCCGCGCGGGAGAGCGCCGTGCGCGCATCGCCCATCAGCCGCTTCAGGAGCGGCATGGCACGGGGCGTCGTGGTGACGACCTCGCGCGGGCGTGTCCCGAGGCGCAGGCCGAACTGCAGCATGTCCCACGTCTCCTCGGCATGGCGCCATTTGCACAATTCGTCCGCCCAGGCCGCGGCGAACTGCGGTCCGCGCAGCGCGTCCGGATCCTCCGCCGAGAAGACCATGGCCACCGCTCCGTTCGGCCATTCGAGCCGGCGGCGGGTGGGGATCCATTGCGGCCGCTCGTCGCGCGGATGCACCGCGAGCAGGCCGGAGACGCCCTCGACCATGACGTCGCGGACGTCTGCCATCGTCTCGCCGACGAGGGCGATCGGCGAGACGGGAGCCCCGTCGCAGCCGAGGGCCTGCGCCCTCACCCATTCGGCGCCCGTGCGCGTCTTGCCCGCGCCGCGCCCGCCGAGCACCAGCCAGACCGTCCATTCGCCGGGCGGCGGCATCTGGTCCGGCCGGGCGAAGAAGGGCCAGTGATGCGCGATCCAGCGCAGCAGCGGCTCGTCACAACGGCTGAGCAGGGTCGGCAGCGCCCCGCTCCTCGCGCAGTCGATCAAGCTTGCGCGCAAGCTCGCGTCGGAAATCATCGAGCTCGCGGAATGCGCCGCCATCCTCGTCTCCCTCCCGCCCGGCCGCCTTGCCGCCGGCCTCGGCGGAGAATTCCGTCAGTTCGCGCAGGGTGCGGGCCAGCGTCGCCAGCGCCCGGGCATCGCGCTCGGCCCCGGCGGCATCGCCGCGCACCGTCTTCGCCCGCGCCTCGATCTCGCGCACCTGCCGCTCGGCAGCGCGCCACAGGCGTGCCACGAGCGTCGAGCGCCGCTTCGCCTCGCCGGCGCAGCGGCTTCTGCCGGCGCTCATCCGGCCGGCGGCGTCACCATCATCTGTCGTCATGCGGGTTCTGCCTCGTTCGCAACGATGCTCCGACCGACCCCGGAGGGCAGCGAAGCGGCATCGGCGATGGGAAAGGAATGAACCGACCGGAGGGGCCCATCGGGCGCAGATCCGGAGCATGCATGAACACTATCCTATGACCGCCCGCAAGTCAATGATTAAATTCCTAATAAGCGATCGCGCATTCACGTTCGGGTGAATCCAGCACGGTTCGGGCTTGCGCGACCGGCGCCTCGCAAGGTTCGGTCAATGCACGGCGTTCAAATGTCTTCAGCGTTCGGTGCAATGTCGCGGCAGGCGATCAGGGGCATGGTCCGGCCCGCCACGGCCTGGAACTTTCGCGCGGCGTGGGCCATTCACCATTCCGGCTGGGTCTGCACCCCGGCCCCATTGTCGGCATTTTCACGTTCGATACGAACCGAAAGCAACGATCGAGGTGACATCACATGCATTCCATCAGCCGCCGCTCGTTCCTGATCGGCGCGCCGGCAGCGCTGGCCGCCTGCACGACGACGGCTCCGCCCCCGGTAGCGCAGGGGCCCAGCATCGACCCGATGTACTTCGACATGTATGACGAGATCACCACCGAACCCTACTCGGTCCCGGCGGTCGACCTCACGCAGATCAATCCCACCTTCCTGCGCCAGGTGGTGTCCTTCGCCGGCCCTCAGGAAGCCGGCACGATCGTCGTCGATCCCTACCGCCATTTCCTCTACCTCGTGATGGAGGGCGGACAGGCCATGCGCTACGGCGTCGGCGTGGGACGCGAGGGCTTCGGCTGGAGCGGCAATGCCACCATCCGCCGCAAGGCCGCCTGGCCCACCTGGACGCCGCCCGCCTCGATGATTCGCCGTCAGCCGGAGCTCGCCGAATGGGCGGCCGGCATGCCCGGCGGCATGGACAACCCGCTCGGCGCCCGCGCGCTCTATCTGTACCAGGGGGACCGTGACACGCTCTACCGCATCCACGGCACCAACGAGCCGTGGTCGATCGGCCAGTCCGTATCGAGCGGCTGCATCCGCCTCATCAACCAGGACATCATCGACCTCCACCGCCGCGTCCCCATCGGCACGCGGGTCACGGTGCTCAGCTCCGGCAGCCCGCGGGTGGCATCGAACGACGCGGTGGCTCCCTTCCCGGGCGACGATGGCGTCAACCCCGACCTCGCGGTCACCGACATTCCCGAGATCGACGGCCAGGCGCAGATCGCCGTCTGGCGTTGATGCCTCTGCAAGGACGGAAGAAATACGATGAAGCGGCATGCGGGGCGGAGGCACAAGGCTGCCCGATAGGCTATACCGGTCGCCCACATCGGGAGATTGCCATGAAACCGATTCCGTTGCCGCTTTCAGGATCGTGCCGCTGCGGGCGCGTGGAGATCCGCGTGACGAAGCCGCCGCTCGCGACCAGCGCCTGCCACTGCCGGGGCTGCCAGAAGATGTCGTCCTCGGCCTATTCGCTGACGGCGATCATTCCCGCCGACGGCTTCGCGGTGACGAAGGGCGATCCGGTGATCGGCGGCCTGCACGGGCCCGATGTCCACCACTATTTCTGCGGCCACTGCATGACGTGGATGTTCACGAAGCCGGAGGGCATGGACTGGTTCGTCAACGTGCGGCCGACGCTGTTCGACGATACCAGCTGGTTCCGGCCGTTCATGGAAACCTACACATCGGCGAAGCTGCCGTTCGCGGAGACGGGCGCTGTGGAGAGCTTCGAGACCTTCCCGGAAATGGACCAGTATGAAGGACTGGTGAAGGCCTATGCGGAATGGGCGGGGTAGGCAAGGAGCCCCCGCGCATCCGGCCTGACGTTCAAGGTACTTTTCGGCAGCGGGCAGCATTGCCTCGAGGGCCGGTGAGCGACGCGAAGGTTTTCTTCGTCCCGTTTCCTGTCCGGGCGCCCAGCCCGGACGGCGAAGCCCCAGCCCAGCTAGCGCGGCCCGGACCTTCGGGCCGCCTTGGGCACGCGCATCGGCCAGGTCACGATGTAATCGACGATGTCGTCGAGGCTGACGTCGTCCTCGCTGGCCGAGACGCGGCCGCGCACGGAGACGCCGGCCATGTGCACCGTCTCCGGATCGCCCGAGACGAGCGGATGCCACCAGTAGAGGTCGCTTCCCTCGCGCACCAGGCGATAGGCGCAGGTCGGCGGCAGCCAGGTGAGCGTGCGCACCACGTCCGGCGTCAGGCGCACGCAATCGGGGACGATGCCCTGGCGCTCGGGGTAGTTGCGGCACCGGCAGCTCTCGCCGTCGAGCAGCGTGCAGCCGACGTCGGTGAAGAGGATGTCGCCGCTGTCCTCGTCCTCCAGCTTGACGAGGCAGCAGCGGCCGCAGCCGTCGCACAGGCTCTCCCATTCGCCGGCCGTCATCTCCTCCAGCGTCTTGAGGCGCCAGAACGGCGTGTCGTCCTTCATGCGTGCCCGGCCGGCCTCTGGCCGCCCCTTTCGTTGTCCTGAATGTGCGAATGCACCTTTTGCTTTAGCCTCCGTCGCGCAATACGATAAGTGCTGCTATCAGCAGAATGAGGCGCCGGATCGGCGTCTTATATTCGCGTCCGGACTTAAGAGTAGACCACCGTGGCATTCTTCGGCGAGACGACGCTTCTGATGCGCATCAAGCGCGCCGCGCTCGCAGTCGATTCGTGGATCGATGCCTCCCTCTACACCGCCGGCCAGCGCGCGGGCGAGGCGTGGGTGAATTTTTCCAGCCTGTTCGACCGTTTCGCCGTGCGCGGCGGCTGGCGTCTTGCGTTCGAAGGCGCCAGCGAGGCCGTGAACATCGGCACGGCCGGTTGCGTCGTCATGCTGGCGCTCGCCCTGCCCGCCTTCCGCGAGACGAGCGAGGACTGGCTGAAGCAGCAGGAGCTGGCCGTCACCTTCCTCGATCGCTACGGCAACGAAGTCGGCAAGCGGGGCATCCTGCACGACGATTCCCTCAAGCTCGAGGAATTGCCCGACCACCTGATCAAGGCGGTTCTGGCGACCGAGGACCGCCGCTTCTACAGCCATTTCGGCATCGACTTCATCGGCACCATGCGCGCCCTGTCGGCGAACGCCCGCGCCTCGGGCGTGGTGCAGGGCGGCTCGTCCATCACGCAGCAGCTCGCCAAGAACCTCTTCCTCAACAACGAGCGCTCCATCGAGCGCAAGGTCAAGGAAGCCTTCCTCGCCGTCTGGCTCGAGACGCGCCTCACCAAGAACGAGATCCTCAAGCTGTATCTCGACCGGGCCTATATGGGCGGCGGCACCTTCGGCGTCGCGGCGGCGGCGGAGTTCTACTTCGGCAAGAACGTCAAGGACATCAGCATCGCGGAGGCGGCGATGCTGGCCGGCCTCTTCAAGGCGCCGACGCGCTTTGCACCGCACGTCAACCTGCCGGCGGCGCGCGCCCGCGCCAACGACGTGCTCGCCAACATGGTCGAGGCCGGCTTCATCTCCGAAGGCCAGATGCTGTCGGCGCGGCGCAACCCGGCGACGCCCGTGGACCGGCATCGCGACCTCAGCCCCGACTATTATCTCGACTGGGCCTTCGGCGAGGTGCAGAAGATGGCGCGCGACGGCCTGTTCGGCCCCGAACGCGTGCTCACCGTCAAGACGCCGCTCGACCCGGCCATCCAGAAGCGCGCGGAGGAAGCCCTCGAAAACGGCCTGCGCCAGCACGGCAAGACCTATGGCGCGAAGCAGGGCGCCATCGTCGTGCTCGACCCGGACGGGGCGGCGCGCGCCATGGTTGGCGGCCGCGACTACGGCACGAGCCAGTTCAACCGGGCGACGGATGCCCTTCGCCAGCCCGGGTCCGCCTTCAAGCCCTTCGTCTATACCGCGGCGCTCGCCGCGGGGCTCTACAAGCCGAACAGCACCGTCGTCGACGCGCCGGTGTGCATCGGCAACTGGTGCCCCAACAACTACACCCGCTCCTATGCCGGGGCGATGCCGCTCACCTCGGCCCTGGCGCGCTCGATCAACACCATTCCGGTGCGCATGTCGCTGGCGCTCGGCAAGGGCAATGCCAAGGCCGGGCGCGCCAAGATCATCGAGATGTGCCGGGCCATGGGGCTGACGACCGAGCTGAAGGATACGACCTCCCTGCCGATCGGCGCCGCCGAGGTGACGGTCCTCGACATGGCGGCCGGCTATGCCGTCCTCGCCAACGGGGGGCGGCGCGCCCGGCCCTATGTCGCGCTCGACGTGCGCAACAACCACGGCGAGACGATCTGGCGCCACGACGCCAATGCGAAGCCGGCCGAGCAGGTGGTGGCGACCTCCGTGGTCGCGGACATGAATTTCATGCTGAACAAGGTGGTGGAGGCCGGCACCGGCCGCCGCGCCATCATCGAGGGCCTGCAGGCCGCCGGCAAGACCGGCACGACCAACGCCTATCGCGACGCCTGGTTCGTCGGCTACTCGCGGCGTCTCGTCACGGCCGTATGGTTCGGCAACGACGATTACACCTCGACCAACCGGATGACCGGCGGCACCCTGCCGGCGATGACCTGGCGCGAAGTGATGGCCTTCGCGCATCAGGGCTCCGAAGCCGAAACCGGCCTGCTGCCCGGCCTCGACGGCGGGGCCGGCGCCGTCGCCCAGGCCGGCGACAACAAGGATGCCGGCGCCACCCCGTCGAGCGGCGGCAATCTCTCCCGGCGCTCGTTCGAAGTCATCGAGAGCATCGGCAACCTCCTGCGCCAGCCGGCGCGTCCGGACCGGCAAGCCACCGACGCCCGGGCCGGGGGATCGGCCCAGATGGCGCAGGACGGCGTGCGGGCGCTCGGCGGGCGCATCGCCCTTCCCTGAGACGCTGCAGTGATCACCCAAGCCGATGCCGGAAAGGCGCCTGCGGAGCGGTTGACGAGGGGGGCCTCGGCGGGCTGGTATGCCCCCCTCCCCCGGCGGCCTCACGCGACGAGATCCGTGCCTGCGATCCTGTGCATCCTCATGACCTTCGCCATCGGCGCCCTCACCGGCGTCCTGAGTGCGGACTGGGCGACATCCGGCCGCCCACCGCTCGGCGCCTTGTCGGTCGGCTCCTGGGTCACGTGGCCTGCCCTCGGCGGGCGCGACGTCGATCCTTACGCACGCGCGATCACGGTGCGCTCGGGGGCGCTGCCGCTCGGCACCGGCGAAGGCCTCGAGTTCCTCGCCGCCTGGGATGACGCAGGGCGACCGCTACAGGCCGCGTGCAGCTACAGGGTCGGCGGCGCCATGCCGGCCGCCCGCGCCTGGACGCTCACCGTCTACGACACCGCCGGAAGGATGCACGGTCCGCGTGCCGGCCTCACCTCGGCGGAGGTGCTGCGGGCGCCGAGCGGCGAAGCGCAGATCGCGCTCTCGCGTCGCGTATCGCCGGGAAACTGGCTGCCTCTGCCGCCCGCCGGCCGCTTTGTCCTCGCCCTGCGGCTCTATGATTCGCCCCAGTCGGCCGATGCGGCGGCCATCGAGCCGGCGGCCATGCCGCGCATCGTCCGCGGAGACTGCACGTGAGACGCCTTGTCGGCTCCTTCGCGATCGCGCTCGCCGCCGGCCTCGTGCTCGGCGGCATGACGCATCTCGCCATCGTCCTCGCCATGCCGACGCTGGCCGGCAACAGCGCCTACGACCGCCATGCCGCGGCGCTCGCTCCCGGCGAGACGCGGCTTCTCACCGAGCAGGCGGATGATGGGGGCGTACCGTTTGCCGACCCCGCTGTGGCGATGGCGGTGTGTGCATTCGACATCACCGATGCGCCGCTGCGCGTCTCGGCGCCGATGCCGGAGGGCTTCGGCTCCCTCTCCGTCCACGGGCGCGACGGCACCGTCCTCTATTCCGTCACCGATCGCACGGCGGTGGACGGCGTCGTGTCCCTCATCGTGATGACCCGCCAGCAGCACGACGAGGCGCTGGCCACGGGGCGCGGTGACGAGGCGAGCCAGGAGCTGCGCTTCGTCTCGCCGCGAATGCAGGGGCTGGTGGTGGTGCGGGCGCTCGCCGCCTACCCGAGCGGCCTGCCCGAGGCGCGCGAGCGCGCGGCGGCGATGGAGTGCATGGGCGAAGCCGACTAGCCGGGCTCAGGATCCGCGGACGAGGCTGCGCCCGGTCCGCTGCGAGCGTCCCGGCGTCGCGCCGCCGCCAGAGCGGCCGGCGGGATCGGCATCGTCGCTGCCCCAGCGGCTGTAGCGCACGCCCGTGAACAGCAGGATCGTGCCGCACTCCTCCGGCGGAGCCGGTGCGCGTTCGAGGCGGCGTGCCATCGGAAAGGCGACGAGATTGTCTCCACTGTGGCCGGCGATGTCGCTCATTTCGCCCTCCAAGCCGGTTCGAGAATCCCCACGCCGACATCGTCGGCATTAAGCATTCGTCAAGGTTAACAAATCGTTGACGCGTCCTGCGCGACGGCCCGGCCCGCGATGGTTAACCCGACGCTAAGCAGGGGCTGCCATTATCGAACGCCGCGTTCACAGTTTTGTTTCACCCTCATGGACGAGTCTTCGCTGCGCGATCGTGATCTGTCGGGCCTGGCCGACCTCGCCGGCTCGGGCGCGGCCGAGGCTCGCCCGACGCTGCTGCGCGTCCATACACGGCTGTTTCTCGACGCCGCCTCCCATTCGGGCGACGACATCGTGACCTTCACCACATTGGCGTGCGGCCTCATCCCCCTCGTCGATGCCGATACCCGCGCCTTCGTGGCGCAGGCGCTTGCCGGCCATCCGGCTGCGCCAAGGGCGGTGCTCGAGACACTCCTGCGCAGCGGCGGCGATGCGGCGGCGGCCGTCATCGCGGCGATGCCTACCCTGCCGGACCGGTGGCGCGGGGAGGTGCTGGCGTCAGGAGACCGGCAGCTTCTTCCCGCTCTGGCGACGCGCGCCGACCTGCCGGCCGCTACTGTCCGGGAACTCGCCGCGCTGGGCGACGAAGCGATCATGCTGGCGATCGCGCGCAATACCGCCGCCCCCGTACCCGACGAGGTCTTGCGCGACCTGACCACGCGGGCGCGGCAGCACGCCCCCCTCGCCTGCGCCCTGCTCGCCCGCCCCGACCTGCCCGCACTGGACGCGGCGGCTCTTCTGCCCTTCGCTCCGGCCGGGCAGCGCAAGGATATTCTCGCGCGGCTTGCCGAACAGGCCCGCGTCGCGCCGCGCCGTACGCGCCCCGCCGGGTCGGCCGTGACCCGGGCGCTCATCGGCCATGCCTCCGATCACGACCGGCTCGGCTTCGGCGTCGTCATCGCGACGACGATCGGGCTCGATGCGGAAGGGGCCGCGCGGGTGCTGACGGACCCGTCCGGCGAGCTTCTGGCGCTGGCACTCATCGTCGCCGGCCTGACGCCGGACGAGGCGGTGCGCATCTTCCTCACCCTCGAACCCACCATCGCCCGTTCGGTGGAGACGGTCTTCACCCTCACGGAGCGCGTCCGCACCACCGATGCCGAAACCGCCCTCCTCGCGCTCGAAGCCTGCCTCGGCAGGCGCCTCGACCGTGCAGGCGGCCGCGGCACGAGCCACGTGCCGGCGATGGCGCCGTCGGGATCGCCGGAGCGCGCGGCGACGGACGCCTCGCAGCCCGCGAAGGTCGAAAGGGAACCGGTGCGTCGGCAGGGCTGACCGGCCTCGCGGCGCCCGGCGAAGGCCTCAGACTTCGACGACGTTCAGGAAATGGCGCCCGGCCCGGTCCTCGACCTCGACCACCCACAGGTCGGGATCGAAGGAGATCTCGCGCTGCAGCTTCTCCTCCGCCGCCAGCGCCGGGATGTCGCCCTTGAGCGGCAGCTCGATGAAGAGCCGGTCCGCGCCCCTGTCCTCGACGGCATATTGCGGCGCCGGGCCGAAGAGCCGCACCGAGCCGTCGAGCGCATCGAGCTTGATGAAGATGGCGCCGGCCTCCTCCGCACCGCGGCGGCGCAGATAGGCAAAGGCCCCCTCGATGCGGCAGCGGCGCATATAGGCCGAGACCCAGATGTCGCTGCGCAGCCGCACGCCGCTCACCGGCCGGCGTTGCCGGCTGCCGCCGCGAGCAGGGAGCGCATCTTGTCGGTGAGCTCGCCGGCCACGGGCAGGCCGCGGTCGCGCTCGAACTGCTCGATGGCCTGGCGGGTCTGGGGACCCCACAGGCCGTCCGGCGTCACGCCGTAGCCGAGCTTGGCGAGCGCCTTCTGCGCGTCGAGAACGGCCTTGTCGCCCCCACCGCCGCCGAGGCCCGTGCGGATGAGATCGCCGATCGGGTCGGCCGGCCGCGGGCGCGGCATCACCTCGCCGGTTCCTTCCATGAGATGCTGCGTGAGGGCCGAGGGGCGCGACGGCGGCGCGGGCTCCGCCACCGCGGGGGGCGCCGGCGCGGCCGTGTCGACGACGGCCGCGGGCTGCGGCGCGGTCCGTGCGGGCGGCGCCGTGCGCACAGGCCCTTCGCTTCCCCGCGCCGTGAAGAGCGGCGCGGGATGAGGGCGCGGCTGCAGGACGAGCGCATTGACCGCGACGGCGACGGCAAAGCCACCCGCCAGCACGACACCGAGGGTGCGGCTCGGGCGGTGCAGCACGAGCCCCATCAGGCGGCTGGCGAAGGCGTTTCGCCGCGAGGCGGCAACGATCCGCCCGCGCTGCTGCGTCCGCCCCTGCGGGCGCTCATAGAGCACGAAATCGTGGTCCGAACGGGCGAGGGCTTCACGCACTTTTCTTCATCTCTTCCTTGAAGGGGTGAACCGTGCCGCGCGGGCGGGCGATGGTCTCGACGGCAGCCGCCGGCGTCGGCCGGGCGCAGTGGCCGTCGCGCGGCAGCGAGACGGTCACCGTCGTGCCTTCGCCGCTGCGGCTCGCCACCTCGACCGAGCCGCCGTGCAGGGCCGCAAGCCCCTGCACCACGGAGAAGCCGAGGCCGGCTCCCTCGTGCGGCCGATCATAGGACGAATGCGCCTGAAAGAAAGGCTTGCCGAGCTGCGGCAGGTCGCTCTCCGCGATGCCGATGCCGGTATCGCTGACGACGAGCGCGACCTGCGCGCCGCGATGGGCGAGCCGCACCGCGACCTCCCCCTGCGGGGTGAACTTGAGCGCATTGGCGAGAAGATTGAGGAGGATCTGCCGGCAGGCGCGCGGGTCGGCCACGATCATGCACGCATCCGTGCCGATCTCGCGGCGGATGCACACCCCGGCCGCCCGGGCCTTGACCTCCATGAGGTCGCAGCAGTCGCGCGCGAGCGCGGCGAGGTCGAACGGCTCCGGCGCGATGGTGAAGTTGCCCGATTCGATGCGCGAGACGTCGAGCAGGGAATTGACCACGTCCAGCAGGTGCCGGCCGGACCCGGCGATGATGCCGGCATATTCGCGCCGGCGCGCCTCGTCCGCCGGGCACAGCGAATCGCTCGCCAGCATCTCCGAAAAGCCGATGATGGCATTGAGCGGCGTACGCAGCTCGTGGCTGACGACGGCCAGGAAGCGGTCCTTCGCCTCGCTCGCCGAAACGGCCGCGCGACGCGCTTCCTCGAGCTCGAGCTCGCGCTGGCGCTGGTCGCTCACGTCGCGCGTCACCGCGATCACGGCACAGCCGTCGGGCGCCTGCGCATCCGCCGGCGCGGCTCGCATCTCGACCCAGCGCACCGTGGGCGCGCCGCGCCCCTCGGGCGATGGCGTCATCAGGCGATAGCGGACCTCCACCGGCCGGGCCGTGTGGCGCGCATCCGCCAATGCCTTGAGGAAGGCGGGCCGGTCCGCCACGTGCACGCGCTCGAACAGGCCACGGCCGCCGAGGCCTTCCGGCGCCTCGCCGAGAAGGGCGCAGGCCGCCTCGCTGGCGAACACGACCTGCCCGGCCGTGTCATGCCAGGTGACGAGATCGTTCAGCGCGCCGAGGACGGCCCGGTCGCGCACGTGGCGCGCCATCTCGCGCCGCCGCCCCTCCCTGTCGCGTCGCTGGGCAAGGAGCACGAGGGCGGTGGTGTAGGCGATCGCCACGGCGGCCGCGAAGGGCCATCCGACCAGCGGGGACAGGATGCTGGCGGCGGGACCGGCGAGCGATTCGGCGGCGAGCACGACGCCGGCCGTCGCTGCCGCGATCGCCGCGGCGGCGAGGGCGGCGCCCCGCTCGCCCCAGGCGAGCGCCCCGAGGGGCATCAGCGGCAGGAAAATGAGCGCCGGCGAGGCCATCCCACCCGTGCCGCGGCTGACGGTCAGGATGAGGCCGGCGAGCGCCAGCGACGAAATGGCATGGGCGGGCAGCAGTCGCCCGGTGCGGGAGAGGACCGCGGCCGCGACGACCGGCAGGGCGAGGCTGGACAGGGCGAGCGCCGCCAGGGCCCCCGGCGCACCCCAGACGACGAGATAGACCGGCACGAGCGCAAGGGCGGCAAGGCCGGCGGCAAGGCGCGTCAGCATGAAGTCGACATGGCGCAGACGCGCGGCCTCGTCCTCGACCGCCGGGTGGACGAGGACGCCGATGCGCGCCCGAAGGATCGACAGGATCTGCGCTGCAGCCACTCTACACACGTCCGCACGAGGCCCCTCGCGCGCTCCTCCAACTCGTGCCCGCAGCTTGCCACCCCGCGATTAAGCGAACCCTAAAGGCCGAGCCGAAAATGCGCCGCCGCGACGGCTGGCCGCGTCACGCTTTTCCGGCGGAGGAAACCATGAATCGGTTGCGGGCTCACATCGCCGTTAACGAAGGGTGAAGATGCGTGAGGCCCTGCCCGACAAAGGATTGGCCGGCGCCGCGCAGCCCGTTGCAAGGCATGCCGCCGCAGCGCGGCCCAGGATCATTCAAATTGTAGCAATCCCGTTCACCCGCCCTTGCGGGCGCGGCGGCAGGCTCGGCGGATCAGCCGCGCGAGATGACGGACCCACGGCGACGGACGCACGATCCCATGACCTTCCTGCTGCGCAGCGCGCTCGTCATCGGCGTGATCTTCTTTCTCTCCCCCGTGCGCGAGGGAGCTGATGACGGACGTTCCGCCGCAACGCCGGGCTCCGAGCTTCCCTCCCCCGCCATCGCCGAAGCCCTGACCGGAGAGTTTGCGAAATCCGCCGATGCGGCACAGCGGGCGCTCGCCTTGTGGCAGATGCTCGACGACGACACCCGCCGCCGCCTCGTCGAGGCCCTGACCGGCCAGTCGGCCACGAAGGCTCCGCCGGCTGCCGGGCCCGACAGCCGCGACACCCTGAACGAGGGTGACCGCGGCGTTCCGTGGCGCGGCCCCGATGCCGGCCGGGGCTGATCCTGCGGCCGTTGTCGCCGCGCGCGACCCTGCGCACCGTGCAATCCGCCGCCGATCGTCTATATAAGTCTCGATGACAGAAAGCCGGCGCCGCATTGTGACGGACCGGGCGATGGACGATTGGTGATGCAGCCTCCTCTCGACGAGATCCTGGACAATTTCGAACTGCTCGACGAGTGGGACGACCGCTATCGCTATCTGATCGAACTCGGCCGCACGCTCGAGCCCCTGCCGGAGGCGGCGCGCACCGACGCCAACAAGGTGCGCGGCTGCGCCAGCCAGGTCTGGCTCGACACCCACGTGGTGCGCGAGCCGGGCCGCGAGCCGGTGCTCGACTTTCACGGCGACAGCGACGCCCATATCGTGCGCGGCCTCGTCGCGCTTGCCTTCGCGATCTTCTCCGGCCGCCCGGCCACGACGATCATCGACACGGATGCACTCGCCATCTTCAAGCGGCTCGGCCTGTCGGAGCACCTGACGCCGCAGCGTTCGAACGGCCTGCGCTCCATGGTCGAGCGCATCAAGAGCGAGGCCCGCGCCGCGCTGGCGACGGCCTGACGCATAGCGGCCTAGATCCGCGCACCGTCGTCACGCCACAGCCGCAGGGAGCGCGCCCGTGCCGCGCCGCGCACTTCGGCGGCGAGGCCGTAATGCTCCGCAAGCCGGACGAGGGCCATGCCGAGCACGAGCTTGGCGGAACGGGCCGGCCAGCCACGCTCGCGCTCCACCGTCTCGAGCCCCTTGAGAAAGCCGCAGACGTCGAGGAGCAGATCGGCGAATTCCGGCCCCACCGCCTTCATGGCGCGCTGAACGCGCTGGCGGGCGGCGATGACGGCGTCGCTGGCGCTGGCCGGATCGCGCATGCCCCCTGCCCCTTGCCCGCCGACCGGATCCCAGCGTGCGGTGACGCTCGGCAGGATCTGGCCCATGGTGATGTCACGCCGCAGACGCTCACCCGCCTCCAGCCCGGCGGCATCGACGAGCGGCGCGCCACCGCGACCGCGCCTTCGCGCCAGGGCCTGCAGGGGGCTTTCGGCCGCGTTCACGCGCAGCCGGCGTGCCTCGCCCGCCCCGGGCGACCGTTCGACCATCTCGACCATGTCGCGGTGCTGGGCCTGGAACCCCTCGGCGCCGCCGCCGGCGCGCAGGCGCGCGACGCGGGCACGGCCGGCCTCCGTCGCGACGAGCAGACGGTACCCGCGCGACGGCCGCTCCCAGCAGGCCAGGTCTTCTGCCACCAGCCGCTCGGCCGCCGCGATGGGCACGCGGCCCGCCCCGAGCGTGGTCCTGCCGCGCCGGGCATAGAGCGCGACGTGGCCGGGATCGTCCGTGCTCGCCCGGGCGAAGGCCTCCGCCGTGGCCAGGTGCAGGAGCAGCCGCCGGCCGGCGGCGCCCAGGTTCTCATCGTGTCGAGGCATGATCCATCCTTTCGCCAGGAGCCGGCGGCGCGTGCAACGACCGGAGCCGCGACACCGGGCATTGCGCGATCCACCATTCATGTTCACTATATGTTCTCATAACCGACCATCGCCGCCGCCCGCCCGAGGCCGGATATAAGGTATATATTCCTATTATCGCCAAGGCAAGGGCGCCGTGCAGGAAACGGCGCTCATCGCCAGCCTGACCAGGGGCTGCTTGCGGGCGCGCTTCCATCGTCCGCAAGGCGGCGCGAACCGTGCCTCGTGCAGCACAGAGCGCCAGCGAATTCGCCGGGCACTGCCGCAGGCAGTTGACAGGTCCGCTCGCGGGCGTGCTGTAGGGGACGTCATCCCTCCAGCAGCCGCACCTCATGCCGGGCACCGTTCTTCTTCTCTCTCAGGCGCTGATCTATTTCGGCGTGATGGCGGCCCTGTTCCGGCTGCGTCACCGGATGGGCCTCGGCGCCTTCCTGTGCGCCCTCGGCGTCATGCACTTCCTCGAGACCTATCTCGCGGCCGTCTTCTTCATCGAGCTGCCCTTCGGCCTCCTGTCGCCGGGCTCGACGGTCCTGTTCTCGGGCAAGCTGGCGATCATCCTGCTGTTCTACATCCGCGAGGACGCCGAGACGGTTCGCCAGCCGATCTACGGTCTCCTGATCGGCAACTTCCTGATGGTCGCCCTCGTGGCGACGCTGCGCCTTGCCGGCCCGCCCGTGCCCCTGCCCGGCTACAACCCCGATCTGGTGCTGATCGACCAGATGGGGGCGCTGATGATCTGGGGAACGACGCTGCTCTTCATCGATGCGATCGCGCTCATCCTGCTTTACGAGAAACTGCGCTCGCTGCTGAAGAACGCGGTCGTCCTGCGCGCCTGCGCCACCCTGGCGGTGATCCTGACCTTCGACCAGATCTTCTTCTTCATCGGGCTTCGTTTCGTGACGGGCACGCCCTTCGACGCGCTGATCGGCGGCTGGATCGCGAAGATGGGGGCGGCCGTCGTCTACAGCGGCCTGATCGGGCTATACCTCGCCTTCTTCGAGCGGAATGCGCGGAGCCTGGCGCCCCAGGCGATATCGGACATCTTCGACAAGCTGACCTATCGCCACAAATACGAGGAGCTCCTCGGCAAGACCCGCTACGACGCCCTGACCGGCGCGCTGACGCGGGAGCGATTCGAGACCCTGGGGCAGGTGATCCTCGGTCGCAACGCGGCAGCCCGGCGGCCCGTCAGCCTGGCCATTCTCGACGTCGACCATTTCAAGAGCATCAACGACCGCTACGGGCATGTCACCGGCGACGAGGTGCTGCGGCGTGTGGTCGCGTGCCTGCGGACGGAAATCCGGACCGAGGACCTCATCTTCCGCTACGGCGGCGAGGAATTCGTGATCCTCTGGGAAAACATGCCGCATGCGGCGGCCCTGGCCTCGGCCGAACGCATGCGCCTCTCGCTGCACCAGACGCTGGCGCGGGAATTTGCGGCTGCGCCGACGGTCAGCTTCGGCATCGCGACCTTTCCCGACGATGCGAGCACCATTCGCGACCTCGTCGCCCATGCCGACGGGCATCTCTACGAAGCGAAGCGGCAGGGCCGGGACCGGGTGATGGGCAATCATCCCATCGCCCAGGAGCATGGGGCCTGAAGGCGGGCCGTGGCCCGCCTCCGGCGGACAGGAGAACACGGGCGCCAAAAGAAAACGGGGCAGCCTGCGGCTGCCCCGTCATTCGTTCTCCCGACCGGCCCGCGGCGAGGCGGAGCCTGATCAGCCGCGGCTCGAGGTGCGGCGCTTGCGGCGCTGCTGGCCGAGGCCCATCTCCTTGGCGAGTTGCGAACGCGCCTTGGCGTAGTTCGGCGCCACCATCGGATAGTCGGCCGGCAGGCCCCACTTCTCGCGGTACTGCTCCGGCGTCATGTTGTACTGCGTGCGCAGGTGACGCTTGAGCGACTTGAACTTCTTGCCGTCTTCCAGGCAGATGATGAAGTCAGGCGTAACCGACTTCTTGATCGGAACGGCCGGCTTGGGCGCCTCGACCGGCGCCTCGACGATACCGCCGGCGACGCGCATCAGCGCGCCGTGCACTTCGCCGATCAGCCCGGGCAGGTCTGCGGAGGCGACAGAATTGTTACTCACGTAGGCGGAAACGATATCGGCCGCGAGCTCGATATAGTTCGCTGACGCTGCATTGTCGTTCATTGAACCCGAATTCCTCTTTTTATCCCGATCGTCCGGATACCAGCCAAGTGCGGCAGGTAACCGGTGACAACACCAAACCGCCCACCGTGGCGCCGGCGAGAGTTGAACAGTCGCCCCGCGAACACTGGCATCTTCGTGTTCCAATCACACTCATGAAGTATGGCAAAGTTGAGAATTTCGCAAGACAAGTTTTTCACTTCTTCGAAATTCTCGTAATCAGGCGCACCTGCGTGAACAACCCTGAATAGCTGAAGCTCCCGAATGCGCGCGCGCCCCGCGCGTGCGCTATCCTGCCTCCGAGCATTGCGATCTTTGCGCGCGCCGGCTTGCGCCGGCCTTGGCCTCTGAACATATCGTCAGCGCAAACAGGAAGGGAAAACCCATGCCAGCACTGGCCCGCGGCGGCAAGATGGAGAAGAGTGCGGCGCAATGGCGCGCCAAATTCTCGCCGGAGCGGTACCGCATCGCTCGTCTCGGCGGCACGGAACCGCCGTTCTCGGGCCCCCACGACGACGAGAAGCGGCCGGGTTTCTACCGCTGCGTCTGCTGTGGCGAGGTGTTGTTCGCCAGCAATGCCAAGTATGCGTCAGGCTCCGCCGTCGCCGAGGCACTTGATCACAAGCTTGCGATGTCGCGCAGCGAGACCCGATGCGCCCGGTGCGGCGGCCGTCTCCGGCCCGTCGTCCCGGACGGACCTCAGCCGACGGGCCAGCGCTGTCGCACCAACGGCGGCGCGCTTGCCTTCGAGCCCGAAGGGGACGACAGAGGGGCCGACGAGACGATATGGAACGAGCGATGACACAGCCCCTCCCGCCCCGCGCACAGGCCCGCCCCGTCACCCGGACCATCCACGGCACCGATGTCACCGACGATTACGGCTGGCTGCGCGCCGAGAACTGGCGCGACGTGCTGCGCGACCCCGCCCTCCTGCCGGCGGACATCCATGACCACCTCGTCGCGGAGAATGCCTATGCCGATGCGATCCTCGCCCCGGTCGAGGACCTGCGGCGGCGGCTCGTGGCCGAGATGCGCGGGCGCATCAAAGAGGATGATTCGTCCGTTCCGAGCCCGGACGGCCCCTACAGCTACTACGTGCGCTTCCGGGAGGGCGGGCAGCATCCGCTCGTCTGCCGCCAACCGCGCGACGGCGGCGAGGAGGCGGTCCTGCTCGACGCCGATGCGCTGGCGGCGGGCAAGGCCTTCTTCGACCTCGCCGAGGCGCAGCATTCGCCGAACCACCGCTTGCTCGCCTGGAGCGCCGACGAGACGGGCGGCGAACTGCACACCATCCGCCTGCGGGACCTCGAGACCGGCACGGACGGCGATGCCGCCGTCGAGCAGACCACCGGCGAAGTGGTCTGGGCCGGCGATTCGCGCAGCTTCTACTATGTGCGCCTCGACGAGAACCACCGGCCCTCGCGCGTCTTCCGCCACATCCTCGGGACGGATCCGGCAGGTGACGAGGAGATCTACCGCGAGGATGACGCTGGCTGGTTCGTGCACCTGTCGCGCACCCAGTCCGGCGCGTTCGGCCTCATCAGCGTCTCCGATCACGAGACGAGCGAGGTGCATCTCATCGACCTCGCCGATCCTTCCGCCCGGCCGCGCCTCGTCGTCGCCCGCGAGACGGGCCACCGCTACAGCGTGGAGCACGCGGGCGAGGACCTCGTCATCTCGACCAACGCGGACGGGGCGGAGGACTTCAAGCTGGTCACGACGCCGCTCGCCGCGCCCCGGCGTGAGAACTGGCGCGAACTGGTGCCGCATCGGCCGGGCATCATGCTGCTGAAGCACACGGCCTTCCGCGATTTCCTGGTGCGGCTCGAGCGCGAGGACGCCAATCCGCGCCTCGTCGTGCGCGCGCTCGCCACGGGCGAGGAACACGCCATCGCCTTCGACGAGCCGGCCTACGGCCTGCGCTACGAAGCGGGCCACGAATACGACACGTCGGTCGTGCGCTTCACCTATTCCTCGATGACGACGCCGGCGGAGACCTATGCCTACGACATGGCGAGCCGCGAGCGGCAGCTCATCAAGCGCCGCGAGGTGCCGTCCGGCCACGATCCGGCCCGCTACGTGACGAAGCGCCTCTTCGCCACCGCCGCGGACGGCGAAACCGTGCCGATCTCGGTGCTGCACCGCCGCGACCTCGCGCTCGACGGCACGGCGCCGTGCCTGCTCTACGGCTATGGCGCCTACGGCATCGCCATTCCCGCCGATTTCGAAACCAACCGGCTGTCGCTGGTCGACCGCGGCTTCGTCTATGCGATCGCCCATATCCGCGGCGGCACCGAGAAGGGCTGGCGCTGGTACACGGATGGCAAGCGCGAAAAGAAGACCAACAGCTTCAGCGACTTCATCGCCGCCGGCCGGCACCTCGCGGCACTCGGTTACACGGCGCCGCGGCGGCTCGTCGCCCATGGCGGCAGCGCCGGCGGCATGCTGATGGGCGCCGTCGCCAACGACGCGCCGGACCTGTTCCGCGCCATCCTCGCCGAGGTGCCCTTCGTCGACGTGCTCAACACCATGCTCGACGACAGCCTGCCGCTGACGCCGCCCGAATGGCCGGAGTGGGGCGATCCGATTCGGGACGAGGCGGCCTTCCGGCGCATCCTCTCCTATTCGCCGTACGACCAGGTGCAGGCGCAGGCCTATCCCGCCATCCTCGCCGTCGCCGGCCTGTCGGACCCGCGCGTCACCTATTGGGAGCCGGCCAAATGGGTGGCGCGCCTGCGCGAGCGCATGACCGGCGGCGGCCCCATCGTCCTCCACACCAACATGGAAGCCGGCCACGGCGGCGCCGCCGGGCGCTTCGAACGGCTGGAAGAGGTGGCGCGGCTCTATGCCTTCGCCATCCTGCAGACGGGGGCGCCGCACGAAACGCCGGGCGCGTGACGAGCCGCCGCTCGATCGAAGCTCCGGCGGACGCGCAGCCTGTTCGCCGGGATTGAAGATTGCGCGCGACCGGGAGAACCTCTTCCCGGCGATTCCGGCTGTGGGGGAACTTGATGAACGAACAGGCAAGCGGGCTGCCCTATTGGCGCTGCGTCTTCTCGTTTCTTCTGGATTTCCTGACCGCCTTCTTCGGCCTCGGCATCGCCGTCGCCCTGTTCAGCGGCCGCGGCGTCGAGACCGAAGGGGCCAGCTTCAATTTCAATCTCTCCGGACTGTCGGCTGTGGTCTTTTTCCTGCTCTTCTTCGGTTACTTCATCATCTTCAACAGGTTCCTGGGCGGAACGATCTGGCGCCGCATCCTGGGCGTCGGGCCCCGCGCTTAGGCGGCGGCCGGTTCCCCCTGCCCGCCCCGAAAAGCGAGCAGGAGCCGGTGACGGCTCGCTCAGACGTGTGGAGATGTCAGACGCGTGGAGATGATGGAGAAAAACACCGGCTCCATCAGGGCGGCTGCTTTCAGCGCCGCCGGGGCCGGAAACCCGCGGGCAGGCCGATGCTGCCGTGCACGCAGCCGCAATCAAGCCAAGGCTTTTGGAAGAATGGTCGGAGTGGCAGGATTTGAACCTGCGACCCCCTCGTCCCGAACGAGGTGCGCTACCAGACTGCGCTACACTCCGACATGTGCCCGTCGGCAGGCGGTCTTATAGACTCGACGCCTGCGGCCGGCAAGCGTCCTTGCGCAACTTCTTTTCACGCATCCACATGCTGCAGTGGGGCAAGCGCTGCAAAGGCCGCTAAGCGGGCGCGGCCGCGGCCGCTTTTCCGCTTCGCCAGCCGCTTGTGGACAACGCCCGGCCGGCGCCATCCGCCCGGCCCGGCCGCCGCATCGGCGTTGCGTCACGCCGTCGCTCGAATTATGGTCCGCCCCGCCTGAGCGCTGTTGGGGCGTCGCCAAGTGGTAAGGCAGCGGTTTTTGGTACCGCCATTCGCAGGTTCGAATCCTGCCGCCCCAGCCAGATCTGCAATCAAATAGGCGCTGAAGCGTGATTATGCGGCCGGTCTGAAGCTTACCCGCAATCCCAGCGCGTGCGCGACTTTCACAATCGTGGCAAAGGTGGGATTGCCGTCTTCTGAAAGAGCCTTGTAGAGCCCCTCGCGGCTCAACCCGGTATCGCGCGCGAGCTGGCTCATGTTGCGCGCGCGGGCAACGACGCCGAGCGCACGCGCGATATAGGCGGGATCGTCGCCACCTTCCTCCATCACCGCTTCCAGGTAAGCAAGGATATCTTCGTCGTTCTTGAGATAGTCTGCCGTATCATATCGGCTGAAGGTCTCGCTTTTTCCGGAAAGCATCTTATTTCTCCAGTCTCTGATCACCCAAGACGCGGCCTTCAATCCTTCCACTGCGCGGCCATTTCCATAGCCTTGGCGATGTCAGCTCTTTGCGAAGACTTGTCACCGCCGGAAAGCAGGATGACAACAATTGGCCCTCTCTGCATGTAATAGACTCGATAGCCAGGTCCATAATCGATCCGCATCTCGGAAATGCCGCCTCCGACGGGTTTGACATCGCCGGGATTTCCACCTGCAAGTCGATCAAGTCTCGCCTGGATGCGTGCCACGGTCCGTCTGTCGCGCAAGCTACGGAGCCAGCGATCGAACGTGGCGCTCTTGATCAACTCGATCATATGTGAACTGTAGTTATCACCTCTCAGGGTGTCAACCGTGGTTATCAATCACGGTCGATATGCGACGCCTTCTCTCGCATCTCGTCCTGCGCATTTCATGTCGCCGACGCGAGGCGCAAAAGCTTCCCGGAGCATGAGGAACGCGGGCCAAACCGCAGCAGGTCCCGCCGCCGGACGGCGGGACCCAGGGACTCGCGTGGGCATCTGTCCTCAGGCTGCGGACCACGCCTTCTGCGCTTCGAGCTTCTTGACCTCGGCCTCGGCGCGCTGCGCGGCCGGGCGGCTGGCAAGCGGTCCGCAATAGGCCTCGAACTCGGGACGCCTCTCGATCATGCCGACCATCATGCCCCACTGCAGGTGGCTCGCGAGATAGAGGTCGGCCGCGCTGAAGCGATCGCCGGCGATATAGCGCCGCCCCTTGAGCGCGCCCGCCAGCGTGTCGAGAACCATCTCGTAGGAGCCGTAGCCGAAGCCGCGCTGCTTTTCCGGCGAGGGGTCCCATCCCTCGGAATGGTTGGAAACTGCGGGCTCGAGGCAGGCGGCGGTGAAGAACAGCCAGCGGAAATAGGCGCCGCGATGCTCGGGCGACGGCAGGAGGCCCGCCTCCGGAAACGCATCGGCGAGATAGGCGCAGATCGCGGCCGCTTCCGTGACGACCTCATCGCCGTGGACGATCGCCGGCACCTTGCCCATGGGATTGATGGACAGATAGTCCGGCGCCTTCATGGTCGTGCCGAAATCGAGCACCCTGACGGTGTAGGGGCAGCCGACCTCCTCCAGCATCCAGTGGACGATATAGCCGCGCGACTGCGGATTCGTGTAGAAAATCAATTCCTTGCTCATGGGGACCTCCTCGCGGTCTCTGGTGACGTCGGTTGACGTAGCCCCACGATAGGACGGCTTACTGACAGTTTTTGTCAGCAGCGTTTGCCGCCATTCCTTCATCATCTGCCGGCGCGGCCGCGGCGACCGGTCGGCGAGGATCTCAGCGGCGAGCATGCGATCGGCGCGGAAGCTGCGGTAGGCGTTGCGCAGCTCGCACCAGGCCACCAGCACTCGCTTCGTCTCGAAGAAGCCGAGCGTCACGGGCCACACGACGCGCTCGGATTTCGCGCCGGCTTCGTCGACATAGGTGAGCGCCAGCTTGCGCTCGGCATTGAGCGCCTGCCGCAGCAGCGAGAGCGCGACGCTTTTCGGGCGTTCCCAGCCGGGGCCGATGACGAGCGCATCGTCCTCCATGCGTTCACCGAGGTCACGCGGAAGGACCGCGGCGAGCTTGGCCATCGCATCGCGCGCCGCCGCGCCCATGCCCTCGTCCGTGCGCTGCGCCACCCATTTGAGGCCGAGCGCCAGCGCCTCGATCTCCTCGGCGGAGAACATGAGCGGCGGCAGCAGGAAGCCCGGCTTCAGGACATAGCCGACGCCCGGCTCGCCATCGATCTCGGCGCCCATGGCCTGCAGCGCGGCGATGTCGCGATAGAGCGTGCGCAGGCTGACGCCGGCTTCCTCGGCGAGCGCCGCCCCGCTCACCGGCCGGCGGTGACGGCGGAGCATCTGCAGCAGATCGAACAGGCGGTGCGTGCGCGACATGGCGCCAGCATAGCATCGATGCTGACGGTTTCTGTCAGCAGCGCCGCCGACGCCGCTTCGGTGTATCCAGGCCGACGGTGTCTGTCGGCCGACGTCAGGCGAAACAAACCCGTATATTTATCGAATCTCGGAACGACATAGCATTTGATCGGCTGAAGGGTTTTGACCAACGAAGCACGCTCGAAAGACGCGAGGTTTCATCGTCGTGTTCGCCGCGCTGATCGTGACGCTTCACTGGCTGCAGTCAACAACACCAGCACCGCAATAACGATTACAAGAACGGCGGCAACGCCGAACCACCCTGATGCGTGGGCTTCGACAATACCAATAATCTTAACGGCAATTTGAGGGGGGTCGGTCTTCACAAGTCGGTCCTCTCACCAAAATGATGATTCGAAACCGACAAGGGTTATAGGGCGCCACATCGGGGCATTCGTCAACATACGACGCCCCGCACGTCCACATTTTCCCGACTCCATGTTCCGCTTTCGTTCACGATCGGCGGACGCTCTGCCCCCCTGTGGGGCGAAAAATCCAGGACCTTGCCGCCGCTCCTACAGCATCACGCGCCGGTCGGTGTGGGCCGCTTCCGCGATGGCGTGGATCACGCGCTCGAAGGCGAGCGCGGCGACGAAATCCGGCTCCGGGCGGCCGCCTTCGGCGATGGCGCGCAGCAGGGTGGCGGCCTCGATGACCTTGAGGTCGTTGAAGCCGAGCTGGTGGCCGGCCGCCGGCACGAAGGCGCCGAAGGGCGGATGGGCGGGGCCGGTCAGGATGGTCTTGAAGCCCTGCTGCGCGCCCGGGCCTTCGTTCTCGTAGAGCTGCAGCTCGTTCATGCGCTCCTGGTCGAAGATCAGCATGCCCCTGGTGCCGTGCACCTCCCAGCCGAGCCGGTTCTTGCGGCCGAAGGCGCTGCGCGAGGTGGCGAGGCTGCCGTGAAAGCCGGCCTTGAAGCGCACGAGCGCGGTGGCGACGTCCTCGTTCTCCACCGCCGCCTCGCCCGACCCGTCGGCGAGCGGGCGCGTGCGGTGGATGGTCTGCATGTCGGCGACGAGGCTGTCGATCGGGCCGGCGAGGACGTAGGCCATGGAGACGAGATGGCAGCCGAGGTCGCCGAGCGCCCCGAGCCCGGCCTCGGCATGGCGCGCGCGCCAGGTCCACGGCAGGTCGGGATCGGCCTGATAGTCCTCGTCGACCCAGCCGCGGAAGTGGACGATGCGGCCGATGGCACCCTCCTGCACGAGGCGCTGCGCATGCATGAAGGTGGGGTTCTTGATGTAGTTGTAGCCGACGATGGTCTTGACGCCGGCTGCGCGTGCCGCCGCCGCCATCTCCTCGGCCTGGTGCAGCGTCAGCGCCATGGGCTTTTCGCAATAGACGTGCTTGCCGGCCGCGATGGCCGCCATGGCGATCTCGTGGTGCAGACGGTTCGGCGTCGTGATCGAGACGATGTCGACGGCGGGATCGGCGACGAGCGCGCGCCAGTCGTCGGTCGCGCGGGCGAAGCCGAACTGCCCGGCCATGGCCGCCGCCTTGTCGGCCGGCGTCTCGCACAGGAGCTCCAGCCGCGGCGTCGGCACGTCCCCCATCACCGCCTTGACCGCGCCGAAGGCGAGTGCGTGGCACTTGCCCATGAAACCCGTGCCGATGAGGCCGATGCCCAGGCTCTCCATTTTCAGGCTCCCCTCCCGAGGAAATGGAATATATATTCTATTCAATCGATGATTATAGAACGCCGGTTCTGTCAAGGGACAATGTCATGAAGAAGCCCGCCGCGCCCGCCTCCGTCGACGAGTTCCAGGAGCGGCTCGTCCAGATCGCGGACACGCTGCCCAAGCGCCTGCGCCAGTGTGCCGACTTCGTGGCGCACAACACGGACAAGATCGCCCTCTCGACCGTCGCAGAGCTGGCGGCGGGCGCCGGCGTGCAGCCATCCGCCTTCATGCGCTTCTGCCAGCTGCTCGGCTTTGCCGGCTTCAGCGACATGCAGCGCCTGTTCCGCGACAGCTACGGCCAGCGCTGGCCCGATTATGCCACGCGGCTCGACAACCTGCGCTCGGAGGGCGGGCAGAGCCCGGCGGCGCTGCTCGCCGAATTCATCGAGGCGGGCCGGCTGTCACTGGAGCGTCTGGCCTCGACCGTCGATTCGGAAGCGCTCGACGCCGCGGTGGCCGCCCTCGCCGCCGCCCCCACCATCCACGTCATGGGCATGCGCCGGGCTTTCCCCGTCGCCACCTATCTCAGCTACGCCTTCGAGAAGATGGACATCCCCTCCATCCTGCACGACGGCGTCGGCAAGCTGGGGCGGCGCCACGCCATCCGCCCGGGCGACGTCGTGATCGCCATTTCCTTCGCGCCCTATACGCAGGAGACGATCGACCTCGCCGTCTATGCGCGCGAGCGCGGCAACGAGGTCGTTGCCATCACCGACACCGTCACCAGCCCGCTCAGGCGCCTCGGCGTCCATGCCCTCAACGTCTCGGAGGTGGATGTCGGCTCGTTCCGGGCGCTGTCGGCCACGCTGTCGCTCGCCATCGCGCTCGCGGTGGCCGTGGGCGCCACGCGGCAATCGCGATGATATGGAATTTTTTTATTGCATTCTGATTTTTTTGGAACAAAATTTCTATCCAAGAGCCTGCGAGCCGGCCCGTCACGAATGGCGGCCGCAGCTCCCGGACGCACGTAGACGCCGCGCCAAGCGGGGCTGCGCCGGGCGGGGTCTTCCCGCGCAAGCTCGACGGACTGAGGCTTCTAAAGTCTGGGAGAGGAACCATGAGAAAGACACTTGCGGCGCTCGCCGTCGCGTCCCTTGCGCTCGCGGGCGGCCTGGCAGTGCCGGCTCACGCGGAGGGTGAGCGTTTCGTCTTCGTCAGCCACGCGCCGGACAGCGACAGCTGGTGGAACACCATCAAGAACGCGCTCAAGGTGGCGAGCAGCCAGATGGGCGTGACGGTGGAATACCGCAACCCGCCGACCGGCGACCTCGCCGACATGGCCCGCATCGTCGAGCAGGCGACCGCCTCGAACCCGGCGGGGATCATCTCGACCATCGCCGACTTCAACGTCCTCAAGGGGCCGCTCACCAAGGCGATCGAGCAGGGCATCCCGGTCATCACCGTCAACTCCGGCACCATCGAGCAGTCGAAGGAGATCGGCGCGCTGCTGCATGTCGGCCAGCCCGAGAAGGACGCGGGCTTCGCCGCCGGCGAACGCGCCAAGGCCGCCGGCGTCAAGAAGTTCCTGTGCGTCAACCACTACATCACCAATCCGGCCTCGGTCGAACGCTGCCAGGGCTTTGCCGAGGCGCTGGGCGTCGATCTCGGCAACCAGATGATCGACACCGGCCTCGACCCTTCCGAGGTCAAGAACAAGGTCTCGGCCTATCTGCGCGCCAATCCCGAGACCGACGGCATCATCGCCCTCGGACCCAACTCGGCCGAGCCGACCATCGCCGCGCTCAAGGAAAACGGCATGGCGGGGCAGGTCTTCTTCGGCACCTTCGACCTGTCGGCCGGCATCTCCGCCGCCATCAAGGACGGCACGATCGAATTCGCCATCGACCAGCAGCCCTACCTGCAGGGCTACCTGCCCGTCGTCCTGCTGACGAACCACGCCCGTTACGGCGTCATTCCGCCGAACGCGATCAACTCGGGTCCGGGCTTCATCACCAAGGACAACATCGCGCTCGTCGAGAAGCTCGCCGGCGAATACCGCTGAGGCGGCTGCCGATACCGCGGGGCGCACCCAGCGCCCCGCATGGCCAAGACTGCGACGGGGCGCCGGGCGCCCCGGAGGTTAAGGACTGCGGCGGGGCGCGCCTCGCGCCCCGCATGCCAAGCAACATCGAAAACGGGGAAACGTCATGACGGACGAGCGGCTCATGCCCGTCTCTTCGCTTCGCCGCGCCATGATCCGGCCGGAGCTCGGGGCGATCTGCGGGGTCATCCTGGTCTTTGCCTTCTTCCTGATGGTCGCGGGCGACAGCGGCATGTTCGCGCCCGCCGGCTTCCAGAACTGGCTCGTCGTCTCCGCGCAGTTCGCCATCATCGCGGTCGGCGCCTGCCTCCTGATGATCGCGGGCGAGTTCGACCTCTCCGTCGGCTCCATGATCGGCTTTGCCGGCGTCATCGCCGCCATCCTCACCGTGCAGTGGGGCTTGCCGGCGTGGCTCGCCATCCTCGTCACCTTCGCCGTGTGCATCGGGCTCGGCGCGATCAACGGCCTGCTCGTCATCCGCACCGGGCTGCCGAGCTTCATCGTCACCCTCGCCTTCCTCTACATCCTGCGCGGCCTCACCATCTGGCTGTCGATCCTGACCACGCGGCAGACCATCATCGGCGGCGTGCGCGAGGCGGCGGAGGGCGACTGGATCGCCGCCCTCTTCGGCGGCGTCATCTTCAAGGGCTTCTTCCAGTGGCTCGGCGACATCGGCCTGCTCACCACCTTCACGCGTGGTGCGCGCGCCGGCCAGCCGGTGGTCGAGGGCGTGCCGATGCTCATCGTCTGGGCGATCGGCCTCATCATCTTCGGCCACTGGCTCCTCGCCAGGACGCGCTTCGGCAACTGGATCTTCGCCTCGGGCGGCGATGCGCAGGCCGCGCGCTACGTCGGCGTGCCGGTCAACCGCGTGAAGGTGCTGATGTTCATGTTCACCGCCTTCTGCGCCACGGTGTTCGCCATGTGCCAGGTGATGGAGTTCGGCTCCGCCGCCGCCGACCGCGGCCTCCTCAAGGAGTTCGAGGCCATCATCTGCGTCGTCATCGGCGGGGCGCTGCTCACCGGGGGCTACGGCTCGGTGATCGGGGCGGCGCTCGGGGCGCTCATCTTCGGCGTGGTGCAGCAGGGCCTGTTCTTCGCCGGGGCCGAAAGCTCGCTGTTCCGCGTCTTCCTCGGCACGATCCTGATCCTCGCCGTGATCATGAACACCTACATCCGCCGCCTCATCACGGGAGAACGCTGATGTCCGCTCCCATCATCGAGATGCGCAACATCGAGAAGCACTTCGGCCCGGTGATCGCGCTCGGCGGCGTCTCCTTCGACGTGCGCTCCGGCGAGTGCCATTGCCTGCTCGGCGACAACGGCGCCGGCAAGTCCACCTTCATCAAGACCATGTCGGGCGTGCACAAGCCCTCGCACGGCACCATGGTGGTGGAGGGCCAGGAGGTCGTCTTCGACAGCCCGCGCGACGCCATGGCGGCCGGCATCGCGACGGTCTATCAGGATCTGGCGATGATCCCGCTCATGAGCGTGACGCGCAATTTCTGGATGGGCCGCGAGCCGGAAAAGGGCTTCGGCCCGTTCAAGACCATCGACTTCGCCAAGGCGAACGAGGTGACGATGCGGGAGATGGCGCGCATGGGCATCAACCTGCGCGAGCCGGAGCAGGCGGTCGGCACCCTGTCGGGCGGCGAGCGCCAGACGGTCGCCATCGCCCGCGCGGTCTATTTCGGCGCCAAGGTGCTCATCCTCGACGAGCCGACCTCGGCGCTCGGCGTGCGCCAGACGGCCAACGTGCTCGCCACCATCGACCGGGTGCGCAAGGCGGGCATCGGCATCGTCTTCATCACCCACAACGTGCGCCATGCCATGGCCGTCGGCGACCGCTTCACCGTGCTCAACCGCGGCAAGACGTTGGGCACGGCCGTGCGCGGCGAGATCACGGCCGAGGCGCTGCAGGACCTGATGGCCGGCGGCCAGGAACTCGCGGTGCTGGAAAGCTCGCTCGGAGGGACCGTGTGATGCTCGACGTCATCACCATCGGCCGCTCGTCGGTCGACCTCTACGGCGCCCAGGTCGGCGGGCGGCTGGAGGACATGGCGAGCTTCCGCAAATATATCGGTGGCTCGCCCACCAACATGGCCGCAGGCACGGCGCGGCTCGGCCTCAAGTCCGGCCTCATCACCCGCGTCGGCGACGAGCACATGGGCCGCTTCATCCGCGAGCAGCTGATCGCCGAGGGCGTCGACGTCACGGGCGTCAAGACGGATCCGGAGCGGCTCACCGCCCTCGTCATCCTCGGCATCCGCGACCAGCACCAGTTCCCGCTCATCTTCTATCGCGAGAACTGCGCCGACATGGCGCTGAGCGAGGAGGACATCGACCCCGCTTATATCGCCCGCACCCGCTGCGTGACGGCGACCGGCACGCACCTGTCGCATCCGCGCACGGAGGCGGCCGTGCTGAAAGCCGTGCGGCTTGCCCGGGAGAACGGGGCGAAGACGGCGCTCGACATCGACTACCGCCCCAATCTCTGGGGCCTTGCCGGCCACGGCGCCGGCGAGAGCCGCTACATCGCCTCAGAGGCGGTGACGAAGAAGCTGCAATCGACCCTCTCCCTCTTCGACCTCATCGTCGGCACGGAGGAGGAATTCCACATCGCCGGCGGTACGACGGACACGATCGCCGCGCTCCGCGCCGTGCGCGCCGTCTCGAAAGCCACGCTCGTGTGCAAGCGCGGGCCGATGGGGGCCGCGGCCTTCGAGGGCGACATCCCGGACAGCCTCGACGACGGCATCTCAGGCCCCGGCTTCCCGATCGAGGTCTTCAACGTGCTCGGCGCCGGCGACGGCTTCATGTCGGGGCTGCTGCGCGGCTGGCTTCGCGACGAGGACTGGGTGACGAGCCTCACCTATGCCAATGCCTGCGGCGCCTTCGCCGTCTCGCGCCACGGCTGCACGCCGGCCTATCCGAGCTGGGAGGAGCTGCAGTTCTTCCTCAAGCGCGGCATCGTCACCCCGGCGCTGCGCCACGACGGCGCGCTCGAACAAGTGCACTGGGCGACGACGCGCAAGGGCAAGTGGCCGCACATGCGCGTCTTCGCCTTCGATCACCGCATGCAGCTCGAGGACATGGCCGACCAGGCGGGCGTGCCGCACGAGCGCATCGGCCCCTTCAAGTCCCTGTGCCTCAAGGCGGCGCAGCGCGTCGCCGACGGCCAGGCGGGCTACGGCATCCTGTGCGACGGCCGCCTCGGGCGCGATGCGCTCTATGCCGCCGCCGGCACCGGCCTGTGGATCGGCCGCCCCGTGGAACGGCCGGGGTCGCGGCCGCTCGAACTCGAAGCGGAGCTGGGGCTCGACTACGGCACGGCGCTCGCCGAATGGCCGGTGGAGCATGTCGTCAAGGTACTGTGCTTCTACCATCCGGACGACGACGCCGGCCTCAAGGCGCGGCAGGAGGAGACGGTGAAGCGCCTTGCCGAGGCGGCGCGGCGCAACAACCTCGAATTGCTGCTCGAGATCATCGCCTCGAAGGCAGGGCCGGTGGACGACACGACCACGGCCCGCGTCATCGAGCGCTTCTACGAGATCGGCGTCTTCCCCGACTGGTGGAAGCTCGAGCCGCTGCGCAGCGAAGCCGCCTGGCGCAACGCGGTCGAGGCCGTCTCGCGCAACGATCCCCATACGCGCGGCATCGTCGTCCTCGGGCTCGATGCGCCCATCGAGGAGCTGTCGGCGAGCCTCGGCATGGCGGCGGCCTTCGATCTCGTGAAGGGCTTCGCCGTCGGCCGCACCATCTTCGGCGACGTGGCGCGGCGCTGGCTCGCCGGCGAGACCGGCGACGAGGACGCCGTCACGGAGATGGCCGAAAAATACCGCATGCTCTGCGACATCTGGGACCGCGTCCGCACGCAAGAGGGACAAGCGTCATGAGCACCATCCGCCTCACGGCCGCCCAGGCCATGGTCCGCTGGCTCGCCGCCCAGAAGACGGCCGACGGCGAGCCCTTCATCGCCGGCTGCTGGGCCATCTTCGGCCACGGCAACGTCGCCGGCATCGGCGAGGCCCTCCACGGGGCGGGCGATGCCCTGCCGACGTGGCGCGGCCACAACGAGCAAACCATGGCGCATGCGGCCATCGCCTATGCCAAGGCGCTCAACCGCCAGCGGGCGATGATGGTGACGACCTCCATCGGCCCCGGCGCCCTCAACCTCGTCACCGCCGCGGCGCTCGCCCATGTCAACCGCCTGCCGGTGCTGCTGGTGCCCGGAGACGTCTTCGCCAACCGGGCGCCAGACCCGGTGCTGCAGCAGGTGGAGGATTTCGGCGACGGCACGGTGAGCGCCAACGACTGCTTCAAGCCGGTCAGCCGCTATTTCGACCGGATCGCCCGGCCGGAGCAGCTGCTCACCGCTCTGCCCCGCGCCATGGCGACCATGACCGACCCCGTCGACTGCGGCCCGGTGACGCTCGCCTTCTGCCAGGACGTGCAGGCCGAGGCCTATGACTGGCCGGAGACGTTCTTTACCCCGCGCATCTGGCACATCCGCCGCCCGCAGCCGGATGCGCGCGAACTCATCGAGGCGGCGGAGGCGATCCGCGGTGCGCGCAAGCCGCTGATCATCGCCGGCGGCGGCGTGCTCTATTCGCTCGCCACGGAGACGCTCACCACCTTCGCCGAGACGCACCAGATCCCGGTCGCCGAGACGCAGGCGGGCAAGTCGTCCCTGCCGTGGGATCACCCGCTCAACCTCGGCTCCATCGGCGTCACCGGATCCTCGGCGGCCAATGCGGTTGCGGAGGATGCCGACCTCGTCATCGCCGTGGGCACCCGGCTGCAGGACTTCACCACCGGCAGCTGGGCCCTGTTCCGCAATCCCGACCGGCGCATCCTCGCCGTCAACGTCGCGCCCTACGACGCCGGCAAGCACCGGGCGATCCCGCTCGTCGCCGATGCCAAAGTGGCGCTCGAGGCACTCTCCGCGGCGCTCGGCGGGCACAAGGCGGCGGCGCCCGAGCCGCAGCTGAAGGCCGATTGGCTGAAGGCGGTCGATGCCGCCACCGCCGCTCCCGGCGACAACGCGTTGCCTTCCGACGCGCAGGTCATCGGCGCCGTGCAGCGCAGCCTCGGTGACGACGCCATCCTCGTCTGTGCCGCCGGCGGCCTGCCGGGCGAATTGCACAAGCTGTGGAAGGCAGGCCGGCCGAACGGCTACCACCTCGAATACGGCTTCTCCTGCATGGGCTACGAGATCGCCGGCGGGCTCGGCGTCAAGATGGCGCGGCCCGACCGGGAGGTCGTGGTCATGGTCGGCGACGGCAGCTACATGATGGCGAATTCGGAGCTCGCCACGGCGGTGATGCTCGGCCAGAAGATCATCGTCGTCGTGCTCGACAACCGCGGCTACGGCTGCATCAACCGCCTGCAGCGCGCCACCGGCGGCGAGAGCTTCAACAACCTGCTCGATACCGCCCGCCACGCGGTGCCCTCCGCCATCGACTTCGCCGCCCATGCCGCCTCCATGGGCGCTGATGCACAGAAGGTGGCGAACATCGCCGAGCTGGAAGAGGCGATCGCCCGCGCCCGCAAGGCGGACAGGCCGAGCGCCATCGTCATCGACACGGACCCGATGCCGGCGACGGAGGCCGGCGGCCACTGGTGGGACGTGGCGGTGCCGGAGGTCTCCGTGCGGCCGGAGGTCAACGCCGCCCGCGCGGCCTACGAAAAGAGCCTGAAGAACCAGCGCCCGGCGGATTGACGCCGGGCCTTTCCCGGAGCCTGAGATGGGCGGAGCAAGATCGAGACCGATCGGGCGTGGCGGCGAGCCTCCGGCTCGCTTCTTGCGCTGGGCCCCAGCTCGCGTTCCGCTTCGCTCAATGCGTCCGGGGAACAAGGCTCTTCTCAAACCACACCCTCGTTTCCCGGCCCGCATGCGCGAGGCGCAGGCGAGAGCCGGGAACCAGCGGACAACCCGATGCCCGAGAGGGCATCGCCGCAATCACCGTCAGCCAACCCAGCCCCCACGCGGATAGCGCAATGATCCTCTACGGCACCAATCCCATCGCCTGGTCCAACGACGACGACCAGAGCCTCGGCGCCAACATCAGCCTCGAGCAGTGCCTGAGCGAAGCCGGCCAGATCGGCTTCGACGGTATCGAGAAGGGCCACAAGATGCCCACCGAGCCTGCGGCGCTGAAGGCCGCGCTCGCGCCGCACGGGCTTTCCTTCGTCTCCGGCTGGCACTCGCTCAACCTGCTCGCCCATTCGGTGGAGGAGGAGAAGAAGGCGATCAGGCCGCATCTCGACCTGCTGAAAGCCATGGGATGCAAGGTCTGCATCGTCTGCGAGACGTCGAACGCCATCCACGGCAACGACGCGGTGGCGCTGCGGGACCGGCCGGTGCTGCCGGCCGGTGACTGGCCCGCCTTCGGCGCCGCCGTGGAACAGATCGCGCAATATTGCGCCGATGAGGGCATCACCCTCGTCTATCACCACCACATGGGCACCGTGGTGCAGGCCGAGGAAGAGATCGACGCCCTGATGGCGCATACGGGGCCGGCGACGCATCTCCTGCTCGATACCGGCCATTGCTGGTTCGGCGGCGGCGACCCGACGCGCGTCGCGAAGAAATACATGGGCCGCGTCGCCCATATCCACGCCAAGAACGTGAGGCCCGCCATCCGCGCCGAGGTCGAGAGCCAAGGCCTCTCCTTCCTCGAGGGCGTGCGCCGCGGCGTCTTCACCGTGCCGGGCGACCCGGAGGGGGGCGTCGATTTCCCGCCCGTGCTCAAGATCGCCGCAGAGCACGGCTATCAGGGATGGCTCGTCATCGAGGCCGAGCAGGACCCGGCCGTGCGCAACCCTTACGAATACCAGTCGATGGGGCTGAAGGCGCTGAAGGCCATGGCGCGCGAGGCGGGGCTGGACAAGGCGTGATGGCGACGGACAAGCGGCCAAGGGTTTGGTACGGCCCGATCCTCCCCCTTCAGAGGGAGGTGGCGCCGCGAAGCGGTGACGGAGGGGGTGACGCGGCGGACCTCGTGAGCCTTGCTCCAGGCCGAACCCCACCCGTCTCGGTTCTTCGGACCGACCCACCCTCCCCTCACGGGGAGGGATCTGACGTGCCTTATCCCCGATCATCGAGGAACACCAAGTGAGCCGGAGGACATGAGATGACCCAGCTCTTGCGCAAGCCCACCGGCACCACGGGCAAGGTGCACGACATCACGCCGACCAGCGCCGGATGGGGCTATGTCGGCTTCGGCCTCTACAGGCTCGTGCCCGGCGAGACGGCGGCGGAGCCGACGGGCGACACCGAGGTGATCCTGGTGCTCGTCGAGGGCAGAGCCGAGATCGGCGTCGGCGACAAGAGCTTCGGCGAGCTCGGCCAGCGCATGAACGTCTTCGAGGGCACCCCGCCGCATTGCGTCTATGCGCCGAACGGCGCCACCTGGTCGGCGCGGGCGACGACGCCGTGCACGCTCGCCGTCTGCACGGCGCCCGGCAAGGGCGGCCACGAGGCCCGCGTGCTGACCGGCATCGAGAAGGTCACGCGCGGCAAGGGCGCCAACACGCGCTACATCCATCCCATCGCCATGGAGGACAGCGACGTCGCCGACAGCCTGCTGGTGACGGAGGTGTTCACGCCGCAGGGCAACTGGTCGAGCTACCCGCCGCACCGGCACGACGAGGACCGCTATCCCGAGATGACCTATCTCGAGGAGACCTATTACCACCGCCTCAACCCGGCGCAGGGCTTCGGCATCCAGCGCGTCTTCACCGAGGACGGCACGCTCGACGAGACCATGGCGGTGAGCGACGGCGACGTGGTGCTGGTGCCGCGCGGCCACCATCCCTGCGGCACGCCCTACGGCTACGAGATGTACTACCTCAACGTCATGGCGGGCCCGATCCGCAAATGGCGTTTCCAAAACCACCCGGACCACGACTGGATTTTCCAGCGCGACAAGTGATGCAAACGGCCCTCGCCTCCACCGTCATGGCCGGGCTTGTCCCGGCCATCCACGCCTCTGACATAGCTCAGGCTTCAGGGCGTGGATGCCCGCGACAAGCGCGGGCATGACGGTGGGGAAACAGGGCCGTTGGTGTGGCGGCGCGCCGCCAAGATAGAAGCCCCCGACCCAAGGACGACACCCATGCTCAATATCGGACTGCTCGGCGCAGGCCGCATCGGCATCACCCACGCCCGGGCCGTGACCGCCCTCCCCGACGCGCGCATCACCGCCGTCTTCGATCCCGTCGACGCGGCCGCCGCGGCGGCGCAGGCGCTGACGGGGGCGCGGCGCGCCAGCGTCGAGGAGATCATGGCGGACAAGGACATCGCCGCCGTCATCGTGGCGACGCCGACGGACCTGCATGCGACGCAGGTGGAAGAGGCGGCGCGCGCGGGCAAGGCAATCTTCTGCGAGAAGCCGATCGACCTCTCCAGCGCCCGCGCCGAGGCCTGCCTCGCCGTGGTGCGCGAGCACAACGCCAGGCTCATG
This sequence comes from Chelatococcus caeni, assembly GCF_014196925.1. Classification (GTDB taxonomy): domain Bacteria; phylum Pseudomonadota; class Alphaproteobacteria; order Rhizobiales; family Beijerinckiaceae; genus Chelatococcus_A; species Chelatococcus_A caeni. The sequence continues at coordinate 408,687 of NZ_JACIEN010000001.1, read as the reverse complement.
CTCGGCTTCAACCGCCGCTTCGACCCGAGCTTCGCCCGCCTCAAGGCGGAGGTCGAGGCCGGCGCGGTGGGCAAGGTCGAGCTCGTGCAGATCACGAGCCGCGACCCCGCCCCGCCGCCGGTCGACTACATCAAGCGCTCGGGCGGGCTCTTCCGCGACATGATGATCCACGACTTCGACATGGCGCGCTTCCTCCTCGGCGAGGAGGTGACGGAGGTCTTCGCCACGGGTGCTGCCCTCGTCGACGCGGCGATCGGCGCGGCGGGCGACGTCGACACGGCGACCGCGACGCTGAAGACGGCGAGCGGGCGCATCGCCGTCATCACCAATTCGCGCCGGGCGACCTACGGCTATGACCAGCGCCTCGAGGTGCATGGCGAGAAGGGCATGATCCAGGCGGGCAACGAGACGGCGACGACGCTGACGCGCGCCAATGCGTCCGGCTTCACCAGCGACCCGCTGCTCGACTTCTTCATGCAGCGCTATGCGGAGGCCTATCGGCTCGAGCTCGCGGCGTTCTGCCGGCTGGCGGCCGGCGAGGACATCGCGGTGCCGACGGGCGAGGACGGCCTTGCCGCGCTCAGGCTGGCGGATGCGGCGGTGAAATCGCTCGCGTCCGGCCAGTCGGTCAGGCTCTGACCCGCGCCACGCGTGCGACGCGCCGCCGCAAGGCTGCCACGCACGCGGGACGGTGGCCCCCGGCACCGCAGGGCGTTATACAATCGGCGTGACCGATCATCCGGGGGATCGCTTGACCGACGCCAGCGCCCAACCGGTGCTCGCCGCCTCGCGCGGCCAGCGCGCCGAACTCTTGATCGACGCCGTCGCCGATATCGCGCTCTTCGTGCTCGACCCCGAAGGCGTGATCACGACGGTGAACGCCGGCGCTCGCGCCATCACCGGCTGGCGCGAGGACGAGCTGCTCGACGAGAACTGGGCGAAACTGCTTCCCCCCGACGAGGTGGCCGCCGGCCTGTCCGCACAGGCGCTCGCCGCCGCGGCCGCCGAAGGCCGGCATGAACTGCGCCGGCCCATGCAGCGCAAGGACGGCGGCACCTTCGCCGCGCAGGCCAGCCTGACGCCGCTCGGCGACAAGGGCGCGCCGATGGGCTTCGCCCTCGTCATCCGCGACGTTTCCGCCAGCGCCATGGCCGAGCAGACGCTCAAGGCGCGCGAAGCCCATCTGCGCTCGATCCTCGATACCGTGCCCGACGCGATGATCGTCATCGACGAGCAGGGCCTGATGCAGTCCTTCAGCGTCGCGGCGGAGCGCCTCTTCGGCCTGTCGGCGGCCAACGTCATCGGCCGCAACGTCAGCTTGCTGATGCCCTCGCCCTACCGCGAGCGGCACGACGGCTATCTCGAGCGCTACCTGACCACCGGCGAGCGGCGCATCATCGGCATCGGCCGCGTCGTCGTCGGCCAGCGCAGCGACGGCTCGACCTTCCCGATGGAGCTCGCCGTGGGCGAGATGGTGTCGGGCGGGGCGCGCTATTTCACGGGCTTCATCCGGGACCTGACCGAACGGCAGAAGACCGAGACACGGCTGCAGGAGCTGCAGGCCGAGCTCGTCCACATGTCCCGCTACACGGCCCTCGGCGAGATGGCCTCGACGCTGGCGCACGAGATCAACCAGCCGCTCACCGCCATCACCAACTATCTCAAGGGCTGCCACCGCCTGCTCGGGCAGCTGGAGGGCGAGCGCATCGTGCTTCTGCGCGACGGCGTGAACGAGGCCGCCGAGCAGGCGCTGAGGGCGGGGCAGATCATCCGCCACCTGCGCGAGTTCGTCGCCCGCGGCGAGAGCGAGCACCGGCTGGAGAGCCTGCCCAAGCTCATCGAGGAGGCGAGCGCCCTCGCCCTCGTCGGCGCCCGGGAAAAGGGCGTGCGCGTGACCTTCGGCCTCGACCCGGAGGCCCCCGAGGTCTTCGCCGACCGCATCCAGATCCAGCAGATCCTGCTCAATCTCATCCGCAACGCCATCGAGGCGATGCAGGATGCCCCCGTGCGCGAGCTTTCGGTCACGACCCGCGCGCTGCCCGACGAGCACCTCGTCGAGATCGCGGTGTCCGACACGGGCACGGGCCTGTCGGAGGAGGTGCGCAACCGCCTCTTCGAGCCCTTCGTGACGACCAAGCAGCACGGGATGGGCGTCGGCCTGTCGATCTGCCGCACGATCGTCGCGGCCCATGGGGGCCGCATCTGGGCCGAGACCGAGGCGGGCGCCGGCACCACCTTCCATTTCACGTTGCGGACGGCCGGAGAGGAGGAAATCACCCATGGCACCTGAGGCGGTGGTCCACGTCGTCGACGACGATCTCGCCGTGCGCCAGTCGCTGTCCTTCCTGCTCGCCTCGGACGGCCTGCCGGTGCGCCTGCACGAATCGGCGACCGCCTTCCTCGCGAGCGCCGTTCAGGCGCCGGCGGGCTGCATCGTCACCGACGTGCGCATGCCCGGGCTCGACGGCATCGCCTTCCTGCAGGAGCTCAGGCGCCGCGGCAGCACCCTGCCGGTCATCGTCATGACCGGTCACGCGGACGTGCCGCTCGCGATATCCGCCATGAAGGCGGGTGCCGTCGACTTCCTCGAGAAGCCGTTCGACGACGACCTGTTCCTCGCCGCGGTCCGCACCGCGCTCGACCGCAATGCCGAGGAGGCGCGCCGCGTGGCGGAGGCCAGCGCGCTCAACGAGCGCCTCTCGGCGCTCAGCGAGCGCGAGCGGCAGGTGCTCGCGGGACTCGTCGACGGCAAGGCCAACAAGGTCATCGCCTTCGAGCTCGGCATCAGCCCGCGCACGGTCGAGATCTATCGCGCCAACGTGATGGCCAAGATGCAGGCGGCGAGCCTGTCCCAACTCGTGCGCATGGTCCTCGTCGGCGAGGGCGCCGGCGAGCGCCGGGAAGCGTGAGCCGCGCCGCCGGCGAGGCGGCGAGTAGGTAGATTTCCGTAATTGGAGCATGGCCCGGTCTTGAGGCACATCAAGCCGTTGCTCGCGTCGACGGCGTAGGGTGTTCCCAATCGCCAAGACCATACGGGACGTGTTGATGTCGCTGGTTGGGGGGCCTGTCCTCATCGTCGATGACGATGCGGCGGTCCGCGCCTCGCTCAAGTTCGCGCTGGAGCTCGAAGGGCTCGATGTGCGCCTCTACGAAAGCGCCCCGCAGCTTCTGGCGGAGAAGGCGCTTCCGCCGCACGGCTGCATCGTGGTCGACTATTCGATGCCCGGCATGAGCGGCCTCGAACTCATCGACGCCCTGCGCCTGCGCCACATCGGCCTGCCCGCCATCCTCATCTCCGGCAAGGTCAACGACGACCTGCGCCGCCAGGCGGAGCGCCACGGCTTCCGCCAGGTGCTGGAGAAGCCGCTCGAAGACAGCCAGCTGCTCGACGGTATCCGCACGGCCCTCGCCGACGCGCCCTGATCCTCCTTCATTCCCTGCGCGAGGCCGGTGCCCGCGTGGCGCCGGCCTGCGCGCGCCATTGGGCTGCGACAGGCGGTCATCAGGGGTTTCCCTTAGGTATCGAGCGGAATTTTCCGCATGCCGCGTCCGGGCTACCCATCATGCAACAAATCATTTGGGTGCCCTCGAGGAGGTGCAGATGCAGATCGTGATGAACGCCCCGGCCGCCAGGCACTTCGATGCAGCCGTCCTGTCCCGCGCCGCGGTCGCGCAGGGCCGGCGCCCGGCCGGCGTCGGCTCCGTGCGGACCCTCGACAAGGACGAGGAGCTGTTCGCCGAGGGCGATCCGGCCGTGTCCTTCTACCGGGTCACCCAGGGGGTCGTGCGCACGTCGAAGCTCCTCAGCGACGGCCGGCGGCAGATCGACGCCTTCCACTTCCCGGGCGACGTCTTCGGCGTCGAGGCCGGCGCCGAGCACCGCTTCAGCGCCGAGGCGGCCAGCGCCGCCACCGTCATCGCCTACCGCCGGCGCGATCTCGACGACCTCCTCTTCGACGAGACCTTCTCGCGCGAGGTGCTCGGCGCGATGATGCACGCGCTCGAGCGGGCCCAGCGCCACATGCTGCTGCTCGGCCGCAAGTCCGCCATCGAGAAGATCGCGACCTTCCTCGTCGACATGGCCGAGCGGCTCGCCGGCGCCGATGCCGTCGAGCTCCCCATGTCGCGGCTCGACATCGCCGACCACCTGGGCCTCACCATCGAGACCGTGTCGCGCTCGCTGACCGAGCTGGAGCGCAAGGGCGTCATCGACGTACCGGCCAGCCGCCGCACCATCGTGCTGCGCGACAAGGCCGCCCTCGCCCGCCTCAACGGCTGACCTCCAGTCCCTCTCGGTCCTGCCGGGCCGACCCTTGATCGTCCGAAAGGTGGCAGACCCTTTCGGACGATTTTTCTTTTCGGACGGCTGGCAGCGCGCAACGCAGGCCCTATGTTTGTGCCTTCGGCGAGTTGTCGCGCTGGTTCCCGGATCGCATTCCGCTTTCGCTGCATGCGTCCGGGAAACGGGGTTGTGCGGCATGGGCCGCGCATGGTCTGGCCGAAGGGTCGCCTTCCACCACAGCACACCCTCGTGCCCGGGACGCACCGCAGCATGAAATGTTGCGGTGCTGAGCCGGGGCCCACCCGCACGGCGCTTCGATCAACGCGTCCGGGGAACGCGTGTGTGCGGGATCGTCCCGCGCCTCACACCGCGCGGCTGTGGGTGCGGCCGCCCTGGCCGAGATAGGCGTCGAAGGCGGCGGCGATGTTGCGCACGAGGAAACGGGACTCGTCGGGCACGCGCACGACGTGGCCCTCGATGCGGGCGAGGCCGTCGCGGACGACGTCGCCCAGCCGCGGCGCGTTCATGAGCGGCGCCGGATCCGTGCCGTGCCGGGCGCAGATCTCGCCCACGTCGACCACGAGGTCGCACATGAGACGCTCGATGATGTCGGCCCGCAGCCGGTCGTCGGCCGTCAGGGTGTAGCCCTTGACGGTGGCGAGGCCCCCCTCCCCGATCAGCTTGGAATAGCGGCGCGGCAGCGGCTCGTTCTGCACATAACCCTGGGGAAGGCGGCCGATGGCAGAGGCGCCGAAGCCGACGAGCACGTCGCAGGCGTCGCTCGTATAGCCCTGGAAATTGCGGTGCAGACGCCCTTCCCGCTCGGCGATGGAAAGCTCGTCGCCCGGCAGGGCATAATGGTCGAAGCCGATGCGGCGGTAGCCGCCGGTTGAGAGCACCTCGGCGATTGCCTCCGCCTGCAGCCGCCGCTCGGCACCGTCCGGCAGCGCCGCCTCGTCGATGAGCCGCTGGTGCGGCTTGAAGGCGGGCACATGCGCATAGCCGAAGACGGAGAGCCGCGCCGGCCGCAAGGCCAGGCACTGGCGCGCCGTCTCGCGGCAGGATTGGACGGACTGGTGCGGCAGGCCGTAGATCAGGTCGAAATTGACGGCCGTAATGCCCGCCTCGTGCAGCATCTCGACCGCGGCGGCCGTGACGGCATAGCTCTGCACGCGGTTGATGGCCTGCTGGACCACGGGATCGAAGCTCTGCACGCCGAGGCTGGCGCGGTTGACGCCGCCCTCGCCGAGGGCCTGCGCCATCGGCCGCTCGAGGCGCCGCGGATCGATCTCGACGGCGATTTCCGCATCGGGGCCGAGATCGAAGCGCCGGCGCAGCAGCGCCATCAGCGCCAGGAACTCGTGCGGGGCGACGATCGTCGGCGTGCCGCCGCCGAAATGCACGTGGCCGACCTTGAGCGGATGCGGCACGCAGCCGGCCACCGTGTCGATCTCGCGGCAGAGCTCGGCGACATAGGCCGAGATCGGCGCATCCGAGCGCATTACGGTGGTGTTGCAGCCGCAATACCAGCACATCTGCCGGCAGAACGGCACGTGCAGATAGAGCGAGGCCGACAGATCGGGCGACAATTCGCCCAGCCAGCGCGCATAGACGTCCGATGTCACGGCATCGGAGAAATGCGGGGCGGTGGGATAGCTCGTATAGCGCGGCAGGCGCTCGTCGCCATAGGCGGACGCCTTGTCCTCGTTCATCGACAAACCTCTCGAACGACCAGCCGGCGCGAAGGCCCGGCGTTGCCCCGACCATGACGGCAGCCCGGGCGGACGTCCTTGCGGTCGATCAAATCTCGGCTTCCGCCTCCGTATGCGCGAGATAGACGAGGAAGCCGAGCACCTGCGACAGCGCGGCAAGGTCGTTGTCGATATGTTCGCTGAGGAAGGCGACGAAGGCCTCGGCCGCCGTCGGCAGCGTGCGGTCCAGCATCGTCTGGATCTCGAAGCGGCGGCGGTGGAGGAGCTCGGAGCGCACCGGTCGGGCGACGAGCCGGCCCGAAACGAGGCCCGAGACCATCGACAAGGGCGAAGCGACGAGCATGCCGCCCTTCGTCTCGACGAAGCGGCGCTGCGCGGAGACGAAATTGGTGATGAGCACCGGCTCCAGCGCCACTCCCTCGTCGGCGCAGGCCATGTCGACGAGCTGGCGCAGCGTCGTGTTCGCCTCCGACAAGGTGATGGGATGGTCGCGCAGGTCCTGCAGCGTCAGGCTCTCGCGGGCGGCGAGCGGATGGTCCGGCGTCATCACGGCGAGGATCGGCGCCGGCCAGGCGCGCTGCACCTTGACATCCGGCGACGGTGCGAGACCGAAGGTGACGCCGATGTCGACATCGCCGTTCTGCACGAGGCGCGTCACCGCCGTGAACGGCACCACCGCGAGGTCGAATCGGATGCCCTCGTAGCGGCGGCGGAAGGCGACGATCGCCTCGGGCATCATGTCGAGCGCGAAGCCCTCGGTCGTTGCGATCCGCACCTCGCCGCGGGCGAGCCCCTCGAGCTCGCGGATGCGGCCCACGACCCGCTCGCCTTCCAGCGTCATGCGCCGCGCATAGGTGGCGAGCAGGCGGCCGGCCTCGCTCAGCACCATGCCGCGCGGCCGCCGCTCGAACAGGCGGCTGCCGAGGTCACGCTCCAGCTTGGCGATCTGCCGCGAGACGGCCGAGGCCGCCACGTTGAGCCGGCTCGACGCCTCGCTCACCGAGCCGGTGCGCACGACCTCGAGAAAATAGCGCAGGGCCGTGCCTTGCATGATGCCTCATCCTCTGCCTTGCCAAATCGGCAATGAAAGTTTCCAAACAATATAATTGCAGAAAGTGTAGCCGTGTTCTGAAAATATGCACTCGGACCGGCCTGGCCGGCTCGCAACGGAGGAGGGCGAAAATGCCCCCTCCAGCCAAGGGAACGGGGAACAGCCGGTCAGAGCCGGTGACGGAGCCGCCGCGCGAGGGCGCAGGCGCTGCGTCATGGTTGGCGTCGGGGTTGCCACGTTCCGCCAGAAAGAGGGTGAACATGCGCAACCTGATCAAGCTCACGACCCTTGCCGCGGTCAGCGCCCTGGCGCTCTCCGCGCCGGCCTTCGCCGGCAAGAGCGACAATTCCGTCGTCATGGCCTATGACCAGGCGCCGGAAAGCGTCGATCCGTTCTTCAACAACGTCCGCATCGGCGTGATCATCGGTCAGCACGTCTGGGACACGCTGATCTACCGCGATCCCATCACGAACGACTACAAGGGCCAGCTCGCCAAGAGCTGGAAATGGGTCGACGACCGCACGCTCGAGGTCGAGCTGCGCGAGGGCATCAAGTTCCACAACGGCGAGGAATTCGACGCCGACGACGTCGTCTACACGCTGAATTTCGTCTCGAAGCCCGAGAACAAGGTCACCACCCAGCAGAACGTCAGCTGGATCGAGAAGGCCGAGAAGGTCGACAAGCACAAGGTGCGCATCACCACCAAGAAGGTCTTCCCCGCGGCCATCGAATATCTCGCCGGGCCGGTCGTGATCCACCCGAACGAATATTACGAGAAGGTCGGCCCGGCCGGCCAGAACGACAAGCCGGTCGGCTCCGGCCCCTACAAGGTGACGGAATACGTCCCCGGCAAGTCGATCGTGCTCGAGACGAACCCGGATTATTTCGCCGATTCGCCGAAGCCGAAGCCCACAATCGGGAAGGTCGAGATCCGCTTCATCCCGGACCGGCAGACGCAGATGGCCGAGGCCATCTCGGGCGGCGTCGACTTCATCATGCACGTGCCGAAGGACCAGGCCGAGCAGCTCGAGGCCGCGCCCCACCTGCAGGTCGTCTCGGGCGAGACGATGCGCATCGTCTTCATGCAGATGAATTCGCAGGAGGGCACGCCCGCCCCCGCGCTCAAGGACGAGCGCGTGCGCAAGGCCATCATCCACGCCATCGACCGCGAGACGATGGTGAAGGAGATCGTCGGCAAGGGCTCGCGCGTGCTCAACACGATCTGCTTCCCCTCGCAGTTCGGCTGCACCGACCACGGCGCGCCGAAGTATCCGTACGACCCGGAGAAGGCCAAGTCGCTCCTGGCGGAAGCGGGCTTCCCCAACGGGCTCGAGCTCGACATCGTCGCCTATCGCGAGCGCAACCAGACGGAAGCCATCATCGGCTACCTGCAGGCGGTCGGCATCAAGGCCAACCTGCGCTTCCTGCAATATGCCGCGATGCGCGAGCAGATCCGCGGCAACAAGGCGATGCTGACGCACCAGACCTGGGGCTCGTTCTCGGTCAACGACGTCTCGGCCTCGACGCCGGTCTATTTCGCCATGGGCGACGACGACATCTCGCGCGATCCTGAAGTGCGCGACGCGCTGAACAAGGGCGACAACTCGGTCGACCCGGCCGTGCGCAACGCCTCCTACAAGGAAGCGCTGACCCGCATCGCCGAGAAGGCCTATGCCGTGCCGCTCTATTCGCTGCCGGTCTATTACGTCGCCACGGCGGACCTCGACTTCCGCGCCTATCCGGACGAGATGCCGCGCTTCTGGGAAATGACCTGGAAGAAGTAAGGACCGCCCGAGTAGCTGGGGACTATTCCAGCTGAACGTCGGAGCGTGCGCGCCCTGTTCCCTCCCCCCTTGTGGGGGAGGGTTAGGGAGGGGGGTGGTGCCAAACGAACGGCGGCACACTCGCCGGTGACGACCCCCACCCCTACTCCTCCCCACAAGGGGGAGGGGAGTTGGCGCCCAACCGGAGCAAGAGCCCGGAGAACGGCCCATGATCGGCTATATTCTGAAACGGCTGGGGCTGGCGCTGCTCGTTGCGCTCGCCGTCTCGGCCATCGCCTTCTTCCTCTTGCGCATGTCGGGCGATGTCGCCATCGCGATCGCCGGCGAGGGCGCGCGACAGGAGGACATCGAGCTCGTGCGGCGCACCTACGGCCTCGACCGGCCCCTCGTGGTGCAATATGTCGAGTGGCTGTGGAACACGCTCCGGGGTGACTTCGGCACGTCGATCTACTTCAAGACCGATGTCGCCACGCTCGTCTTCGCCAAGCTGCCGACGACGCTGCTGCTCGGCGTCCTCTCCCTCGGCTTCGCGCTCCTCGTCTCGATCCCGCTCGGCGTGCTCGCCGCCGTCTATGCCAACAGCTGGATCGACCGCCTGGCGCTCGCCATCGCCGTCGTCGGGCAGGCGCTGCCCAACTTCTTCTTCGCCCTCATCCTCGTGATGCTGTTCTCCATCACGCTGCGCTGGCTGCCGGTCTCGGGCTCGAAGACATGGGCGAACTTCATCATGCCGACCATCGCGCTCGGCTATTACGTCGCGCCGGCCTTCATGCGGCTCATCCGCGCCGGCATGATCGAGGTGCTGTCGGCGGACTACATCCGCACCGCCCGCGCCAAGGGCCTGCCGACGCGCAAGGTCATCTTCAAGCACGCCCTGCGCAACGCGGTGGTGCCGGTCGTCGCCCTCACGGCCGTGCAGCTCGGCTTCCTGCTCGGCGGCTCGGTGGTCATCGAGACCATCTTCGCCCTCGATGGGCTCGGCTACCTCGCCTACCAGAGCATCACCTTCAAGGATTTTCCCGTGATGCAGGTGATCGTCCTCATGCTCTCCGTCCTCTACGTCCTGCTGACGCTCGCGGCGGATATCGCGAACGCCTGGCTCGACCCGCGCATCCGGGTGGCATGACATGACGAGCGAACCGCTTTCCCTGCCCGCCGCGGCAGAGCCCACCGCCTTCTCCCGCCTCATGCGCCGCGTGCTGGGGCAGAAGGCCTTCGTCATCGGCGTCGGCATCCTCGCCGTCATCGTGCTCATCGCGCTCCTTGCGCCGGTGCTCGCGCCGCACGATCCCTATCTGCAGAACCTCAGCGCCCGCAACGTGCCGCCCTTCTGGTACGCCAAGGGCTCCTGGGTCCACCCGCTGGGCACCGACCAGCTCGGGCGCGACTATCTCTCGCGCGTCATCTACGGGGCACGCATCTCGCTGCTCATCGGCATCAGCGTCGTCATCATCTCCGGCCTCATCGGCACGACGCTCGGGCTCGCGGCCGGCTATTTCGGCGGCAAGGTCGACATGCTCGTCACCTTCCTCGTCACCACGCGCCTGTCGATGCCGGTGATCCTCGTGGCGCTCGCCGTCGTCGCCATGATCGGCGGCTCGCTGTGGATCGTCATCCTGGTGCTCGGCTTCCTGAAATGGGACCGCTTCGCCGTCGTCATGCGCAGCGCGACGCAACAGGTGCGCTCGCTCGACTATGTGGCGGCGGCGGAGGCGGCCGGCGCCTCGACGACGCGCATCGTCCTGCGCGAAGTGCTGCCCAACATCGCCCCGCACCTCATCGTCGTCGCGACGCTGGAGGCGGCGAGCGCCATCCTGCTCGAAGCCGCCCTCTCCTTCCTCGGCCTCGGCGTGCAGCCGCCCCTGCCCTCCTGGGGCCTGATGATCTCGGAGGCGAAGGCCTACATGTTCTTCTCCTTCTGGCTCATCGCCATCCCCGGCACGGCGCTGGCGCTGCTCATCTTCGCCATCAACCTCGCCGGCGACGGCCTGCGCGACATCATCGCCCCCGAAGGACGGAGCTGACGGCATGGCCAATTCCAGCGACATCGTTCTCGAGATCGACGGCCTCAGCGTCGACATCAGGACCGCGGGCGGCACGCTGCACGCCGTGCGCGACATCTCCTTTTCCGTGAAGCGCGGCGAGACGCTCTGCCTCGTCGGTGAATCGGGCTGCGGCAAGTCCATGACCTCGCTCGCGATCATGGACCTCCTGCCGAAGGCCGCGACGAAGAGCGCGCGGCGCCTCGCCTTCGCGGGCGAGGACCTGTCGCGCGCCGGCAAGAGCCGTATCAACGCGCTGCGCGGCAACCGCATGTCGATGATCTTCCAGGAGCCGATGACGGCGCTCAACCCCGCCTACACCATCGGCAACCAGCTCGTCGAAGCCTATTGCCTGCACAAGAAGGCCTCGGAGGCTGAGGCGCGCGAGCGGGCCGTGTTCCTCCTCGGCAAGGTGGGCATCGCCAATGCCGCCGAGCGCCTCGGGCAATATCCGCACCAGCTGTCGGGCGGCCTGCGCCAGCGCGTCATGATCGCCATGGCGCTGATGTGCGGGCCGGAACTGCTCATCGCGGACGAGCCGACGACGGCGCTCGACGTCACCATCCAGGCGCAGATCCTGCGCCTGCTCGCCGACCTGCAGCAGGAGCTCGGCATCGCCATGGTGCTGATCACGCACGACCTCGGCATCGTGGCGCGCATCGCCGACCGGGTGGCGGTGATGTATGCGGGCCAGATCGTCGAGGAGGGCCCGACGACCTCCCTCTTCAACGCCCCGCGCCATCCCTACACGCAGGGGCTGATCGAGTGCATCCCGGTGCCCGGCCGTACCGAGCCCGGCGGGCGCCTCGGCGTCATTCCGGGCGTCGTGCCCTCGCTCGTCGGGGAGGTGCGCGGCTGCAGCTTCCGTGATCGCTGCACCAAGGCCCAACAGGCCTGCCTCGACGCCCCGCCCGTGCGCGAGACCGCGGACGGCCACCGCTGGCGCTGCATCCTGGAGAACGCGGCATGACGGCTCTCATCGAAGCGCACGACCTCACCCGCTCCTTCGAGGTGAGTCGTGGCATGTTCAAGGGCAAGCGCACGCTCCATGCCGTGAACGGCATCTCGCTCGACATCCGCCAGGGCGAGGTGCTCGCCATCGTCGGCGAATCCGGCTGCGGCAAGTCCACCCTCGCGCGCATGCTGCTCGGCCTCCTGCCGCCGAGTGCCGGCGCGATCACGCTCGAGGGGCAGGACATCCGCAGCCTCGGCCGCAAGGGCATGGCCCGGCGCGTGCAGCCGGTGTTCCAGGATCCCTATTCCTCGCTCAATCCGCGCCGCACCATCGCCTCCATCGTCGCCCTGCCGCTCGAGGTGCACGGCATCGGCACGGCGGCCGAGCGGCGGAAGATGACGATCGAGATGCTCGACAAGGTCGGCCTGCCGCAGCGCTTCGCCGACCGCTACCCGCGCGAGCTGTCCGGCGGCCAGCGCCAGCGCGTCGCCATCGCGCGCGCGCTCGTCATGAAGCCCGAGGTGGTCGTCTGCGACGAGCCGACCTCGGCGCTCGACGTGTCGGTGCAGTCGCAGATCCTCAACCTCTTGATGGACCTCAGGCGCGAGCTCAACCTCACCTATGTCTTCATCAGCCACAACCTCGCCGTCGTCGAGCACATCGCGACGCGCGTCGCGGTGATGTACCTCGGCCGCGTCGTCGAGCTCGCCGAGACGGAGGCGCTCTTCAAGGCCCCGCGCCATCCCTACACCAAGGCGCTGCTCGCCTCGGTGCTGACGCCGGAGCCCGGGCTCGGCATCCCGGACACGGGGCTCGGCATCGCCTTTCCCGATCCGCTCAACCCGCCCTCGGGCTGCCCCTTCCACCCGCGCTGCCCCGAGCGGCTGCCGCAATGCGGGAGCGTGGTGCCGCAGATCCTGCGCGACGAGAACGGCGCCGTCGCCTGCCATCTCCACGGGCAGGCCCCGGCGCCCCACTGAAGGAGAAGCGCCATGCGCCTTGCTGCAGCGAACCCCACGGGCGACGTCACCGGCAAGGCGCCGGAGCTGTGCCGCCTCGACGCCGGGACGCTCGCCCGCCTCATCGCGCGGCGCGACGTCTCGGCGCGCGAGGTGGTCGGCGCCTTCCTCGACCATATCGCGGCGATCAACCCGACCTACAACGCCATCGTGTCCCTGCGCCCACGCGAGGACATCCTCGCCGAGGCGGATGCGGCGGACGCCGCGCTCGCCCGGGGCGAGGCGGCGGGTCCGCTGCACGGGCTGCCCCAGGCCATCAAGGACCTCGCGCCGACGAAGGGCCTCACCACCACCTTCGGCTCGCCGCTCTTCGCCGATTTCGTGCCGCTGGCCGATGCCATCGCGGTCGCCCGCATGCGCGCCGCCGGCGCCATCATCATCGGCAAGACGAACACGCCGGAATTCGGCCTCGGCTCCCACACCTACAACCCCGTCTTCGGCGCGACGCGCAATGCCTATGCGCCCGCCCGCACGGCCGGCGGATCGAGCGGCGGGGCGGCCGTGGCGCTCGCCACGCGCATGCTGCCCGTCGCCGACGGCAGCGACTTCGGCGGCTCGCTGCGCAACCCGGCCGCCTACAACAACATCTTCGGCTTCCGCCCGTCCCAGGGCCGCGTGCCGAGCCTGCCGGCGCCGGAAGGCTTCTTCACCCAGCTCGGCACCGAGGGGCCGATGGCGCGCAATGCGGCGGACCTCGCGCGGCTCCTTTCCGTACAGGCGGGGCACGATCCGCGCGCTCCGCTGTCGCTCGACGGCGGCGGGCCCGACTACGAAGCCGCGCTCGATGCCGACCTCAAGGGCAGGCGCATCGCCTGGCTCGGCGACCTCGGCGGGCACCTTGCCATGGAGGACGGCATCCTCGCCCTGTGCGAGGGCGGCCTGCGGCATCTCGCCGACGCCGGCCTCATCGTCGAGCCGCATGTGCCGGCCTTCGACTTCGAAGCCCTGTGGCAGGCATTCGTCGCGCTGCGCCATTTCATGGTCGGCGGCAAGCTGAAGGCGCTCTACGACGATCCGGCGAAGCGCGAGCAGCTCAAGTTCGCCGTGCGCTGGGAGATCGAGGGCGGCCGGCGGCTGAGCGCCTACGCGCTCTACGAGGCGAGCACCGTGCGCTCGGCGTGGTACGCGAGCGTGCTCAGGCTCTTCGAGCGCTTCGACTATCTCGCCCTGCCGACGGCGCAGGTCTTCCCCTTCCCGATCGAGGAGGAATGGCCGAAGGCGATCGCCGGCCGCGCGATGGACAGCTACCACCGCTGGATGGAGGTGGTGGCGCCCGTCACCCTCTCCGGCTGCCCTGCCGTCTCCGTCCCCGTCGGCTTCAATGCGGCCGGCCTGCCCATGGGCATGCAGCTCGTGGGGCGGCCGCGCGACGACCTCTCCGTGCTGCAGCTCGTGCGCGCCTACGAGCAGGTCTCTCCCTTCCCGGCGGTGGCGCCCTGAGCCCCGCCGTCTACCCGCAAGGAGTTTCAGCCACCATGACCCGTGAAGCGGCCATCGCCCGCGCCGAAGACTACTTCGATTCCGGAGCCCTCAAGACCGACCTGACGCGCCTCGTCGCCATGCCGACCGAGAGCCAGAACCCGGACCGCGCGCCCGTGCTGCGCGACTACCTCGTCAAGGAGATGGTACCCGCGCTCGAGGCGCTCGGCTTCGCCTGCCGCCTCCTCGAACACCCGAAGGCGCGCGCCCCCTTCCTCTATGCCGAGCGCATCGAGAATCCCGCCCTGCCGACCATCTTCGGCTACGGCCACGGCGACGTCATCCGCGGCCTCGACAGGGACTGGAAAGAGGGTCTCTCGCCCTGGCAGCTGACCGAGGTGGGCGACCGCTGGTACGGCCGCGGCGTCGTCGACAACAAGGGTCAGCACGTCATCAACATCGCGGCGCTGAAGGCCGTGCTGGAGACGCGCGGCAAGCTCGGCTTCAACGCCAAGTACCTCATCGAGATGGGCGAGGAGATGGGCTCGCCCGGCCTGCGCGAGCTCTGCGCCGAGCAGAAGGAGCTGCTCAAGGCCGATGTGCTCATCGGCTCCGACGGGCCGCGGCTCAATGCCGAGCGGCCGACGGTCTTCCTCGGCTCGCGTGGCGGCGTGACCTTCGACATGACGATCGATGCCCGCGAGGGCGGCCACCATTCCGGCAACTGGGGCGGCCTCCTGTCGGATCCCGCCATCCAGCTCGCCCACGCGATCGCGACCATCGTGTCGCCGACCGGGCAGATCCGCATCCACGAGTGGGTGCCGAAGGAGCTGTCCGAGGGCGTGCGCCGCGTGCTCGCCGATTGCGAGGTGGACGGCGGGCCGGACGGTCCGACCATCGATCCCGACTGGGGCGAGCCCGGCCTCAGCCCGGCCGAGCAGGTCTTCGGCTGGTGCTCCTTCGACGTGCTCGCCATGAAGGCCGGCAATCCGGAGACGCCGGTCAATGCCGTGCCGCCCAAGGCCTGGGCGCGCTGCCAGCTGCGCTTCGTCGTCGGCGTCGACCCCGAGGAGGTGCTGCCGGCCCTGCGCCGTCACCTCGCCCGGCACGGCTTCGCGATGGTCAAGGTCGAGAAGAGCCGCGACGAGATCTTCCACGCCACCCGGCTCGACCCGGAGGACCCGTGGGTGACCTGGGCGGTCGGCTCCATCGCGCAGACCACCGGCAAGAAGCCGGCGATCCTGCCCAATCTCGGCGGCTCGCTGCCCAACGACATCTTTTCGGAGGTGCTCGGCCTGCGCACCATCTGGGTGCCGCACTCCTATCCCGGCTGCTCGCAGCATGCGCCGAACGAGCACCTGCCGGTCGCGATCGCCCGCGAGGCGCTCGGCCTCATGGCCGGGCTCTACTGGGACCTCGGCACGGGCAAGACGCCGCCGGTGTGAGGCAACCAGCCAGGAGCCGCCGCCGCGTGATGCCCGCGCCTGTCGCGGGCATCCAGGCCGTGACGCTCGCGCGGGATTGAAAGGCGTGGATGGCCGGGAAAAGCCCGGCCAAGACGGGTGGAGAGGTTGTGCCACGCTCCCCGCTCCGTTTGCGCAGCCGTCTCCACGTCATGCCCGCGCTCGTCGCGGGCATCCCCGCCGTGACACGCGCGCAGGATTGAAAGGCGTGGATGGCCGGGACAAGCCCGGCCAAGACGGGTGGAGAGGTTGTGCCACACTCTTCCCGTTCTATTTGCGCAGCTGTTTCCGCCGTCATGCCCGCGCTCGTCGCGGGCATCCACGCCGCCGACGCTCGCGCAGCGGGGTTGAAAGGCGTGGATGGCCTCCCTCAAGCCCAATCGATGCGATGATGATCTTCATCTTCCCGAACAGCCTTCGGCGATGTCTCCGGGCTGAACAACGAGCCCGGCCGTGACGACCGAGGGGCGACCCGCAGTCGCGCAACCGCGTTTCCGGGACGCATGCAGCGAAGCGGAATGCGCGCCGGGAACCAGCGCAAGAACCTGCCGAAGGCTCCAAATGAACGGGCCCCGGATCTGCGCCGCATCATTTCGTGCTGCAGCGCGTCCGGGGCACAGGGTTCTTCTGCTGGGGAGCCGTGGCCCCTCCCCGTCACGCCGCGTTCGCCGCCGGGCGCCGCATGCGCCGCAGCGCCATGCCGATGAGGGGGCTCAGCACCACGAGGATGGTGAAGACGCCCAGCACGCCGGCGATCGGCCGCTCGAAGAAGGCAATGAAGCTGCCGTCCGACTTGATCATCGAGGTCACGAAATTCTCCTCGATCATCGGCCCGAGCACGATGCCGAGGATGCAGGGCGCGACGGGGATGTCGTTCTCCTCCATGAGGAAGCCGAGCACGCCGAAGGCGAGCATGATGACGATGCCGTAGGCCGTGTTGTTGACGGCGAAGGCGCCGATCATCGAGAAGCCGAGGATGAGCGGCATCAGCACGCGCCGCGGCACGCGCAGGATGACGGTGGCCCCCTTCATGACCGCCCAGCCGAGCGGGATCATGAAGAGATTGGCGAGGATGAAGATGAGGAAGACGGCGTAGATGCTCTCGGGATTGTTGATGAAGAGCGTCGGCCCGGGGTTGAGCCCCTTGATGAAGAGCACGCCGATGACGACGGCGGTGATGGAATCGCCCGGGATGCCGAAGACGAGCGCCGGCACCCACGCGCCGCCGAGCGCCGCATTGTTGGCCGAGGTGCTCTCGACGATGCCCTCGACATGGCCCTTGCCGAATTTCTCGGGCGTCTTCGAGAACTTCTTCGACATCGCATAGGCAACCCAGGCGGCGATGTCGGCGCCCGCGCCGGGCAGGATGCCGACGGCCGTGCCGAGCGCGTTGCCGCGCACCTGCTGGCGCCAGTAGGTGCGCACCATTCCGCCCCAGTTGCGGAAGAGGTTGCCCACGCGGCTCTGCGTCACCTTGAGGTCGGTGGCGCCGTGCACCATGGCGCGCAGCACCTCGGAGACGGCGAAGAGGCCGATCATCGCCGGGATGAAATCGACGCCGCCCATCAGCTCCGTATAGCCGAAGGTGAAGCGCGGCACGCCGGCGGGGTTGTTGAGCCCGACGGTGGCGACGAGCAGGCCGATGAAGAGGCTGATAAGGCCCTTCAGGGGCGAGACCGCGCCGATGAAGATGGCGCAGGTCAGGCCCAGCACCGCGAGCCAGAAATATTCGAAGGACGAGAACCGGAGCGCTACCTCGGCAAGGGCCGGCGCGGCGACGATGAGGACGGCCGTGCCGAACAGGCCGCCGATGGCCGAGAACAGGAGGTTGGCGCCGAGCGCCGTCTCCGCCTCGCCCTTGCGCGTCATGGCATAGGCCTCGTCCGTATAGGCGGCGGAGGCGGGCGTGCCGGGGATGCGCAGCAAGGTGCTCGGAATGTCGCCGGCGAAGATGGCCATGGCCGAGCAGGCGATCATGGCGCCGACGGCCGGCAGCGGATCCATGAAGAAGGTGATCGGCACGAGCAGCGCGATCGCCATGGTCGCCGTCAGGCCCGGGATGGCGCCGATGACCATGCCGAAGGCCGAGGCGAGCAGAACGGATATGAGCACGCCCGGCGTGGCGACGAGCCCGAAGGCTTTCTCGATGGCTTGCATGGGCGCCTCAGAGGAACGGTGCGAGCAATCCGCGCGGCAGCGGAACCCGCATCAGGACGACGAAGAGCTGGTAGATCACGAAGATCGTTGCCGCGCTGACGAGGAGCGCCACCCACCAGCGCACGCCCAGCATGAGCATGCCCCCGACCAGCACCACGGCCATCACGGGGATGAAGCCGATGCGGTCGGCGAACAGGCAATAGGCGACGACGAGCGCGATCGTCGCCAGCCCCTTCATCCAGCCGGCGGGCGTGATGCCGGCCATCCTGTGCTCGACATCGACCGCCGCGAGCGAGGCCCTGCGCCGCCAGGCGCCGAAGGCGAGAAGGACGCCGCAGGCCGCGAGCGCGCTCGCGATCAGCACAGGGAAGACGGCGGCGCCGTATTCCTGGCCGGGGATGGCGGGGAAGGACTGGGCGTGAAGGATGACCGTCACCCCGAGCACCGTCAGGATGAGGCCGATGATGATGTCCGATTTGACCATGAACTGCGTCTCGCGGCGCCTGATGAACGGTCCGGGGCGGATCGATGCGGTGGCCCGTGGCATGGGCGAGCCGTGCCACGGGCGACCTCGATGACGCGCCTGAGTGGTGAGGCGCCTGACCCGTCGGGCGCCTTACTTGGCGAGCCCGAGTTCCTTCATGACGGTGCCGAGCGATTCGTTGCTCTGCTTCATGAAGTCGACGAACTCATCCTTGGGGGCCCAGGACACGCCGAAGCCGCGGCCCTTCATGAAGTCCTGGAACTCGGCGCTCTTGTAGATCTTGTCGAGCGCGGCGATGAGCTGGTCCTGGATGTCGGCCGGCAGGCCCTTCGGAGCGGCAAAACCGCGCCAGGCGCCGAGCGTCCAGTCGATGCCGGCCGCTTCCTTCAGGGTCGGCAGGTCAGGGAAGGCGTCGCTGCGCTTGTCGGCCATGATGGCGAGGCTCTTGACGCGGCCTGCGTCGATGAGCGAGCGCGCCTCCGGCACGGAGCAGGTGACGACCTCGACGCCCCCGGCCACGAGATCCTGCAGGCCCGGGGCCGCACCGTTCGACGGCACCCACGGCGCCGCGTTCGGCGGGATGCTGTCCATCGCCAGCATGCCGGCGAGGGCGAGGTGCCAGATGCCGCCCTGGCCGGTGCCCGAGGCCTTGAACTTGCCCGGGTTCGCCTTGATGGCGGCGAGCAGCTCCTTGACGTCCTTGTAGGGCGCGTCGGCACGCACCTGCACGCCGGCGGGGTCGATGTTCATGAGGGCGAGCGGCGTGTAGCTCTCGTAGGTGAGCTGCGTCAGCCCCTGCCAGTGCATCATGCCGATCTCGACGGTGATGATGCCGAGGGTGTAGCCGTCCGGCGCAGCGTCGGCGATGGCCGCGTGCCCCACCACGCCCGAGCCGCCCGTGCGGTTGACGACATTGACCGGCTGGCCGAGTTCCTTCTCGAGGAGCGAGCCGACGATGCGGGCCGTCGCATCGGTACCGCCGCCAGCACCCCACGGCACGATCATGGTGATCGGCCGCTCCGGATAGGCCGCCAGCGCCGCGCCCGGCAGGGCGAGCGTCGCCGCGGCCGCCGCGGCAACAAGCGTTTTCAGGAAGGTCCTGCGCATCAAGGTCTCCTCTCTCGAATGTTTCCGGTCCCGTTGGAGCGACCGTTCATCGGCTCGCCCTTGTCCATCGCCTTCTGGCGAATTGGTTCTTTAAATCGTTACAATAGGGGAGGCCCGAGGTCGTGTTCAAGCGACTTTCGCAAAAATCGCAGCCTCTTGGGTGGGCATCGTCTCCCTTGCGGCGGCGGCGCCAAAACGCAAAAAGCCGCGACCGCGGCAGCGGTCACGGCTTCAGCCGAAGGTGGTGGCCGGGTGCGCTCAGTCGGCGATCTGGCGGAAGGCCAGCTTGTCGAGCGCGGCGACCTTGCCGGCCGCATCCGCATCGCTCGCCGCCGCTGCTTCCTCGAGCATCTTGAGCGTGTTCTCGCGCGCCGTGCGGGCCACCTCGCTGGTGAAGGGCTCGCCGAAATAGCGGTCGATGAAACCGTCGAGCGCGCAGACGAGGAGCTGTCGCACCGCCGCATCGGGAGCGCCCGGGGCCATGTCCTTGGCGCACAATTCTCGCAGGGACGAATAGGTGCGCAGACCCTCGTTCTGCTGGCGGAACCACTCAAGCAACGCGCGCGTGTCCATCGCTCCCTCACAGTGCACGTTAAAAAGGGACGCTATCCCAAAAGACGACACGGATCAAATTTTTTAGACGGCAATCGGCAATCGGCCAGGACGCATGCGCAGCATCCCCAATCGCCCGGGCTGAGCCTTTCCAGCGTCATGGCCGGGCTTGTCACGGCCATCCCATGCCCCCACGCCGGCACCCGAGCTGGAAAGGCGTGGATGGCCGGGACAAGCCCGGCCATGACGCGCTAGGGACTGCGCATGGCGTGCTGCATGCGGGGCCTGCCGATCGCCCGACCGCCGGTCGCCCAACTACCGATCGCCAGACCGCCTATTGCCGACTGCCGCTTGCCCGACTGCCCACTCCCGACTGCCCACCTCCCCACTGCCGCTCTTCTCAGAAATCCGACTTGCCGCCGTGCTTGGCCGACCATTCGGCCGGGGCGTGCAGGAACTTCTCCACCTCGTCGAGGGTGCTCGTGGCGAAGTAGCCGCGCTCGCGCGCCTCGGCGAGCACGTCCCACCAGGTGGCGAGGGCGTGCATCTTGATGCCGTGCTCGGCGAGCGTCGCCGTGCTCTCCTTGAAGATGCCGTAGTGGAAGACGACGAAGGTGTGCTGCACGTCGGCGCCGGCGCGGCGCAGGGCCTCGGCGAAGGCGAGCTTGGAGCGCCCGTCCGTCGTCAGGTCCTCGACGAGCAGGACGCGCGCGCCCTCCTTGATGTCACCCTCGATCTGCGCGTTGCGGCCGAAGCCCTTGGCCTTCTTGCGCACGTAGAGCATCGGCAGCATCAGCCGGTCCGCCAGCCAGGCGGAGAAGGGGATGCCCGCCGTCTCGCCGCCGGCCACAGCGTCCAATGATTCGGTGCCGATCTCGGACAGGATCTGCTCGGCGGCGAAGTCCATCAGCCGCCGGCGCAGGCGCGGGAAGGAGATGAGCTTGCGGCAGTCGACATAGACCGGGCTCGCCCAGCCCGAGGTGAAGATGAAGGGCTTCTCGGCGTTGAACTGGATGGCCTGGACCTCCAGCATCATGCGGGCCGTCTGTGAAGCGATGAATGACTTGTCCATGGTCCCTCGGCCCCCGGTTCGGTTGTCCAATCAGGCGACGGCGGCCACGGCGCTGTCCGCGTCGGCGACCGCCCACGATACCGTCTCGCCGCCACGGAAGACGTGCACCGCCTCGCCTGCGGGAAGAGAGACGTCCTCGGCGACCATCCGCGGCCGGCGCACGAGGGTGATCGTTCCCTCGTTGACGGGCAGGCCGTAGTGGCGCGGGCCGTTGAGGCTCGCGAAAGCCTCGAACCTGTCGAGAGCGCCCTCCTCCTCAAAAACCTGCGCATAGCACGCAAGCGCGACGGGCGCCACGAACAGGCCCGCGCATCCACAGGCCGCTTCCTTGGCGGCGCGGGTGTGCGGGGCGGTGTCGGTGCCGAGGAAGAAGCGCGCATTGCCCGACGTCGCCGCCTGCCGCAGCGCCTGCCGATGCACCTCGCGCTTGGCGATGGGCAGGCAGTAGTAGTGCGGGCGGATGCCGCCCTGGAAGATGGCGTTGCGGTTGAAGATGAGGTGGTGCGGCGTGATGGTGGCGCCGACGCGCTCGCGCGCCCCGGTCACGTAGTCCACGCCCTCCTTCGTCGTCACGTGCTCGAGCGTGACCCTGAGGCCGGCAAAGCGCTGCACCAGCGGGTCGAGCACCGTGTCGATGAACACCGCCTCGCGGTCGAAGATGTCGACGTCCGGCCGCGTCACCTCGCCGTGGATGAGCAGCGGCACCCCCGCCTTCTCCATGGCGGCGAGCACGGGATGGATCTTCTCGATATCGGTGACGCCGAAATGCGAGTTCGTCGTCGCGTGCTGCGGGTAGAGCTTCACCGCGGCGATGCGCCCGTTCTCGTAGCCGGAGACGACATCGGCCGGGTCGGTGTCGTCCGTCATGTAGAGCGTCATCAGCGGCTCGAAGCGGCTGCCCGCCGGCAGGGCGGCCATGATGCGCGCGCGATAGGCATCGGCCATCGCCGTCGTCGTCACCGGCGGCACCAGGTTCGGCATGATGATGGCGCGGCCGAACTGCGCGGCGGTGAAGGGCAGCACCGCCTTCAGCATGGCGCCGTCGCGCAGGTGCACGTGCCAGTCGTCCGGGCGGCGGATGGTGATGGTCTCGGTCATCTTACGGCTCCTTCGTCAGGGCCTCATAGAGCAGATCGACGCCGGCAAGGAAATCGGCAATCTCCATCGCCTCGTCCGGATTGTGCGAGCCATGCTCGTTGCGCACGAAGACCATGGCCGCCGGGATGCCGGCATTGGCGAAGACGGCGGCGTCGTGCCCCGCCCCGCTCGCGATGGTCTCGGCCGGCAGGCCGAGGCGGCGCGAGGCCTCGACGAGGCGCTTCACCCAGCCTTCGTCCATGCGCCCGGGCGCAGCGTCCTGCCGCCGGTCGAAGACGAACTTCACGCCCCGCTCCCGGGCGATATTGGCGCATTCCGTCTCGAAGAGCACGTAGAAGGCTTCGAGCGTCTCGCGGCTCTGGCTGCGGATCTCGAAGGAGAAGGCGACCTCGCCCGGAATGCGCGTCGTCGCGTGGTCCTCGGGGTCCGTCGCGACGATGCCGACGGTGACGACGAGATCGAGGCCGCGCTCCAAGAGCACGCGCCAGTGCTCGTCGAGCCGCGAGACGAGCTCGGCGAGGGCGAAGACCGCATCCTTGCGCAGCCAGCGCGGCACGGCGCCGGAATGGCCGGCCTGCCCCTGGCACAGGATGCGCTGGTGGCGGATGTTGCCGCGGATGCCGGTGACGACCGCCGTCGGCCATTCGCGGGCGACCATCACCGGGCCCTGCTCGATGTGCAGCTCGAGGAAGGCGGCGATGTCGCGCTTGTCGACGAGGGGCGCGCCCTCCCTCACCTTCTCGACGTCGATGCCGACACCCGCGAGCGCCTCGGCGAGGCTGCGCGCGCCGTCACGCTGCCTGAGGTCGAGGTCCTGCGGCTTCAGCGCCCCGAGCAGGGCGGAGGAGCCGATGTAGGGCTTGCCGAACCAGGGCGATTCCTCGCCGCGCAGGCCGATGACGCGCACGGGCCGCGGCGGCGTGACGCCCTCGCTCTTCATGCGCGCCAGCACCATGAGCCCGGCGAGCACGCCCGCCGCACCGTCGAAATTGCCGCCGCGCGGCACGGAATCGAGATGCGAGCCGACGAGGATGTAGGGCCCGGGCGCCTCGTCGGGCAGCGAGACGACGAGATTGTCGCCGGCATCGCGCGCGGCGAGAAGGCCCTCGCGCCCGGCAAGGCGCTCCATCACGGCCATCGCTGCCGCCTCGCCCTCGGCGAAGGCCTGGCGGGTGATGCCGACGCCGTCGAAGCCGAGCTGGCGCAGTTCGGCGAAGACCTCCCCGGCCAGCGCCTCCCAGTCGCGCTCGTTGCGCATCGGATGGGCGAGCGGCTTCACAGCACGGCCTCCGCCTCTTCCGGGGCCGTGTTGCCGTCGACGACCGCGCCGACGAGTTCGTTGACATCGGCGATGCCACGGCGGGCGCAGAAGGCCGAGAGCCCCTCGATGACGTCGATCATCGCCGTCGGACGCACGAAGGTGGTCGTGCCCACCTGCACGGCGCGGGCGCCGGCGAGCATGAACTCCACCGCGTCCTCCGGCGTGGCGATGCCGCCGCAGCCGATGACGGGAATGGTGAGCTTGTCGGCGCATTGGTAGACCATGCGCAGGGCGATGGGCTTCACCGCCGGCCCCGAGAGGCCGCCGAGCACGTTGCCGAGCTTGGGCCGGAAGGTCTCGGTGTCGATGCGCATGGCGAGGATGGTGTTGGCGACCACCACCGCATCGGCCCCGCCTGCCTCCGCGGCGCGAGCGACGGCGACGATGTCGCCGGTGTTCGGCGTCAGCTTCACCCACAACGGCAGGGGCGTCGCCTTGCGCATGGCGGCCGTCACCGTCTCGGTCAGGCGCGGCTCCATGGCGAAGGAGCGCCCGTCCTCCTCGATATTGGGGCAGGAGATGTTGGCCTCGATGGCGGCGACGCCGGCCACGGTCAGGTCGCGCGCCATGGCGGCGAAGTCGTCCACCGTCGGGGCCGAGATCGAGACGACGAGCGGCGGCGAGAAGGCCCCGTAGAAGGGCACCACGTTGTCGCGGAAATAATCGAGCCCCTTGGAGGGGATGCCGATGGAGTTGATCAGCCCCTCGGTGGTCTCGCACACCCGCGGCACGGGATTGCCGGCGCGGAACTCGCGCGTGATCGTCTTCGTCACGAAGGCGCCGAGGCGATTGAGGTCCATGACCTTGTCGAGCCCCTCGGCAAAGGTGCCCGAGGCCGGCATGACGGGGTTCGCGAGCCGCAGCCCGCCGACGTCGACGGCGAGGGAGACGGACGAACCGGCGGGAGAAGACACGGCCGTTACCATGAGGTGGCCTCCTTCAGGTCGAAGACGGGCCCGTCCCAGCACACGCGCTTGTCGACGAGTTCGCCGTCGACCTCGAACTTGCGCACGCAGCAGAAGCACATGCCGATGCCGCAGGCCATCTGCTGTTCGAGCGCGACCTGGCCGGCGATGCCCGTCTCCCGGGCAAAGTCCTTGGCGAGGCGGAACAGGCGGTTGGAGCCGCAGGTGAAGATGGCGTCCGCCCTTCCCTCGCGGGCCAGCCCGGCGAGGATCTCCCGTACATTCTCGGGCGCGCTCGAGCCGTCGGTGTCGAGGACGGGGCGTACGTCCGCCCCGATGGCGCCGAAGCGGTCGGCGGACATGATGAGATCCGGCCGGCGGGCGCTCAGGATGGCGGTGACGCCGATGCCCTTCCGGGCCGCGGCCTCGGCGAGCGGGGCGAGCGTCGCGAGGCCGACGCCGCGGCCGAGCACCACGATGTGGCGCCAGCCGTCGTCGAGCGTGAAGCCGACGCCGAGCGGCCCGAGCACGCGGAAGGGATCGCCCGGCTTCAAGGTCGCGAGGGCGCGGGTGCCGAGGCCGGCGACCTTGTAGAGGAATTCGAGCGTGCCCGCCTCCGGATCGGCCTTGTAGGTACTCATCGGCCGGCGCAGGTAGGGCTTGTCCTCGCTGCTCGCGGGGCACAGGAGGTGGAAGAACTGGCCCGGGGCGGCGAGCGTCGCCGGCCTGCCGGCGCGCAGCACGAGATGCCGGTACTCGTCGTTGACGGCCGTGTGGCTCGAGACGATGGTCTCGGCATCGGCAACGGGGGCATCGTTCGCGGTCCATGCAGACCGCGTCTCACAGCTTTGCAGCATGTCTTTCTCCCTGGCTTGCCGGGTCAGTAGCCCAGCAGCCGCGGCAGCGCCGTCGATATGGACGGCACGTAGGAGATCACGAGCAGCACGGCGATGTTCGTCAGCACGAACGGCCAGATGCCCGCGATCACCGTCTCAACCGGTTTGCGCAAGGCCGACGACGTCACGAAGAGGTCGAGGCCGAAGGGCGGCGTGATCATGCCGATGCAGATGTTGAGGCAGACCACGAGCCCGAAATGGATGGGATCGATGCCGAGCGCCGTCGCCACCGGGAAGATGGCGGGCAGCAGGATGACCATGATGGAGTTGGGATCGATGAACATCCCGGCGATCAGCAGCACGACATTGATGATCAGCAGGAAGACGACCCAGTTCACCTGCCAGTCGTTGAGCAGCATCAGGAGCTGGTCCGGCAGGCGCGCCAGCGTGACGAAATAGGCGAGCAGCGAGCCGACCGCGAGCAGGATGAAGATGGCGACGATGGTGAGCGCGCTCTGCTCGGCGACGTGCATCACGTCCCGCCAGCCGAGCTGGCGGTAGATGACCATCTCCACGAGGAGAGCGTAGGCGACGGCAACCGCTGCGGCCTCGGTCGCCGTGAAGAAGCCGGAGTAGATCCCCCCGAGGATGATCACCGGCATGCCGAGCGCGAGCAGCGAGGCCTTCACCGCCTCGAAGCGCTCCGCCGCGCTCGCCCGCGGGGCAGGCTCGATGCCCGCACGCCGCGTGACGAAGGCCACGTAGAGCATGAAGGCGAGGGCGAGCACCACGCCGACCGCAAGGCCGCCGGCAAAGAGCGCCGCGACGGAGGTGCCGGTGAGCCAGGCATAGACGAGGAGAGTGATGCTGGGCGGGATGAGCAGCGCGCATTCCGCGCTCGCGGCGATGAGGCCGAGCGAGAAGCGTTCCTTGTAGCCGGCGCGCACCAGCTCGGGATGGAGGAAGCGCCCGAGCGCCGCAACGGTGGCCGGCGCCGAGCCGCAGACCGAACCGAAGGCCATGCACGAGACGACCGTGGTGTGGCCGATGCCGCCGGAGCGGTGACCGAGGTTCCTCTTGACGAGGTTCATGAGCCGCTCGGCGATGGTGCCGTGGGCCATGAGATCGGCGGCGAAGATGAAGAACGGGATGGCGAGCAGCGTGCCGACATTGACGCCGCCGACCATCTTCTGCGCGATGACGATGTCCGGCAGGTTCGGGAATTCGGTCAGACGGGCGAGGATGCTCGGCACGCCCATGACGAGCAGCATCTCGAACCCGAGGACGAGAAGCAGGGCAGCCAGTATGCAGAGCAGGATCAACACGGGAAAAGCGCCCTCTTCGAAACGTCGGACCGTCTGCCGCGGTGGTTGGGTTCAGTGATCCTGGCCGCGGTCGGCGAGCGCGAAGCGGTTCTCGACGCCGACGAGCTCAAGCAGGTAGCGCAGGCCCAGCAGCACGAAGCCGACCGGCAGGGCCGCATAGAGCCAGACCATCGACACATCGAGCGTCGGGCTCGTCTGGCCGGAATTGACGATGAACCGCGCGAAATCGTAGCCGACCTTCGTCAGATAGGCGCAGAAGACGAGGCCGACGGCATTGATGACGAAGGCCACGACCCGCTGCACGCCCGCCGGCATGCGTCCGTAGAGCGCCGTCATGGCGATGTGGCGGCCCTTCTCCAGCGTCAGGCCGAGGCCGAGGAAGACGAGCCAGGCGAGCATGAACAGCGTCGCCTCCTCCATCCAGGCGAAATGGAGGGACTGCGAGGGCGCGAAGACACGCACCAGCACGTTGACCACATAGCCGGCCGACATGGCGATGAGCAGAAGGCCGATGATGTTGCGCTCGAAGGTGCGCAGGACGGTCATTGCGGTGCGGAGCATGGGGTCGCGCCCTCGGGTTTCGTCACA
The DNA here is from genome assembly GCF_014196925.1 of Chelatococcus caeni. Classification (GTDB taxonomy): domain Bacteria; phylum Pseudomonadota; class Alphaproteobacteria; order Rhizobiales; family Beijerinckiaceae; genus Chelatococcus_A; species Chelatococcus_A caeni. The sequence continues at coordinate 381,515 of NZ_JACIEN010000001.1, read as the reverse complement.
AGGCTCAGTTGGCGAGGCCGAGCTTCTTGGCTTCCGCCTCGTAGGCCTCCATCACGGCCTTGCCCTCGGCGCCGGCGCGCTCGAGATAGGCGTCACGGGCCGGCGGGAACATCTTGGTGCGCCAGTCGGCCCGCTCCTGATCGCCGAGGACGCGCACGTTCACGCCCGCTTCCTTGATCTGGTTGAAGGCGAGCGCCTGCACCTCTTCCTTCAGCGCCTCGACCTGCGGGCGCACCTCGAGGAAGGCCTTGACGATGACGTCGCGGTGGCCTTCCGGCAGGCCGTTCCACCAGGCGGGGTTGAAGAGGACGAGGTCCTCCATGGCGCCGTGGTTGGAGACCACGAGGTCCTTCTGCACCTCGTAGTACTTCATGGTCGAGATCGTATCGAGCGGGTTCTCCTGCCCGTCGACGACGCCGGTCTGCAGCGCCGTGTAGAGCTCGCCGAAGGGAATGGCGATGGCGGCGGCGCCGACGCCCGCGAACTGCTGGATGAGGATCCGCGAATCCATGACGCGGAACTTCTGGCCCTTGAAGCTGTCGACGCCGGCGAGCGGCTTGGCGGAGGTGACGCTCTTGCGCCCGTTCGGCCAGATGGCGATGGCGACGAGGCCGCGCTTGGTGAACGAATCGAGGATCGCCTGGCCGAAGGGGCCATCACGCAGGGCCTGCGACTTGGCGCGGTCCTCGGGCATGATGAAGGGGATGTCGAGCACCGAGACGACGGGGTTGAAGCCGCCGAGGAAGGCGGCCGGCATCACCGTGCCCTCGGACGAGCCAAGCTGGGCGCCCTCGACCATCTGGCGGGCATTGCCGAGCTGCGAGGCGGGATAGAGCTGGAATTCGACCTCGCCGTTGGTGCGCTCCTTGACGAGCGCGGCGACCTTTTCGAGCCCCTTGTGGCGCGGCTGGGTGGCGGCCTCGAGATGGCCGATCTTGGCGACGTACTTGGCCTGCTGTGCCTGGGCGGCGAAGGTCCCCGCAATGACCAGCCCGGCCGCGAGCAGAACGACTCTGCGCGTGAGCATCCGTTTCTTCCTCCGGCTATACGGAAGCCGAAACGATATCGCTTTTTTGAGTGTTGTCTAATTTTTTTTACGCGTCGCGCGCGCCGGCTTCCACGCGCTCGACAACCTGCCGCAGGCGCTCGGCGCCCTCGCGGCCCTTCGCGGCCCTGCGCCACAGGGAGGCGATGAGGTTGTCGAAGAGCTGCACCGCGTCCGGCGCCTCCGTGACCATGGCGACGCCGTTGCGGATGTTGGGATGGTCGGCGAAGCGGAAGGGGCTCATGGCGACGAAGGTGCGCTCCTTCTGCCGGAAGATCTGGAAGGTCTGCTGCGGCAGGGTTTCCTCGACGATGCCGATCTGGATGCCGATGGGCTCCTCCTCGAGGAGATCGGCGAGACGCAGGATCTCGCGGCGCGCGATCGCCCGCCGCTCGACGGCCTCCTCCTCTGGCAGGTCGAAGCGGCCGATGACACCGCTGCGCAGCAGCCGCTCGATGTCCTGCAGCCCGACGATGCTGACGATGCCGGGCCGCCGGCGGCTGGCGTGGCCCCGCCGCTCGCGCAGGATGCGCACCAGCGCCTCGACCTCCGGAGCGACCTCGCCCTCCTCGACATCGCCGATGACGGTCTCGCGGATGGCGAGCTCGACGGCGTGCGCATATTCGTCCGACGACAGCAGGTAGGAGAAGGGCGCGAAATGGGCGAGGATCTGCTCGGCGCCCTCCTCCAGCTGGCGCATGCGCTCGAAATAGGCCACCGCATTGTCGTAATACTCGACGCTGACGCCCAGCAGCGAGGCGACCGAGACATCGAGGAGGTCGGCGATGCGCTGGATGGTCTCGATCTTGACCACCTCCCCCTTCTCCAGGCGGTAGATGGCCGCGCGTGACATCTCGAGACGGTCCGCGACCTGCTCGGCTGTGATGCCGCGCCCCAGGCGATAGGCGCGCAGGCGCAGGCCGATCTCCAAAAATCGCGAATTGTTCTCTTTCATGAGACACAATTAGCAAATTTGGATATGCCGCGCCAGTTGCGACAGCTCTGGCGTGGGAAGCCGCGCCCCCCACGCCGCCCTGTCGACCCCTCCGCTACTGGGAACTGCGTGGCGAGTAGCCGTATTTGCGCTTGAAGTTGCGGTAGAAGGTCGAGACGTCGTTGAAGCCGCTGTCGAAGGCGATGTTGATGATCTTCTTCTCGGACGACGACGCCAGCTCCTTGCGCGCCGCCTCGAGCCTGTAGTGCAGGATGGTGTCGCGCAGGGACAGGCCCGATTCCTCGAAGATCTTGTACAGCTTGCGCTGGGAAATGTTGAACTGGCGTGCGATGCGCCCGGCGCCGAGATCGTGGTTGTCGATGTTCTTCTTGATGTATTCGATGATGTCGTTGGCGAGGCGCGCCTTGTTGCCGCCATCGCTGCGCGCCGTCTGGTCACGCAGGAACGTCTTGAGCATCTCGACGATGTTCTGGCGGATCGAAACGTCGACGTAATCCGAGATGTGCGAATTGCCGTACTTCAGCAGGAAGCGGGAGAAGAACTGCATGTACTCGCGCAGGGAAACGGATTCGATGCTCGCCGCCTCCCCCTTCAGCGCGCCGGCGAAATCCGTCATCGAGGACAGTTCGAGCCACTGGAAGGTGCACCGCCCGTCCTCGCCCGCCATGAGGTCGATCGAGGACAGCGCCCGTGCGTCGAAGACGACGATGCGCTCGCCGCCGACATCGAGGGAGCCGTGCTCCAGCGCCAGCCGCATCGCACCGTTCTGCACGGCCGCCATGACGATGCATGGCGTCTTGCTCGCAGCATGCGCAGCCTCGCGCAGGAGACGCCCGGGCGGCAGCACCATGCTGCAGACGCGCATGTCGTTATACTTGATCCAATCGATGCCCGCCCTGAACTCGCCATCAAGCATAAATTCGCACCTGTCGACACCGACAAGCGTTGATATATCAGACTGAAACTCACCATCTATTTTATTATAAGTGGTTCTAATTACGACATTGCCATCATTTAATTCATTTTGTTTTATCATTTTATTTCTCTCGACTGGCGTCGTAGCGAAAAGTCACCCCTCAAAACTGACCATCAAATGCTCATACAGCAATGCAACCACTGCGCTAATAATAGCAATTTATGCAACTTTGCATAGAATGCGAGCGATCTCCAGCGCCATTCGCATACCGTTTGTAGACCGGCTGATGGTCGGTGGTCGCCTTGCCAACCGCTCGTGCTACAAGAGCGCTTCGGGTGGTGCAAAGGCCGGTCCTCGCGCCCCCGGGGAGCCGAATCAATGACGCAATCCATTCCCTTCGAGCAGGAGACGGAGGCTCCGACAGGCCGGGCCGAGGCGCTCACGCCGCTCGTGCGCCGGCTCATCGCACCGAACGGCGGGCCCTTCACCTATCGCGGGACCTGCAGCTACATCGTCGGCCGCGGCCGGGTGGCGATCATCGATCCGGGCCCGGACGATGCCACCCATGTGGCGCGGCTGCTCGAGGCGGTAGGCGGCGAGACGGTGACGCATGTCGTCGTCACCCACACCCACCGGGACCACTCCCCGGCCGCGGCCGCGGTGCGCGCGGCCACCGGCGCCCTCGTCGTCGGCTGCAGCCCCCATGTCGCATCGCGCGCACTGGCGCTCGGCGAGGCCAATGCGCTCGATGCCTCCGCGGACCACGCCTATGCGCCCGATGTCGTCCTCCAGGAGGGCGAGGCCGTGACCGGCCCGCAATGGACGCTGCAGGCCCTCGCGACGCCCGGCCACACGGCCAATCACCTCGCCTTCGCCCTGCCGGAGGAGAACACCCTGTTCTCGGGCGACCACGTCATGGCGTGGTCCACGACCATCGTCGCGCCGCCGGACGGGTCGATGCAGGCCTACATGGCCTCGCTCGCGAAGCTGAGGGGGCGCGAGGAGGCGATCTACCGGCCCGGCCACGGCGGCCCCGTGCGCGAGCCGCAGCGTTTCCTGCGCGCGCTCGTCCACCACCGCCGCCAGCGCGAGGCGGCGATCCTCAACCGGCTCGCTGCCGGGGACGAGACCATCGCCGAGATCGTCCCGCCGCTCTACGAGGGGCTGGCGCCGGCGCTCTACGGCGCCGCGGGCCTCTCCGTCTTCGCCCATCTCGAAGACCTCGTGGCGCGCGGGCTCGTCGTCTCAGACAGCGCGCCGACGCTCACGGCCCGTTACAGGCCGGCCTGACGATCAGAACTGGGCCGCCCTCGCCTGCAGCTCGAACTCGGCGATGAAACGGGCGATGCGCTCGGCGTTGACGCCGAAATCGTGCACGCCGTAGCGCGAGACCGAGCGCACATCGACCTTCGTCCCCTCCGCGCGCGGCGTCACCCGGATCGCGATGTCGTCGGGAAAGCGCAGCAGCAGGGTGTGGTCGACGGCGTCGATCTGGCCGCGGCCGGTGCGCCCACCGGGCTGGCGCACCTCCGCGATCTCCCAGCCGAGCGTGCGCGCCGTCCTCTCGGCGACGGACAGCGCATCCTCGGGCGACAGTTCGGCATAGATCGGCACGACATCCGCATAGGCGTCGCGCTGCGGCAGGCGCTCGTCCGTCGCGATCTCGCGGGGCACGTGGCCCGCGCGGGCCGCGAGCACCTGCGCCGAGCGCGAGAAGGCCGGCGGGTCGACGACATCGGTGCTGATGTCGTTCATCCGCGGCAGGACGACGGCCTTGAAGCCGAGGAATGCCGGCCAGCCGAGCACGACGAGGGCGAGGACGCCGCCCCGCACGGCGAGCGCGAGCCCCTGCTGTCCCTCCTGCCAGATGAAGACGAGGGCCGTGACCGACAGGGCGAGGGCAAGGAGCGCCAGCGCGACGGCACTCGCGATGACCGACAGGCCGGCGAACCATTCGACGAGCTGAAGGCGCGTCAGCAGCACGCCCGCCGCCGCCACGAGCAGGGCGAACCATCCGAGCCTGCGGCTCCAGACGGCCGCTTGCGACAAAGGCTCCTCGACGATCAGGCGGCGCATGGGAAGGCTCGCGGCAGGGGAGACGACGGCGGGAACGGTCGGGACGACCGCGATGCCATGGATGGCATCGCACGGCGGCGGGCGCAACGGCATCGGCGCCGCGGCGGCATCATCGGCAGCCGCACGCCCGCGGTGTTTCCATTGCCGCGCAGATGGTTTAAGGCCTTGGTGCAAGCAAGGGGACGGGCCGACACTGATGACTGAAGGCGTTCAGCAGGGCGACGCGCTGATGCGAACCTGGCTGCGCTTCGTCCGCATGAACCAGCGGCTCTATGCGGCCATGAACCAGGAGCTGCGCCGGCTCGACCTGTCGATTCCCCAGTTCGACGTGCTGTCCACGCTGACCGAGCGCGAGGGCATCACGCAGCAGGAGCTGGCCGAGCGCCTCTACGTGACGAAGGGCAATGTCTCCGGCCTCGTCGATCGGCTCACCGCGAGCGGCCTCGTCGTGCGCCAGCCCATCGCCGGCGACCGCCGCTCCTATGCGCTCCACCTGACGGAGAAGGGGCGCGCGCTCGCCGAGCGCGGCATCGCCGCCCAGCGCGCCTATGTGGAGCGGACCCTGGGCGTTCTTCCGCACACCGATATCGCGGAATTGGAACGTGTGCTCCTCGCCTGGCGCGATATCCTGCGCCGCGACGAGGAGGACCGGAGCGGCCCTGCCGGCAGGCCGGGGCGCATCCGCTCGCCCGCGGCCGAATGAACGGGCCGCAAGACAAGAACGCATGAACCCTGGGAGGGGCCGTGGATCTCCTGACGCAACCCGCGCATGCCATCCTCGCCTCCCTCCAGCGCGGCGAATTGTCGAGCGTCGCGCTGCTCGACATGACGCTCGCGCGCATCGCCGCCGAGAACCCGGCGCTGAACGCCATCGTGACGCTCGACACGATCGCGGCACGCGGCGCCGCCGAAGAAAGCGACGCCCGCCGGGCCGCGGGCGAGGCCCGCGCGCTCGACGGGCTCGTCATCACCATCAAGGATGCCTTCGACGTCGCCGGCATGGTCTCGACAGCGGGGGCGCCGAGCTTCCGCGACCGGATGCCCGAGACGGATGCGGCAGCCGTCGCCCGGCTGCGCGACGCGGGTTGCGTCATCCTCGGCAAGTCGAACGTGCCGCTGTTCTCCGGCGATTTCCAGACCTACAACCCGGTCCACGGCACCACCAACAATCCCTGGGACGTCACGCGCTCCACGGGAGGCTCGTCGGGCGGGGCGGCGGCCGCCGTCGCGACCGGCATGAGCGCCTTCGAGCTCGGGTCGGACCTCGGCGGCTCGCTGCGCTGGCCGGCGCATGCCTGCGGCGTCTTCGCCCTCAAGCCGACGTGGTCTCTCGTCTCGACGCTCGGCCACGTGCCGCCGGCGCCCGGCACGCCGAAGGAGGGCGACCTCGTCGTCGCCGGCCCCCTCGCCCGCTCGGCGGAAGACCTCGCGCTGATCCTGCCCGTCATCGCGCGCGACGGCCGGCCGATCGACGTGCCGCGTCTCGACGGGCGCGGCCTCAGGGTCGCCGTCTGGCTCGATGAGCCCCTGGCGCCGGTCGATGCCGAGGTGGCGGCCGGGGTCGCCCATGCCGCATCCCTGCTGGCCGAGGCCGGAGCCATCGTCGACGAGTGGGCGCGGCCGGGCTTTTCCTTCGCCGAAGCCTTCGAGGTCTATGCGCTCCTCAACCACGCCATCGTGGCGGCCGGCCTGCCGCAGAAGGTGCGCGACAGGCTGGCGGCCGATGCCGCCAACTACGCTCCCGGCGACCTGTCGCACCGGGCCCTGCAGGCGCGCGGCGCGCGGCTCGACGTCGCCACCTGGCAGCGGCTGCTGGAGCGCCGGCGTGCCCTCAAGGAGCACTGGGCCGCTTTCTTCAGGGACTGGGACGTGGTGCTGATGCCGCCAGCGCCGGTGGCGGCCATCCCGCACGATCAGGCGCCGGACATCCATGCCCGCACGATCGCCGTCAACGGTACGGAGCGCCCCTACTTCGACTTCCTCCTGTGGTCCTCGCTCGCGAGCGCCGCGCACCTGCCGGCGGCGGTGGCGCCCGTCATGCGCACGGCCGCCGGCCTGCCGACCGGGGTGCAGATCATGGCGGCGGAATGGGCCGATGCGACGGCCATCGCGGTGGCGCGCCTCCTGGAGGAGCGCGGCTGCCGCTTCGTGCCGCCGGGGCGGACCGCCTGAAGGCAAGTTCCGGCCCGTCGGAGCGCCAGCGCACATCGCGCGAGGCGACGGTTCACTACCGTCCCAACCCGCACGGCTGTTAACCCTGTCGCGGAGTCGAGCGCGATATAACACGCCTTTGCCGCAGTGCCGCCAAGCGCCCGACGCGATCGGGCGCGATGGTGACGAACGTCGCGCCGCACGGCAGGCGGCGCACCCAGCCGGCCGGCCGCCGGCAGAGCCATGAGACCGAGCAGATGACCGAGATCCCTTCACGTTCCGAAGACAAGGCCGAGAAGACGGCCGTGGCCACCGCCCGGATCACCCCCGCTTGCCAAGGCAAGGCGGATGCGCCAACGTTTCGTGCCATCGGGATTCCGGCGGTGGCGGCCGCGGTGGAGCAATTCCGCCGTGGCAGGCAGAGGAAGGCCGAGCGGCTGCCCGACTATCTGCGCGACGGACCATTCGCCAGCTGACCGACAGGACCCTCCTGAAATATGCCGACCCGGCGAACTCTTCTCAAAGCATTCGCCGGGACGGTCCTTGCAGGTGCAGGGTTCGCCTCCTACGCCTTCGCCGTCGAGCCGGGCATGCGGCTCATCGTCAAGCGCTACTGGATCACGCCGCGCGGCTGGCCGTCGGACATGGAGCTGACGCTGGCCGCCCTCGCCGACCTGCACGTCTGCGAACCGCACATGCCGGCCGCCCGCGTCGCCGAGATCGTCGCCGCGACCAATGCGCTCAAGCCGGACGTGACGGTGCTGCTCGGGGACTATATCGGCACGCACCGCTTCGTCACGCGGCGTCTCGCACCGCAAGAATGGGCCGAGCCCCTCGGCCGGCTCACGGCGCCGCTCGGCGTCTATTCCATCCTCGGCAACCACGACTGGTGGCACGCGATCGCGCCCGGCATACCGGCAGACGGGGCGCGCACCATGCGGCGCACGCTCCAGGGCGTCGGCATCCCGGTGCTGGAGAACGACGCCGTCCGGCTGAAGAAGGACGGCCGCGGCTTCTGGCTGATCGGCCTCGGCGACCAGATCGCCCACATCCTCGGGCCGGACAGGTTCCGCGGGGTCGACGACCTGCCGGCGTCCCTCGCCCAGGTCGACGACGCCGCGCCCGTGATCCTGCTGGCGCACGAGCCGGACATCTTCCCCACGGTGCCGGCACGCGTCAGCCTGACGCTGGCCGGCCATACCCATGGCGGCCAGGTGCGTATGATGGGCTATTCACCGGTGGTGCCGTCGGCCTACGGCAACCGCTACGCCTACGGCCTCGTGGCCGAGCGCGGCCGCACGATGATCGTCTCCGGCGGGCTCGGCACGAGCATCGTGCCCGTGCGCCTCGGCGTGCCGCCGGAGATCGTGCTCGTCCACCTCGGCGGCCAGCCGGGGCCGCTCACATGAGCGCCGTTACTTGACGACGACGCGCGCGCCGACCTTGGTGCGGTTGTAGAGGTCGATCACGTCGATGTTGCGCATGCGGATGCAGCCGGAGGACACCGCCTGGCCGATCTTCTCCGGCTCGTTGGTGCCGTGGATGCGGTAGAGCGTGTCGCGGCCGTTCTCGTAGAGATAGAGCGCGCGGGCGCCGAGCGGGTTGTTCGGGCCGCCTTCGGTGAAGCGCACGTGCGGCCAGCGTGCCTGCATCTCGGCCGGCGGGTGCCAGTTGGGCCACTCGGCCTTGCGGGCGACCTCGGCCGTCCCGGTCCAGCCATAGGCCTCGTCGCCGACGGCGACGCCGTAGCGGATCGCCTTGCGGTCGGGCAAAACGAAGTAAAGCAGGCGCGACTTCTGGTCGACGACGATGGTGCCGGGCGCTTCGCCGGTCGGATCGTCGATCATGTAGCGGCCGTATTGGGGATCGACATCCGCCTGGGGAACAAGGGACATCCACTCGCGGTCGCGCGTCGAGACGTCCGGGTCGGGCACACCCTTGAAATTGCAGCCGGCCAGCGAAAGGCCGATCACCACCACGGCCCCCAACATCCTCAAGAACATGCCAATCGCCCCCAAAACGATCATCAATCGGGCGTAAAATGCGACTCAATGGCCCGATTCGCCGTGCTGTATGGCACATGAGAATGGCGGAGCAACAGCCGCCGACAAGAAAACCGCCTCGCGTGGCAAATACTCGCCAAGCGTGACATAGACACAACGCCCGCCGCCTGCAAAGCTGCATCCTCTCCTGGGATATCGCCGTGACGACGCTCCTTATCTCCCACCCTTCCTCGATCGCCCACGCGACGCCACCGGGCCATCCGGAACGGCCCGAGCGCCTGCGCGCCATCGAGCAGGCGCTGGAGCAGGAGAAGTTCGCCGATCTCGTGCGCCTCCGCGACGCGCCGGCTGCCGATCGCGATGCCATCTGCCGCGCGCATCCGCCGGTGCATGTGGATGCGCTGATCGCCGCCGCGCCGCGCGAGGGGCTGGTCATGATCGACGCCGACACGACGATGTCGGCGGGCACGCTGGAGGCGGCCGTGCACGCCGCCGGCGCGGCCATCCTCGCGGTGGACGAGGTGGTGGGCGGCTCGGCCGACAATGCCTTCTGCGCCGTGCGCCCGCCCGGCCATCACGCCGAGAAGGCGACGGCGATGGGCTTCTGCTTCTTCAACAATGCGGCCATCGCCGCGCGGCACGCGCAGAAGCGGCACGGCCTCGGGCGCGTCGCCATCCTCGACTGGGACGTGCACCACGGCAACGGCACGCAGGACATCTTCTGGGACGACGCGAGCGTGCTCTACTGCTCCACGCACGAGATGCCGCTCTATCCCGGCACCGGCGCCGCCTCCGAGCGCGGGGCGCACGACAATATCGTCAATGCGGTGCTGCACGCGGGCGACGGCGGCGAGAGCTTCCGCGAGGCGCTCGAAATCGCCATCTTCCCGCGCATCTCCGCCTTCCGGCCGGACCTCATCATCATCTCCGCCGGCTTCGACGCCCACTGGCGCGACCCGCTCGCCAACATCAACCTGACGGAAAACGACTTCGCCTGGGCGACGCGCGAGCTCATGGACATCGCCGACCGGCAGTGCGGCGGGCGCATCGTCTCGCTGCTCGAGGGCGGCTACGACCTGCAGGGCCTCGCCGCCTCCGTGGCCGCCCACGTGCAGTGCCTGATGCGGGGGTGAGTTTCGCGATCGCAGGGGACGGCTGTCGGAGCGAGCTGCCTCCCCTCCCCCTCGTGGTGGGGAGGGAGAAGAGCGGTGCCAGACCTTTTCCGACGGTCACAGAAAGCAGGCCCGTCATGAAGCAGGCCCGTCATGCCCGCGCCTGTCGCGGGCATCCACGCCCTGACGTTACGCAAGGCGGAAAAGCGTGGATGGCCGGGACGAGCCCGGCCATGACGCAGGGGAACGGTGTGTCGTTATCGCCAATCACGGGGATGAAGCGACGGAGCCCTGCCAGGCCCCTCACCCCTCCAGGATCACCGTATCCGCGATCTCGATGCCGAAGCCGCTGAGGCCGACATAGGCGCGCGAGCTGGAAGCGAGGTTGCGGATCGAGGTGACGCCGAGGTCGCGCAGGATCTGCGCGCCGAGGCCGACCTCGCGCCACTGCTGGGTGCGGGTGAATTCGGAGCCGGTCGCATCCTCGCTGACGACGGTGAGGGGCACGCCGGCCGTACCGTCGCGCAGGTAGACGATCACGCCCCGCCCCTCCTGCGCAAACTGGCCGAGCACCTTGTTCAACGTCTTGCCGCCACCGAAGACATCGGCCACCACATTGGCCCGGTGCAGGCGCGCCGGCACGCCGCGACCGTCACCGATGTTGCCGTAGACGAAGGCGAAGTGGTTCACCGTGTCGAACGGCGTCACATAAGCATGGCCGGTCAGCTCGCCGATCTCGGTCGACACGGGGAAGGTGGCGACGCGCTCGACAAGCTTTTCACGAGCCTGGCGATAGGCGATGAGGTCGGCCACCGAAATGCGCTTCAGGCCGTGCGCCTTGGCGAAATCGTCGATCTGCGGGCCCTTCATCACCGTGCCGTCGTCGTTGGCGAGCTCGCAGATGACGCCGACCTCGGGCAGCCCGGCGAGGCGGCAGAGATCCACCGCCGCCTCGGTATGGCCCGAGCGGATGAGCACGCCGCCGTCCTTGGCGATGAGCGGGAAGACATGGCCGGGGCGCACGAAATCGCCCGCTCCCATGTTGTTGTTGGCGAGGGCACGCACCGTGTTGCTGCGCTGCTCGGCCGAGATGCCGGTGGTGAGGCCGTGGCGCACGTCGACCGAGACCGTGAAGGCCGTGCCGAGCGGCGCGTCGTTGGCCGCGACCATGGGGTCGAGCCTGAGGCGCCGTGCGTCGGACCCGGTCAGCGGCGCGCAGACGATGCCGCAGGTGTGGCGGATGATGAAGGCCATCTTCTCCGGCGTGCAGAGCGAGGCGGCGACGACGAGGTCGCCCTCGTTCTCCCGGTCGTCGTCATCTGTCACGATGACGATCTCGCCGCGGGCGAAGGCCTCGATCGCCTCGGTCACCGTCTGGGTCATGAAAGCCTCCTCGCGCCCAGTCCGGGCGTCGATGAAATCGTTGGGGGTGACGGCGCCGCGGGTCACCTCGAGGATGAGGCGCGCCGTCTCGCGCGACAGCCAGGCGCCATCGTCGCGGCACAGCTGCGTGACCGCACCGGGCGTGACGCCGATGCGGCGCGCAAAATCCACGCGCGTCATGTTCTCGCGGATAAGCCAGTCGGCCAGTCTCATGAGGGCGACGCTAAACCCGGCGGGATTTTAGTTCAACTAAAATCGCCGAGTTGCAGGGTGGCGCCGACTTGGCTCCCGCCCCTGCTCGCCGTCCTGTCGGTTCTCGTCGCACGGCTGTTCGAGTACCGCGGAGCGCAACCTTCCCGCGTCATGGCCGGGCTTGTCCCGGCCATCCACGCCTTTCACCCCTGCGCGAGCGTCACGGCGTGGATGCCCGCGACGAGCGGGGGCATGACGTCGGGAAACGGGCCCGAACTATTTAGTTTCACTCAACCGCCCATCGGCCAGGGCGTCGTCTCGCCCACCTGGCCGCGGTGGCGCAGGAAATGGTCGGCGATGACGCAGGCGACCATGGCCTCGCCCACGGGGACGGCGCGGATGCCGACGCAGGGATCGTGCCGGCCCTTGGTCACCACATCCGTCTCCGCGCCGAAGCGGTCGACCGACAGGCGCGGCTGCAGGATCGAGGAGGTCGGCTTGACGGCGAAGCGCGCCACCACCGCCTGGCCCGTCGAGATGCCGCCGACGACGCCGCCGGCATGGTTGGAGAGGAAGAGCGGCTTGCCGTCATTGCCGAGGCGCATCTCGTCGGCGTTCTCCTCGCCCGTGAGGGAGGCCGCCTCGAAGCCGGCGCCGATCTCGACGCCCTTGACCGCGTTGATGCTCATCAGCGCCGCGGCGAGGTCGGCATCGAGCTTGCCGTAGATCGGCGCGCCGAGGCCGGGCGGCACGCCCTCGGCCACGATCTCGATGACGGCGCCGATGGAGGAGCCCTTCTTGCGGATGCCGTCGAGATAGTCGGCGAAGAAGGCCGCCGCCTCGGCGTCGGGGCAGAAGAAGGGATTGCGGCCGATCTCGTCCCAGTCCCAGCGGGACCGGTCGATCCTGTGCGGGCCCATCTGCACGAGCGCGCCGCGCACGACGAGCCCCGGCACGACCTTGCGGGCAACGGCGCCGGCGGCGACGCGCATCGCCGTCTCGCGCGCCGAGGAGCGGCCGCCGCCGCGATAGTCGCGGATGCCGTATTTCACGTCATAGGTGTAGTCGGCGTGGCCCGGTCGATACTTGTTCCGGATCTCGCCGTAATCCTTCGAGCGCTGGTCGACGTTCTCGATGAGGAGGCCGATGGGCGTGCCCGTCGTCATCTGCACGCCGGTCTTCTCGTCGGTGAAGACGCCGGAGAGGATGCGCACCTGGTCCGGCTCCTGCCGCTGCGTCGTATAGCGGGACTGGCCCGGCCGGCGGCGGTCGAGGTCGTGCTGGATATCGGTCTCGGTCAGCGGAATGCGCGGCGGGCAGCCGTCGACGACGCAGCCGATGGCAGGCCCGTGGCTCTCGCCGAAGGTGGTGACACGGAAGAGGTGGCCAAAGCTGTTGTGGGACATGATCTCGCCGCGCTGATGCTCGCCGCGTCTTACGCGCGCGGGGACGCATCGTCAAACGGCCCGGTCCGGACCACCGGCGCGGCCGGGCCTCCCTCCCCCCGCCTGCGGCGGGGGGGGGTGGGGGTGGGGGCCTCACCACCCTCGATGGCGTTTCGGATCTTTCGGCGGGCAGCGACTGAACGCCTGCCTGCGGCACCGCCCCCCACCTCTGCCCCTCCCCGCCACTTCGTGGGGGGAGGGAGAAGAGGGAGCCGACGGTTCATCGTTTCGCGGCTCATCGTTTCGCGACGCGCCTAACCATCAGCACGGCTTCAGACGCGTTGGCCTAGATGCCAGCCCGCTCAGACCGGCTCCCAGCGGTGGGCGCCGGCGTCGAAGACGAGGATGCGGCCCTGCCAGATGTCGATGTGCGGCGCCTCGTGCGTCGCGACGCGGGAGAGGAGCGTCAGCACGGCGCGGGCGACGCCGCCGTGCGAGACGACGAGCGTGTCGCGGGTCAGGCCCTCGAGGAGCGGGCGCACGCGCGCCGCGACCGCGGCGTAGCTCTCGCCGCCCGGCGGCGTGAAGTGCCAGCAGTCGCGCTTGCGGGCGGCATAGAGGTCGGGCTCGCTCGTGCGCAGCTCCTTCCACGTCCGCCCTTCCCATTCGCCGAAGGAGATCTCGGCGAGGCGCGGCTCGAGGTGGTAGCCCTGCCGCGGCAGGCCGATGGCGTGGCGCAGCAGCTCCATCGTCTCGCGCGTGCGGGCGAGCGGGCTCGCGATGAAGTCGAGGCCCTCGCAACCGGGCACGAGATCGCGCAGGAGGCGCCCCACCGTCTGCGCCTGGCCGCGGCCGACGTCGTTGAGCGCCGTGTCGCGCTTGCCCTGCAGGCGCCCCTCGGCGTTCCAGTCCGTCTCGCCGTGGCGGACGAAGAAGAGACGCGGCCTTGCCGTCATTCCTTGCCGAGCACGATGTCGGGCGCGTCGGGGTTCTTCATGCCGACGACATGGTAGCCGGCGTCGACATGGTGGATCTCGCCGGTCACGCCGCGCGACATGTCGGACAGGAGATAGGCGGCCGTCTCGCCCACTTCCTCGATGGTCACCGTGCGACGCAACGGCGAGTTGTACTCGTTCCACTTGAGGATGTAGCGGAAGTCGCCGATGCCCGAGGCCGCGAGCGTCTTGATCGGCCCGGCCGAGATGGCGTTGACGCGGATGCCCTGCGGGCCGAGGTCGGCCGCGAGATAGCGCACGCTCGCCTCGAGCGCAGCCTTGGCGACGCCCATGACGTTGTAGTGCGGCATCCACTTCTCGGCGCCGTAATAGGTGAGCGTCAGCAGCGAGCCGCCGTCCTTCATCAGCTTCTCGGCACGCTGGGCGATGGCCGTCAGCGAGTAGCAGGAGATGAGCAGGCTCTTTGAAAAATTCTCCGGCGTCGTGTCGACATAGCGGCCGGTGAGCTCGTCCTTGTCCGAGAAGGCGATGGCGTGGACGAGGAAGTCGAGCTTGCCCCAGCGCTTCTCCACCTCGGCGAAGACGGCGTCGATCGTCGCCCCGTCGGTGACGTCGCAGTGCCCGACCACTTCGGCGCCGAGCTCCGCCGCCAGCGGCTCGACGCGCTTCTTCAGCGCATCGCCCTGATAGGTGAAGGCGAGCTCGGCCCCATGGGCGTGCGCGGCCTTGGCGATGCCCCAGGCAATGGAGCGGTTGTTGGCCACTCCCATGATGAGCCCGCGCTTGCCGGACATGATGGACGGGCGTGTCGCTGAGTTGTCTGCCATGGCCGTTCGAAATCTGATCTGTCTGAAAGCCGGATGGTCCGGAGCGGACGCGCATCATTAGCCGAGAGCGACGGCGGACGGAAGCCTCGGCGCGCGACTTCGATGTGGCAAGCCTTTCGCCTGGGCATAAGCGGCAGAGCGACGGGCAGCGCGCGCCGGGCTGATTCGGGTGGGCAGGAGAAGTGGCGATGCCCTACGGGCATCGGGGTCTTGCGCTGGGTCCCGGCTCGCATTCCGCTTCGCTGCACGCGTCCGGGGAACGAGTTTCTTTCGACGAACACCCTCGTTTCCCGGCCCGCATGCGCGAAGCGCAGGCGAGAGCCGGGAACCAGCACAAGAAGCCGAGCCGCAGGCTCGCCCGTGCCGCTCAGCTCTTGGCCGAGGCCGCCTCGCGCCACTTGCGCATGAGCGCGTCGAGCGCCGGGTCGGCGGCATCCGGCAGGACGATGTCGAGCGTGACGATGATGTCGCCCGGCCCGTCCTTCTCCGGGATGCCCTTGCCGCGCAGGCGGAAGCTCTTGCCACCGCTCGACATCGGCGGGATCGTCATGTTGACGGCGCCGTCGAGGGTCGGCACGCGCACCTTGGCGCCGAGCACCGCATCGGCCAGCGGCACCGGCAGGCGCAGGCGCAGGTTCTTGCCCTCCACCCGGAACTGCGGGTGCGGCGCCACGTGCACCGTGAGCAGGACGTCGCCCGGCTCGCCGCCGAAGGGGCTCGGCTCGCCGAGGCCGCGCAGGCGGATGGTCTTGCCGTCGCTGACGCCCTTGGGCAGGTTGACCTCGACCTCGCGGCCGGTGGTGAAGTTGATGCGCCGCTTGCCGCCGTGCACCGCCTCCTCGAGCGTGACGGTGATGTCGGCCTTCACGTCCTCGCCGCGCGGATGGTGGGCGCGGCCGCGACCGGTGTCCCCTGCCCGGCCGGCGTTGCGCATCGCCTCGCCGAAGAGATCCGAGAAGAAGTCCTGCGGGTCGAAGCCGGCGCCTGCGCCCGGCCCGGAGCGGCGGAAGTCGAAGCCGCCGTGCTGGCCACGCCCGGCGCCGGCACCCGAGAACCCGTCGAAGCCGTGGAAGCGCGGCTTGCCCTCGGCGTCGATCTCGCCGCGGTCGAACTGGGCGCGCTTCTCCTTGTCGCCGAGGATCTCGTAGGCGGCATTGACCTCGGCGAACTTCTCCTGGGCCTTGGGATCATCCTTGTTCTGGTCGGGATGATAGGCCTTGGCGAGCTTGCGGAACGCCTTCTTGACGTCCGTGTCGCTCGCCGATCTGGCAATACCGAGAATGCTGTATGGATCGCGCATGGATATCCTGTCAGGGAGCGGGGTACCGCAACCAATCCCCTCCCATATGGGGCAACTGTTGCACGGCTGCAACGGTTATTGCGCGCTTCCGGGCAGCCTCAGGCAGGCTTGCGCCAGGGCTTCACCTCGGTGATGGACCAGCCGCCGCCGGACGGCCGGCAGGCGGTGCCCTGCATGGCCTGGGCCCCGACCTGCAGCGACAGGTCGGCGAGGAAGGCGCGGCACACGTCGCCGTCCTTCACATAGGGCTGTCCGAGCGGCAGGAAAGCCCCCTTGGCGCCGGTCTCCGGGTTGTCCCACGAGGCGCTCGTGCCGTTGCCGAAGGGGTCGAGCGCGACCTCGAGGGCGCTCCTGGCGCGCCGCCAGTCCTCCGTCGTCAGCTCGGGCGACAGGGGCGAGGGAGCGGGCGAGACCGAACTCGTCGTCGCCACGTCGTCACCGACGAGGGAGCCGAGCGGAAAGGAGATGCTGCAGCCGCCCGCAGCCAGCGCCGCCGCGAGCGCGGCAGCGAGTGCGACGCCACGACCTGCGTGAATGCCTTCGCACAACGACGCTGTTCTCTTATAAGAGCTGCGCATATCGCCCCGGGTCACGAGCCGCCTCGCCGATCCATCCGAATCCGTCAGGAATTTAAGCCGTGGAAGCGTTAACGAGCGGTGACTTCTCCAACGAAACCGATCCCTTCGGGCTCTTCGCCCGCTGGCTGGAGGACGCGACGGCGAGCGAGCCGAACGATCCCAACGCCATGGCGCTCGCCACGGTGGACGCGGACGGCCTGCCGGACGCGCGCATGGTGCTGCTGAAGGGCTTCGACGGGCAGGGCTTCGTCTTCTACACCAATGCCGAGAGCGCCAAGGGGCGCGAGCTCGCCGCCGTGCCGAAGGCCGCCCTCCTCTTCCACTGGAAGAGCCTGCGCCGGCAGGTGCGCGTGCGCGGCCCGGTGGAGAACGTCACCGATGCCGAGGCGGATGCCTATTTCGCCTCGCGCCCGCGCGGCAGCCGCATCGGCGCCTGGGCCTCGCAGCAGTCCCGTCCGCTCGAGAGCCGCTTCGCCCTCGAGAAGGCGGTTGCCGTCTATACGGCGAAGTTCGGCGTCGGCGAGATCCCGCGCCCCGCCTACTGGCGCGGCTTCCGGGTGCGGCCGGTCGCCATCGAGTTCTGGCACGACCGGCCGTTCCGCCTGCACGACCGCATCCGCTTCCACCGCCCGGCGCCGGATGGCGCGTGGCAGCGCGAGCGCCTATATCCCTGAAGGCCGAACCCTTCGACGCCCCGATCATCACCAGGACGAACCGCCATGCCCCCATCCACCAATGCGACCCGGCGCGTGATGCTCCTGACCGGGGCGAGCCGCGGCATCGGCCATGCGACGGTCAAGCGCTTCTCGGCCGCCGGCTGGCGGGTCATCACCTGCTCGCGCCATTCCTTCCCGGAGGAATGCCCGTGGGAGATGGGCCCGGAAGACCACATCCAGGTCGATCTCGCCGATCCCGAGAACACCATGGAGGCGATCGAGGAGATCAAGCGCCGCCTCGAGCCCGAGGGCGCCGTGCTGCACGCGCTCGTCAACAATGCCGGCATCTCGCCGAAGGGCCCGGGCGGCTCGCGGCTCGGCACCATGAACACGCGCCTCGAGGACTGGAAGCAGGTCTTCCAGGTGAATTTCTTCGCCCCGATCATGCTCGCGCGGGGACTGGTGGAAGAACTCGCCCGCACGCGTGGCTCCGTCGTCAACGTCACCTCCATCGCCGGCTCGCGCGTCCACCCCTTCGCGGGCGCGGCCTACGCCACCTCCAAATCCGCGCTCGCCGGGCTGACGCGCGAGATGGCGGCGGATTTCGGCCAGCGCGGCATCCGCGTCAACGCCATCTCGCCGGGCGAGATCGACACCGCCATCCTGTCGCCGGGCACGGAGAAGCTCGTCGAGCAGATCCCGCTGCGCCGGCTCGGCACGCCCGACGAGGTGGCCAAGGCCATCTACTTCCTGTGCACGGAGGCCTCCTCCTACGTGAACGGCGCCGAGCTGCACATCAACGGCGGCCAGCACGTGTAGAGCGCTCGGCCATGCCCGAAGACCGCCGCTATCCGGCCCGCCCCTTCCTCGCCGCGAGCGTGGCGACCTTCCGCGACGGGCGGGTGCTGATCGCGACGCGGGGCCGCCCGCCGATGGAGGCGTGCTGGAGCCTGCCGGGCGGGCTCGTCGAGCCGGGGGAGAACCTCCGCGAGGCCGCCCTCCGGGAACTGCGCGAGGAGGTGGGCGTCGAGGCCGAGATCGCCGCCTTCGTCGACCATGTCGAGATCATCGAGCGGGACGCGACCGGCGTCGTGCATCATTTCGTCATCGCCGCCTTCGCCGCCCGCTGGCGCGGCGGCGAGCCGGCCCCCGGTCCCGAAGCGGGGGCGGTGCGCTGGGCCCTGCCGGACGAGGTGGCGCAGTTGCGCACGACGCCGGGCCTTGCCGCCATCGTCGCCCGCGCCGCCGCCATGCTCGACGAGGGGCCACCATGAGACCCGCCATCCTCGCTGCCTGCCTCGCCGCTGCGGCGGCCCTTGCCCCGGCCGCCCTCGCCCAGCCGCGCCCGCCCGCGGAGGCGCCGGAGAGCGGCGTGGAGGCACCGCCGCCCTACGAGGCCGACATGCAGCGCCTCGCCCGCGTGCTCGGCGTGCTCACCTTCATCGACGGGCTGTGCGAAGAGGCCGATGCGCAGCAATGGCGCGAGCGAATGGCGGACCTGCTCGATGCAGAAGGCGCGAGCCCGCAACGGCGCGAGCGCCTCGCCGGCGCCTACAACCGCGGCTATCGCAGCTATGCCCTGACCTACCGGCGCTGCACCGATGCGGCGCGGGCGGCGCGCGCCCTGCACGTCGCCGAGGGCCAGCGCCTGACGCGGACTCTGGCGACCCGCTTCGGCCAGTGACCGCACGATGCAGCTGTCGCAGCCAGGTGCGCTCGGGCGCTCCAGCCATGTGCCCTGTGGATTGCAGGCATTTTCCCCGCGCTGTTAACCTCGCGTAAAGAAGCCGCTAGAGTGCCGGCCCGGGGCTGCTAGAGTGTGTGGACCGGCGGCAGCGCGCCACGGGTTGCGTAACGGCAGGAACATGGACGAATTCAACCAGCACGACGACGACTTCCTCGGGGCCGCCGAGGAGAAGCGCGCTGCGCTCACCTATCTGAGCGAGGCCTTCGCCGAGGCGCAGCTCGACGGCCTCGACGGCGACTGCGTGGCCCATGCCGCGCTGTTCGCCGCCTTCCAGGAGCTCGTCAGCACCTATGGCGAGGAAGCGGTGGCGGATTTTGCGGAGCGCCTGCCGGAGCGCATCCGCGGCGGTGCCTTTTCCACCGCCAGCAAGCACTGACCTAACCGGCCAGACGGGCATCCTCTCGAAACCGGGTTGAGCGGCGCACGCCCTCCCCCTATCTCTCCAGCGAGATCGGACGGAGGGCTGAATGCCGAGGACTTTTCTGCCGGACAGGGGCGTCGTCAGGGTGGCGGGCGAGGACGCCCGCACCTTCCTCGACGGCATCGTCACCAGCGCCGTCGCGGACGTTGCGCCCGGAACGGCCCGGTGGGCGGCGCTGCTGACGCCGCAGGGCAAGATCCTCTTCGACTTCCTCGTCCTCGCCGTGCCGGAGGGCGATGGCGGCGGCTATCTGCTCGAAGCGCCGCGGGCGCTTGCGCAGGACCTCGTCAAGCGCCTCGCCTTCTACAAGCTGCGCGCCAAGGTGACGATCGCCGACGAGAGCGAGGCGCTCGCCGTCGCCGCCCTGTGGGGCGACGAGACGGCAGCGCCCGGCCAGGTCTACGAAGACCCGCGCCTCGCCGCTCTCGGCCGACGTGTCATTGGCCCGCGGGCGGAAATCGAGGCCTTCGGTGAGGCGGCGCTCGCCGACTACCACGCCATGCGCATCGCGGCGGGCGTGCCGGAGGGCGGCAAGGATTTCACCTATGGCGAAGCCTTCCCGCACGAGGTGCTGATGGACCAGCTCGGCGGCGTGTCCTTCGACAAGGGCTGCTATGTCGGCCAGGAGGTGGTGTCACGCATGCAGCACCGCGGCACCGCCCGCACGCGCATCGTGCCCGTCGTCTTCACCGAAGGCTTCGTGCCGGAGGACGGGGCCGCGGTCGTCGCCGGCGAGAAGACGCTCGGCCACGTCGGCTCCTGCGCCCGCGGGCGCGGCCTCGCCATGCTGCGGCTCGACCGCGTGGCGGATGCGCTCGCCGCGGGCATGACGCCGACCGCCGGCGGCCTCGCCCTCACCCTTGAGAAGCCGGGATTTGCCACCTTCGCCTTCCCCGGCGGATCGGCTCCGGATACGGCGCAGGGATGACGGAGGGGGGGCATGAACGACGTGGTGAAGGCGGATCTCATCCTGCACGAGGACGGCAAGTGGCGCTGCCGCTGGCCGGGCGTCGACCCGCTCTACGTGACCTACCACGACACCGAGTGGGGCGTGCCGGAGTATGACGACCGCGCGCTCTTCGAAAAGCTGATCCTCGACGGCTTCCAGGCCGGCCTGTCGTGGATCACCATCCTGCGCAAGCGCGACAATTTCCGCAGAGCCTTCGACGGCTTCGATCCCGAGGCCATCGTGCGCTATGACGATGCGAAGCTCGCGGCGCTGATGCAGGACGCCGGCATCGTGCGCAACCGGGCCAAGATCGCCGGCACCGTGCAGAGCGCCCGCGCCTGGCTCGCCATCATGGAGCGCGACGGCTTCAGCAACTTCCTCTGGGGCTTCCTCGACGGGCGGGCGCGGCAGAACAGC
Organism: Chelatococcus caeni; assembly: GCF_014196925.1. Taxonomy (GTDB): domain Bacteria; phylum Pseudomonadota; class Alphaproteobacteria; order Rhizobiales; family Beijerinckiaceae; genus Chelatococcus_A; species Chelatococcus_A caeni. The sequence continues at coordinate 360,446 of NZ_JACIEN010000001.1, read as the reverse complement.
TTCTCCGCCATGGCGCAGGTGCCGGCCGAGACGGCGGAATCGCGCGCGATGTCGAAGGCGCTGAAACAAGCCGGCTTCAACTTCTGCGGCCCCACCATCGTCTATGCCTTCATGCAGGCGGTGGGCATGGTGAACGACCATCTCGTCGGCTGCTACCGTCGCGACGAATGCGCCGCGCTCGCCCGCGACACGCGGTGAGCGGCCGGCCCGGCGCGCCACGGGGACGACCCCGGGCGCGCCAGGCAGCCTGTCCGCCTAGAACTCCCCCTGCAGGCCGACGCGCGCGGCATGGGACTTGCCGCCGCCGTAGGCGTAGCCGGCGGTCAGGGCGATGGGGGCGGGCGTGTCGAAGCGATAGGCCAGGGAGCCGCCGAAGGCATATTCGCCCTTGAAGGTGGCGAGGTTCATGGCCCAGCTCATGCGACCGGGCGCCGACGGCATGGGCGCGGTCGTCATGGCGATGGCAGCTGCGACGCCCTGGCGGGCTTCCCTGCGCGTCTCGAGCACGGTCCCCTGCAGGATGTTCATCCGCTCGTTCAATGCACTTTCCACATCCCGCAGCTGGCCGACATTGACCGCGTCGGTGCGGTCGACGCCCGCGGCGACATTGACGATGCGCCGCTCGTCCCCGACCGCACCGACCGACACGGTATTGGCCTGGTCGGCCACCGAGCCGGCGCCGAGCGCGACCGCTCCTTCCGCCGTCGCTTGCGAGCCGGCGCCGAATGCCAAGGCATCGGCCTCGCTCGCCACCGCGCCCGGCCCGATGGCCGCCGCATTGGCGCCGGAGGCCGAGGTCGTGCTGTCCCCGACTGCGAAATGGTTGGCATAGATCGTCGTGGTCGAATCGGTGTGGCCGGCATCGCCGATCCAGACGTTCGACTGGTTGGCGTTGTCGGCATTGCCGACGAAATAGTTGCGTACGGGCTGACCCGATGCGCCGCCGCCGCGCAGTACCATGTTCTCATCGGCCACGTGGGAGTCGGGATTCGCTGTAAAAGTGAGGCCGTTCTGTCCCGGCGCCGCACAGGCATAGGCCCCCGGCTCATTTGCGCAGGAAAGCTGCGCCTGGGCGTCGGACGAAGAGAGAACCAATCCCCCTAGTCCCGCCGCCAAACAGGAAACGACCGCAAGCCCCCTGACGTCGCCTCGCCGCCCGGTTAGAATATCGGACATGCAAACCAGATAATCTCCCAACAAAATCCGCAAATATCGCTGGAACAAAATAGCAATCATTTCCGCAGTGTTATTGACGATATACATCATACAATTTTTTTCAGGATAAAATACACTATAGTTTATGCAGTTAAATGCCACCGCTATGGGTGCTCTAGTATGTAAATTGCCGGAGAAATTCACGTGTCTTTTTATCATAATAGCCATGAGTTTTTCCTTTTTATTATTTATTTAATTAATTTTATATCGGCTGCATGATATGAACACGCACAAAATCCATATACAAGTTTGTATTTCTTATTTGTTAGAGTATTCCACTGAGCCGGCATTAATCATGCTCGCTTTTTATAATTATCCTGCAGACCAGACATGCTTATTGGCGCTCAGCTGCACTACGTCTGCGGGCACAAAATCGTTCCCTGCCGTCACCTGCAGGTAAACCCAGAGAGCGGACATGCGCCGCCCGCGACACGCGGTGAGCGGCCGGCCCGGCGCGCCACGGGGGACGACCCCGGGCGCGCCGAGCGGCCTTTCCGCCTAGAACTCCCCCTGCAGGCCGACGCGCGCGGCGTGGGACTTGCCGCCGCCATAGGCGTAGCCGGCGGTCAGGGCGATGGGGATCGGCGCGTCGAAACGATAGGCCAGCGAGCCGCCGGAGGCATATTCGCCCTTGAAGGTGGCGAGGTTCATGGCCCAGCTCATGCGCCCCGGCGCCGACGGCATGGGCGCGGTCGTCATGGCGATGGCGGCGGCGACGCCCTGGCGGGCTTCCCTGCGCGTCTCAAGCACGGTCCCCTGCAGGATGGTCATGCGCTCGTTCAATGCACTTTCCACGTCCCGCAACTGGCCGACATTGACCGCGTCGGTGCGGTCGACGCCCGGAGCGACATTGACGACGCGCCGCTCGTCCCCGACCGCGCCGACCGACACGGTATTGGCCTGGTCGGCCACCGAGCCGGCGCCGAGCGCGACCGCTCCTTCCGCCGTCGCTTGCGAGCCGGCGCCGAATGCCAGCGCATCGGCCTCGCTCGCCACCGCGCCCGGACTGATGGCGGCCGCATTGGCGCCGGAGGCCGAGGTCGTGCTGTCACCGACAGCGAAGTGGTTGGCATAGATCGTCGTGGTCGAATCGGTGTGGCCGGCATCGCCGATCCAGACGTTCGACTGGTTGGCGTTGTCGGCATTGCCGACGAAATAGTTGCGCACCGGCTGACCCGCCACGCCACCGCCGCGCAATACCATGTTCTCATCGGCCACGATGGAATCGGGATTCGCCGTGAGCGTGAGGCCGTTCTTGGATGGCGGCTCGCATGAATAGTTTGCGCCGTTGGTGCAGGCGAGTTGCGCGCGGGATTCCCCGGGGCTCAAGCAGGATAAAATCGCGACCGACGCGACAAGATACCTGAGCGCGATTGCCCGAATCCCTATTCCCTCCCTTCTCGGCAGGAGCACCTGCATCGTCGGGACGAATTCGATCGTCCGCGGCGACGAGCCACGGAAACGCATCTCTGAAAGTTTCATTATGTTTCTCGCCTGATCGCTGCTTCTTCGCGCGACCCCGCTCTCCCCGAGAAGAGAAGAAAGACACCATTGCTTATGGGAGTTGAAGCATAGGCGCCCCATCGAGCGGCCTTGACCGCCCTGATATATCAATTCTCGGGTTAATCAGGTTCATCCGCAAAGTAGTGGCGCGACGATTACAATAATTTTCTATTCGCGCCTCGCAATGTGCGTCACGGTCGGTGGCAAACGGCGCCCTCTCGTTCGTCTTCAAGGCCGAGCGCCGCCGCCATGCCGCCGCCGGCGTCTTGCCCGCATGCTTCATGGTGCTAGGTAGGGAGCGAGCCGAGCGGTTCCGGCCTGTTTCGGCATGCCTGACGGGAAGGAAGAGGAGATCCCTGTTGCACGGATTGTCGCGAGCGTTTTCTCCGGCCCGCCCGACCGTGGAATGCGTGCCCGCAGCACGTGGTGGGCGATGAGCGGCAAGCCAGCCAAGCCCCCGCGCGCCTGGCAGCGCATGCTGTCCGGGCGGCGGCTCGACCTGCTCGACCCCTCCCCGCTCGATGTCGAGATCGAGGACATCGCCCATGGCCTTGCCCGCGTCGCGCGCTGGAACGGGCAGACCGTCGGCCCGCACATCTTCTCGGTCGCGCAGCATTCGCTGCTGGTCGATGCGATCGCCGAGCACGTCCATCCGGATCTCGACGCCCGTGCGCGCCTCGTCGTGCTGCTGCACGATGCGGCGGAATATGTCATCGGCGACATGATCTCGCCCTTCAAGGCGGTGCTCGGCGGCAATTACAAGGACGTCGAGCACCGGCTGGCAGCGGCGATCCACCTGCGCTTCGGCCTGCCGGCGACCACGCCGGCCGCGCTCGTCAGGGCAACGAAGCGCGCCGACAGGATCGCCGCCTTCCTCGAGGCGACGCGCCTGGCCGGCTTTGCCCGCGAGGAAGCGCTGGCGTTCTTCGGCCGCCCGGCGCCGCTGCCGCCGACCATCGACCGCTTCCTCGCGCCCTGGTCGGCCGATGAGGCGCAGACGCGGTTTCTCGCCCGCTTCAACGCGCTCGCCGCCCCGCCCTGATCGGCCGCGCCGATCCACAGCTCAGAATCGCCGCCGTCATCGAATCGCCCCACTATCGTCATCGAGATCAGGGAGCGTTTGCGGAGGTTCGACGACGATGCCGGCCCTTCACGTGTGTCCCCTCTCGCGCCTTGCCGAAACGGTGGCTGCCGTGCGCGCGAGCCACGTGCTGACGCTGATCAATGCGGCGACGCCCGTGCCGCGGCCCGACGGAATCGGGCCGGAACAGCACCTCTTCATCGGCGTCAGCGACATCATCGAGGCGATGGACGGGCACATCCTGCCCGGCGAGGAGCACGCCCGGCAGGTCATCGGCTTCGTGCGCGGCTGGGACCGGGCAAGGCCCATGGTCGTGCACTGCTATGCGGGCATCAGCCGCTCCACCGCCGCGGCCTACATCGGCCTGTGCGCGCTGCGGCCCGACCTCGACGAGCTCCTCCTCGCCGAGCGCCTGCGCCAGGCGGCACCGAGCGCGACCCCCAATGCCCGGCTCGTGGCGGCGGCCGACAAGCTGCTCGACCGGCGCGGCCGCATGAGCGAGGCCGTCGCCGCCATCGGCCGCGGCGTGGATGCCTTCGAGGGCACGCCCTTCGCCCTCCCTCTCGACCGCTGAACGGCCATGACGGAGGCCAGCCCGCCCCTCCCGCGGCCTGCCATCGAGATCGGCCTCGCCGCGGCCATCGTGGCCGTCGAGGGCGAGACGCCGCAGATCCTCGTCGCGCATCATCCGGACGCGGAGGTGCCGGCCCTGCCGGCGGGGCCGTTCGATCCGCTCGCCCACCGCACCTTCGAGGTCGGCCTGCGCGCCTGGGTGCGGGAACAGACGGGCCTGGCGCTGGGTTATGTCGAGCAGCTCTACACCTTCGGCGACCGGGGGCGCGGCGCCGCCGCCGGCGACATCGGCCCGCACGTCGTCTCCGTCGGCTATCTCGCGCTCACCCGCGGGCTCGCCGGCGCGGCAGCCCCTGCAGGCGATGCCGGCTTCCTGCCGTGGTACGACTTCTTCCCCTGGGAGGACTGGCGCACGGGCCAGCCCGCCATCCTGCCGGCGCACATCCTGCCGCAGCTGAAGGAATGGGCCGGGACGCCGCACGCCGATGACGGCCAGCAGATCCGCGCGCTCACGCGCGAGGAGCGGCTGCGCCTGTGCTTCGGCTGCGACGGCAGCCCGTGGGACGAGGAAAAGGCGCTGGAGCGCTACGAACTCCTCTACGAGGCCGGGCTCGTCGCCGAGGCGGCGCGCGACGGCAGGCCGGCGGCGCTGGCGCGCGCCAGCCTGCCACCGCTCGGCAAGCCGCTCGCCTATGACCACCGGCGCATCCTCGCGACGGCCATCAGCCGCCTCAGGGCCAAGCTCAAGTACCGCCCCGTCGTCTTCGAGCTGATGCCCGAGCGCTTCACCCTGACGGCTCTGCAGACGAGCGTCGAGGCCATCACCGGCCGCCACCTGCACAAGCAGAACTTCCGCCGCCTCGTCGAGGCGACCTCCCTCGTCGAGCCGACCGGGGAGATGATGCCGACGGCGGGGCGCCCCGCCGCGCTCTTCCGCTTCCGCCGCGAGGTGCTGCAGGAGCGGCCGGCGCCGGGCCTGCGCCTCGGCACGCGGGCCTGACCCAGGATCGGGATTACGCGCCACGAGGCCTGAGGTGCGCCTGCGCACAGCGGGCGCCGCTTTGCATCGACGACCATCCCGCGGCAAAGTGCACTGATCTTTCTGGGGGGAACCGCCGTGGGCGACGATTCGGTCATTGCGCTCATCGTTCTGATCGCGCTCGCAGTGCCTGTCGCGGCGATAGCAGGCTTCTTCATGGCGCTCGGGCTGCGTGGCCGCACGTCGGCGCTCGAGGCGCGGCTCGGGGTGCTGGAGCTGAAGCTCGCCGAGGCGGGCATCGTGGTGCCGGTTGTCTCCGGCGACGCCTTCTCCGGCCTGGAACGGCCGGCCCCCGCCCCGGAAGAAGAGCCGCAAGCCGCGCCGCCTCCCGAGCCGGCGACCGAACCCGAAGGCCCGCTCCCGCCGGACGAGCCTGCGGAAGAGCCCGCACCCGACCTGGTGCCCGCGGCGGCTGCAACGGCTGCGCCGCAGGCCGGGCTCGAGGAGCGGCTCGGCTCGCGCTGGGCCGTGTGGGTCGGCGGCGTCGCCCTGGCGCTCGGCGGCGTCCTGCTCGTGCGCTATTCCATCGAGGAAGGCTATTTCGGCCCGGCCGCGCGCATCTTCGCCGGCCTCGCCACGGCGCTGGCGCTGATCGCCGGCGGCGAATGGCTGCGGCGGCGCGAGCGGGGCGAGGAGGCGTCCGCCCTTTCCACCGCCGGCGTCTCCACCGCGCATGTGCCGAGCGTGCTGACGGCCGCCGGCACCATGACGGCCTTCGCCAGCGTCTACGCCGCCCATGCGCTCTACGGCTTCATCGGCCCGGCCTTCGCCTTCGTGCTGCTCGGCCTCATCGGCGTCGCGACCATGGTAGCGGCGGCCCTGCACGGGCCGGCGCTCGCTGCCCTCGGCCTTCTCGGCGCGCTCGCGGCGCCGCTCCTCGTCACGAGCGACGATCCGCAGCCATGGCCGGTGGTGATCTATCTCGTCGCCGTGGTCGCGGCGGCCTATGGCCTCGCGCGGCTGCGCCTGTGGCGGTGGCTTGCCTATTCGGCAGCCGGCGGCGCCCTGCTGTGGGGCTGGCTCGTGGTGACGAGCGTCGGCAGCGCCGATGCCCTGCCCGCCATGGTGCTGGTGCTGGCGCAGACGGTGCTCGCGGTCGTGTTCCTCGTCGCGCTGCCGCACGGCGGCGCTCTGCCCGTCACGGCTGGCATTCCCGTGGCCGAGGCGGAGGGAGAGCCTACGGCCGAAACCGGCGAGGACGGCGGCGATGCCGAAGCGGCCGTGCCGGCCGAACCCAAGGCGGAGCCGCCCTTCTGGACCTGGCCGCTCGACATTCCGGCCCTCGCCGTGCTGAGCGCCTTCGGCGCGCTCGCCATCCTCGCGGGTGATCTCGCCGGCGGCGGCGGGCGGGCGACCTTCTCGGGTGCGATGGTCGCCATCCTCCTCGTCACCGGCTTCGCCTATGCCGCAGCGGCCGGCGCGGGCCTGATCGCGGCCCTCGTCGCGGCCGGCTGCCTCGCCTTCTGGCCCGTCGCGCGCCTCGCCATGCTCGACCCGGGCGGCGCCTCCCTGCCCGGCGGCCCGGCGTTCGCGCCGGGCGAGCAGCCGGCGGCCCTCAGCCTCTATCTCGTTTTCGCCGTCGCGGCGGGGCTGGCGCTCCTCGCGGCAGCCGTGCGACGCCTGATGCGCGGCGAAGACCTGCCGCTCGTCTCGGCGGCGTGCCATGCGGCCGCCGGCACGACCGGCGTCCTCGCCCTGCTCGTCATCGCCTATTGGCGCGTCACCGCCTTCGATACGAGCGTGCCCTTCGCGCTTGCCGCGGCCGTCCTCGCACTTCTCTTCACGGGTGCCGCCCGGCTGCTGCACGGGGATGACGGCGAAGCCCGGCCGGTCGCGGCGCTCGGCACGGGGGCGATGGCGGCGGCCGCGCTCGCGGCCCTCGCGCTCGGCCTCACCTTCGCGCTCGAAAAGGGCATGCTCACCGTCGCCTTCGCCCTGTCGGCGCTCGGCACCGCCTTCGTCTCACAACGCATCGCGGTGCCGGTGCTGCGCTATGCCGTCGGCGCCACCGGCCTCCTCGTCCTCGGCCGTGTCGTCTGGGACCCGGCCATCGCGGGCGACGCCCTCGGCACCACGCCGATCTTCAACTGGCTGCTGTGGGGCTATGGCGTGCCCGCGCTCGCCTTCGCGCTGGCCGCCCGGGTGCTCGCCATGAGCGGGCGGGACCGGGTGACGCAGCTGTGCGAGAGCCTCGCCATCCTGTTCTCCGCCTTGCTGGTCTTCTTCGAGATCCGCCACGCGCTGCACGACGGCGATCCCTTCGCGCCCGATTCCGGCTTCGTCGAGATGGGGCTGATGGCGACGGCGGGCCTTGCCTTCTCGATCGTGCTGATGCGGCTCGAGCTGCACCGTGCCGATCCGGTCTACCACTTCGCCGGGCTCGCCTTCGGCGTGCTGACGCTCATCGTCGCCGGCATCGGCCTCCTCCTCGGCGAAAATCCGCTGTTCACGGACGAGCCCATCCTCGGCGGCGCCGTCTTCAACACGCTCGTCCTCGCCTATCTCGTGCCGGCCGTCATGGCCGCCGGCCTCGCCTGGCTCGCGCGGGCGCACCGGCCGACCTGGTACGTGCGCAGCGCGCTGGCGCTGGCGCTGCTCCTGCACCTCGCCTTCACCGTCAACGTCATCCGCTTCCTCTTCCAGGGGCCGCAGATCGCGCTCTGGCGGCAGACGGGCGAGGCCGAGCTGTGGACCTATTCCGCCGCGCTCGTCGTCATCGGCGTCGCCATCCTCGCCGTCGGGCTGTGGCGCAACTGGCGCTTCGCGCGCCTCGCCTCGGCGCCCTACATCCTCATCGCCGTCGTCAAGGTCTTCGTCGTCGACCTGTCGAGCCTGGAGGGCGTGCTCCGGGCCCTGTCGTTCATCGGCCTCGGCCTCGTGCTCGTCGGCATCGGCCTCGCCTACCAGAAGCTGCTGCGCCGGAGCGGAGGCACGGCGCCGGCAGCCGACGGCACGGTTTCGTGACGCGCGCCGCAGGAGGAGCACCCACCTTCGACGTGCAACCTGCGGCTGCTTCAACCATGATGGGGTTGCCTCGCGCCGAAGGGAACGCGATAACCCTCATCTGGAGCACATGTCCCTTGAGGAATGCATGATGAGCGACCACGCGCCGTCCGATATCGCGTCCCTGCCTTTCGAGCGCGCGCTCAAGGAACTCGAGGAGATCGTCGACCGGCTCGAGAAGGGCAACGTGCCGCTCGACGAATCGATCGCGATCTACGAACGGGGCGAAGCGCTGAAGAAGCACTGCGAGGCGCTCCTGAAGAAGGCAGAGGCGCGCATCGACAAGATCACCATGGGGCCCGACGGCAAGCCCAGCAGCGAGCCGCTCGACGTCGAGGGCTGAGCCTTCAGGACAGGAGGGTGCGATGAGCTGGCTTCGTGGCAAGGACCCCGTGGCCGGCGACGCGCCGTCCTGCGATGCGGCGGACCTCGTGGTCGTGCCGCGGGTCTCCGACATCGGCGGCTTTGCCGTGCGCCGCGCCCTGCCGACCGTGCGGCGGCGCATGGTCGGCCCCTTCATCTTCTGGGACGAGATGGGGCCGGCCGATTTCGCCGTCGGCGACGGGCTCGACGTGCGGCCGCATCCGCACATCGGCCTCGCCACCCTCACCTATCTCTTCGAGGGGGCGATCGTGCACCGCGACAGCCTCGGCAGCGAGGAGATCATCCGCCCCGGCGCCGTCAACCTGATGTCGGCCGGCCGCGGCATCGTCCATTCCGAACGCACGGGCCTCGAGGAGCGCGTCCGCGGCGGCCGTCTCGCCGGCATCCAGAGCTGGGTCGCCCTGCCCGCCGAACGGGAGGAGGATACCCCCGCCTTCAGCCATTACGACGAGAACGCCCTGCCTGACATCGTCGGCGAGGGCAAGCACGTGCGCATCGTCGCCGGCACGCTGTTCGGCTCCAGCTCGCCCGTCGCCACGGCGAGCGAGGCGGTCTATGCCGATGTCGCCCTCGCCGCGGGCGCGAGCATTCCCTTCGATCCGGTCGCCGAGGAGCGGGCGATCTACACCGTCTCCGGCGAGATCGACATCGCCGGCGACCGTTTCGAGGCGCACCGCCTGCTCGTCTTCAAGCCGGGCGACGCGATCACCATCACCGCGCTGACGCCGGCCCGCTTCCTCATGCTCGGCGGGGCGCCGATGGACGGCAAGCGCTACATCTGGTGGAACTTCGTCTCCTCGCGCAAGGAGCGCATCGAGGAGGCGAAGGAGGACTGGAAGCTGGGCCGCTTCGCCGGCGTGCCGGGCGACGACGAGTTCATTCCCCTGCCCGAGATGTGAGCGGCGCGGCAACGGCGCCTTTGACCCACGCCGGACAAGGCCCTATGTCCGGTTGCAGCCAACCCGCACCACCCGCGCGCGAGGACGATTGCCGTGCCCGTCGATACGCCGCTGCTCGATACCATCAAGACGCCCGCGGACCTGCGCCGCCTGCCCGAGGCGGACCTGCGCCAGATAGCGGACGAGTTGCGCGCCGAGACGATCGACGCCGTCTCGGTCACCGGCGGGCATCTCGGCGCCGGGCTCGGCGTGGTCGAGCTGACGGTGGCGCTGCATCACGTCTTCGACACGCCGCACGACCGGCTGATCTGGGACGTCGGCCACCAGGCCTATCCGCACAAGATCCTGACCGGGCGGCGCGAGCGCATCCGCACCCTGCGCAAGGGCGGCGGCCTCTCCGGCTTCACCAAGCGCGCCGAGAGCGAGTACGACCCCTTCGGCGCGGCCCATTCCTCCACCTCCATCTCCGCCGGGCTCGGCATGGCGGTGGCGCGCGACCTCAAGGGCGAGCGGCGCAATGTCGTCGCCGTCATCGGCGACGGGGCGATGTCGGCCGGCATGGCCTACGAGGCCATGAACAACGCCGGGGCGATGAACGAGCGGCTCATCGTCATCCTCAACGACAACGACATGTCCATCGCCCCGCCGGTCGGCGCCATGTCGGCCTATCTCGCCCGGCTCGTCTCGGGCGGCGCCTACCGCACGCTGCGCGAGGCGGGCAAGCAGCTCGCCAAGCGGCTGCCGAAGTTCTTCTACGAGAAGGCGCAGCGCGCCGAGGAATTCGCCCGCGGCTTCTGGACGGGCGGCACGCTCTTCGAGGAGCTCGGCTTCTACTATGTCGGGCCCATCGACGGCCACAACCTCGACCATCTGCTGCCGGTGCTGAAGAACGCGCGCGATGCCGAGGCGGGGCCGATCCTCGTCCATGTCGTGACGCAGAAGGGCAAGGGCTATGCCCCGGCCGAAGCCGCCGCCGACAAGTACCACGGCGTCGTCACCTTCGACGTCGTCACCGGCGCGCAGGCCAAGCCCAAGGCCAACGCGCCGAGCTATACGAAGGTCTTCGCCGAGAGCCTCGTGCGCGAGGCCGAGGAGGACGAGCGCATCGTCGCCGTCACCGCGGCCATGCCCTCGGGCACGGGTCTCGACCTCTTCGGCAAGGCCTTTCCGCAGCGCACCTTCGACGTCGGCATCGCCGAGCAGCACGCGGTGACCTTCGCGGCGGGGCTCGCGGCCGAGGGCTACAAGCCCTTCTGCGCCATCTATTCCACCTTCCTGCAGCGCGCCTACGACCAGATCGTGCACGACGTCGCCATCCAGAACCTGCCGGTGCGCTTCGCGCTCGACCGGGCCGGGCTCGTCGGCGCCGACGGGCCGACCCACGCCGGCTCCTTCGACATCGCCTTCCTCGGCTGCGTGCCGAACATGGTCATGATGGCCGCGGCGGACGAGGCAGAGCTCGTGCACATGGTGGCGACGGCCGCGGCCCATGACGAGGGCCCCATCGCCTTCCGCTACCCGCGCGGCGAGGGCGTCGGCACCGACATGCCCGAGCGCGGGGTGCCGCTCGCCATCGGCCGGGGGCGCATCCTGCGCGAGGGCGGGCGCGTCGCGCTCCTCTCCCTCGGCACGCGGCTCGCGGAATGCCTCAAGGCGGCGGAACAGCTCGAGGCACGGGGCCTTGCCACCACCGTGGCGGATGCGCGCTTCGCCAAGCCGATCGACACCGCACTCGTGCTGCGCCTCGCGCGCGAGCACGAATGCCTCGTCACGGTGGAGGAAGGCTCCATCGGCGGCTTCGGCACGCAGGTGCTGCATCTGCTCGCCCGCGCCGGCGCGCTCGACCACGGCCTCAAGGTGCGCCCGATGGTGCTGCCGGACAGCTTCATCGACCACGACAAGCCCGAGCGGATGTATGCCGAGGCCGGCCTCGACGCCGCCGGCATCGTGGCGACGGTCTTTTCCGCGCTCGGCACCGACGCGGCGGCGCTGAGGGCGTAAGACCGGGACGGCAGGAGCACCCTCGTTCGCCGGACGCCTGAAGTGAAGCGAAAGGCGATCCGGCGTCCAGTGCAAGATGGCGCCGAAGGCGGCCGTCTGGCCGGGCCTGCCTGTGGCGAAGGACCATGCGGGAGCACGCCCGACTTCCTTTCGCGTCCTGGCCGGGCTTGTCCCGGCCATCCAGGTCTTCAATCTCGCGCGGGCGTCGCGGCGTGGATGCCCGCGACGAGCGCGGGCAGGACGGTGAGGGGCCGGTGCACTCCCGGGACGCAAGCGGGCCTTGGCGGCCCGCGCACTCACATCCTTGCCGCTACGCCACGAGCCAAGGCGTGGGTGCCTGGGAGGGCCCTCTCCATCCGTCTTGGCCGGGCCCGTCCCGGCCATCCACACCGTTGACCCTGCGCGCGAGCGTCGCGGCGTGGGTGCCCGCGACGAGCCGGGCCGGACGGTGAGGGGCCGGTGCGCATACGACGCGCGGGCATGACGCGCCGGCGCCGGTGCGCTCCCAAGGCGCAAGCCGGTCCTTGATCGCAAGCCGGTCCTTTTTCGCAAGCGCCGCTCGCCCTGCCGCCAAGGAAGAACCCTTGTAGCGTCTTCCTTGCGCGCCTATTCTTCCTATCCTGAGACAGGAAGAAACGGCCATGGCCCTCAACATCAAATCCGCCGAGACGGAGCGTCTCGCCCGCGAGGTCGCGGCGCTCACCGGCGAGACGATCACCGAAGCCGTGCGCAAGGCGCTCGAGATGCGCCTCGAACAGGCGCGGGAGGAGCGGGAGAAGGAAATCGCGCGCCAGATGGCCGCTTTGCGCGTGATTCAGGAGGATGTCCGCCGCCTCGGTCCGCTGCCGAAGATCACGAAACGTGATTTCGACGAGTTGTGGGGCGAACTTGACGACGGCGAACAGGAATGATCGTCGTCGATACGTCGGCCTTCATCGCCATGCTCACCAATGAGCCGGAAGCCGAAGCGCTCGCTCTGGCGCTCTATGGCGCCGGCGCCCGCTACGTCTCGGCTGTAACGGTCTATGAAACACGGGTCGTCCTGCTGCGGCGAGGCGATGCTCGCTATTTCATCCCCTTTGGCAATCTGCTCACCAGCGCCAACGTCGTCCTGCACACCTTCGATACGGCTCAGTCCAATCTCGCGAGCGACGCCTACCGTCGCTTCGGCCGCGGCTCCGGCCATCCGGCACGGCTCAACCTCGGCGACTGTGCGTCCTATGCGCTCGCCATGTCGCTCGACGCGCCTCTGCTCTATAAGGGCAACGACTTCTCGCAGACGGACGTGCGCTCCGCGCTCGCCGCATAAGCTCAGCCCATGCGTAAACGCGCCGATCTTCTTCTCGTCGAACGTGGCTTCTTCGACAGCCGCGCCAAGGCGCAGGCGGCCATCGCCGCCGGGGGCGTGACGGCCGACGGGCGCCCCGTGCGCAAGGCGTCCGACGCGCTGCCGGTCGGTGCGGCGATCGCGGCGGAAGCGCCGCACCCCTGGGTGTCGCGCGCCGGCGTCAAGCTCGCAGCGGCGCTCGATGCCTTCGCCATCGATCCCGCCGGGCTCACCTGCCTCGACATCGGCGCCTCGACCGGCGGCTTCACCGAGGTGCTCGTCGCCCGCGGCGCGGCGAAGGTCTATGCGGTCGACGTGGGCCACGGCCAGTTGCACCCGCGCCTTGCCGCCGATCCGCGCGTCGTCTCGCTCGAAGGGGTCGATGCGCGGGCCCTGACGGCGGCCGAGGTGCCGGAAGCGGCCGGCCTCATGGTGGCTGATGTTAGCTTCATCTCGCTGAAGCTCGTCCTGCCGGCGGTGACGGACCGCATCGCCGATGGCGGCCATCTCGTCGCGCTCGTCAAGCCGCAGTTCGAGGCGGGCCGGGCGCATCTCAAGAAGGGCATCGTGCGCGAAGAAGCCGTGCGCCAGGCGGTGGTGGAGGATATCGCCACGCTCGTGCGCGATCTCGGGCTCACCGTCCTCGGCACCATGGCTTCCCCCATCGCCGGGGGAGACGGCAACGTGGAATATCTGATCGGGGCACGCCGTGGCTGAAACCTTGACCATCACCCGCCTCGGCGCCCGCGGCGACGGCATCGCCGAGGGGCCGCACGGCCCGGTCTATGTGCCCTTCGCGCTGCCCGGCGAGGTCGTCACGGCCGAAGTGGACGGCGAGCGCGGCCGGCTCGTCAGCGTCGAGACCGCATCGGCCGACCGGCAGGCTGCCGAATGCCCGCTCTTCGGCCATTGCGGCGGCTGCGCGGCGCAGCACGTGGCGCCGCAGCTCTATGGGGCGTGGAAGCGCGACATCGTCGTGCAGGCCCTCGCCCATGCCGGCATCGAGACCGACGTTTCGCCGCTCGTCGATGCGCATGGCGCCGGGCGGCGGCGCGTGACCTTCCATGCCCGCCTGATCGAGGGGAAGGCCGCCGTCGGCTTCATGGCGGCGCGCAGCCATGCGCTCGTTCCCATCGCCCAATGCCCGGTGCTGGCGCCCGGCCTCGCCGCGGCGCCGGACAAGGCCCGGGCGCTCGCCGCCCTCATCCTGCCGCGCGGCAAGCCGCTCGACATCCAGGCGACCGAGACGCTCGGCGGGCTCGACATGGACATCCGCGGCCTCGGCAAGGCCGACGACAGGCTGCGCATGACGCTCGTCGAGGCGGCCCGCACGCTCGACCTCGCGCGCCTGTCGCTGCACGGCGAGATCCTCATCGAGCGCCGCCCGCCCGCTGCCACGATGGGGCCGGCCGCCGTGGTGCCGCCGCCCGGCGGCTTCCTGCAGGCCACGGCCGCCGGCGAGGAGGCGCTCGCCGCCCTCGTGACGGAGGCCTGTGCCGGCGCGCGCCATGTGGCGGACCTCTTCGCGGGCTGCGGCCCCTTCGCCCTGCGCCTCGCGCGGCAGGCCAAGGTGCACGCCGTGGAGAACGGCGCCGAGGCCCTTGCCGCGCTGCAGCGCGCCGCGCGCAACACGCAGGGGCTGAAGCCGCTCACCACGGAGGTGCGCGACCTCTTCCGCCGGCCGCTGCTGCCGCTGGAGCTCGACCGCTTCGACGCCGTCGTCCTCGATCCGCCCCGCGCGGGGGCGGAGGCGCAGGCGCGGCAGATCGCACTGTCCAAGGTGCCGCTCGCCATCTCCGTCTCGTGCGATCCCGGCACCTTCGCACGCGATGCCCGCATCCTGGTCGAGGCCGGCATGCAGCTGACCCGGGTCGTGCCGGTCGACCAGTTCCGCTACACCCACCATGTGGAGGTCGTCGGCGTCTTCACGCGCCCGGCGAAGCACAAGAACAAAGGCAAGGGAGGGCGTCCGTGAGCAAGGGGACCAACGAGGATTTTCTGGCGGGGCTCGCCGCCGTCACCGGCCCGGGCAACGTGCTCACCGCCCCTGACGACATCCTGCCCTTCCTGCGCGAGCCGCGCGACCTCTTCCGCGGCGAGGCGCTCGCCGTCGTCCGGCCCGGCACGACGCAGGAGGTGGCCGAGGTGGTGCGCCACGCCCGCGCGGCCGGCATCGCGGTGGTGCCGCAGGGCGGCAACACCGGCCTCGTCGGCGGGCAGATCCCGGATGCGAGCCGGCCGATGGTGGTGCTCAACCTGCAGAAGCTCGACCGGATCCGCGAGGTCGACGCGCTGACCGACACGATGACGGTGGAGGCGGGCGTCACCCTGCTCAGGGCGCAGGAGGCGGCGGAGGCTGCCGACCGGCTCTTTCCCCTGTCGCTCGCCTCGGAAGGCTCCTGCACGATCGGCGGCAACATCGCCAGCAATGCCGGCGGCACCGCCGTCATCGCCTATGGCAACACGCGCGACCTCGTCATCGGGCTTGAGGTGGTGCTGGCGGACGGCCGCATCTGGAACGGCCTCGGCAAGCTGCGCAAGGACAACACCGGCTACGACCTGAAGAACCTCTTCATCGGGTCCGAAGGCACGCTCGGCATCGTCACCGCCGCGGTGCTCAAGCTCTTTCCCCGCCCGCAGGGGCGGGCCACCGCCTTCTGCGGACTTTCTTCGCCGCAGGCGGCGCTCGATCTCCTCGCCCTCGCCAAGGCGGAGGCCGGCGGCGCCGTGACCACTTTCGAGTTCCTGCCCCGCCTCGGGCTCGAATTCGTGCTGCGGCACGCGCCCGGCACGCGCGACCCGCTCGGCGAGCCGCACGCCTGGTATGTGCTGATGGAATTGTCCTCGGCCGCCGAAGCCGGGCTCGACGACGCGATGGAGCGCATCCTGACGGCGGCGCTCGAGCGCGGCCTCGTCGACGACGCGGCGATCGCGGCGAGCCTCGACCAGCGCAACGCCTTCTGGAAGCTGCGCGAGGCGCTCTCCGAGGTGCAGCGGCACGAGGGCGGCTCGATCAAGCACGACATCTCCGTGCCGGTGGCCCTGGTGCCGCAGTTCCTCGAGGAAGCGGCGGCGGCCGCCGAGGCGCTGGTGCCGGGCTGCCGCCCCCTGCCCTTCGGCCATCTCGGCGACGGCAACGTGCATTTCAACGTCAGCCAGCCGGTCGGCGCCGACAAGCAGGCCTTCCTCGCCCGCTGGGAGGCGATGAACGAGGCCGTGCACGCCGTCGTGCTCCGGCACGGCGGCTCGATCTCGGCCGAGCACGGCATCGGGCGCCTCAAGCGCGACCTGCTGCCCGCCGTCAAGGATCCCGTCGCGCTCGATCTCATGCGCAAGCTCAAGGCCGCGCTCGACCCCGAAAGCCTGCTCAATCCCGGAGCGATGCTGTGACGGCCCCGCTCGCGGCCGGCCCGATGGCCGAGGCAGAGCTGCCGGCCGTCGTCGCCCTGTGGCAGGCGGCCGGCCTGACGCGGCCTTGGAACGACCCGGCCGAGGACATCGCCTTCTGCCGCTCCTCGGGCCACGGCGAGGTGCTGGTGCTGCGCAGGGCGGACGGCGCCATCGTCGCGGCCTGCATGGTGGGCCACGACGGGCACCGGGGGGTCGTCTACTATGTCGCGGTCGACCCGGCCGAGCGGGGCGCCGGCCATGGCCGCGCCATCATGGCGGCCGCGGAGGCGTGGCTCAAGGCACGAGGCATCTGGAAGCTCAACCTTCTCGTGCGGGCCGGCAACGAGGCAGTGCAGCGCTTCTACGAGCAGCTCGGCTTCGAGGCCCAGCCGCGCCTCTACATGGAGAAGTGGCTCGACCCGGGTCGCCAGCCGGCGATGCGGCAGGAACGATAGGAAAAGAGGCCGGCGTACATCTTCCGTTCATCTTGCCCGATGTTTCATGGGCCCCGGCGACAGGCAGAAATGCCCCATGATTCGCGATGCGGAGATTTGTGATGCCGTCTGTTTCTTTCCAGCCCTTTTCCCTGAAACGCTCCTTGCCCTTCGTCCTCGGCGCGGCGGCCGCGGCCTTCGTCAGCTTCTCCGGCCCGGCCGTGACCTCCGCCGAAGCGCGGACCGTCTGCCGGTCGGAGCGCGTGTGCACGCAGCCGAAGCCGGTGCGCGAGGTCGTCACCAACTGCCGCATGGTGCACCGCCCGGGCGTCGGCCCGCGCCGCGTCTGCGAGAAGGAGGTGCGCTGGGTGCGCCGTGGCCCGCCGCGCTGCACGGTGGAGCGTGTCTGCCGGCGCGTCTGACGCGCCTCACGCATCCTCGTCGAACAGCGACAGCTGAGCTTCAGGCGGGCGCTTGCGCCCGCCTTTTTCATGGCCGCGTGCGGGGGCCGGCACGGCCTCGCCCGCCGGGCCCTGCACGGTCGCGTCGTCGCGGCGGGCATCGTTGAGGTTCTGCGATACGGGGCGCATGGTCAGGAGGTCGTCCGGGGCCGGGCGCACGAGGCCGAGCGCGGCGAGGCCCGGCTGGGTGCAGTCGAGCCACAATTCGGCGTCGTCCGGCGCGACGATCATGGGCATGCGTGGGTGCAGCGCCGCGAGCGTGCCGTTGGCGTCGGTGGTCACGATGGCGACGGTGTCGATCTCGCTGCCGTTCGGGCTCGCATAGGTCTCCCAGATGCCGGCCAAGAGCATCAAGCCGCCATCGGCCCGCTCGATCATGAAGGGCGTGCTCTTCGCGCCGTCGCGGCGCCATTCGTAGAAGGCGCTCGCCGGCACGAGGCAACGGCGATGGCGGGCGGCGGCGCGGAAGGCGGCCTTCTCGCCGATCGTCTCGCCGCGGGCGTTGAAGAGGAGCGGCATCGCCGCCGGGTCCTTCGTCCAGGCCGGCACGAAGCCCCAGCGCATCAGGGAAAAATGCCGCCGGCCCGCGGCATCGGCCGTGACGACGGCGATCGGCTGCGTGGGGGCGATGTTGTAGCGCGGCGGAAATTCGACCTCTTCCTCATAGCCGCACTGCGACTGCACCTGTTCGGGAAAGAGCGTCAGCGCGAAGCGACCGCACATGATCCTGACCGTTACGAATTTATTTGCCTGATGCTGCCACAGTCACGTGGCGGCACCGGCAAGGGCAAGACGGCCGCAGGCACGACGAGGCGTTGTGCACATGGAAGACGGGGGTCGGGAGTGGCAGCGGGCATGTCCATGGGCAAAGGGAACGTCGACGGCGGCATGCCCTTCGCGGCGGAGCCCGCGCCGTCGCTCTCCACCGATTTCCTCAACCAGTACAACGAAGTGCTGATGATCATCGAGCTCGCGGCCGACGATGCGGAGCTGATGGAGACCCTCGACGAATGGCAGCCGCGCAGCTACCGGCAGCACTTCGCCAAGCATGCGCAGCTGCGTTTCGCCGACGACGCGCTGAGGGCCTACGAGGCGCTGGCGCCGGAGCGCCGGCTCGCCTTCGAGAACCTGCGCCTCGCCATGGACGACGTGGTGACGAGCGCCATCCGCGCGCTGAAACAGGCGGGCGAGGCCGAGGAGCGCGCGGCGATCGCCGCCGCCTCGTCCTCCCTGCTGCGGCGCATGATCGAGGCCGCCGCCAGCTTCATCCGCACCGAGGGGCGCGACTGGCGCAGCTTCAGCCACGCCGAGATGCAGGGCACCATCGACCGGCTCATGGCCCATTGGGGCCGGCACTGAGCGGGAAGAGACGCCTCACAGCCACCGCTTCCAGCGGAAGAACAGGTAGGGGGCGATGGCGGCCGCCACCATGGCGAGGAGCGCGGAGGGATAGCCGAACCACAGGTCGAGCTCCGGCATGTCCTTGAAGTTCATGCCGTAGATCGAGGCGATGAGCGTCGGCGGCATGAAGACGACGGCCATGACCGAGAACAGCTTGATGATGTTGTTCTGCTCGAGGTTGACGAGGCCGAGCGTCGCATCGAGCAGGAACTGGATCTTGCCCGACTGGAAGGTGGCGTGCTCCTCCAGCGACTGCAGGTCGCGCAGGGTGGTGCGCACCTGCTCGCGCAGCTCCACCGGTACCCGCGTCGCGCGATAGACGACCGAGAGGAACAGCAGCAGCCGCTCGATGGAGACGAGGCTCTCCCGGCTCATGGAGATGAGCGTGCCGTAGCGGCCGAGGTCGCGCAGGGTCTTCTGGTATTCGCCATGGCGGCCGGTCATCTTGTCGGCCACGTCGAAGACGGCGCGGGAGATCCTGTCGATGCTGCTGCCCGTCGCCTGCAGGACCTCGGCCAGCCGGTCGATGATGGTCTCGATGAGGCCGGCGAAGACCTCCTCGGCGCTCGCGCCGCAGCCGCCCTGCTTGCCGGCCCGGTTGGCGAACATGCCGAAGGCACGCGGCTCGTCGTAGCGCACGGTGACGAGGGCCGCCCCCTTGAGGATGAAGGTGACCGCCGTGATGTCCGGGTCATCGCTGTCGGCGGCGAAGAGCAGGCGCACCGTCATGTAGCGCGCGCCGTTCTCGCTGTAGAGCAGCTCGGAGGGCTCGATGTCCTCCATGTCCTCGCGGGTCGGGATCTCGATGCCGAGGTGCTGCTCGACGAGGCGATCCTCCTCGCGGGTCGGCGCCACGAGATCGATCCAGACCGCATCGGCCGGAAGGGCCTCGCCCGGCGGCAGGACCTGCCGCTCGAGCCGGCAGACATTGGTGTCGTCCCGCTCCATCGGATCGACCATGCGGTAGACGACGATCATGCCCTGCGCTCCGAAAGCCTGTTACGGGCGCTCTCTATCGCATTTCGGGGCGGAGGCGAAATCCGGCGCGCGCCCTGACTCCCCTCCCCCTTGCGGGGAGGGGCCGGGGGTGGGGGTTCCGGGCGCAACGGTCCAAGAATTGGTGCTGCGCCTTTAGCCTGCACAACAAATCGCGCCGGATGCGACTGCGGCACCGCCCCCCACCCCGACCCTCCCCACCGCAAGCGGGGGGAGGGAGAACCAGCGACGGCGCAGGCACACTTCCCGCCTTTGATCAATGCGCCGAGCCCGGCACCGGGGGCGTGTCGTCCGGCACGAAGAAATCCGGCATCAGGGGCTTCGAGGGATCGACGCGGTACTGCTCGAAATCGGTGACGCCCTCGGCGGCGAGCACGAGGTCGTCGATGAGGAACTGGCCCGAGAAGCTGCGCGCGGGCTTGCTGAAGACGGCATAGGCCGCGTCGGCCATGATCTCGGGCGTGCGGCTCGCCTCCACCATCGCCTCGCCGCCGAGGAGGTTGCGGATGGCGCTCGTCGCGATGGTCGTGCGCGGCCACAGCGCGTTGACGGCGATGCCCTTCGACCGCAATTCGCCGGCAAGGCCGAGCACGCACAGGCTCATGCCGTATTTGGCGATGGAATAGGCAAGATGCGGGGCGAACCACTTCTCGTTCATGTCGAGCGGCGGCGACAGCATGAGGATGTGCGGGTTGTCCGCCTTCTCGAGATGGGGAATGGCGTATTTCGACACCATGAAGGTG
Organism: Chelatococcus caeni; assembly: GCF_014196925.1. Classification (GTDB taxonomy): domain Bacteria; phylum Pseudomonadota; class Alphaproteobacteria; order Rhizobiales; family Beijerinckiaceae; genus Chelatococcus_A; species Chelatococcus_A caeni. The sequence continues at coordinate 339,996 of NZ_JACIEN010000001.1, read as the reverse complement.
CCGCGCGTGTTGACCTGGTGCATCAGGTCGAAACGCTTCATGTCGGTGTCGCGCGTGCCGGTGAGCTGGATGGCGCTCGCGTTGTTGACGACGATGTCGAGGCCGCCGAAGGTCTCAGCCGTCCGGGTGATGGCGGCCGCCACCTCCTCCTCGTTGCGCACGTCGACGACGAGCGGCAGCGCCCGCCCGCCCGCCGCCTCGATCTCGGCGGCGGCGGTGAAGATGGTGCCGGGGAGCTTGGGGTGGGGTGCGGCCGTCTTGGCGGCGATGGCGACATTGGCGCCGTCCCGCGCGGCCTTGAGCGCAATGGCGAGCCCGATGCCGCGCGAGGCGCCGGTGATGAACAAGGTCTTGCCCGACAATGACATGGCTCAGGTCTCCCCGTCTTCGGCTGTCTCTTTGATGGAATAGCGCGGCGGGCGGCGGCCGTCCGCATCGGTGAAGCCATAGAGGCCGGCGAGATCCCCGACATGGAGAACCCTGCCCGCGTGACGGGCAACGCCGGCATCGCATGCGAGCGCCGCCACTGCACGGCCGGCATAGAGCGGGGTCTCGCCCGCCTCCGCCGCCAGGGGTGAGCCCGCGACGCGCTCCGTGCGCACGAAGCCGGGCGACAGGGCGAGCGCAGTGACGCCATGGGGGGCGAGCTCGCTCGCCATGGCGAGCGTCAGCCGCGCCATCGATGCCTTGGCGAGGTCGTAGAAGACATCGCCGAGATAGGCACCGCCGTCGTCGAAGAGCACGGTGACGAGAAGGCCGGAGCCGGCGCCCACCATGGCCGGGGCGAAGGCCTTCGCCAGGAGGAGCTGTGCATAGACGCCGGTCTCGAACACGGTGCCGAGGCGCGCCGCCGGCCGGCGCCAGAAAGGCGTGCCCCAGGCCGAGCCGTCGGAATAGCGCTCGCCGTCGTAGCCCTCGTTGCCGCCCCAGACCGCATCGACGACGAGATCGACGCGGCCGAAGCGGCGCAGCGTCCACGCCGCGAGGCCGTCCACCTCACGCTCGACCGTATGGTCGCATTGATAGGGGTGGCCCCGGCCGCCGAGCGCCTCGACGAGGCGCGCCGTCTCCTCGACGGTCTCGGGCCGCCCGTCGGTGCGCGGGCCGGCCTCGCTCGAGCGGCCGGTCACGATCACCGTCGCCCCGGCCTCCGCGAGCCCGCGGGCGATGCCGCGCCCGACGCCGCGGGACGCGCCGGCGACGACGCAGATGCGGTCCGAGAGGGGCCCGCCCGCCATGCCGATCAGCCCGCGAGGGCTGCTTCGGCGTCGGCGAGCGCGGATGCGCCCGTCATCACGGTCTGCGCCAGGCCGCGGGCGCCGGTGGCGATGTTCTCGGCGAAGAAACGGGCGAGCGCGATGCGGCCAGCGTGGGCCGGGTTGGTGTCGCCGGCGGCGCGCGCCTCGCTTGCGGCGAGCGCGGCCATCGCGAGCGCCGTGCCGCCCTGGGCGATGCCGAAGAGGCGCAGATAGGGCGTCGCCGCGGCGAGTGCGTCGGCCGGGCTGTTGCCGGAAAGCGCCTTGAGGAGGAAGGAGGTGGCATCGTCGAGCGCCTCCACCGCCTCGCGCAGCCGTGCCGCCGTGGCGCCGAAGGCCTCGTCGCGGCTCGCGACGAGCCGGGCGCCGACCTTGCGCATCTCGGCGATGGCGCCGCGCACGGTGGTGCCGTCGGACAGGGGCAGCTTGCGCAGGACGAGGTCGATGGCCTGGATGCCGTTGGTGCCCTCGTAGATCGGCGCGATACGCGCATCACGCAGGTGCTGGGCGGCACCCGTCTCCTCGATGAAGCCCATGCCGCCGTGCACCTGCACGCCGAGCGACGCGACCTCGCAGCCGATGTCGGTGGAGAAGGCCTTCGCGACCGGCGTCAGCAGCGAGGCGAGCTCGTGCGCCTTGCGCCGGGCCTCGGCATCCGGCGCGAGGCGGCTGCGGTCGATGGCGGCCGCCGTCATCAGGCAGATGCCGCGCGCGGCGTGGGTCGTCGCCTTCATGGTGAGCAGCATGCGCTGCACGTCCGGATGGTCGGCGATGGGGCTCATGCCCTCCCCCGCGCCGGGCGCCCGGCCCTGCCGGCGCTCGCGGGCATAGGACAAGGCCTGCTGATAGGCCCGGTCGGCGATGGCGACGCCCTGGGCGCCGACCGCGAGGCGGGCGTTGTTCATCATGGTGAACATGCAGGCGAGGCCGCGGTTCTCTTCGCCGACGAGCCAGCCGACGGCACCGCCGGCATCGCCGTAGACCATGGTGCAGGTGGGCGAGGCGTGGATGCCGAGCTTGTGCTCGATGGAATGGCAGCGCACGTCGTTGCGCGCGCCGAGCGAGCCGTCGTCGTTGACGAAGAACTTCGGCACGAGGAACAGCGAGATGCCGCGCGTGCCGGGCGGCGCATCCGGCAGGCGGGCGAGCACCAGATGCACGATATTGTCGGTGAGGTCGTGCTCGCCATAGGTGATGAAGATCTTCGATCCGGTGATGCGATAGGTGCCGTCGCCCGCCCGCTCGGCGCGCGTCCTGACGGCGTTGAGATCGGAGCCCGCCTGCGGCTCCGTGAGGTTCATGGTGCCCATCCACTCGCCGGAGACGAGCTTTTCGAGATAGCGCCGCTTCAGGTCCTCGCTGGCGTGGGCCGTCAGGGCCTCGACGGCGCCGGCCGTGAGCAGCGGGCCGAGGGCGAAGGACATGCAGGAGGCGTTCCAGAATTCGACGCAGGCGGTCTGCACCAGGGTCGGCAGGCCCTGGCCGCCCCATTCGGGATCGCAGGGCAGCGCGTTCCAGCCCGCCTCGGCCCAGGCCGTATAGACCTCCTTCCAGCCCGGGGCGGTCGTCACCTGCCCGTCGGCGAAGCGGGCACCCGTCCGGTCCGCCGGCGCGTTGAGCGGCGCGATGCGCTCGGAGGCGAATCGCCCGGCCTCCTCCAGCACCTGCTCCACGAGTTCCACGGAGAGGTCGGGATAGAGCCCCTCGGCGATGCTCTCCTCGAGCCCGGCCACGTGCCGCATGGTGAAGGCCAGATCCTCGACCGGTGCCCGATAGGTCATCGCCGCTCCCTCATCTTGTCTGTGCGGCCATTTGAGGCCGTGCATTTAGTGCGTGCCACGCGGCCCGTTGACGCGCATCATAAGCCGCGTCAAAGGCAGGCAGGCAAGACCAGAGATAGTTTAAACGTGAACGATGATCGATCAACGCCCGTCGCGTCCCAAGACGGGCATGGGCAACGCGTCACCGAGCTGCTGACGGCCGACGTCGGCGGCCTGTCGCGCGCCGCCGACCTGCTGCGGCTCGGCGGCCTCGTGGCCTTCCCGACGGAGACGGTCTACGGCCTCGGCGCGGACGCGACAAACCCGCGGGCGGTGGCCGGCATCTACGCCGCCAAGGAGCGCCCCTCCTTCAACCCGCTCATATCGCACCTGCCGGATATCGCGGCGGCCGAGCGGGAGGGGGTGTTCGAACAGGATGCGGCGCGGCTCGCCGAGGCCTTCTGGCCCGGGCCATTGACGCTGGTAGTGCCGCGGGCGGAGACGTCGCGCATCTGCGACCTTGCGACGGCCGGGCTCGATTCGGTCGCGCTGCGCGTGCCGGGCCTGCCGCTGGCGCGGGACCTGCTCACGCTCGTCGGCCGGCCGGTGGCCGCGCCCTCGGCCAACCGCTCGGGCCGCATCAGCCCGACGCGGGCGGACCACGTCCTCGCCGACCTCATCGACCGCATCGACGCGGTGATCGACGGCGGCGGCACCAATGTCGGGCTCGAATCGACCATCATCTCCTGCCTCGACGGCGAGATGCGCCTGCTGCGCCCGGGCGGCGTGCCGCGCGAGGCGATCGAAGAGGTGCTGGGACGCAAGCTCCTCGACGGCGCCGCCCCGACGGAGGAGGAGGCGCCGCTCGCGCCGGGCATGCTCGAATCCCACTACGCCCCGCGGGCGGAGGTGCGCCTCGATGCCGAGGAGGTGCGGCCGGGCGAAGGCGCCCTCCTCTTCGGCCGCAACCGGCCGCCGGGGATCGAGAACGCGGGCGCCATCCGCAATCTCAGCGAAAGCGGCGACCTCGTGGAGGCCGCCGCCAATCTGTTCGCCCACCTGCGCGGGCTCGACGATGCCCGGGTGCCGGCCATCGCGGTCGTCCCCATCCCCGCGCACGGCCTCGGCGAGGCCATCAACGACCGGCTGCGGCGGGCGGCGGCGCCACGATGAAAAAGGCCCGGACGAGCCGGGCCTTTCCGTGCGGTCTGCGCGACGCGCTCACCCCTTGAGCTTGGCTGCGATCTCGGCCACGTGCCTGCCCTGGAAGCGGGCCCCTTCCAGCTCCACGGCGGAGGGCTGGCGGCTGCCGTCGGCGGCGGCGATGGTGGAGGCGCCGTAGGGCGAGCCACCCTTGATCTCGTCGAGGCCGCTCTGCCCGGCGAAGGAATAGGGCAGGCCGACGACGACCATGCCGTGGTGCATCAGCGTGGGGATGAAGGTCAGGATGGTCGATTCCTGGCCGCCGTGCTGGGTGGCGGAGGAGGTGAAGACCGAGCCGACCTTGCCGATGAGCGCGCCCTTGGCCCACAGGCCGCCGGTCTGGTCGAGGAAGTTGCGCATCTGCGCCGTCATGTTGCCGAAGCGGGTCGGCGTGCCGAAGACGATGGCGTCATACTCCGCCAGTTCCTCCACCGTGGCGACCGGCGCCGCCTGGTCGAGCTTGAAGCCGGCCTTCTCAGCCACCTCCGCCGGCACCAGCTCGGGCACGCGCTTGACGACGGCCTCGGCGCCGGCGGCCCGGGCGCCCTCGGCCACGGCCTGCGCCATCGTCTCGATGTGGCCGTAGGACGAATAATAGAGAACGAGAACCTTGGTCATGGCGACATACCTCTCAAATTGCCGGGTGGGTTTGAACGCGGGGCGGATCAGCGTGCCGCAATGGGCCGCGCCGCGATCGGGGAAGGCGAGGCCTTGAGGGCGAAGGCACCATCACCCGCAAGGGCCTGGACGGCAGCGGCGACGACGAGGAAGGCGGGATATTCCCAGCCGCCGTTCGGCGCCGTGAAGAGCCAGCCGTTCGGCACGTGCACCATCAGCGCGCCGAGCAGGACCGGCACGAGCGCCGCCGAGACATAGCGGGCATAAAGGCCGAGAATGAGGGCGATGCCGCCGAGGAGCTCGGCGAGGAAGACCGGCCAGGCGAAGAAGGCGGGAAAGCCGACCTGGCCGAGAAAGCCGGCGAAGCCGGGGATGGTGAAGACGACATACTTCAGGAGCGCGTGGGCGATGAACATAAGGCCGAGGGAAACGCGCAAAAGGAACAGCCCATAGGGCGCGGTGCGGGGATCGATCACGGAAGGGCTCCAGGTCACGGGGTTTTCGCACAAGTGCAACGTGAGGGGGATTTTGGGTTTCCCGCCGCGCAAAGCCAGCAGTATGATCGCAAGCTGAAGATTGCACAGGCGCAAGGATGTCGACCGAAACCACCCTCGTCTCCACGGCAGCCGTCCATCAGATCGCCTGGGACGACATCCGCCTCGTGAAGGCCATCGCCGAGGCGAAAGGCATGGCCGGGGCCGCCGAGCGGCTCGGCATCAACCATTCGACAGTGTTCCGCCGCCTCGGCCAGCTGGAGGACTTGCTCGGCGTCAAGCTCTTCGAGCGGCACCGGGCCGGCTATGCGCCGACCCCGCCGGGCGAGGAGATCACGGCGCTCGCCGAGCGCATCGAGGAGGATCTCGCCGGCGTCTCCATGCGCCTTGCCGGCTGCGCCGTCTCGCCGGCCGGCGAATTGCGCGTCACCACCAACGACACGCTGCTGATGCACCTGCTGACACCGGTCTTCGCCGCGTTCCGTGAAGCCTATCCCAATATCCGGCTCGACATCGTCATCGGCAACCAGGCGCTCAACCTCTCCAAGCGCGATGCCGACATCGCCATCCGCGCCACGGACAACCCGCCGGAGACGCTCGTCGGCCGGCGCCTCGCCACGATCCACTGGGCGCTCTACGGCCGGCGCGAGGCCTTTCCCGACGGCGGGCGCGATCTCGACCTCCTCTCCCTCTTCGAGCGGCCGTGGGTGGCGCTCGGCGACAACTTCTCCACGATGCACGTCGCGCGCTACGTGCGCGACAAGGTGCCGGCGGACAGGATCGTCTACAAGCTCAACACGGTGCTCGGCCTCGCCGAAGCGGTCGAGGCCGGCATCGGCATCGGCCACCTGCCCTGCTTCATCGCCGATACGCGCCCGGCCCTCGTGCGGCTGACGGCCCCGGCGCCGGAATTCGCCGCCGGACTGTGGCTGCTGACCCATCCGGACCTGCGCCATTCGCCGCGCGTGCGCGCCTTCCTCGATTTCTGCGGCGCCGAGATCGCCCGCCGCCGCATCGTCATCGAGGGCGAGAAGCTGCTGCCGGCCGAGTAGCCGAGAGGCCGGGCGCCACCCTGTTCCCCTCCCCCCACGCAGTGGCGGGGAGGAGTTAGGAGTGGGGGGCGGCTCCGCAGGCAGGCGGCGGTCAAATAAGAGCTTAGCGGCGTTTCGCGTCGCGCGGGCGGCACCGCCCCCCACCCCAGCCTCCCCACCGCAAGCGGGGGGAGCGTGTCGCGCTTCGCCCTACCCGACGAGAAGACCTGCTGCCCCTACCCCATCTCCACCACCAGGCGGCCGCGGACCTTGCCGGCGAGGATCTCCGGGGCGACGCGCATGAGGTCGTCGAAGCCGATGGTCTCGGTCATCGCCGCGAGCTTCGCCTTGTCGAGATCGCGGGCGATGCGGTCCCAGACGGCGATGCGGCGCTCGCGGGTTGCCAGCACGCAATCGACCCCGAGGAGCGCCACCCCGCGCAGGATGAACGGCGCCACCGTGGTGGGCAGGTCCATGCCGCCGGCAAGGCCGCAGGCGGCGATGGCGCCGCCGTAGCGCGTCATGGACAGGACATTGGCGAGCGTGGTGGAGCCGACCGAATCGATGCCCGCCGCCCAGCGCTCCCTGGCGAGCGGCTTGACCGGCCCGGCCAGTTCCGCCCGCTCGATGATCTCGCTTGCGCCGAGGCCCTTGAGGTAGTCGGCCTCCTCGGGCCGGCCGGTGGAGGCGATGACGTGCCAGCCGGCCCTCGCAAGAAAGCTGATGGCGGTGGAGCCGACGCCGCCGGCCGCGCCCGTCACGATGGCCGGTCCGTCGGCCGGCGTCGCGCCGTGCTTCTCCAGCGCCATCAGGCACAGCATGGCGGTGAAGCCGGCCGTGCCGACCGCCATGACCTCGGCGGCCGAGAGGCCGGCGGGCAGCGGGATGAGCCAATCGCCATTCACCCGCGCCTTGTCGGCATAGGCGCCATAATGCGTCTCGCCGCAGCCCCAGCCGTTGAGGAGCACGGCGTCGCCCGGCTTGAGCGCCGGGTGCTCGGACCTTTCCACGACGCCGGCGAAATCGACGCCGGGGATCATGGGGAAGCGCCGCACCACCGGCGCGCGGCCGGTGATGGCGAGGCCGTCCTTGTAGTTGACCGTGGAATGGGTGATGCGGACGGTGACGTCCCCCTCCATCAGATCGGCCTCGTCGAGCCGCGTCACTGCCGCCCGGTAGCCGCCGGCGGCATCCTTGTCGACGAGGATCGCCCTGATCTCACCCATGGTCGCTTCTCCTCCTTGGAACCCGGTCGCCACCAGTCTCGCGGCGGCGGCCGCAAGGGGCAAGTGTGCGGCGCCTCAGCCCTTGGGCTAAGGGGGGCCGGACGCGCGAAGTGGCGGAGCCAGCGAGCACGCTCACCGCCATGCTCATGCTGTTGAGACAAACCGAAAACAAGAAACCATGGAGCACAACCTCCCCACCCGTCATGGCCGGGCTGCCCCGGCCATCCACGCCTAGAGCCAGCGTCGCGGCGTGGATGCCCGCGACAAGCGCGGGCATGACGCGGGAGGTGTTGCCCCTTTGTCACGCCGGCTGCGGCACCGGGCGTTCCACCGGCCGCTCCTTGATGGGCAGGTTGATGATCGCCGAGGCGATGCCGAGCGCGACGGACAGCCACCAGACGAAGGTGTAGGAGCCCATGCTCTCGTAGAGGATGCCGCCGAGCCACACGCCGAGGAAGCCGCCGACCTGGTGGGAGAAGAAGGCGAAGCCGTAGAGCATGGCCATGTAGCGCGTGCCGAACATCAGCATCACGAGGGCCGAGGTGGGCGGCACCGTCGACAGCCACAGGAGGCCGATGGTGATGCCGAAGGCGATCGCCGTCACCGGCGTCGCCGGCAGGAGGATGAAGGCGGCGATGGCGACCGAGCGGCCGAGATAGATGAAGGAGAGGAGCCAGCGCTTCGACATGCGCGAGGACAGGAAGCCCGAATAGAGCGAGCCCACCGCATTGGCGAGGCCGATCACGGCGAGCGTCCAGCCGCCGACCCACACCGGGAGCCCCGTATCCTTCAGATAGGCCGGCATATGCGCCGTGACGAAGGCGAGCTGGAAGCCGCAGGTGAAGAAGCCGAGCACCAGGAAGACATAGCTCGGGTGACGGAAGGCCTCAGCCAGCGCCTGGGCGATGGACTGGGAAGGACCGGCGTTGACCGCCGTCGTCGCCGCCGCGCCCCGGGTCGCCAGCGCCAGCGACAGGGGCAGCACGAGCAGCACGCTCGCCGCGAAGACAAGGAGCGCCATCTCGAAGCCGAAGGACTGGATGAGCGCATTGCCGATGGGCGGGAAGAGGAACTGACCGAAGGAGCCGGCGGCCGTGCCCGCACCGAAGGCGAGCGGGCGCCAGCGCTCCGGCAGGAGCTTGCCGAAGGCGCCGAGGACGAGGTTGAACGAGCAGCCCGACAGGCCGAAGCCGATCATGATGCCGGCGCCGAGGTTGAGAAGGCCCGCCGAGGTCGCATAGGCCATCACCACGAGGCCGGCGGCATAGAGCAGCGCGCCGATGCAGATGACGCGCACGGCGCCGAACTTGTCGGCGATGGCGCCGGCGAACGGCTGGCCGAGGCCCCAGAGCAGGTTCTGCACGGCGATCGCCAGGCTGAAGACGTCGCGGCCCCAGCCGAAGGTCTCCGTCATCGGGATCTGGAACAGGCCCGCCGCCGCGCGCGGCCCGAAGGTGATGAGGGCGATGAGACAGCCGGCGACAACGATGATTTCCGGCGGAATGGCACGCTGCGCTTCGCGCGACTCGGCAACCGTTTGCGTCATGGAGAGCTCCGGGAGGCGGACGGCGCGATGCGCCGCGATTTGCGCGGCAGCCTAGCCTTTCAAGGATGATAATGATATTGAATGTTTATCATCATAGACATGACGAAAAGACATGAATCTCGAGGACCTGCGCGCCCTCATCGCTGTCGCTGAAACGGGTTCCCTCGCCCGCGCGGCGGGCCGCCTCAACATCACCCAGCCGGCCGTGACGCGGCGCCTGCAGCGGCTGGAGGCGGAGCTCGACGCCGTGCTGCTCGACCGGGAGCAGAAGCCGGCCCGGCTGACGGCTGCAGGCGAGCACGCGTACCGCGAGGGCGTCAAGGTGCTGAGCGCGGCCGACCAGTTCGCCAGCGAGCTGCGCTCGAGCCGCATCAAGCCGCCCCTGCGCATCGGCATCAGCAGCGGCATCGCCGATTCGGTGCTGTCCCTCGGCATCGATGCCGTGCGGCGGACGGTGCCGCAGGCGAAGCTGGTCGTCGTGGTCGACTGGACGGAGCGGCTCATCGGCAAGCTCGCCGCCCAGGAGCTCGACGCCGTCATCGGCATGCGGCGCGGCAGCGCTGGCGACCTGCCGGAATTGTCGCTGCGGCACATCGCATCCGAGGAAGTGGTTGTCGTGGCGCGGGCCGACCATCCGGCCAGCGGGCGCATTCCCATCGCCGCCCTCGCCGGGGATCCCTGGGTCATCAATCCGGACGGCTGCGGCTTCCGCCATCTGCTCGACCGGGCGCTCGGCGCGACCGGCCACACGCTCGATGTCGCCGTCGAGCTGTGGGGCGTCGAGGTGCAGCTGTCGCTCGTCGCCCGCGGCATCGGCCTCGGCCTCGTCCCGGCCCGGCTCGTCACCGCGAGCCCCTGGCGCGACCAGCTCAAGGTGCTCGACGTCTGCGACTTCAACGCCCGCCTCGCCGTCTGGCTGATCGCCCGGCGCAACATCGCCCCCTGCACGGCCCATGTCCTCGCCCGCCTGGAAGAAGCCATCGTCGGCGACCTCGGCCCGGTGGTCGCGGCGGCTGAGTAGAGCGGCGGGAGGTGATCGGGGGCGGCGGTCGGGCCGATCGCGCACCCTCGCATTCAAACGGAACCTCTTTCCCCGGACGCATGCAGCGAAGCGGAATGCGATCCGGGGTCCAGCACAACAGCTTGCCGCAGGCACTCTATGGCTGGGCCCCGGCTCGGCACCGCATCATTGCATGCTGCGGTGCGTCCGGGGCACGAGGCTGCGCAGGGACTGAAGCGGGCGACATGCCTTTGACCGGCCAAGGACGTTTCCGAACGCAGGAAAGACCTGATCCCGCGCTTCGAGCGACCTTCCACGAGAAGCCCTCCCTAGCCAGTCCAAACCAGTTCTGCTAAGATAGTTATGCTCATGATGAGCAAATAAGGAACCGCTTCGGCGGTCATTTGTGTACCATCAATATGCTCAACTTGAGCATATAAGGAGGCCTGCCATGCACGCGGAAGTCGCGATCCGGGAGACCATCCGCCACGGCGCGCCGCTTGCCTTCACGCCCGAGGTCGAGCGCGCCACGGCCCATCTCTACGAGCGCGTGCGCCACATCGTCACGCCGGCCGAGTGGCCGCTGCATGCACCCTACGTCAAGGCGATCAACGACCTGAAGCGGGAGCGCGGCGCCGTTATCCTCGCCCACAACTACCAGTCGACCGAGATCTACAACTGCGTCGCCGACATCGTGGGCGATTCCCTGCAGCTCGCGCGCGAGGCAGCCCGCGTCGAGGCCCGCGTGATCGTGCAGTGCGGCGTGCATTTCATGGCCGAGACCGCGAAGCTGCTGAACCCGGACAAGACGGTGCTGATCCCCGACCGGGAGGCGGGCTGCTCGCTGGCGGAATCGATCACGGCCGCCGACATCCGCCTGCTGCGCCAGCGCTATCCCGGCGTGCCGGTGGTCGCCTATGTCAACACCTCGGCCGAGGTGAAGGCGGAGGTCGACATCTGCTGCACCTCGTCCAACGCCGTTCAGGTGGTCGAGAGCCTCGGCGCGCCGCGCGTCATTTTCCTGCCCGACCGCTACCTCGCCGCCAACGTGGCGGCGCAGACGAAGGTCGAGATCATCGCCTGGCACGGGGCCTGCGAGGTGCACGAGCGCTTCACCGCCGAGGACATCGGCGCCCTGCGCGAGATCCACGAGGGCGTGCGCATCATCGCCCATCCCGAATGCCCGCCGGACGTGGTCGCGGCCTCGGACTTCGCCGGATCGACGGCGCACATGATCGACTGGGTCAAGCGCGAGCGCCCGCGCCGCGTCGTGCTCGTCACCGAATGCTCGATGGCCGGCAATGTCGAGGCCGAGGTGCCGGATGTCGAATTCGTGCGGCCCTGCCACTTCTGCCCGCACATGCAGCGCATCACCCTGCCGAAGATCCACGCCTGCCTGCGCGACCTGACGGGCGAGGTCACGGTCGATCCCGACATCGCCCTGCGCGCGCGTCGCGCCGTGGAGCGCATGGTGGCACTGGGCGCAAGGCCCGCGGCGGTGGCGCAGTGAGCGCGCCCGTTCTCATCGTCGGCGCAGGCCTTGCCGGGCTCTTCACCGCGCTCAGGCTGGCGCCGCGGCCGGTCATCCTCGTCTCGCCCGGCCCGCTCGGGGAAGGCGCGGCCTCGGCCTGGGCGCAAGGCGGCATCGCCGCGGCCGTCGGTGCGGACGACAGGCCGGATCTGCACGCCGAGGACACCATCGCCGCCGGGGCCGGGCTCGTCGTCGACGAGGCGGCCCGCCTCCTCTGCGCGGAGGCCCCGGCGCGCATCGCCGACCTCGTCGCGCTCGGGGTGCCCTTCACCCGTTCCGGCGACGGCCGGCTGAAGCCCTCGCGCGAGGCCGCGCACAGCCGCGCGCGCGTGCTCGCCGTCGATGGCGACCGCAGCGGCTTCGCCGTCATGCAGGCGCTCGCCGCCGCCATCCGCCGCACGCCGTCAGTCACGATCATCGAGGGGCAGCTGCTCGATGACCTGATCATCACGGGCGGGCGCGTGCGCGGGGCGATCGTTCGCGCCTGCGACGGCGGGCCCGGCCTTGCCATCACCGCACCGGCGACCGTGCTCGCCACCGGCGGCATCGGCGGCCTCTTTGCGGTCACCACCAATCCGCCCGGCGCCATCGGCGCCGGTCTTGCCATCGCAGCGCGGCACGGGGCGGTGATCGCGGATCCGGAGTTCGTGCAGTTCCATCCCACCGCCCTCGCCATCGGCCGCGATCCCGCGCCGCTCGCGACCGAAGCGCTGCGCGGCGAGGGTGCCGTGCTCGTCACCCGGGACGGGCGCCGGCTGATGCAGGGCGTGCACCCGGCCCTCGACCTGGCGCCGCGCGACGTCGTGGCGCGCGCCGTCCAGGCCGCCATCCTCGCCGGCGAGGGCGCCTTCCTCGACGGCCGCGCGGCGCCCGGCCCGGGCTTTGCAACGCATTTCCCCACCGTCCATGCCGCCGCTGCCGCCGCCGGGCTCGACCCCGCGCGCGACCTCCTGCCGGTCGCGCCAGCCGCCCATTTCCACATGGGCGGCATCGCCACCGACCTTTCGGGCCGCACCAGCCTGCCCGGCCTGTGGGCCGTCGGCGAGGTGGCGGCGACGGGCGTGCACGGCGCCAACCGCCTCGCCTCCAACTCCCTGCTCGAAGCCGTCGTCTTCGGCGCCCGCGCGGCGGAGGCCATCGGTCACGCGCTGCACGACACAGGGCCGGCCGATGGCGCTATCACCACATTGCCGCCAGGCCCGCCGGCAGCGTCCGATCCAGTCGCCATCGCCGCCTTGCGCCGGACGATGCAGGAGCGTGTCGGCGTCGTGCGCGACGGCGAAGGCCTTGCGGCGGCCCTCGCCGAGATCGGCCCCATGCGCACCGGAGCGGACCCCGTCCTTGCGGCCATGGCCGATTGCGCCTTCCTGATCGCCGCTGCGGCGCTGCTGCGCGAGGAAAGCCGGGGCGGCCACTACCGCGCCGACCGGCCGCTGGCCGGTCCTGCCCGGCGCACCCTGACGACGATGACCGCGCTCGAAGACGCCCTGCTGCCCCGGCAGCGGCGGGCCGGCTGACACGCCAACGAGGACACCTCCATGCAATTCGGCAATCCTCTCCTTCTCGCCGACATCGTGCGCGCCGCGCTCGTCGAGGATCTCGGCCGGGCCGGCGATATCACCAGCGCCGCCTGCATTCCCGCGCAGCGCGCCGCCACGGCGCGGCTCATGGCGCGCAAGGCCGGCCGCCTCGCCGGGCTCGCGGCAGCCGAGGCCGCCTTCCGGCTGACGGACGAGCGCATCCGCTTCACGGCGCATCGCCATGACGGAGACGACCTCGCCGCCGGCGAGGCGATCGCCACCGTCGCCGGGCCCGCCCGCGCCGTACTCGCGGCCGAGCGGGTGGCGCTCAACTTTCTCGGCCGCCTCTCGGGGATCGCCACGCTGACGGCGGCCTATGCGGCCGAGGTGGCGCACACGCGTACCCGCATCTGCGATACGCGCAAGACGACGCCGGGGCTGAGGGCGCTGGAAAAACATGCCGTCGCCTGCGGCGGCGGGCTCAACCACCGCTTCGGCCTCGACGACGCCATCCTCATCAAGGACAACCATATCGCCGTTGCCGGCGGCGTGCGGCCGGCGCTCCGGGCGGCAAAGGCCGCCGCCGGCCATCTCGTCAAGATCGAGATCGAGGTCGACACGCTCGACCAGCTCGCCGAGGTGATCGCGGAGGGCGCGGATGTCGTCATGCTCGACAACATGGCGCCCGGCATGCTGGCCGAGGCGGTCGCCATGGTCGGCGGGCGCATGCGCACCGAAGCCTCGGGCGGCGTCGACCTCACGACCGTCCGCGCCATCGCCGAGACCGGCGTCGACGCCATCTCCGTCGGCGCCCTCACCCATTCGGCGCCGGTGCTGGATATCGGGCTCGATATCGCCGTGGACGCTGCGGGTTGAGGTTTCCCCTCCCCCTTGCGGGGAGGGGCCAGGGGTGCGGGGCGGTGACGCAAGAGCACAGCCTCGGGGTTTTTGCGCCCCCCTCCCTACCCTCCCCCACAAGGGGGGAGGGAATGCCGCCGCGGCGCACGCACCGGGCAGCGAAGGCAAAAAGCTATCGCGGGCCGTAGATGACCCGCGGCGGTGCCGATTTGGAGACGATGCGGTGCCGGTGATGCGCGCGGCGCGCCGGCCAATAGTCCTGAGCATAGACCACCCCGCCCGAATAATGGACATTGGCGCCACCGCCGCGCCAGGCGGCGATGGGCCATTCCTCGTCGATCACCCCGCAGTGGCGGCAGCCGTCCTCATAGAAGCCGCCGGCGAGGGCCGCACCGGGCGCGGCAAGGCAGGCGGCGAGTGCCGCAATTCTCAAATGCACGATCATCGGCGCCTCCGGCCGGGCCTGGCGCCCGTTGCGCGTTCCTGTTCCCGCAACGAAAGGCCGAAAGCCGCGCCGGTGCAACGATAACGCGTCGTTAAGGTAAAGCCGGCGGCTCAGCGCTGGCCGGGCCGGAGCTGGTAGAAGACGTGACGGCCGATGACGTCCTTCTTCTTCAGGCGCTTGGCCCAGTAGGGGCGCACGTAGTCGGCGTGGTAGTGCGTCGCGCCGCCGACGTCGGCCAGATAGGTCGTGCCTTCCGTGACCTCGCGGGCGACACGCACCGCCCGCCGCCACGGGGCCGCCTCGGTGATGCGCAGGGAGCGGCCCTCGCAGGCGAAGGAGAACTGGCAGGCCTTGTAGCGGTGGCGGTTCTGGTAGACGACGCCGCAGACGGTGGACGGGTAGAGGCCAGAGCGCACGCGGTTGAGCACCACCTGGGCCACGGCCGCCTGCCCCGCCTCGCTCTCGCTCCGCGCCTCGAAATAGATGGCTTCGGCGAGGCAGCGCTGCTCACCCGACATCCGCTCGGGATCGATCAGGTCCGCATATTGCGGGCGCTCGTCGTTCTTCTCGATGACCGACAGGCCGTCGCCGACACGCACGGCGGCGTAGGACACCGGCGCCCCGGCGATCTGCATGGGCGTCGCGTCAGCCGGCGCCGGCGTCGCGGAGGCGAGGCTCTCGGCGCGCGCGACGGCGGGCGTCGCGCCGTCGACGACGGTGATGCCCGTGCCGGCGCTCGCCGCGACCGCTGGCGAGCGGGGCGCGAAGGAGCGCTCGGTCATCGTATCGCTCTCGCTCGACCACGGCTCGAAGGCCGCCATCTCGTCCGGCGAGGGGATGTCGAGCGCGCCCGGCATGAGGATGGTGGCGGGCAGCAGACGCTCGTCGCGCGACAGCAGCATGCGCGACAGCATGGCGGCGCGCCCCTCCCGCTCGCTGCGGCCGAGGCGGCTGAGGCTGGGCCGCAGGGCAACCGGCGGATCGCCCTTGAGGTTGCGGTCGACCTCCGGGAAACCGGGAGGTGCGGCCTTCATCTCGTCGCGCGGCGGCGCCTCGAGCGGGGCGTCATCCGGCTGCGGATCCGAAAGATCGAGGGCGGCGATGTCGAAAAGATTGCCGGCGCCGACGGCCGGGCCGCGCATCAGCGCCTCGCCGAGCGAGGCGGAGGACGGCACGAGGTTGGCGAGCCTGGGGGCGAGGATGGGCGCGAGCGGAGCGGCGCTGATGCCGCTCGACAGATCCTGCCCGGCGCTCGCGGTGAAGGAGACGAGCATGCCGCCGGCCAGCGCCCACGGCGCCACCGTGCCGCAGATCCACGCCATTCTCGACCGCCGCCAACGCACACGACGCAAACGCATATCACCCAACGCCGCTCATGACCACCAGGCGGGGACGGACAAGCGTTGCGGCTCCGCCACAGGCAAATGCCCGCCCCTCTCCCGCAAAGTTATCGCGTCGTAACGTTGAGAGACGGTTAAGCGGCGCCGGGGCGGCCTGTGCCAAAGCGGACGGTCAGTCGGAAAAGCCCTCCGAGGCGATGTTCAGGACACGCCCGCAGTGTTTGCAATGCACCGCGTCGGCATCGTGCCGCTCGAGCCCGCAGGAGGGACAGGCATGATAGACCTTCGTCGGCCGGAAGAGCGCCCGCGCGAGGTTCACGAACATGGCGACGCCGACGACCATCGTGATCACGGTCAGCATCCGCCCGACCGTATCGGTCATGATGATGTCGCCGAAGCCGGTCGTCGTCAGCGTGGTGACGGTGAAATAAAGGGCATCTAGATAATTGTTGATGCCCGGATTGCGGCCGTATTCCCACACGAAGACGACCGAGGTGATCATCAGGATGAAGACGGCGAGGTTGACGCCGGCCCTCACCGCCTCCTCGTTCTCGCGGTAGGCGGGGAAGATCTCGGTGATCTCGCGCGACATGTAGGGTGACTGCAGGAAGCGCGAGATGCGCAGGAGGCGCAGGAAGGCGAAGTTGTTGGCGAGCACCGGCACCACGAGCGAGAAGATGACGAGCGCATCGACGAGCGAGGCCCCGCGCAGCGGAAAGCGCCAGGGCGTCGGCGCGATCGCCATGCGCGCCGCATAGTCGACGGTCAGCACCGCCGCCACGAGATAATCGATCCAGTGGCGGTCCCCCTCCGGATAGATGACCGTGGAGATCAGGAAATAGAGGATGGTGACGGCATCGAAGCCGATGAGGACGAGCCGAAACCAGAAGCTCGGCCGGCTGTCGCCGAAATAGAGGATGGCGAGGCGACGGCGCCATCTCGCCCGCGCGGGCGAGACGGTCTCGGCCAGGGGGCGCCGCCGGGCCGCTCCATGCGTCCCGCCTGCGCCCTTCCTGCCCGCCGCGCCTTGCATGGCACCTCAGGCCTGGCTCGCCGCCCTCTTGCCGAGCGCCGCCTGCGCCGCCGCGAGGCGGGCGATCGGCACGCGGTAGGGCGAGCAGGAGACGTAGTCGAGCCCGGCGCCCTCGCAGAAGCGGATCGAATCGGGATCGCCGCCATGCTCGCCGCAGATGCCGAGCTTGAGGTCGGAGCGCGTCGCCCGGCCGCGCTCGGCGGCGAGCTTCACGAGCTCGCCGACACCCTCCTGGTCCAGCGTCACGAAGGGATCGGCGGGCAGGATGCCGCCGGCCGTGTAGGTGCCGAGGAAGGAGGCGGCGTCGTCGCGGCTGATGCCGAGCGTCGTCTGGGTGAGGTCGTTGGTGCCGAAGGAGAAGAAGGCCGCCGCTTCGGCGATCTCGCCGGCGCGCAGCGCGGCCCGCGGCAGCTCGATCATGGTGCCGACCTGATAGGGCACGGCAACGCCGGTCTCGGCCTTCACCGCCTCGGCCATGGCGTCGATGCGGCCCTTGACGAGGTCGAGCTCGGCCCGCGTCATGACGAGCGGCACCATAACCTCGACGGCGACGGGCTCGCCCGTGCGCTTGCCGGCTTCCACCGCCGCCTCGAAGATGGCCCGCGCCTGCATCTCGGCGATCTCGGGATAGCGCACGGCAAGCCGGCAGCCGCGGAAGCCGAGCATCGGGTTGAACTCGGAGAGCTCGCCGGCGCGGCGGCGCAGCTTGTCCTCGTCCACCTCGAGGCTCGCGGCCACCTCGGCGATTTCCGCGTCGGTGTGCGGCAGGAACTCGTGCAGCGGCGGGTCGAGCAGCCGGATCGTCACCGGCAGGCCCTGCATGATGGTGAAGAGCTCGACGAAATCGGCCCGCTGCATGGGCAGGAGCTTCGCGAGGGCGGCGCGGCGGCCGGCCTCGTCATCCGCGAGGATCATCTCGCGCACGGCGACGATGCGGTCGCCGTCGAAGAACATGTGCTCGGTGCGGCAGAGGCCGATGCCCTCGGCGCCGAAGTTGCGCGCCGTCTTCGCATCGAGCGGCGTCTCGGCATTCGCCCGCACCTTCATGCGGCGCACGCCGTCCGCCCAGCCCATGAGGGTGGCGAACTCGCCGGAGAGCTCGGGCTCGAGCATCTTCACCTCGCCGGCGAGCACCTGGCCGGTGGAGCCGTCGATGGTGACGACGTCGCCCTTGCCGAAGGTCTGGCCGGCGGCGAGCATCACGCCCTTGCGGTAGTCGACGCGGACGGAGCCGGCGCCCGAGACGCAGGGCTTGCCCATGCCGCGGGCGACGACGGCGGCGTGCGAGGTCATGCCGCCGCGGGTCGTGAGAATGCCCTCGGCCGCATGCATGCCGTGGATGTCCTCCGGGCTCGTCTCGACGCGCACGAGGATGACCTTGCGACCGGCCTTCTTCGCCTCCTCCGCATCTTCCGACGAGAAGACGATCTCGCCGCAGGCCGCGCCGGGCGAGGCCGGCAGGCCGCTCGCGATGACGCGCCGGTCAGCCTTGGGGTCGATGGTCGGGTGCAGCAACTGGTCGAGCGCGAGCGGGTCGATGCGCGTGATCGCCTCCTCGCGCGAGACGAGGCCCTCGCTGGCGAGATCGACCGCGATCTTGAGCGCGGCTTTCGCCGTGCGCTTGCCCGAGCGCGTCTGCAGCATCCACAGCTTGCCTTCCTCGACGGTGAATTCGAGGTCCTGCATGTCGCGGTAGTGGCGCTCGAGCAGTTCGTAGATGCGCACGAGCTCCGCATAGGCGGTCGGCATCGCCTGTTCCATCGACGGCTTGTCGGAGCCGGAGGCGAGGCGCGCCTTCTCGGTGATGTCCTGCGGCGTGCGGATGCCCGCCACCACGTCCTCGCCCTGGGCGTTGATGAGGAACTCGCCGTAGAGCTCCTTCTCGCCCGTCGAGGGGTTGCGGGTGAAGGCGACGCCGGTCGCCGAGGTCTCGCCGCGGTTGCCGAAGACCATCGCCTGCACGTTGACGGCCGTGCCCCAGGAGGCGGGGATGGCGTGCAGCTCGCGGTACTTGATGGCGCGGTTATTCATCCAGGAGCCGAAGACGGCGCCGATGGCGCCCCACAGCTGCTCCTTCGGGTCCTGCGGGAAGGGCTTGCCGAGTTCCTTCGCTACGATCTCCTTGTAGCGGGCGACGAGCACCTGCCAGTCCTCGGCGAGGAGATCCGTGTCGAGGTCATAGCCCTTGCGGGCCTTGTAGTCCTCCAGCGCCTCCTCGAAATGGTGGTGCTCCACGCCGAGGACGACGTCCGAATACATGGTGATGAAGCGCCTGTAGCTGTCCCAGGCGAAGCGCGCATCGCCGGCCGCAGCGGCGACGGCAGCGACCGTGACGTCGTTGAGGCCGAGGTTGAGCACGGTGTCCATCATGCCCGGCATCGAGGCGCGGGCGCCGGAGCGGACCGAGACGAGCAGCGGGTTGCGCGCATCGCCGAAGGTCTTGCCGGTCAGGCGGCCGACATGGGCGAGCGCCTCCTCGACCTGGGCGGCGAGGTCGCCGGGATAGCTGCGCTCGTGATCGTAGTAATAGGTGCAGACTTCGGTGGTGATGGTGAAGCCGGGCGGCACCGGCAGCCCGAGGTTCGACATTTCCGCAAGGTTGGCGCCCTTGCCGCCGAGGAGGTTGCGCATCCCCGCCTCGCCTTCGGCCGTGCCATCGCCGAAGGTGTAGACCCATTTCGTCATCACCGACCCCGTTCGTGGTCACTCTTCGCGCCTGCAGCACAGGCGCTGAAGGCTTGGCCCATCCGGGCGCAAAAGGCAATGCGCCGAAGGACGGGTGAGTTCCTGCCGCTGCCGCTCAAATCGATTTTGACGGCGGCTCCGCATTGCGCGCTTTCGCCGCAGGCGCGCCCTCCTCCGCCTGGCCCAGCGCGGCGATGAGGCGGGCGAGAAGCTCGGACAGTTGCTCGACCTCGCCGGGCGAGAAGGTGGAAAGGATGCGCCGCTCGTTGGCGACATGGTCGACCACGGCCGCGTTGACCGTGGCGAGCCCTTTGTCCGTCAGGCGGACGATCACGGCACGCCGGTCCTCCGGCGACGGCTCGCGCGTGATGAAGCCGTTCTTCTCCAGCCGGTCGAGGCGGCTCGTCATGGTGCCGGAGGTGAGCATGAGCTGCGACCACAACGCCGTCGGCGTCAGCGCATAGGGCGCCCCGGAGCGGCGCAGCGAGGCGAGCACGTCGAAATCGCCTCGGCCGAGGCCGTGATCGCGGAACACCGCCGCCAGCCGCTCGGAGAGCAGTTGCGCCGCCTGCGACAGCCGGCCGAGCGGCACCATCGGCGAAGGGTCGATATCCGGCCGCTCCCGCCGCCACTGCTCCGCGATGCGCTCCGCACGCTCCGGCCCGATCGCCTCGTCCATCCCGATTCACCCGCTTGACAGTTATCTTGAATTCAAGATTATTGGCTCAAAGATATTCTGCCGTTCGTGGCCGCCCTGCGCAAGGGCGCCCGACGACGCATCCGACGAGGAACCCGCATGTCCACCGCACTCGCGCTGCTCGTCAGCGTCGGCTTTCTCATCGCCCTGACGGTCAACCTCGCCAAGGGCGCCGCGGCCATCGGCATCGCCGGGCCGGAATTCGCCTTCTGGATGGCGCTCGGCGCGGGCGTCGTGCTGCTCGCGCTCGCCGCGGGCCGTGGCGAACGGCCGGCCCTGACGCGCGAACATCTCGTCTATTACGCGCTCGCCGGCCTCCTCGCCGTCGCGGCACCCAACTACATCGGCTTCGAGGTGGCGGCCCGGGCCGGCGCCGCCTATGCCTCGGTGCCCTATGCCCTGTCGCCGCTGATCACCTACGCCCTCGCCGTGTCGGTCAGGATCGACGCGCCCTCGGGCAGGCGCATCGCGGGGCTGGTGCTCGGCTGCGTCGGCACGGCGCTCGTCGTCGCCAACATGATCGCGCGGGCCGACGGCACCTCGCCGGCCTGGCTGCTCGCCGCCCTGCTCGTGCCGCTCTCCGTCGCCTTCGGCAACGTGCACCGCACGCTCTACTGGCCGAAGGGCTCCGCGCCGCTGGCGCTCGCCGCCGCCATGCTGCTCGCCGGCGCGCTGTGGCTCTCGCCCTTCATGGCCGTCAACGGCACGCAGCTCCTTGACCTTGGGCCGGCGAGCGGCGCCGGCGCCATCATCGCGGCGCAGGTCGGCGTCTCGGCGCTGATGTACGTGCTCTATTTCCAGCTGCAGCGCGTCGCGGGGCCCGTCTATCTCAGCCAGATCGGCTATGTCGCGGCCGGTTTCGGCGTCGCCATCGCGGTCGCGGTCTTCGCCGAGACGGTGACGCTCGCGATGCTCGCCGGCCTCGCCCTCATCGCCGGCGGGGTCTTCCTCGTCACGCCCCGGCGCAGCCCGGCCTGATCAGAGCCGGCCGCCGAAGAGCCCGAGGATGCCGACGAGGATGAGGTAGAGCGCGACGATATAGTTGAGCAGGCGCGGCACGATGAGGATCAGCACGCCGGCGATGAGGGCGACCAGCGGCTGGATGACGATGAGGTTGGCGGTCATGGCGCTCTCCTGTCGGGCGTGATGTCACGTCCCGACAGGCAACGCCGCACAATCGCCGGTTGTTCCGGGGGGGGCTTCGTCCAGTCCGCCGAACCACTCTCCCACGTCATGCCCGCGCTCGTCGCGGGCATCCAGCACCAGGCATAAGGCGTGGATGGCAACAGCAACGCGCATGCGCGTTGCGTCTCTTGGAAGGGACGCAAGTCGGACAAGCCCGGCCATGACGGCGGTGGAACGTCGTTCTGCACGCTCGGCCAGCCAATTGGGGCATGGCGCTCACGCCCGGCCATGACGGGCAACCAAGGCCCCTTTCGCCGTCAACCCTCGATCCTGGAGAAATCCGCCACCTCGCGGGTCGCCTCGCGGATGGCGTTGAGCAGCTTCAGCCGGTTCTCGCGCTGGGCGGGATCCTCGGCATTGACCGTCACCTTGTCGAAGAAGGCATCGACCGCGGGGCGCAGCGCCGCGAGCGCCCGCATGGCGCCCTCGAAATCCTCGCGCGCGACGGCCGCCGAGGCGTCGCGCCGCGCCGCATCGAGCGCGACCGCAAGGCCCTTCTCCTCGATCTGCCCGCCCTGGGCGATGAGCGCGAGGTCGGGCGTCCCGTCATAGCTGCGCCCGTCCTTCTTCTCCTCGATGCGCAGGATGTTGGCGGCGCGCTTGTAGCCGGCGAGCAGGTTCCTGCCGTCCTCGGTGTCGAGGAAGCGGCCGAGCGCCTCCACGCGCCGGACGATGAGCACGAGGTCGTCCTGGCCCTCGAGCGCGAAGACGGCATCGATGAGGTCGTGCCGCGCGCCCTTGTCGCGCAGGTAGACCTTGAGGCGGTCGGCGAAGAAGGCGAGGAGGTCCTCGAGCGTCGAGACCTTCGGCGTGCCGGCCGGCAATTCGTAGCTCGACGTCAGCCGGCCGACGACGACGAGATCATCGAGGAACTGCACGAGCTTCAGCCGGACGCCATTCTCCAGCACCAGCCGGATGACGCCGAGCGCCGCACGCCTCAGCGCATAGGGGTCCTTCGAGCCGGTCGGCTTCTCGTCGATGGACCAGAAGCCGACGAGGGTGTCGAGCTTGTCGGCGAGGGCCACCGCGATGCTGACCGGCGCATCCGGCACCCGGTCGGACGGGCCCTGCGGCTTATAGTGGTCCTCGACCGCCGCGGCTACGGCCGCGTCCTCGCCCTGCTCGGCAGCGTAGTAGCGGCCCATGAGGCCCTGCAGCTCGGGGAATTCGCCGACCATCTCGCTGACGAGGTCGGCCTTGGCGAGGCGTGCGGCCCGCTCGGCCTTGTCCGCATCGGCGCCGACGATCGGGGCAAGCTCGCGCGCCAGCGCGGCGAGGCGCGCGACGCGCTCGCCCTGGGTGCCGAGCTTCTCGTGGAAGACGATCGAATCGAGCTTCGGCAGCCGGTCTTCCAGCTTCGTGCGCTTGTCCGTCTCCCAGAAGAACTTGGCGTCCGACAGGCGGGCGCGCACCACGCGGCCGTTGCCGGCGACGATGGCCGCGCCGCCGTCCTTGGCCTCGATGTTGGAGACGAGGATGAAGCGGTTGGCGAGCTTGCCCGTCTGGCCGTCGCGCAGCACGAAGCACTTCTGGTTGGCGCGGATGGTGGCGCGGATCACCTCCGGCGGCACGGCGAGGAAGGCTTCCTCGAAGGAGCCCATCAGCACCACCGGCCACTCGACGAGCCCGGCCACCTCTTCCAGCAGCGCCTCGTCCTCGACGAGCTCGAGCCCCTGCGCGAAGGCGAGGTTTCTCGCCTCGTTGAGGATGATGTCCTTGCGCCGGTCGAGGTCGAGCACGACCTTGGCCTGTTCCAGCGATGTGACGTAGTCGTCGTAGCGGCGCACGAGGATGAGGCCCGGCGCCATGAAGCGGTGGCCGAAGGTCACGTCCGAGGAGGCGATGCCGCCCACCTCGAAGCGCACCACGTCCGGCATCTCGGTCTCGGGACCGAAGGTGCACAGGATGGAGTGCAGCGGCCGCACCCAGCGCAGCGCACCCGGCTCCGCGGAGGCCTTGCCCCAGCGCATCGACTTCGGCCAGGGGAAGCTGCGGATGACGTCGGGTACGATCTCGGCGACGACCTCGGGCGTGTCGCGGCCCGGACGCTCGATGACGGCGACGTAGAACTCGCCCTTCTTCGGGTCGGCGACGACCTTCGCCTCGTCGAGCGAGGCAAGGCCGGCGCTCTTCAGAAAGCCCTGCACGGCGCCCTCGGGCGCGCCGACGCGCGGGCCCTTCTTCTCCTCGCGCACGTCCGGCTGGCGGGCCGGCAGGCCGACGACCTGCAGGGCGAGCCGGCGCGGCGTCACATAGGCCCTGGCGCCCTCATAGACGAGGCCACGCTCGACGAGCGCGTCGGTGACGAGCTTCTTCAGGTCCTCCGCCGCCTTGCGCTGCATGCGGGCAGGGATTTCTTCGCAGAAGAGTTCGAGGAGAAGATCGGGCATAGAACGAGCGCCTGTCACTCCCCTTCCCCTTGCGGGGAGGGGCCGGGGTTTCAGTGCTTGGTATGCTGGGCGTGAAGGATGGTGTCCAGCATCACGGCGAAAGATGTCACGACGCGAACCCTTCAGGCGGCCCCGCCGCCTTCCGTCGCCAGCCATGCCGCGCCGCAGGCCTTGGCGAGCTCGCGCACGCGCAGGATGTAGCTCTGGCGCTCGGTGACCGAGATGACGCCGCGGGCGTCGAGCAGGTTGAAGACGTGGCTCGCCTTGATGCACTGGTCGTAGGCCGGCAGGGCGAGCTTGTGGCGCCGGTCGTTGTCGCCGTCTCCCGCCGCGCCGGCCGCGATCAGGCGACGGCACTCCTCCTCCGCGTCCTTGAAGTGGCGGAAGAGCATCTCGGTGTCGGCGTGCTCGAAGTTATGGCGCGAATATTCCTGCTCGGCCTGCAGGAAGACCTCGCCGTAGGTGACCTTGTCCGCCCCCTCGCCACCGTTGAAGTTGAGGTCGTAGACGTTCTCCACGCCCTGGACATACATGGCGAGGCGCTCGAGCCCGTAGGTCAATTCACCCGCCACCGGCGCGCATTCGAAGCCCGCCACCTGCTGAAAATAAGTGAACTGGCTCACCTCCATGCCGTCGCACCAGCACTCCCAGCCGAGGCCCCAGGCGCCGAGCGTCGGGCTTTCCCAGTCGTCCTCGACGAAGCGGATGTCGTGCAGGGCCGGATCGATGCCGATGGCATAGAGCGACTGCAGGTAGAGGTCCTGCAGGTCCTTCGGGCTCGGCTTCAGGATCACCTGGAACTGGTAGTAGTGCTGCAGGCGGTTGGGGTTCTCGCCATAGCGCCCGTCCTTCGGCCGGCGCGAGGGCTGCACATAGGCCGCCCGCCAGGGCTTGGGGCCGAGCGCCCTCAGCGTCGTCGCAGGATGGAAGGTGCCGGCCCCGACCTCCATGTCGTAGGGCTGCAGGATGACACAGCCGCGCTCCGCCCAGAAGCGCTGCAGAGTGAGGATCAGCCCCTGGAAGGACCGCGCGGGGCTCATATGGCTATCAGTCATCCGTTCGGCCGCGCTCATCGCCGCCCCTTCATCGAGAACATCCGTCCGCCCGCAGGCGGGATCGCGGCAACCTAGCCGCCGGGCCTTTCAAGTCAACGGCTTCCTCTGCGCATGAAGGCACCATCCCCGGCTCGCCCGGTGGTTGCAGGCCAGGTGCAGCGGCGCACATCGCCAGGAAGAGG
Organism: Chelatococcus caeni; assembly: GCF_014196925.1. Lineage (GTDB taxonomy): Bacteria > Pseudomonadota > Alphaproteobacteria > Rhizobiales > Beijerinckiaceae > Chelatococcus_A > Chelatococcus_A caeni. The sequence continues at coordinate 314,941 of NZ_JACIEN010000001.1, read as the reverse complement.
CGCGGGGCATGCTCCTGTCGTCGGCGGAACGAACCGCCCACGGAACAGGAGAACGGCCATGATGACCATGACGAAGACCACGCGGGCCACCATGCTCGCCCTCGCCCTCGCCACCGGCGCCGCCGGAGCGCTCGCCCTCACCGCTGCTTCCCCCGCCCTCGCCCAGTCCGCCGGCGGCGGACAAGGCGGCGGTGGCGGCGGTAGCAGCGGTGGTGGCGGGGGTGGCGGCATCGGTGGCGGTGGCGGTGCCGGTGGCCCGGGCAACTCCGGCGAGGGCGGCGACGACCACGGGGTCTACCGCCGCATCCTGGAGCGGGATCGCATCACCCACGCCAGCAGCTCCAACTGCCAGCCGGGCGCGGCCTGCAACAAGCGCGTGCCGCCGCGTCGACCGCCGCAGCCGCAGCTGCAGCCTGCAAGCGTCGACGAAACCTGCGGCATGCCGCTGCGCGTCGTCTACGACCGCAACGGCCATGCCCTCTGGTACGCCTGCCAACCTCTCCCGCAGCGCTGAACGATGTGAAATCGGGGCTCCCGCCATGCGCACCTTGCTCGCCATCACCGCCCTTGCCGCGCTCTCGGCGGCCCTGACGCCCCTCGCCGTCAGCGCCATGGGCAGAGGCCCGATCGTGACGGAGGCAGCCGGCCCGCCGGCTGTCTCCCGGGCGGGCCGGCCGCAGGCCGCGCCGTGCCTCAAGCCGATCCGGGTGGTCTATGCCGGCTACGGCGAGCCGGTGGTCTGCCGGGACCGCTGAGGGGCCTCTAGAGGCCGAAGCGCCCCCATCGCGCCCGCTCCTCGAGCGCGGCGACGACTTCGGCGGGATCGACGAGGGCGGAGGCCTCGGCCTTGCCCAGGAGCCCGCGCGAGAAGAGCGAGCGCCGCTCGGCCACCAGCGGCAGGCGCACGTTGTCGCCGAAGCGCTGGCGCATCACCGAGCGCAGGTCGCCGATGCCGTCGATGATGCCGAGGTCGAGGGCTTCCTGCGCCGACCAGAAGGCCCCCGAAAAGAGCTCGTCGTCGCCGCCATGGAGGCGGGCGCCGCGCCGCTCGCGCACGATGGCGATGAACTTGCGGTGGATCTCGGCCTGGATGTCCTTGAGGCGCGCCACGTCCTCGGGCCGCTCCGGGCGGAAGGGGTCGAGGATCATCTTGCGGTCGCCCGCCGTGTAGACGCGCCGCTCGATGCCGAAGCGCTCGATGAGCTTGTCGAAGCCGAAGCCGGCCGAGACGACGCCGATGGAGCCGACGAGCGAGAAGGAATCGGCGAAGATCTCGTCGGCCGCGAGCAGCAGCATGTAGCCCCCCGAGGCGGCGATATCCTCGGCGAAGGCGAAGACCGGCACCTCCTTCTCGTCGGCCAAGGCGCGCACGCGCTGCATGATGAGATGTGACTGCACCGGCGAACCGCCGGGCGAATTGACGATGACGGCCACCGCCGCGACATCGCCGAAGCCGAACGCCGTCTCCAGCGATCGCGCCACGGATTCGAGGGTGATGTTGGAGCGCAGCGGCATGGGCATGCCGATGGTGCCCTGCAGGCGCACCACCGGCACCAGCGGCTGGCGGGCGCGGAAGCGCGCGGGAAGGAAGCGTCTCAGGAACAGGGGCGCTGAAAACATGGCACCTTGCGGGATAGGCGATGCAGGGCCCGCCAGCATAGCCGGCCCCAAGGGGGAAACAAGGCAGGGACGCCGCGCGTTTCCATACATCGCCGGTTCATCTGCCATGCCGGATGATGTCCCGGATTTCGCCAGAAGGCTCCGCCTGGAGCCGGCGAGAAAGGAGGAAGTGATGTTCCGCATGAGCAGGATCTGTGCAGCGGCACTGTTCGCCGGCCTCTTCGGCCTCGCGATCGCCCAGCCGGCAGCGGCAAGCCCCTTCGCCGCCTCGCAGGACGCCGTCCGGCTGGCCAGCACGCCGACCGACATCGAGAGGGCGCAGTACTACGGCCCGCCGCGCCGCCATTGGGGTCCGCCGCCGCGCGGCTACGGCCGCGGATGGGGCCGCGACCGGCGTGGCCGCTACTGGGGACCGCCGCCGCGGTCGCGCGTGGTCTGCCGCACCGTCTACACGGATTGGGGACCGCGCCGCGTTTGTCGCCCGCGCTGGTAATCAGCCCATCGCGACGGACGCCGTGCCACGGTGCACGGCGTCCGCTTCCGGCGTGAAGCGTCCGTCCGCGCCGCTGAGCACGAGGCCGGGCAGAAGCCGCATGGGGGCCCGGCTGCCCCTGCGGGCGGCGACGAGCAGCCGTACCGCCGGCCTGTCGGGAGCTGAATAGACCGGACGCACCGCGATGTCGCCGAACCGCCCGGCAAGCGCGGCAAGAAGCCAGGCCAGCCCATCCACCCGATGGATGAGGACGAGGCGTCCGTCCGGCGCGAGCATGTCGGCAGCGGCCCGCAACCACCCCTCCAGCGCCTCGTCGGCCATGACGTGCGCCGCCCGGCGCCCGGCATCGGGAGAGGTGCGCACCCTGCCCGCCGGCCAGAAGGGCGGATTGGTCACGACGAGGCCGGCCGAGCCCGCAGCGAGCCCGGCCTTCCGGCGCACGGTGGCCGGCGCGAGAATGTTGGCCTCGCACACCTCCATGCGGTCTTCGAACCCGTTGAGCGCGACATTGCGGCGGGCCAGCGCCGCGAGGCCGGGATCGTTCTCGACGAGCACGACCCGGCAGGCGGGATGCCGCGCAGCGACCATCAGCCCGACGGCGCCGACGCCGGCACCGAAATCGGCCACCGTCTCAGCGGCGACCTCACCGCAAGCCGCCGCCAGCAGCACGGCGTCCGACCCCGCCCGGTGGCCCTTGCGGGGCTGCACGAGCCGCAGACGGCCGTCCAGCATGGCGTCCTCGGTCACTTCACCGTGAGCGGCCGGCTCTCCGTCACGCATCGCGCAGCTCTGCCGCAAACCCCGCATCGCCGAGAAGGCGGCGCGCCCGGGCCTCCTCGTCGTCCGCGACGAGCAGCCGCCGCTGGAAGGCGCCGATCGATCCCTCGAGGATGCTCATATGCGCATCGGCGACGAAACAGGGGATGTCCGCCGCCTTGAGGAGCGCCTCGGCGGCCCCCAGAAGCACGATGTCGTTGGTGCGCATGAGTTCCTTCATTCCCGCCTTCCTGCGCCCGAGGGCATGGCCGCCCCCGCCTTGCGGCAATGGGGCCCGTTGCGGCCCGTCATTGGTGCGTGCAAGGTGCAGCAAATATCGCTATTTGTCGCGGCTGCTGGTGGCGTCAAGTTGGAGGAAGAGAGCGTGGGTGTCGTCGTCCCCATGGAGGAGCGCGCGCGGGAGCAGACCGGTATAGACAGGCTCGTGGCGCTGGTCTCCCCCGGCATGGCCCGCGTCAACCAGATGATCCTGTCGCGGACAGGCTCGGACGTGGCGATGATTCCCGAGGTCGCCAACCATCTCATCTCCTCCGGCGGCAAGCGCCTGCGGCCCATGCTGACGCTCGCCACCGCCCAGCTCTGCGGCTACGAGGGCGACGGCGACGTCAAGCTCGCCGCGAGCGTCGAGTTCATGCATACCGCGACCCTGCTGCACGACGACGTGGTGGACGAGAGCGACATGCGCCGCGGCAAGCTCGCCGCCCGCATGCTGTGGGGCAACGAGGCGAGCGTGCTCGTCGGCGATTTCCTGCTCGGCCAGGCCTTCAAGATGATGGTCGAGGTCGGCTCGCTCGACGCCCTCGCCGTGCTCGCCGATGCGGCGGCCGTCATCGCCGAGGGCGAGGTGTGGCAGTTGTCGGCGGCCAAGAACCTCGCCACCACCGAGCAGGGCTATCTCGCCGTGGTGGAGGCGAAGACCGCTGCGCTCTTCGCCGCGGCCTGCGAGGTCGGGCCCATTCTCGCCGCCCGCCCCGCCCATGAGCGGGCCGCCTGCCGCAGCTACGGCACCAGCCTCGGCATCGCCTTCCAGCTCATCGACGACGCGCTCGACTACGGCGGCTCCAGCGCCAGCCTCGGCAAGAACGTCGGCGACGACTTCCGCGAGGGCAAGATCACCCTGCCCGTCGTGCTCTCGCTCGCGCGGGGGGACGAGGCGGAGCGCGCCTTCTGGCACCGCACGCTGGAGAAGGGCGAGGTGCGCGACGAGGACCTCGCCGAGGCGCAGCGCATCATGCGCCGCCACGGCGCCATCGAGGACACCATCGCGCGGGCCCGCACCTATGGCGATGCCGCCTGCGAGGCGCTGTCCGCGTTCCCCGACAGCCCCATGAAGACGGCGCTCCTCGACGCCGTCGCCTTCTGCATCGCACGCGCCTACTGACCGGCCAGAGTCCGTTTTGCCGATCAGGTTGATTCAACCTGATCGGATCCGGCTCTAGCGCAGAACGGTCGCGCGCGCCCACCACGCCGGGCGCGCGGCGGCCACCGCCCGGCGCCCGCGCGCCGCGGCACGGCAGTCGTCGAACAAGGCAAAGACAGTCGCGCCCGAGCCGGACATGCGGGCGAGCCGGCACGCCGGCAGGCTGCGCAGCAGGGCGAGCGCTTCCGCGACCGCCGGGGACAGCGCTCTTGCCGGCGCCTCAAGATCGTTGCGGACGCCGGACAGTGCGGCGAGGAAGGCGGCACGGCCGTTCACGACCGGGGGCGCGGCGGGCAATGGCGAATCATCGGCCATCGCGCCGGGCGCGAGCCCGAGGCCGCGGAAGACATCGGCGGTCGCCAGCGGCACGCGCGGATTGACGAGAACGGCGAAGAGCGGCGGCAGGCCGAGCGGCGGCGCCAGGACATCGCCGATGCCGGCCATGACCCGCGCCCGGCCGTCGAGGCAGACGGGCACGTCCGCGCCCGTCGCAACGGCGGCGGCGCGGATGGCCGGGTCGTCGAGGCCGAGGCCGTTGAGTCGCGCCATGAGGCGCAGCGCCGCCGCCGCGTCGGACGAGCCGCCGCCGAGGCCGGCCGCAACCGGCAGGCGCTTGTCGAGGTGGAAGTGGCCGGCCACGAGGCCCGGCCGCCGGGCCATGAGATGGTGCACGGCCCGCAGCACGAGGTTGTCCTGCCCTCCACCCGCGGCCTCCGCGCCCGGCCCGGAGACGGTGAGGCCGAGCGGCCGGGCCGGATCGAGCGACAGGCGGTCGCCGCAGCCGGCGAAGGCGACGAGGCTTTCGAGCAGGTGGTAGCCATCCGCCCGCCGGCCGGTGATGTGCAGAAAGAGGTTCACCTTGGCCGGCGCACGCTCGACGAGGAGACGGCCGGCGGTGGCGGAGGGCAGATTGGGCTGCACGGTCATGGGCGGCTATCTGGCTGCAGCCGGTTCTCGTTTCCCGGGGAGGTGCGGACGGTGACCTCCCACTCTCTCCGCCTCGAAGGAGACGGAAAGGCATCAGGGCGCCGTCATCCGGAAGCGCGTCCCCTCACCCGCCGTTCTTCGGCTTCTCGACGGCCTCGGCCGCCGCCGGCTTGTCCTCGTCCGGCAAGCCTTTCTCGATCTTCTCGAGGATCTTGACGAGGTCCTCGGGCTCGGGATCGAGGTCGCGCGCGTGGTTCCACTGGAACTTCGCCTCGAGCTTGCGGCCCGTGCGCCAGTAGGCGTCGCCAAGGTGGTCGTTGATCGTGGGATCGGACGGGCGCAGCTCGATGGCGCGTTCCAGCTCGCGCACCGCATCGTCATAGCGGCCGAGGCGGTAGTAGGCCCAGCCGAGGCTGTCGACGATGTAGCCGTCCCGCGGCCTCAGCTCGACGGCCCGCTTCAGCATCTCGAAGGCCTCGTCGACATTCATGTGCCGGTCGACCCACGAATAGCCGAGATAGTTGAGCACGAGCGCCCGGTCGCTGCCAACGCTCTCGGGGGCGAGTTCGAGCGCCTTCTTGAAGTCGGCCTCGGCCTTCGGCCATTCCTTCGAGCGCTCGTAGGCGATGCCGCGGAAGTAGAACAACGTCCAGCGCGACTGGTCGGGCGTGCCGATCGCCTCGACCGCCCGGGTGTAGATCTCGGCCGCCTCGGCGAAGTCCTTGCGCGAGCGCAGGAGGTTGCCGAGCGCGATCAGGCCCTCGACATCGTCCGGGTTGGCGGCGATCAGCTCCTCGAGGTGCTTCTGGGCCCTGTCCTTCTCGCCCATCAGCTCCAGCGAGACGGCGATCTGGATGTCGATGCTCGACCTGAGCGGCGAGTTCGCCGGCATCGCCTCGAAGACCTCGATGGCCGAGGCATATTGCTTGAGCCGCTCCAGCATGTCGCCGAGGGTGACGATGGCGAGCTCGTGCTTCGGCGCCAGGAACGTCGCGAGGCGCAGATAGATGAGCGCCGCGATCTCGTCGCCCTGGCTGTTGCCCGCCGCGCCGAGGCCGTAGAGCACCTCGGCCGCTCCCTCCTGGGTATTGGCGATGAGCGACGACAGGCGCTCCCCGGCGTCGAGGCGCGTCAGGGCATCCTGCACGATGGGGTTGCGCGGCAGCAGCCGGTCGAAGGCCGCATAGACGCGCCGGGCCTCCTCCGCCTCGCCGCGCACGGACAGGAGCCGCCCGTAGGCGTCGACGACGCGCAGCGTCGTGCGCTCGACGTCGTAGGCCGCCTTCAGCCGGTTCTCCGCCTCGCGGCGATTGCCGCCGACGGCGGCGATGAGACCCGCGTGATAGTCGCGGAAGACGTTGTAGGAATTCTCGCCCTTGAGCCGCTCGACCGTGTCGAGCGCGCGGCGCAGGTTGCCCGAGCCGACCCAGGACCAGGCCGACAGCAGGGTCGCCGTCAGGTCCGCCGCGCGGCCGCGGCCGCCGCTGCCGAGATATTTGCGTGCCGTGACATAGCGCCGCGCCTTCATCGCCTCGACGCCGAGAGCGAGGCGGGCAAGGCCGTTGTTGGCGTCACGCTGCAGCAGCTGGCGCGCGGCCGAGAAGGCCTCCTCCATGTCGCCGTTGGCGAGCAGCGCGACGAAGGCGCGCTCCAGGAGCTCCGGATTGCGGGGATCGTCCCGCAGCGCCTCGCGGAAGTAGAGCGCGGCCGCCCGCGTGTCGCGCGCCGATCCGGCGACCACGGCGGCGAGATAGTTGCCCTCGACGCTCTCGGCCGGCCCGGGCAGGCTGTCGATGGCGAGGTCCACGTCCTGCGCCTTGGCCGAGAGCGTGCCCGGCTGCCCGAAGGCCATGACGGAAAAGATGCAGCAAGCCGAAATGGCGATGCGCGAGAAGCGCCTGAAGGTCATGTGGATCACGTGTCTCTTGCCGCTCTTGCGCCGCTTCGCCGATGGGCGCGGCGCCCTCTTCTATTACCGCGCAACATGACCTTTTTGCGGTGCATCGGCAATAGCGGCGGGGGAAGGAACAGCCGCCGGCGGTCAGGCCGGCCGCGATGGCCCCGCCTGACCGCCGGATGGCTCACATGTTCGGATAGTTCGGCCCGCCGCCGCCTTCCGGCGTCACCCAGTTGATGTTCTGGGCCGGATCCTTGATGTCGCACGTCTTGCAGTGCACGCAGTTCTGGGCGTTGATCACGAAGCGGGGATTGGTCCGCGCCGCCGCGTCGTCATACACCACCTCGTAGACCGCCGCCGGGCAGTAGAGGCGCGCCGGCTCGCCGTAGAGCGGCAGGTTCCGCTCCACCGGGATCGAGGGATCGGCGAGCTTGAGGTGGACCGGCTGGTCCTCCTCGTGATTGGTGTTGGACAGGAAGACGGACGAGAGCTTGTCGAAGGACACGATGCCGTCGGGCTTCGGATAGGCGATCGGCTTGACCTCGTCGATTCGCTTCAAGGTGGCGTGATCGGGCTTGCCGTGGCCGAGCGTGCCGAAGAGCGAGAAGCCGAGGAGCTCGTTCGTCCACATGTCGAGGCCGCCGATGGCGACGCCCGCCATGGTTCCGAAGCGCGACCACAGCGGCTTGACGTTGCGCACCTTGTGCAGGTCGCGGCCGATGTCGGAGCCGCGCCAGCCGGCCTCGTAGCCGGCCAGCTCGTCATGCTCGCGCCCCTCACCGAGGGCCGCGAAGACGTTCTCGGCTGAGAGCATGCCGGACAGGATGGCGTTGTGCGAGCCCTTGATGCGCGGCACGTTGACGAAGCCGGCGGCACAGCCGATCAGCGCCCCACCGGGGAAGACGAGCTTCGGCACCGACTGGAAGCCCCCTTCCGTAATCGCGCGCGCCCCGTAGGAGATGCGCTTGCCGCCCTCCAGCATGCCGCGGATCATCGGGTGGGTCTTGAAGCGCTGGAACTCGTCGAACGGCGACAGGGTCGGGTTCGAATAGTTGAGGTGCACGACGAAACCGATCGAGACCAGGTTGTCGTCGAAGTGATAGAGGAAGGAGCCGCCGCCGGTGCCGTTGTCGAGCGGCCAGCCGAAGGAGTGCTGGACGAGACCGGGCTCGAACTTCTCAGGCGGGATCTGCCACAATTCCTTGAGCCCGATGCCGAATTTCTGCGGCTCGCGGCCCTCGGCGAGCGAGAAGCGCCTGATGATCTCCTTCGACAGCGAGCCGCGCGCGCCCTCGCCGAGGAGGGTATACTTGCCGCGCAGCTCCATGCCGCGGGTGAACTCGGCCTTGGGCTCGCCGTCGCGGCCGACACCCATGTCGCCGGTGGCGATGCCCACGACCTCGCCCTTGTCGCCGTAGAGCACCTCGGCCGCGGCGAAGCCCGGATAGATCTCGACGCCGAGCGCCTCGGCGCGCGCCGCGAGATAGCGCGCCACATTGCCGAGCGAGCCGACGAAGTTGCCGTGGTTGTTCATGAGCCGCGGCATCAGGGCATTGGGCAGCCTGACGCCGCCGGCGGGGCCGAGATAGAGGAAGCGGTCGGCTGTAACCTGCGTCTTCAGCGGCCGCTCGGGATCCTCGCGCCAGTCGGGCAGCAGCCGGTCGAGGCCGACGGGGTCGATCACCGCGCCCGAGAGGATGTGGGCGCCGACCTCGGAGCCTTTCTCCACGACGACGACCGATACGTCCCGGCCCGTCTCGGCAGCGAGCTGCTTGAGGCGAATCGCGGCGGCGAGGCCGGCCGGGCCCGCGCCGACGATCACGACGTCGTAGTCCATTCGCTCCCGTTCGGGCAGATCCATCAGGCCCCTCCTCGGCTTATCAGCACCCCGGCAGATTTTTATTTGTATACAAACAATTCCATATCCGCTGCAATCATCGATACGCGAAGTCTTCGACCCGTTCCAGACTGCATGTTGCACTGCGGGCGCGACCTCTCGAAGCGGAGGACGGCGGCGATCCGGTACTGGCAAGGTGCCGGTAGCGCCTCTAGAATGCCGGCATGTCGCATCCCCCCGCCGAGTTCGGAGCCCGCGAGGCAGCGCTCGAAGCGCTCCTTGCCTTCTATGTCGATGCCGGCGTCGACCTGGCGCTCGACGAGGCACCGCACGACCGCTTCGCCGAGCCGGACCGGCCGCAGCCGCGCGGGGAACAGGCGCGCCCGGCCCCCGCGCCGTCGGACCCGCGGCAGCCGGCCCCGGCCGCAGCCTCGCCTGCCGCTCCAGCCTTTGCCGCTGCGGCCTCGGCGGACGAGACGGCGCTTGCCGCCCGCGCCACGGCACGCGGGGCGACGAGCCTCGAAGAACTGCGCGAGGCGCTCGCGGCCTTCGACGGCTGCGCCCTGAAGGCGACGGCGAAGAACCTCGTCTTCGCCGACGGCACGCCGGGCGCCCGCGTCATGCTGGTCGGCGAGGCGCCGGGGCGCGAGGAGGATATCCAGGGCAAGCCCTTCGTCGGCCGCTCGGGACAGTTGCTCGACAGGATGCTTTCGGCGATCGGCCTCGACCGCGGCAGCGTCTACATCGCCAACATCGTGCCGTGGCGCCCGCCCGGCAACCGCACGCCGACGCCGCAGGAGGCGGCGATATGCCGCCCCTTCATCGAGCGCCAGATCGAGCTCTGCGACCCGGACGTGCTCGTGTGCCTCGGCGGCCCGTCGGCCCAGGCGCTGCTCGGGGTGCGCGAAGGCATCCTGCGCACGCGCGGCAAGTGGTTCGACTACGAGACGGGCCGGCGCGCCATCCGTGCGCTCGCGACGCTCCATCCCGCCTATCTGCTGCGCCAGCCGGCGCAGAAGAGGCTCGCGTGGCGCGACCTGCGCGCGCTGAGGAAGGTGCTCGACGAAACGGCCGGCGCCCCGCAGGGCTGAAACCGCCTGCCGCGGCGGCCGGCGGCGTTGCGTGGCGAAACCTCCACACTTGTGATGTAGTATCCGGCGTCGTTCCGAATCGAGGCACGATCCCCGGAGGTGACGATATGGATCTCGACGCGACGATGCTGGCGCGCATCCAGTTCGCTTTTACGGTCACCTTCCACATCATTTTCCCCGCCTTCACCATCGGCCTTTCCGCCTTCATCACCACTTTGCTCGGCCGCTGGCTCTATACGGGCGACGAGCATTACCGCACCCTCGCCCGCTTCTGGACGAAGATCTTCGCCGTGTCCTTCGCCATGGGCGTCGTGTCCGGCATCGTGCTGTCCTACCAGTTCGGCACCAACTGGAGCCGCTTCTCGGTGGTGGTCGGCAACACCATCGGCCCGCTCATCGGCTACGAGGTGCTGACGGCCTTCTTCCTCGAGGCGACCTTCCTCGGCATCATGCTCTTCGGCTGGAACCGCGTGCCACCGGCGCTGCACTTCTTCGCCGCGCTCATGGTGGCGGTCGGCACCTGCATGTCGGCCTTCTGGATCATCTCGGCCAACAGCTGGATGCAGTACCCGACGGGGCACGAGGTACGCGACGGCATCGCCTATCCGGTCGACTGGCTCGCCATCGTCTTCAGCCCCACCTTCCCGCTGCGCCTCGCGCACATGGTGGCCGCGGCCTATCTCACGACGGCCATCGTCGTCCTCGCCGTCGGCGCGCGCTACCTGCTCGCCGGGGTGCACGAGCGTCACGGCCGCACCATGATCGGCATGGGCCTCGGCATGGCCCTGATCCTCGCGCCGCTGCAGGCCTTCATCGGCGATGCGCACGGCCTCAAGACGGCCGAATACCAGCCGGTGAAGCTCGCCGCCATGGAGGGCCACTGGCCGGAGAACGAGGTGGCCCCGCTCGTCCTCTTCGCCTGGCCGAACGAACGGACCGAATCGAACGACTTCGAGATCGCCATTCCCCACCTCGGCAGCCTCATCATCACGCACGACTGGAACGGCATCTACCCCGGCCTGAAGGCCTTCCCGCCGGAGGACCGACCGCCGGTGGTGCCGGTGTTCTTCTCCTTCCGCGTCATGGTCGGCATCGGCTTCCTCATGATCGGGCTCGCCTTCTGGGGCGGCTATCTCTGGCTGCGCGGCCGGCTGTTCACCTCGCGGGCCTTCCTATGGGCCGCCTCGTGGGCCTGGCCGATGGGCTTCATCGCCATCGTCTCGGGCTGGTTCGTGGCCGAGATCGGCCGCCAGCCGTGGGTCGCGACGGGCATCCTGCGCACGGCCGACGCGCGCTCGCCGGTCGCCATGGAGACCGTGGCCTTCACGCTGGCGCTCTTCGTGGTCGTCTACGGCATCGTCTTCACCATGGGCATCCGCTACATCAACCGGCTCATCGTGAAGGGGCCGGCACCGGACGTCGCCGCCGAGCCGAAGGGCCTGCCCAACCGGCCGCTGTCGGCGGCCGAGGAAGCGGCCCGCGCCGCCATGCAACCCGGACAATGAGGAGCGCGCCATGGAGTGGTATCTGCCGATCATCTGGGCCGGGCTGATCGCCACGGCCGTCGCGCTCTACGTCATCCTCGACGGCTTCGACCTCGGCATGGGCATCCTCTTTCCCACGACGCAGGAGGAGGCGCGCCGCGACGAGATGATGAACTCCGTCGCCCCCTTCTGGGACGGCAACGAGACGTGGCTCGTCCTGGGCGGCGGCGGCCTGTGGGTCGCCTTCCCGCAGGCCTATGCCGTCATCATGCCGGCGCTCTACCTGCCGGTCATCGTGATGCTGCTCGCCCTCATCTTCCGCGGGGTGTCGTTCGAGTTCCGCTGGGTGTCGAAGCCCCGGCACCGCATGTGGGATCTCGCCTTCTCCGGCGGCTCCATCGTCGCGGCCTTCGCCCAGGGCGTCATCCTCGGCGGCCTCCTGCAGGGCATCAGGGTGGAGAACGGGGAATTCGCCGGCGGCTCCTTCGACTGGCTGGCGCCCTTCCCGCTGCTGTGCGGCGTCGGCGTCGTCGCCGGCTACGGCCTCATCGGCTGCTGCTGGCTGATGATGAAGACGGAGGGACCGACCGCCGACCATGCCCGCCGGCTGGCGCCCGTCTTCCTCATCGCCGTCGGCATCTGCGCGGCGCTCGTCAGCATCTGGACGCCGGCCTCCTTCGAGCGCATCGCCGACCGCTGGTTCGCGGCGCCGAACATCTACTTCCTCTGGCTCCTGCCGGCGGGGACGGTCGTCCTCGGCTTGCTCGCCTGGCGCGGCATGCGCCAGGGGCGCACGGCGCTGCCGTTCTTCAGCACGATCGGCATCTTCCTCCTGTGCTACGCCGGGCTCGCGATCTCCAACTTCCCCTATCTCGTGCCGCCGACGCTGACGGTGTGGGACACGGCGGCGGTGCCGGCGGCGCAGATCTTCCTCCTCATCGGGACCCTGCCGCTCCTGCCCATGATCCTCGGCTACACGGTCTTCGTATACTGGACCTTCCGCGGCAAGCTGAAGGAGGGCGAGGGCTACCACTAGCCCGGCGTGTACTGCTGCCACGGCATGCCGCGGCCGGTCGTTGGCCGGCGCGGCGCGGCGGGCTATGCTGGTCGGCCTGCCGCTGCAGGCAGGTGAAGGCGTCGACGGAAGGCAAGACATGCGCTGGGGTGATTTCCGCCGGTCCGAGAATGTCGAGGACCGGCGCGGCGGCGGTGGAGGCTTCCACATCCCCGGCGGGGGACGCGGCGGCGGCATCGGCATCGGCACCATCCTCGTGCTCGGCCTCATCGGCTGGGCGCTCGGCATCGATCCGCGCATCCTCATCGGCGGGGCCGAGATGCTGTCGGGCGGCGGCTCCTCCTACGAGCAGTCGCAGCCGGGCACGCGCGGCGCGCCGCAGGACGAGGCCGGCCAGTTCGCTGCCGCCATCCTCGGCAACACGGAGGACGTCTGGACGACCGTCCTGCCGCAGCAGGTGAACGTCGCCTACAAGAACCCGCGCATGGTGCTCTTCTCCGGCGCCACCCGGTCGAACTGCGGCTTCGCGCAGGCGGCCATGGGGCCGTTCTATTGTCCCATCGACCAGACGGTCTACATCGACCTCAGCTTCTTCGACGACATGCGCCGGCGCTTCCGCGCGGGCGGCGACTTCGCCTATGCCTATGTCATCGCCCACGAGGTCGGGCACCATGTGGAGAACCTGCTCGGCATCCTGCCCAAGGTGCAGCAGGCGCAGCGCCAGGCCTCGCAGCGGCAGGCGAACGAATTGTCCGTGCGCGTCGAATTGATGGCCGACTGCCTCGCCGGCGTGTGGGCCAACCACAGCGAGCAGCGGTGGAAGGCGCTGGAGCCCGGCGACGTCGAGGAGGCGATGAACGCGGCCGAGGCCATCGGCGACGACCGCCTGCAGAAGGCCGGCCAGGGCTATGCCGTGCCCGAGACCTTCACCCACGGCTCGTCCGAGCAGCGCGTGCGCTGGTTCATGACGGGGCTCAAGGAAGGCCGCGTGCAGGCGTGCGATACTTTCGGCGCAAGCAGGCCCTGACGGTCCGGCACCACCTCATCAGGCAGACCCCATGTCCCGTATCGACGAAACGCGCCCCTTCATCCCGCTCTCCATCGCCGTGCTGACCGTGTCGGACACGCGCAGCCTCGCCGACGACAGGTCCGGCGACACGCTGGTTCAGCGCCTCGAGGCGGCCGGCCATCGCCTCGCCGCCCGCGCCATCGTGCCGGACGAGGTCGACGAGATCCGCGCCACCGTCAAGGGCTGGATCGCCGATCCCGGCATCGATGCCGTCATCACCACGGGCGGCACGGGATTCACCGGCCGGGACGTGACGCCCGAGGCCATCGAGCCCCTGTTCGAGAAGCGCATGGACGGCTTTTCCGCCGTCTTCCACCGCATCTCCTACGACAAGATCGGCACCTCGACCCTGCAGTCACGGGCGACCGCGGGCGTCGCGGGCGCAACCTACATCTTCGTGCTGCCGGGCTCCCCCGGCGCCTGCAAGGACGCCTGGGACGGCATCCTCGCCGCGCAGCTCGATTATCGCCAACGGCCGTGCAATTTCGTCGAGATCATGCCGCGGCTCGACGAGCACCTGAGGCGTGGAACCGGCAACTGAACGGACGGGGATCACGCCCCGGTCTCAACCGGCCGCCTCGAAGGCGACCGGCAGCGCCGGCAGCATCATCGGCCGGCGATGGCCGGCGACCACGTGGGCCTTCGACAGCAGCATGCGCGGGCCGAGCGGCGCGCGGCCGAAGAGCCCCTGGGCCACGTGCCTCAAGCGGCCGAGCGGCACGATGCACGAGCCGCCGAGCCACAATCCCGTCGTCCGGCCGGCCTCGCGGCGCAGGAAGCGCTCCATCACGGCGATCCAGTTCGCCGTCGGCACGTCGCCGGCCTTGAGCAGCATGAGCCAGGGGCCCCGCGCCTCGCGCACCCCCTCGCGCCAGCCGTCTTCGTCATCTCCGGCCCGCACGAGCGAAGCGCCCACGGCCTCGGCGACGCGCGCGGCATCCCTGTCCTCGCCGCAATCGATGATGATGGCCTCGCGCACGACCGCCGCCGCGACGCCGGGCACGAGAGCCGCCAGCGTCGCGCCGAGCCCTTCCGTATCGCCATTGGCCATGATCAGGACGGAAATCATGCCGGAAGCCTAGCGCAGGCACCTCGCCATGACGCTGCGGCACGCTGTCTTAGCGGCAGGACCACGGACGGCCTGAATCCTCGGTGGCAGGTGCGAGCCCGCCGGCGCCAGCCGCGCCCAACATCCCGATGCATGCGGCTTGCCCGCCGGGCGAGCGGCCGATACGCTCGCATCGTGCTGCGTGACTGGCGGGATGAGATGGGGAACCATCGGGGAGCGCAGCACTCTTCCGCCGTCCGCCTGGGCCAACTCCAAGATCGCGAGTGGAGGCCCTATGGACGCCGTACCCCTGTTTATTCTGACATCGCTTGCCCTCGTCGGGAGCCCCGGCCCCAACACGCTCAGCCTGGCGGCGCTCGGAGCTGCCTTCGGCGTGCGGCGGGGGCTGGCCTACATGGCCGGGCTCAACCTCGGAATGGTCGCCGTCGTGGCCCTCGTCGGCTCGGGCCTCTGGGCGGCGGTGCTTTCCTATCCCCGGATGGCGCCGGTCGTGACCTTTGCGGCGAGCGCCTATCTCATCTTCCTGGCATACAGGATCGCCACGGCGCCGCCGCTGGGGACGGCCGCCGCGGAAGCGCCCGGCCGCGCCCCGCGCTGGTATGCGGGCGTGACCCTCTCGCTGGCCAACCCCAAGGCCTATGTCGCCGTGGCGGCGGTGTTCTCACGCTATTCCCTATGGCCGAACAGCGCCGTCGCCGATCAGTTTGCGAAAGGAGCGTTGCTGCTCGCCACCATCGTTCTCGTGAACTTGCTTTGGCTCGCCGCCGGCGCGCTGCTTGCGCGCAGCGTGGTGAACCCCAAAGTGGGGCGCGCCGTGAACATGTCCTTCGCGGGCCTGCTCGTTCTTTCCGTCGCCGTGGCATCGTTTCTGTAGCCATCCCGGCAAGCTGCGTCGGAAAACGTAGCGGCACCGCCCCCGCAAAGGCCTTCGTTCCAGCCCCGTTTCGGGCCGCCGGATGCGACGCCGGCTGCCCCCTTCTCCACGCCTCCGCCGCGGCGACCACTGGACAGGGGAACAATTTTGTTCTCTATATGTTCTCGTTCAACGATCGCTGCTGGAAATCGGAGGCGCCCATGCGGGCCCGAGCCGTCTCTCATTCACCTGCCCCTGCCACCCCGCCGCGCCCCGGCCGGGGGCGCGATCCGCTGAAGGAGGTGCCGCAGGTCGGCCCCGCGGATCCGCTCGCCCTTGTCGGCCACCGCATCGACCCGGAGCGGCGGCGCGGACGCGGGGCCGTCAGCAACCCCGTGGCGCGCTACGAGCCGACCCACCGGGAGGATGTCGACGACGGCTGGGAGGGCCTTGCCGAGCTGCCGCCGTTCAAGACGGAAGTGCAGACGGAGAAGGCGCGCACCATCATCACGCGCAACGATTCGCCCGACATCTCCTTCGACCGCTCGGTGAACCCCTATCGCGGCTGCGAGCACGGCTGCGTCTACTGCTTCGCCCGGCCGACCCACGCCTATATGGGCCTGTCGCCGGGGCTCGACTTCGAATCGAAGCTCTTCGCCAAGCCGGACGCGCCGGCGCTGCTCGAGAAGGAGCTGTCGGCCTCCGGCTACGTGCCGCGCACGCTCGCCATCGGCACCAACACCGATCCCTACCAGCCCATCGAGCGCAAGTTCCGCCTCATGCGCGGCATCCTGGAGGTGCTGGACAGGGCCGGCCATCCGGTCGGCATCGTGACCAAATCGGCCCTGGTGACGCGCGACATCGACCTCCTCGCGCCTATGGCGGCGCGGGGCCTCGCCAAGGTGGCGATCTCCGTCACCACGCTCGACGCCAAGCTCGCCCGCACGATGGAGCCGCGGGCGGCGACGCCGCAGCGCCGGCTCGACACCATCCGCCGGCTCAGCGAGGCCGGCATCCCCGTCAGCGTGCTCGTCGCCCCCATCGTGCCGGCCATCAACGATGCGGAGATCGAGGACATCCTCGCCGCGACGCATGCCGCAGGCGCGCGCGAGGCGGGCTATGTCATGCTGCGCCTGCCGCTCGAGGTGCGCGACATCGTGCGCGACTGGCTGATGAGCAACTATCCCGACAAGGCCCGGCACGTGCTGTCGCTCATCCGCTCGACGCGCGGCGGCAAGGACTATGATTCGAGCTGGGGGCAACGCATGGTGGGCTCCGGTCCCTATGCCTGGATGATCGGCCGGCGCTTCGAGATGGCGGCCGAGCGCCTCGGCTTCAACAAGCGCCGCACGCGGCTCAGGACGGACCTCTTCTCCCCGCCCCGCCGCGGCGCCGAGCAGCTCAGCCTCTTCTGAAAGGAAAGACCGATGACCGCGATGGTTCCTGCCCGCGTCAACCTCATCACCCTCGGCGTCACCGACCGCGCCGCGAGCCAGCGCTTCTACGAGAAGCTCGGCTGGCAGCCGAAGGCGCGGGCCCACGAGGCATCGATCACCTTTCTCGCCCTCGACAATGTCGCGCTCGCCCTATGGGACCGGGACAAGCTCGCCGAGGACGCGAAGCTCCCGCTGACGCCGCCGGGCTTCGGCGGCTTCACCCTCGCCATCAACCTGCCGGACGAGAAGGCGGTGGACGCTGCGCTCGATGCCGCGGTCGCCGCCGGCGGGCGCCTGCTGAAGCCGGGCACCAGAGCCGACTGGGGCGGCTATTCGGGCTATTTCGCCGATCCCGACGGCCATCCGTGGGAGGTGGCCTTCAACCCCTTCATGCCGCTCGACGCGCGCGGGCTGATGGTCCTGCCGGACTGACGGCGGCTTTCGCAGCCCCCGCGGGCGAGCGTTCTCGAATCGGGCCTTGAGCCTGCGCGCATGCGCGCCATGATGGCCGCATGAAGCGCATCGACGACACTGATTCGCCGGCAGGCCCCGATCTCGCGTCGGCATCCTTCACGCGCGAGGAGGACTGCCGCCGGCGCAGCATCTGGCCGGTCGCCGGCGTGGACGAGGTGGGCCGCGGTCCCCTCGCCGGCCCGGTCGTTGCGGCGGCCGTCGTGCTCGATCCGGAACGCATTCCCGAGGGGCTGACGGATTCGAAGAGGCTCACGCCCACCCGGCGCGAGGTGCTCTATGCCTTCATCCTCGACAGCGCGGCCGTGTCGGTGGCGAGCGTGCCGGCCCGCATCATCGACAGCGTCAACATCCGCCAGGCGACGCTCGCCGCCATGACGCGGGCCCTGCGTGGTCTGCCTGTGCGGCCGCTGCACGCCTTCATCGACGGCAACGACTGTCCGCCCGATGCGCCCTGCGCGACGGAAGCGGTCATCAAGGGCGATCTCACCGTCGCCTCGATCGCCGCGGCCTCGATCGTCGCCAAGGTCACGCGTGATCGGCTGATGGCGCGGCTGTGCCGGCAGTTCCCGGCCTACGGCTTCTCGTCCCACGTCGGCTACGCCACGCCGGCGCATCTCGAGGCCATCGCCGCGCACGGGCCCTCGCCCTTCCACCGCATGAGCTTCTCGCCGATGCGGCTAGAGTGAGCCGGGCGCCTTACAGGAAGCCGCCCGGCTACGATTTCAGAGCTGCGCGAGGAGATGCGCCGCGCCGGAGACGTCCGCCTTGCCCGGCGCGTCCTCGACGTTGAGCTGCGTGACGACGCCGTCCTCGACGACCATCGAGTAGCGCTGCGAGCGCGTGCCGAGGCCGAAGCCCGAGCCGTCGAAGGCGAGCCCGACCGCCTTGGCGAAATCGCCGTTGCCGTCCGCCAGGAACTCGATGACGCCTTCGGCGCCCGAGGCCTTGCCCCAGGCATCCATGACGAAGACATCGTTGGCCGCCGTCACCGCGATGGCGTCGATGCCGCGGGCCTTGATCTCGTCGGCCTTGGCGAGGAAGCCCGGCAGGTGGTTCTTGTGGCAGGTGGGCGTGAAGGCGCCGGGCACGGCGAAGAGCACGACCTTGCGGCCCTTGAAGATGTCGTCCGTGGTGCGCGCGGCCGGCCCGTCGGGCGTCATGACGCGAAAGGTTACGGACGGCAGGCGATCACCAACTGCAATGGCCATGACAACGCTCCTTCCAGGGAAAGTCAGCCGAGAGGCTCCCTCCTGAGTTAGCGTGCCTTGGCCACCGCGTCGAGCCTCGCCGAGACGGATATCGCGCCGGCCTTGCCGACGACCGTGAGCTTCGCGGCCGTGGGGCCCGCGGCCGCCTTCGGCCGGTCGGCGACCGGGACGCGGGCAAGAGTGCGGCCGTCGTCCTGGCGCGTCAGCTCGGCCTTGTCGAAGTACCAGCCGCTCTCGCCCTCGACGAAGACGTCCTCCAGCCCCCCGCCCGCGATGCGGGCGACGACGGCGATGTCGTCCCCCTTCCGCTCGATGGCCGCGGTCTCGACCGCAAGGCCGGCGGCCTCCTCGCCCAGCGCGACCTCCCGCGGGACGCGGGCGACGAAGGGAGCGAGCGCCGCCGCGTCCTCAGCCGATTCGGTGAGTTCCCGCGCCACATGCCCGCCCGTCGGGATGCAGAGCTTCTCGCAGATCGCATAGTCGAGCTTGAGATCGAGCACGACGGGCGCGCCGGCATCCTGCGCGACGACGCGCAGCGGCAGCACGACATCCTCCTTGTAGCCGATCGACCAGCCGACGCCGTCGAAGAAGCGGCGGGGCGCCGGCCATTCCACCTCGACCCGGGCGACATTGCGCGAGCCCGACCAGTCGAAGACCGGCGGCACGCCCGAATCGCCCGGATCGCGCCAGTAGGTCTTGAAGCCCGGCTCGAGGGCGATGCTGAGGCCGGCCCGCCAGGCCCCGTCCGGCATGCGCCCGGCGGAGAGGAGCGCAATGGAGGACCGCTCGCCCTGTGCTTTCGCCGAAGGCGCGGGTTCGGCGACGGCAGGCGCCGTCGGGACCGCGGTGCCGAGCCATAGGGTGGCCAGTGCCAGCACGCCGCAGATGGCTGCGGCCCGCCCGGCCGTCCCGTCCCTGAAACATCCGATCGACATGGCGCCGGAATACCCTCCTGCCGCTGTCATGGCGAGCCACGAAGCCGTGAAGCGCAACAAGGAGGCATCAAAAAGCATTGAAAAGCTATGGGCGCGCCGTAGCATATTCTCGAGAGAAGGAGAGCTGATGTCGCTCGTGCGAAAGTCGGCCGAAGCCGACAAGGACTATCTGGACGGCCAGTTGCTGCTCGCCATGCCGGGCATGCAGGACGAGCGGTTTGCGCGTTCGGTGATCTATGTCTGCGCCCATTCGGAAGAGGGCGCGATGGGCATCGTCGTCAACAAGCGCGCGACGGAGCTCAATTTCCCCGATCTCCTCGTCCAGCTCGACATCATCAATGCCGAGGAAGCGATCCGCCTGCCGCAGCGCGACCGGGTGCTGGTGCTGCGTGGCGGACCTGTCGAGACGGGACGTGGCTTCGTGCTGCACTCGCCCGACTTCTTCATCGACAATTCGACCCTGCCGATCGACGACGAGATCTGCCTGACGGCGACGATCGACATCCTGCGCGCCATCGCCCGCGGCCAGGGCCCGCACAGCGCCCTTTTGGCGCTCGGCTATGCCGGCTGGGGGGCAGGGCAGCTCGAAAGCGAGATCCAGGCGAACGGCTGGCTGAACTGCCCGGCCGATCCGGAACTGATCTTCAACGTGCCGCTGGAAGCCAAATACGACCGCGCCCTGCGCATGCTCGGCATCGATCCGGGGATGCTCTCCGGCGAGGCCGGGCACGCCTGAGGCGGAACTTGGCACACCGGGTTCAAAGCCGCTTTTTAATCGTCTCGGCCCTTCAGCCGTCTTCAACGACTACCCCGGAGCGGCAGCATATGGCGACGGGTAACTGGTCACGTCGGTCGAACAAAGCCCACGCCGGGTCGCCTCCCGCCGTCATGAATGAAGCAACGTGAAGGCCACCGGAGAGTGAGAGCAGTATCTCGGGCAAACGTCCGAACGTCCTCAAATCAATGACCCGTTGGCCGACCAAGCGAGCAAAGATTGCTGGCCAAAGGTCGTCATCGCTTTCACTGCCACATACGATGGAGTTCTCGTCTTCAATGCGCCAACTCCATTCGATCATCAGGCCGATGTCGCCTTGCGGTTCACCGGGGCTGCCGTCCCGTCGCGTCTTAACCGTTAATGACCCAAATTCGACGAACAGGGCCGAACCGTAGCCCCGCCAGACATGGGAAACTGACATACCGCAGGTGGCGGCGCGGAAATGCTCGATCCAGTCTTCCATGGTTGATCAAACCCGAAGCTGAGAAGTCCGCAAATCATCCCAAGGTGGGAGCTCACATCGTGGACCAAACGTCCGTCCTTTTCCTCTGACGTTGCAGAGGCCCCTCCTCCCCCGCATCAAGGCCTGAGATCGGGAATAGCCGCTTACGCCGCCTCGTGCGCCGCGCCGACGAGCTTACGCGCTTCGAGCGCGCTCATCGGCTCGCCGAAGGCATAGCCCTGGGCGTATTCGCAGCCGAGCTGCAGCAGCGCCACGGCATCCGATTCGTCCTCCACCCCCTCGGCGACGACGTCCATACCGAGGTCGTGCGCCAGGGTGACGATGGAGCGCAGGATGACCGGGCGGCCGCCGTTCGCCATCTGCCGCACGAAGGACTGGTCGACCTTGATGGTGTCGAAGGGGAAGCGCTGCAGGTAGGACAGCGCCGAATAGCCGGTGCCGAAATCGTCGAGCGACAGGCCCGCCCCGAGATCGCGGATACGCGCCAGCATCTGCGCCGCATATTCCGGGTTCTCCATCACGAGGCTCTCCGTCAGCTCCAGCTTGAGCGAGCCCGGATGGACGGCGAAACGGGCGAGGACGGTCTTCACGTCGTGCAGCAGGTCGTGCCGCAGGAGCTGGCGGCTCGAGATGTTGACGCTGGCGAAGATCGGCGGCTCGACGTCGAGCGCCCGCTGCCAGGCGGCGAGCTCGCGCGCCGTACGCTCCAGCGCGAAGAGGCCGAGGTCGACGATGAGCCCCGTCTCCTCGGCGATGGGGATGAAGTCGTGCGGGCCGAGGCGGCCGTGACGCGGATGGTCCCAGCGCAGCAGCGCCTCGAAGCCGGCGACCGTGCGGTCGTCGAGGCGCACGATGGGCTGGAAGAAGACCTTCATCTCGCCGCGGTCGAGCGCCCGGCGCAGGTCGCTTTCGATGGTGAGCTTGTCGGAGCGCTCGGCGCGCATCGTCGGGCGGAACACCTCGATGCGATCCCCGCCCTGCTTCTTGGCGTGGATCATGGCGATCTCGGCATTCTTCAGCATCTCCTCGCCGCGCGCCTCGGCCTGCGGATCGTGCAGGGCGATGCCGATGGAGGCGGTGAGGAAGATCTCGCGCTCGGCGAAGGTCACGGGCGTCGTGACCGCCCGGCGGATCATGCCGGCAAACGAGATGATGCGATCGGGCTCGCGCTCCGAGACGAGGATGATGGCGAGCTCGTCGCCGGAGATGCGGGCGAGCGTGTCCTGCGGGCGCAGAAGGCGGCCGAGCCGCCGCGAGATGGTGAGCAGGATGGAATCGCCGGCCGACAGGCCGACCGATTCGTTGACCTGCTTGAAGCGGTCGAGATCGACGACGATCACCGTCGGACGGATGCCGTCGTCGCCTTGGGCGTAGACGAGCGCCGCCTCGAGCCGGTCGTAGAACAATTCGCGGTTGGGCAGGCCGGTGAGGTTGTCGTGCACCGCATCGTGCAGCAGCCGCTCCTCGGCCGTGCGCGCATCCGTTACGTCCGCCAGGGTGCCCACGACGCGGATGACCTCGCCGTCGGAACCGACGACAGGCCGCGCCTTGAGGTTGAACCAGTGGTACTGGCCGCTCGCCGAACGCAGGCGGAAGTCCTGCACGACGCGGCCGCGCCGCTGCTCCAGCACGGCATCGAGTGTGGCGCGATAGCGGTCGCGGTCGAAGGCGTGCATCACGTCGAGCCAGGCCGAGGCCGGCCCCTCGAGGGAGCCGCGCTTCAGCCCCAGCTGCAGTTCGACCTCGGGGCTGACGTAGATCTTGTCGCCCATCACGTCCCAGTCGAAGACGACATCGCCGGCCCCGGCGAGCGCCAGCGCTTTGCGCTCGGTGTCGCTGACGAGGCCATGCGCGATCGCGCCACCCGAGAAGGCGTGCTGCATCACCGTGAAGCCGATGAGCATGACGATGAGCACCAGCCCGCCGATCAGTGCCGGCGGCACGAGGTCGCGCGAGATCTGGCCGAGCACGGTGAAGGCCGCCGCCGTCACCCAGACCAGCAGCAGCAGCCAGGTGGGGATGAGCATCACCGCCCGGTCGTAGCGGTGGCTGGCGAGATGGATGACGAGCGCGAAACCGATGGCCGCCACCGCCGCGATAGAGATGCGCGCAACGCCTGCCGCGACCGGCGCATCGAAGACGGCGAGCCCCACGAGCGCGGCGAGGAAGACGAGCCAGCCGGCCGTCACGTGGCTGTAGCGCACGTGCCAGCGGTTGAGGTTCAGATAGGCAAAGAGGAAGACGAGTAGCGTCGCGGCGAGCACGGCCTCCGCCGCCGCGCGATAGATCCGGTCCGCCGAGGAGGTCGCCGGGAAGATCTGCTGCAGGAAGCCGAAATCGATGCAGGCATAGGCGAGCACCGCCCAGGCGAGCGCCGCCGCCGCGGGGAAGATCACCGCCCCCTTCACCACGAAGACGATGGTGAGGAACAGGGCGAGCAGCCCGGCGATGCCGATGATGATGCCCTTGTAGAGGGTGAGGCCGTTGATCTTCTTCTTGTAGGCCTCCGGCTCCCACAGATAGAGCTGCGGCAGGTTCGGCGTGCGCAGCTCGGCGACGAAGGTGACGGTCGTGCCGGGGTCGAGCGTCAGCGTGAAGATGTCGGCATCGGGGCTCTCCTCGCGCTCCGGGCGGATGCCCTGGCTCGCCGTGATGGCGGTGATGCGCGAGGCGCCGAGGTCGGGCCAGATGACACCGGAGCCGACGAGGCGGTAGTGCGGCGCGACGAGCAGCCGGTCGATCTGCGCGTCCGTATCGTTGGTGAGCGCGAAGACCATCCAGTCCGGCCGCGTGCCGCCGTCGCGCGCCTTCACCGCGATGCGGCGGACGATGCCGTCCGGCCCCGGCGCGATGGGAATCTGGATGAGGTCGCCTTCCGACTTGTAGAACTCGACGGCCGGCATGAGGTCGATGGCCTGGGCATCGAGCGTCACGCGCACCGACTCCACCGCCCCCGCCGGTACCGCCAGGGCGGCAAGGGCGACGAGGGCCGACAGGAGAAGCGTCAGTCTACGCAGGAGATGCAACGCGGGGATCTCGCGGGTGGGCGCATCGGAAGGCTGCCCAGTCGTATCGGGCCGGCCGGGCGAGGGCAAGAGGCGGGGCAAAGCCCGCAGGGCCGCCCACAGCGGGGCCGCGCCCCGACGCCGCCCGCTCCCCGGCCGGGCTCTGTCGCACTCACGAGACGATGTCATCACTCAACAGGGCATAGAGGAGATGGTCCTGCCACGTGCCCGCAATGCACAGGTAGCGGCGGGCGTAGCCTTCGCGGCTGAATCCGACCTTTTCGAGGAGACGGATGGAGGCCGCGTTGGACGGCAGGCAGGCTGCCTCCACCCGGCGCAGGGCGAGGTTGCGGAAGGCGAAGCCGACGGCGGCCCGCACGGCCCGCGTCATGTGCCCCTGGCAGGCATAGCGCTCGCCGATCCAGTAGCCGAGCGTGCAGGTCTGGGCGACGCCGCGCCGCACGAAGCCGAGCGTCAGCCCCCCCAGCAGAACGTCGTCGTCCTGCCGGAAGATGAGGAAGGGATAAGCCGTGTCGCTGGCGATCTCCTGGGCATAGCGGCGCACGCGGCGGCGGAAGGAGCTGCGCGTCAGGTCGTCGGCCGGCCAGAGCGGCTCCCACGGCTCGAGGAAGCGCCGGCTTTCCGCCCTCAGGGCGGCCCACTGGGAAAAATCGGCCATCTGCGGTGCCCTGAGGTACAGCCCCTCGCCACGCACGGCCGGCAGGGCCTCGTTGTGGGGCGTGAAGCGGAACAGCACCATGGCGTTCACTTTCCAGCGAGCATCGTCTGGACAGCGGCGGGCGCCGGCAGATGCGCGACCGGCCCGAGCCCCACGACGACGGGAGGGCATTCTAGCAGGGTGCGGCCCGCTGCACGTATATCCTCGACCGTGAGGGCGTCGAGCCGGGCGACGATTTCCGCGCGCGGGACGATGCGCCCAAAGGCGAGCATCTGCCGCGCCAGCTGGTCGGCCCGCCCCATGGCCGATTCGCTCGTCGTGAGCAGCGCCACCTTCATCTGCGCCCGCGCGCGGCCGAGTTCCTCGGGCGTTGCGGCGAGTGCCGCATCACGCAGGCAGGCGAGCGCCACCGGCACGAGCTCGGCGACATCCTCCGGCGCCGTACCGGCAGCGAGGCCGAAGACACCCGTGTCCAGGAAGGGCCAGTGGAAGGCATCGACCGCATAGGCGAGGCCGCGCTCCTCGCGCACCTCCTGGAAGAGGCGCGAGGACATGCCCCCGCCGAGCAGGTTGGCGAAGACCTGCAGGGCATAATGCCCGTCGTCTCCGAGCGCCCTGCCCGGCCAGCCGAGCATGAGCTGCACCTGCTCGATGTCGCGCTCGACCCGCAACTCGCCCGGCGTGAAGCGCGCCGGCTCGGCCGTGGAGCCCGCGCCGGCGCCGATGCCGGCAAAATGCCGCTCGACGCCCGCGACGAGCCGGCCATGGTCGACGGCCCCCGCCGCGGCGACGACGATGCGGGAGGCGAGATATTCCCGCGCGAGGAAGCCGACGAGGCGCTCGCGGGTGAGGCCGCGCACGCTCGTCGCGGTCCCGAGGATGGGACGGCCGAGCGGCTGGCCGGCGAAGGCGCAGCTCATGAACAGGTCGTTGACGAGGTCCTCGGGCGTGTCCTCGACGGCGCTGATCTCCTGCAGGATCACCGACTTCTCGCGGGCGATCTCATCCGGCGCGAAGCGCGAGCGGGTCAGGATGTCGGCGAGGATGTCGAGCGCAAGGTCGAGGTCCTCCGGCAAGAGGCGGACGGTATAAGAGGTGTGCTCGATGCCCGTCTCGGCATTGAAGTCGCCGCCCACCGCCTCGACGGCCTCGGCGATGGCGCGGGCCGAGCGGCGCTCGGTGCCCTTGAAGGCCATGTGCTCGATGAAATGTGAGAGGCCGTGCTCCTGCGGCCGCTCGTTGCGCACGCCTGCGCCCACCCATACGCCCACCGCCACGGTGGCGACCTGCGGCATGCGCTCGCTCACCACGGTAAGGCCGTTGGCGAGCGTCGAAACCTCCAGTCCGTTCTCCCCGGCCGCTTCGGCGGCTGCCTTCATGCGGCGGCTCCCCGCGCGGCACGGGCCCGCGCACGCACGAACGTCTCGACGGCGGCGATGTCGTTGGCGACCACGTCGAACCGCTCCGGCCGGTCATAGAGATCGGCGAGATGGGGCGGCAGCGGCGGGCGCACGCCGCTCGCAGCCTCGACCGCATCGGGGAACTTGGCCGGATGCGCCGTCGACAGCACCACCATCGGCGTCGCAGCATCCTCCTTCAGTGCCCGCCGGGCCGCCACCATGCCGACGGCGGTATGCGGATCGAGGAGATAGCCGGCCTCGCGCCACGTCGTGCCGATCTCGGCCGCGACCTCGGCCTCGTCCGCCCGCCCGGCGAAGAAATCGCGGCGGATGGCGGCGAGCAGCGGCTCTTCCACGGTGAAGGCGCCAGACTGGGCGAGCGCCGTCATCATGCGCCGGACAACGGCAGCGTCGCGCCCGCCGGCCTCGAACAGCAGGCGCTCGAAATTCGACGACACCTGGATGTCCATGGACGGCGAGGTGGTGGCCGCGACCCCGGCCGTCTCGTAGCGACCCGTGGCGAGGGTGCGCACGAGGATGTCGTTGACGTTCGTGGCGATGCCGAGCCGGCCGACCGGCAGGCCCATGCGCTTCGCCACATAGCCGGCAAGGATATCGCCGAAATTGCCCGTCGGCACGGTGAAGGAGACGGGACGATGCGGCGCGCCGAGCGAGACGGCGGCGGTGAAATAATAGACCACCTGCGCCGCGATGCGCGCCCAGTTGATGGAATTGACGCCGGACAGCGCCAGCTCGTCGCGGAAGCGGTGGTTGTTGAACAGGCCCTTGAGGATGCCCTGGCAGTCGTCGAACGTGCCCTCGAGCGCGATGGCGTGCACATTGGGCGAGGCGACGGTGGTCATCTGGCGGCGCTGCACCTCCGACACCCGCCCGTGCGGATAGAGGATGAAGACGTCGACCTGGTCGAGCCCGGCGAAGGCCTCGATGGCCGCCGAGCCGGTGTCGCCGGAGGTCGCCCCGACGATGGTCGCCCGGGCGCCACGCTGCTTCAGCACGTGGTCCATGAGCCGCGCGAGCAGCTGCATGGCGACGTCCTTGAAGGCGAGCGTCGGCCCGTGGAACAGCTCGAGCACGAAGAGATTGTCGCCCACCTGGTTCAGCGGGCACACCGCCGGATGGCGGAAGGTGGCATAGGCCTCGGCGACCATCGCCGAAAGGGCATCGGCCGGCACGTCGCCGTCGACGAGGGCGCCGACGATCTCGTTCGCCGCGGCGGCATAGGACTTGCCGGCCAAGGCGGCGATCGCCTCGCGCGTCAGCTGCGGCCAGGTCTCGGGCACATAGAGCCCGCCATCCCGGGCAAGGCCCGCCAGAAGCGCTTCGTTGAAGGCAATCGCGGGCGCCTCCCCGCGGGTCGAGACGTGCAGCACCGAACCTATCTCCTCATGGGACGGCGGACAGTAAGCCCCGAAGGATGGCGAGACAAGGACGACGCTCGCGGGGCCGGGGCTGCGCGTTTCGTCTCCCCTCCCCCTTGTGGGGAGGGGATATTCCGCGCTCCCCAATCTACGCCGCCCCCTTCAGCCGCCTTGTGGCGAAGGCCGCGAAGACGCCGAGAAGCCCGATGGCGAGGCCGAGCCACGTCAGCGCATATTCGAGGTGGTTGTTGGGAAAGCTGACGCGCGTCAGCCCGCCGCGCGGCAGGCCGCCCGGGTTGGATGCCCCGTCCGCCTCGACGATGAAGGGGGCGACGCGCGCGAGGCCGAAGGCGGCGGCGATCGCGGCCGGATCGCGCGTGAACCACTCGCCCTTGGCGGGGTCGTCGGCAGGCAGGAACCAGCCCCGCTCCTGGGGCGCGCGCATGACGCCGCTCACCACCACCTCGCCCTCGACCTGGCCGGGGGCGCGGGTCGCCGGATCGCGGTTCTCGAGGGGCACGAAGCCGCGGTTCACCACGACGATCGAGCCGTCCGGGCGGGCGAGCGGGGTGAGCACGTAGTAGCCGGCGAAGACGCGGCCGCGCTCGTCGCGCGGGGTGTTGCCGTGGACGAGCACCTCCCTGTCGTGCAGGAAGCGGCCCTCCACCATGACGCGGCGGTATTCGTCCTCGTCCGCCCGCCAGGCCGGCCAGTCCGCCTCCGGCGGGACAGGGACCGGCGCCGCATCGATGCGGGCCTCGATGCGGGCGAGCAGCGCCTCCTTCCAGCCCATGCGCGAGAACTGCCACGCGCTCAGCGACAGGAGCACCGCGAGCACCAGGAGCGTCAGGACACCGGGAAGGATGAGGCCACGCCAGCGTGCCGCCACGGTCATTTCTCCAGCCGGCCCTCCTCGGCCTTGTGATGATATTGCAGGGCGATGAGCACGCCCTTGAGCGGGCGCAGCATGCCGAGGCAAACGACGAGCGCCAGCGGCAGCGACACGACGAGATGGACCCAGAACGGCGGCTCGTAGGTGAGTTCCAGCCACAGCGCGAAGCCGCAGACGATGAAGCCGCCGACGAGCATCACGAAGACGGCCGGCCCGTCGGCCGCGTCGGCGAAGGAGAAGTCGAGCCCGCAGGCGTTGCACTTCGGCGCCACGGTGAGGAAGCCGTCGAACATGCGCCCCTGCCCGCACCGGGGGCAACGACCGGCAAGGCCCGTCGAGACGGGCGACTGGGGCGCGTGGTCTTCGTGGGCCATGTCTCATCCTCCATGATCCGCGCCTTTCGGCGCGCAGACGCCCTTCTAACGCAAAAGGGGCGGCTGCGGCCGCCCCTTTGTGTCGCATCATCGGCTGCGTGCGCCGACGGCAGGTCAGTGAGCCGCAGGCGTGCCCGCACCCCAGACGTAGATGGCGGCGAAGAGGAAGAGCCACACCACGTCGACGAAGTGCCAGTACCAGGCGGCGAACTCGAAGCCGAGATGCTGCTTCGGCGTGAAATGGCCGAGGTAGACGCGCAGCAGGCAGACGCCGAGGAAGATGGTGCCGACGATGACGTGGAAGCCGTGGAAGCCCGTCGCCATGAAGAAGGTGGCGCCGTAGATGTTGCCCGAGAAATCGAACGTGGCGTGCGAATATTCGTAGGCCTGCACGATCGAGAAGAGCACGCCGAGGGCCACCGTCAGCCACAGCGCCTGCTTCACGCCGGCGCGGTCGTTGTGCAGCAGCGCATGGTGCGCCCAGGTCACCGTCGTGCCCGAGGTGAGCAGGATCAGCGTGTTGAGCAGCGGCAGGTGCCAGGGGTCGAAGGTCTCGATGCCCTGCGGCGGCCAGTGCCCGCCGGTGAACTCCGCGCGCTGGAACTGGATGGCCTCGCCCGGGAACAGGCTGACGTCGAAATAGGCCCAGAACCAGGCGTAGAAGAACATCACCTCCGAGGCGATGAACAGCAGCATGCCGTAGCGGTGGTGCAGCTGCACGACGCGGGTGTGGTCGCCCCTCTGGGCCTCGCGCACCACGTCGGTCCACCAACTGAGCATGGTGTAGAGCACGCCGATGAGGCCGGCGCCGAAGACGTAGGGCCCCGCCTTGAGGCCTGCCATCGACAGGTCCTTCATCAGCATGATGGCGCCGCAGGCCATGACGAAGGCGCTGACCGAACCGAGGAGCGGCCAGGGACTCGGATCGACGAGATGGTAGTCGTGATTCTTGGCGTGAGCTTCGGCCATTTGTGTTGTCTCCGGGTCCCTCGGTCCTTGCTCGCGTGGGCAGGTTAAGCGTTCAGAGGCTTGGCTTGTCCGCCGCCTGGCTGGCCGCCGTCACCGGCGCGCCA
The DNA here is from genome assembly GCF_014196925.1 of Chelatococcus caeni. Classification (GTDB taxonomy): domain Bacteria; phylum Pseudomonadota; class Alphaproteobacteria; order Rhizobiales; family Beijerinckiaceae; genus Chelatococcus_A; species Chelatococcus_A caeni. Next base: position 285,296 of record NZ_JACIEN010000001.1, on the reverse strand, counting down.
CCCTTGGCGGGAAAGACGGTGTAGGAGAGCGTGAGCGTGCGGATGTCCGCGATGTCACGCTCGTTGACGATGTCGGGATCGACATAGAAGACGACGGGCGCCTCCACCGTCTCACCCGGCTGGAGCGTCTGCTCGGTGAAGCAGAAGCACTGGATCTTGTTGAAATAGGCCCCGGCCAGTTCCGGCTGGACGTTGAAGGTGGCGATACCGGTGGTCGGACGGTCGCTCGTGTTGGTGAACTTGTACATCACCGTCTTCGTCTCGCCGAGCTTGACGGTGACCTCGCGTGCCTCGGGCGTGAAGCGCCAGGAGATGCCCGGCGCGACATTCGAATCGAAGCGCACCGTGACCTCGCGCTCCGAGCGGCGCGCCGACGGCCCGTCGCTGACCTGGGGCGTACCGCCGTAGCCGGTGACGCGGCAGAAGAGGTCGTAGAGCGGCACGGACGCGTAGGCGAGGCCGACCATGCCGAAGACGACGCCCGCGCAGATGACGGCCGTGCGGCGCACGGCCGCCTTCACCTTCGGGTCCTGTCCGTTGGTGCTCATGCCCCAGCCCTCACATCGGCCTGTTCATGACGTTCTCGCCGAGCCGCGCGATCGTCATCGCATAGAACAGGATGACGAGCAGCCCGAGAACGACGGCGATCGCGATGTTGCGCCCGCGGCGGCGCTTCGCCTCGTCGGGAGACATCTTGGGCGGGCCCCCTTCCACGGCGCGCTCCTTGTCGTCGGTGCGGTCCTTGTCGCTCATCAGCGCCCCCACCCGGCGAAAAGGCTGCCGAAGCCGAGCGACTGCTCGGCGAGCAGTGTCGCGAAGAGAAGGAAGAGGTAGAGGATGGAGAAGGCGAAGAGCTGCTGCGCCGCCTTGACGGCCGCCTCCCCCTCGCGCCGGCGCAGCACGCGCCAGGCGAGCGCCACCATGCCGAGCCCGGTGACGCCGGCGACCGTCGCATAGACCGCGCCGCCGAAGCCGAGCGCCACCGGCGCAAGGCCCGCCGGGGCGAGCAGCAGCGTGTAGAGCATGATCTGCCGGCGCGTCGCGTCGGGACCGGCGACATTCGGCATCATGGGCACGCCGGCGCGGGCATAGTCGCCCGCCTTGACGAGGGCGAGCGCCCAGAAGTGCGGCGGCGTCCACAGGAAGATGATGGCGAACAGCACGAGCCCGTCGAGGCTGACGTGGCCGGTCACGGCCGCCTCGCCGATCATGGGCGGGAAGGCCCCGGCCGCGCCGCCGATGACGATGTTCTGCGGCGTCGCCCGCTTCAGCCACATCGTGTAGACGACGGCATAGAAGAAGATGGTGAAGGCGAGGAAGGCCGCCGCGAACCAGTTTGAGGCGAGGCCGAGCACCAGCACCGAGCCGACCGACAGAGTGATGCCGAAGGCGAGCGCCTCGCCCGGCGCGATGCGGCCCGCCGGGATCGGCCGCTTGGCGGTGCGCGTCATCACCGCATCGATGTCGGCGTCCCACCACATGTTGAGGCAGCCGGACGCTCCGGCGCCGATGGCGATGGCGAGCAGCGAGGCGAAGCCGAGCACCGGGTTGACGTGGCCGGGCGCGATCACCATGCCGACGAGCGCGGTGAAGACGACGAGCGACATCACCCGCGGCTTCAGGAGCGCGATGTAGTCGCCGACGCTGCCTCCGGAGACCGACGCCTGCGCCGCGCCGGCCGCCTCGCGGCGGCCCGTCTCGGCCAGTCGGTCGCTGATCATCGCCATAACGCCCTACCCGTTCGGTTCGTCACTCAATGGCACTGTCGGTGCCTTCGCTTCTCGGCGAGGGGCCGCCTTTTACGGCCTCCGGCGGAGAAGCGGCGGCCGGGACCTGCCCGACCGCACGCCTGTTTCATTGCCGGACGATCAGTGGCCGGAGCTCGTGATCTTCGGCAGCGTCTCGTACTGGTGGAACGGAGGCGGCGAGGACAGCGTCCATTCCAGCGTCGTCGCGCCCGCGCCCCACGGGTTGTCGCCGGCCTGCTGCTTGCGGACGAAGGCGAGCGCCACGCCGTAGAAGAAGATCAGGAGGCCGACGGCGAAGATGTAGGAGCCGATCGAGGAGATCAGGTTCCAGTGGGCATAGGCGTCCGGATAGTCCGCATAGCGGCGCGGCATGCCGGCGAGGCCCGAGAAGTGCATCGGGAAGAACAGGAGGTTCGCACCGATGAACGAGATCCAGAAGTGCAGCTTGCCGATCCAGTCCGGGATCACGTAGCCCGACATCTTCGGGAACCAGTAGTACCAGCCCGCGAAGAGGGCGAAGACCGCGCCGAGCGACAGCACGTAGTGGAAGTGCGCCACCACGTAATAGGTGTCGTGCAGCGCGCGGTCGACGCCGGCGTTGGCGAGCACGACGCCCGTCACGCCGCCGACCGTGAACAGGAAGATGAAGCCGATCGCCCAGATCATCGGCGAGGTGAAGCGGATGGAGCCGCCCCACATCGTCGCGATCCAGGAGAAGATCTTCACGCCCGTCGGCACGGCGATGACCATCGTCGCGAAGACGAAGTAGCGCTGCGTGTCGAGCGACAGGCCGGCCGTGTACATGTGGTGCGCCCACACGATGAAGCCGACGACGCCGATCGCCACCATCGCGTAGGCCATGCCGAGGTAGCCGAAGATCGGCTTCTTGGCGAAGGTCGAGACGATGTGGCTGATGATGCCGAAGGCCGGCAGGATCATGATGTACACTTCGGGGTGGCCGAAGAACCAGAACAGGTGCTGGTAGAGGATCGGGTCACCGCCGCCGGCCGGATCGAAGAAGGTCGTGCCGAAGTTGCGGTCCGTCAGCAGCATGGTGATGGCGCCCGCCAGCACCGGCAGGGCCAGGAGCAGCAGGAAAGCCGTCACCAGCACGCCCCAGGCGAAGAGCGGCATCTTGTGCAGCGTCATGCCCGGCGCGCGCATGTTGAGGATCGTCGTGATGAAGTTGATGGCGCCGAGGATCGAGGCCGCGCCGGCGAGGTGCAGCGACAGGATGCCGAAGTCGAGGGCCGGGCCCGGATGCCCCTGCACGGCGAGCGGGGGATAGACCGTCCAGCCGCCGCCGAAGCCGGTCGAGCCGGGCGCTCCTTCCATGAACAGCGACAGGATCAGCAGGCAGAAGGCCGCCGCCGTGAGCCAGAAGGAGATGTTGTTCATGCGCGGGAAGGCCATGTCCGGCGCGCCGATCATGAGCGGGACGAACCAGTTGCCGAACCCGCCGATGAGCGCCGGCATCACCATGAAGAACACCATGATGAGGCCGTGGCCGGTGACGAAGACGTTGAACGTCTGCGGGTTGGAGAAGAACTGCATGCCCGGCTCCTGGAGCTCGAGCCGCATGCCGATGGACAGGGCACCGCCGACGAGACCCGCGAAGAGCGCGAAGATCAGGTAGAGCGTGCCGATGTCCTTGTGGTTCGTTGAATTCATCCAGCGCTGCCAGCCCCGCGGCAGGTCGTGTGCATGATCTTGGGCGTGGTCGTGCGCTTGATGGGATGTTGCCGGCGAAGCCATTTGCTCAGCTCCTCGTCAGGCCATTGCTTCTTGTTGTCGGCCGGAATGGGCCGGAACGGTTCGACGGATCACTCGGCCGCAGTTGCGCGGCTCGCCACCTTCACGGGGCGCACCTCGGTCGCGGCAAACCTCTGCCTGGCCTCGGTGAGCCAGGCGGCGTACTGCTCCTCGCTCACCACGCGGATGGCGATGGGCATGAAGGCGTGGTTCTGCCCGCACAGCTCGGAGCACTGGCCGTAGTACATGCCCTCCCGCTCGGCGCGGAACCAGGTCTCGTTGAGGCGGCCCGGCACGGCGTCGACCTTGATGCCGAAGGACGGCATGGCGAAGGCGTGGATGACGTCCGCCGCGGTGACCTGCACCAGGACGACCTTGTTCACCGGCACGACCACCTCGTTGTCGGTGGCGAGCAGCCGCGGCTGGCCGGGCTGCAGCTGGTCGTCCGGCACCATGTTGGCGTCGAAGGAGAAGGCCTCGCCCTCGTTGCCGGGATATTCGTAGGACCAGTACCAGGCGTGGCCGGTCGCCTTGATGACGACGTCGGCCTGCGGCGGCACGAGCTGCAGCTTGAGCAGGCGGAAGGACGGCACCGCGATGACGATGAGGATGAGGACCGGCACCACGGTCCAGGCCACCTCGATCAGCGTGTTGTGCGTCGTCTTCGAGGGGGTCGGGTTCGCCTTCTCGTTGAAGCGCACCATCACATAGATGAGCAGCGCCAGGACGAAGAGCACGACCGCGCCGATCAGCCACAGGAGACCGTTGTGGAACCAGTCGATGTAGCGGGCGACCTCGGTCACCGGCGTCTGGAAGGTCATCTGCCAGGGCGAGGGCTGGCCCGTGCCCGCAAGCGCCGGCTGCGCCAGCGCAGCGAAGGCGAGCGTCAGCGCAAACAAGGGCCGAAAACGAAGAAAATCGATCCGCATCGGTCGTCCGGAGCTCCCGTGATCGGCGGGGCGCGGTTCCCGGTCTCTCGCCTCGACGAACCGTCCGCCATCGTTCCGTAAGTACGCAAAACGACAGGCGGCGCATGGCGGCGCCCCCTGTCTTTGATCCAGAGCAAAGACCACAACCCGGCGTGCGGCGCAACGGTGTCGTTAAAATCATTCCATGCGGCATAAACGCGCGAGCCATGTTCTCCCCGCATTTTCGCGCCGCTTTCGCCAAAGTGGCCCCTCGCGTCACACCCGAATGCCCGCCGTTCTTGACAGCTGCGGGCAAGGCGTGTTCGGAACATCCCCCAGCGATTATCGCAGGCGCGGCCTCCGGCTGCGCGAATCGTTCGCATGCGGCCGCGATGTCCGGCCCGAACCGTTTCGAGAGAAAGCCACGCGAATGTTGCGCCGTTCACCCGCTCCGCGTCTCCTGCCCCGCGCCGCAGCCCTGGCCCTCGCATTCGCGGGCGCCCTCTGCGGCAGCGGGACCGCCCTCGCGCAGGGCGCCGTCAAGGAGACGACCGGCCATTGGCAGACGCGCTGCGAGACGCCGCCCGGGGCACAGAAGGAACAATGTGCCATCGTGCAGAGCGTCGCGGCCGAGGACCGGCCCAACGTGACGCTGGTCGTCATCGTCCTGAAGACGGCCGACGGCCAGAGCCGGCTGCTGCGGGTCGTCGCGCCGCTCGGCGTGCTGCTGCCGGCGGGCCTCGGCCTCAAGATCGACGACACGGACATCGGCCGGGCCGGATTCGTGCGCTGCCTCAACACGGGCTGCGTCGCCGAGGTGGTAATGGACGACAACCTGCTCGGCCAGTTGCGCGGCGGCAAGACGGCGACCTTCGTCGTCTTCCAGACGCCGGAGGAAGGCATCGGCATCCCGGTGTCGCTCGACGGCTTCGGCCCCGGCTTCGACAAGCTGCCCTGAACGGGAGCGGCAGCACGGACAGATGAATCAAGGACGGGTGGAAGCGATGCGGTCTTCGGTTTTGCTGGTCTCCCTCGCGGGTCTGCTTGCAGCGTGCAGTTCAACCTCCGGGGACGGCGGCTCCGCCCAGGGCGGCGGCTCCTCGCTCGGCAATCTGCTGCGCTACGGCAGCACCACCCTGCCGGAGCAGCGCGAGGCCCCGCCGGACGAGGTCATCTGCCCCTATGTCTTCGTCTCGGACGGCGGCTCGGCCGTGCGCGCGGGCGGCGAGAGCAATGCCGGCCTGCGCTACCAGCTCACCATCTCCGAGACGGCGCGCGAATGCGCCCCCCTGCCCGGCGGCGGCATGACGGTCAAGGTCGGCGTGCAGGGCCTCGCGCTGCTCGGCCCGGCCGGCGGGCCGGGCACCTTCTCCTCGCCCTTCCACGTGACGATTCGCGAGGGCAACCGCGTCTATGCCTCGCGGACGCGCACCGTCTCCGCCACCGTGGCGCGCGGCGAGACCCAGGGCGAGTTCCTGTTCGTGGAGGAAGGCTTCACCCTTCCGCCCGAGGCGACGGGCGACAACGTCATCATCGAGGTCGGCTTCGGCCGCGGCCAGGCCCAGGCGGCCCCGACGCGCGGCGCGCGCCGGCGCTGACCGCCCGAAGCGGCGGGCGCGACGCTCCCTGTCGATCGCCACACGGCGCCCGTTGACAGGACGGGCGCCGCGCTTCATGACTGGCTGGTCAACGTCGATGATCCCCGCGGGAGAGTTCGCCGTGTGCCTGGCACGCGCGCGACGCCGAAGGCGCAACCGCCCCGGACACGCTCAGGCCCAAGGACCGCGCGGGAGCTGACACTCTGGAGAGCGGGCCTGCCCAGCGGCAGGCCCCACCGAAGGGGGTAACCCGGCCCTGCCGGGGAAATCTCTCAGGTTCCCGGACAGAGGGGGCGCGAGCGGGCATTTGCCCGATCGCGAACCCTGTCGCGCGAGGAACCGTCGATGGCGTCTTCACCCCCGGGCTCAGCCCCGCTCCGGCATACGCCGCTGCACAGCCGGCACGTGGCGCTCGGCGCCCGCATGGTGCCCTTCGCCGGCTACGACATGCCGGTGCAATATGCCAAGGGCATCATCGCCGAGCACCAGCACACGCGCAAAGCCGCCGGGCTGTTCGACGTGTCGCACATGGGCCAGGCCGCCCTCGCCGGCCCGGACCATGCGACCGTCGCGCGCGCGCTCGAGACGCTCGTCCCGGCCGACATCCTCGGCCTGGTTCCCGGCCAGCAGCGCTACAGCCAGCTTCTCAACGACCAGGGCGGCATCATCGACGACCTGATGGTGACGCGGCCGGCGGACGGCGACGGCCGCCTGCTCCTCGTCGTCAACGCCGCCTGCAAGGACGCCGACATCCGCCACATCCGGCACCACCTGCCCGACGAGGTACGGCTCGAGGTCTTCGACGGTCGCGCGCTCCTTGCCCTGCAGGGCCCGGAGGCGGAGGCGGTGCTTGCCCGCCATGCGCCGGCGGCGAAGAGCCTCGCCTTCATGAGCGCCGCCGCGATGACGGTGGCCGGCATCCCCTGCCACGTCTCGCGCTCCGGCTACACGGGCGAGGACGGCTACGAGATCTCGGTGCCAGGCGACAGGGCCGGCGCCCTGTGGGACCTCCTCATGGCCGAGCCCGAGGTCGAGCCGATCGGGCTCGGCGCGCGCGATTCGCTGCGCCTCGAGGCGGGCCTGTGCCTCTACGGCCACGACATCAACGAGGAGACCTCGCCGGTCGAAGCGGCGCTCGCCTGGTCGATCCAGCGGCGCCGGCGGCAGGAGGGCGGCTTCCCCGGTTCGCACCGCATCATGGAGGAGCTCGCGGACGGGCCGCTGCGCAAGCGCGTCGGCCTCCTGCCCGAGGGCCGCATGCCGGCCCGCGAGGGCACCGAGATCAAGGACGCGGCGGGAGAACTCGTCGGCGAGGTGACGTCCGGCGGCTTCGGCCCGACGCTCGGCGCCCCCGTCGCCATGGGCTATGTGGCGAGCGACTTCGCGCGCGAGGGCACGGCACTCACCCTCGTCGTGCGCGGCAAGGAGATCCCGGCACGGGTCGTGCCGATGCCCTTCGTGGCGCACCGCTACAAGCGCTGACTTGAGACATTTGCTGAGTTGAGACATGGCCCGCAAGGGCCGCACCGGCTTTCAGGGGAACGAGAGATGACCACCTATTACACCAAGGACCACGAATATATCCGCGTCGAGGGCGACACCGGCACGGTGGGCATTTCCGACTATGCCCAGAGCCAGCTGGGCGACGTGGTCTTCGTCGAGCTGCCCAGCGTCGGCAAGGCGCTGACGAAAGGTGCCGAAGCGGCCGTCGTCGAGAGCGTCAAGGCGGCGAGCGAGGTCTATGCCCCGGTCTCCGGCGAGGTCGTCGCCGTCAACGGCGCCATCGAGGAAACGCCCGGCACGGTCAACGAGGATCCGCTCGGCAACGGCTGGTTCGTCCAGATCAAGCTGAGCGATGCCGGCGAGCTCGACGAGCTGATGACCGAAGAGCAGTACGAAGACTATCTGAAGTCGATTTCCTGACCCGAAACGGGCGATTGGGACGAAGCCGCATGCGCTATCTGCCGTTAACCGACGCCGACCGCAGCGAGATGCTGGCGCGCATCGGCGTCGCCACCGTCGACGAGCTCTTCACCGACATCCCCGAGCGGATGCGCATGGCGGCCCTCGCCGACCTGCCGCGCGCCAAGGGCGAGATGGAGGTGGAGCGCCACCTCGGCGCCATGGCGGCACGCAACGTGCCGGCCTCGTCCGTGCCCTTCTTCGTGGGGGCCGGCGCCTACAAGCACCATGTGCCGGCGACGGTGGACCATCTCATCCAGCGCTCGGAATTCCTGACGAGCTACACGCCCTACCAGCCCGAGATCGCGCAGGGCACGCTGCAGTACCTCTTCGAGTTCCAGACGCAGGTCGCCATGCTGACCGGCATGGAGGTGGCCAATGCCTCCATGTACGACGGCTCGACTGCCGCGGCGGAAGCCGTGCTGATGGCCCACCGCGTGACGCGGCGGCGCAAGGCCGTGCTCTCCGGCGGCCTCAACCCGCATTACGCCGAGGTGGTGAAGACGCTGTCCGACCTCGCGGGTGACGAGGTGGTGCGCCTGTCGCCGGACGTCACCGCCACCGAGGACCTTCTCGCCGCCATCGACGACAGCGTCTCCTGCATCGTCGTGCAGACGCCGGACGTCTTCGGCAACCTGCGCGACCTCAGGGCCGTCGCCGACAAGGCGCATGCCCACGGCGCGCTCCTCGTCGCCGTCTTCACCGAGGCCGTGTCGCTCGGGCTCGTCGAGGCGCCCGGCGCCATGGGCGCCGACATCGTCGTCGGCGAGGGCCAGTCGATCGGCAACGCCCTGTCCTTCGGCGGGCCCTACGTCGGCCTCTTCGCCACGCGGCAGAAGTTCGTGCGCCAGATGCCGGGCCGCCTCGCCGGCGAGACGGTGGACGCGGACGGGCGGCGCGGCTTCGTGCTGACGCTCTCGACGCGCGAGCAGCACATCCGCCGCGACAAGGCGACGTCGAACATCTGCACCAACTCGGGCCTGTGCTGCCTCGCCTTCACCATCCACATGTCGCTGCTCGGCGAAGCCGGGCTGACGCGCCTGGCCCGCGTCAACCACGCCAATGCGGTGAAGCTCGCCGAGGCGCTCGCCGCCGTGCCGGGCGTGAAGGTGCTCAACGAGACCTTCTTCAACGAGTTCACGCTGCGGCTGCCCAAGCCAGCCGCCGCCGTGGTCGAGGCGATGGCCGACCACCACGTGCTCGCCGGCGTGCCGGTGTCGCGCCTCCTGCCCGGTGCCGGCCTCGACGACCTCCTCCTCGTCGCCTCCACCGAAGTGAACACCGACGCCGACCGGGCCGCCTTCGTCGCCGCCCTTACGGAGGTGCTGTGACGTGCAGTTGAACGGTGAGGCTCCGATGGCGGCAATCCCCTCCCCCCGCTTGCGGTGGGGAGGGTTAGGGTGGGGGGCGCCGATGACACGAACCGAGCGTGACAGATCGGATCGGCGGACAAAGATTTCCCGTCGCCTGCGCCGCGAGGCCACGCCGTTCGAGCGCAGGCTGTGGTCGCGTCTGAAATTGCTCGATCTGCCCCAGGGACATTTTCGGCGGCAGGCGCCGATCGGCCCCTACTTTGCCGACTTCGCCCATCACGGCCTGCGGCTCGTCATCGAGATCGATGGCGAGCAGCATGGCTATGAGGCAGGCCTCAGCCGCGACAGCGCCCGCACCGCCTATCTGAAGCTGAACGGCTATCGCGTGCTGCGCTTCTGGAACACCGACATCCGCGACAACCTCGACGGCGTCATGGAAACGATCCTCCATGCGGCAGCCGAGCCCCCCACCCCTAGCCCCTCCCCCGCCCATCTCGGGCCTGCCCGAGATGGTGTGACCGTCGCAAGTCGGGAACACCCGACTTGCGAAGCGGGGGGAGGGGAAGTGCCGCACCTGCGCCGCGACGATATCGATGGAGCCCATTCATGCTGAATCGCCAGGGACGTCCCACCACGCCGGGCGCGGGGGCTGAAAACGACCACCCGACCTTCACCGGCAACCGCGCCCTCCAGCAGGAGGAGCCGTTGATCTTCGAGTTCGGCCGCACGGATGTGACCGGGGTCGATCTCGACGAGCCGGCGCCCGTAGCCGACCGCCTCGGCGGCCTCGTGCGCAAGGGGGCCATCGGCCTGCCGGGCCTCTCCGAGCCGGAGGCGATGCGCCACTACGTGCGCCTGTCGCAGAAGAACTACGGCATCGACACCGGCCTCTTCCCGCTCGGCTCGTGCACCATGAAGCACAACCCGCGCCTCAACGAGCGGATGGCGCGGCTGCCGGGCTTCGCCGACGTCCATCCGCTGCAGCCGGCCTCGACCGTGCAGGGGGCGCTGGCGCTCATGGACGAGCTCGCCCACTGGCTGAAGGAACTGACCGGCATGCCGGCCGTGACGCTCTCGCCCAAGGCCGGTGCGCACGGCGAACTCGCCGGCATGGCGGCGATCAAGGCGGCCATCGCGGCCCGGGGCGAGACGGCCACGCGCAACGTCGTGCTGGTGCCCGATTCGGCCCACGGCACCAATCCCGCCACCGCCGCGCTCATCGGCTTCACGGTGAAGGCGGTGCCGGCGCGAGAGGACGGCACGGTCGATCCGGCCGAGGTGGCAAAGCTCGCGGGGCCCGACACCGCCGCCATCATGCTGACGAACCCGAACACCTGCGGGCTCTTCGAGCGCGACGTCGTCGAGATCGCCCGCGTCATCCACGAGGCGGGCGGCTATTTCTACTGCGACGGGGCGAACTTCAATGCCATCGTCGGCAAGGCGCGGCCCGGCGACCTCGGCGTCGACGCCATGCACATCAACCTGCACAAGACCTTCTCGACGCCGCACGGCGGCGGCGGGCCGGGCGCGGGGCCGGTGGTGCTGTCGGACAGGCTCGCGGCCTTCGCCCCCCTGCCCTATGTGAGGCTCGACGACGGGCGCTTCTCGCTCGTCGAGCACGCGGCAGCGTCGGACCAGTCACCGCTCGGGCGGCTCACGGCCTTCCACGGCCAGATGGGCATGTTCGTGCGCGCGCTCGCCTTCATGCTCTCGCACGGGGCGGACGGGCTGAAGCAGGCCTCGGAAGATGCGGTGCTCAACGCCAACTATGTGCGCGCATGCCTCGCGGACCTGATGTCGCTGCCCTTCGGCAACCGGGCCTGCATGCATGAGGTGCTGTTCGACGACAGCTGGCTCAAGGGCACGGGGGTGACGACGCTCGATTTCGCCAAGGCGATGATCGACGAGGGCTACCACCCGATGACGGTCTATTTCCCGCTCGTCGTGCACGGGGCCATGCTGATCGAGCCGACGGAGAGCGAATCGAAGGCCTCCCTCGACCTCTTCATCGCCACGCTGCGCGACCTCGCCTTCGCCGTGCGCGACGGGGACACGGCACGCTTCACCGGGGCCCCCTATCACGCCCCGCGCCGGCGCCTCGACGAGACGCGCGCGGCGCGCCAGCCGGTGCTGCGCTGGACGGCTCCCGAGCCGGTCGCCGAAGCGGCGGAGTAGGCCGTCGGCGGCCTGTCACCTCGCCCCCGAGCCGGGCGCCCCTTCTCCCCTCCCCCTTGCGGGGAGGGGCCGGGGGTGGGGGCCGTGACGCAAGAACACGGCCTCCTGCATGCTGCGCCACCCCCACCCCTACCCCTCCCCGCAAGGGGGGAGGGGAAATGGCGGGCTCAGTTCCCGTTCACCGTGCCGCTGACATAGCCGCGCATGGGGCCGATGCCGGTCGGCACGCGCACGTCGAGCGTGGCGCGCCCGCCGGCCATGGTGCCGCTCGCCCCTTTGCGGGTCATCCCCTCGGCCCGCACCCGCCCGCCGAGGCGCACGCAGGTGTCCGATCCGGCGATCTGCACGAAGCCCGGACCATGGATGGCGCAATGGCCGACCGAATCGCCACGTGACGGCGGCGGCAGCCGCATGCGCTCGTCGGCACCGGCGGAGGTCGAGAGCCCTGCGGCGAAAGCGACGCCCGTGACGAGCAGTGCCGCGATGCGGCGAGCCGTGCGTGCCATGTCCGTCTCCCGAGCGATGGAGGCGCCATCAATCCACAGGGCGGCGGCGCGATCAAGGCATGCCCTCCTCAAGCCCTCGTGACGTCCTTCTCCCTGACCTGCACCGGCGGAAGTACGGCCCCAAAAGAAAACGGCCGCCCGAAGGCGGCCGCTCGATAGCTGATCGGTCCGTGGAAGGCTCAGTTGAGCTTGCCCTTCACCTCGCCGAGCCCCTTGGCGAAGATGTCCTCGGCGAGCTTGCCCTTGACCGTGTCGCGCAGGATCTGCTCGGCGGCCTTGACAGCAGCATCAGCCGCGGCGGCGCGGACTTCGGCGGCAGCCTGGGTCTCGGCCTGGGCGATCTTGGCCTCGGCGGCGGCCGTGCGGCGGGCGACGAATTCGGCGACGCGCTCGTGCGCCTCCTTGGCGACGCGCTCGGCTTCCTCGCGGGCGCTCGTCACGATGGCCGCAGCCTCGGCCTCGGCCGCCTGGCGCTTGGCCTCGTATTCCTTGAGGAGCGCCTCGGCCTCGCCGCGCAGGCGGGCCGCTTCCTCGAGCTCGGCCTTGATGCGCTGGCCGCGCTCGTCGAGCGCCTTGCCGGCGAACCTGTGGGCGCCGGCCCGCAGCACGATGGCGAAGAAGATGACGAAGGCGACGGCGACCCAGAAGGTGGTGTTCTCGAGCATCAGACCGCCCTCACTGCGCCATTGCCTTGCCGACCGCCGTCGACACCGCGTCCCCCGCCGGCGCCTGACCCGTCAGGCGCTCGACGATGGCCGTCGCGGCATCGCTGGCGATGGCTTCGACATTGCCCATGGCCTTGTCCTTGCCCGCGGTGATGCGGGCCTCGGCGTCGGCGAGGTTGCGCGCCAGCTCGGCCTCGAGCGCGGCGCGCTTTTCCGCCGTCTCGGCCGCGAGCTTGTCACGCGTCTCCTGCGCCAGGGCCTGGGCCCGGCCGCGCGCCTCGGCCAGCGCCTTCTCGTAGGCCTCACCGGCCTCCTCGGCCCGGGCCTTCGATTCGGCGGCGATCCTGAGGTCGCCGGCGATCCGGCTGCGACGGTCCTCCAGGATGCCGGAGAGCCGCGGCACGATCACCCGCGACATCAGCAGGTAGAGGACAGCGAAGGTGATCGCCAGCCAGAGGAGCTGTGAGCCGAAGGTGTTGACGTCGAAAGGCGGGAAGTTTGCACCCTCGCCCTCGATGCCTGGCACTTCGGCATGCGCGGTGATCGGTTGAGCCATGGCAGTTCAGTCTCTCAGCGAAGGGCGCGCGGGGCGCCCTTCCAACCCGTTGATCGGCAGGTCGGCTGCGCCGCGTTACGCGACGAAGAGCAGGACCAGCGCGACGACGAGCGCGAAGATGCCGAGACCTTCCGCGAGAGCGGCACCGATGAAGGTGCGGCCGAACTGCGAATCGGCGGCCGACGGGTTGCGCAGGGCGCCCGACAGGTAGTTGCCGAAAATGTTACCCACGCCCATGGCGGCAAGACCCATGCCAAGGCAGGCGAGGCCGGCGCCGATGTACTTCGCAGCAACGGGATCCATCACAAGGTCTCCTGAGGTTCGTATGAGGCTGGTTTCAAGACTACCGACGCGCCCTGTTAGTGCCCCGGGTGCAACGCGTCGTGAAGGTAGATGCAGGTCAGGATCGTGAAGACGTAGGCCTGCAGGAAAGCGACGAGGAACTCGAAAGCCGTGAGCGCCACCGCCATCGCGAGCGGCAGCGCCGCCCCCGCAACACCGAAGACACCCGTCATGCCGCCGCTGGCGGCCAGACCGCCGAGGCCGACGATGAAACCGGCGAAGACCTTGAGCGCCACGTGGCCGGCCAGCATGTTCGCGAACAGACGCAGCGACAGCGAGATCGGGCGCGACAGGAAGGAGATGAGCTCGATCACCACCATGAACGGCAGCAGCCAGCCGGGAACGCCGGAGGGCACGAAGAGCCTGAGGAAGTGGGCGCCGTGCTTGACGAAGCCGTAGACGATCACCGTGCCGATGACGAGGATCGCCAGGGAGAAGGTGACGATGACGTGGCTGGTGACCGTGAAGAAGCCCGGGATCATGCCGAGCAGGTTGCAGGTCAGCACGAACATGAAGAGCGAGAACACGAAGGGGAAGAACTTCATCCCCTTCTCGCCCGCCGATTGCCGCAGCGTGCCGGCGACGAACTCGTAGAGCACCTCGGCCGCCGCCTGGGCGCGGCCCGGCACCAGCGAACGGCCCGCCGTCGCGGCCGTGAAGCCGAGCGTGATCAGCGCCACCGCGCCGACCATGAAGAGCGCCGAGTTCGTGAAAGCGATCTCCTGCCCGCCGATATTGCCGAGGGGGATGAGATTCTTGATCTCGAACTGCTCGATCGGGTTCGCAGCCATCGCCGACCTTCTGTCCCTGCGCGGATCGCCCGGCGGCGGACGCCGACGGGCCTTGGAAACGTCACTTCTGTCCGCTCTTCCCGCCCCATCCGGGGAACGCGCCGGAGGCGCGCGCCAGATTGAGCATGCCGGCGCAGAAGCCGAGCAGGAGGCAGACAACGAGGCCCCACGGTGCCGTACCGGCCAGCCGATCGATGATCCAACCGAGCAGTCCGCCGGCCAAGACGCCCGACACGAACTCCGCGGACAGCCGGAAGGCCTGCCCGAGCGCGCTCTGGTTCGACATCGACCCCGACGCGGGCTCCGCATCCTTCGGCTGATTGGCGGAGACCCGCCGGAGCCCTTCGTCGAGATGCCTGAGCCTTGCCGAAAGATCGGCCGGTCCACCGTCGGCCGGCTTTCCGGCACCGTCCTTCCGCTCGTCGGGTTTCGCCATGCGATCCTCCCGTGCGGTTGAAAGTGCACCGAAAATCCGGCCTTGAAGCCGGGCGCACCATATTGTCGTGCCCCACCCCTGTCAAGAATGCGGCAGAAACAATCAATTAGTTGATATTTAAGGAGAATTCCGATTCCGACGGCAATGTGACGCCACTCATGAACAATTGGCTCGCCAATTGCCGGGTCAAACCGCCTCCAGAATTTGCTCGGCGGCCGCAAGATCGACCGACACGAGCTGCGAGACGCCGCGCTCGGCCATGGTCACGCCGAAGAGCCGGTTCATGCGCGCCATGGTGATGGGATTGTGGGTGATGACGAGGAAGCGCGTCTGCGTCTGGCGCACCATGTCCTGCAGGAGATCGCAGTAGCGCTCGACATTGGCGTCGTCGAGCGGGGCGTCGACCTCGTCGAGCACGCAGATGGGCGAGGGATTGGTGAGGAAGACGGCAAAGATGAGCGCGGTCGCGGTGAGGGCCTGCTCGCCGCCCGAGAGCAGCGTCATCACCTGCGGCTTCTTGCCCGGGGGACGAGCGAAGATCTCGAGCCCCGCCTCCAGCGGGTCGTCGGAATCGACCAGCGACAATTCGGCCGAGCCGCCGCCGAAGAGCGTGGTGAACAGGCGCTGGAAATGGCCGTTGACCACGTCGAAGGCGGCGAGCAGGCGCTCCCGCCCCTCCTTGTTGAGGCTGGCGATGGCCTGGCGCAGGCGGCGGATCGCCTCCGTCAGGTCGTCGCGCTCCTTGACCAGCGCCTCGCGCTTGCCCTCCGCCTCCTCGAGCTCGATGTCGGCCCGCAGGTTGACGGCGCCGAGCCGCTCGCGATCGGCCTTGAGCTGGGCGACGCGCCCCTCGACATCGCCGGCCGGCGGCAAGGCGGCATCGGCGACGACGCCGGCAAGCTCGTGCAGCGCGGCGGGGCTCGAATCGAGGGTGTCGCCGATATGACGCACGACATCGGCAAGGCGCGCCCGCGCCGCCTCGAGCCGCGCTTCCGTGCCGGCCCGCGCCTCACGCACCGCCGACAGCTGTTCCAGCGCCGCCCGGGCCGCCTTGTCGGCCTCGGCGAGCTTGGTCTCGCCCTCGGCCAGCTGATCGCCCGCCTCGCGCCGGCGCTCCTCCGCCGCCTCGATCTCGGCGACGAGCGCGCGGCGGCGCTGCTCGAAATCCTCCGGCGCCTCCTCCAGCGTCACCTGCTCGATCACCGTCTCCTCGATCCGGTGCTCGATCTCGCCGATGGCGGACAGCGCGCGCGTGCGCCGCTCCTTCCAGGCCCGGACCTCGGCGGCGATAGCCTCGCGCCGGCGGGCACGCAGCTCGGCCTCGCGCTGCAGGGTCTGGGCGGCGGCGCGGGCCTCGGCGGCGGCGCTGCGCCGCTCGGCGACCCGGGTGCGCGCCTCCAGCACGTCCTTCTCGACCGCAGCGACATCGCCGCTGCGCGCCAAGGCCTCCCGCGCCTCCGCGATCCGGCGGCGCGCCTCCTCCTCGTCGGTGACGATGCGGCTCAGCGCCTCGTCGAGGGCGGAGCGGCGGGTCGCGACCTGTGCCGCCCGGCGCTCGGCGGCGGCGAGCTGCTCGCGCGCGCCGTCGAGGGCGCGCCGCGCGGCGCGCGCCGCTTCGAGCGCATCGCCCTCGCGCTGGGCCGCCTCGCGAATCGCCGCCTGAGCGCGGTCGAGCCCGGCGCGGTGCGCTTCAGCCTCCTCGCGCGCCGCAGCGGCGGCGGCGACAAGATCGTTGAGCCGGTTGCGCTCGGCGAGGCGACGCGTCGCCGCCGTCGGCGCGCCGGCCTCGGCGACGAGGCCGTCCCAGCGCCATACGGCGCCATCGGACGAGACCAGCGTCTGGCCCGGCTTCAGCTCCCGGCTGAGGCGCTCGCCGTCCGCTTCCGCGACGAGGCCGACCTGTGACAGGCGGCGCGCAAGCTCGGGCACGCCACGCACATGCGCGGCAAGAGGCCGCGCCTCCGCCGGCAGGACCGGATCGTCCGGGGCCGCGGCGGGGTTCGTCCAGCGGGCCGGCGCGGCCGGATCCGTCGACAGGTCGAGATCGTCGCCGAGCGCAGCGCCGAGGGCCGCCTCGAAGCCCTTGTCGACGGCAAGCGCGTCGACGACCGGGGCAAAGGTGCCTTCGGCGGGCGCGGCGAAGAGCTTGGCGAGCGTCGCCGCCTCCGCCTCCAGCCGGTCGGCCTGGCGGCCTGCCTCGCTCGCGGGACCGCGCAGGCGGGCCTCGGCCTCGCGCGCGGCGGCCAGGGTCTCGCGCGCCTCGGCGGCGGCGATTTCCGTCTCCTCCAGCCGCTCCTCGGCGATCGCGAGCTCCTCGGCGAGACGGGCGATCGCCTCCGGCTCGGTGCCCTCGGCGTCGAGCGCGGCGCGCTCGGCCTCGATGCGCCGGCGCTCGCCGGCCAGGCGCTCGGCCCGGGCGGCTTCCTCGCGCTCGGCCCGTTCGAGGCCGGCACGATGGGCGTTGAGGTCCGACACCTGCTGCTGCAGGGCAGCGAGCGCCGCCTCGGCCTCGACGAGGTCGCTGTCGAGATCGACGAGCGCGGCCTGCGCCTCCTCGACGAGGACGGCACCGTCCTCGCCCTCCGCGGCGAGGGCCGTATCCTCCTCGCCGAGGCGCTCGGCGGAGGCGGCGGCATCGGCGGCGAGCGCCGTCTCGCGCGCAAGGTCACGGTCGAGCTCGGCCTTGCGGCGCACCAGCTCGGCGGCGCGGTCCCTCGCCCGGCGCTCCTCGTTGTCGAGCTCGGTGCGGGCATTGACGAGGCGCTGCAGCGCGGCGCCCGCCGCGGCGGCGGCCTCGCGCAGCTTCGGCATCTCGTGCGCGGCGATGGCCTGTAGCCGCGCCGTCTCGGCCTGCACGCGGGTCGCCTCGGCGACGTCGCGCACCTGGGCCTCCAGCTCCCGCTCGGCGGCGGCGGTCTGGTCGCGCGCCTCGCGATAGGCGATCAGCGCCAGCATCGCCTCGAGCTTGCGAATGTCGGCCGAGAGTGCGCGATAACGCTGCGCCTGCCGGCCCTGGCGGCGCAGCCCGTCGATCTGCCCGCCGATCTCGCCGAGCACGTCCTCGAGCCGCTGCAGGTTGTCTTCCGCGGCGCGCAGGCGCAGCTCGGCCTCGTGGCGGCGGGTGTGCAGGCCGGCGATGCCGGCCGCATCCTCCAGGATGCGCCGGCGCGCCTGGGGCTTGGCCGCGATCAGCTCGCCGATCTGGCCCTGGCGCACCATGGCCGGCGAGCGCGCGCCGGTCGCCGCATCCGCAAAGAGCAGCTGCACGTCGCGGGCGCGCACCTCGCGGCCGTTGATGCGATAGGTCGAGCCCGACTCGCGCACGATCTTGCGCGACACCTCGAGCGTGTCCGCGTCGTTGAAGGCGGCCGGCGCGATGCGCTCGCCGTTGTCGATGGTGAGCATGACCTCGGCGCTGTTGCGCGCCGGGCGGTTGCCGGAGCCGGCGAAGATGACGTCGTCCATGCCCGAGGCGCGCATGGACTTGTGCGAGCTCTCGCCCATCACCCAGCGCAGGGCCTCGACGAGGTTCGACTTGCCGCAGCCGTTCGGCCCGACGACGCCCGTCAGCCCCGGCTCGATATGGAAATCGGCCGGCTCGACGAAGGACTTGAAGCCCACGATCTTGAGACGCGTGAGCTTCATGCGGGAGATCCTGCGGAAGCGTGTACGCCGGCAGCGCGCCGGCCTTCAACCGGCGCGGCCCGATCAGCCGCCAACGAGAGGCGTGAGGATCTTGTCGAGTTCCTCAACAGTCAGCGCCCCCGACTGCTTCTGGCCATTGATGAAGAAGGTCGGCGTGGCGTTGACGCCAAAGGTCTCGACCCCGCGGTTCTTCACCGCGTTCACGGCATCATAGACCTTCTGGTCCTTCAAGCAGGCCTCGAAACTTTCCTGTGTGAAACCCGCCTGCTTCATGAGCTGCAGCAGCGCGTCGAGCGGCTTGTCGGAGAAGGCCCACACCTGCTGCTTGTCGAACAGCATGTCGGTGACGGGGTAGTATTTGTCGTTGCCGGCACAGCGGGCCAGCATGAAGCCGGCGGTGGCCAGCGGATCGAGCGGGAACTCGCGCAGGATGAAGCGCACCTTGCCCGTGTCGATGTACTTTTCCTTCAGCGCCGGGAAGGTGTTGGCATGGAAGGTGGCGCAGTGCGAGCAGGTCACCGAGGCGTATTCGATGATGGTGACCGGCGCGTCCGCCTTGCCGAGCGTGACATCGCCGAGCGGGCCCGCGACGTCGAGGTCGCTCAGGCTGAAGGACTGGGCGAGCGCCGGCAGCGCGACGAGCCCGCCGAGGGCGGTGACGACGGCGCCAGCCGCCAGGTTCACGATCACACGACGCCTGGTCGTCATCTCGTCAGTCTCCCGAATGAACGCGCCGGCGAAGGTGCCCGGCCGAAAGGTCGCGACACCATAAGGACGGCGGCGAATGTGGCAAGAGATACGTGGCCGCCCGGCTTTCACGCCTTTGTGTCCCGCCCCTGCGACAGGACGGCGCAGCCGAGCCGCTCCAGCGCCTCGCGCAGCTTCTCGTCCGCGACGTCGCCGATGTCGCGGGCGACGCTCGCCCGCGTCGCCTCGTCGACGGCCGGCGCGGGCCGGCGCGGCGCCGGGCGCGCGATCGGTCCCTGGCGGAGGGCGAGGCGGCCGACGCAGCGCCAGCCGAAATGGGCGTTGACGCGCTCGACGACGACGGGGGCCATGTGCTGCAGGTCGAGCGCGAAGCTCGAGGCGACGCGCACCACGAGCGTCGCCGGCTCGGAGCGCTCGTCCGGCGCCATGTGGCGGTGGCGACGCGGCCACTCGAGGCGCATCGGCTCCGTAAAGCGGGCAAGGCGCTCGCCGACGATCTCCGGCCAGGCGAGGACGATGTCCGAGGAGGCGAAGCCCTGCGCGGCGAGCGCAGGCGCGATGCAGCGCTCGACGAGGTCGGACAGGTGCTTGGGAGCCGCCATGGGGATCTGATGCCGATACTTGCGCCGCGCGGGCGGCCGGTTATGAGAGGGGCCATGGTATCCGTCCTCGACGCACCCTCCAAGACCGACAGCACCGAAAGCGCCGCCGGGCTGCTGGCGTGGTACGATCGCCACCGGCGCGCCCTGCCCTGGCGGGCCCTGCCCGGCGAGGCGCCGGATCCTTACCGCGTCTGGCTGTCGGAGATCATGCTGCAGCAGACGACGGTCACGGCCGTGAAGCCCTATTACGAGCGCTTCCTCGCCCGCTTCCCGACCGTCGAGGCGCTGGCGCAGGCGCCGCAGGACGCGGTGATGCAGGCCTGGGCGGGCCTCGGCTATTACTCGCGCGCCCGCAACCTGCACGCCTGCGCCAAGATGGTCGTCGCCGTGCACGGCGGACGCTTTCCCGCAGAGGAGAAGGCGCTGCTCGCCCTGCCGGGTATCGGCGCCTATACGGCCGGGGCGATCGCCGCGATCGCCTTCGACAAGGTCGCGGTCGCGGTCGACGGCAATGTCGAGCGCGTGATGAGCCGCCTCCATGCCGTCACGGAGCCCCTGCCCGGCGCCAAGCCGCTCATCCGGGAACTGACGCTCGCGATGGTGCCGCAGCGCCGGCCGGGCGACTTCGCCCAGGCGCTGATGGACCTCGGCGCCACCATCTGCACGCCGAAGAAGCCGGCCTGCGTCCTCTGCCCCCTCGCCTTACCCTGCCGCGCCCGCGCCGAGGGGACGGCCGAGACCTTCCCGCGCAAGGAGGCGAAGACGACCGGGCGGCTGCGCCGTGGTGCGGCCTTCGTCGCGCTGCGCACGGACGGCCACGTCCTCCTGCGCACGCGGCCGCCGAAGGGCCTGCTCGGCGGCATGGCCGAGGTGCCGGTGAGCGACTGGCGGCACGATTACGACATCGGCGAGGCGCTGCAGGATGCGCCGCTGACGGGCTCCTGGCGCCGCGCGCCGGGCACCGTGCGGCACGTCTTCACGCATTTCCCGCTGGAGCTCGCCGTGTTCACGGCAACGTTCGGCATCGATACCGCGCCGCCCGCCGGCGGACGCTGGGTGCCCCGGCACGATCTTGCCGGCGAGGCGCTGCCCAATGTCATGCGCAAGGTGCTGGAGAAGGCGCTGGGGGGCTGAGCGCCGTCATCGGCGCGGAGTACGTGGCGATAGACATAAGGCGAGCCTTCGGCTCGGCTTCGCGCGCTGGACCCCGGCTCGCATTCCGCTTCGCTCCATGCGTCCGGGGAACGAGGCTCCTCTAGGGAACGAGGTTCCTCTCAAAGCACGCCTTCGTTTCCCGGCCCGCATGCGCGAAGCGCGGGCGAGAGCCGGGAACCAGCGCAAGAAGTCGATGCCCGTGAGGGCATCGCCGCGTCTTCCGTCACCCCGCCTGCGGCGCGTAGGTGCCGAAGCTCCAGAGATTCCCTTCGAGGTCGCGCGCCGTGTATTCGCGCGAGCCGTAGGGCTGGTCCTTGATGTCGAGGACGATCTCCGCGCCCGCCGCCTTCGCGCGGGCATAATGGGCGTCGGCATCGTCGACGACGACATAGATGCCCTGGTTGACGGCGCCCAGCTCGGCCGGCGTGCGCATGCCGAGGGCGTCGTCCTTCATCTCGCCGAGCATGATGAAGCCGCCGTCGTAGGACAGCTCGGCATGGGCGACCTTGCCGACCTCATCCTCATAGACCGCGTGGCGGGCAAAGCCGAAGGCCTCGCACAGCCAGCCGATGGCCTTCTGCGCATCCCGATAGCGCAGGAAGGGGATGATGCGTGCCTTGCCCTGCCGTTCCGCCGTCATCGTCGCCTCCGGAAGTCTGCTGAAACGCCATCGTCGCGCGCCACGATGGCAAAGGCGTGGCTCATCAGCGGCGCGCCGGCCAGACCCCGCGGTCGATGTCGAGATCCGGGAAGCGGCTCGAATCGAAGACGGGGCTGTCGATGCCCTCGGCGATCTGCCGGTCGTAGTCGCGCATGACGCGCAGGCCGGTGCGGAACAGGAGCGCGACGGCGACGAGATTGACGACGGCGAGCAGGCCCATGGTGATGTCGGCGAAGGCGAAGACGGTGCTGAGATCCTGCACCGAGCCCCAGAAGACGAGCGCCATCACCATGACGCGGAAGACGGTGAAGACGGCGATGTCGTTGCCGGAGAAGAAGTCGATGCTCGTCTCGCCGAGATAGTAGTTGTAGATGATCGAGGTGAAGACGAAGAGCATCAGGGCGATGCTGACGTAGATCCGCCCCCATTCGCCGACGAAACCCGCGACCGCCTGCTGGGTGAGCGCGACGCCCGCCGCCCCCCCGCCCGGAGTAAAGGCCGGGGACAGGAGGATGATGAAGGCGGTGCAGCTGCAGATGACGACGGTGTCGATGAAGACGCTGAACGCCTGCACGATGCCCTGCGAGGCCGGGTGCGGCACATGGGCGACGGCGGCCACGTTCGGCGCGCTGCCGAGCCCCGCCTCGTTCGAGAAGAGGCCGCGCTTGACGCCGAGGAGGATGGCCGCCCCCATGCCTCCGCCGATGGCCGGTTCGAGACCGAAGGCGCTCTTGACGATGAGCGCGAAGACGGCGGGCACGTCGCCGAGATGGGTCGCGACCACGAAGAGCGCGAGCAGGATGTAGCCGCCGGCCATCACCGGCACCAGCACGTCGGCCACCTGGGCGATGCGCTTGACGCCGCCGAAGATGATGGTGCCGAGCACCACGGTCAGCACCGCCCCGGTCCAGTGCGGGGCGATGCCGAACGAATCGGCCAGGGACGTGGCGACCGTGTAGGACTGCACCGCGTTGAAGCCGAAGCCGAAGGTGACGAGCAGCAGCACCGAGAAGACCATGGCGAGCCAGCGCTGCCGGAGGCCGCGGGCGATGTAGAAGGCCGGCCCGCCGCGATAGCTGCCATCCGGCTCGGGCTGCTTGTAGAGCTGGGCGAGCGTGCACTCGAAATAGCTCGTCGCCATGCCGATCAGCGCGACCATCCACATCCAGAAGATGGCGCCGGGCCCGCCGAGCGTGATGGCCACCGCCACGCCCGCGATATTGCCGGCGCCGACGCGTCCGGCGACGCTCAGCATCAGGGCCTGGAAGGAGCTGAGATGCCCGGGCTGCCGGCGCACCGCCTCGCCGAGCACGCCGAACATGCGCCCGAAATAACGGAACTGCACGAAGCGCGAGCCGACGGTGAAGACGAGGCCGAGGGCAATCAGGCCGACGACGAGGACCTTCCCCCACAGAAGGTCGTCGAGAAATGCGAGCATTCCCATTCTCCTCCCTGTGATGGCGGCCGCAGCTGCCGCCCCACTGCCAGGCGTCCGGGCACCCTGTTGTTGGGCCTCTTCTTGGCGGCAGCCGAACGATGAGGCCGGGGAGTGCGCGGCGGGCGGAGGAATGTCAACGGGCAGGACGTGCCGGGCGTCTCGCCGCCCCGGCACCGGGTGCCTCAGGCAGCCTCCGCCATGGCCGCCCTGAGCGCGCTGCGGAACGTATCGATGACAACGAGTTCGCCGTTCTGCTCGGCATGCCAGAAGGTCCAGCCGTTGCAGGACGGCAGCCCCTGCACGAGGGCGCCGATCTTGTGGATGGAGCCGACGGCCGGCGGGACGCTCAGCGTGCCGTCGGCGCGCACCGTCGCCCGCCAGCGGCGGCGGACATCCGTCAGCACGGTGCCGGGCGCGACGAGGCCGGCCTCGACGGCGGCGAGGAAGGGCACGCGCGGCTCGGTGCGCTTGGCCGGGGCGGCGGCAAAAGCCGCCGCATCGACGGGCTGCGCCGCGGCGATCCGCGCTTCGGCGGCGGCGGCATAGGCCGGCTCACGCTCGATGCCGATGAAGTGGCGGCCGAGCTTCTTCGCCACGGCCCCGGTCGTGCCGGAGCCGAAGAAGGGGTCGAGCACCACGTCGCCGGGATTAGTGGCGGCGAGCAGCACGCGGGCGAGCAGCGCCTCGGGCTTCTGCGTCGGGTGCAGCTTGCGGCCGTCGGCGTCCTTCAGGCGCTCCTCGCCGGTGCACAGCGGGATGAACCAGTCCGAGCGCATCTGCGTGTCTTCGTTGCCCGCCTTCAGCGCCTCGTAGTGGAAGGTGTAGTTCTTCGCTTCGGGCCCGCGCGCCGCCCAGATCAGCGTCTCGTGCGCATTGGTGAAGCGCCGGCCGCGGAAGTTCGGCATCGGGTTGGCCTTGCGCCACACGATGTCGTTGAGGATCCAGTAGCCGATGTCCTGCAGCGCCGTGCCGACGCGGAAGATGTTGTGGTAGGAGCCGATGACGAAGAGCGTCGCGTTCCGCTTCATCACGCGCCGGCACTCGGCGAGCCAGGCGCGCGTGAAGGCGTCGTATTCGGCGAAGCTCGCGAACTTGTCCCAGTCGTCGTCGACGGCGTCGACGAGGCTGTTGTCGGGACGCGTCAGCGCCCCCTCGAGCTGGAGGTTGTAGGGCGGATCGGCGAAGACGAGGTCGACGCTCTCGTCCGGCAGGCTGCGCAGCCCGGCGAGACAATCGTCGAGGATGATCCGATCGAGGGGCACGGTGGCCCTGTTCAACCGACCCGACGGCGCGGGCGCCCCGGTACGCGAGACCTTGATCCGGGGCGCGGCGCCGACGGCACCGGTACGCGAAATACCCATGTCGTCTTTACCGGTTACGCTACTGACGAACCGGATCATGCAGATGATCGGTAAAGGCGAGGTTGAACGTGGTTAATGACGCAATGTGTCGTTTTGGGGCTGCAATTTTTGCCTAACCGGAAAGACAGTCGGCAGTCGATGGTGGGCAGTGGGGCGGACGCGCGATCCACCGGCGCACCGCGCCTCCCTCCCCCCGCTCGCGGTGGGGGAGGGTTGGGGTGGAGGGTGATTGCGCAGGCAGGCGGTTTTCGTCTGCAAGCGGACGATGAAGCTGCTCCGACCGCAATCGATCGGTCTGACCGGAAAAGCCTTCTCGAAAGCAGCTGGCAGCTTTCGTTCTCTGATTCGGTTGCCGGCTGCCTGCTGGATCGCCCCCCACCCCCAAGCCCCTCCCCGCCGCAAGCGGGGGGAGGGGAATGGCGGCGCGCCAGCGCGGGCCTAGGCACCCAACCGATAAACCTCTGCCTACTGCCGACTACTGCCGGACCGGCTCCAGCCCCTTGAACGGCGCCATGCCGGCGCGCGCGAGGGCGTCGACGCGCTCGTTCTCCGGGTGGCCGGCGTGGCCGCGCACCCAGTGCCAGGTGACGTCGTGGCGCTGGCGGGCCGTGTCGAGGCGGCGCCAGAGGTCCTCGTTCTTCACCGGCTTCTTGTCGGCCGTCTTCCAGCCGCGGGCCTTCCAGCCGTGCATCCACTGGGTGATGCCGTGGCGCACGTATTGCGAATCAGTGAAGAGGTCGACCGCGCAGGGGCGCTTCAGGGCTTCGAGCGCCATGATGGCCGCCGTCAGCTCCATGCGGTTGTTGGTCGTCCCGGGCTCGCCGCCGGACAGCTCCTTCTCCTTGCCCTGGTAGACGAGGAGCGCGCCCCAGCCGCCGGGGCCCGGATTGCCCGAGCAGGCGCCGTCCGTATAGATCGTCACGCGTTCCCTGGTCATCGGGCGAGGCCGTATTCGGCCGCGCTCGCGACGCGGCGGTGGAACGAGAGCTTGCGGTCGTATTCGAGCGGGTCCTTCGGCTTCACCAGCGCGCCGGGGGGCACGTTGAGCCAGTCGACGAGCCGCGTCAGCATGAAGCGCAGGGCGGCGCCCCGGCACAGGATGGGAAGCGCCGCGACCTCGGCGTCATCGAGCCGACGCACGCGCTCATAGGCCGTGAGCATCGCCTGACCCTTCGTCAGGTTGAACGAGCCGTCCGCCTCGAAGCACCAGGCGTTGAGGCAGATGGCGAGGTCGTAGGCGAAGGCATCCGTGCAGGCGAAGTAGAAGTCGATGAGGCCGGACAGCCGGCCGGAGATGAAGAAGACGTTGTCCGGGAAGAGATCGGCATGGATGACGCCGCCCGGCAGGCCCGCCGGCCAGGCGCGTTCCAGATCGTCGAGGGCCGAAAGCGTGCGCGCGGCGAGGCCGGGCGAGACCGTGTCGGCCCGCCCGTCCGCCTGCATGAACAGCGGCCGCCACGCGGGCAGCGACAGCGCGTTCTCGCGCCGCATCGCGAAATCGGCACCGGCCAGATGCAGGCGCGCCAGCGCCTCGCCGACACCCGCGCAATGGCCGGCCGTGGGGCGCTTCACCCACATGCCGTCGAGGAAGGTGACGATGGCCGCGGGCCGCCCGGCGAGGCGGCCGAGCGCCTCCCCCTCCCGGTTCAGCACCGGCTGCGGGCAGGTGATGCCGCGCTGGGCGAGGTGGCGCATGAGGCCGATGAAGAAGGGCAGGTCCTCCTCCCTCACCCGCTTCTCGTAGAGGGTGAGGATGTAGAAGCCCCGCTCGGTGTGCAGCAGGAAGTTGGAGTTCTCGACCCCCTCGGCGATGCCCTTGACGGCGAGCACCGCGCCGATGTCGTAGCGGGCGACGAAGGCGGCGAGCTCCTCGTCGGCAACCTCGGTATAGACTGCCACGCGCCTACTCCGCCGCTTCCCCGCGCAATTCGCGCGGCAGGGGGAAGAAGACGCTCTCGTCCGCCGTCGAGACGGTCTCGACGCTGACCGCATAGCGCTCGGCGAAGGCGTCGATGATCTCCTCCACCAGCACCTCCGGCGCGGAGGCGCCCGCGGTGAGGCCGAGGCGGCGGATGTTGCCGAAGATCGACCAGTCGATGTCCTCGGCGCGCAGCACGAGGCGCGCGGCCGGGCAGCCGGCGCGCTCGGCCACCTCGCGCAGGCGCTGCGAGTTGGACGAGTTGGGCGAGCCCACCACGATCATCGCGTCCACCTGCGGGGCGACGCGCTTGACCGCCTCCTGGCGGTTGGTCGTCGCATAGCAGATGTCCTCCTTGTGCGGGCCGACGATGGCGGGAAAGCGCGCCTTCAGCGCCTCGACGATCTCGCGCGTGTCGTCGACCGACAGCGTCGTCTGCGTCACATAGGCGAGTGCGCCGTCATCGGGGGCCGCGAAGGCCGCGACATCCGCCACCGTCTCGACGAGGGAGATCGCGCCTTCGGGCAACTGGCCCATGGTGCCGACGACCTCCGGGTGGCCGGCATGGCCGACGAGCACCACGTGGCGGCCGCGGCGAAAGTGCACCTCCGCCTCGCGGTGCACCTTGGTGACGAGCGGGCAGGTGGCATCGATGGCGAAGAAATTGCGCCGCCCGGCATCCTCGGGCACCGCCTTGGGCACGCCGTGGGCCGAGAAGATGACGGGCGCGCTCGTCGGCGGGATCTCGTCGAGCTCGTCGACGAAGACGGCCCCCTTCCGACGCAGGCTCTCCACCACATATTTGTTGTGGACGATCTCGTGGCGCACGTAGACCGGCGGCCCGTAGAGGGCGAGCGCCTTCTCGACGGCATCGATGGCGCGCACGACGCCCGCGCAGAAGCCGCGCGGGGCACAGATCAGCACGCTCAGGGGTGGCTTTTCGGCAACGCTCATCGAAACACCGGTCACGATCGTGCGGGGGATGTGGCGGCAGGCGGGTACTCATGTCAAGAACGGCATCGCCGCTGCGACGACGCGCGCGGAAGCTGCAGCCCCTGACGATCCGACCGAGCCATGCCGTCCCCCATCCGCCTCGCCATCTTCGACATGGACGACGTGCTGTGCCACTACGACCGCGACCGGCGCCTCGCCGAGCTGTCGCGCCTGTCGGGCCGAAGCATCAACGAGATCCTGACGGATATCTGGGCGAGCGGCTTCGAGGACCGGGCCGATGCCGGGGCGATGGATGCCGAGACCTATCTTTCCGGTTTCGGCGAGCGTCTCGGCTATGCCATCACGCGCGACGAATGGGTGGAGGCGCGCCGCCTCGGTATGGTGCCCTTCCCCGACAGCCTGGCGCTGCTCGCCCGCGTGAAGGAGAAGGCGACCGTCGCCGTGCTCACCAACAACGGCTTCCTCACCGGCGAGGAGATCGACCGGCTCTTCCCGGGGCTGCGCCGCCTCGTCGACGACCGGGTGTTCGTGTCGGCCCGCTTCGGCACGAAGAAGCCCGATCCCGAGATCTACCGGCGCCTGTGCGCCGAATTCGGCGTCGCCCCCGAGGAGGCCTTCTTCACCGACGACAAGCCGTGGAATGTCGCAGGCGCGGTGAAGGCCGGCCTCGAAGGCCACGTCTTCGACGGCGCCGAGGGCCTGCGGCGCGCGCTCTCCCGCCTCGCGCTGGTGTGAGGTAACGCCACCGGGGCCTTGTGGCCGGATGCGCCTGTAACGAGACGAACGTGCCCCCGCCGGGCTGTTCCCCTCCCCCCGCTTGCGGCGGGGAGGGGCCAGGGGTGGGGGGGCCGTGCGACCGGGCGCCATCCTTTCGACCGCGGCGGCGACGGCGCCCTGAAACGAATGACCGCCTGACGGCGGAACCGCCCCCCACCCCTGCCCTCCCCGCCACTTCGTGGGGGGAGGGAGAAGAGCGCTCGGCTGCGTCGGCCAGTGCGAGGCAGCGGGGGGCGTCCATCGGATACACCTCCGCCGCGAGACGGACACAGCCCGCCGGGCGCTTCCCCTCCCCCCGCTTGCGGCGGGGAGGGGCCAGGGGTGGGGGGCCGTGCGACCGGGCACCGTCCTTTCGACCGCGGCGGCAACGGCGCCCTGAAACGAATGACCGCCTGACGGCGGAACCGCCCCCCACCCCTGCCCTCCCCGCCGCTTCGTGGGGGGAGGGAGAAGAGCGCTCGGCTGCGTCGGCCGGCGCTCGACCGGGTCCGTTCGCCTCGCTCGGCACGCGTGCCGCGCCGACATTCCCCTTGCGCTCGGCGCGCTCTAGTTGTTCATGAGTTCCGCTCCGGCGATGGTCCCTTGCGGATGCCTGGCCAGACGCCGGTCGACAGTTGCCTCTGCTCGCATCGGGCCGGATCACCACGGCCGCGGGCCAGCCAAGAGTTTCCCATGGCCGCCAGCGCCGCCGAACATGCGAGTTTCCTGCCGCCGATCCTGACCTTCTGCGCGGCGGCGGTGATCGCCGTGCCGCTCTTCCGCAAGCTCGGGCTCGGCGCCGTGCTCGGCTATCTCATCGCCGGCATCGTCATCGGCCCGTCGGTGATGGGCCTCGTCGGCGAGGCGGAGAACGTGCGCGGCGTCGCCGAGCTCGGCGTCGTGCTGCTGCTGTTCATCATCGGCCTCGAACTGAAGATATCGAACCTCTTCGCCATGCGGCGCGACATCTTCGGCCTGGGGCTGGCGCAGATCGTCATCACCTGCGCATTGGTCGCGACGGTTGCCGCCCTGCTCGGCCACAGCGCGCGGGGCATGATCGTCACCGGGCTCGCGCTGTCCCTGTCGGCGACGGCCATCGCGCTGCAGGTGCTCGAGGAGCGGCACGACCTCGCCACCCGCTACGGCCAGCGCACCTTCTCCATCCTGCTGTTCCAGGACCTGTCCATCGTCCCGATCCTCGCGCTCGTGCCGCTGCTCGCCAACACCGAGGCGCTCGGCAGCGGGCAGGCGCTGGCGGGAGCCGCCGGCGCCTCGGCGCGGGCCTTTGCCGCCGTCGCGCTCGTCGTGATCGTCGGCCGCTACCTGCTCAACCCGCTGTTCCGGCTGCTCGCCGCGAGCGGCGGCCGCGAGGTCATGACCGCCGCGGCGCTCCTCGTCGTGCTCGGCGCCGCCATGCTGATGGAACAGGTCGGCCTGTCCATGGCCATGGGCGCGTTCCTCGCCGGGGTGCTGCTCGCCGAATCGAACTTCCGCCACCAGCTCGAGGCCGACATCGAGCCTTTCCGCGGCCTGCTGCTCGGCCTCTTCTTCATGAGCGTCGGCATGTCGCTCGACGCCAACTACGTGCGGCAGAACGCGCTGCTGCTCCTCGTCCTCGCCCCGGCGCTCGTCATCGGCAAGAGCCTCATCGCCGCCGCCCTCGCCCGCGGCTTCGGCTCCTCCTGGCCGGATGCGCTGCGCATCGGCGCCCTGCTCGCCCCGGCGGGCGAGTTCTCCTTCGTCCTCGTGCCGCTGGGCGGCGAGGTGGGACTGCTGACGGGCGAGCGCGTGCAGGTCATCACGGCGCTCGCGGCCCTCACCATGCTGCTCGGGCCGTTGCTCGCCAAGTTCATCGAGAGCCGGCTCGCCCAGAGGCCGACGGGCGAGGAGCCGGCGCCGGACGACCTGCCCGCCGGCGAGGCCGGAGGCAGCGTCATCGTCATCGGCTTCGGCCGCTTCGGCCAGGTGGTCAACCAGGTGCTGCTCGCCAACGGGGCCGACGTGACGGTGATCGACCGCAACATCGACAGCATCCGCAGCGCCGCCCGCTTCGGCTTCAAGGTCTATTACGGCGACGGCACGCGCCTCGACGTGCTGCGCGCGGCGGGCGCAGGCTCGGCGAACCTCGTCTGCGTCTGCGTCGACGACGCGGCCGCCGCCTTGAAGATCGCCGAGATCGTCCATGCAGAATTCCCGCGCGCCCGCACCTTCGTGCGCGCCATCGACCGGCCGCATGCCATCGCGCTCATGAACCGGGAGGTCGACTTCCAGCTCCGCGAGACCTTCGAATCGGCGCTGCAGTTCGGCCGCGCCACGCTCGAGGAACTCGGGGTCGACGCGGAGGCGGCCCGGCTCGTCACGGAGGACGTGCGCCGGCGCGACATCGCCCGGCTCGTGCTGCAGCGGAGCGACGGCCTCCTCGGCGGGCAGGACCTGCTGCACGGCGCGAAGGTGAAGCCCGAGCCGCTGACGCCGCCGAAGCGCAAGGCGGCCGGCCTCAGCGCCGAGACGCGCGACCTCGTCGCCGATGCCGAGGCGCGTCCGTGAGAATCGACGATCCGAAGACGGACGACGCCGCACAGCGCGGGGGCGCTGGTCCCGGTCCGGCACCCGCGGGCAGCGAAGCCGGAAAGTTCACGCAAGGCTCGACGCTGCGCCACGTCCTCGTGATGACGGCCGCCGGGGCGGTCGGGCTCGTCGCGGTCTTCGTCGTCGACTTCCTGTCGCTCCTCTACATCTCCTGGCTCGGCGAGCCCGCCCTCACCGCCGGCGTCGGCTTCGCCACCATCGTCCTCTTCTTCGCCACCTCCATCAACATCGGTCTCATGATCGCGGTCGGCGCCCTCGTGTCGCGCGCCCTCGGCGCGCGCGACCGGGAGCGGGCGCGACGCCTCGCGGCCTCCGCCATGGTGCAGACGGGCTTCGTCGCAGGTCTTGTCGGCCTCGGCGCCCTGCCCTTCCTCGGACCCCTGCTCACCCTGCTCGGCGCCGATGGCGAGGCGCAGGACGCGGCCATCCGCTTCCTCATGATCGCGCTGCCCGCCAATGTCTTCATGGGCCTCGGCATGGCACTCTCGGGCGTGCTGCGCGCCGTCGGCGACGCGCGCCGCTCGATGTATGTGACGCTGTCGGGCGGGCTCGTGACGGCGGTGGCCGACCCCGTCCTCATCCTCGGCCTCGGCTGGGGCGTCGAGGGCGCGGCGACCGCCACGGCGCTGTCGCGCCTCGTCTTCCTGGCGGTGGGGCTCCACGGGGCGGGCCACGTCCACGGCCTCCTCGCGCGGCCGCGGCTCGCCCATGTCGTCGCCGACATCAGGCCGATGCTTGCCATCGCGCTGCCGGCCATCCTCGCCAATGTGGCGACGCCGGTGTCGAACGCCTTCGTCGCGAGCGTCATGGCGCGCTTCGGCGACGAGGCCATGGCGGCGGTGGCCATCGTCGACCGCCTGGTGCCGCTGTGCTTCGGCGTCGTCTTCGCCCTGTCCGGCGCCGTCGGGCCCATCCTCGGGCAGAACTGGGGCGCGCGGCGCTTCGACCGCATGCGCCGCATCCTGCGCGACGCCCTGTCCCTCGTCGTCGTCTATGTCGGCGCCATGGGGCTGACGCTCGCCCTCATCGGCGATGCCGTGCCCGTGCTCTTCAACGTCGCCGGCACGGAGACGGGGCGGCTCGTCGCCTTCTTCTGCGTCATCAGCGGCTTCCTGTGGCTGTTCAACGGCCTGTTGTTCGTGGCCAACGCCTCGTTCAACAATCTCGGCTTTCCGCTGATGTCGACCGGCTTCAACTGGGCCAAGGCGACCGCCGGCACGGTGCCCTTCGCCCTCGCCGGCGCCCATTTCGGCGGCCCGGAAGGCATCCTCGTCGGCGTCACCGTCGGCGCGATCTTCTTCGGCCTCGCGGGCATCCTCACCGCCTTCTGGACGATCAGGCTTCTTGCCCGTCGATAACGCGCGACGAGGATTGTCGATGGCGGATTCGACTGCCTGCCGCGAGGCTCATTTCAATAATCGTGCCCAAAAAACCGTCAGCGGGCACGGTGTGCGACGCAAGAGCCCGATATTAACTTCGCGCCGGCAAATTCGACGCCTCACGATTGCATGAGGTGGGTCGTTTCAGATGATGCACAGTTGCGCGGATGGTCGGACAGAGGCCACGAAGTTAAACGTTTTCATCAAGTTCTATGGTCTTTTCTGGCGCAAGGACGCGGTCGACTGGGACAGGCGACAGCTTCTCGGACAGCCGCAGGGATGGCTCGGCAAGGGGAACAAGAGAAGCAACATCGACCTTGAACGCATACAAATGAATTTCTACCGCCAGAAAGGTGTCTACATCCTTTACAGCGATGCCCTGCAGCCGGTCTATGCGGGGCAAGCCGGGCTCACGCGGAAGAACTCGACCGGCGGCCAGTCCATCGGCGACCGGCTCTACGCGCACAGCCGCGGCGTCTATCGCAATGGCTGGTCATTGTTCTCGTGGTTCGGCTTCCTCGAGACGGAGCGCCTGCCTCTCACCTGCATGTCTGACGAGCAGCGCCAGAAGCCGGTGTGGACCATGCCGACGGGCCTGCCTTCCGCGCCCGACGCGACGCTCAACACGCTGCTTGCTTCCTTCGAAGCCATCCTGATCGAGGGGTTCACGCCGCGCTTCAATGCGCGCAGGGGCGACCTGCCCGATGCCGTCATCGTCGACCAGTACGAACCGGACGCGGCCCCCGCCGAGAGCCCCCCGCGCGAGCGCGAGGCACGCATGGCCCTCCTCGAATGAGCGCGATCTGACACGCCGCCGCCTGCCCAGACGCCGGTCTATCGGATGCCGGCGATAGCCTCTAGAGTCGGAGCCTGCAGCCACGCCCACGAGAGGCGACCGGGAGGAGCGCGCGATGTTCAACCTGTTCGAGATCATCCAGTCGGCCCAGGGCGGCACGGCCTTCGACAACATCGCCCGGCAGTTCGGCCTGTCCAACAAGGAGGTCGAGCGGGCCGTCGAGGCGCTCCTCCCCGCCTTCACGGTCGGCCTGCAGCGCACGAGCCAGGACCCGTCCGGCCTCATGGGCATGTTCGGCCTCATGGGCGGCGGACGCTATCGCGCGCCCTTCGAGGATGCGGCGCAGGCCTTCTCTGCCACAGGCCGCAGCGAGGGCAACGATGTGCTCGCACAGATCTTCGGCTCGCCGGACGTCAGCCGCCAGGTCGCCGCGCAGGCGGCTGCCGTCAGCGGCGTGAGCCAGGAGATCATCAAGAAGATGCTGCCCATTCTCGCCGCCATGCTGATGGGCGGACTGGCGAAGGGCGCCAGCAACCAGGGGTTCGGCGGCATCCTGGAGCAGTTCGGCAAGATGTTCGGCGCGCCGGCGCCCTCGGCCGAGAGACGCCCGCCCTCCGGCAGCCCCGATCTCTTCGGGCAGTTGAGCGAGATGATCCAGCGCGGCGCGTTTCCGGGCATGCCCGGCTTCCCGCCTGCGGCGCAGCCTCAGCAGCGCGAGGAGCCGAGCGCCCCGCCCCAGGCACGCAACCCCTTCGAAGAGCTGTTCCAGGCCTTTCTCGGCGGCCTTGCCGGCAAGCCCGCGGGCGCCGCCGATACGCGCGCCGAGCGGGCCGCATCCGAACCGGAGCAGCCCACAGCGCCGTTCGATCGCGAGACGATCGGCCGGATGTTCGAGGCCGGGCGCGACATCCAGGAGCAGCAGATCGCCACCATGCGCGCCATTCTCGACAGCTTCTCCAGGAACCGCGGGTGATCCCCGCGCCGGCGGGCGCCCCGGAGAGGACCGGAGCGCCCGCGGCAGAGCCCGTCAGCAGCAGGCGCCGGCCGCCGGCGGCAGGATGGCGGCGGGCTTGACGGCGCCCCGGCGGGTACGGCCCTGCAGGCGCGACCAGGTGATGCGGTGGATCTGCGCCGTTACACGGGGGCCATCGGGGGCATCGCCCGTCATGGCATTGCCGTCTTCGGCGCTTCGCTCCGCCCGCTCGCGCACGAGCTTCACCAGAGCCGTGGTCCGTGCACGCGCACGTCGATGATAGGCCCTCTCGGCGAGAAGGGTTGTCGGATCCCGGTAGAAGGGTTCCGCCAGGGCGCTGTCGATATCCGTCCGCAAGAGGCCGATGTCCTTCAGCGTGCGGTCATCGAGCTCGGCGAGGCGGTAGACCGACCGGCGATGGAGAAGCGCCCGCGCGGCGGCCTTCACCCTGTCCCAGAGGCTCCGATCGGCGCGACGCGCGCCGGCGATCCCGAGGGTCGGGGCACTCGTCGGGGCGAAAGTCCCCTTCGGCGTCATCAGTTCGCTCATCGTCGTCCTCCAGCAGTGAATGCTCACGCTGCCGCTCCGCCGCCCGCAAAAGGAGCCCGTCGCGGATCCGCCCCTCCAAGGGCGGCCGCCGTCGCGGAACAGTCGGTGAATGCGTGAACCCGAGGAGACTATGACGCAATCCATCCAATCATTGAAACGAATGTTTATGATTGCAAACATCACAGGGTGTGATTGAATATCGACCAACCGGACGGAGGAGCGACGCCATGGCCCATATGCTCGACATCGATCAGTTGCGCACCTTCGTCGCCATTGCCGACACCGGCTCCTTCACCAAGGCGGCCGATCTGGTGCACAAGACGCAGTCGGCGGTGTCGATGCAGATGAAGCGCCTGGAGGAGCGGCTCGGGCGGGCCATCTTCGAGCGCGACGGGCGCTATTCGCGCCTGACGGAGGACGGCGACCGGCTGCTCGACTATGCCCGCCGCATCGTGCGGCTGAACATGGAGTGCCTCGCGAGCTTCGGCGACGTCGACCTTGCGGGCCGCGTGCGGCTCGGCGTGCCGGACGATTACGCCGACCGCTACCTGCCGGAGATCCTGGCGCGGTTCTCGCGCTCCAACCCGAAGGTGGAGGTGACGGTCGTCTGCGAGCCGACGCCGATGCTGGTCGAACGGGTCAATTCCGGCGACATCGACCTCGCCATCATCACCCATGTCGACGGCAAGAACTATTCGGCCGAGATCATCCGCGTCGAGCAGTTGCTCTGGGTGACGTCGACGCGCCACTGCGTGCATGACGAGACGCCCGTCCCGCTCGCCCTCGGGCGGCCGAACTGCAACTGGCGGCAGAGCGCGACCGAGGCGCTCGAAAATGCCGGGCGACCCTTCCGCGTGCTCTATTCAAGCTGGAACTCGACGGCCGTGGGCGCTGCGGTGCTTGCCGGGCTCGCCGTCTCCGTGCTGCCGGAGAGCGCGGTCAGGCCCGGCATGCGGGTGCTCGGCCCCTCGGACGGGATGCCGGCGCTGCCGGCGTGCAAGATCGGCCTCGTGCGCAACCATCACGACCCGACGGCGCTCGCCAATGCGCTCGCCGAGCACATCGTCCAGAGCCTCGACAACCTCAACGTCAACCGCCTGCAGGCGGCGGAATAGAGAGCGCTACTGCATCAGGCCGGAATGGGTCTCGGCGAAGATCCGCGACAGGCTGTCGCTGATCAGCGAGGCGTTGACGACGATGCCCAGCATCACGAAGAGCGCGATGAGGCCGTATTCGACCGCCGTCGAACCGCTCTCGTCCTTCAGAAACGCCTTCAGCATGACCGCCTCCATTTGCCCTGCAGCTTGGCGGGGCGGCCTCACCGGGAGGTTAACGGGGACGCCGCGCGCCCCCGCATGTGCGGCCAGGGTGAACCGGGAGTTAAAGCATGATCCCGGCCGAAGGTTCGGGATCATGCGACAAGCCCGGGATGGGGCGATCAGCGCAGTTCGGCTTGCGTTTCGCGCAGCTCCAAAGACGGGCGGCCGAGCAGGGCCGTGAGTGCCGCGACCACCGTCAGACCGGCCGCCACCAGAAAAGCCACCGAGAATGCGGTGCCGATCGCGTCGGGCGCAGCCTGGGCAATATCTCGCCGGCCAACCGCCAGGGCAAAGACCGCTCCCATGACCGACGCCCCGGTCATCAAGCCGAGATTGCGCGACAGCCCCAGCAGGCCGGAGATCATGCCGCGCTCACTATCGGGAGCCGCCGTCATGACGGACGTATTGTTGGCCGCCAGAAAGAGCTGGAAACCCGGCGTCAGCAGCATCAGCGACAGGACATATCCCGCGATGCCGACCAGCGCCGGCAGCACGGCAAGGCACAAGAGGCCAGCCGTTGTCTGCACCAGCCCGAGCAACAGCACCCGCGGCGCCCCGAACCTGTCCGTTATGCGCCCGGCCGGAACACCGGCCAGCGCGGCCGTCACCGGTCCAACCGCCATCACCAGGCCGGCGAGGGCCTCGTTCAACCCGAGGGCAAAGGTCAGGTAGAACGGCCCGACGACGAGCGTCGACATCATCACGGCCGACACGAGGAGGTTCATGAGCAGCGCGGCTGAGGTCGTGCGATTGCGCAGTGCGGCGAGCTGTACAAGTGGCATGTCCCGCCGCCTTTCGATGACGACGAAGACAACGCCCCCCACGGCCGCGCCGAGGAGCAGCACGCCGCTTTTTGCATCAAACCCGTCGGATCCGCCGGTGACGGCCAGCGAATAGGCCGTCAGCGTGAGCGCCAGAATAAACGCGCCGGGCAGATCGAGGCTTCCGCGCGCCCTGGGCCCCGCGCATTGAGGCGCCGGAATCCCGCGCACGGCAAAGACAAGGACCGCAGCCCCCACGATTGCGAGAACCAGAAACACCACTCGCCATCCCGACCAGGCGATCATCAGCCCTCCGAGCGACGGCCCAAGGGCGGTGCCGACCGCCGACATCGTCATCATGAGGCCCATGGCAGCGCCGGTCCGCTCCTTCGGCACCATGTCGCGGATGATCGAGATCGGCAGCGCCATCAGGATCGCTCCGCCGAAGCCCTGGGCCGCCCGTGCCACGATCAGCGCACCGAGTGTCGGCGCGGCTGCACAAGCCGCCGAGGCCGCGGCGAAAACGCCGAGCCCGGCCAGAAGCACCGGCCGATGGCCGATCAGGTCTCCCAATCGGCCTCCCGAGACGATGGCGACGGTGACGGCGAGCAGATAGGCCAGAATGACCCATTGCACATGCGCCACCGGCGCCGAGAAGTCGCGCGCCAGTGTCGGCAGCGCGACCGTGGCAACACTCACCCCCAGCGAGGCGAGCAGCATCGCCAGCGCCAGAGCGGCAAGGCCGCGTCCATGCGCCGGGGCAATGGCGGGCGTGCAGTTGTTCTCCATGGTTCGGTCCTTGCCAATCGTTCATCCGAATGGCACCTTGCCACTTCAAGTTCACTTGAGGTCAAGTGTGGATATTCTGGACATCGGAGAGCTCGCCGCGCGCTCGGGCCTGCCCGCCTCGACCTTGCGCTACTACGATGAGATAGGCCTGATCACCTCGATCGGCCGGCGCGGCCTGCGCCGCCAGTTCGGGCCCGAGGCCTTCTGGCAGCTGGGGCTGATCGCTCTGGGCAAGAAGGCCGGCTTTTCCCTTGCGGAGATCGCAACGATGTTCGCCGCCAACGGGGCGAGCAGCCTGCCGCGCGCGGCCCTCCATGCGCGCGCCGGCGAGATCGACCGGCAGATCCATGAGCTGACCGTCCTCCGCGACATGCTCAGGCATGTCGCGGAATGTTCAGCGCCCACCCATCTCGCGTGTCCGCGTTTCCGCAAGCTGCTGCGGATCGCCGGCCGACACCAGAAGGGTCATGGCTGATATCGGTTCGCCGAACCGGCATCCGCTTCGGCGGAAAATGCCCCGGAGAATGGCCTAAGAACGCGGCGCAGGGCGCGTCAGCACGACGAGATTGCCCGCGAGCACGAGCACGAGGCCGGCGAGCGCCGCGAGCGACCAGACATAGTCCTCGAGCAGGGTGGAGACGCCGAGCGCGACGACGGGAAACATCACCGTCGCGTAGCCCGCGCGCGCCGCGCCGATGCGGCCGAGCAGCGTGAGATAGGCGAAGAAGGCGAGCACCGTGGCCGAGAGGCTGAGGAAGACGAGCGAGCCGAGGTAGCGCGTCGTCCATTCCACCGTGAAGGTCGCCCCGGTCAGCCAGGCGACGACGGCCGCCCAGGCGGTGCCGTAGAACATGCCCCAGGCCGAGGCGGGCAGGACGGCGATGCGCCGCTTCTGCAAACGGGCCGAGACCATGTTGCCGAGGCAGAAGCACAAGGTCGCCGCGGCGCTGAAGCCGAGGCCGGCGAGCACGCCGGACGCGCCCTGCGCGGCGGCAAGGTCGGGCAGGAACATCAGGCCGACGCCGCCCGCCCCCATCAGCGCCGCGAGCGCCACCCGCCCCTCGATGGGCTGGCCGAGGAGGAGCGCGCCCAGGATGAGATTGATGATGGAGGTGAGCGAGAACACCACCGACACGAGGCCGGACGTCAGCAGGCCCGCGCCGTAATAGGCGAGGATGAAATTCGTGGAGAACATCAGCACGCCCATCAGCGCGAAGCGGGCGTGGTCGGCGAGCGGATAGCGAAGGCGCATGCCGCGCGCGGCGGCCCAGGCCAGCATCACCGGCGCCGCGATGAGGAAGCGCCAGACGATCGACACTTCCGGCGCGACGACGCCGACCTGCAGCTTCATGGCATACCAGCTCGTGCCCCAGCAGAAGACGAGCAGGGCATAGAGCGCGAGCGTGCCGCCCGCGAGCCCCTGGCGGCCCGCCGGCACGCCGGAAACGGTCGTTTCGTTGGAAGACAAGGCCTGGCTCCGCATGCGCCGCCCATGCTAGCGGCCTCCGCACGGCCCGACCAATGCGGAGGGCTGATGCAAGCCATGCACGGCGCTGATGGTCGGTCCGCGGGAGAGACCGCGGCCCCCTGCCCGATCAGTAGGCGTATTCGGAGAAGGCGGGATCGACCGAGCCCTGCCAGGGGCCCTCGTAGCGGGCCAGGAGGTCCTCGGCGAGGGTACGCCCTTCCCCGGCGATCCGGTCGAGCGGGGCGAGGAAATGCGTCTCGTCGCGGCCGTCCGCATTGAGCCGCCCGCGGCGGGCGAGGCCGGTGCGGGCGATGGCCAGCACCTCGCGGCCAATTTCAGCGAGGCTGCGCCCGGCGATCGTCGCGGCAAGGCCGAGGCGCGGGGCTGCCTCGCGCAGCGCCTGCCGGTCCGCCGCGCTCCAGCCCTTCACGACGTCCCACGCGGCCGTCAGGCAGTCCTCGTCATAGAGCAGGCCGACCCAGAAGGCCGGCTCGGCGCAGAGCATGCCGGTCGGCCCGCCGTCGGAGCCGCGCATCTCGAGGAAGCGCTTGAGGCGCACCTCGGGAAAGAGCGTCGAGAGGTGGTTCGCCCAGTCCGACATCGTCGCCCGCTCGCCGGGCAGCTGCGGCAGCCGGCCGGCGAGAAGGTCGCGGAAGGAGGCGCCGGCGACGTCGTGATAGGTGTCGTCCCGCTTGACGAAATACATGGGGACGTCGAGCGCCCAGTCGACATAGCGCTCGAAGCCCATGCCGTCCTCGAAGGCGAAGGGCAGCATGCCCGTGCGGTCGCGGTCGGTATCGAGCCAGATATGCGAGCGCATGGAGAGGAAGCCGTTGGGCCGGCCCTCGGTGAACGGTGAATTGGCGAAGAGCGCGGTGGCGAGCGGCTGCAGCGCCAGCGCGACGCGCAGCTTCTTCACCATGTCCGCCTCACTCCCGAAATCGAGATTCACCTGCACGGTGGCGGTGCGGAACATCATGTCGAGCCCGAGGCTGCCGACCTCGGGCATGTAGCGGCGCATGATGCCGTAGCGGCTCTTCGGCATCACGGGCGTCTCCTCCCGCGTCCACTTCGGGCTCATGCCGAGGGCAAGGAAGCCGATGCCGAGCGGGCGCGCGATCTCCTTGACCTGGGCAAGGTGGGCGTGCAGCTCGCAGCAGGTCTGGTGCACGGTCTCGAGCGGCGCGCCGGAGAGCTCGAACTGCCCGCCGGGCTCGAGCGAGATGGCGCCGCCGCCGGTCACGTCGTAGAGGCCGATGGGGTGGTCGTCCTCCATGATCGGCTCCCAGCCGAGCAGGCCCTGCATGCCTTCCAGGAGCCGCCGCACGCCGCGCTCGCCCTCGTAGGGCACCGGCGCCAGGTCGGCGGTGTAGAAGGGAATCTTCTCGTGTTCCGTGCCGATCCGCCACGCGTCCTTCGGTTTGCAGCCGGCTTCCAGGTAGGCGACGAGATCGTCGCGCGAGCCGATGGGAGTGGTGTCGGACACGTCGCGAGCCATGCGCTGTCTTTCTCAAGAGACGCCGCGGTGACGCGGCTCTGGGGTTCGAGGTCGGCTCTAGATAGGCGCCTTGTCCGGCCCCGACAATGCTCCCGCACAACAATCGTGGCGAGATCTGGGCAGGGCCGTCTCAGGCCGGCGCGACGTTCACCGTTTCGCTCGCCAGCCAGTCGACCACGCCGACGAGCGCGGCGTGCTTGTCGAGCCCGCGGCCGACGCCGTCGAGGTAGAGCGCGAGCTGCCGGTCGGCGCTCGTGCCGCGGCTGACGATGGTGCGCGCATGGGCGATCTCGGCCTCGCAGCCGAGGGCCGCGGCATCCTCCGCCACACGGGCGATGACATCCTCCAGCACCTCGCCGAAGCTGCGGGCGCCGCCGCCGGCCTCGTCGACGAGCGAGCCGTGCACGCCGTAGCGCTGCGCGCGCCAGCAGTTCTCCGCGGCGATGGCGCGGTCGGCTCCGGACAGGCCTGCCATGACGCTCTCGTTGCGGTCGAGATGGCGCACGAGGGCGCGATAGAGCGCGGCGATGGCGATGGCATCGTCGAGGCTGGTGCAGCAGTCGCTGACGCGCAGCTCCAGGGTGCCGAGCCGGGCCGCCGGGCGCACCACCCACCAGACGAAGCTCTCGTTGGCGATGGCGCCGGCGGCGACGAGCGCATCGATATAGCGGCGATAGTCCGCGGCGTCGGCGAACAGGTCCGGCAGCCAGGTGCGCGGCAATTCGCGATAGGCGGCGAGCCGATAGCCGAGCAGCCCGGTGCGCCGCCCCTGCCAGAACGGGGACGAGGTCGAGAGGCCGAGCAGCAGCGGCATGAAGGGCAGCAGCCGGCCCATCAGGTTCACGCGCCGCTCCGGGCACGAGACCGCCACGTGGACATGCAGGCCGCACAGCATGTTGCGCGTGCCGAGCATCTGCAGGTCACGCATCAGCCGGTCGTAGCGCTCGGCATCCGTATGGCGCTGGTGGGCCCAGACGGCGGTGGGATGGGTGCCGGAGGCGACGATAACGAGGCCGTAGTTGCGGGCAAGGGCGCCGAGCTCCTGCCGGAGCCCGGCGAGCGCGGCCCGGGCCTCGCCCATCGTCGTGCAGGGCGGCGTCGCGACCTCGATCTGGCTCTGCAGCATCTCCGTGTGCACCGCTTCGCCGATCCTGGCCTTGCATTCGTCGAGGAAGGCGCGCGTCGACTTGCGCCGGGGACCACGCGACAGCGCGTCGCACAGGAAATATTCCTCCTCGATGCCGAAGCCGTAGCCGCAATCCATCCACCCGTCCTTCCGAGACAACCGAATCGCACCATCGTCGATCCGGAATGGGGAAACTCTCGGGAGTGAGCTGCTGCCCCCGGAACCTATCCCCAGCGAACCGGCCTCAGGCGCGCGGCGTCCAGTCGCCGATGCTGGCCTGCACGAGCGCGAGCGCCGCGACCGCGGCCGTATCTGCCCTGAGGATGCGCGGACCAAGTGACAGGATTAGCACGTTCTCGCGCCGCGCCATCAGCGCGCGCTCCTCCTCGGTAAAGCCGCCCTCCGGGCCGATGACGACGGCGAGCGGCCCGCGCGAGGCACCGGCGAGGGCGGCGAGCGGATCGGCAAGGGGCGCGGCCTCGTCGCAGAAGACGAGGAGCCGTTCCGGCGCGAGCGCCGCGACGGCCGCGGCGAGGGGCTGCTCCTCGGCGATCTCTGGCAGGGTGAGGATGCCGCATTGCTCCGCGGCCTCGATGGCGTTGGCGCGCATGCGATCGATGTTGACGCGGCTCACCTGGGTGTGGCGCGTGATCACCGGGCGGATGGCGGAGGCGCCCATCTCCACCGCCTTCTGGACCATGTAGTCGAGCCGGGCGTGCTTCAGGGGCGCGAAGAGATAGTGGAGGTCGCCCGGCGCCGGCTGGGGCCGCAGGCGGGCGACGATCGCGAGCGCCTCCGGCCGGCGCCGGCCGGCAAGAACCTTCGCGTGCCATTCCCCCTCGCGCCCGTTGAAGACGAGGACGTCCGCGTCGGCGCCGAGCCTGAGCACGTTGCCGATGTAGTTGGCCTGGGCCTTGTCGAGCGGCACCATGGCCCCCTCGGCGAGCGGACAATCGACAAACAGGCGCGGCGCGCGCACGGGAATGTCAGGCAATTTTGCTCTCCACCGGCTGGATAAGCCCCAGCAATACGTGATAAGTCGGCTTGAACGCCACCCGTGAGCAAAGCCGCCACAATTGCCTGTTATGGGCAAGCTGCCGGCGGGCGGACCAGAGACGCGGCAGCAATGTCCGCTCGTCCCACCGGGTGACGGCTGGATTTTCGCGGCGGGGCGCCCATCCGATCGGCCCGCCGTCAGTGGGAAGGAAGACAGTCATGGCACGCAGCTTTCGGGCGCGTCTCACGATGGGCATGATGGCCGCCGCAGTGGTCGGTGCCCCGCTCATGCTCGGCCTCGGCGCCTCTCCGGCGGCCGCCCAGGCCTCGGGCTGCGAGCAGATCACGAGCTTCCTCAACGAACGCAAGTCGATCGTCGAGCGCGTCAACAAGCTCGGCAAGCAGCCCAAGGCCGCGGATGCCTGCGCCCTGCTCGGCCGCCTCGCCAACAACGGCAACGAGACGATGAAGTGGATCGAGGCCAACAAGGACTGGTGCCAGATCCCGCAGAACTTCATCGACGGGCTGAAGAACGACCACGGCAACGTGACCAAGGTGCGCGGCCAGGCCTGCAGCGTCGCGGCCAAGCAGGCCCAGATGGAGAAGCAGGCGCGCGAGCAGGGGCTGCTCGGCGGCGGCGGTGGCGACATCCTCACCGGGCCGATGCGCATTCCCCAAGGCGCCCTATGACCGCTGCGCCGCAGCCGCTCGACCAGCCGGTCGCCGATGCTGCGGCCGGCAATTGGGTGGACCGCTACGCACCGGCAGCATCGCGACCCTATCTGCGCCTCGCGCGCATCGACCGACCGATCGGCTGGTGGCTTCTGCTGCTGCCCTGCTGGTGGTCGCTCATGCTGGCGGCCATCGCCACGGGCACCATCCCCAACCTCTGGTACGCCGTCCTCTTCCTCATCGGGGCGGTGGCGATGCGCGGCGCCGGCTCGACCTACAACGACATCGTCGACCGGGACCTCGACGCCAAGGTGGCGCGCACGCGGATGCGCCCCCTGCCCTCCGGCCAGGTCAAGGCCGCGGCGGCGGCGGCCTTCCTTGCACTACAGGCGCTCGTGGGGCTCGCCGTGCTGCTGCAGTTCAACGGCTTCGCCATCCTCGTCGGCTTCCTGTCGCTCGTCCCTGTCGCCGTCTATCCCTTCATGAAGCGCTTCATGTCGATGCCGCAGCTGGTGCTCGGCCTCGCCTTCGCTTGGGGCGGCCTGATCGGCTGGGCGGTGGTGACGGGCACGCTCGCGGCACCCGCCTATCTCGCCTATGCGGCGGCCATCGCCTGGACCGTGGGCTACGACACGATCTACGCCCTGCAGGATATCGAGGACGATCCGATCGCCGGCATCAAGTCCTCCGCGCGGCTCTTCGGCAGCGAGGCGGCGACAGGCGTCGCCGTGTGCTATGCGGCGGCGGTGGTGCTGGTGGGGCTAGCGGCGCATCTTGCCGGCGGCGGGCTCGTCGCCTTCGCCGCGGTCGGCGCCTTTGCGCTGCATCTGGCCTGGCAGGTGCGGTCGATCGAGCTCGACAATCCGCAAAAGGCTCTCAGCCTCTTCAAGTCGAACCGCGACGCCGGGCTGATCCTCGCCGTCGGCCTCGCCGCCGACGCCCTGCTGCGCGCCGTTCTCTGAGCGCTCCCTCAGTCCCGCGCCATCATGTCCCGGCCGTGCACCCGCACCGGGCGCATCAGCGGCTTGCCGGTCTTGCGCCGGACGAGGAAGCGCGGCCGGCGGCCGTTCAACAGGCCGTGACGGCGGCGGATGCGGATTTCGCCGAGCTGCAGCCGCCCGATCTGCGGCCGCGGGCAGACGATGACCCCATCCTCGCGCTCCAGCAGGAGAGGCAGGCCGGAGGTTGCGGCGACGCTGCGCCACACGGCGGCGATGTCGCCGTCGTCCCAGCGGCCGATGACG
Organism: Chelatococcus caeni; assembly: GCF_014196925.1. Lineage (GTDB taxonomy): Bacteria > Pseudomonadota > Alphaproteobacteria > Rhizobiales > Beijerinckiaceae > Chelatococcus_A > Chelatococcus_A caeni. The sequence continues at coordinate 241,187 of NZ_JACIEN010000001.1, read as the reverse complement.
AGATCGCGCCGGCGGTCGTGGCCGACGAGCACGAGCTCGAACATCTCGGCATCGCCCTCCTCCGGCACGAAACGCACCGCCACGCCCGCGAAGATGCCTGCGGTACCGGGGAGGATCACCCGGGCACCCGGAAGCCTCATCACGATATCGTTGAAGGAAATGGCTTCGCCGGCGGCGGGTTGCACATGGCAACCCGCCCCGGCGGCCGAGTTCTCGCCTGCCGCCATGTCGACGCCTCTTGTTCTGACGCTCCCGCGCGGCACTCTCTTTGTCCGGAGCACTCGCGCCTTAGGTCGCCAATATTGCGCGGCACCGGCCCAAAAGGCCTTAACGGGTTGGGTTAAGGCCTTCTTGCCGGCCCCGTTTCGGCGCGGATGCTCAACGAAACCTTTCCGCAAACGGAGGGGCCGGACGGATCCGGCACGGGTGCGCGTGCGACAGCACGCCGCCCGGCTATTGCAGCGGTCGCGAGCGGCCTTTACAAGACCGGCCATCCAGGAACTTCAAGAGAGCCTGCGGGGACGATGCTCGCCTCCCATCCGGACATGGCTGCCAAGCTGCGCGTCCTCCTTCGCGAGACGGCGCGGGAGGCCGGCCTTGCGGCGCTCGCCTATTTCCGCGCCGGCCAGGCGACGCGGGCCGACGTGTGGTCGAAGGCCGGCGGCTCGCCGGTGACGGAGGCCGACATCGCGCTCGACCGGCTCATCGCCGAGCGGCTGCGCGGCGCCATGCCGGAGGCCGGCTGGCTGTCGGAGGAGACCGCGGACGATCCGGCCCGGCTGTCGAAATCCCTCGTCTTCGTCGTCGACCCCATCGACGGCACGCGCGCCTTCATGCAGGGCGGCTCCGACTGGGCGATCTCCATCGCGCTCCTCCTCGACGGGATGCCGCTCGCCGCCATCCTGCACGCCCCGGCGCTCGGCGTGACCTACGAGGCCCACCGCGGCCAGGGGGCGCTGCGCAACGGGGAGCCGCTGCCCCTGAGGGCAGCGGCCGCATCAGCCCATGCGCCCATGCGCGTCGCCGGCCCGGCCATGCTCACCAAGCGCCTGCTGCCCTCCTTCGGCGCCATCGACGTGGTGCCCAAGATCCCCTCGCTGGCGCTTCGCCTCGCGCGGGTCGCGGACGGCGCCCTCGACGTCGGCCTCGCCTCCGCCAACGCCCACGACTGGGACATCGCGGCGAGCGATCTCATCCTGTCGGAGAGCGGCGCGGCGCTGACCGGACTCACGGGCGAGCGGCCGGGCTTCAACCTGCCGAGCCCGGTGCACAGCCCGCTCGTCGCCTCGCCCGGGGCGCTCCATCCGCGCGTGCTCGACGCGCTCGCCGAGGGGACGACGGCGTGAGCGCGCAAGACCGCCCCTACGGCACGACCCTTCGATCAACCTCGACCATCACGGGACTTGCGAGACCATGAGCGAGACGGCACCGAACAAGCAGCTTCTGCACCTCGTCTTCGGCGGCGAGCTGGAAAGCCTCGAGGGCATCACGTTCCGCGATCTCGCCAACCTCGACATCGTCGGGATCTACCCGAACTACGCGAGCGCCCACGCGGCCTGGAAGGCGAAGGCCCAGGCCACGGTGGACAACGCCCACATGCGCTATTTCATCGTCCACCTGCATCGCCTGCTCGACCCCGAAACCGGCCAGCCGGCCTGAGGCGGCCGGGCTCCATGGCGCTTCTCAAGCGGATCAGCCGGTCACGCCCGGTGCAGGCCACCCTCGGGCGCCTGCTCGCCGGCTACCTGCGCCTCGTCGAGCGCACGAACCGCTTCGTCATGGAGCCGGCGGACATCTATGACCGCGTCGGGCCGCAGATGCCCGTCATCGTCGCCATGTGGCATGGGCAGCACTTCATGGTGTCCTTCGCCCGCCGGCCGCAGGACCGCGCGGCCGCGCTGGTCTCGCGCCACGGCGACGGCGAGTTCAACGCCATCGCCCTCAACCACCTCGGCATCCGCGCCATCCGCGGCTCCGGCGCGCGCGGCGGCAAGGTGCGCGAGAAGGGTGGCGCCGCCGCGGTGCGCCACCTCCTGCGCGCCCTCAAGGACGGCGAGATGGTGGTGATGACCGCGGATGTGCCGAAGGTGTCGCGCATCTGCGGCGAAGGCATCATCCTGCTCGCCAAGCTGTCCGGCCGGCCGGTGGTGCCGGTCGCCGTCGTCACCAGCCGGCGCATCGACTTCAACAGCTGGGACCACGCCTCCATCGGCCTGCCCTTCGGGCGCGGCGCCATCGTCATCGGCGAGCCGATCCACATCGCGGCCGAAGCCGATCCGGGCGCCATGGAGGATGCGCGCCTCGCCGTCGAGCGCAGCCTCGATGCCGTCCATGCCCGGGCCTATGCCCTCGTCGGCGACCGCGATCCCGGCATGAAGCCGGTGGAGACCGCCCGATGAAGGCGTTGTCCACAGCACCGACCTTCCGCCGACGCGCGATCTGCGCACGGCCGGGGATACTGCCGCCGGCGAGCGTCGAAATGCCATCTTCCGGCGCTGCCAATGGCGTCGGCGACGGCTGGTCGCCGCAGGAGCCACAAGGATGGGCGGCCGCATGACGCTGCCTCTGACACTCTACCGTCTCGGCATGACGCTGCTGGAGCCCGCGGCCGCCAGCCTGCTCGTCTCGCGCCGCAAGAAGGGCAAGGAGGACCCTGAGCGCATGGGCGAGCGCCGGGGCCTCGCCGGGCGCGCCCGGCCGGCCGGGCGCCTCGCCTGGGTGCACGGGGCGAGCGTCGGCGAGGTCGTCTCGCTGATGCCGATCGTGGAGCGGTTGACGCGGCGCGGCTTCCGTGTGCTCGTCACCTCCGGCACGCTCACCTCGGCGGCCGTGCTCGCCCAGCGCCTGCCGCCGGGAGCGGCGCACCAGTTCATGCCACTCGACGTGCCGCGCTACCTGCGCCGCTTCCTCGACCATTGGCAGCCGGACCTCGTGCTCTTCGCCGAATCCGAGATCTGGCCGAATGCGGTGTTCGCGGTGCGCGAGCGCGGCATTCCGCTCCTCCTCGTCAACGCGCGGATGTCGGAGCGCTCCTTCCGCCGCTGGCGGCAGGCGCCGAAGAGCGCGCGGACGCTGCTCGAGCAGTTCGACCTGTGCCTCGCCCAGTCGCAGGCGGACGGCGAGCGGCTGGCACGGCTCGGCGCGCCGCGCGTCGGCATCGCCGGCAACCTCAAGTTCGACGTGCCCGCGCCGCCCGCCGACGCGCGCACCGTCGCGAGCCTCTCCGGCATCATCGCCGGGCGGCCGGTCTGGGTCGCGGCGAGCACGCACGGGGGCGAGGAGGAGATCATCTCGCTCGTCCACCGCGCGCTCATGGAGCGGCGGCCCGGCCTCCTCACCATCATCGCGCCGCGTCATCCCGAGCGCGGCGAGGCCGTCGCCGATATCGCCCACCGCGCGGGGCTCAACGTTGCCCTGCGCTCGCAGGGCGCCCTGCCGGAGCGGGACGTCGACGTCTATGTCGCCGACACCATCGGCGAGCTCGGGCTCTTCTACCGCCTCGCGCCCATCGCCTTCATCGGCCGCTCGCTGGTGCCGCTCGGGGGGCAGAACCCGATCGAGCCGGCAAAGCTCGGTGCGGCGATCCTGCACGGGCCGCACGTCTACAATTTCGCCGACATCTATGCGGCGATCGACCGTGCGCACGGCGCCCTGCCCGTGGCCGACGCCGAGAGCCTCGCCCAGGCGCTCGCCATGCTGCTGAAGGACACGGCGCGCACCCGGGCCATGGCGCGCGCCGCGGCGCAGACCGTCGAGAGCCTCGGCGGCGCCCTGGAGCGCACGATGCGGGCCATCGAGCCCTATATCCTGCACATGGACCTGCGCCACAACGGCTGACCCGCGCCCGCTCCTCCCTTGCGCCGCCGCGATCGAAGGGCAATCCTGCACCGAGCGGAATCGCGGGGAAGGCAATGAAGGCACCGGCATTCTGGTGGCAGGCGCGCCCGTCGTTCGCGGCATGGGTGCTGAGCCCGGTCGGCACGCTCTACGGGGCGGTCACGGTGCGCCGCATGGCGCAGGAGGGCGAGCCGGCGCCGCTGCCCGTCATCTGCATCGGCAATTTCACGGCGGGCGGCGCCGGGAAGACGCCGAGCGCCCTCGCCATCGCCCAGATCCTCGCCGGGCTCGGCGAGCACCCGGCCTTCCTCACGCGCGGCTATGGCGGCAGCCTGACGGGACCGGTCGCCGTCACTCCCACGCACACGGCCGCCGAGGTCGGCGACGAGCCGCTGCTGCTGGCGCGCCATTTCGTCACCATCGTCGCCTCCGACAGGCCGGCCGGCGCGCAGGAGGCGGACAGGCGCGGCGCGACAGTGGTCGTCATGGACGACGGACTGCAGAACCCCTCCCTCGCCAAGGACCTGACCTTCGCGGTGGTCGATGCCGCCTTCGGTCTCGGCAACGGGCTGTGCGTGCCGGCCGGGCCGATGCGGGCGCCGCTCGACCGCCAGCTCGCCCATGCCCACGCCGTCATCCTGATCGGCGCGGGGGAGCGGGGCGTCAGGATCGCGCGGGCTGCGGCCGCGCGCGGGCGGCCGGTCCTGCACGCCCACATGGTGCCGGATCCGGCGGTCGCGGCGAGCCTCGCCGGCCGGCGCGTCCTCGCTTTCGCCGGCATCGGCATGCCGGAAAAATTCTTCGCCACCCTGCGCGGCCTCGGCGCCGATGTCGCCGTGGAACGCGCCTTCGCGGACCATCAGCCCTTCGATGTCGCGACTGTCGAGGCTCTCGTCGGGGAAGCGGAGGCCGAGGGGCTGATGCCCATCACCACGGAGAAGGATGCCGTCCGGCTCATGGGGCTCGCCGGCCGGACCGAGGTCCTGTCACGGATCGGCACCCTGCCCGTGACATTGCAATTCGAGGCGCCGGACGAGGTGGCGCAGCTGCTGCAGGCGGCGATCAGCCACTGGCGCGCGCAGCAGGACGGTACCTGACGCTCAACCCCGCTCCGGACCTTTCTGGATGCGCTGCAGCACCGCCTCAGGCGAGGCATAGGCCTCCTGCAGGTCGACGCTCCAGTAGCGCAGCTCGTCGAGCGGTATGGGCTTGCCCGTCACGGCGCAGCGCACGAAGGCGCCGGGCCGGAGCACGCGGAAGTCGGCATCGAGATATTGCACGACGGCTTCACCGCCCATGGGCAGGCGCGGATCGTGGCGGTTCATGGCACTCACCTTGTTGCGGGGCTCCGCCCCTCTTTCCGTCATTAAGGACAGAACGGGCCGGGTTCAAGGCGAAGCGGCCAGGGCGGCATCTCACGGATCGAACAGCGAGGCCTGGCGTGCCGCCGGGACGGCGCCTTCGCGCGCCTTGCCGCGGGGGCGGGATGCCGTGCGCGCCGGAGCGGCGCCCTCTTCGTCCGCGATGGTGGCGCGCCGTTCGCCATCGGCGAGCTGCAGGCTGACGGCCATCCCCTCCGACAGGTCGGCGACGGAGCGCACGGGCCGGCGCGCCTCGTCCAGCACCACCGCATAGCCGCGGGCGAGCACGCCCTTGTGGCTGAGGCTCTCCAGGAGCTTCCAGCAGGACTGCAGGCGCTCGCGCCGCTGCACCAGCGACGCCTCGTAGCATCGCCGCGCCCTGAGGCCGGCAAGGGCGAGGCGCTCGCCGGCATTGTCCCAGCGCTCCTTCACCGGACGGAAGGCGAGCCGCGAGGCGGACCGCTCGAAGGCACCGCGCCGCCGCAGGGTATTGGCGGCGAGCCCCGCGACCAGCCGCCGCTCGAGGCCTTGCAGCACCGCGGCGCGCTCCGCGAGGCGCGCCTGCGGCGACAGGCGGGCGAGGCGCTGGGCGAGGCGGTTGAGCTCCACCTCGTGCCGGCGCGCATTGGCGTTGAGGCCATGGCGCAGGCGGCCGGCGGCGAGATCGAGCCGCTGACGAGCGCTCGCCGTCAGGTCCTCGGCCCGCGGCAGGGCCCGCGCTAGGGCGCGCACGTCGGCCCGGCGCCGCTCCAGGAGCCGGTGCATGGCGCCGAGGTGGCGGCGCGCCAGCGTGTCGACCTGCGCGATGAGCTCGGAGCGCACCGGCACGACCTTCTCGGCCGCGCCGGTCGGGGTCGGCGCGCGCAGGTCGGCGGCAAGGTCGATCAGCGTCCAGTCCGTCTCGTGGCCGACGGCCGAGACGAGCGGAATGTCGCTTTCCGCCGCCGCGCGCACGACGACTTCCTCGTTGAAGCTCCAGAGGTCCTCCAGCGAGCCGCCACCGCGCGCGACGATGATGACGTCCGGCCGCGGTATCGCATCATCCGGGCCGATGGCGTTGAAGCCGCGAATCGCGGCCGCGACCTCGGCCGCGCTCGTCTCGCCCTGCACGCGCACGGGCCAGACGAGCACGTGGCGGGGAAAGCGGTCGGCGAGGCGGTGCAGGATGTCGCGGATCACGGCGCCGGTCGGCGAGGTGACGACGCCGACGACCTCCGGCAGATAGGGCAGCACCTGCTTGCGCCGCTCGTCGAACAGCCCCTCGGCCGCGAGCTTGCGGCGCCGCTCCTCGAGGATGGCCATGAGCGCGCCGACGCCGGCCGGCTCGATGGTCTCGACGACGATCTGGTATTTCGACGAGCCGGGGAAGGTGGTGATGCGCCCCGTCACCACCACCTCGAGTCCCTCCTGGGGCTTGACCTTGAGGCGGCTGAACACGCCTTTCCAGATCACCGCGTCGATGCGCGCGCCCTCGTCCTTCAGCGAGAAATAGCAATGGCCGGAGGAATGCGGGCCGCGGTAGCCCGACACCTCGGCGCGCAGGCGCACGAAGCCGAAAGCGTCCTCAAGGGTACGCTTCAGCGCGCCGGACAGGGTGGAGACCGTCCATTCCTGCACGTTGGAGGGGGGATTCGGATCCGGCTGATTCATGGGCGGCAGGATAGGCGTTCGGACCGCAAAGTGAAACGCCGCGCGGGCGCCCATCCCCGACATCCCGGCGTGCGATGAAGCGGCGATGCCGCGGGCGCGGGGCTGCGCGATCGGTTATCAATGCTGCTGCAGGGCGGAAGCAGACGGCGCGGCGACGGCCTCGCCCCTGCACCGGAGGTGACCGCCATGTGGTTCTTGCCACTGACGATCACCCTTAGAATGAGAAGGACCCGGAACAGCTGGCTACTGGAACTCCGGGTCCAGCTCATCGTCTAAGGAAAGGGGAGCAGGCGAAAGCCCGCTTCCCACTCCGGTATGATAGTTCCTGAAAGCCCATTTTCCAAGGTTTGGCGACCGCCACCCGGTTGACACGGGGCCCGCGCCGTCGATCTGCTGGGCGCCGGAGGACGACATGAGTGACGACACCACCGCGCCGACGAAGCCCCGCATCGTCATCACCTATTGCACCCAGTGCAACTGGTTGCTGCGCGCCGGCTGGATGGCGCAGGAGCTGTTGTCGACCTTCGGCGGCAGCCTCGGCGAGGTGGCGCTGGCGCCCGGCACGGGCGGCATCTTCCACATCACCGTCGATGGCGACCTCATCTGGGAACGCAAGCGCGACGGCGGCTTCCCGGATGTGAAGACCCTCAAGCAGCGCGTGCGCGACCGGCTCGACCCGGAGCGCGACCTCGGTCACATCGATCGATAGCGGCAGTCGGCAGTCGGCCCCGACGCACACCCGCTCGGCCGGAAGCAACCTCGTTTCCCGGGCGCATGCAGCGAGCGGAATGCGATCCGGGACCCAGCGCAAGAATCTGCCGAAGGCGCCGTATGGCCGGCTCCGGATCTGCACCGCATCACTTCATGCTGCGGCGCGTCGGGGATACAAGCGTGCGTCCCAGCCATGACCCTCGTCCCATCCGCCCCTTGCCGCCGCCGGCTGCAGCCGGTACGACGCGGCAAGATCAATCGGCGCCAAGCAGGGGCGATCCCATGAACCTCCTCCTCATCGGCTCGGGCGGACGTGAGCACGCGCTCGCGTGGAAGCTCTCGGCGAGCCCGCTCTGCGACCGGCTCTTCATCGCCCCCGGCAATCCCGGCACGGCCCAGTGCGGCGACAATGTCGCCCTCGACGTGACCGACCATGCCGCCGTCGTCGCCTTCTGCCGCGACAAGGCGATCGACCTCGTCGTCGTCGGCCCGGAAGCGCCGCTCGTCGCCGGTCTCGTCGACGATCTCGCGGCCGCCGGCATCAAGGCCTTCGGCCCGCGCAAGGCGGCTGCGCAGCTCGAAGGCTCGAAGGCCTTCACCAAGGAGCTGTGCCGCGAATTCGGCATCCCGACCGCGGCCTTCGCCCGCTTCACGGACGAGGTTTCCGCCCGCGCCCATGTGCGCGAGACGGGGGCGCCGATCGTCGTGAAGGCGGACGGGCTCGCGGCCGGCAAGGGCGTCGTCGTCGCCGAGACGATAGAGGAGGCCGAGGAGGCCGTTGCCATGATGTTCGCCGGCGGGCTCGGCGCGGCCGGCACGGAGGTCGTCATCGAGGAATGCATGGTCGGCGAGGAGGCGAGCTTCTTCGCCATCGCCGACGGCAGGACCGCCATTCCGCTCGCCTCCGCCCAGGACCACAAGCGCGTCTTCGACGGCGACCGCGGCCCGAACACCGGCGGCATGGGCGCCTATTCGCCCGCACCGGTGATGACGCCGGCCCTCGAGCAGGAGGTGATGGAGCGCATCGTCCTGCCGACCGTCGCCGGACTTGCCGCGCGCGGCACGCCTTATGTCGGCGTGCTCTATGCCGGGCTGATGATCACCGCCGAGGGGCCGAAGCTCATCGAATACAACGCCCGCTTCGGCGATCCCGAATGCCAGGTGCTGATGCCGCGCATGAAGAGCGACCTCGTGCCCGTGCTCCTCGCCGCCTGCGACGGCGTGCTCGCCGACGTCGACGTGCGCTGGTGGGACGAGGTGGCGCTTACCGTCGTCATGGCGGCGAAGGGCTATCCCGGCACCCCCGAGAAGGGTTCCGTCATCCGCGGCCTTGCCGAGGCCGAGGCGCTCGAGGACGTCCTCGTCTTCCACGCCGGCACGAAGGACGACGGCGGCCGCATCGTCGCCAATGGCGGGCGCGTGCTCAACGTCACGGCGACGGGCCGGACGGTGAAGGACGCCAAGGCCCGCGCCTACGAGGCGGTTTCGCGCATCGACTGGCCGGAAGGCTTCTGCCGCTCGGACATCGGCTGGCAGGCCGTGGCGCGCGAAGAGGAGGCTTGAGGGCGCGTCCGATCGGTGCAGAGCGGCATTGTCGGAATGCCGTTTCTCTCCCCACGCGGCTCGGCCTATAACCGACCGTGCGAAAGGAGAATCGTGATGCCCGATCTCGCCGACCTCTTTCCCGGCTTCCAATCGCACTGGATCGACACCGAGGCGGGGCGCATCTTCGCGCGCTCCGGTGGCTCGGGGCCGCCGCTCGTGCTGGTGCACGGCTTTCCGGAGACGCACGTCGCCTATCACCGCATCGCGCCGAAGCTCGCCGAGCACTTCTCCGTCGTGCTGATGGACCTGCGCGGCTACGGCTGGTCCTCGGCACCCAAAGGCGACGGCGGACGCGAGGCCTATACCAAGCGGGCCATGGGCCGCGACGTCGTCGCCGTCATGGAGGCGCTCGGCCACGTGCGCTTCTCCTTCGCCGGGCATGACCGCGGCGCCCGCGTCGGCTACCGGCTGGCGCTCGACGAGCCGGGCCGGCTCGACAAGCTGGTGCTGCTCGACATCCTGCCCACCTTCCACGTCTGGAAGCTGATCGAGGCCGGCAAGAGCCCGGCGGCACACTGGGAGTTCCTCGCCCGCCCGGCGCCGGAGCCGGAGACCATCATCGGCAAGGATCCCCTGCCCTATTTCGAGGACCTGCTGGTCCGCTGGTCGAAGACCAAGGACCTCAAGGGCTTCGATCCTAGGGCGCTCGCCCACTACCGCGCCAACTGGAACGAGCCGACGCGCATCCACGCCTTCTGCGAGGACTATCGTGCCGGCCGGACGACGGACGTCGCGCAGGACGAGGCCGACCTTGCGGCGGGCCGGACCATCACCGTGCCCACCCAGCTCATCTGGGGCGAGTTCTATCTCGTCACCACGGACAAGAGCCCGCTCGACGTCTGGCGCGAGACCTTCGCGCCCAAGGCCGTCGGCACCAAGGTCAACGCCGCCCATTTCGTCGCCGAGGAGGCGCCGGACGAGGTGCTCGCCGCCATGATCCCCTTCCTCGAGGGCAAGGCATGAGGTTCCGCGACGGGACCGAGGCGGACCTTGCGGCGATCGTCGCCCTGCTCGCCGACGATCCGCTCGGCGCCGCGCGCGAGGCACCGGCCGCGGAGCTCTCTCCCGCCTATGCCGAGGCCTTCGCGGCCATCGCCGCCGACGCCAACAACCGCCTGATCGTGGCGGACGACGAGGGGGCGGTGGTCGGCTGCCTGCAGCTCACCTTCATCCCGGGCCTCACCTATACCGGCGGCTGGCGGGCGCAGATCGAGGGCGTGCGCATCGCCCAGAGCCAACGCGGCCAGGGCCTCGGGCGAGCGATGTTCGACTGGGCGATCGAGGAGGCGCGCGCCCGCGGCTGCCGGCTCGTGCAGCTCACCACCAACAAGGCGCGGCCGGACGCCCTGCGCTTCTACGAGAGCCTCGGCTTCATCGCCAGCCACGAGGGCATGAAGCTCGACCTCAAGACCGCCTGAGCAGGGTGGCGACGCGGGGTCCTTCCGGCCCTGCTCCTTTATCGTCGCGCTGCCACTAGCCCCGGCCAGGCATGGAGCACAACGCCTCCGCTGGTCATGGCCGGGCTTGTCCCGGCCATCCACGCCCTTTGGCCCGGCGCAGGCGGCCCGGCGTGGATGCCCGCGACGAGCGCGGGCATGACGGCGGGAATGTGGAAGCCGGCGCGCTTTCCCATCGTGCTCGCGATGCCGATGGCGAGACAGCTGCGCGGCGGGGATGACATCCCCCGTCGCCTCCGCTCGTCATGGCCGGGCTTGTCCCGGCCATTCACGCCCTTCGGCCCGGCCCAGGCGGCCCGGCATGGATGCCCGCGACAAGCGCGGGCATGACGGCGGGAGTGCGGAAGCCGGCGTGCTTTCGCACCGTGCTCGCGATGCCGATGGCGAGACAGCTGCGCGGCGGGGATGACATCCCCCGTTGCCTGCGCTAGGACGCGGGGCAACGTCAGAAGGTTCGCTTTTCCGCCATGTCCGACAAGCCGAAGACCAGCAACAAGCTCCTCGCGCGCCTGCCGCGCGGCCTCGTCGACCGCGCCCCGGGCGACATCGCCGCGACCGACCGGATGCTCGCCGCCATCCGCGAGACCTACGAGCTCTACGGCTTCGAGGCGGTGGAGACGCCGCTGATCGAATATACCGACGCGCTCGGCAAGTTTCTGCCCGACCAGGACCGGCCCAACGAAGGCGTCTTCTCCTTCCTCGACGACGACGAGCAGTGGCTCAGCCTGCGCTACGACCTGACGGCGCCGCTCGCCCGCTATGTCGCCGAGAACTTCGATACGCTCGCCAAGCCCTATCGCAGCTATCGCTGCGGCTGGGTGTTCCGCAACGAGAAGCCCGGCCCCGGCCGCTTCCGCCAGTTCATGCAGTTCGACGCCGACACCGTCGGCACGGCGAGCGTCGCGGCGGATGCCGAGATCGCCATGATGATGGCCGATACGCTGGAGAAGGTCGGCATCGGGCGCGGCGACTATGTCGTCAAGATCAACAACCGCAAGGTGCTCGACGGGGTGCTGACGGCCATCGGCCTTGCCGGCGAGGAGAATGCCGGCAAGCGCCTCGGCGTGCTGCGCGCCATCGACAAGCTCGACAAGTTCGGGCCGGAGGGCGTGCGCCTGCTGCTGGGCGAGGGACGTCGCGACGAGAGCGGCGACTTCACCAAGGGCGCCGGCCTCGAAGCCGCGGCCATCGAGCGCGTCATCGCCTTCACGGCCGCCAAGGGCGCCGATACGGCGGCGACCATCGCCAATCTCGCTGCCGTCGTCGGCGATACCGCGCAGGGCAACGAGGGCGTCGCCGAACTCGAGCAGATCGGCGCGCTCGTCGCTGCCGCGGGCTATGACGACGGGCGCGTCGTCATCGACCCCGCCGTCGTGCGCGGGCTCGAGTATTACACCGGTCCGGTCTTCGAGGCGGAGCTCACCTTCGACGTGCCCAACGAGAAGGGCGAGGTCGTTCGCTTCGGCTCCGTCGGCGGCGGTGGGCGCTATGACGGGCTCGTCTCGCGCTTCCGCGGCGAGCCGGTGCCGGCGACCGGCTTCTCCATCGGCGTCTCGCGCCTGTTCGCGGCGCTCAAGGCGATCAAGAGCCCGCTCGTCACCGATGCGGCGGGCGCCGGCCCGGTCGTCGTGCTCGTCATGGACCGCGACGAGATCGGCCACTACCAGCGCATGGTGGCGGCGCTGCGCCAGGCCGGCATCCGGGCCGAGATCTACCTCGGCACCTCGGGCATGAAGGCGCAGATGAAATATGCCGACCGGCGCGCCAGCCCCTGCGTCGTCATCCAGGGCTCCAACGAGCGCGCGGCCGGCGAGGTCACCATCAAGGATCTCGCCCTCGGCGCCGAGCTCGCCGGCCTCGGCAAGGACCGCGACGACTACCTGCAGAAACAGGCCGAGGCCCAGTTCTCCGTCAAGGAGGCGGAACTGGTCGATGCCGTCAAGCGCGTGCTGGCGCGGCGGACGGCATGAGGCGCTCGGGCTGACGGGGGAGCGCTCGGCGCCGGCGGAACCTCCTCCCCTCCCCGCAAGGGGGAGGGGAGCGATTGACCGCGGTGCATCGATTGCCCACCGGCGATTGCCGACTGCCCCTTCCTATCCTTTCCGTTCACCCTTCAGCGCGAAAGCGGTCGCATCCGGCGGGCGCGCTTGCTAAAGACCCTGCCTGACAGGCAGGAAGGCCATGGTGACGACGACGCATTCGCGCGCGATGGCGCGCACCGACGAACTGATGGGGCTTTTCGCGCGCGAGGGCTATCAGCGCCTCGAGCCGCCCGTGCTGCAGCCCGTCGACGTGTTCCTCGAACTCTCGGGCGAGGATCTGCGCCGCCGCCTGTTCCTGACGCAGGATGCGGCCGGCAGCGAATTGTGCCTCAGGCCCGACTACACCATTCCCGTCAGCCGGGCCTATCTCGCCTCCCCCGCCGCCGGCAGCGCGGCGAGCCTTAGCTATCACGGCCCCGTCTTCCGCCAGCGGGCCGGCGAGATCGGCGAGATTGCACAGGCCGGCATCGAGAACTTCGGACGCACCGACCGCGAGGCGGCCGATGCCGAGGTGCTGGCGCTCGCCATGGAGGCGGCCGGGCTCTTCGGCCTTGCGGCGCCGGTCGTGCGCCTCGGCGACATGGGCCTGCTCGCAGCCGTGCTCGATGCGCTGAAGCTCGCGCCCGCGACGCGGCGCCGGGTGCTGCGCGCCATCACCCAGGGCCAGCCGGTCGATGCACCGAAAGCCGCGGCGAACGGCAACGGCAACGACGACCATGCCGGCCTCCTCGCGGCCATCGCCGGGCAGGACGCCAAGGCGGCGCGGGCCTTCGTCGAGGACGTGCTGGCGATCGCCGGCATCAGCAAGGTCGGCGGGCGCACGGCCGGCGAGATCGCCGAGCGCTTCCTCGCCCGCGCCCAGGCGCGCGCAGGTGAGCTCTCGGCCGAGGCGCATGCGACGCTCGAACGCTTCCTCGCCGTCGAGGGCGACCCCGACAGCGCGGCCGCGGCGCTGCGCGCCCTGGCGCGCGACGCGGGCCTCGCCATCGACGCTGCCATCGACACCTTCGAGGCGCGCACCGGCTTCATGGCCGCGCGCGGCATCGACGTCGCGCGCCTCGCCTTCGCGGCGAATTTCGCGCGCAACCTCGACTACTACACCGGCTTCATCTTCGAGCTGCACGACCCGGCGCGGCCGGAGGAAAAGCCGATCGTCGGCGGCGGCCGCTACGACAAGCTCCTGTCGCAGCTCGGCGCCGCCGAAGTGATCCCGGCCGTCGGCTGCTCCATCTGGATCGAGCGCATCAACGGAGCCGCATCATGAGCGACACCCCGCTCGTCCTCGCCGTGCCGTCGAAGGGCCGGCTGCAGGAGAACGCCGCCCGCTTCTTTTCCCGCGCCGGGCTCGAGGTGGTGCAGTCGCGCGGCGCGCGCGACTATCGCGGGCGCCTCGCCGGCGTGCCGGGCGTCGAGGTCGCCTTTCTCTCCGCCTCCGACATCGTCGCGCAGCTCGCCTCGGGCGGCGCCCATCTCGGCGTCACGGGCGAGGACCTGGTGCGCGAGGAGATCCACGACGCGGAAGAGGCGGTCGAGCTCCTGACGCCGCTCGGCTTCGGCCATGCCAATGTGGTCGTCGCCGCGCCACAGGCCTGGATCGACGTGCGCACGATGGCCGATCTCGACGATGTCGCCGCCGACATGCGCGTGCGCCACGGCCGCAAGATGCGCGTCGCCACCAAATACATCAACCTGACGCGCCAGTTCTTCGCCGGCCACGGCATCGCCGACTACCGCATCGTCGAGAGCCTCGGCGCGACGGAGGGGGCGCCCGCGACTGGCGCGGCCGAGATCATCGTCGACATCACGACGACGGGCGCGACGCTCGCCGCCAACGCGCTCAAGGTCCTCGACGACGGCATCATCCTGCGCTCGGAGGCGAATCTCGTCGCCTCGCTGCGCGCACCGTGGAGCGAGACGGCCCGCGCCGCCGCGCGCACCATCCTCACCCGCATCGCGGCGGAGGAGGAGGCGCGCACGATGCGGGAGCTGACGGCGCGGGTGGGGGCGCTCGATGCGGCGCTGGAGCGCGAGATCATCGACGGCCACGGCGGCCGCCTGCCCTTCGGGGGGCCGGACGAGCGCGGGCTCCTCACCGTGCACTGCCCGGCCGACCGGGTCTTCGCGCTCGCCGCCCTGCTGACGGACAACGGCGCCGAGCCGGTCACGGTGCGCGCGCTCGACTATGTCTTCCGCGCCAGCAACGCGCTGAGCGAGCGGCTGTTCACGCGCCTCGGCTAGTGGCCCGGCCGCCACGCCTTTGCCATCAACGCGCATAGATTGGTTCGATCAAGCCGGCCATTGCAGGCGCCTTGTGCGGCGTTTATGGTCGCGCCGATCCATGGATCGTCGGCTCGATGACGGTTGCCCGCGAAGGGCGCCGCGTCATACCGGTGAGGGGGAGAGCAAGTGTTGTCTCGTTCGTCCGTTCGTTTCTGCGTGCTCGGCGCAATCGCGCTTGCCATGGCCGCTCCCGCGCTCGCGCAGACGCGGTCCGGCCAGCCGAACAATGCGGCCCAGTCGGCGCGCGAGAAGGAGCGGCAGACCAACGTGCCGCAGCAGGCCGAGAAGCAGTTCCCGGTCGGCACGAGCTGGGTGGCCATCAGCCTCAACGACAAGCCCTATTCCGGCGACCGGCCCGGCTTCGCGCTCGATTCCCAGTATCGCGCCCGCGGCTTCGGCATGTGCAACACCTACTCGGCCACGGCCTATCCGCTGCGCGACCAGGGCTTCGCCGTCGGCCCGCTGGCCATGACGAAGAAGGATTGCGGCAAGCAGGTGATGGCCGCCGAGCGCGCCTTCCTCGTCGCCCTGCGCACGGCGCGCAAGTGGGACCTCGTCAACGGCCAGCTGGTGCTGACCGGCGAGAGCGGCACCCTGCGTTTCGAGCGCGTGCTCTGAGCCAAGCCGACCCTATTCAGGCCTCCGTCTTCTCGCGCTGCCGCTCCTCGGCCACGGCCCTCGGCGTGAAGCCGCGCGCCAGGGTGTGGTAGAGCGGCTCGGCGCTGACGAGGCGCGACACCCCGGCCGCGATGAGGGACGTCGCCATCAGCGGCACCACCATGCGCGTGTCGCTGGTCATCTCGTAGACGATGACGAAGGCCGTCAGCGGCGCCTGCACCACGCCGGCGAAATAGGCCACCATGGCGAGGATGCCGAGGGCGCCGAGCGGCATGGCGGGCAGGATGGGCTCGACGAGCGCCGCAAGCGAGGCGCCGACGGCGAGCGAGGGTGAGAAGAGCCCGCCGGCGATGCCGCAGGCGGATGAGACGAGCGTCGTCAGGAGCTTGGCGAGGCCGTAGTACCAGGGCAGCAGCCCCTCCCCTTCGAGCACCTCTCGCGTCTGGTCATAGCCGCTGCCCGTGGCGAAGCCCGCGGTCACGAGGCCGAGCGCGGCGACCAGAAGGCCGCAGCCCGCGGCGAAGAGGAAGGGGCGCGCCTTCAGCCGGCCGAAGACGCCCTCCCGCGCGAAGGTGAGGCCGATGACGCCGCGGCTGAAAAGCCCGCCGAGCACGCCGCCGACGAGACCGCAGACGGGCACGGCCAGCCACTGCCGCGGCTCGCCGAGATGGCTGGCCACGCCGCCGAAATACTGATAGCTGCCGAGGAGCGCGAGGCTCGTGACGCCGGCGACGAGCACGGCGGTGATGACGAGCCCGGTGATGCGCCGCTCGAAGGCGCGCGCCATCTCCTCGATGGCGAAGACGACGCCGGCGAGCGGCGTGTTGAAGGCCGCCGCGATGCCGGCCGCCGCCCCCGCCAGCACGAAGCCGCGCTGATGGGCGATGCCGGCGAAGCTCGCCGCGATCAGCATGACGCTGGCGCCGATCTGCACCGTCGGTCCCTCGCGGCCGACCGAGGCGCCGACCGCGAGCGCCACCGTCGTCAGCAGCACCTTGCCCACGGCCACCCGGAGGCCGAGCAGCCGCTGGCGATGGTCGAGGTCGCGCGTCGCGCGCGCGGCGATCGCCTGCGGGATGCCGCTGCCCTGCGCGCCGGGGAAGTACTTCGCCACGCACCAGGCGCAGAAGGCATAGCCGAGCGGCGTGACGACGAGCGGCAGGTAGGGCAGCTCGCCGCTCCAGAACTGGAAGAAGGCGCCCGCCCCGTCCGCCGCCCTGGCGAAAGCGACGGATGCCAGCGAGACGACGATGGCGCCGAAGAGAAAGACCAGCCGCCGCTTCCACAGCGTGACCGACAGGAGGGCGACGCGCTGGCGGCGGAAGCGGGCGTGAGGCATGGAGGCTCCCGGCACGGGTGAGGACAGGAGGACGCGCCGAATCGCGGCGGCACCGTTTGCAACTGTCCGCGACCGGCCCGTGCCGGGGCAACCCTCTCCGGCAGATCAGCCGGCGGGCACCGGCTCCCGCGCCAGGTCGACCGGCCGCGACACGCCATCGTCCATCGGCTGCAGGTCGACGCGCCGGTCGTGGAAGGCGGCAAGGGTCGAGCGATGGCCGATGGAGACGATGGTGGTGCCCGGCAGCGCCGCCGCGATCGCCTCGTAGATGACCCGCTCGCTCTTCTCGTCGAGCGCCGAGGAGGCCTCGTCGAGGAGCAGCCAGTCGGGCTTTGCGAGCAGCGCCCGCGCGATGGCGAGACGCTGCTGCTCACCGCCCGAGAGGCGCTGCCCCCAGCTGTCGTCGTCGTCCAGGCGGTTCACCAGCGCCGGCAGGCCGACGGCGATCAGGGCCGCCTTGATGGCCGCATCGTCATAGGCCCCGGCGACGGCTGGATAGGAGATGGCGTCGCGCAGGTTGCCCTGCGGGATGTAGGGCCGCTGCGGCAGCAGCATGACGCTCCTCCCCTCCGGCACGTCGACCTCGCCCGAGCCGTAGGGCCAGATGCCGGCGAGCGCACGGAACAGCGTCGACTTGCCGGAACCCGACGGCCCGTTGACCAGCACCGGCTCGCCGGCCCTGAGGTCGAGGCGGTCGATCTCCACGATCCTGGCGCCGTGCGGCAGGTCGATCCTGAGGTCGCGGATGGCCAGCGCATTCTCCGGCGCCGTCTTGCGCTCGATGTGAGGCGGCACGGTGCCGATCACTTCCGCGCGGCCCATGGCGTCCTCGAAGGTCACGAGGCGGTCGATCGTCGCCTTGTAGGCGGCGAGGGTCGTATAGGCCGAGATGAAGAAGGAGAGCGAGGCATTGACCTGGCCGAACGCCTGGGCGCCCTGCTGCAGCTGCCCGAGCGTGATGCGCTCCAGGAAGAAATACGGCCCCATGAAGAGATAGGGGAAGGCGACGCTCATCTGCTGCCACGAGAAGCGGAAGCCCTCGATCTTGAGGCGGCGCTTGAGGATGTCGATGACGTTGGTGATGACCTGCGCGAAGCCGCCGCGCAGGTTCGCCTTCTCGGCATCGGCGCCGCGCAGCAGCGCGACCTGCTCGCCGTACTCACGCAGGCGCGCCAGCGAGAAGCGGAAATTCGCCTCGAACTTCTCCTGCAGGAAGTCGAGCCGGATGAGCGGCCGGCCGATGAGATGCGTCAGGATGGTGCCGACGAGCGAATAGGCGACGGCGATCCAGACGAGCAGGCCGGGAATGACGACGGCGGTGCCCGGGAAGGTGAAGCCCTCGGACAGGCCCCAGAGCAGCACCGTGAACGAGACCAGCGTGGCGAGCTGCGCCATCATCTGCGTCGACAGGGTCATGGTGCTGGAGATGAAGGACGCGACGTCGACCGAGATGCGCTGGTCGGGGTTGTCCGCATTCTGCCCGGCGACCCCCATCTTGTAATGCGTCGAGCGGTCGAGCCAGCGCGAGAAATAGCTCTCCGTCAGCCATTGCCGCCAGCGGATGCGGAAGATCGTGTCGATCGTGAAGTCGAGCAGCTGGAAGATGATCCAGAACACCAGGAGCGGGATGAACACCCACCAGATCTGATACCAGAAGGCGTCGGCATTCTTGTTCTGGAGCGCGTCGAACAGGTCGCGGTACCAGAGGTTGAACTTGATGTTGAGGCCGACCTGCACGAAGTTCGTGGCGATGATGGCGGCGACCATCGCCACCGCCGCCCGCCCTTCGGAGCGGAAGAGCCGGCCGAACCAGCTGAAGTTCTCCCCGCCGCTGCGCACGGAATAGAAGTAGGGGTCGGCGAGGTCCGTGATCGTGCGCACGACCGGGATGAACGAGACGCCGAAGACGAGCCCCGCGAAGGAGACGGAGGCGGTGGCCATGAAGGCCGGCGGAACGAGCGCACCCAGCGTCTGCG
Source organism: Chelatococcus caeni (assembly GCF_014196925.1). Lineage (GTDB taxonomy): Bacteria > Pseudomonadota > Alphaproteobacteria > Rhizobiales > Beijerinckiaceae > Chelatococcus_A > Chelatococcus_A caeni. Next base: position 222,311 of record NZ_JACIEN010000001.1, on the reverse strand, counting down.
GCACGAGGCCGTAGCTGGCAAGCGTGTTGGCCCCCGCGATCAGCAGGTAGCCCAGCGCATACATGCCCATGAAGATGCGCAGGAAGATCGAGATGTCGCGCGCCAGCCAGAGGATGGCGGCGAGCACGAAGCCGCTGACCGGCACGAAGAGCGGCAGGCCGTTCGCCTGCCCCTGCGACAGCGCCAGGAAGGCTGCGGACATTGCCCCAACGACGATGGCTATGAGCTTCATGAAATCCGCTTGTCCCGCCAGAAGAGCCGGCCCTGCCGGCACTCGAAATCCGCCTCGTCTCCTACAGGAATTCGAGAGGCGCTGCATCTAACGCTTTTGTAAAGTGCCGGAAATATCGGCGAAATTAGGCACGGAGGTAATCCTGGCCGAATTGCTCCGCGCAGTCCGCCAAAGAAAAAGGGCCCGGCGATGCCGGGCCCTTCCATCTCTGGCCGGACGGACTTCCTCAGAAGTCCATGCCGCCACTCGGGCCGATCCCGGCCCGAGCCCTTTCCCGGGACGGGCGAATGGACTTCCTCAGAAGTCCATGCCGCCCATGCCGCCGCCCGGCATGGCCGGAGCGGGCGCGTCCTTCTTGGGCTTGTCGGCGACCATCGCTTCCGTGGTGATGAGGAGCGAGGCGACCGAGGCCGCGTCCTGCAGGGCCGTGCGCACGACCTTGGCCGGATCGACGATGCCGGCCTCGAGCATGTCCACGAACTCTTCGGTCTGGGCGTTGAAGCCGAAGGTCTGCGACTTGTTCTCGCTGATCTTGCCGACGACGATCGAGCCCTCGACGCCGGAGTTCTCGGCGATCTGGCGGATCGGCGCCTCAAGCGCGCGCAGCACGATGTTGATGCCAGCCTGCACGTCGGCGTTGTCGCTCTTGATCTTGCCGACAGCCGCCTTGGCGCGCAGGAGAGCCGTGCCGCCGCCCGGGACGATGCCTTCCTCGACGGCCGCGCGGGTGGCGTTGAGGGCGTCGTCGACGCGGTCCTTCTTCTCCTTCACCTCGACCTCGGTGGCGCCGCCGACGCGGATGACGGCCACGCCGCCCGCGAGCTTGGCGAGACGCTCCTGCAGCTTCTCACGGTCGTAGTCCGAGGTGGTCTCCTCGATCTGCGCCTTGATCTGCTGGACGCGGGCCTCGATGTCCTTCTTCTTGCCGGCGCCGTCGACGATCGTGGTGTTCTCCTTGTCGATGCGCACCTTCTTGGCGCGACCGAGCATGTCGAGCGTCACGTTCTCGAGCTTGATGCCGAGGTCTTCCGAGATCGTCTGGCCGGCGGTGAGGACGGCGATGTCCTCGAGCATGGCCTTGCGGCGGTCACCGAAGCCCGGCGCCTTGACGGCCGCGACCTTGAGGCCGCCGCGCAGCTTGTTGACGACGAGCGTGGCGAGCGCCTCGCCCTCGACGTCCTCGGCGACGATCAGCAGCGGCTTGCCGGTCTGCACGACCGCCTCGAGCACCGGCAGCATGGCCTGCAGCGAGGAGAGCTTCTTCTCGTGGATGAGGATGTAGGGGTCGTCGAGCTCGGCGACCATCTTCTCCGCATTCGTGATGAAGTACGGGGAGAGGTAGCCGCGGTCGAACTGCATGCCCTCGACGACGTCGAGCTCGGTCTCGAGGCTCTTGGCCTCCTCGACCGTGATGACGCCCTCGTTGCCGACCTTCTGCATCGCCTCGGCGATCATCTCGCCGATGGAGCGGTCGCCGTTCGCCGAGATGGTGCCGACCTGGGCGACCTCATCGGAGGACTTCACCTTCTTGGCGCGCTTCTCGATGTCCTTGATGACCTCGGCGACGGCGATGTCGACGCCGCGCTTCAGGTCCATCGGGTTCATGCCGGCGGCGACCGACTTGGCGCCTTCCTTCACGATCGCCTGGGCGAGGACGGTGGCCGTCGTGGTGCCGTCACCGGCCAGGTCGTTCGTCTTCGAGGCGACCTCGCGCACCATCTGCGCGCCCATGTTCTCGAACTTGTCCTCGAGCTCGATTTCCTTGGCGACCGTCACGCCGTCCTTGGTGATGCGCGGCGCGCCGAACGACTTCTCGATGACCACGTTGCGGCCCTTCGGGCCGAGCGTCACCTTCACCGCATTGGCGAGAATGTCCACGCCGCGCAGCATCTTCTCGCGGGCGTCCGCCGCAAATTTAACGTCCTTGGCAGCCATGTGCTCAACTCCTGCCTGAAACTCTGGATGAGGGAGGGGCGGCTCAGCCGATCACGCCCATGATGTCGGACTCCTTCATGATGAGGAGGTCCTGACCGTCGATCTTCACCTCGGTGCCCGACCACTTGCCGAAGAGCACGCGATCGCCCTTCTTGACATCGAGGGCAACGAGCTTGCCGTTTTCGTCACGGGCGCCGGAGCCGACGGCGACGATTTCGCCCTCCTGCGGCTTTTCCTTCGCCGTGTCGGGAATGATGATGCCGCCCTTGGTCTTCTCTTCGCTGTCGAGACGGCGGACGACCACGCGGTCGTGCAGCGGACGGAACTTCATGAGACGTATCCTCTCAAAGAAAGCAGCGGAACGCGCTGATCATGCGGGGCCTGTTAGCACTCGACAAAAGCGAGTGCCAAGGCTCGGGCGGAAATAGGCAGGCTGCGCTGGAGAGTCAAGGCGCGGCCGCGGCAAATTCGCCGCCTCGCCGCGCGAGCGGCCTTTGCGTGCCCGAGTTCTTTCCCGTGAAGGTTAATGGACAGGCACCGATCGTGCCGCCGTGCCGAGCGTCCGCGGCAGCGCCCGCCTCGATGGCGCATGCCCGCGCACGTCGGCAGCGAGCCGACGCGCAAAGGGCAGGACCTCATTGCGGAGGTCCTGCCCTTTCTGTCACGCCCGAGAACGCATCGCATGCGCTCGGGACCGGCGAATGGGAGAAGTGTCCGTGGGCGGCCGCGTCACTCGGGCGCGCCGCGCACGTCATGGCGAGCCGGCGGAGCGGCGGGAAGTCCTCAGGCCTCGAGCCCGCTCCCTGCCCCTCGCACGGAATTCGCGCCGCCCAGACCGTTGTCGAACGCCTGCGTGCGCTGCGCGCCATCTCCGTCAATCTGCTGGAGCAGGTCCGCGAGCATCTTCATCAGCTGCTCGCCCTCCTGCCCCTCGGAGCCCTGCGGCGCCGCATCGGCCTGCGTCTGCTGCAACAGATCCGCCAGCATCTGCAGCAGCTGCTCGGTCTCCGCCCCCTGCGCGTCCTGCGCGCCTTCGCTTCCCGCCTGGCCGGCCTGCTGGAGCTTCTGTATCTCCTTCAGCAACTGCTCGATCAACTGGCCGAACTGCTGCTCCGCCGTCTGCTGCCTTGCCTGCTGAAAGACCTCCTGGAACTTCTGCACGCCGGCCGCGCCGACGGTTCCACTAAGACGACCGGCAGACTGGATGCCGCTGATATCCATAATCGATCTCCACAATGTTCGTAATGAAATTGCTTTACTTTCCGAAGTAAATCAGAGGAGCGCATTGGCATCACTGTCATATACCACTCGCACTCGCGGAGACCATGCGGATATACGTCCGGCAACGCAACCATCAGCTGCCGTAAATCGCAAAAATCATAATTTCCGGACCCCTGCCTGCGCATCCGTATCGAGCCGGTCGAGGCTCGGCGATGGACTGCTGCGTCGGGCAGGACCGAAGCTGTCCATCAGCGTCCGAATACCCGCGTTGCGGCACGCAATCGACAGGAGAGCGATGTGCCGAAGGCCGCGCGCACTAGCCCCGGCCTCGCGGCAACTCGTCCAGCCGTCGTGCCAGCTCGCCCATCAACAGATCCAGCCGCGCCATCTGCTGCCCCTGCAGCTCGTGTCGCCCGTCCATGTCGCCCAGCAGCCACGCCAGTTCCCTCACCTGCCGCGCGATCCCGAGCTCCTGTGGCCCCTGCCGGCCTTCAAGCGCCTTCGTCAGCTGCGCGACCTGCTGCCTCGCCAGCTGGATGATGGCCGGAAGATCCCCTCCCTCGAGCTCATCCCATTGGCCCATCGATTGGCCGCCAAATCCAAGACCCATGTCCACCATGACTCATTTCCCGAATATGATCGACGGCGAGCGGCCACATCAGCCCGGACACAGTGCGCCAGGGCTGACGCGGCCGGCCCGAACGCTCAGAACGCTCCGGATGCCCCGGTCAGCCTGAAATTGGCCGTCAGACCGGTCAGCCTGAGATCGCCGTAGCCCTGGTCATTGCCGCAGCGCTGCGACTGTCCCTGGCCATTTCCACAGCACTGGCCCTGGCCCTGCCCCAGGAACTGCTGCAGCTGTTGCAGCAACTTCACCAGCTGCATCATCTGCTGCAGCTGCTTCAAGCCTGTCTGGCCGATATTCCCGGCGCCGTTACACTGACTGCAGGAATTGATTCTGTAAGACATATTGAACCTCCAATATATCGGTTCCATCTGCCGCCCGGCACGGCCGCGCCCGGCCGATCGTGAAAGCTGCTCGTCGAGCCGCGCGCGATCGCCCGAGGCGAAGGCTGCTGCAACACGCAGCCATTCGCCGTCGGCAGCAGGGGCTTCGATGGCACCGCCGATCTTCAAATGCTCCTCACCCGGAGCCAGCGGCAGCCGGCGGCCCCGGGTGAGTCATGGCGAAATGATGCAGCCGGCCCGGCCAAGACCGTCAGGTCAGGCTCCGGACATTTTCGCCATCATCCGCACGATGTTACTTCTGGATGTTCTGGGACTGCTGCGCCTGCATTGCCACCTGCGCCAGCATCTCCTGGAAATCATCCGCGGAGCGCTTCTGCCTCTGGGCGTCCTGCGCACCAGCGGCGCCGGCCGCACCAGCATTCGAAGCCCCATTCTTCTGACAGCACGAGCAAGCCATGATATACCTCTCAAATATCAATATACAGGCCGATAATGACCCTGAAAAACGAGCGACAGCTCCAATATGACAGCCATATACAGTCGTCATCGCTCGCAAGATATGATGCAAAGACAAAATGAACAGCGCAACTGCTATGAAGTTGCTATTGCTAAACTCATAATTTCCCGACCCGCCCCGGCACGCGATGGCGAGGCCCGGCGTGGGGCAGGCCTCCGGGCCGACACCGGGAGATGCGGATCCTGACCAGTCCTCACCCGCCGTCAGCGGCGGGCGGTCGCCAGAGCGCCGAGGACGATCAGGGCGCCGCCGGCGAGCGTCTGCAGCGAGGGCACCTCGCCGAAGAAGAGATAGCCAAGCGCCACCGCCCAGATGAGAGCGGTGTATTCGAGCGGCGCGAGGCGCGCGGCCTCGACCCGGGCGAAGGCCGTGGCGAGGATGAGATGCCCGATGGTGCCGAGGCAGCCGATGGCGAGGAAAAGCCACAGGTCGGACACGAGGGGCGGCGTCCAGACGGCGGCGGCGGGCGCGGCGAGCACGAGCGCCGGCCCCACGTTCTGGAAGAAGACGATGGTCTCGACACGGTCGCGCGTCGCCCGCGCCCGCAGCATCACCATCGACAAGGCGTAGGTCACCGCGGCGGCAAGCGCCGCCGCGATGCCGTCCCACGACCGTTCGCCGCCCGAGGTGCCGGAGCCGTGGACGATGACCGCCATGCCGGCGAAGCCCACCAGCAGCGCGCCGACGATACGCCCGTCGACGCGCTCGCGCAGCAGCACGACGCCGAAGAAGGCGATGAAGACCGGAGCGAGGAAGGCGAGCGCCTGCGCCTCCGCCAGCGGCAGGCGGCCGAGCGCGTAGAAGAAGGAGGTCGCGGTGATGACGACGAGCAGGGCGCGCCAGCTGTTGGCGACGACGGTCTCGCGCGTCGGCCAGCCGGGCCTGCGCACGGCGAGCACCGCCCCGGCGACGAGCGTGCCGAAGGCGAAGCGCAGGAAGGTGATCTCGAACGTGGGATAGCGCGCGGCCATGGCCTTGATGAGCGCATCCATGGCCGACAGGAGCGCAATGCCCAGAACCGCGCGGCCGAAGGCGCCCGTCATGACCGTCTCCGTCCCTGCCCGTCCCGGGGGGCTATTTGAAATAGCCGTCGATCTCGTTCTGCTGCAGGTGCCCGGGTGTGCCGGCGACGGCTGGACCGTTGATCAGCTGCGCGTCGTTCGCCGCCCTGCGCGCGGTCATCTGGTGCGGCGCCACCTCCACGATCGCCGCCAGTTCGTCCACATGCGCCGCCAGCCCTTCCAGGTGGCGGCGGATCTTGGCGACGCGCTGCTGCGTCAGGTCCTGGTAGTTGCAGGCCTCGTACAGCTTGATGAGCTGACCCATGATGCTCTCGGCCGAACCGACGTTCTCCGGCTCGCCGCTCTGCTTCAGCCTGCGCGCCTCCGCGGCAATGACCTCGGCGGCACCGAGGATGTCACCGGCGGCGTGGGCGGTCTCGTCACCCATCGCGCTCAGCTCCTTGAGGGCCAAGCGGGCGACGCAACTATCGCCCTCTCCGTGACGGATGGCGGCGAGCTCCTGCCGCACCGCGGCGAGCGTCCCCTGCAGGCCGGCGACCTCCTGGCTGAGGCGCGCCACCTCCGCCGCCTCCCGCCGGTAGTCGTCCATGAGGCCCAGCGCCTGGCGCTGCATGGGGCGGAAGATCTCCAACATCTCCCGGATATCGTCGAGCGCGGCCATGATCTCGGCGCGGCTCGTGTCGACACGCGGCATGCGGCGGTCCGCCAGCATGCGCTCGCGTCGGTCGATGCGCATGACGTCGAGGGAGGTCACATTGCGATAGCGCGCACGCGCGGGAAGCGTCGACATGGCCTGCTCATCCGGGATGCGGCGAAAAGGCGCCGCCGCGATGGAAAGACACTGATTGGTAGCCGACCGAGTTAAATTCAACGTTAAGGACGCCTCGGCACCAGCCGCTAACCATCGCGACGGAAAACACCGCCTCCGGCCGGCTCATGGAGCGGAAAGCCCGCGGCGTTCACCATTTGGCGAGCCCGTTTCGCAAAGTCTTCGGCTGCATTGGCATCATATGCCGTCATCGATTGCAGGTCCCGCCATGTTGCCCATCCACCGCTTGTCTCTGGCCGCCGCGCTCGCCTGCGGCCTGGCCCTGCCCGCAGGCCCCGCGGGGGCGCAGACCGTCATCTACGGCACCGGCACGCGTGCGCCCCTGCCATCGGCCAGGGTCATCCAGGCGCCCGGGGCGCGCGAGATGGCAGCCGCGGCCGAGCGGCAGCCGGTGCGCCGCGCCGACCTCGGCGGCGGCTTCATCGAAATGCTGGTGACCGGCCGCACCCCCACGGCCGGCCCGCGAGCCGGGCAGCCGGTGCGCATCGTCACCCCCTCCTCCGGCGGCATCGCGCGGGTCCACAGGGTGCCCCCGATCGATCCGCTCGATGCGGCGCTCGGCAGTGAGCGGACATGGGAACGCCGCCCGTCGTCGGGGAACGTGCGACACGCCGCCCTGCCCGATGCGGCCGAGCTGCAGCCGATGCGCGCGCCCGAGCCGCGCTATGCGCGGCAGGTCGTGGATTACGCGGGCCCGCACAAGCCGGGCACCATCGTCATCGATACGGCAGGCCGCTTCCTCTACCTCGTCGAGCCGGGCGGGCGCGCCATCCGCTATGGCATCGGCGTCGGCCGCCAGGGCTTCTCCTGGCGCGGCAGCGAGAGCATCAGCATGAAGCGCGAGTGGCCCGACTGGCGCCCGCCGGCGCAGATGCTGAAGCGCCGGCCCGACCTGCCGCGCCACATGGCCGGCGGGCCCGACAATCCGCTCGGCGCGCGCGCCCTCTATCTCGGCAAGACGCTCTACCGCATCCACGGCACCAACGAGCCGCACACGATCGGGCGCGCCGTGTCCTCCGGGTGCATCCGCATGCTCAACAAGGACGTCATCGACCTCTACAACCGCGTGCGCATCGGCACCCGCGTCGTCGTCAGCTGAGCGGAGCCTTCGGCTGGCTTGATGAGCCGGACCCCGGATCGCATTCCGCTTCGCTGCATGCGTCCGGGGAACGAGGTTCCTCCTGGAACCCGCCCTCGTTTCCCGGCCCACATGCGTGAGGCGAGAGCCGGGAACCAGCGCACGATTGATGCCCGAAGGGCATCGCCTCAGCCTCTCAGCCGAGCGCTTCGAGCGCCGCTTCGATGTCGCGCTTGAGCCCGTCCTTGACGAGATCGGCCGCAGCGAAGATCGCCTTCGCCTTGAAGAAATCGAGCCCGCGGAAGGCGCCGACCGGGGGCCGCACCATGATGTGCGGCGGGCCGGCGGCGAGTTTGCCGGCGACGATGGCCGCCTGCATGATGTGCGAGGCGCCGAACATCGTCTCGACCGGATCGGGCACGCCGTCCGTCTCGCGCGCCGCGCCGCCGACGACATCGACGGCGATGACGACGTCGGCCCGCGGCAGGAGGTGGTCGAAGGGCAGCGGATTGGTGGCGCCGCCGTCGATGAGCACCCGCCCGCCGGCGACGACGGGCCGCACGAGGCCGGGAATGGCCATGGAGCCGGCAACGGCCGAGACGAGCGCGCCCGCGCCGATGACGACCTCCGAGCGCGCATAATAGTCCGTCGCCACGACGAGGAGCGGCACGGCGAGATCCTCGAAACGCTCCGGCACGCTCTGCGGCCAGAACAGGTCGAGGAACTTCTCGCCGTCGATCAGCACCGGGTTGGCGTGGCCGCGCGCGAAGATCTGCGACAGGCGGCCGACGCGGGCATGCAGCAGGCGGGTGAGCACCGCCGTGCGGTCGCGCAGCGTGTCCTGCACGTGCCGGCGCAGGTCGCGCCCGCCGATGCCGGCGGCATAGGCGGCGCCGACGATCGCCCCCATCGACGTGCCGGCGATGGCGGCCGGCCTGAGGCCGAGTTCGTCGAGCACCTCGATGACCGCGATGTGGGCGAGGCCGCGCGCCCCGCCCCCGCCGAGCGCAAGGCCGATCGAGGTGCCGGACGCCGCCGTCATCGCCGCTGCCCGGCTGGCCGACGGCGGCGCGCAGGCATCAGGCGACCGCCCGGATGACCTTGGCGAGCTTGTCGGCGATGTCGCCGATGTCGCTCTCGGTCAGGATGAGGGGCGGCGAAACCGCGATGGTGTCGCCGGTGATGCGCACCATGAGGTCGAACTCGTGGAAGGCGCGGTCCATGGCCTCGAAGGCGCGCCGGCCCGGCGCATCCTTGAGGGGCGCGAGGTCGACGGCCCCGACGATGCCGACCGAGCGGATGTCGAGCACGCCCGGCAGGCCCTTGAGCCCGTGCATCGCGTCCGCCCAGGTGCCCTCGAGCGCGCGGGCGCGCTCGAACAGCCCCTCGTCGCGATAGACGTCGAGCGCCGCAAGGCCGGCGGCGCAGGCGAGCGGATGGGCCGAATAGGTATAGCCGTGGAAGAGCTCGATGACGTGCTCCGGCCCCTGCATGAAGGCTTCGTAGATGCCCTTGCGCACGAGCACGCCGCCCATGGGCACGGTGCCGGAGGTGACGCCCTTGGCGAAGGTGATCATGTCCGGCACGACGCCGTAGCGTTCGGCGGCGAAGGCGAAGCCGAGACGACCGAAGCCGGTGATGACCTCGTCGAAGACGAGCAGGATGTTGTGCTTGTCGCAGATCTCGCGCAGGCGCTTCAGATAGCCCTTGGGCGGCGGCAGCACGCCGGTGGAGCCGGCCATGGGCTCGACGATGACGGCCGCGATGGTCGAGGCGTCGTGCAGGGCGACGATGCGCTCCAACTCGTCGGCGAGATGCGCGCCCCACTCCGGCTCGCCGCGCGAGAAGGCCTGCTTCTCGCGGTTGTAGGTGTGCGGCAGGTGGTCGACGCCCGTCAGCAGCGAGCCGAAGAACTTGCGGTTCGGCACGATGCCGCCGACCGAGATGCCGCCGAAGCCGACGCCGTGATAGCCGCGCTCGCGGCCGATGAGGCGCGTCTTGGAGCCCTTGCCGGTGATGTTCCAGTAGGCGAGCGCGATCTTGAGAGCGCTGTCCACCGCCTCCGAGCCGGAATTGGCGAAGAAGACGTGGTCGAGGTCACCCGGCGCCAACGCGGCGATGCGGGCTGCGAGCGCGAAGGCCTTGGGCTGGCCGAACTGGAAGGCCGGCGCATAGTCGAGCTCGCCGGCCTGGGCCTGGATGGCCGAGACGATCGGGTCGCGGTTGTGGCCGGCGTTGCAGCACCACAGCCCCGCCGCGCCGTCGACCACCTTGCGGCCCTCGGCCGTCAGGTAGTGCATGTCCTTGGCGCCGGTCACCATGCGCGGCTTCTTCTTGAAGGCGCGGTTGGCCGTGAAGGGCATCCAGAACGCTTCGAGGTCGTTCGGCGCGAGCGCGTGGTCGTGGGCGGCAGAGGCGGACATCGTGGCTCCCGTTCGGTTTGGGCCGCGGGAGACAGGGATCCCGGGCCAGTATCGCGCCAAGCTATCAAGAGCCGCGCCGAAGAGGAACAATCGAACCGATTGCCCGCCATGCGACATATGCTGCGCCGGACGCCCCGGCCGCGCTTGACACGGCCGCCTCACGGCATTAGCGCCGGAGCCTCCGCCTCGCTCCCCACGGATGGCCCCCTCGACGGAACCGCCCCGGGAGCCCTCTCGAACATGAAGCTCTCTCGAACATGACCGACCGGCCCGCCTCCCCGCCTCCGATCATCCAGGGACTTCGGACGATCGCCGATCGCTACGACGTCATCCTGTGCGACATCTGGGGCGTGCTGCACAACGGGCTCGAGGCCTTCGCCCCGGCGGGCGAAGCCCTTCAGCAGTTCCGCCAGCGCGGCGGCCAGGTCGTGCTCGTCTCCAACGCCCCCCGCCCGAACGGGGACGTCCTGACGCTGCTCGACGGTTTCGGCGTGAAGCGCGCGGCCTATGACGCGGCCGTCACCTCCGGCGACGTCACGCGCAGCCAGATTGCGGCCCGGCCGGGCGAGCCCCTCCTCCACATCGGGCCGGACCGCGACCTGCCGCTGTTCGACGGCCTCGACGCGCCCCTGACGGCGGCGGCCGAGGCCCGTTATGCGGTCTGCACCGGCCTCGTCGACGACGAGCGCGAGACGCCGGACGACTACGCCGGCCTCCTCGCCGAGATGCATGCCGGCGGCGTGCCGATGATCTGCGCCAATCCCGATCTCGTCGTGGAGCGCGGCACGGCGCTGATCTATTGCGCCGGCGCCCTCGCCGCGGCCTATGAGGAGATCGGCGGGACGGTGACCTACGCGGGCAAGCCGCACAAGCCGATCTACGAGCGCGCCCTCGGCGAGGCGGAGCGCATCCGCGGCGCGCACGTACCGGTGTCGCGCGTGCTCGCCATCGGCGACGCGATCCGCACCGATGTCGCCGGCGCCCACAGCATCGGGGCCGACGCGCTGCTCGTGACGCGCGGCATCCATGCGGCCGAGATCAGCCCGCTCGGCGGCAGCCTCGACGAGATCGCCCTTGCGGCGTGGCTCGAAGACGCGACGCATCGCCCGCAGGCGATCATCGAGAGCCTCGTCTGGTAACGGTGTCGCTATCGCTCGAGAACGCGTCGCACCGCCTTCAGGCGATCGCCGACACGCTGGTCCGGTAGCGGCGTCCGTCAGACGCCGCAGACCGATTCGATCTTGGCTTTCAGCGTCTGGGCGTTGAACGGCTTGACGATGTAGTTGTTCACGCCGGCCTTCTTCGCCGCGATGACGTTCTCCGTCTTCGATTCGGCCGTCACCATGATGAAGGGGATGGAGCGCCAGGCCTCCTCGGCGCGCACCTCGCGCAGGAGGTCGTAGCCCGACATGGGCTCCATGTTCCAGTCGGAGATGACGAGCGCATAGGTCTTCTCGCGCATCTTGGCGAGCGCGCTCGGACCGTCCGGCGCCTCGTCGACATCCTCGAAGCCGAGTTGGTGCAGCAGATTGCGGATGATGCGGACCATCGCCTGATAGTCATCGACGATCAGGATCGGCATCGAGAGATCAAGGGCCATGGTCTGCTCCGGTCAACGGCAACGGCACGTATGCCCGCCACGGCGTCCCGACCCGGCTGGCTGAGAAGAAACGGTTGTCGTCATGCCCCTACCTTAGAATGCCCCTGTTGCGATCAGGTTAATTACATCAGATCCGGTGAAATTTGGCATCAACCTTTGCGCATGCAGGTGGCCGAAAGTCGCATGGCATGGTGCGGCGCAATAAGTAGTATGATGCAGTGCCGCATGGAGAGGCGACCACCCTGCACCGCCGCACGGATTTGCCGCATCGGCCGCAACAGCGGGAAGGCATCATGTTGGAGGTCATGCGCAGCTTCTATTTCGAGGACCTCAGCATCGGCATGCGCGAGCGGCTGATGCGCACGGTCATGGAAGACGACGTCACGGGCTTCGCCAGCGTGACGGGGGACCGCAACCCCATCCACATCGACGAGGCCTATGCGGCGCAGACCCGCTTCGGCCAGCGCATCGCCCACGGCATGTTCACGGCGAGCCTCATCTCGGCCGTTCTCGGCACGCGCCTTCCCGGCCCGGGCGCCGTCTATCTCTCGCAGACGCTGCAGTTCCTGGCGCCCGTGCGCATCGGCGACGTCGTCACCGCGACGGTCGAGGTGGCCGAGCTCGTGCCGGAGCGGCGGCGCGTGCGCCTGTTCTGCGACTGCGTCTGCGACGGCAAGGCCGTGCTCGAGGGCGAAGCCTGGGTCGCCGTGCCCTCGCGCGCCGGCCTCTGATCGGCGCTTGACCAGCCGCCCGTGTTCTTGGCAGGGTCCGCCGCGCCCGCAACCGGGCGCATGTGCCCCGACCCGCGAGAGCCGATGCCCTCGACCATCCCGCCCGATTCGCCGTTTTCCGCCCGCAACGAGACCTTCGTGCACTGGCGCGGCGAGGGTGACGTGCCCGCGGCGCTGCGGGGCGCGGTGGTCGCCATCGGCAATTTCGACGGGCTGCACCGCGGGCACCGCTCCATCGTCGCGGCGACCGTGGCCCTGGCGGGCGAGCGCGCCGCGCCGGCGGCGCTCCTGACCTTCGAGCCCCATCCGAAACGCTTCTTCGCGCCCGACAAGCCGCTCTTCCGCATCACGCCGCCGGACGTGAAGGCGATGGTGGCGGCCCGGCTCGGCCTTGCGGGCATGATCGAGCTTCACTTCGATGCCGCGCTCGCGGCGACGAGCGCGCACGACTTCATCGAGAAGCTGCTCGTCGAGCGGCTCGGCGCCCGGGGCGTGGTCGTCGGGCACGACTTCCACTTCGGCAAGGGCCGGCAGGGCACGCCCGCCTTCCTCAGCGAGCACGGCGCCGCGCTCGGCCTTGCCGTGCGCATCCTGCCCCCGGTCACGGAGGCCGGCGAGGCCGTGTCGTCGAGCGCCATCCGGACGAGCCTCGCGGCGGGTGACATCGCCCGGGCAAACCATCTCCTCGGCTATCGCTGGCTGGTGCGGGCCACCGTGCGCCACGGCGACAAGCGCGGCCGCGATCTCGGCTACCCGACCGCCAATCTGGCGCTCGCCCCCGATTGCGGGCTGCGCCACGGCATCTATGCGGTGCGGGCCGCCGTGGACGGCACCATCCACGCGGGGGTCGCGAGCTTCGGCCGGCGGCCGACCTTCGACAACGGCGCGCCGCTGCTCGAGGTGCACCTGTTCGATTTCCGCGGCGATCTCTACGGGCGCACGATGGATGTGGAATTCGTGGCGTTCCTGCGCCCGGAGGAGCGTTTCGCCACGGTCGAGGCTCTCATCGCGCAGATGGACAGCGACAGCGCCGAGGCCCGCCGCCTGCTGAACGATCCCGCCGCCGGCGTGCCGTCGCTGCTTTCTCCCCAGCAATCCTGATCCGAAAAGGACTTTGTTCCACCAATCCTTAACCCGTCTCGGCAAGGATCACCGCATTCCGATCCGCTCATTGCCAAGACGATGCCCAAAATGCCGTTTTCTCACATTGCCGTAGAAAAACATTCCTCCCTGTTCTTGCGCGCCGGGGGCTTTTTCCTCGGCACCGTCGCCATTCTCGCGGTCCAGCAGGCCGTGGCCATGGAAAGCGACGAGCATTTCCTGCTTTTTCTTCTCGCAGCTGCCGTTCTCATCACGCTCGTCGCGATCGGTTTCGCGCCGCGCCCGCCGCGTTCCCGCACGGCCCTCGACGACAGCCTCGCCCGGCTTGCCGAGGGACGGCTCGACATCCTCGTGCCCCACACCGGCGACGACGGCCCCACGGGCCGGCTCGCGCGCGCGGTCGAGGAGCTGCGCCGGCGGCTCATCATCGCCCGCGAACAGGAGGGCGAGCTCGCGGCCCTGCGGCGCGAGCTCCTCACGCTGCGCGACGCCCGGGACCGGGCCCGCGACATGGACCGCGCGCATCTGGCCGAGGCGCTCGGCCTCATCAACGGCCGGGCGGGCCAGCTCGCCACCGAGCTCGAGACGCTGCGGCACCAGTTCACGATCTCGTTCGAAGAGACGCGCCGCCCGCCGCGCCGGCCGCTGAACGGCGGCGTCCAGACGGCCGCGGCCGCCGCCGTCGAGCTGACGAGCTCGATCTCGGAGATCGGCCGCCAGCTGCAGCAGGGCTCCGGCATCGCGGCGCGGGCCGTGCGCGAGGTGCGCGCGACGAGCGATCTCGTCAAGGCGCTCGACAAGTCGAGCGCCAAGATCGGCGAGGTCATCACCCTCATCACCGCGATCGCCGAGCAGACGAACCTCCTCGCGCTCAACGCCACCATCGAGGCGGCCCGTGCGGGCGAGGCCGGCCGGGGCTTCGCCGTCGTCGCCCAGGAGGTCAAGGCGCTCGCCAACCAGACCGCCCGTGCCACCGACGAGATCCGCGGCCAGATCGCCGCCATGCAGACGGCGACGGCCCAGGCGGTCGAGGCCATCGACACGATCTCGGGCACCATCACCTCGATCGATTCCATGACGATGACCATCGCCGAGGCGGTCAACCAGCAGAGCAGCGCCACCCAGGAGATCGCCCGCTCGATCGAGGCGGTGGCCGCGGCCGGCCGGCGGGGAGAGCCTCAGGATGCGCCGGCGGGCGCGGCCGAACGCGACCTTCTCGGCTGCATCGAGCGGCTCGACGACCTCATCCGCGACCTGGGCGCCCAGGCGCAGGCGCTCGCGGGCGAGCCCGAGGCCGGCGAAAGGCCCCTGCGCGTCGCCTGACGCCGGCCCCGGGGGCGGCGGGCGACGGGCCGGCTTGTGCCGGCGGCGGTTTTGTTCGAAAACCGGTGGCCTCTTTGTGGAAAGATGCGTAGAAGACGGCCATGACCGAGCCTCGATTCAAGCTGCGAATTAACGGCCCGGCCTTCGCCTGAGGCACCCGAGAGCGGGTACCCGCGGAGGTCCGGGGTCACGCGGGCCCATGCGGGCCCCTCAAACGCTTGCTGCAACATCCCGGGCGCCGCACGGGCGCTGCGCCTACCCGAATCGGCCGATCCATGAACGCTCCCTCCCCCACCGCTCGCGACTATTCCGAAACGCTGTTCCTGCCGCAGACATCGTTCCCGATGCGCGCCGGCCTGCCCGAGCGCGAGCCCGACATCCTCGCCCACTGGCAGCGCGTCGGCCTCTACGAGGGCCTGCGCGAGGCCGGCAAGGGCCGCCCGCGCTTCGTGCTGCACGACGGCCCGCCCTACGCCAACGGCCACATCCACATCGGCCATGCGCTCAACAAGGTGCTGAAGGACCTCGTCGTGCGCTCGCAGACCATGCTCGGCCACGACGCCAACTACGTCCCCGGCTGGGACTGCCACGGCCTGCCGATCGAGTGGAAGATCGAGGAGGAATACCGCGCCAAGGGCCGCAACAAGGACGAGGTGCCGGTCGTCGAGTTCCGCCGCGAGTGCCGCGCCTTCGCGCAGAAGTGGATCGACGTGCAGCGAGAGGAGTTCAAGCGCCTCGGCATCGAGGGCGACTGGGCCCATCCCTATCTCACCATGGCCTATCCGGCCGAGGCGCAGATCGCCCGCGAGCTGATGAAGTTCGCGGCGAGCGGCCAGCTCTATCGCGGCTCCAAGCCCGTCATGTGGTCGATCGTCGAGCGTACGGCGCTCGCCGAGGCGGAGGTGGAGTACCAGGAGCACACCTCGCCGACGATCTACGTGAAGTTCCCGGTCAGGGCCCGCTCGGGCACGCCGCTCGACGGGGCCGCCGTCATCATCTGGACGACGACGCCCTGGACCATCCCGGGCAACCGCGCCATCGCCTATGCCGACGACATCGCCTACGGCCTCTACGAGGTCAGCGACGCGCCGGCCGGCAACTGGGCGGTGAAGGGCGAGCGCTACGTGCTCGCCGACAAGCTCGCCGACGAGGTGATGAAGGCCGCCCGCGTGGAGCGCTGGCATCGCATCGCCGCCGTCGCGCCGAAGGACCTTGCCGGCCTCCTGTGCGCCCATCCGCTCGCGGGCCAGGGCTACGACTTCGGCGTGCCGCTCCTTGCCGGCGACTTCGTCACCGACGACGCGGGCACGGGCTTCGTCCACACTGCCCCCGGGCACGGCGCCGACGACTACAACCTCTGGGCGACGCACAAGGCCGCCTTCGCCGCCGCCGGCACGCCGGACGTGCCGCATACGGTCGGGCCCGACGGCGCCTATTATCCGCACGTGCCGCTCTTCGCCGGCGCGCGCGTGCTCGACGACAAGGGTCGCGAGGGCGACGCCAACGAGCGCGTCATCAAGGCCCTGATCGAGGCCGGCAGGCTCGCCGCGCGCGGCCGGATGAAGCACCAGTATCCGCATTCCTGGCGCTCCAAGGCCCCGCTCATCTTCCGCAACACGCCGCAGTGGTTTATCGCCATGGACAAGCCGCTCGGCGGGGCGGGCGACACGCTGCGCGCGCGGGCGCTGAAGGCCATCGCCGCGACGCAGTGGGTGCCGCAGGCGGGCGAGAACCGCATCAACGGCATGATCGAGAACCGGCCCGACTGGGTTATCTCGCGCCAGCGCGCCTGGGGCGTGCCGATCACCGTCTTCGTGCGCGAGGACGAGAGTGGCAGCGTCGTCGAGCTCGCCCCCGGTCCCGATTTCGCCGCGAGCGAGGAACTGTCTTCCCGCATCGCCGCCGCCTTCGAGGCGGAGGGGGCGGACGCCTGGTTCAGCGCCGACCCGCGCCGCTTCCTCGACGGCCTCGTCGACGATCCGTCCGCCTGGACGCCGGTGATGGACATCCTCGACGTGTGGTTCGATTCCGGCTCCACCCACGCCTTCACGCTCGAGGTGCGGCCGGACCTCAAGACCAGGCGCCGCGTCGACGGCGGGCACGACCGGGTGATGTATCTCGAAGGCTCGGACCAGCATCGCGGCTGGTTCCACTCCTCGCTGCTCGAGAGCTGCGGCACGCGCGGGCGTGCGCCCTACGACGTCGTCGTCACGCACGGCTTCACGCTCGACGAGCAGGGCCGCAAGATGTCGAAGTCGCTCGGCAACACGGTCGCCCCGCAGGACGTCATCAAGCAGTTCGGCGCCGACATCCTGCGCTTGTGGACCGCTTCGGTCGATTATTGGGACGACCAGCGCATCGGGCCGGAGATCCTGAAGAGCGTCGTCGACCAGTACCGCAAGCTGCGCAACACCATCCGCTGGATGCTCGGCACGCTGCACCATTTCGACGCGCGCGAGCTCGTGACGACGAACCGCATGCCGGAGCTGGAGCGGCTGATGCTGCACCGGCTCTGCGAGCTCGACGGCGAGGTGCGCAAGGCCTATGCCGCCTACGACTACAAGCGCGTCGTCGCCCTGCTCGCGGCCTTCATGACGTCGGACCTCTCGGCCTTCTACTTCGACGTGCGCAAGGACGCGCTCTATTGCGACCCGGCGTCGAGCCTGACGCGCCGCAGCGCGCTGACGGTCATCGACCAGCTCTTCCGCTGCGTCGTGACCTGGCTCGCGCCGGTCCTCGTCTTCACCGCCGAGGAGGCCTGGCTCGCCCGTTTCGGCAGCGACGCGGGCTCGGTGCACCTGGAGCAGTTCCCGATCATCCCGCCCGAGTGGCGCAACGACGAGCTCGCCGCCCGCTGGGCGAGGATCCGGCGCGTGCGCCGCGTCGTCACCGGCGCGCTCGAGATCGAGCGGGCGCAGAAGCGCATCGGCTCGAGCCTCGAGGCGGCGCCCGTCGTGCACGTGGCGGATCCCGAGCTGCGCCGGCTGCTGGCTGATGTCGACTTCGCCGAGATCTGCATCACCTCCGCCATCACCGTCACCGACGGCGAGGGCCCGGCGGAGGCCTTCCGGCTCGACGACGTGCCCGGCGTCGCCGTGGTGCCGGCGAAGGCCGAAGGGCGCAAGTGCGCCCGCTCGTGGAAGATCTCGCCCGACATCGGCAAGGATGCCGACTATCCGGACGTGACGCCGCGCGATGCCGCGGCCCTGCGCGAGTGGGACGCCCGCCACAAGGCCGCCTGACGCATGACGCCCGCCCGGCTCGGCTTCCTCATCGCGCTCATCACGCTCGCGCTCGATCAGGCGACGAAGCTCTGGCTCTATTTCGTCGCCGAGATCACGACGTGGACCGAGCCGGTCGTGCTCGCCCCCTTCGTGTCGCTGACGCTCGTCTGGAACCGAGGCATCTCCTACGGCCTCTTGCAGCAGTCGAGCGAGGCCGGCCGCTGGGCGCTGATCGTCGTGTCCTTCGTGGCGGCGATCGGCCTGTCGGTCTGGCTCACGCGCGGCGTGCACCGGGCGGTGGCCATCGGGCTCGGCCTCCTCATCGGCGGGGCGGTCGGCAATGCCATCGACCGGCTGATCTACGGCGCGGTGCTCGATTTCGTGCATCTGCACGCCGGCTCCTTCAGCTGGTACGTGTTCAATGTCGCCGACGCGGCCATCGTTGCGGGCGTGATCCTCCTTCTGTATGACTCCTTCTTCCTCGAGCGCAGGCGCTCGGCCGCGCCGCGCGGCTGAGGGCCTGCCTCGCGTCGGCCGCGGCGCCTCACTCTCGCCGCACCGATCGTCGAAACGTGGCGTGCCGGCATGAGGAAGCCGGTTGTAGTTGATGGGATAGGATCATGACGCGAAACGACGTGACGTCCGGCCTCGTAAAGCCCGGCCTCATGAAGGCGGGGCTTCTGGCCGCCATCGCCGCATTCGCGTTTGCCCTTGCCCACCCCGGGCCGGCGCAGGCGCAGGATGAAAGCGGCGTGTTCATGAAGAACCTGCTCGGCTCGCTCGGCATCATCGAAGGCGAAAAAGACGCCATCATCTATCGCGAGCGCGCGCCCCTCGTCGTGCCCCCGTCGACGAACGCCCTGCCCCCGCCGCGCGATGGCGAGCGGCTGACCGCCAATCCCGCCTGGCCGAAGGATCCCGACGTCTCGAAGGCGCGCGAGGCGGCCGCCGCCGCGCGCCGGCCGGTGCCCGTGCGCAACGAGCAGATGGTGTCGCAGGGCGCACGCCTTTCGGGGCAGGAGCTGCTCTCCGTGCGCGGCACGGGACCGAACAGCGCACCCCAGCCGATCGCCAACCCCTGCTACGGCGACAACTGCCGCGAGACCCACTGGGTCAATCCGAACCAGCTGCGCCACTCCAACGGCAGCAACCCCGACGCGCCGCCGATCGCCTACGGCCAGGAGCCGCAGCGCCAGGCGCTGACGGAGCCGCCGGCCGGCTACCGCCTGCCCTCGGCCGACGCCCCCATCGGCAAGGGCCAGCGCGCTCCCGCGACCTCCGCGCCCGAGGACGGGGACCCGCGCGGCTTCATCAATCAGGAAGCGCGCCGCAACCGGTGACAAGCGCGACCCTGCAACCTATCTCCTAGGGCGAAGGCCGCGCGCGGCCGGCGCCCGGATCGTCCGGATACCCGGTCTTGCCGCGCCGGCTGTCGCATGCAGCCGGCGCGTTTCGTTTCCCGCGTCCCGTCCGTTCCAGCCGTTTTTCGACCGGAAAGCACCATGACAGACACCGCTCCCGCCGATCTCACGCCCACCGCAACCCGGCACCAGGCGCCGGAGGGCGCGGCGGCTCAGACCCACACGTTCCGGCTCGACAACGGCCTCGACGTCGTCGTCATCCCCGACCGGCGGGTGCCCGTCGTCACCCACATGGTCTGGTATCGCAACGGCTCGGCGGACGACCCGGCCGGCAAGTCCGGCATCGCCCATTTCCTCGAGCACCTGATGTTCAAGGGCACGGCGAAACATCCGGCCGGGGAATTCTCCAAGGTCGTCTCCGCCCTCGGCGGCCAGGAGAACGCCTTCACCTCCTACGACTACACGGCTTATTTCCAGCGCGTCGCCAAGGAGCACCTCGGCACGATGATGGAATTCGAGGCCGATCGCATGACCGGGCTCGTGCTCAGCGACGACGTCGTCAACCCCGAGCGCGACGTGGTGCTGGAGGAGCGGCGGATGCGCGTCGAGACCGACCCTTCCGCCCAGCTCGGCGAGGCGATGGAGGCGGCGCTCTACGTGCACCACCCCTACGGCACGCCCATCATCGGCTGGATGCACGAGATCGAGGGCCTGAACCGCGCCGATGCGCTCGCCTATTACGAGCGCTTCTACACGCCCGAGAACGCCATCCTCGTCGTCGCCGGCGATGTCGAGGCGGAGGAGGTGCGCGCGCTCGCCGACAAGACCTACGGCAAGGTCAAGCCGCGCGGCGCCCGGCCCGAGCGGCAGCGCACGCGCGAGCCGGAGCCGCGCGCCCTGCGCAAGGTGACGGTGGCCGATCCCAAGGTCGAGCAGCCCTACGTGCAGCGCGCCTATCTCGTGCCCTCAGCCCGCACGCAGACGGGCAGCGAGGCCTATGCGCTCGACGTACTCGCCGAGATCCTCGGCGGCGGTGCGACCTCGGTGCTCTACCGCGAGCTCGTGATGAAGCGGGACATCGCAGTGTCGGCCGGGGCCTACTACCTGTCCGGAATGCTGGATGACAGCCGCTTTCTCGTCTATGCGGTGCCCAAGCCCGATATCTCCCTCGATGCCCTCGACGAGGCGCTCGACGGCGTCATCGCCGATTTCGTCGCCCGCGGCGTCGAGCCGGCGGAGCTCGCGAGCGCCAAGACGCGTCTCATCGCCGAGATGGTCTATGCGGCCGACAACCAGGCCCATCTCGCCCGCATCTACGGAGCGGCCCTCGCCGTCGGCGAGACGGTGGAGGAGGTCGACGCCTGGCCGGCCCGCATCGAGGCGGTGACGGCCGAGGAGGTGGTGGAAGCGGCCCGCCGCTTCCTCGTCGCGCGCCGCGCCGTCATCGGCCACCTCGCCCACGCCGATTGATTCATCGTATCCCGCTCCCTGTTTTTCGACTGGATCCGCCATGACAACGAGTGCCGTCACAAAGACCGCCGAACAGCCCTCCCGGGCGACGCATCGCGTGCAGCGCGTGGTATCGCCGGGCGGGATCGAGGCCTGGCTGGTCGAGGAGCATGCCGTGCCGCTGGTGGCGCTGGAATTCGCCTTCCTCGGCGGCACGGCGCAGGACGGCGCCGGCAAGGGCGGCACGGCGACGATGCTCGCCGGCCTGCTCGACGAGGGCGCCGGCCCGTACGATTCCGCCGCCTTCCAGCAGATGCTCGCGGACCGGGCCATCGAGCTGCGCTTCTATGCCGACCGCGACACCCTGCGCGGCTCGCTCAAGTCCCTGCGCCGCAATGCGGACGAGGCCTTCGACCTGCTCAGGCTCGCCGTCTGCGAGCCGCGCTTCGACGCCGACGCCATCGCCCGCGTCAGGGCCCAGGTCGAGGCCGGCCTGCGCCACGTCCTGAAGGATCCGGACGCCGTCTCGCAGGAGCAGTTCTTCCGCCATGCCTTCCCGGGCCATCCCTACGGGCGCCCGCCGCAGGGCACGCTCGCCGAGGTGCCGGCGATCACGCGCGAGGATATTGCCGGCATGCGCAGCGCGACCGTGGCGCGGTCCAACCTCTTCGTCACGGCCGTCGGCGCCATCGACGCGGAGACGCTCGCTGCGCGGCTCGACGAGATTTTCGGCGCATTGCCCGCGACCGCCGAGGTCGCGCCGCCGGCCGACATCGTGCCTGCGACCGCGACGGCGCCCGTGGTCGTCGACATCGACGTGCCCCAGTCGGTGATCCGCTTCGGCGGCCCGGGCGTCGCCCGCCGCGATGCGGATTATCTGCCCGCCTATGTCCTCAACCACATCCTCGGCGGCGGCGCCTTCACCTCGCGTCTCTTTCAGGAGGTGCGCGAGAAGCGCGGCCTCGCCTATGGCGTCCACACGGCCTTGCTGCCGCTGCGCAACAGCACCCTCTTCACCGGCTCGACGGCGACCAAGAACGAGCGCGCCGCCGAATCGCTCTCGGTGATCCGCGCCGAGATCGCGGATCTGCTCGCCAAGGGGCCGGGCGAAGACGAACTGGAGAAGGCCAGGCAGTTCCTCATCGGCTCCTATGCGCTGCATTTCGACACCTCGACGAAGATCGCGCGGCAGTTGCTGCAGATCGCCATCGACGGGCTCGGCATCGACTATATCGACCGGCGCAACGACCTCGTCGCCGCCGTCACGATGGCCGACGTGCGCCGGGCGGCGGAGCGGTTGTTCGCGGGCGGCGAGATGCTGGTCGTCGCGGTGGGCCGGCCCGAGGGGCTGTGAGCGGTCGCGCGCCTTGCGCGGGACGGCCCTGCGCGGTTCTGCCGCCGAAGGTGCCATGCACCGGTAGCCCCGCGCCGCCTGGCACATTATCGTCGCCTTCATGCTTGATGAGTCTCGCCGGGCGCCGAGCGTCCGGACGACCCGTCCCGAGAGCCGTGTCATGAGAGGCCTCCGATGACCTTCACGCAGTCGATCGATCTTGCCCGCGCCGCCACCGTCGGCGGCAACGGCCTGCCGGATACCGCCATCGATGCGGCGCTCGCCGCTGTCGAGACCGCCGCCGGCCGGCTCGCCAGCGAGCACCGGGCGGGCACGCTGCCGCTCCTTTCCGTGCCGGGCGAGACCGGCGACATCGCGGCCATCCGCGCGGCCGGCGCCCGGCTTGCGGACGGGGCGAGCGACGTCGTCATCCTGGGCACCGGCGGCTCGAGCCTCGGCGGGCAGACGCTCGCCCAGCTCGCCGACTATGCCGTGCCGGGCCTCGGCCGCTTCGCCGACAAGCCGCGCATCCACTTCCTCGACAATCTCGATCCGCTCACCTTCGGCAGCCTTGTCGAGCGCCTGCCGCTCGCGACGACGCGCTTTGCCGCCGTCTCCAAGTCCGGCGGCACGGGCGAGACGCTGCTGCAGACCATGGCCGTGCTCTCGGCGCTCGACCGCGCGGGGCTGCGCTCGCGGGCCGGATCGCTCTTCGTCGGCCTGTCGGAGCCGCAGGTGGACGGCGGCAAGCGCAATGCCCTGCGCGCCCTGCTGGAGCCGGAGGGCGCGCCCTTCCTCGACCATCACACCGGCGTCGGCGGGCGCTATTCGGTGCTGACCAATGTCGGCCTCCTGCCGGCGGCCGCCCTCGGCCTCGACATCGCCGCGATCCGCGCGGGCGCGGCCGAGGTGGTGGCGCCCTTCATCTCGGGCGGGGACGTGCGCGAGGCGCCGAGCGCCATCGGCGCGGCGCTCAACGTGGCCGCGACGCTCGAGGGCAAGGCCATCTCTGTCTTCATGGGCTATGCGGACCGGCTCGAGCGCTTCGCCCGCTGGTGGGTGCAGCTGTGGGCCGAGAGCCTCGGCAAGGACGGCAAGGGCACGCAGCCCGTCGCCGCGCTCGGGCCCGTCGACCAGCACAGCCAGCAGCAGCTCTATCTCGCCGGCCCCAAGGACAAGCTCTTCACCGTCGTCACCACGGCCGCGCGCGGCCGGGGACCGGCCATCGACGCCGGGCTCGCCGAACGCGCCGGCCAGGCGGATTTCGCCGGCAAAACCATCGGCGACCTCGTGGCGGCGCAGGGCATCGCCATGATCGACACCTTCGTGCGCAACGGCTGCCCCGTCCGCCACATCCATGTCGACCGCATCGACGAGCGCACCATGGGCGCGCTGCTCATGCACTTCATGCTGGAGACGATCCTGACCGGCTTCGCGCTCGGCATCGACCCCTTCGACCAGCCGGCGGTGGAGGAGGCGAAGCTCCTCGCCAAGCGCTATCTCGCCGAAGGGCGCGGCTGAGCACCGGAACCCCCTCCCCCTTGCGGGGAGGGACAGGGGTGGGGGTGGCGCCGCCCGGACCTGCCACCGCCCTCCTTCGTCACGGCCCCCACCCCCAACCCCTCCCCGCAAGGGGGAGGGGAGAACCGTGCCTCGTCGATGGACCAGGAGCGCAACGAAAGATCCCCCATGGCGGTGCGCCGTCTCGACCCCATCCTGATCGACCGCATCGCCGCCGGCGAGGTGATCGAGCGGCCGGCTGCGGCCGTGAAGGAGCTCGTCGAGAACGCGCTCGATGCCGGGGCCGCGACGGTCGAGGTGGTGATCGAGGCCGGCGGGCGGCGCCTCATCCGCGTCAGCGACGACGGCGCGGGCATGACGCGCGAGGACCTCGTCCTCGCCGTCGAGCGCCACGCCACCTCCAAGCTGCCGACCGGCGACCTCTTCGCCATCGCGACCCTCGGCTTCCGGGGCGAGGCGCTGCCGTCCATCGGCGCCGTCGCCCGCCTGTCGATCACGACGCGCCACCGGGACGAGCCGCACGGCTGGGAGATCGTGGTCGATGCCGGCGTCAAGCACGAGCCGCGGCCCGCCGCCGCCGTGCGCGGCACGCGCATCGAGGTCACCGACCTCTTCGCCGCCACGCCGGCCCGCCTCAAGTTCCTCAAGACCGACAGGGCGGAGGCCCAGGCCGTCGCCGAGACGGTGAAGCGCCTCGCCATGGCGCACCCCAACGTGCGCTTCGTGCTCGCCGGCGACAATCTCTCGCCGCTCGACCTGCCGGCGGAGGGGGATGACGAGGAGGCACGCCTCAGGCGCATCACGCGCCTCATCGGCCCCGATTTCGCGCCCAACGCCCTGCCCGTCTCGGCGAGCCGCGAGGGCATCGACCTCGAGGGCTTCGTCAGCCTGCCGACCTACCACCGCGGCACGGCGGCGCATGTCCACACCACGGTCAACGGCCGGCCGGTGCGCGACAAGCTCATCCTCGGCGCCATCCGCGGGGCCTATATGGATTTCCTGCCGCGCGACCGGCACCCGGCGCTGGCGCTCGCCATCACCTGCGATCCGCGCGTCGTCGACGTCAATGTGCATCCCGCCAAGACGGAGGTGCGCTTCCGCGACGGCGGCCTCGTGCGCGGACTCGTCGTCGGCGCCCTCAAGGAGGCACTGACGCGGGCCGGCCACCGGGCGACGACCACGGGGGGCCTGCGGACGCTGGAAGCGGTGCGGCCCGCCCTCGGCCCATCGCCTGCGGCCGTAATGCCGCGCGCTGTCCCCTCGCCCATGCTGCAGCAGCGCGAGCCGCCCCCCGCCGCCTGGCGCGGCTGGCAGGCCCCGCTCGCCGGGCTCGACGAACCGGGACAGCCGACGCTGGGCGACCTCGCCGGGCCGTCCGCCGATGCGCGGGCGGATGCCATGGCGCCGGAGGCGGAAGCGCTGGCGCAGCCGCTCGGCGCCGCCCGCGCGCAACTGCACGAGAACTACATCATCGCGCAGACCCAAGACGGCGTCGTCATCGTCGACCAGCACGCGGCGCACGAGCGGCTCGTCTACGAACGGCTGAAGCGCGAGCGCGCCGCCACGGGCATCACGCGGCAACTGCTCCTCATCCCGGAGATCGTCGAGCTCGACCCCGTCGAGGCCGACAGGCTGCTCGCCCATGCCGAGACGCTGGAGGCGCTCGGCCTCGTCGTCGAGGGCTTCGGGCACGGCGCCGTTGCCGTGCGCGAGGTGCCGGCGGCGCTCGCAGGCGGGGCGATCAAGCCACTCGTCCGCGATGTCGCCGACGCCCTGACGGAATGGGGCGATGCGCGCGCGCTCGAAGAGCGCCTCGACCATGTGCTCGCCACCATGGCCTGCCACGGCTCGGTGCGCTCGGGCCGCAGGCTGCGCGCGGAGGAGATGAACGCCCTCCTGCGCGAGATGGAGGCGACCCCGCATTCCGGCCAGTGCAACCACGGCCGGCCGACCTATGTCGAGCTCAAGCTGGCCGATATCGAGCGCCTCTTCGGCCGCCGCTGAACTCAATCGACTTCGATCGCAGTGATGGCGCCGGCCCCATGCCGGGGCCTGCCGTCGGTCCCCGCCTCGGCGGCGGGGGCGACGCCGCAACATCGATCGACGGCCTGCGGCCTTATCCAGCCCCATCCGCATTCACCGGTCCCTGGCGCAGGGACGATCGTTCGCCGATCCTCCGACATCTCGCACGCCAGCTTCCCGATGGGGAAATAATACATTTCCCAATCGAGCATGAGCAACGTCTGGACAAACCACAGATCTCTGCTAGTTTCCGCCCCGTCGACGCGCGATATACTGCTTATATGAGAACGCCAGAACGCAATACAACGCTCCGATTCGTAGATAATATTCGAATACTTAATTTCTTCATCTATTTAGATATCACCAACACATATAATCGAAAGGAAATTACCATGGGTTGCTGCATCAGAGTTTGCCGTCCTGCGCCTGTCATGTGCCCGCCGGTGTGCCTGCCCAAGTGCCCACCGCCTCCGCCTCCTCCTCCGCCTCCGCCGCCGCCTCCTCCTCCGCCGCCACCTCCTCCTCCGCCGCCGCCGCCTCCTCCTCCGCCGCCGCCTCCGCCGCCCAAGCCGTGCCCATGCCCGCCGAAGCCGCAGTGCCCACCGCCGCCGCCCAAGCCGGGTCCGTGCCCGCCCAAGCCGCAGTGCCCGCCGACGCCGCCCAAGCCGGGCCCATGCCCGCCGAAGCCGGAGTGCCCGCCGGCGCCGCCCAAGCCGTGCCCGCCGAAGAACTGCGGCTGTGACGACAAGGGCCTCAAGAAGTTACAAAACGATATCAAGAATACGCTCGAGAACTTCAGAAAGGAGATCAGCGACTTTTCCGAGAAGCTCGCCGAGCTGTTCGGCAAGGGCAATCGTCGCAAGTGCCACAACAAGTGCGATCACCATAACAAGAACGACATCGGCAACCTCCTCGCGAGGCTCCTCATCGGCCTGAAGCTTTCGGCGTAAGGACATTGTCCTCCGGAGCGGGACAGATCCCGCTCCGGACTATTTCCGGTCGCCGACCCGAGCTCCGCCTCGGTGATCGCGCCGATCACGACGCACCGGCCGTCGCAGGACAGCGACGGCCGGTGCGTCGTTTCTTGCTGTTCGTCCTGAGGCGACGCGCCGGTGCGGTCGTTGGAAGCCCTTCGGAGCGCGAGGCCGCTGCTTCACGCGCGGGCGATGTTGCCTGGTTCCTCGACGCCGCCGGCTAAGCGCATGACGAGCGCTTTGGTGTCGCCGTACTGCCGCTCCTCGAGCAGTTCGAAGCCCTCTGGCGGAACGAAGGGCGCCGATGCCGCCTCCTCCACGACCACCAGCGCGTCCGGCGCCAGCCAGCCACCTTCGCGGGCGCTCGTGAGCGCACGCTCCGCGAGGCCCTTGCCGTAGGGTGGGTCGCAGAAGACGAGCGAAAAGGGCTCGAGGGGCTTTGCGGGACCGAGCTTCGTCGCGTCGCGCCGGAAGATGCGCGTCAGTCCGGCAGCGCCGAGCGCATCGACATTGGCGCGGATCACGCCCCGCGCCTCGGCGCCGTTGTCGACGAGAAGCGCAAAGGCCGCGCCGCGCGACACGGCCTCCAGCCCCATGGCGCCGGTGCCGGCGAAGAGATCGAGCACCCGCGCCCCCGCGACGGGGTCGTCATAGGCGTGGGTCAGCACGTTGAAGAGGGCTTCGCGCAGCCGGTCGGAGGTCGGCCGGATGGCCTCGCTCCTCGGTCCGGCGAGCGCGCGGCCCTTGAACCGCCCGGCGACGATGCGCATGGCGCCGCCCCTCAGCCCCTGCGCGGGCCGGACGGCTTGCGCGGGCCGCCGGGACGCGGCGGACGCCCGCCGGGCTTGCCGCCGGGCCTTTCACCGGCCGGCTTGCCGCCAGTGGGTTTGCCGCCGAAGGGCCTGGCACCCGAAGGCTTGCCGCCGAAGGGCTTGGCGCCGAAGGACTTGGTTCCGAAGGACTTGCCCGGCCGCTTTCCGCCAGCCGGCCTGTCGGACCGCTCGTCGCCGCTCCTGTCGAACCGCGCGGCCGCGCCGGCGCGGCCGCGCGGCGCGGGACGGTCACCGGTCGGACGACGCGGCGGCCTGTCGTCGGTCCATGCCCGGTCGGCACCACCGCGACCTGCGCGTCCGCCCTCCGCCGGCCCGCGGCGGCGCGGCAGGGGTGCCTCGCGCGCCGGCTCCTCGGCGTGGCTCACGATGCGCTCGACCAGCACCTTGCGGCCGCGGGCGTCGGCGATGCGGCCGGCACGGGCATGTTCCTTCTCCGCGCTCGCCTGGCGCTCGGCCCTGGGGTCGGCCCCGCGGCGCGGCGGACGCGCACGGCCGCCCGTGCCCTCGTCGGCACGCCACACGCTGCGGCCCTTCGTCTCCTCCCGCCGTGCAGCCTCCTTCGGCTCCGCCGCGGGGGCGCGGCGGGCGTCCGCCGGCCTGCGGGTTCGTCCCGGCCGCTCGACGATGTCGGTGTCCGGCGCGAAGACCGGCGCCTCGAAGTCCGTTCCCGCTTCCGCCGCCAGCTTGTCGCCGAGCTGGTCCTTCAGCACGCGCGTGCGCACCTCCTCGACGGCCCCCTCGCCGAGGTCGCCGAGTTGGAAGGGGCCGAAGGAGACGCGGATGAGCCGGTTCACGCGGAGCCCGAGGTGCTCGAGGATGCGCTTGACCTCGCGGTTCTTGCCCTCGCGCAGGCCGAGCGTCAGCCAGACGTTGTCGCCCTGCTGGCGCTCGAGCCGCGCCTCGACGGGGCCGTAGTGCATGCCCTCGATGGTGACGCCGTCGGCGAGGCGATCGAGCGCCGCCTGGTCCGTCTCACCATAGGCGCGCACGCGATAGCGCCGCAGCCAGCCGGTGTCGGGATGGGCGAGGACGCGCGCGAGGCCGCCGTCGTTGGTGATGAGCAGCAGCCCCTCGGTATTGATGTCGAGCCGGCCGATGGCGACGACGCGCGGCAGATCCTGCGGCAGGGCGTCGAAGACCGTCGGCCGTCCTTCCGGGTCACGCGCCGTCGTCACGAGGCCGCGCGTCTTG
Organism: Chelatococcus caeni; assembly: GCF_014196925.1. Taxonomy (GTDB): domain Bacteria; phylum Pseudomonadota; class Alphaproteobacteria; order Rhizobiales; family Beijerinckiaceae; genus Chelatococcus_A; species Chelatococcus_A caeni. Next base: position 193,422 of record NZ_JACIEN010000001.1, on the reverse strand, counting down.
TGGTAGAGCCACAGGCGCGTGCGCTCGCGCGTCGGCATCGGCGTTCCGTCGATCGTCACCCGGTCCTCGGGGCCGATCAGCGTCGCCGGCGTGTCGATGGCCTTGCCGTTCACGGCGACGCGCCCGGCGCGGATGATCTCCTCCGCATCCCGGCGCGAGGCGACGCCGGCGCGCGCCATGATCTTGGCGATGCGCTGGCGCCCGTCGCGATCGGGCAGGACCTCGCGCTGGGCCGCGGCTCGCGCCGGCCGGCGCGGCGCGGCATCGCGCATTTCCTCGCGTCCGGGGCGCGCCTTGCGCATCAGGGGGCGGTCGCCCTCCTCACCGGCGGGGCGGCGAGGCGCCCTGTCGCCGGCTCCCCGGTCAGCGAAACTCTTGCCGGCGGGACCTTTACCGGCAGGCCCCTTGCCGGCATAACCCTTGCCAGCCGGGCGCTTGCCCGCCGGGCCTCTCCCGGCCGGACCCTTGCCGCCGGTGCGGCGCGGGCCGCGATGATCATCAGACTTGTCGTTCATGGCGCGGTGATAGCAGAGTGCAGGCAGCGAAGCGAGGAGGAGCATCGGGCTTCGACATGAATAACAGCGCGCGCACGGATGCGATGGCCATCGCCCTCGCCGAGGCCGAGGCGGCGGCGGCGCGCGGCGAGGTGCCGGTCGGCGCGGTCGTCGTCCGCGACGGCCTCGTGCTCGCCCGCGCCGGCAACCGTACGCGCGAGCTCAACGACCCGTCCGCCCATGCCGAGATGCTCGCCATCCGCGCGGCCTGCGGCGTGCTGGCCGACGAGCGGCTCACCGGCTGCGACCTCTACGTGACGCTGGAGCCGTGCCCCATGTGCGCGGCCGCCATTTCCTTCGCCCGCATCCGCCGGCTCTATTTCGGCGCCGGCGATCCGAAGGGCGGCGCCGTCGAGAACGGCGTCAGGCTCTATGCCTCCCCCACCTGCCACCACGCGCCGGAGGTCTACGGCGGCATCCGCGAGAGCGAGGCCGCGCGCCTGCTCAAGGACTTCTTCCGCGAACGGCGCTGATCAGGTCGCGAGCAGCCACGCGCCCGCCGCGATAAGGGCCGCACCGGCCACGCGCGCCAGCAGCGCGCCGAACGGCAGCACCTTCTCGCCGAGCACCAGGATGGCGAGCCCCGCCACCCACAGCAGGTTCATCACGCCGCCGACGAACAGGAGAACCATCAGCGCCACGCAGCAGCCGATGCAGTAGAGGCCGTGCCGCAGCCCGAGCGCGAAGGCCCCGCCGGGATCACGCCGGAAGCCGCCGCGCGACTGGATGAACACGAGAGGAGAGCGGCATTTGCTGAGGCAGGCGCCCTTCAGCGGCGTGAACTGGTAGAGCCCGGCCGCGATCAGCACGAGCCCGCCCATGCCGCGACTCGCGAGCGCCGCCATCGGCGTGAGCAGCGCCAGGCTCTGCAGCGTCCATTGCGCGGTCGTGGCGAGAAGCGAGAACAGCGCCCAGGCGGCGAGATAGCCGCCCGCGAACCAGCCGGTGGCGGCGAAAGGCTTGCCCGAGGCCTCGGCCTGCCGGCCGACGCGCGCATAGAGCAGCAGCATGGGAGCGGCCGACGGCAGCATCATGCCCACCATCATCACGAACCACATCGTGGCCATCAGCGCCGCCTCGCCCGGCCGCCACGGCGCGAGGGCGGGTGCGAGCGGCGCCTTCGGCGTCCCCATGTCCATGCCGCCCATGTCCATGGTTTTATCCATGGTCTTGTCCATGGTGCCGCTCATGTCCATGCCGGCGTGGCTACCCGTCGGCGCCTCCGTGCCCGGCGCGGCGGGCATGGTGTGGCCCATGTTGCCATGATCCATGCCGGCGTGATCCATGCCGCCGTGGTCCATGGCCGCTGCCAGCCACGCCAGATAGGCCCAGGCGAGGAGGACGACGACCGTGAGGGTGGCGATGACGACCGCCCTGTCGCGCTTCAGCACGCTCTCGAGGGAGACAATCCGTCCGTTGCTCATGGCGTGCTCTCGGCCACTGTCGGGACGGGGCGAGGGGCAGGGTCGGCGGACAGGTCGAGGCGGGCGAAAAGGCCGTGGGCATCCGTGAGGCGCATGGGCATGGGACCGGACATGCGCGTCCAGCCGCGCCCGACCTCGGCCTGCCGGTGCTCGAAACCCTCCGGCATGTCGACGCGCACGCGGCGGACACGGCCCGACCCGTCGTGGAGCGGCTCGCCCCGGCTGTCGATGACGCCCGGAACGACGACGGCGGCGCGGCGCTGATCGATATCGATCTCGAACTCGATGGCCGAAAACAGCGGCCCGTGCCGCGTCTCGACGGTGGCCGCGAAGATGCGGAAGAAATCAGCGCCGGGGCTGGCATCCTCGCCGCCCATGATGCGCATGAGGGCGGCCCGCTGGTCGGGGGCGGCCCGTTCATCGATGACGGTGAGCACCTGGCCGCCGCCCTCGCTGATGGCGCCCGGCCAGGAGAAGGCGACGACGGCCTTGAGGCGGTCGAGCGCAACGGAACCGTACCGGCCCTCGTCGATCTCGAAGGCAGCCACGCCACGGCACGGGCCGTGAGAAGGCAGCATATCGAACTGGTAGGGGCAGTCGTGGGCGCAGTTGAAGTTGACGAAGAAACGAGCCCTGATCGACCACTCGACGGCGTCAGCCATCGCACCCTCCCGGTCGCAGCCCTCTAGTTTTTATTTATTTTAACATAAATTACGCGTGGCGACAGAAGACAGCCGGCAAGACGATGCCCGAAACACGGGCACCCGGTAACGAAAACGAGAGGTCGGGTTTTGAGCGCCCGACCGGCTTCATCCCGCCAGCGCGCGCGGGCGCGGGCCGCCGGTCGCCCAGTCGATGAGCTCCACCGTATGCACGACGGGAACCGGCCGGCCGCGGTCGGCGAAGCCCTTGCCGATCTGCGTCATGCAGCCGATGTTGCCGGTCGCGACGATGGTCGCGCCGGTCCTCTCGATGTTGTCGACCTTGCGTTCTCTCAGCTGCCCGGCGATCTCGGGCTGCAGGATGTTGTAGGTACCGGCCGAGCCGCAGCAGATGTGGCCTTCCGGCACGTCCTTCACGGCAAAGCCCGCCTTGCGCAGCAATTTCTTCGGCTCCTCGCGGATCTGCTGGCCGTGCTGCATGGAGCAGGCGGAGTGATAGGCGACGGTGAGATTACCTACGTCGGTCTGCGGCGCGAGCGGCAGCGTGGCGAGATATTCGGTGATGTCCTTCGCGAGCTCCGACACCCGGCGGGCCTTGTCGGCATAGGCCGGATCGTCGCGGAACATGAAGCCGTAGTCCTTGATCGTGGTGCCGCAGCCCGAGGCCGTGATGATGATGGCGTCGAGCCCGCCCCCCTCGATCTCGCGCGTCCAGGCGTCGATGTTGCGCCGTGCGAAGGCATGGCCCGCCGCCTCGCGCCCCATGTGATGGACGAGCGCGCCGCAGCAGCCCTCCCCTTCCGCCAGCACCACCTCGACCCCGTGGCGGTTGAGCAGGCGGATGGTGGCGGCGTTGATGCCGGGGTCGAGCACCGGCTGGGCGCAGCCGGACAGCAGGGCGACCCGTCCGCGCCGTGGCCCCTCGGCCGGATGGACGGTGCGGTATTCGCTCTCCCCGGCAGGCAAGGCGGCGGGCGCGAGCTCCAGCATCGCCGAAAGCCTCGCGCCGACGCCCGGCAGGCGCGCGACGGTGCCACGCAAGGGCTTTGCGAGGCGCGCGGCGATCAGGGCGGCGCGGAAACGGGCGGGATAGGGCAGCACGGCGGCGAGCAGCGTGCGCACCAGCCTGTCGTGCCACGGGCGCCGGTAGGTCTCCTCGATATGGGCGCGGGCGTGGTCGACGAGGTGCATGTAATGGACGCCCGAGGGGCAGGTCGTCATGCACGACAGGCACGACAGGCAGCGGTCGACGTGCTTCGTCACCTCCTGCGTCGCCGGCTTGCCGCTCTCCAGCATCTCCTTGATGAGGTAGATGCGCCCGCGCGGGGAATCGAGCTCGTCGCCGAGCAGGAGATAGGTGGGGCAGGTCGCCGTGCAGAAGCCGCAGTGCACGCAGGTGCGCAGGATCTTTTCAGATTCCTGCATCTCAGGGGTCGTCAGCTGCTCGGGGCGAAAGTTGGTCTGCATCTAGATCCCGGCATACATGCGGCCGGGCTCGAAAATCCCGGCAGGGTCGACGGCGCGCTTCACGCCCTCGCTCACGCGCATCAGCGGCGCGGCGAGCGGCTGGAAGGGCTGGAGCGCCGCCCGGATATCGGCCGGCGCGCGCCACAAGGTGGCGTGGCCGCCGTGCGGGGCAAGCGCTTCGCGGATCATCGCGGCGCCACAGTCCCCCGCCGCCGGCACCGACAGCCAGACGAGGCCGCCGCCCCAGTCGAAGAAGAAGCGGGCATCGCCCAGGCCGGCAACGGCCGCGACGACGCGCGGGCCGGCCGTCGGCACCGTGGACAGCCGCCAGACGGCATGCTCGCGCGGCTCGGCGAGGAAGCGGACGTCGCGCACATCCTGCCACAGGCGCCGCGCCTCGGCTGCGTCGACGATGCGCTCGGCGGGGCCGTAGGCGGCAAGGAGATGGCGCAATTCGCCGACGCGATAGTCCACCGACGGCGAGAAGCCCTCGATGCGCAGGACGGTGCGCGCCCGCTCGCCGGCAAGGCCGGCCGGCAGGTGCGCCGCGCCGGTGATCTCGAAGGGCGAGCCGAGCGCCGCATTGAGCGCATCGACGCCGCGCGCATCGTCGAGGCCGTCGATGGCGAGGGTCGCCGAGCGCTCGGCCTTGGGCTGCACCTTGAAGGTGACCTCCGTCAGGAGCCCGAGCGTGCCCCACGCGCCGGCGGCGAGCTTGACGAGATCGAGGCCGGTGACGTTCTTCATCACCCGCCCGCCCGACTTCACCACCTCGCCGCGCCCGTTGACGAAGCGCACGCCGATCATGGCATCGCGGCAGGCCCCGGCCATGATGCGGCGTGGACCGGAGAGATTGGTTGCGGCGAGCCCGCCGACCGTCGCCTCGCCCTCGCTGCCGAGCAGCACGCGTGCATCCGCCGGCTCGAAGGGCAGCATCTGGCCGCGCTCCGCCAGCGTGCGCTCGATCTCCGCGAGCGGCGTCCCGGCGCGGGCGGCGATGACGAGCTCGGCCGGCTCGTAGAGCGTGATGCCGGTGAGCGCCTTGGTCGACAGCGTCGCCTCGGCATTCACCGGCCGGCCGACGGCCGCCTTCGTGCCGCCGCCGCGGATGACGAGCGGGCGAGCGGCCGCCGCGCAGGCCGCGACGAGCGCGGCCGCCTCCTGTTCGTTCTCGGGCGTCAGCACCGTCTCGGAGATGGTGGCGGACCTTGGCAGCGTCATTGCACCACCCGACCGTCGAGCGGGAAGACCTTGGCCGGATTGAGCAGCCACGCCGGATCGAAGACGCCGCGGATGCGCATCTGCTGCACGAGATCGACCTCGGAATACTGGTGCCGCATGAGATCGCGCTTCTCGATGCCGACGCCGTGCTCGCCGGTGAGGCAGCCGCCCACCTCGACGCAGAGCTTGAGGATGTCGGCACCGGCCGCCTCCGCCTTCTCGAGCTCGCCCGGCTTGTTGATGTCGTAGAGCACGAGCGGGTGCAGGTTGCCGTCCCCGGCATGGAAGATGTTGGCGACGCCGAGGCCGTAGCCGGTGCAGATCTCGCTGATGCGCTTCAGCACATGGGGCAACTGGCCGGTCGGGATGGTGCCGTCCATGCACAGATAATCGGCGATGCGGCCCATGGCGCCGAAGGCGGACTTGCGGCCCTTCCAGATGGCGGCGCTCTCGGCTTCCGAGCGCGAGACGCGCAGCGCCTTGGGCGAGAAGCGTTCGGCGATGGCGACGATGCGCTTCAGCGCGTCCTCGATCTCGGCCTCCGAGCCCTCCACCTCGATGATGAGCAGCGCCTCGACGTCGAGCGGATAACCCGCATGGGCGAAGGCCTCGCACACCTTGATGGCCGGCCGGTCCATGAATTCGAGCGCCACGGGGATGATGCCGGCCCCGATGATGGCCGCGACGCAGGCGCCCGCCGTCTCCACCGAATCGAAGCCCATCAGCGCCGGGCGCGCGCCCTCCGCCTGGCGCAGGATGCGCACGGTCGCCTCCGTGATCACGCCGAGCTGGCCTTCCGAACCGCAGACGAGGCCGAGCATGTCATAGCCCGGCGCGTCGAGATGGGCGCCGCCGATCTCGATAACCGTGCCGTCGAGCAGCACCATGGTGACGCCGAGCAGGTTGTTGGTGGTGACACCGTACTTGAGGCAGTGGGCGCCGCCCGAATTCATGGCGATGTTGCCGGCGATCGTGCAGGCGAGCTGGGACGAGGGATCCGGCGCATAGAAGAAGCCCTCGTGCGCCACCGCCTGGCTGATGGCGAGATTGGTGATGCCGGCCTGGACGCGCGCCGTGCGGTTGACGAAATCGATGTCGATCACGCGGTTCATCTTGGCGATGCCGAGGACGACCGCATCCTCCTGGGGGATCGCACCGCCGGCGAGCGAGGTGCCGGCCCCGCGCGGCACCACCTTGACGCCCTCGGCATGGCAGAAGCGCAGCACGGCCGCGACCTCCTCCGTCGTCGAGGGCAGGACAACCGCGAGCGGCATCTGACGGTAGGCGGTGAGGGCATCGGTCTCGAAGGCGCGGCGCTCATCCTCGGAGGTGATGACCGCCTCGGCCGGCAGCAGGCGCGCAAGGCCGGCGATGATGGCCTCGCGCCGCCCCAGAACCGCCGCATCCGGCGCGGGAAAAGCGATGGTCGTCACGGCATCCTCCCTGCGTGCCCGAGAGAGCACCATGTGATCCTCCCCCGCACGGGGGGAGGTGGCGCTGCGCAGCAGCGACGGAGGGGCCTGGCGCCCGAGACGGTGAGCGTTGTTCCCGGCGGGAACCCACCCGTCTCGGTCCTTCGGACCGATCCACCCTCCCCTCAAGGGGAGGGATCAAGCCCACCTGCTCCGTACAACCTGCACAGCAAACCTTATCGAGAATCACTTTAATCGATTGACAATCCTTTGCCAGCGCGACTGAAAGCAGCAAGATTGTTTCGCTTTCGGAAAAAGTTGGGGGCATGCGGTGGACCATCTCGGCGATCTCGACGTCTTTGCCCGCGTCGTCGCGGCCAAGGGCATGTCGGCGGCCGGCCGAGAGCTCGGCCTGTCGCCGGCCGTCATCTCCAAACGCATCCGGCGGCTGGAGGAGCGGCTCGGCGTGCGTCTCCTGCAGCGTACGACGCGCCAGATCGCGCTGACGGACATCGGCCAGGGCTTCTACGAGCGGGTCGTCGCCATCCTCGCCGCGGTGGAGGAGGCGGAGGGCTGGGCGACGAGCGGCGCGGAGACGGCGCGCGGCGTGCTGCGCGTCTCGGCGCCGACCTCCTTCGGGCGCATGCACATCGCCCCGCATGTCAAGCGCTTCCTCGACGAGCATCCGGGCGTGACCGTCGACCTCGAGCTGTCGGATGCCTTCGTGGACGTAGTGGCGGAAGGGTTCGACGTTGCAGTGCGCATCGCTGATCTCGCCGATTCCAGCCTCGTCGCCCGCCGGCTCGCGCCGAACCACCGCCTGCTCTGCGCCACGCCCGGCTATCTTGCCGCGCACGGGCGGCCGCAGGGCGTGGAGGACCTCGCCCGCCATACGCTTCTCGCCCACAACACCGACCATTGGCGGCTCGAAGGGCCGCAGGGCCTCGTCTCGATCAAGGTCACCGGCCCGCTCAGGACCAATTCGAGCGAGGTGGTGCGCGAGGCGGTGCTGGCCGGCATCGGCATCGCCCTGCGCTCGACCTGGGACATCGGTCCGGAACTCGAGGACGGGCGGCTCGAGGCCGTGCTGCCCGGCTGGCGCGGGGTGAGCCGCGTCGGCATCTACGCCGTCTATCCGAGCCGCCGCCACCTGCAGCCGAAGGTGCGCGCCTTCATCGACTTCCTCGCCGCGCTCTACGGGCCACGGCCCTACTGGGACGCCGGCCTCGGCCTGCCCGACGAAGCGGCATGAGCGACATTTCTCCCCTCCCCCTTGCGGGGAGGGGAATGAGCCGCGGCCTTCCAAACGCAATCGATCAAGGATGATCCTCCCCCGCATGGCGGCGGCGGATGCGGCGCACGACGAGCCAGACGGCGAGGACGGCGAGCGGCACGGCCGCCGCGGTGGCGATGCCGGGGTCCGGCACCGGCAAGCCGGCGTCCTTGGCGCCCTTGGCGAGATAGCCGAGAAGGCCGACGACGTAATAGCTGATAGCCGCGACCGAGAGCCCTTCCACCGTCTGCTGCAGGCGCAGCTGCAGGCGCGTGCGGTTGTTCATGGCGACGAGGAGGTCGCGGTTCTGCTGCTCGATCTCGACGTCGACGCGGGTGCGCAGCAGCGTCGCCGCGCGGGCGAGCTTGCGCGAGAGATTGGCCTGGCGCTCCTCGAGCGTGTTCGCCGTGCGCATGGCCGGCGCGAGGCGCCGGGCGAGGAAGGCGGCCCAGGTCGGCAGGCCCTCGTAGGGCTCTTCCCCGATGACGTCGAGCCGCTGCTGCACGATGCGGTCATAGGCGCGGCTCGCGCCGAAGCGGTAGCTCGACGAGGCCGCCTCGGCCTCCGAGGCGGCGGCGAGCGCCGTCAACTCGTCGAGCAGGGCGGAATTCGCTGTCGCCCCCACCGTCTCGCGCATGGCGCGGGTGATGCGGGCAAGCTCCTCCTCCATCTGCCTGAGGCCGGGGGCGAGGCGCTGGGCCTCGGGCAGGCCGAGGAGGGCGAGCGTGCGGTAGGTCTCGATCTCGATGAGCCGCTGGGTCAGCGCGCCGGCGCGGGCGGGGGTCAGGTCGAGGTCGAGCACGAGGATGCGCACGGCGCCGCGCTCGTCGGGGCGGAAATCCGTCGCCGCCAGCGCCGCCCCGCCGTCCATGATGGAGGCGGCGAGCGAGGCCTGGTCGAAGATGTCCTCCAGCGACAGGGCCGCCGCCTCGGGCAGGAGATGCAGGTCGAGCGCGACGAGCAGCGGGCCCGGAGCCGGCAGCCCGCTCATCGGGGCATGCGGCCGCTCGACGGCGGCAAAGGGCGTCCTGTGGTCGCAGGCGATGCGCCACGTGTAGGTGATGAACTCGCTGTGCTGCTCCCAGCGCAGGTCGCCGCCGGACAGGGGCACGTGATGGAAGCGCGTGTCCGGCTGCGGTCCCGGCACGCCGCGGGCGAGGCAGAAGGCGCCGAGGCGCTCCCGGTCCTCGCGACATGCCGCCGCATCGGCCATGAAGGCGAAATGCATGAGCCGCGCCGGCGTCGCGAGCGGCACGAAAGGCCGCGCATGCATCTCGCCCAGAACCGCCGCCCGTAACGGATGCTCCTGCATCGCCCCTCCGGCCAAGATATCCCGGCTCGCCCCGTGCCCCAGCATGCGCGGCGCCGCGCAGCCCTGCAACCGCCGGATGGCTGCCGTGCCGCGCGTCGAGGCCGCTTGCAACCGGCGCAACGGTTCGTCATGTTCTCGAACCGTTTAGAAAGCCTCGAAGCTGAACCGCCGGGAGACCGCACGTGAGGGACATCCGCCCGTGACTGCCGAAGCCGCCCCCGAAGTCGCCCGCCCCGGGCCGCGCGTCGGCCTCTTCGTCACCTGCCTCGTCGATCTCATGCGGCCTTCGGTCGGCTTTGCCGCGGTGAAGCTGCTGGAGGATGCCGGCTGCATGGTCGAGGTGCCGGTGCAGACCTGCTGCGGCCAGCCCGCCTACAATTCCGGCGACCGCGGCACGACCCGCGCCCTGGCCGAGCAGGTCATCGAGAACTTCCGCGGCTTCGACTATGTGGTGGCGCCCTCGGGCTCGTGCGCCGGCATGATCAGGAAGCACTATCCCGAGCTCTTCCACGACGACCCCAACTGGCTTCCGCGGGCCAGCGATCTCGCCGCCCGCACCCATGAGCTGACGAGCTTTCTCGTCGACGTGCTCAAGGTCCGGCACGTCGAGGCGCGCTACGAGGGGCACGTGACCTATCACGATTCCTGCTCGGGCCTGCGCGAGCTCGGCGTCGCCCGCCAGCCGCGCCAGCTCCTGAAGACGGTCGCGGGCCTCGAGCTGGTCGAGATGCAGGAGAGCGACGTCTGCTGCGGTTTCGGCGGCACCTTCGCCGTGAAATACGGGGAAATCTCCGACGCCATCGTGACGAAGAAGGCGGAGAACATCACGGCCTCCGAGGCCGACACCCTGCTTGCGGGCGACCTCGGCTGCCTGATGAACATGGCGGGCAAGCTCGCCCGCGAGGGCAAGGCGACGAAGGTGCGGCACGTGGCCGAGGTGCTCGCGGGCATGACGGACGAGGCCCCCATCGCGGCCGCAGCGGCGCGGCGGAGCGGGAGCGCGTGAGCCCGGGCACACCACGGCACATTAGACTAAAGGCGAATTGCCCCTGATGCCGTCCCGTGGTGCCTCATCGTCCCGTGCTGCCGCCCTCGATTCCTGTGGGTCGATGGGCGTGATGCGTGAGCGCATCTCGCACCGGTCGGGCGATAACGACAAAGACAGCGACCGGCCGGCTGTCGGCCACAAGCTCCAAGAGGGGAGCGGCAAACCGCCACCGGGCAGGTGGGAGACCGCGCGCGGCCTCCCACCTGCCCATTGCCGCCGGAAGCTGCGCTTCACCTTTGCTCCCACGCCTTGCCCGTCCCTCTTCCGGAAGGTTCCGAGGAAGACGCTCGGCCTCTCTCGCGCGTCAGGTCTCGCGCAGGATCCTGCGATGGCGCGGCTGAACGGGCCGGGCGTTGTTCGGATAGAGCGCCGCGAAGCGGGCGACCTGCGTCTCGGCCACCTCCACGGGCGTGGTAAGCACGATCCAGTCCACACCCTCGCTGCACGGGGGCGTCGTGAGCGAGCCGCTATAACGCACATAGCGCCCGGCATCCGGCAGAAGGCCCGAGACATCGAGGCCCGTCAGGGCGGAGGAAGCGCCAGCCTGCTGCGGCGCATGCGCCAGGATCGTCTCGAAGGCCCCGTTGGCTCGCCCGCGCGCCAGGAGAACACCGAGCACGGCGAGGCCGCCGTCCGTACCGCGATGCACGAAGTGGCATTCCAGCGGAAAGCGCCTGCCGCGCAGGCGGTGCTCGCTCGGGTGGTGGAAGTGGAACTGGACGAGGTCGTAGACATCCTCGCCGACGACCAGCCTGTTGCCCGGTGCCGCATCGATCTGGACCGTATGGCCGTTGTTGGCGATGCGCGGGAAGCCGGCAGCATAGCGCGGATCGAGCTTCGGCAGGTCGGCGCGCCGGGGATGCTCGAGATCGATGGGCGATTGGCCGCGGCCGATGGCGCAGGCCCTGAACTCCTCCGACAGCTTGCCCCAGTATTCCGGCCCTTCGCCGCCCTCATACCCCCAATGCGGCTCGCCCGCCGCGGCGGCACCAGCGCAGACCGGGCAAAGCGCCAGGCCGGCAAAACCCTTGATGAAAGAACGGCGGTCCATGCAACATCTCCAAATAATCAACGAGCATCGTATTCGGATAGGGCGGCTTTCTCTGCGATAGCCGGATCGATATTGCCGGACTCTACTTCAGGAAGCTCCGCCATTGCTTGCACGGCGGGCACGGAAGGACAGCAGCGTGCGCCCGCGAAACGCTGCCCCACCGCAATTGGCCTCGCCTGTCGCACTTGACGCGCGGGACCCGTCCTCCTGATATGCTGACCGCCCGAGGGACGACAAAGACATGACGCTTCATCCCACCTCTCCGAAGTTCAAGGAAAACGCCCATCAGGCGCTCGGCGACACGCAGCTGCAGAAGGCCCTGGGCAATGTGCGGCAGGGCTTCATCGACAAGCGCGTGCATGCGGCCGAGCGGCTGCCCGAGTTCGAGGCGTTGCGGGATTCGGCGCGGGACATCAAGAACCACACCCTCGCCCATCTCGACCTCTACCTGGAGCGCTACGAGCAGGCGGTGACCGCGGCCGGCGGGCATGTCCATTTCGCCCGCACGGCGAAGGAGGCCTGCGACATCGTCGGCGCGATCTGCCGGCGCCTCGAGGCGAAGACCGTCACCAAGGGCAAGTCGATGATCGCCGAGGAGATCGGGCTCAACGCCCATCTCGAGGGCCTCGGCATGGAGCCGGTGGAGACCGACCTCGGCGAATACATCATCCAGCTCAGGAACGAGCCGCCCTCGCACATCATCGCCCCCGCCGTGCACCTCACCAAGGAGCAGGTGGCGTCGGACTTCCGCCGCGTGCACAAGGGGCTCGACAAGGACCGCGACCTCACCGAGCCGGTGACGCTCCTCGGCGAGGCGCGCCAGGTGCTGCGCGAGCGCTTCCTCGCCGCCGACGTCGGCATCACGGGCGCGAACTTCCTCGTCGCGGAGACCGGTACCTCGATCATCGTCACCAACGAGGGCAACGGCGACCTGACGCAGACCCTGCCCAAGGCGCATATCGTGCTCGCCTCGCTCGAGAAGCTGGTGCCGACGCTGGAGGACGTCTCGCAGATCCTGCGCGTGCTCGCCCGTTCGGCGACCGGGCAGGACATGTCGGTCTACACCACCTTCTCCACCGGGCCGCGGCGGCCGGGCGACCCGGACGGGCCGGGCGAATACCACGTCGTCATCCTCGACAACGGGCGCTCGGCAATGCTGGGCACGGATTTCCAGGACATGCTGCGCTGCATCCGCTGCGGCGCCTGCATGAACCATTGCCCGGTCTATCACGCCGTCGGCGGGCACGCCTACGGCTGGGTCTATCCCGGCCCGATGGGCGCCGTGCTGACGCCGAGCCTCATCGGCGTCGACAAGGCCGGGCACCTGCCCAATGCCTCCACCTTCTGCGGCCGCTGCGAGAGCGTGTGCCCCGTGCGCATCCCGCTGCCGAAGATGATGCGCCACTGGCGCGAGCGCGAGTTCGAGCGGCACCTGACGCCGGCCACGGTCCGCTCGGGCCTGTCGGTATGGGGCTTCTTCGCCCGCCGGCCGACGCTCTACCGGCTCGCGACCGGCCTTGCCATGCGCGCGCTCGCCTTGGCCGGTGGCGGCAAGGGACGCCTGCGCTGGCTGCCGGGCGCCGGCGGCTGGACGCGCTATCGCGATTTCCCCGCCCCGCAGGGCGCCTCCTTCCAGGAGCGCTGGCGCAAGGAGCGCGCCAACCGGAAGGCGGCCTGAGATGAGCGACAATCCCAAGAACGTTCCCCCCATGAGCAACGCCCGCGCCGAGATCTTCGCCAATATCCGCCGCTCGCTCGGCGTCACCGGCACTGAGGCGCCGCGCCGCGACGCGGTGGACGACCGCATCGAGCGCGCGCCCAAGGGGCTCATCCCCGGCCGTGGCCAGGTGACCGGCGCCGAGCGCGTCGCCCTCTTCAAGACTGAGGCCGAGCGGGCGCAGGCGAGCGTCGCCACGGTCGCTTCGGCGGACGAAGTGCCGGCGGCGGTCGCCGACTACCTGCGCCGCCACAACCTGCCGGCCACCGTGCGCATGGGCGCGGACGCGCGCCTCGCCGGCATGCCGTGGGGCGAGACGGCGCTCGAGATCGCCAGGGGCGTGAGCGACGGGCGCGACCTCAACGGCGTCAGCCATGCCTTCGCCGGCATCGCCGAATCGGGGACGCTCGCCCTCGTCTCGGGCGAGGACAACCCGACGACCATCAACTTCCTGCCCGACAACCACATCGTCGTCGTCAATGCGAAGGACCTCGCCGGCGACTACGAGGAGATGTGGGGCCGCATCCGCTTCACCTACGGCAAGGGGCAGATGCCGCGCACGGTGAACTTCGTGACGGGCCCGTCCCGCTCAGGCGACATCGAGCAGACGCTGCTGCTCGGCGCCCACGGCCCGCGACGCGTGCATATCGTGGTCGTGGAGGGATGAAGGAGGAGGTGCTCGGACGCGATACCGGCGGCTCTTTTGTCACACGTCATGCCCGCGCTCGTCGCGGCATCCACGCCCTTAAAGGCTGCGCGACGTCGACGGCGTGGCTGGCCGGGACGAGCCCGGCCATGACGAGAGCGGTTGCACTTCCCCGCCCCTAACCCAGGTCAGGCCGCCGGCGTGACGAGCTTCAGCCCGACGATGCCGGCGACGATGAGGCCGATGCAGGCGAGCCTGAGCGCGTCGGCGGCCTCGCCGAACAGCATGATGCCCAGCATCACCGTGCCGACCGTGCCGACGCCGGTCCAGATCGCATAGGCCGTGCCGAGGGGCAGGTTCTTGAGGGCAAGGCCGAGGAGGCCGAGGCTCACGATCATCGAGGCGACGGTGAGCGCCGTCGGCAACGGCCGGCTGAAGCCCTCGGTGAACTTGAGGCCGACGGCCCAGCCGACTTCGAACAGCCCCGCGAGAAAGAGATACGCCCAAGCCATGACGCATGATCCTGTCGTTGTGCCCGCCCGGCGCTGAACGCAATCGGGGCGGTGCTGCGGCAGGGTCGTCCCGGCCAGGACAAGGCCCGGCCTGCGGCCGGGATGGGGTCGTCCCCACGGCGCAAGAGGTGGGACATGGGTCGCCGGTCGTCAAGGGCCGGCGGACGTGGTGATCAGCCGGCCTGCCCCGCGATGAGGCGGGCGGCCGCGAGATCCTCCAGCGCATAGCCGACAGACTTGAAGAGGGTGATCTCGTCCTCGCCGGTGCGGCCCGGATGGGCGCCGGTGACGAGTTCCTTCAGGTCGGCGCGGATGTCGCTCTCGGCGATGATGCCGGCCGCCAGCGGCTGGGCGAGATCGCCGGCGAGGATGGCGCCGGGGCGCAGGTCGACGAACAGGCTCGCCCGCCGCACCGCCTCGTCGTCAGCCTCGCGCATGTCGCCCTTGAAGGCGCCGACGAGGTCGAGATGGGCGCCGGGCTTGAGCCATGCGCCCCCGACGACCGGCTCGGTCGCGCTCGTGCAGCAGGAGATGACGTCCGCCGCCGCGGCGCTTGCAGCGAGTTCCTCGCAGACCTGCGCCGTCAGCCCCTCCTCCGCGAGGGCCGCGACGACCTGAGCCGCCTTGTCGGGGCTACGGCCATAGATCTCGATGCGGGTGAAGGCGCGCACGCTCGCATGGGCCGCCGCCATGTTGGCCGAGAGCTGCCCGGTGCCGACGACGAGGAGGTGCTGCGCATCGGCGCGCGCAAGGCGCTTGGCCGCGACCGCCGAGGCGGCGGCGGTGCGGCGGACAGTGAGTTCATCGCCCTCGTAGACGCCCTTGAGGCGCCCGTCGGCGCCGTCGAAGAGGAGGTAGGCGGCGTTGATGGTGGCGAGGCCGAGGGCCGTATTGCCCGGGAAGAAGGTGACGGCCTTGACGCCGATGCTGTCGCCGCCGATCCAGGCCGGCATCAGGAGCAGCGTACCGTCGTCACCCTTCGGGTTCGCGATGGTGAGGCTCTGGCGCTGGGGCACGTCGGCGCCTCTGGCGAACATCTCCTCGAGGGCGGCGATGAGGCCCGGCCACGGCAGGGCGGCACGGACCGCGGCGGCATCGAACATCTGCATGGTCAGATCGAATCCCGGTTGACGCTCACGCGATCTTTTGCGGAAACGGCGGCGGGCGGCAACCACCGTCGGCCCCTGCCTTTACACACGACCTCGCTTCCCGGGCGCATGCAGCGCGAGCGGAATGCGACCCGGGAACCGGCGTGAGGACTCGCCGAAGGCGCCGTATATCCCGCGGCGAATGGGCCCCGGATCAGCACCGCAGCATTTCATGCTGCAGCGCATCCGGGGCACGAGGGCGCCGCGACGCGCCCTCCCCTCACACCGCGCCGGTGAGCACCGGCTCTATCTGCTCCATCGCCCAGTCGATCTCCTCGCGACCGATGACGAGCGGCGGGGCGAGGCGGATGGTGTCGCCGTGCGTGTCCTTGGCGAGGACGCCGCGTGCCTGCAGGGCCTCGCAGTAGCGGCGGGCGCCGCCGGCTTCCGGATGGAGCTCGACGGCGATCATGAGGCCGCGCCCGCGCACTTCGCGCACGATGTTGCTGCGCAGGCCGGCGAGCGCCTGCTGGAAATAGGCGCCCTGCACAGCCGAGTTCTCGATCATGCCCTCTTCCGTCAGCACCTTGAGCGCAGCGCGCGCGACGGCGCAGGCGAGCGGATTGCCGCCGAAGGTCGAGCCGTGCTGACCGGGCTTCAGCACCCCGAGCACCTCGGAATTGGAGAGCACGGCCGAGACCGGATAGAAGCCGCCCGACAGGGCCTTGCCGATGAGGGTGACGTCCGCCTCGATGCCCTCATGCTCCTCGGCCAGCAGCTTGCCCGTGCGGCCGAGGCCGGTCTGGATCTCGTCGAGGATGAGGGTGACGTTGTGCGCGGTGCACAGCTCGCGCACGCGCTTGAAATAGCCGGCCGGCGGGATGACGACGCCGGCCTCGCCCTGGATGGGCTCGACGAGGAAGCCGACGGTGTTGGGCGTGATCGCCGCCTCGAAGGCGGCCGCATCGCCGAAGGGCACGACGCGGAAGCCCGGCGCGAAGGGGCCGAAGCCGCCGCGCGCGTCGGGGTCCGTCGAGAAGCCGACGATGGTGATGGTGCGGCCGTGGAAGTTGTTGGCGCAGACGATGATCTCGGCCTGGCCCTCCGGCACGCCCTTGACCTCGTAGCCCCACTTGCGCACGGCCTTGATGGCGCTCTCCACCGCCTCGGCGCCGCTGTTCATGGGCAGCACCTTGTGCGAGCCGGTGAGCGTCGCGACCTCCTCGTAGAACAGCGCCAGCTGCTCGTTGCGGAAGGCGCGGGAGGTGAGCGTCAGCTTCTTCGCCTGCTCGACCATGGCGGCGAGGATCCTGGGGTGGCAATGCCCCTGGTTGACGGCGGAATAGGCCGACAGGCAGTCGAGATAGCGCCGCCCCTCCACGTCCCACACCCAGACGCCCTCGCCGCGCGCGAGCACCACGTCGAGCGGCTTGTAATTGTGGGCGCCGAGTGCCTGTTCGAGGGCGATGAAATCGGCCGAGAGCATGGTCATGAGGTGGTCTCCGCAAAGGTCGCGGCGGCGCGGGCGATGCCGCGCTGGCCGGCGGGACGATCGAGCACCGAGCGGCCGAAGAGGCTCGCCGTCAGCTCGGCGAGCACCACGGCGCTGCGGCCGCGCTCGTCGAGGAAGGGGTTGAGCTCGACGATGTCGAGCGAGCCGACGAGGCCGCTGTCGTGCAGCATCTCCATGACGAGATGGGCCTCGCGATAGGTCGCGCCGCCGGGCACGGGGGTGCCGGCCCCCGGCGCCACCTCGGGATCGAGGAAGTCGACGTCGAGGCTGACGTGCAGGTGCGTCCGCGCCGGATCGAGATCGGCGAGGATGCGGCGCAGCAGCACCGAGACGCCGAACTCGTCGACGAGGCGCATGTCGATGCCGTCGAGGCCGTTGAGCGCGATCGCCCGCCGCTCCTCCTGGTCGATCGAGCGCAGGCCGAAGAGATGCACGTTCTCCGGCGCGAGCGGCGGGAAGCGATGCTCGCCGAGGAGCGGCCGCAGGCTCTCGTCGCCGCACAGCATGGCCACCGGCATGCCGTGGATGTTGCCGGACGGGCTGGTCGCCGGCGTGTTGAAATCGGCATGCGCATCGAGCCAGAGCAGCACGAGGTCACGCCCCGTCGCGGCGCAGTGGCGCGCGACGGCGCTCACCGTGCCCATGGAGATGCTGTGGTCGCCGCCCATGAAGACCGGCATCCGCCCCGCCTCGAGGATCGAGAGCGCCCGCTCGTGGGCGGCGCGGACGAAGCCCGCGACGGTGCCGGCGCTGCGGCAGCGCGCGGCGAGTTCCGCCGGCAGGTCACGGTCGGCGACCGCGGCCGGCGTCACATCGCCGTGGTCGTGCACGCGATGGCCGAGCCCCGTCAGCCGCGCCGCGAGCCCGGCCGTGCGCAGGGCGGCCGGCCCCATCAGCGTGCCGGCGACGGCACCGCCGGCCTCGAGCGGAATACCGAGAAGGCCGATGTCACGCGGCCCTGCAATGTCCTTCACCCGTCTCGTCCCCTTCGCCAGAAGCTGATGCGTCGCGAGAGAATGGGGACCACGACCTCTAACGAAAAGGCAGCAATGTGTTACGATATGCCACCAAGCAAGCATATCGCCAGGACAAGAGAGCATTTCGCCAGATGGCCGACCTCGACGACACCGACCGCCGCCTGATCGACCTCCTGCGCAAGGACGGGCGCATGCCGGCGGCGACCCTGGCGCGCATCCTCGGCGTCTCGCGCGCGACGGTGCAGAACCGGATCGACCGCCTGATGAGCCGGGGGGTGCTCGTCGGCTTCACCGCGCGGCTGCGCAGCGACGTCGAGACGGTGCCCGTCCGGGCCCTGACGATGCTGGAGGCGCGCGCCACCGACAACCGGCCGGTCATCGCCGCCATCCGCCGCATCCCGGAGGTGGCGCGCATCTATTCCACCAACGGACGCTGGGACGTGGTGGTGGAGATCAACGCCGGCGACCTCGCCACACTCGACCGCGTGCTGACGGAGATCCGCTCCATCCGGGGCGTCACCCATACGGAAACGAATATCCTGCTGACGGAGCTTTAGCTGCCCATCCGCAGCCTTAAATATGCACAACATATCAACAGACAACTTCTGATTGTACCGACTCAGCCAATCCTCCTAGCCTGCACAAGACTTGGCGCAGCGGGAGGCTTCAGTGCTGACATCACGTTCAAGAAAACTATTTCTCTCAAGTGTCGCGGCAGCAATACTTCTTCCAGGCGCCGCACTCGCAGCCGATTTGCCGTGGATTACGGAAAAGCCACGCCCACAGGCGCCGCTCAGCTCGAATTTTTCCCTTGAGGTATTCACTGGTTACCTGACGGGCACCATCGAGCAGGCCGCCTACAACTGCTGCGGGGAGCAATTCGCCCATACCAGGTGGAAGATCGACGATGCCGGCATCGTCGGCGCGACCCTGACCTACCGTTGGGACTGGCTCGACCTGCGCCTCTCCGGCTGGACCGTGGCGTGGTCCGGCAATTCCTCCGATTCCTTCACGGATGCCATCATCTGCGACCTCGGCTGCCGGACGCGGGTGAACTGGCGCAACGACAAGGCCAAGCTGCCGACGATGTATCAGATCGATGCGTCCATCGGCGTCAACATCTATCAGGACACGAGCTTCACCCTCTCGGGGCTTGCCGGCTACCGCTACCTGCGGGTCGGACTGAAGGACCGCGGCAGCCATGCCCTGTCCAACGAGGTGCTCGGCGACCTGTCCGACCTGCCGCTGTCGTCGTCCTACGACCAGTGGTGGCATACGCCGTACATCGGCATCGGCGCCAGCTACGACGGCGGCAGCTACCGCGTCATGGCGGAGGTCATCGGCAGTCCGATCGTCTTCGCCAGCGACAGGGCCAGGATGAACAGCATCGCAGCCGACCAGAACTTCATCTACTACAGCAACTATATCTCGGAGGCGGACTATCAGACCTGGATGGTCGGCGCGACCATCGGCGGCGAAGTCCGCCTCACCGATGCCTTGGCCCTGACCGGCAAGGCCCAGTACCAGTACTACGAGGCCAAGAAGGACAAGGCGACCATCAAGGGGGCCTGCTGCGGCACGGTCGCAGCCTCGCAGAGCGGGGATCTCTCCGCCCTCACCCTGACGGTGGGCCTCAAGGCCTCGTTCTGACGCCGCGCCTCAGCCCTTGAGCAGGCGGCCACCCTCGTAGCGGGCGAAGGCGCGCTGGCCGGCCGGGCCGAACAGCAGGACCTCGTAGGTATCGGGCGCGACGCCCTCCACCTCCATGCCCGGCGAGCCGACCGGCATGCCCGGCACCGCAAGGCCGGTGCCGACCGGCCGCTCGGCAAGGAGGCGGACGACGGCATCCGCCGGCACATGGCCTTCGAGCACATAGCCGGCAACCTCCGCCGTATGGCAGGAGGCGAGGTCCTGGGGCACGCCGAGGCGCGCCTTGACGCGGTTGATCGCGGTCGTCTCGACGACCGTCACACGAAAGCCGGCTGCGCGCATGTGCTCCACCCAGGCCTCGCAGCAGCCGCATGCCGGATCGCGGCTGACCGTGACGGGCGGCAACGCCTCCGCCGCGGCGGCCGGGAGACGGGCGACGACAGCAAGAGCTGCGAGGCCCGCAAGAAGGCCGCGCCTGTCAATCGTTCTCGATGTCATGTCGGATATCCCTTCCGACGGGAGAGCGGGGCGGCGGCACGGCCGCCCCGCCCTTGCCGTCACTTCTTCTCGTTGGCCTCGAGCCAAGCCCTCATCATGGCGATCTCGCTCTCCTGCGCCTGGACGACGCTCTCGGCCAGCTCGCGGATCTTGGGGTCCTTGCCGAAGGCGAGGACCACCTTGGCCATGTCCACGGCACCCTGGTGGTGCGGGATCATGGCGCGCACGAAATCGGCATCCGCATCGCCGGTGAAGGTCACGGCCATGTCGCGGTGCATCCGCTCGTTGACGGCATTGAACGCGAGGGAGGCGACGCTCTGGTCGCCCCTGGGCGTTCCCGCCATGCCGGAGCCCATGCCCTGGCCCATGCCAGAACCCATGCCGTGGCCCATGCCGCCGCGGCCCATCATGGCCTGCATCATGCCTTGCATCATGGGGCAGCCGCCCTGGCCGGCGCCCATCATGCCCATGCCCGGCATCGCCGCGGGCGCCTGGGCCTGGGGCGCCTGGGCTTGGGGCGCCTGGGCTTGGGGCGCCTGGGCTTGGGGCATCTGGACTTGGGGCGCCGTGGCCTGTCCGCTCTCGGCAGGTGCGCCGTGGTGGGCGCCGTGCCCGGCATCCGGGGGCTGCTGGGCAAAGGCAGGTGCGGCCATGCCCACGGCGAGCGCGAGCGCAATCATGGAAATCTTCATCATTCTTCTCCTCGATCGGATCGATATGCCTGGTGCCGCAGGGCATCGCCCGCGGCCGCCTTCAGGCGCGAGGAGGAGGCGTTGCCGTCTCCGGCGATATGCCCTCCGGGAGGGCCGCAGCCATCCAGGGCCACAGGCCGCCGGGGCGGGATGAGAACGCGGGCGTGCCGACCGACGGCAGCACGGAGGCCGAACAAGCCGACATGAGGCAGACGGCGAGGCAGTCGCGCCCGGCCGCGGCCGGCGGATGGCCGGGGCAGCAGCCCTCGTCCACCGAAGCCTCGTTCGCCGCTGCCTCGATCGCCATCGCGTGCTCGCGCCCGACGTCGTGCTCAGCCGGCCGGACGGCGCCGACGGAATGGCCGGCATGCGCCCGGTGACCCGCATGCGCTGATATCGTCGCCTTGGGCGTGACTTGCTCGGGCCTTGCGTCACCGGCCCTCGCCTCGGCCATGCGACCTCCCCCCGCGAGGCCGCCGAGAAGGACGGCCATGGAGGCGAGGAGCGCAAGGGAGCGGGCGCCGCGCAGCAGCTTCAACATGGGATCATCTTAGCACAGCGCCTCGCCCGGTCATCGCGCTTCCGCGCCGCAGGGAGCGATGCGCCGCTCGCACCTCTCGACGCCGGCGCTCAGCTGTCCGTCTCCGAGGTCAGTTCGTCCGGCGGAATGAACTCGTTGCGGCGCGCCCTGAGGCGAACGCCGGGCCCGCCGACGGTTGCCGCGCCGTCGTCGAGGAAGACGATGCCCGCCTCCTCCAGCACCCGCCGGATGGCGGCGAGATTGTTGACGATGGGCAGGGTGCGGCCGGTCTCGAAGTTGCGCACCGTGGACAGGCCGACGGCAGCGGCCTTCGCCAGATCCTCCTGGGACAGATCCACCATGGCACGTGCCGCGCGGCACTGGGCTGGGGTCATCGGAGCCCTCCGTGACGATTTCCGATCATGATAACGAAAACCGTCGTCTTGGGCCATCGGTTCCGCCCCGCGCCCGATTGTCGAAGGCCCTCTCAGGACGCGACGTCCGCCTTCAAGCGCGCGAAGGCGGCCCGCAGGCGCGGGATCGCGAAATCGACGAAGGCGCGCACCTTCGGCACCGAAAGGCGGCGCTCGGGGGTGATGAGGTGGACGGGAAGCGGTGGCGGCTCGTCGGCCTCGAGAATGATCGCGAGCTCCCCGGCCCGCACCTGCTCGGCCACATGATAGGAGAAGAGCCGCACGATGCCCCGCCCCTCGGCGGCCGAGGCGACCGCGGCGCGGACACTGTTCACCACCAGGCGCGGCGCGAAGGAAACGGCACGGGGAAGGCCGGACCGGCCGGCCGGCGGAAAGCTCCAGGAGTCGATCCCGCCGAGCGGCACCGTCACGATCCGATGCCCGGTGAGATCGGCCGGGGTCCTGATCGGCGGGTGGGCCGCAAGATAGCGCGGGGCGGCGGCGACCACGCGGCGCACTTCGCCAATGTGCACGGCCACCATGGAGGAATCGGGCAGGTGCGCGATGCGCAGCGCGACGTCGATCCCCTCGTCGATGAGGTTGACCGGACGGTCGAGCAGATCGAGTCGCGCCGAGACCTCCGGGAAGGCGTCGAGAAAGCCGTCGAGGACGGGGCGCAGCACCTCCTCCCCGCTCATCACGGGCGCCGTGACGGCCAGGGTGCCGCGCGGCGCCGAGCGCTCGCCCGCGGCCAGCATGTCGGCCTCCTCGAGGTCCGTGAGCACGCGCCGGCAGGCGGCGGCATAGCGCTCGCCCGCCTCGCTGAGCCGGATGGAGCGGGTGGTGCGGTGGAGGAGAGGAACGCCGACATGGCCTTCGAGAAAGCTGATCGCACGGCTCACGGCGGCCGGTGAACGGCCGAGCCGCCGCCCGGCGCCGGCAAGGCTGCCTTCGTCGAGGGCGGCGACGAACACCCTCATCGCGTCGATGCGATCCATGGCCATTCCGAGGCGCGGAAGAGTGACCGCCTATTGTCGTGCATTCCGACGAAAGCCGCAATGATGGAAGGTGGCGGCAACGGGCATTTGGCCCGGCAGATACCGGAGAAAAACGATGACCAGCGCCCCTCCCATCGCCCTGCGCACGGCCCATGTGGGGCCGGTGACGGTCTTCTACCGAGAGGCGGGCGACCGGCGGAACCCGACGCTCCTGCTGCTGCACGGCTTCCCGACCTCGTCGCACATGTTCCGCCAGCTGATCCCGCTGCTCGCCGACCGCTATCACATCGTCGCGCCGGACCTGCCCGGCTTCGGCTACACGTCGGCGCCGCCGCGCGGCGAGTTCGCCTATACCTTCGACAACCTGGCGCAGGTCGTCGAGCGCTTCACCGATGCCATCGGCCTCACCCGCTATGCGATCTACGTCTTCGACTACGGTGCTCCGGTGGGGTTTCGCCTGGCGCTCGCCCGCCCCGAGCGCATCACCGCCATCATCTCGCAGAATGGCAACGCCTATGAGGAGGGCCTCGGCGAGGACTGGGCGCCGGTGCGCCGCTACTGGCAGGACCCGAGCCAGGACAACCGGGATGCGCTCCGCCCCATGCTGACGCTCGACGGCGTCAAGTGGCAGTATGTGCACGGGGTGCCCGATGCCAGCCAGGTCGCGCCGGAGGCCTACTGGCTCGATTACGCACAGATCAGCCGCCCGGGGAACGACGAGATCCAGCTCGACCTGTTCGGCGACTACGCCAACAATGTCGCCATGTACCCCCAGTTTCAGGCCTATTTCGCCGCGCGCAAGCCGCCGTTCCTGGCGGTGTGGGGACGCTGGGATCCCTTCTTCCTGCCGCCGGGGGCCGAGGCCTACAAGCGCGACAATCCGAATGCCGAGGTGCATCTGCTCGACACCGGGCATTTCGCGCTCGAAACCCACGCCGAGGAGATCGCCACCTTCATCCGGCGGTTCCTGGAGCGCAGCGTGCCGCGGGACTGAACAGTCTCGACAGCCAGCGCCGAAGCCGGCGGGCGGCCATGCGAATGCGCCGCCCGGCACTGGACTGGGGTCATCGGAACGCTCCAGGACGATTTTCGATCGTAATAACGAAAATCGTCCCGGCCAGGAGACGGTCGGCCGGCGTCACCTGGTTGCGCCCTCTCAGCCTGCGCAGAGCTTCCTGAATGCTGTCATTGCAGCAGCTGCCCTGGCGCGGATCTCGGCTTCCGGCAGGGCAGCCATCGCGCGGATGACCCGCCGGATCTGCTGATCCCCCACCAGCAGGCTCAGAAACCATTCGGCTGCGACACGGGCGGAGGGTGCAGCCAGAACGCCAGTCTCCAGGCCTTGCCGGATCAGCGCCTCGACCAACGGCAGCACACTGTCCCGACCAGCGGCGGCGATGGTCGCGCCCAGCTCGCCGCTCGGGTCGGAGGCCGCAGCCCGATTGAGCGAGATGGCTCGCTCGCCCAGCAGCATCGACAGGAGGAGCGGGGCAACCTCGTCAAGTGTCGCCAGCGGATCTGCGCCGCAACCGATCGCCGCCTTGAGGGCGGCAGTCGTCGCTGCGGCGTTGCTCGCCACCATCGTCTTGAAGAGGCCGCGCTTGTCGCCGTACCAGCGGTAGAGCGTCTCGTTCGAAGCCCTTGCCTCCTTCGCGACGGCGAGCATCGAGGTGCCGCCATAGCCCCGGTCCTCGAGGAGCCTGTACGCGGCCTCCTCAATCTGCCGGCGCCGTCCGGACCTCATCTCCTCGCGCATCGAACCCTTCCAACATTGCCTTGACGCAGAGCGTACACATCTGTACGGAAAACGGGAAGGCGTACATGTCAATACGGATTTGACGGAGGCTGCAATGCACCGACTGGTTCGGGCACTGTCGGTTGCGTCCATCGTCTTCTGCGGCGCGATCTTCGGCTTCTTCTACGCATGGGTCTGCTCCACCATGTGGGGGCTCGACCGGGCGGATCCCCGCATCGCGATCGAGGCGATGCAGGCGATGAACGCCTCCCTGCGCAATGCTGTCTTCTTTCCGGCCTTCTTCCTGACGCCGGTCGTCCTGCTGGCCGCGGCGGCCGCAGCGCGCCTTGGCGGCGAAGGCGCCGCCGCCTTCTGGTTCCTTGCCGCAGCCGGCATCTACCTGGTTTTCGGCCTTGCCCCGACAATGGTCGTCAACGTGCCCATGAACGAGGCGCTCGCGGGGACGCCTGTACCGGCCAGCCGGGAGAGCGCGCAGGTTGTCTGGATCAGCTACTCGGAACGCTGGCAGTTCTGGAACCAGCTGCGAACGGTCGCAGCCGGCATTGCCCTTGCCCTCGCCGGGATCGGCGCGACCCGTTTGCGGCTCCCTCGGCCGACATCGGCCCTTCCGGCCGGCGGCAACGGCAAGCGGCAGAGACGAAATGTCCCGCCGGGCCTGTGAGCCAGGTGGGCAAATGAGGCAACAGGCAGAGCAGGCGGAAGCCACTCCGCATCCGAGGGTTTCCCGGATCTCGTGAGTACGGCGCACCGTTTCCGTCATGAATCAGGATCCGCTCCGGAGATGGTGCGAGGCCGCCCCGGCGTCTGGCCTCACGGCACGGCAAGCGGCGCTTCGGTCTCCGCCGACGGGCCCACGATGCCGTGGACGAGGACGTCGATGA
This sequence comes from Chelatococcus caeni, assembly GCF_014196925.1. Classification (GTDB taxonomy): domain Bacteria; phylum Pseudomonadota; class Alphaproteobacteria; order Rhizobiales; family Beijerinckiaceae; genus Chelatococcus_A; species Chelatococcus_A caeni. Next base: position 168,137 of record NZ_JACIEN010000001.1, on the reverse strand, counting down.
GCTGCCGGGCGACCGTATCGACGTCGAGGGGGCCGGCGGGGTTGTACCAGCGGGCGATCCAGCTGAGCGCGCCGGCGCCGGCGAAGGCGATGAGCTTGGGATCGCAGGCGCGGATGGAGCCATCCGCGATGCCATCCTCGACGACGCTGCGGAAGCGATGGTCGATCTTGCTCTTGAGGGCGCGCAGCTGCCGCCGCGTCTCGACCGGCAGCGGGTCCTCGCCGACGAGGATCAGGCAGCGCCCGAAATCCTCCGTGACGATGCGCGCATATTCGGTCCACAGCGCGATCAGCCGCGCGAGGCCGGTACCGCCCGGCAGCACTGTGCGGGACGCCGCGTCGAGTCGCTCGAGGCCGATGCGCACACATTCGAAGAGGATCTCGTCCTTGCTCCTGACGTAATAATAGATCGTCGGCTTCGAGACGTTCAGCCGCTCGGCGACATCGTCGAGCGAGGTCTTGTGGAAGCCCTGCTCGTTGAAGGCGCGCGCGGCCGCGCGCAGCACCGCCTCGCGCTTCATCTCGCGGTCGCGCTCACGCTCCTTCCGCGTCTTCCAGGGGGACAGCCCTGTGCTCGTCATGGCCGCCCTCTCATGCTACGCGCGCCGCGGGCGCATAGAGCGCCTCGATCTCGGCGGCGTATTTCCTCGCGATATTGGCGCGGCGGACCTTCATCGTCGCCGTCACCTCGTCGTCGTCGTGGTCGAGCTCCTTGGTGAGGAGGTGGAAGCGCTTGATCTGCGCCACCGGGGCGAGCTCGGCATTGGCGCGCTCGACCTCCAGGGTGACGAGTTCGCGCACGCGCGGGTGCTCGGCGAGGCTGCGGAAATTGCTGAAGCCGATGCGCTGGCTCTCGGCCCATTGCGCCACCGTCTCGCCGTCGATCTGGATGAGCGCGGTGACGTAGCGGCGCCCGTCGGCGACCACGATGCATTCCTTGATATAGGCGCTCGTCTTGACCGTGTTCTCGATCTCCGACGGGCTCAGGTTCTTGCCGCCCGCCGTGATCATGATGTCCTTGAGGCGGTCGACGATGCGCACCTGCCCGTCGACGAAGGCGGCCACGTCCCCCGTATGCAGCCAGCCGTCGCGCAGCACGGCGCGCGTCGCCTCCTCGTTGCGGTAATAGCCCTCGAAGACGAGGTCGCCCCGGACCAGCAGCTCCCCTGCCTCGCCGAGCCGGACCTCGGCACCGGCGACGGGCTCGCCGACGGCGCCCGGCACGAGATGGCCGAGCCGCTGCCCGGTGACCATGCCGGAGGTCTCGGTGAGGCCGTAGACCTCGACGAGCGGCACGCCCAGCGTGCGGAAGAAGCGGACGATGCGCTGCGGGATGGGCGCGGCGCCGGTCAGCGCCACCTTCACCTCGCGCAGGCCGATGAAGTTCTGCAGCGCCCGGAAGATGAGCGCGTAATAGAGCGCGAAGACGGCCCGCTCGCGCCAGCTCCTTTTTTCCTTCGGCTTCTCGGCGAAGGGCTCGCAGGCGCGCATGCCGGCCTCGAACAGGCGCTTGCGCCAGCCGCCGGCCTCGGCCAGCTTGATGTGGATGGCGGAGTGCAGCTTCTCCCAGATGCGCGGGACGCCGAGGAAGAGGCTCGGCGCCACCTCGCGCAAATCCTCCTGCACCGTCCTGATCGACTCGCCGAAAGAGACGCAGGAGCCGGCATAGATCGGCGCCATGGTGCTCAGCATCTGCTCGGCGACATGGCACAGCGGCAGGTAGGACAGGTTGGTCGTCGCCGCGTCGAAGCCGAGGCGCTCGATGGTGCCGGCCGCCTCGGCGTGCATGTTGCGGTAGCTGAGCATCGCCCCCTTGGGCTTGCCGGTGGAGCCCGAGGTGTAGACGATGAGGGCGGTGTCGCCGAGCTGCTGGCGGGCGAGGCAGGCGTCGATCGCGCCCGGCTCCGTGCGCTCGCGTTCTGCGCCCAGCCGCTCGAGCTCGGCGAAGGTGGTGACGCGGTCCTGCGGATAGTGGCGCAGGCCCTTGGGCTCGATGACGACGATGCGCCGCAGTTGGGGCAGTTCGTCCAGGCACTCCAGCACCTTGTCGGTCTGCTCCTGGTCCTCGCAGACGACGATCTCGACGCCGGCATGGCCGAGGACATAGGCGACCTCGTTCGCCGGGCTCGTCGGATAGACGCCGATGGTGACCGCGCCGACGAGCCCGGCCCCGAGCTGCGCCAGCACCCATTCGGCGCGGTTCTCGGACAGGATGCCGACATGGCCGCCCGCATCGAGGCCGAGCGCCCTGAGGCCGAGCCCGACATGGGCGGCGCGGCTGTAGTAGCCGGCCCAGGTGATGGGCTGCCAGATGCCGAAGTCCTTCTGCCTGAGGGCCAGGCGGTCCGGCATCACCCGCGCGTTCTCGCGCAGCATCTGCGGCAAGGTCAGCGGCGGCAGTTCGGAAGCGGCCTGCATCTCGGCAACCTTTCTCAGGACAGCCAGCGCTTGCGGCGCTTGTAATGCTTGACGTCGCGGTAGCTCCGGGCGTCGCCTCCGCCGCCGAGGCCGAGATAGAACTCGCGCACATCCTGGTCGTGGATGAGCTTGTCGACCGATCCCTCGATCACGAGCTTGCCCGTCTCCATGATGTAGCCCTGGTGCGCCACGGCGAGCGCAACCGTGGCGTTCTGCTCGACGAGCAGCATGGAGACCCCCTCCTCCGCATTGATACGCGCGATGATCGTGAAGATCTCCTCCACCATCTTGGGCGCGAGGCCGAGCGAGGGCTCGTCGAGCAGGATCAGCGACGGCTCGGCGACGAGGGCCCGGCCGATGGCGAGCATCTGCTGCTCGCCGCCGGACAGGTAGCCGGCGAGCCCCTTCCGCCGCTCGTGGAGGCGCGGGAAATAGCTGTAGACGCGCTCGAAGGACGGCGTCGATGCCCCGCGCCCGGTGAGGGCGAAGGTCGCGGCGGTCAGGTTCTCCTCGACGGTGAGGTCCTCGAAGATGCGGCGCCCCTCCATGACGTGGAAGAGCCCGCGCCGCACCAGCCTGTGCGGCGCGAGCGCGGCGATGTCCTCCCCGGCAAAGCGGATGGCGCCGCTCGTCACCGCCCCGTCCTCGATGGCGAGCAGGTTGGAGACGGCCTTCAAGAGCGTCGACTTGCCCGCCCCGTTCGAGCCGAGCAGGGCGACGATGCGCCCCTTCGGCACGACGAGAGACAGGCCGCGCAGCACCTGGATCGTGCGGTTGTAGACGACCTCGATGTTGTCGACCTCGAGCAGGTGCGGCGCGGCCATGGGTCCCGTCTCCGTGCTGCCGTCACGCCTCGAGGCGGATCCAGTCGGATGCCGGCTTCATCTGCTTCGCCTTGCCGTCGAAGGCATAGATGCGCCCGACCGGCACGGAATTGCCGGGGATCGAGATCGGCACGCCGAAGAGGCCGCCGGTGTCGAAATCCTTGATGCTGTTGAGCCCGGCCTTGAGATTGGCGCCGGTCAGCTCCTTGCCGGCGGCGAGCGTGCGCTTCGCCGCCTCGCACATCAGGAGCGCGGTGACGAAGCCCTGCAGATAGGCCGTCGACTGGTATTCGGGCCGCATCTGCCGGATCTTTTCCAGCATCGGGCTCTCACCCTCGGTATCGTAGTAGTAGCGATAGGGCATGACGCCCATGAAGCCGTCGGCCGCCTCGCCCATGCGCTCGACGGTGGAATTGTCCATGCTCCAGAAGGTGCCCATGAACCGGCTGGCGAGGCCCATCTGCTTGGCCTGGGTGATGAACTCCGGGATGGGCGCCAGCACGTAGCCGTGGAAGATGGTGAAATCCGGCCGCGCACGGCGCAGCTTCAGCACCTCGGTCGAGACGTCGACGCTGCCCGGCGGCGTCACGATCTTCTCCACCACCTCGAGGCCGAGCGTCTTGGCGAGCGCCTCGCTCGGCCCGATCGGATCGCGGCCGAACTCCGTGTCGGAATAGACGAAGGCGAGCTTGGCGCCGGCCTTCTCGTTGGCGATGTAGCGCAGGAGGATGCCGAACATCTCCGAATAGTCGGGCCCCGCCATGAACTGCAGCGGATATTTCTTGGGGTCGTTGAGCTCGCTCGCGAAGGAGGCGCCGGCCATGAGGATGGAGCCGCGGCGCTCCAGCTCCGGGTTGATCGTCTTCGAGAAACCGGTCGAGTCGCCGTAATAGAGCGACACCTTCTCCTGGCTCGTGATCTTGTTGAAGGCCGCGACCGAGGCATCGACCTTGTAGCCCGTGTCCTCGGCGACGTACTTCACCTTGCGGCCCTCGACGCCGCCGGCGTCGTTGACGATCTTCAGGTAGTCCTGGATGCCGGCATGGATGCCGATGCCCGCGAAGGCGAAGACGCCGGTCAGCGGGATCGAGCCGCCGAGCACGATCTCGTCCGCGCCCTGCGCGGCGAGCGGCCGGATGCCGAGAGCGAGCCCTGCTCCCATCGCGGCGCCCGCCGAAAGCACATGTCTTCTCGTCCAATCCCTCATCTTCTGCCTCCCTATCCTTGGCCGCTCTTGCCGGCGGCTCCACGCGAGATTGCCGGCTCCTCAGGTTCTGAAGGGCCAGAGGTGGAAAAAGCGGCGGATGCGGCGCCAGATTTCCGCAAGCCCGTGCGGCTCGAAGATCAGGAAGCCGACGATGAGCGCGCCGAAGACGATGGTGCGCACCGGCGCGAGCAGCGCGAGCGCATCCGGATAGAAGGGCGTGACCAGGCCGGCGACGAACTTCAGCAGCTCCGGCACCATGGTCATGAAGACGGCGCCGAGGATGCCGCCGAGGATGGTGCCCATGCCGCCGACGATGATGGCGGCGAGGTAGAAGATCGAATTGACGAGCGGGAAGCTCTCCGGCGTCACGACTCGGAAGAAATAGGCCCACAGCCCGCCCGCGAGCCCGGCGTAGAAGGACGAGACGGCGAAGCTCATCAGCTTGTAGCGCAGCAGCGGGATGCCGAGCACCTCGGCCGAGATGTCACGGTCGCGGATGGCGATGAAGGCCCGGCCGACGCGCGTGCGGAAGAGATTGGCGGCGCCGAGCACCATGAGCGCCGTCACCGGCAGGATCAGCCAGTAGAGCTGGAACGGCTGGTCGAGCGCCAGGCCGAAGAGGCGGGCCGGCGGCATCGACAGCCCCTGCATGCCGCCCGTAAGCGGCCAATGCGCGAAGACGAAGTGGAGGACGACCGAGGCGGCGATGGTGGCGATGGCGAGATAGAGGCCCTTCACCCTGAGGCTCGGGATGCCGACGCCGATGCCGACGAGCGCCGTCAGGAGCCCGCCGACGAGCAGATTGAGGAGGAAGGGCGTGCCGGCATGGATCTCGAGCACGGCGACCGTATAGGCGCCGACGCTCATGAAGGCCGCCTGGCCGAGGCTGACGAGGCCCGTATAGCCCGTGAGGATGTTGAGCCCCGTCGCGCTCGCGACATTGATGGCGCAGAGGCAGGCGAGGAACAGCCAGTAGGGGCTGGCGACGAAGGGGAAGAGGACGGCGGCGGCGCAGGCGAGGAGGATGAGGAGCTTCTGCAGGCGCGTGTCGAACAGCGCCTCGTCCGCCGCATAATCCGTCTTCAGCGTGCCGATGCGCATCGTCAGAGCCTCTCGATCTCGTGCGTGCCGAAGAGGCCGTAGGGCCGGACCATCAGGATGAGGATCAGGATGCTGAAGGTGACGAGGAACCGGTACTCGCCCCCGAGGAAGGTGCCGGCGAAGGCCTCCACCACGCCGATGAAGAGCCCGCCGACGAGCGCGCCCGCCATGGAATCGAGCCCGCCGACGATGACGACGACGAGCACCGAGAGGCCGAAGACACCCATGGTCGGCGAGATGCCGCCGATGGCCCCGACGAGGACGCCCGCGCCGGCGGCGACGCCGCAGGCGACGATCCAGCTCAGCGAGAAGACCCGCGGCACGTCGATGCCGACGGAATAGGCCGCCGCCTGGTCCGCCGCCGTCGCCTTGAGCGCCACGCCGCCGCGCGAGAAGCGCAGCCCCAGCACGAAAGCCGTGACGACGACCATCGCGGCGAGGAAGCCGTAGGCGACCTTGGGCGCGACATAGGCCTCGCCGATGAAGATCGGCGCGCTCGGCAGGAATTCCGGCAGGCGCAAGGGATCGGCGCCCCAGACGATCTGCACGAAGCCGGCGAGGATGGAGCCGAGGCCGATCGTCACCATGAAGACGGAGATGGGGCTTTCGCCCAGCATCGGCCGGATCAGCCCGCGCTCGACGACGGCGCCGACCAGCGCCCCGGCGAGGATGGCGACCGGCAGCGCGACCCAGGCGGGCAGGTGCCAGCCGGCGGCGGCGCCGAAGAAGGCGTAGCCGCCGAGCATCAGGATCTCGCCGATGGCGAGATTGACCACGCGCGTCGCCTTGTAGATCAGCACGAAGGCGACGCCGGTCACGGCGTAGAGCGCGCCGGAGCCGAGCCCGGCCAGGAACACCTCGGTGAGGAAGAGCCAGTCCGTCATGCCGCCTCCGGTCCGCTGAGGCGGCGGCCGAGGTCGCCGGCGCCGAGATAGGCCGCGACGACCGCCGGATCCACCTGGACCGCGGCCGGGCTGCCCTCGGCGATCACCTGGCCGAAATTGAGCACGACGACGTGGTCGGAGATGTCCATGACCATGCCCATGTCGTGCTCGACCATGAGGATGGTGACGTCCCATTCCTCCTTCACGTCGAGGATGAAGCGGGCCATGTCCTCCGTCTCCTCGCGGTTCATGCCGGCGACGGGCTCGTCGAGCATGAGCAGGCGCGGGCGCATGGCGAGGGCACGGGCAAGCTCCACCCGCTTGCGCAGGCCGTAGGGCAGCGTCGCCACCGGCGCGTTGCGGATGTGCTGGATCTCGAGGAAATCGATGATGCGCTCCTCGATCTCCGCCCGCAGTTCCAGCTCCTCGCGCCGCGCACGGCCACGGTAGACGAGCGCGTCGAGAAGGCCGGTGCGCATGTGGGCGTGGCGGCCGAGCTTGATGTTGTCGAGCACCGTCATGCCGCGGAAGAGCGCGATGTTCTGGAAGGTGCGCGCGAGGCCGAGGCGCGCGCGCTCCGGCGGCGCCGTGCCGGCGAGGCTCCTGCCGTCGAAGACGACGTTGCCGGAGCGGGGGCGGTAGAAGCCCGAGATGGTGTTGAAGAGCGAGGTCTTGCCGGCGCCGTTCGGCCCGATGACCGCGGTGATCGACCCGCGCCGCACCGAAAAGGAAACGTCGGTCAGTGCCCGCACGCCACCGAAGGCGAGCGACACGCCCTCGACACCGAGGATCACGTCGCGCGCCGCCAGCGTCACGGGCAGCCCTCGCATCGCGGCGTCCGTCCGCCGATCGCGTCGGGGAAGCACGGCCGGCTTGGCGCGACGACAGCGGCGGTGCACGCCGTCGCCCGCAGGACCGGCCTCTCGGCCTGCTCCATCGGATCTCCTCCCGCCGTGGCTCCCGCGATCGTTATGCGCCGCCGGTAGCTACGTTACCGAAGGATCATGAGGCTACTCACGAGTAGCGTCAACGGCCCCGCCGCGTGCGCGGATGCCCAGCCGAGGATTGCCATCGCTGCGCCGATGCAGCTAGCGGAATGAAGCGCGCAGGCGGGCCGGTGAGGTTTCGTGCAGCCGGTTCCAGACCCTGCGGAACTGGCGCGTCGAGGAGAATCCTGAGCGCTCGGCAACGCTCTCCATGTCGAGCCGCGAGCCGATCACCAGTTCTCGCGCGAGGGCGATGCGCATCCGGTTCACATAGTCGGTCACGCTCATGCCGGCGTGGTCGTTGAACAGCCGCGACAGGTTGCGCGGACTGGTGGCGGCGACCTCCGCCAGCGCCTCGACCGACCAGTCCCGGGCGGGATCGGCGCCCACCGCATCCTGCGCGCGGTGGATCGCCGGATGGAGATGGTTGCGCCCCTCCAGCCAGGGCGACAGCTGCGGATCGCCGCCGGCACGGCGCAGGTAGACGACGAGATCGCGCGCCACGGCGAGCGCCGCCGCATGGCCGGCCTCGCGGGCGACCAGCGCCAGCATGAGGTCGATGCCGGCCGTGACGCCGGCGCTGGTCAGCCGCTCGCCATCCTCGACATAGAGCCGGTTCTCCCTGACCCGCGCCCTTGGGGCAAGGCGCATCAGCTCGCCGAGTGTCGCATGGTGCGTGGTGCACTCATGGCCGTCGAGCAGCCCCGCGCGGGCGGCGAGCAGCGCGCCGGAGCAGATCGAGACGAGGCGGATGCCCGGGCGGATCACGCGCTGCAGCCAGGAGACGATCTCGGCCTCGAGCGGAGCGTCATCGGCACGCGAACCGGCCGGGGCGCCAAGGGGCTCGTCGGCCGATCCGGAGATGACGACGAGGGCATCGTCGGGAAGGCCGTCGGGCAGCGGCGCGACATTCGCCACATCGAGCCCCACCGAACTCGTGACGCACGGCGCCGGGCCGACATAGCTGACCACGAAGCGCACGGCGGCCTGATCGATATTCGCCCGCCGCAGCACCTCCATCGGCCCGGCGATGTCGAGCAGCAGCGTCCGTGGCGGCACCACCACGATGACGGGGACGATGCGCGGCTGCCCGGTGAGGCTCATGCCGCCGCCTTGTCCGTCCGGCCGGCGAGCGCCTCCTCGACGGTGGCGATGCGGGCGAAACGCCCCGCCAGCACCAGCTCCGTGCGGGCGCGGATCTCCGCCGCGCTCCACTCACGGCCCGCCGCATCGGTCATCGGGAAGGTCAGCGTGGCCTCGCCGACATAATCGACCGCATAGCCGAGGTCGGAGGCATGGCGCGCCGTCGTCTCGCAGCACTGCTCGGTACGGATGCCGGAGACGATCACCCGGCGGATGCCGTTCTCGGTCAGCCATACGTCGAGGCCGGTGCCGACGAGCGCGCTGTGGCGGCGCTTGCGGAAGACGATATCCGGCGCGACCTGGAGCGGCGCGAGGGCCCTGATGAAGCCCGAGTCTTCCGAGAAGGCCCCCGTCCCGTCCACGTGGAAGATCTGGACGATGGACATGCCAGCCGCTTTCGCGCCATCGATCAGCGCCTGCTGGCGCGCGATGTAGGCCGGCAGGCCCTCCTCGCGGAAATAGGACCGGTGCCGAAAGGATTCCTGGGCGTCCACGACGAGAAGTGCCGTATCGCGAGCCATTTCGCTGTCTCCTGAGCTGACCACGACGCGACAATAGCGCCCATCCGGCGAAGCGAAATGGTCGGCCCGGACGAAAGAGGGACAATTCGCGCCATGGACTTCGTGGCCCGCGGCGGGAGGCCGGCGCCCGGACGGCGATGCCGGGCGTCGCGACGGGCCCGTCACATGCGGGGCTGGGGCACGATGCGGATGTAGGGCCGCGGGGCGGTCCAGCCGTCGGGATAGATCGTCCTCGCCTCCTCGTCGGGCACCGAGCCGGCGATGATGACGTCGTCGCCCGCCTTCCAGTTCACCGGCGTGGCCACCCGGTGCTTGGCGGTGAGCTGGAGCGAGTCGATGACGCGCAGCACCTCGTCGAAGTTGCGGCCGGTGGTCATCGGATAGACGAGGATGAGCTTGATCTTCTTGTCCGGCCCGATGACGAAGACGTTGCGCACCGTCTGGTTGTCCGCGGGCGTGCGGTCCTCGGAGGTGCTCCCGGCGCTCGCCGGCAACATGCCATAGAGCTTGGAGATCGACAGATCCGGATCGCCGATCATCGGGAAGTTCGGGGCATGCCCTTGCGTGTCACGAATGTCGTTCGCCCAGCGGGCGTGGCTGTCGACCGGATCGACGCTCAACCCGATGATCTTGACGTTGCGCCGGTCGAACTCGGGCTTGACCCGCGCCATGTAGCCGAGCTCGGTCGTGCAGACGGGCGTGAAGTCCTTCGGATGGGAAAACAGCACGCACCAGGAATCGCCGATCCAGTCGTGAAAGCGGATACGGCCTTCAGTGGTCTCGGCCTCGAAATCCGGCGCGACGTCACCGATCATGCGTGTCATGGAGCATCCCTCCCCATCAACAAGCCCCCCTGCCACGCGAGGCAATATACACCCCGCCACCCCCACCATGAAGCCGAGGCGTTGGAGCAGCGCCCGGGCCGCCGCCTCGGCGCGCCGGTGAAGACCTTTCGGTTGCCGCGGCTGTCCGCCTTTCGTTCGACCCGCGCCAGGCAAGAAGACCGAATTTACGGAAGAGCCTTGGATTGCCTTGCTGGCGCCCTTGCACGCCGGGACGCCGACGCACATCAATAACAAAACAGCCGACTTGCAATCCATTATACAAACAATACTTGCGTGAAGGACATATATTGATGCCCATCGGCAGATATACGCCGCACGATCTTGCGGCATACAACAGCTCCGCCCCCGCAGCGGACGCACCGATGTTTCGGCCCGACGATTCCTCCGGTTTCGGACGCCCGAACTGGCGGTCGCCGGCTTTCCATCCGCCCGATACGAGAACGGTGGCCATGACGGAGAGGCTGATCGCGGAAGCGCAGCAGCAGATGGAGGAGACGTTCCCCGATCTGCGGCGCATGCCGTCCAGCGGGGACGAGCTACCATCGGAGCAACCGGCCACCGCAACGCCTTCCGCGCGATCGCGCCGCAGCGGACAGTATGGCTCCAACGCGGCGCGCTGCCGTGGCGCGAACCTGCTCGCGGACGCACGGCAGAACATGCCGACGCGGCTGGGGGTCGCGCTCGCGATCCTGCAGCGGGCCGGCTTCGACCCGGAAAGGGAATATGCCTTTTCCGATCCCGTCATCGTCGGAATCGGCGGGGCCACCATCAGAGGCAAGCAGCGCCTCGTCGACCTTTACATGCAGGCGCAGATCCAGGCCCTGCCCTTCTTCAGCCGCGACTTCCCGCAGGAGTTGAAGAATCTCCCCGACCTCGACAGCCGCTTCGAGGAAGAATTTTCGGAGCATATCGTCGAGCAAGCCGCCAACGCGACCGCCAGGATCATGGATACGCTGTCGGCGGCGGGACTGGATATCGACAAGACGAAAGCGTCCGTCCTGTCCTTTGACGTGAAACGGATGGGTTGGGAGCACGGCGGGCTGAGGCCCGGGGTCTCCGTCGAGCACGCCTCGCGCGGGTACGTCCTGAAGGTGGAGGGCGGCGCCGAGCCGCTGTTCTTCGCCGTGGTGCCGGGCGATCCCGATCTGATCCTGCGCATGCCCGCGGACAGCGCAGGCCAGACGAGATGGCTCGCGAGCCATCTATGCCAGTTCTTCGAGACGCCTGTCGATCGCGGGAATTCGCTGACCGAATATCTCCTGAAGGAGGTCGACGGCGACATCAGCCTGCGCGAGGCCGTCGCGGACAGCAGCCTGCGCATCTTCGAGGACCTGCTGCTCCCGCTGAAGAACGAGGCTTTCGCGGAAACGGGTTACGAGCAGTTCGTCCACGCCGCGCGCGGCGGTACCGTTCCCGGCTATGATCCGGCGCGCGAATGGCAGCAGGGGAACCACAAGACCGCCGTCGCCCTCGGGGTTCTCGACGCGGGCCCTCCCGTCCTCGACGTGATCGGAAAGCTGCGCCTGCCCGCTGCTGCCGCCAAGACGATCGGCAACCAGGCGGATGCCCTGCCCCAGATCCGGAAAGGCGCCAAAGGCCTGAAGACAGCGGCGAACAGGATGGGGGGCGCGGACCAGGTCATGGATGCCGCCAAGGCGGGGCAGCTCGCGGACAAGGGGGGGCCCCTGGCGAAGGTGAAGACGATGGCATCACCCGCCCTCGCCATGGAGCAGCACCTGCAGCTCCGAACCGAGGTCACGAAGCGCGGGCGCAGGTATTTCGTCAAGTTGCGCAACGACAAGGGCGCTGCGGCGCCCGGCGCCGCGGGAGCACCGGGGGCGCGCAACGCGGATCCCGGCCGCATCCTGCGGGAGACCTACGAGGAAGCGGGGAAGATGCGCCGGGGCAGCGGCCGCGTGCTGAGCGCAGACGAGATCGCCCGCATCATCGACCGGCGAGCCGACCGGCCCATTCCCGACAGGCTCTACAGGGGCCAGGCCGGATCGGGCATCACGAGCACGTTCGACTGGAGCGGACCGGATGCGCAGGACCGGTACCTTGCCGCCATCATCGAGCATGCCGGGAGCTACAGCGGCGCCCAGCAAGGCAAGGTGCCCTCCCTCACGATGACCGAGTCGACCGCCGAGTATTTTGCGCATGGCAGGCCTGACGCGAAGGTGTGGGTCATCGACACCAGGCACAGCCCGCGGGATTTCCGGACGATCGAGGACATCCTGAAGAACGATGGCCCCAGGCTGGTCCGGGACGGCAAAATTTCCAAGCAGGTCCTGGCGAAGGCAGTGGGGCTGACCGTCACCAACCAATGGGAAGACGAAGTCTTCTTCGTGCGTGGCAGCATTCCGGCCGACTGGGCGCAGCTGCGGGGCCCGAAGCCGTTGCCTCGCCCCCTGGCGGACGCCCGGCAGCGCGGCGCCAGGCCGGCGCCCGGGGCCGGCGCCCGCGCGGTGGACGGGAGCGCTCAGAATCTTCCGGCGGTGAGGAAGATCGCCGACTTTCTCGAGGTGCCGGGCAACTGGAACGCGGCAGCCGGCGACTATGCGCCGACGGCGATCGCCAATGCGCTGCGCCGGGAGGTGGTGCTGCGCGGCTATCCCGCGAGCGGAAAGAGCCTGTCGGTGATACCGAACGGCCCCGTCTCGGGCCCCGCCGTCGAGCTCGCCTATTCGCCCGGCCACTACGACGCCTATATCGCGGGCAACCTGCACCGGATCCGCGGGGATGGCGACTGCCTCTTCCGCGCCGTGCTCGCGAGCATGAACCAGAACAGGGCCGTCACGAACGAGGCGGTGGCCGGGCTGCGCCGGCTCGCCGCGCAGGAAATCCGCAACAATCCCGGCCACTACGCGCCCTTCATCGGGCGCGCGTAGCGGGCGAAGCCGTGCTCAGCCCGCCGTCCCCTCGATCATGTCGAGGCGCAGGGCCGCCGCCCGGCGGTGGCCCTCGAGGCCCTCGCTGCGGCTCTGGCGGCAGGCGGGCGGCGCGACGGCCATGACGCCACGCTCGTCCAGCCATTGATGGGTGGCGACCTTGACATAGGAGCCGACCCAGAGCCCGCCCGTGTAGCGCCCGGCGCCCATCGTCGGCAGGGTGTGGTTGGTGCCGCAGCACTTGTCCGAATAGACGACGCTCGCAAGCGGCCCGATGAAGAGCGACCCATAATTGGAGAGCTTCTTCGCGGTGGCGTGCGGATCGGCCGTGTGCACCTGAAGGTGCTCGGCGGCGACGATGTCGGAATAGGCGATCATCGCCTCTTCGCTGGCGGCGACGGCGATCTCGCCGTTGTCGCGCCAGGCGGGGCCGGCGACGGCGGCCGTCGGCAGGTCGGCGAGCTGGCGCCCGACCTCGGCGAGCACGGCTTCGGCGAGCTCGCGCGAGGTCGTGACGAGGCCGACGCGCGTGCGCACGTCGTGCTCGGCCTGGGCGAGGAGGTCGGTGGCGATCATGGCGGGATCGCCCGTCTCGTCGGCGAGCACGTAAATCTCGCTCGGGCCGGCGAGCTGGTCGATGCCGACGGGGCCGAAGACCTGGCGCTTGGCCTCGTTCACATAAGCGTTGCCGGGGCCGACGATCTTGTCGACCGCCGGGATCGTCTCGGTGCCGAAGGCCATGGCGGCGATCGCCTGGGCGCCGCCGACGCGGAAGATGCGATCCGCCCCGGAGAGATGGCAGCCGGCGATCATGGCCGGATGGGCCGTCGGCGGCAGGCAGGCGATGACCTCCGCGCAACCCGCGACCTTGGCCGGCACGATCGTCATGATAGGCGCCGACAGGAGAGGATAGCGCCCGCCCGGCACATAGGCCCCGATCCGCCGGATGGGGATGATGCGATGGCCGAGGTGAAGGCCCGGCAGCGCCTCCACCTCGAGCGGCAGCAGCGTGGCGAGCTGGGCCTCGGCGAAAGCGCGCACGCGCTCGATGGCGAATTCCGTGTCGCTGCGGGTCTCACGGTCGAGGCCGGCGAGCGCCTCGGCGCGCTCGGCCTCGCTCACCTCGAAGCGCTCGGGCACCATGCCGTCGAAGGTCGCGGAATAGGTGCGCAGCGCCGCGTCGCCATCGGCACGGACGGCGTCAAGCACCTGCCGGACGGTCGCCTCGACGGCGCGTCCGTCCGGCCCCTCGGCCTGCTTCGGCGCCTTCACGTGAACCAAGCTCGCACGGAGTTCTGACGGCAGGTCGGGCATCGCTCACCTCTTGCAACTGGCTCGCGCGACCATCCGGGAAGGCTGACCCTTACTCAACGGCCCCGAGGGGCCTTGTTCAGGATTCTGAACATCCCTAGGCTCGCCGGGCCCGTTGCAGCCGGAGCCGCCATGCCGCAGATCGGATCGCACCTGAAGGAGCTGCGCCGCCGGCGCGACCTGAGCGTGCGCGAGCTCGCGCTGCGCTCGGGCATCTCCCATTCGGCCATCTCGCTCATCGAGCGCGACCGCATGAGCCCGTCGGTCGATACGCTGAGCGCCATCCTCGACGCCCTCGGCACGACGCTGCCGGGGTTCTTCGCGGACCTTTACTCCAGCGTTCCGCACTCGCCCTTCTACGCCGCCCACGAATGGGTGGAGATCGGCAAGGCCGCGACCATTTCCTATCGCATGGTGGGCATCAACCATCCCAACCGGCAGATCCTGATGCTGCACGAGACCTATGCCCGCGGCGCGGACTCGGGGGAAGCCTTCGCCCACTCCGCCCAGGAGGCCGGCATGGTGACGCGCGGCGCCGTGGAACTGACGGTGGGCGGCGAGAGCCGCGTGCTGCACCAGGGCGACGGCTATTATTTCGACAGCCGCCTGCCGCATCGCTTCCGCAACGTCACGGACGGCGAGAGCGAGATCGTGAGCGCCGTCACGCCGCCAACCTACTAGAATTGCCTTGCTGTTGACCGGCTGCACCAACGTGGTGATTATCGTCACCACCGGACGGTCGAGAGCTTTCAAGTCCCCCGAAATATGCTTGCCTTCGGGGATAACAACAGAGGGGAAAGTCATGCGATCGGTGAGGACATTCGCGCTCGTCGGCTGCCTGTCGGCCGTCGTCGGCGCATGGGGGATCATCGGGGCCGAGGCGCGCGACCTCACGGTCGTGTCCTGGGGCGGCAACTACCAGGACGCCCAGCGCAAGATCTATTTCGAGCCCTTCGCGAAGCAGAGTGGAAAGCCGCTGCTCGACGAGAGCTGGGACGGCGGCATCGGCGTCATCGCCGCCAAGGTCAAGGCCGGGGTGCCGAACTGGGACGTGGTGCAGGTGGAATCCGAGGAGCTCGCCCTCGGCTGCGCGGACGGCTTCTACGAACAGCTCGACTGGGACAAGCTCGGCGGCAAGGACAAGTTCCTGCCGGCCGCCGTGAGCGACTGCGGCGTCGGCGCCATCGTGTGGAGCACGGCGCTCAGCTATGACGCGGACAAGCTGAAGGAGGCGCCGGCCTCCTGGGCCGACTTCTGGGACGTGCAGAAGTTCCCCGGCAAGCGCGGCCTCAGGCGCGGGCCGAAATACGCGCTCGAATTCGCGCTCATGGCGGACGGCGTCGCCCCGGCCGATGTCTACAAGGAGTTGGCGACGCCCACCGGGGTGGACCGCGCCTTCAAGAAGCTCGACGCGTTGAAGCCCCATATCGTGTGGTGGGAATCGGGCGCCCAGCCGCTGCAGCTCCTCGCCTCCGGCGAGGTGGTGATGACGAGCGCCTACAACGGCCGCATCTCCGGCATCAACAAGGCCGAGGGCAAGAACTTCAAGGTCGTCTGGCCGGGCAGCATCTACGCCATCGACAGCTGGGTGATCCTGAAGGACAGCCCCAACAAGGACGCCGCGATGGACTTCATCGCCTTCGCGAGCGCGCCCGAGAACCAGGTGAAGCTGCCCGAGTACATCGCCTACGGCCTTCCCAACAAGGAAGCGGCCGGCGCCGTCCCGGCCAATCTCCAGGCGGACCTGCCGACCGCGCCGGACAACCTTGCCGAGGCGGTCCCGCTCGATGCCGACTTCTGGGTGGACAATATCGAGGAGCTCAACAAGCGCTTCAACGCCTGGCTCGCCCAGTGACGGCAGCCGGCTGACCGATCCGGGGCGGGCGCCGCCGCCCGGCCCGGATTTCCTTTTCGTTTGGCCCGCCCGGCACGCATGCCTCGTGCGTCGCCGGGCCCTCGGCATCGGGCGGAGCAATGGGCGCCTTCATCGCGTTTCAAGACGTCACCAAGAATTTCGGAGCCGTCACGGTCGTCGACCGGCTCGACCTCCAGATCGCCAAGGGCGAGTTCCTCAGCCTCCTCGGCCCCTCCGGCTCCGGCAAGACCACCATCCTGATGATGCTCGCGGGCTTCGAGCGTCCCACGAGCGGAGCGATCCTCCTCGCCGACAAGCCCATCACCCACCTGCCGCCCCATCGCCGGCAGATGGGCGTGGTGTTCCAGAACTACGCCCTCTTCCCGCACATGACCGTGGCGGAGAACGTCGCCTTCCCGCTCGAGATGCAGCGCGTGCCGCGCGCCGAGATCACCCGGCGCGTCGAGCGGGCGCTTGACATGGTGCGGCTCAGCCCCCTCAAAGACCGCAAGCCGTCGCAGCTGTCCGGCGGGCAGCAGCAGCGGGTGGCGCTGACCCGCGCCCTCGTCTTCGAGCCGGACGTCATCCTCATGGACGAGCCGCTCGGCGCCCTCGACAAGCAATTGCGCGAGCACATGCAGCTCGAGATCCGCGACCTGCACCGGCGCCTCGGGCTCACCATCGTCTTCGTCACCCACGACCAGTCGGAGGCGCTGACGATGTCGGACCGCATCGCCGTCTTCAACGCCGGCAAGGTCGAGCAGATCGACACGCCGCAGGCGGTCTACGACCGCCCGCGCACCCGCTTCGTGGCCGAGTTCATCGGCGAGACCAATCTCGTCGAGGGCAAGGTCGTGGAGGCCGGGGCGCAGCAGGCCGTGGTGCGCGTGGGCGAGACTGCGCTCAACGTTTCGGGAGAGGTCTCCCCCGGCCGGGACGTGTCGCTGTCGCTGCGCCCGGAGCGCATCCGGCTCGGCAAGGAGCCGGCCGCGGCCAACGCCCTCAACGTCACCGTCGCGGACTGCATCTACCACGGCGATCACATGCGCCTCGTGCTGAAGAGCGGCACGATCGAGCTCGTGGCGCGGGCCGAGCGCCTGGCTGGCGACTGGGCGGTGGGCACCGAGGCCGTCGCCTCCTTCGACCCGCAGGACTGCACGGTGCTCGCTTCATGAGCCGCGCCTCGGTCCGGGACAGGTCGCGGGCCTTCGCGCTCGTCGCGCCGCTCGTCCTCTTCCTCGCCCTCTTCTTCGTCTGGCCGCTGTGGACCATGGTGACCGCGTCCGTGGTCGACGACGCGGTGACGAAGGTGCTGCCGCGCACCGCCGTCGCCATGGCCGACTGGGACGGAAGCGACCTGCCGCCGCCGGCCGTGCACGGCGCGCTCGCGGAAGACCTGCGTACGGCACAGGACCAGCAGGCCCTCGGCGAGGCCGTGCGCCGGCTGAACAGCGCCGTCTCCGGCTTTCGTACCCTTCTCACCCGCACCGTGACGGCAGCACGCGAGGCGCCGGACCCGGCCGCGCTCGATTTTGCCGCCGTCGACCCGCGCTGGAACGAACCCCGCTTCTGGCGCGCCATCAAGGAGGCGGTGCCGCCCTATACCGACCGCAACCTGCTCGCCGCGCTCGACCTCAGGCGCGATGCCGGCGGCAGCATCGTCGCGGAGGAGCCGGGCGCGGCGGCGAACCGCATCATCATGCTGCGCACCTTCGTGATCGCCGGCTCGGTGACGCTCGCCTGCGCGGCCATCGGCCTGCCCTATGCCATGCTCGCCGCCGCCGCGGGCGGCGTCATGCGCGCGCTCCTGCTGCTCGCCGTGCTGGTACCGCTGTGGACATCGCTCCTCGTGCGCACCGCGGCCTGGTTCATCCTCCTGCAGCAGGAGGGCCTCATCAACCGCACGCTCGGCTCGCTCGGCATCATCGACGCGCCGCTGCCGCTCATCTTCAACCGGCTCGGCGTCATCATCGCCATGACGCACGTGCTATTGCCGTTCATGGTGCTGCCCATCTACAGCGTGCTCATCGCCGTGCCGCGCAACCTGATGCCGGCGGCCGCCTCGCTCGGGGCCGGGCCGATCCGCGCGTTCTGGCGCGTGCTGCTGCCGCTCGCCATGCCGGGCCTCATGTCGGGCTGCCTGCTCGTCTTCATGGTGGCCATCGGCTACTACATCACGCCCGCGCTCGTCGGCGGCGCCAACGACCAGATGATCTCCTCGGTCATCGCCTTCTACGCCCTCGGCACCGCCAACTGGGGCATGGCGGGGGCGCTCGGCCTCATCCTGCTCGCGGTCACGCTGCTGCTCTACCTCGTCTACGGGCGGCTCTCGCGCTCGCCGCAATTGCCGGGGGCCTGAGCCATGCTGCGCGCGCTCCAGATCGTCTTCGGCATTCTCGTCGTCGCCTTCCTGATTCTGCCGATCATCGCCATCCTGCCGCTCGCCTTCACCTCGAGCGTGTTCCTCACCTATCCCATCCCGGCCTATTCGCTGCGCTGGTTCGAGGAACTGGTGAGCGCCGACGTGTGGCGCCTGTCCATCGTCAACAGCCTGATCATCGGCGGCGGCGCGACCGTCCTCTCGACCGTGCTCGGCACGCTCGCGGCGCTCGGCCTGCGCGCCAGCTCCCTGCCCTTTGCCGGCCTCCTGAGGACGCTCTTCCTGCTGCCCATGGTCGTTCCCGCCGTCGTCCTCGGCGTCGGCATGCAGATCTTCCTCGTGCGCCTCGGCCTCGCCAGCACCTATCCGGGGGTCATCATCGCCCATGCGGTGCTCTGCGTGCCCTTCGTCGTGGTGAGCGTCTCGGCCGCGCTGCAGGGCATCGATCCGGCGGTCGAGAAGGCGGCCATGAGCCTCGGCGCGCCGCCCGTCACGGTCTTCCGCCGCGTCACCCTGCCGCTCGCCGTGCCGGGGGTCGTGTCCGGCGCGGTCTTCGCTTTCGCGACCTCCCTCGACGAGGTGGTGATCACGCTCTTCGTGGCCGGCCCCAACCAGCGCACCCTGGCCCGGCAGATGTTCTCCAGCATCCGCGAGAACATCAGCCCGACGGTGGCGGCGGCGGCGCTCCTCCTCATCGTCGGCACGCTGTGCCTCGCCGCCCTCGCCGCCCTACTGCGCCGCCGCGAGAAACGTGCGGTGGCCGTGCCGTGACGGGCGCCGAACCCGCCTGCCGGATGCGGGTTCAGAACGCGAGCTGCACCTTCATGGCGCGGGAGCGGTCGCCGGCGAGGGTGAAGGCAGCCACCGCACTGTCGAAAGGCAGCGTCGCGCTGACGAGCGGCTTCACGTCGACGTGGCCGCGCGCCATCATCTCGACGGCGAGCCCGAACTCATGGTCGAAGCGGAAGGTGCCGCGCAATTCGAGCTCGCGGGCCACGATCAAGCTCATCGGCAGGGTCATCTCGCCGCCGATGCCGACCTGCACGACGATGCCACCGGGATGCATGACGTCGAGCGCGCCGACGAGCGCGGCCTGATTGCCGGAGGCCTGTGTCCTGAGGCAAGCAAGAGGGCCGGACGGCAGCGCCCGCCCGGCCTTGCGCCTCGAGACGCGGACCATTCGGCCCTGCGGCCATCGCGACGAAGACGACCGAAAAACACCGCGGCAGCGGCCGGACGATCATGAACGATCCCCCGCCGCCGTGCTTGACGGGCAGGGGCCGGTGGGCAAGAGAAGAACGGGGGCTGGCTGAAAAGGACAGGGAATCACAGGTTTCGACACCGTGGCCACGACCATTCAGACAGCAAGAGAACGGGTCATCATCGCCGACGACCACCCCGTCTTCCGGGACGGGCTGTGCCGCGTCGTGCGGCGGCTCTACCCTTCCGCCGCGCTCGAGGAAGCGGGCAGCTTCGATCGGGTGCTCAACCTGGCGCGCAAGGGGGAGGCTCCTGACCTCCTGCTCCTCGACCTCGTGTTTCCGGGCCTCGACCCCATGCATTCCCTGCGCGCGCTGCGCCAGGAATTCGAGCGCGCGACCATCATCGTCGTCTCGATGGTGAACGACCGCAAGACGATCGATGCTGTCATGGCGGCCGGCGCCGACGGCTTCATCGGCAAGTCCGTGCCGCCGGACGAAGTCGCCGCCGCCATCGAGGCCATCCGCGCGGGCGACTTCGTGGTGAAGCGCGCAGCGGAGGAGACTGGCCTGCACCTGGAGGAGCATGCCGCGCTGTCGTCGCTCACCCTGCGTCAGCGCGAGGTGCTCAGCCTGCTGAGGGAAGGGAAGACCAACAAGGAGATCGGCAAGGAGCTCAACATTTCCCCCTTCACCGTGCGCCTCCACGTCTCGGCGCTCCTGCGCAGCCTCGGCGTTTCCTCCCGCGCCGCAGCCGCCGCGAAGGCGGCGGTCAACGGGCTCTGAAGGGATAGCCGTCCGTCCCGCTTCAGACGCCCTCGCCTTGCAAGAACAGCGCCGGGTCCCTCTCCTCTTCCCGAGCCTCCATCCTGAGCTTCTGCGCCACCAGCACGGCCCGCAGCGTCGATGGATGGACAGGCTTCGCGACGACGGTGATGGCATCGTCGCCGAGCTCTTGGCGGACCCTGCCCTCGTCGTGACCCGTCATGATGACCGCCGGGACCGGACGGCCGAGCATCGCCGCGACACGCGCGATGCAGGCGGCGCCGGTCAGCGGTCCGTTGAGGTCGAAATCCGTGATGACGAGGTCGCAGGCCCCGACGCCCTCGGGCATGGCGGTTTCAGCCTGCACGCTGCATCCCCAGCGCTCGAGCAGCGCCGTCGTCGCGAGCAGCACGTCCCTGTCATCCTCGATCAACAGGATCCGCATGCCGCTGAGCGGGGTGACCGGGCCGGCGGGATGCTGCACGACCGTTCGCTCCTCTGCCGGCACGATGCGCAGGCCGGCGATCCGGACAACCGTCCCGCGTCCGGAGCGTGAGACGATGGAGGCGTCGAGCCCCATGATGCCGCCGATCCGCCTGACGATCGACAGGCCGAGGCCGACGCCTTCGACGTCCCTGCCCGGTTCCGGCACGCGGTAGAACTCGTCGAAGACCCTGGGCAGGTGATCGGCCGGGATGCCCCTGCCCCGATCGTGGACTTCGAGGGTCAAGCTGCCCCCGCGGCGCCTGCAGCCGATCAGGACCGGCGCTCCCGGGGCGTATTTCACGGCGTTCGAGACGATGTTCTGCACCATGGTGGCGAGGAGGTCCGGGTCGATCCGCACATGGAGCCGCGTGGGCACGATGCGCAGCGTGACGCCCGCCTGCCGCGCCGCCTCGCGGTTCCGCTCCGCCACGTCCCGCAGAAGCTCGCCGAGCGGGACAGCCTCGGCGCGCGGCCTGACCTTGCCACTGTCGAGCGTGGAGATGTCGAGCAGCGACCTGAACAGGCGCGACACGCTCTGCAGCGCCCTGTCGATGTTGTCGACCATGCGGCCCTGGTCGGGCGTCAGGCCGCTGTCGCGCAGGCAGGCGGTGAAGAGGCTGATGGCGTGCACCGGCTGGCGCAGGTCGTGGCTCGCCTGGGCGAAGAAGCGCGACTTGGTGAGATTGGCAGCGATGGCGGTGTCATGCGCCCGGCGGGTGTTCCTCAACAGCAGATGGGCATAGGCGGGCACGATGATCGTGGTCAGCACGAGCGTGGCGACGAAATAGGGATGCTCGCTCCAATAGGCACCGGAATAGGCCACGATGGCGAGGCTCGCGAGCGCAAATCCCGTCGCGATGGCAAGATAGCCGGACCCGTAGCGCATGCCGTTGCCGACGGTGACCCAGAGCAGGATGGCATAGACCGGCGAGACATATTCCCCGCCGATGATCAGGGTGAAGGTGATGGCGGCATAATCGTGGACCATCGCCAGGAGCCGCCGCGCGGGAAACGTGCCCGGGCGCCGGGTGATCACCAGGAGAAGCGCGATGGACACGACGATGAAGACCGCCGGATAGGCCATGAGCGGCAGGATGCTGCCGTCCGGAAGAAAGCCGATGACCGCGCCGATGAGGATGTACAGGGTCGCCACGCTGGCAAGGACCACCCGGACGAGCGCCTGAGCGCGTTCGGTTTCGGCCTCGCTGTCACGATGGGGACCTTCCGTTGCCGGCCCGAACATCTTCTGCAATGCGATCATGCGCCCCCGTATCCGCTCCCAGGCCCCACCGCGGCTGATCATAATCCGCCTGTACCGCTTGATGACATCGAACGGCAATCGTCAGGTGCGACGTTGCGCATCGAGCAACAGCCCCATGCACCTGTTCACATCGCGGTCATGTACAGGAGATTTCATGTCCGCTCACCGCGAGAAGCTCGCCTCCGGGGACGCAGGAATGATGATGCGGATGAGAATTGCCGCCTAGGCGCTCTTTGTCATCGCTGCCGGGGCGGATCCGGATCACGCTCGACCGCAGCGGCGCCCTGATCGGGAGGCCGGCTCAATTCATCGGGCGATCCCCGCTTTCGTCTCCATGCCGCAAGCGCCTTGCGGGCCGTCGCGCGCTGCGCAGCTTTTGCCTTTCTCGTCGCGCACGGTGACAGCTACGAAAGCTGGCGCGAGCTGGTCCTCATCTTCCGCAGCGAATAGGCCCGGGCGCCGCCGCCTCATCTTTCGCAATATATCGAAAAGGAGGGTGGAGAGCGCCCGCATCCGCTTGTTCAGCCGCCGGTCCGAACCGGACGTGGCGCCTTGCGAAGCAGAACGAGGCCCCCGATCAGC
Source organism: Chelatococcus caeni (assembly GCF_014196925.1). Taxonomy (GTDB): domain Bacteria; phylum Pseudomonadota; class Alphaproteobacteria; order Rhizobiales; family Beijerinckiaceae; genus Chelatococcus_A; species Chelatococcus_A caeni. The sequence goes on along the minus strand of NZ_JACIEN010000001.1, from coordinate 145,482 downwards.
AGCAAGAGGCCGACCATGGTCGAGGGCACGCCCATGATCATGATCCAGAACCAGAAGGCCGCCACCGGATCGTTCTCGGCACGTGTCGCCGGATCAAGAATCTGCAGCAGGCTGACCTCGGAACCGAGGAGGGCGAACGCCGTATTGGCGAGCACGGCGGCACCGAGGAGAAGGCAGCCCCACCCGAACCTGCGCATCGTATTGCCGAGCCTCGCCAGCACGACGGTCACGGCGGCCGCCAGCAGAAGCAGGGTGAGCACCGACACTATCTCGACCCTGATGCCGCCGGCGGCCGAATCATCGATGTCATGGGCAGACGTCAGGGGAAGCGCGACGACGCCATATCCGGTCCGAGCGACCAGGAGCCCGAACGCCAGACTGACGACCCACCTGCTCCAGAAGGATGCCATCATGCACCGTGTGTGGTTGCCGCGACGCTGATCCGTTGCTCGCGAAACCGCCGCCAGCAGCGTCGCGCTGCAACGGCGCGACGCCACAGGCAACGATTACTGACCGGCCTTCATCTCGGCGATGAGTTCGTCGTAGAGGGCGCAGACCTGCCCCATGTCGCTCGCCTGCTGCGCCTTGGCCTGGGCGTCGGTGGCCTTCTTGCTCCAGTCGACAGCGGCCTGCGGGTTGGACGCGGCGAGCTGCTGCAGGCCGGTGGAAAGCTCCATCGCCTTCGCCTGCACGTCCTGCTGCGAGCAGGCGAGCGCGGGAGCGGCGATGAAGAGCATGGGAAGAGCCAAGGCAATCTTGCGCATGATAATCCTCGAAAAGGAAAAGGGCGCCCGGCCACACAGCCGAGCGGCGCCACTTAGGCGGCCGCCGGCGGCTTATTCAAGTGTCCATATGTACATATGGCAGCCGTGCGCCCCCGGAGCAGGCGATACGACAGGAGCGTGAAGGTAACTCCGGGCGCGCGACCGGTCCGATGGAGCGTCGCGATAAAATTAATCTAAAGTTTGACTTCTCCTGCTGCGGTATGTCGGCGGCTCGCCGCTGCCTGCGTTCGGCAGCTGGCTATCTTGCAGACGATCCCACCGCGGGCCCGCCGTTTCCGCGCGGGCCCGAAACCGTGGCGTGCTGCTCGGCAGGCACTTCTCGCCCCTCGCCGGCTAGCGTTCGTAGATGCCGACAAGCTCGGCTTCCGCCAGCTTGTGCTTCTTCGCCTCGGTCCACAGGTCGGCGACGCCGACCTGTCGCGGCAGGTCGATGCTGGGCACGTCGAGGGCGGCAAGCCGGAAGTGATAATGATGCGGCCCGTGCCCCTTCGGCGGCTCCGGCCCGTCGTAATAGGGGTTGCCGAAGTCGTTGCTGCAGATGCGCATGCGCGCTTCGTCCGGCCCCGTCTCCACGCTCTCGGGCAGCCGTTCGGCATCGGCGGGGATGTTGTACAGGCCCCAGTGACGGAAGGTTCCGCTCGGCGCATCCGGGTCCTCGACAATGAGCACGAAGCTCCTGGTGCCATCGGGCACGCCGCTCCATTTCAGCGGCGGCGAGAGGTTCCGGCCATCGCGCGTGTATTTCTCGGGGATTCGCTCGCCGTCGGCGAAGGCAGGGCTGATGAGGGTCAGCGGCATCGCTCGTCTCCTATTGGCCTGATGATTCACTGCGGATGGGCCACGCGCGTGCGGCGTCCAGGAGCTGCACCACCTCCGCATCGCTCGTCTGGTCGAAGTTCTCGTAATGGAAACCCACGGCCCGGAAGTTCGACGGAGCGTCGAGGCAGACGACCTCGTCCGCATCCGCCTGCAGCAGGGCGAGGCTGTCGCGTGGTGCCACGGGGACGGCGAGCACGAGCCGGGCCGCTGCCGACCGCCGCAACGCCTTCAAGGCGACGCGCACCGTGCCGCCGGTGGCGATGCCGTCGTCGACGACGATCGCCGTCCGGCCGGCGAGCGGCACAGGCTGGCGCCCGGCGAGATAGGTCCGTCGGCGCCTCTCGATCTCCGCCAGCTGGCGCTCCATCTCCGCCTCCACGTAGCCGCGCGGCGGATCGACCACCTGCATGGCCTCCTCGTTGAGCACGACCTGCGGGTCCGCTCCGTCGACCACCGCACCGACGCCGTATTCGGGATAGCCGGGCGCGCCCAGCTTGCGCACCATCAGCAGATCGAGCGGGGCGGACAGGGCCTTCGCCACCTCGAAGGCGACCGGCACGCCGCCGCGCGGCAGGGCGAGGACGACCGGCCGCTCACCCTTGAGATGCGTAAGCGTCTCGGCCAGGCGCCGGCCCGCATCGCGGCGGTCCTTGAATGTCTCATGGGTGTCGAACATGGCCATCATCCGCTGTCTGTCCGGGATCCCGGCAGGTGCGCCAGGAACCAGTCCCTCGCGTGGTGCACGACCTCGTCGAGCTTGCCCGGCTCCTCGAACAGGTGGCCCGCGCCCTCGACGATGATGAGCTGCTTCTCGCAGGCGAGCGCCTCGTAGGCCTCGCGGTTCATGCCGATGACCGGACCGTCGAGGCTGCCGACGAGGAGCAGCGTCGGGGCCTTCACCCGGTGCAGAACCGGCAGGGCGAGGTCGGGCCGCCCGCCGCGCAACACGACGGCGGCGACGGACGAGTGCGGCTGCGCGGCTGCCACGAGCGCCGCCCCGGCCCCGGTGCTCGCGCCGAAATAGCCGGGACGGAGCGATGCCGTGTCGGGAAAGCCGGCGATCCAGGCCGTGGCGCGCTCCAGGCGCGCGGCGATCAGCGGGATGTCGAAGACGTTGCGCCTGTCAGCCGCCTCTTCCGGCGTCAGGAGGTCGAGCAGGAAGGTCGCCAGCCCCGCCTCCTGCAGCGCGGCGGCCACATGGTTGTTCCGGGGGCTCAGGCGGCCGCTGCCGCTGCCGTGGGCGAAGATGACGACGCCGGCCGCATCCGCCGGCACGCCGAGAAGACCGGTGAGCCCTTCCGGTTCGATATGCACCTCGCGCACAGCCGCGCCTTGCATCGCCGCCTCCTACACGCCGAAGGGATAGGTTTCCGGCACCCCGTGCGGCCGCGCCGTGGGCAGCGGGGTGACCGCGCGCGTCTCGTCGAACCAGACATAGGCGTCGAACTGCTCCGGCAGGACCGCCTCGAAATAGTGGCTGGTGAGCTCCGTCTGCGGGCGATAGATGACACCGATGGCCCGCTCCAGCCGCGGGGCACCCAATGCCTCGCGCAGCTCCCGATCGGCGGATGCCCTGAGATCGGTCAGCGAGCAGGCAGTCCCGGACTGGTGGAAAACGCGCTCGTAGGAATCGGCGCGCGACGGGTTGACGGTCTTGACGCGCATCGGTCCGCCCCAGTCATCGGCGGCCGCCACCGTGCCGCGGTCGGTCCCTAAGCCGATCAGGACGGCACTGTCGCCATGGGCCGTGCGGCACAGGTCGCCGATGTTGAACTCGCCCTGCCATCCCATGGCGGTGGCGGCCGCGTTGCCGATGTGGGAGTTGTGCGCCCAGACCACCGCCTTCGCCCTTTCGCCGCGCGCGGCGAGAAGATGCTGCAGCGTGTCGAACATGTGCCGGTCGCGCAGATTCCAGGACTCGGTCGAGCCATGGTACATGATGCGGTAGTAGTGCTCGGCCGCGCGCACGACCCGGGCGTTCTGGGCCGCGTCGAAATAATCCTCCCCATCGGCGGCGACATATTCGAGGCGCTTGCCCAGAAGCTCCGCCAGTTGGGCGACGACCTCGTCCTCGCAGGTGTCGTGCCCCGCCCGCAGCACGGCACGGCCGTAATGGGCCGGCTCGATCTGCCATGGCGTGAGGCAGCCGTAGCGGCGGCGCGCGGTCTCTGCGGCCGCCGGATCCACCCTGTCGAGATAGGCGATGACGGCCGCCATGGAGGCTGTCAGGGAATAGACGTCGAGGCCGTGGAAGGCGACCCTCTCGCCGGTCGGCCGGCCTTCGTTGTGGCTGCGCAGCCAGTCGACGAGCTGCGCGAATTCCATATTGCGCCACATCCACGTCGGGAACCGGGCGAAGGTCTCCTCATCATAATGCCCCGCCTCCCTGTGGCGGACATAACGATCGACCCGCGCCGCATCCGGCCAGTCCGCCTCGACCGCGACGATAGTGAAGCCGTGGCGCTCGACGAGCCGGCGCGTGATCGCCGCGCGGGCGCGGTAGAACTCGCTCGTCCCGTGGGTGGCCTCGCCCAGAAGCACCACGCGCGCATCCGCGAAGCGGTCGAACATCGCGCCGAAGCGCTCCGTCTCGTCCAGCGGCGGCAGCTGCTCGCAGCGCTCGCGCACCAGCCGTGCCGCGTCATCGGCCAGGCGCGCCCGCGAACGTTCCATGATGGAGGCATCGGCCATGCTTCATTCTCCGTCCGTTCCAGGGCCGCAGGATCGGCAGGCCCTGCGGCCGCGCTCCCGCGTTCCCCGCCGACCAGCCGGAACCAGATGATGGTGATCGTCCTTTCGCAGCCGTCATGGCCCAGGGCGGTCATCAATCAGCCCTTCTGCGCCTGCCGGCAGCAGACACAGCTTCCGCGCTGCTCGTAAGGCAGAGGGCACGGCCATTGGCTGCGAAACCCCTGCGAGGCCAGGAGGTTCCCAATCGCACCTCTTGCAGGGAAAATAAGTATGTGCTTATATAAGTCATGTCTTATGACTATGCAGCGATGGTGGCGCTGGCCGACCCGACGAGGCGCAAGGTCTTCGAGCTCGTCGCGGACCGTCCCCGTTCGGTCGCCGAGCTGACGCGGGCGCTGCCGGTGTCCCAGCCGGCGGTCTCGCAGCATCTCAGGGTGCTCAGGGAGGCGCGCCTCGTGCGGGCCGAGGCTCGCGGCGCCAGCAACATCTATCACATCGACCCGCAGGGCCTGGCCTTGATGCGGGCCTGGCTCGACCGCATGTGGGGCGATGCCCTTGACGCCTTCAAACAGGACATCGGTTCAGCGAAGGAGCAAGCGCGATGACTGCCATGATCAAGCCAGCACCGGTCAGGAAATCCGTGACGGTCGATGCGCCGATTGCGCGCGCCTTCGACGTCTTCACCGCGAGCCTCGGGCGCTGGTGGCCGAGAAGCCATTCCATCGGCAAGTCACCGATCGCAAGTGCCGTCATCGAGCCGCGGACTGGCGGACGGTGGTACGAGGTCGGCGAGGACGGGAGCGAGTGCGACTGGGGAGAGGTGCTGGCGTGGGATCCGCCGACGCGCGTCCTCCTGGCCTGGCGGATCGGCGTCGACTGGCAATTCGATCCGAAGCTCCTGACCGAGGTCGATGTCCGCTTCACGGCGATCGGCGACGGCGAGACCCGGGTCGAGCTCGAACACCGGCTGCTCGAGAACATGGGCGAGGCCGCCGCGAAGGCACGCGAGATATTCGATTCCGAGGGCGGATGGGGCGGCCTGCTCGCGGCCTATCGGGCCAGCGCCGGGACAGCTTGAGCGCCCGCCGGCTCCGCGGCGTCTTTGCAACGACAAGTGCCCCTGCCCGGCGAAGGCTGCTCCTTCGCCGGGCAGGGGCGTTTCAGAAACGTCCGCCGCCGTCTAGGAGACCTGCGGCGACGGTGCGGCCGCGCGCCGGGCGAGGCGGCCGAGGACGAAGGGCAGCAGGGCCATGGCCGCGGCCATGATCCACAGCACGATGGAAATGGTGCTCTGGAACAGGATCGACAGGTCGCCGCCGCTGATGGCGAGGGCGTTGCGCAGGTTCACCTCCATCACGCGGCCGAGGACGAAGCCGAGGATGATGGGCGCCATGTCGAAGCCGAGCTTGCGCAGCAGCCAGCCGACGACCCCGATGCCGAGCATCATCACGACGGCCAGCACACTGGCGTGGGTCGAATAGACGCCGACGATGGACAGGACGAGGATGCCCGGCACCAGGACCCAGTTCGGCAGCTGCAGCACCCGCGAGAAGACGCGCACCAGCGGCAGGTTGAGGATGAGCAGCAGGATGTTGCCGATGTAGAGCGAGGCGATGAGGCCGCCGATCAGCTCCGGCCGCTCGGCGAAGAGCTGCGGCCCGGGCTGGATGTTGTAGAGCATGAGCGCCCCGAGCATCACCGCCGTGGTGCCGCTGCCCGGCACGCCGAGCGTCAGCATGGGCACGAAGGCGCCCGCCGCCGTTGCGTTGTTGGCCGCCTCCGGCGCGGCGAGGCCCCGCACGTCACCCTTGCCGAAGGTGCCCTCCCGGTCCGAGAGGCGCTTCTCCGTGGTGTAGGAGACGGCGCTGGCGACGGAGGCGCCGGTGCCCGGCAGGACGCCGACGGTGAAGCCGATGACCGAGCTGCGCAGCGCCGGGCCGATGCAGCGGACGATGTCGGCCCAGCGGGCGAACGTGCGGCCGGCGACCTTGATGACGCTGCCGCCCTTCGCCTGGTGCTCGAGCATGAACATCGCCTCCGAGATGGAGAACAGCCCGATCACCAGCACGACGAACTCGATGCCGTCGCCGAGCTCCGGCTCGTTGAAGGTGAAGCGGTAGGCGCCCGAGGTCGCGTCGAGCCCGATGGTCGCCAGCATCAGGCCGATGACGCAGCCGATGAGCGTCTTGACCGGCTGGCTGCCGACCATGGAGCCGAGGGTGGCGAAGGCGAAGATCATGAGCACGAAATATTCGGCCGGGCCGAAGCCGATGGCGAGCGTGCTCAGCAGCGGCGCGAAGAAGGTGAGGCCCACGACGCCGAGCGTGCCGCCGACGAAGGAGGCGAGGCCGCTGATCATCAGCGCCTCGCCCGCCCTGCCCTGGCGGGCGAGCGGATTGCCGTCGAGAGCCGTCATCACCGCGCCGGCATCGCCCGGCACGTTGAGCAGGATCGACGAGATGCGCCCGCCGTATTCGGCGCCGATATAGATGCCGGCGAGCAGGATCATCGTGCTCTCCGGCGGCAGGCCCATGGTGTAGGCGATGGGCAGGAGCAGCGCGATGCCGTTGATCGGCCCGATCGCCGGCAGGGCGCCGATCAGCGTGCCGAGAAAGCAGCCGGTGAAGCCGATGGCGAGGTTGAGGGGGCTGAGGGCGACGGAGAAGCCTGCCCAGAGATAGCCGAGGTCCATCTTCGCACTCCTTCAACTCAGATGCCGAAGACGGCACCGCCCGGCAGGTAGACTTCGAGCAGATAGCGGAAGACGACGAACCACAGCGCCGCCTGCGCGAGGCCGCCGACGACGGCATAGTGCCAGGAGGCGCCGAAGAGGCGGCCGACACCCGTCACCAGGATCGTGACGGAGACGGCAAAGCCCAAGGGCTCCAGCAGCAGCGCGGCGGCGAGCACGAGGCCCGGAATGGCGAGCGCATGGGCGAGCAGCCGGCCCTGCGGCCACGGCTCGGCACCGCCGGGCCTGAGGAGATAGATCAGCGACAGCAGCGCCAGCGCCCCCGCCAGCATCAGCGGAAACACCCGCGGCCCGAGCGGATCGGACGAGAACGAATAGGCGATGCGGCTCGCCTCGAAGCCGTAGAGGAGAGCGAAGACGAGGAGGACGATGGCGCCGACGCGATCGCTCCTGCCCGCTCCGCGAGGACCGGTCGAAACAGTCATGGGCTTCATCCCGATGTGAAAAGGGCGGCCCTCCTCGCGGGAAGGCCGCCGCGTGGCGAAGGGGCGATCAGAGGCCGGCTTCGGCGGCCAGCGCCTTGAAGCGCTCCACGTCCTTCTTGACGTCGCGCTCGAAATCGGCGCCGAGGACCGTGTATGGGTAGAGGCCGCGCGCCTCGCGCTCCTGCGCGAATTCGGGCGTCTCCGACAGCTTGCGGAAGGTGTCGACCCAGTCCTGATACTGCGCGTCGGTAATGTTCTTGCCGACATAAAAGCCGCGCCACACCACCCAGTCGATGTCGAGCCCCTGCTCGCGGGCGGTTGCCACGTCCTTCAGTTCGCCGGGCAGACGCTCCGGCGACATCACGGCGAGGATGCGCACCTTGCCGGCGGCATGGTGCTTGGCCATCTCGGCCGCATCGCCGGCGGCGATCTTGATGTGCCCGCCTTCGAGGGCCGTCAGCACCGCGCCGCCACCCTCGAGGGCGACGTAGCGCATCTTCTTCGGATCCTGGCCGGCGCTCTTGGCGACGAGCGCGCCCTTCATCCAGTCCTGGCTTCCGACGGCGCCACCGCCGCCGATGGGAAAGTCGCCGGGCGCCTTGCCATAGGCCTCGACGAGGTCCTTGAGGGACTTGTAGGGCGCGTCCGCGGCCACGACGATGACGCCGTAGTCGGCGCCCAGCGCGCCGACCCAGCGCACGGCGCTCTCGTCGTACTGGCCGAACTTGCCCTGCGCCAGGAGGAGGGCCGAGCCGCTCGATGCCGCCGTGATCAGCGTCGGATCGCTCGACCGCTTGCCGACGACATGATTGTAGGCGATGGCCCCGACGCCGCCCTCCATGTAGGTCACCGGCATCGGCTTGTCGATCAGCCTGGCGGCGAGCAGCGAATTGCCGGCGAGCCGGCAGGTCAGGTCGAAGCCACCGCCGGGCTTGGCGCCCGCCAGGCACTCCGTCTTCTCCGGGGCGGCGACGGCAGCGCCCGCCATGAGGCCGGCGAAGCCAAGGGCAAGCGCGTTGACGAGGATAGTCTTCATCAGTTCCCTCCCTGTGGAATTGAGGTAACGCTCTGTTTGTGTGGAGCTTGGCCGTTACGGTAGGATCGAAACCTGTCATCCACCTGTCACAGCGAGCAGCGGACGGGATGCGCATCTTTCTGGTCGAGGACACGCGGGACGTCGCCGAGGCGATCATCGAGCGCTTCGCGCGCATCGGCCACGTCGTGGACTGGGAGACGACCGTCGATGCCGCCGTCGCCGCGCTCGACGATGCGCTCTACGACCTCGTCATCCTCGACGTCATGCTGCCCGACGGCAGCGGCTTCGCCGTCCTGCAGCGGCTGCGCAATGCCGGCGGCACGGTGCCCGTCCTGATGCTGACCGCGCGGTCCGAGATCGAGGACCGGGTGAGTGCCCTCGACATCGGGGCCGACGACTACCTCGTCAAGCCGTTCGACTTCCGCGAGCTCGAGGCGCGGGCACGTGCCCTCATGCGCCGCCGCCACGGCGACGCCACCAACCTGCTCGCCTGCGGCGACATCTTCATCGACCGCTCGGCCCGCTCCGTGCGCGTCGGCCAGCGCGAGGTGCATCTGACGCGCCGCGAGGTGACGCTGCTCGAGATCCTCGCCACCCGCCCGGGGCGCGTGTTCAGCAAGGACGACCTGCTCGACCAGGTCTTCGGCTGGGACGAGGAAGCGCCGTCGGCCAATGCCGTCGAGCTCTATATCGGACGCCTGCGCAAGAAGCTGCACGGCGCCTCGGCCCAGATCGTCACCGTGCGCGGCTTCGGATATCAATTGGTGGCCGATGGCCCGGCGTGAACCGTCGCTGTTCGCCCGCCTCATCGTCCTCATCGCTTTGGTGCTCGCCGCCGGGGCGGCGGCGCTGACGACGGCCGCCTGGTACTATGCCCGGGCTGCCGCGAACGAGGCCTACGACCGGCTGCTCGTCGGCGCGGCCTACCAGATGGCCGAGGCCGTGCACGTGCAGGACGGCGCCCTCACCGTCGAAGTGCCGATGTCGGCCTTCGAGCTGCTCGCCCTGTCGGAGCGCGACCGCATCTTCTACAGGATCGTCGACACCTCCGGCCGCACATTGACGGGCTACGGCGACCTGCCGCTGCCCGGTGACGATGCCCCGGCACCCGACCGGCCGGCGCTGAGCAACGGCACCTTCATGGGCGTGCCGGTGCGCCTCGTGCGGGCAGCGCGCGCCTTTGCCGACCCAGCAGTGCAAGGCCGCGTCGACGTGGTGGTGGCGCAGACCATCGAGGCACGCACGGCCCTGGCGCGCGAGCTCACCCTGCGCGCGGTCGCGCTCATCCTCGCCATGAGCACGCTCGCCCTCGGCGGCACCATCTTCGCCATCCGCCATGCGCTGAAGCCGATGGCGCGTGTCGGGGCGGCCCTGCGCGAACGCGACCCGCACGACGTCACGCCCGTGACCGTCGCCACGCCGCGCGAGCTGCGGCCCTTCGTGTCCGCCATCAACACCTTCATCGCCCGGCTGAAGAGCCGCATGGACCTGATGCAGCAGTTCGTCGCCGACACGGCGCACCAGATCCGCACGCCACTGGCGGCGCTGAAGTCCCAGGTCGACCTTCTCTCGCACCACCTCGGGGAGCCGCAGGCGCGCCAGCACCTGGCGCGGGTCGAGGAGCGCGTCGACCAGCTGTCGCGCCTCGTCGGCCAGTTGCTCAGCCATGCCATGATCAGCCACCGCGCCGCTGCGGTGCCCTTCACCCCGGTCGATGTCACCGAGACGGTGCGCCGCGCCATCCGCGAGGCGGTGCCGGACACGCTCGACCGCGATATCCTCACCGCGCTGGAAGTGCCGCCGAAGCCCATCGAGGTCCGCGGCGACGCCATCAGCCTCAAGGAGGCGGTCAAGAACGTGATCGACAACGCCGTGCGCCACGGCGCCGTGACGCGCCTGACCGTGCGCCTGCACGAGGAGAACGGCATGGTGGAGATCGAGGTGGAGGACGACGGCCCGGGCATCGCGCCGGAGCTGTGGCCGCGCGTCGTCGAGCGCTTCGGCTCCCCCTCCCCCGCCGGATCCGGCCTCGGGCTGTCGATCGCCGCCGACGTGCTCGCCGCACACGGCGGCAGCATCGGGTTCCGCCGGGGCAACGAGGACGGCTTCGCGGTCGTCATGCGCATCGCCGGAAGAGGCCCATGAAGCGACGTCCCCTCCTGCGGCACCGCCTTGCGGCACTGTGGCTGCCCGTTCTGGCGCTGCCTTTCTCGACGGCATTGGCGCACGCGCAGGAGGCGACGACCTTCCCCGCGACGGCGCCCGAGGCCGAGGTGCTGGCGGTCCACGCCGCGACCGACCTGTCGGCGATGGAGCCGCTCATCCGCGACTTCCAGGCCCTCTTTCCCAACACCCGCATCGAATTCGTCGAATACGTCACGAACGACCTCTACGCCGCCGCGGCTGCGGCCTGCCGGGAGGGCAAGGCCCTGGGCGACGTGCTGCTCTCCTCCTCCGTCGATCATCTGGTGAAGCTCGCCAACGACGGCTGCGCCCGCGGCATCGCCTCGCCTGAAACGGCAGCGGCGCCGCGCTGGGCCAACTGGCGCGGCGATGTCTTCGGCTTCACCTTCGAGCCCGTCGTCTTCGTCTACAACCGGGCGAAGGTGCCCGCAGGCGACGTGCCGAAGACGCATCTCGAACTCGCCGACCTGCTGCGCCTCAAGCCCGAGACCTATGCCGGCCAGGTCGGCACCTACGACATCCGCCTGTCGGGCATCGGCTTCCTGCTCGCCTTCTACGATGCCCAGGAGACGACGACGACCTTTGGCCGCCTGCTGGAGAGCCTCGGGCGCGCCCATGCGGTGATCCGCTGCTGCACGAGCCAGATCCTCGACGAGCTCGAAGCCGGCCGGCTCTCGATCGGCTACAACATGCTCGCTTCCTATGCCTATGCGCGCGTCAGGGCCGGCGCCGACCTCGGCATCGTCATGCCCGCCGACTACACCCTGGTGCTGAGCCGCGGCGCCATGGTGCCCGCCCATGCGCCGCGCGCCGACGCCGGCACCCGCTTCGTCAACTATCTCCTCTCCGCCCGCGGACAGGAGGTGTCGCGGCGCGAGGCCTTCTTCTTCGGCGCCGGCGGCGAGATGCCGCCGGGCGTCGAGGGTGCCTCCTCCATCGTGCGCACGGGCATCGCCCGCCCCATCGCCATCGGTCCGGCGCTGCTCGCCGTGCAGGACCACGAGCGGCGCCGGCGCTTCATCAGCGACTGGGGGCGCACCCTCGTCGAGATGAGCACGCCTTAGGGCCGATCGTGCCCCCGCTGGCTCGCCGTCATCCCCTGAGTCCGGCCCTCGATGAAAGCCATGCTCTCGCGCAGCGCGGCGGCTGGATCGGCAAGGTCATGGATGGTGGGGGCGAAGGGCTCGAAGGACAGCGCCCCGGCATAGCCGCCAGCGGCGAGCGCCGCGATCTGCCCGACGTTGTCGAGCCGGTCGTCCGCGGCGACGAGCCCCCGGTGCGGATCGCGCATGTCCGCGACTGAAACCGTGTCATCCGCAACGCCCGAGATGTGGACGAGGCCGGTCATCTCCGGGAAGAGATCAGGCTCGCCCGCGAGGTGATGGTGGAAGGTGTCGTGCACGAGGCGGAACACCCCCTCCCCGCCCACGGCTGCGATGGCGGCGGCCGCATCGGCCTTCGACCGCAGTGACGAGAAGGAGAAGCCGAGCGGCTCGACGAGGCCGGTGAGGTCGCGCTGCGCCAGGATCGGCTTCAGGGCGGAAAGCGCCTGTTCGAGCTTCGCCCGGTCCTTCGGCGTGCCGTCGCAGACGGGCACCAGAACGAGGCCCCGGGCGCCGCAGGCGGCGGCATAGTCGGCGAGCGCCGTCGCCTCGGCCGCCCGGGCCGGCGTCCAGTCGTTGAAGCGCTGCAGGGCGTTGATCGAGAGAATCGTCAGGCCGGCCGCCTCCGCCGTCGCGCGCACGGCCTCGGGCGGCGTGCCGTCGGCAATGGCGGTGCCATCGAGATCGTTGCGGATCTCGACCGCGTCGATGCCGAGTGCGCGCGCCAGCGCGAAGAAGCCGGCGAGGTCGCGCCGGGGCGCAGCCATGTGGTTGAGGGCAAAGCGTGGCGTCGTCATGGGAGCATCCGGTGGAGGGCTTCGTCAGGCATCGCCAGGACGGCCGGGCGATCGTCGCCATTCTCGCGCAAGGCGCCCGCTGCCACCAGTCGTGGCTCGCCGCCGGTCCCCCCTGGACGGTGCGCTCGCCACGCCGGCCGAGGACGTGACGAACGCCTGTCGGCACGAGCGCATCCGCTGCGCTCACCCCTCGACTTCGGCAAAGGTCCGGTAGACGCGCTCGCGATCGGCAGCCTGCCTGATCGTCCCGAGGGTGTCGGCAGACCGAAGCTGGCGCGTGACCGATGAGAGGAGCTTCAGATAGCGGTTCTGCTCGCCGGGCGGAGTGAGGATCAGGCAGACGACATCCACCGGCTCCTCGTCGATCGCCTCGAATTCGACCGGCTTGGCGAGGCGGGCAAGCAGCACGAACGGGGCAACGAGACCGTCGACCGGCGCATGGGGGATCGCGATGCCCGCGCCGATGCCGGTCGACCCGAGGCTCTCCCGGCTCCGGAGCGCGGTCAGAATGGTCTCTTCGCTCACAGCCAGCGCCGCGCCCGCATGTTCGGACAGCAGTTGCAGAAGCTTGTCCTTCGAGGAGGCAGAGACGCCGAGGAGCACGTCGTCCGGCTTCATGGCCTCAGAGATTCTCATTGGTTCCACTCACGGTTATTCCCTTGCGCGCGGCGCCGAGCGCCGCGCTCCCCACGGCGATCTCATTCGGCTTCGCGCAGCCGGTAACCGACCCCCGTTTCGGTGGTGATGTATTGCGGCTCGTCGGGGCTGCGCTCGATCTTCTGGCGCAACTGCCGGACATAGACGCGCAGGTACTGCACGTCCGTCGCCCCGCCCCAGACCTGGTTGAGCAGGTGCTGATGCGTGATGACCTTGCCGGCATGCTGCACGAGCACCCGCAGGATGTCGTATTCCTTCGGCGAGAGCTTCACCTCCTTGTCCGCGACCTTGACGATCCGCTTGACGAGATCGACGGACAGGTCGCCGGTCTGGAAGATCGGCCGCTCCCCGTGCTGCTGCAGCTTGTGGCGCAAGGCGACGCGGATGCGCGCCACCAGTTCCTTGGTCCCGAAGGGCTTCGTCACATAGTCGTCGGCGCCGAGCTCCAGCGCCTTGACGATGCCCGCCTCGTCGGTGCGGCTCGACAGGATGATGATCGGCAGTTCGATGAGATCGTTGCGCCATTTCGCCAGGAGGTCGTGCCCCTGCATGTCGGGCAGGCCAAGGTCGAGGAGAATGAGATCGGGCTGCTCCGCCTTCACCTTCTCCATGGCGTTCATGGCATTCGTCGCCTCGGCGATCGCGTAGCCCTCGGCGCCGAGCCCGACCCGCAGCAGCTTCCGGATCGGAGGCTCGTCATCCACCACGAGGATCTTTATCGACGCATTCGTCATCACGGCTCTTCCAGCTTTGGCGTGTCGCCGGGGATCGGCATGCGGATCGTGAAGACGGCGCCGCTACCGTCCGTCCTGTTGCCGGCGGTGATCGTTCCGCCCATCGCCTGGATGAACCCCTTGCAGATCGACAGCCCGAGGCCCGTTCCGGCGAGGACGTGATCGCGCTTGCGCACGCGGTGGAAACTGTCGAACACCCGCTCGAGGTCCGTCGGCGGGATGCCCGGCCCTTCGTCGAGGATCTGGATGGAGACCCATCGGCCGTCCTCCCACGCGCGAATGCGGATCGTGGTGTCGACGGGCGCGTATTTGGCGGCATTGTCGAACAGGTTGAACAATACCTGCTCGAAGAGGACGGGGTCGACTGAGAGCATCGGCAGGTCGGCGGGGATGTCGGTGACCGTCCTGTGGCGCGACATGATCTTCTGCGCCCGCCGCAGCGCCGATCCGACCATGTCGTCGAGATATTGCAGCGAGGCGTTGGGCTCCATGGCGCCCGTCTCGATCCGCGACATGTCGAGCAGGTTGGCGATGAAGCGGTTCAGGCGCTCGGCCTCGTCCACGATGGTGGCGAGCAGGTCGCCGCGGTCCGCCTCCGACACCGCGCTCGCATAGTCCCGCAGCGTGCCGGCCGCGCCGAGGATGGCCGACAGCGGCGTCTTGAGGTCGTGCGAGATCGAGGCGAGCAGCGCCGAGCGCAGCTGATCCGCCTCGGCGGCGAGCTTCGCCCGCTCCACGTCGGCCACGAGCCGGATCCGCTCGATGGCGACGGCCGCCTGGTCGGCGAGCGCATCGAGCAGCCTCTGCTGCTCGGGCGTGAGCAGCGGGCCGTCCTTGTCGCTGTCCAATCCGATGACGCCGACGGGCGTCTTTCCCGTCACCATGGGCAGGTAAAGGCGCTTCGCGCCGGGGAGCGTGTCCGCGCCGCGGCCGGCCGGGCGGTTGTGCTCCCAGGCCCAATGCGCCGCGGCGATGTCGGCATCGACCAGCGTATCGTCCGGCGGATAGCCGGCACGAACGGCGACGGTGCCGTCCTCCGGCAGCAGGATCACGACGCGCAGCTTCAACATGGACGCCATCTGATGCGCCGAAGCCCACAGGACATCATCGAGGGTGCTCGCGCCGGCCAGTTTCTTGGCGAACTTATAGAGGTCCTCGGTGGTGCGCGCACGCTGGCGCGCTGCCTCCGCCTGCCTGTGGACACGCGCCGTCAGATCGCTCGTGATGATGGCGGCGCCGAGAAAGAAGAAGAACGCGACGACGCTCTCGGGATCACGGATGGTGAAGGTGTAGAGCGGGTCGAGGAAGAAGAAGTTGAAGGCAAGGGCCGCGACGACCGAAGCGAACAGCGCCGGCCAGAGCCCGGCGGTCGCCGCCGAAGCGAGCACGGCCATGAGAAAGGCGAGCGCGATGTTGCGCACGTCGAGCGTGCGGGCGAGCAGCGTACCGAAGGCAAAGGCAACGCCGACATAGCCCACGCTCCACAGATAGGGCCGGACGCTGAAGCGGCGGGGCCGTGCCTGCGCAACGCCCCGCGAAGCGACGGCCGCGCGTTCCTTGCCCGAGATCACATGAACGCTGATGTCGCCGGAGTGACGGATCAGGTCATGGGAAACCGAGCCCTCGATGAACTCGCGCCACCGCGACTTGCGCGACCGGCCGACGACGATGTGGCTGTAATTGTTGTCCCCGGCATAGCGCAGCAGCTCCCGGGCCACGTAATGGCCGGGAAGCGTTATCGCGTCGCCGCCGAGCTGCTCGGCCAGCCGCAGGGTCGCGGCGATGGTGTCCTTGGCCTTCTCCGACAGGTTCGTCGATCGCGGCGCCTCGATGTAGATCGCCGCCCAGGGCGCGCGCAGGCGGTCGGCCTGCCGCTTGGCATAGCGCACCAGCGACGGCCCGCGCGGGTCGTCGTCGATGCAGACGAGCACGCGATCCCCCGCGGCCCACGGCCCCTCGATGGCGTGGGCCTGCATGTGATGCAGGAGCTGCTCGTCGACGCGTTGCGCCGTCCGGCGCAAGGCGAGTTCCCTGAGGGCCGTGAGGTTGCCCGGAGAAAAGTAGTTCTCGGTGGCGCGTTTGGCGGTCTTCGGGAGGTAGACCTTGCCCTCGTTCAAACGCTTGATCAGGTCATCGGGGGTGATGTCGACGATCTCGACATCGTCGGCCCGGTCGATCACGGAATCCGGCACCGTCTCGCGGACACGGATGCGCGTGATCTGGGCCACGACGTCGTTCAGGCTTTCGACGTGCTGGATGTTCATCGTCGTATAGACGTCGATGCCCCTGTCCAGCAGCTCGAGGACATCGAGGTAGCGCTTCGGGTGACGGCTGCCGGGCGCGTTCGTATGGGCCAGCTCGTCGACCAGGACGAGCTCGGGCCTGCGCTCCAGTACCGCATCGAGGTCCATCTCCTCGAGCGACTGCCCCTTGTAGGCGACTTGAGCTCGCGGGATGACCTCGAAACCGCGGACCAATGCCTCGGTTTCCTTGCGCCCGTGCGTCTCGACGATGCCGATGACCACGTCCTCGCCGTCGGTCTTGCGGGCGTGGCCGGAGATGAGCATCTCGTAGGTCTTGCCGACGCCCGGCGCGGCCCCCAGGAAGATCTTCAGACGGCCGCGCGTCTCCTGCGCCGCCTTTTGAAGCAGGGCTTCGGGAGAAGGCCGCTTCGTATCGTCCGCCAGATCCTGTGGGCTCATTGTCCGGTTCCCGTCACGGGGGCATGGCGGCGGCCGCGAGACCGCCGCCATGGTCTTACAACCTGTCGAGCGCGAGGTTGAGCTCGAGGACGTTGACGATGCGGCTATCGGTCAGGAAGCCGCCCGGCGCGAAGGCGCCATCGCTGACCAGCGCCTCGACGCGCGCCCTGTCCAGGCCGCGGGCCTCGGCAATCCGGGGAACCTGGTAGAGCGCGCCGGCCTCCGAGATGTGAGGGTCGAGGCCGGCCCCGGACGCGGCGGCAAGGTCGGCCGGCAGCGGATTCTCCGCTGTCGCGCCGTAGCGTTCGACCATTTCCCGGCCGCGATCCGCGACGGCCGTGCTCGTCGGCGACAGGTTGCTGCCGCCGGCACCAGCGCCATCATAGTCGACGGCCGACGGGCGCGGCCAGAAATACTCCGGCCGCGTGAAGGCTTGCGCCACCTGGCGGCTGCCGATGACGGTGCCGTCGTCGCGCGTGATCAGCGAACCGTTGGCCGTGTCGGGCGCGATGGCCTGGGCCACGGCCCAGACGGCCGTGGCGTAGCCGGCGACGCAGATCAGCATGGTCGCCACCGCGATGCGGATGCTTGCGAGAAGGGACTGCATGATTCCGGTCTCCGTCAGTTCATATACATCAGGTGCTCGGCGATCGGCCCGAGCGTCGCCGCCGGGAAGAAGGTGAGCGCACCGATGACGATGATGGTGGCGGCAAGCATGGTGGCGAAGACACCGCCTTCGACGCTGAGCGTGCCGCTCGATTCGGCGCTGCGGCGCTTGGCCGACAGGGAGCCGACGATGGCAAGGGGCAGGATGATCGGGATGAACCGCGCGAGCAGCATGACGATGCCCGTCGCGAGGTTCCAGGGCACGGTGTCATCCCCCAGCCCCTCGAAGCCCGAGCCGTTGTTGGCGCTCGCGGAGGTGAACTCGTACAGGATCTCGCTGAAGCCGTGCGGCCCGACATTGTTGAGCGTGTCGACGCCCCAGGGCGTCGCCGCGAAGATCGCCGTGCCGCCCAGGATGAACAGGCCGTGGGCGAGGAGCGCAAAGAGCGCGAACTTCACCTCCCGCGATTCGACGCGCCAGCCGAGGTACTCGGGCGTGCGGCCGATCATCATGCCGGCGAGGAAGACGCCGACGATGATGTAGAGGAACATGTTGATCATGCCCACGCCGACACCGCCGAAGGTGGCATTGAGCCACATGCCGATCATCGGCATGAGCCCGGTCATCGGGTTGAGGCTGTCGTGCATCGCGCCGACCGAGCCGTTGGAGGTCGACGTCGTCAGCACGGACCAGAGCGGGCCTCCGGTCGGGCCGAAGCGCATCTCCTTGCCTTCGAGGTTGCCGACCGTCTGCTCGATGGGCAGTCCGGCGAAGGCCTCAGTGGGCGCGGCCTCGAAATAGGCGGCGCCGGTGATCTTGACGGCGAGAAAGGCGAGCATCACCGCGAAGATCACGCCGGCATGGCGCATGCGCCCGATGATGCGGCCGAACATCCACACGCAGGCCATCGGAATGATGATGATGGCGAACATCTCGAGGATGTTGGTCCAGAAGCCCGGGTTCTCGAGCGGATGCGTGCTGTTGGGGCCGAAGAAGCCGCCGCCGTTGGTGCCGAGCTGCTTGATCGTGACGAAAGCCGCGACGGGTCCACGCGCGATCGTCTGCTGCACACCCTCGAGGGTGATCGCGACGGCGGCCCCGTCGAAGGTCATCGGCACGCCGCCGAGGACGAGCAGGATGGCGACGGCGAAGGCGACGGGCAGAAGGACGAGGAAGGAGGCCCGCTGCACGTCGACGAAGAAGTTGCCGAGCGGCCGGCCGGCAAGGCCGCGGGCGAGCGCCGCGAGCGCCGCGATGCCCGTGGCGGCCGAGACGAACTGCAGCCACATCAGGCCGGCGAGCTGGGACAGATAGCTCAGCGACACCTCGCCCGAATAGTGCTGGAGGTTCGTGTTGGAGGTGAACGAGGCCGCCGTGTTGAAGATCAGGCTGCCTTCGAGGGCTTCCTTGCCGTCCGGGTTCAGCGGCAGATATTGCTGCAGCGCCAGGATGCCGTAGGTCACGACGAACATGACCACATTGAACGCCAGCATGGCGAGCATGTAGCGCTTCCAGTCCTGGTCCCGGGCGGCCAGGGGGCCGCCGATCACCCGGAAGGCGCGGTTCTTCCAGCCGGCGATGCCGGACGACGGATCCGCCGGGTCCATCGCCCATTTCATGTAGCGGCCGAGGGGCCAGGAGATGAGCGCCGTGCCTCCAACGACGAGGACGACGAAGAGAAGGGCTTCATTGAACATCGAACGATCTCCGACCTCGCTGGGTGGTCAGGCGCGGTCCACGGCGCTGGTCATGACGAACAGGAGCCCGAAGACGGTGAGGCCGAGAAACAGACAAAGCAGGGTCATGTCCTGAACTCCTTGTGCTCAGGCGAGGCCGATGGCGGTGATGATCAGGTCGATCGCCTTGATGCCGATGAAGGGCACGATCAGGCCGCCGAGGCCGTAGATGAGAAGGTTGCGCTTCAACAGGCCGTTCGCGCCGATCGCCTTGTAGGCGACGCCTTTGAGCGCCAGCGGAATGAGCGCGATGATGATGAGCGCATTGAAGATGATCGCCGAGAGGATGGCGCTCTGCGGCGTCGCCAGGCCCATGACGTTGAGCGCGCCCAGCTGCGGATAGAGGGCGATGAACATGGCCGGCACGATGGCGAAATATTTCGCGACGTCATTGGCGATCGAGAAGGTCGTCAGGGCGCCGCGCGTCATCAGCAGCTGCTTGCCGATCTCGACGATCTCGATGAGCTTCGTCGGGTCGGAATCGAGATCGACCATGTTGCCGGCCTCGCGGGCGGCGACCGTGCCCGTGTTCATCGCCACGCCGACGTCCGCCTGGGCAAGCGCCGGCGCGTCGTTGGTGCCGTCGCCGCACATGGCGACCAGCTTGCCCTTGGCCTGTTCCTCGCGGATGAGGTTCAGCTTGTTCTCGGGCGTGGCCTCGGCGAGGAAGTCGTCGACGCCCGCCTCCGCCGCGATCGCCGCCGCCGTCATGGGGTTGTCGCCGGTGATCATGACCGTGCGGATGCCCATGCGGCGCAGCTCGGCGAAGCGTTCGCGGATGCCGCCCTTGACGATGTCCTTGAGGTGGATGACGCCGAGGAGCCGGCCGTCCCTGACCACGGCGAGAGGCGTGCCGCCGATCTTGGCGATGTCGCTCGCGATCATCTCCAGCTCGCGCTTGCTCTCGTTGCTGGCGCGCGGGGTGCCGCCGGCGGCGGAGGCGAGCTCGATGTGCCGGAGCACCGCGTCGACCGCGCCCTTGCGGATGGTGGAGCCGTCGAAGTCCACCCCGCTCATGCGGCTTTGCGCCGTGAACGGCACGAAATGGGCGTGGAGGCTTCCCATGTCGCGCGCGCGGATGCCGTATCGCTCCTTGGCGAGCACGACGATCGAGCGCCCTTCCGGCGTCTCGTCGGCCAGCGAGGCGAGCTGGGCCGCATCCGCCAGTTCCTGCTCGCTCACGCCCTTGACGGGGCGGAACTCGGTCGCCTGGCGATTGCCCAGCGTGATCGTGCCGGTCTTGTCGAGCAGCAGCGTATCGACGTCGCCCGCCGCCTCCACGGCACGGCCCGACATGGCCAGCACGTTGAAGCGCACCAGCCGGTCCATGCCGGCGATGCCGATGGCGGAGAGCAGTGCGCCGATCGTGGTCGGGATGAGCGTCACGAACAGCGCCACGAGCACGATGACCGGAATGGAGCCGCCGGCATAGGCGGCGAAGGCGGGAATGGTGGCCGTCGCCAGCACGAAGATCAGCGTCAGCCCCGCGAGCAGGACATTGAGGGCGATCTCGTTCGGCGTCTTCTGGCGCTCCGCCCCTTCGACGAGCGCGATCATGCGGTCGATGAAGGTCGATCCTGCCGCGGCCGTGATCCTCACCTTGATCCAGTCCGACAGCACCTGCGTGCCGCCGGTCACCGCCGAGCGGTCACCGCCCGATTCGCGGATGACGGGGGCGGATTCGCCGGTAATGGCCGCTTCGTTCACCGAGGCGATGCCCTCGATGATCTCGCCGTCCGACGGGATGATGTCACCCGCCTCGACGAGCACCACGTCGCCGACCTTCAGGCTCGTGCCGGCGACCTGCTTGACGTTGCCGTTCACCAGCAGCTTCGCCTGGGTGTCGGTGCGCGAGCGGCGGAGCGAATCCGCCTGCGCCTTGCCGCGCCCCTCGGCGACTGCCTCGGCGAAATTCGCGAACAGGATCGTGAACCAGAGCCAGAGGATGATCTGGAACGAGAAGCCGAGGTCGCCCGCCCCGGTCACGACGTCCTTGAGGAACAGCACCGTCGTCAGGGCCGAGACGACGGCCACGACGAACATCACCGGGTTTCTGGCCAGCGTGCGGGGATCGAGCTTTCGAAATGCGCCCCCGAGTGCGGGGACAAGTATGCGAGCATCGAAAATGCTCGCCGGTTTGGACTGGCTCATCAGTGACTCCAGCTTAGGTCTTGAGGGCCGCGCCGCTACGGCCGGCCCCGACGGGCGGCGCCCGGAAATGCCGGGCGATGACCGGCCCGTGCCGGACACGACGCCCGAGGCCCGAGGGCTTGCCCGTGGAAAATCGCGGAATGAGGTGGAGAACCTGTCGGTGCCGCCGCGCCGCTCCGGGTCGGCAACAATTCAGAACCGCTCTGGCCGCAACAGTGCGTAGACAAGATAAGCCGCGACAACCAACGTCACAGCACCGCCGAGCATGTAATCAAAGATCATCCCACACCCCTTCTTCACCGGAAGGCGCTGGAAGAAGCACCTTTTTGCGCATCTACGGGCGGCCGTCTTCCGAATGCGGCGTCACGACCTTTCGCCGCGCCATTTCTTCATGGCCGACGGACGGCCGAGGTGGCGGGACTATCGCGCCAAAGCGCATAAAGGTTCGAGAGAGGCGCAATGGCGAAGATATAAAAATCTTATAAATGGGCTGGGGTAGCGGGCATCGCGGCGTCTAGTGGTGGCGCCACAGGAGGACCAGGGTCGGCAGAATGGCGATGCCCGCCGCCAGGACGAACAGAACGGCGAGCCCACAGCCTTCCAGAACCACGAGCTTCCACATCGGCCGCGCCGGTCGTGCGGATCCGCCGTGGGGGTCGTCGGTCGGGGCATTCCTATAAGCGGCATCGTCGGCGCAGGTCATCGAACCCTCCGTCCTCGATTGGCATTGCTGGAAGACAGAACTGTTCGCGCCCGCACCCGCTGGGCGGGGCTCGCAACGATCACGAATCCCCTGGCGACGAGGCAGCGGCCATGGCATGCCGGGTTGCCTTCTCGCCCTCCCCCCGGGACACGAATTGATCTGCTTCAGGATCCGGAAGCCGAGCTTCCAGGCCGCCCGGCGAGGCCGCCGCGAGCATTCCCTCCAGCATCCCTGCAGTCGTTCAAGGATGGATCAGGCTTATCCGCGAAGCGCATAGGAATTCGAGACGGCCACACGCCCGAAGAAATAAACGCGTGTTTATGCGGCGCGTTGAGCCCCGTGCGGAGCGACGCCACGATCCCGCGGGCTATCTACCCCACCGCAAGGCCGCCCTCACACCCGAGCACGTCGTCGTGCAGATGCCGCTCCGGCCCGGTGCCGGCGCCTTCCACGATGACGAAGACGCGGCCGCCTGCAACTGTCGCTGTCGGAGCAGCCGCGAGCGGGTTCAGCGCTTCGACGGGCGAGCCATCATCGCGAGATAGAGATCGCGGTCGATGTTGCCGCCGGACAATATGACCGCAACCTCCTTGCCGCGCATGGTGTCACGCTCCTTGAGAAGCGCGGCGAGCGCCGCCGCGCCCGCGCCTTCCACGAGATTGTGGGTGTCCTCGAAATAGGCGCCCATGGCCGTGGCGATATCGTCGTCGCTCACGGCCACGATCCGTTCCGCGCCCTTGCCGTAGATGGCCAATGCCTCGGACGAGGGAATTCGCACCGCCATGCCGTCGGCAAAGGTGTCCGCTGTCGCGGTCTCGACGACGCGCCCGGCCTCGAAGGACAGCTTGGCGCCATCGGCCTTGTCGGAGACCACCCCGACGATCTTCGTCTTGAGCGCCAACGCATCACGCGCCGCGATGACGCCGCAGATGCCGGAACCCAGGCCGATCGGCACGTAGACCGTATCGAGGGCGGGCGCGGCGGAGAACAACTCGAGCGCGTAGGTGGCGACACCGCGCACGAGTTCGGGATGGAAGGATGGGGCAAAGTACAGGTTTTCTTCCTGCGCCGCCCGCTGGGCGGCAATCTTCGCCTCGTCAAAGTCGCGGCCGGTTTCCACGAGATCGGCGCCAAAGGCGCGCATGGCGGCGTTCTTTTCCCTGGAATTCCCGAGCGGCACGAAGATCTTCGCCTTGAGGCCCAGGGCTTTCGCCGCGCGTGCTTGCGACTGGCCGTGATTGCCGCGCGTCGCCGTCACGATGCCGGAAACCTCGGGATGCGAATGTCGCAGCCAGTGCATGAAGGTGATACCGCCCCGGATCTTGAACGCGCCGGTCGGCGTGTGATTTTCGTGCTTCACCCAAACGGTCGCGCCGGCACGCTCGCACAGCAGGGGCCAGACATACTGCGGCGTGGCCTGCATATGCCGATAAACGAGCTCGGCCGCAGCCTCCAGCTGTCCTCTCTCGAAGAGCATCTACCCACCCCATATGGTTCAGAATCGAAGCCGGATTATGCACCGATGCGTCACTTCTGAAGAAACCGAATGCTCAGGCGCGTTCGGCCCGATCGGCAGCCAAGGGCGCCTGCTGATGTGAGGCGCCGATCATCCGGCGCTGCAGCAGCAAGAGCCCGAGAAGGGCGCAGAAGGCGAATATCGAGATCGCGAAGGCCAGCCACAGGGCGGCATGGGGCCCGGCGGACGTCATGATGGCGGCAAACACCGGCGGTGCGGCGGCAAAGGACAGGTTGAGCGGCACCGCCAGTTGCGCCGATGCGCGGGCATAGGCGCCGGCGGGAAAAATCTGCAGCGGCAGCGTCGCGCGGGTAACGGCGGTAATGCCGCTGGCCACGCCATAGAGCGTGGCGAAGGCCATGGCGCCGACGAAGGTGCCCGTCAGCAGCAGGACGACGAAGCTCAACGGAAACAGGGCAGAAGCGGCAAGAGCGATGACAAAGCCCGACCAGCGCCGGCCGCCGAGGACATCGACCATGCGCCCCATCCATTGGGCGATACCAATGAAGGCCGCTGCCGCCAGCGCACTGGCGTGATCGAGGCCCGCAGCCTCGAACAGGATGATGATGGTGAGCGCGAAGCCCCAGGTGACGAAGCCATTGGCGGCAAAGCTCATGGCCAGAAGAGCGAAACGGGGCCGGTCGACGGGTGCCGGCTCGGCGGCCGCCTCCCTGGCGGATTTGTCCCTCGGCCGCCGGGCAAGCGTCGTCCAATGCAGTGGCGTGCAGACGAGCAGCATGACGACGGCATAGAGCAGCGTGGTCGTGCGCCAGCCCCATTGCGCCTGCAAGAGTCCCGTCAGCGGCCAGACGATCGTCGATGTCAGCCCACCGGCCAATATCAGCGCCCCGAGCGCCTGGCGCGCCTTTTCGCCCGCGATCTCGGCCACGGCGATCTGCGCCGGTGTCGTCAGCATGCCCGCGCCGGCGAGCCCGAGGATGGTCCATGACGCGAAATAGGCCGTCGCCCCATCGGCGAGGCCCATGACCAGCAGGCCAGCTGCGCCCAGGGGCGATCCCAGGACCATGACCGAGCGCGCGCCGTGGCGCTCGAACACGGCGCTCAGCGGCCAGGACGCCATGGCCATGACAATGAGCATGACCGTAGGTCCCGCCATGACCATGGGCAGGGCCATGCCCAGTTCATCGGCCATGGCCGGTCCGGTCACGGCAGGCAGCCAGAACGTGGCGCCCCAGCCAATGAGCTGGGTCAACGAGAGGGCGGCGACAGCACGGACTGTGCGCGAGCGGAAAGGCATCGGAGGAGCGACGCGGCGGGGTGATGGGACTGTGGCGAGGGTTTGCTGTCAAAAGGTACAGATCGAATGAAAGTTCGTCACACCCTAACTGCGCCAATCACCCAAAACTAACGAAGCGGACGGTGGAGGCAGTAGAGAGAGGCTTCAGGGTGCCCGCATATTTCCTGGCCCCGCCCGGCCGCGTCGATCGCCCTTCTCACCGACTTGCCCGACGACACATCGGACCTGCGACCAGGCCGCCGGCCACAGCCTCCGACCGGAACAGACAGGATGCGGTGGTATGGCTGGGCTGTTCGGACACGAAGATGAGCACTGACACTTATCCGAGCAGAGTTTCGACCTGTCCTGGAAGGATCGGACCGACGGGGGGCAAGCAGTCGCTACGGGGCTCCCATGCCGTTCACAGGTGGAACGGCTAACGGGGCGAAAGCTGCAGCATCCGGCGGAACTGCTTCTTCAGCAAGGGAGCTTCAGCTGATGGTCACAGCGCCCACGGGGCGCCATCGGAGAACGCCTTTGCCAGGTGGTCGATAATCGCCCGCAGTTTCATCGGCATCGGCTTCACGGGCCGCCAGACGGCGGAAATGGGCAAGGATGTCGGCTTCAGGTCCCTTGCGATTCTCATAAGATGCCCCGATGTCAGCGCATCGTGGGCGATGAACATGGGCAACAGCGCGATGCCCAATCCGGCGATGGCCATGTCGCGCATCGCCTCGCCGTTATTGGCCGAGATCCGGCTGTCCAGGGAAAGGCCGACCACACTTCCGTCTTCTCGCAGGAACTGCCAGACACTCGACGATTGAAGATTGAGATATCCGATGCAGGGATGGGCCTGTAGGTCGGCCAGCGTTTCCGGCTCGCCCCGTTGCGTGATGTAGTGCGGACTTGCGACGACGACCCGCGGATCCTCGCAGAACTTTCGAGCAATCAGTCTGGAATCGGGCAACTGGCCGATGCGGATCGCAAGATCGAACCGACCGCGCACGAGGTCGATGAATTGATCATCGTAGTCGAGAAGAATCTCGAGATCCGGATGCTGGAGAGCGAATTCGGCGATCACGGGACTGAGGTGGCGTATGCCGAAGCTCATCGGCGCGGAGATCGCAAGCGTGCCCCGCAAGCCGGCCATGCCCCATGCCGCACTTTCGACCGCCCGGGTGATCTCGGTGAGCGCCGGCCGCAGTCTTAGAGCCAGTTCCTCGGCGCTCTCGGTTGGCGTAATGCGGCCGGCGTGCCGCCGAAAGAGCGCCGTGCCGAGCGCGGCCTCGAAGTCGGCGATGCGCTTGCTGACGACGGACTTGGACAGATTCGATCGGGCGGCTGCGCCTGACACGCTGCCCGCGTCCAACACGTCCAGGAACGTCCTGATTTCCTCGATCGTCCATCTCATGCCCGACGATTACGGTATTCAGCGTCGCCGCGACAACCGAAACCGTTCGCAAACTGCGAACGGAGGGTCAGGGCGTTCAGGGCTCACCCTGCGCGATCGGCATCGTCATATTGGCCGCAACCGAAACAGGAGTGGCCGATATGCAATTGACCGGCATCCATCATCTGACGGCGATCACCGCTGACGCCCCGGCCAACAAGCGCTTCTATACCGAGACGCTGGGCCTGCGTCTGGTCAAGAAGACCGTCAACCAGGACGATACCAGCGCCTATCACCTCTTCTACGCCGACGGCGCGGCAACGCCGGGAACGGATCTGACCTTCTTCGACTGGCCGCTGGAACGCGAACGGCGCGGCACACCGTCCATCAGCCGCACAGGTCTCAGGGTCTCGGGCGAAGACAGCCTCAACTACTGGATCGCACGCCTTGAGGACCTGGGCGTCGCCGCCGAACCGATCAGGATGATCGACGGCCGCGCGGCGATCGATTTCGAGGATCCGGAAGGCCAGCGCTTCCGGATCGTGAATGACGGCGGCGCAGGCCGTTCGCACCCGTGGGACCGCAGCCCCGTGCCGCAAGAGCATCAGTTCCGCGGCCTCGGTCCGATCACGATCTCCGTGCCGAAGCTGGAGATGACCGACGCGCTCCTGACCCGCGTGCTCAACATGAAGGAGGACCGCCAATACGTCTCGCCGGACGGCCACGGTGAGGTCCACGTCTACAGCATGGGCGATGGAGGACCGGCAGCCGAGCTGCACGTTGCCGTCCAGCCCGGCCTGCCCATGGCGCGCCAGGGAGCCGGCGCCGTTCATCACGTGGCCTTCCGGACGCCGAATGTCGAGGCAATACGAGACTGGGCGGCGCGTCTGTCGGAATTCCGCATCCCGAGCTCAGGCGAGGTCGAGCGATACTATTTCCGCTCGCTCTACTTCCGCGAGCCGAACGGCAATCTGTTCGAGATCGCCACGGACGGTCCGGGCTTCGCCGTCGACGAGCCGCTGCAAAGCCTGGGCGAACGCTTGGCCCTGCCGCCCTTCCTCGAGAGCCGGCGCGCATCCATCGAGGCGGGGTTGCAGCCCCTCGATTGAGAAGGTCCCCCGGAGCAGCCACTCCGGGGGACTTGCCATGCTACGTTCGGCGCGATCGGGAACTACCAGGAGAGACATCATGGCAGGCATTGCACAGACGCTCGGACCAGCCGTTGTCCTGCTCGGCTCGGCAGTCGTGGCGGTGCCGCTTTTCCGAAAGATCGGGCTGGGATCCGTGCTCGGCTATTTTTCCGGGGGCCTCCTGGTCGGACCGTCCGTGCTCGGAATCTTCAACGACCCCTCGACCATCCTGCACGTCTCCGAACTCGGCGTCGTGATGTTCCTGTTCCTGATCGGCATCGAGATGCGCCCCCAGAAGCTCTGGGCGTTGAGGGCGCAGATCTTCGGGCTCGGCCTTGCCCAGGTCCTGGTCTGCATCGCGCTTCTCACCGGTGCCGGGATGCTCCTTGGGCTGCCCGGTCCCGCGGCCTTCATCGCAGGCTCCGGTTTCGTCCTGTCATCGACCGCCGTGATCATGTCGATCCTCCGGGAACGCGGTGAGCTTGCCAGCGATCAGGGCCGGCAGTCGGTATCGATCCTGCTCCTCGAGGATCTGATGATCGTGCCGCTGCTGGCGGCCGTCGCCTTCATGGGGGCTTCGGCGGCCGGTGGCGGCGGGGCTGGTGTCGACCCCACAGCGCTGCTCGTCGCTCTCGGAGCAATCCTCCTGCTGGTGGCGATTGGGCGCTGGCTGCTCGATCCGTTCTTCGCGCTTCTCGCCCGCGCCCGCAACACCGAGGTCTTGACCGCCGGCGCGCTGCTCGTGGTCCTGGGCTCAGCCCTGCTGATGGAGATGAGCGGCCTCTCGATGGCGCTGGGAGCGTTCCTTGCCGGCGTCATGCTGTCGGGATCGAGCTACAGGCACCAGATCGAGACCGACGTCGAGCCTTTCAAGGGCCTCTTGATGGGCCTGTTCTTCCTGGCGGTCGGCATGTCACTCGACTTGTCCGTCGTCGTGACCGACTGGCGGATGATCGTGGCGCTTCTGGCTGCCTATGTCGTCGTGAAGGCGATCGGGATCTATGCCGTCGCCAGGGCTTTCGGCGCGACCAGCCTCCAGGCGCTGCGCAGGGTCTCGCTGTTCGCGCAAGGGGGTGAATTCGCCTTCGTCCTCTATTCGGCCGCGGCCGGCGGCGGTGTGATCAGTGCTGCGGAGAATGCGGTCTTTTCCAGCGTCATCATTCTTTCCATGGCGGTTACGCCCCTGGTCCTTCTCGCGGCCGATCGCTGGTTGAAGGACGAGCCGGTCTCGATGGAGGGAATCGAGACAGCGGAGGGCCTCAAGGGCCGGGTGCTGATGATCGGTTTCGGCCGTTTCGGCCAAATTGCGTCACAGATGCTGCTCGCGCAGGGTATCGAGATTTCTCTCATCGACAACGACCCCAACCGCATCCGGGAGGCCGAGCGGTTCGGCTTCAAGGTCTACTTCGGAGACGGTGCACGGCTGGACATCCTGCGTCAGTCGGGCGCCGAGAACACCGACATGGTGATGGTATGCATCGACGATGCCGCCGTCACCGATCGCATCGTCGATCTGGTGAGAGAGCATTTCCCGACCTGCCGGCTGCTCGTGCGCTCGTACGACCGCGGGCATTCGATCAAGCTGCGCAAGGCTGGTGTCGATTACGAGATCCGCGAGACCTTCGAGTCTGCGCTCACATTCGGTGGCGCGGGGCTCAAGGCACTCGGTATGACAGCGCTCGACGTGAGCGAGGTGAGCGACGACATCCGTCGGCGCGACGGCGAACGGCTCGACGCGCAGGCACAGGGCGGGCTGTTTGCCGGCGGGGACAGGCTCCACGTCGGCCCGAGGCCCGAACCGCTCATCGGGCCCCGTGGCAGATCTGCGGAAAGCCCGACGTAAAGAGAAGAAGATGACGGTCTTCGCACTGCCCGGCAGCCCCGAGCGGGTTCCTGGCCCAAGGTTCTCCGCAGGCCGCGGCTGGTGACCGGCTTCGGGAATTTCATGGGCTCGGGAAGCCGGCAATTTTCTGTCAGGTCCCGGACGTATCCTCGGGATCGGTCGTCATCACGTCGGCCCACTCCGGATGCTTGCGGTATTGGGCTCTGACATAGGGGCAAATCGGCCTGATCCTGAACCCATGCCGACGGGCGTCGTCGATCATGTGGAGGACCAGATCCAGCGCAATCCCCGTCCCCCGCAAGGTTTCCGCGGCGCCGGTGTGGTCGGCGCTGATCAGATCGGGGCCGCGGACCGTGAATGTGATCTCGGCGTCTCCGTCGATGCCTGGAATGCGCGCGACGTAGCGGCCATGCCTGTCGTCCCGGTATTCCTTGCCCGTTTCGAAGTCAGTCATTTTCCCTCCTGCGCTGCTCAAGCCATTCGCGTGCGATCGTCGTCTCCTTGGCCATGCGCCACAAGCAAAACTGTACAATACAGGCAGTTGGCTGCGACCCTTCCTTCAGAGCATGCGATGGCCAAGCTGGCTTCTGCCAAACCCAGCGTTCGCTTTTTGCGAACGGAGAACGGGTTCTGATATAATTTTCTGCGTCCTATTCTTTCCCCGTTCCGGCTGAATAGTAGAGGACGAGATGAGTTGGAATCCCGCTCTGCCCCTCGGTCGTCCCGACGACACAGGCATCGACACGATTGAAGCGCTCATCATTCGCCGCTCCCCGTGGCCCGGGCGGTTCCGAGGCGTGCCGGGCGCTGCTGGCGCCGACGTGGCAGAGGATCGGCCCCTCGTCTTCTTCGACCAGGCCGGACCGGCCGAGCTTTGGCGCGGCCGGAAGATGGATGTCCATCCGAATATCGGACCCGGGCACCGTGACTTGCCTGTTCCAAGGCGATTTCCCTCACCGGCTCTCGGCGGCGGACAACTCGCCCCGCCGTCTTCTGCGAGGTACTCGACCTCCGGCAGTCACTGGCGAGTCCCAACTGAAGGGAGAAGCGCGATGACCAGCGAACCAATCCGCGATCCACTGAAAGACCACCTGCTGACGCCTCGGAACTCGGCATTCATCATCATCGACTATCAGCCGATACAGGTCAGCTCCATCCGCTCGATGAGCCAGAAGGAACTGGTCTTCAACATCGTTCAGACGGCGAAAGCCGCCGTGAACTATGACCTTCCCATCGTCCACTCGACGGTCAACGTAGCGACCGGCAGGAACAAGCCGCCGATCCAGCCGCTCATGGAGGTACTGGGCACTTATCCCACCTATGATCGGACGACGATCAACAGCTGGGAGGATGTCGAGTTCAAGAAGGCAGTCGTCGAGACCGGCCGCAAAAAGCTGATCATGACGGCTTTGTGGACGGAGGCCTGCCTGACCTTCCCTGCACTCGACGCCCTGAAGGAAGGCTACGAAGTCTACGTTGTCGCCGACGCGGTCGGCGGCACTTCCGAAGCGGCGCACGAGGCGGCACTGCGCCGGATGGAGCAGGCGGGCGCCCAACTGATCAGCAAGACCCAGCTGTATTGCGAACTTCAGCGTGATTGGGCCCGCGAGAAGACCGTGCCCGGCTTCATGGACGTATTCCAGAACTGGGATGGGTCCAATCCTGAAAAAGACTTCAAGGAATAGTTTCGGGTTGAGGTCTCACGACCGTGGCGGGCGATCGAACGATCGACGGTCGCCCGCAGAAGAGGGATCGCGTGAGTGAACGAACCGCTGTGCGATTGCTCACGCGATCTGAACGCTTCCTTCTCATGCGCCCACCCGCTGAAACGGCTGGCACTTCGAAATCAATTCCTGTGCGGGAGCGTTGAACCAGCATACGAGGACGTCACGCAATTTTCCGCGTGGGCGACATGGTGTTCGTAAAGTCGCCTAATGCATGGAGGTCATGCCATGTCCGAAGTTCACATGGTTGCAGTACTTTATGCGAAGACCGGAAAAGAGAAGGAACTCCGAAACGATCTGACGGTCATTACCGAAAAATCACGCAAGGAGGAGGGAAATCTCGAATATGACTTGTTCGAGGATCGAAACGATCCCAGGCGCTTCGTCCTGATCGAGCATTGGCGGGGTGCGACAGACCAGGACCGGCACCACAACCAGTCCGATCACATTCGCCATTTTCACGATAACGGCGACCGCAATGTCGAACGGCGAGAGGCAATATATCTTTTGCAGAAGGTCGTCTGACGTCCCGACGTTCGGATGAGGGGCGGCCTGAGCGGCCGTCCCGGGATTGAGCGCACCGAGCGCATGAAGGTCGCCTGTTGTTGCTGGGCGTTGAACCGCTTCAGGCAGCATTTGCCGCGATCGCAGCTGATGTCGCTGCATGAATTCCTATGCGGGAACAGTCCAGTGTAGCCGAATAGATTTGCATACGGCGAAGGACGTGGCATCTTTCCTCATGGGAACTGGCAAGCGCCGGATGGCCGGACCTGCGCAGGGGGGATTTCGCCTTGTCGAGATTGAAGCGGTTCGCCGTCGCCGGCGCCATGGGCTGCACACTGCTGTCCGCCCCCGCCGTGGGAGCGGATCTCCAGCCGCAGCCGCCGGTGCCGGCGCAGCCGGCGCCGAGCTCCTGGCAGTTCCAGGCGACGATCTACGGCTGGGCGACGTCGCTCACGGGCACCGTCGGCGTTCGCAACCTGCCCGCGGCGAAAGTCGATGCATCCTTCGCCGACGTGCTCGAGAACCTCGACGGCGCCCTGATGGGCTCCTTCCTCGCCAAGAACGGCGACTGGATGTTCCTGATCGACTTCGTCGGGGCCCGGCTTTCCGACAGTGCGACGCTGAAGATAGCGAACGCGCCCACTGTCAAGTTCAGGCAGGGCCTGTTCATCGCCTCCGCCATCGCGGGTTACCGGCTGCCCCTCGGCGACCCCAACCTCGACGTCAGCCTCACGGCCGGCGTGCGCTACCAGCAGCTCACCGCCAAGATGACGTTGTATCCCGGCCTTCTGCCGGGCCTCAGCCTGACGAACGAGGAAACCGAGGACTGGCTCGACCCCATCGTGGGCGTGGCCCTGCAGTACCGGATCAACGACCGCTGGTTCGTCAACGCACTTGCCGACATCGGCGGTTTCGGCGTCGGCTCCGACCTGACCGCTCAGGGCCTCGTTTCCGTCGGCTACAAGTGGACGGACACGGTCTCGACCGCGATCGGCTACCGTGCGCTGTACACCGACTACAGCACCAGCGGCCATCGCACGGGCACCTTCCGCTATGACACGACGATGCACGGGCCGTTCCTGAGCCTCGCCTTTCATTTCTGATGCTCGCGCGGACGACCGAGGGCACCGTTTGAAGCACCGGAGGCGGCGCTGGGCGCCGGTCGCCACGGGGTAATCTACCGTATCTTACGCCCCGGTCCGGCGCACACGGCCTAGGATCGGGCCGTTCACCGGCTTGGCCCCTGCAAACTCGGGAATCCCGAGAAATTCCGCCAGAGGAATTGCTGCGAACGACGAAGGCATCAACGCCGGAATCGCAGGAATCAACGCGCTCCGATCCAGTTCACACCTAGTATGAGTATATCATGCGGTCTCATCACCGCATCGAGGCGCCACCACAGCATGGGCCTGTTCGTGATTGACGTGACAGCCTTCGGCTGCCCCCGAAGAGGCTCGCCGGCGGGCGTGGTATTCTGTTTCCGACAACTGGAACTCATCCACGAAGGCGGGACAATTGGTCTATCCGTATCTGATCTGCCTGGCCCTTCAGACCACCGCTGCCTTCGCCCTTCTGGCTGCGATCCAGCGGGCATTCCGAATTGTGATCGACGATCTGGGTGTTCTGCATGCGGTTTCGCCCATGGAGTTGACGCTCCTCGTCGTGGCGATTTGCGCATTCCAGGCGGCCTACTGGTATCGGCTCGCAAGGGTTGAGATCCCGAAATGGCGGAATGTCGTCCTCGGCCATATCGTCGGATTCGTCGGCCGCCTGAGTTTTGTTTTCGGCGCGGCACTGTTCAGTCTCTTCTTCCTGCGACATACGCCAGGACTGACTGAAGGTGCGCTTATCCTCGTTCCGAGGATAGCGATCCTGCTCGCAACGCTGTTTTGTCTGTACTGCTTCACACTGGAGCTCGAGCGCCTGGGCAACGCGCTGCAGTCTGCCGTTTCAATGGGCCCGCCCCCACCGACGGCAGGCGACCGAGGCAACAGCCGTCCTCTTCAGGCTGAAGTGCCTTCCCCTGGCCTGGACGGGGAAGAGCTCAGAAGCAAGTGACAGCCGGTCGATCGAATGACGGACGTCCATCATCAAGGACCGCAGCGACAGCGTCACCTTCGAACTCGGGTCGCGCGGGATTGCCGTCCTCGTAGCTTACGCTTCTCTCAGCCTCAGCCGGACGGAAGTCGACGGGAACACCCGGTGATCCCATCCTTGCCTGCGGAGTATCACAGGTACGCGGCAAAGGATCCGACCCAGAGCAGGATGCGCGCGATCAATCCAATGACGCCGGCGCTTTCGGAAAACACCGTTGCGGTTCCGGACGTCCCCAGACGCAGGATGTTGCGGTCGGCGTCCTGCGGGATCGAGATCACCGCTGGATAGGCCAGCGTCCCTCCAATGGATCCGACGGGCGCCAAGGTGCCCGATACGGCGATCTCGCCCTGACCGACCCCCTTCGGTATTTCGGTGATGGTGGCTTCGTAGATGCGCCCCGGATCGACATCAAAGAACAATCGCACTCTGGCGCCAGGTCGGATTGTTCGAAATCCGTTCTGCATGAAAGTGCCGACGATTGTGAGGTCGGACTCCACGATGAAGGACATCGCTGCCCTTGCATGGAGCGCGCGCTCCAACGGCGACCGCAAGGGTGCTGACATAGCCGTCGGACGGTGCCCTGACCGTCGTCTGCTCGAGCTCCCACTTCGCGTCGTCCAGCTGCGCACGATGCTGCAGAACCGCCGTGTTGATGCCGTTGATGGAGGATTCGAGCGTCGCGCGTGCGCTCAGCTGTTGCGCCTTCGCAGCGTCCAATTGAGCCGTGGCGATATCGAGTTCCTCCCGCGTATCCTCCTCGCTGAATGGCGTGGCCGCGCCGCCTTTCACCAGCCTGGCGATGTCCGCCAGCCGCTGCTGATGAAATTCGACCTGCTTCTCGAGACCGGCGACGTTCGCGCTCGCCTGCTTGTAGTTGTCCTGCAGCACATTGGCCTGTTGCTGAGCGGCGACCAGTGCCGCTTCCAACGCGCGAACCTTGTACTGAAACGGAGCAGGGTCGATCTGGAAGAGAACCGTACCGGTCGTGATCGGCACATTGGGTTTGACTGGAATGGCGATGATCTCGCCACTGACGTTGGGCGTCACCTCCACCACGCGCGATCCGACCACGAAGCGACCGGTCGGCGTGAGCGTGTTCATCAGTGCCGCGAAGACGGCGAGGATGAAGAGGCCGACCAATGTGGCCAGCGCCCCGGTTATCCAGGTCAGCCGCAACAGCTTCAGCTTGAAGAACAAGAGCCAGACCAGGACGAGGTAGGTGACGAGTATGATGACCATTATTCGCCTCTCGCAACCTCTCCCAGGACGGCGCGAAAATGATGTCGAACGTAAGTGATACGCTCAAGGTGCATCGCAACGTGCTGCCTGCGTTGCCCGAGGTCCGCAGCCGCTTCGATCGTGCCGACAGTAAACCGGACCAGCCGGTCGAACTTGCCATTTCGCGCCATCTCGACCTCGGTCGCCCTGTCGTACGTTTTCGAGTGCCCGAGAATATAACTTCGAGCATCAGGTCCACGACGAGCTTGAAGGTTCCTTCGCAGCCCGGAGCCATATAGTCGGCGCGAAGCTGATCGCTCCGCACCCGGGCTCCATGCGGTCAAATCTATGCCCCGTCGGGCAACGAGGAAGCGCCGCTGCCGGCCCCCAGAAGAAGCCAGCCAATATCGATCCCGAAGGCATCAGCATAGATCTTCGCCATGGAAACACTCACCGTGCGCGTTCCGTTTTCATGGGCGCGGTAGGTGACCTCACTCCAACCGAACGTGCGCGCTGCGACAGCGGCGCTCGCGTAGCCGCCCTGCATCCTGGCAGCCTTCAATCTCCCCCCAATATCGTTCATTCGCAGTTCCGCATTAGTGAGCAACCACTTCCGCTCGCTCATGGAACGCACTCCGAAGGCGATGTCAGTTTCATCGTCGGCCTGCCGCCGGGGATTGGCATTGGCTTGGGTCACCGGCTCAGCAAGGCCAGCTGATAGGCGAAATAGAGCATGGCCCAGGCGGTGATCCACGAGCCCGCGACCTGCGCTGCGACATGCTGCCAATGCTTCTCCACCCGAAGCGCAAGGGCCGCGATGATTGTGGCAAGCGCCGTGCTCCCGACGATTGTTGCCACGCCGCTCGTGACGGCCGCGATATGCGACTTCGCTTCCGGTGCCGCATCGATGCCGAGGGCCGTTCCCGCGAGGGCAGCCAGCCCGGCTGCGACCCACGGGGGCACGCGCTGGTCGGCAGTGACGATGGCGCCCGCAACGAGGGCCGCCACGACAAGCGGTGTCGTCGTGCCGGATGTCGTGACGACCGATGCGAGACCCAGGCCCACCGCCACGCCGGCGGCGAGCATCGGGATGCCCCGGCGGCAGGTCGCGAGACCGGACCGGCCGACCAGCAGTCCCATGGCCGCGATGGCAAGCAGCTCCGCGGGAACGACGATGGGATGGAGAAGCCCGGCATAGAAATCACCGACGCCCTTGAGAACGCCATGCGCCAAGGCCTCCTGTGGCATCAGCCACGACAGGCCTCCCCCCAAAAGGATGAAACGGCGAAGGGTCACGCCACCCCGGACAGGTAGGCGCCACCCGCGAGCGCAATCACGACGCCGGCGGCGCGGACGGCCATCTTGCCGACCGGCCAGCGCGCCAGGTTGCCGAAGGCAATGCCGCAGAGGTGCAGAAGGCCTGTCGCAACGACAAAGCCGAGCGCGTAGGAAAGCGCATCGGATGCGACCGGCATCTCGGTCCCGTGCGCGTATCCATGGAAGATGGCGAAGGCGCCGACGATGAGAGCCGCCGCCCAGAGCGGCGGCTGCAGGGCGAAAGCGACGCACAGGCCAAGAACGACCGCGGACAGGGCGATACCCGTTTCGACGGCCGGAAGCGGCACCTCGATCATGCCGAATGCGCCACCGAGGGCCATGACCAGCGGAAAGACGATGGGCAGAACCCAAATTGCCGGCGCGCCGAGGAACACGCCCCACAGCCCGACGGCAACCATCGCGATCACGTGGTCGGGCCCGAGAAGCGGATGCATGAACCCGCTCGAGAAGCCCCCTCCCCCATGGTCGTCGCCCGTGTGCCCGAGGGCGGATCCGGCGGCAACGACCGCCAAGAACCAGATCGCTGCGCCCACGGCGCCAAATTTGCTCCCTGCCACGTCAGCCTCCCCTTAAAGAAAGATCGCGTCGAGGCGCTCCACCACCCAGAAGGCGGCGATGGCGCCGATGCCATAGGCGGCCGCTATCCGCATGGACCGCCCCGATGTGAAGATGAGCCGCGCCGAACAGGCGACCGCCAGGATCGCGGCGATGAACATCAGTTGGCCGATTTCGACGCCGACGTTGAAGAACAGGAGCGCAAGCGGAACATCCCGCTGCGGAAGGCCGAGATCGACCATAGCGCCTGCAAAGCCGAAGCCATGGAGCAGGCCGAAGCCGAAGGCGACCACCCACGGCCAGGTGATCGTCAGGCTCACCTTTCCGCGCTCCATCCGCACCGCCTCGGCGGCGACGAGCAGGATGCTGAGGGCGATCATGGCCTCGACCGGGGGCGGAGGCAGCGTGACGAGGCCGAAGGTGGCGAGCGCGAGGGTCACCGAATGGGCGATGGTGAAGGCCGTGATCGTCTTCACCAGGACACGCCAGTCGCGCACGATCAGCATGAGCGAGGCGACGAACAACAGGTGGTCGAGACCATAGAGGATGTGGTTGATGCCGAGGGCGGTATAGTCCCAGGCGATCGACCAGAAGCTCTGCTCGGCCGGCACCAGGTACCATGGCTGCGACGGACGCACGATG
Organism: Chelatococcus caeni; assembly: GCF_014196925.1. Classification (GTDB taxonomy): domain Bacteria; phylum Pseudomonadota; class Alphaproteobacteria; order Rhizobiales; family Beijerinckiaceae; genus Chelatococcus_A; species Chelatococcus_A caeni. The sequence goes on along the minus strand of NZ_JACIEN010000001.1, from coordinate 108,406 downwards.
GCGCTCGCCTGCCTTCCGTCCAGCCACGTCACCCGCACGAGGACGTCCGTAATCGTCGCCTGGAGGCCGACGAACGCGATCTGGCGACCCGCCAGGCCAGCGGGCGCGGAGATCACGCGCTTCTGCAGGATGGAGCCCGGCAGCGGCCGTTCCAGCGGCTCCACCACATGCTTCACGTCATCCGGAAGCCTGAGGACGACCGGCAGCGGCATTCCCGAGAGAAGCGGCGTCTTCCAGAGAACGGTGTAATGGCTGTCGTCCGTCTGGTCGATCTGCAGATAGGCGGGCCTGACCTCGTGCGCCGCTGCGGGGACGACCCAGCCCAGAATAGCGACAACCAGCGCGGCGAGCAGCCGCACCGCCGTCGACCGGCCGGAAAGCGCGGCTGTCATTCGGCGGACCGGCGGCTTTGACCCGACGACACGATGGTCAGGTCATCGATGTCGAGGGTATCGAGCGGCGGAACGACGACCTCGTACCGCGACCGGATCTCGTCCAACGCTCGCTGCTTGACCTCGCGGTACTTCTCCGCCTGCCATGCCTGGAGGACGGTCGGCCTGATTTCCTCGAGCGTCGGAACGCGAGGCGCCTCGCGCGACTCGACCCAGACCAGGTGCCAGCCGTAGCCGGACTCGACAGGGCCTCGCCAATCGCCGGGTTGAAGCTCGAAAATCGCATTCGCAAAGATCACGCCAAATTCCTTCGCCATCTGCTCCGGAGTGACGTCGGCGTAGTAATCGCGGAACATGAACGGATCGGCGGCATCCGTTGCTCCAAGGTTCGCGGGTGACCTGCCGGCGACAAGCGGCAGCCTCGCCTCCGCAGCCGCGCGTGTGCCCTGGCCTCTCTTGTCGAACGAGAAGTAGAGATGCTGAAAGCGGATCCGCGGTGGCTTCGTGAACTCGGACTTGTTCTGGGCGAACCAGGCTGCCAGTTCCTCGTCGGTCGGCAGAGCCAGGGTCGCGACATCGGCGATGAGAAAATCCATCTTCTGCGCGAGCCGGCGCTTGATGACCTCATCGTCCTTGTCGAGGCCGAGTGCGATTGCCTCGCGCATGAGCATTTCCGAGGTGGCCTTGTGGTCGATGAGCGCACGCAACTGTTCGGGCGTCGGCTTCTCGCGCCCCTGCGCGAGCCAAACCACCGTCATCTGACGCAGGTCGTCCTTGGTGATCTCGATGCGCTGGCTGTCCCCGGACGCCTGCGGCTGGTGATTGACGAGCTTGTAGCCCCCGAAGACCAGGATACCGAGCACGACAAAATGGACGAGAGGCTCACGCATGGCGCGACCGATCCAGCTCGGCCGCTCGATAAGGGTGCGCTCCGCTGCGCTTGCTGTTGAAGGTACTTCGGCGGGGCTGTCGTCTTCCGTGAGGCTGCTCATGATGGATCGCCCGCTCAGTTCGCGTGTGCCGTGAAGGCTTCTGCCGCCGATCGTGCCACGGTGTCCGGGCTGTCCCGCAGATAGACCAGGATCGCGAATTGCCCGGCCGGGTCCTTCACCGCATTCGATCGCAGGACCTCGACGTAGTCGGGCACGGCATCCCACGCCCGCCACTCGCTGAGATAGGGCGCGACGAACCCGGCCATCGGCTGGCGCTCGCGGATGAACCTGCGGTAGGCGTCCACGATCCGTTGGCGGGAAATGGCACCGACGGCTCCTCCGTGAACGCTGAGGGCCAGCAAGGCTGCTTCGATCTCCGGCACGGAGCGGCTGCGATCGGCCAGATAGTTCTCTTCGACCCACGCCACACGGGACGGGCCGTTCAGTTCCAGATCGGCCGCGAGCATGGCGGCGAGATAGGTCGCATCCTGCGAGGCCCTGGCTTCGGCGAGGCGCCGCTCCAGCTTCGTCGCATCATCGGCGTTGCCGGCAATGCCCAGGAGCAGGAGGTAGGCATCGTGACGCGGGGACAGCACGGGATTCTCGATCCAGCCGCGAACCTTGTCCGCATCGATGGTGGGCCGGAGCAGACGCATCGCTTCGTAGGGAGCCCGCGAGAGTTCGCCGAAGGCGATTTCGGCGGCCAGCGGGTCCTCACTTTCGAGATATGGTGCGATGAGAAAGATCCGTTTGGACCAGTTGGTGGTGTCGACGGCCTGGAGGGCGCTCGTCAGGGGCCAGGCGCGGGGCGGCCGCTTCGAAGGCCCGTCGTTGGTCTCGACGAACTCCCGCAACCAGCCTGCATGCCCGAAACCGATCACGCCGTAGCTCGTCCATCGTCCCGAAAGACCATTGCGGGCGAGCAGATGCGGCTTGCCGCCCCGCGGCTCCGCCGGTTCGGCGGCATCGGCGCTGGCCTCGACAATGGCACCGGGCAGAACGTCTCCCTTGACGATCTCCACGGCCCGAAAGCGTTGCCCATCGTCGGTGGGCACGGCGAGGACGATCTGATCGGCCGCATCCAGCCGCTGCCCGGTCGTGACGGAGACCGCTGACAGGCAGATCGCACAGGCGAAGGCATGGCCGGAGCCACCACCCAGCAGCACTGCCAGCGCCCAGAGAAGCGCCAGGCCATGCCTTCGGATCGACTTCATTGTTGCGCCGATGCCCCTGTCGGCACCGTCGCGTCCTTGACCTCCGTTCCAAGGAAGATGGGCGTCGGAACGAACTCGTAGTTCGCGTATCCGAACTCATTGCTCCGCGCGGCAACGTATGTGTCACCCTTCGTCAGGAGGTCTTTCGCGCCCCCCTCCAGCTTGTAGACGGTGAACTCGTACTCCCGGTTGCCGAACCAGGTCGCGACCTTGCCATTCCGGATCGAATAGTCGCCCGGGTCCCCAAGGTAGGAGGCGCGCACCACGTCACCCACTTCCGACGGCTGGGGAATGCGGGGGTCGACATTCATGACCAGCATCTGGCCGTTTTCGCCCCACTGAACCTTGAAGACGCCGCCGGTGACGTGATTGCGGATCCAGGTGTACTTGCCGACGAGCAAGTCCTTGAGCGCCGCCTCGTCGAGCATGACGGCACCCTGCTCCTTGAGATCCGCCTCCGTCGGGCCCTTCTGGGCGGCAACACGCATCTCGTTCGTCGGCGTGTACCAGATCGGCGACGACCAGGCGCGTTCCTGCACCGTCGCCGGAACGACCTCCGGCGGCGGCACGCCGAGTTCCTTGGCCTGGATCGTGGTCCACCGCGGGGTCGGGATAGCGATGACGCGCGCATAGTAGAAGGCGTCGTCGGCCGGATCGAAGTCCGGATCGGTCCACGTGCCCTTGAGCTCCACGGCGCCGATCGTGTCGGTATAGCTGGCGTCCGCGATATTCACGGTCGACCCGATGGGCGGCACCTTGCCGGTTACGGCATCGGGCGCCCGGTCGCCGGCCCACACCGCGTCGTAGACCTTCTCGAAGGACTGCCCGTTCTTCGACCATCCCTTGACGACCTGGATGCGGTCGAGGTTGCTCGAGGTGGGGTCCTTGACCGCCCACACCATGAACGTCGGCGCCTTCTCGCCGGCGCGCGGCTGAAGATCGCCACCCATTGGCACGCCGCCGGCATAGGCGACCTCGACCCAGTTGCTGCGCTCCGCGGCATCTGCCGCGTAGTCCCAGCCGCCGAAGAAGCGAAGCGTGATGCGCGGGCCGCTCGTGGCGAAGGTTTCCTTGCGCTTCATCGCCTCGAAGAGGGATTCGCGCGTATTCTCCTCGGCCCACAGCCCCGTCAGGCCGGCCGGATTCTCGAAGCGTACGTCGAGGCCGGCAAAGTTGTGTCCGCCCATGCGTTCCTTGACGGTCCCGTCGAGCCGGGCATGGCCGCCGAAGAAATTTTCCTGGCGATAAGGGACGGCCGTGTTGTGCGAATCCGATCCGCCGACGACACCGGTCTTGAAGGGGTTGTAGCCGCGTGCCTCCTGCATCGCGATGCCATCCTTCAGAGCCTGCCGGATATAGCTGCCGCCGATGGTGATGAACTGCCCCTGGGGATCGCCCAGGAGATAGTTGAGGATCTCGTAGTTGGCGAACTCGTCGTTCGGCGAGAGCAGCGGATGCGTCTCGGACGCGCCCTTGATCTGCTTGATCTCGGTGAGATGCTCATTGCGGTTGCGTGATTCAGCCCAGGCCTGGTCGATCGGGCGCCCTTTGAAATCGACCTCCGTGGGATACATGAGCCCGCCGGACAGGTTCGCGTTGTGCGAAATCGCAAGAAGCTCGTTACCCGCCTTGCGCTGACCGTCCATCCAGTTCCACAGGTCCTCCGGCGCCTGGGATTCCAGCGAACTGAAGGGGTGGTTCGGGACCTTCGCGCAATCCTTGAAGAAGATGTTGCGGTGCATGTTCCGGTAGTCGGGGTTCGACGTCCATTCATAGGAGCAGAACGCCGTGAACTTGCCGGGCTCGTTGGCAGCGTCGGCGGCCGCGTTGTTGGCCTTCCACACGGTGTCCGAGATCTCGGGCTGCACCAGCGCCTCGATCGGCTTCTCCTTGATCATGCTCGTGCCGAGCCAGAGATAGAGGCGCTGGATGTCGGCGGCATCCCGCACCTTCAGCTTGTCTGCGATCGGCAACTTGCTGATCGGAGAGCTGGGATCATTGGAAAGCCGGACGACCCCGGCATATTCGGAGTGGTCGGTGACGCCCATCCAGTCGAGTGGAGTCGTGATCTTGATGTCGTAGCCAAGAGGATGCTTGATCGTCTCTCCCTTGGCGTATTTGTAGGCGTCCGCCGGGCCGGTTACGTGATTACCGAAGATATAGGCGTCGAAGGACCAGCTCGTGTGGACATGCGTCTCGCCGAAAAACGCCTTACGCTCCGGCGCGCTCTGCGCCATGGCAGAGAAGAACGGGATGGCGACAAGAGGGATGGCGGCGCATGCAGCTTGGGCAATTCCATGACGTTTTGCGGAACGTAACCTCGACATCGCCTCGACTCCTGTATTGGTTATTCAGACGATCTGATGAACGACTGGCCATCGCATGCGCATGCACGCGACGGAGTTCCAAATACTGAACATCGATACGGGCGAGCGGCCGTTGCCTGTCCCAGCACCACTTTAATGAGCGCCGTCGCCCAGCCGTGGACGGTTGCCTTTAAGCTCCGGTGCAAAGATATCATGGACGCCATGCACTTGTCGCTACTTGGAGCAGCAGAAATCGATACACGGCGCCGCCACGTGTTGCAGCAGCGGCAACGGCGTCGAAACCGATGATGACGAGCGACTTCATGCGGGCAACAATGGACGATGAGATGAACCATCGGTCCGGCTCCCGATCCACTCGCCCGAGGACACGCGGCAGGCTCCGCTGCGCATGAACGGCATACCCTTTCGCAGCGGCGTGCCGAAGCCAGCCCCCCAGCAACCGCGAACTCTCCCCGTACCCCAGACAGAGCCTGGTTGAGCATCCGCCGTTCCTGTCGTTTGACGCAAAACCATCCGGCGATAAGTTCAGCGGACACATTCTTCTACGCTAGGTAGTACTCGTTATCGAAACCACCCATTTTACGCCACGTGCCAGGTTCAGGAGCATCCTCGTATGGCGGCAGTCCCGGTCATTTCCAGCTATGTCCTGCAGGGCCTGCCCGCCTTCGTCCGGAACGAGATCGGGGGGAGCGCTCTGCAGAGGGCCAATCGCGCGGCGGGGTTCGATGTCGAGCTGATCGAGGGGCGGAACTGCTTCATTTCGCAACGCGCGGTGGTCGCCTTCATCAACGCGATAGGAAGGGCGGCGGGAGAGCCCGATCTCGGGCTCCTGATAGCTCCCGGCATGAATGCGGCCGGATATGGCAGCTTCGGACGCTACGTCTTCGGCGCCGGTAATCTGGGCCTCGCCATCAACCGCAGCATCGAGGCCCTTCATTGCCATAGTACCGGCGATAGAATGGCGATCACGGTCTCCGCCGATGAAGTCCGATATAGCTACACGTTCGCCTTGGCCCGCTCCGAGGGCTATGCCCCCATCGCAAGCGCTGCTGCAGGCGAGTTGCTGAGCCTGATCCGGGCATATCTGCCCACAAGTTGGCGACCGTTGCGCATTGAACTTGATATCGAGGCGCCGCGCCGCGCCTCGATATTCGAAGACACGTTTCAATGCCCTGTCATCTTCAACGCCCCCGCCGTGGCAGTCGTCTTCGAGCGACATCACCTGACGGCCGCGTCGAAGCACATATCGCAGCCCCTCATCACCCTGGCGGATGTGGTGCGCGACCGACCGGGCGCGGCGCCACGAAGCCTCCTCGATGTCGTTATCGAGCAGGTTCGCACACAGGTTTTCGCCGGCAGCGTATCGCTCGACGATGTCGCGCGATCGATGGACACCAGCGTTCGGACGCTGCAGCGTGAGATCCACCGCGCCGGCACCGACTTTCGCAGCCTCACGACTACGGTGAGGATCCAGCGAGCAACCGAACTGCTGCGACACACGAACGGTTCGATCACCCATATTTCGGCAGAGCTGGGATATTCTTCTCCTGCCGGCTTCGCGCGCGCCTTTCGAAAGGCGACCGGCGTTGGACCGCGCGAATTTCGATCGAGCGAAGCCGCAATTCCACCTGCCGATGGATGGGGCGATGAGCATCACGAACGGATCTGAGCAGACTGAACCTGCTGGCGGTGCCTCTCGGATCGATCATTGCTTCGATAGAACTCGGCGATGCAAGGATCTTTGAAGCGGCCGGCTCGTCAAGGACGTTCCCGAACTGCACGTCGTGCATGACGAACTCCGGCAAGCCGTCCGCGCGCGCCAGGGCGTGATCGCGGACAAATATGCCAACATCACCGGAGCGGTGCGCGAGCATCAGGAGAAGAGCGGTCTTGCACGGCGCTCGCCGGCCGAGGTCGCTGTTATATCGGCTGATCTCTTGCGGATGCTGGGGGCCGCTATTCGCTGCGCGGCGTCGGCCGGGAGCCTTTCGCTTAGGAATCGAGAAGATCGTGTTTCGGCCGGGCTCGAGGCGCGGCGAGATCGATGCGATTCTCTATAGCCTTCGGTTTACGCACCTTGATTGGATTGATGGTGAAGGGTGATGGGGGGCTGGGTGCAACGACAAAACCCGCCGTTGGAGCGGCGGGTTTTGTGGGTATCGTTGGTTGCGGGGGCACGCAACTACCGATACCGACATTCGCTCCAAATTGCTGTCTAATCAGTTCAGCGCGGCTCTGACAGGGGCGCAACGCACAAGCCTGCGGTCGCCAAAAGAGCATCAAGGAGGCCCGGAATTCATCGACAAAGATGGACCAAAAAGGAAAAGCCGCCACACTTCGCAGCGTGACGGCTTCCTGAACCTGATCAGCCGATGCCTGATCGTGAGGCTTTTTCCCCTTACAGGATGGCCACCTCGGGCGCCGCTCGGACCTGCACGTCGCCGTGCTTGATGTTTTGAGACCGTGAGGCATAGGCACGGTCTGTCTTGATGGGTGGAGAAATAGCGTAACAGGCCTCGAATGTCAATCATGATGACGGTCGCACCGCGTTCAAGTCGCTCAGCAGGCAGACCCCACGCTCTACGATCGCACCCTGCTCTCGCAGACATTCCGCCACAGAGATAATCGATGTTCCCGATGACACAAGATCATCGATCAGGGCAATCCTCTGCCCTGCCAGCGCCGGGACTTCTCCGCTTACGGTAAACGGTTGAAAAAAGCGCCGCATCGGTTTGGCAACTTCCTTCATCTGGAAATCCGTGTCCCGCTTCGCCCTCCTCAGTTGGCCGAGTTCGGCCTTGAAAGCTCTCTCATCACGATCTTTCGTGAACTGCGGAAAGCTGGCGTCAATGGCGTCCAGAACCTCACCGACCGTCCGTTTGCGCAGAAAGTTCGATTCTACGAGTGGCAATCCCGACACCTCCGCCACGCGCGTTGCAAACAATCGGCATAGGGGTTTACTCGACGGGACATCCACGAGAGCATCGACATCCAGATCGCCGACGAAAACGGCGAGGATCTCATCAGCACGCTTGTAGAGCATCTGGTGGTACATTGGCTGCATACGGTAGCCATTCATTTGTTTCAGCGCGTAAACCAGCGGATTGCCGTCACGGTCATGCCCCTTCGTAGTCTTGCGGCGGAAGACATATTGAATCCGCAGCCCGTCTATCGCGCCCTCTGTCGGATTTCCTTCGATGGAGGTATCCACGAGTTCTTGATGGGAGTGGTCGATAATCACCGTCTTGTTGGCGTAAACATTTATCCCCAAGAACCCTCAACCTCCCGCCCTACTCATGTAAACAGAACAGCACATCTGCCGTATGCGAAGTCTTCGTGTATATGACCTCGCTCCGAGAAGCACACGCAAATGGTGCCTTGCACGACATCGAAGCGAATTAGTTCTCCAGACGTCGAGCCTTTGCGAACCCGCGATCTGTGGCGATGAAACGCTCCAGCATCGGCACGATGAGCCTGACGGGATCGGCCGCGGGCTGGCCACTTTCGCGGGCCAGCACCTCAGCATAGGCGATCAGATCGCGGTGGAGCGCGCCCGGCAGCTCCACCGTCACTTTGACGGGTTTGTCCTCAACAAGCGGTCCAAGTTTCAGCTTCGTCATGGTCAATTCCTGTAAGGTTCGAGTACGAGATCTCGGGTGACGATGACCCTGACCGGATAACCCGGTCGGATGGTCAGCGTTGGGGCAACCTGCAATTGGCGCTGGACGATCTGCTGTCCGGCCTGATTGATGGTGTCCTGTGCCCCATCGCGGATGGCGCGGATCAGGCGGTCTTCGTCGTCGGTCGCCAGTTCCGTGCCGATGCCGAGCAGCGTGGACAGGCCCGCCGCTTTCATCAGATCCCACCAGTGGTAATCGACGCCATCTTCCAGACCGGCATAACCGGAAGCGTCCGCGCCAGGCTGGCGCTCCAGCACGATGGAGCGGCCATTGGGGAGGATCAGGCGGTTCCAGACCAGCAGCACGCGGCGTTGGCCGAATTGCACACCGGCGTCATATTGACCGATGATCCGCGTTCCCTGTGGGATCAACAGCAGGCCGCCGGTCGGGCTGTCATAGACATTCTCCGTGACCTGCGCGGTGATCTGGCCGGGAAGGTCCGAACGGATGCCGGTAATCATAGCAGCCGGGATCACGGCCCCTGCCTGAAGGATGTAGGGTGACGCTGGTGCCATGATCCGATCCATGGCGACGGTCTGACGGTCCACCGGCCCGTTCAGGAATGCTGTGTGTCGGTCCTGCGTTGCGGGCTGACCGCCAAGGTCAAGCCCCGCTAGGCCCGGCATATTGGAACCCGGTGTTGTCGTTATCCTCTGCCCCGACTGGAAGAACACGGTGCTAAGACGTGCGGCTTCTTCCTCGGCGAGACGTCGCTCCTCGGCAGGATCACGAGCTGGTGTTGCCATAGCGGGCGGCGTAACGGGCTGCCCCCTGTTCTGGGCGTCGAGGATCGGGCCGCCGAGGTCTCCCGGTAAAGCTGGTCCCAGGACGGGGCCGGTATAATCGCGCGGCAGACCGGCCAGCCCTTCGGCTGTGGGGCGGTTCTCGGTTGAATAGAGTTCCTCGCCATTTCCACTCATGTCGCGGGTCTGGAGCGCATAGATCAATGCGCCACCAATGCCGAGGAGCGCGACGGAGCCCACACCGGCCAGCATCTTGCGCGACAGGCGGGTGACGCGCGGCGGCTCGGCCCGCAGACGCATCGGGGCTGAGTTGGTGGTAGTCTCTTCGCTCATGACGGATTCTCCCCGGTATTTGCGAGCTGGGCCGCCTGCCTTTGTTCAATGCGGACAATCCTGACGGTCTGCTGGCGATCGCCGCTGCCAAGGCGCAGCTCGGCAGCACCGAACAGACGATCCACGATCAGGATGTTCTGGTGAATGCGGCTGTTGACGATCTGCGTTTCGCCCTCGGAGCCTATGACGAAGATCGGCGGCATCTCGCCCTGCACGATGCCGCGCGGGAAGACGACATAGACATGGCGGCCATCGTCGAAGACAGAGATGGGACGCCACGGCGGACTATCGCCCGTCAGTCCATAGCGATAGTTGCGGGCCGTCTCGACAGGGATGATGGGCGCGGCGGGAACGGTCACACGCTGACCGGCAGGTAGCGCGGGATAGGCCCAGGCCACAGCCGGCATATAGAGCGCCGCACGGGCGCGAAGCTCAATGAGATAGACGCGGCGATCCGTGCTGATGACAAGATTGGTGGAAATATCCTCACGGGTCGGTTTGACGAGGATATGGACGCGGCGGCTTGCACCCGATCCGCTTTCGGTATCGCCAATGATCCAGCGGGCGGTGTCGCCCGCAGCAATCGGCCCCGCGCCGGTCAGGCTTTCGCCGGGTTCAAGCGCGATTGTCGTGATCTGCCCCGGTGCAGCATAGACCTGAAACAGCGCCCCTTCCGACCACGGATAAATCTGGATGGCGTTGTAGTAGCCCTCACGCCGCGGTTCGACACGGGCGGCGGCATTAGCATTCTCGACGCGGCCAGTCGGCGTCGCGGCAACGGTCCCGCCGCGCGCCACAGTCCATGCCGGGGGTGTGTGCAAAGGCCGGGGCCGGTCATCGGGAACGGCTGCCGGTACGACAGGAAGCGACGGCACATCGTCATCATAGCTGAACTGCGGGGTGCGGTTGGTTGCGCAACCGGCCAGGATGGTGGCGGACAGCAACAAAGCCGCCAAAGCGGGTTTACGGAAAACCGGCAAGCCCGAAATAAGAACCATTGTGCGGGTCATTGGCTCATCTCCCGCGACCATGAAATTGCATTGACGTAGATGCCGAGCGGATTGGCGCGCAGGCGTTCAGCATCGAGCGGCGTCTGGATCACGATGGTCAAGATTGCCGTCCAGCGTTCGGTCGTGGAGAGCTGGCCGTTTTCGTAATGGCGCTCCGTCCAGGCGACACGGAAGCTGTCATTCGAGGCGCGGATCACCGACGACACCTCGACCGCGATCTGCTGACGCCCGACCTTGGTGAACGGGTCATTGGCGCGAGCATAATCATTGAGGGTTGCCGCACCCCGATCCGTGGTGAACTCATAGGCGCGCAGCCAGTTCTGCCGCACGATGATGGCGTCGGACGGGATCGAGCGCGTCTGCTCGATGAAGCGGCCGAGATGGAATGCGATCTGGGGATCGGTCGGGCGATAGTCAGCCACGGCGGGCGCAACGGCCTGCGACTGGCCGAGATTATCGACCTGCACCACCCAGGGCACGACCGTCCCACGCGCCGATTGCCAGACAAGGGCCGAGGCGAAACCGGCAGAGAGGATCAGCGAGCTGAAGGCCATGATGCGCCAGTTCTTTGCCTGCACGCGAGCCGAACCGATGCGCTCGTCCCAGGCCTGGGCAGCTTTCTGATAGGGCGTCTCAGGCTCGGGCGATTTGCCGTAATGGGCGGATGGACGTTTGAAGATGTTCATGAGCGGTCACTTTCGGAAAGATTGATGGAGGAGCCGCCGCCATGGCTGTCGCCGGAGCGCACGGCATGGGCGGCCATCGACGTGCCGTGGTTGAGTGTCTGTTTGCGCTGCATCTGCTTTGCCCATTCCGGAGAGCCGCCAGCCTGCGCGGCGGGTGACGGGGCAGCGCTTGCAGCCTCGCTGGCGCCTCCGGCTGTCCCAGCCGTCGAAGAGCCGCCGCTGACGCCGAAAGCGGCACGCGCTCCATCGGAAAAGCTGGATTTGACGTCCTCCGATGCCTTCGAGGCAGCACGTTTCAGGGGCGATGCGGCGGCGGAACCTGCGGCACGGGCAACACCACCCAGACCGGAGGCAACACTGGCAGCGCCGGATTGGCCAAGCGAACCGACACTGTAGGCGGCGCTCGCCGCACCTGCGGCGGCAGCACCACCCCGCACGGCAGCGGCTCCACCAGAGAGCGCTGCTGCTCCTCCCTTCGCGGCCATGCCTACGGCGGCACCACCGGCAAGCATCATGCCGCCTGCGGCAAGGCCGGTTCCAACGGCAGCACCTGCGCCAAGCTGCGGCCCGCCGGAAACCAGACCAGAAGCGATGCCGGGACCGAATATTCCGAGGCCGAGAAGGGAAAGGGCCGCCAGCACGATCGCCATGGCATCGTCGATGGTCGGTGTTGCGCCGCCGAAGCCCGCCGTGAACTGCGAGAACAGGGTTGAGCCGATGCCGACGATAACGGCCAGCACCAGAACCTTGATTCCAGAGGAAACGACATTGCCCAGCACCCGCTCAGCCATGAAGGCGGTCTTGCCGAAGAGGCCGAAGGGGATCAGCACGAAGCCTGCGAGTGTCGTCAGCTTGAACTCGATCAGGGTGACGAAGAGCTGCACTGCGAGAATGAAGAAGGCGAGCAGCACCAGAGCCCATGCGAACATCAGGCAGGCGATCTGGATGAAGTTCTCGAAGAAGGACCAATAGCCCATCATGTCGGATATGGATTCGAGCAGCGGCCGACCGGCATCGAGGCCGGTCTGCGCCACCTTGCCGGGACGCAGCAGATCGGCAGCAGAAAAGCTGGTGCCCGACCCTTTCAGGCCCAGACCGGCGAAGCTGTCGAAGATGATCTGCGCGAGATTGTTCCAGTTGCCGATCAGATAGGCGAAGACGCCAACGAACAGCGTCTTCTTGACCAGCCGGGCGATGATGTCGTCGTCCGCGCCCCAACTCCAGAACAGCGCCGCCAGCGTCACATCGATGACGATCAGCGTGGTGGCGATGAAGGCGACTTCACCTCCAAGCAGACCGAAGCCACTGTCGATATAGCTGGTGAATACACCCAGGAAATTGTCGATGACGCCGGTGCCGCCCATGGTTCACTCTCCCCCGTTCTGATGCGGGGCGGCGGGCACCGGCGTCCGGCCGAGAAACCGATCGCGGTTCTCGGCCCAGGAGGCGAGGCAGCCGGGATCGTTCACGGCGGCCTCGCCTAACTGCTGGCAACGGCGCAGTCTCTGGCGCAGCGGATCGGCAGAGGGCTGAAGCGATGGAGCCGTGCGGTTCTGCGCCGGTTCATTCTCGCGGGTCATTTCGATCACCGTGGCGGTGATGGCGATAGCCACGAATATGATCGCGCCCAGCCGTGCCAGCATCTTGCCGTCCATGTCGCGCCCCTCCTGTCCGGTCAGTTGTTGCCGTTGCCGAACATTCGGGCATTGCCGGGCTGGTAGCCCGATCCCGGCGTCAGGAAGCGCTCGCGCTGGACGCGGCCCTGTTCGGCGGCGGTGGCACGCTCGGCCTCGATCAGTGCCTCGGACCGGCCATTGGCCGACATCAGCGCGATCAGGTCGGAAAGCTGCTGCGACTGGAGGGCGAGAAGCTGATTGCCCGCCTGCGTGGCCTGCAATGCGCCAGTGGCATTCTGGCTCTGGCCGACAAGGGCGGACATCTCGGCGCGGTTGGCATCGATATTGCCCACTACGCCGGCCTGCACACGCATGGCGTCTTGCAAGCCGCCGACAGTATTTTGCCAGCGCGAACGGGCGTCCGCGACAAGCTGGGTGTCGGTGGCCGACAGCGAGACATTGCCGTATTGGGTCTGGAAGATCTGATCGACGTTCTGCACGTCGAAGGCGATGTTTTGGGCCTGGCTCAGGAGCTGCTGCGTGCGCTGCACATTCTGCTGCAAGGTCTGGAGCGAGGAATATGGCAGGCTGGTCAGATTGCGCGCCTGATTGATGAGCATCTGCGCTTCGTTCTGAAGCGAGGTGATCTGGTTGTTGATCTGCTCCAGCGTGCGCGCGGCGGTCAGAAGGTTCTGGGCATAGTTTGTCGGATCATAGACGATGCGGCCGAAGCCAAAGGCGTGAGCCGGATTTGTCAGGATTGGCGATAGTACGACCGGCATGGCGAGGGTCAGCGCCAACATGGATGCATTGGCAAAACGCGAAATGGGGATACGGATCATGACAAGGTCTCCTCTTCCTGGATGTCGTCGGGGTGAATTGAAGCTGGCCTGTTCGGCTGAGCGGGCTCGGGCCGTTCGGCAAGATTGGTGAGATCGGGTATCAGCTCCGCCGCCCATTCGACGCCGCGATCGCGCAGCCAGGCGGCGAGGAAGCCCGCCTGCCCATGCTCGGCGACAAGATCGGCGATACGGGTCTGATCAGTTTTGGATGATGCAGCGCAGAGCGCGAGCCCGACTTCGGAAAGGCCCAGCTCGAATAGGCGATTGCCGCGACGTGACTGGCAGTAATAGTCCCGCTTGGGTGTCGCCCGTGCGAGGATCTCGATCTGCCGGTCATTGAGACCGAAACGTCGATAGATCGCGGTGATCTGCGGCTCGATGGCCCGTTCGTTCGGCAGGAGCAGCCGCGTTGGGCAGCTTTCGATGATGGCGGGTGCGATATTGCTCCCGTCAATGTCCGAGAGCGACTGCGTGGCGAAGATGACGCTGGCGTTCTTCTTCCTGAGCGTCTTCAGCCATTCGCGGAGCTGGTTGGCGAACCCCTCGTCATCCAGCGCCAACCAGCCTTCGTCGATGATGAGTAGCGTCGGTCGACCGTCGAGCCGGTCGCCGATCCGATGAAACAGATAGGCCAGCACAGCCGGCGCTGCGCCCGTGCCCACCAGGCCCTCGATCTCGAAGGCTTGCACATCGGCGTGGCCGAGATGTTCGGCCTCGGCGTCGAGCAACCGGCCATAGGCGCCGCCGATGCAATAGGGCCGCAGCGCCTGCTTCAGGTCATTGGATTGCAGCAGGACCGCAAGGCCGGTGATGGTGCGCTCGCTGACGGGTGCCGATGCCAGCGAGGTCAGCGCCGTCCAGATATGCTCCTTCACCTCCGGCGTGATGGTCATGCTTTCGCGCATCAGGATTGCAGCGATCCAGTCAGCGGCCCATGACCGCTCATAAGCATCATCGATGCGCGCGAGCGGTTGCAGGGAGACGGAAACCTCCGATCCCTCGGTCAACCCGCCGCCGAGGTCATGCCAGTCGCCGCCCATGGCGAGTGCGGATACCCGGATCGACCCCCCGAAATCGAAGGCGAAGATCTGGCTGCGTTCATAGCGGCGGAATTGCAGCGCCATCAGCGCCAGCAGCACGGACTTGCCTGCGCCGGTCGGGCCGACGACGAGGGTATGGCCGACATCGCCGACATGAAGGGAAAGCCGGAACGGCGTCGAACCTTCGGTCTTGCCATACAGCAAGGGGGGCGCTCCGAGGTGTTCGTTCCACGCCGCGCCCGCCCACACGGCCGATAGAGGGATCATGTGGGCAAGATTGAGCGTCGAGATCGGCGGCTGCCGGACATTGGCGTAAGCATGTCCGGGGATCGAACCCAGCCAAGCATCGACGGCATTGACGGTTTCGGGCATGGCCGTGAAGTCACGCCCCTGAATGATCTTCTCGACCAGACGCAGCTTTTCGTCAGCAATACGCGGATCACTATCCCAAACCGTGACGGTCGCCGTGACATAGGCCATTCCCGCAACGTCAGCGCCGAGTTCCTGCAAGGCCATGTCCGCATCAAGCGCCTTGTTGGACGCATCGGGATCCACCAGCGCCGATTGTTCGTTGGTCATCACCTCTTTCAGGATCGCGGCGATGGATTTGCGCTTGGCAAACCACTGGCGGCGGATTTTGGTCAGCAGCTTCGTCGCGTCCGTCTTGTCCATCAGGATGGCGCGGGTTGACCAGCGATACGGGAACGCGAGCCGGTTCATCTCGTCGAGCAGGCCAGGCGTGGTTACTGTCGGGAAGCCAATGATGGTCAGGACGCGCAGATGCTGATTGCCCAGGCGCGGTTCCAGTCCGCCGGTCAGCGGTTGGTCGGCCAGCAGCGCATCGAGGTGCATCGGCACTTCGGGCACGCGGACGCGATGACCGTTCGTGGAAATAGCCGAATGAAGATAGGTCAGCGTGCCAGCATCATCCAGCCAGCGGCATTCCGGCATGAAGCCGTCAAGCAGCGCCAGTACGCGGTCGGTGCGGTCGATGAAGCCGCGCATCAGTTCATGCGGATTGACGCCGGATTGTTCGCGGCCCTCATAGAGCCAGGTCTCGGCACGGGCGGCGTCTTCCGCGGGCGGCAGCCAGAGGAAGGTCAGGAAATAACCCGACACGAAATTCATGCCCGCTTCCTCGAACCCGGCCTTGCGCTCGGCATCGACCAGTGCAGAAGCCGCATCTGGAAAACGGCTGTCGGGATAGGTCGCGGCCTCCGAGCGTTGTGCCTCGACGAAGAGCGACCAGCCGGAGCCAAGACGGCGCACGGCGTTGTTTATGCGACCGGCAACCGCAACCAGTTCGGCGGCGACAGCAGAATCCAGATCCGGCCCACGAAACTTCGCGGTCCTCTGGAAACTGCCATCCTTGTTCAGCACAATGCCGGGACCGACCAAGGCTGCCCATGGCAGATAGTCGGAAAGCCGAGCAGCGGTGCGGCGATATTCGGTGAGGTTCATCATACTCTCGCCCTCACACCGACAGATGACCGGGGATGCGCAGATGCCGGCGTCCAACCTCGACGAAGAGCGGATCGCGTTTGGCTGCCCATACCGCGAGGAAGTGTCCGATGGCCCAGATGGCGATGCCAACCAGCCAGAGACGAAGGCCAAGGCCGACGGCCCCGGCCAGCGTGCCGTTCACAATGGCGATTGAACGCGGAGCGCCGCCGAGCAGGATATGCTCGGTCAGCGCCCGGTGAACCGGGATCGAAAATCCCGGCACCGCGTCGAGCTGTTCGAGGCCGCCCGCCATCAGATGAGCGCCCCGCCGCCGAACGAGAAGAACGACAGGAAGAACGAACTTGCAGCGAAGGCGATGCTAAGGCCGAAGACGATCTGGATCAGACGGCGGAAACCGCCCGAGGTATCGCCGAACGCGAGCGCCAGCCCGGTAGCGATGATGACGATCACCGCAATGATCTTGGCAACCGGCCCCTCGATCGACTGAAGGATCGATTGAAGCGGCGCCTCCCACGGCATGGACGAGCCGGAGGCATGAGCGGCGGGCGCCAGCATCAGACTGATGGAAACAGTGGCAGCGGCGGTTGCCATGATGCGGCAGCCGCGCGAAATCGTGCGGATCATGAAGGATCTCCTTTCGAGGTGGTAGCGGGGGTAAGGGCGTAGTCGCCGTCCGGTCCCAGCCCATCGACGCGAGCAAGTTCGACCAACCGGCGCGACGATCCGCGTCCGGCGAGGATAGCAACAAGGTCGATGGTCTCGGCGATCAGCGCGCGCGGGACGGTGATGACGGCTTCCTGGATGAGCTGTTCGAGGCGGCGCAGCGCACCGATGCCGGAACCGGCATGGATGGTGCCGATGCCGCCGGGATGGCCTGTTCCCCAGGCTTTGAGCAGATCAAGGGCTTCGGAACCGCGGACCTCACCGACCGGAATACGATCAGGGCGCAGGCGCAGCGAGGAGCGCACCAGATCGGAAAGCGTGGCAACGCCGTCCTTCGTGCGCATGGCCACGAGATTGGGCGCGGCGCATTGCAGCTCGCGCGTGTCTTCAATGATGACCACTCGGTCCGAGGTCTTCGCTACCTCGGCCAAGAGCGCATTGGTCAGTGTGGTTTTGCCGGTGGAGGTGCCGCCAGCCACAAGAATGTTGGCGCGTGTGGCGACGTTCAGACGCAGCACCTCCGCCTGAAGGCTGGTCATGATCCCAGCGGTCACATAGTCATCAAGCGTGAACACCGCGACGGCGGGCTTGCGGATGGCAAAGGCGGGCGCGGCGACAACGGGCGGCAAAAGGCCCTCGAACCGTTCGCCGGTCTCGGGTAGCTCTGCCGAGACGCGCGGCGACCGGGCATGAACCTCCGCGCCGACATGATGGGCGACGAGACGCACGATCCGTTCGCCATCGGCGGCGGACAGCCTCTCCCCCGTATCGGCCAACCCTTCGGACAGACGGTCCACCCAGATACGGCCATCCGGGTTCAGCATCACCTCGATCACACCGGGATCTTCCAAAAACCCGGCGATGGAAGCCCCAAGCGCGGTGCGCAGCATCCGCGCGCCACGGGCAATCGTTTCCGGTTTCTGATATGATGCAGTCATAGCGGCCCCGTTCATGACGGGGCGCGCAAAAGACGGACCCCGGATCGGGGTCGATTAAAAGAACCTGATTTTGGGCTGTTTCAACAGGTGTTTACGCGCGTGCGGCCATCGGCGGGGCATGGCGGTGAATAGGACGGGTTGCAATCCTAGATCCCATCGCCATCACCTTCGGTTTTACCGCCCGGTGGGGTGTCGTGTAGCGCAGCCATGTCGTGCGATATTTCTTTGAGGAACCTGTCACCGTTAGCGAGACGCTTGCCAAGGGACTGCATGAACCCCTCAAAGCGCTCGTTTCCCTTGATGCGCGCAGATTGTTTTGCACTGTCGGGCAGCGGCGGCGTGAGGGTCAGCCAGAATTGTATAAATAGCGAAAGGGCTTCGCCCAGCACGGCGATATCCTCGTCCAGTATGTCGAACTGACGGCCAAGCTTGTCCAGGCGGCGCGACATGGCGGCTTCCAGCCGTTCAGTCGTATCGCCGGACATGAAGGATGCCACGGCAGCCTCGATCACTGCGGATTTCGAGACATTGCGACGCAAGGCCAGCGCTTCCACCTGTTTCAGCAGAGCGGGATCGAAGTAGACATTCATGCGGGTGCGCGTCGTCATGGGCAGCCTTTCAAAGCTCTATACCGTCATCGGGGTTCATCGACGCCTGACGGGCGATCATTCGCATTCGCGAGCGCAGTGCGCGGGACTTGGCCGCGTCCACGTCCGGCTCGTCGTCCAGAATGTCGAATTCCTGGGCCGGCGGCGGCGGCGGGATGATCTCCTCTTGGCTCGGTAACTCCGGCTCGCGGCGGATGCCGGCATTGTCGGGATCGCCCTCCGGGCCACTGGCAGAGGTCGTCACTTGCCTGTCCGCCGCTACGATGATGCGGCTCGTCCAGTCGTCGGTTGCCTGCGTGGTCACCGGAAGGGATAGCAGTTCGGGTGGCGGCAGGATGCGCTCCTGCAATCGCGCATCCTCGAAATAGCGAGCCTTCTTCGCCCGGATCGGCGGGGTTCCCGCTACCATGACGATCTCGTCGGCGGGCGGAAGCTGCATGATCTCCCCGGGGGTCAACAACGGCCGCGCAGTCTCCTGCCGCGAAACCATCAGATGACCGAGCCAAGGAGCGAGACGATGACCGGCGTAGTTGGTGGAATCGCGCATTTCGGTCGCGGTGCCGAGCGAGTCCGACACGCGCTTGGCAGTACGCTCGTCGTTTGTCGCAAAGGCGACTCGCACATGGCAGTTGTCGAGGATGCTGTTGTTCGGCCCGTAGGCGCGCTCGATCTGGTTGAGCGATTGGGCGATGAGGAAGGATTTAAGGCCGTAGCCGGCCATGAAGGCGAGCGCGGACTCAAAAAAATCCAACCTGCCCAATGCGGGAAACTCGTCCAGCATCATGAGCAGGCGATGCCGCTTGCCGGATAGGGTCAGTTCCTCGGTCAGCCGGCGGCCGATCTGGTTGAGGATAAGCCGGATCAACGGTTTCGTGCGGTTGATGTCGGACGGCGGGACGACAAGGTAGAGCGTGACCGGACGGCGGCTGCCGACCAGATCGGCAATGCGCCAGTCGCAACGGTCTGTAACGCGGGCCACGACGGGATCGCGATAGAGGCCGAGGAACGACATGGCAGTCGAAAGCACGCCCGACCGTTCGTTCTCGCTCTTGTTCAGCAGCTCGCGCGCCGACGACGCGATGACAGGATGAACACCGGCTTCGCCCAGGTGCGGCGTGTCCATCATCGCGCGAAGGGTCGCTTCGACCGGGCGGCGGGGATCGGACAGGAAGTTGGCGACGCCCGACAGGGTTTTGTCCTTCTCGGCATAGAGGACGTGGAGGATCGCGCCGACCAGCAGGCTGTGGCTGGTCTTTTCCCAATGGTTTCGCTTGTCGAGGCTGCCTTCGGGATCGACCAGAATATCCGCGATGTTCTGAACGTCCCTGACTTCCCATTCGCCCTGCCGCACCTCCAGCAGCGGGTTGTAGGCGGACGACTTCGTATTGGTCGGATCGAATAGGAGAACGCGGCCATGCTTCCCCCGGAACCCGGCCGTCAGGGTCCAGTTCTCTCCTTTGATGTCATGAACGATGCAGCTTCCTGGCCAGGTCAGCAGCGTCGGCACGACGAGGCCTACGCCCTTGCCGCTGCGGGTCGGGGCGAAACATAGGACGTGTTCGGGGCCGTCATGGCGCAAATAGTCGCGATCATAGCGGCCAAGCAGCACGCCATCGGGACCGAGCAGTCCGGCCGCATGGATTTCCTTGTCTTCGGCCCATCGTGCCGAGCCATAAGTGGCGACGTTGCGGGCTTCCCGCGCCCGGATGATCGACATGAGAATGGCGGCGGCGATGGCGAGGATGCCGCCGGACGTGGCGATTATCGCGCCCTCGACGAAGATCGCGGGCGCGTAGGCGTCGAAGGAGAACCACCACCAGAAGAAGGCTGGGGGATAATAAAACGGCCAACCGGCCAGCTCGAACAACGGGGTTCCAAGTTGGGGCTGGAATCCAAGCCGCCACGCCGTCCATTGCGTGGCCGCCCAGGTCATCACCAGAACGATAATGAAAACGACGGCGATTTGCCCCCAGAGTATTCGGCCTCCACGCATACAGGCTCCAATCGGCAAGAGAGACGGAGCCGATCAGAGAATAGGCAATCATCGGGTCTGCAACAGCAAAGGCATTGCGAGAGGGCTATAGGATACTATCGGCGGCAAATAGGACGGGTTGTCGCGGCACTCTTCCGGCACTGTGCTGGTGGATTGGTTGCGATTCGGTCAGCGGAAAGATCAGCGCATGTTCGTCGCGAGCGCGAGCAACTTGAGAAGCGCCGGCGCGCGATTGGACGGCGACCAGACAGCCGAAAATGGGATGGTTTCAGGCTCGTCCCGGATCGGCCGGAAAGCGACATTCGCCGTGCTGTCCGCTGCTCCTTCCTCGACGAAAAGCGAGATGCCGTGTCCGATCGCTACCATGGACAGCAAGGTGCTGCGCTCAACATCAAAACGCAGGATTGTTGGCGTTAGCCATTTGCCGACTGCCCGCGCCACGATCAGGTCGTGAACCTGCGGGCCAGTGCCGCTATGGCGGACGAGGAAAGTTTCGTCCGCAAGGTGACGCCATTCCACATCCGATTGTGCCGCCAGAGGATGCTTGACTGGCAGCGCAATCACAAGACGGTCGCGCCAGATCACGCGGGAATTAAGGTCGGGGGTCTGATGGGTGCAGGCCATGAAGGCGACGTCGAGCCTGCCTTCGCGGATCATGAATTGGGCGTCTCGCGCCGTTCCCTCGGCAACTTGCAGCCGGATACCGGGATGGTCGGTGTGAAACCGCTCCAATAGCCGGTCGAGAAAGCAGCCAGGGGTGAGCGCATGCACGCCGATGCGAAGCTCTCCGACCTCGCCGCGCGCCTGCATCCCGGCGATCTTGATGGCGCGGTCGAGGATGCCCATGGCCTCATCGACCTGATCGACGAAGCGGCGTCCGGCTTCAGTCAGGCGGACGCCGCGCGTGTTGCGGTCGAATATAGTGATGCCAAGGTCTTCCTCCAGCGCCTTTATTCTAGTGCTGACGCTGGACTGGCTGACGCCGAGCGCCAGAGCGGCACGGTGAAAGCTGAGATATTCAGCGACAGCGAGCGTCTGAACGAGGACGATCATTGGGAAACGACCACCACGCAAAGAGGACAAGGTGATCGCCTCACCGACATATTCGCTCCGCTTTCGCCGCCGCATGCAGGTGCCGCCTACACATCGATCGCCGACACAGCCGATGGCTTTTCGCGAACGGTGAGCAAGCAGATGCGCATCCTTCCGACCTTACCAACCACGACTGCATCGGGTCTTCGCGGCTCGCGTCGCATCCGATCTGGCATCTCGGTGATGACAGCAAGACGGTCGCAGTCTGCATCTCCGGTCCGCTTGTTCCGTGTAAGACGCGCGTTTTTATTGACTGGCTGGCTGACACCATGATGTCTTGAATCTACTAGGTCTGCTCGTTTGCGAAAGAGCTCAGTTGCGATGTCAAGTCGTACGGATCGGTCAGCTATGTCGTTCCGAGGCTGTCCCGCGCATATTTGAGCAAGAATCGGATGGTGCATGATTTCACTCCCTTCTCGCCCTTTGTCTTGTTCGGCCGGCGCTCTCGCGCACCCCGCACTTGACGACCCAACCTCTGCAAGGTGGCCGCCGCCGACCATGTTGAAACCGAACCATGGCATCGCAGCGAGCCCCAGCCAGGATTTTGCCATAGTGCGCCGCCGCCTGCGTGCCGCTCATGAAGGCCAGCGCAGTACGAACTATGTTGGCAGATAACAGAGGCTCAAATCCGCCGTAGGATCGATTGACCTTTTCATGGCTTGCCTTCGCGTTTTCATCGGTCGCTTTGATATTCATGATGCCCTCTGCGACCGTCATGCGGTGGACTCCCCAGGCTGACCCACCGCGTGCCGGAGCCTCCTCCTCGCGTCGAGCTCGTAGAGTATCGGGACGACGAAGACGGTGAGCGCGGTCGAGATCACTGTCCCGAAGATGAGCGAGATGGCAAGGCCGCCAAAGACCGGGTCGGTCACCATGATTGCCGAGCCGAGGATGATGGCGAGGGTGGTGAGCAGGATCGGGCGCAATCGCACAGCGCCCGCCTGCCGGGCCGCTACGTCGAGCGGCATCCCGTGCCGGAGGTTATCCTGGATGAAATCGATGATCAGCAGGGAGTTGCGGATAACGACACCGGAGAGGGCGATGATGCCGACCATAGAAGTTGCCGAGAAGTCGGCACCGAGAAGCCAATGGCCCGGGAAAATGCCGATGATGCCGAGCGGTACGGACGACATGGCGATAACCGGGATCATGAACGAGCGGTAGTAGGCGACGAGCAGGAAATAGACCGCCAGCAGAGCACCGCCGAGCGCGAGTCCCATGTCTCGATAGACGTCGAGGGTCATGCGCATCTCACCGCCCCAGAGGAGCTGATAGCCGTCGATCGTGTCGGGAACGTCCTTCTGGAAACCGAGATTGCCGGTCCGCAGCGGTCGGCCGTCCGGCGCCGTGATGCCGTCGAGGCGTCGCTGCAGATCGAGAACGGCATAGAAGGGCACGGACCCGGAAAGCTCCGCGCCGACGAAGGTGACCTTTTCGTTGTCGCGGTGCAGGATCGGTCGGTCGGCCGCCGCCGGTAGGATCGTGACCAGTTCGGACATCGGCACGGCGTCGCCCTCGGCATTGTCGACGAAGACACGGTCGAGGCGAGTTGGATCGACCGCGAAGCGCCGCGGGACGAAGGCCCGCACATCCACCGGATTGCGCTCGTCGGGAAGATGGGCGCGACTGAGCGTGGTGCCGCCGTAGACGAGGGAGAGCGCCTCGGCAATCTGCGCCGTGGAGACATGCGAGAGCGCCGCCTTCTCCTTGTCCGGGATGATGCGATGCTCGAGTACATCGACGGGTTCGGTGTCGATCACGTCGACGGTGTCATAGGTCTCCTCGAACGCGTTGCGCACCTCGGTCGAGAGTGCGCGTAACCCCTCCGAATCCGGGCCATAGAGTTCAGCCAGTACCGTGGATCGCAGCGGCGGTCCGGGCGGGTCTTCAACGAGCGAGACCTCGGCGCCGGGATAGGCGGCACGGATCGTCTCGACCTTCGGCCGGAATTCGCGCACGAGGTCGATCGAGCTTTGCGACCGGTGATGCTTGTCGGTCAGGTTGACGCGGATTTCAGCCACATTGTTGCCGGTGCGGCCCGCGGTCCCTTTGAAGAGACCGTTGAAATCTTCCACCCCCGCCTGGCCAATCCAGGTCTGGTAGTTGACGACCTCGGGTTCGTGCGCGAGCAGCGCCGCGATCTCGCGCACGAACCTGTCGGTCTCCTCGACCGGAGAGGCCTCAGGCATGGCGATCACGATGTTGAAAGTGTTTTTGTTGTCCTTCGGCAGGAAGCCGACCGGCACGCCGAGAGTCGACACGGCGCCGCCGACACCCGCCGGGCGGACGAACTGCCAGGCGCCCTGCATGACGGACGCTGCCATCAGCAGGACAATTCCGGCACCGAATGCGATCCTGGCGACGTGATACCGCTGGAGCGGGGTGACGAGGCGGAGATAGAGGCGCTCAAGCCGTCCCGGCTCGCCGTGCGAGACCTCATGGTCATGCGCCTCTTCCTCCTGGACGTCGTGGCGGTGCAGCCAGCGGTTCGCCGCCCAGGGCGTGACGATGTATGCAACGACGACGGACGCGGCCATGGCGATCGGCACATTGAATGCGATTGGGTAGAAATAGTCACCGGCCATGCCGGTGACGAGAAACAGGGCCGCAAACACCAGCATGACGGCAAAGGTCGCGAGATTGGTGGCGTTGCCGATCTCGTTGGTGGCGAGAACCGTCACCTCCGCCTTCGTCTTCCGGAAACGGGTCGTCGCATAGTGTCGATGGATGTTCTCGATGACCACGATTGCCGCATCGACAAGGAGCCCGAGCGCGAGAATCAGGGCGAAGAGCGTCACCCGGTTGATGGTGACGCCACCCAGAAAGTCGGCAAGCAGGGTCAGGGAAAGAATGAGCGGCACGGTTACCATGACGATCATGGCCTCACGCCACCCCAGAAAGAAGATCAGCACGAGGCCGACCGTCCCCAATGCGATCAGGAGGTGTTCGAGCAGGAGATTAACCGCGGCGTTGGCTTTCTCGCCGTCGTCGCGTGTCACGATGATCTGGATGTCCTGAGGGACGAAGGCCGCCTGCATGCGCTCGACGCGATCGATTGCCGCTTGCGACACCACGACGGAGTTTGCGCCCTTCTTCTTGGCGACGGCGATGGTGACGGCCGGCATGTCCGCGTAGGCCGTGTCCTGGTCATGCGCGGCGCCCGGTCCGAAGGAAAACCGACTGAAGGTGGCGATCTCGGAGGGCGGGCCATCGGTCACCGTGGCGACATCGCGGACATATACGGGGCGGCCGTCGTGAACGGCTACAATCTGATTACGGACGTCTTCGGCTGAGGTGAAGGATGCCGCCAGCCTGATGGTCTCGACCTTAGTGTCGCGCACCGTCGGTTCCAGAGGTGCCGACAGGTTACTTGCCGTGAAGGCAGAATAGGCCTGGCTCAAGGTCACGCCAAAGGCCTGCAGGCGGTCCGGATCGAGTTCGATGGCGATCTCGCGTTCGTGGCCACCCTTGATGCTGACTACGGAAACGTCCTCGGTGCTGCGCAACCGTTCGGCCATCCGCTCCGCGACGCGCCGAAGGCCGTAGTCGTTGTAATGCGGTGAGGCAAGGGTGAAGGTCACAATGGGCACATCGTCTGCGTCGACGCTCCGGACGAACGGTGTGCCGGCATCCGCGGGCAGCCAACTGCGGCTAGCCAGAACGCGATCATAGAGTTTGACCAACGAGTCTTCTTTCGGCTCGCCCACCTTGAACTGCACCTGCACGATCGCAAGCGAATCCTGTGCTGTGCTGTCGATATGATCGACGCCGGGGATCTCCTTCAGGATGCCCTCAAGCGGCGTGAGCAGAAGCGCTTCGACCTCCGCCGCCGAGGCGCCGGGCAGCGTGACGGAAACTGCCGCGGCGGGCACGATGATCTGTGGGTTCTCCTCCCGCGGCGTCTGCAGAACGGCCACGACGCCCATCAGCGCGACGGCGATGATGAAGACGATCGTCAGCTTCGAGGTGATGAAAGTTTGCGCGAGACGGCCGGCGAAATTCAGGGGGACGTCGCTCATTGCGCCTCCTCCATCCTGCGCACGGCGGAGCCATCGCGCACCGCATCGGTCGCGGCGGCGAGTATCCGTTCTCCCTCCGACAATCCGGAGACCACTTCGATACTGTCGCCGAACTCCCGTCCGATGCGCAGCCAGCGAAAACGTGCGATTGCACCGTCGAGGACGAAGACACCGTCGAGGCCGCCGCGATTCACAAGGGCCGTGCGGGGAATGACGGTGACTTCCCGGGAGCCGAGGGTGATATCCGCACGCCCGAACATGCCCGGAACCAGGCGCGGGTCTTTCGGCAGGATAACGTTGAGCTCATAGCGACGGGTGATGTCGTCGCCGGACGGGACGATGCCCCGCACACGACCCTCGAAGCCAGCTCCGCCAAGAGAGTCGATCCGCATCGTCACGGGCAGGCTCGGATCGATTGTCGCGAGCCTGCTTTCCGAGACGAAGGCCTTGAACAGGAGCACCTCGTGGGATTCCACCGTCAGAATGGTGGTGCCCGCCGTCGCCATCTCGCCGCTGCGCTTCGCGACAGACACGATGACGCCGTCGACCGGACTGGTGATCGTGGCATAGGTCTTCTGCGCTTCGGCGGCGGCCAGAGCCGAACGCGCCTGATCGAGCTTGGCCTTTGCGACATCGACCCGGACCTTGGCCTTTCGTAACGTCTCAGTCGCGACCACGCCTTTCCTGGCAAGGCCGTCGTACTTGCGGACATCCTGTTCGGCGTCCTGCAGGTCTTCTTCTGCGGCCTGCACGCCCGCCTCGGCCTGGCGGATGGCCTCTTCGATATCGGTTGGATCGATGCGTACCAGCAGGTCACCACGCAAGACCTTCTGGCCTTCGCGCATATCGAGCTGCTCGATGAAGCCCACCACCCGCGAGGAGATCTCGATCCGGCCATCCGAAATCACACTGCCCGGAACAGTATAGGTAATCGGGACTGTGACGCGTTTGACCGTTGCCGCGTGACCCGCGGGCAACGCGTTGGCAGGATCTTCGGCGGATGCGCCTGATGAGGTCATGGCTGTCAGGACAAGCCCCAGAAACCAGGCGGTACGGAGGGTGCGGCGCATTCACTTGGTCTCCAGGTCGGAAGCGGCGGCGTGTCGGAGCGCCGCGGAAATGTGGTTGGTGATCGAAGTGGGGTCGGCAAAGCCGGCATGGCCGCCTGGCAGATGGGGAAGAAGCGGTGCCAGAAGGGCGTGACCGAGGATCACGCCGATCATCGATACCGTTGCTAGAAACCGTTCTTCCTCAGGCTGCCGAATGTCGGCGAGGCCGCTGACGAGGCGGAACGGGCGCTCGAGAACCGTATGGGCGAGATCGTCGAGACGCCCCTCATCACCATCGACGAGTTCACGCACGAGAAAGCGGAAGAAGACGCGATCCCCGGTCAGCAGCCGGACGAAATGATCGATGAACAGGTCGAGCCGATCGGCATCGCGGCTCTCCGCTTCGAGCATTTCCGCGATCGGTTCGGTCTTCTCGGCGAAGACATGGGCCACCGTTTCGCGAACGAGGTCGTCCTTGTTTTTGAAATGGTGGTAGAGGTTTGCGGGCGTCATGCCCATGGCGCTGGCGACGTCGCGCATCGACACCGCGCTATAGCCCAGATCGGCATAGAGGCGCGCGGATGTCTCAAGGATTGCGGTTCGCGTGTCGGCGGGGTGCATCGAGCGCCTCCAGTGGCTTTCTGAACGTTCGTTAAGTTCGAAATAATGCATGCGTTGACACAGATCAATTGCAAAGTTCGGTCGAACGACCTAAATATTTGCTGAAGGAAGGAGACGCGTCAATGAGCACCCATTTGATCCCCCAAAGCGGGCACGAGTCCCGGAGCGAGAAGACCCGCACGCAACTGGTCGAGGCGGCCATCGAGGTGATCGGGGCTGTCGGCTACGAGGGTGCCAGCACGCGCATTCTGGCCAAGACCGCGAACACCGCCCTTTCGGCCATCCCCTATCATTTCGGGGGGAAGAGGGAGCTGTACCTCGCTGCGGCACAGGTGATCGCCGATTACGCTGACAACCGGTTCGCGGAGGCGGTTTCCGTTCTGGAGGTTGGCGGCTCGGCCGAGGCATCCCTCCGTTTCGAGGAGGCGCTGGTCAAGCTTCTGCACATTATGCTTGAAGATGCCGAGTCGGCGTCGTGGACGCCGTTCGTTGCGCGATGCTGCTATGACAACGATGAGGCCTTCGCACTGATCTACGATCAGGCGATCGCCCCCCTGATCGAAGCCTTGGTCTGCGCCGCCGGCGGCTTCTCCAGCCCGTCTCTTGATGACGAAGCGGTGCGGTTGCGGATCAGTTCGATCGTGACCGCCATCATCAGCTTCCGATTTCTGCGCGGCATCACCTTGCGCAGCATGGATTGGGAACAGTTTCAGACCGGCTGCATCGGACAGATCGAGGCGATGGTCCGCGAGCTTTGCCGCGGCGATTTCGTCACTGTCCGGCTTTCCCAGTAACCCGCGGAACAGACGAAAGGTCTGGGCCGCGATTCATCTCACACCCACTCACCAACAGAAATGGAATACTTCGATGAGCAATCACTCTTATGCCCATGAAACGCTCGCCTGGCTCAAACAGCGCCTCGACGATGCGGACACGATGATATCGGAGGCGGAGAAGACCGCCGAGAAGCTGCAGGCCTCGGCCCGTGAAGAAGGGGATGCGGCGCTCGCCCGTCTCAAGGCTTCGCGCGAAGCTCTGCTCAAACTCGAACGTGATCTGCGCGCCCGGGCGGACGCCATCAGGGACGATATCGAAGACGTTCAGGAATCGGTCGAGAAGGAATGGGTCGAGGCGGAAACCGCCTTTCAGGCCTTTCTGAAGGCAGCACAGGATCAGGCGGACTCTATTCACGACGTGGTCGTCGCGCGGGCAAAAGCGCAGCGCCAGTCCTGGGAGGATGCCCGGAAGGCAATGCGCGAGCAGGTGACGCATACCGTCGACAAGGCTCGTGGCGAGTTCGACGCTGCGATCAAGCGCGTTTCGGACGAGGCCGAAAAGTTCCAGACGCGTATCGGCGACGCCAAGGACGCCGGTGACGAATCCTGGACGGCAGTAAAAGCCGGCCTTGCCGATGCGAGGGCGGTTCACGACCGCACGATCCAGAAGATCAAGGACGCCTTCTCGAAGCTGCTGTGACCGGAGCGCTTCCAACCTTTACTTCCCTAAGCTCAAGGAGAGCAGGAAATGAAACTCCGACTATCCGCGGTCGCGCTGGCGCTGCTGGCCCAGACTGCAGTGTTCGCAGCGCCGGCAGCATTTGCGCAGGATGCGGCATCGCAAACCCAGCCGGCAACCTGGGACGATCCCTCGCTTGCACGGCAGGCCATCGAATGGTCGCAGGACCGGCTGGCCGAACTCGACGTCAGCATCTCGATCCTGGAAAGGGATGCGGCAAGGCTTCAGGGTGAGGCCAGGGCGCAGGCGGAGGAGGCGCTGAAGACGCTTCGCGAGCGGCGCGACGCCTACCGCGCCAAGGCGGATGAGGCCGTGGCCAACGCCAGATCCTGGACGGACGCGCAGGTTGCCGAGGCGCGCAAGTCGCTCGACGAGGACTGGACCGCGTTCCAGACCGCGCGCGACGACTATCTCGAAGCAGCCAAGACGGATATCGCCACCCGCCGAGCGATCTTGGAGGCCGAGCTCGAAGCCCGTCAGAAAGCATGGCAGGCGTCGATCGACCGGCTCAAAGCCGACGCCGCGAAGCTCGCAGCCGATCAGCGCGCGGCGATCGATGCCAGGATCACCGACCTGAACGCCAGGATCGACAAAGACAGGGCCGAGGCGCGCGCCCGGATTGGGCGGCTTCAGGATGCCTCGGCAGAGGCATGGGAGACGACGAAGAAGGGCTATGCCGATGCTCAGCAGCTCTTCCTCGACAACTACGCCTCGATCCGCAAATCCATAGAGGACGCAACGAAATAGTCCCTATGGGCCGGAGGCGGCGGTCCGCCCCAATCCCGCCTCCGGCATGGTTTCAAGGAGAAGGTAGATGAGTCTGATGAGTGAGATCCAAGCGCTGCGCGAAGAGTCCCAGGCCCTCGCCCGCAAAGCGTCGTCCGTGAATGAAGACGAAGGTCCGGCGGTGTCCTCCGCAGCCCAGGAGCCGCCAGCGGACCGCGTATCGGAGCCGCACGATGTCGAAACCCTCCTGAAGGAAATAAACGGAACGCTCGACGAGTTTGCCGATGAGTTGGACAGGTTCCCACGGCTGACGGCACTGGCCGCCCTAGGTGTCGGACTGGCCGCCGGAATCGTGATCGGACGCCAGCTTCGCTAACAACCTGCCGCCCCGCCCGAAAGGTCAGCCATGTCCACGTTCAATTCCGCGAAATTCTATGGCCGTGTAGCGCTGTTGCGCCGCCAAGTTCTTGTCCGGCAACTGATCCGACGCGCAATCGCCGGCGCGCTCGCCGTGGCCGCGTTCATCGTCACTGCCGGGCTGGCAACGTATGCGATGTTTCTCGCGTTCGTGCCTTCCCTCAGCGCACTTGGCGCGACACTGGTGATTGCCGGTCTGTATGCTGTCTGCGCGCTTGTCCTCCTCGCCTACACATTGCGCGAGCCGCATTCACCGGAATTGCAGGCGCTGGAGGAGATGGAGGCGGCTGCACTCGACACTATCGTGGCGGACACGCAAGGCGTGTCGCAGCTCTTCAATGCCGCCGGCCATCGCATTGAAAACCTCGGCAGCAGCCTGACGCTCGGCGTCGGAGTTCTCTCCGCCTTGCGCAAGCTGCTGGCATCCCGCAGGTCCTGATCGGAAAGGATCTGCGGAACTCGACCCGCCAACAGCGACGAAACCGCCTCGGAGAGCGTGCCCCGTCGAGCACATCGCGAAGGTCGGTCGTCGGCTTGCGACCGCGCTTCGGAAAAGGAGGGAGAAACGGCGCGATGAAGCGCCATTCCTCATCCGTCAAATCCGTCGGGTAACGGCTGCGGCGTGTGCTGTCTGGGGTGGGCAAATTGGCTTGAACTTTAGAGCCCCAACCCTTTCTGCCGCCCCAACTGCCACGACACCGATCCGCCCTGCACGACGCCCATGACCTCACGACCGAGTTGGCGGTCGATGACGGGCCGCCAAGGGACAAGCGTGAACTCGTGGCTTTTCTCGACGATGGCGAACTTCCCGCTCGATAGCTTCACGGTCCCGGTAAACTTGCCGCTGACGTTCTCGCCGTCCGCCGCCGCCCGGAATGGCAGCGCCTTGCTCTCGGCCATCTCCGCGCCGACGCGGGCGACTTCGCGCTTGCGCAGCGTGGCGAGAAGGCTACGCCGGTAGAAGATGCGACTATCCCGCGCTCGAGTGGCATCGCCCTGTTCGATATGATGTTCGCGGCGCTGGTCCATGGCGTCGCGCACCTGCTGGCCGAAACCGGCCGGAGCGAGATCCGATGCGTCAGGCGTCACCAGCCGCCGGTCGAGCCAGGTCGCGCCATCGGACCCGATCTGGCTTTCCAGATTGAGGGTCGAAAGGACGCGAACGCTGGCCTGCCGATTGCGGCCGGCATCATAGGCGGCGGTGCGGCTCTCAAAATCCTCTGGGATGCGCCATTGGTCGGTGTCGATCCGCTCGGCGATCCCGGCACGGCGCAACGCCTCCAGCCGCCGGACGTGAGCATCGACATAGCCCTCATAGTCGCCGCCCGGAACGCGGCCCTCGAACTTCGCCTGTTCCAGATGGCGGCTCGGCCGATAGATGCCGTCTTCGGCGATGGCCGCTATCGCGCGGTCGGACGGACGGCTTGCGGTGTCGGCCGGGCCGATCTCGATGACGCTGCCGATCCGCGCATCCTCGACGCGGGCCGGGTCGATGCCCGGAACATGATGCGTCCGGCCGTCGATGCCGTCCACCACGACGGTCAGGTTCTCGCCCATCTCATCAGTGAGATATTTGTCCACGACGCGGCCGATGATGGACGTCTCGGGCGCGGCATCATGAAGCTGGAACGTCATCGGATCGCGCTCCAGCCCATCCGCTTTCAGCGCCTTGTGCATAGTGCGGATGATGTCGCCGCGCTCGCCCAACTCGCGCAAGGTCGGCTCCATGTGCTCGCTCAACTCCCAAACGCCCGGTGCGTGTTCCCTGGCGAGGCCCATTTGCTCCAGCTTGCCTAAGCGG
The DNA here is from genome assembly GCF_014196925.1 of Chelatococcus caeni. Taxonomy (GTDB): domain Bacteria; phylum Pseudomonadota; class Alphaproteobacteria; order Rhizobiales; family Beijerinckiaceae; genus Chelatococcus_A; species Chelatococcus_A caeni. The sequence goes on along the minus strand of NZ_JACIEN010000001.1, from coordinate 76,685 downwards.
CGCAGGCGCAGCGTCCGGTCGAACTGGCGACGCGGATCGTCGGGTTCATGGCGCAGGTCGATGAAGCGTTCATCGGCTTCCTCGGCCATGGCCCGGTCGATGCGGGTGAAACGGTCCCGATCCACTTCGGCGGACAGCTTGCGGGTCTGTTCGATCTCAGTGACGGGACCAAGCTCCAGCGTGGTCAACTCGCTCGCCCGCTCGCGGATGCCGTTGGCGAGATAGTCGCCGTTGATGACCAGATTCTCACCCAGGTCATCCTTGCCGCGGACGATGACATGCACATGGGGATGGCCGGTGTTGTAATGATTGACCGCGACCCAATCGAGTTTCGTGCCAAGGTCGGCCTCGATCTGGCGCATGAGGTCGCGGGTGTGCGCAGTCATATCGGTGAGGTCCGCGCCGTCTTCCGGTGAGACGATGAACCGGAACTGGTGGCGATCGTCCTTGCCGCGATCAACGAAGGCTTGCGGCTCGGCCCGGTCGTCGGTCGCGGAATAGAGCTGGCCGCGCTCGCCGTCGCGCGATGTGCCGTCGCGCTGGATGTAACGCAGATGGGCGGCGGCCTTGCCGTTCTTTCCGGCCTGCTGGACGTAGCGAGTCTTGACCACGACGCGGCGCATGCCCGGCGCGCTGTGCTTCCAGCCGCCCGACAAGGTGCGGGCGCGCGTGAAGGCCGCCCCACGCCCGCGCTTGAGGCCCGGCCCGCCGCTCGTTCGCGATGCCTTGCCGCCCTTGGTGGTGGCTGACGATCTGGAGCGTGGCGAGGATGATGCGAATGACCGCGACGGGCTGTTGCTGTGCTGGCGGGCGAGTTTCTTCGCCTGCGTCAAAAAGCTCTTCGCCTTGCCCGCCTTCGGGACGTCGGATTTGATCCGACCTGGCTTGGGACGAAAGCGGTTTTTGTCGTCGGCGCTCATGGACGCGCCTCCGGCAAAAATCGCATGAAATCGGGTGTTCGGCGGCCATGGTGCCGGCCGAAACCCAGAAAATCCAAGGCCTTGCACGAAATCGCGGCTCGCGACATCCAAAAACGGGGTGCCGCTTGCGGCTCCCCTAACCAGTGTGCAGACAACAACAATTTCAGAAATCCGGCCAGCGTAGTGCCGGTTTCCTTTATCTTGCCCTCCGCCTTCCCTGCCCTTTTTGCCCTTCCTGCCGGGAATGCAGCCAGGCGACCCCTTGCCTGACTGCACACCGGAAGCGGACCAAAAGCGCGTGGAGACGCAATGCTCATGGCGCATCTCCATTGCTCGCACGGGCCACGAATATGCCGCCGTCCTGCGGCTCCTGATCGCCGGAATCGCGCAGAGGAACGGTTGCGCGGACGTCGCCCGACGGCTGATTGGCCGCCGCCGAATTGCCGCTGGATTGCGCAACGAAGAGCGGAGCTTCGCGCCAATCCGGCGGTGGCGGCGGTACAATCGTCGGCACATCAGGCGCAGCCGCATGCCCGAGAACAGGTGCGAGCGTGGCGACATAGGCGCGTGTTTCTGCGGGCAAAGTGCGACCTGTCGCCAGATGCTCGTCATAGCGGCCGGGACCGGCATTGTAGGCGGCAAGCATGGCCGCGACATTGCCATAGCGATCCCACATCTCGCGCAGATACGCTGTACCTGCGAGGATGTTGTCGCGCGGATCGTAAGGATCGCGCCCGAGGCCATGGCGGCTGCGCAGGCCCGCCCAGGTATCGGGCATGACCTGCATCAGTCCCATTGCACCCGCCGACGAGATGGCGCGCACATCGCCCGCGCTCTCCACACGCAGCACGGCCCGAATCCAGTGCTCTGGAATGCCAAAACGCTGTGACGCCTCTGCAATGAAAGCAGCATGGGGATGCGCGGTAGCAGGCGCGGGTTGCGGCGTGACCTGCGCAATCGCTGGCGTCAATCCACTGCCAGCCGACAGAACGGCCGTGAAGAGAAGAAGGGCGCGGGATCGCATGATCTCAGTCCCGATCTTCGCGGGGCCGCGGGCGGCTCCAGTGCAGCGACCATGACGAGCCTGTATCATCGTCGCGGAACAGGTTGGCGCGGATCGGCTGCGGCAAGGCGGGATCGTCGAGCAACACTGAGAGATATTCGCCAGCCTTTTCGCCGGTGCGTTTCCATGCAGCACCGACTTCCGGCCCGTCATGTTCAATGTAATGGACGCGATAGTCCGGCGCATTCTCCGCATCGGAATGTTCAGCGGGCACGATGACGAGATCGCGCTTCATGGTGAGCGTGACGAGCTGACCGGCGAAGCCGGATGCGTCACGCGCAAATTGACCGATCTGTGGCATGGTATGTCTCCTGTGTTGGTGGGTTTGGCGTGGGTTCAATGCGTGGCCGCCCGCCATTCGTAGCGGCCATCGCCTTCCCCATCGGTCCACAGCGGAAGCGCCCGGCCGATGACGGAACTGGCTGGAACAGGTCCAAAGTAACGGCCGTCGAGGCTGTCCCGGATGTCCCAATTCATGAGGAAGAGTTCACCGTCGCCGATGATGCGGCAGCCCTGCCAGACCGGCAGATCGCGGCCCATGCGGTCGCGCTCCAGCGCGTCCCCCATTTCGACATGATCGACGGTAATGGTCGCACCGTTGCGGCAGACGCGCTGTCCTGGCAGGCCGAGGACGCGCTTCAGCAGCGGTACGCCGCGTTCGATATAGCCACGCTCAACCATGAATCGCTCCAGCGGTTCGGACGGCATGATGGCGACCAGTTCGGGAACTTCGAGCGCATCGGCGGGAGCAACTGTGTAGAAGCCGATGGGCGCGCTGGCGGTTGCATTCCAGATCAGCCGGGTTGGCAGATCGGCAACAGCCGTGGCGACAAGTGTGCCGACAGCCAGCATCGACACGGCAAGGATATGACGGCGGCTCATGGTGCGATCCTCCGGCGGCTGACCCACGCGGCATGGCGCTCCGGGGTGTAGGGATTGGGTTCCTGACCGGCGCTCAAACGGTTGTGAACGTGTCGCCAATGATCCGGCGCAACATCCGCCGGATCGACGCCAAGCGCGTCCACGGCATCGATCAGGGCCAGCACCCGCTGGACCTTTGGCCAGCCGTCGATACGCAGCAGGATCTCACCGCCAGGACGAACGAAAGGCACGGTCTGGTACGGTTCGCCACGCCCGGTAGCGCGCAGGATGTCGAGCCGCGAGACGATGGTGCCGTAATCGTTGGAGGCCCAGCGGACGAAGGCGAAGATGCTTTCGGGCGCAAAACCGATCAGACTGCGGCGGCGGTCGATGATCTGCTCAAAGCTCTTGCGGCCGAAGCGTATCCAGCGCTCGACCTTCTTCTTCTGGAAGGTCAGTTCGACCAATGTGGTGAACGCAGCTGGCCCGGTCGGCCACAGATGTTCATGCGCTGCACGCGCGGTTTTGCCGGTCATGGCTGATCTCCTTCGGTGGGTGGAAACTCGCGGACCAGCAGCTCGCGCAGCATCACGGCGACGGTGACGCCGCGCCGGAAAGCGGCAACCTTGATGCGCCCGCGCAGTTCGGGCGTGATGTCGATGGTCAGACGGGCGGTGAACGCCTCCGTCGCCGTCTTGCCGGTTGTCGGCGCATCGGCGGCTCTGACCCAGGTATCGGGATTGCCCGGACGCGATGCAAAGCCGGATTTGACGGGCGGACGTGTCATGGCACGATCCTCCCGATACCGAAGCCATCGATCTCGGCCACCAGCGCTGTGACCTCCTGTGCGGCCCGTTCGCCGCCATCGGTCTCGGAGACCAGCCGTCCGGTCTGTGCGGCGTCGGCGAAGGCGACACGCTGGCCGACCGTTGTACCCAGCAGGGGTGGATCATGGTCAGCCAGTGTCTTGGCCGTTTCGCGGGCGATGACGGTGCGCGCAGCGCATCGGTTCAGCAGAAAGCGGGCGGACAGCTCAGGGCGATAGATGCGTGCTTCGTTCAGAAGGGCGAGCATCTCGGCCGAGGCCCAGCCGTCAAAGGGGGATGGCTGCACCGGGATCAGCACCAAATCGGCTGCAAGCAGCGCAGAGCGCATCAGCCCAGCGACACGGGGCGGACCATCAATGACGACATGATCGACGTCACGCGCCAGCTCCGGCGTTTCCCTGTGCAGGGTATCACGGGCAAGGCCGATGACGCTGAACAGCCTCGGCAGCCCTTCATGGCCGCGCCGCTGCGACCAATCAAGTGCGGAGCCTTGCGGATCGGCATCGATCAGGATGACCCGCTTGCCTTGCGCAGCCCAGGCTCCGGCAAGATGCAGCGCCAGCGTGGTCTTGCCAACGCCGCCCTTCTGATTGAGGAGCGCGACGATCATGGCGTACCCCGCCCAGGTCGGCGGGAAGTGGCACTGGCACCGTGCCTTTCATGCGCGCGCGTCAAAGAAGAAAAGTTAGATTCTATGTTAGATTCTAAGTTAGAAGTCGGATTCTCCTTTTCGTTCCATAGGCTTAACTGGGGTTCGTGCGCCTGATGTGCCGATAGTGCTGCGCCTGATGTACCGATACCCTTTGCGCCTGATGTACCGACGGCATGCACAATGTTATCCACAGGCACTGTGGATGGATTTTCAGGGCGGATTCGCAGCAGTTCGCGGCGATTTTCGCGCAGGATCTTGAGCTGGTAGCCGGGCAGCGGCTGGCGGGCCGCAATTCGGCGCAGGTCCAGCGCAAAGTCCGATCGCCGGGCCATACTGCCGGATTTCTGGTGGAGGTGGGCAACCTCGAACAGCCAGCCATGCGGCTGATGTCCGGCATGTTTGCGGGCGACACGGTAGAGCCAGCGCTCGATACCGCCTGTCAGACGGAAATAATCCGGGTCGATGGTCAGGACCAGAGAACGGTCAAGGACGCTGTTGTAGAACCACTCAGGCAGGACAAACTCCATGCCTTCGACGCGACCGTCGCGCGTGGTCATCTCTTCCCATTCGTTGATCCAGGAGAACTGGCGGCGGCGCCAATGCTTGCCGTTACGGATCGTTGTGGCGACGACAGTAGATTGCAGCCTGGCAAGCGCTGCCTTCAGCAGCAGATATTGCCGGTTGCCGGTGTCGCGCCCGATGGCGCGCAGCAGGTGATAGGGCGTGAAGCGGAAGAATCGGGATGTCTTGATGCCGTTGTTTTCGGCGGCGACGATCTGGCTCGCGGCCCAGATCAACACATCGGCATCCCAGATCGTCGCCATTCCATGTTCGGGCATCCCGAACACCTGCACCTCGACATCGGCGGTCTTGTAGAGGATGGGCTTCGTGCGCGGTGTCTTCGCCAGCGAGAAGAAAGGCCGTTCCATTAGATCGCGCTGATCGCGTGGACTGGCATCGCCGGTTGCGACCACGAAGGGATCGAGGTGGTTGCGCTCGCTGCCGCCTTCTCGCCGCAGGGCGTCAGGGTGATCAACGCGCCGCATTCAGAGCTTGCTCCGCTCTTCAGGCGTCAGGGGGCGCGCCGGAAAGACCGTGCCGGCGTCCTTGTCACTGGTGGATTTGCGTGCGCCGATGTCGGCCCAGGCCTGAAGATCCTCGACCGTGTAGAGAACCCGGCCACCGATTTTGCGATAGGTCGGGCCGGTCCCGTAGGTCCGGTGCTTTTCCAGTGTGCGAAGAGATATGCCAAGGAAACGCGCAGCTTCCTGAGTGCGCAGCATGCGCGGTGGTATTTCCGTGTTGCGGCGCTCGGTCATGAGATCACCTCCGGTTCGTCAGGTTGATGCGGCTGCCGGAGACGGCGGCGCGCTATGGCGAACCATGGGAAGTGATCGGCGGCGTGTAGCGTGCCGCATTTGCGTCTATGCGCAGACGGCACCCCCGAAAGGGGCTATGCCAGCGCGAAAAGACGTGAAATTTCAGCAACTCAGGGAGGCCGATGCGGATTCGCTCAAGACATCCGCGCGCAGTTCGGCTATGAATACAGATGGAGCAGACGCACTGCTCCGGGGGCGTAGTAACCCCTGACTAGCGGTTGGTGTCGGCCGTGACGGCACCATACTCCTTGACCCTATGGTCGGGGAGCCTGTGGCGTATGCAACAGGCTTTCCAGCTAAAGGCCATGGGGCCGTCTAGTCACGGTTACTAACTCCCCGATCACCAGGAGTCAGAGAGTTTTATTGCGGGGGCGAACCGCAGAAACTCTTCTGAAAGAAGGAGAATGACCGTGAAAGCACCCGTCGAACTTGACCCCGATGTGGATGATCTGGCCCCGTCCGGCCATGTTATCACCGCCTATGACGAGCAGCACTTTGTGACCTATCTGCGTATTCTGGACGCCAAGTCCGAGGAAGCCGACTGGAAGGAAGTGGCGCGAATAGTTCTGCACCGCGATCCGGCATCAGATGAGATGCGCACCCGGCGATGCTGGCAGAGCCATTTGGAACGCGCCCAATGGCTGTCGCGGGAAGGTTACAGGCAAATACTGGAACAGGCTGCGGCAAACAGGAATCGGTGAGATCGCCTCAGTCGCCTTTTGATCGTGGAATCGGCTTGACCGGATAATGCAAAAGCAGCCGATAGCCCCCGCGCATCATCCTGATGCCGTGGGCAACAAGACGACGTGCCTTGTTCTTGCGCGGATCAGTCTCGAAATCTTCCTTGTTGCCACGGAAACCGAGCAGGACTTCGGCAACGGCGCGATAGCTTTCGCCATGCAGCCGTGCGTCCAGCGCCCGCAGCGACAGAAGGTGCCATTGCCGAAGTTGTGCTGGCATGGTGCGAATATCCGACCCCGGAGAGCGGCCTGTCAGGCACCGCCAGAGACGGCGGGCCGCATGGGCGCGTAATTCCATGAACTCGTCCATGGGCAGGATTGCAGCATAGAAAGCTGCCGCATCGATCGCGCCCTGTTGCAACCAGAATTGATGCTCCATCCCACCGATATGCCAGATTGCGTGCCAGCCATCCGGCGCGCGGCGCAGGATCAGGCCATCGAGATGAGCGAGAGCGAACAGCCGCCCGCTACCGGTATCACTCTGCTCGGCAGGTGACAGAATAATGGCCCGCGGATTGAAATGCGGCGACCAGAAAGGCGGTGCGCCGTCAGGCTGCGCGTCGGGGTCGTGTGCGAAATCGCAACCCCCATCGGCTGGCAAAGGTATCCAACTCTTCTGCCGTAAACGCTCCCGTCCGATTGAAGCGCTCGACATCTTTGCGATAGTCTTCGTTACGACGAAGATATTCCCAGGCGAAACCGGCGGCAGGAAGGTCTTTGACGTGTCTATATGCCGACGGAGTACGCCAATTTATGCTCTGCATGGCGCGTCCTCCCAAAGCCGGACGGCACAAGGCCACGTCCGGCCTGAAAAGGCTGCGGTATCGAATGGTTTTGCAGTAGCGAGTCTAACGAGATAAGTGTATCTCTTAACCCGATAAATTCATTCGACAATCTCTCACTAGCACTGTTGGGCATTATACGGGAGATGCCCTGACGGCATTCCCGTGTCAGTATTCGAAGCCGAGTGGGCGTTCTGCCGATCATCGACGAGGCGGCCATCTATTATGGGCGTGTCCCCGCCGAGTTGGAGCGTGCAGGCACACTTTGCAGACCACACGACATACAGATCGGCACACACGCCCGCAGCGAAGGGTCAATCTTGGTAACAAACAATGTGAAGGAGTTTGTTCACATGCCTGGCGTGCGGGTCGAGAACCGGGTGTAGCGGTTGCAGTGGGCGTGACGATTTTCTCGTGGGCATGAGAAAGGCCCCGACCTTGCGGTCGGAGCCTTTGTGCCGCGCCTCAGTCGCCGCGGCGACCGTTGGGGCGGGACCAGATGAGGGAGAAGGTTTCACCTTCTTCGTCATCGAAGAGGTTGGCGTAGATTGGGGCGTTGAAGCTCGGATCGTCCAGCTTGAGGCCCAGATAGTCGCGGCCCTCGTTGGAGCGCTTGGACCAGGCGGCGCCGATCTCGGCGCGACCGACCAGGACCCGGTGGCTGGGGGCGTTCTCGCCGTTGGTGCGCAGGTCGGGGATGATGCGCACACCCTTGGCCTGGACGCTGAGGGTGACGATGTCGCCGGTGAATTCGTTCGAGCCGGTCTTCTTGAAGGTGCCGATGGTTGCCATTTTAAGTCTCCGTTTTCCGTTTCCGAGCCCGCACCATTGCGGCCTCGATGGCGATCGACCGGCCGGAGACGAACGCTGGCGCACCCCCCTTGGGGCTGGACAGCACAGGAGGAACTTTCTTGTTCCGCGCGGAATGGCGGCTTTGCCGTCAGGGGAAGAAAGTTGTGACGACGCTGTTGCGCTAAAGCGGTCGAAGCGCATCGCGCTGTTCTTCGGCCAGATCAGGCCATTGAAGAGGCCGTTTGGAGCGGTCGAGACACGGGGGCTGAACGGAGACGTGGCAATCTTGAGGCCTATCATGATGACCAGACGGGTAACACCGGCCTTGCCTGTCGCCCTGCGTCCCAGGCCATACGCATCTCTCTTTCGGGCCTGTTCTACCGGCATTGCCCCCAACCGAGTTCTGGTCAGTCCACAACGCTGGCGCTGAAGGTTCTGCGCTCCTATGGACCGCGTCTGTGCCTCAAGTTGATCCGATGCCTGGTCGCTGTCTGCCACCATTTTCCTGACGAAGATGGAAGATAATCCGCATCCGCTTCTGGTCGCCATCAACGGATCATTGTGGTTCAGGTGCGTGCAAAGCCGTCGTTCGCCTGGTCGGTTGCCGCCATGCCTGCAACGCGCAGGAACGCCGTCACGCCCACCGCCACCGCCCCGATCACCGAGAAGATGAGCTGCCATGTCTCGGACGGCATCATGTGCTTTACGATACCGAGCGTCGCGTAAAACCCGGCCATCCCCGCCGGAGCAACGAAGGCCAGAGCAATCAGCAGACGCGCCCAGATCGGGCGGACCAGCATGAGCAGGCCCTGACCAATAGCGAGTGTCAGACCGGCGGCTAGAAGAGCAACAACGATGCCGCCGGGCCAGCCAGCCCCTGTGCCATAGGCCCATGTGCCTGCGTTCAGGCCGATGAAGAACGGCAGGGCGAATACGGCGAGATTGAACAGCAACCAGCACATGGTGCCGATGGCTGCGATGGAAACGAGGATTCCAAGAACGATCATGGTGGTGTCTCCGTGCAAAAGGTTGGACGGTTGCGCCTTCCACCACCACCATGGCGCACCGCGACATATAGCACGAATATGCCTGTCTGTGCGACATGTAATGATCGGCGGGCGGTGTCGTCATGCTCATGATGAGATGGGAAGGCAGCGCTCACGCGCTGCCGGTCCCGAAGCGATAGACCGGGATGCCCAGCTTGCGGGCCTTGTCGGCCAGGTTGTCCTGAATGCCTGTGCCGGGGAAGATGATGACCCCGATCGGCATCGTGTCGAGCATCCGGTCGTTGCGCTTGAAGGGCGCGGCCTTGGCATGTTTCACCCAGTCTGGCTTGAAGGCGACCTGCGGCACCTTGCGATTGTCGGCCCAGGTGGCGGCGATACGTTCGGCACCTTTCGGCGATCCGCCATGCAGGAGCACCATATCGGGGTGCTTGGCATGGACCTGATCGAGCCTGTCCCAGATCAGCCGGTGGTCGGTCGTCTCCCCGCCCGAGAAGGCAATCTTCGGCCCGGCGGGCAAGAGCACCTCGTTGTCGGCCCGGCGTTTTGCGGCGATGAAGTCACGGCTGTCGATCATGGCCGAGGTCATCTGGCGATGGTTGACCCGTGAGCCGGAGCGCGGCGACCAAGGCGTGCCGGTGGTGCGCAGGAAGAGGTCGGCGGCGGTGTCGCGGAAGGTCTCCATGCTGTCGCGGCGCTCGATCAGGTTTTGTCCGATGCCGATCAGGGTCTCCAACTGGACGGATTTCACCTCGCTTCCGTCCTGTTCGCGCTGAAGGCGCTTCTGAGCCTGCTCGTTATCGTCGAGTTTGCGTTCGATCCGCTCGACGGCGCGGTGGAAGGTGTTGACGGTGGACCACATGATCTCGTCTAGGTCGAAATCGAGGCTGGTGTCGGCCATGGTGGAGATCAGGGCATCGAAGATGTCGGCAACCGCGCCCTGGATGGCGTTGTCCTCGGGCGTGATCCGGGGGTCGGCCTCGCCCTCGGCGGGACGGTAGCCATAGAGTTCGAGCTCTTCGATGACATGGCCGGTGGGAGACGTGCTGTGATCGGGTTCGAATTCGTCATGGGCATACATGGGATGTGTCCTTCGGCGGGACCGCGACCGTCGCGGCCTTCATGGCGACGACAAGCCCACGGGCGCTCCGGCCTGGCAGCCCGAGCCCTTTGCGAGGGTCTTGATGGCAAAGCCCGGCTGATTTGCTTCGCGCTGTAAAGGCGGGCTTGCCCGCCGACGGAAATCAGTCGGGCGCCGCCATTGCCGGGCCGGAGCGTTTGTGGGCCGCTCGCCCTCTCAAGAAGGCCAAGGCGCGGTCCCCTTGCCGAGGTGCCCCAACCCCTTGCCCATGGCGGGATCGGTTATCCCCGATCAAGGCCCTCTCTGGCTATGGCGCGCACGACATGAAACGGCTGACGTCCTCAGGGGCAATCTGCACCCGGATCTGCGCCCGAAGCGCCTCAAGGCCGAAGCTGACGAGATCGTCGTTGAAATCTCCCAGCATGGGCGAAAGCGTGATGGCCTCGATCCCGGCCTCGATGGCCCGGTCCACCAGACTGTCCCGTGCGGCGTCGCCTGCCGGATCGTTGTCGCGGACGATATAGAGCCTGCGCAGATGCGGGGAGAGCTGGATGGCGGCGAGATGCCCGGCCGAGAGTGCGGAGACCATCGGCATGGTGGGCAGAGCCTGACGCAGCGACAGGATGGTTTCTATACCTTCCCCCGCCGCCATGACGTCCCTCACGCAACCGAAACGCACTGCATGTCCGAGCAGGTCGCCCATTGCCTTCCTCGGCGGATCGACCGGCGCTTTCCCGGAGCCGTCACGCATGAGCCAGGTGCGATGCGCGCCGGTGATCTTGCCGTCGAGGTCGGTGACGGCGGCGATCATGGCGGGCCAGGTTTCGGTGGGACCATCGCCCTCGGGGCGCCAATAGCAGGTCGGGTGAAAACGCAGATCTGCGGTTCCGCGTAAATCCGTAATGCCGCGTTGCCGTAAGTACGTCTCTGCGAGACTGCCGGTGAGCGGCTGCGTCATGCGCCAGAGCCGTCGGGCCGCCTCGGACGATCCGGGTGGTGCTTGCGGTGTTCGGGATCGGTGGGACTTTGGCTCCGGTTCGGGATGCGGCAGGCTGAGAAAGCGGCGGGCTTCTTGGGCAATGCCGGCGAAGTCGGTGAGGCCAAGGGTTTCGCCGATAACGTCGAGCAGATCGCCATGCTCGCCGCTCTGGGCATCGGTCCATTTTCCAGCCGCACCTTTACCAGCCTCTGGCCCGGTCAGACGGACGAACATTGAACGGCCGGGAGTGTTCCGTACATCCCCAACCTGCCAGTAATTGCCCTGTTTGCGCCCATTCGAGAGATAGTGGCGGCACACCGCCTCGGCCTGGCGACCGAGACGCTGCGCCAGTTCGGAAGCGTTGAGACGCGCCATCACGCAGCCACCCGCTCGGAGATGCGCTCGACGGGGAAGCGGTCGAGCAGTTTGCCGATGATCTCCGGCCCCAATGCGCCCACCGGCACGAAGAATCGTAGCTTCCAGGAGATGATCTCGCTGAAGAGACCATAGGTTCGCAGCCGATCGCGCATGGTATCGGTGAAGCCGGTGAGCTCGATCCGGTTGGCGCCCATGACCCGGACGCGTCGCAGTTGCAGCCCCTCGGTGAGATCAAGGATCGTGCAGCCTTCGATCAACGCGGCATAAGCGGCATCCGGCGTCAGGCTGCTGGTGACGCCACTGGTCGAAGCATTGGTAGCCCATGCCGGCGAGACCCGGCGACCGATGATGCGTTCGCCCTCGTCGGTCTGGAGCCGATAGACCCGGGAGGAGTCCTGCGGCAGGCGCTTCCAGATCGGCAGCAGAAGCCCAGTCACCATATGCAGGATGCTGTCGGTGAACTCCGGCACCTCTGCCAGTTCCGCGTTCCAGGCCGTGGCGAAGGAAGCCTGGTCCGCCTCGCTCCAATGGGTCTCATCCATTGTCCGCATGGGGATGCTCACCGCTTCCATCGGCCGGATCAACCGCACGCGGCGCTCGATCTCGCCATCATCCAGCATGACGCTGGTGGTGGGGATCTGCACGGCGGCGCGACCGGATCGCTCGTTGATGAGCAATCTTGCGCGGGGATCATCCAGTTCCGCCAGGGCTGCATCGAGCGTGACCGGCTGATTGCGCTTGCGCTCGGTGAGCGTCAGGAGCCGCGTTTCCGCGCCGGTGCCCGGATGGGTGTGGATCACCTGCCGGTCGGTGACGATGAAGCTTTCCGCCTTCAGCGTTTCCAGTCCCATGTCATAGGTGCCGGATGCAATCGCCCCGTCGATCCGCGCCTGCAGGAGCTGTTCGAAGGCCGAGAACAGGATGCCCTGCAATTCGATGGTCAGCGCCAGCAGGCGATTGAGGAAGGTGGTGATCGGCGGTAGTTCGTCCTTCACACCATTGCTGTCCATCAGCTTCAGGCCGGTGGCGGATTCAAACCGTTCCAGCGAGCATCCCTCGACCTTACCGCGCACAATCAGCAGATAGAGCTGGCGCAACGCATCGCGGGCATAGGCGGATTCCAGATTGTCCTCGGGCCGGAACAGCCCCTGACCGCCGGTCTGGCGCTGGCCGCGGGTGATCGCGCCCAGCGTGTCGAGGCGGCGGGCGATGGTAGAGAGAAAGCGCTTCTCGGCCTTGACGTCCGTGGCGATGGGTCTGAACAGCGGCGGCTGAGCCTGATTGGTGCGGTTGGTGCGGCCCAGCCCCTGAATGGCGGCATCTGCCTTCCAGCCCGGCTCCAGGAGGTAATGCACGCGCAGCCGCTGGTTTTTCGCTGAGAGTTCGGCGTGATAGCTGCGCCCCGTGCCACCCGCATCCGAGAACACGAGGATGCGCTTCTGGTCATCCATGAAGGCCGAGGTCTCGGCAAGATTGGCAGAAGGTGCACGGTTCTCGACCGCCAAACGCGCCGATGCCCCGTCGCCCTTGCGCACGATCCGGCGCGAGCGGCCCGTGACCTCCGCCACCATATCCGTGCCGAAGCGCTGGACGATCTGATCGAGCGCCCCCGGCACGGGGGGAAGCGAACCCAGCTGCTCCAGCATCTCGTCGCGCCGCGCTACGGCTTCGCGGCTTTCGACCGGCTGACCATCGCGGAAGACGGGGCGTGACGAGAGGTTCCCCTCGCCATCGGTAAACGGCTCATAGAGCTGTACCGGGAAGGAATGCTGCAAATACGAGCCAACATATTCCCTCGGGGTGACATCGACGGAAATATCGTTCCATTCCTCGGTCGGGATCTCGGAAAGCCGCCGTTCCATCAGGGCTTCGCCGGTCGAGACGATCTGGATGACGGCGGCATGGCCCGCTTCCAGATCGGCCTCGATGGACCGGATCAGGGTCGGGGTTTTCATGGAAGTCAGCAGATGGCCGAAGAAGCGCTGTTTGGTGCTCTCAAAGGCCGAACGGGCGGCGGATTTGGCCTGCCGGTTCAGCGTTCCCTCGCTGCCGGTGATGTTGGCGGCTTCCATTGCCGCGTCCAGATTGTTGTGAATGACGGCGAAAGCCCCGGCGTAGGCATCATAGATGCGGCGCTGTTCATCCGTGAGCTGATGCTCGATCAGTTCATATTCAACGCCATCATAGGAGAGCGAGCGGGCGGTATAGAGGCCGAGGGATCGCAGATCGCGGGCCAGCACTTCCATGGCCGCAACGCCACCGGCTTCGATCGCCTCAACGAACTCGGCGCGGGTCTGGAACGGAAAATCCTCACCGCCCCAGAGGCCAAGGCGCTGCGCATAGGCGAGATTGTGAACTGTGGTGGCGCCGGTCGCCGAGACATAAACCACGCGGGCGTCGGGCAGCGCGTGCTGAAGCCGCAGGCCCGCACGTCCTTGCTGCGAGGCGGCGACATCACCGCGTTCTCCTTTTCCGCCACCGGCATTCTGCATGGAATGGCTCTCGTCGAATATGATGGCTCCATCGAAATCGGACCCCAACCATTCGACGATCTGCTTGACGCGCGAAACCTTCTCGCCCCGGTCGTCGGAGCGTAGCGTGGCATAGGTGGTAAAAAGGATGCCTTCCGACAACGTGATTGGCTTGCCTTGCGGGAAGCGTGACAGAGGCGTGACAAGCAGCCGTTCCATGCCGAGCGCCGACCAGTCGCGCTGCGCGTCCTCGATCAGCTTATCGGATTTGGAGATCCAGATCGCCTTGCGCCGACCGCGCAGCCAGTTGTCGAGAATGATGGCGGCGGACTGGCGTCCCTTGCCAGCGCCGGTTCCATCACCGAGCATGAAGCCCCGGCGAAAGCGGATTGATCCCGCAGCATCCTCGGGCGCAGCGCTCACATTGTCGAAATGCTCGTCCACGGTCCATGCGCCGGCGAGATGATCGGCATGGGCTTCACCGGCATAGATCACCGTTTCAAGCTGGGCGTTCGACAGACGCGCGCAGATGTCAGCGGGCAGCATGGGCCGGTAGGAGGGCTTCGGCGGTGCGACCGAGGCCATGGCGGCGGATTGCACCAGTTTGGTCGGATGCGGCTGCGCGCCAGCAATGCGCAGCGATTGCAGCGCATATTCCTCATAGATCGCGTCGGACAGGCGAGCGCCTTCGGGTGGCGTCCAGTCCACGGTCTCATAGGCGAGTTCGACGCCCTCGGGATCTTTGGCGGGAGCAGCGACAGGCCGAGCAGCAGTCGCGCGGGCCAGATAGCCCCGCACGGTTTTCGGCGCGGCGGTCGAAGCGGGAAAGACGATCTTCGGTAATGATACCGGCAGGCGCTGCGGGACCAGCGCCTCGATCCATCCGATCAGCGTGGCTACATCGGGGGCGATTCCCGGTGAGGTCGGAAAACTCGCCGGATATTCGGCGGGCAATTTGTCGATCACGGTCAGCCGCGTGTCGATCGTGGTGCCGTGCTTTGCATAGACCGCGCCATCGACGGCGGCGCTGAACACCACGCGACCACGGGCCTGCAAGCGGATGAACGCGTCCCGCCATGCCGGAGCTTCGGGGCCAAAGCCAGCGCCGGTGATCGTCACCAGCCGGCCGCCGGGGGCAAGACGGGCCAGCGCCGAGGCAACATGGCGATACGCTGCATCCGCCATCCGTCCCTCGACATTGGCCATGACCGAGAATGGCGGGTTCATCAGCACCACGGACGGGACGGCATCTGCGGCCAGATGATCGTCGATCTGGGCGGCATCGAACCGGGTGACGGCGAAGGCCGGAAAGAGCTGGGCCAGCAGATCAGCGCGGGTATCGGCGAGTTCATTGAGGATCAGCGAACCGCCGATGGTCTGCGCCAGGATCGCCAGAAGGCCGGTACCAGCCGATGGCTCCAGCACCCTGTCATCAGGCGTGATCGCAGCCGCGGTCAGAGCGGCAAGGCCCAATGGCAAAGGCGTGCTGAACTGCTGGAAGTTCTGACTTTCCTCGGAGCGCCGGGTCTGCGTGGGCAACAGCCCCGTGATCTTTGCCAGCACGGAAATCCGTGCAGCCGGAGACGCGGCTTTACGGAAAAGCGCCTTTCCGTATTTGCGCAGGAAGAGAACGGTGGCGACTTCGCAGGCCTCATAGGCCAGCTTCCAGTCCCAGGCGCCGGTAGCATCGGATGCGCCGAAAGCGGTTTCCATGGCGTTGCGAAGGATCGCAGCATCGACGCGCTGACCGCGTTCGAGATGAGGAAGGATGAGATGGGCGGCAGCCAGGATCGCGGGCGCGGCCGCCAGCGGCGTGACCGGATCGGTCACTTGAGACGAGATGTTCATGTCGGGGATCCTCGGAGAGCGGGAGGGACAAGCCCGGACGGCGCTCTCTCTCAACCGCCGGGGCTCAACCCGTCCCGGCCCCTCTCTGACTCTGAATAAGACAACATGAAAAAAGCGCCCCGACCGGACGGCGGGGCGCTTGTCAGTGTCTTCTCTGAATCATCCGAAGCGGTGACCGGCTTCGGTAAAAGTGTATTCATTGGCGGCGATGGTGTCATCGACCACTTCGTCCGAGGACAGATAATCATATTCGCGCTCAAGCTGGCGGTAGAGCCAGCGGGCCAGATCGCGCAGCGCCTCGATGATCGTCTCTTCGGCATCGGCGGTCATGTCCTGCCAGGTCGGGCTGTCGCGCTCGACCGAGATCGACATGCAGTATTCGTGATAATAATGGCCGCGATGGCTGGCCTCGGCGCGAAGCTGATAGAAGTTTCGACGCTGGATCGCCTGAAGGGCATCGGCGATGCGATGCAATTCGGTGTCCTGTGGTGCGTGCTCCCGGATAAGGCGCGGAGCATCCTTCCGGTAGGAATACCAAGATTCAAAGCAGGCACCGTCCCCCTGCGAGGAAAAGCCCCGGAACCAGATGCAGGGGTCTTGCCGTGTGCCGCCGCCCATCAACCGGACGCTTCGGGTCTTGAGATTCAATCCGAGGACTTCGGCGACGCGCTGGAAATCCTCATAGACGGCGTCGTACCAGTCATGGTCGAAGCCACCTTCGCGATACCAAGTTCGGGCTTTGTCCCTGGCTGCATCGGAAAGCTCTCCGAGGCGATAGACAGTGATCTCGATGACCTCACTCATAGGGATTGCCTCCCTCCAGAACGGTGGAAAGCCAGCCATCGGTATAGATCCAGTCCACCGTTTCGCCGGTAGCAAGATCAAGGACATGCGCGCCGCCGCCGAAGCCGTCGATTCTCGGCCGAGAACAACTGTTTGCGTATTGAAGGCCCCATAGACCCGTCAGACCGAACTCGGTGGCGCAGCGTTTGACGAACTGGATGACATGCTCGGGATCGCCGGTGACGTCATCACGTATCCAGAGCTGAGTGCCACCATGTTCAGGCTGGATGGAGAGCAGGAAGCCGTCTGATGGCGGATCTTCGGCTGCATTGTCATCCGCCAGAGCGTTGTAGAGATCGAGTGCGCGGGCAGCGTTTTCGGGGGTGCCCACGTCAAGCAGGCAAGAAAAGTGCGTGAAATAGTCGGCCATGACGGTCTCCGGGCATGACATGGCTCGGCGTGACACCGGGCCGAATGGGATGGAAAGGGTGAAGCTCATGCGGCCTGTGGCAGGCGGAGCAGATCGGCCGCGGTCTCGCGCCAGAAGGGATCAACCAACCGAGCCTCCAGCGCAGCGGCGCGGTAACGCAGCCGTCTCGCGTCCCCGGGATCCAAGGCCCGGAACGCCATACCGCGCAGGCGACTGGCCTCGGTCACAATCCTGCGTGCCTCGGCATCGGATGTGACCGGCTGTTGCCAGAGGATAATTCCGGCGCGGATTTCGCCGCCCAGGACCAGACGCTGATCGCGGTCCTGAATGAGCATGATGCGCGGCTGGAAATACGGAAAGCTATTCGGCCCCGTGCAAATATCACCGCACGATAGGCGCAAGGCCGCGGCTTGAATGGCCTCTTCCGGTGACGGGCATTCGCCAAGCGGTATCACACGGTCGAAGCTGTTCACCGCCTCACTGGCGTCATAGCTGGCCACACCGAGGCAAGAGATGCGCAGCGGCAGCTTTTGCGACCGATAAAGCGCGGGCAGAACATCGGTAGCCAGAATGTGACCGATGGAACGGAAGGTTTCGGAACGGGCAAAGGTCATCGGGATTACTCCATGACGGGCGCCGGTGAGCCTCTCTCTCCGACACTCAACCCGTCACGGCCGAACGGCCCGCACTCTTCCTCTCTGACCGGGCTTGTTCCCGGTTCCGCTGCCGGCGATGGGGATCATCGCAAGGCTGAAGGCCCGATCGCGAGTGTCGCGCTCGGGCCGTCGGGGATGAGGCGCTTGCGCGCCTTACTCCCACGGGTCCAGCTCCAGCTTCACCATGTCGTCGTCGCCGTCGAACTCGGCGGCGGGGCAAGCGGCGTGGGTGCCGTCTCCGGCCTGGAACACGATGATCGAAACCATCAGCGTGGTGGCGAGGCTGGCGGCGAAGGCGGTGGCATCTGCATAGGACATGGGTTCCGGCTCCTGTCTTGGGAGGCGGGGGACCATCCCCCGCGCGACAGGCGCCCGAAGTGTCTGACCGGATCTGCAATCACCCGAGGGCGTTCGGACTTTTTCCGAATCCCCGAGGGCGGCACGCGCGCGTAAGCCGACCCCTTCGGGGTTGAATGCCAAAGAGACGGATCGGACCAAGGTTTGCGAATGGAAGCGGGGGTGGTTTTTCGCATCTGACAGGATGCCGGATACCCGTCGCAGATGCTCTGCCGCGCCAGCCTTGCCACCATGCTGGCATCAGGATCGTGTTCTCATCAGGCCAGAGATGGCTGCCGCTTGCCCTGACGGGGACGGCGGGTTGCATGGTCAAGCCGGATTGCCCCTGTCCGGTGCAGACCTCCCATCCTCACCGCGCGACACCCTGCGATCGGGTCTTCAACTCCAAAGCCCATCGGCGATTTCGTGGGCGATCATCGCACGTGCTTTCATCATCACATCGTCGCCCGATGTGTCGATATGAGCATAGAAGCGCGCACGACCGCCATGGGCAGTCCACTCGGCGTAGCGGCAATATTCACGGGCATCGAGACGGAAGACGCGCATGTTCTCGGCCCAATGGGGCTTTGGCTCGACGACGACGGTGATGCCGTCGCGGGTTTCTTCCCAAGGCAGCGTGCGTTCGTTCGGATGGTTCTCCCGATCCTGGGCGAAGATTTCGTCAATGCTGATGCTGGCAACCATGGCGGCTCTCAAAAGAAAAAGCCCGATCACAAGGACCGGGCGAGTTGCGGAAGCGAAGGGTGATAAACGGGGCGACCGAAGCCGCCCCGCTGAGTGCTATTCAGCAGCGACCATATGCTGTTCTTCCTCGTCGTCAGCCGGGTCGTCCTCACCATCGCCGGAGAGGAAATCGGGAAGATCGTCGGCTTCCGCCGCAGCGCCCGATGCCGGATCGACTTCGATACCATCGTCCACCATGCGCAGCGGCTCAGGCAGCCAGCCGGTCTCGGCCAGCAGGCGTTCGGCCTCCTTGGCCATGTCGCCCTTCTTGAGGTGCCCGATCAGATCGGCAGCCCGGTCGCCGGCGCCTTCGCGCACGGCTTCAAGGATACGCGGCTTGGTCACGCGGCCAAGATAATTGCCAACCGTCGGCCGCCAGCCCACGGCCACCATGTCGAGGCCGGTCGAACGGGCCAGCCGGTCAGCCTGCGACAGGCGGATGTCCAGCCCGTGCTGACTGACGCCCGCGCCGCTATAGGGGTTGGGCTTTTCATAGAGCGCGTTGACACCGAAGCTGACGCAATGGGCGAGCAGATCCATGCGTGACCCATCGTCCAGATCGGTCAGCCAATCCCAAAGGGCGGCATCGTCTGCCGGGACATGATCGCCCCAGCGTTCGTGCCGGTCAGCGATGGCCTTGGCGGACAAGCTATCACGCAGATCTTCGGCCTGTGCGGGCAGATGGACCTCACGAACCTGTGCTTCCAGGCAACCGCGACTGGAATGCGGCATGAAGCAATCCATGACCAGCCTGTGCAGCAGTGCCGTCATGGCGACATGCGGGTTCACGGCCACCGCATCCCGCAGCGCCAGCGTGCGATGCGCGGTCAGTTCGCTGACCAGGCGATCGGGCAGCGGCCTGATAGTGTCGGCCTCGTCTTCCTCCTCGGTTTCGACTGCCTGGCCGCCCAGCGTAATGACAGCACGCTGATGGCTGCTTGCCGGTTCTGCCCGCTGGATCACCTCGCCGGTTTCCGGGTCAATGATCTCAGCATCTGGTTCCGCAGGCGTTTCATCCTCGGCGCGAACATAGCCGCGTTCGATCAGCAATGCGCCATCGGCATCGATGCTGATGAAGACACCGGCCATGCCGATCTGGTCCGGCTCGAAGGTCATCGGGCGGCGCTCGAACGCTTCCAGCGCTTGTTCGATCTCCCCCAGGCGGGCGTCGATCTCGTCCGGCAGTTCGTCAGCCTCGCCATATTCGGCTTCAAGCCGGTCATATTCATCGCGCAATGCCTCCCGGGTGGCGCGTTCCTCTTCGCTCAAATCGACCGTGGTGCCGACAATCTGGCGAAGGCCATGATCGTGACCGTAAGGAAAGGTGATGGCGACCTCGATCCATTTCCAACCCTCGGCGGCGATGGCTTCGGCCTCGGCCTTGAGTTTTTCGCTCACCAGCCGGTCGAGCAGCACCGGATCTTGCAGCCAGCCGCCATCGTCCTGCTGGAAGAGATCGCGCAACACGCAACCGCCTGCTTCCTCATAGGCGGCAATTCCGACAAACACTGCCCGCTTGTCGGCGGCGCGGACCGTGGTTTCGGTCAGCAAGCGGCGAATGTGGTAGGGTTCTTTCTGCCAGCCATCCTTGATCGCTTCCCAGACCTGCTCCTGCCAGGCATGGTCGGAACTGACGCTGAAGGCCATGAGCTGCTCCAGCATCATGCCGTCCTCGGCATAGACGTCGAGCAAGACCGGTGAGACAGAAACCAGACGCAGGCGCTGCTTCACCACCTTGGCATCCACGAAGAAGGCGGCAGCGATAGCTTCCTCGGTCATGCCCTTTTCCCGCATGGCCTGGAAGGCGCGGAACTGATCGAGCGGATGCAGGGGTGCGCGCTCGATATTCTCGGCAAGCGAAACCTCGTCGATCAGAACATCGGCGCTGGCTTCTGACACCACGCACGGAACCGGCGCGACCTTGGCGAGGCGCTTCTGCTTGACCAGCAGTTCCAGCGCGCGGAAACGGCGACCGCCGGCGGGCACCTCGAACATACCGGTTTCCTTACCCTCGGCATCCACGACCGGGCGGACATGCAGGGACTGGATCAGGCCGCGACGGGCGATGGACTCGGCCAGCTCCTCGACCGAGATCCCGGCCTTGACGCGCCGGACATTGGACTGGCTGAGCACCAGCTTGTTGAAGGGAATGTCGCGCGAGGACGACAGCGTGATCTTCTGAACGGCAGTGGCCATGTCAGTTACTCCATGACGGACGCCGGTGAGCCTCTCTCTCCGGCTATCAGCCCGTCACGAAGCGAAGCGCCGCCCTCTTCCTCTGAAGAGAGCGACGCCAGCCGCAGAACCTGAAACCCGGAAATCAGGCACTCCGGTTTTGTGTATCGGCGGATTTACGGGAAAAGCTCGCGCCGACGCGGTAGAGCAGACGCTCGGCGGCGCGGATGCTGCCGGTCTCACGAGCGGCCTCGGCCCAGACCGAGATCGGGAAATCCCCGGTGAAGAGCAGATCGCGCTCGATGCCCATGCCGAAGGGCAGCCGAACTGATTGCATCTCGCTCAGGCTCCACCAGCCCAGTTCGGGATAGCCGAGATCGGCCAGGCCGAACATGATGTCGCAATCCTCATCCAGTTCGGTGGCGAGCCAGACGCCTTCACCGAGGGGGTTGAAGAACTTCACGACCGGGCTGTGATCCTGATCGCGCTGGCGACCATTCGCCAGCAGACGGTCGCGCTGTGTGCCGGTCAGGAGGATCATGCCGCAGCCCTCCGGTCGGTTACGCTGGCATCCGGCTCCACGGTGTCCTCAGCAGGCAGATACGACAGCAGCCAGTCCGCCGCCTTGCTGGCCTGCGAGGCTGCGCGGACAATGGCGCGGGAATCCTCTCGCATGACCTCCAGCCACGATCCGATGTAATCGGCATGGCGAACGGTCGGCACGATCCCGAGCGCGGCGCAGCTGAAGGCCGCGGTCTGTTCGGCAATCATTTCCTCGAATGCGTATTTCTTCGAGCCGAACGAGCCGGTCAGGTCGCGGTTGAGACGGCTGTGATGTCCGCTGGCATGACCCAGCTCGTGCAGGGCCGTCCGGTGCCAGTTGATCGGCTCGAAATAGGCTTGCGGAGGCGGCACCTGCACATAGTCGAGGGACGGCATATAGAAGGCGCGATTGCCACCGATACGGAAGTCGATGCCGGTGGCCCGGATCAGCGCCTCAACCCGAGGTTCGATCAGGCCGGGCGGCGGTGGCGGCGCGACTGCCGTGATGTCATCGGGCAGGCCATCGCATTGCGCGGCGTTGAAGACGGTGAACCGCTTCAGGAACGGAATGGTGTGTGCATCCTCACCCGTCTCGCGGGCACGGCGCTTTTCGTCCTTGGGGGTGAAACGGTCGGCATAAACGACGGTGGTACCACGTTCGCCCTTCCTGACATTACCGCCAAGCGATAGGGCCTGGCGGAAAGTCAGCCACGCCTGACCGGGGAAACCATGCTGGATGACAGCGCCCCAGAGGATGAGAATATTGATACCGGAATAAGACCGGCCGGTTGAGGCATTTCTCGGCAGGCCCAGCGGGGCTGTATCGGGTGATGCGCCCCAGGGCTGGACCCAGGGGAGCCGGCCTTGCTCCAGCTCGGCGATGATCTTGTTGGTGATGTCGTCGTAAAGGTTGCTGCGCGCGCCACCATCAGCGGGGCTGCGATCGTGTCTGGCCATCGGGGTGATCTCCGCGACGGGCGCCAGAAGCCTCTCTTCCAGCCCTCAACCCGTCACGGAAAACCCGTCCACACTCTCACTCTAAGGGGCGTTGCGGGGCAGGCTGTGCAAAAACGCGAATGCCACTGGCGGCAGATCAGCAGATTGTACGAGCGCGAAGTCGCCAATCAGTCCCGTGCCATCAGCGTTCGTACTCCGAAGGCGTTTGAGGCACGGATAAGGTTAAAGGCGAGAACCGAGAGCGCTGCTTCCGCCTTCACTCGCCTCAGTCCTCGAGTCAGGAAGCGCCCCCCGCCGGTCATTCTTTTGATCGTCCCAAAGGGGTGCTCGACGGTACAGCGACGAACCGTCATCAGATCAGGATTCTCGTGGATTCGCCGTTCCATACGGTCGAGCGCACCCTGGTCCACAAGCCGGTGGATCGTGCGCTGGTATCCAGGCGTGCATTGTCCTTTGATCTGGCACGTCTGGCAGGCCGGTGTCCGGTATCGAATGGCGCGGTTGCGGGTGTGCTTGCCCTTCGGGTGCATGATAGCTCCGGCCGGGCAGCGTATGGTGTCTGTCCCTTCGTCATGAACGAACTGTATGGGCCGGAAGTATTCTGCGCCCATGGCGCCCCGTTTAATCGGGGCGGCGACGCGAACGCCATCCTGTTCGCAACGGGCAACTTCCTGAGCGTTCGAGTATCCCCCATCGGCCAGAACGTCCAGTTCATCGACATCGAGAACCTCCTTCGTGGCCATCGCCATCGGATGAAGCAACTGGCTGTCGTTGGCCTCGTTGGCGACATCTTGATGAACGATCAAGCCACTTTCGACATCGACGACACTCTGCAAATTGTATGCGGGGAACTTCGGTGCGCGGCCATAACCCATCGGTCTTGCGTCCGGTTCTCCGAAGACGACGACATCCGTGTCGTGGTCGCCAAGCTCGGATTGCCGCCGCTCAAGTCTCGCCTTCCGGCGCTCCAGCGAACCGATCGCCTGAGCAAAGGCATCACGATGAACAGTCTGGTCCGCGATCCCTTGGGCCATATGCTCATCGGCGATATTGAGACGGTCGAGATAGTAGGTGATCTCCGCTTCGGTATGCGCAATGTCTCTGGCAAGGCGTTCGGCCCCGGCAATGTTCTTGGCACTGGCCACCGCCCGCATTTTTGTGCCATCCAGCGCGACCTTGGTGCCCGCGATCAGCCCGGCTTCTCGACAGAAGCGGATGAAGGCGACACCTGCGCCGACTATGGCTTCCGGGTTGTCATGCCGGAATGCGGCGATCGTCCGGTAGTCGGGCGACATGCGCCGCATCAGCCAGATCGCCTCAAGATCACGCTTGCAGGCACGTTCCAGTTGGCGCGATGAGCGGAGCTGGTTGAGATAGCCCCAGACATAGAGGCGCAGCATGTCACCGGGGTGGAAACCCGGGCGTCCGGTCGTCGCCGAGACTGTGCGACCGAAGCCGAGCGCCGCAAGATCGAGAGTCTCGACGAATGCGTCAACGACCCGGACGAGCGCCTCGGGGGCAACATAGTCATCAACGCAAGGAGGAAGCAGACTGGGTTGATGGCGGTCGTAACCTTCGATGAAGCGGGTCATCAAATTTCCTCCGGCGGGTCTCGTTTAATCCATTCCGGATCTAGGCAGTGACAATCACCCGTTCGACCTCGACGGTGATGTGGGAGAGTTCGTGTATTTCCGCGAGGCGGGACTTGTAGTCCGAAGGCTCGCGGGGCGCGCTCGACACCACCGAGATGATTGCGGCATGGTGTCCCGGTCCGACCTGCCAGACATGCAGGTCTGCGATCCGGTCGGTGTCGGTTTCCAGTGCCTCACGGATTTCTCCCGGCAGATTCTCGTCATCGGGAATCCGGTCCAGCAGGACACCTCCGGAATCGCGGATCAACCCCCAGGACCAGCGCGCAATCACAAGCGCGCCGACGACGCCCATGAGCGGATCGGCCCAAAGCCAGCCATAGCTGCGTCCGGCCAGCAATGCCACGATGGCCAGGATCGAGGTTAGCGCATCCGCCAGCACATGCAGATAGGCGGCGCGGAGGTTGTTGTCGCGTGCATGCTCATGGTGGCCGTGGTCATGATCGTGGTCGTGTGCATGATGGTGCCCATGGTGATGATGGGAATGATCGTCGCGAAGCAGCCAGGCGCAGACAAGATTGACCACCAGTCCCACCACGGCGACGGCGATCGCCTGCCCGAAGCTGATCTCGACCGGATTGGCCAGCCGCATAAGGCTCTCCCAGCCGATCAGCAGCGCGATCAGGGCAAGGACGACGGCGCTGGCAAAACCACCAAGATCGCCGAGCTTGCCGGTGCCGAAGGTGAAGCGGCGATCATCGGCGTAGCGGCGCGCGTAGAGGTAGGTCAGCGCGGTAATCAGCATCGCGCCGGCATGGGTGGACATGTGCCAGCCATCCGCCACCAGCGCCATCGAGCCATAGACTGTACCCGCGATGATCTCGACGACCATCATCGACGCGGTCAGGGCGATGACCAGCCAGACCCTGTATTCGTTCCGTCGGTGATCTCGCCCGAGGAAATTGTGATCGTGGGTATACGTAGAGATGTCGACTGCGGACATGTGACGTGGCTCCCGCCGGCGCACCGGCTTACTTCATGTAGGTTCGGATGACTTCGATCATTTCTTCGCCGCCCCGCCGGCGGTCAGCCTCGGTTTCGGCGTGAAGCACATGCTCGCGTAGGTGGTCCTCCATCACTTCGGCGGTCAGCCCGCTCATGGCACCCCGCGCGGAAGCGAGCTGGCGCAGGATTTCGCCGCATGGTTTCTCGGACTCGAGCGCGCGCTCGATCCCCTCGATCTGTCCCTTCAGGCGCCGAACCCGGGCGATCAGCTTCTCTTTGTCACGGATTGTGTGAGACATGGCGATGGCTAACCTCAACTTCATATGGTATGGGGGACTATACTATATGAAGCTGGATTGGTGAAGCCATGGAATGGATCGAAGACCGGATCGAATGGGTCGCCGACGGCAAGCCGGTCAAAATCGGGCTGACGCGCGCCGGTACAGGTCCGGCTATGTTACTGCTGCCCGCGCTGAGCTCGATCTCCACGCGCGAAGAGATGCGTCCATTGCAGGAAAGGCTGGCCGAGCAGTACTCCACGGCTGCGATCGACTGGCCCGGCTTCGGAAAGCTTCCGCGTCCGAAGGTGGATTGGCGACCAGACCTCTATCGGGATTTCCTGCGCTTCGTGCTGGAAGACATCATCCGTCCCGCGGTCACGGTGGCGGCGGGACATGCTACCGGCTACGCGCTGGCGCAGGCTGCGGTCGATCCCGATAGCACGGGCCGCCTCGTGCTGCTGTCCCCGACATGGCGTGGGCCTCTGCCTACGATGGCCGGAAAGCGCATGGGGCTGTTCGGTGCGCTTGCGAAGGGCGTAGACCTGCCCGTGGCAGGCACAGCCTTCTATCGGCTCAACGTCAACGGGCCGGTCATTGGCATGATGGCGCGTGGCCACGTCTATGCTGATCCCGACTGGCTGACCGGCGAGAGAATGGCGGCAAAGCGAACCGTTACCGAAGCGTCGGGAGCGCGGTATGCGTCCTTCCGTTTCGTTTCAGGGGAACTCGATCCGTTCCCGACCGGAGACTCCTGGCTTGGCACCGCGAGCAGCATTCCGGGCAAGATCTCTGTGCTCTACGCGGAAAGCACGCCCCGTAAGTCCAAGGCTGAGATGATTGCTCTCGCCGGCCTGGAGAATGTTGCCCCCACGGTCCTGCCACGGGGCAAGTTGTCGTTCTACGAAGAATATCCCGAGGACACAGCAAAGGCCGTTCTGAACGCGCTGGTGTAGCTGCGAGCGGGTTCGGCGGCGTTTTTGCACAGCCTGGGGGTCTCCCCGCTGATGGGGGTGCGTCGGCAACGCCAGTGCCGGCCAGGGGGAAGGCTTTCCCCCGCCGAGTATCAGCAAAGCCGCCCAAGTTCATGACACTGCCGATTTTGAGCGTCCTGGCTATTCCAATCATGGCTCACGCAGCTTGTCAGTGAATCTTGATTTTTCCGGCCAATGGCCGTACATTCCCTCCAAAGTTGGAGATGAAAAATGGCCAAGACAGCAAAAAGGTCCATATCTGGACGCGTCCGTGGGGAACGTCTTGAGACGCGTGTGACCGCTGACCAGAAACGTCTGATCGAACATGCCGCTGCGCTACAAGGACGGACGGTGACGGATTTTGTTTTGACAAGCGTGCAAGATGCGGCGCGGCGCGCCATCGAGGAACATCAGAATCTGGAGCTTTCGGTACGGGACGGCCAGGCGTTCGTCCAGGCTCTGGTCGAACCACAGCCGGTCAACGAACGACTGCAAGACACCGTTCGCCGTTATCGCGAGAGAACAGGCGTCTGACGAGTGGGAGTAGCAGACGACATCCTGCGGGTCGAGATTCTCGGCCCGCAACATAACCGATCGGGATTCGAAAGCGGCGTAGAGCCGCTCGACCGATATTTCCAGACGCAGGCCGGGCAGGACGCCAGAAAGAAGATGGCGGCACCATTTGTCCTCGTGCTGAAGGACGGAAGCCTTGCCGGATATTACACGCTTTCATCGACAGCGGTGCGGCTTCCGGAACTGCCGGGGACCGTCGTCCGCAAACTGCCGCGGTATCCTTTAATCCCGGCGACCTTGCTGGGTCGCCTCGCGGTCGATCAACGCCATCAGGGAAGAGGATACGGCCGTTTTCTTCTTGCGGACGCGCTCTATCGGGCCGTGCGCAGCGAGATCGCGTCCTTTGCGGTGATCGTGGACGCCAAGGACGGAGGCGCAAAGCGCTTCTATGAGCGCGAGAGTTTTTTGCCGTTTCCAGATCAGCCGATGAAGTTGTTCCGGCCTATGGCGGATATTGAAGCATTGTTCAAATGAGGGGGTGTTCGTGGCGGATTCCGATGGAGAAGAACCTGAAAAACTGAAATTTAATTTTCTGCGGGGAATCGAGGCTGATGCTGGCGAGCTTGAATGGCCGGCCGGCGCCGATGTCGTCAGAAAAGCGCTGTCGGAATCGCTGAATGCAAAGAATGTCGCGTTCCTGCTCGGCGCAGGATGCTCGTCATACTACGCCAAGGGAACTGACTTTTTCGGAGACGAGGAATGGCAGGAGGTTGGCATCCCGACCATGGCGCCGCTCGCCAAGGAATTCACGAAGGCGCGGACCGCCGACGAGGCAGGGTTCCCGACCGCCGCCGAGCGGAAGGTTCTCATTGATGAGTTCGGGATCGATATTGGCGACAAGGAATATGCCCGCAACCTTGAACGGTTGATGGAACTGCTGTTCAGCCTGCGGTTCACGCTCTCACGAAGCAAGCTTCCCAAGGCAAAGGAAAACTTGAAGGTCGTCAATTCGATCATCCAGAAGGTACAGGCTTTCCTTTGGGGCAAATGCACGAACGGAGCGTTTGCCAATGGCGACAGCACCGTTGGGACACTCTACGAAACATTCTTCAGAAAGCTGGTCCTGCGTGATCGCTCGCTACCGCGTCCGTGGATTTTCACCACCAACTATGACCTTTTCAACGAGACGGCGATGGACCGGCTCGGCCTGCCTTATGCCAACGGCTTCTCCGGCGTGGTCGAGCGCCGCTTCAATCCGGCGACCTTCCGTTACGCGCTTGCCGAGCAGCTCGATCTGACCAACCGAAAGTGGTCTGCGGTGGATGGTTTCGTCTATCTCTGCAAGATCCATGGGTCGATTAGCTGGACCGAAGACGATCACGGCCTGTTTCCGATCCGCGAAACGGCTGTCTCGAAAGGGCAGGAACCGGGGAAGGTGATGATCTATCCCACCCCCGCGAAGCAAAACTCCAGCCTCGGATCGCCCTATGCCGACCTGTTCCGCGAGTTCCAGTCGCGGATCGTGAGGGAGCAAAGCGTTCTCTTCACCATGGGATATGCCTTCGGTGACGAGCATATCAACAATATCATCTACCAGGCGCTCACCATACCGACGTTTCGCCTGATAATTTTTGTCGATCCGACGCTGGAGGGCGAGGTGGCCAAGCTCCGCGCCCTGAACGATCCCCGCATCTGGATCATCGGTGGCAGCGGCCCAGAGGCCGGCCGCAAGGCGCATTATTTCGATACGATCATTGAAGAGTTTATGCCCCAGCGGCCGAGCGAGCGCATTGACGATGCAATCCAAAAGGTGCTGGAGGCGATGTCCTCTAAGAAAGCTGAGACACCGCCCGCCGATGGAGACAGCGAATGAGCCGCGACGACCGCAAACGCGCCATCGGCAAGGTGGTCTCCGTCGCGGCCGATCGCTTCGTCGTAGAGATGCACGCTGGCACGGACAATTTCACTATCGTCGGGTTCGACGATGTTCACTACGTCGCCCGCCTCGGATCGTTCCTGATGATTCCGGTTCAGACGGAATATGTCGTGGTCGAGGTCGTCGGCCTGCGAGAGCGGGACATCGCCAGCACCGGACGCAGCGAGGGGGAGTTGGACAAGGCAGCGTCTGCGAAATATCTCGACGTCGTGCCGGTCGGGATGCTGCCGCAGGACCGCAGCGCAAAGTTCCGCTTCGGCGTCTCCGTCTTCCCGTCGCTCTACACAGATGCCCTCTATGCTCTCGATGCGGAGCTTGATCGCGTTTTCGAGACCGACAAGCCGAGCGAACCCGCTCCGGGTCTCAACGGCGCCGCGCCAGTGCCCGAAGATGCGACGCGCTTTCGCGCCATGTCGATCGGCCGCTCTGTGGTATTCGAGGGCTATGACGTCAAAGTCCGGATCGATGACTTTTTCGGCGGCCATACTGCTGTGCTCGGGAACACCGGGAGCGGCAAGTCCTGCACCGTAGCATCGGTGCTCCAGTCATTATTCGACAAGGCGGACGAGTTCCACGCCCGAGGGGCCACGTTCCTAGTATTCGATGTAAACGGAGAATACGCCAATGCGTTGATGCCGCTCGCCAAAGAGAACGGCATTGGCGTCGCCCATGTTGTGCTGGATGGGACCGCAGCCGACGGAAAATTCCGCCTCCCGCACTGGTTCTTGGAACAATCGGAATGGGAGTTGCTTCTGCAAGCCAGCGAGCGAACGCAAATTCCGGTTCTTCGTACAGCTTTGGGACTGACAGGGCTGTTTCGTGAAAACACTCCGAAAGCGTTGGAAATCAAGGAACACTTTATCGCCACCTGTGTCATTGAATGCTTTAGGGGTGCCGATGGGGACTCTCCCGTCGCAAAGTTTCAACGTGTCGTATCGTTGTTCCAGAAGTATCCAACGAAAGACCTGAACACAAATCTTCTCAAGAAATACGGGGCAAATTACCAGTACGGAAATTTCAGAGATGGGAACCTGGCTCCATTTCTAGATGAGGTTCGCAAAAAACTTCGGGAGGATGTTGATCTGCCGTCCTACAAACGGACGCCGTTCACGTTCGATGATCTTGAGGAATGTCTGGATTTTGCCATTCTCTATGAAGAGGCGCACGGCAATAGGCAAATCCGTGATTACTGCTCGCAGATGTTTACCCGGTTCAAGTCACTTCGCGATAGGCCCGAATACGCGTTCATGCGTTATGACATCAAGCCGGGCGAAGCGGCCCCGACTATGGAGGCTTTCCTCGAACAGCTACTTGGGCTGTCAAACAATGGCGAGCATTGGAAAAAATGCCATCAGATCATCATCGTGGATATGAACTCCGTCGAAGACGAGGTGGTCGAACTGGTCTCGTCGGTCCTTGCGCGCATGGCATTCCGTCTGCTTCGGCAAGCCGAGCCAAGGAACCGCTTTCCCGTTCACCTCTTGCTTGAGGAGGCTCATCGCTACATCTCTGAGACTCCCTCAAAATTTGCGATTGACGCCAGCAAAATCTACGAGCGTATCGCCAAGGAGGGACGAAAATATGGACTTTTCCTGCTGGTAGCGTCGCAGAGACCAAGCGAACTTTCCAAAACTGTTCTCTCGCAATGCTCGAATTTTGTGATCCATAGAATTCAGAACCCGGATGACCTTTCGCAGATCCGACAGATGACCCCATTCATTTCCGATGCTGTCCTGAAGCGTTTGCCGTCATTGCCGAAGCAGCACGCGCTCGTTTTCGGAACATCGGTGAACCTCCCGACCACCTTCAAGGTGCGGGAGGCAAAACCGCTTCCGAAAAGCGATGACGCGAGGATTGGGGAACTCTGGTTCCACGAAGAGGGGCGTGCGGCTCAGATCCGAATCTCGGTGCCTCCTGCCCGGAATGTCGATCCAGGGGGCGAATTCGACTGATGATCGATGCCCCAAATCTGGAAGAGCTGGCAGCGGCGCTGGAGGTCAGTTCAGACTATCGGGTACTGCGGCGCCTTCGACCGCGAGAGCCGGTGGAAGGATACGACGCCACGGAAACACGCTTGGGCTTGATGGTCGACGTCGAGACAACAGGCCTGGATCCCGATCTGGACGAGATTATCGAACTGGCGATGGTGCCTTTTAGGTATGCGCTGGACGGGATGATCGTGGAGGTCCAAGAGCCCTTTGACCGTCTCCGCGAGCCGACGAAGCCGATTTCGCCGGAAATCACGACGTTGACCGGTATTTCTGATGCCATGGTGGCCGGCAAGTCGATTGATCCGGAAGAGGTTGCAGCTTTTGCTGCTCCGGCTGCTGTGGTGATTGCTCATAATGCCGCGTTTGATCGGCGTTTTCTTGAACGCTTCAGTCCGGTGTTTTCAACCAAACCATGGGCCTGTTCTATGTCGGAGATCGACTGGGCGGCTGAGGGGTTCGAAGGCACCAAGCTCTCCTACCTCGCGATGGCCCTAGGTTTCTTTTACGATCGGCATCGCGCTGCGAATGACTGCCTGGCCGCCATTGAAATCCTCGCGCGAGAACTGCCGAGGACGCACGTTCCGGCCCTTGTCAGGCTGCTGGATCGTGCGCGTTTGCCAACCTGGCGGATCTGGGCCGAAAACTCGCCGTTCGAATTCAAGGATCTCCTGAAGACGCGGGGGTATCGTTGGAACGGTGAGGGGAACGGCAAGCCCCGGTCTTGGTATTTCGATGTTGCTGACGCTGAAAAGGATGCAGAAATATCCTACCTTCTACGTGAAATATATCGATACGAAGCAGATATAAGAACTGTTCGTGTTACTGCATACGATCGTTTTTCTAGCAGAGTTTAGGCGATGCATCGTCTTGATTTACGATCAAGATGAGCATTTGTTGTTGAGTGCGAGCGCGAGCCGGCAGTGAGCTAAATCTATTGGGGGGGCACTTTTGACGAATCCAGCCGTGAGGCTTTCTCAGTTGCACGCTTGGCGTCATGAAACCGAATTGCGCGGTTTACAGCCTCGGTTCGATGCTTACTGGGCAGTCAATAGCAATAGGCCGGACGGTACCGACGCCGAGCGAGAAAACTATTACCGACAGGTGGTGGCGCCTCACGAAGACGCCTTCCTCGCCGATTTCCCCCAAAGCGTGCCAGAGAAAACCGCCTGGGAAGTTATCTTGCGCGAGGAGAATTGGCGCTCCGTGCTCAGAAACTGGCGCCACGATGGTCAACAAATATTCGAGTTTGCGCCCGACTTGTTGGCTATGCTGGCCGATACGGACGTAAATGAGTTGCCCGTGCAGAACCTGCGGATGCCATACGACACATTCTATGTCGCTCTTGCGCCGGGACATTTTTTGCCTGACTACAATCGCGACTGGGTAGTCGATGGGTTCTACGTAACGGCTGAAATGTGCCTGGTTGACTCTCTCCGGCTGAGGCCCCGTCCTCCGAACGAACTGATCGCTGAACAGAGAAAGCAATGGTCGGATCTCGAACGAATCCCAGGCGCTCTGGAGAGCCTCCGCAAAGGCAACTCCGGAAGTTTTACAAGCTTTGACAGTTACATTGCGAAGCTATTGGCCGATAACGCGGCTGCCCAACAGCTTTATGACCGATACCTGCTAGATCCCGATGCGGTGATGGATGAAATCGCAGCAAAGGTGGATATCCGCGGTTCGGGCGAGTGGCGCTCATACCTGATGTTCACAGTGGATTTTACATTCCGTCGACGTGATCATGCTCCGGTGTCGCTATCATTGACCGATCTTTTGGAGC
Source organism: Chelatococcus caeni (assembly GCF_014196925.1). Classification (GTDB taxonomy): domain Bacteria; phylum Pseudomonadota; class Alphaproteobacteria; order Rhizobiales; family Beijerinckiaceae; genus Chelatococcus_A; species Chelatococcus_A caeni. Next base: position 44,218 of record NZ_JACIEN010000001.1, on the reverse strand, counting down.
AGCCAACACTCCGTGCGCACTACGATTTCGTCTCGCACCGCAATACGGTTACAGATGGCATAGAACGCGGTCGCCGATCGGGGATCCCAATGGACACCTTTCGCGAAGACGACGGGCATCCTGATGATCTTCGCAACGTGATTTCCGACCCGACGGTTCTGGAGCAGGTCACGCGGCTAGTGTTCAACCTCGTCTGCTATTTGAATTATCCCGAACGCGACCAGGAAAAACGACTAAGCGACCCGCGGATCCATGAAAAGGTGAGGCGGGCCAAAGGCAAAGCTCGAAAAATGGCAGAAGCGCGAGCACACCAGGACGGCTGTCGCTGGATCAATTTCTGCGGCTATCGAACGTCGTTTGAAAAGCGAACAACGCTCGGCGGGACGGTCGTTGGTCACTGGCGCCGGGGACACTGGCGAAATCAACGGTTTGGGAAGGCGTTGGCAGAAAGCAGGTTAATGTGGATTCGGCCAACGATGGTTGGAGCCGACAAGGATATCGTTGATAGCCGTCCGACGGTTTACGGGACGTCCCAGTCGCGGCCGCCCGGTCTATAAGCGACCGCCTTTTACTGCGTAAAGCCGATCGGGCACAGATTTGCTCAGGCGCAGCGACAAGCAATCAAGGATAGGTTTCGGGGCTTCGTCAGCTTGCACCAGGAAGGAATAGTTAGAATACGGTCGATGGGGATGGTTTGTCGGGATGGCAGGGAAGCAATTTAAGAGAACGCTCAAAAGAGCTATCGACCTTGAGACGATGCTTACGATTTCAAGCGATGCGTTGATGGGTATGTCCAAGGACGAATATCAGGTTGTCAGGCGGCTTGCGACCAGAGCCCGACTAGATCGTCGGCCGCGCTACGTTTGCGGCTTATGCGGGCACGCGGTCTATGCTCCACGTGAAGGTCGAACCGGACAGCCTTACTGGAAGCATCATCCGGGCGCTCCTGAAGACTGCTCATGGTGGACCGGCATGCCATCCGGCGTGGACGCAGTCAGCGGGCGGCAATTTGATGGCGCTCAAGAGAGTCCGCTGCATGCGAAGATCAAGAACATCGTCGGTGAACTCCTCACTGCGGATCGCCGGACTAAGCCGGAAAGCGTGGTCATCGATGAATATCTCATCACCGAAGGGGGCCGTCGGCGTCCGGATGTGCGCGCAGTCTACGATGGAGTGCCGGTTGTCGTCGAAGTTCAGCTCGCGACAACCCAGATACCGATCATCATCCAGCGCGAAGATTTCTATGACAGCGAGGCGTATCGACTCCTATGGCTGACGTGGAATTTTGAGCCGCCGGCGGCGAATGGACGACTTCTAAGTTCATTTGAGGATATTTTCTATTCGCACAATAAGAACCTGTTCTCGATGGATAACCAGACCGTTCAGCTCTCACGGCAACGAAACGAGGTCATTCTTCGTGCTTTCTGGGTCCGGGAAAATTTGTGGCAATCCAAGCTCGTCGGTCTTCATGAACTGAATTGGCTTTCGAGCGGCCGTGCTTTTGCCGTAGCACCGAAACCTCATTGGCACGAGGATTTCCTAGCTCGTTGGCGTGCGGCAACTGGTGAGCATGGTACTCCGAGGCCCGAACGAGGGACACTTCTTGCTGAACTGGCTGACAAACTTTCTCTCATCGATGTTGACGACCGCACACTCGAGGAAGCCGATATCGACTCCTTGATCAATTGCTTACTCTCCCTGCTTGATGGCCACCCGGTAGGGTCTCGTCAGAAGAATCTCGTGGAGGTATTAAACACATTTCTCAACGTAGAGCGGCGGTATCGATTTGCTCGCCTCGTCCGTCGATTTTCCGAGCTTGCGGAGAGGAAAGAAATTCTGGAAACAAAAAGCGTCCAGAGAAAACTGGAGGTTGCACTCAACGAGAAGCAGGACGACCCAGAAAGCTTGACGGGGCGTATTGCTCTGGCACTCTTTCCAGAAGCATTCGCTTCGAGGCAAAAGAAATCACCCTCAAGCTGACCCTCCGTTTTCTACGCCACGGCATCCTATTCACCGCACACGGCTGCTCAAGACCTTCCGTGGAAGGTCATTCCGCGGTTCCAATGCCCCAGCCCCTTTCCGAGCATGGGATTTTGGAGACGATGGCGGTCAAGCGGAACAGGATCAATATCGAGGTTACACCCTCGACCGGACCGGAAACGGACCGGCACGATCCTGCGCGCAATGATGCTGCCTTGATGTCGCTGGCTCGCCTGATTGGTCGCCAGATCGCCCGCGAGCAATTTGAACGCAAGCTGGCAGCCGAGCGTAAAGCTTAACGCCACCTGCGTAGCTGACTTGCAAATTCCCTTGCTATTATACGTATAACACGTATTATATCAGCAGACCTATTCTCCCGGAGTCTGCGATGCCAACCACAACCTCCCTCGAATTCCAGCGCAAGTTCGGACAGTATCTGAACGAGTCTCACCGTGAGCCGGTAGAGATCACGCGACATGGCCGGCGCGAGTTTGTGCTGATGTCGGCAGCCCAATATGACGAGTTGCTGTCAGCAGCGCAGCGCATGGGCAAGGCCATAAAAGCCATCTCCGAACCTGAACGCGATTAAGACACTTCCCCCTCCCCTGACACGGAGCTTGAAAGGACTGCCGATATGACCCGCGTTGCGCTCTATGCCCGATATTCTTCTGACAATCAGCGCGAGGCGTCGATCGAGGATCAGTTGCGCATCTGCCGCGAACAGGCGAAACGCGAGAAGTGGAAGATCGTCGGAACCTACAAGGATGCTGGCATCTCAGGAGCGAGCATGATCCTGCGCCCCGGCATTCAGGCACTCCTTCAGGATGCGCAGGCCGGACAGTTCGACATCGTGCTGGCTGAGGCACTGGATCGCATCAGTCGCGACCAGGCTGACGTCGCCACATTCTACAAGCACCTCAAATTCGCAGGCGTTCCGATTGTCACGCTGTCGGAGGGCGAGATCAGTGAGTTGCATGTCGGCCTCAAGGGCACAATGAACGCGTTGTTCCTCAAAGACCTCGCGGCAAAGACGCATCGCGGCATCCGTGGCCGCGTCGAGGACGGCAAGTCAGGCGGCGGCCTCTGCTTTGGCTACAATGTCGTCAAGCAGCTCGATGCGCGCGGCGATCCCATTCGCGGGGACCGGGAGATCAACGAAGCCGAGGCAAATGTTGTGCGCCGAATATTCCGGGAGTTCGCATCGGGGATCGGGCCGCGCACGATTGCTCGTACCCTGAACGAGGAAGGTGTCCCCGGTCCGGCAGGCAAGCTCTGGAGCGACACTACCATCCGGGGCCATGTGAAGCGCGGCACGGGGCTGGTGAATAATGAACTTTATATCGGTCGTCTGATCTGGAACCGGCTTCGTTACATCAAAGATCCATCGACCGGAAAGCGCGTCTCACGCCTGAACCCGGAATCGGAATGGATCATCAAGGATGTGCCGGAGCTGCGTATTGTCGATGACGAACTATGGCAGTCCGTTCGTGTCCGGCAGGGCAAGATCGCCGAGAAGTATGCCAACGTCACCGACGCCGTGCGCAAGCACCACAAAAAGAACCGCCTGAACGGCACCCGTCGGCCGAAGTCCCTTCTGTCCGGCCTGGTATTCTGTGGCTGCTGCGGAGGCCCCTACTCGCTTCGCGGCGCTGATCGGTTTGCCTGCTCGAACCACATCAGCAAGGGCGCGTGTTCAAACAGCCGCACGATCCCGCGTGAGGATCTTGAGGCCCGCGTGCTCTCCGGCCTGAAGGACCGCATGATGGCACCTGAGATCGTCGAGGAAGCGATGCGGGCCTATGCCGAGGAAGCCAATCGGCTGAACCGGGAACGCCGCTCCAGCAGCGATGCCTGGAAAGCGGAACTGGTAAAGATCGAGAAGCAGATCCGCGGGATCATCGAGGCGATCAAGGCTGGCATGTTCCATGAGAGCATGAAGGCCGAGATGGACACGCTGGAGGCGCGCAAGACCGAACTGAACACCCTGCTGGCCGATGCGCCAGAGGACACACCGGACATTCTGCCGAGCGCCTCGGCGATCTATGCAAAGAAGGTTTCTGCCCTGACCGAAGCGCTCAACCGCAAGGAAGAGCGGCAAGAAGCGGCGGAGACATTGCGTGGCCTGATCGAGAAGATTTTGCTCACGCCGGGGCCTGAACGCGGCGAGATTTACGCGACACTGCACGGCGAACTTGGCACGATTCTCAACTGGACAGAGCAGCAAGCCATTGGAAACACTGCCAAAACAACAAAACCCGCAGCGGATGCTACGGGTTTGTCGTTATCAGTGGTTGCGGGGGCAGGATTTGAACCTGCGACCTTCAGGTTATGAGCCCCATGCAGGGCTATAGACCTCAACAAGCACCAACGCCGAACAGTAGCATTTACAGGGATTTAGGGCCAGTCGCCTGTTGAAAATCATTGGCGAATGGGGCATGCTGATGGGAGCATGTGTCCCCAATTTGTCCCCGCGCGTCCCCGAGGCCCCGCCATGCCCACCATCGAAAAGCGTGTCCGCAGCGACAACGGCGATACCTATTATCGCGTCCGCGTGCGGGTGCGCGGGCTCCCCGAGAAGCAGAAGACCTTCAAGCGCCTGACGGACGCGAAGTTGTGGGCGCAACAGACGGAAGCGGCCATCCGGCGCGGCGAAGTCCAGAACGTCGTCCCTGCCGCGAAGGGCAAGACGCTGGCCGACGTGATCGAGCGCTACAAGAAGCGGGTGCTGCCGCACCGGGCGGAAAGCACGCAACGGGCGGCGGTGACCTATCTCGCCCATTGGGAGAAGGCGCTCGGCGCCTATGGGCTGACCTACATCACGGCCGATCTGATCGAAGCGGAGCTTGAGAAGCTGGCCGCTGCCGGGGACACGCGGCGCAAGAGCGATGAAGGCGAACCGGCTGGTAAGCCGAAGAGCCGCAAGACGATCAAGCACTACCGGGACACGCTGGCGCTGCTGATGAAGCACGCCAAGGCGTGGGGCTGGGCGACCCAGAACCCCATGGAGGGGGTGACGCCGATCACCAACATTCGGGATGAGCGCACGCGGTTTCTGAGCGACGCGGAACGCGCCGTCCTGCTCGACGCCTGCAAGGCGAGCGACAACGATCAGCTGTTCAACATCGTGGTGTTCGCGCTTTCGACCGGCGCGCGGAAGAGCGAAATCCTCGGCCTGACGCTGGCCGATGTAGACCTCCAGCGTGGCTCGGCGATCTTTCGGGACACGAAGAACGGGGACACGCGGGCCGCTCCTCTCGCCCGCCATCTGCGCGACCTGCTGACCGGACAGGTGGCGAAGGCCGAAGCCCTTTATGCCGCCCTGCCCCATGCGCCAAAGACGCGTTGGCTGTTCCCGCGCGCGGATGGGGTGCTGCCCATCGACATCCGCACCGCCTGGGAAAACGCCCGCGACAAGGCGGGGCTGGTGGATTTCCGCTTCCATGACCTGCGGCACTCGACGGCAAGCTATCTGGCCATGAAGGGCGCGAGCCTGGTGGAGATTGCGGAGGTGCTTGGTCACCGCACGCTTCAGATGGTGCGCCGCTACGCGCACCTGTCCGAAAGCCACGTCAAAGGGCTCGTGGAGAGCCTCGGCGAGGACATCTTCGAGGGCGCGGCGGACGGCACGCGACCTGCGAAGGAATTGAACCGGGGCGGAAGTTCGGTCATAAGGAAGGTTCCTGCTCCTTTATAGGCCCCGAACCATGAGGTAACCCATGGTTGACTACAGGGACCTGGCGACCGTGAAGCAGGTAGCGGCGGAAGCGCCGTTCATCACGGAAGCCACGCTGCGCTGGTGGATATTCCATGCGGAGACGAATGGATTGAAGCCCGCGCTGCTGAAGATCGGTGGCCGGGTCTATATCGACCGCGCCGAATTCAACAAGTGGCTGGAGGGCCAGCGTCTGGCTCCCAAGCCGTTGAAGCCCGCGGCCTGACACGGCCTTGATCGACGACTGAAACCCCGCCGGAAGGCGGGGTTTCTTTCAGGCAGCGTTGTCGCTGCTCTCTTCAGCTTCCTCGATGATCACTCCTTCGAGCAATTCCCGATGCTTCTCTTGGAGATAAGCAAGCGCTTGCCCATCATCGACCCGGTGTTCGAGCGCGTCTTTGATGAATTGCAGTCGCGCAAGGTTCTCCTCGATGATCTCGGACCAAGTCTTAATGCCAACGGAGACGCGGGCGCGCCTTGAAATCAGGCGACGCTGAGGATCAGGCCCGCCCTCAATGCGCGCAGCCACCTCCTCGTTGTATTCGTCCGACACAAGCCAGAAGTGCCATTTCAAGCCTTGGACGCCATTGAATCGCGCGTCTTTCTCGACGGCAAGGGCGTAACCCTCGATCTGGTTCATGTCTTTCGCGCTCAGGACGACCTTTGGGGCTTTCAGCTCAATAACCAGGTGCTCAATATCGTTCGCGCGGTGCCGCCGCTGTGAGCGAGAGAGCATGAGGTCAACGATTCCCCGGCTTTTTCCGATTACACTGACAGGTTCGTCGATGACGATGTCGGGGTCTAGTTTCGCCTTGTGCGCCTTGAGGACGTTTGTGAGCTCCTTGTCGCTTGCCCAGAGATGATACTCCTCGCCGAACACCCAGGTATTCTGCTCAAGGATTTTGTGGAGCTGCGACCGCTCCTTCAGCTTCTTCTTGGCATCGTAGTCGAAAAGGATGAACCGAAGAGCGTCAATAAACTTGAGCCTGTCTGCGACCAACTTTGCAGCGCTGATGACACCGGACAGATCGGTTTCATCAAGCAGTTCCGCTAATTCTTTTTGCTTACGCTTAGGGAGCTTCAGGACTTCGTCGAGAATGCGCTGAAGCTCAGCAGGACTCTTTTCGATGGCGTTGCGAAGTAGGCGAAGATGAAGAGCCGTCTGCTTCGGAGAGGCATCGCCAAAGTCGGGAGAAGCTTCCTGCACGGTCACCGCCACAATGTCGAAGATGCTGCGCTCGGCTTGTTCAAGGTGCGATGCCGGTTCGCCCTCAAACGGGTAAAGATTCTTCTCTTTCCATTCATCAACCACGACTTTCGCCCGGGCGGCTGCGCGTTCGCGGAACAACTCCTTGATCTTGCGCTTCGCCTCATCGACGCTGATTTGTAGCGTTGGCAGCATTTCGGCCAAGTCGAGTTGTCCGTTCTGATGCAGCTCTTCGATGGCCGTGGATTTGAGGTAAGCAGAGAAGTGAAAATCACCGACGTGGAATCGGCTATCGACTTGCGACAGAGGAAAGCCTTTGGCGTTGCAGAGATAAAGCGCGCGCCGTGTCGCCCGACGCCATTCGATAATTTCGAGGGAAACTGGATGCTCGACCCCATTCTCATCGACGTAAGGTGCTAGCTCGAATGTCCATTGCTCGCGGATCGCCAAGGCCGGATCTATTTTTTCGCCACAGTACTCGATGGCGACATCGCGGTAGTCCTTAAGGTATATGGCGAAGACTTCCGCGAGGTCTTGGATGGCATTCTCGGGCTTGAGCGACGTGAACTGGCGCTTTAACTCCGACAGAGTGACGATCACGCCGGATTTTGCGCCGGGCATATCCGTCTCGTCCGATATGCGGACGCGCGAGATTTCTCGTTCGAGTATGGTGATTTCGAATCTCTTTGGTGTTCCAGCCTTGTCATATACCACCGTCCAATCAACGGTCTGGGCGAGCGCGAATGACTTGAAGCGCCCTCGCCCCTCCTGTCCATGAAGCATACGCTTGAGTTTTTTGGTTTGCATGGCGGTTCGCTTCCATGAGCCGCCAAGGCTCCGGAACAGGTCGGGCGCTTCATCGCGCGGCAGGCCATGGCCGTTGTCGCGGACGTAAATCTTGGACAGGCCACCGAGAGCGTCATACTCAAGCTCAACGGATACTTCGGTTGCATCCGCGTCGAGCGAGTTCCACAAAAGTTCCGACAACGCTTGGATCGGCTGAGCCTTGGCTTGCCGCTCGATGAAGTCGTCTTTGACTTCGACGTTGTACTCCTGTGTGGTCATTGGTCAGCCCTCTGAACCAAGTCAGTCAGCTTCTTCGCTGTTTGCAGCTTGGCAAAAGTGGTGTACCGCGGCCCCTGCATCGCCCCCTGCGGAGCGTCGGCGTAAGGGATCGGGCCGATAGCCTTTGCCGGTTCGGAGAATACCAGCTTGTACTTGCCGCCTTCACCATAGGGTTCGATCCGGGAAACCGGCGCGTAGTGGGTGATGGCCGAGACTGGCTGCGTCTGGTAGCCTGCGATGTATTTGATCTTGTCGAGCATCCCGCCCGAGATGCGGACGGCGTACCAACAATCCTCGCCAAGGAAGACCTTCTCGAAGCCCTCCTTCTGTGCGGGCACGATGATGGTGTCGGGCTTCGCGCTCTTGGGCTGCGGCACGACGGTCGGGTCAACGGCCTGCGGCACCGCGACGGCCTTCGGTATCTCGAAGGCCCGGAGCCCCACGAGCGGGAGAATTTGAAGAATTTCCTTCAGGAAGGCACGTGTATCGGCTTTCTCGGCTTCGCTCAGGGCCGGTTCCTGCGGAGAGTTGCCATTGTCGAGATGGCAGCGCTTCGCCTCGTTGGCCCGCTTGACCAGCGCGTATTCCAGCCAGGTAACATGGGCGCGATTGAGCCCGCCGCTGTTGGATACGAACACCGCCCCCCAATCCCAGAAGTCCTTGCCGGTGTAGTGGGACTCGATCCGCCCGCGCACGCCGTCGGCCTGACCGATGTAAAGGGTGGGAAGATCGTCGTCCTGGGTGCTGTAACCGACGAGGATGTAGATGCCGGTACGTTGCAGCTCCTGCCGCTGGCGAACCTCCAGCCACTTGGCGCGCGGGAAGACAAGGCCCAACCCGGTCCAGTTCATGCGGTCGATCAGGCGAACGCCTTCCGGATCGCCGTCGGGCACAAAAATGCGGATGGTGAAGGGATCAGCCATCGTTCACCTTCAGATTTGCGGGCAGCTTGGCCTTCCACTCGCTCATCAGGATCAGCGTGCCCTCGACCGTCTCGCCGTCGTTCTTCACAAGCTCCAGCTCGCCGGCCGGGACGTAGTCATCCCATTCGAAGTTGTCCGAGAGAAAAGTCAGGACTTCCCGCTTGTAGGCCGTGTCGAGATTGTCGAGCTGGTCGCCCTTGGTTTCGAGCACGGTGATGCGCTTGGCGCTTCCCTCGCCCTTAACAGCGAAGATGAAGTCCGGGTAGATTTTGGCCTTCCGCCACCCCTGAATGCCGTATTGGGTCCGGGCGACGTTCCGGTGCCACCACGCCAGCGCCCTTTCGCCGTCGAGATAGACGGCCACGTCGCGTTCATCGGTGTTTAACTCGGCCTCGTACACGGGGGCAAACAGGCTCTTCTCCAGCGGCCCGCCTGTCTTGCTGAGAAGCTGGCGGGCGTTCTCCGGCTCGGTGGTCTCCACGCTGAACGGCATCCGCCAATTCCGTCCATCGAGACGAAGGCGGAACTGGATGCGCCCGGCGGCAACTTCGGCTTTGAAGAGCGCTTCGGCGCGGGCATGGCGCGCGGCATCGAGTCCCTTGCGCAGCTCTTCGACGATCAGGCTTGCCAGCGTGCCCATCTTCCCGTCGTCGAAGCCCCGCGCCCGCAGCCCGTCCAGGAGCCGACCAACTATCTCGCGGCCGACGAAGGGGTTTGGCACGATGTCGGACACCATGCGCACCGCATGGGCAGGGTCGAAGGCGAGAGTTTCGGAATTCTCCGCGACGGTCTCCCCGACGAACAACTCGTCGCCGTCATCGGCAAGCCGGATGCGCTGAAGCTGGCTTTCAGCTGCCTGCGCGTTCTCGGGAATGCGCGCCACGATGGCCTTGGGATCAAAGCCGCGCCAGTCGATGGCGGACAGGACGTCCGTCTCGTAGTCCAGCTCCCGCGCTGCGCCTTCCTCCACGATCATGACCTTGGGCAGATAGATGTCCGTCTTGGCGAAGGCCGGGCGGCGGTCGATCTTCCGGCTCACCTTGCCACTACCATTGCCCTCGCCCTGCGCAACCTGAAGGACCAGGTCGCCAAGCCCGTCCTGCTCCAGCCCTTCCTTGATGGCGCCCACTACATCGGCGGTGGCGGCGTGATGGGTGATGACGTGGCATTCGTCGAGCGTCTCGATTCCGGTCTTCATGGCGTGAGGCTGACGCAGGATGCGACCGACGAGCTGGGTCATGGCCTTCAGGTTGGTGCTCGCGGCAAGGCCGCAGAGCACATAGGCGAAGGGGCAATCCCAGCCTTCCTGAAGCGCCTGCTTGGTGATGATGACGCGCACCCGGTTGGTGGGTGCCAGAAGGTCCTGGTTCTCGGGGTCGTTCAGGTCGTTCTGCTGCGCCGTCTTGATGGCGATCTCGGCTGCGTCGAAGCCAGCCGTCAGAAGCCAGTCCTTCACGTCCTCGGCATGGATATGGCCGCTTTCGCGCTGATCCGCGCCGGTGCGCTCGACCTGGATCAGCATGATCGGGCGGATGTAGCGGTTGGTCTCCGACCGGAGCTTGCGCGCATCTGCGTCCAGCGCGTTGAGCTTGGCGAGCGCCGCGTTGAGCGTCGCCTTCCAGTCGTTTCCCTGCCTCGGATCGAGGTTGAGGGGCATCTTGATCATTCCCTCGCGATCCAGCTCGCGCCCCGTCACCTCGACAAGGACGTTGGCATAGCGGCCCGGCTTGGGAGTCTTTCCGCCCTTGGGCTGCACGTCCTGCGGCGTCGCCGTCAGCTCCAGCACGAAGCACGGGTTGAAGCCGTAGAGCGTGCGGAAGGCGAGGTCGGAAATCGCGCGGTGCCCTTCGTCCAGCACGACGACAGGCCGGATGATCCGCAGCGCATTCCCGAGCGAGTCCTTCACCATCGGGAACATGCCGGTATAGGCGGACAGGTTCGGCGTGCGGTCGAGCGCAGCCTTGTGGGCCTGCTGCTCGCCTTCGGCCGGGAAGAAACCGTGCACGTCGCCCCGGTCCTGGAACATCTTCAGCGAGTCCTGGTTCTCGCGGTTCGAGGATTGGAGCATCAGGAGCATGACGCAGAGGTTCGTTTCCACGTCGCGGGCATCGAGGCGGTCCGTCTTCTCCAAGATCCGCACCCGGCCAGCGGCGGCGCGGTCGAGTGCCTGCCGGTAAGGGTGCTGGCGGTCCTTCAGCCGCTTGAGGGTCTGGGTGTAGATCGCTTCGTTCGGCACGATCCACAGAACGAAGCCGGTATTGCGGTCGAGATAGCGGCCCATGATCCGCGACACGCCGGTCACGGCAAGCCAGGTCTTGCCGCCGCCGGTCGGCACTTTCAGGACAACATTGGGCACCGGCCGATTGCATCCGTCCAGCCGTTCGGAGAACGGGATGGCGGCGCGCGAGGCGGGCAACTTGCCGTCGGCCTTGAGCGCCTCCCACGCCTCCTTGGCGAAGTCTGGGATCGGAAGCTTCAGGTGCGGCTTCAGCGCCGCAAGCTCTGCGACCTCGTCCGCCTCTTTCTTCTTCGCCTTCAGAAGGTCGAGATAGGCGTCGAGCGTGTTCAGCACACGGTCCTGATAGTCGAGCTGGCGGAACATGGCGCTCAGCTCCGGTCGATTCGGTAGAGGGCGAAGGGCAGCGGCACGAACTCCACAGGGATGTTCTGCTCGGCCAGCATCTTCTGGCTGACATAGCGGGCCGGGGCGAAGACCAGGTGCCGCTTGTCCGCGTCGGTGGCGGCAAACGCCTTGGCGCGCGACAGGGTCAGCGCGGCCTCCGGCGACTTCAGCCATTCCAGATCGGGCTTGTAGATCAGCCAGACATGCTGGCCTTCGGTCGCCCCAAGGTAGAAGTCTTCCTCGCGCACGGCGACGGGGTCGAGCGCCTGGTTGGTCGCCATATGGAACAGCGCCGCGCCAAGTCCGGCGTAGGGCGGCAGCGTCTCGCCGCTCAGAACCTTGTCCAGCTCCACGGGGTCGCCAAGGGTGCAATAGGTGAAGGTGCCGCCGAGGCCCTCGGCACGCTCGGTCACGGTTTTCTCACCGGTGACGATCAGCTCGCCGTCCTTCACTTCCTTCTTGATCCGGTCGTATTCGTGGCCGTGCAGATTCTCGATAGCTTCGACCTTACGCACCAGCTCGGCATTGTTGCTGAGCACACGCCAGTTCAGCCGCTCTCGCAGAAGTTCTGTCTTTTGCGTGCCCTTGAAGTCATAGCCGTTGATGACGCGCCGGACGCGCTCTGCCGTCAGACGGTCGGCATAGTCTTCCATTTCCACAAGAATGAAGCGGCGATTGCCACTGTCGCGTTCATTGGCAGCCAATGTCGCATGAGCTGTGGATGCGGAACCGGCGAAGCTATCGAGGATCAAAGAGTTTTCGTGCGTCGCAACTTCTAAGACGCGGCCAATCAGGCTGGTCGGCTTGGGCGTGATTGTTGCGTCACGCGATTCTATGTCTGGAAGAATCTGGAGGAGCTCTTTTCTCGCAAGGTCGGTATGACCGGCAAATTCCCAATCCCATAGCGTGCCAGGCACAATTTTGCCGCCATCTTTCAAAAGATGACGGTAGCGCTTGAACGCTGGCGTGCTGGATTTGCCATCGGCTCCCCACCATACGAGCCCATTCGCTTCGTTTTCAGCATGCGCTTCCGGACCATAACCCCATACGCGCGTTCGGTTGGGCCAACATTCCTCGCCCGTGCTTGGATTCGTAATTGGATAGTAAAGGTTCGGACGCTCATCGGCATTCTTGTTGCAGGTATAGTCACTTACCCGAAAGACACCTTTCTCGTCCTCAAACCGGTATGCGGCATCTTTGCCTTCGGTTCGCTCCAGCTTGTTACGAACCCACTCAGATTTTGAGTAAACCAACAAGTGATCATGCATCGGGGCGATACCCGTATGATCAGCAGCTACAGTATATTTCTTTTGCCAGATTATGTTGGCGTCAAACCCGGCCTCTCCAAAAATTTCGTCGAGCATCAACTTCGCACGTTGCGCTTCATTGTCATCCAATGTGATCCACAAGCTGCCATTTTCTGCGAGAAGCTCGAAGAGCAAGCGCAGCCGCGGCCACATCATGGCGCACCATTTGTCATGGCGCAGACCGTCTTCAATGCCGATAGGATTGGCTTCCAGCCACTCCCTGATCATCGGGCCGTTGACGTTATCGTTGTAGGCCCAGCCCTCGTTGCCGGTATTGTAAGGAGGGTCGATGAAGATGCAGTCCACCTTGCCCGCGTAGAGCGGCAGCAGCGCCTTCAGGGCGTGCAGATTGTCGCCATGGATGATCAGGTTGCCGTCGAACGAAACCGGTCCGATACCCTTGTCCGCGTGCGGCACGAGCGGGCGGAAGGGCACGGCCAGATGGTGGTTGTAGACAAATTCCTTACCCTTGAAATTCAGATCGGTCATTCCCGCCCCTCGGTATTCGTTTCCCGCGGAGAAGCATCGTCGGCCTTGTTCCGCTCCTTTGCCGCGTCGCGCTCGATCATCAGGCGCAACCCCTCGCGAATGACTTCGCTGGCGTTGTTGTAGAGACCGGACTCCACCTTGCGTCGGACGAACTCTTCGAGCTGTGGCGTGAGCGACACGTTCATGCAAGGCCCTCCCCTGACCGGATCAGGATCGGTCGAGCCACAGGGATTGTCAATCTTTGTTATCGAGGCCGGATGCGAGAAGCCGCGATATCGTCGAACGGTGAACGCCGAACGTCCTCGCGATCTCCGCCTGCGTTTGCCCCTCAGCGATCCAACGGATCGCCTTGCGGCGCTGATCCCTGTTGATGGAGCGGCGGCGGCCGAGCCGCTGTCCCTGCGCCTTCGCATGGGCCAATCCCGCGCGGGTACGCTCGCGGATCATCTCCCGCTCGAACTCCGCCACGCTGCCGAGCATCTGCATCATCATGCGGCCTGCCGGCGTCGTGGTGTCGATGGCCTCAGTGAGCGAACGGAACCCGGCACCGGCCTTTTCGAGCCGATCCATGATGCGGAGAAGGTCCATGAGGGAACGGGAGAGACGGTCGAGTTTCCAGACGATGACAATGTCGCCCTGTCCGACGGTATCCAGCAGTTTCTGAAGAGCTGGGCGGTCAAAGCGCCCTCCGGACGCAGCGTCCTCGAAAATTGTCTCGGCTCCCGCCGCCTTCAGCACAGCAACCTGTGCGGCCGTGTCCTGGCCTTCAGCTTTCGAGACGCGGGCATAGCCGTAGATCAAACGCCAGGTTTACTCCCACAATTTGGCAACATGTATTCGCAACAGAATTACAAAATATCATCATCGACTTCGGAAGTGTTGCGAAAACGGTCGAATTTGCATCGATCCCATTTCGACATGCAAGTCTCGATGATCTCCCTATTCGACCAAACCTCTTGGACCTTCAAATTGATCTAGACTAGAAATTCAAGAATCGTATGACTATCATCATCGTCAAGCATGACAGAGCTGGCGATGACATAAGAAAGCCGATGCAAGAGAACACAGGAATGTAAGAAAAACTTGTGTTTTGCTGAAATGCCTCGGCCAAGTCCTCTAATTCATTAAGAATGAATCTCAAAAAAAGAACATATGTTAGTATGCCTGAAATGATAGAGGCCACAATGAATTGCGCCAGAAGCATGCCAATATCGTTTGAACTCAATTTGTCGCTTGCGACATAGTGAAAAACCTGAAAGAGCCCGCACCACTTTGCGGAAGCGTATAGATGATGTGATACCTTTGACAGTCTTTGGGCAACACAAACCTCGTAGCAAATACCGTTGATAACTGACTTTATAACATCCATAATTTATAAAAACCTCGGAGGCATTTTCGATGAATTATTTTCTTAAGCGCGCCAAATCGACCCTTGGCTATACAATAGATCAAACAATTCTTATTGTAGCAGTAATAGCCATTCTAATAACAATGATTATTGCATCTGTGGGGTGGGATTTGCTTACACGCGCAGGTGGCACGAAACTCTCTTCCCACCTAAAGCAGATGGAGACTGCAAATGGTCAGTTCTTCGGGAAGCATGGTGTTTGGCCGCATCAGGCAACTAATGACAGCGACAACCCATTCAATGCACTGATAAACAGAGCGGTACTGGAGCCCCCCTACGCCAGTGGGTTTGAAAACCTCTTGCCTTCTTACCCGACCGCCGAGCACCAGTTTGGTGGCGGTGGACCAGTGTATTACAGATATCAAGGCGACGAGTACACGCTTGCTGACCAAGCCTACATCGTTTTTGAGCTTGAGAGTGTGCCGAGAGGTGAGGCCGAGCGTGCTGATAGGGATATCGATGGGGTTCCCGGCGCCGAGGAAGGTCGCTTCCAATACGCCGGCGAAGGCAATACGGTAACCGTCCGATATTTTGCGAATATTCTTAACTGATAATGGCCCCGCAGAGCGGGGCCATTTTTCATTATCAATCCTGAGTCAGGGCTTTGAAATGAGCTTCGATATATGTTGGTTCCGGAATCAGCATAGCCGACTGAGCGAAATTTTTGGTGGCACAAATGGTGGCATGTTAGACCCTCCTAGACACCTTACGCTCGATATGTACCGAATGCGACGGCCGCCTTCTTCCCTCTCGGACCATTGAATTTCTTGACGCTGAGGGTTCGCAGCATAATGAAAGGCTTCAGGTTCTGAGGCGGGCGATAACGCACTACAGCAGTGGTCCTCCGGCAGCCCAAGAAGGCGCATCAAGCCTTTCATGGAGTCCACATCCCCTCCGTTGACGGTACCACCCACAATGGCGTTTGTATCCGCCACCACGGATGCGCCGTACCCGTTGGCGGGCACAACATCCACGTTGGACGGCGGGTAGAAGACCTTGGTGTCGTAGTTGACCTCGTTAGACAAGACGGCATTGTTATATTGCGCTTGGGCGTACCGGTCGAGCGCGGCTATAATCCGCTCCATACGGGTGATAGTCTCGTCGTATCGCTTCTGTTTCATTTCTTGGTCTGTAAATCTTATGGCGATGTCATCCCCCGCAGCTTGGAATGAGACGTAACCATCCAAATCATTCCATTCAGCAGTTTCTATTTGTCGGCCTTCTCCACCAGAAACAACGGTAGCGTAGAAAAATTCTACCGTGCCTTCTCGATAAACCTTGGCGTGTGAGGCGACGGTATAGACTCTATCTTGATTCCAACTGTCCTTCAGTATCCCCTGTGGCGATAAATTGGTGTAGGCCGCAAGCTCCTCGTACCAATTGTTGGCATCCGGTAGAACCAGGTTATCATTTGCATAAGCATACATTGCCTTCTGTATCTCTCGAAGTGCGAGCCGTTCTTGCTCGATACTCTGCCTTCGAAAGAATGAGACGATGTCTGGAAACGCCATAGTCGTCATTATCGCCATAACAGCGACAATAAGTATTACTTCTGGTAATGTAAATCCATGCTTAAGCTGAGGGTGTGATGTAGATATTTTGATTGCCATAATGACTGCATCCTGATTGTTCTCCGAATTTATGTGGTTCAGCATTAGTTATTCGGTAGACGGCGCCGTTCTCGCTACGGTATCTTCACAGCCTCCAGCGCGGCGGCCGTATCCTCAAAACCACTCCGCCGCGCCTCATCGGCCAGATACCGGATGCACCAAGCCAACCTGTCGGCTTCGATGCGGGAGCCCAGTTCACCGGCCTGTGGCGGCGAGGCCGGCCATTCGGTGTCACATGTCATGCCGCTACCCTTCCCTGATCGATCTCGTCCAGGTTCGCGATGGTAGGACCCGCCGCGCCTGCGCGGTGGCGGACTCGCGAAAGGCATTCGGGCGATACCTCCAGCCATTCGGCAGCCGCGGTATCTGTGCCAGTCTCCATCGTTCCGCCCAGGCGGACGGGATTCCATCCGGCATGGCGCATGATCGGCTCCATGCGGATGTCGGACACCGACACATAGGCGCGGAGCCCGGTGAACAGGCCGAACTCCAGCATCCCGGCCATGAGCACGGCCGCGATGTTGCCCGGCGCCGTGGCCTGGTCGGCACAGAAGCGGGTGCTCTCCCAGATGTCGTGCGCGCGCGGCATCTCGCCATCGACCAACTCCGGGAACACGTCGGCCAGCAAATAAGGTCCTGTCGTCGGCAGAAGCCGGGTACAGGCGTTCACGCGGCCGTCGGGGGCGTAGTGAACAAGGTAATGCGCCTCTGGCAGGTCGAACTGGTCGAGCTCCAACCCGTTGACGACGGTGACACTCCAACCAAGCCGCTCGCTGAAGACCGCGCGGCGAAGCTGGTGCATGGATGCAAGCGCATCCCAGTGCAGGTGCGCGTTCTCATTTGAAATGACGTGAAGCAATGACTTTCCTCCCAATTTGTTTGGGAGCATTGAGCCAGAGAAAGACGCGCCTGCCATCCTGTCAACCTCCACAGGTTACTGGCGAGTAAAGCGCTATCAGGGGGAGATCATGCCTTCCATGATCGCTTTCATCACGGCGTGATAGACGTTCGCTACGCCCATCTTGGCGCGGACGTTGGCAAGGTGGAAATAGACTGTGCGTTCCGATATCCCGAGTATCTGCGCGGTCTGCCATGCCGACTTGCCGGCCGCGTTCCAGAGCAGGCATTCCCGCTCGCGCGGCGTCAGGCTGACGGTGGTGCGCCCCATGCGGCCGAGCGCGAGCAGCTCGCGGGCATGATTGTGGAAAGCCAGCGAGAGCAGATGCACATCCTGCCCAACGGTTGACATCAATCGGTCGAGACCGGGCGCGCCATGGTCAGAAACCATGGACGCCATCGCCAACGCGCCGCGCGCGCCGTGGATGGGGATGCCCACGCCTTCCCCAACTCCGAACTCGGCGGCTTCTGCGAACAGGCGCCGTTGTTCCGGCGACGGCTCGATGCCGAATGACATGGCGCTCCAGGTAAAGGGGGCGACCTGCAACGGTCCATTCTGGATCACCGGATCGATGCGGTGATAGCCGTTGTCGATGTAGTGGTTGTACCAGGCATCGGAGAAGGTCGTGAGGATAAGCGGCTTCTCGTCCGGTAGCGCGTCGGTGCGTATGACCTGGTAGGCCCATTCCCGGAATCCGAGGTCCCAGAGCGCCTTCGAGAAGGCAGCTTCGAGGGACGCCACGTCCTCCACATGGCGTATCTGGTCAAGGAAGGCGATGACGGTCGGCCGAATGCGCGACTCCTCCAAACATTGTATTTTACCAATACTTATGCGCTTAGACAAAAATGCGTGAAATAACGATTTCCATATGTCATGATTTCATCAAATCGTCCTTTCAACAAAAACAACAACGAGAAAGATCGAACATGACTCTCTTCATTGGAATCGTCTCTCAGAAAGGTGGCGTCGGCAAAAGCACGCTGGCGCGGCTCATCGCCCGCGAATACGCCCTTGCGGGTTGGAACGTGAAGATCGCGGACCTCGATATCCAGCAAGGCACGAGCTTCAGTTGGCAGGCGCGTCGCCTTCAGCGCAGCGTCGAGCCAGTGGTCGCGGTCGAGCGCTTCGGCACCGTCGGCCAGGCCGTGAAGGCGGCAGCCGGATACGACCTGATGATCCTCGACGGGCCGCCGCACGCCACCATGGGCACGCTTCAGATCGCCGAAGCCAGCACGCTCGTCGTGCTGCCCACCGGGCTTGCCCTGGACGACCTCGAACCGACCGTCCTGCTGGCGCATGAGCTGACCCGGAAAGGAATACCGGCCGAGAAGATCGTCGTGGCCTTCTGCCGCGTCGGCGACAGCGAGGGCGAATTGGCCGAGGCCAGCGCCTATGTGCGTCAGGCGGGATACCGTTCTTTGGCCAACGTCCTGCCCGAGAAGACCGGGTTCCGTCGCGCCAGCGACGAAGGTCGCGCCCCAACAGAAACGCGCTTCCCGTCCCTCAACGAGCGGGCCGAAGCCATCGCCCAGGAGATCGCCGAGCTGATGCAGGCGAGCAGCAACAGGGAGGCCGCCTGAGATGACGAAGATTCTGCCGCCCCAGAGGACGAGCAAGGGCCTGCCGCCCGCCCCGGTTCAGGTCGTGCATAACCTCGATCGCGCCGAGGCGGGTGCAATGAAGCCGCTCAACTTCAAGGTCAGCCCAGAGTTCCACCGCGAGTTCAAGGCCTATGCGGCCATGCACGGCGTTTCGATGCTGGATTTGCTGAAGGAGGGATACGATCTAGTGAAACAGCGGCGCGGATAAAGAAATAACGAAATCGCTATATAGGTATTTCTTCCGAAAATACAAGCTGTGAAGGTTGACAGGTTTTCCTGCAAAACCTCGATGCCAATATCTGTATCAGGAAGGCGTTGCCGACCCCTCATTGGCAAAGTCGTCAACTGGGAATGCGACGAACGGGGTCGGCAACACTTCCATTATTGTCTCAAACGATACGAATTACCACACGTCAGCCAATGTAATTTTTCGCCGCCCCATAAACCCTTGGCAAAGTCAACTACCAAGGGAATGCACCATGGGGCATTTATGTCTTCTGTGGCGTCTCGTCAGGCTTGTCCTCATCGAGCTGCCAATCTGCCTGCTCATCGCAGCGCTCATCTGGACCATCATCGACAATCTGACCATCGGCGCCGACCGGCTGGTGGTACTGGGCACGACGGGAGCCGCCGCCTTCGCGGCGATCCTCTTCTTCGCCTATCGTCTCTCGCGCAAGCCGTCCGATGCCCACGGCTCGGCAGCTTTTGCGACGACGGGCGACATCCGCCGCGCCGGGCTGCGCTCGCGCGGCGTGATCCTGGGCAAGAAGGGCGGGCGCTTCATCCGTTTCGAGCGGCCGGGCCACTTGCTCACGTTTGCGCCGACGCGCTCGGGCAAGGGGATCGGCGTCGTCATCCCCAACTTGCTCGATCATCCGGGCTCGGTGGTGGTGACCGACATCAAGGGCGAGAACTACCGCATCACCGCGCGGCATCGCGGTGCGCTCGGGCCGGTACATGCCTTCGCGCCCTTCGATCCCGGCATCGAGAGCGCCTCCTACAACGCCGTCGAGTTCATCCGCGCGGGCACGGTCAACGATGTGGACGACGCGCGGCTGATCGCCGAGATGATCGTCGCTCCCGAAGGCCACGAGCCGAACCACTGGGAGCAAGAGGCCCGCGTGCTGGTCACCGGCCTGCTGCTCCACATCGCGCTCGACATGCCGCCCCACCGGCGCAACCTGCGCGAACTCCGCGTCCTCCTGATGCGCTCGCGCGAGAAGTTCGACGCTGTGCTCGCCTGCATGGGCGACAGCAAGCACCCCATTGTCCAGCGCATCGCCGACGGCTTCTCGCAGAAGGAGGCCAAGGAGCGGTCGGCCGTCGTCTCGACGGCCCAGACGCGCACGGCGGTGTTCGACAGCCCGCAGCTCGCGACGATCACCAACCATTCGACCTTCCGGCTCGAAGACCTGAAGAACGGCGTCATGTCGATCTTCCTGATCGTCCCGCCGGAATATGCGACGGTCTACCAGCCGTTCCTGCGGCTCATGGTCGGGCTGACCACGGCGGCCATGACCCGCAACAAGCGTGTGCCTCGGCATCCGGTACTCTTCCTGCTGGACGAGCTGCCGACGCTCGGCTCGATGCGCCCGATCGAGGACGGCATCGGCTACCTCGCGGGCTACGGCGCGCATCTGTGGCTGTTCGTCCAGGACCTCGACCAGCTCCAGAGCACCTACCGCAAATGGCGATCGATGATCGCCAACTGCGCAGTGCGGCAAGCCTTCAACGTGCAGGACAGCGACACGGCGCAGCTCCTCTCCGCCATGCTGGGCAAGCGCACGATCCCCGTCACCAGTGGCGGCAAGAGCGGGCGGCTGCCGTTCCTCACCTTCGCTTCGACCTACAGCGAGCACCAGAGCGAGATCGGCCGTCCGCTTCTGGCGCCGTCCGAGATCATGCTGCTGCCGGAAAGCTGTCAGCTGCTTTTCGTGCAGGGCTGCCGGCCGATCCTGGCGCAGAAGCTCCGCTACTTCGAGGAACGCGCCTTCAAGGGCCGCTGGTCGCCGTGGCGGATGGAAGCGGCCGAGGATGACCCCGGTGCGCTCATCTCCGCTGACATGATGAAATAACGAAAGGACGAAAGGATGAAACCGTTCAATCACGATATCGGCGGGTATGCCTTCCTTGGCCTGCTTGTCGCCACGGTCTGGGCCATTCCGCTCGCTGCGTTCCTTCATCGCGACGCGCATGGAAACGCGATGGAGTTGCCGCGATGCGACGAAGCGCGTTCGCTCGATCAGGTGCGAGAGGCGCTCGACGCTCAGAGCGGCCAAACCGTTCTCGGCCTCTATGACGCAACGGAACTGCGGCGCGGCGCCATCGGGGATTACCGGCGCTGCATCGCCACGGTGGTGACCACCGCCGGGGAGGCACAGATCGGCTTCGCCATCGGCTGGCACGATCGCCGGAACGCTATCCCGTTCTGGACCGGCGACGGGCTTCCCCCGTCGCTGCCGGACAGGGCAAACCATTGACATTCCCAAGTGCAGTAATTACATTGTGATTACATAGGAGGACTTGGCCATGAAAGTGAACCTGATCCCAATCGGCAATTCCAAGGGCGTGCGGATTCCCAGCTCGGTCATCAAGGAATGCGGCTTCGGCGACCAGATCGAGATGCGCGTCGAGCACGGCATCGTCGTGCTGGCGCCCGCCCGCCGCACCAGAGATGGCTGGGACGGCGCGTTCGCGAGGATGGCCGCGACCAAGGACGACGCCCCGCTCGTCCCCGACACGATGGAGCATGACTGGGACAAGGAGGAATGGGAGTGGTAGCCGATGTCCGACGCTATGATGTGTATCTGGTGAACCTCGACCCGACGCTGGGCTCGGAGATCCAAAAGACCCGGCCTTGCCTGGTTATCTCGCCGGACGAGATGAACCGGCACATCCGCACGGTCATCATCGCCCCCATGACCTCCGCGCGGCGGGACTACCCGACCCGCGTCGACGTCACCTTCCAACGGAAGAAGGGACAGGTCGTCCTCGACCAGATACGGACGGTGGACAAGGCGCGCCTTGTCAAGCACCTCGGGCGCCTGCCGGAGCCCCGTTGCCGCGAAGTCGCCGACCTGCTCCAGCAGATGTTCGCCTACGAGTAATCGATCACGGAACGCGTGCCGCGGCCAACGGTTTACGTCATTCCTCGGAAGGCTATGGCTGACGGAAGCCCCAGCCCCGCTCCCCGTACAGCGCGCAGATCGCGCCGATCAGCGCATTTGCCTGCGACAAGCTGAATACCTCCGGCTCGAAACCGCCCGCCCAATCCACCATCTCCCGATGTTCGGGGTGATCGGGGTCGGCCAGAGCGTCCAGAAATTCAGGATAGCGATAGACGCCGCCGCAGTCCTCCGGCGGACAGGCGCGCTCTCCGGCGATGCAGCGCGGCGAGAAATGGCGCACAGAGGCGGGAGCGGCGATATCCTCGACCGTGACCAGATGCCTCCAATCATCGCCGAAATCGTAGACGTAGAGAAACTCCATTTTCTTCGTGAGGATTTTCGCCAGCGTTTGCTTCCGCTCGTCCGCATAACCGTCCTCCGGCCCGACTTTGTCGTTCTCCGGCACCTCGAACCGCTTTCCGCCGATCTCGAACATGTGCAGGTGGTAGTCCTGCCAGCCGATGGCACCTTGCAGGACGGCATGAAGCTCCCGCAACGTCAGCGTGGCCGGAACAATGATGCGGCGCCAGATTTCCGGCTCGATGCCCTCGATCCGAACCTTGAGCTGAACTGCCGTGTTCGCGGCGGCGGGCTTCTTCTTGCTGAGCATACGCGGCTCCCCCTCTGTTATCGACATCGCCTGTATCGGTTTTCAAAGCATTCGCCGAAACGCCGCGAACACCAACGATCAGTATTTGTCGAAGAGATCGAGGTCGAGCCCGAACGCCCGGCCTCGCTCGCGCTTGCGCTCCCTTTCAAGGCGCTTTTCCTTCGCCACGCGCCAGGCGCGGTGCAACTGCTCGCGCCGATCGTCGGCGAGACGGCTGCGCTCGATCGCTCTCTCCGTCACCCGCGACAGCGCGCGTGCCCGCGCCTTGATCTTCTCCAGCATGGTCTCCCGCAGCATCTGCGGTGAGCCTGCGACATGCTGGAGAAGCTCGTATTCGCGCACGGCGAGCTTCACCCGCTGCCGCGCCCGTTCGATCTCGGCGCGGGTATGCTCCAGCCGGTTCTTGGCGTCGCGCCAGCGCTGGCGGCGCTCGACGATGTAGCGGAAGTAGCGCTTCGCCTCCCGCCGGTCGGCCGTGCGGGTGTCGCCCAACCGGATGCCCCGCACCGCGCCGAGGATGAACGGGTCCTTCTCGATCATCCGCTCGGCGTCGCGGATGCCGAACTTCTCCTCCAGGTCATCCCATATCGCGCGGGCCTTGGCGGCGTCCCGGTAGACCTTGACCAGAATCTCGTCGAGGCTACGGCTACGCTTTCCAAGCCACGCCTCGTCCCGGTGCACCTGCTTCTCGTTGAAGGCTTGCTGGCGTTCGGCATAGCGCACCTTGCCGGCGGCCGAGCGGTAGGACGCCTCGATCTGGCTCCAGTAGCGGAACTCCATGTCCGCATGGTCGAAGCGCCGCACGGCGGCCTCGGCCGAACCGCGATCGGGCTCCTCGTCGAACATCCCCTCCACCGTCCGCCGTTCGGCCGGGGCCATGCCGCTGGTGTCGGGGGCGCGATTCTCCTTGCCCCGCTCCCGCTCGGCGACGCGGGCGGCGCGGCGGGCCATGTGGTCGTCGAAGCTCTCGCCATAACGCTCCTCCAGGACATGGAAGCGGACGCCCTTGCCCATGTCGGAGAGCTTGGCGAAGCGCTCGCCGTCGGTGAGCACCAGGCCCTGCCCCTTGCGCTCCATGGTGATGCCCTTTGCCGCAAGCCGTTCGGCCAGGTCATCCCAATCGCGGGCGCGGATGAAGTCGTCCTTCAGACGGCGGCGCAGGTCGGTGACGGCAGCCTTCTCGAAGGGGCGCTGCGCCTCGCGTTCCTCGCGCCGGGCGCGCCAGTATTCGGCATCGGTCGGGGCCGGGCCGAAATCTTCCAACACCTCGCGGCCGAGCTGGCGCTCGTACTCGCGGTTGCGCAGGATGTTGAGCCCGTGTTCGCGCGCGAGTTCCTGCACGATGCCGGTCAGCCGCCGCCCGTCCTGATGCCGGTCGTAGGCGATGTGCTTCGTCGGGTGCACCCGGTTGACCAGAAAATGCAGGTGGGGGTGGTCGGTGTCGGTGTGGGAATAGACGAGGAGCTGGTGCTCGGTGAGCCCCATCCGCTCGATGACCTGCTGCGCCACGCGGCGCTTCAGCTCCGGCGTCACCTTGCCTGCCGCCGCGTCGTCGGGGTCGAAGGTAACGATGAAATGGTAGGCTGGCTGGCGGCATCGCGCCGACTTCTGGGCGGTGGCATCCATGACGGCCGCCGCCGAGCGCGGATCGTCGGTGTGCAGGTTGCGCCGCTCGACAAACTCCACCCGTTCGGGGGACAATCCCTTAACCCGCCCAGCGAGGTAGAGGGCGGAGGCCCGGAAGCTTTCGGGCTGACGGGCGGGCACCTTAAAGCGCATCCGGCCCCTCTTCCGGATCGGGCGCTCGGCTGCCCGCCTTAGGCGACTGCTTTACCGCCCGGTGGATCGGCTCCAGAACGCGGCGGAGGATGGAGAGGGTCTCCTCGACCTGAGCCGCGTCCAGCGGCTTGCCCATGTTGGCGCGCCGCGCCATGGCGTTGACCATGTGCCCGGCGCCGTTGATCGCCTCCAGGTGCACCTCGATGAGGGGTGTCATCTCGTGGCGGTCGGTCACCCGCTCGACCAGCTCGCCGCCGACATAACGCGCCCATTGCGCGTAAGTCGCCTCGCCGGTGGCGTCCTCAAGCTGGGAGAGGTTCGTGGCGATGGACGACAGCTCGTAGAGCAGCGCCGCCATGACCCGGTCCTTGACCGGCTTCGGCTTCGGCCGCCGCCCTGTCAGGGTGGCGCGGGCATAGTCGGCGAGCGTGACGCCGGCCTCGGCCGCGCGGCGCCGCAGGTCGTACATCTCGGTCGGAGAGAGCCGAAGGTTGAGGGTCTCAGAGCGCTTGCGCTGGGGATCGAGGGTTGGCCGTGCCATGGCTCAGATGCTCCCTGTCCCGGTCGCCTCGCAGAGCAAGATGAGTGTCGCTTGAGACCCCGTCAGGGGGTCGAATGCGGGCGCTGTTGGGTGGAAGAAACTCCCGTCAGGCCGGACGGCGAAGCCGCGGCCGGTGTCGGGGCGGCATCCTCGACGCAGGAGTTTTTGTAACACAACATCCATCTTGCCTCCCCCCTGTGACACGAAAACCCTCCCCCGCTTATGGGGTCGGTCCACAGGGTGGAGTGAATTCGGACTGACAGGTCAGACACTTAATGCCAGTGATGGACAACGCGATACTAACCGCAATCGCCCTTTTCCACAAGCCACAACACCTGCCAACGGCCACCAACACAATGTCGCCGCCGAAACCCGGCACAGCGCCAGCGGGCGGACGGAGGCGCGTCAGCGTCGTCTCGGCCGCCCGAACACTGCCGGCGGACAGGCATGCGAAAACCCCGCCGGGTCGCACCGACGGGGTTCGCTCGGGCCGCCGTCGGTCAGGCGGCGTGGAACCAGTGCTCGCGCGCGTCGAACGGCCGGCGGGCGTCGATGATGCTCATGACGCAGCCGTTCGGGCTGAGGCCGCGCTCGAAGGCGGCGAGCACCGTGGCGTAGTCGTCGTCGGCCAGGTCGGCGCCGGTCTCGATAAGGTGCAGGTCCTCCACGGTGATCAGGAACTCGTCCCAGGTCAGCTCGTAGTCGGTGTCGATGGTGTGCAGGGTGTTCATGATTTGCCTCCTTCCGTTACTGTGGCCGCGACCGCGGCCTTCCATGGGCAACGTGAGGCGTCGGCAAGGGCGGCCAGCCGCACCCGAAGGGCGAAGCGCAGCGGCAGACGGCGAGGCCCGTCTTTCTTGGAGCGCAGCGACCGCGAGGAAGGCGCCAGCGGCGCCGGGGAAGAAAGTCGGGCAGCGCCGTTGCGGCGGACGCCGCCGACGCCAGTTTGCCCAGTTGGAAGGCCCGCATCGGTCGTGTGCCTCGGAAGGTGGCAAGCCCGCCCTGCATGCCTGACCGCCGACCCGCTGACCGTGAGGATGTCAGCCGCCGGGGTGACCTTCGCCTTCATAAGACCATGTCGGCCGACCGACGCCTGTGCCGGGGCCAGTTCGCCACGTCGCGCCTCGCCGCCGCCGCTCGTCAGAAGCAGCGTCGCGCCAGCGGAGCCCGATGGGAGCCGCCCACGTCTGACCGCATGACGCGCGCCAGCCGACCCCGCGTCCGTCGAGGGGATACTGGCGGAAAACGCGGTCGAGGCCACCCTTGGCGAGGGCGGCCTCGTTTCGAGCGGCGCTTACCACCAGGATGTGTAGAACACCGTCTTCCCTTCGGCGATGGCCGCGCGCGCCTTCTCAATGAAGGCGAGGTCGAGGTCGATCTCGTCGGGGCGAGTTGTGCCGAAGAAGAATCCCTCGGTGTGTGGCAGCGCCTGATTGCGGATGTCACGCTCCAGCCGATCGAGGTCGTCGGCGTCGAGAGCGACGTTCACGCAGTTGAAGTCGGCGTCCGAGCCGCCCTTGGCGCGATAAAGCTGTTCCATCCAGCCATGCAGGTTGGGGTGCTTGCGCCAGTAGGCGAGTTCGGTGGCGGTCTCGGTGGTGAAGTCCACCTCGGCCGTGATTGGCTCGGCGGTGGTGAAGGCGTACATATCCAGTCCCATGATGATCTCCTTTCGGTCGTTGGTTGCGCGTCCTGACGGACGCGACCGAAAGGGCGGGCGGCATGAGCCGCCGCCGTCCTGACCAACACGGGCGGGGCACCGACCCGCTGGCGCGGGCCGGTCATGGACGGCAAGGCGCCGACTGCCAGGGATGCGGAACCTCCAAAGGACGGGCAACCGACCGGAAGGGATCGGGACTGGATGCCTGCGCCCTCCGCCGAAGAGCCACCGATCGGACACACGAAAAGCCCCCGCCGCCGAAGCGACGGGGGGCGGAAGCAGCCGTCAGTCGAGGCGGATGTCGAGCTGACCGTCGCCCTCCCATGGGCGCTCGGTGATGAGGTAGCCAAGGCGGTTGACGAAGTGGAAGCCGGACAGAAGGCAGAGGCCGTCATCGTCGTCGGTGCTTACGAGCGTCCAGACGCAAGCCGGGTCGGCGACGGCGATGGCATCGAGTTCGGGGCCGAAGGTCTCGAACATCAGCCCGCCGAAGGGCGCATCATTGCGGAGCGTGTTCAGGACGGGGCGGTCGGCGTCTTGGGAGACAGCCGCGCGAAATTTGATGCTTGGCTTGCTCCTCTGCTCGATAGACGACCGGAAACAACTTGAAGCCGGAAATAGGGAATCTACCCGATGATAGCCGCGATCGCACCCGCCTCCCATGCCAAGCATGGGACGGCGAAAAAGGCTCGCCGCAATGTCCGTGGAGAGCGCTCCTATTCTTCCACCCGGATCGTGATGGGGTCTTCGTAAAGCATGAACCGATGTTCTCCGGGGCGCGTGGCCGTGAACACGACCGCTCTTGCGGGTGTCGCTCCGCCACATGAGCGGCTGACGCGGTAGCCTACCCCTCCATCTGACCAAATGCCCGTGGCGAGTTCCGGCAGATACTCGAACACCTCTTCCCACGATGGTGGCTGCTCCCCGCAGCGTCCACGCTTGGCGTGGATCACAACCGACTCGCCTACCCTCACCTCGGAAAGCTCACGCCAGTAAATGCGCTGGTCAGTCATGTCGATCACACGCGGGCCGGGTTCGGGCCGCTTCCTTTGGATGGCCGAGCTTTCCGACACCTGCCAACCGCTCAATCCGATCATGCCGCCGCCAGCGGCCAACAACACAAGGGCGACGATACCGGCAATCTGCCAATGACGGACGCGGCGGGAAGCCGCAACAGGATGAGGCGGTGCTATCCTTTCGGGGGTTCCCGTGTGTCCGTTCGCGTCGCCGTTGTCCGGTTCGGTGGAAGGCTTGCGCCGCTGGGCATCTTCATAAAGCCGGTGCCAGTAAGGCAGCGCATCGTCCATGTCCTCCACTTGAAGCAGCAAGGTCAGGATGCGGAAGTTACGGCGGCTGGGGGTGTGTAACCCCCTGCGCCAGTTGTTCAGGCTTTTCAGCGCGCTTTCGTAAGCGCCGTCCGCCTTCTTCTTGGTCAGGTTACAGTATTCGCTGGCAATCCGGTCGTTATCGACATGGCCACGCTCGATGCACAAAGCATCGAACAGCTTCCACCATTCTGCAAAACTGGCGAACTTGTCCCCCATGCCGTCCCCTCACGCGGCTCTTTCCCTCCTTTCTAGCCAGACCGGGACTCCCGATCAAGCTCTTGAGAAGGATCACCTATTCGGCGCATTTTCCGATTTTTCCATGCCTTCCAACATTGCCGGTGACACCAGCCGGTAGCAGCCCTTATGAAAATATTCGGGCGACCCGTCGCACGGGTCGTAGTCGTGCGCCTGTTCGCATGAACAAACTTTACGGAAGCCGGGGGCACCCATGACCAACCAACACAAACCTTTCCTGCGGCCTGCCGCACTTCTCTTAGGAGGGCTTATGTTCACCGTGGCGGGGGCGTCCAGCGCACTTGCCTGCCGGGGTACGGCGGAATACCCGGACGTGGCGTCCCGGCTGGCCGCCGCCTCGTTGCCCGCCGACAGGAAAGCCGACCTTACCCGGCAACTCGAAAGGGGCCGCGCCTTGCACGACCGCGCCCATCAACAGAACGACACCGGAGCCATGCGGGAGTCGCTGACGATCCTCGACCGCATCAAAGCCGCGCTACCGAGGTAAACAATGATGTTCCCGAGCTTGTCACGCTGCGGCGCGGTCTTCGCCGCGCTTTTCATGCTGGGCCTGATGGCCTGCCAGACAGCAGCGGCCGATAACGGCAACCGTCTGACGGCTGATCAGGTGCGTAGCACCTTTGTTGGGCGGGCATGGAGTCAGGGAACAGGAACGTTCATGTTCTCGCGGGATGGCACCTATCGGTATGACGATAGCCGTATGAGCGCGCGGGGCACCTATCAGATTGCCAATGACGGCGTGCTCTGCACGACCAACAGCAATTCGGGCGTGCGGACTTGTTACACGTTCTACCGCGACGGCAACGGATACCGATACTGGCACGACCGCTCTGGCCGATACTGGCCAGCCTACCTGCGGTAAACGTGATGAGACTTCGTAGGATCGGCTCCTCCGCACTCTTACTGGCAGGCTTGCTCGTCGCAACACTTGCGCATGCGACGACGCCGGTGGTTCGCAGCTTCGATTTCCTTGAAGGCGACGAGTCCTTACTGATCGGAAAACTGCCCGATGCGGATATCCGCGCGGTCGCGGCCGGAGCGCCAATGTACGAGAGGATAGGATATCCGAAGGTTCTTTTGGCCACGCCGGAGTTCGGCTTGGGTCATCAATGGCTCGTCGTGATACTCGCGACCACAAACACATGTAATAGTCAAGGATGCAGTATCCGAATCCTTCATTCCGGCCCTGCTGGATATGTGACTGTAGCCGAAGTGATGGCGTCAGACGTCGCGTGGATCGATGACGGCAACGAACCACCCGCTCTGATCTTTCTGTCGGAAGCCGTAGAGGGAGCCCAAGAAACGGCAATCTGGCGGTGGAACGGATCAGCCTATGCATTCGACCAGCTCGGCGATGAAGCACTGATGGACGCCTATACGGACGCCATTACGGGAGCACAGAATCGGAATTGAGGAACTTATGAGCCATTCACGACGGGGAATGAGTGCCGCGATGATCGCGGCGCTAGCTGGACTGCTTCTGGGCACCACTGGATCTGCCTCTGCGGACGCTCTCATCGTGCACAGCTTCGAATTCGTCGCAGGCGACGAGACATTGCTGGTCGGCACACTGCCCGATGCGGATATCCGCGCGGTCGCGGCCGGAGCGCCTGCCCCCGGCCTTAATGCCAAGGTCCTGCTCGGATCGCCAGAGCTCGGGCTCGGCCACCTTTGGGTCATCGTCCAGCTGGTGACGGACAAGACCTGCAATGCTCAGGGCGAGTGCAACATCCGCGTGCTCCATTCCAGCCCCAACGGATATGTGACCGTCGCCGATGTTATGGCGATCGATGTCGCCTGGATCGAGGATGGGAGCGAGCCGGTGACCCTGCTTTTTGCCGGACTGCAAGGACCGGCCATCTGGCGCTGGAACGGGTCAGCTTATGCCTTCGACCGCATCGGCGACGATGACCTGATGGATGCCTATTACGCCGCGACGGGCGGCGACACCTACTGAGGGGCCGCAGATGGCGCGCGCGACATCAAATGGTGGATCGCTCGTGTTACTTGCCGTCCTGATTTGGAGTACAACCCCAGCATTGGCAGGGGACTGGTTCGCGGTCTCCGATGATGTGCTTGGCTGGGGAACCGCCGCATGCAGCGCCGACGGGGACGCGGCGCGGTGCTTTGGTCTGCGCTGCAAGGCAGACAACCCGCCCCCGGGCGCGGAATGGTTCTTGTTTGTCGATGACGCGGGGCTGGTCGATGCCCCCCTGCAGGTGAACCTGTCGGTCGAAGGACGGATCGACGCCACCTTCTCCATGAGCCCGGTCACCTTGGGAGGTTATCTCCAGCACGTTACACCCCTCGATCTTCCGGGGCATTCGGATTTTCTGGATGCGCTGCAAGCCGGACAGCGCCTGCGGGTCACTGCCGGGGATTTACCGGCCTTTTCACTGGCACTGGCGGGCTCGCGGGCCGAGCTCACGCGCGCGCTGGCGGTCTGCGCCCCTTCCGGTCGTTCAGACCGCCCCGCCGCGCCAAGTTGCGATGCCGAATACCGCGCGCGCGTGCGGGAAGCGGAGCGCCTCGACACCGTTCCGAACGGTCGGCTTGCCGCTGAGGGCATGCGCCTCGATGCGGAGGCGCGGCTGAACCTGTGTCGTGCCGGGGTAAGGCCATGATCCAGAACCGCGATCTTGCACGAAAGGAGGACGGATGAAGGCGACGATTTCAGGAATTTTGTTGGCTCTTGCCCTTGTGGTTGTCGGGCCAATAAAGGGTCAGGCGCAAGAGGCACCCACCGAGGCGCAGGTCGCCGAGGGGCTGAGCTTCGAGATCCCGGCAATCTGGTCGGTTGAGTCCCTGACCATCCAGGCCACGCAGAATGTCGGCAGCATCGTCGATCCCGATATCCGGATGCGCATTCGCGCCACCGCGCGTCTGCAACAGGCGACCTTCGGCTTCGTGTCTCAGATCGACGACGTCACCGTGCTGGCGCCGGTCCTGCCCGAGGGCCATGTGGTCGAGCTTTTCGGCTTTGCCTCCGCGCGACTCTATCGCGGGGAATGGGAATATTCCTTTGATTTTCAGGGCAGCCCTTTCGAGGGCTCGGGCGCGCCGCGCAGCAGCTTTTCCGGGCGGACGGTTCTGCGCGACAGCCACGAGCATCGCGCAGTGATCGCCGAGGCCGAAGCGCGACAGCGCTCGGCTCGTGAAGCTCAGCAGGCCGCCATCGACCGCGACTCCGCGCGATTGCGCCATCTTCTCGGGCGAGGCGAGTTTCGCGGTGAGTCGAGCCAGGGCGGCTCGGTCTGGCCCTTCGAGGTCGTCGATGTTGTCCTTGATGCGAATGATCGCTTTACAGGTCAGCTGACCTGGCTGACGCTGTCATCGGTTCAACGGATCAACGGCATCATCACCAATGGCATGATGATCTTCGAGAATGTCGAGGACATCCAGCGTGGCGATGCCGTCCTGAATTGTGTCTATCGGCTGGCGCTGGATGGAAGGGAGACGGCGCTGGGCGGTTTCTCGGACTGCGCGCAGGGCCTTGTGCAGGTTGCCTTCTACCCCGAAGAGGTCATCGCAGAGCGTCGCGCCAGACGGGCCGCGGGCATTGTGATCCTGCGTGACGCACTGGCTGCCGGAGCAGCGGTTCAGGCGCGCTATGACGAGCCGGACAGATGGGGCTGTGCAAGATTGCCCTGCGGAAAACGAACAGTCAGCGAGTTCACGATCACCTTCGAGACATTCGACCCCAACGACAATCTGTTCAGTGGCGAGTCCTTATGGTCGTCCGGGTCGCGCTATGCCATCGAGGGTCGGATCGACGGCGAAACCATTGCGTTTCGCGAGACTGACATACGCGAGAACCCGTCCAACCGCGCGCCGGAGTTCCAGAGCTATCATGGGCGGATCGGAGCAGAGAGCGTGACGGGCATCGTCTGCCGGGACGCCGTGATCGACGCCCCCTGCCGCGATCCATACGCCACGGATACGCGCTTCTCGTTTGCGTTCCCGTGAGGCCCAAGGGAGACCGCCGCCCGGTTGCGGACGGCGGTCTCCCGGCCTGTTCAATCAAGGGCGATTTCCACTGACTCCGCGCCCTTCCATGGGCGCTCGGTGATGAGGTAGCCAAGGCGGTTGACGAAGTGGAAGCCGGACAGAAGGCAGAGGCCGTCGTCGTCATCGCTGCTGACGAGCGTCCAGACGCAAGCCGGATCGGCCGCACGAACGGCATCGAGTTCGGGGCCGAAGGTCTCGAACATGCACCCGTCGAAGGGCGCATCCTTGCGGATGGTGTTGCGGACAGGGCGATAGGCATCGCGCCAGTCGTCGTAACTGAGAGCGGGCGCGGGCGGCGTCGGCTCGGGATCGGCCGCCTCGCGGGCGACCTCCTGAAGGGCGAGCTTGAAGCCCGTGGCGATGCCGTCAGCTTCTTTCCACGCATCCCAGTCGTCGGGATCGTCGCTGTCCAAGGCGGTGGCGAGGCGGCGGTCGGCGTCTTCGGCGAGGCGTTTGGCCTCGGCGTGCAGGCGTTGCAGATGGATGTCGGTCAAAGTGATCATGTCAAAATCGTCCATTCATTAAATCGTCAAACTATCGGGGGAGGCAGGGCCGCCCGCCGTGTGGCGGGCGGCGTCGCCTGCGGTCAGCGGCTCCAGATGAGGGCGAAGCCTTTGTCCTGCTCGACCAGGTTGGCGTAGATCGGGGCGGCGAAGCTCGGGTCGTCCAGCTTGACCGAGATGTACTCGTTGCCGCCCTTGGAGGTGCGGTGCCAGGCCGCGCCGATCTCGACAGCGCCCGCCTTGACGCGGAAGTCGGGGGCGGCGTCTGCGGTTTTCTCGACGCTGGTGATCGCGACCTTGGTGGCCTTGACGCCGAGGGTCTGGATGGTGCCGGTGAAGCCGCTGTCGGTCCTGGTGAAGGTGCCGATGGTTGCCATGATGAAAGTCTCCTTTGTTTGGTTCTGGCGGTCGCGCCCATCGCGACCTTTCCATGGCCCATGAGAGAGACCGTCGAAGCACGGACCCGCACCCGCAGGGCGGAACGCAGTGGGAGACGGCAAGCGGGCTGTTTCTTGTTTCGCGAGGAATGACCGCAGGTCAGGGGAAGAAACCGACCGCGCGCCGTTGCGGGGACGGGCGACGGGCTCAGATGTGGCCATGAGAGGAAAGGACGCAGAAGGGCGGCTGATCCGCGCCAAACAGAGGCAAGACGCGCTGGCGACCTCGGCCCCCTTCACCCGACACGCGGCCAATCGGCCTCCGTCCTCTCTCGGCCTCCGGCCAAATCGCGTCCCCTGCGCAATGAGAAACCGCCCCGCCCCCTGACGGGAGCGAGGCGGCGCTGTGGGTCGGTGCATGGCCGCACCGTCCTCGATGCGGCGCACGGGATCTTCAGTCAGCGGGGGCTCGACCCGCTTCGGATCGCTCTGAAAATCCAACCGAGGATGAGCAGGACGTAGAACAGCCCCAAGGCTGCCAGCGGGACGACGACCAGCACCGCGATGAAGGCGTCGGCGCTGCCGGTTCGGGTGCTGACGAAAGCGGCGAGGATGATGAGCGCGAGGGTCACGATGATCGGCATGGCCATGGCTCCTGACCGTCAGGGTGACGGCGGCGGGCCACGGAACGCGGCCAGCAACTTGCCGATGATCCAGAGCACGATGGCCGTGACGGGCAGGACGAAGGGCACGGCGACGATCGTCCAGAGGAAGTTCTCGGGATTGCCCGTGACGTGGGCGATGTAGGCGGCGAGGACGAAGAGCGCGAGCGCGCCAAGGATGGTGGGCATGGGACACCTGTCGGATGAAGAATTGGCGAATTGAGGAAAGGACGAAGCCCGCCCGTGGCGGGCGGGCTTCGCTGGACGGGTCAGGCCGCGTGGGCGGGCTGCACATCCTCGGCGACGGCGGGCGTGGGGAAACCGTCGCCAATCGCGTCATCGGCCTCGACCTCGGTCACTTCCTCGGCCTCGGCCATGTCGCCGCTCTCCCCCTCGACCCCGCCGAAGCGCATGGCCTCGGGCAGCCACGCATTGGCGCGGGCTTTCAGGTCGGCGGCGATCAGCTTGTCATCGGCGGCGCAGCGCTCGAAGTGACGGGCAAGGGCAGCGGCCAGCTGCGTCTTGTTGTAGTCCTTGAGCGCCCCGAGGCGGGTCACCGCGCCCGTCTCCTTGGCGATGGCCTCCAGCTGATCCTTGCGGCGGCGGGTGATGAACGCCTCATCGGGGCGCCAATGATCCCGCATCGACACCCCGAGATCGCTGGCCACGCGATTGAACAGGCTCGCGCCATCATCGAGCGCGTCCATGTTGCCCTGACCGAAGGTCAGCGTGGTCAGAAGCAGATGCAGCGCATCGAGCGTGGCATCATCGAGGGCGGTCACGGCCTCGTAGAGCGCCAGCGGCTCCTTCTGGGGACGCAAGAGCGTCTCCCATGCCCCGCGTTCGGGCGCGGGATAGCGGCTGGTGAGCGTAGCGGCGATGTCGAGCGCCTCCATCACCACCTGCGCCGCCCCTTCCACCTTGGCGTAGGTGTCGGGCTGCGCATCCTCGCCCGCGAAGTAGGCGAGCGCAGGATGGGCATCGAGACGCGCCCGCGCCGTCCAGTCACAGGCATTAAGCATCGTCACCACCGCCACCTCCCGCGCCTTGCGGGGGTTGGCCAGAAGCCCTGCCATGACGGCGAGCGACTTGTGGGCGGCGACCATGCGGATGACCGCGCCCGTATATTCGGGCTTCTCCTTGGGCGCGGCGGGATGGTCGGCGGTCTCTTCCGCCACGCTCGGGCGCACCTCGCGGCGCGCGAGCCCTTCCCGCACCTCGACACGGCCTGACGGCTTGAAGTGGATCACCACCCCGCCCGTCTCGCCCCGCTCGGCATCGGCCTCCCGATACTGCCACCAAGCGGCGTAGTTCTCGGTCAGGATGTCCACGAAGGCTGCACCCGCCTCGCGGTGATGCGCGGCCAGCGCCTCGACGGCCTCGGTCTGGAGCCGAAGGAACTGCTCGGCATCGTCGAAGACGGTCGCGTCCTCGTCCGCGAACAGGTCGGACGTGGTCGTGCCTTCATAGCGTTCCAGCGGAAAGATCGCCAAGGACAGGGCGGGCTTCTCGCCCGTCAGCCAGTCGCGGATGTCGTCGGCATCGTAGCGATAGCCGCTTTCAAGCCGCTCGATGACGGCGCGTTGCTGCTCGGCACTGCCCAGCGTCAGCGCCTCGGCGGCGGCAAGGGAAATCTCCCCTTCCCGCACAAGCGCCTTCACCTCGTCGGTGAGGCTCGCCAGCGCCACGCGGCGCTTGACGGTCAGCACCGACACGCCCGCTTTCGCAGCCACGTCCTCAAGGCTGGCACCCGCGCCCAACAGGGTGGCGAACGCCTCGGCCTCGTCCATCGGAGCAAGCTGCTCGCGCTGGATGTTTTCGACGGTGGCCAGACGCAAAGCGTCGGCCTCGGTCAGATCGGCGCGCACCTCGACGGGCACGGGATAGTCCTTGCCGATGTCGCCGCGCTCGACCAACAGGGCGAGCGCGCGCCAGCGCCGTTCGCCCGAGACGATGCGGAACTTCCGCCCGTCGCGGCGCACCACAAGGTTCTGCAACAGGCCGTCGGCCTTGATCGAGGCGGCAAGCCCCTCGATGGCGGCGGCGTCCATGCTGCGGCGGGGGTTCGCGCCCTCGGTCGGGGCGAGTTTCGAGAAGGGGATGGTTTCGATGGTCATGGGTTCGGTTCCTTTTGATGGGGTGAGCGCCCGCGCCATGACGCGGGCGCGGGTTGTCAGGCGCTGATGCGCCCGTGTTCGTTCGCCTCGGCGGCGTAGGCCGTCAGGCTCTTGGTGGCCTTAAAGTGAAGGTCGCGCTCGATGGTCAGCCCAGCGGGACCACGGATGGCGGCAAGCTCCGACAGACGGACGCTGCCCAGTTCAGGGCATCCGAAGCCAAGGTCACACAGGCCGAAGGCGATATCCTCGTCCTCGGGGTCGATCTCCGAGAGAAGCCACGTCGCGGCTCCCCACGGGCAGAACAGCTTCACCACAGGCCAGAAGTCCTGGGTGTTGCCGTCATCCGCCATGCGCTCGGCATTGGCGCGGCCATTGGCCAGCATGCGCGCGCGCTGGCAATCCGTGAGAAGCGGCATCATTGCGCGGCCTCCCGTCCGTCATGGTCGGTCAGGCGCATCGTGTCGGTCACCGACACGAAGAGCGGGCGGATGAGGTATTCGCCCGCCTGCTCGGTCACCGCGCAGATGGCGGCGGCGGGCTGGCCGTCCGCGAAGCAGGAGAACAGGGCGAAGTTGGAAAACGCGCCGCTGGTCAGCGCCTCGAAGGCGCTGCGATGGTCTGGTGTGATGTTGGTCAGGCTGGCCATGGGTCAGCCCTCCAACGTTTCGGCCTCGGCGGCGCTTGCCGCTTCAGCCTCGCGGGCGGCATCTGCCGCCTCCACCACATCTCCCCAGCTGGTGAACAGGTATTCGCCGCTGGCCACGTCATAGACGATGGTCGGCGCGTAGCTGTCGCCCATGTTCACATAGAGCGCGTCGGGCACCGCGCGCGGGTCGTCGCGGCGGGTTTCGTCGAACCACAGCGCTTCCACGCCATGGCCACCGGCCAAGGCGCTGACACCCTGCAAATGGGTCTCGGCGCGCTCCAGCCGTTTGAGTTGGGGAAATCGGGTCATGTCGTCTTGTCCTCCGTCAAGTTGTTCGGGTCTGCGAAGGACACCCACGCCCCGCGCATTACCCTCTGCCCAGCGGCGAGCGACGACAGGAGAACCAGTGAGCATGAGGACCGCCGTTGCGCTGGCGGCGTCGCGCCGACCGCGCCGGGCTCCCGGGGGAGCCGCCCCGCAGGGGGCATCCGGCCAACGCGGGAGGGCGGCTTCAGCCGCCCGAATGGAGCGGGCAGGCCGGACGGCGACCTTGGGATGTGCGCAAGGTGAGAGACATGGCCGATGTCGGCTTGGCCGGTGCAGTCGGCACAAGCTGGAAACAGAGGGTATCGCGCCCAGGCGCGATCACAGGATCACCTTCGGCCCAAGGGGCCGTCCGCTGCCGCCGCATCGGGCAGCGTCAGCGCGGGTCCCGGTGTGGCGGCTCTGGGGGCGTTGCGGGGGTCTCCCCGCTCGAAGGGGTGACGGAGAACGTCATTGACGGTCGCAGGCAGGGGAAGGCTTTCCCCGCCGGAAAATCCCGATACAGTCTCTCAAGCTGAACAGCTTGCAACGAAGTCTTGTGGTCGTCAGGAAATCCATGCCGGCGAGAAAACGAGGGAATACACTTGAGAAGTGGGAAATCGCCCTGATTAAGGCGATGCTGGGTCGCGGCGGATACAATGACCAGGACATCCTTGCTTACTTCACCCGCCCGACGCGCTCGATCAATCATGCGCGCATCGCTGAAATCCGCACAGGTGCGAAGTTCAAGGCGATAAAAACCGCCTCTGCCGACGAGCTGGATGAGTTCCTGATCAACTGGCCGGAAGTCGATACGGAAACGGGCCTCAGCTTGCGTGGGGACGAATTGCTGATCAAGGCGCGGGAAGCGATGATCGCTGCCGTGCATACCTTCAACGGTGCGGGTTTAACCTTTCGGGCGGAGCTGTTCATCGTCACCAGCATCATCGCCTGGACCTATCTCCTGCACGCATGGTTTCGGCGCGAAGGGATCGACTATCGCTATCGAAACGCCGACGGGACAATCAAAAAAACAAAGCAGGGGGCGGATTGCTATTGGGAGCTGGGGAAGTGCCTGCGGCACGCTCGCTGCCCAATTCCGAGCGGCGCAGTAAAAAACCTCGATTTCGTCTTGGAGCTGCGACATGAGATCGAGCATCGGTCTACGAACCGGATCGACGACGCCGTGAGCGCAAAGTTGCAGGCGTGCTGCCTGAACTTCAACGAGGCGATCAAAAGCCTGTTCGGGTCGCAGTACGGGTTGGAGCGGCGGCTCCCCATTGCACTGCAATTCGTCACCTTCGCCGCGGATCAGCGCGCGGCGCTTAAGAAGGGCACGAGTCTGCCGGGCCATATCGAAACCTTCATCGACGCGTTCGAACACGGACTGAGCGAAGCAGAATACGCGGACCCGGCCTATCGCTACCGCGTCGCCTTCGTACCGATCGCGGGGAACCGCGCCTCAAGCGCGGACATCGCCGTCGAATTCGTGAAGGGAGATTCCGACGAAGGCCGAGAGATTAATCGCGTCCTGCTCAAGGAGGTGGACAAGCGCCGGTATACGGCGAAGCAGGTCTGGGAAATGGTTCAGGCGGAAGGTTTCCCCAAGTTCAATCAGCAGGCGCACACGGCGCTTTGGAAGGAGCTGGATGCGAAGAATCCGGCGCATGGGTACGGGCGCGACGGCGATTATCGAAATACGTGGGTGTGGTACGACAAGTGGATCGAGCGCCTTCGCGCCCACTGCCAGGAACAGGGCGAAAAGTACAAGTGAAATGAGGCCGCCTAAGCGGCGGCCTCGGTGATGTCGTTGGCTTGCAGCCCAGCCAGGAAGTCCGTCGCCTTGGCGGCGGCGCTGGCGGCGGCGAAGATGGCCTTCTTGTCGGCTTTCAGGACCTTCAGCCAGTTGTCGATGTAGGCGGCGTGGTCGGGACGCGGGGTGAGCGTCACGCCCAGGTCGGCGCAGAGGAAGGCCGCGCCCAACTCGGCCACGAGTTCTTCCATGGCGTAGGCATCGTCGCCGAAGCGCTTGCCGAATTGGCGGTCGCAGCGGCGGGTGTCGCCCGTCCAGTGAGTCAGCTCGTGCAAGAGCGTGGCGTAGTAGCTCTCGGTCGCCGTGCTGGTTCCGGTGCCGAGGAAGCGCTCGCGCTCGGGCATCTGGATAATGTCGTCGGAGGGACGATAGAAGGCGCGGGTTCCGCCGTGACGGATGATTGCGCCGGTGGCGGTGATGAAGCGGTCGGCGGTTGCCACGGTGGCGATGGGGTCCTTGGGCTCGGGAAGCGCGGGCGCCTCGTAGCCGTCCACCTGGTACGCGTTGAAGACCCAGCTCGCGCGAGCCATGAGGCGCTTGCCGTGCTCGGTCTCGCCGGTGTCGTCGTTCCGCTCTTCCACGTCGAACTCCTTGTAGAAGACCACGAGGCTCGACTTCTCGCCCTTGCGGACCTGACAGCCATTGGCCTGCCACTGGCGGTAGGTGCCCCAGGTGCCGGTGGTGAAGCCGCGGGCTTGGGCGGAGGCCCAGAGGCTGACGACGTTGATGCCGCGATAGGCTTTGGCGGTGTCGATGTTGACGGGGCGGTTCAGGCCCTCGCCGCTGCGGTGCCAGGGCATCTGCCAGTCGCCCGCGCCCGCCTCGATGGCGGCGATGATGTTGTTGGTGACCTGGGTGTAGACGTCGATGCGTTGTGCGGTCATGGTTCCTCTCCTTGTCTTTGCGACCGCGCCCATCGCGGCCGTCCGATGGCGACCGGAGAGGCAGGGGCAAGACGGGCGGCGCACCCGAACGGGCTGGAGGGAACCGGAAGACGGCGGGCGGGCTGTTTGTTGGAGCGCCAGCGTCCGCGAGGAATGCGGCCTCGGCCGCAGGGGAAGAAACTGACCGACCGCCGTTGCGCCGACCGGCGTCCCTGCCAGGTCAGCCACAACTGAGGACGGCTCGTGGAGCGCGGAATCGGACAAGGGCGAGAGAAGCCCAACCGGACGCTCTCGACGTGCCCAAGGGCAATGCGTCATCCCGCTGTCGGGCGCGGGGCATTTCGACTGGCTGCCCACACGGGCACCGTGCCGGACGGGCAACCCCGCCCCGCGTCATCCGCCCAAAGCCAAGCCGCGTAGAACCAAGCTCAAAGCCTCGTCCGGCCAAGCATTTCCGTCGGATTCACTGGCGATTCGGTGGTAGCTTGGCGTCAGGCAGGTGGACTGTCAGGGGAGCATTCGGCGAGGGAGCGGCGATGGTGTGGAAGAAGCTTTTCGGGGGTGGGGGCGAGAAGGAACCGTCGCCGCGCGAGATTGAGCGCAAGCGCCAGTTTGATCGCTGGCTGGAAGGGATCGGGCCGGAATGGGCCGAGGCGTACATGATCCTCGTAACCGACCCCGCCATCGACCAGGCGTTTCGGGAGAGCCTGCATTACAAGCTGAACGAAGGCGATATCGAGGAAGCCCGGAAGATCCTCCGCCAGTCCATGCATTTCCTGACGGCAGAGTCTCGCGAGAAGCTGCGCAACGTCGGCCAGGCGCAGCGCTGGGCCACATTCGATCAGATCGCCGAAGCAGGCATCGTCATCTCAAGCAACGCGACCTTCCCCATGGACGCGCTGCAAATCGCCAAGCAGCCGGTGCCGGACCGCCCGGACCTGGAGTTCCCGCTCTATTTCCGGGGCGAAGGGCATCTGCTGACGGTCGCCCCCACGGGCGCGGGCAAGGGCCAGCGGCTGATCCTGCCGGTGCTGCTGGATTTCGAGGGGCCGACGGTGGTGCTCGACCCCAAGGGCGAGAACTACGAGCACACGGCATGGCGGCGCAGCCTCTACGGGCAGGTATTCAAATGGGCGCCCGGCGCGGCCGATTCCGACTGCTACAACCCGCTCGACCGGGTGACGGGCTGGGACGAGGCACGGCTTGTGGCCGAACTGCTGGTCATTCCCCAAGGCAAGGAGCCGTTCTGGGACGAGGCCGCGCGCGACCTGCTAACGGGGCTGATCTTCTATGTCATCCGCACGCGGCCGGAAGGCCAGCGCAACATGCGCGCGGTCTGCCGCCTGCTGACGCCGAGCAAGGCGGATTTCGAGGCGATGGTCGAGGACCTGCAAGGGTCGGACGACGAGCGCCTGAAGGAGCTGGGCAATATCCTGGAGACGCAGTCGGAGGCGCTACGCGCCTCGATCTCAACGACGCTGCGCACGCAGCTCGCCATCTGGCGGTCAGACGACGTGGCCAATGTCACCTCCTCCACGACGCCGGGCTGGACGGTCGAGGACATCCTCGTCCGCGACAACATCAGCGTCACCTTCGCCGCAAAGACCGGCCGCGCGCCGGGCTGGCACCAGCGCGAGGATGGCGGGGTGACGCGCGGCAGCGCGGCCACGGTCTATCTGATCGTGCCGCCCGAGAAGATGGCGGCCATGCGCAGCGTGCTGCGGGTGATGCTGGGCCAGCACCTGAGCGAAGCGATCCGGGTGCGCAAGATGATTGACGCGGCCAATGCCGAGGATGACAGCCTGCCAGCCGAATATCTCGACTGGCCGATGATGTTCGTCTTCGACGAGATGCCGCAGTTGGGCTACATGCGGATCATCGAGGACGCGGTGGCGATCACGCGGAGCTACCGCGTCCGGCTCTGGCTTTTCGCGCAGGACCTGGCACAGCTCGAAGAGGTGTACCCGAAGTGGCGGAGCCTCATCGCCAACTGCCGTGGCCAGATCTTCTTCCGCCCGAATGACACCCGCACGGCGGAACACGTCGCCGAACGCCTAGGAAGGCGGAAAGACATCTGGGGCGGTGAGGATTGGGTGGCCTCGCCCCAGCAGCTGATGGGACCTGAGTTTCGCGACGACTGTGTGATCTTTCAGGACGGGCTGTCGATTCGGGCCAACCTGTACCCGCCCTACTACGCCAACGA
This sequence comes from Chelatococcus caeni, assembly GCF_014196925.1. Classification (GTDB taxonomy): domain Bacteria; phylum Pseudomonadota; class Alphaproteobacteria; order Rhizobiales; family Beijerinckiaceae; genus Chelatococcus_A; species Chelatococcus_A caeni. The sequence continues at coordinate 2,539 of NZ_JACIEN010000001.1, read as the reverse complement.
GAAGCTGAAGGAGTGGGTGGCGCAGAAGAAGAGTGAGCTTGGCGACAGGGTGCATCGCGCCCCGCGCCCCGTCCTGACGCCGGAGTTCGAGCCGGACGAGGACGACGCCGACCTGAAGGACGATCCCGAATATCAGGCAGAGCTTGCCGCGCTTCAGGCGCGGATGCGGGCACGCAAGGGCGACACGTTGTCCGAGGCGGAGCCCAAGCCCGATGTCATGCCCCCCAAACCTCCTGAGCCGCCTTCTGGTTCATCGGAGAGCCAGAAGCGCCCACCTACCCCTCCCGGCTTCGACGAATGAACTGTGGAGGCTCCTAGCGCGCCACACCCCCTTCAAAACCCCTTATGCGGCATCACAGGCGGTAGGCGGGTCAGATGGTTTTCTTCAGTGCGGGGCAGCCATGCCGCCTTCCAAACCTCTTTTGGACGGGGACCCGCGCAAGACCGCACGAAGGTGGTGGGAGCGCAGAGGCGTGTGTTTGACCGGCAAAGGAATGGTCAGCGAAAGCGTCACCGTTCAAAAGAGGTCGGGACTTACCCACAGGCACTCCTCGCCGCGTCGCTTGCAGTATCGGGGCTGCTGCTCGCGGCTCAAGCCTGTGGATAAGTCCAGTGCATATGTAAGACTAAGAAGAGAGAAGCAAAAAATCGAGGAAATCCGCGGATGTAATGTGGCCTCCTAGAGGCCACATATATGTGGCTCCCTAGAGGCCACATATATGTGGCGTTTGGATTACCGGAACGGAAATTTATTTCCACGTTGGGAATTTTTATTTCCCAATTTAGGACATGATAGGTTAACGTATCTCCGAACAATAAAAATTGGGGCAAAACCCATGGAACTGGCTGTCGATTATACAACGAAATCCGATTCTTCTGAGAAGAAGCCGCATTTTACCAAAGTCTACAAACCGGGATGGAACCGGATCAAGGGATTGCTGGAGGGTGACCCTACAGCTGCGCGTGTCTGGGTGTTCCTGGTCGAGAACGCAGGGCACGACAATGTTCTGGCTTGCAGCATGGCCATTCTAGAGGAAGAGCTCGGCCTGCATCGCAAGACGATCTACAAGAAGGTCAAATACCTCTCGGAACAGGGCGCATTGGCAATAGCCAAGATGGGCACGGCAAACGTCTACATCCTCAACCCGCATGAGACATGGAAGGCAAGCGAAGAATTCAAGAACTATCACGCGATCACGGCGCGGGCATTGATCGGAAAAGCCGAAAACAAAGGTTTTCGAAAACGGCTGACCCATATCGTCGGTCAAGCAGAGCAGGTGGAATTATTCCCCGTCGATTAGCGAGCATGCCAGCATGTTCGCATGCTGGCATGCCATATGGGAGGTTGATTTGTGGCACATATCATTGGGGTCGTTTCTCAGAAAGGTGGTGTCGGCAAGAGCACTTTGACGCGGCTTGTCGCACGGGAATTTGCGCAGCAGGGTTGGGATGTGAAGATTGCCGACCTGGACGTGTCTCAGGGCACGTGCGTCGAATGGGGGCGGATTCGGCAGAAGAACGGCGTTGCGCCCCTGATCCGCGTCGAGAGCTTTGGACGACTGGAGCCTGCGCTGGCCGATGCGGAGCGCTTCGACCTGGTGGTCATCGATGGAGCGCCACATGCCACCGCCACCACGCTGGATATCGCACGCGTATGCGACCTGGTCGTCATCCCGACCGGACTCTCGCTGGATGATCTGCGCCCCGCGGTCGTGCTCGCCCATGAACTGGTGCGCAAGGGTGTCGCCGCCGACAAGCTGGTTTTCGTCCTTGCGCGTGTCGGCGAGAGTGTCGCGTCGATGGAAGATGCGCGACGGTTCCTCGCACAGGCGGGGTACGACGTTGCGCAGCACGAACTCCCGGACAGGATCGGCTATCAGCGCGCCATGAATGCTGGTCTCGCGGCGTCGGAAAGTGCCCATAGAACGCTCAACGAGAAAGCTGAGGCGGTCGCCCAGGACATTGCAGACAGACTCACGGCGCTCGTTTCGCGGCGGGAGGTTGCGTGACGATGAAGGTGAAGCTCGAAAAGCCGACGCGGCGGTCCGCGCTCCCTGCTCCCCCAGCAAAGCCCGAACCAACGGGAAATCTTCACAAGCCGAACGGGGCGGAGAAGGTCCCCCTCCAGGTCAAGCTCGCGCCAGAGGTCCGACGGGCCTTCCGGGCGCATGCGGCTGAACAGGATATGGAGCTCAGTGAGCTCTTCTGCGCGATGTGGGATCATTATCGCGCCACGGCACGCTAGCTGGCCAGCATGCTCGCATGCTCGCCATCCAGCATGCTTGCATGTTGAGAATCGTGGGCGTGAGGTGTGGGGGCTTGGGGCCAACTGTCCCCATTTTGTCCCCGAACGCAAGAAAGCCCCGGCCGTGAGGCTCGGGGCTTTCTGCTGGATCTTTGATATTGCTTAGTAATTTTGGTTGCGGGGGTAGGATTTGAACCTACGACCTTCAGGTTATGAGCCTGACGAGCTACCGGGCTGCTCCACCCCGCGTCAATTTTTGGGCGCGGCCTCCAGGGGCCTTGCTGCCTTTGAGAG